>CAWKNM010000010.1:0-36693 GCA_963851165.1 uncultured Acidobacteriaceae bacterium | reverse complement strand
GTTTTTTCGCTTCGTCCAGCAACTCCCGCGCCAGTCCAACCTTGTCCGCCTCCAGCAGCGACTTGCCGATCTCCTGTCCCTGCGCCTTGAGAAACGTATACGCCATCCCTCCGCCGATAATCAGCGAATCCACCTTTTTCATCAGGTTCTGAATCACACCGATCTTGTCGCTGACCTTGGCCCCGCCCAGAATCGCCACAAACGGCTCTTCCGGATGCTCCAGCGTCTTGCCCAGATACTTGAGTTCTTTCTCCATCAGCAACCCGGCCGCGGATTTTTGCACAAACTTCGTAATCCCAACCGTCGAGGCATGCGCCCGATGCGCCGATCCAAACGCATCATTCACGTAGTAAGGGGCAAGCGCCGCCAGTTGCTTCGCAAACTTCTCGTCGTTCGCTTCTTCTTCCGCGTGAAAGCGCAAATTCTCCAGCAACAGCGTCTGCCCCATTTCCAGCTGCGTGGCCACTTCTTCCGCCTCTGGTCCCACGCAATCCGGGCAGAATCCCACGTTCTCACCGCGCGCCAGCTCCTTATCGAGGAGCATACGCAGCCGCTCCGCCACCGGCTTCAGGCTCATCTTAGGATTAGGTTTGCCCTTCGGCCGTCCCAGGTGTGACGCAAGAATCAGCCGGGCTCCATGCCGCAGCGCGTACTCAATGGTCGGCAACGTCTCGCGAATACGGGTGTCGTCCATCACCCGCCCATCTTCGAGCGGCACATTAAAATCGACCCGCATAAATATGCGGTTCCCGCTGAGCGGAAGATCACGAATGGAAAGTTTGGACATTGGCTGGTTGTCCTTTGGAAGGCAGAATTAAAAAAGGGTGGCCCATCCTAACGTCGCACACTTTGCGACGTTAGGATGGATCCGCGAATGTTTAAAGGCCCTTACCCGCGACGTAGTGAATCAAATCCCGCACGCGGCAGGAATATCCCCATTCATTGTCATACCAGGCAATCACCTTTACGCAGTTGCCCCCGACCACAAGGGTCATGGGCGCATCCACAATTGACGACCGCGAGTCGCCCTTGAAATCCGACGACACCAGTTCGTGCTCCTCGAAACCCAGATACCCCTTCAGCGGTCCCGACTCCGACGCCTTCTTCAGTGCCGCATTTACTTCTTCTTTGGTCGTTTTTTTCTCTACCCAAACGACCAGATCGACCACCGAAACGTTCGGCGTAGGCACGCGCATGGCAAACCCGTCCAGCTTTCCAGCCAACTCCGGAATTACCAGCTTCAACGCCTTAGCCGCGCCGGTGGACGTGGGAATCATATTAATCGCCGCCGCCCGAGCCCGCCGCAAATCCTTGTGCGGAAAATCCAGAATTACCTGATCGTTGGTGTAGGAATGAATCGTCGTCATGGTTCCGCTGACGATCTTGAATTCGTCCTGCAGCACCTTGGCCACCGGCGCCAGGCAGTTCGTAGTACAGGACGCGTTCGAAATAATGTGATGCTTCGCCCCGTCATATTTCTCGTGGTTCACACCCAGGACCAGCGTAATGTCTTCATTCTTCGCCGGAGCCGAAATGATCACCTTCTTCACGGTGCCGCGCAAATGTTTTTTCGCATCGTTCGCATCGGTGAAATGTCCCGTCGATTCGATCACCACCTGCGCCCCCACCGACTCCCACGGCAGCGCCCCCGGATCTCTCTCCTTGAACACCTTAATCGTCTTGCCGTCTACCGTGATGCTGTCCGGCCCGGCAGAAATGTGGTTTGGCAGGTTGCCCAGAATCGAATCGTATTTCAGCAGATGCGCCAGCGTTTTAGGATCAGTGAGATCGTTGACCGCCACGAATTCCAACCCGGGATCCTTCAGCGCCGTACGAAAAACGTTGCGTCCGATTCGCCCAAATCCGTTAATCCCAACTTTGATTGCCATAGTTCCTCCGTTGAATATGATTGCCGATTACGTACTAACTACGACCACAGCCTCAGAATCCGCACGAGCCCAAACTACAAACAAATTATGTTAGCAGGGAATTGGAACCGCCGTAAATCGCTGCCGCACCTTCTTCAGCAGCCGCTTTCCGAGTCACGTCATCCCGTGCCCGGGGTCACTGACAAATCGCCAACGCTTTTCCAGCGTCATACTCTCTACATAAGAATTGTCATTCTTAGCGAAGCGAAGAATCCCTACCGGTCTGCGCGACTCTCGGAATCCAAAGGGAGCTTCCCCCAAAAAACTGTCGTCTTCGCATGCCCTGCGGATAGACCCAATCAGAGGTTCCCGTAGCCGACTTTGCAGCTCACTCAAACCTCAACTCCACATACGTATCCGTGCGCACCCAGACCAGCGGCAGCCGCGCTAACCAGTATTTGCGATTGATCGCCTGCCGCGCCCGCGCATGTTCCTCCGTCGGCAGCAGTCGCGCGGTTGCCGCGAACTCAGCTCCAGTAACCTTCCCTCGAATCGTGCACGGCGCCACCTTCACCTGCGGATTATTCCGGATGCGCTTTGTCTTCCCCATGTCGCTCCGCGTCATCACGTAAAGCTTTCCATTCTCTTCGCCGAACCAGACCGGTGTTGCCATGCCCGCCCCGTTCTTGCGAAACGTAGTAAGTGAAATATATTTCTGCCCGCGAATGGAATCCGGAACCTGGCCAGCCATCCCATAATTGTAACTGGGAAGCCGAATCGTGGGATGAGGTCCTCCCTGGCTGTAGCTCGTAGCCCCCTCGTTCTACCCTGTGTTCCCCCGTGTCCTCTGTGGTTACGAATTCAGGTTACGAATTCAGGACACGACCACGAACCATTGCTCCCGCCGCCGCATCTGTGTTACAAGCCTGACATGCGTAAATGGATGCGCGATCGTTTTCAGCGCCGCAAGAAAAAGCCTGCCGAGTCGTCTGACCAGCCGGCTCCTCCGCCTCTGCAGCCCGCATATTTCGACGCCGAACAACCGCCCGCCGATCCCGACGCACAAAAGGAAAGCAGCAGGGAATCCGCCACTCCCGCCGCCACCCACGACTCTGAACCTCAACCGGAATCCCGACCCCGTTCCCGCCCTCGTTCCGTTCGCCCGTCTCCCGCTCCGCCCGCCGATGCTCCGCCTGTCGACGCCTCATCCGCCGAGTCGTCATCCCCCGATGTTCCGTACCAGGTCCCTCACGCCATTGACCCTCCCGCGCCCAGCGCGTCCACACCTCGCACCCGGGGCCGCCGTCGTCGCGGTGGGCGCGGTCGAAGCGGAGGCAGCGGCCGCGAACAGGCCGTCGCGCAGGCCTTCACTCCCAAAGGCATCACGCCCTCGGTTCCGCCAGAAATGGATGACTCCCCGGAACTCGCCGAGCCCGCAGTCGCCCCCGCGTCTCCTTTGCCACAGTCGCCCAGGCCGCCCGCAGCCACCACCGTCACGCAACGCGCTCCCAAAGGCATCGTAGTTCTTGCCATTGGCCTCCCCGGTTCCGGCAAGAGTTCCTGGTTCAAGCGTCACAACGTTGTTCCGCTTTCCAGCGACATGATTCGTGCGCTGCTCTTCGATGACGTGCGCGAGCAGCGTTTTCAGGATCTCGTTTTCTCGAACCTGCGTTCCATGCTCAAAGCGCGCCTCATCGCCAAGCGTCCCATGAATTACGTTGACGCCACCAACCTCACTCCGCAGGAGCGCCAGCACTGGATCAAACTCGCCAAAGACTACAACTACGAAGTCCACGCCATCTTTTTCGACGTGCCTCTTGAAGTCTGCATCGAGCGCCATCAGCGCCGCGACCGTGTCGTCCCCGAAGACGTCATGCGCCGCATGGCCGCCAAACTAAAAGCCCCGACCTTCGAGGAAGGCTTCGCCAAAATCACCGTGGTGCGAGTCAAGAAGAAAGACGACGCGGTTGCCTCTGAGTAGTGGAACTCTCAATACCCCTTTTCTGTTATCTTGAGCGAAGCGAAGGACCCCCTTGCAAGCCCGCGCCACCAGCGGCTTGTACAGGAGTTTCTCACGCTGCCCTAAGGACCCTCGCCTTCGTGCCCCGATTCCGACTTGCGAGGGGTATCGCTCCACTTCGCCGCTCCTTCCCATCTCCGGTACCTCCAGAATCCACTCTTCCACAAGTGTGCAAACAATTGCTCCTCACCCGCATAAACCTCCTGTAAACCGAGTTCCGCCCGCCTCCGCATTTGGCATGGAGTTTGCTTCTACACCTGGTAGAGGCGTGGTAACACGCCATAGTCACTCCCGGTAACCTCTCGCGGACATCGAAACTGCGAGGGCCTAAGGACTTACAAAATGAAAACGACCCTGTGTGTGATGTTCCTGATTTGCACCACTGGAGCCTTTGCGCAGAATGCTCCCGTGCTAAACAGCCAGCCGAGCGGAACTCAGATTGCCGAACACGTCATGCACGCCTATCAGCACGACATGGCTCAGTCCCAGAATCTTCTGGAGCATTCCGACTACTCCTATGCCCAGGGAGAGCGTCCGCTCTGGGAGTTCGGTCCCGTCGGTCCGCCTCCGGTGCCCCTCGGCGACCTCGCCCGCGCCGCCCGCAAAGAGCACGCGCTCGACAAGAAGGCCCAGATTATTTGGGAGAAATAGCTCGCGCGAGAAAAATATCTCGGTAGGGCTGCGGGCGTCGGGTTGACCCTAAATCATCCCCCGGCCCCGCGTTTGTTCCACTCCCAGTCCCCGCAAAGATGCTCATGTAGGGACAGTCGCCCCTTCGACTTCGCTCAGGGCAGGCTCTCGGCTGTCCGGTCGAGCGAAGCTCGACGGGTTCTTCATTGCAATCAAATCTCGCCCCAGATGACAGGACAGGCCCACCCGCATAAAATGCTCATCATGAAGAAAACTTGGGCGGCGGGAATCGTGGCAGCGGGAGTGGTGCTGGCAGCTCTGGCAATCGCGCCACTGGCAGCAGCGCAACAGGACGAAGAAGGTCCCACGTCTCTCTTGAATTTCCAGGTATTGAAAGACGAAAACGGAAAGCCGGTTCGCAGTGCCAGTGTCATCATGCATCCCGTCGGCGGAAATGGAAAACAAGGCAAGGGCGGCATGGAACTGAAAACCGACGCGGAAGGGAAGTCGAGTTTTGACGGCATCCCCTACGGAAAGTTGCGCGTCCAGGTCCTCGCTCCCGGATACCAGACCTACGGCGAAGACTTCGACATCAACAAGCCGAAGATGGATTTCACCATCAAGCTGAAACGCCCGCAGAGTCAGTATTCGATTTACGGCAACGCCAACAAAGACTCCAGCACGCCCCCGAAGCAAGACGCTCCGCCCCCGGACAAGAATCAAAA
This sequence comes from uncultured Acidobacteriaceae bacterium, assembly GCA_963851165.1. Lineage (GTDB taxonomy): Bacteria > Acidobacteriota > Terriglobia > Terriglobales > Acidobacteriaceae > Sulfotelmatobacter. The sequence continues at coordinate 31,450 of CAWKNM010000010.1, read as the reverse complement.
GCCGAACTAAGGAAACTCGGATTACGTGCTCAAGGGCCCTTGTGTCGTCTGTCGTTAAAGTTTTTGATCGATTCGTCTAATCGGACATTGCCGATCGAGATAGCGCGGAGCTTTATGGACTACCTTTTGAAAACGGAACCGTCGGTCTATTCGTTCACTCAGCTGGAACGCGAGAAAACCACCATCTGGGACGGAGTATCGAATCCTGTGGCCTTGAAAAATCTGCGTGCGATGAAGCCCGGCGAACGCCTGGTGATCTACCACACGGGCGATGAAAAAAGCGCTGTGGGCACGGCCAGCGTGGTTTCAGTCGACGCCACCGACCCGAAAAATCCGCAAGTGAAAATCAAAGCCGGTAAGTCGATCGCGAAACCCGTAACACTGTCTGAAGTCAAAGCTCACAAGCTCTTCGCCGAATCTCCGCTGGTCCGCCAGGGCAGGCTGAGTGTCGTCCCCCTCACGGAAGCACAATACAAATTCCTGGCCGGCGAGTGACGTTACTGTCATGCGGTGGCACAGATCCGCAAAGATTGTCATCCTGCGCGCAGCGAGACGGTCCGCGAAGCGAACCGTCTCGCGGAGTCAACTGGCTAACGGCTCATCACCCGCCCGCAACCATCCCCCGCGACCTCCCTACGAAGGATGCGCATCCCGCCGGATCAGCGCCGAATCCAAAAAGAATCCCAGCCCCAGCGTAAAAGGGATGGCCCCAAACGCGGCCGCGACCCAGGCATCCGGTTCGACCCGCGCAATCAAAGAAAACGTAATCGTATATCCCACCGCGGCAGCGATCAGCAAAATACCCGACCGCCGTGACCGCGCGGCTTCCGCAAGTTCCGGTTCCATGGGAACGCTTACTCCCCGGCTGATCGCGGCCAGCCGTTCCTCGGTGCGCAGCTTGCGCACGCGGTAAAAACTGTACATTCCCAACACTGCCGTAGGCATCCCGAAAATCATGATTACTGCCACCAAGCCAGTGAGTCCGTCCATCGTAATTCTCCTTCCACCCGCGCCGTGGCGCGTGCTGTATGCTGTCACAAGAGAATACGCACGCCGCGGCGGGATTGTTCCCACGAAACCGCACCTCACCGTTCCGCTGATACGTCCAAACCAATCCGTCATCCAACCCTCGCTGCCACTCAACTTCAGCCAACCCAGGCGCCTCGTGACGCTTCCAAGCGGTGTAGAGTATTGCCTGGGGCTGTGCCGGGTCACCTACAGGGAGACTCCATGAGATTCAAGCGCTGCGCGAGAACGCGGGCCGCCTCAGCCATGGCCGCCTGCCTGGCTATGTTGTTTGTCGCTCCGGGCGCCCGAGCCCAGGAAACCAAGGAAAAAGTAACAGTTAGCGACGTCGATCGCACCTACCTGGTGCGCCTGCCCCGGGGTTACGACGCCAAGCAGAAATATCCCGTGGTAATCCTGCTGCATGGCATGAATCAAGATACCGACGACATGGAGCGCCTCACCCGCTTCGCTGAGTTGGCAGACAAAAACGGCATCATCGCCGTTTACCCCAGCGCGCTGCACGGCCGCTGGAACGTGGGCGTCCGTCCGCCCGCGCAACAGCCAATGATGCGAAGTCCGGGACGCGGCCGCCGTGCCGGTGGCGGCTATCCGGGCGGCGGCGGAGGATATCCCGGCGGAGGAGGCGGTGGTTATCCAAGCGGTGGCGGGGGATCTCAGGGTGGAGGCCAGTCGGGCGGACAGGGTCGCAACGATGAAAACAGGTCCGAACCAGCTGATGACGTCGACTTCCTGAATCAAATGCTCGACCAGATGCAGTTGAAATTTTCCGTCGACCAGGCGCGCATCTACGCTACGGGACTGTCCGAAGGCGGCCTCATGGCCATGAAAGCCGGATGCTCCATGACCGACCGCATCGCAGCCATCGCCCCGGTGGGCGCGGCCATGCCGAAGACCATGATCTGCCTCCCCTCGCGCCCGCTGTCGGTGGTGATGATCAACGGCACGTCCGACCCGGTTGTCCCCTACGGCGGTGGCACCGAGCACAATCTTCACCTTCCCGTCATCTCTGTCGAGGACACCGCGAAGGCGTGGGCCAAGATGGGTCACTGCTCCGAAAAGCCCACCCAATCCAAGCTCCCGCCTCACGAAAAAGGCGGCATGGAGACCAAAGTTGAAACCTACGACGGCTGCCAGCAGGGCGCACAGGTCGTGTCCTACAGCGTGAAAGGCGCCGGCAACACCTGGCCCGGCGGCGAACAATATGAAGTAGAAAAGGAAGTCGGGAAAACCAGCCCCGACCCCAACGCCAACGAAACTATCTGGAGTTTCCTCTCGACCAAGAAAATCGAAGCAAAGGCCGAGACGGATAAGCCCGCGCCAGATAAGAGTAGCGCCGACACCAGCACTCCGAAGTGAGAAGCGAAGCTTCCGGTCTCTAAAAGCGGCCAGCGAATCCGCGGCAAGTCGGCCTTCTCATCCCGAACGCCGCGTTTTTCATCGCGGCGGAGGATCTCAGTCTCTACGGCTGCGGAGCGCCAGCCGAAGCAGTTCGTCCTGAACGCAGCAACCCCTCCAGCAGTTCCTTCACCGCACCCCACTCCGCCGCCACAATCGAAAATCGCATCGAGTCTCGAGCAATATAATCAGCCGCCATCCGATGCGCCCGCAGCGTCCCTTCGAACTTCCCGCCAATCCGTTCGAGCGCCGCGCGCGAACGCTGGTTGCGCGCATCAGTATGAAAGCACACCCGCAACACCTGCCACGTTTCAAACGCATGCCTCAGCATCAGCAGCTTTGCCTCAGTGTTAGCCGCAGTGCGAATGGCCGAGTGTGCCAGCCACGTATAACCAATCTCACAGGCATCCGGAAACGCTCCCCCATGCCGCGGATGCCCCGCCGGCCACGCCCAGCGCTCGATATTCCAGAACCGCGTCGATCCAATGACGGCACCATCGCTCACCCGTACAATCGCAAACGGCGTCGCGCTGCCGGCATCCCGCCATGCCAAAGCAGTGTGAACATAAGTGGTAGCCGCAGCCTTACCCTGCGGGACCGGACTCCACTGATATAACGCAGGGTCACCTGCCGCGGCCACAACCAGTCCGTCGATGTGTGCATGCTCCAGCGGTTCCAACCGAACATGGCTCCCCGCCAGTACAAAAACTTCGGCTCCCATAGCTCCAAGTATGCATTGAATCCGCACCCGCCCACAATTGAACCCGCCGCGGAATCTACCGCACCCACTCGGCGATTAAAGAAAAATTGCCACGGATTTTCACTGATCACCACGGCCAAAACCAAAGCTTATGCTCTGATCCGTGAAGATCCCTGAAATCCGTGGCAAGGTTGGATTATCACTAGCCACTAGCAACTAGCCACTGCTCCGCCATGGCCTACAGCGACCGTAGGAAGTTCAGCAGGTCCTGCACCTGGGACGCTTTCAGCGTGTTGAATTTGTGGACCACGCCAACCGCCTCCGATCCGCTGCTGCTATGCGATTGGATGGCCTGGATCAGATCGTTCGTGCGGCCATCGTGAAGAAAGAACAGCCGCTGCCCCAGCCCCCATAGCGGCGCCGTCCGGAATTGCGTCGGCCCCGCACCGCCCTGGTCGATGCCATCCGACAGCCCGGTTCCCATGCTATGTAGCGCAAAATCGGAATACGGATTGTAGGTCACGTTCGACATGCCGGTGAATGGGGAAGCACCCGTGGTCAGACTCGGCGTGTGACAGAGATTGCAGCCAATGGTGTTAAACAGCGTTGCTCCGTTCAGAGTGGATGGAGTCGACGGCGCCGGTGTCGCGGGCGCCGACAGGCGAATGAACGCCGCGAAGTTCACGACGTCCGATGCCATCTCCGACGCAGTGCCCACCGTCAACCCGAAGTTGGGGCTGCTCGGGTTCGGGTTCAAAATGTTGGTGGCATCTTCTGGCGACGCGTTAAACACGCACCCTGGCACGGCGCTCCGCTCGTTAGGAAAGTTTTCGTTGGAAACTCCTTGCTCCACGTTGTAAGCCTCTCCCGCAAAAACCAGCAGCGACTTGTTCTGCGCTTTCCAGCCGAAACGCGTGATCGTTCCGTCGTTGCCGCTGGTGTTAAAGACGCCTTTAATCTTAAGTGCCGCTCTTGCCGAAGCGGTCGCCGCAAGATTAGCCTGCAGCGTGGCGTCGGGCGTGGCTTCCACCAACCCCAGCCCAAACAGCGGCGTGGGGATGCGGAAAATCACATTGTTGGCAGTAAGCGCGTCCGCGAAGTCCGGCTGCCCCAGCGTGCACCCCACTGCGTCGGAGCGCCCCGTGATGGTGTAGAGGCCGTGAACTCCACCGTCAAGGGCGCCGGTCGAAGTCTTGATGAAGCGCGCTTCGCGCACCGGCCCGTCGGCGGTAATGAATGAAGGAACCGTGTTGGTCGCGCCATCGAGCGTGGCCAGCGCTACTTGTGGATTCGCAATCGGGTTTTGCGGGCTGCTCAGCCCCGGGCTGCTCCCGCCAATGGTCGGCTGAGCGTGGCATAGCGCGCAGCTGTTGCCGTTGAAGGTTGGTCCGAGGCCGACGCCGGTTTCGCCGGCGATGCCACCGGAAACCGAATCCACTTCCTGAAAACGCAGCTGAGCCTGACCAAAGAAGCCCTGTTCATTGGAATTGAGAGTTGGGTAAAAACTTCCAGCCGCCGCAGGACCAGGGCGCGGTCCGGGATCGTTTTGCGCGTGCAGCGGCGCGATGCTGATCGCCGCCAACGCGAAAAGAGAGACACAAAGAGAAACCGTAGTCACCTTATTACGACACTTCATCTTGTACCTCCGCATTGTGCACTTCCGTGCAGGGGGATAAACGCAGGAAGATAGACACACTTCCAGCTCGAGCTTTTTTCTTGGTGACGTGCAGCGCGGGGTTGGGCCTCAGCTGTTCAGCTCAAGCTACGACCCGGCGAAAACTCCGGTATCGTGCCTGCCGCGAACGGAACAGCACTGTGGGAGCGGAATCCCACCAGGGGTATTCTTTTCTCAGGCGAGAAAAGAAGGTTCAAACATTGGCGGAACTCTAGGCTGGCTGCGGCTTCCGGTCAAGTGTTCGGAAGTACATCCGCTCGCGAGAAAACGGCCTCGCTGAAAGCTGTCTAGCTCTCATAAAGCTCGGGCCATCTGGCCCTCTCACAAACGGGTTGGGCAAGCGCACGAGTTTACTCGTGCCGCCAAGTCGTTGAAAAAAATCCGCGCTTTTAGCGCCCCGTTCTCACTCCAGATTGGCGTGAGCCGTGGGGTAATACTTCGAAATCATTCGTCCCGTCATCAGTCCGCCTTCGTATTCCGGAATGATCACTTCGTCGGCCCCCGAATTCCGCATGGCCTGCGCATAGCGCGCCTGCCCCGCGCGCGTAATGATCCGCGCCTTCGGGTTGAGCGACTTCGCCGTGACCGTGATGTACAAATTGTCGGCGTCATTGTCGATGACGATGCAAACCCCCCGCGCATACTCGATGCCCGCGGCCTGCAGAATGTCGTGCCTTTTGGCGTCGCCCTGAATAGTCAGAATTTTTTCTTTCAGCAGTTCGCGGCAAATGCCCTCGTTGGTTTCGATAAGCACGAACGGAATCTTCAGGCGTGAAATCTGGTCCACCACCGTGCGCCCAACTTGCCCATACCCGCAGATAATGAAGTGATCGCGCAGTCTTTCGATGCTAACGTCGTTGACCATGGCTCTCCAGGCCTCCACACCCTGGCGGTTGAAAATGGTGACCAGCACTCGTTCCGCGATCCAGATCTGGAAAGCGAACACGCCGAGATACACAAAAATGGCAAAGAATTTCGTGGCGTCGCGGACTTTGCTGGCCTCAATCGCGTGTGGATGAATCATCCAGAACAGCGCATCCTGCCAGCGCACGCCTTCCAGGTGTCGATACACCAGGACACACATCAGGCTGAAGCCGAGAAATACGGCTAGCGGCAGCAACAGCCGTCGCAAGAACAATAGGGCGATGCGCACCATGGGGCAGAGATACTACCGCAAGTAGAAGGTGGCGCACAACGGAAATGCAGCGTGCGGGGACAAGCGGAGATCGTGCGAAATAACGATTTACTCTATCGAAAGTTACGATCTCTGGACGCCGAACCCCAGGCTTCTCGCGATCGCGAAAAGCCTGAGGTTTCGAGCGTCCAGAGAGCGCTTGGGGGGGACGAATTTTAGTGAAATAGATTCAACGTGTTGGTGGCGTCGTCGACGTAGTAAATGCCCACCCCCGACACATCGATCAGCCCGAACAGAGCACCAGCTCCAGGCGGATTCCCGCTACTGTCCAGCAGCGTCGCGTTGATCTGCTGACCATCGGGAGTAGTCTCCACTAGCAGGCCATTGTTTCCATTCACGGTCAGGATATTGCCGCCCGGCGCAACGGTCAGGCCAAGAGGGTCGTTGAGGCTGCCGCCCTGCGTGACCGTAGCTCCGTTTCCGGCCGAACTCACACGGTAAAGCGGAAGCGGAATCGCCGCCACCCGATTGCTAAGACTATCCGCCACGTAGAGCGTGTCCGCGTTGGCGTCCAGGCCCAGGCCGGTCGGCCCGATCACCAGCGCCGCCGGATCGGTGCGCTCGGGGAAGCCCGACGCAATCACCGTGATCGAATCCAGGGAGGGCACAGCTCCATTCACAATGCTAAGCGTCAGCCGCACCACATTCCCGGCATGCACAACCTTCCCTCCGGCGGCCACCGTTCCGTTCAATACATTGCTGACGAACAAATCTGCGCTGCTTCCTCCGTCCCACGCCGCCATGTCCCACGGACCATTGATGAGCGAACCATAGAACGTCTCCACCACGTTTCCGTTGTGGTCGAGCACCAGCAGGCACCCAGCCTGAGCCGTGGCCGCCGTTCCGTCCGTAGTCGGCAGGCTGCCCACGATGACCCATCCCTTACTCAAGACGGCCAAAGCCGTGGTCAACCCCACACCACCGGGGCACGGCCCCGGCAAGATGCTAGCGTCGATTTGCGCAAACAGGCTGCTCGTCCCGTCGGGAGCAATCTGCACAATGGTTGTCCCGGTTCCTTGCAGGTTCGCGCTGCTGTTGAAATTGCTGATCAGAATGTTGCCTTTGATCAGGGATCCGGTGCTCCGCGGCACCCGCGCAATGCCGTACGGGTTCACGTCGCCATTGGCCGGAACCGTCGAAGCGACAACCGAGATGCTGTTGCTATGTTTTCCTTGGGCGTGAGCGGAGACTGCGCAGCTGGCGACCAGCGTGGCTGCGCAAACCCAGATCTTAAGGTGAAGTGACAATCTCATGACGAACCCTCCTGTAGGGAATGCAAGCTGCGACATGTGTGGGGCGGGCACTCTTGCCCGCCAACTGCGGTGGGCTACGCGCGACTCGCCCCGCCAAGCATCGGCGGCTGTTAAGACGCTCTGAGAGTGTGCTGTCTGGAAGGCGCGAAATTGTCAGCAGGATGTCAAAACGATGTCAACTTCTGTGTCGGGACCCAGGCCCGCATCGCCGCAAATCGAGCGGCGGAAGACCTGTTCTGGTTGCGGAATGGTTCGTGTTGTCAGGAAAGTTTCCGCAACTCGCGGCGCAGAATTTTCCCCGACGCCGTCTTGGGCACGGCATCCACAAAGCGAACTTCTCGCGGCTGCTTGTAGTGCGTGAGCCGGTCGGCTACAAAAGCGCAGAGTTCCTCCTCCAGCTTCTTGCATCCGACAAACCCCTCGCGCAGCGCGACGAATGCTACCGGAACTTCTCCCGCAACCGCGTCGGCCCGCCCCACCACGCCGCACTCGCGCACCGCGGGATGCTCCAGCACCACCGCCTCCACTTCCGCCGGCGCAACCGGAAAACCTTTGTACTTGATCATCTCTTTCCGCCGGTCGACCACGCGAAAAAAACCTTCCCGGTCGCGCGTGACAATGTCTCCCGACCAGAACCACCCATCGCGAAGCACCGCCGCCGTTGCTTGCGGCTCTTTCCAATAACCGAGCATGAACTGCGGCCCCCGCATCACTAGTTCCCCAGGCTCACCGGGAGATGCTTCGCCAGCAGAAGCCGCGGACGACGTCTCTGAGCCAGACGGAAAATCAGTCTCATCCTGCACCACTACCCTGCACTCAGTCAGCGCTACCGGATGCCCGATGGAATCCGGCCGATAGAGTTCAGCATCGAGATAGCCAACATGCGTAAGTGGCGATGCCTCAGTCATCCCATAACCCTGGCAAACCGGAATGCCCGTAAGCCCGGTAAAACGCCGCGGCAATTCGGGAGGCAGCGGCGCAGCCCCGCACTTCACCCATTCCAGCTTGTGATTGCGCGGAAACTGTCCCGCTTCCGCCGCCTGGCAAAACGCAATCATCGCCGGCGGCACCATTGGCATCATGGTGACGCCTTCCTCGGTCAGCAGAGAAAACAGTTGCTGCACGTTGAAGCGCGGCATCAGCACAGTCGTCGCTCCGATGATCAATGCAGGATTCAGCACCACATTCAGACCATAAATGTGATACAGCGGCAAAAAACACAAAATGCAATCGTCGCCTTTCATATGCACCGAATTCGGTCCCAGAAGTTGATACACATTGGCGACCAGGTTGTAATGCGAGAGCATCACCCCCTTGGGCAGTCCCGTGGTCCCGCTGGAATAAGGCAGCGCGCCGAGCGCATCGTTAGAGGAACGATCCGGCCCGCGAAGCGCCACGGTTCCACCTTTCAGAAGATTCGCAAAATCCTCCGCCCCCGCTGCGGATCGTCGAGTCGTGTACGCTCGCCGCAGATTGGGCAACCCACCAAGATTAATCCCGTCAATGTTAGGCCCATCGGTAATTAAGAAGACCGCGCCGGAATTTTCCAGTTGATAGCGAACTTCGCGCTCGCGGTAAGTCGGATTCAGTAGCGTCGGAATCCCTCCCGCCAGCGTGATCGCGTGATAAGCAATGCAGAATTCCCACGAGTTCGGAAGAAATATCGCGGCGACTTCTCCCGCCTTCAGCCCCGCCGCAACCAGGCCGTGGGCAAGGCGTTCCACAGACTCGCCATATTCCTCATAGCTCAGGCGCCGCCCGCAGGAGGCATCCACCACCGCCGTCCTGCCCGCATGACGGCGGCACGACTCAAGAATCAAATCGTGAAGAAAAAGATTGCTGGGGTCAGCGTAGAGTCGGGTGCGCAGCATAGCCGGGACAGATTGTATCGGAACCCGCAGTGTTTATGTGGGGACAGCCGCCCCTTCGACTTCGCTCAGGGCAGGCCTTGGCTGTCCGGTCGAGCGAAGCTCGACTGTTTCTTCGTTGGCAAGAAAACCCGATTTTGGGTCGCGCAGCGCTTCAGCGCTGCGATAGAGATTTCTTTTCCGGGAGGCTTTAGCCTCTGAGGTGGTCCTTCACAAACAGTACCGCGCTAGCTCGCCAGCTTCCGCAGAAACTCCTGCTCGTCCATGCGGTATTTAAACGCCTTGCGGCCGTCGATGAAGATCACAGGAACTTCGTCGTTGAACTGCCGGCGCAGCTCGTGGTCGGAATCCACATCGATCTCTTGCCATGTGAAACCACCGCGGCGAGAGAGCTTTGTCAGGCTTTCCTTCACCACCTCGCAAAGGTGGCACCCCTTCCGCGAATAAACCACCACGTTGCGGGCGTCCGGCATCCACAGATTCTAGCGCTTCTGTTTTCAGCTTTCCAGTCCAGTGCCGCCCACGATGCGACCCTGAGAAACTCTGTCATCCCGAACGAAGCGAGAGCCTGCCCTGAGCGAAGTCGAAGGGGACCCCATGCCAGCCAACACCACCACCGAACTCAAAGGGACCTTCCACCACCGCTCAGGTTTGCGCTCGCCACACTCTATGCTTCCTGGTTACGCAGACCACCAGATAGCGCCCCAATAGGCTCCCGCGAATCCTCCATGTAAAATCCCTGCATGCCCGATCACCCACAACCTCTTCGTGGCAAGACCGCGCTCATCACCGGCGGAGCCAAGCGCCTGGGCCGCGCCTCCGCGCTGGCGCTGGCGCAAGCCGGCGCGGATGTCGCTATCACATTTCGGAATTCGGCCGCCGAAGCGCAGCAAACCGTCGCAAACCTATCCACACTCGGCGTGCGAGCGTTCGCCCTGCGCTGCGACATCACCGACGAAGCCAGCGTTCGCAGCATGATGAAAGATGCCGGCCGCGAACTGGGCCGCATCGACATTCTCGTCAACAACGCCGCCAACTACGAGACCGCAGAATTCGAGGAACTAACCGTCAAACAGTGGGACGCAATGTTCGCCTCAAACACCAGAGGCCCGTTCCTGGTATCTCGCGAAGCCCTGCCGTGGATGCGCCGTCCCCGCCAAAAAAACAAAAGCACGAACGCGGCGAAGGCGCTCGCGACAAAGACAGAATCCAAAATCATCAACATGGGTTCGCTCGGAGGCTTGCGCCCCTGGCCCACCCACGCTCATTACTGCTCCTCGAAAGCCGCGCTCCACATGCTCACCAAGGTGATGGCCAAAGCCCTGGCGCCGGAGATCGCCGTGAATGCCGTCGCTCCCGGCATGATCGATCTGGGAGAGAAATCCGCAGCCGCCTTCTTTCGGCGCATGGCCAAACAAACCCCCATGCAGCGCAACGGTCGCGGCGACGAAATCGCCGCAGCCGTGCTTTTCTTCGCGACCGCTCCACAATTTATCACCGGCCAGATTCTAGCCGTCGACGGCGGAATCGGCCTGTGAGAATTGTCAAGCCTCAGCCGACGTCGGATCAATCACCAGCTTGACCTCGGAAACCCGGTTCGCCGGGAACCCGCCTTGTTTCGCGTGTTCCCGCACCATCTCTTCGTTCGGCGCAATATAAACGCAGTAAATTTTGTCTTGCGTCACATAGCTGTGCAGCCACTGAATCTGCGGACCCAGGTTGTTCAGCACGCTGCACGATTTTTGCGAAATCGCCACCACCTGATCTGGCGTCACGTCTCCCACGTTCGGAATATCTCGTTCGATCACATATTTCGGCATTTATTCTCCCCAAAGCTGTGCGTGTCCATTTCACTCAGGCAGCAGATTCTAGGCTAGTAGGCGAAGTGGGTCAATGAGCCGGCCGCCCGCGATAGCCCAGCCACCAAAATCCTTCGTGAACCTCGCGCCCTTCGTGGTTCAAGCTTTTTCTCGTCTGCCTGAAAATAGCCATTGCTTCTCAAGCGAGGTATATTGAGGCAAATGAAGAAATCCAAGCGCAGTGCCGCAAGCGCCGCTGCGGCCCCGATTCGCCCCTCGGCGCATGCTCCCCGAATTGCCATCGCCATCATGGCCGCAGGCAAGGGCACCCGGCTGAAATCGCAACTCCCTAAAGTCTTACATGAAGTGGGCGGAAAGCCCCTGTTGGCGCACGTAATTCGCGCCGCGACGGCAGTCGTGCCCGCCCGGGATGTTTACGCCATCATCGGTCACGAAGCCGATCGGGTGCGCGCCGCAACAGAGAAAACGGGCATCCGTTTTGTGCTCCAACCCGAGCAGCGCGGTACCGGCCACGCCCTCATGGTGGCGCAGCCAGCTCTTGGAGGCTACGACCACGTCATCGTGCTCTCCGGCGATGCGCCAATGATCACAGCGGACACCATCGCCCGCCTGCGTGACTTCCATCTGCAAGCGCGCGCCGCCATGACCCTGCTGAGCGCGGATCTCGAGAATCCCACCGGCTACGGACGCGTTCTGCGCAAAAGCCCGGCCAGCCCTGAAGTAACCGCCGTCGTCGAAGAAAAAGCGGCGAGCCCCGCGCAGAAGAAAATCCACGAAATCAACTCCGGCTTTTACGTTTTCGCAATCCCGGATCTCTACCAAAACATCACGAAGCTTTCCACCGCAAACGCGCACGGCGAATACTACCTCACCGACATGGCCGAGATTCTGCGCAAGGCGAAGCGCAGAGTAGTGGCCACGAAAACCGCGAACCCCAGCGAAGTGCTCGGAGGCAACACCCGCGCCGAGTTGGCCGAGATCGACGAAAAGATGCGCCTCGCCAAGTGCCGCCAGCTGATGTCCGAAGGCGTTACGGTGTTCTATCCCGCAACCAGCGTGATCGATGCCGACGTCCAGATCGCGCCCGACACCGTCATCGAGCCCTACGTGCAATTGCTAGGCAACACAAAAATCGGTACCGCCTGCCGCGTGCGCTCCTACAGCGTGATTCGCGATTCTGAAATCGCCGACGGAGTCACCATTCGCCCCGGCTCGCTGATCGAAGAATCGCGCATCGAGGCGGGCGCGGTGATTGGTCCGTATTCCCACCTGCGTCCCGGCAGCGAAATCGGCGAAGCCGCGCACGTCGGCAACTTTGTCGAGACCAAGAAAATCAAGCTCGGCAAAGGCTCAAAAGCCAACCACCTCACCTACCTCGGGGACGCCGATATCGGCGCAGGCGTGAACATTGGCGCCGGAACCATCACCTGCAACTACGACGGCGTCCACAAACACAAAACCGTGATCGAAGACGCCGTCTTCATCGGCAGCGACAGCACTCTGGTCGCGCCCGTCCGCGTAGGCAAAGGCGCGTACGTAGCCGCCGCCTCCTGCATCACCGAAAATGTCCCCGATGACGCCCTCGCCGTCGGCCGCTCCCGCCAGATCGTAAAAGAAGGCTGGGCCCGCGCAAAACGCGCCCAAAAATAGCGAGTCCCGGGACGCAATCGCATCCGCGGGACTCGCTACTCGCCACCTTTAAACTCGGGACTCGGGACTAGCAACTCGGGACTGCTTCTAGTGCGAAACCGCCGCGAACAGCTCCGAATGCATCAGCGACTGGAATTGCTGGTCGTTCGATTTGAAGTGCACCCTGACATCCGAGCTGTCGGAATCAATCGTGGTGTTGTCGATGGCGACCTTCTCGATCGGACTGGCACTCATTTTCTTGTAAAGCATGCCGGCCTTCACCAGCGACGAAACCGTAGCCGCCGTGATCGAGTCCGATGCCACAACGTCGAGATCAAAATTGACCCCGCTGCTGAAATCCATGGTGTAGCGCGAACCCAGCAGGCGCTTCTTCACCGTCTCATAGTCGGCAACTTTGGCGGCATCGCCCAGTGCCGAGCGCATCACGTTCTGCGTGCCCAGCTGGTCCAGGATGCTCCACACCGGCGACGAATCCACGCTCCCCATCATGTCCGACATAATGGAGTTGGTGTCAATGTTCACCACGTCCCCATTTCTCGTATCGAGCGCAATGTGCACCGCCCTAGACTCGCCGAACAGCATGGTGTTGTCATCCAGAAACGTCATCACCATGCCCCCATCCACCGGGTAGAGCTTTGCGTCCTTGTAGAGCTTGGGCTTGTAGTCCTGCAGTTTCATCTTCTTGAGCACGGCCTTCATGTTGAAATCTCCGCTCGCGAGGAATACGTTCTTGACGCCCTGCTTCGGCGTGCGGAACGACGCGACGCTGAGAGTGTCTACATCCTTGTCCGGATCAATGGCGATCCCCTTCAACGCTCCCTCGAACTGCTTCAGGTAATCGGGCAGCAATTGCTGCTTCAGCGCCATGGCGGTCGGCGAGTTGCGCATCGCCCGGTAGTCCACCGAGATCAGCTGTTGCAGGTCGCCGGGAATCACCGAGCGGGCAGAGTTGTTAAGCGGCATCCCGTAGGCAACGCTTACGAGCACAGCACAGGCAATACACAGCTTTACAGTTTTCATGGGGACCTCAAAATTCATCTTCACAAGATTTCTCTTCACAGATTTCTATTCACAAGGGTAACAAGACTCAGCTTTTCTGGCAGTCTTGGCAAAATAAGCAGTCTTGGCAAAATAAGGCGCTCTCCGCTTAGATGCAGAAACCGGGACATCTGTTCCTTCCCCAGCCTCGATTCCACAAGTCTTCACTTCCAGGGAACGCTTTATTCTATTTTACTTGCAACTCCAGCGGAGAAACATTGGTACGTGTCCCAATTACCACCCAGAGTCCCGCCACCCCGGAACGGGTCGGAAACACAAGCCCCACCCCGGCCCTTGTCATTCCGAACCCGTTCTTTGGGTGAGGAATCTGCTTTCCCCGCCCTCTGCGCGGCAAAGCGGGCGACCCACAACTTGCCGGGATGCCCCATTTCTCTCGTCTTTGCGAGAAGTGGGGTTTTTGATCCAAGGTGCTAAAGTTCTCGAAGCGGCGCGAACCCATGACCCACCCCATCCTTCTCTATGACGGCGTCTGCGGACTCTGCAACCGTCTGAACCAGTTCGTCCTGCGCCGCGATCCCACAGGGATTTTCCGTTTTGCTTCGCTGCAGAGTCCTCTGGCGGCAAGCATCCTCTCGCGGCACGGTGCCGACGCCGCCGATCTCAACACGGTTTATGTGGTCGTTAATCCCGATCAGCCGGATGAACACCTGCTGGCCCGCTCCGACGCGGCCATCTTCGTCCTCAAACAACTCGGCGGCTTCTGGCGCATCATGGGATTCGTGCTGCAACTCAAGCCCCGCTTCCTCCGCGACTGGGGATACCGCGTCGTAGCCCGGAACCGCTACCGCATCTTCGGTCGCTTCGAAACCTGCATGCTGCCTTCCCCCGAAAATCGCGATCGTTTCCTGGACGTGTGACCAGGTGGGGTCGACTTAGGCGCCGTCACAAATGAGGCTGCCCCACTCGTCGCGGTTTTCGACGAGTGGGCACCACGGACCTCAATTCCCTGAGGCAGCCTGCCCCCGTTGTAGAATGTCCCTTCGCAATCCCGTGCCTTCCCGCACGGGAAAGCCCATTCCTCCAAGTTGAGGTTTCATCATGCCCGATAAAGCAATCATTGATCCCAAAACCACCGACATGCAGGCCACCAACATCGATTCCATCCTGCAAGAGCAGCGCAAGTTCGAGCCGCCCGCGGAATTCAGCCAGCACGCTCACATTCAGACTCTCGCCCAGTACGAGCAGCTCTACAAGGAGTCCATCGACAGTCCCGACACCTTCTGGTCAAACGTCGCCAGAGAACTCCACTGGTTCAAGCCCTGGGAAAAAGTTCTGGAATGGAATTGCCCGTGGGCCAAGTGGTTCGTCGGTGGCCAGATTAATCTTTCCTACAACTGCCTCGACCGCCACGTCTCCACCTGGCGCAAGAACAAAGCCGCGCTCATCTGGGAGAGTGAGCCCGGCGAAGTTCGCGTGCTCACCTATCAGCAACTTCATCGCGAAGTACAAAAATTTGCAAATGTGCTGAAAGGGCTTGGAGTGAAGAAAGGCGACCGCGTCGCCATCTACATGGGCATGACGCCCGAACTGCCCATCGCCATGCTGGCCTGCGCCCGCATCGGCGCGCCCCACACCATCATCTTCGGAGGCTTCTCCTCCAACGCGCTCGTCGATCGCATCCACGACTCGCAAGCCACCGCAGTCATCACGCAGGATGGATCGTACCGTCGCGGCGCGGAAGTGAAACTGTTTCCCGCCGTCGAAGAAGCCCTGAAGTCATGTCCCAGCGTGAAGAATGTGGTCGTCTACAAGCGCACCGGAACGCCCATCAACATGCAGCCCGGCCGCGATCACTGGTGGCACGACCTCATGGCGAAAGCGTCCGACGTTTGTCCCGCCGAGCCGCTCGATGCCGAGCATCCGCTCTACATTCTTTACACCTCCGGCACCACCGGCAAACCGAAAGGCGTGGTCCACACCACCGGCGGATATTCCGTGGGCACCTATCTCACCACGAAGTGGATTTTCGATTTAAAAGACGAAGACACCTACTGGTGCACCGCCGATATCGGATGGGTCACCGGCCACAGCTACATCGTCTACGGACCGCTGCAGAACGGCGCCACCAGCCTGATGTACGAGGGCGCGCCAAATTTTCCCGAGCCCGACCGTTTCTGGTCGATCATCGCCCGCCACAAAGTAAACATCTTCTACACCGCCCCCACCGCGATCCGCACCTTCATCAAGTGGGGCAACGAATGGCCCGCAAAACACGACATGTCGAGCCTCCGCCTCCTGGGCACCGTCGGCGAACCCATCAACCCCGAAGCCTGGATGTGGTATCGCGAAACCATCGGCGGCAACCGCTGCCCCATCACCGACACCTGGTGGCAGACGGAGACCGGGCACATCATGATCGCCCCGATTCCCGGCGCGATTGCCACCAAGCCCGGCTCGGCCACGCGGCCGTTTCCAGGAGTTGTCGTGGACGTAGTCACGATGGATGGAAAGTCGGTACCCCTGGGCTCGGGAGGATTTCTGGTGATCAAGCGTCCGTGGCCCGGGATGCTGCGCACCGTCTATGGCGACCCCGACAGATATGTCAAGAATTACTGGTCGCAGATTCCGGGAATGTATTTCACCGGAGACGGCGCGCGCAAAGATAAAGACGGTTACTTCTGGATCATGGGCCGCGTGGACGATGTTCTCAACGTGAGCGGACACCGCCTGAGCACGATGGAAGTGGAATCCGCGCTGGTAGCGCACGAGGCCGTGGCCGAAGCCGCGGTCGTCGGCCGCCCGGATGATTTGAAGGGCCAGGCTATTTCTGCATTCGTGACCCTGGAACACGGCCGCCAGCCCACGAACGAACTGAAAGAAGAATTGCGCAAGTGGGTGGCGAAAGAAATCGGAGCGCTGGCGAAACCCGATGACATTCGCTTCACCGACACGCTGCCAAAAACCCGCAGCGGAAAAATCATGCGGCGCCTGCTGCGCGAACTGGCCAGCAGCGGGGAAGTGAAAGGCGATACCACCACGCTGGAAGATTTCGGCGTGATCGCGAAACTAAAAGAGCAGGACGAAGTTTAAGATGCACGTGTGGAGCGGGCACTCTTGCCCGCTGCTTTTGACCTTGGTCTTGACTTCTCGTGAGCGGGCAAGAGTGCCCGCTCCACGCGAACTACTCCCCGGCACCGATCATCACGACCGGAGTGGTGGGCACAGGCGAGCCCGCCTCATTTTCTACGGTGATCGCGAAGGTCTTCGCCTCCGCGCCGGGCGGCAACGGAGGATTGATCACCGTCCCCCGGCCGTGCGCATCCGGCTTGAACACGCCAGCGGCGATGGCCGCGCCCTGCTTCGGAATCAGCCACAGCTCGTAGGCCTTGTTGGGCGGAAGCGGCGGCATATTCGTCGCGAGAAATACCAGGCTTCCGCGGCTGCGCAGGTAGAACGCCTTGCCTCCTGGCTGCGGTTGCGCCTTCAACGCCACCACGGTCACGACCTGCGCCTCCGGCTCGATGATGGGCGCCGCGATTCTTCGAATGTCGTCCAGTTCGCGCGCGCTCTGCGTTGCCTGCGCGCTGGCCGAGGCCAGGGTTTGTTTCAGCGCCGCGTTCTCTTTCCATAGCGACGCCGCAAACACGATCACCGCCGCGGTTGCGGCCCATCCCAAAACCCCCCACCACGAACGCCGCGTCTCTGTCTTCGTAACCCTTACGGGGACGCGCGGCTCTTTCGCCACCGCATCCAGCAGTCGCTGCCGGGCCCGTTGCGGAGGCTTCGGCCCCAAAGTCGAAAGTGCCAGCAGAGCGCCGTCGCCACGCAGCTGTTCCAGTTCCGCGCGGCACTCCGAGCACCCGGCCAGATGCGTCTCCATCGCGGCGCGGTCTTCGCCTGTCAACGCGTCGACCGCGTAGAGTGCGAGATCGTCGGCGAATTGTTCGTGTGTGCTCATGCTCTAACGGTCATACTCTAAAGATCATCCTGTAACGATCGTGCCATAACGATCACGCTATAAACGCTCAAGTCTGGAACGCCTTTCGCAACGTCATCAGCCCGGTGCGAATTCTGGTCTTGATGGTGCCCAGCGGCTCGCCGGTTTTGCCCGCGATCTCGGAATGGCTCAGCCCTTCAAAATATGCCATTTCGAGGGCGCTGCGCTGGGGGGGAGGCATGGCGCCGATCACGCCGCGAACTTTTTCCGCGGCCCGCGAACGGTCGGCTTCGCGCGCCAGATCGGGGGACACCGAAACGATCACATCTTCCAGATCGGTTTCCGGCTTGCGCTTGCGCAGGAAATCGATGGCGCGGTTGCGCGCGATCACGGCCAGCCACGAGCCCAGCGTTCCGCGCGCCGCGTCGAACGCCGCAGGATTTCGCCACAGCTGCAAGAACACTTCCTGCAGCACATCTTCTGCTGCGCCGGTGTCGCCCAGCACGCGCAACGCAACCGCATACACCACGGACGAATAACGGTCATAGAGCTGCGCCACCGCGCTCTGGTCGCCCGCCTTGAGGGCCGTGACCATCGCCAGGTCGGGCGCAACGCCTTGTCCCTCAGGACCTTGTCGTTCCGGACTCGACAAAAGCTAAGTCTCTTCCTTATTCACTTCTACGCTAAGTACGAACAAACCGCCCGGTTCGGATTGCTCCGGAAACCAGATTGTGCGCCATGGATTGTGTGGAGCGGGCACTTTGGAACCAGTCCCGAGTACTCAGTACCGAGTAAAACCTTTGTCATTCCGACCCCCGAGCGCACGCGAGGGGCGGAGGAATCTCGCTCGTCCTCGCAACTCGAGACTCGGGAATCGCGCCCAGAGTGCCCGCTCCACACGAACTAAAGCTACTGGCTCAATCGTATCGCAAGCTGCCGTTCCGGCTGCGTCATATCGCCCCAGAGTTTCTTCATGTTGTCCTGCAGCGGCTGGTCGTCAGGTTGCTTGCGCAGAGCGAGCGCAAACCAGTGATAAGCCGTAGGCAGGTCGCGGGGCGCGCAAACCCCGGTAGCATAGAGCGCTCCCAGCGAGATCATCGCTTTGGGATTTCCCCTTGCCGCCGATGGCCGCAGTAGCTTCATGCCGCGATCGCAGTTCTGCAGGGCGCCCCGGCCATAAATAAATTTCTCCGCTTCGGCCACGGGGTCTACAGGCTTGGCAGGAGGCTTCGGTTTGGGAGCGGGCTTAGCCACCTGTTCGGCTGGCGCTGCGTGATCGCTGTTGTCGGCGGCATCGGAAGCGGCCGGGCTCGAAGCAGCCGGGGTTGTATTCGATCCCGACGCAGCTGATCCCGACGCAGCTGATCCTGTGGCAGGAGGATTCGAAGCTGCGTCCCCCGGAGCGGCCGCGGCAGCGGTTGGGGCGCCGGTTGCGGTGGGCTGTGCCGCGGGTGTGCCCGGAGCATTCGCCGTTGTGGAATTCGCGGCGTCCGGAGCGCCAGTAGCGGGCGTGTCGGCCGGAGTCGCCGTGCCTCCGCCCGCGGGTGACGCTCCATCCGGAGTGGCAGGCGGCGAGCCCGCCGCGTCGGCCGTTGACCCGCCAGATGCCGACGGCGGGGCTGGCTTCGATGCAGAAGAAGATGATGACGATGACCCAGTATGCTTTACCGACGTCATCAGTCCCGCGAAACCCTGCCCGCTCCAGCGCGCATATCCAAGACCCACGGCCAGCGCCAACGCCAGCAGCATCAAAACATATTTCCACGCTCCGCTGCCCTGACCGCGCCCTTCGTCTTCGAGAAGGTAGTCGAGATTTTGCGAAGTTTGCATGCTGGGATCGGCCGGTAGTTTTTCCCTGCGGCTGGCAGGCGGCGGATCGTTCAATCCCAGAAACGATGGACCAGAAATGATGGGGCGATCTTCACGAGGACGATCCTCGCGAGGACGATCTTCGCGAAGACGATCTTCGCGAATCGCCGGCCGCTCCGGCGGTGCGGCAGCCGGAGAAGGCGCGACCGGCGGAGAAATAGAAAGCGGATTCGCGGGCCGGGCAACCGACGCAGACACCGCCGGCCTCACCGGTTCAGCAATCACGGGCACCGGCTTTATTGCAGCCGGCCTCGGAGGAGGAATTGCCGCGGCGGCAGGCGTGACTGCGGCAGGCCTGGACTCGGCAATCGGCAGATCGGCGGTGGTGTCTTCGACGGTAGCCGCTTCAGGCGTCGTTCCATCCGCAAGCTTTGCCTCCGCAAGCTTTGCTTCACCAATCTTTGTTTCAGCGACCTTGGTTTCAGCAGCTTTGGCCTGAGCAGCTTTCGCTTCGGCAATCTTGCTTTCGATGAGCTTCGCTGCTTCACTCGCCGAGAAGACCGGGACCGCGGGTTTCTGCGTCGAAGGCGAAGTCGCAGACGGCGGCACTGCCGGCTTCGGAGTCGCGGGCTGCGCCGGGACGGTTCGCAGCGGCCCTCCGCACATGCCGCAGAAGCGGTTGGTTTCCGGGTTCGAATTCCCGCAACGGGGACAACGCACAGTTTTCCCTCAACACTAGCTTACGACATCTTGGGAGCCGTATGCAGCGGTCATCGACCAGGGGTACCTGCAATATGACGGCGTAATCGGAAAATCGACCCGAAACGAAACCGGCCGGCAAAGTAGGGATTTTTACCTTGCAAATGTAAGCCAGGACGGTGGGGGACAGCCTATGTGGGGACGGGCACTCTTGCCCGCCTGCCCTGAGCGAAGCCGAAGGGTCCGGCGAGCGCAGCTCGCCGTCTTTGCCGCCAGCTCCCCAGCACTCGCAGAAAGCCAGCCAAGCCTAGCTCGGCAGGACCCTTCGGGCAGGCTGGCAAGAGTGCCCGTCCCCAAATAACCGGCCCAGTGTCCGTCCTGCTCCGGCAAGCTCAAGCCTGAGGTCAAACCCGCCCGTAACACACTGATACGGTAACCTTCCGAAAGTCACTAAAGTACGGGAGGGTAACCGCCGAAGTAACCTGTCATGAACCACTTATGTGCCATTTCATTGCATAGGACTGCGTGGTAGTACTAGTACTGCAGGACGATGGGGGGCCCTCACTAAGGTTATGCCGACCAAATTCTCAAATGCAGCGATTCGGTACGGGCTGGCGAGTCTACTCGCGGTTTTCGGCCTGTGTGCGGCTGGCCAAGGTCAACAACAAGTCCAACAACCAGTCCAGCAACGAGTCCGGCAGCAAGCCCCGCAGCAACTGGCGATGGCGATGCTGCCCCCACCCGATGCCCCAAGTGCCATGGAGCCGGTGCGTCCGGTCGAACCGATCGATCTGAAGCCTCTGCCCGAAGCGCACAGCCACCGCCGCTTCTGGGATCGCGAAAACACCCTGCTGTTCGCCGGGACCGTGCTCACCAGCGCCGGCGATTTTGTAGTGACGCGCCAGAACCTGCAAGGCGGCGGTCAGGAATTGAATCCCGTCGCGCGCATCTTCAGCGGCAGCACCGCTGGCCTGGTGGCTAACTTCGCGGGCGAAACCGCCGGAGTGACGGGCCTAAGCTACTTCTTCCACAAAACTGGCCATCACCGCCTGGAGCGTCTCGCTCCCATGGTAAACATGGCCGCATCCGGCTACGCAATCGGCTACGGCCTGCGCCACCGCTAGAAGCCAGGCCGTACTGCAAAGCCATGGCGAGACAGCCGCCTCGGCTGTCCGGTTTTGATCCCAGAAGTCTCGCGCGAGGGATTTCCTCAGCGCGATACCCCACTCTGGGCTGACACCAAAGTCATTCTGCCAGCCCCGCAAAACACGGTAAATTCTTAATCATGCGGCGCAAATACCGGCCATACGCGGCCCTCGGGGCAGGCCTCTATCTGTTCATCATGTGGTCTGCCTTCCGGTGGGAGCGCAGCCAGCACCTGCCCGAAGGAACCATCTTCGACCACATTGAAAACGAGCGGAAAAAGAAGTTCGTCGAGGATCAGAAAGAAGATCAAAAGAAGGCGGCCCAGAAAAAGCAGCTGGAGGCGCGCCCTGAATTAGCGACCGCGGAGTCGCGCCTGAATGCCGGTCCGGCCTTTATTGCGGTGCGCTATGACGCCGACCACGTAGTTTTCATGGTCGCCAGCGACAGCGAATCGCGCTTTGGACAGGCCTCCCGCGCATTACAGACCCGGGCGCCGCAGAAAGTTGCCGCGCCGGCGCAGGCGTCCGCGCATCTGGCAGGCCTCGAAGAGCTATGGGAAACGGATGCTGCGACCTCGCGCCGTCTGCCCGAGAGCGTGAAAGACACCGCGCCCGGCGACGAGTGGACCTTGAGCGTTTCTGCCGACTCGACCGTCCCGGTGACGATTGCACGTGCCGTGACGGCGCCTACAGGATGTTCGCTGGCGCTGGGATTTCTCGCCGCGGTGCCGGAAAACCAGCAGCCAGCATTCGCAGCGTCGCGCGAGGAATATTTTGTAGTACGGCGCGTGCCCGTGGCCGCAGCGGAGGCCGCATCAGCGGCGCCGCCGACGCCTTCGCAACCCGTACCTGTTGCCGCGCCCGCTTCCGCAGCCAGTTCAGTGCACGTCGCCGAACTTGCGGATTGGAAGCCGTCGCCGAGTTTCCAGAACCAGATTACGACGCTGCTCAACCAGCGCATGCTGCAGGAACTGCCGCGCCTGGATGCGACGCTGCGCGCCAACGGCAGCGTGCCGGAGCAGAATCCCGACCCGTGGCTGGCAGGGAACGTCCGCGCACGACGCCGCGAATGGTTGCATCGCGACAAGAGGCTGGCAGCCGGCGAGGGCCAGTTCGACTACGACGTGCGCGCATTCCACCTCACGCCCGATGGCGCGCCCCGGCTGTTCGTTCGCGCGCGCTGGAAGCTAGACGGCGCCGCTGCGTTTCTGATGACCGCATGGTTTCGCGCGGATGCCGGGGATGCCGTGGATTCGCGCGGTGCGCGGGACGCGCAGAAATCTTCACCCCAGCCTCGATCCGAGGCGCCCGATCGCCTGGAAATGCTGTCGGCCGACACGACTTGGTCCAGCGCCCTGCGCGAAGGCCGCCCCGGAGCTTCGCTCGGCGATACCCTCGACTTCCAAACCATCCTGAACGAATTCGACGACGACCACGACGGCTGGGCCGAACTGCTGGTGCATTCCACCGACGGCACATCGGCGCACTTTACGCTGGAGCTGTATACAGATCTCGGCCTGGTCCCGACGAAGACCTCTTTTCAACGGGAACTGGTTTCACCGGAATCATGCGTGGAGCAACGCTAGGAAGACGGAACGGGTGCACCGGGCCCGGGAAATCGACCGTTAATTTTCGGTGAATTTCGCCTCGTTCCATTGACCGGGCCGTGGGCCGGCAGTAGCCTCTTTTCATCATGAGCCCAGCGGATCTGGATCGTTTACGCCTCGCCTACAAAAAGGCTGTCGATGAATGGGTTGACGCCATTCGCGCGGAAGAAGCGTTAGCCACTCCCGACCATTCCATGATCGCCATGGAGAAGTGGGATGCCTCCCACTTCACCGAGCACGACGCGCAAACCAAAGCCACGGAAGCGCGCGAAGCCTACAAAGACGGACTTCGAGGCGTGAACTACGGCATCTAGCGCCGCAGCGCAGCTGAAGGCATTCCCGGGAAACTTTAGGTACGTTACCCCTGTGCCATCCACGGTCGGGCCATTGTTGCAGCCCTCAAGCTTTGGCAAACTAGCCTCATCATGGCCGCGACGGACGCCAAACCGAGCCTCCTGAAGAGCGAAGGCAAGAGCGAGAAGCTCTCGCTCCTGATCCTCGGCATCTGCATCGCGGCGTTGGTGACCATCCTCCTCATCCGGCCATTCTAGGAGCAGGCTTCGGCTTTCGGGCTTCAGGCTTCGGCTCACCCGCCTCAACTCCAACTATTCTCTCGACGGCCCTCTATTCATTCTTGTTACACCAGAAACAGCCGCAGCATGTAAGCGCCCGGCTGAAGCCCGAGAGCCGAAGCCCGAAGCCCGCGTTCCCGCCGTCTTTACGCTCCACAACTCCCCGTGTTACTCTGTAACTGTCACAAAGACAGATAATTAAAGACAGGAGTGCACCAGGTTAGTGCTAGCCAGAGAGCAAAAAAAGTCCCTCATTGACCAGTACGGTACGCACACAACGGATACCGGAAGTCCGGAAGTACAGATCGCGTTGCTGAGCGAACGTATCGGGCAGCTGACGGAGCACTTCAAGACGCACCAGAAAGACCACGGCTCGCGCCGCGGCCTTCTCATGCTGGTCAGCAAGCGGCGTCGCTTGCTGGACTATCTCAAGAAATACGATTCCGAGCGTTACAAGGGCGTCATCACCAAGCTCGGCATCCGCAAGTAACCACTTGCCCGGGTGCCCCATCCCTGCATGCATTTTGTCTAAGGATGGGAAGCGGCCGCTCCCATAAGTGAGCTTTTCCGCCGGGCCCCTCGGGATATTTCTGAAAACTCCGTCAAACCTTGCAGACGGGTCAGCATTGAGGAATCTTCCACACGTGCATCTTTTAGCGCAGTCCTTCTCCGTTCGCCGTGGCAGTCGGCCACGGACGGGAGGGTGTGACTCTTCGCGTCTGATCTCGCGTCGTAATTTCGCACCCCGAAAATTGTTGCATGCATCGCTCGTCTCTTCGTCGTCTCTGACAGCCGCCTCGGGTGGCCACCCCGCAAAGGAATGAATCATGAAACCAGAAGTTAGCAGCATCACAGTTGAACTAGCCGGCGGTAAACACATCTCATTTGAAACCGGAAAACTAGCCAAGCAGGCCCATGGCGCCGCCGTAGTGCGGCTGGGCGAAAACGTTGTCCTGGCTACGGCCACCGCCAATGCCGATCCCCGCGAGGGCATCGATTTTTTCCCGCTCACCGTCGATTACCGCGAATACACCTACGCCGGCGGACGTTTCCCCGGCGGCTTCATCAAGCGCGAAGGCCGCATGAGCGAGCGCGAAGTGCTCACCAGTCGCCAGATTGATCGCCCCGTCCGGCCCATGTTCGCCGAAGGCTTCAAGTGCGAAACCCAGGTAATCGCCTTCGTGCTGTCTGCGGACAGCAATAACGATCCTGACGTGCTCGGCATCAACGGCGCATCGGCCGCGCTCACGCTTTCCGACATTCCGTTCCTCGGCCCCATCGGCGCCGTTCGCGTAGGCCTCGTCAACGGTCAGTTCATCGTGAATCCCACGTACGACGAAATGCGCGAAAGCCTGCTGAACATCATGGTCGTCGGCACGTCCGAAGCCATCGTGATGATCGAGTCGGGCGCGAAGGAAGTGAAAGAAGAAACGGTAGTCGACGCCATCGAGTTCGGCCATACCGAGATCAAGAAAATCTGCGCCGCGCTCAAAGAGCTGCAGGCGAAAGTGGGCAAGCCCAAGCGCACGGTCGAGCCGCCGCAATTCGACCAGCCTTACTACGACGATCTCAAGAAACGTGTTGGCGCGGATCTCGCCGACCGCCTCGATACCAAAAAGCATCCCAAGGCGGAAAGCCACAACCTGGTCAAAGAGCTGAAGAAGCAGCTGCTGGCGCCCATCCCGGAAGACGACAAAAAAGCTCAGGAAAAACTCAAACAATATTACGAAAAGCTGCGCGAAGATATTTTCCGCTCGCAGGTAATCGAAGCGAAGCGCCGTCCCGACGCCCGCGCGTTCGACGAGATTCGCGAAATCTGGATTGAAGTCGGCGTGCTTCCCCGCACCCACGGTTCGGCAATCTTCACCCGCGGTGAAACGCAAGCCCTTGTCACCACCACTCTCGGCACCAGCGACGACATGCAGCGCATTGAAGGCTTCGAAGGCGAAGCCAAGAAACGCTTCATGCTGCATTACAACTTCCCGCCGTTCTCTGTCGGAGAAGTCGCATTCCTGCGCGGTGCAGGTCGCCGCGAGATTGGCCACGGCGCACTCGCCGAGCGCGCAGTCTCCGCCGTTCTGCCTTCCGAAGAATCGTGGCCTTACGCCATGCGCGTGGTCTCCGACATTCTGGAGTCGAACGGATCGTCATCCATGGCCTCGATCTGCGGCGCATCACTCTCGCTGATGGATGCGGGCGTTCCGCTGAAAGCTCCCGTAGCCGGAGTCGCGATGGGACTCGTGAAAGAAGGCGAGCAGTACGCCATCCTCACCGACATCGCGGGCGCGGAAGATCACTACGGCGACATGGATTTCAAAGTCGCCGGCACGAAAGATGGCATCACCGCTCTGCAAATGGATATCAAAGTCGCCGGCATCACTTCGCAGATCATGCGCGAAGCGCTGGCACAGGCGCAGCGCGGTCGGTTGTTCATCCTGGGCAAGATGGAAGAAGTCATTTCGAAGGAGCGCGAAAAGATTTCGCAGTTCGCTCCGCGCTTCTACACGGTGCAGATCCCGGTCGATAAGATTCGCGACCTGATCGGCCCGGGCGGCAAAATGATTCGCAGCATCGTCGAACAGACCGGAGTGAAGATCGATGTGGAAGATTCCGGCCTGGTGAAAGTTGCCTCGAGCGACGAAGCTTCGGCAGCGAAGGCATTGCAGATTATCGGCGACCTGACTGCGACCGCGGAAGTAGGGAAGACCTATCTCGGCAAAGTCACTCGCCTTGCGGATTTCGGCGCGTTCGTCGAAATCATCCCCGGAACCGACGGCCTGCTGCACATCAGCGAAGTCGCCGAGCATCGCATTGCCGACGTTCGTGACGAGCTGAAAGAAGGCGACCAGGTGCTGGTGAAAGTACTGGCCGTCGAAGGCAACCGCATCCGGCTATCGCGCAAAGCGATTCTGAAAGAGCAGCGCGCCAAGATGGGCGGCGCACCGCTGCCGGAAGCTGGAGTCGCTGCGGTGCAGGGCGAAGCCGCGCCGACTGGCACGGTAGTGATCGAGGGCGGCGGCGATTTTCCGGATGAGCCGGACAGCGGCGAGCCCAACTTCAACCGCGAAGGCGCGCCGCACGTCGGCGGCATTCCCAGCGACCGTCCGCATGGCGACCGTCCCCACGGTGGTGGCGGAGATCGCGGTCGTGGCGGCCGTCCCGGCGGCGGCGGTGGACGTGGCCGCGGCGGCCGTGGAGGACGCAACGGCGGCGGTGGCGGACGCGACCGTGGCCGCGGCGGACCAGGCGGCGGACGGCACTAACCACGCTTCAAAACTTCAGCCGCAGATTGCGCTGACAAGCGCAGATCCAAAAGGCCACGACCCGAGTCGTGGCCTTTTCGTTTGCGCCTAGAAAATGAAGTGCCTCGGCACAGAGTCAGCTTGCCTATCCTCAAGTTTCGATTACTTCCCGTCAGCGCTACCGTTCCACGCTCAAAAAAAGGCCCACCCTTTCGGGCGGGCCTGGAGTTTGAGACAAGCTACAGCATGAACAATAGCCAGTCTGCTTACGGCGCGCAGCCGCCGGTGTAGGCGCAGCCTTCATCCGAGAAGAACAGGGTGAATTTGCCGGCGTTTCCGGCACTACCCTGTAACAGAACTTCCGAAATGACCTGGGTCCCAGCATCGTTGTACATCTGCACGTTGTACGTGGTCGTGGCTTGGCTCCCGGCATAGAACTCCGTGCCATGGCCGTCAAAGCCGAAGGTTTCGGAGAACCACCCATAGTTATAGTTGTTCAGGGCGTAATAGTTGCTGCCATTGCAGCAAGGACGCTCGATGACCTGCTCCTCGCTGTTTCCGATGACGCCCGGGCCTGTGACGTAGGCAAGCGAGAAAGTGCCAGACCACTGTTGGGTCGTGTCTTCCAGGAACACATGTTGAGTCGCGGTGCCGGCGGTGGCATAGGTGACCGCGTACATTACGTCACCAGGACCTACCGGGCAGGCACTACCACCGCAGGTGATCTCGAGCTCGGCATAGCTCGGGTACCACTCCACCCAACCGATATATCCGCTGGGGCCGGGGCTGGTGCCGCTGCAATAAGAGTAGCCTTCGCTACCGCCCTGCACCACGTCACCGCTGCCGAAGCCGTCAATGCCGTTCCACTGCGACATTAGGAATGGCGGGTTGATCCCAGACAGCGCGCAAGCTCCGAACGGCGGGATGGCGACCGGCACGGGCCAATACGACACAATTTCATCGAACGACGTGGTGTTGCTCCACCTTGTCAGCTTGTTGGTGTTGACAATGCCGCTCCAGTTACTGGAACCAATGGTGGTAGGAACGTTGCTGACCGTCTGCGCCGAGGGCGTCGTAGGAAGCAGCTTGGCCGGGCCATGGAACCGGCCCGTCGGGCGAACTCCATCCGCGCGGGTTTTGAGCGCTGACATTGCCCTTACCCACATCGAATAGCGCTCAGGCTGGGCAGTTTGATCGGGCCGCTGCGGCAGGCCGTACCTGGCGAGGTCTGTGCCGCTCGCAGTGAGTGGGTCGAAGCCCTTGGGCGGGCCGGCAAAAATCTCTACCCCGGCGACCGTGGTTGGTGTTTTTGGTGCCGACGCGAAAATCGCGCGGATGGTTGCGGCATCCTGCGCCACGGCCAGCGAGGCTGAGGCGAACAATAGGGTCACGGTACAGAGTGTTGCACTGAACTTGCGCATATTTACTTCTCCTCCATGTAGATTCCTGGGTTTTGGACAAATCGTTTTTGGACGAACAACGACGAACAACAAGGTGAGTCTTCTCCGCGAACAAAGAAGCTCTGTCTTTTAGCTGTTTTTGGGGAAACGGCTTTCGAGCCAGCCGGCAGTTCCTAGGGGGGTAAAGCGTTTTCCGGCCGCGCAATTAACATACCCCGATTTTCTGAAGTGTCAAGAGAAAAAATGCATGAGGAACCATGAATTGCACAGCGATGTGCATACTTTTGCTCTTAGGCTCACGCTGGTGACGCGTGGATTGGTGATCCAGGGGCGCGACTTCCGGGTCGATTGCCGCCGAACACCGCCGCGGGCTTAAGGTCGACGGGGTCGAGAAGATGGCCTCGGTTCTAGCTTCTATTGTGATCCGAGAAACGTGAGCTGCCGAGTGAAGGCCAGGAATCATTTGTGGATTACACTGGCAGGCAAATGTCGCAGACGCTGATGGAAAGCAACCTGAAACCCTCGGCCTTGATGGGCATCCTGCGGCAGCGCTGTCCGCGCTGCCGTGTGGGCAAAATCTTTCGCGGCTCCATCTTCCGCGGGTTTCCAAAAATGTTCGAGCGCTGCGAAGTTTGCGATCTGAAGTTTGAACGTGAGCCCGGATATTTTCTGGGAGCCATGTACGTCAGCTACGGATTGGCGCTGGCGACCATCGCCGTGATCGCGGCGCTTTTGTGGAGCGTTACGTCCTGGTCGATCGTGAAAGATATCGCCTGGGCCTGCGTATTGTTCCTGCCGCTCGCTCCGTGGCTCACGCTGTTTGCCCGCGTGCTGTGGATTTATCTGGACCAAACCATCGATCCCGAGCGCACAGCCTGAGAAACGTCGCGATTTTGATTAGAATAAAAGCCTGCCCGAACTCGCGGACTCGTCCCGGTCAGGGCAGCGCAAAGAGCTGAAAGCTGATAGCTGAGAGCTGGAGTCAAAAACATGTGCCGGAATATTAAAACCCTTTTCAACTTCGATCCGCCAGTCACCGACGAAGAAATTCGCGCGGCGTCCCTGCAGTTCGTCCGAAAGATCACCGGCTTCAATAAACCGTCAAAGGGAAACGAAGAGGCGTTTCTGGTTGCCGTCGGCGAAGTAGCCAACGTCTCCATGCGCCTCCTGCATTCCCTGGAAACCACCGCGCCGCCAAAGAATCGAGAAGAAGAAGCAGCCAAAGCCCGAGCCCGTGCCGCGGAAAGATTCGGGGTTTGAAATCCGCGCTGTGTGGGCCACCCGGGTGCAAAGTGGAGAAGTGTTCCTGCAGGAACATTTTGTGCTGGCGCTTTTGTATGTACAGCTAAGGGCCTGTTCCGGTGGGGTTTACGGCCGTGCCTTCGTGGACTTTCGCAAATTGTTCGGCATGGGGCACGGTTCTACCTTGAAAAAGTCTTGATTCGGTATCCGGAGGGCGCGATAGTAGGAATGACCTTGACGGGGTGCGAACCAACGAAACGGCCTCAATCTTTTGAGGCCGTTTTTGTTTTGCGGGAATCATTTGGCGGTTCCTGCGCTGTTTGCAGCATCGATCCGCACCTTTCGAAAACCGCGAAAGGTGGGCCACCCGCGTCGGCCCCCTAGCTTTCCAGGGTTTTGGTGGGGGACATCAACCCTATGGCAATGGCAAATTCCCGGGCCCGAGTCAGGTTGCTCTTGGTGTTGATCTGGTTTTGGGCTTCCGCGTGCCCGAGAATCGCATAGTAGATGGCTCGGTCGAAGAAATGGCTCAGGAGTTGATGCATTTCGAGTTCGCTGTGAAGTTCAACAATGGTGTCGGCAAACGCTTCGCGGCGCAGGAAGAGCCAGAGATGATCGCGGGAAAGGATGAGGGCCCAGACCATTTGTTCGACGCGAATTCCCTCGCAGGCGCGTCGCGCGCCGATGGCCTGAAAACGGCGGGCAACGTCGTGTTCGGTCTTTTGCAGCAGCCAATCGCCGAGATGGCGGTAGACTTCGACCGCGGCCAGTTGCAGTTCGTCCTCCGGGATTTTGCGGAAATCCGAGGTGCGCTCGGAACTGCAAATTACCTGGATCAGGCCCCGGGATAGAAATTCGGAGCGGCTTTCGATGAGGCGTACCAGCTTTGTTCCCAACATCTGCGGTGCTTTTTAGACCTCTTATCTAAGAGATGCGCCGGGTGGCGCGCTAGATGCTTTTTGTATCGTAACACGATATACTGCCAGTTTCGTACTCCACACCAAACCGCGAGCGGTCGGCTGGCCTCCAGGCGGCTCCGCAACACGACTCGCGTAGGGAGGACACTCCTGTCCGCCGCCCGCTCGACAAAGCGCAGCCTTTGGTTCAAGCGAACAGGGAAAAGTGAGTGGGCCACTTGGCCGCAAAGAGTCTTGATTCAGTATCCTGAGGGCGCGATAATAGAAATGACCTTGACGGGGTGCGAACCAATGAAACGGCCTCAATCTTTGAGGCCGTTTCTGTTTTACTGTAGTTTTCGGAGATCGGGAGCGTTCCGTCTGTCCCACGTTTCTTCCCGTGTTTCTTCACCCTTTCGCAAGGCGCGCGAAAGGACAGGCCACCCGCCCTCTGTCACTTCGGAAAGCAACCAAGCCCCGCTCGGTAAGAGCGGGGCCTTTGACTTTACTAGAAGCTAACGCCAGACAGCTGATCAGACTGAGATCCTTCGCTACGCCTGAAGAACGGCTTCGTTCAAGGATGACAGCGCTGTCTTAGTACATGTCTCCCATGCCGCCGCCGTGACCGCCGCCGCCGGCCGGAGCCTTCTTCTCTTCGGGGATCTCGGAGACGAGGGCTTCGGTGGTCAGCATCAGGCTGGCGATGGAGCCGGCGTCCTGCAGGGCGGTGCGCACGACCTTTGTGGGATCGAGCACGCCAGCCCGCGCGATTTACTTCGCTTGAACCGATGCCTTAGGCGCGGGCGCGCCGCGCAGCAGTCCCTCGGTGCTCAAGTCCTCGTCCAGGTCGGGCCAATGAATCCCATATCCGCCGCCGGCAATCTTCCAATTCCGGCGCTGGGCAGGCGTGGCATTCAGCAGACGGGATCCACACCAGGGTACCGTAATCACGCGGCCGTCCCGCAGACTCACGCTAAGCACGTCGTCGGTAGACTGCACGTCCAGCACACGCTCATCTGCCGCCGATGCCGAAAAACTCATCCCAAGCCTCCAGGAATTCTTCGCGGTGCTGCATCACCAGCGATTGTAGCGTGCGGGGGGCGGCAGCATCGCGAGGCCTTCGATGCAAGCGAACGACGAAAAAGTGAGGGTGCCCCACCCTTCGCGTTTTTTCGAAGAGCCTGCCCTGAGCGAAGTCGAAGGGTGGGCACGATGCAGCCTGAAGCGTCGCCTTTGATTTAGCGGGCTGGCGCTGCTGAACCGCGCTGAACGATGGCGAGGCCAGCCCGGGCGTGTTTGCAGCATCGATCCCCACAC
>CAWKNM010000009.1:0-78763 GCA_963851165.1 uncultured Acidobacteriaceae bacterium | reverse complement strand
GAGATTTTGGGATGGTGCCGCTTCGATCGCATCACCATGATCGTGCCGCAGGCCAGGGAAGCAAGGAGCAGGCCGACGAAGCCGACCGCACCCCAGCCCCAGGCCTGGCGCCTTGACCAGCGCCAGCGCGACCAGACCGACGGCGGCGGCCAGCAGGCCCGCGCCGATCAGGTCAGGCCGGCCGCTCGCCCGCTCGTCCTTGCTCTCGGGTACCACCTTGACGGCCAGGACGATGGCGGCCACCCCGACCGGCAGGTTGACCCAGAACACCCAGCGCCAGTCGATCTGCACCAGGGTGCCGCCGATCACCGGGCCGAGCGCCGCGCCCAGCGCGCCCAGCGCCGACCAGGTGCCCAGGGCCTTCGGCCGGGCCGACGGCGGAACGGCCGCGAGCAGCAGCGACAGCGACGCGGGGACCATCGCCCCGGCGCCGGCCGCCTGGACGACCCGGGCCGCGATCAGCGCGGCCACGCCGGGCGCCAGCCCGCACAGCAGCGACCCGACGCTGAACGCGGCCAGCCCAGCCACGAAGAACCGGCGCCGCCCGATCCAGTCGGCCCACCGGCCGGCCGGCACCAGCACCCGCCGCGAACACGATCGTGTAGGCGTTGAGCACCCAGGACAGCGAGCTCAGGCTGGTGCCCGGGTACTGCCGGCCGATGGCCGGGAAGGCCAGGTTGACAATGAACAGGTCCAGGCTGGACATGAACACGGCCAGCGAGAGCACGCCAATTACGGCGGTGACCCGGCGGCCATCGGGCGTGCGCGCCGCCAGTGGCGGAGCCGGTACGGGGGCAGTGGAGCTCACCGGCCGTCCTCCTAGGTAAGTCCGAAATCTGGACCCACTCACCATATCCCGTCGCGGCCAGTGAGTCCAGAAATCCAACTGACGAGGTAAGCTACGCATTGTGGTGAGTGTCTCTGCCGAGCCGCGGCCCTGCTCCGTGGCCCGCACCCTGGATATCGTGGGCGAGAAGTGGGCGCTGCTCGCCGTGCGCGAGGTCTTCCTCGGCAACCGCACGTTCGACGAGATGGTGCGCCGCACCGGGGCGCCGCGGGACACGCTCGCGGCCCGGCTGCGCACCCTGGTCGGCGCCGGGATCCTCGAGCGGCGGCAGTACCGCCAGCATCCGGCCCGCTTCGACTACCACCTGACCGCCGCGGGCCGCGACCTGTATCCCGTCATCGTCATGCTGATGCGCTGGGGCGATAAGTACCTGGCCGGCGAATACAACGGGCCGCCGCTGGTCCTGGAGCACCACTGCGGGCACCGGATGATAGCCCAGGTGGTGTGCGAGGCCTGCGGCGAACCGCTCCAGGCGCGCGACACCCAGCCCGTGACACCGGCGTCGTGGCACCGGGCCCAAGTGCACCCGGGCCCGTGGCACCGAATAGTGACACCCAGCCCGTAACCGCTGCCGGCTAGGGCGCCGGCTGTTTCCGTGCGGTGCGGTAGAGGTCGACGAGCTCCTGCGTGCTGGTCGCGTCTTCCGGCGCCTTGTCGTCGCGGCACCGGCCGGTGAACCGGGGGAAGCGCATGGCCAGGCCGGCGTCGGGCTTGATCTGTCCCCAGGCGGCGGTGTAGTTCGGGGACAGGGTGAGCTCGGCGGACAGGATCTCCAGGACGAGCCCGGGCTCGAACCACACGTCGGGTTCGGCGCGGGCGTCGACCCGGGCGGGCCGGTGCTCGGCGGCCAGCGGCGCCAGTCGGCCGGGCAGCGCGGCCAGGTCGGCGTCGGAGAACCCGGTGCCGCACTTGGTCACGGTGCGGAACAGGTCGGCGGCCGGGTCGTAGGCGGCCAGCAGCAGCGCGCCGTAGACCCCGGCGCGGCGGCCCCGCCCGGCGAACGCGCCGACGACGACCAGGTCGACGGTCGGGATAGTTCGGTCCGGTAGTCCCGCTTGAGCTTGATCCACAGCCAGCCGCGGGCGCCGGCCTGGTAGATCGCGTCCGGCTTGACCGACTTGCACACCAGGCCCTCGCAGCCGTCGGTGACCGCCTGCTCGAACGCCGCGTCCAGCGCCTCCGGGGTGCTGACCCCGGTCGCGGTGGTGAGCCGCAGCCGGTCCGAGACGGTGATCGCATCGGCCAGGGCCGCGCGCCGCTGTTGGTAGGGCAGCATGGTCAGGTCCTGGCCGTCGGCGTACAGCAGCTCGAAGCAGAACAGCCCCACCGGCACGTCCAGCACCGCCTGGTCAATGCCGTGCTTGCGCCGCCGGAACATGACCTCCTGGAACGGGTGCAGCTCACCGGTGGCCGCGTCGTAGGCCAGGCCAGGAAGTTTCGGGTTTGGTGCGACGCCCTAGAAGGTAAGTGCGCCAGCGCAGGTAGTCGGTGGCTTCTCGATCATCGCCGATGCGGGCAATCGCATCGGCAGGAATCTCGCTGCCGACGCGTACGTCCACGGGCTTGCCTTCCTGCTGCAGGAATTCCGGCAGTAGAAATCCCGTACGCAACCGGGGATGAACCAGGCCCATGAGCTGAAAGCCGATGCTGTTGTGGCCGCAGAAGTACACCGGGCAACGCGGACGC
Source organism: uncultured Acidobacteriaceae bacterium (assembly GCA_963851165.1). Lineage (GTDB taxonomy): Bacteria > Acidobacteriota > Terriglobia > Terriglobales > Acidobacteriaceae > Sulfotelmatobacter. The sequence goes on along the minus strand of CAWKNM010000009.1, from coordinate 76,230 downwards.
TCCGGTGCGGCGAATCAGCCGCACGGCAGTTTTGCTCCATTCCGGGTCGACGATTTGCGCGGCGGGAAACTGCAGATGCGAAACTTCGCCGGCGGGGAAAATGGCCAGCATGCCTCCGCCTTTGACCCACGCAACCGCTTCGCGAAGAGCGCGACGGTTCGACTCCGCGGAACGCTCGGTGCGGAAAGGGTCCACGAAAATGCAGTACTGCTGCAGTTCGGGTACGTCACCCAGCAGAAAGTTCGTTATCACTTTGACGTCGGGACGCACGCGGGTGAGAAGAACGGCGAGGACTGCGCCATCGAGCATGCCGAAAGGGTGGTTAGCAACCACTACCACGGGGCCTGTGGCGGGGATACGCGCGGTGTCAGCGACGTCCACGCGCAACTCCACGCGCATCTGAGCGAGAAGATTCTCCAGCTGAAAACCGGTTGGAGACTGGCGCACACGGCGATAGAGATCGCGAACTTTCGCCACTGGAAAAAGTTTTCCAGCGAGTCCGTGTAACGGAGGAAATTCGGCCATGCGCGACAACACTTCTGCCTGCGTCGGGACGCCGTGCGCTCGGTCTGTGGGCATGTTAAAGAGATAGCAGAGTGAGTTTCCGGAGGAATGAAAAACAAGTTAACGGTTGATGAAATCTGCGAGGAGGAAGCACTCGGTATCATCCTTCATAGGGTCCCTCGCCCGGCTCCCGCCGGACTCAGGATGACATCGATAGAAGTTCACTTCGAAGAATTGGAGTTACTGTTGCTTATTGCGCGGCTAATCCTCCCCCGGCACCATCATGTAGCTCACAAATGCCAGCCTCTTGCTATCTGGTGACCACGACGGCACATTGATCGTGCCCTGTCCACCAAACAATTTCGCCAGCACGGTAATCTTCTTGTCCGTCATTTTAGGATCGAGCGACATCAGCCGCAGCATTACATTCTTGCCCTCTGGATGCCCCTTCACATCGGCCTCATACGTGAGAAACACCATCCACTGCCCATCCGGAGAAATATGCGGGAACCAGTTGTTCAGATCGTCGGAGAACACTTGCTCCTGCTCGCTACCGTCGCCCTTCATGCGCCAGATCTGCATGTGCCCGGTGCGCTCCGAATTGAAATAAATGTAATTTCCATCCGGAGAATATTCCGGACCATCATCCAGCCCCTTCGCCGTGGTGAGCCGCTTTTCTTCTCCACCCGCCGCAGGAATCGCGTAGATATCGAAATCTCCGTCGCGCTGCCCGACAAATGCCAGCGTCTTTCCATCGGGCGACCAGCCATGCCAATACGAAGGAGACTTCTGCGTGATCTTTCGCGGCGCACCTCCGCCAATTGGCACGATATAAACCTGGGACTCCTTGTCGCCCTGGGAGTTGTCACTGATAGCGAGCTCCGTCGCGTCTGGCGAGATGCCATGATCGTTATTGCAGCGGTTTGCAAAGCCGGTATCGATCACCGCCGTCTTGTCGCCTCCCACTGCAAGACGTTCAATGTGCCCATCGCGATTGAAGAGAAATGCGCTGCCATCGCGCATCCAGTTCGGAGCCTCGAACCGTCCCTTCGCGATATAGACAACGCTCCGGTCGGCAGGATTTGTCGAGATCGTTTCGAGCGTGCTGTACAGAACCGGTTGCGCCGTCGTGGCTTTGGGCTGAGTGAGTTCCACATTCGAGAAGACTGCCTGCTCGACGACGTCTTTATCATGCGAACAGACGCCCAACCCGACGTAGAACTCTCCCTGCAGCGGGATGCGCAGCCATCCGCCGGACGGTTCAAGATCGTTTCCGCTGCCCAGCGACATGTAAACATAATCGCCTCGCTTGGCCATCCGCAGCCGCTTGGGTGCCGACAGCTTCGACTGAATCTGATATGTGATCGCGCCTTTCTCGTCGCGAAACTGCAGAGACGTCAGTCCGCTCGCGTGCAGAGCAACATCGGCGTAGACCGAGTCCGCATCGAGGCTCTGCCGCAGCATCAAGGCCGCTTTCTTATGCTCGTTGCCAGTCTTTGTCAGAAAACTGATATCCGCGGTCAGCGTCACATCGCCCGACATTTTCTTCCACACGAACTGAAACGCGTCCGCCGAAAGCCACATATTTTCGCCGCTGCCTGAGATCGTGTAGGTTCGAACCAGTGTTCTTCTTCCCACTTTCGCGTGTCTTTTTTCAGGTCGGCGACCTTGGCGGCGCAATCGCTGATGAGGCCGTCGACCAGCGTGACGTGAGCGCCGTAATAGTCGCACTCGATGCGATTGGCCATGGGCACGTCTTTGGGCATGAAGATGTGGGCTTCGAGGCCGGCGGCGGCGGCGTAGGCGGCGAGGGCTCCGGCGGCGTTTCCGGCGGAGGGGATGGCTAGTTTCTTCAGGCCGAAGTGGCGGGCCATGGTGACGCAGGCGCTGAGGCCGCGGGCTTTGAACGAGCCGGTCGGGTTGAGGCCTTCGTCTTTGATGAAGACGTTGGGATACTCGCGGCTGGCGAGCATGGGAGTGAAACCTTCGCCGAGCGTGACGGGGTCAGCTTCGGGAAGGATGGCGTCGTAACGCCACATGGTGGGGGCGCGTCCGGCGAGATTGGCGGCGGAAAAATTGCGTTTGATGGTCGGGAGATCGTAGCGGGCGTAGAGGATGCCGCCGTCGTTGGGGCAGACGGTTTGCGGGCGAGTGGCGGGGAAATGGTGGCCGCAACGAGTGCATTCGAGGTGCGTAAGGCGGGACATGCGTGGTGACAGATTAACATTTCGGGCTTCGGCTTTTGGGCTTCGGGCGCGGCTTTCGGGCTCCGGCTGTCGGGCTTCGGCGAAACATTTGTCGACGCTCAGCTTTGGGGTGTGATGTTCGGGGAAACCGTGGGCTTCGGCTCGTCTTTGATCTCGGGTTTGATTTCGTCTTTTGCCGACATTGCGGACTTGAAGCCGCGGATGCTTTCTCCGAGGCCTTTGCCGAGTTCGGGAAGTTTCTTGGGGCCGAAGATGAGCAATGCGATTCCGAACACTACGAGCATGTGCATGGGTTGGAACAGTCCTTCAAACATTGGATCCTCCTGTTTTGACTTCGACTGATTGACTTATCAACTACAAAGAGCGCTGAGTCGTGCTGTTCAAAATCAAAGCGGCAGATTTCTACGTCCTCCCAGGATGCGGGTGCTGTGACCGCTGGTTGGCGGTGCGGCACCCGCCCTGGCGCGCCGCGTGAAAAAAATCCTCCCCCGAAGATCACTTCTCACGCGACCGGGCACCCCGTCTAGAAAGCGCGCTTCGCGGCGTCCGCTTGCTTTGCGATCAGGGTGAAGGCCTTCAGGAATGCTGGCGATTGGCCGATGAAATGTCCTGAATTTGTCAGGGCATTCACCACACCGATGGCGAATCCTTTGGGATTCGTGGGCCGAATGATGGAACAGAGAGGCAGATTCGGGCTGATGAATTCGGTGGGGACGCCGAAGATCAGGTTGGTTTGCAGGGATGGGTTCACGGTAACGTCAAAGTTCGGGAAGGTTAGGCCGTTGGTGGGATCGGTGAGCGGGGCGACTGGCGGTTGCACGCCATTGCCGGAAAAATCTACCCACTCCAGGAAGTGCATGATTTCGTCTCCGCCAATGCTGAGCAGAATTTTCAGGACATCCGCATTGGTGGCCTTCTGGGCCAGGACTGCGTAGAGGCTGGTGCCGGTTTGCTCGATCATTCCGAAGTGAAAGGCCGCCGTGTTGGCAATCGCCTGGACGTGGTCTTTAGGGCCGAAATCATCGTTGTTTCGGGGAATGGCGGGCACGTTCACCAGGTCGATGGCTTGCGGGAAAGTGGCGCCGAGGTCGGGATTCTGGGCGCTGCGATAACGGGTAAACCAACTGGTGTCGACGGTGAGGTTCATGATGTTGGTGAGCCGTCCGATTTGTTGAGCGCCCTTTGCCTGACTGCTCGGCAGAGTTCGGAAGGCATCGAAATCCACCGGCTCGGCGCCGACCGAAAGCAGAAAAGCATTTAGAAACTGAGCGTGGCTGGTTTCGTCGATGGAGTTGCTGGTGATGTACTGCGGGCCGTCGGAGTCAAGGTTCATGAAGGCTGCCTGATAGGTGTTCATGGGTTTGAACGGGGCAGTTTCCACGGGAAGCTGGCCTGGAGTAAGACCACCCAGCTCGGCGTATTGCTGCCACAGGTCGGCTTCGATGAGCTCGGCCGCGGCGGCGAACCGCAGGAGGGCGATGTCTCCCGAAGTGATGGAGGAAGCCTCGGGCGTCTGCGCGAAGGCGGGAACGCCGCGCGCCAGGATGCCGGCTCCGGCAGTGGCTGCAGCACCGGCGATGATGGTGCGCTTCAGAAAGGAACGGCGATTGGAGCTGGTGCGAGTGGAAGCGTTGGCTTGCGTTGAGGTTGAAGGCTGAGTCGTTTCCTGCGTCAGCAGCGAAGAGGAGGGTTTCTCGTTACTCATAAAATCTGCACTCCAGTTTTCGTGAATTCAGTTTTCGTGAATGACGTTAGCGATCGAGGCAGGGACTTCGAAGTCAACGTGAGTGCAGAATATGGCGCCGTGTTTCAGTGGGTGTCATAGAAGGGTCCCAGGATTGTAAAGGTTTCGTCTTGGATGTTTCGCGGGTGTGAACGCAATGGGCTTCGGGCTTCAGCAAACGGGCTTCGGCTTATTGGACTTCGGCTTAGTTGACCGGGGGCGCCGGGCTTCGCCCGAGCTTGGGCGGGCGGGGCGCCCGTCGCCACATGGATGGTTGCTGAATCCATTTGCCGTCACACACGTAGACGAAACAGGAGAGCGTGGGCTTTGCGGAACCAGGGACGCTCGCGGCGGCGGAGATAGCCGGGCATGGAGCGCCGCTTGTCGAGAATTTTTTGCGTCCACTCGCGGGCTTCGGCGTTGCGTCCCTGCGATTGCAGGAAGAGCGCGTAGTTGTAGTAGGTCTCGGAGATGGTGGAGGTTTGCGTGGCCTGCTGAAAAAGCTTCGCGGCTTTGTCCGGTTGTCCAGTGTGGGCGTAGGCGTGAGCGAGCAGGCCTTCGGCGCGGTGGAAATCGTAGTCGGACTCGGCGGCCACGACACGCTCGAGATCGGGAACGGCGGCAGCGAAATCTCCCAGCTCGACTTCGGCGATGGCACGGCGGTAGAAGGGGTCGGGATGGTCGGTGCGGGAAGAGATGGCTTTGTCGAAGGCGGCGCGGGCGCGGCTGGGGATCTCCGTCGTCGAGATAGAGCAGGCCGAGTTCTTCGTAGTTTCCGGCGGAAGGATTGTCGTGGATGGCGCGCTCGAGTTCGCGGATGCGGCGGCGGCGGGGAAAAACCTGGAATTCGGTGCGCAGCAGGCCGGCGTCGGGGATAACCTCAACGGCGATGTAGACGAGGGCCCCGAGCCATCCGCCGATGAGGATGATGAACAGCCAGTAGATTTCGGGACGGCGGCGGATGAAGTGGATGATGGCCGCGGCCTGGAGCATGAATCCCCACCAGTGGAAGAAGAGTCCCATGGAGAGCGAAATATAGCATGGGGCGGGCGGGCTTCGGGCTTCGGCTATCGGGCTTCGGCCAGCCAAGCTTCGGCCGACCACCGGCTTCGGCTTTCAGGCTTCGGGCTTCGGCAGTGCTCTAAGCCGCTGGCTTTCTCACAACTTTGATAAGACCGTTAAGGAGGCGGCCGACTTCTGCGCATCTGCTTAGAAGTTGCTTGCTTTGAAGTTTCGACAAAAAGCCTAACTCCTCAGCAATCGCCAGTTGAGTCTCGATTTCGAAGACCGAGCCGCGAGCCACGGAAAGGAATTGGCTGAGTTCTCGATCGGAGAATCGTCCCTTGCCGTCGGCGATGTTGCTGGCTACTGACACGGCAGCGCGGCGCAGTTGACTTGTCAGGCCAAACATCTCTTGTTTGGGAAAGGTGGCCGTGTCGCGGTAGACGTCAAATACCATTTTCATGGCAGCTTGCCAAACCTCAAGATCTTTATAGGTCCCACTCATTGGATTGTCCTCGGCAGGCAAGGTATTTCGTTGGCGCTCCGGCCCGCTGTGACATATGTCACAATGAGCAGTGGAAAACTCTGGAGTGATTGGCCGAAGCCCGAACGCCGAAGCCCGAAGCCCCGCTTCGCCGAAGCCGGGTTCTATCCGGCTGCTGGCGACCGATATTGACGGCACGCTGCTCAATCCCCAATTTCAGATTTCTGAAGGCGACCTGGCCGGGCTGCGGAGGGCGCATGCGGCGGGGATCGAGATTGTGCTGGTGACCGGGCGGCGGCACGCGTTTGCGTTGCCGATTGCGAAGCAACTGGGATTTGATTTGTGGCTGATCAGCTCGAATGGGGCGGTGACGCGGTCGCTGGGCGGAGAGACGTTTCATCGCGACATGATGCCGGCGGAAACCTGCCGGCGGCTATGCCAGGCGATGCAAGAGTTTCGCGGACACACCGTTCTTACGTTTGATCAGGAAACGAAGGGCGCGATCGTGCTGGAACGCATGGATGAGCTGGGCGCGAGCATCCGGCGATGGCTGGAAAAAAATATGGAGTACATCGAGTTCGTGGTGCCGATCGAGAATTCGCTGGTGACGGATCCGGTGCAGGCGATGTTTTGCGGGACCGTGGCGCGGATGATGGAAGTGCGGCGCGGGATCGAGGATTGCGGGCTGGACGGAGAAATCACGGTGCTGCGGACGGAATATCCGGAGCGCGATTTGTCGATGATCGATGTGCTGCACGGGGGCTGCTCGAAGGGGCACGCGCTCGAGCGGTGGGCGCGAAATCGCGGATTTGGGCGCGAAGAGGTCATGGCCATCGGAGATAACTACAACGATATTGAGATGCTTGAGTTCGCCGGGTATCCGGTTATCATGGGGAATGCATCTAAGGAGCTGCTGGGGCGCGGGTGGAAGGTGACGCGCGGGAACGATGCGTGCGGCGTGGCTGGGGCGGTGGAGTGGGCGCTGGACGGGACGGTAGCGAGGGCTTCGGCTGTCGGGCTTCAGGCTTCGGCCGATCAGCCTTCGGCCAGTGGAATTCGAGAGTAACAGGTTTTTCTTTAAACAGAAACGGAATGACATCTTTCGCCTCATGGCGCTGGCGGTTTGTTCTCATAGCGATGGGAATTGTGTTTTCACTCCCCTGCTGGGCGGCGGAGATGGCGGTGCTGCGGAATGGATTTTCCATCCGGCATGAGCGGCGGGAAGTGATCGGGGATGTGACGCGGCTTTATGTGACCGCGGACGGGTCGAGTTATGTGGACGTGCCGACGGCGGAGATTGAACATTTTGAAGAGGCGGGAAACCTGGCGTCGGACTTCGGGCCTCAGGCTTCGCAGGGGCGCGCTTCGGATTTGAATTCCCCACTTCTTGCAAAAGACGCGAGAAATGGGGCACCCGGGCCGCAACTCGATCTCGATGAAGTAGTGAATGCGGCTAGCGGGCGCTATCGTTTGGATCCGGACCTGGTGAGCAGCGTGATCAAGGCGGAGAGCGGATTCAATGTGCGAGCGGTTTCTCCCAAGGGAGCGCAGGGATTGATGCAGTTGATGCCCGATACGGCTTCGAAGCTGGGAGTGCCGGATGCATTCGATCCGCAGGCGAATGTGGAGGGTGGGACGCGCTATCTGCGGGAACTGCTGGAGCGTTATAACTTTGATTTGGTGAAAGCGCTGGCGGCCTACAATGCGGGGCCGCTGCGGGTGGAACAGTACGGCGGAGTTCCTCCGTATCACGAGACGCGGGCTTACGTGGCGCGGGTGGTGAAGGATTTCAACAAGAAGAAGAAAGCGCAGCAGCAAAGCGCGGGAGCGCAGGCGGAATCGAAGCAGCAAGGCTCAAAGCAGGTAAGTTCAAAGACTACAACGAAGGCCGGGACACGAGTCGCAACGGCCAAGCCGCAAGGCCCCCAGGCGCAGGTGCAAGCGAAGGGGAGCGAGTAGGAGTTGCTGACGGTTCACAAGGGCTGAAGCCCATTTATTTCCGAATGCATTACGCGGCGCTGAAGCGCCACTGTTCCACGTTACTGCACGCACGATCTCGCACACTCGCCACATCCCTCGGCGATTTTTCCACAGCTCTGTTTCTTTCTGCGGTTCTTTCTCTGAAACTCTCTTGCTTTCCTCGCGCGTGGCTGTGTTACACTCGCCGCCGACTGTTGCTCGCGCTGTGGGCGCAGCAATCGCCGTCGGGAAATCCTTTCGCGTCTTTCTTGGTATTCGGGCTTGGTATTCGGGAGGGCTGGGGATGGGCCTTGCGTTGTTGGTTGTGATCTGGCTGATCACTTTGGTCAGCACCTATTTCTTCGTCGCTAAAACCTGGTGGCTGCCGGTGGGCGCAGCCGAGGCGGCGGGATTTATCGACGGTCAATTCGCCCTCACGTTCGTGCTGATGGGCATCGTTTTCCTCGCGGCGCAGCTGGGATTGGGCTACATCGTCTGGAAGTATCGCGAGCGCGCCTCCGCGCCACCGTCTGAGTATTCGCACGGCAACAGCACACTCGAGCTGGTCTGGACTGCCCTCACCGCGATTTTGTTCATCGGATTGAATCTGATGGGGAGCAGTGTGTGGGCGAGCCAGCGCTTTGATCCTCCGGCTGCAGACGCCGTGAAGGTGGAAGTTACAGGAATGCAGTTTGCCTGGTATTTCCGCTATCCCGGGCCGGACGGAAAATACGGCGCGACCAGCGTGAAGCTGATGGATCCTTCGGCGGGCGGTGAAGCCGCGGTTGGACTGAACACATCCGACCCTGCCGCGAAAGATGATGTGGTGACCGGAACGATGTATCTGCCCGTGAACCGCGAAATCGACGTGAGCCTGCGGGCGGTGGATGTGATTCACAGTTTCTTTGTGCCCTCGCTGCGCTTCAAGCAGGATGCGGTTCCGGGGCTCAACATTCATATGCATTTGAAGCCGACGGTGATCGGCGAGTATGAAATTGCCTGCGCCGAACTTTGCGGCCTGGGACATTACAAGATGCATGGCGTGGTACACGTCGTCAGCCAGGAAGATTTTGACAAGTGGCTGGCAGCACGGGAGGCGGAGAAACAGTAATGGTCGCAATGGAGAACCCGCACGCGCACGCTCCTCAGGGTTTCATTCGGAAATATATTTTCAGCGTCGATCACAAGGTCATCGGCATTCAGTATTTTTTTCTCGCGCTCACGGCGGTGTTTGTGGGGATGTTTCTTTCGCTGCTGATGCGCATCCACTTGCTTTGGCCGAGCGTTAACCTCCCGATTTTCGGCGTCATCCAGCCCGAGACCTACCTGACGCTGCTCACCATGCACGGCACCATCATGGTGTTTTTTGTACTGACGACCGCGCCGCAGGGTGGATTCGGCAACTACTTTCTTCCCATCCAGATCGGCGCGCCGGATATGGCTTTTCCGGTGCTGAACATGCTTTCGTTCTGGACCACGTTCGTGGCTTTCGTGGTGATTATCGCGGCATTTTTTGTGCAGGGTGGAGCGCCGCTGCACGGCTGGACGGGGTATCCGCCGCTCAGCGCCGTGCAGTCAGCGGGGCCGGGTGAAGGGCTGGGCGCTGATCTGTGGATTACCAGCATCGCCATCTTCTGCGTGGCGTCGCTGATGGGAGCGCTGAATTTCATCACCACCACGCTGGACCTGCGCGCCAAGGGCATGACTTTGATGCGGATGCCGCTGACCGTGTGGTCATGGTTCATCACCGCAATTCTCGGGCTGCTGGCGTTTGGCGTACTGCTGTCGGCGGGAATTCTTCTGCTGATGGATCGCAACCTGGGCACCAGCTTTTATGTTCCCCTCGTCGTGGTGAGCGGACAGATCATGGGACACAAGGGCGGTTCGCCGCTGTTGTGGCAGCATCTGTTCTGGTTCTTCGGGCATCCCGAGGTTTACATCGCGATTCTTCCAGGCATGGGCGTGGCGTCGCAGATTCTCTCCACGTTTTCGCGCAAGCCGATTTTCGGTTACCGGGCCATGGTCTATGCCATGTTGTCGATCGGATTTTTCGGCTTCATGGTGTGGGGCCATCACATGTTCATGAGCGGCATGAGCCCCTATTCGGCATTCGCCTTCTCGCTGCTGACCATGTGCATCGGCGTGCCTTCGGCGATCAAGACGTTTAACTGGCTGGGCACGATGTGGAAAGGCCGCATCCGGTTTCAGACGCCGATGCTGTATGCCATCGGTTTCGTTTCACTCTTCGTTTCGGGCGGGTTGAGCGGACCATTCCTGGCGCAGCCGGTGCTCGATATTCAATTGCACGATACTTATTTTGTGGTCGGACACTTCCACCTGATCATGGGCGTGGCCGCGATCTTTGGCATGTTCGCGGCAACCTATTACTGGTTCCCGAAGATGTTCGGGCGGATGATGAATGAAACCTGGGGTCAGAGTCCACTTCTTCATCACGCTGGCCGGAACCTACGCGATTTTCATGCCCATGCACTATCTGGGAATGGCGGGCGGCACGCGGCGTTATTCGGATTACCGTGAAGTTAAATATCTGGCTACGCTGATGCCGCTGCATCGGTTTATGACGTTCGCGGCGATTATCACGATCGCGGCGCAGTTCATTTTTGTGATCAATCTTTTCTGGAGCATGTTCAAAGGACCGAAGGCCAGCGACAATCCGTGGGAAGCGACCACGTTGGAGTGGACGACGGCAACCCCGCCTCCGCACGACAATTTCGGCGGCGTGACGCCGGTCGTGCATAACGGGCCGTATGAATATGGCGTTCCGGGAGCGGCGAAAGACTACGTGATGCAGACGGATCCAGCGACAGTTTCCACGCACTGACACGCACGAGCGCTATGGCTACCTACGCTCCCATCGACGCGATCCGCGACGGCCAGACCGGCCGGGGCGGATCTACATCTACGCCCAAGCCGCCGGGCGGGGGCGATGACGGGCGTGGCGGCGACAGCGGGCCGAATTATGGGGCGCGGTTGCGGCGGGCGCGATTGGGCCTGATTTGCGGCGTCGCGACGGTGACCATGGTGTTCGTTTCGCTGACCAGCGCATATATCGTGCGTCAGGGACTGCCTACTTATGACGAAGCTTCGAAGGCGTACGTCCACGATTGGGGCGGGACGGATCTGCCTTGGCGGTTGCTCGGCATCAATACCATTTTGCTGCTGGCGAGTAGCGTGACGATCGAGTTTGCGCGCCGCAGACTGACGCGACAGGTAGCACTGGCGCCGGTGAAGTCGATTCCGGGAGTTTCGCTCGGCGCGGAAAGTAAGTTTCCGTGGCTGGGCGTGACGGCAATTCTTGGCTTTGGTTTTCTCATCGGCCAGGGGATGGCGTGGAGAGAGCTGCATCTGCGTGGATTCTTCGTCAATACAAACCCCAGCAGTTCGTTTGTTTTTCTGCTGACCGCGACTCACGCGGTGCATCTGGCCGGCGGAATTATTGCTCTGCTTTGGGCTAGCACCACGGCGTTGTTGCACCGGCCCGTGGAATCGCGGCGCATCGTGGTTGATATTACGGCCTGGTACTGGCACTTCATGGCGGTGCTGTGGATTTACGTTTTTGCGCTGTTGGGATTTGCGAGATAGCGAAAGGGGAACTCGAGGAATGGCTGACGCCACGCTTCAGCATGGTTCGGTGCAGCATGATTCTATGCAGCATGGAGTGTCCGGAGAATTTGAGGCTCCGCTATTCGGGGCTTATTCGAAAAAAGTGGGGATGTGGCTGTTTCTGGCTTCGGACTCGCTGACGTTCGGCGCCCTGCTGGTTGCATTCAGCTATAACCGCATCTACACGGCGTGGCCCACGCCGTTTGGCAAAGACAGCATCATCAACGCCACGGTCATGACGGCGTGCTTGCTTTCCAGTTCGCTGACCATGGTGCTGGGCGTGTTCGCGGCGCAGCGCGGCGACCGCAGTTGGACCCGCAACTGGCTGCTGGCCACCATGTTTTTCGGCACAGCATTCATCGTGCTGCATGGCATGGAATGGAGCAAGCTGATCAGCGAAGGCCTCACGCTGCCGGGGTTTCCGAAGATTGCGGGATCGGAAGGGGAGTTCGCCAAGGTTTCGGCCAGCACGCCGCAGTTCCCTGCTACTTTCTTTGGTCTCACGGCGATGCATATGCTGCACGTGACCATCGGTGTGATTTACCTGGGCGTGATCGCTTTGCGAAAGTGGTTCCTGCCGATTCTGGGAGTGATTTATGTGGCAGGATATTTTCTGATTCCGTCGAACAATATCTTCCACTACGGAATTCACGCGCTGCTGATCTGCTTGATCGTCGCGTCCATAATTTTGTTCTTAAAGCCGAAAGACTACGACGCACACGATGTGGAAGTATCCGGACTCTACTGGCACTTCGTGGATCTGGTGTGGATGTTTATCTTCCCGCTGGTTTACTTGATGTCGACCAGGGTCTGAAGAAGCTAGCTCATCGCTGAGGAAAAATATGACGCACGATGCCGCAACGCATGACGACAGCAAGGGACAGTATTTCTGGGTGTGGGGAGCACTGTTGGTTCTTACGGCGATCGAGGTGGTGCTCGCCTACCGCCAGGTATTCCAGCCGGTGCGCATGCTGGAAGTTCTGCTGCTGCTCTCGGTGATCAAGTCGGCGCTGATCATCGGCTACTTCATGCACTTGAAATTTGAAAAGGCTTTGATGCGCTGGCTGCTGGTGATTTCAGTGACGGCCTGCTTCGTCATCATGTATTTCTTTTTCTTCCCCGATGCGGGACGGATACTGAGGCTGGGAGTGCAGTAGCGCAGTCCATGACAGTTGCCGCTAAATCTCGTCTGGCTCTGTTGACGCTAGCTGTTGCGCTTTACACGGCGCCGGCGTTTGCGCAGGGCTGCGCCATGTGCAATGCCACCGCGAAGGCCACGCCCAAGGACGCTCAACGCGCTATCAATCGCGCCATCTTGGTCATGCTCACGCCGCCCGTCGGCATAATGCTTCTCGGGTTCGGCTTCGCCATTCGTTACGGGAAGCGCCGCGACCGGGAGAACGACGAAGACGCCTCTCGATAACCCAATATCTTGATAGCTTCTTGAGACGTTGCTTGCAACGTCTTTCTCTCGATCCTTCAGAATGCCTTGGTAGAGACGCTGGCAAGCTACGGTCTCTAGGGCCGGAGCGGCCATCCCTTCCCCTGCTTTATAATAGAAAGTTCGGCAGGCCTCGCGGAAGCCTCTGGGAGCATTCGGCCCGGACAGCGCGGCTGCTGCCGGACTTTACCCGATGTCTACGTCCACGGAAAGCATTTCCACGCAGAGCATTGTTGTACGTGGGGCCCGCGTCCACAACCTCAAGAACATTGATTTTGAGGTTCCGCACAATACCTTGACGGTGGTTACCGGCGTGTCCGGATCCGGCAAGTCGTCGCTGGCGTTCGATACGATTTACGCCGAAGGGCAGCGGCGCTACGTGGAGTCGCTCTCGGCCTACGCGCGGCAATTTCTGGAGCGCATCGAGAAGCCGGACGCGGACTCGATTGACGGCATCGCCCCGGCGGTCGCCATCCGGCAGAAGAATACCACCCGCAATCCGCGATCAACCGTCGCGACGGCGACCGAGATTTACGACTACTTGCGCTTGCTGTTCGCCCGTGTAGGCCGAACGTATTGCGCGAACTGCGGCCGTGAAGTGAAGAAGGACACGGTTGACGAAGTGGCCGACACGATCCTGGCGCTCGACCCGGACACGCGCCTGCAGGTTCTGTTTCCCTTGCAGCGGCCCGCGACGCAGACGGCGGAAGACGGCAGCAAGCCACGCGTCGCAAAGTCGAAGAAGAAAGCACAGCCGGCCGAAAGCGCACAACTCACGGAAGCGCTCAAAACGCGCCTCTTCGATTTGCGGAAGGCCGGATTCAACCGGCTGTTTCAGCACGGCCAGGTATTCGAATTCTCGACTCCGGAATCGCTGCTCGATATCGACTTCGGCGCGCCGGTTTTTGTTCTGGTCGATCGTCTGACAGTTTCTCCTGAGGGCCGCACCCGCGTGGTGGATGCAATCGAAACTGCCTACCGCGAGTCGGGTGAAGTAATCTTTGAAATTCCGCCGCAGAACGATGAACCAGCAAGGCAGTTGCGCTTTTCGCACCGCTTTGAATGCAAGAACTGCAACCTCCGTTACGAAGAGCCGGAGCCGAGGCTTTTCTCTTTCAACAATCCTTATGGAGCGTGCCCGCGCTGCCAGGGGTTCGGCAACACCATCGACTTCGATCTCGAGCGGGTCATCCCCGACAAATCCAAAACTTTGGCTGAGGGCGCGATCGAACCCTGGACCAAACCGAAGTATCGTCCGTTCCTGACCGATCTGAAGCGTTACGCCAAGCAGGCCGGCATCCCGCTGGATGTGCCGTGGGCGGAGCTGGATGAGGAGCAGAAACAACTCGTGCTCGATGGCGAGGGGCGTTATCTGGGAGTGCGCGGATTTTTCCACCTTCTCGAGCGCAAGAAATACAAATTGCACGTGCGGGTTTTTCTCAGCCGCTATCGCGGATATTCGCTGTGCTCGGCCTGCAACGGCAGCCGATTGCGAATGGAGGCGCGGCAAGTAAAGATTCAGGGCATGAACATTTGCCAGATCTGCGCGATGACGGTGGAAGAGGCTGGGCGTTTTTTCGCGAAGGTCGAGCTAAGCGCGCAGGAAGCGGACATCGCGGACAAGCTGCTGCAGGAAATTCGCGAGCGGGTGCGATTTCTCAACGATGTTGGGTTGGAATATTTAACTCTGGACCGGCTCTCGTCGACCCTCTCCGGTGGTGAAGCGCAGCGGATTCAGCTGGCAACTTCGCTGGGTTCGCGGCTGGTGGGCACGCTTTATGTGTTGGACGAGCCGTCGATTGGGTTGCATACGCGCGACACGCACCGGCTGATCAAGATTCTGCACGACCTCCGCGATCTGGGAAATACGATTCTGGTGGTGGAACATGATCCCGAGGTGATGGCGGCTTGTGACCGCATCCTCGATCTTGGTCCGGGCGCGGGTGAGAATGGTGGGCAGTTGATTGCCGAGGGAACGTACGATGAGATCAAGCGGAACCCCGCGTCGCTCACCGGGCGCTATCTTTCCGGAGACTTGCGCATTCAGTTGCCCGTGGCGCGGCGCAAGCCGGGAGTACAGCAGATCAAGATTCGCGGCGCGAGGGCGAACAACCTCAAGGGGGTGGACGTCAACATTCCTCTCGGGATGATTGTGGCTATCACCGGCGTATCCGGATCGGGCAAATCTACGCTGCTGCATCAGGTGCTTTATCAGGCGCTGGCGGAGGCCAAGAAGCAGGGTGATGGCTACACGCCCTCTGGCTCTGCATCTTCCGGATCATCATCTGGATCATCTTCCGGAAAATCGGCTGCGACGTGGGAGAGCGTGGAAGGCGATCAATTCGTGGATGAAGTAGTGCTAGTAGATCAGTCGCCGATCGGGCGAACTCCGCGCTCGAATCCCGTGACTTATATCAAAGCCTTCGACGCCATCCGCAATCTTTTCGCTTCCCTGCCGGAATCGAAGAAGCGCGGCTTCACCGCCGGGCATTTTTCGTTCAACATTCCCGGCGGGCGTTGCGAGGCCTGCCAGGGCGATGGCACGGTTACCGTAGAAATGCAATTTCTCGCGGACGTGGAACTGATTTGCGAAGAGTGCAAAGGCACGCGATACAAGCAGCAGGTGTTGGAGGCGCGCTACCGCGGGCGGAACATCCACGAAGTGCTGCAGCTTACGGTGAAAGAAGCGCTGACGAGTGTTTGCCGAAGTTCCGAAAATCACGGAAAAGCTGCGTACCCTGGAAGAAGTGGGCCTGGGATACCTGCGGCTGGGCCAGTCCGCGACGACGCTTTCCGGCGGCGAAGCGCAGCGCATGAAGTTGGCCGCGCATCTGCAACCGGCCGAGAGCAGCCTGGCGGCGGGTCCGGAAAGCCGCAGAAGGCGCCGCTTGCTTTATATTTTCGACGAGCCCACCACGGGGCTGCATTTTGACGATGTGAGCAAACTTTTGTCCGCGTTTCGCCGTCTGATCGATGCAGGGGGATCGATCGTGGTAATCGAACACAATCTGGAAGTGATCAAGACGGCGGACTGGGTGGTCGACCTTGGCCCCGAGGGCGGGAATCGCGGCGGCAAGGTGGTGGGCGCAGGAACTCCGGAGGCCATCGCCAAACTGAGCGGCTCCTATACCGGAAAATATTTGGCGCGTATGCTGAACGGAAATGGAGCTTCCCGTTCTTATGGGCGCGAGTAGGAAATTAGCCGCCGTGGTATTGGCGGCTGCCAGCGCAGCCGTCGGCACCCGCGCACAAGCATTCGCCCAGAGTGCAGAGCCTGCCGCGCCCGCGTCCGCACAAGCCGCGCAGCCGTCGGGAACTCCACCGACGGACTCTTCTGCAACTCCTCCCGGCTCGACTTCTTCGACTCAAACCATCCACGAAAAAACGGGGCCGAACTCGAGCCGTACGATCCGCCGCACCAGGGTTGTGGAGCAGGGCTCACAGCCGCCGGAGCTTACCCAGGCAGAAGACGCGATCCAGAAGCGGGACTATGCCGCCGCTGAGCCTCTGTTGCGGAAAGTGGTGGATCATGATCCCAGCAACTACGTGGCCTGGTTTGATCTCGGATATCTGGAGAACGCCGTTGGAAAAGTTGACGAGTCGATCGCCGCGTATCGCAAATCGGTGGAAGCGAAGCCGGACGTCTTCGAGTCAAACTTGAACCTGGGATTGCAGCTGGCAAAAACCGATCAGCCGGATGCGGAAAAGTTTCTGCGTGACGCAACTCAGCTCAAACCAACCAGCCACGTGGCCGAGGGACAGGGTCGGGCGTGGCTCTCTTTGGCTCGAGTGCTCGAAAAAGCAAAGCCCGAGGAGGCGATTGCGGCGTATCGCCAGGCCTCCGCGTTGCGGCCGGAGGATCCGGAGCCTCACCTGGCTGTGGGACTTTTGCTGGAGAAGGAAAACAAGTTCTCGGATGCGGAGACTGAGTACAAGCAGGCTCTCGCGCTCGATCCAAAGTCCGACGCTCTGACCGGTCTGGCCAACATTTACATGCGCGGGCACCGCTTCGTTGAAGAGGAAGAATATCTACGCAAGCTGGTCGCCGCCCAGCCCGGAAATGCCGCGGCTCATATTCAGCTGGGCCGAGTGCTGGCGGCCGAGAGCAAGAACGAGGCGGCCGCGACTGAACTCGAGGCAGCCTTGAAGTTGGCTCCGGCAGACGCTTCTGTGCAGCGAGACTTGGCGGATATCTATTTCTCGGCGGGCAAGAACGCGCAGGCGGAGGCTGCTTATCGGGCGCTGTTGGTGGGTCACGCCAATGATGCGGAACTGCATCGAAGCTTCGGCCAGGCGTTACTCCGCGAGAAGAAATTCTCGGATGCACAGCAAGAGTTTCTGGCTGCGGTGAAACTGAAGCCCGAACTTGGTGAAGCTTACGGCGACCTGGCTTTCGCAGCCAGCGAAAATAAGAATTATCCACTGGTCATCAAGGCGCTCGATGCGCGCGCAAAACTTTTGCCCGAAGTTGCCATCACTTATTTCCTGCGCGCTTCCGCCTACGACCACCTGCGGGATAACAAGCAAGCCGCCGCCAACTATCACCTCTTCCTTAACACGGCCAACGGGAAGTATCCTGATCAGGAGTGGCAAGCCAAGCACCGGCTGATTGCCATTGAACCAAAAAAGTAAGAGCCGGAGAAGTAAGAGCCGAAGAAACAAGAACCGACGAAGTGAACGCGCGGGGACGAACGATGTTCGGGATCGGGAGTTTGCGGTTACTGCGAGGCGCGGCGATTGCGGCGTTGCTGGCGGCATTCGTCGCTTCGCCGATGGCTGCGAAGGAACAAACGCTGGATGAGTTGAAGGCTCGCCTCTCCTCCACCAGCGTTGGAGACCGTCCGCAGCTTTGCCTGCAGATTGCGGAGCGGCAATTGGATGATGCCGACAAGCTCTATACCGCATTCGACAGCGAGAAGGCGCAGGTGTCCCTAACGGACGTCGTCGCTTTCTCGGAACTCGCCCGCGACTATTCGATTCAATCACACAAGCACCAGAAGCAAACCGAGATCGCGGTGCGGAAGATGACACGGAAACTGAATGACCTGAAGCATGTTGTATCCCGTGACGAACAAGTAGCTGTGCAGAATGCAATCGACCGGTTGCAGCGCGTTCGCGACGACCTGCTGCTCGCCATGTTTCCGAAAGGTAAGAAACGCGAAGAGTAAAGAGCAAGGAAGGTAAGAAGCAATGATTTTTCCTTTGTGGTTGCGCATGTCAACTGGCGTGGGACTCTTGATGTTCGCCACCAGCGTGGGATGGGCCCAACGTCGCCGCGATCCGCTGACCCAGTCGGAAATTGACCAGGTGCGGGACGCCAGTTGGGAGCCCCAGAAGCGCCTCGCCCTTTACGTCAGCTTCGCGCGCGATCGCCTGACTAAACTGGAGACGATGCGGAGCGATCCCAAGACGAAAGACCGTCCACAGCAGACCCACGATTTTCTGGATGCCTTTCTTCGCATCTACGACGAACTCAACGACAACATCGACACATACATTGGCCGCAAGGACGATATCCGCAAGCCGCTGAAGGCCGTTGTCGAGGCTGACACCGAATTTCAGGCCAAGCTGCGGGCGCTCAAGGACTCGGCCGATGTAAAGACGGAAGAAGCCGCGCAATACGAATTCGTGCTGACCAATGCCCTCGATACCGTCGATACGTCAGCCGAGGATCATCGCAAACTGCAGGTTGATCTGGAAGATGCGGCGAAGCACAAGAAGCTGAATGCCGCGGCGAAGAACAGCGGCAAACCGGAATAAGGCGTGCTAACCTAACTCTACCGTGCGTGAAGGCCTGCTCGAAATATTCCAGGAAAGTCATCGCGAACTGCGTCCGTCTGCGCCCATCCCTGAACTGAGAATTGAGTTTTTCGCTTTCGCCAACGTTAATAACACGATTCGCCTGCGCCAGGGCAAACTGCTGGTGCGGCTCTCCGACCTGCTCGAAGGCGCTCCAGACGCCGTGCTGCGGGCCATCGCTCACATCCTGCTAGCCAAGATGTACCGTCGGCCGATCGATCGCGGGCAGGCGGCCCGTTATCGAAAATATCTGGCGAGTCACGAAATCGTACGCAAGACGCACCTGGTGCGGCAGATGCGTGGACGCAAGCAGTTGCTTTCGGCGCGGGGACATTTCTACGATCTGGACGCAGTCTTTGAGAAGTTAAACGCACGATTCTTCTACGGACTGCTGGCGCGTCCGAGAATGAGCTGGAGCCGCACCCGCACGCGCCGCATTCTCGGCCATTACGATCCCGCACACAACGCCATCGTCATCAGCCGAGTATTTGACCAGCTCGCCGTTCCGGGCTATGCCGTGGAATACATCGTGTATCACGAAATGCTGCATCTGAAGCATCCCGTGCGGCTGCGCGGAAGCCGGCGCTGCGTGCACTCAGCAGAGTTCCAGGCGGAGGAGAAACTGTTCCCGCAGCTAGCCGAGGCGAATGCGTTTCTGAAAAGGCTCTGAGCACCCGGCGGAGTTTCCGTCGCCCTTCCCTGCGACCAGGCGCAGTTCAAGCCGCCAATTTCCCCATGTGACCGCAATCACACGCCACTGTGACGCGACGGATTGACGCTCGCTCGGCCCTCAGCATATCCTTGAAGTTGAAATTGAAAATCATTTTCAATATCACATTTTTCAAGATCGATAGGAAACTGTCATAAATGCTTCAGGCTTTCATTATCGCGCTGCGCGAAGGGGTTGAGGCTGCCCTCATCGTCGGCATCACGCTCGCCTACCTCGCCAAGATCGGACGGAACGATCTGCGCAAGTCGGTCTACGCCGCGCTGGGCGCGGCTTTTCTGGGCAGCATCGCCGTAGCCGTCGTCATTTCGCGAACCAATCTCAACGAAGACGTGTTTGAGGGTTGGATCATGCTGGCCGCGGCCTTTTTCGTCATCACCATGGTCATTTTCATGATGAAGACGGGGCGAAAGCTGAAGGGTGAAATCGAAGGCAAACTTGGCCTGCTGGCTGGAAACGACGCGTGGTTCGGCTTGTTCATTTTTGTGTTTCTGATGGTGTTGCGAGAAGGCGCGGAAACCGTTCTGATGCTGGCAGCGGTTTCCCTCAACTCCACCGCGCTGATGAGTTTTCTGGGCACGCTTCTCGGCATCTTCGCTGCGATCGCCTTCGGCGTGATGTTCGTCAAGGGCAGTGTCCGCATCAATCTGCAAAAGTTCTTCCGGGTCACGACGGCGATTCTTTTCCTGGTGGCGGCGCAACTGGTCATCGCCGGGCTGCACGAGCTCTCGGAGAGCGGAGTGCTCCCATCTTCCAAGCGGGAAATGGCGATCATCGGCCCCATCGTGAGCAACGATCTTTTCTTTTTCGTAACGATTATTGCGCTGGCTGCGCTGATGATCCTATTCGATGCCAAGCGCCGCGAGCCGCTTCCCGAAGCGTCGTCGCCTGCCGAGCGCCGCAAAGCCGCCTGGAGCGCCCGCCGCGAGCGCCTTTGGATGGGCTCTGTCTACGTTTTTTCGTTCATCTTCATCGCGATGGTGACCGCGGAGTTTGTCTATGCCAAGAGCAAGAACGCGCTTTCACCGTCGACAGAAGTCACTTTCGTGAACGGCGCGGTGACGATTCCACTGGCGCAGATTTCCGACGGCGACTTGCATCGCTTTGAGGCGCATGAGAATGGAACGGCGATCCGATTCTGGCTGTATCAGAAACCGGACGGCAAGATCGCAACCGTTTTCGATGCCTGCGAAATTTGTGGCGCGGTCGGGTTCTACAAGGGCGGCAATGGCGTGATCTGCAAAAACTGCGCCGCACCCATCAATCCGCAATCGGTGGGCACCGCCGGCGGCTGTAACCCGGTGCCGCTCAAGTCCACCCAAACTGCGGATTCCGTGATCATTCAAGAGGCGGACGTTGCGGCAGGGGGCCGCATGTTCTCTCAGCCTTAGCTTTCTTCAATCCTTATGTTCGTGCGGCTCGTTTACGAATCCTTCCGGCGGCAGAAACGGCGCAAGTTGCTGGCCGGGGCAGCCATCACGCTCGGAGTCACGGTGGCCACAGCGATGATCGCCGTCGCCACCGACATCGGCGACAAGATTAACCGCGAACTGCGCACTATCGGCGCGAACCTGCTGGTCACGCCGCGGGAAGATTCGCTGGACGTGGAAATCGGCGGCGTGAACCTTAAGCCGCCCAGCGATGGGGCCTTCCTCGACGAAGCCGATTTGCCGAAAATCAGAGGCACATTCTGGCACAACAACATCACGGGCTTCGCGCCGATGCTTCCGGTGAACGTGAAGCTTGAACGCGACGGCCAACAACAGAACGTGACGCTGCTGGGAACCTACTTCGCGAAGCAGCTGTCGTTTGGCAAAGACAATTTCACCACCGGCGTTCGCAGCACGCATCCCTGGTGGAGAGTTTCAGGTGCGTGGCCGGATGACAATTCTCGAGACCTGCTCATTGGCGAAAAGCTAGCTGGCCTCCTCGGAGAAAAGTCAGGGGACGAAGTATCGTTCTCCGGCAAACACTTTCACGTGAGCGGAGTTCTTTCTACCGGCGGCGCCGAGGACGATCAGATTGTGGCTCCACTCGCGGTGGCGCAAGAAATTCTTGGCAAGCCCGGTGCGGTGCGCCGCGTCTACGTGAGCGCTCTCACCAAGCCCGAAGACGCGTTGGCCCGGCGTGATCCGAAGAGCCTGTCTGGGCCCATGTACGACCGGTGGTATTGCTCGCCGTATCCGCAGTCGATCGCCTATCAATTGCAGGAGGCGATTCCACATTCGCACGCCGAGCAGATTCGGCAAGTCGCGCAGAATGAAGGCACGGTGCTGACGCGGATCGAAGGTCTGATTTTCTTGATCACGCTGGCGGCGCTCTTGGCGTCCGCGCTCGCAGTCTCGGCCGCGATGGCGACCGCTATTTTCGAACGCCGGGCAGAAGTGGGATTGATGAAGGCTCTGGGTGCGAGCAAGCTGGCCGTGGCGTCGGTTTTCTTTGCCGAGGCAACGCTCCTGGCTTTGCTCGGCGGCCTTGCGGGCTTCGTCGCCGGGGGCCTGCTGGCGCGCCAGATCGGCCGGTCGATTTTCGATTCGCAAATCGGCATTCAGCCTGTATTGCTGCCCGTGGTTCTGGTGGTCGCTGTGCTGGTCACGTTCTCTGGAAGCGCCGCCGCTATTCGCCGCGCGGTGCAACTGGATCCGGTGTTTGCCCTGCGGGGCGAACTATGAGTGGGCGTGACATGAGGGGGCACGATGTGAGCGGTCCAGTGGTCGCATCTCCCCGTTCCGACGCCGCGCAGAATCTTGCGGCCCGCCGTGAGCATGCTCCGCACACGTCGATGTTCCTGCGCATGCTGATCCGAGCCGCAGTGCTGCGCCGCGGACGTGCCACTTCCGCATTGTTTGCGGTGGTGGTGGCGGCGGCTGTGGCGACCGCGATGCTCACGCTCTTCGTCGACGTACAAGCCAAGCTGCATCGGGAGTTCCGCAACTACGGAGCAAACATTATCCTAGTCGGCCGCGACGGCTCTTCCCTTCCCGCCGATACGCTCTCGCGCGTGGAGTCAGCTCTGGCCGGGCGCGGACTGGTTGCTCCGTTCGCCATGGTGGTCGCCCGCACCAGCGACGGTCAGCCCATTGTAGTGGCCGGCACAGATTTCGATCGCGTGCGTCAGTTGGATCGCTGGTGGTCGGTGGACAACTGGCCTTCCGCTCCCCAACAGGCTCTGATCGGCGTGCGCGCCCGGTCTGCGATTTTGCCGAGCGCTGCCTCAGCCAATTCCACAGCAAAGAACCAGCCGTTCGACCTCAGCTTCCAGGGACATGTAATTCACCTCACGCCCGCTGGGCACGGTGCAGACCGGCGCCGCCGAAGACAGCCGCATCTATCTTTCACTCCCCGACTTCGTTGCCTGGACCGGAGTTCAGTCATCGACGATCGAAGTCGCCGCCAACGGCTCGCCCGCCGAGGTGGAGACGATCATGAACCAGCTTGCGCAGACAATTCCGGCGGCGGATGTCCGCCCGGTGCGGCAAATCATGGAAGGCGAGGCCCGTGTGCTGGGCAAGACGCGAGCCACGCTGCTCGCCGCCGCCGTGCTCATCATTCTCACCGCCGCGCTGTGTGTGCTTTCCACGCTGATGGGCTGGGTATTCGATCGCCGCCGCGATTTCGCGATCATGAAGGCCCTGGGAGCGTCGCAGCGCCTTCTGAATGGCTTCTTCGCCGCGGAAGCTGCAGCGCTCGGCGCTACGGGCGCCGTCATCGGCTTCGTGGTGGGCATCGGCATCGCCGCATGGATCGGGCGCGCCAACTTCCACGCGCCAGTCGAGCCGAGATTCAGTGTTTTTCCTATTGTGGTGGCTGTTAGCATAGCTGTGACGCTGCTTTCCGCGATCCTTCCGATCTCGCTGCTGCGGCGTGTGCAGCCGGCGGTCATCCTGAGGGGTGAGTGAGATGATTCAGATCAAAGACGTCACCAAGCTCTATCCCGCCAAGGAAGCGGTCACCGCCGGTTCAGGCGGGAAAGACAACGCCTCCATTCACGCGCTCGACCACATCTCTCTCCACGTGGCGGCCGGAGAGTGGCTCTCGATCATGGGCCCGTCAGGATCAGGTAAATCGACGCTGGTGAATCTAATCGGCTGCCTCGACCGTCCCAGCTCGGGCGAAATCTGGCTCGACGGCCAGAACGTGGCCGGAATTTCCTCGGCGGACCTGAACCGCGTGCGCGCCGAAAAAATCGGATTCATCTTCCAGCAGTTTCATCTCATCCCGTTTCTCACCGCGGTCGAAAACGTGATGCTGGCGCAGTACTTCCACAGCATGACGGACGAAAAAGAAGCCGTCGACGCCCTCACCCGCGTGGGCCTGGGCGACCGTGCCCATCACCTGCCCTCGCAGCTTTCCGGCGGCGAACAGCAGCGCGTATGCATCGCCCGCGCGCTGATCAACGATCCCCGCATCATCCTGGCCGACGAGCCCACCGGCAACCTCGACGCGCAAAACGAAGAAATCGTTCTGCGCCTGCTGCGCGAGTGCCACCAGCAAGGCCGCACCATCGTCATGGTCACGCACGATCCCGTCGTGGCCCGCCTCGCCGACCGGCGGATTGAACTGCATCACGGCAGCATCGCGGCGCAAGAGATTTTTTCCATGGCCGACGAAGAACAACTCGACGAAGTTCTCGAAGAACTCTGGGTCCTGGCCGAGCACGGCGAGATCGCCGAAGTCGAGCGCATGGAAGTACACGGCGCTCTGCCCGTCAGCCTTGCGATCGAGAAAATGATCGAGATGGAATTGGTTGTCTCCATGCCGCATCCACCGCAACCACACGATCACAAGCCGTTCGTGAATCCCTGCCACGACGCGCTGAAGCCGGTCTCCGCGTCTTCCGGCGATGGTACGCTCATTGTCGAACTCACCGCTCGTGGCCGCGAGCGTGCCGCCAGCATCATTCGCCGCCATCGCCTGGCCGAGCGCCTCTTTACCGACAGCCTCGCCATGGACAGCGAAACCGAAATCGAGCAGCAAGCCTGCAAGTTCGAGCACATCCTCTCGCCCGAAGCCACCGACAAGATCTGCACCTTCCTCGGCCATCCCCGCACCTGCCCCCACGGCGCGCCGATTCCTCCGGGCCCCTGCTGCGGAAGAACTGTCGAACATTCCGTGATCGCCGTCACCCGCACCAGAGCTTAAGTAGCTCGCATCCCTCCCGGCAGAACAACTCTTGTCATCAGCGCATGCCGGCCGCGCTGCTATCATCGTATGTTCGTATGTCCCCTCGCCCTCCCACCATCGGCGTATTCGATTCCGGCTTCGGCGGCCTGACCGTCCTTAAAGCTTTACTTGAACTCATCCCCGCCGCCGATTATCTCTACTTCGGCGATACCGCGAGACTTCCCTACGGTTCCAAATCGGTCGAGACCGTCGCCCGCTATGCCGTCGAGGCCGCGCACTATCTCGAATCCCACGGCGCGGAACTGCTCGTGATCGCCTGCAACACCGCAACCGCGCTGGCTCTGGATCGCATCACCGCATCGGCTCACGTGCCGGTGGTAGGCGTGATCGAACCGGGAGCCGAGGCCGCCGCAGCCGCTTCCGCCAACAAGAAAGTCGTGGTCATCGGAACCGAGGCCACCGTGAGCAGCCATGCCTACCGCAAGGCTCTCGAAGCCCGCGACCTGCGCGCGCACGAGAAAGCATGCCCTCTGCTGGTGCCGTTGGTCGAGGAGGGTTGGGTCGAGCACTCGGTCACCGAGCAAGTCGCGCGCATCTATCTTGCAGAAGCTTTCAGCGACGGCTTCCATGATGCCGACGTTCTGGTGCTCGGCTGCACGCATTACCCATTGCTGAAGCGGCTGTTGCACCGCGTCGCGCCCGCGCACGTCACCATTGTGGATTCAGCCGAGTCCACCGCGCACGCTGTGGCAGCACATCTGCGAGAACTTTTGCCTCACACTTCGAAAGCGCAGCTTGAACTGCCCGCGCTTCCTCGCCTCAAGTTCTTCGCCACCGATTCAGTGGAGAAATTCCGCCGCCTCGGACAAAGATTCCTGGGCCATGCTATCGAAGATGTTCAGCACGTTGATTTGAAGGAGTAGAGCCGCGACGGGCGTACGCGAAGAGGACAACCGTCGTCTCCTGAGCTTCAGGGTTTGCTTGCCGCGAAGCGCAGCCGCGTGTAGTCCGCCGTCCAGCGCCCGTCCGCATCGCACAGCACAGGCTTGAGCAGAGCCGTAACTTCATCAAGAAAGCTGCGGCGATCTTCCTGCGGACTCGGCAGCGCGGCGCACAACGGATTGGCAAACGTCTCCAGCCACCCGCGCATTCCGGTCGGCAGAGGCGTGGGCCGCGGAATCAGCTGCACACTTTGCGGAACAAAGCCGGCCCGCCGCAACCGGATTTCGTAATCGTCGACCGTCGGGAAATACCACGGGATCCACGTAGCAGCGTCTCTCACCCCTCGGCGCTCAAGCGTTGCGACCAGCGCGACAGTAATCGCTCCGACGCAGGCATGGCCGCCCAACTCGCCCACGAACCTTCCCCCAGCTCTGAGTGCGCGGAAAGCGCCTGCCACCGGCGCGTCCGGATCGTCCTTGATCCAGTGCAGCACGGCACTGGAAAACACCGCATCGAATTCGTTTTCGAACACCAGAGTCCTGGCGTCCGCTACCCGCGCGTCAAGGCCCCGCTTGCGCGCAGCCGCGATCATGTCCTCGGAACTGTCGACACCCACCACTTGCGCGCCCAGCGCAACCAGTTTTTCGGTCAACGCCCCGTCGCCGCAACCCAAGTCAAGAATGCGTTCGCCGGGCTGCGGCTGAAGCAATTCCAGCACAGGTTGCCCCAGCGCTTGCACAAAATGCGCGTTCGCCGCGTACCCGGCCGCGTTCCATTGCTGCGAGTATGAGGATGATTCCGGAGATTTCTTTTCTGATTTCAACATAACACCCACATGCCCCGTTTGTTGCCAACTCACGATTCCCTTCCATCGACCGACCGCGCAATCGCTCCCGCCTAATTTCGTTTCGCCGCAAGATTCGGATATCGCATCCGGCCGAACAGAATTACTGTGTCCAACGATGCCTTCGCCGACTCCAATCAAACATATCATTCGGCCATCTTCTCTCACCATGCATCCGCTCGATAACGTCATCTGGCAGGCCCTAACAACCCGGCAAACTCACTGTGCCGAAATTTACGGCGAGGCACGCTGGTTCCTGCGCGACATCACGTTGCTCAGCGCTTTTCGTGAACCCTCCGACAAGGGTTACGATTCCCTCGCCGAACTCGCTGGTCCGGGTGGAACCGCGGCTTTGTTCCTGGACGAGCCTTACCGCGCGCGCTCGGGATGGGAACTAATCGCCGGTCCACCCCTTCTGCAGATGATCTTCGAGAAGGGAAGCCTGCCCGCTTCGCCAGCCGCTGCCAACTCTGCGATCGTCGAGCTCAGCCAAAAAGATTCCCCGGAAATGGTGGAACTGGCAACGCTCACCAAGCCCGGTCCGTTTGGAACGCGAACCCACGAATTAGGAACGTACCTGGGGATTCGCTGCCGAGTTGGCGACCGAGTTAACGACCGAGTTGACGAGCGTGTTGACGAGAAAAAGAAGCTCGTGGCCATGGCGGGCGAGCGCCTGAAGGTTCCGGGCCATACCGAAGTGAGCGCAGTCTGCACTCATCCCGACCATACCGGCCGGGGCTATGCGGGAACCTTGATGACAGAAGTAATGCGGCGCATCATCGCGCGCGGAGAAACGCCGTTCTTACACACGCGCGAAGACAACCTGCGCGCGATTGAACTCTACCAGCGGTTAGGGTTTAGAACGCGCCTGCGAAGCCACCTGGCCCTGCTGCGCCGTATTTGATTTTAGGTGGCGCGGCGCTTCCAGCGCTGCGATTAAGGGATTGTTCTGATCGCGGCTTCAGCCGCTGAGGTTGCACTCGCCGCGAACCCCGCAGGCCTCAGTACAAATGGAAATCCACGTCGACCTCAACCGGCCCGTACCGCACCGGATGGCCATCTTTCATCGATGGCCGGAATCTCCATTTCTTGACCGCCTCAATCGCCTTCTCATCCAGGCCCATGCCCAGGCTCGAGCTGACGCGAATGTTGCTGGGCGTACCATCGGCCTCCACAATGATGCTAAGAACGCAAAGCCCCTGGAACTTAGCCTTGCGCGCCTCTTCGGAGAATTCCGGGTCAACCTGCGAAATGATCGCAGGATCACTCGCACCTTCTCCACGGTGATATGTGCCGCCGCCGGTGCCGCCGCCCCTGCCCGGCCCGAATCCTCCGCCCTCGCCAGACCCGACGCCTCCGCCACTCCCGGAGCCGATGCCGCTAAGCGAGCCCGTGCCATTCGAAGGCATTGTCAAATGGGACAGGGGGTCGCCAATGTTAGGCATGTTGTTGGACGCCAGCTTGACCTCTGGAGGAATGATGATCGTCTGTTCGACCGCCAGCTTGGGATGTTCGTTGCGCAGGACCACCGTTGGCGGCGTGATCTGGTCCAGCGACCGCGTGGGCAGCCTGCCCGCCGACGCCTTCAGCACGTCGCGATCCCCACCACCACCACCGCCGCCCGATACCGTCCTTCCCGGCTTCAGCGCGGGAATGTCGTTGGGGTCCACAAGCATCACGGTAGCCTTCGGAGCTGGCGCGGCAGTCACGGCGCGGTGAGCCCACAATGTGCCCGCAACGATGATCGCCGCAATCAGAACGTGCACGCCTGTCGAACCCAGCACGCCATCTTTCTTGTAGTTGTAAAAGCCCCAGATATCCTTGACCGGCTCGGGCTTCGATTCCAGCTTGAGAGGCGGAAGCTTCTTGGGGAAGAAAAACTCATCCAGCTGGCGGAAAAGTGATTTCCACAGAGGCTCTTCGAACATTTCCTGGGCCACAAGCAAATGCAGCTCGGGCTCTTTCGGAGGGGCGCTCGGATTGATTTCTACAGATCCCATGATTCCTGAAAGGCTCACGTTCGCTTCGTTATAAAGCTCCGGAACGGGCCCGGATTACACTGCCACTCTTACACAGATGAGCGCCTGCGGCGCTAAGTTGCTTGTTTTGGCCACCGAAGTACAAAAGAAGTTATATCAAAGAGGCTCGTCCTCACCGCCTCCCTGCGACCGGGCCGCAAGGTTCTGCCTTCCCTAAATTGTACCTCTAGTTTCTTACTTTTTGACAGTGCATTTCGTAGTCCCAGGGGCACGTCTCAGGGAAGTAGGCAAGCGTTAGCGCGGAAGCTACTCCGTTTTGTCGGTTTTGTCCGAAAGGCCTGCGAATGGACCACAATGGCCGCAAGGTAACACGAAGTAAATCCATGCAAACAAAGCCCTTCGTGATACTTGGTGCCCTTCGTGGTTCACGCCTTTCTCTTGCATCGTCGAACTGACCGGGTAACCACGCGTGGACGTTCCCCGCCGCGCTCCCTATAATGAGAAGATTCAATCATTTGAGAGGACCTGACCGAGTGCCGCTCGAACTGAAAGCAACCATTAACCTGCCCAAAACCGCCTTCCCCATGAAGGCCAACCTGCCCCAGAACGAGCCCAAAATGCTCGAACGCTGGGAGCAGATGGGGATCTACCAGCGCATCCGGCAGGCCCGCCAGGGCAGGCCGAAATACATCCTGCACGATGGCCCGCCCTACACCAGCGGCCCCATTCACATGGGCACGGCGTTTAACAAATGCCTCAAGGACTTCATCGTCAAATCCAAGACCATGGCGGGTTTCGACGCGCCCTACGTCCCCGGATGGGACTGCCACGGCCTGCCCATCGAGATCAAGGTAGACAAGGAACTGGGCGGCAAGAAACTGCAAATGCGGCCCACGGACGTGCGCGCCGAATGCCGCAAATACGCACAAAAGTTCCTCGATTTGCAGCGCATGCAATTCAAGCGCATCGGCGTTTTTGGACGATTCGACCGGCCTTACTGCCACGATGAATCCGCAGTACGAGTCGATTGTGCTGAAGACGTTTTTATTCGTTTTACGAGAACGGCTTTGTTTACAAGGGCCTGCGCGCCGTCTACTGGTGCATGCACGACGAAACCGCGCTGGCCGAAGCCGAAGTTGAGTACGAAAATCACACCAGCTCGACGGTTTGGGTGAAATACGCGCTGCTGGATGACCCGGCGAAGCTTGATCCGGCGCTGGCGGGCCAAGTCGCAGGAAAGGCAGTTTCGACCATCATCTGGACCACCACACCGTGGACGCTGCCGGCTTCCATGGCGGTGGCATTCCATCCCAACGAAGAATACGTTGCCTTGGAATCGGGCGGCGAAGTTTACATCGTTGCCTCGAGGCTCGCAAAAGATGTGGCTGAGAAGTGCGGGCTCGCCGATCCGCGCGAACTGGCTCACTTCCCCGGCCGCAAGCTGGAGCAGCTCAACTTCCAGCATCCGTTCCTCGATCGCAAGATTCTGGGCGTGCTCGCCGACTACGTCACCATGGACACGGGCACGGGCGTGGTCCACACCGCTCCCTCGCACGGCGCCGAGGACTTTGCCACGGGCGTGAAATACGGCCTCGACGCCACCAGTCACGTGGACGAAAAAGGCATCCTGCGTGACGGACTGCCGGAGTACACAGGCCAATATGTTTTTAAAGCGAATCCGATCATCGTTGAGTTACTGCGGCAGCGCGGAGCGTTGCTGCACACGGAAAAGCTGGAGCATTCTTACCCGCACTGCTGGCGGTGCCATAACCCGGTCATCTTCCGCGCCACCGAGCAATGGTTCATCTCGATGGAAACGCCCATGCCCGGCGGAAAATCAAAAGATGACACTTTGCGCGCGCGCACGCTCGAAGAAATCAAGAAAGTGAAATGGGACCCAGCCTGGGGCGAAGAGCGTTTGTCGAACATGATTCAAACCCGCCCCGACTGGTGCATCTCGCGCCAACGCGTCTGGGGAGTGCCCATCGCCGTGTTCCTGTGTGAAGGCTGCGGCAAGCCGCTGAACGACCACGCGGTGAATCAGAAAGTCGTCGAGCTTTTTAAACGCCTGGGTGCGGACGCCTGGTTTACTTCCGAGTCTGACACGATTCTTCCGGTCGGAACAAAATGTCCGCATTGCTCTGGCACAAAGTTCGAGAAGGAAACCGACATCTTCGACGTGTGGCTGGAATCGGGCGCGAGCTATCTGGCGCTGATCGATGACGAGCCGAGCTATCCCTGGCCCTCCGATCTATATCTCGAAGGCGGCGACCAATACCGCGGATGGTTCCAGTCTTCCCTGCTCTGCGCCATGGGCACGCACGGCACGCCACCGTATCGCGGCGTGGTCACGCCCGGATGGACGCTCGACGAAAAAGGCCAGGCCATGTCGAAGTCGCGAGGCAACGACGTCGATCCGGTCGACATCGCGGGACGCCTCGGTGGAGAAATCGTCCGCCTGTGGACTGCTTCAGTCGATTTCCGCGAAGACGTGGTCGGCTCGGAAACGCTGATGCAGCGCGTGGCGGAAAATTACCGCGCCATCCGCAACAATCTTTTCAAAAACGCGCTGGGCAATCTTTACGATTTCGATCCGCAAGCGAATGCCGTTCCGTTTGAGAAACTGGAAGCGCTCGACCAGTACATGCTGCGCCAGACTGCGGCTCTGGCTCGTGACGTGCGCACCTCGTACACAGAATTCGCCTTCCACAAGATTTACCACCGCGTAAATCATTTCTGCGTGGTCGACCTGAGCGCGTTTTATTTCGACGTGATCAAAGACCGGCTTTACACTTACGCTGCAAATTCGGCGGGCCGCCGATCGGCACAGACCGCGCTGTGGCGCATCAGTGAAGCGATGTCGCGCCTGCTGGCGCCGATCCTGAGTTTCACCTGCGAAGAAGTCTGGCAACACCTGCCGAAGGTAGCAGACCGCCTGGAGAGCGTGCACCTGGCGGAGTTCCCCAGCGCGGCCGATATCCTCGGCGACAAATCCGTTCCCGAAGAAGACGCGCAGCAGCAACAGGATTGGACCACCCTGCTCGCGGTGCGGGAACAGGTGATGAAAGCGCTGGAGGAGGAGCGCAACAGCAAGCGGATCGGCAAGAGTCTGGAAGCGCAACTGGCTATCACCGCGGCCGATCCCGCCTACTCGGTGCTCGCCCGCTTCAAAGACCAGCTGCGGTATCTGTTCATCGTCTCGGCGGTAACGCTGACGCAGGGCTCGGGCAACGGCAGCGTCGGAGTGCACGTCGAGGTCAAGAAGGCCGACGGCGCGAAATGCGACCGCTGCTGGAATTACTCCACGCACGTCGGCGAAGACAAGACGTATCCCACAATTTGCGAGCGCTGCAGCGCCGTGCTGAAGGAACTCGAACCCAACGGCTGACATTTGCCGATAACCCACGGATGACCCACGGATGACCAAGAACGCCGCGCGCGCCACCCACTTCCTCTTAGCTCTCGTCGTCGTCCTGCTCGACCATTGGACGAAACACCTGGCCGCGACCCGCATCGCGCTTTATCGCCACGTCCAGATCATTCCTGGCTTTTTTCGCCTCACGCACACGGAAAACAGCGGCGCGGCGTTCAGCCTTTTTGCCGAACATCCCGCGCACTGGAAAACCGAGTTGCTGATCGCCTTCTCGTTGGTCGCAATGCTGATCGTTGTCGTTCTGCTCTGGAAGCAGCCTCGTGCATTGTCACTTTCGGGGATTGCCCTCTCGCTGATTCTGGGCGGGGCCGCGGGGAATTTGTGGGATCGCCTGGCCAGCGGCCACGTGGTCGACTTCCTGCTGTTCTACGTGAAGCAATACGAGTGGCCTGTTTTCAACCTGGCCGACAGCTCGATTGTGGTAGGCGCGTCACTGCTGGTACTGGAAATTCTATTCACCAAGCATCACAGCGAGTAGTTCAGCAATTTCTTTCCTGACGAATCGCCCGTCTTGTCATCCTGAGGCCCGCGCTTTTTGCGGGCCGAAGCGCCTGCCCTGAGCTGGTCGCAGCGACCTATGTAATTGCCGACGCTGAGGCGCAGCCAGCAAATTGCATAGGTCCTTCACTTCGCTCAGGATGACAAACTGCATTCAGGAAACTTTGGCCTACGGCGTCCCGTAAAGCTGCTTGTACAGACTCGCATTCCGCAGAATCGCCTGCACATATTCCCGCGTCTCGGTGAACGGGATCGACTCCACAAATTCCTGCGGATCGCGATACGTTCCCTGCCCCACCCAATCCGTCACGCGTTCCGTGCCGGCGTTGTAAGCGGCGAGCGCATACTCGAGCGCGCCGGCGTAGCGGTCGACCATGCCGCGAAAATAGCGCGTGCCCAGTTCGAGATTCACCGCTGGCGTGTAGAGCTGGCTCGCGTTGTAGCGCTTCAGTTTTTCCTGCTTGGCAACTTGTTTCCCGGTTTTCGGCAGCAATTGCATCAGTCCAACCGCGTTGGCGCGCGAAAGAGCGTTGGGATTAAACTCCGACTCCTGCCGGATCAATGACGCCACCAGATAAGGATCCAACCCATTGCTCTCGGCATAGCGCTTCAGATCTGCCCAATACGGCTTGGGAAATAGCGCTTCCCAATAGGCACGCGGCAAGGCGGGCAGGTCGACCGCGAAATAACTCGGCGCCGTGTGTTTCATCAGCTCAATCGCGCGGTCAAACTGGCCATTGTCCGCATAGAGTTTCGCGCACTCGGCTGGAGCCCACGAGCTTCCCGCCGCACCAGGCGCGGCTTGCAGTTCGCGTACCGCGAAATCAACCAGCCCGCCGTTGCCGAGCAGTTCCGCTTTTTGCCAATGCAGATCGTCGGTGGGCGGATCGGATTCTTCAACTTTTTCCTTGCCGTCGAGCATGGGCACGTGGTCGAGCAAGGCGTAATGCTGGCTCACTTCCGCCGACGCAGGGAGCGCCTTCAGCCGCTGCCGCCCCAAGTCCGCGTAATAGTAATTCAGATAGCGCTGCGAAAGTTTCTGGTAGATGGCACGAGCCAAACCCAACTGCTGATCCTCTTCCGCGAGGCGCGCTCGCCAGTACAAAGCCGCCGAAGTTTCCCCGCCCGCCGGGTAAAGGGCAATCTGTTCTTCGAATAATTTTTCCGCATCGGCATTGCGTCCCTGGCGCAAAGTAAGCCACGCGGCTCTCCAGTGCACGTAAGAAGCGTGCGCCCCGGTGGGATAACGCTGCTGCAGTTCGCGATAGGTATCGAGCGCCTGATCGTACTCATGGTGCACCAGATGCAGATTTGCGGCCGAGAGCAGGGCCTGCTCCAGCCAAGGATTCTGCGGAGCTTCGCGCAGTTCATTGACGGCGCGGTAGAAAGCGTCGTTGTTGCCGGAGGACCATTCGATTTCGCTGAGGATAAACAAACGATGTTCGCGCTGCGGATCGCCATTCGCGGCCAGCAGCGTCAGTTCGGCACGGGCGTCGCGATCGCGGTTGGCATGATGCAGCGCTTCCGCCAGCGCGATCTGAGCCGCCGGACGATCCACCGGGCTGGATGCACTGAGCAACTCGCGATACGCATCGGCGGCGTCGCTGTAGCGATGCGCTTTCATCAGCAGATCGGCGCGCGTCTTTCGTTGCTGAACAGTCGCAGCGGGCTGGGCGGGCAGCTTTTTGAGTTCCGCGTAAGCCGGGTCTGCCTCAGCACTGATCGGCATGTTGTAGTAGACATTGGCCAGCGCTTCGGCGGCTTTGGCATTTTCTCCCACCGCGGCGTAGGCCTTGCCGATGGCAAGCTCAATATCGGACCGCGCGGGAAGACGATCTTTTTCGAGCAGCGCGGCTGCGTCGGCCGCCCGGCCTTCGCGCGCCAGAGTTTCCGCATAGGCCAGGTGCGCATCGCGGACCAGCAACGAATCGGGATGCGAGCGGTCGAAGTCGGCGAGCGTGGCCAGGACTTCCGCGTCGTGTCCGGTTTGCAAATAAGAAGTGCCCAGGTAGTAGTCGACATAGTCGCCGAGGTCGCCGGCCATGGGCCTGGCGCGGTTCAGGGGATCGATGGCTTTGGCGTAGTCGTGATCGAGCACGTGCGCGTAGCCCAAGACCAGCCAGGCCAGCGCTCCGGCGTCTTCTTTGGCGTGAGCGCGGGCAAAGGCTTCCACTCCGGCATAGGCGGCGGGAGTGCGATCCTGCTGCAGTTGCTGCGCCATGGGGCGCAAAGTGGCCGAAGCCACGAACGCTTGACGCATGCGCTGCACGCGTGGAGAAACTGGTCCGCGGCGCCGCGGGGCAGTGGTTGCGCGACGGTGTGCGGTAGCCGAATGGGTCTGGGTGCCAGCAGCTTTCTTCGGGGTAGCCGAGCTCGTGCCAGCGGGCTTCGGTTTCGCTTGAGGCTTTTTCGGAGCTGGAGTTGAGGGCTTGCCGGCAGGCGCAGTGTGCGGCTTGGGCTGCTGCTCACGGGAAGGGCTTGCTGAATTTTGTCCGGCTGAATTTGGTGCAGATGACTGCGGCGCGGATGCTTGCCCCGCCGAAGCTTGCGAAGAAATCGCCCAGCTGACCGGACGCGCCCCGCCCAGGAGTCCGCATACGACGCCGACCGCGATCACCCACCACAACTTGAGACTGAATCGAACCACTTTATGTTTGCCGCGCGGAGCCGCGCCAGAGACCCTGCTGAAAACAATTCTACCGCTTGAAATTCGCACCCATGATCGAAATATCGTCTTCGGCCAGGCTGCGAACTAATTCCTGCTGAAAATAATTGCCAGAGTTGGCGACGGTCGAGCCGTAGCGCTTCTGAAATGTCGACCGGCTTTTTTCGATATCGTCTTTCATGCGGTCGTAAAGGTCTTTGTGCTTGCGGCCTTCCGCCACCTTGGCCTGGTTGTAGAGCTTGATCTCATCCACCAGCAGGCGGGCGAAGCGTTGGGCTTTGCGATGCGTATCAGCATCCTCGGCCGAGAGCCCAGCAAATGGATCGGCGGCAGCCGCGGGCGCTGCAGCGGCGGAGGGAGAATGCGCCGCCGAAGCCACTTCGACGAGTTCGGCTGCGGGCTCGGGTTCGGGGACCGCGACTGGCACGTGCTTGGGAGCATGCGACGCAAAAGGATCGGCAAACGAACTCACGGTCTGCACGGGAGCCGCGACGATCCGCTCCGGAACCGGCTCAGCCACTTCCCGCGGCTGCATCTGCTTGCGCAGTGAAACTACTTCCAGCCACGCGCTGGTCGCCATCACCAGCACTTCCAGAGAAGTACCGTCAAGCACCCCGGTGGCGCCGCCGTCGGCGTAAACCAGGGCTGCAACTTTATCTTTGAGGACGAGCGGCAGCACCAGCACCTGCTCGTTAGCCGGAGCACCAAAATGTTCCACGAAGCGGGCGCCCATCTCGGCGATGTTGGCCGGAGCTACCACGCGATTCTGATAGGCGTGGGCCACGGGGCCGGCATGCATGTCGAGCGCAAAATCCTTCAGAGAATCGTCATCGGCAAAGCCGCGGCCTTGCCATCCCGTGGCCGTTCCAGCCTTCACGACGAACAGCGCGGTTCGGGCACAGTGCGCGCTCCCACCTTCCACCAGCGCCCGGAGAATTTCTTTCTGCGTGGTCCCAGTCTGCACTCCAGCGACTGCCTGCAGCAACAGTTTGGCGGCTTCTCCGCCCGCTCCCGCGCCGCTGGGCGCAGGCATTGCTTCGAGTACCCGCTGCACGATCTCCGCCTGCAACCGGGGAACCTGCGCCGCAAAAATCTGCGCGACGGCCTGCTCCACCGCTTGCTGGACTTGATTATCTTCTGCCATCGTCAGAATTCCGTCTCTAGCTTCGCCTGTGCTTACTCAATGCACGCCGCAAACTTCTGAGCTTTCGCGACGCCAATCTCTTGCGTCTTCATCTTGCATCGGCAATATTGCGCCATAGTCCCAGTGTCCCGGCGCACTCCCCAGAAACACAGTGCCTTAAGCGCTGATTATACGGCACTTGTGCGGCGGCCTCACGGTACTAACGTAACTGCCCCACCGGGTCCGGAAGGCATCTTTGCACTTTATCGCAAACTTTTCTTTCCGCCTACGGCTAAGCCATTGGGCAAACACCACGGTTACCAAGTAGAATAACAGTTCAGATTTTTCGCTAGCCCCGTTGCCCGAAAATACTGCATCGCCAACACTATGAGCGCCATCGAAAACAAACTAGTAGGGCCTGTCAGCGAAGAGCTGGCGCTGGTGCAGGCGGCCAAGCGGGGCGACGACTCGGCTTTCGAAGAGCTGGTTCGGCGTTACGACCGCAACGTTTTCCGCATCGCGCAGCACATCACGCAAAACCGCGAAGACGCGGAAGACGTGGTGCAGGAAGCTTTCCTGAAGGCCTACGGAAATCTGGCTCAGTTCCAGGAGCAGTCGAAGTTTTATACCTGGCTGGTCCGGATCGCCGTGAACGAAGCGCTGATGAAGTTGCGGCGCCGCAAGCCAGAGCGCACCGTTTCTCTGGATGAGGAGATCAAGACTGAAGATGATTCTCTTCCCCGCGAAATCGCGGACTGGAGCCCGAATCCCGAGCAGCAGTATAACCAGTCGGAGTTGCGCGAGATTTTGAGCAAGACCATTCAGGGCCTGCCGCCAGGCTTCCGGACGGTGTTTGTACTAAGGGACGTGGAAGGGCTGTCGACCGAGGAAACCGCTGCCGCGCTCGAGTTAAGCGTGCCGGCTGTCAAATCGCGATTGCTGCGGGCTCGCCTGCAGTTACGCGAACGCCTCGGGCGCTACTTCCAGAAACGCGAGGGTGGAGATGGCAACAAACGCGAGAGTGGAGATGGCAACCAGTGAAATGCTCTGACTTCCTGCAGGAGCTGACCAATTATTTGGACGGCGTCCTTGATGAGACCACAAAAACCGAGCTGGAGAACCATCTCTCCTGGTGCCACAACTGCTACGTGGTTTGCGACACAACCAAGAAGACCATCCAGATCTACCGCGATTCTCTTCCCTACGAACTCCCCGACGACCTCCGCACCCGCCTCCGCTCCGCCATCATGACCAAGTGCCAGCAACAGAAAAAGCGCGGCCCGCAGAGTGTGTAAGTGACTAGTTATAGCTCTTATCCGTTAGCTCTTAGCTGTTCGGTCTTAGCGCCACCGCAACCCCTGTCATCCTGAGCGCAGTCTGGTGACACGCGAAGCGAATCGCCAGACGAAGTCGAAGGGACCTGCTGTTCGCCTGCCTCGCCCCCGGCAACGCGAGGAGTTCTCTCGACGCTCTGGGGCCTTTAGCGGCGAAAGTCCCCTCTTACCCGGGCCACCCCGCATTTCGGCCCCATCAACTGGCTATGAAACGTTTTTCACCCCACCGTAACTATATCTAGTGCAAAGGTTTGAGAGCTTTTCCCACTCCGGAATCTGCGCCCTGGGAAATTCGAAACCCTTTGCTGCAAATCGGAATCTAAAGTGTATGGTAAATGCTTCTACCGCTTTAACCTGATGGCCGTTGGATTGCAGCAACGTTAGGTTGAGCGGACACAAGTGGGCGTGATTCAAATCACCGAAGACGCAGTTCAATCGCCCTAGCTTAGGTGCACGCGCATGGTTAAGAGTTTTTCAGGGATGCTCTTCCAAACGGGCAAGCACCCGCGGCATGTTGGAAGGTATCCAGGTTTCAGAAATATCCAGTCATACCAGGTTTCAGAAATATCCAGGTTTCAGAAGTACCAGGTTTCAGAAGTATCCAGGTCTGAAAGGTAGAGTTATGATTGCAAAGTTAGTAGATGCGTTTTTCGGCTGCCGCCATTCCCGCTACAGCTTTCCGGTGACCGTTCGCGGAGCAGCGCGCCGTCCTCAGGCCGCGGCTTTGACCGGCACTTATGTGGCATGTCTGGATTGCGGCCACGAGTTCCCGTACGACTGGCAGGAAATGAAAGTGGTCACTTCTCCCGAGCGGCATCGCGATCGCGCCGCGCAACTGGCGAAGCACGCTGCCTGAGCTGGCAACCATTCGTAGAGACGTTGCTTGCTACATCTCCCCCTGCCAGCATTCCGGACGATGGACAGAGTCGTTGCAAGCAACGTCTCTACGGCCGTCCGTTGTAGCACGGGCGCTACACCCTGAGCGAAGTTGACGGGCGTTGTTAAGTGCTCCCTCATCGAGCCGCGCTCACAGACTTTCCGGCCTCCGGCTTAACCGCATAATACCCTCGCCTCGCCTGCACCTGAACCTTCTCCGCAGCATTCAACGTCACCTTCAATCTATGAAACTTGCCATCCAGCTTCTGCGGTGAGAACCCCAGAACGTAAAGGAATTCGGGAACCCCGCCGGTGCGTCGAAAGCCTTCGTCAAGATTATTGTTGCTATGGAAAAAGACTCCGCCCGTGCTGCTGGCGAGTTCCGCCATCACATCGCTTCGCGCTTGCCCGTCCGCCGTGTCGA
This sequence comes from uncultured Acidobacteriaceae bacterium, assembly GCA_963851165.1. Taxonomy (GTDB): domain Bacteria; phylum Acidobacteriota; class Terriglobia; order Terriglobales; family Acidobacteriaceae; genus Sulfotelmatobacter. The sequence continues at coordinate 37,518 of CAWKNM010000009.1, read as the reverse complement.
TCTGAAGCTTGTCCGTGTCTGTCTGACCACCGAGACCGGAAAATCCCACTGTGTAGAGCCCACGCGCGTCCAGAGCGTTGATCACAATCCCAGATTCCACGGCGCGATTGATGATTTCCGTCACCTCGTCTTCCTCATCCTGGTTAATCGCTACAAAGCCCGGTGAGACCAGCACAATGCTGCGCTGGCCCGGCAGCATCCCCGTCCTCCGGATAACGTTTCTTAGCACAGCCATCGAATTCTTGTTTTCCATGCCTCCGGCATTCAGCACTTCGTGCGACCTGGCTGAAACTAAAGCTGCCGCCATCTGAACGGTGCCCGTTCCATGAAAAGCGCAGACCAGGGCGTCGGCAATGGCGACGCCGGCAGCCGCCGCGTCCTCCTTGTTTATGATGAGGTCTGCCATGTAATAGCTGATCGAGGGACAATCGTTCGGAATAACCAGTCCGTGCGGTCTCAGGGCCCGGATCGCGGCGAGCAGTTTCGGACGATCATCCGTGAAGTCGACCATTACCGCGCCCGAAGTCGTAAAGACCGCGGCATGTGTCCCGGTTGTCAATGCCCTCAAATGGCGCTCCGCTGCACGGCTCGCGCTCGACAGCTCTTCCGAACTGGAATGCGCATCATCGAAAAGGTACGCCGTGTTGCGCTCTGCCTCCGTAGTCTGGACAGATGTGCCTGGCGGCGCCGCGCCCGGCCCTTGGCTGGGCTCGGCAGCTTTACTTTCTTTCTCCGCACCAACCGTCGCCGTCTCCAACGAAAAATGTGTGATGACCTGTAGCTTCCCTTCGTCGAACAACTGGAAGTTATCCTGCTTCAGGTTCCCGATTGCATTCCCTTTCGCGTCCCGCAAGACCACGCTCACCAGCACCATTCTCCCGCTGGCCCGGAAGGCGATGCGCGGTTCGCTCTCCTCCGCCGCACTCATATTTGCACCCATGCTCGCACTCAGGTTCTTCGCGATGGCTTGCTCTTGCGCCCGAATCTGCCTCTGCTGTTTTCGTAAGGCCCCGATCCTTGTTACCGTTGAAGCCGCCGCAGCAGCCAGCGACTGGCTCCGGTCAGCCTCCTGCCGCGCTTCATCCTCCTGCAATGCCTCATCGCGAATGGACGCGAACATGGCCTCGCTCTCATCCAGATCTTTCTGCAGAGCGGCCGCACTTGGCGGAACCTGCGCGGCCGGAGCCGAGCCGGGCTTGCTTGATGATTCGCTCGACGATGATGCGCTCGATTCGGCTTCCAGAACCAGATGGCCCTTAGCCCTGAATTTATGGCAATCCGTGAGTCGCACAACATTGCGCGTCGATTCTCCGTCTGCAAATGCGGTGGAGGCCGCAAAGCTGGTCGGCAACACGAATACCGAGCCATCGGCAAACGCTATGTTTTCGTAGTCAATCTGCACGCTCGCCCTGGTTAGTGAAAAGCTCGTGGGGAACTCTTTCGCAGTCGCTTCAAAACGCAGCACCTGGCCGGTTTTCTGATCGATCCACAGCTCGCCCTCATAAGGCGGAGCCACCACCTGATCCGCCGCGTGCAGCCTCCACAGCGGCTCGTTCTGCTTCGCGATGTGGTAACTAAAAACCCACGCGGTGTGCGTACCCGAGACGCTCTCCCGGGCGAACTCGAACGCCGCCTCATTCCGCAGGTTGAAGATGGAACGCAGATTGCTGCTCCCGAACTCCCCCGTGGACCAAAGGCCTGTGCGCTGCGCGCTCTCGATCGTTGCCGGCCTGCCGTTCACCTTGATTTCGCCATAGGATTCCTTGCCGTCTTCATACCTCACCGATGCGGTGATCAGATCATGGGGCGCACGGCTCTTGCCGCGATAGCGCGATGCCTCCTGATGGCAAATGAAGTTGGGCATCTTCTCCGCCAGGCTCATTACATACTCGCAGACGCCGGGTAAAGCATCGGCGTGTGGAATGCCGGATGGCAACCATGCGCAAAAATTGGGAACGATCCTCGCGACTCCGTCCTGCGCAGGAGCCGGCTTTTCGGCTCGACTGTCGGCTGTGGATTCCGCTCGGGATTCTACGGGTGACAGAGGCCCAGCCTTTGCGATGTCAGCAATCGCCTTGCCGGCTACTTGTCCCACGGCCTCCCACACAACCTCTTGCAGCGACGTTGTGTCCTGCCCTTTCACCGATCCGATCGCGAACGTCGCTCCGTCAACCGCACGGGCTAGCCGGTACTCCACCGTGACATTGAACATCGGAATCGTGTCGAGATCGGAAAGGTTAGGTCTCTGAATCGAAGACGTATCTACCCGCGTCAGCTGCACGGAGAGCACGAACTGGCAGTCCTTTTCCTTCGCCTCCGCAACCGCCTTGCTGCCCCACTCGGTTCCGAGGGCCACAGCCTCTACGGCGAAGCGCGTCTTCTTGTCAGCCTTCTGATGTTCGGGTTTTTGATGCTCGAGTGCCTTTACCAGCCGGTCTCGCATCTCGGTCGCCGCTATCGTTTTGTCCACGCCGAGCGGCACAGGCACACCCACGCGCACCACTGCAACCTCCTGTGCGATAGACAAAATCGAGGAGGCGCCGAGCAAGGAGGCGCAGACCATGGCCACCAGCATCAATAGACGCAAGGCTCGCATAACCGGCAGTGAGCGACGCACGCAGAGCGCCGCTGAATCGACCATCATACCCCTCGCAAATCCGTTCTGGGATAGGCCGCTGCCCCAGCTTGTCAGACACCTGCGTGCCGTACACGATTGCCGCCAAAAATAAAAACCGGCGGCCGCAGCCACCGGTTTCTAAAACATCCCTGTGCAAGTCCTACGAGCTAGTTGGAAGAATCATCCCGCCGTTTCAGGGTCGGACGATCATCATCGCTCTTGGTATTCCCGGTATTGCTGTCGGTGTTCGAAGTGCGCCGCAGGCTGGGCTTGTTCCCGTCTTTCTGGTCGAGCAGCTTGTGTTTGTTTTCGATCGCCGCCAGCCGCGCCTTCACTTCGTCAAACTCCGACGTCGTCACAATGTATTGCGCCTTGGCCGGGAGAATCTTGCGAATCTCCTCCTGCGATTTCTCGATCCGGTCCGGAGTCTGCGGGTGTGTCTCGAAAGCTTTCGAGAGCGTTCCCGGTTTCTTCTTCTCCATCGCCTGAATCTTTTCAAAGAAAGAAACAAAGGCGGAAGGATCGTAACCCGCGCGATACATGTATTCCACTCCGAGATAATCAGCTTCCGCCTCGAAGCCGCGCGAGAATTTGAAGAAGGTCAGCGGAATGCCGATGCTGGCCGCTTCATAGCCGGCGTAACCAATCACGCCGCCCATGAAGATGAACGGAATCGAGGCCATCTGCAGCAGGTTGGCGCGAGTCATTTCGCGGCCGTAGTGGCAAGCAGCAACGTGCGCAATTTCGTGCGCCATCACGCCCGCCATCTCAGCTTCTTCGTCCGCCGCCAGGATCAGCCCGGAATTTACGTAGAAGAATCCGCCGGGCAGCGCCATCGCGTTGACCACGTCGGAATCAATCACTTTGATCGTGAAGGGCACCTGCGCGTCCGAATTGCGCACCAGGTTCTGGCCAATGCGGTTCACGTACTCGGTAACCACGGGATCGTTCACCAGCTTGATTTGCGCCTCAATCTGCTGCGCGTAGACGCGTCCCCGCGCTACCTGGCCTTCCACCGTGTACCAGTTTCCCACGCCGCGTCCGCATCCCACGTTGCGGTTGCCCACGGCATCCACGTCGGTCTTGCTGCCGTCGTGCTTGATCTGACTGTCATCCGCGGTTGGCAGCGACGCCGGAGGTGGAGCTGGCTTGCCCTGCGCGTCCGATGCTTTCGGCTGATCTTTGTCTTGATCTTGAACTTGCGCCTGCGTCCAGGGTCCAGCGCTGAACGCCGCCAATGCGATCGCGATTGCCAGCCACCTGCATTTCATAAGAACTCCTTGCGGTGATTATAACCCCGGCCGGAACAGACCCAACCCCAATCTTTTGGTCTAGTTAGTTAGACGCAGGTAGAGGCCCTTTGGGTTATCCGGGCAGATTGGATCACCCATAAATCCTGGCTGCTTTGGGTCCCAGCTCTCCTCGGAGTCGACTCGGGCAGTGGGTCCGTTCGAGGACGGAAGACCAAGACACATGTACCACCAAGGGCACGAAGTATCACGAAGGGCTTTGCTGGCTAGGTTTTCCTTTGTGTGACTTTGTGTCCTTAGTGGTAAACGCCGTCAAACTGCCCCCTTCGGCTTCAGTGATTTTTCGTGACTTTTGGGTGACTTTTCGAGCCTTTTCGGGGCCGAAGTCCTCTGGCTGGCGTGGTATAACAATCGCGCCGACAGGAGGTTTCCCTGTGCTCAACCGTCGCCGCTTCGTCACTACGACCACCGGAGTTGCTGCCTCGTTGGCGCTTCCTGGCCGTCTGCTGGCCCAGCTTGAGAAAGCTCCGGCATCGTTGCCCGACCATTCCCTGCTCGAACGCGACGAAAACGCCTACTGGGCTGAAATTCGACGTCAATTTCTTATTCCGGAGGACGAGATTTACCTCAATAACGGCACTGTCGGTTCCAGCCCGGCGCCCGTGCTGCGCGCGGTGTTTGACGGCTACACCACCACCGAAAAAATGGACCAGCAGGACCCGGAAGACTATCCGATCTGGGGATACGCGGCCTGGAACGAATTTCGCGACCCGCTCGCCGCCTTCGTGGGCTGCACCCGCGATGAAATCGCTATGCTCCGGAACGCGACCGAGGCTAACAGCTACATTGCAAACGGGATCGACCTGAAGCCAGGCGACGAAGTGCTGATGACCGATCAGGAACATCCCGGCGGGGAGCATCCCTGGGACCTGAAGGCCAAGCGCTATGGTGTTGTAATCAAAAAGGTTACGCTTCCCCGCCCGGTGAAAGATGCGGCGCAGGTGTTGAACCTGTTCAACGACGCCATCACGCCACGCACCCGCGTGATCTTTTTCAGCCACATCACGACATTTTCCGGCGTGGTGCTGCCGGCGAAGGAACTTTGCGCGCTGGCGCGGAGCAAGGGCATCCTCTCCGCGGTCGATGGCGCGCATGTGATTGGCATGATGCGGCTTAACGTGCACGAACTGGGCTGCGACATGTATTCCTCGAGCCCGCATAAGTGGCTGATGGCTCCCAAAGGCACAGGTTTTCTTTACGTCCGCGACGAAGTGATCGACCGCGTGTGGTGCACCATTGCCACGGAAGGTTGGGACGACACCAAGATTCGCGCCGAGCGTTTTCAGCGCATCGGCAGTTCGAACGTCCCGGCGCTGTGCGGACTGCGGGCTGCGCTGAAGATGGCAAACGACATAGGGCTCGACCGGATCGAGCGCCGCCATCGCCAGCTTGCCGATTACATTCTGGCGGAAATGGAAAAACGCGGCGCGGAGTCGTGGACCTCGCCCGACCCGGCATTGCGCTGCGCCATTGTCAGCGTGAACGTTCCGCCGGTCCCGCGCATGGACCTGGAGAACTGGATGTGGAAGACCCACAAAATCCGCATCCGCGGCGGCGACCCCAACAAGCTGCGCTTGTCCACGCCTTACTACCTGCAGAAAAAAGACATCGACCGCTTTCTGGAGAAGTTTGACGAGTACAAGCGGGAGAAGAAGCTGGCCTAGACGTGGTCATCTGGAGATGACCATGTATGTTACAATGTGTCCATGAAAACGATAGCGGCGGCAGAGTTCAAAGCGCGGTGTCTGCTTCTCATGGAGGATGTGCGAAAGACTCGCGAGCCCGTGGTGATCACCAAGCGCGGCAAACCTGTGGCAAAACTTGTTCCGGTAAACAACGGCAAGGACGACTTCATCGGCAGGTTGAAAGGTGTGATTGAGATTGTTGGGGACCTTGATTCCGATCCGCCGGAGGCATGGGAGTCCGCGCTTTGATTCTTGTCGACACGCACGCTCTCGTATGGGCGGTAGACGATTCCAAGAAGCTTTCGCGAGCCGCAGCATCCGCGATCCGCAGGGCGCGAAGTGACGGGGGGATCGCGATCTCCGCAATCACGGTTTGGGAAATTGCCGCGCTACTGGCTAAAGGGCGAGTGCGGGCCTACGGAACTCTGGAGGCTTCGATTCAAATATTCCTGGAGGGTGTTGCCGTGCGCCCGATCACTCCCGAAATCTGTGCCCTGGGTGCAATCTTCCCTAGCGACTATTCGCACGACCCCGCCGATCGAATTATCGGTGGTACCGCTCGCGCCGAAGGCCTGACTCTGATAACCCACGATGAGAATATGCGCAGGAGTCCGCTGTTAAGGACGGTGTGGTAAGGCCAGGCCGGAGGTTATACTGGTTGGGAGGAGCCTGCGATGCAAGGACTCTACGTGATCGTTGCGTTGGCCGTTCTGATCGGTCTCCTCGTGTCCATTCGACGCGACCGGCGACGGACTCGGAAGCGTGTCGGGACGGATGGACTTTTCGATGCAACGTCCTTCGATCCCATGGGCGACACGGGTTCTCCCGAGACCGTGTCCCACTCATCCCATCACGGCGATCTCGGCTGCGTAGACACGCATCACGGCGGATGCGACGTTGGCGGGCATGGTGGCTTCGACGGAGGACATGGTGGCTTTGATGGCGGCGGACACCACTAACCCTCGTTGCTCTCACTCATCTCGCAGGTAAGTCAACGTCAAAAGCAGCGGGCAAGAGTGCCCGCTCCACACACGCGAGCCTGACCGCTAGCCCATTGACGCCTGCGGTTTCTGGAGCTGTAATCAAGATTGCCATCGACAAGCGGGCATGAGAGAGCGAAAACAGATGGCATGAGGAAGGCTTGGGAGTCGGTTCGTCTGGCCGCATGTGTGCTCGTCGCTTGTTTGATTCTGGCCGGGTGCGGGCCGAAGAAACCGGTTACGGCGGGTCCGACGCCGGCTCCGGCTCCCATACGAAGCCAGGCGCCTCCGGATACTGCTGAGACCATTGAACATTGCGTCGTGGTCAAGCAAGAAAATGCCAACACGGTGACTTGCAGTTGTCTGGCGGTGAGTACTCGGATCGATTCCAAGACAGGGCATACCACGCTGGTCTGCAAGAAGATGAAGGAAGAAAAATGAGGCGGGTGAGTGTGAGCGGGATTGCGTCGCAAGAAAATGCAACCCTCTGGCTGCGCTTACAGGGCAGGCTCCTGTGGCTGGCGCTCCGCGGCCGTTAAGACTGAGATTCCTTCGGCTTCGCTCAGGACAGGCTCCTCCGCCGCGATGAAAAACGCGGTCGTTCGGGATGACAAGTCAAGATGACAAGTCAAACTGAGACGCTGCACTGTCCCACAATTCTCTTGCTATGCACGGTTAGTGCGCGTAGGATCAATATGTGCGTTAGACCGAATCGGTCGTGAGCAGCTCTTGCCTCAACAGCTAGTCACCTGCCAGCGGTACCTCCGAATCTCTCCAGCGTAAATTGATTGAAAAGGAAACATTTATTAACATGGCAGAACAAGGAACAGTAAAGTGGTTCAATGACGCCAAGGGCTACGGCTTTATCAGCCGTCAGACTGGCGAAGATGTTTTTGTGCACTTCTCAGCGATCCAAGCGGGCGGCTTCAAGAGCCTGCAGGAGGGCCAGACAGTGCAGTTTGACGTGACCAAGGGGCCTAAGGGCTGGCAAGCTGAAAACGTCCAGGCGCTGTAAGCCTGTAACTTCCAACGAAGGCGATTTCTACGGAGATCGCCTTTCGTTTGTTACCAGCACAAGTTTCGGCCGAAGTTATTGCAGTCTGCCGACGGCATTTAGAGTCGTTGTCGAGAATTCTAATTTCGAACCGTTCGTTTTCGAAACATAGTTGTTGAGACATGGGTTCGAGACATAGTTGTCGAAACATCCCCCAGACGGAGCCGCTCTGACACGCGAAGAAACCAGTACCTCCTACCTCGTTATCCGCCATAACGTCCGGACCTATCAGTCCGCGGGCGTGGTGGAAGTCATCAAGGGCAAGCAAAACGCAGAGACCGCGGTGAAGAAATATGAAGAAGGCCAGGTCTCGTCGGACCGCCACGAAGGCTGGCGTTACTTCCTCGAGAAGACTGAGATGAAGGCAGGAACGGATCCTACCGAAGCCACGCACCGGCGCCAGGCGGAGTTGGATAATCGGGAGACCAAGGAGCAGCTGGATACGGATGCTCTGGTTGACCGGCAGAAGGCTTCGAGATAAAAGCAGTGGTCAGGGGCTAGTGGTTAGGGGTCAGTAAAACCGCAGGCTGCCGGCGTTGTTCTTCATTCTTCGTTTTCATTCTTTGTTCTCACCCGTCGTTCTTACCTTCAGTGAATCTCTTATCGATTTTCCAGACTCACGAGTTGACGCCTGTGCGGCGCAACGCGTGGGTTTGAGAATGGGAATCAGCACGCTCAGGAATAGGTCTGGATGGGGGAAACTACGCGCGTGATGGCGCCGTTCGGGCTGGGCTGGTCGGGCTTTAAACCACATCGCAACGAGGCAAACAGGCCCAGCAACTGGCCCAGCATTACATCGAGCGCGGCGCGATATTCATCGGCGAAGCCGGGTGGGCAAGTCAGTTGAAGGGTATAGTCGGCCAGTGCAGCGACATCGTCCGTGGGGCCTGAAGTGACTACGACCCGCGCGCGGCCCAGGCGCTTGCGGCAGATCTCATCGAGCAAGTCGCGTTCGTAGTTACGGCGGCGAGGATCGCTGGAGACGTAGGCGACCAGGAGCGCCTGGCCGTCCAGACTCGACAGTGGGCCGTGGCGCAGACCGAGCGCAGACTCGGCAACCGTGGAGACTCTGCCGGCCGTGAGTTCCACGACCTTTAGCGCAGATTCGTCGGCGACGGCATGCAGGACGTCCGACCCGATGAAGCATGCGCGCTGGCATCCCAGACGTGGTGACCGTAGCAGCCGTCTCAGCCGCGAGCGGCAGAAATTGCGCCCCCGCGTCCACCATTTGTCCGACGACTTCGCCAAAAGCCGACAGGTTTTCCAGATTTGCAACGCATTGCCCGGCGAGGACCATGTTGGTGAACGAACTGGTCATGGCGAGGCCGCGATCGTTCACGGCTTCGTCGAGCAGTAGCGCGAAAGCGCGCTCGGGATGGCGGCCGCACAACTGCGCCATCTGCCCGCGAGCGTTGCAGGTGATGACCAGATGCAGGATTTCGGGGTGCTGGGTGAGCGCGCGCTCGAGCAGAGCGACGCCCTCGGGACTATCGCCAGAGCGAGAGACGGAAATCCAGAAATATTCTCTGCCGGGGCGATGATACTGGTCGAAGTCGGTGAGCAACGTGGTGCTGGGAACGGGCCATACGTCGCAGTTCCAGCGTTTTCGGAGCAGGGGAGCCAGGGCCCGGCAGGCGTAGTCGGAGGTACCGGCGCCGAGCAGAAATACTGGGCGGGAAGCGGCCCCGGTGTTCACTCCGGCACGCGCGAGAAGCGCCTGCAGTGCCGGGATCTGGTTGAGGCAGCGCTGATAGGTAATCTTCCAGCTTTCGGGCTGTTGGGCAATTTCCCGGGGAGTAAACAGGAGCCCGCGCTCGACTCGTTCTGCTTCCGGCAAATCCAACAGTGCACGCAGGGGTTTGTCCAACTGAAATCTCCTTCGTCCAAAGCCACGTCAGTCTATTACAAATACAACCTTTTTGAAAAGCATTCGCAACAAATCGAAAGCGGCTTCGGAAGGAAACGGCAACTTTCGGAGAGAGCCTTTCGTGCCACGCGCCGAGCAACATCTGGTGCGGTCACGGGTTTATTATTTTCAGACGCGCATCGCGTCGGAGGAGAGAGAGCATGAACGGTAAGTCTGGTTTTGGCGCGCTGCTGCTCGCGGCAGCGTTGGCTTCATCACTGGCAAGTGTCGGCTGCGCGGAGCATCACTATCGCGTTTACGATCCTTACTACACTGATTACCACGTCTGGAATCACGATGAAGTGGTTTACTACAATCGCTGGGCCGCTGAAAATCATCGCGACCCCAACCGTGATTTTCGCAAACTCAACAAGGACGAACAAAAGGAATACTGGACCTGGCGGCATAATCACGGCGACCACTAAGGAGTCTGATTGCCAGACGGACTTCAGGCGGAAGCCGCGCGGGGCGTGGCTTCCGGTCGCTTGGGGCGGGCCGGATGCGGATTCAGGATTAGTTTATGACACGGAGAGCGCGGCCAGCGCCTGGTCGGCGGTGATCACCCGGGCGCCGAGTTGCTGCAATTCGGCTATGGCCTTGTCGCCCTCTTCCGGCTTGAGGGTTTCAATTGCATCGCGCACCACGGCGACCCGGCGGCCGCGCTGGAGCAAGCCTTTGGCCGCGAACCCTACGCAGTATTCCGTGACCACGCCGAAGACCACAAATTCCGCACGGTTGCCCAACCGGTGGACGAGAGTATCGGCATGGCGGCTTTCGAAAATATTCAGTGTCTGCTTCTCCAGCAGAATTTGCTGATACTGGGAAAGATCGCCGGGCAGTTTCGCGTGGTCGTCGTTGGGCACGCGGACGACTTTGTCAGTCAGCGCCTCCGGCACAAATTCCGCACCGGCAGTTCCCTGCACGCAATGCGGCGGGAAAATTTTAAATTCGGGATCATCGGGCGTGTGAAAGCAGCCGTGCGAGACGAGGAAGACGCGGTCCTGCCGCGCCGCATCGGTGAGGCGGCGGATGTTGGGCAGAAGTTTCTCCGCGCCGGGCACGTAGAGCTTGCCCCCGGGGAGCATGAAATCGGCCTGCGTGTCGACTTCCCAAAGAATAATTTTCTCTGAAACCATAGCAATTCTGAACCTTCCGCCGAGCGTATCACCTTGCCTTCGCAGTGACAAACCACATCAAGCAGGCTCACCAGGGAAGCGCCGTCGGGTATGATGGGCGCTTCGAGGCACGGAGAACGGAACAGCGATGAGTCACGACGCTCACGAGAAATCCGCGAGCCACACGAAGCTGGTGATCCGCAACATCGGGTTACTGCTCAGCGGGGACCTCGACCATCCCATTCTCGATGCGGATACGGTCGTCGCCGTTGACGGTGTGATCCAGGTCGTGGGCGAGGGAAAAGAGATTGATACTGCCGGCGCTTCGATCACGATCGATGCTAAAGGCACCGCGCTCGCGCCTGGGCTGATCGACAGTCACGTGCATCCGGTTTGCGGCGATTGGACGCCGCGGCAGAATCAACTGGGGTGGATCGACAGCTGTTTGCACGGCGGCGTCACCACGATGATTTCCGCTGGAGAAGTGCACACGCCGGGGCGCCCCAAGGACATCGTTGGGCTGAAAGCGATGGCAATCTTTGCCCAGCGCGCTTTTCATGCGTTTCGTCCGGGTGGCGCGAAGGTTTACGCGGGCGCGCCGGTGATTGAGCAAGGCATGGTGGAAGACGACTTCAAGGAACTCGCTGCCGCTGGAGTAAAACTGCTGGGCGAAGTCGGACTGGGAAGCGTGAAGGATGGCACCACCGGGCGGCGCATGGTGGAGTGGGCGCGCAAATACGGCATCCAGAGCACGATTCACACGGGTGGGCCGTCGATCCCCGGGTCGAGCCTGATCGATAAAGACATGGTGCTAGAAACCGACGCCGACGTGATTGGGCACGTTAACGGGGGGCACACGGCGCTGCCGGACGATCAAATTGTTGCGTTGTGCGAACGATCGCCGCGCGCGCTCGAGATTGTGCACAACGGCAACGAGCGCGCGGGATTGCTGGCGTTGCGTACGGCTGGAGAACTCAAACAACTTCACCGCGTGATTCTCGGCACCGATTCGCCGGCGGGCTCGGGGGTGCAGCCGCTGGGAATTTTGCGCATGATTGCGATGCTTGCGTCTCTGGGGGAGATTCCCGCCGAAGTGGCAGTATGCCTGGCTACGGGCAACACCGCAAAGACGCGGAATCTCAACTGCGGATTAGTCGCGCCGGGACGCGAGGCGAGTTTCGTTTTGCTCGACACCGCGCAGCATTCCTCGGGCAAGAACCTGCTCGACAGCATTCAGAAGGGCGACTTACCAGGCATTGGTATGGTGATCACCGATGGAGCGATCAGCGTGCAGCGCAGCCGTAACACGCCGCCTGCAACCCGCGTGCCGGAGGTGGTTCATGCCTAGGATCGCCATGCATAGAATCGCCGTGCGGAGAATCGCTCCCGTTCTCATGTCTTGCGTCGCGCTCTGCATGATGCCGTCACCGGCACTGGTGGCTCAGACGCCCATTCCGGACTGGTGCCGCGCGCTGCCGCGCCCGGAATACAAAGCGCTCGAACGCGTTCCCGTCAGTGATCCGTGGTTCGAAGTTTACAAAGTTGTGCCCGGTGTTTTCGCGATCTACGAGCCGCATCAGGCGGAAGAAACGATCGGCTATTTGATCGTCGGCGATAAGCGGGCGTTGCTGTTCGACACGGGCATGGGAATCAGCGACGTCAAAGCGGTTACTGCTGAGCTGACCAAGCTGCCGATTGTCGTGTTGAATTCACACACCCACGACGATCACGTCGGCGGCAACTGGGAATTTTCCACGGTCTACGGAATGGATACCGACTTCACGCGGGAGAATGCGAAAGGTTCCCGCGTGGACGCGCAGGCCGAGATCACACCTGACCAGGTTTGCGGCGCGTTGCCGCAGGGATTTGACCCGAAGGCTTACACGACGCGGCCTTGGAAGATCACGGCGTACACGCATGACGGTGATCGCTTCGATCTCGGCGGCCGCACTCTGGAAGTGATCGCGACGCCCGGCCATACTCCTGACGCAATTTCGTTGATCGATCGCACCAATGGCTTGCTCTTTACCGGCGACACTTATTATCCCGCGCCCATCTGGCTATTCCGGCCGGAGACCGATCTTGACGCCTACGCCGCGTCGATTCGCCGTCTCGCGGCGCTGGCGCCGCAGATTAAAGTTGTGATCGGTGCGCACAACATTCCGGTTGCCTCGCCCACGGTGCTTCCGCGGCTGGTGGTTGCGTTCGAGGCAGTGCGCGCTGGTAAAATTCAGCCAACTCCGGATTCTCCCGGCAAAGTGCTTTATAAGGTGGGCGATATTTCTTTTCTGATGCGCGCTCCGGCTGCGCACTGATCGCGTATTGATCGCGAGGTTAAGCAGCGACGGTCTATTAGCGGAGTCCGTCTTCGCCTTTGATCTGATCCTTGGTGAGGCCACCGACGCGGGGCAACGGCCTGCCGCTATCGGTCACCGCGATCGCCACCATGATTTCGTTGGCGCGCGGCGCGTCGTTGAGGCGAACTTCCATGCCATCGAAATGGCTGCGGACGTAGGCCGCATCTTTGTGTCCCAGCGGAATGTCGAGGACGACGCCCAGGCCGCCGCGCTTTTTGGAGGAAGGAATCAGCGCTGCGCCCTTTCCGAGCACGCGACGAACCGGAGTACCAAGCCTGGGATGCAGGATTGCCGCTGCATGTTCGATCTCGCCGTCCTCGCCCACGGCCGCCGCCTTGCCGTAGCTTTCGCACGAGGCTCCGGGAATTCCGAGCGCCGCGACGGCCCGTTGCGTGAGCAGTTCTCCCAGCTCTTCACCGATGGCCATTAATTCCGAAAGATCTTCAACGTACTTTCCCGCGCATGGGTTTTCGATCACGGCGACTGCAGCAGCGCGACGCGTGGGCGGAGAGATGACGCGATCCATTTCACGGTGAGTTTCCTCTACGAAAGTCGCGATCTTACGAATTCTTGCTTTCATATTCTTGCTTTCATCTTCGTAATTTCATCGGGTCGTCGCGTTCATCGCAGTCCGTCTTCCCTTTTGATCTCGGACGCTTTGAGCCCGCCGACGCGGGCGTGGATGCGCGGTCCCGTCGTCATCACGAGAGCCAACAGCATTTCGTCGGCGCGCGGAGCGTCGTTGACGCCGACTTCCATGGCGTCGAAATGGCTGCGCACATAGGAAGCATTGATGTGCGTAATTGGAATATCGAGACGCGTGCCGGGGCCGCCAACTTTCTTGGTGGAGGCAACAATCGCTTTTGCGCCGCCGAGAACCTCGCGCATGCCATAACCGCCCGGCACGTGCCACAGCGCGCCATGCTCGAGTTCCCCGGCTGAGCCAACGATCGCGCCTTTGCCGTAACCTTCCACTACTTTCGCATCGCCGCCGAGAGCAGCGATCAGAGTGCGAGCCATCTCAAGGCCCAGAGGTTTGAGATCGTCCATGAAGCCTGCGATATTCTCGACGTAGGAGCCCGCATACGGATTGCGAATGATTGCGATTGCTGCGGCACGGCGCAGTGGCCGCGAGGCGATGGGTCCGCCTTCGTGAAAGATTTCTTCGACGCAGGTCACTTTCTTTCGGATTACGACCTCAGGCATGAACCAGACTCCCTTCGCGACTCGGAACCGACAATTTTGCGATTTCGGGGGCGGCGCCAACCACTCGCGTTTCGCCCTGCAAGCACAATGCGGCCGCGTGTATCAGTTTCCGTTGCAGCAGAGACTCCGCAGTCGTCACGCCCCTCGTCAGCGCTACGTTAATTTCCATAGCGGTCAATTCTCCCACCGCTTGCGTCACCGGAATTTTTCCGAGGTCGCTGTCGGGCGCCAGCTCACGGGCGGGCACGCGAACAATTCGTGGATGCCCGGGCAAGTCTACCGCATTGGCGATGATGGTCGCGGCGGCGTCGGCGGTTGCGGCGCGGTCGGCGAGCACGGTGACCGCGTCGGCAATCCCCAGAGAAAAGCTGCGGCCGCCCCAGCCGCTGGTGGCGATGCCGCGCACAGGTTGCGAGTATTCCAGCGTCGTAGTGCCGAAAAGCGAGGGGCAATCGGGGCGCTGCATTATCCCGTGCTCCACCATTCCGACTACGAATTTCTCGCCAGCAGTCAGGTGCAGAGCGATATCGCCACCGTCGTTTACGTAGGCACGGGCGAGTTGAGCGGCTGTGGTCATTGTGGCGAGAATTTCGTCTGCGACTGCTCCGGCAACTGCAGCCATGGGAGTAATGAAATGTTGCGCTGCGTAGGGGAGCGTGGCCGCGGTCATGCGTTGCGCGACTGCGCTGCGCGGATACGGACCATCTTCGCTGTTTGCGTTCTGCACGACGCCCGACAGCGCAGTTCGCAAGAATGGCAACTCGCTGCACAGCTCATCGAGGACGGTTATGAATCGCTCGCACGCCGCGCGGTATGCCGCTTCCACTTCAGCCGCCGCGCCGAAGGCTTCCACGATCAAATCGATCGGACCGTCCTGCATGTGCAAGCGGTGACCGTCGGGGAGCCATCGAATCTGGGCGCGGGTGTTCACTTCGTTTTCCTTGCACTCGCAACGTCTTTTCCGGCAGCCAGCGGCCACGGATTATCCGGTCGCGCAGCAAGGTGGCGCGGGCCCTTCTCGTCGTGAACAATTTGGTCACGCGCGGGCTGGTCGCGGAGAATCGAACTTAGCGGACGCACATTCTCGATGTAGCCGCCGAGCGCGGCGTAGTCGGCCAGCTTTAACGTGAATTCAATTGGCGCCACTAATGCGGGTGTGGGCACATATCCAAATGCGTTGCGCGGCATGCGCGTGACGTCGGCCATGAACGTGATCCCGCCTCCCGGCCACACGTAGACCGGAGAGCCTCCGCAAGTGACGCGGGTCAACGCATCGCGCACAGAATGGGTAAGTTTCACGGGATTTTCCGTGACTCCGGCGCGCAGCGATCCCCCGGCGCCGCCGATGAAAATCACATTACAGAGCGCGGGTTCGCAATTTTCCTTAATGCGTGCAACTGATTCGCGAAGATGCGGAGGCAATTGTTTCTCTTGCGGCTTGAGATCGTCGTCGAGTTCGAAATAGGCGTGCTGTTCGCCGGTGGTGCTCACCATGAGCAGGCGCAATCCCGGCCACGCTTTTTTCGAATTGAACTTTCCCAGAATCGTGAGTGGGTCGTCGATGTCGGTGCCTCCCCACGATGTTCCCGGTTCGGCGACTTGAAAGTATCGTCCGGGCGTGGAGCGCCTTCCCTTCAGCTTGATTCCAGTCTCGCGCACGCCCAGCAACTTCCCCGCCTGATGCTCGGACAGCACGCCGGTGATGTGATCGTCGACCACGACGACTTCGTCGACCTTGCCGAACCATTGTTTCGCAAACATGCCGATGGTGGCCGAACCGCAGCCCACGCGCATACGTTCTTCTTTCGCGCCGTCGACGACCGGCGGCTTGCCCGCCTGCACGACAACGTTGCAACCGCCTTCGATTTTGAGGTCGACCGCTTTGCCGTTGCACAAGTCCAGCAGAGTTTCGCAGGTTGCGGTTCCTTCGTGACGGCTGCCTCCGGTCAGGTGCCGGACGCCTCCGAGCGAAAGCATTTGCGATCCGTATTCGCTGGTGGTGACGTGGCCGACCGCTTCGCCTTGAGCGCGCACCGTGCTGCATTCCGCGCCCAGATGGCGGTCCGTGTCGATCTTCACTTTCACGCCGCAGTAGCTGAAAATTCCTTCGGTCACCACCGTGACCATGTCGACGCCTTCCACCTGCGACGAAATAATAAAAGGCGCCGGCTTGTAATCCGGATACGTCGTGCCCGCGCCAATCGCAGTCACGAAAGTTTCGCCGTGGCTCACCAGGGTGCCGTCCCATTCGCGGCTGCGCTCGAGAAACGGCACCACCGACTCGCCGCGTTCCACGGCGCGATCGAGCACCACGTGCGGATCGAGCCGCACCAACTTTCCTTCGTGATTGCCATAGCGGTCGCAGGATCCGGTTCGTCCCGGCTTGATGTAGCAGAGCACGGGGCAGGCATCGCAGCGGATGGCGTCGTCGGCCGCGACTTTTGTCACAGCCTTGAGGGCATCTTGCTTAGGCGCATCTTTAGCCGCGTCCTTAGCCATTGCGAGCTCCGCGGGCCGCGAGAATGGCTGCGCGCAAGCGATCCGGAGTTGCGGGAGTTCTCCGCACGCGAACTCCAGTCGCGTCGTGGATCGCATTGAGAATCGCAGGCGCCGTCGGGATCACGGCCTGCTCGCCGATTCCCTTCGCTCCGAACGGACCGATCGACGATGCATCTTCGATCAGGATTGACTCTATGGGCGGAATGTCGCCCGCGGACGGAATCAGATAATCGTGCAGATTTTCTCCCTTGCCGGGGAAAAATTCCTCCATCAACGCCATGCCCAGGCCTTGCGCGACTCCGCCTTCGATCTGACCTTCAATCAGTGTGGGATTGATGGCGCGCCCCACATCGTGCGCCGCGGTGACTTTCAGAACACGCACTGTGCCTAGCTCGGTGTCGACTTCAACTTCCGCCATGTGAGCGCCAAAACCAAATACAGCGTAAGGGATTCCCTGGCCGTTTTCGTCGAGCGGACTGGTGGGCGGATCGAAGGTGGCCTCGCTGGTGATCACGTAGCCGTGCGAATCCGAGGGCAACTTTTCCAGAGCGAGGGAAACTTTTTTCGCTTCATCACTTACGATTACGCCGCCGTCGCCGAACTGGATGGTCGCACAATCGCAGGCCTTGGCGAGCTTCAGGATTTCGCTGCGTAGTTGTCGTCCCGCGAGATAGGCGGCCTTGCCGGTTACCAGAGTCTGGCGCGAGGCGGAAGTTTTTCCACAATCTGGCGTGATCGCCGTGTCGCCGGAGACCAGGTCCACTTGCGCGATCGGTGCGCCGATCGCATCGGCGCAAATCTGAGCTACGATCGTGTTCGACCCCTGACCGATGTCCACGGCACCCTGATGCAGCGCGATGCGTCCGTCTCTCTTCAGGCCGATGCGAACCGTCGAAGGATTTGGCAGCGAAGTGTTGCCGCATCCGTACCACATTCCGGCCACGCCCACGCCGCGACGCAGAGGCCCATTTGCTTTCGCGTTGAACTCGGCCGTCTGTGCGCGGGCAGCTTGCCAGTTCGGGCGCAGCGCTTCGAGGCAGGCGCGAATGCCGACTCCTTCCCCGAGCACTTGCCCCGTGACTGTGGGAGAGTGATTGTCAAGCGCGTTCAAGATGCGAAATTCGAGCCGGTCGATGCCGACGCGATCGGCAAGATCGTCGTAGAGTTGCTCCTGCGCGATCGCCGTCTGCGGCACTCCAAAACCGCGGAATGCTCCGGCAGGAACCAGGTTGGTGTGCACGGCGCGAGTGACCGCCCGGTAATTTGGAACTCGATACGGCCCGGACGCGTGCACCGGTACTCGCGCCGCGACGGTTGGACCCCAGGAAGAATACGCTCCGGTGTTGAAGTCGGCGGCAAAATCAACGGCGGTCAGCTTGCCGTCGCGCGTGGCTCCTGCGCGCAGACGGATGCGTGCGGGATGGCGCTTGGTGGTGGAGACCATCGATTCCGTCCGGGAATAAACGAGGCGCACCGGGCGATTCAGTTTCCACGCAGCCAACGCCAAGAATGGCTGCACCGAAAGATCGAGCTTCGTGCCGAAACCTCCGCCGACGGCGGTGGGGATAATTCGAACTTTCTCCGGCGCGATTCCTAAAATCTTTGCGATGTCGTCACGATCCAGATATGGCGACTGGGTGCAGGCCTGGATTTCGACGGTGTCGCCCACGCGGCGCGCGAAACCGGCTTCCGGTTCGATGCAGGCGTGCTCGACAAAACCGGTTTCGTACTCGCCCTCAACGACGATATCGGCCACTGCCAGCGCCTGCTCGATATCGCCACAGGAAACTCTGCCTCCCACGAGGACGTTGTTTTTGCGGTGGGCGTGGATTTGCGGTGCGCCGGCGGCCAGAGCCTCGGTTATGGTTTTCAGCGGCGGCAATTCCTCCCACTTGACCGGAAAGCTCGAGGGGTCGAGAGCTTCGAGTGCACCAGGTTCGCCAGCGATCGCAGCGACCGCCTCGCCTCGAAAGCGCGCTTCTGCATGCGCGAATACTGGTTGATCCGCGAACCTTGCGATGACTCCGTAGCGGTCTTCTCCCGGCACATTCTTCGACGTAAACACCGCGCATACGCCGGGGTGATCTCGCACAAATGCGTCGAGATCGCCGAATTGAAAGCGTGCGCGATGATACGGGCTACGGATCACACGTAGCCCCAGCGCGCCCGCCGGAGTTTCGTCGGCACCGAATATCTCCGTGCCTTCAACTTTTTTCTTGCCGTCCAGCCGAACCAGTCGCTTCCCGACGCGCAGCTTCGAAACCAGCTTCCGGCGAGCTGGCGACTGCGACCTCCACACCCGCATCGAGAACTGGCGTTGATAATTTTTCGATATCCCGTGCAGCGGCAAAGCACTCCGCCGATCGCGTCCATAACCTCGGCTTCGCTGGGAGCGTGATTCCTGTCCAGCAGCGCGGTCGCCGCGACCAGCATTCCTGGCGTGCAGGCACCGCACTGCGCCGCTCCGTGTGCCAGAAAAGATTTCTGCAGACGGTCATAAAGTGGTGGACGCTTCGCCAATCCCTCGACCGTTACAACCTCGCATCCTGCGGCCTGCCCCGCCGCCACGAGACACGAGCACACCGGGTCATCGTTGAGCAGGACGGTACAGGCGCCGCAGTCGCCAGCGTCGCAGCCAACCTTGGTTCCGGTCAGCGCCAGGTGGTCGCGGAGTATGCGAGAAAGCCGCGTCGACGGTGATGCCTGCACTTCCACTTTGCGGCCGTTCACGGAGAATGCAATCAAGGTTGCAGATGCGTCAGCGGATGCCTCGACGGCGAGATTCTGGCCAGTCGCCATCAGCGTTGCCCTACGCAAGCTTCCAGCGCGCGCCGCACCAGAACAAGCGACGCGTCACGTCGATATTGTGCGGTGGCGCGCACGTCGTCAATCGGCGAGAGCGGCGATAGGTGAGCCTGGGTAACCGCCTCGCCGATTCCGGGAGCGCAGAGCAGACCCACTAAGCTTTTCTCCAGATCGCCCAGCCGCCGCGCGCTGGCCGAACACGAGCCGACCGCCACGCGAGCCTCAGCTATGCGGCCTGCGTGATTGCGCTGAACGTCATCGCGCCGAATCAGCGCGGCAACCATCGAGATGGAAATCACCAGATAGCGCCGCGCACCCAGCTTCAAAAAAGCGGAGCTAGCATTCTCCGCGGTTCGCGGAATCAGAATTCCGGAGAGAACTTCGTCCGGCCGCCGCAATGTCTTGCGATTTCCCACGATGAACTCCGCCAGGGGCATCTGCCGCCGGCCGGCGGCTGAAACCAATTCCACTATTGCATCCAGCACCAGCAACGGCGGCACTCCATCGGCGGCGGGCGAGGCGTTGCACAGATTTCCCGCCACCGTCCCGCGATTTTGAATTTGTACGGACCCCACTTCGCGCGCCGCTGATTTCAGAGCATCGAAACAACGCGGCAGCGGCGCGCGGATCACTTCCGTCCAGGTCGTCAGCCCGCCGATTCGAACGTGCTCCGCTTGTATCGAAATGCCGCGAATCTCTCGCAGGGCGGAAACATCCACGATCGCCCCTTGCGGTAGTTTCTCGCCCAAGGCCGGATAAAAATCCGTCCCGCCGGCCAGAATCTGCCCACCCCTGGCCGCGAGTAGCGAAACCGCTTCGTCGAGGGTTGTAGGCCTGAAGTACAACAGTCTGAATCTCCTCTTGTCTACGACACTGGTATAACAGCTTTTTGTTTGACAACTACAAATCTGCGGCTAAGACAACCCTGCAGGCTTCCTCTCCAAGGTCCCGCTGCATCCTGCCGCTGCATCCAAAGTAAGCTGCGGTATTGTACTGCCGGGCCTCGCGACCCGCCAAAGGCTCTCCACCGCGAGTTGGCAAACCAGCCAGGATCGGCCACCAGCAGGCGTTTTGGGGTTGACTTCCGGCGCCAACTAAGACAAAGTATTCGAGCATGTCGCAGTGGAACATAAAACGATCGAGCGTGCTCCTCCTGCTGGGAGTGTTCGTCGTCATGCTCGTGATCGTGATTGCGCCCGACTGGGACTTGCCGGATGCCGCGTTCCACGGCGGCAACGCTCCGGTAGTGGTTCACTCCCTTGCCACATCGGCGCCCGCCGCAGCCACTGTCGCGAACCTGTTCAATCTTCCGTCGAATTCGGGACTCGGGCATCATTTCCACGAACAGCGTGCGCTTTCCGTCTACTCGGCTCCTAATTTCCTGCCTATTTTTCATCGATCTCTTCGCCGCTGAGGATTCGCTAAAACTGCGCTCAAGCTTGCTCGCTGCATTTGCGGGCGGGAACTGGGGCAGTACGGCGGCGATTTCCGAGGCCCTTCGGGGGGAGAGGTTTCGGTAGTCGTTTCCCCTGCCCCGTGCTTTCCACATCGATGCCAACAAAAGGAAACCGGAGGCACGCAATGAACATGCCAGACATCCACTCGGACATCCAGTCAGACCCTACGGCGGACTGCGAAATGGTCAAACTTCTCCAGGCGGCCTCGAACATGACAGGACTGCCCGTCGCAGAAGTCGAAGCTTTGATCAATTCTGACCTGGAAACCGACTACTTGCTGCTCTACATTAATGCATTGATGGCTGGACTCATGAATTAGAAAGATGTCTCACCCCGTTGACAGCGCACCGTCGCTTCCCGAAGCGATACTGCGCTTGTTTTTTGTGGTCCCGGCGAAACCCGCTCGTTCTGTGTTCTAATCTCCGCGTCGTAGTCCCATCATCACGAAGCTTCTGGAGGCAAGGATGAAACGTGTGTCCGTGAGAGGTTGGAGCATCACCCTGTGGATTGTGATGGTAGCGACCACTGCTTGGGCGCAGTCAGCCTCGCCCGCGACTTCGCCTGCCTCGCAACTCGATCTCGATGCCTATGTCACGACTGCGATGAAGACGTTCGACGTTCCCGGCATCGCCGTGGCCATCGTGAAAGATGGAAAAGTAGTGCTGGCCAAAGGTTATGGCGTGCGCAAGATGGGCGATCCCACACCGGTTGACGAGAACACCGCGTTTGCCATCGGGTCCAACACCAAAGCCTTCACAACCGCGGCGCTCGCGACGCTGGTGGACGAAGGCAAGCTCGCATGGGACGATCCGGTTTACCAGCGGCTGCCCGGCTTTGTGATGTATGACCCGTATGTTTCGCACGAGATGACCATCCGCGACCTGCTCACGCATCGCAGCGGCATGGGCCTGGGAGAAGGCGATCTGCTGTTCTGGCCGCAGTCCACTTACACGCGCGACGAGATCGTTTACAAACTGCGATTCATGAAACCGGCTTCCAGTTTCCGCAGCAAATTTGCCTACGATAATTTGCTCTACATGACGGCCGGGCAAATTATTCCCGCGGTCACCGGCGTCTCCTGGGACGACTACATCCGCCAGCACATTTTCGCGCCGCTGGGCATGACTCATTCGAATGTAAGCAGCGCGGCATTTAAACCCGGGGACGACTACGCATTCCCGCATTCCCGCGTGGACGGCAAGCTGCAGGTCATCCACTTCGGAGCCCTGGAGAACGTGGGCCCGGCCGGGTCGATCAACTCCAGCGCCGCCGACATGGCGAAATGGGTGCTGGTGCAATTGAACCGCGGCAAGTTTGTGGACCGCGATGGACGCCTCTTCAGCGAAACGCGCTCTCATGAGATGTGGACCGCGCAGACGATTCTTCCGATCGGAAATCCTCCGCCGCCCATGGCCGCGCTCAAGGCACACTTCTCCGACTACGCTCTGGGATGGTTTTTGCGCGACTACCATGGCCGCGAACTTGTCGGGCACACGGGCGGCGTGGGTGGATTCGTTTCGCAGGTGATGCTGGTGCCGGAAGAAAATCTTGGCGTGGTGGTGCTCACCAACGCCGAAGAAGGCGGCGCGTTCCTGTCAATCCTGTATCACGTGCTCGACCACTATTTCAATCTACCGCCTACCGACTGGAACGCCAACTTCAAAGCAGTCCGCGACGCGCAGGAGAAAGACGCCGCGGAAGCAATGAAGCAGGCCGAGGGCGCCCGTGCGTCCGGCTCCAAGCCTTCCCTGCCGCTCGAAAAATATGCCGGCGTTTACAACGACGCCTGGTACGGCCCCATCACCATTCGCCTTGAGAACGGCAGCTTGATGATTACTTTCGATCACACGCCGTCGATGATCGGCGACCTGCAGCACTGGCAATACGACACTTTCAAGGCGCACTGGCGCGACCGCACAATCGAAGACGCCTTCGTCACATTCACTTTGAAAGCTGACGGCGGCATCGACAGCGCGAAGATGGCTGCGGTCTCTCCGCTCGCCGACTTCAGCTTCGACTATCAGGATTTGCTGTTGAAGCCAGCAGAGAAAAAATAATCGCAGCGCAAGGAGCGGTGCGCACTTGTCATCTCCGGACGACGTCACCGGCCTGAAGGCAGCCGAAGCTCAGGCCGCGGCGCACAGCACCGTCCTCCGCCGAGAGCTCAGCCTGGCCGACCTGGCTCTGGCGCAGATCCTGATCGTGATCGTCCCCGAGTTCTTCGGCACGGCGGTAAAGGCCGGGCCTTCCCACGTGGTGCTGTGGCTGCTCGCCATTCTCTTGTTCTTCGTTCCACAGGCTCTCGTGGTCGCGCATCTTAACCGATTGATGCCGCTCGAGGGCGGCCTTTACGAGTGGGCTCGTCTCGCATTCGGTGACCGCCTGGGATTTCTGGTGGCATGGAACATGTGGCTCAACACTACGGTGCAGGTTTCGCAGATCGCGCTCGTGACCACCACCTACATCGCATACGCCGCCGGGCCGAACGGCGAATGGATTGCATCCAGCCCGCTCCTGCTCGTGGGCGGATCGATCGCGCTGATCGCTGCGATGATGGTGGTCGCCCGACTCGGCCTCAGCGTGGGCAAGTGGGTGAGCAACGCCGGCAGCATCTTCACCGTTCTTATTCTCGGAGTGCTGATCGCGCTGCCGTTTTTTCACGTGCGCCACGGAACCCTGCCGCACTACAACCCGCTCCCGCTGGTTCTTCCGCCGTTCACATTTTTCAGTCTCAGCGTCTTCAGCAAGATGACGTTCGGGGCCTTGTCCGGATTCGAAATCATCGCGATCTTCGCCGGAGAGTCGCGCAACCCTGGACGAAACCTGGCTCGGTCCATCCTGTTCACGGCCCCGCTCATCGCGCTCCTATACATTCTCGGCACCAGCGCGATTCTCGCTTTCGTTTCTCCGGACGCAGTCGATGTGATCGGCCCCATTCCTCAGGCTCTCAGCCGCGGGCTCGGTATCTTTGGTTCAGCCGGTCCGCTGGTTTCCATCGCGATTCTTCTCCTGCTGTTGAACTACATTTGCAGCTACACACTATATTTTTCGAGCAACACGCGCCTGCCGCTGGTGGCGGGCTGGGACCACCTGCTGCCACGTTGGTTCACCGTTCTGCATGCGAAGTACCGCACGCCGGTCAATTCGATTTTGTTTATGGGTGGCGTGGCGCTCGCCGCCAGCACGGCTGTGCTGATCGGCGCCCGCAACCAGGAAGCTTTTTCTCTGCTGCAGATCTGGGCCTGGACGTTCTATGGCATGGCCTATCTGGCCCTGTTCGCGATCCCGCTGTTTTCACCAAAAGCCAAGGGGCTCCGTCCCGGCCTGTGGCTGCGGATGGGCGCAGCCGCAGCGTTTGCCGTGACTCTGCTGTTTGTTCTGCTCTCCGTGTCACCGGTAATTGAGGTTGCCAGCGTCTGGAAATATTCCCTGAAAATCGCGCTGGTGGTACTGGGAGCGAATTTTGTTGGTTGGACGATTTACCGCGCTGGCCAAAGCAAGGGCATTGCCTAGGTTCTTGGCCGTGATTTTCTTGCAAAATCGCTGATCGCGATTGCAACAAACACCGCTCCCCAGACCGCGATGGCAACCCCTCCCTCGATACCATCATGGTAGCACGTAGGCGTCGAACAATGCGGCGTGCGTCCCAAACAATCTGACACGCGGCGACAGTCAACTCACCGATCCTCTGCGCGCTCTCCGCCGTGTCGCAACTTCGATCTCACAGATCCGCACACTAGCGCAGGAACACGTGCGCCGCGTCTGCGGCGCGAATGGTCGACTTACGCCGCACGCCCGTGCTCACGTTGTAAGCAACCAGCAGATGTGCCTCGACAACGAGAATTTCTTTGTCACTGATCCAGCCGACCAGCGTGGCACGAGGAAGATACGCGATTCGCTTTGGTGAGTCCTCAACGTTTTTCACTTCTACCGCGGGCAGCTCCTCCAGCGCCTTATGGATGCGTTGTGTTTCCTCCAGACTGGCCTGTCCCTGTTCGGCCAGTTGAATCGGCTTGTTGGTTTCCGCGGTCGAGACCAGAGTCATCGCAACGGCGCCGAGGCCCGGCTGCACGCGCGCATTCGAAGTGTAGAAGCTGACATCGTAATCCGGATTCTTGAACGTGGCCAGTTCATCGAACAACACCAGAGTCTTTTCCCCGGTACGCAGCAGGGTCTGGTCGTCGCTCTGATTCAACCATCCGCAGCAGGCGCTGTCGGGAATTGCCTCGACAGTCACGTTCCCATCGGACGCCGCGTCCAGTACCCGCTGCAGCGGCATTGCCACAGGATTCGCGGTCCACTTCCCCGCATCTTGCAGGTAACGCACGCTCGCCTTGTAGGTCGGTCCGGTTTGTCCTGCAGTGACCTGAGTCACGAGAAAAAACTTGCCGACTCCGTCTTCGGGCGCCCAAACGACAGCATAAGGACACGTCTCCTCACAACTCCCCGTAGTGCAGCGGCAATCCGGCAGCGTTGACGTAGCAATATCTTGCCGCGCGTTTCCCTCCAGATCCGTTTGCCACGCTTGCCACGTCGTGGTCGTCGAAAGATCCATCTCTTCGCGTTGCAGCCGCCGCGCCCGGTTGGCGAACCAGAATAAATGCTGTCCGTCCGCGGAAAGATAAACCGTGGCCGCCGACTCCGTGATCGCCACATTCGACCCTGTCGCCTCGGACTTTCTGCTCACACCCACATCCAGCGACTTTGACGCCCGCCCGTTCCACAACCACGCCTTGTGCGTGACCTCGGCATCGTCCTCCGAGAGCGGCAGCGAAACCGTAGGCGAAAACAGAATCTGTCCCTGATGATTGACCGAAACGCTCTGCGGAGATTTCACCGCCTCGGGCGGAAGCTTGATCGTCGAATTTGTGGCCGCCGGATTCGCGGCCGGCAGTTTTGCCGTAAACGTGGCCGGATCGTACTCCACCATCTCGCCCGTCGCGCGCAAAACCCAAAGCCGCTTGTTCTGCCCCATCATCGGAATCGCGCCGAGCAACGCGCAGAGGAGAACAAAGCCAAGTCTTAACGACCCTTTTCCCATGCCCATAGTTATATCGCAGCGACGCTGCAACGTTTCAGTCCTTTCGCAGCAGGAGCGCAGGCACACAGTGGCGTTTCCTTCGTGCAACTTTGTGTCCTTGGTGGTCATGGTTCTTAGTTCTTGGCTATTCGTGCGTCGTCAAGCTGCCCCACCACGCGGCCCGACGTTCCTGCGCGAGAAGCTCCATCTCCCGGTACAATGGAGATTCGGTACCGAAAAGAAACAATCACTGACACCATGACAACCACTCACCATCCCACTCCCAAGATTGCAACCGAGATCCCCGCCGTCCCGCTCACCACGGAAGGTTACAGCGTTCTGCACCAGATGATGCGTTTTCGCCGCGCCGCCTGGCGCGCTCTGCCGGACGCCGAGAAATCAGCCATCGCGACGGAAGCCGCAACGGCACTCGCCGCCGCGGAGAAGCATGAGCAGCACTCACCCGGACAATCCGCAATTTATTCGCTGCTCGGCCACAAGGGCGATCTCATGTTCATCCACTTCCGCGAATCGTTCGCCGATTTGAATCAGGCCGAACTCCAGCTCGCCAATCTGCGCCTCAGCGACTATCTCGAGCCAACGACTTCATATCTTTCCATCATCGAGTTGGGACTCTACGAATCGACCGTGAAAGTTTATAAAGCGTTGGTCGAGCGCGGCATCGAACCTCACTCCGACGAGTGGAAGCGCGAAATCGCTGACACACTCACGCGCCAGAAAGAAGCCATGCGCCCGCGCCTCTATCCCGAGATTCCGCCGCACCGCTACGCCTGCTTCTATCCCATGGACCGCCGCCGCGGCGAAGAGCAGAACTGGTACACGCTGCCCATCGAAGAACGCGCTCGCCAGATGAACGAACACGGCCTCGTGGGTCGCCGCTACGCGGGCGAGGTCAAGCAAATCATCACTGGCTCGATCGGCTTCGACGACTGGGAGTGGGGCGTCGACCTTTTCGCGGAAGATCCGCTGGTTTTCAAAAAGCTGATCTACGAAATGCGTTTCGACCACGTCAGCGCCGTCTACGCCCTCTTCGGCCAGTTCTACGTAGGCATCCGCGTGCCCGCAGCGCAGCTGGGGAAACTGCTGAGCGGCGAATTGCCGACGTGAGCGCAGAAAGATTTGTTGTCATCCTGAGGTGAGCGCTTTTTGCTCACCGAAGGACCTGGGCGAGCCGCGCGAATCGCCCGCGTTTTTTGCGGGCGAATAAATCGAGCGTTTGGCTCGCATCCTTATTGCCTTCTTACTCGCAAAGGAAAGAGATGTCATGTCCACACTAGGCCTAATCGAATATGCCGACGCCAGCCCCGAAGTCCGCGCCATCTACGACGACATCATGACCACCCGCAAGACCGACTGGATCAACAATTTCTGGAAGGCCATCGCGCACGATCCCGCCACGCTGAAGCGCACCTGGGAAGACATCAAGCAGATCATGGCCCCCGGCGCGCTCGATCCGCTGACCAAAGAATTGATCTACGTCGCCGTCAGCGTCACCAACCAGTGCCACTACTGCATCGCCTCGCACACCGTCTCGGCGCAGAAGAAAGGCATGACCGACGCCATGTTCAAAGAGTTAATGGCGGTAGTCGGCATGGCGAATGAAACCAACAAAATGGTCACGGGATATCAAGTAGAAATCGACCAGCAGTTCAAGAAGTAGATGAACCATGTGGGATAGCTGCCCCCGGCTGTCCGGCAGCGTCAAGGTCCCAGCGATTTCCGCGATACCGCGCTAGCTGCCGCCTTTCGTAAACTTTTCGATCTCCTCGGTGACGTGGGGCGGCAAATTCTTCATGCGGTAAATGTAAGCCGCCACCGTCCACAGCTTCTGGTCGGAATCCCACTCGCCATTGGCAAACATTCCTGTCCTGCGTATCCCATGTTTCGCCACCCAGAAAATCTGCGCCTCAGAATACTCTGTTCCGACCTCCGGCAACTGGGGTGCCGGAGGATTCAAGGTGTCGGCCTCCTTTCTCACCTTGCCCGGGGTCCCGTGACAACCTGAACATTCTCCCTGATACATTTTCCCGCCCGCAATCAGATTCTCGTCCGTGGGCTGCACGGGATTGGGAATCTCCGGCGCGTGCCGGCGCACGGAGGCGTGAACGGTCATCCGCATGAGGGACGACTCCAACCGAGAAGGTGGAACGTCACCGCGAACCTCGGTGAAACCAAGTTCCATATAGACGAGCGCACCTGTCGCAAATGCCAGTTACGGTGACGAGCGCACCCAGGAAGAAGCTTTTCATCGATTTTCTCTTAACGATGGACGCGAACCGGCCTTTTTGGAGAGCAAGGTCTTCCACTCATGCGCCTTCATATCCACCTTCCGCCCGCGAAACCGCACGCCCTCGGCTTCCAGCCGCAGCCGCTGCTCGATGGCCGAATCCCCGCGCAGCTTGATCTCTCCTCCCGCTCCCAGCACGCGCTGCCAAGGCAATCCGAAGCCACGATTCAAAACCCGCGCCACCAGCCGCGCTGCTCCGGGAAATCCCGCGGCCCGGGCGATCGCACCGTAAGTCGAAACCTTCCCCTTTGGAATCGCGCGGATCGCAGCCTCGATGCGCAGCCGCATCTTCCCAGATTCATCTCCGCGATTCTTCCCTCGCCCAACTCCTGCGCTCTTCCCGCCCACCGAAGATTTCCTGCCGGCTTCTTTCACAGTCCAATCCACCCCACGCGAATCAGCCACAACGATCCCACCGAAACCAGCAACCATAAAACGATCCCCAGCAGCATCGGCCGATGCCCCACCTGCTTCACCGTCGCCACGGAAATTCCGCTGCCAATCAAAAACAAAGTCGCGGTCAACCCGATCTTCGCCACCTTCACCAAAATGCCGTACGCATGTGCTCCGCCCGGCAGATACGTATTGCAAACCGCCGCCAGGCAGAACAGCGCAATGAACCACGGCCACGGAATTTTCGCCTTGGCATGCCGCGCCACCGCTGTCGCCAGCGCCAGCGGGACAATCCACAACGCCCGCGCCAGCTTCACCGTGGTGGCCACAGCCAGCGCTTCCGCTCCATACTTGGCGGCCGCGCCCACCACCGAACTCGTATCGTGAATCGCCAGCGCCGCCCACAATCCAAACTGCGATTGCGTCAGCTTCAGCGCCGCTCCGATCGCAGGAAAAATCAGCAACGCCACCGAATTCAACACAAACACCGTTCCCAGCGACACCGCCATTTCTTCGTCGCTGGCGCGGATGATGGGACCTACCGCGGCAATGGCGCTGCCGCCGCAAATCGCCGTCCCCGTAGAAATCAGAAACGCCGGAATTCTCCGCACACCGAGCAACGCGCCCAGACCCATCCCCGCCAGCATCGCGAAGCTGATACCCACCACGGTGTAAAGAAATCCGCTGCGCCCGACCCGAACCAGTTGGTGCAGGTTCATGCCGAAGCCCAGTCCCACCACCGAGGCCTGCAAAAGATATTTGGAAAGCGTTTTAGCCTGCGAGCTATAAGGATGAGGAAAAAGCAGCCCAAACACAAGCCCCCCCGCCAGAGCCACGGGCGGGGAGACCAAGCCGCTTGCGCTAATCAGCAGACAGAGAAGGAAAACAACTTTCGAAAGCATTCCCAGAAAAGCCGCCGCCTGCGGCATCGTGGCCGGGCGTCCCATTCCTTCGACTCCCCGAGCGGCGAGTCCAAGGTGTGGGAGACTTCAAGCTACGCCGCTTTGCGGAACGACTCGATCGCCTCGCTCTCCGAGTTAGACACGTCGAACACGGTCAGCAGTTTGGTCACCTGCAACAAATCGCCGACCCGTTTTGTTAGGTTCGCCAGTTTGATGGTGGTTCCGGCATTGAGCGCCGTGGTATGCAACGCCACCAGCGTGCCCAGCCCGCCGGAATCAATGTAGTTGACCTCGCCCAGGTTGAGCACAATACTCTTGTGATCCGGGATAGCCTGCTTCACCTGCTCCCGCAGCAGCGAGGACTCCTCGCCAAAAACAATCCGGCCGCTGCACTCGATTACCAAAATTCCGTCTACCGTCTTGCTCGTAATTTTCAGCTGCATAATTACGCTCCTTTAGAGCTTGCCCGTCGCAATCGCCAGAACCCGCGCTCCGGGCGACGGACAAGCCTATCGCTTGTATGCCGCTTTTAGCAAGCCTTCGAGCCTATGGCGCCGAGGAAACCTGGGCCATCGCGCCCAGATGTTCCGCGAGACGATTGAAGCTCAGGGCCATGCCTTCCTTCATTCCAGTCTTGAGCGCGCCGTCGCGCGCTTCTTTCGATGGGTAAAGGATGCTGGTTGTAACCGTAGTCTGGCCGTTCTGCTCGGTGAAGGTCAGGGTGTTGACTGTTTCCGGCCAGTCGCCGCCCCACGACTCGGTGGAGACGAGCCGCTCGGGCGGCTTCACCTCCCGGTAAATACCACGCATTTCCATTTGCATGCCGTTGGAATGTTTCCAGCCGAAATGCCACGCCCCGCCCACACGCAGGTCGACTTCGCAGACGGGCATCGTCCAACCCTGCGGGCCCAGCATCCAATGCGGCAGGTGCTTGGGGTTGGTGTAGGCCTCGAAAACCAGCCTTCGCGGTGCGTCGAATGCACGCGTGATGACGATCTCCCGATCCGTCGGTGTGGTCAGCGTCAGCGCGGCGTTATTTTTTGCGGCCATATTTCGTCTCCTTCTGTTTCAGTTCTTTTTTCATTTCAATCAGGTAGCCATCGAGCCGCTCGAAACTTTCTTCCCAGAAGCGGCGGTAATGCGCCACCCAGCTGGCTACGTCCTTGAGGGGACTGGCCTTCAGTCGGCAGGGTCTCCACTGCGCATCGCGCCCGCGTGAGATCAATCCCGCGCGTTCGAGCACTTTCAGGTGCCGGGAGATCGCGGGCATGCTCATCTTGAAGGGCGAAGCGAGTTCCGTTACCGAGGCTTCGCCCGACGTGAGGCGACTCAGGATCGCGCGCCGCGTGGGATCAGCGAGCGCTGAAAAAGTAGCAGTGAGATGATCGGGCATGATTGTATTTAACGTATACGTTATGTAACACTACGGTTAAATACATTAGAGCTGGCCGCTTTGTCAACTGTTTTCCTTGCTGGCTCCGGAGCGCACTGCAGTGAGGCCCTTTGTTCGGCGGTCGAGGGTGGAATTGAAACGTCCGGGCGCGCTGGTCCATCCTCGCATCCTCACCCGCCTCCATCACGTATAATCGTACTTCTCACCCATGAGCTATACCGTCCTGGCCCGCAAGTATCGTCCGCAGAAGTTCTCCGAGGTCATCGGACAAGAGCACGTTACCCGCACCCTGCAAAACGCCATCGAACAGGGACGCACCGCCCACGGCTACATTTTCAGCGGACATCGCGGCATCGGCAAAACTACGGTCGCCCGCATTCTGGCCGCCGCGCTGAATTGCCGGTCGAAAGACACGCCGGTCCCAGAGCCCTGCGGCGTCTGCGAATCCTGCACCGAAATTCGTGCCGGCAACGCCGTCGACGTCATCGAAATTGACGCCGCCACCAACCGCGGCATTGACGAAATTCGCGAACTCCGCGAAGCCGCGCGCTATCGCCCTGCCCGCGACCGTTTCAAGATCTACATACTCGACGAAGCTCACCAGATTACCGACGCGGCCTTCAATGCCCTGCTCAAAACACTGGAAGAGCCGCCCGACCACATCGTCTTCATGCTCGCGACCACGCAGCCCGAAGACATTCCGCAGACCATCCGTTCGCGCTGCCAGCATTTCAGTTTCCGCGCCGTGAAGTTCGACGCCATCGTGGCCCAGCTTCGCGATCTCGTGACGCGCGAAAACATCGAAGCCGACAACGACGCTCTCGCCCTGCTGGCCGAAGCCGGCGACGGCTCCATGCGCGACGCGCTCTCCATTCTCGACCAGGCGATCGCCTCCTCCAGCGGAAAGCTCACCGCCGACTCGGTACGCAATCTCGTCGGTGCCGCGCCCGCTCACATTCTCGAAGAAGTCATGCAAGCCATCGCAAGCGGTGCGAGTGACGAAGTTCTTCGCCAGGTCGACCACCTCATCAGCGAAGGCCACAGTCCCACGCACTTCGCCCGCCAGATGGTCCGCTTCCTGCGCAACGCCACCGTTGCGAAGGTTGCCGGGAAGGACTCTTCCCTGCTGCAAATTTCCAGCGAAGAACGCGAGCGCGTTTCGCGAGTCGCCGAATTATTCGGCGAAGAAGACCTCACGCGCCACCTGCAAATCATGCTGCGCACTCACGGCGAGCTCGGCTACAAACAAGAGCAGCGTTTCCATCTCGAACTCGGCCTGCTCAAAATGGCGCATGCCCAGCGCCTGTTGCCCATCGAGCAACTCTTGAGCGAAGTTGCTGCAGCGCCGAACGCAACCGCGGCGCCCCGAACTGCGCCCGGGCCCGCCATTGTGGGCAGCCATTCCGCGGGTGCCGAAACCCGCCGCCCAGAGCCTTCTCCGGCCGCTCGGCCAAATTTTGTTTCGCCGTTCGCAGCCGATTCCGCGCGCAAAGGCACTCCGCGGCAGGAAGATTCTTCCGAGACCGCTCCGCTACCCGGCCCGCGCATTGTTGCCGCTTCAACTCCGAATGCGCCCAGCGCACCGGAACCAGTTATCATGGGCTCCGCCGCTCCCCTACGCGATCCCGCGCCTGGGCCAGATGGTGATCGCGGCGACACGAATCGTAGAGACGTAGCTAGCTACGTCTCGGCCAGCGCCACGAAACCAACCACTCCTGAACCGCAGCCGAATCCAGAATCGCAAACTCACCCAACGCCAGTGGCGTCGGCGCCAGAACCACAGACAATTCAACCAGCTCATTCACAAATCGACCGCCTGCAATCGGCCGTCCTGCAAGCACTCACCGACGGCAACCAGCGCATCCTGGTCTCCATGCTCGAAGCTGGCGAGTGGAGCGTGCAAGCCAACGAACTGGTCATCAAGATCGCCGAATCGCAAACCGTAATCGACATGTCGGTCGGCCCTGAGGCGCGACGCCTGGCTATCGCCTCGGCCAGCGGAGTTCTGGGCCGAGCCGTGAAGCTGAAGATCGTTCCCGGCGCAACCGTCGCGCCCCAGAATGGAAACGCCGGCAACGGTGAAAACGGGGCCAAACGCAATGGCGTCGCCGGACGGTCCACGGGCCCGGCAGTCGGCGGCCGCGGCCGCGCCGAGCAAGATCCGGTGGTGCAGCGCATGCGAGAAAAATTCGGCGCCGAAATTCGCACCGTGATTGACTACAAAGAAAAACGATGAAGACGTCGAAGTCCTCTCGACGCGCTCGCTCTCATTTGTCATTCTGAGCGAAGCGAAGGACCTATGCAATTCCTCACGCCCGACAAATTGCATAGTTTCTTCGCTTCGCTCAGAATGACAAGTGAAAAATGAAGGCCGTGGCCGATAGCCAACGAAAGGTTTCCATGAGTGGATTCAACCTGCAAGACCTGATGTCGAAAGCGCAGGCGCAGTACGCAACCCTGCAGAAGAAAATGCAGGAGACGGTCGTCGAAGCCACGTCCGGAGGCGGAGCCGTTACCGCCAAAATGGACGGCCGCAAACAACTGCTCAGCCTGCGCATCGATCCCGAAGCCGTGAAGGCCGGAGACGTCGAGATGCTGCAGGATTTAATCCTCGCCGCCGTCAACGAAGCCGCGCGCAAAATTGACGGAGCCATGCAGTCCACAGTTGGCGGCATGCTCGGCGGCCTCGGCATGGGCGGACTCTAATACCCTTGTCATCCTGAGCGGGTGATAAAACTTTCATATCTGATTGTTTTAATTGCAGATAATGTGGCAATTTTTGGCTGTGTAGGAACTGTGCAGGCAAACTGTGCAAATTTCAGCCAATTTCGCTGCTACAAATCCCTTGGGCACGAGGAACTGGCTCGGCCAAGCTTCGAGTTCGTCCGCGCCGAATTCTTTCGACCTTTTGCCGGCCATCTGAACGGAGAACACCGACTGCTCCCACATCGCGTACGCGCGTTCGCCGGATTCGTCCAAAACGAACGTCACGTAGAAACTTAAACCTCTATCAAGGCGGCAAGAAGGACGCCTGCTGCGCCAATCAACGCGACTTTAACAGAATTGTCCTTCGCAGGAGGCATCGTTTTCAGCGCCGAATTGTACCAAGTTAGAGCGACGCCGCCCTTCACGCTAGGTCAGTCGGGTCGTGTCATGATTGGGGCATCCGGAAAGCGCTTGCGAAAATCTGCATAGAGGCGGTCCACATCGTCTAAGAAGACTTGCAGTGCCCCCTGTTTGGTGAGGTCTTCGATCAGTTCGTCGTTGGCGACGAATCGCAACGTGAACGCCCCAGGCGACTGTTCGACCAAAACGAACATCAGTGCCGCAATCTCGTTCGCGGCATCGCGCTCGACGGTCTCGCCCCGCGCACTGCGAAGATCCTTGCCGCGTTTCATATCAGGGAGATTCTAGCTGAGATCTAGGCTCAGCCTGCTCGTGGCTTCTTCTGGGCCTCTAGGGCTTGCTTGGCTGCGAGTCTTGCCAACCCTAGCACGATACTGGAGTTGCTGAGCACTGCGTCTGGCCAAAGCTTCGCAGCTGCCTTTCGAATCAACTCAAAGTCATCGTCGCTCAGTCGGACATTGATCTGAACGGTCCGCTTCCCTGTAGCACTCATACCATCCTTTTTACACTTGCTACAGAGCGTCGCAATGATACAATTGCTACTATTAGTAGCAATTGCTACGATTAGTGCTTCTAGCGGGACGCGACGGTGTTGAAGCACCGCCGCGCCCCTAACCAAATTGCCTACAAGGAGGCAACGATGGCTAGTTCTGAAGGTATCCGGCCCTCTTTTCCTGCGCAAGCATCCGCACGTTCCCCCAAGCTGTGTATCTACGAAAGCCTATTCCTGTTGAATCAGGGCATCGATCAGGTCGTCACGATCTTGCGAGGCATGGAGAAACTCTCCTGTGCCGACAAGGAGTCTTTGCAACTAGCCCAGGTGGAGATCGAAGAAGTCCGCGCCGACGTGAACGCTGATTTCGTCGAAGAACTGGTCGATCTGGAACGTCTCGACGAAGGTCGTTTCTGGAAGCAGAAACGCGCCCATGAAAAAAAGTGGCGAGACCCGGACGACGTGTATATCGATGTCGAGCAGCGCGAGGAAGAACGCAAGAAGCAGGGATTGCCGTCACGTATCGGCATTGTCCCCTATTCAGCAGTAGCCGACGAAGAAAAACGCATAGAGGAGGAGCAAGAGCAGAACAAACAGCGCCCCAACAAGCGCCAGCAGCCCACTGAGAACGCCAAGAGCGCAGTTCGGGGGAGGAGGAGCCATGCCTAAGAAAGGCGAGCCCAGCAAACCGAAGGTCGTGTGGGTCGGGAGCACGCCCATTACCCCGATCACCGACAAGGAACGCAGGGAGACTGACAGCCGTATCCAGAAGCGCCGCGAGAAGCTTCGCCAGCGCTATATCGAAGTCCACGGCAGGGTTGTAGACTACATCAGCCATTCCATTGAAGACGGGTCGCTGTTCTTCACCGTCGCTTTCAAGGATAAGACGACCTTCTCCCTCCGCTTCGCCTGCGAGATGTTCATCACTGGAGCCGATTTCGGAGACATGCGGACCGGGGACTTGGAGATCATTCGCGAGTACATGAAGCCCATTCGGAGATAGGGCATTTACATCGCAATCTCGTGGCCGATGGTGTGGGCCTGATCGTGCCGTGGTTGAGGGACTTCCTGATTCGGACGAACCGGCTCGATCTTCTGTGCCACTAGCTCCTGCTCCTTGCTCCCCGTGGCCGTACGCTGCGACACGTCGCGGCTCAGATCGTGCCCGAGTTCGCTTTTGTCGTTGGTATAGATCTGCGCGTCGTATTGACCGCGCGAAACAGACACATATGCAAAACGGTTGTTAACCAGCAGCTCGCTTTTGTCTGTGTCCACATGAATCAAAACTCGGTTCGCGGTCTGTCCCTGGCTGCTGTGGCTGGTGACGGCGTATCCGTGGTCGAGATGCGGATGCTCGCGGATATTGAATCGAACTTCGCGACCGGAGTCCATCCGGATTTCGAGATTGCCGGAATGGCTGACTCGTTCGATAGTGCCGAGTTCTCGGTTAGCAACCTGCAGTTCCCTCGACGGGGCCGTGAACTGAACGCGGTCGCCCTGTGAGAATTCGCGCTGAACTTCTTGGTACACCGCCACACCCGACAGCCGTCGCGGATCGTAGGTCTGTTGTGCTCCGTTCTCGCGCTCGATGGTGATACGGTTTTCGCGGGCGTCCACTCGATCCACTCGCGCGTATTCGCCAGGGTCGATCCCCAGAACCTTACTCCCACGGGTATAGCGCACCAAGTCCCCCTCTCCGTATTGTGCGGCCCACTGCCGATCTGCGCCGGTCATTTCATTTCGCGAGTCGAGCACTCGAAGTTTGTGTTCCTCTGGATTCACGTCGCCGCGGGCTTGCATTTCACGGTGGATCAGAGTGTTCAGCTCACGTCGCGACTCATTGTCAGGTGAAATGACCAATGCGCCTTGAGGCTCTCGCGTGTACTCACGAGCGATTGCACCTAGCCTTTCTTCCCGGACCACAATCTCATGCACGCGGCCCTGCTGGTCCAGATTCGCTACCGCTCCGTGAACGTCACCACGCGCAAGTTGTTCGACCGCTTCCTTAAGTTCCGGTTCCTTCTGCCTGATGACCTCATCCAGGCGGGCAGTTCGCATCCCCGCCTCTTGTAGCTGCCGATAGGGTCTGCCCGCTTCTACCGCCTCATGTTGCCGCTTGTCACCTACCAAGAGAACGCGGTCGCCGTCATGCAATCGATGCAGTAGCTGATTCATCTGTTTCGTGCTTGCCAGACTCGATTCGTCCAGAATGTAAAGCCTCGTCTGTCCGAGGTCGGGTTGCTCGCCGCGTACTAGAAGACGCTGCAATGTACCTGATTCGATGCCTGACTCTGCCAGTTTTTGCGCGGCGCGCGACGTAGGGGCAAGTCCGAACACCTTGTAACCTTCATGCTCGGCAGCTTCGCGGACCGCAGCCAAGGAAGTGGTTTTGCCAGCACCCGCCACGCCTTCAAGACCGGTGATTCTGTCGTGGCTCGTCAAGATCTGCTCAACGGCCCCGCGCTGGCTGGTGCTCAAGTGTGGGTGCTTCTCCTCGATGTGACGCCAGGTCTCAGAGCTCACCAACGGGTTATCCAGATTCTGTCCCCTTCGCATCTCGGCGACTGTGTCGCGCTCATAGCCAATCATCTGTTCCGTAGTGAACGCGCGGGCCGGCGATTTGCTCTCTACTTCAATCAGGCCACCTGACTGGACGCGCTTGTCGAACCTCTCTCGCATATCGGCGAAGCTCGCCTCGCCCATCGAACGTTTCAGAGCATCACGCATGAGTTCGCGTTCGTCTGTCACTGCGTGGCGCTCCAGGTTCTTCTCTTGCGCGTAGCTCAGAGCGGATTCGAGATGCTGATGCTTCTCCTGCGGCTCTTGTTCGACTCGCCGTTCATGGGCTGCGCGGATCACTTGCTCCGGTTGCTGGCCGAACTGCGCGGCCAC
>CAWKNM010000008.1:0-558329 GCA_963851165.1 uncultured Acidobacteriaceae bacterium | reverse complement strand
GTTTGCAAACGCGGAGGAGACTGATGACTCCGAGGGTGACCGAATACGCGGCGAGTGGCATGGCCGACTCGCGCAAGAGTGGGGACTACAAGGTCAAGTGCACGAAGAACACTTTCAGCGGCTGGCGAACGGCCAACATCCCTTAACCGAAGAGCAACTCGTTCGCCATCAAACACCGCGCGAATACGTCAATGCGCGAGGTGAGATGGTTAGCACAATGGAGCACCGTGCCGCTTGGGACGCGACGTTCTCGGCTCCCAAGAGCGTTTCTTTGACTGCTCTCGTGGGTGGAGACGAAGCCGTACGCCAGGCTCATCGGGACAGTGTCAAAGTTGCATTGAATGAGATGGAGAAGTTCGTCCAAGCGCGCATGGGCGGCAATCGTCTCCCGGAAACGACCGGTAAATGGGTCGCAACCAGCTTTCGAGCATGACAGCGCGCGACCGGTGAATGGATACGCAGCACCGCAATTGCACACTCATGTTGTGTTCTTCAATCTCACTGAAACAAAGAATGGCGAAGCGCGAGCCTTGCAACCCCATGAACTCTACCGATCTCAACAGTATGCGACCGCGATATACCGCTCAGAGCTAGCGCTCCGCCTCAAAGGTCAGGGCTACGAGATCGAAAGGGGAAAAAGTGGCCAGCCGGAAATTGCCGGCTACACACGCGAGTACCTTGGTGCTTCGAGCCCCAGAAGTCAGCAAATTCAGGCCTACCTCGAACAGCAGGGCGTGAAAGGCGCAGGCGCAGCGCAGATCGCGGCACATCAGACACGAGACGATAAGTTGCCGGGCATCGCGCACGCGGAAATGCAGAGAATGCATAAGGAAATGGCCGAGCGATTCGGAAATCAGCCGGAGCAGGTAGTCCAGGCCGCTCATTCCAACGAAGTCGAAAGAGATGTTACGAGTCGCCAGCCCTTGGAATCGGCGCTGACGTACGCCCAGGACAAAAATCTCGAAAGGCACGCTGTGACTGACGAGCGCGACCTGATGCGAGATGCGCTGAAACGCTCAATGGGCGAAGCTGGCTTCGGAGAGGTTCGAGAGAGATTCGAAAAGCGAATAGAATCAGGCTCCCTGATCGAAGTCGAAGGCAAATCGCCGGCCCGCGCGTTTACCACTGAAAAGATGATCCAGTACGAACGTGACAACGTGAGTGAAATGCGAAAAGGCCAAGGCCAACACGGTGTTCTTGTGAACTCCGAAACGTGGCAGTCTGTGAAGCAGAATCACACTCACTTGAGTGCTAGCCAACGAACAGCTGTAGAGCAGACCCTGGCCACTCAGGACAAGATCGTGGGCCTTGAAGGCGTAGCGGGCGCCGGCAAGACTACCTCGTTGACTGCTATCCGCGAAGCCACCGAGCGCGAAGGCTACCAAGTGGTCGGACTCGCTCCCACATCGCGCGCTGCCCACAAATTGGCTGAATCAGGAATTGAGTCGCATACATTGCAGCGCGAGCTCATCCGAAATGAAGCACCCGATCATGGACAAAAACGGTTGTTCGTTATCGATGAATCGAGCCTTGCAAGCACGAAACAGATGAACGAGTTTTTTCACCGTCTGCACACATCCGACCGAGTTCTTTTGGTTGGCGATACGCGGCAACATGAGGCGGTTGAAGCGGGCAGGCCATATAAGCAGCTACAAGAAGCGGGCATGCAGACGGCCAGGTTGGGTGAGATTGTGCGCCAGAAGGACCCGAGCCTGAAGGAGGCGGTGGAGCAGCTCGCCCGCGGAGACGTTTTCGGAGGAGTAGCGAGTCTCGACCAGCAGGGCCGTGTGCACGAGATCGTTAATCACCAAGAGCGGATGAGCGCAATAGCCCGCGAGTATTCGCGACATCCAGAAGGGACGTTAGTAATCTCGCCCGATAATGAATCCCGACGCGAATTGAATTCGCTGATTCATCGCGAGCTGCAGAATCGTGGAGACGTCAGCAAAGACGAGCACAAACTCCGGGTGCTGGAATCGCGTCAGGAGATGACGGGAGCAGACCGGCAGTGGGCCGGACAATACGAGCCTGGGGACGTGCTTCGATACTCGCGTGGCAGCAAAACTGAGGGCATCAAGCCGGGTGAATACGCACGGGTCACCGGCGTGGACGCGAAAGAGAACCGGCTAACGATCGAACGCGAGGTGGGCACTCTGCAAACCTACGATCCGCGACGCCTCTCAGGTGTCTCGGTGCACCGCGAAGCCGAACGCGAATTCTCACATGGAGACCGCGTTCAGTTCACCGCGCCATCAAACGAACTACACGTTGCTAACCGTGATCTCGGCACCGTCGAACACGTCAACTCTAACGGCGACTTCAGAATCCGGATGGACTCGGGCCGGGAAATCGGATTCAACATTCGCGAGCACCCGCACCTTGACCACGGATACGCAGTGACGAGCCACAGCAGTCAGGGGCAAACCGCGGATCGAGTACTTATCCACGTAGACACCGAAAAAAGCGAGCTATTGGTGAACAACCGCTTCGCGTATGTATCCGTCTCGCGGGCTCAACACGACGCGCACATCTACACCAATGACGGAAGCAAGCTTTCCCGCACCCTGAGTCGCGACAGTTCGCAACGTACGGCAACCGACGTGGAACAACAGCCGAACGGACCAAGGTCGAACCCGGTTCCGTACGCGGAGCGCGTCTCTCCGAAGAGGAACAGGGGCATAGCCTGGGAATAGGACTCGCCGTAAGCTGATTGGGAAAATTGCCGAAGCCCTCACCACTAAACAAGATCCTTAGAGCCGATTCGGTCAATAGCAAAAAGCTATCGCTCAACTCGCAACAAAGCTGGGCAAGAGGCTCTTTCTTGATTTGGCCATATTTCGGGTCAGAACGATGGCGTAGAATGCTCAGGTTTACGACCTTCGTCGATTTATAATTCCGGCTTCCGCATGTCAACCTCTCCAATTCAACGCCGAGATGACCAAGACGAGCCGCCTTCGCCGCCGAACATCTACGACGAGAAAGAATTCAAGGGATTACTTTCTGATGAATACAAAATGCTACAAGACAAGATAGATCGGATTGGGGCCTTCAGATTCACCATCAAAGGGTGGGCTCTCACAGCTGTAATTGGTGCGTCAGCGGCGGCCGCCGGAAGAAGCCTCCCTACTGTCTGCACGATCTGGCTGGGGTTGTTGTTAATGCTTTTTTTCTTCTTTCTCCTCGAACATGAGCAAGTTAGGTGGAGCAGATTGTTCGGCGACAGGGCGGGTCGGATCGAGGATGCCTTCCGCCGAGTCCGTCGTGGAAAGGGTCAAGAAGTTTTTGAGACGTTTTCCGTGCCATACACGGCACACGAACTGGTTTTGGAGGTTTATCGTCATCAGGAGCACAAAGGTGGCGCCAAATCGAGATCGGTAAGGCCTCGTTGGAAGGAAAAATGGCATTCTTGGAGACGGGCTCACGTTGAATTCTATTTGGCCTTAGGTGTCTTAACTTTTGTACCTCTCTTTCCGCACTATCACGGAATTGTGATCGTCCTAAAAGAATTGATTGTCAGGTTAACTTGTTGGATATCAGCACATTTCTGACTGGCACGCTGTGTCGTTTAAGAAAGGTAACGCTGAAATGGCGACGGAGTCGCAGAAGAAACGCGCCCCAAGCCCTAAAGTACTTCGGGCTATAAATGACGGTCTCGATGAAATCGAATCATATCTCGATTTCTCCGTATCCATTTCTTCTATGAACACGGAGGCGGCGGCGCAGATTCCAGAATCGCACGTCCCCAATGCGCCCGAAGAAGAAGATGGCGACCAGTCAGGAACAGAAGAAGGCGAAGACGATCAGGACGAATATGACATAGACGACCAGTACATCGACCGCGAGGAAATTGAAGTAGCGCTTGACGCCTTTCTCTCGCAACTTATCAGTGCCGATGTCATACGAAAGCCCAAGCCTGGCAAAACGCCATCTTTCACTTGGGTATTTGAAAGATTCTTCGGCAAAGACCATCCAGTTAGCGAACATGCCCGTGGTTTTGAAGAGTTTATTAAAGGCTACTTTGGCTGGGTGAGTCCAGACAACATGGACTCTGCTAAGGAATCGTTCTTCGAAATACGAGAGATCGTAAGAGAGGCTCTGACAGATGACGGCTCTGGCGCCACGTAGAATGGCACTCAACCAGCCTGAATTGCGGAGGTTCTTCGCATCCACGAATGGGCGGAAGTACCTCAACTCATCGATTGAAGTGGTAGTTTTTGGTTCTATGTCAGTTGGTTTGCAGCGTCCTGATTCTGATATCGACGTCCTCCTAGTTGGTAACGACGAATATCGGATAAAGAATGCCGGCCTGGATCTGATTGCGATTACGCAGGAAACAACACGAAGCCCAAGGTGGTTGGAAAGCGAATTGGCTTCGCATATTGCGGAATACGGCAACTGGATCCTTGGCACAGCTTTATGGAAGAGAGATGTTCATATCGGCTCGCGAGCAATCGCTAACAAGCGCCGTCGAATTATTGCTTTTCTCACAGCGTTAGGAGATAAATGGGCCTGCCTTGATCCCATTTTTCAAGACAAATACTCCGTGAAGTTGCGGCGGGAAGTCCAGCGCTTGCTCCTCTTGGAACGTCGTACTTCCGTGCCGCCGACGAAGATTTTGGATTGTTTCTGGGATGATGCAGAAATTTGTCCAAGTGAAGTCCACAATCGACTCGACCTATTCACGGCTACCTCGAATTCTGCCTTTAGAGTTGAACTCATGGGTCGAATCGATGCATTCTTCCGTGAAAATGTGCGATCTGGAGAACTCGAAAACCAACGGAACCTTCACCGATTCACTGGGGGCCGATAAACTCGAAGTCACCGATGGCGGAACTGGCAGACGTAGCGGACTCAAAATGAACTCTTCTCGGGTCCCTATCGAACCGTCCGTTTCCATACCACACATAGGCTCGGTTCACAATTCGTGACTTGCGAGAGTCTCCAAGAAAGGCTTGCGCTTTCCGAGGGGATCACTGAGCCGTGATCCGTTTGTGATCCGTTAACACTGCTTACCACTGTCTTCCACTGCTTTACGTTGCCCGCCGTGCGCTCTATGTTGTTGAAACTACGTTTTTGAGTAAATTCGAATCCCACTCTCTCCGCCAGACTTTTACGCGCATAACACTGGGTGATTTCCAAAAATTCGTTTAGGGCGTGTTAGAACGTGGGTTGGCCTCACAAGTGAGTGGAGGTTAACCCGCGAAAAAGCATTCAGCCCAAATCGGTCGTCACCGTGTTCGTCCGGCACGAGGAAAGTTGCAGTTCCCGGAGCTGGGGCGAGTTCTGCCGGGGCTGCCAATGCTCTAAGTTCCTTCGGTATTCCCGAAACGGCAAACAGCACCGCCAAGCCGCCAAAACCCGGATCTGGTCGGTTGCAGAGGATAAGGGCGTTGAACTCCAATAGCAGTTGGATCGGGGCGACACACTGAAGGCCATTATCGTCAAAGGCCCACAGCCGACCATTCGCAGACTGCATAGACACCTGCATCAGTGCCAAAAAGAGCGAGAACATCTCTTCCCGGCGAATCAAGAAACTCCGGCTTCAACTCGACCAGTTCGACCAGTCTATGTCGGCCCGGTCGAAGCTGCTTCAGTCCCTCATAACTGCGTCTGACGTAATCGAGTTTCGGAGGGGCTGGGACAAGGTATGGGGGACAACCACTCGCCAGAAGGCCCAGCAGAACATTCCCAGTTTTCTCCGCACGTGCTGCCGTGAGAATCTCAACGACCTGCTCGCTGCACTGAAGACCATCAAACTGTCGAAGGAAGACAAAGAGCGGCTGGAGCCGAAGCCGTTTAGGGAGAAGGAAATCAAAACTCTCTTCGCCCAGATTCCGAAGACCTTTCCAGCAGAGAGAGTCGCCATCGCAACGCTCCTCGTCAAGTTCATGATTGCGATTGGCGTTGCGATCCGCGACACGGTGCAACTGAAGCGGAGGAGCATTCAAAATGGCTGGCTCGGTATCAACAGACAAAAGACGGGACGCCCGGTTCGGCAGCATCTCGACCCCGCTCTCTGCCGAGAACTACTCGCTGGGTAGGGTGAGTATATTTTCTGGGACGGCAAATATCAGGTGACTTCTGAAGTCACGACGTGGCAGGACGACCCTCGCCTCTTGATGCAGGAGGCTCACCTGTGGATTGAGGGAATGTATCGCATCGGTTCCGAGACACGGCTGGCTCGGCCAAGGGTGCAGCCTGACCGAGGTGGCGGCAATGCTGGGGGACACGGTTGCCGTAGCAGCGACACTCGGCCCGCGCGGTCTGACCGACGCTTTGGTCGCCTATGGCCAAGAAAAAGGGGCGAGCAAGAATGGCGCGAGCGCAAGGAAGGAAACGGATGATATCGAAATGATCTTGCGCATAAGGAGGTCAAATCCGTTGTAGTGGCCGGCATCGACTGTCCGGCAAGCCATTAAGGCTATACCAACTCGCTTATTCGTTCATTCAGGCGTCCTTCCGGGCAGGGCTTCTTGAGGAAATTATTGTAGAGAGTTTCTGACGTTTGCCACACCGCGCACGTGGCCTTGTGAAAATGAACAGTGTCCTTCTGATAGCTGCGTGATTTTGCGGAGTTAGC
The DNA here is from genome assembly GCA_963851165.1 of uncultured Acidobacteriaceae bacterium. Lineage (GTDB taxonomy): Bacteria > Acidobacteriota > Terriglobia > Terriglobales > Acidobacteriaceae > Sulfotelmatobacter. The sequence continues at coordinate 551,749 of CAWKNM010000008.1, read as the reverse complement.
TAGTATGGGCGGCTGGAGAACCTCCGCCATGAAGAGCCTCGCCCGACACGGCTTTACCACCACTTTTATTTCAGTCGCTCTGTTTGCCTTAGTTGCTACCGGAGCCTTACGTGCAGGACGGGCGGAAGTACCAGGCGCGACTGCGACGCTGCAGGAGGGAGTCGCGGCGAGCCGCGTCGCTACAACGGGATTGCCTGCCGCTGAGCCGACGGCGACAGCAGCACGTGGGGCGAACACAGCAACCAGCGGAGCGAAGAGGCCAGTCGCTGTGGCATCGACTGCGGTTACCATCTCAATCGATGCGCTGAGTAACCGGCATACGATCAGTCCGTATGTGTACGGCTTCGCGTATCCGAATTCGCCGGCCGATATTATCAGCACGGGCGCGACGGAAGTGCGGTGGGGCGGGGATTCGACCTCCACTTATAACTGGCAGTTGCAGACGGACAACGCTGGGGCTGACTGGTATTTCGAGGACTTTGCCGCTTCGGGATTCAACAACGGTAGCGATGGCAGTTCGACGCAGTTCATTACGGATGTGAAGAATGCAGGCGCCAATCCGCTGATGACGATGGTGATGCTGCCGTGGGTGGCGCAGAGTCCGGAGACGTCGACGACACAGGGAGGAACGGACAATTATCACTGGAGTTATTCCGTCGGAACCTTTGGCCCGCAGTGCAGCGTGGATCCATACAACCCGGACGCGGGAGACGGGCTGCAGACGGATTGCTCGACAGCGGTGACTACGAATGCGGAGACCTCGGCTTATTATCCTTTGCTGGATGACAACAGCCAGAGCTGCGCTTCGGGAAACTGCTTGTATCGGAACACGTGGGCGGCGGCGTTGGCGGCTGCCTTCGGGAGCGCTCCACATTTCTATGACATGGATAACGAGATCGAAATCTGGGGATCGACACATCGGGACGTGCATCCGCAGCCGACGGCGTATGACGAGATGCGGGATAAATTCATCACCGAGAGCAGGGCGCTGAAGGGATGGGATCCGGCGGCGATTCGCTTTGGCCCGATTACCTGCTGCTGGTGGTTCTACTGGAACGGCGCAAACAACAACGACAAAGCGGCGCATGCAGGGATTGATTTTCTGCCGTGGTGGATCAACGAGGTTTACTGGCAGGACCAGATTGCGGGAACAAGATCGGTGGATGTGCTCGATTTGCATGCGTATCCGGACACGCCGAATACTTCAAGCTACACGCTGGCGCAGAAACGAGCACTGGCATTGAGGATCTTTAGAGATTATTGGGATCCGACGTACGTGAGCGTGGGCAGCGACATTGATCAGAAGTGGACGACGTTCATTCAGCCGAAAAAGACGATTCCGTTTCGCATTCCGCGAATGCGAGCGATCGTGAACATGATTTATCCGGGAACGCCGCTGAGCTTTACGGAGTGGAACGCGGCGATTGCGGGCGAATCGGATTTCTCGACGGCGTTAGGCGACGCGGATGCATATGGAATTTTCGGGCGCGAGCGGATGTACCTGGCGTCGCGATGGACGGCGCCGCTGAGCACCAATCCGAATTATCAGGCGCTGAAGCTGTACCGGAATTATGACGGGCAACATCACACGTTTGAGAGCACCTCGGTAGCGGACACGAACAGTGCGAACCCCAGCCTGTTCAGCAGCTATGCGGCGATCGATCCGACGGGGACGACGATGACGGTGATGGTGCTGAACAAGGCTCCGGCGACGACCTATGCGGGGCAGTTTGCGATCAGTGGATTTACACCGGCGCAGGTGACGACCTATACGCTATCGCAGAAGAATCCGACGACGATTGTGGCGTCCGCGCCGCAGGCGTGGTCCTCGACCATGAGCTTTGCGCCGTACAGCGCGACGTTGCTGGTAGTGACGGGATCGATGGCGAAGCTGCCCGAGGCGGAGTGGGATTTGAATCCGGATACGACGATGGCGGCGGCGGGCGAAACGGTTTTACTGGCGCCGAAGATTGTGTCCGGATCGGGGACCGTCACGCTGGGGACGCCGACATTTGATACGGGCATCACCGTGACCGTCACGCAGGGAACATTGACATCGAGCCAGAATGGGGCGGTCACGGTGACGGTGGGAACGAAGCCGGGTTTTTATCGCTACACGGTTCCGGGGACGGATAGCGCGGGAGCGACGCAAGAACAGAGCGGATGGATTGTGGTGGGGAATCGGGCGGCAACGCTGACGAAGCAGGGCGATGGGCAGACGGGAGCGCCCGGAACGAATGTGAATTTGTCAGTGACACTGAACGCTGGATCGTCGGGCGGGAGCGCGGCCGGGGCGGATGTGCTGTTTACGGCGTCGGCGGGAACACTTTCGAGCCGCACGGTGACGACGAATTCGTCGGGAAACGCAGCAGTAGTGCTCACATTGCCAGCGAATGCGGGCGCGTTGCAGGTGACCGCCGAGGGTCCGTATGGGTTGGGACATCCGAAGGTGACGTTCACGGTGACGGTTCAGTAGAGAGGCAGTGAACAGACAAGCTCGGAGTAACGACAAGCATTGTTAGCCTGCAACGCGCGATCACTGTCACCGCCAAAGAATCCGCAGATGTCAATTGCCAAAATGATTCTGCGGTACTAGATAGGCATCGTAAAAAAAGCCATTTCGCTCTTGAGTAGCCTTGCACTTGCGACCCTGCGGTCGGTGTTCGCTCTTAGATCTTTGATTGCGCCCGCGCTCCTGCACGAAAATGACACAAGAGCTTTCGTTTCATCGCCTGATTCCCTGGTAGGGTGCCAGAGCGCCTCGGCGACATGTTCAGTGATACGACAGAGAAGATGGGAGAGAAACCTGTGTTCTCCTCCATCCGCAAATCGATGCCCATCGACCATCTTGGAAGTTTTTAGCGGGAAGTTGTAAGTCGTTGATTAATCTAAATAAGCTTACCGGAAAAGGCTGGCGTTGGCGGTTCCAGTTTCGCCCCTCGTCACCACAGTTTCATATTGATTCATACGACGCGGCACCCCTTTTATTTCGTTGCCTGGGCTAGGATTAGCCGTAGGCTTCCCAGAATTCCAGACGGGAGTGACCGTAGGTTTGCCATGTCCTGGGGCACGAACCGCTCACCATATCGTTCATTGAGCAATCGGTAAGTGGGAAGCGCACGGCCAGCCAACGAGTTGATGGCCGTATTGCCGACGACGATGCGCAAACTGTTCGTCCCGACGGTTAGCAATCTTGTGACGTCAATCGTATACGGCGGACGCCAGACAGAACCTGCGCGCTGATCGTTTACATAAACCTCAGCCGCATCACGGATGGGTCCTTCAAGATATGCCCTCATGCTGAACCGAGGAAGGGGGTTTGGCTCCTCAATCGGCGTACCTTGTCCGAAATCAAGCACGGCACTCGTTCCGGAATTCAGATCCTGCGCAGATAGGTCGAAGGTCCTAAGGTAGCTAGCCTGGCCAGAATAGTATTCGAAGTTTGGATCCTCACTCCAGGAACGAAGCCTGGGCATGGTGATCGTCTGATTCGTCCCGCTGAATGTCACATTCCAATCCGTTGAGAGCTCAACCGCTCTTGAAGGAGCGCGCAAAGGTGGCTGCCTTCCTTCAGGCTGAGTCGCTGAATCCGTGAACAGGATCAGTCTTGACTCGTAGGGCTGGAAATCGATGGCTACGGCTGTCGGGTTCTCCACGGGAGATATCTCGCCCGTGAACGGATCCCACCATTCAGCGTGCTTGGTAGAGCGACGAAATGTCGCTTGCACGTGGTGTGGTTGATTGCTGGTATTCGCAATGAAATACAGATCTCCAACCGCCAGCTTTCGATGGATGAACCCGATTCGTTCAGTCCGAGGAGTAAGAACGACATCGGGAGGGAGACAGGTTGCGAGAGCAGTTCCGAGTTGCTTCTCGTCGGGAATGAAGTGCCCTGCGGCATCGCTTGCGCGGAAGAGGCGTTGTGAAATCTCGCGAATTTGGGAGCCCTCCGACTCTGCTCCAATCAGACCCGGCGCTGTGGAGGGCAAGCTGTGCGCGGCAATCACAATTCCGCCGTGCCGCGCATATTCTTCGATCTTCCGATAGGTCGCAAGCGGTAAGCGGTCAATGGCCGGAAGAATCAACACCGCGTACGGAATGCCCACCGTGTCAATCGCATCGGCGTCGATGAAGTCCGCATTGAAGCCGGAATCGAGAACCTGTGGAAGGACCGTGTTTACCAGAGAATGATCCAAGGATTCATCGATGCTGAAAGTTGAACCGACGGTGTTGAAGCCGGCCTGGCTGATCACCGGATTTGTGGAATCGCTTCGGGCTGAGAATGTTGACCACACGTCGTCATTTGGCAACAGCAGAGCAACATCATTGGCGGGTTTTCCCTGACGAAGTGCGAAGCTGACGCGCTGCAGGTAGCGGGTCAAATCGGGCATCACGAATGACCATGGATTGTGAGCGTTGAGGGCGGCCGCGGCGTACATTCGCCAACCGGGTTCGCCAGCTTCTGGAGGGGAATATGGCCAGCCGTGCCCGACCAGTTGGTTGATGCCTTGCAAAAAGTGCAGATCGGCTTCCGCCTTGAGGTCCAGAGGCGTGGCGCGAAATGCCGGGGAATGCAACCACGTCCAGGTTTCGGACGAGATCACCGACTTGCCGAGGAGATGGCCAGCCGATGCTGCCCAACGCACGTCGGAGAATTCCCGCCACATCAGCAAGGATGCTTTGCCCTCGCCTTCGGGAAGATCAGCATATCGGTTGCTTGAGAGGGTGACGGGCGGAAAACCGTAAGTTTGAGACCGGAACAATGTGTGGTGCTGCTGGGCCCAGGTATGCACCGGAGCAAGGAAACGCTCGTTCACAAGCTCTGTGAGCGTTTTCCCCCAATCATGGCGGACGGAAGACGTCAGCGGGCCGGCGTCGCCGATCAGCGCCGGCAAATAGGGAGTGAGATCGTAGCCGCGCCGTGCCCGAAACTCCTGCATCAGATCGCCCGTCCAGTTGGATCCGTAGTCTTCCAGACTGTCACTGAAAACGGCGTACGGAGGTTGTTCGCCAAAAGCTTCCATCATCCGATCCCCAATTGCATGGAGATGGGTTTCGATCGCATTTCGATCGTAGTGGTCGAGCACGAAGCCTTCGGCACCAATTGCGGGACGCTTTACCGTCATTCCGGTGCGGCTGGAGATGAAGAAAATCGCTTCGTGGCTGCCTTCCGAAGGAGTTGTTAATCGCAGACGGCCGTTCGCAATCGATGACGCCTGCTGCGCGTCTTGCAGCGAAACATGGCCATCCCTGACCGGAGCCATGAACGTGGCGATCAACTGCTCACCCGACGCAATGTCCGGTGCGGCGATGGAATCGGTTCCAGGAGGAACTGGGGTCGTTACCACACGCAACTCCCCGGCAGCTTGGGTCACCGGAATATGAGGGCCTCCGAAGGGCCAGCCGCTTCCCAAGGTGATGTCCACTCGCAATCCAAGCTGTCTAGCTGTGCTGGCCGCGAAGCGAATCGCGTCGAGGTGTTCATCGGAGAGGAACTGCTGGTTATGAAAGCCGGTTTTTGGGTCATCGAGCGCGAGAGGGTAGAGCGTGGCGATTTCGACTCCACCAATGCCCTCGGCCTTCATTTGTTCCAGTTCTCGTTGTAGTTCGGGCTTCGTGACTGCAGGGCCGAACCACCACCAGCGCATCATGATGCGGCAGTTATCTGGCGGGTTCGCAAATGACTTTTCCACAAGCGCCAGATTCTCGTCCTGCTGTGCGGCGCTTCTGGAGGGTTGCGCGAACCCAGTGCACAGAAGAATGAGGATTACCACTTTGCAATGAATGCCATTGCGCATACGGGAGACCGGTCTCGGAGTGGCACTTGCACTCACTTTGGAGACTGTAACTGTTGCAAATCGGCGAGTATCTCTTCGCTGTGACGCTGCGAGTTGACCTTGAGTCTTAGTCATAACCCAGTCAGTGAGTTGCAATTGATTCCAGGACAATGTCGGTTTACAAGAGCGGTAAGCATCGGATCGACTCATCGTTTAACTAGCCATTACTTGTATGGCTTCAGATTACAAGCCATACACCGCCTTGCCAAATTACTCCATTCGCAACGCCTGAATGGGGTCGAGTTTGGACGCGCGTTTGGCAGGCAGCCATACGGCGAAGAGCGCAACAGCGGAAAGGATGAGCGGCGCCAAGAGGAAAGCCTCCGGATCCCACGGCTTCACGCCAAACAGGAGGCCGGCGATCAGGCGGCTTAGCCCAAAAGCTGCCGGGATACCCACCGCAATGCCGAGAAGGGCTAGACTCGCGCCATGCCAGATTACGATCCTGCGGATTGTCCGGCAGTCCGCGCCCAAGGCCATGCGGATGCCCATCTCCTGGGTGCGCTGCGCGACTGAGTAGGCCATCAGTCCGTAGATGCCGATTGCTGCGAGCAGCAACGCCACCCCACCGAAAATAGTAAGCAGCAGCATATTGAAGCTCTGCCGCGCCGTGGAGTACCCCATGACCTCATCCATGGTGCGAATATGGCCCACGGCAAAGCCGTTGCTTGCGATGCGCAACTGCTCGGAGATGGCCGGAATAAGGGAGTGCGGGTCCCCGTGGGTTCGCACCATCCAGAAGATTGGCTGGATGTTGGCATACGCTCCGTTGTAATCATCCGAGACCTGCGGAATCGGAGCGATGATCATCGGGTCGGCAGGCTTGGCAAGGCCGCCGTCGTGGAAGTCTGCGACCACCCCGATAATGGTCTCAATCCTTATCTTTGACTCGGAGGAGTTCATGGCTCCGTGCAGGATGTGCTGCCCGACCGGGTCTTCGTGCGGAAAGAATTTCCTCACAAATGCCTCATTGATGAGATCGACAGCCGGCGCGTCGGCGTTGTCAAGATCCGTGAAATCGCGCCCACGAAGCAGCGGGATCCTGAACAGCCTTAGATAATCCGGCGTAATGCTCATCCACGCGCTCGAACAGCAACTCTTTTCCAGCGGATCGGTCGGTCGCCCGACCAGCTGGAACCCCGTGCCGTCTTCGATATCGATAGGCCGCCAAAAGCCCGCAGCCGCGACTTCCACTCCAGGGAGAGCATTGAGGCGGTTGCGTCCATCCCGCAGGAGCTGAGTCAGGCCGGCTGTGTTCTGGAATCGTGGGCCGTTGAGCGACATCTCCATGGTCAGAACGTTGTGCGCGTCGAAGCCCGGACCCACCTCGTGGAGGGCGATGGAGGTGCGAATGAGAAGCGCCGCGCCGATCAGCAGCATCAGTGCAAGAGAGAACTCGCTGATAACCAGCAGCGAGCGGGCTTTTCCCTCGCGGAACCCCGTGCCGGAGCGGTTGCCGCTCTCTTTGAGCGCGGAGTTCAAGTCGGAGCGCGAAGCGCTGAAGGCAGGGAACAGTCCAAACAGGATGCCGGTAAGCAAGGAGAGACCGAGGGTGAAGCCGAGCACGCGCCAATCGATGCCAATGGCAGAGCCGTCCTCGCCGATTCGGGGCAGGGCGGCGGGACTGACCGCGAGCAGTGCTCGCATTCCTCCAACGCCGAGGGCCGTGCCGACGATACCGCCGGCAAGGGACAGCAAAACGCTTTCCGTCAGCAACTGGCGCACAATGCGCGGGCGGCTGGCTCCGAGCGCGGAGCGGATAGCGAACTCGCGTTTGCGCACTGTGGCGCGCGCCAGCAACAGATTGGCGACATTGGCGCAGGCAATCAAAAGCACCAGCCCTACTGCCCCCATGATCATCCGCAGCGAATTACGCGCGTCGCCGATGATGCTGTCGAGCAAAGGTCCAACCCTGAAGTGCGATACCCATGCCAGGCTCGGGAACTCACGGCGGAACTCGTGGGCCACCCCCTGCAATTGGGCATTCGCCTCGGCGACCGTGACGCCCGGCTGGAGCAGTCCGGTCACGTAAAAGGAGACGTTCCCGTCGCTGCTAGCCGGATCAATCTGAAACGGCAGCCACAGGTCGGCCCGCACATCACCGACGAAACCCTTTCCGACTACGCCCACCACTGTATATGGCTCATTGCCCAGCGAGATCGATTTCCCCACGATGGCCGGGTCGCCGCCGAGCCTGTGCTGCCACAGGCCGTAGCTCAGGACCACCACCGCGCCGCCGTGGGGTAAGTCCTCGTGGGGTGTGAAGGTCCGTCCCAATGCCACGGGCGCACCATAGACTCGGAAGTAGCCCTCCGTGACGTGAATCCCGTTAACCTGCTCCGGGCGGATACCGCCGGTGAGATTAAAGCCGGGTCCCGCGTTGTCGAATGCCACGACCTCCTTAAACAGGTTGGTTTGGCGCTGAAAAAGGTGGAATTCCGCGACGCAGTGCAGGTTATCGGCAATGCCACTCGCCGAAAACAGAAAATTCACCATGCGATCGGCGTTGGGATAGGTCAGCGGCTTAAGCAGCACCGCGTTCACCACGGAAAAGATGGCGGTGTTGGCGCCAATGCCCAGTGCCAGCGCGGCGACAGCGGCGATGGTGAAACCGGGGCTCTTGGCGAGCAAGCGCAGCGAATGCTTGATGTCACTCCAGAGATTGCCCACGTATCGAATCCCACTTCAGCTCGAATTAGACGCTCTTGCCGGTCAATGAATGTCCTCGCGGCGGTCATGACGCCGGCCGAGCTGCGGCTCGCCGGGTTGGCATGTCTTTTTCAGGGCTTCTCTTCGCGAACCACCGTTACCGGCCCAATCAGGCCGGAGGGCACGAGCGGCGAATTCGCTTTGTAAGGCTTCACATCCGCAAAGGTGATCTTCGTCGCTCCAGGCTGCTCATCACCGATCAGACGATTTACCCAGGCATTCACCACTTTGATCGTGATCTCATTTGCACCGGGCTTCAGAACGGTAGTCGCGTCAAGGCGATACGGCGCGTGCCAAACTTGTCCTAAGCCTTTTCCGTTGACGGTGACTTCCGCAAGGTTCTTTACGTCGCCCAAATCAATCCACAACCGCGCCCCTTTCGTAAACCAGTCCGGCGAGGCGTGCAGAGTCTTCGTGTACGTGCCCACGCCGGAGAAATACTTCACCCCCGGATCGCCGCTGCTGCTCCAATCCGAGAGGTCATTCAACGCAATCGACTCGGGAGCACCACGTCCTGGCTGGAAAGCCAAGTTCCACGGACCGGCGACGGTGGTAATTTTCGTCTCGGTCACGGAGGGGAGAATGTACGAAGTTTCCGATGTAGGTTTGCGGAAGACCACAAATACTGTGCCCCATGCTTCGAGGTGAAGTGGTACGGTAGTGCGCCCTTCAGCAATCTTGAATGATGCGGGGGTAATTGTGCCCGTTTCTGCGCGCCAAAACTCCGGTTGCAGACCCGCTACTCTAAATGTGGCATCAATTGACTCATCGTGATTGGTGCGGTTGTCCAGGAAGTAGATGTCTCCGGCCTTCACCTTACGGTGAGCAAATTCGACATTAGAGTCGCTGTTGTTTTTTACATAGTCGAAGTCAGGCAACAGATGCAGTGCATCAAAGGCGGCGGCAAGACCTTCGCCCGCATATACCGTACCTTTACCCACCTTGTGTACACCGCTACCGTCACCGAATAATTGGGATGAAAGCCTGTCGAACTCGGCCTGATCATCCGCTAGGCTCGGGTCGTCGCTAGGCTTGGCGCCCGCGACAACCGCACCTTCTTGCGCGAGTTTGGCGATCGCACGAAGAACCGGAAGTGACATATGTCGGCTGTACGCATCGAGTCCCAGCACTCGATATTGCATGCCGCTTTTGGTGACGATGTGACCATTCGACACGCTCAACTCGTGGATCAATCCATCCGCGTTGATATAGTCGAACCCATACCCCGCCGGAATCTCTGGCGATTTATGTTCGAAGATGGCAGTGAGATTGGAGTCTTCGCCGTAGAAATATACAAGGTCCGCGCCGAAGTGCCCCTGCTGGAGCATGTAGCTGGACCGCGCCAGGTAGTTGACCCATGGAGCAGCCTGTTCCGCCCATGTTTCATTACGGTTGAACCATTGTCCGAATGGGCCAAGCGTCAGTCCGGGAGCTTTCCCAACCAGCGGCTGGTGAGCGGATTCATGAATCACGAAGCGATTGATTCCGTTGAGCAACTCCTGATCTGCTGTTGGCTTCAGCGTCGCAGGCGACCACCCCCACGGTGCCGCCGCGGCCGTCATGGACTCTGCTGCGGCGATATTCTGGCCGTAGATATGGGCCACGGATGCCGATTCCCGGTCATCGGCGTTGTAGCCATACTGAGGCAGATTGACTCCCGGTCGTTGTGTCCACATCGCGCTCATCGGCACTTCGTTCATCTTCTTGACCTCCATGCCGTCTGCGACGAGAGCGCGTCCCGACTCGTGGGACTCTCCGTAGTGGCCCATGCCACGTTCGTGAAGAGTCTCTTCCAACTGTTCATAATGTTCGTTGGCAATGAGATCTGCGATGGTCTTGCGGAAATCCCAAAGAAAGCGATCGCTGGCTGCCGAGCTTTCAACAATGCGGCCGCTTAGCACAGGTAACCACGGGGTTGCGTCATATCCGCGCAGCTTCTTGAATTGCGCGAGCATATTGTCGGTCCAATTCTGCGAACCAGCTTCCCAGCTATCGTTGATCACGTAGCGGATGCCTTTTTTGCCCATCTCATCTGCCCCAACAGTGTTCTTGTAGCTGTCGAGGTATTTCTCGAAATAGTCCTTCACAAAGTGGTGATCGAGTTTGTCGACCTCAAGTCCTGTGGCTTCGGGCGTTGCCGGGTGATTGGTGATTCCGAGCAACGAGTAACCGAACCGCAACACTACCCATTTGCCCTCCGGCGGTGTCCAGTCCAGCGTTCCATCGGGCGCCATCTTCGACGTCAGATCGATAACTTCCGACTTTCGAATCGCCAGCGAGGCATCGACCTGCGGAGTCGCATACTCATAGAGATCGGGCTCGGGAACGAAGGCCGCTTTCTCTTCAAAGTGGTTCACCCGCGGATCAGAATGCAGAACCAATTCGGCAACTTCGTATGAGGTCGGAACAGTGGGCGGCGGACCGAACGACGAAAAATCGATTCCCTCGGCCCAAGCCGGAGGGGGTGGTGGTGGGTTGTGCTTGAACGTAATTCGGAAGTACTTGGCGGTTACCGGATCGAATGAGATGGTGTGTTCAGGCGCCCTGCCTCCACTCAGGCTGACCACCCGGTGGAACGTTTGCCCATCGTCGCTGGCATCGAGGGACTTCTCGGGAATGCCGCTGACGAATTCCTGGATGAATCCCGGATCCTTTGTCACGAACGTTACCGCGCGAATCGTGTGGGGCGTAGGATATTCGAACTGAATCCAGGAGTCCGCCTTAGGAGTCGGAAAGGGCAATTTAGTGGTTTTCTCGAGATCTCCATCACTCAGCACTGCGGCGTCCAGTCCCTCGCCGCTGGAAGTGATTTTAGCTTGCTCTGTTGCCAGGCCGGATGAGCCAGAAGGAACTCGGAACGCTACGACGACGGCATCCGAATATAACTCCGGCAAGTGTGGAGCGGGTGGTCCAAACTGTTCGTGAACGCCAAGATTCTGAAAAACTCCAGTGGTGCTTGGAGGGTGAGCAATCTTGCCGACGAATGCCTTTCCGCCGTCCACGACCGTCTCGGACCAGACGTACTTCTTCATTGCTTGAGCTGGTGTCACCCAGGGTCCACCCGATTCGCTCCAGCCTGGAGAACCTGCAATCGCCATTTCCATTCCTAACTGGTCCCCGAGGCCGATCGCGTACTTGAAGGCGTCCTTCCATTCTGGAGTCATGTAGACCAGGCGCTTCTCGACAACCTGCGGTGTTTGCAATGCTGCATCGAAATTCTGGAACCCCGCAATCCCGGCCCGATGCATCCACTCAAGATCTAGTTTGATGCCTTCTTGCGTAATGTTCCCGTTCATCCAGTGCCACCACACGCGCGGTCGCGCAGTGCTGGGCGGGTTTTCAAACCCCTTCTTCAGCGCGTCTTCAGACGTCTGGGCAAGAGAAACTCCAGCTGAGCAAACGATGAACACTGCTGCAACCGAGAACCATCTCCAGGCTCGTTTCATAATTCCCATATCTCCAAAGTGTGTCTTTCAAGCAGTAAATGCTGTGAAGCGCCGGTCGTGGGAACGGAGGACCGCCTTATGAAGGTCCCACTTCAGCATCAAGTCGCCCCTCTCGATACCCACACGTCGACGTTAGATCAACCACAGGGTTGTTCGATAAGACCCAGTCCCAGTCTGCACAGAGACGGCCAGCATAAGAGCAATTAAGACCCATGCGCAAGAAGATGAGTGCGGAACGCACTTATTGCGCATTACGAAATGAATCAGAAACCAACGGTCCCTCCGATCGGCAAGGAGCAGTCTGAAAAGAGGATGTCAGGAAGCAACTCTCACGAGGCTTGATTCCCAAGATCGGAAACGTGAAAAGCCCGTCATGCTTTTCGGATTTGCCGCTGCAAAGTCTGTGTTGTGACCGAGCTTGTAGTCCTTCAACCGCGGGCTAGCCATCCATCCCGCAATTTCACAGGGCGAAATAATGAATGTTAGCGGCTCGCGCGTTGACATTGAGTCTTGCGGGTGAAACCATCCGCGCCGTGGCGTTCCGGTGGAGCGCGTGTTGAGGTGTGCGGTCGGGTAATCGGCTCATCGGGGGTGGCTGACCAATGGAGGATAAAGGCAACGGCGTGAGAAGGTGTATCCAAATCTGTCTGCTCTTGATCTGCGCTACTTCTACGTTCCTGCGGGCACAATCCTCGTCGTCCAGCGACCGTGTCGAACCTATCCTCGGCAAGATGTCAGCTGAAGAAAAGATCGACTACATCGGAGGAACCGGGTTTGCAATTCGTGCGATGCCCGGTCTGCAATTACCTGCATTCGAGATGTCAGACGGCCCGCTGGGAGTACGCAGCAACTCACGGCTGCCGTCGACAGTTTATGCTGCGGGTATCGGACTTGCAGCGACCTGGAATCAGAGCCTGGCGGAAAAAGTTGGAGCAGGAATTGGACGAGACGCACGAGCGCGCGGCCTGCACTTCATGCTGGGGCCCGGCGTTAATATTTATCGCTCGCCACGGAACGGGAGAAATTTTGAGTACTTTGGAGAAGATCCGTTTCTTGCATCAGCAATCGCCGTCGGATACATCACGGGCATGCAAGCGCAAGGTGTGAGCGCTACGATCAAGCACTTCCTTGGAAACAATTCTGAGTTCTTGCGACACGATTCCGATTCCGTCATCGATGAACGCACCTTACGCGAGATTTACCTTCCCACCTTCGAGGCCGCAGTTAAGCAGGCGCACGTTGGCGCGATCATGGATTCCTACAACTTTATCAATGGCACCCACGCCACGCAGAACGGGTACTTCAATATAGATATTGCACGCAAACAATGGGGTTTTGACGGCATCATGATGTCGGACTGGCGTTCTACCTACAACGGCGTGGACGCGGCCAATGGTGGCCTTGACCTGGAAATGCCCACCGGCGAGTTCATGAATCGCAAGAACCTGCTGCCCGCACTCCAAGACGGACGATTAACTGAGCGGGTGATCGACGAAAAGATACGTCATATTCTGCAAACTGCCGCGAGGTTTGGGTGGCTTGATCGACCACAGATCGACCTGGGACTATCTAAGTACGATGAAGCAAATCATGACGTCGCTCTCGAGGCGGCACGTGAAAGTATTGTTCTTCTAAAGAATGAACATCAATTGCTTCCGTTGGACAAGCATAAGATCAAATCGATTCTGGTGGTTGGTCCCAACGCCCATCCTGCTCAACCGGTTGCCGGCGGAAGCGGAGCGGCTATTCCTTACTCCGCCGTCAGCCTTTTAGAGGGCATAGCGCACGTCTTAGGCAACTCAGCGGCGGTGTTTTACGAGCCAGGTATTCCATCGCTGCAACAATTGGTTTCTGCCACGGATTTCGTCACTGAAACCGCGGGAGGACAGCCAGGCCTCAAACTCGAAAGCTTCGACAACGACGACTTATCGGGTTCACCTGAAAGTGAGCAGGTTGTTCGACGCATCAGCACTACCGGATTCTCGTGGGACAGCCTCTCTGATTGGCAGGATGTGGCGCCGGTGCTCGCGACTGCTCCGAAGGTTACATCTCGGCGATGGAGCGGGTTCTACGTCGCGAAGGATTCGGGGTCATACGAAATCGCGGTACAAGGTCCGGGCGAACATAACGGCTATCGCGTGTATATCGACGACCGACTGGTCATCGATCACTGGGAGCTTGCGAAAGCCTACCTGGAGCAGGCAACGCTCGAACTGGCTTCCGGCCCGCACAAGATCGTTGTCGAGGATGTCCAGCGTACGCGTTTCGGCGGACGGTTGCGCTTGGCAATCGCAAACCAGCAGACGCTCGTGAGCGATGCCGCGAAGCGTATCGCCGCAAAGGCCGATGCCGTGGTCGTGGCGGTGGGATTTAATCGTGATAGCGAAGGCGAAGGAGCGGATCGAGCATTTTCGTTGCCCATTGGGCAGGATGAGCTCATCCATGAAATGGCAGTGCGCAATAAGAATGTAATTGTCTCCATTACGTCGGGCGGAGCTGTCGATGCCGCGAGTTGGATTGAACAGGTGCCGGCATGCCTCGAGTCGTGGTATCCGGGAGAACAGGGTGGAACGGCCTTTGGTGAAGTTCTTTTCGGCGATGTAAATCCATCTGGACGATTGCCAATCACTTTCGAAAAGCGCCAGGAAGACAATCCGACATTTTCCAACTATTACCCGGAATCCGGCAGCCGGAAAGTGCTGTACAAAGAAGGTATCTTCGTCGGATATCGAGGATATGAGCACAATGGTACTAAGCCGCTATTCCGGTTCGGCTTCGGGCTTTCTTACACGAAATTCAGTTTTTCTCACCTGGCGATCAACAACGGGACGACGGATGGGAAATTCGTCGTCTCCTTCGATATATCGAACGCTGGCAGCCGCAGTGGGGCCGAGGTTGCGCAAGTGTATGTCGCCGATTCTGGTACCAGCGTGTCTCGGCCCCCAAAGGAACTCAAAGGGTTCGTCAAGATCAATCTCAACCCAGGCGAAACGCAACGCGTGAAGGTCGAACTGGATGTGCGTTCGTTCGCTTTTTACGATACCGACGAGGGTGTTTGGCGCGTGCCGGCGGGAACTTACAAGGTGTTGGTCGGGCAATCGTCGGCGCAAGTTGAGCTGACGGGCGAAGTAAAGATTGCAAAGACCATTACCGAAAAGCCGTAGTCATTTCCATGCGTGCTTGGTGCACACAACATCCAACCATGAAAATAAAATTCTTTGCGATTGCATCTACTTGTCTCCTGGTTGCTCTGGAGATTGGAGCGTCAGCGCAGGTTCCACCTGAAGCTCGGCGAGGATTGTGGAAAGCCCAATGGATAACCTCGTCCAGTGCACCGCTGAAAGATAGCGTGGTTTTGCGTTTACGGAAACGATTCGAAATTCCGCAGGCTCCGGAGCATTTCGTTGTTCATGTCAGTGCTGACTCTCAGTTCATCCTGTGCGTGAATCAGCAAGAGATAGGCCGAGGGCCGGCAAGGAGCGATCTCGCCCATTGGAGATACGAAACTTACGACCTTGCGAAGTTCCTGCATGCCGGGAAAAACGAGATCTCCGCAACGGTATGGAACTTCGGTGTCGTGCCGCTGGCTCAGATCACAGATCGGACTGGATTCGTTCTACAAGGTGATACTGCGACTGAAGAAATCGCCAATACGGACACCAGCTGGGAAGTCGAAGAGGAAAAAGGCATACAAACCTTGCCGACCCCTCCCGAGATACAAAGATCGTACTACGTAGCAGAGCCGGCCGAGCGGATCGACGGTTCGGTATTGGATTGGTCGTGGAACAACGCGGCATCTTCGCAGGGCCGATGGGAAAAGCCAGTTTCGATTGGGTACGCATCCCTACGAGGCGCGGTGCTGCAGAACAACAACTGGCAATTGACGCCCGACCCGCTGCCCCCAATGCAAATGGAACTAGCGAAGGCGGGACGCGTCGTGCGTGCTACTGGAATGCAGCCGCCCTCGGATTTTCCGGGATCGCCGTTCGAAATACCTGCTCACACTAAGGTCAGTCTGCTGCTGGATCAGTCTCACCTGATTACCGCATACCCAGAGTTGACGATAGCCGGGGGTGCTCAGAGCACCATCCGTCTCACCTATGCCGAGGCTCTCTTCGACCCTAAAGGACAAAAGGGCAATCGAAACGAAATCGCCGACAAAAACATACGGGGCATATTTGATGAGTTCTTGCCAGACGGATCGCAAGGACGCCGATTCATGCCCTTGGTCTGGCGTACGTGGCGATATCTGCAACTCGACATCAGCACCTTTGATCAACCGCTTCATCTTGATAATCTTCGCTGTTGGTTTACAGCCTTTCCATTCGAAGAGCGAGCGCGCTTCTCCTCGGACGATCCGTCTCTGACACCGATTTGGGAGATTGGCTGGCGGACCGCTCGCCTCGATGCACACGACACCTACATGGACACACCCTATTACGAGAGGATGCAGTACATCGGCGACACACGCATCCAAGCCTTGATTTCGTATGCCATCGCCGGAGACGATCGCCTCGCTCGCCAAGCGATTCAGGCCTTTAACGATTCCCGAGTTCCTGACGGTCTTACCCGGAGCCGCTATCCCTCGTCCGTAACGCAGATGATTCCAACGTTCTCGCTGTTGTGGATCGGAATGCTGCACGACTTCTGGATGTATCGTGGAGACGATGAATTCGTAAAAGCACAAATCGCTGGTACGAGAACAGTCATGGACTGGTTTCTTGATAGGCAAAGACCAGATGGGCTTCTCGGACACGTCACGTGGTGGCCATTCGTCGATTGGGGAAAAGACTTTGGGTTCGGCATGCCTCCGGAGGACGTGGACGGAGGCTCATCCCCTATTACTTTGCAATACATTGAAGCACTTCGCTATGCGGCAGAGTTGGAGTCAACCTTCGGAGACCCGGTTCGTGTGCAACGGTATCGTGACGCGGGGTCCCGAGCCGTGGCCGCGATCCGAAAATTGTGCTGGAACAATTCCTATGGATTAATTGCGGACACTCCAGCCCAGAAGCATTACAGCCAGCATGCGAACATCCTCGGAGTGTGGCTTGATGTAGTCCCGGCGGAAAAACAGAAAGAGGTTCTCACCAACATTCTCTCGACCAGTGATCCTGGCTTCACAGCATCCGGGCCGGTTCCGGACATGACTAAGGCGACCTACTATTTCCGGTTCTATTTGGCGCGCGCACTCGATCACGCAGGTCTGGGAGATCGGTATTTGGATCTCTTAAAACCGTGGCGGGATATGGTTGCGCTTGGACTTACGACTTGGGCAGAACAACCGGAGCCCACAAGGTCCGATTCGCATGCGTGGAGCGCTCATCCGAATTTTGACTTGCTCACAATCGTCGCCGGAATTCGACCGAAAACGCCAGGATTTTCGAGCGTTGTCATCGAGCCCCATCTCGGCCACCTCAGTAATGTGGTTTCCACAGTACCAACTCCACGAGGAACGATCGAAGCCAGCTTCAAGAAGGGTGCGACTGGCGTGGATGCGGAAATTGCCCTTCCGGCGAACGTATCGGGGGATCTCGTGTGGAAAGGAAAAGCCATCGTCTTGCACGCAGGTCATCAACACGCAGCGTTACCTTGAAGCGGTCCGAATAGGCACAAAGGACAGATTCGAGGTCGGCCCAAGCTTTATCGAATCAGCTCAGGCTGTCCCACATGGCGAGTTCCTGTTCAAACGGATCGTCTGCAACTTTGCACTGCGCATCAATCAGCATGGTCGAACGCTTTGGAAGAGTGTAAGCGGGCCATGAGGGCTGACCCTTGGCGCCGGGGTGGCCAGTTCGGGCGAACGTCGTCCACATTTCGCTCATGTTCAGCGCAGTCTTTTCGCGATCAGCGTCGGTGCCGATAAGCCCTGGCCGAGACGGATCCTTCGGATCTTTCGGTCCGTCTACGTCGACATTGTTGAATTTGTACCAGATTTCGGTTGCATGCGCGGCGCCGAGTCGATGGTTTGTCCCCGGAACGATCAGGTTCGACTCGTGCGTGAACAGATACATGTAGACGGGAGCTGCGTTCTGAGCGAATTTCTTTTCTGCAATTTCAATCGAGCCAAGCCACATGGCGCGCGCTGTAGTAATAGCGACATAGAGATCCGCAGGTGACGCATTCGGCCGGCTTTTGCGATAAGTGGCTACTATCTTTTCCGCATTCGGCCCGAGCTCCTTCGTCAACCGCGTCTGCAGTGTTTCCTCCGTGAGGGTAAATGCGTCTGTGTCTTTGCGCTCGAGGAGGAAGAATGCCATTTCGTCTTTATTCGTTCCGACAATCAGAGGTTTATCTCGGGAAATCGCGGGGGCAGTAGGATCAAAGGGATGATGGGGAAGATAGGTCCCGTCCACCACGGGCAGGAAGCCACCCGGCTGTGAAGTAACCATGCCCCGCCTACCGCCGCTCAGAGACAGTCCTCCGGGGCGTTTCTGTGCCACGGCGCCTTGGACTTCGACTAGTTTCTCGGCGGGAATCTCCTTGAGCTTAAGCACTTCCTTCTCGGACAATCCCAGTTCACTCAGGACCATCTTTGTGGTTTCTGTAGCGACATCTCGCGGCGACATATGCACCCCAGGACCACTTTCAATCGACGCCTTATTGAAATAGTCCTTTGCTGCCGGTAGTGCATAAATGCATGCCGTCTTCGCACCGCCGCCAGACTCGCCAAAAACCATCACGTTGTGCGGATCGCCGCCAAAAGCCTCAATGTTTTCATTGACCCATTTGAGCGCTGCCGAAATGTCCAGGATTCCCTGATTACCCGAAGCGGCATATTCTTCGCCCGCGAGATCAGCTAAAAACAAATATCCCAACAGCCCTAGGCGGTGATTGCTTGCCACCACGACGACGTCGTATTCACGGGCAAGGTTGCTGCCGTCTTGGTACCAGGTGCTGCCCGATCCGATCACAAAGCCGCCACCGTGGTTGTAGAACATGACAGGCCGACGCCGATGGTCCACAGCCGGCGTCCATATGTTCAGCACGAGACAATCCTCAGAAGGAAATGGTTCGTCCTTCCCAAAGGACGGTTTGTTCGGCTGAAATGACGGAGGTCCTGGAGTGAAAGCATCGCGAATTCCGGTCCATGCCTTAAGCGGCGGCGGCGCTTTGAATCGATTCTCTCCAGAGACCGAGCCCGCGTAAGGAACGCCCTTAAATGTGACCAGATCCGTTAGGCGTGTGCCTCGCAGACGGCCATAGGCCGTCTGCACCTCGACTGTGTCCGTAGGCGCTGGTTTCCCCCACGCCAGTCGAGAGGTAAGCGTCGAACTCCCTGCGATAGCAGCCAATGCCATTGAGCTGTTCTTTACGAACCTGCGACGATCGATAAGAGGGAACGTTCGATCAGTTGGCATTGCTCATCCTTTCAATGCGACTAGCGCGACCTTGTCGATGCGACTGGCGCGACAAAATCCATCAGGCTTAAGGCTGACTCTCTTAGTTGTTTAGTGACTTAGCGTGTGACGAGTGCTGCCCCGGGCAGACGACTGGTCCCTTCCGTTTTTCGGAAAGCGGCCTCCAGATTGCGCCGGGCAATCCTGGAGTGTTCACGCGCGAGCGCTTCTGCACGTGAGCCTTCGCGATTCTCGATGGCTTCAACGATTGCACGATGTTGCTCTGCCGCGACGTGGGCCGTACTCGCCTCGTAATCTGCAGGGCTGAATACCAACGCTTCCGGGGCGGCGAATGGAATCTTGCACGCGTGCTCCAGCTCACGGAAGAGAGACGGACTCTTCGCCAGGCACCACACTTCGCGGTGAAACGTCCTGTTTGTGTCCAAGAATCGCGCGAATGCTTCCGGTGATATTGGGCTCTCGAGCATCGCTCTCGGAAGGAGTCTCTTGACTCGTCCAAGTTCCTCCACGCGCTCGAGCCGTTCCGCCGCAAATCGGGCCGCCGTGCCTTCCAAGACGCCGCGAATTTCAATCGCGTCACAAATATCGACTGTACTGAAGGAGCGAACACGAAATCCGCCCGTGGGAATCGGTTCGAGCAAACCCTCATTTGCCAGTCGTTCAAGTGCGATCCGAATCGGGGTGCGCGAGGCTTTCAGCAGGGAGACGAGCCCGAGCTCCGTTAGGCGCTCGCCGGCAGAGAATTCCCCTTTCAGAATCCACTCTCGCAGGGCGAGTGCGAGGCGTTCCGTCTGCGTATTGGAGTTAGCACCGGTACTGATAGGAGAGGTCGACATTGCATGCAATTCTATAGGAATTCTGAGCAACTATGGCAATTTTACGCAACAAAATACTATATGACCCGGAAAATTGCATGCAATTTGTGCCTCTAGGCCCGCAATTTCCAAATATTCGGTATATCAACATAGGAACGGCCGAGACCTTCAACCGAAGGGCAGCCAAGCAGCCGAAGAGTGCGTTCCACGTCTGCTCTCAAAATCGCCAGGGCCTTAGCGACGCCGGGCCTTCCGGCAGCCGCGAGTCCGTAAGCATAAGCACGTCCGATCAGAACGGCGCGAGCGCCGAGACAAATTGCTTTGACCACATCGCTCCCGCACCGGATGCCACCATCCATCATGATTTCAACTTGGCCATCCACCGCATGGACAATCTCTTGGAGTGCCCGCACTGAAGCAGGTACGGAATCCAGCTGCCGTCCTCCATGGTTTGACACAACCACGGCAGCAGCTCCGTCATCAACCGCTCTCCTCGCATCGTCGGCGACCAGAATTCCCTTCACGATAATCGGGCCGGACCACACCTCACGAATCCACTTCAAGTCGGCCCAGGTCACAGTTGACTCTGAGAGCGCAGTTCCAACATCGAGCATGTCCATCGGCCCTTTCCCGGGGATTACTACGTTCTGCAGTTTGGGAACACCACCGTCGAGTAAGAAAGAAGTGAGCCATCCGGGATGCGCCAGAATGTTCGGAACATGCGGTACCTTCGCGAATAGAGAATTGCCCAGCAATTCCTTCATGCCGTTACGCGGGTCACGTTCACGTAGACCAGCGACCGGAGTATCAACCGTAATGACTAACGCTGAGTATCCGGCCCTTTGCGCACGTTCGATTGCTCCCTCTGCTGCAGCTCGTCCTCCCATCAAATAAAGCTGATACCAGCAGGGACCAGTTGTGGCAGCCTTGACGTCTTCCAATTTGTGACCAGAGATAGTCGACAGAATGTATCCGGTACCCGCTTCACCCGCAGCACCTGCGGCGGCTATCTCGCCTTCCGGATGCATGAGTCGGCTGTAACCAACCGGAGCGAGTATGAACGGCACAGTGATTTTCTGGCCTACAACGACAGTCGACAGCTTGCAATTATCAAGTGCAACGGCGCCGCGTGGTCGAAAGCTGATGTCACGAAATGCCCTGCAGTTTTCCGCCAGTGTGATTTCCGACTCTGCGCCACCGTCTAAGTAGTCGAAAACCGACTTGGGAACCCGACGCTGCGCCATGCGCCTCAGATCTGCAACATTAACTACTCCGGATGAGTTCACCGATCTAAACATGGTTAGTTCACATCGCGTTGACGAGATTCAGTGTGCTCCACCAACGTAGTTCGCATAGCCGACAACCACCGTCGACGTTACCAATACGAGCAGGCTCAACCCGACCAGGAGCTTCGTTTTGGTACCCGCGCCCTTCCATTCTTTTAGGGCAATGCCCCATAACGTGCTGAAGATGATGATGCTGGCCATGTGCAGCGTCCAGCTGGAGAACTTGAAGCGGCCCATCTGCGTTTCCCCCATGGTGTAAAAGAAAAACTGCATGTACCACGTCGTCCCAGCCAGAGCTGAGAACAAATAATTGGGGAGCATCGGGGCTCTTAACAGGGCTTCGCTTTTGACTGCTACAGCGACTGCCATCTCCTCTGCGGGTGCATCCGTAACGGCTTCAAGAATGTGTTCGTCGCTACGTTTCGGAACCTCTCCGCGAATCTCCGAGTGAAAATATTGATAGCCGGTGCGATTGCGGAAGTTCAGAATGACGCACCATATGAAATTCGTCGTAAAGCCGCCCGCCAGCACCACCACTAGAACCGGGAGACCCTGCCACAGTCCCGCAGTTCCGTGCTGAACCGTGAGCGCTTTAATCGGATCTCCAGCTGCGAGACCGTAGGCAAAACAAGCACTCATCACTCCAGAGAAAGTCGCGACCAATAGTCCTTTCTTCAGATCGAACTCTTTGATCGATGCTCTTTTCTGTTCATCCGACATCTCCCGTTCTTTCGAAACTCCAGCCGCACCTGCGACTGCAATTCCGAGCAGGCAAATCGCAACACCGCCAAGGATGATCAATCCGGATCGTGTTCCTAGAACTTGGCTCGCAAACTCGCCTCGGAAGATTGGAGGCATCAACGTGCCAAACGCGGCGGTGTATCCGAGTGCGACCGCCATCCCTAGCGACATGCCTAGATAGCGCATGGTCAGCCCGAACGTTAACCCGCCGAGCCCCCAAAGCACGCCAAAGAAGTACGTCCAAAAAATTGCGCTGCCAGGCGCTTGGTGTAGCACCTGGTTGAGGTCGCGAGTCAGTGTCAACGCCAACAACCATGGTGCGATGATCCAGCTGAAGAATCCACCAACGAGCCAATATGTTTCCCACGCCCAGTTCTTCACTCCGCGATAAGGCACGTAGAAACTGGCGGACGCCAGCCCGCCCAACCAGTGAAAAAATACCCCCAATGCCGGGTTAGGAATCATTCGCCTCCTCGAGTCCGAGCTATAAGTGGAAGACCTCTTGCAGCGGTTGCATCGCGCGATCCGGCAATGCTCCGTCTGGCTGAACGAAGAAATCGCCCATCTCGCGCTGCCAACGCTCATTCACTTCACGTCGTGCCATGCCAGATCGCGCTTGTTCGAAATCCTCGGTTTCCAGATATCCGACCAGAAGACCGTCTTCTCGCAAAAAGAGCGAATAGTTATTCCACCCGGTCTCACCCAGTGCCGCCAGCATTTCCGGCCACACACTGCGATGGCGTGCCTTGTATTCTTCCAGCCGATCCGGCTTAACCTGCAGGACAAAGCAGATGCGCTGCATGATCCTCCTAATCGATCGATCTCTCCTTAACGCAGGTAGGCTTCGGACAAGCCTCCGTCCACGGGGATCACGTGTCCCGTAGTCTTGCCGCTCTGATCTCCCGCGAGCCACGCGATTGCGGCAGCACAATCTTGTGGGAGAATCGGGCGCTTGGTTAGTGTCCGCTGGGCGTAAAAACCGGCCAGCTTATCTCGGAGTTCTTCCGTAGATTCCGATTCAGAAAAGCCGATTTGGTATTTCTGCAGTGATTGGATTACGCGGTCACGAGGGAACATCGTTGAACCTGCCACTACCGTGGCGGGCGCAATTCCATTCACACGAACGTGTGGGCTCAGTTTGATGGCAAGCTCACGAATGAGATGGTTTAGAGCTGCCTTACTCGTGTCGTACGCTTCGCTTCCTTTTTTTGGTACAACCGCGTTCGCAGAACTGGTGAGGACCATTGCCGCTGGCAGGTTTTGTTCTTTGAAGACAGAATCAGTTTGGCGAGCGAGGAGATAGTTCCCGGTCACGTTGACAAGGAACGTTTTGGCCCATAGCGGGTCCGAAAGCTCTCCGTCGGCACCCGGGACGGGATAGATCGCAGCTGTATTGACGATAATATCGACGCCGCCGAATTTAGAAACAGTAAAGTGAATTGCGTCGGACAGAGATTGCGACGAACTGAGATCGACGGCTGTAGCGGCCACGAACTCATCGGAGGACAATCTTCCAACGTCGCTCGACGTCCTTGACGCGCCTTCCGAATCGAAATCGGCAACTACAACATGTGCTCCTCTGCGGCCCAGTAGCAAGGCCACTTCGCGGCCAATACCGCTTGCGCCGCCGATAACCAAGGCGATCTTGCGACTGAACTCAGCTTCAGGAGGCATCCGCTGAAGCTTGGCTTCTTCCAATGCCCAGTACTCGATTCGGAATGCCTCGGATCGCGGGAGTGCAACATAGTTGTGAAATTGTGTGAACTGCTTCGACTGATCTTGGGTCCGCGCCTGTGGCAACGGATGAGCGGCCTCACCATCTTCTAATGCGTTTGCCCCAGCCATCACGTGCATAGCATTGATGAAGAACTCCGTCGTGATGCGTGCTTCTTTCTTGTTCTTGCCAAAGCCGAAGAGTCCGAGGCCTGGAATGACGACAACGGAAGGATTGGAATCGCGAAGCTTTGGTGAATCTGGCGTTGCCCATTGATCGTAATATCGCTTATAGGCTTCGCGATAACCTGCAACATCGTTCTGAATTCGCGCCTTCAGAGCCGCCACTTCCTCTTTTTGCGGATTCCAATCGACGAACCATGGGCACACCCGGGTTCTTAGGAAATGGTCCGGACAACTCGTGCCCAGAGCGCTCAATTCCTTCCCCCATTTTGAACCGGCGAAGGTCAGCGCATCTTGGTCGTCTGTATAGTGGGCAACGACGCGCCGATTCGATGAAACTGCGCCTCGCAGGGCGGGAAGGATTTGAACAGCGATATTTTTGCGACCTTGGATTGGCGCGTTCTCTAACCCGCCAAATGTAGATCCCTTCTTTTCCTGGTGCCGCTGAATGAATTCGCCCATCCGATCGATGGTGCGAATGCTGTTGAGATAACACTCGCGCTGCGTCGTTCCCCAGGTAAACAGGCCATGGCCGCCAAGGATCAACCCCTCCGCTCCCGGGTTATCCTTTACCGCCTTTTCGATCAGCAGCGCCAATTCAAACCCGGGACGCTGCCAAGGAACCCAGACGATTTTCCGATCGAATTCCCGGTTGAACTCCTCGAGTTTGCGCCTGCCGTTTGCACTTGCTGCCAGGGCGATCGCCCAGTCTGGATGCAAATGATCTACATGTGAAAAAGGCAGGAATGCGTGTAAGGGAGTATCGATCGAGGCAGCAACACGATTCTCCCCAAACGCAGAGAGCGGATAATAGCCAACCATCTCGTCCTCGTACTTCTCTCCGCGATACAGCTTCTTCAAATGTTCGAGACGATCCAAATAGAGCAGCGCGAAGCCGGATTCGGTGATCGAGCCAATATCCCCGCCGCTTCCTTTTACCGCAAGAACGCGAGTCGGCTGACCGGTGAACGGGTCGGGAAGCTCGATTTTCGAACTGGTGTTGCCCCCGCCGAAGTTCGTGATACGGAGGTCGGCGCCGAGCAGATTCGAGCGATAGCGCAAAAGGGCCAGCTGATTGCCCCCCAGTTCGCGTGCTCGGTCTTCATTCCATAGGTCTTTCAAGTAGGTCGTTTGTTCGATTTCATGCATAAGTCATCTCGCAGTATTGCTCGAATCGTTGGAATTGCTGCTCCCACTTGTCGGTATCGATGGGTTCGAAAATCTCGGTCGGAAAGGAACGGTCAACCATGGCACGCACCTCTTCGAGTGACGATGCTTCGCGAGTTGCCAAGACTTGGATCGCGATATTGCCAAGTGCCGTAGCTTCCGCTGGACCGGCAAGCACCCTTCTGCCCGTGGCATTGGCAGTGAACTGGTTCAGGAGTCGATTCTTCGAGCCACCACCTACGACCCGAACTTGTCCGATGCGCCGCCCACAAATCACTTCGAGATTGCGAAGAGTCAGCCTGTACTTCATCGCAAGACTCTCCAGAATGCATCGCACGTACGCTCCGGGGCTCGACGGTGTTGCCTGTTGCGTCTTGGTACAGAATTGACTGATTGCGACGAGCATGTCCGCTGGACGCAAGAAAAGTTCGTCATCAGGATCAACGAGATGTGCGAAGGCCGGTTCCTGATTCGCTAGCTCCACTAGCTCCGCGTAGCTCCCGTTCTTGCCTTGAGCACTCCAGCAATTTCGGCAACCTTGCAGCATCCAGAGTCCCATGACGTTTCTCAGCAGGCGAGTTGTCCCATTGACGCCGCCTTCATTGGTGAAATTGAGCTTCAGCGCTTCGGGAGTCAGCACCGGGGAGTCGATTTCGGTTCCAATTAACGACCATGTCCCAGAACTCAGAAAGGCAGTGCCATCTCGCGCGGTAATCGCTGCCACGGCAGACCCTGTATCGTGACAAGCCGGCGCGATGACGGGAGTTCCCGCTAACGTCGAACTCGGAACGATGCCGCTCAACATCGGTCCGACGACCGTACCAGGTTCGACGATTGGAGACGGAAGATCAGCACGCAACCCGACTTTCTGCATGAGATCTGTCGCCCAGACGCGTCGAACTGGATCTACCATCTGGGTGGTAGTTGCATTCGTGAACTCGCACACCGCTTTTCCGCTCAGCCAATAGTTGAAGAGATCAGGGATGGTAACCAACTGTCTTGCCGCTGCGACAACTGAGGGCGTGTTTCGATGTGCTGCATAAAGCTGGTAGAGCGTATTGATCGGCATGAATTGAATGCCGGTAGCGCGGTAGATCTCTTCCTTCGGCACTTTTCGGAAGACTTCCTCCATTACACCCTCAGTGCGGCGATCGCGATAGTGGTAGGGATTCTCGAGTAGCTCCCCACGTTCTCCCAGTAGCGCGTAGTCCACCCCCCACGCATCCACGCCAATGCCTGCCAATTTAACTTTCCCGATAGATCCAAAGGCTTTCCGAATCTCAAACCATAGTTGCTCGACGTCCCAATGTAACGAGCCACTATGTTCAACAGGTTCATTGGGAAAACGATGGATCTCTTCGATCGAAAGAATTCCCGACTGCAAATGACCCAAAACCGCTCGTCCACTTTCGGCACCAAGGTCGAAAGCCAGATAAGGCGAACGTTTTTGACTTTTTCGCCGAATAAGCATTTTTTCTTTGAAGGCGTTGCGCTAGAGATCCGTGCACTGCCTTATGAAACCCATGGAACGTTCCTGCAGAAGTAGTCTTTGCTTCTCCCAGCGATATTCCACAAAGTCCCGATTCATAATAGCGTGGCGGGAAACTATCAGGCATATGACGAAACGCTGGTCGAGTTTTTCGTTGCTCGATCTTTTGTTATTCGCTCCAAATATCCGCTTTCCCGGAAGGCTTGCATAGGATCTTTTGGAAGTCCCTTTGAAGTTCTCCACTCGTGGATTGCGGGGCGAACGTCGGTCGCGAACGCATCCTGAAGGAGCGACTCTGCCGCAACCAGATCGCATTTCTTCTGCGCCACCGCCAGTTTCTTGATGTCCACCAACGCCGCTTTCGTGAAGAGTTGCTGCGCCATGGTTACGGTCTGGATCATGGCTTCGATTTTGCCTTTTAGGTTATGGCTCTGATCAACCATGTAGGCAATTTCAGCGCGCTGTCCTGTTTCGCACTCGAAAAAGTGGATCTCGTGGAAGATGCGGAAGACCTGATACGGATCAATCGACCCCATGGTCAGGTCGTCATCGGCGTAGCGGCGGTCGTTGAAGTGGAACCCGCCCAGCATATTCTCTGAAAGCAGCCAGGCTACGATCTGCTCGATATTCTGCGCGCCATAGTGGTGGCCTGTATCTACGAGGACTTTTGCCTGCGAGCCTGCGGCGCGCGACAGGAGAAGCGCCATCCCCCAGTCAGCAATGTCGGTGTGATAAAAAGCTGGCTCGAACGGCTTGTATTCCACAAGCATTCGCTGATCTGGCGACAAGCTTCGATGAGCCTCTTTCAGTCCATCCACGAACCACTGCTTGCGCTGTCGAATGTTTGCGGTACCCGGATAATTGGATCCATCAGCGAACCAAAAAGAAATGTCGCGGCTGTTGAGACGCTTTGCGATCTCAATGCTGTCGAGTGTGTGCTGCATCGCGCGACGCCGAACGGTTGCGTCGGGATTTCCAAACGAACCGTACTTGTACTCCTGATCTTGAAAGAGATTGGGATTGATCGAACCAGCTGCAACACCGTAGCGCATGGCGAACTGCTTGATCTCATCGGTACTCTGTACACCCCGAGGGCAGTCCCATAGCACATGCAACGCAACTGTTGGGCAAACTCCGGTCAGAAGATGCACCTGTCCGGCATCGCTCAATTTCTCCTCTGTGGTCGTTGCTGCCGCCGGCTGAATGAACTTGCCGAAGCGGGTTCCGGTGTTGGCGAACCCCCAGGATGGAAGCTCGATGCGAAATGTCTCTAGTGCCGAAAAAACTCGCTCACTCGTGGACGAGCCCATGGAGACCTCACTTGGGAAGGGACGATACAATCCTTGTTCGCTTAGGTCACGACTTTGTTGGGTAATCACGCGAATTTCGCAGTGCGAAATTGCCCGCAGTTGTATCTGGTTTGTCCGAAAGCCGTCAGAATTCGAAACATCGATTGTGGCCCGAAGTTATGGCGCGCGCCCGGATAGCCTACCAGCTACTGCCTTAATTTCTGACCTGTGAAATCGGATGTGCCCAGAAGCTCCTGAATACTCAGTTTTCATGGTCATTTCAAGCCTTTGATGCATTACCGATTTTCTACGCGCATTCAAGGCCGTGTGTTTAGTCACGGCAGGGCCCACTGGAGCGGGGTTCTGATCAACATGACAAGCCAACCCAGTGGGACGCGATGAGAGATATTCGGCGAAGTGTCTGGAAGTGAAAATTTCGCTTTGCAAAATCAAAAAAATCCGGCATCATGACGCACTATGAGCCCCGTCGCTCAGACTCGCGACCGTTACCTCGTTAAGTCTATCCTTCACGCCTCGCAGTTGCTGACCGCATTTCGGACTCCCGGCGAAGCCCTTTCCCTGAAAGAGATTTCGGCTCGCTGCGGTTTGCCGAAAACAATGGCATTTCGTCTTCTCTACACACTGGAAAAATGTGGAATGGCCGAGAAAGTCGGCCAGAATCTCTATCAATCACGGGTCCGTCCTTGGAAACAGAGACTGTATCGGCTAGGTTATGCCGCTCAAGGAACCGACTATCAATTCTCCAAAGAAGTATCCGAGAGCTTGCAGCGTGCGGCTGCGGCCGAAGGTATCGAACTGATCTGTCTTGATAATCGCTACAGCGCCAAGATTGCGCAGCGGAACGCCGAGCTGCTTGTGCGTGAGAAGGTCGATTTGGCGATCGAGTTTCAGACTGATGAAGAAGTTGCACCCATTGTAGCCGCGAAATATCGCGAAGCTGGCATACCCATGATTGCGATCGATATTCCGCATCCGGGCGCGACGTACTACGGTGCAAACAACTACGAGGCTGGCTTGATCGGGGGGCGTTACCTCGGGCGATGGGTAAAGGAACATTGGCAATCCGAGGTGGACGAGATTCTCCTGCTGGAACTGAAACGTGCGGGCAATCTACCACGGATGCGACTGTCCGGGTTCTTGGTCGGAATCAATCTTGTTCTTCCCAGTGCAGCTAGTTGTTCCGTTATCTACCTCGACGGCGATGGAGAGTTGGGCAAGAGCTTCGAAGTCGTACGACGTCACCTGCGCTCGTCCAATGCCCAACGCGTTCTGGTTGGGGCGATCAATGATCCGAGCGCACTCGGGGCTCTTCGTGCTTTTGAAGAGGCGGGACGGGCAGAAAACTGCGCAGTTATGGGACAAAATGCATCACCGGAAGGACGTGCAGAATTACGCTCGCCCAAATCTCGATTTCTAGGTTCAGTCGCCTACTTCCCTGAGCGATACGGTGCCGACTTAATTCGAGTCAGTATCGACATCCTCAGCCATCGGCCGGTTCCCCCTGCAGTCTTCGTCGAACACAAGCTGATCATCCCCGAATCACTTGATCACTACTATCCGAATGATGCGGTGACAAAGTTGGTTCGAACAGAGCCGTACGCGGGGGCTGGTCCAATTGGAAATGGGAACGGGAGAACGAAGCACCGTTCCTCATAAGTGCTGTCTTTTCGCTCAATCCCATCTAAACGCCGCACCTAAGAGTCAATTCCATCTTGGGCTCCTCGCTGACGGTGTTCGCCGTCTCGCTACACCTTTCGCGCTGCGAAACAACATTGAATACAGGCCGCCCTTCGTAGTCGGCGAAAGCGAAGACGCACAAAGTGTAGATTAGCTCGCAAAATAGCGATTCGGCTATGGTCGCACCGGTAGGGGACGCAATTTCTCATTGCGAAATGCACGCGATCAAACCTTTGCCGGTTGACGATGCTCGTTAAGCAATGGGAGCATCCGCCTCCAGAGACACGGCGACAACCGTGTGGGGGCGCGTCAACTTCCAGGATGGCTTTCATCCGACGTCGAAACGCCGCTAAGTTCGACCAAAGTTTGGAGCATTGCCAGGAGAAAAAAACATGTCCACGATGACACGTATTCTCTGCCTTTGCCTTTTGATCATATCGGGAGCTTACCTTTACGGCCAGGGTGCAGGCACCGGCACTATTCTCGGAACCGTTACTGACAGTTCTGGCGCCGTAGTTGCCCACGCCGGAGTCGACATCACCAATGTTGCCACTGGGGTGACCGCTCACACCCAGACTACGTCGTCGGGCGATTTTAGCGTTCCGTTTCTAATCGTCGGAACTTACCGGGTGACCGTCCAGACGACCGGTTTCCAGAAAGGCGTAGTGGACAACATCGTGTTGAACGTCGACCAGCAGGCCCGGGCAAACGTCTCCCTGAAAACTGGCGCGGTTTCAGAAACCGTTGAGGTCCAGGCCAGCGCCGCCGCCCTCGACACTGACAGTTCTGCAATCTCGCAGACCGTGACGGAGCGGCAGGTGGATGAGTTACCGCTGAACGGACGGAACTTCTTGAACTTGCTGTTCATTAGCGCGGGCGCCGTTCAAACTGTCGGCGAAATGGGACAGATGCGACAGGGAGAAGGCAACGCGATCAGCATCAATGGTGGTCGGCCTGAATCAAACAACTATACCTTGGACGGACTTGTCAACACCGATCCAGCGTTGACTACGCCGGCGGTCATCATGTCGCAGGATGCGATTCAGGAGTTCAAAATCCAGAGTGAAACCTACTCTGCCGGGTATGGTTTTAGCGCGAACCAGGTTGACATTGTGAGTAAAAGCGGCACCAATCAGATCCACGGCACCGTCTTCGAATTCGCGAGGAACAACGACTTCGATGCATACACTCCGACCCCTTTCCAGGCTACCCCCACGAAGCCCGCGCTGCATCAAAATCAATTCGGCTTCGTCCTCGGTGGTCCCGTGTACATTCCTAAGCTCTATAACGGACGCAACAAAACCTTCTGGCTGGCGAACTATGAGGGCTGGCGAATCGTCAACGGATATGTGGTGAACGGGATTGTCCCAACCCCGGCCGAGTTGGGGGGAGATTTTTCTGCGACAGGATTGCCCGCCTATGACTTGACAGCTGGATCACCGTGTCAACTAGCGTTGACCTCAACCTCTCCGACGGGGGGCTTGCCATGCATGCCGGGAAACCCGCAGACCGGAACGGCGTTTACAGCACCCATTCCGGCTAGCAGTTTCTCCCGCCTGGCCACTGTAGCGATCGCCGCGAATGTATTTCCTACACCCACTCCTGCATGCGTGGCGAATGCGAACGCTTGCGGTGGCGGGATCAATAATTATCAGATACAGGCAAACCTCCCCAACAACACCAATCAGCAGACCTACCGGCTGGATCAAGAACTGGGCCGCATCGGAAAAATCTTCTTCCGTTACACCAAGGCGAGTTTCTCCAATGAGAATCCTCAGAACTTATCGCCGACTTTCAGCCTGAACACCTTTACCCAAGATTCCACCAGTTGGACGGTCTCGCACACGATTGAATTGGGAGCTAAGAACGTCAACAACTTCCGCTTTGGGTATCTGCACGCGACGTCGATTCAGGGCGCGCCGGCCGCCTCCAGCAGTCAAATCGCGGCTCTAGGCCTGACCGGCGTGTTCACCGGTCTCCCGAGCTACGCGGCTGGCTTTCCCACAGTGGGGTTTGAAGGCAGTTTGCTCAGTACCTTTGGCAGCCCGGGCAATAATCCCACCACCAGCGACATTCCTGTATGGGAGTTTGCCGATTCGATGACGATGATTCGTGGGAGACATACCATCGGTGTGGGCATCGATTACCGCCATTTTGTGGAAGCGCGCGATCTGGCGACAAATTACCTGGGCGGCTATAACTATACGAACAACAACATATTGAACAACAGCGCTGGCGGCAGTTGCACGACTCCTTCCGGACTTTGCGGTACAGGTAATGAGGTCGCGGATTTTCTTCTAGGTTATTACAACACGGCGTCCACATTTCAGCCGGGACCCTTCAGCGTCGCTGGAGTTCCCGGCAACCTGCACCATTATGTATTCAACTTCCTCTCCCCGTGGGTGCAGGATGATTGGAGGGTCAGTAGCCGTCTTACTTTAAATCTCGGCTTGCGCTGGGATTGGCGTAACGTACCCTACGAAGAGCGGAACGATATGTTTTGGTTTGATGACCAAAACATGCCCGGTGGCTCGCGCTTCACCGGTGGAGGTCTGTGCTATGCGAATCCCGCTCTAAGCTCCGACGGGGTAGCGCCCGCCGGCAATGGCTACTACAACTATTGCGGCCGGAACAATCCCGCTGACAGCTCCAAAACGCCTTTTGCTCCGCGCATTGGCTTCGCCTATCAGCCATTCGGGAGTAAGACCGTGATTCGCGGCGGATACGGTATTTTCTGGGATTCCTCTGAAGCCCGCGAGATTGACGATTCTGGCGATTACTATCCCTACATAGAGCGCACCAGTCTTACTCCAAACTCGCAGTCAGCGGCGACGGCTCCCAAATCGACTGACAACTTGTTTGTGCCGAATACAGCGATTGTCCCCATCAGCACTCCGGGGCTCTTTGGCAGTCAGTTTGTAGCGGTAGTAATCTCAGATCACCCACGCAACCCGTACGTCCAACAGTACACGTTGTCCCTGCAACACGAGCTAGCGCGCAATACGACCCTGGAACTGAGCTATGTGGGCAATCAAGCCCACCATTTGCTGGATCGCGTCAATCTGAATACCCCTCCCCTTCTCGCAGGTACGCAACTAGCGGCCTGCCAGGCCGCATTCGCTGGGCTGCCGGGGACTCAGCCAGCCTATCTTGCAAACCAGTGCCCGTACTACTCACGCGAACCCCTGCTTAACTTTGGCCCGCCCGCTGCCCTGGACAGCGTCTGGTCGGGTTATTCCAATTACAACTCTCTCAACGTGAAGCTCGAGCGTCATGCCAAGGATCTCGCTTTGTTGACTGTTTACACCTATGCCAAAAGCCTGGATGACAAGTCAGCAGCGGCTGGGATTGGGGCAGCGGGTGCGGGATTCGCGGGTCACGAGAATGACCTCAATCCGCGGCTCGACTATGGTCCTTCGGATTTCAGTGTGAAGAACCGGTTCGTCAACAGCGTTGTTTACAGTTTGCCAGTGGGGCGCGGGAAGCGTTTATTGGGGGGTATAAACCGAGCCGAGGACGCCGCGATTGGTGGTTGGCAATTGAGCGTCATTACAACATTCCAGACCGGTTTCCCATTTTCAGTTCTGGCCAATGATCCCGGCGCGTACCAGAGCTTTGGCATGCGGGCAAACCAGATTGGAAGTCCCAGTGTCAGCAATAAGGGCATCCACGAGTGGTTCAATACCGCAGCGTTCCAACAACCCGCCTTTGGAGTTTACGGCAGCGCTGGACGCAACACCTTAATCCAGCCCGGCATCAACAATTGGGACATGGGCTTGGGCAAGATGTTTCAATTCACAGAACGAGTAGGTTTCCAATTCCGAGTCGAGACATTTAACACGTTTAACCACACACAGTACGGAGTCGACCCAACCACCGCCGCCGCCGGCGGACCAGGGCAGAGCGCGGTGAGCGACAATATTTCCAACGCCAACTTCGGCGAGGTGACCAGCGCCCGTCCGGGAAGAATTTTGCAGTTGGGAGGTAAGATCATCTTCTAGACATTTGCCACAGGAGAGGATGCAAAACTTCCGCCGGGTCGAGTCTCGATCCGGTGGAAGTTTGTTGGAGTACACTTCCGAAAGGTGATGCATCTACACAAAAAAGTTGCGGGAACTTTCCTGATTTCGGTGTCCTTTCTCGCACCGAGAGCCCTAGGCCAAGACTCCGCTATCCAGCGATATTCCGACGAGGGTCAGAGTGCCTTGTCAAGCGGCGACTACGCCGGGGCGGAACGTGCATTCGAAAAGTTGCGAGACCTCGAGCCGGAAATCGCCGAAGTGCATGCAAACCTGGGACTGATCTATTTTGAGGAGAGGAAATTCGATCAAGCAGTGCCCGCGCTACGCCAGGCGCTGAAACTGAAACCCAGCTTGGTCAAGAGTTCGAGCCTTCTGGCCATGTCGTTGTCGGAACTCGGCCATTACAACGAGGCTTTGTCGGGCCTCGAGAAGGCATTTCGTCAATCTTCCGATCCTGAAATCAAACGCATGTGCGGGCTCGAATTGGAGCGCTCTTACACAGCTCTTAAAAAAGACAGCAAGTCCGTAGAAGTGGCGCTGGAGCTGAATCGGCTCTACCCCGACGACCCCGAAATCCTGTATCAAACTGGGAAGGTGTACGGAAATTTCGCATTCTTGACCATGGAAAAGCTGGCGCAGGTTGCTCCTGGGTCTGTTTGGAGACATCTCGCAGCCGCCGAAGCTCATGAGAGCCAGGGCTCCTACAGTCAGGCGATTCAAGAATATCGGGAAGTGCTGCGGCTCGAACCAAATCGGCCTGGGATCCATTATCGCATCGGCCGAAGCTTGCTCGGCCGCTTTTGGCAGGATCAATCGCAGGACGACGTGGCTGCGGCCGGGAAGGAGTTCGAGGAGGAGTTGCGCATGCATTCCGACAACGCGAACGCTGCGTATGAACTGGGAGAAATGCATCGAAGGAACGGACAGACCGACGAGGCCGAGCGATACTTCGACCAGGCGCTACAGCATTATCCGGACTTCGCCGAGGCTCAATTGGGCATGGCTGCGGTTCTCCTGGAAAAACACCTGCCGCAACAGGCGATGGCTCACGCTCAACGTGCCGTTGCCCTCGATCCGGAGAACCAGGTTTGCTGGTATCGTTTGGCCAAAATCCAGGGAACCCTAGGCAATGTCGCGGAACAGCAGAAAGCATTATCCGAATACCGACGACTGCACGATATAGCCAACCAGCAGAAGGAATTAGAACCAGTGTTCTCGCCGCGGGAAGTAACAAAGCAGGAGGTAGACGCCACGCCCTCCCAGTAGGCTGCTGCCTAAGGCAGCGTGACGACAGCTACCGAGAAAGCTCCCAGGCTGCACGTGTCGCTGTTCAGTTTCGCATTCGCCGTGAGGCCCGCAGCTATCGGGCAAAATCGACGACTACGCTTTCATTTCGCATCTCAAAACAACAGCGGTATCGACCTTGCCTGCTTGTAGCTCTTCATAAACTGAGTTTATCCTTACGCAGATTCCGGGATTGCACTGACCGGAGCACTATGCCGAACATGCACACGATAACTTCCGACGATCAACTCAAAGTGGGACTCTTCGGCATCGGTTTGGATACCTACTGGCCACAGTTCCCCGGTCTAAAGGACAGGCTAGTTGGGTTCCTCGCACAGGTTGCTCTAAAACTCGAGAGTTCGCGCGTGCAGGTGACGAATCTCGGATTGATTGATACTTCCGAGAAATCCTTCTGGGCGGGGCACGAATTCCGCAAAGCAGATGTCGACCTGATTTTTCTATACGTCACAACCTATGCTCTGTCATCAACTGTGCTGCCGGCTGTGCGCCGCGCGAAGGTTCCGGTCATCATCTTGAACCTTTCGCCTGCGCCTGCTGTCGAGTACGAACGATTTAGTCGTCTGGGCGATCGCACAGAGATGACGGGTGAGTGGCTCGCATACTGCCAAGCCTGCCCGGTGCCAGAGATTGCGAACGTTTTCAATCGCTGCCGTATCCCGTTCTTTCAGGTCACGGGTATGCTGGAAAACGACCCGATCGCTTGGAGCGAAATCGGCGAATGGATCGAAGCGGCTCGCGTGGCCCATGTGATGGAGCACAACCGTCTCGGCGTCATGGGCAATTACTACGGAGGCATGCTCGATATTTACTCCGACCTTACGCAGCAATGCGCCTACTTCGGCGGACACATCGAGATACTCGAGGTGGAAGAACTGGCAGCAATACGGCGCGACGTGAACGACGCAGATGTAAGTCGAAGAGTTGCGGAGTTCAGGACTAGCTTCGATGTACAGGCCGATTGCCCCGAAGAGGAACTTCGGCGCGCGGCGCGCACTTCCATTGCTCTTGATCGCTTGGTCGAACTTCACCATGTCGGGTCGCTGGCGTATTACCACAAAGGCGTTGGCAGTCCCGACAACGAAGATGCAATCAGTTCAATCATTCTCGGCTCGAGTCTGTTGACCGGGCGCGGGGTGCCTGTGGCCGGAGAATACGAAATCAAGAACGTCCAGGCAATGAAGATCATGGACTCGTTCGGTGCAGGGGGCTCCTTCACGGAGTTCTACGCTGTTGATTACAACGATGACATCGTGCTCATGGGACACGATGGACCGGGACATATTGGCATCGCCGAAGGAAGGACCAAGGTCCGCCCGCTCCAGGTCTACCACGGCAAAGTCGGAGGAGGACTTTCGGTGGAAATGTCGGTGAGGCACGGCTCCGTGACTTTGCTTTCCGTCGTGCAGACTGTTGACGGCAAACTCAAACTACTGACGGCGGAAGGAAAGTCCGTCGAGGGACCCATTCTCGAGATCGGCAATACCAACAGCCGATATAGGTTCTCTCTCGGAGCTAGGCGCTTTCTCGAACAATGGAATGTCCATGGGCCGGCACATCATTGTGCGGTAGGAGTCGGGCACATTTCGAGCAAATTGAAAAAGTTGAGCGCCTTGCTCGGAATGGAATGCGTTCAGGTGTGTTGAATCGAATCTTTCATGGCTGGGTACTGCGTATGCTGTTCTGAAGTGCGAGAATCAAGCTCCCAGTGCGGCCACACCAGGCTTTGTGGACGCGACGCAAGGCTACGGTCGCGTGCACCGTCTGGAATCACCTCTCCTACTTACGGACTGCACCTGTGCAACCGACATCTCCAAGTGATTCCCGTGATGTAGCGATCTGCACTCTTCGGGTCGAGGGCGCGAGGGCGGGGTTGACAGTCGTAGAATTCAAGACCAAGGTGGACAGCGACAGCTTCACCTGCTGCTTTGGATTCGTAACAGTTGAGTATAGGATCGACGGTCGAATTGAGCGCCAAAAGCGCATGCGTTGGAGACATGCGCTCTCCATTGGGGTGCGTCGTGATACGAAAATGATACCGGCTGATATCGCGTGCTAGCGGCGGAGAGACTGTGGTCTCTCCACCTCGCCCGCCAAGGCGTCAGCTGGAAAGTCTCTCCGCCGTTCTTCGAGCACTCCTTGAATGTTTTTTGAAGCTGAGAGAATAAAGTTTTCAGGGATGCAAGAATCGATGTTTTCTGCACTCGAAGGTGATACCAGTGATACCGTTTCTGTGGTCAATAGAGGCCGTTGGAGGTTCTTGGAGGCATCGGACGCGAAGTTGAGAAACTACTTGAAACCAGCATAAACACAGGCCATTGTCGGTAGTGGTGTCGTTTGATGGCACCACTACCCCATTGTCACTTATGTCTAGTCGGCACTACGATTTGTGCTAAGTGGCGGAAATCGAGTCCCACTCTCTCCGCCATTACCTATATGTTGTACTTATGTCGTGGTGATACCTAGACTGATACCAAAATCAGGAAAGGGCCACAGTGAATCGCGAAGTTAGGCGCAGCCAACTTTTCGTCTCGCCTTCGTCTCCTTCGAATCCTTTCGCAGGCCTGGGATGGTACTGAATTGCCGACTTCGCGGAGGACCACGTCACATCACCACTTGCGAGGTGCTGTGCAAACACTTGCTTAGGGGGTGCTTACTTGCCGGCGTTTCCGGGCCCTCCCACCGGGTAAATTCTTGGCAGTCTTTCCTCAACAGGCGGCAGCGGCGGGAAGGAGCCGTGTGGCTCCAGTTGGTACCAATACGCAACCGAGAAAAAGTTATCGGATCGGTGATTCGCGTGGCCATGTTCGATAGTCGCCTTCAAAGACTTTGTGAAAGGGATCGGCGAATCTAGGTGGAACCGGTAGACCGAAGAATGACTCCCGGCCACTTCGTCTCCCTTGACTGGCGCGCCAAACGAACCATAGGCAAACGGGTGATCGCCGAAGTCCCACGCCCCCAGAAAATAATCCTCCGACCCGGTGCCGTTGATTGAGGGCTTTTCCTCGCCATCAACAAAGAACATATCGTCACCTTCGCCCCACCAGCCGTCCTGATTTTGCAGGACCGACATCGTCACACCGACAAAATGCCCGCGGCCGCTTGCTTCCAGCCACACGTAATTGTCTCGCCCGTCGAGGTTTTTCTTCCCTTCAATCGCCGGGACATAATTGTTTGCCCAATGGTTGTCCCAGCCGTGCGCCGGCGCGGCCTGGCGGTACTGGGCGTGAAAATACATGGTCTGCGGGGGCAGTGCTTTGCGGTAAGCCTGATAATCCAGATTGAAATAAAAATGGTCGACCGCCTCGTTCCCTTGATTCGTTACCGTGACCCGCGCGTGCGCCTGAAATGGCATGCAGAAAAAAGAATTCAAGGCCATGTCCGAACCCACGGCCAGAGGAATGGACTCGTATCGGTAGTAATCTCCCAAGCCCAGGCCAAAGAAATCTCCAATGGGAGTTTCCACGCTCGGCGTTGGCTCATTGTCCCAGTACATTCGCAGAACGAGT
The DNA here is from genome assembly GCA_963851165.1 of uncultured Acidobacteriaceae bacterium. Lineage (GTDB taxonomy): Bacteria > Acidobacteriota > Terriglobia > Terriglobales > Acidobacteriaceae > Sulfotelmatobacter. The sequence continues at coordinate 513,182 of CAWKNM010000008.1, read as the reverse complement.
TTCTTCAGGTGAAATTTCTCGGGCGAAGCGATCGTGATCCAGATGTGCGTGATGATCCCAGGCCCGGATTCATCAAGCAGCGTGAGTGTGTCCCCGGGCTTGATCTCACGATAATCCGCATTTCCTCCGGAGCGATCGTAGCTTGACGCGCGTTTCTGCACGTAGTCGTGCGGCTCCATCAAGCTTCGCAGAACCTGTTCCTGCGCCGGTGCGTTTGCAAGAAAGCTCAGGCCGAATGCCGCTAAAACACAAACCTTTGCCAGCCTCAACATTTTGGTTGTCTCCGAGTCGTAAGATTATCAGCTCGTCCTAACGGATTGCTGTGCCTTTCCGGCGTTGTTCATGAACAACTTTGTACCTGGCACGAGATTTTGCCATTAGCGGCGGATTCTATTGCAAACGGATTATTCTGCCGCTATAACTGAGGCCTCGCGTGCATCGACAACTCTACAAGAAGCTCACCGTATCTATCATGGTGCTCGCCGCCGCGATACGTGCGCAACTCGAAAAACTGACGAATTGAACCCGTGAAAGTAAATTTGCGGCCCTAATCTTTCCAGGTGAACTCCGCAAGCCAAACGCCGCCCTGGCCCCAGCCCGCGCGGGAGACGAACCACTTTTCCGGCGTCTGAATCACCTCAGCCGCGTGGGCGCGAAATGAGCCAATCCGATTTGCAGAATCCCAATGATACGGGTTATCACTCTCATACACCGCTGTCTGGTTGTATCTGCGGTTCGTGCAGACAAACAGGAAGTACTTTCCCTTGTGCGCCACCACGAATGGCGATTCCGTCGGTCCGCCTTCTTTGCCGATGGCAGAATCCACGTACACCGTTTTCTTGTTGGACCAGTGAACCAGATCATTGCTGGTCGTGGCCATCACCGTATGGTGCCCGCCTGTAGGGTCAGTGGTTGCCGTGTAGTACAAGATCCACTGATCTTCGTATCTCAGATCCTGGTATCTCATGACCATCGGGTCCCGCGCATCGTAACCGTCCACAATCATCGGGTTATCTGGATGGCGTTCCCAATGGAAAAGATCCGATGAGTTCGCCAGGTGAATGCGATATTCCTCATGGCCTGCGCCGCCCGCGCAGTAGAACATCCAGTAGATGCCGTCGTGCTCGAATACGTAAGGCGCCCAAACTAGAGTCTCCCCCAACTCTGGAGCGAAGTGCAGAATCGCTGGCTGCTTGGTCCACGGCCCGGTGAGTTCCGGCGCAGTTGCGTGCGCGAAAAATTTCTCTTCTAGGGGACTCGCAGGCTCGGGATGCGTGATACCAAACAGGTGCCATTGACGGTCTGCTGCGCGGATGAAGGTGTGGTCGTTGATGTACCACCGTTGCTTCTCTCCCCTCGACGGGTCATAAATCTTGTGGAACCGGCCAACTCGAAACTTGGCCTGAGTTTTGCCCTCACTCGTCGGCACCACGGTCGTCGATTCCGCGCGTAGATACCACGGCGTGATTAGTCTCGCCAATTCACATCCGCACAGCAAGGCAACGCTGCGCAAGACTGCTCGGCGGCTGGGCGCACGCGGAGACGCCGTTTCACAGGGCGAAGAGTCGGTGCAGGTTGACATTTAATTGGGCAGGGTCGGATGTCGGAACCATCATGGTTCCGGACGCGCTTTACTGTACCTCAACGAGAATGTGTCCGTGGGCATTCTTGGTTCGAGCGTTCACTGAAGTTTTGGACGACCAGGCAGCGACCCCCGCGAGCAGATTCTCTATGCGGTTAGGCAATTGGCTGTTTTTCGTGGTTTGCGGCTGAGCGATTCGCGGATAGAATGCGGACACCCGGAGGTTGTTCTACTGATGCTTTTCAGGTCTGGCAAGAGAATCCTTATTTTGAGTTTTCTCCTGGCCGGGCGGGTTTTAAGCGTTCACGCAGCGCCAGGGCCGCAAATGCCGCGGAGCTACGCGGGAGACGAAGCTTGTCGCGCATGTCACGCCGAAATAATCGACACGTATTACAAAACGGCCCATAAGCTGACGTCGCGAGCGCCGAGCGTGGAATCCATTCTCGGTTCTTTTGCCGAACGCGAAAATATTCTAAAAACATCCAATCCCAATTTGCACTTCCGCATGGAATCTAGACCGGAAGGGTTCTACGAGACTGCTGTTTCGACGCTTCCCGGAGGAGGCGCCACCGAGCACACGGAGCGAATTGACATTGTTATCGGTTCTGGGAGGGTGGGTCAGACGTATCTGTACTGGAAGGGCGATCAGTTGTTTCAGCTTCCCGTCTCGTATTGGACGGATCTGGCTTCGTGGGTCAATAGCCCGGGATACCGGGATGGCGCGGCAAAATTTGAACGGCCGGTGGTTCCGCGATGTTTGGAGTGCCATGTGACATATGCGATGCCGGTGAGTCCGCTGGCATCCTCAAATCAGTACAAACCTGACACGTTGGTGTTGGGGATTGCTTGCGAACGCTGCCACGGGCCGGCGCGCGAGCATGTGGAATCGATGTCAAGAAAAACTCCCGGAACAAATATCATCCGTTTGGCAAAGTTGAGCCGGGAAAGGCAAATCGAGGTTTGCGCGCAGTGTCACGGCGGCCGCCGATTCCCGCAGACCGCCGCATTTTCCTATCTTCCGGGCGAACCTCTGGATAAATACTACAGCCGCGACCAGGCCAAACCAACCGCGGCGGTGGACGTTCATGGCAATCAGGTTGCGCTTTTGCAGATGAGCCGGTGCTATCAATCGTCGACAAGTCTTGTTTGCTCCAGTTGTCACGACGTGCATCAGAGCCAGCGTGACGCTGCGGCATTCTCTGCGCGCTGCCTGGAATGCCATAAACCAGAAAACTGTGGAGAGTACGGCACATTGAAAGAGAAAATAGTGTCAGGATGCGTTGACTGCCACATGCCGGTACAAGCCTCCAACTTGATCATGTCCAACGCCAACGGGAAACAGACCAGGGCAATGGTGCGGAGTCACTGGATCAAAATTTATGGCGATTCGAAAAAACAAAAGTTCTGATCGCGCCCTTGGTAAATGAGAAGGCCCTACAGTTTGCTGGAGAGTCGCTTCTATCCGCAAGCTTGCCGGGCAAGCCTTATCGATCGGCTCCCGGTCTTCGAGGATGGGGCAGACTCGGTTAGTATAATGGCGGCCAAGAGGGGATGGGCCGGTCTCCTCCGCTCAGCCACGTTTTTGTCGTTCTGTGCTTTAGGTGGAGTGCAAGTCAAATAGATCGCATGGGCTGGACCAAAGTAGATTGGGTCCGACCAATTACGGAATAAACAGTTCATGACGGCCCAGCGCCGGACGATTTCCAGGAGCAAAAATGGGATATGCAGGCTTGGAGTTAGACGGTCAGGTGGCCGTGGTGATCGGAGGGACTTCGGGTATCGGACAAGTTATCGCCTGCGGGCTGGCCGAAGCTGGTGCCGATGTGATCCCTACCTCACGCCGCGCCGAACAGGTGGACAAGCACCGCACGGCAGATCGAAGCGCTCGGCCGCCGCAGCCTGCGAGTAACGTCGGACGTGACGGATCGTGCCTCGCTTCAGGGTTTGCTCGATGCCGCGGTGAAGGCTTTTGGCAAGGTGGACATCATGGTCAACGCCGCCGGCCGTACCAAGCGCACGCCGATCCTGGAAACGGATGAAAGGGAATGGAACGAGATTCTTGAAACGAACCTGACGGGCGCTCTGCGCGCCGGTCAGATTTTTGGCCGCCACATGGTGGATCGCCGCTACGGCCGAATCATTCACATTGCATCCCTTGGGTCTTTTCTTGCTCTCTATGAAGTGGCCGCCTATAGCGCCAGCAAGGCGGGGCTCGCGTCCCTGACGAAAACTATGGCTGTCGAATGGGCAGGATCCGGGGTGTGCGTGAACGCGATCATGCCCGGAGTTTTCCGGACGGCGCTCAATGCGCAACTTCTTGACGGAACTCCGCGAGGGCAGGAGTTCTTGATGCGGACTCCGATGAAGCGTTTCGGCAAATTGGAAGAGTTGGTAGGCGGAGCTGTTTTTCTGGCATCGAAAGCTGCGAGTTTTGTGACGGGAACAATTCTTGCGGTGGATGGAGGGTTTCTCGCCAGCGGAGTCAACCAGTAAGTGTGAGCAACGGGCGTGGCTGATTCTGAATTTGCCGCGCCTTAGCCACCTCCACCAAGAGTTCTCAACGGGCTTCGGCAGCAGGGTAGTGGCGAGCTCACTGCACGACGACCACGGAGTAACTGTCGACGGAGGGTATCGTCGCTTCCAGTGTCGAGCCCTTCCATTGCACTTTCTCGAATGCTGCACTTTTCGTGTCAGGGGAGAAAAGAGACGGCTTCCGTCCCACGAGTGTTTGGAATTCTTTTCCCACGACAAGCTTCAGTTTCAATTCTCCGACTGGAGTTTGACCGTAGTTGAGCACGTGGATGACGAGTGCTCTTCCATCGCGCACTGAAGTGACGTTGGCAAGGACATGCGAGGCTACATTGTCCAGTTCGACATGGGTTGCATCCGGCGCGAGAGAATTGATGTCCGCCAAGACCTGCGCTTCCGCCGATTTGTCCGACCTGGCCGTCATGGGACCTTTTCCGGAGGGGCTCAAAATCTCTCCATTCAAGCCCGTTGCAGCTGATGTCTCGGCGAAGATAGAGACTTTGCCTCCGTTATTTTGATAGTCGTGAATCATCTCTTTCTGGTCCGCTGATAGAGACGCATACGCAGGAACGATGACGCCCGATAAGCAGCCAGCTCTTTCTTCGTAATGCGGCTTGCGAACCTGAAATCGCCCAGCACACTGTTCTTAGCCAGAAAGTCCAGGCGTTTCGCGTCTCCTGGCCAATCAAAGTCGGGGTTTAGGTCTGGAAGAATGACGGCCAAGGGAGCAACATTCACGGCATCGGCGTAGATCTCGGGGTGGTCTTCGAGGAATCCGTTGTATTGGCTGATCGCCGACCAGGATTCCAGCGCTTTAGGATTTTGCGTAACCAGGGCTGTGTCGAACGGACCTTCCATGTCCCATGTATAGGAGGTGCCGAACGCGGCCGCTTCCGCAATTGCCAGCTTTTCTGATCTCGCTCCCAGGTAGGAATCGCTGCGGTCGCCTTTCTGAAAATGAGAGTATTCCGAAACGATTGGCTTCACGCCCGGATTCAGTCCTTTTACCAGACGATCACGGCGGATGTTAGAAACTTCCCAATGATCGTCCCATGCTCCCGGTTCAGCCCAGCCTTCGGTGAATATGAAATCCATTTGTCGATTCAGCACATTGAACGGGGGATAAAGTCCAAGGTTGGTGAAAAATGGTATGTCTGACTTTTTTTCGTGGCGGGCATAGTGCACGAGCTGATCAAAGAAATGAGCGACGCTGTCTGGCTCGCTGGGATGGGAATCAAGAAAAGGGTTGTCGAAGAATATCGCGTCAAGACCATCGTCGATGATTGCTCCCACTCGACGTTTTTGATATTCGACCCAGCCGGGGCTCTCAATATCAGCCACAAAACGCATCGCGTCATGCCCGTCTGAGTATCTGTAGGGGATGCCATCGCTTCCCACCGTGATCCACCTCACGGATTGAGGATCGTCTTTGAACATGCTCTCCCAGAAGATCGAGATAGCGCACACATAGGCAGCCGCCTTGATTCCATGTGCATGAAGTTTCTTGACGAGTTCTCTTACTGCGACGCGTTGGGCTTCCTCATCGTGCCATGAAAATCCCACGCTGTAGGTGACCCATACGAAATTGATCTTTGCCTGTACCAATAAATCAATCATGCGATCCGAGTGTTTTCCGTACAAATTCGCGAGTATCTCGCGATCCTGGGGAGTGAATTGCGACGCCCAGTCTGATCGCAATGTCTTCTGGGTTTCGATGGCGCCTCCATCAAATCGCGCAAAGCGAACTGTTCCGGATTTCAACCAACTTGGCAGCAGAGGCTGCTCGGATTTGACTACGGCTGTGGTGGTGGCCGTTTGTGCTCTCGCGGTGATGCTCAGCGCCGTCGCAATACTCAGGATGATCAGCGCTGCACGGAATTTCGCCGTAACACGCCCAATACCAGCCGCGCAGCACGAAAAGCCAATCAAGCTTACCGGTCGCATCTTCTTCTCCTTTGTTCCGGATGAACATCGGGTTTGCGCTTGAACAAGAGATACGCCAAGAGACCGGAAAAAATCTAAAGTCGCTGCCGAGTTATTTCTTGTCCGCGAGTCGGAGTTCCAGCAATGTGACGGCGAAGGGAGCGAAACGATATTCGAATTCGCGTCCCCTGAGATCTGCTTTCTTCCTTTGCATCGCAACCCGGTGGGGATCGTCCCGCGAGTTCATCGCCTCCGAATCGGCCACGGAATGGCTGTCCGCAACAACAAATAGGTCCGCCGCCTCAACTGCACCGAAGCTGGAAGGAAGCGCGAATTTTACCGAGCGTGGCTCGGGAGTGGAATTCACCCCGTAAATTCGAAGCACTTTTCCGTCTGCGCTCAGGGTTGCATCCAGATCGGGCTCTCTCAGATAAAAAGAAAGCGCGCTGCCGCGCTCCACCCCAAGCGGAAACGATCCAGCCGCTCGCTGGTATAGACCCTGCGTGTCGTAGCTGGGAATCTTGTAGAGCCATCCGGGCCCGGGCTGCAGCTGCCCTCCGCCCAAACTGTCTGACATATTCGAAAGATTCGCGATCTCCACCAGGTCGCTGTAGCGGTGCAGCATATTCTGATAGCGCGAGCACACCAAGGCGTTGCCCAGCGTCTGCAACATGCCGCGCTTCAATCCCCACTCTCCGCCGGTGGCGTTCCACTCGGTTACAGAAAGCCGAATATCTTTTCCTTCTCCGTCCTGCTTAATTTCGTTATGCAGCCGCCGCAGATCCTCCTCGGTTCCGTTCAGGTCGCCCACGGAATAGTGATGCGGGCTCAGATAGTCGAGTCCTCGCCCCGCGATGTGCACGGTGTTAAGGGATGGATAGGAAGAGGAAATCTTGATGGATGGGTCTACTTTCCGCATCGCGTTGGTAAAGGCAGGCAGCGATACGTCGTATTCCGGTCCGCCCACTTCGTTGCCTACTTCCCAGTACTTCACATGATAGGGTTCGCGGTGACCATTCTTCGCGCGCATCTGGCCCCATTCGGTTTCTGCGCCGCCGTTGAAGTATTCGACTTCATTGGCCGCGTCTTGCGGAGTCCTTCCGGTCCATCGCAAGCAGATCAGCGGCTCCGCGCCCACGTGTTGCACCAACTGAACAAACTCTTCGACTCCAACAAAATTTTCCTGCAAGCCGCCCCACGGGTCGTCCGGGAAAGGAGCGCGTGTATCCCAGTTGCCGACCGTATCCTTCCATTCAAATTCCTCGATAGTGCTCCCGCCAAAGCGAATTATCCCCGCATTCATCGCTTTAAGCGCTTTCACCACGTCGGGACGCCAGAGCCCCAGGACGGCGTTCGTATCAATCAAGGACACGCGATCGAGCCAGAGCGTTCCCGGACCCTCAAACTCAATGGTGAGGGTGGCATTGTTCGCGCTGCTTTTCGCAGCCAGAAGCACCTCGGCCGCCTTCCACTCGGTGGTTGCGCGTCCGAGCCATACGGGGCCTGCAATCGTGCCGCCATTTGCGTGCAAAGATGCGCGAACCGCAACGTTGCCCGCGCTGCGCATGTGCAGCCGGAAGCGATAGCTATGTCCGCCTTCGAGGTAGAATCCGTCTTGGGAAATGCCCGCCCAGGTGTTCGCCAGCGGCAATTCGATCTTTTGCGAGCGCTTGCCGTTGAACGGGTTGTTCGTGTCAAAAGAATAGGTCGCAACGTGCACCGAACCGTCCGGATACCACGGACGATATGGCTTATCGACCTCGGTCTTGTACGCATTACTCCAGGGGGTTTCTTCTTCGAAACTGGTCGACCGAACCTGCTGTGCGATCAAAGAAGGAATAACGTCACACAGCGGTTCGATGAATTGCCCGCCCTGTTTCAGATCAATAGGACGTTTGCTGAGGCGCTCGTCTGAAATTGTCACCGATTCCGTTTGTGCCGGTTCCGGAACCGGTTCGAGCCGGACGTCATCCAGCCAGACTTTGCCGCTCTGGTTGTTGAACACATTCAGAGCCACCGTCATTCGGCCAGGTGACGGAACCCGGAACAGGAGGCTCTCCTGCTCCCATTCCCCGGTGTTCGTGGGATGAGCGAATCCTTGTTCTCCCACTTGCGCTTCGATCCCAATCCGCGGTCCGAGTTCAGATTGACCGAGGCCGGATTGATCAGGGCTAAGATCAGCCGAGGCATTATTAGCGCTCGAAGCCGGCGACACCGCAGATTTCTCCCACCCGGTTAGCCGCCAAAGTGTTCCGACCGGGAGAAAGACCTCCTGCCGCAGGGTAAGATGAACCGGCTGATCCGCCGCAATCAGCAACGCTTGCTGTCCTTCCTTGGCGTCTGTTCGGTCCACGCTGATGGAAAAAGCCTGCTTCGCTTCCGAAGGGTCGACCTGCCAGAACTCGCCCGGAGTTGAGGATTCGAATCCGCCGTTCCGAAGACCGTTCGGACCTACACCTCCGACCAGTGCCACAAGGGAGAGCGTCGGTATCACTACAGCCAAACTTAAGGTTCGTGAGGGCATGGATGGCTTGGGCACGGCGGTTTGTGACATTGGCATGCAGAGTGTACCAAAAGATTTTTGCAAGTGGAGTTTCAAAGTACGAATTAAAGGCCGGAATAATCGGTTAGCGCGAACGGGGAAATCTGGCCTTTTTGAGCTTTCGGTTTGCCGTCTTCGAAATTGATTTGACACTCGTGGAGCGGTCTGTTATTGAATCGTCCGTAAGAGACTACGAGTTGGGACAACGCGTCGGGCCGCTTGAGGCGAGGACCATCTTGTGCACGAAGGAGACTCAGTGGCGGGTTTGAAACGAAAATTCTCCAAACTAATCTACACGGTTAGCATTTTGATTTGCCTCCAGCCTTGCCTGGCGTGGTCTCAAGGCGAGGGCGTGCACATTGGCGAGGTACTCAAGGACGAAATATTGTCTCCGGCAGTGGCCGACTTCCAGATGCGCCAGCACATTGTTCAAGGGATCGCACCGCTGCCGAAAGTGCCGGCGACGCCCGCAGAATGGACTGCGACGGCGGACCAGTTGCGGCGCCACTTGGTGAATGACGTCGTGTTCCATGGTTGGCCCAAGCTGTGGGTCGACGCGCCACCCAAGTTCGAAGAGCAAGGCGTGATTGAGACGGGACATGGGTATCGCATCCGAAAACTGCGATTTGAAATTGTTCCAGGATTCTATTCGTCCGGCCTACTGTATGAACCGGAGCACCTCGACGGAACCGTGCCCGCGATTCTGAGCGTGGCTGGGCACGACGGTCCGCTCGGGTACTCGTACGAGTTCAAGCAAAAACGGTGTATCACTTTTGCCAAGCACGGAATCCTGGCACTGAACCTGGAGTGGTTCGGGTTTGGCGAACTCAGCAAAGAGGGCAACGATCATGCGTTCGCTGCTCATCTGGATCTGGCCGGAGCCAATGGTGTAGGTGTGTTTTACCTGGAAATGCGCCGCGGGCTCGATTATCTCTACCTTCATCCCCATGTGGATCGAAAACGAATCGGAGTGACGGGACTTTCGGGAGGGGGATGGCAGACGATTGTGTTGAGTTCCCTGGATGAGCGCGTCAAGGCCTCGAATCCGGTTGCGGGATTCGCGGCGACGACCTCGCGCGTGGAGGCGAAGGATTTCGGGGATATGGGCGACATCGAGCAGTCGGCGTCGGATTTTCTGCGAGGTTCCGACTATCCCTATCTGGTGGCATTAATGGCTCCACGGCCAATATTGCTCACCTACAACGGGGAAGACGACTGCTGTTTTCGGGCAAGCCTGGCCAAGCCGCGGATTTTTGATGCGATTCAACCGTTCTTCGCTCTTTACGGCAAGGCCGACAACCTTAACTTTCATGAGAATCGGGATCCAGGGGATCACAACTATCAACTGGACAACCGGATGGCCGATTACAGTTTCTTCACCAAACATTTTGGCCTTCCCCCGATTTCCGATGAAGCGGGCATTCCGGCGGAACTACGCAGCTATGAAGAGTTGGTCACCCTGTTGCCCGAAGACAATCTGACGATACTCGGCCTGGCCCGCCAACTGGCGCCGCCAGATCACGCGGAGTCCGATTCCAACCGCAGCTTCGGAGAGAGCGGCCTGGGCAACGTCGGAGCGCAGCAAACTCCGAGAGATCGTCCGGTATCAACCAGTGGAATTGCAAGATCCCTGGCCCACGGCGATGACCAAAAGCCGCGACGTGCAATCGATCTCTTATTTATTTCAACTCAACAACGGTTTGAGCGCGAATGGGATCTGGTTGCGATCGATCCTGCAAAGCTCGGACACTGCGCCGGTGACCATTGTGCTGCATGACGACGGCAGAGCCGCCGGCGCCGATGTGGTGCAGCAACGTTTCAGCCGCGGCGAGCAGGTGCTCGCCCTCGACCTGATGTTCACCGGGTCCGCGTGGAAGGGCAAGGATACATTTGAGTTCGCGCAAATGCTGGGCGGGCTAGGCGAACGTCCCATGGGCCTGCAAGCGGCGCAACTCATCCGCATCGCACGCTGGGCCGAACAGAAATCCGGGACTGCGAAGGTTCGACTGGAAGTGAGTGGTATCAGGAATCAGGCCGCGGCGCTGGTAGCAGCCGCGCTCGAGCCTGATCTGTTTTCAGAAATTACCGTGCGTGACGGCATGCGCAGTTTCAGTTACCTACTTTCGAAGCCGGTCACCTACGCTCAGGCTCCGGAGCTTTTTTGCCTGGATCTTTATAAGGAGTTCGATATCGATCGGCTGGAAGCTTTGGCCGCGCCCGTAACAGTTCAGTCCCGCCAATCACGAGAACTGCCCGGAAGCAAACCATAATTCGGAATGAAGTTAGGGCAACGTTACAACGGCTACTGAATATCCGCCTAACGTTACACTGTCGCTGCTCAGTTTCGCTGTTGCCGGCGGCTGAAAGCTTGTGGTTTGATCCACGAAACTGATCTGCCCGGAGGCTGCGCCCGCAACCGAAACTTCAAACTTCCGATCCCTTTTGTTGACCAGCAGAATTCGCCGCTTGCCATCGTGCGTCGAAAAGGCGAGAGCATAGACGTAAGGATTGTCGTCCGCAATCTCTGCGATTTTGTCGCCGGGTCCGAGGTTGTCATGCAAGAGCTTTAGAACCCAGAATCGCGCGTTCGGCTTCCCATCATTCCAATCAACCATCGAAACACTCGGGTATTGCGTGGGGAAGCCCACCAGCTGTGACTCGCCCGCGACGTCGATACCCATTTTCGTCATCTCCCCGAACAGATAGGCATACAGTGCCCCGGCGAGGTTCCAGTATGAGTTCTCAATGGGCTTTGTAACGTGTCCCGGATCGTTTTGCCCTCCGTCATCGGCTGAAATGACGCCGAGTTCGTCGATCGTGGTTTTGGTTTCTGGAGACAATCGCTTGCGGATCGCTTCGATATAGCGGACCGTTTTCAGGAATCCGTCCGCCTGGTCGAAGTAGGCGAATTGCTCCACTTCCGGAGTCTCGTCTGTGGCGGCATTTGCGTAGAAGTGATACGAGATAAAATCCAGCGGCACTCCCGCTTTGTGGTTCTTGTGATCGAGGAAATATTCAAAAAAGTGCGGCTCAGTTTCCGAAGCCAGCGCCAGCCCGACAAACTTCATATCAGGCTGTACCTTCTTCATGGCGATGACGACCTCGTCATAGAGCCGGGTGTAAGTTTCCGCGTCGAAGTGGTGCTCGAAGTCAACTTCATTCAGGACTTCCCAGTGAGAAATGGAGTAGTGATAACCAGACTCGTGACGCTTGCCAAACTCGTCGTTGAAACCGCCCTGTGTGTACCAGGCCAGCAGCCGCGCGTAGTAATCGGCAACCTCCTTCATCGTGGGATCGCGCAGCGCCGTGCCTTTTTCGTAATCCCACGTTACCTGGTCAGGGTCCGCGGGATAGCTCCACGGTTTGTCGGAGACGAACATCCACTGAGGGATCGTACTGAAGTTCAAAATCGTTGGGTGCCCTTTCGTGGCATTCAGAAAGTCGATAGTCATTGGATCAATCAGGCTGAAATCCCACGTGGCCTTGCCGTCTTTGGGGGGCTCCAGTTCCGCAACGCCGAGCTTCGGATAGGGCAGCCACGGCACATACCGGACATAGTCGGCCCCAAGGTCGCGCAGCGATTGGAACGCGTTGTCATGCACGGGCGTCCCGCGCCGCAACGGCGGATTAACGACGACCTGCAGCGTCGGTGTGGTCTGCGAAACCCAGACTATCTTGTCCCAGTTAGCTGTGATCTTGATGACCTGGTCTTGCGCTGCCGAGACCGACGAAAGCATTAACACCGAGAGCAAGGCCGCTAGCAGCCTCGCCGGCAACTTGCAGTTCATAGATTCCTCCGGAAACTCGATTTCGATTCTGCTCCTGCGCCGGTAATCCGCAACTTCTGGGCGACTCGAATCTTCGCACCACGAAACTGCGGCGTCAAACGGGGCCCCTTCTTTCGTGGTTAGAGTGCAGAGCTTGATAACCTGGTGCGCGGGGGAACTTGTGGCTGCAACCCGCACCGACTAGGCTGGCCAACGATTCTGAAACTGGATCACTGCCGTGGGAAACGCCGATTTTGGATGCTGCTTGTGAACACAACGCCAGTCGCTTGTTCGTACAGTTGGCAAACGACGAGAGGTGGGGTATTATTCCTGACGGACGCTCGCGAGGTTTGGCTGCTAAGCGGTTAGATCGGCCAACGCCTCGTTAATTTCGGCCGTCGCCTGCAACAGGTCCGCCCTGGATGCACAGGAAGCGCCTGATTTCCTTTGAGGTTCATCTATGAATGACGTCGTGTCGCGTTTTCATTTTGCGTGTGCGCCCGATAGCTGGGGCGTACTGGACTATCCCGGACCGTCCTGGAATCAATCGTACGAGAAGATGCTGGACGAAATGGTAGACGCCGGATACACGGGAACAGAACTGGGGCCGTATGGATTTTTTCCGACAGATCCCGCGGTGCTCAAGCCGCAGTTGGAACGCCGAAAGTTGACGCTCCTGGGGTCGTTCGTTCCCGTGGTGCTCAGCGATGCCGCGTCGGCGGGAATCGCAGTCGCACAAATCCGTAAAGTCGGCGATTTGCTCGCTACGCTAAAAGCGCCATTCCTGGTTCTGGCCGACGCCCAATCGGATGAGCGCAACCGGTTGTCGGGGCGAGTGCCGCGTGATGGAAGCGCCGGGCTCAATGCAGCCCAGTGGAAGAACGTCGTGCGGGTTGTGGAGGAAGCGGCCAAGGTCTCTGCGGAGTTCGGGCTCGATCTCGTGTTTCATCCTCACATTGCCACCTACGTCGAGACGCCGGAAGAATGCGAACGCTTCTTCGACGCCACGGCGCATACTGGCATCGGACTGTGCCTGGATACGGGACACTGCGAGTACGGCGGTGGCGACAGCATCCGCGAGGCAGCGAAGTTCGCCAGCGTGCTGAGGTTTCTTCACATTAAAGATGTCGACCGCAAGGTCCTCGAAGAAGCGCGCCGCAGAAAATTAACCTTCGAGGAAGCAATCGAAGAGAAAGTGTTCACGATCATCGGTCAGGGTTCGGTGGATTTTCCAGGTCTGTTCCGCCTAATGGAGAAAAATAACTACTCCGGCTGGTCGGTGATAGAACAGGATGTGAAATTTGGCGCAACGGTAATTCCGCCGGCCGAAAGTGTGGCCGCCAGTCTACGCTATCTCCGCGGAGTCGTAGCAGACATGGCGGGGGTACCAACGCGCTAAGGATTAAGTGAACTGGGCCGCCTCGCCGGTGGCTTAAGAAAAGTCGATTCAACGCGCTCAGACCGAAAAGGATCATCTATAGTGGCAAAACTTGGAGTGGGAGTTGTGGGAGTGGGAGAAATGGGGAGGCGCCACGCGGAGAACCTTCGCCGCGTGGTTCCAGAGGCGCGCCTCGTTGCAATAGCGGATGTTGCGCATGAGCGAGCGCGGCAGACTGCGGAAGAATTGGAAATCGACAAATACTTTTCCAGCATTGAGGAGATGTTCGCGTGTAAGGAGATCGATGCAGTCCTGATCGCAGTTCCTGACAAATTTCACGCGAGAGTGATTGAAGCCGCCGCTGCTGCCGGCAAGGACATCCTATGCGAAAAGCCACTTGCGACCAATCGTGGTGATGCTCAAAAGGCCCTGAAGTCCGTGGCCAACGCGGGTGTCCGCCTGCAGGTCGGCTTCATGCGCCGCTACGATCCTGCCTATGCGGCGGCGATGAAACGAATCGAGGCGGGTGAGATCGGCGACCCCGTACTCTTTAAGTCGCTCGGGCGCGACCGTGATGTCCCTCCGCTCTCCGCCTACCAATCCAACATCAATGGAATGTTGTTCTACACCAATACGATTCACGACTTCGACTTGGCGCGCTGGCTCATGCGGGATGAAGTCGCTGAAGTACAAGCTTACACAACAGTCGCGATTCGACCCGAACTGGCGCAATACAAAGACGTGGTCGCGAGCGTCGTGAATCTGAAATTCGCCCACGGAGCCATCGGCAACGTCGACTCTTACGCGCAAGCCATCTACGCCTATGATGTGCGCACCGAAATTGTGGGGTCCAAAGGCTCAATTTTTGTAGGCAGCATCGATAAGACACCGGTGACGTTCCTGAGCGCAGCAGGTGGGACCAGTGTCCTCGCGGATCATTTCTTGAGCCGCTTTGCGGATGCTTATCTGGCCGAAGTGCAGGATTTCGTTCATAACATGCTGCACGACCGTCCCCCGCGCGTCACGGGAGAGGACGGCATGCGGGCACTGGAGATCGCAATTGCGGCCGAGGAGTCCCATGTGCAGGGTGGTCCGCGTGCCGTTAATTCCGGATCGTGAATTGTTTCGCGCGCCGTGAGCCGCCCGCCGGCGCCCGAGTACGCGGCTGATATCATTACGGAGGAACTCATGAATCCGACCAGCGTCGTGGCCTACAAGAGTCCCCTGCATGAGATGACTCAGTCGACGCCAACTCGTCTTTGGAACGATTCGGCCGCGAGCCAGGAACTTACTTATTCCATCGAGCACGGGGCAGTGGGCGCTACTTGCAATCCCGTCATCGCGTTGGGAGTGCTGAAGAAGGATCCAAGGTTGAAAGAAAGAGTTCGAGCGGTGATGCAGGAACGACCGGTAGCGACGGAGGGCGAAATCGCGTGGCAGTTAGTGCAGGACATCTCGGTTCAGGGCGCGGCCTTGTTGAAGCCGATCTTCGACAAAGAAGGCGGGAAAAACGGAAGGCTCTCGATCCAGACCGATCCGCGATTTTTCCGCGACTCCAAGGCAATCGTTGAGCAGGCGGTACGTTTTAGCGAACTGGCTCCCAATATGATCGTGAAGATTCCGGCCACTCGGGCGGGAATTCCGGCGATGGAGGAAGCGACGTATCGCGGAATAAGCATCAATGCAACCGTGTGTTTCACTTTACCGCAGTGCATTGCAGTGGCGGAGGCGGTGGAGCGCGGATTCGCGCGGCGCGAACGAGAGGGCAAAGATATCGCCAGCATGGGCCCGGTTTGTACGATCATGGTCGGCCGGCTCGACGATTGGTTGAAGGTTCTGATCGAGAAAGAAAATATCGCAGTCGATCCCGGCTATACCGAATGGGCAGGAGTGGCGGTTTTCAAAAAGACTTATCAACTATTCCGAGACCGCGGGTATCGAATTCGGTTGCTGTCGGCGGCGTTCCGCAATCACATGCACTGGAGTGAATTTATCGGAGGTGACGTCGTCATCTCGCCTCCCTATTCCTGGCAGGTTCGGTTTAATGCCAGTGATGTGCCGGTACGGAATCGAATCGGGGTGCCAGTCGATGAGAAGATTGTCGAGGGACTTTCGAGCAAGTTCGCGGATTTTCGTCGAGCCATGGGCGAGGAAGTTCTTGCCATCAACGAGTTCGATGCGTTCGGGCCGACGCGCCGCACGCTTCGCCAATTTATAGCTGCTTGTCATGAGTTAGAGTCGCTGGTGCGAGACGTTGTTGTGCCGAATCCAGATCTTGCTTGAATCCACTTGACTTGGATGCGGAATCGGCCGTACACAAGTCGACTCGGTCAGCCGAACCTAGCGGACCGGGAAAGTTAACAGCCGACTTGCAAATTTGTGTAAGTCTGAATTTATGCCCTTGGCTAAATCGAAGGATCGATCGAAGGGGACCAAGGCGGCGAGCATCTATGATGTCGCGCGCGAATCGAAGGTCTCGGTCTTTACGGTTTCGGCCGTCATCAACAATAAGAGCCATGTAGGGAAAAAACTGCGCGAGCGGGTCGAGGAAGCCATTCAAAGGCTGAACTATCGGCCGAACCTCGTCGCGCGCAGCCTGGCCAAGCAGCGCACACACACGATCGGAATGATTGTGTCCGACATCGCGAACCCGTTCTTTCCAATGGTAGTACGAGGCGCGGAAGATGCAGCACAGCGCCAAGGGTACAACCTTTTGCTTTGCAACAGCGACGATACGTTGGAGAAAGAAGAAACTCAGATCGAGTTATTGCTGTCCAAGCGAGTGGATGGGATTCTGCTGACCAAAGCTGCTGGTGACCTCCGCCCGGCGCTTCGGCAGATGATCAAGCAGGTGAACATTCCTTTTGTGCTGGTGATGCGGACTTATCCGAAACTGACCAAGGATGCCGTCATCTCTGATGATTATCAGGGCGCTTATGACGCAGTATCACACCTAGCGCGCGCTGGCTGCCGGCGAATCGGCTTGATAAGCGGTCCGCTAAAAATCAGTAATGCGATTGCACGCATGCAGGGATTTCGAGACGCATTACAGTCGCAGGGGTTGCCCCTTGAGAAGGATCTAATGGTTGAAGGCGATTACCGAATCGAGTCAGGCTTTCGTGCCGGACATGCGTTACTGTCGCATCAGCCCGATGGAGTCTATGTTGCGAATCACCTGATGACAATTGGCCTGTTACAGGCGGCGGAAGAGATGGGATTGAAGTGTCCTGATGATTTCAAGTTAGTAAGTTTCGACGATTATCCGTGGCTGGGAGTATTTCATCCGAAGTTGACTACAGTAGAGCTTCCGAAACACCAGTTAGGCAGCGAGGCCGTGGAGTTATTAGTCCGAAGGATTGGCGGAAGTACTGAGAAAGCCGTCGTGCGAAAGTTGCAACCGGAGTTGCGTATTCGCGAATCCTGCGGGTTTGCGCTGCATGTGGCGAAAGGCCCCACTACCGTCGCGAAGTGAGTTCGAATGCGACTATTTCTCCAGGCGTTCTCCTGCCCGCTCATTTATCAGAAGAGCCGCTCTTTTCTAACTGCCTCCTCATACTTAGAGCGAGCCGCCCGCACCGACTCGACTTCCGAGACCTCGGCGATAGGTACATCCCACCACGATTCGTATCCCGGGACGCGCTGATCATACGCTGTCTCAATGACGACG
Organism: uncultured Acidobacteriaceae bacterium; assembly: GCA_963851165.1. GTDB lineage: Bacteria > Acidobacteriota > Terriglobia > Terriglobales > Acidobacteriaceae > Sulfotelmatobacter. Next base: position 495,794 of record CAWKNM010000008.1, on the reverse strand, counting down.
ACAGATGTCTTTTGAGACCTACTGGCGGCAAGGAGAGCTTGTTTGAATTCATCGCGGGTGGTGGCTCGCACGGCCTCTGCTCCAAGACTTCTGGCGTTCGTGACGTAATCCACGGGAATTAGATCCCCTTCGAGTTTCCCGTTACTGCGAAAACGATATTCGGTTCCCATCCCTTGATTCCCGCACGCACGACTCAGGCCGCCGATGCTGGAAAATCCGTGGTTGTCTAACACCACGATTGTAAGTTTGTATTTCTCTTGCAAAGAAGTCACGATTTCCTGGGCCATCATCAGATAGGAGCCGTCGCCGACCATCACGTAGACCTCGCGGTCAGGGGCAGCCATCTTTACTCCTAGGCCTCCACTGATCTCATATCCCATGCAGGAATAGCCGTACTCCATGTGGTAGCCCTTGGGATCGCGCGTTCGCCACATTTTATGCAGGTCGCCCGGAAGGCTACCCGCAGCGCAAACTAGAACATCGCGCGGTCCAGAAATGTCGTTCACAACTCCGATGACTTCTCCTTGGCTAATCGGATGGGCCGGGCTGAGCATGTGAAGCCTGTCGACCTCCTTCTCCCAGGCCTCCCGAAACTCTGCGACACGAGTTGCATAAGAGGTGCTGACGGTTGTGCCCTGCAGAGCGCAAGCGAATTCTTTGAGCGTGACCTGGGCATCGCCTACGAGCGGCAAGGCGGACTGCTTACCGGCGTCGAACTCTCCAACATTGATGTTGATAAATCGCACTGCCGGGTTTTGGAATGCGGTTTGGGATGCGGTCGTGAAGTCGGAGTAACGGGTTCCGACACCGATGATCAGGTCGGATTCGCGAGCGAGAATATTCGCGCCCGGTGTTCCCGGTGACGCCGATGGCCCCGAGTGCTTGTGCATGGTCGAAGCGCAGCGAACCTTTCCCGGCCTGCGTTTCTCCGACCGGGATGCCGGTTTGTCCGGCGAATGCGGAGAGTGCTTCGGTCGCTTCGGAATAGATCGCGCCGCCGCCGGCAATGATCAACGGTTGCTTCGCCGAACGAATCCATTGCACGGCTTTCTGCAGGAGTTGGGAGTCGCATCGCGGCCGCGGGACTAGCCACACTCTCTTTTCGAAGAAGGCGGTTGGATAGTCGAAAGCCTCTGCCTGCACATCCTGGGGCAGGGAAAGAACCACGGCGCCAGTCTCGGCCGGGAGAAGTCAACACGCGCATCGCCGCGGGAAGCGCGGTCAGGATCTGCTCTGGGCGCTCGATGCGATCCCAATAACGCGCGACCGGCTTGAAGCAATCGTTGACGGAGATGTCTTGGGTTGCGGAGGATTCCAGTTGTTGCAGAACCGGAGCAACGTTGCGTCGAGCAAAGATGTCACCGGGCAAGAGAAGTACCGGCAGCCGGTTTATGGTAGCGACCGCGGCGCCCGTGATCATGTTAGTTGCGCCCGGACCAATCGAAGTCGTGCAGGCAAGGGTGCGCAGGCGATTGGCCATTTTGGCGAAGGCGGTGGCCGTGTGCACCATGGCCTGCTCGTTGCGGAACAGGTAGTAGGGCAGTCCCGGGTCCTGCTCAAGCGCTTGTCCGATGCCGGCAACATTGCCGTGGCCGAAGATTCCGAGACATCCTTCAAACAGTCGGTTCTGCTCGCCATCGCGCTCGCTGAACTGATTCTTGAGAAACCCGATGATAGCCTGGGCCGTGGTGAGGCGAGTTTTCATGGAGCCATGCTCCTTACCGTAATCATTTTCCGAAGGGTGACCCACGAAGAAAAACGATAATGCATGAAGCGAGGACGGCGCAAAGCTGGATGAGTCTCCACTTACTCGTCTAGCCTTTTACCAGAGGTAAGCGGGGATCCGTCTCTTTCCAGGTATCCCGAATCCAGACGTGCTGCGAATCCTCCGTAACCGCCAGGGCGCGCGCCGATCCCGCCAGAAAGTTCAGATAGTAGACATCGTATCCGGGCCCGGCCACAACCGGGTGGAATCCGCTGCGCACCAGCACTAAATCTCCGTCACGAGCCTGCACCGTGCGCCCGGCTGGGTTCTCGGCAGAATAAAGATGCTGCAGCGCGAATCCTTCAGGCTGGCGAATGCGATAGTAATAGATTTCGTCGAGGTCCACCTCGGCGGGTGGACGGTGAACATCGTGCTTATGCGGCGGATAACTCGACCAGTTACCACCAGGAGTGTAGACCTCGATAACCATGAGCTTATCCGCAGGAAAAGAAGGAGTAATGATGTCGACGATCTGCCGCGACGCATTGCCTCCTCCCCGCAAACTGCTGACAACATCATCGGGCGAAATCAAGCGAGGTTCGAGGTTGGCCTCCGAGGGAACACGGCACTCCGCGATTTCGCAGTAAGTCTGCGCAATAAATGTGACTCGGTGACGGGCTGGAAGATACAGCGTATGGGGCAACCCTTCGAAAACATTGTTTCGCCGCCCGATCGTCCTTGTGCCGCTTCCCCAATCGGCGCTGCATTTCCCGCCGAGCAGCACGAAAGCGGCCTCCTCATGTTCGGTAGAAGCGGAATAAGAAACCCCGGGCTGCACGCGCCGGACAAAGAAACTCATCCACTCCCATCTTGCCTCGCTGCGCGGGAGGGCTAAGAGTTCGCCGGACGCGCCATCGGGCAAGCGCTTTGAGTGAACCAGACTTTCGCTTTCGTCCATAGGATTTCGTTTGAGTCGCGCGGAATGCCTAAAAAGCGGCCTTTCTCAATTAATCTAACCGCTTTGACACTATGGCAAATGCACGATACCTTGTCAATCGCGATCCTTACTTGACGAAACCATCGAGTGCTTTACGCAGAACGCCGCAAGTGCTACGAATGTTCCCAGAGTTCTCCATGGACAAGAACGAGTCGGTCCCGACAGTGAGCGGCATTCGGGTCAAATTACCCGGCGAGGCACCCACAGGCGGGGCCATCGGGAAATTCCGTTGGGTCATCTGCACGCTTCTGTTTCTCGGAATCAGCAAGAACTACATGGATCGCCAAGTGCTCGGCGTGCTGAAGACCACCCTGCAGCACAATCTGGGATGGAATGAAATCGACTACAGCAATCTGGTGTTCGCCTTCCAGGCGGCCTATGCCGGCGGGATGGTGGTCGTCGGCCGTTTCATCGATCGGGTGGGAACCCGCATTGGATACGCCGCCTCGATCGTTTTCTGGAGCGTCGCAGCCATGGCCCACGCTGCTTGCACGTCTCTCCTGAGTTTCACGTTCGCGCGCGCAGCCCTCGGACTCGGCGAATCGGCCGCGTTTCCGGCGAGCATCAAAACCGTGACCGAATGGTTTCCGCAAAAAGAGCGCGCGCTCGCCACCGGAATCTTCAATGCGGGCAGCAACGTGGGCGCGATTCTGACACCTTTGATCGTACCCTGGATCGTGATCCACCTGGGCTGGAGATGGGCGTTTCTGCTCTCAGGAGCCGCCGGCTTTCTCTGGTTCTTTCTCTGGATCATTGTTTACAGAGCGCCGGAGGAGCATCCGCGTTGCTCGCCGCAGGAGTTGGCATATATTCGCAGCGACAACGAGCCGCCCAATGCGAAGGTACCCTGGGCCACACTCCTGGGATTCCGGCAGACCTGGGCCTTTTTGATCGCCAAGTTTCTCACCGATCCCGTGTGGTGGTTCTATCTGTTTTGGCTGCCCGGATTCCTCCAGAAAGAGCATGGCTTGAACCTGATGCAGTTAGGCTTGCCTCTGGTCGCGATTTATGTGATCTCGGATGCGGGCAGCATCGCTGGCGGATGGCTTTCGTCTCGGCTCATCCGGAGCGGGTTTTCTGTGAATGCCGGAAGAAAAATTGCCATGCTGGTTTGCGCGATCTGTGTGATGCCGATCGTCTCGGTGTACAGTGGCGCTAGACTTTGGCCCACCGTTCTGCTGATTGGCTTGGCGGCAGCGGCACATCAGGGGTTCTCCGCCAATTTGTTTACGACCGCTTCTGATATGTTTCCGCGCGAGGCAGTCGCGTCTGTGGTCGGGCTCGGTGGGATGGCCGGAGGAATCGGGGGAATGCTGATTGCCAAGGTCGTCGGATACGTCCTGCAGGCGACTGGCAGCTATCTGGTTCCGTTCCTCATTTCCGGCACCGCATATGCTGTCGCCGTGCTGGCAATTCAGTTGCTCGCCCCGCGACTGGACAGGATTCAGAACCTCCAAAAATAGTCGAGATAGTCAGCAGTCATAGTCCGCAGTTCAATTGTCAGCAGGCTAGGAGCATAACGATGAGTCAGAGCGAAAACACGAGGCGAGGTTTTCTACAGGCGGCCGGAGTCGCGGTGGCAGGTCTATCGCGTTCATCGAAAGTCGGGGCCAGATTGGCGGAGTCCGCCGCACCAGCCCTGCCGCAGCCCGTTTTCGATGTTCGCGAATACGGAGCCAAGGGTGATGGGAAATCAATAGACACTCCGGCAATTAATCACGCCATAGAGGCCGCAGCCAATGCGGGAGGAGGTACGGTTGTTTTCCCGGCGGGAACCTATTTGTGCTACTCCATTCATCTGAAAAGCAAAGTTGCACTCGCACTCGGCATGGGCTGCACAATATTGGCGGCGGACCCGCCTTCGCAGAACAAGTCAGAAGGCTATGACCTGGCCGAATCCAACCAGCCATGGGAGGCCTATCAGGACTATGGCCACAACCATTGGCACAACAGTTTGATTTGGGGCGAAAACCTGGAAGATCTGGCGATTCAAGGCCCGGGATTAATTTGGGGAAAAGGCCTGAGCCGTGGAGAAGGTCCCGGTCCGGTGGCGGAAGTCGCAGGAGTCGCCAACAAAGCCATCGCCCTGAAGAACTGCCGCAATGTCCTGCTGCGAGATTTTTCAATTCTGCACGGTGGACATTTCGGTGTCCTGGCGACTGGCGTCTCCAATCTCACCGTCGACAACCTGAAGATTGACACCCAGCGCGATGGCATCGACGTCGATTGCTGCCGCAACGTGCGCATTTCCAACTGCACCATCAATTCGCCCTGGGATGACGCGATTTGTCTGAAGAGCTCGTTCGCGCTGGGCTATGCGTGCGACACCGAAATGGTAACCATCAGTGACTGCATGGTGAGTGGGAGCTACCTCGAGGGAGATGTTCTTGACGCTTCGTTCAAGCGATTCCCGTCCACTTCCGACGTCGATCGCAACGGGCGCATCAAATTCGGGACAGAGTCGAACGGGGGATTCAAGAACATCACCATCTCGAACTGCGTGTTCGACGGTTGCTTCGGAGTCGCGATTCTCAGTGTGGATGGCGCACAGATCGAAGATGTCACCATCTCGAACATCACGATGCGGGGAACCGTGGCATCTCCAATCTTTCTCCGCCTGGGATCTCGCATGCGAGGGCCTGCTGGAGTGCCCGTCGGAAGCATCCGGCGCGTGAATATTTCCAACATCGTTTCTTCGAGCGGATCCTCGCAGATCTGTTCCATGATTGCAGGAATTCCCGGTCATCCGGTCGAAGACGTGAAAATCAGCAACATCCTGATCCAGCATCCCGGCGGCGGAACCCGGAAAGATGCCGCCCTGCAAATTCCCGAAAAAGAGAAGGAGTATCCCGAACCAACGATGTTTGGCACCACTCCCGCGCACGGCTTCTTCATCCGGCACGCCAAGCGAATCGAGGTCAGCGATTTCAAGATTCTTACTCAGGACAAAGAAGAGCGCCCTTGCTTCATCGTCGAAGACGCCGACGGCGTGGAATTCTCCAACATCAAATTTCCCGAGGGACAACAAACGCCACGCTTTGTGTTGGTCGACGTGAAAAACTTCAGCGTCCAGCGCAGCCGCTCCGTGCCAGATACCGAGATCAAGGAAGCAAAACGCCAGGAAATCTAGGTGATCACGAATGCCGTTATTCGTGGGATTTCCTTCGTGCGACTTAGTGTCCTTAGTGGTTAAAGCCTTTGAGCTGACCCGATAACGCGCGGCTCGTCAATACTTCCAGATCATTTCTGTCCCTTGTGTCCTGTCTGAAACAAGGGACGGCAAGTCTCGCGTTTCATCAAAGTCGTCGGCAACAAGACCTCTGGAACATGCACTGCTTTCGACTTAATCTTTTCGAGCGCTATCTTGGCCAACTGGCGCCCCACCTCGGGCGCGTCCACTCGTACGCTGGTCAGCGACTGCAGCCTTCCCATCCCATGCTGATCGTCAAATCCGATCAAGCTCACATCTCGAGGCACGTCCAGCCCCGCTTTCAGAAGTCCATCCCACACGCCGTGGGCGATCTCATCGTTGCCCGCCAGAACCGCCGTAATGGGGATCTTCCGTTCCAACGCCATCTGGATACTCTTTACGCCGTTGAAGAATGTGTTGTCGGATAGTCCCAGCGTTTGCGCCGAGGGCTTAATGCCCGCCTCTTTCATCGCCTTGCAGTAACCCTCGTAGCGGCTGCGGTACCAGGGGAGGGCCGTATCGCCGATAAAAAAAATATCTTTGTGTCCCAGGGCGAGCAGGTAACGCGTCGCTTCGGCGGCGCCGGCAAAATCGTCGAAACGCACGCGGTCGTAAGGCGGCCCAGGTTCAGCGCTGACCAGATTGTTGGCCAGCAACACATAGGGCAGTTCCTTCTTGTCCAGGCTCTTCGTGAAGTTTTCGTAGTTAGCTCCAGCCAGAATCACGCAATCGGCAATCCCGTGGCTCTGCAAGACGTTGGGCAACTGCAAATCGTCTGCGCCCACTGTCCCCGAGTAACGGAAACGCGTATAGATCACGAAGAATCCAGCCTCCTCGCAGTATTCCTCCACGCCCTGCAGAACCCGGGAATGGAACGGGTGAAGAAAATCCCGGTTGCTCAGAATGAATGACACCACCGGCGAGGAATTCCGGGCAAAGCTCTGCGCCCGTGCGTTGGGCCGGTAATTCAATTCCTTTAGCGCCCGTTGCACGCGCGCGCGCAATTTGGCGTTGACATCGGGCTGATTATTCAGAACCCGGGAAACAGTTCCTACCGCCACGCCGGCGGACTTGGCGACGTCCCGAATCGTCACTGCCATGCATCACCTGTTTTCGTGAGAGGCCTCATGAAGCATTTCATGAATATTCATATTACGAAAACAGTTGTTCGTCGTCAACGAAGCTGTCATTCCCCGTTTCGATGTTCGGATCCACCTCAGATGGATGCGCGATTGTGGGGTGTTTGTCTGTGTTATCATCCCGGAATTACCTGAAGGAAAGACGCTACGTAGTATGTTCGTGAACTGGTTCATGAAGCAACTCATTTTCGGCATACCCCAGCGTAGCATCGTATCCGGAAATGTCAGTCTCGAGTACGTGTCGGTGTTGAAGAGCGAGAATTATAGTTTGCATGCCGCGCGCAGCAGGCGTTCAACTTCTTCGTACTTGTATTTCTTGCGCCCAGCCTTCTTCATTTTGTTCACGGCTAGTGTCGGACTTGGAATCGCCGAGACTGGATTTGCCGAGATTGGATTTGCCCAGGAACCGGCAGTCTCACCCCTCCCGAAATCCCCAGTCGATCAAGCAGAAAAACTGCTGGACGAAGGCAAACCTCGTGAAGCTCTTTCGTTGTTAACTCAAATAGCGGAGAAAGATCCTAAAGCTCCGGGGCTTGAAGGAAAACTGGGCAAGGCCTACTTTCAGTTGCGGCAGTTTTCCCAGGCCACTCCGCACTTGAAGAACGCTCTGCAGCAGGATGCTGGCGATCTGGAGTCGACTCAACTGCTTGCGCTCAGTTTCTACTCTGCCGGGAACTACCGCGAGGCTTTGCCGCTCCTCGAAAAGCTTGGGCCACGCCTTCCGAAGAACACCCCCGATGCTCCCAATCTGATCAGCATCTGCTATGTCATGACGCAGCAGTGGGATAGCGCCCGCAAAGTTCTCGCGCAAATGTTTTTCGTGTCACCCGACAGCGCGATGGCGTACCTGGCGCTCGGTAAGTTGATGGTGCGCCAGCAGATGGTGGAAGCCGCCGTGCCCCAGATCGAAACCGCGCTGCGACTCGAGCCCCGCCTTGCCATGGCACACTTTCTGCTCGGAGAAATCGACCTCTACCAGTCCAACCCTCAGGGCGCTATCTCCGAGTTTCAGAAAGAGTTAGCCGTCAATCCCACGGTATGGCTCGTCTATTGGAGACTGGGCGACGCCTACATGCGCTTGGCAAAGTACGATGACGCGGAAGTGGTTCTAAAGAAAGCCATTTGGCTGAATGAGGCCTCGCCCGGAGCCTTTATCCTGCTGGGCGAGATCGCCCTCAAGAAGAACGATCCCGCATTGGCGGCTGGATTCCTCGAACGCGCCTTGGCCATCGACTCGCAGAGCATCGATGCGCATTACGCATTGGCGACAGCCTACAAGGCTCTGGGCCGCGAAGCCGAGGCGAATCAACACTTTGAAACAGCCAAGACGCTGCGCAACGAAAAACATGATGACGAAAAACACGATAACGAACCACACAACAGCGAAAAAGACAGAATGCTGCCGGTACCTTAGAGCCAACCGGCGGTTAAGTATTTTCCTGTCTGACACTTACGACCTGAAAAGAGCAGCCATCTTATGATCCCATCAAGGCGAAACCATCTGAAGACGCTACTCGCTGCCGCAGGTGGCGCGTCGTTGGCTGGCCTGCGGCCGCTGACAACGTTGGCCCAGACAACATCGGCCGCCGGTGTTCCGCCGCCGGATCATGAGCGCCGCATCCAGTGGTGGCGCGAGGCTAAGTTCGGGATGTTCATTCATTGGGGTCTCTACAGCATTCTGGGCCGCGAAGCCTGGGCCATGGGAGATGAAGATATCCCGCTTGAGGAATACGAGAAGCTGGCGTGGCAATTTCAGCCGCCCCGTGACGTGGCGCGCACCTGGGCGCGGCTGGCGCGCGAGTCCGGCATGCGGTACATGGTGATGACCACCAAGCATCACGAAGGGTTTTGCCTGTTTAACTCCAAACTGACCTCCTATTGCGCCCCGCAACTGGGCCCAGGTCGCGATCTGGTGCAAGAGTATGTGGAAGCGGCCCGCGCAGAAAATATGCGCGTCGGTTTCTACTACTCGCTCATGGACTGGCACCATCCCGATTGGCGGTTGGCGAAAACCGATCCCGCTGCCAGAAAGCGCTTTGTCGACTACACGCACGGCCAGCTGCGCGAGCTGATGACGAACTACGGCAAGATCGACATCTTGTGGTACGACATGCCGGTTCCGCTCGATGCGGAGGGCTGGCGATCCGCGGAAATGAACGACATGGTTCTCAGGCTTCAGCCCGATATCCTGGTGAACAATCGCAACCTGTTGCCCGGCGATTTTTCCACCCCGGAGCAATCCACCGCGGCGGCCAAGAATGACTGGGAATCGTGCATGACGATCAACGACAGCTGGGGATACCTTGCAGGCGACAACAACTGGAAGTCTGCTCAGCAGCTGGTGCAAAACCTGGTGGAGTGCGCCCGCGATGGCGGCAATTACCTGCTCGACATTGGACCGCGTGCGGATGGTTCGGTTCCAGAGCCGGCCATCTCGCGTCTTAACACGATCGGGCGGATGGCTGCGCAGAAATGGTGAGGCCGTCTACGGTACCCAGAAATGCCGCTTTCCTCACGGCAACATCGGCGTCTACACGCGCCGGGGAAACACTCTTTACACCATCGTTTATTTTTGGCCCGGTAGCACCATGACGGTCGGGGGTGTCCGGTGCAAAGTTCTATCGGCGCGGTATTTGGCCAGCGGGCGGCCCGTCCAGTTCGAACAGAGAGGCAGCCAGTTGATTTTCGGAGGGCTGCCGGAAAAAGCGCCCGACGAGCCGGTTACGGTTATCGCGGCAGAGTGCGACGCCGAGCCGGTGCAGGATGGACTTTCTTCCAAAGCCGATCCTCAGTCTTGAGAGTCGCTGGGGCTGAAGCCCGCGCTCATTTTAATGGCTTTACGCGGCGCTGAAGCGCCGCTCTTCCACGGTACTACATGCACGGTGCTACACCCGCGGCACTACTCGGCCGCGTCGGGGCTGAGCTTCGCCCGCGGAGTAAGGCGGCGCGCCACAAAGTAAGCCAGCGCGCATCCGCCGATGATGGCCATGACACGCAGGGTTAGGACCAGTGCATGGTGAGACATGGAGATGGCGGTCATGTAGAGCAGGAGAAGGATAATAGCGACAATCCAGGCCAGCGCTGCGGCGCACAGCGCGCGCGACACTCGCTTGCGGGGCTGCCCGGCGGCGTCAAGCTGCGGCGGCTGATTTCCCCACAGACACGCAGCCACCACCAAACCGTAGGTCACATACATCGCGAAAGTACAGATCGCGATAATTACCACCTCGACCTGCGCCCAGAAGGTGAACACGGCGGTAATCGGAATGACGACCCAGATCGCATTGACCGGTACCTTGTGCTCACTCACTTTTGAAAGAAAGCGGGAGGCTGGCATCTTCCCGTCGCGTGCCATTGCCCAAATCAGCCGGGTGATGGTTGTGAGATTCGCCAGAACGCACGCGAAAATGGCAACGGACACGAGCAGCAGCGCCCCTACAACGACATACTTGGGGAAATAGCTCCCGATGATGTAGAGCAACGGGGTAGCGTCATGGCTGGCTACCTCCACCGATGGAACGGCGAGGGTGAAACCGATGAGGACGAGCAATCCAAACACAACCGCTAGCACTTCGGAGAGCACGATCGCCGTAGGAATTCGCTTTTCCGGCAGGTGTGTTTCTTCGGCGACATTGGCGGCGGCCTCAAATCCACCTAACGTCCAAACGCTCATCAGCGACGCAGTCAGGAAGGCGATCAGATAAGCGCCCATACTCGACTGGTGGGGATAGGTGAACAGGAACGAGATCGGGTGTGTCTTTCGAATCAACGCCAGGCCCAGCAGCAGAAAGCCGATCAGTACAGTGCCGAGGATTTCGGCAATCACGGACACGTCGTTGACCATACTCGCAAGCCGGATGCCGTAATGATTGATTAACGCTGCGGCGACCAGGGTTGCGATGGTGGCGATCACTACGTTGCGGTTGGAGTTCGGCAGTCCGAAGAAAGGCACCAGGTAGCTAGCCAGCGCATAGGCCACGCCCGCCATTCCCGTGATGAACTGCACAATCATGATCCAGCCGGCCCAGAAGGCCATGCGGTCGCCCGCCAGCGAGCGTGTCCATTGATAGGCGTAGCCGGAAAGCGGAATCTGGCGCGCCAGTTGCGCGAAAACCATGGCGACGAGAAACTGCCCGGCGCCTATGATCAGCCAGCTCCAGATAAAAATCGGTCCTCCGGCGCGCAGTCCGTCGCCGTAGTCGGCAAACAGGCCTGAGGTCATGCAGATGACCGAGAAGCTAAGCGCGAAGCTGGAAAAGTACCCGAGCGACCGGCTTAATTGCTGATGGTAGCCAAACCGTTCGAGTTCTTGTTCGTCGTTGCTGTCGTTTAAGGTCGGCATTCTGCTTGGCGGGCTAACGTCTAATCGCTTAGAATGTGCGGATGCTATACCGATCGACGGTTAGCGTCAAGGGCATCCTGGCGCTGGTTGTACTCTTTCTAAACAGCATTTCCCTCGGGCAAACATCCAAGGTTACCGATTCCGCAGTGTATCTCGATCCCGCACAGGCCATTGATACACGAGTGAACGATCTCCTGTCGAGGATGACTCTGGAAGAAAAGGCTTCGCAGTTGGTGAACCAGTCGCGGGCGATTCCGCGCTTGCAGGTCCCGGAGTACGACTGGAGAAGCGAAGCTCTGCACGGGATTGCCGGCGCCGGGTTGGCGACGGTTTTTCCCGAGCCGATTGGGATTGCGGCGACGTTCGACACTGCGCTCACGCAGCAAATGGCGGCGGCCATCGGCACGGAGGGCAGGGCAAAACATAACAAAGCGGTGCGGGCTGGGCGCCGCGACATCCTGGAGGGGCTCGATTTCTGGGCGCCCAACATAAACATTTTCCGCGACCCGCGTTGGGGGCGCGGGCAGGAAACTTACGGCGAAGATCCGTTGCTGGCGGCGAGGATGGCGGTTGCGTTCGTCAGCGGCATGCAGGGCGACGACCCAAAGTATCTACGCGTCATTTCTACCCCGAAGCACTTTGCGGTTCACAGCGGTCCGGAACCGTCGCGGCATACGCGCAACGTGGAAGTCTCCAATCACGATATGGAAGACACTTACTTGCCGGCATTCAGAGCGGCGGTTGTGGAAGGCAAAGCCGGCAGTGTCATGTGCGCCTACAACCGCGTCAACGGCGAACCCGCGTGCGCGAACAGTTTTTTGCTCGAACATAGCCTGCGTGGCGCCTGGAACTTCGACGGCTATGTCGTTGGTGACTGCGACTCCGTCGACGAGATTTTCAGCGAGCATCATTTTACGAAAACGATTGCCGAAACCGCGGCGCTCTCGTTGCAGCGGGGCACCGACAATGAGTGCATCGATTCCTACTCGAAGGTGACGGATAACTCCGATTACAAGAAATATCTGGATGCGGTGGCCGAGGGACTGTTGACTGAAGCGCAAATCGACACTGCGGTCAGGCGCTTATTGCGAGCGCGCTTTCGGCTGGGCATGTTCGATCCGCCGGAGATGGTGAAATATGCGCAGGAGTCGGATTCGGAGATTGCTAGCCCGGCGAACCGGGAACTTGCCCTTAAGGTTGCGCAGGAATCCATGGTGTTGCTGAAGAACAACGGCGTGCTGCCTCTTCGCCCGAAGCGTCAAGCGCATTGCGGTGATCGGACCGCTGGCTGAATCTGCGCTCGTTCTGGCCGGGAATTACGGCGGCACTCCGCCCAGCACTACGACTGTGCTGGAAGGAATCAAGAAGCAGTTCGCCTCGGCGCAAGTTACATACGCTGAGGGCACAAATTTTCTGCGGCAGGAGTCCCTTATCCCGGCGTCGGCATATTCCACCGCCGACGGGCAACCGGGCGTGACGGGGGAGTATTTTCCGAACAAAGAATTCAAAGGCCCGGCTCTGGTGGTTCGAAGGGATGCGTACATCAATCTGGAGCCGCTGCCCCACCATCAGGATTCTCTGACCCAGCCGCCGGGACTTACGGATTTCTCGGTGCGGTGGACGGGATTTCTGACTCCGCCGCAAGCCGGCGGGTATCGCATGTTCACCAGCGCTCACACTAACCGGTTGTGGCTCGATGGAAAGCTGGTGATTGATGATCTGGCGGCCGAGGGCGCGGCGCCGGAGCCCGTGATCGAACTGCAGAAAGGGCACAAGTATGCGCTGCGGCTCGAGTCTGTGGTTCAGGATGATGGCGGCTCCGAGTTGTCGTGGCTTGCTTTGATTGCCGATCCGCTTTCGCTGGCGCTCCAGCAGGCTGCGCAGGCGGATGTGATCGTCGCGGTGGTGGGCATTACGTCGCAGCTGGAAGGCGAGGAACTGCCGGTGAAGGTGCCCGGGTTTAGCGGAGGGGACCGGACCAGTCTCGATCTGCCGAAGGACGAAGAAGATCTTTTGAAGGCGCTCAAGAAGACCGGCAAACCGCTTGTGGTTGTGCTCACGAACGGGAGCGCGCTATCCGTGAACTGGGCGAACGAAAACGCGGATGCGATCTTGGAAAGCTGGTACTCCGGCGAGGAAGGCGGAACGGCGATTGCGCAGACGTTGGCGGGAGTGAACAATCCGGCGGGGCGGCTTCCGGTGACGTTTTATACGGGAGTGGAGCAACTGCCCAGCTTTGACGATTATTCGATGGAGAATCGCACGTACCGGTATTTTAAAGGGCAGCCGCTTTATGCGTTCGGGTACGGGCTGAGTTACTCGCGTTTTCAATACAGCAATTTGAAGCTTTCAACCGCGGACCTGCACGAAGGAGAACCTCTGGGTGTGGACGTGGATGTATCGAACACGAGCGATCGAGATGGAGACGAGGTAGTCCAGGTTTATCTGAGCTTTCCGAAAGTTAGCGGGGCGCCTCGCGCCGCGTTGGCCGGATTTTCTCGGGTCCACGTTGCCAAAGGTGAGATGCATCACGTGCAAATCAGTCTCAGCGCGCGTGACTTGAGCATGGTGAATGAAGCCGGGGTTCGACTCACTGCGCCGGGGGACTACCGAGTAAGTGTGGGAGGCGGCCAGCCCGGGACCGGCGCGCCGACTGTGGACGCACCGTTCGTGATTCGGCAAGAGCATATCTTGCCGGAATAACTTTCAAAGAACTGAGTAGGCCTACAAGATTCATCCGGAGGAAGCGAGCTGATGCGCATTACACGGGGTCGAGTGTTTCTGATGCTGCTGGGTCTGACGCTTAGTTGGACCACGGCAGCGCACGCGGTTCCAGTGCACCTGCGGTGCGAGGCGGTGAAAAATCCACTCGGGATTGACGTGGCGACTCCGCATCTGTCATGGCAAAGCGACAGTGCCGAGCGCAACTGGATGCAGACTGCGTATCAGATTGTGGTTTCCACCAGTCCGTCGCCAGCGTTCGATGCTTCCGCCAAAGTTTGGGACAGCGGCAAAGTCGCGGCGGCAGAATCCGTCGGGATTACTTATGGCGGCCTGAAACTTGAACCACGCACCAGGTACTACTGGTCGGTTCGCGTTTGGGATGCGAAGGGGCAATCCTCGCAAGCCAGCGAGGCGGCCTGGTTTGAGACCGGCCTGCTCAATCAGGGATGGAAGGCCAAGTGGATCGCGTGGAAGAATCCGGAACAGGACTCGGAGTTGGACGGCGTTCGATGGATCTGGGTAGCTGGTCAGGACGCGTTCAACATGCCACTGAAAGCGGTGGCCGAGTTCCGGTTCGATCTGGACCTCGCGCAAAAGCCGCGGGAGGCCACTTTGTTCCTGCTGGCGCGGGGCAGCTTTGTGGCGAAAGTCAATGGCCGCGAAGTTGGCACCAAGAGTGATTGGAATGAATTCGACGGCGAAGATGTCGGGCAGCAACTCGTAGCGGGAAAGAATCTCATCGAGATCAGCGTTACGGCGATCGGCCCGGACAACCCGACTCCGCTACCTGTGCAAAAGACTGTAACGGCGGCTCTCGCCGGATTGTTGAAAATCACAGACGGGGACGGCAAGATCACTCGCATACCGCTTAACGAAGACTGGTCGGGACGCCTCGCGAGTACGCCAACCTGGCAACCAGCCGCTATCGTGGGCGATCTTAGCAATCCGCAATTTGGAACGATTCTTCCCGGTTCACTTCCGCAGCCTGCGGTGCTTTTGCGGAAACACTTTAATGCTTCCAAAGCGGTGAAGGCGGCGCGTCTCTATGTCACAGCCCTGGGGAGCTATCGCATGTTCCTCAACAACCAACGAATCGGTCAGGACGTTCTGACCCCAGACTTCACCGACTACACCAGGCGCGTGCTCTATCAGACCTACGAGGTGACCAGCCTGGTGACGCCGGGCAGCAATGCCATCGGGGCCATCCTGGGGAACGGATGGTTCGGCAGCGGGATGACCTGGCAAGGGAAACCCTTTTCCTTTCTGCCTCCGCCGACGCGGTTGCTGGCTCAGCTTGAAATCGAATACGTCGACGGGAGTCGCGATGTTGTGGCCACGGATGAATCATGGGTGGGCGCTGCATCGCCGATTCGCCGGTCGGAGATTTATGCGGGCGAATTTTACGACGCCCGCCTTGATCAGGCCGATTGGGGCAAAGCCAGTTTTGATGACTCGGCATGGACTCCCGCTCTCGTGGCGGCTGCGCCTTCCATCACCGTCGTCGGGCAAGTCTCCGCGCCTGTCCACGTCACCGAGACGATCGCGCCCGTTGCGGTTAAGACCACGGCGAACGGCGCCTATGTCTTCGACATGGGACAGAACATGGTTGGCTGGGTGAAGCTGAAAGCTAACGGTCCGGCGGGAACTCAGATACGCCTGCGCTTCGCGGAGATTCTCAGCCCCGATGGCTCGATCTACCGCGACAATTTGCGCAACGCGGACGCGACTGACGTTTTCATCCTCGCCGGCAAAGGAGAGGAGACCTTCACGCCTCTTTTCACCTTCCATGGATTTCGCTACGTAGAGGTGAGCGGCTACCCTGGAGTTCCCACCACCGCCGCGCTCACCGGAGAAGTGATTAACAGCCTCGACGGCGGCCCTACCGGAACTCTTGTCACGTCCAGCGATCTGGTCAATCGGATGTGGAAGATCGGCCTGTGGGGGCAACGCGGAAATTTTCTGAGCATCCCCACCGATTGTCCGCAGCGCGACGAGCGTCTCGGCTGGATGGGGGACGCGGGCGTTTTTTGGCGAACCGGAACCTTTAACTTCGATATCCAAGCCTTCTCCCACAAATTTCTAAGCGACATTACCGACGCCCAAACCAAGGACGGAGCTTTCACCAACGTTTCCCCCGACCTGCTGCGGCCGTACGGCAGCGAAGGCGCACCCGGTTGGGGAGATGCTGGTGTGATTCTTCCGTGGACGGTCTGGCTGCAATATGGCGACAAGCAAGCCATCACGGATAACTGGAGGGCGATGGAACGCTGGATGGATTTCATCGCCAGGGCGAATCCGAATTTCCTGCGAGAGAAAGGTGTGGGGCCGAATTA
The DNA here is from genome assembly GCA_963851165.1 of uncultured Acidobacteriaceae bacterium. GTDB lineage: Bacteria > Acidobacteriota > Terriglobia > Terriglobales > Acidobacteriaceae > Sulfotelmatobacter. Next base: position 479,364 of record CAWKNM010000008.1, on the reverse strand, counting down.
TGCGGATTGGCTGGCTCCCGACGAGCGGACTCCCAAAGATTTGTTGGCCACGTCGTATTGGGTTTTGATCGCCCGCATGATGGTGGACATGGCTCGGGCTACCGACAACAAAGAAGCGGTTCGACGCTACACAGCCCTGATCAAGAACATCAGCAAGGCTTACAGCAAGACCTATATCAAGCGCGATGGAAACGTTTTGGGAGGTACGCAGACTGCTTACGTGGTTACTCTCTACACGAAGCTGGCTCCTCCGAAGCTGGAAGCGACGATGGTTAACAAACTGGTTGCCGACATCGAGTCGCGAGGTTGGCATCTCTCCACCGGCTTTTTGGGCACGCCATTTCTTTTATTTACCCTGGCCGATCACGGCCGCGCCGATGTGGCCTACCGGCTGCTTCTCAACGAAACGTATCCGTCGTGGGGTTACATGCTTTCCAAAGGGGCGACCACATGGTGGGAGCGTTGGAATGGAGACACCGGAGATCCTGGCATGAACTCCTACAACCACTACGCGTTCGGGTCCGTTATGGCGTGGGTGTATCGCTCGGTTGCTGGGATTGATACGAACGTTGATACGAAGGTGGAGGGAGCTGGGTATAGGGAAATCGTGGTTCATCCGATGCTCGACCCTCGTATGACGCATGCCCGCGGAGAGTACGATTCCGTGTACGGTCGCATCGTCAGTGATTGGGACTCGAAACCGGGCGAGTCTTTTTCGATCAACCTCACAATCCCGGCGAATACTCACGCAAAGGTCTACTTACCCGCGATCCCCAACGCGAAGGTGATGGAAGATAACCATCCTGTCCATGCGCGCCCGGAGGCAGGATCGCTGATCGTCCAGATTGGCTCTGGCTCGTATCACCTGGAGGTAAGATAAGTTTCATGTTTTTTGGCGAGCAAATCGCTTCGCGTTCGCTGGGGCGCGTAAATCCTGCCAAATTGTTGTTCGCCATTTTTATCTTGTGCGGGATGCTTTATGCGACCGCTTCAGCGCAGGCAAAGCCTTCGGCCGATGCAGGGGCAGCTGATTATCAGCGCGGGATCACGGCTTTGGAGCGTGGCGATCTGGTCGCGGCGCGCGCAGGATTCGATAAGGCAGTGCAAGCCAATCCCAGAAGTGCTGAGGCACAAAGCATGCTGGCGCAGGTGCTGTTGCGCCAGGGACAAACTGAAGCAAGCGATCGCCCATTTCCGCCAGGCTGTCGAGCTTCGTCCCAAACTGGCGGTGGCGCATACCCATCTGGGGCAAGCCTACGAAACTCAGGGCAACCTCGAATCCGCCGTGGCGGAGTTGCGCCGCTCGGTGGAACTGGCTCCCACCGAGGCAGAGCCCCACCGCGAGCTGGGGCGAGCACTGTCTTTGCAAAGAAAAACTGCTGAGGCGGTTTCTGAGCTCAGCGCGGCGGTGCGCCTGTCGCCTAGCCATGCGGAATTGCACGACGAACTGGGCTCACTGCTGGCGCAGCAGTCGGATTACACCAAGGCGAGCTCGGAATTTCGCGAAGCGATTCGTCTGAACCCGCAATATGAGCCGGCTTATTTGCATCTCGGTGTTACTTTTCTCGCGAGCAGCGATAGCAGCAACGCTCTGCCGGAGCTCGACCACGCGCTGCAACTTGATTCCCGGGACGCCAAAGCCTGGTTTTATCGCGGCACTGCCGAAGAATCTCTCGGCAACCGCGAAGAAGCTCTGCGTTCTTTCCGGCGGACGGACGAACTCGCTCCGTCCACGCGCGATTTGCAGCGGCGCATCGGGATTCTCTGCCAGCGGCTCGGCGACGTAGATGGCGCTGAAGCCGCGTTCTCCAAGGCTTTGCAGCAGACGCCGGATGATCCGGAAATCCACAACAACCTCGGCTTGACACTGCTGCAGCGCGGCGACGCGGATGCGGCCGTCAAAGAGTTTCAGCGCGCCATCCAGCTTCGTCCCAACGATTCTTCGTTCCAGGGAAATCTGGGCACGGCCTATCTGCAGAAAGCGGATTTTGATGCAGCCGTTACCCAGTTCCGCGCCGCGTTGAAGCTTTCGCCTGACACTGCCAATCTCCATTACGACCTCGCGCTTGCCTTGAAGTTGGAGGACGATCTTCCGGCAGCGATTGCGGAATGGAAAGAATCTTTTCGACTCGATCCCGGCCTCGCCGATGCACACTACAGCCTGGGAGTTACGCTCTGGCAGTCGGGTGATTTTCCCGGCGCCGCGGAACAACTGCAGGCAGTGATAGCGATTCAACCCGACTACGCCGAGGCGTACTACACTCTGGGCACCGTCTACAAGCAGATGAAGAAGTATCAGGAATCCGCCGACGCCCTGCGCAAAGCAATCGAACTCCAACCCGACCTCGCCGGAGCCCACACCACGTTAGCTTCCGTCCTGCGTCAGTTGGGCGACAGCGCCGGCGCCGACGCCGAAGCCAAGGCCGGCTCGCAGCTCAGCCAGGAGAAGACCAGTCAGCAGGCAGCAACTTTCGCCACTAATTCAGGGAAGAGGCTGCTCGCGAACGGCGATCTCGATGGCGCCATCTCGCAATTTCGCGCTGCCATTCACTCAGTGCCTGCCTATGCTATGGCTCACTATCAGTTGGCCGTGGCCCTCGCGCAAAAAGGCCAGAAAGATGAGTCCGGCAGTGAATTTCAAAAAGCGGCGGAACTGGATTCTCGCCTGGTCGCGCCACACTAATCTATGAAGCCGCCTTCCTGGGAATTAATGTTTCGTCGTCACACGTTTTGTGGGATTTCTCTTGTCGTTCTCACGCTGCTGTTCGCGCAGCAACTACTCGGCCAGGGAATGAGCCAGGGCCCGCCGCCTCCAGCTTCGGCGAAAACCGTAAAGTGCAAAGGCCGCCCCATCCCCCAACTCGAGGAGATCACGGATCAGGCGGGGATCCGCTTCGAACACAACTTTTCGCCGGAAGCGCACTCCATCCTCGAATCGATGGCTGGGGGCGTGTTGCTGCTCGACTATGACCGCGACGGATGGCTGGATATCTACTTCACGAATGCGCCGACCGTAGCGGAAGCCTTGCAGGGCAAAAAAGCGCGCGGTGCGCTCTATCACAACAATCATGACGGGACGTTTACCGATGTAACCGAGAAGGCCGGCATCGGCAAGCCGTGCTATGCGATGGGAGGAGCGGTCGGCGATTACAACAACGACGGCTGGCCCGACATTTACGTGACCTGTTACGGCGGCAACGTGCTGTATCGAAACAATGGCGACGGCACTTTCACCGATGTGACCAAGCAGGCCGGCGTGGCGGATGGGCGCTGGTCGACGGGCGCGGCATTCGCCGATTACGACGGCGACGGTTTCCTTGACCTGATGGTCACCAACTATGTAGATCTCGACCTGCACCACCTTCCCGCGTTTGGCAGCGCCATGACTTGCCGTTTCATGGGAATCAACGTGCAATGCGGCCCGCGCGGCCTGAAGGGCTCGGGTGATTCCTTGTTTCACAATAACGGAGACGGAACCTTCAGCGATGTTTCCAAGAAAGCTGGCGTGGATGATCCCAACGGTTATTACGGGCTCGGGGTGATCTGGGCAGACTTCAACAACACGGGGCGACCGGATATCTACGTGGCCAATGATTCCACCGCCGGGTATTTATACCGGAACGAAGGCAACGGGAAATTTACAGAGATTGGCATGGAGTCCGGAACGGCGCTGGGCGAAGACGGCCACGAACAGGCTGGCATGGGAGTCTCGGTGGGCGATTACCTGCACACGGGGCGGCCGTCGCTGGTGGTGACAAACTTCGCGCTGGATAACACTCCGCTGTACCGCAACGGCGGCAACTGGAATTTTCAGGAAGTCTCTTACGCCGCGGGAATCGGGTTGCCTTCCTTGCCTTGGGTAAAGTGGGGTATCGCTTTTGTGGACCTGGACAACGATGGGTGGTTGGACCTGTTCACGGTGGATGGTCATGTGTATCCGCAAGCCGATCAGCTTCCAGCGAGTGCGAAATACCGCGAGCCGAAGCTGGTGCAGCTCAACCAAGCGGACGGCACGTTTTGCGACGCTAGCGAACAGACGGGTCCGGCAGTGTTGGAACCGCGGGTGTCGCGCGGACTCGCGGTCGGAGACTTATTTAACGACGGCAACATGGACCTGGTCGTGGAAGATCTGGTCGGCAAACCGATGGTGCTTCGCAACCACGGAATTCCGGGGCGTCATTGGGCGGGCTTTGAACTGGCGGGCCAGAAGAGCAATCGCATGGCGATCGGGGCGCGACTCACGCTGGTCGCTGGCGGCATGACTCAGACTGAGGAGATTCACAGCGGAGGAAGTTACCTGTCGCAGAGCGACACGCGCGTGCATTTCGGACTTGGGAAGTCGACAAGTATTGACAGTCTCGAGATTCGCTGGCCGTCGGGGAAAGTGGAAACATTCAAAGGCCTGAACGCGGATAAGTTCTACAGCGTACTCGAAGGGCAGGGAATCGTGCCCGCCGAAGCGATACGGCCGAAAGGGTTGCCCGCCGCAGGCGAACAACAAAAGCGTTAACGACGAGTCCAGACCCATGCTTGCATGGTCGCTGTGCGCGCCGTGTGGCTCGTTTGAATCCCGGCAAAATCTTGAATCTCAGCGAAACAAAATGAGTATTGGAAACAGCTTGGGCGTGACCCGACGAAGCCTGCTTCGGCAATCGTTCCTATGCGGAAGCGCGTGGATCTGCGGCTTCCATCAACTCCGATTGCCCGGTTCTGCGCTTCAACGAACCGATGGCGCGAGAGGCGGTGGCTCGTTGCTGGGCTTGGTACCCTTCTCCGGGGAAGGTCGCCCGCCCATGGGCGAAATCATCGGCACGGAACTGGATGGACGACTGTTCACGGACCTCTCGACTTTGACGCCAGAAAATCCCGTGACCGCAACAGACAACTTTTTTATCAGAACGCGTGCCTCCAAGCTGTTGGACACATCGACCCCGTGGACCATTCACGTGGCCGGTCTCATTCAGAAACCGATCGCCATTTCAGCCGAGGTCTTGGCAAAGAAGGCCGGTCCCATGGGCGAGCATGTGATGGAGTGCTCCGGAAATTCGCGGAGTGCGCGTTTCGGCATGATGAGCGTCGCGGCCTGGGAGGGCGTGCCGTTACAGGAGATTCTCGAAACGGCGAAGCCAAAGACGAAGACATCCGGCGCCCGCGTTCTCGTTTCGGGCTTCGATCGCTACCAGGAAGAATCGATGACGTCCGAACCGGGCGCCAGTTGGATATTCCAGCCGGACCAACTGTTTTCGTCGAAAGCATTCCTCGCCACGAAGATGAATGGCCAGCCTCTCCGCGCGGATCACGGAGCACCTGTCCGTTTGATGGTTCCGGGATGGTACGGTTGTGTCTGCGTGAAATGGGTCAACCAGATTGAATTTGTTTCGGATGATGCCCCAGCCACTTCTCAGATGCAGGAGTACGCAGGACGCACGATGCAAACGGGGGTTCCTTCCCTGGCGCGTGACTACCGGCCTGCAGTTGTTGATATTGCGGCCATGCCCACTCGCATCGAGAAATGGCTTGTTGGCGGGAAGGTCCGGTACCGTGTGACTGGCATTCAATGGGGTGGCTTGGCGCCCAGCCATGCTGTAGAAATACGATTCGATCCAGATGAAAAATTTGTGCCTGTGGAAATCATTCCATCGTCTCCAGGCAAGAGCTGGTGTTTCTGGAGTTACGAGTGGAGTCCTTCAAGAACCGGAAAGTTCACGATCCGTTTGCGCCTGAATGCGGCAAACATCTCTGCCAGAAGGCTGAACCTCGGCTACTACGATCGCTCCGTGGACATTGCGGAGATCTGAAGTAATTCCTGCGCAATAGTGCAAGCCGTGGTCCTTCGCTGCTGTGAGTAATGGTGTGAATCGTATCCCCATGAAGCTATGAACCGATCATGAACTGATTCATGATCGTAAAGCATTATTGTTGGCCTTGAATCTCGCCAGAAACAGCGCATCGGCCCCCGCTTCTAACCGGTGAAATAAGCGCCTAGCATTGGTTTTTTTGCAATTTGTCTTAAAAATATGCTTGACAACCCTAGTATAAAAACTGTAGTAAGGTGAATCGCTTCATGGAATGGTGTTCACCGCAGGGCCAGTCAAGTGGCTGGGTGTGGGGCGGAAATAGCATCTGCGGTTTCGGCAGAGATCGGGAAATCCAACGGGGGTAGAAGGCAAATGCCTAGCCTTTCGCGCGTAAGCCGCCAAGAATTTTCAAGAGAGATCCAGCAATGCTTTTTAACGCTCACGCCTGGCCGGCGCTTCGTGACCGTTCTGGCGCTGGCCTGCCTGAGCCTCGCGCTCTCTACCATCTGTGTTCCCGCGGCTAATGCCCAAGCGGTGTACGGCAGCATTGGCGGGAATGTGGTTGACGTGTCGGGCAGCACCGTCGCCAACGCCAAAGTGACGATCACCGATACGGCGCGCGGAGTCGTATTCACCACGCAAACGGACAGTTCCGGCCGCTACGACGAAAGGCATCTCATCGCCGGGCATTACCAGGTCAAGATCGAGGCGCAGGGATTCAAGACCGAACTTTCTGCGGTTGAGGTCTCGGTCGACACCCTGACCACGTTCGACGCCAAGCTCCAGCCGGGCGCAGTCACGGAAACAGTGAACGTCGTGGACGAGGCGCCCCTGCTGAAAACTGAACGTACCGACGTGTCCACGGTTCTTAGCACCGAACAAGTCAATGAGTTACCCACCTTTGGCCGGAACTTTTCGCAACTGCTCCTGGTGACTCCGGGAACGGTCCAGTTCTGCTGGGGTGACACTTCCACGGAAAATCCGCAAAGCGGCCTCGCCGTCAACGCAAATGGCCAGATGTTTGTCGGTGTGAATACCATCCTCGATGGCACCGACAATCGCGATTTTCTCTACGGAAACATGCTGATCGTGCCGAACCTGGATTCGATAGCCGAGACCAAAGTGACCACTTCCAGCTACGACGCCGAGTTCGGCGAGATCAGCGCTGCTCTGGTTACGGTTTCCACGAAGTCGGGCACCGACAAGTGGCATGGCAGCGGCTTCTTTTATCGCCGCTCGGACGCGACCTTCGCGCGCGATCCGTTTGCCCAAGCCAACGCGGACCCAGTTACTGGCAGGTTTATTCCTCCCACTCTCTGGGGCCAGTTTGGCGGGTCGATCGGCGGCGCCATCATCAGGAACAAGCTGTTTGTTTTCGGCGACTACCAGGGAACGCGCGCCCACGACGGAGGATCTGCACAGGCCGTGGTTCCGACGGCAGCGGAACGCACCGGGGACTTCAGCGCGTGGTCCAATAACCCCATTTTCAACCCGTTCTGTACAAGCGGGAGCACATGCGTCAATGGCATTCAGGACAACCTGGCTGCGCGCCCGCAGTTTTCATATAACGGCAAACTTAACGTCATCGATCCGAGCCTGATCTCCCCGGTGGCGACGGCCCTCCTCAACTATGTTCCGCTTCCGCTTCCGGCACTCGAGAACGCTCCGGGCTATCAGCTGGGGCAGCCGAACTATGCTGCCAGCGGGGATGAGATCTACCATGCCGACGCCCTCGACGTAAGGGCGGACTACTTCTATAGCGAAAAGCTGCGGTTGTTTGACCGTTACACTTTCACCCAGTTCCACAAGGAAGCTCCGGGCCTGTTTGGCGGAGCGGCTGGTGGACCGCAGCTCAACCCAATCGGCTACACCGGAGTGGGCGACACGCGGCCGCAGAGTAACTCGTTTGGCGTTTCGTATCCGATTAAGCCGACCCTGCTGATGGATGCCCGCTTCGGCTGGTACAAGCAGCGCATCAATGTGAATCCCCTGGTGACCGGAGATTTTGCCACCCAGGCGGGGGCAATCGGGCTAAACATTCCCGGCGACCCAACGACCAACAGCATGCCCCACTTCAACATCCAGGAGGGCCCCGGCGGATTAGACTTCGGAAATGGTCTCTACGATAACTGCAACTGCCCGCTGGTGGAGCGCATGCAGCAATTCCAGGAAATCGGAAATCTGACCTGGACGGTGGGGAAACATACCTTCAAGTTCGGCCCGGATTTTCACTACAATCAGAATCTGCGCTTGCCCAGTGACGAGCATCGCTCGGGCGAGGTGTACACCACAAACGCTCTTACGGAAGGTCCAGTTGAACCCGGCTTGGGGATGGCCGGCTTCCTGCTCGGGGGGGTGTCGCAGTTCCAACGCTACATATCCCACGTCGACGACGCTGGCGAACGGCAGTGGCGATTCTTCTTCTACGGACAAGACACCTGGCGCGTCACTCCCAAGCTGACTTTAACTTATGGTCTGCGGTGGGAACTCTATCGCCCACAGCGTGTGACCGGAAAAGACGACGGCGGTTGGTTTAACCTCGCGAACGGCGAAATCGACGTTGCCGGGGAAAACGGTGTGCCGCTGAGTGGCCCGGTTGTCACGAACCTCAAGAATTTTGCTCCTCGCGCTGGACTCGCTTACCAAGTCAATCCCAAGACGGTCGTCCGCATGGGTTATGGCCGGTCTTTTGATGTGGGGATGTTCGGCACCATCTTCGGCCACACGGTGACGCAGAATCTGCCGGTGCTGGGTACGCAACAGATTAATCCTCTGCCGAACCCGTGGGATGGAGCCTTCCAGCTCGCCACGGGGCCGCCGCTGCTCGATCCCGCTACTGTGTTGAATAATCAGCCTACCGGGCCGGATGGGAATCACATCTATCCCGACGGATTCCGCGCCTGGGTCATGCCTTTCCATACGCGCATGCCAACTGTGGACTCCTGGAACGCCTCGCTACAGCGCCAGATTACGCCGACGTTGTCACTGCAAGCCGCTTATGTGGGCAACAAGGGCTCGCACATTTTTGTGGGTGAGAATAACTGGATTAACCTCAATACTCCAACGGAAGCGGGTTTCTGCCAGCCCGGGGTAGTAAGCTCGGTCTGCCTGAGCCAGTCGGAGCGCCTGCCCTACTGCGGAAACAGCAACCTGACTTGCGGCCCCAACAGTAATGCACCAAACAACTTCGGGCTGACGACTGGATTGCAATGCATGTGCAACCCGGGCGATAACCACTACAACTCGCTCCAGATGCAGCTAGACAAACGCTTCTCGCACGGTCTGAACATTCTGGGGAACTACACGTACTCGCACGCCAAGAACCATGATTCGCCGGACTTCTTGTACGCCCCGTCCCTCGAGTATGGACGTCCTTCGTGGCAGCGCAACCAAAACATTACCGTATCCACTATTTACGAGCTGCCGTTTGGGAAAGGAAAGGCGCTGGCTGGCAATGCCCCGTCCGCTGTGAACTACATCATCGGCGGATGGCAGTTGGTCAATGTGACCACGATCATGAGCGGCGCGGGCGTCAATCCGAGTTACGCTGAATGCGGTAACGACAATGATGCCGGCGTCTGCTTCCCCAACGTGGTCGGCAGTTCACATTTGTCCCATCCAAACAAGACCCAATGGTTTGCTCAGACCACGCTCGTCCCCTGTCCGACGGGAGAATGCCCTACGGCGTTGGCTTCCAACTCACAAAGCAGCGGATCGTGGCAGCGCCCGGTAGCTCCCGTCCCTGGCCTTCCCAGCTTTGGCAACGCGCAACGCAACTCGATCATCGGACCCAAGTGGTTTGACAGTGACTTGTCGGTTGTCAAGATTGTTCCGGTGGGCGAGCAGCTCAAGATTCAATTTCGCGCCGAGGCCTTTAACGTGTTTAATCACCCGAACCTGGGTAATCCCGGTGGTTGTGTCGACTGCTCTGGAGGAGCAACGATTAGCAGCTTGGCGAACAACGCGATCATGCGGAGGATGCAGTTTGGCCTGCGCTTCGACTTCTAGCCGGATTGGGAGGGCTTAGGCGTGTTGTCAGTGGAGAAATTTGCTGCAACTTTTGTTTGACGGTACACTCACTGCGCGGAGGAGCAATCCAGTTCCTCCGCGCATTATGATTTTTGCCCGGCTGCTCTGCCTGCTACCTCTTTCGATCGCTATTGGTTTCGCTCAGAATCCGTCTGCGTCCTTGCCTGATCCGCGGATGGCCAGTGCTGACGAGCTTCTACGCGCTGGCAAAGCTCAAGATGCGCTGGTTGTTTTGAACGATCTCGCTGCGGCGGCGCCCGCCACACCTCGCATTGAAGCCAAAATTGGCAAAGGCATATTTCCAGTCCAACCAATTTCAGAAAGCGGTTCCTCATCTCAAGCTCGCGTTGCAGCAGAACGATTCCGATGCGGAATCTACGCAGCTCCTCGCTCTTAGTTACTTTGCAGTGGCCGAGTACGCTGAAGCTATCCCGCTGCTGGAAAAGCTTGGGCCGCAACTTCCTGCGAACAGCACCGACGGTGCGTATCTGCTCGCCAGTTGCTACGTGATGACGCAGCGCTGGGACGACGCTCGCAAGACCTTCGCGAACGTGTTCTCTGTCCCTGCCGAGAGCGCCATCGCTTATCTTATGTTTGGAAAGTTTCTTATCCGGCAGCGGCTGGAAGACCGCGCCGTACCCGAAATCCAGACTGCTCTGCAACAGGACCCGAAGCTGGCAATGGCCCACTTCCTTCTGGGCGAGATCGATCTTTACAAGGGAGACGCTCTGGCCGCCGTCGAGGAGCTCAACAAAGAGGTGGCAATTAACCCTACGGTTTGGCTGGTTTACTGGCGCTTGGGCGATGCCTACGTGCGGCTTGAGAAGTACGACGAAGCCGAAAAGGTCCTAAAAGAGGCCATCTGGCTCAACGAAACATCCTCTGGTGCATACATTCTTCTAGGTCAAGTCGCCCTGAAGCGCGACGATCCGGGGAGGGCCGCCGGATTCCTCGAGCGCGCCGTCAAACTGGATCCACAAAACGACTACGTCCATTATTTTCTCGCTAAGGCTTATCAGGGGATGGGCCGCACCGCGGAGGCGAACCAGCACTTCGCAATCGCCAAACAGCTGCGCAATAACAAGCGCGCGGACGAGCGGGCTACTTTCCAACAGGGTCCGTGAGAGAAGCTTGATTGAAAGAGCCGGATTTCAAATTCGCTGACAAGCGCGGAACGCCGCATTTTCTTTCAGGACACCCGTCCCCAACAACGTGGAACCACGCTCGAACGTAATCGTTTTCCAAAGCAACGGCGCAGGAGTGACCACGGCCGTGAAGGTCACTTCGGCCCCATAAGTGGACGGATTCGCTTTGAATACCACGCCCCCGTTATAACTGGCTCTGGCTAGCCTGGGGTTGTATTAGAATCGCTCGCGACCGTCCTCATCCCATCTCCGGAGGTTTCAATGCGATCGCTCCGATTACATCGCCCGCGGCTGTTTGCGATTATCGTGCTTAGCGCAATATCTGTCGTCGGCTCGACGGGCTGGGCGCAGAATCTGCCCGGTCCTGGTGAAGAAAACTAAGAGTGAATCGTGTTCGCACGATGACAGCGGATTGAAATTGCCCGCCGGTTTTTGCGCCACCGTATTTGCTGAGGGCATTGGGCACGCCCGCCACCTGGTGGTCAGCCCGAGCGGAGTGGTTTACGTGAACACCTGGTCGGGGGACTACTACGACTTCGACAAACCGCATGATGGGGGCTTTCTGGTCGCTCTGCAAGACAAGTCAGGGAGCGGGAAGGCGGACGTGATCGAGCGATTTGGTGAGAGCGTGAAGACGGGCGGAGCCGGTGGCGTGGGTATCGGTATGTATAAGGGGTCGATTTACGCGGAGATTAACGATCGCATCGTGCGATATTCACTTTCGGCCGATTCCATCGTTCCGAAAAGTGCTCCTGAAATCGTCGTCTCCGGATTGCCACTCGGTGGCGATCATCCCATGCATCCATTCATCATCGGCACTGATGGATCCATGTACGTGGACGTTGCTACCGCGACCAATTCCTGCCAGCCGAAGAACCGGCAACCCAAGATACCCGGCGACAATCCGTGCACGGAGTTGGAGACCCGTGGCGGAGTCTGGCGTTATGACGCCGACAAAACGAACCAGATAGTTTTCTCCCGCGGAGCGCTACGCGACGGGGATACGTAATGCGGAAGGTTTTGCCTTCGATTCAACCGGTCGATTATTTGTTACGCAACACGGGCGCGATCAACTGCATTCGAATTGGCCGGAATTCTACAAACCCGGAGAAGAGGCCACGCTGCCGGCTGAAGAGGTGATGGTCCTGAAGTCCGGTGGCGACTATGGCTGGCCGGAATGCTACTACGACGGCGCGCAGAAGAAACTCGTGCTTGCCCCGGAATACGGCGGTGACGGCGGCAAGGCGGTCGGCGTTTGCGCGAACAAGATTGGTCCAGCCGCTGCATTTCCTGCGCATTGGGCACCGAATGGAATGGTGCGCTACGACGGGAAAAACTTTCCAAAGCGCTACCGTGACGGCGTATTCATTGCCTTCCACGGTTCGTGGAACCGGGCGCCCTACGCGCAAGGTGGCTACAACGTCGTCTTTCAGCCACTCGACGGCGACCACGCGTCGGGCGCTTGCGAGATATTCGCGGACGGTTTTGCAGGAGCGAAGAAATCTCCGGAAGGGGCTACCTATCGTCCGACAGGGCTGGCGGTCGGGCCGGACGGGGCACTCTACATTTCTGAAGACATTCACGGACGAATTTATCGAATCGTCTACACAGGTGATGCGGCCGGTCCCGCGCCCAAGGGCACTCCATGTCCGAGCATTTCTGCTCCTGCGGGCAAGGTAGTTGCGTCGTCCGCCGAGCCGCCGGAGAGTGACACCGAAAATCTTCCGGTTCCCCAAGGGTCGACGGCAGATATGGTTGCGCTCGGGGCTCGCATCTTTCACGGTCAAGTTGGAGGAGCGAGTTGCACCGGTTGCCACGGCGCAAATGGCACTGGGTCAACGCTAGGGCCCGATCTGACGAAGAAAGAGTGGATGTGGAGCGACGGCAGTTTCGCCGGAATTCTGAAAGTGATCACCGACGGTGTGCCGCAGCCAAAGAAATTTCGCAGCCCGATGCCGCCCCTGGGCGGAGCACAACTCTCCGATACCCAGGCATCCGCGCTGGCTGCCTACGTATGGGGTCTCAGCCATCGGCCGCCGAAATGATCATTTCTGGCGCCTATGCTTGGATTTGGGCGGGCGTCGCTTCGGCGAAAGATCCCGAGGCGCTGTTTCAGATTCAACGGAAGACTGAAGCTCAGCTCTTCTAATTGTTGTAATCTGTTCGGTCATGGAGAAATCAGAAGAAGCGCTGGCCGCCGGTTTGTTGGACGCTCAGGTAAAAGCGCAGGCCCTATTCGGAGAGATCCAAGCGCAGAGCCTGATTCGCCCGGGGGCCAGGGAAAGTGAAATCAATGAGAGCATCTACGCGCTTGCCGAAAGCATGTACGGGATTTCACGTTACTGGCACAAACGCATCGTGAGAGCAGGGCGCAACACTCTGGCGCCATACGACGAGAATCCTCCCGATCTGACGGTTGCAGAGGATGACATCGTCTTTCTGGACTTCGGTCCTGTGTTTGAGGAATGGGAAGCCGATTTCGGACGGACTTACGTTGTAGGAAACGATCCGCAGAAACGCAAGCTGTGCCGCGACATCGAAGAGGCGTTTGCAAGCGGCAAGCGGTATTTTCAGGAACATCCTGAGACAACCGCGGCAGAGCTGTACGCGTACGCGCAGAAGCTGGCGGCACGAGCCGGATGGGAATATGGCGGGCCCATCGCAGGACATCTGATAGGCGTTTTTCCGCATGAAAAGATTGCAGGGGACAAAGTCACTCTTTATGTCCACCCCGACAATCACAATCGGATGCGAATGCCGGATGCTTCCGGCCGAAAGCGGCACTGGATTTTGGAGATTCACTTTGTAGACCGGACGCGGGAGATCGGTGGATTCTACGAAGAACTGTTGACGATCGGGTGAATTCTCTTCGGCGAGTTTAAACTGAAACGATGGCCCTGACTCCTCCGAGCGTGCGTGGCGTAGGTCTCGATTCACAAACTCGTTGCGAGCATTATCACGGGCCAACGGACATCATCGCGATCAAGATGAAATGTTGCGGTCTTTACTATGCCTGCAAAGATTGCCACGAGACGCTCGCCGATCATCCGATTGCACTCTGGCCGGAAAGTGAATGGAACCAACAAGCAGTACTTTGTGGCGCCTGCGGTGCGACGCTGACCATTCTCAAGTACATGCAAAGCGAATCTCGCTGTGCGGCTTGTGGTGCGCAATTCAATCCTAAGTGTCGCAACCACTATCATCTCTACTTTGAAATTTGCGAAGATTTCCGAGCTGCGTTAAGAAGCAACGGAAGAGGGCATTTTTGAGCAAGAAGACGAACATTACGAACCGGAAGACGATCCACATCGAATGGGGCGACTGCGATCCCGCCCAGATCGTCCATTTCCCGCGCTATTTCGCTTACTTCGACGCATGCACGGCTGGATTGTTCAAGAAGGTGGGTCTGCCTAAGCGGAAGATGCTCAAGACCTACGGCATTATCGGAATTCCGCTGGTCGACGTGCGGGCGTCATTCATGGTGCCATCGCGATTCTCGGACACGGTTGTTGTTGAGTCTGTAGTAACCGAATGGCGCCGCAGCAGCTTTTCTGTCCGCCATAGGTTGTTTAATAAGGGTGTTCTGGCCGTGGAATGTTTTGAGATCAGGGTCTGGGCAGCAGCGTCAGAGGTTGATCCGGAACGAATCGAGAGCAAGCCAGTGCCGCGCGAGGTCATCCAGAGGTTTTCTCCGGAAAATAATCCGAAAAACAATCGCCGCGCAGCTCCTCAGAAATCGCGGCGGAAGAAACAATGAGAATACGCACCCAAGTTGGGATTGTGGGAGCTGGACCTGCGGGTCTGGTCTTGTCCCACCTCCTGCACCGACAGGGAATTCATTCGGTTGTGATCGAGGCTCGAAGTCGCCAGCACTGTGAGCAGCGCGTGCGGGCCGGTGTCCTGGAGCAGGGGACTGTCGACCTCATGGTGGAAATGGGTTTAGGAGAGCGAATGAAGCGGGAAGGCCTGATTCATGACGGCGTGGAAGTTCGTTTCAAAGGGCAGGGTCATCGCATCGATTTCAAAGCCCTGACCGGGCGCGGGATCACCATCTACGCCCAGCAGGAAGTTGTGAAAGACCTTATCGCAGCGCGCCTAGGAGTAGGAGGCGAGATTTTCTTCGAGGCGGAACGTGTCACTGTTCACGACTTCGATTCCGAAACACCGAAGATTCGGTTTCACGACCGTGGCGAACCTTCGGAGATCCTTTGCGATTTCATTGCCGGCTGCGACGGCTTTCACGGAGTGTGTCGCCCAAGCATAGAGACCGCTTTAACCATCCATGAACGGGTTTTTCCGTTTGCCTGGCTCGGCATTTTGGCGGCAGCGCCACCTTCCTCCGAGGAACTCATCTATTGCTATCATGATCGCGGTTTTGCTCTGCACAGCATGCGGACTCCGGAGATCACCCGCTTGTATCTCCAGTGCACTCCAGAGGAAGACTTAGCGCAGTGGCCCGATGCAAGGATCTGGGAAGAATTGCAGACGCGCCTCAGCACTCGCGACGGCCGCAGGCTAACGGAAGGAGCCATCCTGCAGAAAGGAGTTACCGGGATGCGCAGCTTCGTGGCGGAGCCGATGCAGTACGGCAGGCTCTACCTGGCTGGGGATGCGGCGCACATCGTTCCTCCGACCGGCGCCAAAGGACTCAATCTTGCCGTTGCCGATGTTCGGGTCCTTGCGGCCGCGTTTGCGGAATTCTACGCCTCCGGAAATCACCAACTGCTCGACAGTTACTCAGAAACTTGTTTAAGACGAGTATGGCTGGTACAGCGGTTTTCTCTGTGGATGACTTCCATGCTGCACCGGATTCCTGGGAACGACAGGTTCGAGGAGCACAGGCAGTTGGCCGACTTGGATTACCTGACAAGCTCTCGAGCGGCGGCGCAAACTTTCGCCGAAAACTACGTTGGCCTCCCAATGAGCTGAATCGACGTACAATCTGTAACGACTATCTGTAGCGGCAAAGTGCGGGTGAGTCTTCGGATGGTGAGATCAACATGTCTTCTCCACTGATTCAGAGCAGGGCTGACAGTTCCAAGAAGTCCGTCGTTCCTTTCCGTCGGCATGAGCCGGGGACCCAGCCGGATTATTTCTATCCCGCCTATCGCGCGACGAGGCTGCGGGCGCCATCTCAGCCGCTGATCTTCCTGCCGCACACTCTGTCTGAAGTCACAGGGCCAGTCTTTGGCCATTCCGACATTCATCCAAATGATCGAGATCTGACGCTTCAGCATGCGGGGAACCGCTGGGAGAGCGAATCATCGTGAGCGGGCGAGTGGTGGATGGGGATGGCCACGCCGTATCGAATAGCTTGATCGAGATTTGGCAGGCGAATGCGGCGGGACGATATGCGCACGCGAAAGACGACCACGCCGCACCGCTCGATCCGAACTTCACCGGGACGGGAAGAACTCTGACCGACAAAGACGGATTTTACAGTTTTGTGACCATCAAGCCGGGTGCCTATCCGTGGCGCAATCATGACAATGCGTGGCGTCCGGCGCATATTCATTTTTCTTTATTTGGACCGGCGTTCGTGACGCGACTGATCACGCAGATGTACTTTCCAGGCGATCCGCTGTTTGCTTACGATCCCATTCTGCAATCGATTCCTGACGAAAGGGCGCGTCAGCGCTTGATTTCGAAATTTGACCTGGAAACGACGAAGCCGGAGTGGGCCCTGGGCTATCGCTTCGATATCGTGCTGCGTGGTCGTGAATCAACGCCATTCGAAGGTAGCGAAAGATGAAGATGGATTTGACGCCGACTCCCTCGCAAACAGTTGGTCCGTATTTGCATCTTGGGCTGACAGACAGACGGAGTCTTTCGCGTGTTGCTGGCGATGGAGCGAAGGGGGAACGGGTGTGGCTGACTTTTCGTGTGCTGGATGGGGAAGGGCTGCCTGTTCCCGATGCGATGATCGAACTGTGGCAAGCAGACTCAGAAGGGAACTACGCGCTTCCGGACGGCAGCGCGGACGACGCAGCCTTTCGCGGCTTTGGACGCTTGGCGACGGCAGAAGACGGCTCGTGCACCTTTGAAACAATCAAACCGGGACGCGTGCCTGGTCCAGGCGAAACAGTTCAGGCGCCCCACATTAACGTTTCAATTCTGGGGCGGGGAATCCTCAAGCGATTGTCGACACGAGTTTACTTTGCCGAGGAACCGGCGAACGCTGCAGATCCCGTATTGGTTTTGGTACCAGAAAACCGGCGCGCGACGTTGTTGGCCCAGCGAGATTCGGCTCGCACCCGGCAACTGGATCTTCGATGTGCGCCTGCGTGGAGAGGCCGAGACGGTGTTCTTCGATGTGTAATCATTTCGAGTTAAGCGGAGCACCCGATTCGAAGCCACCCGCGGTGCGGAGCCGAACATGAGCGGACGCCTGATCGAAAGCCTGGCGACTACGCCGGCCCTTGCCACGCTGTTTTCCGACGAGTCGGTTCTTCGGGCAATGTTGGAATTCGAAACCGCGTTGGCACGCGCAGAAGCGCGACACGGACTCATCCCAATGGAGGCGGCAGTCGCGATAGCGGCTGCCGCAAGACCCGACAAGTTTGATATCTCCGTTCTTGCAGACGCCGCATTTCGCGCCGGAACACCGGCGATTCCCCTAGTGAAGATGCTCACGGACCTGGTGCGAAAAACCGACGCGGGGGCCGCGCGGTTCGTTCACTGGGGAGCCACGAGCCAGGATGTCGCCGACACTGCGATGTCTCTACTGCTCAAGCGCGCAGAACCAATTCTTTTTGCCGACATGCTGCGATTGGAAAAAGCGTTGGCGGATTTGTCTGAGCGGCACAAGCAGAGCGTGATGCTCGGGCGGACTCTGCTTCAGCCGGCTCCGCCGGTGACCTTCGGGCTCAAAGCCGCCAGTTGGCTGGCTTCGGTTCGCCGCGGCAGGCGGCGTTTGCAAAAAACATTTCGTGTTGCGGCGGTGTTGCAGTTTGGCGGAGCCAGCGGCACGTTGGCCTCGCTCGGCGACCGCGGAATTCACGTTTCTGGAACGCTGAGTGCAGAGCTTGGATTCGGCGACGCTCCCGCAGCGCCCTGGCACACCCAGCGCGATCAACTCGCGACGCTGATCTGCGCCTGTGGAGTGTTGACGGGATCTCTCGGCAAAATGGCGCGAGATATCAGCCTGCTCATGCAGGGCGAGGTGGGTGAGGCGTCCGAGCCGGGAGGAGAAGGCCGCGGCGGCTCGTCAACCATGCCGAACAAGCGCAACCCTACCGCTGTTCACTCACGCTTGCGGCGGCGTATCGCGTGCCAGGACTGGTTGCATCGTTTCTCTCAGCCATGCTGCAGGAGCACGAGCGTGGTGTCGGAGGCTGGCAGGCGGAGTGGCCGATCATTGCGGCCGTAGTCCAGTCGACCGGTGTGGCAATTGCCTCGATGGCTGAAGTGGCTGAAGGGCTTTCAGTGGACGCGCAGAGGATGCGCCTCAACATCGAGAATACGAACGGAGCGATTTTTGCCGAGCGCGCCATGATGCTGCTTGGAGCAAAGCTGGGGCGAGATGTCGCACATAAGGTCCTTGAGGAAGCCGTTCGGAAGAGTGTCAAAGAAGGCAGGCATCTCGCTGCAGTCCTTGGCGAGACTCCTGAAGTGACGACCCATTTGAGTCGTGCCGAACTCGAAGAGTTAGAAACGCCTGAGAAATATCTTGGATCGGCACAGGCTTTCCGGAAAGCTCTGGCATCAGAGTTCAGTCGCCAAGACCCCGATGGCCAAGACGACGACAAGGAGCAATGAATTGCCCTTCGCAACCATTCACAATGCGCGGATGTTCTACCGACTCCAGGGAAACGCGGGACGACCTGCACTGATTCTGTCGCACTCAATCAGTACGGACCACGCGATGTGGGAGCTTCAAATGAGTGATCTGCTTCCATACTTCCAAATTCTGCGCTACGACACACGGGGCCACGGAGCATCGGATGCAACAGCCGGTGAATATTCGATTGAAATGTTGGGGAAGGATATTCTCGCCCTGGCCGATTCGCTGGGGATTTCGCAATTTGCTTTTTGCGGCCTGTCGCTCGGTGGGGCGATCGGACAGTGGGTTGCGGCGCACGCACCCGAGCGCGTAACCCACCTTGTGCTGGCCAACACGTCGCCACAGTTCGTGCCGCGCGCGAATTGGGAAACGAGAATCGCAGCGGTAGTCAAGGGCGGAATGTCGGCAGTCGTCGACGTGGCGATGCAACGATTCTTCTCACCCGATACCCTTGCCAAACAAAATCCACACGCCGCCTCGATCCGCTCGGTGTTCTTGGCTACTGATCCCGTTGGGTATCTGGGATGTTGTGCGGCCCTTCGCGACATGGATCACCGAGATATCCTCACACAGATTAAGGTTCCAACTCTGGTGATTTCCGGCGAGCGCGATGTCGCGACTCCTTGGAGTGGGCATAGCGAGAGGCTGGCGCAGGAGATTCCGGGAGCAAAAGCGATTCACCTGGCGGCCGCGCATCTTTCTAACATTGAACGGGCACACTCGTTTACCACAGCCCTGCTTGAGTTTCTGCTGCCGCAACCAAACGCCACCGCGGATACCCTGCAAGCAGGATTCGAAGTGCGTCGCGCTGTGCTTGGCGAAGCCCACGTCGCTAAAGCGATTGCCGGCACGACAGAATTTACCAAGGAGTTTCAAGAGTTGATAACCCGATACGCTTGGGGAACGATCTGGTCTCGTCCTCAACTGGACCGGCGGACCCGACGCCTGCTGGTGCTAGCGGTAACGGCATCGCTCGGAAGGTGGGAAGAGTTTGCTCTCCACCTGCGTGCTGGGTTGGCCAGCGATCTCGAATTATGCGATCTGAAAGAAGTGCTTTTGCAAACCGCCGTGTACGCGGGTGTTCCGGCGGCCAACACAGGATTTAAAATTGCGGCTGAACAGGTCAAGAAGATTGACTGAGTGCAAAATCTCACGTCTTTTTGGAATCTCATTAGGGGCAATGCGCTGGTTTTGTTGAACAGATGGTGGATTTGATCCGTGTTAGGGCCCAGGTTTTGGGCGGGTTGCTTTTGCGCATGTCCAAGGTCGCTGCTAGCGTATCCTGCGGCGATCGCGGAGGGTCGGGAGAAGAGCAGCAGGACGAAACTGCCAGCGATCAGACGGCAAAGTGAGAGGCATACTGTCGTTAGGCTTGCTTCGGTGCCTGCCGTCCACCACCCGCAGGATCAGAACTCGCCATGTTCGTCGGACCGGGTTAGTCAGCCGCCATACTCTGTGTCTCTTGTTCGAACGGCAGCGACTGGAGAGCTTCAGATGTGATTTGCCCTCGCAGTTCCGCCTCCAGCGCCGCTAACCGCGCCTCGATGTCTTCCGATGCTTTGCGCTTCCGGATAACCTCCTCGCGGTAGCGCCGCAAGAAATAATCGATGGTCTCGACGCGAATCCTGATCGAGCCCGTGGGCTTGTTCTCATCCAGATCCTTGAAGCAGAAGTAAGGAGTTCCCGATTGCTCGATAATGCCCTCGACTACGCCATAAATGGGCGCATCGTGACCACACTTGAAGCTGGAAATTTCCAGTGCCACCAGATTCGGATGCCGCGCCGTGAACTTCGCCGCCCAGACCTTGTGGTTGGTACTGCAGGAATATGAATTTTTCCAGGCGTCGGTAATATCGAGCGGATGACTGATGATTCCGGCGCGAACCTCGTCGCCGAACAAACGCTCCAGCATGTCTTCATCGAGAGGCAAGGTGTTCTGCGAGAAGATCGGGTAGCCCAGTTTTTGGAACTCCTCCATAATCTCGTGATTCAAGCCGGGATCGTGATGATAGGGCCGCCCCAGCATCACAATCCCGATGCGATCTTCGCGTTCCAGTTGATCGAGAACCTGGCGGGCACGCTTACGGATGCTCGCCTCATAGTCCGCCAGTGCTTTGTAGCCAACTTCGACCGCGCGGTCGTTCTCTTCCTGTGACAAACCCAGGATGGGCTGCCAGGCCTGCAGCATCTGGTGCGCAAACAGCTTGCGGTCGGCGAAGTTCAGGACTGGATCCACGTACTTCACATTGTGCTCGGCGAACACGTCGTTCTCTTTGGTGAATGCAGCCTTGACCGTTTCCGGTGTTGCGGTAACAGTTGGGCACGCGTTCGTGCCCACGATTTTCACCAGCGGCGAAGTCAGCACGTCGTACATCGGGAAGAAGATCACGTTGAGCGGCTTCTTGCGATGCTTTTCCTGGATCAGGTTGTACACGTGGGAAATTCCGATCTTCGCAGGGAAACAAGGGTCGATAGCGCCGCGGCTCGCACCGGCGCGGTAAAGATCGGAACTGGTGTAGTCGGAATAAATAATGTTCTCGGGCTGCACACCCAGGCTTTCAAGGTATCCGTTGAAGAGCGGCGCGTAGGTGTAAATGTTCAGAACTCGAGGAATGCCGACGCGAATCTTCTTGCGATTCTGCATGAGCGGAATGCGTTCTTTGCCCGCCTTGTTCCAGAATTTCGTTACCGGAATCGGATCGGCAACGCTCTTCGCGTTCACCGGACGAAAGACCTCGTGGGCAGCGAAGTCCACGAAGTTGGGATATTTTCCCTTGATCTCTTCGAGGCCGGCCTTGATGTCTTTCATATCGTTCACATCTTCGACCAGGCCCTTTTCGCAGGTGGCGATAATCAACCGTTGTTCGCCATGCATCAGCGGAACCTTGGTGACTTTTTGTATGGGGATAAAGCTCATGTCGTCCGTAGGCGCGGTTCTTATATCGATAAAGGTGCGCAAACAGTCGTTCTTGCAGAAATGGCAGCGCGTCTCCTCGTTGCGGGTCGTGCGGTATTTGATTTTCCGCACGGCGTCCAGTCCGACAAACGATGTCTGCAACCCGTTGCGCCACAGGCGGAGAGACTCAACGGCGGCGCCGATGGCCCCGGATTCGCCGCAGAATTCGTGAACAATGATTTCGGGTTTCTTCCCAGCCGCGCGGAAGCTGTTCTGGATGAAATCCACTTCCGCCTTCACTACCGCCATGTTGTTTTGCGTCCCACCCTGCAGGACGAAACGCGTGCCCAGCGCCGCAAGATTGGGAATGCTGGCCACGTAGAGAAAAACATTTTTCGGCAGCACCGCCGCTAGGCCGGCGAGGATTTCCTCCGCGCGCCAGCCCTGGCGCTGGAAATTTACGATGTCCGATTGCATGAAGACAGCGCAACCGTAGCCGAAAATCGGCATGGATTGCGCGGAAAAGGCCAGATCGGCGTATTGCTCAACACTCAATCCAAAGCCTTCCGCGGTGGACTGCAGGAAATATCCATTGCCGGCCGAGCATTGGGTGTTGAGCTTGAAATCTTTGACGCGGCCGTTGTGCAGGATAATGATTTTGATGTCCTGCCCACCCACGTCGACGATGACATGCGGATCTTCGTAAAACTTGAGAGCCGATTCCGTGTGCGCCACGGTCTCGACCAGCGCTACGTCCGCATGCAAAACGTCTTTCAGAATATCTTTGGCGTAGCCCGTAGTGGCTACTCCCAGCACCTCCAGCTTCGCCTTCTGCGCTTCCACCTGGCCGCGCAGATTCTCGAACATTTCAATCGTGTCCTGAATCGGATTTCCATTTGAGAGCTGGTAAGCCTTGCAAAGAATGTCGCCTTTTTCGTCGAGCAACACGGCCTTGGTTGAAGTGGAGCCGCCGTCGATGCCGATAAACCCACCGACCGTCTGGTTGGTGCGGAACGCGACCGGCGTGAATTTCTTGCGCTTGTAAGAGACTTTGAACTCGTCGAGTTCTGTGTCGCTGGTGGTCAACCCTTTGGCGCCGGACTTGGCCTTCTCTTCCTGGCGTCCATATTCGATGTAGTGCATCAGCTTTTCGTAGCCCTGGTAACAACCCACGCAATCTTCTTCGCTCTTGCCGAATTCAATCGCACCCATGGCGGCAAAATATTGCGCGTTCTGCGGCACTTTGATCAGGTCTTCCGGCTTCGCGCCCTCAGGAATCGTGACCTTGCGCTCCTGCCACATGCGGGGAATATTCGCCTGCCAGGCCTCGCGCATGCCTTTGATAAAGCTGTTCGGGCCGCCCAACAACAGAACATGCGGCCGCAGCGTGTGGCCGCGCGTCAGAACGCTCAAGTTCTGCAGAACAATGGCTTCAAAAAGCGACGCCATCAATTCATCCGACGGCGTTCCAACTTTTTGCAGGCCGTTGATATCGGTCTCGGCGAAGACCCCACACTTCCCGGCGACTTTATGCAGCTTGATCCCGTGGTAGCCCTGAAGCGCCAGTTCGGCGACCGGAATTTTCAGCTTGGCATTAATTTTGTCGATGACTGCTCCCGTCCCTCCTGCGCACTTATCGTTCATCGACGGAATTTTCTTCTTGCGGCCGGTTTCCTCGTCATCTTTGAAGACGATGATCTTGGCGTCCTGACCGCCGAGTTCGATTACCGAATACACTTCCGGGTGCATTTTCTCCACCGCCAGCGATACCGCGGTGACTTCCTGCACGAACTTGGCGCCGATCTGGTCGGCAATCGCACCGCCGCCGGAGCCCGTCATGAACATGCGCGTGTTGTGCCGATTAATGCCGACTTCTTTCTCCATGCGCCGCAGGAATTCCAGCGTCTTTTCCGGTTGCTTGGTCTCATGGCGCTGGTAGTCCTGCCAAAGCACCTTATCGGTAGCGGCATCCACCACTGTCGCCTTAACCGTCGTCGAACCCACGTCGAGCCCCACCATCAATTCGGTGTGATGATCGTGCGGCTTTTGCGGGGGCAAAGGAGCTATTTGCAGTAACTGCGGCTTGGTTTGCTGTTGCAGATGGTCGTGCATCGTCTCTCCGATTATGTCGCGGAAAACAGTTCTGAATTGTGGTGACCGCCATCTTGCAGGCATGACTAGCCAGCAAGATGGCGGCGCACACCCTTACGCGGCGTTCGGCAAAGCGACGCCCGGAACGCGCGACCGCTTCCACAACCGCGTGCTCTTATCCATGCGGTCGTTCACGTGCAATATGAACTGCGCCGCAGTTCCCGCAACGCCCTCGCGATGCGGCACATGGTAGAAGGGCCGCCTCAGTTCAGGATGCTCGGCGATGTATTCCCGGATTTCGTCCAAACTTTTGCCTGTGGAGTTCAGGCACTGTTCGAACTCGGTCTTGGCTTTCACCTTGGCCTCGCCCAGCGCCATCTGAACACGGCTATGGGCGTTCACTTCGCCTTCGCCGGAGGTTTCGATCGGCAGGAAGATCATGTCCTTAAACTTGTTGACCACCGCCGATTGCACCCCATCGGATTGCGAAGAAGGCATGCAGCCAAAAGGCTTTAGCGCCAGCACCATGTGGCACAGTTTGTGGACGGTGTAGTAAACGTTCTTGCCGACTTCCAGGTGTCCCTCACCGCCGCGGGCGAACTGGTTGTAGAAGGGGTGAGCCATTTCGGCCAACTCCGTTTGCGGCACCAGGTGGTGCGTAATGCCACCCATGTTCTTGATCGTGCGGTGGTAGAAATATTTCCAGGCCGCTTCTCCAAAACCAATGCCCCAGAGTTTCTTGTGCAAGCCGAAGTAGTTAGCGAGATTCTTCTTGAGTTCATACCATTCTGGATTGCGATGCGGGCGGTTCACTGGCCACTTCGCAATCGCGTGCGCCTTGGCCTGATACATCAGGTAGGCCACCCAGGTAGCAATCGGTTCCACGATTACCTGCGCGCCTTCGCGCTCCAGAAAATCGAACATGTGGAAGTTGCCATCGCCCTCCGTGATCTGCGCCCAGAACTCGCCCGTAATCTTCACCACCGGCTTGACCTTGGTGCGGTCGACCTCGATCTTGTTCACGCGGTCGCGGGCGGTGTGCAGGGCTTCGAGATAATCCTTGCCCCATAGGTGCTCGTGCATCTTGCCGAGCACGTTGAAGGTGTTGCGCAGAACTTTGTTGTTCTTCACCTTTGGCTTGAGCCAGTTCGGGCCGCTCTTTTCGATTTCGAACGAGTCACGGGTGCGAAGATCTTCGCAAAGGCCGTCCACCATCTCGCGGAAAACGCGGTCCGTTTCGCCCTTGTTCACTTCGAAAGGACGAATCTGGTAAATCATGTCGTTGATCACATCGCCGAGATGCATGGCATTCAGCATCCCGAAGCCGAAATCAATTGTGAATTTCAGGCCGGGCTCGCCGGAGGCAGCCTTAATCCCGTCACTGTCTTTGAACAGCAGGACGCGAAAACCGTCGAAGCCAGCGTTCTTCAGGGCGAAGCGATATTCCGCCTCGTACATACCAAAGCGGCATGGACCGCAGGAACCCGCAGTGAAGAAGACGAAGTTGTTGAGGATCTTATCTCGCGACATCCCTTCCTTCTCCAAAAACTGCAGGTACTGCACGAGATTCCCCACGGTGAAGTAGGTTGGATTACATTGCCCGTTGTTGCCGAACTCCTTGCCGGTCTGGAAGGCCGCGACGTTCGGAACCGGCAGCTTTTCGCAGCGATAACCACAACCCTGAAACACGGCACGGATCAAGTCCTCATGCTTCCAGGTAAAGCCGCCAAACAAAATCGTGACGTGATCACGTTGCTCGGCTGTGAACGCCCTCTCCACAGGACGGTGAAAATGTGTGGGCTGGTCCAGACCAGCGATCTTGCGGAGCCGGTTGCGCTCGGCCTCCAGGCGCTGCTTGATTTCTTCATCATTGTCGATTTGCACAAGATTGGTCGCCATTATCTTCCTCCGGCGTATGCGGTGTTCGGGGTTAATGGTGAGAGAACACGGACAAATAAAAGGTTGCGTGTTTCTGTGGCAGAATTTGGAGAAGCGGAACTTGGAGAGACAGAAGTTGGGGCCGCAGAAGAAGGCCGTAGGCCTGTGCCCGCTCTGGGCTGAGCGCTTCGGAACCTGGGATGTACGGCCACCGGAAACTCCAAAATCGTGTTGCGGAGGTTCGATGTTTTACGCCCAGCGAGAAGCGTTCAGAACGAATCTCGACCAGGCGCCGGATTAGCCCAAAAACTCACCCTTCCCGTCTTTCACGAGCGGGAAACGCCCCGGTTCTGCAAGACCCGATGAAGTCGCCACCGTTACCAGAAGCTGGCACTCACTTCTGGAAAACTACGCGCAGCCTGCTTGGCAGCCGCCTGCGACTCTTAAAATCTTTGTAGCAGAAACCTGGGTTGTGATTCAAGTCGGAGTCGTATCGAAACAATCGATGACGTCGATTTGTAGGAGAGTTTCAGATAGCGTTCTGAAGTTTACTAACCGACTCCAATGGCTGAGCGCCCGGAGAGCGGAGAGTACGAATATCCCGCATGGGCGGTTGGCCGAAAAAGCGGCTGTATTCGCGATTGAATTGGCTGGCGCTTTCGTATCCCACCTCGAATGCCGCACTGGCAGCGTCCAGACCATCCATGAGCATGCGCCCTCGCGCTGCATGCAACCGAAGTTGCTTTTGATACTGAAGCGGACTCATGGCCGTCAGCACCCGGAAATGGTGGTGCAACGTCGACACGCCCATGGCCGCGATTCTTGCGAGATCATCCACCCGTAGCGGCTTCGCGTAGTTCGCCCTGACCCACGCGACCGCCTTCGCCGTCCGTTGGCTCTGATCTCCCAGCGTAGCAATCGCTCGCAGGCGCGCGCCCTCCGGTCCTCGCAGGATTCGGTAAATGATCTCGCGTTGAATCAGGCCGCTCAAAAACGGAATGTCCTGAGGGGTGTTCAGCAGGTCCATGAGCCGACAGCATGCATCGAGCAACTCCGCCGTAGTCTCACCAGTGGCCATGGCAGGAGTATCCGACGCCGCTACAGGCGCCTGAATCTCCTCACGGCTCAGAAGTTCTCGGACTACGGGTATTTCGAGCTTAAGCACGAAACAGAGATAGGGAACCGCCTCACTGGCCTCGATCACGTTGCAGATGACGGGCAAGTCCAGCGACGTCAGCAGGTATCGCGACTGGTCGAAGATGAACGTGGTCCCGGCGAGAGTTGCTCGCTTCCTCCCTTGCGCGACCACGGCCAGGCTCGGCTCGTACGTCGCTGAAGCCGGCGCCGTCGGGGCTGTCCTCCGGGTCAGCAGCAACCCGGGGACGTCCGTTATCCGTTTCTCTGCCGACCCAACGAACAAGGCAATTTTGCGCGCCAATTCCGTTCGCAATTCACGGGCTCGATCTGGTGTGAGAGTGGTGCTTTTACTGAGGTTTCTCATCATGTGGTTTCTTTGTATCGTGTTCTAGGATAGCCTCGCGGCTCTGGAGGCGCTAACGATTCTTTCACTGACGAGAGGAATAGGCAATAAATCGGCAGAATCGAGCTACCGCCTCCAAGGCGTTTAATCCTAATCTCGGCATAAGAGAAACGGTTCGGGAGGAGAAGCAATCATGAAAAAACGCAAACTTGGAAATAGCGGCTTGGAAGTTTCGGCCATTGGCCTCGGCTGCATGGGAATGAGCTTTGGTTACGGTCCTCCTGCGGATAAAACGGAGATGATCTCTCTGATTCGGAAGGCGGTCGAACTCGGCGTTACGTTCTTCGACACCGCGGAAGTGTACGGCCCATATACGAATGAAGAACTCGTCGGCGAAGCCCTCGCTCCCTTCCGCAAGCAAGTGGCGATAGCCACCAAGTTTGGATTCAAACTTGATCCGAACACCGGAAAGCAAGCCGGGCTGGACAGCCGGCCGGAGCATATTAAGGAGGTCGCGGAAGCCTCGCTCAAACGCCTTAAGACCGACGTCATCGACTTGTTCTATCAGCATCGTGTCGATCCCGACGTGCCGATCGAAGATGTCGCTGGAGCCGTGAGGGACCTCATCCGGCAAGGCAAGGTGAAGCATTTCGGCCTCTCGGAAGCGGGCGCACAGACCATCCGCCGCGCACACGCAGTTCAGCCTGTCACGGCGCTCCAGAGCGAATATTCTCTGTGGTGGAGAGAGCCCGAAGCGGAAATCATTCCCACGCTCGAAGCACTCGGTATCGGATTCGTTCCCTTCAGCCCGCTGGGAAAGGGCTTCCTTACCGGAGCGATCAAGCAAGATACGAAGTTCGACAAGACCGATTTCCGCAACATCGTTCCCCGTTTCACCGAGGAAAACCGGAAGGCGAATCAGGCCATGGTGGATCTGATCGCCAGGTTCGCAAAACAGAAAAAGGCGACGCCTGCCCAGATCGCGCTCGCCTGGCTGCTGGCCCAGAAGCCGTGGATCGTTCCCATCCCGGGTACGACCAAGCTCCATCGACTCGAAGAGAACATCGGAGCCGCTGCTGTCGAACTCGCGCCCGCCGATGTTCGAGAACTCGAAAGCGCAGCCTCGAAGATCGCGGTGCAAGGTGCCCGGTATCCAGAACAACTGCAGAAGTTGGTGGGCCGCTGAGTAACAACAGATAACAAAAGGCGAGTTCGTTGAGGATTGCACATGGCAAAGCAGAAGGATGCTCTGGAAGGCCGTCTAGCCCGAGAGCGGGAAATTACGATCAGCGTGACCGGCAGAAAATCAGGGCGCGCCATCTCCCTGCCGATCTGGTTCGTGTGGGATGACGGCAAGCTGTACCTCTTGCCGGTGAAGGGGTCGGATACACAGTGGTACAAGAACGTGCTCAAGAATCCATCGATTCGGATTGACGCTGCGGGTGCACAGAGTGAACTTAAGGTCGTCGCTGTCACGGACGCCGCGCAGGTGAAGTCCGTAGTCGAGAAATTCCGCGGCAAGTATGGGACCAGCGGCGTGAATCTCTATTCGAAGTTCGACGTTGCCCTAGTCGCCCAAACGCGCTGATCGTGCGCCATCACGAATGTAGAAGGCTCTCTTGCAATGGAATCGCAAGAAAAGCGCCCGACCAGGTCTTGAATACGGCTCATTGCGGCCGCACTTCCAAAAGCAGATGTTCGGCGAACTCGACTGGAAGATGCGCAGTTTGTCCTGACACCGTCCCCAGGCTTTTCCCTGTGACGTAGTCCACCACACTGTAGTTGCGGTCTTCGAGACCGCGCAGTTCTACCGTTCCCTTCCACTGCTTGGCAAAAAAGGCATAGTACATGGTCTGGTCCTTGCGAATGACATGAGTCTCCGGCACATCGAAGCCGATGTCATAGAGCTGCCCGAGATATTGTCCTCTTGACAACATCTTGTCGCGATAGATCCGAAGCCACTTCTCGAATTCCTTTTCCCGCTCCGGAGTCAGATCGGATTTGCCGTGCTTTGTGACTAAAGATGGAAGCACAAACTGTGTCCCCACAACGCCGCCCACGCCTACGGTGGACGCGAAGTCGTTGCCGCCATCGCTCTCTTCGACGTGATCGCCGAAGAATGGAACGTTGTCTCCCATCAGGGCCTTTAACGTCTTCGCCTTCGAGCGAATCTGGAAGGAACTTTCCGGGTCGGACGCCACCGACATATTGAAGTGTGGCATGGTGAAAAAAGAGAACGCCGTGCCGCAGGGGCAGAACTCCACCAGTGTTCCGGGCTTCACAGACTGCGCAGTGTCGTAAATTGCTTTGAAGAAGTCCGGCAGAGCCTCGACCGATTCCTCCGGCTGTGCGTGATGGTGAGCAGGGTTGTAGCAGGCTGGAACTCCGTTCATGTCCTGGCCATCGAGCTTCAGCCCGTCGAATCCCCAATCCACCAAAATTTTTCGCACCAGCGCCTTGTGGTACTCCACCACATGGCGGTCGGCTGGGCACAAATAATAGGAATCCCACCAGGAAACTTTTCTCTTGGAGCCGTCGCGGTTCAGCAACTCGTAGTCGGGATGATCCCGGAGCAGTTTCGAGCCGGGCACAGCGCTGAGTGGAGACCACCAGAGCTGAGCTTTGAATCCTTCCTGGTGAATGCGATCCACCAGGGCCTTCATGTCAGCGTCGCCGTTAGGGAACTTCTTGGGATCAAGTTGCCAGTCGCCCACATTATTCTGCCAACCGTCGTCAAGCGTGACCCACCTGAATCCCAGGCTTTTCACCGTCGGAAGCGTGTCATATACCTGCTGAGGCTGAACTTTTCGTCCATATCCCCATGCGCACCAGATTGCGCCGAAAGCGTCGTCAGGAGCTGTGGCCATCTGGAAACCTTGCTTCATCATGAAGCGCCGGTAATCCGCGAGAGCGCGGAAGTAGTCTCCTTGATGGACCGCGACGAACGTGCGAAACGTATGAAAGCCTTCACCGGGGCCGAGCGAGATATCCTTGGTGAAGCGCACAGCGATTTTCGCATGCGCAGCATCGGGCATGGATACCGGGAGCGAAACCAGCTTCGGCCGCGGCTCGACGTGTCCCACGGCCATTCCAACGTCGCGCCGCCAAATGTCGATAATCGGCGTGCCGCCGCCATAATCGCTGGCGTTCATGCCTTGATAATTTTCTTGCTGGAAATTAATGTGCAGCGGCAGGATCCAGTTGGGACGTTTTTCGTAGGAGCCACTCTGATAAGACCAGAAGGCTGGCACGCCCGCACCGCGTTGTGCGTTCACCGTGTACGCGTTGTTGGTCCAACTCTTGATCGTTAGCTTGGATGTTCCGGTATTTGTGTACTGGACATTAAAAAACGCCATCGCAGGAAATTCGTCATATACGGTGACGGTGACCGTCTTTGTGAGCGGTCCCGCTTTTCCTTCGACCGTGAGCTTCTCACCCTCACCGAAAGCGTCTTTCGTGCGCTCGTGTTTTTGCGACGTCAGAAGAAATCCGGTCGAGTTACCGGCGATCGGCTTGTCGGCGATGGTCACAGTCTCAGAAGCAGTGAACGGCCCCAGCACCGTCTCCGTCTTGTCAAAACGGGCAACCACCCGGCTCCGCAGGTTGTTATCAAATTCAACGCGGATATTGGCGCCCTGAATCTGAGGATGGCCAGTGCCAACGTCCGCGGCTACTGCGAACAAAGAAGCCGACAATACGGTTGCAACAACAATCCAGAGCATGGCTGCAGCTGCAGCTCTCAGCCTTCGGTATAGGTTGTGGTCAGATTGCAAAATGCCTCTTTTCGTGGAAGACACGAATGTTCTCAACCGCCGCACCACAACGTTAAGCAAAATGAGCGGACCAAAGCGTAAATACTCGTAATACAAGCAAAGACTCGCAAAGTCAATCACTTTTGAGGCGTCAGGGGGGACGAAATCCGCTGGCCGCATGGAGTTTATTGCACTTTGCTGCCGTCCATGGAAGGGCTCGCCGGTCGTCTGGAAAGCATATTTATCAACCAGCGTCAAAAATATTGGCGTCTCGGACTGGACAAACGAAATAAAACGATATAAATAGTAATCCCACGATACTCGCGGAAAGATGTGAATCTCATCACGTTCGAGCTTCAGGTGGTTTTGGCGAACGCGATCGAACCACGAGTGAGGAGATAACTCCAAATGCGGCGTAGAGATTTTATAAAAAGCACCGTAACGGTTGCCGTAGCGGCAGAACTTGGAATCGGTAAAGCGCAGGCGAAGGTTCCAGCCCACAATTGGGGAAAGTACGATTTCGGCTCCGGCCCTCAGGTAACCGATCGGCTCAATCAGGGGCCGTTCCCCCAATATCCACCGGATGCGGTTATCCCCACCGACGATGTTGTGATGACCACTACTTCTTCGGACGATGCCGTGCCGAACTTCGGCAAGGGCCTTGTCACCTATATCACCGCCGACAGTGGCACCGAGGAAATCAAGTCAGACAAAATTCCGCAAGCGATCGAGGACTTGGTTCGCTTTCCCCTAGGCCAGCAGCTTTACATTCGCCCGACGTGGAGAGAAGTGCAGCCACGCCCCGGTCGCCTAGAGCTGCCCGACTACGTGAAACTGGTTTTTGAATTAGCAAAGAAAAACAACAAGCGGGTCGGATTGCGAATTCAGATGTGCGCGCCAGACTATAAGCACGAAGCCGCCTTACCGGATTTTGTTCTGGAAAAAGTCCCAAAAGTTGATCTGGTGACGCCTGGCGATAAGGAGGACATTGCTGCCGGGAAAAGATTTTTGGAGAATCCGCACTCACGTTATCAGCCCCGGTACGACCATCCCTTTTTTCAGCAGGCATTCAAAGATCTGGTTGGCCAGTTGGCGGTGGAATTCGACGGCAATCCGCTCGTCGAATTTATTGACACCTTCATGTACGGCTTCTGGGGTGAAGGGCATACGTGGCCATTTCCCAACAATCCTTTTCCTGACTACCTCACCGCAGAGCGCACGTGGGTGAACATGATGGAAGTGCAGCTCGAAAATTTTAAGAAGACTCCGCTGCTGACCAACACGCAACCGGATTTCAGCCGCGTCGGCAATGCGGAAATGTTGGACCGCACAGTCCGCAGCAACAATTGGATTCGCAGCGACACTATCTTCATTGAGAACGAGCAGATTGAAGCGCTCAGCAACCGTCCGCCGTGGATCGCCGCCTTGCTCGAGCAGGGGCTTCCTGGGAAACCTCCGGATCCGAACGCCGCACAGGAAGGGATATCTCCGGCTGAGAACATGATCGATCATGTGATCGATATCGGCGCGAACTACTGGTCGCTCTGGAATTTTCACCAGATCAATGCCAAAAATCTGATGACCTACTACCAGGCTTATCCGGCGGCGTTCGACCGGATCAATCGCCGAATTGGATATCGGGTGAGGCCATCCTTCATCTGGAGCTATCAGGACAATGGTTACCTGGGTCTCATCGTCGGCTTTGCGAATGACGGCATCGCGGGTGTGCCGGGCGTGTTGCGGGTGACCGTGGAGAGCCAGGACGGCAAGGTGCTCAAGAGCGGTTGTCTGGACGCCGGCTACCCGTTGCCGGGCAAGATTCGGCAGGCGCAGTTCGTGCTGCCGCAAGGGACGGAATGGAAAGGATTGAAACTCAGGGCCGAGATCGATGTAAAGGGAATGCGCTATCCCGTGCGGTGGGCGTGTCATCAGAAGCTGAACGATGACGGCTCGCTCACACTGCGCCCCAACCTCCGTCAGCAGGTCTAGGCGCAGTTGTTCTGCTGGTGGGCGCGTGCGAATTCCATGCAAATGACGGAAACATCTGAATAGCGTTTCAACTATCCTGGTCCCGGCCGAAACGACGCAAGCCCCCTAGGGCCTTGGCATCAGTCTCCTGCCCCGGATCCTCGCCTTCTTCTTGGCCAGTGTCAGCCAGCATGCGAAGTTGAAGAGCCGTTCGAAGCGTGGTACGGCTAGCCACTCGAACAGCGCCAATGGCAGGACTTCTCCGATACCCACCCGATCGTAACCCCCGGAAGATCGTTTTATTCCTTCCGCTCACAGGAAAATACCTCGGAATAAAACCGAGTGCGGTCAGTTCTGTACAGCGAGTCACAGAGCGGACTGGAGTCACCGGGGAAATGCTGGGGCACAAAAACCGGGCGCTCCTTAGCAATCTTAGAAGGAGTACGGCGATGACAGGCCCTTTCAACCTCAAGACAGTGTTCCTGGCCAAGCACGCGCAGCATGTCGTGCTGATCCATTTTCCGATCGCGCTGTTCATTACGGCTGTGGCGTTCGACGTGGTCGCGCAATGGACGAAGCGGCGTAGCCTGGCGCACGCGGCCTACTACAACCTGCTGATGGCGGCGATTTCGACGGTCCCGGTTGTCGCTACTGGACTACTCGCGTGGCAGTTCCAACTCGAAGGACAGAAGTTGAAGGGCATCCTGTTGCAGCATCTGGTTCTGGCCTGCGTTTCGACGGTGATGATCTGGGTCGTCTGGTGGGTGCATTTCCGCGCTCGACGGCGGACCGTATTCTTACCCCGCTACCGCTTCGCCGTGGAACTTCTGGCAGTCGCTGTTGTTGCGCTGACCGGTCATTTGGGCGGCTTTCTAAGCGGCGTAAACCTCCCAGATTAATGCTCACCCACAAATTTCTGCCCGCAATTTAAATTTGCTGGGAATAAAAGCGACTTGCGCCGGTTATCAATCCAGAACGTCGCAAATCACGGAGGGAACATGCCAGACAAAAAGCAAGATTTTATCGATCAGAAGCTGCAAGACCTCAACAACGACGGCGTCGATCGTCGCGGGTTCCTGAAGTGCATGGCGTGGGCCGGTACAGGCCTGGTCTGGACTTTGAGCGGCGGAATCCCGATGTCTCGGGCCTTCGCCAAAGGTCACGGCAAAGATGCGGGCAAAGCCGGGGACTTCAGCTTTGTCCAAATCAGCGACAGCCACATCGGTTTTAGCAAGCCGGCCAATCCGGATGTCACCGCAACTCTGCAGACAGCAATCGACAAGATCAACGCCATGCCCCAAAGGCCGGATTTCATCATCCACACCGGTGATCTCAGTCAACTCTCGAAGCCTAGTGAGTTCGACACTCTAGACCAGGCATTAAAAGGCGCCTCCGCGAAACAGATTTATTTCGTACCGGGCGAGCACGACATGCTGACCGACAACGGCGAGCAATATCTCCAGCGCTATGGGAAGGGCACAAAAGGCACCGGATGGTACAGCTTCGATCACAAAGGGGTGCATTTTGTGGGTCTCGTGAATGTCGCCAATTTAAAAGCTGGTGGCATGGGGTCGCTCGGTCACGAGCAACTTGAGTGGCTTGAGGACGATCTCAAGGGCCGCTCCGCCAGCACTCCGATCGTGCTCTTCGCACACATTCCGTTGTGGACCATTTATCCCGATTGGGGCTGGGGAACTGACGACAGCGAACAGGCTTTGTCTTACGTCAAGCGCTTCGGTTCCGTGACGGTGTTGAACGGACACATTCACCAGATCATGCAAAAGGTGGAAGGCAAAGTCTCGTTCCACACCGCGATGTCGACCGCATTCCCGCAACCGGCGCCAGGAACCGCCCCCTCGGCAGGACCGATGAAGGTACCAGCGGACCAGTTGCAGCGAGTGTTAGGTATCACCGATGTGAACTATCTGGTCAGCGGTCGCAGCCTGGCAGTTGTCGACTCGCCACTAGCAGGTTCGGGCTCTGCCGCTTCAGAGAATGCACCCTCGTTCCTGGCGGTAGTTGATTCGAGCCGCAGCTAGACGCCGACAAGAGTCCCGTTCAGACAAAGAAAATCAAGCAGGAACATCAAACTAGAAAGGAAACGAGAGAATGAAAAGGAACAACGGGTGGATCGCAAGCTTAACAGCTTCGGTAATCATTGCAATCGTATTGCTATTGGCAGTCTCACCGAGCGTCACGGCGAATGACCAGCCCACCGCGGCAAACGTGGCGGTGAACATCGACAACTTCGTTTTTGGCCCGCAGACGATCACCGTACCCGTCGGTGCAACGGTTACATGGACAAACAAAGACGACATTCCCCATACCTCGGTCAGTACCGATGGTGTGTTCAAGTCCAAGGTCCTGGATACGGACGAGAAATTCTCCTACACGTTCACGAAGGCGGGCACGTATCCCTACTACTGCACGATCCACCCGAAGATGACCGGCAAAGTCGTTGTCCAGTGAGCAGTGCAGTGAACTCAGACTTCTAGATGGCGGGCAATGGAAACGGCTCTCTTAATCCGGTTCTCCGCCGCAAATAAATAAGATTCCAGCCGTCACTTGGACTCACCCGCGCGCGCGGCTTGATCGAGACAATTCTCGAACCAGGTGCTGAAAGTCCGTAGGAAGTTTGCAGTCAATCGAGACGTTCTTTCCCGAGCGCGGATGGACGAACTGAAGATAAGTAGCATGAAGAGCAACGCGGGCAATTAATGGCTCCGACGATTCCGATCGGTGATATTTTCTATCGCCGATAACTGGGTGGTTCATCGCCGAAAATTGTGCCCGGATCTGATTCTGCAATCCCGACACCAGCTGAATCCGGACGAGCGAAGCATCTGCAAAAAGACGTTCGACGGAATATCGGAGTTCGGCGCGAGCGGCTTGCGGGTCTTTCGCCGTCCGCAACCGCTGAAACATCCCTTCCTTTCGAAAATAGTGCACCAGCGTCCCTGACTCGGCGCCGAGACGCCCACGCACTACTGCGAGATATTTCCTTA
Organism: uncultured Acidobacteriaceae bacterium; assembly: GCA_963851165.1. Taxonomy (GTDB): domain Bacteria; phylum Acidobacteriota; class Terriglobia; order Terriglobales; family Acidobacteriaceae; genus Sulfotelmatobacter. The sequence goes on along the minus strand of CAWKNM010000008.1, from coordinate 443,539 downwards.
CAGGAGTGTGCTCGAGAAACTGTCGTACCAGAGCATCTCGATCACTACCGGTCTTGGCAAACAGCAGAGCCCCGGAAGCAAACCGATCGATGCGATGCACGATCAAGGCCCGTTGTCTCCTCGGTTTGAGCCTCGCGGCAAGCAGAGACAAAGCAGACGGATGATCGGAGCCCTCGACCGGCACAGCCAGAAGCCCAGCTGGTTTGTCGAGAACCACCACCGCATCGTCTTCGTAAAGCACGGAGAGCTCCCGGGAGAAACGAGGCCGGCGCCGGTCTTCGCGCGCCGGAGGTCGATCCGGCTTTCCTCGACGGCCGCCAGCCTTGCGCGGAAGTTTCTTCATGACAGGAAGATTCTAAATGCCAGCCGTGACAACCGGATAGCAATTCGGCCAGTGCGGTACCCAAGCGTGCGGCCCCAGAAAATGTTCCCTAATCGGTGTCCGGCGGATCAACCTCCGTGGCGGCGGTCTTGGTAAAGAAGCTTCCCTCCAGCGGCGCTGGAATTGTTTTATAGACCGACGGAGCCTGATGAAAGTTGAAAAAATCGTGCAGATCGTTGGTCGCTCGCGCATCGGCGAAACCGAGATTGCCAAGGCCGAAGATACCCTCGATCGCTTTCACGATGCTGCCAAAATCGTATTTCAGGTTGCTGATGTACCCGGGTTTGGGCGAGTAAGCCGAAACCACCACCAGCGGCACCCGAAAGCCGAGTTGATAGTCGTCCTGGTTCGCGCCGCTCTGGAACACCGGCTTCACGTGGTCGTACCAACCGCCCCAGTCGTCCCAGGTAATGAATATGGCGGTGTCCTTCCAGTAGCCAGTACCGTCGTCGCAATTTGTGTTACTTCCGATCGCATTGACAATCGCCGCGACCCATGACGGCCCCTGGCCGCTGTTGATCGGATGGTCCGAATATTGCCCCGCCGGGGTGATCCAACTTACTTGCGAGAGGGCGCAGCTGGAGATGTCGTTCAAGACATCGGGCGGTGCCGTGTCAACGTAACCGTTCGACTCGCCCTTCACCCAGTCGGGCCCTGTGCACACACCCGACAGAGGTATGCAGATGTTCGAGAGCGAGTTCGGCGCCACCCACAGACTACTCTGACCTTCAGCGTAGTAAGTCCACGTAATCTTAGGACTGGGCTGATCAAACAGGTAATCCATGGCATTGCGGGTAAAGCATTGCGCCGTTTCGTCGCCGGGAGTTTCCGTGCCGAAGGGCGGCCCACCGTTTCCGTTCGGCCGGATCAGCTCTACTGAGTTTCCCGAACCGCAGCCGTAATTTGTATTGGGAGCGTTCTCCGCCACAAAAATGCCTAACGCGTCGTCTGCCGCACTTGGCGCGGACGTGGCGCCAAAAATAAACTGATGCGCCGGATAACTCGGGCCCTGGTTAGTCTGAAACATCCGGTTACCCCATCCATAAGTCATTGCCAACGTGATATAGGGATCAAGCAGGCCGCCTCGGCTTCCATTGCTATTCGTCACCGGGGAGTTATAGACATACATGAACTGAGAATAGTTGTTAGCCGGAACCACGCAGCCAAAAGTGTTCGCTCCGCAGCCTGTGGGAACGTTCGTTGCGGGTTTGCCAGTGATGCCCTGGTTCTTGTACTCGAAATTCCACCCGCTGATGGTTCCGTTGAGCTTTGGTCCGCCATGGCTGTGGTCCAGATCGAAGTTGGTGGCCAACCCGACCGGCAGTAAAGGCACCGTCTGGCCGTCGGCATTCAAATAGGTCGAAGCAATGTCGTAGGTTCCCGCCGTGCCTGCGGGATTGCATCCCGGCACGCCGCCATTTGCGGTGCACAATCCCTGGAACAGATTGTCGGGCGAGCGGTTTTCCTGAAAGATCACGATAACGTGCTTGATCGGACTGGCCCCGTACTGCGCGTGCGCGGCACTTGCCAAGAGGGCGGCGACGAAAAGTGATAAAAGTGCCAGCCTGGATTTCATGGACATTCTCCTTCGGGCGGAATCGGCGGGTAGACAAGGTGAACGAACCTAACATTGGTGCAAGGCACCTGCTGTCTCCAACCTCTGATAACCCATCAACCGAAAAAATCACTCGCCGCTTCGCATAAAAAATGTTTTTCATCATGCGTGCGACAAATTGCAGTACCTGATGGCAGGACTCTGTCCGTCGCGATTTGAACCAGGAAGTTCGGGAGCGGTGCGCAGCCGATCTCTTTCAGCCTACGGGTAGCTCCACGCCAGAGAAGCGTTGGCAGGCGTCGAGTAATCTCTGCTGCCGTTCCGCATCGCGGCTGGCTGGGTTCGGTGTGCGTGGTCGCATGTGATAGAAATACTCTCCCGTAACCGTCGCAGCCGGGTCATCGCTGACGGCGAGCCATACCTGAGTACGATGTCCGGCGTCCAGATCGTCCGGCGCGCCCGCTCCTCCCATCTTGGTCGCCACCCATCCCGGCTCCAGAGCATTGGAGAGAACATCTGGCCAGCGCCGTGCGATCGCGAAAGCCAGCAGCACATCGTGCAACTTAGTATCGGAGTAAGCCTGTTGCCCCTGCCAGGGACGGTGCTCCCACGCGAGATCCTTCAGACTTGCATCGCCACTCTTGTGCAGCCCGGAGCTAAGGTAAACGAGGCGTTGCGGCTTCTGAATCAGCGCAGTCAGGATATAGGGCGCCAACGTATTGACGGCAAATACCTGAGGCAAACCGTCTTCGGTGGCAATTCGCTGGGGTTCCCGGTAGCCGATTCCTGCATTGTGAATGACTGCACTGAAAGAGCCGAGCGTATTGACCTGCTCGGCCACGCCGCGGGTTTGCGCTATGCTCGTCAGATCTCCGACCACGACTGTCTCCGCCCCGGCGAACGGCGGCCAGCGCATCCCGCCCTCGCTGCTCGTTTCGAGCGTGCAGAACTACGCCGTGGCCTTGCTCGACGAGGAGTTGCGCTGCCATGCGCCCGAGCCCGTCGGACGAACCTGTGATGAAGACACGCGCCATGCTCTCCAGCCTCTTTCCAATGATGCTGCTGGCGATGATACTTGCACGGCTGGGAAAAATCTTCAATGCGCCGATCGCTCTCGGCAGTGGTCAGGCGATAAACGCTCGTAGTATAAAAATAGTGCCTAAGCCGTTGTCCGAACCCCGAGATGCAATCCACTTACGCCGTGCCGCTTAAGCCCCGCGCACTCTCGCGTTATGCTTTCGCAGTCGCGCTCGTAGCGGCGGCGCTATTCCTCTCGCTGGTTCTGCAGGTTCCCTTCGGGAATCCCTTCTGGCTTTTTTTCCCCGTGGCCGTAATCGGCAGTACATGGTTAGGCGGGAACGGGCCTGGCTGGGTCGCAGTTGGCTTGAGCACGGTGGCGGTTCTCTATTACTTCATTCCGCCAATCCGCTCGTTCGCTGTAAAACCGCGCGATGTCCCGTTTTTTCTGACCTTCATAGCCTGTGAAGTAGTCGCAAATTGGGTGATTGCATGGCGCAAGCGAACCGAAGAATCCCTCAGGCGAGCCCGCGATGAACTTGAAGCGCGGGTATTAGAACGCACCAGCGAACTGAAGAACGCAAACGATGCGCTTCTCAATCAGATGGCGGAACAAAGGCGCACCGAGGAAGCTCTTCAGGTGACACGGACCGAACTTGCTCGCGTGGTTCGCATCACTACAATCGGCGAGCTCGCGGCATCCATTGCCCACGAAGTGAATCAGCCGCTGGCCGCGGTGGTGGCTAATGCTGACGCCTGTGTGGCCTGGCTCACCCGCGATAACCCGGATCTTGTTGAGGCTCGCGCGGCAGCAGAGCGCACGACGCAAGGCGCGACGCGGGCATCCGAGGTGATCGGCCGAATTCGCTCGCTCATTAACAAGACGGCTCCGGAGAGAACGCGAGTTCAAATCAACGACATCATCGAGGAGGTTGTCGCTCTAGCTCATCGTCAAGCGTCGACGAATGAAGTATCCGTCGTGGCCGACCTTGCACCGCACCTGCCTCCCGTCCTTGGCGATAGAATTCAGTTGCAGCAGGTAATTCTGAATCTAATGCTGAATGGAATCGAAGCGATGACCGGAACTGGCAACCGCTCGCGGCGTTTGGTAATCCGGACTCAAATGCAGGATGCGAACCAGGTGCGCATTTCCGTGGAAGACAGCGGAATTGGGGTGAAGGCGGAGATCATGGGCCGGCTGTTTGAACCATTCTTTACAACTCGAGCGCAAGGCATAGGGATGGGGCTGCCCATCAGTCGTTCGATCATTGAAGCGCATGGCGGCAGGTTATGGGCCGAGTCGATCGTGAACCAGGGGTCGGTCTTTCAGTTCACTCTGCCGCATGGAGGCGATGCTGCCGCATGAAAGAACCAGACCCGATCGTATTCGTGATCGATGATGACGCACTCATCCGCGATGGCATCCACAGTCTTGTCAAATCCATCGGCCTTCGCGTAGAAACTTTCGCTTCCGCACAAGACTTTATGCTAGCGAAACGCCCCGATGCGCCGGCCTGTCTTATCCTCGACGTGCGGATGCCCGGTCTGAATGGACTTGATCTTCAGCGCAAATTGAGTGATGCGAACATATACATTCCAATCATTTTCATAACCGGCCACGGCGATATTCCGATGTCAGTGCGTGCAATGAAAGAGGGAGCGCTGGAGTTCTTGACCAAGCCTGTTCGCGGCCAGGATTTGCTGGACGCGGTTCAGAAAGCAGTCGCTCACGATCGCGCACTCCGCACCGAGCGTGCGGAGCTAACGGTAATCCGCAAACGCTTCGATTCACTCACGCCGCGCGAAACGGAAGTGTTGAACCTGGTGGTCGCTGGACTGCTTAACAAGCAGATTGCCTATGAACTCGGGACCAGCGAGCTAACGGTTAAAACGCATCGTGCCCACGTTATGGAAAAGACGCAAGCCGACTCCCTCGCTCACCTCGTCCGCATGGCTGAGAAGCTCAAACACTCGCCTCGAAAATGAGCACCCCTCTCCTCCTAAAGCAGGATGGTGTTCGAATCTGCGAATTGTTAGTCTCCCATCTGTAAGACGTTTCATCGAGTGGCGGATTGGACGCAGGCAGATTGGACGAATCAATTGAGTAAGACTTTATCCAAAACCGGCCTTATCGCAATCGTAGACGATGATGAACCCCTTCGTGAGGCGCTGGGGAGCGTATTGAAGGCTGCTGGCTTCGTGATCGATACCTTCGCCTCTGCGGAAGAGTTTCTCGATTCACCGCACCGGAGCAACACAAGTTGTTTGATCCTTGACGTGCGCCTGCCAGGGATGAGCGGAATCGAATTACAGCGACGGCTGCTCGATGCCAATTGTGATGTCCCAGTAATTTTCGTTACCGCCCACGGCGATGGATCCCTTCGCGACTTAGTGATGAAAGCCGGAGCCTCCGCTTTCTTAAACAAGCCAGTTCGAAGCGACACGTTGCTCAGGGAAATTCACGCAGCACTCGAAAAGTCTGATATCGATAAACGCTCGTAACAAATGGAACCTGAGGTGGCGAGACATGGTTTCTGCGCAAATGCTCAGCACGATAGACGACACTCGCGTCATCTTCCCGGGTGGAAACACTCCGAACGGAGACTCCGTTGCCTTTGATGGAATTGTGGGGGAGAGTAATGCATTGAAAGGCGTGCTCGAGGAAGTGCGGCTCGTTGCGCCAACCGACTCCACCGTTCTTATTCTGGGCGAAACCGGAACCGGCAAGGAACTGATTGCCCGCGCCATTCATGCTAAATCAAAGCGATCGGCGCGCCCATTCATTCGCGTGAACTGCGCCGCGATCCCAGCGTCGCTGATCGCCTCCGAACTGTTTGGTCATGAGAAAGGCGCCTTCACTGGCGCGCTGCAGCGGCGCCTGGGCCGTTTTGAAGCAGCCAATCACGGGACGATTTTCTTGGACGAGGTCGGCGAGTTGCCCATGGAGACGCAGGTTGCTTTGCTGCGAGTGATTCAAGAGCGAGAATTTGAACGCGTGGGCAGCAGCCAACCTATTTCGGTGGATGTTCGCATCATCGCGGCGACAAACCGCGACCTGAAGGCGGCCGTCGCCGCTGGCACGTTCCGGCAAGACATGTTTTATAGACTGAACGTCTTTCCCATCCAGATGCCTTCGCTTCGTGAACGAGCGGATGACATACCGTCGTTGGTCGACTACTTAATCGAGCGCTACGCCAGGAAAGCTGGCAAAAACATCAGCCGCATAAAAGAAGGCACGATCGAAATGCTTCAAGCCTACGAGTGGCCCGGAAACGTCCGCGAACTGCAGAACGTTATTGAGCGCGCCGTAATTCTGTGCGCGGACGAGACGCTCTCGGTCAGTGAGACTTGGCTGAAGCGTACGTCACCGCGGCTGTCCGGCTTTACAGCGCCCCTCGTCGCCACACTGGCTGACCGGGAACGAGAAGTTATCGAAGCCGCATTGGAGGACTCCCAAGGCCGCATCTCAGGCCCGACCGGCGCGGCCGCGAAGCTCGGAATTCCGCGACAGACGTTAGACTCAAAAATTGCGAATCTGCAGATCAGCAAGACCCGATTCAAGCCCCGGTCCGTCAGCTGAGCAGATCACAACAGAAAACTGCAAGTTGCTTTTCCTCTGCATTTGTTTTCATTACTCCTGTGTTCAACTTACCTTCCACTCGCTGACCTTCCCGCAACAACTGTCTTTTTCAGCTTAAGTCTTATCGCCTTTCTGCGAAAACAATCTCATCGATAAATGCCTGAATATTTCTGACAAATCGGCATTTCTGAAATGTCGGCGTGTTGCTTTGTCGTAAGTGACAGCAAATACAAGCGTATCGATTGGCTGCGAGATTGCAGTTGTATGTTGCGTCACGAGGTGCAACGGCAGCGCAGCTTTTCGCCGAACAGGAATATGACATGGTCGTGAATCTTACTAACGAGCTAGTCGAGGCTGAGGGCTCCAAGGAGTTCCGCGAGATACTCCATGTCTTGGTTCAGGAGAAGCCACAGGGCGGCTTTAGCGCTGTCCGCTCGACGACAAAGCGCCGATGGAATACCCGAATCTGGATTGAGCGTTTATTGATGGTGTCCGGGCTGGCACTCTTGGTCGTTTACGGCGCGGCACGATCGGAGAGCGTTTTCAGCTCGCGGGCTACTCTGAACATGTTCGCGGCAATTGCACCATTGTCCGCTTCGACCAGTGATGAAGTTGCGGAAGGTATCGCACCATCCAGAATTGATTTCAACCGGTGGAATGAACATCGAGTTCATGCCTATAAAGAGAGCCTCAACAGGCAGTTCAGCGCACCGCTGACCGTGCTCCACATCGCGAAAATTGGGCTTGAGGTACCGCTCCTCGATGGGACGGACGTTCGGACACTGAACCACGCGGTGGGAAGGATCTCCGGAACAGCGCGACCGGGCGAGCCGGGGAACATCGGCATCGCCGGCCATCGCGACGGCTTTTTTCGTGGACTTAAAGACCTCACCATCGGTGACACGATCGACCTGAAGACGCCGCAAGAAACGAGCACTTACGTCGTCGATGAAATCAACATCGTCAGCCCGAATGACGTAGATGTACTGCGGCCACGTCGTGTCCCGTCTCTCACATTGGTCACCTGTTACCCGTTTCGTTTCATCGGCAGCGCACCGCAGCGTTACATCGTTAAAGCGTCGCGTACAGAGTTTGCACGACAGAAGCACAAACCAACTGAGCAAGGCAGTTTAACTCTTGCAAACAACAACTAAAGGAGAAACACAATGAACTCACTTCAACTCGCACGGAAACTCAATCGATTAGTTATGGCCGGAATTGCTTGCATGTCGTTTGCCTTGGTGGTGAACGCACAGGTCAGGACTGAAACCAACACCATCCACAAGCTAGCGACGAAGACCATCAGCGTCGATCGTGGCGAAGTTGTCTATGCGTCGGGCAGCGACCTGGTGCTCAAGAAAGATGATGGCTCAATTGTGCACTTCGCGAATGTAACTGACACCGCCACGGTAGATGGCGAGCAAGTAGCGATCGATGCCCTCGAACCCGGCATGAAGCTGGAACGCACCATCAGCACGACCACTACTCCTCACACGGTCACCACTGTGCAGACGGTCACCGGAAAGGTGTGGCATGTAAGTCCGCCTCATTTCGTAATCCTGACTCTGGAAGACGGAACGAACCACAAGTTCGATCTTCCCAACGACCACAAAGTCTTTGTCGATGGGCGACTGGTGGACGCGTGGTCGCTGAAAAAAGGAATGAAGATCTCTGCGACCAGAGTGATCGAGGCGCCGGGCATCGCGGTTGCACAGCAAACCAAGCTGACAGGTACGGCCCCAGCGCCGATTGCGCTGGCGGCCAACGAACCAATCTTCTTCACGATGTTGGTAACAGCCCCCGCGCCACCAACGGTTGCGGAAGCAATTCCCGAATCGCTGCCTGAGACGGGAAGCTCGCTTCCCTTAATTGGCTTGCTGGGTGTGCTGGCACTCGGTTCGTTTGTTGGATTGAGAGCCATACGCGCAACCGCATAGGAAAGAGCGGTGAACCGAATCGGTTACCGGGGTGCGTCTCGGCAACCGAGGAGCAGGAGTCCGCTAGTAACTATCACAACTAGAACTACAAGGAGATTGACGATGAAAACACGAATCATGCTCATGCTGTGTTCTGCCCTAACCACTGTGGCGATGTTCATATCTGTTCCGTCATCGCTGGCACAACAAGCAACGACTGCGACCTCCGTGCCTGTAAGGATCGCAGTTACGGCGAATGTCGCCAGCGACAGACGTATGCCTCAAATCAATCCAGAAGATGTTGTCGTCAAGCAGGGCAAGCAACGCCTGCGAGTAACGGAATGGATTCCGGCCCAGGGCGACCGTGCCGGACTGGATCTGTTCATCATGATCGACGACGCCACCAGTTCGCGCTTGGGATCGAACCTCGATGAGCTGCGAACGTTTATTAACGCTCAGCCGTCGACGACTTCAGTCGGAGTCGGTTACATGAGAAATGCCTCGGTTCAGATTGCGCAGAACCTCACGACCGATCATGCCGCGGCGGCCAACGCACTCCGGCTCCCTCTCGGCAGTGCCGGTGCATACGGAAGCCCGTATCTGTCGGTGATCGATCTCATGAAACGTTGGCCCCAGACTCAGAACCGACGCGAGGTAATGATAGTCACCGATGGAATTGACCGCGCGCGTGGAGGCCCCCGTTGGCGTGGTTTGAGTAACAACCCCGACGTAGATTCGGCAAGCGCAGTCGCTATGCGGACAGGCACGATCATTCACACGATCTATGCCCCCGGTTCGGGACGCCTGCACCGCAACTACTGGGAAGCCACGAACGGGCAGATGAACATGGCTAGGCTGTCAGACATAACTGGCGGCGAGTCATTCTATCTTGGTCTGCAAAGCCCGGTGAGTTTCAAACCTTACCTGGACGATCTGCAGAAGGTGCTCGACAACCGCTATTGGTTGAGCTTCTCTGCTAAACCCGGCACGAAGCCAGGCCTGCAATATGTAACGCTCAGCACCGAAGTTGCAGGTGTGGAGTTCTCCGCACCAGACGCGGTCTGGGTACCTGCTGCGAAATAGGTGAAAGGCCCGCGGCAATCCGCGGGTCTTGCACCGATTAACTGCATTAGACCATGAGCATTAATCCTCATGATTTCGAGGCAGCCGAGTTAGTCGCCTGCCCGGGAGGTTAGGAAAATGGAAGCGAACCCGATTCTATTTCGCGATCTGACATACATATTCTTGGCTGCCGTGTTTGGCGGTCTCGTGGCGTGGCGCCTTCGACTGCCCATGATCCTCGGGTTCATTCTTGGCGGGATCGTAATTAGCCCGTTCACACCCGGTCCCCAACTCTCCGACTTGCATACCTTCGAGGTATTTGCCGAGGTCGGTGTTGTTCTGCTGATGTTCTCGATCGGTGTTGAGTTCTCGATTCCGGACTTGTTGCGTGTGAAATGGGTTGCCCTCGTGGGAGCTCCAGTCGGAATTCTTTTGATGGTGGGTATTGCGGCCGTCGCAGCAAAGTTTCTGGGATGGAGTTTCACAGAAGGCGTCGTCATCGGAGCGACAATCTCGGTGGCCAGCACGATGGTACTTGCTCGCTTGCTCAGCGACACCGGAAAGCTGGCTACAACTTATGGCCGCGTGATGATCGGCATCACCTTGGTGGAAGACCTCGCCGTGATCTGCATGACCGTAGTCCTTCCTGTACTTGGGGGATCGGGAGATGGCCGCTTTGCAAGGGCAGCGTGGACTCTGGGCAAGGCATTGATTCTGCTCGTTCCGCTGGTCTTCCTGGCGATCAAGGTGATTCCGCGGCTGCTACGGCGAGTCAAGCAGACGTGTAATACGGAACTTCTCTTGTTGGTTGCAATTGCAATTTGCCTCGGGACTGCCGCACTGGCGCGAGCGGTTGGATTCTCCGTCGCACTTGGAGCGTTCCTTGCGGGACTGTCGATCAGTAGTTTGCCGGACCTTCACGATGCCCACACTCAGCTCCTGCCTCTTCGGGATTCTTTCGTGGCGCTATTTTTCGTCTCGCTCGGGACTCTGATCGATCCCAAAGTGCTCTTCAACAGCCTGCCGCTTCTCGGATTGATGCTTCTACTCATTGTGGCCGGTAAGTTTCTGGTTTGGACAACGGTGGTGTGGCTCTTCCGTTATCCGATCCGGACCGCAATTCTAGTTGCAGCCGGGCTGACACAGATCGGCGAGCTTTCGTTCGTGGTCGTGCAAGTCGCACGGTCGTCGGGGATCGTGGCAGAGAATGTTTTCAGCACCGCGATCGCCGCATCATTGATCTCGATACTACTGAACGTTTTCATCGTACGCGGCACGTTGGCCTGGCTGGGCAGAAAAGATGCCGAGCCTCCCGTAACTAAGTCGGTGACTCGCGAGCTTGCGCCGGTGGTTCAGTGAAGTCAAAGCAGAAGATTTCGATAGCAGCAGGTTAACTCTGTAGAAGTCGACGAGGACATTCCGACGAGGATATTCCAATGATACGGATGCTAATCCACGAGCCAGCGACTTGCTTAATTGCCCTTCTGTCGCTCGTCGCTCTGACGCTTGTAGCCAACCGGCTGGGCCTGATCGCATGCCTTGCGTGGCTTGATCGTGGCAAAGAAGATCGTGGCAACAAGAAGATCGTCGCGAAGAAAAGCGCCGCGGCGAAGGCACAAGGGAATATCGGAGGATACACCGGTGAAAACAGCAACTGCGGCGAGAATTGCTCTGCATTGCGCCCTGGTCGGCGGGATTGCATTTTCCTCATGCGCTGCGCAGGAAAAATCCCGACCAACGCCGCAGACAAATATCTCAGCGGAACAATCGCAAACTCCGGATCTCCTTTCCTTCGAGGACCTCGTCGTGCTTGCATCTACAGCCAAGCCCGAAGTCGCGCTAGCTGACCGGCTGAATGCTCTGTTGAACACGCCCTTCGTACAAACTGAACGCACATCAGCGGACATCAAACCGCACCGGCCAAGCGTGCCGGGTCTTGGCGTCGTTCTGCGAGTTGGTCAGTGGAATATCGAGAGAGGTCTGAACTTCGATCTCATTCGAGCCGCGCTCTCCGACCCACGCGAGTTTCTGCAAATCACTAAAACTGCCGATCGCATCAGTCCTCACCAGGAGGAAGTCATCGAGGCGCAACTGGCTAAGCTACAAGGAGTCGACGTCTTAGTCTTGAACGAAGTCGACTGGGGCATGAAACGAACTGAGTACAGAGACGTCGCTAGGGAGTTGGCGGCAGCTCTGCACATGAACTATGCGTACGGAGTAGAGTTCGTGGAAGTAGACCCGCTCTTTGATCTGGACACGGAACCGATTCACCTAACGGATGCGCAGCAAGATCAACGCCTGCAGCAAGATCTGAAGGTCGACCGCCAGCGCTATCACGGTCTGCACGGGACGGCCATCCTCAGCCGCTATCCAATCGAGCACGCTCGCATCCTCCGGCTGCCAGTCTGCTATGACTGGTACGGCAAGGAATACAAAGCCATTTCGAAACTTGAACAGGGAAGACGATGGTCCGCCCACAAATTGTTCCGGGAACGAGTTGAACGGGAATTGCGCCAGGGCGGGCGCATGGCGCTGATTGCCGACGTCTCCGTGCCCGACTTGCTCACCGGACGTGCCACTATCGTCGCAACCCACCTGGAGAATAAATGTCCGCCGGGATGCCGCCGGCGTCAGATGCAGGTGCTGCTGGCGGATGTACAATCGGACAACAATCCGGTAGTGATCGCGGGAGATCTAAACACGACCAGCCGTGACAACACACCCACGTCGGTCCGCAACGAAATCATGACCCGCATCACGGATTACAAATTCTGGGCCGGCCAGGCCGTTTCCCACTTTCATCCGCTCGGAGTGTTCCAGTACACACTCGTGCCGGTTCGTTACTTTCACGGTTACAACGATCCAACTGCATTTCATCTCCCGATTCTGTGGGACAACCGGGAGCAGCCGCTGTTCAAAACTATCGAGAAATTCCGATTTTCTGACGGCCACGCTTTCGATTTTCGTGGCGAGCCGGATCGCACGCTTCCGTCAAGGCGCCGCACTCTCGCCGACAGCAACCAGCGACGCGGAAAAGGCTTCACTCCCACCTACGCGTTCGCCCGCACCTATGGTGGTCTTGTAGGCCAGTTCAAGCTCGACTGGATCTTCGTCAAGCCCTTCGTCGACAATCCACGATCTAAGCAACAGAGTTCCCAGTTCGCTCCGCATTTCCCGATTACGATGCGGGAACTGAACGATTCCGTGGAAGACCGCATCTCGGATCATCCGCCGATGACTGTGGACTTGCCGCTTACAGAACCGACGATGCTCGCCCGTTGAACGGGACGAAATGCACGCCGTCCGAATTGGATCACAGACGACCGCCGCAGCAACGCGGTGACCAGTGCACGGATATCTTCCTGTGTCGACCCATATCTCCAGTAGCCCCATCGACTATGTAGTATACTAGCCGTCCATCTTTGCGAACTCTTGGAATACAATCCCTGCGACCACTGCAGATTGTAACGAGGAGGTCATTTCATGTTGTGGAAGACTGATCCAACGTTCTATCCCTCCCCCAAGCTTGCCATGCAGGCGCCGGCGGAGAAGCTGGCGTACGTGGCCGCTCTAAATGCCAGCGGTGGCGATCGTCCCGATGCTTTGGTCGTAGTGGATGTAGACCACGGGTCCGCCAAATACGGCCAGATCGTCGGCCATGTTGATATGCCGAACGTGGGAGATGAACTTCATCATTTCGGCTGGAACGCGTGCAGTTCCGCCTTGTGCCCCTACGCCCCGCATCCGCACGTCGAACGGCGTTACCTGATTGTTCCCGGTCTGCGCTCGTCACGCATTCATGTGATCGACACCAAGGAGAATCCGAAGCAGCCGAAGATTATAAAAGTGATTGAGCCAAAGGACGTGGAGAGAACCGGCTACAGTCGTCCACATACTGTTCACTGCGGTCCCGACGGCATCTACTTAAGCGCTCTTGGCTCGCCCAGCGGCGATGGTCCCGGCGGAATTTTCGCCCTGGATCACGACAACTTCGAGCCTCTCGGTCGCTGGGAGGTCGATCGCGGTCCGCAATACTTTGGCTACGATTTCGCGTGGCACCTGGGTTATGACATCGCCGTCACCAGCGAGTGGGGCACGCCGAACATGGTTGAGAACGGCGTGAATCCTGAACTGCTGCTCGGGCGGCAAGTACGGACACAGCCTGCATATATGGGATCTCCGCAAACGACGTCATATTCAAAGCCTGGACTTAGGTGCGGAACAGCAGATGGTTCTTGAGCTCCGCGCGGCGCACGATCCCACGAAGGCTTACGGTTTTGTCGGTGTCGTGACCTCGCTGAAGGATCTGTCCAGTTCGATCTGGTTGTGGCATCGGCCCAAGGGAGCGTCGAACGGCGGATCGAACGGAAACTCGAACGGAAAATTTGAGATAAAGAAAGTCATCGAGATTCCCGCCGAGCCCGCGGATCCGAGCCAACTGCCTCCGCTGCTTCAGGGCTTCAAAGCCGTGCCGCCGCTGCTCACGGATATCAATCTCTCGGTGGATGATCGCTTTCTGTACGCTTCCTGCTGGGGTACGGGAGAAATGCGGCAGTACGATGTCTCCGATCCGTTCAATCCCAAGCTGATTGGCTCGGTCCACATTGGCGGAATCGTACGTCGCGCGTCCCATCCCGCCAGGCCGGGCGAGCCGTTGAACGGCGGGCCGCAAATGGTGGAAGTCAGCCGCGACGGGCGCCGCGTCTATTTCACCAACTCGTTGTACGCCGCCTGGGACAAGCAGTTCTATCCCGATGGCATCCGGGGCTGGATGGTAAAGCTCGACGTTGCCGCCGATGGTGGCATTCAGCTCGACCCAAAACTATTTACTGAGTTTGGCGACCTCCGTCCACATCAAGTCAAACTGCAGGGTGGCGACGCCTCGTCGGACTTCTACTGCTACCCATGAATCACGAATGACGAGTCACGAATGATGAATCACGAATCATGAATCACGACTGGCCCTGGGTTGCCCTGGCACTTCTCGGGGCCTACCACGGTCTGAACCCCGCGATGGGCTGGCTGTTCGCGCTGGCCCTGGGCCTGCAGGAAAAACGCCGCTCCGCCGTCTTCGGCGCTCTAGTCCCGATTGCTCTCGGACACGCGGCCGCTATCACGCTGGCGATTCTCGTCCTGCGCTTTGTCCAAACTCTTTTCCCAATGAATATTTTGAAGTGGGGCGTCGCGTTAATTCTTCTCGGGCTCGGCGTCTATCGACTTTTCCGTGCGAGTCATCCTCGTGGTGCAGGGATGAGAGTCGGAGGGAAGGACCTGTTCGTTTGGTCCTTCCTCATGGCGTCCGCCCACGGTGCGGGGTTGATGCTCCTGCCAATTCTGATGGCACAACCAATGCAAGCGATGACGCACAGCATGGCCGCAGGAATGCCGCCGATGTCGTCCTCGCTAAGCGCATCTTCGTTAAGCACATCGTCGTTGACCGTGACAACGATTGGACTGGCGGTGCTGGTACATACGGCAAGCATGTTGGCCGTGGCAGGAATCCTCGCAATACTTTTTTTTGAGACTTACGAAAAAGTGGGCTTGCGGCTGCTACGGCACACGTGGCTTAACTTCGACCTGGTGTGGGCGATCGCGTTGCTGGTGGCAGGATGCGTGGTCCTGTTCTTCTAATTCGAATCCCGAATCCGTTGGCGGAGGTGCAATACCAGCCCGTAGTTTGCCAAGAGCTAATTCTAAGTTGTTGATTCTTCGCAGATTTCACGTAAGTTGTTGATTCCCGATGGGAGTTGTAATATTAGCTAAAAGCTAATTTCGCCACCAGGGGCGATTCCAGGCAGGTTTGATCATCGGACGACGATCAGCTCGCCCTCGTCACTCGAACGCGTCCCACGGGCCTGCAAACGCGATTACGAGGCATTCTGCGCGGGCTGCCGGGCGCGATTTTCAGTGCGTCTGAAACAGCGTTTCCGTAGAATCAACGACTTCCACGCAGACTCAACGACTTAGCCAGAAGCGAACAGAGCGCCAACCATCCGCGCTCCGCACGCAGCCAAACGCCCTCGTCGAAGAATCAACAACTTCCACGCAGACTCAACGGTTTAGATCACTCTCTTTACCGAGTGCCACCATCGGGAGTCGGCGACTGCTCTTTGTTGCTAAACTTGCTGCGCTGAAGTTGCTGCGCTGATTTGCCAACGATCATGGGTCCAGTCATTCAAGTTTCCGCGGTTCGCAAAACCTACGGCTCAACCGTGGCAGTCGACGAGGTATCGTTCGAAGTCAACGACGGTGAGATCTTTGGCTTAATCGGGCCCAACGGGGCAGGGAAGACCACCACGATGGAATGCATCGAGGGTCTGCGTACGCCCGACCGCGGCACTATCTCGGTGCTGGGTCTTGATCCCTTCCGCGACGTCTACAAGCTGCAACAGCGGATTGGAGTTCAGCTGCAGCAGGCGCAGTTGCAGAAGCGAATCAAAGTGTGGGAAGCGGTAGACCTCTGGGCTTCTCTTTACCAGAAGACGGCGATCGACGGCGAACGGCTGCTCGAACAGCTTGGCCTCGTCGACAAGCGGAATGCCTGGTTTATGACGCTCTCTGGAGGACAGAAGCAACGACTGTTCATTGCGCTGGCGCTGATCAACGATCCGGACGTGGTGTTTCTCGACGAGTTGACGACCGGGCTCGATCCGCAGGCGCGGCGCGCCATCTGGGACCTCGTGCGTGGTATCCGCGAGCGCGGCAAGACAGTTTTTTTGACCACTCATCTGATGGAAGAGGCTGAACGCTTGTGCGACCGCGTAGCCATCATCGAACACGGACGCATCATCGACATCGACAAGCCGGCGAACCTCGTCAACCGGCACTGCCCGGAGCGAAGCGTCGTCCTCGCCACGGATGACCGGAGTGCTGGTGATCACTTTCGAACCATCCCGCGAGTTGAGGCGGTAATCTGCAACGACTCGCAGTTTACGATTCGGGGGCGGGGCGACGATCTTGTCACCGAGGTGATTCATTGTCTCTCTGAGAATCGGATCCGGGTTACGGATTTCCGCACGATTCTCCCCAATCTTGAGGACGTCTTTCTCAAACTGACCGGCCACTCGATTCGCGACTAGGTTCAAACGCGACTAGGTTCAAACATGATGCTGCGTGGACTATGGAAATTGACGTGGATCGAGATCAAGATATTTCTCCGCGAGCCTCTGGGCGCAATCGGGACGATCGTTATTCCGGTTTTGATGTTTCTCGTAGCGGGGCGAGTAGTGGGCCGCAGATTCCCACCGGCCGCACTTGCGGCCAGCAGTTTTATGAGCGTCGGCCTGCCGGTACTCGCTGCGGTGCTGATCTCCGTCGGAGCGGTGCTGTCGCTGGTTACGATCATTTCGATCTACCGCGAGGGAGGCATTCTCAAACGGCTTCGCGCTACTCCGCTGCGCCCCTACACCATTCTCACCGCTCATGTCATCGTCAAGCTCCTGCTCACCGCGGCCACACTGTTGCTAATGGTGCTGGCGGGAAAACGCTACTACCCGGTCGGCATTCATATTCCGTTGCTCGGGTTTACCCTGGCGCTTCTGATCAGCACGTGCAGCATTCTATCGATCGGCTTTCTCATCGCCAGCATCGTTCCCACGGCGCGCTTTGCGCAGCCGATTGGCGCCGTCATCATGTACCCGATGATCGCTGTTTCAGGGCTCTTTGTGCCGGTTGGATCGCTGCCGCCGGCACTTCAGGCGGTGGCAAAAGTTGTGCCGCTCACTTACACGGTGTCACTGCTTGAAGGCATTTGGCGGGGCGACGCGTGGTGGGCGCACCGGGGCGACGTAGCGGCACTGGCGTTGGTGTTTACCGTGTGCACGGCGCTCTCGGCGAAGGTCTTTCGTTGGGAGTAGAAAAAATATCTCGGGCCTCGCGGAATGTTTGCCACTTTCGAGTTGTTCTCCTGCGGCCTCAACGAAGACGGGCATGCGAACCAACGCGGTCGCGGTCGTCTTCCAGGCAAAGCAAGAAAATAATGAGAACCCGGAGCGCGAATTCCCCAATTCGCGCTCCGGCACCATCAGCCAGGAGACCGGCTGCGGTGAAGTTTTGCAACATGATTGGCGCTGGCCCATCCCGCTGCAAAGTCGCGGTGCGCGCGTATCACGAGTATCCAGCAAAACGTCCCGGCAGTTTCCCTTACTCTAGTTCACGGTAAAGCTCGTCGAACTGCTCGCGCTTCCACCCTTTGTGATCACGGCGATCTTTCCAGTGCCTGCACCGGCGGGAACCGTGGCGGTGATTTGCGAGTCCGAATCGACCGTGAACGAGGCCGCGATCTTATCGATAGTCACCTTTGTGGTTTGCTCCAGGCCAGTGCCAGTGATCGTCACTGACGTTCCGACCGGGCCGCTCGGCGGCGTGAAAGTCTTAAGAGTAGGAGTGATTTTGTAAGTCGCGCTGGTAGACAGGGTCGTCGAACCCGTCGTCACCGTTACTTTGCCGGTTAGAGCTCCGCTCGGAACCGTCGCCATAATAAAGGTGCTGCCGGTCAATGCAGTGGTTGTGGCCGCTGTGCCTCCGAATTTGACGATGGACGACGCCGTAAAGCCCTGCCCCAGAATGCCCGACCTGGGTCTCTTCCTTGCCCGAATACACAGGCGTGACCAACTTAATAAACGGAGACGCGCTAATGTTCAGCGAGAAAAAGGTGCCGTCAGCTTCGGAGGGGCCGTTTCCGCTGGCTGCTCCGAAGATGGTTCCATTTGTGTGCTGCAGCAGTGGTCCGGCGGGTTGCGCCCCGTCCGTGGGAGGATTCAAGCTCCCAAACAGGAATCCGGAGAAAGCGTCGGTGGAAGTGAGTTGGTAGAGGCCGCCCTCGTTGCCAATTCCTCCGCCGAGGTTTGTCCCGTAGAAGTTCCCGTCGGTAGCCTGGAGCAAAAGGTTTTCGCTATCGGCGCCATTTCCGCCAGTGCCATTGCCGCCTTCGGTGTTGTTGTTGTTGTTGTGCAGGACCAGAACGTCCTTTCCTGCGGTGGTCATTTCATAGATCACGCCGTCGCTGTTAGTACCGCCCGCGCCTGTCGTTCCGTAAAGTCTTCCATTACTACCCATTATTACGCCGGTGGATGGGCCAGATCCTGCGGCGCTGGAGCTATCAAACCCATAGATCACCTTGAATGCTCCGCTGGCGGTGATCCGGAAGACTCCGCCTTGGTTCCCAAACCCGTTAGCGTCCGCGATGGTGCCATAGAAGTTCCCGTCGGTGCCGGCGCTGAGAACCGACGGGTTCGCGTTACCGCTGCCTCCGACCAGAGTGAAGAGACTCTTATAAGCTCCGGCCGGGGTGATGCGGTAGATGTTGTTGGACGTCGTTCCATAAAAATTCCCGTCCGCGCCCAGGACGGGCGCGCCTTGGACCAGGATGCCGACTTCCGTGAAATCGTATAGGTCCGTCAGAACTCCCGCGGGCGTCACCTGGTAGAAAAGGCCAAAACCGTTGGCTCCGCCGCCAAAACAAGTTCCGTAAAAGTTTCCATCCATTCCCAATGTGAGCCCCAGGCAACTTCCTTCGGCATAGCTGGTAGGAAAGCTAACCAAAAGGGTTTCCGCGCCGGAAGGTGTGATCTTGAAGACGCCGCCACGATTGTTTGCGCCTCGGTTGACGCCTACTCCGTACAGGTTGCCGTCCCTGCCCTGCGCGATTGGACCGGTGGGTTCAATAACATCGGTTGGAAGTTGCTGAAACCCATAGAGAACCGTTGGAGTGGGAAGTTGGGCTTGTGCCGGCACAAGTATTCCGGCAAAAATGAGCGCGGCAACGAGCATAACGAATAATCCGGAACTCTTGCGATGGGGATGATTCTGGTTCATTGGTCTTGTCTCCTGAGAGATGGTTTCGCGCACAGGCTTCGATTTTGCGGGGGACGGCCTTAACGCTGGCGCGACTTTGCCCGGAAAAACATTCCGGGTCAATGGTCTGGAGATAGCGGGAGGCTGGCGGGTATCTGGCGGGATAAGACATTTGTTTGCAGATTGTTAAACGAACTTATTGTCTAGAAAAGTGCCGCGCTTCAACCGTGGTGCAAGGGCGGTTTCCTTGCGGGCTGGGTCAGGTGGTAGACTAGCGGCTCCCCCGCTGACGTTTTCCTATGGGTTCTGCACCGCCGCCGGCACTTATTCGTTTTGGTGCGTTCGAAGCCGACCTTCGCGCTGGGGAACTCCGGCGGAACGGCGTAAGAATTCGTCTGCAGGACCTGCCGTTCCGCGCGTTGACGCTGCTGCTGTCCCGTCCCGGGGAAGTGATCACGCGCGACGAGTTTCGCCAAGCGCTCTGGCCTCCCGACGTCTTCGTGGATTTTGAGCAGGGGATTAGTAGCGCGGTCATGCGCCTACGGGATGCCTTGCGAGACTCGGCCGACAATCCAATCTTCATTGAGACCATCGAGCGCCGAGGCTACCGCTGGATCGGACCGGTTAACAGCTCTGCGGCTGAACAGGTGGTGCAGGGTCAGGTAGACGAGGATCAGGTGGCCCAGGATCAGGTGGCCCAGGTTCGAGCCCCCGCGCCTGACCAGTCAGTGGAACAAGCCGCAAATGAAATCGAAAGAAATGCACCGGGTGAGCCGGAAAATCGTGATTTCACGGCGCGGTACGAGATTGGACTAACCGCGAACGCCCGGAAGCGAAGCTCACGAGTGAGACTGTGGCTGGCCGTGGCGGTCTGCGGGGTGCTGGGCCTGGCGGGGCTTATCAGGTGGCGTTGGTCACAGCCGGTTGCGATTTCGTCGATTGCCGTCCTGCCGTTCGACAATCTCAGCGCTCCGGCCTTCGACGATGCCTTCAGCGACGGACTGACGGACGAGGTCGCGGCTTCCATTTCTCATTTGTCCGGGGTGCGAGTGACGGGCCGGCGATCGGCGTATGTATTCAAGGGCAAGCACGACGACCTGCGCGAGATCGGCGCGCGCTTGAATGTCGAGGCCGTGGTGGAAGGCAGCGTGCAACGCTCCGGCGATCGCAGCCACGTAACCGTGGAATTGAATCGGACGCGCGACGGGTTCACGGTCTGGAGCCAGACTTATGACGGCACGACCGCCGACTGGATTCAGATTGAATCGCAGATTGCAGGGTCGATCGCGCGTGCGCTGGCGCGCAATGTTTCCGGCGCTGATGCGCCCGCGGCGCACGACCCGGAAGCGCATGCTCTCTATCTGGAAGCGCGTTATCAGTGGAACCAGCGAAACTATCCCGCCGAACTCAAGAGCGTGGACTTGTTTCAGCAGGCGATCGCGCGCGATCCTAACTATGCGCTGGCGTGGGCGGGATTGGCCGATTCGCTGATTGCCATCGGCGACATCGAAGAAGTAAACCCGGCCGCGTATTTGCCGCGCGCCCGCGACGCCGCCCTGAAGGCGCTGCAACTGGATCCGTCGCTGGCCGAGGCTCACGCCGCCCTGGGGATGGTGGCTTGCCACTACGACTACGATTGGGCCACCGCCGAGCGCGAATATAAGAAGGCGTTCGAGTTGAATCCCAGCTATTCCAGCGCCCACCAGTATTACGCTCTTGGTCTGATGGCGCACGGCCGATTCGCGGAAGCGGAGGCGCAACTTGATACAGCCCGGCGGCTCGATCCTCTGGCGCTGATTGTGGACGTGGACCTGGCTCTGCTGCGGAAATTCCAGCGCGACTACGACGGCGTAATTGCGGTTTCAAAAAGCATTCTCGCGCGCGATCCCAACTACCAACTTGGTTACAGCATGTTAACCACAGGCTACTTTTGTGAGCATCGCTGGGACGACTGGCGGGCCGCTGACGCGAAACTTCCACAGGGAGAGTACCTGCGCGCGATGGTGAACGGGCACCCTGACGAAATCGAGCGTGTGCTGCGCAAGATGATGGAAGAAGCCAACGCCGGCACTCGCCGGCCGTACGAAGTTGCATTGGTCGCGACTATCAAGGGAGATCGCTCCCTCGCGCTCGACTGGCTGGAAAAGTCGTATGAGCATCACGACTACTGGATGCTGTTCATCAATGTCGATCCGGAGTATGACGCAATCCGCTCCGATCCGCGGTTCCAGGCGATCGTGCACCGCCTCGGCGTCGGCTGAACCGGTCATGGGTTGAAGGTGGGCGCGGATTGAGTGGCATCTGTGAATACCCATTTAAACTGGCCTGCGACTCTTCGTTGTGAATCTTTGTTGCAACGCTTTGTTGCGAAGCTGCGACGGATCTCGACGACAGGATTTGCTGCAACGAAATTCAATTTCCGGTATCTAACCAACTCGACCACGGAACATAGAAATGTGTAACATTTCTTTGCCTGGGACCGAGACCGAGCATGCCCAAACCAATTCTGCTGAGCGTAGATGACGACTCCGATGTCTTGCGGGCGATCGAGCGCGATCTGCGCTCGAAGTACGGGGCTGAATACCGGGTGATCGGAAGCGATTCTCCGGAAGGCGCACTCGACCTGTTAAAGCAGCTGAAGATACGCAATGACAGCGTGGCCTTGCTGCTGGCCGACCAGCGCATGCCGCGCCTGGACGGAGTGGAATTTCTGCAGCAGGCAATGGCAATCTTCCCCAGCGCGAAGCGGGCGTTGCTCACTGCGTATGCCGACACGAATGCGGCGATCAGCGCGATCAACCACGCCAGCATTCACTATTTTTTCTTGAAGCCGTGGGATCCTCCGGCGGAGCACTTGTATCCGCAGTTAGATGATTTGCTGGATGACTGGCAAGCGTCTTTTCGTCCGACATTTCAAGGGATACGGTTGCTGGGCACGCGGTGGTCGCCGCGGTCGTATGAGTTGCGGGATTTCCTGGCGCGCAACCACGTTCCCTATCAGTGGATTGACGTGGAGCTTTCTGCGAATGATCCGGAGACCAAGCGCCTTTTGGAGGCTCTCGGTCCGGAGGCGGCAAATCTTCCTGTAGTGCTCTTCCCGGATGGCACGAAGCTGCTTGAAGGTATACCCGCGGACGTCGCGCAAAAGGTCGGTCTGCGCACGCGTGCACAAACCAGCTTTTATGATTTGGCGATTGTGGGTGGTGGACCGGCGGGTTTGGCCGCCGCCGTTTATGGAGCTTCCGAAGGTCTGCATACCGTGATGATTGAGCGCGAAGCACCCGGCGGTCAGGCTGGTATGAGCTCCCGCATCGAGAACTATCTGGGATTTCCGTCGGGGCTCAGTGGGGCCGACCTGGCGCGGCGGGCGGTGGCACAAGCCCAGCGTTTCGGAGTGGAAATCCTGACGCCGCAGGAAGTGGTTGGGGTTCGCGTGGAGGGGTCTTATCGAATCATCAAGCTGGCGGATGGAAATGAGATTTCGTGCCATGCGCTGATGGTCGCGACTGGAGTGCAGTGGCGACGCCTGAACGCTCCGGGGATCGACAGGCTGCAGGGTGCGGGGATTTACTATGGCGGCGGCGCGACGGAGGCTCTCTCCTGTAAGGGTGAGGTCGTCTACGTGGTCGGCGGCGCGAACTCGGCGGGGCAAGCGGCAATGAACTTCGCTAAATATGCGGAGCGCGTCATCATTCTGGTGCGCGGCGACTCGCTGGCCAGCACCATGTCACGATACTTGATCGACCAGATTCAGGAGACGCCAAACATTCAGCTGTGGACCCATGCTGGCGTGGTTGAGGCACATGGCGAAACCCATCTGGAAGAGATCTCTGTGCTTTGTTCCGACACCGACAAGATTGAGCGTGTGCCGGCGAGTTCAATGTTTATCTTCATTGGAGCGCTGCCGCGGACCGATTGGCTGGGCGATGTCGTCGAGCGGGATGAGCGCGGTTTCCTGTTGACCGGTCCTGACCTTATCCGCGACGGGCAACGTCCGAAGGGCTGGACGCTCGACCGGGATCCGTTTCTGCTCGAGACCAATGTTCCCGGCATCTTTGCCGTGGGCGATGTGCGCCACGGTTCTATCAAGCGCGTGGCTTCCGGAGTGGGCGAAGGATCGGTGGCGGTGCAATTCATTCATCAGTATCTGAGCAAGGTGTAAATGGTCGACAAATCTGAACTACTTCGAGTTCCCGCGTTCGCCGATCTGCCAGACGATCAGATCAACTGGTTCATCAGCCAATCGCAAGAGATGCATCTCAAAGCGGGTGACGTCTACGCGCGCCAGGGAGATCCAGCTGATGCCATGTTCGTGATTCTCGAAGGGAAACTTCAAGGCCGGGGCGAGCTTGCCGGACAAACCGTCGTCTTTGATCTGGAGCCGGGCGACGTTACCGGAGTGCTGCCGTTTTCGAGGATGAAACAGTTTACGGTGAGCGGGCGAGCCGAGGCCGACAGCCGCGCGCTGCGATTTCCGGCTTCGCTGTTTCCGGAGCTGGTACAGAAAATGCCGGAACTGACCAAGCGTCTCGTGGGTTTAATGTCCGACCGGATCCGTGAAACCACGCGCCGCGAACAGCAGCAAGACCGGTTGGCTTCTTTGGGGAAACTTTCGGCGGGACTTGCGCATGAGCTCAATAATCCAGCTTCCGCCGCGAAACGCGCCGCCAGCCAACTGCGACAAATGCTTACGAAAATCAGGAATGCGAGTCTCGAGTTGGGAAGGCGCGATCTGACGCCTGCGCAGAAATCGGAGATCGAAAAACTGGAAGCCTCGTTCACGCAAACCGATTTCGTCCCGCCCGATACGCTGACCATCAACGATCTGGAAGACCAGATCGATTCTTTGTTCCGCAGTCATGGACAAAGTGATCTGTGGCTGCTGGCGGCTGGCCTTGCGCGACGGAACATTCAGCCGCAGGCGGTCGAATCGCTGTTCGCGAACCTCGGTGGGGACACCGCGCGAGCCGCGCTGGTCAGGATCGCAGCCTCGGTGGAGATCGCAAACCTGTTGCACGAAATCGAAAGCAGCACCTCGCGAATATCGGACTTGGTCGGTGCAATCAAGGAATACACCTACATGGACCAGGCGCCGGTGCAAAACGTGGACGTGGTAAAGAGCCTCGAGACGACGCTCACGATCTTGAATCACAAGCTGAAACAAGGAGTGGTGGTGCAGCGCGATTACCAACGCATTCCGCTCCTCGTGAATTCGTTCGGAAGCGAGCTCAACCAGGTCTGGACCAACATTATCGATAACGCGATTGACGCGATGCATGGAAAGGGCGAGCTTCGCATCCGAGCCTACCGCGATGACGATTGCGTGGTAGTTGAGATTGGCGATAACGGTCCAGGAATTCCTGACGAGGTGCAGCCCCACGTTTTTGAACCTTTTTTCACTACCAAAGGAGTTGGGGAAGGCACCGGCCTGGGCCTGGACACGGTCCAGCGAATTGTTAAGAAGCATCGTGGAAATATTCAGCTCAGTTCGAAGCCCGGCGACACACGTTTTCAGGTCTGGCTCCCATTAGCTGAAGCCGCGGCCTGATGTAGTGGCGCGAGTGAGGGCGCAAGAGTAAACGCCTAATCTGAACGAGGGAATGTGGTTTATTCCCGCCGATCGATCTCACGGATATCCCTAGTCGCGATCCCATCCACCTGCGGACTTTGCGGTATCATCGGCGGGAAGCGAGCGCCCTCAGGCTCGCCCCGTGGAGTCAGGATAGGACAATGAGAAAGCTGCGCAGCCAGTCATGGTATGGGCGAAAAGACCGCGATGGATTTCTTTACCGAAGTTGGATGAAGAACCAGGGCTGGCCTCACGACCTGTTCGACGGGCGTCCCGTCATCGGAATCTGCAACACATGGTCTGAGTTCACGCCCTGCAACGCTCACTTTCGCGAGCTGGCTGAGTGGGTGAAGCGTGGCGTGTGGGAAGCAGGCGGGTTCCCGCTGGAGTTTCCGGTAATGTCGCTGGGCGAGACGCAACTGCGCCCCACCGCAATGTTGTTTCGCAACCTCGCCAGCATGGATGTGGAAGAGTCGATTCGCGGCAACCCCATCGACGGAGTCGTTCTGCTCATGGGTTGCGACAAGACCACGCCGTCTCTGCTGATGGGAGCGGCTTCCTGTGATCTGCCCACGATTGGTCTATCTGGCGGTCCCATGCTTTCGGGAAAATTCCGCGGCCGCGATTTGGGATCAGGTACGGGAGTCTGGCAGATGACCGATCAGGTTCGCTCCGGCGAAATGAAGATCGAGGAATTCTTTGAAGCGGAAAGTTGCATGCACCGTTCCAAGGGGCACTGCATGACCATGGGAACCGCCTCAACCATGGCCAGCATGGTGGAAGCGTTGGGGATGAGCCTGCCCGGCAACGCGGCCATCCCCGCCGTCGATGCGCGCCGCAACACGCTTGCTCAAATGACGGGTCGCCGGATCGTGCAGATGGTGCACGACGATCTTCGCATTTCGCAGATACTTACGCGCGAGGCCTTCGAGAACGCGATTCGCGCCAACGCCGCGATTGGCGGCTCGACCAACGCAGTGATTCATTTGATCGCGATTGCAGGTCGTGTCGGCGTGCCCTTGTGTCTCGATGATTTCGACCGGTTGGGATCATCGCTGCCTTGTCTCGTTGATATTCAACCTTCCGGCAAGCATCTGATGGAAGATTTTTTCTACGCGGGCGGACTACCAACCGTACTTCGCGAACTCGGCGAGGCCGATGTGTTGAGCCGAGACGCGCTCACGGCGAACGGACAGCCGATCTGGAAGAACGTCGCCGATGCTCCCTGTTGGAATCGCGATGTGATTCGCCGTTTCGCAGAACCATTCAAGGCGAGCGCGGGAATCGCCGTCCTGCGTGGCAATCTCGCGCCGGATGGAGCGGTCATCAAGCCTTCAGCCGCGAGTCCACATCTGTTACAGCATCGCGGTCGTGCAGTAGTGTTCGAGACGATCGAAGAATTTAATGCCCGGATTGACGACGATGCTTTGGACATCGATGAAAACTGTGTCATGGTCCTGAAGAATTGCGGCCCACGCGGTTATCCGGGGATGGCCGAGGTTGGCAACATGATGCTGCCGCCGAAGTTGCTCCGCAAAGGCGTGACTGATATGGTCCGCATTTCTGACGCGCGCATGAGCGGTACAGCTTATGGAACGGTAGTATTGCACGCCTGTCCGGAAGCCGCAGCCGGCGGCCCACTCGCCCTGGTGCAGTCGGGCGACATGATCACACTCGATGTTCCCAAGCGATTGCTTCGACTGGAGGTTGACGACAATACTCTCGCCGCCCGCCGCGCAAAGTGGGTCGCTCCGGCTCTTCCGGACCGCGGCTGGTTGAGGCTTTATGTCGAACACGTGCAGCAGGCGGACAAAGGGGCCGATCTCGATTTCCTCGTGGGCCGCAGCGGAGCGCACGTTGCTCGCGATTCGCATTGACCGAATCAGTTCGTCTTGGAGTAATGGGTGCGTGCGCGGGACCGGGACCGGCGCCAAGCAGCATGCCGTTGCTCCATAGCTGGGAGCGGAATGAATGGGCAGGATAAAAAAATGTCTTCTCGGCTCCGCTGTCTGATTCAATCCGGCATGATCTGGTTTTGTCTGCTGGCGGCCGCCGTGGGCGGGCATTCGCAGACGATGATCTCGAACGATCGACCTTCTTATGGGCCGTTCAACGCGATGTTCTTGCCCGATGGAGATGGCCTCAAGAAGCCTCTGCGCAACGACGATTCCGTGCTGCGGGCGGATTCGCCCTGGTCGCTATACGGCTGGGTGAAGTCGGCCGAGCCGCCGAAAGGGCCGAGTCTGGTCTCGGGCATCGGAGATCCCGCGGAAGAGTTTTCACGATATCTCGCGTTCGATGCCGATCGCGCGATTCTGTGGATGGGCAAAGACAACAGCTTGTCGGGAGCAGCTTCGCTGGCCGCTGGGAA
This sequence comes from uncultured Acidobacteriaceae bacterium, assembly GCA_963851165.1. GTDB lineage: Bacteria > Acidobacteriota > Terriglobia > Terriglobales > Acidobacteriaceae > Sulfotelmatobacter. Next base: position 416,292 of record CAWKNM010000008.1, on the reverse strand, counting down.
ATGGCATTTCCTGGCAGCGACGTTTGATGGGGAAGAGTTCCGCCTTTACAGCGACGGCTTGCAAATAGCTGGCGGCAAACTCGACCTGGGGAGCGTGAGTCCAGTTCTGCAGATGGCGCCGGCCTTTGCGCCGGCTTCGAATTGGCGTCACTTCGGCGGGACGATCGCTGGGTTGAGTTTGGTTCGGCGAGCGCTGAGTGCGGATGAAGTGAAGCAACTCACTCAAGCGCCGGAAGATTTCTCGCTGATCGAATACGAAGAAGGATCGAAGCCGTGGCCGGTGCAGACGCGGGGGCAGGCGGGATATCGGGCCCCGCAAGATCCTGCGACCATGCCGCGCAGTAACGCGCCGTTTTCGCGCCCGGTTGCAAAAAAATTGCACGCACAAGAAGCCCTCGAAGCCAACCGCGAGGGCGAGTGGACTCTGGCCGGCGGTTGGAGGATGACTCCCGCGCCCAAGGTAAACGCGGACGGCGCCACGATCTCGCTGCCGGCTTACAGTGCTCGCGAGTGGTGGCCCGCGACCGTGCCCGGCACAGTTCTTACCACCATGATTGATCGGGGAGTGTATCCGGATCCTGATTACGGGCTGAACAACCTGGCGATTCCGGAAAGTTTGAACCAGCAGGACTATTGGTATCGCGTGGAATTTCAAGCGACCGAAGGCGATGGAGGTTGGTGGGAAGCGTCTCGCGCTGACGTTCCAGGGGATTAATTATGAAGCGGCGGTGTGGTTGAATGGAAAGTCTCTGGGCTCGATTAAAGGCGCATTCATCCGCGGCACATTCGACGTGACGGGCGTGGTGAGGGCCGAACAAGTCAACGTGCTCGCCGTGCGGGTTTCGCCGCCGCCGCATCCCGGAATTCCGAACGAACAATCGATCAAGGGCGGCCCGGGAGAGAACGGCGGATTAATGTGTCTGGATGGTCCGACTTTTGTGGCCACCGAAGGTTGGGATTGGATTCCGGCGATTCGTGACCGCGATACCGGCATCTGGCAACCAGTCACGCTAACGGCAACCAGTGACGTGAAAATTGGCGACGCCCAGGTGGTGACCGCTTTGCCGCTGCCGGATACCAGCCGCGCCGAAGTGGAGATTACCGTGCCGCTGGAAAACCTGTCGAATGTTCCAGTCGGTGGAACGCTCAAAGTCGCATTCGGCGATACGGTCGTGACGAAGCAGATTACCTTAGCTCCTGGCAATACCTTCGTGAAGCTGGCGCCTTCCGAGTTTTCGCAGCTGATCGGTGCAGCATCCGCGGCTGTGGTGGCCCAATGGCTACGGCAAGCCAGAACTGTATACGTTGAAGCTGAGCTTCTCGGAAGGAAACCTTGAATCCGACAGAAAACAATTGCGCTTCGGGATTCGCGAGATCACCTACGAGCTGAGTCTGCTCGATAGCTCTGGTCATCTGCGACGGCTGGAATACTCGCCTACCATTGCCCGAGTTAAAGGGGATCAGGTAGTCGACGTCCGCCACGAAGGCATTCGCGAGATTCCTTCCGCGGATCCATTCCCGGCGAATTTTCCGCCGGAGTGGAAGGAAGGTTGGAAGTCCTGGGTGTATTCGCTGGTGCCGGGAGGTGAATCGTCTCCATCCGTGCGGATGCTTAACGACACGCGCGCAGCGCCTTATCTGGTGATCCGGGTGAATGGCGTGCGTATTGCTTGCCGGGGAGGGAACTGGGGCATGGACGATTCGCGCAAGCGGGTTTCGCGCGAGCGTCTCGAACCTTATTTCCGCCTGCACCGCGACGCCAATCTGAACATCATCCGCAACTGGGTCGGCCAGAATACCGAGGAAGTCTTCTACGATCTCGCGGACGAATATGGATTGCTGGTGTGGAATGACTTCTGGGAATCCACGCAGGACGACAACCTGGAAGCTGAGGACCCGGACTTGTTTCTGAAAAATGTGCGCGATACCATCCTGCGGTTTCGGAATCATCCTTCGATCGTGGCGTGGTGCGGGCGCAACGAAGGTGTGCCGCAGCCGATTATCAATGAGGGAATCGCTGCACTGACTCGATCGCTCGATGGCACGCGCTACTATTTCCCCAGTTCGAACGAGATTAACTTACAGCATAGCGGACCGTATAAGTATATGAACCCGGTGCTCTACTACACGGAGTTGAATCATGGGTTTTCCGTGGAAACCGGGACGCCGTCGTTTTCGACTCTGGAATCTTTCCGCGCCTGGATTCCAAAGGAGGATCAATGGCCCATCAGCGATGCCTGGGCTTATCACGACTGGCATCAGAGCGGGAACGGCGACATGGCTCCGTTCATGGCGCAGGTACAGGCGGAGTTTGGCGCCCCAACCGGCCTGGAAGATTTCGAGCGCAAGGCGCAGATGCTGGACTACGAAGATCATCGCGCGATTTTCGAGGGAATGAATGCACACCTCTGGGCCCCGAACAGCGCGCGGATCCTGTGGATGACGCAGCCCGCATGGCCGAGCAACGTGTGGCAGATTCTCAGCTCGGATTACGATACGCAATCTTCTTTTTACGGCGTGAAGAAGGCTTGCGAGCCGCTGCACGTGCAGCTCGATCTCTCGAATTACAACGTGGCGGTGGTCAACACCACCAACGATCCGCATCCCGGATTGTTGGTCAGCGCGAATGTCTATTCGCTCGACAACAAGCTACTGCTTCATCGAGAGGAGAAGAGGGACGCAGCGGCTGATGCCGTCACGGACGGATTCAAACTCGACCTCGCTCCATTGCTCGCATCAGATGGTCTTCTGCTGGTGAAACTAGAGCTGCGGAACTCGCCCGGAGATTTGGTGTCGGAAAATTTCTATTGGCTGGGAGCCGAGAGTGCGTCCTATCGGCGGTTGAATCGTCTGGCGGCTTCTTCGCTCTCAGTGATAGCTAAGTCCACGAGCACTGGCGACGAGATTCATGTGCGAGTCGCGCTGCAGAACACGGGAACCGTGGTTTCGCTAGCGGACAAGTTGACACTTCTGAACGCGTCGGATGGTTCACGCATTCTGCCGGCTTATTTTACCGATAACTATGTGTCGCTGTTGCCGGGGGAACACCGGGAAATCGAAATTGTGTACCCCGCGAAAGCAGCAAACGGCGCGGCGCAACTGGCAATCCGCGGCTGGAATATTCAACAACAAAAAGTCCCGGTGGTGTTCACTGAAGGCAACGTAAACTGAGGGCTGTTATGCAGCAGTTCAAAACCCGCTAACGGTTCGAGTGATCAGTGCGGCGGAGCCTGCCCGCCGTCGGCTGGTTTAGGCGCAGGCGCTTCCGCCTTGTCGTCTTTAAACACGCCGGCGATCTTGCCGAAGAATCCTTTCTTTTTCTTGGGGTCCTGGTTCTTCGGGTCCTGGCTGTCTTGCGCGGTGGCCGGCTGCGTTGGTGGTGTAATCGGCTTGTCGCTTCCCAGCATGCGCGAGAAGAACCCGGCCATTCCGTTCTGCAGGTCGCAGGTTTCGCGCGGTTCGGTTCCGGCAACGAACGCGGACACGTAATCATCCGGGCATTTCGGTGTGGCCAGCCGGTTGGTGGCCTTGTCCAGTTGGACGTCGACGACTCCCGTGGGCTGGGCAAACGGCCGCATGTCGGAATATCGCGCCAGCGCCGACGCCTTCTTCATAAACTCGGTCCAGATCGGCGCCGCCGTCTGCGCGCCCGTCAGGCGCAGTTCGCTATAGTCGTCAAATCCCACCCAGACAATGCACAACAGGTTCGAGGTATACCCCGCGAACCAGCCATCGTGCGACGTTCCCGTCTTGGCGGCGGCAGGAAGCGTAAATCCGCGTCCCCGCACCGGAGTGAAGCCCAGCCCGTTGTTGACCACGCCTTCCAGCATGCTGGTCATCACGTAGGCGACGCGCGGATCCAGCACCGGCTTCCGGTCGGTGGTGAAGTTCGCGATTACGTCCCCTTTGGAGTTGCGCAACGAGTTCACCAGAATCGGTGAAACCCGGAAACCGTTGTTGGCAAACGATGTATAGGCTCCCGCCATGTCGAGCGGAGTCGCGTCATAAGATCCCAGCGCCATCGCGGGAGTCGCCTTTACCGACGCAATGCCCGCCGAGCGCGCCAGGTCCGCAACCTTGTCGTAGCCAACTTCTTCGGCCACTTTTACTGTGGCGTTGTTCAGCGACATGGCCAGCGCATAGCGCAAGCTCACTTCGCCGTGGTATTCCTCTTTGTAATTGCGCGGTTCGTAGATCTGGTCTCCGTAGGCGAACGACGACGGCTCATCCACCACCGTTGAGGCTGGCGTAATCACCGTGGCCGACCCGTCCACTCCTGTATTCATCGCCGCGGCGTAGACGAAAGGCTTGAAAATCGATCCGGTCGGACGTTTGGCTAGCGCGTGATTCAACTGGCTCTGGGCGTAATTGCGCCCGCCCACCAGCGCCAGCACTGCGCCCGTGTGGGGGTCGATAGCGACCATCGCGACTTGCGCCTGCGGTCCGGGCGCCACGGTGATATCTACCTTCTTGCCGACTCTTGTCCGCTTGGTCCGCAGCTTCGTGACCTGGTCGTCAACCAGCTTGATGCCCATTTCCACCGACTGCGCTGCCGCCTTCTGCAAATCGGGATCGAGCGTGGTGTAGATGTGATAGGACTCGTCGTTCAGGTCATGCTCGTTAAAGCGGCTGATCAACGCTTCGCGCACCATATCGACGAAGTAGGGCGCGTCGCTGGCTTCCACGTTCGGCGCCGCCAGCTTCAGCGGCGCGGCTTTCGCCTTCTCGGCCTGTTCCTTGGTGATGGCATGCGTTTCCACCATCGACTCCAGCACCAGATTCCGGCGTTCCAGTGCGCGCTCCGGATGCCGGTATGGCGACAGGTAGCTCGGCCGCTGGATCAGGCCCGCCAGCAGCGCGGCCTCGGGCAAAGTGATGTCTTTGAAGTCTTTGTTGAAGTACGCTTTCGCCGCCTCGGCAAACCCGCTGATCGCAAACGACCCGCGCTGCCCCAGGTCCACCCAGTTCGCATAGAACTCGAAAATCTGCTGCTTGGTGAATTTTTGCTCCAGCTCTTCGGAGATCAGCATCTCGGTCAGCTTGCGCTTGACCGTCTTGTCTTCGGGATTCAGAAAGAAGCCCCGCGAAAGCTGCATCGTCAGCGTCGAGCCGCCCTGGTCGTAGCGCTGATGCGTCAACCCCACTCTGCGGCTCAGGTCGGCCCACAGCGCTCCGAACATGCGGACAAAATTCACCCCGCTGTGCTCAAAGAACCGCCGGTCTTCAATGGCCAGTACCGCCTGCACCATCACCGGAGGAATGTCGTTGTACTTCACCAGTTCGCGTTTGGAGCGCTGCTCGGCGTCGAACAGTGCGGTCACCAGTTCCGGCTCCAGTTCGTAGGCAGAAAGCTCGTTCCCTTTGCTGACGATCTGCTCCACCTGCCCGTCCTGGATCGTAATCACCGCCGGCTCCGGGCTGTGGTAGGACTCCGGCCCGGGACTGATCTCAATCCCGGTGCTGATCAGGCGGAACGTTCCCAGCCGGGATTCTCCGTCTTTTCCTGATCCCGCGCCCGAAGATGCATCGGAGTATCCGCCCCGGCGCAGTTCCGTGGCGATCTCTTTGGCGTTGATATTTTCCCCGGTACGCACGGTTTGCGGCAGGGCATAAATCTTCGCGGAATTGCTGAACACCGGCGTGCGGAAACGCTTTTCGATGATGCGGTCGTACTTGATGTAGAAGTAGGAAAATGCGCCCGTGCACGCCACCGCCAGGATCAGAAACACCCCCAGCCCGGCGCGCACCACGGGATCGCGCCAGCGCCCGCCCTTCCCACCGTTCGCCTTCGGAATCTTGATTTTAATGGCCACGATTTCGGGTGGAAATGCCCCCTCTTATCAGACGGCAGGCCGCATGAAAAGGTTGATCGCGCTTGTACTTCCGACTCTCCTGTTAAGCAGCGAACCGAAAGCCATCGCCGCTAAGCGGTCGACCGCCGTGCGACTTCAGGAGAAGGGAATAATCTCTATTGTAACGCCCTGCGCACAAACAAAAAGAGACCCGCCAACCAGCAGGTCTCTAAGCCGTTAACCACTGATCTGCGAACCAGCGCCCTGGAACGACGCCCCGGAACTTGCGCCCTGAAACTAGCCGGCTTCCGCTACCCTTATTGCGGCTCGGTGACCGCCCAATAGCCGCTGGTACTCAGCAGCACATTCGAGAAGGGCTGAGTCAAAGCGCCGGTCGAACCGGCCACCAAGGGTGCCAGCTGAACCGACGTGGCCAGGCTCAAGTCGCCGGTATGGGAGAACAGGTAGGTCCCGCTTTGTTCAAACTGACCATTTCCTCCCGTGAAGAGGTTCGAGAATGGCGAGCCCGGCACTATGCTGATTGCTCCCGTGCCCTGATTCAGCGCAAAGCCCTCCGTGGGGTTGTTGCCGGTGTCGCTGGGGTTCAAGCTGAATGTATAAGCAAATTCGCCGACCGGGTTCACCGCAAGGTTAAACGGAGAATAAGTCGTGGCGAAGGGTGAGTTGGTGACCGCCGTGAGCGCGCCCGCACCAGCCCCAGTCTGCGTGATCGCAAAAACATAAATGTGGTCGTCGTCGACTGCTGAGAGCGCAGTCGAATTTCCGCTGATCCCGATCAGGTATTGCCCGCTCAGGTCGCCCTGCACTTCCCACATGGGAAAGGCAAACGGGCTGCCCGGCACGGCCGTCAGCGTTCCGGTGGTGCCGATCACGTACGCGGCCGTTTTGGTTGCCGTGTGCGTGCTCAGGTTGGGATCTTCGGTGACGTAAAGATACTTACCAAATCCGTCCATGCCGAGATTCATGGGCGAGTCCGCGCCCGTCGAAACTGGTGGACTCACTGTGAGCGCACCCGTGCTGCTGACCTGGAAAACCAGAATCTGGTTAAGCAGAGCCTGCGCGATAAAAAGAAGCGACCCGGTGGGATTGGTGATCACGCTGACCTGACGGTAGTTCGTGACCGGAATGGTCGCGCTCAATGGAACCGACACCGGGAAGCCGGAAAGTGTCGAAAGAGTGCCCGACGAACTGATCGCCCAACCGTAAATCAGGTTCTCCGGACCAAAGACCGCATAGAGGAACTTCTTTTGCACCACCACCATGCCCACGCCCGGATCGCCGGTTGGAATGGTCGGCCCAACGTAGCCGGTCGTGGCCTGAAATTTGCTGCTGCCCGCGGTCAGGGTGTAACCATCGATCGAGCCCAAAGTCTGGTCGATCGCAAAGGCGAATGCCGAAGCTGCTGAACTGCCGCCGCCGCCACCACCGCCGCCCGTTCCGATCCCTCCGCCACCACCGCCGCCGGTGCTGCAGTTGTTGGAGCTGAAGGTGTCAGAGCAGGAGTAGTGACCGCAGCTGGTCCAGAAAAGCTGGCCCAGCGCCACGGTCAAAACTATCAGGATGCGCAATCTCATGGTCATGCCACTACTCCATTCGGTGGTCGTCGCTGGAGGCTTCCGGTTATGGCGCCGCCGTCGTCGGGCCGCACGCACCGGCCGCGATAGCTGGCGCAGGTGGGCCAGCGGCCGAAGCCACGCCGATGTAGACGGGCTGGGAAGTTACGCCTCGATAGCTGGCCGTAATCTCGTAGGTTCCCGTCAGCACCCAGGCGGGCGTCGTCATAGTGCCCACGTCTGCGTAGGTACACGCAGGAGGGTCGACAGCCGTAACTAATCCCGTCACGCTAACCTTGGCCGTGGACGGCGGCGTGGGCAACGCGACTCCGTTGATATCAACTCCGTTTACCGGATCGACAATGATCGTGTACGTGACCTGGTCGGTCAGATCCCGGTTCGGTCCGTAGGCGTAAGTGCCCTGCGCCTGCAGCTGAATGGTGCCGCCGATGCCCTGCAACTCGGTCGAGGGCGCCGTCAGCTGGATCGTCCTCAGGTTGTCCGTGGATCCGCAACTGGTGAGACAAATCGCAAGCAGGCTCAAAAACGCGATACAGAAAATTGTGCGCTTCACGTTACGAGTACCTCCAGAGATGCAATACTCTGCGATCATGTCAGGACCCCTCGCCAACGGACAAGAAAAAACACCCGTCGTAACACACCAAAGTCACTGCCAGCATCGTCTTTTAGCGCTCTGTACCAAAGGGGGAATTCGGAAAGAGACGAGCCCATTTTTAAATCACCGCGCACAAAAATTCACACACGCACGAAAGGACACGCACTGAAGGGTGGAGTTCGAAGGCGGAGGAGAGTTTCTGGTTTCCAGTTTCTAGTTTCCGTTTCATCGTCTTGCTGAGGCATGTCTTCCTGCACAGATCGCGGACCGCTGGCTGGCGCTCCGCGGCAGATCAGACTGAGATCCCTCCGCCCGCGAAGCAAAACGCGGGCTGTCGGGATGACATCGCGGTTGAGATGGAAGCTGGTGGCTAGAAACTCGAAACTAAACTAGCAGCTAGCCACGCGCGCCGGGCGTGCAGTGAGAAGTCAGAAGTGAGAAATCAGAAGTGAAGCCTGAAGCCCGAAGCCTGAAGCCTGAAGCCGAAGCCCGCCCTACTTATTCCCGCTGTTCGGATTGAAGTGCAGCACCAGCGAATATCCAGGAAGATTCACAGGCACGCTGTAGTCGACTGCCACGTAGACCCCGGATAATCCCGACTGTCCGATGCGCTGGATCGTCACCTGTTCCGGAGTGATTTCGATCTCGCGGGCCTTCGCCTTGTTGAGCACTGCCAGCCGCAGATCGTCATCAGTCTTGAAGCTGTTCGAACCCCCGAGCACGGCAACCTCTTTCAGGTCGTCCTGAAACGAAATGTTCGCCATCTCGGGCGGAATCACCTGGGCGCAGGCGATAATCGCAGCCACGATCAATACCAACCCGATAATCAGTTTGATTGTTCCCATTGCTGTGTATCCCGATTCGCCCTGACGCCGCGTTGGCGTTCAAGCCCGGCCCGTCCCGCGAAGTAATTCCTTGAGCTGGATCTCTACCTCAGAAATCGTAGCATCGCGAACTTCACGAGTCGAGCGTAGAACGATTTCCACGGTACCTTCGGTAACCTTCTTTCCCACCGTAACCCGAAACGGGATTCCTACCAGATCGGCGTCCTTGAACTTCACTCCCGGCCGCTCGTCGCGATCGTCGAGAATCACGTCAAGTCCCGCCGCTTCCAGCCGGGTGGCGAGGTCGAGCGCCGCTTTCAATACACCTTCGTCCTTCACATTGACCGGCGTCACCACCACGTCAAACGGAGCAATCGCGGCCGGCAGCCAGAATCCGTTTTCGTCGTTACCCTGCTCTACCGCCGCCGTAAGGATGCGCTCAATCCCAATCCCGTAGCAGCCCATGATCGGCATCACTTCCTTGCCGTTCTTGTCCAGAACCCGCGCTCCCATCGACTCCGAATAGCGATACCCCAGCTTGAAGATGTGCCCAATCTCGACCGCCGTATCGATGCGCAGAGCCTGCCCGCAATTCGGACAAGCCTCGCCCGCCGTCACCGCGCGCAGGTCGGCATACGCTGTCGGGTGAAAATTCACCCCCGGCGTCAGATTCTTCAGGTGATAGTTCTCCTGATTCGCTCCGCCAATCAGATTCGCGCGGCCTTCAAGAGCCTTGTCGACCAGCAACAGCGGCAGACCGGAGTCTTTTTTAGAATCCTTCGCCCACTCGATTCCGATCGGCCCCAGATATCCAGCCGGAGACTTGAACAGCGCCTTGATCTCGCCCTCATCCATGGGACGCGTCACCGCCCCCACGGCCCCGTTGAACTTGGCTTCGTTCAACTGATGATCGCCGCGCATCAACACCACAACCGGCCGCAATTTTATTTTTACGGCGGCGTCTTTCTTGTCCTTGTCCGAGATCGGCTCCTCCGCCATGTAGGCCAGCGTCTTGATCTTGTTCTTCGGCGACACGCCCAGAAACTTCGCCACATCTTCAATCGTCTTCTGGCCCGGAGTGTGCACCAGCAGCGGCTTGCCATCGCCCTCCGGCGCAAGATCTCCCCACGGCTCCAGCTTCGACGTCGCCTTCTCCATATTCGCCGCGTAGTTGCAGCCATCGCAGCTCACAATCAGATCTTCCCCCGCCGGAGTTCTCACCATGAACTCGTGCGATTCCTTCCCGCCCATCGCTCCCGAGTCGGCCTCGACCACCATGTACTTCAACCCGCAGCGATCAAAAATGCGGCAATAGGTCTCGAAATGTTTCTTGTAGGAAACATCCAGCCCCGCCGCGTCAATGTCGAACGAGTAGGCGTCTTTCATCATGAACTGCCGCACCCGCAACAACCCAGCCTTCGGCCGCGGCTCGTCGCGAAACTTCGGCGCGATCTGGTACCAGATCTGCGGCAACTGCTTGTAGCTGCGCAGTTCTTTCATGGCAATGGAAGTCATCACTTCTTCTTCCGTCATGCCCAGGCACATGTCAGCGCCCTTGCGGTCCTTGAGCCGGAACAAGTTCTCGCCCATCAACGCCCAGCGCCCGCTCGCCTCCCAGAGCTCGCGCGGATGCAGCGCCGGCAAGAAAAACTCCTGCCCGATGCGGTCCATCTCCTGCCGGACGATGCCCATGATCTTGTTAAACGAGCGATTCCCGAGAAAAAGATACGAGTAAATCCCAGCCGCCAGCTGCCGAATATACCCAGCCCGCACCAGAAATTTGTGGCTTGCCACTTCGGCATCCGCCGGCGCCTCGCGCAATGTAGGAATAAACAGTTCTGACCAACGATGCATAGAGTAAAGATTCCTGTAGAGGTGGAATTTATTATTGTAGCAGCGAGTGCTGACTCAGTTTGAGAGATGCACAGGTGGGAACGCGCGGGTCTTAGAGCACCCGCCCGACCTCGTCTGCCCAATTGGGGGTGAGGACCGTCAAGAGTCGTGTCGCAATTTCTTGCGGTAGACGGATCGCAACTTCTTCATCCGCATCTCCTGCGTCGACCGCAAGGTAGATTGGCGCGCGCATCCTTTCTCCTCCTAGCTCGCGGTCCGCGAGCTCCCAGTAGATGTGGACGCTCTTACCTTCGCTCTCGCCTAGCCAAATTGATGATCGGGTGCTCATAGATGCCTCTATAACAACATCGGCAAGGACATTGCTGGGCTACACCAGTTCCGTGCTCCACAAATCGTGCAGATGCACAATCCCCTTCAGCTTCCGCGCTCCGTCCACCACCATCAGTGACGTAATCTTCTTCTCCTCCATCAGCGCCAGCGCGGTCGCCGCAAACTCCTCTGCACCAATCGTCTTCGGATCGCGAGTCATGGCCTCGCCCGCCGTCAGATCGAGCACATCTTTCCCGCGCTTCTCGAGCAGCCGCCGCAAATCTCCGTCGCTGATGATCCCCACCAGCTTCTCGCCTTCCACCACCGCGGTCACGCCCAGCTTCTTGCGCGACATTTCATAAATCACATCCGGCATCTTGGTCTGCGGCGTCACTCGCGGCAGCGCGTCGCCCGAGTGCATCAACGACTCTACCCGCGCCAATCTTTTTCCCAGCTTCCCTCCCGGATGCAGATTGGCAAAATCCTCTTCCTTGAATCCGCGCTTCTCACTCAAAGTCACCGCCAGCGCGTCGCCCAAAGCCAGCATCGTGGTAGTCGAAGCCGTAGGCGCAAGCCCCAGCGAGCACGCCTCCTGCGCGATCGAACAATCGAGCGTGACATCCGCCGCTGCCGCCAAAGTAGACCATGCTGGTGTGGACGTTGCCTGTGTGGAGCGGGCACTCTTGCCCGCTGCCTTTGACTTTTGCTCGGGTGCCCCATTTCTTGCGCGTCCTTTGCGCGAGAAGTGGGGATTTCCCTCGCCCTTTGTCACGGCCGAGGCTACTCCACTACAAATTTCATCCCCCGTCATCGCGATCAGCGGCACCCGCAGCCGCTTGATGGTTGCCAGCAGCGCCAATATCTCCTCCGTCTCCCCGGACGCCGACAGCGCCAGCACCACATCCCCACGCACCACCATCCCCAAATCCCCGTGCAGCGCCTCCACCGGATGCAGATACAGCGCCGGAGTCCCCGTCGAACTCAGCGTCGCCGCAATCTTGCGCGCGATCAGTCCGCTCTTGCCCATCCCCGTAACCACCACGCGCCCGGCGCAGGAAAACATCAACTCCACCGCGCGCTGGAACGCCTCCGCCATCGGACCGCCAATCCGATCGGCCAGCGCCCGCAGCGCCTCCGCTTCAATCCGCACCACGTTCTCGCCAATATGTTTCATTCAGTTGTTTCGCTCTAAGAGAAGCGTAGGGATGAAAACAAAAGGATGTTAGCACGCGGGTATTAAGAGCGGCTTCGGGCTTCGGCTATCGGGCTTCAGCCTAGCTAAGGATTTTGCCGCTCTTGACAGGCTTCGCAAATCTCGAGATTCACCAACCAAAATTTCAACAGAAAGTTTTGCTGAAGCCCGATAGCCGAAGCCCGAAGCCCACTCTCCGAAGGCCGCCCTAGAAATGGTCCTCCGCCCCGGCCGGTGGCGTCACCGGCTTCTGCCCCAGCACTGCCAGTCCCTTGGCCTGGATGATGCGGTCCCACGGCCCGGCCTGCCAGTTGTCCCTGATCTTCGCGGGATGCTGCCACGGCGGCAGCGCCACCATCAGGTTTTTCGCCGTCGAATGGATGTAAGGTTCATACATCGACCGCAACTTGGCCAGCTTCATCTGTGCGGCTTCGCCTCCACGCAATTTCAATCCCGCGGCCGCCAGCGTATCTCGCACATGGTTGAAATCAGCGTCCGTCATCCGCTCCGGCGCCAGCGGATCGTAGCGCGCGTTCACCACCTGGGCCAGATCCACGGCCGCATGCCGCGCCATCGCAAATGTCAGCCTGGCCTGCCCGGGATGAAGCCCCTCAATCCCAGTGATCACCAGTGAAGTCACGTCCAGCATGGTCAGCAGCGCGCCCAGCCAGGACTGGTTGCTGTGCTGCGAACGAAAAAAACTCAGCACCGGATAGGAAATTCCGCTCTCCAGCAACTCCCCCGCCCAGCGCTCCCAGTCGCGCAAAACTTCATCCAGAACGATCTGGTCCACCGTCGGGTTCTCTGTGCTCCCCGCCAGCCGGACCAGCAACTCGGTCGCCGTCGGAGGCGAACCCGCGCGCGCGTCGAGCATCGAAATCTGAATCTCACGCCGCGAAAACGACGCGTACACCACCGGCAGGTACCCGATCACCACTCCCAGAAACGCAAATCCCATCCCAGCTTCCACCACCGAGAGCGCCCGCGCCAGCCCCGAAGTGGGCAAAATGTCTCCGTAGCCCAACGTGAAAAACGTCTGGCCACTGTGGTAGAGAATCCTTCCAAAGGTGATCGGCTCGCGGCTGAGCTGTTCGTGCCCGCCAATGCCATACTGCAGCAGCCCAAAACCCACGATCAGGGTCGCCGCCCAGAACACCAGCAACAGAATCAGCGACAGCGGCCCGAAGTAGCCCAGAAAACTCTGCTGCCGCGAAGCCGTGCCAATGCGTTTCGCGATCGCCTTCCAGGGCAGCCAGGTGCGCCGGTAAAACCACGCCGTCAGCCGGAAGTGCCGCGTAACCCGCCGCGGCAGCACCACAGTCTCAAACGCATCCAGCAACACCACCAGGATGATGATGATCCCGAAAATAACCGCGACCACGCTGCCGTGTGGGTTCATGTGGAATGTTCTTAGATGAAACGAGGCCCAAAGTTGATGCGCAGGGAAGAGTAACAGATTCCGAATGCGGGCTTCGGGCGTCAGCGATCGGGCTTCGGCCTCCAGCTTCCGGCGTCGGGCGGGTGCCCCACTTCTCGCGCGTTCTTTGCGCGAGAAAGCCTGCCCTGAGCGAAGTCGAAGGGTGGGGATTTGCTTTAAGCCGGAGCCCGAAAGCCGAAGCCCGAAGCCCGCCCTACTGCGGCTTCGGCGCTGGCGTCTGCTGCGTCGCCGGAGTCTGCGTCTGTCCCGCCGCCGGTTTCGCCGTCGTCGAAGTCCCCGCGGGCTTGGCCACCGGCTTCTTCTTCACCGGCGTTTTTTTCACCGGCGGCTTCTTCGCCGGCTCGTTATCGTCCACCACAGTTTTCTTCGGAGGCGCCACCGGAATCGCTGCCTGTGCCGTCTTCAAATCAGACCGCAGCCGCACAATCTCCGCTTCCTTCGCCGTCGCCAGATTTTCCAGCCGCTCCGCCAGCGCCTTGCGCGTCCCCTCAAAACTTTTCAGATCGTTGGCCAGCGCCTGAAAATCGTCCTTCGATCCAAACGCTCCCGTCTCCTCCACCACGCCCCCCAGCACGTCATATAACGCATCCAGGTTGCGGTAGAGATTGAAAGTCGCGGGCACTTCTTCCGGCGCGGCTCGCAACTTTTCAACAATTGCCGGCAACGCGTTCTGCAGGTTGCGCAGAATCGAATCCACATTGCCCAGCGCTTGTTTCTTTGTCGCCGCATCGGTTTTCCAGCGCTCGATGCGAAGATTCGTCAGATCGCCCTGCGCCGCTTTCGACGTCGTCTCCAGCTGCGTCAGCAGTCCGTTCACTTGCGTCACCGACGCGTAGGAAACCGGAGCCCCCTGCGCCGACGCCACCGTTCCCTGTACCGAATACTGCGTAGACGGGGCCGCAGCCGCTGCCCCGTTCGGCGCTGCGGTGTTTGATGCCGTAGAAGTCGGAGCCGCAACATGCGACACAATTGAGTAGGACTGAGCAGAATTCGGCTGAGCAGCATTTGTCGCAGCCGCCTGCCCCAGCCCACCCGTCGCCCCAAAACCCGCAGGCAAACCCACGGCAGGAACAACAAGCACGGCGACGAGGACGAGGACCACGACAGCAGCGCGCCGAATCGCGAAGCTATCCCAGTGACTGCCCGAATAAATGGTCGAAAAAACAGAAGTCCGCTTCATTTTTTCCGCAGAGTGGCGATTTCGTGCACCAGCATACTACAAGCCAGCCCATCGCCGGATAGTGAGCAGTCTGTCCACGTGCACGCCAAAACTTTTCGGCGTCATCCCGAGCAACCGAGGCGGCAACCGAAGCGAGCAACCGAAGCGAGCAACAGAAGTAAGAGCCTCCCCAAACGCCTTGTCATTCCGAACGCCGCGTTTTTCATCGCGGCGGAGGAATCTCAGTCTTCTCCGCAGCCGCGCGCCAGCCAAAGTCTGGCGGCCCGATCCTTTTCGCCACGGCCCACATGCTGCGACACGTCCCCCTTGACAAACGCCCACCCCACCTGCACAATATCTGAAGGCGAACAAAAAGCGAAATAGCCTCCTGGCCTTCCGGCTCGGCGATCCCTGAAATTTCCCGAGGAATCATATGTCTTCCGCAATGGTTTCCGCTGCGGCGGCCCAGGGCCGCCTTTTTTTCTCCGGCAACACAGCAGTTCCAGAAGTGTCTCCGCCGCCAGCAAAGTTTCGAGGCGACGTCCGCACCCCGCAACCAGTACGCCTCGCGAATCTTTCCGGCAGTCTTGCCCGCAGTCTTACCACCGACCCCCGGCTCGCCGCCGTAACCTCTGCCTCGCATCTGGCCGTGCGTCCGGCCCCGGAAATGCTTTCCAGCGGCATCGCCGCCATCAACGCGCTTACCGGAGGCTGGCCGCGCGGCTGTCTCACCGAAATCTGCGGCCCTGCCTCTTCGGGACGCACCACCATATTGCTCGCCGCTCTGGCCGCGGCCACCCGCCGCGGCGAATTCTGCGTGCTGGTCGACGCCAGCGACGCTCTCGATCCGCGCTCCGCCGCAGATGCCGGCGTGGATTTGGACCGCCTGCTCTGGGTCCGCTGCGGCGGAGATGCTCCCCAAAAATCACACAAACCAGGGTGCCCCGTTTCTCGCGCGCCTTCTGCGCGAGAAGTGGGGATTTTATCCCAGCCTGCTTTCCATTAGACCGCATTGGTTTGAAGAAAAGTAATTTAAAGGAAAATAGCTATGAAAGGAAAACCAGGTTGAAGGAAAATAGCTTTAAGGAAACTGGTCTCGCGGCAATCGAACCACCGTCTAGAGCAAGTCCTCCACGCCACCGACTTGCTGCTGGAAAGTGGCGGCTTCGGACTGGTCGTTCTCGATTTGAGCGACCTTCCCCCGCAGCAGGCCCGCCGCATCCCGCTCACCACCTGGTTCCGCTTTCGCCGCGCCGTAGAAAATACCCCCACCGTGCTGCTGGCCATCGAGCAGCAGCCCATCGCCGGAAGCTGCTCCTCCCTGCAACTGCAGTTGGCCCCGACGAATGGCCCGATGCATGAATGGAATAACAACCAGTTCGCTGCGGATTCCCTATTTCCCAATCCCGCGCACGCGCAATTGCTGACCGGTCTGGAGATCACTGCCGAACTGATGCGCTCGCGCCTGGAACGCAAGCCATCCCGCTCCACCGCAGCCTTCGTCAGCAAAACCGCCTGGGCCGGATGAAGAAGACTGGATGAACGAATTGATTCATTGCGAGATTGAATCATTGAACATTGAAAATTGAAAACGAGTGGCCATCTTTCAATGATCATTCCTTCAATGAGTCAATGACTCAATCACTCAATGAGTCAATCGGCGTCATGCCTTTCGCCTGCATCTACGTACCGAATTTTCCCGTGGCCGCCGTATTGCGCACCGAGCCGGAACTGCGCACGCGAGCCGTAGCCGTCCTCGTGGGCAAGCCTCCACTGGAAACAATTCTTGCAGTAAACGAAAAAGCCAGCCGCCTGGGCATCGCGCCCGGCATGACCAAGCCGCAAGCCGAGTTGTGCCCCGAACTTGTCCTGCGCCCAAATTCTTCACTGCAAAACTCCGCGGCCCACGCCGCCTTGCTCGACTGCGCCCAATCCTTCTCGCCGTGCGTGGAGGACGCAGCCTGCGACACCGCTCTGCTCGACCTCGCCGGCATGGAATCTCTGTTGGGCCCGCTGCCCCAGATCGCCCGCGCCCTCCGCACCCGTGCCGCCGCCCTCGGACTCGAAGCCAACGTAGCCGTGGCTTCCAATCCCGACACAGCCGTAATCGCCGCCCGCGGATTGTGTGGCAGGGGATTGGGTGACGCAGGATCGTCTGGCGCGGGCACTCTTGCCCGCGCAGCCGTCACCATAATTCCCCCCAGCAAAGAAGCAGAACGCCTGGGCTCTTTGCCGCTGAATGTTTTATTCGCCGATCAGCCCGAAGGCGAAGAGAAAAAAGAATCAGATCGCCTGCTCGAAACTCGGATTCTCGAAATTCAGATGTTAGAAACTCTGGACCGCTGGGGAATCCGCACCCTGCACGCCCTCGCCGCTTTGCCGGAAGTTGCGCTGAGCGAGCGCCTCGGTCAGCAGGGCCTCCGTCTGCAGCAACTGGCGCGGGGCGCGGTATCGCGCACCCTGGTTCCCATAGAAGCGCCTCTGATTTTTGAAGAAGCCGTGGAATTGGAATATCCCATCGTCCTTCTGGAGCCGCTCGCCTTCCTGTTGAATCGTCTGCTCGACCAACTCTGCGCCCGCCTGGCGTCGCGAGCCCTGGCTGTGCAGGAACTCCACCTGACGCTGAGCCTGGGAAATCGCCCGCACTCCAATCAGCAATCACAAATCAGCAATCAACAATTTGTTCGCTCCCTCCGTCTCCCCCTGCCCATGCTCGACACCAAACTTTTCTTAAAGCTATTGCAATTGGATCTAAATGCGCATCCCCCCGGCGCGCCCATCGTGAAAATCCATCTGGCCGCCGAACCCGCGAGTCCACGTCCCGGCCAGGCAGGATTATTTCTCCCTCCCTCGCCGGAACCGGAAAAACTGGAACTCACGCTGGCCCGCATCGCAGCCCTGGTCGGCGGAAACAAAGTGGGCGCTCTGGAATTGCTGGACACGCACCATCCTGAAGGATTCCGTCTGCGCCGTTTCATGACTGCGTCCGACCACCAGCCGCCAAAAACAAAAAAACCAGAAAAAGAAAAACAAGTAATTAAAGAAGAAGAAGCAAAAGAAAAAGAACACCCGGCCGTGACCGCCCTGCGCCGCTTCCGTCCTGCGCTGCGCGCCACCGTCACTCTCGACCAAGGTCAGCCCGCGCAAGTGGTATGCGCGAAAACAAAAACCATTCAGGGCAGCGTCCTCTGGAAAGCCGGTCCCTGGCGATCTTCCGGCGATTGGTGGGAACGCGAAGCCTGGTCGCGCGACGAGTGGGACATCGCTTTACAAAACAACTCTTTACAAAACAACGCCCCGCAAAACCCAAGTACCATCGCCCTCTACCGCCTGGTGCACGACTTGCTGGAAGGAGCCTGGTTCGTGGAAGGCACCTATGACTGAGAGGGGTCAAGGGTCAGTCAGGCGGAGTTCAAAAGTGCCGACTGGCCCTGATCTCTAGCCACTGGCCCTGATCCCTGACCCCTGCTCCTATATGTACACCGAACTCCACGCCCGCTCCGCCTTCAGCTTCCTCGAAGGCTCATCCCTGCCCGAGGACTTAATCGCAGCCTGCGCCCGTCTCAACCTGCCCGCCATGGCCCTCCTCGACACCGACGGCGTTTACGGCGCCCCGCGCTTCCATCAAGCCGCAAAGAAAGCAAAACTCAAAGCCCACATCGGTGCAGAAGTCACCTGCAACTCTCTCCACTCTGTCATCCTGAGCGGAGCAAGTGCTTCACGAAGTGAAGCACTTGCGCAGTCGAAGGATCCCTACCGTCAGCAATCGGCCAGAAGCCTGGGGGCTTCTCGCAAAGCTCAGACCGACGCGCCTTTCCGCCTCCCCCTCCTTGTCTCCTCCCGCGCCGGCTACCAGAACCTCTGCCGCCTGATCACCAAAATGAAAATGCGCGCAAAAAAAAACGCAGGCGCAGTTCTCAAAAAAGAATTGGAAGAGCACGCCCCCGGACTCATCTGCCTCACCGGCGGCTCAGAAGGCCTGCTGGCAGCGGCTTTGCAGCAAGGTGGCCTGGAAGAAGCCCGCCGCCAGGTCGAGCATCTGATCGCAATCTTCGGACACAAAAACGTGTACGTCGAACTCCAGCGCCACTACCAGCGCGAGGAAGAATCCCGCAATCGCGCTGCCCTCTCGATCGCCCGCTCGCTGAATCTTCCTATCCTCGCCACCAACGGCGTCTGCTACGCCACCGCCCAAGCTCGCGAACTTTGCGACGCCTTCACTGCCATCCGCCATCACCGCACGCTCTCGACCGCCGGACGCCTGCTCTCCCGCAACTCCGAGCGCTTCCTGAAATCCGCGTCGGAAATGCAGCAGCTATTTTCAGATTTGCCTGAAGCTATAGCAAATACAGGTGAACTTTCTTCCCGCCTCGAATTCACCCTCAACGATCTCGGCTACGAATTTCCCCGTTATCCGGTTCCCGAAGGCGAGACCATGAACTCATTTCTGCGCGAACGCACCTGGGAAGGTTTTCGCCAGCGCTATAGTCGCGCCACCCCCGACCTCGAAACCCGCGCCCGCCGCCAGATCGAGCACGAACTCGCCCTCATCGAAAAACTCAAGCTCGCCGGCTACTTCCTCATCGTGTGGGATCTCGTCCGCTTTTGCCGCGAGCAAAACATTCTCATGCAGGGACGCGGCTCCGCCGCCAACAGCGCCGTCTGCTACTCGCTCGGCATCACCGCCGTCGACGCCGTCGGCATGGAACTGCTCTTCGAGCGTTTTCTGTCCGAAGAGCGCGGCGAGTGGCCCGACATCGATCTCGATCTCCCCAGCGGCGACGAGCGCGAAAAAGTTATCCAGTACGTTTACAAACGTTACGGCGAGCGCGGCGCAGCCATGACCGCAAACGTCATCACTTATCGCAACCGCATGGCCGCGCGCGAAATGGGCAAGGCCCTGGGCTTCGATCCCGAAACCCTCAACAAAATTTCCGCTGCCGTCGCCACCTGGGAATTTCGCGACGAAAACGACGCGCTCGACCGCCGCTTCCGCGACGCCGGACTCGACCTCAACCATCCCCGCCTGCGCAAATATTACGAACTCTGCCTCGCCGTGCAGGACATGCCGCGCCATCTCGGCCAGCATTCCGGCGGCATGGTCATTTGCCAGGGACAACTCGATTCCGTCGTCCCCCTCGAACCCGCGTCCATGCCCGGCCGCGTCGTCGTGCAGTGGGACAAAGAAGATTGCGCTGACATGGGCATCATCAAAGTCGACCTGCTCGGCCTGGGCATGATGGCCGTCCTGAAAGATTCCATCGAACTCATTCGCGATCATTATCACGAAGAGGTGGACCTGGCGCACCTGCCGCAAGACGACCCGCAGGTGTATTCCGCGCTGCAGCAGGCCGACACCGTCGGCTTGTTCCAGGTGGAAAGCCGCGCGCAAATGGCGTCCTTGCCGCGTCTGCGCCCCAAAAAGTTTTATGACATTGTGGTGCAGGTCGCGATCATCCGCCCCGGGCCCATCGTCGGCCAGATGGTGAATCCGTTCATCCAGCGCCGCCAGGGACGCGAAGACGTCACCTATCCTCACCCGTCACTCGAGCCAGTGCTGAAGCGAACTCTCGGCGTGCCGCTTTTTCAGGAACAGTTACTGCGCTTAGCGATGATCGCCGCCAACTTCACCGGAGGCGAAGCCGAAGACCTGCGCCGCGCCATGGGCTTCAAACGTTCGCTGGCCCGCATGAAAGAAATCGAAGCCCGGCTGCGCTCCGGCATGACGCAAAATAAAATTCCGCAAGACGCGCAGGAAAAAATTATTCTCTCCATCACTTCCTTCGCGCTCTACGGCTTCCCGGAATCGCACGCCGCCAGCTTCGCGCTCATCGCCTACGCCAGCGCCTATCTGAAATGCCATTACCTGGCCGCGTTCACCGCCGCCCTGCTCAACAACCAGCCCATGGGATTTTATTCTCCCGCCACGCTGGTCAAAGACGCGCAGCGCCACGGATTGAAGCTGCTGCCCGTGGATGTGACGTGCTCAGAGTGGAAGTGCACGCTGGAAGAAGTCCCGAGTCCCGAGTCTCGAGTCCCGAGTAAAACCTCAGTCCCGAGTCCCGAGTACCCAGTTCTCAGTAAGCCCTTTGTCATTCCGACCCCCGAGCGCAAGCGAGGGGCGGAGGAATCTCGCTCGTGCTCGCAACTCGGAACTCGGGACTCGGGACTCGCGTCGCCCGCGCTCCGCCTCGGCTTGCGTTACGTTCGTGGCCTGCGCGAAGAAGCCGCACAAGCATTGTTGCGCGAACGTCTGCTCGCTCCGTTCACTTCCATTCACGATCTCACCCGCCGTGTTCCTGAATTGCGCAAAGACGAACTCACGACGCTGGCAGAAATCGGCGCGCTGAACGCAGTTGCCAGTAAAGCCCTTGTCATTCCGACCCCCGAGCGCAAGCGAGGGGCGGAGGAATCTCGCTTGTGCTCGCAACTCGGAACTCGGGACTCTGGACTCGGTACTCGCAACTCGCTTCACCGCCGCGATGCTCTCTGGCAAGTCGAACGTGCCGTGCGCAGCTCCGGTCCGTTGCTGGAAAAACTGCCGGAGCCCGATACACCTTCGCCCTTGCAGCCCATGAACCACGAAGAGCGCCTGGTCGCCGATTTCCACGGCACCGGACTCACGGTAGGGCCGCATCCCGTGGCCTATCGCCGCGCCTGGCTCACTGCCATGGGGATTCGCCGCGCCAGCGAGTTGCGCGATATTCCCAGCGGCAAGCGCCTTCGCATCGGCGGATGCGTCATCGTCCGCCAGCGTCCCGGAACGGCGAAAGGATTTGTTTTTGTCAGCCTGGAAGATGAAACCGGCGTGGCCAACGCCATCATCACGCCTGATTTGTTCCATCAGAACCGTCTGCTGCTGGCCAGCGAGAAATTCCTCGCCATCGAAGGCATTTTGCAGAACCAGGACAACGTGATCTCCGTGAAAGCCGAACGCGTGATGCCGCTGTTCGTCACGAAAGCCGAAACTGTTTCGCATGACTTCTATTGAAAAGTGGCCACTGACCACCAACCGCTAGTCACTGCTCTTTCACTTCCCTGTATAACTCACCCTCCAGATCGAGTTCGACCCGTCGTCGCTTACCAGCAGCGAACCATCGGGAGCTACAGTGATCCCCACAGGACGTCCCCACACTTGACCGCTCGGAAGCACGAAGCCGGTCAGGAAGTCCTGATACTCACCACTCGCGTGACCGGTCTGGTGCAAGGGAACGCGAATCACTTCGTAGCCTACGCGCACCGACTTGTTCCACGAGCCGTGTTCGGAGGCAAAAAGTTCGCCGCTGTATTCCGGGGGAAACTGCTTGCCATCATAGAAAGTAAATTCCAGGGACGCGTTGTGCGGTTGCAACAGCACATCCGGCACAATCGCTTTATCTCTCAACTCGGGATGTTTTCCTTTGTGCCGCGGATCCTGATGCGACCCCATGTACCACCAGGGCCAGCCGTAGAACCCACCTTCCTGCACATGCGTGATGTAATCAGGGACGAGATTATCGCCAAGCGCATCGCGTTCATTCACCGAACACCACAGCTCGCCGGTCTGCGGATTCACGCCGATGCCACCCCCGGCATTGCGAATACCGTAGGCGTACACGCTCAACACGCAGGCTTCGGGAGCGCAAGTGAGAATGTCGGCGCGGTTTTTTTCCCGCGGACTGACATCGGGGTCGTCGACATTTGAAGCCGAGCCCACTGCCACAAACAGCTTCTTTCCGTCGAGAGAAAAAGCCAGCGCCCGCGTGGTGTGGCCGCCGCCTCCGGGAAGATCGGCGATATGCTGCGCCGGGCCGCTCGCCTTGAGGTCTCCATTGTGATAGGGAAAGCGAATCACTTCGTTAATATTTCCCACGTACATCCACTGCGGATCAGGGCCGGGAGGATAAAAGGCAATCCCGTAGGGCTCTTTCAGTCCGCTGGCGAAAATCTGCATCTGCTCCGGCTTGCCGTCACTGGTCATGCCGCGAAACACCCGAATGCGTCCGGGTTCGGTCTCGGCGAGGAAGATGTCGCCGTTGGGAGCGGTGCGCAACGTTCGCGGATTCTCTAGGCCTGCGGCAAAGAGTTCGACTTTGAAGCCGGCGGGCGCCACGGGCCAGGCGTCGGCGGGTCGCGCAACTAAGCTAGGCCCGTTGTCCGACGACTTGGTCGCGAAGGGCTCGGGAAGATCGGCCACGGTGATTTTTCGGATGGTCCCCGGGGTTTCGTAACGGAAATCGGTGAACGGAGCGGTCGGAGACTTGTCAGTGAGCTTCACGGTGGAGACCTGTGCTTCCGGCGGCGCGTCTTTCGCGGCCGCGACTGGAGCAGCCGCCATGGCTTCCACATAAGTCACAATCTGCCAGCGGTCCTTCTCGGGCAGAAACGCCCAGGAGGGCATTCCGTTGTCGGTGCTTCCCTTCGTGACGAACCAGAAAATCTCACCGGCGGTCACAGCCTTCAACTTGCCATCGACCAGGGAAGGAACATTGCCGGTTCCCTTGCCGGCGCGGCCGTGGCAAGAGAGACAGTTTTTCGCGTAGAGCGGTTTGCCCGCGGCTACGGCCGCGGCCTGGCCCGCGTAAGGGTTCTTCTGTTTCTTGGCGGAGTCGGGCGCGTTGTGAAAATCCTGATTCACCGCGTGTAGGTTGGCGATGGGGAGAAGAAAAATAACGACGGCGGCAATTCTTGCGGCGTAGCGCATGAGTATCCTCGCGTAAGCTTGGTCTGCCAGAATGGCATTATGCAGTATAGATGCGACCATCGGGTTTTCGGCTGCGCAGGAAACAACATCTTCCGGGCAGGCTATTTTAGAGTGGCCGCCGTGCCGATGTGCATCCCGACTTATACTGGGGCGCGTCCGGAACGGTGATCATGAATGCGATCATAAATCTGCAGTGCAATCCGCCCGTACTCTCGAGGTTCGTCTTCATGAAACAGGCCACACGATTTCTGCTTCTGGTTGTTTTGTTCTGCACGTCGATAGCACTTCGGCTCCCGGCGCAAGCCGGCAACACTTCGAAAGACTCTCAGGTTGTGGTGGTCGACGCATCGGCTCCCGCGCATCCGTTCCCACATTTCTGGGAGAAGATGTTTGGCTCCGGGCGCGCGATCCTGACGCTGCGCGATGACTACCGCCGCGACCTGCGCGAGGTGAAGGGCATCACGGGCTTCGAATACGTGCGTTTCCACGCCATCTTCCATGATGAGGTCGGCCTTTACGACGAAGATGCGAAGGGAAATCCTCTCTACAACTTTTCTTATGTGGACCAAATTTACGACGGACTGCTGGCCAACGGCGTGCGTCCGTTTGTCGAGATCAGCTTCATGCCGAAGAAGCTGGCGGCTCGCGATGCGCTGCACGCGTTCTGGTACAAGCAAAACGTTTCCCCGCCCAAGGACTACGCGAAGTGGGATGCATTGATCACGCGGTTCGCCCAGCACCTGGTGGAACGCTACGGTGTCGGCGAAGTCTCGCAGTGGTATTTCGAAGTGTGGAATGAACCCAACATCGATTTCTGGGTGGGAGATCCCAAACAGGCCACGTACTGGGAACTCTATGACCATACTGCGCGCGCGCTCAAAGCGGTGAACTCGCGGCTGCGCGTAGGCGGTCCGGCGACGGCGCAAGCAGCCTGGGCGGATGATTTCATCAGGCATTGCGTGGACCAGAAGGTGCCGGTGGATTTTGTATCAACGCACGTCTATGGCAACGACAAATCCGAAGACGTGTTTGGCACCAGCGAGAGCATCCCGCGGAATCAGATGGTTTGCCGCGCGGTGAAAAAAGTTCACGATCAGATTCAAGCTTCGGCGAATCCGCACCTCCCGCTGATCTGGAGCGAATTCAACGCGAGCTATGCCAACGAGCCGGCGGTCACGGACACGGTCTACATGGGGCCGTGGCTGGCCGACACCATTCGCCAGTGCGATGGCCTGGTCGACATGATGTCCTATTGGACATTTTCCGATGTGTTCGAGGAACAAGGAGTGGTGAAGCAGCCGTTCTACGGCGGTTTTGGACTGCTGGCCGAGGACGGAATTCCCAAGCCCGCGTTTGCCGCCTTCGAACTTCTGCATCATCTCGGGGACGAACGACTCGCCGTGGATTCTGATACTGCTCTGGTAACGCGCAGGAAAGACGGGTCTCTCGTGATCGCCGTATGGAACTACGCACCTCCCGCTACGGGCTGGCAGCCCAAGGTGGTGACTTTGCGATTCAAGGGAGTACAGGTGCAGCAGGCTTCGATTTCGCGTGTGGACCGTGAGGATGGAGACGTGCAGGCGGCGTACGAAAAAATGGGAGCGCCCAGCTTTCCAACGCAGGCGCAGATCGTGGCCTTGCGCAATGCCGCCGAGCTTCCCGCGCCTGAGGTCCGCGATTTGCGGGACGGGGAATTGACCGTGACGCTGCCTGCCCATGGGTTGGCGGTGATCGAGGTGAAGTGAGAGGTGACGAAGCGTGCCACTCAATCCGTTTTGATCCGAATCCGTTGTCGATGCAGACAGCCAGGAATCCGCGGAGGCTTTGGCTGAAGCTCCACAGCGGTAGAGACTGAGATTCCTCCGCCGCGATGAAAAACGCGGACGTTCGGAATGACAAGGCACAAACTGCACCACTGCACCACTTCCGATTGACAAGGGCGATCGAATGGCGGATTGACTCTGGTATTATGGCCGCCACCATACGATTGATTAGTGAAACGATTTAAATGGGCCGATAGCCCGGAAGATCATCACCCCGGAAGATCGTCGCCCCGGAAATCATGGCGCACAAAAAGAAAGCAGGCCAGGGACCTCGGGTGGTCACCCTCAAGGCCGTCGCCCAGCATCTGGGATTGACTCCGGGCACGGTCTCCACGGTGCTGAACGATGCGCCCTCGTCGCGCGTGATTCCGCAGGAAACCAAGAATCGCATTCACGCCGCCGCTAAACAGCTGAACTACCGCCCGAATTTTTTTGCGCGCACGCTGCGCAACAAGCGCACCTACACAATCGGAGTGATTTGCGAGGAGATTGGCGACACTTATGGTTCGGCGATCATCAGCGGCATCGAAGCGTATCTCACGCAAAAGGATTATTTCTTTCTGACGGTCGCGCATCGCCATAACCCTGCGCTGTTGAGTCGATACACCCGGCTCTTGTTGGAACGGGGCGTGGAGGGGCTCATTACCGTAGACACAGCCATTCACGAGACGCCGACTCTTCCGACGGTGGCAATTGCGGGGCACAAGCGGGTGAAGGGCGTCACCAATATTGTGCTTGATCATCACCGGGCGGCGTTTCTGGCGCTCAACCATTTAAAGGGTTTGAAGCACGAACGCATCGCCGTGCTGAGGGGGAATCCGTTGAGCTCCGATGCTAAGGACCGGTTCATTGCGATTTGCGAAGTGGCGGAGCAACTGGGAATGCGCATCGATCCGGAACTGACGGTGCAGATTGATATTGACGATGTCACGCCGCAGCTGGGTTATCCCTTTGCCAGGCAGTTGCTGGCGCGCAAGAAGCCGTTCACGGCGCTGTTTGCCTATAACGACATTTCGGCGATTGGCGCGATTCGCGCGTTTCAGGAACAGGGATTGCGCGTGCCGCAGGATATTTCGGTGATGGGGTTCGACGATATTGCGGGGGCGTCGTTTCATACGCCGAGTATTACGACCGTGCGACAACCGCTGACCCGGATGGGGCAGGTGGCTGCGGAAACGCTGCTGCAGAGAATTGAGGGGAAGAAAGAATATCCGGCCGAGATTGCGCTTGAGCCGGAGCTGGTGGTGAGGGAGTCGACCGGGGCGGCGAAAAACGCTTAAGCGCGATCGTGGTGGAAACTGAACGGCCAGTGGTGGCGCCTGTTGCATGGGTTCCCTTCGACTTCACTCAGGGCAGGCTTTCTCGCAAAAGACGCGAGAAATGGGGCACCCGGGCTTGGATCCTCGCCACAGAAATCAGCCACCCAGCCGCCCAGTTTTGATGCTCGCCACGGAAACATGTATACCCGTCCCCGGGGCCAGGAAATTCTAGCTTCGGCGGCAGGAACTATGGCAGAATAGTTGAGCTCGCTTGGGGGTGGTTTATGTCCTTCCCGAGAACGTGCTTCTCTAGAAGCTGCTCAGCTTCGGTTTCTCTTCTCTCCCTTTCAGTTTTCGTCTTTGTCCTTGCCTTCCCGGTTGCCGCCGGGGCGCAGATGTCCCATCCGGAACAGGTGCAGGTCACGCCGCCGCTGATGCGCACGATTGACCCTCCGGCTGCGGAGGCGAGCGCCGACGATCTGGAAGCGCAGGCCGACCATCTGCGCGCCTCGAAACTTTATCTTGACGCGCTCGATTATTACCGGGCGGCCGTGGCCAAGCGGCAGGATACGGCGCGCCTGGAGAACAAGATCGGCATCACCGAGCTGATGATGCAGCGCTACCGGGAGGCCAGGAAATCGTTCGAGCGGTCAATCAAAGCCGACCACCAGTTGGCCGATGCCTACAACAACCTCGGCGTGGTGCTTTACGAGGAAAAGAAATACAGCGCGGCGGTCAAGCACTATCACCAGGCGATTGCGATTGATGCGACCTCGGCATCATTTTTCAGCAATCTGGGCGCGGCGCTGTTCTCGAAGAAGCAGTTTGATCCGGCTGTGCTGGCTTATGAGCGTGCCATGCAAATTGATCCCGAAGTATTTGCGCGCACCTCGCGCACCGGCGTGCAGGCGCAACTGCCCAGTCCCGGTGACCGCGCTTACTACGACTACACCGTGGCCAAACTCTACGCCAAGATGGGCTTCTCCGATCGGTCGCTGGAGTATCTGAAGAAGGCGCAAGAAGAGGGCTACAAAGACCTGAAGAACGTGTACAAAGATGTGGAATTCGCCGAACTCCGCAAGGACAAACGATTTACGGAACTGATGACTGCGAAGGCGGTGACGCTGCCCGACTGAAGTTTCCGCGATTTCAATGCGGGTTTTCGAATTTACGCTTCAGTCCCGCGCCAGTTTCGTTGAAGTCACAAAAGAATTACAACTCTTTACAAAATTAGACGCAACTTCACTGCGCGTTGCGGTTTAATGATTTCACATACTCCTGAAAACAACAGGGTGAGTAAGGAGAAACGGTAGCCCATCGGATGCTGACCCGAGCACGCCCCAAGCAAGCATCCGGTGGGTTTTTTGTGAGTGCTGAGCTCTTCGCTCTTATGCTTTTGGCTTTTAGCTCAAAATCAAGAGCCCCTCAAACCAGCCCCTAAGCCCTCGGTTCCAAGCTAAAGGCCAAGAGCCAAGAGCCCAAGAGCCAATAGCTAAGAGCGTTTCTCCGGACTTCTCTCACCAATGTAAGCCTCCACCACTTGTTTCCATTTGCCTTGCGCTTTAAGGATGAATTCCACGGCGTCGCGCAGGGCGCCGTCGCCGCCGGAGTGAGGAGTGATGTAGTGGGCCTCTTGCTTGACTTCGGCGCGCGCGTTCTTTACCGCGATGGCTAATCCCCCGGCGCGCATCGCGGGCAGGTCGATCACGTCGTCCCCGACGAAGGCGGCTTCCTCGGGCTTGAGGCCTTCCTGCTTCACGATGCCTTCGAGACACGAGCGCTTGTCTTGCACGCCCTGATGCACATGCTCGAGCCTCAGATCGCGGGCCCGGAGCGCGACCGTTTCCGAGATGCGCTTGGTGATGAGCCCGGTCTTGATGCCGGCCAGGCGCGCCAGCGAGATCGAAGTGCCGTCATGCGCGTGGAAGCCCTTGGCCTCAATCAGGCTCTGGCTCACGAACCCGAACCCTCCCTGGCCTTCATGTTTCGCGGCGCGATTCGCAGCAAGATCAGCATGTTCCTTCCCGGCCTGCGAGGCTCCGGCCGGAGCAGGGAAGATGAACAGCTTGCCGTCCGTGAGCACCCCGTCCACGTCGAAGAGAAGAAGCTTGATTTTGCGGGCGCGGGCCTGAGCGGAGAGTTTGGGCATCGCGAAGAAAATTCTAGCAGTGTGCGAGCGTGAATGCGGAACCATTGGAGGTCATCGATACTGGAACAAGGAATCAGTCAATGAGTGATATCGCGATATTACGTCAACTACCATTTCCGGCATTGCCTGCATCGGTGTCTAATTATCTATGAACCAAGTTATCTATGAACCAAGGTGCACCTCAGAGATCAATCCGGGGGGCTCGGCTGTTGTCCTCCGCTTCGGCGGTCGCTGTCGCTTGGATGCTTGTCACCTATGCTCAATTCGTACCCCCAACTTCGCTGGACAGGACATTCGTTGCCGCCGCCGTGGCTCCGCTTATGCTTGCCGCTGCGGTTTTGTCTTTGCGCCGTCCTCGTATCGGGTACCCGATGATTGTTATTGGAGCGGCTCTCCCTCTTTTCTGGATTTACACAACAGAATCGCGAGCGTTTGTAAACTCGTGGGTTCTATTGAACGCTTCAGGGAATAGAGAGGAGACGGTGTATTTGCGTTACGCCCAGCTTAGGATCGTTTGCGCGGCTCTATTGCTGTTTGTTCTTGTCTGGGCCCTGATTCGATTGCTACCTCCCTCCTGGCAAGTACGCAACCTGCCTGTGAACCGGCGTACATGGCCCGCGGTTGTCATTGCGCCTTTCGTTGTGGTGTGGTGGTTCACAGCATCCGCGTTCCCGTACCGCCAACCCGTCATCCTTGATGCCCAGCTTGTCGAATTGGACATTCTCCACGTCGAGAAAAATGGACTTGGTTTCCATGAGACCAGCATCCGGATTTATCGCGACGGCCGGTTTTTCATGGCGCACAATGATCGCCGTTTATTTCGTTATAAGTTCGAGGAGGTCTGGTACGGAGGCGCCCTAACTGAGGGTCAGCGCATGCAACTGAAAACGGTGCTGGGGCTCCCGGATCTAAAATGTACGGAGGAACGGGCACCGAGGGCACTCCGAGTTGCGCATGGCGAGGGTTGGTACACCGAAACGGGAAGGTTCGCAATCGCTGCCTTCACCACTGAGAACGCGACCGTGCCCCCGGCGGAACTGGTAGCCTTCTTTCGCGGGATTGTAGGGATGCCCTTCGACGGTCCACGCTACCGCTATGATGTGAGGGATGTTTGTCTAGGCTTTTGCTATGACCCACAGGCAGGGCTCGGTTACCGCGCTCTGAATCAACGTTGCCGCGAGGGAGCGGACAACAAGGAATACTGCTACTAGCCTCAGACTGAAACCAGGTGATAGCACTCATTGATCTCGGAGGTGTCGGCCGTCGCTATTCTGTTCCCAGACGTCGAGCGGATTGGCTATAGCGAACAGTTGGCGAAAGTTTGATTCCGAGCTAGAATACCCGAATGCAGTCCCTTCCCGCCTCTTTGACCTGGGCCCATCCTCTGGTGGCGGAGTGGTTCGTGCGGAAATTTGGCACGCCGACCGAGCCGCAGGAGCAAGGCTGGCCGCACATTCTGGCGGGCCGGACCACGCTGATCTCCGCGCCCACCGGGTCGGGCAAAACGCTGGCCGCGTTTCTGGCATGCATTGATCGCCTCGTGCGCAAGGCGCTGGCGGGAGAGCTGGCGGATCGCACCGAAGTGCTCTACATTTCGCCGCTCAAGGCGCTGGGCAACGACATCCAGAAAAATCTTGAAGTGCCGCTGGGGGAAATCCTGGCAATGGCGGGGGAGCGCGGCCTGCTGATGCCGGAGATTCGCACGGCGGTGCGCACCGGCGACACCTTGCAGCCGGAGCGGCGCGCCATGCTGAAGCGGCCTCCGCACATTCTGGTAACCACACCGGAATCGCTTTACATTCTGCTGACCGCCGACAGGAGCCGCGCGATTCTGCGTGACGTCGAGACGGTGATCGTGGACGAGATTCATGCCGTGGCCGACGACAAGCGCGGAGCGCATCTGGTGTTGTCGCTGGAACGGCTGGACGCGCTGGCGCATCGGCCGCCGGTTCGCATCGGATTGTCGGCGACGCAGAAGCCGATCGAGGAGGTCGCGCATTTTCTTACGGGTAGTTCCGACGGGAGTGGGCGTACCGCCCCCGTGATCGTCAACGTCGGACACAAACGCAAACTCGATCTTGCGGTGGAAGTGCCGCCCATGCCGCTAGGGCCAATCGCGTCGAACGAGATGTGGGACGCGATTTATGACCGGCTGGTGACGCTGGTCTCGCAGCATCGGTCGACGCTGGTGTTTGTGAACACGCGGCGCATGGTGGAACGCCTCGCGCACAACTTGGGCGAGCGCATGGGCGAGGAAAATGTTGCGGCCCACCACGGCAGCCTGTCGCGCAAGCTGCGTCTCACGGCCGAGAAGAAGCTGAAAGAGGGGCAGATACGCGTGCTGGTGGCGACCGCCTCGCTCGAACTTGGCATCGACATCGGCACCGTGGATCTGGTGGTGCAGATCAATTCCTGCCGCGCGATTGCGGTAGCGCTGCAGCGTGTCGGGCGCTCGGGACACTGGCGGGGCGCGGTTCCCAAGGGACGTCTGTTCGCGACCACGCGCGACGATTTGATCGAGTGCGCGGCTCTGGTGCGGGCCATTCGGCAAGGCGATCTGGACCGGCTGATCATTCCGGAGTCTCCGCTGGATGTGCTGGCACAACAGATTGTGGCGGCGTGTGCGTCGGAAGAGTGGGACGAGGATGAAATGTTCGCGCTGGCGCGGCGGGCGTATCCCTATCGCAATCTGGCGCGCGAGACGTTTGATTCGCTTCTTGAAATGCTGTCGGAGGGGATTGCTGCGCGGCGCGGGCGCTATGGCGCTTATGTGCATCGCGACCGCGTGAACAAAAAATTGCGAGCGCGGCGTGGAGCGCGGCTGGCGGCCATCACCAGCGGGGGAGCGATTCCGGATAATTCTCTCTACACCGTGGTGGCGCAGCCGGATGGCGTGGTGGTGGGCACGGTGGACGAAGACTTCGCCGTGGAGAGCAATCGCGGCGACATCATGCTGCTGGGCAACACTTCGTGGATGATCCAGCGCATCGAGACCAATGCCGGGCGAATGCTGGTGCAGGATGCGCACGGAGCGCCGCCGACTGTGCCGTTCTGGCGGGGCGAGGCTCCGGCGCGGACGCAGGAATTGTCGGCGCATGTGGGCGAGCTGCGGGAAAAAATCAGCGCGATGCTGCCGCGTGTTTCGCCAGTCGGCTTTTCGGCGACCCAGCCGGATGTGGCGGCCGTGGTCGCGTGGTTGAAAGATGAGTGCGGTCTCGACGATTCCGGCGCGGAGCAGTCGATTGAATACATTTTGCAGGGGCGCGCGGTGCTGGGTGCGGTACCGACGCAGCAGACCGTGATCGCGGAGCGCTTCTTTGATGAAGGCGGCGGGATGCAGTTGATCATCCACGCGCCGTTTGGTGGACGCATCAACAAGGCCTGGGGACTGGCTCTGCGCAAGCGTTTCTGCGTCGGGTTCAACTTTGAGTTGCAGGCGGCGGCTACCGACAACGGGCTGAATATTGCGCTGGCCGAGCAGCACAGTTTTCCGCTGGATGACGTTTTTCACTTTCTGCAAGCCGAAACTGTACAGCCGATCCTCGAGCAGGCGGCGCTCGATTCTCCCATCTTCGGCACGCGCTGGCGCTGGGACGCGAATCGTGCGCTGGCGCTGTTACGTTTCCAGAACGGCAAGAAAGTTCCAGCCCAGATTCAGCGCATGCGCTCGGATGATCTGCTGGCGTCGGTGTTTCCCGATGCGGCGGCCTGCTTCGAGAACATCGAGGGCGAGCGGAAGATTCCGGATCATCCGCTGGTGGGCGAGGTGATGAAAGATGTGCTCACCGAGGCGATGGACGTCGAGGGGCTGAAGACGCTGCTTCGCGGCATGGCATCAGGGAAGATACGAGTGCTGGCAGTGGACACGCCGGTTCCGTCGCAATTCTCGCACGAGATATTGAATGCGAATCCGTATGCGTTCCTCGACGATGCTCCGCTCGAGGAACGGCGGGCCCGCGCCGTCGAGATGCGGCGCATGCTGCCGGAGTCGGTGCTGGAGGAAGTGGGAAAGCTGGATCCGGCGGCGATTGCTCAGGTGCGAGCTGAAGCTTGGCCCGATGTTCGGGACGCCGATGAGTTGCACGACGTGCTGCACACGCTGGTGGCGCTCCCGGAGAATTTGGGGTTGCCTGTGTGGGGACGGGCGCCCTCGCCCGTCCAGCCGAGCGCAGCTCGGCTGGGTTTCTCAGACAGCATCCCGACCTCAACCAAGGGCGGCTCAGCCCCCATGAACCAGACAGCCGAGGGCGGCTGTCTCCGTATCGACCGTGCTCCGGGCGGGTGGGTTGGATATTTCGAGCGACTGGTCGATGAAGGCCGAGCCGGTGCCGCATCGGTGGATGGCCGGTGCTACTGGGTGGCAGCCGAGCGAGCGCGGAGTTTTGCGGCGCTGTTTCCTGAGGCTCAATTTGTGCAGACTCTGGCGGATGTTGAGACGACGCAGGGTTCCCGCGAGGATGCTTTGCTCACCCTGGTTACAGGATGGATGTCGCATTTGGGGCCAGTTACGGCTTCGCAACTCGGGGAGGAGTTAGGACTCCCGGCAGCTGATATCTCGAATGCGCTGCTTCGCATGGAAGCCAGCGGGACCATTCTGCGAGGAAGCTTCAGTGGCGCTGCCTCGCGGGCAGAGCCTGCCCTGAGCTTGTCGAAGGGAGTGCCCGCGCCACACGAGCAGGCTGAGCTGCGCTCGGCTGCTCCGGCACAAGTTGACGAGACCGAATGGTGTGAGCGGCGCCTGTTGGCGCGCATTCACCGGCTGACGGTGGGCACGCTGCGCAAGCAGATTGAGCCGGTTACGGCGGCACAATTTATGCGCTGGCTCATGCGCTGGCAGCACGTGGTTCCGGGCACACAGGTTACGGGGGAACGTGGCACACTGGAAGTTTTACAGCAGTTGCAGGGATTCGAGATTCCGGCCAACGCCTGGGAGCGCCAGGTTCTGGCGCGTCGCATCGCCGACTACGATCCGAAATGGCTTGATCAGCTTTGCCTGACTGGGGCGGTTGGCTGGGGAAGGTTGTCGCCGCATCCGGCGACGCTGGATTATCCGATCACTAAGGGCAAAGATGATTCGTCGGAAACCGCTGCACCTGCCCCGCGTCAGCGCCGCGTGATTCCCACCAGCGTTGCGCCGATTACTTTCTTCGTGCGCGAGGACGCGGATTGGATGATTCCCCGCGAAAATCCCCATGTCTCGCAAAATCAGCGAGACATGGGGCACCCGGATTCTGCAGAGGGGCGCGGTCTTAGTCACAGCGCGCAACTCGTGCTCGATTTCCTGCGGCAGCGCGGAGCTTCTTTCTTCGCCGACATCGTGCGCGGCAGCGGCAAGCTCAAAGCCGAGATCGAGACTGCTCTCTGGGAACTGGTTGCCGCAGGTTTAGTGACCGCCGACGGATTCGATAATCTGCGATCGTTGATCGACCCCAAACGGCGCGCGGGGCAGGGAAGCGGACGCAGCACGCGTCCGCGGCACAGCTCGGGCCGCTGGGCCTTGCTGCATGCCGGCCAGTCCGCGGAAAGGCCGCGCGCGGTCGAGGCTGCATGCTGGATGTTGCTGCGGCGTTACGGAATTGTGTTTCGCGATGTGCTGGCGCGCGAGTCGAACCTGCCGCCGTGGCGCGAATTGCTGATGGGTTTCCGCCGGCTCGAAGATCGCGGAGAAATTCGCGGCGGACGTTTCGTCGACGGATTTCTGGGCGAGCAGTTTGCCTTGCCGGTTGCCGTCGAATCGGTGCGGGCGATGCGCAATAGTCCGCTGACCGGCGAGGCGGTGACGGTGTCGGCGGCCGATCCACTCAACCTGGTCGGAATCCTGGTGCCGGGCGAGCGGGTGGCGGCGATCTCGGGCAGAAGCGTTACCTATCGCGATGGGGTCGCGCAGGATGCTGTCGCACAATCCAACCACGCGCTTGAATCTTCCGGGCAGCAAGAAGCAGCCGCTGGCTGACCTCTAACGCAACTACATCCCCGCTCTTCGGCCGCAAAAAATCAAGGACGCGACGAGGGGGTCCCTTCGCGTCCCTGACTTTACAGGTGCCGGCGACACTGTGACAGAAAGCGCTTCCCCCGTCGCTTTTTGCCGACACCGCGAAGCGACACCATGCACGTTTTGGCCCAACGCTTCAAAAGCGAACGTCTCGCGCCGTCCTGCACCACTTAACTTTTTATTTATCAATTATTTAGCTGCAGGTTGGCTGCGTTTGCGACGCTCCTAACTCTGCCGTCGCGCCTCTCCCTGGTCACTATCCGATCGGATAGTCCGCCTATCTGTTCGGATATCGTAACAAAATCATGCCACCGGTTAGGTTCCACCTTTCACATGGTAAGAAGGTCGCTCGATCCGAGGACCCTGACCCATGCATCCCCGACTTTTCGCCATTGCCGGACCGCTCACCGATTCGATATTTCCACTGCCAGCCGGCGACGCCACGCTGGGACGCGAACCATCGAACGCGTTAGCGGTAGTCGATCCTACGATTTCCCAAAAGCATTT
Source organism: uncultured Acidobacteriaceae bacterium (assembly GCA_963851165.1). Taxonomy (GTDB): domain Bacteria; phylum Acidobacteriota; class Terriglobia; order Terriglobales; family Acidobacteriaceae; genus Sulfotelmatobacter. The sequence continues at coordinate 381,121 of CAWKNM010000008.1, read as the reverse complement.
TCGTCTGCGGCAGAAAGACGGGCGTTTCCATCTTCTCGATCTCGAGAGCGGCCACGCGACCCGGGTTAACGGGAAGTCAGTGAAAGAACAATGGCTGCATCACGGCGACGAGATTGCCGCCGGCGACTCGGTGTTTGTGTTTCTCATCGACGACGAAGCCGACGACGAAGCCGACCACGAACCTGAACAAGAGATGCCCTCAACGGCGCGTGTGGAATTCGAAGAGGGTCATCCCTTCGCCGCAACCATGCAGTTCCATCCCAGAAAGGAAGTGGATGTTCAGCCCCCGGACTGGCTGCTAAGCGAGTTGCCGGAGACCTCGGACGTTGCCCGAAATCTGAATGTGTTGCTGCGGATCAGCCGGGTAGTGCATGCCGTCAAGGATCTCGAAGAATTGCAGGGCCAGTTGCTGAGTCTGATTTTTGAAGTCGTGCCCGCGGGACGTGGCGCGATTCTGCTGACCGACGGAGGCGAGCAGGAATTCAGCTCGCTGCACGCTCGCACCCGGCGACCCGGAGAACCGCCGTTGGTGCGGATCAGCCGCACCGTCGCCCGCCAGGTGATGGAGCAGGGAGTTGCGATGCTGGGCACCGATGTTGCCGGACTCGGAACTCTGCAGAAGGCGGAGAGCCTCGCCGAAGCCCACGTGTGCTCGCTGCTGTGTGTCCCGCTCACTGTGTTTCAGAAAGTGATCGGATGCATTTACCTGGACAGCACCCGTCCGGTCCAACGCTTCCACGAAGAGCATTTGCAGCTGATGGCGGCCATCGCCGGCATTTGTGCCGCGGCCCTCGACAACGCGCGGCGGCAGCAGTGGCTGGAAAAAGAAACTCAGACACTCACCTTGGAAACTTGCCGGGAGTGGAGCATGGTGGGAGAAGGCCCGCGGATGAGAGAGATGTACCAGCTCCTGACGCGGGTTGCGGCGTCGGACGCCACGGTGCTGATTGAGGGCGAAAGCGGAACCGGGAAAGAGCTGGCGGCGCGAGCTTTGCATCGCAACAGTGCCCGCGCAAACCAACCCTTCGTGGCCATCAACTGCGCGGCGATTCCTGAGTCACTGCTGGAAGACGATTTGTTCGGGCACGAACGCGGTTCGTTCACCGGAGCCGTGGTCCAGAAAAAGGGCAGGCTGGAAGTGGCCGATGGGGGCGTGGTGTTCCTGGATGAAATCGGCGAACTCGCTCCGGCGCTTCAGGTGAAGCTGTTGCGCGTGCTGCAGGAGCGCGAATTCGAGCGCGTGGGTGGAACGCATCCCATCAAAGTGGATATCCGGTTGATTGCCGCCACCAACCGCGACTTGAATGAAGCCGTGCGCACGGGAATGTTCCGCCGCGATTTGTACTACCGTCTGGATGTGGTCCGGCTGAGAATGCCTTCGTTGCGCGAGCGCCGGGAAGATATTCCGCTGCTCACGCGCCACTTCGTGCAGAAATATTCCAAACGCTGCCGCGTGAAAGCCAAACCGGTTTCACGCGAGGCCATGGCCTGCCTGGCGAATCACGACTGGCCGGGCAATGTGCGCGAACTCGAAAATGCGATCGAACGCGCGCTGGTGCTGGGCCGCGCGGACACTCTTCTGCCGGAGGATCTGCCCGAATCGATTCTCGAACGCAGGCCCTCGCCAGAGCGGAGTGAGGCTCGTTACCACGCCTGCGTCAAGGACCTCAAGAAGCAACTTATTCTCGAAGCGGTGGAACAGACTCGCGGCAACTACGTAGAGGCCGCGGCGATTCTGGGCGTGCATCCCAATTACCTGCACCGGCTGATTCGCAACCTGGGCCTGAAGGACAATTTACGAGATGCCCTGCGAGACGCTGCGCGTGAGGCCACCCGCAGCGGCAATGGATTGAGCCACGCGTCGAGAGGCGCGGCATAGGCTGGGTCCACCCTATGCTCGGTTAAGGCAGCGGCAATTCCAGAAGCCGCGCCGGATCAAGAGAAACTCCTTGCCAGCGCACCGTCACGTGAAGATGCGGACCGGTCGCCCGTCCCGTGCCCCCGCTCAAACCAATTTCCTGGCCGCGCTTCACGGTGTCGCCTTCCTTCACTTTGAATTCCGAAAGATGGAAATATAGCGTGAGCAGTCCCTGGCCGTGGTCGATGACAACACAGTTGCCTTCGAAATATAAGAAGCGCGCCAGCAGCACCGTGCCACTATTCATCGCTGCCACGGGAGTTCCACTCGGGACGCGGAAATCCAGGCCGAGATGCGGCCGCTGCGCCTTGCCATTGAAGATGCGCTGCGAGCCGAAAACATCGGAGATCGCGGCGTCGGCCGGGGCCGTGAATTTGCCGTCCCACTCGCGGTCCGGCGTTACACGGTTGAGGTAGTCATCCTTGATCTTCACGCCTTCCGCGATTTGTTGCTGCTGCTCAGGGCTGGGCTCGGTAAATTTCCCCGAGACGGTGAGCTTGACCTCGGTCTTGGGATACTTGCCGCGGAAAACCGCGAACTTGCTGCTGAAAGAAAGTTTCGGGGGCGCGCCCTTGGTTGGACTCGCGGGCCGCTCGCCCGTGAGATCCAAAGAGTAGGTGCCCGGTGCAGTCTCGAGGCTGATACCGGCTAATGCGAACCATGTTTTGGTGGCCGCGTCGAAGCTGAAAGGAACTTGATGGCCGATCCAGGTTCCAGTCAGCGATTCGAGAGATGCGGGAGCCTTGACCTGAAACAGCACCGGAGCTCCGTTGACCAGCCGCGCCGGCTGCGCTCGCGCCGTCCAGGTGGCAGCGGAGGCCGGGAGCACGGCGATGGAGAAGAAGATGGAAAAGACGAGGGCGCACAACGCGATTAGCTTCACGCGTGGTAGATCCGCTCCGAATAAGCTCACGTAGCGACAGCCGCCTCGGCTGTCCCGCCAGAGCCTGCCCTGAGCCTGCCGAAGGGGCAAAGCCCGGCGGCTCAATCCGAACTGCAGGCTCCGATTCGAGGTGTTCACTGCATCAGCGTAGCATTCCTCAGAATTGCGCCGGCCTATAATTGCGGGAATGCGCACCCGAGTACTCACTGGCTTGGTGTTCTGGTTGCTGTGTGAGTTGGGCGCGGCGCAGACGCCGGTCCCGCCGCCGCATGCTGACCGGGTTGTCGTTTTGAAGAAGGAGCGCACTTTGCAACTGGTGAGCCACGGGAAAGTGATCAAGGTGTACAAGGTCGCTCTGGGCGCCGACCCGATTGGTGCGAAAACCAGGCAGGGCGATCACAAGACGCCGGAAGGCGTTTATGTTCTCGACTTCCGTAATGCACATAGCAAGTTTTACAAGGCGATCCACATTTCGTATCCCAGCGCGCGCGATCGTGCAGCGGCCCGTGAGCAGGGCGCGTCGCCGGGAGGCGATGTTTTTCTGCACGGACTGCCAAATGGCTTCGGCTATGTGGGCGCAGCTCACCGCCTGAAGGACTGGACGGACGGATGCATTGCCGTGACCAATGCCGAAATCGACGAGATCTGGGCGGCAGTGGCGGACGGCACGACGATTGAAATCCGGCCCTAAAAATAATTTCACTAAAGCATAGTAAGTCGATGGATATTATGGTATATTTGTGACTCCTGAACTTGCTGCTACCGGGCCCTGTCCGCAGGGCCCCATTTTTTGTCCTCCAGTGCACGTCCCCTCCCTTGTAACTTGCTTCCGCTCATGCACTTGCCGGATATGTGTACAGAAACGTATGTACATTTCCGCCTGCACAAAATGTTCCTGAAGGAACACTTCTGCAATTTTGCAAAGCTCTCCGGGGCAGCGTCTAATGTTGCCAGGCGTTTGGCTGAGGACGTTCGAGCAGTGTAGAGTGCGGATGGTCACCCCCCCAACCCCCCCGATGCCCAACTGGATCACTGTTCTAAACCGTGAAGTGATTGCGTGCACGCTCTGCCCGCGTCTGGTCGCCTACCGCGAGCAGGTGGCGCGTGAGAAGCGCCGCGCCTATCGCGACTGGGACTATTGGGGCAAGCCCGTGCCAGGATTCGGCGATCCCGCAGCCCGCGTGCTGGTCATGGGGCTGGCGCCCGGAGCGCACGGCTCGAATCGCACCGGACGTCCCTTCACCGGCGATGCCAGCGGCAACTTCATGTATCCAGTGCTGTACGAAGTTGGATTCGCCAACCAGCCCACCGCCACGGATCGCAACGACGGCCTCACCCTCAAGGATCTCTACATCACCGCGGCGGTCCGTTGCGCGCCGCCCGACAACAAGCCCACGCTGCAGGAGCTGGCAACGTGCGCTCCGTTTCTCGACCGCGAAATCGCGGGATTAAAGAACCTGAGGGTCGTGGTGGCCCTGGGCAAAATCGGCTTCGACGCCTATCTGAATTTCTTGAAACGCCGGGGCGTGCTTCCAAGTAAGAAAGGCTATCTCTTCAAACACGGCGCCAGTTACCGCACGCCCGACGGTAAAGTGCTGCTGGCCTCATATCATCCTTCAAACCAAAACACGCAAACCGGAAAGCTGACGCGGAAAATGTTCCTGAAGATTTTTCAGGAAGCGGCGAGACTTGCGCATCAGTAACGCCCGCGCCACATAAGGCCTCTCCACACAAACATCGCGACCTCTACCGCAGTTTTGTCACCGTAACTTCGAGCTGAAACTGGCGATTGGAGGTGGGGTCGTCCGCGCTGCCAATAACGATTGCCTTCCCGGGGACCACAACGGTGCTCCCACTGATCTTGATTTGTCGAATCACGGGATCCGATACGCCATATTTTTCACGGACCGGCTCGTCATCGATATTGCTGATCTCGCTCTCCGCGTGCAACTCCAACTCGTCCCCGTGTTCCTTCAGCAAGCACGAGATACGCGTGCCAACATCCAGATACTGAAATTGCGTGGTAATCACCGGGCTCACTGTGGAGCCGGACGGGACGCTTGCCGGGTATGAACCAGAGGCTACCGGGACCCTTGTGCCGATTCTGATTTCTTGCCTGTCCCCGGGGACGTTCAGATTCATCGAGTAGTGCCTGGTGTTGATTTTTTTTTCGGCTTCCAACTCGTTGAGTGAAAAATCCAGACGATAGGCATGCACGGGTTTCTGGTCGTCCTGCGCCTGAGCCAGTTTCAGGCCAGAGAACAGCCCCATAGTTACGACTACAAGCGATACCGCCATTATTTTTCTCATAATTACGTGCCTCACCTTTCCTGTTGTCCTCGTCGTTGATCTTCATCGTTGATCTTCATTGTTGATCCCAGTTTGCCCCCGAGGGGGCGTTCCCATTCAGTTGGTCCATTTCCTTTTCAGACTCCGCCTGCGCCCGCGCGATCATAACCGCGTCCTGAGGGAAGTCACGGACGTAGCGAACCAAAAGCTTCTCCTCGTCGCTGAGCGGCCGGGGCGACGGGAAACGATCGAGCCTGGGGCCGTTCGCCACGATGGCATGAGGACGAACACTGTGCCTCGGAGGTCTCGTCGCACCCTGCGGCACCGTCGGATGAGCCGGGCTCCCGGCGTCGTTCGATGCGATACGCGTTTCAGGTTGCTTATCGCCTTGGCTCGTTGCTGCCGGTTGATGCGCCGTAATATCAGGCGTCGGTTTTCCCGGCCTCCGCATGAGGAAGACCGCTGCTACAACCAGCACCGCTGCAGCTACGCCCAGCGCCGGCCAGTGCCACCAAACTCGGGCCGCAGCGTTCTCCCACTCCGAGCGAAGGTTCGCGAGAACGCGATCTTCCAGCCCGGCCCTCGGCTCGATGGACGCATACTTTGCAAGGGCTGCATCGAGTTCGCGATCGAGGCGCTCGTCTTCCGGACGTCGACGACCCGCATCTTCCTGTTTCAAATTTTGATTGCGGTCCCGATGCGACATATTTTTCACCGTCACTTCGTATTTCTACGACCGACTCATTCTCCGCTCACCCCGGCCTGCGAGTTTCTCCCGCAGAATCCGCCGCGCGCGGAACACTCGCGACCGGACAGCGGCTTCGTTGATTCCCAAGGTCGCAGCCACTTCCCTCGGCGACATTTCTTCGATCGTCGACAGAATCAGCGGCTGGCGCAGCTTCTCGGGCAAGGCCGCGATCATTCGGTCCAGCACATCGCCAACGCGCGCGGCTTGTAACGCATCATCTGCCGCCGCGTCCGACGAGAAGGCCTCCGGCAGCGGCTTTTCGGGATCGTCGAGCGGAATCTCCCTTGTGCGGCCCTGTTGCTTGTTTCGGTCGACAGCGACGCGCCAGGCGATCCGTGCCAGCCAGGTCTTGTGGTCTTCCACGCGCGCCAACTTGTGGCTGTACCGCAACACACGGACGAAAGTTTCCTGCGCAGCGTCCTCGGCATCGTGATGGCGCCGGAGAACAGCATAGGCGATGCGGTAAACGAGCTGGGCGTGCTGCCGTACCAGATGTTCGAGCAGGTCTTCGAGAGTTTCCTCCTGAGTTCGCTCACGATCTTGCTCTCGACTCGGCGCCACCCTTGCCGGCTCGCTCAGAATTGCCTCTCCCGCCACCAATCGTCTGCCCTCACTCATAAAGACCGTCCGGAGGCTGCGTTTGTTCAGGAATTTCTTTAGGAGAATGCGCGGGCGAGGATTACTTGCAGTTCCCGTTTGCTGCAGTGATGACAGCAGCTGGCGTAAGGTCCCTCCCTTTCGCTTCGCTCCGGTGCGGGATGACATCGCTGTTACGGGAGGAATGCTCAGGGCTGGTAGCTAGAAACCAGAAACCAGAAACTAAAACCCAATCATCACCGGTTCCGGCTCCAGGCGCACGCCGAAGACTTCTTCCACGCGATGCTGGATTTGGTCTTTCAGGGCGACCACTTCGGCAGCGGAGGCGCCGCCGTGATTGACGATAGCGAGGGCATGCTTGCTCGAAATTCCGACGTGGCCGAAGCCGAATCCTTTGGTGAATCCGGAACGCTCCACCAGCCAGGCGGCGGAAACCTTCTTGCGGGTCTCGAGCGCGGGATAGCTGGGCACCGTGAGTCCGCGGGCACTGGCGCGCTTTTTCAATTCTTCGTGTTGTTCTTCGGTGAGCACGGGATTCTTGAAAAACGAGCCGGCACTCTGGCAATCAGGGTCGCCAGGGACGATGAGCATTCCCTTCAGCGCGCGAATATGGCGGACGGCTTCGCGGGTCTCGGCGAGATTGGGCGAAGTTTCGCGGCCCTCGAAATGCCGCTTGAGATCGGCGTAGGTGATGCGCGGCTCGCCTCCGGGAGTGAGCGCGTAGGTGACGCGCAAAACGATGAAGCGTCCGCGCTCCGTAGTATTGAAGATGCTCGAGCGGTAACTGAACCCGCAGGCTTCGCGGCACAACTCACGCAGCTGGCCGTCTTTCAAGTCGAGAACGCGTACGGCTTCGATAGTTTCCGCGACTTCCTGTCCGTAGGCGCCGACGTTCTGCACCGGCGTGCCGCCGACGCTGCCTGGAATGCCGCTGAGGCACTCCACGCCGGCGCAGTTGGCGCGGATGGCGTTCCAGACGAAGCGGTCCCAGGATTCGCCCGCACCCACGTCGAAAAGAACCCTGCCCTCATGTTCGCGGCTCGGCTCTGCAAGCTGTTCGATCCCGAGAATGGCGATCTTCAGCACCAGCCCGGGCCAGCCGGCGTCCGCGACCACCAGATTGCTGCCGCCGCCCAACACAAAGATGGGCAAATTTTTCGAACGCGCGAAGGCAACGGCTTCCTGCACCTCGGCGGTGGTTTTGGCTTCGACGAAATAACGCGCCGGCCCTCCTAGCTTGAAGGTGGTGAGCGGCGCCAGCGGAACATTTTCTTCGAGCAGCATTTTTTCGAACACTATTTCTTCGCAGCAGGATTGCCTTCAATATACACACGGCTCCGCCGATCCGCGCGTAGCCAAAGGTCAGGTGCTGAAAACGGCACTGACGGGGAAGAACGAACCGCGCGTTCACGCTCTCTTCACGCTACAATTGAAAGAGCCAGCACAATTAGAAAAAGAAGCGGGCGAACGAAGAAACGAATCGGACGATATCAATCAAACGACAACAAGAAGAGAGTAGAGAGGAAAACGAAACATGCCGATGTATCCCGAAATTATGTTGATCCCCATGCGTGAGGAATTGACCCGCCTGGGCATTGAAGAACTCCGCACTACTGAAGACGTGGACCGCGCACTCGCCCATCAGACGGGCACCACCATGGTGGTGGTGAATTCGATTTGCGGCTGCGCCGCCGGGAGAATGCGTCCCGCGGTGCGCATGGCTTTGCAGAATGCGACCCGGCCGGAGAAATTGTTTTCGGTGTTCGCGGGACAAGACCGGGAAGCCACCGACCGCGCCCGAGGTTATTTCACGGGACAGTTGCCGTCGTCGCCTTCGATTGCGATTTTTCGTGACGGGCAGCTGGCTTACATGATGCCGCGGCGGGACATTGAAAGCCGCGAGGCTCCCGCCATTGCGGCCGATCTGAGCGCTGCGTTTGAGAAGATTTGTGCCAAGCCGGTGCCGACGCGGGCTTAGGTTGCGTGGTGGGAGAGACGTAACAGGTTACGTCTCTACGAACGACGAACCCCTGTAGAGACGTTGCTTGCAACGTCTCTTTTTTGTGCCAGGCCGCTGCCTACTTCTTACCCGGCTTGCTCATCATGAATGCTTTCACGACGATCGCGTTCGGCTGGACCCCTACGGGAATCATCGTGAGGAGCGAATACTCCGTAGGCTCCAGTTTGCGCGGGCGGCGTTTCTGGATCACGGTTACGTCTCCGGCCTGAGTATCGAGCACCAGTAAATAATTCTGTGCCTGGGATAGCGCCAGAGCGTCGGGGCGGCTGCCGACGGGCATGGTCGCGATCAGCTTGCCGATGTCGATGTCATAGATGCCGACACTGTCGGAGCCGAAGTTGCTCACGTAGAGCCGAGAGTTGTCGAGCGTGACCAGGGCTCGGGAGGGATGCTCGCCGATCACAGAACTGCGGTCCACTTCATCGTTTCCGGTTTCGATAAACGAAATGCTGTTGGAATCGAAGTCGCACACGATCAACTCGCCGCCATCCGGCTTCAGCGCCAGATTCACCGGCGTGCGTCCCACGTCCAACAGCGCGAGCACGTGGTCATGCTTCAGGTCGATGGATGCGACCTGCGACGATCCGGAACACGCCACGAAGGCTTTGCTGGAGTCGGGCAGGATGGCGATGTCCTCCGGCTGCTGGCAAATCGGCAGAGTGGCGCGCACCCGCAACTGTTTGGCATCGATGAGAGAAACGCTGTTGTCGCCGCGGTTGCTGACCACAACGGTCGCGCCATCGGGCGAAACCCGCGCCAGTCCTGGCGACGCGCCCACGTGCAGCGTGCCCACCACGGCTCGCTTTTCCAGATCGATCACGCTGACGTTGGCGGAGCCCGAGTTGGCCACGTAGGCGCGCTTACCGTCTTCGGAAACATCGATGAAATACGGTTTGCCGTGAACGCCAATCACGGCCACCACGACGTTGGTCTCGGCATTGATCACGCTGACGTTACTCGAACCTGTGTTGACCACGTAGATTTCATTTTTCTTGCTGTTGGCGGCGATGCCGGTTGGCTCGAGACCGACGGGGATGGTCTTGGCCAGAGCGAATTTGCGGATATCAATCACGCTGACCGTGTTGCTTTTTCCGTTGGTGACGTAGGCGTATTCGCGATAGGCGGGGCCGTAGTCCGGCAGCGGCTCCTCGCGGAAGTACCACCAGGCGAGTCCGCCGAGGATGGGGAGGAGGACGACGATGAAGAGGAGCTTTTTCAATCGTGGTGTTTGCGTTCGGCGAAAGGGAAAGACTATCAGAGTAAGGCGTAGGTCAAGGATGGTTAATACAAGTGGAAGTCAACATCGACCGAGACCTCGACCATCACCGGTTTCCCATCTTTCGTGGCGGGCTCGAATCTCCAGTCGCTGACCGCCTCCAACGCCTTGTCGTTAAAATCAAGTGCGGAGCTGCATTCTACTTTGAGGCTTCGTGGTTTGCCATCGGTTCCAACGATCAGCGAGATCGTCACTATTCCCTGCTCCTTAAGCTCGCGAGCTCTTTCCGAAAACTCCGGATCACGCTGATAAATTATTTTTGGGGCGACAATTTCCGGATGTCGCGAAACCCTGTAGACATGACCCTCTGGCGTGTCGAACTCGGCGCCCGCCTGCACATCACTGGCGGCGGGCGAGTCTTCAGGAGGGGACTCGATCTTCAAGTCGGTGACTGCCTCCCGGAGAATCAGGACGAACCTGACTCGGAGGTTGTACACGGTTTCGACGGGCTCGCCTTTGACCAGAATGGGGTGGAAGCGCCACTTGCGAACGGCTTGTACGGCCGGCGTTGCGAAAACCGGGTCGCCTTTAACCAGCGTCAGTTGTTGCACCCTGCCATTGCTACTGATTACCGCTCGTAGTTCGACGGCACCCTCCATCCCGGCTTTGAGGGCTGCTTCGGGATACTTCGGCTCCACCATCGGGTCGGGGTACTCGAGCTTTTGGGGTACTCGCCCCTTGCAAAGCGGGATGCTCGAACTGGCATTGGATGGTGTAGACGGCGATTCCTGGGCGACGGCGGGACCGGGCTGAAAGTTTTTCCTATCTGACGGGCCGGAATCGATGTTCACCGAAGTCCAGGGGCGGTACTCGAAGTTCAGGCGCAGCCTGATCGAGGATCCTTTGAATTCCGCGGGCAAAGCCGGGAATGGACTGGAGGCTAGGATTCCGGCTTGTGCGGCGCGGTCCAGCAGGGGTTCTCCGCTGTTGGTCAGGAACTTCAGGTCTTCGAGCTTGCCGTCTCGTGTAATCGAGAACTCGATCGTGACATTTCCTTCTTGTTTTTTTAGCAGGGACGCGTCGGGGGTGAGTTCCAGCCAATGGGCGTGGATGGTCTTGAAGACGCTTGAAACATAGGGATCGAAGTTCACTCCCTGGGTGTCGCTCACGACGCCGATGTTTTCGTGGAAGCCGGGTGTTGCGCCGGGTTGCGTGGTCCCCGCGGCTTTCTCCGCAGGGGGTTTCGGGTCGGCTTGGGCTATCAGGATATTGGCGCTGAGAATAAGCGTGGGTGCGGCGCAGAGGAGAATCTTGGTCAGGGCTCGCTGGATGTTGCTCATACGACGCTGAAAACGAGACTGATAATAACCTGTTTGACCGCCGGGTGCCCTATTTCTCGCGTCCTCCGCGAGAAGCGGGGATTCTCAATGCTGCGTACAAAACCCCTTACATCTCGCAAAAGACGCGAGATATGGGGCACCCAGATCTCTTATGTCTCGCGATCTATGGTCGGGCGAAATTACCTGCTGGCTGCTACTGGTTCCGTTACTTCAATCCTGGGCACGGTTCGTCCTACGACCACGGCGATCTGGCGTACTTGCGTCATCAATTCGTCGAACTGGTCGGGGTAGAGGGATTGCGGGCCGTCAGATAAAGCTTCGTCGGGGTTGTGATGAACTTCTACCATCAGGCCGTCGGCGCCCACGGCTACGGCTGCGCGCGAGAGTGGAGTGACTTTGTTGCGCTTGCCGGTGCCGTGGCTGGGGTCGACGAGAATCGGCAAGTGGCTTAGCCGTTGCACCGCGGGCACGATGCTGAGGTCGAGCGTGTTGCGGGTGTGGTCGGCGAAGGTGCGGACTCCGCGTTCGCACAGGGCGACGTTGTAATTGCCTTCGCTCATGATGTATTCCGCGGCCATCAGGAATTCTTCGAGTGTGGCCGACATGCCGCGCTTAAGCAGCACAGGCTTTTTGGCGCGTCCGGCGCGCTTGAGCAACGAAAAATTCTGCATGTTGCGGGCGCCGATCTGGATGACGTCGGCGTATTCGTCGACCAGGTCGAGAGATTCGTTGTCGATGGCTTCGGTAATAATCTTCATGCCGAACTGCTGGCGGATTTCCGCCATGATGCGCAGGCCTTCTTCACCTAATCCTTGAAAGGAATATGGGGATGTGCGGGGCTTGTAGGCTCCTCCGCGAAAAAACTGCGCCCCGGCGCGATGCACGCGCTCGGCCACGGCGAAAGCCTGCTCGCGGGTCTCAATGCCGCAGGGACCGGCGACAATGGCCAATCCTTGGCCGCCGATGGTGGCGGCTGTGCCGGGAAAACGGATGACGGTGTTTTCCTGTTTCACATCGCGGCTGACCAGCTTGTAGGGCTTCGAAACTTTGATGACTTCCTGCACGCCCGGCATTTCTTCCAGCGTGCCTTGCTCGACTTCTCCCTTGTTGCCGGTGATGCCAATGGCGGTGCGCTGCGCTCCAGGCATGGAGTGCGCGCGGTAGCCGAGTTTTTCGATTTTCTGGCAAACGGCGCGCACCTGCTCTTCGGTGGCTTGCGCCTGCATGACGACTAGCATGAATACTCCTCGAAAGTTTAAGTCTACCGCCGAATGTGGGAATGGCAAAGCGCGGGTCGGGTGTGGAGGTGGTGGTCAGTTTAACGGCGTTTACCACTAAGGACACAAAGTCACACGAAGGACAACCCATCCCGCAAAAGCCTTCGTGATACTTCGCGCCCTTTGTGGTACATGCCTTTTTGTCTTCCGTCCTCAAAACTGACTACTGCCTCGGCGAGGAAGTGGGTTCAATTCGGAGAAGGAAGCGAGCCAGGTCGGGGGGTGATCGTCTCGCGCCGATCGGTTCAGGAGGAACGTTTCAGGGGCGATCGTTTCAGGAAGTGGCCCGTGCGGTGATTTGCGAGCCGGCAGCCGCTCGTGGACGGCGCACCTGACCATTGGTGCGTAAGGCAAATCGAGCCCCAGGGACGGGAAGTTAAACCGCTTTAACGTCGAGATATAAACATCTTGTTTTCAGTAACATACGGGATATTTATTCCACAGCGCTTGAAGTCGCTAACCTCTCCGCATTCATCAACTTACGGCTGACTGCACCAATCGTGGTTCGACGGACCAGGGTGTGTGACGAATTGTGTGGCGAATCATGTGTGAAATCATGGTGCCGCGAACAGCGCCGACAATTCGCTGGGATGATCCACCAGAACGTCGGGAGGTTCGTCGCGCAACGTATGCGGGGCAAAGCCGTAAGTTACACCGACGGTGACCATGCCCGCATTGCGCCCGGTGTTGACGTCGACGTGGGAGTCGCCGATGATCGCGGCTTGTTGCGGTGACACGCCATACTCTTCGAGCAACCGGCGCGCGCCCTCGGGGTCGGGCTTCTTGCTGGTGAAGCTGTTGCCGCCATAGACCTGCGAAAAAAATTGGCCAAGCCCGAGCGCTTCAATGATCGCCCTCGAGGGAACGACCGGCTTGTTCGAGAGCACCGCCAACTTGCGCGGCCCGCCGTTATGGGAGTGGCTGGCTGCATTCTGAATCGCGGCCAGCGCCTCAGCCACTCCGGGATAGACAGTGGTGTGGTCGAGCTTGTGCTCGCGATAGTACTTGAGAAAAAACTCGAGCCCCTTGCGGACGAGCGCCTCGTCGACGACCTCGCCGCCGAGAGCCCGCTGGATCAGAACCGGGGCACCATCGCCCACGTAGCTGGCGATGACATCGTCCGGCAACTCCGTCCGTCCGATATGGCGCAGCGCCGCATTCACCGAATGCACCAGGTCGAGACGCGAATCGATCAGCGTCCCATCGAGATCGAAGATGACCAGCTTGATGGAGCGCGGGTCAAAGGCGCGGAAGGTTCGAATCATGCCTTCTCAGGATAAACGATCGCGTCGTTCATCATGAATCGCAGAGACGTTCCTTGCAACGTCTCCCGCCGGAGGGTATATGATTTTCTACCGTGCCATTCACAGACGAACAAAGAAGGCATATAGCGGCAGCTATTTCGGAAAAGCGCTCGAAGGGCGCCCCTCCAATGGTGTGCCCTGTGTGCTTCACGTCGAATTGGACCATCGGCGAAGGCATGGTGAGGCTTGTCATTCAGGACGAACCTTGGAAATAACGCTCGAAGGCCTTCTTACCCTATGGTTCCGTTGCTATGCCAAACTTGCGGGAATACGTATCTCCTGAACGTATTTGTACTCGGAATCGGCGAATTGATGGATATCAAACCTGGCATCCGTGCCGTGCTTCGAACAAAAGTGGAGAGCGGAAATGGATAACTTCGTGGTTCAGGCTAATGAAAATTTGCTTGCGAATAATCTATATTTCTAGTAATATCGAAATATGTCGTTGCCCGTAGCCAAGACCTCCTCATCCACCAAGTCCAGCGAGCGCGTTGCCAAGTATGCTGACATGTTTTCCGCCATGGGGACGGAGCCGCGGCTGCGCATTATGCAGTTATTGCTGACGGCGCATCCCGAGGGCCTGGTGGTTGGAGACATTCAAGAGGAGTTGGAGATCCCCAACTCGACGCTGTCGCATCATCTGGAAAAACTGCGCACCGAGGATTTGGTAAACGTGCAGCGCGAAGGCACATTTTTGCGCTACACGGCGAACACGGAAGCTCTGCAGGAGCTGCTGCAATTTCTTTATGCCGAGTGCTGCACGCGCAATCAAGCCCTCAAACCGCAGGACATCATTCAAATCTGCAAATAGGAGAAATCGTTTATGAGCCCTACCGAGAGCGCTGACATCAAGGAAGTCGTAAAAGAGAAATACGGCGAGGCCGCCTTGCGCGTGAAGGCTGGGGGCAGTTCGTGTTGCGGCGCGACGGCGAACACGGGCTGCTGCGATCCCATCACTACTAATCTCTACGATGCTTCCCAGGCAGCACAGATTCCTGAGGAAGCGCTGCTGGCTTCGCTCGGGTGCGGCAATCCGACGGCGCTGGCGCAGTTGAAGGCGGGCGAGACCGTGCTTGACCTCGGCTCCGGCGGAGGTATTGACGTTTTGCTATCAGCCCGCCGCGTCGGACCTGCGGGAAAAGCCTACGGCCTCGACATGACCGACGAAATGCTTGCGCTGGCCACCGACAACAAACGCAAAGCCGGCATTGAAAACGTGGAGTTTCTCAAGGGCGAGATCGAGAGCATCCCGCTGCCAAACAATTCCGTGGATGTGATTATTTCCAACTGTGTCATCAACCTCTCGGCCGACAAGGACCGGGTGCTGCGCGAGGCCTTTCGTGTTCTGAAGCCGGGCGGCCGCTTCGCGGTCTCTGACGTCGTTACTCGTGGCGAAATGTTGCCTGAGATTCGGCAGAGCGTTCTGGCCTGGGTGGGATGCATTGCCGGGGCGCTCGAAGAGAATGAGTATCGCGGCAAACTCGCCGCGGCTGGCTTTGAGCAGATTGAAATTGAGCCTACGCGTATTTACCGCGCCGCGGATGCACGCGAATTCCTGGCTGGGCAGGGAATTGACGTGGATGTCCTCGCTCCGCAGGTGGACGGGAAGTTTCTGAGCGCTTTCATCCGGGCGGTGAAACCTGTGGGCGGGAAGTCTTGCTGTGGCCCCACGTGCTGCGCCTGACGTGGAGTTCATCGAGCGCGGGACGGATGAAAAACAGTGACTGGTGACTAGTGGCTAGTGGTTCGTAAAACCCACGGGCTTTTGCTTGCCACTGATCGCTATCAACGACACGAGGACGACTATGCCACCGCCCTACAACGTCTTGTTCCTGTGCACGGGAAACTCAGCCCGTTCCATCATGGCGGAAGCCATCATGAATGAAAAAGGCAAGCCCAACTTTGTCGCGTATAGCGCGGGGAGCCATCCTTCCGGAAAGGTTCGTCCGGAAGCGTTGCGTGAACTGGAGGCGGCGCAGCTGCCTACCCGCGGCCTGCGCAGCAAGAGTTGGGACGAATTTGCGCGGCCCGAGGCGCCACGGCTCGACTTTGTATTCACCGTGTGCGACAACGCCGCCAATGAAGTTTGCCCGGTCTGGCCGGGCCAGCCTGTGACCGCGCACTGGGGCGTTCCCGATCCGGCCGCGGTGTGCGGAAGCGAGGAACAAGTGCGGCAGGCATTTCGCGAAGCTTTCTTTTTGCTGGAGCGAAGAATCGGATTGTTTCTGTCGCTGCCGCTGGCCACTCTCAGTCGCATGGCATTGAAGAAAGAGATCGACAACATCGGGCAGCGATGAACTTCAGCCTTTGGCTTTTGGGTAGCTAGGGCGGCTATCCCCACATGAGCATCCATCAAGCTGAGACCCAACCCTCAAACTTCAGTGTTTTTCTAATCCCCACTCTGCATTTACAATGCAACAGGTTTGGCGTAACCGGAATCTCAGCGTGAACCCGGGAACGGCTTTGCGAATCTATTAGTATGAGTACCGCGATAACCTAAGACAACGGCAAGCGGATGGCGACTACAAAGACTGACCCTAAGCTGGCGCTCGCAGGCAACGGCGCGAAGAAGTCCAAGAATTATGAGGGACTTACACGCGAACGCCTGATCGAGGCTTATCGCTACATGTATCTGTCCCGGCGTGTGGACGACCGGGAGATACTGCTGAAGCGGCAGCAAAAAATTTATTTTCAGATGTCGGGGGCGGGGCACGAAGCCATTGGCGTGGCCGCCGGTCTGGCGCTGAAGCCGGGCTACGACTGGTTTTATCCTTACTATCGCGACCGCGCGTTGTGCCTTGCGCTCGGCGTGAAGCCGCTGGACATGTTTCTGCAGGGGGTGGGTGCGGCCGACGATCCGAGTTCTGGCGGGCGGCAGATGCCTTCGCACTGGAGCTATCCGCGGTTGAATATTGTTACGCAGTCCTCGCCGACGGGATCGCAGATTCTGCAGGCTGTGGGGTGTGCTGAGGGCGGGCGCTATTTTGCGCGGCGGCCGAAGGCGGCTGAGATTCCGGGATCGTCATCACAGTCCCCACTTCTCGCGCAAGACGCGAGAAATGCTGCACCCGGCGGCGGCTCTGACTACCGGCTGTTTAAGAACG
This sequence comes from uncultured Acidobacteriaceae bacterium, assembly GCA_963851165.1. Lineage (GTDB taxonomy): Bacteria > Acidobacteriota > Terriglobia > Terriglobales > Acidobacteriaceae > Sulfotelmatobacter. The sequence goes on along the minus strand of CAWKNM010000008.1, from coordinate 364,425 downwards.
TCACGTTCCAGAGCGATGAGGTCACTTATGTTTCGCTCGGCGATGGCACTTCCAGCGAAGGCGAATTCTGGGAAGCCTTGAATGCCGTGGCGCTGGGCAAGTTGCCGGTGATTTTCTGCGTACAGGATAACGGATACGCCATTTCTGTGCCGGTCGAGGTGCAGACTGCGGGCGGGAGCATTTCACGGCTGGTTTCCGGGTTTCCGAATTTTCATTTTGAAGAGGTCGACGGCACTGACCCGGTGGCCAGCTATGCCGCGTTCGCGCGGGCGGCGCAATATTGCCGCGAGGGGCACGGGCCGGCGTTCGTGCATGCGCATGTGATTCGTCCTTATTCGCATTCGCTATCGGACGATGAGCGGCTTTACCGTCCGGATGTTGAACGCGAGCGTGACGCGGCCCGCGATCCGGTGACGCGCACGCAGATGTTTCTGCTGCGCGAGGGCATTCTCGACGAAAAGGGAATCACGCAGCTCGAGAAGCAGGTGGACGAAGAGTTGCAAGTGGCGGTGGACCAGGCGCTGGAGGCGTTGCCTCCGGCGCCCGAAAGCATCAAGAAATATTTGTACTCGCCGGATGTGGACCCGACTTCGGCGGCGTTTTCGACGCAGCCGGTGGAGGCTCCGGCAACCGCCGACGGGAAGAAACCGGCCGCGAAAACCATGGCCGATCTGATCAATGCCACGCTCCGCGATGAGATGAAGCGCGACGAGCGCATTTTGATATTCGGCGAAGACGTGGCCGATTGCAGCCGCGAAGAATATCTCAAGCGCAAGCTGGTGAAGGGCAAGGGCGGAGTGTTCAAGCTGACGTTCGGCCTGCAGAACGAGTTCGGCGCGGACCGGGTGTTCAATTCTCCGCTGGCCGAAGCTGCGATTGTGGGGCGCGCTACCGGCATGGCTACGCGTGGGCTGAAGCCGGTGGTTGAGATTCAGTTTTTCGACTACATCTGGCCGGCGATGATGCAGATTCGCGACGAGCTTACCGTGATCCGCTGGCGCTCGAACAATGGATTTTCCTGTCCGGTGGTGATTCGCGTGGCCATTGGCGGATACCTTACTGGCGGCGCGATTTATCACTCGCAGTGCGGCGAGAGCATTTTCACGCACATGCCGGGGCTGCGCGTGGTGTTTCCGTCGAACGCGCTCGATGCGGCCGGGTTGCTGCGCACGGCCATTCGCTGCGACGATCCGGTGCTGTTCCTGGAACACAAGCGGCTGTATCGCGAGACTTATGGGCGCGCGCCTTATCCGGGGCCGGATTACATGATTCCTTTTGGCAAGGCGAAGATTGTGCATCCCGGCACGGATCTTACTGTGATCACCTACGGAGCTGTCGTGCCGCGAGCGCTGCAGGCGGCGCAGAAGCTGGAACGCGAGAATGGAGTGAAGGTCGAGCTGATCGACTTGCGCTGCCTGAATCCGTTCGACTGGGACGCGATCGCGGCTTCTGTCGAGAAAACGAATCGCGTGCTGGTGGCGTATGAAGATTCACTGAGCTGGGGATACGGCGCGGAGATAGCGGCGCGCATCGCCGACCAGTTGTTCGACAAGCTCGATGCACCTGTGCGGCGCGTGGCCGCTGCCGACACTTTTGTCGCTTACCAGCCGATTCTCGAAGATGCGATTCTGCCGCAGACTAATGATTTGTTCCGGGCGATGAAAGAGCTGGCGGAGTATTGAAGAGCAGGGGCCAGGGGTCAGGGATCAGTTGCCAGCGAAACCCGTAATCTTTCGTTATTCTCCGGTTTTATTCTCCGAATAGGGTGCGGTAGATTGTTCCGCCTAACGCGCCGCCGATCAGCGGGGCTACCCAGAAGAGCCAGAGTTGTTGCAGGGCCCATCCTCCGACGAAGAGGGCGGGGCCGGTGCTGCGGGCGGGATTTACCGAGGTGTTGGTTACGGGGATGCACACCAGGTGAATCAGGGTAAGGCAGAGGCCGATGGCGATGGGGGCGAATCCTTTCGGGGCACGGTTATCGGTGGCGCCCATGATTACGATCAGGAAAAACGCGGTGAGCACTACCTCGGCCACCAGACAGGCGAGCAGCGAGTAACCACCGGGAGAGTGTTCGGCGTATCCGTTTGAGGCGAAGCCGGCGTGCACATCGAAAGTGGGTACGCCGCTGGCGATGACGTAGAGCACGCTTGAGGCGGCGATCGCTCCGACGACCTGGGCGATCACGTAGTGGGGTAACTCCGAGACCGGGAAACGCTTGCCCACAACCAGCCCGACGCTGACCGCAGGATTCAAATGGCAACCCGAAATATGTCCAATGGCGAAAGCCATGGTCAGAAGGGTGAGACCAAAGGCGAGCGCGACGCCGGCGAATCCGATGCCTAGGCCGGGGAAGCCGGCGGCCAGCACGGCCGCTCCGCATCCCCCGAAGACCAGCCAGAAGGTTCCGAAGAATTCCGCAAGCGCGCGTTTGCTCAGGGGCATGGGAGATCTCCTTAGTTGGGTGCAATGATGTGACGCAGTTTCCGAGCGCCAAGCAGGGTAGCACAACCGGGCCACGGGTTCTCACGGATTTCCACGCTTGACCCAGAAGCACCCGCAGGTTACCGAAGGCTTTTTCCGCAAGGCGATGGTCGTTGCCCGTTCCCAGAGCGGATGCTACGCTGCCAACAGGTGCCTCCCGCATACGCAGATTCCGTGAATTCCCCCGCCCCCGGCGGCGGGCCGATGCAGTGGCTGCAATCGGCCTCGGCGGAGGTGTGGGTGAAGTTTCTGTTGGCGCTGGGAGGGCTGGGGCTGGCGTTTGCGGCCGCGCTTTTCTCGACCGTGTCGCGCGATGCTGGGAACGTTTGGGCTACGGTAATCCTGGCTTCGGCTTCGCTGGTGATGGCCACGCTCGTGGGAGTGGTCACCGTGCCTTATCTCGCGCGCCGGGTGGCGATGGAGCGGCTGCGGGAAACGTTTGACTACGAAATCAACCGTGCGGGCGTTATTTATGTGCTGGTCACGCTGGTGATCGGCATCGCTGCGCTGAATACCGGAAACAATCTGCTCTACATTGTGGTGGCGGCGATGCTGGCGGCGATTCTGGTTTCCGGCGTGGTCTCGGCGATGGTGCTGCGCTGGCTGGAACTGGATGTCCGGCTGCCGGAGCATGTGTTTGCGGGGCGCGCGGTACCCGGACGCATTGTGCTGCGCAATCCGCGACGCTATTTGCCATCGTTTTCCATCTTCGTGTTGTCGACGCGCAAGAGGCGGACTAAGCCAGAGAAACAGTGGCAGTGGGAGGCGGTGACGTTTGCGTTTCCGTTTAACCGTCCTGAGGAAGAGCAGTGGCTGCGACTGCCCGACCGGAGGTTGCGGCGCGTGACGATTGCTCCCGACCCGCCGGGAATTTTTCCCGGGATTGCTTATTTTCCGTTTCTGCCGGCGCGCAAGGAATTGTCGGCCGATCTTGAATTGCTGTTTGAACAGCGGGGCCGTTACCGGGAAGGCAGCTTCGGGGTGGCTACGCGGTTTCCGTTTGCGTTTCTTACGAAGACGCGTCACGTGGCGCTGCCGAGGGAAATTCTGGTCTATCCCCGCATCGAGCCGACTGAGGAACTTTCAGAAATTCTGCCGCGGGTGCGGGGCGAGTGGGAGAGTTTTGTGCGCGGACGCGGGTCGGATCTGCATCGCATCCGCGAATATCAGCCAGAAGATTCTGCCCGGCATGTGGACTGGAAAGCTACGGCGAAGTCGGGCTCGCTGAAAGTGCGCGAATTCAGCCGCGAGGATGAACGCAAGCTTTGCATCGTCTTTGACAATCCCGCGCCGGGAGTACTTCGCGAAGCCGAATATGAACGTGGCGTGGGCCTGGCGGCTTCGCTGGCGTGGCACTTCTCCGAGCAGGATGCCGAGCTTTCGTTTTTGCTGCCGGGGCGGCCGCGCACTGTTGATCTGCACGAATTTTTAGCGGGACTGGCTGTGATTCAGCCGGGCGTGACTCAGGCGGGAGAAGAAAAATCCAAGACTGTCACGGCGGTTACCGAAGCGGTTGCGGGAGCAACGGCCGCGCCGCACGGTTCGCCGCAAGGTTCCACCCGCGATCCGCTGCTGGAAATCAGCCGTAGCAACGGGGGCGAGTACCACATTGTCCTTACGGCGCGGTCGCGTGAGAGCCTGCCTGCGGCCTTGTGGAATTCTTCCTACTTTGTCTTTCTCGGTGAGCCCGGCTCCGCGAAGACTCAGAGTCAATCACGGTAATCTTCGGGAATCTGTTCCCAGCCTGATTCTCATCTCCCACAATGGTCCTTGTTCGCGAGGGAATTTCGCTGCCATTGCGTTTATTTCTTTCCATGCGTGATCTTTCGTCCTATACTCCCGCCCGATAGATGCTTTTGGACTGCTCGGAACCTTGCTCCCGGGAGGTATCAAATGCGAATCTGCGATCTGATTAAAGATCAAGACACGTACGAGGCCGAACTGAGTGACACCGTACTCGAAACCGTGCAAGCCATGGTCGAGCGCAACATCGGCGCCGTGCCCGTGCTGCACAAGGGCAAGCTGGTGGGAATTTTCTCGGAACGCGACCTGATGAAGCGGGTGGTCTCCGAGGGCCACGATCCGCGCAGCACCTGCATGGCTGAGGTGATGACCGACGATCCGCTCACGATCAGTATGAACGAGGATATCGAGAACTGCATGGCGCTGATGCGGCGCCACGGCTTCCGGCACCTGCCGGTGTGCCACGACGGATATCTGGTGGGCATGGTATCGCTGCGGGACATTCTGCTCCACGACCTGGACCAGAAGGATGACGAGGTGCGCATGATGCGCGCTTACATCTACTCGACTCCGGACGCTTAAGAGCGGGCTTCGGCTTCGGGCTTCGGGCTTCGGCTTTCGGGCTTCGCTTTCGAGCTATCTCGTAGACTACGGGGTTGGGGTTCAGGAAGCGCCTTTCCAAGCATATTTCGAGGTTTCGATTCAAGTGGGTAACGTTACTTTTGGTTACCTTGGTGCATTGAACGTCGGGGCGAAAGACGTTAACTTCTTTTTAAGTGGCCCAAAGTATCATGGTGGGAAAAACCATGTGGAAGCCAGGATTTGGCGGGCTTTGGGTGGTGGTGCCGATCGCTAAGGTTACCCCGTGCCGATGAGCGAGAAAACCCGGATCATCTATTTCGCTCTGTGGATCGCGCACCCTGTGATCCAGACAGCGATCGCGATGGTCATGTTGCGGCGCGGCCTGCATCGCAAGTTCAAGTTTTTTTTCGCCTACATCGTCACGCAGGTGCTGATCTTCAGCCTGATTTTTCCTTCCTATCTTAAGCACAACTATTGGGCCTTTTTCTATCTCTACTGGTTCAGCAACGCGGTGAGCGCGGTGCTGGGCTTTCAAGTGATTCACGAAGTATTTCTCGACGTGTTCCGGCCCTTCCACACGCTGCGCGATCTGGGGACGGTATTGTTCCGTTGGGCAGCACTGGTCATGATCATGGCCGCGGGAGTAGTGGCGGTTTCCAGCGACTCGAAGGAAACTCTTCCGTGGATGCAGGCCATTATTACTTCGCAGCGCTGCGTGCGCATCGTGCAGGTGGGCATTGTGCTCTTGCTGCTGATTTTTGCCCGCTACCTGGGGGTGAGCCGCAAGCAACACAGTTTCGGAATCGCGCTGGGATTCGGCAGTTTCGCTCTGGTGGAATTGGCGCTGCTGGCCTCCTGGGGAGGAGACCACCTGGGCAGCCTGTCGGCGAGCCTAGTCAATATGTCTGCCTATAATGCCAGTCTGCTCATCTGGTTTGTCTACGCCCTGGTGAAGAGCCCGGCTCGCGAAAACTATGCCACGCTGTTGCAACCGCACAGGTGGGAGCAGAGCCTCACCGACATTCAACATCCTCTGCCGGAAGAATCGCTGATCCCGATGTTTGAAGGCATGGTCGATCGAGCCCTATCGCGGACTCATGCCGCGCAATCGTTCGAAGCGGAAGCACAGAGTTCCAAAGTGTCGTCCGCGCCTACTCCGGTGCAGTCTTTCGCGCTTTCCGCGCTTGTGGCGAAGGTTCTCTCCAAGACCTAAAGCGTTTCCGCCGCTCGTGACATTGTCACGCGTTTGCACGCTCGACTCGAGCCACTGTCCGGATTTTGTAAAATGAGTGCATGCCGTTGACGCTTCCCGACCTGGGAAGCACATATCCCAAAAACCTAAAGTAAAGCATCAGTAAATCCAGATATATGAGTCGTATCTATGGTAATTGCCATGTAACGGCGGCGAGAGGAAGCTAAGACAGATTGGATTGGAAGGCAGGGAATCAAGCGGGTTGCAATATTTTGCACTATTCGCTTGACTCCTGCTTTATAATGCGGCTCCGCGATAAGGCTCCCATTTTCGGAAGCCCTGGTCGTGGTAGGAGACAACCCATGAAACACGCAATCAGGATTTCGGTCCTGATGTTTGGACTAGTGGGCACGTATGTGGCAGCCGCCGTTCCGCAGGTTCCCGCCCCGGACGGAGGGCCGCTTCCATTATGCCCACCTCACCAACAACTAGCAGGCAAATGCGACGGTCCGCAAATACCACCGATGTAGTTAATCGGTTGTTGAGCGACAACGCAAGGTCACCAAAGTAACATCGGTAACTTGGGCCGAAAACTTGGGCTCGCAATTTTTGGGCTGACGGGACTCATACTAACCCGGCAGCCCTCTTTTTTTGTCTCGTGGGAGTGAGAGCAGTGGCCTAGCGATTAGTGACTGGTGGCTAGTCCTGACTCCCGGCGGCGGAGTTTTTCGGGCGCCGGTAGGGCTGATTTTTGCGGGCGAGTATGGCGTGGGATCTCAGGGCTTTTTCTCGAGCGCGCGTTCCATCTGGCGCTTGAGTTCGTGCGCATCCGTTACTGGCGGCAGGCAGGCAGATCCCGAACACAGCAGTGCAAAAGACTCGCCCGATTTTAGTTGGGGCAGGTTGGGGATGGTCGCGGCCAGCGCGGGTGGAAGATTTTTCGGCACAGCCTCGTTCGCGGTGAGCCGCAGCGTGCTTTTATTGAAAGCGAATGCCGCGGTCGCAACGGCCTGAAGTTCTGCGGCGGATTTTGCAGAGCTATCTACCGTAGAGCTATCCCCGGCAATCACGACTACCTGGATTGGAGCTCTCGAGGAAGTGTGCGACCGCAATTCCATAGGTCGCGGCGAAGATGCCGAATTGTTCTGCCACGCCCGCAAAGGTCTCGAGCGTCTTTTCTGCTTTGTCGCGATAACCGGCGTCACCGGTGTAGTGATGAATCCGCAGCAGCGCGATTGCAGCCATGGGATTGCCCGCCGGTGTCGGGGAATCCTGCAACGGCTTGCGCTGAGTCGCGAGCACGCCCAGGCCTTTGCCTTCGGCGGGAGGCTCGCTATCGAAGAAGCCTCCGACGGTGGCGTCGTAGAATTTTGCGATCATGGTGTCGGTGATGGCCTGGGCAAACTTGAAGTAGCTGAGATCGGCAGTCGCTTCGTAGGCATCGAGGCAGGCCAGCGCAGTAAAGGCGTAGTCATCGAGCAGGCCGGCAACTTCGCGATGCTCGGCTTTAGGATCGGAGTAGGCGACCACGTGCAGCAGTCGAGGCGCTTTCCAAGCCTGGGCCAAAACCCGGTCGAGTGAACGCAGAGCAAAGCGGCGGGCCGCATCCAGACCGAGCACTTTTGCTGCTTCGAGATAGGCCGATACGCACAGGCTGTTCCAACCCACATAAACGGTCTTATCGATATAGGGCGTGGGGCGCTGAAGACGCGCGGCATACATTTTCTTTTTCGCCGAGGCGAGTAACGCTGCTACGCGATCCTGAGAAAGGTTCAGCCGCCGCGCAATTTCGTCGATCGGTACCCGCACGTAAAGCACATTTTTCGCCGGATTGTGATGCATCTCGCCGACTTCGTTGATGTCGTAATGCAGAGCCGCGACCTGCGCCTCTTCTTCGGTGAGCACCGCGCGGGCTTCGGCGAGGGTCCAGGTGAAATAGTCGCCGTCGTCGTCCATGGAGATGTCGGCGTCCTGGGATGCGTAGAAGCCGCCATGCGCGCGATCGCTGAGCCACTCATCCATCCAGCGAATGATGTCGCGCGCCACGCTGGCGAAGAACTTCGAGCCGGTCGCCTGGTAGGCATGCACATAATTTTTCAGCAGCTCGGAATTGTCGTAGCACATCTTCTCGAAGTGCGGCACTACCCAGCGTTCGTCGACCGAGTAGCGATGAAAACCTCCGGCCAGCTGGTCGTAGACGCCGCCGTTGGCCATGTGTTCAAGCGTGGTGACGATGACATTTCGAAGTTCGTCGTTATTCGTCCGCTCGAGCTTCGTCTGCTCGTTTTTGGTTCGCGCGTACTGCTCAATCAGAAGATCCAGCGCTGAGGGATGCGGAAATTTCGGCGCCTGTCCGAACCCTCCATGCACCGCGTCGAACATCTTGAACGCCGATTCCTGAATCGCGTCGATTATGCTGCGCGAAACCTGGCCGCCGCGGCCGGAAAACGATTCCGACTGCGCAATCGAGTTTTCGACCATCTGCGCCTGTTCGACTACGTCGCCATGTTTTTCTTTGTAGGCATTGGCGATGCTCAGTAGCACGCGCCGGAAGCTGGGACGCCCGTAGCCATCGCGAGGTGGAAAATAAGTGCCGCCGTAAAAAGGCTTGCCATCGGGAGTAAGAAACGCGGTGAGCGGCCATCCGCCCTGGCCGCTGACGGCCTGCACGGCAACCTGATAACGGCTGTCGATGTCCGGACGCTCGTCGCGATCGACCTTCACCGCGATGAAATGCTGGTTCACGATGGCGGCGATTTCGGGATCGTCGTAAGACTCGCGATCCATCACATGGCACCAGTGGCACCACACCGCGCCAATGTCGAGCAGCATGGGTTTGTTCTCGCGCTGCGCAGCGGCGAACGCGTCCTCGCCCCACTCTTGCCATTGAACAGGTTGATGCATGGCGGAGCGGAGGTAAGCGGATGAGGCGCGGGCGAGGGAATTGAGGGCGGTGGTGGTCATACGTCCAGTTTATATAAGAACGTCAATGTATACTTCTCCTCCGAAAGGACGGCCCGCTTTTTTCGCGCCTGCCGACTCTTTCAGGAGGATTTTTCCCAGTGAACTGTTTTTACCGGTTCTGTGCCGGCTTTATCTCATTCCTCTTCTTGCTCTCGTTCTCGCCTGCCAGCCTACTTGCTCAGACGGCGTCTTCTTCGTCTACGCCCGCCGCCGAGATGGGAAAATTCCGGCTGCACAAATTTGAGCAGCCTATTGGGGAAGAAACTTACACCATCACGGGCGAAGCCGGCACGCTGACGTTGAAATCAGATTTTGCGTTCAGCGACCGCTCGACCAAGGTTCCGCTCACGGCTACTCTGAAAACGGCGGACGACTATACGCCGCAGAGTTTCACCATTCAGGGCAAGACCTCGCGCATGTCGGCGATTGATTCCGGTGTCGAGATCAGCGGGTCCAGTGCCACCATCCGCCAGGGCAACACTCAGGGTGGCAGCGCAGGCGCCGGTAAAGACACGCACACCGTCGCGTGCCCCAGACTTTCTTCACCATTGCGGGCTACGCGCCGGTGGCAATGCAGATGGAGTTGATCCGCTACTGGCGGTCGCACGGTTCGCCGGCGCATCTGCCAACGCTTCCGTCGGGAGAAGTTCAAATTCAAGACGCGGGGACCTGAGACCATTGACGTTGACGGCCGCAGCGTTCAGGTCGAGCGCTTCACCGTCCGTGGCCTGATCTGGGGGATGGAAACGCTGTGGATGGATAGCGACAACAATCTCGCTGCGCTGGTTTCGACCGACGCTGAGTTCGACCACTTTGAGGCGGTGCGCGAGGAATATGAGCCGGCGCTGGCAAAGTTCGTGGGCAGCGCCGCGCGCGACGAAATGGCTGCGCTCTCCGAACTTGGCCAGGGCCTTGCCGGACGCCGCACCGGGACCTTCGCCTTTGTCGGCGCGACGGTGATTAACACCGATGGCAAGCCGTCTCATCGCGAACGCCACCGTGGTTACGCGAGACGGTAAGATTGTCGCGGTCGGGCGCAGCAAGAAAGTGAAAGTGCCGCGCGATGCGCAGCGCGTCGACGTTGCGGGCAAATTCATTATTCCTGGCTTGTGGGACATGCATGCTCACTACGAGCAGGTCGAGTGGGGACCGATCTACCTGGCGGCGGGCGTCACGACGGTGCGCGATGTAGGCAACGAATTCGAGTTCATCACGGCGGTGCGCGACGCGGTGAACAGCGGAAAGGCGCTGGGGCCGCACATGCTGCTGGCGGGAATCGTCGACGGCGATAGTGCTTACGCCCTCGGCATTGCTCGCGTGAATTCTCCCGCTGACGCTCAGACCTGGGTACAGCGCTACCACGACGCCGGATTTCAGCAGATGAAGATTTACAGTTCGGTGAAATCCGAAAATGTGAAGGCCATCTGTACCGAAGCCCACCGGCTGGGCATGACCGTGACCGGCCACATTCCCCAAGGCATGACGGCCTATGACGGCGTGAACGACGGCATGGATCAGATCAACCACATTCAATATATCTACGATCTGCTCAAGCCCAAAGATTTCGACGAAAAAGCTGCGAAGGCCACCCCCGCGGAGCGCGCGGAAATGATGGCCTCGCTGGATGTGAATTCCGAGGAGGGCAAGCGGGCGGTCGCATTTCTCAAAGAACACAACACCGTCATTGACCCGACTATGGTGATTTTCGAATTCATGCGGCGCCCGGCGGACGTGCCGGCGGACAAGAACGAACCGGGAGTTGACCACGTGGCACCGGAACTGCGCGAGCAATTGATCAGTGGAGGCGTCCCGCCGGAGTACGCAGCGACTGCGCAGAAGATCGTCAAGGAAGAACTGGCGATCATCGGTGCTCTGCATCGGGCCGGGGTGCGCATCGTGGCCGGAACCGATCAAACTGTGCCGGGTTATTCGGTCTATCGCGAGATTGAGCTTTACAACCAGGCTGGATTCACGCCGCTGGAGGCGCTGCAGGCCGCTACGATTGTCCCAGCTCAGGTCATGCACGCGGATGCTGAGAGCGGCTCCATTGAAGTTGGTAAACGTGCCGACCTCGATATTCTCGACGCCAACCCGCTCGTGGACATCCACAACATTCGCAGCGTGCGTTTCACGGTCGCCAACGGCGTACTTTTTGAGAGCGCGCCGCTATGGCGCAGTGTAGGCTTCAACCCTTAGTTGCTGACGCTGCGTTATCGGTAGTGCTGCGGTTGCCGCCACTCGCCGCATTGGTTCTCGCGATTGTTCTCAAAGGCTCGCAGCTCCGGATTTTCGGTTCGCTATATTATGCTAGAGGATCACTATGCCCGAACTGGAAGGAGACTCGCAGACCGCCATCGGCAATAAACGAAATTTCCGGCGCTATCTGCGGCAAGAGCCGGTGATCCTGGCGCTGCTCTCCGCGCTGGCTGTAATTTTTTTCGTGGCTGTAACCGCGTTGTCGCACATCTATCAGGCTCAGCAGGAGTTTCTCGGAAACCGTTGGTTCATGCGCGGTGAGGCGGACCTCAAGCAAGGGCAGTTTGAATCTGCGGTCACCGAATTCCGAGCAGCGCTGCTTTATTCGCGCGACAGCTACGCTTATCAGCTCAACCTGGCGGAAGCGCTCGTTGGTCTGAAACGGACCGCTGAAGCTTACGCTTACTTTATCAACCTCTGGGACCGCGAGCCCGAGAATGGGTTGGTGAACCTGGAACTCGCCCGCATCGCTGCCCAAAAGGGAGAAACCGAACAGGCGCTGCGCTATTACCACAACGCGATCTACGCGATCTGGCCCGGCGACCAGCAAGTGCAACGGCGCGACACCCGCGTGGAGCTGATCGAGTATCTGCTGAACATCAATGCGAAGGAGCCGGCTCAGGCGGAGCTGATTGCTCTGGCGGCGAATCTTGAGGGCGACCCCGTACAGCAGTTGCGCGTGGGAGATCTTTTTCTTCGGGCGCAAGACTATGAACATGCGCTAGGCGAATACCGCCTCAGCCTGAAGGCGCAGCCTCACGATCCTGCGGCATTGGCTGGAGCCGGCTTTTCCGCCTTCCAACTCGCGCGCTACAGCATGGCTGAGCGTTACTTGCAGGCTGCGGTGTCGGCGAATCCTAACGACGCACAGAGCGCTGCCCGGCTCAGAACCGCGGCGCTGGTCATGCAGATGGATCCCTTCCAACGGGAAATCTCGGTCGCGCAGCGCGACCGGATTGTCCGCGAAGCTTTTGCGGCAGCGGGGCAGCGTCTGGAGTCTTGCTCCGCAGCGGGAGCGGCGAAAGGGCCTGCCACAATCCCGGTCGCGCAGCCGGGCCTCAGCGAGGAGTGGACGAAGATGAAGCCGAGGATTACCGAGTTCGGCCTGCGCCGAGATCCGGACTTGGTGAACACGGCGATGGAATTGGTATTCAGTATCGAGCGCCAAACCAACGCGTGCGGCGCGGCCAGCGAAAACGATGCGGCGTTGCTGCTAGTCGCAAAATTGCATGAGAGCAACTGACGTGGGTATGCCTCCCAACTCGAGCGACGCGACTTTGGTGGAGGAGCGGCGACCTGCGCCGGCGCTGCCATTTCTTGGTCGCGCGCCTGAAGCTTTCATGCGCCTGGTATTTCGCGAAGACCGTTTCTTTCTTGTTCTCTCGGTATTCATTGGGATATTCGCGGGGCTTTCCGTGGTCTGCTTCCGCTTCGCCATTGATTGGTGCCGCATCTACCTGTTGGGTTCGGGGGCGACGCTCACGCCTCTGCGCATGGTGCTGGCACCGAGCCTCGCGGGCCTGATCATTGCGCTGCTCGTAATTCACGTCTTCCCACTGGCGCGCGGGAGCGGGGTCAATCAAACCAAAGCGGCGCTTTATATCTACAACGGATATATTCCGCTGCGCACAGCGGTGGGTAAATTCATTACGGCTGCGCTGGCCATCGGGTCCGGACACTCGCTGGGTCCGGAAGATCCGTCTCTGCAAATCGGCGCCAGCCTGGCTTCGGCGCTGGGACGGCGCATGCGTTTGTCGCGCGACCGCATGCGGCTGATCGCGCCCGTGGGCGCGGCCGCTGGACTGGCGGCGGCTTTTAACGCCCCGATTTCGGCGGTGCTGTTCGTGATTGAAGAGGTCATCGGGCGCTGGACCGCCGGCATCCTGGGTTCGGTTGTGCTTGCCGCCGTATCGAGTGTGGTGGTGATGCGGTGGTTTCTGGGATCGGAGTCCATGTTCCGGATTCCCGCTGTACAACTGGAGCGGCCTTCGGAACTGATCGCGTATTCCGTCCTCGGAGTGGTGGGAGGGCTGGCGTCGGTGGCGTTCTCGACCGGAATCGCAACATTGCGACCCCGGTGCAAAGCTTTGCCTCGCTGGACGCAGTATTTTCAGCCCGCGATCGCCGGCTTGCTCATCGGGGTCATCGCAGTGCTCGGCGCGCCGCAAGTGATGGGCGCGGGCTATGTGTATATCGACGAAGCGATGCACGGTCAATTCACGTGGCAAATGCTGGCTATACTTGCCGGGCTAAAGATCGTTGCTACTCTGCTTTCGTTTGTCAGCGGAACGCCTGGCGGTATGTTTGCTCCCACGTTGTTTATCGGCGCGATGCTGGGAGCGGCAGTGGGTGGGGCGGAGCATGTCTTATTTCCGCACCTGAGCGGGTCGCCGGGGACTTACGCTCTTGTAGGCATGGGAGTTCTCTTTGCAGGATTTCTTCGTGCTCCTATGACATCGGTTTTCATGGTTCTCGAAGTCAGCGGGAACTACTCGATCATTTTGCCGGTTCTCATCGCAAACACATTCGCGTATCTGATTTCCCGGGGCCTGCAGCCCACTGCGATCTTTGACGTGCTCACACGGCAAGACGGTTTGGAATTGCCGTCGATGGAAGAACAGCGGGAAGAGGGAACCTTGCGTGTGGAGGACGCGATGCGTCCAGCGAGCAGGGCGGTGCTGGATGCAATCTTGAATGCGAACGATTCACTGGAACAGGTTCTTCAGCGCTGGGATGCGAAATTGCCCGATGTTCGGCTCGTGCGACTGGATCCGACGGGATGGAGTAGTGTCAGCCGGCAAGCGATCGAGATCATGGTCAAGGAAGGGAAAGGCAATCTGACCCTCGGTTCTGCGCTGACGGGCCGGCAGATTCTTTTTTTGCATCCGGATAATCCGCTGGAGACGGCGTTGCGGTACGTGGATCGCTGGCCGCTTCTTCCGGTCGTGAGCCGCGCCGATTTTCGCAAACTGGAGGGCGTGATTTCCCAGCAGGATGTTCTCAGGCGATACCAGCTTTTCGGGGAAGAAGAAGACCCTATGGCGGTCGAAAATGACGGTTGAGAATCGCGACTGAGAGTGGCGGCCGAAGATAGCCCGACTCCTCGGGCGGCGGGTGATATAGTTCCGGTTCCGCTTTGATGGCGCATGGTGAATTTGCTTACAGTGATCGGCGTGGGGTTTCTGCTCGGCATCCGCCACGCCACCGATCCAGACCACGTCATCGCGGTGACCACCATTGTGAGCCGCCAGCGCAGCATCCGGCATGCCGGCCTGATCGGAATCCTCTGGGGCGTTGGCCACACCATTACGATTTTGTTGGTCGGCGCGGCGATTATTTTATTCAACCTGGCGATTCCCCCGCGCATTGGCCTCGCCATGGAATTGGCTGTGGGTCTCATGCTGATTCTTCTGGGAGTGTTGAATCTCACCGGCGTGACGCAGTGGATCACCCACAGGTTCACGCCCGCGCATAAGCACGACGAAGTGATTCATTCCCACGCGCACACGCATGGTGGTGAAGTCCACGCCCACATTCACGGCCACAATCCCGAAGTGCACATGCACTTGGATCGGGCCCGGGAACCTGAGGGTGCGGTCGAAAAGGCGCTGGCGCGAATCGGACTGTACCAACTGCTTCGTCCACTGGCCATCGGGATCGTGCACGGCCTTGCCGGGTCCGCAGCAGTTGCACTGCTCGTTCTGACCACCATCCGGGATCCGCGGTGGGCGATTGTTTATCTGCTGGTCTTCGGCGTGGGAACGATCGCCGGGATGATGCTCATCACGATGATGATTGGGGTGCCGTTCGCCTACACCGGCAGGCGATTCGAAAATTTCAACCGCGGTCTGGGAGTCGCGTCCGGCTTGATCAGCGTGGCTTTCGGGTTGTTCGTCACCTTCCAGATCGGGTTTGTCGATGGATTGTTCAGGGCCAATCCGCATTGGACTCCGCACTGAAGACAGGTTGAGAAATTCATTCGAGATCGTCTTCATACCCTCGCTGCTACGGTGACACCATTGCAATGACCACACACCTCAGCCCAGCACCGAAGATGTTCTCGGCGGGCAAATTCCCCGGGCTCCAAAACCTGCACAATCCCTCTCTCTCGATGGCCAAGGCTCAGCCAGTCTTCGCGCGTGCCGCGCTGATCGGTGATATGCTGCGGGTGACAGGAGAGTTTTCCATCCGTAAGAGCGACTATGGAATTGAGCCGGTTTCCGCAACTGGAGGAGCCATCAAGCTCAAAGATGACCTAAAGCTGTCGTTCGACATTTCTACCCGCAAACAAGTATGACCTGCTCGTCGGTGAGGATGACCCATGTGCCTGGCCATTCCAGGAAAGATCGTCGAAATCTCTTCCGACAACAAAGATTCTGCCTTGGTGGACGTGGTCGGAGTGCGCCGCAGAATTGATCTAGGGCTGTTGCAGGATGACCGGCCGGTGACGGGCGACTGGGTGCTCATTCACGTGGGCTTTGCCATGAGCAAGATCAGCGAGCAGGATGCCGCCGACCAGATGCACACCCTCCGGATGCTGGGAGAGATCGACGGAGCGATGCATGAAGTTCAGGGTTACGGCTTGGAGGATTCGCATCCAGATCCCGAGATCGAGTGAGATCCACCTCCTCCGGGCTCGCAAAATAGACGGTCGCAAAGCGGAGATCCGCATGAGATTCGTAGACGAGTTTCGCGCACCCGAACTGATTTCGAAGACGGCGCAAGAAATTCGCCGCCTTGCCGGCACGGAACGCCACTACTGCATGATGGAAGTGTGCGGCGGACACACCCATGCGATCTACCGTTTCGGCCTGAGAGATATACTTCCCGAAAACATCGAGTTGATCCATGGTCCGGGTTGCCCGGTCTGTGTGCTCCCGATGGGAAGAATCGACGATGGTCTTTCCATCGCGCAAGACCCTAATGTGATTTTCGCCGCCTTTGGCGACATGATGCGCGTTCCCGGAACTCAAGGCAGCCTGCTCGAACACAAAGCCCGCGGCATGGACGTCCGCATCGTGTATTCGCCTTCCGATGCACTGAAGCTGGCGCGGATGAATCCGGAAAAGCACGTGATGTTTTTCGCCATTGGTTTTGAAACTACCGCTCCTTCCACCGCGCTCACGCTCATGCGCGCCAAGGCCGAGGGCATCCGGAATTTTTCCGTTTTCTGCAACCACGTAACCATCATCCCAGCCATCCGCGCGATTCTGGATTCTCCCGATATGCGGCTGGATGCGTTCATCGGTCCCGGACATGTTTCCACCGTAATTGGATGCCGGCCTTACGAGTGGATCGCCAGCAACAAAGGGAAGCCTATCGTCGTGTCGGGATTCGAGCCGCTGGACATGCTGCAATCTGTCGTCATGCTTTTGCACCAGTTGCGGAAGGGCGAAGCCAAAGTCGAGAATCAATACAGGCGCGTCGTTCCGTGGGAAGGGAATCGTGCCGCGCTTCGCGCGATGGCCGAAGTTTTCGAGCTGCGGCCCTACTTCGAGTGGCGTGGCCTGGGCTTCATCTCGCAATCGGCTATGCGCCTGCGCGACAGCTATGCCGAGTGGGACGCGGAACAGCGTTTCCAGGTTCCCGGAATCCGCGTTACCGATCCCAAAGCCGCGCAGTGCGGCGAAGTGCTGAAAGGTGTGCTCAAGCCGCACCAGTGTAAACTCTTCGGGCGCGAGTGCACCCCCGAGCATCCTGTAGGTGCGCTCATGGTTTCATCGGAAGGATCATGCGCCGCGTACTTCAACTACGAACACCGCAAGGCA
The DNA here is from genome assembly GCA_963851165.1 of uncultured Acidobacteriaceae bacterium. Lineage (GTDB taxonomy): Bacteria > Acidobacteriota > Terriglobia > Terriglobales > Acidobacteriaceae > Sulfotelmatobacter. The sequence goes on along the minus strand of CAWKNM010000008.1, from coordinate 347,439 downwards.
GCGATGGTGAACAGCCTGACCTCGATCGCTTGAGTGCTCCGGCCGCCATGCCTTCGGAACCCGCGACGCATCCGCTTCCGCGACCCCCAAATCGAGATGGCTCACGGAGCCGGAGGAAAAGCCAGCCGCCGGTTGGTGGAGGGACTTTTTGCTCCGTTGCTCTTCGGCGATAGTCCAGGTCCACTGGGGGACGCGGCCATCGTGGACATCAGTGGAACGAAGATCGCGCTCACCACCGACAGTTTTGTGGTGAAGCCACTGACTTTTCCCGGCGGATCGATCGGCGAGCTTGCCGTAAATGGAACCGTGAACGACCTGGCCGTTTCGGGAGCGAAGGCCGAAGCTCTGGTCGTAACCTACGTGCTCGAAGCGGGACTTCCCACGTCGGTTCTCGAGGCGGAAGTTCGTGCCATGGCCCAAGCCGCGAAGGACGCGGGCGTAAGAATCGCGGGCGGCGACACTAAGGTTGTCGAACACGGCAAAGCCGACCAGATGTATATCACCACTACAGGGGTCGGCCGCTTGCTGCGCGGAGTTGCGATTGATCCCAGCTCGGTGCGGGCCGGTGACAAGGTTCTGCTGTCGGGTCCGATCGGAGATCACGGCATCACGATTCTGCTGGCTCGCGGCGAGTTAGACTTCGAGGCGGATCTTCGTTCTGACACGCGTTCCGTGCTTCCGCTGGTCGAAGCTCTGGTGCACGCCGCAGGCCCCGGGGTCCGCTGGATGCGCGATCCCACTCGCGGAGGCGCTGCCACTTCTCTCAACGAACTGGCTCGCGATTGCGGCCTGGGAGTGGTTCTCTTTGAAGAACGGATTCCGGTGCGCGATACGGTCCGCGGAGCTTGCGAATTGTTGGGACTGGATCCGCTCCATATTGCGAACGAAGGACAGTTCCTCGCCGTCGTAGCCCCGGAGTATGCTGATGCCGCGATCAACGCGCTCGCCTTGGCGCCCGGCGGCAGCGAGGCTCAGGTGATCGGCGAGATTCGGGAACAACCCGCCGGTTCGGTTCTGATCACGACGCTTTACGGTGGCAGCCGCATCATCGATATGCTGGTGGGCGATCCTCTGCCACGGATTTGTTGAATCCAAGCTCTATGGCGATCGCCTGTAAACTCGCGAGCCAAATCGAAGAACGCCTCCTACAGCGCAATCAACTTTGCGAGTGTTTTTTCTCTCGCGAGGCGCCGCACCTGGCCGAAGCTTGCCGCGAGATGTCGCTGGCGGACTTCCCTGTGGTAGTGAACTGCCACTACATCCCGCGCATTCAGGAAGCGCAGGCTTCCATCTATCACGTTATGCGCGAATCCCTGGAGGTCTTGAGCCGTGACGAGGCTTGAGCTCTACGGAACGGCTCGCTGTCCCTACACCGGAGAAATGCGCGAGTGGTTGGAATGGAAGCGCAGTGAGTTCGTCGAATACGACGTAGAAACTGATCCAGCCGCGCGCGCGCGCATGCGCGAAATCTGCGGCGGGCAGCGCACAGTGCCGCTTCTGGTCGAAGACGGCAAAGTGGTTCAAGTCGGTTGGCAGGGTCACGGTTGCATCGTGGATTTGGAATAACGCGGATTTGGAATAAACGATCTGGAATAAATAATGCCCAGCGCGTGCTCGATACGAGTTCGGGGCGTGGTGCAGGGTGTGGGTTTTCGTCCCTTCGTCTATCGCCTGGCTCAGGTCAACGCTCTCGCTGGGTGGGTGTTGAATGCTGAACAAGGAGTCGAGATTCATCTGGAGGGCGAGCCGCAAAGTCTGGAAGCCTTCGTCAGCAGCCTGAAAGCTCAGTCTCCGCCCGCGGCCAGCATTTCGGAAATTGAAATCCTGCCTGCGGAGCTCCTCGGCTTGCGCGAATTCACCATCCGGGAAAGCCAGCGTCGAAAGCACCCGACCGTTCAGATTTCGCCAGACCTGCCGGTTTGTGACGAATGTTTGAAGGAGATGTTTGACCCGGCTGATCGCCGCTACCTCTATCCCTACATCAACTGCACCAATTGCGGACCGCGCTACTCCGTGGTGCTGGCTCTGCCTTACGACCGTCCCAACACCACCATGAAGGCTTGGCCGCTCGACGACTACTGCACCCGTGAGTATTCCGATCCGGGCAACCGCCGCTTTCATGCGCAGCCGGTAGCCTGCCCGGCGTGCGGTCCCGGCTACTATCTTCACGCCCATGATGAAGCCGCAAGAGGAAATGAAAGCAGCATCCGCCGGGCCGCCGACATTCTTTGTGGCGGCGGCATTCTCGCTGTGAAGGGCCTTGGCGGATACCACCTGGCCTGCGACGCCCGAAATCCCGCTGCTGTAGCGGCTTTGCGGGATCGCAAGTTTCGCAAGGAAAAACCGTTCGCTGTGATGGCGAAAGATCTCAGCATTGCTCGGTCTCTAGTCGATTTATCCCCTGAGGCGGAAACACTTCTCACCTCGGTCGCGCGGCCCATTGTGCTCGCACCGGCAATAGTTGCACTCGACGCAGTCGCCCCCGAAAACAACGAACTCGGTGTCATGTTGCCCTATGCTCCTTTGCACCATTTGCTATTCGCCGCCGGAGCTCCAGATGTCCTCGTTATGACCAGCGCGAATCGGTCGAGTGAGCCCATCGCCTACGAGGACGAAGATGCGCTGCAGAGACTCGCGGGCGTCGCGGATTCATTTCTGATCGGGCAGCGGCCCATCGCCCGCCGCGTCGACGACTCCGTGGCGCATGCCGGAGCCTTCGGCCCTGTGATCCTGCGTCGTGCCCGCGGCTATGCTCCGGGAGCGGTCGCGTCGCTTTCTTCCGAACGTCCCATTCTCGCGCTAGGTGCCGACCTGAAAAATACGATCACGCTCGTTGTGGACGGCCAGGCCTTCGTCAGCCAGCACATTGGCGACCTCGACCATTACCAATCGCTGCGCGCATTTCGTGAAACCATCGAAGACCTGGTCTCGATGTATGAAGTCCGCCGCGACGAATTACTGCTGGTGCACGATCTTCACCCGCAATATCTCTCGACCGTACACGCCGCCGCGCTTGGAGTTCCGCAAATTCACGCCGTGCAGCACCACCGCGCGCACGTGGCATCCGTGCTTGCGGAACGCGGCGAGTGGGCGAAACGAGTGGTCGGCGTGAGCTTCGACGGAACCGGCTACGGAGACGACGGGTCGATTTGGGGCGGCGAGATTTTCGTGGGCAGTGTGCGAGAAGGGTTCGAGCGTGTGGCGCATTTGCGCCCCGCGATCCTCGCTGGTGGCGACGCTGCCGCGCGCTATCCGGTGCAGGCGGCGGCCGGTTTCCTCGCGCAGGTAGACGAATTGCCCGACGTTTTTGCCGCTCCCTTCGGCTTTTCGGAGCGCTACCGAATGGCGACGGAGTTAGTCCACAAAAACGTGCGAACGTTCACCACAACGTCTGTGGGACGCCTGTTTGACGCCGCCGCTGCGCTCGTCGGTTTTACTCGTGAAGTCACCTTTGAAGGACAAGCCGCGATATGGCTGGAGCAACTCGCGCGCGGTGCATCTCCGACCGAGCCCTATCCGTTTCCGTTCATCGACAACGAACTCGATTTTCGCCCATTGTTGCTGGCCGTGGCGCAAGACCGCATTCGTGGACGCGACGCCAAGGAAATTGCTCGCGCCTTCCATCGGGGAATTGCGCAAGGCCTGCGGGATTCCGTGCGTTTAATCGCGCACACTCACAAATTGGACACAGTGGTTTTTTCCGGCGGAGTTTTTCAGAACGAACTGCTGCTGAAGGATCTCAAATCGCTGCTGTCAGACGCATCGCTGCAAGTCTGGACGAATCACGCCGTCCCGCCCAACGATGGAGGCATTAGCCTGGGCCAGGCGGCATTGGCGGCATTCAAGCCGTCGAACGTTCGCCCAGACTCCGCGCCCTAGGCCTGCGCAGCGAGATAAACGTATCGCAGAATAAACAGAACGGTCAGAATCCAGATGAGCGGACTGATCTCGCGAACCTTGCCCGACGCAACTTTTATCAGAGTGTAGGAAATCAGGCCCAGGCTGAGCCCAGTAGCAATGCTGAACGTGAGCGGGGTGGCGACCATCGTGATGAAGGCTGGCAAAGCTTCGGTGAACTCGCTCCATTGCACGTGCCCGATCGATTGCGACATCAAAACGCCCACCAGAATGAGCGCGGGCGCAGTGGCGTAGCTGGGCACTGCCGTCGCCAGCGGCGCGCAAAATGTAGCCAGCAGAAAGAGCACGGCGACGGCAACGTTGCTTAATCCAGTGCGAGCTCCGGCCGCGACTCCGGCCGCGCTTTCGATGTAGCTGGTAACGCTGGAAGTGCCGGTCAGGGATCCGAAAATCGTGCCCACCGCGTCGGCAGTCAACACGCGGCCCACGCGAGGAATCTTGCCCTCGCGCATGAACCCGCCTTGTTCGCAGACTCCCACCAGCGTACCCACATTGTCGAAGAGATCAACGAACAGGAAAGCAAAGAGAATTTCCAGCAGGCCGAGATGAGTGGCGCCGCGAAAGTCCAACTTCAGAAAAGTGGACGACGGGTGAGGCATGGAAAAAATTGCGGTGGGCCACTGCGAGATGTGGCGAACAAATCCCAGAAGCGCGGTTCCAAGAATCCCTACCAGAATTGCACCGTGCAGCCGCCGCACCATCAGGATGATGGTCAATGCCAATCCCAGGCAGGCCGTTTGCACTTCTTTGTCGGAAAAGCTGCCGAGGCCGATGAAGGTTGCGTTACTGGCCACGACCAGCTTGGCGTTGCGCATGCCAATAAAGGCGATGAAAATTCCGATTCCAGCCGCCGTGGAATGCTTCAGGCAATCCGGAATCCCATTGACGATTTGCTCGCGAACCCGCGTAGCCGTGAGCACGAGAAAAAGCACGCCGGAAAAAAACACAACAGCCAGCGCCGTCTGCCAAGGAATGTGCATCGTCAAGCAGACGGTGTAGGTGAAGTAGGCGTTCAGCGACATACCCGGGGCCAACGCGATGGGGTAGTTAGCGTAGAGTCCCATCACCAGCGTGGCCACCGCCGCGGAAATGCAAGTGGCGAACAATGCCCCTTCGGCCGGAACTCCCGCATCGGCCAGGATTTTCGGATTCACCACGACGATGTAAGCCATGGTCACGAACGTGGTGAGGCCGCCGAGCATCTCCTGCCGCACCGTGGTCTGATTCGCGGTGAGCCCGAAATATCGATCGATGAATGTTGCCCTGAATCTGGATTTGCCCTGAACCTGATTCGGGCTGCCACTCTGATTTTCGGGCGCAACCATCATTTCGGCGTCGCTCATGATCGCGTTAGTATACGCGACAGAGCGAGCATTGCCGGTGATCCCGTCTGCGAATCTTTTGCTAGCGCTGATAGGCAAAGCCGTGCCAGGCTGGGGGAAAATGTCGGCTCGATTTCAGTATTCGATCTTGTTGGGTTTCTTTTCCCAGGCGCGAAATGCAGCAAGCGCTTCCTCGCGCATCATCTGAATCATCGGAATCTCGCGCCGGGCATGGGGCTGCGCGATTTCGCGGTAAATAAAAGCGTCATCAAAGCCGACTCTGGCAGCGTCCGCGGCCAGGCCGCCGAAGTAGACGTGCGCCGGACGCGCCCAGTAGATTGCTCCCAGGCACATAGGGCAGGGCTCGCACGAAGTGTAGAGATCGCAGTCCTTGAGTTCGAATGCGCCCAGCCTGGCGCAAGCCGCGCGGATCGCGGAAATCTCTGCGTGAGCAGTGGGATCGTGGGTTGCGGTCACGCGATTCACGCCTTCGGCGATGATCGCGCCGTCTTTTACCACCACCGCGCCGAACGGTCCGCCGCCAGCGTTCACGTTTTCAACCGAGAGCTGAATCGCGCGGGCCATGAAAGGGTTGTCCATGGGTTCACTTCCGTAATGCAACAATCATCGGTGTGCTGGCTGCGGCAACCCGCGACCCGCACGCCGCAGCGGTCGACCTGGACCCTCTCGCGGCAGCTTGGCTGGGAAACGAGTATAAGCAAACCGCCGAGATTCCGAAAGAGTTTGATACGCTTGGTTTTCAGCTTCGACTTCTTCAGGAAAGCAGGAGTGAATCGTTGAGTTTGCAGGCATACCTTTCGCAGCGAGTAGTGACGCTGGGCAAAACCCGCCCAGCGGCCATACTCGTGGAAGGCGAGCAGATCCGTGCCGTCGTCGATCCGGAGCAGGTGCCTGCGCACGCCGAGGTGCACGATTTCGGCGATGCAGCGATTCTTCCCGGTCTCGTGGACTCGCATGTGCATATCAACGATCCCGGGCGTGCCGAGTGGGAAGGCTTTGAAACCGCGACCCGCGCGGCGGCCGCAGGAGGTCACACGCTGCTTGTCGATATGCCTCTCAACTGCCTGCCCGCGACCGCGACTGTCGCCGCATTGCAGGCGAAACGCGCCGCAGCACAAGGGCGCTGCTGGGTAGACTGGGCCGCATGGGGCGGAGTAGTGGCCGACAATCAAGGCGACATCGAAGCGCTGGCCGCGGCCGGTGTGCCCGGCTTCAAGTGTTTCCTGATTCATCCCGGCATCGACGGTTTCACCATGGTCACTGAGCCGCAGCTGCGCGCGGCGCTGCCGCACGTCGCGCGGACTGGCCTGCCCCTGCTAGTGCACGCCGAGCTTCCAGGTCTCATCGATGCGGCCTCCGAGAAATTGTCCCGCGCCGATTGGAGGCGCTACGCAACCTACCTGCAATCGCGGCCCGATGAGGCGGAGTTAGCGGCGATCCGCCTCTTGCTCGCCCTTTGCCGCGAATATGGTTTTCGCTTGCACATCGTTCATCTCGCGACCAGCCTGGCCCTTGATGAGCTGCAAGCGGCACGCTCTGCCGGCCTTCCTCTCACCGTGGAAACCTGCCCGCATTATCTCCACCTGGCCGCCGAAACTATTCCTGACGGTGCGACCCTCGCGAAATGTGCGCCGCCCATTCGCAGCCGCGATAATCGCGAAAGGTTGTGGCAAGGCCTTCGCGATCGAATCATCGATCTGGTGGTGACCGACCACTCTCCCTGTCCGCCAGCCATGAAGCGTCTAGAAGAGGGCAGCTTCAAAACTGCGTGGGGCGGCATTGTCAGTCTTTCCGTGGCACTGCCCTTGATGTGGACCGAGGCCAGCCGCCGCGGATTCAACCTTGAGGACATCGCCCGCTGGATGGCAGAAGAACCCGCAAAACTCGCGGGATGCGTGCGCAAAGGCCGACTTGCCGCCGGCTACGATGCAGACTTCGTCGTGTTCGATCCGGACGCGGAGTTCACGGTCACAGAGGATCGCTTGCACTACCGCCATTGGATTTCTCCTTACATGGGAGAAAAGCTATGCGGAGTGGTGAAGGCAACGTATTTGCGCGGAGCGACGGTTTTCCTCGAAGGCGGCTTTCCATTTGGACCTCGCGGCCAGGAGTGGCGCCGCTAGCGCCTCGGGGCGTCGTCACTAATGTTTCTCGGCTCGCCCAAAACTTCCAGCCGGTCTGCCCTCGTCTGTCATACACTATCCCATCCCCAGGTCCACCAGGGAACCCTGGGATTTTCCAGAGTGTCACGGAACTTTACTCGTATGGCGAATGATCGCATCATCGGCAAGCCGGTTCCGCGCAAGGAAGGTCGCGAGAAGGTGACCGGGCATGCGCAATACGTGGACGACATGGTTCTGCCCAAGATGCTCCACGGCGCCACCGTTCGCAGCCAGGTCCCGCGCGGCAAAATCAGGAAGATCACCTTCGGCCCAGGGATCGCATGGGACGAATTCGTAATCGTCTCGGCCAAAGACATCCCCGGTGCGAATTGCATCGCTCTCATCGTTGACGATCAGCCGTGTCTGGCCAGCGAATTCGTCAACCATCCGGAGGAGCCGATTTTGCTGCTTGCCCATCCCGATCGCCATGTTCTTTCCAAAGCAGTGGCAGCGGTTTCAATCGAATACGAACCTCTTCCAGCAATCTTCACAATCGAAGAGAGCGAACAACGCTCCGAAATTATCTGGGGCGCAGACAACACGTTCAAGACCTACCTGGTCGAGAAAGGCAACGTCGATCAGGTCTGGGACCAGGCCGCATTCATCGTCGAGGGCGAATACCGCACCGGCGCGCAGGAGCAGCTCTACATCGAGAACAATGGAATGATTGCGACCTTCGATGCGGCGCAGGGCATCACCGTGTGGGGCTCGCTGCAATGTCCCTACTATGTGCACAAGGCCCTGATGAAGTTGTGCAACCTGCCCGAGGATAAAGTGCGAGTCGTGCAGATGGAAACCGGTGGCGCGTTCGGCGGTAAGGAAGAATATCCCTCGATGATCGCCGGGCACGCCGCGCTCCTGGCTATGAAGTCTGGACGGCCAGTGAAGATCATCTACGACCGTATGGAAGACATGGTCGCCACCACCAAGCGTCATCCCTCGCGCACCCGGCACCGCACGGCGATAAGCAAAGACGGCAGGATCCTTGGCGGTGAAATCGATTTCACGATTGATGGCGGCGCGTACGCGACGTTGTCGTCCGTCGTGCTTTCACGCGGCACCATTCACGCAGGCGGGCCTTACTACTGGCCCAGCATCCGCATCCGCGCCAAGGCCGTCGCCACCAATGCCCCGCCGCACGGGGCTTTTCGCGGATTCGGAGCGCCGCAAAGCCTGTTCGCGATGGAGCGGCACATGGATCGTATGGCGCAAACCATCGGCGTTTCTCCCGTCGAAATTCGCCGCCGAAACTTCCTGAGGACCGGCCAGACCACCACCACCGATCAAACGGTTCACGAACCCATCGATCTCGACAAGCTTCTCGATCGCGCGCTCGAACTCTCGGACTACTCGGCCAAACGAAAACGCTTCGCTGCGCAGAACGAAACCAGCACCCAAAAGAAAGGAATGGGCATCGCCACTTTTCTTCACGGCGCAGGGTTCACCGGCTCGGGAGAACGCTATCTGAGTTCACTCGTCGCCGTCGAGGGATGCGCCGACGGAACCGTGCGGGTTCTGGTGTCGAGCACCGAATTCGGCCAGGGAACCAAGACGGTCCTTTCGCAGATCGTGGCTGAAACTCTCGGCCTGAGATATGAAGACGTGGTAGTCGCGCAGCCGGATACTGTTGAGGTGCCGAATAGCGGTCCCACAGTCGCGTCACGCACCGTGATGGTGGTGGGAAAAATAGTGCAGTCAGCCGCCCAGGGAATCAAACAAACGCTGCAAGCTGCCGGCCTTCTGGCAGATTCCTATTCCCCCGAAGAATTTCGCGCTGCCTGCCGGAATTACGTCGCCGCCCACGGCCCGTTCCGTTCGCTTGCGCGCTACGAAGCGCCGCCCGGTGTCTTCTGGGACGATGCAAAATATCGAGGTGAAGCCTATGCCGCATTCGCCTGGGCGGTTTACATCGCAGAAGTCAGCGTCGATCTGAACACATACAGCGTGTCGGTGGACGACTTCGTCGCCCTGCAGGAAGTCGGCAAGGTTCTGCATCCGGTCCTGGCGGAGGGCCAGATCACCGGCGGTGTAGCGCAAGCAATCGGGATGACGTTGTATGAAAAAATCATCTGGCAAAACGGCCGCATGCTGAACGGCCAGCTGACCAACTACATCATGCCCACTTCCGCTGACCTCCCGCCCATTCGCGTCTTCTTCGAAGAACTGGGCAACGTTCACGGCGCGTTCGGCGCAAAGGGAATCGGTGAGCTCCCCATGGACGGTCCAGCGCCCGCCATCGTCAACGCCGTCGTCGATGCCTTGGGCATTCCCTTTGACTCGATTCCGCTGCTTCCCGAGGACGTCTTCGAGGCGCTCACGTCTCAGGCGTCGCCCGAACGCGAACCTCAACCCCTCGGCGGAACACGATGACGCAAGCACCAGAAAAAAAAGATGATGGCAAGTGCGACCTGTCGCTCGAAGTCAACGGTGAGCGCAAGATGGTTCGCGTCTATCCCATGGAACGCCTGCTCGACGTGCTGCGGCACGAGTTCAACTCGACCGGCACAAAAGAAGGTTGTGGCGAGGGCGAGTGCGGATCATGCTCCGTATTAATGGACGGCGTTCTGGTAAACAGCTGCCTGATTCCCGTTCTCCAGGCTAAAAGCGCCGCAATCCTTACCATCGAGGGACTCGCCGCGCACGAACCGGCTCGCCGCATGCAGCAGGCTTTTCTCGAATGCGGCGGCGCCCAGTGCGGCATTTGTACTCCCGGCATGATTCTCGCTGCAGTTCATTTATTGGACAAGCAAGCGCAGCCCACGCTCGAAGAAATCCGCGAAGGACTCTCGGGCAATCTTTGCCGCTGCACCGGCTACATGCAAATTTTCGAAGCCGTCATGGAGGTAGCCCGCCGTGGGACATCTGCGTAACACATCGCGTAACGCATCCCGTAACACATCATAATGAGAAGCGATCCGTCCGACTATCAACTCGTCGCTCCCGGCAGCCTGCACGCAGCCGTGTCTCTGCTCGCCGCCGAACCCGGCGCTTGGCTCCCGATCGCAGGTGGCACGGACGTCATGGTGCAATACGCCGCGGGAAAGCTGACCGCAAGAAACTTGCTCAGCATCTGGAATCTTCCCGAGCTGCGCCGGATCGACATTTTGCCGGATGAGATTCGGATCGGTGCCGGATGCACCTACACCGACCTGCGCAAACATGAAGTTGTCCGACGCGAGGTACCGCTGCTGGCCAGTGCAGCGCAATGGACGGGAGGAATCGCCAATCAGAATCGCGGCACCATTGGTGGCAACATCGTCAACGCGTCGCCCGCCGCAGATTCGCTGCCCGCACTGCTGGTCTACGACGCTCAGTTGATTCTGGTTTCCGCCCGCGGTGAGCGCCGTCTCCCATATAACGGTTTTCACACCGGCTATAAAAAGACACAACTCTCGCCCGACGAACTCATCCGCACCATATGCCTGCCACGAAAGTTCTCGAACTACGTTCCCTACGCGCGCAAGGTGGGTGCCCGCAACGCGCAGGCGATTTCAAAAGTATGCATCGCTGCTCTCGGGCTGCTCTCGAGCGGTGCCGCTGACACTCCGCGAATCGAACACGTTCGCATCGCGCTGGGGAGCGTTGCGCCGGTTCCACTTCGACTGGTCGAGACAGAAAAAGCAGTGCAAGGCAAGGCCATCGATCGAGCGTTGCTGACTCTGGCCAGGAAAACCGCCATCCGGGAAATCAGCCCCATTGACGATATCCGCTCCACGGCTCGCTATCGCGCCACTGTCGCCGGCAATTTGATCGTCGAATTTCTCGATCGCCTGGGCGCCTCGCGTGACCCGCGTGCTGACAAATCAAAACATGGTGACCTACAGGACGGACCACTTCGATGAGCGCCGTGCTGACGCGCTGGAACCAGCTTCCAGGCAAAGAGGCCGAGAATGAGATTCTGCCCTGCTGCGGATCAACCGCCTGGGCCGCGCGGATGGCGAACCTGCGGCCACTTGAAAGCGAGGCGGCACTGCTGGCTGTCTCGGACGAAATTTGGCGCAGCCTAAGCGAAACCGACTGGCTGCAGGCGTTTCGCAGTCATCCCCGAATCGGCGAATCTGTGACGCATGCCTCGACTGCCAAGTGCGCAGCATGGCCGGCGCAAGAGCAACAGAAGGTTGCCGATGCCGCCGACGCTGTTAAGATTGCTCTGGCCGAAGGCAATCGCGAGTACGAGCGCCGCTTTCCGCACATCTTCATCGTGTGCGCAACCGGCAAGACAGCGCCGGAAATGCTCGCGATCCTGCGCCGCCGCCTGCACAATGACGCGGCAACAGAACTGCGCGAAGCGGCCGAGCAGCAGCGGCTGATCACACAGATTCGTCTGAAGAAGTGGCTCGGACAATGAAATGCAGACAATGAACCCCAGACAATGAACCGCATCTCGACTCACATTCTCGACACCGCACGCGGCAAGCCCGCGGTCCACGTTCCCGTGAAGTTGGAGCGGCAGGAAGCGACCGGCGTCTGGCATCTTCTGTCGTCCGCTCACACCGACTCAGATGGCCGGTGCGCTCAGCTGCTTCCACCAGACCACCCGCTGCCGTCGGGGCCTTATCGCTTGCTGTTCGATACCGGAAGTTACTACAGCGCGCAGAAGCTCGAAGGTCTCTATCCGGTGGTGGAAATTACGTTTCAGGTCCGCGACGGCGAATCGCATTACCACATCCCGTTGCTACTGACTTCCAACGGATATACAACGTACCGCGGAAGCTGAACCTTCTCGGCATAACTCAGTAAGCATGAATCAGCCAGCATGAATCTGCCAGCGACGAATCAGCGAGAAGCACAAAGCAAAGAGCCGCCGCGCGCACGTCCATTCCAGACCAGCGCGGGGCTTGTCATCGCACGTTGCCGTCAGCTGGCGCGCATCAGCGAAGATCCCGCCAGCACTCGACGCACGTTTCTTTCTCCTCCCATGCGCGAAGTTCACGGCGAAATCACATCGTGGCTGCAATCGTTGGGCGCAAACGTCCACATCGACGCCGCCGGGAATCTCCGCGGCTTCTACGACTCCGCGCGATCCGGCGCGCCGCGCCTGTTGATTGGTTCGCACCTCGACACAGTGCCAAATGCTGGAGCTTACGACGGCGTTCTCGGTGTCACGCTCGGCGTTGCCTTGTTGGCCGGCTTGAATGGAGAAAAGCTTCCGTTCGGAATCGAAGTGGTCGGTTTTTCCGAGGAAGAAGGAGTGCGTTTCGGCGAACCTTTCATCGGCAGCCGCGCGCTGGTTGGCCGCCTCGACGAGCAGCTCTTGAACCGGCAGGATGCGAACGCAGTGACCGTACGCCAGGCCATCGAAGATTTCGGCTTGCATCCAGAAAAAATTCCCGAAGCTCAAATCCCCGCGAACACCCTCGCATGCCTGGAGTTTCACATCGAACAAGGCCCGGTGCTCGAGACCCTGAAGCGCCCCCTGGGTGTGGTCGAGGCCGTCGCCGGGCAAAGCCGGTTGGAGTTTATATTTATCGGCCGCGCCAACCACGCCGGCACAACGCCCATGCATCTTCGCCGCGACAGTATCACGGCCGCCGCGGAGTGGATCTCGGCAGTCGAGCATCTGGCGCTGAGCACCCCGGGCATGGTCGCGACCGTGGGTAAAATCGAAGCCAAACCCGGAGCCACAAACGTCATCGCCGGCGAAGCACTGCTCACCCTCGACGTTCGTCACGGCACCAACGAAGTTCGCATTCGCGCCGTGGACGACCTCATCCGCAAGTCCGAAGAAATTGCCCAACGCCGCGGACTCTCCGTCCGCCGAAACGTGCTGCTGAATCAGCAGGCCGTCGCGATGGATCCATTTCTAGTGGATCAAATCGAAGAGGCAATCCGCCAGGCCGGATGCGAGCCGCACCGCATGACGAGCGGAGCCGGTCACGATGCCATGATCCTCGCCGAAAAAGTCCCCGCCGCCATAGTCTTCTTGCGGACGCCCGGCGGCATCAGCCACGACCCAGCCGAATCCGTTATCGTTGAGGACGTCGAGAAGGCAATCGAATGCGGCATCCACTTGCTCCGCCGCCTGGCTTCCTCATCAGAATTTTTGAAAAGGACGTGACGTGCAAAATCTTGGCCACACTCGAAGCTCGCAACAGCGAAATCACCTCTTACTGACCGCCGACACGTTCGTGCGCACACCCTTGCCGGGGATGAAGGCATGCACCGCCGTCGTGCACGCCGGCCCCGCGCTGGGCGCGAAGTTCACGCAATACACCGCCGAATTCGAAGCAGGCGGCGAACTGGGCAGCACCTCCGCGCAACGTTTCGTTTATGTGATCGAGGGGAGTGTGCACGTGAAGGGGCGAAACAAAAGGAGCGAACTCGGCCCGCGTGGCTACGCATACTTGCCCGAAGGTTCTACTCACCGCGTGACCGCGTCGCAACCCAGCCGCGTAGCCGTGATTGAAAAACGCTACCAGGCATTGGCCTCGACTAAACCCCCGCAGCCGATCATATCCAGCGAAGACGCGATCCCGTCGCATCCTCTCAACGACGATCCCGGACTCCAGGTCAAATGCCTGCTTCCAGACGAAATGAAGTTCGATTTCGCGGTCAACACCATGGTTTATCAACCGGGCGCAGCCCTCAGCATGGTCGAGATGCACATCATGGAACACGGACTCCTCATGCTCGAAGGCGGCGGCATTTACCGCCTCGGAAATTCCTGGTATCCCGTGACCGCGGGCGATTTCATCTGGATGGGACCGTGGTGCCCGCAATGGTTCGGAGCGATCGGCAAAGCGCCGGCAAAATATCTCATCTACAAAGATTGGAACCGGCATCCGCTGGCGGAAAAATAGTCATAAAAGATAACCATGCCCCTCGCCATCGAAGTCGATCAAAATCGCCTCCTGTCCGAGATCGAAGCTCTGGGCTCGATTTCCGAGGCCGAACCTCCGGTCGTAACTCGAATTGTTTTCACTCCCGCCGATCTCAAAGCGCGAGCCTGGATGAAATCACGCTGTGAGGAAGCGGATCTCACGCTCCGCGAGGATGCGATCGGCAACACCTTCGCGCGCTGGAACGGTTCCAACCCGTCAGCACCGGTCGTCGGCACTGGCTCCCACATCGACGCGATTCCAAATGCCGGCAAATATGACGGCGTAGTCGGCGTCCTGGGCGGCCTCGAAGCGATCCGCGCACTTCAGCGATCGGGCTTTCGCCCCACGCACTCGATTGAGTTGCTGATTTTCACTGCGGAAGAACCCACGCGTTTCGGAATCGGATGCTTGGGTAGCCGTTTGTTATCAGGCACGCTCTCTCCCGATGCCGCCAGAAAACTAACAGACAAGTCCGGCGCCACGGTCGAAGAAGTTCGCCGCCAGGCAGGGATGCCAGGCGAACTCGAACAAGTAAAATTACCGGCCGGCTACTACAAAGCGTTTGTCGAACTCCACATCGAGCAGGGCCCTGTGCTTGAGCGCGACAAAATTCCGCTGGGCGTGGTCACGCAAATCGCAGCCCCGGCAAGTTTTCGCATCTCTCTCGAAGGCGCTGGAGGCCACGCCGGCGGCGTTCTCATGCTTGATCGCCGCGACGCCCTTTGCGCGGCCGCCGAATTAATCTTGGCCATCGAAACCGCCGCCCGTACCAGCGGCGCGGCCGATACTGTGGCCACGGTCGGAATCTGCGAAGTCTTTCCCGGCGCCGTCAACAGCATTCCCAGCCGCGTACATCTCAGCGCCGATATTCGCGACACCGATCTTCAGCGCCGCGATGCTGTGATTCAGTCCATGCAACAAGCCGGCCAAGTAATCTCAAGCCAGCGCCAGGTTTCCATCCACACCGAGTTGCTGAATGCCGACGCTCCCGCGGCCAGTGCTTCCGAAATCGTCGAAGCCCTTTCCGAATCCTGCCGCAAGCACCAATTGAATTTTCTTCCCATGGTCAGCCGCGCCTATCATGACTCACTTTTCATGTCGCGCATCGCTCCCGTCGCCATGCTCTTCATCCCATGCCGCAACGGATACAGCCATCGTCCCGACGAATACGCTTCGCCGGAAGATATCGCGAGAGGAGTTCTAGTGCTGGCAGAAACCTTGGCGGCCTTATCGAGTTAGCCTCGCGTCAAGCTTGTGTGGGGACGGGCGCTCTTGCCCGTCCAGGTCGAGCGAATGCTCGACTGGCTTTTGACTTCACACAAAACCGCTTCTTGCTACCGCCTCGCCCTCAAGACGACTTACGTTCGCTACGGCGCGTGCGGAATCGCAGACTCCCGATCCTCCCAATGTTCCACAATATCGCGCACCACTTTGTCGCCCACCGTCTCCGCCGCCTCCAGCGCCGGCATATAAGCCGAGTAGTTTCCAGAAACCATCTCCTGCAAACTTTCCGCCACCGGCACGCCCGGCGCTTCGCGATCGTAGTTGCTCACCGTGCGCAGCACCAGCACGCGCCGCAGATCAACACGCCCCGCCTGGCTCAGGAACGTGAGCGCCTGCAGCGTACCCGAATCCTCCATCGCCGCGACCATGTAATTCCCTTTGCCGCCGGTGTAATAGCGAGTCCATGCATTGGCCCATTCATCCATCTTCGAGCCGTGCCAGAACGTGCTCGCCGAAAGCGTATCGCCGCGCGCCACGAACGGAGGCTTCAGCGCATTCGGAAACCCCGCAAACCGCGCCCGCGATTTGCGTAACGAATCGGAATCCGCAAGCGGCACATCTCGCGTCAGCCGAAACGCCCAACCCACCAGTTCCGAATTCAGCGTATAAGCTGCGCCATACTCGTCGCTGACAGGCTGCTCGTAAGGCGTGCCCTTGCGCAGCGGCAAATACCCAGTCGGCCAATTCTGAGGAATCTGGCGCGCATCAATCTCAAACGCGAGATCGCCGTCAACAACATGGTCCGCCCAAACCGCCGACCCAACCGAAACATCCACCGGATCCCCGCCGCCAATCCCAGCGACAATCCAGTACGCCTTCGACAAGTCAAATCGGGGATCGAGCCCCACCGCCATCACCGACGCCGCCGCCTTCGCCGTTCCCACTCCCGTCACCATTCCGAGCACTCCATCCTTGTTCATGCGCACGTGGTGATAGCCGGAAGGCAGCGGAAGAATCTGGTCAAGATGCTCGCGTTCCACCCAAAGCTGAAATTCCCCGGGCGTATCACCGGTGTCCTCGCCGCGCTCGAACATCGTGACCACCACAACCTTGACGCGGATCGGCGAACTCTGCGTCGCGGCCTGCGCACATAGCAGGCCCGAAACACACAGAAGAAAAATAAATCCTGGCATGTACCTTGGAATGAAGCACATGAAGTCTAGCCCGCGGACTTACGAATGCCGGCATAACCGGGCTTGATAGTTGAGTAGATGAACTCAATCCGCTGATCGTAGGGCAAGAAAGCGCTCTTCATTGCATTGATGGTGATCTTCTCGAAATCATTCACCGTCAAGCCGAACGTCTCCGCCGCAGCCTCGAATTCCTGCGTCATCGAAGTGCGGCTCATCAGCCGGTTATCCGTATTCAGAGTCACGCGAAACTTTTCCTGGTAAAGAATCTTGAACGGATGCTCCGCGAGACTCGGCGTCGCGCCGGTGTGCACATTGCTCAACAGGCAAATCTCCAGCGGAATTCGTTTGTCGAGAACGTACTGTGCCAGGTCGCCCAGCTTCACTGCCTTGCCGTCCTTCACCGCGATGTCATCAATCAGCCGCGTGCCGTGTCCAATGCGATGCGCCCCGCAGTATTGAATCGCCTGCCAGATCGACTCTTTCCCGTATCCCTCGCCCGCGTGCACCGTAATGTTGAAATTCTCCCGCTGAATGTAGTGAAAGGCCTCCACATGCTTCTTCGGAGGATAGCCGCCTTCTTCCCCCGCAAGATCGAAGCCCACCACCCCACGCTCGCGGAAGTCAACCGCGAGTTCCGCCATTTCCAGCGACACATTCATATTTCGCATGGCGCAAATAATCAACCCCGACCGCACTCCAAAATCCTTGCGTCCGCGTTCCAATCCCTTCAACACCGCGGAAACAATCTGTTGGTGGGTCAACCCCTTGCGGGTGTGGAATACGGGCGCGAACCGAGTCTCAAAGTAAACCACGCCGTCCCGGCTCAGATCCTCAGCCTGCTCATAAGTCACCCGCTCCAACGCCTCTTCCGTTTGCATCACCGCGATCGTGTGCGCAAAACCCTCCAGATACTTGCTCAGGCTCCCCTGGTTAGCCCCGCGGAAAAACCATTCCGCCAGCGCCTCCGGATCTTCGGTGGGAAGTTCCGAGTATTTTGCCTCGCGCGCCAGTTCAATAACTGTTTTCGGACGCAGCACCCCGTCCAGGTGCTCGTGCAACAACACCTTGGGAAGAGACTTCAATAACTGTTTGTCGAGTTTCATATCCACCTACTCTTCGCCAATGTCCTCGTGCCACACCTCGGGATGGGCACGAATGTAGCCGGCCAGCAGTGCCGCGCACTCCTCGGAATCGAGATCGATCACCCGTACGCCCAGCGAGCGCAGCCAATCCAGCCCGCCGGGAAAATTACGGCTCTCGCCGACCACCAACGTGCGAAAGCCAAACTGCCGCACCAGCCCGCTGCAGTACCAGCACGGAGCCAGAGTCGTCACCATGATCAGCTTGCGATAACTGCGTTGCCGCCCCGCATTGCGGAACGCGTCAGTTTCGCCGTGCAACGAAGGATCGCCATTCTGCACTCGCCGGTTGTGCCCGGCGCCAACCAGTTTCGCGCTCGAGTCAAAAATCGCGGCGCCAATCGGAATTCCGCCCTCCGCCAGTCCCTTGCGCGCTTCCGCCAGTGCCACCGCCAGCATCGCAGCGTAGTCGAGTTCCGCCATGTTTTTGTCGCAACCAGCTTTGTCGCGACGAGGTGTCGCAACCCTGTTTTTTCCCCACCAGAAACTTCAGGCCTTGCGGATAATCGCCGCCGCCACGAACCCGCCCGCAACCAGCGCCACCAGCACCGCCCAATTGTGCGTATTCCCGTAAGTCGCCACCGGAAAATGATTGCTGATCATAATGAAAACGACAGGCACGGCCATGAACGTATTTTGCTTCGATCGCAGCTTGGCCTGAGCGCCCAGCGACGCGTCAAACTTGCCGCCCTCCGCCGCCACCGCGATCATTTTCCGTTGCGCCGGAAGAATCCGCATCCACACGTTCAGCGTCATGATCGTCCCCATCATCGCGCCCACGTGAATATAGGCAGCCCGCCCGCTGAATACATGAAGCAGTCCCCACGAAACTGCAGCGATCATGAGAATCGCAAACACCGCGAATCCCCCTTCCGATTTACCCAGCGGCGATTTCAGCGCCAAATCGTAAACCAGCCACCCCCCGATCAAAACGGCGAGCCCAATGGCGATGCCCCATCCCTGCGAAATATCGGCGACGTCCGGATCAATCAGCCCGCTGCTCGAGTAGTAAACCAGAAAAAGCAGCGCCACTCCGCTCAGCCAGGTCATCAGCGCTTCCCACCGGAACCAGCGCACCTGCTCGGGTCCCACGCTCAGCGAACTCTTTTTTTCTACGGTGTAGAACCCGCCACTGTGCACCATCCAGACTTGCGAAGGCACTGCGCTCTCATTCGCATTCTTTCCCAGTTTTCCGAATTGCCCGTCAAGCCACGTGAAGTAATAAGTCTGCCCGACCCACATAATGCCCGCGAACACGTGGAACCACCGAATGATGAGGTTGAGCCATTCTCGGAGTGCAGAAGTCACGTGGGTAGCTCGCTGGGTCTATCTGAGTCGCTGCGCTGAGTCGTTAAAGTTAACATCAAGCCCCAACATTTCCAAAACGAATACAAGGAAGGGTTTCCTTCGTGCTCCTTAGTGTCCTTAGTGGTGAAACAGGTTTCCCCTCCATCTTCTCAGGCCTTCGCTGATCTGTTACTGTTTCCGTTCACCCTTAAGGAGCCGAGTCGTTGTTGCTACGGACGCAACGATGCTGAGGCGCGGTACTGTGATGATTTGACCACGATATGTGATGCCCGTCACAGAAACCACGCCATGCTCATGAAAGGATCGCGAGGTTGTTGCTTCAGGGGCTGAGCCCGGGCCAAGGGCAAAGCCGTGCCGTAGTCAGATCGCAAAACTGACACCTCAATCGAAAGGATCAAAGCCGCGTGATTGTTGGAGTGCCAAAAGAAAGCTACCCAGGCGAGCGTCGCGTGGCCTTGGTTCCCGTGGTGATTCCAAATCTCGCCAAAGCCGGCCTGGAAGTTGTAATCGAATCGGGCGCCGGAGAAGCGGCCGGTTATCCAGACGCGCTCTACGTCGAAAAAGGCGCCAAGATTCTCCCTGATCGCGCCTCTGTGTTCAGCACTGCCGACATAATCGTCCAAGTCCTCTGCTACGGCTCCAACGATCTTACGGGTAAGGCCGATCTTCCTCTTCTTCGCCGCGGCCAGGCACTCATCGGATTTCTGCGCCCCATGGGCTCTGCCGAAATCGTGCAGCAAATCGCGCAAGCCGGCGTCACATCCTTCTCGGTCGAACTGATGCCCCGCACCACCCGCGCCCAGAGCATGGACGTCCTTTCGTCCATGGGCACCATCTGCGGGTACAAAGCGGTCCTGCTCGCGGCCGAAACTTCGCTGCGAGTTTTTCCCATGATGACCACGGCCGCCGGCACCATCACTCCCGCGCGCATCTTCGTCATCGGTGCCGGAGTGGCCGGACTGCAAGCCATCGCGACCGCCCGCCGCCTGGGCGCCGTTTCGTCGGCCTATGACATGCGCCCTGCCGCCAAAGAACAAGTCCAGAGCCTCGGCGGACGCTTCGTCGAACTCCCCATCGAAGCCCAGAATGCGCAAGACGCCCGTGGCTACGGCACCGCCCAGGACGAAACCTTCTACGCTAGACAGCGTGAACTCCTGACTCGCGTGGTCGCCGACAGCGACGTTGTGATCACTGCGGCTGTGATTCCAGGCAAGAAGTCTCCGGTTCTCATCACCGCAGAAATGGTCAAAGGGATGGCCCCCGGCTCCGTGATCGTGGACCTCGCCTCCGAACGCGGCGGCAACTGCGAACTCACGCGCACCGGAGAGACCGTGAAAGAGTTCGGTGTATCGATCATCGGCGCGATCAATCTCGCCAGCAGCGTCCCCTATCACGCCAGCCAGATGTACGCCCGCAACGTCACAACATTTCTGCTGTACCTGGTGAAAGACGGAAAACTGCAACTGAACACGCAAGACGAAATCATCCGCGAGACCATGGTCACGCAGGGCGGCGAAGTCGTGAACGCCCGCGTGCGCGAATTTTTCAAGCTGCCGGCATTAGCCCCGGCAAGTGGATAGACAAAGGCCGCGGTTATGCAGAGACGGCAACCAAGAACTGGCAACTGACCCCTGGCAACTGGCAACTGCAATTGAGGAGACACATGGGTTCAACTCTGATCGACGCGCTCTTCGTCTTCATGCTGGCGGCATTCATCGGATTCGAAGTCATCCGCCACGTGTCGCCGTTGCTCCACACCCCGCTCATGTCGCTCACCAACGCCCTCGATGCCATCGCCGTCGTCGGCGCGATCGTTCTCGTAGGCGAGAAAAAGAGTACCTTCGCCACCGTCCTCGGAGTGATCGCCATCGTCGCAGCCACCAGCAACGTAGTCGGCGGATTTTTCATCACCGACCGCATGCTGAAAATGTTCAAGACCAGCCGCCCGGTAAAGAAATAGCGGATTCAAGACAAAACAGATTTATAGCAAAACAGATTTAAAGCCATCATGACCGAGTTAGCCGCAAGCCAAACCTTAATCGAAATCATCTACCTCATCGCCAGCGCTCTTTTCATTCTGTCGCTGAAGTGGATGAGTTCGCCCACCACCGCCCGCCACGGCATATGGGCCGGCGAGATCGGCATGGTGCTGGCCATTGCCGGCACGCTTCTCCACCACGGCATCGTCGATTACAAATGGATCGTCATCGGGCTCGTGCTCGGCAGCGGCATCGGCGTTCCGCTCGGCATGGTGCAGATGACCGCCGTCCCGCAGCGGACCGCCCTCAGCCACGCTTTCGGCGCGCTCTGCGTCACCTTAGTCGGCACCGCGGAGTTTTATCTGGGAACCCAGAACGCCTCCAAGTTCGGCTTGTCCGTCCTCTCCATGGAAGTCATCCTCGGCGGACTCACCTTCACCGGCAGCCTGATGGCCGCGGGAAAACTACAAGAGATCCTCCCCCAGCGCCCGATCACCTACAAGGGCCAGAACCTCGTCAACCTCCTGCTGTTCATCGTAGCCATCGGCAGCGCGGTCTATCTGGTACTGCATCCGGAGGCAAAGCAACTTTTCCCGCTCATCGTCGGCGTCTCTCTCGTATTCGGCGTGTTGCTGGTCATCCCCATCGGCGGCGCCGACATGCCGACGGTTATCTCCCTCCTGAATTCCTACGCCGGACTCTCCGCCGCCGCCATGGGATTCGTGCTCAACAACAAACTGCTGATCATCGCCGGCGCGCTCGACGGATCCTCCGGCTTAATCCTCTCCGTCATCATGTCGAAGGCGATGAACCGTTCCTTCACCAACGTACTCTTCGGAGCCTTCGGCCAGGTGCAAGCCGCCGCCGCCGGAGCAGCGGAAGCCAAGCCCGTTCGCAGCGCCACTCCCGAAGAAGCCGCCGCCATTCTCGCCGCCGCGAATAAAGTCGTCATCGTCCCCGGCTACGGCATGGCCGTCGCGCAAGCGCAGCACAAAGTCCGTGAACTCTACGACGTGCTCACCAAAAAAGGCGTCGACGTCCGCTTCGCCATCCATCCCGTCGCCGGACGCATGCCCGGCCACATGAACGTCCTGCTCGCCGAAGCCGACATTCCCTACGACCGCCTCATCGAGATGGACGAAATCAACGGCGACTTCCCGCAAACCGACGTAGCCCTCGTAATCGGCGCCAACGACGTCACCAACCCCGCCGCTCGCACCGACCAGTCCAGCCCCATCTTCGGCATGCCCATCCTCGACGTCGACAAAGCCCACACCGTCATGGTCATCAAGCGCGGCATGAGCCCCGGCTTCGCCGGCATCGACAACCCGCTCTATTATTTCGACCGCACCCTGATGCTCTTCGGCGACGCCAAACAGTTCGTCGGCGCAATCGTCCGCGAACTCGCCGGCGGCCATTAGCTGTGCTAACCCCAACCGACGTAGTGATTGGCTTCCGCAAAACCTCGGAGTAGACTTACTTGGCGGAGACTTAGGGTCATGGAGTCATCAAACAATGTAATCACGCGCGACCCGGAGGTGCTCGGTGGCACTCCCGTGTTCCGCGGGACGCGCGTACCCTTCCAGGCGTTACTCGACTATCTGGAAGGCGGTCAAACTCTCGACGATTTTCTTGATGATTTTCCAACCGTTTCTCGCGAAACCGCAGTTCATGTGCTTGAGCACGCCAAGTCTCTGGTGGTCGACCAATTGGGATGAAAGTGCTGCTCGACGAGTGCGTCCCGAGGAAATTCAAGAACTCCCTGTTCAGCCACGATTGCCGCACAGTGCCCGAGGAGGGACTGGCGGGCAAGAAGAATGGGGAACTGTTATCGCTAGCCGAACAAGCCGGGTTTCAAGTCTTTTTAACTTTGGATCGCGGCATTGAATATCAACAGAATCTGCACCCCCGAAACATCTCGGTAGTAATAGTCCGCGCGAAATCGAGTCGGCTGAGTGAGTTGCTGATACACGTCCCGGACCTCTTGCGACTGCTTGAGTCCATTGAGCCGGGGCAACTGGTAAGGACAACCCTAATAAAATGACAATGCGAACCCTGAAAGTTCTATTCCTTGCTGTCCTGGCGCCTACGCTCGCCACCGCCCAATCCCAGCCCCAACTCAACCTCATGCCCATGCCCGCCAGCGTTCAGCCCGGCGCAGGGCAATTGCTCATCGACCAGTCGTTCTCGGTCGCTGTTACCGGCTTTCACGATGTCTCCCTCGACAGCGGCGTGCGCAGGTTCCAGTCTCAACTTTCAAAGCAGACCGGGATCCCGTTCCGCCCCAAAGCTGGCGCCACGAATGCGGCCCTGCAGATCCACGCCGACCACGGCCGCGAGCCCGTCCAAAAGCTCGGCGAAGACGAATCGTACGAGCTGACCGTCAGCGACTCCGGCGCGAAGCTCACCGCTCCAACTCCGCTGGGCGTCCTGCACGGCCTCGAGACTTTCCTGCAGTTAGTCCAACCCTCCGCCACCGGATTTTCCGTTCCTGCCGTCACCATCAAAGACCAGCCTCGCTTCCCGTGGCGCGGCCTGCTCATCGACGTCAGCCGCCACTTCATCCCCATCGATGTGCTCAAGCGCAACCTCGACGCCATGGCCGCCGTGAAGATGAACGTCCTGCACTGGCACCTTTCCGACGACCAGGGATTCCGCGTCGAGAGCAAGAAATTTCCCAAGCTGACCGGCATGGGCTCCGACGGCCTTTTCTATACGCAGGACGAAATCCGCGAGTTCATCGCCTACGCCCACGATCGCGGCATTCGCGTAATGCCCGAGTTCGATATCCCTGGACACAGCCGCTCCTGGTTCCTCGGCTATCCCGAACTCTCCAGTGGCACAGGTCCCTACACGCTGGAAGGCGGCGGGATCGACCCAATCATGGACCCCACGCAGGAGTCGACCTATAAATTCCTGGAAAAATTCATTGCAGAAATGGCGAAGCTCTTTCCCGACGCCTATTTCCACATAGGCGGAGACGAAGTCGACGGCAAGCAGTGGAACGCCAATCCGAAAATCCAGGCCTTCATTCATGCCCACAACATGAAGAACAATCAGGATCTGCAGGCCTACTTCAATCAACGCCTGCAAAAGATCGTTAGCAAAAATCACAAGACGATGATCGGATGGGACGAGATCCTGCATCCCGACTTGCCGAAGACGATCACAGTGCAATCCTGGCGCGGCCAGAAGTCGCTGGCCGAGGCCGCGAAACAAGGCTACAGCGGCCTGCTTTCGTTCGGATACTATCTCGACCTGATGTGGCCCGCGTCGCGGCACTACGCCGTCGATCCCATGAGCGGTGAGGCGGCGAATCTGACTCCCGAAGAACAGAAGCGCATCCTCGGCGGCGAGTCCTGCCAGTGGGCCGAGTGGGTCACTCCCGAAAACATCGACTCCCACATCTGGCCCCGCAACGCTGCGATCGCCGAGCGCCTGTGGTCTCCGCAACAAATCACAGATGTCGACTCGATGTACACCAGACTCAACGCCATCAGCCTGCGCCTCGAGTGGTTGGGCCTGACTCACAGATCGGCGCGTACGCAAATGCTGCAGCGCATGGCCGGCTCGCAAGACATTTCCGCCCTGCGAGTGCTCGCCGATGTAGTCGAGCCCGTCAAAGACTACAACCGCTGGGACGACGCCAAAGGCCCCATCGACTTCCACGCACCACTGAACCGCATGATCGACGCCGTCTATCCCGAGAGCGACGTAGCACGAAATTTCAGCAACCTCGTGCAAACGTTCATCCAAAGCGGCAACAAAGACCAGGCGGCGGAAGCGCAACTCAGGACTTATCTTGCACTCTGGCGCGACAACGACGCGAAACTTCACCCCTTGCTCGACCGCTCATTCCTTCTGCAGGAGGTTGCCCCGATCTCCGTCGACCTTTCCGCTCTCGGCGCCGCTGGCCTGCAAGCGCTCGACTATCTCGATAAATCGCAGTCGCCCCCGAATTCGTGGAAAACGCAGCAATCAGCCGTCGTCGACAGCGCAAAAAAGCGAAAAGCAGACTTGCTCCTCATGGTGGCCACCCCAGTGCAACAGTTGATCGAAGGTAGTGCGAATCCGAAGCCCTTGAACTGAAGGTCGCTTTGCTTTGCGACCTTAGCTGCAGTTCCTTCGCGGCCTTTGCGGTTAAAGGCCTTTGATTTGCCTTCGTTAGAGGCTAAGCCGACCCTGCTCCGGGCGCTCGTGAAAACTACCACTACCGAGGCTGCCCCGGTCTTCGCGGTTTTCGAAGGCCGGGGATTTCGGCTGCCGGCCCGCTTGAGCTTCTGACCGTGTTTTCGGCGAAGAGGTTACGTCCGCGCACGCGTCAATCGAGACGCAGCATGATATTCTAATAACACCAGCTGCGTACCGTTTTGGCGGAAATTCCCCGCAGGTCCTGAAGAGCTTCCCCGTAGAAGCCAAAAATCGAAGAAGCCAGAAGAAGAGAAACCAGAAATCATGCTTTCAGTCAGCAATGTGTCCATGCGCTACGGCGCCAAAATACTGTTTGAAGAAGTTTCCACGGCGTTCACGCCGGGCAAGCGTTATGGCCTGACCGGGCCCAACGGCTCGGGAAAATCCACATTCATGAAGTTGCTAAGCGGCGAACTCGAGCCGCAAAAAGGCACGGTCGTGCGTCCGCGCAAGCTCGGCGTCTTGAGCCAGGACCAATTCGCCTTCGACGCCTTCGGCGTGATCGACACCGTCGTCATGGGCAACAAGCGCCTGTGGACCGCCATCCAGGAACGCGACGCCATCTACGCCAAGCACGACATGACCGACGAAGACGGCATGAAGCTCGGCGAACTCGAAGGCATCGTCGGCGAAGAAGACGGCTACACAGCCGAAAGCGATGCCGCAATTCTGCTGCAAGGTCTCGACATCCCCGACGAACTGCACTCCCGCAAAATGAGCGAACTGCAAGGCGGACAAAAAGTCCGCGTGCTGCTGGCGCAGGCCCTGTTCGGCCATCCGCAAGCCCTGCTGCTCGACGAGCCCACCAACAACCTCGACTTGGATTCCATCCACTGGCTGCAGGGATTTCTCAATGTCTACGACGGCGTCGTCATCACCATTTCGCACGATCGCCATTTCCTGAACAGTATTTGCACCCACATCGCCGACATCGACTACGAAACCATCATCACCTACACCGGAACCTACGACGACATGGTGATCGCCAAAACGCAGGTCCGCTCGCAGATCGAATCGGCCAACGCGCAGCGCGAAAAAAAGATTGCCCAGCTAAACGAATTCATCCAGAGATTTGCCGCCGGCACCCGCTCAAGCCAGGTGCAATCGCGCCGTAAGGAAGTAGAACGTCTGCAAGTAACTGAGCTGGCACGCTCGAACATTCAGCGTCCGTTCATCAAGTTCGAGCAGAAGCGTCCCTCGGGCAAGCACATTCTCGAAGTCGAGCACCTGGCCAAGGCCTACGACGACAAAAAAGTCATTCGCGATTTCACCGCCAGCATCATCCGCGGTGAAAAAATCGCACTGATGGGCCGCAACGGAGCAGGGAAGACCACTCTGTTAAACGCACTGCTGGCAAATTCTCCCACCACCCCCGAAGCCGAGTTGCGCAAGGTCAGCGGCTACGCTGGCCCGTTCGTCGACTGCCGGCAAAGTGGTCTGGGGTCACGAAGCCTCCATCGGATATTTCGCCCAGGACCACCGCAGCCTAATCGACGGCGGCATGACCGTGCTCGACTGGCTCCATCAATGGGCCCCGCAAGCCGTGAGCGAAGAAATTCGCGGATTGCTCGGCCAGATGCTCTTCGCCCGCGAAGAAGCCACCAAGTCCACCAGCGTGCTCTCCGGTGGCGAAGCTGCGCGCATCCTCTTCTGCAAGCTCATGCTGCAAAAGCCGAACGTCCTCGTCCTCGACGAACCCACCAATCACTTGGATCTCGAAGCCATCAACGCGCTGAACATCTCACTGCAGCGTTACCAGGGAACAGTTTTTCTTGTGACCCACGATCACGACCTGATCGACGAAGTCGCCACCCGCATTTGGCACTTCGAAACCGATCACAAAATTACCGACTTCAAGGGCACCTACGAGGAGTACCAGAAGGCCGTTGTTACGGTGTAACCGTGTGCCAAATGGAACCTGGTCGATCCATCCTGCTCATCTGAACCTTGTCATCCCGACCGCCGCGTTTTTCTTCGCGGCGGAGGGATCTCAGTCTCCACGGCTGCGGAGCGCCAGCCAATGCCTGCGGGCCCGGCACGCACTTGCACCATTCCCGCTGCATGTGAATCAACCAGGTTCTCCACAGTTTACTAACAGGTTCGCAGTTGCGTTCGCCGCGCGATTTGCGGATAATTACGCGGAGCGTCCCTGCGCTCCGCAGCCGCATCGCAAGGACGTTGCAGGACACTGTGTATAGCCGAACCGATTTACTCAGAATTCTTCACATCAGCCCGCGCCAGTTGGCGAACTGGGAGCGAGCGGGCCTGGTAGCGTCTTCCGAAGCGTATTCATTTTCCGACCTGCTCGAAATCAAAAAAGTGCGCGACCTCTGCGCCATGAGCGTGCGCCCCGCCGTCATCCGCCAGTCGCTCGAAGCCATGCGCAAGCGCGTCGCCGGCGTGGAGAATCCTCTGCAGGAATCCGGCGCATCGTCCACCAACAATCACCGCGTAGCTTTCCGTCACGAAGGCAAACTACTGGAGCCCATCGCCGGCCAGTTCGTAATGGACTTCTCAAGCATCTCCACCCGCGAAAAAATCATCACCAGCACGCCAGTCCGGAGATCCGATCCGCATCCCCGCGAAGACGAAGCCGCCGGCTGGTTCGCCCGCGGCATCGCGCTCGAAGAAGATCCCAACACCCAGACCGAGGCGATCGGAGCCTACCAGCGCGTGCTCGATATCGAACCGCTCCACGCCGCCGCCCACATCAACCTGGGCACGCTCTACTACAACCGCCAGGATTTCAACCTCGCGGAAAAACATTATCGCTCCGCCCTCGAAGCCGATCCGCGCTACGCCCTGGCCTACTTCGACCTCGGCAACGTCCTCGACGAAACCGGACGCGTCCACGAAGCCATCCAGACCTACAAGACCGCATTGCAGCTAGCTCCCACCTACGCCGACGCGCATTACAACCTGGCCCTGGCCTTCGAAAAACTACGCGAGCCGCGCAAGGCCCTCAAACACTGGCAAGCCTACGTCAAACTCGACACCGCGGGCCCGTGGTCCGTCCACGCGCGCACCCAGATCCAGCGCATCCTGCAAGCCGACGGCCTGAAGCTGGTCTATTCCCGCCCCAAGTAACGGACATCGCCACTCCGCAGGGACGCCTGCAAAGTGGAGAAGTGTTCCTGCAGGAACATTTTGTACTGGCGGTTTTGTATGTACAGCTAAGGGCTTGTCCCGTTGAGGTTTACGTCCGAGCTTTCCCGGACTTTCGAAAAATGTTCAGCGCGACGAAAAAAGCCACACGGACCTCGGCCGCGAAATCTAACTCCTAAGAATTAAGAGTCCGAGATTCCCACCCTTGCAAACTACGCAAGGATGGGGCACCCTCGTCCGTGGTGGCGCTAATAGAAAGGCTGGGCCACCCGCCTTTTTCTATTTCAAGGGTTAGAAAATGAAACCTCCCATCAAGAGATTCTTCAACTGTAGGGTGAAGATCAAAAGGGCCGATAAACACATTGCAGAGGTGGACGCGATTCTCGACGGGGAGGCTGGCCCATCCTTTCCCGGTGTTCGCGAAAACCACCACTACCGAGGCTGCCCCGGTCTTCGCGATTTTCGAAGGCCGGGGATTTCGGCTGCGGAAATCTATGTTCATTCGTCACAGCCAGAGTAACGGCCCCTGGCCTAGACTCCAGTCGTGCCCCGACTGAATCGCTGTTACGGCCACGGATTTCTACACTTCATAACCTTCAGTTGCTATCACAGGCTGCCGTTGCTGTGCCACGAGTCGCGGCGTGATCTATTCCTGCGCATTCTCGAACAGGTACGAAGACGCTACCGCTTCGTGGTGGTCGGCTACGTCGTGATGCCCGAACATATTCACCTCCTGCTCAGCGAGCCGGAGAGAGCCAACCCCGGGACTGTGGTCCAGGCGCTCAAGCAGCGCTTCGCGCGGGCCGTGCTGCGAGAGTTGCGCGGCCGCTGCATGCCCGAACAGGCGTCCTTGTGGAACGAGCCCTTGACCCAATCCCATATCTGGCAGGCCCGGTTTTACGACTTCCTCGTGTATACGAAAAAGAAGCGCATGGAGAAGCTGCACTACATGCATCGCAATCCGGTGGTCCGTGGTCTGGTACTTGAACCGCAGCAATGGGCCTAAAGCAGCTTCCGTCATTATGTGTGCGAAGAGCGGGGACCAGTTCTGGTGGACGAGCTCGTGACCGCGGAGATGAAGGTTCGCGCCCTGCCTCAGGATGATTCCTCGGTGGGCGTCGAGGGGCTTCCTCCGCGAGAAGACAAGTCAAAAGCTTCAGCGGTCGGCAGCCGAAATCCCCGGCCTTCGAAAACCGCGAAGACCGGGGCAGCCTCAGTTAGTTATGATGTCGGCAAGGGCAGGAAAAGTGGGCGCCCCCGCCGCTGAATCCACCGATGGAACCAATGCTAAAATCAACAGTTCGCCATCCTGACGATGGAAGGGTCTTGCCATGCCCGAAGCCACGCTGCAAGCTTCCGTTCCTGCTCCTCTGACCACGCTCTCCGAAGACGAAATTCTTTTTCGCGATAACATCCACCAGTTTGCTGACGAGAAGATCCGTCCGCTGGTCAAGGAGATGGACGAGAAGGGAATCTTCGACAAAGAGCTCATCCACGAATTCTTTCGGCTGGGGCTGATGGGAATCGAGATTCCTGAACAATACGGCGGAGGCGGCGCGAAGTTTTTTGAGGCGATTCTGGCGGTGGAAGAGTTGTCGCGCGTGGACGCTTCGGCGGGCGTGATCGTCGACGTGCAGAACACGCTGGTCAATAACGCCCTGCTGCGCTGGGGCAGCGAGGAACAGAAGAAGCGCTACCTGCCGAAGATGGCGACCGAGTTCGTCGGAGCCTATGCCCTGAGCGAGGCCGGTTCCGGCTCCGACGCGTTTGCGTTGCAGACTCGCGCCGAACTCAAGGGCAGCGACTACGTGCTGAACGGCCGCAAGCTGTGGATCACCAACAGCAAAGAAGCAGGACTGTTCGTCCTGTTTGCGACTATCGATCCCAGCGCGGGATACAAAGGGATCACCGCATTCCTGATCGAAAAAACTTTCCCCGGATTCGCGGTCGGCAAGAAAGAAGACAAGCTGGGCATCCGGGCTTCTTCGACGTGCGAATTAATCCTTGAAGACTGCCGCGTGCCTAAGGCGAACGTGCTGGGCGAACCCGGCAAGGGCTACAAGATCGCCATCGAGACTCTTAACGAAGGCCGCATCGGAATCGGCGCGCAGATGATCGGGCTGGCCCGCGGCGCGTGGGAATTTGCCTGCAAGTACGCGCAGGAGCGCAAGCAGTTCGGCAAGGTCATCGGCGAATTCCAGGGCATCCAGTTCCAGATCGCGCAAATGGCCACCGAGATCGAGGCTGCGCGGCTGATGGTCTACAACGCGGCTCGCATGAAGGATGCGGGCGTGAACTTTGTGAAAGAAGCGGCCATGACCAAGCTTTTTGCTTCGCAAGTGGCTGAACGCGTCACCTCGCTGGCCATCGAAGTCTATGGTGGGTATGGGTTTACCAAGGATTACCCGGTCGAAAAGTACTGGCGCGACGCCAAAATCGGCAAGATTTACGAAGGTACGTCAAACATGCAGCTGGCTACGATCGCCAAAATGCTGATGGGCGTGAAGTAAAAATCAGAAGAAAGTAGCGGAGCAGGGAGATCCTGCCGAAAGCCGCGCCGGGCAAGGCTTTTGAGCTCGCGAGACCCTTCCAAAAGGGCGGAAAACGCTCGAAAACCAATCCCGGTTGCTCAATATGTGCATGAGATTGCACATTCCCCATTCGGGAGGAGCTTGCTTACCATAGGTAAGTCTTGCTTTATCAATCATTTAGCGCGAGTCTCGTTTGTGGCGTCCAAGCTGCAATTTCCCCTGTAACCCTGCTGTGACAGCAGGACTGATTGGGGTGCCACTTGACCACTTTGTTTGGTAACGCTGCTATCACCACTACTGTCATTCCGGCGGTTCCCGTCCAGCCGAAGAAGCACAACGTGCTTCCCGTGCTCGTCGTATTGTTCCTGATCTCCTACGGGCTCATGACGATGCTGATCATCGAGCAAGGCCGGACGATCGAATCGCAGCGTGCCCTGATCCACGAGCTTTACCACGACAGCGCAGAACTGGCGGCCGTAAGAAGCCGCACCCTACAGGAAAACGCTGTCGTCGATACGCAGCAGGCGCTGACGGCGCAAGCGCCGTCGAGTGTCACCCCGTCACGTCAGATCCCGTCTAACCAGGCACAGACTCCGTCGACCCAGGCGCAGCAGGTTCCATCGACTCATGCCCCGTCAGCCCAGGTGCAGTCAAGCAAGATTCCGTCGACCCAAGCCCCGTCAACCCAGGTAGCGCCACGCGGTCGGGTTAAAGACCGCGGGGCGAAAATGGCGGAGCCGCAGTTTCAGGCTCCGTCCCGTCCGTCGGCTGATTTGGCCGACGAGCGGAGAGCTTTGAGAACGATCTAGGCTTGAACGATTCAGGCCTGAACGACCTGGGCCTGAACGATTTGAGGCTCGGCTTTCGTTCGGTTCTGTGGAAATTGAAGTTCAGTTCTGAGTAGCTCGGTTCTACGTAATTCTGTGGAGTTCGAAACTGGAGTTGGAAAATATGAAGGCCCTGACCCTAGCCTTGTTGTTGAGTTTGCCAGTCCCTAAACTGGCGCCACCGCAAGCCCCGCACCAACCTGCGAGCAACCTGACCCAGCGAACCAAGGGCGGAAAGTGGTACCTTGCCGCGACCGGACACGCTATTTATTGCTACGGTCCAGTGATGGTGGTTCCGAGCGCCACGGGCGATCTGGAACGGGTAGCCACGTTCTGCCGCGACGGCAGCGCCGCCGTGCCGCTGAAGGACTAGATTCGCTTAGGCTCACGAAGGCAAGGTTGTCGCGCACCCTCGGTATGAGCAAGTGCAGGACTGGTTCAGGATTACTTCGGTCCTGAGGGAATGCTTTGCAGTTCCGGATGAACATTCACATTATCGTTGCCCACGTCATGGTGGCGGTATTCATCTGTGCTGCTCTTCTGAGTGGGGCGATAGAGGGTGCTCAAGATCAGCCTGTCTTTGTCAAACGTTCCTGAATAATCGCTTTCGCCAAGGCTGAAGGTGATCGTCCCGTTTACAAACGTGTAATGTCCATATTCACGGTCCTTCTCGTGGGCATCGCATGATTTGCTGTATCGCAAAAGGGCCTCATCATCCAGTTCAGTGGAAACGTTCACGCTGCAGACCTGCCCGTCTTTTCCAAAACGGAGGATCGAATAGAAGTCGACGTCGTGGCCGCCGGAGGAAGTTGCTATGTCCTTGTGCACGAAGACACCGGAAGGCGCCGGTGAAGGCGCTGCCGGGGGTGCTGCGGGCGGCGGCGCCGGGGACGTTGCAGACTCGGCAGGCTTCTCCTGGCGGCAGCCCACGATAACCACGGAGATAGAGAGCAAGGCAGCGGACACTGTTAAGCGGAGCCGATGTGCTCTAAACGACTTGCTCCAGATCATTCACGTTTACCTTCTGATGATTTCCAAGTATAGCTGTGGCTACAATCCTATGGCGAGGCGGAATTCATGGCAATCCTAAAAGGTCTGAAAGTACCCAGCCTAAACACGGAGCGCTTGCCTTTGTGGTGTTAAGTCTCGTCTATCTGCGCGCTTCTATCTGCCCACCGCAAAGTGGTTCCTCTCGGAACTCTTCAGAACACTAGAGACGAGCCGAGCCAACACCTGAAGTTCTGAAGGGAATTGGAAATTGTGCTCGAAGCCCGGCCAATGAGTGCTATCGGGATTTTTCAACAGCTAGAACTCTACTCAAACTCACGGTCCGTCGCCAGTAATCTTGACTCGGTCGGGAGTTAGGTTGCTAATGAGCTATGGCCGCGTTGCTGCCTTCAGAGCGTCAATCGAAAATTAAATTGTGGTTGCCGTATTTCCCTTTGATCCTGGGCGTTCTCTTCCTCTTGGTCGTGGCCGCTCTCGTCCTCTTCTGGAAACTCGCACCTGGGAAGTTTGTCAATTTCTTGGATAGGATCTCCCCCTTCCATATCGGAACGCCACAGATCTCCGGAACCGTAGTGAACGCCGTTACTGGCAGGCCCGTGCCGGGGATGGATGTGTGCTTGTTGGTGACGCACATTCCTGCAAACTTCGACCACCGCCCCGGCGTCGAGGTCATGCGGAGCGAGATAACGCAGACCGACGCGTCCGGAAGGTTCGTTTTCGCCCGCTGGGATGGTCAACTGGATATATTCGAGCACTGGGACGGATACGGGGTCGCCGTGACCGATCCCGCCGCCCGGTGGAAGGAACTGTGCGGACGGGAGATCTACTTACTCGGGAATGCCGACATCTTCGAGCGCGAGACGTCCCTTCAAAGCCACGCAGACTCCGCCACGAAGAGCACCCCGCCCTACTTCCCGGTCGCCATGGTGAACGATCTCTACGATCCACATCCAGAGCCTTACGGCACTCATGTTTCCTTCGGGCACTTTTCCGATGGCACCCTCGTGCGGAAGATCGGCGACCCCGGTAAGCTCAAGATCGCGCTTGTTCCGCTCTTGCAAGACGGGAAAGCTTGCCGATTGGCTGAAAACCCGGACTTTGTCGAGCTGTGCCGCCAGATGAATGAGTCGCCCACCGCCGACGACCTGCGCACAAGCTGGAAGATTTCGCCCCATCGTCAATGAGTGTCGGAAGCAGCCGCCGGTGCCCGAAGAATGCGCGCGGGATCACGATGACTGACGTAAGGCAGGCGATTATACTCAAACCCAGTTGAGTGATGTCATGGCCCATGTGGTCGTCCGGACGGGTGATCACGCGGCGTAGTGCCGACGAGTTGAAGTTCAAGAAGGGCGACACGGTGTTTGCTGTTGTTAAAGCCACAGAGGTAATGATTCAGAAGGATTAACCTCTCACTGCAAATCCACAATTTCAAATCCGCAAGATCATTACTTCGGTAGCTTTTATGAGGGCTGCGGCTGTCTGTCCCCGCTTTAGCTGCATTTCTCTGGCAGAGCGTGCGGTGATGATCGACGTGATTCGCTGACCACCGATTGAAAGCCTGACCTCAGCCATCAAACCGCTGATCTGCACGGACTCAATTCGTCCCACGAGTTGATTGCGACCACTCACGCGCCGGACTTCTTCTTTGCGTTGTTGCTCGGTCGTGCCACGGGTTCTGAAAAGCAACCTGTCCACTTCGCCCTGCGGAATACGATGATGACCTCCGACAGTCTGATTGCTTCGAATTTTCTTCTTGTAAATCCACTGCTTAATCGTTGGAAAGCTGATCCCCAATTGCAAGGCTGCGTCCCGAAGCTTCAGCAGTCCCTCGATATTCCGTTCGGATTTGCGATTCTTCTGCATCGGAACGCAATGGTAGCGACAACGAAGTTCTCGGTCAACTCAGACGCATCCGATATGAGAGGCCACGAGCCTCATCGAGAAACAGATCAAATAGTACAGTTCTGGACAATCGAATCGTATGTAATGTACACTTTCGCGTTCTGTTCCAATCGATTGATTTTTCGAGGTCGAGATGCGCAAGGCCTATCTGTTTATCGCGGCGGTTAGTTTTTTGTTTTCGTCATCCTTGGCGTTTGCTCAGGCGACCCCTGACCCCTGCGCGAGCGGCCACGAGTTTGCCGCCACCGATTGCGCGCTGACCTGGCACGGCATCACGGTGTACGGTGCGTATGACGTCGGCGTCGGCTACGTCAGCCATGGTCTACCAGAAAACGGCTACAACTATGAAGGCGAGTCTCTGGTGAACCGAAACGGCTATCAACATCGATTCCTCGTCGCGCCGAACAACCTTTCGCAGACCGGTTTCGGCATCAGGGGAAAGGTACAGTTTCTGCCTGGCTGGTCGGTTGTGTTCAACGCTTCAACTGGCATTAATCCGCAGTCCGGCCTGCTCGCCAACGCGTCAAAGACCGACATCATCAACAACGGCCTTCCCAGGAGCAGCTATTCGATCGCCATTGACGGGGCGCGCGCGGGACAACCGTTGAATGACGAATACTATGGCGGAATATCGTCCGCGCATTTCGGCACGCTGACCTTCGGTCGTCAGCGCGCTCTCGGCACCGATGCGATGCTGCTTTACGATCCGGCGGGCGGGGCCTATGCGTTTTCCTACATCGGGTATAACGGCACGATGGCCGGGGGCGGCGACACCGAGGACAGCCGTTGGGATGACGCTGTGAAGTATCGCGTCGCCTATGGCCCGGTGCATTTCGGCGCGATGTATAAATTCGCCGATGGTAATGGCGGCTGCTACTCGGCCTCCGCGACGTGGACCGCAGCCACCTGTACGCCGGAATCGGCGCATAACAACGCGTATGGATTTGACCTTGGCGGAGGTGCGGGCAAGTTCTCCGCCGACATCGTCTTCCAACATTACAACCAGGCGATCAGCGTGTTGAACCCGTTGCTGGGGCCGCAGAGTACGGCGGCGCCATATCAGTCGACCACGGACAGCATCAATACAAACCCCATCAACGGGGGGGCCAATCTGATCGACCCCAACGACACCGTATACGGCATCGTGACCGACAACAACGCGGTTATGTTCGCGGCCAAATATACGTGGGACCCGGTCAAGTTTTTTGCCGGCTACGAATACATCTGGCAGAACAACCCGAAGGACCCATTGGGCGTGGGCGCCTCGGACCAGGGCGGTTATTTCATGAGCGGGGTCGAAGACAACAATCTTGATTCTGAAAAGTTGGTGCAGATCTGGTGGACGGGCGCGAAGTACACCTACCGCAGCAAAACCGATTTCACATTCGCCTGGTATCAACAGCGGCAGAATGACTTTCGTCAGCCGCCGACTGCCTGCGTGCCTGGAAATGCCCGCGCTTCCTGCGCGGGCACCCTCAACGAGGGATCGCTCTATGCGGATCATCACTTCACCAAGCGTTTCGACGGTTTTGCTGGAATTGCGTATTCCTGGGTGAGCGGCGGCCTGGCCATCGCGATTCCCCATGGCCCCGGCGTCCCTTATAACTACAACAACAATTTTGCTCCGACGATCGGCGGTCGTTTCACCTTTTGATCGCTTCCGCGCGGCGGTCTTAGTCGAGAGCCCTATCCCCAAGCGTTTGGCAAGAAGACGTGCGTTCCTCCCGGTCGCAACCAGCATCTCGGTCCGAATCGAACTGAGGCGGATACACGGTGTTTTGCGAAGACCGCGGTCCGTTCCGGGCGATCGTTCGGATAATGTCCGGTTAGCTGACAGAACATCCCGAATCGTCGCAGCCGCTGGTAAGGTGCGGCGGATTATAATTGGCCGCTAAAAGGGATTCCGGTAAAGGCGTTCGTTTGGGAGGATTCGAGCGGCGGGCTGAAATGAGATGAAGAAGATTGGGTTTGTAGCAATCATGACGCTGGTCGGACTGGCAATTTTGGCCACTCGCTTCGATATGGTCGACTTGCCGGTATGGCATTTTTTGGGCGGCGGCAATGGCCTTGACCCTGCCAGTTTGCACCTGCAGGGGGAATTCGTGGAGAGCAATCTGGGCGCGGCGGAAGGCCCGGCCAGAGCAGTTACCGTGCGCATGATTGCGCAGCAGTTTGTTTTCGTGCCGCAGTGCATCGTGGTCCCGGCGGGTGTTCCCATCACGTTTCGAATCACCAGCGCCGATGTGGTGCACACGCTGAGTTTCCTGGGGACCGACTACGGCCTGAAAGCCGTGCCTGGGGCGGTCAGCGAAGCAGCCTTTACTTTTGACAAGCCTGGCGAATTCAAGATCCCGTGCCATGAGTTCTGCGGAGCCGGCCATTATGCGATGAGAGGCCGGCTGGAAGTGGTGCCGCGAGATCAGTTTGCCTCCTTGCTTCCCGGGGAAAGGCGGACTTGTGAGCAACGTTAATCGGGCTGCGCGCTTACGAGTAAGGGCCGCGTGGCTTGGAACGCTGGTAGTGGTGTTTGCGATTGCTGTCTTATCGTCGGGAAGGCATTCTTCGGCGCAGTCGGGGAATGCTGAGCATAATTCTGAACCCAATTCTCAAGCCAATTCTGAACCGCCGATTCGCGTATCTTCGAACGTGGCCTGGACGGAAGAGACGCTTACGACGGTTT
Organism: uncultured Acidobacteriaceae bacterium; assembly: GCA_963851165.1. GTDB lineage: Bacteria > Acidobacteriota > Terriglobia > Terriglobales > Acidobacteriaceae > Sulfotelmatobacter. The sequence continues at coordinate 310,108 of CAWKNM010000008.1, read as the reverse complement.
CCAGTGGTGATGCTTTTCGCGGGCTGCTGCTTGCCCGGCGCTGCAATCATTGTCATGGCGAAGAAGGGTTCAGCTCGGTTCCCGACTTCCCCAACCTGGCGGGCCAGGACCGTTTGTCGTTCTGGAAACAGATGCAGGATTTTCGATCGGGGAAGCGAGCTTCCCCGCGTGATGCAGAGCATCGCCGAGGGATTTCCGGCGCGCGCCTCGGCCGACTTGGCAGCGTATTACGCGATGCTGCCTACGGCGAGTGATCCGCAGGACAATCGAACGTTTCCGCAGGCGATGCAGGACCCTTCGCGAGCCTCGGTCGCCATCCGCCTCATTGTTTTCGGAGATGGCCAGCGTGGCATACCACCTTGCCAGTCGTGCCACGGTCCGGTGAGTTATGTGAAAGGAGCTCCACCACTCGCTACGCAAAACGCAAGCTATCTTGAGCAGCAGCTCGAGCACTTTTCGAGTGGGTCTCGGGCGAACGATATTAACGTTCGAATGCGAAGCATCGCCAGGCAGTTAACTGCGGAGGAGAAGGCAGCAGTTTCGGAATATTACGGTGCCGGACTGGGGCCGGGAGTGAACTCGAGGTAGCAGAGGCTAGGGAAACTCGGCGATTTGGGTCACTATGATTGCGGCGCGGAAACTTGACGGTTGGCTTCTGCTCTGCAACAAACGGCATTCATTTTTCATCACTACGGTAAACTTGTCTTCTGAATGCCTGAACTTCCTGAAGTCGAAACCATTGCCCAAGGGCTGGCCAAGCGAATCACCGGTGATGTGGTGCAGTCGGTGTGGCTGGGCGAAAAACCGGAGCCGTTGAAATCTCCCGCCGGGGAGATTGTGGCCACGCTCGAGCATAGCCGGATTGCCGGCGTCCGGCGGATGGGCAAGCACATTGTTTTTGATCTGGAGCAGGAGAGTGCAGGGGGGACTCCTACTTCGGTGGGCTCGGGGCAGGGGTTGTCGGGCAAAGGCCGGGGCGGAAAGCTGGCGCGTCGCGGCGCGAGACCCCACTCGCCATCAATGGCGCTGGCATTGGCGGGCAAGAGTGCCCGCCCCACACAACCCGATCCCACGCAATCGTCTCTCTGGATTGTTCATCTCGGGATGAGTGGGCGGTTGCAGATATGCCAGCCGCAGGAAGACGTGGCCAAGCATACGCATGCCATTATCAGGTTGGAATCGGGGAGGGAACTGCGGTTTGTCGATCCGCGGCGGTTTGGGCGGCTGAGTGTGGCGCGGAGTGGTGAGTTCGACGCGGGAGGCTTGGAGCCTCTTGAGGTCGAGCTGGAAGATTTTATCGGGCTCTTCCGCGGGCGCAAGACGCCGATCAAGAGCGCGCTGCTGAACCAGAAATTGCTGCGGGGCGTCGGCAACATTTATGCGGATGAGTCGCTGTTTCGCGCCGGTATCCGGCCGCGCCGCAGGGCGTCGAATATTTCTCGTGAACAACTGCACAGGCTCTTTCTCTCGGTGAAAGAGGTTTTGCGCGAGGCGATTGCGCTGGGCGGATCGTCGATTTCCGATTACGTGGATGCGGATGGCGACGAAGGCTTCTTTCAACTGCAGCACCGCGTGTATGGGCGCGAGGGCGAGCCTTGTCTGGTTTGCAGGACTCCGATCAAGAGAGTGGTGCTTGCAGGACGGAGCAGTCATTACTGCCCGAAGTGCCAGAAATGATAAAAGCGATTGTAGATTTCAGATTTCTGATTTCAGATTGAAACTTTAACCCCACGCTTTTCAATCTGCAATCTTCAATCTGCAATCAACAATGATGGAACTCCGCGGTTCTGATAGTCTTTCTCAGCCATGCCTGATTTTTCCATTGCGGTCGATCTTGGCGGGACCAACCTGCGCATTGCGGCCGTCAGCACCGACGGCCAGATGCTGGAGAAAGTTACGCTCGGAACCAATCTGGCTTCGGGGCCCGATCATGTGGTCAGCGAAATGTGCGACGCGATTCTTCGACTCTCGGGGAAATATCGCGGCGGCGGATTGTTCCTGGGCGTCGGCGCCGGAATTCCCGGCATTCTTGATCTGGAGGCGGGGAAAGTTAGTAAATCCGCAAACCTTCCCGGGTGGTCGGGATATCCCGTGCGTGAGGAAATCGAGCGGCGCCTGGGGACGCACTTCTTTCTGGACAACGACGGCAACATGGCCGCGCTGGGGGAGCAGTGGCTGGGCGCGGCGCGCGACGTTCCGAACATGGCGATGCTCACGCTGGGTACCGGCATTGGCGGCGCCATCGTGCTCAACGGGAAAATATTTCACGGCATGAACGGCATGGCGGGCGAGTTTGGGCATGTGCCCATCGAACCGGAAGGCGTGTCCTGCGGATGCGGCAGCCACGGATGCGCGGAGCGCTATGCGTCGGCGACGGCGGTGGTTCGCATGGCGCGCGAAGCCATTGCCAGCGGCGCGGGTCCGGGGCTGGCAAAAGCCGCGAGTGCAGACCCGGAGTTTGGCGCGAAGTCGGTTTACGACCTCGCGATACAAGGCGACGAAGACGCGCGGCGCATTTTTCGGCGCTTCGGCAAGGCGCTGGGCATGCTGCTGGCGGGGATGGTCAACGGGCTGAATCTGGAAATGTATGTGATTGGGGGCGGAGTTTCCAGCGCGTGGGATGCGTTTGCTCCGGCCATGTTCGACGAACTGCGGGAGCGGTCGCTGATCTACGCTGCGACCGACCCCGAAGCGGTGTCGAGGAGAGACGCAAGCTCCGTCGCGCACGTGATCAGCGGACGAAAGACGATTGTGACGCGGGCTTTACTGGGCAGCGACGCGGGTTTGTATGGGGCCGCACGGATGGCGGTGGTGGGGCTCTAGCACGGCCGCGGGCTATGCCCGCCTTCGGCGGACGGCTTCCAGAAAAAACTGGTTCTGCTCGGCTGTTCCAATACTCACGCGAATGCAGTTCGGCGCGCCCCAGGGTGCGAGCGGACGAATGACCACGGCTTCTTTTTGCAGCTGGGTCGCGAAGCCCAGGGCATCTTCTCCGACATCGCAATAAATAAAATTTGCCCACGTGGGAAGCACGCGATAGCCCAGGTCGGATAAGCCTTTGGTCAGGAGCTGCGTTTGATCGGCGTTGAGGTGCAGAGTGCGATCGATGTGGTTTTGGTCGTCCATCGCGGCTAACGCTGCGGCCTCGGCTACCGACGCTATCGAATATGTGTTGCGCATTTGCGCGCAATAGGTCAGCAAATCGGCGGGGCCGAATCCATATCCGACGCGCAGGCCAGCCAGTCCATGCACTTTGGAAAACGTGCGGAGGACTACCACGCTGGCGCCTTGCCGCACGTGGTCCAGCGATCGCGAATATGCAACGCCACGCAGTGAAGCGAAGTGCGTGGCATATTCGTAATAGGCTTCGTCGAGCGCAACGATTACGTGAGTGGGAACTTGTGCCAGAAACTTTTCCACTTCCGATGCCTGCAACATTGTTCCCGTGGGGTTGTTGGGATTCGCCAGGAAAACTAGTCGTGTCTCGGCATTGATCGCATCGAGAATCGCTCCAAGGTCGAATGTGTCTTCGCGCATCGGAGCTTCGATCAATTGCGCCCCGGTGGCGCGCACGATTTGCGAGTAGACCACGAAAGAACGCTCGCTGGTCACGGCATTGAGACCGGGTGCGAGTAGCGTCTGGCACAGGAGGCTCAGAAATCCGGTTGAGCCGGCAGTGACCAGTGTTTGTTCTTCTTGAACGCCGTAGTGAGCGGCGAGCTTGCGGCGGAGTTGGCTGCAGTCGTCGTCGGGATATAGGTACGCGTTCGGCAGTGCGGAGCGCATGGCGGCGATTGCGAGCGGGGACGGCCCGAGAGGATTTTCGTTCGAATCGAGGCGAATCAGCGAGGGCTGAGATTGTTGATCGGATTGCACACGCGGCCGGGGAGGTGAAGAGCGGCTGAGTTCACGCGCTCCCGGTGACAGCAGATCAGAGAATCGACTCATTTTTTCCGCGACTCACGCCCGCGCGTCATGAGGTGCGCGCTTCGCGGTCGCCACCTTCGCAGTCGCGACCTTTGCGGCCGAGACTGCTTTCAAGCGCTCCACTTCTTTCAGCGTCAGAGAGCGAAACTTGCCGGGGGGAACGTCGAGTGTAAGCGGGCCATAACGCACGCGCTTGATTTTCTCCACATGATGCCCGACCACTTCGAACATGCGGCGGATCTGGCGGTTGCGGCCTTCCACCAGAGTGATCTCATACCAGGGGTTGGCCGCTTCTTTCACAATGCGAACCAGGGTTGGCCCAGTCTTGACGCGCTTGCCATCGTCGGTGGCGATGTTGACGCCAGCTCGCAGCTTTGCGATCGCTTCTTCTTTTGGTGTGCCTGCAACCTTTACGACGTAGGTTTTTGGCACGTGCGACGCGGCCTTCATCAAGCGATGCGCAAGCTCGCCGTCGTTGGTCATCAGGAGCAAGCCTTCGCTGGCATAGTCGAGGCGCCCCACGGGGTAGACGCGTCCCTTCACGCCGTGCATCAGGTCCATGACGGTGGGGCGTTTTTCGGGATCGCTCATCGTGGTGACGTATCCCTTGGGCTTGTTGAGCAGAAGATAGATGTGACGCTGCGCTCCGTGGAGGAGCTTGCCGTTCACGCGGATGTGGTCGGTGTCGGGGTCGGCCTTGCTTCCGAGTTCGCTGACTGTCTGCCCGTTTACCTGCACGAGGCCCGCGGAGATTAGTTGTTCAGCTTTGCGCCGAGAGGCGACTCCGGCAGCAGCGATGATTTTTTGCAGGCGCTCAACGGGCATGGTTATGACGGCTTTCGGTGGGCGACGTAGACATTGGGGCGATCAAGTTTAGCGTGATCAACTTTTGGACAATTAATCTTTCTGCTCTGCCGCAGATTTTTCGATCTCCCGGGGTTCGGCTGCTTCGGGATCTTCTGTCGCAGATGCGCGCTGAGAAACGACATTGTCGTCGTCGGGCGCGTCATTATCCGAACCCCCATCCGGCTCCCCGGGAGAGTCCACGGCCTGGTTAACATTTGCGCTTTCCGCCGCTGCAGTTTCCGCCGGAATCAGTTCGGCCTGGAACGATTCCGCCACCAGCTTTTCGAATTCTTCCATGCTGGGCAGTTCGCTGACGTCTTTCAGGCCGAAGCGCATCAGGAATTCTTTGGTGGTCTTGTAGAGGATTGGGCGCCCGATTACCTGCTTGCGGCCTGCAGTCGTGATGAGCTTGCGATCGAGCAGTGTGCCGATTACGCCGCCGGAATCGACGCCGCGAATGTCGCTGATCTCGGGCACGGTGACCGGCTGTTTGTAGGCGATGACCGCGAGCGTTTCGAGCGCGGGCAACGAGAGGCGGATGGGCGGCTTCAAGCTCTTGGCGAACGCCCGCACTACTTCATGCTGCTCGGGTTTGGTGGACATGCGGTATCCGCCAGCGACCTGGCGAATTTCGATGCCGTGGTCGGGGCCGCCGTATTCGCCGATGAGTTCTTCCAGGCTGGAGCGCACGCGCGATTTGGCCTCGGCTTCGTCGGCCGCGCCGGCCGCGGTGACCGACTCTTTGACGAGGTCGAGCATTTGCTCCAGCGTGATTGGCGTTTCCGCCGCGTAGATGATGGCTTCGAGTTGGGCTTTGAGACTCATAAGTCAAAACTGACAACTGAGAAGAACAATTGTTCTACTTCCAATCGTCACGAACTGCTGCTTGTTCGTTCATGATTGCGTCGAAGCCGACGTGCTTGCGGACGGCTATTTCGCCGAACAGACGTTCTTGCCGCACCTGGATTGCCTGCAAGCGCACCATCTCCAGCAGCGCCAGGAACATGCACACCAGAGCTTGTCGCGAGGGAACGCGCATTAATAGCTGCTTCAGGCGGATGGGGCGATTTTCCAGCGATAGGCGGCGGCGCAGGTAGTCGATCATCTGGCCCACCGTTACGGTTTCTTCGTCGACGTTGATCATGGGCCGCGTGCGCACCCGCTCCAGCACCTGCTGGAACGTCTTGACCAGATCGATCACGTCGGCGGCAATCTCTGGCTCGGTGCCTTCCGCCTCCATGAATTCTTTTAATGACGGATTCGACAGTACCGCGTCTTCGATCTGCTGCTTCTGCAAGAGCATTTGCGCGGCGGACTTGAACTTCTCATGCTCCAGCAGACGGTTCACCAGCTCGGTGCGCGGATCTTCTTCTTCTCCGGGGGCGGCCAGCGGATCGCGCGGCAGCAGCATCTTTGATTTGATATGAATCAGCACTGACGCCATGTAGATGAAATCCGCCGCCACGTTTACGTCCAGCTCGCGAATCTTTTCTACGTACGCCAGGTATTGCGCCGTGATGCGCGCGATCGGGATATCGTAGATGTCGATGTCCTGCTTGCGGATGAGGTCGAGAAGAAGGTCGAGCGGGCCATCGAAGACGTCGGTGACCGCAACTGAAAACGGGGAATCGCTCTGTTCGTTTTTTCGCGCGCCTGACGGAGCACCAGCCGCCGCAATGATGGCGGGAGAAACAGGCTCGGCCGCGCGATCCGCAGACGTCACGACTTTGATTCCTTCGGTCATCTAGTTCGAACCTTTGCCCAGTCCACGTTCCTGCGACATTCCCATAGCCGCCCGCACCTCATTCATTGTCTCACCTGCGGCCTGGCGCGCGCGGTTAGTGCCATCTTCAAGAATATCCCAGGCGAGGGCTGGATTCTCCTCAAATTTGCGGCGGCGCTCCTGCATGGGGTTCAGGAGCTTCACCAGGGCGTCGGCGGCCCAGCCTTTGCACTCGATGCATCCGATACCAGCGGAGCGGCAGCCTTCATTTACTTTTGCAATCGTGTCTTTGCTGCTGAAAATCTTGTGCAGATCGCCCACCGGACACACGTCGGGATTTCCTGGATCTGAGCGCCGCACACGGGCCGGATCGGTGACCATGGTCTTCAACTTCTGGCGCACCACCGGTTCGGGATCAGTGAGCAGGATCGTGTTGCCATAGGACTTCGACATTTTGCGGCCGTCGGTGCCCGGCAGCTTCGCCGCGGGGGTCAACAGGGCTTTGGGCTCGGGAAAAACGTCTCCAGATTTGCCGTAGAACCCATTGAAGCGGCGCGCGATCTCCCGCGTCAACTCGACGTGCGCCACCTGATCTTCCCCGACCGGCACGACATCGGCTTTGTAGATCAAAATATCCGCGGCCTGCAGGCAGGGATAACCCAGGAACCCGTACGTACCCAAATCTTTGCCTTTGATGTTTTCCTGCTGCTCCTTATATGACGGAACGCGCTCCAGCCAGCCCAAAGGGGTGATCATGGAAAACAGCAGGTGCAGTTCCGCATGCGCGGGAACGTGTGACTGAATAAAGATCACCGATTTTTCCGGATCGAGTCCCGCGGCCAGCCAGTCGAGCACGACATCGAGTGAATTTTCTTTTATGCGGGAGGTGTCAGCATAGTCGGTCGTAAGAGCGTGCCAATCCGCCACCATAAAAAAACATTGGTAGTCGTCCTGCATGCGCACCCAGTTATCGAGCGCTCCTACATAATTTCCGAGATGAAGTTTTCCGGTCGAGCGCATGCCGCTGAGCACGCGTCCAAGCGATTTGAGAGAAGATGTCATTTATTCTTAACGGGACTGGACGATAAGCATTGCACAACCAGCGGAACCCTTCCCATGTTCACATGCGCATGTTGACAAGCGATGTTCAGAAGTTGAGATATCACGCAGAGCTTGATTCGATACTAACATGCGCAAACCCGCATTCAGAAACCCGAATTGCATCCTCCGGAATGCTTTATAATCGCGGCTTCCCGGCCAGTACGCGAAAAAAATTCCTCAGAATCCGTGAGTACTCTCGCCCGCAAACTGCGCGTCACCGACTACTTCACATTAGGCTGGGGCACCATGGTGGGCGTGGGCTGGCTGGTGGTGATGGACGACTGGCTCGGCCGCGGTGGGTCCATGGGTGCGCTGTTGGGCTTCGCCATCGGTGGCGCGGTGTTGCTGCCCATCGGCTGGGTCTATGGCAAGCTGGTGATGGCGATGCCCGATGCCGCGGGCGAAGTCGCCTACACTTCAGCGGCGTTTTCGCGCGGCATCAGCTTTGCGACTGGCTGGATGATGATGCTCGCCTACTTCATCGTCTGCCCTTGGGAGGCCGTGGCGGTGGGCCGCATCGCTGGATACATTTTTCCTCGGCTGGATTCGCTGGAGATCTATCGCGTCGCGGGTCGGCCGGTTTATCTTCCGCACCTGCTTATTGGACTCGGACTCACCGCGGTGCTCACTGTGCTGAATTACCGCGGCATTCGCCTCAGCGCCACTTTTCAAAACTGGACCAGCTTTGGCACGCTCGGTCTGTTTATCGTGTTCGTCGCAATCGGCGTCAGTCGCGGATCGCCGCGCAACTTTCCACCGCTGTTCACGCACACTCCTTTCGTTTCGATTTTGCTGGTCATTCAGATCGTTCCTTATTTCATGACTGGATTCGAGTCGGTGAGCAAAGCCGCAGAAGAGGCTAACCCCGACTTCCGCGGCCGCAGTTTCTTTCGCGCCATCTGGATGGCTATTTTCGTCGGCATTCTTTTCTACACTTGCATCGTCGCTGCGGTGGGGTTCGTTGCACCGTGGCATGCGCTGATCGGCGAGAAGTTCATGACGGCCGTGGCTTTTCAGCAGGCTGTAGGTTCGCGCTGGATCGTCAACGTAATTCTTGCTGCGGCTTTGCTGTCGCTCTTCAAGTGCTTCAATGGAAATTTCGTGGCGGCCAGCCGTCTCGTGTTTGCTCTGGGGCGGCGCGGCTTGATCGATGCTGGTGCTGGCAGAATTCATCCCCGTCACCAGACGCCTTCCGCTGCTGTGCTCTGCGTGGGAGCCGCGACGGCGGCCTGCATGCTGCTCGGAGATGCCATCCTGGTGCCGGTTACCGAGGTCGGTTCGGTCGCGTGCGCGATAGGGTGGTCGGCAACCTGCATGGCGTGCCTCTACCTGGGGCGAGCGGAAGCGAAGTCGAACCACATTGAGCTTTCGGCGATGGAGCGAGGCATTGCCGTGTTTGGATTGCTCGTGGGAGTAGCGATGCTGTTGATGAAAGTTGTCCCGCTCGTACCCGGCCACTTCACGGTTTATGAATGGCTGGCGTTGGGAATCTGGATTGCGCTGGGTGCGATCTGCGGGCGTAAGAAAGCGCCGAAAACCCTAACTGATGTGTGACTGAAGAGAGGCGAAGATGAAATCTGATTTCAAACTGCATCGTGCGCTGTTCCTGTTGATTCTGCTTGCAAGCAGTTGCACCTTGTTGGCACAAACGTCGGCACGAACGCCCGCTTTTGATCTGGTCATCACCAACGGGCACATCATCGACGGCACTGGCTCGCCCTGGTATTCCGGGGACATCGGCATCCGCGAGGGAAGAATCGCGGCGATTGGCAATCTTGCGGCTGTGCCGCGCAAGCGCGCCATTGATGCGGCCGGAAAAGTTGTCGCGCCTGGTTTCATCGATTTGCTCGGTCAATCGGAGATGACAATCCTCGTCGACCCGCGTCTGCCGTCGAAGATTTACCAGGGCATCACAACCGAGATCACTGGCGAGGGCGATTCCATTGCGCCGCTCAACGATGCGCTCATTCAGGCCGGCCACTCCGGTTACGACCACTACAAAATCACGCCGGACTGGCGGAGCTTTCGCCAATATTTTGCGCGGCTGGAAAAGCAGGGCATGGGCATCAACCTTGCGAGCTACGTTGGCGCTACGACTGTCCGCAGGATCGTGCTTGGCGAGGAAAACAAGCAGCCTACGCCCGAACAACTCGAGCAAATGAAGGCTCTGGTGCGCGACGCGATGAAAGACGGCGCGGTCGGCGTTTCCGCGGCGCTCGAATACGCTCCCGCTCCTTACGCGAAAACAGAGGAACTGATTGCCCTCGCCACTGAGGCTGGAAAATTCGGCGGCATCTATTCGACGCATATGCGGAATGAAAGCGATTCGGTGCTCGACGCGATCGACGAAGCCTTGCGCATCGGTCGCGAAGCCCACGTCCCGGTGGAGATCTGGCACATCAAAGTTGCCGGAAAGAATAACTGGGGGCGCATGCCCGAAGTGGTGGCCAAGATTAATGCGGCGCGCGCCGCCGGCGCTGACGTGACGGCGGATACCTATGCTTACACCGCCTGGTACAACGATTTTTCGGCGTTCATTCCCGCGTGGGCGCACGAAGGCGGTTCGGCAAAACTAGTGGAGCGGCTGAAAGATCCTGCAACCCGCGAGCGCATTCGCAAAGATATGCTCACGCCATCGAAAGACTGGGACAACGAATGGCAGGAGATTCCCGGGCCCGAGGCCGTTATGATCGGCGTGGCGCAGAATCCTAAGCTCGTGCCACTGCAAGGCAAGCGGCTTTCGGAGATTGCGAAGCTGTGGAATAAAGATCCCATGGATGCGCTGTTCGACTTTCTTATTGAAGATCCTTCTGCCGACGTTGCAGTTTTTGGCATGTCGCAACCTGACGTGACTCTCGCGCTGCAACAGCCTTGGGTCGCGGTCGACAACGATTCTTCGGGCACGTCACCCGAAGGAATCCTGGGCCAGGAGCACCCGCATCCTCGTGCCTACGGGACGTTTCCGCGCATTCTGCGGAAATATGTTCGGGAAGAAAAGGCGCTCACGCTGGAAGATGCGATCCGCAAATTTTCCGCGCTGCCCGCGCAACGCATGCGGCTGACCGATCGCGGCGTTCTCAAAGCCGGTATGTGGGCCGACATGGTGGTTTTCGATCCGGCAACCGTGCGTGACCTGGCTACTTTCGATAATCCGAACCAGCTTTCCGAAGGGATGGAATATGTTCTGGTGAACGGCGCGCCCGTGATCGAGCAAGGGAAGATGACGGGAGTGCTTCCGGGAAAAGTGCTGCGCGGGCCGGGATATCAGCCGTAGGAATCCGCAACTCAGTGTCATTTCGGCCCCTGCTATTTCAGCTGCGCCTGCGTCTCCGGACTGGATACCTGCGTCACTCGCGGCTCTGCGACCGTTCCGCCGACGGCATAGGTTTTCGCGCCGCCGGTTGCGTCCGGCTTGGTGGTGAACTTGAGGTTGAGTTCGCGGGCCAACGAGGCGGTGCCGCTCACCTGAAATTTCCCTGCGGGCGAATCCAGCCTGGCTTCTTTGATCTCAATCTTGCCGTCTTGCAAATGTGCGCGGCCTTGCAATCGGTTGACCTTCAACGGATCTCCGTCGTTCACCAGCAATAGATGCGACAAGATGCCATCGCGCACGTCGAACTGAACGATCCCTTCCGCGGAGTTCCAGAAGCCGGAAGACGCGGCGCCCGATGCGGTCATCTGATAGTTTCCACTTGCTGTCCCGGAAATCCATTCGTCATGCATGGCGCTGGCAAGTTGTCGCAGAGCAATTCCGGTCACGGCACCACTGCCCGTGTAAACGGCAGGCTTCACGCTGAAATCTGCCTGCCATTCGCCGCGGTGCTTTCCGCCGAGCAATTGTCCTTGCAGGTCGGAGAGTTGGAGCTTCCCCGCATCCAGCGACACATCGGCCGAAACATGGTTCGCAGTAAGGCCTGGCAACAGCAGGCGGCTGGCGGTGACGGTGCCCTCGGCGTGCAGGCTGGTGAAAAATGTTGGTGCGGTCTGGTCGTTGGACGCCGGCAGACGGTACCAGGGCCGCGGCTTTGGGCGCGGACTGATCCACTGTGCTACCTCATTCAGGTTCAGTTGGCTGGTGGAAAGATCAAAGGTGACGGTGCAGGCGGCCGGCGTTCCGCAGCCGCGCGGCAACTCGAGCGACCCGGTCCAGAGCGCGTGGGCAGCGTTTGCGGTCAATTTCGTGACCCACACTTTGTCGGGCAATAGCTGCAGGTTGGCTGAGGAAATCGCGATCGGGTCCTCCACTCCGCGTACTTCAACGCGCACGCTGTGCAGCTTTGCAGTTCCGGTCACTTGTGGCTGGGGAAGATTGGAAAAACGTGCGCGTGTTCCTTCCATCCAGCCATGCCACGTTCCTGCGATCTGCAAATCGATCTGGGCCTGGCCATCTGCCGCAGCCGCGAGGGCGGGCAATCCAAACAGTTTGGCGACCCGCAAGGTTCGACCGACTTCGGCCTCGCCCAGCAACTCAATCCGATACCCCGAGAACCCGAGCCAGCCACGTGCCACGGGGAACGTACCGCGTCCGCTCGAGAGCGGAAACGGGCCGAACTGCAGGCCTGGCGCCGCATTTGCCACATTCCCACGCCCAGCGGATCCTTCTGCGATTATTCTCAAGGGGATGCTGGCCGCGTCTAATTCCGCCTTGCTGCTGGGTGAGGTCAGGTGAAGGCCGATGATCTCTCCGCTCCCTGAAAATTCTGGCGCTTCGCCCACGCGCCCATTCCTGCGCATCGTCAGGCTGCCCTGCATTTCCCCGTTTGTCTCCAGATCTTCCGGCAAACTTTTCTTGGCGTGCTGAGCTAACGCTGCCAGAGCGCTCGCGGGCAGATCCTCCGCGTTCAGCACCAGATCGTAGCGATGGCTCGCCGGCAGACCCACGTCGCCCTTCAGCGTGAGCTGGCCATTCCCCACCGGGACGCGGCAAAAAACTTCGTGCACGACGTGATCGAGGGAACTGTATCTTCCGTCACAATGGGCCGCCACAGGAAGCGTCTGCGCATTCGAAATATCGTAGCGGTGGAAATCCCGAACCGAAGCGTCGCTGGCAACCTGCAGATTCGTTGGAGTTCCGGTCAACGTCATGTCCAGCTGCACCGCTCCCCGCCAGCCCTTGTCTTCGCCGCTAAGGAATTTCGTGAGCTGCCCCAGTTGCGGACGATCCCATTCCACGCTGAATTGCATGGGCGTGTCGCGCAGGCTCACGGCGCGCTGCCAGGTTCCGTTCACGCGCAGAGTTCCGGTGTCGTTCAAATTCACATCGCCGCGGAAGGGCTCCGCCTTCAGCCGAATGCCCCAGGTGTTTTCCGATTCCTGCCACAGCGCGAAGTCGGCATTGGTCAGCGCGTAGGGTTTCTTTTCCTGTCCGATCTTAAAGTTGATCCGGCCCGAACTGACCTGAATGTAAGGGAACGCCGGACGCATCTCCGACTTGGCTTTTGCCGTGGGCGCAAGCGGCACGTGGGAAGTGCGCTCCAGCAGGGCTTCCAGATTCCAGCGTCCATTGTCGCCGTGCACCAGATTCAGGCTGGGATCGTTCAGATCGAGACGCGCAATCTCCAGGCGGCCTCTGAGCAGGGAAGTCAGCCGCAAGTCGGCGGTGACTTCGGGGGCGCGCAGCATGGGTTCCTGGCCGAATGCCGGATCGTCATAGACCACAAGATTTTCGAGATCGAAGCCGGGACGCGGCAACAACCGCAAATGCACCGACTCAATTTCTACCGGACGCGCCAAGCCCGCGCTGATCGACGCGGCGATGCGCGACTTCAGGCGCGATGCTCCGGGACGCAGCAGAAATAACAGCAGCAGCAGGACTGCCGCGACAGCGATGCGGCGTTTGGAAGAGAAAAACTTCACCGTACGACCCGGAGAGTCCTGTTCCAACGCGTTTCGTCGAAGAAGTGAATTATGACTTTGCCGAGGAACAGCAGGCGATCGCCCCAGCCGGTTTTCAGATATTGCCGGTCCGGCGTTTCAAACGACCAGTAGATGAACATGGGGCGCCCAATTACGTTTTCCTTTGGAATGAAGCCCCAAAAGCGGCTGTCGAGGCTGACGTCGCGATGATCGCCCATGGCGAAATAGTGATCCGGGGGCACCACCAGATCGCCGCCCTGGATGTGGGTTGCCAGCTCTTCTTCCCACGCGGGAGACACGTTGTACGTTTCAGAAGGCGGCACCGCGGGAAAGTTATCACGATACGCATTCGGCACGAAATCCGGACTGTAGTAGACGTAGGGCTCGTCCTTCAACTCCACGCCATTACGGAAAACCACTCCATTGCGCAGGTGAATTCGGTCTCCTGGAATCCCCATGATGCGCTTCACCACATACATTCCAGCCTCGGCGGGGTCGGGGTGCAGAAACACGACAATGTCCCCGCGGTGAATGTCGCGATAGGGAAGTAGCGGCCCTACCCACGAACTCTTGGGCGCAAACTGGATCCGGTTTACGAATACGTGGTCGCCGATCAGCAGAGTGTTTTCCATCGAGCTTGATGGAATCTCAAACGCCTGCATCACGAAGGTGATGATGAAGAGTCCGGTGACCAGTACGGCCGCGAGCGAAGACAGAAACTCTACCGTCGTCTCTTTTGGTTTCTGTTCTTCGACGGGTTCGTCCTTCGAAGTTAAGTCCACCGAAGTTTTCTTCAGCTTCGGTTCTTCGACGCTTTCCGCGATGTTCTCTTTTTTCGCCAAGATGTTTTTCGCCAAGATTTCGTCTGCCAGCGGCGCCGCCGCAACCCAGCGGGCAAGAGTGCCCGCTCCACACAACCTGCGGGGAAGATTGCCCGCGCCACACAACCACGTACAAATCCCGCGTCAGACCACTCTAGTGTACCAGCCGCAGTGTCCGATTCCAGCGCGTGATCTGAAACACGTGCGTCACCGCGTACGCGATGTGGTAGAGCTTGCCACTCAAGGAAGACGTCGGATCGCCGTCCCAGGTTCGCACCGACCAGTAGATCAACAGCGGTCTGCCGATGATATTCTCGCGCGGAACAAAGCCCCAATAGCGGCTGTCTTCGCTGTCGTCGCGGTTGTCTCCCATGACGAAGTAGTGTCCGTCCGGAATGATCAGCTGGCCATCTTCGACCAGCTTGCGCATTTCCAGCCACCATTTTCCTTCGAGGCCCAGTGTGATGGGAGCGTCCAGCCGCGGAAAGTTGTCGCGGAACATATTGTCGGGAGGGAACAGGAACCGCACGTAGGGCTCCTTGAGCGGAACACCGTTGATAAAGACCTGCTTGTTCACGAGCCGGAGCTTGTCTCCCGGAATACCGATGACGCGCTTTACAAAATGCTGCTTGGGATCGACCGGGTAGTGAAACACAATGATGTCGCCGCGCGCGATCTTCTGATAAGGCACAAGATAATTGTCGGCGCCGCGTTCGCCATAGCAGAGCTTATTTACTAAAAGATAATCGCCCACCAGCAGCGTATCCATCATCGATTCGGAGGGAATCTGGAATGCCTGCACGATGAATGTGATAACGAAGACCGCGATCACCACCGTGCCCACAAGGGATTGCACCGAACCGATCATGTCCGTTCCCAGTGTCCTCACCAAATCGTGGTGGCCGTTGCCGGTCGCGATGGGCTGCCTGGGAGTGGCTGGGTCGGCGACGGGCTGGTCGACTTTGGCAGTCTCGACCGTGCTCTCATCCTTGATGCCGGAATCCGCGCTAACGGGCTCCGCCGTTGCGGGCACAGAGTCGTCCGCCGGAGAAGCGGTGCCGGTTGGCGCGATTTGATCGTCTGCTGAATCCATGAGCTCTATTTCTCCGCCGTTTCCGCGTGTGCCTTGCTGGCCGCGGGCTTCGAGCGCGAAGCCAGGTAGGTCAGCAGTTGCCGTGCCGCATCCTGTTCGGCGGTTTTCTTGGTCGAACCCTGTGCCCGCCCCACGAACTCTTCCTGGAGCTTGCCATCCTTCATGTTCAGACGGACTTCCACGGTAAACGTCTTGCGGTGCTGCGGTCCCGCTTCTTCTACCAGCACATAGGAGGGCTGGGGCAGCCCCAGGCCCTGCAGCGCCTCCTGCAGCGCAGACTTGAAATCTGTGACGGGGAGCGCGCCGCCTTTCAGCGCCATACGCTCCAGTTCAGGTGCCACAATTTCCCGCAGGACGAACTCGCGCGCGGCATCCAGCCCACCATCCAGATAAATTGCCGCCAGGATAGCTTCGAGCGCGTCCACCAGCAGCGCCGTTTTTCCCCGACCGCCGCTTTTTTCTTCCCCGCGGCCCAGGCGCAGATAGTGACCCAGTTCCAGTTGCTGCGCCACCTGGATCAAATGCCGCTCACTTACTAGATGCGCGCGCAGCTTGGAAAGTTCGCCCTCGCGAAAATGGGGAAGCCGCTGAAAAAGCTCTTCGCTGGTAATCAGGGACAGCACGGCGTCGCCTAAAAACTCCAGCTGTTCGTTGTCGCTGACGTTGTATTTACTTTCGCCGGCCTGTTGCGACTCCTGCTCGCGTGCCTGTGAACTGTGGGTGAGAGCCTGCTCCACCACCGCCGGGCGGTGAAAATGGTAGTTTAAAGCCGCTTCCAGCGCGGTGATTTCCCGTTCTTTCATGCTGGGTCCAATACAGGCCTGGGCTCCGCCAATGACCGTGGCAGCGCCGGGAACCCTATTTCGGCGCTGGAGTCTGTCCCGGCGCCGTGCCACTGTTGAGCCGGGTCAGCCGGTCCTTTTCGTCGCGCGCGGCTTTTCCCGCAGCCGTGCCTTCCTTGGTCAAATCGACTGCCTGGTTAGCGTACTTGAGAGCTTCCGCGTATTTCGTCTGCTGGTCCAGCGCCAGCGAAAGCCGCAGTACCGCAACCGGATCTACCTGCTGCGGAAACGCGTCGATGGATTTGCGCAGGTCCGCCTCCGCATCGGTCCATGCCTTGGCGTTGTATTCGATCGTACCGATGATGGCGTACGCTTCCGATTTTAGAAACGCCTTATAGAGCGCGACTTGGTCAGGGGGCAGACCTGCCGTCGGAATGTCCGTGTCCACGGTGACCAGGGCGCGCTGTGCGTCTTTCTTGGCTTCGTCAATTCGCTGGTCTCTGTCCAGGTCCGTGTCGTGGGTTCGTTCCGCCAGCACCTGTGCCACGCCCACCAGCGCCTCCGGCTGATCGGGGTCGTAACTGAGGACCTTGCGCGCCATGTCCATCATTTTGTCGGCATTGTTAGCCTGCTGATACCCGTGCATCGCCGACCCGTAGAGAACCATGCGCAATTCGCTGTCGGTAAATTTCGCGGCGAAATCGTTAGCCGCTTTTTCCTGAGCGGCTGGATCCGTCAGCGCCGCTGCTGCTTTGTAAGCTTCGAATTCTTCCTTCGTCTTGGCCTGAGGCGGACGCTTGCCCTGCGGCGCTTCTGCCGTCTGCCCGGCTGCGGGAGCCGTTTGCCCGGCCGCTGGTGTCTGCCCGCTCTGCGCGGGCTTGCTCGCGTTTTGTGCCAAACTCCAGACCGAAATACCCAACACCGCGACCATCATCGCTGCTCGCTTCATGCGTTCTCCTATGCCTTCGAACATCCTCGAATCTCAACTGACGTCGCTGCCCATTGCCGTCGCACAGCAACCCGGCATTGTAACCGGAATCAAAGCTGGATTGTCATTCCGAACCAGCGTTCTTCGCGGGCCCGCTTCCTGTTCTACTGCGGCTTCGCTGCTGGAGGCTCATAGGCCCGTGCCAGCCCTCGTTCCGCGGCCGCCTTGATCTCCGGCAACTGGCCGCCCGTTGTCAATGCCGCCTGGTATTCGATCACGGCGGCACTGCGATCATCTTTCAAGTCCAGAATCCTGCCCAGGTACACGTGCGACCAGGCGATCACCCTGGGTTCCTTGGCTTCCGCGATCGCTTTGTGAAAGTTATCCAGCGCGGTGGGCATGTCCTTATTGGCCACCGCCACTTCCGCCAGGATAAACAACGCCCGGCCTTGATCGCCGATCTTCTTGTCCATTGCCTGCTGCGCCAGCTCTCGCGCGCCCTTGGTATCGCCTGCCGCCAGCCGCTTCTCCGCATTCACCAGCATCTGGCGGTCCTGCAGCCGCGACAGTTGCAGCAGTTCCGGTGACGCGGACTTGGCAAAGTCAACCGCCGCCGCCTCTTTCTCTTCTTTTCTTACATCCACGGCATCGATTATGTCGGGATAAGCGCTGCGAATGCCCGCGGGATCTTTCTCGAACCCCACCAGCGCGTTGTAGAAATACTTGGTCAGGATATAGCCCTGCCGCACCGCATCGTCCACAGCCTGGGCTCGCATTCCTTCGGCAGTCTGCTTGTACCCGGTAGTGCGAATCTCGATGGCCCGCACCAGGCATTCGGTGACCAGCAGAGAAATGTCCGTCCGGAAGCCTTCTTCGAGAGGCGCGCGCTTTACCGACTGCAGCAACGGCTCCAGCCGCTTGATCGCGATGGGATGCTTTTCCGCCAGCGGATCCATCAGGTAATGCAGAAAAGTATGCCGGATTTCATTCATCTTCAGTGGCGAACCGAGCGGCGAGCCCGCGGCCGAGTCCGTGACCGACTCTGGCGAGGGGAACACGACCACGTCGTAGTCCGAGCCGTAGTTGCGCGCGTTGGTCTCGCTGGGATCACCCATGAAATCCAGGTAGACCGTGAAGTTGCGCCCCAGGTATCCGCCCGACTGCATCTTGAGATAGATCTCGGTATCGAACACCATCTTGGCCAGCGGCTCGTGATAGCGGCGGGCTACTGCGGCATAGTTGTTCTTGTGGTGCTCCCAGATGGCGTGCAATCCCGCTTTTTCGTAGAATTTTTCGAGGAGCGCGCCGAAGCCCGCGATCGGACCTGCGTCCGGAGGCATCTCGTCTTCCTTTACCTTTGGAAGAAAATTCGGCGGGCCCTGCAGATAAAGTGCCAGCGAAACATACTGCGACAAGTCGTGAGCCGCGCCATTGCCCCGGGTCGATTGGTAGAAGTCGCACAGAGCGTTGGCGGTAGCCTGCGCATCGTCGGACGACTTCAGGTTTTTCTCCACCTGCTCGCGGACTTCGAGCCGCACGGGATCGGAAATCGTCAAACCATCGTCGAATCCGCAGGCGTTTACCGCCGTCAGGACGGCGAACAGAGTTTCGTTGCTGGTATCGAGCGAAATGGGAGAATTGCCCTGCCCCGCGCATAGCGGCGCCAGCAGCCCTAACAAAGCTGCCAGAATCGGTCCTCGAACCCGTGAACTCAGGAAAAAACCTCCCCAGGATGGCTACTGCACGAAGCGCCGCTCGACGACCGCGCAGGCCAGTCGCCAAACGATAGCGGAAACATAATCAAGTTTAAGTGCTTCCCGTCGGAGGGTCAAACCGAGTCCGGGATAGGAGGTAGGAGGTTTCGAAACTGCCCTCCGTAGTAACGAATGAGTAAACCGGGGGTAGGTGCGCGGAGAACCGTCCGTGTGGACCGTAGGCAAACAGTTCTTGCCACAGGTAAAGGCTATAACTGATCTTCCCCAGCCATACGATCGCGCGGATATTCAAGATTCTCCAGGGACTCTGCACCACATGCAGCAGAAAACCTGCAATCGAAACGTTCATGATTGGCCACAATAAGAAAAGCAGAACCAGCGTGTGCAGCCGCGTCGCCCCCAGATATAACGGGACCAGAACGATCGGGAAAAGCATTAGGACGCCCCAAGCCAGCTTAATTTTGGGCATGCGGGGCGCAAAAATGGCCAGCAGGCAACCGACCGCCAGAGTATCGGCAACTGCCGGAAAATTCTGTTGTGTAGTGTCCGACAGCTTCAGAAGGAACGTTCCGATCCGGTAAATCGGAGCGAAGGCGATCACGATAACCAGAATCGCAACCCTATGCTGATACCACTTCTTCAGAACACTCGGCCACAGAAAGTAAAATTGCTCCTCAACGCTGAGAGACCACAAGTGAGCTAAGACCCAGGGCCGGGAGAGGGAAAAGTTCATCAGGTAAAACACCGCTGCCGCCATGTCGTACCACCGTAGCTCGTGGCGATAAAGCACGAACACCGGCAGCATGAACGCCATCGCCGCGGGGAGAATCCGGTAGGCGCGCCGTACATAGAAGTCGCGCAAACCTATCGTTGACGTCTTTGCGCGCTCCTTCAGAAGCAGCGTCGTAATCAAGTAGCCCGAGATGACGAAGAAAACCCGCACCCCAAGATTTGCATAGGCCTGCGCCACAGGTGAGAAATGGTGCCAGGTGAGCCAGTGGCCCACAACCACCAGCGTCACAGAAACAGCTCGCAGGCCGTCCAGGGAGGGAATGCGCTTCACGCGTGGCATCATAGCACTGCAGGCAGGGAACTGATTTGGGCCGTCAACCGCAGATAGCACTGAAATGCGATGTCACCGCGTCCGCTAAACGCTCGCCAGGGAACTGCGCTGCGCCGCCGATCCGTCACCCAGATCGATTCTTCCCGGAGTTGGCGGCGGCGCGAGACGGTGCCCCAGCCGGATCATTGGCCGCTCCAGTAACTCATAACTCAACACGGCCGCCAAGAACAGGAATGCTACATTGATGGGAAAACGCTGCAGGAGTGAAAACGGATGCCTCGCGCCTGGAATCAGAAACAACTGCTGCCAAAGGTAGAGGCTGTAGGAGAGCCGTCCGACCCATTTCATCACGCGGTTCTCAAGGAACCCTCCCACCAGCCCCCGGGGGTGCAACACCGTCCCCGCAACGACGGCGGCCAACAGCGTCGACTCCCAAATGCTGTACGTGTGCGTCCTCGACAGCATCTGAAACAGCACATACGCGGCGATGCAAGTCCACCAGGCCCAAGCGGTGAAGTGCCGCTCGACCCACACACGCCACCGGGGTTCTGCCAGAATCAGCGCGGCCAGGCAACCGAGCAGGAGGCCATCGAGCCGCACGTCCGTGCGGGTTCCAAACAGCAATCCGGGGATGTGCCGCTCCATCCACTGATGGTGAAAATCCCACCACCGCCACACCGAGACCGCCAGGGCCAGCCCGGCAGCCACGTACCTCGCCCGCACCCGTCCAGAAAAAGCCAGCAGCCCGGGCCACAGGAAATAAAAATGCTCTTCCACGGCCAACGACCAATAATGAATGGTGTAGCCGCCCCAACCCGCATGGATCCAATCCGGCGACACGTAGTTTCGGAAAAACAGAACGCAGCTCACCCACTCTAACGGCGTCACCGTGATGACTCCGAGTACTCCAAGCACGCCGATGATTGCGAGATAAGTAAAGGCCGCGGGCAAAATGCGGCAGGCTCGGCGGATATAAAATCCCTTTAGGCGAATGGTCCCGGTAAGTTGCTCTTCCTCAAGCAGCCGCGAGCAGATCAAGAAGCCGCTGACGGCGAAGAACACGCTTACCCCGTTCGGCCCAGTGCGGAAAAACGGGTACAAACTGGAGTGGCGCAGAATCCTTGCCGTTGCGTGATCAAGCAGCACTCCTGCAATCGCAATGGTCCGCCAGCCATCCAGCGTAGCCAGATAGCCGGAACGCGTCGTCGGCGAAGATGTTTGCGGAGGAGTACTACCCATAAGACAGTCAGAAGCCAACGGCCGTCCCGACGCATTTCATCGCGTCGCATCATAGCACCGAAGGTTGTGAAAGACGGAGCGCACTCACTCGATGGTGTATCGACTCGCCCGTCGATCGCGCGGCACAGTGTACACTTCGAGGCAGGCGCAGAATGCTTCGCTTAAGAACGGAATCCACGGGTAATCAGTTGCAAGCAGACACCAGCAAGCCTATGGCGGACGCAACTCGACGGCTTGATTCGCCGGAACAAATTCTCAGGCAGTGTATTTCCCGCTCGAAATCCCGACTGGAACTCTGGGTTGAATTTATCCAGTCCTGCGGCGTGCGGCAGATGGCCGAAGTAGGTGTCTACCGCGGAGATTTCGCGGCCTTCATATTGCAGCGCTGCCCCGGCCTCACCAGGTATTACATGGTCGACCCCTGGAGGCACTTGAACGACTGGAACAAGCCGTCCAACAAGGCGGACGCGGAATTAGAGGAGTTCTACCAGGAAGCAAAAACGAAGACCGACTTCGCCGCCGCCAAACGAGTGATCCTGCGCGGCAAGACCACCGAAGTGATCGACCAGATCGCCGACGGTGAGCTGGATTTCGCCTACATCGACGCCGATCACACTCTGAAAGGCATCGCCATTGATTTGATTCGCGTCTACCCCAAGGTGCGCACCGGCGGCTTTCTGGGCGGCGATGACTTCACCCGCTCAGTGTGGGAGCACAACACTCGTTTCGAGCCGACGCTGGTATTTCCGTTTGCCGTATATTTTGCCGAAGCAGTCGGCGCTACTATCTACGCGCTGCCTTACTCGCAGTTCTGTCTGCAGAAAACGAGTGCCTCACAGTTCGCGTTTGTCGATCTCACCGGCCTTTACGACGACGTCGGCCTTCAAACCCAATTCGCACCAGAGAAGGTCCTGAAACTCGCGGCAGGCGAGCGTTTCCCACGAATGCTGCGAGTCGCCAGGAAAATACGAGGGTTGCTCCCAGGGTAAGAATGGCAGGAGAAGCACGGCGAGGGCGCTCTCTTCTTGCGTTCCTGGCGAGAAGCGGGGAAGCGGCGCGAGCAGCGGGCTCAGCCGCGATCCGCTATCCTCTGACGCTGATCTTCGAAAACGAGAGCACCGCCCGCCCCGCCGTCGGCTTGCCCATCGACAATGCCGGACGGAACGTGGTGAAGGTCATAAAATCAATCAGCATGCTCTTCTGCTGCGGCGCCAACACCTTCGAGTTGTCAGGATCCGACAGAATGCGGTAATCCTGCACTCGCCCGTTAGCGTCGATGTAGGCTTCAATCACCAGCGAGTCGTCGTTGATCGGGTTCATGCCGAACGAGCTCTGTTGCAACTCCGGCGCCTGGTTCACCATCACCAGTGGCACGTCCTGATTATCAGCCTGCAAGGTGGGCACGTAAAAGAACGCCATCACGACGCCGAAAATCACCAGCGAGGCCAAAAATCCCGCCGCCGCCGGAACCATGAACGCATTCAGCGCATTCTCCAGTCGCACCAGCGGACCCTGCAGCGGCTGCCGTGCGTGCGCCGCCTCCCGCGAAATCGCCAGCCGCAACTTCAATCCCAGATCTTCCGGAGCCTTCGGTCTTCCCACGCTCACCAGCATGCGCTGCGTCTCGCGCAAAAGCTGGTATTCCTGCCGGCAAGTCGCGCAGCCCGCCAAATGCTGCTCCACTCCCAGCATCTGCCGCCCCGTGACCGCTCCATCCAGGTACGGCGAAAACAACGCCTTCGCCTCCGTGCACCGCATTTCCCGTGCACTCATCGCGTCACCTCTACCCTTCTACCCCCACCAGAAACCCGCGGCCCCCGCTCTGCATCTTTATCTCGCGGAGCCGTCAGCCCCATTTCCGCTCCTACCTGCCGGATGTAAGGCGTCAGCCGCTGCTTCAGCGCCTCTCGCCCGCGCGTCAATCGCGATTTCACCGTACCCAGCGAAATCTCCAGCACTTCGGCAATCTCCTCGTACGACATTTCTTCCAGATCGCGCAGCACCAGCGTCGTCCGGTAGGGTTCCGGAACCTTTCTCAATTCCTCTTCCACTCGTCGCCGCACTTCGTGATGCGCCACGTTGTCGAACGGAGAGTCCGCATGATCGGTCAGCGCCACCTGCATCTGCTGAGACATCGCTCCTTCCTGCATGCAGTCCGAATCCGCCGGCTCAATTGAAGTTTCCTGCGCCTTGTGCCGGAACCACCACCGTCTCCGGTTCGCCGCTTCGTGCAGCGCAATGCGATAAATCCAGGTCTTCAGGCTGGACTGTCCATGAAACTGCTTCATCCCGCGAAACACTTTCAGGAAAACTTCCTGCGCAGTCTCGGCTGCGTCCGAAGGATCGCCCACGATCCGGTACACCAGCCCATACACCGGCTGCTGAAATTCGCCAATCAGCCAGGCGTAGGCCTGTTCCGAACCAGCCTTCAACTCGGCGACCACGGCCGCTTCCTGCGTCTGTGCCGCGATCGGACTCGCCAAATTTCCCAAGGTGGTTGCTCCCGCCATAATCCTCCGGCGTTCCTCAATTATAGGATTTCCCACCCCTCCGCGTCCGGATATTTCGGTTCGAGCCACTTACCGTCGATTACGGCCAGACGCGGTACGTCTGCAAACATAGACTCCGCCAGCGCGCCCAGGGTTCCCGTAATAAGTGCCTTATTATCAGTGAATCACAAGGCTGTTAAGGTCTGGTAGAGGATGTCCCGAGTTGTGAACGGGGGCGATGGCCAAAGCCCACGCGATAGCCTCCAGAGGTAACCTCGCGCATGTTACCGGGTGGGTCAGGCCGCGATCGAGTGGCGTTCGATTCGGTTTTGGTAGCGCACCGTTTTCAGCGCTGCCAAAGCTGTGCTGAGGTCTGGCCCCAAGGGTCGCATTACTTGCGGGATACACTCGCCCTTTCCCTCACCAGTGCTGCCACCGCGGCGGTAAACACGCCGCGCACTCCGGGTTCGAAGTCGTGCAGCGAGTTGCCGATCATGAGCATCGCCATGCCGTGCGCCAGCATCCACAGCGCCAATGCCAGGCGGGTGTGGTCGTCGGGGACGCCGCCCAGTTTCTCGGCCAGCTTTCGTCTCACCGCGTCGAGTGCAGGCCGAGTCTCGCGGCTGGGAGCCCGCCCGGCACGCGATGCACGGAACAGTTCATATTCGTGCTGATAGAACAACTCGTATTCGTGCGGATGGCTCAAGCCGTAATCCACATAGCGCTCGCAGATCTCTTCGGGCGTCCGCGAAGCTTCCGCCAGGGAGGTGATCTCTGCCCGCATGCGCTGCACCAGAGCCCGCAGAATGTCGTTCCGGTCTTTGAACCGGCGGTAGAGCGCGGGCGTGTTGGTGCCCGCGGCTTTGGCGACGGCGCGCATGGTGAGAGCCTCTTCGCCGCCCTTGGCCCACAGCTTGCCTGCGGCGGCTAAAATGCGTGGTTCAAGATCCGGATCCGGGTGCCGAGGCATGTGATTTACCCTCGCCAATTATTATATTGACAATGTAGACGTAACGTCGTATAAATAATTTAGCACAAGGGCCCTCCCCTGCTTACATCCTCTGATGTCAGGTTTGGTGCCGCCGGCGGTCCATCCTCCGGGCGGAGTGTTAGCCGGGTTTCCCCCGCACATGAGGTTCAGGGCCTTCAGTAATGTGCGTGATAACGTTAACGATGTAACCATTACGCTGTAAAAGAATATTTCGGATCCGATTCTCGGTTGTTAAGTCCTCGGATGTTCGCGATGTTCGGATCCCGGCCCCCTCCCCGAATTTAATGCTGTTCGATGCAGGAGTGTTGCGATGTATTCCTGGGAGAACCCAGATGACCGAGTTGCCATCCTTCAATTGAATTCCGAGCTGCGGCAAGCCCAGCTCGAGTTGATCAGCGCTCATTGCGCCACCCATCAGCTCCGCCTCCGTTTTTCCCAGGACGACCTGGCCCGCTTCGGCGAGCCCGAACTCCTGCGCAAGTCGGTCGAAGCCGCCAGCGCCTTGAATGAAT
This sequence comes from uncultured Acidobacteriaceae bacterium, assembly GCA_963851165.1. GTDB lineage: Bacteria > Acidobacteriota > Terriglobia > Terriglobales > Acidobacteriaceae > Sulfotelmatobacter. The sequence goes on along the minus strand of CAWKNM010000008.1, from coordinate 285,022 downwards.
ATTACTCCGGCCTGGAGCGCCGCATGCCCGCGCCCAAGCCCGCGCAGCCGCCCAAGCTCACCGAGCCGCAGTTGCTCGAGGCCGCCCAGTGCGTTTCCTCTTACCTGCGCGAACAGCGTGAACACTACGCCACACTCGCGTCTCCGCTCAGCGCTCACCAAAGGGCCGTCATGGGTCCCTATTTCTCCGCCACTCTGCTCGACCAGATTCGCGTGGCCGAGCTCAAGGGCGCGCGCGTGCCCGCTCCAGCGTTTTACGAAAAGGCGAAAGCTCTGGGCTTCGACAATCTGCCGCAGGTCACGCACATGGATTCTCTGACCTTCCTCGACGTGATCGTCTTCAACGAGGCCATCACTGAACGCGCGCTGTTCCACGGACTCGTCCACGCCGTGCAGTTCCAGGTGCTGGGCCTCGATCGTTACGTCGACCTGTTCGTGCGCTGCTTCGCCAACACAAATTTCATTTCACGGTGCCGCTCGAAGCGCACGCCTTTTCGCTGGAGTCCCGCTTCGCGCGCCCCGTCGCCGGACGCTTCTCCGTCGAAGAGCAAGTCCGCACCTGGGTTCAGCAGAACCGCTATTAGTGTTTGGCGCGATCCGTCGCGGGAAGAATTTTCACCACAAGTTGCCCCACCCCCCAGAGCACAGAAACGGGGCGGCCCTTAAAAAGCCGCCCCGAATCTGCTGCTCACAATCCCCTGAAATTCCACGGATGGTGCCCCAAAATCAAAACCCCACCCTGGTCCGCGCCAAGACTGACAGCGAATAGGGAGTTACCCCAGCCCCAATTGCCGAAGCCCGAAAGCCGCAGCCCTAAGCCCCGCCGTTACGTTCCCTCGCTCCAGCCTGCCAGATACTCTTCCTGCTCGGGCGTAAGCTTGTCGATCTTGATTCCCATCGACTCCAGCTTTAGTTTGGCGACGCGCTTGTCGAGTTCGTCGGGAACTTTGTAGACCGTTTTTTCCAGCTTCTTGTGGTTCTTGACCATGTGCTCGACCGAGAGCGCCTGGTCGGCGAAGGACATATCCATCACCGAGGCGGGATGGCCTTCCGCCGCGGCCAGGTTGATCAGGCGGCCTTCGCCCAGCAGGTTGATCTTGCGTCCGTCTTTCAGGGAGTATTCGTCGACGAAGCTGCGCGTGGTGCGCTTCGAGGACGACATTTTCTCGAGCGCAGGAATATCGATCTCCACGTTGAAGTGACCCGAATTGGAGATAATGGCGCCATCTTTCATCAGGTCGAAATGTTCTTTGGTGAGCACGCTCTTGTTGCCGGTCACGGTGCAGAACACGTCGCCCAGTTTGGCGGCTTCGGTCATCGACATCACGCGGAAACCGTCCATGACGGCTTCGAGCGCTTTTGTCGGATCGACTTCGGTGACGATCACTTCCGCTCCCGCGCCGCGGGCGCGGCTGGCCAGTCCGCGGCCGCACCAGCCGTAGCCGGCGACCACGAACTTCGAGCCGGCCAGCAGGAAATTCGTGGCGCGGATAATGCCGTCAATGGTCGACTGGCCGGTGCCGTAACGATTGTCGAACAAATGCTTGGTGTCGGCGTCATTCACCGCGATGATGGGGAACTTCAACACGCCTTCTTTCGCCATCGCGCGCAGCCGGATCACGCCGGTCGTGGTCTCTTCCGTTCCGCCAATCACGCCTTCGAGCGCGTCGGTGCGCTTGGTGTGCAGAATAGTGACCAGGTCGGCGCCATCATCCATGGTGATGTGCGGCTTGTGGTCGATCGCCGCCAGAATGTGGTTGTAATACGTGTCGTTGTCTTCGCCCTTGATGGCGTAGACGGGAATGTTCGAATCGCGCACCAGGCTGGCGGCCACATCATCCTGAGTCGACAGCGGATTCGAGGCGCACAGCACCACGTCCGCGCCGCCATCGCGCAGGCAGATGGCCAGGTTCGCGGTTTCGGCCGTGACGTGCAGGCAGGCGGAAACGCGGATGCCCTTCAGCGGCTGGTTCTTGATGAATTCTTTGCGGATAATCTGCAGCACCTTCATGGACTGGTTCGCCCACTCGATGCGCTTCTTGCCTAAATCGGCCAGTTCGACGTTCTTGATGTCGCCATTGATTGCTGCGGTTGACATGCTTCTCCTCGGTGGCGCTTTATGCGCGGAAAATTCTGATTACCTGAATTCTGATTCCCAGCGGATTACCAGAATGACAACGGCAATGAGAATGTTTAATTGCTTGCTTCACTATTTTGCAGAATACACAAACTCCGGGGCCCGGTCAGGATATCGAAATGCTCGTTTGGTCATGCGCCTTCCGGCTTCCGCCGGATGGCACTTTGGTGAAGGCTGCTAAGAAAATTCTTCTTAGTCGTGGGCCCCACCTTTCGAGCCGGGTGCCCCATTTCTCGCGTCTTTTGCGAGAAGTGGGGATTTTGCCGAAGCCCGACAGCTCCTTCGGCTTCGCTCAGGGCAGGCTCCGCCCGAAGCCTACTTGCGCGCCGCTACCGGCTGACCCACGCCCGCATCGCTGGCCAGCTTGGCCGCTTTGTCGGTTGCTTCCCAGGTGAAGTCGGGGTCGCTGCGCCCGAAGTGTCCGTACGCAGCGGTCTTTTTGTAGATCGGCCGCCGCAGGTTCAGTGCATCGATGATCCCGCGCGGTGTGAGCTTGAAGTGCGCCCGCACCAGGTCCGGAATAATCGTGGGGTCGACCTTCGCCGTGCCAAAGGTTTCCACCAGCACGCTCACCGGATCGGCCACGCCGATGGCGTAAGCCAGCTGCACTTCGCAGCGGTCGGCCAGTTTCGCGGCTACTACGTTCTTCGCAATGTGCCGCGCCATGTAAGCCGCAGAACGGTCCACCTTCGTCGGATCTTTGCCGCTGAAAGCGCCGCCGCCGTGGCGTCCCATGCCGCCGTAGGTGTCGACGATGATCTTGCGTCCGGTCAGCCCGGTATCGCCCATGGGGCCGCCGATGACGAAGCGTCCGGTGGGATTGATGTGGTACTTGGTGTCTTCGTCGAGCAGGTGCGCCGGAAGCACGGCTTGAATCACATGCTTCAGAATGCCGGCGCGCAATTCGTCGTTGGCGACGGTCTCGGAGTGTTGCGTCGAGATGACGACCGCGTCGATGCGGAGCACTTTGCCGTTCGCGTCATATTCGACGGTGACTTGGGATTTTCCATCGGGACGAAGGAAGGGAAGCGTTCCGTTCTTGCGCACCTGCGAGAGCCGCATGGTGAGCTTGTGCGCCAGCGAGATGGGAGTGGGCATCAGCTCCTCGTTCTCGTTGCAGGCATAGCCAAACATCATGCCCTGGTCGCCGGCGCCGCCGGTGTCTACGCCCATGGCGATGTCGCCGGATTGCTTGTTGATGCTGGAGATCACGGCGCAGGTGTTGCAGTCGAAACCGTAGACGGCGTTGTCGTAGCCGATGGCGCCGACCGTGCCGCGGACTACGCTTTGGAAATCGACATAGGCCTTGGTGGTGATTTCGCCGGCGATCACGACCAGGCCGGTTGCGGTGAGGGTTTCGCAGGCGACGCGGCTGAAATTGTCTTCTGCCAGGCAGGCGTCAAGGATTGCGTCAGAAATCTGGTCGGCGATCTTATCGGGATGGCCTTCCGTCACCGATTCGGAAGTGAATAAATAGCGGTTTGGTGCCAAGTTATATGTCTCCTTGCGGCTCTGGTTAAGCCAGGTTCTGGACTTTATCTAGGGCGGGACCTGCGGATTTCTACGCGGTCGCGAAAGGGCTATAGCATCGAGGGATGGCCCTACGAAACAGGCTATCAGACGACTTTCTTCCGCGCAACGGTTTTAACGCTAACTGCAAATGATTGAATCCAATAGCGAAATTGGAGGGGTGGGCGGAAGGGAGGGGAGGTTGAGCGGTGGGCGGCGAACCGGGTACATGTATCGGTTTGCACCCCGCTTCTCGCAATAACGCAAGAAACACCGGCAGTCCCGCTCCTCATTTTAAGGCCACCAATCAGGTCGCCGAGATTGCGGACCGGGCTCGGAACCGGGCCTGGCTTGCACTGCCTATCACAAAGAGTATGCCGGTTCCAAGGAGAGCCCATGTGCTGGGTTCGGGGATGACTGTGCTTCCTTGCAGGACATTGAACTGGGTGGTCCCGGCCACCAATACGGTGGTTTCATGAATATTGCCGCCGAATCCAACTGCGCTGAAGTAATACTCGTTGGAGTGACCGATCTCGTGCCAGTCAGCTCTGCTGAATGTTCCTGAGAATAGAATCCCGTCCGGCAGACCGTCTGTTCCGTTGGTCGTGATCGCGTACGTACCGGCGCCGAACTGCGCATAGCCATAGATGCTGCCCGATGTCAGCGCCCCGGTTGTGAATGTTATGGTCCCGAAGTCCCCCGTATAGCTTTGCCCCCCAGACCGGATGCTTGTGATCGTTGAGGTCATCGACAATGTTTGGGTCGTCGGGTTGAAAAAAATCGCTCCCCCAGAATTACCCAGATTGTAGATATTGTTCACGTTGATCAGCAAAGGATTTGAGAGAGTAGAGGCCGTACTAGTAGCGAAGGCCCGTGTCGAGAAAGCCATCGTGAGCAGCACGAAGGCAACTGCAGAAAGGCGCGCCGTGAATTTCATGGAAGTGTCCTCAAGCCATGCGGGGCGCTATTCTTACTCGCAATCCGCTGATTGTCAATCAGGGACTGACTGTAGGACATGAGTTACGCGGCTCACATGAACGCCTCAGGGCGCGTGGGCCCTTGTCGACCGCGGTTAGAGATGAGGCGGACGTAGGGTTCCTTCGGCTACGCACGGGCAGGCTCTTACCGCGGGGCTTCGGCCTGTTCGGGATGAGATCGGGGCGAGGATGAGCTTTCGGGAGGATGTTGTGATCAGGCGTTAACGAGTGGGGTCGACGGGCGGGGTGGTGGGTGCTGGGGCTGCGGGATTTGCAGGCGGAGTTGCGGCGGGGCGCAGGCCTGTGCTGTCGAAGATCAGGGTTTTTACTTCGCCTTCGGCCCCTTGGGAAGGGAACTCCGCGCCATTGAGAGCGAAGGTTACGCCGGCGGCGTTTCCGGCTCGGACTACGATTTCGCGGGCGGCACGGATGGAGGTATGGGCAGGGGCGATGAGAGTTTCGTGGACGACGGGCTGGCCGTCGGCAGTCACGGCGATCCAGGAATTTTCTGAAGCGCGAATCACCAGAGTGAGGTTGGCGACTGGCTTGGGCGCGGGCGGAGCAGCGGCGGCGTCCGCCTCTGGTTGTGTTGCTTCTTCTTTTACGCCGGAGGCATTGGCTCCGCTGGCAGTCGCGGAAGAAGATGCGGAGCTCTGTGAAGAAATAGACGGCGAGCCGGGATGGGCCGCGGCTTTGGCGGCGGGAGGCACGGGAGACGAGATGCGTGATGACATGGCCGCGGTTCCGGTCGCGTCATTGCTGGGCGCCGACGCGCGGGTGAGCACGGTGGAGTCGGCCGCGGACGAAACGCTGGCGGCAGCTGGGTTGGTGCTATTGGCCCGGGCGTTGCGGGAGTGACTCCACCAGAAGGCGCCGGCGGCAATCAAGAGTACGACCAGAGCGGGTAGTCTCCAGCGGGAGCCTTCGAGATCGGAATCGACCGCCATCCTGCGCCTGGGGCGGACGTCCTCTGCCTTGGGCAGTTGCAAGTCGGGCAGTTCGTCTTGCGGATTGTTGGCCCGCGAGTCGGAAGATCTCCGGTGGGGATCACTTCTCCGGTCGCCGCGTGCCTGCGTTCTGCGGGTTTACCGGAACTGGATTGGCCGGAACTGGACTGACTCGAACCAGACCGAGCCGAACCAGACTGACCCGAACTCGACCGACCCGAACTGGATTGACCGGAACCGCGCTCGGTTGCCGAGGGCTGCGCGGCGAACTTTTCCGGACTCACCTCTTGACTGTTGAACTGGTTCAATGCAGCTACGTACCCGGTGATGGTTTCTTCCTCGTCGAGGCTCAGGTACTTGGCGTAGGCGCGGATGAAGCCTTTGTTGAAGACGCCGCCCGGGAGCTGGTCGAAGTGTTCCTCTTCGATGGCGCGGAGCATGCGCGAGCCGATCTTGGTGGAGTTAGAGACATCCTCGAGCTTGATGCCCTGGCGCTCGCGCTCTTTGCGGAATTTGTCCCCGAACTTTCCCACGCCGTGCCTCAGTCGGACCTTTCTACACTCGACCCACGAAAATAATCATAGGCCAAGGGCGAGGGCTGCGCCACAGTTGGCGATGCAGGAATGGTGTCTTGGCGGTTACCGAGGTGCGGGGGCGAGTGGTGGAAGGTAACGGGGTGGTCTTCACTCGAATAGCTCAGGTCGGATGCCAGCAGCTCTACATCTCCCTCGATCGCTCGTGGAGGTGCTGAAGTTTAGGAGTTTGCCTCTCGACACGAGAGCCAGCCGAGCTTCGCTCGGCATTGACCCTTCGACTCCGCTCAGGGCAGGCGGGCAAGAGTGCCCGTCCCCACACAGGCCCTCCCCACACGACCAACTGCAGGGGCTACTAGGGTTTCTTTTGCAGAACGACGGTTAGATCGGCTTTGCAGGTGGTAGAAGGGTCGACGAAGGCGGTGCCGGCGCGATCGGCTTTGGACGCCTGGAAGGCCAGGCCGTCTTTAGTGCGGGCGGGCAGGCCTGTGAAGCGGGCTTTGCCGTCGATGTTGGTGCCGATTTCGAGATCCATTTTTCGCATGTACATGAATCCGTATGCGATGTGGACGTGGATTTTAGCGTCGTAAACGGGCGCGGCATTGTCGTCGGTGACGGTGAAGTTGGCGGAGCAAGTGCCGATTGCGCCGTCGATGACGGGAATGGTGTGCGAGGCTGCGGTTTCGGCGGCCGCCGTCTTGCTGTCCTGGGCGTAGGCGCGGGACGTGGGAACGATGCATGGGGCTGCGGCCAGGCACAGGGCCAGAGATGCGGTTGCGAGTTTAGGATGGGTCTTCATCGAGGCCTCTTCACTGCTGCTAAGGTTGCGGGCTGTATAGCGACGCGAGGGCACGCTCCTCCAGAAAAAGGTTACGCTTTTTAGTTCCCCTGCGTCGAATGCGGAATTCTGTTTTACTCCTTACGTTGGGGCGTACCGCTAACAGCCCGGTCGAGGCTGGTGGTGGAAGTGCCTTGCAGTGCCGGTAGTAGCGCGGGCGGACATGGGTTCCCTTCGACTTCGCTCAGGGCAGGCTTTCGCTTCGCTCAGAATGACAGGGCTTAATAATTCAGAATGACGGGGGCTGATCAGAGTTACGGGCTGTCGTCAGGACACCCCTTTGGCGTCGCGGAACTTTGGTCGGAGTCCTACCAGGCTGTTGATGGCGTTAGCTTTAGGGGTTCTGGTTACCAACGGTCATTGCCCCTGTTACGAAACGCCGAATATAATTTTCGCATCACTACTCCATCCATCTAAGGAAACGGAACTGGGAATGTCTGAGGCCACCGGCACACAATTGAGCCGCCATAGCCAGGAGCTGACGATTTTCCACGACGTGGCCAAGGCCCTGACGTCTTCGCTGGACCTCGACTCGATTCTGCAGACGATCATGGAAAAGATGGCGGAATATTTCCGTCCGGATACGTGGTCGCTGCTGATGGTGGACGACGAGCACGCGGAACTTTATTTCGCGATTGCAGTGGGGCCGGCGGCGGAAGCGCTGAAAAATGTTCGGCTGAAGGTGGGCGAGGGAATTGCCGGGTGGGTCGCGAAACATGGCGAGCAGCTGGTGGTGCCCGACGTGGCGGCCGATCCGCGGTTTGCGAAACGCATTGACGAGAGCACGCAGTGGGAAACGCAGTCGATCATCTGCGTGCCGTTGCGCTCGAAGCTGAGCGTGCTGGGCGTGATCCAGCTGGTGAATGTGGACATGTCGCAGTTCAGCGAGCAGGAACTTTTCTTTTTGCAGTCGCTGTGCGACTACGCCGCGATTGCGATTGAGAACGCGCGCTGGGTGGAACGCATCCAGGAACTGACCATCACCGACGATTGCACGGGTCTTTACAATGCGCGGCATCTCTACAAAACGCTGGATACCGAGGTTTACCGGTCGTCGCGATTTGGGTATGAGTTCAGCGTTCTGTTCATTGATCTCGATCATTTCAAGACGGTGAACGACACGCACGGGCATTTGATTGGCAGCAAGCTGCTGGCGGAGATTGGCTACCTGGTGAAGGCACAGCTGCGGCTGATTGATTTTGCCTTTCGCTACGGCGGCGACGAATTTGTAGTGCTGCTGCCGCAGACCAGCAAGGATCAGGCGCTGGTGGTGGCCAAGCGTTTGCGCGACGCTTTGCGGGCCAGCAGTTTTTGCCGCGAAGAGAGTCTGAATCTGAATGTACGAGCTTCGATGGGACTGGCGACTTATCCGCATGACGCGCGGACGGCGCACGATATTATCCGTCAGGCGGACGAGATGATGTATCTGGTGAAGAACTCGACGCGGGATAATATTGGGATTGCGCAGCGCGGGGTGATGAAGTAGGGCAGTGGGTAGTTTCTAGTTTCTAGTTTTCAGTTTCAAAGTCAAAAGCTTTTCGCCGGTGATTTGCGCGTATTCTCGCGAATAAACCTTTCCCACAAAACTACTTTCTACTTTTCCTGATCGCTCGGCTTGGGGTCTGGCTTGGCTGGTTCTTTTGCCTCGGGCTTCCAGGGATTAGCGTTGGCGGGGGCGTTGGGGTTGACGCCGAAATCCCAGACGTAGAGGTTCATGCCTTCTTTGTCCAGCATTTCGACGACGGCGTATTCGCCCGGAGCCAGGCTTTCGGCGGGAGTGAGCTTGAGCCATCCGCCGGTGATGCGGGTGGTGGTGGTTTTTTGGAAGTGCTGCTCCTGCGTCATTTTGCCGGTGACGCCGCGCTTCACCTCGGCCAGCGTGCGCTTGCCGGCCTTGGCGTCGGCTCGCACGATGCGGAAGCGGTCGAAGGGAACGGCCGCGGCTTGGGGTGATTGTGGATCCTGCGGCGGGGCGGCTGCTGGTGGTGGAGCTTCCAGCTTGATGTAGAACGATGGAATGTCGACGTGCGACTGCACCTTGGCGTGTTCGCCGGGCAGTTCGACGGACTGCTTCGCGATGGCTCCGTGGAAAATGTTGCCCTTGCTGCTCTGGTTGAGGTCGCCCTCGGCTTCCTGTATTTCAACCAGTTGCGGCTCGCTTTTTAGATTGTCGAGGAGAAAAACGCCAGAGTCGCGCGGCAGGCGCAGGCCGGGAGCGACTTCCGGCAGCTTGACCACGGCGGCTTCGTTCTCGTTTTCGATTTGCTTGTCGATTTGCGCGGTGGCGGCGGCGGTCGCGCGGTCTTTTGCTTGTTGTTCTTTCTCGTAATTTTCCGTGGCGGGCCAGTCGACCAGGGATTTGGGGAGCTCCTCCCATTCGTCGCGTTCGGCGCTGTAGTAGCGGAGACGGTCACCTTTGATTTCATATTTGGTGACGGTCTGATAGGAGCCATCTTTCAGGATGAGGCGCCGGGGCGAATCGTGGGTGGGAGAATCCTGAGCGAAAGACTTCAGGGAAAGCGCGAGCATGACTGCGGCGGCGAGAGTCCACAAGATGATCGAGCGTCGAGACGGCGAGTACATACCCTTCGAGCGCATAGAGTGCTTCCATTATCGTCTTGGCGTGCGGAAGAGGAAAGCGCGGATTGCTGGAATCCGGGCTGACGACCGAACCGGATTTCCTTTCGCGACCAGGAACACTTAAGCAGGTCCCGGTTTTCTGTACATTCGCCACACTGGGAAGTCTTCCCGATTACATTCTGGGGCGGCGGGCGTCTAAGCCAAGCGACGGCATAGACCTGCTCACGCGCTCCATACCGGCTCCAGTTAGAGAGCAGCCGATTTGCCCATCTCAAAGAAATGCGGTCTCACAGAAACGCAGTTCACGGAAAAAGGAGTTTCTTTCATGCGTAGGATTCGTCTGCTGGTTTTGATCTCTGCCCTGTTGCCCTTAGCAAGTGTTTGTCACGCCCAAACGGCGACCGGCGAGACATTGATGCTCAATCTGCCGCGCCAGAGTCAGCACGCCCTGCTGACGCAGCGCATTGGCGTTACTGATATCACCATCAACTATCACCGGCCGCTGGCCAATGGACGCGCCATCTGGGGCAAACTGGTGCCTTATGGACAGGTTTGGCGCGCCGGGGCAAATGAAAATACCATCATCACGTTCAGCGATCCGGTCACGATTGAAGGGCAGGCGCTCGACAAGGGAACCTATGGCTTGCACATGATTCCCGGCGAGAATGAGTGGACGGTGATCTTCTCGAAGAACGCGACGTCGTGGGGAAGCTTCAGCTACAAGCAGGAGGAAGACGCGCTGCGAGTGACGGTGAAACCGCAGGCGGCGGAATTGCATGATGCGCTGGCGTACGACTTCGATGAACTCAAACCGGATTCGGCGCTGGTTACGATGCGCTGGGAGAAAGTTGCCGTGCCCTTCAAGGTTTCGGTAAAGGTGAATGACGTCGTTACGGCCAGCATCCATCGGCAGTTGTATGGGCTCAATCAATATTACTGGGAAGGCTGGGATGATGCGGCGCAGTATTTCCTGGCGAACAAAATTCATCTGGACGAAGCTCTGAAGTATGAGGATCAATCGATTCAGAATGAGGAGCGTTTCGACAATTTGCTGGGTAAGTCGAAGATTCTCGATGCGATGGGGCGGAATGACGACGCGGTATCGGCCCACAACAAGGCGATGGAGAAAGCGAACGCGGTGCAGCTCTATGCGTATGGGCGGCAGCTGCAGGGGGAGAAGAAGCAGGATGAGGCGTTCGCGATCTTTCGTACCAGCGCAAAGAAGTATCCCGATTATTGGCTGACGCACGTTGGTCTGGCCCGCGTTTATAGCGGGGAAGGCCAATATGACCAAGCGATTAAGGAGATGCAGGCGGCACTGCTGGGCGTGCCGGATGAGGCGAACAAGTCGAGGATTGTGAATTACGTGAAGCGGCTGCAGTCCAAGGAAGACATCAATCGATAGCCGGAGTGTGAGCCCAGAACTTCCGGCTCTGGACTTTCGGCTTCTGGCTGATCGTGGGAATCGTCCGTTGCGCTGCAGTGGTTTGAAGCGGCCCGTTACGCGGGCCGCTTTTTTCTTGACAGATTCAATGAGTAATATGAATATGAATTCAGGTTCATATTATGTATTTTAAAATTCTTCGCATTGGCATTCTGCTGTGGATCGTGGGGACTGTTGCCATTCGGCTGGGTGGACGTGGATTGCTGCATGCAAACCGGCCGCTTGCGACTCTTGACCTTTACCTGGCCAGTTTCGTGCTAATGGCGCTTCTGGTCCCGCGGATATTCCGCCGGCTGGGGCTGGCGGGAGACTCCTGGCCGGCGGCTGCGACTCTGCTGATGCTTCCCACGCTGATTCTGGATCCCTTCTCGTGCGCTTTCTTCACCGTAATATTTCCCAACGTTGAACCTGGCGCTGCGGGCGCGTTTGGGGGATGGATGCTGATCTTTTGTGCGGGTGCGGTTGCCGGGGTTTGGTTGAAGCCTGGGGTCACGCCTGCGGTTAAAGCGGGGGACAAGCTTTGACGCGAATTTCGCGTGCGCCTGTGCTGCTTACGCGCGCGGGGCAACCGGCTCCTCCGAAACAGGCTCGCAGCATTGAGAAGCAGAAGAAATTGTTGCGGGCTGCCCGGATCCTATTTGCGGAGAAAGGATACGAAGCTACCTCGATCCAGCAGATTGCGGCGAAGGGCGGAGCGGCGGCTGGAGCCTTTTACACTTACTTTCATTCGAAACGGCAACTGCTGGTTGTGCTGATGAACGAGTTGCTGCAGCGGCTGGCGAATCTCAACCTACAGCCCGCGGGAGGCGGTAACGACGTGAGGACTGGCCTGCGAAAGTTTCTTGCCAGTGTGTTTCGCGCCGATCGTGAATATTACGGCGTGGTTCGGGCGTGGCAGGAAGCGGCTCTCAGCGACGCCGAACTGGGCGCCATGCAGAGAACGATTGAACTGTGGACCCACGCGCGCATCCTCGGGGTGTTTCAGCTTTTGCAGCGACACCCAAAAGCGCGCCGTGATTGCGATCTTCCGGCATTCGCGCGAATGATGGACCGGCATTTCTGGTCATTGCTGGCGAGAGGTTCCCGCATGAGTCCGCGGGATTTCGATCATGAGGTCGAGTTGGCCGCCGATGTCATCTACCGCTATTTGTTTGACGATGCTCGCCGCAGGTAAGAGTTAAGAGGAGACACCGACGCGTGCTATCCCGTGTTATGGAGGCCGGCGGCGATTCCGTTGATGGTTGCGCCCAGAGGGAAGTCGAGGTCGGCGCGATTCGGATCGAGTTGTTTTCTGCGCAGAAGTTCCACTTGGATCAGGCTCATGGGATCCACGTAGGGGTTGCGCAGCTGGATTGAGCGCGCCAGCACCCGATTGTTGCCCAGCAGTTCGCGTTGTCCCGTGATTTGCAGGATCATCCGCCGGGATCGCAGGAATTCGTCTTCCAGCATGGCGAACACACGTTTTCGCATGTCCGCATCGCTGACCAATCCCGAATAGACGCGGGCGATCTCCAGGTCGGCCTTGGCCATGCCCAATTCCACGTTGCGCACGAGATCGGAGAATAGCGGGAAGCCGCGCATCATCTGGCGCAGGAACTGCTCGTGTGCGGGGCTTTTGCCGGCGTATTGCTGCAGAGCGTGGCCCACGCCAAACCATGCCGGGACGGCGTGACGGCTCTGCATCCAGCCAAAGACCCAGGGGATGGCGCGCAAATCTTCCAGGCGGCGGCTCCTGGTGCGGCGCGAAGGCCGCGATCCGATGCGCGCCGCGTCGAGCTGGTTCACCGGAGTTGCCTGATAAAAATATTCGAGCACCTCGGGATTGTCAGCGATATCGCGGCGGTAGACGCGGTAGGCGTCCTGCGACATTTCTTCCATCGCTTCTTCCCAGCGGGAGTGGCTGCCGGCTTCCGCGTCAGGAGTTCGCGTGAGCGCCTCGAGGCTGGCGGCAATCATTAATTCCAGGTTCCACTCCGCAAGGACGGGATCGGCGTATTTCCAGTTGAGAACTTCGCCCTGCTCCGTGATCCGGATTTGACCGGAGAAGCAACCTTCCGGCTGCGCCAGAATCGCGGAGTGCGTGGGACCACCTCCGCGTCCCACGGTGCCGCCGCGGCCGTGAAACAGGCGAAGCTTCACGCCGCATTCCTCAGCCGCACGATGCAGCTCGCGATGAGCCTTGTATAACTCCCAGGTGCTGGTGAACATGCCGCCGTCTTTGTTGGAATCGGAATAGCCGAGCATTACTTCCTGCCAGCGTCCCCAGGAATCGAGCAGCGGCGCGTATTCGGGATGGTTCCACAGGCGGCGCATCACGCCAGCGGACCCGCGCAGAGAATCGATGGACTCGAACAGCGGCACCGGCATGAGGCCGGGGTCGCTGTTTGCGTTTGAGGTTTTGTTCGCATTCGACGCCCGATTGGAATCGCCGCTCGATCCTTCGACCTGCACTGCGCAGGCTTTCGCGAGGCGCACGACGTTGAGCACGTCATCTTCAGTTTCGGCGCCGCTGATGATGTACTGGCAGATCGCCTGCGCGGGATACTCGCGCTTGAGCTCGCCGATGATACGAAAAGTGGCGAGCAGCTCGCGGGTCTCCGAGGACAGAGTCTCGGTCAGCTGCGTAAGAGATTGGTTCGCTTTTTTCAGCGCCGGTTCAAGCTCTGCGAGCACCTGCGCATGAACGCGGGCGTGCTGGCGAATGTCTAGAGTGTGCAGCCGGAATCCGAACGTGTGCACCTTGCGCAGCAACGGGTCGACGAAGTTCGTAGCCAGACGCTGCCCGCGATGCGACTGCAGACTCTTGCGCAACAGCAGCAGGTCATGCTCGAACTCCACGACGCTGCCGTAAGCCGCGGGCGCAATCGAGGGCTCCCGGGTTTGCTGGAGCTTGTGAAACACGTAAGAGAGAAAGCGACGGTAACTTTCCGTGGTGTTGTGCGGGCCCCAGGCAAGATGAACGCCGGGAATGATGCGCTCGTAGTGCGCCAGCCGCGCCAGCATTTCTTCAGACGCGTCGACCTGGCGCAGCGAGGAACTCAGGCGGTCACTCAAAGCCTCAACGTCGTTGAGGTATTCGCGAAGAATCAACGCGCGCGCCAATTCGAGGGCATCGCGAATGCATTCGGGCTTGACCAGTGGGTTCCCGTCGCGGTCTCCGCCGATCCAGGAGCCGAAGCGGATCAGCGTGGGCAACGCGGCTTCCTCGATCGCGACGCCGTAGACGTCACGAAACGCGTCGCGAATCTCGGTATAAATTCTGGGGATGGTTTCGAAAAGCGAGAGCCGGAAATAGCGCAGGCCCATGCGAATCTCGTCGTCGACGGTGGGCTTGGCGATGCGGATTTCGTCGGTTTGCCAAAGCGAAATCACTTCGGCGCGGATGGCCTCTTCACAGTCCGCGGCGTCGGTGGCGGTCAGCGGAAGCCAGTCGAGATTTTCCAGTTGCCGGGCGACGCGGCGGCGCTTCAGCAAGACCGTCTGCCGCGCTACCTCGGTGGGGTGCGCGGTGAATACCGGGATTACTTTTACCTGGTGCAGAGCGGCGAGAGCTTGCGCGGCGGGCACTCCGGCTGCCTTCAGACGCAGGAGAGTGCCGCGGAACGAACCGGGAAGCGGAACGTGCTGGGGGTCCAGCTCGCCGGCGCGGCGGCGGCGCTTGCGATGGTTGGTCTCGGCAAGATTCGTAAGTTCAAAATAAATCGCGAAAGCTTTCGCGACCTGATGGGCCTGGGTGAGGTCCATCTTCGCGACCGTTTCCTGGACCTTGGTCATTAGATCAGTTGCCATCGGATCAATCGCTATCAAGTCACTCGACGCAGCGGAGGCCGAGCGTCGTCGGACTTGTTCGCGATGTTCGATTAACAGTTGCCGGAGTTGCTCGACCGCGTCAAACAATTCGCGGCCGCCCTGCTCGACCAGCACTTGCCCGAGCAGCGAGCCGAGCGATCGGACATCTCGCCGCAGGGGATTGTCCTTTGCGGGGTCCTGCGACCCTGCCGTGAGTTCGGCGAGACGGGCATTCTGGTCTTCGGCCTTCCACAGCAGCCTGGTCTTGCTCATGAGGGCGGGCAAAAAGGAATAGCAGACAGAATAAACGAAAGGGCGCGGATGGTGGGGAGCAGTGCCGTTTGGCGGCGCAGGCAATAAGGAAGCGAACCAAACGCGCGATTATTCCGTCGCAAGAACCGCGACGCTTCGCGCGGCTCGCCCAGATTCCTCACGGCGCAAAGAACGCTTGTTCGGAATGACAAGTACTAAAGGAAATCGGGAGCCGTTGCCGCCTTTATTTCGGGACCTCAAACCGGTAGCCGATGCCGCGGAGAGTTTTCAGATATTGGGGATGGCGCGGGTCGGCTTCGATTTTTTCGCGCAGGCGGCGGATATAGACGTCGATCGAACGGGGCGTCACAAACGGAGTTTCCTTCCACACGGCGTCGAGCAGTTGATCGCGCGTGAGCACGCGGCCGCGATGTGTGGCCAGATATTCGAGCAGGCGGAACTCGCGCACGGTGGTGAGGATATTGCGGCCTTGCACCTGCACCGTCATAGAGGCAGCGTCGATTTCCAGCTCGCCGAGTCGCAGAACTTCAATCATGCTCTGGGGCTGCCGCATGCCGCGCAGCACGCTGCGCACGCGGGCCACCAGTTCGCGCGGACTGAAAGGCTTTGTGATGTAGTCGTCCCCGCCTAGTTCCAGGCCTTTGACCCGATCAGCCTCCGCGGTCTTCGCGGTCAGAAAAATTACTGGGATGGTTGATAGCGCCGGGGTCTGGCGGATGTGGCGGCACAAATCGAAGCCGTCGGCTCCGGGCAGCATTACGTCCAGAAGAAACAGGGCGGGCATTTCTCGCAGGGCTTCCGAGACCACGGAGGCGCCGCTGACGAAGCTCTGGACCTCGAATCCTGCAGCCTGCAGATTGTGCGCGATGAGGCGGGCAATATCTTCTTCATCTTCCACGACAAAAACGAGCATGCGGGCGGGCAGAGGTGCGTCCGGGTGCGAGCCGCGCTCGTAAGAATTCAGAGGGAGGTGCATTTTTGCCTGTGCACCGCGAAGCCCAGCTTTAGCAGGGATTCCGGAAGCCTGGTTCAGACTGTATGGGCGGAATGTTGCGCGGATGTTTCCATCGTGTTAACGAATGATGAATTTCGCGGGCGGGACTCCGGGTCCGGAGGCTCAAGGCTGGCGCTCGACGGCCGTGGCGACTGAGATCCCTCCGCCGCGATGAAAGACGCGGGCGTTCGGGATGACAACGATTTGAGGTTTGAGCTAAGAGCTACACCTGAGAGCTAGAAGCTAGAAGCTAGAAGCTAGAAGCTAGAAGCTTAAGACCTAAGGGCCAACCAGGCCTATTGTGCCGCTCGCTTTTTCGGCATGTGACGCAGGCTGCGGCCTTCGATCAGGCTGTAGAGATCTTCGGCGAGATTGGTGGTGTGATCACCGGCACGCTCCAGGGCCTGCGCCATGAGCATCAAATCAAAACTTGAAGTGTCGCCCTGGGGCAAGTTTTCGGCTAAGTGTTTCTGAAACAATGCGTGGCAGATGCGGTCGACGTCTTTGTCCATCTGCAACACCTTGCGGGCGCATTCCAGGTCAAGGGTGCTGAATCCGGTGTGGATGAGATCGAGCATGTCGCGAAGAATCAATGACATTTCCACGAGCTGGCTCGCATCCGAGCTCGGAATTTTCGCGTTACGCGCCTGCACTCGCATGGCGACGCTCATCACCAGATCGCCAATGCGCTCCAGATCGGTGGTGCACTTCAGGCTGGAAAGCAACTGCCGCGCCCGCGCCTCATTGACGCGGGTGATGGCTGCGGGGAGGTCCTCATCAATTTGGCGCTCGATGAAATCGAGTTCTTTTTCGCAATCCTTGATGGCCAGGAAAGCCATGCGCGAGTTGGTGGTCACCAGATCGCGCACGTTGAAAGCGGCATCGCGGGCGATGAGGCAGGCTTTCAGCGCGAGGCGAGTAAGGTCGTCCGTGGAAGAGGCGCCGGGTTTATGCGTGGCAGCGGCTTTGCTGGGACGCGGCTGTCGAGTTTCTGCGCGGCTGCGTGCGGTTCCCGACGATCCAGTGCCGGCTTTGCGAGGCAAGGCGTGCTCCCGTTGATTTGCAAACCAGTGTAATGGATAAATGTGAAAGGATAGTGAATAGGTTTGGGGTGGTGATGAGGTTGGTGCGGTCCGGCGGGTTTAAGGCTGACGCGCGACAGCAGAGAAGACTGAGATCCCTCCGCGCGCGAAGAAAAGCGCGCGCTGTCGGGATGACAACGCTTTCTGGAGGAACGGGACGCATTGGACCTGACTCACCATTTTCGGCGTCAGTTTGAGTATGACGCTGTGGGCGAACCGCGAGGTCTTGACCGCGATCCGCGGCAGCCGCGCATCTGCCGCGCGGAGCCTGCAGCTTTTGGCGCACATTGTTTCGGCGGAGTTGCTTTGGCTCGAGAGGCTGCAGCAGCAGCCACAGAGCCAGCCGGTGTGGCCGGAGTGGAGTCTCGATCAATGCGAGGCGCGGAGTATGGAGGTCGGCGAGCTCTGGCGGAAATATCTCGCAGAACTTGCACCGGATGATCTCGCCAAAACTGTGTCTTACAAGAACAGTAAAGGCGAGCCGTGGACCAGCACGGTGGAAGATGTTGTGACGCATGTGCTGCTGCATTCCGCCTATCATCGCGGGCAGATTGCCAGCTTCATGCGAGCCAACGGCGACACGCCTGCTTATACTGACTTCATTCATGCGGTGCGGCAGGGGTTGATCAGGTAAAAGAAGCTGAAGCTGACGCGAGGCAGTAGAGGAGACTGAGATCCTTCGGCCCGCTATGAAAAGCGCGGGGCTCTCAGGATGACTAGGGGTCTGTTGGTGCGCAATTGTTAGTAGGCTGTCACTGACTCTTTGCCGTTCTATGCCCCAAGCACGTAATATCTGAGCGATGAAAAGAGCCCTGTTGCTCCTGGCACTGCTGCTCGGCGCCGCCCTGTTGCTGGCCTCCGGCGCTCCGAAGATTGCCAACATGCCGGCCGCCGTTTCCAGTAATGCTGTGGCGTCGCTCAAAGGCGGTCTGGAATTGTTTTCGATCATGGGAATGGGGCCGCGGAAAACCTGGGACGACGTCACCAATCATGTCTACATCTTCAGCCTTACAACAGGAAAATGGCGTGACGGGCGGCCGGTGCCTGGAGTCGCGGGCCGCCTGGGGGCTGCGGCGATCGGCGTGCGGGGCAAAGTCTTTCTCTTTGGCGGATATGTCGTAGACGGGCAGGGCGCGGAACTCACGGTCTCCGACGTCAGCGCTTATGTGCCCGACGATCACAAGTGGTATCGCGGAGCGGATATTCCGGTGCCCGTCGACGACAGCGTGATCGGCGTGGACCACGATCGCTTCATCTATCTGGTTGGGGGCCGTTCGAAGAATGGGCCTGTCAATAACGTCCAGGTCTACGATTCGCAGAAAAATGTCTGGAGCGAGGGCACGCCGTTTCCTGGAGCGCCGCTATTCGGGCATGCGGGCGGACTAGCGGAGGATGCCATCGTCTTGATCGACGGCGCGAAGAAAAACACGGGCACGGGCGCGCCCTACGTGGCGTCGGACGAATGCTGGATCGGGAAGATCGATCACAAAGATCCGAACAAGATTGAATGGAGCAAATTGCCGCCGCATCCCGGCCCGGCGCGCTTCGGAATCGCCAGCGGCGCGGAGGGGCACAAAATCCATTTCTCTGGTGGCAGCGCGAGCCCGCATGACTTCAAAGGCATCGGCTACGACGGCCAGCCCGCCGACGTTTCGAGCGTAAGTTTTCTTTACGATCTGCACACCAACCAGTGGGTAACGGTGGACGAAAATACCGTCGAGCCACGCATGGATTGTGGCGGCATCCTGTCGACTCCGGCGGGCCTGGTGATCCTGGGCGGAATGACCAAGGGACAGACTGCGACGGCACAGGCGACGCTTTTTGCGAAGAAGTGAGTACGTAGGCAAACCGCACCGGGACCGATAATTCGTAAGTGCCCTAATTTGAATTTCTCAGGCGCTAATGGACTTGGAAAGCCAAATTCGACTCGTCGTAAGAACATGGATTCGTGAAATACAACACACGATCAAGCAATGTGCCGAATCCATACATAATGCTGAGCGCGGAAAAAAGGAGGAGCCGTACCCGCCACCCGATAAGCCAATGGAAGTACGTGCGGTCGTTTCCTATGACGAATTGACGATAAGAAACTCGAAGGCCGACAGCGATCGCAGCCACGCCACTCAGGAATCTATAAAGAAAGCGACATGGGCTGCGTTTTTCGCAGTTGCCATCTATGCCCTCGTAACGCTCGGCATGTGGTGTGAGATGAGAAAAACGACCAAAGCGGCTCAGGATCAATTGTCGCTCATGCGGGACGCTGACCGTCCGTGGATAGATGTGGATATTTTTATGACATCTCCCTTGACCTATGACGGCAAGGGCGTAGGGGCAGCATTCACCTTCGTCCCTATCAACATTGGCCATTCCCCCGCAAAAAATATTGCGATCAATCCAACGCTGAAACCAGCTTTTATGTCTGACGATCTCCGCGAGATTCAAAAGCGCTTGTGCGACAATGCTGCGACTGATATTGGTATGGCTTCTCTCAAATATGTTCTGTTCCCCGGACATCACTATAGCCAACCAGTAGGCTTGAGCCTTACGGCTGAGGACATGAATTCCCACTGGGGTAAACTGCCCCCAGGAGTGGGGCCAAGCGATGCTATGCCTCTCGCCGTTGTCGGCTGTATTGATTACACCTATGAACTGAGCGACCGTCATCACCAAACCGCATTCGCCGTCGATGTGCTCATGAAAGACGGGACACTCCCCCTTAAAAGCAAAACTCCCCTCTCTCCCCAAGATCTCATCTTGAGAGTCCACTCCACCACAAACAGTCATTATCCCAACTGACCACAGGGGAGAATGGCCGATATTAGGCAAATTAGGACACTACCTCTAAAGCCTTCGGCTTTGCATTCGCCCATTTTCGCGATAAGCTATTTCGACCCCTGATAGTTCGTTTCCCGCGGGGACCCGGTTTCTAGACGACCCGCGACGAGGAACAAAATGGTCATCCCTCGATAGTTGGTATCCTCTCAGCCCGCTGAGTTAGCTGTTCGTCGCCGGCTCCCTGCTTTTATCCTTAGTCGATTCGCAAGAGCGCACGCCCTCGGGTTTTGTCATCCCGGGCGATGTCGGGAAAAGTTGCAGGTTGAAATGGAAGCAGTCACTCAAGCTGCCGAATCGCAGCGCACATCCTGGACTTCGCTGGTCGAGGCGATCCGCGGTTCGCATCAGGACTTCACCACCGGGAGCCTGAACCGCGCCATCTTTCTGCTGGCCGTCCCCATGGTCCTGGAAATGGTGCTGGAGTCGCTGTTCGCCGTGGTGGACGTGTTTTGGGTTGGCCGCCTCGGAGCCAACGCCGTGGCCACGGTGGGGCTCACCGAATCAATGCTGAGCCTGGTGTTTTCGGTGGCTATGGGGTTGAGCCTGTCCACCACCGCGATGGTTGCGCGCCGCATCGGCGAGAAGGATCCTGAAGGCGCGGCCGTAGCCGGAGTGCAGGCGATCGCGCTCGGACTCTTCACATCGGTGGCAATCGGAGTGCCCTGCTTTTTCTTCGCTCCCCAACTGCTGCACTTGATGGGCGCTTCGCCAGAGATCATCGCCACGGGCAGCGGATACACTCGCATCTGCCTGGGCGGCAGTTGCGCCGTGCTGCTGCTGTTTCTCAACAATGCCATCTTTCGGGGCGCTGGCGATGCCGCCATCGCCATGCGCCTGCTGTGGGTCTCGAACATCATCAATCTCATACTCGATCCCTGCCTGATCTTCGGCTGGGGACCCTTCCCCCGCCTGGGCGTAACCGGCGCTGCGCTGGCGACCTTTACAGGACGCAGCATCGGCGTGGCCTACCAGTTCTACCGGTTGATGAAAGGCACCGAGCGCCTGCGCATTCTCAAGCGGCAGATTCGCTTGCAATTCGACGTTCTGTTGCGCCTGGTCCGAGTGTCGCTGACCGGCATTCTGCAGTTTGCCATCGCCCACACCAGCTGGATCGGCCTGGTGCGCATCGTGAGCATTTTCGGTTCCGCCGCGCTGGCCGGTTACACCATCGCCATCCGCGTGGTCATCTTTGTGATTATGCCTTCCTGGGGACTAAGCAATGCGGCAGCGACCCTGGTCGGCCAGAACCTGGGAGCGAATCATCCCGATCGCGCCGAGAAGGCGGTCTGGCGCACCGGCTATTACAACGTAGCGTTCCTGGGACTGGTCGGACTATTTTTTATGGAGTTCTCGGAACCGGTCATCCGCCTGTTTACGAACGATCCCGCAGTGGTTCCGCTGGGAGCGTCGTGCCTGCGCATTATCAGCTACGGCAATATCGGATACGCCTATTTCATGGTCATGATGCAGGCTTTCAACGGAGCGGGCGACACGATTACTCCGACCATCGTGAATTTTTTTGGTTTCTGGCTGCTCGAAATACCGTTGGCCTACTGGCTGGCGATCCCGATGAAGCTGCACTCGAACGGAGCCTACTACGCCATTGCGATCGCCGAGGGATCGATGGCAGCGGCCAGCGCGATCCTGTTCAAGCAGGGCCGTTGGAAAAAGAAGAAAATCTGATACCGACTCGACCTACGGATAAAGCAGAGACAAAAAGGTGGGGCGGGAGGAACGGTATCGAACCGTCATCTCCGGGATGGAGCCCCGGCGCATTGCCGTGGTTATGCTACTCCCGCGTACTGGAGCATCACTGCCGAACAACGTTATTGCATGGCCGCTAGCCGTGTCAATACGCGATCCTGGATTGCCCGTACGATCTTGGCGCTAGCCAAGAAGTTAGGTCCAAAATGGTTTAGCGGGCCCGCGCCAGTACCAGCGTAACGTCATCCGGCTGCTCGTTGTCTCCGATCCAGTTCTCGACCGCCGTCGTCACCAGTTGGCTGATCTGAGGCAACGGAAGATTCCGGTTGTCACTGACCAGGTCGATCAGCCGCTGCTCGCCGAATTCGCCGAAGTCATTCTCCGGCTCGGTGACGCCGTCGCTATAGGCGAGAAAGATCTCGCCGGGCTTCATCTCGACGCTGCCTTCTTCGTAAGTCATGTTATCGAACAGGCCGATGACGGTGCCGCCGGCCTCCAGCCGCCGAATGCCGCCGCTCTTCGCGATGAGAATGGGCGGCAAGTGACCGCCGTTGCTGTAGGTGAGCCGGTGCGAACGCCCGTCGTAAATACCAAGAAACAGCGTCGCATATTTTTCCGGCGGAGTGCTTTCGTAGAGTTGATGGTTGAGCAATCCCAGCAACGCGCCCGGGGAAATTTCTATGCCCTCCGGCCACGTAGCCATGATCCTGCCCGCACCGGCCACCGCGCCTACAGCCACGGGTTCCCGCATCTGCGGCAGGCTTTCCACGCTGTAGGCGCGCACCGCGGAGTGGATGGTCGCCATCAGCAGCGCGGCCGATATTCCTTTGCCGCTGATGTCGCCTACCGCCAGGATTAACTTGTGCGAGCTCGCGGTCAGAAAGTCATAGTAATCGCCGCTGACCGTGCGCGCCGGGCGGCAAAATCCGTGCACCTCCAGCGACTCCAGTTCCGAAATCTGCCTCGGGAACAGCTGCGCCTGCACTTCCTGCGCGATAGTGAGTTCGTTTTCCAGCCGCTGCTTTTCTTTCTGCTCCAGAATCAGCTTCTCGATCGATGCGGTCATCGAGTTGAATGAAAGCGCCAGTTCAGAAAGCTGGTCCGCTGACTTCACCGGAATGCGATGGCTGAAGTCGCCGCGGTCCACATGCTTGGTGGCGTCATAGAGCTGGGCCACGGCGGCAGTTACGGTGCGGGTCATGCGGGTGCCGATGAAGAGCGCGATCAGTTCAATAATGGCGAAGAAAATTCCCACGCCCAGCAGGATGTACTCCACTCCCTCGACAAATTGACCCAGCGCCGCGAACAGATGTCCGTACAGCACGGACGGGATAGTCTGCACTTCGACGATTGCTCCAGTACTCACACGCTCACCGGTTTTCCAATCCAAGACGGGCAGTGGCGCGTAGAAGGTGACCTCAGGGTCCATGTTGCCAGCGGCAGCCGGCACCGCGCCTACCGTGAGACTTTGACGAAGAGTCACAGAAGTCCCGTCCCTCTCGCGGATTACGATTCCGCGTCGCTTCGTTTCGGGATTCGCCGATGCGGTGGCTTGCGGTCCGGACTCGTGGAGTTCGCTCTTGGTTTCCTGTGGGAGGTCAGAGGTAAACAGGGTAATTTCGCCCATGTCCGCCGCAATCTTGCCGACCAATTCTTTGTCGAAAGGTTCACTCGTAATCACCACGAGCCGGTTCGCACCGAGGTCGAGCACCGTTACTACGCGCAGGTGCAGTTCGCCGTGGTCCCGAACAATGTCAAGAAACTGGCTTTTTGCGGACTTGGGGAGGGTAAGCCCTGAGCCTTTCGACTCCCCGCACAATGGCAGAGGCTTTTCGCCGTACCACGCACACACCTGCCTTCGGCCCCAGGCCGGATCGCGCTTCTTGAGCCCCGCCAGCGATTCCGCCGCAGGATTTTGTCCGCGCTCCAGGCGCGCCGCCAGTTCATTGGTCACGGCCGCGTTCACCGCTTCCAGGCTGCGCAACTGAGCATGGATTTCAGAGGTCACCACGAACACGGCGAACTGTCCGGCCAGCCCGTAGAGAGTAATACCTGCCATGGCCACCAGCAGCATCGCTGGAATCACTCCGATGAAAACGTAGGTGACGATGAGGCGGTTCCGCAGCCGCCACAAGACCTTCCGTTTCAACCAGCCAAAGCCAAGAAACGAAAACAGCAGGCCTGAGCTGACCGCCAGAAATGTCGCCCACCCCCCCAGACTCGCGCCCCACGACGGAGCAAACAACGCCAGCAACCCCCGCAGCCCGAACAGAATTCCGCCCAGGGCCAGCAAGTACCACGCGATGCGCGCCATGCGGCTTTCAGGCCACAATCCGGCCAGTTGCAGCCGGCTTCGCATTGTCGAGGAGGACCACATGTCTATGACTCGATCATACTTGGCACAACGACTTCATCATTGCAGAAAATCCCGATTATAGCCTTGGAAAAGCTCACGTAGCGACAGCCGCCCCGGCTGTCCCGGTCCGAGCGAAGCTCGACCGGCTTCTGCGGGCAGCAAACTGAACCGCCTCGGAATCCACACAGCACTTAGCATTCCCGCAATTCTCGTTTAGAATCCTGTCGTGCCAAGAAACGCCCTAAGAAACGCGCTCCGAAAAGCCTCCACAAATTCGATTTCCTTCGTTGTCGTAGCCCTGCTCGCTTCCGTATCCGCACCCCGCGCGGAAGCGCAACAGCCAGCCGCCAATCCACCCTCGACTCAGCCGCAGGTGAAGGTGAATGTGCTGAACGTCTGCACCCCGTCGGCCGACGAGCAGAAGGAGATCGCATCGGCCCTGGCGCGCGCCCCCAAACAGCCACTCTTCTCCGCCGACTTTGAGGTTTCCCGCGGACGCTCCACTCTGAGCGATATGGCGAGCTTTCTCAAGCCCGGACAAAGCGTCGCTCAATCCGACCAGGCTTCCGTTGCGAGTTACGTCCGCATCCGCCACGAGTTCTCGGTGCAGGCCCTGTTTTCGAGCGTGCAATATTCCTTCAGCGATGACGGACAAACCATGGTCGAAACCCTGGTGCTGCACGTGCGTGATCCGAAAGACCTGATGTCGCTGTCGCTGGAAGATAGCGCCTCTTCGGTCAGCAGCGTCGAAGCCATGTTGAGTTCGAACACTCCCGTAAACCGCGTGCGGCTGGAGCGCTTCGGGAAATCTTCGCTGGCACTGGCGCGCTGTTCCGGCACTGAAGGCAGCCCCGCGCCTGATCAAAGCGCCTATGAGCCGCTGTTCCGCAGCGCTTCGGAGGTGCTGGCCAACTACCGAACCTTGCTGGGCGTGCGAAAAATCGTGCCCGCGGAATTGGCCAAAGTTACGCCAGCCGCGAAAGCGCAGAGTGCGCCGGCGTCCAAGGCCAAACCACGCGCGGAAGAGAAAAAATGATTCGGTGGCTACGTGGCAGAATCTTAATTCGAGCCTGGCCTGCGCATTGCATCCAAATCTGAGATTCACAATCTAATTCCCTGCGGCCCAAGAAAACAAAGCCAACGAAAACGCGCACGAAAAGCCCGAAAACAAGAAAATAAAATGAGCGAAACTCGCAATGTCGTCATCATCGGTTCCGGCTGTTCCGGGCACACCGCCGCCCTCTACACGGCCCGCGCCAACCTGAAACCGCTGGTTATCGAAGGCCACGAACCCGGCGGCCAGCTCTCCCTGACCACGCTGGTCGAGAATTTCCCCGGATTTCCCGAAGGCATTCTCGGCCCGCAACTGGTCGAGAACATGCGCAAGCAGGCGGAGCGTTTCGGAGCCGAATACCGCATGGCGCATCTCACCAGCGTCGACTTGAGCAAGCGCCCATTTCTGCTGCACATCGGCGTGCATCAGGTTCATGCCCAAGCCTTAATCATCGCCAGTGGAGCCTCTGCCCGCTGGCTCGGCCTGCCGCACGAGCAGCAACTGATCGGACACGGTGTTTCTTCCTGCGCCACCTGCGATGGTTTTTTCTTTTCCGGCAAGGAAATTGTCGTCGTAGGCGGCGGCGATTCCGCCATGGAGGAAGCGATCTTCCTCACCCGTTTCGCGACCAAGGTCACGGTCATTCACCGCCGTGAAAGTTTCCGCGCTTCCAAAATCATGCTGGAGCGCGCGCAGCATAACGAGAAAATTCACTTCCTGACCGACACCGTCGTCGAAGATGTCTATGACATCAACCACAAGGAAGTCACCGGGCTGAAGCTGCGGAACGTAAAAACCGGCAAAGTCTGGGATTTCCCCACCAACGCTCTCTTCCTCGGTATCGGCCACATACCCAACGCCAAGATGTTCGCCGGCCAGCTCGATACCGACGCCGACGGTTACCTCAAAACTCACAACTACGTATTCACGAAGGTTCACGGAGTCTACGCCTGCGGCGACGTGCAAGACCGCCGCTATCGCCAGGCCATCACCGCCGCCGGAACCGGCTGCATGGCCGCCATCGAAGTAGAGAAGTTTCTGGAAGACCACGGCAGCTGACGCCGCTCCCAGCGGCGAAACCCCGCAACCCGCAGGCGTTTCAGGCGCCCGCGCGTCCGGGCCCCGACCCGCAAGAATCACTCCCGCCCGCGTTCTATTAGAGGTAGCCTTTTCGCATTGGGACAACCAGCTGGGACAACCAGCTGGACAGACAACCGACCTTGGACAACCAAGGCCACGTCCCTCGGTGTCTAAGCGGAAGGGCATTGCTCAGCCGACTCGGTCACGTCAGCTCAGGAGGGTTCGCGCCATGATTACTCGCTTCGTCTGTTTTTTCATTCTCCTCTTCGGTCTCTCTGCCAGCCTTTTCGCGCAGGATGCTTCGCAACCATCTCTCACCATCTATAACGAGGAATTCGCCGTAGTCCGGCAGGAGATCCCACTCGACTTGAAGCCGGGCGACAACCAGGTCACGGTCAGCGACATCACCATGCACCTCGAACCCGACTCAATCATTCTCCGCGACCCCACGGGCAAGCACGCCGTTCAGGTGCTCGAGCAGAACTACCGCGCCGATCCTGTCTCCGAGATGATGCTGCTCTCGCTCTACGAAGGTCAGACCATCGGGTTCGAAAACGGGGGACAAATCGTCAAAGGCAAAGTCATCCGCAGCGGATACACGCCGCACAACTATTTCGCCATGAACCGCTACGGCCAGAACTACTACCAGCAGCAGATGAGCGGCGCCTCGCACAACACCGGTCATCGAGGTCGACGGCCAGTTGCGCTTCAGTCTTCCGGGCACGCCCGTGTTTCCCCGTCTCACCGATGACACCATCCTCAAGCCGCGCCTCGAATGGGTGCTGTCTGCTGACAAGCCCGGCAAATTTCCCGCGGAATTTTCCTACGTCACCGGCGGCATGACCTGGGAAGCGGATTACAACATTGTCGCGCCCGAAAAAGGCGATGTGGTCGACATCGTCGGCTGGGTCACAATGGACAACCAGAGCGGACGAACTTTCGAGAACGCGCGCATCAAGCTCATGGCCGGGGATGTGAACAAAATTCAGCAGGGAGCGAATGGCCGAACCGTCAAGGCGGCCGTAGGTGGGGTGTTTAACGCGCTCGCAAATTTCACTCCTCCCGTGAGCGAGCAGGCCTTCGACGAATACCATCTCTACACGCTCGAGCGCCGCACCACGCTGCGCGATCGCGAAACCAAGCAAGTGGAATTCATCCGCGCCGCGGGAGTCTCAACCAAACAGGTCTACATTTACGACGGCGTCAAAATCGACTCCAACCGCTACAACGGATGGGCCTGGGAGAACATTCGCAACGATCATTCTTACGGCACGGAATCGAATCCCAAGATTTGGGTGATGCGCGAGTTCCGCAACTCAGACGCGAACCACCTCGGCATGCCACTGCCCAAGGGCCGCGTGCGTTTCTACCGCCGCAGCGACGACGGCCAGATCGAGTTCACCGGTGAAAACGTTATCGACCACACGCCTCACGACGAAACCGTGCGCATCTACACCGGCAACGCCTTCGACCTGACCGGAGAGCGCCGCCGCACCAACTACATTGTCGAACAGGGCAAGAGCACGGCCACCGAGTCGTTCGAGATCAAAGTGCGCAACCACAAAAAAGAGCCAGTGGAAGTCCGCGTGGTCGAGCACCTCTACCGCGCCCTGACCTGGGATATAGCTTCGAGTTCATCCGAGTACAAGAAAACCGACAGCCACACCATCGAGTTCCCGGTGACCATCGCTCCCGACGAAGAAAAAACTATTAGCTATACCGCCCACTACACGTGGTGAAAATTTGCTGGCTGGTGAAGTGATCCCGCTTCCGTTGGTGCAGGTTGTTCGAGGCAAACTGGTAAGGCTGGCAGGGTTACTTTCGTGATCTTCGCCGAAAGTCCGGACATCGTTAGAATTTTCTTACGATGGCCAAGGTTCTGCGGCAGAGTACTGTTCAGGGGGCACTCCTCCTCGCCGCCTTGCTGCTTCTTATCCCCCTTCATGCCCGGGCGCAGGAGTCCGCTGAGAACCCGCGTAAAGTCCTGACCAGGGTTCCACCGAAATATCCCGCCGTTGCCCACAATATGCAGATTCAAGGCAGCGTTAAGGTTGAGGCCTTGGTGGCGCCGAATGGCCGCGTGAAGTCAGTCGAGATCAAGGGTGGGCATCCCATCCTTGCGCAGGCCGCGGTGGAAGCGGTCCGCGAGTGGAAGTGGGAGCCTTCGTCCAAGGAAACACGCGAACTGCTGGAGATCAAATTTGTTTGGCAGTAATAATCGTCGATGAGTTTTCATTCCTTGCGCACCTGGCTTTGTGTTGCCCTCGTGATGACGGCTGGATCCTTCTTGGGCTCGTTGCCGCGGGCACACGCGCAACAGGATTCCGCCGGCAAGCGCCGCATCGTGGAGCACGCGGTCCCCGCTTATCCGTCCCTGGCGCGCAGCATGGCGCTCGAGGGCACGGTCAAGGTCGAAGCCCTGGTTGCCTCCGACGGCAGCGTCAAAGCGGTCGACATCAAAGGTGGTCATCCCGTCCTTGCGCAGGCGGCCGCAAAAGCCGTTCGCCAGTGGAGATGGGAACCGGCGGGCCACGATTCTCGCGAGCAGGTCGAAGTGAAGTTCGCACCGGAATAGTTCCAGGCCTCGAATGAACAATCACCGCAAGGGATAACGGCCGGCTGCTAAAATCCCTTCAGCATGGCTGCGGCACACCAGCCCGCGTTCCCCCGCACCATCTTCCACGTCGATATGGACGCCTTCTTCGTTTCCGTGGAAGAGCTCTACGACCCGGCTCTGAAAGGCAAGCCCGTGGTGGTCGGCGGACAGCGCCACGAACGCGGCGTAGTCTCCGCCGCATCGTATGCGGCGCGCAAGTTCGGCGTGCACTCAGCCATGCCGCTGCGCACCGCGGCCAAGCTCTGCCCGCAGGCCATTTTCGTCAACGGACACCCCGAGCGCTATCGCGAGTGCTCGGAAAAAGTTCACAAAGTTCTGTGCGCGTTCTCTCCGCAAGTGGAAATGGCCTCGATCGACGAAGCCTACCTCGATATGACCGGCACCGCGCGACTGCATGGTCCGCCCCTGAAAGCCGCACACGCACTGCACGCGCGCATGAAAGCCGAAACGCTCCTCAACTGCTCCGTCGGCATCGGCAGCTCGCGCCTCATCGCCAAAGTTTCCTCCGGACAGGCCAAGCCCAACGGTGTGCTGTGG
Organism: uncultured Acidobacteriaceae bacterium; assembly: GCA_963851165.1. Classification (GTDB taxonomy): domain Bacteria; phylum Acidobacteriota; class Terriglobia; order Terriglobales; family Acidobacteriaceae; genus Sulfotelmatobacter. Next base: position 255,737 of record CAWKNM010000008.1, on the reverse strand, counting down.
ATCGTTCCCGGCGAGGAGGCGAAATTTCTCGCGCCGCTCGACGTGCGCGAGATCCCCGGCGTCGGCAAGGTCATGGAAAGTCATCTGCACGCGCTCGGCATCAAGATCGTCGCCGACCTGGCGAAGCTCGAAGAAGGAGAACTCGAAGACCGCTTCGGCAAGTGGGGTCTGGCGTTAGCCGGCAAAGCCCGCGGCGAGGATGCCGGAGGATGGTTTGACACAGAAGTCGGCGAAGACACGGGAGCGAAATCCATCAGCCACGAGCACACCTATAACGACGACACCGCCGACGTTGCCCAACTCGAAGCCACGCTGATGCGGCTGTCAGAAATGGTCGGCCGCCGCCTGCGCGAAGCGAACCTGCACACGCGCACCGTCCAGCTCAAACTGCGCTACAAAGATTTCACCACGATCACCCGCGCCCACACGCTCCCCGCGCCCACGCAGCTCGACACGGAAATCTTCGAGCAAATCCGCGCGCTATTCCGCAAGAACTGGAAAAAAGGCATGCAAGTCCGCTTGCTGGGAGTGCAAACGTCCTCGTTCGAATCCCAACCCGAACAGATCAACCTGCTCGAAGACAGCCGACAGCAGCGCTGGAAAGACGCTCTGGCCGCCGCCGACCGCCTGCGTGACAAGTTCGGAGAATCCAGCGTGAAGCTGGCCGCCGGCATGCGCGGCACCTTCCGCGAACGCACCCACGAAAACCCCGCAGGCCTTCCCGGCAAAGGCAAACGCGAGTCCTAAACAAAAGAGACAGCCGCCCCGGCTGTCCGACCTGAGCCTGCCCTGAGCGAAGCCGAAGGGGCGAAGCCCGGCCGATCTGCAATCGTCTTCGGGCGACGCCCCACAAAAAACGAAGGCCGGGTATCCCGGAAGGATGTTCCGGATCCCAGCCTGCGTCTTCCTTCAACTTGTGAGAACTTGTGGGTGAGAGAGCGAATTGCCCAGTAGGAATTCGCTCTCGCGTAAGTGGATTAGCCGAGTGACTCGCCTGAGTTAGTTGCTCGGGTTTGTGCTCGGAGTCGTATTGGCTGCGGCGGCGCTGGTCGGAGCCGCACCCGGCACCGTCGCGCCGAACCGCGACAACCGCGGATAGAACGGCGTGACTTCAAACGGCATCTTGTCGCGCGCCGAAGTAATCGCCACTGGAGACGTCTTCACCATCTCCGCTTTGTCGTCCCAGGGATTGATCTTGATGCGGCCGCCGAGCGGCAGCGCCGCAATCTGATCCAGCTTGTTCACATCCAGCGCCGGACCCTGCGTCGACAGTCCAGACAACCGGGTGACCGTGCCAGCCGACGACAGAGGATTACCCAGGTGCGTGGTCAACAGAGCATTCAGCGAACCCGCGCGCTGTTGCAGGATCTTCAGGAACAGTCCAACGTTGTCCAGTTTCTGCGCGTACGGCGAATTCTTCAGCAGCTCCAGAGCCTTCTTGTCGGCCGCCGCTTCTTCTTCGGGAATGTGCCGGAAGCCCAGGTTCGAGTAGGTTGCGTCGTCGGAGAACAGCATGCGGTCGTTGAACGCATACTGGCTGCCCAGGTTGTGGCCGAGAACAATGTGTGCCAATTCGTGGGCCAGAACTGCCGCCAGGCTGGCTTCGTCCGGCAGCACGTCAATCAGCCCGCGGCTGATGACGATCGTGTTTCCCACGCTGAAGGTTTCAAGCGGCGCCGTCAGCAGCACGCGCGTGCGTACCGGCCGCGGCAGGTCGATGTTGTTGGTGACCTCCAGGTTGTTGACCACCGTCTGCAGAATCTTGTCGACGTCGCCTTCCGGCGCCAGCAATCCCGCGCTGGTCAAGCGCTCCACAACGTTGTCTTCCGCCTGCTGCTGCCAGACCCGCTCCGCCTGCAGCGGAGACGCATCCTGCGTTGACGAAGTTTCGTCCTTCACGCTGTCTACACGGATCTGCGTGAGCTCGTCGTCCTTGCCACCCTTCTTCAAATCGTAGCCCCAGATGCGAGTCTGCGCCTTGAATGCGATCCGGTTATGCGCGCCCGCGCTGAAGTCGCCTTCTTCGCTGTAGATATAAGACGGCACCCAGTAGCCCGGGATCAGGTTCAATCGCCAGCTGTCCATGTGAAAAAAGTAAGTGTTCTTCACGCCCTGGGAGTAAGTTCCATTCACGCGCACGATGTTGAAGTCCTGGTCTTCCACCCATATGCGGCCCAGAAAGCGGCCTCGTCCGGATTTCGGTTTCGGTTTCACGTCAAACACCAGGCAGCGCACATCGCCCAGAAATTCGCGGCGGATGTAGGTGAAATCGTAGTGCTCGCGGTCGAAGTCGGTGCGGTCGACGTACACCATCCACGAGAAGCCCACGGGCTGGTACTCCACCTTGTAGAGCTTGTGGAAGCCGCCCAGCAGGCGAGCCTGCATGCCTTCTTTTTGGTCGTCCTTCAGATAGTCTTTGCGGTCGACGGTCTCTCCCATGTCGAGCCGGCCCAGAAAGTAATGATCGTCGCTCGGAACTGGCCCCAGCAGCGGATCAGAAGTCAGATTCTGCAAATAGGTCTCGACCACCGGTGTGCGGGCCGACAGCATCTTGATCAATCCATGCTCGCGCAGGATGAACAGATTCACCACCTGATCCATAGTCACAGGCGCCGGCTGCGCGGGCGGCGGCGTGGGCTCGGGCAGCGACTGCGCGGTAGCCTGTGAAGGCTGCGTGGCGGCAGGTTGCGACGCGTCGGCCGGCGCTGCTGCCGGTGCCGCTGGCTGCTGTGATGCATCCGCCGGCGTCGCTGGAGCCGCGTTGTCGCCTGTCGGCGTGACTACGGGTGACTGTGCGGGTGGCTGCGCGGACTGCTGATCCGCTGCTTGCTGTGCGGCGGCGCTCATGCTTACCAGCAGAGCCGCGGTGATCATCCATTTCGAAGTGCGCATAACTCTCTTCTCCAAGCTCCTGTTACCCAGGTTGCAATTCGCCAATTCGTTTATTCCTTAACTTCGGCCAATTTCGAGAAAACTTGCCCCACCCTCGTTCCAAACCGAGTACTTCGTAACCTCGGTCACGCCGAACCTGATCGGACAAACTCAGTACGCCATCTGAAACACCACGTGCACGACCGCTGTCGAATCCACCGCCTGCCCGGCCCGCATCGCCGGCTTGAAGCGCATCTTGTTGGCGGCGGCGATGGCAGTCTCATCCAGCCCGTGTCCCAGCCCGCGCACTACGCGATTCACGTGCAGCGATCCGTTCGCCCCGAACATCACTTCCAGCAAAACTTCGCCCTGCAGCTTCAGGTTGCGCGCCTCATCCGTGTAAGCCGGATTCGGCTTGAAGGTGATTTCCACCGGCGTTGTACCCGCGCTCGCATCCAGCAGCTGAACTTTCGGCCCGCCGTGCACCACCTGCTCCGATCCAAACCCTCCGGTTGCCACTCCCGCGCCATTGCTGCGTCCGTCGCCTTTGCCCGCGGTCGCAATGCCGCTTCCAAAATCCGCGCTGGCTACCGTTCCCTTAATTCCTTTTGCTCCGCCGGACCCGTTCCCCTGTCCCGGACCCACCGGCATGTCAAAACCGCCGGCAGCCTGCGCATAGAGCTTCGCGCCCGTCTTGCCCGTACCCTTCAATCCATTGGGATCGCCAAACCCACCGGTCTGCACTTTCTCTACCGGAGCGTTCACCGTCGGTACCTTCGAACTCCCGCCAAAATCGCCCGTATGTACCAGTTGCGGACGCGCTCCGCCCACCGCCATCTTGATCTGCGGCGCGGCAAACTGGTTCACCACCACTTTCGGCGCTTCCACCGGCTTTTCCACTTCATGCCGCACTTCGTGCGGAACCACCAGCTTCGGCGTATCGAACACCGGCGCCTTCACTGCCGGAAGCAGCTTCACCTTCTGCACTTGCGGCTTCACCTTGATCGGTTCCGGCTCCGGACTCAACGACGGCGTCGGGATCAGTTCCACCACGTGATACTGCCGCAGCGACATCTTCTCCGGCAGGATCAGATTGAGGTTGATCAATAGCAGCAGCACGACCACAACAATGCTGTAGCTGGTGACAAGCGCCCGCCGGTCGATCTTGCGTTCGGGCAGAATGCCGAGTTGAAAATTGCGCTGTGCTGTTGCCATTTCTATTTTTCTCCGAAGGTACCCGGCTGGGAGGATTACCGGGACTGGAGTCTTCAAAATAAGGGAATCCGGACAGGGGGTAAACGTGTCCACGGCTCTTGACCTTAGGTAACCAAAAGAAGTTCCGTTCAGGTAACAGGTACCGAAACGGGCGAAAGACGCCCCGCCGCGCCACGAGATTCGGCCCGGACGGCAGAAACCCTAAGAAAACCGCAATGTTCGGTTGACCATTCCAGACAACAAGAAAAGAAAATAACCAGAGCAGATGCAAAAGAAGAGCCTCGGAAAAGCGTCGGAAGAGCGTTGTAAGAGCGTTTGTAAGAAGGCCCTTGTCATCCCGACAGCCGCGTTTTTCATCGCGGCGGAGGGATCTCAATCTCAACCGTAGCCGAGCATCAGCCTAGGATTTTGACGCTCAGCCCATTCACGACCCCGCGCCCGCCCGCCCCCGCCGCCGCGCAAAATAACAAACAGCGGAATCCCCGCCAGAATCACCAGCACCCCATACCCCGAATTCGGCCAGTTATCCGCGAATGTGTAGCACAAAAACGCCGCCGCTACGACCACGAAAATCGCAGGCACAAACGGATAGCCCCACGTGCGATACGGCCGCTCCATCCCCGGCTCGCGCACCCGGAACACAAACAGCGTGCTCCCGGTAATCATGTAAAACAGCCACTCCGCAAAAATGGCCAGCGAAAACAGCTGCTTGAAATTCGCTCCCAGCAGCAACAGCACAATCGACAACACCGCCTGCACCACAATCGCCGCCGACGGCGTATGAAACCGTGGATGCACCTCCGCCAGCTTAGAAAAAAAATATCCATCCCGCGCCACCGCATACGGCACCCGCGCCCCGCTCATAATCGTCCCATTCAGCGTCACCAGCATCGACAAAGCCATTCCCAGTGAAACAATGCCCGCGCCCACGCTTCCCAGAATCAGCGCCACCGCATCCGACGCCGGACGCGGCGACGCCGCAATCGCCGAAGCCGGCAACACATACTGCACGCCAGCATTCATCAGTACATAAAGCACGCCCACCGTCGCCACTCCGGCAATCAGCGCAATCGGAATGCTGCGCTCCGGCCGCTTGATTTCCCCCGCCACCATGTTCAAGTCGTTCCATCCGTCGTAAGCCCACAGCGCCGCCACCAGCGCCGCCATGAATCCAGTGATCCCGCCCTTCGCCCCCGAAAACGTCCCGGCAAAATTGTGCCAGCCCGCTCCTAAAGAACGGCCCGCCGCGCTGCTCCCTCCGCCAAAGCACACCACCACAATGCCCAGAATGATCACCACCTTGAGCATCGTAAACACCAACTGAAATTCACCCGCTTTTTTCACGCCAACATAATTGAGGGCAGAAATCAAAATCGCAGCCGCAATGGCGACGACCTGTCCCCACGTAACCGAAAACGGCGCAGAAATAACGTTGCTGGAAAAAAAAGAAAAAACCGAAAACGTCCCCAGAATTCTCACCAGCCCCGTCACCACCGTAGCCACCGAAGCCGGTTTCGCGATCACGAACCAGGTCCAGGCATAAAGAAATCCCGCGAGCGGCCCGTACCCATCGCGGACATACACATACTCGCCCCCGGCCTGCGGCTTCATCGCGCCGAGTTCCGCATAAGTGAGCGCCCCAAAAAACGAAAGCGCCCCACCCACCACCCACGCCAGATACACCAACTTGGCCGACCCCACCGCCTGCATCATCTCCGCCGGAACCAGAAAAATCCCGCTGCCAATAATCGTTCCCACCACAATGGCGGAAGCGTGGCTCACCCCCAGATCGCGCGAGAGTTCAGGACGGCTAGTTGTGGGTTGTGTGAACTCTGGCATGTTCGAAGCGTGCCAGTATACGTCAGAAGCGGCGAAGAAGTGCCGCGGCCCCCCTGTCATCCTGAGCGAAGCATGAGCGTCCGAAGGACGGTCATGCGCAGTCGAAGGATCCCTACAGCCCCCACACAGCAGCTATCGAGAGCTCTTCCGCCGGGGTGCCCCGTTTCTTGCGTCCTTTGCGAGAAAGCCTGCCCTGAGCGAAGTCGGAGGGCGGGGATTTGGCCCTCACTACTTCTTCATACCCTTCTGGTCCTGCCCGCCCTGATGAAGGATCAAGTGGGTCACTTCGCCCTTCTCGTTCTTAAAGAACTCTACTTCCGCATCGACAACTTTCAAAAAAAACTTCGTCTCCGATTCCGCAAACAGCGGAAGTTTGGACTGTCCCGTCGCCTGCGTCATCAGCTGACCCCCTTCCAGCGTCATTACAATCGCGAAGTCCGGCGTCAGTTGATACGTGCCCACGTACGTCCCCAGAATAGCCGGCGACACCGCGATTTCTTTTCTCTCGGAAGGCAATACCACCTTCTCTCCGTGCGCCACCTGCGCCAGCGCATTTGCGATCGGCTCCGGCGCCCCTCCGTTCAGATTCGCCAGCACCACCACGGTCAGCTTGTCCTCAGGATAGTAAGCAATCTCCGTGTTGAAGCCCTCAATCCCGCCGCCGTGTTCAATCACTTTGTGCCCATTCACCGCGTGCACCGCGAGCCCAAATGCATAATCGTCCTTGAACGGGGTTGTCATTTTTGCGAGCGAAGCCGTGGAGAGCAGCTTGCCGCCCATCAATCCCTGCTCCCAGCGCAGCAAGTCTTCCGTAGTCGAGTAGAGCGCGCCGGCGGAGAAAGGGATGCTCATGTCGATATAGCCGGCGTGCGTCGGGCCTTTGGCGCCGGGCGTGTAACCCGAAGCGCGGTGCAGGATAATCGCCGAGTTCGAATCGTATCCCGAGTCCTTCATCTGTAGAGGATTGAAAATATTCTCCTGCACGAATTCACTGTAACTACGCTGGCTGATCTTCTCGATCAGGTAGCCCAGCAGCACATATCCGGAGTTGCTGTAATTCCATTTTTCTCCCGGCTGGAATTCCAGCGGCTTGTCGCGAAACCGCCCCACCAGCTTCTCCGGAGTAGTCGCAATCGCCTCGGTAGAGGCATAGTCAGGAAATCCCGTAAAACTTGGAATCCCCGAAGTGTGTGTCAGCAGATTGAAGATCGTCACCTTGTCCCACGCCGCCGGCGCGTCGGCCATATATTTTTTCACCGGATCGTCCACCTTCAGTTTTCCGCGCTCCTCGAGCAACAGGATGCACGCCGCCGTGAACTGCTTGGTGATCGAACCCAGCCGGAATTTGCTGGCCGGAGAATTCGCCACTTCCCATTCCAGATCCGCAAACCCGTAGCCCTTGCTCAGCAACACCTTCCCGTCGCGAGCGACCAGTGCCGATCCCATAAACTGCTTGCTGTCCACATAAGATTGAACCACCTGCTCCATGCGAGAAACGTTGTCCTGCGCCACGCACGCACTCACCAACAAAAACGAGATTGCAATCCGTCGGTACACGTGTGCTCCTTTAATTCACCGGGACATTATTAATCCAGTCAGGCTACTCCAGTAGTGAAGCGCACAATTATAGTCGGACAAAGTGCCCCCGCATTCCCGAGTGGGACAACTTCCCGAACCCCAGGTTCTACTCCCGCGCGTCTCCCAGTGCGAGACTGACCAAGTAACCGATCGCAAAGGTCACGCAAGTCCCAATCATCACCCACCATGTCCACGGCACCCGCGTCCCCAACCACAAATAAACTTCCACTCCAAACCCAAAAACCATCCCCACCATCGCCCCGCGCTGGTTCGCCCGCCGCGTGAGCACTCCCAGCAGAAACACTCCCAGCAGCGCCCCATAGGCGATCGATGCAATCTGCAATCCCACCTCAACAACGCGCCCCACTTTATTCAACGACAGCACCGCCAGCGCAAACAACAGCAACGCCCAGAACAAAGTTGCCACCCGCGAGAGCCGCATCTTGGTCCGCTCGTCCGCCTGCGGACGGAAGCGCACATAAAAATCCATGATCGAACTCGACGACAGTGAATTCAGCGCCGCGCTCAGATTCGACATCGCCGCCGCCAGAATCGCCGCAATCAGCAACCCCGAAATTCCATGCGGCATGCGGCTCACAATAAACGTCGGATAGATCCGGTCCGCGCGCCCGAAGTTCGCTGACGGCACGCGGTAATAGGCCCACAACATCACTCCCACAACCAGAAACAGCGCAAACTGAAAAAACACCCACACTCCGCTCGAGAGCAACGCCACCACCGATTGCTTCTGTCCCCGCGCCGCCAGAAGCCGCTGCACAATCAGTTGATCGGTCCCGTGGCTCGCGGTCGTCAAGAACGCCCCACCAATCACTCCCGCCCAGAACGTATACGGAATCCAGAAGTTCCAGCTGAAATCAAACACCTGCAATTTCCCCGCGCCCGCCGCCGCCGCATGGATCGCCGTCCATCCCCCCGGCACCAGATGCAGAATCGTCACCAGCCCCACCAGCGTTCCGCCCACATAAATCGCGGTCTGCACCACGTCGGTCCAGATCACCGCCGCCAGCCCGCCTTCAAACGTATAGATCAGCGTCAATGCAGTAATGATCGCAATCGACGTCACTTCGCCCGTCCCCAGCGCAATCGACACCACAATCGACACGGCATACACCCGCACTCCCTCCGCCGCCGCTCGCGTCAGCAGAAAAAGTCCCGCCGTCAAAGACCGCAGCCCCCGCCCGAAGCGCCGCTCAATCAACTCATACGCCGTGTAGAGATCGCCGCGAAAATAATGCGGCAGCAGCACAAAACTGATCACCACCCGCCCTACCACATATCCCATCACCAGCTGCAAAAAAGTAAAATTCGTGTCGTAAGCAATCCCCGGAACGCTGATAATGGTCAGCGTGCTGGTCTCCGCCGCCACAATCGAAAGCGCAATCGCCCACCACGGAATATCCCGCCCCGCCAGAAAATAATCCCGCAGCGAGCGCTGCTTCTTGCGAAACCGCAGCCCAAACAAAGTAATCCCCACCAGGTAAAGCGCGATGATCAGGAAATCAGTCCGGTTCAGTCCCATGGGTTGATACGAGATGATTCAAGTCGTGCGAGTAGTCTCTGCGCCTTCTGCGGCTTTCCTCCGCGACCTTTGCGGTTAAGAGCCCTTCCGCCACACGCGCCCCCATTATGTCGGGAACAGCATCGCAGCGCGAGTGAGACTCTATGAACCTGTGCGATCGTTGCAGCGCGCAAAAGTAACCGGAAGCCGAAAGCCGAGAGCCGGAAGCCGCTGCCCCTGTGATAAAAATAACCGCGTGCGCTACTTCCTCGGCATCGACGGCGGCGGTACCAAAACGCTTTGCGCGGTGGGTGACGAATCAAAACTCCTCGCCACCGCAACCGCCGGACCCAGCAACATCCTCCGCGTCGGGGAAGCGCAAGCCCGCGAATCGCTGCATCAATCGGTGCATCAGGCCTGCGCCGCCGCAGGAATCACGCCCGCGCAAGTGACCAACACCTGCATCGGCGCCGCCGGAGCCGCGCGTCCCGAGGTCGCCGAAACAGTTCGCCGCATCCTCGCCGAAATCCTGCCCTCGACCACTCCGCCTTCGAACATAAGCGTTGTCGGCGACATGCAGATCGCCCTGGAAGCCGCATTCGGCGCGGGTCCCGGCGTCCTCGTCATCGCCGGCACCGGTTCCATCGCCTACGGCCGCGACGCCCACGGCAACACCGCGCGCGCCGGAGGCTGGGGATTCGCCATCTCCGACGAAGGCTCCGCTCACTGGATCGGCCGCGCCGCCGCCGCCGCCCTGGTGCGCGACATGGATCGAACAGAAATGCCCCGAACAGAAACACCACGAACAGAAACACATCGGCCAGAAATTGCCCGACCAGAAGTGCATCGCACCGAAGCAGATTCCAAATCCCGCGCCGCCCTGCAGGCCTCTCCCCTGGCCGCCGCTCTGCTGAAAGCCTGGAACGTCACCTCACTCGAAGATTTCGCCCGCGCGCCCGCCTCAGCCAACCCTCCCGATTTCGCCGCGCTTTTTCCCGCGGTCCTCGCCAGCTCCGAAGATTCGGCCGCGCAGATCCTTGCCTCCGCCGGCGCCGAACTCGCTCACCTGGCTTCGGTCGTGATCTGCCGCCTGTTCCCGCCCAGCCGAACGTCGGAGACGAATGTTGCAGCGTCAGCCTCACCCATCCCGGTGGCCATGGCCGGCGGCGTCTTTCGTCATGCCGCACTCGTCCGCCAGGTTTTTTACAATCAAGTTCGCTGGCTCGACCCCGGCGTGCAAGTCCAGCCGGAAATCGTGGAACCAGTCGAAGGCGCCCTGCGCCTGGCGCGCCAAATGTAGGCCGGACCAAATTTGCTTTGTTTTTGATTCAGATGGTGTGGAGCGGGCACTCTTGCCCGCTTGCTTTTGACTTTGCTGTTGCTCTTGAACTTGCTGTTGAACTTGAATTCCGCCCCAATGATTCCCGGCCAATCCCAACCCGAAATCACACCGGACGCCTCAGCCGGGTCAATCGCATCCGCAACCGACGACCTCGCCCGCGCCTCCGATCCCGCCCTAACCCCGGACCTCGCTCTCGCCCTGCTCCAGCGCCGCGACCTGCCCCCGGACGCCGTCGAACAAATCACCCACAACCCCGGAGTCATGAAATCGCGCAAAGTCCGCATCGCCGTAGCCGCGCATCCCCGCGCCCCGCGCCGCATCGCGCTGCGCCTGATCCGCGAGTTCTACACTTTCGATCTGATGCAGTTCGCTTTACAGCCCGCAGTCGCCGCCGACCTCAAACGCGCCGCCGACGACCTGCTCGTCAACCGCGTCGCCTCCATCACTCTTGGAGAGCGCATCTCCCTGGCGCGCCGCGCCTCGGCCAACGTGGCCGCCGCCCTGCTGCTCGACAAAGAAACCCGCGTCTGGCAAACCGCCCTCGAAAATTCGCGCCTCGCCGAAACCGCCATTTCCCGCGCGCTTCTCCGCACTGGCATCACGCGCGCCTTCGTCGAAACGGTTTGTCATCACCCGAAGTGGTCGCTGCGCCCCGAGATTCGCATCGCCCTGCTGCGCAACGAAAAAACTCCGCTTTCCCGCGCCCTGGAATTCGCCCGCCGCCTCCCGCCCGCCCAACTGCGCGACATCCTGCACGCCTCGCGCCTGCCGGAGAAAATCAAAAACTCCCTGCGGAAAGAATTAGAGTCGAAGTAGAGGAGAACTAGAACTGACAAGGAGGAATTGGAAAGCGGAAACTAACAACTGAGAACTGCCCCCTGACCCCTGCTCTCCTACCGCCCGCCCCCCATCTCCAAAATCGCCCCCGTAGTATAAGAAGCCGCCGCAGACAGCAGCCACAACACGCCCTCGGCAACCTCAGCCGGCAAACCAGCTCTCCCCATCGGAATCGTCCCCATCAACCGCTGCACCCGCCCTGGCTCACCGTTGGCGGCATGCAGCCCGGTTTCAATCAGTCCCGGAGCCACCGCGTTCACGCGGATCCCTTCCGTCGCCACTTCCCGCGCCAATCCAATCGTAAAGCTGTCAATCGCGCCCTTCGACGCCGCATAGTGCACCCACTCGCCCGCTGACCCGGTATGCGCCGCGCGCGAAGAAATATTCACAATCGCCCCGCCGTTTCCGCCGTGCCGCGTGGACATCCGCCGCACCGCTTCTCGCGCGCACAAAATCGCGCCACAAACATTCACCGCCATCACCTCAGTCAGAGCCTTCGCGCTCACGGAATCCACGCGCGCGAACCCGCCAGTAATCGCCGCGTTATTCACCAGACCCTTGATCGGACCCAACTCGCCCTCCGCCGTCGCGAACAATCTCATCACATCTTCTTCGCGGCCCACATTCGCCTGAATCGCAACCCCGCGTCCTCCCGCGGAAATAATCTGCCGCACGACTTCCCGAGCCTCGTCCGCCCCCGTCGCAAAATTGACGGCCACGGCAAACCCACGCTCCGCCGCAAGCAACGCCACGGCCGCGCCAATCCCCCGGCTCGCGCCAGTCACGATCAGCGTGCCCATCCCGTCACTATTAGCCATCACACTCTCTTGTCTCTGTCATTCCGAGCGAAGCGAGGAACCCCATGCAAGACCGCGCTACCAGCGGCGTCGAAGGGAGTCTCCACCGCTACTCCGTCTCGGTTCTGCGTCGCAACCCTTGGGGAAGCGCCCTACACTTTCACTGCTTCCCGCTTCCCATGCATCAACTCCACTACCGCCTCATACAGCCGCCGCCGCGCCTCGTGCCGCTCATACGCCCGCGTGATGTAGCGCACGCGTACTTCAATCCCAGCCGCCGTAGGCTGCACGTTGACTCCGGGCGCCGCCGAAAGTGCCTGCACCCGGTAGTGGCTGGTCGCAGCTTTCCATTCTTCTTCCGCCTTGCGCGCGTTGATTTCAGTTTCCTTCTCCACCAATTTCTGTATCCCATCAATCACCGGATACGGATCCTGCCCCGCCGGAATCAGCACCTGCAACTCGTCCCACATCCACTGCCCCGAAGTGGAGAAATTAAAAAAATGTCCCTCGATCGCGAAGCTGTTCACAAACGACGCTTTCCGCCCCGTCGGATGCCCCGAATCACTCCAGCTCCCCGTCTCCAGCAGCACAGTTTTCAGCAGCCCGATCTCCGCCACCTCGCCGCCCACACCATTGATCTCCACCCAGTCGCCCACCCGAATTCCGTTCCGCCCCATCAGCACGAACCAGCCAAAAAATGCCACGATGAAATCCTTCATCGCCACGGTCAACCCGGCGCCCGCCAGCCCCAGCACGGTCGTCACCTGCCCGGGCATCCCGAAGACCACAAACACCACGACAATCGCGCCCAGCAACTCCGCCGCAAACTTCACCACCGCGCGCAACGTCTCGACGCGCTTGTTCTCCGCAGTCATGCCGGTGAACAGATGGTCGATCAGCCGGTTCGCCAGATACACCACCAGCGCCACCACCAGAATCCACAGCAGCGCCTCGAACATGCGATGCAGAGCCGTGCGCTCGCGCGTTTCCACCAGCGTTTCCCAATTGCTGTAAATGTCGCTCAGTTCCTGCTCATCCTGTGTGCGCCGGCCCAGGTCGGCCAGATTTCTCTGGTCCCGCGCATACTGCTTCAGCGAACCCAAGGCCGCCTGCGCCGACGCTTTCGATTCCTCGCGGCTCGCTGCTTTTGTTTTGTTCGCCTGCGAAAATCCCCTGGCCTGCTGCCGCGCCGCTTCGCGGTTTTCTTTATCCTGTTCCACCTGCCGGGCCAGCGCCGCGTGCCGGGTATTCAAACGCAACTCCTTGTCCGTCGCCTCCTGGCGCGCGTCCGCAAGCAGCGCCCGCTTCTCGCGCAGCGCCCGCCACGCGCGGTAAACCGCCAACAGCGTCCGCGCCTGATAATCCTGCTCATACGGATTCGCCGCCGACCCCGCATGACTCGCCTCATGCTCGCCCGCCTCATGCTCCGCCTTCAGCCGCTTGATCTTGGCCTGCGGATCTCCTCCCGCCTGCTCCAAATCTTCCGCCGCATCGTCCAGCTCATCCTGATCGAGATCCGCCTGCGCCTTGGCGACGTCGATCTGGTCCTGCAGATTATCCTTCTGCGCCTCGGGAGCCGCCGCCAGCCGCCGCGTCAGCTGCGCAATGTTTTCCTGATCGTCTTTTACCGCGGCCTCGGCTTTATTTTTTCTTTCCGCCAGCGCCTTGGCTTCCGGCGAAAGCGGCGGAGGATTTTCTTCCGCCGTTCGCAGCGCGTCAAAAAAAGTCAGGTCCACCTCGTGGTCCCCAGCCTTCTCCGCTTCATGCGCCAGCGCCTGCTCTTCCGGCGTGGCCGCAATCGCCGCCAGCCTCCGCGCCGTCAGCAACGGACGCTGATCCACCAGCGCGCGCTGCGCCGCCGCCTGCCGGTGCGCCGCTGAAACCGTCGAGCTTTTTCCAGCCACACCAGTTCCCGGCGAGCCATTTCCCGCCGCCCCCGTGCTCGCGACCTCGTTGGCCTGCCCCGAATCGCGCGTCCACACCATTCCCACAATGGCCGCAGCCACCAACCCCAGCAACACGATCCCGGTAATCCACTGCCGAACTTTCATAAACCAATCGTACAGACGTAGCTCGCTACGTCTCTCCCGCCATCATCTCCGGCGCCGGCGTCAGGACACGCTCCGCGCTTCGCAAACCAATGTAGCAAGAAAAGCCAGCCCGCAGAAACTTGCCAGTACTCCTCGCTCACAAGAGTTGTGTCCTTCTTCGCGACCTCTGCGGCCGTTCTTTGCGATCTTCGCGGTTAAAAGCTTTTGCCCCTAGCTCTCGCCATCTCGCGCCCTCCCCTGACGTTCGTAACCTTCCCCCACCCAATTCCTGCCCTAGAATCGAGGCATCCACCATGCGCGAATACCTGCAATCCATTTTCGAGAAACCCTGGAAGCCCATCTCCCGTCCGGAAGTGGCTGCCTGGTTGCTCTTCTACCTCTGGTTCATGATTTACGCCTTCAGCAAACACGGAGGATTTCTTTTCATCGACTCAGCCAACCTGGTGGTTCACGAAGGCGGACACAATCTTTTCGCCTGGTTCGGCCCCACGCTCTGCCTCTGGGGAGGCACCATCCTGCAATGGCTGGTCCCATTTCTTCTGGCCATATATTTTTTCAACCAGCGCCAGGTCGCCGGCTTTGTCTTCTCTGCATTTTTCTTTTTCGAGAACTGGCTCTACACAGCAACCTACATGGCCGACGCCCGCGCCATGGACTTGCCCCTGGTCACCACCGGCGACCCCGAATTCGCCGAGCACGACTTCCACGCGATCTTCTCAAGTCTCGGCGTCCTCAACCACGACACCCAGATCGCCGCGGTGGTGCGCACGATAGGTTGGATCGGAATGGTAGCGGTGGTTGCATGGCTGGCGTTCCGGCTCAGAGCTGCAGAGGCGGATCGCGCGCCCGCGATAACGTTTCCGCCCCCGGCGATACCCCTCCGGCAGCGCTACCCCGGGAAGCCGCGCACCGCTGCCCCGGCTCCGGTGTCCAATGCGAACCCAGCCCAACTTGCCCCCAAGCCTGATCCGGGCAAATGAAGACAGACTCTTTCCGAACTATTCCGTCCCGAGCAGTAAAGCCTCGCCAGCAGATCGAGAACTTGAGTGGGACGCTCTGTGTGGGAGCAGCTCCATAAGCGTGTCATCCTGAGCGGAGGGAATGTTTCGCGAAGCGAAGCATCCACGGAGTCGAAGGACCTCTTGCCAGCGTGCAGTGACATGGACCGGGCAAGGAGTTCCCTCGATGCCGCGGCGCGTTGGGAGCTCCCCGACAAGTTCGTGCTTGGATTGGAAGGCATGGGGTCCTTCGACTACGTTTCCGTTCGCTGCGCGAACGGAAACTCCGCTCAGGATGACAGGCTCGTGGAGTTCCACACAATCCATAGCGCCGAGATGGTCGGGTTAGAATATGCGCTGCCATTCCAGGAGGCCGCATGAAATCTCTTTTGACTATCGTGGTTGCCACGCTCTTCGCAGGCCTGGTCGTTCTTGCTCTGGCTCGTCCAGCAGCTTCGGCGCCGCCGCAGGCCACGGCCGACACCCTGAAGCAACTCGAAGGCGAGTTCATGAAGTCCGCCGCCGAGAAAGGCTCCGCGGGATACATGTCCTACTACGCCGACGATGCCGTCGAAGTGCCCAACGGCGCACCGCTCATTCAAGGCAAGATAAATATTGCGAAAGGCATGGGCTTTCTCGACGACAAAAACAACAGCCTGACCTGGTCTCCGGTCGGTGCCGACATTTCCGCTTCGGGCGATCTCGGCTACACCTACGGCACGTTTGAGTTCCGCGCGAAAGACAAAGACGGCAAAGTCGTCGCCGATCACGGCAAGTACACGAGCATCTGGAAGAAACAGAAAGACGGCAGCTGGAAAGTAGTCCTCGACATGGGCAACGCCAGCTCACAGCCGAAATAGATTCCTGATGCGAGACGGGCCGGGTGCCCCATTTCTCGCGTTCTGTGCGAGAAGTGGGGCTTTTCGTCGAATAGCACAAGATGAATGGCGCAAAATCCCCACTTCTCGCAAAAATCGCGAGAAATGGGGCACCCGGTCCCACATAAGCCGCAAACTGCTTTGCCCCAATCGCTTACGCAAGCGCGCATCCGCAAACCCGCGCGGGGCGCGGGCCGCGGCCTCTTACCCGCACGTTTCCGGGAGTACGCGGCGGTTTATTTCTCACAGCTTTTCGCTCCCACGTGGAATCAATCAGTTACAACGCAAGACTGGGCGTGAGGCGCAATTCATTGCGAATCAGAGACTTCGCTCTTGCTAAAGATGGAGCATGTATAACTTGAAGATATAAACCGACAGTAGGACACTTTCCCGCCGTTCTGGCGCAGTTTTGTCCGTGGATGGCCTTTGGGTCCTCCAAGACGCCGGTCGTCGCTCCTGCGCAATTCCAGGCCTCCTGGCGGTGGTTTTAGGAATGCAGGGTGCCCGCGAATTCGGCCGACAGCGTCTGCCGCGATTCGTTCTCACTCTATGTGATTGAAAACGCTAGTCGACTAAAATTCCCGCTCTTTAGAATCAACTATTTCCGAAAGTGATTGCGAATCGCGTCGGCCTGCGTGCGGGTCACAACCGCTGACAATGCGGCCGCGTCGGCCTGCTTCACTTTCTGCACGCTGCCGAAATGTTCCAGCAGACGTCTCGTCGTGCTCTCGCCTACTCCAGGAATCTCCAGCAGCTCGGTGGAGCGGTCGCGCATTTGCCGGCGCTTGCGGTGAAACGTGACGGCGAAGCGGTGGGCTTCGTCGCGGATTAGCTGAATCAGATGCAGCACCGGCGAATGGTGATCGAGAGCGATGGGATCTTTCTCCTGTCCGTAGACGTAGAGAATCTCTTCGCGCTTGGCGATCGCGGCCAGCGGCTGGTTGATGATTTCGAGCGAGTCGAGCGCTGCTGCCGCGGCGTGCAGTTGTCCCAGGCCGCCATCGATCAGCACCAGACTCGGCATGTTGTTTTTTCCTTCCGGCTTTTTTTCTTCCAGCAGACGTTTGTAGCGGCGCGTGACTACTTCGCGCATGGAAGCGAAATCGTCGACGCCTTCGACGGTGCGGATAATGAACTTGCGGTAGTCGGACTTTTTCATGCGTCCGTCTTCCCACACCACCATCGAGGCGACCGTTTCCGCGCCTTGAATGTGCGAGATGTCGAAGCACTCAATGCGCTTCGGCAGTTCGGGCAGGCTGAGTGCGTCCTGCAATTCTTCCTGAATGGCCTTGGCATTGGGTTTGAGCACGCGGAAGCGCTGATCGTAGGACTGCTTGGCGTTGTTTCCGGCGAGATCGATGAGCGAACGCTTGTCGCCGCGCTGGGGCACCATGATGTGGACTCGTGTAGGGCGGACACTCTTGTCCGCCACTTGCTCGGAGAGCAAGTCTTCGAGGGCTTCACGGTCTTCGAAGTCGACGGGGACGTAGATGTTGCGCGGCACGTAGGGCTGGCCGATGTAGAGCTGCTTGAGCAGGGCAGAGAAAAATTCTCCAGGATGGAACTGATTGTGCGGGGATTGCGGGGACGGGCACTCTTGCCCGTCCGGGCCGAGCGAAGCTCGGCTGCTTACCACGGCTGCGGTGGAGGCGTCGGCAGGAGGCGAGCTGCGCTCGCCTGGACGGGCAAGAGTGCCCGTCCCCACACAATCTTTGCCTACACCATCTTCGCCTGTCTCCGCGTCGCTCGACGTCAACTCGGGCAGGTCTTCCCAGAAGAATTCGCGGCGGTCGACCATTTTGCCGGCGCGCATGTGGAATAGGTTTACGGCCAGCATTCCGTTTTCGGAGTGGTAGCCGAAGACGTCGGCGTCGTCGCCTTCGGCGGCGGCGATGCGCTGGCGTTCCTGTAACTGCTCGACGGTTGAGATCAGGTCGCGATATCGGGCGGCGCGTTCGTATTCCTGCGACTCGGCGGCTTGCTCCATGCGGGTGTGCAGTGAACGCGCGAGATCGGTGGGACGGCCTTCGAGGAATAGCTTCACGTCGCGGACGGCTTCCTGATAAATCTCCGGCGTCGTCAGATTTTCTACGCAGGGGCCCAGGCAGCGCTTGATGTAGTACTGCAGGCAAGGGCGCGGATGGAAACGTGTCAGGTCAACCCGGCACGACGGAATCAGAAAATTGCGGTGAATGAGATCGACGATGCGGTAGGCGAGGTTGGCAGGGAAGTACGGGCCGTAGTAAGCGGCTCCGTCTTTGAGCAGGCGGCGCGTGACATAGACGCGCGGCCAGCGCTCGGCGAGCGTGAGCTTCACGTAAGGGTAAGTCTTGTCGTCGCGCAGCAGGATGTTGAAGCGGGGCTTGCGCTGCTTGATCAGATTATTTTCGAGCGCGAGAGCTTCTTTGTTGTTGGCGACCACAATGTATTCCACGTCGGCAGCTTCGCGAACGAGCGTTCCGGTTTTGGAGTCCTCCCATCGGCCTTCGTGGAAATAACTGGCCACGCGGCTGCGCAGATTCTTCGCCTTGCCCACGTAGATGACTTCGCCTTCGGCGTTTTTGTAGAGATACACGCCGGGCTCGGTGGGAATGGAGCGAATTTTGGCTAGCAGGTCCATGGGGAATGATTTATTTATTCTATTGGATGATAAGAACGCAGATTGTGCTACAAAGAGGCGGATGCGTCATCTAATGATCGCGATTCTTGGACTGGCAGCGAGCGTTCCCATGGTGCGCGGCCAAAACAGTGCTGCAGGCAGCTCGTCCTCCATTACCATTTCCGAAAATCGTTACAAAGTGGTGGATCGAATCACTTTCACAGATCCGATTCGGTTCAAGGCGCCGCCGGTTGTTCATGGGGGCGTGCCTTTGGGACAGCCCTCGGGCTTTGTTGGCTGTAATGGAAAAGCTGCGGCTCTGCCAGAGCCTCCGGCCCGCACGTTCGAGCGCGTTCCCGGTGAGAAGTCCCCGAGCCTTTTCGCGGCTGTTGTGAAGGTTCGCGTTGGGGGCAGCCCAGACGAGGGGATCATCGAGGTTGCGCTCCTCAATCCATGTGGAGGATGGATCGCGGTGCCAATTGCCGACACGAAGGACAGCGGAGATTATTCAGCCGTTGGCCATAACCGCGTGTCTCTCGAATTCTCCGTGAGCACCAAACGAAAAGGGACGCTGTTATCGTCGGGGCTCGTGTTAGCCGGCGCAGTGGAAAGCGAAGATACTTACCGCGTTCTCGGGCTTGCCGAAGCGATCGTGCTGGAGATTCCGTTCAAGGATCTCGCCAAGCTACAGGTTGTGGTGAAAGATGGGGCGGCCAGTACACAAAACCTCGACATGGATGCACAGTACCGAGCCTGGGTGGGGGATTCAGACCATCCGAGGATGCTTGAGTATCCGGTAGCGGTGAATCCTCGACCCATTCCGGTGGAAAACTGGCACTGATCAGGGTGGCTTCCAGCGCGGACGTCTCCCGCTCGGATGGCAATCTGCACGAATTGCAGATTACCTCATTATGTCTTACAATTATGCCATATGAGTCATACGCTCACAATTCGTCTTACAGAGGAACTTCTGTCCTGGCTGAAGGAAACGTCTCGCCGGACCGGCATACCCATGGGGAGGCTCGTCCGTGAGCAACTGGAAACTGCCAAAGCCAACGGCGGGAAGCAGAAGTTTATGCGCCACCTGGGAGCAATTCGCGGAGGACCTCCGGATCTTTCATCGCGCAAAGGATTTTCCAAAGGATGAAGGGGATTGCCGATACCGGCTTCATTGTTGCTGCTGGTAGTCGCGAGGATACCTATCATCGGTGGGCTGTGGATCTCGCGCGAAGGCTGACGGGGCCTCTGCTCACCTGTGAAGCTGTCCTGGCCGAGGCGGCGTATCATCTGGGATCGAGCGCTTACGTATTGTCCCTGGTGGAAGAAGAGTTGTTGCAGGTGGCGTTTGATTTTTCCGAGAACTTGCCGCAGTTGCGGGAACTGGCACGACGCTACGCTGACCGCAAGCCGGACTTGGCCGATCTCTGCGTGATCCGTATGAGTGAGTTGTATCCGCGACACACGGTGATCACCGTCGATGAGAGCGATTTCCGAGTTTATCGCCGGAACAAAAGGGAGACGATCCCTATTCTTTGCCCGCCGCGACACAATTAGGCTTCCCGGACTAATCACTCCCCCCAGGGCCGGAATCTGAGCGGGACTGTATAAAATTTCCATTCCGTATGTGGGGATTGCGTTCGCGAGCGTGAGCCCGGGGAGTGGGCTGCGTGGACATCTCTGCTGCAAACAGTTGAAAACGTATATACTTAGGGGGACAACTCTCCACATGGGGAACTGGCACGTCCCGTGCACTGGAGAAGGGGGTTAAGGGCATTTTCCCAGGCCTAAGGCCAAGTTTCAGGTTTCCGGCGCGAACGTACAGAGCCGGGCAGGATTTAAAACTTTAAGGAGCCTCTTTCTATGACCCGCACTTCGTTAACGATATTCCTGGCGGCCAGCATGCTGGCGTCGGTAGGTTGCGCCAGCAAGAACTACGTAAAAGAACAGACCACGCCGCTGATCAACAAAACCAACGAACTCGACGACCTGACCGCGAAGAATACCAAGGACATCAAGGATGTCGACGCGCGGGCGCAGGCCGGCATTGCGGCGGTGAACGCCAAGACCGCCGATGTTGAACAGAAGGCGCAGACTGCCGGACAGAACGCCGCTGCGGCGCAGCAGGTGGCGGATGCCGCCAACGCGCGCGTGGGCGTGCTGACCGATACGGTTGCGAACCTCGACAACTATCACGCGGTGGCGGAGACGTCGGTGAAGTTCGGCTTCAACCGCGACAACCTGACGGCCCAGGCCAAGGAATCGCTTGACCAGCTGGCGGGCAACCTGGCCAGCACCAAGGGTTACATCCTGGCGCTGGAAGGTGGAACGGATTCAGTGGGATCGTCGGAGTACAACTACGATTTGAGCCAACGCCGCGCGAATTCGGTGATCCAGTACCTGGCGTCGAAATACAATGTGCCGGCACATAAGATTTATGTCATCGGGCTGGGCAAGGATAAGCCGGTCGAGGACAACAAGACCAAGGCGGGACGCGCGGATAACCGTCGCGTGGATGTGCGCCTGATGACCAACACGACCGGCGACACGAAGTCTGCGACGAACGGGGCAACTCCGTCGTCGATGTAAGGAAGTGGAGCGAAGCGGATCGTTCGCTTCGCTCAGGATTTCGGCGCGGCGGTTGCCGCGCCTCGATTTTACCCTCCTCCCCGGAGGACTTCGCCAAACAGGCCGCTCAATACTCCCCCCTGAGCGGCCTGATTTTTTTGCTACACTCCCAGCTCAAAGACGGGTAAGCAATACTCGTAGTTCCGGGCCAACGGGCGTCAAGAAACGGGCGTCAAGAAACGATCGAGCCTGGTGCTACACTATCGGGCTGAGGAATGCTTATGATGTTCCTGAAGCAAGGATCGGTCCGGCCCGTCGTCACAACCCTTCAGGTTCTGCTTGGCGACCAAAACCCGGACGGCATTTTCGGCCCAAAAACCCATGTTCTGGTGACGAAATACCAGGCGGCCCATCGCCCGGGTTTGAACGTGGACGGGATCGTGGGCAAGGATACGTGGACGGCGTTAATGGAGGACAATGACGTAGTCACGGTCGACGTTATCGATGTCGACGAACTCGTCGATGACAAGGGCCACCGCGTCGCCAACCCGGGGAGCACGTATACGGGACAGGCATTGGCTGCCTTGAAGGCCGCCGGAGCGGATCCGATCACGCTATGGGGCCAATCGAACGGCGTGGCACAGATGGTGCACGAAGTGATGGCCAAGGTTGGCGGCTCGGGACGCATGGCCCTGCTTAGAATCTACGGACATGGCGCCGCCGGCTCCCAGAATGTATCGGCAGGGAAGGCCGCCCTCGACGAGCACGTAACGTCGTTAGACCCCGTGTCTTTCAAATGGACCGAGCCCTCGCTAGGCCTGTTGGCACCGTTCTTCGCTCCCTGGGGTTCGATGGAACTGCACGGATGTCACGTAGCGCAGAAAGGCCAGCTGCTGCTTGGCACGGTAGCGCGCGCGGTTAAGGTACCGGTCACTGCCGGGCTGCATTTCCAATATGCGGGTCACCGCGGGCAGTGGGCCTTCGATGGTCCGACGGTAACTGTGTTTCCGCACGGCAGCACCCTGAAGGCTTGGTCTAAGGCCGCGGCGCACGCTGCATCTCAACTGAATCGCTGCGGTTAATCGCCGGCGCTCGCTGGCGTCCGTCGTCGCCGGCAGCCCCGGGGGCATCGCCGGGGCTCGCTTGTTCGGCGTAATATGGCGGCCATGCCATGCCCTAACTTTTCCCGACGTTCATTCCTTCGTAAATCAATTTCCGCATCAGTCGCATTGCCTTGGGTTTTGCGTTCCCTGTCTTGGGGCGCAAGCCCGGCGCGCGACATTCCCGTGGGGCTCGAGCTTTATTCGGTGCGGGATGCGCTGAAGAAAGATGCGGAGGGGACGGTGCGCGCGGTGGCGGCGATGGGATACCAGGGCGTGGAATTTTATGCGCCTTACTTTGAGTGGAGCGCGGCGCAGGCCAAGCAGATGCGGAAGGTGCTGGATGAACTGGGCATCTGGTGTTATTCGACGCATAACGACGAAGGCTATTTCGGCGCGAAGAATATTGCGCATGTCCGCGAGTTGAATTTGATTTTGGGTTGCAAGTACGTGGTGCTGGCATGGTCGGATCCGAAAGGCGGCACGGATGGGTGGAAGGCGCTGGCTGACGAACTGAACTCGGCGGCTGAGCAACTGGAGCCGGCGGGGCTGAAGGTGGGATATCACAATCATCAGGCGGAGTGGGCGGCGGTGGGCGGGCAGCGTCCCATGGATATTCTGGCGAAGAATACGAAGCCGTCGGTGATGCTGCAGCTGGATGTGGGGACTTGTCTTGAGGCGGGGGCGGATCCGGTGGCGTGGATTCGAGCCAACCCGGGGAGGATAAAGTCCATCCATTGTAAGGAGTGGTCGCCGCAGCAGGGGTACAAGGTTTTGTTTGGCGAGGGCGTGGCCGACTGGAAAAGAATATTTCAGGCGGCGGAGAGCGGGGGCGGAGTGGAATATTACCTGGTGGAGCAGGAAGGCAGCCGGTTTCCGGAACTGGAGACTGCGCGCCGATGCCTGGATGCGTTCCGCTCGGCGCATGGAGGGCGGTAGAATAAAGTTATGCGGAGTTTAATTTCTCGTTCGATACTCTTGTGTTTTCTGCTTGCGGGTGGTGTAGGAGTTTGGGGGCAGAGTTCGTCGGGCTCGCAACCGGGCGGTGCTGCTCCGGCGTCTGCTCCTTCGAATTCCGGGGCGGGGAATTCGCAAAAGCCGGATCTCTCGTTCCCGGAGCATCCCAAGCCGGATCTGAGTCCGCCGCGGTCGGATCGCGTCAATGCGAGTGACCTGGGAACGGAGCTGGGAGAAAGTTCGAGCAAAGACACGCAGGTCGATGTGGATGCGCCGGAAAATGATGAGCGCGCTCATCCGAAGAGCGCGGAGAAAGTGGCGGAAGAGGCTGGGGCGACAGGGGATGCGAACGCGGTGGGGGAATTCCATCCATGGAATCCGCATAAGGCGGGCAAGGATGTGGAGGTTGGCGACTACTACTTCAAGCGCAAGAACTACAAAGCTGCCGAGGACCGTTACCGCGAGGCGCTGTTTTACAAAGAGAATGACGCGGAGGCCACGTTTCACCTGGCGTTGTGCCTGCAGAAAATGGAACGGCCGCGGGAAGCGCTGGAGGAATACCGGGGTTATCTGAAGATATTGCCGTCGGGTCCGCATGCGCGCGCGGCGCATGATGCGATCGATGAGCTGACGGCTCCGGCGAAGACTCGCGCGGCGAAGTGACGCGGCGGGGTTAGAGCTATCAAAAGCTATCACCACTAGGGACGCGAAGGTTCACGAAGGGGAAGCGGGATTCTTGTGCCGGTTATTCGTCCTCGATTGCCTGGCGGATTTCTCGCTTCCAATTTTCTCGCTCTACATTTCTCACCTTTAGATTTCTCACCCATGACGCGGCGGGCGGCGTTTGGTGGTCCGCTTTTTCATCGGCTTATCCGCGGGCTGCTTTGCGTTGTTGCTCGGCTTGGGGCCTGGGATGCGGCTTTGCGGGCCTTCGCCCAGAATCAGGTTGGACGGCCACTTGGGACCGGAGTGGGCCCTCGGTCCCTTGTTGCGGCGGACGAGATCTTCCAGAGCGTCGAGGCAGGCGTGGAACATCTGAGTGCGGAGCGGGCCTTCCACGCAGCCACGGATCATGAGCGTGGCGGTGCCATGCATCAGCGACCACAATGAGAGCATGAGGCGAGTGTGCTGGCGGGGCGTGCCCCCGAGGCGCTGAGCTACGCGCTGGCGCATGAGGTTGAACGAAGGCCAGGACTCGTGCAGAGACGGGGGCTTGGCGAAGCGGTCGAAGAGCATTTCGAAAGCGTGTGGATGCTCGAGGGCGAAATGGAGGTAGCGCTCGCAGGCCTCAGCGAGGGTGCGGGACGGGCTCATGGCGTCGAAGAGATCGCGGCGAGTCTGCAGGCGCACGCCGCGAAGGAGATCTTCGCGGTCGCGGTAGCGTTCGTAGACTGTGGGGGTGGTGGTGCCCGCGGCGCGGGCAACGGCGCGCATGGTGAGGGCTTTGGTTCCACCGCGAGCCCAAAGCCGGCAGGCGACTTCGAGAATGCGCTGTTCGAGTTCAGGATCAGGATGCCTGGGCAACGAGTTGCCTCCTCCGCGTCAAAGGGAACTTGGTTACGGGAACTTTCATCTCGGGTGGCGGGTCCGTACGAAGGCTTTAACCACTAAGGACACAAAGTCACACGAAGGAAACTCCAGCAGTAAAGGCGTTTGCGATCTCCGCGGTTCTCCGTGGTTAGTGGTTTTTCGTTCATGTCAAACTGACCCATTCACTTATCTCGCCTTCCTTGTCGGACGTTAAACTAACAATGTATAATAAATCCACCCAAACAACTTAGTTCTCCGCGAGCGTGTCCCGCCCGCCGAGCAGCCCTTCCCCGAAACGTACGGCCTGGCGGGACACGCCTGCGGAAATCCTTCGGCAAAATGGAGAGAGATGTTTAACGATGACGTCAAGAGACGGGCAGAAGTGGCCAAACTGATGGCCGACCTGCGCAACGCCAAAGTGGAGCTGTTGAGCGCGCAGTGCGCCGTGGACCGGCTTCGAATCCAGTATCCCATTCCATACATTGTGTCGTTCGGCGAACGGCAGACGTTGGAGCGAGCGCTCGCGTCGGCGCGGGCGTTGAGCGGCTTTTTCGGCGAAATTGAGTCCCAACTCAAGCTGCAAGAAGGCAAAGAATAGCAATCAGATTCCGGCGGACGCCGGGCGTTCGTTTTGGACTGTGATCCGGCCGTGTATCCGGCACCCGGACGAGGGCGTCCGGGGCTCCGCGATCCGGCCGGGGTTGTCCCGAACTATTTTTCCATTTATTTTTCCACGCGGATGAATTCTCCGGTGGAAGCGTTGACCGCGACCGTCAACTTGGCGGTGTCACGACTGGCGCCGTAGATCACGTGCCAGATCAGCTCGTTGGTGTTGTGATTCCAGTCGCAAATGTAAGTGACGGGAGTTGCGGGGTCCTTTTCGATAATTTTGTCGCCGCCATGTTTCTGCGCGGTGGCGAAGGCCTGATCGCTATCGACCTTCAGGAAGGCGACGTCGAAAACCTGGGTGGAGGAATTGGTGGGGTTGTAACTGTCTTCCGGGTTGGGGTTGACGCCACGGGAGGGAGCGCCATCGGCGCCGCTGCCGGACCAGGTGTAGGACTTGGTGGAGCGCTGCGTGGCGGAGGCGAAGCTGCCGCGCCACACGGCCCACTTGCCGTCCTGGCCATTGCCGCCATCGGTCGTCACCATGGATTCGATGCGGTAGGGCTTGGCATCGGGCGCCCAGCTGCGAGCGGCGACGAATGCTTTCTGGAAGGCGGAACGTCCCGCGAGCAGGTCGGGACCTTTGGGTTGGGACGCGGATTCGGCGGGCTTGCCGGGCTCCGAGGTGCATGCACTCAACACCGCCAGCAACGTTATCGCGGTGAACATGGTTGCGGCAAACCTGGTTGCGGCAAGAATTGTTCCGGGCCAGCCGCGGCGATGATGGACGGAAACTGGCGGCAACTTCTCACGGACGAGTGCGGGTGCGACTCGGGCAAGGCTCCGCTTCTTCATGGCATCCTTCCTGTTATAACTTCGGTAGTTTGGTTGGTCGGGCAACATTCTAACTGAAGCGGGGGAAACGCGAGAGAAGCAAAATGGATTCCCACCTCAAGAAGTTGCAAGAAGCGTTGAGCGAGGCGACGGACGGCATGTCCGCGGAAGAGCGGAGCTGGCATCCGCCAGGGAAGTGGTGCGCGGACCAAGTGCTGGAGCACCTTTACCTGACGTATACGGGGACGATTCGGGGATTCACGCGCGCGCTGGAGGCGGGAAAACCGCCGGCGACGCGCGCCACTTTCCGGCAACGCGCGCGCAACTTGCTGGTGCTGGGACTGGGCTACATGCCGGAGGGGCGGAAAGCGCCGGCGGGAGTGGTGCCGCGGGGGTTGGGTGGGGTGGGGGCGGAGATTAGCGAGAGGATCGCGGAGATGGATGAGATTATCGGGCGGTGTGAGCGCGAGCTGGGCGGCGGGAAATTTCGCGGGCGGGCGATTTTGGAGCATCCAATTCTGGGGCCGCTGACGGCGGGGCAGTGGAGGAAATTTCATCTGGTGCATGGGAGGCATCATGTGAAGCAGATTTGGCGGTTGCGGGAAGAGCAGGGGTCAGGGGGCAGAGCTTAGGGGTTAGGGGGCGGCCGCGAAGCTAGTGTGGAGACGGGCAAGAGTGCCCGTCCCCACAGCCGTCGCGACGGCGGCGATGCTTTGCTATTGCTGTGGCGCTGGCGCGGGAGCGCCGGCAGGGGCGGGATTGGCGGGTGCTTCGGCACCGGCTTTGCGGGCGCCCTCCTGCAAATCGTCGAGCTTGGCCTTGGCGTCGTCCAGGGCTTTTTGCTTGTCGGCAATTTGCTGTTTGTATTGCGCGTCTTCTTTATCCCATTCCGCGGAGTTGCGCATGCGGTTGCCGGCATCGGCGTACATGGCGGCGGCGCGCAGCTGATATTCGCGCTGGGTTACGTCGAGTTCGCGCGCAGCCAGGTCAATCTGACCCTTTTGCCCGTCGATTTTGTCCTGCCACTGCTTGGCCTCGGCGGCTTTTTTCTCGGCGGCTTCTTCTGCGGGAGACTTCGGCTTGGCCGGTGCGGTGGCGCTGCCATTGGCCGGCGCGGGCTGGTTCTCGGAGCCATTCTGCGCGGTGGCGGCGGCGGCGGGGCGAGCCTCGCCGATCACCGAGAGTTTGTCTTCGGTGGGCAGGTTGTCGTTGTCAAAAACTTTGGGGCGGGCTTTGGCCGGCGGAACGCCGTCCTTTTTTATCTGGCGGGCGTAGTCGCCCAGCGAAGATCCGGACTGGCCTTGTGCGTTGGTCGGCAGAGTCGAGGCATCCGTCTGCGCCAGCGCCGGCAGTGCGAGCAGGCTAACCAGCAGCGATCCGAAGCTCAAGTATGCGATGCGTTTCATGTTTCCACCCATAGGTCCCACCTTTTTTCAGAATTACTTTCTTGCGGGCTTGCCATTCTGCCGCTTGCCCGCGAATCTGTTTGCTACGACTGGCTGGCGGAAGCCGCTTGCGCGGTTCCGCTGCCGGTTGAACTTTTCTCGGTCAAAAATCCGCCCAGGCTGCGATCGAGCCGCGCGGCTTCTTCTGCGATGTCAGCGGCCAACTGATGGGCCAGGTCGGGATCGCGATTCTTCGCCAGCTGCTGCGCGTATCCGGAGATGGTGGTCAGCGAGCTGCGCAGTTCGTGCGCCCGCATTTCCTGTTGCTGGTGAATCTGTGCGAACGCGCTGAGGTCAGTGATGAGGCAGGCGGCACCGAGCAGGCTGCCGTCGAGGGCGGGCACGGGAGATACGGTCACCGCGATGTGGCGCTTCTCGCCAGACGGAGTCGTGTAATCGGTTTCCAGGTGGCGACGGCCGCTGCCTTCGCGCAGAACCGAGCGCACTTCGGCGGCGATCTGGCCGCGGAAAAGATCGTCCGCACCCATGCCGGTGCTGGTGGCGAATCCAAGAATCTGCCGGGCTGCGGGATTCGACTGCGTGACCAGGCCGTTGGTTCCGAAGACCAGCACGCCGCAGGAAAGATTCGAGAGCACGGCCTGGCTGAAGTTTTCGCTCGTGCGGGCGCGGCGCTGCTCGGTCTGCGACTGGGCCTGTAGTTCGTTCTTCTGTTGCTTGAGCTGCTGGATGACGGTGTTGTAAAGATGCAGCGGCAAAGTTTCGAGCGAGGGCGCGCCTTCGGAAGAGACAGAGGCTTCGTCCTCAATGTTCTGGCGCAGCTTGCGCATGAAGATCACGACGATCATGAACGCAAAGGCGGAGAGAAACAGCACGACCGCCGCATGCAGCACAACGGGATTGGCGAGGATTTTCACCAGAGCCCTCCATACCAGCGCAGCAGGCGGTTGCCGAAGAAAAACGCGAACAGCGCCATGCTGCCGAGGAACACGCCGAACGGCATTTGATAGTTGCGATAAACCAATTGTGCCGATTGCCATCCGCGGCGGCGGGCGGCTTGGGCGTTGGCCAGGCTGCGCATGAAACGATGCGTGCGCTTGAGCCAGACCACGAAGACGGTCGTGAGACCGAAGAACGACCCCGCGAGCGATGCGGAAAAAACTGTGAGCACGGTCAGCTTCACGCCCAGAAACGCGCCCACCATGGCCATGAGCTTGACGTCACCGAATCCCATGCCTTCGGTGCCGCGCCAGCGCAGGTAAATCGCTCCCGCGCCGTAGATGAAGCCTGCACCCACGGCCGCGCCGAGCAGGGAATCGAACAGGGAGAGCAGACGGACCGCGAGATCATCACTCAACGGCAGGCTTACGATTCCGGGCATGAATTGCGAAGCCACATCGTGCACCGGAACCAACAGGCTAAAGAGCACGCCCAGAGCCAACCCTGGCAGCGTGAGCTTGTCGGGCAGAAGCTTGGTTTCCGCGTCGGTGAAAATGAGGCCGAGCAGGAGGAACGCGAAGACACAATATTTCAAGGTGGCTAGCGTCATTCCGAAATGCCAGTAGCAGGCCAGAAAGAGCACGGCCGTGAGCAGTTCGATGAGTACGTAGCGTGCAGAAATTTTGGTTTTGCAATAACGGCAGCGGCCGCCGAGGATCAGCCAACTCAGCACTGGAAGGTTGTCGTAGAAGGCGATCCCATGTTTGCATTTGGGGCAGGCGGAACGCGGCGTCACCACCGACAAATCCAGCGGCAGGCGGTAGATACACACATTCAGAAAGCTGCCGAAGCACAGCCCGAAGAGAAAAATCGACGATGCGAAGATCGGGTCCACGTCAGGTTGAAAAAGCGTTGTTGCGAAAAGCTCGGGCCAGGTCGCCTTTGTGCCAGCGCCTGATGCCAGTCTTAAGTTGGATTATAAGTCGATGATGCGGGCGGGCACTAAGGTACTGAAGTCACTGTCCGAAAGGCCGATGGGGGACAAGGTCTTGGCCACGTGGCACTTGGCAGGATCACGCGGCGATAACGGGGGTGGTTCCGCGGCGAAAATCCGGGAGCGAGGAACCCGGGGGAGAGGATCGCGCCCCCGGGTATCGTCATCTGCTTGAAGCAGCGGCTGCCAGGGCCTACTTTGCTTGCAGAGTTTGAATGTAGTCCACCAGATTCGCAACTCGCTGCTGCACCACGGAGTCATGGCCCTGGCTGATGCTCGAGAATAATGGACCCCACATCGGCATATCTTTGCTGCCGTGGGAAGCCATGAGCGATTCACCGCGGATGGCTGCGGCCACGTGGGCGGCGGGATACTTGCCATCATTCTTCCGGGCAAGAAGCGTCAGGTCGGCGGGCGCAGCTTTTAGAGCGGCTGCCGCGGGGCCTCCACCTTTCGCGTCGGCTCCATGGCAAACGGCGCAGTAGCTCTTAAACATTTCTTTTCCTGATATGGGTGAAACGTTAGTGATGGGGACATGTTTTACGGTGGGTGTGGGCTCGGCCGCTTTGTCCTGCGCCACGGCAAAGGTCGAGGCCACAACCAGAATTACAACGAAAGTGATGAATTTTATTACACGCATTGCTTTCCTCCTTCGGCTACGGGGCCGAAAAACTCGTAACGTTGCAGTTTAGGGGGGCAAAGCTTCAAAGGCCGTGATTGGCGTCACCCAGGGTTGTGACCGAGAGTAGGCTTGCGCGGAGGTTAGCGGCTGAAAAACTTAGGGTTGGATGAAACGCAGCAGAGCCCCTTCCAGGGTGATGGCGGAAGGTTCCGACGCGGGGAGCAGTCCCCGCCAATGGCTCCAACTGCGGGGCACGAGGCGAGTTTGGGGCGTGGGGTCTATTTGCCAGCCGTGGGGTGTTTCCTGGCGCAGGAGGAAAGAAAAAGCTATGGGTTCCGGAGAGTGCGCTTCTGGTTTCCACTCGGCTTTCCATTCGAACAGGCTGGCTGCCAGCGCTTCGCTGATGGACTCGCGCGGTTCCAGGCAAAGAATCCAATCGTGGCGGGCGAAGTGTAGACATTGGCTGGGGGTTATGTTGGCCTTTGCCGGTAGCACCCGGGCTCCGTATTCGTGGGCGATGCGCCGAGTGGCGTAGTGCGTTCCGTGATCGACCACCACGATTTCGTCGCAGGGCAAGAGCGTTTCCAAGGCGCGGCCCAGGCACAGAGCGTCATTCCGGGCATGCAGGAGTGCGGTGAGGGCGGGCATGGAGTGAGTGTGCCGTCAGAGAAAGCCGAGAAAGAGTGTACGCGAAGGCGGGGCAGGATACATCGGGGGGATAAATTGCGGTGGTACGAGTTTGCCGGGCGGAGCGAAAAAAGCATCGAGCTGCGCTCGATGGACTGGCAAGAGTGCCCGTCCCCACATGATTGATTTTTAGTGGATGAATTTGTAGTCGACGATGGAAGCGGCCAGGACTACACCGTCCTCGACTTTTTTGACTTCTTTGGAGCGCATGATGCGGCCCTGGCAGACGACGTTGCTGTTCTTCTGGCCGGAGATTTCTTCGGGCATCTCGAACACCATTTCGATCAGGGCATTGACGGGCAACTGTTGCGGTCCGGTGAAGAGAACGCCGGTCTGGCTGATGTTTTCGATGATGCCTTCGTACCAGGTCGCGGTTTTGTTCACGCGGAAACGCAGCGGCACGTCGAGCTTCAGGCGCCGGGCACGCGGCACCCAGGAGGGCCGCTTCTCGCGGGTATGGCTGCGCTTGATGCCGGTTTCGGGCTTGGCGTGCTCCACGCGCTCGATGCGGCGCATGGTGGTCCAGTCATATTTGTACTCGGCGGCACAGATCATGCAGACCTGGTAGTAGTCGCCGTCGCTGCCGCGCCGCGGCCAGGAAAATTCGTGAGAACAACGTCCCAGCATAAGAACATCCATGAATTTTTGCGGCATGATGGTTACTTCCGGAGCAGGTGCCTCGGTCGCAAGGCCATCATCGCTCGAAGGACTGACTTTGGGTAGGTTACTTTCGTGCAAGGCGACACGGGAGTGCAGCACAAACGTGGCGAGGCTTGAGTATTCGGCATGCGGATTGAGAAGTTGCAAACGCCTGCGCCGTGGAGTGCCCTGCAGCGGAGCAAGCCGTGTATCATCGGCCAATGGACGGCCCTGGCGCCGACGTGGCGGCTTTTGTGCTTGCTGGCGGGAAGAGCACGCGCATGGGGTCGGACAAGGCGTTTGTGATGTTGGATGGGCGCACGCTGCTGGCGCGGGCGCTGGAGCTGGCGCGGACGGTCACGGACAACGTGCGCATCGTCGGTAGCACCGAGAGGTTTGCGGCGTTTGCTCCGGTGGTGGAAGATGTGTTTCGTGAGTGCGGGCCGCTGGGAGGGATCCACGCGGCGTTGCGGGCGTCGGCGGCGGAACTGAACTTGATGCTGGCGGTGGATGTGCCTTTTGTCCCGCCGGCGCTGCTGCGGTATCTGGTGACGCGGGCGCGCGGTTCCGGTGCGGTTGCGACCGTGCCGCTCGCGGACGGAGGCTGGCAGCCGTTGTGTGCGGTTTATCGACGGGAATTTGCCGAGGGTGCGGAGAAGGCGCTGCGAGGCGGGCAGTACAAGATCGGTGTCCTGTTTGCTGACGCTAGAGTGCAGGAGATCGGCGAACAGGAACTTGTGGCGTCCGGGTTTTCGTGCGGTGCATTTCGCAATTTGAATACGCGAGAAGAGCTGGAAGCGGCGATCGGAAACCGTGGTGGAAATTCCTTTTGAGGCTTGTCGGAGTGCGGTCGAACACGGGGTCCTTCGACTTCGTGGCGTCTTCGCGAAACGCGAAGATGCCACTACGCTCAGGATGACAGGGAAGAGTTAGAAGTGAGAAACCGGAAGTTAAAGCAAAAGCGCCAAAGCTTAACTAGGAGCTAAGAGCTAGAAGCTAAGAGCTAAGAGCTGATTCTCATGCCCGATAACCCGCAGCCGAGTCCGTACATACGGTTCAACGATGTCTCCAAAGCGTTTGGCGACAACGTGGTGCTTGACCACGTCAGTTTCGAGGTGTTGCCGGGCGAGACTGTTTGCATTCTGGGACGCAGCGGAGTGGGCAAATCGGTTTCGCTGCAGAACATCATGGGGTTTCTCAAGCCGGATTCGGGGCGCGTGATTGTGGCCGGGGAGGACATTACCGACTATTCCGAGCAGCAACTGGAGTTGATCCATAAGAAAGTTACGATGGTCTTCCAGAATGGAGCGCTGTTCGACTCGCTGACGGTGGGCGAGAATGTTGCGTTTCCGCTGCGCGAAAGCCGCGAACTCTCGGAGGAACAAATTTTTCAGATCGTAGATGGCCTCCTGCACATGGTGGGTGTGCAGGGGATGGGTGACCTGTTGCCTTCCGATCTCTCAACCGGGATGAAGCGCTCGGTGGCCATTGCGCGGGCGCTGGCGGCGCGGCCGGAGTGCGTGCTTTACGACGAGCCTACGACCATGGTGGATCCGCTGATGGCGCAATTGCTGGGCGACCTGATCAAGCGCCTCAAGTTGCAGCTGAACTTGACCAGCATCGTGGTGACCCACGATATGCGGCTCGCCAAAAAACTGGCCGACCGCGTGGTGTTTCTGTTCGAAGCCAAGGCAATTTTCTTTGGCACCTACGCGGACATGGAGAAATCGACCGCGCCGATCATTCAGGAATTTCTGGAACTGGATGAACTAAGAATCGAAGCATGAAGAGCAGTGGCAGCGGTTAGTGGACAGTTGCCAGTAAAATCAAAACCCTTGCTCTACCAGGTCTTCGATAGTGAGCGAATTTTCCGCGGAACTTCCCTTCATCATCTTCTCAACATATTTTGCGATCAGATCGGCTTCCAGGTTCACGGGATCGCCGGGCTGGAGGGAGTTGAGATTGGTTTGTTCGACGGTGTGCGGAATTATGGCGATGGTGCAACGGTTTTCTTCCAACTTGGCCACGGTGAGGCTGATGCCCTCGATCGAGATGGAGCCTTTGTAGACGGTGTATTTCTCGACCTCGTGCGGTAGTTCGATGTGCAGCCACCAGTTTTCTGAGTCTGCGATGCGGTCGAGGGAGATCAGCTTGCCGACTCCGTCGACGTGTCCCTGGACAATGTGGCCGCCGAAACGGCCGTCGGCTTTCATGGGCAGTTCGAGGTTAACCTGCGCGCCTTCGTGGATGCGGGAAAACGACGTGAGCGACCAGGTTTCCGGGGCGAGGTCGGCAGAGAAAGATTCCGGCTTGATGTCGAGCGCGGTGAGGCAGACGCCGCTGACCGAGACGCTGTCGCCGGTTTTTAATTGCTTGGGCGCATGATCGGCCGTGATGGTGATGCAGCGGTTGTCGCCGCGCTGCTCGATGCGGGCGACGCGTCCGACTTCTTCGACGATGCCAGTGAACATGAAAGGCCTCCGGGAGGAACGGAACATAATAAACCAATGAACTCTATTCACCGCTGAACAGACTGGGCTTCGGGCTTCGGTTATCGGGCTTCCGCGAATCCTTCAGTCGAAATTTTGTGGTTGGTGAATCTTCAGATTTGAGTAACCTCTCAGGAACCGGAATCCGGCTGGTCCGAAGCCCGATAGCCGGAACCCGAAGCCGGGTCTGTTCAGTAGTGAAAAAGCTTATTCCTCGTAGGGATCGCGGAGATAGCCCTCGATTGCGAAGTCTTCGCCGAAACGGTGCAGCCGCAGACGCTTCACGCGTGTGGGTGGGCTCATTTTGGCTGCATCGGGCGTGAAGGGAACGGCGCTTGCGGCGCCGAGAATTTCGGGTGCGTAGTAGAGGAAGATTTTATCCACAACGCCGGCGGAGAGCGCGGCGCCGTTTACCGTCGATCCGCCTTCGATCATCACGCTGGTAATTTCCAGTTCGCCGAGGCGGCGGAGAACGGCGGCGAGGTCTAGGCGTTTGCTGGGCGGCGCTGCAAGGGTTTCGATTCGCACGCCATGAGATTCCAGTTCGGTTTTCTTCTTCGTGTCCGCAAAAGAAGTGAATACGACGACATCGCGGGCGTCGCTGGAACTGGCCGCGCTGGATTTCGCACTACGAATCAACTGTGAGTCGAGCGGCAGGCGGAGCTGCGAATCGAGGATGACGCGCAACAGCGGCCGGCGACGAGGCCGTCCGCTGCGGTCGGTGAGCAAGGGATTGTCGGCGAGGATGGTGCCGATTCCTACGAGGATTGCGTCGTGTTGATGGCGGAGTTCATGGGCGTGGGTGCGCGCGGCTTCGCCCGTGATCCAGTGGCCCGTGAATCCGTTTGGAGCGTGGGTTTCGGCTGCGAGGTCGCGAGCATCAGCTGGCGGCGGTGCGATTTTGCCGTCGAGTGTCATTGCGGATTTCAGCGTGACCAACGGCACGCCGTGACGAATGTAGCGGGCGAAACTTTCGTTCAGGCGGCGGGCGGGCTCTTGCAGTTGTCCGACATCCACCTGTACGCCGGCAGCGCGCAGCTTTTCGAAGCCGAGTCCGCTGACCTTGGGGTTGGGATCGGGCATTGCGGCTACGACACGACGAATTCCGGCGGCGATCAAAGCGTCCGTGCACGGCGGCGTGCGGCCATGATGCGCATGCGGCTCGAGGTTGATATACAGCGTCCCGCCGCGAGCCCTACTGTCGGCGGCTTCCAGGGCGAGGATTTCGGCGTGTTTCACTCCGGCGTAGGTATAGATTCCGGTGCCCGCGATGTATCCCTGCGTGTCAACGATTAGCGCTCCTACGTGTGGGTTCGGCGACGCCAGGCCGATGCCTTGGCTGGCGAGGTCGAGAGCGCGCTGCAGGAATTCTTCGTCGCTGGAGTAGGCGGACATGAAGATCTATATCTACCACGAGGCACTCTTTGCCTACGCTCAGGGCAGGTTGAGACGAGGACGAAGGCAAGGGAACAAATCTCTATTGCTGGCGGGGAGGAAAGCTGCGGTGGGAATCGTCTTCGATCTCGGCGACTGCCGCGCCGCTGCGGCCTTTCGGCCCACGCTTCAGAGGAGCCATGCGGTAAGCATAAGGGTCACCGCCCGACGGCGGCGCGGATCCGCGACCCAGCATACGACGCGCCAAATCCTGGAACCGTTTCATCAGAGATTTTTTTCCTTCTCCCTCCACCATATGTACTCCTATTCGAACGCTTCTACTCGAGCCATCGTATTCAAACCATCCTATTCAAACAACGAATCCACAAACTCCTGCGGCGCGAAGGGCAGCAGATCGCCCGCCTTTTCGCCGACTCCGACGAAGCGCACAGGCAAGCCCAGTTCGCGAGAAATGGCGACGACCACTCCGCCTTTGGCTGTGCCGTCGAGCTTGGTAAGCACGATGCCGGTCACGCCGGCTGCCTGCGTAAACAGGCGCGCCTGCTGCAAACCATTTTGCCCGGTTGTGGCGTCCATCACCAGCAGGGTTTCGTGGGGGGCCGAAGGGATGATGCGCTGCGCGGTGCGGCGCATTTTTTCGAGTTCCGCCATTAGACTGGTCTTGGTGTGCAAGCGGCCGGCGGTATCGACGATCACGTAATCGGATTTTCGCGCGACCCCGGCTTGCAGCGCGTCGAACAGCACGGCGGAAGGGTCGCCGCCGGGTTTGGTCTTGATCACTTCCGTGCCGGTGCGCTGGCCCCAGATTTCCAGTTGCTCGATGGCCGCGGCGCGGAATGTGTCGGCGGCGCACAGCAGCACGGATTTTCCTTCCGAACGAAACAGTTGCGAGAGCTTGCCGATGGTTGTGGTTTTGCCGGTGCCGTTCACCCCGACCACCAGGATCACTTCCGGTGTGCCTTCGACTTTCTTGACGGGGCGCGAGTTGGCCACGCTCAGAATCGTCAGCAGTTCTTCTTTCAGCAGGCGCTTGAGTTCCTGCACGTCTTTAATCTGCTTACGGTCGGCTTTGTCGCGCAGCTTGGCGAGAACCTCCTGCGTGGTTGTGTTGCCCAGGTCGGCGGCGATCAGCGTGGCTTCGAGATCGTCAAGCGTGTGACGGTCGATTTCCTTGCCGAAGGAAACGACTTCTTCGATGCGTTCGGCGAGATTCTCGCGGGTGCGCGTGACCGCCTGCTTCATGCGGTCGAAGAAGCCGGTTTTCTTTTCTTCGGTGCTGCCGAATAAGGTCTGAATCATAAAAGGGTAAAGAGTGATTATACGGGTTATGGGGCCGGGATATTCGGGCGGCGCAGAGGGCGAGATGGCCTTTGCTAACCTGGGGGCGGCGCTTGGGAGGGGCGGCGGGACGGCGGCGCTATGGTTCGAAATCGGTTATGGCTGACGGGACTGCGCCATTGCTTCCCACGTTTGGGAACAAGCTCGCGGGCGAGGCGCCCGCGGCCACATGGGCTTGTGTAGCCACATGGGCTTGTGTGGTCGCATGGCTTCTGCCTGCTGGCTAACTTTAGACGCGGGTTCTTTCCAGCTCAGCGGCTTCGGAGGCTATGGACGGCGCTGGCGCGGTCAACGGTGCCGCCGGAACCGGGGCAGTTGCTGCAGCTGCGGCCGCGGTTGCGTTCGACGCTGCGGCTACCGGGCGCCGGATGGTGAATCTCTGCAGCTTGATTTCTCCTCGCGCGTAAACCGCCAGCAGCGCGGCAACTACGACGGGATCGAGGCGTTTGCCCGCGAGATTTTGAACGATTTGCAGCGCCTGCTCGGGAGTGTGCGCATTCTGGTAAGGACGCGTGGTGGTGAGCGCGTCGAAAGTGTCGGCGACGGCGATGACCCGCGCCAGCAGCGGGATCTGATCCCCCTGCAATCCGTAGGGATAACCACGGCCGTCGAGCGACTCGTGATGCAACTCGATGCCGGGCAGCATTTCCGCAAGCTGCGTGACCGGGCGCAAAAGGTTTGCGCCACGGGTGGTATGAGTCTTCATGACCTCAAATTCCTCGGCCGTGAGTGCGCCCGGCTTTTTGAGGATGTGGTCTTCGATGCCGATTTTGCCGACGTCGTGCAGCTGCGCGGAAATCTGCAGAATCTCCACGAAGGGAGTGGGCAAATCCATTTCGTGCGCGAGCAGCAGGGAATAGCGGGTCACACGGTCGGAGTGACCGCGAGTGTAGGGATCCTTTTCGTCGACGGCTCCGGCCAGCATTTGGATGGAGCCCATAAACAGGGCTCGGTTCTCGTCGGCGGCGCGCTTCAGGTCTTCAACGTAGTGTTCGAGTTCTTGAGACATGCTGTTAAAGGTTTCCGCTAGTTCACCAATTTCGGTGCGGCTCCGGATGTGGACGCGCTCGGAAAAATCTCCGCGGGCGATGGCGCGGCCGAATTGCGTGAGCACCTCAAGAGGATTGGTAATGCGTCGAGCCGCAAAAATGCTGACGCCGATACTCAGCAACACGGCCAGCAGAGCCAGAAGCCGGGCCGTGCGTTGCATTTCGTAGATTCCGCGATAGGCTTCGCGCTGCGGCTTCTGCACCACCACGGCCCAGTCGAGCGAGGTCACCACGCTGTAGGTGCCCAGCATGTCTTCACTATTCTTGGCGTCGTGCAGTGTGAATTCCTTGGTGGCGGCCAACTGGCCTTTGTTGCCGCTATCGACGAAGTTGCGCACGATTTCCAGATTCTTCATGTCCTGGCCAGTTGCGAACCCTTGCGTGGCCGCGGCCACCAGCCGGCCCTGTGCGTCCACCACGTAGGGCGTAAGTCCGCCGCTGCTGGCGCCCTGCAGGCGGCGAATCAGGAATCGCAGGTCTACCACCGCCGCGATCATTCCGAGAAATCGCGGGCCGTACATGACGGGAGTGCTGACCAGAAAAATTGTGCGGGAAGAAGTGCCTTCGCCCACCGTGAGCGCTTGCCCGTTATAGACGCGTCCGTCGCGGGCGGCGGAAAAAGCGCGCTCCAGCTCCCGGTTTAGAAAAATGTCAGGAGCGATACGGCCGGCCGAAATTCCCTTGGCTTCGGAATTCAGCAACGTGGCATAGGCGATCTCGTCGGACGAGGAAACAAAATTTTCGAGGAGCGCCCGCAGCTCCGGAGCCTGAATATTCTTTTCACCGATATCTCCACCGCTGGCGACCTGGATCGCCGACGATAAGTTCGCCAGCATCATGCGCATCGAGCGCTCGTGTTGCGAGAGATCGTCGGCCAGCGAACGGGTCACCGTGTTCTGCAACAGCATCTCGTTGGTCTTCAGCCGATCCCGATTAATCGATTCCACCTGAGAGGAATAGAAATACATCGGCACGATGCTGATGACGAGAAGCACCCCGAGAATGACATACAGAATCGGGATGCGCGCGGCGGTGGATGCCTTGGAAGACAAGTCTGTCCCTTTACGTGGTATCGCGAGCGCCGTGGTCGAAGTGGCGGCGTTATTCAAGCTATCTGGAAAATTCTAACGGGTAGGAAGAGCGCTGAGCCGGAAACCGAAGGACACCGCCATTACCAAAGTACCTGACCCGAACCTGGCGTCTGGCAAGGGTTTGGCAAGATAACGCGTGGGGGCGACCACTGCACATTTCCCTTTCCAGCAACTTGCAGAAAGCAAAAGGCTTCAGCCGCAAAGTCGCAAAGAAACGCCGCGAAGGACGCGAAGAGAACCGAAAAACCAGGCGAGCTTAGCTTCGCGTTCTTTGCATGTTTTCTTACTAAGCTCTCCGGTTAAGGGCTTTTTGTCCCGCCGCTGCGAGTCGCGCTTTCGCTCTTGCCGCTGCGCGTCATCAGTTCATGGATGGCTTCGCGGGGAGCTTTGCCCTGACTGAGAATGGCATGCATCTGCTCTGTGATGGGCATCTCCACTCCGCGAGCACGCGCCAGGCCGACCGCCGCGGTAGTGGTGAAAATTCCTTCTGCGACGGCGCCGTGCATGCCAGCGACAATTTCCGGAAGCTTGCGGCCCCGGCCCAGTTCGACGCCTACGCTGCGGTTGCGCGACAACCCTCCGGTGCAGGTAAGGACCAAATCGCCCAGGCCGGCGAGCCCCGCCATGGTTTCGGCGCGTCCGCCACAAGCTACGACAAGGCGCGTCATTTCGGTCAGGCCGCGCGTGATCAGAGCAGCAACCGAGTTGTGGCCCAGGCCCAGACCATGGCAAATGCCGGCGGCGATGGCGACGATGTTTTTCAACGCGCCCCCGAGCTCCACTCCCACCACGTCGGCGTTGGTATAAACCCGGAACGCGGGATCGCTGAATTCGTCCTGCACGATGCGCGCGAGTTCCGCGTCCTGCGACGCGATGGTGATCGCCGTGGGATCCCCGCGTGCTACCTCCATTGCGAACGTGGGCCCACTGAGTGCGCCTACACGAGGCGCGGCTGCGGCGCCGCCCGTCAACACCTGGGTGATGATCTCCGTCATGCGCAGCAGTGAGCCTTCTTCCAGCCCTTTGGTTGCGCTCACGATCAGGGCGTGCGGCGGCAGATGCGGGCGCATCTGCTCGAACAGGCCGCGACAATGTTGCGAAGGCATGACGCTGATCACAATCTGCGCGCCGACAAGCGCCTCGGCAAGGTTGGTGGTCGCGGTCACAGAATCTGGAATCGTCTGTCCGGGAAGGAATTTCTCGTTTGTGTGGCGCTGCGCGATCGACTCCCGCACTTCTTTTTCGTGAGCCCACAGGTGGATACGGTGCGGTCTCTTGCGTCCCAGCACCACAGAAATGGCGGTGCCCCACGCGCCCGCGCCGATGACTGCGATCTGGCTCACGCGCGCTTCGCTCCCAGCCGGTTTTCCGTTCCTGCCAGCAGGCGCCGGATATTTTCGTGGTGCTTGGCGATGATGATGAGACAAGTGAGCGAGATCAGCCACAATGTGAGAGCGCTGTGGCCATAGTCATGCAGGACGAGCGAAATGGGGGGAAGGGCCGCGGCCGCACTGATCGAACCCAGCGACGAGTAGCGGAACAGCAAAACGATAATGATGAAAATCACGGCCGCGATCAGCACCGCCTCGGGAGCAATCACCGCGAACGAACCGAGTCCGGTCGCCACTCCTTTGCCGCCGCGGAAATTCAACCAGACGGGAAACATATGGCCGAGTACCGCGACCAAAGCCGCGACCGCTGCGTGGACCGAGATCGGCGGCATGGAAGCCAGCAGGGTCTCATGCCCCAGAACTGTCGGCAGAGACACGTCCGGAAAAACTTGCGGACTCAGCAGAATGGCAATGGTCACGGCTGCAAATCCCTTCAGAGCATCCAGCAACAGCGTAAGCACGCCAAGGGCCGGCGACTTGCGCGAAACGTTGGTGGCACCAATATTTCCGCTGCCGCTCAGACGCACGTCTTCGCCGTGAAAAATTCGTACCAGCAGATAGCCGAAGGGAATCGACCCCAACAGGTAAGCGATTGCGACGGTGAGGAGGATTGTGGACATTACGTTGTTCGACAAAGCTTCGATATTGCCTGCCACGGCCCGGGCGGGACGCCCACCGCGACAGCCGGCGGGACGTCGGCGCTACTTCAAAGCGAAGCGCGACAACTTTGTATACCGCGATCCACCTCGTCCCAATTCGCTCTGATACAAAAAGAACTCGTGGGCCGTCATGGTACCAAACTCGGGGGTGGGCAGGGCAGGCAGCTTTTCCTGCAAACGTTGAAAACTGCGGTTGGGGCCATCTCCCTTGCGCCGGTGCGGCGATCCCGAGCTGCGGGTTCCGCGGGCACCGCCGCGTGCCAGCGTGAGGTGTGGACTGAAAGCTCGCTCTTCTTTCGGAATTCCCAGACGCGCGGTTTGCTGATCGACCGCCGCAGCCAACGTTGCGAGCTCAGGCCCCGCTTCGATCCCGACCCAGAAAACCCGCGGAGCTTTCGCGGTAGGAAAGAATCCATATCCGCGAAATTGCAGCGCGACCTCGCTGGCCGCGACAGATCCCAATGCGCGCTTGATTTCTTCGAGTATCGGCTCCGGCTGTTCTCCGATAAACTTCATCGTGACGTGGAGCGACTCAGGCTTAGCCCAGCGCGCGTCCGGCGCGAAGCCGCTCACCCCCTCCACAAAACGGACGATGCGCTCGCGGATTTCGTCGTCGATGTCGAGAGCGATGAAGAGGCGCATAGGAAGCTCTTAGCTTCTGGTTCTTAGCTTTTGGCTTGAACCCGCGATGCCCGACGTTGTGCCGATTCCCGGCTGTTCATATCCCTAATCTCCGCCGCCGACAGATGCCGCGAAAAGCTCTGAGCTAAAAGCCAAGAGCCAAGAACCAAAAGCCAAAAGCCAAAAGCCAAAAGCTGCTTCCTTCACATCAGCTTTCTCCGCACCATATCCAGCGCCATGGTCGACGCGAACCAGCGGATGCGTTTTCGGTCACCGGGAAAATTTCGGTGGATCACTTCGGTTCCGCGATCGCTGGCTACGGCGTGAAACACCAGGCCCACAGGCTTGTCCGGCGTGCCTCCAGTGGGTCCGGCTACTCCAGTGATGCCGACACCAAGGGTCGCCTCGCAGCGATAACGAACTCCCTCCGCCAGCGCCGCCGCTACTTCGCGGCTGACCGCGCCGTGGCGTTCGATCATCTCCCGGGGCACGCCCGCGAATTCCGTTTTCAGTTCGTTCGAGTACACTACCGCCCCGCCCAGAAAATAACGAGAACTTCCCCCGACGGAAGTGATGCGCTCCGCCAACAATCCTCCCGTGCATGATTCGGCCACGGCCAGCGTGGCGTTGCGCATTTGCAGCCAGTAGCCGACGATCTGTTCCAGCGACTCGCCGTTGCGCGAGAACACAGCATCGTCCAACTCGTCTTCGACTTCACCGGCGACTTCGTCTACGCGACGCTGGGCTAGTTCGAGACTTTCGGCGCGTTTTGTGAAATGAAGCTGGACCTCACCCGCACCCGCCAGGATGGTTGTATCCACGTCGGTGAAGCGTTTGTAGATCGGTGACACGCGGGCGTCCACCTGCGATTCTCCGAGCATGGCGATCTTCAAGACGCGGGTCGCAAGATGGGCAGTTGGAATCTTCGCACGTAGCCGCTCGCGAACTTCCGCGTCGAACAATGCTTTCAGTTCGAACGGAGGTCCGGGCAGCAGCACGATAATGTGTTCCCGCCCGTCGAAATCTCCGCTCAGCCACTGGCCGGGAGCGGTGCCGTTTGCGTTGGGCAAAACTGTAGCGCCTTCCAGAACGTCGGCCTGCTTGGCGTTATTGGCCGCCATCTTCCAGCCGCGCGCGGCGAAGCGTTCTTCCAGACGCGTGAGAACCTCGGCATCGCGGCGCACCGCCAAGCCGAGAGCTTCGGCCACGGCTTCTCGCGTCAGGTCGTCTTCAGTAGGACCCAGGCCGCCGCTGAAAATCACGATGTCAGACCGGAACAGCGCATGCTGCACAGCTGCAACCAGCCTGGGCAGATTGTCGCCGACGATGCTCTTGAAAATTACTTCCACGCCCAACTGGTTGAGTTGCTCGGTGAGGTAGAGCGAGTTGGTGTCGCTGCGGAAGGGCGTGAGCAGCTCGGAGCCGACCGCGATAATTTCGGCGTTCACGGCTAAAGTGTAAATGAAAATCGGAAATCAAAAACGCAG
The DNA here is from genome assembly GCA_963851165.1 of uncultured Acidobacteriaceae bacterium. GTDB lineage: Bacteria > Acidobacteriota > Terriglobia > Terriglobales > Acidobacteriaceae > Sulfotelmatobacter. The sequence continues at coordinate 212,817 of CAWKNM010000008.1, read as the reverse complement.
GGGACGCAGAGGAGTGAACGACTACTCCGACAGCAACGGCAGCCCTTGAATGTCCCACGAAAGATGATGCACGGCGCTGGTGGTCGCGAGGATCACCGAGCGTCCCGGAGCGAACGCCAACCCCACCAGGCCCTGCCCGGCGACCTCGATCCGCGCTTTGCCGTCAGGAGTGATCTTCACGATGCCGCGCTTGCCCGAGAGCGATGCCGCGACGTACAGATTGCCGGCAACATCAAAGGCCAGTCCCTGCGGCCGGCCCAGCCCGCGATAGAACGTACTCACTGTGCCGTGCGGATCGATCTTGTGAACCGCATCGAAGCTGGAAGTGGTAGGCCCGGTGACAAAGAGGTCGCCCTCGGGGCCAAACGCCAGGTGATAGGCGGAGACGCTGGCTTCAAGTGTGGCAAACACAAAAACCTGTTGATCGCGGCCGATTTTAAAAACCGTGCCGCTGCGGTCGCCGACGTAAAGATTCTGTTCGCGGTCAAAGGCAATTCCGGTAGCGACGCCCATACCTTCCGCGTACGTCGAGATGGCGCCGTTGGCCGTGACGCGGTAAACGGACCCGTCGTAACGCGACGAAACGTACATCTGTCCTTCGCGGTCAAATGCGATAGAGGTCGCGTTCATCATCTCCGCCACAAAGGGCTTCATGGCATAGTTGGTATCGATCTTGAAAACGGAGACTGGAACTTTCTCGCCCCGCGAACCCGAGAACGTAGCGTAAATGTCGCCTTCCGCATCCAGCGCCGGGTTGGTCACGGGATGCAGATTTTCAGCGATCGGCACCGCGACCCGCACGGTTTGGGCATTGCTCACGTGGCCATCGCTCGCCACCACGACCGGCCCCGAAGTTGCGCCCTCGGGCACGCGGGCAACCAGAAACGCGTCAGAACTGACGACGACCGAGCCTTCGACATCGCCAAATTGCACTTTCGGCCGCCGCAATTCATGGGGACGCAATCCCGTGCCGGTGATTCGGACTTCGCCGCCAGCCAAGGCCAGCGCCGGCGCGACCGCCTCAATGTGCGGTCCACCGTTCACGCTCTTGCGTCCGAGAATGCGGTCGGAGAATCCCATGATTATCGAGTCCCGAGTGCCGAGTCCTGAGTTGCGAGCGCTCGGCTCACGGCCGTTTCTACTAGCTTAGAACCCCAAAGTGCAGCAGAAGATGCATCACCGCAAATGCATATAATCCCGCGGCGACATCGTCCACCACAATACCAGTTCCTTCCGGAAGCGCCTCCAGTTGCCGCACCGGCGGAGGTTTGAGGATATCGAATCCCCGAAAAAGTATAAAACCCGTCAGAAAAGTTTTCCATCCAAAGGGGACGCCGATGAGCGCGATGAGCTGTCCGGCAACCTCGTCGATCACCACAAACTGCGGATCTTTCACGCCGGAGCCGCGGGCCACGCGGGTCGCGGCGGGAATGCCGATCAGCACGACCAACACTGCGAGAACGATGGCGACGGGAGTGCGCAGCGCAGGTGCAAGCCCATAGGCAATCGCGCTCCAGAGCAGAACGGTCGAGGCCGATCCCCAGGTTCCTGGTCCCGGATGCAGCCGGCCGATGCCGAAGAATGTAGCCACCAAAGTTGCCCATCGCGGCGTGGGCGTCACGAATCTTCTTCCGAATCTTCGGGATTGCGGTCGCGGACGCCTTCGTCGGCATCGGTCACCGGAGAGGCAATCACATATGCGCCGCTGGCCCACTTGCCCAGATCGATAATGCGGCAGCGGTCGCTGCAGAAAGGAAAATCCGCGTCGGTGCTTTTCACGTTCTTCTTGCAGATCGGACAACGGAGCTTCACGATGCGCTTGCTCGGCATGGCAGGAAGTATTGTAGTTCGCGCCCGCGAAGGATGGAGACTATTGTTTACAGCGCCGCACCCGCCCGGCATTAACGATCTTCGCTAACAGAACTTCGCTACACGATCTTTGCCACCAGATCGTAGTCGTGCGCCTCGGTGATCTGGCAACGGTAGAACTGGCCGGGCTGCGGCCCAGACTCCTCGGAGAACTGCTCCGCGGGAAAATCGTTCACGAAGACTTTGCCGTCGATCTCGGGCGCATGCATGGCCGTGCGGCCTTCCAGAAGCAGATCGCTTTCGTCGGACGTGCCTTCCAGCAGCAAATCGAATTCCCGCCCCACCAGCGCCTTCTTTTTCTTCTTGCTGATCTGGCGCTGGATGCCCATCAAATGTTTGCGGCGCCGCTCAATCTCGCGCGGCGAAAGCTTTTTGTCGAGGCCGAATGCGCCCGCGCCGTCCTGATCGGAATAGGCGAACGCTCCCATCCAGTCGAACTGAGCTTCGCGCACGAAATCGCACAACTCTTCAAATTCCTTTTCCGTCTCGCCAGGGAATCCCACAATGAACGACGTACGCAGCGTAACGTCAGGAATCGTGCGGCGCATCTTGGCGATCGAGCGCAGGAAAACGTCAGCTCCGCCGCCGCGCTTCATTCGCTTCAGCACGCTAGCCGATGCGTGCTGCAGGGGAACGTCCATGTACGAGCAGATCTTCTCGTGGGCGGCGATGGTCTCCAGCAGCTTGCCGGTGATCTTGTTCGGATAGGCGTAGAGAAAACGAACCCAGCGCAGGTCTTCGATTGCGGCCAGCTTTTCCAGCAGCAGAGCCAGACCGTCTTTCAAGCCGAAATCCTCGCCGTAGCAGGTCGTGTCCTGCCCGATCAGTGTGATCTCGCGCACGCCCGACTGCGCCAGGCGTTCGGCCTCGGCAACCACGGACGCAAAACGCCGCGAGCGGAATTGTCCGCGCAACTGCGGAATGATGCAAAAGCTGCAGGGATGGTCGCAGCCTTCGGCAATCTTGATATAGGCCATGTGACGCGGCGTGGCCAGAATGCGCGGCGTGGCATCATCGTAGAGATAATTGGGCAGGTCGCCGATCGCGCCATCCCAGGCCTCGCGCGAGAATCGCCCTTGCGCCACGCGAGCATCGCCTTCCGGGCGGGACTGCAGCACAACAAACGGCGAATCGCTGCCCGGGTTATTTCGCTCTCCACTTCGTGAGGGCGCGGGCGCGATTCCAGCCGCGGCCAGGATTTTTTCCAGTTCGCCGGTGCCCACCACGGCGTCGACTTCAGGAATGTCTTTGCGGATCTGGTCGCGGAAGCGTTCCACCAGGCAGCCCGCGACTACCAGTTTCTTCGCGCGGCCATCGGTCTTGTGCCCGGCCATTTCCAGAATCGTGTTCACCGATTCCTGCTGTGCGCTTTCGATAAATGAGCAGGTGTTCACCACAATCACGTCCGCGTCTTCTGCGCGCGTAGTCAATTCGGCGCCAGCCCGCGCCAGCAGACCCATCATCACTTCGCTGTCGACCAGATTCTTAGGGCATCCCAGACTGACGAATCCCACCTTGGTGGGTTTCGTCGCAGTTTCCGCGGGCTGGACGGGCGCTTCCCTGCGCAGATCGTCAATAGGATCGTCAGTGGGAGCGCCGATAGTGAGGTCCGTCACAGGCATGCAATCTCTCTATTTTAGCATCTCTGGCGAGGCACTTCCGGGCGCGTCTGGCTAGGCGCGGCGGGCCACATCCGCCGGACCAGAAAAGATAGTAGTTGTGGATTCAAAAGGATAGCTGTCGTGCTAGGCTATTGCTTACCGCCATAGTGACAAACTCCCACTTCTCCGGAGGGGAAATGTCTGAGAGACGATTGTTGGTTGCGGCCCTGGCAGTGGTAACGATTCTCGCAGCGTCGGCGGCCGCCCAGGATGAGAAGAACGAACTGGTTGGCATGATCGGCCGTATCTTCATCAGCGACCAGGGGATTCAGAACCCGACCGTGCCGAATGCGGTCATCCGCTCCGGTGCCGGCCTGACTTTTGAAGCCGCGTATGCGCGCCACTTGTGGGTTACTCCGATCTACGCGATTTCCGGCGAGCTCCCGGCGGCGTTCAATCTTGACGAGAAACTGAACGCGCCGCAAGGCACGGTGCCCATCAACTACAAACAGTACTTCATCACTCCGGCGGCGCGCTTAAACCTGTTTCCCACCACCGCATTTTCGCCCTGGGTGAGCTTCGGCGGCGGTGTCGCCTATTTCAGCCAGAATGCGAACACGGTTTACGGCGGCGGCCCCAACCCTGGAAAATCAGGCGCGACCAGCGCGATTCAAGGTGGCTTCGGTTTGGATGTGAAGGTCAGGGGCAAGTTCAGCATTCGCGGCGAAGTGCGCGACTTCTGGTCCGGGGAGCCGGACTTCCCGAACGCCCCCACGGGTCACACACGCCAGCATAATTATTTCGTCGGCGGTGGCGTGGTGTACCGCTTCTAGGCGGAAAGAAAACGCGTTTACCACGAAGGGCACAAAGTATCACGAAGGTCTTCGTGGTAAGGGTTTCCTTCGTGTCACTTTGTGCCCTTTGTGGTCGAGGCTGTTTATCTCTTTGAGTGGCTTACTTCTTTGTTGCCAGCTCCACTTCCTCATACAGTTCCGGCAGTCGCTGCACATCTTCTTGCGATTGGCCAAACCGTGCTGATTCATACGCTTCCGTGAATTGTTGAACCCGCGCCCTTAATGGTTCTTCAGAGATGATCCCGGCAAACTCCCGCGGCGTCTGTGCAGTCAGCTTCTTCACTCCGCGTCGCGCCAGTGAGCGCGCCATCCGTTCGTACCACATGGTGGCGGCTTGTTCCGGCGCATCCTCGGGATGCTCGCGTAGCCGCTTTTCGTGAAGCCACTGCGCGATGCGGCGAAGGTTCGCTAGTGCAAGGGATACGACTAGCAGGACCACGCCAGCGCCAAGTCCGAGAGCGAACCAGCGCTTAGGCGAATGCTCTACGCGCTCCTGGCTGCGGCGGGCCCAGCGCAGCATCGCGCCATAGTGCTGGCGCCACCAGGCGCGCCCCCGTTCCCAGACGCCGCGCGTTCCGCTGACCGCTGCGTGGCCCAGCGAGAATTGGTGAGCGGCGTCGTAGCTGATCACCCATTCGCGCCAGAAGGAAGACATCGCGTCCAGGTAGAGCATGGCGCGGTCCCAACCCTGCGGCGTGCCGCTCGCGCCCGCGGGAGTGGGATCGAACGTCTGCCATCCGTAGGCGGGAAAGTAGGCTTCCACCCAGGAGTGCGCATCTTTGGCGCGGACCACGTAGTTTCCCGTGAGGTCGTTGAACTCGTCGCTGCGGAATCCGTTCACCACCCGCGCCGGAATCCCCAACGTGCGCAGCATCACAGCCATCGACGAAGCGAAATATTCGCAGTGGCCCTGCTTGCGCTCGAACAGAAAATTGGCCAGTGGGTCGCGCATCGCGGTGCGCGGCTGTTGCAAAGTGTAGCCGTAGCGGGTCTTGAGGTAGATTTCGATTTTCGCCGCCCTGTCATAGTTGGTGGAGGCGGACTTTGTGATATCCGCTGCCAGGCGCGGAATGCGCGTGTCGAGCGCCCCTGGCAACTGCAAATACATGGGCGCGACCTGAGGAGGATAAATCTTCCCGGCGTTGCGCAACTGCTCGGGAGAAGGAGTGGAAATATCCGACTCCGCTTCGTAGCGGGTAATGGGATGCTGAATATCTTGATCGAACACCGCGCTGCCGCGGTCGACCGCGAGATTCCTGAAGTCTCCCTTCACGCTTTGTGCCCAAGGCGCCAGGAAAAAGACGTTTGTCCCGATCGGCTCCATCAAGACGCGATAGTGAATCATTTGCTCGCGTTGGCTGGTGGGTGTCGTTACGCTCTGCGCCGTGTATTTCGGCGGGACCCGCGTCCCGAACGAAGGGATTGCGAAGGCGCCACCCGGTTGCCGGTCGAGCACAAGCTGCTGGCGGGTATTCGACCAACCATGCCCATCGAACTCCGAGAGGGAGACGCCACGCCAGTGCAGATCATATCGGCCAAGATTATCGCCTTCGATTTGCACATGCATCACTACGGCATTCGACTGCTGGATCTGCCCGATCTGGCCCAGTTGCACGCGGTCGCTGAATCCGGTGGAAAGGTCGGTGCCGAAGGAATATCCGCCCATGTAGCCAGCCGACATGCGCGGCAGCAGGAAAAACACTCCCACCGCACCCACCAGAATCATCGCCATGAGCGCAGGGGCCATGCGCGCCAGCGCGAACGCCAGATGGCGATGTTCCTGAGGATCGGTGGAATGCCGGGCCTGAATGTTAGCGGTGCGGCCGGAGCGCTGCATCTCCATCAATACAAAGGCCGCTACGGCCGTAAGCATGAAGGCGGCGAAGAAAAACAAGAAGACGCTGTCGACGGTCAGAATGGCCGAGGCCAGCACCATGAGAAAGGCGAGAATGGCCAGCATTACGTGGTCGCGGTCGCGACGCAGCGTAAACATCCGCACCACCACCGCGAACAGCGCCAGATGAACGGTTGCGGTCAGGAAACTGCGCGAAAGAAACAGGAAATCCGCAGCGAAAAAGAGCACATAGGCTGCCGAAAGGGGCGCTGTCCAGCTCTCCGGCATCACGAACTGCTTGCGCTCGGCCAGAATATAGCCGCGGAGGGCGAGTGCCGCTCCTACCAGAACGATCGACGGTAAATCCAGGCCTCCGGTGCTGGCGAGAGTTCCAAAGCCTGTCAGAACAAGCAGATACAAGGAAAGCTGGAAGTAATAGTCAATTGCCTTGGGGATCGGAATTACACCGGGTTGTGGTGCCTTCGGCGGCATAGGCGTTGGTGCGTAGGTCGGAACTTCTATTGTTCGACAACCAGCCCTAGAAGGGAAGGCCTTGTGATGCGGTTCTTGCACCAAAAGTCACATGCCTTCCGAGGATTGTCAGGCGCATATCGCGGTTCGTTGCTTTTGTTTCGGTAGGACGGACACTCTTGTCCGTCCTGCACAAATCGTGCGGATGCTAGAATCATTCAGGTCAGGCATCGGTCTTACGCGACGCACTCCCGCCAACCCCGCCAGGTCCGGAAGGAAGCAACGGTAACGGGCTCTTGCGTGTGCAGTAGGGCGCCGGTGCCTGGCTTATTTTGTTTCTAGGGCCTCTGGGTGCTCCAGGTTTCGGTGTTTCGGGAATCGCGTCCGCTTCCACCCTTAACCTGCTACCCTGAACCTCCTGATCGCTTGAACTCGATCCGCCGGCTTCGCCCGTTCGGCTTCGCTCAGGGCAGGCTCTGGCGGGAGAGCCGAGGCGGCTGTCTCTACGTTTTTGCTTTCTGCTCACGACATCGAAATCTCAGCACACAACACTTCGGGCCGGGGTCTGTGCGTCCTTGCAAATCTTTACAGTTTATTTACCAACTCTTTGCGCAAGACTACGCTCGGGGCGCGTCCAATAGGTGGAGGCTTGGCAGGAATTCAGCTGCCGCCGCCAGCGAGGGAAAAATGAGCCGAGTTCCGTCCAGTTCGACCGTTCCTAACGTCACGATTCGCGTCTCCGGCAAATTATTTCAAGGCCATCTTTCATACCTGGATCAACTCGTGCAAACGGCGCTGGCTTGCGATTTGTGGGCCTTGCTTGATCTGACGAATCTCGAGGAACTGGACCGCGCGGCTGTGCTCTATCTCATGCGCGGGGAAGGGCATGGGTTCGGGGTGGTCTCGTGCCCGAATTTCGTTCGAGAGTGGATGTCTTACGAATCGGCCGCTCGCGCCGCCTGAGACGGCAGGAGGGCCGGAGCTTTCGGGCGAGCAACTGTGCTTTTTCGCGTTGTGTCGTACCGTGTCACACCAGAAGATCTGTCATCCTGAGCCCGCGCATTTTGCGGGACGAAGGATCTGTGCAACCTGCCGCCGCTGAGGTGCAGCCATCAAGTTGCATAGGTCCCTTCAGGGGCTCAGCGGGTTCTTCGCTTCGCCCGCCAACATCTCCGAGCACATGTCAGCCATCGGTCGGAAAGGCGGACAGATCGGCGGGAAGCGACGCCTTCGAAACTATGACGAAAGCTGAACGCTCCGAGGTTGCTACCAAGACTGCGAAAGCACGCCGGGAAAAAGCTCGCGATCACCTCGCAACCTTAGTGTAGATCACTGATGGCAAGCTCAGGCGGATTCTGCTTCAGCGTGACGACTCCGCGTGCCGTTATCCGGTAAAGCCCGCCGGACGTAGCTGTGCACTCGATGAGTTTGCCCATGACTAGGTGTGCGAGCGCCCACGCGACATTATTGACAAACACATTCCTTCCGCTTTTCTCGTGTGTCATGTCGGCTTCTCTTGTCGTGATTTTGAACTGTTTTTTCAGTTGCTCTCGTATCTCTTCAACCGAATGATCATCTCCGTCGGCTGTCAATCGGAGCACTGGAAGCAGCATGGATTGGACTCTCGGTAGGCTCATGCCGATAGTTTCTCCGGCGCAAACTTCGCCAGCGTGCGCCGGTGTTTTGGATTGCGCTCATGGAGCATAGCGTACAAGTAGGGCCAGTACTCCGAAACCAGCAGCCCCCCACCGCCTTGCATGTTCTTTCGGATGAAACCCGCCGTGCTCAGAACTCGGTGGTTTCGCATATCATCCAAGAAGATCGGCGCATCCAATTTACACACGCGCTCAATATCCCCGCCGTAGCATATGCCCTCTCTCCATCCCGCTCTGCGGCGCTTAAGTCGAGCGCCAGAGAAGCGGAAAATGTCTGTAATGCTGCACACCGGATAACTTCGATACATCAACAAAAGATCACCGTGCGTCACGCGGGGCGAGAGTGCCCAGTTGATACGGTCCACTTCGTCAAGCCAATGGTGCTGACTTTTTGCTGCGGCCTGTATCCAGACCTTGAATGGGACGCCAAAGAATCTTTTGAGTTCGATTACTTCGATGCGGCGCGGGATTGTTGGGCAGTCGTGATGCCAGCATACAATGCAGTCGCACAGCGTTGGATCGTGGCCGTGCGCCTTGAAGTTACTCGACCTAAATTCAAACTCGATTCTGACACGTTTTTCGCGGTCGCCAACCTGCCGATAGGCGATACAGTCCGGGTAAGCTACGCGGATCGCTTCGATTCGGAACTGTAGTTTCTTGGCGATATTGGCGAAAAGATAGACCACGCCCATCTCGCCGTCCGGCGCATATTGGAGCGGAGCATTTGTCAGCGGGGGCGGCCTACCGATGTATTTCATGGCGAAGCGGAATTATAACGCGAGGTATGCGGCCTACAATGGTGGGAAATCGACCATACAGCAAAAGCCCGCTGGCAGGCGGGCTTCGCTGAAACTATCGCGGCACAGTCCAAATGGTAAAAAGAGGGATGTCCCATTAATGCAACCCGCTGCGTTACATGTGTACGTTAGACATGCCCTTTGGCTTACTGGTTCTAGTTAGACATTCTGCTGCCAATCCTTCACAATACTCAGTTTCGTACTCATAAGCCCTTCTTCAGGAGCTTCTCGTTTGAGCAAACCGATTCGCGCCAAAATCAGCGCCCTGGGCACCTACGTGCCGCCTCGCCTTCTGACCAACGCCGACCTGGAAAAAATGGTCGACACGACCAATGAATGGATCATGACTCGCGTGGGCATTCGCGAGCGCCACATCGTGGACAAGGGAGTGGCGACCAGCGATCTGGCGGTGGAGGCGGCCCGGAAGGCGCTGGCCAACCGCGGGTTTGCTCCTACCGATATTGAAGCCCTCATCGTGGGAACGGTTACGCCGGATATGCTTTTTCCGTCGACTGCCTGCCTGGTGCAGCACAAACTGGGGGCGAAGGGAGCGTGGGGGTTCGACATTTCGGCGGCCTGCTCCGCATTTCTTTATTCGCTGCAGACGGGAGCGCAGTTCATTGCCAGCGGGGTTCACAAGCGGGTGCTGGTGATTGGAGCGGATGTGATGTCGTCGGTGATCGACTACACCGACCGCGCGACCTGCGTGATTTTTGGCGACGGGGCGGGCGCGGCGATTCTGGAACCTGCGGAAGACGATTCCGTGGGCCTGATCGATTTCATCCACGAGGTGGACGGGGCGGGCGGATGCTATCTGTATATGCCCGGCGGAGGCAGCTTGAATCCGTCGTCGCACGAAACTGTCGACAAGCGGATGCACTACGTTCACCAGGACGGGCAGCAGGTGTTCAAGTTTGCGGTGCGCAAGCAGACCGAGACCTGCGAAAAATTACTCGCGCGCAATGGGCTCAAGGGATCTGACATTGACGCTTTCATTCCCCACCAGGCCAACCTGCGTATCATCAATGCCACCGCGGACCGCCTTGGGCTGCGGCCGGAGAGCGTGATAGTCAACATCGAGCAATATGGCAACACTACCGCCGGCACGATTCCGCTGGCCATGAACACGGCGATCGAGCAGGGCAAGCTGAAGAAGGGAAGCCTGGTCTTGCTGGCATCGGTGGGCGCGGGATTCACGGTTGGCGCAACGCTGTTGCGGTGGGCGTTTTAGGAGCGGGCTTCGGGCTTCGGCTCTCGGGCTTCAGCCAAACGTCTTTGACCGGCGGATCCCTCTCTCGCCTTTCTAAATTCCGAGCCGAACGAATTGAATCCTCCACATTCGAAAAGCTGAAGCCCGAAAGCTGAGGCCCGAAGCCCGCTTTCATGACCTCCGTAACCACCTCTTCGTGCATTTCCGTGGCACGGACTGGCTACCGGCTGCTATCTTTCCGCAGTGTCCCGCCCACGTGGGGATGAGGGGGATACGTAAGGCTATGATTCGAACTTTCTGCTGCTTTCTTCTACTGGCGTTGGGTTTCGCTGGTCAGGCTCTTGCTCAAACTTCGGACGCCGAAAATAAACTGATCGTGCTGGAGCACGTGTGGAACGAGGCGCAGGTGAACCGCGATGCGCCCGTCCTGGATGCCTTGGTGGCTAACACTTTCACCAACACGGAGTTCGATGGAGAAGTCAGTGATAAGACCAAGTTCCTGGCCGACATCAAGGATCCCCTGTTCAAGCCCGCCTCTATGAATGTGCAGGGAATGAAAGTCAATTTCTATCAAACCACTGCGGTTGTGATTGGCGAATACCACGCCAAGGGCACGTATCAAGGTAAGGCCTACGACCACGTAGGTCGCTTCACCGATACCTGGGTTTTCCAGGGCGGGAAGTGGGTGTGCGTGGCCAGCCATTCCAGCCTCCTGAAAAAGTAACTTGCGCATCGCACTAACCGCATAAGCGCATCCCATAAAAACATTTCTCGCAGAGAGCCGCTTTCAGCGTGCGGCCCGTAACGTCTGCCACAATGCGACGGCGCAACTGGCCTTGCCGCTCAACCGCAACGAATACGGCAGTCTTGTTTTTGGTGCCACGTCCACGCTTGAACATCCCGCGATAACGCGGCCTTCGCGCGCCAACGTACATCTCGTCGCATTCAACCGTTCCCGTCAGTTTCGGGCTGTCCGGGTCGGGAGCCATCGCAAACCGGATGCGGTTCATGAGAAACAGAGCCGACTTATAGCTGATCTGGCAATGCCGCTTGATTTCCAGAGCCGAAACACCCTTCTTCGACGTAGCGCCGCGCCAGAACGCATAAGCCCAGTGGCGAAGCTGAATCCGGGATTCCTCGTACACGGTGCCAATCCGTACCGTGTACTGCTCTTTGCAGTCCCGGCAGCGCCACAGGAAACGGCTGCTCCGCTCTCCCGTCTTGGCGTCCTTCATTTGGTACACGTCTACGCTCCCACAGCGAACGCAGCAAGGGGTGTTGCCCCAACGCTGTTTCTCGAAAAACTCTACCGCCGTCAGTTCATCAGAACAGGCCAGCGGCAGGTCGTTTATTACATCCGACTTCGAGAGATTATGTCCCTTTTTCATGCTCCGATTTTATACTTGGCGCAATTGTTGTGTCAAGTAAAAAATTGCGAATCATGCCGTCCAGCGCTGCCGAAAGGAGCCTTAACGGTTCCTTTTCCGGCTCCGCCATTCGACGGAAACCAGACTTTTTAATGGTCACAACATCCAGCCCGTCGATGACCCCATCAATACGATGCCCGGCAAGAATGACGTGGGCCGCTAGCAATTTAAGTCTTTCGACAGGCAAGCCATATTGAAAGTAGTGGTGGAAGAATCTGGCCGCATTTCCTCTCGCTCCGGCTATTGCCATCCCATCAACTTGTTCTGCTCCTGAATCGCCGTGGGCGTTGGCGATTAGGTTCCATAATTGCGGCTCGGGAACTTGGGCACCGTAAAACACAATCAACAGTCGCCGCGCAATTAAAAGCAGACCCGCGTTGCTAGTTCTACTCACTTCGTCCTGAGTGATCTGATTTGCTATTCCCTCTAGTGCCTGTCCCATCTCTACGCTGTGGGCGAAAGGAAAAGCGTGATTGTCGAGCATTTCCTTTAGTTTTTTCCCGATAGCCCTGGCGATATAGTCCCCAGCTACGGCGTAGACAACGTTGTGCTTGTCTAGGTGGACGATCTTCCCGCCATCCAACCTACTGTCAAGGTCCTTCTCAGACTGCGAGAATTCCATGAAGTTCTTATCTGCCGCGAGCACGATTCCGTCACTGCCGACCAAACCCGCCAAGAGTGTCATACGGTTTTGCCTCTGCTCCAAGGAGGCTACGCCCCACGGATGATCTTGGGCAACGGCGGGAGAACCGAGAGATAGGCGGTTAATCTTTCCACCGCCCGATTACGCCCCTTGTAGAATCATAGGGTTGCGTAATCTTCACACTTCCGAAACATTTAATAGCCGGACTCCGCATCCGCTCCGACGGATTGGTGATCTACTGAGGCGCGGGACTGATCCGGCCCGGGAACGATTCGCCATTTCGCGTGGCGATCCATCTCATGCGACGATCGAGCCTCTCGACGCAAGGCTCTTATCTAAATGGAAACTACGACCCGTCCTCCGGCGTGGAAAACTCTGCTGGCATTCGCCATCATTTATTTCGTTTGGGGATCGACGTTCTTGGCGATCCGTGTCGGAGTGCGCGAAGTGCCGCCGTTTCTTCTGGCCGGCATGCGCTTTCTGGCGGCGGGAGCCATCCTCTACGCGTGGATGCGGGTGAAGGGCGACGCCTCGCCAACGTTGCGCGAGTGGCGGTCCGCCACGTTGCTGGCCGTGCTGATCTTTGTGTTCGACTATGGGCTATTGTTCTGGGCGGAACGGCGCGTGCCGTCGGGAGTGGCGGCGGTGATGATGGCGACCATCCCGGTGTTCATGACGCTTTCGGAGATCTTTTTTTTGGGCACCCAGCGGCTTTCATTTCGACTGGCGGTTGCTCTGCTGGTGGGAATTGGCGGCGTAGCTGTGCTGGTGAGCCGATCGGAAAGCCTCGGCGCGGGTGCGATTGATGCTACGGGAGCAGTTGCGCTGGTGATCGGTGCCATCAGTTGGTCGGTGGCGTCGGTGCTTTCGCGCAAGCTGGCCTTGCCAGCCTCGAAGAGTATGAGCTCTGCGGCGCAGATGCTGGCCGGCGGAATCTTGCTCATGCTGGCCGCGGCCGCGATGGGAGAGTTCAAAGGATTTCATCCGCAGGCCGTGTCACGCAATGCGTGGCTCGCGCTGGTCTATTTGATTGTGGCTGGGTCGATCGTGGCGTTTACAGCTTATGTGTGGTTGATCCATCATGAATCGCCGACAAGAGTGGGCACGTATGCGTATGTGAACCCAGTGGTGGCGGTTGCTCTGGGATATTTCTTTGGCGGGGAAGCGGTTGGGCCACGCACGCTGCTGGGAACGTTGCTGGTGCTGGTGAGCGTGGTGGTGATTACGACCACACCAAAGAAGAAGTTGGAACGCGGTCCACTGGCGCAGAAGGCGGATATGGCAGAGCCGTGATGCTGACGGCGCCCACCACGCGAATCGTGTTCCCTACGGGTGCGTCATCCTCTCCGGTTTCATCAGCGAATCGAATTCTTCGCCGGTAAGATGCCCGAGCTTCAGCGCGGCTTCGCGCAGGCTGCTGTGATCCACGTGCGCGGTGTGGGCGATCTGGGCGGCCTTGTCGTAGCCGACTTTCGGGGCCAGGGCGGTTACCAGCATGAGCGAGTTCTTCACGTACCAGTCGACTTTCGCACGATCGACTTCAATACCTTTCACCATGTACTCGACGTAGCCGTGGCAGGCGTCGGTGATGAGCGTGACCGAGTGCAGGAAGTTGTAGATGATCACGGGCTTGAAAACGTTGAGCTCGAAGTTGCCCTGTGAGCCGGCGAATCCCACGGCAGCGGTTGCGCCGTGAACCTGCACGCAGACCATGGTCATCGCTTCACACTGGGTGGGATTCACTTTGCCGGGCATGATGGAAGATCCCGGCTCGTTTTCTGGAATCGAAATCTCGCCCAGGCCGCAGCGCGGGCCGGAGGCCAGCCAGCGGATATCGTTGGAAATTTTCATGAGGGATGCGGCCAGCGTTTCCATCGCACCCTGGGCGAATACGATTTCGTCGTGTGCGGATAGCGCGGCGAACTTGTTGCCGTGGGAGCGGAAGGGAAGTCCGGTGAGTTCGGCAATTTTCTTGGCGGCGCGTTCCGCGAATTCGGGATGCGCGTTCAGGCCCGTCCCTACGGCCGTTCCGCCGATGGCGAGGTCGTAGAGTCCGTCGAGCACCAGCTCGAGACGGTGGATGTCGCGCTCCAGCAGGCTGGCCCATCCGCCGAATTCCTGGCCGAAGGTCAGGGGCACGGCGTCTTGCAAGTGGGTGCGGCCGATCTTGACCACATCGTGAAATTCTTTTGCCTTGGCGGCGATCGCATCGTGCACGCTTTTGATTGCGGGAATCAGCGCGATCTTTACGCGCTCCGCGGCCGCGATGTGCATGGCTGCCGGGAACGTGTCATTCGACGACTGCGACATGTTCACGTCGTCGTTGGGATGAATCGGTTTTTTCGATCCCATTGTTCCTCCCGCGATTTCGATGGCGCGGTTGGAGATGACCTCGTTGACGTTCATGTTGGTCTGGGTGCCGCTGCCAGTTTGCCAGATGCGGAGCGGGAACTGATCGTTCAGCTTGCCGGAAATGACCTCGTCGGCAGCTTGCACGATGAGCTTGCATTTGTCGGCCGGAAGTTTGCCCAGGTCCTGATTCACCAGCGCGCAGGCCTTCTTCAGCGTGCCGAAAGCGCGGATCAGTTCGGGCGGCATGGTGTCGCGTCCAATGTTGAAGTGCAGCAGCGAGCGCTGCGTCTGCGCGCCCCAGTAAACGTTGGCCGGGACTTCGATCTTACCCATGCTGTCGGATTCAATGCGGGTTGTGGGAATGGTGGTCTCCTGTGCGTCGGACTGGAGCCCGAACTAGACTCGTCCTTCGATGCTGATGATGAACTGAGTATTATACGGCGCCTGCGAATGACAACGCCCATGGTGTTATCAGTCTGCCGCCCACCCTTCGCGAAAAGCGCGCGAAGGATGGGGCACCCTCTTCAGCTCTGATGCGAGCTGAGGGGCTTGCCTCTCGAGCTTCGGGATTCCACAATTCCCGCATGCTAGAATCATCGGTCTCTGACCGTGTGCTGGTGCATTCTGAAGGATTCGTAATCCTCGGAGGTTCATGCCCGAATTTCTTGCTGCCGTAGATTTGCAGACTCTGCCCAAGACCAAGGCGCTGCCGAGTGGAGAGATGCGCGCCGACGTTCTCGTCATCGGGGCCGGGCCGACAGGGCTGGCCTGCGCCATTGAGGCGCAGAAACTTGGCCTCAAGGTGGTTGTGCTCGACAAGGGCTGTCTGGTGAATTCGTTGTTTCATTATCCGGCAGGCATGATTTTTTTCACTACGCCGGAACTGCTGGAGATCGGCGACATTCCGTTTACCACTTCCCTGCAGAAGCCTACCCGCGAGGAGGCACTGGAGTATTACCGGAAGGTCGCGGAGCATTACAAGCTCGACGTCCGCCAATATGAGTGGGTCAAGACCGTACTTGGAGAAGACGGCAAGTTCAGCATCACGGCCACGGACCGCGCCGGCCGGCCGCATGATTACCACGTGCGCAAGGTGATCGTGTCGACGGGCTACTACGATCTGGCGAATCAGCTTGGCATCCCGGGTGAAGACCTGCCCAAGGTTTCGCATTATTATGGCGAGCCTCACCCTTACTACGACAGCGAAGTGGTGGTAATTGGAGGCAAGAATTCCGCCGCCATCGCGGCGCTCGACTTGTGGAGGCACGGCGCCCGCGTCACGCTGGTGCATCGCGAAGCACATCTGCACCACCACGTGAAATATTGGATCAAGCCCGACATCGAAAACCGCATCAAGAACAATGAGATTGTGGCTTACTTCAACAGCAGTGTGCAGGAGATTGGCCCCGATCACGTGGTGCTGGTCACGCCGCGCGGTCCGCTACACTTGAAGAATGATTTTGTGCTGGCGCTGATCGGCTACCATCCTGACTATGATTTTCTGCGCAGTATGGGGATTGAGCTGTCAGCCGAGCAATGCCGTCCGGTGTGCGATCCGGTGTCGCTCGAGAGCAATGTTCCGGGAATTTATGTGGCGGGCGTGATTGTGGCGGGATCGCGCACGAACGAAATCTTCATTGAAAATGGACGCTTCCACGGCAAACAGATCGCCGAAGATCTCAAGCATAAGTTGCGCCCGGGATTGTAGGTCGCTGTTGGACCGTGTGATTCCCAAAGATTGTTTCTAGCAGAAGATCAAAACCCTCTACTTCTCGCAAAGGACGCGAGAAATGGGGCACCCGCCCTCACACGGAACCGCAGCGTCGAGCCGCCCTATGGAACCGCAACCGGAGACCGCGATACCCTCCATCTCGCTGGCGTCTTATGGGCGGCTGCTGTGCGGCAACCGCAATTTTCGCCACCTGTGGATGGCGCAGATCGTCAGCGAGATCGGCGACTGGTTCTACACCCTCTCGATCTACACTCTGCTGCTGCAGTTGACTGGGCGCCCCAGCTCCGTCGCCCTGGCGCTGGTGTTGCAAGTGCTGCCGCAAACCCTGGTCGGTCCTACGGCGGGAGTGATCAACGACCGGCTACGACGCAAGCACGTGATGATCGCCGCCGATCTGGTGCGCTTCGTGATTGTTCTGGCTATGCTGCTGGTTCGGTCGCGGTCGACGGTGTGGCTGGTGTATCCGCTGTTGTTGGGCGAGACCATCATGGCCGCGTTCTTTGAGCCGGCGCGCAGTTCGGTGCTTCCGAACATTGCGGCGCGTGGAGAAGTTCTCATCGCCAACACGCTCTCGTCGGCGACCTGGTCGGTGAATCTTTTGATTGGCGCTTCGGTGGGTGGACTGGTGGCTGCTTTCTTTGGCCGTGACGCCGTGTTCGTCCTGAATGCGTTGTCGTTCCTTGCTTCGGCGATACTCATCAGCGGAATGCATTTCGCCGAGCCCCATGCGGAATTGGCCGCTCCGCTTCGCCCGAGCGATCTGGTGGATTTTTCGCCGGTGCTGGAGGGCATCCGCTACGTCAGGAGCCATCGCATGCTGTTTCCCACAGTTTTTGCCAAGGCCGGCGAACTGATGATTGGCCCCAGCTGGGTGCTTTTCACGGTGATGGGCGAACGTGAGTTTGCGCTGCACTGGCGCGGCATGGATGCCGCACGCGGAGGTATGCTCGGTATGAGCATTCTTCTGGGCGGACGCGGGCTGGGCGCGATGATCGGGCCGCTGGTGGTGGCGCGTTGGGCCGCCCGTAATGATCGCCGGCTGCAGCTTGGAATCCTTTTTGGATATCTCACCGTAGCGGTTGGCTACGGAGTTCTCGGCAGCGCACGTACGGTGTGGACGGCCGCCGCCTGCGCCATGCTTGCGCATGCGGGAGGCTCGACCGTGTGGGTTTTCTCGACGACGCTGCTGCAACTTCATACCGAGGACCGGTTCCGCGGGCGCGTGTTCGCGGCAGACCTTGGCCTCTCGATGCTGACCATCGCCGCCGGGGCGTATTTCTGTGGACGCTTCATGGATTGGGGAGTCTCCGCGCGCACGGTGGCCAGCAGCACTGGGATGATCATGCTGGTTCCGGCGGCACTGTGGGCGTTGAGCATAAGGAGTGCGATGACAAGAAATGAGGCTGAGGCCTCGAACCTCGATAACTCGAAACTAGCTGGCTAGTTGCTCTGCGCCTCGGTTTCGCCTACTCTGCATGACGCGGGCGTAGTTGGTTGGATGCGCTCATCCAGAATCGACTGCCGCAGGACGCAATGGGCTTCTTCGAGTTCCGGGTTTCCGTGAAATGTCCCGTCGCAACTGTCTTCGCGATTTACACCGATACCGATGCGTGGAAGCGTTGCACGGAGATCTCCGAGGTCGAGTGGCGTGGGCGCCCCTGGGAAGAAGGAAGCCGCATCCGCATCAAGGGCTATGGCAGCACGCGGGAAACGATCGATCAGGTGCTGTTGCATTTCGAGCCTCCGCGCAGTCTGGCCTACATCAGCCACTTTTTCGGCATGACGCTCGAAACCCGGCTGACCTTCCATGCGGTCTCCGATTACGAAACCGAAGTTCAGGTTCGCGGAGAGTTCGTGGGTCTTGCTTCCCGGGCGTTCGGGTTTGCGCTGGGACCCGCGATCGAACGCGCGACACGCTTGACTACCGAAGGCCTGAACAAGGAATGTGAGCGTGTGGCCGCGTCTCAGCGACGGACCAGCCGCCCGGTTGAGAGTCACGCGGATGGAAGCAGCGCGGATGCGAAGTCGTGAGGGTCTAATTGCCAAAGACGCGGTCGATCTTGGCGGCCATGATGAAGTCGCTTTCCGTCAGGCCGTCAATCTTATGCGTCCACAGCGTGATTTCCGCCTTGCCCCAAGCCAGCAGAATGTCGGGATGGTGGCCCTGTTCTTCCGCGACCGCGCCGACTTTGTTGACGAACTCAAGCGCCTTGGCGAAGTCGGGAAACTTGTACTCGCGCGTAAGGTGATGTTCCTTTGACACGGTCCACTTGGGAACGGACTTGTGCAGCGCCTCGAGCTCTTTGCCTTTAAGCGGAGGTGTGCCGCCACGGCAGGGTATGCACTTCTTGTCGGCTAGCTGTTCGGTCATGGTCAACCCTTGAACTCTTCGAAGAACGATTCGTCTATCTCGTACGTCGTCACCGGCCTGAGCCCCAGTTCCAGGCTCTTGAGCATTTCGAACAGCTTTTCCGAGTCGATTAGTTCGATCGGAGGCACTCCCTCTCGCGAGCCTTCGCGTCGTGCTTCGGCGGTGAATGTGCCCGTTGTAATGATTATGCCGCGATCCGTTCGTCCAGCCATTGCTCCCCGAAAATCGCGAACATCCGACGCAGAGACCGAGCCCTTATAGCGCTTGCACTGAAATAAGGCTTTCAGCGAAATGAGCGGACCGACCTGGAGGCTTCCGTGTCCATCGATTCCTCCATCTCCGCTCCTGCCGGTAACAACAACCTGAGTGAACCCGGCTTCCCTTAGAAGCCGTTGTGAGAAGCGCTCAAACCCTGCGGGCGGTAGATCCCTCAGCAACTTGATTACGTCTGCAGAGTTGTCCGCGGCCGTTTCGGGTTCCGGCGATATATCGCCAGCTGCTTCGGCCTCAGTAGCTGCCTGCTTGCCCAGTCGCCTCTCCTGGAAGATGCGGACCCACTTGGTACGTATTGCTCGCGCGTCTTCTAGCGAGAGTCTAGTTGCTCGACCGCGTTCAGTCAGGCTCCAGACGCCGCGCCTTGAGGAGTCGATTAGGCCGTCTCGAACGAGGTATAGGCGAGCCCATGCGACCTGATTCCGAAAACGTGGCTCCCCAGATGGCAAAAGCTCGTTCTGGACGTCGTCCGAAATTTTCAGGTCCTGCGCGATGCGTTCGGCAACTTCGTCGGGAGTGCCGGAGCCCCCGAGCGCTCTCAGCGCTTCGAGCAAGGGCCCAAAATATCGAAGGAATTTCGCGCCTTCCTTTTTACCGTCTTGGTCCACTCTGCCCATGCAGGCCGCTAGAACGGAATATCTTCATCGGTGATCGGGCCTGAAGCAGCGGCTTGCTCGGCCTCGGGAACACGCTGGTCAAAGTGACTTGCGCCGCCGCCGGAAGAAGCTGCGCCGCGCGAATCTCCGCCGCCTTCGCCACGCCCGCCGAGCAGGATCAGGTCACTGCCGACTACTTCGGTCATGTATTTTTTCTGTCCTGAGGTTTTATCGTCCCAGGAGCGCGTTTGCAGGCGGCCTTCGATGTAGACCTTGCCACCCTTCTTCAGATATTCGCCGGCAATCTCGGCCAGGCGCTGCCAGAGCACCACGTTGTGCCACTCGGTGCGGTCCTGCCACTCGCCGCTCTTGTCTTTGAAGCGCTCGTTTGTCGCGATGGTGAGCTTGGCCACGGGCGTTCCGCTGGGCGTGTATTTCACTTCCGGATCTTTTCCAAGATTGCCGATCAACTGAACCCGGTTCAGACTTTTTCCTGCCATAGATGCTCCTTCGCAGGGGTTCACTATAGCAGAATCGGCTGTGCGGAAATGGTGCGGGGCGTCACAAAGGCTGAGTGCAGTATCATTTTGGGGCTGGCAGAAGCTAACAGCAAAAGGCGAAGAGCCAAAAGCTGCTTAAGGTATAATCCTTGCATGCCTGCCGCACCCGGCGCCACTAAAGCCGTTGGGATGGTTCCCGACGAGATGAAGTCCGAACCGCGCTCCAAAGGGATTGCTACCCCGCGCAAGAAGAAGCCAAAAGAACTAGCGGTGATCACCGAGTGCTGTACCGGATGCGCCGGCTCGCCCGCCTGCGTGGAATATTGTCCGGTGGAAGATTGCATGTTCTGGGTAGATGACGAAGACAACGCTCCGTTTGGCCGCATCGCGATCGACCCCATCCTGTGCATCGGCTGCAAGAAGTGCCTCAGCAAGGGCCCCGATGGCTGCTTCCTCGACGGCTGCCCCTGGGACGCCATCGCGATGGTGGATACGGTGGAAGTGGAAAAAGAAGTCGGGCCGATGGCGATTTGAGGAGCAGCTCTTGGCTCTTAACTATTAGCTCTTAGCTTGAACCCAACGCCGTCAGCCCGACACCGATTCCGTACAACTTGTCATCCTGAGCGGAGGTGCAGAATTCGCGAAGCGAATGCTGCGCCGCAGTCGAAGGACCCCGTGCCCATTCGCAACGCCACGATCCCAGCGGGGAGTTTCCATCACCGAATCTTGGCTGAGATCTGATGTCCAACGTCTGCGGCAGCCTACTTCGCCCGCTGCTGTATCGCTTTCTCCGTCTCCTGCGCCTGCTGCCGCACGTCGTTGGAAATATCCGGCAGATCTCGTTCATACGGGCGAATAGCGGGAAGGTCGTCCAGTTGTCCGATCAGATACAGCGCGCGCAGTGCCTCCCAGACTTGTTCCGTCCCCGGTTCGACCACTGCGATCTCAGCGCCGGCCGTAACATTCGTTCCTGTCCCCGCCACTGAACGAATGCGTCCGGGAATCGGGGAGCGAATCTCAATCACAGTTTGTGAGCCGCCAGAACTGGACGACGCTAGCTTGGCGATGAGTCCGCCTTGATGGATCGCTGTGCCAGGACGGTCGGAGTCGGCGATGCGTCCGGCTTGTGGAGCCGTGATCTGCGCCGGCTGCAGCAGGGCTACGATTTGCGGACGCCCGGTGGCGTCTCCGAAGCGCACCAGCGACAGCGCGGCATTTCCCCGCACCATGGGAGAAGAATCATTGAGCATCTTCAGCAGCGTCTCGTGAAAACCCGCGCCAGACGTGTCCTGGCCCATGACCCAGGCGTCGGTGTTGCGAACTTCTTCCACGGGGTCGGCGGCCAGCGCAATCAGTTCGGGATACCATTGCGCGACAGCAGCATCGTGACGAGAGATGCGTTCGCTGATCTGCACCAGAGCCTGTTGAATGTGCCGCGGCTTCTTGTCGTCGTGCAGGTAGGTGGTCAGCTGTTGGTTCGAAAGTTGCCGTCCGAACCACGTGTTCCACCAGAACAGAAACGGCATCAGCACGATCAGCCAGCCGGTGACGAAGAAAAGAATCTTCTGCGTGCGCGACATGCCGCGCTTGAGCGGAGCCAGCTGAACAGCCTCGGAGGGCTCAACTGTTTCGGCCGGAATCGGGTCGAGCGTATTTGGGCCGCCTGACATAGATGAACTATTTCACGATAAAGAAATCATTTCACCACAGAGTCACAGAGATACGGAGAAATTCTCGACGCCCGCGATGAAGAGTGAAACTGCCAGGCAGTCAAGGCCCCACGCATTCAGTCCTCCACGTCCGCGTCGAGCACGCGCTCCTGCTCCAGATAGTGCGACATAGCATATTGCGCCAGAAGGGGCGTCTGGAGCCGGATTTCGGCGCCGATCCATTCGCCCTTGGCATGCGGCGCGTCGGCGGCGTGATTGCATCGCCCGCCGCTGCCGAACTGCGGACCGAAGTCGGCGCTTTGAATCTGATCGAACTGGCGAATCTCGCGCCAGGCCTCATCGCCGACCGTGCCGGCGACGTCGATTTTAAGTTTCAGTACCGACATAAGAAAATTGAATCACCACAAGCCAGGAGGCGGACGTGGCCCTCGAACAGGATCGCGCTTTGAGCAGAGATCACGCCGCGGGCCTCATGCTGGGGAAGATCTGGTGCGGCGGTTGGCCATGAGCAAGGCGAGGCCGAACATGACCAGAGAAAACAAAGTAAGGGTCGCAATGGCAGACGAAAGCGGAAACATAGACACCGCGTCTGGATAGAGCAAATCGCGCAGCGCCTCCACCCCGTACGTGAGCGGATTCAGGCGCATGAGCACGCGAATCCAGAGCGAAGCGCCCCCAAGCGGGAACAGCGAGCCAGACAACAGCCACAACGGAATCAGAAACAGATTGACGATGCCGTGAAAGGCCTGCGAAGAATCCATGGGCCACGCGATGGCGAAGCCCAGAGCTGTCAGAGCAAACGAAACCAGAAACACAACCACCCCAACCAGCAAAACCTGGACAACGCCGAGATGCACACCGGTGAACGGCGCGAAGATCAGAAAAATCATGCCCTGGATCGCAGAAAGTGTAGTCCCGCCCAAGACTTTGCCGAGTACGATTGCCGAGCGCGGCACGGGCGCGACCAGCACTGAAAGCAAAAAACCCTCCTTGCGGTCGTCGATCACCGACATCATGGTGAAGATGGAAGTGAACAGCACCGTCATGATCAGCGCGCCGGGATAAAAATAATCCAGATAGTGCTGCTGGCTGGGTCCGCTGCCGGAGCGGAAAGACGTGCCGAATCCTGAGCCGATCACCAGCCAGAACACCAGCGGCGAAGCCAGCACGCCGACCACGCGGGTTTTCTGCCGGTAGAAGCGCACAATCTCGCGCCACCACAAGGTAAATGCGGGCAGCAGCAATCCCGCGGAGGGAGCCGCAATCGGCCGCGCCAAAGCTGTGCTCTGCGTTGCCATCAACCTCAACTCGCTTTCGGGGCCGGCGTCGACGTCTTCGCAGGCGCGGGCGCGGCGGTTTCTTTTTTCTTATGAAGGAAGCCCAGCATGCCCGCGTCGTTCATCTCCCAGTAAGCGTTGAGAAAGAAACAACCTGCAAGCGCGAGCAGGATGAGGCTCATGAAAAGTCCATCGACGGTGGCCGAAAATGGCCACAGCGTAATCATTCCGCTCGTCAGAATCCAGACCACGCCCACGAGAGGAATGATCCCGAGCAGCAGTGAAAGCACAAGCATCATGGCGCGCAAGCTACCTCCTGTTTTTTGTGGACTGATCTTTTTCTGAACGACTTTTTGTGTGACCGTTCTCGGGGCCTGACGACGCCTCGGCGGTCTCGCTCCAGAACTTGTGTCCAGTGCGGCGAATGAACACATCCTCGAGTGACGGCTTGCTCACCGAGATGCCCTCGATTTCTCCCGGGAAGGCTTCGACTACATCGGTCACAAAGCGATGTCCGTTCTCGCGTTCGATTCGCACCTGGTTTTCCAGAACCGTAGTCTCGACCAGGAAGCGCGAGCGGATTCGCTCCGCCAGCAACGCCGCGTCCCGCGTGGCTTCCAGAATAATCACATCGCCGCCGATTTCGCTTTTCAATTCCGCCGGCGTGCCCAGCGCCACCAGATTGCCTTCGTTCAAGATGGCCAGCCGGTCACAGCGCTCGGCTTCCTCCATCAGGTGCGTGGTCACCAGTACCGAAACATGTTCTTCATCGCGCAGCGTCTGCAGATATTGCCACAGGTCGCGACGCGCGCCGGGATCGAGACCAGTCGTGGGTTCATCGAGAAGCAAAACTCCGGGATGGTGCAGCAACCCCTTCGCCAGTTCGATTCGCCGTTGCATCCCGCCCGAAAAAGTTTCGACGCGTTCCTTAGCGCGGTCAGCCAAGCCGACGCGATCCAGAATCTCCGCCACACGCTTTTTCAGCGGCGCGCCGCGCAGGCCATACAAATGTCCCTGATGCCACAGGTTTTCGTACGCCGTGAGTTTCGGATCGACGCTCTGCGCCTGAAACACCACGCCAATGAGCCGCCGAACGCTCGACGGATTTTTCGCCGAGTCCTGGCCCATCACCAGCGTGCGGCCGGCGGTCGGAATCATCAACGTGGAAAGAATCCGGAACAGCGTGGTCTTGCCGCTGCCGTTCGGCCCCAGCAGTCCAAACAACTCCGCCGGACGCACATCGAACGAGATTCCGTTCAGCGCAGTCCGGCTCTCGTAGCGGTGAATGAGGTCTTGTACGGAAATCACCGGCGCCGAGGAAGTCTGCTCAACTTCCGGGCCAGCATCCGCGAGTGCAGCGATCTTAGAAGCCACGGCGATCCTTGGGCCTATTAACAATGATCACACAACCAGTTTACGACATCCGGTCGCTTTTCTTCGTGAGGAAAACGGCAACCGGCTGGCTTGATCACGTTGATCTGATTATGTAGGTCTGATCATGTCAGCCCGATCGCGCTCATGCCGTTCCATCATGCGGCGGAAGGATCCCGTTCCGCATGCCCCACGGGCTCCGCCAGAGCGACGGGAAGATGCCGCCAGACTTGAATCGACAGAATCACGGTGGTCGCCAGCAGCAGGGCTCCCACCGCAACGTGGGCCACGGTCGAAACCACCATGGGAAGCTCAGGCTGCACAGCGCTCTTGCCCCAGGCTACGCGAGTGACGAAGGCAGTGAAGCCCAGGCAAAGCTGCGTGATCAAAAGCGACAGCATCAAAATCGCGGGGCGCCGCACCGCGTCGATCTTCGAATACGCCGAGATCGCGCGGATCGCGGTCCAGGCCAGCACAAACGTTACGATCATGGCGTTCGCCACGTGCGGCCACCAACTCATGCCGTGATGGCGAAACATCCCGCCCAGGATGAGTTGCACGTAGAGCACGAAGATGGAGAGCAAAGTGAGCGTGAACAGGCTGGGGTGGCGAGAGTCGAACTCCACACGCGGTCGTTCCTCCACCCACTTGCGCCCGGTGAAAAGTGCGATGGCGACTGCGATGCAGAAAAATGTTTGCGCCACCGTGGCGTGCGCCGTGGAAACTGCCGGCGGCTGAAAGAACAAAACCGTCAGTCCGCCCAGAATGGCCTGCGCGATGACCGTGCAGAATGCGCCTACGGCCAGCCATCGCATCCAGCGCCGTCGCTCCACCAAGAGAGTCCAGATCGCGATGGCCAAGGTCAGCGATACCAGCGTGCCAGCCACCATGCGGTGGCTCCATTCATAGCGTATGCCGCCCACAAAATGTGGCACCTTCACCAGGTAGCCAAACGAGGTTGGCCAGTCGGGAACCGACAGGCCAGCGTCATTGCTGGTGACCAGCGCACCCGCAGTAATCACGACGAGCGTGGCGCACGCCGTAAACACGGCGAAAGCGTGATGGGCCCGGTTGTACGTTATTTCAACGGCTTTCAGAGCGGCACTCCCAGGGTCAGGAAGGTTTGGAAAACAGTAACGGACGTTCCGAAGTTAAGACAGAGCAGGCTGCAACGCTCTGGCAGCCTGCTCTGTGAACGGTTCATCCTATCAATCGACATCAAAATCAACGTTACGAATCAGCCAGCTTAAGCGCTTTACTCAGCGGCCTTGAAGCTCTGGTCGACGGTTTTGCTATCTTTGGCCGCGACCGTAACCTTCTGGTCCTGCTCGCCGAGTTTCTCCTGCACGAAGGCGATGGTGTAATCCCCTGGGGGCAGGCCTTTGATTTCGTATTTTCCGCTCTTATCGGTGACGGCATAGAACGGGCTCTTCACCACGTTGATATACATCTTCATCCAGGGGTGCTGGTTGCACTTCACCGGCAGCATGATCTCTTCGCGGGCGAAATTCTTTTCGATCGCGGGAGAAGATGGCGGCTGCGATTCGTTCCATTCGCGATTGTCTTTCGGCGTGGGATGGATGTTGTGCGTGGTCTGGTCGTCGTTCTTGATCTCCACGGTCTGGCCTGCCATCACGCCCAGCACGTGGGGATGATATTTGCAGCCGCTCTGGTCGAGCACGGCCGGTTCCTTGGGAACGTCAAAGGTGCGGCTGCCCAAGCCGTCTTTCACATACACGAACACGTTGGCAAGATCGCCGTTATCGACCACGATGTTTTCGGCCGCGTTCATGCCCTTGCACGCGGGGTCCTGGCTCATATCGATCTTCGCTTCTTTTGGCGCGGGCCCGTCAAATTTTACCGTGCCGCTGATCGTAGCCACCGTTGCCGGATCGATTGGTGTCGCCGCCGGCGCTGCCGCTGGCTGTTCCGCCGCGGGGCTGGAAGGCTGCTCCTCTTTTTTGTTGCATGCAGACGCGAATAACAAGAAACACAACGCCAGCACGCTGACGGTGATCATCATCCAACTTGTTTTCTTATTCATAATGTCGCTCTCTCCTTAATAGTTGATGCTCACATTGCTTTCAGAAATGACGCGGACTCACCCAACACTTGCCGAACCCGCCATTCTACCGCGATCCACCGCCCGCCGCTGAATGCGACTCCGCCACCGCGGCATGTTTGCGCCCCGTAGCAGGCGGAACAACGGACGCGCGCGCGTGCGGCATCGCAGAAGCCACCCGCCGCTGCTCTTCCGGCGTGAGCTGGAAAATATAATCCGTCAGCAGTTTCCGGTGATCGCCCGCGTAGCCCTGGAACGAAGGCGGAGTCGGCCCCGCGAACACCCACTGGCTATCCTGCTGCTTGAACAGTCCCGAGGGCATTGACGTTCCCGGACTCACGGCCTGCGGATCGGTAATCCAGCGCTCGACCCAATCCGGCTTCAGTCGCTCCTTCGCCAGCAGGAAGTTGGGCGCGGTCGCGATCTTATCGTGCGCGGGATCTCCCGTGGCGTGGCACTTCAGGCAGGGCGCCGCCGAACTCGAAAACAGGCTGCGCGCCATGTCGTTTTCCTTCGCGGTGAGCGTCGGAACTTCTTCCGGGATGTAGGGAATCGGCTGCTGCGACAGCGCCTGGAAGAAGCGCACCAGCTTCCTCAGTTCATTGTCCGAGAACGAGAACGTGGGCATGCGCACCTTCAAATAAGGCCGCACGCCGTTGCGATTCGTGTCGGTCGTGCTCAAAGCCGGATTCGAAAGGAACTTGCGCAGCCACTCAGGATCCACACGCGCGCCTTCCGTCAGCAGCTTCGGAGGCAACTGCTCCTGCACATCCTGATACTGCTTCAATCCCATCAGGATGGTCTGCTGCCCGGGGATGAACTGGTGGCAACCCATGCAGTTATATTTCTTGACCACCCACCAGCCTTCCTGAATGTCGTGCCGCGCGTCGCCCGGCTTGTATTGATAGCTGGCGGGCAGGGAAGTCTCTTCGCTTCCCATCAGGAACGTGGTCAGATCGAGCACCTGCTCCTTGGTGAGGTGCAGGTTGGGCATGCGCGAAGCTTCCAGATCGCCCTTGACCTTGCCTTTGTCGTAAACGTTGGGCTCGGCGAGCTTGTGTTCGAAGAATCCTTTCTGGTTGTACCAGGGCTCTTTCGCGGGGCCGTCAGGCAGGCGCGCCAGATCTTCCTTATCCGTAATCGGTTCGGCATTGTTGCCGCCGCGCTGCGCCACCGTGGTAAACAGCGCGAAGTCGAGACGCTCGATCGGCTTGCTGCCTTCGTAGGTGAGTTCGGTGCCGATGCGCCCTTCATCCTCGAAGCCAGCAATTTCATGGCAGCCCGAGCAGCCAAAATGGCGCACCCACTTCTTGCCTTCTTCCTTCAGCGCAGGATCGTCCATGAACGCTGCGTCCGCGTACGACGACGGCTCCTGCTTTTTCTGCGTCATCAGATACGTCGCGATATCCTCCGCATCTTCCGGCGCGAGCCGCAGGCTCGGCATCACGGTCATATTCTGCACCTGCAGTTCGTGACCATCGTTGGGACACTGGCTGTGATCGAGATCGAACTGGTAGGGAAGTCCCTTCTTCGAGTAATCCTCGGGCCCGATGTCTTTCTTTTCGTACGGACAATAGGGACGCGTGCGCTGCCGCGCGTTGTGAATCCAGCGGACGAGGTAATCGTAGTTCGCTTTTTCGCCGACACGGGTTAGGTTTGCGGCGAACACTCCGCCTTGCAGTTGGTCGCCTTCGCCAATCGAGTGGCAGGCGAGGCAGCCGCGAGTTTCAAATAATTCTTTTCCGTGCGCCGCGTTGCCGGGCTTGTGCTTGGGCAGCGGGTCGGTAAATCCGGACTGCCAGATGTAAGCCGAGATCGCCTGAATCTGATGATCGCTCAATCGGAAGTTCGGCATCTTCGTTGTGGGGCGGAAATCCGAAGGCTTCTTCAGCCACACCGGTATCCAATTCTTATTCAGCTTGAGCCGAACATCTTTCAGGTTCGGCCCAACCTTCTTCATGTCCTGCATCAAGCTGTGCGACTGGAAATCGAGCTGCTGCAAACGCCCGTCCAGCTTGCTGTTTGCCACTCTCAAGTCCACTGCTTGGCCGTTGAGACGGTTCGCTTCATCGTTCGACTCGGCGGCATCCGCCTGCTTCATCAAGTAGGCAGTCTGCTTCAGGTTGTCTCTCTTCTGGGTTTCAATCTGCTTGAGTTGTTGGCCAATCGAGTTCAAATCCTCGGGCTCTTTGTCATATCCCTCATAGCGGTGGCATCCCATACATCCACGCTGCCGAAACAAATCTTTGCCATTGTTGATGGTCTGCCACTGCACGTCGCCGCTCGCCAGCACCATGTCGGCCGCGTGGCAAGTCTGGCAACCCGCCTGCGCGTTTTCTTTGGGAAACAGAGGCCAGAGCCAGTGCTCGTAATTTCCGTGCGCCTTCTCCACGCTCGTGGTGGCGCGCCCGTTGCCCTGATGACAGGGCGAGCAGCCGAACTTGTCCGGATCATGAGTCTTCAACAGCTCCGGTTCAGTATGGCTCACAAACGCCGCTGCATACTCGTCCGGCTTCTTCTCACCCTTCGACATCATGGCGGCTTCGGTAATCTTCAGTGGCTCGCGCGACCCCATGTGACAGGATTCGCAGCGGTCCACAATATTCGCTTCGGCCACGTTGATCTGCACGATCGCCGGATCCCAATCCGCCGTTTTCTTTTTCAGCCCATCAATTTGCTGCGGCGTCAGGTCCACCATGTGGTCGGTGATGTATTCATCCATCTTCGCTTTGGCCGCAGTTACCGGCTTCAGCACGGCGCCGAGATCCAGGCTCAGCCGGGTGCGCTCATCGCGGATTTCGTTGTAAGTTTCCTCGAGCTGTGGGAAGGTGTATTGCTTCTTGCTCCCGTCCGGGAACTCGACCGTCGCCTTCTCGGCCTTGTAGGCGTCAATGTCTTTTTGTTTGCTCGCTTTCGCTGACGCGCTGGTGCTGGTCTCCAGTTCGTAGGTAAGAGCATTCACATACGCGCGCCGGTCGGTGAAAACGCTCTGCACCGCCAGCAGCCGGGCGCTGGCATCGTCCAGTTTTCTGCGCGCCTCTTCGGACGCAGCTTTGGAATCCTGATACGCCTTGTCGTAACCCTGTTTGAGCGCCGCGTAGTCCGGGTTCTGCTCGACATCCTTCTCTGACGTTGCGGATTTCGACCGCGCGGTATTCAGGAACGCACTGTAGCGGGTCTTCCACTGTTCCTGGAAGGCTTTCCACGGTCGCTGCCCCCAAGCCTCGTCCCACAATGCCCAGAAGAGCGTTGCGACCAGAATCACCGTCGCAATCACGTAGTATGCGGCGTAAGACTTGCTTGTAATCGGATCCTGCTCGGGGATAGGTTGTTCAGGCACCGCTTCCTCCGGCTACATTCTTTCTGAGTCCGTTTGTCATTCCGAGCGAAGCGAGGAATCTGTTGTCCTCGCTAAGCATCTCTGCTCGCTGTGTCGCCCACCGCTCTCAAATATTGAACCAGGGCGTGATCCACACATACTTGATATGCCACAACAGCCGCAGCCCCATCTTCAGCGGCAGAGCCACCATGGTCAGCAACAAGAACTGCATCAGTGCAAACTGCAACAGGCTCATCCGCTGAAAGTCCTTCTTCATGCGCCGACGGAATAGCGAATACACTAACGCGCCCCCCGCCAGATAATATCCGCCGACCACGATCGCGCCGAAGACGGCTTTGCCCAGGTTCGACGTGATGCCGAAAAGATCCGGCAAGTCGCGGTTCACCTCGTAGATCAGCCGGTTGTGATCCCAGGTTTGTCCCGGCCAGAACCATTGCCATCCGGGTCCCCGAATGAACGTCCCAATAATGATCATCGCGACCCACAGAATCACGAACCCGAACATGAATGTCCCTATGGAAAACTTGCGTTGCTTCCACGTGTAATAGCCGCTGCCCAGCGGATTCGTATCGATGTAAGGAATCACCATCAGCCCGATAATGATCATCGTCGGCATCACGACGCCGGCGATCCAGGGATCGAAGTAGACGAGCATCTCCTGCAGTCCGAGGAAATACCACGGCGCTTTCGCGGGATTCATTGTCAGGTTAGGATTTGCGGGCTCTTCCAGCGGAGCGTTCAGCGTGATCGACCACACCATCAGGATGATCGTGACAATGATGGCGGCGAGAAATTCAATGCGCAGCAGGAACGGCCAGACGTGCACTTCTTTTTGCCAGCCCGGTTTGAACGGCCAGGTCTTGCGGTGATGCGTCTTGGCCAGCGCGGCATCGCCCTCGAGTTGTTCGATCAACTGATCGTTGGCATGCGCCTGCTTCCACGCCAGATAAATGTAAAAACAGAGGAGGGGGATCAAGCCCACGATGGGCACGTTATCCGGAGCCGAACAGATTTCCCAAAGTTGTCGCCAGTCCATAATGTTTCCTGTAGAGACGTAGCTTGCTACGTCTCTCTAACCAGCATTCGCACTGCTGCCCGCGGAGACGTAGCAAGCTACGTCTCTACGGATAGGCTTCTTACTCTCCTGCTGCCTTCGGACCGCGCCGCGGCTTGTCGCCTTCAGCTTCCAGCATTACTTGCGCCGGGCCTGATATCCCGCCATCTTTGCGCACGCGCCAGAAGTGGACAATCATCAGAATCGAAGCAACGATCGGAATCCCGATGCAATGCCAGATGTACGACCGCAGCAGCGCGTTCGCATCCACAATCGATCCGCCGAGCAGGCCGAAGCGGACGTCGTTATACGGCGTCATTCCCAGCATCGAGCCGAACGGACCTTCATGACCCAGCAGCGGCGTCGCGCGCGCCATGTTCGTACCCACCGTGACGGCCCAGAAGCCGAGCTGATCATCAGGCAGCAGATATCCGGTGAACGAAAGCAGCAGCGTAAACACCAGCAACAGCACCCCGATGTTCCAGTTGAACTCGCGCGGCTTTTTGTACGAGCCGGTCAAGAACACGCGGAACATGTGCAGCCAGACGCCAATCACCATCAGGTGAGCCGCCCAGCGATGCATGTTGCGCAGAATCTTGCCAAACGGAACGTCGTGCTCGAGGTAGAGCACGTCGCGAAATGCCTGCACCTTGCTGGGATGGTAATAAAACATCAGCAGCACGCCGGTGTAGGTGAGGATGATGAACAGGTAAAACGTGATCCCGCCCATGCCCCACGTGTAGCTGTAGCGCACGGCATCGCGATTGATCTTGGCTGGATGCAGATGCAGGAACACGTTGGAAAGCACGCCCAGCGCCCGGTTGCGCGGAGTGTCGTCGTGCTTGTGGCGGAAGATCGAAGTGTAGACCTGCGTCTTGGTGGGATCCTTCAGCCCTTCGATCTGTTCCTTCGCTTTGGCGGGGATATCAGTCTTGAGGGCCTGAATGTCGTCCTTGACGCCGGTCGTGACCCGCTCGACCAGCCCCACCTTGCCGTTTTTCCCGTTCGTGCCGCTCGGATTGTTTTCGTCAGCCATATGAGTCCGCTCAAATCGTTTCTGTCATTCCAAGCGCCTTTTTTCTGGCGCGAGGAATCTGCTTCTTGCGTCCAGCTACACTCCGGTCAGAAATGCTCCTGGATCATTGAACTTACTGGGCTGCCCCTTCGGCCACTGATACAGCCGCGACGTGTCGACAATAATTTGCCCGTCAGGCGCTAGCTCCACGTGCGCGCGGTCCATGGGACGCGGCGCTGGTCCCTCAAAGTTAATCCCTTCGCTGTCATAACCGCTGCCGTGGCACGGGCACTTGAATTTGTTCTCGCTCGGCTTCCAGTCCGGAGTGCAGCCGAGGTGCGTGCAGCGCGCGTAGATCACGAACACGCGGTCAGGAGTGCGATCAACCCAGATGCGGTATTTCTGCTGAAACTTAGTATCAACACCCAGCGCGAACTCCGAGGGATATCCAATCTTGAAAACGCTGTTGGGTTCGAAAAGAGTGCGAGGCAGAAAAAAACGGAAGAATGCAATGAACCACGCGGTCAAAAACCCCGTCACCAATGTCCAGACAAAACGGCGCCGGCGCCGGTCGACCTCCGTGAACGGTACCGTCCCGCCCACGCCCGCAGACGCAGCTGCTTTCGAGGTTCCTACTGCAGGCGTGCCCACATATTTCGTGGCATCCACCGCGGCCTTGGCAGCAGGTTTCGCTGCTTCCGGATTCGGATTGACCTTACCGGTCTCCGGTTCCGCCATGAGTCTCCTCCTGTGTTTCGATCACTTCTTACCTAATCCAACCCAGCGGCCGCCATATAAGCCGGGGCAGACACGGCTCTCAACGATTCCTCATCACGTGCCGGAATCAACTGGTGTACCGTTTCGCCCATAGCCTGCAACACAATCTGCCCGAGAGCAGTTATGAACTTCGGCGAATCGTTCAGCCCGGCACTCATTTCAAATTGCGTAAAGCCCAGTCGCCGCGCCTGGGCACGCGCCTCGTGGTCGATTTCCCCCAGCGTTTCCACGTGGTCGGAAACAAAAGCCACCGGAACGATGCACACCTCGCGAACCTGTTCCGCGGCCAGCGTATGTAATGTTTGATGCAGCGAGGGCTGCAACCATTTGCTTGCCCCCACCTTGCTTTGATAGCAGAGGCGGTGGCGATTGCTCCACCCGCCGCGCTCCATGAGCAACTTTACGGTTGCCTCGATCTGCCTCTGATAAGGATCGCCCTTTTGAATCACCGACATGGGAACGCTGTGCGCGCTGAAAACAATCTCTGGCTGTCCCAGAGCAGGGAATCGGCGTAAAGCCTCATCAACTTTTTCCACAACCGCGTCGAGATACATCGTATTGCGATAGAAAGTCTCAACGTAATCTACTCGTACGTCCCCGTGGAACAGGCGCTGCCACTCGTTCAAGCTGGATCCCGTAGTGGTCGACGAATACTGAGGGTACAGAGGCAGCAACACCACCTCGTCGCATTCCGCTTGCCGCAGGCTCGCGATGGCCTCGCTGGTGAAAGGATGCCAGTAACGCATGGCCACAAAACAGCGCGCATCTACGCCCACGCGATTCAATTCGAGTTCAAGAGCCCGCGCTTGCCGCTCGGTATTGCGGCGGATCGGCGAGCATCCGCCAATGGTCGCGTAATGATGCTGCACCTTACGCGCCCGGGTAGTGGAGATCAGCTTGGCGAGCGCCTTGCGACCGATGCGGGCGAAGGGAAAATCGATGATATCGGGATCGCAAAAAAGATTGTAAAGAAAAGGTTCAATCGCTTCCAGGCTGTCGGGTCCGCCCAGCTGGAATAGAACTATCCCTACACGCCGTGATGTGCGCGACATTCCCCTGATTCCCCAGAACGGGCGAATGTACTCCCATCCGCGGCGAGAGTCAATGGCGGAGTGGATCTCTGCGAAGAATTTCGCGAGTTGCCAAGTCCGTGCGTTGCCATGCAAGCTGATATCGACCTTTTTATCTATGCCCGAGCTGCCAGATATTTCCGCGTACATCACTGCCCTCGAATCGCGCATCGTCGGTCAGCCGATGACGCGAATCCGCTTGGCGAGTCCTTTTCTGCTGCGAACGGTCGAGCCCGCGCTCGCGAGCGCTGAAGGCCGCACAGTTGAAAAATTGCGGCGTGTGGGTAAGCGTTTTGCCATCGGCATGAACGGCGACGGCGACCTTTGGCTGGTGTTGCACCTGATGATCGCCGGCCGACTGCACTGGCGCAGCCCGAATGTGAAGTTGGCGGGCCGCCAGAATCTGGCAGCTTTCGATTTTCCCAACGGCTCGTTGGTTCTCACCGAAGCCGGTGCGAAGCGTCGCGCTTCGCTGCATGTAGTTAGCGGCGAAGCGTCCCTCAATTCTTTTGACGCCGGAGGAATCGACGTCTTCGAGGCTGACCAGGATTCATTTCGCGCCGCACTTTCGGCTGAAAACCATACGCTGAAGCGCGCGCTCACCGATCCCCGCCTGCTCAGCGGCATCGGCAACGCCTATTCCGACGAGATCCTGCACGCGGCGCAGTTGTCGCCAATCACGCTCACGCAAAAGCTCACGCCGCAGGAATGGAAAAGATTGTACGCAGCCACCAGAGAAACGCTGCAGTTGTGGATCGACCGGCTTCGGGATGAGGCACAGTCAGGCTTTCCAGAAAAAGTGACCGCGTTTCGCAAAGAAATGGCGGTTCACGGCCGCTTCGGCCAGCCCTGTCCGCGGTGTGGTGAGAAGGTTTTGCGGATTCGCTATGCCGACAAGGAAACGAACTACTGCGCACGCTGCCAGACAAACGGCAAAGTCCTTGCGGATCGCGGCTTATCGCGCTTGCTGGGTTCCGACTGGCCGCGAACGCTGGAAGAGTTGGAAGCCCTGAAGCATCGCTGATCCCAAAACGGCCAGGTCGTTATACCTCGTCAGGCGGTTGTCTTCGCGTTCGACATTTCTTCAATCACATGGTCGGCGAACTCGGATGTGCCAGCCTTGCCGCCAATGTCGCGAGTGAGTTTCTCGGGATGCCGGTACACGCGCTCGAGCGCATTTC
Organism: uncultured Acidobacteriaceae bacterium; assembly: GCA_963851165.1. Lineage (GTDB taxonomy): Bacteria > Acidobacteriota > Terriglobia > Terriglobales > Acidobacteriaceae > Sulfotelmatobacter. The sequence continues at coordinate 177,815 of CAWKNM010000008.1, read as the reverse complement.
GAATTTGCGTGGAGGCCTCATGCTCGTCGAGATGCCGCAGCATCAGCAGCGCCGACCGCAACAGGGCGGTAGGGTTCGCAATGTTCTTGCCCGCAATGTCCGGCGCCGATCCGTGTACCGCCTCGAAAATTGCGCAGTGATCCCCGAGATTTGCGCTGGGAACGAATCCCAGTCCGCCGACAAACGCCGCGCACAGGTCGGAAATAATGTCGCCGTACAAATTTTCCATCACCAGCATGTCGTACTGATACGGGTTCATCACCAGCTGCATGCAGGTGTTGTCCACAATGTGCTCGCCGTAAATGATCTCGGGATATTCCTTGGCCACCGCGCGGCAGCAACGCAGGAATAGGCCGTCCGACAGCTTCATGATGTTGGCTTTGTGAATAGCGTGGATCTTCTTGCGCTGATTCTTTCGCGCATACTCAAACGCAAAGCGGGCAATGCGGGTGGATGCCTTCTCGGTGATGATCTTCAAGCTCTCCACCACCCCGGGCACCACTTCGTGCTCCAGCCCGGAATAAAGGCTCTCTGTATTTTCGCGAACGATAATGAGATCCACATCAGGATAGCGCGTGGGAATGTGCGGCAGATTTCGAATCGGGCGGAAGTTGGCATACAGCTCGAACTTCTGCCGCAGCGCAACGTTGATGCTGGAGAAGCCGCCGCCCACCGGGGTTGTAACCGGTCCCTTCAGCCCCACGTGCGTGCGCTCGATCGACTCAATCACTTCTTTGGGAATGTATTCGCCGGACTTCTCGTAGGCTTCGGCTCCAACCGCGAACGTTTCCCATTCGAACTTCACCCCAGTCGCTTCCAGAATGCGGACCGTGGCCTTGCTGACTTCAGGGCCGATGCCGTCGCCGGGGATCAAAGTTACTTTATGACTCATGACTTCGGTCCTTGAGACGTTTCCTATATGTGATCCTGAGCATAGTGCTGTCGCGGCGCGCTGCGGTGCTAAACCTTACCCGCGCTTTTCTTACCAGCGTCCGCCACATCCTTAGTCTTCACGAGATCCTTAAGCTCGTTCATGAATTCCTTCACATCTTTAAAATCCAGATAGACCGAAGCGAAACGCACGTAAGCAACCTTGTCGTAGCGCCGCAGGCGATTCATGATCAGCTCGCCCAGTTCACTGGTCTTGCGCTCGCGCTCCGCCGACTCGATAACGAACGACTCGGCTTCGTTGACGATCTGCTCCAGCTTGCTGATAGGGACGGGCCGCTTCTCGCAAGCGCGCAGCAGGCCATTCAAAACTTTCTGGCGGTCGAATTTTTCCCGCCGCCCGTCCTTCTTCACCACCATGTAGGGAATTTCGTCGATGCGCTCGTAGGTGGTGAAGCGCTTGCCGCACTTCAGGCACTCGCGCCGCCGCCGGATCGACTCCGCCTCTTTGCTTTCGCGCGAGTCTACGACCTTGTCATTGGCAAATCCGCAAAAAGGACATTTCATGGCGCTGGTTTGTGTCCTGCAGGACGTTTGCATCGTCACTTCTGCCCCGCGACGCTGCGCGCAGCCGGGCAAAAGAGGAAATCGCTGTCCTGTTTGGTACCACGGATTGTAACAGTTGAGCTGGGATGGAATCCCCGGACGTTCGCGAGGCAGTGACGAGGCGACCCCCGGCCCATCTAGGCCGGCTGCTCTAAAAGTAAAACGGGCACTCGCACCCCCTGCGGTACGAGCACCCATTTTCCCTCATTCCCCCGATGGAGGGCGTGAAGATCACGATCCGATTTCCCGGCGCCGGAAAACACAACCAGGCTTGTATCTGGAAGCTTCCACCGGAAGTCCGGATCTGCAGGCAAGCATGCCCCGGCGCCCGGGAAGTTTTGTCAAAGCTTTGTCTGCGATTTGTAAAATCGTCATGGATTCGCGGCAGTTTGTGGCTGTGCTGCGGCCCCGAACCTCGCAGGGAAGCAGGTACGGCTCGGCGAAACTGTTAGCATAATTCTTGCTCAAACTTTCGGCCATGCGTGTATTTTCCCAGCGGCTTGCGATCTTTCTGTTGTTCGCTCTGCCGCTGCTGGCCCAGAGCGGCACGGGAGAACTTCGCCTAAGAGTGACCGATCCCGACGGTCTGGCGATCAAGGCCTCAGCTCAGCTTGCCAGCGATGCCAACCAGTTCCATCGCGCGTATGTCGCGGATGACGCGGGCGCGTTGACGGCGCGCAGCCTGCCATTCGGGCGTTACCGCCTGAGAGTGGAACACGAAGGATTTTCCCCGTTCGATGGCGTGATCCAAATCCGTTCAGCTCTTCCTACTGAATATCTGGTGAAGCTCAGCATTGCCGCCCTGAGCACTGCCGTGAACGTCACCGCCGAAAACACGCTGCTCGATCCCGACCGCACCACCTCCCTGAACCGCATCGACGCGCAGACCATCGCCGACCGCGCCGCTTCGTTGCCCGGGCGGTCGTTGGTAGATCTGGTGAACTCGCAGCCCGGCTGGCTCTATGAGGGCAATGCAGTTCTTCACCCACGCGGCTCGGAGTATCAAACCCAGTTCGTAGTCGATGGCGTCCCGCTCACCGACAATCGCTCGCCCAGCTTTGGTCCGGAGATCGAGGCCGACGACATCGACTCGATGACCATCTACACCGCCGGAATCCCCGCGGAATATGGAAGAAAAATGGGAGGCGTCGTCGAAGTCAACACCTTGCGCGACTCGCAGCCCGGCTGGCATGGAGAAACTGTTCTCTCCGGCGGCAGCTTCGACACCGCCGGCGCCTTCGCCCAGGTTGAGGATAAGTTTGGAAAAAACGCCATCTCCGCCAGCGCGTCCGGCAATAGGACCGCGCATTACCTCAATCCGGTGGTTCCCGAGAATTATACGAACCGCGGCACCACCGGAGATTTCTCTCTTGGCTACGAGCGCGATCTCACTCCCAAAGATCATCTGACGCTCAGTGTCCGTCACGAACTTTCCCGCTACGAAATTCCCAACGAACAGATTCAGCAGGTCCCGGAATTACAAAACCCGCCGGGCACAGCGCCCCAGCTGCAGACCGCCGACAACTTTGAGACCATGGGCATCGTCAGCTATCAGCACATTTTCTCAGCCAACGTGCTGGCCGACTTTCGGGGCATGGTTCGCGACAATTCCAACGATCTCAATTCCAACAACAGCTCCTGGCCGATCATTGCGTTCCAGCATAACGACTTCAAGGAGGGATACTTCAACGCCGCCGTCTCTATCCATCATGGCAGGCATGAATGGAAAGCTGGCATCGAGTCCGACAATCTTTTTCTCCACGAAAACATCAGCGACATCATCACCGTGAGTCCGAACGATCCCAACAATCCATTCGATCCCGGCACACCCCGGACGTTTGCTTTTACTGGAAGCCGCCCCGATCTTGAACAAGCGGCATTTCTTCAGGATCTGATTCACCTCGGCAACTGGACGGTCAACGCTGGCCTGCGCTGGGACCACTATCAGTTGCTGGTCAATCAAAATGCGGTCAGCCCGCGCGTTTCGATCGCGCGTAATTTTGCGGCTGCGAAAATGGTGGTTCACGCTTCCTATGACCGCGTCTTCCAGACGCCATCGTTCGAAAACATTCTGCTGTCGAGTTCTTCTCAGGTCACGTCACTGGATCCCAGCGTGCTGCGGCTGCCCGTCGAGCCCTCGCACGGCAATTACTTCGAGTTCGGCGCGACCAAGAGTTTGTTCGACCGACTGCGTCTCGATGCGAACTACTTCCGGCGCTACGTCAACAACTATGCCGACGACGATCAAATCCTGAGCACGGCGGTCAGTTTTCCCATCGCGTTTCGCAAAGCCATCATCTACGGGGCAGAAGGCAAGCTCGAAGTGCCGCACTGGGGGCGGTTCTCGGGCTATCTGAGTTATTCTTACATCGTGGGCAACGCCTGGTTCCCCGTGACGGGAGGCCTGTTTCTCGGCGACGATGCCGTCAACGCCACGACTCAGCTCACCGGACATTTTCCCGATTCGCAGGATCAGCGCAACACAGCGCGCGCGCGTATTCGCTACAACCTGGCGTCCCGGCTATGGATCGCCACCGGCGCCGAATACGGCAGCGGTTTGCCATTTGATTTTGGCGGTACTTACGACCAGGCGCTCGCCGAGTACGGGCAAGCAGTGGTGGACCGCATTAATTTTGATCGCGGACGCATCAAGCCTCTGCTCTCGGTCAACGCATCGGCCGGAGCCGACCTCTATAAGAAAGAAGGGCGTGCCCTGCGTCTGCAAGCCGACGGGGAGAATCTCAACAACCGCCTGAACGTCATCGACTTCGGAGGATTGTTCTCAGGCAACGCCATCGGCCCGCCGAGAAGCTACGCGCTGAAGCTGGCGGCTACGTTCTAATTCGCCGAGCAGAAGGTTTTTCTTATAGTGCTGTCATCTAAATAGTACTGTCATCCTGAGCGAAGCATGATCCGCCAAAGGCGGATCACGCGCAGTCGAAGGACCCCATACCGCCGGAACCAAAACCAGCCCCGCAAGGGGTTCCCGCGCTCTGCTCGTTCGGACGCTTTAGCGATTCCAGCTTCACTCCACCACCAAATGCTTTTCTAGGCAACTGGCAACGCAAAAACGCCGGCCCGCTGGACCGGCGTGTCGATTGCGCTCTCAAACTTGAGGCTCTCCGAAGTTAACTCCCTGCCACAAACTGTGCGGGCGCGCCACCATCCACGTCGGACTGGTTGAAGACCACGTTGGCACCCATGTGTGCGGGCCGGGGGGCCAGCATTTGCTCCTTGCGGTAAACCAGGTTGCTGGCGTTGAAGCTGGCCAGCTCAAATCCATGCCCGTGAGTAATCGCATCGGTGGGGCAAGCCTCTACGCAATAGCCGCAAAAAATGCAGCGGTTGTAATCGATGTTGTAAACCTTGGCGTAGCGCTCCGCGCCACTGATGCGGCGTTCAGCCGTATTCTCAGCAGCCTCGATGTAGATGCAGTTGGAAGGGCAAGCGGCAGCGCACAAAAAACAGGCCACGCACTTTTCCAATCCATTTTCGTCGCGCTGCAACACGTGGGCTCCGCGGAACCGCGCCTCGAAGCGCGCTCCCTTCAGCGGACCCTTGCCGTCAGGATAGTTTTCCACCGTCGTGGGCTGGAACATCTCCATGAAGGTGATGCTCATCCCCTTGGCGATCGCGGCAATGTTCTTCAATACCGGCATACCCGATTAGTATACCGAAAGGGGCAGTCGCCGTACCGTTTGGCGGCTCGAGGATGCGCGTGTCGACAGAAAATGACAGACCCGGGCGGGATCAAGAACTCGAACGCAGCGGCATTGGACTGTGCTCCGACTGCCGTTTCATTCGGGTGGTGCAGTCCGCGCGCGGGTCGAAGTTTTATTTGTGCGAACGCTCCGCCACGGATCCAACGTTTCCGAAATACCCGCGATTGCCCGTGCTGCAATGCCGCGGCTATGAGAAGAAGCCATAACCCCGCGCCAGCACCGCTCGTGTGGCCACGGGCGCCTCGCCCGCGCGGTTTTCATCCAAGGCCCGCTGTCTACGGGACCCCTAACCGGAGATCGCCATGTTACCGGTTAGGTGGACTAGTTGAGCCGCTTACCTAACCTGTGACGCGAGTTTCGCCGGTTATCCCTCTGGTCTGTCATCCCGAGGCCCGACGTTTCTTGCCCGGGAACCAGTTCCTACGTTTTCCGCGCCTATTTGATCCCCAACTGCTTAGCGAGATCCTTCCACTTACCATCCACCAGCGCCTTCGTTCTCGCGTCCATCACAATCTCATCGGGCCACGGGCGCGTGAAGCCTTCGCTCGCCCACTTGCGGGTGGCGTCAATCCCCATTTTCGAGCCGTAATTCGGCAGGCGGGAAGCGTGGTCGAGCGAATCGACGGGGCCCAGCGTGAATTGAATGTCGCGCTCGGGATCGATGTGGTTCAAGACCTTCAGCGTGACGTCGGCGAGATTCTGCACGTCAACGTCTTCGTCAACCACGATGACGCACTTCGTAAACATGGCCTGGCCCAGCGACCAGATCGCGTTCATCACTTTGCGAGCCTGCCCGGGATACGACTTCTTGATGGAGACGATCATCAGATTGTGGAACACGCCTTCAACGGGCAGGTTGATGTCGACCAGTTCCGGGATGGTCAGCTTCATCAGCGGCAGGAAAATGCGCTCGACCGCCTTTCCCATGTAAGCGTCTTCTTGCGGCGGTTTGCCGACGATCGTGGTGGCGTAGATGGGATCTTTGCGATGCGTGACGCAGGTGAGATGAAAGACGGGATAGAGATCTTCCAGCGAGTAGAAGCCAGTGTGGTCTCCGAACGGACCCTCGGTGCGGAGTTCGTCGAGGTGAACGTGGCCTTCGAGGACGATCTCGCTGGAGGCGGGAACTTCGAGGTCGACAGTTTCGCACTTCACGAGTTCGACCGGTGCTCCGCGCAGGAAGCCGGCGATGAGATATTCCTCGACATCGGGCGGTGCCGGGACAATCGCAGAGAACGTCACGGCCGGGTCGGTGCCGATGGCGATTGCGACTTCCATTTTGCCGCTGGGGCGGTCGCCCTCGGCGAGCACCGAGCCGCCGGAACTGCGGGCCATGATGTCGACGGCGCGGGATGCGTCCGTGCCAAGAGCAGCCGAGCTGCGCTCGGCGGGACGGGCAGGAGTGCCCGTCCCCACACTCGCGGCGCGGCGCAGGGCTTCGCGGTAATGCTCGGCTCCGATTTTCTGGCGCTGCCAATGCATGCCGGTGGTGCGCTCGTCGTATACCTGCATGCGGTACATGCCCAGATTGCGCTTGCCGGTCTTCGGGTCGCGCGTGGTCACGCACGGCAGAGTGATGAAGCGTCCAGCGTCTTGCGGCCAGCATTGCAGAATCGGGAGATCGAGCAGAGAAAAATTATCGCGCTTGATCACTTCCTTGCAGGGGCCAGAAGCAACAATCTTAGGAAAGAACTTTCCCATCTCGGCCAGCATGGGAAGCATTTTGATTTTGTCGAGAAAGCCTTGCGGCGATTTCACGTCCATGAAGACGCGGATGCGGTCGGCGATTTCGTCGAGAGACGAGACCCCGAGAGCGAGCTTCATGCGAGCTTCGGAGCCGAACTGGTTGATCAGAACCTTGGCTCCAGGATGGCTCTTGACGTTCTCGAAAAGAAGAGCGGGACCGCCGGGGACGCCTTTGGCATCGCGGCCTTTCGAGACGCGATCCGTGATTTCGGCGATCTCAAGTATCGGATCGACTTCGGTCTGGACGCGCTTCAGTTCGCCGGCGCGCTCGAGCGCGGCGATCCATTGGCGGAGGTCGTCGAAGGGCAAAGGATTCTCCCGGGGTGACGCACGATAATAGACGGACGATTATAAGGGATTCACGAGATCGAGAACGGCAGGTTCGACCTGTTTCCATGCCGGCGATCGCGGGTCAATCAACTCGAAATGATCGGCCTCGGGAATCTCCAGCAGGTGCACATCTTCTTTTTCCTTGCCGGTCCGCTTTTGTTTGGCGGCGACGTAGTCGCGGCTGAACGCGGGTGGAACGACATCGTCCGCCGAGCCGTGAATCAACCACTGGCGGGCCCGGGGAATCGCAAGCTGCATGGGATCGGCTTCTCGGTAGTGGTCGGGAACCTGGCTCGGCGTGCCGCGCAGGAACTCGACCACGGCATCGTTGCTGAGGTGCAGTTGGTAGGCCCGCTGCAGGTCCACGACGCCGGCGAGTGATACCACCCGCGTCACGCTGGGTTCATGACCTGCCAGACAAAGCGCAAGCTGGCTCCCCGCGGAGTGGCCCATGATCAGAAATCTCTGTGGATCGAGATTGTGCTGGCTAGCGTTTTGCAGAAGAAAATTATAAGCGCTGCGGATATCGGCGAAAGTGTTCGGCCAGCCTCCGCCTTCGTTGCCGACGCGGCGGTATTCCAGGTTGGCGGTCGCCAGACCTTTAGCAGTCAGCGCCGCACAAAGGTGGCTGGTGTGATCCAGGTTGTATTTAGCTCGCCAGTAGCCGCCGTGGATGTTGATGACGAGCGGATAGAGTTTCTTGGATTTCTTTGTTCCTGTGGGCAGTTCGCTCTTCGGCAGGCGAAGATCGAAAAATTGATTCGGGTCGGCACCGTAAGCGATCCGGGCGTCGGCCGGAAGTGCCGCGAGAGACAGTATCGAATCGGACATCAGGAAAAGAATAGCACCGGCTTTTCGCCTCAGCGCCCAAGTCGGTGCGCCCGGTCGGGCCCATCAGCGCCGCATGAGGCATCGTGGCTTATTCGTAGCGCAGCGCTTCGATCGGGTCGAGATTCGCCGCGCGCAGCGCCGGCACCATCCCGCTGACCACACCCACCACCGCCAGAATTCCCGTAGCCACGATCAGGATGCCAGGGGAAACAATCAGCCGAATATCCGCAGCCTCGGCGTGCTTGGCCAGCGCACTGTAGAACGTGAGGCGCCCCGCCGCCAAAGAAACTGCGTAGGAGAGGGCGATTCCAAGAACGCCGCCGGCCGCCGTAATCACCATAGCTTCGGCGAGAAATTGAAACAGAATATCGTGCCGCCGCGCCCCCAGCGCTTTCTCCACTCCGATTTCGCGAGTGCGCTGCGTCACCGACACCAGCATGATGTTCATCAGGCCCACACCGCCAATGCCCAGCGTGACCGTCCCGATAAAGGCGAGCAGAACCTTCAGCGCGGTCGAGATGATGTCGAACTGCGAAAGTTGTTTTTGCGCGTCGAACACGAAGACCGCACGCGGATCGTCCGGCTTGAACCCGTGGGCCGCGGCCAGCGAGTCTTTAATCGTCTTCGCCATCTTGTCGTGATCGAGGCCCGCGGAATCCAGCCACATGCCGTCGATGTAGTGGTTGTCTTTGAGCACATCGAAGGAGTTGTACGGAATGTAGACCACGCGGTTGTTGTCGTTGTCGCCTTCCTGCATTCTCGGTTTGCCCACGCCAATTACTTCGAACGTCACGCCGTCGATGCGAATGGTTTGCCCAACCGCGGGCATGCCGGAAAAAAGTTTGTCGCGCGCCTCGGAGGCAAGCACCGCGTAGAGGCCGTGTTGCATGTTGTCCGCGTCGTTGATAAAGCGCCCCTGCTCGATATCGAGGTTCCAGATTTGTTGGATTGCCGGATCGAGGCCCATCACCGGGAAGGTAAACGAACGGTTGTCGTTCTGCACCGTCGAATCCTTCTGCCCCATGCGCACCACATGCCGGGCCAGAGGAATGTTATTGCGCAGAAGTTCGACATCGTCGCTGGTAAAGCGGATAGGCATTCCCGCCTTGTTTCCGCCCGCCTGCTGCGAAGTTCGTCCCGGGAAAACGCCCACCGCCGTAGCGCCAAAACTTTCAAAGATGGTCTCGATGGCGTGCGCAAAACCGTTGCCATACGCCAGCAGAAGCACCACGGTCGCGATGCCCCAGGCCATCCCAGCCATCGTAAGCAGGGTCTTGCGCAGATCGTGGCGCATAGCCGAATAGGCCTGCGTCAGCAGGTCGCCATAGGCGGCGAACGCCGGCAATTCGAAACGCCTTCGGTGCTCGGGGACTTCATCCGGTGGTTTATGCATATTATTCCTTGCGAAGCGCCTCGACGGGTTCCAGCAGCGCCGCCCGGCGCGCGGGATAAAGTCCCGCCGCAATTCCTGCGATGCCCAATGAAACAATCGCCAGAACCGCAGTGGAAACCACCAGCTTGGGCGGATCAAATCCCTGGCCGAGGTCGACTCCCGAAAGCAGCGCCATGAGTCCGGCCGCGCCGGCAATGCCGATGCCTCCGCTGACCAGCGTCAGGAAGGCGCCTTCCACAAAAAACTGGAACATGATGCTCTTGTTGGTGGCTCCGATGGCCTTGCGCAGTCCGATTTCGCGCGTGCGGTCGGCCACCGCCACCAGCATGATGTTGATGATGCCGATCGCCCCCAGCGCCAGTGTGATCAGTCCTACGCTGCCCAGGAACATGTTCATGGCGTCGAATATCTTGCCGATCTGGTCGACCGTCTTGATCGTGTCCCATTCGTCATACGCGTCGGGACTGTCCGGATCGAAGCCATGATTGCGGGCAATAATCTTATGGACTTCCTGCTGTGCGGTTTCGTGCAGCGCGCGAGAGCGCGGCTGGTAGTTTATGAACGAAATTACATCCGGAGCGATGCCCACGTTGGTGGGGCGGAAATATTCGTGCATCACGCTGTACGGCACGTAGCTTTGCAGGTTCTGGTTTACGTTGTCGCCGTGGCCGATCCGCGCGAGCGTGCCAATCACCTCAAAGCGGATGCCGTTCAGCAGAATCGTGCTGCCCACCGCCGGGCGTCCCAGGAACATGGTGCGCCGCGCTTCATCGCCGAGCACGATCACCGGACGTTTCTGCTGATCGTCCAGGTCATTGAGCCAGCGGCCTTCATTCATGGGCAAGTAGCGGATCTTGCTGAACATGGCCGGAACTCCCATGATGGGGCCGCTGGATTGGTAAAAATCGCTGACCGCGCGAATGTCGCTGCGCCGGATGACGGGCGCAGCCGCCGCCACGCTGGGGCACTCCTGCAGAATGTCCTCGTAATCGCGATAAGTCAGGTAATACTGCCGCAGGGCGGTGAAGCTGCCCTGCACGACCGGAGCCCGGCCGGACCAGATAAACATCACGTTTTCGCCCAGGGAATCGAATTGCTTGCGGTTCCCTGAACGGAAGCCCTCACCCAGACCCACCAGCAGCAGAAGGGAACCAACGCCCCAGGCAATCCCGAACATAGTGAGGAACGAGCGCAGCTTATGCGCCCAGAGCGTCCGCAGGGTCTGGCCGAAGATATCGAAGATAAGCCGCACTCTAGCTATTATACGGGGCGGACGCCCGAGTAGTTCCGGCGTCCGACCCCAGAACCCTAACCCCTGCCCTCTGAGCGCTGGCCCCTGCTTTCCTACTTCCGCTTCCCCCGCGACTTGAGTAATCTGTAGCGGGATGAACATGCTTGCCTTGAGCGAACTGTTAGGCGCCACGGTGTATGACCCGTCTGGCGCGGCAAGCGGACGTGTGCGCGAAGTAACCCTGGCCCCGCAAGAGGATCGTTCCCGGATCGCGTCGTTCATCGTGAAAACAAAATCGGGCAATCGCGTGCTCCCGCTGGCAGCCGTATCCGGCATCAATGGCGGAGTGCGCAGCGCGACCAACTCGGCAGACTGGGCCGCCGCGAACGGGGCGGAAGGTTTGTTCCTGCTGGAGCGTGATCTGCTGGACCAGCAGGTCATCGATATCAACGGGCGCAAGGTGGTCCGCGTCAATGATGTCGACCTGGTGGTGGATGCGCCGAAAGCGGCGGGGCCGAACGAACCCGCACGCGCCGTTCTGCGGGTGATCTCTGTCGACGTGGGCGCACGCGGGGCGGTCAGGCGGCTGCTGCGCGGAGTGGCGCCGCGCGCGGCTCTGCACACCTTGCTGGGAAGAATTCCGCCACGAACCATTCCGTGGAATTTTGTCGACCTGATCGAGACCGATCCGGCGCGCCGCGTAAAGCTGAAAATCTCGCACGATGGCCTGGCCAAGCTGCATCCCGCCGACATTGCCGACATCGTGGAAGATCTCGCTCCCGATGAACGCCAGGCAGTTTTCCAGACGCTGGATGAAAACGTAGCCGCCGAAGCCCTCGAGGAACTCGAACCAAAGGTTCAGAAGTCGATCGTCGAATCGCTCGATTCCGAGCGAGCCGCCGACATCGTCGAGGAAATGCGCCCCGACCTCGCCGCCGACCTGCTCGGCGACCTGTCAGAAGATCGCACCGAACAAATCCTGGTGCAGATGGAGCCGGAAGAGCGCCAGGATGTCGTCGAACTGCTCGAACACGGAGAAGAAACCGCCGCCGGCCGCATGACCACCGAATTCCTGGCGCTGCCGGTCACCGCCACGGTCCAGAATGCGATCGATTCCATGCGCCACTTTGAAGGTGGAGTGGAAGCCGTCAGCACCATCTACCTGGTCGACTCCCACGGAACCCTGGTGGGCGCCGTTCCGCTGGCTAAGATCGTGCTCGCGGACCCGGCCATCCCCATGCTGTCCCTGACTCAGGAGCCGCTCATCCTGAGTCACGAGGGCCTCGGCGAAAACGAAGTCGCCGAACTGTTCGACAAATACAACCTGCTGATGATGCCCGTGGTCGATGAGCACAATAAGCTGACCGGCGTGATCACCTCAGATGACGTAATCAGCATGCTCCGGGCAAAGTTGTAAGCAAACCGGTCTTCGAGCTGTTCCCCTGCAGCGCCAAAGTGGTTGGGGCTGACTTCCAAGGAGTCGTGCAAGTCCTCTTCATTGAACGATTTGCCCTGTATTTCTGCAGGGAAATGATCATTTCGACGCATCTCTGCTCTTAACTGATTGGCCAACTTCCGGCCCTGCCAGCTTTAAAAAATCGCCCTGACGTGTCGTCTTTTTCCTCCCATTTCCGATTTCTTCAGTAGATGGGCCGCCACCGGAACGCTCTTAGCGAGCCGTGTGCGCTCTCGGCGTACGCCGAAGAATGGGGTAGGACTGCTATGCGTAATATCTCAGGACGAAAAATCGTGGTTGTCGTCTCGGCTGTCTTCGCAGTTCTATCGTTCGCAGCTCCGGTGCTCCACGCCCAGTGGGTTACGGCCACAATTGCCGCGGGATCCGGACCTGACGCCGTGGCCGTCAACCCGGCGACCAACATGGTTTACGTGGTCAACTCGAACAGCAACAACGTGAGTGTGATCAACGGGGCCACCAACGCGACCTCGACCGTGAGCGTCGGCTACACTCCGACTGCCATCGCCGTCAACCCGACGAGCAACATGATCTATGTGTCCAACGGGGTCAGCAACAGCGTAACCGTAATCAATGGGGCCACCAACGCGACCTCGACCGTGAGCGCCGGCAGCGTTCCGGTTGCTGTCGCCGTCAACCCGGACACCAACATGATCTACGTGGCCAACTGCGGATCGTTATGTGGAGGCACCGGCTCCGGCTCGGTTACCGTGATCGATGGCGCTAACAACGCGACCACCACGCTCACCGCTGGGACTAGCCCCCACGGCGTCGCCGTCAACCCGGCCACTAATACGATCTACGTGGTCAACGAGGGCAGCAGCACCGTTACCGTAATCAACGGAGCTACCAACGCAACCACCGCCACAGTCAGCGTCGGAAGTGGCCCTCAAGCCATGGCCGTCAACCCGGTCACCAATATGATCTACGTTCTCAACCAGGACAGCGACACCGTGACCGTCATTAACGGGGCCTCCAATGCCACGGCCACGGTCACCGTCGGCAACGATCCCTACGCCGCGGCGGTCAACCCGATCACCAACATGATTTATGTGGCTAATTTGGGCGGCACCGTCACCGCGATCAATGGGGCGACGAATGCGACCGCTACCATCAGCACCGGAACCGCTCCCATCTCCGTGGCCGTCAACCCGACAACCAACATGATTTATGTGGCTAATTTGAGCAGCAGCAACGTCACCGCGATCAATGGAGCGACCAACGCGGCCACCACACTCGCCGCCGGGACGGCACCCTACGCTGTCGCCGTCAACCCCGTGACGGACGCGATCTACGTAGCCAACAGCAGCAGCAACAACGTCACCGTCATTGACGGCGCGACCTACTCCGTCCAGACCGCCCCAACCGGGCAGGGCACCGGGGCCGTCGCCGTCAATCCTGCCACGAATCTGATTTATGCGGCCAATAACCAGTCCAACACGGTCTCGGTGATAAACGGTGCTACCGGATGGACTGAAAATGAAATTGCCGTGGGGACCGGCCCAGTAGCGGTCGCGGTCAACCCGGTGACCAACATGATCTATGCGGCCAACAGCAGCAGCAATACAGTCAGTGCGATCGACGGCGCGACCAATACAGTTATCACGATTACCGTGGGAAACGGCCCAATAGCAGTGGCGGTCAACCCGGTGACCAACATGATCTATGTGGTCAATTTCAACAGCAACAATGTGACCGTGATCAATGGCGCGAACAACGCGACCACCACGATAGCAGCCGGAACCGGACCCAACTCTGTTGCGGTTAACCCGGTCACCGACTTGATCTACGTGACTAACTACCAGAGTGGCAGTGTCACCGTGATTAACGGGGCGAACAATACAGTCGCTGCCACCGTTAGCACCGGGTATGAATCCGGGCCGTTGGCCGTTGCGATCAACTCGGTGACCAACATGATCTATACAGCTAACGGGGGCAATAACACCTTGGCCGCCATAAACGGAGCGACCAACGCAACGACCATCATCTACCTGGAAAGCACGCCTTTTAGCGTGGCTGTAAATCCGATTACGAATATGATCTACGCCCCCAACATCAACAGCGATAACATATCGGTAATTAACGGCGCGGTCTACGCGTACAGCAGTGTGAACGCCGGCGCCCTGCCGTTCGGCGTGACCGTCAATCCGGTCACAAACACGATCTACGCCATCAACTGCGGCTCGGGTTGCACCAACACGCCCGGGCTCACCACCAACGTCACTGCCATCAACGGTGCGACCGATACGGCCACTACGATCAGCTTGCCCAATGCTGTGCAGATCCGTAGCGCCGTCATCAATCCGGTTACAAACACGCTCTACGTGCCAGACAACAGCAGCGGCAGTGTCCACGAAATTACCGAGCAGCCGGTGCAGGAAAATCCTTTTTTGACGACGATCGATGCCCTGCCCGGCAACTTAACGGAGAGCACCACGCCCACGTTTAATCTGGAAGCGATCAGCAACTTCTACCCGACCGCAGCCACGCCGCAGGCGGTCTGGTTTCAGTTGGACACGTGGCAGGGCCCGTGGTTGCCAGCCTCGGGCACAGCACCCTACTTCACACTAACCACACCCACGTTGTCCCTGGGCACGCACATCCTCTATGCCTTCGCCACCGATGGCGAGGATGCGAACTCGACCGGCGTGGCACAGCAATTCATCGGCGGCATGGCGGCGTATGTGTTTACGGTCACCAGGGCGGGCACGACGACTGCTCTCACGTCGGCCCCCAATCCGTCGAATGTGGGACAATCGGTGGCGTTCACGGCGACGGTGACCGTGACCCCGCCGGGTAGCGGGACGCCCACGGGGACCGTGACCTTTTTCGCCGGAAACACCATGCTCGGCGCAGTGGCGCTGCCCGCAAGTGGTGAGGCTGTCTATGCTACCTCGGCTCTGACCGCTGGGTCGTATAGCATAACGGCCAGTTACAGCGGGGACGCCAACTTCCTGGGCAGCACTTCGTCGGTGTTGACGCAGCAGGTGAACGCTCCCGCCCTCACAGTAACGCCCACTTCGCTCAGTTTTGGCAATCAGGCCATCGACGAAACCAGCGCTGCCAAAACGGTGACCGTGACCAACGTGGGTGCAAGCTCTGTGACCATCAACAGCATTACCGCGACCACCAACTTCGCAATTTCGTCGAAAACCTGTGGAACAACGCTCGCCGCAGGCGCGAAGTGCAAGGTTAGCGTCACCTTCACGCCCGCGGCGTTGGGGTTGCTAACGGGAACGCTTAGCCTTACCAATAATGCCTCGAGCAGTCCGCTGACGGTAGCGTTGTCGGGCACGGGCATCGTGCAGGCAGCCATGACTCCGACCAGCGCTACCTACGCAGAGCAATCAGTGGGGACGACCAGCGCAGCGAAGACGTTCACCTTGACCAACAATCAGTCCGTGGCACTGACCGGCCTCGCGATCTCGACGACGGGAGACTTCGCGGTGTCGGTGACGACCTGCGGCACGAGCCTGTCGGCCAAGGGCAAATGCACAATCAACGTAACCTTCACGCCGACGCAAACGGGAACCAGGACTGGCCAGCTCAGTGTCAGCGACAGCGCCAGCAATAGTCCACAGACGTCGGCTCTGAAGGGCACGGGAAAGTAAAGTCATTCATTGCCACGAACCAGCCCCGCACTAATGCGGGGCTTTTTTCTTTACTGCACAGAGAGGGTTGAGTAGTAACCTCCGCGACCACGCGTTCTTTGCGACGCAGTACTCGCGAGTTTGGCTCGCTTCCTTCGACGATCCAGCTTCGGCCACCGGCCTCCGTTTTCCTGCGCTCAGTTAAGCACGCGGGTTCCTCCTTCATTTTTTTCTGCTTAGCAGCCGCTTTTTCTTTGGTCTTAGGCTGCGAGTGCGTTTATTCTGTGGCGTCGTTTGCAGTGGCTGTGCGTTCCATCCCTATGTTTGCGAAGCCTGCGCATGAAGTTTCTGAGACGCTCGAAGATCCGGATCCTGCTGTTTTTTGCCGTAGTCGGACCGGGATTCATTACCGCAAACGTCGACAATGATGCCGGCGGCATCCTCGTCTACTCCCAGGCGGGCGCGCAGTTTGGACATCTCCTCCTCTGGACCCTGATTCCTATTACCCTCGCGCTGATCGTGGTGCAGGAAATGTCCGCCCGCATGGGCGCCGTAACCGGTAAGGGGCTGAGCGACCTGATCCGCGAGGAGTTCGGGCTGCGCATCACTTTTTTGATGATGCTCGGAATCCTCATCACCAACTTCGGCAACATCGTCACTGAATTCATCGGGATAGCGACCAGCCTGGAACTTTTCGGGCTGTCGCGATTTGCGACCGTGCCGGTCTGTTGCGTGATCGTGTGGCTGATTGTGGTGAAAGGGCAATATAAGAGCGTGGAGAAGGTGTTTCTGGCCGCGTCGTTCTTCTATGTCGTCTACATTATCGCGGGTGTGAAGGCACATCCGGCATGGCGGGAGGCAACGATTGCCACCTTTAAACCGCCGGCGCTGGCGTCGTTTCGCGATCAGGCCTATCTCTATATGGTGATTGGAGTTGTGGGTACCACGATCGCCCCCTGGATGCAGTTTTACCTGCAATCTTCCATCGTAGAAAAAGGCGTCACCAAGCGTGGATACAAAGCTTCGCGACTCGATGTGGTGACGGGCTGCATTTTCACCGATGTGGTGGCCTGGTTCATCATTGTGGCGTGCGCGGCCACGCTTTATGTCCACGGAGTGCACGACATTCGTTTTGCGGCGGATGCGGCGCAGGCGCTGAAGCCGCTGGCGGGGGATTACGCCTACATTCTGTTTGCGGTTGGGCTGTTCAATGCATCGTTGTTCGCGGCTTCGATCCTGCCGCTTTCGACGGCTTACACGGTGTGCGAGGGACTCGGGTTCGAGTCTGGCGTAGGGCAAAAGTTTAGCGAAGCGCCGGCGTTCTATTGGCTTTACACGCTGCTGATTGCGGCCGGCGGAGCGGTGGTGCTGATCCCGGGACTGCCGCTTTTGAAAATCGCCGTTTTGTCGCAGGTGGTGAATGGCGTGGTGCTGCCGTTCGTGCTGATCTTCATGCTGCTGCTGATAAACAAGAAGGAACTGATGGGCGAGTACGTTAACACTCGACTTTTCAATGCGGTAGCGTGGTTGACCACAGGGGTGATGATCGCACTGACCATTGCGTGGTTCTGGACGCTGCGGTCAGGGTAGAGCGGGCTTCGGGCTTCGGCTATCCGGCTTCGGCTCTTCCCCCGAGGCTTCTCGTGATCTTGAGTTTGTCTGTGTAGGACGGACACTCTTATCCGTCGGTTTCTGCCTTAGGTTTTCCAGTTTCTAAATCCAAGGTCAAAGTCAAAAGCGACGGACAAGAGTGTCCGTTTACACAAAGCAAGAGCATTTGAATGGCCGGAGCCCGAAAGCTGAAGCCCGAAGCCCGTTGGCCGAAGCCCGCTACAACAGCTTCCCAGCCGCTAAGTCATTGACCAGCGTGCGGTCGGCTTCCAGAAAGTCGTAAGCGGGAAGATCTTTTACTCCAGACCACTGAATCTCGCGGAAGATGCGGTTTTCGATCTCCCGCTGATATTCGCGGACGATGTAGAAGCGCAGTTCGACCATGCCGCCGTTGGGATACTCGTGCTGAATGCGGGCGATCTCGTCGCCGATGGTGGCCAGGATTCCCAGTTCTTCTTCCAGTTCGCGGCGCAGGGCGTCGCGGGGCTGTTCGCCTTCCTCAATCTTTCCGCCGGGAAATTCCCACTTCAAGGGCATGGTCTGGTGGCGCGTGCGCTGGCACACCAGCAGCTTGCCTTCTTTCTGGATCAGTGCCGCGACCACGCGCTTCATAGGATTACATCCAGCGGCAGAGAATTCAGCCACGGCCGTGCAATCCCTAAAGCGCGAACTGTGCCTTTTTCAACTCTCATTTTTCGACGTCATCTCTCGACGCCCTGGTTTCGACGGTCATGCTTCGACAGTCAGGTTTCGATGGTCAGCTTTCGACGGTTAGCAGCCGGATTTTTCGAACTTCGCCCCAACCAGGGCAGCGCAGTGCTGGACAAAACTCTGATCGTCGGGAGCAAACGCGGCGGGGAAGTGGCTGTCGATATCCAATTCGCCAACGACTTTGCCGTGGGCAAATACGGGCACAACAATCTCAGACTTGGTTTCGAGCGAGCAGGCCAGGTAGCGCGCATCTTTGCTGACATCATCGACTACGACTGTTTTGCCACTCGACGCCGCCGCGCCGCAAATGCCCTGGTTGAGCGGAATTCGCGTGTGCGGGGTCATGGCGCCCTCGAAGGCGCCCAGCCCCAGCATGGGCGGCTCCGCGCCGGGCTCAAGCAGGTAGAAGCCCACCCAGTTGTATTTCAGCATGCGATCGTGCAGCAGCTTGACCATTTTCTGCATCAGATCCTGAGCCGTGGGCGCGGCCGCGGCGAGTTCGGTCATCTCGTTGCGGAGTTCTTCCATCCTGGTGGTAACGGGCATAAGAAAAATCTTACCTCAGACCGCGCTATTTTTGAGTTGCGAGCCAGGAACGGCGGTAATCTGCCGGATTCCTTTCGTGCTAACGGCACTTGAACCCTGGAGGACTTCAGGATGAATGGCGAAAACCAGCGCATCCAGGCCCTGAAGCAGCGTGGGAGCGGGCGTGTTGAGATATTCGTCACGAATGCAGAACACCCGACCGGTCAGGGCTGCGGCGGTTTGTTGCCACGAGCGTGCAGGGATGATTTTTTCCAGCGGGACGCGGTCGCCGGCGCCGCACCATGCGGCAACGATCACTTCGGGGTCGAGTCTGGCGATTTCTTCGAACGAAATCTGACGGCCCGGCGTCCCCAGGAATTCTCCGCCGGCAGCTTCCACCAGTTCCGCCACCCACGCTTGCGAAGCGATCAGCGGCTTGCCCCACTCCTCGCAGAATACTCGCGGACGCGGCAGGTGCCGGGTTGAGGCGCGAACATCTTCGATGCGGCGTTGCATCGAAGTGATCACTTCCTCACCGCGCTGGCTTGCTCCGGCCGCGCCCGCGATGATGGCTATGTCGGTGTAGATGTCGGCCAGGGTTTTGGGAGCCAGTCCCAGAAATCGCGCGCCGGATTTGAGAATCTGGCTGACCGCCTCTTGCTGGTAAGGAACGGAGGCGATCACAAGATCGGGGCGAGCGGCGACGATCTGCTCTGTGTTGGCGGTCCAGGAATCAGCCAGAATCGCGCGCGGCGTGTCGACAATTTCCGGGACCACATCGGCACAATACTTTGTGCAGGCAACGACGCGGTCAAGTTCGCCGATTGCTGCGAGGATGACCGTAGCGCTGGGCTGGAGACAAACGATGCGTTGGGGAGTATGAGCTGAGGCCATATACTGAGTTTTAATCTTTAATTTACGGACTCGCCGGAATCTGTTTGAGCGCGGCCAATAAAACATCCAGGGCCAGATGGGCGGCGTGAGTTGAAGCCTGGGGCAGGCCTCCAACCGCAGCCGCGATCTGTTCGAGTTGCACCGCGCGCGCTTCGTGCACCGACTTGCCCGTCACGATTTCAGTTAAGGCTGAGCCGCAGGCCATCGACGCCACGCATCCCTTGGCCTTGAAACGCGCGGCGACGATGCGACCGTCGCTCACCTTTAGCGTGAGGCGCAGAATGTCTCCGCACGCGGGATTCTCAAGTTCGACGGTTGCGTCAGGGCCGGAAATCTCTCCTGCGTTACGCGGATTCTGAAAATGATCGAGCAATTGCGCCGAATACATGCTTGTTCGATTGTAAATCGGAGCAGAGTCTGCAGGCTCACTCACCCGCGGGATCGAGTGCCGTCGGGAAAATAAACCGTCCAGCCACGCTGGCGAGCGGTGGCTTCGAGATCTGGATTGGGGTTCACGGCGAAGCCGTGTTTTGCCATGGCGAGCATTTCCGCGTCCCAGCGCGAATTGCCGAACGCCGCGTTCACATCCGTCTTCACGACTTCGTGCAGAGCCTTGGGCTTGCCCGCACCGGACGGGATGCGGATAAGCCGGTCGGTGATGATGCCGTTTTGAGTTTTGACGGCGGTGGCCAGGATGCGATTCTCGGGGATGCCAAAATGTTTCATCCCGGCGCGGATCACCCACTCATTGGAAGAAGAAACCACCCAGACATCGCATCCGGCTTTTCGCAGGCGTTGCACCAGTTCGCGCATCTCGGGAAAAATCTTGCCAGGAAATGCGTGATTGAAAAATTCCTCCCCTGCCTCCATCAGCGCGGATTCCCGCAGGCCGCGGTGCATGGTAACCATATCGCCGCACATGTCGTCTTCGCTGACTTTGCCGGCCTTGTAATCGGCATAGCGCGCGCGAATGAAAGCCGCAACCTCGGCGGAGACGACGCCTTTCTTGATCTCCCAGTCGAAGAATGTTTCGCCGGCGTCGCCGGACCAGAGCGTGCCATCGCAGTCGAAAGCGGCGACCTGCGGCTTGAGGCGAAGAACGGAATCGAGGAACTGAGAGGCTGAGCCTGACATGGGATGTTTGTCTTTCGATTGCGGACCGCAGGAAATTGAATCAGAGACTTGACATCGAAAACTCGAGATCAGAATCCGAAGATCAAAGATAAAGGGTAGAGGACGAAATCGCCAAGTGAGGAGAAGCTTTCGAGTCACAACGTCGCGAGCTTGGCGTAATCGTCGGGCGTGTTGATATTCAAAACGACCGATGGATCGTCGACGTGCAAGTACACGATATGCGGCTGGTGCGCATGCTCAACGTGGCGGGCACTGGCGGCCGGCGAGGCCTGCAGGAAAGCTTCGATCAGTTCGCGGCCCGCGATGTAGGGATGGCCGTGCTTACCGGAAAATTCCGGGACCACGGCCCAAGTGTCATTTCCGGCGGCCTCGAAAGCTTCGCGAAGAATCTGAATGGTGGCTGGACTCGCTGGGGGCCGGTCGACCAGCGTGATCATCGCGGTGTCGCGGCCGCGATTGAGCACCTCGTGCAGACCGATTTGCAAAGAACTGAACTGCCCGCGGTCCGGGTCGGGATTGACCACCACCGACGCGCCTTCGGCGTACGCAACCGGCGCGATCGCGGCTTCGTTCTTGCCCGCAACCACGATGATGAAATCGGTGGATAGCGAAAGCGAGCGAATGGTGGCGGAGAGAAACGTATCTTTAGTTCTCGGTTGCCCCTCGATGGCGGGAGGACAGGGCAGCAGAGCCTTGTCCGCGCCCATGCGCGAAGATTCGCCCGCGGCGAGAATCACTCCGGCGAAGCTGGCTGCGCGGGACATGTCTCGGACGATAGCAGAAAGACAGGGGAATGTCAGTGAGGCGGCGTGGGAAAATCAGAACTGGCGTTCGCTGTCTTCGACGGCATCGGCTGCCGACGTGGTCTCGTCTGAAGTTTGCTGCTCCGAACTCTGTTGTGTCGCTTTGAACCAGCTCATGTGAGGCAGCGCGGCGGAAGCGTGGCGGCGCACCGCAATCAACTCTGCGGTGATGGCCACCGCGATCTCTTCCGGAGTAATGGCGCCGATGTCGAGCCCGACCGGAGCATAGACTCGGTCGAACAAATGCGCCGGGATGCCTTCCTTCTGGAGCGTCTTAAAAATTTCGATGACCTTGCGCTTTGATCCGATCATGCCGACGTAGCGGGCGCGAGTTTGCACGGCCCAGCGTAGCACTCGCATGTCGTCGCGATGGCCGCGGGTTACGATGACAATGCTCGAAGATTCGTTGGGGTCGAGCTTCTGCGTGGCCTGCTCGAAATCCAGCGCGTGCACTTCGCGGGCGGCAGGAAAACGTTCGGAGGTAGCGTAAGAAGAACGATCGTCGGTGACAATGACGTCGAATCCGGCGTTGGCAGCGGCCTGGCAAAGATTGATGGCAACATGGCCTGCGCCGAAAATATAGAGTAACGCTGGAGGTAATAACGGTTCGATGAATACCTCGAGAGTACCGCCGCAGACCAGGCCGGTATCGTATTTGGGATCCTGATTCAGATCGAATGTGAGAGTGCGCGGCTTCTCCGATTCCATTACCTCGCGCGCGGCCTGCCACACGTCGGCCTCGACGCAGCCTCCGCCGATGGTGCCGACGATCGAGCCATCGTCGCGGACCAGCATTTTCGCTGTGCGGAACGACGGGATGGATCCGCGCACGTTGACGATGGTCGCGACGGCTCCGCGGCGGCCTTCACGGCGGAGTTGCACGATCTGTTCGTAAATGTCCATGGGGCGAGCGTGAATGCGAGGCGATTACAGGATGATTATCAGGCGGCTAACGGGGAGAGTCAACCGCTGCGGAATCCGGCTTGAACTGTTTATGATAGCGTCAAACCCTACGGAGAAAGTCTTATGAAAGCCGTTCGCATCCATCAGTTTGGTGGGCCGGAAGTTCTCACCTACGAGGACGTGCCCGATCCGCGGCCACGAAAAGATGAAGTACTGGTGCGGGTGCGCGCCTGCGCGCTGAATCATCTGGATGTGTGGGTGCGCAAGGGCTTGCCCGGCGTGAAACTGCCGCACATTCTCGGCAGCGATATCGCTGGAGAGATCGTGGAACTGGGCGAGTACGTCAGCGAATTTCCGGTCGGCGGATTCAAGACCGGGCAGCGGGTGTTGGTTGCGCCCATGCATTTCTGCGGGCATTGTCCGAAGTGCCTGGCCGGCCTGCAGAACCAGTGCCGCGAATTTACCGTGCTGGGGAACGCGGTGGATGGCGGCAACTGCGAGCTGATTGCGGTTCCGGCGGCGAGCGTGATTGCAATCCCCGATACGCTTGATTTCAACCAGGCGGCCAGCGTCCCTCTGGTTTTCGTAACCGCGTGGCACATGCTGGTGACGCGGGCGGGAGTGCGTCCGGGGCAAACGGTACTGGTGCTGGGAGCGAGTTCGGGCGTGGGCATCGCGGCCATCCAGATTGCCAAACTTTTCCAGTGCCGCGTGATCACGACCGCTGGCGACGAAACCAAACTGGAGAAGGCGCGCGCGCTAGGCGCCGATTTCGGCATCAATCACTACCAGCAGAAAATTTCAGAGGAAGTCCGCAAGATCACCAACAAGGCAGGCGTGGACATCGTGGTCGAACACGTGGGCGCGGCCACCTGGGACGAAAGTGTGAAGTCGCTGAAATCGAGCGGCACCCTGGTGACCTGCGGCGCGACCACCGGTCCCGAGGTGAAGATCGATCTGCGCCATCTATTTGCGCGGCAACTGACGCTACTCGGTTCCTACATGGGGACGATGGCCGATCTCTACGAAGTTCTCGGGCACGTTTTCGCCGGCCGGTTGAAGCCGGTGGTCGACCGCGTGTTTCCGCTGAAGGAGCTGCGCGCGGCGCATGAGTATCTGGAGAAAAGCCAGATGTTTGGGAAGATCGTGATTAGCGTCAACTCTTGAGACACTTCAGCCCTGCACCGTGGTATCCAATCGTGCAGTGACAGGACTATTTTCCTTGCAGTTCATAGTCCCGAGCTCGCTGGGCCGAAGAAAGAGCGGATTGGAAGTCGCTACAATCTACAAAGTTGTATGGAAACGAGTTCCGCTTTACGCTCGAATAGTTGATGTACCTGAAACAGAATGAGTCGGATTTGTGTTCGAAGCCATCGTTGTAAGATATGGTTCCTTCCGCTGCGACTGTGACGTCCGCATTCTCGATCATCTTCACGAGTTTATCGGAGATAGGCAGAGTGAATCTCTCCGCATACGAGTTATTCGCATTCTTTCCGCGTTGTCTCATCGGCTCCAGATCTTGAATCGGGGCAAGTCCATAAGGGCTGGTAATCGTGACAGGAAGTCGTTTTCCAATAAGGTCGCCCGTGGCTGCGGCGTATTCAAATATCTGAAACGCCCCCGTCACACCGTCAGCTCTTTCGTGTCCATCGTTCATAAGTTCGATCAGCAATGTAGTTGCCTCGGAGCCGTTGGAACTTATGTTCAATTGCAAGAGCGGTGTGAGCATAGCAGCTTGTGTATGAATCAGTTGTTGTCTGCTTAGGTCGAATTGATTAAATGCAACTCGGAGGGCTGCCTGTGCCTGGGCTCTAGCTGCGATCATCTCGGCATACTGGTCATACACGAGATCGGCATAAACAATTAGAGCCCCGAGAGTTAAAGCGGCAACAAGAAACGTAAAACGCTTGTAATTGCGCTCATCCTCTGCATCTTGTGCATCTTTCTGAACCTGTATGGTGCTTGGCAAATTGTTGAAAATGGTCACTTCTGGCGGCGGGCACTCTTGCCGTTGGGAGGCGCTCTTAGTTACTGCCTCGGTCTGTCTGTCCAGAGCGCGATTTAGCTTCGAGATTAGAAGCCGGAGCTCTTTGCGGAATTTCTTCGTGAGGTTAATGAACTGCCGAGTAATATGGTCCATATGAAACAACCTAAATATGCGGCAAGGCTTCTGCTGCTGACGGCAATCTGGCCACAGAGTGTGGCGGCACAAAGGGCCGTTCCCGATGATAACCTCGCCTACCCCGTACTTGTAAGGCTCACCAATTGCAGCGGCAATATCACCGCAGCCAGCGGGTCTGGATTTTTTCTAAATACGGGTTCCGCAATCTATTTGGTCACCGCTCGACACGTTCTTTTCAATGAGCCTGTTCTGCCAACACATGCCTCTCCACTCCTGTGCAAGAAGGCGGAACTGCTTTCGTATTCCAAAGAGCCCAAGGATAAGCAACCAAATCTACTTGAGGTCGACCTACAGAGCTTGAATGATGCCGGCAAGGTGAAAGCGCACGCCACACATGACGTCGCGGTAGTTCAGGTCGGAACGGTCACCTCCATCAATTCCTCTCGGCCGAGGGGCGGCATGTGAGCTTTTCTCCGGGAGTTCGGCTCACGCAAAACTCGCCATCAGGGTTTTTATTTGTCGACCTGGACAATGTCAAAAAGCGGAGCGACGTACCTGTGGGGGACGACATCTACGTCTTTGGCTATCCGTCATCAATTGGCCTTCAGCAAGCGCCCCAGATTGACTACAACAGCCCCCTCATTCGAAGGGGCATTATCGCAGGTCTCCACGACGCCACCTCGACTATTGTTTTGGATTGCATGACGTTCCACGGCAATAGCGGTGGCCCGGTCTTAGAGGTCACGCGCCAAGGACTCGTTACCAATTTCAGAATCATCGGTGTGATTAGTCAGTACGTGCCCGTGTTGGAAACATGGGTGAATGTGTCTCAGAGCTATCCCAATTCGCAACTTTACAATTCCGGTTACTCCATCGCAGAGCCAATCGACCCGGTGTTGGAACTCGTCGGCCCATAACTTACTGCCGAGGAGTGTGATCCTCGGCTCTCTCTGTGCCCTCCTTGGTTTAGAATACTTGCATGGCTCCTGAGCTCAATTTCGGCCCCTACGTTGACGTAGAAAACGGCAAGAAGGTCGTCAAGGACCTCACCTTTGGCAATGCCACGCCCGAAGGCCTGATCCTGACCACGCTCGATTCCGCGGTTAACTGGATGCGGAAGGGCTCCATTTGGCCCATGACGTTTGGCCTGGCCTGCTGCGCGATCGAAATGATGTCGATGGGCGCGGCTCGCTTCGACATTGCCCGTTTCGGCGCCGAAGTGTTTCGTCCCTCTCCGCGGCAGAGTGATCTGATGATTATCGCTGGGCGTGTATCCAACAAGATGGCCCCCGTCATCCGCCAGCTGTGGGAGCAGATGCCGGAGCCCAAGTGGGTGATTTCCATGGGAGCGTGCGCCACTTCGGGCGGCGTGTTCCAGAACTACGCGCTGGTGCAGAGCGTGAATCAGGTCATCCCCGTTGATATTTATGTGCCAGGCTGCCCGCCTCGGCCGGAGCAACTCATCTACGCCATCACGCTTCTGCAGGAAAAAATTCAGCAGGAGCGCGGGACCATCAAGAAGGCGTTGAACCTTAGCTAGGTTGACCTTAGCCAGGTTGAACCTGAGCTAGGCGGAATCTCCCGAACCCGCATCGTCGAGGCTACTTTCGCCGAATCTGCGGCGTTATAATTGGCTTCAAGTCGGCCCCGGGGGTGCTTTATGGAACGTCGCGGTTCCGGTCTGCTGGTTTGCTTTTTCGTTCTCGCTTGTGTGGCCGCGAACGCCCAGACTCCCTCAGAAGCGGATCAGGCTGCGCAGACTTCCTCTACCTCCACGCCGCAATCCTCCAATTCTCACTCTCCGCGTATGTCGAAACAAACCCGTCTGGAAATTATCCGCGACTTCGAGACCCAGCTTTTCTATGCGCGCACTGCATTTCCCATGGGCAACAAGGGACTGAAACTGAAGGATGGAGTCATCTCGCCCAACGGCGAGCAGATGCGGCAAGAGATGGCTTTGTGGGGACCGGCGGTGAAGCCGGGCGATCCGGCGCACATCTCCTTTGTGCAGGTTAAAGAAGACCACATACATTTTGAAATCAACGGCGGACCGGTGCGCCGCAAGAAGTGGTACCAGCGGGTGGAAGTTTCCGGCGCTGGAGGGGTTCCGGTCACGGGCTCGGATCAGGTGATCGAGAATCCGCACGGATCTTTTGTCGACTTGTGTTTCGATCGCTATGTTCCCGAACTCACGGCGCAGCAGGTGCGCGAGCTGCTCATTCCTGTGCTCGATTTCAAGGCGCAAAATAAAGAGCAGGCCTACCTCGACACGCTCCCGCCGAAGGTGAAAGCGGCGATTGTGGCGCACCATGTGCTGGTCGGGATGAGCCCGGACATGGTGCTGCACGCCAAGGGCAAGCCGCCCAAGAAAGTGCGCGAGAAAGACGGCGAAACCGATTACGAAGAATGGATTTACGGCGAACCACCGCAGGACGTAGATTTCGTCCGCATCGTGGGAGATGAAGTGGTGCGGGTCGAGACCATGCGAGCGGGCGGCGAGAAGATTGTTCGCACCGAGAGGGAAATGACGATCGAGAAGCCGGAGAAAGAAGCCAAGACGGAACCGGCCGAACCTAAGCCGGATGCTCCCAGCCTGCGCCGTCCGGGCGAAGATTCGGAAGACGTGCCGCAGCCGGCTAACGGAGCCTCGCCCGCGCCGCCGATTGCGCCACCCGATGTGCCGCAGCCGCCTGGCGGTTCCGGGCCCGGCGACTTGGTGGCCGCAGGCCGCTAAAAGACAGCTAAGTCCAGCGGAACCACTTCAAGGCCAGCACGAATGAGATCCCGCCCCACAGGACCATTACCAGCAAGCGCGGCCATTGCTGCAGAAGAGGCGTTCCCTCCAGAATGCTGGCGCGCAGCGCGTCATTCAACGCGGTGAGCGGCAGCACCTTGATTAGCGGCTGGATGACTGCGGGAAATCTTTCATACGAGAAGAACACTCCGGAAAAAATCCACATGGGCATCATCACGAGGTTGATGAGGCCGCTGACGGATTCGATTTTTTGTGCGCGGCTGGCGGTGAGCAGGCCGACGCCGCCGAAGGTGAGCGACCCGATCGCCGCGATCAGCGCAATTGCGAACACCGACCCCAGCACCCGCATGTGAAAGAAGATCACGCCGAAGGCCAGCAGCAACCCTACCTCGATGATCATCAGGATCAGGCGACTCGAGGCCAGCGCCATGAGAAAATCTCCGCGCCGCATGGGCGTGCCCACAAAACGCTTGAGCAGTTTTCGCTGCCGCATATCGACCAACGCAAACCCGATGCCCCACATGCCGGAGTTCATCAGGTTCATGCCGAGGAGTCCGGGGATCAGGAAATCGATATAGCGCGAGCCCGGCTCGGATGAAGTCACCACCGAGGTCGCCACCGCGTCTTTGCGACCGGCAGCGGCTTGCAGAGCGTCGTTCACTTGCGTTTGCGCCAGCACGCACTCGGGACGCGCTGGATCGTAGAGGTATTGCAAGCCGCCCTTGCCGTCCGGTTCGATGACGAGGTCGTATTTGCCCAGACGCAGGCCCTTGCGGGCGTCATCGATGTTTTCCACCTTGATCTTGAACGACATGTGCTGCGGCGAGCGCGCAAGCAGAGCTGCTACTTCTTCCGAACCCGCGCCCTGCACAATCGCGAGGGGCACGGCGTCCGCCGGTTTGTTGCGGAAGGCAATGCCCAGACCCAGAGCCAGCAGGAGAGGAAAAATGAACACCCAGAACACAACCTCCGGCTCGCGCTTCAGTTCCAGCATTCGAGCGCCGAGCAAATGCCGATAACCCGACCAGCGTCCGTTTCGGCGCGGCGGATTGCTCCGGGGCTTGGTTACCGAGACTGGGATTTCCTGGGCAACGCTCATAACTTGCCTCTTAATACCTTAACCATTTAGAACTCACCCGTTAACAACGCATCTGCTAACAACCCATCTGCTAACAACTCATCCGTTACTGCGACGGCGGCTTCCACTTGTTCAGGAACTCGAGCAGCGCCTCGGGGGTGAGAGACCGCGCGTCCTCGAATTCTCCATTCTTCTGGCTGACGACGAGTTTGCCGTCACTCTCTGCCACTGCGAGCGCCGGGATGCCCTTGTCCAGCGGCACCTCGAACTGAGCGACCAGGTCGGCGTTTTTCTTTTCGTCCGGTCCGAGATCAACGTGTACTACCTCATAAGCGGACTCAACCACGGGAGCGAGATCGGGGCGTTGAAATGCCAGGTCGAGCACGTGGCAGTCGAAACACCAGTTCGCCCCGAAGACCAGGAGCACGCGCTTGTGCGCAGCCGCAGCTCTTTCCTCGGCTTCTTTTATTTCCGCGTGCGCGTCTGCATCCGCGGGATAAATGTTCTTCTTCATATCCGAGGGCTGCTTCAGGTGTGGCGCATCCGTTCTTTCCGCGCCCACCAGTCGCCACTGTTCTCCCTGCTTTCGCCAGCCTTGAGAGTCGGTCACGTTTACGGTCGGACTATTCGGCAAGCCGGTTTGCACTTCGGCTTTGAGGATAAAATTCTCGACCCCCGGCCGCTCCGTTATGCGAACGATCTTCAGTTTCACGCTGCGGGCTTTGAGATCGAGCCAGAAATTCACGTCCGCATCAGCCCCGGCCACCACCCCGTTTGCCCGCACCTGTGCAGCGGGATCGGTGCTGTAGAGCGCCTTCAGGGCTGACGCGTCTCCAGCGACAATTGCGCTCTTCCACTGGTCGAGCGGAGCAAAACCGGTGGACGCGTCGGCCGCCGCACCCTGGGCACGGCTGTGCCCGCACAACACAACGGCGGCCACGAATAGAAGTACAATGCCGCGAAAGTATCCCGTGACTCGATGCGTTCATGTCCTCCCCCATTTCAATCTTCCCGCAGATGACGCCCGGTCAGCCGCACGAACACATCTTCCAGACTCGCTTGCCGCGTGGTCAGATGTTGCAGTTCGCTGCGTTGCTTTTCGAGCGCAGCCAGCAGCGCCGGAATCGTCAGGTGCGGCTGCTTCACGTTCAGTGCCACCAGGCCGTCATCCTCGCGGACAGACTCCACGCTCGGCAGGCCACGCCAGGCGGCGGTCGCTGACCCCGGCGCGCCCGTGTCCGATGTTGTGCTCTCTGTATTTCCAGTCGGGTTACGGCTCACTGCGAACTCCACTACGTGATGTCCGCCGAGGCGATCGATTAAATCCGCGGGTGACCCCTCGGCGATGATCTGTCCGTGATCCACAATGGCCAGCCGGTCGCACAAGCGCTCGGCCTCGTCCATGTAGTGCGTGGTCAGCAGCACGGTGCCGCCGTCGCGCTGAAACGCGCGAATAATGTCCCACAACTGGCGTCGGCTTTGCGGATCGAGCCCGGTGGTCGGCTCGTCCAGAAAGAGAATTTTCGGATTGCACACCAGCGCTGTCGCCACCGCCAGCCGCTGTTTCTGGCCGCCGGAAAGTTTGCCCACCCAGGAATCCGCCTTCTCGGTGAGTTGCAACTGTTCGAGCACTTCGTCCGAGGAACGAGGCTCTCGATAAAAGCTGGCAAACAGTTCAATGGTCTCACGCACCGTGAGCTTTTCGGAAAGCCGCGTCTCCTGCAGCGAGATGCCCAGCCACTCGCGCATTTCGCGTTCGTTCTCAAGCCAGGTGTGGCCGAGAATTGAAACCTGCCCCGAGGTCGGTTGCAGCAGCCCTTCGAGAATCTCAATGGTCGTGGTCTTGCCCGCCCCGTTGGGACCGAGCAGACCGAAACACTCTCCCGCCTGAATTTCGAGATTCAGCCCACGCACGGCTTCGACTTTGCCGTCGTAGGTTTTGCGAAGATCGCGGCATTGAATGGCTACAGGCACGCTAGGCATTCTACCGTAGCCGCCGCGAGGGCGCCTGCGCTTGGCCTTCGCTTTTTCCACAAGGACAGTCCATTAAACATTCCGCATTGCCGCCTTATCTTCGCAGACGCAGGAACGATGACCGCTAGCCGACGAACGACTGCGGCCGAAAGAAATCCACGAAGTCTGGAGAATTACTGCGGTGCGACCGACAGAGTTAGTAGTCCCTGAACTTTTCCGAGGTCGTCGGTCGCGCGGTTGAACACAGCTTCGCGCCGCTGGTCGGAGAAACGCGGATCCAGCAGCAGAAGCTTGACGATGGAATATTGCCGCGCTCCACTTTGGCAGCGGGTTTCGCCGTAAATTGCTCCGTACAGCACGTACACGTGCGACTTCCATTCGAACAGCGAGGCGCGTTGGTCCTGCAGAGCGCCGATGATGGAGCCCGCGTTAATCGAAATTTGCGGAGCATACTCCGCGTTCACCATGATGGGCCGGCCATCGCTCAAAAGGTGCCGTCCCTGCAGCTTGGTGCTGAGTTCTTTCAGCGATCTGGGCTCGGAGAGCGAGTCTCCAAGGGCAGAGTCCTTTCCGCAGCACAGGGTCTGGTCGCGGAGGACGATTTCCACGGCGGTTGCAATCACCGCAGACGTGTCCTTCGACGGCGAGGTCAGTGACGGCAGATTGGTGACGCGAGCCTCCGCATTCGGGGAGAAAAGGTAGCAGGTGTCCTGGGCCTGGTCTTGCGCGAGGCCGGGAACGGCAAGGCAAGAAACAAGAATCAGGAAAGCAGAAACGTAGAAAATGCGGAGCCTTCCCACGGCAAATTTTGCCACGATACATCTGGCCACGGTACACCTCCGGTCCC
This sequence comes from uncultured Acidobacteriaceae bacterium, assembly GCA_963851165.1. GTDB lineage: Bacteria > Acidobacteriota > Terriglobia > Terriglobales > Acidobacteriaceae > Sulfotelmatobacter. The sequence goes on along the minus strand of CAWKNM010000008.1, from coordinate 146,647 downwards.
CAGCTAGATTCATTCTAAGCCCGTGTAATGCTGGGAAGAAAGCGCGGGGCCTGGCGCGCCTTCGTGGTCTGTTCAAAGGCGTAGGCTATCCGGATGAGCGTGGGCTCGCTCCAGGCGCGTCCGAAAAAAGAAATTCCTACGGGCAGGCCAGAGATGAATCCGGCCGTGACGTTGATGTTTGGATAACCGGCGACCGCAGCTGCGTTGGAACTGCCTCCCGCGAAGGCATCGCCATTGACCAGGTCCGTGAGCCACGCGGGTCCGCCGGTGGGCGCGACAATGGCGTCCAGTTTGTGCTTGTCCATGAGCGCGTCAATACCTTCGACGCGGGCCAGTTGATGGTTCTTCGCAAGCGCGTCCAGGTATTCCTTTTCTGTGAGCGGACCTTTCGCTTCCGATTTTATGAACATGTCCTGACCGAAGTAGGGCATCTCCTTCTGGCGATTGCGCTCGTTGAAATCGATGATGTCTTTGAGCGTGTGCACCGGAGCCCCCGGGCCAAGCCGCGCCAGATAGGCGTTGAGGTCGGCCTTGAGTTCGTAGAGAAACACCAGCAGTTCGCTATCGCCAAACTTGCCGAGAGTTTCTATATCCGCGGGGTCGACCAGAGTTGCTCCCGCTTTCTTGAGCGCGTCGAGCGATTGCTCCAGCAGCGCATCGACCGGATCGCTGAAGCCGGCATATTTTCGGGCGACACCGATGCGGGCACCTTTCAGTCCGTTGGGATCGCAGAACTGCGCGTAATCCGAATATGACTTGCCCTGGCTCGCGCCGGTCGCGGAATCCTCAGAGTCGACGCCCGTCAGCGCGCCCAGCAAAATCGCGGCATCACGCACGGTGCGGCACATCGGACCGGCGCCATCCTGCGTGTGTGAAATTGGGATGATGCCGCTGCGGCTGACCAGGCCGACCGTGGGTTTGATCCCAGCCAGTCCGTTCGCCGACGATGGACACACAATCGAGCCGTCGGTTTCCGTGCCGATCCCAACCGCGCAAAGATTGGCGGAAATTCCGGCTCCGGTGCCCGAGCTCGATCCACAGGGATTGCGGTCGAGAGCGTATGGATTTCGCGTAAGGCCGCCGCGGCCGCTCCAGCCGCTGGTGGAATGGCTCGATCGAATGTTGGCCCATTCGCTGAGATTCGTCTTGCCGAGAATCACCGCCCCGGCCGCGCGCAGCTTCTGCGCAACGAAAGAATCTTTCGGCGGCTTCGCGCCCAGCAGCGCCAGCGATCCCGCGGTGGTCATCATTTTGTCCGCGGTAGCGATGTTGTCTTTGATCAGCACTGGAATTCCATGCAGCGGCCCGCGCGCGCCCTTGGCCTTGCGCTCTTGATCGAGCGCATCGGCGATGGCCGGAGCATCCGGGTTCAGTTCGAGGATGCTGTTGACGGCCGGTCCGCGCTTGTCAAGCTGTTTATCAATCGGCTTGTCGATCTCGTCGATGCGGCTCGCGTATTTCTCCACCAGCGAGCGGGCGGTGAACTTCCCCGACTTCATGCCTTCCTGCAGTTGCGTGATGGTGATCTCGTCAAGCTCGAAGCTTTTGACTTCCGCGGCGCGAGGCTCCTGCTCACTTCCAGCCGACGCAGGCGCCGTCAAAGAACTGGCGCGTGCAGCGCTCATCGCGGGAGCGAGCGAACCGAGCGCGGCCCCGGCTCCGCCCACAAATGCAGTTTGAAGGAACGAACGGCGATTAGCGGTGCTGGCGGATGGGGACTTTCTCGGCATGTTCTTGGGCGCGTCCTTGAGCGCGACGAACATACTAATGCAGACGCGAAGAAAATGCAGATGCAGAAGTTCGCACTTGCAAGATAGCGCCGTGCAGGCGGCTTTCAGGATAGTCGCCAAGATGCCAGACGCTACTCGCTGGCGGTTGTTTGCCAGACGACGACGGTGATAAGCTAACTCCGTTCGCCGACCTTGAGCGGGAGTAGTTCAGCGGTAGAACGCCAGCTTCCCAAGCTGGATGTCGCCGGTTCGATCCCGGTCTCCCGCTCCATTCATCCCACAATTCACGGTCCAGGTGCCGTTGAGGGATTCGTGCTGGCTGGCTGCTCAGCCATTGCCTTGTCGTGCCTCTTGACCATCTTGCGGTGAATGTCGGGCCAGAATTCCTTTATCCCATAGGTAAGCGCGTCATAGCCCAGCTGCGTTCCCCATACGCTGAGGGTATTCGGAAGGGTGCGGTCGGACGCATTGTGAACATAAGTCACGGTGTTCGTGGCGGCGTCGTAACGCTTGCTGATGAAGGCCTTGGGATGATAGGTGTTGGTGGAGATGGCCGCCCCCAGGGCGCTGCCAAGAATTTCGGAGTAGTTGAATTGCGAATGGCCGGAATCGGTGCGGGTGACAAAAATTCGGCTGATCGCGTAACCCGTCCGGTGCGCGAATCCGCCTTCGCTGGACTGAAAAAATCTGGGATCCTGACGCAGCAATGAAGGAAAAACCGCGCTGGTCAAGAAGTTTTCGATGGCCCCATCCGCAAAGGCAGACGCAAAACGCTTTCCGTAGCCTTCCCAGCCCTGGCCATAGCCGGGTTCGCTGTTTTCCGCTTGGCTGATGGCCGCCAGCGAGAGGTACCACGGGAATTGCACTTTGTCGAAAGAGCCGCGAGCCACCACTTTGAATTTCTGCCCGGTGGTGAGCGGCGCCACTTGGCCGGAACCCTCCAGGGTCAGGAAATTCGGAAGCGCAAGAAAAAGCCGGTCGTTCGAGGTGCCTGCATTTTTTCCCCGGACGTTGGCACCTTGCGCGGTTTTGTCCTCGTCTTTGTTTTTCCCTTTGTCTTTGTCATCTTTGTCCTTGTCGCTGCTCTGACCCGCGTTCTGGTTCGAAGGTGGCTGCTGTGCCGTGGACGGACTCGGCGTTTGCGCGTCCTGCGCCGGCGGGTTCGAGGCGGGAGGATTCTGGGCAAAAGGATTCACTGCCGGCGTTTCCGGCGTGGCCTGTTGAGCTAGGGCAAGAAAAGAAAAGCAAGCGGTGGTGGCAAGCAGGAGAACAATGCGGGTCGAAAGACTCATCAGTAAGAATTCTCTCCGGTATCCGGCCTCGGTCAGGGAACGGAAGCGCTGTTTCTGCGAAACAACTGGCTCTCTAGAGGCTGCGCAGCCGCCATACACACCACCGGCTAGTCTGGCGCGAAGCTGGCCCGGCACAACTGACACAGATGATTCGCTTGAGTAAATGGTTTCTTTGATTGTAGCAATCTTAGTTCAGTGCTTTACGTTACTTTACGAAACTGACGCGGAACGAACGCACTGCCGGTGCTGAGGAAAAAGAGAAAGGCGGACGCTCTCACGCTCGCCCCTTGGAGCTTCGTGCTCCATTAGAAATGGAACCCCAACTGCGCGGTAATGGTCCGCGGTGTCACGTAATGCGTCCCGCTGAAGGTGGAGAGGTAGTTGTACAACCCGTACTTGTTGGTGACGTTGACGGCCGTTAATTGCAGACTGACTTTGTACTTGTCGCCGTGGAATAGATTATCGTGGCCAACCGACAAGTCGAAGAGGCTCCGCGGCTGGATGCGTTGCGGGTTGTGGTCGTCCTGTTCGGTGTTCGGCGCCGGTATCTTTACTAGAGTGGAAGTGAGCTGGGTCGCGAGGCACTGGTTATACAGCTGCCCAGCGACAGGCGTCCCTGTGGGCATCGTGGGAGTTGCGCGGACCCCATTGCAAGTGATTCCGGCTTGGAACTCCTGATCGGCGGTCAGCGGCAATCCGTTTAGGTTATTGACCAGTGCGAGATACCCAGCCGGTACGGCAGCTAATCCGTTGCCCCCCGGGTCGGCGCTCGACGTCGAGAACCCGCACGTAGCGGTTTGTGCTTCGCAAGGTACAAAACCGGCCACCAGTCCGCTGTCATAGCGCCAGTTGAACCCGAGCCATGGCCCGCGCTTCCAGGGTTGGTATTGAATGTGAGTGGTTTGGTTGAACTTCTCGTCGTGGTCGATGCGGAACCAAGACGGCGGCGCAGGAGGCGCGAGTCCCGCGACAGTGGGTGGGAAGAAACGCGCCGACACGTGCGACATCACCACGAAAGCCGTGAAGCCATGATAGTCCGGCACGCTAGCGCGAATGGCAAATCCCGGGATCTTTGAATTATGCCATTCGATCGGCAGTGTGATCGGAGTGGTACCGAACACGTTGAAGTCATAGCCATTGTGCGTGTACTTCCAGATGTACTCACCGCTGAGCACGAAGTGCCGGCTGAAGGCCTCCTCGAACCCGGCGTGGAATTCATTGCGAAAGCCCGGTCGCAGCGGTATGGATTTGCAGACGATACCCTGGGCTACAACCATGACCGCATTGACTACCTGATCGTCGCACCCTGTCCCAGAGAGTACGAGGTTCTCGTTGAAGGGGCTCTCCATGGTGCGAGCATAGGAAAGTCGAAGCACTGTATTGCTCGGTTTGATGTTGTAGGCGACGCCGACGCGCGGCTCCGGCTGTCTTGAAAACGCATCGAGTCCATTGTAGATATCCCCGCGAATACCCAGGCTGACGTTCCAGGGCCCTTTGCTGATCGTGTCCTGGGCATACATCCCAAGCTCTTTGACGTCGGTATGACCGCGGTAATAGTAGAGACTTCCTCCCGTCGTCAAATCGTATGGGACCAGAGTGCATTTGGGATTCATCGGGTCCGGGCAAGGGGTCCCCTGGATAAGCCCCGGATTCACAATTCCGAACTGGTCGTTCTCGGTAAGGAATGTTTGCTCGTAGGTAGCTCCGATCTTGATGTTGTGAATCCCCTTGACGTACGACCAGGACCCCCGAATGCCAGCGTTGGTAAGGAATCGAAGCTGAGCGGTAGTCTCATCCTGAAGCGCACCCAGGTCGGAGAAATAATTGTTGCTGGGATAATAGTTGTATTGGTCGTGCCGCACGAAGGCGCCAAGGGTGAAGACTGCATTCGTACTCAGTACGTGAGTCAACGACGGAGCGATGTTAAAGGTTCTGATTTGCGAGCGCTGATCGGTCGGTCCAAGAGGAACGCCCGTTATCGGGTTAAGCTGGACGGACCCCGGAGCGTATACGGCCCCATTGCAGAATCCTATCGGAGACAGAACCGTGCACGTCTGGAATTGCTGGTCATAACTATTCGGAGTCTGGAACCAGGAACGCGTGAATCCCAGGTTCAAATGGAATGTATCTTTGTCGCTCGGCTGAAAGTCTACGCGGTCGAAAAGGTTCTCCTCGTTGCCCTTGTCGTGCATTACCGCGAACTCTGGAGGATCAAGGAACCGGCCGGAATCCAAACCATTGGCAGAAATGTAGTTTCCCCAGCTTTTGCTCCCGTAGCCGAGATTGAATCCAACGTAGGGTGAGCCAAAGCTGCCATAGGAAGCAGTCACGTCGCCGTGGGGCGTCGTCATGCCCTGGCCCGAGCGCGTGGTCGCCACGATCACGACACTCGTTTTCCCTCCGTACTCCGCGGGCGGTGCTCCGGCGATGACTTCCATGGACTGGATGGAATCGACCGGAATCTGATTGGAGAAGACTTTACTTACCTGATCGGTAATGGGCTGACCATCGACCGAGAATGAATTCTCGGCATGATCGCCGAGTCCGTGGAACAACCCATTGGAATCGGCTGCGATTCCGGGCGTCGAGAGAGTAACCAGTGAAGTCAAGCCCGACGACGGGCTTTCCAAGGGAAGTCTGTCGAACAGGTTCTTGTCGACGTCAGTATGGAAGGAGGAGTCGTTCTCCAGCAGATCGTTGGCGGCTTCGACCGTGACCGACGTAGTAGAACTCGCGACCTGCAGCTTGATGGGAACGTCCAGGGGGACGTTGGACCGAATCTCCACATCTTGCGAATAAGGAGCAAATCCGCCGACGGTCACTGTCAAGTGATACGGGTTGAGCGGAACGTTGGGGAAGGTGAATTTGCCCGTAGAGTCAGTGCTGGTGGAACGATCGTATCGGCTGACGGGGTTGTGGATCTCGACTGTGGCCTGTGGCACGACGGCACCGGTTGAATCCACAACCGTTCCGCTGATTGACTGGGCGTGGGAGGCAGCAGCTAGAAAAATCGTGACGGCGAAGATGGCGATGAAGCGCCGCTTGTAAGAAGTAGGCATTACGTCCTCCTGAATTAAAAGAGAAAAGAATAGGGATTTGCCGGCACGGATGCCGGAGGTCGAATCAGTGGGAATCCCTAGAGGACAGGAGGGCCGCGGCTGCCGAGCTCAAAAACATCGAGCCGGGCTTGCGCGATGACTGCTTCTTCTCGCAACACACCGACCGTGGAGAAAACAGGCCGGACGTGGGTGGAACTAGTGGTGGGGCTGGTGCTGTGCGCCGCCACGCAAATCGTGCAGGACGCCGCTTCGGTCTGGCTGGGGTGATTGTGGGTAGACTCCGCCGCCGCCGTCCATAACATGAGGGACAGGCAGAGCCACGCCGACCAGCGATATACCGAACGCATGCTTTCCCGCATCAGGACCAAAAAAGCAACTATTACGAGGTTACAACGGTTGTCTGGCGCGATGCAATCCCGGACAAGTTACTATAGGGACGCATTACTATAGGGACGGACCGACAGCAGGAACGTTAGCCGCACCTGGCGTCCGGTCTGCACGCAATTTTTTCTGGAGGCGAAGAAAGCATGGCAGAACCAAGCTACGAGGAACTGAAAGCGAAGTTGGCGCAGTTAGAAAAAGAAGTCGAAGTCAAGAAGCGCAGCGGCGACCTGATCTTCAAAGTAGGCGAAAAAGGCGGGGTCAGCGTCTACGGCCTGGGCCGCTTCCCGGTCACGCTCTACTACGAGCAGTGGAACCGCCTGCTGGGCGCCGCCGCCGATATCAAGACTTTTCTGGAAGAGAACAAGTCCAAGCTGAAGCTGAAGGAATAACGGCATCCCGCTCGCGGAGGGTTTGGGAAGGGCACGGCTTTAGCCGTGCCGTCCCGAGACTTTGTCGTAGGGATTCAGCCCCTGAGGTTGAGGCTAAGCAGCGTGAGATCTCTATTGATAGCGTGTTTGTGTTTTTCGATTGGAAATGCCTTCGCACAAGTAGACGAAAAGGAACCTGCCGCCATTCTCGAGCTTGGTGGGGCCGCATCCCAGAGCTTAACGGGCGACGGTGCGAGTTTCGGCCCCTCTGTCGCGGCAGAAGTCACCCCGATAGAGAATTGGTTGGAGCTTGAGGCAGGGATTACACCGCTTTTCGCCCGTCACTCGACCGAGTGGGACATCGACCTGCTGTTCAAGAAACCCTGGACAATATCGAAAAAGGCGGAGTTCATGGCGGGCATTGGCCCAGAATGGGTTCATGCGACGAAATACGGCATCACAACAAATTCCTTTAGCGGTGAGGCCGTGCTGGACTTCATGTTTTGGCCCTCAGCAAAGCACAGATTCGGCTGGTACGTCGAACCGGGTTACGAATACAACTTTGGACGAGGACATGAACAATCTTTCGGCATCAGCGGCGGCCTGTTGATCGCAATTCCCTGAGAAATTCAAAACAGCCCACTACCTGATTTTTCATCTCACGCCCCCATTGACCCATCAGCTATAATGAAAAGATCGTGCCCAAGTACTCCATCGTCGTCCCTCTGCACAACGAGCAGGAGAACGTCACCGATCTCTATGACCGCCTGAAGGTGGTGATGGAAGCGGCCGGCGAGACGTTCGAGATCGTGCTGGTAGACGATGGTTCGAGCGACCGCACGTTCGCCACGCTGCGCGAAATCGCAGCCGTCGACAGCCGCGTGACGGTGGTCAAGCTGCGCCGCAACTTCGGCCAGACGGCCGGACTTGCCGCTGGATTCGATCATGCCCGCGGCGAATACATCATTGCGATGGATGGCGATCTGCAGCACGATCCCGCCGACATTCCGCTGTTCCTCGAAAAAATCGCGGCCGGTTACGATATTGTCAGCGGCTGGCGCAAAGTGCGCGTCGATAATTTCTGGGTGCGCCGCATTCCGTCGAAAATCGCCAACTGGCTGATGGCCAAGTTAAGCGGCGTGAATATCCACGACTTCGGTACGACGTTTAAAGCCTATCGCCGCGATATCCTCGACCAGGTGCCGCTCTATGGTGAGCTGCACCGCTTTATCCCGGCGCTCGCTTCCTGGCACGGAGCCACGATTTGCGAAGTGCCCATCCGCAACGTGAATCGCGAACGCGGCGTGTCGCACTACGGCATCACGCGCACCTTCCGCGTGTTTTTCGATCTGCTTACCATTCGCTTCCTGCTGCGCTATCTTTCCCGTCCGCTGCACTTCTTCGGAACCTTTGGCATGGCCAGCATGTTTGGTGGCACCGGCATTGTGCTGTGGTTAGGCGTGGAGAAATTTCTGCGCCACGCGGATGTCATGTCTTCCCACGGACCGCTCATGATGCTGGCTCTGGGCCTGCTGCTCGGCGGCCTCAACCTGCTCGCCATCGGACTGCTCGGCGAAATGCAAGTCCGCCACTACCACGAACCCAGCCGCCGCGCTCCCTACTCCATCGACCGCGTCCTGCGCTCGCAGAACGAAGAACACAGCGTCTCGGAGTAATCAACTTATGTGGCCGCGGCCGCCCTCGGCTTTCCAGCGCGCGTTGGTGTACTTCTCCCGCTCAGACTTTTCTAGCCCTCGTCATCAGGTAGTCCTGCCGAACCACGTTATCGCGGATATACGGTGAGACCACCGCGTCAAAATCCGCTCGAAAAGCCCGCAGGCGTGCCGGATCACTGGCCGCGAGTTCCGCGATCAATTTGATGATCGGCCCGGCCGTCCGTTCGATGGTCAGCCGATACTGTTGCGGGCTCAGCGCCGGAAACAGCACCGCATCGCGATCAAACACGATATCCGCGACAGCGCTCCCGAACCGCTCGCGCACCACCCGGGGATCGCCCCAGAGATCGGGCGATGGCACGCCCGCCGGCGGAGGCGCCATGTACCGTGCCCTGACTTCCGTCGTGCGCCCGACCAGCGATTCCGGCGGCCAGGTCGCGAACGCAATCGTTCCTTCCGGCCGAAGCACGCGCAGCATCTCTTTTAATGCGACCTCAGGACGAGGCGCAAAGATGTGCGCGAACTGGCTGAGCACGACGTCGAATTCTCCGTCTGCGAAAGCCAATTCCTCGGCGTCACCCTCGCGCCACTCGATCTGCACTTCCGCCACGGCGCAATTTTCTCGGGCTCGTTCCAGCAACTGCGGCGTCAGGTCGATCGCCTTCACATGCGCACCCAAGCGGGCCGCCGTGATGGCCACCACTCCGGTTCCGCAGCCGACGTCAAGCACCCGCATGCCACCCCTCACTCCGGCGAATCGCACCAGTCGCGCCGCTGCCGGCGTCGTTACCCACTCCAAGGGAGCGAAGTTCTTCCAGCCTTCTTTTTGTGCCTGCTTGAACTGTGCGAAGGGGTCCATGACCCTCCTTCCTGAACGAACCATCCTGAACGACCGATCCTAGCACTGTCTTGAACGAGCTATCTTCCCGCCAGAGCTATGGTTCTCAATCCCACCGTGCCGCCGGTTGCCCGTTTTTCAACCATACAATGAAATCCGTCCCCGGCGGTACTCCTCCCAGTTCGCGCAAGCGTGTGGCATTTTGCCCGCGGTGATAATGGCTGTGCATCGCCGCCTGCGTGAGCGCGTGGCGCACGCTGATCTTCAACGGCGGTTGGAACCACGGCACTTCAATCATCTCTTCGAGGCGAGCCGGCGGGATGCTTCGTAACAGATGATCCATTTCCGCGTGATAGCGCTGCGCGTAACCCTTGAAGTCCGCCGTGCTGGCGAAGTCTTCCAGCTTTTTGAACGCGAACGGCGAAGTCCGCGGGCCCACCACCCACAGAAACCCGTGCTGCACCAGATGAATATGCATCAAGCGTTCGCGGATCGCCTTGTCGGAGAGCGCCGCAGGATGCGCTTCGATCGCGCGCCAGTGCTCCGCGTCAGCCCATGCCTGATGCGCATAAAGTTCGTTGAGATACGAATCCACAAGTCCTCCTCGATAGCGAATTTTATAAGCTTACGCTGATCGGTCACACATCCGTGCGCGACTTCCGTCTCGGAAAGCGGCGTATAATCCTCGGTTTATTGGTTGTTAGGAGTTTTTCTTCCATGGAGAAAGCCACGCAATACGAATTGCAGTTGGCGCGCCGTATGTCGCGGCTGGGCACCGAGACCGCTTTTGAAGTCCTGAACAGGGCGCGCGCGCTGGAGCGCCAGGGCAAGAGCATCATCCATCTGGAAATTGGCGAGCCCGACTTTGATACTCCCGCGAATGTGGTCGAGGCGGGAGTGGACGCTCTGCACAAAGGTTGGACTCATTACGGCCCTTCGGCCGGACTTCCCGAACTACGGCAAGCACTGGCAGCATATATCAGCCGCACCCGCGGAGTGAAAGTCACGAGCGACGAAGTGGTCGTGGTCCCCGGCGGTAAGCCGATTATTTTCTTCACGATCTTAGCTTTGATTGATGAGGGAGATGAGGCCATCTACCCCAACCCCGGCTTCCCGATCTACGAGTCGATGATCAACTACGTCGGCGGGAAGGCTGTCCCGATTCAGCTGCGCGAGGAGCGGGACTTTTCTCTAGACGTCAACGAGTTAGCCTCGCTGATCAACGATCGCACCAAGCTGATCATTCTAAATTCACCCCAAAATCCTACCGGCGGCGTGCTGGAGCGCCGCGACGTCGAGCAGATCGCGCGCGCCATCGGAGACCGCAACATTATGGTGCTGTCCGACGAAATCTACAGCAGGCTGCTGTTTGACGGCGGCCAGCACTTTTCGATTATGTCAGTGCCGGGGATGCAGGAGCGCACCATTCTTCTCGACGGCTTTTCGAAAACCTATGCCATGACCGGATGGCGCATGGGCTACGGCGTGATGCGCCCCGATCTTGCAACCCACATTTCCCGCTTGATGACGAATTCAAATTCCTGCACTGCGAGTTTCACGCAGGTGGCGGGCATCGAGGCGATCAATGGCGATCAGTCTTCGGTAGACCGCATGCGCGAAGAGTTCCAGCGGCGCCGCGATGTGTTCGTCGCCGGTCTGAATAAAATCAAGGGATTTTCGTGCCGCATGCCGAAAGGCGCGTTCTACGCCTTTCCTAACATTACGCAAACGGGATGGAAGTCGAAACCGCTGGCCGACGCGCTGCTTGAACAGGCTGGAGTCGCCGCGCTTTCGGGAACCTCGTTCGGCTCGTTCGGCGAAGGCTACCTGCGCTTCAGCGTCGCCAACTCGCTGGAAAACCTGCAGCAGGCGCTGCAGCGCATCGACCAGTGGACGAAGCAGAATTTGTAACTTCCGGAGAATCCTTCGATGTCGACTAGAAGAACTCTAGCGCGGACAAGGAAGCCGAAAGTCAGCCGTCCGCACATGCCCGGCTACGGCCTGCCGGATGGCGACAAGGGATTGCTCCCGTGGAGTTGGGCCGAGCAGCGGCTAAAAAAATCACACAACTACTGGATCACTACGGTTAAGCCGGACGGCTCTCCCCACGCCATGGTGGTCTGGGGCCTGTGGCAGGACGGCCGCGTCCTCTTCAGCACCGGCAGCAAGTCGCGCAAGGCGCGCAATCTGGCGCAGAACTCGAACTGCGTGGTCTGCACCGAAAACGCGGCCGAAGCAGTGATCGTCGAGGGCGTCGCCGAAATCGCCGACGTGGCCGCGCGACGCAAAATGCTCCCTGTCTACGAGCGCAAGTACAAATTCGACATGGGCGCGATGAAAAAAGATATTCTCTCGATGAAGGAGCCGGTGTTCGCGGTGCGCCCGCGCATCGCGTTCGGGCTTTGGGAGAAGCACTTCGTCGGCAAATCCACACGCTGGACGTTCGAGTGAGTGTGACGCGGGCGTCCCTTCGACTTCGCTCGGCCCGCGCTACACAATCCAACGCCACCAATTTCTGAGCCGATTTTTGGGGATTACTACTTCGAAAGAGAATCATGAACAAATCACTCCGTGTTTTTGCTACCTGCGATATCGGCGAAGCGATCCAGCTTCTCCGCAAACGGGGCTACCAGGTCGAGGTCTACCCGCAACCGGAAGCGCCGCCCAAGAGTCTGATTATCGACAAAGTGAAATCGGGCATTGATGGACTGATCACCACGCTGCGCGATCCGATCGACGCGGAGGTGTTTGAAGCCGGCAAGGGAACGCTGAAAGTTGTGGCGCAGTTTGCCGTCGGCTTCGACAACATCAATCGCGCCGACGCCAATCGCTACAAGGTTCCGTTCACTAACACCGCTGACGTGCTGACCGAAGCGACCGCCGAGTTTGCTTTCTTCATGATGGGAACACTCGCGCGCAAAATGTGGCCGGCCGAGCACCTCACGCGCGAGAACCGCTGGGGATACTGGCATCCTTACCTGCCGTTTCTGGGCGACGAAGTTACCGGCAAGACCGTCGCGATCATCGGCACGGGGCGCATCGGGCTGGCCATGATCAAGAAGTGCGCCGGATTCGATATGAACATGCTGTGCTACGACCCGGCGTACGAGAACCACGATTACGTGAAGGCGACTCAAGAGGTCATGGATCTGCGCCAGGCCCGCGGCATCGCGAAAGAAAAGACCTGGATCAAGTACGTGCCGTTTGAAGAAGCGCTGCGCGAGGCCGATTTCGTCAGCGTGCATGTTCCTCTGTTGCGAGCCGGAGAAACCGCAACGCCCACGTATCACTTGTTCAACGAGAAGACGCTGCGCACAATGAAACCGACTGCCTATTTGGTGAATACTTCGCGCGGTCCGGTGGTGGAGGAAGCCGCTCTGGCGCGGGCGTTGCGCGAGAACTGGATTGCCGGCGCAGCGCTCGACGTATACGAGAAGGAACCGCTGCCTGCGGACTCCCCGTTGCGCGATCCGGCGATTGCTGATCGCTGCCGCCTGATGCCCCATTTCGCCAGCGCCGCGCGCATCACGCGGCTCTCCACCGACCCCGACAAAGGCATGGCTGGACGCTGTGTGCAAGGGCTGATCGACGTGCTCGAAGCCAACTACGGGGGCGACATCACAAAGATGCCCTACGTTGTGAATAAAGAGGCGTTCGGTAAGTAGGGGATTTGCTTGTGGTTAGATTTCGCGGGCAAGCCTGCCCCTTCGGCAGGCTCAGGGCAGGCTCTGAGCTTGCCGAAGGGAGTGCCCGCGCCACAAAAAAGGGCCCGGATCAAATGATAAAGATCAAATGATCCGGGCCTTTTTTTTCCAGTTTCCCCGTTCGCTATCGGATGACGGTGAGCGTGACCGTAGTCGTATGCGTCTTGCCTCCGCCCGTGCCCTTCACGGTGATGGTGTGAGTCCCTACCGCTGCACCCCTGCCCACCTTGATCGTCATCGTCGAGGTGCCGGTACCTGGCGCCGCGATCGGGTTAGGACTGAAGGTTACTTTTTGGGCGCCGCCCTGTCCGGTCGCAGACAAGGTGATCGCCGAGTCGAAGCTGCCCAGCGCCGCCGTGGTGATGGTAACGGTGCCGGTTGCGCCCTGGGCCTCGGTTATCGCGGTGGGTGACGCGCTGATACTGAAGTCAGCGCTCACTGATGAAGTTACCGTCAGACTGATCGTGGTGGTCTGCGTAACGCCTCCGCCCGCGCCCGAGACGGTGATCGTGTAGGTGCCGGTCGCGGTTGTGGACGCCACGGCCAGAGTCACGGTTGAGGTGCCAGAACCTGGCGCCGCGATCGACGTGGGATTAAACGTCACGGTCACGCCCGTTGGCTGGCCAGTTGCAGACAAGGCAATCGCCGAGTCAAACCCGCCCGAGACCGCGGTAGTGATCGTTGATGTCCCGCTGTTGCCTTGCACCACTGAGACCGATGCGGGTGAGGCAGAAATGGTAAAGGTCGGAGACGACGTGCCTCCGGCAAGGGCCGTAATCAGGCCGGAGCCGTTGGGACTGCCCCAGCCAGTCGCCAGATCGTAACCTGTGGTTGCTGAAAAGCCATTGCTGCCGCTGGTGATGTCGTGGAAATCCGCGTCATAGCTCGAGCCGGCTCCGATCGAATAAAGACTCGGATTGATAAAGCCCACCGCCTTGTTGCCGTTCAGCAGCGCCTGTTCATTGACCAGAGCCAGGTAGCCGGCCCACATGGGCGCGGCAAAACTGGTCCCGCCGTATTCGTTGGCCGTGCAGGTAGTTTGATCGGCGCACACATAAAATGTGAAATTTGCGTTTGCCGAAACATCCGGGCCATTGCGAAGGGACTTGGAGCAGCTGGAGCAGCCACTGGCCGCGCTCGTCTGCCACGAAGGAATCGCATACTTGTCCGGCGAAATGCCGCCGCCGCCGTCGGACCAGGCAGTTTCTGAACTCCAGGGACCACCTGCGCTGCTGGTGTCCAGGTCCGTGCCGCCCACCGACGTGATATACACGTCATCCGCCGGAAAAATCTCGGCACCCGAACCTGACGCTGTCCACGCACCGCCGTCTCCGGCCGCTTGAAACAAATTCTGGCCCTGCGTCGCGAACTCCGTGAAGTATGGGTTGTCCGTGCCGGGGTCTGCCGGGTACCACGTCCACGAAGAACTCAATTGCGCGTTCAGCGGGCTCGCCGTAGCCATCGCGTTAAAAATGGCGGAATCGCTCGATCCCACATACATCACAAGGCTCGACAGGCCCGGAGCCATACCAATGGCTTGAGTCATGTCGAGGGTCTGTTCCGTGTCGTCACAGCCATTTCTAGCCAGGCAACTTACGCTGGTTCCGTCCGTGGATTTGAGAGTGACCGGGACATTGTTCGTTTCATGCGCATTAGTGAAATATGTGGTCAGGTCGGCCAAATCAGTACCGGCATACTCGAGCAGCCCGAGCGTCTGGCCAGTCCCGGTGAGGGTTCCACCGTAATAGGCCGCCCTCATGTCGCTGCCCAGAAAAGATGCCGAAGGACCGGAGCCCGTAGTGGCAGTGGGCCTGACGGACATATCCCGGTGCATTACCGCGGGACGCGGAATCGAATAATTGTCCAGACCCGAAATGTGCCACAGCCGGACGGCCAGGTCCGGAGTGGGCTCACGATCCGGAGCGTAGAAGGTGCGATCGTCCGTGGGGTGCTGGTAAATTCCCATGGTCAGATGGAAGGCTTCCTCGATGCTGGCCACTGATCCCTTCACGTCGAGGTTCACGCGATTGCGGGAGGTGCCGACCACCGTGAGGCCGTGCGCCTCGGCAAAATTAATCACAGCGTTATAGTCTTCCTGCGTAGGACCAAACTTCGCGGTGAACTCCTCCACCGTGAGGAACTGCCGGTAGGACGGGCTGGAGGGATCGTAGAGTTCCTTCAGGAGACTATCTAACGCCTTCTGATTGCGGAGCGGCAAAACCAGGACAAGGCGCATGGACTGGGTTGCGGGGAGGCGGCCGACGGCGGGGGCCTGGCCATTCAGAGTCACTTCACGCACGTGACGCGTCATCAGGGACTGCGGCTCCGCCTGGCAAACGACATTCACACCCAATAGCATTGCGACCATAGCGAGAAAAAATGCGCCTAGTCTTCGAATCACGATTTGCTCCTTTTTGAGCTGAATTTCTGTTTTGAGATTGAGACCCGCTGGTTCCCGGGAAGGATCCGATTTTGGACCCGGGGCTTGCATCCTACACTGCTTCTGCCCCGGATTCAACGGAATTTGGCAGTGGTGCAGGCCCTTTGGAATCAGCAGGATTAAGACCGTAAAGGCCGCTGGGCGCGGCTTTTGGAGTGTGTGGGTGGAAACTGAGACGGAGCTATCGGGCTTCGGCTATCGGGCGTCGGGCTTCGGCCAACCCGGCTCGCCGAAGCCCGAAAGCCGAAGCCCGAAGCCAGTTTTCTTACCTGCCGTCCGGATGACTGTGGCGCCAGTTCCAGTAGCCCGTCTGCTGCCGGCTGTTCAACTCCACGAAAGCATGCGTCTCGTGGTGCTCGTTCTGGTAGCGCAGGTAGGCGCGGTCTTCATTGCCGTCCCAGTTGTGGTAGTCCTTGTGGCCTTTATCGTAGTAGCGCTTGTTGTTGTGATCGTCCCGCTTTTCCTGGGTCCTGTTGTCTTGGGGGCTGGCAGCGGCCATGGTCGCTAGCGGAGCGGCAAGGGCGGCGGTCAGAAAGAGTGAGCTGAGAAGTCGGTTTCCACGGTGCACGTCGTTTCTCCTTAAGCGTGAGACTCGAGCGCGAGACTCATATCCGAGATTCACATCCATAAGAATCCCGCTCAGTTCACTGTCTGCTTTTGGCGTTTGAAGGTCTGTTCAATACTGCTCAAGTGCGATTAGAGGAATCCGGTAAAGCGGAAGGACTGCGAATTGTCGGCAGGATCCAAAACCGTGGTCTTCAACGTGAGACGCTCCAAATGATACTTCGCGTGAGGGCGAATTCGTTTTTCATAGGGCCCTTCTCCCAAGACGCACTGGATGCGGAAAATGAACAGGGCACGGAGTTGCGTTGACCTTGGCTCAGGCGTGGGAACCGGCCTGGCGCCGGCCCTGACCAGGAGGAGGAAAAACACGGTTAGTATTCCCCAGGTCAAAGACAACAAGAAGGCAGCGATTAACATATTGCCTCCCTTAACCTTTGCTCGACCCTTTTCACAGCACCGACCCAAGTCGAGGCTTCAAACAGCTTTAGTTGCGATTGCCAGCTTAGAAGTCTCCCATTATTTTGCCGGAATGCGCTTCCTCGATCTGTTCAAAATTGCACAATCTTTGCAGTTTTTTGCGGCGGCTTCTGGCTGGCGAACATCGTTGGCCAACGCGAAACGGTTGTAGAGCTATCTCGGTATTGCGGTTACAATGCTCCCGGGGGGGATTTGCCCCCAAGGAATCGAATGAACTCACGAACGATTTGTGCCACATGTTGCGCATTATGTTGTGCGCTGTTGTTTTCACTGCCGGCGTGGGCGATCGAGTCTTCCGACAATGCCGGACCTCTCAAGCTGATGCCGGAACCGAAGGAAGTGCAACTGCGCGACGGCGGCTTTCGAGTTGGTCCCATGACCCGGATTCTGGTGGAGTTCGGTCACCAGTCCGAAGACCGCATCGCGGCCGAAACCCTGGCCGAGGAAATCGCGGACGAGTCCGGGCTGAATCTGGATATCGTTGGCGTCAAGGCCACTGCCGGGACGGAGCGCCGCTCCATCGTGCTGGCCCGGCTGCAGGACTCGCGCGTGCGTAAGTTTCTCGCGGCGAAGGGATTGAAGTCGGACGCTTCCATCGGCGAGCAGGGCTACCTGCTGTTTGCCGACAAGTCTCATCTGGTGGTGGCTGCGAATTCCGGGCAAGGATTGTTCTACGGCGTGCAAACCTTACGGCAGTTGTTGCGTCAGGACGGGAAGCACCTGCTCTGTCCGGCAATTGCGATTCGCGACTGGCCCGGCCGGGAATGGCGCGGCGTGCAGGACAAC
Source organism: uncultured Acidobacteriaceae bacterium (assembly GCA_963851165.1). GTDB lineage: Bacteria > Acidobacteriota > Terriglobia > Terriglobales > Acidobacteriaceae > Sulfotelmatobacter. Next base: position 129,329 of record CAWKNM010000008.1, on the reverse strand, counting down.
ATCAGCCGCGGGCCCTCGACCCCGGGCTTCATGGACAAGTTCGTGAACAAGTTTACGAACAAGTTCACGAACCGGCAGGGGCCGACCGACGCCGCCCTCCAGGTGAACCTGTTCCCGCGCTGAAATGTTTTCCGACCGTACGAACTGGAAGCTCACGCGCAACCGTCTTACCGATGCGTTGGAGAAAGCACGAGCCAGCGGCGCGACCATTCTCGACCTGACCGTTTCGAATCCCACCCGCGCCGGCCTGCGATATGACGAGGCCGCAATTCTGGGAGCACTTAGTTCTCCGCAGGCCACAGATTACGATCCCCAGCCCAAGGGTCTGCGGCAGGCCCGCGAGGCGGTTGCGGCTTACTACGGTGGAGAGCCCTCCCGCGGCGGACACTCAAACGGCGGACTCCACAGCTTCGATCCCGAGCATCTCCTACTGACCACCAGTACCAGTGAAGGCTATTCCTACATCTTCCGTTTGTTGTGCAATCCCGGCGACGAGTTGCTCGTGCCCAAGCCGAGTTATCCGCTGTTCGAGTTTCTCGCCGACCTGGAAGACGTGAAGCTGGTCCCCTATCCGCTGATCTACGATCACGGCTGGCAGATGGATTTTCCCTCACTCGAAAAAGCGGTAACGCCGCGAACCCGCGGTGTAGTGGTGGTTCATCCGAATAATCCCACCGGCTCGTATGTGCAGGCGCACGAGTTGAACTCGCTGAACAAGTTCTGCCGCGAGCACGGGCTGGCGCTGATCGCGGATGAAGTGTTCTTGGATTACCAGCTTGGTGTGGGGACAGCCGCCCCCGGCTGTCCGGTCGAGCGAAGCTCGACAGCCTCGCCCTCTTCGACTGGCTCGATTGCACGTCATCCAACCTTCACTGCGAATGAGGACGTCCTGACCTTCACCCTGAGCGGCCTATCGAAAATCTCAGCACTGCCGCAGATGAAAGTGGCATGGATCGCCGTGAGCGGTCCGCCCGCCGACACGGCACCCGCGATGGCCCGCCTGGAAGTGATCGCCGATACCTATCTGTCGATGAATGCTCCGCTGCAGTGGGCCACGCCCGTGCTGCTCGACCAGCGGACCAGCCTGCAAAATCAGCTGCTCGATCGCGTTCGCGCCAACTTGGCTGAACTGGATCGCCAACTTGCCGCGCAGAGGACCTGCGAGCGGCTCGACGTGCAAGGCGGATGGTACGCCATTCTCCGCGTGCCGGTGACCAAGTCAGATGAAGACCTGGCAATCGAGTTATTGCAAAACAACTCAGTGCTCGTGCATCCCGGCCATTTTTACGATTTCCCGAGCGACGGATACCTGGTCTTGAGCCTGATCACGTCGACCAGGACCTCTAGCGAGGGTGTCGGACAGAATCCTGGAGTCTCCTGAACCGCTAGAAGTGATCATGCCGAGCGCTATGGCCTGGACCTCAAACGTTGCTCCGATTTGCCCGTAATCCCCCGCAATTCGCCGGCTGCCATGGCGAACTTCACGGCGGGCTTGACTCGTCCGGTTATCGGGCAAATCCGGACTTGCGGCCATGATTTGCCGGGGTCCGAAACCCTGTGCCGCCAGTGCTATCTCGCACAGAACGCAACGCTGACGGCTCCTAACGGCCGTTTCAGTTACAGCTGGTCCGTGTGCATAGGTTTGCTGCTCTGGATATCTGTCTCTTATGCATTGCTTACGTACCTGCCAGGTTTTGCAAAGGTAGCCGTTCTTGGGGTAGCCTTTGCGGTTGTTTTGTGTCTCGACTTTTGGGCTTTCTCGCAAAGACCATGGAAGCGGTACGGAACACCGCCGCCCGAACAGCTTTCCTTCATTCTTGCTGTCTGTTGCGGTGTCGTGTGGAAAATAACTGGCGTGGATGTCTGGTTCAGACTCGGCGGAGCGTGCATATTGGTGAGCGCTACCTATAGAGCAGTCCGTATCGCTACTAATCTGGCCAAAACTGCGCGTCTCTGATCGCTCGATGGACCGGGAGTCGGCCAATTCTCTAAGGATTAAATCTCAATTCAACGCTCTCGTGGGTCTCGTGAGCAGCGGGCTCCCAGGTCCACTGGCTTAAGGCGTTCTGGGCAGCCTGGCCGAGCAAGGGATGTCCGCCCTTCACTTCGACCGACTTGACCTTTCCGTTGGCAGCGACTAACACGTCCGCTCTCACGTTCCCCTGCAGGTGCAGGGAACGAGCGAGGTTGGGAATTTGCGGAACCACTTTGGTTACAACTTTGCGTGAGCCTTCAGAAATTTCCTGGGCGGGAGCGTGGTTGGCGCAGAAGATCAGGGGCGCGACAACCAGCAAAACAACTGCAATCCGTTTCTTCATGGGGTGAGGTGTCGATATTCATCATAAGAGGGATGTAACCAAACCAGTAAGTCACGTTGGTAATATGGCTGGGTAATCTTTTGTGCTGGTTAACAGGGGCCGTTGCCCTGCAGGCTAGCTTCCGTGAGCTATGAGTCTCGCTACGCGTAGAGGAACGGCCGCTCTCGGTGGCTTTTCCAGAAATAGGTGAGGATCATCACACTTGCGATCGCCGCGTAGGCGCACCACAGCGAGGTGAACGCATAGCGCTTGACCTCCATGACTGTCAGGAGAATCCCCAGGTTTGCCGCGCCGAACATTACCATCATCTTGATCTTCGAAAAAAATAGCGAACCGCAGGTCGCAATCACATAAAGCATCGCGACCGCCGTATTGTTGGTCGCTTGATTGATGTACACGATGCTATTTTCCCGGATGTACACCTGCGTCGGGAATGCCGTCAACGCCCACAAGATGTAGAGCGTGGTCGCCCCGCCGAGCACAAGGAATGGCACCATGCGTCTGCGGCTCTTCCCGTCAGGCTCGAACAACAGCACGCTTAGCGGCAGCAGAAACGGCAGGAGCCCCTGCGCATACAGCATGAACGCCGCGCCCATGTCGTGCGTAACCGCAGGGGAAAGAATTCCATCCAGTCCCAGCCAGACGAATCCTTCGATGAACTGATGAATGGCGAACAGCGCGGGCAGGGACGCGAAAAGCAGTTCGCGCCGGTGCTTCACCCTCGTCAGTGTGACCACGCCGATGGCGCCCAGAGCTCCGCTGCCGACAAAATTCGCTGCTGCTGAAAAACACATGGCTCGTTTTCTCCGGTGCGAAGATTACATGTGTCATCGCGAAATACAAAGTGATTCTCGCGCAGTTTTACCCGAAATGCCGCTCCGGGACAACTCAGGCCAGGGATGGGCTCTAGGACTTGACCAGAAACGGATTGCTCTCCCGCTCCGCGCCGATCGTTGTCAGGCCGCCATGGCCGGGGACCACCACGGTATCATCCGGGAGCGCAAGCACGGTGTCGTGCAGCGAGCGCATGATTTTCTGCATGGAGCCGCCGGGCAGGTCGGTGCGTCCAATGGAACCGGCGAAGAGCGTGTCGCCTGCGATCAGTTTTTTGTGCGCTGCGAAATAGAGGCAGATGCTGCCTTCGGTATGCCCGGGCGTGTGCAGAACGCTGGCGCTGAGCGAGCCCGCGTTCACAGTTTCTCCGCTCTGCACGCTGCGGTCGATCTCGACCGCGCCCGGCGGAGGTACGCCGATCCAGTCCGCTTGCTCGTCGAGCATTTTGAGCAGAGCATAATCATTCTGGTTCAGCAGGATGGGCGCGCCGGTGGCTGCGCGCAGCTTCATGGCTCCGCCCACGTGGTCGATGTGGGCGTGGGTGATCACGATCTGCTTGACTTGCAATCCGTGCTTGCGGATGATGGCGAGCACGTCTGCGATGTCATCGCCGGGATCGATCACCATGGCTTCGTGCGTGGCGTCGTCGCCGATGATGGAGCAGTTGCACTGCAGCGGGCCGACCTGGATGATTTCGTGGATCATAATGTTGTCGCAGCTGTGGTCCGGTTCCATTGTATGACGGCAAACTTCATTCGCCACAAGGGACAACAAATTGCATCACGGATCTCCGAGAGGTTTTCTTTGTGTACCTTTGTGTCCTTCGTGGTTAAATATAGGCGCCATCCCCCATTGGAAAGCATCCGCCCAGCTTGGTTTGATACGGCCCGGTTTAACCTGGATTGATTTGACTTCCTTTGTGCTTGTCTGCAGGCGCGCTCGCAAACGATACTCAACGCGCCCGGAGGTTCTCTTTGGCTAAATACCGTCAGCATGGTTATCAGGACCGGGACCGCGACGACTCGCGGAAAGGTTCAGGAGGTTCATCGGGGGAACGGTCGTCCGGGGAACGATCCGGCACGCCGCCTCCCAGAAAAGACAACACCTTCGGCCCCCGGCCCGTGAATCTGCCGGGAACGCGGGCCGTTTCGCGCTGCACGCAGTGCGGCACAGTGCTGCCGGGAATGCCGCCGGAGGGCCGTTGCCCTAAATGCGGATTCGAGTTGCACTCCTGCAAGCAGTGCATGTATTTCGATCCCGGAAGCCACTTCGAGTGCATGCAGCCGGTGACGGTGCGAATCGCCAAGAAAGATGAGCGCAACGATTGCGCGTCGTACGAAATCCGCGTGACGCGCGAGAAAGAAACGTCGACGCCGGTCAGCCTGCGCCCCAGCAGCGCGCGCCAGGCGTTCGATAATCTGTTCAAGAAGTAGGTGTCTGGAGGTCGGACCGCGGACCTCAGATCTTAGACTTTGGACCACAGACTAAAACGGGCTAAGGTCCAAGGTCTGAAGTCCGAGGTCAAGCGCTTACGGCTTTTGGGTCGGCCGCAGAAGCACTTCACTGATAAACGAATTTGGCGCCTGCGTCACCAGCATCGCCACGGCGTGGGCGACGTCGTCCGGCTGCAGCATCTTGCGGGGATCTTTGCCGGCGTGCGGGCTCAATCCAGTATCGGTTGAGCCGGGACAAATCACCGACACACGGATGTTGTGGGGGCGAAGTTCTTCCGCCACCGAGTAGGTCAGGCCGTTCAGCGCCCACTTGGAAGCGGCGTAGGCGGCGCCGTTCGGCAGAGCGTTTTTTCCGGCCAGCGACGAGATGTTGATGATGTGGCCCGAGTAGGCGCGAATCATGATGGGGGCAAACGTCAGGATGGCGTAGTAGACGGCGCGCAGGTTGGTGTTGAGAATGCGCTCCCACTCTGCGGGCGGCAGCAGGTGCAAGGGTTCGTTGAAGCTGCCCACGCCAGCGTTATTCACCAGAATGTCGGCCCGGCCAAAGCTGCTGTCGATGCGCGCGGCGGCGTATTCGAACGAGCGCAGGTCCACCACGTCGCAGGGAACCACTTCCACCCGGCCCCCGGCTTTCACTATTTCGTCCGCGGTGAACTGCAGATCAGCCGCAGTGCGGCCGCACAATACCGCGGCCGCGCCCAGCCTGGCCAGTTTCTTCGCAATGGCGGCGCCAATGCCGCGTCCTCCTCCGGTTACGATTGCCACCTGACCGGCCAGAGGTTTGGCGGGATCTACCACTGGGGCTTGGGTCACATCCATATGCGCGGCTCCTCGTATCTACAGTATCAAGTTGCGGCTGCCCTGGGACGACTGTCTGGGACGGTTAGCGACCATCCACCAGGGCGAATTCCCGCATCTTAACAATAGCGTCCAACATCGTGCCCAACAAGCGCATCTGCGAAACGCATCTTACCAATAAAGAACTGCGACAGAGAACCGAAAGAACCGAATGATGGGAAGTGGCTTGCCTTCGGCGAAAGAGGTACTTATAATCCGGCCAACCGGGAATAAAAGGGTCGAGCAGCCTTTGCCTCTCAATGGGCTGCGATTTCCCCGGTGCCCCTGCCAGGACGCGCGGCATTCCCGAGCAGGATCAGAGCGCGAGTGGTCCGAGCGGAGTGCGGTGTCTAAGTGGTTGCGGTAGAAGAAGCGGCAGGATAAATTTTTTCCAAATCGCCATTTCCCGGAAGGTTCAAGGAGCCATACTGATGAAAAAGATTCTGGTCACGGTTGTGCTTGGGGTTGCGGTAATCGCAGGAGCTCAGGGTGCTGCGCAGACAGCACCGGCACAACCGGCCGCGTCGCCAGCACAGGCACAACCCGCCGCGCCGCAGTCGTCGGCGCCGGTGATTAAAGATCCAGCGGAGTACAACGCCTACGTAGCCGCCACAGGGACGAAGGATCCGGCCGCGGAAATCAGCGGCCTGGAAGCGTTTCTCACACAGTATCCCAACAGCATCATGAAAAATCAGGCGCTCGAGATTTTGATGAGTGCCTACCAGCAAACCGGCAACCAGCAGAAGACCCTAGACACGGCCACGAAACTGGTCACGGCCGATCCCACGAACGTGCGGGCGCTGACTCTGCTCGCTTACTTCGACCGCATCATAGCCCAAAACGGCGCTCCCAATGCGAAGCAGTTGCTCGTCGATGCCAAGAAATACGGCCAGCAGGGGCTCGACAATCTGCCCAAGTTCACCAAGCCCGACGGCACTTCGGCTGACGATTTCAAGAAGATGACGGACCAGATGAGCGTGGTTTTTCACGCGGCGATTGGAATCGCCGATCTGCAGGACAAGGATTACGCCGGCGCCATTACTCACCTGCGAGCCGCGGTGGACGGATCTCCCCAGGATTTCTCGATTGTCTATCCGTTGACGCTGTCCTATCTGAGCCAGACCCCTCCCGACTATCAGAACGGCATCTGGTTCGCGGCGCGCGCCGCGGCGATTGCTCCGGCTCAGGCTCAGGCCCAGATTGAGAAGTACGCGCGGTCGCAGTATGTGAAGTTCCACCAGGGAGACGATGGCTGGCCTGCCATTCTGGCTGCGGCCAAGGCCAACGGGCCGCAAGTCCCCATCCCGCTCCCGCCCACACCCGCCGATCAGGCTCATGCCATGGTGATCGCCACCGCACCCGACAAAATGGATTTCGCGCAGTGGGAGTTTATTCTGGGCAACGGCTCCCAGGCAGACCAGGACCTGGTGTGGGCCGCGATCAAGGGTAAGGCTGTACAACTGGCTGGCACAGTCATCAAGGCGACCGCAACCGAATTTGACATCGCCGGCAGCCTCGACGACATCGACGCCAAGAAGGCCGACATCACACTTACCTTTGAAGCTCCGATTCCGGCCCGGCTGATTCCGAAGGAGGGAAGCACCCTGGACTTTCAGGGAGAGCCTTCCGCCTACACCCCGAACCCCTTCATGATGACCATGGAAAAGGGACTGCTGGCGAAGCCGAAGACCACCCCGAGGCCTCCGGTCCATCACAAACCAGCGGCGCAGTAACGCTGCTGCAGGATTCAACAAAGGGGCAGCCCGCAAAGGCTGCCCTTAGTTTTTGGGGAGTGTAGTCTTGCAGCCGCAGCCTTAGCGCATCATCTTCTTATCCATGGTCTTCTCCATGGACATGGGACGGGCGCTGCGCGGAGGCCGTTTGACGCCGTCGCGAAGCTGGCGCACGTCAATCTTCAACTCGGTGATGGTGCGGCTGAGCGTGTTGCGATGCATGCCGAGTTCGCGGGCGGCGCGGCACTGGTTGCCGCGGTTTTCCTGGAGCACGGTGAGAATGAACCGCTTCTTGAATTCGCGCACTCCTTCGGAATAAAGAATGTTGCTCTTGTACATCTGCAGGACGAGTGCTTCCAGTTGATCTTTCACGTTGCGTCTCTCTCTTGTCTTTCTAAAATTGTTTTCTAGAATTGTCTTCGAAACTTGTTTTCCTAAACTTGCTGCTGAACTTGTTTACCGAACTTGTTTGCCAACTCGTTGCCAGGCTCCGGCTTATTTCGAACCCGCTGCCGGTTTCACGCCTAACTCCTTCGGCGCGTTATGCAGCAAGTCCAGGCCCTGAAAAAACCGTGCCCGCAGCGGCGCGGGTCCAGCCCAAATGGCGGCTCGTCCCACCACCAGAAAATAGGGCGCCAGTTGCGATCTCGCTAGCAGTTGCGACGTGGGCGCGAACGCCGTAATCGCCATCAACCCGATCGCTACCATCAAGCCGCCTTTGGCCAGCCCCAGAACGCCGCCAAGAAACCGGTCAAAACCGCTGAGCCCTACTTTCTTCATCATCCAGCGCACGATCCTCCCAGCCAGACTGAACGCCGCAAGGACCGCAAAAAAAATAAAGAAAAACGCCAGGATGTCCGCAATCTCCCCGTTCTTCAAAAACGTTCCCAGCCAGTTGGACAATCCCTGGTATTGCCAGGCCGCAACCATGTAACCGACAACTAGTCCGGCCAGGCTGAACGCTTCCGCAAAAAATCCCTGAACCGCCGCGACCACAACATTCACCAGCACCAGCGCGATAATGATCCAGTCGGCCGGGTTCATGCACTACTCCGCGCGCTGGCCGCCAGACTACACATCCAGCTTGCGCCCCGTCAGCTGGAAATACGCCTCCATATATTTCTCGCTGGTTGCGCGCGCGATTTCTTGCGGAAGCGCGGGTGCGGGCGGTTGCTTGTTCCAGCGAATCTGTTCGAGATAATCGCGCACGTACTGCTTGTCGAATGATTCCTGCGCCCGTCCGCCCTCGTACTTGGCGGCGGGCCAGAAGCGCGAAGAATCCGGCGTGAGCACCTCGTCGGCCAGCGTGATGCCCTTGGCAGTGCGCCCGAATTCAAACTTCGTATCCGCGATGATGATGCCACGCGCGCGCGCAAACGCTGCAGCCTTCGAATAGATTTTCAGTGACAAGTCACGCAGTTGCGTGGCCGCTTCGATGCCGACAATCTCGCACATCTGCTCGAACGAGATATTCTCATCGTGCCCGGTGACCGCCTTGGTGGCCGGAGTGAAGATGGGCGCGGGCAATGCGTCAGACTCGCGCAGTCCCGCCGGCAATTCGATTCCGCAGACGCGTCCGGTAGTTTTGTATTCCTTCCACGCCGAGCCGGAAACGTAACCACGCACCACGCACTCCACAGGAAACATTTCCGCGCGCCGCACCAGCATGGAGCGGCCGCGCAACTGGTCCGCATATTTGCGCGCCGGCTGCGGATAGTGGTCGACGTCGGCTGTGATCATGTGATTCGGCACGATGCCGGAAAGAAAGTCGAACCAGAAAAGCGAAATCTGCGTGAGCACTCGGCCTTTGTGGGGAATGCCCGTCGCCAGAATGTAGTCGAACGCGGAGATGCGGTCGGTGGCAACGAAAAGCAGGCTCTCGTCGTCGACCTGGTAAACGTCACGTACCTTGCCGCTGGCGTGAAGTTGGAGTTCGGGGAAGTCAGTTCGCAACAGGACGGAATCTAGAAGTTCAGGGCTCATGATTGAAATTTTACAGGTAAGGAGCGCGTCGTATTCTAGCTGGTCAGAAAATTTTGTCAACGTCTCGGAGCGCCCGCTGCGGGACACAGGCTTTGTCGTTGAGCAGAAAGGCGTTGACAGGATCGAGATCGGCGAGAACAGGCTTCCGGAGCGGGTTTTGGCGCGGTCAGCTTGTGGAAAAGCTGAGGATAGCAAGCTGGATAACTTTCTCAGACGGTCGGCGCCTCTCCTCGCGCTTCCCCCCAAAGCGCACCGACACCAGCTTCGAAACACCGGGCTCCTGCATGGTCACTCCATAGAGAACCGGGGCGATGCTCATGGTTTTCTTGCTGTGCGTGATGAGCACGAACTGGGTTTGCACGCTCATTTCTTTCACCAACTCGGTGAAGCGGGCGATGTTGGCTTCATCGAGCGGCGCGTCGACTTCGTCGAGAATGCAGAACGGGCTGGGCGTGTATTGGAAAATCCCGACCAGCAGCGCCAGAGCCGTGAGAGCCTTCTCGCCGCCGGATAGCAGCAGCACGCTTTGCAGACGCTTGCCGGGAGGCGAGGCTACAACGTCGATGCCGCTTTCGGCGCTGTTCTCCTCGTCGGTAAGCTTCATGAAAGCGTGGCCGCCACCAAACAGTTTCTTGAACGTAGCCTGGAAATTCTGGTTGATGGTCGCGAAAGCTTCTTCGAATTTCTGCCGTGAGAGCTGGTCGAGTTCGCGGATCGTGGCCGAAGTGTTCTCAATCGAAGAGATCAAATCCGTGCGCTGCGTCTCGAGGAAGGCATGCCGCTCCGCAGTCTCTTTATATTCCTCGAGCGCCATCATGTTCACCGGACCCATGGCTTCGAGCTTGGCGCGCATGTCGCGGTAGAGTTGGTCGGCGGCCGCGAGTTCTTCGCCCGCAATCATGGCCAGCGTGGTGTCGGCGAGTAAAACGGCGCGCTCAATGCCGAGTTCGTTAAGGCAAGTCTGGGCCATGTATTCCGCGTCCGATTGCAGCTTGGCAGCGGCGGCGCTCAGTTCGCCGCGGCGGTCGCGAGCCTGGTCGAGCAGCAGCCGGCCGTGGCGCAGGAGTTCGTCGATTTCGGCGAGCCGCGCCCGAACCTGCTCGGTTTCAAATTGCAGCAAGCCTTCCCGCGCCTGCCCGGCATTGCGTTCCGCTTCGAGGTCCGTGGCTTGCTGTTCGAGTTGCTCATTCTCGGTTTCGCGCTGCAGTTTCTCCGCGGCCGCGGCTTCAATTTGCGAGCCCAGTGCGTACACGCGCTCACCCACTTCCGTAAAGATCGATTCGATGCGCTGCAAAACGGCCGCAGCCGAGCGGTGGCGCTCCTCCAGCGTGGCCACGCGGGCGGCGCGCTGCGAGCTGATTTGCGCCGCTTCCTCGCGCCGCAGGCGCAACGCGGCGAGAGATTCCTGAGCGGCGGCGATCTGCTGTTCGGTCTGCATCCGCTGCTCTTCAAGAGTTGAGATTTCGGACTGGCGCGCAGCGATGGTTTCTTGCTGCTCGGCGCGTTCCGCCGCCAGCCGCTGCAACTCGAGCTGCGAAATGCCGAGACGCTCGCCGACGCGAGCCATCTCTGAATCAAGTTGCTGCAGCATGTGGCCGGATGTCATCGCCTGATGCTCAGCCTCGCGCTTCTCGCCGTCGAGGCGGTCGAGCAGGGAAGAGAACTCTTTAATTTCGCGCCCGAGAGTGAGCACGCGCATCTCTTCGTCGCGCAGGGCGCGTTCCAGATCCTCGAGCTGCCGCAGCACTTCCCGCAGCTCGCGCTTCATCGAAAGCGGACCCTCGGAGCGCTGTTTGCCTCCGGTGACGGTCACGTTGTGGAAACATTCACCGGCCTGCGAGAGGAAAAATGCGTCAGGATTTTCCAGCGCCAGGCCGCGGGCAACGTCCGCTCCAGGGACAATATAGCCGTCGCGCAGCTTGGGCAGAATTACTTCCAGCGACTTGCCGAAGCCGTTGAGCACGCGAATCGTGCTTCTTCAGCGGAACAATCGACGCCGTCGGCGGCGCGCAATGCGCCGCTTCGTCGAGCACAAACGAGAACTTGGCCTGCGAGTCCTCAGGATGAACGAGGAATGTGGCGCGCCCATCGACATCGGTGCGCAGCAGGCGAAGACCTTCATCGGCCGCGTCCCACGACTTGACCACGACGTAATTCAGCTCGTCGCGCAGAAAATCTTCCACCACGCGCTCGAAGCGCGGTTCCACTTCCAGAAAATCTCCCAACACGCCGACCGGAGCCAGCCCGCTCTGCATCACGCCCGACTGAAACAGGCGCCTCACCGACTCGGTGGAGTATCCGTGTTCATTGATAACAGTTTCGAGCGAGCCTTTCCTGCCTAGAGCAGTAGCATATTCCGCGCGGAGAACGTCAAGATGAGTCTTGGCTTTGACTTCATCGAGTTTCTTCGCTTCGATCAGACGGCGCAGCTGGCTGATCTCTTCGGTGATGCCGTTGACGCGCTGGCTGACCGTTTCGAATTCGAGCGCGAGCTGGCCGCGTTGGCCGCCAAAAGCTTCGACCTGGACGTTGGCATTGGCGATCTCGGTTTGCAGACGGCGAGCCTCGCGATCGGCTCCGGCCAATCGTTCTTCGGCTTGCGCGAGCTGGTTGCGCAACCGCGACGCGGAAGAAACCGTATCGAAGATCGCGACGCGCGATTCTTCCAGCTGCCGTTCAAGTTCCGCGAGATTCGCGGCCGCTGCAGCAGCTTCCTGCTGGCAAAGAGCCAAGTCGTTCTGAGCCGCAGCCAGATCGGCAGCGGCCGATTCGAGAATCTGGCGATTGGAGTCGCGTTCCGCTTCAAGCGCGGTGAGGCGATGGCGAGCCTGCGCCAGTTCAGCCTCCGCGGAAGCCGAACGCACGAGCAACTCGGCGCAGCGCTCGTCGTTGTGGCTGGCGGCGTGCGCGGGCGCGGTCGATTTCCAATACGATCTGGCTCAGCCGGTCACGATTCTCGCGCAGCTCAGTCTCAATGGCGTAGCCGCGCTGCGTGCGCTCGCCTTGCTCGCCTTCCAGCTGCTGCACGGCCTCGCTGCGATGCTGCATTTCTTCCGCCAGCGTGTTTAGCTGTGAATCGAGCTCGGCGCTTTCCTGGTCGATCGCGGCGAATTTGCTGGCGAGGACCACCCGCAACTGAGCTCGCATCTCTTCCCGCAGACGCGCGTAGCGCTCGGCCTTCGATGCCTGCCGCTTCAGCGAATTCATCTGCCGCGTGACTTCTTCGAAAATATCGTTAATGCGGTTCAGGTTCAGCTTGGCGTCTTCCAGACGCGCTTCGGCGAGGCGCTTCTTGGTTTTAAATTTGGTGATGCCGGCAGCCTCTTCGAGAATAGCGCGGCGGTCGGTTGGGCGGCTGCTCAGAATCTGCCCGATGCGTCCCTGTTCGATCAGCGCGTAAGACTCCGGGCCCAGGCCCGTGCCCATAAAGAGTTCCTGAATGTCGCGCAGGCGGCAAAGTTTTCCATTCAGCAGATATTCGCTGTCGCCGGAGCGGAACAGCCGGCGCGTGACCACAATTTCTCCGCTGTGAAACTTCTGCTGGTTGAACTTGCGGCGGCGAATCTTCAGTACCACGTGTGGCGCAACGGTCCCGGCGGACGCAGCCGCAGCCGGAGCCGTAACGTTATGCACCGGCAGCGCAAAAACCGGTTCGTCGTCAGGAAACGCGACCGCGATGGTGTTCACTTTCGAACGCGGAACTTCGATTTCTTCAGTCTTCCCAGGCTGTGCGTCGTCAATCGCGCGCTCGGTGTCGGCGGCGGCGCGCGCGCGAATCGAAGCCTCATCCCAGTCGTCGGACAGGTTGGACTCGTCGCCCGGCATGTCATCCCGAATATCGATCTCCGTGGGCGAGTTCGTATCCGCGCCACCATATTGCTCAGGGTCAATCAAAGTCAGCGAGACTTCAGCCATGCCCGTGGCTTTGCGGTCGCGCGTGCCGGCGAAGATGACGTCTTCCATGCGCGCGCCGCGCAGCGTCTTGGCCGACTGCTCGCCCAGCACCCACGAAATGGCGTCGGCAATATTCGACTTGCCGCAGCCGTTGGGCCCGATAATGGCCGCAATTCCGTCCCCGTGGAACTTAAGTTCGGTGCGGTCACAAAACGACTTGAACCCGAGAATCTGAAGCCTCTTCAGTTTGAGCAACGTTTACTCCCTTTTTGAAAATCAGATGCCGGGTGCCCCACTTATCGCGCGTCTTTTTGCGCGAGAAGTGGGTCTTTAGGGACCTCGGTACGCTCGCCGGCCATGTTTACCAGACGGATTCCTCCTCCGCCGAAAACGATGCTTGAGACACAGCAAATCAAATCCTCACCCCAGGCTGGGGAGGCAGGCACAGAATTAAGCTACTGTAACGGCGAAATCGGGGCGGGGTCAAGCAATATAACACTATATATTGTATGGCCTTACGCTCGACCGCGCTGGGTTGCACACACATTGCAGCATACGCCTGGTTTACGAGTGAGGGAACGACGAGGTGGGAGAACCGCGAGAGCAGGATAAGGCTAGCGCAAGCCGACCAACCAGCGCAATCGCGATCTTTCACCAACCCTCTAAGAGTTAAGACTCTTCTTGGCCGCATCTTAGCGCCTTGGTGTCTACATTCATGATTCGCCAACTCAGTTTTCGCCACAAGAACACGGACGGGGGCGGATACTACCTGACTGCGGCCAGCACCTTCACTCCGTCTTGCGGCGAGATTCGGCTCACATATCCGATTGCACCTGGAGTGGCTGCGACGTATTCGATCAGGGCCGATTCGGAATCGAATGCTTTGGGCATGGCGCCCTGTCCGGTGAAGACCACTTTGCGCCATTCCGAACGGAACTCCTCAGGATCCTCGCCGACATGGTTTTTCAAGAAGACTTCGTGCACTGGTCCACCCCTTAAGGTCACCGGCACAGCGTGGGAGCCGTCGGCAAATCTGGTTCTTGTTCCCATGAAAATGCCGCGCAAATCGGCGTTTGTGATTTCCGAAATCTGCACACCCTTGTTCGCCACCAACACGACATCCTGCGCTCTGGCCGCAGACCATGAGCCCAGCGATGCTAACAACAAGATTAAGCAACGAACTTTACTCATCTCATCTCTCGACACTCATGTTCCGTTACTCATGTTTCATTACTCACGGTGCCACATCCTGAAACGCTTAATGCGGGCTAGAAAGTGAAACCGATCTTGGCTGCTAACATGTTCGAGTTTTGGGTCAGGCCATTTGGGTTTGTGCCGGTGTAGTACCCAAGCGCAGTTCCGTGAAGAAAATGGCCCTCGATCTTCGCGTAAAAATACGAGTTAAAGTCATAACGTCCAGATACGACGAAGTCCTTCGAGTAATTTGCAGGCTGGGTCGTGTCCGCTGCCTTGTTGACGTAATGGCTGTAGTAGCTTCCTACTTGGACATTTTTGCGAACTTGATAACTTCCCATCGCGAACCAGGACCGCCCATCCACAACAAATGGAACCACTGCCGACCCGATCGTCAGAGTCGCATTGATCGGTTCGCGGTCATATTCCGCCGCCAAATAAAGCTTTCTCCTGCTGAACTTGGCGTACATCGAGGGGGTAAAAGTTGGAGGTAAATGCAGGCTGCCGGTAGGCGCTGTCCCGTCGATGGCCTGCACATTTCCGCTGGATCCGATGGTGAGCCCTTTCACGGGTGTTTCCCATCGCAGATCACCGCCGTAAGTCTTGCCTCCCAGAGAGCTCGTAAACACCAGGCCGATTTCAGCGAACTGTTGGATGTATCCGTCATTCAAGTCAACCGTTGCCTGTCCCGCGTACCCGTCATAGTGGAGCGTACCGGCGCGTTTCCCAAGGAAGAGAGCGCCGTAAACGTCTCCTCCCACGTGCGCCAGGTAAAAGCTCTTGTGGTCGCTTGGATAAGAACCCTGGGGCAGAAGTATCCAGAGGAAGACTGCGTCTATGTCCTGGGAATCATTGAACAACCCCCAGACAGTCTTGACCTTGCCGGCCCGAATTCCAAAATGGTCATTGACCCTGTAGTCTCCTGAGGCCCAATCCACCTGAATGTTCGAGCCGCCAAACTCTCCCAGTTGATACATGTGCAACTGAATGCCGACGTGCAGGTTATCGCCCAGCGAGTCGGAGATGTTCACGGCGCCATCCGTCCACTGCAGGCTGCCGTCGCTCGATTTCATGGATAAGTAGTTGTTGCTGGAACTGAACAGAAAGCCCTGGCTGACAAACCCGTGCACCACAATTCCCGATAAGTCTTGCGCGTACAGGGTTCCCGTGCAGCTACAGACGGTGCAGGTACACATAGAAAGGAACAGGATCATCTGTCTTGACAACAGATGCATACGTGCCGACATAGATCCGCCTCCCCGTCCCTGTCCCTAATGCATCGGCCACTTTTCCCGGTAGCTTTAATCCTTCGAAGACCGCTGGCGGCATATCGCAGGAATTTTGCGCGCGTTCCGGGCCCGCGATGCTGGCTTGCGGCGTGTAAGAATAGCGCGATGAGTGAAGCCCGACCCTCCGTCCCCGATTTCCTTTACGGCACGGCGTGGAAAGAAGACCGCACCCCGGCGCTTACCGAACTCGCGCTCCGCACGGGATTTCGAGGTATCGACACTGCCAACCAGCGCCGGCATTACTTCGAAGCCGGAGTGGGCCAGGGGCTGGCCGCCGCCTATCGCGGGGGAGTCGTGACGCGCGCCGACTTATTTCTGCAAACCAAGTTCACCTACCAGCGCGGACAGGATCATCGCCTGCCTTACGATCCCGCAGCCAGATTTTCGGTTCAGGTTGCGCAATCTTTGACCAGCTCGCTCGAACATCTCGGGACCGACTACGTTGACAGCTTTGTTCTGCACGGCCCCGCGGGTTACGAGTGGACGAACGCGGACGCGGAAGTTTGGGAAGCGATGGTGAAGGAGCGCGACGCGGGCCGTACGCGCCTGCTGGGCGTGAGCAATGTTTCGCTGCTGCACCTCGAGCAGATGGCGGCCGCGCACGCCGAGCCCCCGGCGTTTGTGCAGAACCGCTGCTTTGCCCGTCTGGGCTGGGACCACGCGGTGCGCCGATTCTGTCGCGAGCGAAAAATTATCTATCAGGGATTTTCGCTGCTCACCGCGAATCCGGAAGCCGTGCACCATCCTCTGATTGCCCAGCTCGCCGCCCGCGCGAATGCGACGCCTGCGCAGGTTGTGTTCCGCTTCGCGCAAGCGGTCGGCATGCTGCCGCTGACTGGCACGTCCAACGCCGAGCACATGAAGCAGGACCTCGCCAGTCGCGATGTGGAATTGTCCGCGGCAGAAGTAAAGGCGATTGAGTTCCTGGCCGCGCCGCCAGAGAGCGGAGACTGAGCGTAAGTCGAGCGCAGATTGAGCGCAGAGCAAACTCAAGAGAATTTACAACGCTACATGGAGCCCCGGACGCCCTCGTCCGGGGAGCAGTGCCACAGGTCCGAGGATCTGTGTCACAGCAGAGACTCAGCGCCGCCGCTTCGGGCTCTTGGTCGTGACAGCCGCGTCCAGTCGCGCCCCCAGCGCGGCGAAAGCCGCCGTCGGGCCATTCCAGAGCAACTGGTCCACGTTGTCAAAAAGTGCAATGTCGGTCCGCAGAGTGGCCAACCTGCGAAACAGCAGCGCGTGTTCGCGCTCGCGCGAAAGTGTCTCCGCGAGCGCGCCGGCGCTCGCGGCCTTCACGTGCCAGTCGCGCCAGTCGGCTGGAATAGATTCGAGATGGCCGAACTTGGCGAGCACAGCAGCCGATGACTTCGCTCCCCAGCCCGGCAGCCCAGGATAGCCATCAGCGGAATCCCCCACCAGCGCCAGGTAGTCAGGAATGGACTCCGGCCGCACGCCGAATTTCTGAATCACACCGGCTTCGTCGCGCGTGACGCGAGTGCGGCGATCGAGTTGCACGATGCGCGTCCCGCTCACGCATTGCGCGAGATCTTTGTCAGGCGTGCAGATAACGACGCGCTCCACTCGCGGGTCCCGCGCCGCCGCCGCAGCTGCCGCCGCGAGCGCGTCGTCGGCTTCAAACTCCACCATCGGCCACACCACCACACCCGCCGCCGCCAACACTTCTTCGAGCAGATGAAATTGCAAGAGCAGGTCCGGCTCGATGCCTTCTCCAGTCTTGTAGCCCGGCCACAAGTCGTTGCGAAACGATTCGATGACATGATCGGTAGCCACGGCAACGTGCTTGGCGCCGCCGTTGATCATCCCCAGCACCGAGGCCAGAACCCCGCGCACAGCGGCCACTTCGCGCCCCTCAGCATCGCGCGCCGAAGGCACCGCGTAGTAATGCCGGAACAATTCGTAAGTCCCGTCGACGAGGTAAACGTCCAGAGAAGCTCTCCGAAAATAACGGTTGTGTGAGGCCGAACGGTTTGTGTGGAGACGAAGGGTTTGTGTGAGGACGGGCACTCTTGCCCGTCCGCCGAGCGCAGCTCGGCTACACCCTGTCCCGCGGAATTACGCTCGCTTCCCTAGTTGCTCCCAGCCCGAGCCCTGCGCCACTGCTTACCTCTCTCCCAGCTTCTCAAAGAACAAGCAAACCGTCTCGACCCCCTTATGAAAGTTGGGGATATGGAACTTCTCGTTAGGCGCGTGCAGGTTGTCGTCGGGCAGCCCGAACCCCATCATCACGCTGGGAATTTTCAGCACGTCCTGAAAATCAGTGACGATAGGAATCGACCCGCCGCTGCGGATGAACACGGTTTCTTTCTTGAACGCGTCGTGCAAAGCCTCGGTGGCCGCCTTGATATAAGGATTATCGGTCCCCACCACGCAAGCCGGGCCCTTACTGTGAACGCTGATTTTCGTCTCGATCCCTTTTGGCGTGTGCTTCTTCACGAACGCAGAATATTTCTTGAAAACGTCATCGGGATCCTGGTTGGGCACGAGCCGCATGGAAACTTTAGCCGCAGCTTTCGCCGGGATCACGGTCTTGGCCCCGGCCGCGATAAATCCGCCAGGCATGCCGTGAACTTCAAGCGTAGGCCGCGCCCAGGTGCGGTAGAGAACCGAGTAGCCAGGCTCTCCGGTGAGAACTTTGGAGCCGACTTCCGTCTTGCGGTAATGCTCCTCGTTAAAAGGCAGGCGCTTCCAGGCTTTGAGTTCGTCTTTGCTCGGAGCCTTCACTCCTTTGTAAAAACCCGGAATCAGGACTTTGCCCTTCGCATCTTTCATCTTGCTGATGATCTGGATGAGCGCAAAAAAAGGATTCGGCGCAGCCCCACCGTACATGCCGGAATGCAGGTCGGTCTTGGCGCCGACCGCTTCAATCTCGGTATAGACCAGTCCGCGCAGCCCAACGCACAGCGTAGGAAGATTGGGCGCAAATAGCTCCGTATCGCAGACCAGCGCGAAATCAGCCTTCAGCTTGGCTTTCTGCTTGCGCACATACTCGGCGATCGATTCACCGCCCACTTCTTCTTCGCCCTCGAAAATAACTTTTACGTTGATCGGCAGCTTGCCACCGCCCGTCTGCAGCAGCGATTCGAGCGCCTTCACTTCGAGCCAGAGCTGGCCTTTGTCATCGACCGCGCCGCGGGCATAGAGATTGCCATTGCGCTCGGTAGGCTCGAACGGCGGAGAAATCCACTCGTCGAGCGGCTCGGCAGGCTGCACGTCGTAATGCGCGTAGCAAAGCGCGGTGGGCTTGCCGGATGCGTGCAGCCAGTCCGCATAGATCAGTGGATGCCCTTTCGTCGGAATGATCTCGACATTCTCCATCCCGATGCGCCGCAGTTCGCCGGCCACGAAGTCCGCGGCTTTCCGAATGTCAGGCTTGTGCTCCTCGAGCGTGCTGACGCTGGGAATACGGAGAAGATCTTTAAGTTCGTTCAGAAAACGCTGCTGATTATTGCGCGCAAAATCAACTGCCGCGGAAGCCATGGGTGCATCCTTTCCGATGAGAGGACGATTGCAGATGGTGGCACGGAGACCCCACAGTATATCGCTACCCGGCAGACAGACGCGATGTCATGGCCTCGATGAAGGTTGCTGATGAGTCAAAAAGGTGTGTTTTTAGAATCCACCAATTCCATTTTCCGGGATGGGGAAAACGCGTCGAGATCATACGCCGGCTCTTTGCCCGTAATTACATCAGCCATGACCTGTGCGGTGATCGGCGCCAGCAGAATGCCGTCGCGAAAATGCCCGGTGGCCACGTAATAGCCGGGCGTGGACGTGGCCCCAAGAATGGGCAGCGCGTCGGGCGTGCCCGGACGCAGGCCGGCCCAGTCCTCAAGAATCTTCGCGTTACGCAGCTCGGGGATCAGCGCAATCGCGGCGTGGTGAAACCGCTGCATGGTCGCGGGGTCGGTGCGCTTGTCAAACCCGGCCTCTTCCACCGTGGCCCCGGCGAGGATGCGTCCGTCGCTGCGTGGAATGAGGTAGACCTCAGGCGATCGGATCACATGTTTCAAAAGTTCGCGCGAAGGCGAGGCCAGGCACAGCATCTGGCCCTTCACCGGACGCGTCGGAAAAGCGTGTGGCCCGATCTGCCCGGACCACGCTCCCGCGCAGTTGACAACCTTGCCGGCGTGGAAGGTGGTCTTGACGGTGGTGACGCCCGCGACCCGCTCGTCGGCCAGATTCACGGAACTGGCCGCGTCCCCCGAGGAGAAATCAACTCCGCGATTCTTCGCAGCCTTGAGCGCAGCCGCAGTGAGTGCTCGCGGGTCCACGCTTCGTTCTTTGAGATAGAACGCGGGACGACTGGGCGCGGCCAGCGCAGGCTCCAGTTGAGCCAGCTTTGGCGCCAGGACAGCATATTCGTATAAGGCTTTCTCCCACTCGCGCACGTGCTCCTCACGCGGAAACACGATCGCTCCCTGATCGCGCAGGTCAACCTTCATTCCCGATTCCACTTCCAACTCGTAAGCGAATTCGGGATACATGCGCGCACTCGCACCGGCGAGCGGCTGCAACGCCGCGTGCGTTTCGAGCGGACAATCCACCAGCATGCCGCCGGCAGCGTGAGACGCTTCGCGCCCCGGTTCTCCGCGCTCGACGATCAGAACGCTGGCTCCGCGTTTGCGCAGCGCGATAGACAACGACAGTCCGATGATCCCGCCGCCGACTATGAGGACGTCCCAAGTCTTCACCCGAGCATTGTAGAAGAACAGGAGATACAGCTGCGGAATTGCGTTTGAGCCGCGCGAACCGGAGAGCCATCGCAGTCGCGAACGCCCCGCCCGTTACTTTCGTTACCCAAGGGGAATGCGCCTGATTACGCGATCCAGCGCTTTTGCTGCCTATAATTCATAGAGGCGCTAAAGCCGCGCCACTCAAAAATTAAATAGGAATATTTCAGCCAACATCGTTTCACCGGAAATCGCTCAACCGAAATCATCGATGGCTAGCTTCAAACAGAATCGAACGGCGCGCGCGGTCGCAGCTCCCTGGGTCTACGGCCCCGCTCTCGACCTGATCGTGGGCTGCGGAGCCTGGTCGGCCCCGTTGCTGGCCCTGGCATATTTCTCCATGGCCTCCAGCACGCGCGCGTGGGCGATTGCTTTCTACGCGCTGGCGTTGCTGTTCAACTATCCGCACTACATGGCGACAATTTACCGCGCCTATCACCGCTCAGAAGACTTTCACAAATACCGCATCTTCACCGTGCACCTGACCGCATTGCTGGTGCTGACGCTCTTGCTGTCGCACTACTGGGTTCGCATGCTGCCGTGGATCTTCACCATCTATCTAACGTGGAGCCCGTGGCACTACAGCGGCCAGAACTACGGCCTGTTCATGATGTTCGCCCGGCGCGCCGGCGCCGACCCGCAAAAAGCCGAACGCCGTGCGCTCTACGGCGCCTTCATCGTTTCGTATCTAATTCTGTTTCTCGGGTTCCACACCGGCCCATCCTCGGATTCGCTTTTCATTTCACTCAACATTCCCGCGCTCGTCAGCCGCTGGGAGCAGATTGTGCTGTTCGCTTTATTCATCGTGCTCACCGTGTTCGGTTTTGCGCGCCTTTCGCGCGCTACGGGATGGCGCAAGCTCACGCCGGCAGTCACCCTATTTTCGTCGCAGTTTCTCTGGTTCCTGTTGCCGGCCGCGATTTCGCTGGTTAAAGGAATCGAGATTCCGCAGAGCCGTTACAGTTCGGGCGTGCTGGCCGTAATGCACTCCGCGCAATATCTTTGGATCACCAGCTATTACGCGCGCCGCGAGGCCACGGCGGAAAAAGCCAGCAACTGGCGTCCGCTGGCCTATTTCGCGGTGCTGGTCGTTGGCGGCATCGCGCTGTTTGTGCCCGGTCCGTGGCTGGCCAGCCGCATTTTCCATCGCGACTTCACTTCCAGCTTTCTGATTTTCACCGCGCTGGTCAACATTCACCATTTCATTCTGGATGGCGCCATCTGGAAACTGCGTGACGGACGCATCGCCGCGCTTCTGCTCAATTCCCGGGAACGCATAGCGGATGTCGCAACCGACGCCGGTACCGGACTGGCCGCGGCCTGGCGCTGGCTCGCCGGCAGCACGCCCCGCGCTCGCTACCTCAGGGTGGGCGCAGCAATTCTTCTGCTGGTTTGGGGAACGCTCGACCAGGCGCGCCACTACCTGGCGCTCCGCTCCGATGATCTCAACGCTCTGCAACACGCCGCCGCGCTCGATTCTTTCGATAGCTCGGTGCAGCTGCGCCTGGCAGAAAAGCAAATGGCCGCAGGCGATCCCAACGCGGCCGAGGCATCGTGGCGCAAGGCCATGCAGGTGAATCCCGTGGACCCCGCGCCGCGCAGCGAGTTGCTGCGATTCCTCATCGCGCAAAATCGTCTGGATGAAGCCCTGACGTTGACCGAGACTTCGCTGAAAGCCTCACCGCGCGACGCCAACCTGCTGGTCGATCACGGATTTCTGATGCTGCGATCCGGACACGCCGCGGAAGCCGTGGCCAATTGGGAACAGGCGATCTCGGTAGATCCGCAACAGATTCCTGTCCATCTCTATCTGGCGGGCGAATTGGATCACGAAGGCAAGGCCGCAGCCGCGGCCGCTCACTACAAAATTTTCCTGGAGAAAATCGCGCATGCTCCGTTGGAAAAAGCTCCAGTAGAAAAAGCGTCAGCAGACGCAGCCGCAGATAAAGCTGCAGGGAAGACGAAAGACAAGCGCCCCGCGCCCGACCAGCTCATCGCCATCGTGTTGCGTCTCGCCGATTGTCAGGAGAGAGCCCTGCAGCGGGATCAGGCCGTGAAGTCTTATGAGCTGGCCGAGACCCTGGCTTCGCGAACGAAACTGCCGCGGCTCGAGAGTGTGGCCGCGGTCGATGAAGCCGCGCTTCAGGCAAAAGCGGGCAGGCTAGGACAGGCGCTAATCCTCTACCAGCACGCTTTGCAGCTCGACGGCGCAACCGGCGACCGCGAGGCGGGCGCGGAAGACTGGTTCAGCTACGGCCGGTTTCTGGACGACGCGGGATTTCCCGCGCGGCTGGCCTATGCGTGCATGCTGAAATCGGAGGAGTTGATGCGAGCCGTGCCCGGCGGCAAGCCGCCAGAGGCGCTCGTTGCAGAGGAGTCGAAGCTTGAGAGCAAGCTTGCAAACAAGCCGGCGAAAACGACCTCGGGCCAGGCGGAGGCGCTGCGTCGCGATCCGGTGCCTGCGCTAAAGGAGGCGTTGGCCCTCCGCGAGCAATAGCCCGGAGCAGGTCCGCGCGGGGTCGCGTCCCAACGAACTATTTGACACGGATGATCTAATTGACACTGATTGTCGTCCTGCTAAACAATAACTGCTGAGTATAAGTCTGAACAGCAAGACATACCCTGCAATCCATCTCGAGTTTTTCTGGAGGAAAGGTCTATATGTCCGAAGAAGGCGAACACATTCACGTCGAGGAGCATTCCAACGCAGGCAAGTGGCTGCTCACTCTGCTGGCCGTTTTGTTTGTGGCAGCATCCGCGTATGCGCACTACGCCATGTATTCCCACGTGGAAAAGCTCAACAAAGATCTGGAACTGAGCCACAACCAGGTTGCCGAGTTGCAGAACCGCATGCAGGGAGCGGAAGCCACTGAGGAAACCATCGAGCGCCAGGTGGGCCTCACCAAGAAAGACGTAGCCGAGCGCGTCGCCCAACTGCTGGCGCAACAAAAAGCCGAAGTGGGCCGCATCGAGAAGCAAGAGCAGGAGCAGAAGGCAGCCATCAACGCGGTGGCCGGTGACGTCACTGGAGTGAAGACGGATGTGGGCGGAGTGAAGACGGATGTTGCATCCACCAAGGCCGATCTGGAAGCCACGAAGGCGAAACTGGAAACTACGCGGGGCGACCTCGGACTGCAGAGTGGCCTGATCGCGAAGACGGCGGGCGACCTCGACATCCTGAAGCACAAGGGCGACCGCAACTACTACGAGTTCACGCTGGTCCGCGGTGCGAAACAGCAGATGATCTCCACGGTGGGCCTGCAACTCAAGAAGGCCGACGTCAAGAAAGGCAAGTTCACCCTCGACGTCACCGCGGACGATAAAACCATCGAAAAGAAAGACCGCAACATCGCCGAGCCTATCCAGTTCTATTCCGGACGCGAGCACCTGCTGTTCGAGCTGGTGGTCTGGAGCGTGGACAAGAACAAGGCCACCGGCTACCTGAGCACGCCCAAGAATGCTCCCGTACCGGTGACGCGCGAATTGAACGAAATGCTTTTCCCGGGCGCGTGGCACGTTCTGCTGCAGATCGTGCTGCGCACCGGTGTGATTTACCTGGTCGTGCTGATCGGCGTGCGCCTGAGCGGCAAGCGCGAAGTCGGCCAGATGACTCCGTTCGATCTCACCCTGCTGCTTCTTCTCTCGAACTCCGTGCAAAATGCGATGACCGGTCCGGACACATCTTTGATGGGCGGCGTGGCCGCGGCGTGCACATTGCTGCTGCTGAATTATCTGGTGGCGAATCTCTCCGGCGTCAACCGCCGTTTCCGCAAAATGGTGGAAGGTCAACCCAGCCTGCTGGTGCACGATGGCAAAGTGATCGATTCGCATATGGCCAAAGAGCACGTCAGCATGGACGAACTGCATCGCGCCTTGCGCGAACACGGCATCGCGGGATGCCACGACGTCGCCTTGGCCGTGCTCGAAGTGGACGGGTCGATCAGCTGCCTGAAGTATGACGAGATCAAGCCGGACGCAAATACCCACCTGGCCCGGCGCAAAGGCATTCAGAGAAAACAATAGTGGCGGGCAACGTTTCGGCAGCTTGCACCAATAACGGTGCAGCCGCCCTGAACCACCTGCTCCGCGCCCTTCGGCAGCGCTCGAGGCCTGTTGAAAACAAGGCTTGTAACTACAATATAATCAGCAACTTACATCCGTAATTTAAACCGATTTATCCGGCCTTTGCGGCTCGAGCAAAACGCCTTCGTCCAAACCCTCAGCCAACATTCTTCCGGCCTCCAGCGAGCATGCAAATCGCAGCAAGAGGCATTCCTCGTGGCGGGCGTGGCAGCGATTTGTGGACGCACGACAGCCCCTGCCCCGGTGCGGACTCAGTCTAAGGCCACGAACTTCACGCACACCGGCGACGCTACATCCAGCACCTGTCCTGTAGGCGTGAGCTTCCCAGTCTTCCCATCAATCTTGAAGACGACGATGTTGTCCGACTTCTGATTGGCCGCGAAGAGCAGCTTTCCCGTCGGGTCGATTTCAAAGCTGCGCGGTTCTTTTCCCTGCGTGGAAGCAATCTCGACTGTGGTGAGCGTACCTTTGCGGGAATCGATGGCGAAGACCGCAATGCTCTCGTGCCCGCGGTTCGAGGCATAGAGAAACTTGCCGGAGGGGAGCACTTCGATCTCCGCATCATCGTTGCGCCCCGTAAAATCCTTGGGCAGAGTCGTGACCGTTTGTAAGCGCTCTAGCCGTCCGCTGGCCGCATCATTTGAAAACACGGTCACGCTGCGCCCCATCTCAGAGATCACGTAGGCGAACTTGCCATCGGGGCGAAGCGCGAAATGCCTTGGCCCCGCTCCAGGATCAAGCTTGGCGAACGGCGGATCGTTGGGAGTGAGCGATCCTTTGGCGGCATCGAACTTGTAGACGAGCAGTTCATCCAGGCCGAGGTCGTCGACGAACGCAAAGCGATTGTCGGGCGAAAGATCGATGGAGTGGGCGTGCGGTCCTTCCTGGCGCTCGGCGTTCGGGCCGTGACCGGTGTGCTGCACAAATGCGGACGCCTCACCCAGGCTGCCGTCTTTGAGAATCGGATACACGATCACGCTGCCGCCGGTGTAGTTGGCGACCAGCACGAAGTTCCCGGTCTTGTCCACGGTGATGTAGCAGGGATCCGCGCCGCGGGATGGCAGTTCATTCAGGAAAGTGAGCTTGCCCGTCGCACGATCGATCGAGAAAGCGCTGACGCCTCCGCTGTTCGGGCCTTTGTAGTTGCCCACTCATTCACGGCATAAAGAAACTTCCCGTTCGGATGCACGGCCACGAACGATGGATTCGTGCTCTCGGCAGCCAGGCCCAGCGGCGTGACCTGCCCCGTGGCAGCGTCATAGCTGAAGGCATATATCCCTTTGCTCTTCGTGCCTTCCCCGGTGTAGGTGCCGACGTACACAAGATACTTACCCGAGCGCGCCGGCGGCGCCGCGTTGGCGATGAAAGCGGTGAACAGCAGAACAAACAGCAGCAGGGAAGCGGAGCGCACAGAATTGCGTGTTCGTTTCATCCCAACAGTTTGCTTGATTGCATGGCAGAAGCGCAATCGAGGGGCGGAGGTCAGCAAATTCAAGGGCCTTAACCACCAAGGACGCAAAGTTTCACCAAGGAAACCCTTACCAGGAGAGTCCTTCGTAATACTTCGTGTCCTTTGTGGCGGATGCCTTTGCTCTTAACTTCACCGGGTCAAGATCACCGGCACCTGCTGGTCATACGGATGGATGACCACGCTCACCGACTGGCGCCGATAGAACGCCTGCAAGTCTACGGGGAAGGCCACGATCACGGTGCGCTTCACTTCTTCGCCGGGTTGCAACTTGGTTTCGGGGACAAGCGGCGGCTGGGCGCCATTCTTGAGAGCGGGGAAGCCCTCGAAATAACGAGGGAAATCCACAGCGGATACGGCCTCGCTGGTCGATTCCGCGTCGGCGGTTTTCAGCTTGGCTTCGATTTCGTGCACGTAAAAAATCTTCTGGCTGGTATTTCTGAGGGTGAATGTGAGCGCAACCATGGTGGAACCCTGTCCCTGGATCTCGACCGGGACCACGTTGTCGATTGAGCCAGAGCCCTGTGGCAGCGGGCGCTTGATCACGTATGCGATCACCACCACAACCAGCAGCGCGCCAATGGCGATCAGCACCATCTTCGCCGGAGGCAGGTTTCGTTTCGCGGTGCCGAACTCGTCGCCGATATTAATCGTCGGGCCAGCGGGAGGTTTCGGTGGCGCGGACGGAGTTGCAGAAGGCGTGTCGCCGGGAATGCCGGAGGTTGGATCAGGCATAGAATTTCCTGATGCCGATTTTACGCTGAGACTGGTTTTTACGCTGAGATCGGCGGCTAGGCACTGGCGGCTTCGGGCAAGTCTTGATCTCGCGTCTGGAATTCGGCGACGACTTCGAGAACCGTGTCTCCACTTTGCCAGACCAGCTCGCGAACGGCGCGGGGCAGGATGATGCATCCGCGAGAAGCGCAGCCGCGCGCCTCGATGGAGTCGCCGTGCATCAGGAAACCGCTGCGGCCGAAGAGCTTGGTGCCAACGCAGGGCTCAAGCCGCAACACGTATGGACCATGGTCGGGAGAATTGAATGGAGGGCCGACGATGGTCCAGCTGCCTTGTGGGATGGGGCCGACGTTGGGGACGGCCTGCATCGCGGGATTGTTCTTGCCGTCGTCGAATCCGGAATAGCCCGTTCCCGCGGCCTGGCCGTTTCGCAGCAATGCGCCGGTTTTCTGGGCGTAGGTCCACATGGATCGTGACCACCTGGCGGAAGAAGCTCGTATCTTAATGCGGCGGCCCGCTCCCGCAACCGACTTCCAATTTATTTTCCAAATTCCGGAACCAGAATGGAACTGGAGTGGAAGCCCGTCACCAGGCATGCTTCATCGCTTTGGCGAATTTCTGGGCGGGCAGGGTGTTGAGCACGTCGTCTTTGGTGAGCCAGGCGCGGCGGGCCTGCAGGATGCCGTAGCGGATTTTTTCCATATGCGAGGTGTGGTGGGAGTCGGTGTTGATTACGATCTTCACGCCTTGCTGTTTGGCCTGGCGCAGGTGAACGTCGTTGAGGTCGAGGCGGTCGGGATAGGAATTTAGCTCCATCGCAACTTTATTCTTCGCTGCCGCGGTCAGCACCGCGGTCATGTCGAACGCGTAGGCTTCGCGGCGCAGCTGAATGCGCCCGGTGGGATGTCCGATGATCGAAGTGTTTGGATTCTCGACGGCTTTCACGAGGCGCTCGGTCATCTTGGCCGAGTCCTGGTTGAAAACGGAATGCACGCTGGCGATGACGAGATCCATTTGGGCGAGCACGTCGTCGGAGAGATCGAGGTCGCCGTCGGCGAGAATGTCGACTTCGATGCCGGCGAAAATTGTGATGCCCTCGATTTTCTTGCCTGCTTCGCGAATGCGCGCGATATGCGCGACGGCGCGCGTGTCGTCGAGGCCGTTGGCGAAGGCCAGATTCTTGGAGTGGTCGGTGATGGCCATGTATTTATAGCCGCGAGCCTTGGCGGCTTCGGCCATTTCTGCGATGGTGTTGCGGCCATCGGTTTCCACGGTGTGCATGTGGACGTCGCCCTGAATGATCTTCCTGCGTGATTAATTTGGGCAGCGTGTGTTTCTCGGCGGCGTCGATCTCGCCGAGATTTTCGCGCAGCTCGGGAGGAATGTAGTCGAGATTCAGCTTGGCGTAGATTTCTTCTTCGGTTTTTCCGGCGACCGGTTTTTCGCCCTCGAGCGTGGCCAGGCTGTATTCGTTGAGGGTGTATCCCATTTTCAGCGCGCGCTGGCGCAGGGACACGTTGTGCGCCTTGGAGCCGGTGAAATACTGCATGGCCGCGCCGAACGACTCGGGAGGAAGCAGGCGGACGTCGACCTGCATACCGCTGCGCAGGTGAAAACTGATTTTGTTGTCGCCGCTGGCGATGACGTCGATGAGCGGCGGATACTGCGCGACGTGGGCGATGGCTTTCTGGCGGCCTTCTTCGGACGCGCAGGCCGGGCCGGTGACGAGAATGTCGAGATCGCCAACGGTTTCGCGTCCGCGGCGCAGCGAGCCGGCGGGCGTGATCTTGTCGATTCCCTGGAACTTGCGGAGATATTCCGTGAGTTTCTCGGCTTCGGTTTCGGCGGCGTCGATCAGGAAGCGTCCACTGACGCGGCGGTAATCTTCGATGGCTTTGAGCAGCTTGGCTTCGTGCTTTTCGCCCATGCGCGGCAGTTCGCGAATCTTGCCTTCGCGGGCGAGTTTTTCGACGCCATCCACGTCGCTGACCTGGTAGGCGCTCCAGATCAGGGCAATCGTCTTGGGGCCAAGCCCCTGAATCTTGAGCAACTGCAGCATCGAGGGATGATATTTCTTCAACAGTTCGGCGTGAGCGGTGAGCTTGCCGTCCTTCAGAAGTTCCTGCAGATTCTGCAGCATTTTCTTGCCGATGCCGGGAATGGCCAGCACCTGCGCGGGGTCGGCGATGATGTCTTTCATTTGCTGCGCGGAGTTTTCGATGGCCTGCGCCGCGTTGCGATAAGAGCGGATGCGGAAAGAATCCTGCCCGTCGATTTCGAGCAGGTCGGCCGTTTCGTAGAGAACGCCGGCGATGGCTTTGTTGTCCATGTGGGTCGATGAAAGTGCGGGATAAGGTTAAACGAAATTGCAGCAGGAGAGGTAGCGGCGTGAGCTAGCAGAAGCGGTCGAGTTCGAAGACGTTTACCACCAAGGACACCCTTCGACTTCGCTCAGGGCAAGCTCCGTTACACGAAGGAAATCCTGAGCAACAGCGACCCGCGTCGAGGCGGCGGAGCATGAAACCTTGAAACTTTGAGACTTCTGAAACTTTGAAAGCTTGCTCCACTCAAGTTGCCTTGGTGACGTTCGCCGCCTGAGGTCCTTTTGCGCCTTCGGTGATCTCGAACTCTACCGGGTCGCCTTCTTGCAGGCTTTTGTATCCCTCAGAGGTGATTGCGCTGTAGTGAACAAACACGTCGGGGCCATCGGCGCGGCCGATGAAGCCGTATCCTTTGGCGTTATTGAACCACTTGACGGTTCCTTTCAGGCGTTCCACGTACCCCCGCTTTCTGCGCGTCCCCTCAACCCGGGGGGAAGGACGCGCACACGGTCTTTACCTTTACGATGCATTTTGGAGCGATCAGGGAGGCGTGTCAAGAGCAAGTCAGAAGGCCGAAGTCAAAATGCAGAAGCGGGCCTCAGAGCGGCATGGGGCCGTCTTTTCCGTCGGTGATGCGATGCTGCAGCCAGAGCACGCCGGAAATGGTTTTGCCATCGCGGATGGTGCCACTGGTGACCATGCGGACGGCCGTGGGCAACGGCACCAGGCGCTTGTAAATGATTTCGTCGGCTTCTGGTTGTGCGATCCCGGCACGCAGGCCGGTGGCTAGAAATACGGACATGGTCTCGGCCATGAAGCCGGGGCTGGCGTAGAACTTCAGGATGCGGCGCCAATGGGCGGCGGTGTATCCGGTCTCTTCGAGCAGTTCGCGCTTGGCGGCTTTCAGTTCGTGCTCGCCCGGGTCGATGCGTCCGGCGGGGAGCTCCCAGAGATAATCTCCGGCGGCGTGGCGATACTGGCGTTCGAGCAGCACGCGCGGCGTGGAGCCGGACTGATCGCCGGACTCGTCGACGGCGAGGATGACGACCGATCCGGAATGATGAATCAGATCGCGGCGGACGCGGATGCCTCCGGGTTCCTGCACGTGGTCGGTGGTGATCGTGAACACCGGGCCGCGGTAGACGGTGCGGGAAGAGAGCAGACGGACTTTCGCTTTCTTGTTCGCGCGGGGTTTCTTACTGCGAGATTGAGACGATTTCGGCATGCAGACAATATAAAGCAGGGGTCAGGGGCTAGGGGCCAGGGATCAGAAGAAAATCTGAAGTCTGATCCCTGATCCCTGACCTCTGCTATTCTGCCCGGCATGCGAGGTCGTCCGCGGATCACTATTGTTGGAGCGGGGAATCTTGGTGCCGCTCTGGCGATATCTCTGCATGAGGCCGGGTACGTCATCGACCAAGTCGTGTTCCGGAACAGCGGCACGTCGCGACGAAAGGCCAGGGCGTTGGCGAAGAGAGTTGGCGCGCAGGCGGTCGCGATCGCGTGGGTGAAGGTCGCAGCGGATCTGGTTTGGTTTTGCGTGCCAGATGATGCCATCGCTGAGGTGGCGCGCGGGCTGGCGGCGAAGGCGGAATGGAAGGGAAGAATCGCGCTGCATTCCAGCGGCGCCCTTACCAGCGATGAATTGGCGGTGTTGCGGAGGTGCGGAGCGCAGGTGGCTTCCGTGCATCCGATGATGACGTTTGTGCCCGGGTCATCCCAGACTAGCTCTTCCCAGACTAGCTCATCCCAGGCTGGTTCGCGGCCTTCGCTGGCAGGCGTGCCCTTTGCTATTGAAGGAGATGCCGCAGCGGTGCGCGCCAGCCGCGCCATCGTGAGGGAACTAGGCGGCAAAGCTTACGCGATCCGGCGGCAGGATAAAGTTGCTTACCATGCCTGGGGGACGTTCGCCAGTCCGCTGCTCACGGCACTTCTGGCGACGACCGAACATGTTGCGGCCGCGGCCGGAGTGAATCGGCGGGAGGCGAAGCAGAGGGTGCTTCCGATCCTGCAACAGACTTTGGCGAATTATGCGGCGCTGGATGCCGCGGGTGCATTCAGCGGGCCGATCGTGCGTGGCGACGTGGAGACGATCCGGCGGCATATGCGTGCTCTGCGCAAAATTTCGGTCGCTGCCGAAGCTTATGCAGCGCTGGCGAAGGCGGCCGTGCGTTACTTGCCCGGGAAGCGTAAGCGGCTGGTGCGGGAATTGTTAAGCGGCTGAGTGAAAAATGCGAAAGTCAGAAGTCAGAATGCTGAAGTAAGCTCGCCCGGCACACCGCACGAGTTTACTTCTTCATTCTGACTTCTAAT
Source organism: uncultured Acidobacteriaceae bacterium (assembly GCA_963851165.1). GTDB lineage: Bacteria > Acidobacteriota > Terriglobia > Terriglobales > Acidobacteriaceae > Sulfotelmatobacter. The sequence continues at coordinate 98,119 of CAWKNM010000008.1, read as the reverse complement.
TTCTCACTTCTGACTTCCGACTTATCTCGATGTAAACAGGTGGCCGAGTTTTTCTTTCTTGGTTTTCAAATACTCTTCGGACTGGGGGTTGAACTCGACTTCACAGGGGACGCGTTCGACCACCTTCACTCCTGCGCGCTCCAGCGCTTCGACTTTGTCGGGGTTGTTCGAGAGCAGCCGCACTTCGGTCACTCCCAGCGCCTTCAGCATTTCGCCGGGCAGCGTGAAGTCGCGGTGATCGGCTTTGAAGCCCAGGCGCTCGTTGGCTTCGACGGTATCCAAGCCCGAATCCTGCAACTCGTAGGCTTGCAGCTTGGCCATCAATCCGATGCCACGGCCTTCCTGCTGTTCGTAGATCAGGATTCCCGCGTGCTCCCGCGCGATCATCGCGAGGGCCATCTCCAGTTGCTGGCGGCAATCGCAGCGCAGAGAATGAAACACGTCGCCGGTGAGACATTGCGAGTGCACGCGCACCAGAGGAGGCCGCGATTTTACGTCTCCCATGACCAGCGCCACGGCTTCTTCGACGCGGCGATTCCCGTCGGAACCGGATTCGCCGCGAAATCCGTAAATGCGGAACTTGCCCCAGCGCGTGGGGAAGTCGGCGGAGGCGATTTGGCGAACAGTGGTGCTCACTCAAACATTATATCGGCTGAGGCCGGCGGGAAGCTCAACGTTGGCCTCTCCGATATCTCTGCCGCCCTACTTCAGAGCGGGCGGATCCGGTACCACCAGATCAGGAACAGAGCGCCCCATAGAACGGCGGCGAGAATTAAATACTTCCAACGGTTCCGGCGATTGATCTTGGAAGGCGGGAAGATTGCGCCGCGGTTCCACAGGAACCCACGCCCAAAAAGCAAGACAAGAGCCGCAACCAGGCCGGCAGTCTTTGCGGTGCCGCCTTTGACGCCCGCAAAATGGATTGCTCCGATGGCGAGCAGGCCCGCGAGAGTCAGGATGATCCCGATTCGCGCATGGTGCCTCTCTGCCCAGGATATGCCGCGCGGGCTGCGAGGAGGGGTGGCCACGGTTCTTTACACTCAGGATATCAAATGAAAAAGGGCCGCCCAAGCCGCAGCCCTTTTCATTCGTGGTTTGAAGCCGTGGTTCGAAGCGCGGGTGTCGAAAGGCTAAATGACGTCGCGCAACGTCTTCGTATCGAGCACGACGCTGCCGTTCTTGGCCTCGCCGATCGCGAACAGCAAATTGGCCGATAGCGAATAAAGGCGCAATTCGGTCGAGCCGACGAGCACCGTTGTGCCGTTATTCACCTCAACCGTATAGGCTCCCGCCGGCAGAGTAATGTCGAGCAGGCTGCCCGCATTCACCGTATAGGTGTAGAGCTTCTTCGAGGCGCTATTCTCGAAGATCACCTGGACCGAGGCTGCGTCGGTGGTCTGCGCAAACAACACTCGCGCAGTATTCGGCGTGACTTCAGTCAGGTTGTTGGTGAAGGTCGAGAGCGTCGGGGTGCCCGAGCTGTTGAGTGAGATCACGGCGGAGTAATCGCTTTCCGCCGCGATCGTCACGGTGCTGTCGACCAGCGGAGCGTTGGTGCAAGGCGCCAGCGAATCTGCGATGCTGACTTTCACATCGTAGCTGCCGGGCGCGAGCGTAAGTGGTCCGCTGATCGATCCGAAGGCCAGGCCGTGCACATAGCAGACCCCGTCGTTCAGCAGAATGTCGAGCGGAAACGCGGGGTCGGTGGCGGCGGCGTAGTCACGCCCCGGGACACCCTGCACAAAGTAAATGGAGGACGCGAACGTGGCCGTGCTCAGTGCGGCGCAAAGGAGGGCCAGTCCGAAAGTGAGTCGAATAAGTTTTTTCATAGTTGTCTCCAAAAAAGGGGGTGGAGGTGGCTATTGGCCCAATAGCCAGCATTGATCGTGTTGAGCGCCGCTCAATAGCTAATTGCTAAGTCGTTGAGAGTCATTGGCTCTCGTTTTGTCGGAACGTTGGTTTGAACCCGCGGCCTTTGCGGAAGTTGTGAAGTTTTGTCAAAAAAATTTGCGGCAGAGCACGCGCCCGTGCAGTTGGCCTGTTGGATTAGAAATAGGAAGTTTGCGAAACCGAAGTCCGGAGGATTTCACCGGAGAGTGGAATTGCCCGAGGCTTAACCGCGCGCGCGGAAGTGAAAGATGCAATCCTGCTTGGAAGCGATCGGAGCTCCATTGCGCGTGGCGGGACGGAATCGCCAGTTTTCGAGCGCCGCCAAAGCTTTTTCGTCGAGCTTGGGACCCATACTCTGCAGAACAGTTTTGCTAACAATCTGGCCGAGCTGGTCAATCGTGACCTCAACCACCACGTTGCCTTCGTAGTCCTGCAGTTCCCATGGATAGTAAACCGGATCGGGCATGGTGACCGGAAGCGCGGGACGGATTTCGTCGCCGAATCGCGGCCCGTGCATCAATGTGCCATAAGGAAGTCCCGCGGGTGTGCCGTGGCCTTGATTCGAAACGGTCGACGTTTTCGCTTGATCCTCGACGCCCGAAGGAGAGAACGTGATCGGTGGAGGCATCAGCTTTGCCAGCTGAGTATTCTGTTTCAGAATCAGTTTCTCGTGGCCCATGCGCTGCTTGCGGTATACCTGGGTCGCGCTCTCGGGAGAACTGAATTTGCTGTCGTCTGGCGTTTTTGAACGGAAGTAAATATGCGCGACGGCGTTACCGCCGCGGCCCAGGGCAATCGATTGGGGCATCAGGAGTTGAGGCTCCGGGGCATGCAGTAGCCAGGCGAGCAGCAGGCCGTGCGCGGCCAGCGAACCCCACAGAATCTTCCTCTTTTGTGATGTGCTTGCACCGAATTGCGCAAACATGCTGGCCAACTCCTACACGCGCGCCCGCTCTTGTTTCGTCTGCCTCAGGCTTCGTCTGCTTCAGGCTTTCGACCGGCGCCAAGCTTCGGCTGCCCCACGCTTCGGCACTGGCGCCAACTGCTCTAGTCAATGTTAGACGCACGAGGATGGCTTTCGTCAAGGTGTTTTGCGCAGGGGAATGCACTCCGGTACGCGGCGCAATCTTGGTGCGAATCGGAGAACGCTGATAAAATAAAAAACGCGTCAAACCCGCGTCGTGGGGCTATAGCTCAGCTGGGAGAGCGCATCGTTCGCAACGATGAGGTCGTCGGTTCGATCCCGACTAGCTCCACCATAAGTTCCTAACACCCTGCCGAGGGGTGGCTCAACAGCATTTCCATTTGTCCCCCGCGTCAAACGCTGTTCAAGGTCGGTGCCCGACTCCCTCGACCATTCTGGAAATGGTGGTGTTCGCCGGGGTTACCACCTGGCTTAGTGGCGTTGAAGTGCTCGAGGTGAAGGAAGCGTTCCCCTCATACTCCGCCGTGATCGAGAGTGTTCCGGCGGCTAATTTTGTAGTGGTGAAGCTTGCGACTCCACCGCTTAGCGTCGCTGTTCCCAGGCTTGCCGTGCCATTCTTAAATGTTACCCGCCCGGTTGGCGTGCCGCTGAACTGCGGAGCCACGGTTGCCGTGAAAGTCACCGGCTGCCCGACGACCGACGGATTGAGCGAGCTGACCACGACCGTCGTGCTGGCGGCTTTGGCAACGGACTGATGGAGAACCGTGGAACTGCTGGCGGCGAAGGTCGCGTCTCCGCCATAGACTGCCTTCACCACCCTCGTGCCCACCGCAAGTGTGGAGATTGGAATGTTCGCCGTTCCATTGCTCAGTGCCGCCGTCCCCAGAACCGATGTGCCGACCATAAAGGTGACCGGCTCTCCGTTGGGCGGAGGGCCGACAGCAGAAGTGACCGTCGCGCTAAACGTTACTGCGCTCCCGTAGATCGATGGGTTAGCCGAGGACGTGAGCGCAGAGGTGGTCGCCGCCAGTACGAATTGATTGACCGGCAACGAGGTGCTGCCGCTGTGGCTCGAATCGCCGAGATAGACGGCAGAGATTGCGTTGGTCCCGGGCGGCAGTTTTGTCGTTGCGTACTTGGCCGAGCCGGATGCAAGCGTAATGGTCGCGAGCACAGTCGCGCCGTTCAGGTATTCAACCTTTCCCGTAGGAATTACTCCGCCGGACTGTGGCGAAACCGTGGCGGTGAAAGCGACAAGCTTGCCCGACACGGATGGATTCACGGACGAAATCAGCGTAGTGGTAGTCGCTCCCGATTCCCCAGTCAGTCCGAAGATCTGCAATTGCTGGTGGCTGGCCACGAAGACCAAACCGTTCGCCACGACCGGAACCAGATTGGCATTGCCAGTTGTATTCGGCCATGCACCCGCAGTCGCTTTGAATAACTGCGACATGGTGCTTCCACCCGACTCCGGATCAAACGCATAAAGAGAAATAGGCGCTCCATTGTTATTGGTCGCGGGGCGCGCCAAAGCCCAGATAATTGGATTGGCGGTGCCGTTGGACGAGATCGAGGTGAAGAACCCAGGGTCCTGCACGGTGCTGCCCGGCCCCGACGAGTTGGTTACGTTGGTCAACATGACGGTCGGCGATGTCACCACTTTCCAGACTCCAACAGACCCGCCGCCACTGGCGACCACCCGGCCGATTCCGTCGCTGGGGTCGACGAAATAGGACTGACCGCACCAGCAACCGCCGACCGAGTAGGTGCCGAGTACGTTGTTCCTGGTCGTGGAGTAGCCGCCCAGGTCGTCTTCGTTCATGAAATACATATTTCCATCCTTGCCCGCGGCTACCGCCAGATGCGGCTTGGAGCCGGGTTGATCAGGAAGAACCAGCACGCCGCCGGATCCGAAGTCGGTGTCGTTCTGATCCAGATTGCCTTGATCGCTGGGCGTAAACAGGTCGAGCACGGCGCCCAGATTCGAAGACACCTTCACCACGCTCTCCTGAATATTCGTGACTCCATCGTAGGTGGTGCCGGAGTAATCGGAATTTCCCGTCACAAAAAGAATGTTGCCGGAGTCGTCAGCCGCCGGGCCGTAGCCGGACATCCAGATGGAAGACAGAAAAAAGTTGTCGGGGGACGAAGGTTGGAGATCGTTGAGCCGATTCGCTGGCAGCGGCGTCAGCGTGCCCGTATTCCAGCCCAGGAGCCAGCCCCGCGACACGTTGGCGCTAAAGTCGCAGAAACTGCCGAATCCCGCATAGACGTTGCCGTTGGCCAGCAGCAGGCCGGGACGTTGCCGTTGATACGTGGCATTGAAATTGAAAGTTGTTCCGTTGCTGAGCGCGTGCGACGCGCTCACGATCTGCGGCGTAACTTTGTCGGTAAGGCTGCCCAGGTCGAGAGCATGAAGGCGATACGTCGGCCCCAGGGTCGGATCTTGCGTGTAAATGACCACGTACAGGGTGTGGCTCGAGGGATCGATCACCGGAGTGGAGTTGATGCCCACGTTAGGCCCGTTGTTGTTGCAGCCCAGCGGCATGTGCACCGGTGCCCCGAAATTGGGGTTGAGCAATACCGCGCCGCTGTGCACGTCGATGGCGTAGATGGTGTTTCCTTCCGTGGCCACATACACCACATCATGCTGACCCTGGCTGCTTCCGGCGGTGATCGTCACCCCGGGGACCACCAGAGGTTGCGCATCGACCTGGTCGTCGAGTGCCACGTTATGCAGCAGTCCGAAATTGGAGCTGCCGACGTTGGCCGGCGTCAATGTGGTCTCCGTATTGTTCCAGCCGGTGCGGTAGGTATCGTAGTGATAGGTCGTGACGGAAGTTTGGGCCAGCGCGCTGACCGCCATCAAGACCATGGCCGGGATGACCATCACAATCCGGCGGCTCGAAACATTCTTCAGCAGTTGCGACATAGAGAGTGACGTACGGACCGACATAGGAAAAGACCCTTCTTATGGTGGGTGATTCTGCGGTGTAGCCCGAAAGCCGCCAAAGCTTACGACATCCTGTACGCCTTGTAAAGCCCGTTCCGCGCGGGTTTCGGTGGGTGCGCTGGCAGGGTCCACCACACTGTCGTCATGTCGGAACACGTTCATTCAACAAACGGTTGGCGTATTTTGTGCAAACCACTGCACCCTCTGATAACATCGGTGCCGACCCGCCGCGCTATCTCCCCGCGTTTTGTAGATAACGGCTCCGCGGGCGATGGCACTCGACCTGCACATCCGCATTCGGGGAAGTGTGGGCGGGAGACGAGCAGGGCGACGCTCGAACCCACGATACTCGAACCCATGAAACTCGAATAACCCAGGAGCGTAATTGACCAGAGGAGAAGGCAGCGGTGAGGTTCGGGTCCGGCGACGGCCAACCCGACGTCACCGGCGGAATCGCCTGACCCGGCGGATCATGGCTGGCTTGCTGGTCGTTTTCCTTGCCACGGGTTTGTCCGCAATCGCGCTGCGCTACTTGAGCCCGTCGCTGATTCGTTCCGCGCAAACCAGCCCAGACCTCAATCGCCAAACAGCCGAGGACGCTCGAGTAAGTCGCCTGGTCGCGAGCGAACTGGCTCTCCGGCCGAAAGCGTCGGCGCGTCCCGTTTACCCTTACTCCGTGGTGCCGGGTGGCGTGGAAGATGCCCGCGAACTCAAGTGGGTGGCGGAACACGATCCCATCGTCGCGGCTCACTATGCTGGGTTCGACTATGACCACGCCCGCGTGGTTCGTTTGACTCTGGCCCAGACCGTCTACGTTTCCTACCGCATCGGCAACCACGTGTATTGGACGCGACATCGCATCACATTGCATAAAGGCGAGAAGCTGATCACCGACGGAAAAATGACGGCGCGCGCCCGTTGCGCCAACCGCGTGGAAGAAGTTCCGCAGCAATTGCACTCGTCATCCGAACCTCCCGCGGCAAAGTTTGAAGAGCCGGTCGGCGCGAGCGAAGGCAGTTCCATGGCAGCGCCTCCAGTCGAGTTCGAATCCGCGCTGTTGAACCGCCCCGGAATCGGAGGCAGCGAACCTCTCCCTCCCCTCAGCTTGTACGCGCCGTTTCCCGGTGGAAACGTAGTCCCCATCTCGCCACCACCGCTGCCCAGTGGTGTTTGCGCGCCGCCGAGGAAGCCAGTCAAAGGTGAAGGCGCGGCGTTTGCGGACATTAGCAAAAAGAAAAAAACCGGCCCCTGCGGAACCACCGGAGCCGTCCCCGAGCCCAGCACATGGCTGATGCTGATCACCGGTGTAATCGCCGTCGGCTGGCTCGCCCGCCGTCGAGCGATCGCGCTCCAGCCTTAAAGCCCTGCCCTCTGACCCCTGACCCCTGCTTCTCCCCCTTGCCGTGGCTTCATCACTTCCATTAGCCTTCCTATTCAAATTCGAGGTTGAATTCGGTGGAGGGAAAGTGCTTCTACGGCGTTTGACTGGTCCCGCGCGTTTCTGTTTTGGCTGCCTGATTGTCTGGTCGATGGCGTGCCTGCTGACGGTCTCGCTGCAGGGTGTAGTTCTCGCACAAACCATCCGGCTTCACGTGGACCTCACCGACGCGCCGCGAAACATTTATCACGCGCACCTGCGCATTCCCGCAAAACCGGGTGCGATGACGCTGGTGTTTCCCAAATGGATCCCCGGCAACCATCGCCCCAGCGGCCCCATCGGCGCTCTCACCGGCATCAAGATGCAAGCGATGGGTCAGCAAGGTATGGGTCAGCAAGGTATGGGTCAGCAAAGTATGGGCCAGCAAGGTATCGGCCAGCCGCTCGCCTGGGAACGCGATCCGTTGGATATGTACGCCTTCCACGTGACCGTCCCGGCCGGCGCGGATGAACTGCAAGTTTCCCTCGACGCCATCACCACACAGGACAGTGCGGGTGGCGGGGGACCCGCCGCCTCCAGCAACCTCCTCGACCTGAACTGGAATGCGGTAGTGCTTTATCCGCAAGGGGCAAAGTCAGACGCCGTCGAATTCGCGCCTTCGGTAACGCTGCCCGCGAACTGGAAATTCGGAACCGCGCTCACCGTAGCGCGAGCCGACGCAAACAAGGTAGAGTTTGCGCCCACGTCTCTGACCACGCTGATCGATTCCCCATTGATCGCCGGCCTGTTCTACCGCCGCATCGAGCTGACCAAGCCCGGCGAAACTCCAGTGCACGTCATGGACGTGGTCGCCGACAGCGAAGCCGAACTCGGCATGAAGCCGGAAGATCTCGCAGCCTATCAAAAGCTGGTCGCCGAAACCGGAGCCCTTTTCGGCGCGCGCCACTATCGCCAATATCATTTTCTCTATACGCTGAGTGACGTCGTCGGAGGTCACGGCCTCGAGCATCACGAATCGAACGACAGCGCCGCAGCCGGACGCACGCTTCTCGATTCCGATCTCGACCTGCTCTACGCCGATCTCGTGCCTCACGAATTCGCCCACTCCTGGAACGGCAAATACCGCCGCCCCGCGGGCCTCGTCACGCCTAACTATCAGGAGCCCATGGTCGGCGATCTGCTATGGGTGTACGAGGGTCTCACGCAATATCTCGGCACCTTGCTCGCGGCCCGCAGCGGATTGTGGACTCCCGAACAGTATCGCGAAGCCTTGGCCCTCACCGCCGCCGACCTCGACCACCGCACCGGACGCAACTGGCGTCCCCTCGAAGACACCGCTCGCTCGGTGCAGACCCTCCGCATGATGGGCCCGCAATGGCAAAGCTGGCGCCGCGGCCTCGACTACTATCCCGAAGGCCAGTTGATCTGGCTGGAAGTGGATGCCACCATCCGCCAGCAGACGCACGGCCAGCGTTCGCTCAACGATTTCTGCCGCAGCTTTCACGGCGGCGAAAGCGGTCCACCCAAAGTTGTCCCTTACACGTTCGACGACCTCGTGCGCGCGCTGAATGAAGTTGCTCCATACGACTGGGCAGCCCTGCTGCGCGAGCGCGTAAGCGCCACCAGCACGCACGCACCTGTAGGCGGCATCGAGCGCGGCGGCTGGAAGCTGGTCTACAACGATCAGCCCAACGCGCTCACGCAGGCCGGCGAGAAGCTGGGGAAGTCTTCAGATCTTTCCTACTCGCTGGGATTCATCGTAGGCGAGGATGGTGGATTCGTCGACGTGATCGTAGGCTCGCCAGCCTACGCCGCCGGCCTTGGTCCCGGAATGAAGCTGATCGCCGTCAACGGCCGCAAATATTCACCGCCCGTGATGTATGCGGCACTGAAGGCAGCGCGGGCCAGCTCCGACCCCATCGAGTTGCTGGTAGAAAACGCGCAATATATCAAGACCTATTCCGTCGTCTACCACGGTGGCGTCCGGAACCCGCACCTGGAGCGTGTTTCGGACCAACCCGATTTGCTGAGCGACATCTTGAAGCCCTTGACCAAATAACGACCAAATAACGACCAAATAACGACGAAGTAGCCGCCCCCTTTTAGTGTTACCGGACAATCAGCTCATGTCATTCCGACAGCGCGCGTCTTTCTTCGCGCGCGGAGGAATCTCAGTCTCAACGGTCGTGGAGCGCCAGCCAGCGCATCGAACCACCACAACCCTTTCGGAGCCCCGCTGTTGGTTCTAGTCCCAAAGTAAGCGGTTCTTCTACAAACCTCAGGCCCAATCGCGCTACAATCGCGGTTAGAGTTTCAAAGAGCAAGAATAACGAGCAACAAGAACGTCGGCTTTACAGGTGTACATGCCCACTCCCCGCGGCAATCGGCTTGGTCCGGTCGTGCTTGCCAGTTTTCTTGTCGCTCTGGCTGCGCCCGCCGCCCTGCTCAGCCAATCTTCGCTCAGCCAATCTTCGCAAAATCATTCCGCGCCCAGTCACTCTTCGTCGGTGCGCCGCGTCCAGGTTCTCGACAGCAAGAACGCCGTGGAGATTGAAGTCGAAGGCAGCGACCGCCTTTTGCCGGAGACTCAAGTTTTGACTGGCCCTGATCGTTTGGTGGTGGATTTTCCCAACGCGCTCCCCGGCAACGCGGTGCGCAATCAGGTGGTCAATCGCGGCGAAGTGAAGAGCGTGCGCGTGGGACTGTTTCAATCGAGTCCTCCCGTCACCCGCGTCGTCCTCGACCTGAAGACCGCGCAATCGTTCCAGGTATTTCCTTACGGCCGCACCGTCATCATCAAAGTCACCGGCAGCGTCACGAACGCCAACGCCAGCAACAACAACAAAGTTGAGGTCGATGATTTTCCTCCCGTAGCCCGTCCCGGTCTGCTCTCTGCCAGCTACACCGCCCCCGGCGCGCAAATGCAAACGCCGCAGGCACCGGCCAAGCCTCCGCTTGAAGTGACGTTTCGCAACGGGCTACTCTTCATCCGCGCCAACAAGGCCAGCTTGTCTGAGATTTTGTTTGCCGTGCACCAGCGCACCGGCGCGGAAGTGGCCGTGGCCGCCGGAGCCGAGACCGAACAGGTCGTTGCCGAATACGGTCCCGCCCCCGCTCCCGAAGTTCTGGCGCGCCTGCTGAACGGCTCCCGCTTCAATTTCCTGATTCTCAGTTCTCCGGACAATCCGCAAAAACTCGACCGCGTAATCCTCAGCCTCCGCGGCAACGGCGCCGTCGTGCCGCTGCAACAAATGCCAACTCCCGCCGAGGAAGAGCAAGTGAGCGCCCCCGCCGCCGCGAATCCCCCAAATGAACCCGCCGTAGCCAATGCTCCGCCCCAGCCTCCTCCGAAAGCTCCGCCGGAAACCCGCCCCGACGACAACAGCACCCCGGACTGAGCCACCCAGGTGTAACGGACCGTCCAGTCAGTTGCAGATTCTAGATTTACGATTGCAGATTGAAACTCGGCAGGCCTACGGAGGTGTGATCAGCCGCACCGGCACCGGAGAAGTTCCGCTGACCGCCGCACTGGCAGCGCTATTGCTGCACCCGGAAACGTTGAGAACCGTGACCTTCACGTTCCCGTTGGTATCCACCCCGTTGATGAAGACCTGCAGAAAACCGACGATGGTCACGTTGCTCGTGCCGGTCGGGTTAATCGCGTTCGCCCTGTCGTAAATCGGCACCGTAGCCACGGAATTGCTGCTGGTAATCACGTTGCCCGAAATCTTCAGTGGATTGTTGTCCCCGGCTTTAATCTGAAAGGGATAGTTCGTATCGTCCAGCGTATCCTGGCCGCTCGCCGCTCCGAGACCCAGCGTCCCCTGGTGAATCAGGCACTGCACTCCGTTAGCAGTGTCGCCCAGGCGCGGATTCTCGCTGAGGTCCACCGTATTCCCGTTCTGTACCCCACATTGATAGAAGGTGCTCTGGTCGCAGCCGGCAATGGCCTGGGCATAGTTCGAGGTAGCCTCGGAGCAAGCGTCCGTGCCGTCGGAAGGAACTGCCGTCGAGCTCTGAGAAACCTGTCCGGGAAGGTACTCCAGGTTCGGCGGGCCGGGAGCGGTGCCGGACGCGCCGCGGTTGACGATCGGCGGCGGGCCGTTTCGCAGCGTGCAGGTTCCGTTCATGCGGCAGTCCGGAATCAAAACGAACTCTTCCCCGATCACCCCGTTTCCGCCGCCTCCGCCGAGGGAAATTCCCGGGTGCGTGATCGATCCGTCGGTGGTACTGGTCAGAGTGTTACAGGTAGCATTGCCGCAAGCGGAACTCGGATTCAGCGGATCGAAATTCGGCACGATCCACGGTTTCACGCATCGCGGCTGGACGGGAACAATTCCGTTGGCCACAATGCTGCCGGAGTTCGACGAATTAAAAGCTTCCGCCGCGGCTGTTGCGCTTACGCTGCTGCCGTTCTTGCCCCAGATGCGGGCAAAAAATGTTGGCAAGGTGCGCTGCACCTTCACCGTCACCAGCGGGTTCACCGCAAATCCAGCGTTCAGCGTCGAGCAGTCCGCATTCGGGGCGCCTGCCCCAACCGAATAAGTCGTGGTGACGGTCGCGGTCGCTCCCCCGACCGTGTTCTGCGCGGCGACCGCCTGCGCAGTTTGCGTGGCCAGGCTGGTCGATCCGCCGCAGATCTGCTGCCAATACGGTCCCTGGGTTCCAGTGGAGGCCGTTCCCGTGATTCCCGAGAGGGAAATTACGCGCGCGGCGGCCAGCGCCGCGGAATCGGCGCTGCGCTGGGCCTCGGCATTCGCCAGGTAAAGCGTAACTGCATCGATCGAAAGCGCCGCCATCGCCATGATCGCGACCATGGCCGCCGCCACCAGCGCCATAGTCACGCCGCGCTCACCACGGCGGTGCATCGGAACCTGCGGGCGAGCATGATGGCGAACCTGACCGCGAGTCCCGCGCGAAATAATGGGTGGCTTCATAACTTCTCAGTTCTCGTTACTTCTCAATTCTCGTTGTAGGCCACAGCCGTAGTCGTCAGAGAGCTCGGTCCCATGATGGTTCTGCCCAGTAGCGTGCTCACAAAGTTGAACCGCCAAGCGTAGGGATAAGTGATGGTCACACAAGTGGCCACCACGCTGGTCGAAGTTCCCGCCAGAGTCTGCTGCGTAACGCAACCGCGGTTGATCGAGAACGTAATCCCGGTTCCCGGACAGGTACCCGTCGAGGTGGAACTCCAGGTAAGGCCGCTGCCTTGCGTGGGGGTTACGCTCTTCAGGCCGCAATCGTTAATGTTTTCTGACAGCAAATAATTATCCACCACCTGGTAAGCGTCGCTGACCGAAACCGGCACGCCACTCGAGGCGCCCGATAAATCGTTAGCCGGGTCGGCAGCCGCCGCGCGCGCCCCTTCGCGCGCCGCGTTGGCCAACTTCTGTTTCAGCGAGAACGCGCCGCTGAAGTCGAAGATGCCCACCACCATCACCACCAGCAACGGAAGTGAAACCGCGAACTCGGCGATCTGCGAGGCCTGGTCGTTCTTCAGTATGCCGCGCGCGAATGTGCGGCGAAGGGCTGCAGTTGTGCGGGCGAGAATTGTGCGCGAACGATCTGACCGGGGATGAGTCGAGCGCGAAAGTACACCGATCGGCGTCATTGTGTTTCGATCCGCATCTGCGCCTGCGCCGGAAGGCTCATCTGTCCCAGATCGAGGGAACGGCACGGCCACTCCGCGCAGGGCAGATAGAAATGGTGAGGATATTTGTACTGGAAGCTCACCGACGTGCCGCACTCGCCCGCGCCGCCCTTCGCCGAAAATGACAGCTGCACATTCGTCTGCACGCACACGGAGGTCTCACTGGCGTCGCACGCCACGGCGCTGCCGCCGCCGCAAGCGGCGTTGGTGCTGCCGCAACTGCACAGGGCCGGCGCTGTTGTAGGCTGCGACATATATGCCGGATTAAGCCGCGATGCCGCCAGCGCGCTCTGTACCGCGTTGTAAGCGTTTTGCGCCGGAGTGTTGGCCGCCGTGCAAGTGGTGCACGCCGGAGCCACGGCCGCGCGCGCACCCTGCCGCGCCGCATGAGTGATCGTGCCATACATGCTGAAGGCTTGCCCAAACCAGAAAATGGCCAGCAGCATCATGAACATCAGCGGCAGAACCAGCGCCGCCTCGGCAATCTCCGAGCCGTCAGTCGCGCGCAGCGTCTTAAGCCAAGCCGTCTTGCGCGAGAAGAGTTTCATGCAGTCCAGCCCAGATGCGGGGTGCGGCCAATTCCGTAAAGGACGTAATAGATCACCACGGTCGAAGCCAATGCCACCCCGTAAGGAACTTTCAGCGCCTTCGGATTGTCCAGCGACACTTCCGGACCCGGCATATGAAGACTTACTAGCGATCCGAGCAGCCGCCCCATGTTGCGCACCGTCTCCCGCAGCCGCCCCTTATAGATTACGAGCCCGAGCGCCATGATGCCAGCCACAAAAACTGATCCGATCAGCAGATCCGCTAAAACGCCAGGACCCACGAACGCTCCCAGCGCTCCCGCCAGTTTCCAATCGCCGGCGCCCAGGCTTCGCAGCAAAACGAACGGCAACAACAGCAGCAATCCCAAACCTGCGCCGAGCAGGGAAACCTTCAATCCGTGCACTCCTGCGGCGACCGTGTTTAATACCACTCCTACTACCAGCCCTGGCAAAGTGAGCCAATTCGGAATGCGCCGGCTGCGAAAATCGGTGATGCCGGCAATCACGGAAAGCAACACCGCGCCGGTCAGAATTGCCGTCTTCAAACCAGCCCCAGATCGTGTTTTGGGTGCCGGATTACAAATTCCTTCGCATGTTGTTGAAAAAGCGCCATTTTATGCCCTAGCCCAGAACACGCTCGGGGAGGTTTTTGGCCCTCGCGGAGCCCAGAAACGTACTAATGCGCGGATTTTCACACACACCTGTATCGAAGTCAATGAACCGATGGGTTCGGCTGCCCGATAACACTCCTGTTTTCAACAACGCAGATTTTCAGGAAATCAGCCCTTTAGAAGAATAAGGCCCGGAACTTGTCCGGGCCTTGCTTCCTGCAACTCTTTGTGTCGTCCTCAGCTTAGCGGTTGAATGCCGGAGCCGCGTTGTGTTCGGCGACGATCTTTTTGGCATTATCGGCCAACGCTTTCGCCTGCGGCAGAAGCTCGAGGCCCTTCACTACCATGGGATCCGACTCGGCGCGCACTTTCAGGCCTTCATCCTGACCGAACGCGTCAATAAAGATTTCCGTCTTGATGTTGGAACGGAGCCAGTCGTTGTTGTCGACGATTTCTGCTTCGGTGTAGGGAATGTTGGCTTCGTCGAGCGACTTGCGGAAATCGAGCAGCGTGGCATCATCCACTTCAAAGCTCTTGCTGGGATGGTGGTTCACCACGTAACGCTTGGCGAAGTTGAAGAACGCATAGTGCTGCAGCAGCGTGTCTTCGAAGTGATTGCTCTTGACCGGCGGAACGCTCACGTCAGGAGTAATGCCGCCGCCGCCATAAACGGTGCGGCCGCTGTCAGTGAGTTTCACTTCCCTGTTGGCGTTGTTGGGATTTTCTGCGCTGTCGCGATTGTAGTAATAATCGTAGAGAGAAACGTTGCTGTAGTCGCGTTGAATCAAGCGTCCGCTGGGCGTGTAGTAACGTGCCGTGGTCAACGCCAATCCGGTATTTTCCGAGAGCGGATACACGGTCTGCACCAGTCCCTTGCCAAAGGTGACCTCGCCGACGATCAGGCCGCGGTCGTGATCCTGAATGGCTCCGGAAACAATCTCGGCGGCGGAAGCTGTCGAGCGGTTGACCAGCACCACGATGGGATAATCTTTTCCGCCGTTGCCGTGTTGCGCGATGTAGCGCTTCTCGGCCGATGCGCGGCCGTGATGGGAAACGATGAGCTGACCCCGCTTCAGGAATTTGTCAGCCACGCCCACGCCTTCGCTGAGCAGGCCGCCGGGATTGCTGCGCAGATCGAGGATGAGGCCCTTCAGATCGCCGAAGCCGTCCAGCGCGTCGGCGACTTCGTGTTCCGTGGTCTCGTTGAAGCCGCTGACGTGCATGTAGCCGACGCCGGGCTTGATCAGGAAATGAACGTCAACGCTGTAACGCGGAATCTCGTCGCGGATCAGCGTGAACTCCATGGGCTTCTCGACGCCTTCGCGCGAGATGCTGATGTGGACGGTGGTGCCTTTGGGTCCCTTCAGCAAATCGGCCACGTCGCCGGTGCTCATGTTTTCGGTGGACTTGCCGTCGACGGCAATGATCACGTCGCCGGGATGAATACCAGCTTTATACGCGGGCGTTCCCACGAAGGGGAAAATCACGATGACCTGGTTGTTGCGCGGTCCCACGGTCATGCCCACGCCGTAGTATTTGCCGCGCTGGTCTTCGCGCATCAGCGCGTAAGATTTTGGATCGAAGAAATTCGAGTGCGGATCGAGCGCGTGCAACATGCCCGGAATCGCGCCGTTGTAGATGGCTTTATCCGCGTTCACCGGTTCGGCGTAGTTGTCCTCGACGACGGAATAGACGTCAGTGAATTGCTTCAGGCTGTCTTTGACGTCGGAGTCGCCGGTAAGCGACGACTGTTGTCCGGTGCGCTGGGCAAACAGGATTCCGAGGAAGCCGCAGACCACAAGAAAAAAAGTGACCAGGAAGAGCGATCGGCGAGTACTACGTGCCATCTTGAGATTCCTTCTGATTGAGGGTATAAGACCCACCCCACCTACTGCGCGTTAGACGCAGTATATCACCAGCTTAGACGGTCCTGAGCCGGCATAGTTACCGGAGGTAACCACCCGTTTAGAACTCGCCGCTATAGGTAGGATGCAAACGGCGGGCGGGAAGATTCCCTGGGAAGCTGTCAGCTATCAGCTATCAGCCGTCAGCTTAGAGCTTCTTCTGGCGGCTATCGGTGAAACCTGAGGAAGATGCTTTTAGAGAGAGCCCGCAGACGGGGCCGGAGCCGGAGCTGAGGATGCGTCCAGGTCGGGCTCGATCGGGCGCGTGACGGGCTTGCGGTGTTTGCGTTGTTGCGCGTCGTCCCGGTCGTGCCAGTCATGCCTGTCGTGGAAGTTGTAGCCGACAGCCGAGAAGGCGTGGCCGATCGCGCCTCCGATCAGGGCGCAAAGGGCTCCGCCGATCAGACCCCCTGCCACGCGACCACGCGCGGTTTGATCCCCGGAGGCAGTCGCCCCGAGCGCCGCGCCCGCGCCGAACCCGATCAAAGCGCCGAGTGGCGATAGAGCGGGTGGACGCGGGGCAAATGCGGAGGGATAGGCTCGCCCGCGGGGAGGTGGCATGGGGCTGCGAGGGGATCGCGGGAACGGGGCGGCCTGGGTGATGACGTTATTTTCGGAGGATGGCTGAGTGGACGGGGTGGGAGTCTGGGGCGACGGAGACTGGGCTGACGGAGCTTGTGTTGACTGCACGGCGGCCGATGCCGAGTCCTGGGGCGCTGGTGCGTCGGGCAGACCACCCGCTTGTGCCAGTGCCATCGATCCCAGCAGGAGCGTCGTAAGGAGGGAGGAACGAGCTTGTAGGTTTTTCATGAGCGCAGGTTACGGGCTGCGCTCCGGCAGAGGTTGCATGTTTGTGGCACTTTCTGGAGTGTCACAGCGGGCTGGTTCAGTTCTCGCGTGGGTGAATGAGTGCCGCAATTCTCGCGCGTTTTTTTGCGCGAGAGTTGGGGTTTTTGCTTTCGAGATCGAAACCCATCCGAGCTCGTGCGTTCATTGGCGATTTTCCAAATCCCCACTTCTCGCAAAAGACGCGAGAAATGGGGCACCCTGCATTCGGGAAGAAGGGCACCCGGCGGTGCTTGGATTCAGGCCTGAGTGCTACAACGATTCCAGGGGATGGCTGACGAACTCGGCGTAGCGGCGGAGTTCGGCGATGGAGGGCTCGGAGAGAAGCGAGAAGGGAATGGCGCGGCAACCCGCGGGCAGTTCGGCGGCGGTGAGCGAATCACAAACTACGGCTGCTGTCTGCTTCAGGCCACGCTGCCAGTTCGGCTTGGCGGCGTCGCGGACGATGAGCGCGTCCGGAGAAAAGCCGACGGCGATCAGCATGGTGCGGGCAATTTTCAGGAAGTTGGGCCAGCGCGAGGCGATCCCAACCAGCGCTGCGGAGGGCGCCGGCAGATATGCGGCCAGGGAAGCCGTCACGGAACGGAATTCCAGCGTGAGAAGATCGCTGCCCGGCGGAAGCGCTTGCCGAACCGCTGCTGCGCGATTGGGAAGGGCAAGAGCGATTGCGCCATCGAGCGCGGCGGGTAAGTCGGCGAGATCGCAGCCTTGAGTTGGCCAGGCGGCTAATTGTTGGATCTCCGAGGCGACGATGCGGCGGAGTTCTTCGTCGGGCTCGATCAGCAGGAAATGGTCGGGCGGCTGGAGTTCGAGCCACTGGCGCAGGCGCGCACGCAGCGCCGGCAAGGTGACGCCCGATTTCCGCGCCGAGCGGAAGAGCGTGGCGATCATCTGATCGAGCGCCACCGCGGAGGAAAGCGGTGCCTCGGGCTTCTCGGCGGCGATGTACACTCCGCTGCCGCGGCGGAACTCGACCCAGCGTTCCTGCTGGAGTTGGCGGTATCCGGCGCTGATGGTGTTGGGATGGAGTTTGAAGCGGCGCGCCAGTTCGCGGGTGCTGGGCAGGCGCTGGCCGGGGGCGAGGTCGTCGCTGAGGATGCCGAGGACGACCTGCGTGACCAGCTGTTCGCGAATGCTGACTTCGCTGCCGCGGGCGAACCAGAGTTGCATGCGGGGAACATATTAAGCTGTGGGGAGAGACGGTGTCAGCTTTAGCTTCTAGCTCCTAGCTTCTAGCTTCGAGCTTCTAGCTGCTAAGGCTGGCGCTCGACTGCGGAGGAGACTGAGATCCTTCGGCCCGCGGAACAAAACGCGGGCTCTCAGGATGACAACGCGTTTAAGTTTTAGGTTCTAGAGTTTTAAGCTAGAAGCTAGAAGCTATGAGCTAAAAGCTAAAAGCGCCCGTGGCCGCTGCTAGTGGATGACGCCCGTGAGCGCTGCCAGGATCAGCGGAACCAGAATCCAGCCCAGGATGCGGTGAATGTAGGAATAATTTCTTCCGAACCACCAGGTCGGATCGGGTTCCCAGGATTTGTCCGCGCCCAGTTCAATGGCTGGCGCCAGCACATCGAGGCTGTACCAGAAGCGGCTGTATGACGCATTCTTTTTTGTTGAAGGATCGGGCTTGTCGCTTTTCGCCGCGCGCTCCGGCGAAGCTTGATCCTGCGGAATCATGTGGCGCGGACTGAAGATGAGCATTCCCAACACCACAAAACCGAGGGCCCACCACAGCGCCCGGCTGGGTTCGCGGCCGTAGCCGAGCACCCAGTCGAGGGTCCGATCGGACAATTGTGCGGTCAGACTCATTCTTCGTCCGCGCTGGCGGCGGCGCATGTGGACGTAAGCGTTGTCCGCGTCGTCCGGTTGGCCGACGGCGGTGAGGTATTGCTCGAGCATCAGATAGGGCTGGGGAGCGTAAAGGACTTGCGGCGAGTCCAACAGCTCCAGCAGTTTTCCGGGTTCGCATTGCTTGCCCTTGTGGCAGTCGTAGAGGTTGAGTTCGTTGAAGGAGAATCCATTGAGGCTGATCGCGCCGGGCTGCGCGTTTGCCAGCCACTGGGCAAAACCGTAAATGTCAATTTTCTGGAAGTGGCTGTCGGCAAGGTTAAAGTCCCGGGTGGCGAAGAATCCAGTGCCGGAGCTGCCGAGAAACAACAACCTGCCCACGCTCAGCAGCTGCGCTTGCACGTTGCGGGGTTGCGCGGCTTTCACCGAGAGGGAGAGATCGGTCTCCACGCTGACGGCGCTGAGGTCGAGATCGGGATCGTCCTGATCGTGCGACTCGAAAACAGTGTTGGTGATATCCATCTCTTTGACATGCGCTTTGGTGAAGTCGAGGGGGACATCGAAAACGGCGCTGTCGAAACTGACCGTGCCCTTGACGGTGGCATTGATGAACTGAACCACCGGGGGATCGTCCGCAGAACCGGCTGATGTATAGCTGGCAGGAGTGCCGAAGCTGCTGGCGGCGAAGACCAGGTCCTTGTCGAAAAGGCTTCCCGAAAAATCGAGGCCCTTCTGAAACTGGCAATGCTCGAAGACCACGCGATAGGGAACCTCGAAGTGAACGTTGACCTGATCCTGGAAAACGGCGTTGGAGATGGTGATGCCGTTGATGTCGAGGTTGTGAGACTTGTCGGCATCCTTGAAACCGCCGCTCAGCAGGGTCTGGACAAATGCATTGCTGACCGGAGTCGGGTCGGAGAAATCGCCGGCGCTGCCTTGCGTGATTTGAATGACAGCTCGATTTTCGGCGGGTGTCCAATTCTGGGCCTGGCTTACAGCGGCGATGGAAAAGCCGACGAACGCTAGAAGAACGAGGGCGCGGCGAATCAGGATGGAGCTGGGTGCTGAGCGATTGAAAGCAGGCGAGGCGGATCCCAAGCGAAGGCAGAGCATGCTCGACTCCTTACGAACAGAGCGCTTTGGGGACGAGCGATGGGGGGAGCCGGAAGAATAGCAGCGCGGTTGCATGATTTCAAGGATTTCTGGCAGCGCAAGCTGAGAGCTTATGAAAGTTCTTGTCAATGGCTTGTCACGCAGCGGATTGCCGCTTTTCCGGGTGGGGCAGTATGATGGGGCATGAGTTTTTCCGAGACGATCTTCCTGTTCTTTCTGGCGCTCATCATCTTTGGGCCCAAGAAGTTGCCGGAGATCGCCCGCCAGGTGGGCAAGGCGCTGAATGAATTCAAGCGGGCCTCGAACGAATTCAAGGCCCAGATCGAGCAGGAAATTTCTCATTTGGAAGTTGAGAACAGGCAGACGATTCTTCCGCCCAGCCAACCACCCGAGGGTGCAACCGGCCGCTCCCGTTATGCGGATGCGGAACTGCATCATGTTGAAGCTCCCGCTTTGACGGAGACTGCTTCCGAAGGCGCATCCACGCCGGGTGAAAGTTCCCCGGGAGAAGTTGCTTCGAGCGCTGCTGCTTCGGACGACGCCGCTTCTGTCCATGCATCTTCTGACCAAGTACCCGTCGCCGCAGAGCAAAGTCCTCCTGCCGCGAGCGATCCTTCTGAAGCTGTGACTGCTTCCGATCCCGTGGGCGCGGCAGTCGCGCCGGAATCTCCCTCCTCGGAGTCCCATTTCCCGGAGTCCCATACCTCGGAGTCCCATGCCTGAGTTCGCGACCGCTGGCTCCGACGGGGAGCGGCAACCCGAGTCCCTGCCCGCGATGGGCTTTCTCGATCACCTCGAGGAGCTGCGCAAGCGCATCGTGTATTCCATCATCGCGGTCGCCGTGGGTTTCGGAGTCTGCTGGGGGTATCACGAAAAGATCTATGGGGTCATGCAGAAGCCCATCATGGACGTGCTCAGGGCCAATGGCTTGTCGGACAAATTGGTGTTTCTGAATCCCACCGAGCCCTTCAATCTTTACTTGAAGATCGCTGCGCTCGCCGGTCTGTTTCTTACTTCGCCCTTTGTGCTCTACCAGGTGTGGATGTTCATTTCTCCCGGCCTGTACCGCGATGAGAAGCGCTACGTCGTTCCCTTCATGGTCTCGACCATCGCGCTGTTCACCTCGGGAGGATACTTCGGCTACAAGATCGTTTACCCGCGAGCGCTGGAATTTCTGATTAACTTCGGGCGGCAGTTCACGCCGATGATCACCATCGGGGAATACACTTCACTTTTTCTCAGCATCGTGCTCGGCATGGGGCTGATTTTCGAAATGCCGATTCTTATCTTTTTTCTCGCGTTGATGGGCATTGTCAGCGCCGGTTTCATGTGGAAGAACTTTCGTTATTCCATCCTGGTTATTTTCATCATCGCGGCCATCGTCACACCAACGCCGGATATCGTGAACATGTGCATCTTCGCCGCGCCCATGATCGCGCTGTATGCTGTGAGCATCGGCATCGCCTGGTTGGTGCATCCTAAGCAGCGCAATGCCCGAAAAGAGAAGCAGGCACAATAGAGATCTGGGCGTCTGGGTGTCGAACTAGCCCCTGTGAGGAAATCATTTGGTCAGCAAGGCATCCCTCATCTTCGTTTTGTTGTCGACGTTGGCGTGGACGCACGTGGGCTGCGATCGCGACAAGAGCTCTGCCCAGACACCGGCGGAAAAAGCGGCTGCGGTTGACGACACCACACTGCCCACGCTGTCGCTTCCGCCCGATAGCGGTGCGCCCCCGGAGATTGATTCCGAGCGCGCCATGCGCTATGTGAAAGAGATTGTTGCGTTCGGCCCGCGTCCGCTGGGCAGCGCCAATCACAAGAAAGTGGAAGACTACATTACCGCGCACCTCAAGGGAGACACCGTCGAAGAAGACGCATTTACCGCGGACACTCCCGGGGGAAAATTTCCGGTACGTAATTTCATTGCGAAATTTCCGGGGACGAAAGATGGCATCGTGGTGATCGCCAGCCATTACGATACGAACTATCCGCTGCGGGATACGCCGTTCGTGGGGGCCAACGACGGTGCTTCGTCGAGCGCGCTGCTTCTCGAAATCGCAAACCAGTTGCGCGGGAAAACTCTCGACGGCTACAGCGTTTGGCTGGTCTGGGACGATGCCGAAGAGGCGATCAAGCCGGAAACCGAACTGGATTTTTCCAAGGACAGTTTATACGGCATTCGCCACGTGGCGGAAAAATGGCAGGCCGATGGAACGCTGAAGAAAGTGAAAGCGTTTCTGCTGGCCGACATGATTGGCGATGCCGACCTCAACATTGACCATGACACGAACTCGACGCCCTGGCTGGAAAGCGTGGTGTATGAGGCGGCCACGCGGCTGGGATATCAATCGCATTTTTTCGGGCGCAGCCTTGCAATGATCGACGATCATCTTCCGTTCACTGAAAGGCACGTGCCCGCCGCCGACCTGATCGACTTTACGTACGGCTATGACAATGTGTTCTGGCACACGCCGCAGGATACGGTGGACAAGCTGAGCCCGAAGAGTCTGGAGATTACTGGCACGGTTCTGCTCGAGACCATCCGCATTTTGGACAAGATGGAGACGCTTCCGCCGAAGTGAGCGCGCCCCTTGTTGGCCTTGGCATTTTGATTTTTGTTTTTTGATTTTGCGCTTTTTTGGATTTTCGTTTCTAATCGCCCTACATGCGAAACGCAAGGACCCTACGGGTTAGCCTGGCTGCATTCTCCCTCTTCACCTTCACGTGTTTTGCAGCCGCGCCTCCGGCTGGAACCGACGACGCGAGCGTCATCATTCAGGAAGCCCTGAAACCCTCGCCGCTCGAGAGCGACCTGCACCATCTCACGGACGAAATCGGCGGACGCATCCCAGGCACTCCCGCGATGCTGCACGCCGTGCAGTGGGGCGTGCAAGCGTTTAAAGCCGCCGGCGCCGACATGGTGCACACCGAGGGATTCACGATTCCGGTTTCGTGGTCGGAAGGCGCAACCGAGATGATTGCGACCGCGTTCTACGAGGTCGGTGAGGCTAAGGTCGGCGGATTGTTGCCCATCGTGCTGCACGTGCACGCGGTTTCGATTGCGTGGGCTCCTGCACTCGCGCCCACGAAACATATTCCGATTGTTGACGTCGGTGAAGGCACGGCCGCGGACTTCAAGAATGCCGGAGACATTTCCGGCAAGCTGGTGCTCGTGCACTCGGTAGTGCTCAAGACCTGGGACGATCTCTTCGCGGAATACACCAAGGCGCCGCCGATTATTGACCTCGCGGTGAAAGGGAAGGCGGTGGCGATCGCCTTCATCGCGACTCGCGAGCACGACATTCTTTATCGTCACACCAACTCCGGCGCCGGAGAAATCGACCGGCTGCCCATGGTGCTGGTGGCGCGCGAAGATGGCGAGCGCATCGCGCGGCTGCTGGCATCGCATCATCCCGTGTGGGCGGACTTGTCGATTCCCAACCAGATCGGCGGGCCGATCAAAACGTCAAATGTGATCGCCGAAATCCGAGGCAGCGAAAAGCCCGACGAGTTTGTGATTCTGGGTGCGCACCTGGATTCGTGGGAACTCGGCACCGGCGCACTCGACAATGGCTGCAATGCCGCGCTGGTGGTGGACGCGCTGCGTGCCATCAAAGCCTCGGGTTTGAGGCCGCGGCGCAGCATCCGCTTCATTCTTTTTTCCGGCGAAGAAGAAGGATTGCTCGGTTCTCGCGCCTATGCCTTCGCGCATCGTTCGGAACTCGACCGGGCCGCGGGCGTGGTCATCTACGATTCCGGCACCGGCAAGACAACAGGCTTCTCCGTGGGCGGGCGCAAGGATGTCCTCGGGAATGCGCAATATTTGATTGGGCCGCTGCAGCAGTTTGGCGTCACCACTTTGCCGGTGACCATGGAGTGGGGCACCGATCATTTTGACTTTATGCTGGAAGGTGTTCCCACGTTCGTCGCGGAACAGGATGAAGCGAACTATCTGGAAAATTACCACGCGATTTCCGACACCTACGACAAGGTGGACTTTCCGCAACTCAAGAAACACGTGGCCGAAGCTGCCGTGCTTAGTTTTGGCCTGGCCAATCTCCCGGAGAAAGTCGGGCCGCGGCTCACTCATGAGCAGATCGACCAGACCATCCGCGATACGCACAGCGACGACCTGTTCAAAGCCTTCGGCCTGTGGGACGATTGGACCAGCGGCAAGCGCGGGCGACAGAAATAAGTTGCGCCTGTTGAATTCCCGCGCAGCCAGAGACTTCCATTGCTCTACTTCTGGATCCTCTTCAACCTGTTCGCGCTCGGCATGCTGGTGCTGGACCTGCGTGTGTTCCACCGGCCGGGCCGAGTGGTGGGCTTTCCGGAAGCGCTCGGCTGGAGCGCGATGTGGGTCGCCCTGGCGGCTGCTTTCGCGGGAATTATTTTTTTCTGGCAAGGGCACCAACCCGCGCTCGAGTTCGTTACCGGCTACGTGCTGGAACTCTCGCTCAGCGTTGATAATCTTTTTGTGTTCCTCCTGATTTTTCGCTATTTCAGCGTCCCCGAGGAGCAGCAGCATCGCGTCTTGTTCTGGGGAATTCTCGGCGCGCTGGTGATGCGCGGAATTTTTATTGGCGCCGGCGTCAGCCTGATTCACCGCTTCCACTGGATTTTTTATGTGTTCGGAGGTTTGCTCATCTACAGCGGCATCCGTGTCTGCGCCCTGGGCGAGCGTCAGGTCGATCCCTCGAAGAACCCCGTGGTGAAGGGCTTGCGCCGTTGGATTCCCGTGACCGATGATTACCACGACGGCAAGTTCTTTGTGCGGCTGCCGGCGGACCCGCGCTTGTACGCCACGCCGCTGCTCGTGGTTTTGTTCGTGATTGAAACCACTGACGTTCTTTTCGCCGTCGACTCCATTCCCGCGGTGCTTGCCATCACGCTGAACGCATTCATCGTTTACACCTCCAACGTATTCGCGATTCTGGGCTTGCGGTCGATGTATTTCGCGGTCGCAGGCCTGATGGGGATTTTTCGCTTCCTGCATTACGGATTGGCCGTGGTGCTGATCCTGGTTGGTTTCAAGATGCTAACCGCCGACCATTTCCCGGTCTCTACAATCGTGTCCCTGGGAGTAGTGGCCGGAGTTCTTGCCGTTTCGATCGTCGCGTCGCTGCTGTTTCCGAATAAAACTCAACCGTCGACGAGTGGTTGATGAGGCATTCGCGGAAACTACAGAAAGAATCGGTTGCGCGCTCAGGCGATTTTTCCGTCTTCACGCCATACGCTATTATGGAAAGCCATGCCGCAAGTCACCATCCATGTGCCGCCGCGACCTTACCAGGCGCGGATTGAAAATGGCCTGCTCAGCCGCGCGGGCTCGGTGCTGGCCGAATTGCTGCCGCAAGCCAGCCGCATTTTCGTAGTCACCGTGCCGCCAGTCCGCAAGCGCTGGGGGGCGAAGTTCATCCGCTCGCTCACCGCTGCAGGTTTCAAACCGCAAGTGCTGATGATGCCCGATGGTGAACCTGCCAAGCGCCTCGCCACGGTCGAAGCGCTCGCCGAAAAGCTGGCGAAGTTGGGGGCTGACCGCAAGGCCGTCGTCATCGGTCTCGGGGGCGGAGTGGTGGGCGATGTCAGCGGCCTCGTCGCTTCGCTCTACATGCGCGGCGTCGAGTTCGTCCAGGTCCCCACTACGCTGCTTGCCCAGGTGGACGCTTCCATCGGCGGCAAGACCGCAGCGAACCTCGCAGCCGGCAAAAACCTGCTGGGAACGTTCTATCATCCGCGCGTGGTGTTGATCGATCCGACGGTGCTGAAGACGCTGCCCGACCGCGAGTTTCGCGCGGGGCTCTACGAAGCGTTGAAGTGCGGCGTGATCGGGGACGTGGAACTGTTCCTGCGCTTCGAACAGAACCGCGCCAAGATTCTGAAACGCGATCCTGTTGAGTTGGAGTGGCTGATCGCGCAATCGGTGAAGTTGAAAGCCGAAGTCGTTTCCGCCGACGAACGCGAAGAAGGCTTGCGCCGCGTGCTCAATCTGGGTCACACCATTGGCCACGCTCTTGAAGCCGAAACTGGCTACCGGCGCCTGCTTCACGGCGAAGCTGTCGCCTGGGGCATGATCGCTGCCACCAACATTGCGCTGAGCGTTGGCCGCACCGATAGCGTCACCGCCTGCCGCATCGCCGACGCCGTGCTCAGCCTGGGCAAACTTCCGGAAGTGAATGTGGGAGCACGGAAAATTCTTGCCCGCCTGCAAACCGATAAGAAAACCCAGAACGGCGTGGTGCACTTTATCCTGCCCCGCGAAATCGGCAAAGTCGAGGTTGCAACCGACGTGCCGGAAGCCGCGGTGCTGCAGGCCGTGGACGAACTGCGGCGGTTCTCCCGCGAATTGTCGATTGCTGGTTGCTGATTGAAAATCACCAGACACAGAGATTCGTGGAGCACTTAATCAACAATCAAACAATCTGTTCCTCATGTCGAACCCCGCCAAACTCGTAGTCGGCGCTGCGCCGCAAGGCACCACTGACGCCGCTTCCGCCGCGCAGGCCGTGCGCGAGATGTTTACTTCGATCGCTCCGCGCTACGATCTGCTCAACCACGTGCTCTCGTTCAATATCGACCGGGTGTGGTGGCGGCGGGCGGCGCGTACCTTTCGCGAAGTCTTGTCGCGGCCGGACGCCCGCGTGCTCGATCTTTGCTGCGGCACCGGCGATATGACTTTCGCGTTGCGGCGGCAGGTGAAAAAATCTTCGCCCCCTCTGTCGCCACGTAACCGGCCGCTGGCGCGGCCGTGGCGGGCAGGAGTGCCCGCTCCACACAATCCTATGCTGCCCCAGATTCTCGGCGCCGATTTTTCGCATGCGATGTTGCAGTGCGCCTTGAGCAAGTCGGCTGAGAAGGATACGAACAGCCCGTCGACTGACAGCTCGTCCACAAATGCCAGGCCCATGCCTCGCTGGATCGAGGCCGACGCCCTCAATCTTCCGTTTCCCGGCCAGCATTTCGATCTGGTGACTTCCGCCTTCGGCTTCAGAAATCTCGCCGACTACGATGCCGGCCTGCGCGAGATCGTCCGCGTTCTGCGTCCCGGAGGCGAATGCGGGATCCTCGATTTCGGCGAACCCAAGGGAATCATGGGACAGCTCTACCGCATATACTTCAAGCAAATTCTTCCGCGCGTGGGCACTATGATTTCCGGAGTGCGCGGGCCTTACGCCTATCTGCCAGCGTCCGTCGAACGTTTTCCCGAGCCCGAAGAAATGCTCGCGCGCATGCGCCAAGCCGGTTTCGCGGAAGCTACCTGGACGCCGTATACGTTTGGAATCGCTGGACTCTATCGCGGAAGAAAAATTTCTGCCTGATCGAGGCAGCGCCCGTGCAATGGCTGTATTCATCCAGATCCATTCTGCCTTCACCCGAAGGTAGAATGGATGCCGCAACGCAGTCATCCAAGATGTTGTCTGAGGAACTTCAGCATGCTGGCCGGCATTCGAACCCGCGATTTACGTAAAGTCTACAACTCGCCGCCGCCTCTGGCTGCGGGTGGCGGCTTCAGTTTCAGCGCGGGGCGCGGCAAGAAGAACAAGGCGCCCAAGGTGGAGATTGTTGCTCTCGACGGCCTCTCGCTCGAAGTTTCGCCCGGAGAAATCTTTCGGACTGCTCGGACCCAACGGCGCCGGCAAGTCGACCACCGTTGGAATTCTTACGACGCGCGTGCGCCCTACAGATGGCCAGGCCTGGATCGGCGAGCATGACGTGTGGGCGGAACAGGTCGTGGTCAAGCGGCTGATTGGGGTGGTGCAGCAGCGGCCGAACCTCGACTTCACTCTCACCGCTCGCGAAATCCTGCAGTTCCATGGCGCTTATTTCGGCATCGATTCGCAGACGCGCAGCGAGCGTGCCGACACGCTGCTCGATCGCTTCAAGCTCACCGATCGCGGCGACCAGATGGTGCGCGGCTTTTCCGGCGGCATGATGCAGCGGCTCTCCATCGCGCGTGCCATGATGCACGATCCGCAGGTGCTTTTTCTCGACGAGCCCAGCGCCGGACTCGATCCGCAAACCCGGTTGCTGCTCTGGGAAATCATTCGCGAATACAACCAGCGCGGCAAAACCATCCTTCTGACCACGCACAACATGGAAGAGGCCGACGCCTTGTGCCAGCGCCTCGCCATCATCGATCACGGACGCAACATCGCCCTGGGCACTCCCGGCGAGCTGAAAGCTTCGGTTCCTGGCGGTTATCTGCTCCGGCTTCGGTTTGGCCGGCAGTCTCCGGAATTGCTGCAGCGCCTTCAAAGTCTGGTCGGAGTGCGAGAGGTTCGCGCGCATCCGGATGCGGCCTCCGACAACTCCGCTGATGTCTATGCCGACCGCGGCGGCTCGCTGGTTTCCGAAATTGCCAATCTTGCTTCGGGTGCGTCCATCGAATTGTGCGACGTGCACATCTCCGAGCCCAGCCTGGAGAATCTTTTCCTGCACCACACCGGAAGGAGCTTGCGCGAATGAACTGGACGACTTTTTTCGCCCTGCTGGCGCGCGACGCTCATGTCGCTCGCCGCAACGTCATCCCTCTGCTGATGCAGACTTTTTTGCAGCCGATGATGTTCGTGTTCATCTTCGGCCGCGTGATGGTGAGCAGCGGCTATATGCCCGTCGCGTACAAAAGCCTGCTGCTGCCGGGGATCATGGCGATCAGCATGGTGTTCACCGGGGTCTGGGCGGTCGCGATGCCGTTGATTGCCGAATTTCAATTCACACGCGAGATCGAAGACCGCCTGCTCGCGCCCATTGAAATTTCGTGGCTGGCTATCGAGAAAGTAGTTTTCGGCACGCTGCAAGCGCTGGTTGCGGGATTGGTGGTGATTCCGTTGGCATGGTTATTGTTGCGTCCCGTGGACTTCAATCTGCATTCGCCGCTGACCTTCGCCGGCGTTACGCTTCTGGTGGCGCTTTTCTCGTCCTGCGGAGGCCTTGCTCTGGGTTGCAGTGTGAACCAGAATCATATCGGTCTCATGTTCAGCATGGTTTTGACACCGATGATTTTTTTCGGCTGCACGTATTATCCGTGGAGCGCGCTGAGTCACTTTCCGGTTCTGCAGAAAATCGTCCTGGTGAATCCGCTGGTCTACGCGAGCGAGGGCCTGCGCGGAACGCTCGTGCCTCAGTTTCCGCATCTGTCTCTGATTGCTGTGTTCGTAGCGTTGGCGTGCTTTGACGCTCTACTGCTGGGGATCGGATTGCGGCAGTTCCACGGCAAAGCCGTCAGCTAGATTGCTTCACGGCGTCGGCGAACGCATCCGCGATCGTGTGGCGCATCACGTCTTCATACTCCGGTCCCAGAAATCTGCGCAGCCGGTCGGTATTCATGATGTACTCGCCCGTCATGTAGGGAAGCGCTTCCGGAGGAATCGCGGAAATTTGCCGGTTCCACAAAATTTTCAGAATAGTTCGCATCACCCATTTTCCGGGCACGCGAATCAGCTTGCCCCGCGCCATCTCCACGCAGCGGCCGAAGGTCAGGGGTTCTCCGCGTCCGGCCACGTTCAACACGGTCAGACGCTGGGTCTCGGGCTCGCGGCGCAGGATGTGGGCGATCAGCCGCGCCATATCGTCGACGTGGACAAACTGAATTTTCTTGTCTAGAAATTCCTGCCCGCGCGGCAGCATGCAGGGCAGCCGTTTTCCCGCGCTCCGCATTTTCTGGGCGCGCGCGCCCTTGCCGTAGGCCGTGCCGCGGAACGCTCCCAGCAAATAGTTCTCCACGCTGGCCCCGGCAAAAATATGCGGGCGCAAAATGTAGGCGCTGCATCCGCGCAGCGAGGGCGAGCGTTGCCGCACCACTTCGTCGGATTCTTTCTTGTGGATTGCGTAGGGCAGCGTGTGGGCGCCGAGCGGGAAATCTTCTTCCACCGGCCGCGGCAGGTCCGATCCATACGCCGAAACACTGCTGGGAAAAATGAATTGCTTCACGCCGTCGTCGGTCTGGCGGTTGGCCTCGGTCACGGCTTCCATCACCCGCGCCGTGCCCGCCACGTTGATCTGCCACATGCGTGTAACGTCGAGCACGCCCGTGCGCACTGGGTCGATCACAAACGCCAGGTGGACCACGGCATAAGTCTGCGTATCGCGCAGCAGTTCATACAGACTGCGGCAGGACGCTTCCTCGCCCAGGTCCATGCGCTCGAATTGCAAGGGACGGTCGGTCTGGGGCGGATTGATGTCCACCCCGATGACCGAGAAACTTCCCAGCAGCGGCAAAAGCCTGAGCCCCAGGTTGCCGCTAATCCCGGTGACCACGACTACAGGTTTCGGCATCAGTTCGGTGAAGCAGCCGGCGGTTGAGCGGGTGTCGGCGTTTGTGGCTGTGCCTGGGGGTGCGTTATCGGAGTTTGGGCTCCGGGGTCCGAGTGCGGCATGCGGTTCGGCGGCATCCGCTGCGGCGGTCCGGCCGCCGCGGGCGGACCAAAATACGCTTCATTGGGCTCCACGGTGTACGACTTCTGGTATTTGTCCATCTCTTCGCGCTGCCGCTGGCCCTGCAACATGCCGTGAATTTCGTTTTTCAGTTGATCATCCAGAGGCATTTGCACGATCGCTTTCACTTTGTAAATGTAATGCCCTCCCGGATCGCTGATGACCTGCGAGACCTCGCCTTCCTTCAAATCGAAAACCGCGGCCTGGCCCGGCGGCAGGCCGTTGCGCCGCACTTTGGGCAGGTTGATGGGAGGCGCATCCATTTTCATTCCCGCGGCGTCATAGGCGTCCTTTTGCAGCTTGACGAAGTCTTCTCCGGCAGCCGCTCGCGTCCGCAGACTGTCCGCCAGCTTTGCTTCCTCCTGCTCGGTATCGGCTTTTTGTTTCTGTTGCTGCTCCGGCGTTAACTTCGCATCTTTGTCGTCCTTAACGTCTTTTCCTTCCTTCTCATCCTTTAACTCTACCTTGGCTTCCGCCGCAGGCCGGAAGTGCGGCACAAAGACGCGGTCGACGTTGAACTCCTGATAGGTAGTGAGATGTGCCTGATAGTAGCTGTCCACGTCTTCGTCGGAAATCTTCGCAGCTTTTTCCGAAATCTGATCCCGCAATTCCTTGCCGAGGATCTGCAGACGCGCGAATTTCATCTCCGTCTCGAAGCGGGCAGTTTTGTCCAGACCCTGCTTCTGCGCGGCCTGGGCGAAAGCCAGAATGCCGGGATAAGCCGTCGCCAGCTGCCGCTTGAGTTGCGGATTCGGGTGGGTCGAGATGCTGTCCACCAGCTTTTCAAATTCCGCGCGCGTGATCACGGTTTTGCAATCCGCGGGCGCCGTTTTTGCCACCGGCTTTGCCGGGGCTGCGCCCGCTTTCGCCGTGGCGGGCCGCGGTTGCGGCTTGCACACTCCTGTAATCGTGAGCACAGCGGCAGTCGCCGGAACCGACTCTGCCGAATCCGGTAGGCCAGCGGCCGCCTGCGGACCGCCCATGCCCCGGCCTGGCTGGGCCGGCCGCGGTGCACCCTGCTGGGCTTGTCCCCAGGCCAACCCTCCCAACAACACACACATCAGCCAGCTCCTACGCATAAAAGAATTCCTCCAGGATTGGTGTTTCAGAATGTTGCAAACCTAAACAAAATATCGTAGCACGTTCGGGCGTCGGGCTTCAGGCTTCGGGCTCCAGCCTCGCAAGTGTGCCCCCGCCGCACAAGCAGCCGAAGCCCGATAGCCGAAGCCCGGAGCCCGAACGCCGGAACCGCAGCAGCTATAATCCCTGCATGTCAGGCAGCCCCGCCATTTATTCACCTGGATCGATGCGTGCGGAAAAACGCGCGGCTGCAGGGAATTCCGTTCTGGCGGCGCTCGTCATCACCTCGCTCAAGGCCCTCGTCGGCCTGAGCACGGGCAGCCTCGGCATCCTCTCGGAAGCGGCCCACTCCGCGCTCGACCTGATCGCCGCGCTCATCACTTTTTTTTCCGTCGGAGTTTCCGACAAGCCCGCCGACGCCGACCACCAGTATGGTCACGGCAAAGTCGAAAGCTTCTCCGCGTTCCTTGAAACCGGGCTGCTGCTGCTGACCTGCGCCTGGGTCATCTACGAAGCCGTATTGCGGCTTTTTTTCCGCCGCGTCGAAATCGAACCGTCCCTCGCAGCCTTCGCCGTCATGGTGTTCTCTATGGGCATCGACTGGTGGCGTTCCACTGTGCTCGGTCGCATCGCCGACAAATACGACAGCCAGGCCCTCGAAGCCGATGCTCTGCATTTTTCCACCGACATCTGGTCCGGCGGCGTAGTCGTGCTTGGACTTCTGCTGGTGCTCGCGGGTCGCACGTTCCACGTGGGATGGTTGCGCTACGCCGACCCCGTCTCCGCGCTGTTCGTTGCCGGCGTGATTGTGCACGTCAGCTGGCGCCTGGCGCGGCGCACCGTCGACGCGCTGCTCGATGCCGCTCCCGCCGGCGTTCGCGCCCAGATTACCGACGCCGTTTCCCGCGTCGAAGGTGTGCTCGAAGTGGACCGCGTCCGCATCCGCCGCGCCGGCAACCACTACTTTGCAGACTTGGTCGTGGGCATGGCTCGCACTCTAACCTTCCAGCGTTCGGAGCAGTTGGTGGAAGCCGTCACCAGCGCCGTCCGCCGCGTTCTTCCCGACGCTGACGTCACCGTGCAGCCGTTGCCCCGCGCCCAGCGTTCTGAAAATACTTTCGACCGCATTCGCGCCGTCGCCACCCGCCACAACCTCAACGTCCACGACATCAGCGTGCAGGACGTCGCCGGCCAGCTGCACGTGGAGCAGCACGTCGAACTCGATGAACGCATGACGCTCAAACAGGCCCACGATCAGGTCACCGAGCTCGAAGCCGACATGCGCCGCGACGTCCCTGAAATCGCCGACATTCTTACCCACATCGAAAGCGAGCCCGCGACCATCGAAAAGCCTGAGGAAGTCATCAGCGACGCCAAACTCGAGCATCAGCTGAAAGTGGTCGCCGCCGAGTTTCCCGAAATTCTCGATGTGCACGACTTCATCATCAAGCGCGTCCGCGGGCGCCTCTACGTTTCCTGCCACTGCACTCTGTCCGAGGATCTTCCGCTCGCCCGCGTGCATGACATCCAGACCGAACTCGAAATCCGTTTCAAGCAATACGCCCCGGAATTGTTCCGCGTCCTGATTCATCCCGAGCCCAACACGGACAACCGGAGGTAGCAATTTCGCATGGCAAGTGATATCCGTCACAGACAGCTCTACTCTTGGTGAAGGAAATTGTTAATTGCTGATTGCTGATTCGCTGATTGAAGATCAACAATCAGCAACCAACAATTCCCCGACAGAAGGCGCCATGACTGAAGCCAAAGCAATCTGGACCGAAAACGAGCGTTACCTCGGCGAGGCCGGTTCGCGCCACGCCATTGTGATGGACACTGCCACCGAAAAAACTGCCAGTAGCCCGATCGAGCTCGTGCTCATCGCCCTGTGCGGATGCACCGCCTCGGATGTGGTCGGCATCTTACGCAAGAAGCGCGAGCCCTTCACGCATCTCGAAGTTCATGCCCAGGCTGAGCGCGCCACCGGCTACCCCTCCGTCTTCACCGAGATCAAGCTGACTTACCGTGTTAGTGGTAAGGTGTCGCCCAAGGCGGTCGAAGATGCTGTCCGTCTCTCCAAAGAAAAATATTGTTCGGTTTCCGCCATGCTGGAAAGAACCGCAAAGATCACCGCCAGCATCGAATACGTGGACGTCTAGTAAGTTTGAATGTTTTGCAGTTGCCGAAAGCTTTTACGATGTGTCATCCCGACCGTCCGCGTTTTTCATCGCGGCGGAGGGATCTCAGTCTTAACAGCTGTGGAGCGCCAGCCAAAGGAGTCGGCCCCGAGCATAGTCGAAGACGCGCTGCACAGGTTCCGGAGCGGCTTTAAGAATTATGACCTTGAAAATTATCCTGTTCACTCAACCCGCCTGCCTCTCCTGCGAACTGATGAAGGTTTACCTGGAGGCGCGCGAACTGGCCTTCGTGGAGCGCGACATCACCTCCGACCCCGCCGCCCGCCAGGAGATGGTCGACGAACACGACAGCCTCACCACTCCGACCATGGTTGTAATCTCAGGCGAGACCGTAGAAGTGATCGTCGGCTTCGCTCCCGAACGGCTCGACGAACTGCTCGCCGCCGCGGAATCATCGGAGCCCGTGCCCGACCCCTCGCCGCATCCACTGATTCGAATTACGAAGTCCGCATAGAGTCCGCATGATGAACGCTGAACCCTGAGTCGCACCCGCCAACGAGGCCTCCGATCGAGAATCCTTCCCATCCCACTCCGCGTCCGCCGCATCCTCTCCGCGGATACTTATTCATCGCCTCCGCCGCGTTTCTCTGGGGAGTCTCCGCCGCTCTCGGCCGCGCCGTATTCACCGGGAAATTTCCGCTCACCGGCGAAGCGTTGAATCCGATCGACCCGCTCATCCTCTCCCAGACCCGCACCACATTTTCGCTGCTCGTCCTGCTCCCCATCCTCATCGGCCGCCGCGGATGGCAGCGCATCCAGCTCCCCACGCCCGATCTCGTGCAGTGTCTCGCCATCGGCTTGCTCGGCGTAGCCGTGTCAAATTATTTTTATTACGTCGCCATCCAGCGAACCAGCGTCGCCATCGCCATCATCGTGCAATACACCGCGCCCATCTGGGTGCTGCTCTACGTAGTCGCGCGCCGCCAGCAAAAACTTTCGCTGCAGAAAGTCGCTGCCGTGGGCACCGCCATCGCCGGAATCGCACTCACCCTCGGCATCGTCGGAACCAAGTCCTCGCCCCTCCGCCTCGATTCCTACGGCCTGATCGCCGCGCTGCTCGCGTCTTTCTCATTCGCTTTCTACAACCTTGCCGGACACCGCGTTCTCGCCCGCTACGATCGCTGGCGCGTTCTGGTCTGGACCCTGAGCTCCGCCTCCATCTTCTGGCTCATCGTGAATCCGCCCTGGAAAATTCTCGCCGCCCACTACGCGCCCGCGCAGTGGGCATTCCTCTTCGCCTTCTCCATGATCTCCGTTCTGTTCGCGTTCTCGCTCTACTTCCAGGGACTGCAACACCTCGAACCCACCCGCGCCATCATCGCCAGCTGCCTCGAACCAGTCTTCTCCATCCTGCTCGCCGCCGCACTTCTAGGCGAAGTGCTCCGGCCCATCCAGACCGTCGGCATTATCCTGGTCCTCGCCGCCATCGTGCTCGTGCAACTCCCCAGCCGCGGCACGACCACGCGTGAAGCTTCTGTCCTGGTCGAACCCATCGAATAAGTACACAAGGAAAGCCAACCAATTTAGGATTTCCTTCGTGTACCCTCGTGTCCTTTGTGGTCCCCGATTTGGATTTTGATTCAGGCTCCCCGAAAGTAACGTTCCACTCTTGGTACTTTGGTACCCGCTTTTGACATGGTTTTTACATCAGAATTTCCGATTCTTGGCTACGCTCTTCTTATCCGATCGGATCATCCCCTGATCGACGGAATAGCGATCGCCTGATGGCGGTCGACCGACGATGTTGGAGTGAGAGGTATTCGTTATGAGAGTCCGTTTCGCAGCTTGCGTTCTGGCATTTCTTTGCGCCTCGATCGCGCCCTGCTTCGCCCACCACATGGCCGTGGTAGTGAACAAAGATAATCCGGTGGAGAACGTCACCGCCGCGCATCTGGCGAGAATTCTCCGCGCGGAAATCAAGAAGTGGCCCGACGGCAAGAACGTCGTACTCGTCCTCCACAAAGATTCCCCGGGAGAAACCGAAACCCTGCAGCACCTGAACAAGCTCTCCGCCGCGGAGTGGAGGACCGTCCTCGCCACGCACAAAGATTCCATCCTGCTGGTAGATACCGACGCCGACGTCCTCAAAGCCGTGCAGTCTGATCCCGGCGCCATCGGCCTGGTCGAAGAGCACTCCCTCGACAGCAGCATCACGGTCGTCAAAGTCGACGGCAAGCTGCCCATGGAATCTGGCTACCTGCCGCATTAACGATGCCACCCCTGAAGCCGGCGAGAGCACGGACGCCGCCGGCAGAGACGTTGCAAGCAACGTCTCTACAGATGATTCGTCTTCGCCCCCGCGCTCCGCCCATGCAGCCGAAAATATCTCCGCGCCTTCCCCACGTCGCGCGCAATCTGTTCCCGCAGCGCTTCCACCGACGGAAACTTGATCTCCTCGCGCAGCCGCTCCAGAAAACAGATTTCCACTTCCGTCTCCGGCGTCAGCTCAATAGGATGGAAATTCAGCAGATGCGTCTCCACCGCAAACAACTCCGCCCCAAACGTGGGACGATTCCCCACATTGGTCACTGACTCAAACTCCTCCGCGCCCACGCGTGTGCACGTGATGTAAACGCCGTCCTGCGGAACCAGCTCTTCATAACGCGCCAGATTAATCGTCGGCACCGTGTACTTCGATCCGTAGCCGCGTCCCCGCCCCGGCGTTCCAAGAATGCAAAATGGACGCGCCAGCAAATGCCGTGCCCGGCTTACCCGCCCCTCACTGATCAGCTTGCGAATCTGGCTGCTCGATACCGTCTCGCCGCGCAGCTTCATCTCGGGATACGTCTTCACCTCAAAACCCATCTCGCGCCCGAACTCGGCCAGCATGTGGACGTCTCCCCCAGCCTTGTGACCGAAACGGAAGTTGAAGCCTTCATGTACCTCGCGCGCGTGCAGCTTCTTCTTCAGGATGCGTTCCGCGAATTGCCGCGGCGTCATCAGCGAAAGATCGCGCCCGAAGGGCAGTAGCAGCACCGCATCCACGCCGGTGCTCGCAAGCAGACGGAGTTTTTCCGCGCTAGGCGTAAGCAATTTCAAACTGGATTCCGGACGCAGAATCCGCGCCGGATGCGGCTCAAACGTCACCGCCACCGCCTTCGCCCCACTCGCCCGCGCCCGCGTCACAATCTCGCGCAACACATGCGCATGCGCGCGATGCACCCCGTCAAAATTCCCCACGCTGACCAGCGTCGGCCCAAAGTCTGCGGGAATGTCGTCAAGTGTGTGAAAGATGTGCATGGAAAGTAGAAAGCGAAAGGTTCTTACCGGCCCCTGATCCCCGACCCCTGGCCGCTGCCCTTAAATCTCAAACTCCAGCTTCATCCCGTCATGCGCCAGCCGCACGTGCGGAGGCAGCGAGGCGTTGGTCGCTTCGTGGGCCAGATCGTGGCAAATATGCGTAAAGAACGCGCGCTTGGGTTTCACCCGGTCAACAATCCGCAATGAATTGTGCACTGTCGAGTGCGTCGGATGCGGCTTGTGCCGCAGCGCGTCCAGAAACAAAATATCAAGCCCGCGCAGCTGATCGAATGACGATTCCGGAATTTCGCTGTGATCGGTTAAATACGCGGCCGATCCGAAACGGTAGCCGCAAATCTGGTTCTCGCCGTGAATCAGAATCACCGGCTCGAAGCGCGCGCCCAGCACGTCTACCGGACCGTCAATCGGTTTCAACTCCAGTTGCGGCAAGCTCCCGAATTTATAGTCGCCGTCAAAAATGTAGGTAAACATCCGGCGCAGAAACGCCGCCGCATCCGGACGCGCGTAGAGTGGCAGTTTCCCCGGCTTGTGCTTGAAGCTCAGGGGACGCAAATCGTCAATGCCCAGAATGTGGTCAGCATGGGTGTGGGTATAGAACACGGCGTCCACGCGCGTAATGTTTTCGCGCAGCGCCTGCGTATAGAAATCCGGCGCAGTATCGATCAGCACGACCTTGCCGCCGTATTCGATCATCACCGAGGGCCGGGTGCGCTTGTCGTGCGGATCGTCCGAGCGGCACACCGCGCACTCGCACCCCAGCGTGGGCACGCCCATGGAAGTGCCGCTGCCCAGCACGGTGAGCGTAGCTTTCATGATTTTGCTTTCGTAGTTCTGTGACTTAACCCGAGCTGTTCTTTCTCGCGCTGATTCGTCAGGCGTTGCTTCATCTCACCACGGCTCCCGCCGCGGGCCCCGGTTTCGGCGGGCGAGCCAGTGCGTTGGTCACCTCCACGTACGCCATGCGCAGTTCGTAAAGGCTGTTCTGCAGGAAGTTTTCTTCCGCGCCGGTGAGGTTGTTCTTGGTTTTCTCTCCGATCAGACTCAGCGTATCAATCGTCTGCCGCGCCCCGATGATGTCCACGCGCGGCTGCTGGCCTTGCTCCCGCATCATTCCCAACTGCAGCATCGCCGTCATATAAAGCGAAGCCAGAAAGCGCTCGAACGTCATCTCGAACTCTTTGGCCGAGTGCCCGCTCAGTTCCACCTGCGAATCCACATCGCGCGCCGATTGCCGGTACGCGGCCGCCTGCGCATCCTGCTCCGCCATGCTGGGCGGAGGCGGAATATCGCGCTCAGCCGACCAGGTCGGGAGTTGTTTCGGGCTGCGGCGCCGCAGATTCCACTACCCTCGCGGATTCCTCGACCACGGGCGCGGGCGGAGCCGGTGGCGGCTGCGGCGCCGATTCCACTTCTTCCACAACTTCACTGCGCAACGCCCCGTCCGACGTAAACAGTCGCCGGTCAGTCACCGTGAAACTAGATTGTTCATGCTTCTTATGAGCCATAAAATTTCATCCTCAAACATTCTCTTCGAAAATCCAGAAAACCGCGCCGGTGCGAACACTATGCCCGCGCCGGGTGCCCCATTTCTCGCGTCCTTTGCGAGAAGTGGGGATTTCTACTGCGGAAAGCAAGGGTTTACTTCACCAGCGCCCTTTCACTCGCGGCCAACGCAGCTTCCTCAAACGGCAACTTTACAACCTTCGCCGCCGCCGCACCAATCGTTACCTCGCGCCCCGGCGCGCCCGCTTCTCGCCGGATGTAACCGAGCGCCACGCTTCGACCAGGCTCTCCAGGCAGGGAAGCGACGCTCGTCACCTCGCCGACTTCCTTGTCTCCAGCGGCTTTGTCCGCAGCAGCGGCGTCGCGCGTAACAATCTTTGCCCCCGCCGCGACCGCCGCGCCATTCTCCACTACAAAGCCGGTAAACATGCGGTGCACGTTGCCGCGCGCGCGAATGCGCTCGACAATCTCCTGCCCGATGTAGCACCCCTTGGTAAAGCTCAACGCCCGTGCCTGTTCGGTTTCCTGCGGCAGTTCGCGCTCGCGGATGTCCACGCCATACAGCGGAACGCCCGAAAGAATGCGATGAGTTTCTAATGCCTCGGCTCCCACGGGAGTTGCGCCCGCCGCCAGCAGCGCGTCCCACAGCTTTCTCACTTCTCCCGGAGCGAGCCAGATCTCGTAGGAATTTTCGTCGCCGTGCACCAACGTACAATCCACGCCGCGCCACTTCACGTCGTGCAAGATGCAGGTCACCTCGCTTGCGGCGCAACCAATTCCGGCAATTCGAATCCGCACGCTATCAGCACGTCGCGCGCTTTCGGGCCGCTCACGCCCAGAGCAGTCAACTGCTCGCTGAGGTCGCTGACCTCGACTTTGTCCATGATGATGTATTTGCGGAAGATGGCGAGAATTTTCTCAGCCTGGCTGCGATCCGTATCGACCAGCAGCGTCTCGCCGCGATTGTAAGCATTGAGGTCGCCGAGAATGTGTCCCTGCGGATTCAGAATGAAC
The DNA here is from genome assembly GCA_963851165.1 of uncultured Acidobacteriaceae bacterium. Taxonomy (GTDB): domain Bacteria; phylum Acidobacteriota; class Terriglobia; order Terriglobales; family Acidobacteriaceae; genus Sulfotelmatobacter. The sequence goes on along the minus strand of CAWKNM010000008.1, from coordinate 59,026 downwards.
GCATACACACCGTGTCCAGCCGCAAGGTCACGGATGTTGTTGCTGACCATGCCGTTCAGCCAGCGCACGCGGTCTTTCCCGGCGAGCGCAATCTTCGCGCGGAAACCCAGATCGTACACAGCGCAACCCGCGCGCAACGCGGCCAGCTCGGTGCGCGGGTCCGAGAAAGCCGCAGCGGTGGTCGCGCCGCGGTACTCGCCCACGCGAGTCGCGCCCAAACCTTCCACGTACGTTTGCAGTGCAGCCATGCTCATGGTGATCTCTCGATTATAGCGAAGCGTCGCAGTATGCAGCAGGATTGTGTGGCGACGGACACTCTTGTCCGTCGAAAGCTTTTCGACGTTAGCCTTTGATCATTGCAGATTCAGGCACTTTGCCCGTCGCCTTTGAAGCGTCTGGTTCTTCAATGGCGTAGGAAAGCGCTCGAATCAAAGCTGCCAAAAGCGACGGACAAGAGTGTCCGTCGCTACACAATCCACACGCAACGACCTGGAATCAGGCACTTGCACGAAGACTCAACACTTCCACAAGGTTCAACGAGTTGCACCAGGACTCAACAACTTCCACGCAGCGTCAACAACTTACACGAAGACTCAACGACTTAGCTCGAAGATAATCAAGAAAGCGATTAGAGGCGATTTTGGCCTGTGGAAATCTTTGGGCGACCCTGAGGATTGGTTCGCCCGTGAAAGTCGCAGCACGGGATTCGCCAGCGGCCCTAGCGTCGATTCTGCATAGCCGGCAGCGTGAGCAAATGCCGGATTTGCGAAATGCGATTGCTGTCGGGCGCATCTATAGCTGGGCGATAACCTCTCCACTCCTGCTTAGCCTAATCATGTCCTATTCACTCTTTAACGATACACATTCCTTCCCAGTTAAGTCTCACGCCGCTGTCTTATATTCCGACACCGACCGGTTTCACTTCTACATTTTGACCTCTAACTTCTGACTTCTCATCTGACTTCTCATCCCAGCTTATGCTAACGTTCTGCCGTGAATTCCGTGACTCCATCTCCATCGACAACTTCCAGGAAGCGCATTGCGGTCATTCCAGGGGATGGCATTGGGCAGGAAGTGATTCCCCAGGCCGTCAAAGTCATCCGGGCCGCAGGCGCCGCGGTTGAACTGTCGGAATTCGACTGGGGCGCTGATCGTTACCTGCGCGACGGCATGACGGTTCCTCCTGACGGCTTCGAGATGCTGGGGCGCGATTTCGATGCGATTCTGGTTGGAGCCTTCGGCGATCCGCGTGTTCCGTCGAACATTCATGCCAAAGAAATTCTGCTCGGCATGCGCTTCCAGATGGATTTGTACGCCAACGTGCGCCCGGTGCGGCTGCTCGATAGCGCGCTGTGTCCGCTGAAGGGCGTTGAGCCCAAGGACATCGACTTCGTGGTGATCCGCGAAAATACCGAAGGCGTCTACACCGATGCGGGCGGCGTGTTCAAGCGGGACACGCCGGATGAGATCGCGATTCAGGAAGACATCAACACGCGCAAGGGAGTCGAGCGCATTATTCGTTACGCGTTTGAGTATTGCGAACGTCACAGCAAGCTTGACGGCTCGCGGCGAAACAAAGTTCTCATGTGCGACAAGTCGAACGCCATGACCCACGCCGGCGGGCTGTGGCAGCGCGTTTTCAAGGAAGTGGGCGGAGAGTATCCGCAGATCACGGCACAGCATATGTACGTGGACGCGCTGTGCATGCACATGGTGCGCGATCCGCGGCAGTTTGACGTTGTCGTGACCAATAACATGTTCGGCGACATCATCACCGACCTGTCCGCGGGCCTGCAGGGCGGGCTGGGCATGGCAGCCAGCGGAAATATTCATCCCGGGAAGACGTCGATGTTTGAGCCGGTGCATGGATCGGCTCCGCCGATCGCGGGGAAGAATGTGGCGAATCCGTTTGGCGCGATTCTGACTTCGGCGATGATGCTGGCGCATCTGGGGCTGACGCGGGAAGCGGAGAAGATTGAAGCTGCGGTGCTCGCGGCCGTGCGGCAGAAGAGAATGACGCACGATGTCGGCGGGGCGCTCGGGACGCGGGAAGCGGCGGAGTGGGTGGCGGATTTCGTCGGCCGCTGACGCCTGAGAACACATTGTCATCTCATACAGGTTGTCTTCCTGAGCGAAGTGCGCTGATTCGCGAATGCGAATCGGCGCGTGGAGTCGAAGGACCCCCTTTTGCCGTCGTGCTGCTCCAGGCACGTCAGGGAGTTCTCTTGTCGGGCGTACAGTCCTGAGATCAAACCGCAGTCCTGAGATCAAAGCGTGGAGCGAACTCCTTGTTGAGCCGGTGATAGCTTCCGGCGGGCATGGGGTCCTTCGACTCCGCCGGAAGTGCGCTTCGCGCACTTCCGGCTACGCTCAGGATGACAGAGCGGAATAGATCACAGCCGTCTGCCCGCCAGCAGCGCCAGTTCTCGCCACTTCCAGTGGCAATCGACATCCTCGAAGCCGATTTCGCGCAGCCACTGGAGCTGTGTTTCGACGTCTAACAACTTGTTGGAGGGGTCTTCGGTTTCCACGGTGTAGCCGATGCGGTGCAGGAAATCTTCGTGCAGGCGCGGCGTGGGCGAGGAAACGTGTTCCAGATTGCAGAAGACGCCGCCGGGGTTGAGCAAGCCGTGGATTTCGGCGTAGAGCGCGCGCTTGCGCTCGTGCACGACGTGGTGAATGGCGAAGCAGGAGATGACGGCGTCGAACTTGCCCAGACTCGGCAGAGGCTCGTCGAAGTTGTGAGCTACGACGCTGACCGAGGAATCGGCGGCGAAGCGCTTACGGGCGGCTTCGAGCATGGACGGGGAGAAGTCGATGGCTACGGCTTCGGGCTGGTGGCGTGTCCGCTTGACCAACCACCGCGCGGCCAAATGCTGCTGAACCAATGCGAGCAGGCGTCCGTCGCCGGTGCCGAGGTCGAGGATGCGGTGCGGGTCTGCTGGAATAAATTCCAGCAGGGCTGCTTCTCCCTCGGTGCGGTGCGAGATGGAATCGGCGCGCTCGAGGTAGTCGCGGGCGTGGTCGGCGGAAGACCAGAGATTGATGGACGGGTTGGTGGCCATGTCCTTTTGCCTTTTTGTGAGTTGAAGGGAGTATAGGGAAACAGGGTAGACTCGATCCTAATGAATAACGTTGAGAGGCTTGGACAGGGAGTTTGGTGGCGGTTTTGGGTGGTTGTGCTGCTTGGGGTGGCGAGCTGCGGCTGGGCCGTGGCGCAGGATTCGGGCGGGCAGGGTTCGGGGCAACAGAATCAAAAAGCCGCGGGCGCGTCCACACAGGATCAAAATCAAAGTCAGGGTCAAAGTCAAAAGCAGACGGACAAGAGTGTCCGTCCTACACAGGAAGAGACCAAGATTACGCCGCGGCAGGCGGAGGAGCTTTTTCATTCTGTCGACGAAATTCTGGAGTTTGACAGCAAGCAGACTGGGTTGCCGGTGAAGAAAGAAGTGAAGCGCAAGCTTACCAGCCGGGAAGAAGTGGTCAGCTACCTGACCAAGAACAAGGACGACAAGGATACGCAGCGGCTGCGGCGGTCGGAGCTGGTGCTGAAAAAATTTGGATTGCTGCCGCGCGACTTCGATCTGGAGAAGTTGCTGGTTGCGTTGCTGCGCGAGCAGGTGGCGGGGTACTACGATCCGAAGACGAAGACGGTGCATTTGCTGGATTGGGTTCCGATGGAGGAGCAGGAGCCTGTGATGGCGCACGAGTTGACGCACGCGCTGCAGGATCAGGCGGTGGGGCTCGACAAGTGGATGAGCCGAGGCGAGAAAGATCTGGCGGAGACGCGAAGAAATCCTACGGCAACCGATATCGAGAACGACGAAGAGGATAATGCGCGCCAGGCCGTGGTCGAAGGGCAGGCCGAGGCGGTGATGCTGCAATACGCGCTGGCTCCGGTGGGGCGGTCGATTGTGGATTCGCCTGATCTGGTGGAGGACATGGAGTCGAGCATGACGAATGGCACTCCGGATTCGACGGTGTTCAAGGACGCTCCGATTTTCTTGAAGGAGTCGCTGACGTTTCCTTACCGCTATGGGCTGGAGTTTGAAATCAAGCTGCTGCAGAAAGGCGGGCGGGAGAAGGCGTTTGCGGGGGTGCTGGCGAATCCTCCGCATACGACGCGGCAGATTATGGAGCCGGAGACTTATCTTTCGGGAGAAAAGATTGAGCCGATGCGGGTGCCGAATTTCAAGCAGGACTTCAAGAACTATAAGAAATTCGATATTGGCGCGATGGGCGAGTTCGACGTGGCCGTGCTGATCGAGCAATATGCGAATCAGGAGTTGTCGAAGTGGCTTTATCCGGAGTGGCGGGGCGGATATTACTATGCGGCGCGGGTTAAGGATGATGCGGCCGCGCCGCTCGGGCTGCTCTATGTGTCGCGGTGGTCGAGTGCGGAGAAGGCTGAGGACTTTGCGGGGATTTATGCGCGGTCGCTGGCCAAGCGGTATAAGAAGGCGGAGGAAGTGACTCCTGCGTCGGCGGGAGCGGGTTCCGCAGCGTCGGCGTCCGGAAAATCTGGGCCGGGAGAATCTGTCGCTGCAAAATCCGGAACTGACGATGCGGGGGCGAAGGACGCGTCGCAGAAACGTAAGGGGTTTAAGGTGGTTCCGTTGAAAGGGCGGCACGCGTGGTCGACCGAAGAGGGTACCGTGGTGATTGAGGAGCAGGGCGATACCGTGCTGGTGAGCGAGGGTTTGGATGCGGGGACTACGGAGATGCTGGAGCGGGAAGTGTTTGCGGCGACGGCGAGGTAGGGAGAGGTGGTGGAAACTCCCTTAGGTGCCGCAGAGGGTGTCGGAGTACAAGGGGTCCTTCGACTGCGTGACTGGTTCGCTTCGCGGACCAGTCACTTCGCTCAGGATGACAGACTAGAGAAAGTTGGACGATTTCAGGGTGTCCTCCTCCTCCTGCTTCAGTCTTTCTTTGACGACTTCTTCTTGTTCTTGCTGTCCTTTTCTTCCGGAACTTCTCCTAGAAAATGCTGCACGTAAGCGACGACGTCGAACTGGTTGCCGGCGCGTTCGATTCTGAGCTTGCGTTCCTGGCCGGGCGTGCCTTCGAGCAGCGACCAGACCTGTCCCATGGTCGAATCGGGGACGGGGATACCATCGACGGCGACGAGATGATCGCCAGGCTGAACTCCGTCGGGTGGTCCGGGGACTGAGGGTTTGCCGTCGAAGTCAGCGATGCCGAGGATAGTGAAGCGGGTGTCGTCTTCGGGGCGGAGGGTGAGGCCGATGACGTCGAAGTCGGGCGCGCGGAACGTGCTGCCGATGTCGAAGTAGACGGTGGAGTGAGCGTAGTCGAGGCCGACGCGGTAGTTGAGCAAGGCGTTTGATCCCAGCAGGCCGATGGTGGCGACGCCGGCGCGCTTTTCAAACCAGTCCATCACATCTTTTGGAAATCCGGTGGTCGGGACGCTGGTCAGATAGAGCGGGCCGAATTGCAGGCGATCCACGCGGAGCAGCTTCCATGCAGGCTCTTCGGCCCATCCCCACATATTGGCGGGGCCAATCGCTCCGGTCATGTGCGGCCAGTCGGGGTGCGCGGCTTGCAGTTTATCGGAAAGATCCTGCGACAAAAAGCTGATCGAAGCGCCAATGTCGAGGGCGAGATTGTATTTTTTGTTTTCGATCTGGCTGGGGACCTGGATGAGGCCGTTCGTGGCATTGACGAAGACTTTACTGCTGACGCCTTTGAATTTCAGGGTTCCGGGTTGGGCGATGGTGAATTCGCGGTCGGGGAAATCGACGAGGACGTCGTAGTGGCGCAGGACGGAGGCGGGGAGATTGATCTCGGCGGACATGCCGGGAACCATAACTGAGGCGGCGTTGACGGGCTTGAGCGGGATTTTTGCATCTTTGATATTGGCGAGCGAGATTTGTATTTCGCCGGTTTTCGTGTCGCGAAGCGTGATGGCGCCGGGCGGCGGCGCGGTGCAGGCTTTGTCGTCGCAGGTGACGTTGAGTCCCATGAGCGTGGCAGCGCGGCGCGACATGGTGAGATCGGGATTGCCGTTGTCGACCCATCCGCGAATGCGTTTGGTGGTGCCGTCGGGAAGCGGGAGATAGACGTCGATGACCACGCGGTCGTGGTCGAGCGTGATCGGGATGGTGACGGATTTGGGGGCGGGCTGTGCGACGGCGGCAGCCACGAGGACGAGTGCGATGAGGATGCGGAATCGCATGGGAAGATTGTAGCGGGTCTCCGACGGGACCAGCGAAAGCCAAACCTGAAACCTGAAATCTAAAATCTAAAATCTAAGATCTAAAATCTTCAACCACTAAGGACACTAAGGTACACCAAGGAAAAGCTTGGACCGCAGTGGATACGGAGGGGCGCTCAGCGTCTTGTATAATCACGGGTTTGGCTTTAGGTGGCGAAGTTTTCTGGGGGAACGGTGGCACAGGCGGAGATTGGGATCATCGGGGGCAGCGGGCTGTATTCGATGCCGGGGCTGAGCCGGGTGAAAGAAGTGCGGGTGAAGACGCCGTTTGGCGCGCCTTCGGACGCCTACGTGTGCGGGACGCTGGAAGGGCGCAAGGTGGCGTTTCTGGCGAGGCATGGGCGCGGGCATCGCATCTTGCCGAGCGAGTTGAATTTTCGCGCGAACATTCACGGGTTCAAGCAGTTGGGAGTCGAGAGGATCGTTTCGATTTCCGCCGTGGGCTCGTTGAAGGAAGAGCACAAGCCGCTGGAGTTTGTGATTCCGGATCAGTTTTTCGACCGCACACGGCATCGCGTAGACACGTTTTTCGGCGGCGGCGTGGTGGCGCATATTGCGTTTGCCGATCCGGTGTGCGGAGAGCTGGCGGCGGTGGTCGAAGCGGCGTGCACAAACGGCTGGCGTGGTGGGCAAGCGCGGCGGAACTTATTTGTGCATGGAAGGTCCGCAGTTTTCTACGCGGGCGGAGTCGAATGTGTATCGCGGGCTGGGCATGGACGTGATCGGCATGACCAACCTGCAGGAGGCGAAACTGGCGCGCGAGGCTGAGCTCTGCTATGTGACCGTCGCCATGGTGACGGATTATGACTGCTGGCATCCGCATCACGACTCGGTAACGGTGGATCAGATTGTGGCGGTGCTGCTGAAGAATGCGGAGAACGCCACGAAAGTGGTGCGCGCGACTGTTGCGGCGATGCCGCGGGAGCGATCGTGCAAATGCGGGTCGGCGCTGGCGCATGCGATTCTGACGGATCCGAAGAAGATTCCGGCGGCGACAAAGAAGAAGCTGAGGCTGATTTTGAAAGGCAGGGGCTAGGGATCAGGGGCTAGGGGTCAGTAGAAACCCAGGCGGCTGCGGCTTTTTACTAATCCCTAACCCTGACCCCTGATCCCTATTCAAGAGAGGAATCCGGCATTCATAATGAGCATTCTGGTAGTGGGTTCGGTTGCGTTTGATGACGTTGCGTCGCCTTCGGGCAGCGTAAAAAATATTCTCGGCGGGGCGGCGACTTATTTTTCGCTGGCGGCCAGTTATTTCACGAAGGTGCGCGTCGTCGCCGTGGTGGGCGAGGATTTCGGAGCGGAGCAGGAACAGGTTTTTAAAAAGCGCGGGATCGATACGCGGGGCATCGAGCGCGCCGCGGGCAAGACGTTTCGCTGGGGAGGGAATTACAGCGAGAACTTGAACGAGGCGAAGACGACATTTACCGACTTGAACGTGTTTGAAAAATTCCAGCCGCGGATTCCCAAGGAATACGAAGATACCGAGTTTTTGTTTCTGGCGAATATCCAGCCTACGCTGCAGGCGGACGTGCGGCGCAAAATGCACTCGGTGCGGATGACCGGTTGCGACACCATGAATTACTGGATTCAACGGACTCCCAAGGAACTTGCCGAAACGTTGAAGCTGGTGGACGTGTTGTTGATCAACGACACGGAAACCAAGATGCTGGCGGGCGAGAGCAATCTGCCGCGGGCGGCGCACAAGGTGCTGGCCATGGGTCCGCAGGCGCTGGTGATCAAGCATGGGGAATATGGCGCGACCATTTTTTTCCGTGAGGCCGCGTTTGGGATCGGGCGGCATCCGTTTCGCGCGCCCACGCTGCCGATTGAAGAGGTGAAGGATCCGACCGGGGCGGGCGATTCGTTTGCGGGCGGGTTCATGGGCTACATCGCTTCGCAAGAGGAGTTGAACCGCGAGGTGTTGAAGCGGGCGCTTTTCTACGGCGGGGTGATGGGGTCGTTTGCGGTGGAGCGGTTCGGCACCGAGCGGTTGCAGGCGCTGACGCGCGAGGAAATCGACGAGCGGTTCCAGGTGTTTCGGGAATTGACGCACTTGGAATAATGCGTGCGAGAAGAGTCCACACCTCGGGTTTCGCGCTGGGATGCTGAAGTCAGAGTGCTGGCCTGGCTGGCGGTGTGGGTTTCGGTTTTTTCCTTCCTGTTTTATTTCCGGCGTGGCGACGTGCTGCTTTACGGCGACGCGGTCGCACACATCAACATCGCGCGGCGCGTATTCGATTCCAGAACTCCGGGGCTGCTGCAGTTGGGGACGGTCTGGCTGCCGCTGCCTCATCTGCTGATGATTCCTTTTCTCATTTCCAACGAAATGTGGCAGCGGGGCGTGGGTGGGTCGATCCCGTCGATGGTGGCGTATGTGTTCGGCGTGATCGGGATGTTCCGGCTGATGCGCGGAGTTTTGTCGCGCGAGATTGCCCCCGGTGGGGCGGCGAGAGTGGCGGCGTGGACGGCGGCCGCGGTTTATGGGGCGAATCCGAATCTGATTTACATGCAGAGCACCGCGATGGGCGAGGCGTTGTATCTGGCATTTTTTATTTGGGCGGTAGTGTACTTCAGTGAATTCGCGCACGGCGATGTGCGGGCGCTGACGAAGTGCGGACTGTGTTTGGCGGCGGGCTGTTTGACGCGGTACGACGGGTGGTTTCTGGCTGTCGCGATGGTGGCGGGAGCGGTGGTGAGTTACTACGTCAAAGAAGTCGGCAGTCGGGATGCCCACGCTTCGAACACCGCGAAGGGTGGGGCAGCCGGTGTGATGTTGCCGTCTCGAAGCGCGATCGTGAAATTTGTTTTGATTGCTGCGGCTGCGCCTGCATTGTGGTTCGCTTACAACGGCATTGTGTACCGCAATCCGCTCGAGTTTGAAAATGGGCCTTATTCAGCGAGGGCGATTGAGAAGCGGACGCAGAGCGCGGGATCGGTGGGGCATCCTGGGACGGGGAATCTTTACCTTGCGGGATTGTATTTTCTCAAATCGGCGGAAGCGAACCTGGCGGAGAACGAATGGCTGCAGCGGTTGTGGATTGTGCTGGCGGCCGGGGCATTGATTGTGATGATTTCTGATCGCCGGAAACGTGGGGTCGAGGCGCCGGACAAAGATGGGTCGCTTGGCCTCACGGTATTGCCGTCGCGATGGCCGCTGATTTTTCTCTTAGTCCCCGTGCTGTTTTATGCGTTGTCGATTGCTTACGGGGGCGTTCCGATTTTTATTCCGGCGTGGTGGCCGTTCACGCATTACAACGTGCGTTACGGATTGCAAATGCTGCCGGCGTTTGCGGCGGCGGTCGGGATTCTGGCGTACACAGCCGCACGATCAAAACAATGGCCAAAGAAGTGGCGGCGTGCGGCGCTTCTCGGATTGCTTTTGATCGTGAGTGTGAGTTACGGGTTCATCTGGCGGGCGGGGCCGGTCTGTTATGAAGAGGCTGTCATCAATATGCGCAGCCGCGTTGCGTTGGAGAGGCAAGTTGCGAGCTGGCTTCATGCGCTGCCTGCGAACGCTACGCTGCTGATGGATCTGGGCGGGCATCCGGGAGCCCTGGAGCAGGCGGGGATTCCGCTGAAGCGCACGATCAACGAAGGCAATCATCGCGTGTGGATGCAGCCGTCTGATTCCGAGGGGCTGTGGGAGCGCGCGCTGGCGAATCCCGCGGAACTGGCCGATTACGCGCTGGCTTTCGACGGCGATGATGTTTGGCGGGCGCTGCAGGGGCGCGGCTTCAAAGAGCTGGTCGTGATCCGAGTGATGGGGCAGCCGCAGGCCATCCTCTACCGCGTGCGGTAATCAGCGGCGTTAACCTCGTGACGCGGTGAGGGGCGGGAGTTGCGGTGATAAAATCCAGCCACCAGAGGGGCTTTTCTGGCGGCTTTTTCTGTTCGCGACTTCTAGCGGCGTTTTTTCTGGCTCTCGAACATTGCAATGAACTGGCAGAATATTCTCGATTTGCTGCACCGGGAGATGGCGACGGGCATCGTCACGAATTCTCTGGCGCGGCTGGCGGTGGCGGCGATTCTCGGCGGGATTATTGGCCTCGAACGCGAACTCAGACACCGGCCGGCGGGACTGCGCACGAATATGTTCATCTGCTTCGGCGCAGCCATGTTCACGATTCTGTCGGACGGTCTGGCGGTGGAACATCTCGGCGACCATACGCGGATCGCGGCGCAGATTATTCCGGGCATCGGGTTCATCGGTGCGGGATCGATTCTGCACACGCGCGGGCTGACCTCGGGGCTGACCACGGCTTCCACTTTGTTCGTGGTGGCAGGCGTCGGAATGGCCACCGGTGGCGGCCTTTACCTGACCGCGATTTTTGCGACGGGAGTAATTCTGATCGCGCTGTTTACTCTGGGACATCTTGAACAAACCTTCAACCTGAAGACTCTGTTGATGAGTTATGAAGTGAAGGGCGCGAGTGTGGAGGAGATCAGCCAGGAGGTGAACCGCATCCTGGAAGCTGAGCATCGCATGATGCAGAACGTGATAAGCGGAAGCACCGGCCAGTACATCCGGCTGCAGTTCGATGTTAGCGGGTGCAGGCGCGAGCAGGACGAGTTGTTGCGGCGGTTGAAGACGTCGGCGGTTCTGGGCGGCGTGATTTCGTTGGGCCCGGTGGAATTGGAGTGAGCGAAGAGTCTGCGGTGATTCCGTGGCTGAAGGCCAGTGCTTGCGGGAATGATTTTTTGCTGATCGATGGATCATTGCTCGATAGCGCGTTGGCTCCGGCGGATATCGGCGAATTTACCCGCCGCATCTGCGATCGGCATGATGGTGTGGGTGCAGACGGTGTGGAGTGGATGCTGCCGCATGCCACGGCGGACGCGGAGATCCGTCTGATCAATGCCGACGGATCCGCCGCGGAAATTTCTGGCAACGGGACACGCTGCGTCGCGGCGTACCTGTGCGCGGAGCGGGGAAAAGAGACCATTCACATTCAAACCGGCGCGGGATTGAAAGTTTGCGTTCTCACCGCGCGCAGCGGTTCTGGGTACGAGTTCGAGATGGCTATGGGCGAGGCGGAGATCGGGGAAGAGTTGACCGTCGCGAGCGGCGAATTGGAAGTTCAGGGCATTCCAGTTTCGATTGGCAATCCGCATTACGTAGTTTTCGTGAACCGCTTCGGCGAGAACTGGCAGGCGCAGGCCGCGGATATTCAGCGCGATTCCAGATTTGAGCACGGCGTAAACGTTGAATTGGTTATGCCTGAAGGTAAGCACGACCTGCACGTCCGCTTTTTTGAGCGCGGTGTCGGGGAAACGCAATCTTCCGGAACCGGTTCTTGCGCCGCGGCGGTGGCTGCGATGTCGACGGGAAGACTGCAATCGCCGGTCAAAGTGCATGCTCCGGGAGGCACGCAGACCGTGCGCTGGGAAAATAATCAGGTGTTTCTGCGCGGATCGGCGCGGTTAGTGTGCCGGGGAGAATTCTTCTTGCGTTGAGCTTCTTGTGCGGATCTTCGTAGAGTGATTGCGCTGTCTTCCGAAAAAATGATTTTCTTGACGTGATCGGATTGTGCCGCAACAGGTTTCTGACTTCAAATGCCTCGGTCAAACTCTTCGCGCATCAAGCCGCCCGCCCTCCGGCCCGGGGATACGATCGGCATCGTGGCTCCGGCCAGCAATCTTAAGCGCAGCGAACTGGAGGCTGGGTGCGAGGCTCTACGGATCGCGGGGTACCAGCCGTTTTATTTCGATTCGATTCTTGAGCGCGATCTTTATTTTGCCGGCTCGCTCGAGCGGCGCATTCGTGAGTTGGCGGAAATGTTTGCGCGACCGGACGTGCGCGCGATTTTGTGTGCGCGCGGTGGCTACGGCGCGAACTACCTGCTTGAAGCACTCGACCTGGATGCGATCCGGAGCAACCCGAAGATTTTCATCGGCTACAGCGACATCACCACGCTGCTTACGCATTTTGTAGATGCCGGTGGGCTGGTAACTTTTCACGGACCGATGGCGGCGAAGGATTGGGCGCGCGCCGGCGGTGTGGATACGGCTTCCTGGCAGGCGGCGCTGGAAGGCGCGGCGTCGTGGGAACTCAAGCTGGGCGCGGATTCCGGCGTGACCGGACTGGTCGAGGGCGCGGCGGAGGGTATTCTTTACGGCGGGTGTCTCTCGATTTTGGTGGCCTCGCTGGGCACGGCTTACGAGATCAAGACGGATGGCACGATTCTGTTTCTGGAGGATATCGCGGCGAAGCCTTATCAGGTTGATCGCATGCTCATGCAGTTGAAGCTGGCGGGAAAGCTCGACGGCGTCCGTGGAATTATCTTCGGCGAGATGATGGATTGCGTGCAGAATGCGAACCAGGCTTACACGCTGCAGGAAGTCGTCATGCGAATTGTCGGCGAGTTGGGAGTGCCGGTGGCGTACGGTTTGCGCTCGGGGCATGTGACGACTGGAAATATTACTTTGCCGTTTGGAGTGCGAGCGGGATTGACGGTTCGCGGTGGAATGGTTGAGCTGAAGATTTTGGAAGGAGCAGTATCGTAAGGCGATGGGCACCTTGGCGCTGGGGCAAGCCATGAGGGAAAGATCGTGAAGAGTGGGGTTTGGACCCTCGTGGCGGGCGGCGGCCTGTTGGTGCCAGCGTATGTCGGTTTGTTGCTCACCGGCGTTCCTACGCTTCTGTGCCCCCTTCCCGCTCTAACCGTGACGCCAGCCTTTGTCATGGCGTCTCTGTCAGCCGGTCGACTTACGTGGGCTGTGGTGCTCGTCCCTACGCTGCTGTTCTTCGCTTGGAATCCGTCGCTTTTTTGGGGGGAGGAGCGGGTACCGAAGCGAAGTTGGGCGCTTCTGGGCATCACCACACTGCTGAGTGTGGTCTGGTTTGTCGGGAGCTGGAAGTACGGATTGGAGTATCAAGGACGCCGCCATACTTATCTAGTTTGCGTTGTGAACGGCTTGTGGCTGGTGGTCTTGTGGATATTGTTTGCCGCTCGCTGGCGCCGAACGTCGTTCGTCGGGAATCTGCTGCTGCACTGGCTGTTGTTCGCTTGGCTCGGCTGGTACGCTTTTCCGTACCTTGGTGAGCTGCCTTGATTGTCTGGACATCATGAACGAAGCGAAGCATATTCATATGATCGGCATTTGCGGGACGGCGATGGCGTCGCTCGCTGGCATGCTGAAGCAGCGGGGGTTTCGCGTGACCGGATCGGACGCCGCGGCGTATCCGCCCATGTCGGACTTTCTGCGGGAGTTGGGGATTCCGCTGGCGCAGCCGTTTGACGCGCACAATCTCGAACCGCGGCCCGATCTGGTGGTGGTGGGAAATGCGATTTCGCGCGGCAATGTTGAACTGGAGCAGGTCCTCGACCATCGCCTTCCATTCTGCTCGCTGCCGCAACTATTGCACGACGAATTCCTGCGCGGCAAGGAGGTTTTGGTCGTTGCCGGAACGCATGGCAAAACTACGACCACTTCCATGCTGGCGTGGATTTTTCATTGTGCAGGGCTGCAGCCTTCGTTCCTTATTGGTGGCATTGCGGAAAATTTTGGCTCAAGTTTTCATCTGGGGCGGGGAAGGCATTTTATTGTGGAAGGCGACGAGTATGATACCGCCTTCTTCGATAAGGGCCCGAAATTTCTACATTATTTTCCGGACTCGGTCATCCTCACCTCGGTGGAATTTGATCACGCCGATATTTACAAGGATCTCGACGCGGTGGAGACGGCCTTTAAACGCCTGGTGAATCTGATTCCGCGGCGCGGACGCATCGTCGCGTTTGACGGAGCGGTGGGCGAGGCCACGGAGAGCGCGAGTCTGGAGCGCTGCCTGGCCAAGACGTTTTGTCCGGTCGAGCGTTACGGTGGCGGAGCGCGCTCGCAATGGCGTGTGAGCAATCTTCGTCTGGAGCCGGGGCGAACGACGTGGACCGTATTGCACGAAAGCAGTCCATGGGCGGACTTTGAGTTTGGTCTGGCGGGCGAATACAACGTGTGGAACGCCACGGCTGCCGCGGCTTTGGCGGCAGCCTGCGACATTTCTAAAGATGAGATCGCGGCTGCGCTGAAAACTTTCAAGAGCGTGAAACGGCGGCTCGAAGTTAAAGCTCAGGTGAACGGAATTACCGTGATTGACGATTTTGCACATCATCCCACGGCGATTGCCGGGACGCTGAAGGCGTTGCGGGCGCGCTATGCGGGCGCGCGGCTGTGGGCGATTCTCGAGCCGCGGTCGAACACGTTGCGGAGGCGCGTGTTGCAGAGTGACCTGGCGCGCAGCCTGGCGCTGGCCGATGAAGTGGTGGTGGCGGGAGTCTTCCGCTCCGAGGCAGTGCCGGAAAACGAACGGCTGGAGTTGCCGGAACTGGCGGCGGAGATTCAGAAGAATGGCCGTCGCGCTCGGCTCTTCGCGGATGCCGACGCGATCGTCGAAACTGTCGCTCCGGAAATGCGCAGTGGAGATGTGGTGGCGATTCTTTCCAACGGCGGCTTCGGCGGAATCTACGAGAAGCTGCCGGCAAGATTGAAAGTGCTCGCGGGCGAGGATCCAACAAGCGAGTCAACCGGTGCGGTGGGCAAGAAGAACGGGTAAGGGATGAGAAAGATTTCAACCACATGCAAGTCAATTGTTGCTTGTGTCCGAACGCTGGCGATTCTGGCCTCCGCACTCTGCGTTGCGTGGACAGCCGCCGCGCAAAGTCCTGCTCCGCCGGTTCCGGTCACCTACTATGTGATCTCCCTTGCCGCGCCGCAGCAGCATCTGGTTGAGGTGCAGGTTTTTCTTCCCGCAGGAGTTGCGCTACGTGAATTACAGCTTCCCGTTTGGAACGCGCTCTACCAGGTGCGCGACTTTGTGCAGTACGTGAACTGGGTGCGCGCGACCGACCGCGCGGGACGGCCCTTGGTGGTCCGCGAGTTGCACAAGAGCCTCTGGCAAGTCAGTGGAGCTGAGCACGGGGCGATCGTCGAGTATCAGATATTCGTGGACTCGTTTGGCCCGTTCGGCGCGCAGCTTAACACTCACCACGCTTTTTTCAATCTGGCGCAGATTTTGATGTATCCCGTGGACACCCGCAACGCGGCCATTGTAGCGCGCTTCAACCGCGTGCCCGAGGGATGGCACATCGCCACGCCGCTGATGTTGTTGCCCGATGGAGCATTCAGCGCAGAGAACTACGACCGGCTTGTAGATTCTCCGGTGGAGATCGGAACCTTCCAGGAATCGGATTTCGACGAAGCAGGCGGACACTTTCGCGTGATCGTGGACGCGGAGCCCGCCGACTACGACATGGTGAAGATCGTCGGCGCGTTGCACAAGATCGTGGCCGCCGCCACTAGCTGGATGAACGACCGTCCCTTCGACTCTTATATGTTTCTCTATCACTTTCCGCGCGGGCCGGGGGGCGGCGGCATGGAACATGCTTATTCCACTGCGATCGATTTGAACGCGGACGCGATAGCCCGCAGCTCCGAGGTTCTGTCGACGGTGACGGCACACGAATTTTTCCATCTCTGGAACGTGAAGCGCATTCGCCCGCGCACGCTCGAGCCCGTGGATTACACCAAAGAGAATTACACGCGGGCGCTGTGGTTCAGCGAGGGCGTGACCAGCACGGCTGAGGGTGTGATTCAGTTACGCGCCGGTTTGCTGGACGAGAAGCGCTATCTTGAACTCCTCGGCGACGAGATCACTGAACTCGAGCGGCGTCCCGCGCACCTGACGCAGTCCGCGGAAGAATCCAGCCTGGACGCGTGGCTCGAAGGCGACCCTTATTACCGCCGTCCGGAGCGCAGCATTTCTTATTACAACAAAGGCGAACTGCTGGGAGTGGTGCTCGATCTCGCAGTGCGCGATGCCACTCACGATCATGCATCGCTGCGCGAGGTAATGCAGTGGATGAACCAGAACTATGCCAAGAAGGGGCGCTTCTTCTCCGATTCCGACGGCGTGCGGGAAGCAGCCGAAGCCGTCAGCCACACCGACCTGGCGTCGTTTTTTGCGAAATATGTGGCGGGAACGGAAGAGATTCCCTGGGATGAGTTTCTCCGCGGCGTTGGGCTCAGAGCGACACAGGAGACGAATGACGTGCCCGATGCGGGTTTTATCGCATCACGGAATTTCGACGGGCCCATGTTGGTGGGTGCAGTCACTGCCGGCAGCGACGCTGAACGCGCGGGCCTGCAGGTGGGAGATACGATTCTCGAAATTCAGGGCAAGGCTGTGGGCCAGGAGTCGCGTGACGAGTTGGCGCGCCTTGCTCCCGGCGATACGCTCGCGGTGAAAGTTCGGCCGCGGCGTGGCGCCGAGCACGAACTGAAATGGAAAATTGCCAGCCGCCGGGAAATTTCTTATCGAATAAAAGATTTGGAAAATGTCACCGCGGAACAACGCATGCACCGAGCCGCGTGGCTGAAGGGTGAAGCGGAAGCCGATGCGCACCCCTCTGAGCCTCACGCACCGGACTCCCACAAATCGGAGTCTGACAAATAATGATCCGCACCATCGTGATGCTCGCCTTCTGGGGCCTGGCCGCTCTCGTGGCGGCGCTGATCGGTTTTCCCTGGACGTTTATTTCCGGCGACATTCGCTTGCTCTACCGCATGTTCATGTGGGGATGCTGGTGGGGCGTGTGGCTCACCGGCGTACGCGTGCAGACGGTGGGGCTCGATCAACTCGACAAGTCGCGCACTTACGTTTTCATGACGAACCACGTTTCTAATCTTGACCCGCCGATTCAAACTCCGCTGATTCCGCGCCGCACTTCCGTGATGGTGAAGAAGGAATTGTTCCGCGTTCCGATTCTGGGGCAGGCCATGCGCATCGGATCGCTGGTGCCGGTGGATCGCGGCAATCGGGACGCCGGCATCGAGGCGGTGAGAGCGGCGAAAGCGGTGGTGGCCCAAGGCCTCAACATGATCATTTATGTCGAAGGCAAGCGCTCCTTCGACGGCAAGCTGCTGCCCTTCAAGAAAGGACCGTTTTATCTGGCGATGGAGTGCGGCGTGCCGGTGGTTCCCATCACGATCGTAGGCACGTTTTATGCGATGCCCAAGTCTCGCTTCGCCATCAAGCCCGGGCTGGTGCGGGTGATTTTCCATCCTCCGATCGAGCCCAAAGATTTCGGCAGCCGGGAATCGCTAATGGAAAAAGTGCGAGCGGTAATCGAGAGTGGCTTGCCGGAGCAATTCCGTACCCAGGAATCGGTCGCGCAGGAAGTGTCGCCATCTGACCAGTTATGAAACGCCCACGCTGCGCCGCGGGACCATGACCTTGCGGTAGTTGTGGGTTCGAGTACGAGTATTAAAATTCGACCATGGAGAGAGTGGGGGCAACGTTGCTGAGAATCGCTAGCGTCTTCATGGTCCTATTCGCGGCGGCCCAGGCACATGGCCAACCCGCGCCGAACATGCTGGAGAAGATGCTGCCCTTCCCTCCGCCAGTTCAGTGGAAAGCCGGAGGCGCGGAGATCTCCCTGATCCGCGTGGCATGGGGTCCGGCGGATTCGCCGAAAATGATTTCAAAAGGGCGCGAAGACATTCACGTAAAGAAACCCGAGTTCTACGCTGACCGCCCTTATGTGCTGGCCCTCGGCTTCCGGGCGAAGCTACCGAACGTCGCGTCTGTGGAGATGTATCTTCCGAGCGGACTGGGCCTGATCAGGAATACAGACGGAGACATCGAAGCGCCCATGGAACTGACGGCGGCGGGCTTTGTGCCGTTTTCAGGTTCGCCCGGAACTTTTGACGTTCATTTTAGTCGCAGCGGTTCCACCGAGTATTGGGACTTGTTCCCAGTTTCCGCCGATCAAAAGGAATTCCTGTTTCAGGTGGTCTCAGTTTCTGGTCTCACGACCGCCAGCGGAGATGCGAAGCTTTCCTTCAGGATTATTCGCAAGGACGAAGACTTCGTCATCGTCAGTCCGACGCCCACCGCCGAGGCGTGCCTCAACTTCGGAAAAGATTTTGTGGGCACGGTTGGAGCCAGCACCCGCGTTAAGGCGCACCTAACGCAGCAGAATGAAACGGTTTCCGGCACGGAGCAATATGTGCGAATTGGAACGACCCTGTGGCTTCAGGGTAAAGGCGATTCGCTGGGTAATCTTGTGATCGAGGAGCGTTACCCGAAGGATACGGTGACGGGCATCTTCAAAGGAAAAATCTCGCAAGATTGCCGCGCGATTACCGGATTTTTTTCGAAGCCTGACGGCTCAGGACTCCAACCCTTCGAACTCCACGAGGCCGGAGCAGTTTCGCAACGCGACGCTAGCCAGTCGGACCCCGAACGGGAGTGACGTTCTCGGAACCGCAGAGATGCTGCGTGTCCCGGTGATGAGGAGTGGTTCTATTCTTCTCGAAGCTTCGCGCGTAACGCGCGCGCCATTTCCGGCAGCCGCGGCAGAATCGCGGAATACTTCAACCACAATTTGTGATCGACGGCCGGAGCGCCGCTCACCAGTGCTCCGGCCGCAACATCGTTGGCCACGCCACTTTGCGGCGTGACGATGGCGGCTTCGCCGACTTTGCAGTGGCCGACCACGCCGACTTGTCCGGTGAGAATCGCGCGCGCGCCGATTTCCGTCGAGCCGCCCAATCCGACCTGTGAGCACAGCAACGCATCGTCACCACGCTCGAACCGTGGCCCACCTGCACGAGGTTGTCGATCTTCACGCCACGTCCGATGCGAGTTTCGCCCACGCTGGCGCGGTCGATGCAGGAGTTCGCCTGGATTTCCACATCGTCTCCGATCACCACCGGAGCCGGCTGCGGAATCTTGTGCCAGCGGCCTTCGGCAGTCTTGGCGAAGCCAAAGCCATCGGCGCCCACCACGACGCCGTTCTGCAACAGGACGTGGTTGCCGAGCCGGCAGTTCTCCCGCACCACGGCGTGCGCGTGCGCGAAAAAGCGGTCACCGATTTTCACTCCGCGATAGATGACCACGTGTGCCAGCAACACGGCGTGCTCGCCGATATCGACATGCTCGTCGATCACCACGTACGGGCCGATGTGAGCGTGCGCTCCGACCTTCGCCGTCGGATGAACGACGGCTGTCGGATGCACTCCCGGCGCATAACGCAAGGGCTGATGGAACAGTTCAAGTGCACGGGCAAAGCTGAGATAAGGATCTTTCGCGCGGAGCATGGCCGAAGGGATGGCAGGGAAGTCCTCGGCGACGATTACCGCGGACGCTTTGGTCGAGCGCGCCGCGGCCGCGTATTTCGGGTTCGAGACGAAACTAAGTTCACCTGGGCCAGCCTGGTCGATTCCGTTAAGGCCGGTGATTTCCGTTTCAGCCGATCCGTTTTCGAGGCGCGCATGGAGTACAGCAGCGATAGCAGAAAGTTTCATGGGGTGATCGTTTTTATCGTAATGATCAGGGAAACGACTAAATCGTACACCACGAGCCATTGCAGCCCGTGGTCCTGTCGAGCCTACTCTTCAAACTCTACTCTTCAAACATGGGCACTTGCCGCTGGTCGTCGGCGTCACGGCGACGGCGGCGGGCGGCGCCGATCACGGCCAGGACAGTCAGCGAATCCAGGGCGGTGCGGGGAACGAAGATGCGCTGCGTGTTCGAGCGTAGGTCGGGAGGGTTCACTAGATATCCCTCGGGCATGTTCTGGGTGAGGTCGGCGGGCATCAGGCCCTCGAGAATTTCGTTGTCCTTGAAACGGAGCCGCACCCAAAGGCCTTCGGAGCGCGGACGGGAAGTGAACGTCTTGCGGGTGAGCGACTCGGAATCGCCAAACTCGCGCACAAAGTAGACGCCCTTGATCTCACGCAGGTCCATGCTGATGACCGTGCCCGACGTGTTAAGCAGTTCCAGCTTGCCGTCCTGCACAAACTGAGCGCCCACGTAGCCGGAGACCGAGTCCCGGTCCATCTTGCGGACGACGACTTTTTTGTGCGTGGTTGGCATGAATCTGCTTTCGGCTGTCGTGGTGCGTGCCGTCAGGGGCTTCGGGCTTCAGCTTTCGGGCTTCGGCTTAACCTCGGACTTGGAGAGTCGATTCTCGGTTCGCGGCTGCCGGAGCTCCGCGCAAAACATTGCAATCTTCTGTGTCGGGCTGAAGCCCGATTGCCGAAGCCTGAAGCCCGGGCTACAGCCGAAGCCTGACAGCCGAAGCCCAAAGCCCGCCTTCGATTCTCGCACCTTTTCGGGAAAAACTCCCGGCATACACCTTGGCAGTAGCCAAATCGTTAACGTTGTGTTATTTTCTGTAGTTTGTCGAAGGTCACCCCGATTTATCTAAGTACTTTGAATTAAACCACTTGCATACGCAAGTCGGAAGCGGACAAAGGCTCGGGCCCTGGGTTCTGTGGAAATCTTGTGGAAAATTCTCCAAGAGGACCATTCGGACGGGGCGGCATCGCAACCAGAACGGTCGGATTGAAGCAGGCGGTTGAAGCGGCGATTGAGGTAGTACGAAGCGCTCTAAAACGAATGGCTGACTACATTTACACCATGGAAATCCGGTTGACTCCGGATCAGCTCAAAGGGGTCAGCCTGATCCAGGAAGTTGCCCGCGCCGCCGGAATGAATCTTTACCTCACCGGTGGGGCAATCCGCGACATTATCAGCGGTTTTACCATCCGCGACCTCGACTTCACCGTCCAGGGCAATCCCCTCAAGCTGCAGAAGGATCTCGAGAAGGCTGGGGCGCATGTCGCCGCGATCGAAGAAGAATCGCGGACGATTTTCCTGTCACTCCCGGGCAATGCGCGCGCCGAAATCAGCATGGCCCGCACCGAGCGCTTCGAGAAGACGGGCAAGCCGCCCATCGTATCCCCGGCCACCATTCATGAAGACTTGCGCCGCCGCGACTTCACCGTCAATGCCATGGCGCTGTCGCTGAATGAGGGGTCTCGCGGCCTGCTGCTCGACCCTTTTAATGGCGTGGCCGATATTGAAGCCAAGCTCATCCGTATTCTGCACAATTATTCGTTTCTGGAAGATCCTTCGCGGATGATCCGGGCCACGCGTTTTGCGACGCGCTTCCATTGGCAGATCGAAGAACGCACGCAGGCCCGCTACGACGCGGCCAAGGAAGGCAAGTACATCGACCACATTCTGCGCGGCGCCATCGGTCATGAGGTTGCCGCGCTCGCGCACGAGGACGACCCGCTGCAGGTCGTCAAG
Source organism: uncultured Acidobacteriaceae bacterium (assembly GCA_963851165.1). Classification (GTDB taxonomy): domain Bacteria; phylum Acidobacteriota; class Terriglobia; order Terriglobales; family Acidobacteriaceae; genus Sulfotelmatobacter. The sequence continues at coordinate 37,697 of CAWKNM010000008.1, read as the reverse complement.
AACCTCGAGAAAGAAGGCTGGCTGGAAGTTCTGCATCCGCATTGGAACACCTCGAAAGTGGACAGCGGCGGCCTGAGCCAGCTCATGAAGACGCGCCAGCATATGGTCGACCTCGGGTATGCGCCCGACGCCGGGCCGGCAGTGATGTACTTTCTGACGTCGCGCCTTTCGGAAAAGGACGTTGCGGATTTGTGGAAGCTGATTCCGCGCAAGGATCTGGTCGATGCCTGGCGCGATATTGAAACCCATGCCAAGGAACTGGCCAAGCGCCTGACGGGAAAGGAAGCCGCGACGCCGTCGCGCACCTGGAACCTGCTTTCCAGCGCGCGACCGGAGATGATTCTTTTCCTCGCCGTGACCGCGAAGCAGCAGGCGGTGGAACAGAAGATCAAGAATTTCCTGACCAAATGGCGCCAGGTGCAGCAACGGATTCCGCTGCCGGAAATGACGGAACTGCTGATCACGCCGCAGTTGCCGGAATATCCCAAGATCGCGCGCGACGTGTTTATGCTGTTGCTCGACGGTAAACTGCGCTCCCGCACCGAGACGTTGAAGTTCCTGAAGCCGTTTGCGCCTCCGCCTCCGCCTCCGCCTCCGCCGCCAAGGCGCGGCCGCGCCGCCAAGGCTGTGGCTGGTGCTCCGGCGCCCGCACCGCCTCCGAAAAAAGGCGAAGTAGCCGGCAAAGGGAAGGGAAAGGCAGCGCCAGTGGCGCCGCCCGCAGCGGTGCAGCCGCCGGTGCCTGCCAAGCAGGATGGAAAGGCGAAATCCAAGCCCGATGCCAAATCCGCGGCTTCGCAGAAGTCGAAAGCCGAACCTGCCAAGCCGGTGGTGAAAGGGCCTTCGAAGCCTGCGCCGAAACCTAACCCCAAGCCCGACGCGAAACCCGCCCGCAAACCTGCGGGAAAAAAGGCCAAGACAAAGAAACGGTAGAAAGCCTTCCGGATCAACATCTTCAGAGGCTTGTGATTTACGTTGCAGGGGCCTGAAACGGGCTTATAATGTAGCCATATGCGTCGCCTCTGTGCCTTCGCGACGTTCCTTTCGCTGACCTTTGCGCTGCCGCTGTTTGCGCAGCACGGGGGTGGGCATGCTTCCTCTGGTGGAGGCCACGGTGGCGGCTTTGGAGGCCACAGTGGTTTCGGCGGAGGGCACAGCAGCTTTTCCGCGCCTCGATCCAATCACTCTTACAGCGGCATGAGTTCCAGAGCGGGGTATGGTGCCCATTCTGCTTCTGGTGCGCGTTCCTACGCCGGATACATGGGCAGTTCCATGGCCCGCTCGCGGGCCTTCCAGCGGCCGCAGCACTCGTTCTCGGCAGATCGCGCCATCTCCGCGAATCGCTTTGGCTATGCGAACCGCATCGACGGGGCGCGCTTCCGCAACCGCAACCGCGGTTTCGCCGGTCCCTGGCGCTACGGATATCCCGGCTGGTATGGATACTACAATCCCTATTTCTACGATCCTTACTGGTTGTGGGATTCGTCCTCGTACTACGACGATAGCCAGGACCAGGATGATGCGCCGGGTTATGTGATGGACCAGCAAGGCCCGGACGAGCAGAACGCACCCTATGGCTACGACAGCAGTGGAGATCAGGACGCGTACGCGCGATCGGCTCCTTACGAGCCGCGGCACGCCGAACTCACCGCTCCCTCGGCGCCCACCACGCTGATCTTTCGCGATCAGCACAAACAGGAAATCCAGAACTACGCCATCGTAGGCAACACGCTCTTTAGTTTTTCGGCGGAGCGTACGCAGAAAATTCCGCTCTCGGAGCTTGACATCCCCGCGACCACCAAGGTCAACGAGGACCGCGGCGTGAACTTTAAAGTGCCCGGCGAAGGCCAGTAAGCGGAACGAATCGACCAGGCCGATGCCGTAAAACGATCCACGGATTTCTCTTCAGCTGTGGATAAGTGGGCGCTCCACCGTCCACGTTTCCCGTTAGAATAAGCTCAACGTAGAATCCAACTGAGCCCCATGTCCCAATTCGTCCACCTGCACCTGCATACCGACTACTCCCTGCTTGACGGCGCTTGCGATGTGGAAAAACTTTGCCAGCGTGTGAAGGAGTTGGGCATGCCCGCCGTCGCTATGACGGACCACGGCAATATGTTTGGCGCGGTGCACTTTGTCAACGCCGCGCACAAATTCGACGTTAAGCCCATCGTCGGTTGCGAGCTTTATGTCTGCAAAAAAGACGATCACCGCGCACCGCCGGAAGGCGATACCTATAACCATTTGCTGGTGCTGGCTGAAAACGACGAAGGCTACCGCAATCTGGTGAAGATCACGTCGGAGGCTTCTCTGCACGGCTTTTACTACAAGCCGCGGGTGAGCAAGAAATTTCTGGCGGAACATTCGCGCGGGCTCATTGGGCTTTCCGGATGCCTGAAAGGCGAAGTGGCCGAGCGCCTCACGGAAGGGAACTACGAAGCTGCGCGCGCGGCCGCGGGCACGTTCGCCGACATTTTCGGCAAAGAAAATTTCTTCCTCGAAATTCAGGATCAGGGGCTGGCGATGGAGCACCGCATCCATCCCGGCCTCTTCCAGCTGGAAAAAGATCTTGGCATGCCGCTGGTCGCGACCAACGACAGCCATTACCTGTGCGAGGAAGACGCGCACGCGCAGGACGTGATGGTCTGCATCCAGACCGGCAAGTCGATCCACGACACTGCTCGCATGAAATTCGAAGGCACGCAATTCTTCGTGAAGAGCCACGACGAAATGATGCGCGTGTTCAAAGACGCGCCGCAGGTGGTGAGCCGCACGCTGGATATTGCCGACCGATGCAACCTGCGGTTGGAAAAAATCGCCACGCCGTTTCCGGAATTTGACGTTCCGCCCGGCTATACACTCGACAGTTATTTTGTTCACGTCACGCGCGAAGGCTACGCGCGGCGTCTCGAGGCGTTGCGTCCGCTGCGCGAGCTGGGCAAGTTGAAGCATTCGCTCGCCGACTACGATCAGCGGCTGGAGCGCGAGCTGGCGATTATTCAGCAGATGCAGTTTTCCGGGTACTTCATGATCGTGTGGGATTTCATCCGCTACGCCAAAGAACGCGAAATTCCTGTAGGTCCGGGCCGTGGATCGGCAGCCGGGTCGCTGGTTTCCTATGCGCTGGGAATCACTGATCTCGATCCGCTGCAGCATGAGTTGCTGTTCGAGCGCTTCCTGAATCCCGAGCGCGTGTCCATGCCCGATATCGATATCGATTTCTGCATGAACCGGCGGGGCGAAGTGATCAACTACGTCACGCAAAAATACGGGCGCGACAACGTGGCGCAGATCATCACCTTTGGCACCATGGCCGCGAAGGCCGCGATCAAAGACGTGGGCCGCGCCATGGACATTCCTTACAGCGACGTCGATCGCATCGCCAAGATGGTGCCCACGCAGCTCAACATCACGATTGAGCAGGCGATTGAAGATTCGCCGCAGCTGCGCGAGGCCATCGAAAAAGACGGCCAGATTCGCGAGCTGATCCAGACTGCGAGAAAGCTGGAAGGGCTGGTGCGCAATTCCGGAGTTCACGCCGCCGGAGTGGTGATTTCGCCGCGGCCACTCACCGAGTTGGTACCGCTGCACCGGACAAAGAACGACGAAATCGTCACCGCCTTTGACATGGTCGCCATCGAAAAGATGGGGCTGCTGAAAATGGATTTTCTCGGCCTGACGACGCTGACGATTCTTACCGACACGCTCAAGCTGATCCTGCAGACCCGCGGGACGCCGATCACGCTGGAACAGATTCCGCTGGAAGATGCGGAGACCTACCAGAAAGTTTTTCACAAGGGGCTGACTTCCGGCGTTTTCCAGTTTGAATCGCACGGCATGCGCGACGTGCTGCGCAAATATCAGCCGAACTCCATTGAGGATCTCACCGCGTTGAACGCGCTCTACCGGCCAGGACCGATTCAAGGTGGCATGATCGACGATTTCGTCGATCGTAAGCATGGCCGCAAGAAAGTGGAATACGAACTTCCCGAACTTCAGGAAATTCTGCAAGAGACGCTAGGCGTGATCGTGTATCAGGAGCAAGTGATGCAGATCGCGAACCGCCTGGCTGGATATTCGCTGGGAGAAGCTGACTTGCTGCGCCGCGCGATGGGCAAGAAAAAAGCGGAAGAAATGGCGCAGCAGCGCGAGCGTTTCGTGGAGGGTGCGGCGCAGCGGAAATTTCCGGCAAAGAAGATCGAAAAGATTTTCGATCTGATGGCGCAGTTTGCCGGCTACGGATTCAACAAGTCGCACTCCGCCGCTTACGCGCTGCTGGCGTATCACACGGCCTATCTCAAGACGCACTATCCTGTCGAGTTTATGGCCGCGCTGCTGACTTCGGTCACGGGCAGCACCGACGACGTCGTGAAATACATCAACGAGTGCCGCGAGATGGGCATTGCCGTGGATGCGCCCGACATCAACGTGTCGGATGCAAACTTTACTCCGCACGGCGAAGCGATTCGTTTTGGGCTCGCTGCGGTGAAGAACGTTGGCGGTAACGCGATCGAATCGATTGTTGCTGCGAGAAAAAAGCTGGGACGCTTCAAGTCGATTTACGAATTCTGCGAGAACGTCGACCTGCGCCTGCTCAACAAGCGTGTGCTGGAGTCACTGATCAAGAGCGGCGCCATGGATTCGCTGGGCCGGCGCGCGCAGTTGATGGAAGTGCTGGACAAGGCAATGGAGCGTGCGCAAAAAGCGCAGCGCGACGCCGAATCGGGTCAGCACGGCCTGTTTGGGGTGTTTCAGCAGGATGACGCCGAGGCCGGCAACGAGAAACTTCCCAACGTTCCTGACTGGGACGAGCACACGCGCCTGACCGCCGAAAAAGAGATCCTTGGGTTTTTCATCAGCGGGCATCCGCTGGAAAAATATAAAGACAAATTGCAGGATCTGCAGGCGCTGAGCACCGCGGACTTGGCTGCATGGAAAAATTCTACGGGCAAGGATGAGACGATCGCGATTGCGGGAATCATCGGCAACGTGCGCGTGCTCAAATCGAAGCGCGGAGATTTCTACGCGCAAGCGACTCTCGAAGATATGTCCGGATCGATCGACATGATCGTTTTTCCCGAGGCCTACAAACGCATCGGCGACAAAGTGAAGCTGGAAGTTCCGGTGCTGGTGCGGGCGGGCGTGCGCATTGAAGAGGGGACGAATCCCAAGATCACAGCCGCCGAGATCATGCCGCTTGATGACGCGAAAGTTCCGGTGCCGCGCGCGATTCGCATTCGCATTCCGCTCGAGACTTCGGGCGCGGCCGCCGTCGACGATCTGCATGCTCTGTTTCTCGAACGCAAAGGTGAGGCCAAAGTGTTATTCGACGTGGAACGTCAGGGAGATTTCATGGTGGTGATGGAGGCGGAGGGCTATAATGTGCTTCCGGACCGCAATTTCATTGCCCGTGTCGAACAGTTGTGCGGGCGGGGCAGTGTGCGGGTGATCAGCTAGGTCGTGATCGTTCCAATCGTAATCGGCTAAATCGTCATTCATTCAATCGTGGGAGCCACAGAAAAAGCGCAGCAGGAACTGGAGCAGATCGAGCGCCAGGTGGCGGAGATGGAATCCGCGCACCAGGATGACGCGACGCGCCGCGAGTTGGCGAAACTCCAGGAACGCATCGACACGCTACGGCGGGAGATTAATGTGGTTCCGACAGCCTGGCAGAAGACGGAACTGGCGCGGCATCCGCAGCGTCCGCAGACTCTCGACTACATCGAGCGGCTGTTCACCGACTGGAGTGAAATTCACGGCGACCGCGGATTCGGCGACGATCCGGCGATCGTTTGCGGCATGGCACGGTTTCACGGCCAGGAAGTTTTAGTCGTCGGCACGCAGAAGGGACGCGACATGAAACAGCGCGTCCATCGTAACTTTCGGAACGCCGCATCCGGAGGGTTACCGCAAGGCGCTGCGCATCATGCAGGTTGCGGAAAAATTTAACCGGCCTATTTTCACGCTGGTCGATACCGACGGCGCTTATCCCGGCATCAACGCCGAAGAGCGAGGCCAGGCAGAAGCCATTGCGAAGAATCTGCGCGAGATTGTGCGCTTGAAAGTTCCTATTATCGCTACCGTAATCGGCGTGGGTGGCAGCGGCGGGGCGCTGGCCATTGCCGTGGCCGACCGCGTGCTGATGATGGAGAACTCGATTTATTCCGTGATTTCGCCGGAGGGCTGCGCCGCGATCATGTGGCGCGATGCCAGCAAGAAAGAACTGGCGGCGGAAGCGATGCGCATCACCGCTACGGATCTCAGCGAGTTGGGCGTGATCGACGATATCGTGCCCGAGCCCGAAGGTGGCGCGCATCGCGACCATGAGGCGGCCGCTCACCTGCTCGATACCAGCTTGCAGAAACATTTGGCCGAAGTAAAAAAGATTCCTCCCCGCGAATTGATCGTGTCACGATATAATAAGTTCCGCAACATTGCCCAATTTTTCAGGACGGAAGCTTGATTCCGGAGCCGTGATTCTGGAGTCTGATTCCGGAAGTGAACTTCTCCCGTTCCAAGACAGGTTCCTGCCGCTGCGGGCGGGCGATTTGCCGCGACACGGCGTCGCAAGCCGCCGTATAATCTAATGTTTTCCTTCTTCAATCCTGAAGGCTGGACTTTCCGGGAGGGTTTCAGCTGCTTGCTGCCCCAATCCTGAAGGGTTGGCTAGAAGCTAGCAGCTGGAAGCTTGGTTCAGAAAGAAGAGATTCAAACGATCAGGTGCGGACAGTTTCCGCATCGTAATCAGTAGTTAAAAGGAAGGTGTTGGGATGGCCACTACCGATATTGTGCCCCAGGAATCCGCCGGAGGGATGGGGCGCAAGCGCATCGTCAATGACATGACTATTCAGGTCGCGACGGTAAACGGCTCCGGATCGCAAAGCTCGAACAGCGTTTTATTGCGCGCCATTTTTCAGATGGGCGTGCCGGTTTCGGGCAAGAACATGTTTCCTTCGAATATCGCCGGGCTGCCTACCTGGTTCACGATCCGCGCGAACAAGAACGGCTACATCGGGCGCAAGAAGGAAATTGATTTTCTGGTGGCGATGAATCCCGAGACCGCGCAGGAAGATACCATGACACTGGCGCCGGGAGCCTCGGTGCTCTACGACGAACCCCTGGCCCTGCACAAACTGCGCGATGATCTGCTCTTTTACGCAGTCCCTTATGACAAGCTGGTCGCCGCGGTCTGCCCGGAAGCCAAGCTGCGCAAGCTGGTTAAGAACATGGTGTACGTGGGCGTGGTGGCGAGCCTGCTCACCATCGAGATGGGCGAAGTCGAGAAGGCGATCCGCAAGCAATTCGCCACGAAAGCAAAAGCCGCGACGTTGAACCTGGCCGCGGCGCAAGCGGGCTTCGACTATGCCAAGGCGAACTTGAAGAAGCTCGGAACTTTCTACATCGAGCGCATGGACAAGACCGCCGGCAAGATTATTATTGACGGCAACTCCGCGGCTGCGCTGGGCTGCATGTTCGCGGGCTGTACCGTCGTCACGTGGTACCCCATCACGCCGTCGTCTTCGCTGGTGGAGACGATGATCGAGTACATGAAGGAATACCGCATCGGTCCCGATGGCAAGGCGACGTTCGCCATCGTGCAAGCCGAAGATGAGCTGGCCGCGATCGGCATGGTCATCGGAGCGGGATGGGCCGGCGCCCGCAGCATGACCGCGACCGCAGGCCCCGGGATTTCACTCATGTCGGAGTTCGCCGGCCTCGGCTACTACGTGGAGGTTCCGGGAGTGATCTGGGACATCCAGCGCGTGGGGCCTTCCACCGGTCTGCCCACGCGCACTTCGCAAGGAGATATTCTTTCCACCGCGTTTCTTTCGCATGGCGACACGAAGCACATCATGCTGATTCCGTCGTCCGTGACGGAATGCTTCACCATGGCCGGCGAGGCGTTCAACCTGGCGGAGCAATTCCAGACGCTCGTGTTCGTGATGTCAGATCTCGATCTGGGCATGAACAACTGGATGGCCGATCCGTTCGAATATCCCACCACGCCGATCAAGCGCGGCAAAGTACTGGGCAAGGAAGATCTCGACCGGCTGGGCGGTTTCGCGCGCTACAAAGATGTAGATGGCGACGGCGTGGGCTACCGCACGCTGCCCGGAACGCAGCATCCCGCGGCCGCCTATTTCTCGCGCGGCAGCGGACACAACGAGAGAGCGCAATACAGCGAGCGCGCCGACGATTTCGAAAAGAACATGGAGCGCCTGAACCGCAAATTCGAAACCGCACGTTCCTTCGTTCCGCGGCCGGAGATTACCAAGGGCGACACCAGCCAAAGGTCCGGTGAAGATCGGCATCATCGGTTACGGCACTTCGCACTGGGGCATCACCGAGAGCCGCGACCAGCTTCGTGAAGAGTACGGCATTGAAACCGATTACCTGCGGCTGCGCGCGTATCCTTTCACCCGCGAAGTGCATGAGTTCATCGAGCAGCACGAGCGGGTGTATGTAGTCGAACAGAACCGCGATGCGCAGATGCTCAGCCTGCTCAAGCTCGACGTCAAGCCGGAGCTGATCACGCGCTTCCGCAGCATGGCGCACATTACCGGACTGCCGCTCGACGCGCGGTCCATCACCGACGAACTCACCACGATGGAGGGCAAATAGATGTCGACCACTCCCGTAGCCGAGCCCGGAGCTTCCGCGCCCGGGCCAAAGACGAACCGCATCGGCCTGACCGTAATGGAATACAAGGGCGGAAAGACCACGCTCTGCGCCGGTTGTGGCCACAACGCGATTTCCGAGCGCATCATCGAAGCCATGTACGAAATGGGCGTGGAGCCCGAGTTCGTCATCAAGCCCAGCGGAATCGGCTGCTCGTCGAAAACTCCAGCTTATTTTCTGAGCCGTTCGCACAGCTTCAATGCAGTGCACGGGCGTATGCCTTCGGTGGCGACCGGAGCGATGCTGGCGAATCGCCGCCTGATCTGCATTGGTGTCAGTGGCGACGGCGACACCGCTTCGATCGGCATCGGCCAGTACGTGCACCTCATGCGACGCAATCTGCCGATCATTTACATCATTGAAGATAACGGCGTCTACGGCCTGACCAAGGGCCAGTTCTCGGCAACGGCCGATCTCGGGTCGAAGCTCAAGTCCGGCGTGTTGAACGACCTGCCGCCGATCGACACCTGCGCGCTGGCGATTCAGCTCGGCGCAACTTTCGTCGGGCGGTCATTCTCCGGCGACAAGCGCCAGCTCGGCGCCATGCTGAAAGCTGCGATCGCGCACAAGGGCACCGTGATGCTCGATGTGGTCTCGCCCTGCGTCACGTTCAACGATCACGAGGGTTCGACCAAATCGTACAAATACGTGAAGGAGCATGAAGAGGTTTTGCAGGACGTCAGCTTCGTGCCCGCTTTCGAAGACATCTCCGTGGACTACGATCCCGGCGAGACTCTCAGCGTCACCATGCACGATGGGTCGCACCTGCAGTTGCGCAAGCTCGAGGAAGACTACGATCCCACCGACAAGATTCGCGCTATCACGCGCCTCACCGAAGCGCATGATGCGGGCGATGTGCTGACCGGAGTTTTCTACGTTAACACCAAAGCTCCCAGCTTTCTCGACATGCTCAACATGGTCGATCAGCCGCTGGCTACCCTGCCGGAGTCGGTAACCCGTCCGGGCAGGGAAGTGCTGGACGCGGCGATGGAAGAGTTGCGTTAGGGCTTCCGCGTCGGTTCTCCGCTATGCTCCGGACTCAAACCGGGCTCGGGGAAATCGGAATCCGCATCTTTCAGCATCGGGTCCTGATCGCGGTGCCCCAGCTGTTTTTCCATTCCTACGTTGCCGGAAGTTGCGTGATCTTCGGCCTCCGTCGCGCCTTTCGCCTCGTCTTCGTCGCGTGTGCTGTGTGCCATGATTTTCACCTCGCATCGCGGGTGGCGATCGGACAAATATTAAGACAAACACTAACCAGAGCTGCCCCGGTTGGTTGGGATTACCGACTTATTCGCCCGCCCCGGCTTTCCCTGCGACTCCCAGCTTGCGCAGGCGGTCGCGGGCCTGCAGAGCTTCCGGAGAATGCGGATAGCGCTGCAGCAGGTGCCGAAGCTCGGTCACGCCATCATCCTGCTTGCCTAGTTCGATCAGCGCAAAACCTTTTTTCAGCTGAGCGGATGCCGCCTTGTTCCCGCTGGGAAAATTCTGCAGCACCAGGTCGTAGTTCTGCACGGCCTGCTGATAGTTGGCTTGCCGGAATTGTATTTCCGCCAGATAGAAATACGCGTTCCCGGCGAGATCGGTGTTGGGATAAAACTTGATGTAGTCGGAGAACTCTTGCGTCGCCAGGTCGTTCTTGGCGCCGTTGTAATCGCGCAATCCATTGTTGTAGAGCACGTCCGGTGGCGGCGCCGAGGCCAGAGCCTGTTGCTGGGCTTGCTGCTGGGCCTGCTGGGCGGCCGCGCTCTGCTGCGTCGATTGCATGTCTTCCAGTTGCTTGCTCACTTTGGCCAGCCGAACTTTCAGTTCGTCCAGGGTATCGTTTAGCGACTGAATCTGGCCCGAGAGCTGGTCCAGCTTCGCGCTGGAATCGCCCTGTTGTTTCTGCAGGTTCGTCTGCAGCGTCGCTTGCAAGGCGGTCAGGGCGACGGTGGCCTTATTGATGGCGTCGGTGTCCTGCTCCACCAGATTTTTCATCACCCCCATGCGCTCGTCAAAGCCACGCTGCATGGCGGTCATCTGCTGCTGCAGCTGTTCGACCTGGGTTTGTAGTTGGACCATATCTTTGTTGACGCCCCAGGCCGGCGCTGCCGCCAGCCAAAGCACCAACAGCCACGCGAGAACTGTCACAACACGGCTTCGTTTCATAAAAGATTCCTGAATTCCAAATACGAATTTACTGATGACCTGCTCAACCATAGGGTTAGATGTGTTGAGTATCCCACAGGCAGCCAGGATTCGGTATGAAAACAGCGGCCGGGGAAACTGAAGGTGCACAGCCAGAAGGGCACAACTCTCCGTCGTCTCGGTGGCGCGACGCGGCCAGCCGTCGCTTTCATTCAGAAGCCGGGGAACGGCTTGGGGCCGTTCCCCGCTAGGTCCCATACAGATCAGTCCCTACTTCTGGTAGACGAAGTGCCCGCGGCGGTTCTGCTGCCAGCACGCTTCGTTGCTCTCGGAACAGAACGGCTTTTCTTTTCCGTAGCTGATCGTCTTGATACGGCTGGCGCCCACTCCCGCAGATACCAACGCGTTCTTCACCGCGGTGGCTCGTTTGTCGCCCAGGGCCAGGTTATATTCCGTTGATCCGCGCTCGTCGCAGTGCCCCTCCACCGTGAAATTGATGGCCGCGTGCTGGTTGAGGAACTGCACATCGCCCAGCACCGAGCTCTGCTGATCGCCGCGAATATCGGACTTGTCATAGTCGAAGTAGACATCCTTGATGTTCTCGCTGAACAAGTCTTCGTCGGTCGGGTTTGCAGCCATCGGCGGCGGCGGCGCTGGCGCCTGCGTCACGGTGATTCGCGCCGTAGCCTCCTGACTTCCGCCGGAACCTTTCGCAGTCAGGTGATAGGTCATGGAAGCCGTCGGACTCACCGACTGCGATCCGTTGGCCTGGACTGCGCCAATGCCGTCGATGGATACGTCGGTGGCATTGGTGGTTTGCCAGGATAGTGTGGCCGATTGCCCCGCTTGAATGCTGCTCGGGTTCACGGACAGCGACGCGGTTGGAGCGGGCGGCGCCGGTGGTGGCGGCGGTGGTGGCGGAGCTGCCTTCTTGCTGCAGGCCCCCAGCGCCAGAATGGCCCCCAGTGTAACTGCGAGTGCGAACATCTGCTTGCTTGCGTGCTTCACTTTTCAGTCCTCCCTGCGACCGCGGACATTTTACGCCGCGGTCCGACGAAGTGCATTTATTTCCAACTCCAGTTTGGCTGCGTGTTGCGTCCGGTAAACGTCAACTGCCGAAGTTTATCCCCGTTCGCCAGCATCATCCAGATTTCTTCTTTGCCCGACCGGCTCGACTGGAACACAATATGCCGTCCGTCCGGCGCCCACGACGGCGAATCGTTGCGCCCGCCGTCATGCGTGAGCTGCACCCACTGCTTGCTGGCGATATCCATCAGGTAAAGATCGAGCGCTCCCGGATCTCCCGGCCCGTATTTCCGCTCCCACGCCAGCACCAGAAACTGGCCGTTCGGCGCCCATGACGGCGAAACCGCATAGCCCTGGTCCGTCATGCGCTGCTGGTTGGTGCCGTCGGTTTCCATGGTGTAAACCTGGGGCAGGCCCGTCGCTCCGCTCACGTAGGCGATTTGCGCACCGGTCTTGCGGTTCCAGATCGGGGACACGTCCGGACCTTTGTTGGCGGTCATGCTGCGCAGGTTCGCGCCGTTCGCATCTGCGATGTAGATTTCCGGGCTGCCTCCGCGCGACGAAGAAAAGGCCAGCTTCAATCCGTCCGGTGACCATGCCGGCGAAAGATTGGTCCCTCCCATGTGCGGGAAACTGACCAGCCGGTTCAGGTCCACCGAATACATCATGATTTCCCAGCCGGACTTGGTCAAGGAGCTGAAAGCCAGGCGGCTGCCATCGGGCGAAATCCGCGGCGAAAGCGAAATCGAGCCCAGCCGCGTCACCTGCCGCTGGTTCGAGCCGTCATAGTCCATTACCCAGATTTCTTTTTTGCCCGACCGGTCGCTCACAAAATAAATTTTGCTTTCGGCGATGCCCGGAATGCCGCCGCCCAAACGCAAGATAATTTCGTCGGCGAACTTATGCGCGATTACTCGCGCGGCATCGTCGCTGGGCGTGTCCGTATATTGCTTGCCCAGGACCTGTGGCGAAGCCGTGTTCTTCACGTCGTAGAGCCAGCCCTGTACCGTGAGCTTCCCACCCGCCACGCCAAAGCTGCCGAAAGCCAGCATCGCGGCATTCGGAGGCGGAGCGCTCCATGCCAGGAAGTTCACATCCACCGGCTGCCCCGGCACCTGCAGGGGATAAAAGCTTTTCGAGACCAGTTCCACCACGCCCGAAACATCCAGATCGTTCCACAATGTGTCGTTGAAAGTCTTGAGGAGTGCGTCGTTCTGTGGATCGGCGCTGGAAGGTTTGAAGTCGGCGACGGCCAGCCGCACTTTGTCCACGCCCAAGCCTGTGCCGGTCTTTACCCAATCCTGCGCGACAACGGATGGAACTGCGGCGCAAAAAACAAGCACGCAAGCCAGAGCGGCTAGAAGACGTAATTTCGCCAGCACTGCCCGTCGCAGTTCTCGCGGCGCCGCCGGTCCTGAGCCGTGGTTCATCTTTGCGTCGGAGCAAGAGCCGAAAATAGGGTCTCCATACGACAATATCGTATCCCGATATGTATTGCTTGGCAAGGTTTTGTTCTCGTACCTAGCGGCCATGTACCATGTGGGATGCATCGTGCTCCTTTTGGGTGCACAAAAAAATCTGATGTCTGCGACGACAAGATCTGACAACCAAGATCTGACAGGAAAAATCTGACCCAACTGATCAGTTTGACTTCTTGCTGTAATCGAACCAGAATTCCACGGAAATCTTGTTGCCGGAATAGTCCGGTGGCAGCGGTCCGAACGTATCGATCCGCTGCAGCGCGCGCGTTGCCGATATATCCAGCGCCGGCACTCCGCTGGATTGCTCGACCTGCACGTTCAGCGGGTGCCCGTCGCGCGCCACGTCAAACGTGATGTAGACCCGTTGCGCTGCTGTGATCTTGGGGTCGACCTCATACCTGAGCCAGTTTTCCGAAACCTTCTGCTGGATCACGTGCACGTACCACGCGTACTTCGTGCCAAAATCCCCGCCGCCGCCCGTGACCCCGAATCCGCCCTTCGCCGCCCCGGCGTTGAAGCCGCCATAAGGCCCGCTCACCGGCCCACCTTCGCCGAAGGCAACCTGGTTGGTCACTTCGTCTGGCTCCGGTTGGGGTTTCTCTTTGGTCGGCGTCGGTGTGGGAGTCTTCTTCGGCTTGATCTTTGTGTTTTTGCCCTGAATTTCAATCGCGTCCGGTTCCTTCTCCGCCGGCTTGGGCTGCGATTGCGTAACCCCCTTCGATTCGTTCGCCACCACATTCTGGGTCGCGGCAGGATTGGCGGGCAACGGAACCGTGCTCACCAGCGTCGCTCCGATCGCTTCTCCACCGCCCCCCGCGCCCCAGCCTACGCCCTGGTTGCTGGAAGCGACCATGGCATAGACCAGAATCACCGCCGCGACGGCCACGTGGAAGGCAGCCGACCAGCCCAGCGCGCGTCCCCAGCGTTCGTGTTCGAAGAAAATCTCAGCGTTTGCTTCCATTTTGTTCCAGAGGCTGGGTCACAATACTCACATTGGTGATTCCCGACTGCTTCACCGCGTCCATCACCGTGGCGAACGCACCGAACGGCACATTCTCATCGGCGCGCACAAAAATCGACTGGTGTCGCGGATCGCGAATCTTCTGCTTCAGTTTCAGCGCGATCTCATTAATGTTGATGGCGTCGTTCCCCAGAAACACCCGCTGATCTTTGTTGATGGTGATCACCACGTGTTCTTCGGTGATTTCTTTGACGGTGCGGGTCTTGGGTACGCTCACATCGATCCCCGACTGCAGCACCGGCGCCGTCACCATGAAAATGATCAGCAGTACCAGAACCACATCCACCAGCGGAGTGATGTTGATATCGGCCAGCGCGGTTCTCGTTCGTCCGTCGGAAGCAGTGAACGCCATCAGCGCCTCACTTCATTTGCGGCAGGTTGGGCCTGCATATGCTCGACCGCGTTCAGCACTTCCAGCGCAAAGTCGTCGCTGCGCGAAGCGAATTCGCGAATCGAACTGCCGATCAGGTTATAGGCAATCACCGCCGGAATCGCCGCTGCGAGGCCCGCCGCCGTGGTGATCAACGCCTCTGAAATGCCCGGCGCAACGGCGCGCAGTGTCGCCGCGCCCGCCGTGCCCAATCCGTGAAATGCGTCAATGATGCCCCACACCGTCCCGAACAAGCCCACAAACGGCGTCACCGCGGCCGTGATCGCGAGCCACGGCAGGTTCCGCTCCAGCCGCGTGATTTCCTCCGACGCTCCAATCTGCATCCCGCGCTGGATCGATGTGACATTGCGCAGCACGCCGCCCGTGGCGCCAACCTGCCGCTTGTATTCTTCGAAGCCGCCCTCGAACACGCCCACCAGCGGGCTGGGCCGGAACTGGTCGGCCACCGCGGCCACATCCTGCAGCCGCTGCGCCTTGCGGAAAGCACGCACGAAGCGTCCGCTCTGCACCCGCGCCCGCCGCAGCAAGCCCCATTTGGTCAAAATAATCGCCCAGGAAATCAGGCTGAAAGCCAGCAGTAGCACCAGGACTAACTTGGCTACCGGGCCACTGTCGGAGATCATGTCGACGATTTCGCCGCCGATAAAAGCTGCCAGCAAGGGAAGAAATGGCATGGTTTTTAGTGAGGAACCCTCTCTCAATTATAGATGACCAAAGCCCCGCCATCGTGCGCACGTACATCATTCATAACCAGACTCATCACCTGGAAGGACCTGGCCGAAGCGTGCGCCAAAAAACTGGCAACTGACAACCGCCCACTGGCAACTGCTTTTCATGCTATCCTGCGCTCACCTCCGCATCCAAACTCGTCGCATCCCGGACAGCCCGTGCTGGTTGAACTGCGCCTCGAAAACTACGCCGTAATCGACAACGTGGCCGTCGCTTTCGCCCCCGGCCTGAATCTGCTCACCGGCGAAACCGGAGCCGGAA
Organism: uncultured Acidobacteriaceae bacterium; assembly: GCA_963851165.1. GTDB lineage: Bacteria > Acidobacteriota > Terriglobia > Terriglobales > Acidobacteriaceae > Sulfotelmatobacter. The sequence continues at coordinate 21,985 of CAWKNM010000008.1, read as the reverse complement.
AATCTATTCTCATCGACGCGCTTGCCCTGCTTCTGGGAGAAAAAGCTTCCAGCGACGTCATCCGCACCGGCGCCGACCGCGCCGTGATTTCCGCCGTCTTCGAAGCCGAGGCTGCGTCAGAAAAGCCGCTCGCCCACATTCTGGAATCGAACGGCCTCGACGAATCCGATGATGGCTCGCTCATCCTCCGCCGCGAAATCGCCGCTGGAGGCAAGGGACGCGTTTTCGTCAACAACCAGCCCGCAACCGTGGCCGTCCTTCGCCAGTTCGCTCCGTATCTCGCGATCATTCACGCGCAAAACGAATCCATGCTTTCGTTCGACGGCCCGGCGCGCCTGGGTCTGCTCGATAGTTTCGCCGGCAGTCACCACGAGCCCGCCGCCGCGGCGTTCTCCGCCTGGAAACAAATTCGCACTCGCATCGAAGATCTCGAACACGGAGAGCAAGACCGTCTCCGCCTGGTCGACCTGTGGACCTTCCAGAAACGCGAAATCGAAGAGGCAAAGTTGCAACCCGGCGAAGATGAGCAACTCGAAACGCAAAAACGCGTTCTGGCCAACGCCGAAAAAATTTACAACGCGGCCATGAACGCCTTCGATTTGTTATATGAAGGCAACGCCTCCACCAGTTCATCTCTGCGCGCTGCGCAAAAACAGATCGAGGAACTTTCCCGCTTCGAGCCCAGATTTCAGGAAGCTCTCGCCGCCATCGAAACCGCGCGCATCAGCGTGGAAGACGTCGGCGCAACCCTGCGCGACTATGCCGGCGGCATTCAAGCCTCGCCCGAGCGCCTCGCCGAAGTGGAAGACCGCCTCGCCCTGCTCGATCGCCTGAAGCGCAAATATGGTTCGTCGCTGCAGGATGTAATCCAGTTCGGCGCCGAAGCCGCGCGCAAGCTCGACGAAGTCGAAAACAAAGATGAAACCCTGCGCCAGCTCCGCGCCGAGCTCGCGCAGGCCGCCGCCGAATATCTCCGTGCCGCCCGCGTTTTAGCCAAGAAGCGCGCCGAATCCGCCCGAAAGCTGGAAAAACTGGTCGAGTCCGAGATCAACGACCTGGCCATGAAATCGGCATTCGGCATCCAGATCACCAGCTCCGAAGAAGAAGGGAACTGGACCGCCTCCGGCATCGACCAGGTCGTCTACCTGATTTCCACCAACCCCGGCGAGCCCCTGCGCCAGCTCGAGCACGTCGCCTCCGGCGGCGAACTCTCACGAGTCATGCTGGCCCTGAAAGCCAGCGTAGAATCCGGCGCGAGCAAGAAAAATGTGGCGCGGGCACTCTTGCCCGCCGCTGCCGGCAGAGTCCGACCCGCCCCCCAACGCACCCTGGTCTTCGACGAAATCGATACCGGCATCGGAGGCCGCGCCGCCGAAGCCGTCGGCAAAAAACTCAAAGCCCTCGCCCGCTCGAATCAAGTCCTGTGCGTTACCCACCTCCCGCAGATCGCCACCTTCGCCGACCACCACTACGTGATCGAGAAAAAGGAATCCGCCGGCCGCACCCGCACCACCATTCGCCCCGTCAGCGGGGATGAGCGCACTGAAGAAGTCGCCCGCATGCTCAGCGGCGCCAAGTTGACCGAGACCTCGCGCAAACACGCGGAGCAGATGCTCAAGTCGAACGCCTAGACAGGCTGGGGAACCTATTTCGTGGCGTCGCGTGCGACCGCGCTCAACGGAATTCCCAGAGTACCAGCAACGCCCGAACCAGGATCGTAGACGCCCGTGCGCAAGAAAATATTTTCTGCAGGGACGTCGATTTCCTCCCGCAACTGCAGCCCAATCTTCTCCATCTCCGCGTACTCTTTCGGCTGCAGCACGATTTCGAATTCCCCGGTCACATAGTTCAATGGCTTGCCTTGGAGATCGTAAGCCACCAGCTTCGCCTCGATGTTGCCGTGGCGCACGCCGTCGCGCGTAATCTTGAGCGCAATATGCTGCACCGCAATAGCGTAGTCCACGCCGTAACGCGTGACCGGACCTTTGAGCTCCGTATTCGCACCTGCATGCGGAGCATCCGCGGCCGGCTGCGGGTCCGCTGGCAGTACCCTCACTTTGTAGACAACCTGCGTAGAATCAGGGAGCCCGAAACGCATAAGCGCGAGAAGAGGATCGTCCGCGTTCTGGCGCCCGGACTTTTGATTGGCCTGTTGGCCGTAGTTTAGATCAGCTGCGGGCTCCGTTCTGTCTTTCTCCGCGTAATAGCCACGGCGGTAGGACAGCTTGTACTCGCCGTGAGCCAGCTTCACCTGGATTGCGCGGTATTTCCCATTCATTTTTTTATCGGTGGGTGCGTAGGCCAGTGCATAGTAATGCGAACCGCTGTTGATCGCGTGGGCCATGGCATCGCTCAGGCTATTGGTGTTGTAGAGAGCCTGGCCACCCGTATCCTTGGCAAGTTCCTCCATCGCAATCTGGCTCTCGGCGCGTTTTGCGTTTTCCTCCGCGATCGGCGGCCCTTGCGCGTACTCCGCATAGTATGTGCCGTCTCCGGCGAGACCCTCTGCTGACACCGGGTAGATGGCGACACGGCCAGGCGTGAGCAGATCGGCGGTCAAGCGGAGATCTCCCTCATACTGGCGGGCGGGGGCCCCGGTGGGAAAAATGCTGACAGGAAAACTGCCCGCGAACCAGATCACGTTCTTGCGGCCGGGAATCCCGGAAAGAAAACGCGCCAGCTGTTGCAGCGCTTGCAATGTGCCCTTGACGCGCTCATCGGTGTGCCAAGCGCCAGTGGTAGACATCTCCCGCCTCACGGCCTCAATGGCCGCGGGTGCTGCCTGATTCATGGTCATCAGGTTGACTACCTCCTGCTCCACGGTCGCTTGCAGCGGCGTGGCTAGCAACCGCGAAGGCTCCGTGCCAGGTCCTGTTTTCTTATTTTCAAGCGCCGCCAATAGCACCGCTGGATCAGTTGTGAATCCCTGAACCATGCGCAGGCGCGATCCCAGCGTAAAAACCGCCAGTGACGTGCCAGGCGGGATGCTCTTGAGGTAATGAATGGTTTGCGCGCGCACGTAAACCTGGTCCTGTGGCTGGGTGTTCAGCCAATCCAGCAACAGCACGTTGACCGAGTCCGATGTTTTGGTGAGCGGATAGTTCGTGAACACGCCCGGAGGCATGGGCGGAAGCTTTAAGGGTATGACCGCTGCGCCCTTGTGCTCCTCAAACGAGAAAAGCCTTTGCGGCTTGCCATCTTCCAATACCTGGAAGTCTTCCTGGCGCAGGCCAGGAACCGGTTCACCCTTGCCGTTCGTCACCACGACGTCGAGCAGCACCAGACGCGCTTGCGCCTTCAAAGCAGGCATGGCGCGGCCCGAGTCTGGCGCCGGAGTCTGGGAGTCGATAGGCGCAGCCATCAAAACGAGCAGCCCGAGGCACGCCAAATAATAACCACGTAGACTCATCGTCGATCACGTCAACCTGAAGTTTCTCACAAAGTCGCAGGTTTCCGGAGGTGAACGACGATCCAGCGGGGGACGGCGCAATCGTCGCGATGGTTTTCTTTCCTGCTATCCGTTTGCACCCCTCGCGCCTATAATGTGGCGATTTCGCGGAATTCATTTCTCGCATCGGAGCCCCATTGCGCCTTTCCCTCGATACTCGCAAGGTCGGACGCGTCACCATCGTGCGTTGCAACGGCCGAATCGTTGCCGGCAGTGAGAGCGAGTCTCTGCGTGCGCACGTTGCCTGGCTCCTGCACGACCGTCGCGCCATCGTCCTGCACCTGGGCGAGGTCGCGTTTGTCGACAGCAGCGGCCTCGGCACTATGGTCCGCACCCTCACCAGCACGCGCCAGGCTCATGGAGACCTCAAGCTCTGCAACGTGCCTGACCATATCCGCAAAGTTCTGGAAATGTCGCACCTGACCAAATTATTCGACTCGCACGACTCGGAAGAAAACGCGGTCGCCGCCTTCTACCGCCCCGGAGCCCGCGCCGAAACTCCCGTCCCCACCGGCCGCAGCGTTCTGTGCCTCGACAACGACGCCGACGTTCTCGCCTACCTGCGCGAACTGTTGCGCGCCTGCTACGATGTTCACACCACCAGCCGCGTCAGCGACGCTCTCATCCTGATGCGCGTCACCCATTTCGATCTCCTACTGGTCGGACCCGCCCTCACCGCATCCCCAACCAAGTTGCAAGCCTTCCAGGCGGCCCGCGCCAAGTACCCGGTCATCGAACTCGGAACCGGCTTCTCCACCGACGACGCCGGCGCAGCCGGCGCCGGTCTGCTGGAAAAAATCGAAGCCCTCCTCAACTCGAAACCCGCGTAACCCAGACCCCTTGACGAGGGGCTCTAAGTTAGCTAAGATTAGTTAGCTAACTGACCGTGACCATGGAAACCATCACCATCCACAAAGCGAAAACCCAGCTTTCCCGTCTCATCGAAAAAGCCTGCCGGGGCGAAGAAATCATCATCGCCCGAGGCAAGCAACCGGTGGTGAAACTGGTGGCGATCGAGGCCAATCAAGGCAACCGGAAGCCGGGCGCGTGGAAAGGGAAGATCCGCATTGGACCGGAGTTCTTCGAGCCTCTGCCTCCGGAAGAACTGGAAGGCTGGGAGTAGCTACGCGTGCGCTTCCTGCTTGATACTCACACCCTGATTTGGTGGATGACGGATGATCGGCGCCTCTCGAAGCCAGCGCACGCCTTGATCGCACAGAGAGACAATGTCTCGCTGGTCAGCGCCGTTTCTGCTTGGGAGATCGCCACCAAGGTCCGCTTGGGAAGGTTGCCAGCAGCTGCGGACTTGGTGCAGAGTTTTGTCGCCGATGTGACCCGGGAGCGAATGGAAATTCTAGCCGTAAGCGCCGAGCACGGAATCCGCGCGGGATCCTTGTTCGGCCCCCACCAGGATCCGTTCGACCGAATGCTGATTGCGCAGGCATTGGCTGAAAACGTACCCATCGTCAGCAATGATCGGGCCCTCGATCAATACGATGTCGAGCGACTCTGGTAAAACCAGCCCGGCGTGGCCCCGCTTCCCGTTCACCGCCCGATTCTCACCACCTGCTGCTAATCCCCGCCCTTTCTTGAGCTTACGTTGACCACCACGGCACTTTCCGGTAGTTTAGTAGTACCGCGACAATGGGGATCGTGTACCCTGGGGCATACGTTCAGCTACATTTTTCTGGCCTGATTTTGCATCGAATTGCAGGTTCCTGAGCTCTTAATAGAGAGCCGCAAACACTAGAGGGGGCAAGCCTTCATCGTGTCGAAAGTACTGAACAACAGCGACGAAAAAGTGGTGCTTCTGTTGAAGCCCCGGGGATTTTGCGCCGGCGTGGTTCGCGCCATCGACGTGGTTCGCATTGCTCTTGAAGCCTTCGGCCCGCCCATCTACGTACGCAAGGAAATCGTCCACAACCGCTTTGTTGTGGAGGAGTTACAGGGCAAAGGTGCCATTTTCGTCGACAGCGAAGAACAGGTCCCCAACGGCGAGCGCGTCATCTACAGTGCCCACGGGGTTTCTCCTGAGGTGCGCGAGAACAGCGTCAAACGCGGACTGCGCATTATCGACGCCACTTGTCCGCTGGTCACCAAGGTTCACGTCGAAGCCGTTAAGTTCGCCAAAGAAGGTTATTCGCTCATCCTGATCGGCCACAAAGATCACGACGAGGTCATCGGCACCCTTGGCGAAGCTCCGCTGGTCACGCAGGTCGTGGGATCGCCGCAGCAGGTCAAGAATCTGACCGTACCCGATCCTGACCGCGTCGCCTTTCTTACCCAGACCACGCTCAGCCTCGACGAAACCAAGGACATTATCGCCGCCCTCCGCGCAAAGTTCCCGAACATCAAGGGTCCGGCCGCGCAGGATATCTGCTACGCCACCGAAAACCGTCAGGTCGCCGTGAAGCAGGTCGCGTCTGAATCTGATTTGCTGCTGGTCGTCGGTTCGGAAAACAGTTCCAATTCGAATCGTCTGGTTGAGGTAGCGCGCAACCTCGGCACTCAGGCGCATCTCATCGACAGCTACAACGACATCGAACCCCAGTTGGCTGCAGGATGTAAAAACCATCGCGCTGACCGCCGGTGCGTCGGCCCCGGAGTGCCTGGTCGAAGAAGTCGTGAAATTTCTTGCCGGCAAAGGTTTCGCCAACGTGCAGGAACTTGAAGTGATGCCGGAGAACGTTCGCTTCGGCCTGCCGCCGGAGATTGTCGAAGCCATCGCCGCCGCTCCGGCCAGTTCCAGCGCCGATTAACGGAGCAACGGATTAGCGGACTAACGGAGCCGCACACAAGAATGGACACGAACTCCCCCGACTCCAACTTAACCTCTGAACCACAACTTCGTTTCGGCAAGATAGAAGGTTTTTCCAGCCGCGTGGGTTCGGCTCTCGAAGCCGCCCGCAAATATCTTTTTTCGCAGCAGCACGAAGACGGCTACTGGTGCGGCGAACTCGAAGCCGACACCACTCTCGAATCCGATTACATCCTGCTGCACACGCTGCTCGGCACGGGCAATCCGGAGCGCTTTCAGAAAGCCGCCAATTACATTCTGCAGCATCAAAACGAAGACGGCGGCTGGAGCATCTACGCCGCGGGTCCCTCCAACGTCAGCGCTTCGGTAAAGGCCTATTTCGGACTGAAACTTGCCGGCTACACCGCCGATCACCCGGCCTTGCAGCGCGCCCGCAAGAGAATTCTCGAGCTGGGCGGCGTCACCGAGGTCAATACATTTACCAAGATCTATCTATGTTTCTTCGGTCAGTACGACTACGACGCGGTCCCGGCCATCCCGCCGGAAATCGTGCTGTTCCCCAACTGGTTCTGGTTCAACATCTACGAAATTTCCTCGTGGTCGCGCGCTATCCTGGTGCCGCTATCGATTTGCTATGCCAAGAAGCCGTTCAAGAAAATTCCGCGCGAAATGGGTGTGGAAGAGCTTTTCGTCGGTGGCATGCAAAAGTCGCGCATGCACCTGCATTGGTCGAAAAAACTGGTTTCCTGGCGGAATTTTTTCCTGTGCCTCGACCGCATGACGCACTGGTTCGAGCGCGTTCACGTCCGTCCGCTGCGCTCCATCGCGCTGAAAAAAGCCGAGAAATGGATGCTCGAACGCTTCGAAATGAGCGATGGCCTGGGCGCCATCTACCCCTCGATGATGAACGCCATCATCGCCCTGCGCTGTCAGGGATATTCGCTCGACGATCCCCAGGTGATTCGTGCGCTCGATGAGTTCGAAAAGTTAGGCATCGAAGAAGGCGACACATTCCGCATGCAGCCCTGCATGTCTCCGGTGTGGGACACGGCTTACGCGCTGTTTGCCTTGGGCGAAGCCGGAGTGCCGGCCAACGATCCGCGCATGGTCAAGTGCGCCGACTGGATTCTGCAGAAGCAAGTCCGCAATGTCGGCGACTGGAAAGTAAAAAATCCCAAGGGCCAGCCCGGCGGCTGGTATTTCGAATTCAACAACGAGTTTTACCCTGACGTGGACGACACCGCGATGGTTTGCCTCGGCCTGAGCCGCGTCGAGCATCCCAACGGACGCTACCAGCGCGAGTCCGTGCAGCGCGCCATCGACTGGATTTTCTCCATGCAGTGCAAGAACGGCGGCTGGGCCTCCTTCGACAAAGACAACGACAAGATGGTCTTCCAGCACATCCCGTTTGCCGATCACAACGCCATGCTCGATCCGCCCACGGTCGACATCACGGGGCGCATCCTCGAAATGCTCGCCGCCTACGGCTACGACAAGAATCATTCCGCCGTAAAGCGCGCGATTCAATTCATTCGCGACGAGCAGGAGCCCGATGGCAGTTGGTTCGGCCGCTGGGGCGTGAATTACATTTACGGCACGGCCCTGGTGCTGCGCGGTTTCGAAGCCATGGGTATCGACCTGCATGAACCCTGTGTCCAGCAGGGAGCCGAGTGGCTGCGCATGGTGCAGAATTCCGACGGCGGCTGGGGCGAAACCGTGGGTTCCTACGACGACCCGAGTCTGCGCGGGCAGGGTGAGAGCACGCCATCGCAGACTGCGTGGGCGATTCTAGGATTATTGGCCGCCGGCGATACCCGCAGCGATTCTGTCGCCCGCGGCATCGCCTATTTGCTGCGCACGCAGAAAAAAGATGGATCGTGGGACGAACAGTTCTTCACCGGGACGGGATTCCCGCGCGTGTTCTACCTCATGTATCACCTGTACCGCCAGTATTTCCCGCTGCTCGCGTTGACGACGTACGCCAAGGTGATGGGGAAGGGCACGAATTAGCGGCATTCATTCCTGTCAACACAGGCCTGTTCTTACGGTCCATCGCGGAGCCCATACGGGATAATCTGTTCTGCGCAAGTGCCAATCTGTTTATACTGGATCAGGATGGAGTTCGAGTGGGATCCGCGCAAAGATGCGGCGAACCAGCGCAAGCATGGAGTCGGCTTTCGCCAGGCCACGACGGTATTCGGAGATCCCCTCGCAACGACATTCATGGATACTGCGCATTTGACGTCGGAGCAGAGATATCTGACCATCGGCTCATCAGCAAACGGTCGTCTGCTTGTCGTAGCTCATACCGAACGCGGCAATGCGATCCGCATCATCAGCGCGAGGCCGCTGACTCCGCGCGAGAGAAAATTCTATGAAGAAGAACGCTAATCATCGGACTGGCGACGACATTCGACCCGAATATGATTTTGCCTCCATGAAGGGCGGCGTCCGCGGAAAATATTATGAACAGTATCGAAAGGGGGCGAATGTGGTTCTACTCCAGCCCGACGTGGCTGAAGCCTTTCCCACGGAGGATGCAGTGAATGAAGCCCTGCGCGGTATCCTCAGTACGACGCGTGCTGTTCGACGGACCGGCGGGCTGCCGGATCGTGCAATCCAGAGCACGAGCGGAGGGCATAAGCGCCGCACGCGAAGATGATTTCTTCTTAAATGCTGGCCTTCCTCACCGGCGCGACCGGATTTCTCGGTTCCCACGTCGCGCGTGTTCTGGCCGCGCAGGGCGCGGAATTACGCCTGCTCGTCCGCCCCACCAGTAACCTGAAAAATCTCGAAGGCCTCAACGCCGAAACCGCGACCGGCGACCTGCGTGATCCGGCATCGCTCGATAACGCGATGTCCGGCTGCGATACGGTATTTCACGTCGCCGCTGACTACCGGCTCTGGGCCCGCGATCCGGAGGAAATGTACCGCTCCAACGTCGACGGTACGCGCGCCATTCTCGAGGCCGCGCGCAAGAACGGCGTTCGCCGCGTGGTTTACACCTCAAGCGTGGCTACGATGGGATTCACTCGCAACGGAAATCCCGCCGACGAAGATTCTCCCGTCGCACTCGCTGACATGATCGGCCACTACAAGCGCTCGAAATTCATGGCCGAGCAAATCGCGCTCGAAGCCGGGCGCTCCGGGATGAAGGTTGTCGTCGTGAATCCGACCACGCCGGTGGGCGAGCAGGATATCAAGCCCACTCCCACCGGACGCATCATCCTCGATTTCCTGAAACGCAAATTCCCCGCCTACGTCGATACCGGACTCAACCTGGTCGACGTCACCGAATGCGCCCGCGGACACGTCGCCGCGCTGGAGCGGGGCAAGAGCGGCGAGCGTTATATTCTGGGCGGCGAAAATCTCACGCTCAAACAAATTCTCGATAAGCTGGGAGCTATAACTGGATTATCGTCTCCGACCGTGAAGCTCCCCTATTTTTTCGCCTTCGCCGCCGCCGCGGTCGATGAAACCATCACCGGCCGCATCCTGCATCGCGAGCCGCGCGCCACCATCGACGCCGTCCGCATGGGACGCAAGAAAATGTTCGCCAGCTCCGCCAAAGCCGAACGCGATCTGGGCTGGAAGATCGTTCCAGCCGAAAATGCGCTGCGCCGCGCCGTGGAGTGGTTCCGCACTAATCATTATGTTTAGATGAAACGTGTGATGTTTAGATGATCGTGTGGGAACGGGCGCCTCGCCCGTTCGCGCCGAGCAGCGCTCGGCAGGATGTGCGAATTGCCGTCGTCCACAAAAATCGCTATCGTAGCCGCCCTCGAGCGAGAACTCCACCCGCTGCTGCGCCATCAGCCCGTGGCGGTAAAGCAACACGCCGGCCGCTCCTTCCGCTTCTTCGAGCAAGGCCAAATAGTCGTAGTCTGCGGCGGCATTGGCGCGGAGCCCGCGCGCCGCGCGGCCGAAGCTGTCATCGCTCTCTACACGCCGGAAGTCGTCTACTCCGCCGGATTCGCCGGCGCCCTCGATCCCGCGCTAAAAGTTGCCGACATCCTCATCCCGGCCCGCGTAATCGACGCCGGCGACTCCAGCAGCGTCGAGACTGGCATTGGCCAGGGAATCCTGGTTACTTTCGGTGCTGTCGCCACGCCGGAACAGAAGGTTAAACTAGGCAAGTCGTTTAACGCGCAGGCGGTGGACATGGAAGCGTCCGCGGTAGCGCGGGCCGCAGCGGCGCGGGGAGTGCGCTTCGCAGCCGTGAAGGCCATTTCGGATGAAGTTGGATTTGCGCTACCGGGGATGAATCATCGGACTGGCTTCATCGGCCCGTCCGGCGAGTTTCTAACCGGCAAGTTCGCGCGCTTCATTATGATCCGGCCGTGGACGTGGGCCGCTGCGCTGCGCCTGGCCCGCAACAGCAAGCGAGCCGCGCAAGCGTTGAGCGCCTGGCTCGCCGAGACGAATCAAGAGCTGCTGAATTCCCCGGAAAATAGTTCCGGGAAACGATTTGCAGAAAAACAAAATGCCGAAAAATGAAACGCCCGGTTCCGTGAACATTTCTACTCGACTATGAAGCCAACTTTCATCGCGACGGTTCTCTTGCTTTGCGGTGCAGTCGTCCCGCTGCACGCTCAAAAAGAGCCCGCGGTGGTCTACGCCGAGAGCTTTCGACACGGTCCCACTCATATCACCGATGCCAGTTTTGAGGTCAAGCTCAATCCGCAGAATTCAGTTTTCTTCGATCGCATTCGAGACACGTACGGAAACGACCGCTATCTTCTCACCATCGTTCCGGAAATTCCGGAAGGCGAAGACCACGTCATTTCCTGGCAGGTGCGGTTGACGGACCTGCATCACCTGATCTATAACAACGTGCTGCTGGAGTCGCAGGAGCCTTCGTCCGATCCCGGGAACAATCTCTGGCAGCTGAATCCGAGCAGGTTCGGCAGCGTCCCGGCCAAGGCGCAGCGCATCATGAAAGTGGATGGCTTTTACGTCTCGCTGCAGGTTACCGCTTACCACTTCACCCCGCTCGAATCTCCTTACCTGGATTCCATGACCGTGCAGGTGAAGTTCACCAATGCTGACCCCCGCACAGCCGAGTCGCCTACCGCGGGTCCTTGAAAACGAATCGCTGAAGCGAAACGCTCTGAAGCGAACACGCTCCGGTCGTCATCAAAGCTAACGTTATGGCCATCGCCGGACAATACGCAGTGCAGGATGGCATGCGGACGATTCCTGCCACCATGCAGGCAGCGGTCTACCGCGGCGTGAACGATGTTCGCCTGGAGACCGTTCCCGTGCCCCAGATCGGTCCCGGCGAATTGTTGTTGCGGGTGCACAGCTGCGGCGTTTGCGGCACCGACCTGAAGAAGATTGCAACCGGATCCCACTCCGCTCCCCGCATCTTCGGACACGAAACTTCCGGAGTGGTCGCCGCCGTCGGCGCAGGCGTACGCGAATTCCAGCCTGGCGACCGTGTCGTAGTTTTTCATCACATCCCTTGCCGCGATTGTTACTACTGCCGCCACAATACCTTCGCGCAATGCTCCACCTACAAGAAAGTCGGCTGCACCGCCGGGTTTGAGCCCTCGGGCGGAGGTTTCGCCGAATATGTCCGAGTGATGGACTGGATCGTCCAGAAGGGAACGGTCCGCATTCCGGAGGGCGTTTCCTTCGAGCAGGCCTGTTTCGTGGAGCCGGTCAACACCTGCATGAAGGGGATCGAGGCGCTGCGCCTGGTTCCGGGCGAGACAGTGCTGACCATCGGGCAGGGTCCAATCGGCATCATTTTGAGCGTTCTGGCCCGAAAGGCCGGGGCCACCGTTATTACTTCCGATTTGTATCCCGAGAGGCTTAGAATAGGAGTACGCCTCGGACTTGAATTGATTGTGGACGCTTCGCAGACCAGCGTGGTTGATCGCGTTCGCGAGTGGACCGAAGGTCGTGGCGCAGACGCCGTGATTCTGGCGGTGGGTGGGAATAGTTTGATTCGGACCGCGATGGATGCGGCCCGTCCCGGGGGGCGAGTTTTGTTGTTCGCCCAGACGCAGCACGGAGAGGCCGTGGTTGATCCGGCTGCTATCTGTGTGGACGAGAAGGCTTTAGTCGGGTCCTACAGCGCCTCGGTGGCGCTGCAGGAAGAATCGGTTCGGTTTGTAATGGGCCGCGAAATGGATCTGGAACAGCTGGTCAGTCACCGTTTTCCGTTGACTGAAAGCGCCCAGGCCCTGGCGTTGGCCGCTCATCCGCAGCCTTCGTCATTGAAGATTGTGATTCAGCCTGGTTGTACTTGGACGTAGTGTTTGAAAAGTTGACAACTGGGAAGGAACCTCGCAGTGAATGGAAAAATGACCGCTGCCGTCTTGTACGGCAAAGAAGATCTCAAGATTGAAAAGGTACCGATCCCACGCGTGGGAGACGGTGAAATCCTGGTCAAAGTGCAGGTCGCGCTGACCTGCGGCACGGACCTGAAGGTCTACCAGCGGGGCTATCACGCCCGCATGATTGTTCCCCCGGCGTTGTTCGGCCACGAACTGGCCGGCGTGATCGAGGAAGTCGGCGCCGGCGTCAACGGCTTCAAGACCGGCATGCGCGTGGTGGCGCTGAACTCCGCGCCGTGCCAGATGTGTTTCTACTGCTCCAAGCATCAGGAAAATCTCTGCGAAGATTTGCTCTTCAACAACGGGGCTTACGCCGAATACATTCGCGTGCCCCGGCGCATCGTCGAGGCCAACATGCTGGTGATTCCCGCCAACGTCAGCTTCGAAGACGCTGCGATGACCGAGCCTCTGGCCTGCGTTCTGCGCGGTCTGCATGAAACCGGAGTTGAAATCGGCGACACCGTCACCATCATCGGCGGCGGCCCCATTGGATTAATGTTCGTCCAGGTCGCGCGCGCCATCGGCTGCAACGTGATTTCCGTAGTCAAGCGCGACGAGCAGGTCCAGGCCGCCAAGCAAATGGGTGCGCATGAGATCGTGCAGACCACCAAGGTCCCCAACGTAGTGGACGCAGTGCGCGCGCTCTCGCCGCAGAAGCGCGGTTGTGACGTCGTCATCGAAGCGGTCGGCCGTCAGGAAGCGTGGGAGTGGTCGGTGGACATGGTTCGCAAAGGCGGCACCGTCAACTTTTTCGGCGGCTGTGCCGGTGGTACCAAAGTGCAGCTCGATACCGGGCGCCTGCACTATTCCGAGATCACGCTGAAAGCCACGTTCCATCACACGCCCGAAACCGTGCGCCGCGCCTTCGGCCTGATTGCCGCCAAGAAAATTCGTCCGACCGACTACATCACCGGGGAGGCTCCGCTCTCGCGCTTGCAGCAAGTCCTGCGCCACATGCTGAACCGCGGCGGCGACATCAAAACCGCGATCATCCCCGGCCACTGAGAATTGTCGATTGTGCGATTGTTGATTGAAGACCTGGGTTCTAAGCTCTTGTCATCCTGAGCGGAGTAACGAGTGCGCCAATGCGCATTCGTTACGGAGTCGAAGGATCCCTGAAGCGCAGTCAGCATCGAAGGCGCGGCCCGGAATCTCGGCAAGGCTCACAAATGCTTCCGCAATGAGCACGTAAAGGTATGCCTGCCATTGGCACTGTAAACACGCACCTGCTACGCGGTTGGAGCCGCCTCCCGCCGTCGTACCGGACTCCTGCCAACGCTCCGTCGCTCAGCGAATCCCGGGTCTACTGCGCCAATCTTGCCCGCACCCACTACGAAAACTTCTCCGTCGCCTCTTGGTTCTTGCCGAAACGCTTGCGCCAGGATTTCTATAACGTCTACGCTTACTGCCGCATCTCGGACGATCTCGGCGATGAGGTCGGCGACGCTGCCGCCTCACTCGCTCTGCTTGACGAATGGCAGAGCGAATTGGACGCGTGCTATGAAGGGTCGCCGAAGCATCCGGTATTTGTAGCTCTTGCAGAAACGGTTGGCTTTTACGATATCCCGCAACACGAATTTTCCGACCTGCTCCGCGCCTTCCGCCAGGACCAGACCATCACCCGCTTCGATACTTTCAACGACGTCCTCGCCTACTGCCGCTATTCCGCGAATCCCGTGGGCCATCTCGTTCTCTACCTCTGCGGCTATCGTGACTCCGAGCGCCAGCAACTCTCCGACTTCACCTGCACCGCTCTGCAACTCGCCAATTTCTGGCAAGACGTCAGCGTCGACTACGCCAAGGGACGCATCTACCTCCCGCTCGAAGACCTGCGCCGCTTCGGCGTGACCGAGCAGGACATCGCCGCGCAACGCAACACGCCGGCTTTCTGCGCCATGATGCAATTCGAAGTCGAACGCGCCCGCGACTGGTTCGAACGCGGCCTGCCACTCATCGCGCAGGTCGATCGTGAACTGGCCGTCGATCTCGATCTTTTTTCCCGCGGCGGCCAGGAAATTCTTAACGCCATCGAGCGTCAGGATTTCGCCGTGCTGGGCAATCGTCCGAAAATCTCCAAGCCCCGCAAGCTGGCTCTGGTGGCCCGCGCCGCGCTCGGAAAACTCTTCGGTCGGAGGGTTAATCCGGTGGGTTCTGGTATTAAGCAAACTGGGGTTAAACAATTATGAGCGCCAGCGTCCAGCAAGCCGCCGTCCCCTGGACCCCGGCTCCCGCCCAGCTGGTCATGGCGTATTCCGTTTGCCGCGGCATCACCCGCACCGCCGCCAAGAACTTTTATTATGCCTTCCTCGTTCTGCCGCGCCGCAAACGCGAAGCGTTGTGCGCCGTCTACGCCTTCATGCGCAGCTGTGACGATCTCGCCGACGACCCCACGCTAAGCTTCCCCGAGCGCCGGCAAAGACTCGAGACCTGGCTCGACGCGCTGCATCGCGCCCAGCAGGGTCAGCCCACCGACGACCCCATTCTTCTCGCGCTCACGGACGCGCAGCGCCGCTACCACATTCCAGCAGGATTGCTCGACGAACTTGCTCACGGCACTGCCATGGATGTGGTTGATGCTCCCGCGGCAGAAGTATTAGCCCAGGAAGCCGCGCCCAGTGGGGCAACCGCCCTCGCCGTCCATTACAAAACGTTCGAAGATCTTCGCGGATACTGCTACCGCGTCGCGTCCGTCGTCGGCCTGGTCTGCATTCACGTCTTCGGCTACAAGAATCCCGAGGCCGAACCGCTCGCGGAAACCTGCGGCCTGGCCTTCCAACTCACCAACATCATTCGCGACGTAAAAGAAGATGCCGCGCAAGGCCGCGTCTACCTTCCTGAAGAAGACCTGGCAAAATTTGGTCTCTCCGCGGCCGACATTCTTTCGACTCCCGATCCCGCTCGCCTGCGCCCCTTGCTCGCGCTCGAAGCCGACCGCGCCCGCGAGTTCTACCGCTCCGGCGACGATCTCATCCCCTTTGTATCCGAAGACAGCCAGCCCGCGCTCTGGGTGTTGATCACCATCTACCGCCGCCTGCTGGAAAAAATCGCCGAAAAGCAGTACGACGTCTTCACCGCCAAAGTCTCCCTGAGCACCTCAGAAAAGCTACGCATCCTGGGAAAAGGTTTCCTCAAGCGCATAACGTGATGGATGTGCGGCACCCTGACGGCATCTGTTTCACGAGCAATGCTAATCTCAAGCAGATGACCCCCACCGCATCCCAGCCCACGGTCGCCGTCGCCGGAGGCGGACTCGCCGGGCTCGCCGCCGCCTGCGCCCTGTCCGCAGCCGGCTTCCGAGTCACCGTTTTCGAGAAGCGTCCCTTTCTCGGCGGACGCGCTTCTTCCTACCAGCATCCCGGCACCGGCGAAGTGGTCGACAACTGCCAGCACGTTCTGTTTCGTACCTGCACCAACCTCATCAACTTCTACGCGCGCATCGGCGTCGACCACGACCTCCGCTGGTACGACGAAATGACGTTCCTCGAACCTGGTGGACGTGCCTCGGTGATGCGCGCGTCGATGCTGCCCGCTCCGCTGCACACCGCGCCGTCGTTCCTGCATTTTTCTTTTCTGAGCGCGCAAGACAAATTTGCCATCGCCCGCGCCATGGTTCCGCTCACCCTCACCGCGCAGCCCGACACCGGAAAATCGTTTGCCGAATGGTTGGATCAGCACGGCCAAACTTCCGGCGCCATCGAACGGTTCTGGAAACCTATTCTGATCAGCGCGCTCAGCGAGGAGCTCGACCGCATTTCGATTTCTTCCGCCGCGCAGGTGGTTCGCGAATCCATGAAATCCCCAGCCGCCCGCCACATGGGTGTTCCCACTGTTCCGCTCACCACGCTCTACGACGCGGCGGGAGATTACATCCGCGCCCGCGGCGGTGAACTGCAGTTCCGCACCTCGCTCGAAGGTTTCCACTCCGATTCCGCGCTCGTCTATCTCGATATCGCCGGCAGCGATGTCGAAGCTCAAGCCACTTTCGACCACCTCGTGCTCGCGCTTCCGTTCGAGAATCTCGACCGCGTCCTGCCGCAGACTCCCGAAGCAGCGTCTCTGCGCGAACAGATCTCGCACTTCGAAACTTCTCCCATCACCGGCGTCCACCTCTGGTTCGACCGCCCGATCACCGATCTCGATCATGCCGTGCTTCTCGACCGCACCATCCAATGGATGTTCCACAAATCGCGCCTCCAGCCCATGCGGGTTGCGAGGTCATCGTCCGAACAAGTTGAAACCGTTTCCGCGGAATCAGCAGCGGAGCGGCCTCAGAACGACGCCCCGAGCTACATCGAACTCGTCATCAGCTCTTCAAAAAATCTCATCGAAAAATCCCGCGCCGAAATCGTCGAGCTCGTGCTCGCCGAAGTCCGCGAATTTTTCCCCGGGGCACGCCCCGCCAACCTCGTCAAATCCACCGTCATCAAGGAAGTGCACGCCACCTACTCCCCCCGCCCCGGCATCGACGCACATCGCCCCACAGCCACCACCGCCTGGCCACGCGTATTCCTCGCCGGCGATTGGACCGCCACGGGATGGCCCGCCACCATGGAAGGTGCCGTCCGCAGCGGCTACCTCGCCGCCGAAGCCCTGACCCGCGCCGCCGGAATTCGCGATTCCAAATTCCTGGTCCCCGATCTGCCGCCCAGCGGTTTCATGCGAATGTTCTACTGACGCGTCGCTGTTGGTGTGGCGACGGCTCATGTGGGGACGAGCGCCTCGCCTGTCCAGCCGCGCACCCCGCCCCGAAATTCCCCTCATCCCACTGCCTCGAGCCATTTAAGATTTCCCCGGCATCTCATAATCTTTATCAAACATGTTCTATAAAACATGTTTCGAAAACATGCTCCCTAAACCCGTGCCCGTACAATCATTTCCGGACTCTTCCGAAGAGGACAAGATGAAGACGAAGACGAAAACGAACCCGCGTTGGATTATCCGCGCCCGAGCACAACTTTTCGCCGCGCTGCTTTTTTGTTCATTCTCCCTGCCTCCCTGGCAGCCGAGCCCGTGCCGCTGAAGCGCGTGGTGGAGTTGGCGCTCTCCCACGGCACTGCGGGCGCAATCGCGAATGCCGACCAGAAGCGTTTCATGGCCCAGTATCTCGAGGTTCGCAATCAGTACATCCCGCAGCTCATCGCCGGTGCGGGACTCGGCTGGTCTGACGGTTTTCCGCTCAGCCTCGAAGGGGCCGCGCCCTCGCTGTTCAACGTGAACGCGCAGTCCGCGCTGCTCAATCCTGCGCTGCGCGATTTCATTCACGCCGCCGGCACCGACTACAAGGCCAGCGCGCTCCGCAGCAAAGACCAGCGCAACCAGATTATTCAGGACGCAGTCCTGAGCTATGTCGAACTCATGAAATGCCAGCGCCGTCTGGATCGCCTGCGCGAAGCCGAGGCCGCCGCGGAAAAAATGGAAACCGCCGTGGCCCAGCGCGTGAAAGAAGGCGTCGACAGCGAAACCGATGGCAAGAAGGCCCGTCTCTCTGCTGGCCCGCTTTCGCCTGCGCATCGAGGAAGCTTCCGGCTCCGCCGACGTGCTGCGCGAGCATCTCGGCAAACTCACCGGGCTTCCCGCAGCTTCGATCGAACCCGATCCCGATACCCTGCCCGCACTCCCGTCGGTGAAAACCGAAGAACTCTCAGCCGGATGGAAGCCAGAGGAGTGAAAGGCTGCGCTGAATGTTGAAGACGCCGCCAGCCGCGCCGTCGACGCCAACCCCGCCGTCCAGGCCGCCGTCGAGCATGCCCGCGCTGAATATTTACGCGTGAAAGGAGAGCAAAGGCTCTGTGGCCCAGTGTCGACTTCGCCGCGCAATACGCCTTGCTTTCCAGCTTCAACAACTATCAGAGCTTTTATCAACCCGGAAGCTTCCAGCCCAACAACGCGACGGTCGGCATTGCCATCCACTTTCCGTTTCTGAATCTCTCGCAGCACGCCAGCGTGCAGGAGGCTGAGTCCGAAGCGGTCAAAGCGCAGAAGCAGGCGGAAGCCGCGCGCAACCAGGTCTCCGAAGAGACGCTCCGCCTGCAGCGTTCGGTCGCGCGCATGCAAGCCGCGCGCGATGTCGCCGAACTCGAATCCGAGCTGGCCGCAGAAAAACGTGGAAGCAGTCCAGACCCGCATGGACGCCGGCACCGCCACGCTCCACGACCTCGACGACGCGCGCTCCCAGGCCAGCGAACGCTCCATCACCCTCGAAGACGTAATCTTCGAACTCGAGCGCAGCCAGGTCGGCCTCCTCCGCGCCACCGGCGACCTGGAAAAATGGGCCATGGGCCAATAGCACGCTCGTGTGGGCGGGCACTCCTGCCCGTCGCCTTTGACGTTGATCTTGAATTTGATTGTGGGGCGGGCACTCCCTTCGATTTCGCTCAGGGCAGGCTCTGCCCGCCAACTCTATCCACGTCCTCACGGTCGAAGTCTCAGTGGCTGGGGTTGGTTTCCCCAGGCCCATAGCACTTCCCCCCATCCCCCCAACGCACCATTTCCCCATTCACTGCATCCAACCTGCAGTTGGCATCGAAGCAGGTTCCGCTTTCCCCTGCGCTGTCAGTAAGATAGACTCAATCAGCCCAGGCCAGGAACCTGCAACAATACGTGCGGAATGTGCGCGGCAGCCGCGCCAGAATGCTAAAATATACAGACACCAACATATGCCTCTAAAAACACTGTTTCTGAATCCACCTTCTTTTGAAAACTTCGACGGAGGCGCCGGCTCCCGTTGGCCCGCCACGCGCGAAATTGAAAGTTTCTGGTATCCGGTGTGGCTGGCTTATCCGGCGGGAATGCTGGAGGGGTCGCGGCTGCTCGATGCGCCCTCGCATCACGTTTCCGGCGAGCAGACCATCGAGATCGCCAAGCAATATGAATTTCTGGTGCTGTTCACCAGCACGCCTGGGTTTCCCGGGGACATCCTGCTGGCCACCGCGATCAAAGCGGTCAATCCCAAGATCAAGATTGCGTTCGTGGGGCCGCACGTGACCGTGCTCCCGGAAAAGTCGTTGCGCGATTGCCCGGCGATTGACTTTATCTGCCGCAAAGAATTCGACTACGCAGTCACCGACTACGCCAAAGGCAAGCCGCTGGCAGAGATTGCCGGAGCTTCGTTTCTGAAGGACGGCAAGATCGTCCACAATCCGGACGCGCCGCAGATTCAGAATCTCGACGAACTGCCGCACGTGACCGAGATCTACAAGCGCGACCTCGACATCACCAACTACAACGTTCCGTTCCTGCTGAATCCCTACGTTTCGCTCTACACCACGCGCGGATGCCCGGCGCAGTGCACGTTCTGCCTGTGGCCGCAGACGCTGAGCGGACATCCCTGGCGCAAGCGTTCCACCGACGACGTTGCGGCGGAAATGGCAAAGGCCAAGACCCTTTGGCCGAACGTGAAAGAATTTTTCTTCGACGACGATACCTTCAACATCCAGAAAGCGCGCACCATTGAACTCTGCGCCAAGTTGAAGCCGCTGGGCCTGACGTGGTCGTGCACCTCGCGCGTGACCACCGACTACGAAACTTTGAAAGCGATGAAGGAAGCGGGATGCCGGCTGCTAATCGTCGGCTATGAATCCGGCGACCAGCAGATTCTGAAGAACATCAAGAAGGGCGCGACCATCGAACGGGCGCGCGACTTCACCCGCGATTGCCACAAGCTGGGCCTGGTGATCCACGGCGACTTCATCATGGGCCTGCCCGGCGAAACGCACGAGACCATCAATAACACCATCGCGTTCGCCAAAGAGCTGGACGTGGAAACCATCCAGGTTTCAGTGGCGCATGCCTACCCGGGCACCGAGCTTTACGACTACGCCGTGAGCAACGGCTTCATGGTGGGCGACAACAAAATGGTCGATGAAGGCGGACATCAGCTGGCCCAGATTCAATATCCCGGGCTGCCTGCCGATGACATCATGTCGGCCGTGCATCGTTTTTATGACGAGTATTATTTCCGTCCCAAGGCTGTGTTCCGCATATTGCGGAAAGCGGCGTTCGACAGCAACGACCGCAAGCGGTTGTACAAAGAAGCGAAGAGCTTTATGAAACTGCGGTCCGCGCGCAACAAGATGGTGAAGAAGCACAACGACGAGGCCGCGGCAGCAGCGGTGCCAGTGAAGGCGTAGTAAGGCAGGTTTCAAAGTTCCACGTTTCAAGGTTTCAAGGTGGTCCACTCTCGAATCTCTTGGCGTCTTTGAAACCTTGAAACTTTGAAACCTGAGTTCTCGTGACCTTTCGTAAGTATCTGGTCTTGGCGGGAGTTACCGTGTTCGCAGCGGCGGGTGACTCCGTGCTCTCTCACGGGATGAAACAGGCCGGCCGTGTTTCGTTGCACCATCCTCTCAGCTTGATTCTGGCCGTGCTCAATCCCTGGGTCGCGGTGGGAATTCTCCTTCTGCTGGCTTTCTTTGCGGCTTACATGAACGCGCTCTCCTGGGCCGACCTGACTTACGTTTTGCCGGCCACGTCGCTGGGCTATGTGCTGCTGGCGCTGGTGGCGAAGTTCGCGCTGCACGAGCAAGTGAGCCCACTGCGCTGGCTGGGGATCGCGCTGATCACCGGAGGCGTAGGCTTCGTTGCAGGAGGGCCGTCGCTCACTCCGCAACCGCACGCCGAGGTGCCGTGTGAAACTGACGTGCCGGAAGCGACGGTTTCGAGCGAGGTGGGTTCATGAAAGAGCTCAACACTGGGATGGCAGTCTGGTGCGCGATCCTAGCGATAGCCTCCGCGTCGGTGGTGGGCGATGTGCTTCTGGCCCGCGCCATGAAACAAGTTGGCGACGTGCATGACCTGTGGGACCGCTCCGGTCTATGGACCGTGCTGGGCCGCGTGCTGGGTAATCCGAATTTCTTTCTCGGCGTGACGGCGATGGCGGTTGCCTTCTTCAGCCTGCTGTTCGCGCTATCGTGGGGAGACGTAAGCCTGGTGGCTCCCGCCGCCGCCTCGCTGACATTTATCGGCAACGCCTTCGCCGCGAAAATATTTCTTCATGAGCGCGTCGACCGCAGGCGCTGGATCGCCGCCGTGCTGGTGGCCGCGGGAGTGGTGCTGCTAGCAGGGTAGGACGCGTCAGCTCCGTTCGCAGCTCCGTTAGTGGTGGTCACAAGCGAGCTCTAAATCCTCCACCACCTCTAAATCCTCCACCACCTCTAAATCCTCCACCACCTCTAAATCCTCCACCACCTCTAAATCCTCCACCACGAAATCCAAAGAGCATGTCATCCCGAACGGGGCCGAAGGCCCGGTGAGGGACCCTACGATGCGAGGGAAGGGGCATAAGCGTTGGCGGG
Source organism: uncultured Acidobacteriaceae bacterium (assembly GCA_963851165.1). GTDB lineage: Bacteria > Acidobacteriota > Terriglobia > Terriglobales > Acidobacteriaceae > Sulfotelmatobacter. The sequence goes on along the minus strand of CAWKNM010000008.1, from coordinate 142 downwards.
TGTCGTCACGCTGCGTGCAGCCAGGGGCGTCCCGTTTGCTGCAACGACGCTGCCGTCCGACGTAAGGTCCCTCACCGCGCCTTCGGCCCGGTTCGGGATGACATCGGGTTTGAGGACAGCCTCGCCAGGCCGGCAATCCAGA
>CAWKNM010000007.1:0-12569 GCA_963851165.1 uncultured Acidobacteriaceae bacterium | reverse complement strand
GATGTCATCGGCAGGCAGCCCGGGATATTGAATCTGGGCCAGCTGATGTCCGCCTTCATCGACCATTTTGTTGTCGCCCACCATGAAGCCATTGCTCACCGCGTAGTCGTAAAGTTCGGTGCCGGGGTAGGCGTGGGCGACAGAAACCTGGATGGTCTCCACGTCCAGCTCTTTGGCGAACGCGATGGTGTTGTTGATGGTTTCGTGCGTTTCGCCGGGCAGGCCCATGATGAAGTCGCCGTGGATCACCAGGCCCAGCTTGTGGCAATCGCGAGTAAAGTCGCGCGCCCGTTCGATGGTTGCGCCCTTCTTGATGTTCTTCAGAATCTGCTGGTCGCCGGATTCATAGCCGACGATCAGCAGCCGGCACCCGGCTTCTTTCATGGCTTTCAGAGTTTCGTAGTCCGTCGTCACGCGGGAAGTGCAGGACCACGTCAGGCCCAGCGGCTTCAACTTGGCGCAGAGTTCAATGGTGCGCGCTTTCTGGATGTTGAAGGTATCGTCGTCGAAGAAAAATTCTTTCACGTTCGGCCAAAGGGTCTTGGCCTTTGCCATCTCCGCCGCAACGTCGTCGGTAGAACGCTTGCGCCAGGGATGTCCACTCAACGTCTGCGGCCACAGGCAGAACGTGCACTGCGCCGGGCATCCGCGCGTAGTGTAGAGCGAAACATAGGGATTCAGCAGGAACGGAACGTTGTAGTTGGTAATGTCGAGGTCGCGCTTGTAGATCTCAGTCACATGCGGCAGGTCGTCGAGATTCTGAATCTGCGGCGCGTCCGGATTGTGGACGATCTGGCCGTCCTTCAGAAACGAAGCTCCGGCAATCTCTGCCAGCGGCTTGCCTTTGGCGTAGTCGGTGACTGCGTAGTCGAATTCTTTGCGGCAGATAAAGTCGATCGCCGGGCAATCGCGCAACGACTTTTCCGGGAGCACGGTCACGTGCGGCCCCACGAACGCGATCTTGATCTTGGGATTGACCGCTTTGATCGCGGTGGCCAGCAGGATGTCCCCGGGAAACCCAGGCGTACTGGTGAACAGCACCAGAAATTCATATTGCTTTGCGATCTCGATGGTCTGCTCGCCGGAAACGTGATGCGACGGCGCATCGAGCAGCCGCGACCCCTCGAGCATCCCGGCCGGATAAGCCAGCCACACCGGATACCAGAAACTTTCAATTTCGCGCGTGGCGGGCCAACGGGAGCCTGCGCCTCCGTCGAAGTTCTCAAAGGAAGGTGGATTCAGAAACAGTGTTTTTAGAGGCATATGTTGGTATCTATATATTTTAGCATTCTGGCGCGGCTGCCGCGCACATTCCGCACGTATTGTTGCAGGTTCCTGGCCTGGGCTGATTGAGTCTATCTTACTGACAGCGCAGGGGAAAGCGGAACCTGCATCGAGCCAACTGCAGGTTGGATGCAGTGAATGGGGAAATGGTGCGCTGGGAGGGAGCCCTGGCGCGAAGGTCAGCTGGAACTGGTCCGGAAGGCCGCCCTCGCAGCGAAACGAAACCGGTGTAGAATGTCAGCCGCTTTTGAAGTCAAAACTTGAATTTCGGTCTACCCACCTTGGAGGTGACTATGCACCCCAGGCCCCTGACCCTAGCTGGATTTGCCCGCCAGTTCGCCGTTTCCCTCTTTAGCTTGAGCCTCATGCTTTTGCCGAGCCGTTCGACGGCTCAGTGTGAGCACGCGGAGGACAAGGCCGAACAGCGCGAACGCCACAATAATCTTTCGCTGGAACTGAACTCTCCACTGCCGCGAACCGTTTCCGTGCAAGTTTCTGGTCCGGGCATCGAAAAGCCGCTGCAGTTTCAACTCTGCGTGGGACATGGAAAAGATGGGATCGGCATGCATGTGCCCCCGGGCAAGGACCGACTATTTGAAATTCGCGTGCTCGATGCCCAGGGAAACGCGACGCACCATGGCGTGACCACGATGGCAGTAAAGGAAGACTCCAAGAAATCGGTCTACGTTAAGCTCACGCCACTGGGCAACGCGGACGCTGTGACCGCGACCATCGGCAAGTATCGCTTGGACGTCCGGCAAGAACCGTCGGCCGCGAAGGTAGGAGAACCCGTCAACTACCGGGTGCAGGTGTTCGATCCGAACGGGAAGGTGGTGAACATTCGTGAGAGCGACATCACTTTGCGGATCGGCAATGAAACAATCCTCCGCCATCCACGACCGGGACCTCTACCGCCACCCGCGCCTCACATCACCATTAGCGGTCCGAGGGTGGGATCGAACTTCCCGGTTGGGATTTGCTTCGGTACTCTCTGGTCTTGCGGGCAGTTTCCGATCCCGATATTCGCCGGGCCTACGTCGTTTCAGGCCATCGCTGCGGGCGACGATTTCACCTGCGCCCTGGACACTGGGGGGCAAGCCTGGTGCTGGGGCGACAACTTTGATGGACAACTCGGTTCTGTTTTCCGTCCCTTCTCCGTGTGTGAGGCGGTGTTTCCCTGTAACCTGGTTCCGCTCCCTGTGGCGGGAAAGCACACGTTTCGGTCTATCACCGCGGGATTCGATTTCACGTGTGCGATCGACACAGTTGGCGTTGCGTGGTGCTGGGGCGGCGACGATTTTGGCGAACTGGGCGTCACCGGGGGCCCTGCTCCGCAGCAGGTGGGCGGCGTACCCTTCGCGACTGCACATCAATTCTTGTCTCTGAGCGCCGGGGGAAACCATGCCTGCGGCGTGACTACAGACCAGAAACTATTCTGCTGGGGCGACAATCAGTCGGGTGAATTGGGGATCGGGAGCACGAATCCTGCGGGCCCTCCAACCCAGGTAGGCATCCCGGGCGAGACGCAGGTGACCGCGGTTGCCGCGGGCATGTTTCACACTTGTGCCATCACCGGCGACGCCGCCATGTTTTGTTGGGGCGACGATTCAGGGGGCGACCTCGGAATTAATTTTGCGACGACCCCCATCGGCAGCTGCCCCAATAGCCCGGCCTTCAGCCTAGTCACAGGAAAGGAATTCTGTAAGCTCACCCCAGTTCAAATTCTGTCTGGTTCCAGCGGGGCTTCCGGGTTCTGGGATCGAGTGAGCGCAGGCGGCGCGTTCGTGTGCGGACGCGATCAGAAGAGTTCGCAGTTGTTCTGCTTTGGCGCAAACGCCGAGGCCCAACTGGGCAACGGTTCGACTGGAGACGCAATCTCCGGCGTGGGGAGTCCGACCCCGATTGCCGTGATTACGAGCATTACTTTCGATCTAATCGCTTCGTCCGAAGGCCAGAGCTGTGCGGTGCCCTTCAATGTCAATGGTCCCGGGAATCTGCAGTGCTGGGGTACGGCTGGCCTCTTTGACCATACTGCTTTATTCCCGTTGGGCGTCCCAGGACATGCGTTTATGAGTTTTTCGCCGGGGGGAGACCATACCTGCGCGATCGATACCAACGCCAAGGCCTGGTGTTGGGGAGCGAACAACATGGGACAACTGGGAAACAACACCACGACGGACAGCGCGACTCCGGTCCAGGTAGTGCCATAGGTTAGTTTCTGCTAGCCGAGGTTTAGTCCTGGCCCATGGCCCATTTTTCCAGGTCGCCGGTGGCACGGAGGAGGGCGACCTGACTGCGTTCGAGTTCGAAGATTACGTCTTCGAGGGTGATGGAGCGTTCGCTGGCCTGGGAGCGTGCGTCGTCGAGATCATGGAGCGTGGCGGTACCGGCGTCCATGCGGGTCTGGACGGCTTCCACGTCTTTCGCGGCCAGCTCGGATTCTAGTTCGGCGACATCGCGGGCGGCTTCGAGGCGCGAGACCGAGCGCTGCAGGCGAAGCGTTTCTTCGGACACCTGGTTTCGCACGGCTTCCGCCTGCTTCTGCGCTTTGACCGCTTCGGACTCGGCTTCCTGCACCTTGGCGTGCTGCGAGAGATTCAGAAACGGAAAGCGGATGAAAATGCCGACCGTCGCATTGTTGGGCTGGAAGCTTCCGGGTTGATAAAACTTCTGATAGTGGTTGAAGCTGGAAAGCAAAGCGTATTGCGCGGCGAAGTCGACACTGGGCCACAAAGACCTTTGCTCTCCCTTCACGCGTAGATACTCGGCGCGGGCATGCTCGACGGCAGCCTGGACGGCGGGGTTGGAGTCAACGGCACGGCTGGCGGCGTCTTCGACGTTTAGCCCCTTAAGTGCTCTGCTCCCGTCAGCTGAGGGTTCTTCGGTTTTCACCGACGGGAGTCCGGGCAGGGTGTCGGGATCGGGTTCGATCGAGGCTGCGGGAAGCCCGGTGAGTTTGCCGAGATGCTCGCGCAGCACATCGGCGGAGCCGGAAGCTTCCTCGATGCGCAAGCGAAAACGGGCCAGAGAGAGACGGGCCTTCTTGCCATCGGTTTCGCTGTCGACGCCTTCTTTCACACGCTGGGCCACGGCGCTTTCCATTTTCTCCGCAGCGGCGGCGGCTTCGTGCAGGCGATCCAGCCGGCGTTGGCATTTAATGAGTTCGACATAGCTCAGGACTGCGTCCTGAATAATCTGGTTGCGCTGGTCTTTGCTGCGGAGCGCGCTGGCCTTGTAGTCGGTGCCGGCGGCGTGAATGAAATCACGCAGCGCAGGATTGAGCAGCGCGGACTGCGCGTTCACGTTGAACAGCGAAGGCGCGGCACCTTCGAGGCTGAGCGGGAAACCGTCGGACCAGCCGAGTCCCGCACCGGCGATGAGCTGCGGGATGTACTGATTGCGAACCTCGAGGTACTGGGCCATGAAACGCTTCTGGTCCGCATTCGCGATTGCGCCCGCAGTGCCGTGGGAGAGCGCCAACTCCACTACGCGCTTCAGCGGCACGGGCTCGGCTGCCAGGGAGGCAGGAAGAATGAACAAAAGCAGCGCGGCGAGAAATTGTGCTTGGGCACGGATAATCCAACGCGGGTTCTTTTTCGTCTTCATCTTCATCTTGTCCTCTTCGAAAGAGTCCGGGAATGATTGTACGGGCACAGGTTTAGGGAACATGTTTCGAAACATGTTTTATAGAACATGTTGGATAAAGAGTATGAGATGCCGGGGAAATCTTAAATGGAAGGATGGAGTGGGCAGGGAGAATTTGGAGATTAAACCGGAGCTGAGAAATCCCACCCTCTCGACTTCGCTCAGGGCAGGCTTTCTTGCGGGGACGCTAAGTGAGGCACGGGGCAACTTCTGAGCGCTAGGGGCAAATCCGTGGCTGGGTCCTCCCCAGCCACGGCCCATCAGTCGTGAATCGCAATGCAGTCTAGCCCGTTCACAGTGACCGCAGTCCCCTGGCTGAGAGTTTCGATTGGCACGTTCATGCCCGTCGTGCTCTTATCCGCATCGTATATGAGGATTACGAAGGCCACCTCGGTGCTTCCGCTGCTTCCGGTTACACTCGTTCTCACGTTGCAGGTCGCCGTGTAGTTAGTGTCAGCAAAAGGAGTTCCAGTCCAACTGACCGCGATAGTGCAGATGTCCCCTATGCTCGACCCAGTGGTACATGAAGCACTCGTCCTCGCATGTTTGAGGCCGCTCCCGGTGGGCGTAATGCCCCCGTTCACAATGAGCCGCCCAACCTGAGCGGTCGCTGAGACGTCGAGCCCGTACGCCGGGGCCGTCGTCCCGATGCCGACGTTGCCGCTATAGTCGATGGTCATTGCAGTATTGGTTATGCCTGCGGCGTAGTTATTTGAAGTGCCGAACCGGAGGTAAGAACCACCCCCCGTGGTCTCGAGACCTATTCTTCCAAATGGAACTCCGCCGTAGCTGTCTCCACTAAAATCAATTCCGCTGTAATCAGTCGTGGCTGAGGAACCGCTGACCATGAGGCCGAGGCGCGAAAGTCCGGTAAATGAGGTAATTCCGGCAGGGCCAACAATGTCGAGTTTGTATACCGGACTTGTCGTTCCGATGCCGACCGCGCCACCCGACTGGTAAATGATCGAATTGCCCAAGGTACCCAAATTGTCAGTCCATATTGGGATGTAATTCTGCGTGCCGCTGCCTGCGACGTTCGGCCGGATTTTGTTTGTTTTGGAAGTCAGGCCCACTCCCCCGCTGGCTATCGTTTCAGATTCTGCGGTGGGGAATTCAGGCTGAGGGGCGGGCATGAATGCTGAAGCCGGCATTCCCCCAAGGGTGTCCGCGTCCGCAGCCTTGAGCGCGTATGGCACACTTACTAGCAGTATCCGCGCCTGCTCTTCCTGCCCCTCTGCGCGCACACCCAGCCACTGGGCCTCCCCCGACACAAAGATGTCTAAAGGCACGCCATCCTCTTTGGTGGCTCCCAGCAAGGCCGTGTAGTGCCCCTTGCTATCAGCGCTCACGTTTTGAACCTCCATCCAGAGCGGGGCGCCGCCGGTTTGATCTTCGTAGATACTGAAGGTCACCCCTACGGTCCCGCTCAAGGGCTTGGCCTGGGCGTCTACGAGGTTGCCGCCGAACTTGACTAGGTGCGGCACCACAGTCTGCGGGTTAGGGACCTGAGATACGAGCCTTACTCCGACGAGGATCAAGGACGCAAATGCGGCGATCAGCAGCGTGGACTTCATGTAACACCTCTCGCTTGGCGATGCCAGTGAAAAATGGTTCTGTTAGGGGCCTATAAGCGGAGCGACATCCGATGCCCTTATAGTTCTTAGCAGGTGCCGGGTCAACACTTTTTTCTTAGCTGCGGACCGCCAAGGCATGGGATCTGCAGGCTGTTAGTAGAACAGGCGCATCAAGCCGCTGGGTGGGAGATCGGGAACCAGGAACTTGGAATCGCGAACTCCGGCGGCGCGGGTCAGGGCTTCGGCGGCGAGGTAGCCGCTGCGGACGGCGCCTTCCATGGTGGCGGGCCATCCGGTGGCTGTCCAATCGCCGGCGAGAAATACGCGCGGCCATGCTGTGGTGGCTGTGGGGCGATGGGCGTCGATGCCGGGGCGGGGTGAATAGGTGGCGTGGACTTCTTTGATGACGGTGGATTTGACGAGATTAGCGGAGCGTGCCGCGGGAAAAAATTCGCGGACTTCGGCGAGAACGAGTTCGACGATTTCGGCACGGGATTTTTCGATGAGATTTTTTGAGGAGCTGATGACCAGTTCGATGTAGCTGCCGCCCTCAGGGGCTAAAGCCCCATTTTCAAATGGACTCTCCATGGCACGACCAAGGTCGTGCCCTACCCGTTCGTGCTCCTGGCCGGCACGATCACGGTCGCTCCCGGAACCCTTTCGCCACGCTGGGCGCCGCTGGAGTCGTGATTTGTGGAACATCCATTGAATCGTGCGGTCGAGCAGCACGGCGTGATCGAGATCGGTGATCTGGCGGTCGAACCAGAGGTGGACGCCGGTGATGGGAGAAGTTTCGAAGTGGGTGATCTGCTCGCGCAGAGACGCTGCTTCGTGGAGTCTGCGGCAGGACGCGGTCGAGATTGTCGAACGGAAGCGCGAGCACGAGGTAGTCGAAAGTGGCTTGAGCTTTGGCATCGCTGCTGGCGAGATCGAGATAGACGAGCTCAGAATCGGAGTGAGAGGAATCGGAGTGAGAAACTTTCGAGCGAGGTGCGGAACTGCAGCTCGCCACGGCGAGTGCGGATGTAGTCTCCGGCAGCGTCGTAGAGCGTGGTGAGCGGGACGGTGGGAACGCCCATGTGGCGGGCCGCGGGCGACTTCATGGATTCGCGAACCACCTGCGCGGCGGAAGAAATCGAAATGCGGTCGAGCTCCTCGCTGAGCGCGCTGATCAGAATAGGTTTCCAGAACCGTTCGATGGCGCCGGAAGTTTGGCCGTGCTGATCCAACCATTCGGCAAACGATTTTCCGGTGTCGGGCTGCGCGGTGAGGGTGAGCGGAACCATGGCGCGGGCGATGGCAAATTTGTCTTGCGCGCTCAGAAAAGAAAAATGCAGGAACGACGGCGCGGTGTGCAGCGGAGCGGGCAGCATCGACGCGCGCATCACCGAGGCACGTCCACCAGGTTCGAGGAACGTCATTTCGTCGTACCAGCGGAGGTCGTGGTCGACGCCGATGCGCGCGTAGAAGTTGATGAGGTTGGTGCAGGTACGAAACAGAACGTGCTGGCAGTTGTCGACCACTTCGCCGGTGCCGGGATGCTGGTAGGAAGAAGCGCGTCCGCCGAGAAAGGGACGCTTCTCGAAAACGGTGACTCGGAAGCCGGCTGCGGACAGGGCGCAGGCGGCGGCGAGCCCGGCGAGTCCGCCTCCGGCGACGGCGACCGTGGGCTGGGATGCGGTGGGGGTCATCTGCTTGAGATTAGCATTGCTCGTGAAACAGATGCCGTCAGGGTGCCGCACATCCATCACGTTATGCGCTTGAGGAAACCTTTTCCCAGGATGCGTAGCTTTTCTGAGGTGCTCAAGGAGACTTTGGCGGTGAAGACGTCGTACTGCTTTTCGGCGATTTTTTCCAGCAGGCGGCGGTAGATGGTGATCAACACCCAGAGCGCGGGCTGGCTGTCTTCGGATACAAAGGGGATGAGATCGTCGCCGGAGCGGTAGAACTCGCGGGCGCGGTCGGCTTCGAGCGCGAGCAAGGGGCGCAGGCGAGCGGGATCGGGAGTCGAAAGAATGTCGGCCGCGGAGAGACCAAATTTTGCCAGGTCTTCTTCAGGAAGGTAGACGCGGCCTTGCGCGGCATCTTCTTTTACGTCGCGAATGATGTTGGTGAGTTGGAAGGCCAGGCCGCAGGTTTCCGCGAGCGGTTCGGCCTCGGGATTCTTGTAGCCGAACACATGGATGCAGACCAGGCCGACGACGGACGCGACTCGGTAGCAGTATCCGCGAAGATCTTCGAACGTTTTGTAATGGACGGCGAGGGCGGTTGCCCCGCTGGGCGTGGCTTCCTGGGCTAATACTTCTGCCGCGGGAGCATCAACCACATCCATGGCAGTGCCGTGAGCAAGTTCGTCGAGCAATCCTGCTGGAATGTGGTAGCGGCGCTGCGCGTCCGTGAGCGCGAGAAGAATGGGGTCGTCGGTGGGCTGACCCTGCTGGGCGCGATGCAGCGCGTCGAGCCAGGTCTCGAGTTTTTGCCGGCGCTCGGGGAAGCTCAGCGTGGGGTCATCGGCGAGATCGTCACACTTGCGCATGAAGGCGTAGACGGCGCACAACGCTTCCCGTTTGCGGCGCGGCAGAACGAGGAAGGCATAATAAAAGTTCTTGGCGGCGGTGCGGGTGATGCCGCGGCAAACGGAATACGCCATGACCAGCTGGGCGGGAGCCGGGGTCCAGGGGACGGCGGCTTGCTGGACGCTGGCGCTCATAATTGTTTAACCCCAGTTTGCTTAATACCAGAACCCACCGGATTAACCCTCCGACCGAAGAGTTTTCCGAGCGCGGCGCGGGCCACCAGAGCCAGCTTGCGGGGCTTGGAGATTCTCGGACGATTGCCCAGCACGGCGAAATCCTGACGCTCGATGGCGTTAAGAATTTCCTGGCCGCCGCGGGAAAAAAGATCGAGATCGACGGCCAGTTCACGATCGACCTGCGCGATGAGTGGCAGGCCGCGTTCGAACCAGTCGCGGGCGCGTTCGACTTCGAATTGCATCATGGCGCAGAAAGCCGGCGTGTTGCGTTGCGCGGCGATGTCCTGCTCGGTCACGCCGAAGCGGCGCAGGTCTTCGAGCGGGAGGTAGATGCGTCCCTTGGCGTAGTCGACGCTGACGTCTTGCCAGAAATTGGCGAGTTGCAGAGCGGTGCAGGTGAAGTCGGAGAGTTGCTGGCGCTCGGAGTCACGATAGCCGCAGAGGTAGAGAACGAGATGGCCCACGGGATTCGCGGAATAGCGGCAGTAGGCGAGGACGTCGTTGAAAGTATCGAAGCGGGTGATGGTCTGGTCCTGGCGGAAGGCGCGGAGCAGGTCGGAAAATTCGTGTTGCGGGATATCGTAAAAGCCAACCGTTTCTGCAAGAGCTACAAATACCGGATGCTTCGGCGACCCTTCATAGCACGCGTCCAATTCGCTCTGCCATTCGTCAAGCAGAGCGAGTGAGGCGGCAGCGTCGCCGACCTCATCGCCGAGATCGTCCGAGATGCGGCAGTAAGCGTAGACGTTATAGAAATCCTGGCGCAAGCGTTTCGGCAAGAACCAAGAGGCGACGGAGAAGTTTTCGTAGTGGGTGCGGGCAAGATTGGCGCAGTAGACCCGGGATTCGCTGAGCGACGGAGCGTTGGCAGGAGTCCGGTACGACGGCGGGAGGCGGCTCCAACCGCGTAGCAGGTGCGTGTTTACAGTGCCAATGGCAGGCATACCTTTACGTGCTCATTGCGGAAGCATTTGTGAGCCTTGCCGAGATTCCGGGCCGCGCCTTCGATGCTGACTGCGCTTCAGGGATCCTTCGACTCCGTAACGAATGCGCATTGGCGCACTCGTTACTCCGCTCAGGATGACAAGAGCTTAGAACCCAGGTCTTCAATCAACAATCGCACAATCGACAATTCTCAGTGGCCGGGGATGATCGCGGTTTTGATGTCGCCGCCGCGGTTCAGCATGTGGCGCAGGACTTGCTGCAAGCGCGAGAGCGGAGCCTCCCCGGTGATGTAGTCGGTCGGACGAATTTTCTTGGCGGCAATCAGGCCGAAGGCGCGGCGCACGGTTTCGGGCGTGTGATGGAACGTGGCTTTCAGCGTGATCTCGGAATAGTGCAGGCGCCCGGTATCGAGCTGCACTTTGGTACCACCGGCACAGCCGCCGAAAAAGTTGACGGTGCCGCCTTTGCGAACCATGTCCACCGACCACTCCCACGCTTCCTGACGGCCGACCGCTTCGATGACGACGTCACAACCGCGCTTCTGCGGCGAGAGCGCGCGCACTGCGTCCACTACGTTGGGGACCTTGGTGGTCTGCACGATCTCATGCGCACCCATTTGCTTGGCGGCCTGGACCTGCTCGTCGCGCTTGACTACGGAAATCACGTTGCAGCCGATGGCGCGCGCGACCTGGACGAACATTAATCCAATGGGGCCGCCGCCGATGATGGTGACGGTGTCGCCGATTTCAACTCCGGTTTCATGCAGACCGCGCAGAACGCAGGCCAGAGGCTCGGTCATCGCAGCGTCTTCGAAGCTGACGTTGGCGGGAATCACCAGCATGTTGGCCTCGACGATGCGCCGGGGCACGCGAATGTATTCGGCGTAAGCCCCGTTGTTGAAGAGCAAATCTTCGCAGAGATTTTCCTGATGCTTGGAGCAGTAGAAACACATCTGGCACGGCGCGGAGTTCAGCGCCACCACGCGCATGCCGGTCTTGAAGCCGTTGACGCCGGCGCCGACTTCCTCGATCACGCCGGCCAGTTCGTGGCCGAACAACGCCGGGGGAACAATCATGCGGGCGTGATAGCCCCGCTGGTAGACCTTCAGGTCCGTGCCGCAGGTCAGCGCGACCTGCACTTTGACCAGGATTTCACCGTCTCCCACGCGTGGGATCGGTACCTTTTCAATCTTGAGATCTTCTTTGCCGTACAAGACGGCAGCGGTCATTTTTCCATTCACTGCGAGGTTCCTTCCCAGTTGTCAACTTTTCAAACACTACGTCCAAGTACAACCAGGCTGAATCACAATCTTCAATGACGAAGGCTGCGGATGAGCGGCCAACGCCAGGGCCTGGGCGCTTTCAGTCAACGGAAAACGGTGACTGACCAGCTGTTCCAGATCCATTTCGCGGCCCATTACAAACCGAACCGATTCTTCCTGCAGCGCCACCGAGGCGCTGTAGGACCCGACTAAAGCCTTCTCGTCCACACAGATAGCAGCCGGATCAACCACGGCCTCTCCGTGCTGCGTCTGGGCGAACAACAAAACTCGCCCCCCGGGACGGGCCGCATCCATCGCGGTCCGAATCAAACTATTCCCACCCACCGCCAGAATCACGGCGTCTGCGCCACGACCTTCGGTCCACTCGCGAACGCGATCAACCACGCTGGTCTGCGAAGCGTCCACAATCAATTCAAGTCCGAGGCGTACTCCTATTCTAAGCCTCTCGGGATACAAATCGGAAGTAATAACGGTGGCCCCGGCCTTTCGGGCCAGAACGCTCAAAATGATGCCGATTGGACCCTGCCCGATGGTCAGCACTGTCTCGCCCGGAACCAGGCGCAGCGCCTCGATCCCCTTCATGCAGGTGTTGACCGGCTCCACGAAACAGGCCTGCTCGAAGGAAACGCCCTCCGGAATGCGGACCGTTCCCTTCTGGACGATCCAGTCCATCACTCGGACATATTCGGCGAAACCTCCGCCCGAGGGCTCAAACCCGGCGGTGCAGCCGACTTTCTTGTAGGTGGAGCATTGCGCGAAGGTATTGTGGCGGCAGTAGTAACAATCGCGGCAAGGGATGTGATGAAAAACTACGACACGGTCGCCAGGCTGGAATTCGCGTACGCCTGCGCCGACGGCGGCGACCACTCCGGAAGTTTCGTGTCCGAAGATGCGGGGAGCGGAATGGGATCCGGTTGCAATCTTCTTCAGGTCGGTGCCGCAAACGCCGCAGCTATGCACCCGCAATAACAATTCGCCGGGACCGATCTGGGGCACGGGAACGGTCTCCAGGCGAACATCGTTCACGCCGCGGTAGACCGCTGCCTGCATGGTGGCAGGAATCGTCCGCATGCCATCCTGCACTGCG
>CAWKNM010000006.1:0-219362 GCA_963851165.1 uncultured Acidobacteriaceae bacterium | reverse complement strand
CCATGCAACCTGTGTGCGCCCGGCAAATTACATAGGTTCTTCGCTTCGCTCAGAATGACAATGCAAGTGAAAGTGAATTGGTGATGTCCAAATTTGCCGAACCGATGTCGCGGTTGATTGACGAACTGAAGAAGCTCCCCGGAGTCGGCGCCAAAAGCGCGCAACGCCTGGCCTTCCACATTCTCCGCTCCAGCGAAGAAGACGCCGAAGCCCTCGCCGCCGCCGTGCGCGACGTCAAAGCCAACCTGCGCCTCTGCTCCGTCTGCAACAACATCACCGACGTCGACCCTTGCGTCTACTGCACCAGCGCCACCCGCAACCAGCGCATGGTCTGCGTGGTCGAGGAACCCACCAACATCGCCGCCATCGAAAAAACCAAACACTTCAACGGAGTCTTCCACGTTCTGCACGGCGCCATTTCTCCCCTGCACGGCATTGGCCCCGAGCAGTTGCGCATCTCAAACCTCATCACCCGCGTCGACGCCGGCAACGTCGACGAAGTCATCATCGCCACCAATCCCACCGTCGAAGGCGAAGCCACCGCCACCTATCTCTCGCAGCAACTCAAGCGCGCAGGCGTGAAAGTCACCCGCATCGCCATGGGCATTCCTGTCGGCAGCGACATCGAATACACCGACGAGATCACTATGCTGAAAGCTATGGAAGGCCGCAGAGATATGTAAATCAAAATCGCAGAGACTTCCTGGCGCTCCGCGATGCCACCGAGGAAACCGGAAATGATTGGTTTACTTCAGACGGGTTTACTACAAGATGTCCGCTACGCCTTGCGTCAGTTGCACAAGAGCCCAGGATTCACCGCCAGCGCCGTCGTGGCGCTCGCTCTCGGAATTGGCGGGACAACCGTTATCTTCAGTGTCGTTTATGCCGTGCTGCTGCAGCCGCTTCCTTACGTAGGTAGCGACCGCTTAGTCACAGTGCACGTAGACGACGCCCGCAAACGCGGGCCAGGCAAGGGCGAGAATGAGTTTCTGACAACGCGATTTCTCGAAATCGAGCGCGAGAACCACGTTTTTGACGCCGTCATTGGCGTGCACCCTCGAGACGCAGTTCTGACCGGCACGGCGACTCCAGAACGCTTCGACTGTGCTCAAGTCACTTCCAATACATTTTCCGTGCTCGGCGTTGCTCCCGTCTTCGGCAGAAGCGCCACCGCAGAAGATGTGAAACCCGATTCTTCTCCCGTCGTCGTTCTCAGCTACAAAGTATTTGAGCGCAGCTTCGGCAAAGACTCGAGCATAGTCGGCAAGACCATCTTGCTGGATGATCAGCCGACAACGGTGATCGGTGTCATGCCGCCGCGCTTCGCCTGGTGGAATGCCGACGTTTGGATCCCTGTTGCCCTGGAGCGCGTCACCGGAAGCATGTATGACCGAACCTTCTGGCTCTACGGCCGCCTGAAGCCGGGCATTTCCAAACAGGCAGCCACTGCCGACCTGGATCTGGTTCTAAAACACCTCGCGTCGTCCTCTCCACAGGACTATCCCAAAGAACCCGCCGCCGAACTCGAAGCCTATTCAGATTCCGTCGTCGGAAATTTTCGTCTAACTTTGTTTTTATTGCTGGGCGGAGTCAGCGTATTGCTGCTCATCGCCTGCGGCAATGTCGCCAGCCTGCTGCTCGCGCGAGCCACGGTGCGCGAACGAGAAATCGCGATCCGCTCTGTGCTCGGTGCCAGTCACGGCCGCCTGCTTCGACAATTACTGGTCGAAAGCATGGTCTTGGCGTTCGCCGGAGCGGTAGGCGCGCTGGCACTGGCAGTCGTGGGCAGTAGATTAGCAGCTTCCATTATTCCCCCCGGCACAATTCCGCAGGAGGCGACCATCGGCCTGAATCTCCCGGTATTTTTGTGGACATTAGCCGTTTCTGTCGCCTCGACACTCGTCTTTGGCCTTCTTCCCGCACTACACGCTGCCCGGGCCGATTTGAATGAGCCTCTCAGGGCGGGCGGCAAAGCAAGCAGAAGTTTGAGCGGACGAAAACTGCAGCGCCTGTTTGTTGTTTCGCAGATCGCAATGTCAGTTGTGCTGGCGCTGGGCGCGGGCTTGCTGGTAAGGAGCTTCGTCGCGCTCCGCAGTGTCAACCTCGGCTTCGATCCAGATCATGTGCTCGGCGTCCGCATTGTTTTACCCGATCAGCATTACGCAACCGCAGAGCAGAAGACGCGCTTCTTCCGGAACCTTCTGCCAGAGTTGCGCGCTCTGCCGGGAGTCGCTTCTGTAACCGAGACCAGCACCCTGCCGCCCTACGGCGGCATCCCGGACCAGGTCGAGATCCGCGGCACCGCAAGCGACACCCACGTAGCTTCGCTGCTGTATCTCATCAGCGACCAGTACTTCGATGTGCTCAACGTTCCAGTATTAGAAGGAAGACCGCTTTCCGAGCCCGAGGTTTTTGATGCAAGGAAAGTCGCGATCATCAATCAGACTTTCGCGCGTCAATATCTCGGCACGGCTGATCCCTTGGGAAAGCTGGTGAAATTTGGGTTTCTCGAAAGAGTCCCGGAGAAAGTCGATGCCTGGTTTGAAATTGTCGGAGTCGTGGCCGACCAGAAAAACCAGGGCCTGCAGCAACCGCCGAAACCTGCAGCCTACATTCCGTTCACCTTGACCGGATTTGCGAATCGCGGAATCCTGCTGCGAACGTTCGGCGATCCCCGTACTCTTTCGCTCTCGAGTGTGCAGGCAAAACTGCGGGTGATTGATGCCGGACTGGTCACGGAATCATATGGCACGCTCCGCGATGCCATTTCTGCCATGTCGCTCGCCCAGCCCCGCTTCTTGCTCACTCTACTTGTTCTTTTTTCTGCTGCCGGGCTCACGCTGGTCAGCGTCGGTGTTTACGGGGTAATCTCCTACACGGTCGAGAGACGAACCCAGGAAATCGGCATTCGACTCGCGCTCGGTGCGCAACGTCTCTCGATCCTGCAGCAGGTAATCGGCGAGGCATTGGCCCTCGCTGCTGTAGGCCTGAGCCTCGGCACGATTGGCGGATTGGCCGCCAGCCGCGCACTCTCCAGCACCATGTCCAGCGTGCTGTACGGAGTGCATGCCACTGATCCCCTCACACTCGTTTCCGTTGCTGCCCTTCTTGCAGTTGTAGCGGCGATGGCCAGCTATCTTCCAGCCCGCCGAGCGGCCAAGGTCGATCCCATGGTCGCGTTACGCTGCGAGTAATCTTCCGTGATTTGAGCGCATATGGATTAGTTGTGATGAGAGATCTTACAGCCGAAGGGGCGGAGCCTTCTCCGCCTGGCTGCTCAACAGAACTTGGAACTCCTCCACAGGCAGGGCCGCGCTGAACAGATACCCCTGGAACGAATGGCAGCCCAAACGAGCAAGGAAGTCTCGCTGTGCTTCCGTTTCCACGCCTTCGGCAATCACCGACAAGCCCATGGCCCGGCTCAAGGAAATAATGCTTTGTGCAATGGCGCTGCTGCTGGCGTCCACCAGAATGTCCCGGACAAATTCCTGGTCGATCTTCAACTGGTCCAGCGGCAAACGCCGCAGGTAGGCCAGCGAAGAATACCCCATGCCAAAATCGTCCAGAGAGAATCTCAAGCCGTGAGACTTGAGCACGGTCATTTTGGTGACGACGTCTTCAAGATCCTCCACGAACATGCTCTCGGTGAGTTCCAGTTTCAGATTCTGCGGATTGGCTCCGGTTCGATCCAGCGTGGTCAACACATTTTGCACGAAGTCCGGGTTGAGCAACTGGCGCGCGCTGATATTCACCGCCACCGTCAGATGGGCCGTGTTTTTCTGGAGCCCCCACGTCGCGATCTGTTTGCAGGCAGTCTCCAGCACCCAGTCTCCCAACGACAGGATCAACCCGGTTTGCTCGGCCAACGGAATGAACTCATCCGGTGGCAAAAAGCCGCGCTTCGAGTGTTTCCAGCGCACCAGAGCCTCGGCGCCGATCAGGATCCCGCGATCCACTTGCGGCTGGTAGTAGAGCCGGAAATCTTTCGTTTTTATCGCCTGCCGCAGATCTTCCTCCATCGCGGCCCGCGCATTCACGGCAGCCTGCAAGGCCGGGGCGAAGAAATGCAAAGTGTTCCGACCCGCCGCCTTCGCCTGATACATTGCAATATCCGCCTGCTGCAGAACTTCATTCGTGCTGTCCTGCGGATTCCCGTAAACGGTGATCCCAATGCTCGAACTGCTGCGGCATTCGCGGCCATCCAGCAGATACGGTTCGTGAATGGCGGCGAGAATTTTCTCGCCAACAGTTTTTGCCTGAGCCGCCGCATCCTCCGGCGTTTCGCTGAGGTCCTGCAGCAAAACCACAAACTCATCTCCGCCCAACCGCGCTACGGTGTCGGTTTCGCGGATGCTGGCGACAATACGCCGCGCGACCTCCTGCAGCAGCAGGTCGCCGATGTGATGACCAAGCGTGTCATTCAACGTCTTGAAGTCATCGAGATCCACGAACAGCAGCGCTCGCTTCCGGTTGCTCCGGATGCTGGCGGCCAAGGTTTGCCGCAAGCGGTCCAGCAAGAGGCGGCGGTTGGGCAAACTGGTCAGCGGATCAAAGAACGCGAGATTCCTGATCTCGTCATGGGCCGCCTTCAGTTGTTGCAGTTCGCGCTCCCGTCTGTGCCCGCTTACGATGCGCAAGTGGACCACAACTCCGGCAATCAGCACGGGCGTGAGCCCGCAGATGGCAATAAACCACCACGATGCGTACCACGGAGTCAGGATTCTGAAGGCGAACTCCGTCCCGTGCTCACTCCACACTCCATCGCCGTCCTGCGCTTCCACCTCCAGCCGATAGGCTCCCGGCGCCAGTTCCGCAAACTGCAGTTCTCTTTGCGTGGTCTCGGTCCAGGTTGTATTCGAACCCCGGAGCCGGTAGCGAAACAGAATGCGATCTTCGTTCGAAACATTCAGCGCGGAGTATCGTGCGATCAGCGAGTTTTCATGGACGCTGAACGATGGATTGCTCTGCCCGGAAACATCCGTTCTTCCCATGACCAGCTTGGTGAAAACAACTTCAATCGGCACTTCGGGCGAGAGCCGAGGACGCGGCTTGAATTGCGAAAGTCCTCCGCTGGTTCCGATCCAGATGGTGCCGTCGGATTCCTGCGCGAACCCGTTAAGGTCGCAATCGTTCCAGGCCAGGCCGTCGCTCGTGTCGTAGTGGCTCCAGCGGGAACCGTTCCACATGTCCACGCCGCGCTCGCTGCCCGCCCACAATCGCCCGGATGCGTCGAGTTGCAGAAAATACACAAGTCCGTCGGTTCCGGGTCTCTGGACGCCCTTCTCGATTGCCAAACCGTTCAGCCCCAGATGGACACGATCAATACCACCCCCGAACCGGTACCCGATCCAGATTTCCCCGTTCGCACCCGCACCCAGCGAGAGAATTTCCTGATTGCTTAAGCCGGTGGCGCGGGTGAAATTCTGCCAGTGCCCGTTGGCATAGGCGAAAAGCCCATCCGCGCCGCCGGCCCACATGCTGCCATCACTTCCCTCAGCGATTGCCCAGAAGCGCGTGGCCGGCAATTCGGCGACGCGAGAAAATTTTCGATACGGAGCGCTGGCCGAAAAAAGCCCCAGGTCCGTCGCCGCCCACAGCCTTTGCTGGTGATCGAAGCGCAAAGTGTATGCCGACTTGCCCAGGAGCCCCTGCGCCTCGCCAAACCACTCCACCCTGCCGGTTCGTGGATGAAGGCGGGCTACGCCGTTTGCCTCGGTACCGATCCACAGATCTCCATCGGAACGCCTCTTATCGTGACGATCGCCGTCGGGAGCCATGCGAACGCTGTGAACCGGGAACCCACCCAGCCCCGCAACCTTCGTCCAACGAATGCCATAGTGTTGGCGCTCGCCTCGCAGCAACCCGCCCTCAGTGCCCACCCAGAGCGTTCCGTCGGCCTGCGGCTGGATCTCGTACACGATGTCGCTTGCCAGACCGCTGGCGGTTGAGTAGCTCACCCATTCGTGGTAGCCCCGCCACTGCGTAAGTCCGCGGCCGGCCGATCCGATCCACAGCGAGTGCTGCCGGTCCTCGAACACTGAATAGATAGCACCGCGAAGACCGACAGACCGGTCAATTTTTTGCCAGCCTTTCTCATCCTGTATCAGCAGTCCATCGGGAGATGGCAGCAGAATCCGCCCATCCGCATCTATGCCGGGAGTGCCGATCACGCTAGTGGGCAGCGGCGCTGGCGGGCTCCGGAACTCGGTTTGGCCCGCGGGCAACACAAACACCCCATGATTCCTCGTTCGCACCCAAAGATAGCCCTCGCGATCCTTACGGATCGCCATCAAGGCATAATCCGGCAGCCCGCTCTCTCGCCCGAAGACTCGCGTCCCATCACTGTCCATGCGGCAGAGTTCGTGTCCGCATCCGTACCACAGGATGTCGCCGTCCACTAAGACGGCATCAACCGATGGCCCGGAAGTTCCCGGAGCCTGCGGAAACTTGCGCTCGGAGAAGCCGCCATGTCCCGGTTCGGAATACAGTTCGATCAGACCCGAGTCGGTACCGAGGTAGGTGTGCCCCTTGCCATCCGACTGGATGCCTTGTAATGGACTGACTGCGTTGAAACTGACAGGAATTTTTTCGAAGGAGTTGCCGCGCAAGTGATAGAGCCCAAAGGCCCCTCCGGCCAGAAGAGAACCGTCGGGAGCTTCGCCAAATGCCGCAACCGAAGAGCTGGGAATGCCCTGTGCCGGTCCAAAGGCCTCAAAACGATCCCCATCGTAGCGGAAGATGCTATTTTCCGTGCTCACCCAGATGAAGCCGCCACGGTCCTGGTAAACCTGACGCACCGCGAGGTTGTTGAGGCCCTCAGCGTTTCCGAAGGTACGGAAGCTGTATTCCTGGGCGCAAAGCACTCCTGACGCCAGCAAGAGGAAGCCGAGCGCGCGCGCAAGTCGAGGACACTCCACGCACGCATAATATCGTCCAACTCGTTCAATCCATTAGCTTAATTTGGTTGGGCAATGAACGGAAGTAACAAAATGGGGCTTATTTAGGACTTATTTTCGGCAAATCGTCGTCCAAGAGCTTGGACACATGAGACAAGTTCTTTACCTGCAAATAGTTATGCGGGATACATCGACCACCACAAGAACCACCCAATTTTGCGTCACGCCGGAGCAGTTTCGGAGGCTTAAGCGTCGTCAAGTCGTGCAGGAGTTGTCGCGGTTTCGGCTTCCTCTTCTGTCGCTGAATCACTTCTCGAATTACTTCACGTCGAACTTGTAGGAACCTGACCCGACCGTCACGACATAGGATCCACGTTCTGGTTGAGTCTCCACTGGATTCCCGTCTTCCGCGAGTTGCGCTCCAGCGATTGCGGGCAGGAAAACTTTTGCGGAGGTGTTCGCCGGGATGGTGACGCTTAGGGAAAACGGGCCGGCGGGAGTTCCCTTCCAGTCGCTGATGATTTTGCCGTAGATCGAGTCATATTCCGCGCGCGCCGAAGTCATGCGCGAATCCAGATGCGGATGGATGACGATTTCTTTGAAGCCGGGCGAATTCGGCAATGTGTCAATGCCGGCGGCGTAACGGTAGACCCAGGCGATGACCGAGCCGAACGCGTAGTGATTGTAGGAGTTCATGGCGGGATCGCCGGTATCTCCATTCCAGCGCTCCCACCACGTCGTCGCGCCTTTCGAGAGCATGTAGCCCCAGGATGGGTAAGTATTGTTTAGCAATAGGCGATAGGCCACATCTGAGCGTCCATGATCGGCGAGCGTGAAGAGCAGGAAGGGCGTGCCGAGGAATCCAGTCGATAGGTGCCAGTTGCGGGCTTCGATATCTTTGACGAGTTTGTCGACCAGCAGAGGCTCCAGGCTTTCGGGTGCCATTTTGGTGTAGAGCGCGACCACGTAGGAAGTTTGCGTTCCGGTTCCAACTTCTCCGTTGTCTTTGATGTAGGCCTTCTGGAAAGCTGCGCGGATGTTCTGCACGACGTCGTCGTAGCGCCTGGCGTCGGCGTCCTTGCCGATGGCATGCGCCATTTGCGACATCATGTTCGCGATGAGGGACCAGTATGCCGTGGCGAGGAGGTGGGAGTCGGTATGTTCGTCGGGCGCCAGCCAATCGGCGTAGTCGGGGCCAAGCGCTTTGTTGCGCAGGAAGTCGGGATTGCGGGTTTGGATGAAGTCCATCCAACGCTGCATCGCATCCCAGTTTTCTTCAATGACGGCTTTGTCGCCGTATTGCAGCCATGTGGTCCACGGAACGATGACGCCGGCATCGCCCCAGCCGGGTGCGCCGGTGCGATCGTTGTCGTCGCTGGCTGGAGATGAATCCTGGGTTTCGTCGGCACTCGAAGGAAGCACGTTGGGAGAGACGTTGGTAAATGCGCCCTGCCGATTTTGTGCGTCGACAATGTCCATGATGAATTTCTGTGAGAACGCCGCGATATCGAAGTTGTAGCTTCCGGTTCGCCAGAAGACGCCCGCGTCTCCCATCCAGCCGAGACGTTCGTCGCGTTGCGGACAGTCCGTGGGGACGGTCAGGAAATTTCCGCGCTGACCCCAGATGCCGATTGACCACATCTGGTTAACCAGGTCGCTTGAGGTTGTGAGCTTGGCCACTGGGTCGCCGCTCACACTGCTGACGACATCTCCTTGAATCGAGTCGGGCGGCGGGGTTCCGGGATAGCCCGACATCTCAATGTAGCGGAAGCCGTGGAAAGTGAAGTGTGGGGCGAAAGTTTCTTCATCATTTTCACGATTGCTGCCGCGCAAGATATAAACGTCAGTCGCATCTGCATCTCGCAGGTTCGCGGTGTAGATCGTGCCATCCGGATTCAGAATCTCGGCGAAGCGCAGTTGGACTTTGGCACCGGCGGGGCCTTTCACTTTGAGCGTGGCCCACCCGACCATGTTCTGGCCCATGTCGAAGATATAGGTTCCGTTTGCGGCTGGAATCACACGCCTCGGGTTCAATGTGGAGACCACTCGCGCGGGGTGAGTTCGCTCGGCAGACACAGCAATGGCAGGCGCTGCTGCCACTGCGGCCAACTTCCATGCGGAGTCATTGAAGCCAGCTTTTTCCCATCCGACCTGTTCCAGCCGCGCGTCGTACACTTCTCCGGCGTAGATGGTTGAGTAAAGAATGGGTGACGCGGCTGTCTTCCACGATTCGTCGGTCACTACCGTCTCGTGACTTCCGTCCGCGTAGGAGAGTTCGAGTTGCGCGATAAAACGATTCGGCGGGGGAAAGAAATGCATCCCGATCCAAGTGAGACCGCTGCCATACCAGCCGTTACCCAGAACGGCGCTGATCACGTTGTTGCCGATTACCAGCGAGCTGGTCACATCGTAAACCTGATACACGACGCGCTTGCGATAGTCGGTGAATTCGGGCGTGAGGACGTCGGCTCCAACCTGGTTGCCGTTTATAAAGGCGCGGTAGCTGCCCAGGGCGGTTACGTAGAGTCTGGCGGTTTGCACGGGTCTTCGATATGGCGAGCGCTCGCCGAAGGTAAGCGGCTGGCTGCGGGAGTTCTCCGGGATCTCCCAGTCGCGGGTCGGCTAATTCCGCGACGACGTGAGCGGATTGCCAACTCGCTTTTTCGAGGCTCGTCGTTTTCTCGAGAATCGCCTTCTTTTCAGACTCGCCTTCCAATGGTTGTTCGTTGGGAAGCGCAGGTGGTGCCGTTCGAGCGCGTGATCTTTACCAGCGCCGCCAGCGCGGCCGTGGTTTTCTCCGCATCCGGTACGGCTCCCGGCGATCCAGGAGCAGTGACGGTGACTTCAATTGTGTTCTCGCCAACGATCAGCTGATCGGAAATGTCCCGACGATCGAAGGTGGTCCATCTTTTCTTGGCGTCCACTTCATGACCGTTTACCGTGGCGACGAATTCTCCTCGGGTCGCGAGCAGCAGGACGGCGTTTCTGGCTTTCTCGTAGAGCTTGACGGTGATGCGAAATGTGGCGGCCGTACGCGGGACAACCGCCAGCGCATCCTGACCTGGCATCCAGATCCAGCGAATGCCTTTGCGGTCGGCGTCATCCTCGGGATTTTTCCAGTGAATCCACTTTGCCTTCCAGTCGGTCGGGCGGAGAAGGCCCATCTCCCACCATGCTGTTTCCATCGACTCCGAGACTTGACCTGCTGCGTCCCACACGCGAACTTTCCAGTAGTATCGCCGCCGCGATTCCAGCGAGGGACCTCCGTAGGCGATTCCCACCGATTCCGCGGAATCAATTTTGCCGCTGTCCCAGACATCAGCTTTGCCGGCACGCAGACTCGCGTCGTCACTGGCCACGACAATTTCATAAGCCGACTGTTTCCAGTTGCGCTCGGTGTTGTCGCTCTGCCAGGACAAGTGGGGACGCACGGAATCGATGCCGAGAGGATTCTCAAGATATTCGCAACGCAGGTGAACCGGAGCGGCAAAAGCTGACGACGCCAGAATGGCGATTGCGATGACCACACTCAGTGATTTGAAAATGCTGCACGTTTTTCTGCACATGGTCCTCCTGAGCTGAGACCTGGCAATTGTACGGATGAACTGACCTATATTTATAGGATTCATATTTACAGGATTTAGGATTTATATAATTCACGTTCCGGCCGGGCGTCCCCGTGCGGGCTCCACGTTCAACAATGCGACACTAAACGCGACACTACAGGTTTTTGGAAAGAACTTCGTGACTTGATGAGAGAAGGATTGTAATCTTCGTTGCCGGAAAGAGGTTGTTCATGAACGCAGTCCACGGGAAAAGAATATTTGACGCGCTCGAGACCTTTCGCATTGAGCTGCCATCGTGGGGGTTCGCGAACACGGGTACGCGGTTCGGAAAATTTATTCAGCCTGCAGCGGCCACCACGACGGAGGAGAAGTTCAGCGACGCCGGCCAGGTTCATCTGCTTACTGGGGTGTGCCCTACTGTAGCGTTGCATGTTCTTTGGGATTTTCCTGATGGCGTCGATAGTGCGGATGACATCAAGAAGTTTTCTGAACGCTATCGAGTTCTGCCGGGTTCGATTAACCCTAACCTTTTTCAGGACCAGGAATATAAATACGGCTCGTTCGGTAATCCTGATTCCGCGATTCGGCGGCGCGCGTTTCAGCATACGAAGGAGAGCATTGAGATTGCGCGGCGGCTGAACAGCAGAGATATTTCCATGTGGTTCGCGGACGGGTCAAACTACCCGGGGACGGCGCACATCCGGCAACGCAAGCAATGGTTCAAGGAGTTGTTGAAAGAGTCGCATGGCGAGTTGTCTGCGGGGCAGCGGCTTCTGATCGAGTACAAGCCATTTGAACCAGCGTTCTATCACACCGATATTGCCGATTGGGGCATGGCTACGCTGCTGGCGCGTGCCGCAGGGTCGCAGGCGCGAGTGCTGGTTGATACTGGACATCATTATGCGGCGCAAAACATTGAGCAGATTGTGGCGTGGCTTCTGTCGGAGGAGATGCTGGGAGGTTTTCATTTTAACGATCGCCGGTACGCAGACGATGATTTGACCATGGGGTCGATCGATCCGTATCAGGTGTTTCGCATCTTTCACGAGATTCGTTATTTCGAGTGGGAAACCGGCAGGCCGGCGGATATCGCGTACATGATCGATCAGAGTCATAATCTCAAGGGAAAGATTGAGGCTATGATTCAAACGGTGACGGTTGCGCAGGAACTTTTCTCCAAGGCGGCGCTGGTGGATGGCCGAGAACTTGCTGCCGCGCAGACAAATTGTGATTTGATGCGGGCCGAGTCTTTGTTGCAGGACGCATTCGCCACTGACGTTCGGCCCGCGATACAGGAATGGCGGGAGTCGAAGGGGCTGCCTAAGAATCCGATGGAGGCGTTCCGGCAGAGCGGGTACCTCGAACGCGTCACGAAAGAACGCGCGGCGCGGAACTTTCGAAGCGTTTCGTCTTATGCCTAGCGCTCACGCGAGACCCTATCTGGCATTGGATTTTGGCGCGACAGTCATTTCATTTGCCGGTTTCAAACGCAGGAACATCGATCCAGGCTCGCGTCCGGTGGCTTTGCAATACGGCGTCGAGAATTTTGAGTTGGCGCAGTCCATCGATGAATTGGGGATACTCGGGCACTCCGCCGGATGCCGCGATTGAGGCATAGAAGCGGCGGAAGACTTGTTTGAAGGTGTCGTCATAACCTTCACTGTGGCCGCCGGGTAGATCGGCGAAGGCGCGCGCCGCGGGTTTCAGCAGAGAGGGATCCTTCACGAAAATCTGATTGGCTACATCGCGGCGACCAGACCAGAGTTCGTCCGGGCGCTCCTGATTCCAGGCTACCGAGGACTTTGTGCCGTAGATTTCAATGCTCAGGCCGTTCTTGCGTCCAGCGGAAACCTGGCTGGCGGTCATGGCGCCTCGCGTACGTTTTCCCATGCGGAAGATCACGGCGCCGAAGTCTTCCGTATCGACCGGCGTCTCGATGTAATCTTCCGGGCCGAGCAGCTTATTGGCAAAAGTTTCGACCGAGTGCTTCGGCTGCTTGCGCGTTGGATGGAACGTCTGGAGATCGGCGCAGAGCGAGGTCAGGCGCAATCCGGTGACGTGCTCGGCCATATCAAACCAGTGCGAGCCGATATCGGCCATGCAGCGCGAAGGGCCGCCCGCTTTGGTTTCGACGCGCCAGTTCCAATCCGTGTCGTAGAGGAGCCAGTCCTGGGAATACGTGCCTTGCACGACAAGAATTTCTCCCAGATCTCCGGCCTCGCGCATCGCGCGCATCTGCTGCACCATGGGGTAGTAGCGCAAATTGTGGCAGACGCAGTTGCGTAATTTTTTCTGCGCGGCGAGAGAGACGAGTTCTTCGCCTTCCGCAACGCTCGTGGCCAGCGGCTTTTCGCAGAGCACATGCTTGCCGGCCTGAAGCGCGTCCTTGGCCATGGGAAAGTGCTGCGCGTTGGGCGTGCAGATGTGGACGGCATCGATCGCCGGATCACGGAGGATTTCGCGATAGTCGGCGGCAATCGTGGAGATGGAGAAGCCCGCGCCCAGGCGTCGTGCCGCCTCGACGTTTCTGCCCGCGATGGCCACGGCCTCGACAGATTCCACTCGGCGCACGGCTTCGAGGTGCACGCGGCCCATGAAGCCGGTACCGAAAATAGCTGTTTTGATTGATTTCATGTTCGGTTCTCTTTTTGTCTTTTGCAGCTTTTGCCCGCGCGTTAAGTCCACCAGGCGGCTGTGGGTTGCTCCCGAATGACGATGCTGTTGAGGAAGGTGGCGGCCTTGGTCAAACCCTCTTCCGGCGAGAGCAGGCTGTCTTCGTGCTCGATGGAGAGAACGTAATCGTAACCGAACATGCGCAGCGTCGAAATCAACTCGCCCCACCATTCGGCACCGTGGCCGTAGCCGCAGGTGCGGAAGATCCAGCTGCGATCGCGCTCGTGGGTGTAAGGCTTGGTGTCGAGCACGCCGGTGCGCGGCAGGTTGGCGGCGTAGAGCTGCGTGTCCTTGGCGTGAACGTGGAAAATAGCGCCTTCCAGCACACGGACGGCGGCGATGGGATCGATGTTCTGCCAGAAGAGATGGCTGGGATCGAAGTTGCAGCCGACATTCGGTCCGGCAATGGAACGCAGCTTGAGCATGGTCTCCGGACTGTAGACGACGAACCCGGGATGCATCTCGATCGCGATCTTCACGCCATGGTCAGCGGCGAATTTCGCATGCTCGATCCAATAGGGGGTGACGACTTCGCTCCACTGCCAGTCGAGCACCTTCAGGTAGTCGGGAGGCCAGGGACACGTCACCCAGTTTGGAGCGGTGGCATGGGGAGAATCGCCGGGGCATCCGGAAAAGTCGACGACCACGGAGACGCCGAGCTTTTCAGCAAGCAGGATGGTCTTGCGGCTCACCTCGCGGTCGTGCTGCGCGTGCACCTTGTCGGGATGCAGCGCGTTGCCGTGACAACTCAAGGCGCTGATGGTGACGCCGTGGTCGGCGAGAATCTTCCGAAACTCAGCGAGGGATGCGGCATCTTCGAGCATCGAGAGTTTGCAGTGCGCATCGCCGGGATAGTTTCCCGTGGAGAGTTCGACGGTGTTGATTTTCAGCGCCGTGAGTTTTTTGAGAACCGCGGCCAGCGGAAGTTGCGACAGCAGCGGAGTAAAGACTCCAATGCGCATAAGGCTTTTCGTTTTCTCCAACGCTCAAGAAAGGTAGGGCGGTGAATGCAAAATGTCAACCGGGTGAGAGGTTCCCGTGGTCTTCATCTATGGAATCCGCTCCGATTCTGCACACACTCTTTCGGCTCGCAAAACACACGGACGTCAGGATGATAAAAGATTGTGTTACCTTATCGTCCGATGGCATCTTAGCGAAAAGGGGAGTTCCCTTGCGCCACACTCGACACGCTCTATTCCTCGTCCTGTTTTCGCTGATCTTGGTTTTGGTGATTCTGGCCGGCGTCACGGTCGCCCAGGAGGCGGCGGTGAATCCTTCGGTCCCGCCCCCACCACACGCTAAACAGATTCATCTCAAACACATTCTGGTGATCAGCCAAACCAAGGGATTCGAGCACGATTCGATTTCCACCGCGATGGTTGCGATCTACAACCTGGGCCACGACAGCGGTCTGTGGGATGCCACGCTGCGCACCGATACTGAGCTCATCACGAAGAAGGCTCTGGAAAAAAACGCCAAGAATCTGGACTACTTTGATGCTCTGGTTTTTGTGAGCACCACGGGCGAACTTGACCTGGACGACAGCCAGAAGAAAGACATGCTGGCCTTCATCAAGGACGATGGCAAGGGGTTTGTGGGCGTTCACGCCGCGCTCGACACCAATTACAAGTGGCCGGAATACGGCGAGATGATCGGCGGCTGGTTCGACCAGCACCCGTGGTCTACTTTTAACGCGCCGATTATTAACGAAGACCCGAACTTTCCTGCGGTCCGCCACTTTCCGAAAGCGTTCGTGAAATATGACGAGATCTACCAGCCCAAGGAATGGTCGCGGGACAGGGTCAACGTGCTGCTCAGCCTTGACCCCACGAAACTCAACTATGACAATAACCCGCGCGTCCACAGAACGGATCACGATTTTGCAGTCGCCTGGGACAAGATGTACGGCAAGGGGCGGGTTTTCTATTCGACGCTCGGCCACACGGAAGAGGCCTGGGCTGACCCGGACATTCGCAAGATGTATTTTGAAGCGATCAAGTGGGTGCTGGGAATGACGGAAGGCAGCACGGCTTCTCATCCGCGGCCGTAAGAATCCAGTGATGGACAAGACAATAGGACACTTTCGCGTGTTCGAAAGAAACGAAGAGAAAAGATTAGCGCCAAATAAAATCGGAGGAATATCCAGGGGATGAAAGCTCTTCGTTCGGTCTTGCATCGGAGTCTCGGCTTGGCGCTTCTGTTCGCGGCGGGTATCGCCGTTTCCTCGGCGCAGACGCCAGCTCCGACTCATACGGCGCCGGCCCCCGGCGCAGTCAGAAAAAGCGCAGCGCCCGCAAGCAAATCCTATCCACCCGCTTTGGTCGAGAGCGGAAGCGCGCTCTTCCGGAAAGATTGCTCCTTTTGTCACGGCCGCGATGCGGGGGGCGGAGAAACTGGCCCCGATCTCACGCGTTCCAAACTGGTGGCCACCGACGTGGATGGAAACAAGATCGGCGCAGTGGTGCGCGGTGGACGCCCGGAAAAAGGCATGCCACATTTTGAGGTTTCTAACCAGCAGATTGCCGCTCTGTCCGCATTTATTCACACTCAACGCAACATCGCGCTCGCGCAAAAGGGCGGACGCAAAGGAGTGGACGTCTCCGATCTGCAAACCGGGAACGTCGAAGCAGGCAAACAGTATTTCGACGGCGCAGGAGGATGCGCAACCTGCCACTCGCCTACCGGGGATCTTGCCGGGATCGCATCGCGTCACCAGGGCCTCGAACTCGAGATGAGGATGCTGTATCCCTGGCGCGCGAAATCCAAAGTCACGGTGACGCTGGCTTCCGGTCAGGCGATCGGCGGCACTCTGGCATACCGTGATGAGTTTACGATCGCACTGGTTGATGCGAGCGGTGAGTACCGGTCCTGGCGGACCAGCGATGTGCAATACAAGCTCGATGCGCCCGTCGATGCTCATGTCGACCTGTTGAGTAAATACGCAGATGACGACATCCACAATCTGATGGCTTATTTGCAAACTTTGCGTTAGGCGTTCAGCTGTAGCGCGGCTGGGTTGGAGGGATTCCCAATTGTTATGAGTTTCACGAAGGCTTTATTTCTTCTTACTGTGAGCGCGCTAATCGCGATTGCATCGCCCGGCCTGATGCTGGCGCAGGGGGTCGACGCGCAAATGCTTCTGCATCCGCCAGTCGACAGTTGGCCGAGTTATCACGGCGACTATTCCGGCAGGCGCCACAGTTCCCTCACCCAGATCACGCCACAGAACGTGAGAAATCTTTCGCTGGCCTGGGCCTTCCAAACCGAACAGCCCGCGGAGATCAAATCCTCGCCGCTGCTGGTCGACGGCATTTTGTACTTCACGGTTCCGGACAACATCTGGGCGATCGATGCGCGGTCGGGACACCAGATCTGGCATTACAACCACCCGAAGGACAAAGGGGATCACATCGGGCATCGTGGCGTCGCGATGTACAAGGGATACCTCTACTTTTTGTCTCCCGATGCGCATCTTGTATCTCTCAATGCGAAAGATGGAACCGTGCGCTGGGATGTTATCGTCGCAGATGTCGCAAAGGGATATTGGACCACGATGGCGCCTCTCACCGTCGGGAACCACGTGCTGGTTGGCGTTTCCGGAGATCTTGATAATCTCACCGGCTACATCCGGTCGATTGATGCGGAGACGGGGGAAACGCAGTGGCAATGGAATAGCACGCCTCCGGCCGGAACTCCGAAGCAGACCACGGGAGGAATGACGTGGATTACGGGGACTTATGATCCCGAACTGAATCTTGTTTATTGGGGAACCGGGAACCCGACTCCGGTTTTGAACGGCACTACGCGGCCGGGGGATGATCTCTACACCTGCACGCTGGTCGCGCTGAATCCGGATACGGGCAAGTTGGTGTGGTCGTTCCAGGCCTCTCCGCACGATACTCATGACTGGGATGCGGTGCAGGTTCCGGTGCAGGTTGATGGAGATTTCCACGGCGAACCGAAGAAGATGCTGATGCAAGCTTCGCGCAACGGCTACTTCTTTGTTCTCGATCGCACGAACGGCAAGAACCTTTTGACCGCTCCTTTTGGGCCCGCGAACTGGTCGCTCGGAGTCGATGCGCACGGCAGTCCGATTCCGAATCCCGCGAAGGAACCCGCGCCAGATGGACGACTGCTCTCACCCGACGAGGGTGGCATGACAAACTATCGTTCTCCGAGCTTCGACACGAAGAACGGATTATTTATTGTCGACGCGCACCCCAGCTACGGCATTTATTTCGCGAAGCCCGCCGACGGAGCCTACGGGTGGGCCGGCGCGGATTACGGAGTTTGGGGCAAGGGCGTGATCGAAGCCATCGATTACCAGACGGGAAAGATTCGTTGGAGCCATGAACTCGGGCCGGAATCTGGCGCGGGAGTGCTGACGACAGATTCAGGACTCACCTTCACCGGAGACGGCCACGGCAACTTCCTGGCGCTCGATTCGAGCGACGGCAAAACCCTTTGGCACGCGGGATCGGGCGCGGAAATCCAGAGTTCTCCGATCACCTATCAACTCGACGGACGCCAATACTTGCTGACCAGCAGCGGCGGCGTAATGTTTGCGTGGGCGCTTCCACAAGCAGAATAGATCTCCGCGTGAGCAGCAACGGTTCTGAGTTTCCTGAGAAAGGAAGATCAACGAATCGACAAGGGACGCGAAACAATCGACCGGAGGGGACCAATATGCTGAATCGCCGCAGCTTCCTTATTGCCAGCGGACTTACCGCGCTTGCCTCGACCAGAGTGCTGGGTGCAAACGATACGCTTCGTATCGGAATCATTGGAGCCGGCGGCCGCATGCGGGGCCTGCTCGACGCCGCTGACAAGGTCGCCCTTTATCAGATCGTGGCCGTAAGCGACGTCTACGCGCCGCACCGCGACGCAGTTAAAGAACGTTCCAAGGGGATCGCAACTACCCATCTGGATTATCGTGAGGTGCTGGATAAGGACGTCGATGCGGTGATCATTGCATCTCCGGATCACTGGCACGTGCGCATGGCAGTCGACGCGTTGGCCGCAGGTAAAGACGTCTATCTGGAAAAGCCGGTTACGCACACTCTCGAAGAAGGCGCGACCCTTACCCGCGCGGTTCGTTCCGGCAAACGGATTCTGCAGTGTGGCATGCAGCAGCGCAGTTGGACGCACTTTCGCGACGCCGTCGATTTGATTCAGGGAGGCAGCCTGGGACGCGTCACACAGGTGAGAACCTACTGGTGGCAAAACTATCACCGGAACTGGCCGGTCAAGCCCATCGACACGCAGGCTCTCGACTGGAAACTCTGGCTCGGATCCGCTCCGGACCAGCCTTTCAGCGAGGAAAAATATAATCACTGGCGCTGGTTCTGGAATTTTGGCGGCGGCGCCATGACTGATTTATTCACTCACTGGATCGATGTGGTGCACTGGGCCATGAAATCCGACCAGGCAGTCGAGGCGCTGATGCTCGGGGATAAATACATTTTCGATGAGTGGGATTGTCCTGACACCATTCAGGCGGCCTTCCGCTATCCCGGGTTTGATGTGGTCTACGAGGGCATGATGAATTCCTCAATCGACGGGGGTGGACTGGAGTTTCGCGGGACGGAAGCAACTTTGAAAATCGATCGCAGCGGCTTCGGGGTCTATCGCGAACACGTGGAGGAGGAGAAGAATCCCGCTCTCACGTCCCGCAGCGTGCTGGATGGCACGATCACCCATATGGAAAATTTCTTTGAATGTCTCAAGACGCGCAAGGAACCGAACGCGCCGGTGGAGGCCGGAGTTGCCGCCGCGCGCGCCGGCCACTTCGGGAACCTGGCCTACAACCACGGTGGCAAGTTTGTTCCGACGGCGAAAACCGCGGCTTGAGGAAGCGATCTGATCGGTTGCAGGTCGCTCGTCACCGATTGCTGGTGGCGGATTGATCATTGCCCGAGAACTGAGGAACGTAAAAAGTATATGGCTAAATACGAAATTCAAAGCAAGCGCGGAGCGCCTCCGCAGGGCGCCTACTCGCAGGGATGGCGCGCCGGAGATTTTATTTTCGTGACCGGCACCGGTCCCAGCGACCCAGCCACCGGAAAACTGGTGGGCGATACGATTGAACAGCAGACTGACCAGACTATCGACAACATCTCTGCCATTCTCGATGCAGACGGGGCTTCGCTTCAGGATGTGGTCAAAGTTACGGTCCATCTCTCCGACACAAGTCTCTTCGCTCGCTACAACGCCGTGTATGCGCGGCGGTTTTCCAAGCCTTATCCCGTTCGCACCACCGTAGGCAGTGATCTCGGACACTCGCTCGGAATGCTGATCGAAATCGATTGCATCGCCTACACCGCCGGGAAAAGGAAAGAGAAGCAAGGTGCGCCGAAAAAGAAGAAATCAGGTACGCGACGAAACAGGAAGTAACACCGGCGCCTCATGCCCGCGCGCCGTCACGCTCTCCACCGACGCGACCTCGCCGTCGCGTACCAACAGCGCACAATCGAAATTGTTCACGGTGGGACAAACGTGTCGCGGAATCAGATATAGCGCTTCGCCTACTTGCGGGCCTGTTGCTCCCTCCTTCACCGCGAGCGGCAGATGCTCTTCGCTCGGCGAAAGCGGCGTAAGCTCCGGATGTCCGACTACCACGCAGGTCGGAACTCCGGCATCGGCGGACACTGCCTTGTGGCCGGCATCGCAAGTGATGATCCCCGTGCGCGGAGAGCTCACGACGCGCGTCAACACCAGAGCCGCCGGCCGATAGCCATATTCTTTGGGCAACTGCTCCAGACTGCTGGCGTCGCAATAAACTACAGTTCCCGGCGATACGCGATGGACAAATTTTCCCCGGCGAAAGGCCTCGTAGCTCAGGGAGCAGGGGAACGTCGGTGTCCCCGAGGTGATAACCTCTTGAACGTTTATTCCAGACCGCTCAAGCTCACTCACAATTTCCAGTAAGCGGTGATAGCCACGATGCGCCGCCTTGGTCCGTTCACCCTCCGCCAGGCCGCCATATTGGCCGTCATAGTAATGCAGTCCGCGGAACTCCTGCCTGGCATCGGCAATCGAGCGCGCGAGTGCGACAATTTTGTCACTCCGGCTCTGCTCGATGCCGGTGCGATTCATGCCTGGATTTATATCGAGAAAAACTCCCACCCGGCTGCCGCGCCATTGCCGCACCTGCTCGTCGTTCTCGGCCAGCACGGAAATGCGAATGTCCGGAAACTGTTGCGCTATCTCCCGCGCCCGGCGGGCATTTGCACCCATCGCCGGATAAGCAAAGAGCACGTCACTCGCGCCGCACTGGCAAGCCACCAGCAGCTCGAGCGTGGTGGCACACTTGAAATTACGGATGCCTCGCTCCACCAGCATGCGCAGAGTGAAACCCAGCTTTGCCGTCTTGATGTGCACGCGCCAGCGATCCGCATCGCCACCCAGCAACTTCAGCGTTTGGTCGATGTTCGACGCGATCACTTCCGGGTACATCACCAGCGCAGGAGTGAGCACGTCGTCTACATCAGAAACGCGATAGCGCTGGTCCCAACTAAATTCGCTTAGCATGATTTGCTCAATAGACTTTTTGGCATTGCCGCGCGAGAGCTTATGTCGCGGCTAGAGCCCCACTTCTCGCAAAAAGACGCGAGAAATGGCCACCCGCCACGGTCTCGATGATAACGCGAGCGCCCGCCGGTTGACGACCCCCATCGCCGGGAGTAGTCTCACTGAACCTTTGCATGCGCGAGAGGGCCCGATCTGGCAGATCATATTGAGGCAAGTCGCAGAGATCCAAATCGCGACGATCTAGGTCGCGAGTCTAGGTCGCGACGATCCAAGTCACGAAGATCCAAGTCATAACGACCCGACGGCCCGGCGACCAGATTTAGTTCGTGGCTTAGGACTGTGGGCGGCCACGGCGATCGTGATCGGCGACTCCATCGGCACGGGCATTTTTCTTGTCACCAGTGACATGGCTCGGGCCGCCGGCTCGGTGGCCCTGGTTTTTGCCGCGTGGATCATCGGCGGCCTGATCGTGCTGTGCGGCGCCTTCTGCTATGCAGAACTGGGTGCGGCATTCCCCAAGGCGGGCGGCCCTTACGTCTACCTCAGCCGCGGGCTCGGTCCGCTCTGGGGATTTCTTTTTGGCTGGATGAGTTCGTTTCTTGACCGGCCGGTGGCCATGGCGGGACTGGGAGCAGGATTCCTTCGATTGGTCGGATTCCTGTTCCCGGTTGTGAGCATGCCGCTCTTCAGCGGCCATCTCGGAAGTTACAACTTCACCTACACCTTGGCGCAGCCGCTGGCGGCGCTGGTGGTGCTGGCGGTGACCGCCATCAATTACCTGAATGTGCGGACGGGCGGCGCGATTCAGGTGCTGCTGACGTGCCTGAAAGTCGGAACGATTGTCATGATCGTCGTCGCCGGCGTTGTCTTTGGAAAACACAATGTGCTCGACGCCGTCCCAGCGGCCGCGCCTTTGGCTTCGGGAATGCTGCGCTGGGCGACCATCGGGGCCGTGCTGACTGCGCTTGTTCCTGCCATGTGGGCCTACAACGGCTTCAATGATCTCGGCGATTTGGGCGAGGAAGTACTGCATCCTCAAAGGAACATTCCTCTGGCGATTATTCTGGGATTGCTCACGGTCGGCGGGCTTTATCTGTCGGCAAACGTTATTTATTTCCACTCTTTGACTTTCGCGCAGATTGCTTCTTCACCGCACGTGGCGTCCGATGTAGTGCGCTCGTTCGCCGGGTCCCGTGGAGCAGTCTGGCTCACTATCGCCATGGCCATCTCCGCATTAGGAGCGCTCCACGTGGTGGTGATGACGGGGGCGCGCATTCCGTACGCGATGGCGCGCGACGGCGTCTTCTTTCAGTTTGCCACGCGGATTCAACCTTCTTTTCGCACACCAAGTGGGGCGTTGATTTTTCTGGGCTCCGTGGCGGCGCTGTTGGCACTGACCGGGACGTTCGAGGAGCTTTATTCGCTCTTTGTGTTTGCGGTCTGGATTTTTTTCGCGCTGACGGCGATCGCACTTCTTCGCCTGCGCAGTATCGAGCCTAACCTTACTCGGCCGTACCGCGCATGGGGCTATCCGTGGACGCCGCTCATTTTCTTATTTGCTGCGCTCGCTCTGACCATCAACTTGTGGATGGTCCGCCCGGTGCGCTCCACGCTCGGCCTGGCAGTGATCATCGCCGGCATTCCATTTTTCTACCACTGGCAAAAGACGACTCGCGCATCCGCCCCACCAGCAGATTAGTCTTGGATGACTCGCAGCCAGTGCATCCCTACGGAGCGCTATGACCGGCACACTGCAACACACCCAGATAGGCGCTCCACGGACCTACCGCGTCTCGATACTGGTGCGCGATGACGCGGGACAGTTGATGCAAATGCGTTAGGTCGTGAACCACCCACGTGGCTAAAAGCTCTGACAGCGTCACCACTCCCAGCGCTGGATGCTTTCCTCTCCGCTTCAAATCTTCTGGCTGTAAATTCAATGCCTGCAGCGCCGCCAGACCTTCCCCACGGAGGCGCGCGAAATCGTCGAGAAGCTGCTCCAGCGATTTTTCTTGACTCTCTTTCAATTGCGCAAAACGGTCAAAGGGATCAAAGGGCCGCGCTTCCCCGCTCTCGAGGATGACCCGCACTCTCGGCATCCAGTCCGTGCGCTCGCCGACGATCAGGTGGCCCACAATGTCGAACGCGCTCCAGGTATCTTTTCCCTGGTTGTTGCGCCCTTCGTTGTGCCGCACCCAGATGTTCGGCAGGCCGCGCAACTGTGCATTCAGGGTTGCAGGTGTGCGGGAAAGAAGCGCGATGGCCTCGGCCAAGCTGATATCGTTTGAGGTTGCCATACCTACGTAGATGCATGGGTGGCGCTATGGACTCAAGCGGGGGAGAGTTGAGGTCCTGGCTTTCCGGTTCGTTTCCGTCCAGGCCGACTTAGAGTCGATTACGATTCCGGCGAAGCGAAGTGTGTTCGGAAAGCACCGGCGTTCCCGCGCCTAGTCTACTGACTGGCGGAAGAACCCGCGGAGACGCCGAAGGTTTCCGGCGGGTCAAAGAAGCTCTGGTGCCACAACGCAGCGTCTGACAGGGTGCCGGCCTTCCACTGCTGAAGAACCGGCAGCGTGACCGCGATCATGCCGCCATCCGCGGAATCGAAGATCAGCACGATTCCTTCCACACTTCCCGAGTTCTTGGCAAGATCCGCATAGCGTTGTTCAAGCAGGGATTTTGCGAATCCCAGTTTTTCCTGTGTGGTGCTGTTCTTTGCATTTTCGTCGATCTTTTCGACTGATAAGATTTTTACGCTCTTACCGCGCAGGGGTCCCCAATCGCCGGGGAATGTGGAAGTCTCTTCGCGCACCACATGGAATAAGTCCGCGACTGCGGGCGCCGCTCCGGGTTTTGCATCCACGTCAGGAATCTCATCCGGCATTTCGAGGTTGTTGCGCCACACCCATCCTCGGGACAAACCGGAAACCCGCACGTGAACCCAGTCTGCGTTGAAGTCGAGCATCTCGAACTCATCGTGTTCACTGGCCAGGAATAACGTCTTGGCCTTCAAACTCGGGGCATCGACCACAGGCGTACCCGACTTTTTCACGGCCACAAGATTCTTGGGGTGCGCCTGGTTCTTGAGGATTTCCTCCAGGCTCTCCGCTTCGGCCTTCAAACCTGCAGGGTCACCGGACGGCGCCGGAGTCGGCGTTGCGGGAACATCGGCCGCCCGGGTGGCGAGACCCTGCGCCACCGAGGTAGAAAATGTTCCGCCCGTCTCTGGCAATCGCGGCATCGGTGCAGAGGGCGCGGAATCCGCAGGCGGAGTTTGAACGATTGGCTTTGGGGAGGTGGGAGGCTTGGCCGCCAGGTTTGGCGATGGAGTGGGAGGCATGGATGCTGCAGCTACCGGAGAATTCGTTGCCGTTGCTGGCGCTGCCGTTGTTCGAGCTGCCATGGCTGGCGTTGCCGTTGTTGATGTCGCCGTTGTCGCCGCTGCGGGTGCTGCTGGTCCTGCTGCTGCCCTCTTACTCAGTTCCTCTGCCAACTGATCGAGCAGGTCCGCCTCGAGTCGACCATTTGAGGTTAGCAACTGATATCCAGAGCGTGAGGGAATCGGATCGGGATACCAGGCGGTCACTTTGGTGCTCACATGCACGACCGACCCTCCAGAGGCCGTTGCGGTCACCTGAACCGTGGACTGGAAATAGCCACGCTGGTAGCGGTCAAGCGGTCGATCACCCGGAAGAGCGAACCCATCCAACACCGGAAGACGGCCGGCGAACGAAAACGTTATATCCTTCAAGGCCTTCTCGACGGTTGCTTTCGATTCCGCGAAACTGCGCTCATACCCGCCGCCCTGCGCTTTGCCGCGTTCGACGAGCAAAGTGATAACCATGATCGCCAAGAGCGTACAAATAAATCCTCGGCACCATTGTCTGGACAAGGCGTGTCTGGACAAAGCGCGCCGGCACACCACGCGTCGGGATACCATGGATTCCCGCTTCATGGCAGTGACTCCAGTGAGTCACGGAAAACCCAGCCATGCTGGCCATCGCGCGTCTCCACGCCATACCAGTACGGAGTCGAGATCAGGATCAGAACCTCTGTACCTGTCGTCAGCGCGCTCAGGGTGCTCGCGGTATGGAAGGGCGCGGACTTGAGCGGAGCGCCGGGCGATTTCACCAGTCGCTCCACCTGCTGCCGCAGATCGTGCACGTGTTGCTCCAGGGTCACACCGGACGCGATCTCGCCCGACACGTTTTGGCTCGAGCCGCTTGGGCTGGAAACGCTTGGGCTCGCAATGGGTTGATTCGAAACATTCTCACCGGGGGCGCCGTTGCGCGCGGCGGATTGATCTGCCGACCCTGCGGGCGGAGTCCGGCTGGAACTCTGCGCACCGCGGCTGGAACTGTCATTAGCAACATTCGCAACCCCGGCCGGAGCCGTCGCAGCCGATACAACCTCAGCCGGCGCAGGCGCAGCAGGAGGTGCAGCCGCGCGCTCATTGCCTCCATTCGTTGATGGAAGCTGCTTTGGTTGAGGCTGCTTCTTGGACAACTGACTCTGACGTTCCTGTTCCGCTTCGATCGTCTGCTGCTTCATGAGCTCAATGGCATCAAGATGGTCTTTGATGTCCTTGTATTCGCTGCTTTCCACCGAGCCGTTCGAAGCATGCACCGTGCGGCGGAAGTCCTCGACAAAGACCGCGTCGATACGCAACACAGTGTTTTTGGCGCCCTGAGGCTGAAGCACGTAGCGCACGGCCAGCGTCCCGACGTCGCCGCCATCCTTAAAGTTTCGAGGGTCGAGCGCCTGCAGCCTGACTTTATAAAACACCTTGCCGCCTCCGGTCCAGGCCGGAAATGCGTGCGTGGAATCAGCGGGCTTGGCGCCGGCGACGTACTCGTCTTTGTTGTATTCCTTGGTGCCGCGGATGATGCCGTTCTGCGACACGTCTTGTACGACCTGCTCCACTTCCGCCTCGGTGAAAGGGACGTTCACGATCAATCCCTCGCCGTAGGAAAGCTTGTCTTTCTCGCGGGCTTGAAGGACTTGAAGGAATGGAGCGACGGTGGCCAACATTACGAACGTCGCCGCGAGAAACAGCGGGGACACGCTCACCCGGTGCGACTTCCTATTGAGCTTCGGCATGTTTCCAAGGACTAGTTTACCGGCAACCGGTTTATCGACGATGAGTTGACCCAGGATCATCCTCTTACTCTCAAGCCTCTCTCACTCTCACCACCCGCCCGGCTAGCCCGCGCTTCCCCGGAGCCAGCCCCGCGCAGCCACCCAATACTCTCAGCTGAGAGCGGGGAGGCTGTCAACCCGTAGGGCCTTCTGGGTCGAAAATGACGAACAAGCTTCATAACCGCCGGTCATCTTACGGGGCGCCTTGCGGATGGCGTTGTTAATGGACACGGATCGTTATTTGGAGATCGTTATTTGGAGATCGTTATTTGGAGGTCGTTATTTGGAGATCGTTATTTGGAGATCGCGGTTTGGAGATCGCTGCTTGGAGATCGCAAGAATTTCGATGTGGTGAACACCGGCCAGACCGAGTACAACATTCATCTGCCGGATGCGTCCGCGGCCCAGACAAGCGGTATATACTTTGGACGCTTGCGTTTCTTTCGACGCGCGTTGGGGCTTTTCAGTGTGGCCCCCAGGCCGAGCGACTCATGCAAAACCGGAATCCGCGGTTTGATCCCCAGGATCGGGCGAAGTCGACAAACTCGCCGGGCGTTGGCGTGCCTGCGAAGGGTGATAGTTCCGGCTCCGGACTTCCGCCCGACCTCGACGCGACTTTACTCGAATTTCCGCAAGCGTCGTCGGATCCCGAGGCTACCCTGGTCGATGGAGATGCGCCGTTCGCCGTTCCAACGCCGCCGCCTCGTTCTCCTAGCCCCACGCCCGCACGTTCTCTGAGCGTAGCGCCCGCTATGCAGCCCGGCGATGTGCTGGGCGGCCGCTACGAAATCCTGCAACTGCTGGGCGAAGGCGGGATGGGCGCAGTCTACAAGGCCATGGACCGGGAGCTGGATCGTCCGGTGGCCCTCAAGCTGATCCGGCCGGAGTTGGCGGCCAATTCCTCGATCCTGGCGCGATTCAAGCAAGAGCTGCTGCTGGCCCACCAGGTCACGCACAAGAACGTAATCCGTATTTATGACCTGGGCGACGCCGATGGCGTGAAGTTCATCACCATGGAGTTCGTCGAAGGCCAGGATTTGCGGACGCTGATCCAGGAGAAGAAAAAGTTTTCCCCGGAAGACGCGGTGGAAATTACGCAACAGATCTGCCGTGCGCTCGAAGCCACTCACAGTGTGGGAGTGATCCACCGGGATCTGAAACCGCAAAACATCATGCGCGATCAAACCGGCCGGATTCTGCTCATGGATTTCGGCCTGGCACGCACGCTGGCCGGCGAAGGCATGACCCAGACCGGAGCTTTGGTTGGGACCATGGAATACATGTCTCCGGAGCAGGCCCTGGCGAAGGAGTTGGACCAGCGTTCCGACCTTTTTACTCTGGGCCTGATTCTCTACGAGCTATTGACTGGCGTGACTCCGTTTAAGGCGGAGAGCGTTGTGGCCAGCTTGATCCGGCGTACGCAGGAACGGGCGGTTCCAGTCTCCGATCACGATGGGACGATTCCCCGCCCGCTGAGCAACGTCGTCAGCAAGTGCTTGGAGCGCGATCCCAAGTTGCGCTACGCGAGTGCCGCCGAGTTGCTGCGTGATCTCGAAGCCTGGCAGAGCAATCGCGCGGCCGCAACGCTGGGCTTTCAGCCGGCCGTAGAGCCCTGGGCGCGGACCGTTCACTGGCCGCTCGTGACTGGGATTGCCACAGTGATCGTGCTGGCGATCGTCGGCTACGTATTTCGCGGGACACTGTTTCCGTCGGCTACGAAAAACGCTTCTGCTCCCGCGCTCTCGCTGGCGGTGATTCCCTTTCATAATGCGTCGGGCGATCAGTCCTGGGACTGGCTGGGCCCGAGTCTTGCCGATATGTTGAGCACGGATGTTGGGCAATCCGCGCATCTGCGAGCGGTTTCTTCCGACCGCGTGCAGCAGGTGTTTCACGATCTGCGAATCACGCCGGATTCCGTGGTCGATTCCTCAACTCTCGGCCGGGTTGCCGAATTCACCAATGCCGACACTCTGGTTTGGGGACAGTACACCAAGTTAGGCGATCAGATTCGCATCGACGCGACAGTGCAGGATCGCAGACACAACCGGACAATCCCAGTGAAGGTTGAGGCCGCCAGTCAACAGGATCTGTCAGCGGCAGTAGACCGGTTGGCAGCAATGATCCGCCAAAACCTTTCCTTGTCATCGGATCTCGTAAAGGAACTGCAGGCGCAATCTTTCAAGCCGACTTCGACTTCCGTGGACGCTCTGCGTGACTACAACCAGGGACTTCAGTTATTGCGCCAGGGAAATAATCTCGAGGCCGAGAAGCAGCTAGAGGCAGCCACCAAGGAAGATCCGCAATTTGCGGTCGCTTATTCGCGGCTGGGCGAAGCTTATTCTGCGCTCGGACACGACGCGGAGGCCGAGCAGTCGGCGCGGCGCGCGGTTGACTTGAGCCAGAATCTTCCGCTGGCACAGCGGTACTTTATCGAAGCCAGTCTGGCGCGGGTTTCCAAGGACAATCCGAAGGCGATCGCCGCCTACGAAAATCTGGCCAAAAGTTTTCCCGACAACCTGGACGTGCAGTTCGCGCTCGGAAGCCTTTACGAAGATGCCGGCGACTTGGACAAGGCGCGCTCCTATTATGCGAACGTGCTGCGCGCCGACAGCAAGAATCTCGATGCACTCCTCTCGATGGGACGAGTGGAGATCAAGGCGGGCAATCCGCAGAAGGGACTGGATCCGCTCGACCAGGCACGGCATATCGCGATCGACCTGGACAACCAGGAGCAGCAGGCGCTCATCCTCCAGGCCACCGGGATTGCGTACAAATTGATGAACAAGCCGGCCGAGGCCTTGCGCAATTATGAGGACTCGATGGCGATCAACCAGCGACTAGGACAACAACGCGGAGTCGCAGCGAGCCTGGCGGAAATTGCGCAGGTGCAACTCTCGCTCGGAAAACCGGATGCTGCCTTGTCGGCATACAACGATGCTCTCAAGATCCGGCAGGAAATTGGCGCGAAGAAAGATGCGGGCGACACGCTTATCGACCTTGGCGACCTTTACCTGGAGCGCGGCGAACCCGACAAAGCGCTGCAAATGTTCAAAGAATCGCTGCAAATTCAGCGCGACACTGGCGACGATACCTACCAGGCCTTGTGTCTGAGCAACATCGGC
Organism: uncultured Acidobacteriaceae bacterium; assembly: GCA_963851165.1. GTDB lineage: Bacteria > Acidobacteriota > Terriglobia > Terriglobales > Acidobacteriaceae > Sulfotelmatobacter. Next base: position 190,436 of record CAWKNM010000006.1, on the reverse strand, counting down.
ACCGCCTATTTGCAAAAAGGCGAGACCGAGGATGGCCTTACCTATTTGCAGCAGGCCTTGCAAATTCGCGAAAAACTAAACGTGCCGGGAGACATCGCCGAAACGCTGCAACACCTGGGAAGCGCATACGGCAGCCTGGGACAGTACGATCAGGCGATGACATCCTACATGCGAAGCCTGGATTTGTATCGCAAGGGCGGCGACAACCATGGTGCGGCGGTCGTCTCCCACAGTATGGGCTTAATTTTTGAGCATCAGGGACGATTAGGGCCGGCGGTAGACGCGTTGCAGGATGCGGTCAAGGCATTTCAGGCTCTGGGCGACCGAAGCAGCGTGCCGGGTGATGCGTTGAACGACTTGGCGGATGCACTCGCACAATCGGGACGAGGAAGCGAATCAGCAAAACCGCTGGAAGAATCGAAAGAACTGGCTCGCGATCTGAAGAACGATTCGATTCAGGCCGCCATCTTGAACACGCAGGGCGATGTCCGCTTCTACCAGGGCGACCTCAAGTCGGCGGAGGATTTTTATCAGCAGGCGCAGCGTTTAGCGGGACACGCATCGGACAAAGACGCGCTTCTAACCGCCAGAATGAATCTGGCTCAGGTTGCGATCACCGAGGCAGGTTCTCATTCTGCGATCTCTCATTCCACGATTTCTAGCTCGACGATGAACGATCTGCGGAGTCTAGTGCAGCAGGCCGATGCTCAAGGCAACAAATACGTTTCCGTCGCCTGCTCGGTGTTGCTCGGCGAGGCCATGATCAAGGACAAAGATTATTCGCATGCACGCCAGGAACTCCAGCGCAGCCTGGCCAGAAGCGAAAAGCTGGGGTTGCGCCTGGAGAGCGCGCGGATTCACTACCTGCTTGGAACGTCGCTTCGACTTTCTGGAAGCGCAGGCGAAGCCGCGGCGCAATACCGTGAGGCTCGCAACCTGCTCGATGAGATCCGCAAAGAGCAGGGTGCGGAGCACATCATCGAACGCTACGATCTGAAGCCCATTTACGCCGAAGCTTCCCAGTTCGCAGCTTCCTAGTTCGACACCAGAGCTGAGCGCCGCTGTCGCGTTGTCTTGCCGCCGTCTTTCCGCCGGAGCCTGGCCTACTTCTTCACCACGTTCGCAGTGATCGGGACTTGTTGCGGGCTTCCCGCAGCGTTGTCGCTAACCAGCAGGGTCGCATTGTGCGCCCCGAGATCATCGGCGTAGAAACTGACCACGATATCGCAGCGCTTGCCGGGATTTAAATACTCGCCGCACAGGTTCACAACTCCAAAGTCATCCGAATCTGATCCTGATCCGAGCTTGATCGAGACACCTGTGATCTTCAATGGCGTACTGCCAGGATTGGAGACAGTCTCCAACAGGAATACCAGGTTCCCGTACTTCACGTTCCCGAAGTTCAGGCTGCTGGGGGAAAGGCCAATCGACGGTTGGATCACGAGCAGCGTTACCTGCGCCGTCGCCGACTTGTAGTCCACAGCATTGGTCGGCGTGAAGGCCACTGCCAGGGTTTGGCTTCCCGCTGGCAACACGGTTCCTGCGGGGGGCGTGTACACAAAGGTTCCTGGCACATTGGCGGTTGCGTCGAGTTGAGTGGAGCTCAACGCTGTCCCGTATGTGATGGGCGCGGGCGTGGCCCAGGAAATGACTGAGGCTGCCTGGTTCACCGTCAACGTCACGGTCGCGATCGCCGTGGAGTAGTCGATAGTGTCGGCAGGCGCGAACGTGGCCGACAAAATCTGCGTGCCCGCGTTCAATACCGTCCCCGCCGCAGGATTGTAAATGAACGTGCCTGCTACGTTCGACGCAGCGTCCAGTTGCAATGTGCCTAAGGCCGTCCCATAGGTGATTGGAGCGGGAGTCGCCCATGTGATAGTCGGCGCCGCCTGATTCACAACCAGCAGCACGGTAGTCGTAGCGGCGGTGTAGTCGGTGGTGTCGGTCGGCGTGAAAGTCACCGATAGCGTGTGTGTCCCCGCAGTCAGCACGATTCCTGCTGCCGGCGTATAGGTAAACGCGCCGGCCACGCTGGCCGTTGCGTTGAGTTGTATCGCGCTCAATGCCGTGCCGTAAGTAATTGCGGCCGGCGTCGACCAAGTGAGCGTTGGTGTAGCCTGACCTACGGTGTAGGTCACAGAGCTCGGCGCGCTCTGGTTGCCGACTGCATCCTGCGCGTTGATGACAACTGTGTGAGTTCCCGTGGCACCACTCGCCGGACTGCTGAGCGGGCCGGTGTTACCCGTCGCGGGAATAGTCGCGGAGCCGGATGGTCCGCAGAGCACAACGCCGGAACCCCCGTCGGTGCAGCTATAGTTAGCAGTCACCGACTGACCGAAGAGTGGCGATGACTGGCGAAATCGTCGGCCCCAGTGATTACCGGCGGCTTTCTTATCCACTTCAAACGGACCAAAAGGACCTTGGGGAGCAGAGGTGTTGCCCGCAATATCCTGGACCGTGACGGGCGGTATCGTGGCGGCGTTCGTTTCTGTTCCAACGGGTACGTTCGTCGTAACATTGAACGAAGCTGGGCCAACTAAGCCCGAGCCGCCTGCGTTGTCGCTCGCGGTACAGGGAACGATGACGTCAGTCGACTGCCACGCGGGAACGGGCGGCGTGCAACTTACCGTCGGTGGAATGGTGTCGACTTGAATCGTAATCGTTGGCGTCGCGCTGCTCACCTGCCCGCCGCTATTCGTGGTGAGGCTCTCGATCGTACCCGCGCTATCCGTGGCGAAGAACGTCACCACGGTCGCTCCTTGAGAAGTAGCTGGAATAACGATCGATCCAGCGGTTCCTGAGAGCGTTCCCGACGGTGGAGTCGGGAGGTTCGCTCCTGTGACGCTGTAATTGATGGTGGCGATGGCCGGCAAAGTAGCCGGCGGATTCGTGTTGTTGCTCGGTACGGTCTCAATGCTGTTGAAACTAAGTGTCACGCTTCCATTCGTCCAGCCGCTGTTCAGTGTGGGAGTCGTGCTGGCAGCGGTGCTCGGTTGAACCGCACCGAGAATCGGAATCAGAGTGGAATTGAAGTTGTTAGTGCGTCCGCCGCTGGTTGCTGCGTCGCCGCTTATGCTGCTGAAAATGTTCACCAGCCCCTTGCAGGTATTGTCTCCGCTGGCGCCGCAGCTGAGCGCTGTGTCTTTGCCCATGATGTAACCCGGGGCGATGATCGGCTTTTGGGAGGGATCGAGGTTATATGTGTTCGACACGTTGATGAGAGCATTCGTGCCAGTGTTCGGGCAGTTGGCTCCGCTTGGAGTTCCGCTGGCTGAGTTCGTGCAAAGATCCGTAGTAACCACGCAGGCATAGTTTCCGGAACCGGTGTCCTGGTGTTGGCAGCTGCTGCCCTGAAACGGAGTGTTCGTCACCAGGTCAGAGAATTGCTGATCCGTAATCGTCTGAACCGTGCCCTGCATGAACACGCCGGAGAACGCGCCACTTCCCAATCCGCTCTGGGAGTAATCCGTTATCGCGGACAGCGCGGGGGTGTAGTTGAAGGTCGTGGTAGTCGTCTGCAAGGGCTGGTTAATGGTGATCGGCGCCAGCGGCAACGAACTGAAGGACCAACTGATAATGTCGTTGTTTTCGACCAACGAACCGGTCGCGGCAGTGAAACCCAGGTAAGCGCTGCCGTTGCCCGTCAGGTTCAGTTGCGTCGCGATGTTCACAGTCGCCTGCAGGATCAGAGTGCTGTCCAGGTATACGGAGAAATTGTTGCAACTGCTGGTGCACGTCCCCGGCGGCAAGTAGTTCACAGTAATGGTGTGGACATTTCCGTCCGCCAAGGACAAGCCGGAAGGCAGGGTTTGCAGCGCCAGCTTCGCGAGATTTCCGTCCGGGCACATGTAGTCGTGATCTGCGCTATTAGGCGTCAGCGTGCTGGCGTTGTTGGGCCCGCAGCTTTGCACGGCGATGTGGTTGCCGTTGGGATCGCTGTAGTTAGTGTTCTGAAAAGTATCGAGTTCGATGGCAAGGCTATTGGTAATGGCGTTGCCCGGGCCGCTCGCCGTGGAAACGTCATTGTTGCCATAAGACATGTTTTGGCCGTCCCCGGTATAACCAATTGCGCCCGTGCCCGCCGGATCATTCTGGATGACCAGCGCCATGCCGTCGGCCGGAAACGCACAGCCGTAGCACGAATTCGTACTGGAAATCTGGAACTGGAAAGCCGTGGTGAATCCTGTGGAGAGTGGCTGCTGCAGGTTGAACCAGGCTGAGCCATGCTGATTTGTATTCGCGGTCGTCAGCCGCAGACCGCCGCTGGTAGTAAGCGTTGGCTGGTTGGGAGAGCCATTCGTCAGTACTTGGCAGCTTGACGCCGGAGAGCTGCTGTTTGCGCAAACATTCGCCGACGTGAAGCCTCCGACCGGAAAGCTGAACGACTGCGCAGCCAACGATTGCGACCCCAAGATGATGCCGACGAACAGTCCTACTGCCACAAAACCACCACGCAGCGCCGTCTTCATTCTTCTCTCCGTTTTTCTGAGTGTTCACAAGAGTGGCTGGCCGAATCCGGAGCGAGCTTTATCCGCTCAGCGGTTCAACGTTACGCACTCGTATAAAGGGTGTTGGCCGGAATTGAAACCGGCTTCTATGGGGGAGGCAGCCGGTAAACCGCCAGCCATTCTCAACTTTGCTCTCGACGGTGTCAAGGACAAAGCCGCCTCTGGTGCGGGATTCAGAGCGATCCGCGTCCCTGCCAGCGAACAAGACAGTGGCGGTCAACGGCTCCCGCGGATCAGTTGGTGGAAAAATCGCAGCGATTGCATCGCGATTGTTACGGCCAGGTTAAATCTGCAAATGGCGGCGTGCGGGTCTACTGCGGAGCGCAATTCTCCGGTACCCTGATGGTTCGCCTTCCAGAGGCCACGATGCCTGTCAACACGAAACACAGCAAGCCACCGCGGGCAAGAGTGCGTCTCGATCCCCAAGAGCAGGACGCCCTCAAGATCGCAGCGAGCGGCCCCGCCATCACTCTGGCTCCGCCGGAAAGGTCCCAGCGGCACACCAAAGTTTACGCAACGATTTGCATTCTGCTTGCGGCCGTCACCTTCACCGTCTACTTCAGGGCACTCAGCAACCCGTTCGTAAACTATGACGATCAAGGATACGTCGTCGAAAACTTACAGGTACAGCAGGGCCTTACGCTGGCCACCCTGCGCTGGGCTCTCACTTCCACCGACGCCACGAACTGGCATCCGCTCACTTGGCTCTCCCACGCAGCCGATTGCCAGATCTTCCGATTAAATCCGAAAGGTCACCACCTCACCAGCGTCCTGCTTCACCTATGCAACGTGGTGCTGCTCTTTCTGCTCCTGGCGCGTGTGACCGGATCGACCTTTAAGAGCTTGCTCGTAGCCGCTCTCTTCGCCCTGCATCCCATCAATGTGGAAAGCGTCGCATGGATTGCAGAGCGAAAAACTGTGCTTTGCATGTTTTTTGTTTTGCTTACGTTCGGCGCATACGGCTGGTATACCCGGCGACCGCGCGTGGGAGCGCTACCTCGCCGTCGTTGGTCTATTCATCCTGGCGCTGGCCGCAAAGCCTATGGCAGTGACGCTTCCTTTTGCCCTGCTTCTGTTGGATTTCTGGCCGCTCGGAAGGGTGGCATCGTTGAAAACAGTATCGGCGGCATTCCCAGTGCCCCGCCTGCGACTTGGAAAACTAGTCTTGGAGAAGCTCCCGCTAGTGCTCTTGTCGGCCGCCAGCAGTGCGGTGACGCTGTTCGCGCAAAAAGCCGCGGTCGCAACCAATGAACACGTGCCGCTGCTCGTCCGGCTGGCGAACGCCTGCTACGCCTATTCGGCCTACATCTTCAAAGCATTCTGGCCCGTTGGTCTTGCATCGTTTTATCCGTATGAGGGGTACCGGCTTCCGGTGTGGCAGTTTGCTCTGTGTGCTTTGTTCCTGGTCAGCGTTACGATTTGGATTTGGAGTGTGCGCACCCGGACGTATTTTCCAGTTGGATGGTTTTGGTTTCTCGGGACTCTGGTACCGATGATCGGCCTGGTACAGGTCGGCGACCAGGCCATGGCGGATCGCTATGCCTATCTTCCGTTGATAGGAATTTTCGTGATGGTGGTTTGGGGCGTCGCGGACTTGGCCGAGAAGCAGCGGTTCGACGCTCGACTTCTTCGCGGCGTGGCTGTCGTCATCCTTGTGGCGCTCGCCCTGTTGACGTGGCGGCAGACTGGATACTGGCGCAGCAGCCGCGACTTGTGGTCGCATGCTCTGCAGGTGACCAGGGATAATTACATGGCCGAAGATTATGTCGGGTCCGCACTGTTGGTAGAAAACTACGAAGCCACCGGCCAGCGCCATCTGGACGAAGCTTTGGTCCATTTCAAGAATGCCGTCCGCATCAATCCCAACGATGCCATCAGCCATCTCAACCTGGGAGCGGATATGCACGAACACGGGCAAGTGCGGGAGGCGATCGAGCAATATCAAACAGTGCTTTCGCTGACCCAGGATCCGCATCTCGTAGCCAAATCCTTCATCGATCTCGGAGCCGCCTACCAACAGCTCGGAGATTACGCCGCCTCTGAGCAGTACTTCCGCGAGGCGCAGAAAATGGAACCTGACAATGAAGTTATTTTCCTGGACCTGGGCAAGCTGGGTATGGCGAAGCGGGCCCGACAATTGTCGACGTTTGCTGCTACACATCCCACTCCTGGCGCTTATCTACAGCTGGGGCAACTTCAGCAGGCAGCTGGGATGATTCCTGACGCGCGGCAGTCGTATGAGACGGCGTTGAAGCTCGACCCTAAGTTCGTCGAGGCGCAGAAAGCTTTGGCCGGCGTTGCCCCTGACAGCCATTGAGCGCGAGATCCAAAGGCGCCTTCATCCTATTGCGATAGGGGGGCATCCTGAGGTTGTTGCGGCGGCGTTTGCGGCAATGTCTGCTGCGAAGTTTGCTGGCCCGGTCCACCTTGCTGAGTTTGGTTCGGCGTGTGAACCGGGAAGACTTGCGGAGTCAGCGAGGTCGGACCCTTTATCTCGTATCCACGGTCACTTCTGGGATCGTAGAAAAATAGCCAGTCGCTGTAGTGATCTTTGTGATTGAACTCACGAATGCTGCGCGCCTTGCTGGTGCTGACGACGCCGAAAATCAACCTTCCAGGCTGGCTCCCGCTCGTCTCAGCATTTGAGGACCCGCCGAGCGTCGTGCCGCCAGTGGCACGGGCACTCGGCCGGACACTGTTCTGGCTGGCTGCGCCTGACGAATCCTGAGCAGGATTGTCAGAAGAAAAATTGCCGGAAGACGATGGAGTTGGAGTAGTTCCCGCTGAGAAACTTCCGTCGTCATTCACGCCCGCTTGAGCTGCCGAGGGATTGAGGTTTGCCGGCGTCGGCTGCACGTCATCCAAATGGAGAAACTTAAAATCTCGGCCGGTCATCGGGTCCTTGTAGAGTTTGCGAATAAAACGCTGATCGGGACCGCCCAGAAGATCCTCGGCGCGGACCGGATAGCGGCCAGTACGTTTCGCGTAGCTGCGGATTGCACGCGTGTACTGCACTCCGCGATGAACCAACTCTTCCTCCCGATCGCGTTTAATCTGGAATGCCAGGTTCGGCGCAACCACGGCGGCGGCAATAATCAGAACCGACACCATCAAAAGTAATCCGAGCAGAACGTAGCCGTGCTCCGTGCGCCTTTTGCCGCCAGTGGCATGCGATCTGTCTCCTGTCCGGGTCACAGCGCTGCTCTCCACTCAAAAGCTGTACTTCAATCCCAGCTGGATCGTCCGAGGACGGTGTGCATCAATCGGCCGCAGGAACGAGCTTCCCGTCGTGCAATCCACGTTACCGGGCGCGCCGTTCGGGTTGCCGGTGGTCAGGGCCGAGGGCGTCAACCCGCCCGCCGCAGTAAACGGAAGCCCGCCCGTGCCTCCGCCATAGCAGCTGATTGTGTTCTGCGCCGCATTCCCGATGTTGGGATTGAAGATTCGAAATTCCGTGTGGTTGAAAACATTGAACGCTTCGGCGCGAAACTCGAGCACACTGCCCTCGGTGATCTTGAAGTTCTTGAATATCGACATGTCAAAGTTCAAGCGATGCGGGTTGTTCAGGAAATTTCGTCCCGCGTCGCCGAAGGTCAGGCCTTGTGGTGCCGCGAAAGCCGCGGGGTTAAACAACAGGGGGCCAATGCTCTGCGGCGTAAACTTCTGGATCCCGACGGGCAGCTTGCTGCGCGGGCTGGCAACTACATCCGGGTAGGATCCGGTTCCCGCGCCATTGGCGATGCCGGCGTTATCCAGAACCGAGATTCCAAGATTGTTGCTGCCGCCATTAATGACGCTGAAAGGAGTTCCAGACTGGAAAACCGTAATGCCTGAAAGCTCCCATCCATCGAACAAAGCACGCAGGAGTCCGGAATCACTCGAACCACCTGGCGCAGCCTGATCCGTTCCCTCCCCGGGTTTGCCGTAGCTGACCATCCGTTTGAAACCGCTGCCGAGCTTTGGCAAATCGTAAACGTAATTAAGGTTGAACAGATGTCGCTGGTCGAAATTTGAACTGGCCCAACTCGACCGGATATTCGCAGAATTCACAAACGAAGAGTCGGAGCGATCCGAAGAATCGTCGAACGAGTGGCTGTAAGTGTAGGAAACGCCCACGGTCACCGGCCCGCGCGTCCGCCGCAGCGTGGTTTGCAGCGCGTGATATTGCGAGTCCGCAATATTCTGCAGCGACAGAATTTTACGGAACCCAAAGTAAGGACGCATGTTCCCAGGATCCGGAATGGAGGTGTTCAGAACTCCGTTGCTCGGGTCCGTTGTCCCGTAGCACGCCGCCACCAGGTTGGCATAGGCCGGTTCCTGTGGGGTAACAACAATTCCCTGTGATCCGGCGACGAAACCAATGCCGGGCTGGAACGTGCTGCAATCGCGGGCCACCTGAACCGGATCGCCCGCAACATAGGGGTTCCCGTTCAGATTAATGCCCGTATCTGGTCCTGTCGGGGGCGTGGGCAATTGGTTGACCTGCAACTCGGCACTGAGATGGGTTCCCTTGCTGCCCACGTAAGCAACCGTGGCAACCATATCTTTCGGCAGCTGGCGCTGCACGCTGAGGCTCCACTGTTGCACGTAAGGCCAAACCGCTTTCGTAGGAATGGAAGTCACGTCGGGCGGGTACGCGAGCGGACTCGAATTCGGCCCGCCCAAGCCAATGCTTGAGTAAGCAAAAGGCGCGGGGAAAGGTGCGGTCATCGTCAGCACCAGAGGCGCACCGCCTTCGAGTGAGCCCGTGTTCGCTTCCTTCGGCGTTCCGTGTTCAAAGAAGACTCCGTAACCACCGCGAATCGAAGTTTTCCCATCCCCTCGCGGGTCCCACGCAAACCCGATCCGCGGAGCCGGATTAAAAGTATGGTTGCTCATGCAACTCACGGGGATGCCGTTCTTGCCGCACTGCACCAGACCATTCGTGATCACCGGCGGCAAATTGCCATAGCTCAAGTTGGTCGGGTCGAACGGGACTGGCGTGAGGAAGTGGTTGTTCTCGGCAATGTATCCGCCCGGACCAGTGATGATGGACGGGATGGTCAGTCCTGCGGCAACGCTCGGTTCATATTTACCAGCTACCCAGTTCCAGGCGTTCAGGTTTTTTTCGTGGAAGTTTCCAAATAAACTCAACCGCAAGCCGGCATTTACGGTCAAGCGTTGGCTCAGGTGCCAGTCGTCTTGAACGTAGGGTTCTGTAATCCAGTAATTGTTGTAGTACTTGAGTTGGGCACTGTCCTGTTGATAGCTCTTGATATACGACGCCCCGGATTGGTTCGACGAAAAAAGAAAATCGGCAAAAGCATTCCCCGTGGTGATGCTGTTCTGGTTGCTGAAAGTGAGCAAGCCCTGCAAATCGCCGGTCGCCGATCCAATGGCGCCGTTGGTTTCGCTCCGTTGCGCGTCGACCAACTGAACACCAACGTGCAAAGTATGGTGTCCGAAGTTGATTCCAAGATCGTCTCCCAGACTGTAGGTCGGGTTGGTGTGTTCCCACGGCGCGTAGGAGGGGTCCACGGTGAATCCGTTGCCGCCAAATTGCGCGTTGGTGCCGGCGATCACGACCCCCGGCGGTTTCCCTCCAGCACCATTGGGGAAGATATAGTTCATGCAGTCTGCGGGAGGATTCGACACCGGAGTGCATGGCGGAACCACCTGATTCGTCAGGTTCGCTCCCGGGCCGGCAACGTCAGTAAGAGTTATGTGCGCGTCGACATAACTGATCAGGAACTCATTCAGAAGCTTCGGCGTGATGGTATTAGTAAGGCGCACCACCATGCTCGTGCCCGGACCATTCAGCTTGTTCTGTACCGTGGGGAAACTGTTCTGCACATATCCCCACTCCGGCGTGGCCACGGTCGTATCCCAGGAGTCGTGAATGTAACGGAACGACAGGCGCATATTCTGCGTGAAGTTATGGTCGAGGCGGCCCAGTTCCTCGCGCCAGTACGTGGATGGCGAAATCACGGCGGCGTAACAGGGAATATTGGTTCCGCTGCTGGTCGGCAGGTTAAAGTTGCAGCCCGTCTGGGAATTTGGCAACGGAATCATTCCCGTGCTGAGAATCTGTTGGCTCGTTGCGGAAACCGGAACAAACAGTTGTGGCTGTCCCGCAACGCTCGGGCAGTCAGGATACAGGCTGCGGTCGATGGTGTGCGTGCCGGTCGGCGGGCAAACGTCCGAGAAATTCGCGCACATGCTCCCAATCGCGCAGCTGTTCACATTCAGGCCCGCGCCGGTAACCAGCGTTCGTTCGGCCAGCGTGGGAACGGCCTGGTTGAATTCCTGCGGAGTCTTCTCCAGTCGGAACTCTTCCGACCAGAAGAAAAATGTCTTGTCCTTCTTTGTGTTGAACACACCCGGAATGTAGAGCGGTCCGCCCAGCGTTCCGCCGAAATCCTGCCGGCGATAGAGTGGCGCCTTGGTGGTTTGATCGAAGTAGTTGCGCGCGTTGAAGAACTCGTTCCGAACAAAGTCGTAAACGCCACCGTGGAAGTTCTGCGTTCCCGACTTGGTGGTCACGATAACCGTGCCCGACGCGCTGCGGCCGTATTGCGCGCCGTAGTTCGAGGTGAGCACCTTCACTTCCGAAATCGCGTCGAGACTCGGATACACCATCAGCGTGCTTTCGGCCCCGTTGAGGCCGGCGTTCAGCACATCGGATCCGTCGACATCGAAGTTGTTGTACTCGACGCGTCCGCCATTCACGCTGTATTTCACGCTGCCCTTCACTCCGACCAGCGCTTCGTCCTGGCCAGTCTGATTGCTGACGCCCGGCGCCAGCGCGATCAATTGCGTGAAGTTGCGGCCGTTCAGTCCGGTCTGCAACACCTCTTTCTGGGTGATCGTGCCCTCGACCTGGGAATTCTCCGTCTGGATCTGCGCGGCCCCGCCAGCCTCCACATTGATTTCAGTCTTCTCACTGGGAGGTTGCAGCGTGGCGTCGATCTCGATGGCCTGGTCTGCTGCCAGGCTCACGCCAGCGGTTTCGAAAGGCGCAAAACCCGGAGCCCCAACGCTCAGCTTGTATTCTCCCGGAGGCAAATTCAGCACGAACTGTCCGTGCGCATTCGCCGTCGCGGTGACGGGCGTTCCAGTCTTCCCGGTCGCCGTGGCCGTGCCGTTTGGAATAACGGCACCCGATTGATCGGTCACAATGCCGTAGAGCGCGGCCTGCCCTTTTTGCGCGGAGACCGAAAAATTTTGCGGAGCCGTCGCGGTGGTTTGCGCGGGCTCGGCTGGCGCAGCCGCAGCCGCGGGTGGTTGCGCTTGACTGCCGGCTTCCGGCTGGGCCTTCGGCTGGGCTTCCCGCTGAACTGCGGCCGGTGTTTCCCCAGGCGCTGGTGCGGGAGCCACTGCCGGGGCCACCGCGGGCGTCCGGCTCGCCGGTACGGGCACCAGCGGAGGATCAATTTCCAAACTCGTGCTGCCGATCAGGCTTACGTCCGTCTCAAACGACTCGAAGCCCGGCGCGCTCGCCTTGAGTTTATAGTCGCCTGTGGCCAGCCCGCTGAAGCTGTACTCGCCCTTTTCGTTCGCGGCAATAGTTTTGTCGCCGCCTTTGCCGGTGAGCACAACCGTGGCGTTGGGTATGGGTTTCGCATTCGGATCCATCACCACGCCATTGAGCGAGGCGCCCTTGCCCTGTGGACTGGGCAACGGAGTTCCGAACGCCCTGCCCTCAGTGCTGGCCAGGCAGGCAACGACAGCAAGCAGTGCGAGCCAGCACGCAAGAACACGGGGAAATCTCAAAGCTCACCCTCCAGGGAGATCATGAACACCCAAGACACACTGAAGACACATCCAAACTTTGCCGTGGACCCAACGACGCGCAGGTGACCGCTAAGCGTAATGGCGGATTGTTACAGCCCAATGAAGGCCAGATTAATTTCCGATGACACTACCGGCGACAAGGAAGGGACCATCGGAGAGCCGTAGCAAAAGAAATAGCCGGGAACAGAATCTGCAAATTGTTGCAAACGTGCGGTGTTGAAGCCGGGTTTTGCACAGACGTTTATCGTCCGCTAGCCAAGAATTAACCCACCGTTAATTTTTTCGTCATAGTCCGGTAACAAGCTTCGGGGATAGTTATCCCGCACGAGAGCCGTAATTACTCCACCGGAAATTTGCACTGCTGGTTTCGCGGTGGGCTTGTAGAAGGCGTTTTACCGGCGTCCGAGGACATGCATTCACTTCCGAGAACAATTCCAACGGCAGATTCTAGAGAGACTCTAAAAGGAGATATGAGATGACGAAAAAGAAGCTTATCGTCGGGGCCTTGTCGCTGATGGCGACACTGCTCCTAGCGACTTCCAGCTTTGCAGCACCTTGTAGCAGCGGGATTGATGTCCACTACGTGGGAATCGGATCCTCGGGAGAATTCCAAACTCTTTCGTGGGGAGCCAACGACGCAATCCAGCACGTCGCAGGCTACACCGCCCCCACCAATATCTGGAGCAGCGCTGCTGCCCAGGTCATAGACGCACGGACTGGCGTCAATACCATCGACACCGGTCTTAAGATTTGGGTGTTCTACGACAGCGGTGCGACTTGCAACGTGTATGTCGGCTACCAGGCGGACTCAGTGCAGGGCAACAAAGATTTTTTCTGCTACGGCAAGGTTGCAACCGGCTTCGTCGGGGTCGAGGCCAATTGCTACGGCCACACCACCGGCGCGGGCAGCTGGGAACAAGCTAACAGCGGCGCAAACGTGATCTTCGGGAATCCGGACGTCCCAACGGCGACCGCGCTGCCGTTGCCAATTCAAACCTTTCTGGTCACCGCGCCTCTGCCGACCAAGACCGGCACGAAGCAAAATCTGCCGCCAGCCTACTGCGGACAGAAAGGCACGCCAGGTACAAAAACCGCTTACTGCTATTTCAATGTCGCTCACACCGACATTCGTCCTGAGGATGGCCTCTACGCCACGACTCGCGCCTTGAGTTCCTATAACACCACCAACGGAATGGCCGGCCTTGGCTACAACCAGGCGGCCTGCGGATCGACGGGTACCGGGACCAAGACGGTGGGCTGCCCGATCTACGATTCCTTCGCCAAAAAGGCAGTGTTCTACCCCAATAGCTTTTCGTTCAAGACCGACCCTTACACCGCGGCAGCCGTTCCCGGCTATACGACTCTAAGCATCGGAGCGTCTCCGGAACTGGTTTTTGTAAATAACGCCGACACCGCGAATAGCGGCTTCGGAGCCACGCAAAGTGACGGCAGCTACCTGCACAAGAACATCAACCGCAAGGTGCTGGCTCATGTCTTCGACGGTACAGATTCCTGCACCGGCGATCTTCTGGCCACCTCGCCCACGCCTGCCGGTTACGGCGGCACGGTCGCCGGAGCCGGTCAACCCATCCAGGTAGTCATTCGTGAACCGCTCTCCGGCACCTACAACACGTTTGAGTTCAACGCGGTTCGTGACCTGACTGGCAGCGCAGCCACGGCAATTAAGCAGTCAACGATCAGCAACCTCACCTGGATCAGCGATGTCAATAGCAGTCAGGAGATCGATCTGCGCGACAACCTGGGTACGCTCGGTCCGGCATTCAACTTCAACACCGGCACCGGCTGCCCCGGCAACTCGAGCGCGGCTCCGGACGGCACTGAACAGTGCGGAGATCCGCTCTGGGTCCAAACCTCAACCTGCGGCGGCAGCACCAAGGGCCTCCATCTTCGCGCGATTGGAACCGGCGAGGAAGTCGCGGCAACCCTTGGCCAGGACAACACCGGCGGCAGCCAGGTTGTCGACGGCATTGGGTATGCGTTCTGGGGCTACAGCAACTTCAAACCCGGCGCCTCCGGTTGCTCTGGTAGCGAAACCAGTGGCGACGTCACCTGCTCCACCTACGCGGGCCACTACTTAACGGTGGACGGAATCGATCCTCTTTTCGGAACACCGGGCGGCGCTCTGGACGCTTCTCCAAATCCCAACGGCGCTTACAACTTCCCGCAGTGTGGACTGGTGCAAAAGGTCGCAGGTTACACCTTCCCGTGCCAGCAGATTCCCTTCACCCACGTCTATGACGGTAGTTACCCAATCTGGTCTTTGCTTCGTCTCGTGACCTTCGACAACGTAGGTGCGACGCAGCAAACGCCGGAAGGCGTGATCAATGTGCTCGCTTACGCCCAGCTGGAAGCAGCCCCGGGCTCGGCCGAGCAACTCTCGGACTTCGTTCCCTTCCTCAATAGCATCACCGGCTTGCCTTACGCGCAAGGCGGAACTCTTCCGTCAGGCGACTTGAACCTGGGCGTGTTCCGCTCGCATTACGTTCAGTCGTCAGTCGACGGCGACAACGGCCACGTTGCGTGCGCTGGCGTTTTCACCGGCGTGAACATCACCGGCGGCACTTCCGGGAGCAAGACTTGCCTGGTTGATCTCGGCGGCGACGTGGGCGGCTCTGTCCTGACCGTGCAATCTGATGTTGACTTCAGCGCGGATTTCGGCGGCGCGGTCATCGATGGTCGCACCTATCCAAAGGAGATTTACGGCCTGCATCAGTAGAGCAAACGTTTTGGTCTGGTCTTGGCTGGGGAAAACGAGGGGCGCGACTGGCTCCTCGTTTCCCCGGTCGTTTTTTGTAGAAGCCTTTCACAGCTTCGCGATCGTTGCTTATCAGTAATTCTTGGAGTGCTCGATGCAGCCTAGCAATTCATTCGTAGGTAGCCGCTTTTCTTTCGTGTGCCAGACAATCGTTTTGTGTCTAATCGCCGCAAGCGTTTTCTCGCAGCAGAATCCGGCATCTGATCCGAAGCCGACCGACGCGAAGACGTCTGCCTCCGCGCCGTCACCTTCGCGACAGCCCGCCGCGCAAACGACATCAGATTCAGCCAAGCCTTCTTTGCCACCCGGTCTCGATCCGAAGACCCTGACGCCGTTGTACGAAACCATTCAGGAAGATTGGAGTTCCTTAGCCATTGGCGCCAGCAAGCTGCAGCCCGAGGAACCGCTGGTGGCCCTCACCGAGGATAAAGACACTTTCACGCGCACACTTGTGCAGGTGAAATGGCGGCCCGGTGACCCGATCGATTTGTGGATCATCCTTCCCAAGGGCGTGAAGCAGCCGCCGGCGGTGCTCTACCTCTACGGTGACAATCAGGATACGGATCGCTTCAAGCTCGACGGCTGGGCGGCACGCGTGACTAGTGGCGGTGTCGCTGCGGTCGGCTTTGTCTCGGCCCTCAGCGGCCACCGCTTTCATGACCGTCCCATGAAGCAGTGGTTTGTAAGTGAACTGCAGGAGTCCCTCGGCAGCACCGTGCACGATGTGAAGTTCATTCTCGACTATCTCGCCCGGCGCGGTGACATCGATATGAACCGCATCGGAATGTTCGGAGAAGGCTCAGGTGGCGCAATCGCAATCATGGCCGCAGCCGCTGACCCGCGCATCAAGGCCGTGGACGCGCTTGAGCCGTGGGGCGACTGGCCAGACTTTCTGGCGAAATCGTCGCGCGTCCAGGACGATCCCGACCGCGCTGAATATATCAAGCCCGAGTTTTTGAAGAAGGTCGCTCCGCTGGACCCCGTCAAATGGCTGCCTGATTTGAAAATACCGGTTCGAGTGTTGCAAGTGCGGCAAAATACTTCCACTCCGATCGAGTGCAAGGAACGCATCAAGGCCGCCGCTCCGAAACAGGCTGAGTTCGTGCGCTTCGAAGCCGTATCCGACCTCACCGGCAGAGAGGGACAGGGGAAGCTGTTCGCGTGGGTCAAAGCCAAGGTGCAGGCATCGGGCAAGCCTGACGCCGGGCCAAGCAGGGTCTCGATGGCGGACGGCAACACTGCGCAGAGCGGAAATAATTCGTCGCGCCCATGACTTCGGCACTTGGGAAGGCTAGGAGTTATTTTCTTCGGCGATAACGAGAAGATTGTTTTTCATGGAGGGTTGGGTGGTCACGAGCGGGCGTTCATATCGATATTTCCTGTGCGTTTGCCTGTGGCTGTGCTGGCTGGCCGCGAGCTGCTCAAGTTCAAATTCGCACCGCGCCGGTGGCCAGGCCGGGCTGCGATTCACGTCGCCAACCGCGACCACCACAATCGAAATAGGCCAGACGCTGAGCGTCACGGTCAGCGAAACTGTCACCTGGAGTCTGGTGAGCGCTTGCGGGAAAGGCACGCCCGCCGGCACTTTGAGCCAGGAAACGGGAACCACGGTCGTGTATGTTGCTCCCACCCCTGCTTCCTCGCCTTTCCCCTGCCCCAACACACCGACCTTTCAGGACGCGATTGTGGCCACGGACTCCTCGAACCAGTCCGCGGAACTTCTCATCGTGGTGGTTTCTCCCGTCGCGATTACGAATGCAGCCAGCTATTCCTACGGCCCGAATGCTGGTCCCGGATGCGCTGCGGGAGTCAGCAGCTGTTGCCCTCCCGCGGGCACTTTGATCCTGCCCCCGAGCAACGGTCCAACCGGAGCCAGCGGGATCGCGCAGGCAGGATCCTTAGCGACCGTCGGCCCCATCACCGCGACAGGAGGTGTGCCTCCTTATACGTGGCAGATTGCATCGGGCGCGACTTCCCTTCCCAACGGGCTCTCGCTCGGTACCGCCGTCGACAGAAATACCAACCAGCTGGACGCTGTGATCCAGGGCAAACCTATTTCGTCGGGCTGCTCAACGTTCACTCTTACGGTTGCAGACTCAACTGCGCAAGCCAACTGCGATCCCACCGTCCAGCCCTCTCCGTGTGCGCAAGTAATGTTGAACGTGGTCGTGCTTCCGCAAGCGCTGAAGGTTCAGGTCCCCAACTATCCCAGTTCCTACAACGACCCGCAAAACGGAGATCAAGGTGTGCCCTACCCTCCGACTGCGCTGGTTTCCTCGGGAGGGCAGGCGCCTTACTTCTGGTGTCAAAGTCCGGTGAACGGAGTGCCCGGATCCACACTTCCCCCAGGCTTGGAATTAAATTCGCTGATGGCGCCGAATTTCAATTGTCCTTCGCTTTCGTCGTCGAGTTATGCGGTGATCTCGGGCCAGCCGAGTGCAGGTGCCGAAAGTGCGCAGAACGGATGCAATGGAGGTACGAATTCCGGCTGCTACTACACGCAGTTTCAGGTCTACGACAGCCAGCAGCCTTATCCCGCGGCGAGTTACGTGAGCCTGCCGAACATGTCGGATCTTCCGCTGGTCTCATGTTCACAAGCCAATCAAGCCCCGAGCATTAACTCCGTTCCGCCCAACTCGTACCTGCAGGGACCCATCGCCTTTCTGCTGCATGGCTTCGACACGAATGGGCCCGTGATCATCGCCGGAAGCGTCACCCTGGATGGCAACGGCAACGTAACTGGCGGAGTGGAAGATGTAACCCGCGGCGGTGCCAGCGGACATCAATACCTGACGATTCAAAATACGCAAGGGCAGCAGAGTTGGTACGTGGTCGGCACGGAATCAGCCACGCTAAACGGGGGAGTTACTCCCGACTACAGTCGCGGTTGCATGACGCTGTACTTGGCTAACAACGGCGTCGCGGCCGGGACTACAACTTTTGCTTTCACTCTTGGTGGTTGCACCAACCATTTCAACGTAAACGGAGTGACCTCGACCAGTAACCAGGCCTGCGGCGCAACCCAAACCAGCCAGGCGGCGGGAACCTATACCACAGGGCACATCATCGAGTTCGACGACAATACTGGCCAGGGTACGCGGGCTTCGGGAATATTGCGCGCGCAAGATACATCTAGCTTTTCCGGCGGATTGAGCGGACCCTACGCATTTGGCCTCAGCGGCGGCGACGCAGCCAAGCACCACTACGCCATGGCCGGATCTCTCAGTGCCAGCGGAGGCAACCTCACGTCGATCGCCAGCGACATCGACGATGCGGGCACACTCGCTTCGCAGCTGACCGGCGGCACCGGCAAATATTCCATCGACGCCACCTATGGGACTTCCAATGGCCGGTGGACGTCTAACCTGCGCCTAAACGGGGGCGCGAGCAGTCTCGATCAGGCTCTATACATAGTCAGCAGTAGTGAAACAATCATCGCGTCGACCGATCCGCTCAGCGCGAGCCAACCGATCATCGGGGGAGAGGCCATCACTACCGCCGCTTCCTTTACCAACGCTTCGCTCGAGAACAGTCACATCTTCCGGATTGGCGGGCTCACATCGAGTGGCCCGGATGTGAGCATCGGCGCGCTCAGCTTCGACGGGGTTAGCGCTGTATCTGGCACAGAGTACGAAGACCAGGCAGGCACGCTGGCTACGACCGCAATCTCGGGCAGCTACAGCGTGGATCCATCCTCTGGGCGAGCCGTGTTCGTGGCAGCGCAAGGTCAGAATCTCGGAGCCCATCCCTTCATCGCTTACGTCACCCCCGCGGCGGCAAACTTGTCGCGGACCAACTGCAGCACTCCTGCGGCCTGCGTCACGGGATTCCTCGTAGGTACCGACGCCACAGCACAGGATGGCATCCTGGAATTCCAAACTCCAACGTTGGCTCCGCCGCCGCCGTTCATCAACCTGTATGTATCAGGAAACTTCGACTACGGAACGGCCGAGAGTCTGGATCCGCTGACGCCGAATATCGAAGGCGATGTGTACGCGAGCCCCAGCGGAACCAATTCAACCACCGGAAGTCTCGGGCAGACCCCCGGCACTTCTCTGCCATTCATTCAAGACGTGAGCTATGGCGACACAAGTCAGTTCTGCGTTTCACAAACTCTCTGCTACCTTCTGATGCCGAATCAGTCTCTTAGCGGGTCTTATTCGGTGAACTCCAACGGCACAGGCCTGTTCGGCGGCGGAGTCGTCTCGGTGACCAATGGCAGCGCGGTATTCTACATCGACGAATCGCCCACCAACCTGCACCCGTCAGTTGTAGTAGCAGAACAGTAGCAGAACAAAACCATGTGGGGCGGGCACTCTTGCCCGCCACGGCCGCGCCAGCGGCCGGCCTTTGATCTGGAAGTGCCACCGATCCGGATAGCCTCATCAGCCTTTTCAATCTTTTCAATAGCTTCCAGATATTTGCAACAAGTTACGGACATTTTCAACCACTTACGGCGATTTCGCGTTTAGAAGCGATTTAAGCCCGCCCGTCCGGTAAACAGCCTTAGGGTCGACCCGACGAGCCAAACGCGATCACAGCCCGATTCTGTGCGCCCCAGAGGCATCCTGTGCGCAGCCTCGCCCGCGATCGACGTGCGTGAACCGCAAAACCCATCGCCTGTTTTCAGTAAGTTAGAGATTTCCACAATGAAAACAAAGCACATCGCGCCAGCCGGGAACAATGCCGCATTTGAGTCGCGGTTGTTTTCAATAGCTTAGAGATAAGTCATTGAAACAAAAGAGTTGAGATCCGCTGCCGTTTTTCTGGCCGTTACTTCCAGAAGCGGCGAATACCACCGAAACCCATTGCACCCAGCCCAGTCGCCAGCAAGTAGATCGAAGAAGGCTCGGGAATGGCTGAGGTCGTCGAATTCAACGTGATGTCAGCGATCCCGAGTCCGTTCGCTGGTCCCGTGAAGGTAA
This sequence comes from uncultured Acidobacteriaceae bacterium, assembly GCA_963851165.1. Lineage (GTDB taxonomy): Bacteria > Acidobacteriota > Terriglobia > Terriglobales > Acidobacteriaceae > Sulfotelmatobacter. The sequence goes on along the minus strand of CAWKNM010000006.1, from coordinate 170,454 downwards.
CCGACTTCCCAGTCCCCGAAAAACCGAGGCTGGCCGACGTCCAGTTGCAGTAGCTGGGAAAACCAGTACAGGGAAGATTGTTGGGAGAAAGAGCCAGGGTCGCCAGGATGGTCCCGGTCCCGTTGTAGCCGCTCCACACCGTGACGGTTTCATTGAACCCGGCCGTGAAATAAAACTGGATGCCAGTGCTGAAGCCAGCCGCAACATTGATGATGCCCGTCGCCGACGTTCCAGTCACGCCATTGATGAAAATAATTGGCGTCTGCGTCGGATCCGGCGCAAACGCTCCGCTGCCGTTCCGCCCCACCGCGCGCAGCACCAGAATGTTCGACGAGAAGCTAACCCCGCTGTAGGTAGTACCTACCGGCTGCAGGTTTTGCAGCCCCCCAAAGTTCATCAACTCCGCCGACGGGTTGGAATTGGCTACCGCCGAGGAGATCCCGACCAGAAGCAGCAAGCCGAGCATGAACGTAGTGCGCAGAAAACGGAGCATGAAAGTATCCTCGCGGAAGATTCCCCGAAAAAGGGTAGCGGATCGTGCCGGCACAATTATTAGCCGGAGCGGGTTACACCAATATCACACGAATGTTAACGCCAGATTAAATTCCCGGGCTTTAGTCACAGGGTGGCACACTGCTCAGGGCCACAAAACTCCCGCATTATTGCTGCTGCAGGGTGAGAGTGCCGGCGTAGGCGGGGTTTGCGCTGTTGGTTGAATTCACGAAATACACGGATGGGAGATTGTGAGTGACTTCATGGTAGCCGTTATACGTAACCGGCTGGCCGCCGAACTGGCCCTGCAGCGCGAAGGCGTTCCCGGTGACCGGTCCAGTCAGGTTGAAGTTTGTGGCTTCGGCGCCGGTGCCCACGATACCGACCGTGAGGTTGCCTGAGCTCTCGCTTAAGGTTGCAGTCACGCTGTCGACCGTGCCGTCTGGCAACGTCATTTGTCCGGTGTAGGTTCCCGTCAGTTTGGGCACCAGCACGCCAGTCACCGAGCCGCTGTCGTTGCAGCCGCTGGCGGTCTGCTCCGCGTAAGTCCCGCTCACCAGGCTCTGGCCGTCGGAACCCAGCATGCCGGTCACCGTGAACGCATTGCCGTTTTCGCTATAGGTAAAGTTGAACGGGCCTCCAATTGAGTCGGCGGTACCGCTGAGGCTGTTGACTCCGGCCGTTGAACATGTTCCGGACTGCCCGCTGCAGTTCCCTCCAAACGAGATGAGATCGCCGGTGGTCGAATCGATGCAGACGAAAGTGATTTGATTGACTCCCGAGGCAGAGATATTTCCACTGGGCTCATTCATGCCATCGACCAGAACTGTTCCCTCCTGCAGGGCGACTTCAATTCCGGTGGTGCCTCCGCCGTTGGCGGAGACGGCGAGGAACTCCCAAGTTCCGGCGACGCTGGGCGTAGCCGGGGTTCCCGTCTTCGACCTGCCGCCGGAACAGCTCACGAGCACCACGGACAAGCCCAACAGCACCGTTGCATAGATCGCGCGCATCATCTTATGGCCGTCATTGTGGCCGTCAACTCCTTGTTTCCGTCAACTCCAGAAAATGCTGAATGCAAGCGGGAAATTATGGCACCGGAAAAGACTGGCCAATGTTAACGGCATGTTAAAGTTTGATGAATCGAAGTGGTCAGGGCACGATGACCTGGTAATCCGTGCCCCGGTAATCCTTGACCCGGTGATCCTTGCCGCGTTGATCGAGTCAACGCCAACGGCGCCGCGATGTTATTCTGATTGCAATCTTTCCTGAATGAGGCCGCGGTAACTTTCATGTCAAAAGCAAGCGCTCCGGAAGCTCAACGCAATGAGATCCATCCCAACGAAGTCCAGCCGAACGAAATTTCGCCGAACCATGTCCAGCTGAACGAAGTTCATTCGAATCAGCCGGCCGAAGAATCGTTCGGCGCGATTTTTTCCCAATACGAGCAGAGCCACCGCAAGGGTAGCGACGCTGGCCGAGGCCGGGAAGGCACGGTGATCGCGGTGTCTGCCGATACGGTTTTCCTCGATATCGGCTTCAAGAGCGAAGGCATACTACCGCTGGCGACATTCCTCGACGCCGGCGAAAAGGTAAAGCCGGGCGACAAGTTTCTGGTCAACATCAAAGGCCGTGGCCCGGAAGGCTACTACGAGCTTTCCCGCGGCAAGGTGGTGCGCCCCACTGATTGGGAGTCGCTGGAAAAAGCTTTCGCCGAAAAATCAACGATCGTGGGCACGGTGATCGGCGTCGTCAAAGGCGGCCTGAGCGTGGACGTGGGAGTTCGAGCGTTTCTGCCGGCATCGCGCAGCGGAGCTCGCGACGCCGCTCAGACGGAGAAGCTGGTCGGCCAGGAGATTCGCTGCCGCATTACCAAACTAGACGTGACCGAAGAAGATGTGGTGGTGGATCACCGGGCTATCGCGGAAGAGGAAGAACGCTCCACCAAGGAGCGCCGCTATTCGGCAATGAAAGAGAGCGAGTCGGTACATGGAACCGTGCGCAGCCTGATGGACTACGGCGCGTTTGTTGACATCGGTGGAGTCGATGCCCTGCTGCACGTTTCTGACATTTCCTGGCAGCGCGTGACCAAACCGGGCGATGTGCTTTCGGTGGGGCAAGAGATCGACGCCGTGGTTTTGAAAGTTGATACCGACAAGAAGCGCATTTCGATCGGCATGAAGCAGTTGCAGCCACACCCGTGGGATGCGGCGGCCGGAAAATATAACGCGGGAGAGCGCGTGCGCGGCACCGTCACGCGCGTGGCGGACTTCGGAGCGTTCGTGGAATTGGAGCCGGGGATTGAAGGCCTCATCCACATCTCGGAAATGTCATGGACCAGGAAAGTGCGCACCGTCTCGGAGATCGTGAAACCCGGCGACACCGTGGAGGCCGTGATCCTAGCGGTGAGCCTCGGAGAACGCCGCATTTCTTTGGGACTCAAGCAGGCGCTGGGCGATCCCTGGGCAACGGTGGCACAGCAATTCCCGGTGGGATCGGTGATTGAAGGCCCCGTGCTCAGCCTCACAAAGTTCGGCGCTTTTGTTCAGCTCGCCGAGGGCGTCGAGGGGATGATTCACATCAGCGACTTCAGCGCCGAGAAACGCATTCAGCATCCCGGAGACGTGCTGAAGGTTGGGCAATCGGTGAAAGCGCAAGTACTCGAGGTTGATAGCGAAAAACGGCGGCTGCGGTTGGGGATCAAACAACTGGTTCCGACGAGCATCGACGAGTACATGGCCGAACGCCACGAAAAGGACGTTGTTTCGGGTCGGGTGATTGAAGTGGTGGGGCGGCTGACGCGTGTGGAGTTGGGGGAAGGGATCATCGGCACGTGCCACATTTCGAGTCAAGCTCCGGCAGCGGAAGAAAAATCGAGCACTGTAAAAGCAGATCTTTCGTCGCTTAGTTCCATGCTGCAGAATCGCTGGAAGGGCGGAGAGAGCAACGCGAAATCGAAACCAGAAGCCCTGCAGTCTGGGCAGGTTCGCAGCTTTCGCATTACGAGGCTGGATCGCGAAGCGAAGAAGATTGAATTGGAGTTAGCGCCCTAATCCAACGCGGAATGTTGCGGACTAAGGTTGAGTGTAGGTCGAGCGCTTAAGAAACTCGCCCGCTCCGGGTCGCCCGAGAAACTTGTTCGCCTCAATGATCACGCGCCCGCGTGAGAGCACTATGTCGGGCATCCCCGTGACTTCGATTCCCTCGAACATGGAGTAGTCCACGCGCATGTGATGCGACCTGGCACTGATGGTGTGCTTGCGATTCGGATCAAAAATAACGAGATCAGCGTCGCTGCCCGCGGCGATCGTGCCCTTACGCGGGTAGAGTCCGAAAAGCTTTGCGGGAGTCGTGGAAACCAGTTCGACAAACCGGTTGACGCTGAAGCGGCCGCCGGCGACGCCGCCGGAATAAATCAGACTCATCCTATGTTCGACTCCGGGCCCGCCATTGGGAATTTTGGTGAAGTCACCTATCCCCATTTCTTTCTGCTCCTTGAAGCAGAACGGGCAGTGATCGGTGGAAACCACCTGCAGGTGATCGCGAGTCAACCCTTGCCACAATTTTTCCTGATGCCATTTTTCGCGGAGCGGCGGCGTGAAAACATATTTCGCGCCTTCGAAACCGGGCACATCCATATTTTCCAGCGACAAATATAAATATTGCGGACAGGTTTCGGCATACACGGGAAGGCCACGATCGCGCGCCTCGCGAACTTTCTCCAAGGCATCATTGCAACTGAGATGCACAATATAGACGGGCGCTCCGGCCATTTCGGCTAGCGCGATGGCTCGCGACGTGGCTTCCGCCTCGGCCGTCGTGGGCCGGGTGAGCGCGTGATACTTCGGAGCTCTCTTGCCTTCCGCCAAAGCCTGCTGCACGATCACGTCGATGGCGTTGCCATTCTCCGCATGCATGCAAACCAGTCCACCATTCTTTGCGGTGGCCTGGAATGCTTTGAAAATGCTGCCATCATCGAGCATGAAAACGCCGGGGTAAGCCATGAACAGCTTAAAGCTGGTCACGCCCTCGCGCACCAGGGCGTTCATTTCTTCAAGCTGCGCGTCCGCGAGGTCGGTTATGATGCAGTGAAAAGAATAATCGGCGACTGCGCGCGAAGAGGCTTTTTGCATCCAGGCGTCGAACGCGGTTCTCAACGTCTGGCCTTTATATTGGATCGCAAAATCGATGAGGCAGGTTGTGCCCCCGAAGGCCGCGGCCCGGGTTCCGGTTTCGAAATCGTCAGCGCTGGTGGTGCCTCCGAAAGGCATATCAAGGTGGGTGTGCACGTCGATGCCGCCGGGAAAAACATATCTTCCTGCCGCGTCGATGATCTTGCCCGCATTTTCGCGCGGCAAGCTGCTCCCGGTGGCTTCGATCTTGCCTTTCGTAATCGCTACATCGCCGGTGAACGTGTCGGTCGCGGTGACCACGCGCCCGTTCGTGATGATGGTGTCAAAGCCCATGACGATTTTCCTCCCGGCCGTAGAGAATGCATTTTATGCTAAACTGCCGGACCTCTGGTGTTGATTCCGTCAGCGTTGATTGCGGATCGCACTTGAAGATGAACGACGGGCGGGGAGGCAAGGTGAAATTCGGTTTTACAATCAAGCCTGACATGCCGGTGGAGCGCATCGTCGCGCTCACGCGCCAGGCCGAGGCCGCTGGCTTTGAATACGGCTGGGTCTTCGACTCGCACGTGCTGTGGCTGGAGCCTTATCCTCTGCTCACGCTGATGGCCACGAATACAGCGAACATGCGCCTGGGCACCTGCGTGACGAATCCGGCAGTGCGCGACCTGACGGTTACGGCGAGCCTGTTTGCCACGCTGAATCTGATTTCGCACGGACGGATGCAATTGGGCATCGGTCGCGGCGACAGCTCGCGGCGAGTTTTGGGAAAGAAGCCCGTGTCGTGGTCACAACTGGAGCAGGCAGTGAAGACGTTCCGCGATCTCACTGCCGGGCGCGAAATCGAGTATGAGGGGCAGCCCACGCGCATCTCCTGGGCGACCGGCTCGCCTCCCGCATGGATCGCAGGATATGGACCTAAAGTCTTGGAATCGGCGGGCCGAGTTGCAGATGGCGTCATTCTGCAGTTCGCTGATCCTGATCTGATCGAGTGGTGTCTCGGTTTCGTGAAAAAAGGCGCCGAGTCGGCGGGCCGCGATCCGAGCACGATCGAGGTCATGTCCGCCGCGCCGGTGTGGGTTTCCGATGATCTGAATGTCGCGCGCGAGCACGTGCGCTGGTTTCCGGCATTGGTTTCAAACCATGTCGTGGATCTGGTTTCGCGCTACAAGCCGGAAGAACTTCCGCCGGCGCTCACTTCGTACATCAGCAACAAGGGCCATTACGATTATCAGGAACATTGCGAGGTCGATAGCGCTCATTCGGATTTCGTGTCCGACGAAGTGATCGACCGCTTCTGCCTGGTTGGCCCGGTGGAAGCTCACCGCGAAAAACTTCGCAAGCTGGCGAGCGTGGGAGTCACTCAATTCAACATCTATCTGATGTGCGGTGAGGAGGAAGGCACGCTGGAGACCTACAGGAAAGAAATATTGCCTTCGCTCAAGACATAGACTGATCCGAACGCAGCCGGACGGGTCCGCGCGCGCTAGGAAGATATTTCCGGCTGCAGAATCGTTGCTTCTCCGCGCAACCTCATCAGGGAGTAGTAAACCGCGAACGCCACGGCGAAGCCGACGAACCACGAATAATCATAGAGCGGCCGCAGCGACGGAATTACCAGTCCCACCAGCGCGGTCGCCGCGCCAGCCACAAGCGCAATCACGGCGAGCCAGTTGAAGCCTCGCGAGTATTCGTAGATTCCACCGCGCAGGTATAGATCGTCGACGATCAATACTCGCCTGCGGATCACGAAGTAATCGCAAATCATAATGCCGGCAACCGGGCCCAGGAATGCCGCGTAGCCGCCCAGCCATCCAAAGATGAAGGTTCCATAGCTCGCCAGCAGTTTCCACGGCATCATGGCGACGCCCACGAAGCAGGTGATCACGCCACCTGTGCGAAAACTTATTTTGCGCGGCCACAGATTGGAAAAATCGTTGGCCGGAGAAACCACGTTGGCGCCGATGTTCACGTTGAGCGTGGCCAGGAGAATCGCGAGCAACGAGATCACGACCGCCAGCGGCGATTGAAACCGGCTGAGCAATTGCACAGGATCCCAGATTGCTGTTCCGTAGATGACCACCGTCGCTGATGTCACGAGAATTCCAATCAGCGAGTAAAGCGTCATCGTGGTGGGAAGACCGAGCGCCTGCCCGATTACCTGCTGCCGCTGGCTGCGCGCAAAGCGTGTGAAATCCGGGATGTTGAGCGAGACTGTCGCCCAGAAGCCGACCGTTGCGTTCAAAGCCGGAACCAGGAATTTGAGGAACTCCGGAAAACTCGTAAAGCGCGAAGGGGCCGCCAGCATGGGGCCGAAACCGCCCGCGGCGTGGTACGCCCATGCCAACAGAAGCAGGCCCACACCCAGAAGAATCGGCGCACTGATGCCCTGCAGAAAGCGAATGTATTCGATGCCTTTCAAAATCACGGCCAGGTTAATGAGCCAGAAAGCCAGGAAACAAATCGCTGTGCTGTTTGCAAAATGCGCCCAGCCCGGAGCCAACACGCCGATCAGAGTGCTGATCGCCTCCCCGCCGATCCAGGTCTGAATGCCGAACCAGCCGCAAGCAACCAGCGCGCGCAACACTGCAGCCACGTTCGCTCCTAACACTCCAAACGACGCACGCGCCAACACCGGAAAGGGCACACCGTAGCGCGCTCCGGGATGCGAGTTCAGCAGCATCGGGATCAGCACGATGCTGTTGCCGAGAAAAACCGTCACCACCGCCTGCTTCCAGTTCATCCCTCCCTGGATCAGGCTCGCGGCCAGCATGTAAGTGAGGATGTTGACCGACATCGACACCCACAGCGCGGCAAAGTTGTAGGTGCCCCAGGTGCGGCGCTCGCTGGTCGCAGGCGCCAGGTCAGGGTTATAGAGCGGGCTGGATTCGATTCGAGAGAGCTGAGATTGTGGTGGGCTCGTCGTCATTTGTGGTGGCCGCTGTGAACCTGCCCACGGTCAGTCGGCGGCCGCGGATTCGCCGGTCTGCGCGGTCAGCGGGCCGTAGGTTTCAGGACGGCGGTCGCGGAAAAACTGCCAGACCTTTCTTACTTCCTGGATCATGTCCAGGTCCAGATCGGCGGCGAGCACTTCGTCCTTGTCGCGGCTGGCCTGGGCAAAAATCTTGCCGCGCGGATTGCAGAAGTAGCTCTTGCCGTAAAATTCGCCGATGTTCCAGGGTTTCTCGGTTCCCACGCGATTGATTGCGCCCACGAAATAGCCGTTGGCAGCGGCGTGCGCGGGCTGCTCCAATTCCCACAAATATTCTGATAGCCCCGCGACTGTCGCCGATGGATTGAAAACGATCTCTGCTCCGTTCAGCCCAAGCACGCGCGCTCCTTCCGGAAAATGACGGTCATAGCAGATATACACGCCCACTCGCGCGTACTTCGTGGTGAACACCGGATATCCCATATCTCCCGGCGTGAAATAAAACTTTTCCCAGAATCCAGGATGCACGTGGGGGATGTGGTGCTTGCGATATTTTCCTAGATAGCGGCCGTCCGCATCGATTACGGCCGCGGTATTGAAATACAAACCGGGCATCTGCTCTTCATAAACGGGAACCACAATCACCATGCGGTGCTTCGCCGCAAGCTTCTGCATCAACTTGGTAGTGGGGCCTTCCGGCACTCGCTCGGTAAGTTCATACCAGCGGATATCCTGCTCCGCGCAGAAATAAGGACCATAAAAAAGTTCCTGCAGGCAAAGCACTTGCACTTTTTTCCGCGCGGCCTCGGCGATCAGCTTGCGATGCTTGTCGATCATCGCCTTCTTGATTTCCGGCAGTGAGTGGTTGCTGCCCAGAACGTTATGAGCTTGAATCAGGCCGCAGCGCACGATCCGAGACATGGGAGTGACCTCCGAAAGAGGCCAATATAGCAGAGTCCGGCGCTGGTCTCCGGCACGAAATGAGACTTCGGCAAGAGAGCGTCACTCACTTCACAAAGTCAGACCATGCGGAACAAGCGACCTGGAAAACGTAGGCGTACAACAAAACGATAATCCCCACGATCGATCCCAGCGCAACCGAATGCCACGCCACGAAGCGAAAAATAATGCCTTCATTGCCCACCTGCTCGGTGGCCGCAGTCGCAATCGTAATGGATTGAGCATCGACCATCTTGCCCATCACCCCGCCGGCGCTGTTGGCCGCGCACATCAGCACCGGATCGATGCCAAGCTGCTGCGACGTGATGCGCTGCAAACTTCCGAAAAGAGTATTCGAGGCTGTGTCGCTTCCGGTGAGCGCCACACCCAGCCAGCCCAGAAACGTCCCGAAGAAAGGATAGAGCCATCCCGTGCGCGTAAATGCCAGGCCCAGCACCGCGTCCAGCCCCGAATAGCGGGTCACATAGCCCAAGCCCAGCATGAATGAGATGGCGACCATGGCCAGCCGCATCCGCACCAGAGTCTTGCCAAAGATTTTCAGCAGTTGCAGCGGGCCCAAACCAAGCAGCAGCCCGGACGCAACAGCTGCGATAAAACATGCCGTTCCCGTTGCGGAGAGCCAGTTGAAATCAAAGCGCGCGGCCTCTGGCGTGGGTTTCGTAACGACCGGCGCGGAACGATATACGGCGTTGTGCAGATAAGGAATATCCCACCCGGGAGCGCCGGGCCTTATCTTGCCATCTGGAAGAACAACGCGAAACGCTGGCGTGGTCGCCTGGTTCATGGCCAGTTTTATCGAGGGCAATCCCCAGAGGAAAACAAGGAGTGACAGGACGGCAAAAGGCATCCACGCTTTTAAGACCTGCGCGGCGGTGTAGCTCCGCGCTTTAATGTAACCATCAAACTTCTCAGCGGCCCATTCGCCTCCCATTTGGTCGCTGGTTGTTTCGGTGGGCGGCGGAAGCGCGGCTTCCTTGTCGTCGTAATCGAAGCGCCAGATTCGTTTCGGCTTCCAGAAGCGGAGAAACGTGACCACCGCGATAATCGAGATCACTCCGCCCATAATGTCCACCAGATTGCTGTCCACGTAATTCGACCAGAAGAATTGCGTGAAAGAAAATGAAAAGCCCACCACCAGAATCGGAGGGAGAACCTCGAAAGTCTCCTTCCACCCCACCATTGTGCGCACCAGCCAAAAAGGAACGATCACCGCGGTGAACGGAAGGATGCGCCCAATCATGGCACTGAGATCAGATTCCGGCAGCGCGGTTACGGCCGCCAGAGCGTGCACCGGCGTGCCGATCGCGCCCCACGCGACCGGAGCGGTGTTCGCGATCAGATTCAGCGCGGCGGCGTGAAATGGCTTGAAGCCGAGCCCGATCATGAACGCGCCCGCGATCGCAACCGGCGCGCCGAAGCCTGCCGCACCCTCAATGAATGCGCCGAAACAAAACGCAACCAGCAGAACCTGCAGACGGCGGTCCGGAGTGATTCCCGCGATCGACTCTTTCATAATTTCAAACTGGCCCGCCTCGACGGAAATGTCGTAGAGATACACAGCGGCGAGAACGATCCAGGCAATTTTCAGCAGACCGAAAGCAACGCCGTAGCCGAAGCTGATCGCGGCCAACGCCAGGGGCATCTTGAAAAATACGATGGCGACCGTCATTGCGGTCAGAGCTCCGGCTATCGCGCACCAGTGGGGCTTCACTTTGAGTCCAGCCAGCAGGCTGAACAGCACGATGATTGGCAAGGCGGCGATCAGCGTGGAAAGCCACCAGTGTCCGACGGGATCGTAGATCTGTGTCCACTGCATGACAGCCTTCTCGCGGAGTCTGAAGCACCAGCAGTTATAACCGTGCGACTTCAATCGTCTACGTACATGCACACCGCACGAGCGAAACAACTTCCTGACGACAGAATCAGCTTTCCCAACTCTTTGGAACATTCACATAAGAACTATCCAGAGCCGCGATCGACGCGCAACCGAGAAGCTTGAGCGTCCGATCCAGGTCGGTGCGCAGAATCTCAATGGCGCGGTTGACGCCAGCTTCACCCGCGGCGGCCAGACCGTAGGCATAAGCGCGCCCGCACAACACGGCATTGGCGCCGAGGCAGATGGCTTTGATGATGTCGGTGCCGCGCCGAATGCCGCCATCCATCCATACTTCGATCTGACCGTTGACCGCCTTGACCACTTCCGGCAGCGCACGCAGAGAAGCCGGAACGCAATCCAGCTGGCGGCCGCCATGATTCGACACCGAGATTGCCGCAGCGCCTTCGTCAATCGCACGACGCGCATCGTCGCCGGTCAGCACTCCCTTCACCACGATCGGACCTTGCCAGTGTTCGCGAATCCAGCGCAGGTCAGCCCATGTCACGGTCGATTCGGCCAGCGCGGCGCTGACATCGACAAGCGGCAGTGGGCCTTTGCCCGGAACGACAACATTCGCAAGCGTGGGCAAGCCGCCATCCAGCAGATAGCGCGTGAGCCAACCCGGACGTGAAAGTATTTGCGGGAGATACGGAATCTTCTGTAGCGGGCCGCCGCTGAGCAGTTCCTTCATGCCGTTTCGAAAATCGCGTTCGCGAATTCCAGCCACTGGCGTGTCGATCGTGACCACCAACGCCGAGAACCCTGCCGCCCGCGCTCTCGCGATGCCAGCTTCCGCGGCGCCGCGTCCGCCCATGAGATAAAGCTGGTAGAAGACTGGACCGGAAGAGCCCGCCTTCACATCCTCCAGCTTGTGGCCGGAGATGGTCGAAAGAATGTAAGCCGTTCCAGCATTCCCGGCAGCGCGAGCGGCGGTCACTTCCCCGCCCGGATGCATGAGCCGGCTGTACCCGACCGGAGCCAGCATGAACGGAAGCGAGAGGTCGAAGCCGAGCACGCGCGTGTGCAAGTCGCAAGCGGGAACAGCAACGGCGTGACGCGAACGAAACGTCACGTCTTCGAACACTCGGCAATTTTCGCGCAGCGTGACTTCGCCTTCGGCGCCGCCGTCCAGATAATCGAAAACCGATTTTGGCAGCTGTCGGTAAGCGATCGGCCGGAGGTCTGCGATGCAGACTACACGTGGCGAGGCCACGCGGCGCTGGGCGCTGGTCATCGGGATATCCCGTGGCAACACATATTGATCAGAACGCGCAGACCTGCCTGATCGACTCATTGCAGGTGGTGGCGCGAGCCAGCACTATAGCCGCAAGTGAAATCGGCGTCAATGCGGCTCGATTAGGAGAGAGACTCCCACTGAGACCGTGGCCACGGCCCAGCTGCGGGCGACCTTATCAATTAGGGTTTAGCTAGGGTTTAGCTTTCGGAAAGCGGCTGTCGAGTTCGAGATTCAGCATCAGCACGTTCACGCGCGCTTCGCCGAGAAATCCAAACTGGCGCCCTTGCGTATGTTGAGCCACAAGGCTTTGCAGTTGGTCCTTGCTAATGCCGCGTGCATTGGCTACGCGGGGCACCTGAAACGCGGCCGCGGCGGGAGTAATGTCAGGATCAAGCCCCGAAGCGGAAGTAGTTACCAGGTCGATCGGAACTGGAGCGGTTGGATTTTCCGATTGCAGAGCAGCGGCATCGGCTTTCACGCGGTCAGTCAATTGATGATTGGTAGGTCCAAGTTGCGTTCCGTTGGAATTGTCAGCCTGATAGCCGTAGCCCGCGGCAGAAGGCCGCGAGTGAAAGTAAGAGGGACCAGAAAAAGCCTGGCCGATGATCTTCGACCCCACCAGTTTTCCATTGGCCTCAATCAGCTGCCCGTTCGCTTTCTGCGGGAACAATAATTGCGCCAGTCCGGTGACCACGAGCGGATAGATAATTCCCAGCAGAACTGTGGTGGCCAGCGTCATCAAGACTGCGGTAATGAGATTTTTTTTCATCATAAGCCCTTACGCCAGACCAACCCTGGTGATCATCATATCGATCAGCTTGATTCCAATGAATGGAATGATCACCCCGCCCACGCCGTAGATCCAAAGATTGCGCCGCAACAACGCCGCCGCGCCCATGGGGCGGTATTTCACCCCGCGCAACGCCAGCGGAATCAACGCGATAATAATGAGCGCATTGAAAATCACGGCCGAAAGCACCGCCGATTCCGGCGTCCGCAGGCGCATTATGTTAAGCGCGTTCAGCACCGGAAAAGTTCCCGCGAACATGGCGGGGATAATGGCAAAGTATTTGGCCACGTCATTGGCGATCGAGAACGTGGTCAACGATCCACGAGTCATCAACAGCTGTTTCCCGATCTGCACGATCTCAATGAGCTTGGTTGGATTCGAATCGAGGTCCACCATGTTCCCAGCTTCTTTCGCGGCCTGTGTTCCCGTGTTCATCGCGACGCCGACATCCGCCTGGGCCAGCGCTGGCGCGTCATTGGTGCCATCGCCGGTCATCGCGACCAGCTTGCCCTCGGCCTGTTCGCGCCGGATCAGGTCCATCTTGTCTTTCGGCGTGGCCTGCGCCAGGAAATCATCCACTCCAGCTTCGCGCGCGATCGCAGCCGCGGTCAGCGGGTTGTCGCCTGTAATCATCACCGTACGGATTCCCATTGCGCGCAGATGGTTGAAGCGCTCCGTCATTCCTCCCTTGACCACGTCCTTGAGCTCAATCACGCCCAACGCACCACGAGTCTTTTCGGCGACCACGAGCGGCGTGCCACCCGAGCGAGCAATTTGTTCCACCGCGGCCTTCACTTCCGCCGGCATTTGCCCGCCATTCTGAGAAATGTAATTCTGGATGGACTCAGCGGCCCCTTTGCGAATTTCAAACCCGTTCAGGTCCACGCCCGACATGCGGGTCTGCGCAGTAAACGGAACGAAATGCGCATCATGTGCACTCAGTTCCCGGCCCCGCAGCCCGTATTTCTCTTTCGCGAGCACTACAATCGAGCGCCCTTCGGGAGTTTCATCCGCCAGCGACGAAAGTTGTGCCGCGTCCGCTAATTCTTTCTCGCTCACGCCCGGCGCCGGAATAAATTGCGAAGCCTGACGGTTGCCGAGCGTGATCGTTCCGGTCTTATCGAGCAACAGCGTGTTCACATCCCCCGCCGCTTCCACCGCCCGCCCCGACATCGCCAGCACGTTATGCTGTACCAGGCGATCCATCCCGGCAATGCCAATCGCGGAGAGCAGTCCGCCGATCGTTGTCGGAATCAAGCAGACCAACAATGAGACCAAAACAAACACCGTCTGCGGTGAACCCGAATAGATGGCGAAGGGCTGCAGCGTAACTACCGCAAGCAAGAAGATGATCGTCAACCCAGCCAAGAGAATGTTGAGCGCGATTTCGTTGGGCGTCTTCTGCCGTTCCGCGCCTTCCACCAGCGCGATCATACGGTCGAGGAAGGTTTCGCCGGGGTTCGCCGTAATCCTGCACGTGATCTGATCGGAGAGCACGCGCGTGCCACCGGTCACGGCCGAGCGATCTCCCCCCGCCTCGCGGATCACAGGAGCAGATTCGCCGGTGATCGCCGACTCATCCACCGACGCGACTCCCGCCACGATCTCGCCATCGGACGGAATGAGTTCGCCGGCAGAAACCAGCACCATATCCCCTAGCCGCAATTTTGAGCTGGGAATTTTTTCGGTCTGGTCCTTTCCGATAATGCGATTGGCGACAGTCTCAGAACGCGCCTTGCGCAGAGTGTCAGCCTGCGCCTTGCCGCGGCCTTCTGCCATCGCCTCGGCAAAATTTGCAAACAGCACGGTGAACCACAACCACAGAGTGATCTGCAGGTTGAACTTGAAGTCCGTGCCGCCCTTGAACAGAAGCACGGTAGTGATCACGCTGCCAATCTCCACCACGAACATGACGGGGTTGCCCATCATCTTCTGCGGATTCAGCTTCACGAGCGCATCCACAATGGCCCGCCGGACAATCTTCCACTCCCAAACCGCTCTGCTTTTCGTCGCCATAGAATCAGAACACCTTCCCAGCGCCCATGAGCAGGTGCTCCAGAATGGGGCCCAAACTCAGTGCCGGAAAAAACGTCAGCGCGCCGACAATGATGATCACGCCGATTAGAAGCACTGTAAAAAGTGGCGTGGTCACCGGAAAAGTTCCTACCGAAGGCGGCACATATTTCTTGCGCGCCAGATTGCCTGCGATCCCCAGCATCGGGATGATCATCAGGAAGCGGCCCGCCAGCATGGTGATTCCGATGGTCGTGTTGTACCAGAGCGTATTCGCGCTCAGGCCGCCGAAGGCCGAGCCGTTATTGCCGGCTCCCGACACAAACGCATACAGAATTTCAGTCAATCCATGGGGCCCGGCATTCGTAACGGCCGAAGTCCCGAATCCTTTGACGCTCGAGATCGCCGCAAACACCAGGATCACCAAAGGAAATATCAAAGCCACCAGCATCGCCATCTTCACGTCGTAAGCTTCAATTTTTTTTCCCAGATATTCCGGCGTGCGTCCCACCATCAGCCCCGCTATGAAGACAGCCAGGACGACATAAATCAGAATCCCGTACATGCCCGAGCCAACGCCGCCGAAAATCACTTCGCTCAGCATGATGTTCACCAGCGGCACCATGCCGCCCAGCGGAGTGAAGGAATCATGCCAACCGATAATCGCTCCGCAGCTGGCGTCGGTGGTCACGGTGGCAAACAACGCCGAGTTCGCAATTCCGAAGCGAACCTCTTTGCCTTCCATATTTCCGCCCGACTGCTGCGCGCTGACATGCTGGTCGACGCCCGCCAGCAGCGGATTCCCGCGTGCCTCAGCCCAGTAGGCGACCAGCACGCCCGTCATAAACAGAATCGCCATGGCCGACCACACCGCCCACCCATGACTCTGAGATCCGGTCATCCGGCCAAGCGTGTAGGTGAGACCGGCGCCGATAGCGAAGATGGAGAACATCTCGAAAAGATTGGTAAGAGGAGAAGGATTCTCAAATGGGTGAGCGCTGTTGGCGTTGAAAAAACCGCCCCCGTTGGTGCCGAATTCCTTGATGACTTCCTGCGAGGCAACCGGACCTTGCGCAATGGTTTGCTCGGTCACCGTATCCATGACCGGCTTGCCGTCGGTACCGACCACCGGCTTTCCGTCAGCACCCACTCTTTGCACTTGCTGCGGCTCTACCAGCGTGACTTTGTCGTAAGGCTTCAGGTTTTGAACCACTCCCTGCGAAACCAGAAAAAGAGCTCCTACCACACAAAATGGCAGAAGGACCCAGAGGCAGCAGCGTACGAAATCAACCCAGAAATTTCCGATGGTTTCCATCTGCCGGCGGGCAATGCCACGAATAAAGGCAATTCCCAGCACAATGCCGGTCGCCGCGGAGGCAAAGTTGTGATACGCCAATCCGGCCATCTGGGTGAAATAGCTCATTGTGGTCTCACCCGCGTACTCCTGCCAGTTCGTATTCGATGTGAATGACGCTGCGGTATTGAACGCGAGGTGAGTAGGTGTTACGGCGCCAAACTTCTGCGGATTGAACGGAAGAAACCCCTGAACCCGTTGGATCAGATACAGCAGCAACATCGAAACCGCGCTGAACAGCAGCATCGAAATCGCATACTCGGTCCAGCGCATCTCGTGCGTTTCGTCGACTCCAGTCACCCGGTAGAGCAAGCGCTCGACCGGACGCATCACCGGATCCAGGAATGTCCGCTCGCGGCTGAACACCCGCGCCATGAACACGCCCATAGGCTTGGTCACGGCCAGGACCAACGCGAGAAAAAGCAGAATTTGAAACCACCCGTTCGCTGTCATTTCAGATTCGTCCCATCAAGCTCGTTTCCCCAGACTTGCCCGCTCCGATCGGCCCCATCAGAACTTCTCGGGACGGAGCAACGCGTAGATCAGGTACACCATGGTCAACCCGCTGACGACCAGCATAATCACCGATTCCGCGCTCATAATTGCTCCTTCACTTCACTCGATCACAGAAGCGCACGTACCCAATCGCCAGCGCAAAGAACGCTATCGTCACCGCTATCCATAAAACGTCTTCCATAACAACTCCCCTCGATCTTTTTCACGTCTAATCTGTGCGGTACCGATCATTGCACACGAATCGAAATAAAGTCCCTGTAAAGAGTGCATAAAAAAGTCGTAAAGATTCTTTTTGGTGTACCGAAGATAAACAAAAGAAATGACTTTTTCGTGGTTGCCGGGCTCGCGTTGCTTGGTGCCCCTCAGCAACCAAAAAAGCAAGCCGCCGGATCACTGATGTATGAAGGACCTCAAAGCTTAGCAACCCCATTCCGCTTCGCCGGCCGGGGCAAAATACTTCCTGGAGTTTTCACGCCCACTGTCTGTCGCCGCGGCGTGGGTCGAATCCAGTTCCAGCAAAGTCAGGCGCGCAGCCGCGACCATGCGGCTCTTTTCCGGCTGTGACACTTCTTGCCATGTCGCGCGGATCGGCTTGCCGGCACATCCGAAGTCCGGCCCCAACGCCTGATGATAGTGGTGGAAAAGCTCTGCCAACTGTTCAGCGGATACATCTTGAAACGACATGGCCTTTAAAACTCCTTTTCTTGTGTTCTTGATTCACGTTGATCTAAGTTCTATCTGATTCCCGTTAACCATACTGGCGATCACAGTGGCGTCACTTCCTGCGACTTTCAAGCGGCTCGCCGAGATAATTGTTCCCCCACGCGGCGCGTCACTCATTAATCCTTCGCGAGCTTTCGGTTCCAAACGTACGAGATAGCAAATCCGCGTAAAGCGGCATTCCTTGCACAGCGCAACGAGAAACCGCAGGTAAAACGAAACCCCTGCCGCGCAAATCGCTGTCAAGATGAACGACATGGCAAATGCACCTCGTCGCGATTCGACTTCTCAGCGCCCACAGTCAGCGCTGCAACCTAATCGCCTTACCCATTGGATACGGTGCGCCATAAAGCGCAAATAAAAGGTTCATAAAGAAATTGTAAAGTTGAAGCTCTCAATTCACGGGTGAGGATGAACTGTTTACCGGCGGAGAAGGTAGCTGTGAATCGGCAGACGGTTGCAATTAGGGTGCAATGAGAAACGCGCGGAAGAATCTACGCGAAAAGGAGGCCGGCCTCACTCCCCGGGTTCAAATCGATATCCCACCCAGGGCTCGGTGAGAATATAGCGTGGAGCTGACTCGTCCGGTTCGAGTTTCTTCCGCAAATGGCCGACGAAAACGCGCAGGTATTCCGGCTGCTCTACGCTGTTTCCACCCCACACCGCCGCGAGTAAGTTGCGATGAGTCAAAACTTTTCCCGCATGCCTCGCCAAATAAATCAGCAAATCGAACTCTTTGGGCGTGAGGTGCACTTCCCGGTCTCGAACCCGAACCGAGCGCGTGGCGATGTCGATGCGGAAGTCTCCCGCCTCGATCAGCGGCGATTCCGGCTGCTCGGGCGCCGCGGCGCGGCGGAGCGTCGCCCGCACCCGCGCCAGGAGTTCATGAACGCCGAAGGGCTTGGTGACGTAATCGTCGGCGCCCGCGTCCAGCGCCTCTACCTTGATGCGCTCTTCCCCTTTTACTGAAAGCACAATGATCGGTATGCGCGACTTGGTCCGAATCTGCCGGCAAAGTTCCAACCCGCCCAGATTCGGCATGCGCAAATCTGTAATCACCAGGTCCGGAGTCCACTCCTTCAGCATCTGCAGCGCCTCGTCCCCGTCCGATGCCGTGCGCACTCCGTAGCCCTGACTGGAAAGAGTGGTTTTCAGAACGCGCGTGATCTGCGGCTCGTCGTCGACCACCAGGATGTTGCCTTTGCCCGCCGGCCCGTTCATTGCGGGGCTCACTTCACTTCCTGCGTCACAATGTGAACGTCCACAGGAGGCGCATCCCGCAGAAATTTGTGAATCACGGAAAGATAGAGATAGCGGCGCCATCCCGTTTGCGCTGACCGGCCGAACACCACCTGCGTAATGTGCTTCTCGCGCACCACCTTGGCTACTTCCTCTGCCACTTTATTGCCCTTGGTACGCACCACCTGCGCACCCAGATTCTCGGCGAACTGCACATTCTGAGCCAACGAGCGCTGATCCTGTGGGTCGTCATCAGCGCCGATATCCACGTAAATCACGAAAAGGTCCGCGTCGATGCGCTGCGACATGCGTGCCGCTCGCGCAATCAGATATTGCGCTGCCGGACTCGAACTGATCCCGACTCCGATGCGCTCGCGAACGCCCACGCTGCGTCCCGCGCCCTCCTTTTCTAAATAAGTCTCGAGGCTCCGGTCCACGGCGCGAGTCACCTGCTGCAACGCCAACTCTCGCAGGGCAATCAGATTGCCGGGCCGGAAGAAGTTGTCCAGCGCCCGGTCCGCACGATCCAGCGGATAGATATCGCCACGCCGCATCCGCGTCTGTAACGCTTCGGGAGTCAAGTCAGCCAGCACAATTTCCGTGACTCGCTGCAACACCCAGTCCGGAACCGTTTCCCGCACGCGCACCCCGGTAATGCTCTGCACCGTGGGCATCAGACTCTCAATGTGCTGCACGTTCATGGTTGAGAGCACGTCGATCTGAGCGTCCAACAGATCCATCACATCTTCGTAGCGCTTGTTATGTTTGCTTCCTTCAATGTTGGTGTGGGCCAACTCATCCACCAGCACTACCGCGGGCTTCCGGGCAAGGATGGCATCCACGTCCATTTCTTCGAACATCGTCCCCTTGTACTCAATGTTGCGTCTGGGCACGGTTTCCAGCTTCGACGCCAGTTCGATAACCCCCTTGCGCCCGTGGGTTTCGACGATCCCGATGACCACGTCTTCCCCGCGGCTGCTGCGGCGGATTCCTTCACTCAGCATGTTGTAGGTTTTGCCCACGCCAGGCGCATATCCCAGGAAAAGCTTGAATATGCCGCGCTCTTTTTTCGGGACCGCTTCTTCCAACCACTGTTCCGGCGTCTTGGGCATCAGAAATATTTCCTTGTGACGAACTGATTCACGAATCAGCTAGAATCGGCTCACTGTGAAACGACCGACACTCTATCAGATATTACGCTTCGCGGCTTCCGCGGCAATTGTGTCGGTTGTCATCCTGGTTTACTCCAAATGGCTGCACGTGAATCCGACTACCGTCGGGTTCACCTTCTTGCTCATCGTTCTGGTCGTCTCCGCGATCTGGGGCCTTCGTTACGCCATCTTCGTAGCCCTGCTGGCGACGGCTGGCTACAACTATTTCTTTCTGCCTCCTCTGTACCAGTTTACGATCGCCGACCCGCAAAACTGGGTTGCGCTCTTCGCTTTCTTGTTCACGGCCGTGGTGGCCAGCGAGCTTTCCGAGAGAGCCCGCCGCGAAGCCGCGGAATCGAATCAGCGCCGCAGTGAGGTCGAGCGTCTCTACGCGTTCAGCCAGCAGTTGCTGGTCAGCGATAACGTGTTTGGACTTCTCAACACCATTCCCAAATACATTGTCGATTGCTTCGGTGTGACCGGCGCGGCCATGTTCGTGGAAGGAAGACAGGAATCTTATTTCTTCGATCCCGCGAGCCAATCTCTGTTCCCCGTCGAACAATTGAAGGCCATCAGCAGCCGCGGCGAGCCCGTACTCGACCGCGAGCACCGCATCTGTTACATGCCGCTCAGGATGGGAGTTCGCTCGGTGGGAGCCATCGGCCTCGCTGGTTGCGACTTATCCCGTGAAACGCTCGAAGCCATTGGAAGCCTCGCTGCGATCGCAATTGAACGCGCGAATACCGTTGAAGCCCTCACCCGCAACGAGGCGGCGCGCGAAAGTGACCGCTTGCGCTCCATTCTGCTGGACTCAGTGACCCACGAATTCCGCACCCCGCTCACCGCCATCAAAGCCTCCGCCGAAACCCTGCTCGCCGATGTGCAAACGGATAAGTTGGAAGGCGAAAAAGCGCAAACCGACAAATCGCAGCTCGATAAGTCGCAACGCGCCGACCTGCTGACCGTAATCAACGAAGAGAGCGACCGCCTCAACCGCCTGGTCGGAGAAGCCGCCGAAGTCGCGCAGCTCGACTCGCACCAACTCGAATTTCACTTTGAGCTGCATTCCATTCGCGATGCCATCGACATGGCCATGAAGCAATCCCGGGCCGCCCTGCAGGGTCATGCGGTCGACATTAAGATTCCCGACAACCTGCCGCCGATAAAAATGGACGTGGAACGCATTTCCGAAGTGCTGGTACATCTCCTCGAAAATGCCAGCAAATATTCTCCGCCCGGCACGCCGATCCATGTCGTCGCCGAACTCCGGCTTGGCGGCGAAGTAGTGACCAGCGTCGCCGACCACGGTCCCGGCATCGACGACATTGAACAGGACATGATCTTCGAAAAATTTTATCGCGGCCGTCGTCAGCGCTCCAGCATCCAGGGCACCGGAATGGGCCTGGCCATCGCCAAGGCGATCATCGAACTTCACGGCGGAACCATCGGAGTTCGCAGCCAGGTGGGACGAGGGTCGGTTTTTTACTTCACCCTGCACGCTGAATGATTTGCGGCAGATTCTCCCGCGGGAGGTCCTCCCGGTCAGTACGGTTCCGGGGCTTTCGTCATAAGATCAGAAGTTAACGCTGGAATAGAATACGGTTCGCGGGCCGGGGTACGGGCGGGCGGGAACACGGGGCAAGAACATAATGAACAACACGGAGGCATGGAAAACCTGGGAAGGCCGCACCGTCGACGGCAAATTTCCGCTTCGCCGCTGGCTGGGCGGTTCCGATCACAGCGCCGTATTCCTCACCGACCTCGGCGGATCACAAAAGGCCGTCATCAAACTGATCGCTGCCAGCCTCAACTCAGACCGCCAGCTCTCGCGCTGGGCCATCGCGGCAAAATTGTCTCACCCGCACCTGATTCGCCTGTTCGAAATGGGACGCTGCCGCTTCGATGGCACGCCGCTTTTATACCTGGTCATGGAATATGCGGAGGAAGATCTCTCGCAGATTATTCCTCAGCGTCCCCTCACGCCCGCGGAAGTGGGAGACATGCTGCCGCCCGTGCTGGAAACGCTCTCCTACATTCACAGCAAGGGCCTCGTGCACAGCCGCATCCGGCCTTCGAACATTCTGGCGGTCGGCGATCAGTTGAAACTTTCCACCGACGGCATTTCTTCGCGGGGC
Source organism: uncultured Acidobacteriaceae bacterium (assembly GCA_963851165.1). Taxonomy (GTDB): domain Bacteria; phylum Acidobacteriota; class Terriglobia; order Terriglobales; family Acidobacteriaceae; genus Sulfotelmatobacter. The sequence goes on along the minus strand of CAWKNM010000006.1, from coordinate 148,912 downwards.
GAGTCGGACGAGAAGCCCACGTCTCTGACCATCTACGACGCACCCGAAGTTGCCAGCGGAGAAATATTTCCCGCCATTGATGTCTGGTCCCTCGGCGCCACTCTGGTGGCGGTGCTCACGCAGAATCCCCCTGCGATCCGCGCCAAGGATCAACCAGAACAAAAAGATCCTGTTGTTCCCGAAACAATTCCAGAACCGTTCCGCAGTATCGCCCGTGAATCTCTCCATCGCCAGGTGAAACAGCGCTGCACCATCGCCGACATAAAGGCCTGGCGTCCGCCACAGCAGCAGCCGTCGCCGGTGCCTGTAGCCGCGCCTGATTCGCCTACAAAGTCGAACCGCTTCCGATGGCGTATCGCTGTCCCCGTCGCGTTGGCCTTGGTGGCTGTCGTGGTGATCGTAGGCCAGAAACTTCTGGCGCCCCACGACGTGACTCCTGCAGCTCAGCCCATGACCCAGCCCGAACCGACTCAGTCCGAACACCCAACACCTCCGGCCGTTGCACCTGCGGCCGTTTCGCACCCCGCCGTTCCCAGCACGCAGCCGGTTAACAACCAGAAAAACAGGTCCGTGCCCGAAGGCGACGTACTCCACCAGGTTATTCCCGACGTCCCGCGAAGCGCGAGCAACACGATCACTGGGAGAATCAAAGTTAAGGTGCGCGTCGATGTGGATGCTTCCGGAAAAGTCACGAATGCAACCCTGACCACTCCCGGACCAAGCAAGTATTTTGCAAATCTCGCGCTCAAGGCGGCACAAAAATGGGAGTTCACCGCGCCTCAGGTGAGCGGTCAAGCAACTCCAAGCAGGTGGACTCTGCTCTTCGAGTTTTCCAAGACTTCGACAAAAGCGTTTCCATCGCGCGAACATCGCTAAACTGCAAACGTCACCAAAACCATCGCCGTGTGACAACCTGGCTGTCTACTTTATCCCTAGCTTCCAGGCGATCTGCCGCAGCATGCCGAGCCAAACCGTGGCTTCGCCAGGTTGCAGATTCATCCGCCGCACCAGCCGCCGCGCCTTTTCTTCCATCACCACTTCCGTCCCCGGCTTCACATAGCCGCTGACCCGCAATGCTTCGAGCAGGATTGAAGTAATCAGCTCGACTTCTCCAGCCGACGCTCGCTGCATTTCCTCCGCTGGCCGCTCGCCATCCACGCTTCGCGCGATCTCGTAGAGGCACACCGCCACCGCCTGCCCCAGATTCATCGATATGTGGTCCTGCAGAGTCGGCACATGCAGCAGCCAGTGGCAATGGCTGAAGTCTGCGGTCGAGAGACCAACTTTTTCCGAACCGAAAAGTAACGCGACCCGCCCTGACGACATCTCTTCTCGAATCAATCTACCGCCATCCTGGTCCAGTCGCCGCAACGGTTGCTGCAGCACCCGCCGGTGAACCGCGGTCGTGCCCACGACTAACCCGCAATCTGCGATGGCCTCGCTCAAACTCGAATATTCTTCCGCGTTCGAAAGCAACTCCGCCGCCCCCACCGCGGAACGGGCATCCCGAAACGCCAGTTGATAGGGATTCACCACGCGCAACTGCCGGAACCCGAAATTACTCATGGCCCGCGCAGCCGCGCCAATGTTTAGCGGATTGCGCGGCCGAACCAGCACCACCACCAGCTCGCCAAGTTTGGAAGATGCAACCAAGACCGCGCAATTCTACGACAAAGCCTTTAACCGCTAAGAACGCAAAGAACGAAGGTCGCTAGATTCGACTCTGCGTTCCGGCGCCATTCGCTCGCAGTCTCCAGCTCAGCAAGCGCAAGCAAGACGAGGGCCGCAACTATAGCCGCCTGCTGGTGCCTGCCCGTAGAATTGTAAAAAAATTGTCAAACCACCAAAAGCGCCATGCCCAGCGGCCAAAATCGTTGTAAGCTTCAGGTTGTATTTGAGGTCCGGCGGGCTTGCTAGCAGCAAGAATGCGCTCCCGGAAGATGGATGGTTCACGATGGGTCACTTTGCCATGCCACTGGAAACGACCAGAACCGCTCCACACCCTGCAAACCAGCCTCGTCCCGCTGGTCGAATCCTGGTTGTGGAGGACGATCCCGCCGTTCAGAAGGCCCTGAAGCGTCTATTTGAAACTGAGGGCTTCGCCGTGGAGGTCTGCGCTGACGGAAAATCTGCACTCGAAAGTTTTCAGTCTTCTCATCCCGCAGCCATTGTGCTCGATCTCCGCCTGCCAAAGCTTTCCGGCAACGAAGTTTGCAAGGCGGTGAAGGCGCAAGCGCCCACGCTGCCCATACTCGTTCTCAGCGCCGCCGGCGACGTCTCCGACAAAGTTTTGCTGCTCGAACTCGGTGCCGATGACTACGTCACCAAGCCGTTCAGTCCCGCGCGAATTGCTGGCCAGAGTGCGCGCCGCCCTCCGGCACACCGCCCGCACCGCCAGCGTCGACGTCGTCAATTTCGACGGCATCTCGGCCGACTTCAAGAAAATCGAAGTCAAACGCGACGGCCAGCCAGTGATTCTCACCGCCCAGGAATTCAAGACTTTTCAGTTCCTGGTGCAGAATTCCGATCGCGTCATTTCCCGCGACGAGCTGCTTAACGAGGTGTGGGGCTATCAGAACTATCCTTCCACCCGCACCGTCGACAACCACATTCTCAAGCTCCGGCAAAAACTGGAGAGAGACCCATCCAGTCCGGTACACTTCCGCACCGTGCACGGCATGGGATATAAGTTTGTTCGTTAACTCCCTTGACATCCTCCACGGAATCCGCAACCGGCCCGCGCACCGCTGAGTCGGGTGTCACGCTCGTGTCGCGGCCGCGCCTGCGCACGCGCTTCCTCCTTTCCATGCTGCTGATCACTGCCGGCCTCACCACCACCAGCCTGCTCCTGGTCCAGCGCAGCGTGCAGAGCAATATCCGCCAGGAAATCGCCGTCAACCTGCGCAACTCGGTTGGCACGTTCGGAATTTTCCAGCGGCAACGCGAACTCATGCTGACGCGTTCGGCGGAATTGCTGGCCGACCTCCCGATCACGCGCTCCATGATGACCAGCCGCGACCCGGTCACCATTCAGGACGCATCGCAGGACGTGTGGCAGATTGCCGGCGGAGACCTCTTCGTCCTCGTCGACCGCAGCGGCAAGGTAGTCGCCCTCCACACCAGAACCGCCGGATTCACCCGCGAAGATGCCGACAAGTTCTTTCACCAGTCGCTGGACGAAGAAAGCCAGAGTCACTGGTGGTACGGCGCTCATCATCTTTACCAGGTTTTTCTTCAGCCGATTTACTTTGGCTCAAAAGTCGACGGTCACCTTTTTGGTTTTCTGGTTGTCGGCTATGAGGTCGACAATCGCCTGGCCCAGGACGTCGCGAAAGTTGCCGCCAGCCAGGTCGCTTTATACTTCGGAGACGAAGTCGTCGCCACCACGCTCACTCCCTCGCAAACCCAGAGCCGCGGTCTGCAGGATTTGCTGACCGCCCCGGCGCAGTCCGATCCCCGGGATATCGACGTCGGCAACGAGCACTTCCTCGGCACTTCGCTGGAGCTTTCCGGCCAGCAAGCCATCCCGGTTCGCCTGTGTGTGCTGGGATCCTACGACCAGGCCGCAAAGTTTCTGAATCAACTGAATCGTCTTCTACTGCTGCTGGGTTTTGCCGCCGTGCTCATCGGCAGCGCTCTCGTCTTCTTCGTCTCTCACACTTTCACCCGCCCGCTCGCCAACCTGGTCGAAGGCGTACGAGCTCTCGAGCACGGCGATTTTCATCATCCCCTGGACTCACGCGGCGGAGACGAAGTTGCCGACCTCACCCGCGTCTTCGACCGCATGCGCGCCAGCCTCCTGAAAAGTCAGCGCGATCTTCTCGAGGCCGAGCAGCTTGCCACCATCGGTCGCATGGCGAGTTCCATCTCTCACGATCTCCGCCACTCCCTCGCCGCCATCGTCGCCAACTCCGAGTTCCTCTGCGACAGTCACTTGACCCCGGCTCAGCGCGAGGAACTGTACCAGGAAGTTCAATCGGGCGTGAATCTCATGACCGACCTCATCGATTCCCTGCTCGAGTTCGCGCGCACCCGCGAATCCCTGAACCCCGCGTACAGCAATGCCTGTGACACGGTGCAGCGCTCTGTGCAGGCGGTGCGCCTGCATCCCCGGCATCATGACAGTTCCATCGAAGTTCGCTGCAACGGACTGTGTTCGGGATGGTTCGATTCCCGCAAGCTCGAGCGTGCGCTATACAATTTGCTGCTGAACGCCTGCGAAGCTTCTCCTGCCTCGGGTGGCAGAGTCGAAGTGGCCGTCAGCGAAAATGCCGGCACAATCGCAATCGAAGTTTCCGACAACGGCCCGGGAGTGGCCGACTCGATTCGCGACAAATTGTTCCATCCCTTTGTGAGTTACGGCAAAGAGAACGGAACCGGCCTGGGCCTGGCCGTGGTCCAGAAAATCGTACAGGACCACCGCGGCGAGATCGAGGTGGAACGCACGCCCAACGCCCGCACGGTCTTCAGGATCGTGCTGCCCGGGCGCTCGCGCGAAAGCGTTGGCGTCGCGGACCCGACCCGTGTACCCTCTTTCGTTCCGGCCAAGCGTGACGGCGCCGGCCGAGGTTCGAATGACCCAGATTCGATTTCCGCGTCCGGACGCTCAGGCCAGTAACTCCAGTTCGAACCTTGTAATCCTCGGGGAGGTAGGTGTGAAAAGCCTTTGGACCCCTGCTGTTCTTCAAGCTCTTCTCGTAGCATTCTTCCTTTGCAGCACGTTTGGCTTGGCGCAAACCACGCCGGCGTCTGACCCTGCCTCCGCGCCCGGCGCGAGCGCGGCGCGCGATTCAGCCGTACGCGATTTACAGGAGCAAGTCCGCCAGCTTCGCTCCCTGGTGGAGGAGATGCGCTCCGACAACGCTCAGTCGCGCGCCGAGATGCACGAACTGCGCCAAGAATTAAAGGACACTCGGAACCTGCTGGAAAAAACGACGTCAACGGTCACCGTCGCCGCAACTCTCCGCCCGTCAGACACAACACAGTCCGCGTCGGCATCGCCGCAAGTTACCCCGGCCGCTGCCAGCGGCGAAATCCAAACTTCCGCCGCGACCGTTTCGAACGCTTCGCCCGCCCCACTCGAGGAACGAATTCAAAAACTCGAAGAGTCCACCTCGCTGCTGGGCTCAAAAATCGACGAGCAATACCAAACCAAAGTCGAAACCGCCTCCAAGTACCGCGCACGCCTTTCCGGCATCGTGCTGATGAACGCCTTCCGCAATGTCGGCGCCTCCGACAACCTCGACTTCCCGAACTTCGCGCAGCCCACTGCGCCGGGCACAAGCCTGGCCACCCTGGGGGCAACCCTGCGCCAATCCGAGATCGGTGTGGAAATCTTCGGCCCCAACGTCGCGGGCGCGAGAACCACCGCCAATGTCCAACTCGATTTTGCCGGCGGCTTTCCCTCGACCGGCAACGGAGTAAATTTCGGAATCGTCCGCTTGCAGACCGCCAGCCTGCGCATGGACTGGGCAAATACCTCGATCGTCGCCGGCCAGGATTCTCTCTTCTTGTCGCCGTTGTCGCCCACTTCGTTCGCTTCTCTGGCCACCCCGGCATTCGCTTTCGCGGGCAATCTGTGGGGCTGGACTCCGCAACTCCGCGTTGAGCACCGCTTTGAGCTTGCGGATCGCCAGACCATCACCGTGCAGGCCGGAGTTCTCGACAACCTCGATTGGGAATATCCCTACGACCCGTTCTACCGCACCGCGCAAGCCGGCGAGCAATCGGGCCAGCCCGCCGCCGGCCTGCGCACAGCCTGGTCGCGCCCGCTATTCGATCACCCGCTCACCTTCGGCGTAGGCGGTTACTACGGCCGCCAGGATTGGAATTGGGACCGCTACGTCGACGCCTGGGCTGGCATGGCCGACTGGCAAATTCCACTGACACACCGCGCCACCGTCTCCGGCGAGTTTTACCGTGGCCGCGGCATCGGAGGTCTGGGCGCCGGCATCGGCCGCTCCATCGTCTACGGCGGCAATCCCGCGTATGCGTACACTCCCATTCGCGGCCTGGATTCCGCTGGCGGATGGACTCAGTTCAAGTTTCAACTTACTCCCAAGCTCGAGCTGAACGCCGTAGTCGCGGAAGATGACGCATTCACCGCGAACATCCGCGGCTTCGCCACCGATGCCAACAACTACGCCCCAATTCTGGGACGCAACCGCGGCGCGCTCGCCAACGTCGTGTTCCGCCCGCGCTCCGACCTGCTGTTCTCCGCTGAACTCAGACGCTTGCGCACCTTCCCCGTCTATAGTGATAGCAGCGTCACCAACCAGCTGAATCTTGCCATGGGGATTTTATTCTGAACACACCATGCTGACCATGCGCACCCTCTCTCATCGCCGACGCCGATTGATATTGATGTTGTGCCTGCTACTGCTCCCGGCTGTTGCTTCAGCCCAGCAATCCGCCCTGCAGGCCCGCGTAGAGATGGTCCGCAATGGCCACCGTTTGAAAGACGCTTCACAGGCCGTCGTCTGGCTGAGCCCGGTAGGTGGCGCCAACGTCGAGACTCCGCACCAGGATGCATCGAAAATTCCACAGCTCGTGCAGAAGAACAAAAGCTTCCAGCCTTCGCTTCTCGTCATCCCCGTCGGCGGAAAAGTAGAATTCCCCAACCACGATCCTTTTTTTCACAACGTGTTCTCGCTTTTTGAAGGCAAGCGCTTCGACCTCGGACTCTACGAAAGCGGCACCACCCGTTTCGTGCAGTTCGACAAGCCCGGCATCTCCTACATTTTCTGCAACATTCACGCCGAGATGAGCGCCGTGATCGTCGCCCTGAACACGCCCTACTACGCGATCTCGAACGTGCGCGGCGAAATTAGCATTCCCAATGTTCCTCCCGGACGCTATCAGCTTCAGGTCTTCCACACCTCAGTCCCGCCGGATAACCTGCGAACCGTCACCCGCGAAATCACCGTCGCTGCCGGGGCCACTTCTCTCGGCACCCTCACCCTGACCGAATCCGATCTCGAAGTAGCCCACAAAAACAAGTACGGCCGCGATTACGATCCACCGAACCCAGAAAATCCCGCCTACGCCCGCCCGTGAATCCGACTTTGCCTGTGTAGGACGGACACTCTTGTCCGTCGCTTTTGACGTTGCCCTTGACTACTTCCACAGTGAAAAGAGAAAGGGCGTGCCGTTTAGCACGCCCCATCTCGCCTCTGACCTTCACTTCGTTTACAACAACCCACGAACATCACCGCGACGCATCGATTACAGCTCGGGTGCCCCATTTCTCGCGTCCTTTGCGAGAAAGCCTGCCCTGAGCGAAGTCGAAGGGTGGGGTACTTAGCCGGCACCCACCACAACAACTCTACCGGTGCCCACCTCCACCAGAATGTCCACCACCTCCGCCCGACGCATGCCCACCGCCGCCACTCGGCGCACTGTGGGAACCACCTCCATAACTCGGCGCACTCCGCGCACCACCTCCGTAGCTCGGCGCGCGATATCCACCCGAAGACCGCGGCTGCACCACCGGCTGCCGCATATTCAGTTGCGGACGAGAGTATCCTCGTCCATATCCATCCGCGTAGCCACGGTTCTGCGATCCCGCGTAGCTCGGCGCGCTCCGGCTCCAGTAGCTGCCACTCTCGCCGCCGCTCCGTCCCCCAGCTTCCGCCGACTCGCTGTGCGAAGGCGGCGTGAACGGACGGAACCCGCCCCGATCCCCACCTTCCGCCGCGCTCGCGCTGCGCTGCGTTACCGCGCTCGCTTCCGGCGAACGTGCAGTCTCGCCGCCCGCACTCCGGTTCGCCTCGCTATTCGTTTCCCGTCCACCTGAATCGCGCACACCTGAACCCGAACTCACGCCCGCTCTAGCCGTCGCCCCAGCGCTGCCGAATCCAGACCCAGTCCCGCCTCCCGCCCGCACCGACAACACGTGATTCTGCGCCATCGACTGCCGCAGTTGAGCCGTCTGCTCGTGGAACGATTCCGTTCGCGCCGTGCTGTGCGTCCCGTAAAAGCTCTGCGTTCCTCCGCGAATAGTCGAAGGCGCCGCAGCCCTTCCACTCGCCGACAAGCTCGCCCGCGATGGCACCACCGGAAGATTCCCCGCCATCATGCGCGCGCCACTGAGCTGCTCATGCGTAGCCGCCGACGCCGTAACCCGGCCCGCTCCAAACCGGCCAGCATTCACTGCCGACATCGCTCCGCCGATCCGCGCATCGTTGATGTGTCCCACGGTCGAGAACCCCGAAGCGCGCAGCGGCGCAAAACCGCCGTAGCGGCCATACCCACCGCGTCCCACCAGCCCGAATCGTCCGCCATACCCGCCCCACCACGGATGGAACCAGTCACCCGGACCAATCGGCAGCCAGCCAAATCCACCCCAGCCGCCCCAGCCGAATCCAAATCCAAATCCCCCACCCCATCCATAGAACGACACATAAGCCGGCGCCCAGAAAGGACGGTAAAACCCTCCGCCCCACACCGGTCCCGGCCACCACGCCCACGACCCGCCGTACATCATCCAGCGCCCGTAGTGATAAGGCGCCCAGCCCCAAGGCTCATAACCGACCCAGGTCCATCCGTAGTAGGGTTCGTAAACCCAGTTTCCATCGCGATAAGGAACCCAGCCCTCGGGCTCGTTCGGAACCCAAACCTCACCATAATCCGGAGAGCTCTGCCACGTTCCATTGGCATCCAGATCTTCCGACCCCGTGTAGTAATGGTTCGTATGTTTCCAGGCTTGCGCGTTCCGGATCATGTGATCGCGATCGCTGTTCCACCGGTCCCAACTATCCGCATCCGGCGCGGCAGAAATTTTGTATTGCGCGTCATCCACGCCACCGCGCACCGTCGCCATTTCTCCCTGATGAACTTCCGCAATTCCCTTCGGCGTGGAAATCTGCGCCTCACCCTTGCGCACGATTACCAGCGTGTCCCCATCCGGCCGCACTTCGATCCGGAAAACGCCATCGTTATGCGCCGGGTGCACCGCCACGTTCGGCGTATCGATCTCCGGCTCGGTCTCGCTCTCTTTGAACACCGAGAAACTAGCAATGCCCTGCCCAACCTGAATCTGAATCTTGTCCTTGGTCAGGTTCGCGATGTTCGCTTTCGAGTTCGTCCCCAAACGAAGAATATTGGCAAAGTCGAGCTGCAATTCCACGCGCCCGCCATCGCCCGTCGAAACTTTGTCACCACCAACCACCGGCTGATTCAGTATCGCCGCCGACCAGTCTCCCGAATCTCCACGCTGCGTCGACACCGCTCCATGAATCATGCTGATGCGCGCCACTCCATGATCATTGGTCGCCGGCCCCTCACCCGAAGGCCCACCCTGCTCCGCATCGCCCATCGGCCCAGCCTGTCCCGGACCACCCTGCGGCGGCCCAGCCTGCGGAGCCCCCGGAGGGGCCCCAGGTTGCGGCGGCGGACCCGCCTGCGGATTCTGCGGCCCCTGCTGCTGCCCGATTTCCATCGGCGCGCTCGGCTGCTCCGACGGCCCCTTGCCCTCATCCGTCGTCTGCGCCCGCGCGCTGATGCACAAAGCACCAACAACCATCAAAGCGAAAATTGCAAAACCAGCTAAGAATCTGTTCTTCATATTCCAATCCCCCGCCGACCTAACCATGAAGCCAGGCGCCTGCAAACCCAGCATCGGCTGGACTATGCACCCCAAGTCAAAGCAACTGCCATGCCAAAGCATGGCCCCGATCAAACTGCTAAGCTTTGTATTTTCAATGAAATAGACGGAGAGAAGATTAGCCGTGGCAGCCAGATTTTGTCGACCTTGGCTGACCTCGGCCGATGTGGTGGTTTTGAGCCAATCTGCCGATGATCCGTTCGAGAAGATGCCTATGTGGGGACAACCGCCCTCGAGAGCCTGCCCTGAGCGAAGCTCGACTGGTTTCTGCAGCCGCTACCTAACCTGCGACGCATGCCAAATGGTATTAATCGTCACCCGATCGCCCTGCACCCGGTAAAAAATCAAATACGGAGTGCCTCCCACCACCAGCTCCCGCACTCCCGGCTCACTTCCAGCCCGTCCCAGATACGGATGCTCTCGCAAAGCCTCTACCAGCGAAACGATCCGCGTCGCCAACTTCGCCGCCGCGTCAGGCTTGTCCTGCGCCACGTAAGCCCGTATCTCCCGCAACCGCGCGCGCGCCAGCGGAGACCAGACAATCTCTACCGGCACAGCCCCTCGTCATCGTGCTGCCGGCCGCAAGCGCATTTCGGCGGCGGCAACTCGCGGTCCGTCCCCCACGAAAGCAGCCAAGCCTTCATGTCCTCATGCGAAACATAATGTCCGGACTTCACTTGCCGGTCCGCCTGGCGGATTTCCCCCAGCATTCGCTCCTGGTCCGCCACATAAGATTCCACCGCGTCAGAAATAAGAAAATTCGAGCTCCGCCCCGAAACCTTGGCCAGTTTCGCCAGCCGCTTCTTAACCTCCGGCTTCAGCCGCACGCTAAGCGTCGCACTCCGTGTGTTCGCCATGAACACATAGTACCACGCGGAAGGATTAAAGGAGGGGCACCCCAAAAACACGAAAGCCCCGATAGTCAATCGGGGCTACGGTCAGTGCTTACGACGGCGTTTGCCAGACAACTTAATCATAACTCCAACGCCCCCATTGTCAAGCACCATTTAGTTCGTCGAGTGGACCGGCAGAGGGCAAGGGAGTCGAACCCTAGTGGCTGACTAGGCCACTCGACATTTGGCAAACGCCGTCCAGTACCCACTGGCAATACCCTCCAGACGGCTGCCTGTCAAAGGAAAGTCTAATGCGCGCTGTATCTACAGCGGGAACGTCGGAGAAATAATTCGGGACTGCGGCCCAAATCGGGAGCGACCATTCATTCCCAGTTTGCACGCTCAGAACCAACCCAAAACAAAACTAACCCTACCCGTCCTTCTCCCCCTCGTCCGCAATCCCAATCTTCGACAGCCGGTACCGCAGCGCGTTCCGCGACAGGCCCAGCAGCCGCGCCGCCTGGCTCTTGTTGCCGTGCGCCCTTCGCAGCGCTTCCTGAATCATTTCATCTTCCCACTGCTCCAGCGTCATACCCGCCGGCAGAAAATGATTCCCCGCCTCCGCGCCTTTCGCAGGATGCGAATCCAGATGGATATCCGTCACCTCGATCGTCGTTGCCTTCGCCAGCGCGCACGCCCGCTCGATAATGTTCTGCAACTCGCGCACATTCCCCGGCCAGTGATAATTCACCAGCACCTTCATCGCCTCCGGCGAAATCCCCTCCACCGGCTTCCCAGAATCTCCCGCAAAGCGCGACACAAAAAGATTCACCAGCTCCGGAATATCCTCCTTGCGCTCGCGCAGCGGCGCAATATCAATGGGCACAACATTCAACCGGTAGTAAAGATCTTCGCGAAACGTCCCCTGCTCGAGCGCCGCGCGCAGATCGCGATTGGTCGCCGCCACCAGCCGCACATCCACCTTGATCGTCTTCGTCCCACCCAGCCGCTCAAACTCGCGCTCCTGCAGCACCCGCAACAATTTCACCTGCGTCGCCGGAGGCACATCGCCAATCTCGTCCAAAAAAAGCGTCCCCTTGTCCGCCAGCTCGAACTTCCCCGGCTTGCTGGCCCCGGCTCCGGTGAACGCTCCCTTTTCATACCCAAACAATTCGCTCTCCAGCAAATTCTCCGGAATCGCCGTGCTGTTAATCTTGACGAACGGCCCCGTCGCCCGCCGCGACTTCTCATGAATCGCGCGCGCGATCAAATCCTTGCCCACACCGCTTTCCCCACCCAGCAGTACGGTCGCGTTGGTCGGCGCGACGCGCTCCACCGTCGCCAGCGTCTCCTGCATCTTCGCGCTGCGCGCCACAATGTTCGGATGCGCGTACCGTTTCCCCAGCGCCTCTCGCAGCGACCGGTTTTCCTCGCGCAAATTGCGGACGTCGAGCTCTTTATGAACAACCATCCGCATCTCCGCCAGCGAAAACGGTTTCAGCACGTAATCGCTCGCTCCCGCCTTCATCGCCTCGACCGCGGTCTCCACGGTTCCGAATGCCGTCATCACCACCACCGGCAGCGCCGCGTTCTGCCGCTTGACCGCCTGCAGAAATTCCAGCCCATTCATCCCCGGCAGCTTCAAATCCGTCAGCACCAGATCGACAGGATTCTCCCGCAACAACTTCAGCCCGCTCTCGGCATCCCCGGCAGAAAACGTAGTGAACCCATCCTCGCCGAGATTCAACTCGAGCAAGCGCCGCATCTTCGCTTCGTCTTCAACAATCAAAATCGCCGGCATCGCTTATCTTTCCTATCTCTCGATCGCCTGCCCCTAAAATATTCTGTCATTCCGAGCAACGCGAGGAACTCCATGCACCCCCGCACCACCACCGGCCCCGCAGGGAGTTTCCACCACGCCTTCGCTTTTGACCTGGCGCCCTCACGAAACCACCATCTGCCCCGCGTCTCTCCCCGCCACTTCCTCGACCACCGCCGGAAAAAACAACACAAAGCAAGCCCCGCCCGCCCCATTCTCAATCCGAATCGACCCTCGATGTCCATCCATAATCTTCGACACAATCGAAAGTCCCAACCCCACGCCAGTTTTCTTCGTAGTCACAAAAGGATTAAAAATCTGCTCCCGCAGCGCAGCCGGAATCCCCGGCCCGCTATCCTCGATCCGCACCTCTATTCCCTCGCGACCGCCGCCCTGCGACTTCTTCACGCTCACCCGCAACACGCCCCCAGTGCCGCTCATATTGCCGTTCACACCGCCGTTCATATTGGCGCCCATCGCGTCATACGCGTTCTGCACAATATTCACAAACGCCTGCTCCGCCAGATTCTCATCGAGTGGCAATTCGGGAAGATTCGCCTCATACTCGCGCTCCACGCGCACCGCCGTGCCTTTCCATAGAATCGCAACGTCATTCAAAGCCCGATCCAGCACCGTCGTGATGCTCTGCCGCGTCAATTCCGTATGCAGCGGCCGCGCAAAATCCAGAAACCGCGTGACCAGCGCGCTCAGCCGGTTCGTCTCGCTCGAAATATATCCCGCCAACTCCGTGGCCAGAGGATTCGATTGCCCCAGCTTCTGCGTCAGCATTTCCGCCGAGCCCTTGATCACCCCGAGCGGATTGCGAATCTCATGCGCCAGCCCGGCAGAAAGCTGTCCCAAGGCCGCCAGCCGCTCCGAGCGACGCGCTTCTTCCTGCGCCAGTTCGAGCCGGCGATTCGTCTCAGCAAGAGTCTCAGCCAGTTCCTGATAGCGCCGCGTCTGCCGCCGGTTCTCGACTACGAACCGGTTCACCACCATCGCCGCCAAAAAGAAAAACAGGATGCGGATCGCCAGCAGCCCGTAACTCTCCGCCGTGATCTCATATTCCGCAAGCGCCGGATAAAGATACGAACAGTAAGCCGCCGCCGCCAGCGCCGTCCACAACAGCGTGGCCAGCGGCCCAAAATATTCCGCCGCCGTCACCACCGGCAGAAAATAAATTGGCCAGTAGCTGCTGTTGATGCTCGGCTCACCGGAAAGCGCGATCGAATGATCGATCAGCAGCGTCGCCAGACCGATCTTGATCAGCACAACGTAAGCCCCGCCCCGCCGCGGCACCCGCGAAAGGAACCATCCCTCCCCCAGTTGCACCACCCCAAACGCCACCAGGATCAGCTGCTTGTGAATCTCCCGCACCGGCGGCAACACGGCGAGCACGGCGAGCAGCGCCAGCCACAGCACATCCATCCAGTTGATCGCGGGACGCTTGCTTTCGTTCATTTTTCGTTCATCTCTAGTGTCTATCTTTCAGGCATCGGCCTCAAACCGCTCTCACCAAAAGCCAGCGCCGGGAACGGACCTCGCCATCCCCGGCGCGCCGAAGGTTTGTCATCCTGAGCCCCGCGGCTTTTCGCGGGACGAAGGACCTATGCAACTTGCCGCTGCTGAGGGGCAGCCAGCAGGTTGCACAGGTCCTTCGCTTCGCTCAGGATGACAAGCTGCATCTGTGGAACTGCACACCTATTTCTACTTCTTCGCCGGCTTCTCCTCTTTCGGAGCAGGTGCCGGCGCTGGCGGCCGCGAGTTCTCCCTCGGTTGCGCTGCCGGCGCCGCAGCCGGCCTCTGCTGCTGCCAGTTGCTGAACTTCTGCGCCTGTTGCTGCTCCTGTTGCGGACTGCGCTCCTGCACCGGCGGTGCCGGCCGCACCAGCGGATGCGACTGCACCGGCGACGCTTGATTCTGCAGCGCGCGATTGCCCGGCTCATTCCGTGGAGCAGGTTGTGCACCGCGAGTCTGCGGCTCGTTCCGATTTTCCGCCGGCGGAGTTCCCTGCTGCTCGTACACTCGCGGCGGCGCCTGCGTCTGCTTCACCTGAGGCTGCCCCGCTTGGGTCTGCTGATAAGCCCGAGTCGCCGGCAACTGCCGCACCAGCGGTTGCTGGTTCAAGTGTCCGCCTACTTGCATCTGCCTCTGCTCGATCGGCCGCGGAGGCGGAGGCGGAGTCCGCTGCGCCACCACCGGCCTGCTCATCACCGCCGCCGGTGGACGAACCGCCACCGGACGCCCCGCTCCAATCACGCTCTGCCGCACCGGTTCCACTCCCACCACATGCGCGACCGGCGCCACTGCCAGCTCTCGCGGTTCCACCCGCATAATGTTCTGCGCCACCGGCCGCGCATTCACAAACGCATCGCGCGAGACCACCGTGACTCCGCCGCTCACGCGCTGGTTCGCATAAGTTTCGTTCACCACCGTCTTGTTAATCACAACCGTGTTGTACACATTCGTCACGCGAGTGATATTCACCGAGGTATTGGTGATGTTCACATTGTTCACGTAGTTGCGGCTCACCCGATAGCCCGGCAGAAAAACTTCTCCCGGCCCCAGCGGAAACCATCCCACGCCAACGCCAGCCGAGAAACGGAATCCCGCTCCACCGCCCACAAACGCCACCATCGCCGGCGCCCACACCGGCCGCACCACCACTGGCCCCGGAACCCAGAACCATCCCCCGTTCACATTCGCCCAGCGTCCGTAGTGGAACGGAGCAAATCCCCACGGTTCGTTTTCCACCCACGTCCATCCCCACGGTCCCACCCAAACCCAGTGCCCGAAGCGATACGGAGCCCATCCCACTGCCACGGCTCGCGGCGCCCAGCACTCGCCATAGCCGGCCACATAGCTCCAGTCGCCGGACGCGTCGAGATCTTCGTAGCCCGTCATCTCGCGCGAAACGTAGTTCGCGGAATCCGCATCGTCTTCGCGCGCATCCCGCTGAAACGCCCACTGATCGAAATCATCCTGACCGGGAACCTGACCCAGTTGATAGTCAAGCGTGTCGGCCCCGGTAAACGTCGCCGATTGTCCCGCGAAGAGATTATAGGAATACCCTCCGCCCGTAGCCCGCCCGCGTCCGTGAAAAACCGTGGCAATGGTCTGGTTGCCGTCGGCGCTCACATCAATCCGGTAGGTGCCCGCCTGCAGCAGATTCAACGCCAGGTTCGGCGTGTCGATTTCATAGCTGTCGTCGTCGTCCACGTGCCGCACCCGCACCAGCAGCGAACCCTGCGCCAGCCGAATCTGCGTGGCGTTGTCGGTGATGTCGAGAAACGTAATTCCCGTCTGCGCGCCCAGGCGCAGCGCCGCCGAGCCAATGTGAACTTCCGCCCGCGAATCTTCGTCCGCCCACAGGTTGTCGCCCGTCACCATGGGACGATTCTGCACCGCCGCAACCCAATCGCCTTCTCCCGCGGGCTGAAACGAAACCGACCCCTCCGCGAAATTCAGCCGCGCCACCCGTCCCGGAGGATCCTGGTCGTCCTGCTGATCTTGTTGTTGGTCTTGTTGTTGGCCCTGATCGTCCTGTGCTCTCGCCGCAACTGGCAACTGCACGCAAAGCGCAAATCCGGTTAAGAGAAGTATCCAAGCCCACTGCTGCCGTTGTGTTTTCATAAATCTTCCGCCCCCCAAGCAACAAAATTGTCTAGATGCCTCAATCTTAACCACATTCCTCTAAACCCGATAGAGACGCTTTAGTTTCCGGAGAGTGACTTCCGGGTTACTTTTGCGTCGAGCCGCAAAGTGAAATCGGCCCGCTGCAAGCTCATGTTTCCAAATGCCTTCGCCGCTATTGAATCGGGGCAAGAGTCGTCGCATCGAACTTATTGAGCAGTTATGAGGGCAAGTCGGCGCGAAATCAGCGGCGCATTTCTCCTTTCCATGTAAAGCACCTCCAATGCGGCTTTCTCAGTAGTCCCCGAGTACGATTCCACTTATATTCGATAGAACCGGCTCAATCATCCGGGGGAGTGTGTCCCGTGCGATGGCATTTGCGCATGGTTGCAGTGTTGGCCGTCGGGTTGATCGCCTACGCGGCGCTCATGCAGGCGTTCCATTTGATGAACCAAGCGAGCGACCGGGCTTTGTATAGCGGCATCGCTGTGATTTTCGGCCTGATTTTATTCGTCCCATTCGTAGTTCGGGAAATTTGGAGGAGACTATGACGATTTTTGACAATGAACGTAATCGCGAGCGTCCGGAGATTCTTGATCGCTTCGGGCGAAATCTGTCGTCTCGATCGGCGATGCGCTGGATACTTCTGTTTGTAGGCGGCCTGCTTGCCTTCTTCGTGGTTTCGAGCTTTCTGGTGAGGGCCACCCGCATCGAAGCCGGCTACACCGGAATCGAAGTGAACCTGGCGGGCAGCCAGCGCGGCGCGTCCGAGATCCCCATTCGCACGGGATGGGTTTTCTACAGCCCGGTCACTACGCAGATCATTGAGTTCCCCACCTTCGTGCAGACGGTGAAGTGGACTCGCGACGTTAACGAGGGCCATCCCATCAACGAGGAGATGGGCTTCAACAGCAAGGAGGGCATGGAGATTTTCGTCGACGTTTCGCTTTCCTATGCCATCGATCCGCGCAAGGTGCCCGATTTCTACGTGAAGTATCGGGTGAACGATCTTGATCTCTTCACACATGGCATTCTGCGCGACATCGTGCGCAACTCGCTGAACGAAGTGGCGTCGACCTATGTGGTGGAAGACATCTACGGCGAGAAGAAGGCGGAGTTCCTGGGCAAGGTGGAAGCGCAGATTCAGGAAAAGGTCAGCAATGTGGGCGTGGGCGTGCAGCAATTCGGCTTCATCGGCGCGCCGCGCGTTCCCGGCGTGATCGCCACGGCGATCACGGCGAAGGCGCAGGCCATTCAGGAATCGGAACGCGCCAAGAACGAGCTGGCCACCACGCAGGCCGAGGCGGCCAAGAAAATCGCCGAGGCTGAAGGCGACGCCAAATCGACCGTGATGCGCGCGCAAGGCGAAGCCGATGCCAACCGCATTCGCCAAACCTCGATCACGCCGCAGTTGCTCGAATTGCGCCGCCTGGAAAACCAGCGCGCCTACGTCGACAAATGGAACGGACAGCTGCCCAGCGTGCAGGCCGGCCAGGGCACGGGCCTGCTGATGGAGCTGCCCAAACAGCAATAGGTCGACGTCCTTGCGTTGTCATCCTGAGCGAAGCGAGCCGATTCGCGAATGCGAATCGGCTCGCGTAGTCGAAGGACCCCTGTAACTCCTGAGCAACTAGAGACGCGTCAGGGAATTCTCCCTATGGAGTGCCGGTTAGAACTCCCTGACGAGCTCCAGATACCTTTCGCGGGTATGGGGTCCTTCGACTCCGTGGGGAAATGCGCTTCGCGCATTTCCCCACTCCGCTCAGGATGACAGTGGATGCTTTCGCTGACACGACGGCTGAAGGATGCTTCGCTCCCGGCTAAGTCGTTGAGCCTACGTGGAAGTCGTTGATTCTACTGAGAGCGCTCTTTCAATCCCCGAAATTGGCACGCAGCCGCCCGCGCAGGATGCCCCGCAATTGCGTTTGCAGGCCCGCAGAGCGCGTTCGAGTGACGAGGGCAACCTTGACTTCGCCCGGCGATTTAACCCGCGCAGGATCGCCTCCTGTGAGGAACTTAGCTCAAAGCTAATATTGGACCCTTCACCGGGAATCAACAACTTACGTGCGATCCGCGCAGAATCAACAACTTAGAATTAACTCCTGGCAAAGTCTGCGCCTCCCTCGGCAGTCGGAAACAAGCGAGTACCTCAGCGGCTGAAGTTGACTCCAGAAGCAAAGCACTTATCGCAGCGCTGGAAGCGCTGCGTCACCCAAAACCCGGAACCTCGACGATTTGGCGACGGTGCGAACCGTCAGGGGCTGAAGCGCTCATCGTCTCTGCAATGTCACGATAACGCTTAAGCCGTGCCCTTCCTGAACCCTGTGACCTTTCAAGGCTCTTGCCGCGCGAAGCGTTTCACGTTGCCGAACCTGTGTGCAAACCAGTACATTCTCTGAGCGGAACCAATTTCCACGGCGAGCTGCGATCTCTGATCTGCTGCGGCGATGGAATGGTTTTCACTGTTATGAGCCTTGCCACCCTCAACGACATTTTCTTCACTGCCATCGAGCGCAAGCTCGAACGGTCCATGCTTTATCGCGAAGGCGGCGAATGGCTTCCGGTGTCTTCTCAGGAGTTTGGCCGATCTACCATTCGCACGGCTCGGGCTTTGCAGGAGTGGGGCATCGGCAAAGGCGATCGGGTCGCCATCCTCAGCGAGAACCGGCCGGAGTGGCCGATCGCGGACATGGGCGCTTTGCTGCTCGGCGCCGTCACGGTTCCGCTCTACACCACGCTCACGGCCGAGCAGACTGCGTTTGCCCTGAACGACTCCGGCTGCCGCGTGATTTTTGTGTCGTCCGACATTCACCTGCGCAAGGTGCTCTCGATCGTCTCGCGGACGAAGCTTGAGAAGGTCGTGATCATGGATCGCGTAGAACCGGATGGCGTCGAACTGGACCGCATCGAGCTCGCGGGCGGCGCATCCGGCTCGGCGACCGTCGTTGTGATGGACGCGCTGGTGCGGCCAGGCGCATCCGATCCTGATGCGCAACCTAGAACAACACAATCCGAAACAAAGCTCGAGGCCGAGCTCGACGCCAAGCTCGAAGCGCAGGCCCGCGCCATTGGCCCCGATGATCTGGCCACCATCGTCTACACCTCGGGCACGACGGGAGCGTCCAAGGGCGCGATGCTCACGCACGGCAACATCGCTTCCAATATTTCCTGCTCGCTGCTCGGGTTCGACATTCAGCCCGGGCAGATCAGCATTTCGTTTCTGCCGCTTTGCCACATCACTGCGCGCCACGTGGATTTTTCTATGATCTACCACGGCGTGACGCTGGCTTATGTTCCGTTCATGGAGCAGCTGCCGACTGCGTTGCTGGAGGTGCGTCCGACCACGTTTGTCGCGGTTCCGCGCGTCTATGAAAAAATTTACGCGCAGGCGGAACGTAAGGCCGGCAGATTTGCCAGGCGAGCTATGTTCGACTGGGCGCTATCCGTTGGCGCCGAGAACAAGCCGGATATTTTGGCCGGCCGCACTCCTACATCGCGCGCGTGGAAGCTGGCCAACAAGCTTGTCTTCTCGAAAATTCGCGAAGGCATGGGCGGACATGTAAGGACGTTCATTTCCGGCGGCGCGCCCCTGGGACGCGAACTGGCCGAGTGGTATGCGGCGGCCGGCATCCGCATTCACGAAGGCTATGGGCTCACCGAAACTTCGCCGGTGATCGCGGTGAACTCGCCGGTCAATCATCGCATCGGGACGGTCGGCAAGATTCTTCCCAACCTTGAGGTGCGCATTGCGGAGGACGGCGAGATTCTGGTGCGCGGGCCTTCGGTGTTCAAGGGCTACTGGAATCGTCCGGAGGAAACTCAGAGCGCTTTTGTGGATGGCCGCATAAACGACGGCTGGTTCAAGACCGGCGACATCGGCAACATCGACGCCGATGGATTTCTTTCCGTCACCGACCGCAAGAAAGATCTGATCAAAACTTCCGGCGGAAAGTTCATCGCACCCCAACCGATCGAAAATTCGCTGAAGCTGAACGCGCTGATCGGAACGGCCGCCATCGTTGGCGACAAGCGCAAGTTCGCCGCGGTCATTATCTCGCCTAACTTTCTTGGGCTGGAAGATTGGGCGCGTACTAACGGCGTTGCGTTTTCGTCGCGCACCGAACTGGTGACCGATCCCAGGGTGCAGGCGCTTTATGAGCACATCATCGAAGGCGCCAATCAGAATCTGGCGCGTTTTGAGAAATTGAAGCGCGTGCTGCTGGTCGCTGACGAATTCACCGCTGACAATGGAGCGTTGACCCCAACCATGAAACTTCGCCGGCGTGTGATTGAAGACCGCTACCGCCGGCAGATCGACGAACTCTACGCGCAGGCGGAGGCAGCCGCGGCACCGTAGCAGGTCAGATTATGTTGTGAGGACGGGCACTCTTGCACGTCCGTGCCGATGGCTGCTTTCTGCGAGTGATGAGAGGGCTGCCAGCAAAGAAGCCGAGCTTCGCTCGGCTGGACGGGCAAGAGTGCCCGTCCCCACACAAGCCACCACACCTGACCTACACCTAATCTAGATAGAATCCACACACAATCACATACGCTTCCTGGTTTTCATTACAATGTATCCATGTCGGACGCACTGGTGATTGCTGGACGGTCCTTTCGCTCGCGGCTGATTGTGGGCACGGGAAAATATAAGTCGTTTCAGGAAACGGCGCGGGCGCTCGAAGCCAGTGGCGCGGAGATGGTGACGGTCGCGGTGCGGCGCGTGAATCTGGATCGCAGCAAGGAATCGCTGCTCGACTACATCGACGCGAAGAGATATTTTCTGCTACCGAATACGGCCGGATGCTATACGGCCGACGAAGCCATCCGCGCGGCGCGGCTGGGGCGCGAAGTGGGGCTCTCTGATTGGGTGAAGCTGGAGGTGATTGGCGACCAGGCCACGCTTTATCCTGACGTGCAGGCGACGCTGGAAGCCACGCGGGTGCTGGTGAAGGAAGGCTTCACGGTTCTTCCCTATACTTCGGATGACATTGTATTTGCCAAGCGGCTGATTGAGGCCGGCGCGGCTACTGTAATGCCGCTGGGAGCGCCTATCGGGAGTGGGATGGGGATTCAGAACCAGGCGCATATCCGAATTCTGCGGGAGATGATTACCGGGGTGCCGCTGATTGTGGATGCGGGCGTGGGCACGGCTTCTGATGCGGCGCTCGCCATGGAACTTGGGGCGGATGCGGTGCTGATGAATACCGGGATTGCTGGCGCGCAGGATCCGGTGCTGATGGCGGAGGCGATGCATCATGGGGTGATCGCGGGGCGACAGGCTTATCTGGCGGGGCGGATGGCGAGGAAGCTTTACGCTACGGCGAGTTCGCCGGCTGAGGGCGTGGTGCGGTAGCGGGTTTTGTGGGGATGTCTTGTGTGGAGACGGGCACTCCTGCCCGTCCGGGCCGAGCGAAGCTCGGCTGCTTTCTGCGGCTGATGCGGCGCTGCCGGCAAAGAAGGCGAGCTGCGCTCGCCGGACGGGCAAGAGTGCCCGTCCCCACACATGTCAAAACCATACGGGCAAAACAAAAGGGCGGCCTTTTCCGGCCGCCCTATTCGATCTGAATCAAAACTTCTCAGAGCATTTTGGCGCTGTCTACGTGAATGGAATCGCCCTTAACGGATCCCATCACGGCGATGTGATGTCCTTCATGGCCCTTGAGCGCGTCGGGATTGTCGACCATCAAGACCTTCTGGTCTTTGTCGGTGACGATGACCATATGCGCGCCGGCAGCGAGGCACTTCTTGGTGCAGGCTTCGGCCTTATCGTTGGCGCCTTTGGCTCCGCACTTGTCGTCGCTCACCCACCCGTTGACGGTCATGCTCTTGCCCATGTCATCGAAGGCCATGGCCGACAGGGCAAGCACGAAACAAAACGCTAGGCAGATCACAATAATTTTCTTCATAGCAGATATTCTCCTTTTTGTTCACGCTGCGGCTTTCGGCCGCAGATTACGACGGGTGTTTTCTCGCGGCTGCACCGCCGGCGACAAAATCGCTCCGGAGGGCAACCCCGGTCACAAGGAACCCCTCAGGGATCACACATCCCCGCCCGAATGTGATACGAGGCGAGAGAACTATACCACAGGGAAATGGGGAGGTTGTCAGTGGGGGGTGCAGCGGTAGTGCGCCAGTTTGAAACTAGGCACTGCGAAATCTGCGATGATGTTTGGTGTGAGGTTCCCACCCCTCGACTCCGTTCAGGGCAGGCTTTCTCGCAAACGACGCGAGAAATGAGGCACCCAGCCCGAACAGCTATGGCTGACGCTCCACGGTCGTAGAGACTGAGATCCCTCCGCCGCGATGAAAAACGCGGACGTTCGGGATGACAAGGGGGCTTGTCGCCGATTCCCTTCGACTTCCGCTGCGGGACGCCCCTTCGACTTCGCTCAGGGCAGGCTCCCAGACTGGGAGTTTACTTTCTTGCGGTGCGGTTCGCCTGGGGCGCGGGCTTCGGGGGAGCGGGGGCGACGTAGACGTACTCGCCGGGCTTGGCGTATCCCAGTTGCTCGCGGGCTTCTTTTTCGATGGCCTTGTCGTCTTTCTTCAGGGCTTCGATTTCGCGGGCGTAGCGTTCGTTTTCTTCCTGCTCAGCGAGGAGCTGGCGGTGGAGCGACTCGTACTCGGCGCGCTTCTGCCTGTAGACGATCATGCCGTTGGCGCCGAACACGACGTGGGCGAACAGCGAGGCTGTGACCACTACCACAAAAATCGTGGCGATGCGGCGGCGCAGAACGTAGACGCTCATGAAGAGTGGGCGGACGCGGTCGGCCCACGAGGCGGCCAGCGCCTCGGCTTGCGGGGCGCGCTCGGCCATGGCGCGCAGGCCGTCCTCGGGGCGCGGAAACCTGGTCGGAAATCTGGCCGGAAACCTGGGCAAATTTTTTACTCGAAAATCCATTGTTTGGCGGCCGCGCTTAATTTCTCAAGATCCGGTTCGCTGTGCGCCTCGGAATAGACGCGCACAACCCGCCCGGTTCCGGACAGGCGATAACAAACCCAGAGCCGTCGTCGAGCACCGACTTCAATCCGTCAAGCATCGATGCGGACGATGAGAACCTTGCGTCCGGAAAATTGTTTTGGATCAGAACCCAACTTCTCAGTGAACTTCGCTTTCACCTCGGGCGTCAAGCGGAAGTTCTCGCGGTGCGGGTCGTACGAACCAACTTGGTTACACAGCGCGCGCAATTGCTCGCCTAACGACTTGCCGCGCCGATCGCGATCTTAATCCTGCGCGTTTGAACCTCTCACGAGCCGAAGTGCTACTCTTTTCGCAGTAGACCCGTGGA
Organism: uncultured Acidobacteriaceae bacterium; assembly: GCA_963851165.1. Taxonomy (GTDB): domain Bacteria; phylum Acidobacteriota; class Terriglobia; order Terriglobales; family Acidobacteriaceae; genus Sulfotelmatobacter. The sequence goes on along the minus strand of CAWKNM010000006.1, from coordinate 125,734 downwards.
GAAGACCTTGGAGTCGGGAGCGGGTCGGGTAACTGCGTTCACCACAAAGGACGCTAAGGTGCACGAAGGAACGCCTACGACACCGGGCGTCGTGACAACTTGCGCGGTCGTTAACAGCCTCGCCGCAGCTGCATGATTCTATATGACTGATAAACGAATCGTCTTTACTACTGCAAGTTCTGAAGAGGAAGCACGCAAGATCGCGCGGCATCTGGTGGAACACAAGCTGGCGGCCTGCGTGAACATTCTGCCGCACGTTGAATCTGTCTATCGCTGGCAAAACAAGGTGGAGACTTCGCGGGAGTGGCTGCTGCTGATCAAGACGACCGCGGAAGGATTTGTTGCGGTGCGCGATGCCATTCTCGAATTACATTCCTACGAACTTCCCGAGTGCGTTGCGATTGCGGTGGATGATGGGAGCCCGGAGTATCTGGAGTGGGTGGCGGATTCGGTGAGGGCGGGCGAGGAGTAGGACCGGGGCGGCTCGGGGCAGGCCGCTTTGGCTGACGCTCCACTGCCGTTAAGACTGAGATCCCTCCGCCGCGATGAACAACGCGGACGTTCGGGATGACAAGCTCCACTGCTTAGACCTGCTATACCGCTGCGATTACTGCACGGGCTGCAGCTGGGTGGAAAGCTGGTTGACGGCGGTGACGTCGTAGAAGCCGGTCAGGTCGGCGTGGCCGGCGAGGGTTTCGCGCTCTTTGCCGTCGACCAGAATCTTCACTTTCAGGACGCCCGGAATATTGGCCGAGAGGGTGTGGATGAGCGAAGTGACTGTGAGATCTTCCACCAGGACGCCTGAGCGGTGGCCGTCTGCGAAGGCGGAGTTGAGATCGATGACCGCGACGCCGGGGTCGACCAGGAAAACGCTGCGGACATCGGCGCCGGGAGCCAGCGCGTGCGGCGACGTTTTGTCGAGATAGATGGTGAGCAGGGCGCTGAGCAATTCTTCGGCGCGCTGCTGGCGTCCGCTGGGCAGAGGAATTTGCGCAGAGCGCGGGCGAAGAGAGCCATCTTCGTCGAAGGCGACGAACAACGTGGCCCGTTCGGTGGGGCCGGAAAAAGTGGGAACCAGCGCGCGCGTGTCGGCGGCGGGTTGTCCGGGGATGGCGGCGACTCGTCCGCGCATGTGCCAGGCGTAGATGCTCATGCCGAGGATGGCTACCAGCAGAACGGAAACGCCGATGAGCAGATGGCGGGGAATCATCGCGGGGCACCCAGGCGGTCGCGGTCGGCGGCGATGGCAGTGGCTACGGCGCTGGTGACGAGTTGCTGGTAATCGGGCGCGGTGAGTTGCATCAGGTCGGAACCTTGCGGAGCGACCTCAACCGCGAGCGCAGCGGTGGTCACGTTGTTCAGCGGGCGCAGTGGGGCGGTCAGGGCGCGGACGGGAATCTGGCGTTTCTGGAATTCGTTGGCGATGTCCGCGGCCGCGCTCTGGCTCAGCGTGAGAAATGCCTGCTGCGACGTGGGCCAGGAATGAAATGGTCCGCGATCATCGCCGCCGTAGGGCATCAACGCGGTGTAGACGCGAACTCCGTGGCCGCTGGCCGTGGCATGCAGCGCGATGTAGACGGCAACGCGATTGGTGTTGGTGAGGTAGGCGCGCTGATCGAGGCTGAGAGTGGCGTCGGAATCGCGGAGATCGAGAACCGTGATGCCGCGGCTTTCGAGTTCCTGGCGGAGGCTGCGGGCGAGCGCGACGGTGACGTCTTTTTCAAAAAGGGTAGGGGTGAGAGTTTCGCCGCGGTCGTCGCCGCCGTGGCTGGCGTCGATGACAGCGAAATAGCGGTGCGAGATTGGCGAAGGGCCTGCTGGCACGGCAATGCCGGCGGGCGACGGAGGAGTGGGAGGAGCGACTACCGTTTGCGCGGTGGCGGGAGACGTGGGCGAGATTGTTACGGTGCGTCCGTCGGCGCTGAAACTGGCGATCAGAGGAACCGGAGAGCTGACGGTGATGACCGCGCCGCCGTTGGTTTCGGCGTAGGTGGCGGAGGGGATCACTTTGCTGCCGAACGTGAGCGTAGGCAGGGCCGGCGCTACCAGAGGCTCGCGGCTGAAGGTCATGCGTAACGCGCCCGGCTCGGTGGAAACCGAGGGGTTCACCGGCGTGGTGAAGTGGAACACCAGCTTGGGAGGATTGTCGCCGGCCAGCGACGCGGTGAAATGCGTGGCGATGCTGCCGATAAAGAGACGGTCGGAATCTTCATGCACGGTGACCGGGCCACCGAGAAAACGGGGCAACAAAGAAGCGAGCGAAGAGACTGGGACGAGCCCGCGATCGTTTTCGAGCAGGAAGCGGGCGGGCAGTTCGGCGTCGTGACCCTGAACGCGGATGCGGGTTTTGCCGACGAAGAAGTCTCCCTCGACGCGGTTGTTGTAACGCAGACGCCAGCGCTGGCCATCGAATTTGGCGGTGACTTTGCCGAGAGGTTCGAGGACTTCGAGCAGGCCGACGTAGTCGCGGCGGTCGCGCTGGACGACTGGCAAGGAATAGTTGGCGGCGGTGGAATAGACGGAGAGATGCTTGTCGGGAGCGGCGGCGAGGAGAAGAATCGCGGCGAGCAGGATGGGGACGCAAATCAGCAGCGCCCTGGAACACAACGGACGGGATATCCCACGGACGAATCTTTGCAGCCCGCCGCTGCGCAGAAGTTTATTCCAGCGCATAGATGGTCAGTCCGCTCAACAGCTTGGGATAAAAGTCTGTGGATTTTTGCGGCATGACTTCGCCGGCGAAGGCTACGTCGCGGACCTGCTGCACGCGGCAGGGGTTCATCAGGAAAGCGATGTCAGCTTTGCCGCTGCGAACCAGGCCGAGGGCTTCGTCGGCGTCGCGCACGTAGGAGAGGTTGCGCTGCTCGCGAATGGATTCTTCGGAAAGTTTCAGGACTCCTTCCAGCAGGCATTTGTGGAGCTGCACCACGTCGAGTTGCTGCTGTTGTGCAGACAGGCCGGCGAGCATGGATGCGGCCGCGTCCGAGCGCAGCTTGCCGATGAGAAACGCGCGATTTGCGGTTACTGCCAGCAAAGTGGTTCCGGATTTTCCTTTGTCGCGAAGAAGGGCTGCGGCACGCGGGCCGTCGAGGGCGGGATCGATTTCTTCCACTTCGAACAATTTGCGGCTGGAATTTTTAAAATCTTCGCCGGAGAACGAAGGAAGGCCACGCACGACCCGGTGCGTGGGCAGGACGACCAGTCCCGGACTGTTGAGGTTGACGAAGGTCATCATCAGAAATTCGTAGGGAGCGTCCGGTGCGGCAGAGGCGTCCGCCGGCGCGGCGCTCGGCGCGGTAGGCCAGCGCGGTTTCGTAGCGGTGGTGGCCATCGGCGATGATCAGCTTTTTGTCCTGCATAAGCTTCTGGACGGAGGCGATCAGGGCGGGATCGGAAACCTGCCAGACGCGGTTGTCTACCTGGTATTCGTCCGTGAGCTCGATCACGGGCGTAGATTGGGACCCGGCGGCGAGCGCCGCATCGATCTCGCCGGAGTCTTCGTAGAGCATGAAGATCTGGCCGAAATGGGCGCGGGTGGCGCGGAGCAGGTCGAGGCGGTCGGCTTTGGGCTTGGCCAGAGTCTGTTCGTGGCGGAATACAACCCGGGCGGAGTAATCCTCGACGCGGCCGAGGGCGATGAATCCGCGGCGTTCGTGCACGGAACTTTGGGCGGCGCTTTCCCCCGGCGCTGTGAAGCGCTGCGAATAAACATAGATCGAGGGGGCGGAGTCCTGGCGCAGGACTCCCTGGGTACGCCAGGCGCGGAAATCGGCTGCGGCCCGGGTATATACCGTATTTGCTGGATTGTCACCGGCCTCCCGGCGGCCGAGAATGATCCGAACCAGGTTGTAGGGGCTGGCGGCGTAATAACGGTCCTGCATGCTGGGGCTGATCTTGTCGTAGGGCTGGGTGACGGCTTGATCCAGGGGAACCTGTTGGGGATCGTAACGGAGCGCGCGAAAAGGAATAATTTGGGCCATAGGAAACCCCTGATTGTAGCAAGGTTGGGCGGTGGGCTGAGTGGTCGGGTAGATCTCGTCGAGGGCGGGAGGAAAAATCGTTAACCACTAAGGGCACGAAGCATCACTAAGGGGTTCGGTGGTAGGTTTCGTTGGTTGACTTAACGTCTTTCGAGGGTAGACCGAAGTTGGGCGGACCGAACTGGGAGTTAGCCTTGGGAATTGTCTCCAAATTTTGACAAAAAGCCTGCTGCGCCTGGGGAAAGCTGTGATAATATCCGCCGCATTGAGGTATTTATGGCCCGCCTGAATGATTGGCGCAGGTCATCTCGCCCTGGGACCCTGGTTCGAGCAGTTGCCTGCCTTTGCGGTCAAAGCTTTGACGTGTCTGATCTCTTCCATTCAATCCGCCATTCAACCTGCCATGCCATCTGGGATCCAACACTCACTCTGCATCGCAGGTCGATCTTCTGTGCTGCGCCATCGTTTGCGCTGGCGGTTCTGCTGACTGCCGTCTGCGCCATGGTTTCTCCGGCGCTCGCTCAGACTGATGTTAACGACGCGCATGTGACGCCGCGAGAGGTGGAAAAGCCGAAGGAACTTCCGACCGAGGTTGCCAAGAAAGAAGTCGTCACGGGAGGACTGAGCGCGCATGTGCGTCCGCTCAAAGTGGATGTGGACCTGGTGCTGGTTCCGGTCACCATCACTGATCCTCTGAACCGGCTCGTGACCGGATTGGATAAGGAAAATTTTCAGCTGTTCGAAGGCAATTCTCCGCAGGACATCAAGACATTTTCCAGTGAGGACGCCCCGGTTTCGCTGGGAGTGATTTTCGATTCCAGCGGAAGCATGAGCAGCAAAATGGAGCAGGCCAAGGATGCGGTGGTGGAATTTTTCAAGACCGCCAATCCTCAGGATGAGTTTTTCATGATCACTTTCTCGGATGAACCCGAGGAGGTCAGCGACTTCACTTCGTCGGTGAATGAAATTCAGGACAAGCTGGTCTACGCCGTGCCCCGCAAGCGGACCGCGCTGCTGGATGCCATTTACATGGGCATCAGCAAAATGCGGCAGGCCAAGTATCCGAAGAAGGCGCTGCTCATCATCTCTGACGGCGGCGATAACCACAGCCGCTACACGGAAAACGAGATTAAGGCACTGGTGAAGGAAGCCGACGTAATGATTTACGCGATCGGCATTTATGATCGCTACTTCGCGTCGCAGGAGGAACGGCTGGGTCCCGCGTTGCTGAGTGAAATCACAGAACTGACCGGCGGGCGGGCCTTCACCATCGACAATCCCAATGATCTGGCCGATGTGGCTACGAAAATTGGCATCGAACTGCGCAATCAATATGTGCTGGGATACCATCCCGCTAAAATAGTGCGGGACGGCAAATGGCGTAAGATAAAAGTGAAGCTGCTACCGCCGAAAGGACTGCCGCCTCTACGGGTGTATGCCAGGATGGGATACTACGCTCCGGTTGAGTAAGCGCGTTGCCGGGTTATTTCTTCTTCTCATCATTGCGATCTGCGCCGCAACCCAGACGGGGCCGCCTGCGCAAGGGGCAGCACCGCAAAACGAAAACAAGCCCGAGAGCAAGCCTGCCGGCCCAACGACCGGCGCCGCGCCGGCGACTACGCCGGACAATTCCCAGAAACCTACTCCCCAAACTTCTTCCCAAGATGAGGGGGCCTTGATCATTCGCAAGGACGTGGATGAAGTTCTGCTCCACGCCACGGTGATCGACAGCCGGCAGCGCATTGTCACCGATCTGGACAAGAGCGCATTTTCCGTCTTCGAAGACGGAAAGCCGCAGACCATCATCTCGTTCCGGCACGAAGACGTTCCGGTGGCGATGGCCATCGTGATCGATAATTCCGGCTCGATGCGCGAAAAACGCAACAAGGTAAATCAGGCCGCGCTGAATCTGGTGCGATCGAGCAATCCCAGGGACCAAGTCTGCATCGTTAATTTCAACGATGAATACTATCTCGACCAGGATTTCACCAGCGACCTGCTCCTGCTGAAAGAAGCGCTGGAAAAAATTAATGCGAGCGGAGGAACCGCGCTCTATGAGGCCGTGGTGGCCTCGGCTGACCATTTGAGAAGGAACGCGCAACTGGAGAAGAAAGTGCTGTTTGTGGTGACCGACGGAGAAGACAATGCCAGCCTCGAGACTCTGGAGCAGGCGGTGAAACAGTTGCAGGGTGAAAATGGGCCGGCGGTCTACGCCATTGGAATTCTGGGTGAGGAAGAGCATCCCAAGCGCGCCAGGCGGGCTCTGGAAATCATCGCGGACCGCACCGGCGGGCTCGCGTTTTTTCCCCGCACGCTCGATGAAGTGAATGAGATCAGCAGCACCGTGGCGCGGGATATCCGCAACCAGTACACCATCGGCTACAAGCCGACCAATCCAAGGGGCACGGGCGGCTTTCGCACCGTGCGCGTCGAGGCCAAGGCGAAAAGCCACGGCAAGATGACCGTCCGCACCAAGAGCGGCTACTACGCAGGCCCGCAGGGAGTAGAAACGCTGCGCCGGCAGAATTAGGCGGCGGAGAGGCGGCGGAGCGAAATCGATTCGTGCGGGCGTTCAGGGCCGCGGGTTAAACGGGACGCTCACTTCGAGCGTGGACCGCGCACGGCCCACGGCATAAATCCATTGTTTTACCGCGACGATGGCCGATTCCGCGAGAATCGGGTTGCCGCCCAGGAGCGACACATTCTCGACATTGCCTTTGGGAGCGACGGTCAACGCCAGGCGCACCGTGCCTCCGATACCAAGCCGCTGCAGCGTTTCCGGATATTTCGGTTCGACACTTGTGACTAGCTTTCGCTCGGCGGAGTTTCCCGCGGGGATTACGAGCAGCGTCTTCACGCCATTCACGGTTGTATCCGTCTCGCTACTTACGTACCCGATCGCACCTCGCGTCGCAGCCACATAGGCCACAACTTCGGCATCGGAGCCCAGAACTTTCGGCATCGATCCTCTGCCGGTAAACACCAGGGCGCGGTAATAGGTTTGAAGGTCCTCCTGGGTCCGACCCACGTATTCCTGCAGGAAAGCTTTGTGAACTGGCCCATCTTTCTCGATGACCGGCTCAACGCGGGTACCGTTGTCGAGCGAACTGCTCTGCTGCAGAAAAATCCTTCTGAGTTCCGGTGCGGAAATGATGTCCGCTTTCACGCTGGCATTGGCGATCACTTTGACGTCGGTCGCGATGGCTCTCGAACAAAGGCAGGTCAGCAATCCGGCAGCGAGCAGGAGCGCGGTCAGCCATCGCACTGCGTTCTCCTTCACCGGCGCGCCTCCCATGCCTAAAAGTTAAAGCTGGTCTTAACTACCAAAGCGTTCGTGTTGGGCTTAAAACCCTGCGCGTTCTGCTGAGGATAAAAACCATCCGGATAAAGGCTGTCCCCGTAGCCGTCCATGAAGTGGCCTTCCACTTTCACGTTCCAGAATCGATTCAGGTCGACTCGCCCGGAGACGACTTTGTCGTAAACGTGATTGGCCGGAAGGCTGGTGTCAGTCTGGGCGGGGAACAGGGCCGCCAGCGGGCCTCCTGCCGCGGTGGTGATGACGTACCGCGAGTAGTAGGAGCCAATCACAAAACGCTTGGCCACGCGATAAGCTCCGGAGACATACCAGGCCCGCACATCGTCGGTGGTGTAAAGGATGCCGCCGTTCACAACATCGCTGTGGAGAAATCGGCGATACTCCGAATCAATTCGAAGTTTTCCCGCGATGTACTCCCCGTAGAACTGGTTCGCCCAGTCGGCCCTGGAATTATCGGAATAAGGAACGAACCCGCCAGCCGGGTTGAAGGGGCTGATGAATTTTGCCCTGCCTGAAAGGTCTTGATTGATGCGGGAAGCTCCGATCAGCAGGCCCTTCAGAGGAGTGTTCCACCGCAGATCGCCGCCATACTGCAATCCGCCATAACTTGAGTAGAAGACATCGTATTGGGAAGCGAGGTAAGCGAAGCCACTGTAGATGCTGTCGCTGCGATGCCCGACATAGGCCGTATAAGAAAAATCGCCGAGATGGCGCTTGAGCGAGATCGTGCCATAAATATCGCCGCCGAGGTGAGCGATGGTTGCGTCCCGGACGTCCGTGGGATAAACGCTTTGCGGAAGCAGCGCAAAGGGGCGGAGAAAATCCAGGTCCTGAGTATCGTTATAAAGGCCGAGCGTGGTTTTCACTTTGCCGCCGCGAACGCCGAACCATCTCTTGAAGCGGTAATCCACAAGAGCCCAATCCAACGAAGGATGGTACTGGCCGAGTTGCCCTAGATTGCGGTCGTAGACTTGTGCTCCCACCAACAGTTTGTCGGTGAGGTGGCTGGACATGTTCAATCCAAAGTCGGTGAAGGCGGCGCTGCCCTGGCTGGTGTTCATGGTCAGCCAGTTGTTGTCGTTGGTGTAGATGAATCCCTGCGACGCGAAGCCATGCACTTGAACCGTGCGGCCAAGAACTTTGAATTCCTGCGCGTGCAACACGGCTTGGCTTGCCCAGAGGCAGACAACAGCCAGTTCGACGATTCGCCGGCGCATGGACTCTCCTTGCAGGCTCGCTAAGAAGGTGATCGGAGAATCCGCCGAAGACTTGAGCGGTTCATTGGAAGATGCTCATGTAGGAATAGCCCCGGTTCGACTTCGCTCAGGGCAGGCTCTCGGCTGTTCCGCCGGGCATCGCGAGGCGGTTTCTTCCCCACTTCAAACTCGTGGCCCGCGGGATCTGCGGATGCGTTTACCAGGCTGGAGCGGCTACCACGGAGGCGGGCAGAGTGGGAACTCTGCGCCAGCAAAACTGAGCAGTGGCTGAGTGTGCCAGGAAACCAGGTAGAGGGTCAGGTTGAATCAAACTGACCCACTACTGGAAGCAACCCGAACATTCCCGCGGGAAGTTCTCAATTTCAGCGGTTCGGATCGAACGGTACGCTGATTTCCACGGTTGTTTTTGAATTGGCGGCGGCATACTTCCACTTCTGTACGGCTGCCACAGCCGACTCGCCCAAAATGGGATTCCCCCCGAGTAAATCCACGTGATCAACACTGCCGTTTGCCGCGATGAATACTTTCAGACGCACAGTTCCGCCGATCGAACGCTTTAGCAGATCGTCCGGGTATTTCGGTTCCACGCGCGTAACCAGCTGCCTTTCACCGCCGTTGGAGTCTGCGATGGCAATTGTCCTGACCCCTTCCACACTAGCACCGGTGCCGACATATCCAATCGCGCCTCTAGTCTTGGCCACGTAGGCCACGACCTCAGCGTCGGAGCTAACCGTTTTCGGCATCGAGCCCCTACCCGTGAACACCAGGGTCTGGTAGTACTTCTGTAGTTCGTCGTCGGTCTGGCCAAGGTAGTCGCGCAGGAAGGCTTCGTGGGCGGGCCCGCGTTTCTCGATGACGGGCTCGACGCGCGTTCCGTTCAGCGAGCTCTTTTCTTCCAGATAGAGGCTCTTGAGCTCACGCGCAGAGATCGAATCCGCCTTCACGCTGGGATTTGCGATAACCTTAACGTCGCCCGCGAACGCACTCGCCCCGAGCAGAATCGTCCAACCGGCGACAGCGAAAAATGTTTGTAGATGTTTCATCGAATTCTCCTTTCCACCCTGGGGTGGGTTTAGAAATGGACACCAGCCTTGATCACAAGCGCATCGGTGTTGGGTTTCAATCCCTGCGGGTTGTTCGCCATGTAGAAGCCGTTCGGATACTGGTCCGGCAGACCGTATCCGTCCATGAAATGGCCCTCCACCTTAATATTCGTGAAGCGGTTCGGATCGAACCGCACGGTGATCACTTTGTCGTAATCATGGCCGGTGCCGGATGGCAGAAGACCGCTGATGGGATAGTTGAGCCAGTAGTGGGAAAAGTAAGAACCGACTTGGACGCGCTTCACGACCTGATACGACCCGGCCACATACCAACCGCGGACATCCTCCTGGATCATTGAGACGCCTTGGGTTCCCAAGTCGGTCCAATAGCGACGGTACTCCGCATTCACCACGAGTTTCTTCCAGGAGTACTGGCCGTAATATTGGTTCGTCCAGTCGGATGAGCTGTTCAATCGGACATCGGTCCCTCCGCTGAGGAAGTCCAAAGTAAGGTCTTCGTTCATCCGCGAGGCGCCGACCAGCAGGCCCTTGAGCGGCGTGGCCCAACGCAGGTCTCCGCCATATTGCAGTCCGCCGAAACTGTTGAACGTGCCGCCATCGCTGTTGACCAGGTAGGCGAACCCGCTGTACGGGCTGTCGTTGCGGTGTCCCGCATAGGCCGTGTAGGAGACAGTTCCGAACCTCTTGCCCACCGGAATGTCGCCAAAAATGTCGCCCCCTGTGTGAGCGAGGGTGACATCGCGCAGGTCGGTGGGATAGACACTTTGCGGCAGCAAAGCAAACGTGTGCAGGAAGTCCAGATCCTGGGTGTCGTTGTAGAGACCCATGACCGTCTTCACTTTTCCGCCGCGAATTCCGAACCAGGGGGTGAATTTGTAAGTGGCCAGAGCCCAGTCGAGCGTGGGATGCCACCGGCCTAGCCCGCCCAGGTTGCGGTCGTAGAGCTGCGCGCCGATGCGAAATTTGTCGGTAATCTGAGTGGAAGCATTCGCGCCGAAATCGGTGAATTCGCCGCTGCCAAAGCCGCTGGTGTTCATGGTCAACCAGTTGTTGTCGCCGGTGTGCACGAATCCCTGGGATGCGAATCCGTGGATTTGGACGTCCCGGTCGAACAACCTGAAGTCTTGCGCTTGCATTGGGGCCTGACATAAGCACAAAGACACAAAGACTAGGCCGAGTACTCGGTGATACATAGGTCTCCTTTATGAATAGGAATGTGGATGGGCAGGGTATTTTCCTGTATTTCGTCTACACTGTTAACATGACACTGTTAACGTTTTACTAATCCAGAAGTGGAATGGCAAATGACCAACGTAACCGCAGGCCGGAGAATTTTTCGCCGCGCAAGAAGCTCCAGAATTGACGATTCCCGGCTCCGCCCCGTACCCTGTAACGTGCTCACAAAAAGTTCAGAATCGTCTCGCCTGCGCGTCGCCGACGACATTACCCAACTGGTCGGCGAAACTCCGATGCTGCAACTCAAGCGCCTGGTGCCGGCCGGATCGGCGGATGTTTTTGCAAAGCTGGAATATCTGAATCCCGGCGGCAGCGTGAAAGACCGCGCGGCGATTGGGATTATCCGGCGCGCCGAGCAGGAAGGAAAACTCAAACCCGGCGGAACCATCGTTGAAGCGACTGCCGGGAATACCGGGATAGGGCTGGCGCTGATCGGCGTGAACCGCGGATATAAAGTGAAGTTGTTCGTGCCGGAACTTTTCTCCGAAGAGAAGGTCAAGATCATGCGGGCCCTCGGCGCGGAGGTGACGCGGACGCCGGACGCGGAAGGCATGGCGGGCGCGATCCGCCGCGGCAAAGAATTAGTTGCCGGCGATCCCAACGCCTTCATGGCGGGCCAATTCGAGAACCTGGCCAATCCCGATTACCACTACGCAACCACCGCGGTGGAAATGTTCGAGCAGCTGGACGGGAAAGTGGATGCCGTGGTTTTTGGATGCGGAACCTGCGGAACGTTCAGCGGCATCGCGCGCTATATGAAGGAGCATGTGCCGGGAGTGCGGACGGTCGCGGTGGAAACGCAGGGCTCGATCCTGGCCGGCGGTGAACCGGGGCCGCACAAAGTGGAGGGCATTGGTGTGAGCTTCATTCCGAAGACGTTTGATCGGTCGGTGTGTGACGAAGTGCTGATGGTGACGCGATGACGACGCATTCGGCACGGTCAAGAAGCTGGCCGCGATCGAAGGCGTGCTGGCCGGGTCGAGCGGCGGGGCGGCGGTGTTCGCATCACTTCGGGTCGCGAAGCGGTTGGGATCGGGGAAGCGCGTGGCGACCATCATTCCGGATTCGGCTGAAAGGTATCTGTCGAAGAAGATTTTCGAGGGCGGAATCTAGGCGGCGTAAGTTTGCCCGAAGGCCAAGACTTCAAGATTAAGAATTCGAAGAAGATCACGATTTTAGTGCTGAACGAATGCCAGCCAATATGAAAGCTAAGAAGCAACCCGGTTTCGCCACACGCTCCATTCACACCGGACAAGAGCCCGATCCGCTAACCGGCGCGGTGTCGGTTCCGATTTATCCGACATCAACTTACGTGCAGCAAGGGATCGGCAAAAACAAGGGCTACGAGTATTCGCGAGTTTCCAATCCTACACGCGATCGCCTCGAGCAAAACCTGGCCGCACTCGAAGGCGGAGTGGCGGCAAAGGTCTTTGCCAGCGGCATGGCGGCGATCAATGCCATCACGAGCACACTGAAGTCTGGCGACCACGTAGTGTGTGGTCACGATCTTTACGGCGGCGTGCCGCGGCTGTTCAACCAGGTGCTGACCAACTTCGGTCTGGAGTTTTCCTACGTCGATACTTCGGACGAGAAGAAAGTGGAACAGGCGATCCGCAAGAATACGCAGATGGTCTATGCGGAGACGCCGACCAATCCCCTGATGCAGATCAGCGATCTGGCCGCCATCAGCCACATCTGCCGGGCGCGGAAAGTCCAGTTGGTCGTCGACAACACATTCCTCTCGCCCTATTTCCAGCAGCCGATTGCTCTGGGCGCCGACATGGTCGTCCACTCGACCACGAAGTTTCTGAACGGGCACAGCGACGGGATCGGCGGAGTCGTGGTCTGCACGACGCAAGAGCAGGCCGACAAACTCGCCTTTCTGCAGAAAGCTGCGGGCGCGATTCTGTCTCCGTTTGAGTGCTGGCTGGTGCTGCGCGGAGTGAAGACTCTGGCTGCGCGCATGGAAGTTCACGACCGCAACGGCCGCATCGTCGCGGATTTTCTTTCGAAGCATAAGAAAGTGAAGCAGGTGCTTTATCCCGGACTGCCCGATCATCCGCAGCACGCGTTGGCCAAGCGGCAGATGAGCGGGTTCGGGTCGATGATCACGTTTGAGACCGGGTCTCTGAAGAATGCGAACAATATGCTGAAGGCAGTGCGCTTGTGCTCGCTCGCCGAATCGCTGGGCGGAGTGGAGACCTTAATCTCCCATCCCGCAACCATGACGCACGCAGCGCTAGGCGAGAAAGGACGCAAAGCCATCGGGCTTACCGACGGCTTGGTCCGCATTTCGGTCGGCATTGAGGATATTCAGGACATTCTCGACGATTTGGATCAGGCCCTGGCCGCGATTTAAGATTTCAACGTGGGAACAGCCGCTCCTCAGCTGTTCGTCGAGCGCAGCTCGACGTTTTTGTTTGTGTGGAGCGGGCACTCTTGCCCGCTGGCTTTGCGGTGCCGCCGGCAAGCGGGCACTCTTGCCCGCTCCACACGATCAAGTCATTTACAATCGCTGCATGTTCTTTCGCTCGGACAACCGCTCGCCGGACCAGTTGCGTCCCGTCGCCATCACTCCTGACTTTATTTCCACGGCGGAAGGCTCAGTGCTGATCGAGGTCGGCAACACCCGCGTCATCTGCACCGCGTCGATCGAAGAAACTGTCCCGGCGTTCATGCGCAATTCGGGCAAAGGATGGATTTCCAGCGAGTACGCCATGCTTCCCCGCGCCACGCTAACGCGCACGCCGCGGGAAGTCAGCAAAGGCCGCCAGAGCGGACGCACTCATGAGATCCAGCGCCTGATCGGGCGTTCGCTGCGTGCCGTGACAGATCTCACGCGCCTCGGCGAGCGCACCATCTGGATCGACTGCGACGTGATTCAGGCCGACGGTGGCACGCGCACCGCCTCGATCACCGGAGCATTCGTCGCCCTGGGACTGGCCCTGGAAAAGTTGGTGGATGCAGGAACGCTGACCTCGGTTCCCTTGAAGGATTTTGTCGCCGCCGTCAGTGTGGGGATTGTGGACGGAGAAATCCTGCTCGACCTGTGCTACGAGGAAGACTCTCGCGCCGACGTGGACATGAACTTCGTCATGACGGCCGGTCACAAGCTGGTCGAGGTGCAGGCCACCGCCGAGCACCAGGTTTTCGACGATCAGCAACTCGCCAAGATGATCGCCTTCGCCAAGCAAGGCGTGCAGTCGCTGATCGCCAAGCAGCAAGCCGTGCTGAAAACTCTGACCCTGCGGCAGTAGCCCAGACTCGTTTGAAGACGGCCGTCCCGGCTGTCCGCCGGGCCAGTCCCCCGTTTCATTCGCGCGACGTCTTATTTCTGCGTTGGCTTTTCTTCCGCGGCCTTTTTCTGTTCCTCCGCAGTCCACGGCGGTACAATCCCGTTCTCGCGGGCATAGGCCACGGCCTGTCCAAGATGTTCATGGGCATCGGCAACCAGGATGTAGACCACATCTCCGGCATTGGCCTGCGGGCCCAGTTGGGGCAGCAGTTTCGCGAAATCCGCATTGCTCATGCCTTGGATCGCCGTCTGGGTAAAGCCCCAGGACTTATTCAGCTCCTGGACGATCTGGGCTCGGTCCGTCGTGGATTTTTCAAACGTCTTTCCGTTGAACCCAGCCGGCTTCTCGGCACCCATCATCGCCAGGATTCCGTAGCGCTCCCCGGCGACATGCAGAAACACCTCGGCAAACGAACGCGAGTCCGGCGAGGGACGCCACGTCAGCTTGTCAGCCGGAAGCGCATTGGCTAGATCCACAAATTTCTTCTGAACGGCTTCCAGGTCGAACAGCGCCTGACCCTTCATGTCATAACTAGGAGCGGTCTTGTCATTCGCATCCGCCGCCCTTGCCACCATTGCGCCCGTAACCAGGACGATTGAAAGCAGCACATAGCGCAGGAACATTGTCTTCATGTAGCCTCCACAGTACGACGTTCGCGTGTTAGACGGAACATTCCCGCAATAGTCGCAACTGCTGAATGCGGTTTTCGGCGCACTCGACCAGAAAAGTCAGCTTGTGGTCCCCGTCGATGCGATGGACGGATTGTCCGAGTCCGCGATCTGAAATGCCAGGTCCGACTCCCGTCCCTACGCGATCCAAACCGTCTTCGCGTTCATGAACTCGCGGATGCCCACCGCTCCCAACTCACGTCCGTGGCCGGACTGCTTGACGCCGCCGAACGGAATGCGGGTGTCGGAGGCAACCATCTTATTGATGAAAACCATCCCCGCTTCCAGTTCGTTGATGAAACGCTCGCGTTCTTTGTCATCGTTGGTCCAGGCGCTGGCGCCCAGGCCGAAACGAACATCGTTGGCAATGCGGATCGCCTCATCCTGATCTTTCGCGCGAAAGATTGACGCCACCGGGCCAAAAAATTCCTCCCCGTATGCGGGGGAATCTTTGGGAATGTTCGTCAACACCGTGGGCGCATAGTAATTTCCCGGCCGTTTCAGCGGATGGCCGCCGGTCAGCACTTTTGCTCCCGCCTGCACCGTCTTCTGCACGTCGGCATCGAGCGTGGTGACTGCATCGGGCGTGGCCAACGGACCAAGTTCCGTCTTCTCGTCGAAGGGATCTCCTACCCGCAGGCTCTGCATACGCGCCACAAACTTGCGCTCGAATTCGTCGGCAATCGGAGCCGCGACAATAAACCGTTTGGCGGCGATGCACGATTGCCCGTTGTTGATCACGCGGGCCTCCACGGCGGTAGCCACGGCCGCATCCAAATCAGCGCTGGGCATCACAATAAACGGATCGCTGCCGCCTAGCTCCAGCACAACTTTCTTGATGCGCTTGGCCGCACCGATTCCTACCTGAATCCCAGCCTGCTCGCTTCCCGTGAGCGTGGCCGCGACCACGCGCGGGTCGTTTAACAGCGCGTCGACTTGCCCCGACCCGATCAGCAGCGTCTGGAAAACGCCTGCCGGAAATCCCGCAGCGTTGAACAACTTCTCGATCTCAATCGCGCATTGCGGCACGTTCGAGGCATGCTTCAGCAGCCCAACATTGCCCGCCATCAGCGCCGGCGCGGCGAAGCGGATGACCTGCCAGAAGGGAAAGTTCCACGGCATCACCGCCAGAATCGGACCAATCGGGAGATAGCGCACAAAACTTTTCTTGGCGCCGGTTTCGATCACTTCATCCGCCAAAAGCTTCTCCGCGTGTTCCGCATAGTAGCGGCAGGCCGTAGCACACTTAACCGCTTCAGCGATCGCTGCCTTGAGTGGCTTGCCCATTTCCAATGTCATCAAGCGGCCGAAGCGCTCGCGGTCGCGCTCCAGAATTTCCGCTGCCTTCATCATGCGCTTGGCGCGTTCCGCGAAAGGAGTCTTGCGCTCGGCGCGAAAGGCCGAGACCGCGAGTTGCAGCTTGCTCTCGATCTGTTCCGCGGTAAGAGGCTGGAAGGTTTGTACGACTTCACCCGTGGCGGGGTTAATAGTGGCGATGGCCATAATGGCAGTTCCCTTCTGTGACTGATTGGAGCAGTTCGCCGGAATCGGGCTCGCTCTATTGTCTGCTCTCGTGACTCGCGTTGGAATTTGGCAGCGGTCATACCACTATACCATTCAAGCCAGCAGATGCCGGCAGCTGAGGATTTACTCTAGTCACCAACAATGAAAAGGAATTCCGGCGGGTGCGCGGACTGAAGGTGCAGAACTGGGCGGCGTAGAGTTCCGACGAACCCTAAAGCCCAATCCTGATTCGCCGGGCCAAGGGTCCAACGCCGATTTTGCGCTCGTGTGGTTTACAATTGATGGTTCCCAGCATTCATCTTAATCAGCACTGATTGGAGGATTCTAATGAAGCTTACCCCTGGCAAACTTGCCGGTCTCAAGAGAGTCTCGAACGAACGCGGCGTCATTGCGGCCGCTGCCATGGACCAACGTGGTTCTCTGCAAAAATCGCTGGCCAAGGAAAAAGGCGGCGAAGTCTCGGACGCCATGATGGAAGAATTCAAAACCCTGGTCACCGAAGTTCTTACCCCCCACGCTACCGCCATCCTGCTCGACCCCGAGTGGGGGTTGCCTGCTTCCAAGCATCGGGCGAAGAATGCCGGCTTGCTCCTGGCTTACGAAAAAACCGGATACGACAAGACCGGTCCCGGCCGCCTGCCCGATCTGCTTGACGTCTGGTCGGCACGCCGCCTGAAAGAAGCTGGGGCGGATTGCGTCAAGATTCTGCTCTACTACACGCCCGACGATCCCAAGCACGTCAACGAAATCAAGCATGCCTGGGTGGAACGCATCGGCGACGAGTGCCGCGCCAACGACGTTCCATTTTTCCTGGAGTTCGTGGGCTACGACGAAGGTGCAGACGAAAAAGGTCTGGACTATGCCAAGAAGAAACCGCACATCGTCACCGAGAGCATGCGGGAATTCAGCAAAGACCGCTACGGCGTCGACGTTCTCAAGGTCGAAGTACCGGTGAATATGAAGTTTGTCGAAGGCGTGCAGTGCTTCGCTGGACAGAAGGCTTACACCAAAAAAGAAGCCATCGACCTGTTCCATAAAGCTGCGGCGGTCGCGACCAAACCGTTCATTTATCTTTCGGCCGGTGTCAGCAATGCGGAGTTCAGCGAGACGCTCGAGCTTGCCGGGGAGTCGGGTGTAAAGTTCAACGGCGTGCTCTGCGGCCGAGCGACGTGGAAAGACGGCATCCCGGTGTACGCCAAGCAAGGCGCGGCAGCATTCCGGAAGTGGCTGGAAACCGAGGGCGTGAAGAACATCAACAACGTGAACAGCAAACTGAAAGCGGCGACGTCGTGGCACTCGATCTACGGCGTGGAGTTAGTGCACGCATAAAGCATGGTAAGACGAAGAAAATTCTAAGGGCGCGGGCATTTTAGCCTGCGCCCTTTTCTATTCCGTGCTGGCGTAGTATCCGGCCTTGGCGCGAACGTGCAGGAATGCCAGCCGTTTCGGCAGCTTCAGCTTGACGCTGATCTTGTGCCACTTGCCATCGCGAGGCGCGTGCTCGGGATGGTAAGCCAGCACGTACTGTGTCCGGAGTTCTACCCCGATGCGATGCGCGACCTTCGGCATCTCCCGCGGATCTTCCAGCACGAAAGCGCGCCCGCCCGTGGTTTCCGCCACGCTGGCCAGCAGAGCTGGGCCTAGCATTTCTTCTGTGGTCGGAACATAGCGGTCAAAGGTGCCAATGGCGTAGACCATCACATCGGATTCCTTCACCGCCGCTCTTACCTCCCGCTCGCCGTAGCGGCTGTGGTTGTCGCCTCCATCGGAAACGATGAGCAGGGCTTTCTTGGCGTATTTGGCTTGCTGCATTTTGCCAATCCCCATATAGATGGCGTCGAGTAGCGAAGTCTGCCCCTTGGGGTGCTCGAACAGCAGTTCCCTCTGCAAATCTTCGGGGACGCTGGTGAAATCGCTGGCCAGATGCGGTTCGTCGGAGAACGTGATCATGAAGAACTCGTCGCCGGGGTTGGACGCCTCGCAAAACTGGTTCACTGCCTCCTGCACGCGATCCATTTTGTTCTTCATGCTGCCGCTGGCGTCGACCAGAATGCCGACCGAAACGGGGGCGTCTTCGCTCGAGAAATGCTTGATGGGCAAAGACTTCTTGCCTTCGAACACCTGGAAATTTTCCTGGTCGAGGCCGGTTACGAGCCGTTGCATCCCGTCGGTGACGCTTACCGGTACCAGCACCAGATCCACGTTCGTGCGTATATGCGGGATCCGCGCTGCGAGAGCCAAGTCAGGAGTGTAGTCCGCTTTCGCCACAGCCACAGTCGCCTCGCGGGGCGTGATGTGGACGTTGTCCAGGCTGCTTTGGGCGGTTGCCGGGCTGACTGCCGCAATCACGGAGCAAGCGAACGCTGCGCAGAGGAACTGGAGAACTTTCCGGAGGGAAACTGCGTTTGTTGAAGCGGCCATCGCTCTTACCGTCCTGATTCCTAATCGGCAAAATTGCGGCTTACCTTAGTTGCTTTCTCGCCTGCGTCGGTTGTAAGGCAGGTAGCTCGCACAGGCAATTAATGTTTGGCAAGAAGTCACACCTAAGTAACGACTGGACGCTGAGGAGCCGTAACGTCCGCAGTCCGCATGGAAGAGATGCGTTGCACACCTGCGACCAGCTGAGGTTAGAAATCGATCAGAGGATCGCCCCGGGGGTTATGCCAGTTCAGATCGGGGAACGAGTTGCCAAAGCCGCCACAGGGCGATCATTCCAAGGGCGGCTAGATTCGGGAACAATAGCGGCGCCATGGGCGGTGCGCCCCAGACCAGGTTTGCCAGAGGATGCACGGAAGGACCGTGCAGGTTTCGCGCGGCGTGCAGAATAAAGCCCCAGACTCCGATCAGCGACTCGAACCCCAACACGGCCGCGCACAAAGCGATAAACTGCCGTCGCACAGTCACCAGCAGGGGCGTAACAAGAAAGCCGACGGCAATTGCACTGGCCACAACCGCAACCCACTCCAGAGGGTTAAAGAATCCGTTTTCGGCATGATCGCTGATACTGAACACAAAGTTTCCGGCAAAGCCGCCCAGGGTAAGAAACAGAACCCATTCCGCCCATTCCCGGGTCCGGTCATCCACCATGCGGTTCAGCAGCAGCAGAAAACCCAAGCCGGCGTAGGCGAGCGGTGCCGCGAATGGTGCCGAGTAAGTGAGGCTGCGGATGGTGCGGTCATAGAAGAAAGAGCTATCCAGGTGCAGGATGACACCGGTCAGTCCCATGAGAATGGCGGCCCAGCCGACCAGGTATCCAACGTCATTCCACACCGCGAACCAGCGTCTCCGCAGGGCCAAGACGAGCAATAGAACCAGAGGAGCGGAAGCCGAGAAATAGAGCGGGACATACTCCGCCGAGCGGCGGAAACCGTTGGCCGAGTGGGCGAGATAAATATCCAGCGTCAGGAAGCCCAGGTTGACGAGAGCGAACACCTCCACCAGGAACCACGGCTGCTTCCATGGAGCATCACTTTCTGGTGCCATGCGCCTTTCTCAGTTCTGCCGCCATGCTTTTCAGTTCGACCGTCTTGCGCAGCATGGGATAGTTCCCGTGCCACTGCACGAAGTCGGCTCCGCCCATGAAAGCTCCGTGTTTCGAGGTGCGTCCGTCGTAGTGCCAGAGATCGAAATAGGTAAAGTCGATAGGCTGCGAGAATGGAGGCCCGCTCAAAGTGCCATCGCTGTGTAGTGAATCCATCAGGGCTTTTGCGTCGGAGACCCGCTGGTTGGTGGTTTGCACCACCTTCTCGGCTTGCGCGTAGACGCGATCTGGAATCTCCGGGGTGTGACACTGCGCGCAGACTTGCTTCATCTTGGCTTGGGCCTGGGCATAGTTGGGGCGTTTCTCGCTGATCGCATTCGCCAGATAGTAAGACAACCGTTCTGAAGGATCGTGGGTGACGCCCAGTCCGTTGATGCCGCTCATGTGGCAAGTGGCGCAGGTCGGCACGAACATGTCGCGAGTGGTCAACGATTTCGGTTCGGCGGCCAGATTCAGGAACTTTTCCTGGGCGGCGAACATCAGCCCGTGTTTTGATTCCTCGTAGATTTCGATCTGAGAGTGATCCGGACCCATGTGACACTGACCGCAGGTGCTGGGCAGCCGAGCGATCGCGACCGAACTGGTGTGCCGCGTGTGACAACTGGTGCAGGTTCCGAGCGTGCCATCGGGGTTGGGCTTGCCGATACTGTGGCACTGTTCGCATCCGCTGACCATCGCGGATGCGCCCTCCAAAAGGGTGAAAGGATGCGGGGGACGCTTGGTTCCGCCGGGCTGATAGATCTCGGAAAAACTCACCTGCTCGGGAGTGAGTCCCTTCTCACCATAAATCGCAGCCCAGGAAGTGGCCGCGTGCCGGCTGTGCAGGAACTGCTGATAGATCTGCTCGTGACAGGAGCGGCAGTTCCCTGCCGTGAGCCGCACCGAGGCGATGACAAAGCCGTGGTGGTCCTTCTTCTCCTGTCCAGTCGCCGCCTGATGGCAATCCAGGCAGTTCACACCCTTCTGGGCGTGCCTGCTCATTTCATATTCATGGACGATGGAATACTGGGTGCGCTCATGGCACTCGGCGCATTTGCCCGTCGCGCGCACAAATTCACCGCTGGGTTGGCCCGATTCCCCTTTGGGCCGGGCGCGGTTGATCAGAAACGCGCCGACAATCAGCCCAAAAGAAATGACCACCGCGATGAATACCGGCCGAAACGACACTGCGCCCTCCGCTCGTGTCCGCTGGGCAAGCTTTAATCAGGCCAAGGCTACGCTATGTAGTGTACTCCTGATGACCCACAGCGCTCCGTCAAGCAAATCGAAACTTCCCTCGGTGGACTTGAATCGCCAAGCCGACCGACGGATGATGGTAAAAACCATGAACCCTCAACCTCAAACCGCACTCATCACCGGAGCCTCCGGCGGCATCGGATACGAATTCGCCAAGCTGTTCGCAAAAGATCAGTACAACCTGGTGCTGGTCGCGCGCAGCGGAGAGAAACTCAACCAGCTTGCCAACGAACTGCAAACCCAACATGGAATTCGGGTTACAGTCGCCCCAATCGACCTCGCGGATCCCGCCGCGCCCAAGTTTCTTTTTGACCAGTTGCGGCGCGAGCGCGTCGACGTAGACATTCTGGTCAACAACGCAGGCTTCGGAGTTTTTGGCGAATTCTCGCAGATGCCGGAAGCTGAAATCCTCGACCAGATCCAACTCAATATCACGGCACTTACCCGTCTGACCAAGTTGTTCCTCGCGCCCATGATCGAGCGCGGCGCCGGCCGCATCATGAATGTGGCATCCACGGCGGCTTTTCAGCCGGGGCCGCTGATGGCGGTCTACTATGCGAGCAAAGCCTACGTCCTGTCGTTCTCCGAGGCGCTGGCGAACGAGCTTCGGCCGTCGGGGATCACGGTTTGCTGCTTCTGCCCGGGCGCGACCAATACCGGGTTCGCTAAGCGCGCTGGTTTGGAAGGCTCGCGGCTGTTCAAGCAGGTCGGAGCCATGAATGTGGCCGCGGTGGCTAGCGACGGTTATCGCGGAATGATGGCCGGCCGCACCCTCGTGATTTCTGGGATGCACAACTGGCTGGTTGCGGAATCGGTCCGCTTCGCCCCGCGCAAACTGGTCACGGCCGTCTCGCGCTGGATCGCAGAAAAGGCGGGGTCGTGAGTTATCGGACCGGAAACGAATACTCCTGTAGAAATGTTGCAGGCAACTTCTCTATCGTTTTCACGACTATGTCCTTCCGCATCTCCGGACTGCTGGACGCAAGACGTAGCAATGCCAGGTCTCTACGAAGCCGCACGCCTGACTAGTACTCCCCGTAGCGCCCCTTCACCGAATCCAGGAGCTTCTGCGAGTCGTAGCCGACGCCGTCTTTGAATACGATTTCGACATTTTCCACATCGGAGATTTGCCTCGAAGGGTCGCCATTGATCACGACCAGGTCAGCGTTTTTTCCCACTGCGATTGAGCCAATCTGCCTGTCCCTTCCAAGATAGACGGCTCCGTTCAAGGTGGCGATCTTGATCGCCTCCACGGGCGAGAACCCGGCCTCCACCAAGAGTTCGATTTCGCGCTGATCGCCGAATCCGGGGACTACGTCACCCGCGCCGGTGGGATCGGGGCCAGCAAGCAGCAGCCCTCCGGCAGCGACGAAGGCGCGCTCCAGGGCCAGATCGTGCTTAAACAGCATGGCCCCGTCTGTTTTCGGCGCCGGCCGCGAAGCCGGCCGTTGCCGCAGATAGAAAAACGCTTCGCGCGCATCCGGACTCATCGCATCCAGCGCCTGCTGGCGGATCGGCGGACGCCCCTCTCCAGCGTATCCTTCGAACACCGGCAGGGTCGAAGTGATCGCGACGTGGTGCTTCACCAGCGTGTCGATCAGATCTTTGGCCTCCGGGCTGCCCGGCTCCATGTGCTCCAACGTATATTCACCGGCACTGTCACTGCAGACATCCGGCTTTTTCCCGGGATCGAACTGCGTGTTCACAAAGAATCCGTGTTCCAGATCGTCAATCCCCAACTCGGCGGCCTCTTTGTAGGTAACTGAGCACAGGTGTCCGGTGACTTTGATGCCACGCTTGTGCGCCGCATCGATTGCGGCTTTCAACTCGGCGCGGGTGATGTTCATGTACGCCTTGAACGACGTCACCCCGTGATCGGCCCAGTAGTCCACGAGTTGGCGGGCGTCCTCGGGACTGGTGAGGTGCGGCATCTGGATGAAGTAACTCTCCGCGCCCTCCAAATACGGGCCAGTCACATCGATGTGCGGCCCCGGCAGCTTGCCGGCGTCAATGTCGTGCTTCAGGTTCAGGTCGGCGTAGGTCTCAACGCTTCCGGTGGTGCGCATGGTGGTGACGCCCCCAGCCAGATAGAGTCGCGGCGCGGAGTACGTCATCTGCGGCACCAGCAGCGGGTCATCATGCTTCCACTGGCTGTTCAGATTCGGCCGCGCAATATAAAACAAATGGTTGTGCATTCCCACGATGCCGGGGATCACGGTGTATCCGTGCAGATCGAGCACCGCCGTGCCCGGGGCCGCTGCGACCTCAGCGCCCTTGCCAACGGCGACGATCTTGCCAGCTTCGATCACGACGTTCTCATCGTCAGCGGCGGGCGCTCCCGTGCCGTCGACCACGCGCACGTGCGTGAGCACAACCCTGGCTGCATCCACGCGCACAAACGGCTTCACGGACTTCGACAGTTCGGGCGTTTGCGCGGCTGCCGGAAGCAGAAAAAGAAACAGCGCGAGACCCTGCCCGGTGATGTGTCGCATGTGTGCCTCCTGAAGGTCCAGACATTCTACCTGACCAACATCTTTAGCTCGGCGACATCTGGAGGAGCGATGGCGCCGGGTTCACGGGATTCTGATTCACTTCCGGTTTCAGATTTTTGTAACCCCGCCTGCACCAGCACCGTATGGGCATATAGAGGGTTAAGAACATGACAATCATGACGAATACACGGTCGGAGGTTCCAGAGTCTGGGCACGGATATCGCGGGCTTACGGCAGCGGCATCGCTAGCGGTTGGCGCGGCGTTTTTCGCTTTGTGGTTCTGGCTGTTGCCGCAGTGGCTAGGTTTCAGCGTGGAGATGGCGGGCGCGGCGCGCTGGCGCTGGCTGGCAGCGGTCCCGTCGGTGTTGGGATTTGCCATCGCCCTGCGCTGCGTTTGGGATTTCGGATGGACCGGACACGGCACGCCGGCTCCGTTCGCTCCGCCGCAACGATTGGTGGCGGTGGGCTTCTACCGCTACGTGCGGAATCCAATGTACGTGGGCTTCGCCACGGGATGGATTGGGCTGTGGGTGATTTTCGGTCATCCCAACCCGGTGTTGATGGCTGCCGTGGCGGCTGTTGCGCTCGGCGTGCATCTGTTCGTAGTTTTTTATGAAGAGCCAACTCTGCGTGGAAAATTCGGAGCCGGCTATGAAGAATATTGCCGGAACGTGAGGCGCTGGTGGCCGCGCCTGCGTGGCTGGAACAAGCCGCAATAGCGCACGCCCGACATTTTCTGTAACCCTTTTCGCCTCGGCACCGTAAGCGTATATAGAAGGGGAGACGATGCCGACGCTCGAACAGCCGCGCGAACTGCTGCAACGGTTTTCGCTCGGCGAAGTCGATGCGTTTGAGGAGTTGTTCCGGTTGCATCAAGGCGAGGTCTACCGCTGGATCCTCCGCATCGTGCGCGATCCTGCGATTGCCGAAGATCTCGCCGTGGAAACTTTCTGGCGCATACACCGCAGCCACGCGCGCTTCGATCCGGACCGCAGCTTTGAAGCGTGGGCGCGGCGCATCGCCAGCAATGCGGCTCTCGATCATCTGAGATCCAAGCCTCGGGAAACCGGACTGCCGGATGATCTGCCGCAGGCGCCGCAAACGGACCCTGGCATTTCGCAGGAACTGCGGCAAAAAACGGCGCGCGCCTTCGGCCGGCTTCCGCCGAAGCTGCGAATCGCGGCTACGCTTGCGTTGATTGAAGAGCAGCCCTACAAAGAAATCTCAGAAGCGCTGGGCATTTCTACCGGAGCCGTGAAGCTGCGCGTGTTCCGGGCTCTCCGCCTGTTGAGAAAAAACTTGCAGCGACAAGGAGTCGAGCCATGATTCGACAGAACATGACTACGCACGACGAGCGCATGGAACATTTGCTGAAGCAATCGCTTCCACCCACCAGCACTCAACCGGGAGCGACTCTGCAGCGCGACCTGTGGCCCGCGATGCTCGATCGTCTCGACGAAACTTCTGTGGAGCTGCCGTGGTTTGACTGGGCTCTGCTGGCCGCCGTTGTGGTGTGGCTGGCAATTTTTCCCCGCGCGATTCCGGTTTTGCTCTATCACCTGTAATCGACATTTGTAATCGGCCCCTGTGTTTGGGAGGAATTATGGACACGCATCCTTACGTTCGCGCTTACATGGCAGGCATCTTCCTGCCGAGTTTGGTTCTTCTGGTTTTGCTGGCTGCTTTCGTTGTGTCGCGCCTTATCTTTCAGGTGCCGATCCCGATTGAGCGCGTCATTGTTTTTCCCATGGCGCTGGTTCCGAATCTGTTTGGACTGTGGAATATTCTTTACGTCTGGCTGCGGCCGCGTCGCCATCTGTCCATTGGACTGCACGGTGCGTTGTTGCCGGTGATCATGGCGCCGCTTGGTGGAGCGGGTGCGTGCTGGCTCGGATTCCTCAGCATCGGCGCGCACGGCATCACCTGGTTTGGGGTCATCACTATGCCGTATTTTCTTATTGCTCCCTGGTTCCTTACGGCAGTGGCGCTTTACTACCTGGTGTGGAAATACATCGTCGGATTTCTCAATCAGGTCTTGGGAATCGCGTAGAATCCGAGGTCAGAGGTTGAAACGCCGAAGCCCGAAAGCCGGAGCCCGAAGCCCGACACCATGCCTACACTCATCTCGCAGCCCACTCGGATTCAAGCCGCAGGCAATAAACCCAAGCTGATCGACGAATATATCGGCCGCGTCAATTCCAAAACATCGGCGGCCAGCGTAGCCCACATGCGCAGCCCGCAGGGATGGGTCGAGCCTGGCCAGACACCCGAGTTCGACGAATTCACGATTGTGCTGAAGGGGAGGCTGCGCGTCGAGCACAAGCAAGGCGCGCTGGAAGTCGCGGCTGGGCAAGCGGTGATCGTCCATGCCGGTGAGTGGGTGCGCTATTCCACTCCGCAGGCAGACGGCGCGGAATACATCGCGGTGTGCCTGCCGGCGTTCTCGATGGACACGGTGCACCGCGACCGGGAGTAGCGCCGCACAAGATTCATCGAACGTTTTAGCTTCTAGATTCTAGCTCTAAACTGCCCGAAGTCTTCTTGACGAAAAACTTACGGTGGCGGATGATCTCGATGCCATGTATTCCCAGCGAAAGGCTTCTCCTATGCTTCGCATGCCATCGTTATTTCCGTCGTGGTTGATGACTCGCTTACGAACGTGGACGCCTGCTTCTTCCCTGACGCAGACCGCGCGGATCGTCCTGGCATTTCTTTTTCTTACCTCAAGCTGGGCTATGTCGTCCGACGCCCCTCAAAAGGCGCTGCACATATTTTTTGTCGACGTCGAAGGAGGCCAGGCAACTTTATTCGTGACGCCCGCGGGACAATCGCTGCTGATCGATACCGGCTGGCCCGGAAACGACGGCCGGGACGCAGACCGCATCGTTGCCGCCGCGAAAAAGTCCGGAGTCAGCAAAATTGATTACGTGTTGATTACGCATTTTCACGAAGACCACGTGGGCGGCTTGCCCCAACTGGCTGCGCGCATTCCAATCGGAACCGTCATCGACCACGGGGACAACCGCGAGAGCACGGACGCTCCAACCGTCCAAGGCTGGCAGGCTTACCAGGAACTCTTGGCGGCGAAGAAGTTCAAACGGCTGACCGTTAAGCCCGGGGACAAGCTGCCGATCAAAGGTATGCAGGCGACGGTGGTGAGCGCGGACGGATCCGTAATTAACCATCCCTTGCCCGGTGCCGGACAGGAGAATGCTGTCTGCAAGAATGCAGAGAAGTATCCAGCCGATCAAACTGAGAATCTGCGTTCCGTGGGCACAATGATCACGTTCGACAAGCTGAGAATTGTGGATCTGGGCGACCTCACTCGCGACAAAGAAATGGAATTGGTGTGCCCCATCAACAAGCTGGGCCAGGCCGACGTTTACATCGTCTCGCATCACGGCTGGTCTCAGAGCAGCAGTCCTGCGTTGCTGAATGCGATCGCTCCGCGGGTCGCAATCATGGATAACGGCGCCAAAAAAGGTGGAACGCCTTCGGTTTGGGACATTATTGAGAAGTCGTCTGGACTGGAAAATTTGTGGCAATTGCACTTTTCCGAGGAAGGCGGCGCCGCACACAACGTGGCCGCGGAGTTTATCGCAAACCCCGAGGGCCCGGACGCCGGCAATTATCTGGAATTGACCGCCTGGCCGAACGGCAGCTTCGACGTCTTCAATTCTCGAACGGCTAACACCAAGCATTATCCAGCCCGGTAGCACGGCACTCTGCAGCGCAGCCTCCTCGCCAGCGGGGAGATCGTCCCTCCGAGGACCGAACTTCCTCTCTGCATTTTTCCCGGAGTGCTCAGCAAAGTTTCTTAATAAGCAATGAGCTGGTGCTGACTGTGACAAACGAAGGTACGGAGATGGGCGATGCAAGAAAACTCTAATGAAAGCGCCCGGGATTACCGGGATAGACTGTTTACGCTGGTTCGCGTCATCGAGGGGGTGAACGGCCGACTGCGAACCGGTTGCTGTTGCTCGCGTCCGGAGGGACTTCGATGGTATCGACTGCGAGTGCCGGTGCCAGCGTTCGCTACGTGATTGATACGCGAGCGAGCCAGTTTACCGTGCAGGCTTTCGCCGACGGTTTGATCTCGGCATGGGCTCACAGCCCGAAGATCGCGATTCGCGAGTGGACAGGCGAAGTCCAGGTGGCGGCTGGCGCTATGGGAAGCAGTGCCCTTAAAGTGCGAGTGAAGTCAGCGTCCCTGGAGGTGATGGATGAACTCAAGGAAAGTGAACGCCATGACATTCAGCGGCTGATGAAGATTGAAGTGCTCGAAACCGATCGCTTTCCGGAGATTGTCTACGAGAGTTCGGAAGTGAGGCTTGAGAAACAGAAAGAAGATCTTTATCGCGCCTCGGTGGTCGGGAAACTCAACCTTCATGGCGTTACCGCCGATCAGGACTTTTTCTCGCAAGTGGCCCTCGGAGTTGACACCGCCCGCGCGTACGGCAACTTTTCGCTGCGGCAGAGCGACTACAACATTCCGATCGCGTCGATCGCCGGGGGTACATTAAAACTTCACGATGAACTGAAGTTCTCTTTTTACCTGGTGGCCCGCAGGCAACGGTAGCACGCTGCAGGAAGCTTGCCGGGCTCGACCTTCCAAGAACCGCACTTCGATTCGGCGACCAACATCACAGCAGCCGTTTGGAAGCGGAAATCGCTTGCAGCAGATTATCGTCGGCTCCCACGTCCGTCAGGCGTTTTCGTATGACGGCGCTCAACTTGAAGTCCACGCCGAACTTCTGTACCAGAGTCGCCATCCTCTTGCTCGTGATCCCGCCCGTCAGTCCTGTTTCGACCTCACCAAGAGTGAAAGGCATCGCTTTGCTCTTTTTTGTTTCCTTCGGCGAGATGGAAGCTGTTACCTCGGCTTCGCGCCAGTTCGCTTCCTTTGCTGAGATCAATCCCTGGGCTAACATTTCCGACAGCCGATCCTGGGATGCTTTGTTTTGTTGCCTGGCCGCCTTCCGAAACCAATTTGCCGCTTCATGCTGATCTTTCGGAACTTGTTCTGCGCCATTTTGATAGCCGCTCTGATACATGAAGGCCAATGCATACTCCGCGCCGAAATAGCCCTGGCCCGCGGATTTCCGTAACCATGCAAGCCCCTGTTTCGGATCCTTTGCGACCCCGGTCCCGGCGATGTATGCCCTGGCCAAATCGTATTGGGCGATTGCATCCCCCGCCTCGGCTTTTTGCCGGATCGTAGCGAGATTCTGATTCTGCGCTGAAACGGCCCCTATGGTAATCGCACAAACTGCAACCAAACGAATGAATCGGAGGTAGAAAATCATGGATCGAAAACCCTCCTGCCTCGGCGCAATCGGATCATGAATCCGAGGCCTACGAGTGGGCCCGGCGACAAACAGCATCAGGATTCACCGTTCCCGGATGTTCTCACTGGCCGCAGATTCTAAGCAGCGTGTGAGCCGAAGTCAATTGTGACCCGCCCTTCAGGCACCAAAGATAACATCTGGTTAAGCAGAGCCCGAATCGCGATCGACGGAATCGGGGAAGGACCTTGACAGTAGACCGTTTCTGCCTGAGCATTCCTTACTATGCGACTTTGCTGACCTGCTCAGATTTCAGCTTCCTCGCGGCCTGACGTGATGCCATGAAATACTGCCCCTCCTGTCACAAAACGTATCCCACCGACTATTACGTCTGCCCATCGGATCAGACAGGTCTGCAGAGCGCGAACGAACTTCAGCCCGGCATGATCATTCGCAACAAGTATGAAATTCTGGGCCGGATCGGCATCGGTGGCATGGGCGTGGTCTACCGCGGCCGTCACCTCACCTTCAACGAGGTGTGCGCCATCAAGATTGTCAACGACACGATTGCCGGGGATGCGAACTTCCTGCAGCGCTTCCAGACCGAAGCCGTGGTCACCCGAAAACTCCGGCACCCGAACGCAGTCCGCGTAGACGACTTCGACTACACCGATGACGGCCGCCCCTTCATCGTCATGGAACTGGTGGAGGGCAAGAACATCGGCGAGATTCTCCATGAAGAAGGGCCGTTGCGCGTCCCGCGGGCAGTTCGCGTTGCCACCCAGGCAGCACGCGCTCTGGGGGTCGCCCACAAGCTCGGCATCGTGCATCGCGATATCAAGCCCGGCAACATTATCCTCACCAAGGACGAGCAGGGTCAGGAGACCGCCAAGGTTCTCGATTTCGGTATCGCGAAACTGCTTGAAGCTGCCGGAGACGTCAAGCCGGGAATGACGATGACCGGCATGATGGTAGGCACGCCTCTCTACATGTCTCCCGAGCAGTTCATGGGAAAGAAAGCCGGAGACGATATTGACGGCCGGACGGATATTTATTCGCTGGGTGTTGTGCTCTATCAGATGGTAACGGCCCGGCTGCCCTTCGAGGGTGACACGCTCTATTCCTTGATGATGCAGCACATGGAAGGAAACGTGCGGCCTCCGCACGAACTTGTCCCGGAGCTAAATATTCCGGAGTCGCTCTCCCGAGTAATTCTGAAAGCAATCGACAAATCACGGGACAAGAGATTTCAGACCGCGGAAGAATTTATTGCTGGGCTGGATCGGGCGGAAAACGATCAGGGGACAAACGAGCAAGTCGCGAACGCGTTCGTGGAGAGCGACCCCGCGCAGAACGATCCGGCGACGAACGATCCAGCGGCAAACGACGAGCTGTTAAAAAAACAGACCACAAACCTCGCCGCCCCCGCGGCCACCTCGCAGATCCGTCCATCCCAGAGCGGTGTCTCGCAGAGCCGGGCGTCACAAAATCAAGCTTCGAAAGCCGCGCCGACCCCACCTAAGTCCCAGCCTTCTCAAGCGTCGAATGCGGTGACCCCCAGCGCCATCGGCGACCCGACCTTCGGCCGCGCCGGTAGTGCCGCCACAGTCGATGGCAGTCGAAGCAGCGACAGTACCGGCGGCAGACTCGGTCTTGGTGAAGAGCGCCGCACAGCACGTGCTTCTCCAGCCGAAAAAGTTCCGGGTAGGGCAGTTACTGACTCTCGTAGCTCTGCTCCTGGCGGCTGTGCTGGTTGCGGGCGTTGGATACGTAAAGTATCAGTCGCTGCAGCGCTTGAGAATCGAGAGCGCGGTCAATGAGAAGTTGGATACCTCGCAAACGCTCCGCCAGGCGGCACTCAGAGTGTTCGTATCCGACTCGCGTGAAGTGTTCCTCGATGGCAACGTCTCAAGCAGTGACGACCTGAATGCAGCGGAAGCGCTGGCCGCCTCCGTTCCCGGCGTCGCGGGCGTCACCAATCGAGTCCAGGTGGTTCCGGCCGTGGTTCCAGCAGTAGGTGCGTCCGTAGTTCCGGCCGTAGTCGTTCCGGCAACGGCTCCCGGTGGGTCCGCCGAGTCCCTCATCAGCAAGGGCACCGCATTCCTCGATGCCGGGGATTACGCCGCGGCCATCGATTGTTTCCAGAAAGCATCAGCGGACCCCAACAACAAAGCAGCAAAAGAGTTGCTGGACCGGGCACGCCGCGCACAAAAAACTGAAGAAGATCTACTCAGAAATCGGCGGTAGACCAGCCATAAGATCGCTATTGTGCAACCAAACGCCAGCGTTCTACTGTCGTAACTCGGCTGCGAGTCGTCCGAGGATGGTTCTACAGCAGAAATCAGAAACTGGAATTCGGGGTTCCCGCGGTACCACCCGGCAGCGGGTCATTGCCATCAAACTCACCGCCGATGTAATCCTTGAAGCAGGAGTAAATACTGGTTGGGTCGTTCAGGTGGTCGGCGATGATGCTATTCAATCTGTTTCTTGCGGCATCCCCGGCGTATCCGAATGAGGTTTTATTATGGGTAATGTACCGTTGTATGCGGACTATGCCGTGAACGATCATGTAGTTCAGAGCACTGAGCGTTTTCAAGATGGAATCGTCAGTTGCCGAGGGTGCACAAGCGGAGGTCCTGAGAATAGTCTCGACCGTTCCGGTGAATTTCAGCAGGTCGCTACCCGACACAGGCGGCGGATCGTAATTACCCGCCCAGCTTACCAGCCAAAACCCGACCTTGAATCCGTTGACCGTATCGTTACTTGCCGTACCATCCACGAATAGATCTAATACGTTTGCGGGTTTCTTGTCGGGCTCGGCGGCTGTCGGCTTCAGCTTCTCGAGAATGCAACGGGTTCTCGCCGTTCGTTTACCCGTGGCGTCGGGTTTCAGGCCGATCGTATCCAGAAGCTTTACAGCTCGCTCAATGCGCACTCGCAGGTTGTCGACAACCGGTACCGGCATCGGTTGGATCGGTGGCCCGCTGCGGATCAGCCTCACTACAACACGCCGATTTTGGCTGTGATACGGCGGGGCGATCATCTCCTCCGCGCCTTTCGAACTGGTTTGCCACTCCACCCCGCCGCGCGGCGGGGGGCCCATGTTACGATCATCCCAAAGGTCGAGCACTTTGCGGGTAAGCGCCTCCTCGACTGCTTCCGCGCGGTTACCGCTCACGGTATCCTCAAGTCCAGCGCCATGCCAATCCTTGTCCGAATGACCAACGATAATTACGCTCCTGTACGGCGGCAAAACAGACTGGGCGAAGCTTGAGACGATCAGGTCTGCCAAGTGGTCAAGTTTGGCTTGCTCGGCTCTGGGAAGGTTGGGAACCTTATCCTTGTACTGGCCCCAGCCATAGATAACCGTCTCCACCGGTTGCACAGAGGATTGTCCGAGCCCGTTCATAAAGACGGCGTGTTCAACTGTCAACATACATTCTCCGTTTGCTGCCGGTGGCCGGCACGGCTAGGCTCCCTGTTACAGGCGCATCCGAACTGGTTCGGTTGTCACGATCCCTGACTGAATGCCTCTTTCACGACCTGAGCTTCCGTTTGGTCCGCAGCCGCCTGCTGATCTTGCAAGGTCTTCTCGGCGCTCGCATCGGGAGGCGGTGGCGGAACATCCGAAGCCACCGTTGAGGTATCGGGAGCCTTCGGTAAGCCGCCCGTCCCCTGTTTCGAGGCGAGATCCTTCATGCCGTTGTCGAGTTGCTCCTGGAAGTGGTTGTGCATCTCCTCCAAATCGTCAACCGCAACAGCCACTTGCTTACCCGGAGCGCAATCCGTCTTCTTGCTGGCGGAAACACTCACGGTTACTTTCCTGTCGTCATCGGGAGTGTCCGAAATCCGCGTGATCACGTCTCCCGAGGTCAGTTGGCATTCCTGGCCGTCGCCCACCACCGCCAGATCGGAGGCCACCACGAACGTCCGTCTCGCAGGATCAAGAGCAGGTGGCACTTCTTCGCCGGCCTGTGCAGCACTGGCCTGTGTGGCCTGCTGATCCCCGCCCGAGGGCGCCGGTTTCGCTGCGGCCTGTTCGGCAGCGAGCTGAGCCTTCACTTCCTCCGCGATCGCAGCTTTGACTTCGGGACTTAAAGCCACGGAACCAGAATTGCCCGCGGATGCATCCGTGCTCCCACCTCCCTGGGGTTGCGCCGCGGCAGCATCCGTGGCATCGCCACCGCCACTGCTCGCGGCAGCATTTGCGGCCGCCTGCGCCGCGTAAGCCGCTTGCAGGTTCGCAGCGATCAAATAGTCCGTCAGCCAGAACGCCGCCGAGGGATAGACCGGATAGGGAGCGAAATACGCGCCGTAAAATCCGTACCAGGGCGCCCCACCCCAACCCCATCCGTAGTAGACCGGTGCTGCCCACGGATTGTAGGCCCACCCGTAATAACCAGCTCCGTAGTAAAACGCGGGATGGTAACCGTAATAGCAGCAGTATCCATGATAGGAGTAGGACCGGTACACGCCGGTGTAGGCCCTGCCATTGACGATCGTCGTCCGCGACACATAACTGCGTCCGCCGCGGGTGACATAAGCGCGCTGCACGTAGCCTGAGTTTCGGCCAGTGGTGACAATGTGAGCTCCGTTCCGTGTGCTCTCGATTCTGCGGCTGCCGTTAAGTCCGTGCTCGATGTGCATTCCATTCCGATTGATAGAACGGATCTGTCCATTCGGCCGAATGCTGGCCGTCCCCCCGCCTTTGAGCGACACTTGTCTTCCGGGAGCGGTGTGGCTTCCGGTCCTCGCCATCCCGCTGGACCCACCCGCCTTAGCGCCGCCCGTCCTGTTCGCCGCCGAGGAGGCGCCAGTTTTCCCCGCAGGGCCTCTTGCATTCGCATTCCCATTCGCATTCCTGCCCGCTGTTCCGGTTCCGGTTCGGCCAGCTGTTCCAGCCCTGGCCCCGCTTTGAGTTGCGCCGGGTCTCGCGGTGCCGGGCCTTGCGGTGCCGGGCCTCGCCGCGTTGGTAGACGAGTGAGTCGCGGTCGAGGGCCGGCTGGTCGAAGGTCGCGCAGCCGGAGCTTTCGCTCTAGGCGCGCTTACTTTCGGGGCGGGCGCGCTCGCCTTGTGTTGCGCTACAGCCACTCCTGCAGCCAGACTGGCGAGCAAGATCACAAGCACGAACGAATTCCTGAGTACGTTTTCACTCTTCGAGACAAAATTCATCGCAAACTCCTGGCGATCAAATCCAATTGTGACTTCCGCAAGCGAAGCGTTTCAGCGCATGAGCAATTCGCATGAGCAAATCTAGATTGTCTGGACACCTGGTCTCAATCGCGGCGACGGCGCCTTAAACCTTGGGGGGTGACGGTCGAACTCCGCAATCGGTCGGCTCGGTCCTGGCTTAGCCTCAGGCGCCACACCGCCGACTCTTGGCAGCAATTCTGATACCGGGGACCGGGCAAGTCAAGACAAATTCCAGCTGGGACATGCGGCTGCCTCGCACTGCATTCTTCGCGATTCCCTGACAACTGCGCGGTATAATCCTGCGTCAAGGGCCAGTCGGTTCCTGCCCGCACATTCTGCAACGAGCAGCCTGCTTGGCGCACGATTTGGAAGGACTACAGGGGCTACGAAGATAAGAGGGTTGCTCAGATCTCGGTCCGTCGATCCTAAGGGAATTTTCATCGGGAATGAAATTCACAGAAAAATACGAACTTCTGGAGTCCCTCACCACCGGTGCGGTGGAAACGTTTTTCGCCAACGACAAAGTGAGAGGCGAACGCGTTCTGGTGCATATTCTGCGTTGTGACCCGCGGAACCCGAACCAGCCAACGGTGCAATGGGTTCTTGAAGCGTTTCGCCGCCTCGCTCCGGAGCCGGTCGGGCTCGTGCTGGAAGCCGGCCCCTACAGTGGCACGCTCTACGCCTACCTCGTCACCAAACTGCCGGACGAAGGCGCTCTGCGAGTTTGGGTGCTACAGTACGAAGCTCGTCCACGCGACACTCAGGAAATTCCAGCGCCTGTGCCAAAACCCGCTCCGCAGAGTGCGGCACCGCCCGCGGACGTCGTTCCTCCGCAATCCTCGCCGGTCCCGGGGCCGGTCACTCAATTGTTACGTAGTTTCGAGCTGCCACCGAAATCGGCAGCGCCCATCGCTCCTGCGAAGGAAACCGAGCCGCCTTCTCAGCCTCCGCCGTCTCAGCCTCCTCCGAAAGTCAAACCCGTGGTGGACCGTTCTCTAATTCAGACGGCCCCTTTTCCTGCGGCCCCTGATCGCGATCCGGTTGTTGCACGGCCTTCGGTCCCGCCAAGAACACCCGATCCCAGCCCGCTGGTAAACCCGATTCGCCCCAATCTCTCGACCAGGAATTCTCCTTCCGAGCCAATCACCCCACCGCTCACCGACAAACCCAAGCCGGGCGAGTTTACGAGTATTTTCCAGGGCCCCTTCCACGGGGACGCGCCCTCCGATATGCCTGCGCTCTCTGCCCAGAAAATGGAGCCTCCCCGAAAAACCGTGGGAGACTTTACGGCCATGTTTGGCGCGGTGAAACCTGCATCAGAAGAATCCTCACCGGCCTCGGGACTGGCGGGAAACGAGACCGCGGGCACGGGATTCACCGGCTTTTTCAACGCGGACGCTTCCGCGCGGAATTCCAGTATCAGCGCGCCAACGCCGCCGATTCTTCCAGCTCCACAAGTTTTCCCGACCCCGCAGGTTTTTTCGGCACCGCAAGTCTTTCCGACGCCACCGTCTCCGAATCCGCCGATGCCGCCGT
Organism: uncultured Acidobacteriaceae bacterium; assembly: GCA_963851165.1. Taxonomy (GTDB): domain Bacteria; phylum Acidobacteriota; class Terriglobia; order Terriglobales; family Acidobacteriaceae; genus Sulfotelmatobacter. The sequence continues at coordinate 90,150 of CAWKNM010000006.1, read as the reverse complement.
TGCCCGTGGTATCGTCCGCTCAACCTTCCGAGGGCGCAACCGGTGCGTTCTCATCGCCGGTCAGCAAGCCCGCTCCTGCCCCGCCGCCGGTTCCAAGCGGGCCGAGCGCATACACGCAAATCATTTCTTTGAAAAACGCAGCTCCTCCCGCAGATGCTGCAGACGCGGAAGAGACGAACTCGGCTGATTCCGCAGAGCCTGCGGCGTTTCCCGCGCTTCCGAAAGCGCCGAAGATGCCGCCCGTGCCGAAACCACCAGCGCCGAAGATGCCGGCGGCGAAAATGCCTGCCCCGAAAATTCCGAAGCTTGCCATTCCTGGGTCTGCGCCGAAGCCACCCAAGGAAGGCGCTCTTCCGCCACCGCCAGTTTCTTACTGGCCGCTGATCCTAACCTTGACCGCGCTGTTCTTTATTGCGGTTCTGCTGGTGCTTTACTTCGTTCTGAAGCACTGAGCCTTTCGACCTTAGTTCGGTTTGTGTAGGACAGACACTCCCTTCGGCTTCGCTCAGGGCAGGCTTTGTCCGTCGCTTTTGATGTTGTTTTGGATTCCGGCAAGAAAAATGGCGCAGAGCCTTTTGCGGCCTGCGCCATTCGTTTTTCTTCTCTATATCCAGAATATCAAATCAGGAGGGGAAATGGGACATGGTTTTGAACTATATATTCCCCGCCGAATCAATCACTTGGTTCAAAAACCTCACCTTTACCCCCTTGACAACTTTTTCCACAGTTTCAGATTTTCCGGAGAATCTCGCGGTGTAACCTACGCTGCGGTGCCGCTGGCTGGGCGGACGAGGGCGTCCGCCCCTCCATCAAGCGATTAGTGTGAGGGCTCCAGTTTTCCGAGCTGCTTGAGAGGATTCCCCGATGCAGGCTCAGCTCGACTGCGGCAGGAGGATGAGCAGTTCGAGAGTGGGGTTCGGAAGCTCGCCAGGAACGTACGCGGCAAAATTGCGGGCGCGGTTCACCGCTTCCCAAGCGGGCCCGGACTGGTTCAACGCAAAATACTGATACTTCAGCTTCACGGGGATCGCGCTCGGCGGATTGGTCAGATGCCGAAGCTGAATTCCCGGCAACGCCTGCCTCACCAGATGCTCAATGTGGGTCGCCGAACAGACCTTCACCAGCTGCGGCACTTTTTGAATGATGTTTTCTTCGCTGGTCTCCGCGTTCACCGCCAGGTACATGCGCGTGTTCACCAGATACTTGTCGTGGTCGATGGCCGTGGAATAAATCGAGTTCTGCGCCAGCTTCAACGGGAGCGAGACCAGGTTCGTGGGCACCACGGTTTCAAGAAGCGAGCGCAACTTCTCGTCGAGCTCGGAAAAAATCGGGCCCGAGAGAATCATGCACGTAGAGTGGCATATCTCGCGGCCGCATCTTTTGCGAAAACGTGGTGAGCGATCCAGCGAGCGCAACCATGGCAGCGTAGAGTTCCTCGGGATGTCCCATCTTGCTCTCGTAGAGATGGGAAAAGGCGGGAAAGTTCGAGTTCACGGTGTAAAGCAACCAGAAGTTGGCAATGTCAGAGGCGGTGAAATCCGCCAGGCTCTGATTCTTCTGTCGCCGCCCGGCTGAAAGCTGCGTGCTGCGTGCGGATAGCAGCTCTACCAAGCCACGCAACAATCCCACCAAGTACTCACTCGCGCCGATCTCGATGAGCGGCGGAATGAACCGGGGATTCAGTTGATACGTTCCCGCAGGGGTGCGCTCCACGTTGGCGATGCGCAGCACGGAAGAACCTTCGCGATTTTCCGAGTCCGCGAGCAGGCGCATATTCTTTCGCGCCACCTGGATCGGTTTTTCGCTGACGCCCGTATTCTCGTCGCGAAAGGCAGCTACTTCCGCAAGATAGCGTGTGCCTCCATCCTTCCCCGTGGAAACATTCAGGCCGCGCTGCCGGTAGTCGGGAATCGCCAGGTAGATATCCAGACTCTTGGCCCCGGGCTCGAAGAGTTCCTCCAGGGATTTGGACGGGGGCGGTGGATCGGCGTCCGGAACTTCGAACAGGAGTCCATCGGGGAAAATTCCCGCGGCGCGCGTCACCGCAAATTGCCCTTCAGCCAACAACTCCGCGTTGATCGCCAGTTCGCGGAATCCCCACGGACAAAACTTGAGCGCCTGCAGGCGGAAATTGAGCGCATCCTCGATGAAGCGATCCTGCACCTGCAGATGCTGCGGAGTCAGGAACGTGCCCTTGGTCCAGAGAACTGGTTTTAGCTGCCTCATAGAGTCGTGGCGCTGCCCGTGTATGCTGGCCTGGATGCACGCCTCAGGCGATTTTCACCACGGCTGCCCACAATAGCAATTCCCGGGCAAGGAAGCAAAGGGCAAATCTGATCAGGAGGCAGCAGCCGAGTAAAAACAGGACACTTGACTAAGTCCGGAACCTGAGACTATGACTTGCTCTTATGTCGATCAATCGGCTCGCAGACGACCTCGCGGCAATCCTGGCAAGACCCACGGATGCCCCAGGCTTGAAGGGTCGTAATCCAAAACGTCTCGCGATTTCACTGCTCGGGAAAGCGCTGAATCCGGACCACAACGCAGAGTCGGCAAATTTCGAGCAACCGATTGAGGTCGTCGATCTGCGCGGACCACTACAGTTATTTCGCATGTTTGACTGGAGGCTAGGAGATATCTGGGGTGATTGGTGGATAGAAGCGGATTTGCTTGAGCAAATGGTGGAAGTGGCGGATCGAAAATCGAGTTCTAACGTCCACGACCGACAGGCACGGGTTCTGCAACTATTTAGATCGTCGGTGTGCGTCAGCCCGGGATGGAAAAAACTTTACAGTGACGTAGCGCGCCTTGATCTATCGTACGGCAGAGCCGTCCCGGCGGTGAGGGGCCGCTCTAGTCCACGCGCCTTGAGGATGTCTGCGACGGAAATGGAAGAAGTATTAGGTCAGTTGTTTCTGCCCGGTGGGGTTCAATACTTTATTCCGCACGATTTTATTAAGCGAATTCTGGTTCAGAAAGTGCAGCGCAGCTCACCGAACTGGCCTTTTTTCTAATTCGCCAAAGGAACAGCGCACTCAGTCCAGGGTTATTCTTCGGAGCCGTGGCCGGGCCACAGGCTTTCCATGAACTTCAGCCATTCCTGAGTTCTGGAACGCAAGCGCCGGGACAAACTGCGGGAAAAAACCGCAAGACCAAAATCTCCGCGGGCGCGGCGGAGAACCATCTGGATTTCTTCATGCGCTTCTTCAGAAATAGAGCCTTCGTTCACCAGGACTTCCAGCAACTCGAACATGTCGGGCGCGGCCGCGATGAGGCTGGCGCTGGCATTGGAATCCGCTTCCGCCTCTACGGACGCCACCGGTTGCCCGGAGCGATCGATCACCCGCGACCACTTCTGCGGATCGATCCGCCACATGCCCGAAGTCAGTTTCGTCCTCAGAACGTCTCCTCCGACAGTATGTCTTCCTATAATGTAGGATGCCTTTAGATCGTTCAAGGTTACTAATGGTTGTACGGGTTAACCGCAGGGGTTCGCCTCCTTTTGCTCCACAATCCCGTAAAGGCCCTATGATTCAATAGTTTCCACAGGCTGGGCAGGGCCCCACAAGCGTTAGGAGTTCCAGGGGCGGCAGTTCCGAACGGGCAATAAGAGGGGTCATTGTGCCGCCGGACTGGGCACCGCCACGGAACAAGCGGCTGGAATGTCAGCGGGGCGAACAAATCGTGGAGACACTCTTCCACGCCCTACGCGCACCGCGATGAGGGTCCCGTCTCCGCAGTTGCATTCGTTTCCGGCTTTGCTAGAATGCCGTGCAGCCAACTGGCTGGGGGTTCTCATATGGCGATGCAGGTTTGCATGGGAGCGACCATGATGTGCACGATGGGAGTGGCGCCGAGTTCGCTGGTAGTTCTGCCGACGAATATGGTCTTCACGAGCGAGATGCCGGACGCCAACATCATGGACAATATTCCCCTGGTGAACATCATGCCATTCGGCATGTGCATGTCGCCGGCGAATCCGATGGTGGCCGCGGCGACGGCTGCCGCGATGGGCGTGCTGACTCCGATGCCCTGCATTCCCATGACGGTCGCGCCGTGGGTTCCTGGTGCCCCGACCGTGTTGCTCGGCGAGATGCCCACGCTCGACAATACTTCGACGCTGATGTGCATGTGGGCCGGCGTGATCAGCTTCGTGGACCCGGGAGAGTTCACGGTGATGGTGCCGTAGGACGGTTCACGCCTCGAACCCCGGGTGCGCTTTAATGGACGCGCCCTACTTCAACTTGGTTCCCTTGCTGCCATCGTCGGCCGTATCCGGGTCGTTCGGGGCGGTTGGCGAATCGGGCGATTGCGGACTCGCATCCGGAGCGCTTCCCGCCGCGCCGCCGCTGTTGATGAACACCATGGTTCCGGTGATGAACACGCCGGCGGGGTTAATGTCGATGAAGTTGCTTCCAACTTTCAGAGTGAGGTCCACACCCGCTTCAATCACCGCGCTGACACCTGCGTTGAGATGAATGGTGGTGTCGGTCTTCATGGCATAGGACATGGAAGTATCCTGCTGCTGGCCGGTGACTGCCAATGAGAGATTACCGGTCACGCTCTCGCTCTGGTTGCCGGTGACGGCGAGAGACTTGTTGCCGGTGACACTCTCCATCTGATTGCCGGTGACATTCAACGACATGTTGCCGTCGATCGCTTCGAAATGGTTCCCCTTTACGTGCAGGTGCTTGTCGGTCTGGATTTGCTCCACCTGGTTTGTGGTCACGATGAGATGGCGGTTGGCGCCGATGAATTCGCGCGAGTCGTTTTCGACGCGCAGATCCATATCTTTTTCGGCGTTCATGAAGATCTGCTCCTGTCCCTTCAGATCTTCGAAACGAAGTTCGTTATAGTTCGACGAGCCGCCGCCCTTGGAACTGCGCGACATAAAAGTGCTTCGCGTCTGGTAATCGGGCAGAGTGTAGGGCGGCATCTGGTTCGCGTTGTAGACTCGTCCCGTGATCACGGGCCGGTCGGGATCGCCTTCCAGAAAACTGACGAGGACTTCCTGGCCGATGCGCGGGATCCACATGGCGCCCCAGTTTCCGCCTGCCCAGGGTTGAGAGGCACGAATCCAGCAGGAACTGTTTTCGTTTTTCTTGCCGAGCCGGTCCCAATAAAACTGGACGATGACGCGGCCATATTTATCGACCCAGATTTCTTCGCCCTGTTTGCCGACCACCAGCGCGGGCTGCGGACCTTGCACGAAGGGCTTCGGGGTGACGCGCGCGGGACGATAGGTGACCGAGGCTGGAATGCAGGTCAGGTGGTTCGAATAGGTCTCTGCGCCCAGAGTGCCCGCTGTCGTATAGGTCTGCCCTGCCGAGGCGAAGTGGCGCACTTCAGTGACCACGTAGTTCGTGTTCTGGTCTGCACGATAGTGGTTCTTCAACTCAAACGAGTAGCCGGACATGAGGCCGCGGCAGTTGCCCTCAGCCGACACCACCATATAAACCGCTTCCTCTTCCTGCATGCGCACCTTGGCCACCGTGTCGCCCTGATCTTTGTTCGTGTGCAATCCGGGGTAATCAAAAAGTTCCAGCGGATGGCTGGCGGCGAGATCGACCACGGTAGGGTCGTTGGCCAGCAAACTAGTGGAGGGAGTCGTGAAATTGTAGTCGGTTACGGTGTATTTGCCGGTGCGAACTTCCTGCCCGACGTGCCAGTTGCTGATCACTTCGGGATCAGAGAGGCCTCCCACCTGCGTGTCATAACTCACGGGAGAACTGGGACAAACGGGCAGCGTGTTGGACTGATCGGCCAGCACCATGGTGTGCTTTCCCTGCGTCGAGTGATCGAAGTAGTAGAAGATACCGAACTCTTCCATGAGGCGCGAAACGAAGTTGAACGACGTCTCGCGATATTGCACGCAATATTCCAGCTGGGGATAACTATTTTTCAGACTGAGCCGGAAATCCTTGAAGTCGAATTGATTGAATACCTGGCTGATGATGTCAGGCACGGCCAGGTTCTGGAAAATGCGGCAATCCGCCTGACGAGTCAGAAACCACAGCCAGGGCACGACTTGAGCGTGATAGTGGGTGAATAACCGTTTGTCGGTTTCGCCTTGCGTAAAACGGCTCACGTAACCGTTGATGTAGCGCGGCGTGCCGTCAGGGAGATGAAGAGTGATGGTTACTTTCTGACCGACGATGTCCTTAAAAACAATGGAAGTGTTCTCGTAGGCCAGCAAATTCAGTTCGTAGCTGAACAGGCTCGAGATTCCTTCGATGCCGGTAAGCTCCTGCAACAGGAGCACATCCTTGCCGAGCGGAGTGTCCACGGCGATCAACCGGTGGTCTTGACTGTATTCTTCCTGTGCCACGAACCTGTCCTTCCCTTGGTTTTTGCGAAGTGCGCAAGCCTGCGGCCTGCCTGAACTACTTTAGCGTTTTGCGGCCGCCAGTTCCCTATCGATATTCGAATGCCCCGTCTGCGCCAATTCCAACGTGAATTCGCTCCATGGGTTCATTCGCCGCCATGCGTCCCAACAACTGTCGCGAAATGTCGGGAAGCAGCGTGTTGGTGAGAATGTTATCCACGTTGCGGGCGCCACTCTCTACCTCGGTGCAGCGATTCGCCACTTCATCGACCAGCGCGGTGTCGTAAGTCAGTTCGATTTTGTGATTCTCGTGGATGCGCCGCTGAATCTTGCCCAGCTTCAGCCGGATGATTTGCTTCAGATTCTCATCGCGAATCGGCATGTACGGAATGAGCACCATGCGTCCCAGAAATGCGGGTTTGAAAATTTTGTTGAGTTCCGGTTTCAGCGCTTTTATCAAACCTTCTGGGCCCGGCATGGTCTCCGGGTCCGCGCAGAGCTTTGCCAGAATGTCAGTGCCCGCGTTGCTCGTGAGAATGATGATGGTGTTCTTAAAGTCGATCTCGCGACCTTCGCCGTCTTCCATGTTTCCTTTGTCGAAAACCTGGTAGAAAAGCTCCAACACGTCGGGATGCGCTTTCTCGACTTCATCGAGCAGCACCACCGAGTAAGGCCGGCGCCGGACGGCTTCGGTGAGAACTCCGCCTTCGCCGTAACCCACGTAGCCCGGAGGCGAGCCCTTCAACGTTGACACAGTGTGGCCTTCCTGGAACTCCGACATGTTGATGGTGATGAGGTTGCGTTCGCCGCCGTAGAGAAGATCCGACAGCGCGAGCGCGGTTTCGGTTTTGCCGACGCCGCTGGGCCCGACCAGCATGAACACGCCGATTGGCTTGTTCGGATCATCGAGACGGGCGCGCGCGGTGGAGATTCGCTGGCTGATGATCTCGAGGGCGTGGAGCTGGCCGATCACGCGCTGTCCCAGGAATTTCGGCAGAGAGAGGACCGTGGAGATTTCGTCCTTCATCATTTTCCCGACCGGGATTCCGGTCCATGCAGAGATCACTTCGCCGACAATTTGAGCATCGACCGCGACGCGAATCATTGGCGTTTCGCCTTGCAGGGCTGCAAGCTCGGCTTCGGCCTGCGCGAGTTGCGTGCGCACGGCAGCCACGTCCACGGGCTTGGGAGCTTCTTCGACCGCGGTGGCTGTGGCGGACGATGCTGCTGCTTCTGTCGCTGTGGCTGAGGCGGCTGGAGCGGATGCGCTGGCGTCGGTCGCGACTCCAGGTATTTCAGTGCGCGCAACCGCGGCGTTTCCGTTCTGCGAAGCCGCGGCGTTCTCCAGTTGAGTACGCAAATCTCGGATCGTCGTCACGAGGCCGCTTTCTTTTTCGAAACGAGTTCGCAGGCCGGCTAAACGGGATTCTATCTCGGCACTCTTTGTGGCGATCTCTTGCAATCTTTCGCGATGGTCCGTGCCTACCGCCGATTCGCGTTCCAGAATGCGCTGCTGAACCGCGAGATCATCGATCTGGCGGATGCTGTCTTCGATGGCGGGCGGAGTGGCGCTTTGTCCCAAGGCAAGCCGCGCACAAGCCGTATCGAGAATGCTGACCGCTTTGTCGGGCAACTGGCGCCCGGCGAGATAGCGGTGCGAGAGATGGACCGCGGCGGTCAATCCCTCGTCCAGAATGCGGACTTTATGGTGCTTCTCGAGAGACGGGACAATGCCGCGCAGCATGGTCATGCACTGGGTTTCAATGGGCTCCTCCACTTTGACTACCTGGAAGCGGCGAGCCAGCGCGGGATCTTTTTCGAAATATTTCTTATATTCCGACCACGTTGTGGCAGCGATGGTACGCAGTTCGCCGCGCGCTAAGGCCGGCTTCAGAAGATTCGCGGCATCGCCTTGTCCCGCTTGACCGCCTGCGCCGATCATGGTGTGGGCTTCGTCGATGAATAAAATGATCGGGATCGGCGAGGCCTTCACTTCCTCGATCAGGCCTTTCAGCCGGTTCTCAAATTCACCTTTGACTCCCGCTCCTGCTTGCAGCAGCGCGAGATCCAGGGTTCGCACGATGACGTTGCGCAGCGGCGGGGGCACGTCTCCCTGGGCCACACGCAAGGCGAAACCTTCGACCACGGCCGTTTTGCCTACTCCAGCCTCGCCCGTGAGAATCGGATTGTTCTGGCGACGTCGCATCAAAATGTCGACCACCTGGCGGATTTCGAAATCGCGCCCCAAGACGGGGTCGATTTTTCCGGTCTTTGCTTTTTCCGTGAGATTGATCGTGAACTGGTCGAGGTTGGGACTCTTGCCGCCGGGACGCGGGCCGGCAGAAGGCGCGCCCGGCGCGGCTGCAGCAGCGGCAGCCTGCTCTTCTTCGGCTGAACTGCCAACAATCGTGGTAAAGTCCTTGCGCAGCGTAGCCGCCTGAATCTTCTGAAACTCGCGGCTGACTTCGCGCATGAGCCGCACGAGCTCATCATTCGTCGCCAGGGCGAGAATGGTAAAGCCGGTGCGCACCTGTGCGGCGTTGTAGTCGATCGAACCGATGGTCCACGCCTCGATCAGCATCTTCATGAGCGTGGGGCTGAGCGCGGGCGTACGCGCGTTGCCGGTTTTCAGTTTGTCGAGGGCGCGCGCCAGTTCGCCGGTGAGCCTTGAGGTATCGACCTCGAAGTGTTTGAAAATCGCGGCCGCGTCGTTGTCGGTGGAGTCGAGCAACTTCGTGAGATAGTGCTCCACTTCGATGTCATAGTGCGTGCGTGCCAGACAGAGTCCTGCCGCTGCCTCCAGCGCGCCGCGAGTTGAATCGTTAAGCTTGCCGATCAGAGACTTCAGGTTCATGACGTCCCCCTTCCGCTGTTTCAAGCGCCAGCACGGTATCGTCCGGATCCCGGCCGAAGGGCACCGACTTCACCCACGACACCCAGCCTAATTGTGGGCCAGGTGCGCCTTCTGCTCCCAGGGTGCAAGCCGGAACCTGCTCGCGTTCGAGAATCAGCTTCACTTCAAAATCCCATTCATCGTTCGAAAAAAACTTCACCCAGGCTCTTAGCGGCTCCCACGATTGGCCGTCGGGCAGGAAATCCGCGTAGCGTTCCAGAGTCAACGGACCCAGGACGATGCGCACTCTGGACTGCTGGTTCCAGACCTCGTCGCCGACCACGGCGCCGAAACCGAGTTCTCCGCTTTCACTGCTACTCTCCGACAGACGGCATTGAGTTTCGGGATCGAGGCGATACCAGCCACCGGCAAATTGCTCGATCTCAACCGGCACTTCGAAGTAGTCGGCAAGAATCTGTTGCAATGCCTGGGCCGAGCGCGGGCGCTGCGCCAGCAGGCCTGAATAATAGACGAGAGTGTCGTCTGACACAGCCTGGCGGTCGCGCAAGCCATCCGTGCCCAATCCCAGCAAGCTGAGGAGATGGCGGGTAAAGAGATCACGCTCGCCCTCTTCGCAGGCAACGTCAAAGCGGTATTTTCTCCACGCGCGATAAAAGAGCGAGAGGATCCGATGATTAAAAATATCCAGGAAGTCTCGCGGCGCAAAATCCTGAGCTCGCAACCTCTCGATGAGCAGCGTGGTGTAGGGGTTGGGAAGAACTCCCTCGGGGCCGGTCAGCCCCATGAAATTGACGACCATCTTCGCCGGCTTCTGCTCGGGCCAGTCCATGGCCTGAATCTGGCTGGCGGGAAACGCGAGCGAAGGGTGCACTCCAAAGCGCGCGACCTCGGTGTCAGGATGCGAGAACTGGCCCACTGACGTCCGCTCCGGAAACATACGCTCGAGCAGACGCACCGCCTGGAAGAAGTCAAAGGAGAAAGGCTCGCGACGGAGCTTCTCGGCGACTTCGGAAGCGGCTAGATCCGCTAGATCAGGATTGACTGTCCCGCTCTCGGTGCCCACTCTTCTAACGGCTCCTTTCGCTGGCGGCTTCGGGCCACCAATTGGCTGAAGCTGTTCATCGACACATAAAGACCGAGGAACTTTTCGATCACGCTGGCGAACAGGTAAGCCCCGCCGCCGCTGAACTGCTCTTCGTCGAATTCGATTTCCACGCGCGTGCCTCGCGCGAAACCAATCCCGTGTTCGGAAATGACACGGGTAAAATGTCGCCGCGCGTTGACTGAAGTGATTCCGCCGATTTGTTTCTTCGTGTCGGGCGAATCGGAAAAATCGTAGAGCTCAAGGATTTTCTGTAGCGCTTCCTTGCCGTCATCCACGATGGAAAGATAGTTCAGCGAGAGCTGCGAGATCAGACTCCACAGAGTCTTCCCGTCGAGTGGAGGGCGCAGCGTCTTGGTGGGCTTGTGCAGCGCGACGATGCGCTTGATCGCGGCTGCTCCGGTCATCTCGAAATCGCCGTTTTCACTGCCGAACGGCAAGCGCGTCACCAGATCGCGGTTGGTGCAGGTACAGCGCACGGTCACGGCGTCGTAGTCGAGTTGCATCGGCCGAGCGGAGAGATCCACCAGGGAGAGAAAAACGTCCGTTCCCTCATCGCCCTTGCGGGTCGACACCGAACGGGTGATGTACCAATACGCCGGGGTCGTGCCCTGGACCACGTGCCGCTCGGAATAGAGCGGGTGATAGGTGACCGTCTGATGGGTTTCCGCGTCGGTGCTGACGACCTCGTCGACGGAATGGATTTCCATGGTTTGCCGGCGCCGCGCGTCGGGCACAACGGGATACTGATAGCGGGTTTGATCCACCAGTATGGGCTCGGCAGTCTGCGCGAACAGGTTGATGATGGGCGTGCATCCCAAACGCAGCGTCTTGGCATTCACCGCGACTTCCAGACGTTGATGGCGGCCGTCCTGTTCAAAGGGCGAGATCATAAACAGAATCTCGGCCTTCGACGTAAGCCCCGCTCGCTGCAACTCCGAGAGCCCCTTGAGGCTCATGAAGAAGAATTTCTCGGGAAACGCGAAATATTCCTGGAGCAGCCTGTATCCGACAAAAGAACGCCGGGGATACGGCAGGACGTCTTCGGTCTCTCCGAAACCCATCGGCTGCAGATTGCGCAACGGAAGTTCGCGCACCGGGGCCTTCGGGTTGGCAGGGTCGCGCACTAGAATCCGGACGCAGTTCCGGCATAACAGTTCGTACAATCCGTGGACGACGGCATTCTCGCCATTCAGATAGAAGACGAGCGTGTCCAGGTCAAGCTTTTCAAAGGACACATCGGGGAAGCATTCGAGTTCGACGCGGAGGACGGCGGCCTCGGAAGCGCGTAACACCGGGCGAATGCGATCAGGCGTCATCCATTGCGCCTGGGAAACCTTGAAGGGCCACAACGTCAGGTCGTAGGAGGTCCGGAACTTGCACGGCACTCCTTCTACCGGACGCGAATAGAGAACAGTTCCCTTGGGAATCTTGAGGCTGCTGGTGAGCTTGCCCTGCTCCGAATCGGTGTGGAACTGAGCCACTGACATCGATGGCACGGGCCGCAGATAGTGCGGGTAAAGAATGTTCAACAGCGCCTCGGTGATCTGAGGAAAATCGTCGTCGATCCGCAGGTGAACCCGGGCCGCCAGCAGGGCGAAGGCTTCCAGCATCCGCTCCACGTGCGGATCTTCGCAGCGATCCGGCTCCAGCAGCAGGCGCGACGCGATCTTGGGATACTTGTCCGCAAACTCCGCTCCGATCTGGCGCAGGAACGTGAGCTCACTCTCGTAATAATTTCTCAGCTCATTGCGCAAGGTCGGCTCCCTTGATTTCGTATTCGCCCTTGCCCAACTCGAGGACCGTGTCGAAGCGCACCGGCTCGGGCGCGGGATCCATGCACAACAGTCCTTCGATGACGAATTTCAAGGCGCGATAACTGATGCCCTCCACCGGCTCCATCCGCACCCTGGCGCGCTTCAACCGGGGCTCGAAGACCGCAATCGCCGACTCCATTTCTCGCACCAGATCGCTCTGGTCGCGGCCGGACAGAACGGACTTGGAGGAAATGTCGGGAAAACCGTAGTGATAAACGGAACGGCAGGTCTCACGGGCGGAGTCGGGAGCGAGATCGATCGTTTCTCTTGTATTGAGCAGCCATTCCAGGTCGCGCTTCAAGGCCGCCTTTAACTCGCGCAGGGATTGAGCACGGGTGAGAGGAATCTCCGAATGGTTCTTGGGCTCGCGATCGATAAGCCGGTCCAGCACCGAGAGCGTGACCGGCCCGGTAGCATCTCGCCTGGCCATGAGTTACTTCCCGTCTCCCAGCGCCTGCGCTGGATCGAGCCGGCAGATGCGCTCGAAAAGCTTTTGTTGCTGAGCCTTGTCGGCTTGCACTCTGAGGCTCATCTTCATGATTGTGGCCAAGGCGCCTGCGACCAGACCGGGATCCTCCCAGTCTTCCAGCTTGTGAGTCTCAATCGCAGCGGCCAAGTCTTCGAGGATGGGCTGCGCAACGTTCGCCTTATTGGTGGACGCGCATATTTCCACCAGTTGCATCCGGCGGCGGAACCGCTCTCGTCCGGAACGTTTTTGCGCAATATCCTGCTGCAGGATTTCGAACGCCTTTCGCTCCTGACCTTCGCGTAAGGCTTGCCGGGCCGAGACATATGCGTCGGTCGCTTGCGCCGGCCATCTCGATCCCAGACCGTTCGTAGCTGCAGGGACTCCCGCGGCTGCTTCCGCAGCTCCGGCCTGTTCGGGAGGCGCCTGGGTCAGCGACACCAGCCAGGCGCGCGTCTCTGCATTTGCTGCCGGGGTCTCGTCCATCAGCGTGGCGTCGAGCAGTTGCGGAATATCGGTGATGAGAGCTTTCAACTCTGAGCGAATTGCGCGGACGATCGCGGCATAATCACTGCCGAGGGCTTCGCAAGCTTCCACCACGGTTCGCTGCAAATCCAACCACGCGCGGCTGCACGGCAGAGCCATTGCACTTTCCGCAGCCTCGAGTAACTCCTCCCACTTCTTGTCGAGAGTCAGGCGTTTCAAATGCTTGCGGAGGTCTGTAGGCGGGGCCTCGAGCAGGGTTGGGTCTGCCAGATCCACCGCGGCGCGCAATTCTCCCCAGCGCAACCCGCGGAGCATCAGGTAAGAAGCTGGACTCTTCGGCTCACGCCGTCGCAGAAATGCCGCCGCCTCCGCGATTTTGGAAATCGCTTCAATCCGGTCAGGAGGTTCTGAGGAACCTTCCACCGTGATCAGAACTCCGACGCGTACTTGCCCAGGTGCCCCAGCCTCACCCGCGGCGCCCTCGGTGCCTGCCTCAACGGCAACTGGCTCGACCGGGTCAGGTTCCTTCTCGCGCTTCTTCTGGAGAAAACCGTGAATGAGGTGGCGGGTCGCCTCCAAAGCTGACCGCAGCGGGCCAAACGATGGCCCTTCATCGACGAATTTCGGATCGCAGGAGTCCTGCAGTTGACGGACTAGCAGCAGGCTGGCGTCGAGATCTTTCTCCGCCTGCGCGTAGAACTTCTTGGGAGTTTCTTCGAAAGCCGCGTCGAAGACCTCAGGCGCAAGCTTGCCTTCCTTAATGGCGACAGCACGCTTTTTCTTGGCGTCGTCGGACTTCGCCTGATCCTCGTAGCCAACTTCGCGAGACTGCTGGTGGTCGAGGAATCCGTACTTAGCCTTTTCGACAACCGGAACCAACTTCAGCGGGATCTCCAGCTTGGTTCCCAAGAATCCCAGCGGAGCTCCCCGGGCTTGCACGTCGCCATCTTCGATTTCGGGATAAACGGTTTCCCAAAATTTCTCCACCAAGCCATGGCACACGGCGAGGCCGTCTCGCAGGCCGCCAAAACCTTTTTGCTTGAGCCACGCTTCTGTCAGCCAAGCCGCAAGCTGCAGATCTTTGGTCTTGGTGGTGAGCGCGTCGGTGGTCAGCTTGATTACCTGCGCGTTGTCGGCAACTTTCCGGTCGCGCTCAGTCATCCCCGGCGGGGGCTGATCTTCTTCCCGGCGAGCTTCCTTGATTTTGTCGTAGACGGGATTGTAGCGAAGGTTAGCTCCGCTGGGGTTGGGGCCTTCTATGGGATTCAGCAGATCGTCGGGAAGGGGCATGGTTCTTCAGGCGGCCACGGAAGCTTGAGTGAACTCGAGTGAACGCAGTTCGAGAAACGGGATTTCCTCGTCGTCCGCCAGCCACATCTTCTGGCCAACGGGAATTTGAGCATCGTACCCGTCCTGCTCTTCCCACACCGTTGCTCGTCCCAGTCGGACGGCATCATCCGGGTTCTTCCACGCGAACGGAGACAGTGCGGGAAGCATGACCTCGCCGAGTTCGGTTCCCTTGAACGAAGGAGTAGTGCGCACCGCCGCCGGCGTCCACAGCAAGTCCCGCAATCGCTTGGGAGGCATGATGTGAATCGACGCGACGTGCTCGAAAGGAAGCAAGAGGTAATTGCCCGCTGCAAAAAGTTCGAGCCGAGGTCCGATGCGGGGATCGGCGTCCGAAAAAGACTTGAACGGTTTGCCGTTGATTACACCGCCGCGCGGCGCCTGGGAAGTGTCACTTGACTGCGGAAATTCGCCGCGGGTGAACAGATCCTGGCGTTGGCGCTCGGCGAACAGCGCGCTGCGATAAACGAGCACACCAATTTCGCTGTTGGGCCCGGCCTCGGCCAGCACCTCAAGCTGCTTGTCCGCCCGCCCGTATTCCCCAGCAAAGCACAGGAGCTCGAAAAGGAATGTTCGGCGTCGAGCATCGGTTGGATTGTCACGCACCTCGGCGCTCAACGCCTTGAGAGCGTCGGTCAGCCGGCCTGCTCGATATAGTTCTTGCGCATTCATGAGAAATTCACGATCGGAACAGAATGGTAGCGTGCAACGAAACTCGTCTTTCCAAGAATCGACGGGCCAACCGCCAGGCCCTTGCCCGTCGCAATTAAATACGAGGCACCTTCACGGCGCACCAAATGGCGGCCGCGAAGATGCCTCCTGATGCCAGACGCAACGCTCACGCGCTGCGCGTTCTTATTTCGACTGCGTCACTGTTGCAATGTTGTAAGTCGCCGAGCCAGCCGACTTGGTCGCACCGGTTGAGGTGTCCTGAGTAAAGTATTCGTACATGATCTGTTCGTACGCAATACTGACACTTTGAGTTGGCATTCCGGTCGAGCCGCCGCCGGTACTTTGGCTGGTGATGTAACAATTGGTCAGAGTCACCACCAGGTAATTGTAGGGATTGCCGCCGCCTCCGGACTTGCGACCGGTGAAAGTGCAAGTGGAGATGTGGGTGCCCGCATACAGGTTTGTCAGCATCTGGAAGCTGGAAGAATCCAGAGCGCATGAAAAGCTGAAGTCCGACAACGAACACTTCCCGCCTGACAGACCCCCTCCCCCTACATCTGGGGGATTCGAGGCGCCAAACGAGAAACTGTCGAGCTCAATGTTCTTGGACATTCCTTGCGCCTGCGATTCCCCGTTTACTCCAGTAATCAGCAGATAATAATCACTTGCCATTGCAGTTCCTCCTCATTTTTTCCACGCCATCAAAATTCAAGAACCCCTTCGGGCCTTGTTTGAAACTCCCCGCCAGAGAGCGCAGGGTTATCTCTTTGCCGACGCCGGCAACTCCGCCACCAGCCGTAGAGAAACATTCAGCTCGTCGAGCTGGAAGTGAGGCCGGAGATAAGCAACCGCCCGGTAAACGCCGGGCTTACCCTTGACCTCTTCCACATCCACGCGCGCCTCACGCAAGGGATACTTAGCCTTGGACGCCTGACTGGCTTTGTCGTCTGTGGTCACATACTTGTTGATCCAGACATTCAAGAACCGGTAGCAATCGTCGCGGGACATGAAGCTGCCGATCTTGTCGCGCATCATGGCCTTGAGGTAATGCGCAAAACGGCAGGTGGCCATCATGTAAGGCAACTGCGCCGAGATGCGGGCATTTGCCGTGGCAGCGTCGCTGTCGTAGAGCTTGGGCTTGTTGCAGGACTGAATGCTGAAGAACGCAGCTTTGTCCGTGCCCTTGCAATGAACCAGCGGCACGATGCCCTGATCCGCGAGTTCTTTCTCGCGCCGGTCCGTGATGGCGATCTCAGTTGGGCATTTAAGCGCCACGTCGCCTTCGTCGGTGCGGAAGGTGTGGGATGGCAACCCGTCAACCAGACCGCCGCCCTCCACGCCCCGGATGGCTACGCACCAGGCATAATTCGCGAATGCCTGAGTCATTTTGGACGCGAGCGCGTAGGCGGCATTTCCCCACAGATACTTGGAGTGATCGGTGCCATCTACGGCTTCGTCGTAATTAAAGCCTTCCACGGGTTTGGTGTCCCTGCCATAGGGCAGGCGCATCAGAATGCGGGGAGCAGTGAGGCAAACGTACTTCGAGTCCTCGCTCTCGCGAAAGCCCTTCCACTTGGCATATTCGGTGCTGTCGAAGATCTTGCCAATGTCGCGAGGCTGGTCGAGGTCTGTGAAGGTGGGCATGTTGAGCAACTCGGGAGACGCCGCCGAAAGGAACGGCGCGTGTGCCGACGCTGCCACCTGCGAGACTTTCTCCAGCAACTCCAAATCCTCAGGATGCTTGCTGAATTCGTAGTCGCCCACCAGAGCACCAATCGGCTCGCCGCCGAAGACGCCGTACTCATCCTCGTACACTTTCTTGAACATGGCACTCTGATCGAATTCGGCAGCTCGCTGCAAGTCGCGCAGCAATTCCTTCTTCGACGCATTCAAGATGCGGATCTTCAACATGGTGCCGGTTTCGGATTGGTCCAGCAGGTACTTAAGACCCCGCCAGGTGCCCTCAAGCTTCTGGAACTGAGGGTTGTGCATGATCTCGTTCAACTGAATCGAGATGAGATGATCAATCTGGGCGACCCGAGCCGTGATCATCTGGTCGGCATCGCGCGCTACGGTCATCGACCCGTCGAGAACCTGGGCGACGAACTCCTTGATAAGGCTCTTTCCCCGCTCGCGTGCGTTCGTGTCGCTAAACCTGCCCTGCTCTACGATCTGGTCGAGCAGACTCGATTCCGCGGCCTGCTCCACTGCCACCGTAGACTTTTCCTCAGCCATCGACTTAGCCATTGGACTCCTCCTTCTCACCGACCTCAGACTTCAGCTTGTCCAATTTCTCGGTCTTGCTTACCGCTTCCAGCAGGGCATCGTCCAGCTTTTCGTTGGTCTGCAGAGTGCCCTTCAGATCATTGAGCCGCGTCCGCAACTCCAGGAGTTCCTTGAGCGGCTTTACCTGTCGTGCTACCTGCTCCGGTTCGAAGTCTTCCAGGCTCTTGAACTTCAGATCCACTCGGATTTGGCCGGCGTTCGAGTCTTCGCTCAGCTTGTTTTCCACCGCGAACGAGAGGTGTGGCTTCATGCTCTCCAGCACGGAGTCGAAGTTGTCGGGCGTTACTTCGACAAAGCGGCGCTCTTTCAGTTTGGGTAGGGGTTGTTCGGGTTGTCCGGTGAAGTCTCCAAGGACGCCCACCACGAACGGTAGTTCCTTGATTTCGATCGCGTCGCCGGTCTCGACATCGTAAGTAATCTGAACGCGGGGCGGGCGCACCCGGTCCAACTTGTGCTGTGTGCTCGGTTTTGCCATGTTGTCTCCCTAACTACTCTTCGGATTTTCGAGGAAGTGCCGTATGCCAGATAGTACTAATTCCGGTTTTGCAGTCGACCTGGGGATCGTAACGGTCGGGGGAAACACCCTTGTTTGAAGGCGGGTCAGAGCCGTCGCCCTCAGACCGTTAAGGGTCGTGGAGCAACGGTTTATCACAAGCCCCAACCGCAGTCAAGCACCAAGCTCACTTTTTCTTGCATAAGAGCCGTTTTTCCCGAAAAGACCGAAACCAACAGGTGCGTTTCTTCAAAAGGATAGTGTTTGCCTGCGATTAAACGTTACAGACCCACCCAATCGGGCTAGAGACGGGGGTTTCCGGGGACGGGTGGGCACGCCTTCGAGCTGAACCACCTCGCCTCAGGTTCGGCGACGGCGGTCTTCGGGTGGGCGTGCCGCCCACCCGTCGCGGGCAAGAGTGCCCGCGCCACACCAATCTTCCCGCCGTCATTGTTGGTCTTGTTGAATGAGATCCAGCCTGCGCAGCCCGTCTTTTGCGTCCTGGTTGCCGGGCTGCAATGACAGGATTTTCTTGTACTCTCTCTTGGCCTTGTCATAGTTGCCTGCTCCAGCGTCTCTTTGAGCCATACCGAGCAGAGCTGGAATGTCTTTCTGCGACACGCCTCCGGAGTCATCGTAGGCAACTGGTTCCTCCGGAGTTTCTTTCTTGTTCTTCGCCTGATTGTCGGACGCGGGCTTGGAAGGCGTTCGTGGATGGGCGGCTTCCGTCGGCGCCTTCGCTCGCGTCTTGGTAGTCGCCGGCGCGGGCTGCGCCGTCGTGGCCTCCGGTTCAGGCGTGGCCGGCGGCTGCTTGACCTGGTTTTCCACTCCGCCCGCCTGTTCTTGCTGCTGTATGAGTGGAGGTTTCGACACGCGCGTCGGACGCTGAAAAATGAAAATCAGCACCACCACCAGAACCACCGCGACGGCGCCGAGGATCGCCCTGGTGCGCGTGATGAACGGGCGCTCTT
Source organism: uncultured Acidobacteriaceae bacterium (assembly GCA_963851165.1). Classification (GTDB taxonomy): domain Bacteria; phylum Acidobacteriota; class Terriglobia; order Terriglobales; family Acidobacteriaceae; genus Sulfotelmatobacter. Next base: position 71,331 of record CAWKNM010000006.1, on the reverse strand, counting down.
CAGGGTCGTCAAGTTCTTCGGTAAGCGAACTGCTCGAGCTTTGCTTAAAGCTATCGGAGATTGGAGGTGCGGCTTCGTTCGCCGGCCCCTGTCGTGCGTTTCGAGAGGGCGAAGTAACAATCACGGTGGCGTCGACCGGCCGATTGTCACTGCTTTGTGGTTCAACCTCAGAGCCCACGCAATCCTGCAGCCGCGCGATCTGCTCCGGCGTCGTCCAGATCAACTCCGTCAGGCCACTCTGCCATTCGCCGGGCACGATTGTCAGCGCAGGAACCGCACGAATCTCAATGCCGGGAAGGTCACGCAATTGCTGAGAGCTATACTCCGCAAGCAGGATCTGGCCGGGCCTGGCCTGTCCGAGCGCCTGCAGAGCCATCTCGCCGCTGAAACCTGCCGGCGAACTCGCACTCGGCGGATAAATCAGGATTGCGGCTCCGATCCGTTCGCCGGGACGGCAAGCCACGAACTCCAGGATCGACGTCTGAATCCGCCTGGCGGCAACCAAGGCTTGCCTGGAACCGTCGAAGTGCGCCAACATCACTGCCGACGATTCCTCGCTCACACACCCGTGGCTCGCACCCACCAGATCCGCGATCATGTAGACCAAAACGCTGTCAGTCTTCCAGGTCGGCCGCAAGCCACGGTCCTGAATCCAAAGCCGAATCGCGATGTCGGTGGCATCTGTTCCTGGATTCCCACCCCATGAACCCGCATTTCCCTCGGGGTTGGCAACTTCGAATTCCCGGCTGTCGGTTTTCTGCTCGTACTGCGCCATGCTTAGGGCTTCCCGAGCCGCTTTAACTTGGGGTGTAGGTTACTTCAAAATAGGGGCCCGGGCAAATATTTCGCCAGCCGATTTGTGGCACTTTTGTGGCACTCTTGTCCTACGCCTGCGCCACTTGCGCAGTCTTGACTTCGCCCAAAGCGTGAGTATGATACGGGACACTTGCGCAGGCAAGACTTATGGCGTTTGCCGTCACCCCGGGGAGTATATGCCGCGACGTTCGATATTTCATGCACAGTGGTGTCCGCTATCTTACGTAAAGAGGGCTTCGATCGCCCTGTTGTTCGTTGCGTTCACGGGTACCGCGGTCCACTCCAAGGATGTCCCACTTACAGCGATCGAGTTGTTTGACGGACCGGACGGCGCCGCTTACGTTCAGGTCACCGACCTCCTGATCAATGGCAAGTCTGAGGTGCGTTCCTGCGGCGGGGCAACGCAGATCAGCAAGTCCGCATACGGGAAGCTGGTAAAGATTCCACTGAACTCCTCGGTAACGTCGCTGGAACGCGACAGTCAGGGAGTGATGAATCTGATACGCGGTTCCGCAGCGGAGTGTGTGGTCCCTTCGAACCTGAAGTTCGACAAAGAAGAGTCGCTTTCTCCAGCGCAACTGGCTGACCGCGCTGTGCTGCAGGGGCAGATCGTGAGTTCGTCGCCGTCGGGAATAACGGCCGTGCCGGCTTTCAAACCGAACATGCAGATCGTATTCGTGTCGGCTCCCGACACCGAACTTGCAGAGTTTCTCCGCGCCAACCGTGCTCATACCGTCGCCCAGTGGCAGGACTACCTGAGCCGGTTTCCGAAAGCCCCGCACCTCGACTCCGCCAGGCAGGCACTTGCCGCGCTACTGTTGAAAGAGGGCGAAGATGGATTAGCGTCCTACCGCGGTTCCGTGTCCACAAACGCCGTGCGCTACCCTGACCTCAAGACGGCTCTGCTGCGAGCCGAGCAAGTGCGCGAACTGCTCCCCGCTAACGAAGGGGCTTCCAAACTCCGGCAGAATGTTAGCGGAGAGTTACTGCTGCTTGCGGACAGGGGCCGCGCCGAGTTGCAAGCCTACAAACAAGCGCTGTCGGGCCACAGCGCTGGATATGTTCATCTAGCCAACGCGCGCCAGTTGAATGACCACGCTTTAGAGGTCGATGGCCATTTCGATCAGAGCCTGACTCTGCAGAGTGCGATCGCGGCGGAGAGTACGCGGGTCGACGCAGCTTTGCGCAGCGCGGAATCACTGATTAGCTCCCAGCGATACGATGAGGGCGTAACCGCCGTAGCGGAGTTTCGCTTCTTTGCCGACGAAGAGCCGCGTATCTCTGCGATTCTCAATGCCGCCTACAAGTACCACTTCGATCGAGGCAAGGCAGACGCGGCCAGCCAAAAGTGGCATGACGCTGTGCTGGAGTTTCAGAAAGCCTCCGACGACAAAACCACGCCGGAAGTATCGGCCGAGCTCAAGCAGGCACAAACTGCATTCGTGGCATCAACCAACCGCGCGGCCGCCGATGCCGCGTTGCAGCAGAGCTCAGGGTTCGAGCAGGGCCAACTCTATATCGAGGCCTACGAAGTTCTGGCCGATCTCCCCGATGCGCAGCGTGCCCTCGTCAACGACCGGATGCAGGCGCTGCAAACCAATTACGTAAAGAGCGCGTCGGACGAGGCCAAGAAACTCAAGGATGCCCACACTCCGATCCAGGGACGAGCCGACGAAATCGGCATCGAGAAGGCATATAACTATCTGCGCCGCGCCAGCGCCTTGCAGACCGACGATCAGGACCTCAAGCTCCGCCTCGACCTGATTTCTCAAACTCTCAGCGACTACTACGTCGCGCAAGCGAAGCGGTATCTCGATAAGCCACTCGGATCGGGAGTCGGCCTTGCGTGGCTGTATTTGAACGAAGCCCAGAAATACCAGTCGAACCGAGACGATGTCCGCGATGAGCGCACGAAGAACTCTGCCATCCACAATGTCCGTTCCACTCTTTCGATCAGAGTTGTTTTCCGGGACCAGACCTCGCGGCGCGACAGCGCTGGGTTCGCCGACCAACTCTCCGACGCGATCGCAACCGGCCTGGAGACCACTGCCCTGCCTGTCAGAATCGTCCGGGCCGCCGATGCGACTCCCGTGGAGCCGAACTTCCAGCTGATCGGTGACGTGCTGGAACACCGTCCTGTCACAAAAGTAGGAGTAGAGTCCATCGATTCGGAATACCGTGTGGGTGAGCGAGAAGTTCCCAACGACGATTGGAACAAAGCCAACCGCGACTACGAGGACGCAACTCTGGATCTGCAGAAAGCCCAGAAAGTTCTGGAAGGAACGCAGGCCCACGGCAAGAAGAAAGAGATCTCAGCAGCAACCGACGCCGTCGATGCGGCTCAGAAGAAAGTCGAAGATTTGCATCGCAAGCTCGATTCCATCGCCAAGACGACTCTAAGTGATGTGGTTAAACCTTATAGCTATACCCGAAAGACAATCGACCTGAGCGCTTCGGTCGACGTTGGATTCCGCATCGTGGACTCCAATGGCAATACCATCGCAACGACCCCGTCGGTGAAAAACACGGCGCAGAAGCAGTTCGTGGTGCTGGAGAACGTGAAGCCCGAGGACACTAAGAACGTCAAGCAAGCTGGCGCGCCTCCAGATGAGACCCAGTTCCTCACGGATGTCGAAATCGGAGCCCGGGTCGCGCTGATTAAAGATGTGAAAGAGAAGGTCGAGTCCCTCCCCAGCAAGATTCTTGCTCAGGCGCGCAAGCGTCTTATGGACGGAGATACGGACGGCACCGCCGAAGCCTACATCCTCTACCTGAATTCGACTCCGGACGTTCCGACGCCGGAGCGCGATGAAGCCAAGAAGTTCCTGCGGGATCAGTTCAACATGATCTGGCCGGGCAGTTCCGTCTAATTCCCGTGACCGCGACAAATATAAAGCGCATCGGAAAATACGAAGTGATCGATCTTCTCGGTCGCGGCGGAATGGGTTTGGTCTATCGCGCGTTTGACCGTCAACTGAATCGCGAGGTTGCGATCAAGACGGTCACCGAGGGATTCTCCGGCGATCCGGAAATGTTGCAGCGCTTTTATCGCGAGGCCGCCAAGACCGGCGCGCTGCACCATCCCAACATTGTTATCGTTTATGATTTGGGCGAGCAGGACGGCTTTCCGTACATTGTGATGGAGTATTTGTCGGGCGATCCCCTCGACCGGCTTATCGAATCCCGCCAGTCCCGTCCGCTTGCCTTTAAGCTAAAGACCATCGAGCAGGTATGTTATGCGTTGGGATACGCGCACCGCAATGATGTGATTCACCGCGACGTCAAACCCGCCAACGTCATCGTGCAGCCGGACGGCACCGTGAAGCTGCTGGATTTCGGAATCGCCCGGCAGGAAAAAATCGACGGGCACCTCACGCGTACCGGGCATGTGATCGGCACTATCCAGTACATGGCTCCCGAGCGCCTGAAAAACGAGCCCTTCGACGGCCGGTCCGACATTTTTTCCGTTGGAGTCATGATGTTCCAGTTGCTGACCGGGCAACTCCCTTTTACGGGCGACCACAGCATCGCGCAGCAAGTCCTGGCGGACAAACATCCTCCCCTGAGCCAATTCCTTCACGAATATCCTGCCGCTCTGGATGGCATTCTGGATTGTGCACTGGCGAAAAACCCGAGTGACCGCTATGCCACTGCCGACGAGATGGCAGCCGAGCTCTCGTCACTGGCTCACGAATTGAAGAAGGAACAAGTCGCCGAGTGGATCCAGCGGGCAGAGCAACTGGTACAGGCGGATCAATACACCACGGCGAGAGAGGTTCTGCTGCAGCTGTTGAAAGTTGACAGCCAGCACACGCGGGCACGCCAGCTGATCGCGCAGGTGCAACATAGCCTGACGCTGCGGCAGCGTGCGGAACAGATCCGCCAGTTGCGCAAGCAGGCCGAGGAGGCGACTCGTGACAAGCGCTACGATCAGGCCATCGGCGATCTACAGGAGGCTTGTGGTCTTGATCCGGAGAATTCGGAACTGTCGGAGCTGCTGGAAACGGTTCGTCAAAAGAAACGGCGCCGAGAACTGGTAGAGGGATATTTGCGGCAGGCGGATAACGCTCGCGACCGCGGCGATCTCGAAGGCGCCGGGGCGGTCATTGCGAAAGCGCTCGAGGTCGATCCCGAAGACACGCGGGTTCGCGCCGCTCACGTTGCGCTGGCTCGTCTGATCGAGGAAGCGGCTCGCCAGGCCAAAGCAAGACAATTATTGGAAAATGCCCGCCAGGAAATTGGCGCGCGGCACTTTACTGCTGCCATGGAGGCGCTCGCCGAAGTCGAGCGCGTCGATCCTTCGAATCCCGAGCTGATTACATTGCAGGCCGCGGCCAAGTCCGGCCGCGAGCAGGAAGAGCGTCGCCGAATTCTTGAACCCCTGCAAAACGAAGTTTCCGTCGCTTCGACTTTCGAAGAACTTTCCCGCGCCGCGCAAATGGTAGACCATGCCCTGGAACGGATGCCCACCGAGCCCGTCCTGATGAAATTCAAAGGGCATCTGGCGCGGAAACTGCGCGAGGCGGAGGTCCGTCGCCGTGTGGATGAAGTAGTCTTGCGCTGCCGCAGTCTGATCGAGTCGTCGCCGGAGGAAGCCTTGCAGCTCGTGCGCGAGGAACTGCATCAGGCCCCGGGAAACGAGCGCCTCCTGGCCCTGCAATCGAGCATCGTCGGGCACATGTCGGAACGCAGCCTGGAACAATCTCGCGCGAACTACCTGACGCGCGCCCATGAAGCGCTGAAAAGCGGAAGGTACGTCGAAGCCTTGCGCCTTCTCGAATCCTGCCAGAAGGAAGGTATCTCGTCGCCCGAAATCGCTGAATTGATGGACTTCGCGCGGCAGGAAGCCGATCAGCACCTCAAGACCAACCAACTCCGCGAATTGCTCAGACAGGCCCAGGACCTGACGACCCGGGGCTCTTACCGTGAGGTCGTGGAATTGCTCACGCCAGTTAGCAATGACCCGGCAGCGGCTTCCCTTTTATTTCTCCTGGAAGATGCCCGCGACCGGCTGCAATCGCTGCAGCGCGATATCGACTCCTCGCTGCAAACGGCTGAGCTCCTTGCGACGCAGGAACAATTTCCGGAGGCGGTCAAATTCCTGGAATCGCAAGCGCCGCCGGTTTTAGATGCCGGGCCCGTTCAGACCGCCCTGCAACGCTTGCGGGAGGCGGCCGCCGCTGAATCGGCAGCACTCCAGGCTGTGGGAAAATCCTACGCTGTGCTGGATCGCCTCGGCACCGGTACTGGCACGTTGCAGAGTACGGAAGGTCGCCCGGAATCCTCGCTGCTGTCGCGAATGGTCCCGGTCTTCACCTCGCGGCGCAAGTCCGCGGCTGATCGTCAGCTGTCGTCGCTGATACAACAAGCGCGAGCCGCGCTCGACGAAGGAAAGCGCAAGCAGGCAGCCGCCTCTCTGAAGGCCGCGAAATCCTTCGCCGGATTTGCCAGCAGCAACTTGCAAGAGGAGTGGCATGCTCTCCTCAAGAAGGCGGAAAAAGGAAAAATGTTCGGACGACTGGCCTGAAAATGTTTCAAAGGCTCAGTCCTTCCTTATAGTCCTCGGGGAGTGTGGCAAACCCTGATTTCGAGATCGAGAACCGCTCGCCTTCCCTGTTTACCCGGAGCTTAGGGTACGGTAGGATTTAGCGCCTGCAGTGAACCATGAGTTTACTAATCCAAGCCGCCGGTAGCACCGACATCGGCCTCGTGCGCAAAAACAACGAGGACAATTTCGGATACGACTTGCGCCACGGAATTTTTGTGGTCTGCGACGGCATGGGCGGTCAGCAAGCCGGAGAACTGGCGAGCAAGATTGGCGTGGATACCCTTCTCGACTATTTCCGCCAGGACCACACCTCTGCACCCGTGGACGGTGCCAGGTTCGAGGGCGTCTCGCAGCGCGCAGTTACCTTAGCCACTGCCATTCAGCTCGCGAACCAGACCATCCACGAATCCGGCGCACTGGACCTTCATCATGCCGGCATGGGTTCCACGATTGTAGCGGTCGCGGTGGAGGGCAATTTCTTTTCCATAGCCAACGTCGGCGACAGCCGCATTTATCTCATCCGCAAGGATGAGGTCGTGCAACTCACGAACGATCACTCCCTGGTGATGGAGCAGGTCAGGCGCGGCCTGATGACGTTGGAAGAAGCGTCAGAATCCAAAATGCAGAACGTGATCGTACGCGCTCTGGGCACCGACGATACCGTGGAGCCCGACCTGGCCGACCATGAGTTCAATCCCGGAGACGTGCTGTTGCTCTGCTGCGATGGCATGTCGCGCTTTGTCAAGGTTGAGAAGATGGCGGAAGCAGTCAATCAGGATTCACTTGAGCAGGCCTGCGCCGATCTGATTGAAGCGGCGAAAAACGGCGGCAGCGACGACAACATCACCTGCCTGCTGGTGCGCGCCGTTCACCCTTCGTGGAAAGATCGATTTCTTGGACGCCTGTCAGGACCGGGCGGCACGAAAAGCTCTACCTGAAGACCGCGTCGGCCCGCGCCAAGGTTCTCGTAGGAGTTTGATAACCTCGAAACCGGTCAGCTAATGGCCTGCCACTTGACTGACACATTTCATGCCCTGCAAATCGAAAAACGGATTCGCGCTGCCCGAGACCTGCAGCTGATAGTCATATGACTTCGGTTTTCCGTTCGGCAAGCATGATGGGCTTCCCGTTGTTTTCGTTCACCCATTCCAGCTTGCCTCCGCCCAATTGACGCGCCCTCGCGACTAACTTAAACGCGGCCCAGGGATCAGAAGGGAACGAATCGAGAACGTCTCCACTCTTGGTGGTGACCTGGACATCCTCCGGCACGCCAGTCCAGACGAATGTTTTCTGCGCACCATCTCCCGCCAGCTTTTCGCTTCCGATCTTCATTTCAACGCCCTCGAGGTTGCTGGGCAGTTGTTTCAAAGTGTAAGAAAACTTCGGAGGCAGCGACCCGGTCGGATACAGCGTTTCGCTCAAGGATACGACGTGATTCAGGAAGTACAGAAAAGTTTGTGAAGGTTTCACGGCCGCCGACGGGTTCGGAACATATTTGGAACCCACCATCAACACAAACGGCTTCACATCGTCCTTCAACTTTTTCAGCGCATCGCTCGTTGGCCCGAGAACCGCGTAGAGCTGATCCATCGTCAGATCTTGAGTAGAACTGGGATCGAAGGGATATTTCTTCGCAACAACAGCGAACGCCGAGCAGTAACTCTTGCCGGTACCGTTGGCAACATCGACCGGTCCTCGCCGCAGCGACGCTTCCGCAGCCTTGATCGGCTCCTCCAGCAATCGTCGCACCTGACCTTCGTTCCCAAACTGCGGATCAATTGGCACCGACCCGATCACCTTGGTCACAGCATTCAAAGCCGCGTCGGCGGAGCTACCTGCTTGCGTAAGCTGGGCCGGATCGGGCGCGCCCGGACTCTGCGCCAGCGCATGAATGTCGGACTGCAGCTTGCCCAATGCCTCGATGTAATCCTTGTTCGCAGGGACAATCAGGTGATCGGGGGGCTTGTCCGCCGGACCCGGCGGTTCAATCGTCTGCACCGGCGCAAAATGTGTTTTCACATCCGCCGATGCCGTCGACGCTGGATCGGTATTGTGCGAAATGAAATACAGCAACTCCAACAGAGGCGAGGTTGGCCCCGTAAGTTTCTCCAGCTTCTTGTCTGCGTCGGCGTAGCCGCCGTAGGTCGCCACTGATGAGGTGGTCAACACTTTATTCCACTCGCTCACAAAATCCTGGTTGTAGCGATCCTGCAGCTTTTGCCGCATGGCGTCCGGGTCCATGTCCTTGAGTTCGTTCTTGCCTACGACCCATTCTTCACCGCCCAAGTTCGCGGAATTCTTGAGGGCATCCTGTACAGCCGAGTAGCCGCTGCGCGTGAACGCCCCTTTCACTTTGTGGCTGCTCACGATAATTCCGACCGAATCAGCGTATTGATCGTTAAAGCTGATCTCCTTCTGCGTCGCCTTGGACAAGAGTTGCACGTAGTTGCGGTCGATTCCGGAAAACTGTTTTAGATAAGCGCGCGCTTGGTCGATCAGATCCTTGGAGTTGCCGGTCGGATAAGGATTCTCTTTCGCCAGTTCGGAGGCGAAGAAATCGAACTGCAACGCGGCCAGATCCCTGCGGTCCTTGCCTATGTCCCGGTCCGCGACCCAGTGGCTCATCAAAACAGGAGTCAAAAATGCTTCTGTGCTGTAGCCGTGATCTGCGGGGTCGGTCGTTATCAGGTACGCCTTCAACTCGTCATAGCTTTTTTGATAGCTGTCGTTGGGCGCATTCGTCGCCGACTTACCAGCCAGGGCCTCTAAATTACTGGTCACTCGCTTTTGCGTTTCCGCAAACAAGAGACGCCGGAAGCGCTCGAAGTAAACTCGCTTGGCGTCCGGATAGATCTGATTCCCCTCATACAAACCCCAACGCAGGCTCAACGGCGGCCCATTTTCTTTATAGTCGGTGAGGTCGACGAGTTCGCTGCGCAAATTATCGAGCTTCTTCAGATCGCCCAGGCCCGCGACCTGATTGGTCCCGGTGTCCAAGGTGCTCAGGTCGGTGACTGCATCCTGCACTCGGGTCTCCAGCGCACGATTGCGGATATATGAAACCGCGAATCCCGTCACGCAGAGCAACGCCACAAAAACAGCGGTTCCCAGCGCGATGCGGCGCAGCAGATTCACATGCGAACTGGATCCGCTGGTCGCGAGCGCGACGCGGTCTTTTGCCAGAACGTCATTGAACAAGCTGGTCAGGAAAACCCACTGCGGCACTCTGCGCGAGCCTCCGCTGCGCATCGCCACGGGCGCCGCCTGTTGCACATGCGAACCCACGCCACGGAAGATTTGCGTCGCTCCGCCGCCAGGCTCAGCTTCCGCGACTTCCATCGAAGCTGCCGGCGCTGCCACTACATCATCCACCACCACGGGCCGCACACCGGTAAAGTAAAAGCCACGCAAGAAGGGATTTGTGCCCAGATGGCTGGGATGCGCCAGGTCCACCAGAAACTGCACCAGCAACGTACGCAGTTTCCGCAGTTCCCGCGGAAACTCGTAAATGCCAGGCAGCTTATCCCCTTCGTGCTCGCGGGGAAGCAGCACGATGCGTCTCTCCGCCAGCGAGTAGAAGATCTCGTCGAAAGCTTTCGTCAGGCGGCGCGTCTCTTCGTCCGCATAAACACCGGCGCTCAGAGAGCGCAGCGGCAGAGTTGCTCCCAGCACTTCGGAGGCTTCATCCTTGCTCATGCCACGCACAAATTCGGAGAAGAAAGAGATGCGGTCCAGCTTGGTAAACAAAACGTAGACCGGAAAGCTGATCCCCAACAACTGGGAAACTTCCTGCAACCGTACAGACAATCTTCGCGCCGCCGAGACGGCGGTTTCACTCGCACCCGGCTGCAGAAAGCTCTCGCAATCGAAACACACGATCGCGGCCCGCGGCGCTTGTGTGCGTTTGCCCAGGGCTGCGGAAAAACGCCCCGGCTGCAGTAGCTTTACCAGGCGTCTCCACTGATCCGCTTGTCCCATCAACGAGCCGGCGGGATCTACAAAAATCGCCTGTCGCGTATACCAGATGTTCGCGGTCGTGGTGGGAAGGATGTCGTTATCCCGATAGACGTGCCCCGCCAGCAGTTCGGGATCGAGCGCAGAATGAATCAAAACTGTTGTTTTAGTGGAACCAGAATCTCCCAGGACATACACGAGCGGAAGGCTGCTAAGGTTGGTCCCGCGCCCCAACGTCGAGCTCTTCAGGCGACGAACCGCCTCGCGCACCAGTGCATCCAGATCGTCGGCCGCGCCGGGTTGGGAGTCGTCTTCCCCGGCAGCCTCTTTCTCCTTCGCTTTCTTTACCTGGTATTGATACCAGAACGCGACGCCCGCTCCGACGAACCCCAAAAACGCGAGCACCCCGCGCAGTATCCAAACATCCGAGCCGTGGAGAGGCAACCACCGGCCAAGGAACCAGACCAGCACCAGATAAACCAGCAGTACTAGAGCCGTCACCAAGAACGGCATCCCAACCCCCTATTTCAGTAGTCCGGCCACCAAGGCGGAGAGCGACGACGCACCCGACAGTAAAAGAATCTTGAAAACCACAAACAGCACCACGGCCAGCGCCGCCGTGATGAGCGCGACTTTACCCAGCCTGCGGCTCCAGCGATCCGATTGCACGCGCACCACGTCCGAGGGGATCGCGCCCCGCGGAGATAACGGTCCCACCGGGCCGCGTATCCGCCGGATCTTTTCCTGAATCGCCCCCATGATCGACCGCAAGTCCCCGCCCGCCGCATACCGTCCTTTGAAACCCAGCAGCAGGCACAGGTAATACACCTCGAGCAGATCAGCCGTCTCCTGGGAATCGTTTCGGCTCAACGTCTTCTGCAGTTCCTGGAAGAAAATTTCCCCTGCCAGTTGATGACCAAAGAGTTCGGACTGCAAGGGCAGGCGCGGCCAGTTCGCGAATACGGGATTTCCGGAACCCAGCGCCGATTCATCCAGGAAGGCCACCACGCCAAAAATTACCTGCTTCACATCCTCCGGACTGCATCCTCGACTTCGCGCATCCTGTTCCGCGACGCGCAAGGCTTGCCGCATCTGCGCACGAAACGCTTCCGCATCTGGCACAGCTTGCCGGTTGTAGCGCAGCCGCACCACGGCCGTGAATATTTCCTGAAACCCCAGAGCCAGGTTCCAGCCGCGCCGGTCCATGGCGGGACTCGATCCTCGATAACTTCCCAGCGGTGTAATTTGCGTAGATCCCATATCAGCTCTCGAGCAAGACAACGAGTTCGACTTCAGGCGACGGCAGATCTCCCGGCACGTAGACGCCGACATTCCGCGTCCGCATGATGTGCTCCCAGCAAGGGCCGCTTCGGTTAACCACAAAGTACTGGCTGTCTACCTTTGCGGATATCGCGGACGGCGGAACCTGCATGTGAGTTAGTGTCAGACCGGGCAGCGCCCGTTTCACCAGCTCCGAAACAAATTGCTGGGAACACACCTTCACCAGCTGCAAGGTTTTCGAGATCACATCCGCTTCTCCCACGGGCGATCGCAGCCCCAGTATCCAGCGCGAACGGCCCAGGCAACGTTGATCCCGGATCTCACCTTCGTAAAAGTAACGCGCCGCCGCCTTCAGCGGAATCACCACCGCCTGCGACGGAACAATAATCTCGAGATGACGAACAATGTGGTCTTCCAGATACGTGAATCCTGGCCCGGGATCATAGTGGTCGTACGCCGGCAGCGATCGCGGACTGCTGTCCAGACTGAACGTGCACAGTGCCCCGGCGAGCCGCGACATTTCGCGAAACATTTCTTCGGGATGCCGGTGCTTGGCCAGCAGAATATGCCGCAACGGAGTCAGGCTGGAGTTGATGGCATGCAGAAACCAGAATTGCGCTACCTGCCGCGCAGACATCCCAGTCTGAAATGTTCCACCGGTTTGCTGCTCCGCGGTGACCACCGCGCTTTTCTCCTCCAGAATCTCGACCAGCCGCTGCAACATCGAAGCCAGCCGCTCGCTCGAACTCAGACGCAGGCAAGGCGAAACGTGCGTGGGATCGTAGACAAAGTGACCCGACTGATCCCGCATCACCCGGGCAATCGGGATCGTCAGCAGATTCTCATCCCCCGTCGGCAGAACCACCAGCCGGATATTCTTGCGCCCCATTTGTACCGGCTTGGCATCCAGTCCGGTGTTCTCGTCGTGCACCATTTCGACCGTGCTGGTATAGCGGGCGCTGCCGGTGGGAACCGGCTCCAGATCGCAATTCTGCTGGCCCTGAACCCAGCGCGGCACCGCCAGGGCAACCGTCAAGCTATCGGTGGCGGGCAGAAATTGTTCGACGATATTGCGCGGTTCGGGGCGAGGATCGCACTCAGGAATATCGAAAGGCAGGCCGTCCTGAAACATGCCGCGCGCGTGCAGCAGGCTGACGGTCCCGTTGCGCAACGCATCCGGGTCGAGCTGGCAGGCCGCGAGTCCATACGCGTCCCTCCAAAGGCAGCCCGTGGCAAAGTGGACGGATTCCTCGAAGTAACGGTTCTGCGCCTGAAAATGCTGTGGCGCCAGATACATTCCTTCCGCCCACACTACTCTCGACAGCAACTTCATGCCGCTTCACCTGGTACTAGGGGGGGTTACTGCTGTGAGTTACGCTTTCGCTGCCCGACACGAATCTGTGCCTCGCGGCAACGTTTCACGTCTGGCCAGCGATGCTAGGCGACTCGCTCTCTATTGTCAAGGAAATCACCCCTCGAGTAGTGGGTCAGCAAGATACTGACCCACTACCCCCCCTCGCGCCCGGTGTCCTGGTTGGCGACTCGGCAAGAGAATTGCTCCGCTCCGTCGGCGAACCATGATCGCCGAACAATGAAACGGGTGTATAGTATTCCGTCTTCGAGGCCACCAAGGAATTCCGGCGTTAGAAATCGTGCACTTCGCCTGTATTTCTTGTTCCAGCAAACAATCGATCAGGAGTCTTCTGCCATGGACTACGTTGGCGTGCCCTACATCCCTTCTAATGCTGCACGGAAGACTCGTCTGATCGGCTTCGATGCGTCCTACGCTGCGAACGGTTACGCGCTCAAACCTGAACACACGGTCGAACTGGACAAACTTGTGGCCTTTGTCTCGCGAACTTCTGAGTTCAGTTTGTGGATCGTGGGCTACGCCTCAAAGGCCGGCGATCATCATGCCAACAAGACGCTGTCGGCGAACCGCGCCCTCTCCGTCGAGACCTACCTCAAATCACAAAATGGGCTCTTCGGCGATGACGAGCGCCTCGCCCTGTTCTTAGCGAGGGGCGATGAAGGCTATGTCGCTTCCGCGGGCGACAATTCGGCCGACGAGCGCGCGGTTGAGGTTCATATTTTTCTTTCGCCGGTACCGCCTCCGCCTCCGCCGACCCATGTCGATCCCCCCAAACCCAAGCCACCGCTCCCCGGCGGACCGCGTTCCGTGAATTGGCAGGTCGCCACTCCAGGCGGTGTGTTTGTCGCCGAGGTCATTGGGGGCGGCTTTAACATTTTCTTTATCAAGAACACCGACACAAACGAAATGCGGGGATATATCCAGCCGGTCGCTGGGGTTGGCGGGGGCTTGAGCGCCAGCGGGCTCAAGTTGATCTGGAGCATTATCCAGCGCATGCTCACCGGCATACAGTATTCGGCGCCAGATTTCCAAACTGTGCCCTCCCCTCCGCAACCCGTAACGTTTGAGGAAGTGGAGGACTGCCTGGTGCGAGTCGCTTCGGCCGCCGGCGGCGTCGCGAAACTCAGCTACGGCTATGCCATCATCACATTCGCTTGTCCCGGCCTCTACCACTACGGGCCTTCCGGCGTTCCCATCAAAACACCTATGGATCTGTGGCAATTCACCGTGAAAGGATCGACCTGGCAACTCGGAGTGAACGCCTCTGAGGTCGTGGGACCGCTGGTGCGAATTCCGGGTTGATCCCCGATAAATCTCCTGCTGATCAAAGATGCGGTAGTTAGGTCTTTAACTTTGGTGCAGGCGGCAACTTCGGCGCCGTCGGCAACTTAGGTTCTGTTGGCAGCTTCGGTGCAGGCGGCGGCTTTAGTTTATATCCCGGAGGAATCTCGAACATCGAGGGATGGGGTTCCGCTGTCGATGTGGGCTTGCAGTAAGTGGTTTGCTCTCCCGCGGCGGTTGTGACTTTTGTCAGCACCGGGGTCTTTAGTTTTACGCTGGTCCAAACCTCGGTCACCGTGGGCTGTGGCGGCTTTGGTAACTGCGGCGGCTTCGGCATCTGCGGCATCTTCGGTAATGGCGGCATCTTCACGCCTTTGGGAAGTTGCGGGAGCTTTGGCATTTGCGGCGCCTGTGGGGCCTGCGGTGCCTGAGGGCTCTGCGGCGTCGCGCGGCGGCGAAAAAGTGAAGCGCTTGCCCTCCACTTCGTGCCCTTCGATCATGCTCTTGCCCAGGTCCTGCACTTGCAGCGCCGGCATCTTCGGAGCGCCCGGCATCTTCGGCATTCCCGGAGCCGAAGGCGCGGCCGATGCGGGCTGCATTGGGATGACCATGGCCTCTTTCTTCAGGTGGTCAAGCATGATGGTTTTCTGGCTGCCCGGCAGGGTGATGATGCTGGTCTGCGGCGTATCGAGCCGCATGTTGCCATTGCTCGCCCTCCACATGCGCGACGCAGATTGTGTCGGCGGCGCGCTGCCCCCAGCCGCCTGCGTCTTGGTGGCGCACTCAGAACACGAAGGAGGGATCGGCGGAACCGAAGGTTGCTGCACGGAGCGAAAGTTTATCACGGATGATTTTGGGTGGCGCGGCACTTTCAGCGCTGCGATAAAGGTGTTGCTGTGAGAGCGGCTTTAACCCCTGAGGTTTTGGTTCGTGTTCAACCATGGAGGATTTATGAGTTGGATCACACTTTCAGTCGCAGCGTCACCTTCAGTTCGTCATCACTCGCGATCGTCCCGTCCGCACACTGCGCTGCAAGGTTCGATAGGTTCGCCATCACAACCGACATGCCATTCAACAACCTCACGAATATCACGGCTTCATCGGCGGGCGAGAAGAAGACCTTATCGACGCCGTTGTGCGCTCCATATCCTTCCTGGATTATGGTCAGAACGGCGGTCTCGCCCTGAGTGAGAACCCTTCTATTCATAGCCGCACCCTTCGCTTAAACTCATGGTTCGTCGTCAGAGCACGCCCGCCATCATTTATCGCGCACGAGGAACTGAGAATCTGTCTTGATGCTAATTCTAACGCCTGAGAAGTTGACCTTCTGCGGGACCACGTAATCGTCAAGAATGACGCCCTTGGCATTGCTGATCTGCACGTGAGATCCTTCCACCTGAACGTAAACCGAAAGCGAGGTGGCCTGGTTCAATGCCGCAACATCGACTTTAGGCACTTCTTTCGAGTCGGAAGCTTCATCTCCGACGACCAACCTGCGCTGCAGTTTCTGACCATCCAGAACATATTCCACGCGCGCCGAGTTGTCCGCGGCCTCGAATCTCCATTCGACTTTCTTATTCCAAAACAAATTCTTGCCCGGCTTCGCAAAAATCAGCGTCTCATGCAACAGCCCAGGCTTCAAATGCACAAACGCGTGCGCGTCCTTTGCCTTGATCCACTCCGGGCCATCGTGAATGATTTGGGACACATCCTGATATTGATAATCTAGCGCGGCGTTGAGCTTGAGCGGAATACTCCCGTCGAAGCCGGAAGGCAGGTTCACCTTCCCGGTATCGTACTTTTGAAAGCCCGGCGCCTCCGCCGTGAAATCGTACTGGCCGGGTGGCACGACAAGCTTGTCCGAAGCAGTCGCCTGATGCACTTGCGAATCGCCAGCTCGCTGGTATTTCACCGTAACGTTCGCAATTGTGGTTTGAAATGTAAGCTTTGGCCACGCGGCAAGCTTGGCATCCGTAGTTCGAAATTCCGGCAGCTTTGCGACAAACCCGATCTCGTGGCTCTCATATCCCTGCTTGGTCAGCACTATCTTGTGCTGTCCCTCGGTGAGAGCGTTCGGCACTTCGAGACCGCCGTTTGCGTCGAGTTTTCCAACGCGCGTCCCATCCACTTCGACCTGAGCGTCGGGAGTTCCTCCAATGATCACAAGAGAAGCCATTACCCCGGCTTTCGCCTGCGCCTTGGGCTTGAGATTGACGTTCTTATTAGGCAGGACCTGCCGGCTCAACAACGTCATCGTCCACTTTTGCGATTCGTATCCATCGGCAGACAGCTCGAACGTGTAGGCGCCCGGCAACCTCTTCACGAGCCAGCCGCCCCTCTGCGATTTCACCGGAGCGCCGTTGACGGTAAGCGTTGCACTCGCAACATTCGACGTGATCTGCACTTGTCCGCCCAAATTCGTCGAATACACGGCCAACGTCGGCGCGTTAGAGTTTTCAATCGGCACGCTTCCCTGCCCGCTGCCTTCGCCGAACTTGACTTCGCGGTTCTGTTCACTCAGGTTCAAGTCTGTGCCCGAAGCACTGCCCGCAATGCTCTCGTCCCCGAGACGGACATTTTTCAGCTGATTTCCCCCGTACAACTTGGCTCGGTTGCCCAAGCTCGTAATCAGGAACAGCCCCTTCGCGTCAAAAGCATCCACCTGAGGAAGCGCGCCCGGCACCGCCTTGAGCTGCACCGTAAACAACTGTTTGCCCTGTTCCGTAACGCTTAACTCGTGGCTAAATCCGTCGGGCACAAAGTCATAGTCGTCCATGTTGCCGTCGGCAAGGTCGGCGATCTTCTTGGCGTCCAGTTCCACGGTTCCACTTTTTTCCGATGTCTGGATCGATAGGTGTAACGGCTCAGGATCGAGCGCGATATTCGCATCGGAGGCCTGCCGCACCTCCACGGATTTCGTTTTGTACCCGAGCCGAGAAACCTCAACCGTCACGCTACTCCCGGGAACCAGCGGAACTGTTCCGTTCTCAACCCGCTGTGAGCCACTGGTCACCACAGCATCGGTCGGATTCGTGACGATGTGAACCTGGATGGGCGCGACTGGTTTATTCCCGGTAGTCTTCTTGCCGCCGCTAAGCAGCAGGTATCCGGCCGCAAGCACAAACACAACCACCACGGCACTACCGGCAATGACTAAATATTTCTTGTTCCCCTCGACAAAGGTCGCCAGCTGTCGCAGAACATCATCCGCAGAAGGTCCTCGCCGCGTCGCGCCCGACTTTGCTGATGACGCAGTCCTCTTCTCTGGCAAAGCTGTGACAGCCTCCGGCATTGCCGGAGTCGGCTTCTGTGCGGTCGCAACTGTATCTCGCAAGTTTCGTGAGCCCAGCACTCGCGTAGCCGAGAGACCCGCAGTGGTCGCCATGGTCGCCGCTGTGTTAACCTCCGGCGGCACAGGTGTAGCAGGAGCTTTCGCCGCTGGAATTGGCGCCGCCTTCTTCTCTTGGCCCTTTTTCGGTGCCAGCTTCTCTGGTCCCTGAACAGCCGCGAGCCGTTTAATCTGCGCTTCAAACTCCGGAATTTGCGGGTGCGCGCTACTCAGCTGCTGCCATTCCTGAATCGCTTCTGAATAGCGCTTAGCCAGTTCGAAGCCGCGGGCTCGCTCGATGGCCGCGCTGACTTGAGCCCGGACGCGCTCCGCGTCCGCCAGCACCTGCCGCATCGCCTGGTTATCCGGATTTGCGCGCACCGCGTCTTCGGCGATCTGCACTCGCTTGGCTGGATTCGGTTCGGCCGCAAGCCTGCTATTCAGCGAGTCGATCTTTTCGCGTTCTCGAACCGCCTCGTAAAGTGCCCGCACCTGCGGCGAATCCCCATAAGGAGTTGCGTGCGAATCGAGAAACTCCCTCGCACTCACCGCTCCCTGCCCCTCCAGAACTCGTCTCGCCTCTTTTGCCAGAGTCGCATCAATCGCGCGCGCCTTTCGTTGCTCCGATTCTTCCGCCGCCACCCGGTCTCGAAGAGTCGTGCGCAACGTCTCCAGTTCACTGCTCCCCGGAACCTTCTGCAGAGCACGGTCCAACGCCGCCAGGGCCTCAGGCAGTTGTCCTGAGTCGGCCAACGCGCTCGCGGCGGCAAACTGTTCTCGAACATATTTCTTCTGTTCGACTCGGCCCCGCTGCGCTTCCGCCAGCACTTTCAGTTTGACCAGACTGCGTTCCTGTGGAAACTTCTGCAGACCCTCATCCGCCCGCGCTACCGCCGTGGAGTAGTCCTCTTGAATCAGCGCCGCCTCAATCTGCCGGCACATTTCTTCCGCTTCCGACCGGCGTTTCTCCTGTTCGCGCGCCGTTGCCGCCGCTTTGGCAACCGCTTGCAACTCGTTCGAAGTCGGGTCCAGCGCCTCGGCCGTCTTAAGCGTGGCAAACGCTCCGGTCAAATCGCGGGCAGCGATTTGATCACGCGCCTGGTCGAGTAATTTCCGTAACTGCTGCTGACGGCTCTTCTCTTCCGCATGTTGGTAAACAATTACCTTGAGCGCCTTGGCCTGAGTATCGCTGGGGTCAATTTGAACCGCATCATCCACCGCGCTTTGGGCTTCGTCAATGTTTCCGTCCTGCAGCGCAGCCTCCGCCCGGCGAAGAGCCCGGCGAAGCTTGGTCGCCCTTTCCATGGCCGCTCGAACCGAATCCCGGAACGCGAGCAGATCGTTGTTCTTCGCGTCCAGCGCCACCGCTTGGTCGAGCAGATGCAGCGCATCTTCGTAGCGCTGGTCCATGTAAGCTTCATTGGCCTGGTTGCGCAACGCGCGAGCCCGTTCGATTTCCTGTTGCAGGCGCAGCCGCTCGTGCACCGCGCTCATTAATTTTTGCGCGCGCGTATTGTGGCGGTCGATGCGCAGCGCCTGCTGCAATTGCTCTCTGGCCTGAGTCCACTCCTCTTTATCAACTGCCACTTCAGCGCGCCGGAACAGTTGGCCCACGGTTTCCGACTTCACCTGGTCCTGAATCCGGATCAAATCAAACGCCAGATCCTGGGCCGTGGCGTAGCGGTCCTCCCGTTTCTTGGCCAGAACCCGGCTGATAATTGCATCCAGTTCCGCGGGATATTCCTTCAGATAAGTGCTCAGCGGCGGCGGCGGATCGTTCAGAATTTTATGAAACGTGGCAGCTGCCTCGTTCGCTTCGAACGGCAGCGAGCCAGTCAGCAACTGGAACAGAACCACTCCAAGCGAATAAACGTCCGTGCGATTGTCGAGTTCCTTGGCCTGCAACTGCTCCGAGGACATGTAAAAAATGCTGCCGATGACCTGGTTGGCCTTCGTGAGCCCGGTGTCTCCCACGATCCGCGCGATTCCAAAATCAACGATCACCGCCATCCCATCGTTGATGCCGTCCTGCAGCACGATGATGTTGGCCGGCTTTATGTCGCGGTGAATCACTCCCCGTTGGTGCGCGTAGCCAAGCCCAGTACAGACGTCGATCACAATTCCCAGGCATTCCGGAAGGGACAACGCCGTCCCCTTCTTCAGCATCGACTCCAGGCTCGGACCCTCCAGAAACTGCATCACCAGATATGGATTGCCGTCCTGCTCGCCCACGTCATAGACGGTAACGATGTTCGGACACTGCAGCGACCCCGTCGACCTGGCCTCTGATTTGAAGCGCGCGATCAGGCTCTCATCCCCGTCGCTGGTAATCATTTTGATCGCGACGTAACGGCCGATCTGGGAATCGACCGCCTTATACACAACTCCCATTCCGCCGCGGCCAATAACGCCCTCGACGTCGTACTTCCCGATCTTCGTGGGATTGGATGCCATGTTTTAAAAGCCAAAATGAAACCCGGCGAAATCTCCTTGGGGGGAAACTCTAATCGCCATTCTGAACTCCATCCTGGGGGTCGATGGAGCAGATTGAATCTTCCGTGCGGTCTAAAACGATGCGACTTTGAGCCGCCCTCTTACGTCAGCCGACGATCCTCGAATCACGATCCTTGAATCACGATCCTTGAACGATCCTTGATCTACATCCATAGTGCAGCTGAGGCGGTCGACGTTGCAAAGGGAGGAATAAATCCCTCACTGCACCTTTGCTTCATGGAGCAACCGAAGGGCCACTTCTCTTCAAGTCCTCTACGGACCGACTGATGGCCGCTCCACCTCAAACCGCAATCTCTATTGCGGCGTTCTGCACGCGTATACTATACGCCCGTTTCGGCTTTCGCGCTCCGCCGCGATCCGATAAGCCATCGCAATAGCAGTAGGCTCTTTAACCGGAGTCTCCCTTTGTGCCGAAAACTCGCGCCAAACGGTACACCATTTCCACTTATCGCGTCAAATTGTGAAACAATTTTCACCCCATCCTCCAAATCGCACGAAAAGCGAATTAAAAACGAAACACCAGCTCCGCAAAACCAAAAAATGAGCAATCCCGTTGTCTACCCTGCGGTCTACTTGGAAGTGAGCTAACTCACAGAACTATCCCACCCCCATCCATTTCACAACCTTGCGAACTCGCGGGATGGGTGTAGAATCGTTGCCGCTCGCAGAGTCAAGCAGAGATTCTGGGCACAGACGTTTTCACGGGCGGTGGCTGTATGGGTTCTCTCGATGATCCGAAACTTTACGACTACCACGATCAGATTCAACGCGCGCTAACCTGGAGCTCGCAACCGGATTGGCAGAAGACCTGCGAAATCCTGAACGGCATGAGCATGCCCGACATGCTCGACGAGCTTTGGCGGATCAGGACTTCCAGCCATCTAAACGGGCTCTCGCTGTTTACGCCGCGAGCCAGCGGCGTCAACATCGCCAGACTGCGCGCCGGCATCGGAGCCCTGCAACTTACGCCTCCCGGCGATTTCGACGCTCTCGTGCGCCTGCTCCCCGATGATCAGCAATTCGCCATAATGAGTGTGTGCGCCGTTACGCAAGCCCCCGCTAACCTGAGCCCGGCGTTGTGGTCCAAGTATTACTGGCAGACTCGCGCGTTGGCTGCGCCCGATCCCATCTCAGTAAACGGCAGCTCGGGAGGCGGCACCGCCAAAAAAAAGGATGACGACGACTCTCACCTTGCTGCCGACGTTGCGACCGGCATCACGGCCAATGCTCCCAAGGGGGCAAATCCGGCGACCTACACCGTCACGCTCATCTACCGAAACCTGGATGCCTTCAAGTTCGGTTCCGACGATACTGAAGTCGACTTGATCCACGAGCCTAATATCAGCCTGCAAATGTCTCCGGACCCGAATAACCAGCTCACGAAATCCGCGGCCGTCTCACTGATTAACTTGCACCTCAAACGCAATTGGGGTCTGATCAAGCCCGACGTCGAAGTCAGCATTGCACCGCAGTTAAACGTGGCTCCGGGCAACGCGCTCAGCGCCGCGCTGCAAGCCCAGGTCGAGCTTCATATCACCACGCAGATCTCGCTGACGTTCTCGAGTTCGGTCGGCGTCGGCCCGGCCGCCAGACCAGGCGACCCGCCCGACTACGGCTCATTGCACTCTGGCAACCTGAGCTTCTCGCCCTTCAACATCGGACTCGTCGGCCATTGGGATCCGCCATAGCGAGATTTTTCGCGAGCGGAATTTTTCGCCGTCGCTTTACGATTCATCCGCCCTGCCGAAGCTCATGCTCGATACGCTTCACCACATCATGCCATTCGCCGGGAGTGCTTTGCCGAAACAGCCGCGCGGTGGGATACCACGGACTATCTTCACGTGCCAAAAACCAGCGCCAGTCGCAGCCTTTGTTCAGCAAGATCCACACCGGCTTACCCAACGCACCCGCCAGATGCGCAACCGCACTATCGATCGAAATCACCAGGTCCAGATTCGCGACAATCGCCGCCAGATTTGCAAAGTCTTGCAACTCATTTCCCAAATCGATCAGGCGCACGCCCGCCGGCAACTGCTTCATCTGCTCGCTTCCCGAGCCAAACTGTAACGAATAAAAAGTTGCGCCCGCGACGTTCAGCAGAGGCGCAAGCTGTTCCAGTGGAATGGAGCGTAAGCGATCCCGAGGATGCCCCGGGTTCCCGGCCCACGCCAGCCCGATGCGACGCGTATTCTTCTGCAATCGCTCCTGCCACACCTCGACTCGCGCCGCGTCCGGAACGATATAAGGAACTCTCGCCGGTATCGTATCCAGCTCCGTTCCCAGGGCTAGAGGCAGGCTCATCAGCGGACACTGCCACGCGAATTCCGGCAACGTCTCACCGCGGCGAATCACGCGCGAAGCACCGTCCGTGCCCGCGAGCAGACCATGCAACGCCGGCTGAACTTCAAGCACCACATCTCCGCCTCGCTCCGCGACCAGCGGAACATAACGCACGAACTGCATTGTGTCCCCTAAACCTTGCTCGGCATAAAGCAGAATGCGTTCACCCCCGAGCGGCTCGCCTTTCCACCGCCGCTGCAACAATTTTCGTTCGTCGCCAACCCCGACCTTCCACCGCCATTCGTATTCGGCCCATCCCGCCGCCAGATCACCTTGCAGCAGATGGATCAGTCCCAGATTCACAGTCGCCTCGGCGGAGTCCGGCTGCAACGCGCGCAGGCGAGCGAAACAATCAGATGCTTCGGCCAGCTCGCCCAGTCCGTAAAGCACGAATCCCAAGTCAACATAAGCGGCAGGCAGCCTGGGGTCCAGCTTGATCGCATCCCGGTAAGCCTCCGATGCAGAGATAAGATCGCCCTTACGTTCGAAAAGGCGTCCCAGGCTGGCAATCGTTTTAGCGGAGCGGGGATTATTTATCAGCGACCGCCGGAAAACTTCCAGAGCCGCCGCAAAGTTGCCGAGATCGGTGAGCACCAGACCAAGATCGTTGTAGATCTCGTACTTTTTCGGATCGAGCACCAAAGCGCGCCGGTACAACTCGGCGGCCGGTTGCAGCACCCCACCTTGATACAGCGCCCTCGCCAGGTGGCAGTGCAACTCCGCAGAATCAGGCTTGAGCGCGAGCGCGCGCTGATAACATTTCGCAGCGGCCTGCAGGTCTCCCGCCCGCTCCTGCTCTTCGCCGAGATGCTGGAGACCTTCTGCCGACTCAGGACGCGTCTTCGCGTCGTCGCTGAAGATTGCGCTGATCGCGCTCGCTCGAATCGCTTGGCTCGCACCCGTCGTCCCCTGCAATGTGCGCGACATCTGCTTCGCCTCGGTAGACATCGGGTCCGCATTCAGAATCTTGCGGTAGCACGCCTCGGCCAGCTCAACGTGACCCTCCCGATGATGCTTCAATCCCTTCTTGAGAAGCTTTTGCAGACGGTGCTGCGGAGAAACTGCGCCTGACACGCGTAACCTCGATGGCCCGCTTACCAGCGGCCGGTTCAGCCAAAATTTCCGCTTCCAATTCCCGACCGATAATACATGCCGCCCACCTTATCCCAAAAAATGTGGACCCTTTTCGGCGGATTCTTCGCGTTACTAGATAGTGGCCGATTCTGGATCGTGCCCAGAACAGCGCAATACGCCAGCGTCCGATTTCATCACTCGAGGAGGATCTTATGTCCACACAACCAAACTACATCCCGCAAGGCACCGCCCCGGCAATGATGCCAAACCAAGGAAGAAGCTGGTTGGGAAGAAACTGGAAGAAGCTGCTGGCCGCCATATTCCTGTGCGGAGCGATTTTCGTGGTCGGTATCTTCACCTTGATCATCGGCGCCATGCGAAGTTCCGATGTGGCCAAAGAGGCCATCGCCAGAGCTCAGTCGAGCCAACTCGTGACGCAACGCCTCGGCGCTCCCATCAGCGAGGGCTGGCTGGTGAGTGGTTCCATCAACGTTTCCCCCGGCGCCGGCGACGCCGATCTTTCCCTGCCAATCTCCGGACCGAAGGGTAAGGGCACCGTTTATGTCCGGGCTCAGAAGACGGCCGGGACGTGGGAATACGTCATGATGGTGGCGACCACTGAGGGAAGCAACGACCGAATCGACCTGCTGGCCAGTGCGTCAGCGCCCGAAGCGCAAGCCAACACCCCGACTCCCGCACCGCAAGCGGCGGCAGACGTTTCCACTCAACCTGCTCCAACCCAACCCCCACCAGCCGATACCTCCGTCGCCATGGCAGCCGCGCCCGAGCCCGCCGCTGCCGATCCGGCTCCTGCCGCCGCGCCGCCTCAGGCCAAACCCGGCTCCGTGATTGCCAGCGCGCAATACTCGAACGACCCCAACCTGCGTTGCGACGTGCTTGAAGTGAAACGGGTCAGCGGTGGCGCGCTCTTAGCCAGATGGCGGTTCGTGAACACAGGCGCGAAACCCGTGGCTTATGACTTCAGCTGGGACGACATCTATTACATCGACCCCGCCGGCAACAAGAAGTACAACTTTCTCACCATCGACGGCAAACGAATCCTGGATCAGTGGTGGGGCACGCTGCAACCGGGCGAGCAGCGCGTTGTGTGGGCCAAGTACCCCGCTCCACCCGCGACGTCGAAGCGCATCAGCCTCAACGTCCCAAAGTTCGCGCCATTCGAAGACATTCCAGTCTCCGAGTGAAAAGTAGCGGGCCAGTTTTGACGGCGGAAGGAACAGTCGTCAACCACGAAGGGCACGAACATCACGAACAGCCTTCTGGGGAGGGTTTTTCGTGTGACTTTGTGTCTTTCGTGGTCGTTGTTCTGCTTTCGAGTCTGAAACAATTCCAGATAGAATACTCGCCGATTGCAGAAGGCCGGCCATGAGGAACTCATGAGAGACAAAGATCGCGAAGTTTTCAAGGACGTAGCGCGAGAGAAAAATGTTTGGCTGCTGGCCCGGCTGACCAACCCCAAGTCCCTCAAATGGGCCGACGAGAAAAACTTCGGCAACGACAACTACATTCCCAAGCCCATCTCGTGCAAAGCCAAGACCGCCAACAATGACACCGACAACCGCTATGAAATCGCCGGCCTGGTAGCCGATCCCTACCATCATCGCGATAACAAGTTCAACAAACCCGTCGAAGCCAGGAGGTATTGGGACGAGTTCCGCACGGCGCACCTGGCCCCGGATTACGAGCAGACCGGGAGGGGCAGAGACGGTTACTCCGTCGACATCGACCCAGCCTCTCGCCACTACTTTTGTGTGCAGCGCCACGGCAAATACATCCACGCCGATTACGATCTGCTCGACATCATAGATGGGGAGAATCCTCGGACCAACACGATCATCCGGGAGCGTCTCGATGGCGCTCCGCACAATTACAACCCGCGCTTCACGGAAATTCAGCGAGCCCTTAACGCGCGCATGGACGCGCCCATGGTGCAGCACGCTGGCGAGGCTCAGTTCACGTATCTGAGTGAACAGCCCATCCACGTGTTCTTTCCGCGGACAGGGCCGAACGGCGAGGATTACAGCCAGTACGATCCCGTGATCTGGCTAAATAAACTTACCGCCGAGACCTGGTACCGGGAGTGGTTCGGTGGGCGCCAAGCGGCCGAGACTTCGCCGCCGAATGCGCCGCGCCGGCAGTTTGCAACTCCCGCGCAGGTTATTCGTGTAGACTTTAACAAGAGAAGTCGACTGTCCTAACGCTCTGCCGCGCGTGATCTCACCATCTGTTCCAACCTTCGCGTCACGCGGCCATTCTGCATTACAGTGGCGAGTCGTCTGCCATTCCGCATCCCCGGCTCGAGTTAAGTTACGCTCCGATGAAAAATTGCTCCCGAGCGCCCCGAGCCCGCGAGATGCGGATACAATCGTTGGGTTTCGGGATTGCAAAGGAAATCCCGCCAGATGGACGTCAACGAGTACGACTTAGTGGTGATCGGCAGCGGCCCAGCAGGACAGAAGAGCGCAATCTGCGCCGCCAAACTGCGCAAGAAAGTCGCCATCATTGACCGCAAAAAAACCATCGGCGGCGTCTGCGTCCATACCGGAACCATCCCCAGCAAAACTTTGCGCGAAGCCGTCCTCTACCTGAGCGGCTTTCGCCAGCGCAGTTTCTACGGCCGCAACTACGTCCTCAAAGATCGCATCGCCATGGCCGACCTGGTGTTTCGGGCCCAGGCTGTCATGGCGCGCGAAATCGAAGTCATCACAGCGCAGCTTCGCCGCAACCAGGTCACAACCTTTGAGGGCGACGCCCGTTTCCTCGATCCCCACACTGTGGAAGTCCGAAGCGACGACGGATCGCAGCTTCTGCGCGGTCATTACATCATGATCGCCTGCGGCACGCGGCCCGCGCACAGCACCGACATCCCCATGGACGGCAAGCGCATTTTCGATTCCGACGCCGTCCACTGCCTCGAGGAAATCCCGCGGGATTTGTTGGTGGTCGGCGCCGGTATCATCGGTCTCGAATTCGCTTCCATGTTCGCCGCCCTGGGAGTGAAAGTCACCCTGCTCGATCAGCGCCCAACCCTGCTCGACTTCGTGGATCACGAAATTGTAGAGAGTCTCTGTTTTCAGCTCCGTCAGCTCGGAACCGTTTTTCGACTCGGCGAAAAAGTAGTTTCGGTAGGCTTCGACGCCGAGCGCGACCGCGTCTTCGCCCGCCTCGAAAGCGGAAAAAACGTCCATGGGCAGGGCCTTCTCTACACCGTGGGCCGGCAGGCCAATAGCGATCAGTTGGAAATCGAAGCCGCGGGATTGCAGTCCGACGGCCGCGGCAAAATGGTAGTCAACGAAAATTTCCAAACCAGCGTAGACCATATCTACGCCGCCGGAGACGTCATCGGTTTCCCCGCTCTCGCCAGCACATCTATGGAGCAAGGCCGCCTCGCCAGTTGCCACATGTTCGGCAAGCCCGGCAAAATGATTCCCAATCTCATCCCCTACGGCATTTATACGATTCCCGAAATTTCCATGGTCGGCCACACCGAGGAACAACTCACCAAAGAAAAGATTCCTTACGAAGTCGGCCTGGCGCGCTACGCCGAGTTGGCCAAAGGCCAGATGCTCGGCGATGACCAGGGTTTACTGAAACTTCTCTTCGACCCCGACACTCTGAAGGTTCTAGGGGTGCATGTGATCGGCGACCGCGCCGCCGAGATCGTGCACATCGGTCAGGCTGCGATGTCCCTGGGCGGCACACTGGAATATTTCCGTGATACGGTTTTCAACTATCCGACGTTGGCCGAAGCCTACAAAGTTGCGGCTCTCGACGGACTGAACAAACTCTGACACGGCGCCGAATAAGGTCTAACACAACCTCGAACACTGCTCATCAACGCGCCGGATGACCAACCCCATGACCAACGAGGAGATCCGCCTCTCCGAAGCCCGCGACCGTAAACGCCACTGGAAGCGTTGGGGACCCTACCTCAGCGAACGCGCCTGGGGCACGGTGCGCGAGGACTACAGCGCCGACGGCAACGCCTGGGAATATTTTCCCCACGATCACGCCCGCTCGCGAACCTACCGCTGGAATGAAGATGGCCTCGCCGGCATCAGCGATCGCCGGCAGTTGATCTGCTTCGCCGTGGCGCTCTGGAACGAGCGCGATCCCATCCTCAAAGAACGCCTCTTCGGCCTCACCGGAAAAGAAGGCAATCACGGCGAGGACGTAAAAGAATGTTACTTCTACCTAGACAGCACTCCCACGCATTCCTATATGAAGTACCTCTACAAATATCCCCAGGCCGCATTTCCGTACGCGCAACTCCTCGAAGAAAATCGCCGCCGCGGCAGAAATGATCCGGAATACGAATTGCTCGACACCGGAGTATTCGACGAAGACCGCTATTTCGACGTGTTCGTCGAGTACGCGAAAGCCGATGTCGAAGACGTCCTCATCAAGATCACGGTCGCCAATCGCGGTCCGGAATCGGCCCCTCTTCGCGTGCTCCCAACCGTTTGGTTTCGCAACACCTGGTCGTGGGGCACCCCCGAACCCCGTCCTAGCCTCGGCGAGGTAGCAGGCCGCGCCATCGAACTCAACCACCCTTCCTGCGTGAAACATTGGCTGTACTGCGAAGGTTCCCCCGAACTACTATTTACCGAAAACGAAACTAACCGCCACCACCTGTTCAACGCCCCCGAGAGCACACTGCGCAAGAAAGACGCAATCAACAACTACATCGTCCACGGAAACAAACAATCAGTCGCCGTCGAACGCACAGGCACCAAGGCATCGGCTCACTACGCACTGGAAATTCCTGCGGGCGATTCCGTGACTGTCCGCCTCCGCCTTACCAATCTCGAATTCCCGAAGCCCTCCGCCGCCTTCACCAACTTCGACACCCTCTTCACCACTCGCAAACAGGAAGCCGACGACTTTTACGCCACAATCATTCCGAAGTCCCTCTCCCCCGACGCAAAAAACGTAATGCGCCAGGGCTTCGCCGGCCTGCTTTGGTCGAAGCAGTTCTATCATTACGTTGTCAAAGACTGGTTGGCGGGTGATCCTGGCAATCCTCCTCCGCCACCGGAACGCGCCACAGGCCGCAATCATGATTGGCTACACCTCTACAACGCCGACGTCATCTCCATGCCCGACAAATGGGAATATCCCTGGTATGCCGCGTGGGACTTGGCTTTTCACTGCGTCTCACTCGCTCTCGTCGACCCAGATTTCGCCAAAGAGCAACTCGTGCTCATGCTCCGCGAATGGTACATGCATCCCAACGGCCAGTTCCCTGCCTACGAATGGGCGCTCGGAGACGTCAACCCTCCGGTCCACGCCTGGGCCGCGTGGCGCGTCTACAAAATCGACAAAAAGCGCCACGGCCGCGGCGACCGCGCGTTCCTCACACGCATCTTTCACAAACTGCTCTTGAATTTCACTTGGTGGGTCAACCGCAAAGACGCCGACGGCATGAACATTTTCCAGGGCGGCTTTCTCGGCCTCGACAACATCGGAGTCTTCAACCGCAGCGACCCACTCCCCACCGGCGGCCACATCGAGCAATCCGACGGCACCAGTTGGATGGCCATGTACACCCTCAACCTGTTGGCCATCGCCATGGAGCTCGCCACGCAGGACCCCGCCTACGAAGATGTCGCCAGCAAATTCTGGGAGCACTTCATCTACATCGCCTACGCCATGAATCATCTCGGCCACGATGGCAGGGGCCTGTGGGACGAGACCGACGGATTTTTCTACGACGTCTTGAAGTTCCCCGACGGTGGGCACTTTCCCGTCAAGATTCGTTCCATGGTCGGCTTGATCCCGCTATTCGCCGTCGAAACCCTGGAGCCCGGCCTCATGCAGCGCCTCCCCGGTTTCAAACGCCGCATGGATTGGTTCATCGAAAACCGCCCGGATCTCACCGCGAATGTCGCCAGCATGCAGACCTCCGGCATGGGAGAAAGAAGATTGCTCTCCATCGTCGATGCCGGACAGCTCCGCCGCATGCTGCAGATCATGCTCGACGAAAACGAATTTCTCTCACCCCATGGCATCCGCGCGCTCTCGCGCCATCATCGCGATCATCCCTTCAGCATCGCCTTCGACGGACAGGAACACCGCGTAGACTACGAGCCCGGCGAATCGACCACCGGACTATTCGGCGGCAATTCGAATTGGCGCGGCCCGGTCTGGTTTCCCGTGAACTACCTGCTCATTGAATCTCTGCAAAAGTTTCACCACTACTTCGGCGACGATTTCAAAATCGAGTTCCCTTCTAGCTCCGGCAACCGGCTCACGCTGTCCGAAGTTGCCACCGAAATCTCACGCCGCCTCACCGGAATTTTTTTGCGGGACGAACATGGCAATCGCCCGGTTAACGGCGGCATGAACGGACGCACGCCGAAATTCCATGCCGACCCAAACTGGAGCGATCTCATCCTCTTCTACGAATATTTTCACGGCGATACCGGACAAGGCCTCGGCGCCAGCCACCAGACTGGCTGGACGGCCCTGGTGACCAAGTTGCTGCAGCAGAATGCCGGATCTCCACACACCACCGCAGCCCCGCGAAGCTCACCAAAAGCCAAGTGGGTAGGCTTTCCTTAGTGTGACTTTGTGTCCTTGGTGGTATAAGCCGTAAGGTCGGCCAACTATCAAAGTCCGAGCCTTCGAGAATGCAAAGACGCTGCAAGGAGCACGTCCATGCCACCATTCAATTTCGGAGAAATCAAAATCGCCGTCGACGGAGACACGTCGCAAGCTCGACCGCTCCCCGAAACGCCGTTCCGAGTTCTGCTGCTGGGTGATTTCAGCGGCAGTGGACCTAAGAAGCCGCTGCCATCACGAAAGCCAGTGCAGGTGGATCGCGACAACTTCGACGAGGTGCTGGCTGCGTTCCACCCCGAGCTGCAACTACGCCTGGGCGACGAAGAGCTGCTAACTGTGCAGTTCTCCGATCTCGATGATTTCCATCCTGACCGTCTTCTCGAACGCGTCGACATGTTCCGCAAGCTTCGCGAGATGCGTGCTCGCCTCGCAAATCCGGCCACGTTCGCCGACGCAGCCGCGGAATTCGGTTTGGGCGGCTCCGCGGCCAAGCCGCGCGAAGCCGCGCACACGGCAACGCCGCAAGCTTCGCCATTAGCTCTGGGCAGTCTGCTCGACGACATGATCGAACAAACCGAAGCCAGAGCGCAGACGCGCCCCCCCGCTGAAACCGACTTGCAGAAGTTCGTGCGGCGCGTGACGGAACCTCATCTCATCTCCGCCACCGACCCGCAACAGTCGGAAATACTCGGCCTCATCGATCGCACCCTGAGCGCGCAGATGCGAGCCTTGCTGCATGTCCCCGAATTCCAGGCGCTCGAGACCGCGTGGCGAGCCGTCTTCCTGCTGGTGCGTCGAATCGATACCGACGAAATGCTGAAACTTTATCTTGTCGACTTGTCGAAAGACGAACTGCTCTCCGATTTGAATTCGTCCGCCGACCTGCGCTCCACGTTCACGCACCGCCTGCTCGCCGGCGATGCGATGCGTTCCTTCGGCGGCGAGCCCTGGGCGGCAATCGTTGGCAACTACACTTTCAGCGCGACCCGCGGCGATGCGGAGTCACTCGGCCGCGTGGCCAAGATCGCCCACGCAGCCGGAGCCCCGTTCCTCGCCTCAGCCAGCCCTGCTCTGTTAGGCTGCAAATCTTTTTCAGCGACGCCCAATGCCCGCGATTGGACCGCACCCGCCGACAGCGAGAGCGTGTCCGCATGGACCGCCTTACGCTTACTCCCCGAAGCGAACGCCGTAGGCCTCGCCATTCCGCGTTTCCTTCTTCGTCTCCCCTACGGCAAGGAAACCGATCCCATCGAATCATTCGCCTTCGAAGAGATGTCCGCCGAACCGGAACACGAAAACTATCTGTGGGGCAATCCCGCATTTGTTTGCGCACTATTACTGGCGCAGTCTTTCCGCGAATCAGGATGGGACCTGCGTCCCGGCCAGCGCTCGGAGGTGGACCGCCTCCCCGCTCACATCTATCAGCATGAAGGCGCTTCCGAACTGAAACCCTGCGCCGAAGCGCTGATGACCGTCGATACCGCGGACCAAATCATGGAACGCGGCCTCATGCCCCTGGCCTCCATAAAAGGGAAAGACGAGGTGCGCCTGGTACGATTTCAGTCGATCGCCCAACCTCTAAGCGCCCTGGCGGGCCGTTGGATTCGTTGAACTCAACCACGTCATATCAATCAGGCCATGTGGCGACGGGCGCCTCGTGAGCCTGCCCTGAGCGAAGCCGAAGGGTCCCGCCGAAATAAGCAAGGCGGAACCTTCCCAAAAGATCAACCCACCACAAACCCAAGCCACCACAACTCAAGCAATCAGAACCCTAGCCCCCAAACGCCACGTTCCCCTCCACCCGCCCCAAATTTTTAAATTGGTTTCCAGGCAACGCAAATGCGGAATTAAACACCTAACACGCGGGCACAAATAGCGCCGCCGTGACCTTGGTTACTTGCGGTCGCTTGTGCCGAAACGTAAGCTGCAACCAGAGTGAGGAGTACATCCTCATGGCTCGCGGCCGACAGTTCCGCACAAACGCACGCGCGGAACAAATGCCGCGATCATGGGTAACCGGGCACTGAGATGTTCAATTCTGATCAGATCAATACGCTGTTGCGTCTCGTCGATGCAGAGATCGAAGCGGAAATCTCGCGCATCTGTACCATCCCGGTGACGCCGAAAAGGTACGAAGCCCTGCTCACTCCCAACGACTTAGAGTTCGCAAAACAGATCGGAATCTCGCTCGCCTGTTAAGCCCCGTCCTAAGCCCATGTGGCAAGCCCCTGTGGCAGGCCATGTAGCAGGACCATGTGGCGACGGGCGCCTCGCCCGTCCCGCCGAAGCGAAGCAAGGCGGAACCTTCCCAAAAGATCAACCCTCCACAAACTCAAGCACCCAACTCAAGCGCTCAGAACCCCGCTCGCGTCCGCCGCAGATTTTCAAGATGGTTTCTCAGGGCCGACACGTTGCACGCCTCAACCCACCCCACCGAACTCACTCAACTTTCAAAGGCGCCGCAACCGAACCCGTCCGTCCGCTCAAGTCGTCCCGCACCACAAAGCGAACCGTATACTCTCCGGGAGCCAAGTCGAACCCGTCGCGATAGACCACACCCTGTTGCCGAATTGCCGACAACCTCTCCGGGGTCAGATGAAGGTCGACCTTCTGCCCCACCGGATGATCCACCGGCTTGCCTTCGGGAGTTTTCGCCATCGCCACAAAATCCAGCGCGACATGATTGTTGTCGGCGTCGTTGATCACGCCGGCATCGGGTGCAAGCCTCATCTCATAAGTCACGTGCTTCTTCCCGGGCTCTTTGCCCGGTTCAATCTTTTCCCATCGCGCCACCAGCGCCAGTGACGTGTAATCAAGCGGCGACTGCAAGGCCGATGAAATATCGCTGTTGCGGCTGTTCTCCGGATCAACGGTGGCATGGGTCACAAAAAATCCGCTGCGCGCGCGCACTTCCACATGCTCGCGTTTGACCTTCACCCCGAGCTTGCGCCATCCAGCTTTGGTCTGCGCCCGATCAACGTAGTAGCCCAGCATGTAGTATTCGGCCGAGTCGTTCACCGCCTCGCGAAAGCCTTTCTCCAGATCGTTGGACCCGAAATAAGCGCGCCCTCCGGTCATCGCAGCAAAGGTCTGGAACGAAGACTGGGTATCGAACTGTCCGTTTGCATATGTCGCGAATAGTTTTTCCCCGGGTTGCGCAGTGAAGCGCTGGGCATGCCAGTCACCTGCAAGCCCTTTACGTCCACCGGATAAAGAGAAATCTCCGCATCGTTCAGCAACTGCCAGGTGCGCTCGTAGAGCGGCAACACATCGGCCAGCGTATCCCGTCCCGCGGGAGCGAGCTGCATGGTGTTGTCGCTCACGCTGAAAGGAAATCCGCCGCTCGCCCAGATCAACGACTTCCGCCCCGGAACTCCGGCTAGAGCCTGCGCCACCGTTTGCAATCCGTCCAACGTATAAGTGATGGCTAGGCGCTGCTCGAACGATTTAAAATTCAACTCCGAATCTTCCATCATGCTCTGAAGTTTTTGAGCCTCACCCTGCACCGATGCCTGCGAATTTCCTTTCGAACTCCCGCCGCTTTTCGAGCTTCCACCGCCGCTCGGAGCGCCCGAACTGCCGTCCGGGCTTGCGGTTCCGGTGATGGCTTCCATTTCCTCGTCGCTATCCACCATCTGGTACGAATCGCCCTTTACCACATGCAGCGCGGCCACCAGAATGCGAGGATCGCTCGTGAAGTCGTGGACAACCTGAACGCCGCTTCGCGTAAGCGTGTAAAGACCGGTGGGCTCGCGCTCGTTCACCGATTGCGTAAGATACTTCAGCAATTCCTTGCGTGCATTCGCTTGATCAAGAAAGGGAGTATTGATCAAATCGAGCACGATCAGCGTAACCCGTCGCGCAGACGTGCCGCCCGCGAGCGCATTGTTAAATTCGTTGGGATTTCTGGGACGCGACAACCGGTGCGGGTCGCTGGTAATTTCCTCAAACGTGGCAATCTTTTGCTCGGTGCCATTTTCCAGCACCGTGAAGTCTTCCTGCTTCAGTCCGCTGATGTGATTGCCCGACTTGTCAGTGACCAGCGTTGGGACCAGCACCAGCTTTGCGCCCGCGGCGAATTTCACCTCGGAAGTGTTTCCATTACCTTTGTCTTTATCTGCAGCTCCGGCGAAGGGAACCACGGAGCAAGCCAGAGCCACGGCGAGAGCAACAGCCACGGCAGCATAAATCGACAACTTACCGCGAATCGTCATTTCCCTTCACGAAGCCGATGCAGAAACCGGCTGCGCCACACCCGCCTCTTCCTGGCTCACTACGGGCTGAATCACCCCCGGCTCAATCACTCCCGCTGTTTCGAACGCCGGAACCGGCCCGAGCGGGCAGTTCGGCGACAAGTATCCCAGCTTCTGCTGCATGATCTTTTTCGAATATTTCGCCATGTAGTGAACGATCGTCTCGATCCGGATCTTCACTCCACCGGCCGGCTTAGTCGAATCTAGATCCCCGAACTTGAAAAACAACGTCCCCGTCGCTTCCACAATCTTCTGCGTAGGCGTGTAAGTCGGCTGATCCATCCCGCACTCATAGCTCGAAAGCCGCACCACGCAAGTAATCCACGGACACCGCGCCGCCACCTTCGCTCCCCACATAATCTCGTTCGTGTTGCTGCTGTAAGAAGAAGTCCACACATCCGTAATATCAAACGGACTCTTGATCTTCCCCGCCTTCAAATCCGCCTCGAACAGCCAGTTCATCAAGTCCAAATCGCCAGGAAGATACTGCAGCCACAGAATCGGATACCCATGCGCCTGCAAGTCTCCCTCAATCTCATGCCCGATCCCCGTATCCATATGATAAGGACGCGCCAGCACCAGGATGCAAGGCTTCTGATTCTTCACGCACCAAGTCAAAATGTCGCGGCTCTGCTGTCGCGCTTTATCCGTGAAACTGTCAAGCGCCGCAAACCCCGCCTTCACCGCCCGTTCCGTCTCTTCCAGTTCAAGATTAAAAATATCTTTAAGCGAACTATGCAACTGCTCCACCACCATGTGCCGGTCCCCAAGACTCACAAACGGAGAAGCATAAGTAATCCCGTTCTCGCCAAAAACGTCGCGCTCCTTCAGAAATCCAGACTTGATGCTCTCCGGCCCAGCCATCACACGTGTGCAAGTCACCGTGTCCACCACGTGCCCGTGCAGCACCGAAGGCAGCGAGTGAATCATCGGACTCAAAAGAATGTTGATCTTCTTTTTCTGCCCAAACACCAACTCCCCATAATGTCCGCTGATGCACTTCACCGGATAGCAGCAATCCACCGTGCCGCGCCCCTTGCCGAACTCGCGCCCCTGCTCTTCAGAAGTATCCGAACTGAACACAATATTTTCCGACTCAATGCCAATCGCCCGCAGAAAGCCCACCCAGAACTGGTGAGTCGTCCACACGTTCAGCACCTTCGGAATTCCGACCCGCACCTGCGACCGGTCTTTAGGTGGAGACGCGGCGGAACGCTTCTTTGCGGACCAAATCGGCAACGTTGGGAAACGCATTCTTCGTCTTCTCCATCCCGATCTTGATAACTTTCATCTCGTTCAAATCTTCCACCAATCCCTTGGGGCACGAGTTGTTCACAATCACCCGCTCCCATCCCTGTTCCAGCGGAACCTTGCTCCACTCCCGCCCTTTTCCGCCTTCCAGTTCCACGTCAATAAAACTGCGCTGGCACGTCACCGGGCACCAGTGGCACACCGTGTCCACCGACGTCGCGGTTTTGTAAGTCAATCTCTCAATCGCATCGAACCCGCGAAACTTGCTCGTGCCGCCCGCGTCCCACCAATCCAAAGCAACCAGCGCCGCGCCAATCGCCCCCGCTTCACCCGAGTACGGATGCACTACCACATCCGCATCCGGAACCTTCTTCAAAATAAAATCCACCTGCGTCTTCACCACCGCAAGATTCTTATGCGTCCCGCCCTGCAAAATATATTTCTTTCCCACCGACGTCAGATTGTTCAACCCGCCAGCATAGATCCAAACATTCAGCGGAAGAATCGCGCACAGCCCCGCGAGAATTTCTTCCGCCTGCCAACCCTTGCGCTGCTGATTGACAATGTCGCTCTGCAGAAAAACTCCGCACCCCATCGAAAGCTGCGGCATCGACGTAGCCTTGAACGCGCGGTCCGCCATTTCGCTCATCGGAATGCTGAAGCGCTCCGCGATTCCCTGAAGAAACGCCCCGTTCCCCGACGAGCACTGCGAGTTCAAACGGAAATCCGTGACCGCCCCGTTGTTCAGCAGCATGATCTTCACGTCCACGCCGCCCACATCGCAAATGCAATCCGCGTCCGGAAAATAATGCAGCCCCGCGCTGGCGTGAGCAATCGTTTCCACCACCGGACAGTCCGCGCCAAGTATATCTTTCAGCAAATCTTTCCCGTAGCCTGTGATCGCGAGCCCCAGAATCTCGCCATCCCCCACCGCATCGCGAACCTGCCGGAACAAACTCTTCGCATCGTCGATCGGATTTCCCCGGCTCAACGCGTAGCAGGAAAACAGCAGCTCTTTATCCGGCGACATGCAAACCGCCTTCGCCGTCGTCGACCCGAAATCGCAACCCACCACCACCGGACCGAGCTTCGCCGTCTTCCCCAGCATCGGTAGTCGGAATTTCGGACGCCGGGTAATTTTCCCGACGCTGACCGGACGTCCATTTTCCTGGCCCTTGCCATTTCCGTTGGCGTGCCCGTTGCCGTTGCTCTTCGCCGCGGCCGCTCGCCACTCCCGTTGCTCCCCGGCGTCGAGTATCGCGAAAGAAACGATTTCAGTTCCGCTTCTTCTTTCCACAATCCCGCGCTGCCCAGCTTCTTCTTTTCTTCGTGCTGCCCCTCGTCAATCCACCAGCGCAGCCTCGACGTTCCCAGGTAGATGCCAACGTTCGGCGAATCTCTCAGCCCCACCTCAATGCAACCCTGCGCCGCGTAATAGAGCGCATCATCAGGCACGCGGATGAACGACTCCGGATCCTTGCCCTCCGGCATCTCCACCTTGCGCTCTTTCCACAATTTCGCCAGATGGTAACGCCACGCCTGCTGCAATCCCTTGAAGAAAAGATTCGGCCCGCCCAGCAAAAGAATTTCCGGCAGCGGCGTATTCCCGCGCGTCAACGTTGCCAGATTCTGATACACCACCGCTTCAAACAGCGAAGCGATAATCTCCTCCACCGAAACCCCGGCCTTCAACAACGTATTGGAATCCGCTTCCGCGAAAATGCCGCACTTGCTGCTGATCTTGTGCAGCGTGTAACCGTCGTAGCCCATCTGCGAAAGTTGATCGGTCGCAATTTCCAGCTTCCGCGCCGTCTTCTCGATGAAGGTTCCCGTGCCCCCGGAGCACGCGCTCTGCATCAGCACTTGCTTGCTCTTGGCGGCCCCAGCCCCGCTGAAGAAAATCGTCTTCATGTCTTCGCCGCCAATTTCGCTGACGAAGCGCACGTTCGGATGCACTTTCTCCACGGCCGCCGCCACTGCCACCACTTCCTGAATTACTTTTCCGCCCACCAGCGGCGCGATCAGCCCCGCTCCCGATCCCGTAAAAAACACGCGGTCCTGCTCCGGAGTGAAGTTGTACTGTTTCTCCATCCGGTTCAGGAAATCGAGAACTTTCTCCGCCTGCTTGGTGTTATGCCGTTCGTAAGCCTGCCCCAGCAGTTCCCCGGACGGCCCCGCAATCGAGTACTTGCAGGTCGTGCTGCCCACGTCGAGCCCAGCAATTTTTCCCGTGCCCCTGGGAACATCCCCCGACGGTCTCGCCAGCGGAGCATCTCCTTCAAGCGGTTGAATCTGAATCAAACCATCACTCATGCCTCAACCTCGTCTCGCGATTCTGGTTGCGTGTGGTGTTGCTTGTGTGGAGCGGGCACTCTTGCCCGCTTGCTTGCAGCTCCACACAACTTAGCCAAATCGATCAAGCCCGCGCCAGCCCCTTGTCATAAGCCAGATGCATCACATAGTTAGCCGCCGCCCCGGCGTAAGCCCGATGCGGCACCTGGTAAGTCGCCTTCCGCACTTCCGGATGCTTGGCTTCATACGCCCGGATCTTCTTCTCCGTCAGCCCGGTTTTCTCCATCACTCCCTCGAACTCCGCATGCGCCCGCTTCTTCGCTTCCGTCAAAATCATCTGGCAGCGCGAGAGCGCGTGCACCTCAGCATCACCCTTCACTTCAATCGGAGCATAAAGCAGGTCCGGATATTTCCCGATCACATTTGCCATCGACCCAATCGACATGGTGTTCGGCATGCACGAATACGGCGACAGCTCGCAGATCATGTGCGCCGTCTTGTGATGATAGGAATGCAGCGCTTTGCCGATCAGCATGTGCCCTTCCCCGCCGCGCAACTGGAAGTTGTAGAACGGTTCCGCCAGCGTCTTGAGTTCTTCCTGGTCCGGCAGTTCGTGCGGCAGATTGGCCAGCGCCTTGCGGAAGCGGTTATACGTGACGCGGTAAATCTTCTCGAGAGCATGCAGCGCCAGATTCTCAACCTTCGGATGCTTGCTCTTGGCATTGCGGTGCTCCAGTTTGCGGATAGTCGGATGCATCAGGTAGTGCAGCCACACCGCAACCGGAGGCGCAATCACTTCTGACTCTTCCGACTCCAGCCAGCGCTTGATGTTGTAGTTGCCTTCGCCTTCATGCGTCTGCAGCCAGAACTCGCCGGTTATTTTCACTTTGGCCTTCACGCGCAGATGGTCCACTTCAATCGCATCCCACTTCTTGCGCACTTCGCGCAGAGCTTTCGTGAAATAGTTGCTCATCAAATGCCAGGCCATGGTTCCGTACTTCTTGCCGCGATCCGGCCGGTTCAGAAACAGCTCGTACATTTGTTCCACGACGTCGCGCAGCACCAGTTCCGTCTGCCCCCTGTTCACTTCGTAGGGACGCGTCGCATATTCCAGATCGGTCACCAGGTCGCCGCACAGGATCGACCAGATGATCCCCAGGCTCATGGGCATGTTGATGTCGAGACCGCCGCCGTTGCCCGGCCCCTGATCAAGCTCATCCTGCGCCAGCAGGAACAGCCGGAAGTCGCGCAGCCCCAGCCCGTCGAGGGCCATGGCATACGACTCGTGATATTGCCCGAAGCGGCACGGCCCGCAGGCCCCCGCCGTCAGGTAGACGAACTTCTTGTTCACCTCTTCTTTGCCATGCTCGTGCACTTCCTTCTTCAGAAAGTTCACCAGGCTTCCCGTGGTGAAGATGGTGGGGCAGCACGCTCCCGTGTCAATCAACTCCTTGCCGGCATCGAGATCTTCGCGCGCAATATTCGGCAGCGGCTCAGCTTTGTACTTCAGGTTGTGCAACGCGCCCTGCATCATGCGCTCATGCTTCCACGTAAGGCCCCCATAGAGAATCGTGGTTTCGGCACGTTGGTCGCGCGTGAAGGGCTTGGGTTTGTATGCGCTGTAGTGCTCAATGATCGGCAGCTGTGCCACTTGTGCCATTGGATTCTCTCCTCGCTAAATTTTTTCCCCAGGGAAGTTGTCGGGATTGTACATCCCGCATTAAGCATCCTCAAACGCCAATTCCACTTCCGGCACCAAAGTGTCCGGTTCGTCATCCCAATGCCGGGCGAGTACTGGATGATGCAGCCCGTCGTGCCGGATGCACTGGATCACCAACAAGAAAAATGCCGCTCCCGCAAGTTGCGCCACAATCGGTACATGCAACGCCGTAATCAGGTTGTAGCGATCTGCCACTCGTCCGATGACGACTGGCGCAATTGCCATGGAAAACAGGTTCACGAACAGATAATAAAAGCCTAAAGCCGTCGCGTGCCCACGCGGCGGAACCAGGTCGTGGATGGTCGCTGTCAACGGCCCGTGATACCAGCTTAAGAAAAATGCCCCCAAACCGAACAGCACCAGGAAACGCATTTTTCCGCTAGCATGCAGCGCAAAATAAATTGGTGGAGCTCCCAGCACAAAGCCGATCGGGACCACCACCGCCCGCCCCCAGATGCGAAGTTTCGCCAGCGCGTCGGATAAGAACGCGCCTGTA
Organism: uncultured Acidobacteriaceae bacterium; assembly: GCA_963851165.1. Classification (GTDB taxonomy): domain Bacteria; phylum Acidobacteriota; class Terriglobia; order Terriglobales; family Acidobacteriaceae; genus Sulfotelmatobacter. The sequence goes on along the minus strand of CAWKNM010000006.1, from coordinate 31,226 downwards.
GCAATGCCCAGCGTTCCGCCCAGCACAATCACCAACCCCAGTGCGATGCCCGCCTGCGCTGCGCTGAACCCTTTGTAGTCCTGCACCAGCTCCGGCCCCCACGCGACGTACGTATACCCCGCAAAGCTGCAGAACCACCCGCTGACCAGCAACGCCAGAAACGCCGGCACGCGAAGAAGTTCACGCAGCGGCATCGATTCCTTCGCAACATAGGCCACCGACTTCGGCAGCCGCAGCGCGGTCAGCCCCAGCACCACTCCCGGAATCCCAACCATGAAAAAAGCGAACCGCCACCCAAAGGCCGCCGCCATGATCCCGCCGAGGGCGATGCCCGTGGCGCCTCCAATGAACATGCCAATGTCAAAAGCTCCCTGCACTCGCGCCCGCACGTCGCGTGGAAACGATGCGGTGATCACCGCCGCGCCGGCCGGCGTGTAAGCTGCTTCCCCGACTCCCACTAACCCCCTTGCAATCAACAAGGCACGGAACGACCCTGCCAGCCCGCTGAAGAACGTCGCCCCGCTCCAAAACAACACCCCCGCACTGATCACCGCGCGGCGCGAGATGCGATCAGCGAGCATTCCTAAGGGAAAACTGGCTAATGAGAGCACCACTGTGAAAGCTGTCGCCAGGTAGCTAAGCTGCACATAACTAAGGCTGAAGTCATGACGAATGGAGGGGAAAAGGGCGAACACGATCTGCCGGTCAACGTAGTTCACAAAGTTGACTAGCATGAGGATCAGCAGCACGCGCCACTGCTTCCCGGTGAAGTCGGAGGGCTTCATTTAGACATGCTTCCTGCAAAGTGAATATAACTTGAGGAGCGGGTGCGCAAGCGACAATCTGCGACATCCCGCGTCAAATGAAGAAAAGGCAGGGGTTAGCTTGGTCGGCGGCGTTGACAATTGCCATTTTGGAGCTTGGGGCTGTGGTTGATGTTCGGGGCGTAAACACTAACCGGCGAGGGGCTGGTCAGCGGTTAGAGTTGGGGGAAGGCGCCTGCGCCTAACCGGGTATTCCAGATACAGCGGTTAGGTTAACAAAATGGCTTTGGATTCCGATTCGCTTCCGACAAAAACCGCGCTCGCTGCGCTTCGCTGGACGGGCGAGGCGGCCGTCCCCACATAAACTTTTGGACGAGCGTGCGATTCCCGCAACGGGATTGGACTCGAGGGCTTAAGCGCGGTATTCTTGCGCCACTCTGCGAGCTCGGGTCCTTGGGAGCAGGACGAATGGGTGGAGACGGGACACAACCACGGATCACGGCTCAGGACCGGACCGCCAGCGATCGTCCCGGTAACGACCGACTCGCCAATGACCGCTTGGCCAACGACCGGCTCGATTCGTGGAAAGAGATTGCGGCTTACCTTAATAAGGAAGTCCGAACCGTTCAGCGCTGGGAGAAGAGTTTGGGGTTGCCCGTGCGGCGGCTTGCCCAGGGTAAGCAGGGCACGGTGTTCGCGTACAAGCTGGACCTGGATGCCTGGTGGCAGGAAAGCCAGACGAAGCTCGAGTACGATGACGACCAGCCCGACCCGGGCACCATCTCACGGTCGAATGCTTCAGCGTTGAGCGTTGCTGGGGCAAACGTGGCGGGGCCGGACGTTCACGCATCGGTCGTTCCCTCGTCGGTCGTTCCCGGTTCGAGCGTTTCCTCAGCGAGCATTGTTCCTCCGAATGGGGCTCAGTCGAATGTTGTGGTACTACCTTCTGCCGGGGGCCGTCCCGAAAAAGATCGGCAGGGAAAAACCACGACTATCGATCATCGTCCGGACCTTATACGTCGCCTGACGGTTTTGTGCCTGCTGATTATTGTGGCCGCCGGCGTAGCGTCGGTGGCGGGTCGCTTCTGGCTGCAGACTCCGGGGGGCTTCCCCAGAGCCAAGATGGTGCTGGCGGTCCGGCCGTTCAGAAATATCGGCGATCCCGGGCAGGACTTTGTCGCCGACGGACTCACCGAGGAAATGATCAGTCGCCTCGGGCAGCTCCATCCAGAAGAAATGGGCGTGATCCGGCTAAGCCCGGCGTATGCCGCGAGTGCGTTCGACCGCATCGCCAAGGAAGTGCATGCCAACTACGTGCTCGAAGGCAGCGTGCGGCAATCCGGAAAACGGGTGGCGATTACCGCGCAACTGATTCAGGTGAGCGACCAGACGCAGGTGTGGGGTGAGAGCTACGAGCGGGACTTGCAGGACGTGCTCAGCATTCAGGCGGAGGTCGCCAGCGCGATTGCGGGCGGCGTGCTGAACAAGTTGCCGCATGCGCACCCGCTGGTTCGTCAGGTGAATCGTGAGGCCTATCTCGCGTACCTGGAAGGGCGCTACTTCTGGAACAAGCGCACTGAAGAGGGCTTCTCGAAAGCGATCACGCTGTTCAGGCGTTCGATCGAGATTGACCCGACGTACGCGCCGCCGTATGCGGGGCTCGCCGACTGTTACGAGTTGCTGGGGTCCGCGCCCTATTCGACTCTGTCGCCGAAAGAAGCATTCCCGCAGGCTGAAGCCGCGGCGCGAAAGGCACTGGAACTCGACAGCACGCTGGCCGAGGCGCACGTGCCGCTTGGCTATTCGGAGCTGGTGTACGAATGGAATTTGCCCGAAGCGCAAAAGGAGTTCGAGAAAGCTCTGCGATTGCGGCCCGGATATGCCACCGCTCACCAGTTTTACGGTTACTACCTTACTGCGATGGGCAAGTTGGACGATGCGATTGTGGAGAGAAAAAAAGCGGTGGAGCTGGATCCGATCAGTCCTCTGTTGAATTCGGCGCTGGCGGAAGCTTATTACCACGCGCGGCGTTTTGATGTGACCATTGACGAGAGTCACAAAGCGCTCGAACTGGATCCCGGCTATGCCATCGCGCTGGTCAACATTGGCCGCGCTTACGAGCAGATGGGGATGCATCAGCAGGCACGCAACGCCTTCCAGACGATTCTCGCGTTTGCTCCCGACAGTCCCGCCATCCTTGCGCTCATGGGGCATGAGTACGCGGTCTCGGGAGACACGGCGCATGCCAACCAGATTCTTGCCAGGCTGACGGAGTTGTCGGGCAGGAAATATGTGCCCGCGGTTTACTTCGCGGTGGTGTATATCGGGCTTGGCCGGAAGGATGACGCGTTCCGCTGGCTCGACAAAGCTTATGACGAGCGTTGCGAATATCTGGTTTATTTGAGCAGCGAACCGCTGGCGGACCCGCTGCGGGGGGATCCGCGGTTTTCTAGTCTGCTGAACAGGATCGGGCTGAGGGGCGCGGCGGCGGAGCATCGAACGCAGTAGGTCGCTGCGCGTGGCTTGAGCCGATCAGCTTCCGGCAAAAGAACCTGCGCTCGCTGCGCTTGCTGGACAGCCGAGGCGGCTGTCCCTACATGACAACCAGTTGGGAACGAGCCTGCTAAGGTGATCTGACAAAGTTTCATGGCGGGGGCGAGGAATTGAATCCGCGCGCAACTTTCCTAATTCCGAAGAACTCGAATTGGCATCGGCTCAGCTCACTCCTTTTGGTGCTGGCGTTTGCGGCGGCGGCGATTGGATGCTCCATCAAGAAAATTGCGGTCAATAAGCTGGGCGATTCGCTGGCCAGTGGCGGAACTACTTTTACTTCCGATGATGATCCTGACCTGGTGGGTGAGGCGCTTCCGTTCAGTCTCAAGTTGATGGAAAGCCTTCTGGCGGAAAGCCCGCAGCATCGCGGACTTCTGTTTGCTACGTGCAGCGGGTTCACGGAATACGCGTTTGTTTATGTGCAGGTGCCGGCCGAAGAGATTGAAGATCAGGATCTGGCGAAGGCGGATTTTTTGCGTATGCGCGCGCGGCATCTTTATTTGCGCGCGCGCAACTATGGGCTGCGCGGGCTGGAAGTGAATCACCGGGGGTTTGAAAGTGAACTTCGGCAGGACACGAAGGCCGCGATGAGCAAGACGGGGGTGAAGGACGTGCCGCTGCTTTACTGGACGGCGGCTTCGTGGGGCGCAGCGATTTCGGTTTCGAAAGACAATCCGGAGATGATCGCGGATCAGCCGATCGTGGAGGCGCTGATTGACCGGGCGCTGGAACTGAATGCGGATTACGATTTTGGGGCGATCCATAATTTTCTGATTACGTACGAGTCGGTGCGCAGAACGGCGAGCGGAGATTTTGCTGTGAGGTCGAGAAAACATTTTGAGCGCGCCGTGGAGTTGACTTCTGGACAAAGCGCGGCGCCTTATGTGGCTCTGGCTACGACCGTTTCGGTGAGCAAACAGGATTCTGCAGAGTTCGAGTCGCTGCTGAAGAAGGCTCTGGCGGTCGATCCAGATGCGCGGCCGGAGTGGAGACTGATGAACCTCGTGATGCAGCGGCGCGCGCGCTGGCTGCTTTCCCGCGAAGACGAATTATTTGTGAAATAAGTTGAGGTGCAGTGTGGGAATTGGAAAAAGCAGAAGGCTCGGAACAAAGATGGTCGCGGCGGTGTTGCTGGTGCTGGGATTTTCTTCGAACGCACTGGCGCAGACACGGATTCGGCTGGCAACGATGGTTCCTTCCGGGACCTCGTATCACCACAGCCTGCAGGAGATGGGCGAGAAATGGAAGAAGGCGTCGAATGGCGCGGTCACGCTGACGATTTACTCGGACGGCGTGATGGGGAGCGAAGCTGATATTGTCCGGCGAATGCGTGTGGGGCAATTGCAGGCTGCGGTGCTCACCGTGGCGGGGCTCGCGGATATTGATCCTTCGGTGGCCGCGCTGCAGAAGATGCCGCTGGTGTACCGCTCGCTGGAGGAAGCTGCATACGTGCGCGACAAGATGGCGCCGGATTTGAATCGGCGGCTCGCGGAGAAAGGATTCGTCGTTTTGTTCTGGACGGATGGCGGCTGGGTAAGGCTTTTCTCCAAAGAGCCGGGGATGGTGCCGGACGATTTCAAGAAGATGAAAGTGTTTGTGACTGCGGGCGATGTGACGCAGTCGGAACTTTACAAGTCCGCGGGATTCAAACCGGTGCTGCTGGAATGGTCGGATGTGCTGACCAGTTTGCAAACCGGAATGGTGGACGCGCTGCCGACGATTCCTCTGCACGCATTGTCGAACCAGTTTTATATTTCGACTCACAATATGCTGGAAGTGAACTGGATTCCGCTGGTGGGCGCGTTGATTGTGACAAAGAGGAGTTGGGATGCACTGCCGGCGGCGCAGCAGGACGAGATGCGGAAAGCGGCGGTGGAGTGCGGTGCGGAGTTCCAGGCGAATACGCGACGGGAAAATCAGGAAGCGGTGGAATCGATGCAGAAGCGCGGTCTGCAGGTTCATCCGGTCACGAAGGAAGCGGAAGAGCAATGGCGAAAGTTTTCGGAGAGCATGTATCCGGAAATTCGCGGCCACATTGTTCCCGCCGACACGTTTGACAAGGTGATGCAACTGCTGCACGACTATCGCGCTGCGCAAGGAGCATCCGGAAAGTGAGCGATGCGAAGTGAGCATGAGATTGCCACTTCCGGAGAGTATCTGGATCTCGCCCGCCCGGGCGAGGCTTCCCGGCAAACCTGGCTGAAGACGGCGGAGAACGCCGTGGTGTCGGTGGCGTTGTTCGCCATGGTGCTGATTCCGCTGGCGGAAAGTTTTCTGCGGCGCGCGTTTCACACGGGGATTCCGGCGTCGACCACGATTGTTCAGCACATGGTGCTGGTGGTGGGGATGCTGGGCGGGGCGATCGCGGCGCGCGAAGGCAGACTGCTTTCGCTTTCGACGCTGGGAGAAACCGCGCTGCGCGGGAGTTGGAAGAGTGTTGGGCGGATTTTCACGGGTGCGGTGTCGGCGGCAATTTCGGTGTTTCTGTGCGTGGCCTCGTATCAGTTTGTTGCGACTGAGCGTGAGGCGGGGACGATTCTGGGGTATGGGATTCCGATCTGGGTGGTGGAGTGGGTGCTTCCGCTGGGATTCGCGGTGATTGCGATTCGAATTGTTCACCACGCGTCGGAGAAATGGGTAGCGCGGATAGGGGCGGGGGTTGGGGCAGCGTTGCTGGTGGGAATTGTGATGATGTGGCCGGGAGGGTTTCATCATTTTGTTCCGATCGCGATGTGCGTTTTGTTTGTTGCTTCGGTGCTGGGGATGCCGGCGTTCGCGACGCTCGGCGGCGCTGCGCTGATTTTGTTTTGGGGCGCGGACCAGCCGATTGCGGCGATTCCGATTGCGCAGTATGCGCTGGTGACGAATCCGATTCTGCCGACGCTGCCGCTGTTCACGCTGGCGGGATATTTTTTGGCGGAAGGCGGCGCGCCGAAACGGCTGGTGCGGGTGTTCTACGCGCTGTTTGGGCAATTTCGCGGCGGGCCGGCGATTGTTACGGTGTTGGTTTGCGCCTTGTTCACGTCGTTTACCGGAGCCTCGGGGGTGACGATTCTTGCGCTGGGCGGACTGCTCATGCCGGTGTTAATGGGCGCCGGGTATTCGGAGAAAGATTCGCTCGGATTGCTGACGGGGTCGGGATCGCTGGGGTTGCTACTGCCTCCGTGCTTGCCCCTGATTGTTTATGCCATTGTGGCGCGGGTTCCGATTGGGCAGATGTTTCTGGGGGGAATTATTCCGGCGTTTGTGATGATGGCGGCGACGGCGATTTGGGGCATCCGGCGCGGATCGGCCATGAACACGGCGGTGCGGAAATTTGAATGGAAAGAGGCGCGGGCCGCGTTGTGGGAGGGTAAGTGGGAACTCGCGATGCCGATCGTGGCATTTGTGGCGCTGTTCAGTTCTCTGGCGACACCCGTCGAGGCGGCGGCGGTGACGGCGTTTTATGCGTTCTTCATCGAGGCGGTGATCCATCGAGATTTGCGAATTTTTCGCGACCTGCCGCGCGTGATGGCGGAGTGCGGGTTACTTATTGGTGGGGTGCTGCTGATTCTTGGAGTGTCGCTCGGGTTCACGAATTATCTGGTGGACGCTGAGGTTCCGGCGAAGGCCGTGGCTTGGACGACGGCGACGATTCATTCTCCGATTTTGTTTTTGTTGCTGCTGAACGTTTTTCTGCTGGTGGTGGGATGTTTGATGGAAATTTATCCGGCGATCGTGATTGAGGTTCCGTTGCTGGTGCCGCTGGGAGCGGCGTTTGGGATTGATCCGGTGCGGCTGGGAATTATTTTTCTGGCAAATATGGAACTGGGGTATCTGACTCCGCCGGTGGGGCTGAATCTGCTGATGTCGTCGTATCGATTTAAGAAGCCCGTGCCGGAAGTGCTGCGCGCGGTTTTGCCGGTGGTGATGGTGTTGAGTTTGGGAGTGCTGCTCATTACTTACATTCCGGCGTTGACTACGGCGCTGCCGCGGTTGTTTGGATATTGAAATCTGCTTGGTTAATGACAGAGCGATGGGATCTGGCGACAGAAATCCCCACTTCTCGCGAAGGGCGCGAGAAATGGGGCACCCGGGCGGTGATAATGTCGGACCGTCAGACTTGCAGATTTTTCAGGTAGGGGACGCTGGCTTTCATCTGGTCGAGGTTCATTTCGACGAAGTAGTTTTTTATGCCGCCGGTTTTCGCCGCGGTGAAGATTCTTTTCCAATCGAGCGAGTCCTGCCCTACCGGCGCGACTTTCTTCGTGGCCACGGACCAGCCTTGTACGTGCATGGAGATGAAGCGGCCGGGATATTTTGTGAAATATTCGGCGGCGTCGTAGCCGCGGCTGATGGTGGAAACCTGGAACTGGAACTTGATGAGCTTGGGGTCGAGCAGGCTGAAGAGTAGATCGTAGGTTCGCTGGCCGTCAACCGTGGTGAGCTCGAAGTTTTCGTTGTGAAGTCCCTGCTGGATACCGGCTTTGGCTGCCTGCTCGCCGATTTTGTTGTATTCCTCGGCGGCTTTCTTCACGTCATCCATGGTTGGGTTTTTGGGACCGTCGAGGCTGGGGACAAGCATTTGCGTGAGACCAACATCTTTCGCCCAGGCGATGGCGCGCCCCTGATTTCCCCGGAGTTCCTCGATGCCGAAGTGAGAGCTCACGCAGGAGACGCCGGCGTCACCCAGAATTTTGCGGAGCTCGGCTCCTTTATATTTGGCGAGGCCGGCGAAGCCTGAGTCGGCGTAGCCTACGGGCGAACAGAGTTCGATGGTTTGAAATCCGGCATCCGCAAGGGTTTTGATCGTGCCGGGAAAATCCTTGGCGATCATTTCGCGGACCGGCCAGGTTTGGCATCCAATGGGCATGCCGAGCGGGTTGGCGCGAAGCTGCAGTCCGCTTGCGGATAGGAAACTGGCTGCGGCCGTGTAGGTCGCCGCACTCTTCAGAAAATCTCTTCTTGACGTCGGGGACATGGATTTCTCCTCACGTGTTTAGCGAACGGAATCATAGTTAGTCGAGCGGGCGAACGCATTATAGACTCGTCCGACCCTTCTTTCGGGGGACCTCCGATTATGGGCCTGGAAAAATCTAAACCACAGAGGACACGGGGGACACAGGGTAATGCCGGAATCGCAGAGCGCGCGGAAAATGGCCGCCGAGGATTCTGGGTGGGACGCCCCCACGACAGCCGCCGGGACGGCGGCGCTACCCAGGTGCGACTATAGGTTCCAGCCGCTACGGCGGTCTGGCTTTACGTATTTCTGCGCGACGTCGGAGTTTACTTTTAGATTCGAACGATCCCAGGTGAGTTTTTGGCCCATGCGACTGGCGACGTTTCCGAGCAGCAAGGTTTCGGTGACCAGGCCTTCGAATTCGAAGTTTCCGCCGGGCTTTTCTTTGCCGCCTTTGCAGGCGTCGAGCCATTCGCGTTCGTTGCCGGGCGAACGGGGCAGCGTTTTTGGCGGTTGTTTGTAGGCGTCCATCTTCGACTGGGGAATGATTTTGGGATTGCCGCCGTTGAACCTGCAGAGGATTTTGCCGCGGTCTCCGGTGAAGAGCAGGCCTTCATCTTCTTCTTCGCCGTCGCCTTTGAATGGACGGTTTTCTTCGAGTTCGTCCGGACGGCGCGGCTTCAGGCCGCCGTCATACCAGTTGAATTTCACTGGGGGCATGTCGCCGCGCGCGGGGAAGTTGTAGCGAACGATCGAGGCCAGCGGATAGGTTTCGTCGTAGCGATCGCTGGAACTGGATTCCACGCTCTCGGGCGCTTCCAGTTTCAAGACGCGAAAAATTGTGTCGAAACTGTAGGAGCCCATGTCGCCGAGAGCGCCGCAACCGAAGTCGCTCCAGCCTCGCCATACGAACGGGAGATAAGCGTGGTTGAAAGGACGTTCCGGCGCGGGGCCGAGCCAGAGATTCCAATCCAAACCTTCGGGCACGGGCTGGGTTTCTTTGGGACGCTCGATGCCCTGCGGCCAGAACGGACGGCTTGACCAGTTACTGACTTCGCGCACGGGACCGATGGCGCCGTCCCAAATCCATTCGCAGAGCTGGCGCGTGGCTTCAGACGCCTGGTTGCCGACGGCGATCTGAGTGGCCACTCCGGTTTCGCGCGCGATTTCGGCAATGCGGCGGGCCTCATAGATCGTGTGCGTCAACGGCTTCTGGCAAAAAACATGCTTGCGCTTCTTCATGGCCGCGGCGGAGACCGCCGCGTGCAGGTTGTCGGTGGTGCACACGACGACGGCGTCGAGGTCTTTTTGTTTCTCGAGCAGTTCGCGGAAATCGTTGTAAGCCGCGCAGCCGTGATACTGGCCGGAGCGCTGCTGAGACCCGTAATAGCCTTCGACAATTTTCTGGCAAGGCTCGCGTCCGGCGACGCCGCTGGTGACGGCGAGCGAATGGCTCAACTGAATCGGTTGGTCGGGGCTGAGCCAGTCCCAGCCGCTATCGACGCCGAGCAATTTGCGGACGGAATTGCAGAACTCGTGCGTCGACCATTGAGGATAATCCGCGGCGGATTTGTTGACGTCGCAGACTGCGACTCCCTGCACATCGGGCTCGCGGAGGAAGTGAAGCATCACGCGCAGACCCTGAGCGCCGACGCCGATGAAGGCGATGTTGACCTTGTCGCTGGGCGGAACATATCCCACGCCGCCTAACACGCGGCGCGGAACAATCGCGAGGCCCATTGCCGCCGCCGCGGTTTGGCCCAGGAACTTGCGGCGCGAAACAGAACCTTTTACGCTGCGAGGCTGCAGTGGATTTTTCATGGTTCCTCCCTAGGCGGGCCGGTGCCTAACCACGGTACTGATCGATCCCCGATACTGTAAACGAAACTTGCGGTCTGCATGCGCGAAAGTTGATAGCTCATGCGGGAAAGGCTTTTCACCACAGAGTCACAGAGAAAACCAACGTCTTAGCGAAACCCGTTATCTTAAGCTTTTAGTCGTTCTTCGGTTTTCTCTGTGTCTCTGCAACTCTGTGGTGAAGGCTCAGTGGGTTGAGACGACGCGTTCGATGGCGGCTCTCAATTCTTCGGATTTGAAGCCGAAGGGGCCGGGCTTGCTTTTGTAGGCGACCCGGCCGGCGGCGTCGATCAGGTACATGCGGTCGGGCCAGCCGGTGTAGGCCGACTCGGTGGAGTTGCCGAACTCGTCGAGCAGGGCGGGAATTTTGATTCCCAGCTTGCGCACGCAGGAGCCGGCTACCGCGGCGCGCTCTTCTTCGTTTTTCGGAGTCGCGAAAACGACCTGATCTTTAATGTTGCTTTGCATCTGCCAGACGTCGCTGGGGTGGGCCTCGGTGATGTAGACCACCAGAAACTCGACTTGATTTCCGTATTGATCGTAGAGCTTATTGAGAGCGGGAACCTCCCGCCGGAAAGGAGGTCAGGTATAGCTGCCGAAGATGAGCGCCACCGGGCGCTGCTGCGCGGTGAAGGTGGAGAGCTGCACGTGCGCGGTTTTGTCGAGCTTGGCCAGGGAAAAATCGGGAGCGGGATCGCCGGGATGTAAGGTGCCGGAGCGGGCGCGCATCCACAGAGTTTCAAAGGGAAAAAGCAGGAACGGGACCGGGCCGGGGAGCTTGGCCATGAAGCTGGCAAAGGCCTCGGGCGGGCGGAGCATGATGCGGTAGAGGGCTCCGCAACCGAGCACCCAGAGGACCGCGAGCAGGATGCAAGTGGCGATCACGGTTTTAATTACGGCGGGATTGGTTGCGAATTGCTTGATGGCGTTCAGTTTGGCGGTCAGCATTCGGTGAGTGGGAGGTCGGTGGATTATACGGGAGCTGCAGACGGCACTTCTATAGTGGAAAAATAGTAGGTGGGCGGTGGAGAGACTGAGGAGAGGTCGGCGCCTCGGCTTCGTGGATAGAGTGGCGGGCAGGAGTGCCCGCCCCACAGAGGCCGCCCCACATGGGCGGGTCTCAATCACGGGCATGACGGCACTCGTCTGGCTGGGGTATGATTCCATCCCACAGCGAAAGCAAGGGGTTGGCTTCATGAAGATTGAGCGCGTGATTTTGTTTTTTCCGGCGGTATCGATGGCTGTGCTTTCTCTCCTGGTCATGGGCCGCGGAGCGAAGGCGGGGGCGCCTGCGCAGGCAATGACGGCGGCCGCGCCGGCAAAGGCGCAGACAAAAGCTTCGAGTCCGATGACTGGTGCCGGAGAAACGCCGGCGATTCCCGACACTACCCTGGCCATTAACTCGGACAAGGCCATGTCGGAGCGCGTGGTGCATTACGAGATCGACGCGAAGTACGATGCGGGCACGCATACGGTGAACGCGACCGAGGTGCTGACTTATCACAACCTGACCGGGCAGGCGCTCGACCATTTTCCGTTTCATCTTTACCAGAACGCGTTTCAGCCGAAGGCAACGTTTGTGCGCGAGGCCAAGCTGGTGGGCAGCCGCGATACTGCTTACGCGAAATGGGAAGACAAAGACTACGGGTCGGAAGATATCAAGAGCCTGGAAGTGGTGGGGCAAGGCGACCTGACTTCACAGTTGCAATACATACAGCCGGATGATGGCAACAAGGATGACAAGACTGTGGTGGACCTGCATGTGCTCAAGGCGATTGCGCCGGGGGCCTTGGTGGTGTTCAAGATTGCGTTTCAGACGAAATTTCCCGAGACGCAGGCGCGCTCGGGATGGAAGCGCGATTTTGTGCTGGGCGGGCAATGGTTTCCGAAGGTGGGAGTGTGGTGGCACGGGGCGTGGAATTGCCATCAGTATCACAACACCACGGAATTTTTTGCGGACTTCGGAGTGTTCGATGTGAAGCTCACGGTGCCGCAGTATGAAGTGGTGGGGGCGAGCGGAGTGCTGGTGAGCGACGCCGCAAACTCTGATGGCACGAAAACCTATACCTACCACGGCGACGACATTCATGACTTCGCGTGGACGGCGAGCCCGCGGTACAAGGTGAAGGACGACGGCGTGTTCCAGGGGCAGATGGGTCCGGTGAAGCTGCGCATCCTGATGCAGCCGGCGCACTGGAGCCAGGCGGAGCGCCACGAGAAGATTCTGATGGAAACGCTCGACCGTTTCGAGAAATGGTACGGGCCGTATCCGTACAAGATGCTGACGCTGGTGGATCCGGAGCCGGATTCGGCGGCGGGTGGGATGGAATATCCCACGTTCATCACGGGCGACAGCAGCTGGTTTATGCCGAAAGGAGTGCTGCTGCCGGAGGTGGTGGTGGAACACGAGTTCGGGCACCAGTATTGGTACGGCATGGTGGCAACGAACGAGTTTGAGGACGCCTGGATGGACGAGGGCATCAACAGCTATACCGAAGTGAAGGTGCTGGATTCGATTTTCGGTCAAGACCGGTCCATGCTCCAGCAGGCGGGTGTCACGCTGGGCGAGCGGGAAGAGCAGAGGCTCAGCTATGCCAGCGCGGCTGACCTGGATGCGATCGCGCAGAAGGCTTACGAATACTACGGTTCGAACTCGTATGGAGGAATCACTTACGGCAAGACGGCGAGCGTGCTGCTGACTCTCGAAGGCATCATTGGCGAAGACACCATGGCGAAAGCCATGCGCACGTACTTCATGAAGTACCGGTTCACGCATCCCACGAAAGAAGATTTTCTGAAGACGATTGAAGAAGTTTCCGGGAAAGACCTGCGCTGGTATTTCAACCCGGCGATTTATGGCACGCAGGTTTTGGATTATGAGGTGTCGAAGATCGATTCGTTCCCGGCGAACTGGTACGAGGACGAGAAGAAGGCAGGCAAGAAGAAAGAGGACAAAGACACCGTCTACCTTTCGACCGTGTGGCTGCACCGGAAAGAAGATTTTGTGTTTCCGGTCGAGCTCGAGGTGAAGTTCGACAATGGAGAAAAAGTCCGCGAACATTGGGACGGGCAGAACCGCTGGGTGAAGTTCCAGTACACGAAGAAAGCGAAGATCGAGTCAGCGGAGATTGATCCGGACCACAAGATTCTGATCGACCGCAATAATTTCAATAACAGCCGCACCGCCGAGCCGAACCCGAAACCGACGCGCAAGCTTTCAAATTACTGGCTTTTTCTTACGCAGTGGCTGGGGCAGGCAGTGGCGTGGTGGGCGGTTTAGGGGGCGGGCTTCGGGCTTCGGCTGTCGGGCTTCGGCTTGGGCAGACTGCCAGCGAACCGCAGGGCAAGCGACGCGGATTAGCCGAAAACGATATTGAGGATCTTGACGACATGAGCGAGAACATATGAGCGAGAAGAAGGGTTTGTTGAGCGGCGGGTACGAGAAAGTTGTGCGGAACAAGCGCTACATTTTCTGGTTCTGGTTGTTGAACCTGACGCTGGCGGAATTTGGCGTCGCGGCGTTTCGCAATCAGGCGCACGCGGTTTTGGACAATAGTCTGTACTCTGGCGGGCTGGTGCGCGGGTTTGATCTTGGAGTGTTCATCGAGATGCTGGTGCGGCCGGAGTTTGGACCGACGATGGCTTCGACGATGCCGGCGGTCTATTTCGCGTGTCTTTTCTTCGTGTTCACGGTTCTATTTCTGCCCGGGGTGTTTCTGGGATATGCCTCGAATTACCGGCTCCCCCGGGACGAATTTTTCCGCGCCTGCGGGAGAAACCTGTGGCGGTTTATCCGGCTGCTGATTGTTGCTGGTATCGTGATGGGAATTGTGGCCGGGATTTTGTTTGGCATTCGGGGCGCGCTGGTAAAAGCGGCGGGGGAAAGCACCAACGAGTTGCTGGGGTTTGAAGTTTCGATGGCCTGCCTGCTGGTAATTTTTCTGGTGATGACCACGCTGCGCATCTGGTTCGATCTGGCCGAGGCGGACGTGGTGTTGAGCGATCAGAAGGCGGTGCGCAAGTCGATTGGCGCGGGCTTCCGGCACACGTTTCGGCATCTGGGACGGCTGCTGGCGAGCTACGTGGTAACCACGATCGTGGCTGGAATCATTTTGCTGGCGGGAATTTGGTTGTGGAGACACGGTGTGGGTCCCGCCCGCGTTTGGCGGGCGATTCTGGTGAGCCAGTTGACGCTGCTGCTGTTGCTGATTCCGCGCTTCTGGCAGCGCGGCATCGCGGTTGCCTACTGGCAGCGGGAAATGATGGTGCACGCGGTGCCGCCGTTGGCGCCTGCGCCGGCGACGGTGCCTTCTGGGATCGTGCCTTCGGGTGCGCCGGTGGTTTAAACGACGGGACACGAATAACAGTCGTGGAATTTGAACCACGTTTTGATGTTCCTTCGGTTTTGCGAACTTCGCGAGTCCTTCGCGAACTTTGCGGTTCAATGCTTTCGGCTGCAAAACCAAAACACTTTAACCGCGAAGGACGCAGAGAACATCGCGCAGAGGTCGCGAAGTGGAGCAACTTCCCTTTCAGCTATCAATCCTCGCTACAAAATCACGATCGAGATCCCTTGATTGCGGCGGCCGAGATCGGAGTCGCTTTTTAAGGCGGGATGGGATTGCAGAAGCCGCCAGGCTTCGTCGTCGGATTTCGACCAGCTCTCCCCAAAAATGCAGCTGCGAATCTGGCCGTTGTCGGCTAACTCGCGCAGCCGTTTTTGCACGGCGATGCGAATGTCTCCCCCGGCGCCGGTCGAGCCGTAGCCGTGGATCAGTTTCAGTAGGGTTTCTCCCTGCTGGCGCGCGGCGGCGAGTTCGCGGTCCAGACGCGCGAGGGCCTCGTGAACCTGCGGCATGTCCGACTTGAGGTTTACGGTTTTGATGGGAGACTTACAGGCGCTTGATCCGGGCGTCCGCCTACTGGCCGCTTATCATACGCTGCCCTCGCGGCTTTGGTTCAACGGCGAATGCCTTGGCGAGTGATGCGACGCTGCAGGCTGACAGCAGATTCCTCGGCGATAAGGCCGCCTCGGAATGACAAAACTTATAGGGCTTATATGCGTGGGCGAAATCGCGTCGGCGTTTTAGTCGCGCTTGCGGCCGCGGGTGATGGCTTCGCGTGCCTCCTGGTCCGCGGTCCTGCGGCGCTCGGTTTCGCGCTTGTCCCAGAGCTGCTTGCCTTTGGCCAGGGCTAGTTCAACTTTTACTTTACCGTTCTTAAAGTACAGGCGGGTGGGGATCAGGGTTAGCCCCTTTTGCTGGGTCTTGCCGATCAGCTTGCGGATTTCTTCGCGGTGCATGAGCAGCTTGCGGGTACGCAGCGGAGCGTGGTTGTGGATGTTGCCATGCTCGTAGGGGCCGATGTGCGCGTTCAGCAGAAAGATTTCGTTGTCTTTGACCAGGCCGTAGGCGTCCTTGAGGTTGGCCAGCCCGGTTCGGATGGATTTGACCTCGGTGCCGGTGAGGGCAACTCCGGCCTCAAATTTTTCCAGCAAGAAGTAGTTATGTGAAGCGATCCTATTGACAGCGGCGTCTTTCTGCCCGGCGGCGGTGGGTTCGCGGCGGGGAGATTTCTCCGGGGTTGGCTTGGTCTGGTGCGTGGCTTGGCGGGGCATGGGGTTGGGATTAGTTCGGTTTCAATATTAGCAGGGCTTTCGGGCTCCGGCTTTCGGGCTTCGGGCTTCAGGCTTCGGCTCAAAGCCCTCGTACGGGTCGACCATTCAGGGTGCTAGCCGAACTCCATTAACTCGAGTCCGTGCCGAAGCCCGATAGCCGAAGCCCGAAGCCCGCCGCGGGTCCTAAGCCCATTAGTGTAAATGCTGTGGGTGCAAGCAGTTCGAGAGGCCGGGAGGCCAATGTTATAATCGCCGCATCCGAGTTCGCGGGAGTGCGTAGAGCGCTTGATCGCAGGAGTGTGCTCTTCCGGTCGGCGTGGGCAAAAGCATGCCCAGAAACGTGCTTTCCGGATGAGAACCTACGAACGTGAACGTTTCTGGCAGCCGGTGTGGGGAGCAGAATGTCCTGGCAATCGTGAGAAGTGACCTTAACTGTTCCTGAGTATCGACTCCGAGAGGATCGACGTGAGGACCAACGAATGAGAAGCCTGATGCGCCCGGCGCTGGTGCTGCTGCTGGTTGCGGCGATCACCCTGCCTGCGGCCGCCGACAAAGCGAAGACTCTCTATGAACAGGGCCAGGATGCCGAGGCGCGCCAGAATTACGAAGGCGCCTACGACTTCTACAAGCAGGCCTACGATCTCAAACCGAAAGATCTGCGCTACCGGACTTCGCTCGCGCGGGCGCGTTTTGAGGCGGCCGCCGCGGTGGTTCACCGCGGACAGAAACTACGCCAGGAAGGCAAGCTGGACGATGCCTTAGCAGCGTTTCAAAAGGCCGTTTCCATTGATCCCTCGCTGTTTATCGCGCAGCAGGAGTTAGCCCGCACGCAGAAGATGATCGAGAACCTGCGGAATCCCCAGCCTCCGCAGGCAGGCCCGCCCAGTAATCTGGAACGAAAGCTGCGGGATGCCGCCGGTCCCGTCGAACTGGCTCCGATTTCGAACACTCCCATCACAGTCAAGATGCTCGCGACCAAGTCGGATGTGGTCTACCGCACCGTCGGACAACTGGCCGGGATCAATGTGCTGCTCGATCCCGATTACACTCCCCGAGTGATTAACGTGGACCTCAACGGAGTAACCCTGGAAGAGGCGCTGGAAATCACCGCGCTGGAGTCGAAAACCTTCTGGCGGCCAGTGACGCAGAATACGATTTTTGTGGCGCAGGATTCGGTGGCCAAGCGCAAGGAATTAGAGCAGAGCGTCCTGAAGACTTTTTACTTATCGAATCTTTCCCAGGCCTCCGAATTGCAAGATGTGGTGAATGCGATCCGCTCCGTGCTCGACGTGCAGCGGGTGCAGCAGTTGCTCTCGCAGAATGCGGTCGTGGTGCGTGGCACGCCCGACCAGATCGCGCTGGCGCAGAAGCTGGTTGAAGATCTGGACAAGGCGCATCCCGAAGTCCTCGTTGATATTGCGGTCATGGAAGTCAGCAAGGACAAGTCGCGCACGCTGGGCTTGAGTCCGCCGACCAGCATTTCGGTGGCCTTGCAGGAAAATCTGAACACGTCGACCACTTCGACCACGGGCACGACCGGCACTACCACCGGTGGCTCGTCAAATTCGGGAATCAATTTAAATTCGCTGGCCAACATCAACGCCACCAACTTTCAGGTCACCATTCCCTCCGCCAATTTGTCGACATTGATGGGAGACAGCAGCACCAAGCTGATACAGAATCCGCAGGTGCGCGCGCTCGACGGCCAGAAGGCCACGCTCAAAATCGGCGAACGCGTACCGGTGGCCACCGGATCGTTTCAGCCAGGTATCGGCGGCGTAGGCATTAACCCGCTGGTGAATACCCAGTTCCAGTATCTTGACGTCGGCGTAAATATTGAAATCACTCCGCACGTGCACCAGGGCGGCGAGGTGACGCTCAAGCTGGTCATGGAAATTTCTTCGGTTACGGGCCAGGCCAGTATCGGCGGCATCAGCCAGCCCATCATCGGGCAGCGCAAGATCGAGCACGAAATCCGTCTGAAAGATGGCGAGGCCAACCTGCAGGGCGGAATCTTTACGGAGTCGGAGACCAAGTCGTTGACTGGAATTCCTGGCCTGGCGTCGATCCCAATTCTGAAGTATCTGTTCGGCCAGACTACTCAGGATCACTCGACCGATGAGCTGGTGTTTGCCATTGTTCCGCACATCATCCGCGGTACCGACTTGAACGAGATCAACCAGCGGGCCATTGATATTGGAACCGCGACTACGATCGCACTGCGGCACGTGAGCCAGGCGGTTCCACCAGCGGCCCCGCCAACTCCGGCGAATCCGCCCGCGGCTCAGCCTGGCCAACCGAATCCGGCGAATCAACCGCCCGCCAACCAGGCCTCGGCTGCGCCGGTGGCCGGTGGTGCTCCACCCCCGCAATCCGGCGAATCCGTCTGGCGTTCCGGTGATCCAGCCGGCCACGCAGGCGGCGAACGGTATGCCCAGCTTTCTGTTTGATCCGCCTACGATTACGGCGGCCAAGGGCAATACTTTTGCGGTGAATCTGCTGATTTCCGGCGCGCAAAATGTTTACTCAGTTCCGGTGCAGATGTATTACGACCCGGCGCGTATGCAGTTGCTCAACGTGTCGAACGGCAGTTTCCTTTCGCAGGATGGCCAAACCGTGGCTCTAGTGCATCGCGAAGATGAATCGACTGGGACGTTGACGGTGACCGCGACGCGGCCGCCGGGAGCGGGCGGAGTCAGCGGCCAGGGCACCGTGATTACCCTGACCTTCATGGCGAAGACGGCCGGTCAGACTCCTTTGACCATCACGCGAGGCGGAGCGCGCGATCCGGGCCTGCAATCCATCGTGGTGAACGGGGCGCAGGCATCGGTGACGGTGCAGTAAGGTCTGGTTCCTCAGAGCGGGAGCGGACTTCCGAGCGGATCTGCAAGAGCGGTCCGTGAGCGAGTCCCCGAGCGAAGATTCGGAAAGAGAAGAGACGAGAGCGAAGGCAATTGCGATGAAGCGGACCAGACTCCAACTCCGGCCGGGCAGCAGGCTCGAGTTGGGATTCACGATGATCGAACTGAT
This sequence comes from uncultured Acidobacteriaceae bacterium, assembly GCA_963851165.1. GTDB lineage: Bacteria > Acidobacteriota > Terriglobia > Terriglobales > Acidobacteriaceae > Sulfotelmatobacter. The sequence goes on along the minus strand of CAWKNM010000006.1, from coordinate 12,466 downwards.
CGCGGCCGTCACCATCCTGACGGTCCTCGCCGTGATGGCGATCCCGCTGGCGCAACTCTCCATCAAGCGGGAAAAAGAACGCGAGTTGCGCCACGATTTGTGGGATATGCGCGACGCCATCGACCGCTACAAAGACGCGGCCGACCGGGGTGCATTTCGGGCCAAGCTGGATTCGGGGAACTATCCGCCGGATTTGGAGACGCTGGTAAAGGGTGAGGACGTCGGCGGGAAGAAGCTAAAGTTCTTGCGCCGAATTCCGATTGATCCGATGACGAAGAGTACGGAATGGGGCCTGCGCTCGATGCAGGACGATCCCGATTCGGATTCCTGGGGCGGGCAGAGCGTGTTCGATGTCTACAGCAAGTCGCAGGGCGAGGCGCTGGACGGAACGAAATACAAAGACTGGTAAGCAATAAAGTCCGGCAAGCGAAAAGTGACTGGGAAGCAATCTGGTAGAGCCAGGGTTTTAAATAGGGGCGGGCAGATGCCGAAGGGCGCAAGAAGATTGAGGCACGACGGGTTAGGCGCCTGGCATCCGGGCATCACCGGACGTTGCCGGCGAGGGCTCTGCGGATTGCGCCGCCAGCGGGGTTTCACGCTGCTGGAGTTGATGATCGTGATCAGCATGATCCTGATCCTGATGTCGATTGCGGTGCCCATGTATACCCAGTCGGTGGTGCGGGCGCGAGAATCGGTGTTGCGGCAGGATTTGTTTACTTTGCGGTCGGTGATTTCCCAGTACACCCTGGACAAGGCCAAAGCGCCGCAGGGCCTGGAAGACCTGAAGACGGCGGGTTACATCCGTGAGATTCCCAAAGATCCCATGACGAACGAGGCGAACTGGGAAGTCGTGCAGGAAGATGTGCTGCTGGCGGTGGACCAGACGGAGCCCGGCATCAGCGACGTGAAGTCGGCCTCGAATTTGATTTCGAGTGACGGGACGGCTTATAGCACGTGGTAGGAACCCGTCGTTCGTCGTTCGTCGTTTGAATCCTCTTCGATTGAACCTTCTGCACCAAGCAATTACCATCTACTCATGCCGGTAGAAACGGAAATTACGCCGTCCACTTACACGCCGATTCGCGCGCCGCGCGGGAATCAGATCACATGCAAGAGTTGGCAGCAGGAAGCCGCGATGCGCATGCTGATGAATAATCTCGACGAGGAAGTCGCGGAGCGTCCGAAGGATTTGGTCGTGTACGGCGGAACCGGCCGCGCAGCGCGGAGTTGGGAAGCTTACCACGCCATCGTTGCGACGCTGAAGACGCTCGCAAACGACGAGACTCTGCTGGTGCAATCGGGCAAGCCTGTGGGAGTGTTCAAGACGCACGATCACGCGCCGCGGGTGCTGATCGCGAATTCCAATCTCGTGGGCCACTGGTCAAACTGGGAGAAATTCAACGAACTGGAACGCGCGGGGCTGATGATGTACGGCCAGATGACCGCCGGGTCGTGGATCTACATCGGTTCGCAAGGAATTGTGCAGGGCACGTTCGAAACATTTTCGGCGGCGGGCGAAAAACATTTTGGCGGCGATCTGGCGGGCAAGTTGATCGTGAGCGGCGGCATGGGCGGCATGGGTGGAGCGCAGCCGCTGGCCGCGACCATGACTGGGGCGGCGTTTCTGGGGATTGATGTGGATCCCGAGCGCATCAAGAAGCGGCTGAAGACCGGCTATTGCGATTTCATGGTGACCACGCTCGACGAGGCGTTGCGCATTCTGAAAAACGCGGTGCGCAAGAAAGAGAATGTCTCGGTCGGGCTGGTGGGCAATTGCGCTGACGTGATTCCGGAGCTCGCCGAACGCGGCGTGGTGCCCGATATCCTGACCGATCAGACTTCGGCGCACGATCCACTGAACGGATATGTGCCGAACGGCATGAGTTTCTCGGAAGCCGTCGAGTTACGGAAAAACGATCCGAAGGCGTATCAGGAAAAATCGCTCGACGCCATGGCGCGGCATGTCGAAGGCATGTTGCGGCTCCAGAAGATGGGCTCGATCACGTTCGACTACGGAAATAATATCCGCACGTTCGCGTTTCAGCGGGGCGTGAAGAATGCCTATGATTTTCCGGGGTTTGTGCCGGCGTATATTCGTCCGCTGTTTTGCGAAGGCCGCGGGCCGTTCCGCTGGGTCGCGCTCTCGGGTGAGGCGTCGGACATTCACGTGACCGACGAGTTGGTTTTAGAACTCTTCCCGGAGAACCGCATTCTGCGGCGCTGGATTGACCTGGCGCGCAAGCGCATCAAGTTCCAGGGACTGCCCGCGCGCATTTGCTGGCTGGGATACGGCGAGCGCGCGCAGTTCGGCCTGGCCATGAACGATCTGGTGAAAAAAGGAAAAATCAAGGCGCCCATCGTGATCGGACGCGACCATCTTGATTGCGGATCGGTGGCGTCTCCGTTTCGCGAAACCGAAAGCATGAAAGATGGCACGGACGCGGTCGCCGACTGGCCGCTGCTGAATGCCTTGCTCAACACCGCCGCCGGCGCGTCGTGGGTATCGATTCACAACGGCGGCGGCGTCGGCATCGGCTACTCGCTGCACGCTGGGCAAGTCACGGTCGCCGACGGCACCGACGAAATGGCCAAGCGAATCGAGCGCGTACTCACCACCGACCCGGGCATGGGCATCATTCGCCACGCGGACGCGGGGTACGATGAGGCGAAGGAGTTCGCGAGGAAGACCGGCGTGAAAGTGCCGATGGGTTAGCAATGACCACGTGGGGACAGCCGCGTCCGTCCAGGCGAGCGACGCTCGCCTCGGTTTCCCCAACATCCTTTTCCAATCCAGAATTTCCGTTGCGATTATTCTCGGATCAGCCACTGCTGCTAAACTAGAAACCAAGCTTGGCTCCCACTCATCGCACACTTCCGCAACTGCAGCCAACCCTGCTGAGTAATATCGGGCAGCTTCTCACCCTCCGTTCACCTTCCGCGAAATCGGGCAGCACGGGCTCCGGCAAGTCCGGCCCCCGTCGCGGCGCGCGAACTGAAGGACCTCGGCATCATCGAAGACGCTGCCGTCCTATGCCTCGGAGGAAAAATCACTTCCGTCGGCAAAACGAAAGACGCCCTGCGCGATCCCTGGCTGAAGAAAAATCGCAGGAAGCTTATTGAGCTCGACTGCAAAGGCAAAGTGGTCCTACCCGGATTCGTGGATTCGCACACGCACCCAGTTTTCGTCAGCCCGCGCCTCGTGGATTTCGAGAAGCGAATTGAGGGCGCGTCTTACGAAGAGATCGCCGCGGCAGGAGGCGGTATTCGCTCCAGCCTGGAGAGCGTTCGCAAGGCAGGACAGGAAGCTCTCGCGGAAAAAATCTTCGCTGCACTGCACGACATGCAGAGCTACGGCACGACTACCGTCGAGGCCAAATCCGGCTACGGGCTCACCGTCGCGTCCGAAATCAAGTCGCTGGAGGCAATCCGCCTGGCAGCTTCCCGGTGGCCCGGAACCGTGATTTCGACCCTGCTTGGCGCTCATGTCGTCCCAAAAGAATTTCAGGGTTGCTCACAAAAGTATGTTGAGACCGTCTGTTTAGAGATGATCCCGTGGGCAGCTCGGCGGAAGCTCGCCCAGTTCGTGGATGTGTTCTGCGACAAGGGAGCATTTTCCGCGGAAGAAGCTGAACAAATCTTTGCAGCGGCGGTGCAGCACGGATTGCAGGTGAGGGCGCACGTGGGGCAGCTCTCGGAGACGCGGCTTTCACCGTTCTTGCGCTTCCGTCCCGCGTCGTTCGATCACATGGATCACGTCAGCAACGACGACATCGCGCTACTTGCGAACAGCGACACTGTGGCCACGCTGGTGCCCGGAGCCAATTATTTTCTGGGATTGAAAGAGTATCCCAACGCACGCCGTTTGATTGATGAGGGTGTGCCGGTGGCGCTGGCCACGGACTACAATCCCGGCACGTCACCGACCATCAGTATGCCCATGGCGATGTCGCTGGCCTGCACGCACATGAAGATGACGCCGGCAGAGGCTGTCGCCGCGGCTACAATCAATGGGGCGTGGGCACTGCGTATCGCGGAGCGGAAAGGCAGCATCGAGCCCGGCAAAGACGCGGATTTGGCGATATTCGCGGTCGACGACTACCGCGAGATTCCCTACTGGTTCGGCACTAACCATTGCGCGGCTACCGTGCTGAACGGCGCGGTATAGGAAAGGACTGATCGCGCAATGAACTTTTGCGGCAGACAGTCCGTATACAGAGTTTGGGTGTTAGTTGTTGTTGGCTATGCGTCTATTTGTTCAAAGCATGTGCACAAATCATTGCTTTCTATCAATCGAACTCAATCTCCTGAAGGACTCTAATCAGAGACAATCTAAATAAGGACAATCTATCTATGAAGAGAATTCTTGCGTCAATGCTGTTTGCCTTGACGGCAATTTCGCTCGCAGGTGCGCAGCGGCTGCCCGAAGTCGCGCGTCCGGAGAATTACAAACTGACTTTCACCCCCGATCTCGAGAAAGCCGCGTTTCAGGGCGATGAAACCATCTCGATCCGGGTGCTGAAATCCACCTCGGAAATCACGCTGAACGCGGCCGACATCGACTTCCAGGACGTCGCTATCACCAGCAGCGGTGCCACGCAGAAGGCAAAAGTCACGGCACAGAAAGACAACGAAATGGTCGTGCTGGCGGTGGAGAAACCGCTGCCCGCCGGCCCCGCTTCCATTCACATCACCTATACCGGCATCCTGAACAGCGAGATGCGCGGCCTTTATCTGGGCAAGGACGACCAAGGACGCAAGTATGCCGCTTCGCAATTCGAAGCTACCGATGCGCGCCGCGCGTTCCCGTCGTTTGACGAACCTGACTACAAGGCTACATTCGATATCACCGCAGTTGCAGACAAGGGTCTGGTCGCAATTTCCAACCAGAAGGTGCTCTCTGATACTCCCGGCCCCGGCGACAAACACACCGTGACGTTTGCCACGACGGCGAAGATGTCTTCGTATCTGGCGGCGTTGGTCGTGGGCAACTTCGAATATATCGAGGGCGAGGCAGACGGCATCCCCATTCGCATTTACAGCACTCCGGGCAAGAAAGAGATGGGCAAGTTCGCACTCGAAACCGCCGAGCACGTTCTCGGGTACTACGACAAATATTTCGGCATCAAGTATCCCTACGGAAAACTGGATCTGATCGGCCTGCCGGACTTTTCCGCCGGAGCAATGGAGAACACAGGCTGCATCACGTTCCGCGAAGTGATACTGCTGATCGACGAGCAGCACGGCTCCATCGACTTGAAAAAGACGATCGCGTCCGTCATCGCTCACGAAATGGCACACCAGTGGTTCGGCGATCTGGTCACGATGAAGTGGTGGGACGATATCTGGCTCAACGAGGGCTTCGCCACGTGGATGTCGAGCAAGCCCCTCGAAGCCTGGAAGCCGGAGTGGAATTTTAATCTGGACGACACCAACCAGGTCGGCAACACCATGAATGTTGATTCGCTGGCCAACACGCGTCCCATTCACCAAGCCGCCGAACGACCCGCGGAAATTCAGGAACTGTTCGACGGCATCGCCTACGGCAAAGCTGCGGCAGTGCTCCGCATGCTGGAAGCCTACCTCGGCGAAGACACATTTCGCGCCGGCGTCAATTCGTATATAAGCCAGCATCAGTACGCCAACGCCACTGCTGACGACTTCTGGGGAGCGCAAGCCAAAACTTCGAAGAAGCCAGTCGACCGCATCATGCCCACTTTCGTCAAGCAACCGGGCGTGCCCATTCTCGAGGTGAAGGCGCAATGCTCGGGCGACACCACCAAGGTCACACTGCACCAGCAGCGCTACTTCAGCGATCGCGCCAAGTTTGACTCGCCGAACGATCAGGTCTGGGAAGTTCCCGTATGCCTGAAGGGTTCAGCAGGAGCGAGCGCGCAGAAGTGCGAAGTCATCTCGAAGAAGGAAGAAACCGTCACTCTGCCCGGTTGCTCGACCTGGATCCTGGCCAACGCGAACGCCACTGGATACTATCGCGCCGGCTACCAGCCCGAAATGGTGAAAGCGCTGGCCAGCGACGCAGAAACAAAACTCACTCCCGCGGAGCGCATTTCGTTGCAGAACGATATCTGGGCATCGGTGCGCGTCGGGCGTGAACCCGTCGGCGACTATCTGGCTTTCGCACAGGGCATCCAGGCCGATCGCAACCGCGCCGTGCTCGAGGCCACCATGGGCAAGCTCAACTACATTGGCCAATACCTGGTGAACGACAGCGACCGCGAATCCTTCCGCGCGTGGCTGCGCCAGCTCTTGACTCCGGCGTTCGCGGAACTCGGATGGGAGCCCAAGCCCGGAGAAACCGACGAGCAGAAAACCCTGCGGCAGCGGCTGGTGAACACGCTGGGCAACGATGCTCGCGATCCGCAAGTGCTCGCGGAAGCGCGCAAAGTTGCCGACAAATTCATCGACGACCCCGCTTCGGTCGATCGCCAACTTGCCGGCGGAGCCTTTGGTTTGGCCGCTCTCAACGGCGACGCGGCGTTCTACGACAGAATTATGGCTGGGCTGAAGAACGCCAAAGCGCCCGAGGAATATTACGGCTACCTGTTTACGCTGGCGCAGTTTACTGATCCCAAGCTGCTGCAGCGCACTCTGGATTTCGCCGTATCTCCCGATGTGCGTTCTCAGGATGCGTTGCAACTCATCTCCAGCGTGATGCACAATCCGGCGGGCGAGAAGCTGGCCTGGGACTTCGTCCAGTCGCATTGGGATGCAGTCGCGAAAGCCGGCGGCCCGTTTGCCAGCGCTGAAGTCGTAAACGCAACCAACGTGTTCTGCGATGCGGGAATGCGCGATCAAGTGACGGATTTCTTTGCTGCTCACAAGATCGCCGCCGCCGAACGCACCTTCCGGCAATCGATCGAACGTATCAATAATTGCGTCGACCTGAAATCCCGGCAGGAACCGCTGTTGTCGTCATGGCTGGGCCAGCACAGCACTGCCGGGGCAAACTAATGCCATGTGGCGACGAGCACTCATGCCCGTCCAGTCGAGCAAAGATCGACCGTCTTTCTGCCGGCAGGTGGCAGCATAGTCCTCGTCGTGATATGGCTCGATCACACCGCTTGACAGCAAGGCCCGGAATTCTCCGGGCCTTGTTTATTGCAGCGCACCTGACAATAGTTACTGAGTTTGCCTTGCGCTAGATCGGGAGTGGATAGAGAATCGCCTTGCTGTGCCTGCAGTTAACTATGAAAGCAATCCATTTGTGTTTCGCGCTGATGGCCGCGGTTGGGGGATTCCATATGCTGTTTGCCGTACACCCCATGGCTGGATGTTTGGGATTCCAATGCTCGCCGGAGGTTTGGCATGCCTATGGTATCGCGCAGGCTTTCGTGGACTAAAGTAGAAAAGTCCGCATGCCAGTCCGGGCCTCAAACACCGAATCACTCAAGCACAGCGCACACGTTGAGGGAATCCCTCAGCGTTGCTATAATCAAAAACGTTCCGCACGCTTCCGGCATCGGACCTGTTGCATCCATCCCGCCCACAACCGGCGTGAAGTGAACGATCCTCGCAGCCCGCGGCGCGCAGAGCGGGTTTCGAAACGTGGCCAGGTAGCTCAGGTGGTAGAGCGCAGCCCTGAAAAGGCTGGCGTCGGCGGTTCAACTCCGTCCCTGGCCACCATCATTCTAAAGAACTTGACGGCCGAGAGCCGAATTTTCCAACCCACGATCCAACCCATGATTCTCACTGAACTCGCTCCGTGAGCAGGTGAATTCTGTCCCCCATCAACTGTTCGAGGAACTTGCCTTGCGCATCCCGCATGGACTCCATGTCGGACTGCGCATAGAGTTCCATGGTCGTGCCAAAGTCCTCGTGCCGCAGAACACCCTGCACGGTTTTGGGGTCCACTTTCAGCTTCACCAGTGCCGTCGCCAGTGAATGGCGAAAGTTGTGAAAACCGAAGCGCCCCTTCCAGTTCGCAGCAATCACGCCGGCGCTGACGGCTGCGGGGCGCAAGTATTTCTGCACCATGATGGACGCGGACAGCGGCTTCTTGCCTCTCAGCTTCACGCTGGGAAACACATAGTCGCTTTCCTTGGCATACTTCGTTCTCTCGCGCCATGCGAGGAGGAAGCCAGCCAAAAGCGGATGCATGGGAACGGGAGCCTTTGACGCTTTCGACTTCGGCTCTTTGAATCTTCCCCACACATAAGCTCGTCTCACGTAAATCACCAACCCCTCGAAATCGAGATCCATCCACATCAAGCCCAACAGTTCTGATACGCGCAGAGCAGTGGCCGCGTCGCTTAGAGTCAACGTGCGCCTTGGCTCCGGAGTATTGAGAAGAACCTCGAACGCCTGCTTCGGCGTCATGACTATCGCCCGGTAGTCGCTCGTGGTTCGTTGGCTCACCCAGTTCATGGGATTGCCTTCCTGCTGGCGAGGGAGGAAATTGCATCGCTGCCCGTGCTTGAAGACCAGGCTCATGATGCGGCGGATTTTGTCGATCGTGGGATCGGCTAACGGTTTCACCTTCTTCTGAGCGTTCCCCTTGCGTAGTTCCCGAAACCACCCCTCGACATCCCTCGATTCCACGGCTAAGGGTGCTACTCTCCCCCACCGTGGAATGATGCGTTTGATAAGGTGTCGCTCGTAGGTTTCGACTGTGGGAAATGCTTTGGGACGCGCTGATTCCGATTGGTCGATCCTCAGCTCGTTTTCGATATAGTCCTGACAAAGCTGACCAAACGTCCTCGGCGTTCCCTGGAAGGGCTGCAGTTGGTTGATGGTCTCGCGCAGCTTCTGACGATCGACTTCTCTCGACGCATCCGCCGGGCTGGAACCGATATCTTTGACAAGACCTATGGCGGTCGTGCGTTCGACTCGTTTCCCGTCCGAGCGAGTGGCGTAATAGCGAAGCACCCACGTCAGACCCTCCGCGCGCATTATCTTGCGTAGACTGCCTATTTGATACCTGGGCATCAAACCCTCCTTGGTGGTTTGCGTGCTCCAGGTGGCCGTGTTTCGCAGCTTACCATGTAGGCGTGGAGTTCCGATAAGAGAAACCTCCAGTCCTTCTTTTCTGCCGATGGATCGAGCGGGTGACCGGGAATTTTGCCATCGCGGACTTTTTGCAGCAGCGTACGTCGCGTGATACCTAGGAACGTGGCCGCTGTGTCTCCGTCGACGAAGTGTTCGAAAGTTGGGGCTGGTGCGGCGGCACCGAGGAGCTGGCTGGCTGTCATAGAGGAACCTCAAGAAACAACGTTGCCCTTGACACTAGCCCAGACATACCAATACAGTCAACATGTATCGTTACATAATTTCAACGAGGATGGCGCATGGCAAAAAAAGCGGCAACCGCTCATCAGCCGGTGATTTCCATCCGTATCTCCGAAGAACTCCGTTCCAGGCTGGAAACGCTAAAGGAAGTCATTGCCCAGAAGACCGGCCAAACCGTCTCGACATCCGAGGCCGCAAAGCAACTGCTGGAGTCGGCTAGAGACGACCGTCTTGAGTTGGCCAACCTGCTCACTGAGCCGACCGATTCTCTGCTCAACATTCGCGGGAAAGCGGAGGCACACATGCCGCTCACGCAAGCTGAATGGGCTCTCGTTGCCTACTATTGCGCCAAGGGTGCGCAGTCATTTATGAGTACCGAACAAGGCCAGCTTTCTTATGACTCTCTGGCCGAGATTCTTGAGGCATTTCTCGCCGTTTACGCAATCGCCCGCAGAAGGAAGAAGCTTTCCCTAGACTTCCTCTATTTGATGACGCTTCCCGAGGACAAACAAGTCGCTGCAAAGGAGCCGGACGATGTCGATAGTGACGACCTCCGTCGAGTCGTTACGCGAACGATTCAGATGCTCAGAGACCCGGCACAGAAGCGCCGACGACCACTGCTCGCCGTTCGCAATCTCTACACGCTCTTGGATCAGGAAACGTTCTCGAATATCGAAAAGCTGAACGAAGTACTTTGGCCGCACTGGAATACCCTCTGGCGCGTCTGTGCCCGAGGCCATTACGCAGTTCACCGGAAGCCCTTACGACCGAAACCCGCTGGCGACGACGATGACTTTGAAGCCCCAATGCAGCGCGGATTGCCATCCCAGGAGGAGGGCGGATACCGCCTCGATCTGGTGCGAGAGGAGGGGAACGACTTCTCTCCCTACCTGCATTTTCCTGGCCCGCTTGCGCCACGCTATCCGGTAAATGGATATGCGAGAACTGCGGAATTCCGAAGGATGCTGGAAGGGCTCGATTTGACTCGCCCGCTGGCTCAATGGAAAGGACACTATTTCTACGCCCACGTTGGAATCATGGAGAACCAAGAGTTCGATGTGAATTTCTGTGCCTGTGACAACGGAATTAGTTTCGTCTTCCCCATGGAGCACTGGAAGTCCATTCAGAATCTGTTTCGCCGTGCATGGCACTCGCCAGACGTGATGCAGGCGTGGGACGCGTTGGCGTCGGAATATGGCGAGATGTGAGCGAGGCGGTGCTTCGCACCGGAAGAATGGTGGTCGCGGTAGGGATACGGATTGCTCCGTACCCCCCGCGCGGATCCGTACGGGCGGATTTCCCGCATACGGCTCTTGCCTTAGGTGGTGGCGCGCAGACGGCGCGACGGATAAGGATGGCAGATACGGGCCGGAGGCAGCCAGCGGCGGATGAGCCGGTTCATTCGCTCCCACAGAACGCGACCATGCTGGCTTCGTCTGCACAGCGTGCGATGCCAGAGGTTGCTCACGGTGAAACGAAAATGGGCCATGGCATGACCGTTACCCGGTACTCCGAAGTATCGAAAATGCCCGCCCACAACGGACTTCAACCACTTGCCGACTTCAGGAACAGGGTCATGCATGCGTCGCCACAACTCGATTTTCACCTGCTGCAGCTTAGCTTGCATGCGTTTGCGAACCGTCTGCCGAAGCACCAGAAACCGTCCCTTCTTCGTCTTCCCGCAGATGTGCTTGAAGCCGAGAAAATCGAAGGTCTCCGGCTTGCCCAGTCCAAGGCGCTTTCGGTTCGCCGCCGCATGGCGTCCGAACTCGAAGAGTCGCGTCTTTTCCGGGTGCAGTTCCAGTTGGAATTTCGCCATGCGTTCAGCGAGTTCTTTCCAGAACTGTTCGGCTTCCGTCTTGAACTCGAATCCAACCACGATATCGTCAGCGTAGCGCACCACGATTACATCGCCATGAGCACGCTTCTTACGCCATGCTTGAACCCAGAGATCAAAGACGTAGTGAAGGTAGATGTTCGCCAGCAATGGCGATGCACTTCCGCCCTGCGGCGACCCTGCCTCCACAAACGTTCGCGTTCCCTTTTCCAGCACGCCCGCGTTCAGCCATTTCTGGATGAGCCGCACGACGCGCCGGTCCGCTATCCGATGCTGGAGAAACCGGACCAGCCACTCGTGCGACAGCCGATCAAAGAAGCTGCGCACATCCAGGTCCAGCACCCAGTTCACACGTCGCTCATGGAGTCCACAGAACAAGGCGTCCAGCGCTTTATGCTGGTTGCGCTTTGGCCGGAACCCATAAGAGAAGCCGAGGAAGTCAGTTTCGTAAATCGCGTTGAGCACTTCCACCGTCGCTCGTTGAACAAGCTTGTCTTCGAGCGCCGGGACGCCGAGCGGTCGCTGCCGCCCATCCGCCTTCGGAATGTATACCCTACGCACCGGCTTGGCTCGGTACGCTCCGCGCTTCAGTCTATGGGAGAGGCTCTGGAGATTTTCCTCAAGTGCCTCGCCGTAGTGCCGCCACGTCTCTCCGTCTACACCAGCCGCCGCATGCCTCTTCAACTGGAAGTAGGCAAACCGCAGAGTGTCGATCCGGTAGATGTGATGCAGCAGAGCGGTGAACTTTACATCCTTGTTCAATGTTGCCGTTTGTCGTACCTGCGCCAGCTCGCTGGGCGCGTCGACCCGGCTCTGAGTCCGGAACGCGTTTTGCTGGCTCAGGTTCCCCTTGGCCAGACCCCTTCCCTCCATCTCCTCCGCCGCCGTTGTTCTGGTTTTGTTCGGAGACTTCCTCGGTACTATGGGTCTGTCCGACTTCCCGTGTTCGTTCGTCATCGGCTTCTGTCCTTAGACTTCCCGATACGTCCCGAAAGCGCTGGCCTTCGGGAGAACCCGGGATCTCTCAACTTCCGTGCAAGATGCGTCCCTACGTGCCAGGGTCACAGACCGCGCAGGACTCCCGCCAAGCTCGCGATAACGCTCAGCGGGATGTTGCCTTCCGCGTTGTGTCAGGGCGTCGGCGTCCTGAAGTTAGGGGTATTTCGCGGCTCAATAACCTGGCCCATAGTTCCTCCTGTCTACGCTTCGTATCCGGCCTTACGACCGTGCCCGCAAGACTCGGAGCCGGCGTGGCTTGCTAGGCCTTCGCCGTACGACTCTTTCATTCGCTACATCTTGCCGGATTCGATGCCGACGGCCTTGCCTACTCCACCAGTTGTGGTGGTGCAAGCACGCTGCCTACGGCATCGGGTTGACGCTACGACA
>CAWKNM010000005.1:0-525256 GCA_963851165.1 uncultured Acidobacteriaceae bacterium | reverse complement strand
GCGACGAAGTCGAACGCACCGGGCGGGTCATGGACATAGCGGTGGGAGACAGTTTGCTGGGACGGGTGATCGACCCGTTGGGCAAACCGCTCGATGGCAAAGGCCCGGTTGCAGGGGACCAGCGCTTGCCGGTCGAGCGCCGGGCGCCGCCCATTATGGACCGCGCGCCCGTAGTCGTGCCTCTACAGACGGGACTCAAGGTTGTCGATGCGCTCATTCCTATCGGACGTGGGCAGCGCGAATTGATTCTCGGCGATCGACAGACGGGCAAAACGGCCATTGCGATTGACGCCATCTTGAACCAGCGCGGCCAAAATGTGCTCTGCGTTTATTGTGCGATCGGTCAGCGCGCTTCTGCCGTCGCCAAGGTGGTGGCCAACCTCCGCGAAAATGGCGCGATGGATTACACCGTGGTGGTTGTCGCCGAAGGCAACGATGCGCCCGGCCTGGTCTATATCACGCCCTACGCCGCGACGAGCATCGCCGAATATTTCATGGAAAAGGGCCGCGATGTGCTCATCGTTTACGACGATCTCACGCAGCACGCCCGCGCCTATCGCGAGCTTTCCTTGTTGCTCCGTCGTCCCCCCGGCCGCGAAGCATTCCCCGGTGACATCTTCTACATTCATTCGCGGATGCTGGAACGGGCGACGCATCTCACCAAGGAGCGCGGAGGGGGTTCTCTTACCGCGCTCCCCATCATCGAGACCGAGGCGCAGGATATCTCCGCCTACATCCCAACCAATCTCATCTCCATCACGGACGGTCAAATCTACCTGTCGCCCACGCTTTTCGAACTGGGGATCCTTCCCGCGGTAGACGTCGGCAAATCCGTTTCGCGCGTCGGCGGAGCGGCGCAACGAGCTGCGTATCGCGCGGTCGCCGGCAACCTCAAACTCGCCTACTCGCAGTTCGAGGAATTGGAAACGTTCGCGAAATTCGGCACTCGTCTCGATGAATCCACTCGCAAGATCATCGATCACGGACAGCGCATTCGAGCTTGCCTCAAACAACCGGAATCGCAGCCGGTGTCGATGATCGAACAGATCACCGTGCTCCTGGCTTTGACGGCGAACCTGTTTGACCCGGTGCCTATCGAAAAGGTGAGCGATGCGGAGCAGGCAATACAGAAAGCAACATCGGACATCCCGGCGGAGGTAGGAGGGCGGCTAACGTCAGCTGACAAATTGAGTGATGCCGACCGAAATGCGATTCTGGAGGTTGCTACGCGTGCGCTTGCTCCATTCCAGCCCGCTCCTAAACCGAAACCAGCCGAACCCAAACCCGACGCCGCGCCGAAATCCGCTGCTAAGCCCAAACCCGCGGCCAAGGCTTCGCCATGAGCGGCACTTTGGAGAGTCTGCGTCGAAAAATCGACGGCGCTGGGGACCTCCAAGGTGTGGTTCGGTCGATGAAGGCGCTGGCGGCATCCAGCATTGGACAATACGAGAAGGCAGTTCAATCGCTCGACGACTACTATCGTACCGTGGAGTTCGCATTGGTCGCGTGTCTCCATCAGGCCGGCCCGGTTTCGCTCGCCGAGGGAAAACGCCAGCCGCACGAGCGGCCGCATGAAGGAAAGATCGGCGCGGTCGTGTTCGGTTCGGACCATGGTCTTGTCGGCAGGTTTAATGAGGTAATCGTGGAATTCGCCGTGCACGAGCTTAAAACGTTGCCCGGCAAAATAGCGAAAATCTGGGCGGTCGGCGATCGCGCTCACGCGCTCTTGGCGGACACCGGTGTGGCCCCAGTCGACCTGCTATCGGTTCCGACCTCTGTCAATGCCATCACTTCCCTTGTCGGACAGATTCTCATCGAAATCGAAGCGGCTCTCGAGCACGGCAATGTCGGTGAGGTCTATGTCTTCCACAACCACCCGAGATTCGGAGCCGTTTACGAGCCGGTCAGTGAGCGACTGGTGCCGTTGGATCACATCTGGCAAGACAAGCTGGCCGCAATGGCGTGGCCGACAAAGAATTTGCCGGAGGTCATCGAAGGAGCCGAGTCGGCGCTTCGGGCGTTCGTCCGAGGATACCTCTTTGTTCTGCTCTTTCAGGCCTGCGCCGAATCCCTTGCTAGCGAAAACGCCAGCCGTCTGGCGGCCATGCAACGCGCGGAAAAGAACATCGAAGATATTTTAGAAGATCTAAACCGCACCTTCCGCCGCGTTCGCCAGGAATCCATCGATGAAGAGCTGTTCGACGTGATCTCCGGCTTCGAGGCGCTGACTGGACGCCGACGCCTCCCCTAAGTCCTGAGCAAAACTACAAAGACTCCACATCCCCACACCAAACTTTTCCGAGACTGAATACTTCCCTAGAAAGGCACTCTACTCGACTCGTCGGGCCTGCGCTTCATCAGCGCGCTGACGATCGCCGTGCTGACCTCCACTGGGCACGAACCTGCAATCGAATGCCCTAGCCAGTCCGCAGCAAGTCTATTTTGGATGCGTGTTCAGTTTGTCGAGTACCCGCTTCAACTCTTCAAGCTTTTGGCCGGCCTCGCCGAGCTTGCCCTCCGCCGTCAGGCGTTGGTAGTCGGCAAGGTCTCTGGCGGCTTCCGCGATGAGCGCGCCCAGATCAGCTGCAGGTAAGGGGGTCGATGCCGGTGCGCCTCGCCCAGGCTCCGGGGAGCCCAACGCCGCGCTCGTTGATGTTGCAGTCAGTGACGAGACCGCTCCGCCAAAAAGCGACGCCAGTGCCGACTCGAAGGTTGGTCCGTACGCCAGCCGATCTTGCAATGCAAGTACGACTAGGCGCAACTCAGGCATCGGACTGCGCTCAGCCTGCAGGTAGATCGGCTCCGCATACAGAAGCGCCCGCCCGATCGGGATCACAAGCAGAGCCCCGCGCCGCACATGCGAGCCCTGCTGATTCCACAACGTCAATTGTCCAGAAAGCTGCGCATTCTGATCGATTCTCGCCTCGATCTGCAGCGGCCCATCGACCAGCTTGGTCTTGGGAAAGTTGTAAACCACGGACGTACCGTATTGTGCGCCGTCGCTGCGCCCGGCGATCCAGCCGATCAGGTTATTCCGGTTCGCCGGAGTGAAGGGCAGAATCTCCACGAACTCTTCGCCGGTTTCGCCCGGCAGTTTCATCAGCACGAAATTCGGCTGCATCGCCTGTGTCGTTTGCTGGCCTCCCTCACCCAGGCCGACTTCGGTCGCCACAGTCCACAGGTCCTCCCGGTTGTAAAACGCCTCCGGGTCCGTCATGTGATACAAGCCGTAAACTTCTGCCTGGAGTTTGAGCAGCATCTCGGGATAACGCACGTGCTTCCGCAGTCCCGCCGGCATCGTTGAAGCATCTTTGAATAGCGTCGGAAAAATGCGGCGGTAGGCAGCTATGATCGGGTCATCTGTATCAAAGACATAAAACGTGGTCGTGCCATCGTAGGCGTCGATCACCACCTTCACGCTGTTCCGCATGTAGTTAATGGAGTTATTGTCGAGAGGATAGTGAGTCGAGTAAGGATAGCTGTCGGAGATCGTGTAGGCATCCATGATCCACGACAGGCGGCCGTCCTCGCCGAGCACAATGTATGCATCCGGATCGTAGGTCAGGAACGGCGCCAGCGCCGATACGCGGTCGCGTATGTTGCGCCGCATTAGGAGGCGGCTATTCTTGTTCACATCATCGCTGAATGGGAGCTTCGCGAGGTCGTTTTGGTCGAGCGCGACGATCATTCGGCGAAGGAAGCCGCCGAGAAGGATACCGCCATTGCCTTCGTAGGACGTTAAGTTGTTGGTCTGGCCTTGCGGGTAGTTAAACTCCTTTTGCTGCGTCTTCACGTAGACATCGGTATTGGTCATCTCGCCGAAATAGATTTCTGGACGGGTCACGGTGAGACTACGTACCGTGCTCTGAACCGGCATGTTGCTCAAAATCAGAGTGGGGAGCCCCTCCGGCGTGAAGCCATTGACCGGGTTCATCGTGATGCCGTAGCCATGAGTGTAGATCAGCTTCTCGTTGATCCAGTTACGGCTGCTCTCAGGGAGCTTATCGACGCTTAGTTCGCGCGCAGCGAGCATTACCTCGCGTGTCGTGCCATCGATCTCATAACGATCAATGTCGATGTCGGGAAAGTCGTAATAGGTGCGGATTTCCTGAATCTGACGCAGTGTGTCCTGGAGTGCATGCCAGTCCCACAACCGGATGTTTTGCAGCGTTGCCTGATTGTTGGCCGGGTCAGCTGCTTCGACCGTCGTCTCAGCCGGAAACTCGCGTTGCGAGACTCGATTCAACCCGTAGGCCTGCCGCGTTAGGTCGGTGTTGTAGACGATATAAGGCTTTTCCCGAACCAGTTCATTCGGCTTGACGATGAAGCTGCTCACATACCATCCGATCCCTTGAACGCCGAGATAACAGACGGCCGCCGGAACGATCGCCGCGACCAGCCACCGCCCGCGTGGCACCCGCATGGAATTCACGGCTGCGATTGCCGCGCCCAGAACGAGTGCCGCACAAACGACGAGCATCCCGGTGAGTGTGACGTGCGCGTCCGTGTAGGTCACACCCCCGAAGATCGTATGATCGTCGAGCAACCGCTCGAACCGCCCGAGATAAACACGCATCGCCAGGATCAACAGGAGGAATGCAAATGTAATGGAGAACCCGCGCCAAGGTAATGCGACGGAGCGACTGAGACGCCCACTGAGCGCACGGGCCCCGCCCGTGATCAGGATGAAGAAAGCGGCGATTACACAGGTAATCACGCTTAACGCAAGCAGCCAGCCGGCGATCAGCTGCCAAGCCGGCAAGGCGAACAGAAAGAAGTTCAGTGGCTTGGCAAAAATTGGATCGACGATCCCAGTAGTGCGGGGCGCGTACCAAAACAGTGCGAGTGTCGGCCAATCCCCTGCCATTGCGCCGCCGATTGCAGCGGCAATAACAAGCGAAACGCCGAGTGCGAGGAGCCGCAGAACCGGCTCAACCGGCAACTTCACTGGCTGCCCGCCGATGAGAATGGTGTGACCGGCTGGCAAATCAGGGAGATGTGCTCGCTTGAGTGCCAGGAACGATCCGTACAGAATCAGAAATGTGGCTGCCGCAAAAGCCGCATAGACTGCCCATTGAAGGCCGAGCGTTTTCCAGAATACGTCCCGATAGCCCAGCGAATCGAACCAGAGCACATCCACGTAATACGACACCGCGGTTCGACCGCCGAAGACAATGGCGCCAAGGACGATAATAATAATGAGGAAAAAGCGGGGGCGATGGCGGCGTGGCGGAGGCTGCAGACGCGGCCAGTCCATCGACTCAGGCATTGCTACACTCCGTTTTCATCGGGTTCATTGGTTATCCGCATGATACTCCCTGCGCTTCCGCAAGTTCTCAAACCCGAGAACGAGTAGGCGCAGCACATGACAACAACGCTGGTCAGCAAAAGGCTTAGCGGAAACAACCAACCTCAGTTGGCGGGCCTTGGCGCCGCGACCCGTTGTGACCTTGAGAGAGAATTCGTCCGGCTTCTCCTTTTGAGTGCAGTAGGCGATCCGAATGCAGGGAGAGAACTAGCGGCGGCTAGTGTGCTATGCGGGGAAACATCGCGTGCGATTGATTTCGTGCTGGGAGTCGGTGACAGGGCAGCGTTCTAACCAACTGAACTACGTCCCCACTTTGTTTTCTTACCTTTATCGGAAACCCGCGGATGTCGAAACGCGGGCGAGTGATTTGCGATCGGTTGCCCAGTCAGACCCCTGAGCCCTTAAAGTTAACGGACCATCAGTCGACAACTCAGTGACGGTTCGAAATCTTCGTGAGCTGGAAAATCTATACCAGCCCGCTAATTTCAAAGTTGTACAGCACCTGAAATCTTGAAATCTGGCCACAACTGACTGCCGAGAGCCCAGCAATGCAGCAGTTTTTCGACTGATTGGCACTCGATTCAAGGCTACGGCACCCGCGATTTTCGACCCTCTTGTTAAACAGAGAGTAGACATTTCTCCCCTAAGTGGTTGATAAGGTTGGCGTCCCCGACGGGATTTGAACCCGTGTTACCGCCGTGAAAGGGCGATGTCCTAGGCCGGGCTAGACGACGGGGACGATCAATAGGGCGGGGGAATGCCGCGGACTGCCGCGGAACTCCTTGATCCTAAGAGCTTGATGCCAATGGTGATCTTAACAGCGATTCTCCGAGAGTGTCAAAACTCCAGTCAACGTATCGTTCGCTCTGGATCGCGATTTGTCCTTCACGATACGTCAAGCACCACGAAGCGGATCTCGCGGCAAACATCATTCAGCGACGACTTCCGCGATGCAAGATTATCTCTCCGCCGCTCGTCACGTCCAGGCTTCGCGTCCAGGTATTACAATGAAATCGGCGAGTCCACTTCCGGCCATCTTGTGGGCGTGCCGCTGTTTCGCAACTTGCCCAACTCGTGTTTCTGACGCGTATGTCTGACCCTCTATACCTTAGTCTTTGGTTTCCTGATTTTTCTGGTCCGGCGATGCTGCCTCACGTTCTCGCCGTGTTGCAGCAGTTTCCTTTTTCCGCGCAGCGACCGGGGATCACCTACGCTGCCGTGCAGCCGGTTTCGTGGAGTGAAGCCACCGTGCTCGAACGCCGCTTTACACCCGGCATTGGCCCCGAAGAAGCAGTCACCCTCGCCGCCGATCTGGTGCATGACGACTACGCCTATATCCTCGACGCGCATTGGGATCTCTGGACACCTGACGAAGCCGGGAGTGAGTGGAGCATAGTTCCCGTGCCGGTGAAGTTCATTGCGCAGGGTGAAGAATTTGACGACGGCACTTACGAACAGACCGGCCACGTCCAGGTCGATTTCGGGCTGGACACGCCCTTCTTGCAGGAGAACCTTGCGCTCACCGAGGAAACTCAGGTGAAGGTTCGCGCCAACGTCAGCAAATTAGTTGAGTTCACCATGAAGGCGGAAAAGAACACGCGCGCCACAGCGCGGCTGCTGTGGTCGGAGTCAGAAGAAAATCTGGCGCAGAAACTAATCGCCCGGCTGCAGAAGGTGCAATAGAAAGAAAGAGGACGCAGAAGAACACAGCGCCGATTTGGCCTCTGTGATCCTCCGCGTGCTCCGTAGTTAAGATTCTGCTTGTTCAAACCACTATTTCGTTCTCCCGCCCTCGACCTTGAGCGTCTCGGCGGCTGCCGCTTGTGCCGCTGCCAGCCGAGCCGTCAGCACGCGGAACGGCGAGCAGGAAACGTAATTCAGCCCCACCTGATGGCAAAATTCCACTGACGACGGTTCCCCGCCGTGTTCGCCGCAGATTCCAACCTTCAGCGTTGGCCGGGTCTTGCGACCGCGCTCCGTGGCCATCTTCACCAGCTGTCCCACGCCTTCGCGGTCAAGTGCGGCGAACGGATCCTGCTTCAGAATTCCTTCCGCCAGATACGTCGGGAGTACCTTGTTCACATCGTCTCGCGAAAAACCGAACGTGGTCTGCGTGAGATCGTTGGTGCCAAACGAAAAGAACTCGGCCTCTTTCGCGATCTCGTCTGCTACCAGCGCCGCGCGCGGCAACTCGATCATGGTGCCGACCAGGTAGTCTATCTTCATTCCCTTTTCTTCGAACACTTCTTCTGCCACGCGCCGCACGATCGCCGCCTGATTCGCCATTTCCTTCACCATGGCGACCAGCGGAATCATCACCTCGGGCAGCACCTTCACGCCTTTTTTTGTAACGTCGACCGCGGCTTCGAAAATGGCGCGCGCCTGCATCTCCGTGATTTCCGGATACGTAATGCCAAGGCGACAGCCACGATGCCCGAGCATGGGATTGAACTCGTGCAACTGCTCCACGCGCGCCAACAGCGTGGGCAACACTTTCTTCAGGTCGCCCGCCGACTTCACGCCGTAGTCGCGATACGCTCGCACCAATTCCTTCTTGCGCTTGGCGTCGGAGTGAGGCAGCATCGCGATATCCACCATCAAGTCCTCGCGGCGCGGCAGGAATTCATGCAACGGCGGATCCAGCGTGCGGATCGTCACCGGCAACCCGTCCATCGCCTTGAAGACTCCCGCGAAGTCGGCGCGCTGCATGGGCAGCAGTTTTTTCAGCGCGGTCCGGCGGTCTTTTTCATTGTCCGCAAGAATCATGGCGCGCATGTGCGGAATTTTGTCTTCGCCGAAGAACATGTGCTCCGTGCGGCAAAGCCCGATGCCCTCCGCTCCGAACGCACGCGCCTGGATTGCGTCGCGCGGAATGTCGGCGTTGGCGCGCACTCTCAGCTTGCGGAACGGCTCGGCCCAAGCCATCAGCTTCAACAGTTCGGGATCATCCGCCTTGGGAGGAATCGTATTCAGCTTGCCTTTGATCACGCGGCCAGTGGTTCCGTCGAGCGAAATCCAGTCTCCTTCTTTAAAGACCTGGCCCTTCACCCGCATCTCCCCCTTCTTTTCATCCACCGCGATGTCGCCCGCTCCTGCCACGCAGCACTTGCCCATGCCGCGCGTCACCACTGCGGCGTGACTCGTCATGCCACCGCGGGAGGTGAGAATACCCTTCGCCACTTCCATGCCATGAATGTCTTCCGGGGTCGTCTCGGCACGAACCAGAATCACCGGTTTCTTCTCCGCGCCGTGACCCGCCATCTCGACGGCTTCATCCGCGGTGAACACAATCTGGCCCACAGCCGCACCGGGAGATGCCGGTAATCCCGTCGCCAGCACTTCCACTTTCGTGCTCTTCTCATCCAGCCGCGGCACCAGAAAATCATAAAGCTGGTTCGGCTCGACTCGGAAGATCGCTTCCTCCTTCGTGATCAATCCTTCTTCCACCATCTGGATCGCAACTCGCACCGCCGCCAGTCCCGTGCGCTTGCCGTTGCGCGTCTGCAACATGTAGAGCTTGCCGTCCTGGATGGTGAACTCGAAATCCTGCATGTCCTTGTAATGTTTTTCCAGTCGCGTCGTGGTGTCGCGCAGTTGGTTGTAAACGTCGGGCATAATCTTGTGCAGTTCGAGGATGGGCACGGGCGTACGCACGCCCGAAACCACGTCCTCGCCTTGCGCGTTCAGAAGGAACTCACCATAAAATTCTTTCGTCCCAATCGCGGGATTGCGCGTAAAACCCACGCCCGTGCCGCTCGTGTCACCGAGATTGCCGAAGACCATCGCCTGCACGTTCACGGCAGTGCCGAGCATGTCATCGATGTTGTTGATGCGGCGGTAGGTCTTGGCACGGTCGTTCTGCCACGAGCGGAACACCGCGTCCCGTGCCATTACCAGCTGCTCATGCGGATCCTGCGGAAAGTCCCGCTTCGCGTGCTTCTTCACAACCTTCTTGTATTCGGCGATCACCTCCTGCAACGCCTTTGCGTCGAGATCGGTGTCGAGCTTCGCCTTCTTCTGCTTCTTCTTGTGATCGAACACTTCATCGAACGCCGACTTCTCAATGTCGAGCACTACATTGCCGAACATCTGAATCAGCCGCCGGTAGGAATCCGCCGCGAAGCGCGGATTGTTACTGAGCTTAGCTAGCGCCACCACGCTCTCGTCGTTCAGCCCAAGATTGAGAATCGTATCCATCATGCCGGGCATTGAAAATTTCGCGCCAGACCGCACGCTCACGAGCAATGGATTCTCCCCGGTGCCCAGTTTCTGGCCTTGAAGCGCCTCCAGCTTCGCCAGCGCATCTTCCATCTGTCGGTCAACGTCTTTCGACACTCCACCGCTGCGCATGTACTCGCGACAAGCCTCGGTCTGAATCGTGAATCCCGGAGGCACGGGCAGCCCCGCATTGGTCATCTCGGCCAAGCCGGCGCCCTTGCCGCCCAGCACGTCCTTCATCTTGCCGTCGCCGTCAGCCTTGCCGCCGCCAAAAAAGTAAACGTACTTGGTCGCGGACTTCTTTGTTTCTTGCTTGGTTTCCTGCTTGCCAGTCTGCACTGGAGTTTCTGGGAGAGTGATCGTCGCCATGACTATGAGTCCTTTGTCTCGAGATTTTGCAAATTCGAATTCAGATACCGTGCAATCCGTCTTGTTCCGATCTTGGGTGGCGCAGCGCTTCTAGCGCTGCGGTATGTGCTCAGAACAAGCTCCGGGCCTTAGCCCCAAGAGCTTAGCTTCCAGCATTCTTGCTCTCCGTCACGATCTCCGAAAAATCCGCGATCGTGGAAAACTCCTTCAGCAAAGTCCGCAGCAGCGCCAGCCGGTTCGCCCGCACACGCTCGTCATCTACCATCACCATGACCTTGTCGAAGAAAGCATCCACAGGTTCCCGCGCCGTGGAGAGAAGCATCAGAGCCTCGCCGTACTTCGTTTCTTTCTGCAGCGCCGCAACTTTCGGCCCGTTGACCTCGACGTAGGCAGCCAGCGATCTCTCTTCCTGAGCGGAGTCAGGCAGAGGTTGGAATTTCGCTGCCACCGTGATTCCCTTTTCATCCGCCTGCTTCAGGATGTTCCGCATCCGCTTGCAAGCCGCGCCAATCGCCTGAAACTCCGGCATGTGCAAAACCTGCTTGACCGCTTCGGCCCGCGCCAGCGTATCCACCACATCTTCCGCATCGGCCCCCAGCACCGCTTTCACCACGTCATACGCATAGCCACGCGCATCTTTCAAATAAAATTCCAACCGCTCACGGAAGAAGGCTCTCACCGAGGCATCGAACGTTGCCTCGTCGACGAACTTTTTCTCTGCCTCGGACTTCGCATACCCGGTCCGCGCATCCCGCATCATCGCCGTCAAGCGCAACGGCAGCTTCTTCTCCGCGATGACTTTCACAATGGCATTCGCCTGCCGCCGGAGCGCAAACGGATCTTTCGACCCGCTCGGCACCAGGCCTAGCGCAAACATTCCGGCAATCGTATCGGCCTTGTCGCCGATAGAAAGCACGGCTCCCTCGATCGACCGCGGCACTTCATCGTCGGTCGATTCAGGCTTGTAGTGATCGTAAACCGCATCGGCAATGGCGAGACGCGTGGCCTCGGGCAAGCTCGGATCCAGTTGCTGCGCCCGCGCGTAGAGCCCGCCGACAATGCCTTGCAGCTCCGTAAATTCCTTCACCAGTTCGGTGGTCAGATCGGCCTTGGCGAGACACACCGCTTTGTGAATCACGCCCGGACGCACCGCCATTCCGTTCTGCTTGAGGATTTCGCTCAGCCAGCTGCACAGCCGTTGCACGCGCAACGTTTTATCGTAATAGCTGCCCAGGTCTTTCTGGAACGTCACATGCTTGAGCAACTCCAGCCGCTCCAGCAGCGATTTTTTCTGGTCCGTCTCCCAGAAAAAGCGCGCGTCGTTGAAGCGCGCCCGCAGCACGCGTTCGTTCCCGTGCCGGATCAGTCCCTGTGGATCGCTGTCCGTATTGAGCACCGCAAGAAAATGCGGCAGCAGTTTGCCTTCGGCATCTTCGACGGCAAAATATTTTTGGTGATCGCGCATCACCGTGACCAGCACTTCCGCCGGCAACGCCAGAAACTGCGGATCGAAACTTCCCAAAATCACCGACGGAAATTCCGTCAGGTTCACGACCGTATCAAGCAGCGTCTTGTCTTCCCGCCAGCGCGCACCAGGAACAGTTCGCGTCGCCGCGTCGAGCGCCTTGCGAATCTGATGCTCGCGCTCTCCGCGTCCCAGAACCTTCGCCGCCCGCAGAGAATCAACGTAGGAAGATCCCCCCCGCGAAATTGTCACAGGACCGTCGGACAAAATCCTGTGCCCGCGCGAAGTCCTCCCCGCCCGCACCCCGCCGAATTCGAGCGGGATCGTCTCGCCATCCAGCATCGCCACCAGCCAGCGCACCGGACGCACGAAGCGCTCGTTCGGCTTGCGCCAGTACATATTCTTCGGCCAGTAAATGGTGGAAATTTCTTTCGGCAGATGTTCAGCGAGAATCTCGGCCGTGGTGCGGCCCTTTTTCGTGACCGTGGCGGCCACATACTCGCCCTTGGGTGTGCTGATTTTTTCCAACTGCGCGACGTCCACTCCAGATTTCTTCGCGAAAGCGTGCGCCGCAGGCGTGGGCTGCCCATCCTTATATGCGACGTTCGCAGACGGTCCAGTGACTTGCTCGGTGATGTCCGCCTGCGCCACAGAAATTCCGGACGCGAGCACGGCCAACCGTCGCGGTGAATCGAAATGCGCGACTTCGCTCGCCGTCAGCCGCTCGCGGCGCAGCAACCCCTCAACGCGCTCGCTCAACTCTCGCGAGGCCGCGTCAATCATCCGCGCCGGAATCTCTTCGCACCCGATCTCAAGGAGAAAATCTGCCATGCTTTCAATTCATCAAGGTTCTCAAAACATCGCGTTAGTTGATGTGATGACCGTCACGTCGTAACGCCAGTGTCGCTACGACCCCACCGGAGTCAGCTTGTCACTGTCTTTCTTCAGGCTCTTCACACTGACAGGTTCAGGCTCGTCGGACTTCTCCGACGCAGCTGCCGCTTCACTCTTCTGCTGATCTACCCAGGCTTTCGCGATTCCCACGGCCAGCGCCCGCACGCGCGCAATCACTCCCACGCGCTCGGTGACCGAGATCGCGCCGCGCGCGTCGAGAATGTTGAACATGTGCGAGCACTTCAGGCAAAGATCGTACGCACCGAGAAGAGGAAACCGTGCCTTGGCGCGCGCGATGCCGTCGCCCTCGGGGTGATCTTTCGCCAGAGCCGCATACTTCTCCAGCAGCCCCTTGCATTCCGCCTCACATAAATCGAAATGCTTCCAGGCCTTCTCCACGTCTGCCAGTTCGAAGTTGTAGACGGAGAACTGCAGTTCGTCGGCCAGACGCACTTCGCCATACTTCACCACGGCACCCGTCTCCGGATCGCGCGCCCACACGATGTCGTAAATCGAATCCACGTCCTGCAGAAACGCACCGATGCGCTCCAGACCATACGTGAGCTCGGCTGAAATCGGAAACAAATCCACGCCACCGCACTGCTGGAAATAGGTAAACTGCGTGATCTCGAGTCCGTCGAGCATCACCTGCCAACCCACGCCCCACGCGCTGAGCGTGGGCGCTTCCCAGTTGTCTTCTTCGAACTTGATGTCGTGCTGCCGCAGGTCGATGCCGAGCGCGCCCAGCGACTCCAGGTACAACTCCTGCACATTTTCCGGCGGAGGTTTCAGGATTACCTGCAGCTGCATGTGCTTGAACAGGCGATTCGGATTCTCGCCGTAACGCCCGTCCGCCGGGCGCCGCGAGGGCTGCACGTAGGCCACCTTGTACGGTTTCGGCCCGAGCACGCGCAGAAAAGTTTCCGGCGCCATCGTGCCAGCGCCTACTTCGACGTCATAAGGTTGCTGCAGCACGCACCCGCGCTCAGCCCAAAAAGCCTGCAGCCGCAGGATGAGTTCCTGAAACGTCGGCGGATTGGAAGTGGATCGATGCATGAGATACGGCTGCCAGCTGCTAGCTTCCAGCTAACCCTTGCTCCGCATCGACTCTCGCGGCGGGAACTGGAAGCTGCGCCACAGCGCCATTAGAACCCAGCAGGTAATCCATGATTGTAATGGAAACGGCGGGGAGTCGTCAGCTACGGCTTGCGTTCTTGGGCGCGTATTTACAAAACGTTTCTGAAGGAACACTGTGGAAAACTTCGGAGAATTTTCCGCTAAGTCGTTGATAATTTCGACCGGCGATGAGGGGAAAGGAGTTAGGTTGTGGAAAAAGTGTCTACTTTCGTGGGCGCTTGAGCACACGAAAGTAGACTTTACACCGCGCCAGCCGTGTGACTTATGGTGAACCAGCACCGATCATAGCCAGAATGGGATCCACGCATCTAGCCCGCGGCGTCATCCGGTAATTTGAGCCATGCGAGCACGAAGATCAACAGCGCCGCGACCAGGAATGATGTGGGAGCGGCAAAAAAATAACGCAATGAAACGGCCGTCATCACGGCCAGCCAGACGGCGTTGATCAGCGCCACTCGTTTCAGCAGTCCCGCACGCTCACGAGACAGCGCCAGGTCCAGCGCCCCCATGGTGATCGCCCCCACAAGGAAGGCCACGCTAAACCCGCGCAGAAAATCGTCCATGCTGCGGATCGAGCCCATCAGATTGAATTTGTAGTTCGACATCAGATCCAGCAACTGCCGCTCCGTGTCATTCGCGGGAACGGGCTTTTCGAAGAGCGACAGAGAGTGCACCAGCCCAAGGATGATGAGCACAACTGCACCCGCCGTGAACAGACGTCTGCCCCATTTGTCAGTCATGATTCTTCGGCCTCAGACCTGAATCACAGAGCATACCTCAATGGACTGAAACGAGGGTCATTCGCGGTGCCAAACGGTGCGCTTCTGAAACCCTTCACTCGCCCCGCCAGCCAAATTTCCCGGAAATTCAGTTTAAGCACTAGAACCCGCCTTTTTCCAGCATGCTCGCCGTGACCAGCTTTTTCTCAATGTGACGTTGCAGTATTTGGATCAGAAATTTGCGCAGGTCGGCGGCTTGCGATCTGGGCCAGGGCGTTCCGGCGAAACTCTCGACTGGGGCACGGAACATTTGTGACGCAAGCGCGCGCGATTCGCTGGAAATTTCGGACGACGCCAGGCGCTTGTCGTCGGGACACATCAGGCCGTCGGCCAGGGCGTGGAACCAGGCGCGGCTGCCGTTCAGGGTGCGGCCGCAGGCGATGCATTCTGTCAGCTCGGGGAGGAAGCCGACCAGGCGCGTCAGCCATAGTTCGAAATAGGTGACTGGCATCCAGATGTCTGAGCTGGTTGTCGTGTCGGGGGCGGCTTTGCTGGCCCCATCGGTTTTGAGGGCCGAGCCAGCCTTTGTTGCTGAGGTTCGGTGTTCACTCTCAACATGTTGCAGGGCGTGCAACACGGAAAGCGTCAGACGGAAGATGGCGTCGTTGGCTTCGCGGTCGGGGAGCATTTCGTCCAGCAGCTCGGCTACGTGCGCCAGCGCAACGGCGCGCGCGTAGCTGACTTCGGTGGCCAGCGGAGACTCGATTACTTCGCAGGCATCGAGGCGCGCCAGTTCCTGGCGCTCGCGGACGTCGTAAAACGCGCGGACGTGAGTCATGGGCTCGAGCGCGCCGCCGAAGCGGCGCTTCGATTTTTTCGCTGACCGGGCCACGCCGCGAACTTTGCCTTCCGCGCGCGTGAACAATGTGACCAGCAGATCGGCCTCGCGCAGCGGATACGTGCGCAACACGATCGCTTCCGACTCCATCAGGGCCATGATTCTCAGTTGGGGTGACGAACTTGATTGTAAATCCAGGCAGGCTGTCGGCTATCGGTCCTGAGTCGTCAGGAACATCCGCCCCGAAACCAAAATCAAAGACGGGCGGACAAGAGTGTCCGCCCTACTGGCAAAGTCAAAATCCCCGCCCTTCGACTTCGCTCAGGGCAGGCTTTCTCGCAAAGGACGCTAGAAATGGGGCACCCAGCGCGTGTGGACACATCCAATTTCCTGCGGCGGCGACTTGACCAAAAACGAAAAGGCGCGCGCCCACAATTGGACGCACGCCCCTGAACCTTTTCCTGGACTCGACCCGGGCCTGATTATCCTGACGGCTGACAGCTGAAACCTGACCGCTGTTTACCGTCCGTAATATGCGGCGTTTTTCGCGGTGAATTCGTTCCACTTTTCCGGCAGATCGTCGAGCGCGAAAATGGCCGACACCGGACACACGGGCACGCAGGCGCCACAGTCAATACATTCCACCGGATCGATATACAGGAGCTCGGCGGTAGCATAGGCAGGCTCGTCTTTCTTGGGATGAATGCAATCCACGGGACACGCGTCGACGCAGGCGGTGTCTTTCGTGTTGATGCAAGGCTCGGCAATTACGTAGGCCATAAGGGTTCTGTCTCCTGAGATGTATACCAATATCTTACTACGACGGAGCGGGCCGTTTCCGGCGTCCCGCACGGAACCGCACATTCTAGCAAGAACGCAGCCCGCGGGTACAGGGCTGTGGGCTCGATTTGTTTTTGCCGGATGGCCGGGCTGGCGCGCGGCTCCAGGAAAGGCCGCGAACCGTCACGAAGTGAAACGAAGGTTTGGAACTTGAAGCTCGAAAAAGCAACGGCCGGCAAGAGTTGCTTGCCGGCCATTGCTACCTACCGATCACTGATCAATTTAGCGGTGTCCGCCGCCGCCACCGTGTCCGCCGCCGCCACCGTGGAATCCACCGCCTCCGCCATGGACCGCGCCGCCCCCGTGGAATCCGCCCCCACCACCGTGGAAGCCCCCTCCGCCACGAACTGCACCACCATGGAATCCGCCGACCGCGCCACGTCCAGCGTAGCCACGTCCAGCGTAACCGCGACCATAACCGTAGCCACCGCGTCCATAACCATAGCCGCCGCGTCCGTAGCCCCAGCCGCCGCGTCCATAATAGCCACGGCCCCATCCGCCCCCGCCCCAGTGATACCACGGGCCGGCGCCGATGAAGACTCCGCCGGCAAACCAGCTAGGCCCGTAATATCCATACGGAGCGCACGCGTAAGGATAGTAGCTGTAGTAGCCATAGTCGCAGACCGGAGCTGCTCCAATATAGCCCGGGCCAACTCCCACGCCCACACTGACCTGCGCTTGAGAGTAAGCCAGTGGAACCATCAAAACCGCCAGTAAAGCCACATACTTTAGATATCGCATTTTTGTTACCCCCTGCTCCAGATCCACCGTCTCTGTCTGGAAGCGCCTACCTATTTGAACTCGGCAGGGCGAAAAAAGTTGCAAAGTTCGGGGTGGCTGATTTCAGCCATCCTAGCTGAAATCAACCACTTACGGGCGGCCGACCACGCTGGCCCGCCGAAACCTGGCGAATCAGGGCCGGTAAATCCAAGTCTCGGCAGCGGCCTACGCCTCTACCAGTTCCTTCTTCTCGCTGGGCTCGTACTCCACGATGTATCCGGCCACCGCGCTGGCGGCCACTGTATAGGGCGACGCGAGATACATTTGTCCGGGGCCGCTGCGGCCGGGGAAGTTGCGGTTCTGGGCGCTGATCACTACCTGATCGGGACGAGTGGAAACTCCCGGGCCGGCGTTGATGCAGGCGCCGCAACTGGGCTCGATCACGATTGCGCCGGCCTTCTGAAAGACTTCAAGATATCCGCGACGCAGGCAGTATTCGCGCGTTTCCTGCGAGCCGAACTGGATGTAGAACTTCACCGAATCGGCGATGCGCTTGCCATGTTTGAGCGCGTCGGCGAGCACGGCGGCGTACATGTCCATGTCTTCATTCTTGCCGGCAGTGCAAGTGCCACCGTACGCGATCTCCACCGGCACCGGCGTGTTCAGGTCGCGAATATATTTTCCGTTGCCCGGATCGCCTGGCGTGGCCACCATGGGCGTGATTTCGGCGGCGTCGAGTTCGATCACGTGGGCATACTGCGCGTCGTGGTCGCTGTAGAGGCCTTCGATCATGGCTTCGGCTTTTTTGCGATCCATGTTGCGGCGCTCGACCAGGAAGTCCACAGCTTTCTTGTCGGGCGCGACGATGCCGGTGAAGCCGCCGATTTCGGCGGCCATGTTGGTCATGGTGGCGCGTTCGTCGACGCTGAGAGCTTCGATGGCCTCGCCCGCGTATTCCATCACTTTGGCCAGCGCCTTGCCGCTGCGCACGTAGTCGAGGCTGAGAATTTTCAGAATGAAATCTTTAGCGGTGACGTTGGCGTGCTTGCGGCCGCGGATTGTGATCTTCACCGACTCCGGGACTTTCACGCGTACGTCTTTCGTGATCCAGGAATTGAACACGTCGGTCGTGCCGATGCCGAAGGCCACGCAGCCGATCGCGCCTACGTGCGGCGTGTGCGAGTCGGAGCCGATGTTCAATTGTCCCGGCAGGGCGTAACTTTCGAGCACGATCGAATGGCAAATGCCTTCGGAGCCTTTGCGGTCTTTTAATTCGCCGTGCAGCTTGATTCCCTGCTTGGCGGCGAAGTCCTGCTGCTTGAGTTTGAGCTGCGTGGCCAGGTCGAGCAGGCCGAGTTTCTTTTTCTCTTCGGAGATTACTTCGTCGAGAAAGGTCAGGTGATCGCGGAAGAAGATGATGCTGGACGCGTCGTTCACTTTGGCATCAGGGCCGACATAGCGTTCGAAAAAGATGGCCGCCATGGGTGTGACGTATTCGTGGCTGAAGCGGAGATCGGCGCGGGCGAAGCCAGTGTCGCGGGGCTTTACGGCAGGGACGCCCACTTCGCCTTTGTCGTCGATCATGTGCCGGGCGAAGATTTTCTCCGCCAACGTCATTGGGTGCGTGCGATATCGGCGTACGCCGCCAGCCATTCCTAAGAATTCGAACTTGTGCTGAATCACCGGCAGAAACACCTTCTTCTGCATCCTCGCTACATTGAACGGAAACAGGCCGCCATACTCAATTACTTGCCGCGTAATTTCATCTTCGCCCGCCGTGAATTCGCTTAGGAGAATTTCTTCTCCGGCGCGAATACGGTCGATCAGCGAGAAGTTGGTCGACGTCAGCAGGCCCAGGTTCTGGCAATTCTGCTTGTAGATGCGCTCGATGTTCTCGGCGATCACCACGCGAATCCCGGCGCACATTTCCGCATACGGCGACTGCTCGCGGCTGGAGCCCTTGCCGCGGCGCTTGCCGCTGACTGCGCAGACGAATCCGCCGCGCTTCACGTCACCGCGGCCAATCGGCGTTACGTTGCCGCATTTCAGGCCGAGATAAGGAATCTCGCCCAGGGTTTCGTCAAAATAGAAGCAGTAATGCGCGGGAGTGATTTCATCGGTTGAAATGTCGTCGCGCAGTTTCGGATTATTCGCGGGATTCTTCGTATCCCAGGGCAGGTCTTCGCCGGCGAGCTGCTTCTTGATGAGTTCGGGATCTTCGGTAAGAAAAAGAATGCGGCCTTGCAGTTTGACTTTGTCGGGGCGCTTTTCAATCTTGCGTTCGAGAAGTGAGTCGATCACGTTGAACCTGCGGGGGCAAAAATAGAGGGACGGGCCGGAAACCGGGTGGTCCCTACCTATTGTAACGCCGGGGACGCGTAAGCTTGTGTCCTCGTGTGTGACCCTGTGGCCTCCGTGGTAATAGAACTTCTTGACCACAGGGTCACACAGGGGAACACAGAAAACTTATCTTTTGTAATCGGCTGGATTCGGCAGCGGATCGAGCCCGCGGCCCGCGAAGATTTCTTGGAATTCTTGCACCAGCGCTGGGTGGATCAATCCGTTGGAGGCCAGAGTTTCGCGGCTGTCGATTTCGAATGGCGATCCGTCGAAGCGGCTCACTTTGCCGCCGGCTTCTTCGACGATGAGCGCGCCCGCGGCGGTGTCCCAGGGATTGAGATTGAATTCCCAGAAGCCGTCGAAGCGGCCGCTGGCCACGTTACACAAGTCGAGCGCCGCCGATCCGGCGCGCCGCACACCGTGGGTGCGCAGCGTAATCTGGTGATAGAAGTGAATGTTCGGATTCTTGTGGCGCTTGTGGCTGGGAAATCCGGTAGCTAAAAGACTCTCCTTCAACTGCGCCGCCTGCGAAACGTGAATGGCCGCGCCGTTCAGATGCGCGCCCTTGCCCTGCTCCGCGGAAAAAAGTTCGTCGCGCGTCGGATCGTAAACCACGCCTGCGATGCGCTGCGCTTGCCTTTCCGCCGACTCCTTCACGTCGCCCGGCTCCCGTCGCTCCAGCGCCATCGACACACAAAACACTGGATACCCGTGCGCGAAATTGGTGGTGCCGTCGAGCGGATCGACATACCAGCGGTAGTCGCTGCCCTGGTCGTTCAATCCCTGCTCTTCACCCAGCACATCGTGCCCGGGAAATTGCTGCTGGATGCGCTCGCGAATCAACGCCTCCGAAGCGCGGTCGGCCGCCGTAACCAGATCGGCGTCGCCTTTGTATTCGATCTTGATGTGCTTCTGAAAATAATGCATCAGCAGCGCGCCCGCCTCGCGAGCGATCGCCGACATGGCGGGAAGGAAGTTGTCGCGATTGGATGGCATAATTGGGCTTCGGCTTTCGGGCTTCGGGCTTCGGCTAACCAGCCTGAGCAGCGTGATGGACACTGACAGAAAACATGTATTCGCGCGGCGCACCGCTTGGACGCACCGATAAGCGCGCACGCGCCATCGGGGTTTAGCCGAAGCCCGAGCGCCGAAGCCCGAAGCCCGGTTCATTTCCGCTTCCCGCCGTCTTCGGCAATGTACATAATCTCGTGCTTGAAGATGAACAGGTTGGGTGCGCCCTCGCGGGTGAGCCGCACCATGTGCTTGTCGTAGTATTCGATCCAGCCGCGGAATGTTTGCCCGTCCAGCAACTTCACCGACACCGGCTTCTGTTTCTCGCCCAAAGACTTGAGAAAGGCTGCTTCTTCAAAAGTATCTTCCGGAGGCGGAGTGCGTCCGCGATTGGCGGCGTTGGGATTGCCCGGCGGCGTGCGGAAAGCCATGACTGACATTGTACACAAGCACGAAAAAGCCGACGCCGTCACTGATCGAGCACACAGCCGGAGCAAAATGGCGAAACGCGCGCTAGAAGCTGAATTTCAACGAGAACTCCATCACGCGCGGAGATCCCAGCGCGAAAACGCCCGAGCCCAGGCCCAGGCGGTTGTTGCTCTGCTGGCCTCGACTGGGGCAGAGCGGCTGGGCCCCGAAGCCGGTGCCGTTGAGCGATCCGCAAGTTCCGCTCAGGACTCCGCTCAACGGGTTTGCGGGTCCGTCAAAGTTGGCAAAGTTCATCACATTGAAAAACGAAACCCCGGGCTGCACAGTGACCTTGTCCTTGACCTTGTACATCCAGTTCAAACTAATGTCGAACGCGCGCAGCCAGCCCATGCCGGCTTCGTCGTAGGGAGCGGGCGCGATGGGCTGCTGCACTCCTCCCAGGGTCTGCAGATTCGACAAGCTTTGCGTGGCATTCACCCCGAACAGGTCGCTGTTAATCAGCACCTGTCCCGCCGGCGTTGGCTGGAAGGCATCGAGATGGTTGTAGGTGTTGATGGCTTTGTTGATGTTGTTCTGGTTGATGCCATGCCCGAACGAGCCGATGTTGGTTCCCGGCAAAACGTCGCCGAGGCCTCCGTTGGAAGCGAAACTCCCGTCGCCGGTGCCGTCGCCGGTGACATCCGTCACGAAGATGCCGCCCGGGGCGCCGGTCGGGCTCAAAGTGAGAGTCACGGGCAGCGGGCTGTAGAAATGTCCAATCATGCCCACGCGGAAGTGCAAGGGCAAATCCACCGTGCCGCCGAAAGATATCTGGTGCTTGCGGTCGAGCCCGTTCGGCCCCAGAGTAGCGCTGCGGGCTGTTGAAGTCGGTGGCGATGGTGATGAAGTCGTTATCCTGCGCCGCGGCGACGTAGCGCTGCAACTGATAAGACACTTGCAGATCGAAGTTTGTAATACCAGGAAACGGATTCTTCAGGTGCTGCTTCAGCGACACCTGTACCGCTGTGTTTTTCGCGTAACCGATGGGGAACAGCATCTGGTTGGCGCCGACAAGCGGGTTAATGCCGGGGAAAGCCGCGTTGGGACAAGGTGCTCCACTACAGAACGAATAGCCGGAATCGAGGCCATTGGAGGCGAAGTCCGCGATGGTGCCGGCGTATGGGTCCGTTCCGCCACCCTGCGGAGACGCGGGCGAATACATGTTGTTGAAATGGGCGAGGTAGCAGCTGACCATGGCCGGTCCTGCGCCGAGAGAAGCACAACCCGCGTTTGCCGACCCCTGATTATTCGCCACTGTCGCTTGTATGGCAGCGGTGACGGCTCCGGTAAAGTTCATGGCCGGGAAGCGATAGTCGCCCACGTGGTTGGTATCCACCGCGAGCAGCGTGTGCGTCTCAATGTTCCGCAGATAGTCCGCCGTGAAAACCATCCCTGGACGGATCTCATGCTGGATGCCGAGGTTCATTTGCAGGGAACGCGGGCTGACGTAAGTTGGCGCCAGCAGATCCGTCCCCGTCGCGTCTAGCCCGTCCGCCAGGGATGTCCCGATGAACGAGGGGTTGGCGGCCGGCCCGGCCGCCAGGGTTGCGGCTTGATACTGCGCTTGCAGAGCGGAAATCTGGCTGGCTACGCTTCCGATCGGCTGGCCGCAAAACGTAATGGGGACCGTGGTGCCCGTGGGCAAGGTCAGGGCTTGGGGACTGCCGCTGGAGCAGACGGTTGTGTCCGCCAGAAACAATCCCTTCTGCAATCGCGCTGGCCGGTCGAATTCAATGTTGTTCCAGATCGAGTTCTCGTAAAAAAGGCCGATGCCTCCGCGAATCACCGTCTTACCGTTACTCGAAGGATCATAGGCAATACCCACTTGCGGTGCGAAGTTGAGATTGGGTTGATTCACGCGATTGCCCAGGCTCGAATAGAACTGGTTGTTGAATTGATTCAGAGCCGAAATCGGGCCCAGGTCGCTGTCGGTGCGTCCAGAGTCTCGGACGTAACGAATCCCGTACGATAACGTCAGGTTGGGTTTGACCTTCCAGGCGTCTCCGAAATATGCCGAAATGCGGTTGTCGGGGCCGCTGCCGCCGGCAGGAAACCCGAAGGCTGGTATTTCTGAGTCATAACCCTGACCGTTACCGAGGGAGACGTTACTGACGGGATAATTCAGCGGATTCGCCGAGCCACCGGGGAAACAGGGAGGGTTGGGCGCGCACCCGCTATTGGCGAACGCTATGGTCGTGTTATTGAGCGGCGATCCGACCGCGGGGGCCCGTGCCAGAAAGCTGGCGAAGCCGCCGCCAAAAATATGATTGAACCCGCCGCCGTAACGGAAAATGTGCGCGCCAAGTGCTCTACTGCCGTCGTATTTGATCTGGTGGTCGGTCTGGTAGGTCTGTTGCGGCGCCAGGAAATTCGGTCCCGAACAGAAAGCGTCGGCCCCGGCGGTCAGGCAGTCCGGATCGCTGCCAATGGCCAGTTCGATTCCGGGCGCCGGATTGAAGATGTTGGTACCCGAGACCGCATCCACGATTCCGTTGCGGAATTTCATGTAACCGAAACGAATGCTGTGCGTGTAACTTCCGGTATTGAAGTCCAGACCCATGGCGTGGTCAGGCGTGTGATTCACATTGCCGAAGGGCTGGAAGCTATTGGGAATGAACGCCAGCACGCTGTGATTCTGATCGTAGGAGAAACGATAGAAAAAATGGTACCGGGCGTTGATCTGCCAATCGATTTTCCCGAGGCCTTCCACTTCGCGAAAGGGTGAGCTGTAGCTTCCGGCGGCGCCGGCGAACACGCTGCTCGGCAGCACTGGATTGATCAGGTCCTGCTTGGTCCGTTCGCCATCCAGAAAGAAAAATAGCTTGTCTTTCAGAATCGCTCCGCCAAAGCTGCCGCCAAACTGATTGCGTTGAAAGGGATTGTCGCTGCCGCCGGGCAGGGCGGCGTCCAGAGTCTGGTCGCGGAAAAAGTAGTAGCCCTCGCCGTGATAGGCATTGGTGCCCGACTTGGTGGTCACGTTGACTGATCCGGAAGAAGTGAGCTCCGTCGAAAGATCGAGCGACGACTGCTGAATCTGAAATTCCTGAATGGCGCCTTCGGGCACGTTCTGCGTCGTCGTGCCTACGGTCTCGTCGCTGATGTCGAGGCCGTCGACTTCGATGCGGGCGGTGCGTCCGAAACGGCCGCCGAACGAAATGGAAGAAAATCCGTTCTTGGTTGGGTCAAAATTTCCGCCGTCCTGGATTTGCACTCCCGGCTCCAGTTGGGCCAGGTCGAGAAAGTTTCGTCCATTGATGGGCAGGTTTTCAATCTGCTCCGTGGTTAGAACTCCCTGTACGGTGGCCTGCTCAGTGTTGACTGCGACCTCGCTACTCTGAACTTCCACGATTTGCGCGGGCTGGCCAACGTGCAACTTGATGTTCCCGGTCGAAGTCACTCCGACCTGCACGACGACGGCAAGCTCCGAGGTGCTGAATCCCGGCGCTTCCACTCTCAGCGTGTAATCCCCGGGGATCAGCGCGCCCGATGCGTAGGCGCCCGCCGAGGTGGTAGCGGTCGTGATTACGCGTCCCGTGGCCTTGTTGTTGATGGAAATCTTCGCCCCGCTCACCACCGCGCCCGTCGGGTCGGTGACTACACCCTGAATGCTTCCGGTGGAAATCGTGGTTTGGGCCAGCATCAGCGCAGAGCAGGCCAGCACACCGAGCATCACGGCAAGAGTTTTCAGGGTCGGTCCCGCGCAGGAGCGCCGCGCGTGGAAGCCTCGCGCGTGAGTGCGGGGAGATTTGGCATCGAACAACATGTTCACCTTCCTTTGCAAAACTTTATCCCTGCTTCTTCCGCGAATCATTTCTTCCGCGACACTTCGTGAAACGGAAGCCGAGAATCGTCAGATCGGGTCAGACAAGATCTCAGCTTACGAACTCACAACCCGCCTCATAATCGGCAACTACGAACTCGAAATTGTCTTCTCGCGATTGAATCTTCTCGCGATCCTGAATGATGCTTTAGGCAGGAAAACAGCAATTCGCGTACCGGTTCCGCTGTAAATCAGGTATTGCCAATATATCTGCATATCCGCCATCTGTGTCAACCGCCGGTGGTGAAGTCATTTACCACCAAGGACACAAAGTCACACAAAGGAAACCGTTGCCATCAAAGCCCTTCGTGATACTTCGCGTCCTTAGTGGTGGATGATTTTCCTTCCAGACTGATCATCTCGCAACGAAAGACGTTTCCTGATCGGCCCAGTTTCAGAGCAAGCAAATTCAGAAGTCCGATTTCACAGTGTAATAGCCGGCGCGATTGCGGACGTGATAAGCCGAGGCTTCGGGCTGGCCCAGTACATTGACCTGGATGCGGCGGAAATCGGAAAAAGATGTCCGGTGAATGGGATAGTAGGCCAGCAAATATTGCGTGCGCAGTTCGTCGCTGATCTTCTGGAAGGCGTCGTCAAGCTGAGTTATCGACGTCGCGTAATAATGTTTGCCGCCGGTATCCTCGGAGAGCTGGATCAAGGCGTGCTCGCCTCCGATTTCGCGTCCGGCGCTGTTTTCGATGGGCACCACGATGATGCTGTAAACCGTGGCTTCCGCCTCCTGCGCCGCGCGGACTGCTTCTTTGTAATTTATTTTGCTGATCGTGTCGCCCCCGTCGGTGATCAGGACAATCACCTTGCGGCCCTGGCGCCGGTCGAGGGCGCGTGAGACCACGTAGATCGCGTCGTAGAGGGCAGTCGCGGCGCCCAGGCGGATATGATCGATGCCTTCGTCGATGCGCTTCAAATCGGCGGTAAAGGTGGTCGACTCGCGTACATACTCGCTGAATCCGTAGACCGAAAGCGCGTCGACGGGACGCAGGATGGCGTGTGCAAATCGTTTCGCTGAGGCCTGCTCAAGCGGCAGATCGTGACGCGTGCTCAGGCTGGTATCGACCGCTAGAGCGATCGAGAGCGGCGCCGCCGACTGCTTCTCAAAAATAGAAATGCTCTGTTGCTGGCCGTCTTCCAGCAGGCTGAAATTTTCCTTCGTCAGCCCGCCCACCGGAGCGCTGTGGGCGTCGGTGACGGTAACGAACACGTTGACCAGTTTGACGTCGACCTTCAGCGTCTCGGCGGGCGCGGAATGGGGCGGTTCCTGTGCCAGCCCGGCACAAGTCAAAACCAGCACGCCCAGAATCCGTTGAGCCAGGAAAGCGGATCTTCTCATTGATGAATGAAGATGATTGAAGGAGATTATACCTTGCCCAATTTGCAGCAGGCCGATTACGAAACCAATCTCAAGCCCTGTTAGTTAGATGCGTCCCTAGTCGGCTGGGGTGGCTTAGCCGGCGGGATTTGCGCGGGGAATTTCCGCGGGAAAAGGCTCGCCATCGGCCCACACTGCGCCATCTTCGAAATACTCTTTCTTCCAGATGGGAACGGTGCGCTTGAGGGTATCGATGAGCCAGCGGCAGGCATCAAACGCGGCGGCGCGATGGGCGGACGCCACCACCACCAGCACGCTGGTCTCGCCGATCTCCAGCCGTCCCAGCC
Organism: uncultured Acidobacteriaceae bacterium; assembly: GCA_963851165.1. GTDB lineage: Bacteria > Acidobacteriota > Terriglobia > Terriglobales > Acidobacteriaceae > Sulfotelmatobacter. The sequence goes on along the minus strand of CAWKNM010000005.1, from coordinate 499,435 downwards.
GGTGAACCAGGGCCACATCGCGAATCTGGAACTGCTTCAGCGACTGCTGGGCCAGCAGCCTCCATCTGCTGCAAGGCCATTTCTTCGTAGGCCTCGTAGTCGAGATAAAGCGTCTTGCGCCCGCGGGTCTGGTTGCGCACCACACCTTCGAAAACCACGGCCGCGCCGTCTTCGCCGCGCTTGAGGCTGGCCAGAACCTGCTGCGTATCAATCGCTTCGCGGATGATCTCGGCATGAAGGATCGAAGCTGCGGCGTAGCGCCGGGGCGCGACCGGCTGCGCCGCGGCAGTCTCGTTCGCGTCCTTGCCTGATCCTCCGCTCACCGGCGGCAACAAGGCCACTTCATCGTCGAGCCTCAGCTTGGTCTCCGGGCCGGCGTATTGCTGGTTCACCGCTACTGCCAGTGACGGAAGCGAATCCTTGAATCGAGGTACATGCGACTGATAGTGCGCCAGCACATCCGCGACCGAAGCGGGCTCTGGCAACTCCAACAAGTCGCTGGACTTGCCGGCCAGATCCTTCAGCATGCCGAAGAAGAGAATGCGCACTCGCATGGGTGTAGCCAGTCGCCAGTGTATCGCGAGCGCCGTGATCCGGGAGAAATGTAACGAAACCGCACTCACCGTCACTATTCTTCGTGAGTTTTTGAGGAGGTATCTATGCCGGTCTCCGCGGATCCTACGATCGGGCGCAGTATGACCGTTGGCGGGCCTCTGGCGTCTTCAACGTACGTTGTCTGGGTACCGCTGATGGGCGGACTCTGGGTGGTGATCAACGTGGCACTGGTTTACCTGGGGCTGCACGTTGCCTATTGTCTGCCCTGCTCCGTGCTGGCAGGCATTCTGAACGGCGTGCTGCTTTCGGTGATCGCGGTGGCAAAGGCAAGCGAGAGATTTCAGGCCGGGGTGACCGGCCTGCTGAGCGGCTTCACTTTAAGCGGCCTGCGCCACGATGGAAGCGTGCTGTCGAAAGCGACCGAGAGCGTACACGCTTTTGTCGATCAGGCACTGCACTCGTTTGGCGTTGAAGGCGCCGAACAACTTCACCAGCAGATCGAGATGGAAGCCCTCTACATCGTTTGGACGACCGTGTCTTGTGGTGCTGGCGTCGCTGATCGCCGAGTGGGTGCGAACCTCGAGGGCAGAGAGCTAGCGGGAGTTCGTGGTGGCCCGAGTCAGGAGCATTTACCGCGAAGGACAAGAAGGCGCACGAAGGGAAGCCTTCGAAGAACAAGGCTGGTGATGACTCTGAGTACTTAAGAAAACGGCCGGCCTTCTCTAGGGGCCGGCCGTTGTTTGCGGAGTAAGCTTCCGGATTGCTTTATACGTGAACCGGCTGGGGCTCACTGACCGGCGGAACTGCTTTGCCCAGCGCCTTAGAGCCTTCGGGCGGCGTGGTCTGAGCCTCAGGTGTTCCCTCTTCCACTATCGGAATCAGAACATGCAGCGCTTCGTCGATGGTCTTCACGTAATGAATAGTGAGATTCTCGATCTGCTCAGGCGTGAGATCTTCCTGCACGTTCATCTTGTTTTCAGCGGGCATGATCACGTCGCGAACGCCTGCGCGTTTTGCGGCCAGCACTTTTTCCTTGATGCCGCCGACGGGAAGCACGTTTCCGCTGAGCGTGATTTCACCGGTCATCGCGGTAAACGGACGGATGCGGCGTCCGGAGAGCAGCGACACCAGCGCGGTCACAATCGTGACCCCGGCTGATGGACCGTCTTTCGGAATGGCGCCGGCGGGCACGTGAATGTGGATGTCGTGGTTGGCGAAGAATTCTTCGTCCAACCCCAACCGCTCCGCATTGGAACGTACCCAGCTGTGCGCCGCCTGCATCGACTCGCGCATCACGTCCTGAATCTGGCCGGTGATGGTGAAACCGCCCTTACCGCGCATGCGGCTGGCTTCAACGAACAGCACGTCGCCGCCAGACGGAGTCCAGGCCAGGCCCACAGCCACGCCGGGGCGCTGCGTGCGCTCTTCGATTTCGCCTTCGGTGCGAATCTTGATGCCGCCGAGAAACTCCTGAATGATCTCTTTCGTGACCACCAGCTTCTCGGGCTTGCCTTCGGCCAGACGCCGCGCCTGTTTGCGGCAGATGGTGCCGATGGTGCGTTCCAGATTGCGCACGCCCGCTTCCCGCGTGTAGTGGCGGATGACGTAACGCACCGAGTCTTCGGGAAATTCGATCTGATCGGTCGTGATTCCGTTCTCGTCGATCTGGCGCGGAATCAGGTAGCGGAACGAAATGTGTACTTTTTCTTCTTCGCTGTAACCCTGCAGCTCGATGATCTCCATGCGGTCGCGCAGCGGCTCGGCGATAGGATCGAGCATGTTCGCGGTGGTGATGAACAGCACCTTCGACAAGTCGAACGTGACGTCGAGATAGTTGTCGCGGAAGCTGGAATTCTGTTCGGGATCGAGCGCTTCGAGCAAGGCGGAAGCGGGATCGCCGCGGAAGTCGCGTCCGACTTTGTCGATTTCGTCGAGCATGAAAACCGGATCTTTGGTTTCCGCCCGGCGAATTCCCTGGATGATCTGCCCCGGCAACGCGCCGATGTAAGTGCGGCGATGTCCGCGGATTTCCGCTTCATCGTGCACGCCGCCGAGCGAGAGCCGCACGAACTTGCGCCCCAGAGCGCGCGCGATCGATTTGCCCAGCGAAGTTTTGCCCACGCCCGGAGGTCCGACGAAGCACAGAATCGGGCCCTTCATATTCGGCTTCAACCGGCGCACGGAAAGATAGTCGAGAATGCGGTCTTTCACTTTCTCGAGGTCGTAATGGTCGGCGTCGAGAATCTCCTTGGCCTTGGGGATTTCGATTTCGCCGCCCGAAGTTTTGGCCCAGGGCAGCACGGCCAGCCACTCGATGTAGTTGCGCGTCAGCGAATAGTCGGCGGCCATGGGCGACATGCGGGAAAGCCGGCCTAATTCTTTCAGGGCTTCTTTCTTCACGTCGTCGGGCATGCCGGCTTCTTCGATTTTTTTCTTTAAGTCTTCAACGTCGCGCTGGCCTTCATCCTGCTCGCCCAGTTCTTTCTGAATGGCCTTCATCTGCTCGCGCAGGTAATACTCGCGCTGGGTTTGCTGCACGCGGTCCTGTACTTCGCTCTGAATCTTGTTGCGCAGTTGCTGGACTTCCAACTCCTTGGCCAGATGCTGGTTGATTTTCTCGAGGCGCACCTGCAGGTCGGTGGTCTCCAGCGTGTCCTGTTTGTCAGGAGTAGAGAGCGACGGCAAAGACGACGCGATGAAATCCACCAAGCGGCCGGGTTCGTCAATGTTCATGGCCACGGTGGAAAGTTCGTCGGAAAGCGTAGGCGAACCCGCCACAATCTGCTGGAAGAGCGTGAGCACGTTGCGCTGCAGGGCCTCAATCTCCGAGGTAACGACTGGAGGAGGCGGCTCGGGCACAGCCATGACCTTGGCCCGCATAAACGGCGTCAGTTGGGTAAATTCGCCGAGTTTCACCCGTTCCAGACCTTCGGCGAACACGAACAGGCTCTGGTTGGGCATTTTTACGACTTTGTGGACCACGGCCGAGGTGCCGATGGTGTACAAATCGCTGGGCTGGGGCGAATCCACACGGGCTTCGCGCTGCGCCACGACGATAATGGTCTTGTCTTCACCCAGCGAATTAATCAGCTGGACCGAGCTTTCCCGCCCCACGGTAAGGGGCAAAACCGCGTGGGGGAACAGAACCGTGTCCCGCACGGGCAGCACTGGCAGTGCTCGTTGATCTTGCATTTCCTTGGTTTCCTTGGACTTAGGAGCGCGCTCGGATGGTGATTGCTGGCTCATATGTCTCCTTGAGTGTAACTCGCTCAAGTTTAGATGATACTCTCTCGGAAAAGGTTCAGCCCGCCGTCCGGCAAGTTCCCGTCAGGCTTGAATTGTAGTCCGGTTGCCGTGGGGTGGCATGATATCCGAGGTGCCGAGGCTAACGCGGATAATGGGTGCTTTCAAGCGAAATCGACGGAAACGTGACCGGAAGTGCGGGGATTCCCGAATCCGGCGGTAGGCTTTCGAGCCTCGCACTCAGTCTCCCGGATAAATCCCCAGCACTTTCACGAAGTCGGCGACTTCGCCTAGATGGCGGAGTGCGTTTCTGGCGGGCTCGTCGTCGCCGCGGAGAAAATCGACGTAGAAGACATACTCCCAGGGACGTCCGCGCATGGGGCGGGATTCGATTTTGCTCAGGCTGATGTCGCGCAGGGCAAAGACGCTGAGGGATTTGAACAACGCGCCCGGCACGTTTTTCACTTTGAAGGCGATCGAAGTCTTGTTCGCGCCGCGGGGAATCAGTCCGTGAAAGCGCACGGCCGAAGACGCGCTTCGCCGATTTAGTTTTCCACCGCTCGATTTTCGAATCAGGAAGAAGCGGGTGAAGTTGCTTTTATCGTCTTCGATTCCGGCCTGCAGAATTTTCCCGCTATATTCGCGCGCGGCGTGGGGCCCCGCGATGCCGGCGGCGTCTTTCAACTTGTTGGCGAGGACGTGCTTGACGCTGCCCGCCGTATCGTAGAAAGGAACAGGCTCGATCTGCGGATGCTTGCGAAAGAAATCGCGACACTGATCGAGAGCCACAGGATGCGACAAGGCGCGCCGCACCGCACTCAATTTCACCCCGGGGGCAGCAATCAGGTTGTGCACGATCCGCAGCCGGCATTCACCCTGAATGAAGACGTCACGCGACACGAGCAGGTCGGCGTGCTCGGCGACGGTCCCAGCCAGCGTGTTTTCGATCGGGATGACCGCGGCCGCGGCAGTTCCCCGCCCGACCCGGTCGAAAACTTCCGCCGAGCGGGCGCACGGGACCACAGTGCAGCCGGGCAGCATTTTCTCCGCTGCCTCGTGGCTGAAGGAACCGCGCTCGCCTTGAATCGCAACTTTCATCGCAGAAATTTTCTCCGGGCAGACAGCAAGGCGCATGCTGGCGGGATGGTCCCGTTGGCAGCACTGAAGCTGGCGAAGGTCGTAAAGCCCCTCACCGCGCCTTCGGCCCCGTTCGGGATGACATCTTCAGGACGACATCACTCATGAATTGGTGCTGCACGCATCCAGTATAGGCAATCGCTGCCGACTACGGCACGGCCAGATCTTTCTTCATCCGCAGCGCATCCACACCGTTCGAATAATAGCGCGGGACTGTCTCGATGACGCTGTAACCGTGGCGTTTGTAAAATGCAAGTGCAGAAAGATTATCCACAGCGGTTTCGAGGCTGACCGCCTTGCTCCCGGCCGTCCGCAGACGATCTTCCGCAGCCTGCAGCAATTGCGATCCCACTCCTGAACGCCGCGCGGCCGCAATGACATCGATCGTAATAATGTGCCCGGTCCGGCCGGACTGAGTCACGATGAAGCCTGCGATCTTCTCTTCGATAGGCGCCGCCGGCGCTTTCTCCGGCACTCGTTCGGCCATTTTGTCCGCTTTTTCAGCTACCAGGGTAAAAGATCCTCGCCGGCGAATATAGAACTTCAGTTCCGGGCGGGAATAAGCAATCCCCGAAGAAAAGCATTTCTGGTCGATATGCCAGAGGGTGTCGAAATCGTCCAGGCGGAAATCGCGAATGGCAAAAGGCACGCCGACATTGTAGCGGCTGGGCAGTGCGCTATCCCCGAAACCGCGCCGGAAGCCACGTAGACGGCCAGGAAACGAATGATCGCTATCGACCGAAAATATGCCTTTTCGGTTTCCCACAGAAAAATCGAAATGGCACGTTTGGGCCTCTTGCCCTCCCTGCAACCTTGGTCGTACCATCATCATCAGAGGAAGCGTTGTGGGACGCCTTCTGCTGATCGACGTTATCGCCGCGGTCGCCGTTGTGGTGCTCTGGTTGGGGCTGTGGTCGCTGGCGTTTATCCTCTACAACCGGCACAAAGGCAAGGCGGCGCTGCGCTGGGTGCAGGCAGCGTGCGCCGGCAAAGGGCATGTACTCGACTCGCGCTGGCTCGGCAGTTACCGCTTACATGCGCGGCTTCAGTTTCCCTCGCGCGGGTTTCAGGATGCCAGGGTCACCATGCAATTCCGCCGGCCGTTCCCCGCGCACTGGATTCTCGACCGCTGGCACAAACAAAAAGAAACGCTGACTTTTGAAGCCGACCTGGGAGGCTCGCCCAGCTTTCATTTGGAAGTTGTGCGGCATCGCTGGTCGGCCCGCAGCCGCAGTGTGGGACGCCTGCGCGACCAACGCGAATGGGAAGTTCACCATCCCGGCCCGCTCATCCTCACCACTCGCACCCACTGGAAAGAAGATCCCACCTCCGAGTTGAACGCACTGATGACGGTGCGGCAGCAAGACGTTCTGCAAGTGCGCTTCCGCCCGGAATCTCCGCAGTTTTCCGTTACCGTCAACCTGGATGCACTCGCCGATCCGGCCACGGCTGCCGGATTCCTGAGCACGCTGCGCGAGTTGGCAGCGGGAGCTTCGGCCCACCGGCAGTAGCGTCGCGTGTTTCACCATCTGGAAGCCCCCGCAAATCCCGTGGGATAAAGAGGCGGGAGGTTTGGAACCGGTGCGCTGCCGCCCACTTTTCGCAAAAGACGCGAGAAATGGGGCACCCGGGTGGTGCCGATAGCTGCAGTGTGGACGTGGATAGAGTTGGCGGGCAAGAGTGCCCGCCTCACACGAGCCGCCCCACTCACCCAGGATTCACCCGGTTGGCATTATGCAGTAGACTGCGCACATGCCGAGCCACCAAGGTTCGATCCGCCTCTTTCGCTTCGCTGGGATTGACGTGTTTCTGCATTGGTCGTGGTTTCTGGTGGCGGTGTATGAAATCCAGAGCCGCAAGGGAAGTTACTCCTCTATCACCTGGAATGTGCTGGAGTATCTGGCGCTGTTCTTGATTGTGACGCTCCATGAGTTTGGGCACGCGCTGGCCTGCCGGCAAGTTGGAGGTAAGGCGAATCAGATCGTGCTGTGGCCGCTCGGCGGAGTGGCGTATGTGGACCCGCCGCCCCGGCCCGGCGCGACACTCTGGAGCATTGCGGCGGGGCCGCTGGTCAACGTGGCGCTCCTGCCGGTCCTTTACGTACTCGTCACGCTGGGCCGGTCATCGGGGTGGTCGGGGACGGCGCCCGATCTCCTCAGACTGCTGCGATCGGTTTTCTACATAAATGCGGGGCTGCTAATTTTCAATATCCTGCCCATCTATCCGCTGGACGGCGGACAGATTCTTCGCTCGCTGCTCTGGTTTGTGCTGGGACGCGCCCGCAGCTTACTGGTGGCTACGATCCTGGGATTGGTTGGCGCGGCCGGGTTCATCGGCCTCGCCCTCTGGGAGCGAGACCTCTGGTTGGGAGCCATCGCCGTGTTCGTCCTGATGAATTGCTGGGGCGGATTGCAGCACGCGCGGGCGCTGCTGCGTTTCGCAAAGCTGCCCCGCCGGGAGGGGCTTGCCTGCCCATCATGCAAAACCGCACCACCTCTGGGAGAATTCTGGAAGTGTGGAAAGTGCGGGCAGGCGTTTGACACATTCCAAACCGGGTCGACCTGTCCCCAATGCCGAACTGGGTTTGCCGTAACGAAGTGCCTGGACTGCGGCGCGGAGCATCCCATGGGTGAGTGGAGTGCTGCCGCCTTTGCGCAGAGGAACGGGTGATGGCGCTGCATCGGGCCGAGCGATCGAGCAACTCCGAATAAATCTCTTTTATCCCTCCCATCAGCTTTTTCGATTGGCAGGGGACTGCTCCGGGCATTATTCTTCCCTGCTGATCACCAGCCCGCGCAACTCCCTGTATTCGTCACATTGTTACCGGTGAACTAATTTTTAGGAGACTAAACGACATCCATGTCCAACGAACTGCGGAATTTCCTGGCACTCACTTACGACGAACTGGAAGACCTCAACCTGAAGGCGAAAGAGCAGCGCAAGAATCGTGTTGCCATGCACAAGATTCAGGAAGAGCGGCTGAAGTATTTGACCGACGAAAAGCGCATCAAGGCCGTGACCGTGCTCTTCAGCGATCTTGAAGGCCGGTTGCACATGCTCGATTACGACAAGAAATTCCTGGTGAAGAGCTGGGACAACCTCACCTTCGACGGATCCTCCATTCGCGGCTTCACCGCGCAGCGCGAGAGCGATCTGCGGCTGGGCATTGACTGGGCCGCTTTCTATTGGGCGCCGTCGGATGTGTTTGGTTCGGGTAAGGTGCTGGTTTTCGGCGAGGTGATCGACAAGGGAGGAACGTCCTACTCGGCCGACATTCGCGGCGTGCTCAAGGGTTACGCCGAGAGCCTGCACAAGAAGCACAATTACACTCTCAACGCCGCCAATGAGATTGAAGGCTTCCTGTTCAAAACTCCGGACGCCGAGCGCCACTACTACGAAACCGGCAAGTTCGAATACGTGAACACCGGCGGATACTATCACTCGCTGCCTGGCGATCTGCTGCGCACTTTTATCGACACGACGGCCGAAGTGCAGCGCTCCATGGGCTTCCAGAACGAGAAAGACCATCCCGAGGTTGCGCCTTCGCAGTTTGAAATCAATTACGGCTACGGCGAAGTGGTTGCCGCCGCCGACCAGATTCAACTCTATAAGCTGATCTGCCGCCAGGTCGCCACCAACATGGGACTGACGGCCTCATTCCTGCCCAAGCCTGTAGTTGGAGTAAATGGCAGCGGCATGCACACTAACGTTTCCATCAGCGAAGACGGGAAAAATTTGTTCTGGGATCCGAAGGGCGAAGAAAAACTCAGCAAGATGGGCTGGGCGTTTCTCGACCGCATCCTCACTCACGGCAACGACATTTGCCTGCTGCTCAACGCCAGCGTGAATGCCTATCGCCGTCTCGATCCGCACTTCGAAGCGCCGAACCAGATCAAGGCTTCGCCGGTCGATCGCGGCTCCATGATCCGCATTCCGATCGGCAACGAGAAGAGCATGCGCGTGGAGGTTCGCTCCGTGTCTCCCGACGCGAATCCTTACCTGGTGATGCTCGCGATCTTCAAGAGCGGCATTGACGGTGAGACTTCGAAGATCAAGAACCTGAGGCAGGCCGAGCGCTATTTGCCCGACAACATCTACACCGCGCTGGAGGATTTCCGGAATGCCGAGTGGACCACAAAACTTTTGGGCGCAGACGTGAAAGGCCGCTACGCTGATCTGAAACAGGCAGCCGCCGACCGCTGTCCGCGGCTGCTGGGTACGTTCGTAAAAGCGCCGGAGGTGCAATACCACCACGACGTTTACAACCAGTTTTTGTGGAACATGTTCTAGTACGCACGGGTTTCACGGAAAGAAAACAACGCCCCGGTTCAGGCCGGGGCGTTTTTAATCGTCATATTCGCTGCGGAGGTAGCGCACTTAGTTCGGCAGCACGACCGCATCGACGACGTGAATCACTCCATTCGACTGAAACACGTTCGGAATTGTCACGGTCGACATTCCGCCCTTTTCATCCTTCAGAACAATCGAACTGCCCTGCAGCATCGCGATCAGCGTTCCACCGCTCACCGTCTTCAGCATAGCCTGCCCGTTCCCTTCCCTGATCTGCTTCTTCAATTCGGCTGCGCTGATGCGGCCCGCAACCACGTGGTAGGTAAGAATCTTCGTCAGCATTTCCTTGTTCTCGGGCTTCAGCAGAGTCTCCACCGTGCCCGCCGGCAGCTTGGCGAATGCCTCGTTGGTCGGCGCGAACACGGTGAACGGGCCGGGGCCCTTCAACGTATCCACCAGGCCCGCCGCCTTCACCGCGGCAACCAGCGTAGTGTGATCTTTCGAGTTCACCGCGTTGTCGATGATGTCTTTGCTGGCATACATCGCCGCCCCGCCCACCATCGGATCCTTGGAACCGGCGATCAGCATGGGCGCCGACATCGCCACAATAGCAAAACACAAAACCGCAAACTTCGTCTTCATAAGCTCTCCTGTTTATTTTCGAACTGCTTTCAGGAGTAGTACGGGCAGGGCGGGAATTTGGATTGCGGCTCCTTAAGGTGGCGATTTCGCATTTTCTGCACGCCTGGAGCCGCTGGCCTACAATCGCTTCATGGAGCGCAAGATCTTCTGGATGGTATTCATGGTGCTGGGCCTGGCGGCAGACTTTCTGCTCCCGCTGTGGTGGGGCATCGCCGCAACCATCCCAATCGTGTTTATCGCCTGGTGGGTCGCTTATCGCAGCGATTGGTTTTGACAAGGTTGCGGAACGCTTGGCGTTGCGACTGGCTCAGCTGGTGCAGATACGGAACCGAGCTCCGGCGTGCGCCCCTTGCCGCAGGAGTCACAAAATGACGGACCTTAGCCGGTCGAACTCCACCTTCTCTACGTCGTGGTGCAAGTCAGGCTGTTGGGACACATGGTGAACGTCCCACCGGGAGTCGGCAGGCCGAGCGTGCAGCTTGAACTTCCCGTCAGTGTCCAGCTGCCGGTAACGGCATTCCAGGTGGTAGTCTGCGCGACGGTATTGGTTACTCCGGTCGCCGTCCCCGTGAGGGTAAGCAAGTTGCCGTTGCCGTTCACCGTGAAAGTAACGTTGGCGGTCGCCGTCGGGTCGCTCACCGCTGAGGTCACATCGAACGTCCCGCCCACCGTTTCTCCCAATCCCGTCACAGGAAAGCACGGCCCGGCGGTCAGGAAATTCAAGTTGGTGACAGTCAATGCCCCAGTGTCGCTGACCGTAAACGTAGTCTCGAAGTTGAACAGTGTCTCGTTCGCAGGCGGCCCTTGAAACGTCGCTGCCCAATTGCCACCCGCAGCCGTGGTAGCGGTTCTGGTGGTGCCACAGCCCGCCAGGAAGCATCCCAGCGCAAGTAATCCCACGATTACAACTCTCTTCATGAACGGTCCTTAGAAACGATAGTAGATTTGCAGTTCCCGAGCAGTCCTGAGAGGTTCCTGACAGGAACGATTCTGAAACTCAAGCTGGAGCCTCCGCGTTGAAAGACGACGTCTCTGAAAGACGTTCCAGAAAACGCTAGCCCCCAAGCCTGCAGTTCGAAACCTGACCACCTAGTATTGGAGAGATGCCGCCCGCTGGTCAAGGGATGTAAGCACCCGGATTAGGCGGTGAACTCAATCGAGTATTTTAGCATTGGGCAGGCTGCAACTCATGGCGTCTTGGTACGACTTGCCACCTCGGGGCCCAATCGCAGCAAATGCTGGGCATTCCATGTGTAAAATTGGGTGCGCTCCGGCCTTCGCGCAATGCTCCGGGGCTACTTAATGAAGTAGCCGGAGACTCTCCACTTCCCATCCTTATCCAACATGGGAGTGACAGTCTCTGTTGCCGATTGCTTGTGTTCGAAGCTGCTCTCGTACTGAATCATCACATACTCGCCATCCGGCGCTCCCGGCATTGTTTTGGTATAGCTTGCCGACTTCACCTTCCTCGATATCAGTTTGCCCAGCGGCTCCCGGGTGGAGTGCAATGCGCTCTGCCATTGCTCTTTGGTGACAGCTGCTTTGAACAATTGCGAGGCCTCGTTCCAGCTGTCGGCATACTTCCCAGAATCGACGAGGGCCAACCATGCATCCGACGATTGCTGGGCGAGCCGCTCCGGTTTCTGCTGGGGCTGAGCGGCTGCCGAGGCGCAGAGCAATAGCGTGACCAAAAAGACGGATGCCAACTTCGTTTCGATTTGCGCGATGGTAACCGTCATAAAAATGCTTCCTTTCTTTTCTCTTGCGAACTAAGTGTCGCAGACAGCGCCGTCGCAGTCGCCGATTCTGCCCGGAGATTTCTGCTTACCTTCGCTCGTGATCGACTCCGACAACGACTGCACCGATGAGCCCTCTAGCGCAGACGCTTCACTAGCAGGGCCACGATGAGAACCACGATGCCAATGACGATCCCGATCAGGCGCGCTCGATTGGCTCGTTCTGTCATGATTTTCCTATGCTTTTCCGCTAAGCGCCGCGCTTGCCCTTCAACTCCGCCAGCAACTGCTCGATGCGGTCTTCTTTCTCGAGCGCGGCCAGGCGGTCGTTGATGTCGGACCCGGCGATTTCTGCCTTCGCTTCGCTCACCGCTTCCGAGTGCGCCACCTTGCGCTTCATGCGGTCAAACGTGGCCGCCTTGGAGCTGTCGCCCATGGCCATGCGCGCATCGCTGGCCTTGGTCACGGCGCGGGCGCGGCGCTGCTGCGCCATCAGCACGTCGGCCTTGGCCTCGGCTTCGGTAAGCTTCTGGTCCAGTTTGCGCAGCGCGGATTTCAAGTTCTCCACCTGCGCCTTCTGGTCGGCCACCTGCTGGGTGAAGTTTTCGCTCAGCTCGCGATAGCTTTCCACGCGTTGCAACGAGGCCCGCGCCAGGTCGTCTTCTTTTTTGTCGACGGCGAGTTCGGCTTTGCGCATCCACTCGGCGACTTTGTCTGCGTTTTCTTTCTGCTTTTTTTCCAGCAGGTGCTGATCGGCAATGGCGATTGCCACCTGCGTCTTCACCTGCAGCAGCTGGTTCTGCATGTCGAGAATGACCTGCTTGATCATCTTTTCCGGTTCTTCAGCCTTGTCGATCAGATCGTTGAGGTTGGCCCGGACTAATGTGGATACCCGCTCTAGTAATGCCATGGTGGACTCCTTTTTTAAGTTCAGCTTCTAGCTTCTAGCTGCTAGCTCCTAGCTACTGCAGCTAGCTTCCTGCTGCTAGCTTCTGGTTTTCAGTTCGATTCTTCGTTTCGTGCATGCGATGAATCGCGGCACACTCTGGACATTCCATTTCGACGCGGCGGACCGACGCGCCGAGCACCATGCCGATCGCGACGCCGATGCCCAGCCAGATCGCGATATGTCCGGCCATCACTCCGGCGACCGCTCCCAGCGCGGCGCCGAGCGCGATGCCTAATCCGGTGTATTTCGGTTTGTTCATAACTCTGCTCCAAACTCTGTTGCAATTTCGGTCCGGTTTACTTTCCGCCTCGCTCTAGCTTCCGCGCCTCGCTGCGCTCGGCGGGACGGGCGAGGCGCCCGTCCCCACACAAACTGGGCAGCCGAGGCGGCTGTCCCTACGCGAGCAGTGCTTACTTCTTCGGTGCATCTCCCGGCTTAGGCGCCTCGGGCTTCGGAGCCTTGTCGCCGATCTGCCGCACTTTGCCCAACAGTTCTGACATCGGCATGCCCGAGAGTGTTTCGAACAGCGCCGGCACTTGCGCTGCCATTTTGGTGATGTCGCCGGTGATCTTGTTCATGCCGGAGGCATCGCCGTTTCCGGTCGACACGATGGTGATCTTGTCGACGTTGGCCAGCGGCGCGGCCAGCGCCTTCACGACTTCGGGCATGATCGCGAACAGTTTGTCGATCACTGCTGCCTGGTTGTATTCCTGGAAAGCTTCGGCCTTCACATTCATGGCCTTGGCTTCGGCCTCGCCTTTCTTGAAAATGATTTCGGATTCAGCCTCGCCCTGCGCCCGAATCGACGACGCCTGGCCTTCCGCTTCCGCGATCAGGCGTTGCTTTTCAGCCGCAGCCAGAGTCTCAATCCGCTGACGCTCGATTTCAGCCGGCTTCAGCACAGTCGCGATCAGTTCGTTCTCGCGGCGGTTGATTTCCGCTTCCTGCACCTTCACCTGCTGTTCCTTCTCGATCTGCTGCACCTTCACCTGTTCCGCGATCACTTGCTGCTGCATGATGTTGGTCTGGATGTCGTAAGCTTTGTCCGCCTGCGCCTGCTGGCGTTTCGTAACTTCCAGGTATTGCGCTTTCTTGATTTCCAAGTCGCGCTGCGATTCCGCCTGCTTCGCCAGCGACAACGTTTCCGCCAGCACCCGTTCCTGATCGGCTTGGGCCTTGGCCACGGCCGATTCCCGCTGCGCCAGCGCCCGCCGGATCGCCGTATCGCGATCGGCTTCGGCCGCAGCCACATCGGCGTCGCGCTTGATGCGCGCCACGTCGGGCTTGCCCATGTTGGTGATGTACTCGTTCTTGTCGCGCACTTCCTTGATGGTGAACGAAATCACCTCAAGGCCCATCTTGTTCATATCTTCGGCGCACGTGCCCGCGCATGCGGTCGGAAACCATTTCCGGCTGCTTCACAATTTCTTCCACCGTGAGTTGGCCGATGATGCCGCGCAGGTGACCTTCCATCACCAACCGGATCAGGCCTTCGCGCTCCTGATCAGTCTTGGTAAGGAACTGCTCGGCCGCCGTGAGCACCGATTCCCGGTCCGACTTCACTTTGATCTGCGCCACGGCTTCCACGGTCACCGCAACGCCTTGTTTGGTGTAGAGATCCTGCTGCGGCGCTACGTCGAACGACATCAGTTCGAGCGACAGATCGCGGCAGACCTGCACCATGGGAAACACCAGCGTGCCCCGCCCCTGCACCACACGCGTTCCACCCAGGCCGTACACGATGAGTGCTTCGTGCGGCCCCGCTTTGCGATATAGCCTGGCCATTCCGCTCATCAGGAACAGGATGACCATCACTCCCAGCCCGGCGAAAATCCAAATCGTGACTACCGTCGAAAGCCCGAACATAACGCCTCCTGCTACAAATGCAGTGCGAGAAACTTTTTTTCGCTCGAGTCGCGTCCCATCGGGGATTTTGCACCCACCAACTCAGAGTGGGATGTCGGCGGGTTCAGGTTCCACTCGACAATCGAGTTGTTTCCGAACCACAGAAAACCGAGCACCACATAAAAACCCACCAGCATCGGCCATGACGCAGCTGGCTTCAGAGCGCGCACGATCAAGCCTGCCACCGTGAACAGGATCAGCATGACAACCATGATGCCGAGCCCCAGCATCAACGACCCCTCCCGCGAGGTATAGCCGTTCGGCTGCCAGTTGGCGTCGAAGTGCACCGCCATCCGCATGGGTAACTGGTCCCAGTTCCGCCAGTACTTGAACGCTGTGACCGGAAGCACCAGCCACATCAGCCAAACCGCCGGCTTGTACCAATCCCGATTCATAGAATCTCCAAGCACAATGCAGTAGCGATTGATCTCTTACTCACCCGACATTTCGCTCCACAGCTGGACGTAAGCAATCCCTTTTTCGTAGCGCGTGACCACCACTTCGGTTCCCTTGGCGATGGCGCTGCCGTCTTCGCTGCGCGCGCCGCAAACCCGCCGGGTTCCAACCTGCGAATAAAGAATTTCTCCCGTCCCGCCTTCGCGGATGGGACTTGTAATCCTGCCCAGCACGCCCACCATTTCGTAATCCGCGGCATTCATGCACTGTTCGTCCGCCATCAACACTTTGCTGAGGAACAGAAAAATGATTCCGCCGCCCAGCAAACCACTGAACACGGACAACATCAATCCCATGCCAACCCACAGCGTGGAATAACGGGTCAGCAAATATCCGGTCCCGCCAAACCAGGCCAGAAAAGCCGTCAGCGTGACGAAGTTAAAAGGCGACGACTCCACTCCGACCGCCTTGTGTTGCAGCGGTGTGAGTCGCGGCAGAATGCCCCACTGCCGTCGCGTGCGGCGCGCTAACCGCCGGAGCATGGCCCGCGGCAACGGGAGCCGAAGGCACATGCATTCCGCCCGCGTGACCGTGAAAGTGCGGCAGGTGCAAACGGCCGAAGCGCGAGCCTCCGAAGACGAAAGAAAAAAAACTGAAGCAAAAGCCGACCGCGAAACAGATCAAATAGAAATCTGACCAGTCCATCTTGGCTGTAGTCATCGGGTTCGCCTCCCCTCGGCTCCGGCGCCGCGGTGGTTATGGTTGGCCATCAATTCCGGACGCAAAGCCTCCAGCAAACGATCCGCCAGTCCCGGCGTATCCAGAATCGCGCCCAACAGCAACAGGCAACGCCGCGTATCTTTTTCGCGCGCAGCCTTGATCAACACGTGACTAACCTCGGCATCACTGGCGAACTTCTCCGAGCCCTGCAGCAGCCAGACATCGAGCTGGCCTTCGGTGGTGCGCAAATCCGAAGTCAGTTCCGTGTGATAACCCTCGGGATCATCCACCAGAAAACCCGGATGCACCTTGAAAAACTTCGCCAGCAGCGCCCGCGAAGACTGCGTCATGTGCGGCCGCGCTCCGCTTTCGATCTGCGAGAGGTAAGACTGGCTGATGGTCTTTTTTGCCGCATCATTTTTTGCCGGCCCATTTTTTGTCAGCCTCCGGCCGCGTCCCAGTTCCTGACGAAGCGCGAGCCACGATCTCCTGCTGCGTCATGGGACGGCCCAGGCCGCGCAACGAACCTTCCACTTCGCGCAGGTAGCGGATTTTTTCGCCCAGCTTCATATCTCACATCGCAATAACAATATTGCAATTTGTAATGTATGTCAAGAACTCGATCCAGCGTGTTTTCAGCGGCTTGCGACCGCGGCGGCCGCGCCGGGTAACGTCCAGAACGAAGGTTGGAGCGAAGGAGAGCGGTGCCCGTTCCCGGACAGCAGTCATTGCGACCGACGCGTTCCTACAGCCCCGCCTCGATGCGGGAACGGGGATCGAGATAGTCGCGCAATGCGTCGCCGATAAAATTAAACGACAACACGGCCAGCATCACCGCGAGCGCAGGAAACAGCACCAGATGCGGCGCGTCGAAAAGGTGGGCGCGGCCGTCGTTAAGCATGGCTCCCCAACTGGCCGTCGGCGGAGGCACGCCGAGCCCGAGAAAACTCATAGTGGCTTCGGCGAGGACCGCTCCAGCCATACCGATTGCGGCCTGCACGATCACCGGCTGAATAATGTTAGGCAGAATGTGGCGCACGATAATACGCACGTCGCTGGCGCCAAGGGCGCGTGCAGCTTCGACGAATTCGCGTTCGCGAGCGGCGAGCACTTGTCCACGGACCAGCCGCGCATAGCCGACCCATCCGCCCAGCGAGAGCGCGACCACGAGATTGAAAATTCCGGGGCCGCGGAACGCGACAAAGGCGATGGCCAGCAGAATTCCGGGGAACGAGAGAAACGCATTCATCAGCACGATGTTGACGAAGCGGTCGATGCCTCCGCCGTAGTATCCAGCGACGGAACCGATGATGAGGCCGAGCACCAGCGAAGTAAGCACCACGCAGCTGCCGACCAGCATGGAGATGCGCGCGCCATAAATAGTACGCGAAAGAATGTCCCGCCCGAGCTCATCGGTGCCGAACCAGTGCGCAGAAGACGGAGTGTCAAGGCGCGCGGGAAGATTGATCGCAGCAGGATCCTGTGGCGCGATCCACGGCGCGAACAGAGCGAGAATCAGAAAGACGACAACCAGCATCACACCCGCGGCAGCCAGCGGATTGTGGCGGGCATTCCCCGCGGCCCGGCGGCGCAACGAGATGGCAGAGGTAGCGATGCCGTGAATCTTACACGGCTCAATCCTATCCAGGCCACTTCCGTTCAAGTCGATCCGATTCAACCGACTCCACAGTTGCGTCGGGGAGCTGCGGCTGAGATTATCGTTGCGCTGAGAATCCACTTTTCACCAGGAGGGCGTCCCCATGCGCAGGAGTCTTTGTTTTCTTGCCACAGTCATCGTTTTGTCAACCGGTGTTATCGCCCAAAAACCCGGATGGCAGCCCGCGCCCGGTCACACGACTCTGGACCTGTGGCCACACGGCGCGCCGGGGGCTCAGCCCAATGCCAGCGCCGAGGCCGACATGACGACCGCCAAAGATAACCTAATCGCGGGTAAACCGCTGATTCGCCTCGGCAATGTTTCTGTGCCGACGCTCACGGTTTACTCGCCCGCGGAAAAGAACTCGGGAACCGCCGTGGTCGTCTTCCCGGGCGGTGCCTATCACATTCTGGCGATCGACCTCGAAGGCACAGAAGTGTGCGATTGGCTCAACTCGGCAGGCATTACGTGCGTGCTGCTCAAATATCGCGTCCCCGACTCCGGGCCGTATCCCAAGTCATCCGCCGCATTGCAAGACGCGCAGCGGGCTCTCGGCATCGTCCGCTCGCGCGCGGCGGAATGGCACATCGATCCCAAGCGCATTGGAGTGTTGGGATTTTCTGCCGGAGCGCATCTTTCCGCGGCGCTCAGCACGCACTTCGAACAGCGCTCTGTACGATCCCGTGGATTACGCCGACCAGGTCAGCTGCAGTCCCGACTTCGCAGTGATCGTCTATCCCGGATATTTGGCGCTGTCGGAGCAAAACTTCGCGCCCAACGGCGAGATTCACGTCACGGAAAAGACTCCGCCGACTTTTCTGGTGCAGGCCGAGGATGATCCGGTGCATGTCGAGAACTCGACCGTGTATTTTCTGGCGCTGAAGAACGCCAAAGTTCCCGCGGAAATGCACCTCTACGCGAGCGGCGGCCACGGCTACGGCCTGCGCAGAACGGAGCTTCCGGTCACCGCGTGGCCGAAGCTGGTGGAGACGTGGCTGCAGACGATCCAGGTGCTGCCGACGACGTACAAGCTAACTCTTGGAACAGCATGCGATACCTTTGTTCGGTACGCCTAACGGAGGATCTAATTGCGCAACGAGGAATCTGGGATCGAGCATTGACGATTTCCTGAAGAAGGAATTCATGCTTCGAGGAAGCGCAGGCGCGGGCCGTCAACGGATCGATGTCGTCAGCTTGGCGACTTGCGAAAGCCTTGAAGACAGAAACAGACTTCCAAGGCGCGCATGGCGGTCTTGCTGAAGACGAGCCGCTCGCAGGTGGATCGTATTCTCGATCCGAAACGCGACATCACGCTGTCGAGTTTGCAGCGAGCGGCGGCGCTGGTCGGGACAGCGGGTTGTGATTGAGTTGGTGTGAAATTGTTCAAGCTCGAAACTTCACCACCCTTCGCAAGGGAGCCCGAAGGATGCTCACGAAACGTGATGTTGGGCTTCTCGGCTTCGACGATGCAGCTCACGATATCCCTACCGTATGTGACTATTATGGCCAGTGCCCAGGCAAGATAAAACAAAGCGTAGAAAGTTCCGTCAAACCTCAAATATGCCGCAGTGAGAAAAGTAAAGAACGACCCTAATAACAGAAGGCCAGCGTCCGTCAGCACTCTTGTAAGGGTTCCAAACCGTGCCGTGGCTCTGCTCCGTCGCCGACCCGCCTCAATTTCGAGCCCGACGAAATACCAAACGAAAAGAATGCCCAAAAGGAACACCAGATTCTCAACTCCCCAATCAATCCAAAAACAAGTCTTGGCACTTGCGTCGGAACAATGCAGATACACATGCTTGTCGAAACCTTTCTCGACAAGATATCGCATCATGTTAGCAGGAGCGTTGATTGAGTCCGCCAGGGCTATTTCCCACGGGACGGGCGCCCATGCGATTTTCGGTCGAGTATAGCCGATGGCAAACAGGATCACTGCCACCGTAAGATTGATAGCTGGCAACATTAGCCTCGGCTTTCTGATTATCTTCATACTTTTCGTTCAGCGCGCCGCTACTGCCGAATCCTTGGGTTCGCCACCGAATACAGCACATCCGTCAGGAAGTTCACCGCGACATACGTCAGGCCGATCGCCAGGATGCAGCCTTGCACCAGGTAATAATCGCGGGCGGAGATGGCATCGATGGTGAGGCGTCCGATGCCGGGCCAGGAGAAGATTTTTTCGGTGACGATGGCGCCGGCCAGCAGGGCGCCAAACTGCAGGCCCAGCACGGTAATGATCGGGATCATGGCGTTGCGCAGGGCGTGGCGGTAGACCACGGTGCGCTCGGGCAATCCCTTGGCGCGGGCGGTGCGGATGTAGTCCTGGCTCAACTCTTCGAGCATCGAGGTGCGCACCATGCGGGTGAGGATGGCGGCCAGCGCGCTTCCCATGGTGACGGCGGGCAAAATGAGATTGGCGAACGAGCCGGCGCCGGAGACGGGGAGCCATCCCAGCTTGATGGCGAAAAGAAGAATCAGAATCGGTCCGAGCGCGAAGTTAGGAAATGACAGGCCGAACAGGCTGACCACCGAGAGCAGTCGGTCGTCCCAGTGGTTGCGGCGCTGGGCGGAACGCACGCCGGCGGGAATGGAAAGAATGATGGCGATGAACAGCGACGCCAGCGTGAGCTTCAGCGTGTAGGGATAGCGCTGCAGCACGAGCCGCGTCACGCTCTGGTTGTAACGAAACGAGGGACCGAGGTCGCCGTGCAGCACGCCTTTCCAGTAGCGGATGTACTGCTCGCCCAGTGGGGCGTCGAGCCCGTAAGCGTGGCGCGTGGCCTCAATGTCGGCGGACGGCGCGCCTTCGCCGAGCATCTGTTGGATGGGGTCTCCGGGGACGAGATGGATCAGCAGGAAGACGAGGCTCACCACCAGCCAGATTACCGGCAAGGTGTAGAGCACGCGTTGGAGGACAGTTCTCAGTTATCAGTTCCTGGTTTGAAACTTCCTGACATTAGTCTGTCATCCTGAGCGCAGTAACAGCTTCGCGAATGCGAAGCTGTTGTGTAGTCGAAGGACCCCTTGCACTTCGACATCGTATCCGGACACATCAAGGTGTTCACTACCCGGGCCTCACGTATCACGAGCAAAGCATCGCGAGAATTCCCTGCGGCGGCTCAAACAACGTCATCAGTTCAGGGGTCCTTCGACTACACATGCTGACTCGCTTCGCTCGCCACCATGTTCCGCTCAGGATGACAAGCTTTGGAAGGTTTCATCAGTCTCCCGCGCTCTTAGCCGCTTCGGCCTCGCCTTCGACCTTGGCAGCCTTCTCGATTCTTACTTTCGCGATGCGGTGGCCTTCCATTTCTTCCACGGTGTACCGCCAGCCTTCATATTCGAAGGAATCGCGCAGGCTGGGAATTTTCTGCAGGCGGGCGAGAATGAATCCGGCCAGGGTTTCGAAACCGGCGTCCCGGGGCAGACTCAGGCCATGCTGCGTTTCCAAGTCGCGAATGTTGACCGAGCCCTCCAGCACGAGCACGGATTCGTCGTCCAGCGCCGGCTCGTTAGGCGAGACGTCGAACTCGTCTTCGATATTTCCCACCAGCTGCTCGAGGATGTCCTCGACCGTGATCACTCCCGCGGTCGAGCCATACTCGTCGACCACTACCGCGAGATGGCGGCGCCGATCTTTGAACTCGGCGAGCAGTTCCGCGAGCACCTTGGTTTCAGGCACCACCAGCACATCATGGATGATCTGCCCGATCTGCATCCGGGAGATGCGCGTGGCCGTGGTCTGGCCGAGATTGCTGAGGCGCAGGCGCATCCAGCGCATGAGGTCTTTGTAGTAAAGCACGCCGACGATGTGTTCCGGGCCGCGCTGCGGGTCGAATACCGGGATGCGCGAGTGCTGGCCCTCCACCACGCGGGCCAGCGCATCATCGAGCAGCAGGTCGGAGGGCAGCGAGAAAATGTCGGGTCGCGCCACCATCACTTCTTTGACTGTAACGTTGTCGAGTTCGATGGCGTTGTGAATCATCTCTTCCTGAAACTCTGGAATCTGGCCGAACTGGCGGCTGGCAGTGACGATGAGCTTGAGCTCGTCAGGCGAGTGGATGGCGCCGCGACGCCGCGTGTCCTGCGCACCAAACAGCCGCAGCACCAGTCCTCCGGACCGGCGCATCAGAAAAAGAAAGGGCCGGGTAATCGTGAGAAAAGCCTCCATGGGCGCGGCCACGGCGAGGGCAATTTGCTCGGCGCGCTGCAGGGCCAGGGTCTTCGGCACGAGCTCGCCCAGTAGCACGTGCATATAGGTGATCAGACTGAAGGCGATGACGATGGCGATAGTGTGCGCATAAACCTCGGCGTGGGGCACGCGATGGACGAATTCCATGCCTTCCACCAGACGCGCGACCATAGGCTCGCCGATCCAGCCTAGGGTGAGGCTGACGATCGTGATTCCCAGCTGAACGCCGTTTACGACCTCATCCAGATGCTGATGGAGGCGCTGCACGATGCGGGCGCCAATGCGTCCGGATTCAATGAGTTGCTGGATACGGGTATCGCGCACGCTGACCAGCGAGAACTCGGCGGCCGCGAAGAATGCGTTGGCTGCGACCAGGAGCAGGATCAGAAAGACCCGGAGCAGCACAAAGGCGATCATGGAACGCTAATTCTAACATTTCAAAGGCAGTTGCCGAGGCAGTGGCTAGTTGCTAGTGACTTGCGGTTCCCGAGTGTTGGCAGTTGGACAGATTTGCCGATGAATCTGGAGCAGGGTCCGCTATCCTTTTAGAAAATTACTGGTCTAACTGATAGGTGCCGTTGGTCTTGGACCTCGTCACCGGCAGTCTTCGAGTCTTTCCGTAGAACATTCTAATTTTCTGGAACAAAAGCCAGTCTGGCCCCGTATTAAGGAGTGAGAGCGCCGTACGGCTCCTATCCAGCAGGAAGCATCGAATCACTGAACCATCAAAAGTGGAACCATCCCCTTAGGAGGCGTTGTGAACGGAAACGGAAATAATAAGAAGAAGCGCCGCAAGTTATTCATTTATGGCGGCATAGCCCTGGGAATCGTCCTGCTGATCACGGTGGGAGTGTTCGCGGCCACGCGCGGCGGCACCAAGATTGACCCCTCGAAGCTGGCGAAAGTGGAAAAGGGAGACTTGGCCAAGAGCGTAGTAGCCACGGGCAAAGTCACGCCGATCACCAAGGTGGAAGTGAAGTCGAAGGCCAGCGGCATCGTGAAGAAACTGCTGGTGGACTACGGTGATCACGTCAAGAAAGGCCAGTTGCTGGCGCAACTCGACAAGCTGGAAATCGAAGCGCAGGTCGCGCAGTCAAGCGCCGCGCTGGAAGCAGCGCAGGCTAACCTGAAGAGTTCGCAGGCAGATTTCGAACGAGCCAAGGTCGACGCCGAAGGTCCGGACGTGCCGCTGTTGAAGCGCGCCTATGATCGCTCCACGGGCATGGCCAAGGATGGAGTCGTTTCCGCTTCCGCACTCGATGATGCCGAGAAGAATTACGAGATGGCGTTGAACAAACAGAATGTGTCGAAGGCGCAGGTGACGGTTCTTAAGGCGAAGATCGCCCAGGCCCAGGCGCAGGTGGTGCAGGATCAGGCAAACCTCACGCAGCTCAACGAACAGCTCAGCTATACCGACATTATCTCGCCGATTGACGGCATCGTGCTCTCGCGCGACGTGGAAATGGGCGACGCGGTCAGCTCGATCCTGGTGTTGGGTTCTTCGGCGACGCTGGTCATGACGCTGGGCGATACCAGCGAAGTCTACGTGAAGGGCAAAGTGGACGAGAGCGACATTGGCAAGGTCTATCTGGGCCAGCCCGCCCGCATCAAGGTGGAGTCGTTCAAGGACAAGACTTTCACCGGCAAAGTCACGAAGATTTCTCCCATGGGCGTGGAGAAGGACAACGTTACAACGTTCGAAGTGCGCGTTTCCATCCAGAATCCGGGTGGCGAACTCAAAGCTGAAATGACCGCCAACGCGGAGATCATTCTGGAAGAACACAAAAACGTGTTACAGATTCCCGAAGGCGCAATCCTCTACGACAAAGACAAGAAAGCCTCGGTTGAAATTCCAGATCCGAAGGGCAAAGAAGGCAAGGACAAAATCGCCGTCAACATCGGAATCTCGAATGGCGCCAAGACCGAAGTGCTCAGCGGGTTGAAGGAAGGCGATCAGGTAGTTCTGCAGTAAAAGAGCAGGCTTCGGGCTTCGGCTTGCGGGCTTCGGCCTTAAGACTCTCGTTTGATCCCGTGTGACGAGGCCCGAAAGCCGAAGCCCGAAGGCTGAAGCCCGATAGCCGGTTTCCAATGACTCTTTCCGAAATCCTCCGCCAGGCGTTCGGCACTTTCCGGGCTCACAAGATGCGCACGTTCCTCACGATGTTTGGCATCGTGTGGGGCATCGCTTCGGTGATTATCCTGGTGGGCCTGGGACGCGGCTTCAGCGTCGACCAGAAAAAGCACATGCAGACTCTGGGCAAGGATCTGGTCATTATGTGGGGCGGACGCACCAGCGCTCAGGTCGGCGGCCGCGCGGCCGGACGCGAGATTCAACTCAATGTGGACGATGCCGAACTCATCCGCGGCGAGTGTTACCTCGTCAAGAACGTCAGCCCGGAATTGCGGCGCACCATTCCAGAGGTCAGCCAGTACAATTCCGCCAGCCGCGGCGTGGTGGGCATGTGGCCGTCGTACCAGGACTTCCGCTCGCTGCTGATCGACGAAGGCCGGCTGATCACCGACGATGACGAGCGCGATGGCCGACGAGTGGTTGTGCTGGGTTCGAAAGCCTACCGGCAGTTGTTCCCTGGCCAACCCGCGATTGGCGCCGGCCTGCTCATCAAGAGCGTGCCTTACACCGTGGTCGGTGTCTTAAAAGAGAAGAATCAGAACTCGAATTACAGCGGCCCCGACAACGACTATCTTTTCGCTCCGTATTCCGCCGTTTCGCGGGATTTTCCTCCTCCGGAGAAAAAGGGTGCCGGAATTGTGCGCGGTTATCTCGACGATATTGTTTTCGAAGTTGGTGACCCCGAGGAACATGAAGCGTCTGTCTTACAAGTGCGGCGGACCCTGGCCCGTGTGCACCATTTCGATCCGCTCGACAAAGACGCGCTGTTCATTTGGGACACCATGGAAGGCGCCAAACTTCTCGACAAGATTTTCGGCGTGGTTACCATTTTCTTCGGCTGCGTGGCCATCGTCA
Organism: uncultured Acidobacteriaceae bacterium; assembly: GCA_963851165.1. Lineage (GTDB taxonomy): Bacteria > Acidobacteriota > Terriglobia > Terriglobales > Acidobacteriaceae > Sulfotelmatobacter. The sequence continues at coordinate 475,027 of CAWKNM010000005.1, read as the reverse complement.
CACTGTGCCTGGGCGGCATTGGGGTGATGAACATCATGCTGGTTTCGGTCACGGAACGCACCCGCGAGATTGGCACGCGCAAAGCCATGGGCGCGACCAAGCGCGATATCCTGCGGCAGTTTTTTGCGGAGTCGGCCATGCTGACCATCGTCAGCGGAGTTCTCGGGCTCTCTTTCGGCCTGGGATTATGCGCTGCGATGGAAGCGTTGCCTCTCCCCGATTTCGTTCCCCATCCCATTGTTTCGTGGATTTCAATCGTCGCGTCGATTCTGACGCTTTCTGTAATCACCGTGACCGCGGGCATGTATCCCGCCCAGCGCGCCGCGGAAATGACACCTGTGGAGTCACTCCGATATGAATAACCATCGCAGCTTTCGCATTTTGTCCTCCGCGCCGGCCCGCTTCGCAGGCCTGGCGATCGCTCTGGCCGTATGTTTCTCCACCACCGCCGCTTTCGCATCCACACCGCAGGGAACGTTCGAGCGCACGCTGCAGGTAACCGGCCCGGTCGACCTTGAAGTGCTCACCCACTCCGGCGATGTCACCGTTCGAAGTGGCCCTGCGGGATCGGTCTCGATTCGCGGCAAGATCTTCGTCAGCGATCGCTGGCTGCGCGGAGAACGCAAGACCGACGTCACCGCGATCGAGCAGAATCCTCCGGTGCGGCAGGAAGGCAACAGCATTCACATCGACTACGTGGAAGCGCGTGACATTTCCGTGGACTACGAAATCACAGTGCCCGCTGACACCGCGCTGCGCGCCCACACCGGCTCAGGAGACCAGACCATCGAAGGCCTGCACGGCAACGCCGAACTGCAGAGCGGATCGGGCGACCTGAAATTGGCGCGGCTCACCGGCGACATTCACCTGCAGACCGGCTCCGGCGACGTGCGGGCGCACGAGATTTCCGGCCCGGTGCGCGGCGGCACGGGCAGCGGCGACGTGGTGGTGGAAGAGACTGGAGCGGGCGACATCGACTTGCACACCGGTTCCGGCAACATCACCGCTCGCGGCGTGCAGGGAGCTTTCCGCGCCGAAGCGGGCAGCGGCGATATTACCGCCGAAGGCACGCAGAGCGGATCGTGGGACATAAAAACCGGATCAGGCAACGTGCACGTTCGCCTGCCGAACAATGCGGCCTTCGAAGCCCGAATCTCTACCAGTTCGGGCACCGTGGATATCGACGCCCCTGTGGAGATGACGGTGCAGGGCCGGGTACAAGAAAGCCGTAAGTCAATCAACGGCAAGGTTCGCGGTGGCGGCCCGCTGCTGGCAGTACGTACGGGCTCGGGCGATATTCACGTGGAGTAGCGTCGAGCAGTGGCGCCGCAGGCAAGCAGCAGATCCCTCTCGGGCTTCGCCCGTTCGGAATGACAAAACCTGAGAACTTATGTTCCTGAAAGAACTCATCTCGCAAGGCTGGCAGGCGCTGATGCGCGACCGCATGCGCTCGGGCCTCACCATGCTGGGCATCGTATGGGGCCTGGCGTCGGTGGTGTTGCTGCTGGCTTATGGCCAGGGCCTGGGCGGCTGCGTGCTCAACGCGTTTCTGAACATGGGCAACAATGTGATCGTTCTCTGGCCGGGACAAACCAGTCTGCAGGCGGGAGGCCAGCGCGCCGGCAAGAAGGTGAATTACGAATACGAAGACGTCGAGGCAATCCGCGACGAGGTTCCGATTGTGCGCGCGGTGAGTGGCGAGATCGACCGCGACCTCGCCTTCAAGATCGGCACGCGGGTAGTGTCGCTGCAAGTGCGTGGCGTGGAAATGCCATACGGGCAAATGCGCAAGCTCATCCTCGACGACGGGCGCTATTTCAACGAAGGCGATTTCGCCGACCACCGGCGCGTAGTCATACTGGGCTATGGCGCAGCAAAGAAAGTGTTCCAGGGCGCACCGGGCGCGGGCCAGCACGTAGAGATCGGCGGCCTCGATTTCGAAGTGATCGGGACCATGCGCAACAAGATTCAGGATTCCATGTACCAGGGTCCGGACAATGAGAACGGGTTCATTCCCTTCGGGCTGATGCGCGATTTGAAAAACATTCGCGATCCCGACGAAATCATCATCCAGCCCACTGCGGCCGAGTTGAACAAGAAGGCGCTGGCCGCTGTGCGCGAGGTGATCGCGCGGCGTCACCACTTCGATCCCAAGGACGACAAAGCCACGCCCGAGTGGGACACCATCGAGGACCGCGCCATGATCAACGCGTTTTCCATGGGCCTGCAGGCGGTGCTGGGACTGATCGGCGTGGTCACGCTGGCCGTGGGCGGCATCGGCGTGATGAACATCATGCTCGTATCAGTCACGGAGCGCACGCGCGAGATCGGCCTGCGCAAGGCCATTGGCGCGCGGCCCCGGCACATCCTGGTGCAGTTTCTGCTGGAGGCGCTGGTGCTGACTTTTATTGGAGGGCTGATCGGGATCGCCTTGGCCGAAGTGCTCACCTGGGCAATCCCGCCCATGCCGTTGTATGACGAGTTCTACAAAACCGCCGACCACGAGGGCGCGATATTCTTGCATGCTTCCGTGGGCGTGATGATGGTGTCGTTCGTTATTCTTTCGGCGGTCGGAATTATTTCAGGATTCTTCCCAGCACTGAAGGCATCGCGGATGAATCCGATTGAAGCGCTGCGGTATGAGTAGCACCGCGGCTTCAGGACTTTGTGCGTTTCGCGCTCTGCCGATGAGTGCTGTTCGCCCTTTGTCGTCCGTCATCTAAATCCTTCGACATTGCCCTTCGTTCGACCCGGCGCTAGAGGCATTTGCGGATGATTAGCAGGTGTGCGAATCTTCTGTTCGCGAAAGAGTGCACCTCACATCCGAGGTTCTTCCTGATGCATCCAACTCTGGCGTCTCTATTCGACGGCGAACAGATCATCCCGATGCTGATAGCGGCGTTGTTGGTAGCCCTTCTCGTTCTGACCGCGCTGGCTTATTTGCTGGTTCGGTTGCCTCGACGCCGACTCGGTAAACGTTCGCTGTTTCTTGCGCCGCTACCATTCGTCATTGCCGCAATCGTGATATCGCTTTGGACCCGCTCACAGGCTCCAAACTCTGGCCCCCCCAGGCTGCTATCTGGCGCTGCGGTCAATGGCATTGTGCATCGTCTACCCGATTATGCCTCGTTCTCGCTAACCGGCGCCGCATACTTCGATGATCGCTTGTATGTAGGTAGCAATGTTGGTTTATTGGAAATCGAAAATGGTGCTGTCGCGAAGTTATTCCAGATGCAGAACAGCGACTCCGTTGTTTCAGGCCCATGGGTTGACCGTGCTGATCACTTACTTTGGGTCATGGACGACCACACGCACGAACTCCTGAACTTCAACGGTTTGAGTTGGCAGCGCGTTGCCATGCCCCAGCCACCGAAAGGATATTACTCACGAGGCGACGTTCTGGAAGGCGCTAAACCTGTCGGCAATGACGCGGGCTTCTGGGTTACAGCGGCTGGCGGGGCCTGGCGATGGAGCGCTAAGACACACACTTGGATAGCCGAGCCGGAGCCTCCGCTCAGTGTCGACGATGGAGTTCTCGGCGCGCTGCCGATCCAAGGCGGAATGGCTTATATCGTCAGGCATGAACTACTGCCCTTTCTCGTTAAACCGGGGGAGGTGTTCAAATCGGATACCGTCACCTTAGTCAATGGGTCCGGACCGCACGAGATAAGCGCAAAGGAGGGAGTCCCCTTTCTCGCGGAAATATGGATAGTCGCGAACGATTCCGGTTTCATCTGCGATAAAGACGGCAGAATGTTTACCGTGTCCCCCGGCGGGGTTTCTCCGATGCCAACGCCTGGAGCATGCGAAGCTATTGCAGTAGATCGACATGGTGACCTCGTTGCCGGCTTTCGCGGTCGCGGTATCTTCCGATTCACGAGAGGTGAATGGCAGTCGCTGTCTCCTCCGATTCCCGGCGGCGGTCAAGGCGAATATTGGGCTTACCTTACCGTGAGCAATGATGAGACGGCGTACGTCACTGATGCAAAGCCTGTCGTGGATAAACAGACATCACACGGCACAGACATGCACTGGAAGAGAAATGCTGAAACCGCTGTATGGATCATTCGCGGTGATCAGACCTCGCGGGTAAAACTCAATTGAGCTCGGGCTAGAGGCCGATTTAAGGAGGCTGGCTGTCGATGAGTCGCGATCACCCTCATCACCTCATCCAGCGCTGACCTCACCCATTACCTCTGTGCCTTGACGCACATGCCCACCACAAATTAGCCTTCAAATAAGGGAATATCCTGCCTTTTTATCTTTAATCATCGACTCTGCGAGGGAAAGTGCCTTCACGTCCGACCGTAACTTTGACTACTGATTTCGGCACCAACGACCATTTCGTGGGCGCCATGAAGGGCGTCATTCTCGACATTGTTCCCGACGCCCAGATCGTCGACATCTCTCACGCTGTGCAGCCCTTTGATGTGCTCGATGGCGCGCTGACGATTTCGCAAGCCTATTCCTACTTCCCGTCCTCCACCGTGCACCTGGTGGTGGTCGATCCGGGAGTGGGCACGGCGCGGCGGCCGATTATCGCGATCAGCGACAAGTACTATTTTGTGGCGCCCGATAACGGCGTGCTCTCCCTGGTTTACGCGCAGGAAGAACGCATGCACGTGCGCCACATCAGCTCCGACCATTATTTTCTGCAGCCGGTGAGCAACACCTTCCACGCTCGCGATATTTTCGCTCCCGTGGCAGCCTATCTCGCCAAGCAGGTCGATTCGCACAAATTCGGCGACGAAATCCAGGACTTCACACGCTTCGCGGCACCCAAGCCCAAGGCCGTGGACGCGAACCGCATGCGCGCCGTGATCCTGAAGGTCGACCGCTTCGGCAACCTGATCACCAACATCACGCCCAAGGACGCGCCCATGCTGTTCGGCGCCGATCCGGCGCCTTTCAAGCTGGTCGTGGGCAGCAAAGAGATTACGGAGATCCGCACACTCTACGCCGAAGGCGCCGCCGGAGAAGTGTTCGGCATCATGGGCAGCATGGGCTTCCTCGAAATCGCCGCCAACCGCGGCAACGCAGCCCAGATCACGGGAGCTGGCAAGGGCAACGAAGTGAGCATCGTCCTCGGCGAGGGCGCAGCGGCGGGAAAAAGCGCGTAGAGCTTATTGGCGCCTCAGGCTACAAACTCTTCGGCTTGGGATGGACATAACGTTCCATCTCGCCGGTCCACTTCAAAAACCGCCACAGATGGGTCCGCTCGCGCCACACGAATTCCCAAAATTCCAGGAACCCGATCTGCGTCATCTTGACTCCGGTATAAGTCTCGATGCGCCACAAAAGATACGGACTCCGCCACGGAGCCAGGCGATGGTGTTTCGTCGCGTTCCAGAGAAAACGCAGCGTATAGCGCACGGGATAGGTTTACCACAGGTGGATGCCGTACGGAACAGCTTCGAGCTGCTAGCTCCTAGCTTCTAGCTAACCAAGAATCCCTCTATGATTGACGAGCACAAGGCGCTGGTTTTCGATAGGCACACGGTGTCACGTCTTGAGGTGTAGCTAGAATCTAGTAGCTAGACGCTGCCTTCCTACAGCTCATACTTCTTCATCAAATGCCGGAACGACCGGTAAGAAATTCCCAGCAGATCGGCGGCTTTGGTTTGCACACCGCTGCTTTGGTCGAGCGCGTTCTGCAGGAGCGAGCGTTCGATGCCGGCCACGTAAACCTCCATGCCCACGCCCTCGGGCAAAACCGAGCCTGCAGGGATATCCTGCAGCCCCCCGGCTCCGCCAGCGGCCGCAGCAGCCGCGCGCGCCTTGGAACGTTCCACCGGAAGTTCCACGTGCAACTCGTCGGTGGTTTCGAGAGCTACGGCGCGCTCCACGGTATTTTCCAGCTGGCGCACGTTGCCCGGCCACTCATAACCGCATAGCGTGTTGAGCGAATCCTTATGAATGCGCAGAATGCTGCGTCCCGCCGCAGCCGCATATTTCTTGAGGAAATGATTCACCAGCAGCGAAATGTCTTCCGGACGCTCGCGCAGCGGAGGCACGCGGATGGGAATCACGTTGAGCCGGTAATAAAGATCTTCGCGAAACAGATTTTCGGCGACGGCCTTGTCGAGATCGCGATTTGTGGCGGCGATGACCCGCACGTCGATCGGGATTTCGCTGGTGCCGCCCACCGGGCGGACTGTACGCTCCTGCAGTACGCGCAGCAGTTTGACCTGCATCGCCAGGCTCATTTCACTGATTTCGTCGAGGAAGATCGTTCCTCCGTCGGCCACTTCAAACAGTCCACGCTTGTTCTGATTCGCTCCAGTAAATGCGCCTTTCACATAGCCGAACAGCTCGCTTTCGAGCAGCGTTTCCGGAAACGCGCCGCAATTCACCGACACGAACGAGTCCGTAACGCGAGGCGAGCAAACGTGCACGGCGCGCGCGACCAGTTCTTTACCAGTGCCGCTTTCGCCGTGAATCAGCACGGTGCTTGCCGTCGAGGCCACAGTGCGAACCGTCTGTTTCAATTTCTCCATAGCCCCGCTGGAGCCGATGATGTTGTCCAGCGAGTTGCGCGTGGCCGCGTCGCGGCGCAAGGCAAAATTCTGCTTGCTCAACACCAGCTTCTCGATCACGCGGTTGATGGCCAACTTGATTTCGTCGACGAGCCCGGGATTCTTGCGAATGTAGTCGGAGGCTCCGCCCGCCTTCACCGCCTCGACCGCCGCTTCGTAGTCGTCGACCGCAGTGATCAGGATGACCGCCGAATCCGGCGAAACGCGATGCGCATGCCGCAGCACTTCGATGCCATCAATATTCGGCATCTTGATGTCGGTGACGATCACGTCGTAAAGCGCGCCGTCGATTTTATTTTTGGCCGCCTGCCCGGACTGCACGGTTTCGACGCGATGGCCTTCGCGGCGCAGCGCGATATCCAGCATTTCGCAGATGGAGCGTTCGTCGTCGCATACCAGGATGTTAGCCACGAACCCCTCCTCCCGCTGCGACTGCAGCTTGGTGAGCGAGCACGGCGGCCGGAGTCTCATTGGCGTTCACGGTGCTTGCGGTGTTTGCGGGGTTTGCAGAACGTGCAGAGGAAGAAACAGTTTTCTCCGCATCCAAACGCCGCAGCCTCAGGATGAAAGTCGCGCCCTGCCCCGGTTTCGAGCGCGCCCAGACTCTGCCTTCATGTGCCTGCACAATCTGATAAACAATGGCCAGCCCAAGTCCGGTGCCGCCTTCGAAGTTTGATTGGAAGGGCTCGAAGATTTTTTCCGTCTGCTGCGGACTCATGCCCGCTCCGGTGTCGGTGAATCCCACCTGCCAGTCGTCGCCGAGGGGTTCGATGCTGACCGTAAGCTTCCCGCCGCCGCGCATGGCGCGAACCGCGTTTTCGCAGAAATTCCAGAAGACCTGTTTAATCTTGTCCCCATCGGCGATGGTTAGGGCTTTGGTCAAGGCGAACCGGCGCTCGATGGTGATCCCGGTTTTTTCCGCCTCCATGCGGTGCTCCATCAACGTGAGCGTATCTTCCACAAGCTGGACCAGATCCGCTCGGACGAAGTGATATTGCTTGGTGCGGGAGTAGGCCAGAAAATCGGTAATGATGCTGTTCAGCCGCTGCGACTCGCGAGTCACAATCTCCAGCAAGTGCCGGTGCTCGTCGTTCATTTCTGGAATGCCCGAGAGCATGCTCACCGACCCCGCGATCGAAGTCAGCGGATTCCGAATTTCATGCGCGATGGCGGCGGCCAGCCTGCCCACGGCGGCGAGCCGGTCCTGCATACGCACTTCGCGCTCCAGGCGCCGGATTTCGGTCAAATCATCAAACGCATAGACAAAGCCCAGCACCCCGCGTTCCGGCACGGTCATGGTCGCGACCCGCACGCGGAACGTCTTGCGGAAGTTCTTGAGCAGTTCAAAGCGAACCTCCGCATGCGGATGCGGTGATTCCGAGTTGGGCAGCGGATCCAGAAATAAATCTTTGACCGGAGTCCCCAGCAACTCCGCCGCGGGACGCTCCAGCAGTTTTTGTGCGGCAGGGTTCACCAGCGTAATGCGTCCGTCGAGCCCGGTGGTGATCAGTCCGCTGCTGATGGAATAAATAATGTTCTCGTGCAGCGCCTGCAAATCTTCCAAAGCGCCGCTGGCATCTTTCAACTGCACTCGAGCCTGCCGGAGCTTGCCGGTGAGCAGTCCCGCCAGGTACGCCACGGCTAGAAACGCGAACAGGTTGACGAAGATGATGGCTTGCAGAGCTTTCAGCGCGGGATGCGTCGTGCAATACGACGGCACAACCTCGTAATAGTTCAGTTCGAGAACGGTGCCGTAAAGCAGGAACGCCAGCGCCGCCACCAGATGCGCCCACACCCGCGGCAACAAGACCGCGGCCACGATGATGACCAGCGGATAAAGAAAATTGAAGGAACTGTCCCAGCCTCCGGTTTCGTGCACCACCAGGCTCACCAGAACCAGGTCGGTGAGCACTTGCAGAGACGCCTGCAGGCGATGCTCTCTCCAGAAGGAAAGCAGAAACATGTAAAACAGCGAAACCGTAAACCAGAACAGGATGGTGCCAATAAAGAGACGCACCGGCAGGGTGGTGGGCGTGAACTGCGCGACGGCGAGCTGAATCCCGAGCAGAAAAGTCAGGATGAGAACGCGCACCTTGACCAGCCAGGCCAGCCAATTCCGCTCATCAAAGGTCGATTGCATTGCAATCCCGGTGGTCTTAGAAAAATCAGGTTTCAGATGTTTCAAGGGTTCAAGGTTTCGAAGTCGTGAAGCTTTAACCTTGCAAACTTTGAAACCTTGTCACCTTGAAACTTGCGTATCCAGCTTAGCCAGCCAGCTTGGCGATCATGGCGAACAACGGCATGTAGAGCGAAATCACGATGCCGCCGATCATGACGCCGAGCAAGCCAATGATGACGGGCTCGAGCATGGCCAGCATGTCTTTGGTCGCCGCGTCCACTTCTTCTTCGTAGAAGTCGGCAATCTTCTGCAGCATCGAATCCATGGCGCCCGTGGCTTCGCCCACGCCGATCATCTGCGTCACCATGTTCGGAAACACGCCGCATTCCTTCAGTGGATCAATAATGGTGCGCCCTTCTTCGATGGCCTTGCGCACCTTCATAAGCGCTTCTTCCAGAACCGCGTTGCCCGAAGTTTTCGCGGTGATGCTCAAACCCTCCAGAATCGGCACACCGGAAGTAATCAGAGTGCCCAGCGTACGGGTAAAGCGGCCCACCGCAATTTTCCGCAGCAACTGTCCCAGCACCGGCAGATGGAGCATCATCTTGTCGAAGTAATAGCGTCCGCGGCGGTTCTTCTTGATTTGCTTGATACCGACGACTAAGCCGACGCCTCCTACCAGGAAAATCCACCAGAAACCTTGCACGAAAGAGCTCAGGCCCAGCACGATTCGCGTGGGAAGCGGCAGACTTACACCCAGTCCGGCGAACAGGTTGGCGAAAATCGGCACGACCCACTTCAACAGCGCACCCACGATCAGGAAAGCCATTGAAACCACGGCGATCGGATAAATCAACGCCGACTTCACCGCAGCCCGCAGGCGTACAGCCTTTTCCACGTAGACGGCCAGGCGCTGCAAGATGATGTCGAGGATACCGCCGGTTTCGCCAGCCTCAATCATGTTGGTGGTCAGGTCGTCGAACACGACTGGAAACGAGCGCATGGCGTTGGCCAGGGTTGCGCCGCCTTCCACCGTGGTGCGCACGCCGTTCAGAGTCTTCTGAAACGCCGGGTTCTCCTGATTCGACGCCAGAATTTCAAGACACTGCACCAGCGGCAAGCCGGCATCGATCATGACCGAAAACTGGCGGAAGAAGATCGCGATGTCTTTGGTTCCCACTTTGCCGGAACCAAACGTGGGCATCACGAATTCCTTGCCCTTTTCGCGGATGGCGCCGGGTGTAATGCGCTCGCGACGCAGTGCTGACGCCAGACTCTGCTTGTTCGGCGCTACTCGTTCTCCGGAAATCTTCTGCCCGGAGGCGTCCTTGCCTGAAAATGTAAAAACTGGCATGGTTTTAGCCTCTCCTCATGTCGTCCATTATTCCGTCTTTACTCTGCTTCGAAAATCCTGCTATCAGCGCACAAACTTTTTCACTTACTCCGCAGCCGAGAAATTCCTTGCTCTGGCCTGCGGAATTTAATGCTTCGACGAAGCCGCTCCCTTGGCCGCCGCTGCACCCGCGGCTCCCCGGTTCGTGAGGCTGGCTCCGCGGTTGATCATTTCCTGCAACTCATCCACGTTGCTGGAGCGCTGCAGCGCTACTTCCAGAGAAATCTGCTTCTGGAAATACGCCGTCGCCAGCGCCTGGTTAAACGTCTGCATCCCGAATTTTTCCTGCCCCGATTGCATGGACGAGTAGACCTGGTGAATCTTGTCTTCGCGGATCAGGTTGCGAACCGCCGAATTGGGCACCAGAATCTCCATGATCATGGCGCGGCCCTTGCCGTCAATTTTCGGCAGCAAGCTTTGGCACATGATGCCTTCCAGCACCAGGGAAAGCTGGGCACGAATCTGCGGCTGCTGGTGGGCAGGAAACACGTCGATGATACGGTTGATGGTGGAGGTTGCCGAGTTGGTGTGCAAGGTGCCGAAAGTCAAGTGGCCGGTTTCCGCAATTCGCAGCGCCGACTCAATGGTTTCCAGATCTCGCATTTCGCCGATCAGCACCACGTCCGGGTCTTCACGAAGAGCGGCGCGCAACGCATCGGTAAAGCTCTTGGTATCAGCGTGCAACTCGCGCTGGTTCACCAGGCAATTCTTGTTCATGTGCACGAATTCGATCGGATCCTCAATCGTAAGGATGTGGTCGTGCCGCTCGGTGTTGATCTTGTCGATCATGGCGGCGAGAGTTGTCGACTTGCCCGATCCAGTAGGACCTGTCACCAGGATCAGACCGCGCGGCTTGTCACAGAACTTGCTGACCACCGGCGCCAGGTTGAGCTGATTGAAAGACTTAATTTCAAACGGAATCACACGGAAGACGGCCGCTGTGGCGCCCCTCTGGTTGAACACATTGGCACGGAAGCGAGCCAACCCCTTCAAGCCGAACGAAAAGTCGAGCTCGAGACTTTCTTCAAAGCGGTGCTTTTGAGAATCGGTCATGACGCTGTAGGCCAGTTGCTTGGTTTCGGCCGGCGTCATCTGCGGCAGGTCGAGCGGCACCAGATGCCCGTGCACGCGAATCTGCGGCGGCGAGTTCGTGGTGATGTGAAGATCGCTGCCGTTCATCTCCAGCATTCTCTTCAGCAGATCGCTAAGCGACAAACCCATAAGTGTTCCCCTTCGCTCCCAAACTAGTGAATCGTTTCGCGAGCCACTTCCTCAAGCGTGGTCATACCCGCGGCCACCTTGATCAGGCCGCTTCGGCGCAGAGTAATCATGCCGCGCTCAATCGCCTTCTTCTTCAACTCCACGGCCGACGCGCCTACCAGCACCAGTTCCCGGATCTCGTCGTCCACTTCCATCACTTCGTACAAACCCGCGCGCCCTTTGTAGCCTGTGTTATTACAAGTGCCGCAGCCCTTGCCCTTTTGGACTTTGACCGTCTTGGCTTCTTCGGGACTGTAACCTTCGTCGATCAAGGTCTGCACCGGCACCTCAAATGGTTCGGAGCAGTCTTTGCAGATGCGGCGAATCAGACGCTGGGCAACGATCATGTGCACCGAAGTCGCCACCAGGAAGGGCTCAATACCCATGTTCATCAGACGAGTAATGGTTTCCGGCGCGCCGTTGGTGTGCAGCGTAGAAAGCACAAGGTGACCGGTAAGGGCCGCCTTGATCGCGATTTCCGCCGTTTCAAAGTCTCGGATTTCGCCCACCAGAATGATGTTCGGATCTTGCCGCAGGAACGATCGCAGGGCCGCCGCAAAGTTCAATCCGATCTGTTCCTTCATCTGCACCTGGTTGACGCCACCCAGCTGGAACTCGACGGGATCTTCCGCCGTCATGATGTTCGTATCGGGCTGGTTCAGCCGCGAGATCGCCGAATACAAGGTGTTGGTCTTGCCCGATCCCGTCGGCCCGGTGACCAGCACCATGCCGTAAGGTTTGAGAATCGCCTTCTCGAATTTCGCCAGCGACTCAGCCTCGAAACCGAGCTTGGTCATATCGAGGCGCAGGTTTTCTTTGTCCAGCAGCCGGAGCACGATTTTTTCGCCCCACAACGTGGGCAGCGTGCTCACACGGAAATCGAGCTGCTTCTTGCGGCCGCCGAGCTGCATCTTCAGCATGATGCGGCCGTCCTGCGGCAGCCGCTTCTCGCTGATGTCAAGCTTGGCCATGATCTTCAAGCGGGACGTGATCGCGTCTTTCAGCTTCACCGGCGGCGACATAATCGCCTGCAGCACGCCGTCAATACGGAACCGCACGCGGAACTCTTTTTCGTATGGTTCAATGTGAATGTCGCTGGCGCCCCGCTTCACCGCATCGGTCAACACCAGGTTCACCAGCTTGACCACCGGAGCTTCGTCGGCCGCCTTCTCCAGATCGGCCAGGCCGATTTGCTCTTCTTCCGCCTGCACTTCTACATCGGCATCGTCCGTCATCGACTGCATTACGGTTTCCAGGTCATCTCCCTGGGTAGTTCCGTAAGCCTTCTCGATGCCGGACTGAATCGAACTTTCCGACGCCACCACCGGCTCAATATTGAAGCCGGTCATGAACTTGATATCGTCCATCGCGAACACATTCGTGGGGTCGACCATGGCGATGGTCAACGACGCGCCCACGCGGCTCAGCGGCAGAATCTGGTAGCGTTTCGCGGTTTCGAACGGAATCAGCTTCACCACCGCGGGATCAATTTCAAAATACGAAAGATTGATGGCAGGAACGCCGTACTGACGGGAGAGAAAATTCGTGACGTCCTCGTCCGTCAGGAACCCGAGCTTCACCAGGGCAGACCCCAGGCGGCAGCTCTGCTCCTTCTGAACCTTATTCGCTTGTTCCAACTGCTCTGGGGTTATGATCTTCTCTTTGACGAGAAGGTCACCCAGCCGTTGAGACATACGGCGATCTCCTATCCAGGTAGTGAATCGACGCCTGACAATCTTGCAGGCTTTCACGCAAACCGCTGCCGTTCGCGGGGAGAGAAACGCAGCGCACTCGCGTTGACACAAATTGTCAACGCAACCGCGTTACCTTACCAGTAACTTTGGTACTTGGACCTCGCGAAGCGCCGCGTCCACAACGGGTTGACATGCTGCACTCCACGCCAATTGATTGTTTTCAGTTGTGCCAGCGGTGCTGCCGGGCCGGAGTACATGCACTTCGGTAAGATCACCCTGAGTCTTCCGGCGCTCCAACCTGCCCGGGTCCGACTCGATTAGACTCGACAAATGAAAGTCGCGAAGCCGCGTCGCACCGTCGATCGAGCCGAAAATCGATCCTCGAATCGACTCAGGAGTGACGCACAAATTCGCGCCTTCTATCGCGCCCTTCTCGCCGCCTGGGGACCGCAGCACTGGTGGCCGGCCCGCACTCCCTTTGAAGTAATCGTGGGAGCATTCCTAACCCAGAACACAGCGTGGACGAATGTCGAACTTGCCCTGGCGAACCTGCGGGCTGAGAATCTTTTATCTATCGAAGGGATCCGGCACGTCCCAGTGCCCGAACTCGAACGCCTAATCCGTCCCTCGGGATATTTCCGCCAGAAAGCCCAGCGCCTCAAAGCCCTCGTTGCGTTCCTCGACAGTCGATATGCCGGCTCGTTGGACAATCTCTTTGCCCAACCTACGAATCGCCTTCGCGAGGAACTGCTAGCCCTGAACGGCATCGGCCCCGAGACCGCCGATTCGATTCTCCTCTACGCCGGGAATCATCCCGTCTTCGTCGTGGACGCCTACACCCGCCGCATCCTCGAGCGCCACGAAATTCTCCCGCAGAAAACTGACTACGAAGAGATTCGTCGAACTGTTCGAGCGTTCCCTGGCAACAGTGGCAAAGAACAAAAAGAAGGCAGGAACGCGGCCAAAAGTGGAATCAGAAATTCCGAGCACCGCTCACCAACCGTCTCCCATGAGCACCGCCCAACGCAGCACCACTTCCCATGTCTACAACGAGATGCACGGTCTGATCGTTGGCGTGGGCAAGCATTACTGCAAAAAGTCCAAACCCGCGTGCGAAGCCTGCCCGCTGGAACCATTCCTCCCGCCGGCCCCCCGCAGCTCGAACGTTCGTAATCGGGACGCATCCCGCAGTGGGCAGTAGTTCAACCTCTTTTGATTCTTTACCCGCCCTTCGCCCTGTCCTAGAATTCAGTCTTCCCCTCAAGGAGCTCAACCATGAAAATCCAAGGTATTGAGGGTATGTCGCCCGATCAGCTTCGATTCGAAATTCAACGCGGCGCCAAGCTGGTTTGCTACAACTATTGCGTCTCAGTCATCGTGATGACCTTCCGCCGATCTTCGCCGGTGTATTTCATTCCAGTCGGGGAAAGCGCGCTCTCCAAGGGATTACCCTGGACCGCGCTCACGTTGGTCATGGGCTGGTGGGGATTTCCCTGGGGACCGATCTTCAGCATTCAGTCGCTAGTCGTGAACCTCAAAGGCGGCAAAGACGTAACCGCGGCAGTCGCTGCGTCGCTGCCACAGACCGCGCCACCCAAAGCCTTCGCGGCGAAAGCCTGAAGGCTTGAAACAGAAAGCCTGAAAATCAGCACCCGAAAGAAAAGCGTGAAACAGAAGTGATGAAGTCCCCGAGCCGCCTCCGTTTCCTGCTGCTGGCTCCGGTGCTCGCCCTTTTTTCCCCGCCTCAGTCGCTGCGCCAGGCAGCCGACCGCGCAGGAATCTTAATCGGCACAGCCGTGCGCCCGTCATTGTTCTCGGAGACGAACTATGCCTCCACCCTGGCCCGCGAATTCAACATGGTCGAGCCCGAGGACGCTATGAAATGGTGGGTCATCCGCCGCGACCCCGACAGTTTCGATTTTCGGGAAGCTGACGAAGTCGTCGCCTTCGCCCTGGCACACAAAATGAAAGTCCGCGGCCACTGCCTGGTCTGGGATCACAATCACCCGGATTGGCTGGCCCACGGCCACTTCACCCCGCCACAATTGTCGCAACTGCTGCACGACCACATCGACCGCGTCATGAAGCGCTACGCCGGCCAGGTCTTCGCCTGGGACGTAGTCAACGAAGCGATGGACGAAAACGGCCGGATGCGCGACTCCATCTGGTACAACCAGCCCGGCATCGGTTTCGCCGACCGGGGAACCGCCTATTTAGAACAAGCCTTCCGCTGGGCCCGCGAAGCCGACCCCCACGCCCTGCTCTTCTACAACGAAGCCGAAGGCGAATTCCTCAATCACAAGTCCGACGCGATTTACGAAATGTTAAAAGACTTCAAGCATCGCGGCGTCCCCATCGACGGCGTCGGCCTGCAGTTGCATCTTCCCGGTCCCGACCTCGACTCCGCCGCTCTCGCCGCCAACATCGCCCGCCTCACCGCCCTCGGCCTGCAAGTCCACATCACCGAACTGGATGTCCCCCTTCCCGCTTCCCCACCCCTCGACTCGACAGGACACCCGCTTCATGAGAACGACCCGAACGATAACGGCCTGCTTCGTCAAGCGCAGGTCTATCGCAGCGTGGTCCACGCCTGCCTGCAAAACCCCGGCTGCACCGCAATCCAAACCTGGGGATTCACTGACAAATACTCCTGGCTCGGCTCCCACTCCCACGGCACCAGCGGCCGAGCCCTATGGTTCGACCAAACCTACCAGCCCAAACCAGCCTACGACGCCGCCCTGCAGGAACTCACAGCAAGCCGGGAGCGCGAGGTAAACACAAGCTTCTAACTCGTAGCTTCCAGCTCTTTGGCTCTTAGCTCTTAGCTCGTAGCCAACCCAACCGAACTTTGTCATTCCGAACGCCGCGCCTTTCTTAGGGGCGGAGGAATCTCAGTCTCCACCGCCGCCGAGCGCCAGCCACGTTCTACAGCAAGAAACACCATCTATAATGACTTGCAACGCCCCTAACCAGGACGCCAATCCCGTGCCCCAACCAGCCCCAACCCGTGTTCCGAAAAAGTCCAGCCGCAAGCAAGCCATCATTCTGCTCGCAATCGCAGTCCTGCTCCTGCTCTCTATCCTGGTCTCGCAAAACGCATTCGACCCTAATTTCCTGCGCCCCGGCAACAACGAAGAAATCCTGGTTTTCTGGGCTCTCACTTTTCTCATCTCTCTATTGTTCGTCGCCCTGACCTTCGTCTTGTTCCGCAACCTGCTGAAGCTGTTTGCCGAACGCCGCATGGGAGTACTCGGCTCAAAGTTCCGCACTCGCATGGTCGCAGGCGCACTGCTGCTCTCCTTTGTCCCAGTCGTAGTGATGTACTGGTTCGCCTACGGCCTGATGAACCGTTCCATCGAACGCTGGTTCTCCACCCCCGCGGAAGAAGTCCGGTCAGACATTCATGCCATGGGCTCACTTCTGGCCAACTACGCAACCCAGAACGCCCGTTCCGAAGCCCAGGTCATGGCCTCGTCCGCTCAGGCGCAACGCGCTTTCGCCGACCGCGAGTTCTCCGAATTAGCCAAAGAGTTCCGCCTTCACGAACCCACGTTGCAAGGCGGATTCGCCCTCGCCGTGCAAGACGGAAACGAGACCGCCGGTTTCAACGCGCCAGGCCCATGGGCGCTGTTGCACTCAAAGCTTCCACTCGCCGACGCAGCCGCCGGCCACGTGTCACAATTCACCTGGAACAACACCGACTACACTCTCGGCACCGCGCCCGTCGGAAAATCCGGAATCATAATCATCGCCATTCCGCTCCCCGCCGAGCTTGCTCAAACCCTGAAGCAAGTCGAAGCCAGCCAGCAGCGTTATTACGATCTCGCCCGCGAACGCCGCCGCGTGCGCAGCGTCTACATGGGTTACCTGCTGCTGCTCACGATGATCGTGCTGTTTGTGACCACGTGGCTCGCGCTGTTCCTCTCGAAGCTAGTCACGCGTCCGCTCGCGGCCCTCGCCGAAGCCACGCAGGAAATTTCCCGCGGACGCCTCGACTACCGCGTAGAAATCAGCGGCGCCGACGAAATCGGAGATCTCGTCCGTTCCTTCAATCGCATGGCCGAAGAGCTCGAAGCCAGCCGCCGCCAGATCGAAGCCTCCAGCCGCGACGCCACCGAAGCCAATGCCGAACTCGACCGCCGCCGCCGTCAGATGGAAACCATCCTCGAAAGCATTCCCACCGGAGTGCTCTCGCTCGATGCTGCGCGCCGCGTCACCCACGCCAATCAGGCTCTGCTCCGCATGTTTCACCCCGAGACTCCCCACGACGCCGCCCCGCAAATTATTCTGGGCTCTCCCCTCGCCGATGTTTTCCCCGCCGAAGTGCTGGAAGATCTCGATGCCTTGCTGCGTCGCGCCGATCGCATGGGCATGGCCGCCGCCCAAATGGAAATGCCCGCCCAGCGTGCATCCCTGAACGTAGCCGTCACCGTAGCCACACTGCGCCATCAAGGCGAGAAATCCGGCTACGTAATCGTGTTCGAAGATTTATCCGACCTGCTCAAGGCGCAGAAGCAAGCCGCGTGGCGTGAAGTAGCCCGCCGCGTCGCGCATGAAATTAAAAATCCACTCACCCCCATCGCGCTCTCCGCGGAACGTATCCGCCGGCACCTGGAGCGCGCCACTCCCGCCGACCCCGCTTCGCTCGAAGTAGTTCGCTCCTGCGCCGAAACCATTGCCAGCGCCGCCGAAACCGTCCGCCGCCTGGTCGACGAATTCTCCACGCTGGCGCGCTTTCCCGCGTCCAAGCCGCAACCCGCCGACATCAACGAAGTCATCGAGAACGCGCTCTCCATGTTCAACGGCCGCCTCGACGGCATCAGTCTGCACAAATCTTTGACGCCGGATCTTCCCCGCGTCATGGCCGACGCCGAGTCCATCAAGCGCGCCGTCGCCAATCTCGTGGACAACGCCGCCGACGCCCTGCAGGATTCTCTGGTGCGCGAAATCGAAATCTCCACCGCGCTGGTCGCGAGCCGCGACGCCGTCGAAATTTCCGTGGCCGACACCGGTCACGGCGTCACTCACGAACTAAAAGAAAAACTTTTTCTCCCGTATTTTTCCACCAAGCGCCGCGGCACCGGACTGGGCCTCGCCATCGTGAGCCGCATCATCGAAGATCACCACGGCTCCATTCGCGTCGAAGAAAACCAACCGGTCGGGGCCCGCTTCGTGGTGGAGTTGCCCGTCGTCCCCGAATCTACCCCGGTAGCCGCCGCCATTCAGCATGCATAACATATTGATCGTTGACGATGAACGCGGCATTCGCGATTCCCTCTCCGGCGTCCTCGCCGATGAAGGCTACTCCGCTTCCGCTGCCGAGAGCGGCGAATCCGGCCTCGACCTGATTCGAAAAGCCGCCTTCGATGTTGTCCTGCTCGATATCTGGATGCCCGGCATCGACGGCCTCGACACTCTGCAGAAAATTCGTGCCCTCGAGAATCCCCCGGAAGTCATCATGATCTCCGGCCACGGCACAATCGAGACCGCCGTCCGCGCCACCAAGCTCGGCGCCTATGACTTCCTCGAGAAGCCGCTCTCCATCGAGCGCACGCTGCTCGTAGTCAAAAACGCCATCGAATCCAAGAAGCTGCGCCGCGAAAACGTCGACCTGAAAAAACAGCTTCATTCCAAGAGCGTCATCGTCGGCGACAGTATTCCCATGAAGGCCCTGCGCCAGCAGATCGGCCTCATGGCGCCCACCAACGGCCGCGTTCTCATCTACGGCGAGTCCGGCACCGGCAAAGAACTCGTCGCCCACGCCATCCACGGCCAAAGCCTTCGCAAGGATGAAACTTTCGTCGAGGTCAACTGCGCCGCCATCCCCGAAGACCTCATCGAGAGCGAACTCTTCGGCCACCACAAAGGATCGTTCCCCGGCGCGTCCACCGACAAAGAAGGCAAATTCCAGAAGGCAAGCGGAGGCACGCTCTTTCTCGACGAAGTCGGCGACATGAGCCTGAAGACGCAATCAAAAGTTCTTCGCACGCTCGAAGAACAGCGCTTCGCTCCGGTCGGCGGCGAAGAGCTGACCACCGTCGATGTCCGCGTAATCGCCTCCACTAACAAAGATCTCGAAGACGAGATCTCCCGCGGAAATTTTCGCGAAGATCTTTTCTACCGCCTCAACGTGATTCCTTTTTTCGTCCCGCCCCTGCGCGAACGCAAAGAAGATATCCCGCTCTTCGCTCGCTATTTTCTGAAGGAACTCGCCTCCACCTACGGCCGCAAACCCCGCGAAATTACCGACGAAGCCATCGATGTGCTCATGCGCTATTCCTGGCCGGGCAACGTCCGCGAGCTGCGCAACGTCATTGAGCGCATCGTCATCATGAATCCCACGACTACCCGCTTCGAGCGCAAACACCTGCCGCCCTTGGTCTATCGCGACGGAACCCGCCGCCCCGCCAAGACCGAATTCTCCACGCTGCACCAGGCCCGCGATGCCTACGAGCGCGACTTCATCCTAAAAAAACTCGACGAAAACCACGGCAACGTAACCCGCACCGCCGAAACCCTCGGCCTCGATCGCGGCCACCTCTACCGCAAAATGAAATCCCTGGGAATCGCCGCAAAGGAATAGGAATTGAAGGTCTGAGATCTGAGGTCTGAGATCTGAGGTCTGAGGTCGTAGACCTGAAGTTGAAGTCCGAGGCCTGAGAGCCGGCGGCGATCTCATTTCTTGCCTGAAACTCTACGCATTGTCATCCCGAGCGGAGCCGTTCTTCAGGCGCAGCGAGGGATCTCAGTCTCAACCGCTGTGGAGCGTCAGCCAGAGACCGCTGCGGAATATCAGCCAGCAACGGAACAAGACGCAGCCGAACCGCCCCTACTTCTTCACCATGTGAATCTCCGCCCCATTCTTGCGGAACTCCACCTTATCCATCAACTGGTTAATCAGAAAAATTCCTCGCCCATGGTTCGAGTAAACATTCTCCCCAACCGTGCAATTGGGAATCGCCCCCACATCGAACCCCGGCCCCGGATCGCGCACGATAATAATCAGCCCGCGATCTTCTTCGCAAGCCACAATGCACTCCACGGTTTTCATGGGATCTTCTTTCGCACCGTGGACCACCGCATTCGCCAGCGCCTCCTGCAAAGCCAACTCGATCGCGTCTTCCTTGCCATCCACACACTTCACCCGCCGGATGGTCTCCATCACTTCCGCAACCACCGGGTCCACCGACGCGCGATTAGCCGCCAGCGTGACCCTCACGCAAAGGCTAAGTTTTTCTGGATCAAAGTCACCCTGAAGAGAACTTTCCTCGCCCGACATCCCAGATTCCATGGTTGACTCTTAAGTCCTGTTCGCCGCAAGGCGCGGCGCTTTTAATTCTATCGTCAACCCAGCCCCGCAGCAAACCCCTCCGCACGTGTGGAACGGGCACTCATCCCCACTAACCGTGTCCACGACCACAAGCCCAGCCGCCCATCCACCTCGTGTGTAGGCGGATGACTCGCCCGAGTACTGCGCCCTCCACCAGCCCTTTGTCATTCCGAACCGGCTTCAGCCGGTGAGGAATCTGCTTTCGCCTGCGGCTTGCCTGCTGCCGTCGGCAAAGCACAAGCCTGCGTCGCTCCCTTAAGCGCATCTTCCAACCGCGCGCCCAGAACCGCAAGCTCCTCCCCGCTCATCAACTCCTGCGTCCTCTCAAAAAGCTGCCGCTCTTCTTTTCGTATGTGCCCGGAAAGCCCGTGAACAAACAACACCAATTCCGCATTCGACAAGCTTTCCGCTCGCGAAAACCACTCCCGCAGCCGACCGTGTTCGGCAATCAGTTCCTCCACTAGCGGAACCAATTCCGCAAACCCACGCGCTGCTGGAAAAACCACCAACTCCTCCGCCGCGAAATGAATCCGAATCTCCTGCTCGAACTGCTGCGCAATCTCCGCTCGCCACGCCGGCAAGTCGGCTTCCGCAATCGGCGAAGCGCGCTCAATCCGCACACACAAAGCCAGCGCATGCTGGTGCTGACGTGAAAGCGGAATCAAACTTTTGTCGCGCAGCATGCCGTGCTCTTTCTCTTGCTCTTTTCTCAATCTGAGATTAGCGTTGTCATTCCGAGCAAGCGCTCTTTGCGCAGCGAGGAATCTGAGCGATCCGCGCGATGCGTCGCGTTCTTCGCGACGCAATACTCGCGTGCTTGGGTCGCTTCCTTATTGGATTTAGCCACCACTGTCGCCGCTCGAGAACCCTGTTTTCGCGTGGCTTTTTTGCCACACCCACTGCCGATATATCGGCACCACTCACCGAACCGCCTGACTCAAAAGGGCTTACGCATCAATATCTTTTGGCTATTACAGGGAAGACTTTCTTTGCAGTGCACGTGTGCAAATCGCAGAAGTGTTCCTTCAGGAACACTGTGGAAAACTTTCGCCCTCAAACCACCCCTTCAGCCGCCGCCTCCCTCGCCACCGGACGCACCGTCAGCCAATCCGTCCGCACCCGTTCCCACTCCTGGATCAGCATCCCGTTGGCTTCAAAGAAGCTGCGAATCCGCGACCGCTCCCACCCCGCCACTTCCTCCAGAATCGGAGCGAGCACCGCCAGCGCGCTCGTGCTCAGCACCGTCCGCTTCGCAATCTGCGAAATGTCAGGCGACTCCGACACCGCGATGGTCAATCCGTCCCGCGCATTCACATGCAGCATCACGTGAATGTCAGAGCTCCCGTCGCCGCTATAGATCACATGGTCCGGTCCCACGACTTGTTCGCTCAGCAACTGGTCAAGCACCGCAACCTTGCCGTAACCCGCCGTCGCCCGCACGATGGTGTCGATCTCACCCGAGGGCTTGTAGAGAAACTGGGTGCCGTAAATATGATCCTTGGGAACGATGCCCTCGAGTGCCGAGTAGATCACCTCTACGGGCGCGGCCGAGAGCACATAAAAATCAAAGAAGTGTCCGTCGATCCCAGCTTCCAGCAGCTGGTAGAGCAGTTGAATATTTTCTTTCAGGCGCACGCGCTTGCCCGCTTCGTGCAGATGCTCCTTGCGCACCTTGGCCTTGAATTCAGGATCGTGCAGCAGAAGATAAGCCAGCTCCGCACCCTGCTGCACCAGGTTGATCTTCGCCATGCCCTTGGCCTTGCGCTCAAAGTCGTCCGTAGGAATCCCGACCAGCTCCGCCAGCACGTAGCCGGAGTCGTTGAAGGTAAGCGTCTGATCGAAATCGCTCGCGAAAATATAGCGCTTCAAAACGTTTTCACTCATGTCTATTCGATTCGCGCGGCCATGCTCTGACCCATTAAAACAATTGATCGGCGCTATTCTGACACAAGATTCATGAGATGCTCATAATTCTTGTGAGCAGGTCCGCAACGACACGCTCCTGATGAGATCCGATTCGTAAACTCGTACTTATAAGGTTAACGACCACCAAGCACACGAAGGTACACAAAGGACAGCCCACAGGTTTTCCTTCGTGTACCTCAGTGCGCTTAGTGGTGAAAGACTTTGGGTTGGACCTGACGCTTTACTAAATGCGCGAGCACGTCCAAAATAGAAGTTTCGGCCTTACAACAGGAGCTCTTATGCCAGCGACAGGTGAACTCATTCGTTCCATGAATTACGTAGACGACATCACCGCAACCTTGCGCCGCCTTTGCCTTTACATTCCGAACATGAGTGCCGAAGAGCGCAAGCGGCTCGCGGAATATTTGCGCACGGCTGGCGGCGCGCTCAACGCAGCGCTCGCGGACCTGGAAAAGGCGGGCTAACAGGTGGCGCCAGTCCACACTGTGGCTGTGATCGGCGCCGGGACCATGGGCCGCGGCATCGCTCACGCCGCCGCGCTCGGCGGCTACCGCACCATTCTCGAAGACCTGCTGCCGGGAGCGCTGCGCAAGGCAGAGAACGAAATCCGTTCCAATCTCGACAAGGCTGTCGAACTGGGCAAGGTCGCAGCTTCCGACGCGGATGCGGCTTTCCGCCGCGTGGAATACGCGGGGTCGGTCGACGAGGCCGCGCGTGAAGCCGATCTCGTGATCGAAGCGGTTCCTGAAGAAATGGAATCGAAGATTGAAATCTTCACGCTGCTCGACAAGATCTGCCGTCCCGCCACGATTCTCGCTTCCAACACTTCATCGCTCAGCATCACCGAAATCGCCAGCGTTACCTACCGCGCCCAGAAAATCGTGGGCATGCACTTTTTCAATCCGGTGCACAAGATGAAGTTGCTCGAAGTGGTGCGCGCGCTCGAAACCAACGACGACACGCTGGCTTCCGCCGTGGAAGTGGGCAAGCGCATGGGCAAAGAGGTTGTGGTGATCAAAGAGTCTCCCGGTTTCATCACCAGCCGCATCAACGCCATCATCGGCAACGAAGCCTTCCTTATGCTGCAGGAAGGCATCGCCTCGGCGGCGGACATCGACAAGGCGGTGAAGCTGGGGCTGAATCATCCCATGGGCCCGTTCGAGTTGGTTGATCTGGTGGGACTCGACACGCGCCTCAGCATTCTGGAATATCTGCACAAAACGTTGGGAGAGAAATATCGTCCCGCGTCGTTGTTGGTTGAGTATGTGCAAGCAGGACGGCTGGGGCGAAAGTGCGGGCGCGGCGTGTATGAGTATCCGGAGGCAGTGGCCAAAGTGCCGCAGAACTAGCGTTCCCCCAACATGCACTTTGAATACGAAATCACGGTCGACGAATATGTCGCTGCTCAGCTTCTGTACCAGAAACTGGGCAATAGTCGCAAAGGAATTCGCCGCGGGATTTGGTGGATTGTGGTTGGCTTGCTGTTCATTGTCGTTGTTTGGAACGAAAGGGTTCTCGACTGGGGGCCATTCTTGCTGGGGGCAGTCGGAGCGTGGTGGGTTTATGCCGGAGTCGTGAATCTTTTTCCCGCACGGTACTTCCGCAATCAGTACCCGAAAGCCGGACTGGCCGGCAAGACGTTTAAAGCCGACTTAAGCGAGAACGGCTTCGAAGTGACGGGTGACGAGTGTAGCTGGCGCGTCCGTTGGCCAGGCGTGCAGTTAAAAGGTGAAAACGAATCGGTCCTTATACTTTACGGTGCGAACACAGTCTTCATCTTCGGGAAGAAATACCTAAGTCACGAACAGCAGCAGGAATTCCGCAAACTTGCAGGACTGTGACTCCCCCATCCCACAAGGCATTCTGCTCGAGTGGCCTAAGACTTAGCGGGAGGTCCGGTCGCGTCCGAAACTTAGTCCGGATAAGGCAGTGACCTTGTCCTTCTCCATTCCTTTGCTTGCGATCAGCACTTGAAAGCTTTCGCCCATCCCGGCGGGGGTTACCAGGTGCTTGAGTTGCAACGCGACTTTGGCGCGCTCTTGCGGCAGGCGGCAATCCTCGAAGGCGTCGGAAAATTGGGTGGTCTCGCCGATGCCCATCAGGAATTGCGATTGCGTGATCAGCTTTTGGGTTTGCATGCCTTGTTGTTCGGCGGCGGCGGCGAGCGCGGTGAAGTTTACGTCGGCGGTGATGTCCTGTTCGCCGGGAGCTTCGTAGGGATTGGTGCTGACGGAGTGCTGGCGTATAGCTTTAAGCGTACCGCGATGGCGTCCGGCGAGTTGCTCGGCGCGGGTATGGCCGTAGTCGATGGCGACGAGGAGCCCGCGGTTGATGTTAGAGGCGATTTGGTGCATATAGTTCTGCGCGATGAGCGGGGCTTCAACACGTTCGCCGGGTTCGGGATGGATGGAGTGGCGATCGAGGAATTCCAGTTCCTCCGGCGAGGATGGGGCCCAGGTTTCAAGGAAGCGTCCTTCGCGTGTGTCGATGCGGAGAGAACCTTGCGGACTGAGGATTTCGACCGGGAGGGCGTCGAAGAATTCATTGGCGAAGAAGATGGTAGGTACCTCGGGGGCTAAAGCCCCGTCCGCGGAGCGCGAGTTGTTCGCAGCGCTAAAGCGCTGCGCCACCCAAAATCCCACGGACGCGACTGGTGTGGCTCGACCGCGCTCAATATGCCGAGCCAGGCTCACCTCGATGCGCTGGCGCAGAGGCTGTGAGCTTTCCACCAGTACGTAACGCAGCGCGCGGAAGAAGTCGGGAAATTTTTTTTCGGACCAATCGAGAACGTCTTGCGCGAAGAGGCCACGGCCGGGACCGAGTTCGACTACGACGATTTGTTCCGGCGAGCCGAGGGCTCGCCACATTTCTTCGAACTGGCGTGCCATCAGACGGCCGAAGACGGCGTGCACGTCGCTTGAAGTGTAGAAGTCGCCGGACTTGCCGAACTGTTCTGCGTTGCAGGAATAGTAACCGTGATCAGCGTCGTAGAGACAGAGTTCCATGTAGCGCGAGAAAGGGATGGGACCGCGCTCGCGGATTTCCTGTTCGATCTTTTGGCGCAGCGTAGTCAAGGGATGCCGGACAGGCGTCCTACTTCTGCACGACGCCAGGTGCGGTGGAAGGTGCGGCGACAAGTTTTTTCAGGTCGTCAGAAATACGCGAAACGGCCTGATCGAAGGCGGCATCGCGCGTCTTTTGCCGGCCAGCAGGCTCCGCGTGCTCGGAAAAGGTCCACAGGGTGACGTGGGTTCTGGGATCGAATAGCACCAGCCTGAGCTCGTTGTCGAACCCTTGTGGTATATCGCCCAAGCGTATTTCGAGAACCAAGTCCGCATCCGCCGGATCGAGCACAAGTTCGTATCGACCCCAGCCCTTCATGGCAGCATAGAACTGGTTGTAGGCTCGATCCGGTCCACCACTGAAATAAAAGTCTCCGGAGGGATTGCGCTCTTCTCCGGCATTGGAGATGAACACCTTCTTCGCGCTGGCAATTCGAGGGGGCACCGGCGCCACGAGGGCCACCGACGGTTCTTGCGCTATCAGGAACGACCCTGACAGTACCGTTATGACTGCGAACGTAGCAGCGGCAACGAGATGATTTGTCCGCGACATTAGCGCCTCCGATTTAAAACGGCGAGATCTTAAAGTATCGACATCGTGTTCCAGATGTCTCCATGAATATAACCCTGAGCTGAAAGAATTGTCGCAGTCCGAAAGCGGCAGCGGCGATGAACTGGATTTTAGGGCATGGGAACTGCGAGCACAGTGGCCCGATGAACCCCGGCACCGGACAGCCGAG
Organism: uncultured Acidobacteriaceae bacterium; assembly: GCA_963851165.1. Lineage (GTDB taxonomy): Bacteria > Acidobacteriota > Terriglobia > Terriglobales > Acidobacteriaceae > Sulfotelmatobacter. The sequence continues at coordinate 448,967 of CAWKNM010000005.1, read as the reverse complement.
GGCGGCTGTCCCCACATGGGTGTGGATGCTGCATGAAAACTTTTCTACAAACCCCTTTGGCGGCGGTCGGTGCGGTCTTGCGGGGTGCGGATGAACATTTCCATGAAGTAGTCGTGCAGGGCGTCGTAGAGCTGGCGTTGGAAGCTCCACTCGAATTGCGAGTCGTCGAGGTCGCGGGGGTGGAGATCGAAATAGTAAGTGTGCACGGGAACGGATTCGTCTTTGAATTTGATGATGATCTCGACACCGTCTCCCTTGGCGCGGGCAGAAAAGTTCAGGAGAGGATGCTCGTAGAGACGGAGTTGACCCAGGACGCGGTCGAGGCGCGGGTTTGCACTTTCGGGCACCCGAGGATTCTAGTGGAGGCGGAAGGAACTCACCAACGAAGGCGCGGAAGAAAGTGCTCAGAATGCTTTGCGGCAGAGACTCCCTGCCGGGCCGCTGCTAGTGTGGAGGAGCAGCGGGTTCTTCGACTGCGTAGAGATGTACCTATTCGTAAGCGCCTAAGGCATGGAAAAAAACATGCCCCCACACCTCCGGGGAGGAGCGTGGGGGCCCCGGGTAACGTTCAGGCGAGGGGTCTCAATCCCGCCCAACCATCTGATCAGACATACGCAGCCGGGATCTCAAAAGTTCCCAGGCGGCGTAGTTGTTTAGACATGAATAGGGGGAAAAAGGTTAGCTGGGGAGCTGTTCCTGAGACTCTAAATCTTGGTGATGCTTCGGGGATGCACGACAGCGTCCGAAGGTGGACACTTCATGAGACGAAACATTTACAAGCCGCGGAGTTTGACTATAACAATAAAGCGTTACCTGCGAAACATGAAGCTCTCTTTCTCCACTGCCTCGCAAACCGATGCATCTGCGCTTGCCGCGCTGCACAATGCGGTTGCGGCAGATCTCACCGGCCGCTACGGGCGCGGACCGTGGTCCCTTGCGGCAACGGAAAGGGGGGTACTCTTCGGTCTGCGTCATTCGCACGTTGTGATCGCTCGGACAGGCTCGGCCATCGTTGGGACGTTGCGCCTCCCTGCCAAGAAACCCTGGGCTATTGACGTTTCCTACTTCACGCCGGTGAAGAAGGCGCTCTATCTCACACACATGGCGGTAATGCCGAGTCTGCAGCGCCAGGGCATTGGGCGCCTGTTGCTCGAAGAAGCGGTGATGCAGGCGCGCGCCTGGCCTGCGAATGCGATCCGCCTCGATGCCTTTGACGCGGACGCTGGGGCAAGCGGGTTCTACGCCAAGTGCGGTTTCCGCGAATGCGGCCGCGTGACTTACCGCAAAGCTCCTCTCGTGTACTTTGAGTTTGTTCTGTGAAGGGCCGAGTGCCAGCGGGACCTCAATCTCTCCAAATCTCCAGGCGGCACGGCTGAAGCCGTGCCCTTCCCCCGTCGATTCAGCGGGTGGCTTGCGTTGGCTATTGCTGCGGTTTTTCTTTGGGGCGCTCGTAGGCTTTCTGCATATACTTGCGGCCTTCTTCGAGCGCGCCGAACGTGTTGTCGTTGGTCTGGACGGCTTGGCGGTATTCGTTGATGGCACGCTCGCGCTGGCCGGTGATGTCAAAAATCTTGCCCAGCTGGATGTGGCTCCAGACTTCGGTCCAGCGCGGCTCGCCATCGCCGTTGAGCGAGGACCGGTAGGAATTGGCGGCGGCCTGGTAGTTGCGCTGGAAAAAGAAAACCTCGGCGACGCGGTAGTGGGCCAGCGAACTGTTCTTGTTGAGATCGAGAGCTTTGTTGAACTCGGTGAGCGCGGCGGCGAGGTCTCCCTGCTGCTGCAGCGCCTGCCCGCGCAGGACGGAAGCGTACAGCTTGACGTCGGACGAGTTGGTGAGCACGTGGTGGTCGGGGTCGATGGAAATGCGACGCGGACGGCCGAAAGTTTCCACCGTGAGCGGCGAATCGGTGCCCACAACTTCGATGCGCTTGTCTTCCGTTTTACCGTCGGTATCAATGCGGAGATCGACGGGCATGCGGAACAAGTCGAGATCCTGGTTAATTTCTCCGGTCACGCGGAAGCCCTTGTCGGTGCCCAGGCGGTACACGGTGTATTTCACTTTGAACTCGGGAGCGCCGGTGGAATCGAGCCACTGCGAGAAGAACCAGGTGAGCTGGTCGCCATAATTTTTCTCGGCGACGGTGCGGAAATCATCGGTGGTGGCGGGTTTTCCAGCATACTCCGTAGCGAAATCGCGCATGGTCTTGAGATATTTATCTTCTCCCAACACCCAGCGCAGCATATGCAGGATCATCGCTCCCTTGTCGGTGACCAGGGACTGGAACTCGGTGGAGAATAGGTCAAGTTTGTCGGCGCTCGAGAGCGGCACGGTGTCATAGGCGAGCGCGCCCACCGACATATCTTTTACCGCTTCTTCGAGGCCGGCCGCTCCGGCCGCACTCTCCACGTACATGGCTTCGGAGTAACGCGAAAAACCGTCACTCAACCACCAATCGTCTTTCGCCGCGGGACTCACAGAGACGCCCCACCACTGGTGCGCGATGGCGTTGGCCAGCAAACGGTAGTTGGGTTTTTCGGTGATGGAGTGGCCTGCGATGCCCGCAATCTCCGGGGCCCAAGCGTAGGGGACGGTGTCGCTGGGAAGTTCAACAACGTTGAGTCTCTGCGACTGCGGGATGCCGTAAAGCGTGATGAAGTAAGTAAATTCCTGCACGGCGGTGGTGGCATAAGTGGCGGCCAGAGCCTGATGCGTGGGTTTGAAGAAAACGTGCAGGTCCATGCCGGCGTCGTCGCTTTTATACTCCTGGAAAATTCCGGCGACGATGGTGCCAGGGAAACTGGGCTTGGCCGAGACGAAAGTAAAAGTCTTGGTAGGCAATCCGTTGGAGCCGGGCTTGTTGGACGGGCCGTTGTCGGTGACCGTGGATTTCCCACTGCCAATGACGAGCATGTGGGCCGGCAGGGTAATGCTGATGGTGGAAGTGAAGCGGTTCAGGCCGTATCCGCTGACCGGAAACCAGCGTCCGGAGTAGAGAAGATAGCTGGTATCGTCGCCGATGTAGGCCAGGCTGAGGCCGGGGACGGGACTGTCGTCAGCGTTTTCGATGGTGCCTTCGTATTCGAAGGTGAGCGTGGTAGAGGAATCTTTGGTCAAGCCGTCGGCGAGCGGAACGCGAACGGTGAAATCCTGGGTGAGGCGCTCGGCATTGAGCGGCTTGTTGTTGGCGTCGAGCACGCGGGTAACGCGCAGGGCGTTGTTGAGTTCGAAGACGGCGACGTTCAGGTCCTGCAGGGCGGTGAACTTGACTTTGGCGCGGGCGGTGATCTGGTGAAGGTGTGGCGAAAGTTCAGCCTCAATCTGGTAGTCGTCGACGCGCAGGCGGGCTCGGTCCGCGGCCCGGGCGGGGACGGCGGCCAGAGCCAGCAGCAGCAGGGCGAGGAAATTCGACAGGACGCTCTGAGCGCGCCAACGGCGGATATGCATTAAGGAGAGTCTCCGGAAATGGGCCTACCCATTGGTATGATGAAGATTCTCCCCTAAAAGATGTGCGAGCACAAGGTTTAGCTGCCCCGCTTTGTCATTTCGAGCGAAACGAGAAATCTGCTCTCTGCCGGCGTCGGCAAACAGCAGTTTCCCTTCGGCTTCGCTCAGGGCAGGCTCTCGTTCGCATTCGCTCCTCGGAATGACAATCGCAGGGTTACGCGTTGCTGGAGATTCGTGCGGCAAGACAGTCCAGGATGATTTCAGCGGCGCGATCCGCGGGGTGCTGCGGCGGTCCGGAGGTCGTTTGTGGAGCGCGCAGGCGGGTCTTGACGCGAGCCAAGCCTTCCAGCATGCGATCGCGGGGAGGACCGTCCCGGAGAATTTCGTTCAGGTGGGTGACGATTTTATCGGCGGTGAAGTCGTGTTGCACCAATTCGGGGACGATTTTTTCCCCAGCGATCAGGTTGACCATGGCGAAGTGCGGGACTTTCACGCGCGGCTTGCCCAGCGCGTAGGTGAGCGGCGAGACGCGGTAGACCATGACGAAGGGCGTGCACATCATCGCGGCTTCGACCGTGGCGGTGCCGCTGGCGACGATTCCGGCGCGGGAATGATAGAGGGCAGGGAGGGAATCGGGGACGAACTGAATGATCGGAAGCTCGATTTCGCCAGCTGCGAGTGCCCTTCGATAAAGCTCCGATTCCAGGAACCGACGGTCAAGCGTTGGCGCGACGGGCAGAAGGTATTCGTAATTTTTCCCGAGCAGCAGAGCCGCATCGACCATTGTCGGCAGATTCATCCGCACTTCCTTCATGCGGCTGCCCGGCATCAGCGTGATCCAGGGCTTGGCAGGATCGAGGCGGAAGTCTCCTCCGTTCTCCTTCGCATAAGCTTCGCGGCTCATCGTCGGGTAGGGCAACTCCGCTAGCGGATGGCCGACGAAAGTAGCGTCCACGCCGCGATCGCGGTAGAACTGCTCTTCGAATGGAAATATGACCAGAGCTTTGTCAATGTAGCGGCGAATGAGGCGGACTCGTCCCTGGCGCCACGCCCAGAATTGCGGCGCAACGTAATAAACCGTAGGGATGCCGCGCTTTTTCATTTGCCGGGCAACGCGCCAGTTGAATGCGGGCGAATCGATGACGATGGCGAGGTCGGGCTTGCGCTTGTCGGCCTCGGCAATCAGATGGCGGTAGAGTGAGTAAATTTTCGGCAGGTGGCTGAGGATTTCGGTGATGCCGACGACGGAGAGATCCTTGGCGTCAACCACGGTATCGCAACCAGCGGCGCGCATGCGGTCGCCGCCAACGCCAAAGAAGTCGAGTTGCAGTGTCTGTGTGGGAAGCTCTGCTCGTGTGGGGACGGGCGCCCCGCGAGCCTGCCCTGAGCGAAGTCGAAGGGTCCGCGCGGAGCGCAGCTCCGCGGTGGTCTGCGCAGCCGCGCGGCGCAAGGCTTCGATAAGTTGAGCCCCGTACATTTCGCCCGAAGCTTCGCCGGCTGAGATGAGAATGCGCAAGAAAGCATTGTAAAGCCGTCGGCGTCTGTGAAGCGGGCGCGATCGTCGTAGGTGTAAAGCGGTGGGTGTAAAATCGATGACGCAGGTTCGCGCGAAGTTCGAAGCCGCGCCGAGCCTGTGCAGCGCGACTGCCGGTGAATGGCCCCGTAGCTCAACTGGATAGAGCATCAGACTTCGGATCTGAGGGTTGGGGGTTCGACTCCCTCCGGGGTCACCATTTGCCAGGCGATGGCAGTGGCCCACGCATTTGTGAGTAACCGCTTAATTAGCTGGGCTCGATTTTGGGAATCCGCTCATGAAGTTCGGCCTCGTCATCCGGTTCGTCATTCTGTTGGCGTGGATACCGGTTGCTCTGGCGCAGACTTCGACTCCTCTCACGTCGCCTGTCACTTCCCCTGACACCTCCCCAAACCCTGTCCTTAGCGCGCGCTCGAATTTGGTTCTGGTTCCAGCGCTCGTCAGAAGAAAGTCGGGAGAACTTGTCTTCACGCTTACCGCCAAAGATTTCACGATCACGGATGATGGCGTCGAGGAGAAAGTTGCGCTCGAGGAAAACACGGACGGCGAGCCGCTAGCGTTGGTAATCGCAGTGGAGACGGGTGGCGCGGGAGCGCGTCAGCTCGACAAGTATCAACATCTTGCGACCACGATCGAGGCTGTGGTTGGCAATGTTCCGCACAGGATCGCGGTGGTGGGCTTCGACAGCGTGCCGACGCTGCTGCAGGATTTCACTTCCGACATGGATGTGGTAGACGGCGCGATTCGCGGCCTGAGCCCGGGAAATGGCGGAGCCGCGATTCTCGATGGTCTTGGGTTCTCGATTGACTTGCTGCGAAAACAGCCTCCCGAATATCGACGCGCGATTCTGCTGCTGAGCGAGACTATCGACCATGGCAGCCACATGAAACTGGATGAGGCAGTGCGTGAGATCAGCGACACGAACACGGCCATCTATAGCCTGGGGTTTTCCAGTTCGAAATCGGAGATCAAAGGCGAGGCGTCGAAGTTGAATAACAGTGAGCCCGGGCCTCCGGGAGGATGCATGGCTAAGGATCCGAACGCAGATTCCGACACGAGCCGGGCGGCGCAGACCTGGGAGTGTCTCAGCGAGCTCGCGCCTCCTTTGCGAGCCGCAAAGATGGCGGTGCTGCTGACCATGAATGGATTGCGGCGGAATGTTCCAGAGAGCGTCGCGCACCTTACCGGTGGTGAATATTTTCGATTCAGCAATGCTCGCAGTTTGGAGAGTGGTCTACTCACGATCTCGAACCACGTGCCGAATCGATATGTTCTGAGTTTTCGGCCGCAGTCTCCGCATGCGGGTCTGCATGTGATCGAGTTGCGATTGAAGGAGCACCCCAGCCTTGTGGTGACGGCGCGGCGGAATTATTGGGCGGATCTTGAGAGCACTCGCGACCCTGCGCCCGAGCCTAATCCTTAAGCTTGGAGATTTTTAGTCGTCATTCTTAGTCGTCCCCACGTGCGGCGACTTCCGGCTGTTGGAGGCCATCCACGGGCGCGCGCCCGGCGCTGATTTCCTGATCTTTATATTGCAACTGGTACAGCTTGAAGTAAATGCCGCGCTGGGCGAGGAGTTCCTGATGCGTGCCCATTTCGCGAACCTGACCTTTGTGCATGACGATGATTTTATCGGCGCGCTGCACCGTGGATAAGCGGTGGGCGATGATGAGCGAGGTGCGGCCTTCGACCATGCGGCTGAGGGCGTCGCGCACGCGGAATTCGGTTTCAGTGTCGACGCTCGAAGTGGCTTCGTCGAGAATCAGAATCTTTGGATCGTGCGCCAGCGCGCGCGCGAAAGAGATGAGCTGCTTCTGGCCGGTGGAAAAAGTGGAACCGCGCTCGCGCACTTCCTGGTTGAGGCCGTTGGGCAGGGTGCGGATGAAGTCTGCCAGGTTCACGTCCTCGGCGGCCTGTGCGATATCGGCGTCCTGAATGCGCTCGGTGCCCAGGCGAATATTTCCGGCGATGGTGCCGCTGAAGAGAAACGGATCCTGCAGGACTACTCCAAAGCGGCTGCGGAGATCGGCGAGGTCCATCTCTTTGACGTCGACGCCGTCGATGCGCACCGCGCCTTTCTGAACGTCGTAGAAACGCAGCAGCAGAGAGATGAGTGTGGTTTTGCCTGCGCCGGTGTGGCCGACGATGGCTACAGTTTCGCCGGGCTCGATGGTGAAGGTCGCGTCGCGGAGAACCCAGTCAGGGGCAGGGTCTGTGGTAATTGGTTGGCCATTGCCGGGCACTGACACAGCCGAGCCTTGCTCGGCCGGACGGGCGAGGGCGCCCGTCCCCACATGAGCATTGCCGGGCTCCGGGCCCTTGCTCGTTACATTCTCTTCCGCCCCCTCGCGGTAGGCGAACCAGACGTGGTCAAACTCGATGCGGCCGGGGCCTTGCGGTTTCTTGGTGGTTGCAGGGGAGACAACTTCGACGGGAGCATCCAGCAGCTTGAAGATGCGTTCGCTCGCGGCCATGGCCGACTGCAGAATGTTGTACTTCTCGCTGAAATCCATGATCGGGCGAAAAAAACGCTGCGCGTACTGCATGAACGCGACCAGAACGCCCAGCGACGCGGCGGTTGCAACCAGGTGAACCGCGACCAGCGTGTGCGGGTTGAATTCGATGCTCACGGCTTTGGCGACGGTGCCGCGGATAATCTGGTTGCCGCCCCACCAGACCACCGAAGCGATGGCGATCGAAGACAAAACTTCGATGACGGGATAGTAGACCGCGTAGGCCAGGATCGCGTCTTTGAACGCGTCCATGTGGCTGCGGTTGATTTCCGAAAAGCGATCGTAGGCTTTGCGCTCGCGATTGAAAAGCTGCACCACTACTACGCCGCTGACGTGCTCCTGCAGATAGGAATTGATGCGCGCGATCGCGATGCGAATGCGGCGATAGGAGTCGCGCACCTTGTCGCGGAAAACTTTGGTCGCCACCACGATGAAGGGCAACGTGGCAAAGGTGATTAGTGCCAGTTTCCAGTTCATGCACAGCATGATGCCGATGATTCCGGCGAGCACGAAGACGTCTTCAAAAATCGATACCACGCCGGACGTGAACATTTCATTCAGGGCGTCGACGTCGGTGGTGACGCGGGTCACCAGGCGGCCGACCGGATTCTTGTCGTAGAAGGCGACGTGCATGCGCTGCAGGTGGCGAAAAATCTGGCTGCGCAGGTCGAACATCACTTTCTGTCCGGTCCACTGCATGTAGTAGGTTTGCAGGAATTCGAGCAGAAAACTGAAGACCAGCAATCCCACGTAGATGCTGGCAATCTGCGCGATGCCGGTGAGCGGGCGCGGGCTCAGCCACCTCCACACGCCGGAAGTTACGCCTTTGGCGGGCGCCAGGTAGCGATCAATCGCCACCTTGGTGAGATACGGCCCGAGCACATCGGCAAAAGATTTGAAGATGATCGACACCAGCGCGATCGCCACCTGCCAGCGATAAGGACGCAGATAGGTGAGCAGACGCCGCATGAGGCGGCTGTCATACGCTTTGCCTAATACCTCTTCTTCTTGGGCCATTGCTTGGGCTGCCAGCGTTTTTCTTTCTTTCTCCGGCGGGTAAAGCGCCGCTGCGGGTGCTGTTAACAGCCGGGTATCCATGAGTAGATGCTGTGGACCTGGGGAAGATGGAAAAGGTTGCAGCAGGTAAAAGTCAGAATGGGATAAGTCTCAGGGTGGGATAATCAAGCAGTGGCTCTAGGCATTTACATTTCGGTTCCGTTCTGCCGCACCAAGTGCAGCTACTGCAACTTCGCCTCGGACGTGTTTTCGCGAACGGCGTTCGAGCGCTATGTGGAACGGGCGTGCGCCGACATTGGCAACGCCATGCGGATCGCGGAGAAGATGGGCGGGGAGATCGAACGCGAGGTGGATTCGATTTATCTCGGGGGCGGGACGCCCACCGTGCTCGAAGCTGGCCAGTTGGAGCGAATCTTCGCTGCGGTGCGGAATTGGTTCGACGTGCGGCCCGATGCCGAGGTCACGGTGGAGTGCGCGCCGGGCACGCTCGCGCCCGCGGTGATCGAGAGTTTGCTGCGCTGCGGCGCGAACCGCGTGAGCCTGGGAGTGCAGTCGTTTGTGGATGCCGAAGCTGCGGCCGTGGGGCGGCTGCACAAGCGCGCGACGGTGGTCGAAGAGATTGCCCGGCTGCGGGCGGCTGGAATCGCGAACATCAATATCGACCTGATCGCTGGATTGCCGCACCAGACGGCGGAGAGCTGGCAAGTGTCGCTGGCGGAAACTATTGCGACGGGCGCGCCGCATGTGAGCGTCTACATGCTGGAAGTGGACGAAGATTCGCGGCTGGGGCGCGAGCTGATCGCGGGCGGCACGCGCTACCACGCGCATTTTGTGCCTGACGAAGAAGCGGTTGTCGATTTCTATCTTGCGGCGTGCGAAAAGCTGGAAGTTGCAGGCGTCCACCAATATGAGATTTCCAACTTCGCGCGCGCTGGATTTGAATCGCGGCACAACCTGAAATATTGGACGCGAGATCCCTATCTCGGCTTTGGCATGGATGCGCATTCCATGCTGCTTTCTGCCAACGACGGGGCCGGCGCGGTGAGGTTCGCGACTTCGGACACGCTGGAACAATACGTCGCCGGAGCGCCGCTTAACCGGACCGTTGTGTCGCGCTCGTCGGCGTTGGAGGAGAGTTTTTTTCTTGGGCTGCGGCTGACGCGAGGTGAGAATTTGCAAGAGCTGTCGGCAACCTTCGGAGAGCAAGCGGTTGGAGGCTTCAGGGATACGATTGCGGAACTCGTGCGAGATGGCTTGATGCAGCAAGACGGCGACTTCATTCGACTCACGGCGCAAGGCCGGCTCCTTTCCAACGAGGTGTTCGAGAGATTTCTTTCCCCTGAAGAAGTCTCGGCCACCGAGCCGCTTGCTACTGTCAAAATAGCCCATCCGTCCGGTCGGTAGGGCCCCTGGAGCTGAGCGACAGAATCGCCAATGATTACGCTGCCTTCCGCGTTTTGCCGTGGCCCTGCCTGAGGTAACTTTCTCTGGTTCTGACGCTATGTTCTAATCACATTCAGCGGCTGAGCGTGCGTCGGCATCCCAACGTCAACCCGCCGTAGCCGCAGAAGCGGCCGGAGGAGTTTTGGATTTTCAACTCAACGACGAGCAACTGCACCTGAAGAAAACGGTGCGCCAGTTTGCCGAGCGCGAGATCAGTCCCCACGTCATGAAATGGGACGAGGCTTCCGAATTTCCGCTCGCCACCATCAAGGAACTGGGAAAGCTTGGGTTGCTGGGCATGATTTTTCCCGACGAGTACGGCGGCGCGGGCATGGGCTACGTAGAATACGTCACCGCGATCGAGGAGCTCTCCCGCGTAGATGGGTCGATCGGCATCATCGTGGCGGCGCACACATCGCTGTGCTCGAATCATATTTTTCTGGCCGGCAACGAGACGCAAAAGAAAAAATACATCAGCAAACTGGCCACCGGAGAGTTCATCGGTGCATGGGGTTTGACCGAACCATCGTCGGGTTCAGACGCGGGCAGCGCCCGCATGACGGCGGTCCGCCGCGGCGGCAACTGGGTGTTGAATGGCACCAAGACGTTCTGCACCAACGGGCATTATGCCGACGTGATCGTCGCCCTCGCCGTGACTGACCGGACGGCACACACTCACGGGCTTTCTGCGTTCATTGTGGAGAAAGGCAGCAAGGGATTTCGCGCCGGGAAAAAAGAAAACAAGTTGGGCCTGCGCGCCAGCGACACGGCCGAGTTGATCTTCGAGGATTGCGTGATCCCGGCCGAGAATTTGCTGGGCGGCGAAGGTCACGGATTTCCTGACGCGATGCGCGTGCTCGACGGCGGGCGCATCTCGATTGCCGCACTTTCGCTGGGCATGGCGGAGGGCGCCTACGATGCAGCGCTGAAATATTCCAAGGAGCGCAGACAGTTCGGCAAGGCCATCAGCGACTTTCAGGCGATCCAGTGGAAGCTGGCCGATATGGCCACCGAAATCGACGCAGCCATGCTGCTGACGATGCGCGCCGCTTCGATGAAAGATGCCGGCATGAAAACCACGCAGGAATCTTCCATGGCCAAACTCTACGCCAGCGAAGTGGCCGTGAAATGTGCCAACGAAGGCGTGCAGATTCACGGTGGCTACGGCTTCATCAAAGATTATCCCGCAGAAAAGTTTTACCGCGACGTGAAGCTCTGCACCATCGGCGAAGGCACCAGTGAGATTCAGCGACTCGTGATTGCGCGGCAGTTGCTGAAGGATTAACTTTTAGCTCTTAGCCACACCTGCCAGACGAACAATCCCCAGTAGCTGCACGCCAGTGCTGCGAACAAGCATGTGAGCAAGATGTGCCCCACCACGAACTGCGTTCCTTTCGGCCAGTCTTCGTGCGAAAAGTAGAACGCGTCCACCAGAATGCGGGCCGTCCAGTAGGTTCCGATAAAACAGGCCAGCGCCAGTGCTGCACGATCGCCGCGCAACAACTCCGTGTGCAGACTCAGAGTAAGCACGCCGAACGCGATGATCGTCAGCACCGTGAAGCCGCCCTGCACCCATAGCAACTTCCGGTTGAAAGGCATGAGTTGCGCCAGATCCTGCTTCCAGCGCAGGCGGGACGGAACCTGGGAGCTGGCGATGAGGATGACGAAGTGACCGGCACCGGCCAGCCACAGGTCGAGATCGAAGAGTCGCTCCAGCAAAGAGTTAGTCATATCAGTTAACTTCCCTTAGTCCGAGAGTCAGGTGGGTTAGGCGTCTCGAGAATTTCGTCACAGGGCATGAATCGCAAACATAAAAGGAATTATCACGCGCAACACAAAAGGTGGATGAAAAAGCCAGAAAGCCGGCCCGGCGGCGATTGCGAACATAAATAACCATCCGGTGATTCCCTTCTGCAAACCGAGCCGCCGACCGAACCCGGATCGCTCCAGCGTGACGCCGAGACCCTGCACAATGAAATAGCCGGTGGGCAGACCGTATCCGCCATGCGCCGGCAGCGAGATGACAAGGTCATGGATCAGGCCGGATGCGAGAAACACCAGCAGACTCGCGGCGGCGACCCCAATGTGTTTGTGCAGTGGGCGGAAGATCAAATCGTACGCGAGTTGGCGGAATCCGAGATTCCAACGCTTGCCCCAGAATTCGCTGAGCGTCCTCGACAGGATGGGCTTCGACATAATGGGTTGCGCCGCCACGCCGCATGCCTGCCAGAACAATGCAATCAAATGAAAGCTGCCGAAGTGCAACAGAAAAATCAAACCGAAAAGACCGATCCAGCCTTGGACTAGCGGCCCGCGAACCAGCCCTCGCGCTTCCGGGACTCTGCGAGCAATCACCCATAACAGCAGGATTCCGAAGAACGTCTTCGCAGCCGCCCAAAGCCATTCCTTGAACTGCGGCGTCGGGACCGCTTGGCGGGGATCGAGAAAGGTTTCCGCATCCATGCCCGGCCACGCCGCAAGATAAGCCAGCGATCGTCCCGCGCCGTGGGGAACGCGATCGCGAGCTTGCCACCAGGTTTGCCACTTTAATCCGAAAAAAATCGCGAACGACAGCGTCCACATGAAGACCCACGCCAGCATGTGATCACGCAGCAGAATGGTGACGGGCGGAAATGCGAGCAGAGGAAGCCAGCCCGGCCACGCGGCCGCATTGCTGCGGACGACGGGCGCGAATTGGGAAGCGGTTTCCAACGATCGAGTGGCTCTCGGCCTCGCGTTCAATCTACCTCGGAGTGGGTCGGCGGGCAATGTACATCGGCAATTTGTTCGCGCCGAAAATTTCAGCGGCGCCGATAGTTTCAGTTTGCCCGCAGCTGCTTTACACTGATCGCTTGAATCGCAATATCCAGCCCGATCTCCGAGTTTGGATCGAGCAGCTGCGTTCTGGCGACATCCGCGCCCTCGCGCGCGCGATTTCCGTGGTTGAGAATCATGCGCCCGGATGGTCCGATCTGCTGAAGGCGTTGTTTCCACACAGTGGCCACGCGCGCATCATCGGCCTGACAGGCTCGCCGGGCGCGGGTAAGAGCACGCTGGTCGATCAGCTGGCGCGGCTCTACCGCGCGGGAGGCAACGATGTCGGTGCCAACGAAGGCAAGCGCTCGATCGGAATCATCGCGGTCGACCCGACGAGTCCTTACACGGGCGGCGCTATTCTGGGTGACCGCATCCGCATGCAGGAACACTTCGCCGACCCTGGCATTTACATTCGCAGCATGGCTACGCGTGGATCGCTCGGCGGGCTGGCCCGCACCACCGCGGACGTGGCCACCGTACTCGACGCCTCGGGGCGCGATCTGGTGCTTATCGAAACCGTCGGCGTCGGGCAGGACGAAATCGAGATTGTGCGCCTGGCCGACGTCACCATCGTGATCCTGGTCCCGGGCATGGGCGACGACGTGCAAACTATCAAGGCCGGCATCATGGAGATCGCGGATATCTTCGTGATCAACAAGAGCGATCACGAGGGCGCCGAGCGCGTGGAGCGCGAGATTCGCGCTCTGCAGTCACTGTCGATTCGTCACGATGGCTGGACGCCACCCATTGTGAAGACTGTGGCCAGCGCAGGAACCGGCGTGAAAGAATTAGCCGCCGCGATTGCGGAATACGAAACTTATCTGCAGAAAGAAAATCATGCCCTGAAAAAAAGCGTGGAAAACTGGCAGGAGCGCCTGGTAACAATGCTGCGCGATACCATGCTGGAGAAGGCGCGGGCGCAGTTCGGTGACGGAAACCTGGCGCGTCTGGCTGCGGAAGTGGCCGAGCATAAACGTGATCCGTACACGCTGGTGGAAGAAATTGCGGCGGAAGCCGGGAAGAAGTGAAGGAAAACAGATTCCTCGCTTCGCTCGGAATGACAAAGACATCAATAGGAATGACACGACTTCAATTTGATTAGGCAGAGACGGAAATGGAATTCTCAATTGATCATCTTGGCATCGCGGTGAAGTCGCTGGCGGTGGCAAAGGTGATCTATGAAAAACTCGGTCTCAGCGTTTCGCCGGAAGAGACGGTCGAGCACGAACAAGTACGACTTGTGATGGTGCCGGTCGGCGAGAGCCGGCTGGAACTGTTAGAGGCCACTTCCGAGAATTCCACGATCGCGAAATTCATCGCCAAGCATGGCGAAGGGCTGCATCACATATGTCTCAAGGTGCCGGACCTGCCTGCGGCCGTCGCGCGGCTGAAGAAAGACGGCGTGCGACTGGTTTCAGAAGAGATCAAGACTGGCGCGGGTGGGCATGGCTACGTGTTTGTGCATCCGTCGAGCTCAGGCGGAGTGCTGCTGGAGTTGGTGCAGGGATAGGCATGTAATTGGCCGCGGATTTTCGCGCATCATCAAGGAACGGATCGCCACAGATCACAGATCAGTTTCAAGACTCAACCGGGCAAAGTCAGAAATGCTTCTTCTCGCTACCGATACTTCGGGCAGGTCCGGCAGCATCGCGCTGGCGCGGGGCAATGCAAACGGCAGCTGCGACGTGCTCGAGGTCGTTCCCCTGGCCGGCGGCACATTCTCCGCGCAACTGGTGCCGCAGATCGCGGATTTGCTGACCAGGCACGAATTCGGCAAGCATGACATCGGAGCCTTCGCCGTGGCCTCCGGCCCAGGATCATTTACTGGTCTGCGAATTGGCTTAGCGGCGATCAAAGGGTTGGCCGAGATTCTGGAGAAGCCGATTGCAGCGGTTTCTTTGCTCGAGGCTGTTGCGGTCGGCCCTCGACTGCAAGGAAGCATCCTTGCCTTTCTCGATGCTGGCCGCGGCGAGGTCTACTGCGGAGACTACGACATTACCGGCCACTCGGCCCAGCTTCGGACGGAAAGGCTCATCAAACGGGAAGATCTCTTCGCGGAGGCACAACGAGGGCTGATACTAAGTTCGGGGCCGCGAAATGCGCCGACCAGAGAGACAACTCTCGTCACTTCCGACCAGTCGCTGGCCGAGGCCGCGCGGGCCGCAGGGCTTTCCGTTTCATTGGTTGAGGCGATCGACGCAGGTGCGATTGCGCGCCTGGGGTGGCGGAAGTTCCGGGCGGGTGAAACCGTTTCTCCAGAGCAGTTGGAAGCTAATTACATCCGGCGCACCGACGCGGAGATTTTGGCGAAGGTCGGCCCATAGCTTCTACCAAACCGGATCGCAGACTGGAACACTGAACTCATTGAGCGTTCGCCCTGCTATCGCCGCTGACATTCCTGCCATGCTTGATCTTGAGCGGCAATGCCCCACGGCTTCTCACTGGTCGCAGCGGCAATATGAAGACCTGTTCAGCACGCGTGGAGACGGACCTCGCAGACTTGTTATTCTGGTTGAGGAGAGCGCCGACTGTGCCAGGCACGGCCCGGAACCGCAACTCGAATTAGCACCCTCGCGCATCGTCCCTCGCGTTCTCGGTTTCCTCATCGCCAATCAAATCGGTACCGAGTGGGAGCTTGAGAACATTGTCGTGGCTCCGGCGTCGCGCCGAAAGGGGCTGGCTACGCGGCTTTTCACGACATTGCTCGCTCGCGCCCGCGAAACAAACAGTGAGCGAGTGTTTCTTGAGGTGCGCGAGTCCAACCAACCAGCGCGGGCGCTCTATGTCCGGCTGGGGTTCGAGCAGAGCGGACGCCGCAAGCTCTACTACTCCAACCCGCAGGAAGACGCCGTCCTGTATCGCCTGGCCCTAAACTCCCTCTCGACAACCTAGCCTCAACCTAATCGATCTGCCTATTGATTCTCATAATGAGACGTGCACCACTTTTGGGCATTGAACCGCTTATGGTGCTGTGCTACCTTGGCGACATAATCCCGGTTTGGAGGTCTGCTGGATGACTCCTAGAGAGCTGCTGCTGACCAGTCACGAAGAGTTCCAACGATTGGCTCAGGAGCACACGCAGTATTCAAAACGCCTCGAATCACTCACTCAAAAAAGATACCTCAGCGAAGACGAAAAGCTGGAAGAAGTTCGTCTGAAAAAGCTGAAACTCCGCCTCAAGGACCAGATGGAGTCCATCGAGCGGCAGTATCGGCAGCAGTACGGCGTACACGTAGCCTAATCCGAGTCTGGCCGTTCCCACGCGGTGTAGCCGCTGAGGGATTTCACTATCTTCAGCCTTCGCGCCCAACTAGCACCTTTCTCACTTACTTCCCAACGACCTTCCCTCGCCCATCGCGCGGGCAGCTTCTTAGAGGTTTTACTGAACTCTTGAAGAGCCCTCACCGTATACTGTGATGCCTTCTCGATTTGAAGAAGAATTCCGGTCAACTTAACCGGTCAAACTCCGAATATGACGGTTGCGCCGAGCCATGCTTGAAGTGAAAGGCGTTTCGAAGAGCTATGGGCCGCTGGTGGCCGTCAGCGACGTTAGTTTCAAGGTTGACCACGGAGAAACCATCGGCCTGCTCGGGCCGAACGGCGCCGGCAAAACCACCACCGTCTCCATCATTGCGGGATTGCTCAGCGCCGATTCCGGCGAAGTTCTCATCGAAGGCAAGCAGGTGAAGAGTGACACTGACCCCGTCAAGCTGAAGATCGGCCTGGTTCCGCAGGACATGGCGCTCTATGACCAGCTCACCGCCCGCGACAACCTGATTTTTTTTGCGGCGCTCTACTCGCTGGCCGGCGCTAAAGCGAAGCAATCCATCGACGACGTTTTGAACCTGGTGGCACTCTCGGATCGCGCCGACCACAAAGTGGGAACGTTCAGCGGCGGCATGAAGCGGCGCTTGAATCTGGCCGCGGCGTTGCTTCACGACCCGCAGATTCTGCTGCTCGATGAGCCCACCGTTGGTGTCGACCCGCAAAGCCGCAACGCAATTTTTGAAAATCTCGAAGCCCTGAAGAAGCGCGGCAAAACCCTCATCTACACCACGCACTATATGGAAGAAGCCGAGCGCCTTTGCGATCGCATCGTGATCATCGATCATGGAAAGATAATTGCCAACGACACGTTGCAGGCGCTGCATCAGCTGCTGCCGGTCACCAATATCGTTGCCGTCGAGCTCGATCACGTGGACGGTTTCAAACCAGAGAAGATGCTGGCCCTGCCAGGCGTGAAGTCCGCTGAGTTGAAACAAAGCACTCTGCGAGTGGGCGTGCACGACCTGTCCCGGGAAGCGGCCGGCGTTCTGCGCTGGCTGTCCGAGAACGAGCATTCCTTCCATCATGTCTCGAGTGAGCAACCGGATCTTGAGACCGTTTTTCTTACCCTCACAGGAAGGAGCCTTCGAGACTCATAATGATTCCGTTCCTGGCTTTGGTGCGAAAAGATCTGCTCCTGTTCTTCGGCGACCGCAAGGCGGTGGTGGTCGGAATACTCGTTCCCATCGTCTTGGCTTCCTTTTTCGGCTACCTGTTTGGTGGGCAAAAAGGCAATGCGGAGATGAGCAAGGTTCCGCTGCTGGTCGTTGACCAGGATGGCAGCGACGTTTCGCGGGGCCTGATCACGCAGCTCGCCGGCGATAAGAACCTCGGCGTGAAGCCCTCCACCTTGGACGCCGCGCGCGAGGCCGTTCGCAAGGGGCAAGCCACCGCCGCGATCGTTATTCCCAAAGATTTTGGCCGGGACGCCGGACGCGCTCTGTTTACCACGGCGTCGAAGCCCCAGCTTGATCTGCTCTACGACCCTTCCCACAACGTAGAGCTCGGCATGGTGAAGGGCATTCTGGCGGGTGCGGTAATGCAGACCGTCAGCAAGGAAATGTTCAGCGGCCGCAGCGGCCGCGAGACGGTGAACGATGGTCTGGCGTATCTGGAGTCTGATTCTCAACTCCCGGCGGAAGACCGCAAAGCTCTGCGCGATCTGCTGGGCAGCGTTAAGGAATTAAACGAACGGCAAGATGCACGGCGAGCCAGTGCAGGTGCGTCCGGGCCAGCAGAAGTATCTGGCGGCCTGACCATGCCGTACGAAACTCGCGAGGAAGCCATCACCTCCGGACAAAACGTGGAATACAACGGATACGCGCACGCGTTCGCGGGCATGGGCGTTCAATTCATTCTCTTCATGGGACTCGATGTCGGGATCGCTCTGCTGACTCTCCGCCAGACCGGGCTCTGGCAGCGCCTTCGGGCCGCACCGCTCTCCCGCACGATGCTGTTGGGCAGCCGGACAGTGAGCGCCTCGCTGATGGCAGGTTTCATTCTGGCCGTGCTCTTCAGCTTCGCACGGGTGGTGTTTGGCGTCCGCATCCTGGGCAGCTTCGCGGGTTTCGTCGGCGTCTGCGCCGCTTTTTCCTTGATGACTGCCGCGTTCGGCCTCATGGTGGCGGCTCTCGGCGGGACACCCGAGGCCACTCGCGGATACTCCATTATGGCGACCCTCTTCATGGTGATGCTCGGCGGCGCATGGGTCCCAACGTTTATCTTTCCGGCGTGGCTGCAAAAACTGACCGTGGTCATCCCTACCCGGTGGGCGATGGACGGATTGGACAGCATGACTTGGCGCGGGTTGGGATTTTCTTCGGCGCTCACACCCATCGTGATCTTGCTGTTCTTCGCACTATTGTTCGGTGGGATCGCGGTCACGCGATTCCGCTGGAGGGTAGAGGGCTAACAAAGCACGAACTCGAAGCCGCGCTCGCTGGCCGCTGCGTCAGCCACGGAAACTCAAGAGAACAAAACGCAGAATTTGATCGAGCCACCAAATCATCCCGACCCTGGGCAGCCTGCTCTATAATTGAAAGCTCTCATGGTTCGTGATGGCTACTTCTACGCCGCGCCTCTGATCGCCGCCGCTGTTCTCATCGGCTGGCTGACGAATCCCGCGTGGGCGATTTTTCCGTTATTGCTGGCAGCTTTCTTCTTATGGTTCTTCCGCGATCCCGAACGGATCATTCCTCAGGATGCGGGCGCCGTCGTCTCTCCGGGCGACGGTAAAGTCACGGACGTTTCGCCGGCGACGTCGGGAAACGCGAAACTCACCCGCATCAGCATCTTCCTGAGCGTTTTTAACGTCCACGTGAACCGCTCGCCGATCACCGGAACCATCAGCGAAATCCGCTACCAGCGCGGGAAATACCTCAACGCCATGAATCGAGCTTCCGCCGACGAAAACGAGCAAAACATCGTCACCGTGGAAGGCGACGGGCAGACCGTGGTCTTCAAGCAGATCGCGGGCTTGCTGGCGCGGCGCATCGTATTTCACCCCAAGGTCGGCGACCGCCTCGAACGCGGCCAGCGCGTGGGCCTCATCAAATTTGGTTCGCGGGTGGATGTGCTGCTCGACGCGAGCGCGACTTTGCAGGTGAAAGTCGGCGACAGCGTGAAGGGTGGCGCTTCGGTGCTGGCTCATCTTCAGCCCAAAGGAGAGCTGGCCGCTGCCGGCAACTCCCGCGGCAGTGAAAGGGCACGCTAATGGACCAACCCGTCCACAAGCCGCGGCAGCGCTTGAGCAAGGGAATGTACATTCTCCCGTCCCTGTTTACTTCCGCAAATCTGGCGGCGGGCTACTATGCCATCCTCCAAATCATGCAGGCGACGACCACTGAGTATTGGCATCTGGACTTTGCCGCCAAAGCGATCGGGTTTGCGTTTCTGTTTGACGGCCTGGATGGCCGCATCGCGCGCATGACCGGTACCAGCAGCGACTTCGGCCGCGAACTCGATTCCCTGGCCGACGTCACCGCATTTGGCGTGGCTCCCGCCATGCTGGCCTGGACCTGGGGCTTTCGCATGATGCCGCAGGTCTCGCTGACCGAATGGCACATCAAGCTGGCCCAACTGGGCGCCATCGTCAGCTTTCTTTTTCTGATGGCCGGCGCCAGCCGGTTGGCTCGCTTCAATATCACTTCGAACGCACAGCCCTCGAACCCGGGGCGCCCGGGGAAAAAATATTTCGTGGGAATGCCGATTCCGGCGGGCGCAGGCGTGATTGCCGCAGTCGTGCATTTCGAGGGCGGTGAGCCGATCGCTTCCTGGTACATGGCGCTGACCTGGCTCGCGATGATCGCGGTCGTGGGATATTTGATGGTCAGCACATGGCGTTTCTACAGTTTCAAAGATATTGATTTTGGCTCGCGCCGTCCCTTTCGCCTGATTATTTTTATCGCGGGGCTGATCGCCCTGATTTTTGTGTACTCGGGCCCGGCGCTTTTCGCATTAGCGCTGCTCTACACGTTTTCTGGAGTGTTCTGGCGCTTGCAGTGGATGTTCCGCCCCAAGAGCACGCCGCCTCCACCGCCTTACCACGAGGCCTCGCAGACCTCATGAGCAAGAAACAAATGGGAGCGCCGCGAAAATTGACCCCAACGAAAAAATGAGCACGCCACCAAAACCCGTTCTCCCCGCTCACTCCACGAGCAGCCGCGGCACGCTTTACCGGGCTGCAATTGTGGGAGCCGCATCGCTGCGCGGCAAGGAAGTTGCCGAAATGCTGAACGAACGCAACTTTCCGGCGGTGGACATCCGTTTGCTCGATGACGACGAAGCCCTCGGGCAACTAGAAGCGATGGGAGACGAGATCACCTTCATTCAGAGCGTGCGCGCCGAACAGTTCGAGCATGTGGACTTTACTTTTTTCGCTTCCGATGCCGAATCCACGCGCAAGAACTGGAAGCGGGCGCGCGACGCGGGCAGCGCCATCATCGATCTTTCCGGCGCGCTCGAGAACGAACCTGGAGCATCAGTGCGATCGCCATGGGTGGAGCGTGAGCGCGGGCAAGTCCTGCCTCTGGACCTGCAGCCGGGGCCGTGTGTGGCGGCCCATCCTGCCGCGGTGATCCTGGCGTTGCTGCTGCTGCGAGCGCAGAAGGCAGGCGCCATCGTGCGGGCCGTGACCACAGTATTTGAGCCTGCGTCCGAGCGCGGGCAAAAAGGCATGGACGAACTGCATCAGCAGGCCGTGAACCTGCTTTCGTTCCAGCCCTTGCCCAAAGATGTGTACGACGCGCAGGTCGCCTTCAACATGATCTCGCGCTACGGGCAGAAAGCGCCGGTGCCGCTGGATTCGGTGGAAGCTCGCGTCTTGCGTCACTACGAGAAGATCGCCGGAGCCGGTGCGCCGAACCCTTCGCTGCTGCTGGTGCAGGCTCCCATTTTTCACGGCCATGCGCTGGCCCTGTTTCTGGAGGTAGCGGACGTGGCTAAAGAGCTAGCGAAAAAAGAGCCGCAGGATTTCGCCTTAGCGCTGGCTGGCGATCACATTGTCGTCCCGGGCGCGGAAGACGATCCCGCCAGCAACGTAACCGCTGCGGGGCAGGGAGACATTCTGCTTTCGGTGAAGAGCGACCCCAGCCAACCCAACGGCGTGTGGCTATGGGCCGCGGCCGACAATGTTCGCATCGCGGCGCTGACTGCCGTGGAATGCGCGGAAAGCATGATCGCCACTCGCCCGGTGGGTAAGATTCAATGAAGCTGGGGCGGGATTTCTGCAGTAAGAACTTTACCCGCCACGTTTTTGCACGCCTCGTCACTCCACCAACTCTTGTCATTCCGAGCGGGCGAAAGCCTGCGAGGAATCCGCTTTTTTCTGCGATGCTCCTGCTGCTCGCGACCGCGGGCTGCGGTTACCACACGGTCGGCCACTCGGTGCAGCTTCCCGCGAGCGTCAAGACCATCGCCATTCCCACCTTCAAGAACGAAACCAACACCTATCGCATCGAGCAGATGCTGACTAATTCCGTGGTGCGCGAATTCACAACGCGGACGCATTACCAAGTCCTGAACGATGCCAGCGACGCGGCCGATGCCACACTGCGCGGAACTGTGCTCTCCACTTCGGCCTCGCCGCTCACCTACAACACGGCGACGGGCCAGGCGGCGAGTGTGCTGATTGTGGTGAGCATGAAAGTTTCGTTGTCGGACCGGCAGGGGAAAGTGATCTACCAGAATCCGTCGTATCTGTTTCGCGAGCAATATGAAGTCTCGCAGGATCTTGCCAGTTTCTTTGAAGAAGACTCTCCTGCGTTCCGCCGGCTGTCCCAGGATTTTGCGCGCACCCTGGTCTCCAACATTCTGGAGGACTACTAGGTGCTAAGATTCAGGCTTCGGGCTTCGGCGATCGGGCTTCGGCGACAACCTTGGGATCCTAACGGAAAAGGGCCGGAGCCTGATCGCGGAAGCCCGAGCCCGCTCTTCACGACGCGCTTTTCTAAATGCGAGCCTTCGCCAATGCCGAGCGCTTTGTCAGCGAGCTTGAGTCACGCAAGCTGCGCGCGGCATACGTGTTCGTGGGCGATGAAGCGTTTTTTCGCAAGCGTTTTCGCGATGCGATTCTGCAACACCTGGTTCCCGCCGAACTGCGCGACTTCAGCATTTTCGAGTTCGATCTCGCGGAAAACGACTTGGCCGAAGTTCTCGACCGCGCCCGCACGCCTTCGCTGATGGCGCCGTTTCAGGTCTTCTTCGTGCGCGGAGTCAAGAATCTTTTCGGCCGCGGATCGAATGACGAGAAACTCGCCGCCATCGAAGACTACTGCAAGAATCCGAATCCCGACGCGCTCATTGTTTTTGTCGCCGACCACATAAGCATTCCCGCCGACGTGCGCCGCATGGAGATGCAGGACAAAGAGCGTTACCAGCGCATCCGCGAAACCATGGGCCAGTATTGCGGCATCGTCGAGCTGGCGCGTGTGGAAGAAGGCGAAGCCGTGCGCTGGATCGCCGAGTATTGCGCCAGCCGCAGCGTGCCGGTAAAGATCGATCCTGACGGCGCCCGCGAACTGGTCGACGCGCTGGGCGGTGACATGATGATGATCTCCAACGAACTGGAGAAGCTGATGCTCTACGTCGGGGCGAAGAATCGCATCACGCTGGGCGACGTGGAAACCATGGTTCTCTCGGCCAAGCAGCGATCGCTTTATGAATTAACCGACGCGATCTCCTCCAAAGATCGAGTGCGCGCGCTCGAAGTTCTGGATGCGATTCTGTCTTCCGGCGACGGCGAAGAAGCCGCGATTGGCCACATCTACATGCTGGCGAAGACCTTCCGGCAGATGCTGGTGATCCTCGAACGCAACGTGCGCGACCAGCGCATGCTGTGGGCGGCGTTGTGGCAGGGATTCCGCGTGCCTCCGTTTGCCGCCGACGACATCATCAAGCAAGCCCGCCGTTACAAGTCGCGCCGCGAACTCACCCGCGCGATTCGCCTGGTGGCGAAAGCCGACCTGGCCCTGCGCTCGAATCCCGTCAGCAAGCGCATGGTGCTGGAAAGGCTGGTGATGGATTTGACCACCGAGCCGAAGCTGGAAGCGCCGGGGTGGATGCAGGAGCAGTTGCCGGTTTAGAGCCGGCTGTCAGCCATCAGCCGTCCGCTTTCAGCTTCGTAAAGCTCCCGCGTGGGTACCCCCTCCCCCCTGAATCTTTGGAAGCACCAACTTAGCGGGAAATTCTCCGCAAAATCTAGATGTCAAAGAACTTAGATACTAAAATCCGTGAAACAAAGGACTTAGGGTCGGACTAATCGCGCTCTGCGCGGCAGTCGCGGCTTCGCTCATCATTGCGCAATTGAAATCTTGGGTCAAGGTTGGATGTCACACAGTGGGGCTGTGGAAAATTTAGCGGGCCGCACCGGCATGCGGGCCCGAGATTCTCTGCAACGGGGCCGGGGAGCGTAGGGCGCGTCGTTCACGCGGCACGATAAGTCAAAGGCTCACGCCGTCGGCAGCCGGAATCCCCGGCCTTCGAAAACCGCGAAGAGCGGGGCAGCCTCAGTTACTGTGGCGTGGGCAAGAAAGGCCGGGCCCGCCCCGCCGGGTGCTGGGTGCTGCAAACAAAAAGCAGATTCCTACCGCTAACGCGGTTCGGAATGACAAAAACCTTGGAGATGGAAGCGCCGAGCTCGGGCTGAGAGCTAACAGCTAAAGGCCAAGAGCTGAGCTCTTACTTCATCGCGGTAACGCGCTTGCCCAGGCGGGACTTGTAGCGCGAGGCGGTGTTTTCGTGCAGGGTGCCCTTCTGGATGGCCTTGTCGAGCACCGAGACCG
Source organism: uncultured Acidobacteriaceae bacterium (assembly GCA_963851165.1). Taxonomy (GTDB): domain Bacteria; phylum Acidobacteriota; class Terriglobia; order Terriglobales; family Acidobacteriaceae; genus Sulfotelmatobacter. Next base: position 425,093 of record CAWKNM010000005.1, on the reverse strand, counting down.
TCGTCCGATAGAGCTGCTGGGTGGCGGCTTTGTCGCCTTTTTCGATGCTTTCGCGGAGATCGCGCAGGGCGGTGCGCAGGCGGGAGGTGTTGGCGCGGTTGGTGGCGGTGCGCTTTTCGGTCTGGCGGGCGCGTTTGAGCGCCGAAAAATGATTTGCCATGTCTGCTTCGTTACCTTCGTGTGTCAGAGAGATATTCGGGTGAGTCCGAATTACTTATTATAGGGGAGCAACTCGCGACTGGTCAAACAGATGGCCGGACCCAGTGGCGCTGCCGGCAGATAAGGAAGCGAGCCAAACGCGCGATTATTGCGTCGCAAAAGCGCGACGCACCGCGCGGCTCGCCCAGATTCCTCACGGCGCAAAGAACGCTTGTTCGGAATGACAACCTTAGGGTGAATCAACACATGGCAGGACCTCTTACTGCGGACGCGCTGCAGCGGCTCAAGATCTTGATCGATTCCTCCACGCCTATTATTGCGATGGAGACGATCGAGGAAGTGCGAGCGGTGCGCATGGTGCGGGCGGCTTGTGCGTCACTCAACCTGGCGGTGTTTGAATGGAGCATAGCCAGCGGGCTGATGCGCTCTGGCAGCAGCGTGGGCGAAGTGGTAACGGGCGGGTACGATTTTTCCGAGCATTCTCTGCCCGGGCAGTCGCTGTCCGGACACTCACTGCCGGGACACGCGGGCATGGAATCGATCGAGCAGAACGCCAAGGCGCTTTACAACAGCCGCGAGCCGGCGCAGATGCTGGGAAATCTCGAGGGAGTTTCGATCGACGCGGCGTTCATTCTTAAGGATCTGCATCGGCACATGGATGATCCGGTTGTGGTGCGGCGGCTGCGCGATGTGGGGCAGCGATTCTCGGCGAACCGGAAGACGATTATTCTGACTGCTCCGAAGATCGACATTCCTGCCGAGTTGCACAGTCTGGTGGAGATTTTCGATCTACCTTTGCCCGACCGGCAGCGGTTGCGGCAGATTATTGACGAAACTCTGGTTCGAGTTTCGAAGACGCACACGCTGCAGAGAAAGCTTGATCCGGCGGGTCTCGATACGATGGCGGAAAACCTGCGTGGGCTGACGGAAGAAGAGGCGGATCGGGCCATTTCGCAGGCGCTGGTGACGCGGTACGCGCTGTGTCCGGAAATCGTTACGGACGTTTTGGAGATGAAGAAGTCACTGCTCAAGCGTTCGGAGATGCTGGATTTCGTGGAAGCTTCGGACAACATGGCCGATGTGGGCGGGCTGGAGAATTTGAAGCGTTGGCTGGGACAGCGGCGAGGATCGTGGGACGATTCGGCGCGCGAATTTGGGTTGGAAGCGCCGAAGGGCGTGATCATTCTGGGCGTGCAGGGCTGCGGAAAGTCGCTGTGCGCGCGGGCGGTGGCGGGAGAGTGGAAGTTGCCGCTGGTGAAGTTCGATACGTCCGCGGTCTACGACAAGTACATTGGCGAGACGGAGAAGAGGATTCGCAAAGTTTTTCAGGTGGCCGAAGAGCTTGCGCCTTGTGTGTTGTGGATCGACGAACTGGAGAAAGTTTTTGCGGGGAGCGGGGCGGATTCGGCGTCGGCCGATGCGGGGGTTTCGTCGCGGCTGCTGGCGGCGTTTTTGTCTTGGATGCAGGACCGCAAGGCACCTGTGTTCGTTGCCGCTACGTGCAACAACGTGACTGTGCTGCCGCCGGAGCTGATCCGTAAGGGCAGGTTCGACGAACTCTTTTTCGCCGATCTGCCGAACCAGGCTGAGCGCAAACAGATTTATTCGCTTCAGCTGGCGAAGCGGAAAAGGAATCCGGCGGAGTTTGATCTGGATCGAGTTGCTTTGGGCGCGAAGGGATATTCCGGCGCGGAGATCGACGCGGCGGTGCAGACTGCGCTCTACGCAGCGTACTCCGAAAAAAGAGCGCTCAGTACGCAAGCCCTGCTGGATGCGCTAGCTCAGACTGTGCCACTTTCGACGACGCGCGCGGAGGAGATTGCAGCGCAACGCGAGTGGGCACGGACGCGGGCGGTTCCAGCTTCGGCGGGCGAGGCAACGAGCGCCAGCGTGTAGTGTTTAAGCGAGTCTGGCCTCGCCCATTGACTCGCCCTTCACCTAGCGGTAGGCTTCTAAGCAATGGTGGTCGTTCGCCCTGTGGGCACGAGTATTCCGGTTGGTCCCGTCTCCGAGCAAAATCCTGCTTTGACTGTGGATTGGGTGTCAGCGAGTTTGGCTGAGGCATTTGTGTTTTTGGGAGAGAGACGAGGCGCAGGCGCCTCGCTTTGCTCGGCGAGACAGGCGAGGCGGCTGTCTCTACGTGGTTCATCTTTTTTTCTCATGGTTCATTAGAAGAGAGTGCATGAAGAAAAGCATCGGGATTAGTCCCAACATCGAGACGTTGTTTGGCACGCGCGATGAGAATGTGCGGGTGCTCGAAGACGGGTTGAACATTACGATCAACCTGCGGTCGAACGCGATTGAACTGGAAGGCGCGGCGCGCGATGTGGCCCGCGCGGAACAAGTGTTTACCGACTACGAAGGGCTGCAGCGTTCCGGATACACGTTTAACAACGGTGACCTGAACAGCATGCTGCGGGTGCTGACCGCGGACGCTACTGCGACCCTGCGCGGGCTTGCGGACGCCGGCCGGCAGCGTTCGTTCGGGCGGCGCACGGTGCAGCCGAAGAGCATTAACCAGCGCCGCTATCTGGAAGCGATTGAGAAGCACGACATGGTTTTCGGCATTGGACCGGCGGGGACGGGCAAGACTTATCTGGCGGTGGCGATGGCGATTTCTGCACTGCTGGCGAAGCGCGTGAATCGCATTATTCTGGCGCGTCCCGCAGTGGAAGCGGGCGAACGGCTGGGATTTTTGCCGGGGACTCTGCAGGACAAGATTGATCCGTATCTGCGTCCGTTGTACGACGCGCTATACGACATGATGGATCCGGAGAAGGTGGATCGTTATCTGGAGAAAAACGTGATCGAGATTGCGCCGATCGCGTTTATGCGCGGGCGCACTCTGAACGATTCGTTCGTAATTCTGGATGAGGCGCAGAACACGACTTCCGAGCAGATGAAAATGTTCGTCACGCGGCTGGGATTCAACTCGAAGGCGGTGATCACGGGCGACATCACGCAGATCGACTTGCCCAATGCGCGGCGCAGCGGGCTGCTGGAAGCTGCCGACGTGCTCAAACGGGTGGAGGGGTTGGCCTTCGTACATTTTGATGAGGTCGATGTGGTGCGGCACCATCTGGTGCAGCGTATTATCCGCGCGTATGACGAGCACAAGAACCGCATCGCCGAGCAGCAGGTGCTGTTGCTGGGCGAAGCAAAGACGAGCGAAGGAAAAGCTGCCGACGTCCGAGGCGCGGACGTGGCGGCGAACGCCGAAGAGAGGTCGTCGCCATCTCTGGTTCGAGATGAGGCAGGCGCCAAGTCGGCATCGGCTGAAGCAAGAGGATAGAGTGCGGGACGTCCTCGCGGGAAGTTTCTGCGGACGTCAGGGCGGGAGGGCGCGGGGCGGGCCCTCCCGTCTACTTTGGCGGCATAGTTTTCGCCGCGGGCATGGCGGAGGGATGAGGACCCGGAAGACTAAGATTGCAGAGTAACGCGCAGAAAGTTGCGGAGGGCGCAGAGGCGAGTTGGTTATTTTGCAAAAACCGATTACAGGTTTGAGCGAGGCAGGGCTGGAGCGATTTCTGCTTCGCGCGCGGCGGGCGGCCAGACTCAAGGGCACGGTCAATCTGCTTGTGACTAGCGGTGCGGAAGTGCGGTCGCTGAATCGTCGGTTTCGGGGGAAAAACAAAGAGACGGATGTCTTGTCGTTTCCGGCAGGTTCTCAGCGAACGCCCGGAGGGTTGCGACTGGCGGGTGAGATTGCGATTTCCGCAGACGTGGCGAAACAAAGCGCGGCGCGATTGGGACACTCGGCCGCAGATGAAGTGAAGATTCTGGCTCTGCATGGAGTTCTGCATCTGGCGGGCTTCGACCACGAGCGCGATAATGGGCAGATGGAACGGCAGGAGCGCCGGTTGCGCGCAGCATTGCGGTTGCCCGCTGGATTGATCGAGCGCGTCTCAGGGCCTGAGACAAGCCGCGGGAATTCCAGCGGACGACGCGGCCAGGCGCGGAGGAAGTCATGACTGCCGGCGTGGCGCTGGCGCTGCTTCTGCTGCTGGGGCTGCTTACGCTGGTCTCTTACGTGGACCGGGTGTACCAGGAAATTGGCAAGTTTCTGTCCCGCGAGTTTCAGGACAACATCGACGTTTTCGAACAGAAAGTGGAACCCAGGCTGCGCGTGAGCCGCACCCGGGCGATGCTCTCGATGGCAGTGCTCACGCAGTTGACGATGGCGGCGATTGCGTTGCTGGTTGGGTTCACGATTTTCAGCGATCAGCGGTGGAGCATCACCGAGATTCTGCAGGCCACGATCAGCCTCATTTTAATTGTGATCGTGTGTAACCGGTTTTTGCCGTTTGTGTTTTTCTCGCGCACCAAGGGGGCCTGGCTGATCCGGTGGACGCTGGTGTTGAGACTGCTGATTTACCTGGTATTTCCGGTGACGGTTGCGCTTGGATTCCTGCAATCGGTGGCAGCGCTGACGCGGCAAAACACCAACGAGCAACCGGAGAGTGCGACGGAAGCGGTGGATGCGCTGATTGAAGCGGGACGCGAAGAAGGGATTATTCAGGAAGGCGACCGCGACCTGATTCAGTCGGTGGTGGAGTTCAGCGGCAAGACGGTGCGCGAGGCAATGAAGCCGCGTCCCGCGATGTTTGCGGTTCCAGCGGATACGACTGTTGAGCGCTTCATCGACATGCTGCGCGTGAAGCATTACTCGCGCGTTCCGGTTTACGAAGGAAGCATCCACAACATCAAGGGGATTGTTTATGCGCAGGACGTGCTGCAGGTGCCCGATACCGAGGCGCACGTGCGAACGCTGGATTCGTTGATGCGGCGCGACGTTTACTTTGTGCCCGAGAGCAAACTGGGCAGCGACTTGCTGCGCGAGATGCAGAGAAAGAACATTCGTTTGGCCATTGTGGTGGATGAATATGGCGGGGTTGCGGGGCTGGTGACGATTGAAGACCTGGTGGAAGAAATCGTCGGCGAGATCCGCGACGAACATGAGAAGCCAGAAATTGTCCGCGAAGGCGATCGCTCGTTTGTGGTCGCCGGAGGGATGGACGTTGACCGGCTGGGCGAGCTTTTTGGCGTCCGGCCGGAAGGAAAAGAGTCCGCGACGGTTGCGGGGCTGGTGAGCGAAATGGCGGGGCGCATTCCCAAGAGCGGTGAAGTCATCGAAGAAGATGGGCTGCGCTTCGAAGTGGTGGAAGCCACGGACCGGAAAGTGGAACGAGTGAGGATTAGTGCGGTGCAGCCGCAGCAGTTGAAATTGATGTAATCGGGCTTCGGGCTTCGACTGTCGGGCTTCGGCAAAACCCGAGTCCGTGACGCCGATGTCAAGCAGGGGTCCAACCATGCAACCGTTACCGATCGGAGTTAAGGTCGGAAAGCCGACGCCCGAAGCCCGATAGCCGAAGCCCCTCTTATGCCATTTCGCTCTGGTTTCGTTTGTATTCTCGGACGGCCCAACGCGGGCAAGTCGACGTTGCTTAATGCGCTGGTGGGGGAGAAGCTCGCGATTATTTCTCCGAAGCCGCAGACTACGCGCAATCGCATTCAGGGAATTCTTCATATTCCGAAAAAAAACGGGCGCGATGGGGGACAGGTAGTTCTGATCGATACGCCGGGCGTCCACAAGCCCGACAGCTCCCTCGGACGAAAGATGATGGTCGAGGTGCGCGAGGCACTGGAGGGCTGCGATCTGGTGCTGGTATTGATGGACGTGACGCGGAAGTTTGATCCGCGCGACGGTTATGCGATGGATTTGTTGAAGCAGACGGGGACGCGCGCGTTTCTTGTGCTGAACAAAGTCGATCTGCTGCGCGATAAGGGGAAGCTGTTGCCGGTGATTGAGGAGTACCGCAAGCTGTACGACTTCGCGGAGGTTTTTCCGATTTCTGCGCTGAAGCGCAACGGTTTGGATGAGATGTTGAAGAAAGTGATTGCGGCGCTGCCCGCGGGTCCCGCGTATTTTCCCGAGGACCAGATCACCGACCAGCCGGCACGATTTATGGCGGCGGAGATTATCCGCGAGCAGATTCTTGTGGAGATGGAAGAAGAGATTCCCTACGCCACGACTGTGATCGTGGACAACTTCGAGGAAGGCGCGCGGCTGACGCGGATTGCGGCCACGATTTACTGCGAACGCGAAGGACAGAAAGGGATTCTCATTGGCAAGCGGGGCGGGATGCTGAAGAAAATCGGGACGTCGGCGCGGCTGCGGATCGAGCGGATGCTGGAGACCAAGGTCTTTCTCGAGCTCTACGTCAAGGTGCAACCGGGCTGGCGCGACGCTCGCGGATTTGTGGAGGAGTTGGACTGGAGACGGCAACTGGAGCACGTCACGAATCTTCCGGTGATGGGTGCTGCAGTAAACGATCGCCGTGCAGGACGGAGTGGGGCGAGCGATGCGCAAAAGAAGCGCAGCAAGAAACACATATCCTAGAGTTGGTGAGGCTGCCGGAAGCGAGCTGCATCTTCCTTGCCCATGTAGCGTTCGAGCACGGCGGGCTCGGTTTGTCGCAGGTCGACGACGATGAGGCCGTCGAGCACGTTGGAGAATTTTCGGTCCACGTTGAAACCCAGAAGTTTGCCGCCGATCCTGGCATATTGACGAAGAAGGACGGGCAGCCCTTTACCGTCGGATTCGACGTCGGTGATGGGCTGCGAAAGCTCTTCCATGTGGCTTAGCGCGGCACACATGGCGCTGCAATCCCAGGGCAGGAGGCGTGCTGGGCGAAACGGGCTGCGCGGCTTGATCAAACCAGCTAATTCATCGTGCTGGATGCGCGATTCGAAGAAGCGGTAGATCATTTCGCGCGAGGCAGCGTTGTAGTCGTTGCTGATGCTGACCGCTCCGAAGAGAACTGAGATTTTCGAATGCGTCGCGAACGGATTTCTTGCGACCAGACGCGCGATTCCCTTCCATAACAAAAGCAGCGGAGCATACTGGCGCTGGTATTCGGCGCGAATGAAGGAACGCCCCAGTTCCAGCGCTGGTCCAAGCTTTTCGAAGAGGCGTGCGTCGTAATGAAAAAGAGTGCTGGTATAGAGTCCGTTGACGCCGTGCTGGGCGAGGATCTCGGCCGTGTTGCCTGCCCGATAGGCCCCCACCAGCTCGCAGCGGGTCTTGTGCCACAGCAGCATGTGCCAGTAGTAGGGATCAAAACGGTCGAGGTCGCGGCTGTTGCCAGTACCCTCGCCGGCCTGGCGAAAGGTTACTTCGCGGAGGCGTCCCACTTCCTGCAGCAGGCGCGGCGCTTCATCGGCCTCGGCGAGGTAAACGCCGAACTCAGCATTCTGCGCGAGGCAACGATCGGCGGGAAGCGCGTCTAATTCCTGCTGAAGAAAGTGCGGCTCGATCGGCGAAGCAATCGGCTTTGCGGGCTTGAACGCCAGTCTGGATTGCGCGAGTTTGGAGCGGACAGCGGCAGGCCAGGAAGTTTCGGGTTTGGTGCGACGCCCTAGAAGGTAAGTGCGCCAGCGCAGGTAGTCGGTGGCTTCTCGATCATCGCCGATGCGGGCAATCGCATCGGCGGGAATCTCGCTGCCGACGCGTACGTCCACGGGCTTGCCTTCCTGCTGCAGGAATTCCGGCAGTAGAAATCCCGTACGCAACCGGGGATGAACCAGGCCCATGAGCTGAAAGCCGATGCTGTTGTGGCCGCAGAAGTACACGGGCAACGCGGACGCTCCGGTGCGGCGAATCAGCCGCACGGCAGTTTTGCTCCATTCCGGGTCGACGATTTGCGCGGCGGGAAACTGCAGATGCGAAACTTCGCCGGCGGGGAAAATGGCCAGCATGCCTCCGCCTTTGACCCACGCAACCGCTTCGCGAAGAGCGCGACGGTTCGACTCCGCGGAACGCTCGGTGCGGAAAGGGTCCACGAAAATGCAGTACTGCTGCAGTTCGGGTACGTCACCCAGCAGAAAGTTCGTTATCACTTTGACGTCGGGACGCACGCGGGTGAGAAGAACGGCGAGGACTGCGCCATCGAGCATGCCGAAAGGGTGGTTAGCAACCACTACCACGGGGCCTGTGGCGGGGATACGCGCGGTGTCAGCGACGTCCACGCGCAACTCCACGCGCATCTGAGCGAGAAGATTCTCCAGCTGAAAACCGGTTGGAGACTGGCGCACACGGCGATAGAGATCGCGAACTTTCGCCACTGGAAAAAGTTTTCCAGCGAGTCCGTGTAACGGAGGAAATTCGGCCATGCGCGACAACACTTCTGCCTGCGTCGGGACGCCGTGCGCTTGGTCTGTGGGCATGTTAAAGAGATAGCAGAGTGAGTTTCCGGAGGAATGAAAAACAAGTTAACGGTTGATGAAATCTGCGAGGAGGAAGCACGAAAGTAACTGCTGCGCCAGTTAGGTTTCGAGGCGGAAGCGGGTCTCGGCCAAGGTGTAGAGTCTGCGCCAGAGCAGGCGATTCACGGTGACCACGGTCGCGGCCATCATGATGGTGGCGGCGAGCAGGAGATCGAAGTTGCCGCTGTCGGTGGCTTGCTGGATGGTGGCGCCGAGGCCGGTGGTGGTGTAGATGTGGCCTTTGAAGTGGAAGTATTCGGCGACGATGCTGGCGTTCCACGCACCGCCGGAGGCGGTGACCATGCCGGTGATGAGGTAGGGGAAAGATTCCCGGCAGGATCAGTTTTTTCCAGCGCTCGATTCCCTTTAGGCGAAAGACGGCGCAGCATTCCTTGAGATCGGTGGGGAGCGCCATGGCCCCGGCGATCACGTTGAACAGCACATACCACTGCGTGCCCAGGAGCAGCACCACGATGGAAGCGATGCCGAGTCCTCCGCCGAGGCGGATCAGCAGCAGCAGGATGACCGGCAGCAGCGCGGTTGCGGGAATGGAAGCGGCGATCTGCGCGAGCGGCTGCGCGATGCGGGCGAGACGCGGATTGAGGCCGATCGCCACGCCGGCGGGGATGGTCCATAGCGCGCCCAACACCAGGGCGAGATTCACGCGCAGGAAAGTGGCGCCCAGGCCGATGCCGGCTTCCTGTAGTTCGGCTTTCTGCAGGCCGGTGAGAATCATCACCACGCGCACCACGGCATAGCCAATCGCGATGAGCAGCGCGAGCGCGAGGGCACGCAGCAGCCATGCTTTCCACGGGCTGGGTGATTCTTCCTCCCGCACCGCGTGCGGGTGGGCGAAGCGAAGCATCAACTTTTCGCCCACCGGGGTCAAAGTGTTCTTGCGAATCGCAGCGAGACCTCGCGAATGCTGAATGAAGGTGAGCACCCAGGAGCGCGGAGCGTCGGTGTTTTCGACCTGCTCGATCTTGAACTTTTCCGCCCAGGCAATGACCGGACGCCAGATGAACTGGTCGAGCAGCACGATCACTGCAACCATGGTGAGAACACCCCACAGCATGGAGCGCGTGTCTCCAGCGCTGGCCGCAGTTTGCAGATAGGAGCCGAGTCCGGGCAAGCGGAAATCGCGCGGGCCGAGCACGAACATTTCGCAGACCATCAGGGCGAACCAGCCTCCGGCCACCGACATCATCGAGTTCCAGACCAGACCGATGGCGGAGAAAGGCAGCTCCATCTGGACAAAGCGTTGCCACCAGCTGAAGCCGTAAATCTTTGCGGCCTCGCGCATCTCGTTGGGAATGCTTTTGAGCGAGGCGTAGAAGCTGAAGGCCATGTTCCAAACCTGGCCGGTGAAGATTAGAAGGATGGCGCCCATCTCCACACCGAGCTGGCGGGTGGGGAACAGCGCGACCATGGCCAGCATCACGGGAGGTAGAAAGCTGAGAACTGGGATCGACTGCAGCACGTCGAGCAAGGGAACCATAAAACGCTCGGCCCGCGCGTTGCGGGCAGCGATGTAGCCATAAGTCAGCGCGAAGATCAGGCTAAGCACGTACGCGATGGTGATGCGAAGCAGCGAATAGCCGGCATAGGCCGGCAGCGCGAACAGGCTGCGGGAGATTTCCACTTCCGGGGTGAAGGGGCTGAACCAGTCGCGGCCAACTGTAACGACGCCATAAAAAAGCGCGATGCCGGCGGCAAACATCACCACATCGGGGAGATAGGAAACTCGCAGGAGCGGGAGTTGCGCCCACAGACGATAGGGTGAGAATCCGCTCAGGCTGGGCGATTTTTTCATGGCTCGTTTTCCGATCGTCTTCTAGATCATCGTCTTCCAGTCCCCGGGCTCTCGTTCAGGATTTTGGCGCAGGCGTTGAGTTGGGGTTGTCGACCATTGCCGGAGCCGGCGTCGGCTCGGTCGAGGTCGGCTCGGTTTGGGTCAGACGTCCGTTCGCGCGGTCGTAGTCGAAAATCTCAGCATAGCGGCCCCAGTTGGTGGCGGTTTCAAACTGGCGCTGCACTTCTTCCTCGGCAAAATGCTCGTCGAGAATGTCGTTGAAAAACTCGTCGGCCATGGCATGATCGCTCTTGCGTTTGAGAATGCTGTCGATCTGCTTGAGGATGGTCACGTGTTCGAGCGCGGCCTGGCGAAACAAGACTTTGCGGGTTTGAATGTCGGCGTCTGCAAAAGCTTCGCCCGCTTTCGAGAGCTGGACATCGCCTTCTTTGAGCCAGGCAAAGCCGAGCAGCACGCAGGCTTCGAGAATGGGGAGCAGGTCTTCCACGTCCATGACCAGTTCTTCACTGAGGCGGAACAGGTCTTCGCGGCCGCCACGATCGCGGAGAAGCTCGATGAGGCCGGCGATGCCGCCAACGCGGGCATGCGGAAGCATCTGATACTTAGTGGTGCGGATGGGGGCGTCCTGTTTCTTGAAGCCGTGGGGCGGGATGACGATTTCGGCGGTGGTTTCGGCGTCGGGTGGGCTGTGTTCAACGTCGGGCTCGGTCATGACTTTGTAAATGTAGTCGACGAGTTCGACGAAGCGGGCCGACTTGCGGTCGCGCGGATGCTTGAGACGCACGTTGAAGTCGGAGCGGATGCGGGCAGGATTGCGGCCGAGCACGAGGATGCGGTCGGCCAGCATGACGGCTTCTTCAATGTTATGAGTGACGATGAAGATGGCGCTGGTGGGCATCTTTTTGCTGAGCCAGAGTTCCAGAAGCTCGCTGCGGAGATTTTCGGCGGTGAGAACGTCGAGGGCGGAGAAAGGCTCGTCCATGAATAGAACTTCCGGTTCGACCACCAGGGCACGGGCGAAACCGACACGCTGCTTCATGCCGCCGGAAAGCTCCTTGGGATAGGCAGTCTCGAAGCCGTCGAGACCGACGGTGTCGAGCGTGCGCAGCGCGCGCTTGCGGCGCTCAACCGCGGGTACACCACGCGCTTCGAGCGGAGCTTCCACGTTCTCGAGCACGGTGAGCCAGGGGAAGAGCGCGAAACTCTGGAAGACGATGGCAACGTTGGGAAGTTCGCCACCCAGCGGCTTGCCATGCCAGAAAAGGCCACCCGCGGATGGTTCGGCGAGGCCCGTGAGAATGCGCAGCAGCGTGGACTTGCCGCATCCCGAGGGGCCAAGCAGAGCCACGATTTTCCCCGGCTCGATGCTGAGGTCGGTATGGCCGACGACCTGGATGCGAGTGCCATCCGCCTGGGGATAGGACTTCTCGATCGCAACGGCCTCGATGATGGAATCGCCCACGAAAAAAGCTCCTGTAAGTTCTATACACGATGTGAGGGAATGAGCAAAGTGGTTCGAGGCCGGTTCTGGAACGGAATTTCTGATTGACTGTCTGATCAACAATGTGGCCAAACCGGCTAACGGTCGGCCCCCGGCGCCGGTGGAATCGTTCTCGATGAGAAAACCCCATACGCCACAAGCTGCCACCAAACCAGCGCGATCGCGGTAACAATCGCCAGTCCAGCAAACCGTTTTTCAGCAGCGCGGCCGAGTGGAATCCCAGCTACCGCAACCGCCCGGATAACGGCTCCCACGAGGGCGATAGCTGTCACAAAGCCGATGATCGCCATCCTTCGCCGGGGCGAGGGCACGTTGGCGGATACCCTGCCGGAGGGTTCGCTGGTTCGATAACGGACCATTAACCAAACCGCCAGAATTGCAATCCCGACCACCGTACTTCCATGCTGCAACAACTTGTAAACGGGAGTCAGTCCAAGGACGGGCAGAAGGAGACGTTGCCTGAGAAGTGCCCAGTGGCGGTAAGGCCATGTGTTCGGATGCGTGAATGAATCCCAGAGCAAGTGAGTTGCAATTCCCAACAAGATAGAGCCGACCACCAATGCGAACCTTGCGGCTCCAAAAAAGCGGAATTCGCCTAGATGATCGGTGAGCCTCTGCTGGATTGCGTTTGGCAGGAGCCCCGCCACGGGCAGCTTCACGAAAGCATGGAACAACCAGAGCACCAGCAGAGCGAGTGGAAGCGTCAGGACAAAAGTACCGGGCAGAGTGTGGCTGAATCCGCCATCGGGAGCGAGGCGGAGAAAATACTCGAAATCCGGTGCGAAGGTGCCTACTACCAAACCGGAGGTCACGAGGTGGAAGCGCCGAAACGGGAGAGCAGCGGCACCGTGTGCTAGGGTAAATGGCACGTTTACATTATGAACCACTCGGCTTCTGAGGGGGCCTCTCGGCGGCCGACGGCCTTAGGCGGCGAAGTCTTCGTCTGCGAGCACCGGAAACGGCTGGGGCAGTCTGTCAGTCACTTCCGCGAGCGTGGCCAGCTTGATTGCGAGTTCGGCTGGGAGTTCCGCGGGGCAGCGCCACTTCCAGTTGCCGCCGTGGAGGCTCGGCGTGTTCATGCGGGCTTCGCTGCCCAGGCCCAGCACGTCCTGCAGCGGGACGATGCTCAGGCTCGACGGCGAGCCTTGTGCGGCGCGGATGAATGCCCAGTGAATGCCGTCTTCCGAACGGCCAACGTAGGCGAGCGCGTGGCGGCGTTCGGCTTCGGAGGCGCCGGAGTTCCACCACCCGGCCACGGTGTCATTATCATGCGTGCCGGTGTACATGACTTTTGCCGCAGCGCGGTGCGGCAGGTAGATGTGCGCACCTTCGTCGCCGAATCCGAATTGAAGGACGGCCATGCCGGGAATCTGCAATCTTTCGCGCAGGGCGTGAACTTCAGGCGTGATGTAACCGAGGTCTTCCACGAAAAACGGCAAGCCGCCGAGCGCTTCGCGAAGTTTCTGGAACAAGTCGTCACGCGGGCCATCGACCCAGCGGCCGTTGACGGCGGTGGGCTCGGCGGCGGGAATCTCCCAGAACTGGTCGAAGCCGCGGAAATGATCGAGTCGAACATAATCGCAATTTCGTGTAGCCCAGCGCAGGCGCTGGATCCACCAGGCATAGCCAGAGGCTTTCATCGCATCCCAGCGGTAGAGGGGATTGCCCCAGCGCTGTCCGGTCTTGCTGAAGAAGTCGGGAGGAACACCGGCCACGGCTTCTGATTCGAGATTTTCGTCCAGGCGAAAAAGATCGGGGTGGGTCCAGACGTCGGCGCTGTCGTAGTTCATGAAGATGGCGACATCGCCGGCGATGCGGATCGCGCGCTCCGAACAATAACGGCGCAAGGCCTGCCATTGTTCGTAAAACGCGAACTGCAGCACGCTGCGGACTTCGAGTTCGACGGCCAGTTCCTTGCGGATTTTTTCGAGAGCGGCAGGTTCGCGATGCGCCAGCTCGCGCGGCCAGTGATTCCAGCTTTCCAGTTCGTACTGCGCACGCAGCGCGTCGAAGAGAACAAAATCGTCGAGCCACCAGGAGTTCTCCGCGCCGAACTGATTGAAGCGTTCGCGCTGGCGGCCTGTGGCCGAGGTAGTGAAATTCTTCGCGGCGTCGAACAGGAGAGGCATCTTGCTGGCAAAGACCTGGTCATACTCGACTGGGCCCGATTCCGCGGTCTGAGAACCCAGTTTCGCGGAGTCGATCCAGCCATGTTGGGCGAGGCGCTCAAGACTGATTAAAAGAGGGTTGCCGGCAAATGCCGAAGTTGTGGAATAAGGCGAGTTGCCGTAGCCGAGCGGACCGAGCGGCAGAACCTGCCAGAAGCCCTGGCGGGCCGAAGCAAGGAAGTCGGCGAACCGGTACGCGGCCGGACCGAAGTCACCAATGCCGCCGCGCGAAGGCAACGACGTGGGGTGCAACAGGATGCCTGAGGCGCGCGGAAAAGACATGCAGGCTGAATCTTCTCGCCTAGATTCCCTCTTCGCTGTTGCCCTTGGCCAACGTCTTTATCAAATCCTCGTTGACCTTGATCTTGCCGGACTTCTTCATCTCGTCTTTCAAGTTGGTAACGAAAAGCCCGAAGAGTTGCTGCTGCTTGTATTGCAGGAGCGAATCGCGAATCTCATCGCGCTTGGCGGCATAATCGGCGTCGGTCGGGGTCTGGACTTCGAGTAGCGCCAGCACCACGCCGTTGTTTGCGCTATTGATCGGTCCGCTGATCTCTCCCGGCTTCATGTTGAAGGCAACCGCGGCCTGGCCGCTCATCGAGCCCACATCGGGCACCTGGCCATCCGGCAGCACGAAGTCGCTGGTCTTCACTTCTGCGCCCAGTTCTTTGGCGGCACGCTTCAAATCGTGCGCGGCCTTGGCGCGGTCGGAGAGTTCCTGGGTTTTCTGGGAAAGCAGGACGCTGGAGCGCTCATTCTTGAATTCCGTTTCCACGCGGCTGCGAATCTCTTCGAACGTCGGAGTCTCTGGCGGTTTTACGGCGAGCAATTGAAATACGGCGAATCCCTGCGACGTTGGCGCCATCTCCGGCGGAGATTTTTCTGCCGCGGTGAAAACGGCATCCATGAACTGCGCCGCCGGTCCCAGACCTGGCAGCATATCCTTGCGGGTGAAGAAGTCCGAGTTGATCACCGGAACTTTTTCCGCTGCCGCGGCGGCGTCCAATCCCACCGCTTTGGCTTGAGTCAACAGTGCATCTGCCTCTTTTTGCGCGGCCTGCGCTGCCTTCTGCTGCTTCAGGATGGGCTCGATCTGATCTTTCACTTCGTCGAGCGTCTTCAGATGAGCTTCGTGCTTGTCGTCCAACCGGATGATGTGGAAACCGTCGCTGCTCTTCACTACATCGCTGGTCTGACCCTTGGACAGGGCGTATGCGGCTTTTTCAAATTCGGGCGTGGTCTGGCCCTTTCCGATCCAACCCAGAGAACCACCCACGTTGGCGCTGCCGGGGTCTTCGGAAGATTTCTTAGCGATGTCTTCAAACTTAGCGCCGCCCTTGAGCTGCTTCAGCAGATCTTCGGCGCGGTGTTGGGCGTCGGCAAGGGCCTTCTCGTCGACTTTGCCGTCCGCATCGGGAAGCGGCGATTTGATCCAAATGTGGCTGACTTTGATCTGCTCCGGAACGCGGTAATGGTCGCGGTTCTGGTCATAGTAAGTTTGCAAATCCTCGCGGCTCACCTGAACGGTGTCGCGCACCTTGCTGAGGTCGAGGACGGCATATTTGATCTTGCGCTTTTCCGGGACCGAGTTGGCGTAGGTTTTCTTGTGGCTCTCGTAGTAGGCCTGCAGCTCCGCGTCGGTGGGATGAAGACCCTTGCGCAGATCGTCCTGCTTCAACACTGCGTAGTCGAACTTTACCTTGGTGTTCTCCTTGGCGAATTCCTTGCGAACCTCGGCATCGCTGACCGAGGCTCCGCCGGCGATCAAGGCCTGGAGCTTGCCGATGAGAATGTCGGTCCCGACCGAATCCTCGAACAGAGCAGGCGTTAGATCTGCTCGCTGCAGCATTTCCTCATATTCGGTCTCGCCGATGAAGTTGCCGCTGGGAAAGAAAGTCGCCGCGTAACGGCCGTGTTGCAGCTCATCCTGAATTTCTCTTGGCGTAACTCGCAGACCCATATGCTGGGCCTGGCTGAGCAGAACCTGACGCGTGATCAGCTGATCGGCGGCCTGCTGGGTGGCCTGCTGCAAAAGAAACGGCATGATCATGGAGGCCTGTGCGCCGTAGCGCGCGGCCTGCTGTTGCGCCATCTGGCGCGCCGTGTTTCGCACTTCAGTGGCGGTGATGTCGCTGCCATCGACCGTGGCGACCGACTGAGCGGTGGAACTCCCTGAGGTCGAGTTGCCGCTGGGAATCAGGTAGACCAGCATCGCGATGCAGATCACGATGAGCATTCCGCCGAGAACTACTTTCTTAATCGGGCCAGGGGTTTGCAGAAATCGAATCATCTTCTTGTCACTCCAAGGGTTAATGCCGAATTGCTCATTATAAACCAGACCAACCGGAACTGGAGCGGGGCGGGCTAGCCGGCAGTTGGAGTTCGGCTGGAGAGGATGTGCGCCTGTGCCGGATTTGGCCGCGGCCTCGGCGGCAGGCAAAACATCGCTATTGAAACGAATTAATAGAAGTGTTATCCATTCTGCGGGGCAGTTTGCGGTGGCCCCGCAAACATCCATACACGAAGCAACGTCAGCGGCGGACGATCGGTATTCGGCGATCCTAATTCGACGACCCGTGTTCGACGATCGCGACGAAGAATGCAAGGGAGCATCATGAACTCAGGCAAGCGGCTGGCAATCGCAGTTTCTTTTCTCGCCCAATTCCTTCTGGCTTCATTTCTAATTCAAACCATTCTGATTCAGCCCGCGGTTTCGCAAGGAGCAAGCGCTCAAGACGCGTCGAAAATACACCTGCGCGAAGGCTGGTCACTGCAATCTTCGTCGAAGATCGAAGCCAAGGGAGAAGTTATCTCCACACCGCAGTTCCCGGCCACGGGCTGGCAGGACGTGACTGTGCCTACCACGGTGGTCGCCGCGCTGGTGAAAAGCCATGCACTGCCCGAACCGTTTTTCGGCATGAATTTGCGGCAGTTCGCAGGGGTGACGTATCCCATCGGCAGCAACTTCTCGAATATTGCGATGCAGACGGACAGCCCGTATGCGGTTTCGTGGTGGTACCGCAAGCAGTTCTCGGTGCCTGCCGTCTTACAAAGGCAAGACGGTCTGGCTGAATTTTAAAGGCATCAATTACCGCGCCGCCATCTGGCTGAACGGCAAGCAGATCGCCAACTCCAATGATGTGGCTGGCGCGTGGCGCACTTATGAATTCAACGTGACTGACGCGGTGAATGCCGGCGCGGACAACACGCTGGCGGTGCAGGTGTGGGCTCCTACCGAGAATGACCTTGCCATCACATTTGTGGATTGGAATCCCGCGCCGCCGGATAAGAACATGGGCTTATGGGGCGAGGTCTACCTAACCACCAGCGGCCCGGTGGCGCTGCGTTATCCCACGGTGGTGTCGAAGCTAAACCTGCCCGCGGGAGATCGTGCGCAACTCACGGTCACTGCACAAGTGAAGAACGGCACTGGTCAGGCGGTGAAAGGCAAGCTCAAGGGCAAAATAGAAAACATCAGCTTCGAGCAGGAAGTGGAACTCGCGCCGCACGAGGCCAAGGATGTGACGTTCACTCCGGAGCAGTACCCGCAGCTCGCGTTTTCGAATCCGCGGCTCTGGTGGCCGGCACAGATGGGCAAGCCGAATCTGTATCCGCTGGCGGTTGAGTTTGTAGTGAATGGAGAAGTCAGCGACCGTTCCGAGAGCCGCTTCGGCATTCGCGAAGTCACTTCCGACTTCAACTCGGTCGGCGGCCGTGTGTTTCACGTCAACGGCAAGAACATCCTGATTCGCGGCGGCGGCTGGACCAACGACATGATGCTCCGCGAGAACTCGCAACGCCTCGAAGACGAGTTCCGCTACGTCGGCGACATGGGATTGAATACCATCCGCCTCGAAGGCAAGCTGGAAACACCCGAGTTCTACGATCTCGCGGATCGCAAGGGATTTCTGGTGATGGCGGGATGGTGCTGCTGCGACTTCTGGGAGCGCTGGCCGCGATGGAAGCCTGCTGACTTTGAAATCGCGAAGCAATCCCTGCGCGACCAGATCTACCGGCTGCGCAGCCATCCCAGCCTGGTGATGTGGCTGAACGGCAGCGACAATCCTCCGCCGCCGGATGTGGAGCAGATGTATCTCGACATTGAAAAGCAGTTGCTGTGGCCGAATCCGGTGGTCTCGTCTGCGACGGGAAAAGAAACCAGTGTGACCGGCGAGAGTGGCGTGAAGATGACCGGGCCTTATGAATACGTCGCCCCCGCTTATTGGGAGGAGGACACGCCGAACGGAACTGGAGGTCGTAAGAAATGCAATCCCGGCGGCTGCGGCGGAGCTTACGGCTTCAACACCGAAACCAGCATGGGACCGGCCGTTCCGCCCATCGAGAGCATTGAGGCCATGGTGGGCAAGGACCATCTCTGGCCCATCGACGATGTGTGGAATTATCACGCGGGAGGGGGCGAGTTCAAAACCATTCAGGTCTTCAGCGACGCTCTCGCCAACCGCTACGGCAAATCGAACAACGTGGAAGATTTCGCGGAGAAGTCGCAGATGCAAACCTATGAAGGCGTGCGCGCCATGTATGAAGCGTACAGCCGCAACAAATACGAGTCGACGGGCGTGATTCAGTGGATGCTGAACAACGCATGGCCTTCGATGATCTGGCATTTGTACGATTACTATCTGCGGCCGGGCGGTGGCTATTTCGGCGCCAAGCGCGCCATGGAAGCGCTGCATCCCATGTATGGGTATGACGATCATTCAATCTGGCTAGTCAGCAGCCAGTATGAAGACGCCAAGGGATTGAAGCTCACCACTAAGATTTACAACCTCGACATGGCGGAGAAGTTCTCGCATGTGGACTCTCTCGACGCGCCCGCCGACAGCACGAAAAAGATTTTCGCGTTGCCCGATGTTCCAGGCCTGAGCCCGACGTATTTTGTCGTGTTGCGCCTCCAGGACGCTGCGGGAAAAGTGGTGGGCTCGAATTTCTACTGGCTCTCTTCCAAAGTCGAAACGCTGGACTGGAAAAAATCGAACTGGTGGATGACGCCGACCGAGTCCTTCGCAGATTACACCGCGCTATCGCAGCTTCCGAAAGTGAAGCTGAAGGTCAACGAACATAGCGAGAAAAAGGGCGAGGAAGAAATCACGCGCGTGACGGTGGAGAATCCCAGCAAGAGTCTGGCGTTCTTTGTGCGCCTGAAAGTGGAAAAGGGGGCGAAGGGCGAGGAGATTCTTCCCGTGGTTTGGGAAGACAATTATATTTCCCTGCTGCCCAGCGAGAAGCGCGAGATCACCGCAAGTTACCGAGCCAGCGAACTGGGCGCGGCCAAGCCCGTGGTCGAGGTCCGCGGGTGGAACGTGGAGTGAGGGCTTGTAGAAGCGAGTCAGGTCCTTGCTCATGGTTAGATTTCGCGGGTAAGAGTGCCCGCGCCACACCTGCCCCGCTCTACACATGCTCGGAAACGGAAAGAATATTTCCGTCGGGATCTTTGAACCATGCCACTTTGTCTCCGGTGGGCGCGGTCCAGATTCCCAGTTCGTCCTGCTTGAAGAAACCGAAGATCTCGCAGCGCACGCCGTTTTTCTGTAGGCCCTGCACGACCTTCTCGATGTCCTTCACCTGCCATCCCAGAATCGTGAACTGGGCGGGCGTGAACTGCGGAACTTTGGCCACGCGGACCATGATTCCATTCGCGTCGAGCACCATTGCGAAGCCGTCATCCTTGACGAAACGAAGTCCCAGCACGCCCTCGTAGAAGGCCCGCGCTTTCTCGGAATCTTTGGTAGGAACAAAAGCAACGATGTTTGTAGAACCCAGCATGGAAGCGCTCCTGCGATCGCCTCGTTCGTCAATCCGACATCGATCGTCACTCCCCCTCGGGCGGCAGGTCGAAGTTCACCAGGTCGCCGCGGAAACCCTGTGTTTTCCAGGCTCCAAAGGCGATGCCGACAATCATCCAGATCCCGCCAACAATCCAGGCTTTCCAACTCAAATTTTTCCAGAGAAAAAAGCAAATCGTAAATCCGGCCAGCGGAGGCGCCCATACGGCGAGAATCGCCAATGCGGTTCCCGCCGCAGCTAACACGGTCCAATTCGAATTCGGCCAGAGGACCAGAGCGATAACGAGTGCCGTGAGCAGCAGGGGCGGCCACGGATTGTTCTTGCGCTCGCGAACGTAATAGCGAACAAACGCTGCCAGATTCACTCCCATGAAGGCGATGAGTGCTCCAAAGTTGAGCATCTCGGCCCCCAGCCCGTAGCTGAACAGACCGAAGCTCACCAGCAGTGCCCCAACCAGCGCGATGCCCCCGACGAAGAGAACATTATTGCGGGGAACGTGCCGTTTCGGATCAACCTTTCCGAAGAACGACTGCGGCAGGGCCTTGCTGCGTCCCATGCCGTAGAGCAGCCGGGCCGCGCCGATCTGCGCCCCCATCCCTGAGCCGAAGTTGGCCACCAGCAGGGTGAAGCCCAGGATCGCAAACATAGGTTTCCAGGCGCGACCTGCGACAAACGTAAAGGCTGTATCGGTGTTGGGAAAGGGTTGGGTGGCGGGCCAAATCAATTGCGCAGCGTAGACTTCGAGGGCGGAAAGTATCCCGATCACAAAACATGTGAGCACTGTGGCCAGCAGGATGTTGCGCCGTGGATTCTCCGCTTCTTCCGAGAGCGTGGAAATGCCGTCGAATCCGATGTAGCTCAGCACCGCGATCGAGGTTGCCCCCAAAACAGCTTTCGTGTTCCAAAGCTGCGGATCGTAAAAGGGACGAGTAAAAAACGAGGCGCCATCGTGGGGATGACCCGTGATGTAGCGGATGGCGACCATGAAGAAAATCGCTACCACCGCACCCATTCCTGCCGCAAGCAGGGTGTTGACTCGAGCCGACGTCTTAATGCCCTGAAGATTCAGGAATGTGAAGACCGCTCCAAAAAAGACGGCCCAACTCCAGTACGGAATCCCCGGCGCAAAAACAAAAGCCTGCTGGCTGCACCAGATGATGCAGATCATCGGGTTGAGGATGTAGTCCATCACCATGCTCCAACCCGTGACGTAGCCGAGGGCCGGATTGATCTCTTGCCCCACGTAAGTAAACGCGGATCCAGCACTGGGATACGCCCGCGCCATGCGACCGTAGCTGAACGCGGTAAACAACATCGCCACCATGGCGATGAGGAGAGTGGTGACGACGTGTCCGTGGCCGGTGTCGCTCAGCACCCCGAACACCGACATGGGCGCCACGGGCTGAATCACAATGATGCCGTAGAGGATCAGATCCCAAAGCGTGAGCGTGCGGCGCAGGCGCGGCGCGGAGGAGGAAGGAGCCGAGGAAGAGGTTTCCATGGGTCCGGCTATTGAATTATGGGGGCGCTAAATTGTCAATATTAAAACGATTCTATAGCGCCTGACGTCGGTCAATCTCCGCATTGCGGCGCCGGGACTCACTTCTCGCCGTAGTCGAACCAGTATCCGCGCTGCTCGTTGCCGGACATATGGCGCGTGTTGTATTCAATAAGGTAGTTCACGTGCGCGTCGTCGAGCGGGAACGACTTCTTTGATGTGTACGGATAATCGCCCATGCTGAGGAACGGGAGCGGCGCCACGTAGTTGCCTTGAGCGGCATAGAAGTCCATATCTTTCTCGTAACCGTTGGCGGCGAAAAAATAATCGCGCACCCATCCCTTGGGAAGCGTGGGAAGATTTGAGGGATCGAAATCGAGGCGCACTTCGTCGCCCGAGCCGAACACGGCAAGTTTGTCGTCGGTCGCGGTCAGCAAGGGCAGCACGTCGCCGTAGCGGGTGTATGTGCCCGCAGGTCGTGTGTAGGGGCCGGTGGCGCTGACTTTTTCGTAGATGTACTGCACGTTGCCGGGAGGAGTGCCCTCGATCTTCAGCGGGTAGCCGTGATTCTCCAGGTCGGCGTGGACCAAGGGAACTGGCGTCAAGCGCGGACTTTGGGCTAGGTTGCGCGAGGCTTGAGCTGTGCGGTCGATCAAAATGCTGTCCCAATAAACCTGCAGGTTCGTGGTGATGCGAATCTTCTTTGTCCCGAGGGGCAGCTTGCCAGTGAGATTTGCCGTCATGGTGCGCGGACCGCCGGCGGGGAATCCCATGTCGTCGATCACGCGCTTCCACTTGCCGTTTGCGCCTCCTTCATCTCCAACCAGCGCTTCGACGTAAGGAGAAATCGCCTGCACGCCAGCCTGCGACGCCGCGTACATGCTGTTCGCAGAAAAGTATTCCACTTCGCCGTGCAGCAGCAGCCACAGCGGGCCGCCGTGGTAAGCCTCGCCCAGATCGAGCGTGAGACTGTGGGGCTTGGCGAAGCCTTGAAATTGTGTGATCGCGAAATCGCCGAAGTAACGATGCGCCAGTAAATCGGGAAGAACGTTGTGGCCGTGCTCGTCCCACGCGCCGGCTGGAGGCTTGGCGTCACGGCTGACGACCACCTTGAAGTCCGGATACGGCGGGTTCGACGCGAAATATTCGTTGGGATAAACCTCGACATCAGCCGGATGATCGACCGCCAGCAGCCGCACCTGATCGAGATAGACAGCTTCTTCGAGCGGCTCCATGAAGCGGAAGCTGAGAATCGTCGTTGGCCGTTGGTCGTTGGTCGTTGGGTGCCCCATTTCTCCCTGGTTTTGGGAGAAGTGGGGATTTTGACCTCGACTCCGATCTTCCTTCTCGCGAATCATCCCCCGATCAATCTTGATCCATTCCACCGGGCGCGGAATGTCGCGCTGGCCGGGGCCAATCCAATGGCCGACTACGCCTGCGCCCAGCATGTCGGCAACGAATTCGTAGCGCTCGCCGTTCCAGACAAACAGCGTGGGGCAGGAACTGCCGCGGCGGTCGATCTCGAGGAAGTTTTGCTGCCTGTCGCCGGCGACGTTAATCTCGTCCTGCAAAACGCCGGTGGGCCAAGTCATGCGCACGACGTCGGCTTCTTTGGCGCCGCCGAGGCCCACCACGATGTCGGTGGAGTTCTGGCCGAGATATCCGTTCGATCCGTAGATCTCAAACTTCTGTCGGTTGCCGCCGGAAAAGACTTCCACTTTCGTACCAATGGCGGACTTGTTGTCGTTCAGCCCCTTGAGCGAAAGCCGCAGCCAGTGATTCTGGTTGCCGCCTTCGTTTTTCAGTAAGACCGCAGGCCCGTGATTCTGCGTGATGAGCAGGTCGGTGGCGCCATCGCCGTCGTAATCACCGGTAATGATGGCGCGCGGTTCTTTGAGCTGGATCTTGTCGAGACCAACGTCGGCGGTGACATCTTTGAAGCCGTCAGGCCCGAGATTGCGGAAAAGTTTAATTTCGCCCTTGCCTTCTTTCGTCTCGCCGACTGCGACGAGATCGACCCAGCCGTCGTTGTCGTAATCGAAAGCCGCGACGCCGTAGGCACGGACCCAATTGGTCTCGGGGAGCGGGACACGATCGAAGCTCTTGCCGTGGTTGTTGCGCCAGAGTGTGAGGGACGGGACGGTCAGTCGAGTGAGTGCAACATCCATCCAGCCGTCGTGATCGAAATCGAATGCCGTCACTCCAACGGTTGGTATCGAAGCCGGTCGCTTTCCGTCGGCTCCCGCCGAGGGGGTGAACGGGTGCAAAGGTTTGAACTTACCTTCACGGGGATTTTGGAAGATCGTTCCACCCTCCCAGTCTGCTACCAAGAGGTCCACGGCTCTGTCGTTGTTGTAGTCGGTTCCGATCGCAGCGTTTGCCCAACCTGAGGTCGAAACGCCGATATCAACAGCCGTAAACGACCCATTACCGTTATTTCGCCAAACAGCGCTCGAACCAGTGCAGTTGCCCATGCACTCCCACATTCCGCCGGCACCGTATAGGTCTAGGTCGCCGTCGTGGTCGTAATCAACAAAGGTGAGCCCTTCGACGGCCATACTCTTGATTCCCGCCGTCTCTGCCACATCCTTGAAGGTCCCATTCTTCTCATTGTGTAGCAGCAGAATTCCTTTATCACGACTCACAACTAGGTCGGCAAAACCATCGTTGTCATAGTCGCCGGCTGTGCAACTGCGGGCACGAACGCTGGAGTCTAGTCCGGCTTGTTTCGTTACATCTTCAAATTTACCATCGCCCAAGTTGTGATAGAGGACCATGCCTCCCTGCGGGCCGTTGTCAGCCAGAAAGAGATCGGGCTTGCCATCCGCATCGTAGTCAAAGAAACAGGCCCCGGCCGCCGGACCTTCATCCTTAATCGCATCGGCAGCTGGCACTTCCGGTTTTGAGATGATCCCCGCCTCCTTGGTCACATCCACAAACTTCACCTTGATCTGCGCGGGCGCTTTCAGCACCGCCGACGCCGATTCCACCGCGCGCGAGTACTGGCCCTGCTCGCCGTAGGCCAGGCTCATGGGGGCGCCGATTTTGTTTTGCGTGATGTACTGGAATTTCTTGAGATACTCGCGGGCGTGGTCGACGTCGCCGGATTGCTGGTAGGCGCGCGACAATCCGAACACGGCCGAAGCGTGCAGCGGGTTCAGTTGCAGCGCGTGCTGGAAGGCTTCGATGGCCTGGGGAAATTGTTTGGCCTGCACGTAGGCTGTGCCCAGAAAATACCAGGTGTCGGGGTCGCTGGCATCGATCTCGGTGACGCGCTTGAAATCGTCGATGGCCGCCCCCGCATCGCCGGTGTTCTTGGCCAGCATGCCGAGGTTGTACCGGGCGTTGGGGTTTTTCGGATCCTGCTTGAGCGCGGCTTCCAGCGCGGCTTTGGCTTCGTCCACCTTTTGCAGGTTCAGAAAAGCGATGGCTTCATTCAGGCGCGCAATCGCCAGCTTAGGATCGAGTTCCGCCGCCTGCTGAAAAGCTTTGAGACCTTTCTCGAAAAGCTGCTGGTTCATGTAGGCGCAGCCGAGATTGTTCTGGCGCGCGGCTTCGATGGGATTTGTGGCCTTGGGTTGAGACTGCGGGGCGCGCCCGAACAGGCCAAATGCGGCCAGGACGATGCCGGCGAGTGCGGCTGAAATTCGAGGAGTCATTCGACTAAGAGTTTAACCACAAAGGGCACTAAGGTGCACGAAGGAAACCCGCTCGCCGCACAAACTGTTCTCGACTGCCGCTGACGCGATGCTGTTCACACAATGGCTGGCGGTCTCCACGCGCCGCATTCTTTCTCCAGCACGGCGGCGACCGCTAACACTTGTTCTTCTTCCCACGGGCGGCCGACAATCTGCACACCTATGGGTAAGCCTTCAGGCGAGCGCCCGACGGGGACCACCGCCGCGGGATTTCCGAGCAGGTTGAACCATTCGGTGTAGCTCCAGGCGTCGAGGTAGTTCACGGTTTTGCCGTCGATCTGCCAGCTGCGCTCGCCGTGGCGGAAGGCCGGAATAGCCGCGGCCGGACAAATAAGTACCGGATACTCTCGCATCTGTCCGAGGAACTCGGCGCGGAGAGTGTCGCGACGAATCCAGGCCTTAAGAAGTGTTTCCGCGGTGAGAGGCGGCTCGGCGGCGGACATTTCCAGGAATTGTTTCAGAATCGGACTGAGATCGTGCGCCCGGCCTCGAAACATGGGGCGGATGAGCATCCCTCCAGACACGACGAAAAACTTCTTCCAGAGTTGGCGCGCTTCTTCGAGGCCAGCGGGACGGAACGGTTCCACTTGAAATCCCGTGCGCCGCAAGGCTTCCGCGGCCATGCGCACAGCCGCGCGGGTCTCCGGCGTGACGAGTGTGCGGCCGTCGTCTTCGAAATAGCCGACTCTGAGCTTTCTTGCGTCGTCGTCGCTCGGCCAGCGCAGCGGCACGGGAGCGGCGCAGGTGTCGCCATCGTCGGGACCCTGCATTGCCTCGAACAACAGCTTCAGATCGGCGACGGTTCGCGCCATGGGACCGACCACGCCAATCAACGCGAACGGGCCGGCGGACGTGGGATAGTGCCCGGTCGCGGGAATTCTTCCGGGCGTGGGCTTCAGGCCGCAGATGCCGCTGAAATGCGCGGGCACGCGAATGGAGCCGCCGCCGTCGCTGCCCACGCCTCCCGCTGACATTCCCGCGGCGATAGCGGCCGCCTCACCTCCGCTCGACCCGCCGGGCGTGCGCTCGAGATCCCAAGGGCTGTTGGTGCGGCCGTAAAGCAGATTATCCGTCTCCCAAGCCATCAGCAGTTCGGGAGTGTTGGTGACGCCGAGGACGATTGCACCGGCATTTTTCAGGCGAGCGACGAGCGGAGCATTTTGCGTAGGGACGAATCCGGCGCGCAGGCGGGTTCCCGACTCGCACCGCAGACCGGTCACTTCCAGCGAACTCTTGATGCTGATCGGAACGCCGTGCAGCGGGCCGAGCGCAGCGCCGGTGGTTTTTCGCTTCGACAGCGCAGATTCCGCTGCCTGCGCTTCCCGCCGAACGCGGGCGGCATCCACATGAACGAAGGCGTTCAGCTTCGGATTCAGGCGACCGATCTTCGCGAGATGAGCCTCGACGAGTTCGACCGGAGAAATCTCTCCAATGCGGATCCGTTCTGCCATTACGACCGCAGAGAGAAAAGTCAGTTTGCTCATAGAGTCCTTCATTGCATGGCGCGATCGAGCATCTTCTTTTCATCCTCCGTCAGCCGGCGATAGTCGCCCTTCGCGAGTTTCCCCAACTCAAGCGGGCCGATCGCCACGCGCACCAGCCGAAGCACGTCTACTCCCAGTGCCTGCAGCATGCGCCGAATCTGGCGATTCTTGCCTTCGGTCAGGATGATCTCGAGCCAGCAGTTTTTCTGGCCGGAGCGCAGCAGGCGTACTTCACTCGCGCGTAAGGTTTGGCCCTCGCCGGATTTCTCATCGGACTTCGCGTTGGACTTCGCGCCGGAACTCGCGCCGGAATTCCCCGCGAGTTTCACACCCGCGGTCAGCGCAGCAATTAATTCTTCGTCTGCAACTCTCGCGATCTGTACGTGATAGGTCTTCTGCAAGTGAGTCTCCGGTGCGGCCACGCGAGCGCCCCATTCGGAATCGTTGGTCAGCAGGAGCAACCCCTCGCTGGCTTTATCCAGGCGTCCGACCGGTGCGATCCATACCGGGTTGCCCGATACGGAATTGGACCGCGTCGACGCGCTCCTCAAAGAATCCACGCTTTTTGGCGCGAAACCTGATTTATTGAGAAGCGAATACACCGTCTCGCGGCCCTTCTCGTCGGCGGCGGTGGTGATCAGGCCGCGCGGTTTGTTCATGATGAGATAAATTTTCTCGCCGGCCTCAATCGGACGATCATCCACTACGATGCGATCGCGCGTGAGATGGACCGGCGTCTCCGGATCGAAGCGAACACCTTCGTTCAGACACACGCGTCCGGCGCGAATCAACTCTGCCGCCTGCGAGCGCGAGCAATAGCCCAGTTTCGAGAGGGCGCGAGCCAAGCCGATCCGACGCGCGGCTTTCCTGCTTGATCCCACGGGAATCACCGGTTCATGCTAACTGAAGGCGAGACGACGAAGCACGCCGGACTGGACCTCGGTCCTCGAATTTAGGTTCTCTGCTCTCAGTCCCGCTGAGTTTCCGACGAGCCGAGGTCTTCTCGTGCACAATCATTCGTGCACAATCGAGCAGCACTTGGTAGGATGTTCATCGCCGAATCGATTAAGGAGTGCTCGTGGCTCACCAACATCCTCCCCGCTTCCTGAAGATTGTGGACGATGCTAAGACGCGCGTCCGCGAAACCAACGTCGGCGAAGTAAAGGCCAGGATCGATCGCGGCGAAAAATTTTTACTCGTCGATGTGCGCGAAGAGAGCGAGTTCGCCAAAGATCATCTGCCGGGCGCGATCCACTTGGGCAAAGGCATCATCGAGCGCGACATTGAGGCGCGCGTGCCTGCGTTGAATACCGAACTGGTGCTCTATTGTGGCGGCGGTTTCCGGTCGGCGCTGGCCGCCGACAACCTGCAGAAGATGGGCTATACGAACGTGATCTCCATGGACGGGGGCATCCGCGACTGGCGGGAAAAGGGATATCCGCTGACGAAGGAGTGAACCGGCTCTCAGCTCTCACTTATGAATGCTCGCATCTTCTTCTGGTCGCTCACGTCGGCACTCGCTGGATTTCTTTTCGGCTTCGACACCGTCGTGATTTCCGGCGCCGAAAAAACAATTCAGACGCTTTGGGGACTAAGTCCTGGCCTGCACGGCATCGCCATGGCCTCGGCCCTCTACGGCACAGTGGTCGGTTCCCTGCTCGGAGGCTGGCCCGCTGACCGGTTCGGACGCAAGGCCACACTGCTGTGGATCGGTGTTCTTTATTTCGTCGGTGCGGTCGGCTCGGGGCTGGCGCCAAACGTTGCCACGTTCATCGCAGCGCGCGTGATCGGCGGGCTTGGCATCGGCATCTCGACCGTGGTTGCCCCCATGTACATTTCCGAGATCGCGCCACCCAAGTATCGCGGAAGATTGGCCGGCATGTTCCAGTTCAACATTGTTTTCGGCATCCTGATCGCATTTGTCTCGAACTGGCTCCTAGCCGGCGTGGGCGAAAATGCGTGGCGCTGGATGCTGGGTGTGGCTGCGTTTCCATCGTTGCTTTACGCTGTGTTCTGCTTTGGATTGCCCGAAAGTCCACGCTGGCTGCTCAGCCGAAAGGGCGACCGCGAGGCCGGCGTGCAAGTGCTGCAACGAATCGAGCCTGATGCCTCGAAAGCCAAAATCGCAGCCGATGCGGACGCGATTATCGACGCGTCCACTGAACAAGGATCGTCGGGAAATTTCTGGACGAGACGTCTTCAGAAACCAATCCTGCTCGCTATCCTGATTGCCTTCTTCAACCAACTCTCCGGAATCAACGCGATTCTGTACTTCGCCCCGCGCATCTTCGAACTGACCGGCCTCGGGGCAAAAGCCGCGCTGTTGCAATCCATCGGGATCGGCGTGACGAATCTCGTTTTCACTTTCGTCGGCCTCTGGCTGATTGACCGGCTGGGCCGCCGCACGCTTCTCTACATTGGTTCGTTCGGGTACATTACTTCGCTCGGTCTCGTCGCATGGGCCTTCTTCACGGAGCATTTCTCCATCGTGCCGGTTTGCATTTTTGCGTTCATCGCTGCTCACGCAATCGGCCAGGGAGCAGTGATTTGGGTCTTCATCTCCGAGATATTTCCCAACCGCCAGCGTGCGGAAGGCCAAACTCTCGGCAGCTTCACGCACTGGATATTCGCCGCCCTGCTCACAACTTTTTTCCCGAGAATGGTTACCTCCTTTCCTCCCGGTTACGTGTTCTCATTTTTTGCAGGCATGATGGTTCTTCAGCTCATTTGGGTGAAGACGATGGTTCCGGAGACGAAAGGTGTGCCGTTGGAGCAAATCCAGAAACAACTGGGCATCGAATAGCGAGTTCCTCGTTCCGAACGGCGAGATCCCACTTCTCGCAAAAAATGCGAGAAATGGGGCACCCGGGCTCAGGGTCGCGGCAACGGCGGCAGCGCCACTTTCTTCTGAATTCCTGCGTCCTCGACGATCGTGTAGATGAAGTCGGCTGCTAGGTCGCGGAGAATTTCACTTGCACCATTCGGCCAGCGGATGGTCACTTCCTGCATCTTGTCATTCGCTGCAAGCCCGAAGTGCAGGCGCAGGTCGTTTTGCGAAATGTAGCTCGCGCCTCCGCGCACCTCGTCGAACTGCACCAGTGTCCCCGCTTTCACGGTCACGCGCGCGCCGATCGCAGCTTTGTTGCTCTTGGTTCCAATCAGCTTGAATAAAACACGGTGATTCGAACTGCGATTGCGATTCATCAGCAGTGACGGCGGTTCGCCCACGTTGAGCACCACGATGTCCACATTTCCGTCATTGTTGATGTCCCCGAAAGCCGCGCCCCGCCGCGCTTGTATAGGCATCTGCGCGAATGCCGACGATACATCTTCAAACGTGCCGTCGCGATGGTTGTGAAACAAGATCATGGGCTGGCGATAATGTGTGCCGCCGGGGATGGTATCCACCTGCGGATAGACGTGGCCATTGGCCACAAACAAATCGAGCCAGCCGTTGTTGTCCATATCGAAAAACGAAGTCCCCCAACTCACGTACGGATAAGTCGGCTTCATCACCTTGGCCCGAACGCTGACATCTGCAAAACTGTCGTTTCCCAGATTGTGATAGAGCACGGAACCTTGCTCCACAAAATTTGTGACGAACACGGAGAGGCGGCCTTCGTGCAAATAATCTCCCCAGGTCACACCCATGGAGCCTTGCTGCATGCCGTCTCCGCTCAGGGCGACTCCCGAAAGCAATCCGATATCTTCGAAGGTGCCGTCGTGTTTATTTTTGTAGAGAAAGTTCGGCCCGGCGTCGTTGGCCACGTAGAGATCGGGCCAGCCGTCGTTGTCATAGTCTCCCCAGGTCGCGCCTAAACCGTAGTAATGATGCGGATCGTCGACCCCGGCTTTCTTTGAAACCTCTTCGAAAGTTCCGTCGCCTTTGTTGTGAAACAGTAAATCGGATTCGCCCGGCAAACCCCACGGGCCGCACTGCACCAGCACGCCTTTAAAACGGCAGAAGCGCGGATCGTTGCCGAACTCCGGCAGTTTATCGATTTCGACGTGGACGTAGCGCGAGACGAACAAGTCGACGTGGCCGTCGCGATCGTAATCGGCCCAGGCCGCGCCGGTGCTGAAGCCGCCGCCGCGCACTCCGGCTTTTTCGGTGACGTCCTCGAACTTGCAATTGCCCAGGTTGTGATACAGCACGTTGCCGCCAAAACCGGTGACGTAAATATCGTCGAGGCCGTCGTTGTCGTAATCGGCCACGGCGATGCCCATGCCCCAACCTTTTCGCGTGAGGCCCGCGGCTTTGGTGATGTCGGTGAACTTCGGGTCATTCCCGGTCGCGCCGCTTCCGGTCGAACCGGTGCCGGAATCTGCATCCTGATGATAGAGCGTGACCATCAGATCGCCGCCCTGCTTGTAGCGCTCGACCGTGGATCCGTTCACGGTGAGGATGTCGAGTTTGCCGTCGTTATCGCAGTCGATAAGTCCCACGCCACCGCTCATGGATTCGACAATATATTTCTTGTCAGACGAAGAAATGTGTGGGACGGTGAGGCCCGCCTTCTGCGCGATGTCCTCGAATTGCAGAACGGGAGATGACGCGGGAGGAGCGGGAGAAGCATTCTGCGCCAGCGAAAGCGTCGCTAACAACAGCACTAACCAAAAGCCCCACCGGGTTCGAGTAGTGAAGAAGATTTCCAGATTATAGCGGAGGTCAGAGGAGGGTTTTCCTAGATCGATCACCGGCAGAGAAGGCCACGCCGGCACGATCGACCCTGCAAGGTTAAGATAAGAACCGATGAGCCGGGGTGTCTCGAATGATGTAGCGGATAACAGGGGCAGCCCGTCTGCTTTCCGGAGCATCGCCGTGGTATGCGGAGGAGCGCTTCTTCTGGCGTGGCCAGCGCTCTTTAACCGCTATCCGTTGTTCTATCCGGATTCGATGACGTACCTGGGCGACGGACGCGTGGTCGCGCGGGCATTGTTTCTGCATCAACTCTCCGAGTACTACGGCATGCGGTCGCTCATCTATAGCCTTGGCATATTACCGTGGCATTGGAACGTGACTCCGTGGCCCGTGGTCGTTTTCCAGTCATTGCTTACGGCTTACGTTCTCTGGCTCGTGGTTCGGTCCATCGTGCCGCGGCACACAGCGCGGCGATATTTGATTCTGCTCGCCCTGCTTAGCCTGTTCACCAGCCTGAGTTGGTACTCCAGCCTGATCATGCCGGATATTCTCGGTCCGGTGCTTTATCTGTGCATCTATCTGCTCGTGTTTGCTCGGGCCGATCTCAGCCGCGCGGACCACGTGGCCATATTTCTTATCGCGTGGTGGGGAGTGGCGTCGCACGCTACGCACCTGATGTTGGGGGGCGGACTGTGCATCCTGCTGGTTCTGCTGCTAATTCTTCGGCGACCGTTCATGCAGGCACGCTGGAAAGCTGTCGGTGAGGTGGCTCTCATCGTGGCGCTCGCAGCAGCCGCGCAATTGGCGCTCAACGATTATCTATATGGCGAACCGTCGTTGAACGGCGATCGTCCGCCATTTCTGATGGCCCGCATCATTGCCGACGGACCGGGACGGTGGTACCTGGAACAGCATTGCCCGGAAGTGAAGTTCGCCATCTGCGACCATGTGCATGATCTTCCCAGTGATCCCGACGTTTTTCTATGGGGAGCGAACGGGATCTGGCAGAACACCGATGATGAATCCGCGCAACGGCTAATCCATGAGGAGATGCCGTTCGTGCTGGCCACTTTGCGCGCCTATCCCCTGCAGCAGTTGAGCAAGTCCGCTATCGCCTTCTGGCAACAACTGGCGGTCTTTGGCTTGTACGACCTGGACGCGAGCGATGTGGTGCTTGACGAATACGATAGCGTCTTCCCGGGCGGGCGCCCGCATTACCTGCAAAGCCGGCAGGCACAGAACACGCTGCCGCTCGAGTTCTTCACGTCTGTCGGAAACTGGACAGCGATTTTTGCGCTCGTAGTGATATGTGCGGTCGCTCCTTTTCTGTGGCGTAAGAAGTCCGCCCGCCTTGTTGGCCTCAGCGTGGTGATCGTTTCCACGGTTGTGGCGAACGCGTTGGTCACCGGACCGTTGTCCATGGTGGAGGACCGCTTCCAGAGCCGGGTCATCTGGCTAGTGTCTTTCCTGGCGGGATCGTTCGTGATGATCTGGCTCGATCGCAGGCAGGCAACGTGTGGCGCGGATACACCTGCCCGCGAAGCCTAACTACAAGCAACGCAGCAATCTCAAAAATCAGAACTTGCCGAAATCGCCCTTTCTGGAGATCTATTCCACTTCAAAATCCGCCGAGCGAACGTTGGTCGAGTTGCCTGCGGAATCTTGCGCTTTCAGTTCTACTTGATAGGAGCCAGGAGACAGCGAGGCGATCGGCAACCTGAGCGCGATCGGGATCAAAGGGCTTCCGGGTTGCATCGCAGAAGCCATGTTAATCAGGCCCGTCGTCGACTTCTGTTCTTTGGTTTTGGGATCCACCACTCTGAGCTCAAGCCCGATCATTGGGGGAGCAGCGCTGACCAGCAAAGGCGCATAGATTTCCAAATAGACGCCGGCAAAGTCGCTCTTCTTGAAATGGTTCGTCGCCGAGGGCACGATCTGCATGCCTGACGCCACGAGCGGTTTCTTGTCGTCGAGCAGCAGGCCGTCCATGCCGGTCGGCAGAGAATCGGAAACGCGGTGGGCTTCGTTGGTAAGAGCCAATCCACTCAAGCTGAACTGCTTGCCGTCGTAGGGATCAATCATCACGGGCATCTGCAACTTGCCGAAACTCTGGCTGCCTGAGTTGAACACAACTTTCAGGTTGTACTGGCCCGAGGCGGCTTCAAACTGGTTTTCGTAGTGGAAAGGCCGCTTCTGGAATTCCTCCACTTCTTTCTTGCCGTCGAAATCGAGGTTCACCGTATCGCTGAAGCGCGCGCCAATCGTGCCATCCGGCTTGTAAGCAATCCCCAGAACGTTGAGTGCGGAATGCTGCTTGCCTTTTACTTTCTCAAACTTGATAGCGTCGGCGGGAATATCGACGACGAGGTCGATGCGCGCTGTGTTTGGAGAAGTGTAGAAGAACGGAGCTCGCATGGAAGCAGTGACGTTTCCGGCCAGCTCGCCGGCGGCGTGACTTTCGAGATCCTTCTCGATGGGATTTCCCGCCAGCAGGTCCTTGGGGCGAACGTTGCAGTAGCCGCTGCGGGAACGGACATTGGTCCCGCCGCGGTCTACTTTGACGCGCAACGTGTAGCAATTCCCTTCCTGCGATCCAGCCGGTTTGTAACCGAGAACGTAGTATTGCGATTGGTCCTTGGCGATCTTCTGCAGGCCGCCAAGCAAGTCGTTGGTGTTGATGATGACGAAGCCGCCGGTTCCATCCGCCAGTTGGTAGAGCACCTGCTGGTTGGTGGTTGCCGACTCGGGGAACTGCGGAACAATTTGTCGCGGCTGGTTGTACAGGGATGATGCTCCCAGGGCGCTGGTGCCGGTTCCACCCTTGCCCCCGGTGCCACCGGTGCCACCGGTGCCACCGTGTCCGCCGCTTCCACCAGTGCCAGTGCCCCCAGTGCCGCCGGTACCGCCGTGACCGCCGCTGCCCGTGCCACCGCCGCCAGTGCCGCCGCCACCCGTACCACCTCCGCCCGTGCCACCTCCACCGTGTCCACCGCCGCCGCCACCTCCGCCGCCACCACCTCCGCCATGCTGCGGCGGTTCAGCCAAGGCGGCCACAAACGGCGCAAACCGCAAGAACGGATAAGCTGGAGCCGGACTTCCGGTGTAACTCAGCGTGGCCGGGATAATCCGAGCGGACTCGGAAGAGGAATGCCAGAGCATGGAATGCGGCCCATTCATCTGAGGGACCACCAACCCACGGACGTCGATGGGATACACCGCGACGTTCGCCTTGTTGCAGGTGTCAATCACCGCGGTCAGTTCCGATTGCCGGTCCGACGTTAAGGGGAAACCGGAGGTCAGCATGACGAGAGTCTTGCGCCCGGGAATGCTGCCCAGATTCTTGGCCAAACTGCGCAGCGCGAGCATAACGGTGTGAGCGCCAAAATCCGCTTCCGGGTTGTTCGTCCCTAGCAGGGATGGCACGGGTGGCGCACCCAGCGAGGCAACTTCCACCGGGGCTGCATTGGGAGAAACGGACGATCCTTTCACGCCGCTTACCACTTGTTTCAAGCGCTCCGCATCGGCAGTGAAGTTTTGCGCGATGTGCACGCTGCCGCCAAAGTCAATCACCGCCATCAAGCGATTGGGGCCGGCGTTGGCGTCAATGAATTGCGCGGCGGCTTGCCGCGCTCGCACCTGGTCGCCCATATCCATGGTGGAGTTGTCGAAGAACAACACCATGTAGCGCTTCTGGTTTTTCGCGGGCGAGGCGGAATCCTCCTCGAACGAAAACGTGGTGATGGCCTGCTCTTTCCCGTTCTCCCACACCTTGAAATCTTTGGCGGTGAGGTCGCGAACATATTCGCCCTTCCTGTCTGTGACCACGGTATCCACGAGCACCAGTTTCGTCTCGACGTGGATAACGCCAGCATCGCTGGCAGCCTGCTGTGGCTCCGGGGCCGCGGAAACACCTTCGGCCTGCCGCCACATCATCCACCCACTGGCGAAACAGATCACTGCGACCATCAGAACCAATCGTCGAACTCGCATACTCACCTCCACAGACTTTTCGGAATCTCGTTTTACCGAACCTTTACGGAACTCAGTTTCGCGCTTATGGAATCTCGACTGCGCCATTTTCAGCCGACATCAGCCGTCCTTCTGAATCCCGCACCACCAGGCGAACCAGGTAACTCCCCGGCTTCACATCAAAACTGGCCCTCATTGTGATTCCCGAGCCCAGTTTGTTTTGCAGCGTTTCGTCTTTCAAACGCATTTGCAAGGTTTTCTCGCTTCCCTGCAGGAAGGTTCCATTGCGATCAAACAGCGCCGAAACCACGGTCAGATCGTTCCAGTTTCGTCCTTCCGCTTTTCGAAAGCGCAATTGCCTTACGTCGACGTGAGCCAGCACGGTGAGTTTGGCACCGGCCTCGGTGGACTTGAAAAACTGAGTGTGCAGCCCCACCGGGAGATCGTGCAACTCCTCCTGGGAAAACAGCGCCTCGTCGATCTCCTCTTTGGCCTCCTGCGTGGGGTCCGCGACGTGCTTAGGCGCAAAATAGCCTCGCCGCGC
Source organism: uncultured Acidobacteriaceae bacterium (assembly GCA_963851165.1). Classification (GTDB taxonomy): domain Bacteria; phylum Acidobacteriota; class Terriglobia; order Terriglobales; family Acidobacteriaceae; genus Sulfotelmatobacter. The sequence continues at coordinate 389,547 of CAWKNM010000005.1, read as the reverse complement.
CTGGATGGTCAGCTTTTCCGGACTCTTCACCGTGACCTTCAAGCCATGAAAATTGCCATCGAGTTTCAGATTCTGTGGCGTGAAGCCGAGCACGTAGTAGTATTCCGGCGCGGTGCTGACTCGTCGAAGGCCCTCGTCCAGATCGTTGTTGTTCTGGAAAAAAGTTCCGCCAGTTCCGTCCGCCAGCACGGCCATCACATCAGAGTCTGCCGAAGCGCTCGCGGTCTGGTACTGGACTTTGACCCCGTTAAATTGAGCGCCAATACCTGCGGTCCCGGCAGTGGAGGCGTCGCCGCCCGGAATAATGGTATAGAGCCCGCGTGCGTCCAGCGCATTGATAATAATTTGAGACCGCACGGCGCGATCGATCACGTCCATGTAATCAGTTTCCAGCTGTGGCGTAAGGAACCCTGGAGACACCAACACGACGCTCCGTTGGCCGGGCATGAGGGCTGTTCTGCGAACAATGTCCTTCAACACCCCGAGCGCGAGGCGGCTTTCGGCTTCGCCGTTGATTAACGCCACACTCGCCGCAGACGTCGCCATCATCTGCGCTTGCTGGATAAACCTTGGATCTCCGCCAAAAGCGCAATAGAGCGCGTCCTGCGTGGCCACCATGAGGGCCTGGGCGTCCTGCTTGTTCTGAATCAGGTCGGCCATGTAATAGGTGACGTCCGGACACTCTTGCACCCCACTCCCGGTGACGGGGCGCGCCTGCAGGCGCAGCAATGTCGCGTGTAACTGTGCGCGATCGTCGGTGAAATCCAGCGTGGTCTGTCCAGATGTCGAGAAGATGGCGACCCGGTCGGTAGGCAGCAGGGTGGCCAGATGACGGTCGGCAGCGGCGCGGACCTGCGACAGATCGCCAACCTTCAAATGCACATCGTCAAAAACAAAGGCAATGAAGCGCTCGGGAACGTCGGGTGTCTTTCCGTTGGTCGTTGAAACCTCGGTCGGCGCTTCTCCGCCGATCGGCTCGCCGCTCTTGCTCGCCAGCGCCACCTGCGCCCCGGGCTGTTCTACGGAGAACTGGCTGATTACCTGCGGCTTGCCTTTGTCGAACAGCTGGAAGTCTTCTTTATGCAGATTTCCGACCGCGTGTCCCTTGGCGTCGCGCGCCACCACCCGCACCAGCACCAGCCGGACATTCACCTTGAAAGTAGTTGGCTCATCGCGGGAGTTCAGCTCCGCGGTGCTGGTTTGTGCGGAAGATTGAGTCGCGGAATTCTGAGAGCCGGCAGTGGAGGTTGGCGCGGGCTGCTGCACCGGAGGAGCGGATGTGGACGCCGACGCGGGAGTCTGTTCCGCCGATTGTGCTTGAGCGACTCCGCGGCAGCAGAGCGCAGTAGGAACAAACAGGACCAACGCCAGAAGCGCCCTCGCCGACTGAACAACTTTGATCTCGCGCATGCGCGAACCGCCGGGTAGCTGACGAATCTGAGATGAAGTCGACATGCGCGCCCAAAGAAGGCGTTGAAGAAAGTGAGCAACCTTGAAAGCCGGGCGGGGGCCCGCTTACGTTGTGCTGCACCGTATCCTACACTCTTAGCCTCCGAACGGCTAGACGATATCCCCGACCGCCGTCGCCCCAACGAAGCTGTCGATAGGATGGTTGCACTCCTGCGCTTGGTTAAGGCGCCGCCTTGCTGGCGTAAAGAGATCAATAACGGCGCCCATAAATTTGAAGAGCGGCGGAAATTACCAGTGATAGGATTAGTGGATGTAACCGCTGCGACCTGGTTTGCCAAAGAGGTAGCCCAGATGACAACTGATTCGAATAATCCGACACCTCCCGCGGGACGGGAGCCTTCGTTCGGAATTGGAAAGTTGCTGTTCGCGGTCTTTCTAGCGGTCCTCTTCATCCTCCTCGGCCACAGCATGGTCCAACATCGTTTCTTTCGAGGTGGCCGTGTCCACAGGAATGGCTCCGTCGGACAATAGCAAGGATTGAACAAACTGTTGGCCGCGGACCGGTTCCCAAAGAATATCGAACTGTCCATCCCTTCCTCGTATCCCGCCGTTCATCAGAAATTCACTAGTTTGTAACCGTCCTGTAACACGGCGCCGATAGAACCAGAACATCTACTCCAACGGGTATCGAGCTGGCGTTTAGCGGAATTGTATTCGTCATCCGAACGTGACAGAGGTCCTCAAACGAGCAATCAGAGAAAAAAGGCAAAGCAACAGGTGTAGCCGGGTTCTGCAAACTGCATTTAGGCGATGCAAGTCTCGTCAACAAAATTAAGGAGAGTCTGATGAAATTCGCGTGGAAGTCATGCGTAATTCTGCTTCTGGCAACGTCGCTGGTAGCACAAACCGATGCGACGTCCAAACCAAAGAAAACCAAGGCCGCCGCCGTGACCGCGGCAGATGTGCAGTCATTGAAGGACGCCATTGCCGCGCAGCAAGCTGCCCTGGCGCGGCAGGAGCAAGAGATCCGCGAACTGCGGGAGCAACTGCACGGCAAAGATCAAGCGGTGCAGCAGGCCCAGACCGCAGCAGCCGACGCTTCCGGCAAGGCCGACGCGGCTCAGGCGCAGGCCGCGCAGCAGCAGCAGGCGTTCCTGGCAGTGAAGAGCGACGTTGCAGACCTCAAGACCAACGTCACCAATACGGCGCTCAGTCTGCAGGAAACACAGAAGACTGTCAGCACAGCGCAGGACAGTCCCCTGGCGCTGCGCTATAAGGGGATCACGATCACTCCGGGCGGATTCCTGGCGGGTGAATTTGTGCGCCGCTCGCGGGCGCTCGGCTCCGATATCAATACGCCGTTCAACGCTGTGACCATGCCCGGCGCTTCTCAAAGCAACATGTCCGAGTTCTTCGGAACCGGCCGCCAGTCGCGCATTTCCATGCTGGCCGAGGGCAAGCTGGCGACTGCCAAGCTGTCCGGCTACTATGAGGCTGACTTCCTCTCCGCCGGCATCAGCTCGAATAACAACCAAAGCAACAGCTATACGCTTCGGCAGCGGCAGGTATGGGGTCAGGCTGCGTTTGACAGCGGCTGGAGCATCACCGGCGGCCAGATGTGGAGCCTGCTGACGGAAACCAAGCACGGCATGGACAACCGCACCGAAGCAACGCCCATGACCATCGACCCGCAGTATACCGTCGGCTTTACTTGGGCGCGGCAGTATGGATTGCGCCTGGTGAAGAATTTCAACAACAAGGTTTGGTTTGGAGCATCGATGGAAAACTCACAGGCCACCATCAGCAGCCACAACAACGCTGCCAATTTCCTGGTCGGCTCCGCCGGCTCCGGAAGCGGCCTCTACAACGGCGGCATCACCACCTGCAGCACCAGCGCCAGCGGCGTCACCACCTGTACTCCCGCTGCCAGCTATGCCTTCAACCCGTCGCCTGATTTCATTGCCAAGCTGGCCTTTGAGCCGGGCTTCGGACACTACGAAGTCTTCGGGGTATTCAGCAGCTTCCGTGACCGCGTGTTTCCTTGCGAAGACTACGCCGCCGGGACGCCCTGCGGCGGGGCGACGGCAGTGGCACCCAATGCGTTGGGGGCTTTCAACTCCACGAAAAATGGTGGAGGCTTCGGCGCCAATGCCCGCTGGTCCTTTGCTGACAAGCACCTCGACTTTGGTTTGCATGGTTTCGGCGGCAGCGGAGAAGGCCGCTACGGCACCGGCGGCCTTCCTGATGCTTCGGTTAAGTACGACGGATCGCTGTATCTGATCAGGAGCCTCCAGGGATTGGGGACGCTGGAGTGGCACGGACCGAAACTGGATATTTATCTCAACGGCGGCGCGGAGTATGCCAGCCGGGCGGCGGACTTGGATCTCACTACGCTTAAGTATGTGGGTTACGGATCGCCGTTCTTCAGCAATTCCGGTTGCTATACCGAGACCAGTCCTGCGAATGGAGCCGGATTCCTGCCCGGCAGCCTAGGGAGCTGCACGGCGGACACCCGGGTTCTTCTCGAAGGCACCGTCGGTTTGTGGTTCAAGCCTTACGACGGATCAAGGGACAAGGTGAACCGTGGCCGCATCCAGTGGGGACCACAGTTCTCCTACGTGAGCCGCTACGCCTGGTCAGGAACAGCTCCGGCGGGCATCAGCAATTCGCCCCACGGACTGGACTTCATGATCTTCACTTCGTTCCGTTATTACTTACCGTAGTCAGCTTGCTGGAAGAAAGGCAAAAGCCGCATCCACCAGGATGCGGCTTTTGCTTTGAGCTATCAGGAACCTCTGCGCCCGAAACGGGGCGATAATGGGAACACCGCCGGCCCGGAAAAGGAGAGTAGCCAAAACCGCGCCGGCGGCGATTCTGAAGGGAAGGCGCCCCTCAGAAAGCTTCGAGTCTAGGGCAAGTAGTAACGGAACGACGTGAATATCATGTTGTCGATTCCGTGGGGTTCTCCGCCCACACCCGACCAGGTATTGCGCGTGACGTAGGAGTACTGCGTGCCGAACTGGAATTTACCCCTCGGCCCGCTGTAGAAGCGATACCAGAATCCCGCGGTTCCTTCGATCAAAGCACGCGTATCGGCAGTGCAATGACTCAGGCTGCCCGGGCTGAACCCGCCAGAGCCCGGCGGCGTCTCGGTATAGCATCCGGCATTGCTGAACGTCGGGGCGCCGTAGCCGACGTCGCCAACCGGTGTGGTTGCCCCAGCCAGCACCGTGGAATCGTAGTCGTAGCTCCGCGCGGCGTATTCTGCTCCGCCGTATCCGAAAATATCGAATCTCTTGAGATGCAACTCCAGGGTGGCGAGCCCCTCCGAGTTCTTGATCAAATGAACGGTGCCGTCGGCGTTGATCGAGGCGTCCGAGAGCCCTCCCGGGGCGTAGCGCCCGATTCCACTGCCCCCAAAACCCTTCAAGCCAAAAACAACGTGCTTCGCAATGTTCCAGCGTGCGCTTGCGCCCACGCCACCGCCTTCCCGGGAAGCGTTGTAAGCCAGCAGAGCGCTGGGAGCGGTCAGGCTGCCGCAGGCCGTGCTCGCATAGTTCTCCACGCAGGGAAACACGCGATCGGTAAAGCGATCGACAAGCCCGAATATCTCGTAGTGGCCGAACCCCGGATCAAAGGCCACCTTCGCGATAATATCCGGTGCGGGATTGAAGGAATAATTAGCGGTCGTGTTGTAGCTGTTGCTGGCCCCAGCTTCGCCCAGCAGGAAATTGGAAACGTTGTTGTGCGTGGTCAGCGTGGCCTGCGGATTCTCGATCGCGACTGCAAGCGCAACCTTGTCGCCGAAGTTCTTGGTCACGCGGAGTCCATACTGACGCGCGAAGATGAAGCCGACGTTGTACGACGGGTCGATGGTCTTGGGCCGCGCATCGTTGGTTCTCCCAAGATCGTCGTCGGGGGAAATTCCCTGGCCATTCTCTGTCACCAGACTCCACGACTGGCCGCCCAGGAAACTCCAGCCATTTTCGAACTTGACCTGCCCCCACGCCTGGCGCAGACGGAGAGTGTAGCTGTTGGTCGAGGTCGAAGTGGAGGTGACGCCGGCAGAAAGGAAGTCGGCCGAGACGTAACTGGAGAGATCCACGTTCTTCATGCGGCCATCGACAAAGCTCGTGATCTTAGACTGGCGGGCTGAGCCGAAGAATTCCGGGATCTGGCTCTGGGAAGCGCCCGGCATCGTCAGAGAATTAAAGGGCGTGGACACGTCCGCCCCGAGCGCTCTGGACCGCCGCACAAATTCGGCCGCCGCATATCCGCCCGGCGTAATGTTGATACCTCGGAAGTGTATCGTGAGCGGACCCTCCATCCGCTTGTCGAACGTCTGCGGTGCATCCGGACTGGACGTTTGCGGTGACTCCTGCGCTGTCCAGACCGCGTTTTTCAACGTCGCCTTGCTTGATGCCGTTTGACTCACAGCCTTCAGGTCGGCGACCTCGCTCTTCACCTCAGCGACAGCCTGGCTGACCGCTTGTTTCTGCTGCGCGGCCTGCGCTTGAACGGCGTCGGCCTTTCCTGAGGCGTCGGCTGCGGCCGTTTGTGCTTGCTGCACCGCTTGATCCTTGCGGTGCAGTTCTTCCCGCAATTCCCGGATCTGCTCCTGCTGCGCGGCCAGCGCGTCCTTCAACTCCTGGACGTCAGCCGCGGTCACTGCCGGCTGGGCTGGCTGCGTTGCTACGGGGTTGTCCTTCTTCTTTGGAGGTGGTGCGGTTGAGCCCGAGGTTTGTGCCCAGGCGCCGGCCGAAAGTGCCGCCACCGACAGGACCGCGATAAGCGGATGCTTGATCGATTTCATAAAATCCAAATCCTCTCCTTTTGTAGTTTGGGACGAACAACAAAATCGCAGAAGCGCCACAGATACCCTTCGCAATCGGAAGAACCAAGGCGGCCACTCTTCAGGCGTTCGCCGCGATTCCCATGAACTGCGTGTGGGTGCTCCAATATAGTCTACTATTAAGATAAACTTACTTATATTTCATGAAAATTTACCCGCGGTTCACAATCAAGAGGCTGCTAAATCGCCGAAACCAGCGGAAACATCGGAGGTCAGATTGCCGGAATCAGACCCTTCCCTGCGGCAAGTGCGCCAGGCAGACGGATCGCGCTCATGAAGTCCTTTCTTGACGAGATTTTCATGGCCCTGACGTTATGCAATAAAGCCTATTGTATTAATAGACTTTATCGACGTTTGTCAAGATAGCACGTGGTATTCCATCCTCGCTGCCGAAAAGGCTTCCATTAAACCTTGTGTTTTTAGCAACTTACAAGAATCGCCGCCAATGCATTGCACAGGGAGGTGTGCACCGGCTTGCGGTTTGAGGAACCAAGAATTCTCAGGCGGCTCGCGCTGGCCGGCACGCTTAGCTTAGGACGCCGCGCTGAAAGCGTTGGCTCCGAAGTTGAGCTGACCGGCAAAAGCCCCGCTTCTCGCAAAAGACGCGAGAAATGGGGCACCCGGCGAGAATTCCCCGTTCGTGACCGGAGATGGGAACTGTCCCGTCGACTGCAGTTGATGGTGGCGAGCTGACGTAAGGTCCCACACCGGACCTTGGGCCCCGTTCGGGATGACAAGATAGAAACCGCGGTCAAAGTTGCCACGCCTGGCAACGGCGCACTTAAGGCTGTGTCCGAACGCGGATGGGCGGCAGTTACCTAGGTCATCTTGGGGAAGGTGACGATTCGGTTCATCATAGTGAAGAGCTCTCACGGAAACTCTTCGATGAATATTGATGACCTGCTGCGGATTGCGACAGAACGCAAAGCCTCGGACTTGCATTTGAAGGTAGGGAACTACCCGCATCTGCGCATAGACGGCGAACTGGTGCCGTTGACCGACCAGCCGCGCATCAGCGCGGAAGACATGCTGACCATGGCGTTCAGCATGATGTCGGCGCGGCAAAAACAAAAATTCAAAGAGACCACGGAAATCGATATGGCCTACGGCGTAGCCGGACTAGGCCGCTTCCGTGTGAACATTTTCCAACAGCGCGGCAACGTGGGACTGGTGCTGCGCGTGATTCCCACCAAAATTCGGGCCCTCGACGAATTGTTTTTGCCCAAAGTCGTGGAGCAGATTTGCGATATGCCGCGCGGGCTGGTTCTGGTGACGGGCGTTACCGGTTCCGGCAAGTCGACTACGCTGGCCGCGATGGTCGACCGGGTGAACTCTTCGCGGGCGGAACATATCGTCACGATTGAGGATCCCATCGAATTTCTGCATCGCGATAAAAAAGGCTACGTGAACCAGCGCGAGATTCAGGTGGATACGCCTTCGTTCGGAGCGGCGTTGCGCGCTTCCCTGCGTCAGGATCCGGACGTGATTCTGGTGGGCGAAATGCGCGACCTGGAAACGATTTCGACGGCGCTGCACGCGGCCGAAACCGGCCACATGGTGTTCTCGACTTTGCATACGCTGGATGCGGTGGAAACCGTGAACCGCGTGATTTCTATTTTTCCGCCGCCGGAGCAGAAACAGATCCGCATGCAACTGGCGGCCGTGCTGCGCGCCATTGTCAGCCAACGGTTGGTCAAGCGCTGTGACGGCGAAGGGCGCGTGCCCGCGGTGGAAGTAATGATCAATACGGCTTATATTCGCGAATGTATTCTGGTGCCGGAAAAAACCCGCGCCATTCGCGACGCGATTGCGGCCGGCACGTCGCAGTACGGCATGCAGACTTTCGATCAGTCGCTGTGGGATCTTTTCCGCGCTGGGCTGGTCAATTACGAAACCGCGCTGGAGAATGCTTCCAACGCTGACGACTTCAAGCTGCGCATGCAGGGCATTGCGTCGACCGCGGATATTTCGCGGCAGTCGATGCAGTCGGCGGGGTTTGGGCGGTAGGGCCTTCGGGCTTCGGGCTTCGGGCTTCGGGCTTCGGGCTTCGGGCTTCGGGCTTCGGGCTTCGGGCTTCGGGCTTCGGGAGTTTGAGATTTGCCTTCTTCATTCGGTTGCCTCCTTTCTTGGGTGCGCTATTGCGTGCCCTTTTTTCTTGCGGCGCTGTCTCGTTCGCGACTCGGGATTCGGGACTGGCGACTCGGGACTCACTAGGGCTATCGTTAGGGCATGGCATTCTCGCGTCCCAAGAAAAAATCCTATTCTGAAGATCAGCTCTACGAATATGCCGTGGGGGCGTTGGCGCGGCGCATGCGGACTGTCGCGGAGTTGAAGCGGCTGATGCGGGCGCGCGTAGAGGATGCCGAGTCGGAGTATGGGCAGACACTGATCGAGCTGGTGATCCGGCGATTGAAGGATCAGGGATATTTGAACGATGCGCACTATGCGGCGTATTACTCTTCGCTGCGGCGCGACAATTTGAAACTCGGACGCATGCGCGTGGTCACGGATTTGAAGACTCGGGGCGTGCACGGTTCGGTGATCGACAAGGCGGTGGAAGCCGCCTATGAGGGCGTGAGCGACGAGAAGCAGGCTCGCGAATATCTTCGCAAGAAGCGGCTGCAGAAGCCGAAAGATCAGAAGCAGACGGCGCGCATTTTTCGGCAACTGGCGCGCGCCGGCTTCGCCACGAAAACTATTTTCACGATCCTGAAGAAGTGGGATGTGGATGAGGAAACGCTCAGCGCGCTGGAAAGCGAATCTGCGTGAGCGCGATTTGCGCCGATTTGGGCAAGTGTTGCATTCTGCAAAACCAATCCGCCGGAACTTGAGGGGCATCCTATGAAAACGAAGTGGGGAGCAATTCTCGTCGGCGCTTTGTTGACGGGGGCGGTGTTTGTTTACGGCCAGGACACGGCGAGTTCGGGCAAAGACAAGTCCAGCGGTGATGGGACATCCGTGAAAGAGGCCGCTAAGACGGGCGCTAAAGACACCGCGAAATCTGCTGCTGATACGGGCAGGGTGATCGGGAACGCGGCGAAGAAATTCGGGCTCGCCACCAAGAACGCCGCGAAGAACGTGGTGAACGACACGAGGACGGCGACAAAGGGCACGGAAAAAGATGCCAAGCCCGCCGCGAAAGACACAGAGAAAGCTGCTGACAAGACCGGCAAGGTTACCGCGAAGGCCGCAACCAAAACGGGCGCTGCGGTAAAGACGGACGCGAAGGTCCCGGGCAGCGGAGTGAAAAAAGGGACGGGTAAGACCGTCGACGCGGCGAAGTAGCTGAACGGCATCGACCACAGAGCATAGCGATTCGATATTGCTTTGTGGTTCTCCGTGTCCGCGGTGTTTATTTCTTCGCCCGCACCCACGTGGGCAAAGAACTGTTTTCATTTAGAATTGACTCTTGATGCTGACCGGTTCGGAAATCCGCCGCAAATTCCTGGACTTTTTTGTGCAGAAGGGGCACAAGGAAGTGCACTCGTCGTCGCTCGTCCCGCAGAACGATCCCTACGCTGCTGTTCACCAACGCAGGGATGAACCAGTTCAAAGATGTTTTCCTGGGGCTGGAAAAGCGCGACTACTCCCGCGCCACCACTTCGCAGAAATGTGTGCGCGCTGGGGGCAAGCACAACGATTTGGAAAACGTTGGGTTCACCAACCGGCATCACACGTTTTTCGAGATGCTGGGGAATTTTTCGTTTGGCGATTATTTCAAGAAAGATGCGATTGCTTACGCGTGGGAGCTGATCACTTCGCCAGAATGGTTTGGGATTGCGAAGGAGAAGCTGTATGTGACGATTTTCGAGGGGTCGGGAGAGCCGATGCCTGTTCCCCGCGACAGCGAGGCTTATGACCTGTGGGTGGCGCAGGGCGTGGCGAAGGATCGCATTTTCGATGGGGGACTGAAAGACAATTTCTGGCAGATGGGCGACACCGGGCCCTGCGGGCCGTGCAGCGAGATTCACTATGACATGGGGCCAGCGGCGTCCGATCAAGGGCATGCGGATTGTACGTTTCCGTGCGACTGCGGACGGTACGTCGAGATCTGGAATCTGGTGTTCATGCAGTTTGACCGCGATGCCAGCGGAAAGCTGAATCCGCTGCCTAAGCCGTCGATTGATACGGGGATGGGGCTGGAGCGGGTGACGGCGGTGCTGCAGGGTGTGATTTCGAATTACGAGACGGATCTGTTCGTGCCGCTGATTAAGCGGGCGGTGGAGTTGACTGGAACATCGCTGACAACGGAGTTGAGCAAGGAGGCGCACACTAAGTCGGCTGCTTCGCTCAGAGTGATCGCCGATCACTCACGTGCGGCGACGTTTCTGATCTCCGACGGAGTTCTCCCGGCGAACGAAGGGCGCGGATACGTACTGCGGAAGATCATACGTCGGGCGATCACGCATGGGAGGTCGCTCGGGCAAACGAAACCATTCCTTCACAAAATGGTCTTCGCAGTTCGCGATCTCATGCAGGAGGCGTACCCGGAGTTAAAGGAATCTACGGAGCAAGTCTCGAAGGTCATCCTTGCGGAAGAAACCCGATTTGGACGCACGTTGGGCATCGGGGTGGAGGGTCTGAAGAACGCCCTGCAAGGAATGAGCATTATGCCCAAGAGCGAGTACGAAGCGTTGAGCGCCCGTGGACTGAGCATGGAGGAATGGTCAAAGGAACTCCGGGGCAGGGACCACGCGTTCAGGGGGGATCTCGCGTTCTACTACACGTCTACCCATGGCGTGCCCCGCGACCTCATCGAGGATTTCCTTAGGGACAACGACGTGAGGTTTGATGACGTAGGGTACGAAGAGGCGCTAGCGGAGGAGCAGCAGCGTGCCCGTGCCTCATGGAAGGGCGCGGCTAAGCAGACGGCGAATCCTGCTTATCAGAAGTTGCCGACTTCTAAATTTGAAGGCTACTGGCAGACTCGGTCAGACAACTGCGAGGTCCTTGCCCTGTTGAGAGGGCAAGCGAGCGGTTTCATCAGGCCCGGGAACATCGGTGACGTTGTAAGCGTTGGCGAGCTGAAGATTGGAGATGTCGGCGAGATAATTCTTGACCACACCCCGTTTTATGCCGAGAGCGGCGGTCAAGTTGGCGACATCGGGCGGCTTACCGATTCACAAGGCAATATTGTCGCGCATGTTGCAAGCTGCTACTCGCCCGTGCAAGGAGTGCGCTCTCATCTTGTCCTCGCCAGACAGTCGATTCGCGTGGGTGATCGCGTGGATGCGGTGGTCAACACCGACATTCGCGAGGCGACCATGCGCAATCACACGGGTACGCATTTGCTGCATGCGGGGCTGCGCGAGGTGTTGGGGAAGCATGTGAAGCAGGCGGGGTCGCTGGTGGCGCCGAATCATTTGCGGTTTGATTTTTCGCACTTTGCGGCGGTGGAAGACGAAGAGTTGCAGGATATTGAAGACATCATTAACAAGGAAGTGCTCCGCAACATAAAAGTCGAGACGCTTACCGACGTGCCCATCGACGAGGCGATCAACAAGTATCACGCGATGGCGTTGTTCGGGGAAAAGTATGGCGACAAGGTGCGCGTGGTGCGCATCGGCGATTTTTCGACTGAGCTTTGCGGAGGCACGCACACGGCTGCGACCGGCGAGATTGGGCTGATCAAGATTCTGAAAGAAGGCAGCGTGTCTTCGGGAGTGCGGAGGGTGGAGGCGGTGACGGGAGAGGGATCGTTATATCAATTCCGCAAGGATCACGCTCTTGAAAAGGTAGCCCAGCAATTGGTTCATACAAAACGCGACGAAGTTCACGTGGTTGATAGTCCCGATGGAACGAAGCACCAAATTCGCGAGGTTTCCGTAGAGTTTCCTCACTTGGCGCTTCTGCAAGAGTTCGAAAAGAAGGACGCGGAGATCAAGCGACTGGGGCGCGAGCTGGATCAGGTGCGGATGAAGTCGGCATCGGCATCGATCGGTGCGGCCGCCATTGGCGACAAGGTGAAGGACGTGAAGGGCGTGAAAGTGCTGGCGCATCGCGTGGATAATCTGGAGCGGCCGCAGATGCGGACACTCGTCGATCAACTGCGCGACAAGATTGGGTCGGGGGTGGTGGTGCTGGGATCGGCGTCGAATGGGAACGTGTCGCTGATTGTTGGTGTCACCAAGGATCTGACCGGGCGGGTGCAGGCTGGCAAAGTGATTGGCCCTGTCGCGCAGAAAGTTGGCGGAAAGGGCGGCGGGCGTCCGGATCTGGCCGAGGCTGGCGGGAAAGATGCTGGGGCGCTGGATGCCGCGCTGGACGGGGTGTATGGCGTGGTGGATGGGTTGCTGGGTTAGGAAAGCAGTGGTCAGGGGTCAGGGGCAGTTCTTGGTTTCCAGTTTCGGGTTTCTAGTCTCGGGTTTCTAGTTTCCGGTTTCTCGGTTGTCAGCTTTCTGTTCATGTCAGGGGTTTCTTATGGACGACCGGATTCGGTTCGTTGAACACAAGGGGAAGCAAATTCTGCTGGCCGATTGTTCGCACTGCACAGCGGAGGAATTGGAAACCATGTCGCGCCTGGTGCCCAGTTACGTAACGGCTGAGCCGAGGGGGTCGGTGCTGCTGCTGGCGGATTTTACGGGATCGCATTTTGATCGCAAGGCCATCGAGCGGCTGAAGCAGGACATCGTGGTAGATCGTCCGCACTTGAAACGGTCGGCATGGGTGGGGGCCGAAACCCTGCCTCAGATATTTTACGAACATCTGAAGAGTTTTTCGCAACGCGATTTGCCCACGTTCAAGACGCGGGAAGAGGCGATGGACTGGCTAGTGAGCGACGAAGAGCTGCGGTTATCGGATCGCACTCTTGGGCATCTGCCTAAGCGGCGCTGAGGTTTATCTGCAATCAAAGGCGACGGACAAGAGTATCCGTCCTACGAGCTAGCTTCTCCACTTCAGCGTAACGGGTCCGGGTAGCGGATGCTTCATTTCTTCACCGGTGCGTTTCGATTCCAGGTGCGCGGCTTTCAGCTGGAAATACCATTTCGCGGGACGGTCGGCGTCGTCGATCAGCATTAGATGCGGATTGTGCTTCAGGCCCTCGGCTTGCATCTCCATGGTGCGGCGGTCTTGCTCGACGAATTTCGCGAAGACGAACTTCAACAACTCCGGCCCGAACGGCACCCAGCGGAAAATATTCCAGGCGGCGACTACGTCGATGCGGCAATGATTGCGCGTGATGGGCGTAACCGTGGTGAGAGATGAGAACCAGAATTTTCCGGCGCGGATCGTTTCGCTGCGCAGGTTCGGCAAAACGAAATCGATAGTGGTGGTGATGGAGTCGGCGGCGGCATACAGGCGCAGAAGCTTGTAGGGCGCGGAGTTTGAACTGGGGGTGTGGGCGCTCATGCGGAATCCGTTGGGGATGGGCTCGAAATTTTTTTGCTTCTCGTGAATGCTGTGGCGGCTGCGCCACCACCACGCCTGGTGAACGAACGGTCCGTGCGCGGGATCCATGAGGCCGATGATGCCGTGATCGACGCTGACGGGCATGTCGGCGGTGAGATAGGCGAGTTTGTACTTGGCGCTGAATTTCTCTATTTGCGGCGCGGGATACGGAGCGTCGCCGGGCTTGGTGAATCCCGCGCCTTGCGGGCCGGGCTCGGGAATATAGACCCAGACGAAACCGTCCTGCTCATCGCAGGGATAACTGCCGGCGTAGATGCGATCCACTCTCAAATTCTGGTCGGCGGTGAGCGAAGGGATGAGCCGGCACTGGCCGCTGTGGGCGTCGAACGTCCAGCCGTGGTAGGGACACTCGACGTTGGCTCCGTCGAAGTGGCCGTCGTGGAGCGGCATGCCGCGGTGCGGGCAAGCGTCGCGCAGAGCGAAGGGACGGCCCTGACGATCACGTCCAACGACGAGTGGAATTTCGAGTAGCGTGGCTTTGTGAAGCTGGTTGCGCTGCACGCGATCGGCGGGCAGGGCGCGATACCAGAAGCCGGGGAGCATGAGCGAATCGGGCGTCTGGCGTTGAGGTGAGTCGAGTTCGGGCATGGGTTGGAAATTGTTGATTGCTGATTTCTGATTGCTGATTGAAAAACATATGCTAGCATCCGCAGGACTTGGGCGGAGGTGGAATCTCCGCGGGGCTGCAGATTCGCCGCTCGTAACATCCACGAAACACGATGGAATTTATTGGACATTTTCGCAGGCTAACGCCGGTGCAGCGGAATACGTTTGTCGCCTGTTTTCTGGGGTGGTCGCTGGACGCGTTTGATTTTTTCATTCTGATTTTCTGCGTGAACGCGCTGGCGGCGCAGTTTCAAACCAAGGTGTCGGCGATTGCGGAAGCGATTTTTCTGACGCTGGCCATGCGGCCGGTGGGCGCGCTTCTGTTTGGGTGGATGGCGGACCGGTTTGGCCGGCGCCCAACGCTGATGGTCGACATCATCGCGTATTCGGTGTTCGAGCTGGCTTCGGCATTCGCGCCTTCACTGAAATTTTTTCTGATCATGCGGGCATTTTTTGGAATCGCCATGGGCGGAGAATGGGGTGTGGGCGCGGCCTTGGCGTTCGAGACATTGCCGGCGGAGGGGCGCGGATTTTTTTCCGGCGTGCTGCAGGAAGGCTACGTGGTGGGGAATTTGCTGGCGGCTGCGGTGTACGGAACGTTGTTCCCGATCGTGGGCTGGCGCGGAATGTTCGTGATTGGGGCGCTGCCGGCATTCCTGGTGATTTACATTCGGACCAAAGTGGACGAATCGCCGGCCTGGCTGCAAGGCCGCGTATCGCGCGAAGCGGAGCGGCATGTGGGCAAGGACGTTGCCACATATTTCTGGAGTTTTCTTTTTCTGGTGGTGCTGATGTTTGGCTTCAATTCTTTCAGCCACGGCACGCAGGATCTCTATCCGACTTTTCTGGAGAAGAATCATCTGTTCGCGCCGCAGACGGTGAGGACAGTTTCGATTATCGGCAGCATCGGGGCGCTGCTGGGAGGGATTTGCTTTGGCACGTGGTCGGAGCGAATCGGGCGACGGCGGGCGATTGCGATCGCGGCGCTGCTCGCGATTCCCATGATTCCGTTGTGGGCATATTCGCACACGGTTGCCATGCTGGCGGTGGGCGGGTTTCTGATGCAGTTCATGGTGCAGGGAGCGTGGGGAGTAATTCCTGCGCACTTGAACGAACTTTCTCCGCCGGCGGTGCGCGGGACGTTTCCGGGATTCGCCTATCAGTTGGGGAACTTGCTCGCGTCGCGGAACGCGGTATTACAAGCCAGGCAGGTGGAACAGCGCTTTGGAGGCAGCTTTCCACCCGTGCTGTCATGGACGGTAGTGATGGTTGCGTCGCTGGTGGCGGTGGTCACGGTGAGCGGGAAAGAACGGCGAGGCGTGGATTTATCGAACACGAACTCGGGGGAGCCGTCAGGAGAATTGCTGAGATCATCAACTCCCTCCCCGGAACATTCCCGCTACGGCTGAAGCCGAACCTGAGCGATACCGCTTATCGCAGCAGTGAAGCACTGCGCCACGCAAAATCGAATGCTGTACCCGAAATCAAACGCAGTGTCGGTTTCGGCACACCGGCTGGCAAGGCAGAGCACGACAGCATTGTTTCGGGGCGGTTCCTGTGGTACGGTAAGTGAAAATTCCACGCCTTCGTAAATTACAATCACAGGGTTTCGGAAGTTGCTGTGCGCAAAGGCGCCTATGGAATGCGTGTATCGAACGAATGTACTTGGGGTAGCGTCACTATGAAAGAAATTATGGATCAACCTGTCCCTGCCGGTGAATCCGCTGAGAAAGAAAACTTTGCGAACCGCAAACTGATCCGGCCGACTCTGCCGCGCGGGGAGAACCACGGCAACCACAACTCGCCTCCGTTGCAAACGCGGGAGCGCGTGGAGCGTCCGGAGCGGCACGACCGGGATCGCGGCGACCGGGGTTCCGGGATGGGAAGCGGGGCGACGGGCGGCGGCGGACGAAAGGTGACGCCTCCGGAGCAGACCAACGCCGAAAATTTCTACTATCAAAAGCAAATGCAGTCGCGCACGCCGATGGTCATTGTGCTGCGTGACGGCGAGGAAGTGCGCGGCGTCATCGAGTGGTACGACCGGCAGTGCATCAAGGTGAACCGCGACAACGGCGGACCGAACCTGATGATCTACAAGCCCGCCATCAAGTACATGTATAAAGAGGGCGAGAACGAGCGGTAAAGTCGTCGGACTGGATGGGTCGTTCGCCAGCTGCGGCGGCGACTGGTCGGGGCAGATGGGACTTCGGATGTTCTCCTCACGCGAAATTTCCCGCAGAAAGTTTGTGCAGTCGGCGTCGCTGGCATCAGCGGCTTGCCTCGTTCCCACCTTTCGCATTCCTGGTCGTATCACTGATCGCATCCCAGGCTCCGCTGCAACTATCTCCTCCCCTCCCCTCGACGAATTCGGCTACGGCGATGTGACACTGGCCAGTGATGTTCACGAAAAACAGTTGGCGGAAACGCACGCGCTGCTGATGGGGCTGAGCGAAGACAGCCTGCTCAAGCCGTTCCGGCAGATGGTGGGGCAGCCCGCTCCGGGCGAGGACCTGGGCGGGTGGTATCAGTACGCTCCGGACAGCAAGGACTTTTTTGAAGTCGGCTTTGCCCCGGGATGCACGTTCGGGCAATGGGTTTCTGCGCTGGCACGTTCGTATGTTATCAATCGATCGCCGGAGACGCGCGAGAAGGTTCTCCGGTTGAATCGTCTGTACGCCAAGACGATTGCAGGCGACTTTTACGAAAACACTCGCTTCCCCGCTTATTCCTACGACAAGCTGGTGTGTGGGCTGATTGACTCGCACAAGTATGTGGGCGATCCCGATGCATTTGCCATCCTGGACGAAACTACGAAGACGGCGTTGCCCCACTTGCCGAAGAAAGCCGTGGAGCACGGGCAGCGATGGCGCTCAAACCCGGATGTTTCGTATACCTGGGACGAGTCCTACACAATTTCTGAAAATTTATTTCTGGCTTACCAGCGCGGAGCGGGAGAGCAGTATCGCGCGCTCGGTCTGCAGTATCTTGACGATGCGTATTATGATCCGTTGGCGGAAGGGCGCAGCGACCTCGAGGGACGCCACGCTTACAGCCACGTGAATTCGCTGTGCTCGGCGATGCAAGCGTATCTCACGCTGGGAAGCGAGAAACATTTGCGCGCGGCTCGGAATGGTTTTGACATGATCGCGGCGCAGAGCTTTGCGACGGGCGGCTGGGGGCCGGATGAGACGCTGCGCGCTCCGGGCAGTGCTGAAATCTATAAGAGCCTCACGGGCAGCCACTCCAGTTTTGAAACTCCGTGCGGTTCCTATGCTCACTTCAAACTGACGCGCTACCTCCTGCGCGTGACCCGCGATTCGCGCTATGGCGACAGCATGGAACGCGTAATGTACAACACTGTGCTGGGATCCTTACCGCTTCAGCCGGATGGCCGGACCTACTACTATTCGGATTACAACTTCAAAGGGCGCAAGGTTTACCACGGGCAACGTTGGGCATGCTGCTCGGGGACATTGCCGCAGGTAGCGGCGGATTATCGCATCAATACATACTTCCGCGATGCGCAGGGCGTGTACGTGAATCTTTATATCCCGTCGACGCTGCGGTGGACGCAGGACGGAGCGCAAATCGAGCTGACGCAGAAAAGCGAATATCCCTACGAATCCGCAGGTGCAGATTGAAGTGAAGACCTCGCGACCGGCGGAGTTCGCGGTGAATGTGCGGATTCCGCAGTGGGCGGAAGGAGCTTCGATTGCAGTGAACGGCAAACGCGAACTGGCCTCGACCGGAAGTTTCGCGAGTGTGAGACGGCAATGGAAAAACGGCGACCGCATTGAATTGGAGCTTCCGCTGACGAAACGGCTGGAGGCGATTGATGCGCAGCATCCGGAAACGGTGGCGCTAGCTGGTGGGGCCGATCGTGCTGTTCGCGATTGCGGAGTCGCAGCCGAAAGTGACGCGTGCGCAGTTGTTGGCGGTGAAGAAGATGGTACCGGAGGTATGGCACCTGACGACAGCCAGCGAGGTGGTGAAGATGATGCCGTTTACGGCGATCGAGGAGCAGCAGTACTTGACGTATCTGCGGATTTCGCCCGCCTGACACCGGAGCCGTGCCGCTCCCTGGGCGGACGAGGACATCCGCCCCTCCATGGTCGGTTCGCGACGGGATGGGCAACTGAAAAGCGCGTACCAGCGGTGGCACTATCGAGGATTCCCGCGTTCCCTCACTAACGCCACGACTTCCATTTACTTCAGTACACTGGGCAACACCACGTGCGATGATCGCGTTTCCGGTGGCGGCTGCGCGGTTAAACTGACGCAATCGGGATTGAATTGAGGCGGAGCCCGCTCACTGTGTCCCGGCGCGCTCACTGGCCGCTGCTCCGCGAGTGCCTTGCTTCGCGTAACTCTTTGAAAAATTAGCAGTTGCACGATTGCGAGATTGCTCAACTAAAATCTGGGGCGATGTGCTGACGTGGACGCAACTGAGGTCTCGGCTCGTTTACGGAGCGGATGCTCCCGTTGACAATCTCGGTTATCTCCCCTAGCATCAATAACTTGAGGCACATCTTGACCTCGAATTCGGGAGCCCCTTGTGATTAAGCTCGACATTATCAACGAAGTGGTTGCCAGAACCGGCATCACCAAGACCAAGGCCGAGCTGGCGGTGGAAACGGTTTTCGAGAGCATGAAGAAAGCGCTGGCGCGCTCGGATCGTATTGAGCTGCGGGGATTTGGCGTGTTCAACGTGCGTCCGCGCAAGACCGGGATCGGGCGCAATCCGCGCACCGGAGCTGAGGTTTCCATTCCGCCGGGCCGGGCGGTGCGGTTTAAGCCGGGGAAAGAGTTGCAGTCGATTGATTAGAGGGGAGTTGCTGGCGGCTAGTGACAAGTTTCTCGTTTCGATCCGCTTGCTTCTAGCTTCTTGAAATTCTGCATTTCCTCTACATCCGTTCTTAAGTTCTTTCATCGGGAGCTATCGAGGATTGGCCGTTCCGAATTTCCTGCTGCCTGCTCTCCGCTGCGACCTGCATCTGCAACTCGTAGTAGCATCAAGAGAAGCATGGGTTCGATGCCCGGCTAGATTCTGACTGAAGTTTGCGAATGTCTGATCCGATTCCTTCTATAACGTATCCTCCTCCGGATGAGTCTCGCCCCGTAGTGCAGTGGGTGCCACGGCCGCCGGGACAAATTTATTGGCTGCATGCGTTGCTGCTGCTGCTCACATGCTTTACCACGCTGGTGGTGGGAGCGCGGATGCAAGCCAATTTTATGGTCGGCAAGCCGGCGTTCTCACTCGACGACGATTCCCTTCCGTTGTTTCCGATGCAGTGGGTTTTCGGACATCCCTGGTCGCGACCTGATGCTGGGCGTGCCGTTTCGCGGCGACGTTGATGCTGATTCTGCTGGCCCACGAGATGGGTCACTATCTTTATTGCAAGCGCTATCGCGTGTGGGCAACGCTGCCATTTTTTATCCCTGCGCCAACGTTGTTCGGAACTCTGGGAGCGTTCATACGGATTCGATCGCCCATCCGGTCGAGGACGGCGCTTTTTGACATTGGCATCGCAGGCCCGATTGCCGGATTTCTGGTTTCGGTAGGAGTGTTGTGGGCGTCGCTTGGGCTTTCCAAACCGATTCCGGCGGGGCTGCGGGCGCCTGACCTGCAAATGGGATATCCCTTGATCTTCCAGTGGATGCAAAGACTGCTGGCGTGGCAAGGCGGCGCGCACAGTGTGGCGGCTCTGCCTTTGGAGCGCGTGTTGCTGCATCCGTGCGCGATTGCGGCCTGGGTGGGGATGTTCGCCACGCATTGAATCTGTTGCCGGGCGGTCAATTGGATGGCGGGCACATCGTTTTTTCTCTCGCGCCGTGGGCGCACAAGTTTGTTTCGCGGCTCACTATTATTGTTCTGTTGCCCATGGGTTATTACCTTTGGTCGGGATGGTTTCTCTGGGCGATCCTGTTGCAGTTGAGCAGCTTGCGACATCCGCAAGTGGCGGAGTTGCCGCGCGTTTCCGGCGGGCGCGTTTGGCTGGCGCTTTTTGCTCTGGTGATGCTGGTGCTCACTTTGACTCCAGCGCCCATTCAACCTGGAGCGGCGAGAGAATTGATCCCGCAGTTGATCCGGCAGCTTTTCGGAAAATAACGAAGCGAGTGGCTTGATTGCAGGTCTTGGCGCAGTTGGCCCATCTAGTGGCGAATCTACAACGTGGAGATCTCAGAGTGTTGGCAGCATCGCGTCCCACCCTTCGAAAACCGCGAAGGGTGGGGCAGCCTGGGTCAGGTGTTTTGGCTAAGAGCTGAGAGCCAAAGGCTAAGAGCTGCCTTCCTCACATCAACCACAGCGCATCGACATCCACAATCACTTGCGTTCGCGGAATTTTCAGCTGCGCTGCGTGAGCCAGCATGGCGCGCAACGTGCCGTTCAGCTTTTCGCGGCTCGGCGATTTGAGAACGAAGTGATAACGGTAGTCGCGCTTCAGGCGCACGATGGGCGCGGCGGCGGGGCCGAGCACGCGTACGCCATCGTGGCGCGTTTTCTCGAACCACTTGCCCAGGAGGTCCGACCACTCGAGTGCTTCATCGAGTCTGTCGCTGCGGACCAGAACGTTGGCCAGTGCGGAATAGGGCGGGTAATGCATCCAGCTGCGGAAGCGCAACTCTTTTTCGTAGAAGCCGGCAAAGTCGTGGCGAGCGGCGTATTGCACGGCATAGTGATCCTGAAAATAAGTTTGCAGAACGACTTTTCCCGGAGACTGGCCGCGTCCGGCGCGTCCAGCGACCTGTGTGAGCAGCTGAAAGGTTCGTTCGGCGGCGCGAAAATCCGGAAAGCCCAAGGCTGCGTCGGCGCCCACCACGCCCACCAGCGTGACGCCGTGAATGTCGTGGCCTTTGGCGATCATCTGCGTGCCCACGATCATGTCGAGATCGCCTTCGTTGAGCGCGTTCAGGGTGCGCTCGAAATCTTCGTGGCCGCGGACGGTATCGCGATCGAGCCGCGCGATGCGGGCCTGGGGAAACATGCCGTGCAAAAGTTCTTCCAGCTTTTCCGAGCCGGTGCCCAGGAAATAAACATATTCGCTGCCGCAGTGCACGCAGACTTTCGGAACCGGCGCGGTGTAACCGCAGTAGTGGCACACCATTTTGTGCTCGCGCTTGTGATGCGTGAGTGCGATGGCGCAGTTTTTGCATTCGAGAGTCTTGCCGCAGGCGCGGCAGAGCACAACCGGCGAGTAGCCGCGGCGGTTGAGCAAGACCATCACCTGCTCTTTGAGTTCGATCCGCTCTTTGATTTCAGCGGCCAGCTTGCGCGAGATGACCTGCTCGTGTCCGGTTTCCTGAAACTCCTGCCGCATGTCGACGATCTCGACTTCGGGCAGCGGACGCTGTTCGACGCGGTCGGGTAACTCGATCAACGCATATTTGTTTTTCTTCGCGTTGAAATAGGATTCGAGCGACGGCGTGGCCGAACCGAGCACGACCACGGCTTTAGCCATCTTGGCTCGCATCACCGCGATGTCGCGAGCGTGGTAGCGAGGCGTTTCTTCCTGCTTGTAGGAAGCATCGTGTTCTTCGTCGACAATGATCAGAGCCAGGTCGGCGACGGGCGCAAACACCGCGGAGCGCGTGCCGACGACCATGCGCGCTTCGCCGCGCTTGATGCGGTGCCATTGCTCGGCGCGCTCGCGGTCAGACAACGCCGAATGCAGAATGGCAACTTCGTCGCCGAAAATCTGATGCAGATCGGCGGCGACGGCGGGGGTGAGGCCAATTTCTGGAACGAGGAGAATGGCAGAACGTCCCGCTTCGAGCACATCGCGC
Organism: uncultured Acidobacteriaceae bacterium; assembly: GCA_963851165.1. GTDB lineage: Bacteria > Acidobacteriota > Terriglobia > Terriglobales > Acidobacteriaceae > Sulfotelmatobacter. Next base: position 367,484 of record CAWKNM010000005.1, on the reverse strand, counting down.
ATGCCAGCTAGATAGACGGCGGTTTTTCCCGAGCCGGTGACGCCGTGCATCAGCATCCCGGAGAACTTTCGCGATGCGACGCTTTCGCGAATGCGTGCGAGCGCGGACTGCTGCGCGGAATTGAACTCGAAGGCAAACGGCGAGGGGCGGGGCCGGCCGCGTGAGATGGTACGGTCGGCGGGCTGTTCGACGATTTCGACCAGGCCTCGTTTCACCAGTGTGCCGAGTGTGCTGCGAGGAACGTCCAGCGCCTGCAGTGTTTCCACGGGGACGCTGCCGCCGGATGCGGCCAGCGTGTCGAGGATGGTTTGTTGATTCACGTTCAGTTTGCCTTCCCCGGATTTGAGCTGCGCGATCTTCACAGTGCGGGTGGCATCGCGAGCGGCAGAGACGTCTTCGCGGACGAGCCATTTCTTGCGGACCATTCCGGCGAGGATAGACTTCGAAACGCGAGTCGCCGACCGCAGCGTTTCTTCCAGAACCAGTTCTTTCACTGGCTCTGTGCTTTCGGATGCGCGCGCTGCCAGATAGTCAAGCACACGAAACTCGGCGGCTTGTTCTTCGGGAGTGCGTTGCGAGCGGGCCGACGATCCCGAGATGCCCGCGAGATGCAGCGCCATTTGTCCTTCGTCGGTGATGCGATAGCCGATGGAGCGTTTGAATTCCGCGCTCAGCGGCAGCATGGTGCGGAAGACTTCTCCGATGGGAGCGAGGTAGTAATCCGCGATCCAGCGGCCGAGATGCAGGAGTTGCTCGTCGAGGACCGGAGCGGCGTCGAGGACCGCGATGAGATTCTTGATCTGAACTGAGGGCTCGCGGTCGTGCAACTCAACCACGATGCCCGTCATACGCTGCTGGCGAAATGGAACCAGCACGCGGCCGCCGACAATCGGCGCGGCGTCCGCCGGGATCCGGTAGGTGAATGCCATGTCCAGCGGTACGGGCAGGGCAACATCGCAAAATTCGGGCATTGCTTGGAAGGATAAACTACGGCTGGGCTGGACGGACTGCGCAGAGGGGACGCCTATGCGTCCGGCTTCTGCGCCTTCAGGCCGAGGTATTTCATCACCATTTGCAGATCTTTCCAGGCCTCACCTTTCTGTCGCGGATCGCGCAGCAAATATGCGGGGTGGTACGTGACGGCAAGGCGCGCGCCCGGCCATGCGGGATCGTTGCTGCGCACGCCCGCGGGCTTGAAATCGTAAAAGCGCCCGCGCAAATCGCCGAGGGACGAATTCATGGCCAGCAGATTCTTGGCCGCGGTTGCACCCAGAGCGACCACTACTTTCGGTTTGATGGTCGCAATTTGCCGCATGAGAAACGGCGAGCAAGTATCGCACTCGTCAGGCTCGGGGGTGCGGTTGCCCGGGGGACGGCACTTGACCACGTTCGCGATGTAAACATCTTCGCGCTGCAGGCCCATGGCTTTGATCATGTTGTTGAGCAACTGTCCGGCGCGGCCGACGAAGGGCTCACCCTGCGCGTCTTCGTCGGCGCCGGGACCTTCGCCCACGAACATCAGCTCGGCGCGCGGGTTGCCCACGCCGAAGACGATCTGCTTGCGGCCCTGTTTGTGCAGCTTGCAGCGCGTGCATTCGCCGAGATCTTCGCGAATGATTTTCAGCGCGGCCGTGGGATCGACGACATCGAACTCTGGTCTTGATGCGTGAACCTCAAAATTCTCGGCGGCGGGTGCAACCACGGTGGATTTTCTGGCGGCCATTCCCTCTCGCGTTTCTGACTGGAGTGCGGTGGACGGTGCTAACAATGGAGCGATTCCCGCGGCCGTGCTGACGGCTGATTCGGCTGCAGGCTCTCTCTGGTAGAAATCGTAAATGCCCAGTTCGTTATAGTAGCGTACACGCTCGGCGAGAGCGCGGCGCAACGCCGGGTCAAGAGTGCGGGGCATGGGTGGATAGATTGTAATCGAGAGACAGGAGCTTTGGGTCGTGATGGGGCGAAGGATAGAAGATTCCTCGTCGCGTTGCTCCTCGGAATGACAAGGCACTGAGAGTGGGCGTCGCTTGATGGCGGATCAGGCTTTAACTGGCGACTTGCGCTGCTGGCGCAGGCGCACGATCTGGTCGAGGACGCGCTGCGCCACTTCCCATTTCGTCGTCTCGGGAACTTCCACGACTTCGTCGTGAGTGAGAATGGTGGCGGCGTTGCGGTCGGAGTCGAAACCCACACCCTCGTGCGAGACGTCATTCACCACGATTGCGTCGAGGTGTTTGGCGGCTAGTTTCTGGCGGGCGTTTTCGAGCACGTTTTCGGTTTCGGCGGCAAAGCCCACGACGATCTGCGACTGCTTGCGCAGTGAAATCTCTTTGAGGATGTCGGGGGTGGCTTCGAGATCGAGCGTCATCGGACCTTTGCGTTTGATCTTCTGTCCGGCCGCTACTTTCGGCCGATAATCGGAAACGGCAGCGGTCTTGATGACGATGGTCGCGTGAGGCAACAGATTGATCACCGCATTGCGCATTTCTTCAGCCGACTCGACGCGCGTGAGTTCGGCCGCTCCCGGCGGCGTGAGCGCGGTCGGTCCACTCACCAGCAGCACGCGCGCGCCGCGGCGCAACGCAGCTTCAGCCAGGGCGTAGCCCATGCGGCCGCTGGAACGGTTGGTGAGATAGCGCACGGGATCGATTTTTTCCCGGGTCGGACCGGCTGTGATGAGGACAGTCTCGCCGCTCAAGTCTTGCGCTGCACCCAATGCCTCAAGCACCGCGGCCACGATGGCTTCATTTTCCGCGAGACGGCCCGCGCCGGTCATGCCACAGGCCAGGTAGCCTGACCCTGGTTCCACAATTTTGACGCCGCGCTGCCGCAGGATTTCAAGATTCGACTGCGTGGCGGGATGGTTCCACATGTTGACGTTCATAGCCGGGGCCACGACCACGGGAGCTGTGGTCGCGAGGTAGAGCGTCGTGAGGAAGTCGCTGGCAATGCCTTGCGCGAAATGTGCGATCACATCGGCCGTGGCAGGAGCCACAACGAGGGCATCGATCGCTTGCGCAACTGCAATGTGCTCGATGGCAGAGTCGATGTTGGGTTCTTGCTCTTCGCCAGGCGAGAACATGCCGGTGATCACTTTCTCGCCGGAGAGCGCGGCAAAGGTGAGAGGACGAACAAATTCCTGCGCCGCGCGCGTCATCACGACCTGCACGCGGATTCCGCGGTCCTGCAGTAGGCGAACGATTTCCGCAGCCTTGTAGGCTGCGATGCCGCCGGTCACCCCCAGAGCGACTTTCATAAGCGTCGATTGTTGATCTCAGATTGTTGATTGAACCAACAGCCCGCCGAAATCAGACCATCGGTTTCAGCAATCCACAGTCACAAAATCAACAGCCCTCAGTCCTGACCCAGAGCCTTGTCCAGCGCCTCGCCGACCTGCTCGACTGCGGGGCGGGTTTCTGGAATCTCCCACTTCACCTTGCCCGCCCGAATCTCATCCTGCGCGATGCGGCAGGGCTTGCGCGAACTGGTGTCGACCACCGGGGGTGCGCCGGACTGCAATTGGCGCGCGCGCCGCGCGGCCACCAAAATGTACCGGTAATTGCTGTCGAAGCCTTCTATCAACTTCATACAGGGATTCTCCCTTAATTCCGAAATCGACTTTCAATAATGTCCGAACCTGCCATAGTCTTTCGGGGGAAATCGAGCCTTCGACTTACTGTTGCTGCTTCTTATCGTTCGCGGCCACTGTTGCCTGCCGCTGCCTGTAATGATACCGCGAAACCGCTAGCTGCCTAAACCCTCCGGGGGAGAAAAGGAATCGAGAATGCGGCGAACGCGGTCGCGAATATTTGCCAGACGACAACGATCCGCCAAAGCCACGGTGCCTTTCTCCTCGTCCGTCAGCGGCCGGCCCGCACGGCACAGACGCTCCGCGCGCACAACGGCCTCCAGGTTTTCGACAGACTCCTGCAGGTCATCGTTGATCAAAATATAGTTGTATTTGTCGTAATTCTCAATCTCCCGACGGGCCGTGACCAAACGGCGCTGGATGACTTCGTCCTTATCTTCCCCTCGAGCCTTCAGGCGCTGTTCCAGCGTCTTGCGGTCTGGAGGCAAAATGAAAATACTGACGGCTTCGGGAAGCCTCTGTTTAATCTGCTTGGCGCCCTGCACGTCGATATCGAGCAAAACGTCTCTTCCCTTTCGTTCCGCTTCGCGCAGCACGGTCCGGGCAGTTCCGTAGTAGTCGATGCCGTAGAGCACGGCATGCTCAAGAAACTCGTCGGCGTCGATCATGCGCTGAAATTCGGCGCGGGATACGAAAAAATATTCCTTGCCGTTTTCTTCGCTGCCGCGAGGTGAGCGCGTGGTGTAAGAGATAGAAAACTCGAGGTTGGGAACAAATTGCAACAGCTTGGCCACCAGCGTGGATTTCCCCGACCCTGAGGGCGCGGAGATGATATAAACCAGCGGCTTGCAGCCAACGCTTGTTCCAGGTGAATTCATTCCGGTTGTGCGTGCTCCAGGTGAAATCGTTCCAGATTGTTTGGTCATTCCAGGTTTTGTACCTGCTCGCGCGATTTTTCGATCTCCGCTTTCATGGCCAATCCCGCCTCAGTAATCTTGAGCGCTTCCCCGGCCAGCCCCGAGGTTTTCGACAGCAGAGTGTTGGCCTCGCGATTCATTTCCTGCAGCAGAAAGTCCAGCTTCTTGCCGACTTCGCCGCCCTCATCGAGCAGTCCGAGAAAATGTTGCACGTGAGTCTCCAGCCGGACAATTTCTTCCTGAATGTCGCTGCGATCCACCAGCAGCGCGACTTCCTGCAAGACCCGTTCCTTGTCGGCGCTCGCGCCCAGCAATTCCTGAATACGCGAGTGCAGCCGCTCGGTGTAGTTTTGCAAAACCGCGCGCCGGTGCTGCTGCACGCTCTTGCCGGCTTCCACAAGATGAGCCATGCGCTGGCGCAATTCGCGTTCGATGCCGCGGCCTTCCTCCTCGCGCATCTGGTTGAGCCGCAGCAGCGCGTCGCCCACTTTGGCCAGGACCGCGCCCTCAATTTCTCCATCGACATTTTCGCGAGCGGAATCCAGCGCGCCCGGGATGCGCAGAATGGCATTGAGGTCGGGTTCGGCGGCGAGGGAAAATTCGGCGGCAGCCTGTCGAAACGCGGCAATGTAACCGCCGACCAGTTCGCGGTTCAGCACGAAGGTCTCGCCGCTCGCGCGCTCCAGGCTGAGCGTCACTTCCACGTGACCACGCGCCATTCCTTCTTTCAGCAGGCGGCGCAGTTGCATTTCCAGCGAATCCGTTCCGGAGGGCAGGCGAAAGTGCAGATCGAGAAAGCGGTGATTCACTGCCTTCAACGAGAGCGCGAAGCCGAGGTGTCCGTTCGCTGAGGCAGTTGCACCGCCGAAGGAACTCGCGGCGCCGGTTCGGGCCTGGGGCTCGACCTCGCCCTTCACTTGCGCGAACCCTGTCATCGATCTTATTGGCATGGAACGTGTCGGCATCTTCTCCGCCTCTGTTGTCTAAGGCTGTACGACAATTCTCGGCGCTTCCAGATTCGTGAATTGTAAATCGTACAAACGACGATACGTGCCGAGTCGGCTCATCAACTCGTCGTGCGGGCCGACATCGGCGATGGTGCCGTTCTCAATCACCACGATACGGTTGGCGCGCCGCACCGTCGAAAGCCGGTGCGCGATCACGAACACGGTTCTACCTTCCATCAAGTTGTGCAGCGCGGTTTGCACCAGCGACTCCGATTCACTGTCGAGCGCGGAGGTGGCCTCGTCCAGAATCAGAATGGGAGCATTCTTGAGAATCGCGCGGGCAATGGCGAGCCGCTGGCGCTCTCCGCCGGAAAGCCGCACCCCCCGCTCGCCGATAGGCGTGTCGTAACCGGCGGGCATGGCGCGAATAAAATCATGCGCCAGGGCGGCGCGGGCGGCGGCTTCCACTTCTTTCTGCGGAGTAAAGGGCTGGCCGTAGGCAATATTGTTCCGCACCGTATCGTTGAACAAAACGGTGTCCTGCGTGACGATTCCGATTTGCGCCCGCAGGGATGCCAGAGTCACGTCGCGAATGTCGTAGCCGTCGATCAGCACGCGGCCTCCGCTGGCGTCGAAGAAGCGCGGAATCAGATGGACGAGCGTGCTCTTACCCGCGCCGCTCGACCCGACAATGGCGAGCACCTCGCCGCGCTTCACTTCGAGATCTATGTTCCGCAGCACCTCGCGAGCCTCGTCGCCTTGGCTCTCCGCTGCGTAGGCAAAGCTCACTTGCTCGAAGCGTACGCTTCCCGAGAACTTGGGCAGAGTTTTGGCGCGCGGCTTTTCGCGGACGTCATCCTCGAGGTCCATGAAGCGGAAAATTTCCGACGACGCTCCCAGAGCCTGCTGAAAATTATTGTTGAACTGCGCAAACTTGCGCACGGGATTGTAGAGACTGTAGACAGCGGCGACGAAAGCCACGAAAGCTCCGGGGGTGAGCTGGCTGTGCCTGATCTGGTTGTGACCCAGCAGCAGAAGCAGCGCCACGGCGACGGCGCCGAAGGTATCCATCAGGGGCGAACTAATGGACGCCGCCGCCACCGATCTCAGGTTAGCGCGGAACAGGCGGCGCGCCGCCTGGCGGAAGCGCGAGATCTCCCAGTTCTCCGTATTGAAGGCTTTCACGATCCGGTTTCCCGTGATCGTTTCGTGCAAAATGTTTTGGATTTCTGCCAGCTTGTCCTGTCCCGCGCCGCGTGTGCGTGCGCACCCGGCTGCCGATCTTGCGTGAAGAATAGATGATGACGGGCACGAACAGCACCAGCACCCACGCCAGCCGGCCTCCGATCAACACCACCGCGCCCACTGTGAACAGAAACGTGAAAGTCTGCTGCAGAAACTCGGCCAGCACCGCCGACATCGCGTATTGCACCCGGTCGATGTCGCTGACCATGGCTGAGAGCAGGGTGCCCGTGGCATGCCTGGAAAAAAACGCCGCCGATTGCCGCAGGATCGCGTTGTAAAGATCATCCCGCAGGTCGGTGATCATGCCAAAACCGGCGTGATTCACCAGGTACGTACCCACGTAGTCCAGAATGCCCTTCAGAATGGTTGAGGCCACTAGCGCGAAGGCCACAATTCTCCAGGCGTCGTCGAAATGAACGGGCACCAACTGCTGGAGGTAGACCGCCCGGTTTATCCGGGGAATGGTGAACAGCAGAATGTTTCCGGATCCCGAGGCGGTGGGGTTGAGCACCTGATCGAGCACAGGCTTCAGCAGGATCAGGCGGAACGCCTCAAGAAAACCAACTGCGGCCAGCAATGCGACTCCGGGAAACAGCTGCAACAAAAATGGGCGCACGTAGCGCAATAAGCGCATCAGTTGCCGCATGGGGCTCCCAGGCGGGACAGGCCGCAATCGCTTGCTGCCGGTGGAATTGGCATGAGGTGCAAGCCGTTATTCTACCGCTCTGGAGGAGAGTTTGTCGTTGACTGGAGGGTGGACCCACCAAACTTCCGTGACCCTTTACTTCGGGCTGTCCCGGTGCACGACCTTCACCCGGTAGCCGGCTTTCCGCAAGCGGCCGCAGACTTCTTCGGCGATCATGACGGAGCGATGCTGGCCGCCGGTGCAGCCGAAGCCGATGGTGAGATAACTTTTGCCTTCCTTGATGTAGTGCGGCAACAAATAAACCAGAAGATCGGAGATGCGCTCGATGAATTCGCGCGTCTGGGGAAACGAGCGAATGTATTTGGCCACGCGCGGATTGCGGCCGGTGAGGGCGCGGAATTCGGGCACGAAATGCGGGTTGGGCAAAAAGCGCACGTCGAAGAGCAGGTCCGCATCTTCGGGAACGCCCTGGCGGAAGCCGAAGCTCACGCAAGACACCAGAATGTTTTTTTCGGAAGATTGTTCGCGGAAGCGCTCCGTGATGTGCGAACGCAACTCGTGAACGTTGAACTTGGAAGTGTCGATGACAAAATCGGCCAACGCGCGAATGCGGCCCAGGTGGCCGCGTTCGGCCTTCAGTGCGGATTTAACTCCCGCTTTCGCGCCCAGCGGATGCGGCCGCCGGGTTTCGCTGAAGCGGCGCAGGAGCACCGCGTCTGTCGCTTCCAGAAACACGACTTTCGCCGGGATCATTCGCCGCACTGCCTTCAGAATGCCGGGCAGGAGTTCGAGTTTCGATCCTTCGCGCACATCAACGACCAGCGCCGTGCGGCGAATTTCGTCCGATTGCAGCGCCAGCTCGGCAAAGCTCGGGATCAACTCGATGGGCAGGTTATCCACGCAGTAGTAGCCGAGATCTTCGAAGGCCTTGAGCACGGAAGCCTTCCCCGAGCCGCTCATGCCGGTGATGATCACCAGTTCGCGCGCGCGCTGGCTCGCGCGCGTGGCGCGGCGAGGCTTCTTGGCCGTTTTCCCGGGCGCGGCGTTGGCTCGACTACCTGATGTTTTCCTGGGAGGCATCTAGCCGATAGTAGCAAAGAAGTCCGCGGGACTTCCTCGATTTTCGCGGTGAGAGAAAACTTAAACATAGAGGACACAGAGGATCACAGGGTAGCTCCGCGATTTCTTGCGCGTAGCTGATCTTGGTGCCGGCGAATTTTGCGGTTTGTCATCCGCCCGCTCCGGCAGGTAAGCTAAGGCGCCATGAAGAAATTTCACGATCTCACCGAACGTGAAGTGCTGGCTCTGGCGATTTCGCTGGAGGAAGAAGACGAGCGCGTGTATGCCGACTTTGCCGAGGGACTGCGCCAGGACTATCCCGGGTCGGCGCAGATGTTTGAGGGCATGCGCGAGGAGGAGTCCGGGCACCGGCGGCGGCTGATTGAACTCTACCGCCAGAAGTTCGGCGAACATATTCCTCTGATTCGCCGCCAGGACGTCCGCGGCTTTGTGGCGCGGCCGGCGCTATGGTTGATGCGTCCTCTGCGCATCGAGGCCGTCCGCAAAGAGGCGAGCACGATGGAAGTCGAGACTCGCCGCTTCTACGAAAAGGCTGCGCGCCGCACCCAGGACGCCGGCATTCGGCAATTGCTCGACGATCTCATCAATGAAGAGCGCGAGCACGAAGAACGTGCCCAGGAATTAGACAAACTAAAACTTCCAGCCCAGGTAAAGCAGGACGAAGAGTTGGCGCAGCGCCGGCTTTTTGTTCTGCAGATCGTGCAGCCAGGGCTCGCGGGGCTGATGGATGGTTCCGTTTCCACGCTGGCGCCCGTGTTCGCCGCCGCTTTCGCCACGCGCAACACGCAGGACGCGTTTCTCGTGGGCCTGGCCGCGTCCGCGGGCGCCGGCATCAGCATGGGATTTGCCGAGGCGCTTTCCGATGATGGCAGCCTGACCGGGCGCGGGCATCCGTGGGTGCGGGGCGTAATCTGCGGGGCGATGACGGGGCTCGGCGGAATCGGGCACACGCTTCCGTTTATGTTTCGCGACTTTCGTCTGGCGCTGTGGGCCGCGGGTGCGGTGGTCGTCGCCGAACTGGGCGTCATCACCTGGATCCGACACCGCTATATGGATAGTCCGTGGATTTCGGCGGCGCTGCAGGTCGGACTGGGCGGAGTGCTGGTGTTCATCACCGGCGTGCTGATTGGGAGTTCCTAGGTAGTTCCGCAAAAGCATCGCTACTCCGATTCGCGCAAAACGCCGCGAAGGTTCTCCCGCGCAACAACCGTGCTACGTCTTTACGCCTGAAAAAATACCAATCATGATCAGCATATCCGCGCCCGCATGAAACAAAGCCGAACCCCACAGCGAGCCAGTTTTCTGCATGAGATAACCCCAGATCAGCGCAAAAACGAAGGTGATCGCCACAAACACGAGCACATCCGCCGAATAAGTCACGCCAGCATGGCCGATGGCGAATACTGACGCAGTAAGTAGGTTGGAGAGAGGCGGGCCTAGAAGAGGCTCGAATTTCTTGAGGAAGAGTCCTCTCGACATCAACTCCTCGAAAAAACCATTCGCGAGAACGAAACTCAGAATCCATGGTGTCCATTCAAGGATGCGGTGATTATCGACGCCCATACCATGGGCCTCAACCACTGCGAATAATGCCATGAGCGCAAAGCCCGCCAGCCCGATTGCGAGCCCTAATCCTGGTCTGCTCCCTTTTCGGAGGTAGATGGAATCAAAATCAATCCGAAGTAGTTTGCCAAGAATGACGACTGTAAGGAGCAGAAGGACAGCATCGGAGACTTTGATGATCGCTCTGCCGGAAGGCCCCTTGGGATCCAAGCTCAGCCAGCGACGGGGGAAATCGTCTAGCAACCACATCAGGAGGAGTGCGATGGAAACCATCACAAAGGACCAGCAGGCCGGCAAATATTCCATGAAGCGCCGATTCCAGCGAGCCAGCGTTGCCATCATGAAGAAGAGCAGCGGAAGGCCGATGAAAGTGACGGTCTGAAACGACTTGCTGGTGCTATTGAAAGCGAAGAATGGAGGCTCGAAAAGGAGAAGGCTGCAAATCAAGAAAATAAACAATGGCAATATGCGGTCAGCGATCTTGGGCCCGCGGTCGGCAATTTCTACGTTCACAGATGCCACCCTCCACTTATTGCTAATGCTTACGGCTGCGTGTCGAGCGGGTGCTTACTCTTTTCGTAGAACTCGTTCTGCAGCTTCAGGCTCACGTCGTCGGCTTTCACGGCCACGATCGCTTTGACTACCGAATCGATCCACCACTTCATCTGAAATTCGCCCAGCTCGCGAGTCGCAGCGGTGCCGTCGCCGGAATAGTGATTGGGGAAGCGCGTATACCACCAGATGCCGGTGTAGACGTCTTCTGGAATTTTCTCGCGTTTCTGGTCGGCGCCGGATTCGTTCGCGGCGCGGTCCTGATGCACGAGATCGGGACGGGATACCATCATCTTCGAGGTTTCGCTTTCGCCGGCGTGCATGTCGATGGAAGTCTTCCTCGCTGGTCCACCGTGCTGCGGTGTGCGCTCGTCGAAAACATAGACCACATAATCGTGCGGCTTATCCAGCTGCGACTGCGCGAAGAAAGGCAGCAGACTATCGTTGCCGCCGTGTCCGTTAACGATCAGCACCTTCTTGCAGCCGTTGCGCGCCATCTCGTCGGTGGTTTCCTGCAGCAGAGCGAGTTGCATGTCGCGGCTGTAGGCGACGGTTCCAGGCTCGTGGCGCGCCTCGGCGATCTGGCCGAAATAATATTCTGGAAAGACTACCGCGTATTCCTGCTCGGCCGCGTGCAGGGCCGCATAGCGAACGTCGAGCAAGTCGGTGCCCAGAGGAAGATGCGGACCATGCTTCTCCAAAATGCCGAACGGAAGCAGGCATGTTCCCTGCGAGCGATGAATGCCTTCGCGAAAGTCGGAGGCCGTGAGTTCTTCCCAGTGAACAGAAAGTTTGGCGGGCGAGGCGCTTTGTGCGGCGATGATTCGGGGAAACACCAAGACAACGGACAGAGCCAGAAAAATTAGAATTGAAGAAGCCTGACGTCGGGCGCGAATCATCATGGCAAGAATCTCCTTCGGCGGCGAAATTCTAGCATGTTGAATATCCGCTATTGACATGTATCAGTGGGAAGCTGCTGGGTGCCCCATGTCTCGCGCCTCATGCGAGACGTGGGATTCTTCCTGTGTCCTCGAAAATCAAAATCCCCACTTCTCGCAAAAAACGCGAGAAATGGGGCACCCAAACCCGTTTAGCTGACGGCAGAAAGCTGATGGCTGACAGCTTCTCACGGAGCATTGCTGAAGCCTGAAAGCTGAAGCCAGAAGCCCGCCTTACGGCGCTTCGATCAGCTCCATCTTGCCGTCTCGGGTGCGGTGCAGGATCATGACCTTGCCTTTGGGATCGCGGAACACGAAGACGTCGCGATCGCGGAAGTGGGCCTCTTTGATGGCTTCTTCGAGGGTCATGGGGCGCATGGCGACGGCTTCGTCGGAGCGAACCAAATGCACTTCTGTGGTTTTGGCCACGGCGGGATATTTGTGCACGACCACGGGCACCGCAGTTTTTTCCGAAAGGCCGACCGTTGTCTGCAGGTCTTCCTGCGAGGGCGGCAGCGACGGGGAGTCGCCGTTCCACTTTTTCGTTTCTTCGATTTTGCGGGCCGAGCGTTTCTTTGACTGCCAGCGGGTTTTGTACTTCACCGCCTGCTTTTCCAGATGATCGAGCGCTTCGTTGACGGCGATGGTCATGTCCTTGGCCTGGGCCAGGCCGACCAGCGGGCCGTTGCGGGGGCTGATGGTGATTTCCGCTTTGTGGCGGTGCTTTTCGACGGCGAGAATGACTTTGCTATCAAATCGGTCGCCCAGAATTTTGCGGATTTTTGTGAGGCCGGTTTCAACTTCTTTGCGGATGGTGGAAGTAACTACGTAGTGTCTTCCGGTGTATTCCACGTTCATGAGCGCCCCCAGGTGAAATTCTGATCGTAATGTATTGGGCACTGCATTTAAGTCAGAAGTCAGAATGCAGAAGTAAAATCTCTAGCTTTCGGCATTCTCGACACTCGCAATCTTTGGTGCTTCTTGCTTCTTTAGTTTTTACTTCTGCATTCTGACTTCTGAGTTCTGTATTATTTTTTTACTCTGCGCTGGTGCGTGCTCGGGATGCGCATGTCTTCGCGGTATTTCGCCACCGTGCGGCGGGTCACCTGGATGCCTTGCGATTGCAGGATGCGGGTGATCTGCTCGTCGGTCAGCGGACGGCTGGGATCTTCTTCGTCGATGAGCTTTTTCACGCGGCGCTTGAGAATCAGCAGTGAAGTGTTGCCGCCCTCGGGGCCCTGTACGCTCTCGCTGAAGAAGTAGCGCAGCTCGAATACGCCCTGCGGCGTGTGGGCGTATTTGCTGGCCACAGCGCGGCTTACCGTGGAAGGATGCACGCCGATTTCTTCGGCCACCTCTTTGATCATCATGGGTTTCAGCTGGTCGATGCCTCGCTCCAGAAAATCCTGCTGGCGCGCGACGATGCAATAACAGACTTTGGTGATGGTCTGCTTGCGCTGCTCGATATTCTTGATGAGCTGGATGGCGCTCTTGTAGCGCTCCTTCACGTAGTCGCGGGTGGTCTTGTCGTTGGTGCCGTCGCGGGTGACGAGCTTCTTGTAGGCCGGATTCAGGCGAAGCTGCGGCAAGTCTTCGTCGTTCATGATGACGAGCCACTCGTCGCCGTGCTTGACGAAAGCAACGTCGGGCTCGATGAGCCGCGGCTGGGTTTTGTTGTAGCGCAGGCCGGGGCGGGGATCGAGAGTGCGGATGTAATTCAGCGCGTGTTCAATCGCCTCCGGCGGGCGGCCGATGGCTCGCGCGATTTCTTTGTGCTGCTTGTTCTGCACGGCACGCAGATGCTGATCGACGATGGCGGTGGCATCCTGAAGAATCTGCGCCGTGCCGTTGCCGTTTTTCTCTCCGTTCTTGTTGCCGTTTTTGTGGAGCGCGAGCTGCTGCTGGTGATAGCGGAGCTGGTAGAGCAGGCACTCGCGGAGGTCGCGGCAACCTACGCCGGGCGGATCGAGCTGGCGGACCGTGTCCAGAGCTTCCTGCAGGTCGGCGGCGGAGAATTTGGGTGTCCACGCCGGAGAAGATGCCGGCTGCGCAGGTTCGGGAGCGGGAGCGACGGCTGCGGCCGCGTCCCCGGAGCGCATGGAAAACGACGCGGTCGCATCAGGGCCGGTGGTGCTGGCTTCTGCGGCGGGTGAAAATTCGTTCACGGCGTCCGAGTGAGTTGCGGTTCCGAACGCGGTGTTCTCAGCTAGATCGCCTTCTGCTGGCCCGCTTTCGGTCGACTCGCCCGCGCCCGTCTCGGATGGAGCTTCTTCGGCTAACCCATCTTCCGCCAAAACTTCTTCGGCTCGGCCAGCCTCCGTGAGAGCTTCCTCGGCTAACGCGTCCTCTGCGAGTCCCAAGGCCTGCGCCTCGCTCACAATTTTCTTGGCGGTGACCGCATCGGCTTCAGCGGACGCCGGCGGCGCAACTCCGAGCAGTTCGTCGTCGCTGGCGATCAGGTATCCGTCTTCGTTCAGATTACCGATGATCAGGTCGGCGGCTTCGCGCACTTCGCTGCGCAGACTCAATGCGCCCAGTTGCCATGCCAGATGATCGGTGAGATTGCCCGGCTTCGAGAGAAAGTTTTCGAACGACGGCCGCTCGATTTCTTCCATCTCCCCACGGCTGCGGTAACCGGGATCGAGATAATCCTGAAAGAACGACCCGAAGTCGATTTCTTCAAACGGATCCTTCTTCTCGACTGCGGCGATGGGATTTTCTTCGGTGGAAGCGGTGGCTGCGCGCTCGCGGTCCGCCTCTTTGCCTCCAACTTCATCGAGCAGCGGGACCGATTCTTCGAGTTCTTCGAGAACCGGATTCTCCACCATCTCGGTATTGATCATGTCCTTGAGCTCAAGCTTGTTGAGCGCCAGCACGGAAACCATCTGCACCAGTCCAGGAGTGAGGATCTGGCGCTGCGACAGCTTGACGCTCAGTTTGTGCTGCAACATGACCATAGGATCGGGACTACCGTAGCCACAAAATCAAGAACCTTGACCACCAAGGGCACCAAGGTTCACGAAGGAATTCCTTAGTGCTACTTCGTGTCCTTCGTGGTTTCAGCTTTCTCTTATACCAGCGAAAAACTCTCTCCCAAATACACCCTTCTCACTTCCGGATCACTGGCTAACTGCTCGGGAGCCCCGTGACGGAAAATTCTGCCGTCATCGATGATGTAGGCGCGGTCGGTAACCGAAAGCGTTTCGCGCACATTGTGATCGGTGATCAGCACTCCGATGCCGCTCGCCCGCAGGCCGCTGATGATCTTCTGCAAGTCGAGCACAGCAATCGGGTCGATCCCGGAAAACGGTTCGTCCAGCAAAATAAACGTGGGATTGATGCACAGGCAGCGGGCAATTTCCACACGCCGGCGCTCTCCCCCGGAGAGGGCATATCCGCGATTCTGGCGGATGTGCTCCAGCCCCAGCCCATCGATAAACTTCTCCATCTTCTCGCGGCGCTCGTGCCAGGAAATTGGTTGCGCTTCCAGCACTGCGAGGATGTTCTCTTCGACCGTAAGTTTGCGAAAAACCGATGCTTCTTGCGGGAGATAACTGATGCCATACTGACGGGCCCGCAGATACATGGGCACGTCCGTAATGTCCTGACCGTCGTACAACACGCGGCCAGTATCGGGAGGGATCAGGCCAACAATGGCGTAAAAAGTAGTCGTCTTGCCAGCGCCGTTAGGGCCTAATAAACCAACAACTTCGCCCTGATCGACCCGCAGGCTGACACCATTCACAACGCGCCGGCCACGATACGATTTGCCAATTTCTTCCGTGGCTAGGGTACGCATTTATCGAGCCATGCAACCAAGCATTTATCGTGCCACTCGGGTCTGAGTTACCACAGGAGTACTTGCTTCGCCTTCTACGAGCACCCTATCATCGGCCCTAAAGAAAGTCAACGAAACTCCCGTAACTTTGCCCTGTTCGGCATCAAAAATGCTAGGCGATCCGCCGGTGAGCACAAACTTGTCGTCCGCGGCGGTGTAAACCAGCTTTTCTCCCTCGGCGCGGCGGTTGGGCTGCAGGACCAGAACATGGCCCTCAGCAACCACGCGGTCGACACGTCCCTGACCCGTAACTGATTGACTGGGCTTGGCTTGGCCTGCGGCTGGGCTGGCTTTTCGGCTTACGATCTCGCTGCGGGGAAGCAGGTAAACGTCCATGGTCTGGGACGAAGCGGTGAAGTCGGCACCCTTGGCAGAGACGCCGCCTTCATAGTGAGCCTTGCGCTCCGAATCAACGTAGGTGAGCTTAGCGGCTGTTATGGCGACGAGGCTGGGGCGATCTGGCTTGGCGGTGGCGTCCGCCGCGTTCCCCTTCCCTTTTCGCGAGAGCTGGCCCTTTCTGGGTTTGAATGGTTCGGGCTCGACTTGCCCTGCTTGAACCTCACCTGGCGGGGTTTTTTCAGGTTGCACCCTCTCAGGCTGGGCTTTCTCCGGTTGCACCAGAATCGTCGAGACTGGCCGGGCTTGGGTTCCCTGAGCGACTAGGGAGCGGTGTTCCCGGTCAAACTGGATGGTGGGGGCCTCGACGACGTTGGCGTCCTGCCAGAGGCGGGCACCTCCTGTGTAGAGGGCGACCGCGGGATGGTTGCGGGCGGTCATACTTCGCGCCGTGACGTGAATGGGGGACGACGAAGCCAGCAGCGAGCCGTTGGGCTGTTCCTGCAATTCGCTGTAGGTGCTCTTGACATCGCCTTCCGCCAGCGCTTCTCCGGTGGCGCGGTTGATGCGGATAATATTTGCGGTGGTAGCCATGCCGCCTTCGACGACGCGGGGATTGCCGGCCACGGTGCCGGTGAGAACGAGCATCTGGTCGGCGGGAGTGTAAAGGGCCACGTCTGCTGTCGCCTGGGTGCGCTTGTCCGGGCTCTGATCATCGGTGTAAACGACGTTGCCCTGCTGGGTGACGGTGGCAATGCCGCCCTGCGGGAGGAAAGTGGCATCCACGGTTTCGCTGGTACTGATCCTCTCCGGCTGGTCTGGGCTTTGGTTGACGATGCGGGCATCGGGCCCGCCGTGGATCGCGGATAAGCGGCTTCTCCCTCCGACGGTTTCGAACTTGGCGTTGAACTTTCCGGCGGTGATGATGGTCTGCTGCGCAGCGGGAACTGGCGTGCTCTGCGGTCTTGAAGTTCGCGAAACGGATTGAGCGAGCGGGTCCGAAAGAATCGTGATTTGCGCCGGGCCGAAGGTTTCGGCGCGATCCAGAAGGCGGCCATCGACTACAAGAAAATCAACTGCTGACGCGGTCAGGGCGAAGTCCTGGGAACCTGAATCTTTCGTGGAACCTTTCGCCGCTGCCGGGTTGTGAGTCGCGGCACTTTGCGTGAGGCGCACCTGGTCGAGCGCATGCACCTTCTTCAGCTGGTTCTGGCCGGCGTAGTCGAGAATCACCCGGCCGGCCGTGCCATGTATCGGTTGCGCGCCGGCGCGTTCGAGTTCGACATGGCCGGTCAGAGTTGCGGTGCGCAGTTGATTCTGTTTGCCGGTGAGCAGGAACTCGGCTTCATCGGAGTGAATTTGCGTATCGGGCGATGGTTCTTGAGGAGCGCCGCTCGGCGGGGCAGTCCTTGCTGACCCGGTCTTACTCTTCCTCTTCGGCGCTTTTTCCCGGTCAGCGGTGGTCTCGCTTGCGGCTTCGCTCAGTTGCGCATGTACATTCCCCTTGGCCAGGATCCGATCCACATTGTTGTCGGGGGCCAGGAACAGCTTGGCCTGATCCGCCTGCATGGTTTCATTACCGCGCAGAAGATTCGGATGTTCCAGCAGAACGATGCGAGGCTCGCCAGTGATGAGGCCGCTCGAAGCCTCGATGGTCGAGGGGGCGTCCCCGGAGAGCTCCACACGAACCTGTGATGCCAGGGTCAGCGTGTTGGCTTTGCCCGCATAGAGAACGCCTACGGCCGATCCCGCGGCCTGTGGTGTGCTGAACTCAACCCGCGCGGGGGTCATGGCATTTCCGCTCTCGCGGTTGAAAACCAGGTCGCGCGTCTTGAGATGAAGGGGGCTTCGGAGTTCCTCGGGGACGGACTGATCGGGGTTGGTTCGTCCGGCGGGATTCGCTTCCAGGTCAATCTGGACTTCTCCCTTGGCCGTGACGTCTCCGGATTTCGGATCGTAAGTGAAATCGTCGCCGTAGATGCGGTCGAAGCGAGAGGAATCGCGTCCGTAGAGCACGATGTTGACGTTGTGCAACTCGGCGCGGTCGCCGAGTTTGAATCGCTTGAAATCGCTAGCCTCAATGGTGAAGAGCGTGCGCTTGCCGTCGGACTGGGAATACTGGTAGCCGGTGGCAGTTTGCTTAATGTCGATCCCCATCTTGCCCGGAATCCCTCTCAGCACGCTGAGTTGCTGGAGGCGGACGCGCAAATACATCCCGGCGACCACCACTGTGCAGACGACGGCGATGACTACCAACCAGCGTCGCAAATGGTAGACCGGAAGCGGCATGGGCTAAGTTCAGTGTAATGCTTTAACGAGCAGCTGTCAGCTCTTAAGTGCTGAGCTTTTAGCTCTGCGTCAGGGACCTCATCTACACTTGGATGCAATGAAAATGAACGCGGCACCTCCTCTGCTGGAGTTACGAAACATCTGCGTCATGCGAGGCCAGACCCCTGGCCTCGACGACTTCAGCCTGCGCATCGGCGCCGACGAACACGTTGCCATTCTGGGCCCGAACGGCTGCGGCAAATCCACGTTGATCAAGACGATTACCCGCGAGTGTTATCCGGTGGTGCGGGAAAACTCGGCGATGACGATTCTGGGCGAAGAATCCTGGGACGTGTTCAGCCTGCGCGCCCGGCTTGGCATTGTCTCGAACGACCTGATGGCTTCCGTCACGGGAGACGCGAACGGGCGCGACGTGGTGTTGTCGGGCTTTTTCAGCAGCATCAGCATTTTCTCGAATCACACGGTTGATCCGCGGCACCGGCAACTGGCGGACGCCGCGCTGCAGCAGTTAGGGATTTCTCATTTGTCGGAGCGGCCGGTTTGCGAGATGTCCTCGGGCGAGGCTCGACGCGTACTGATTGCGCGAGCGCTGGTGCACAATCCGCGGGCGCTGTTGTTCGACGAGCCCTGCAACTCGCTCGATCTCGCGGCGCAGCACACCGTGCGGCAGGCCATGCGCACGCTGGCGAACTCGGGCATCGGAATTATTCTGGTGACCCACGAACTGGCCGACATCGTGCCTGAGATTCAACGCGTCGTGTTGATGAGCCGGGGACGCATCGTGGCGGATGGTCCGAAGGAAGAGATGTTGCAAGTGGAGCGGCTGTCGCAGTTGTTCGGAGTGAAAGTGGATTTGGCGCAGCGGGATGGGTACTACCATTTGTGGTAAGTGCGGGCGGCTACGCCGAATGCGGGCTGGCGTGAGCTGGGCTGGCCTTCGTTTCGATTGTCGTTTCGGCGTTTGATTCGCTCGCCGTTTGCTCAAATGCTTTTATTTCTCTCTTGATGTCGCGCAGGGAGAGTTCCAGGCCGCCGTACTCAGGATGGTCGTTGTGTCCGATGGTGAACGCGATGTCGACGGAGTCGCCGGCGAGCAGCGGCGTCTGCTGCAGACGCTCAGCCATGTTCCAGGCCAGCGCGTCGAAGACGATAGACCTTCGCCAGGTTGCGGAATTCGTTGCGGCTTCATTTCGATTCTCTACTGCGGCTCTCACGTCGCGTCTCGGGATCGAGGCGGAATCTGGATGGCAGCGGGGCGAAGCCAGAATAGCTCCCTCGGACATTTCTTGGCTCGCATCTTCTGTTGACCCAGCAGCAAACCCGGCCGCTGACGCGGCCGGCACGGGCGGGGCGCCCGTGCCCACACCAGCTGAGGTGGCCCCTGCGGTAAGTTTTAGTTTCAGGTGCTTGTCTTTCAGGATGCGCGGAGGGGCGGTTAGCTTTGCGCCACGTGCAGAGAATACTGGTTCGGGATTCCCGACGCCGTAGGGCTCCAGGAGATGCAGCGACTGAAAAAGCTCGGGAATGATTTCTTCGAAGTGCAGCTCGGCGTCGACGTCGAGCACCGGCTCGAAATCCGCGAGGGTGAGGTGAGCGCGGGCAAACGCATCCAGCCGCGCGCGCAGCGGTTCGATGTTAGCCGCGGGCATGGCGAAACCGCAGGCGTGAGCGTGCCCGCCGTAGCGCGAGAAAAGATCGCAGCAGGATTCGACCGCATCGAGCAGATGAAAGGCGCGAATCGAACGCCCCGACCCGAAGGCTTCCTCGCCCTCGCGCGAAATTACCAGCGTGGGCCGGTTGTAGCGCTCGACCACACGCGTGGCCGTGATGCCGATTACGCCGCGATGCCAGCCCTCGCCATCCAGCACGATGCAATAGGCATCGCACAGGGCGGGATCGCCGCTGATGCGGTCTTCGAGTGAACGCAGAATACGACGCTCTTCTTCCTGGCGGCTGGTGTTGAGCTGATCGAGTTTCGCGGCCAGCTCTCGCGCCCGAGCCGCATCTTTCACACTGAATAGCTCGATCACGTCGCGGGCCACATCCATGCGTCCGGCGGCGTTGATGCGCGGCGCAATGCGGAACGCAACTTCGGTGGAGGTGGGCGGACGCTGAGGAGAAATCTGCGCGACTTCTAGCAGCGCTTTCAACCCCGGATTCACGGCATGACGCAGAGCATCCAGTCCGAGTTTGGCGAATACCCGATTTTCGCCGGTGAGCGGAACGGCGTCGGCGATGGTGGCAATGGCGGCAATTTTCATGAACGACAACAGCAGTTTGTTCTGATCTTTTGCGTCGAGGCGGCGCTGCATCAACCCCTGCGCCAGCTTGAATGCTACGCCCGCGCCGCAAAGCTGCTTGTAGGGATACTCGCATCCCGCCTGGTTGGGATTGACCACGGCCAGCGCTTTGGGCACGCCGTCGGGACCGGGCAGGTGATGATCGGTGACGATGAGATCGACACCCAGGCGCCGCGCCGTTTCTACGGGCGCGAAGGCGCGGATGCCCATGTCGACACTGATGATCAGGCGAATGCCGGCTGCGGCCGCGCGCTCGATTACATCGTCGCGCAGATCGTAGCCTTCGCGAATGCGATGCGGGACATGGAAATCCGCCGTGCCGCCGCAAAGCTCGATGGCCGTCTTCAGAATAATGACGGCCATAGTGCCGTCAACGTCGTAGTCTCCGTAAATCAGAATCGGCTCTTTCCGTTCGATAGCGGCGTCGATGCGATCGACGGCGGCGCGGAGGCCGGTCATCTGCTCGGGAGGGTGCAGATGGGAAAGGGAGGGAGAGACGAAGCGGGCGGCGGATTCTGCGTCGGTGATGCCGCGCATGATCAGCAGGCGGGCGAGCGTCGCGGCTTGATCGTAGCTCTTTGCACCTACACCCGAATCTGCTCGCAATTCTTCCGCGAGAGATGCTACGTGTACATCATCAGCGGTTTTGAGAACCCATTTCATGTATCAATCTCTGCGACCGCCGCTCTGCAACCGCATCCGAGAGAATGGCGCCGATGTGGAAATGCCACTGTACTAAGGGCGATATGCTAGCTGAGAAGCGAACCCTCCGAGTACTAGCTTTCTTCGTCCTGGCCGGGTTCGTCGATGGCGAGGCCGCCGAATTCGTCGGAGACTTCGAGCAGGTGCTGGTAGCGTTCATACCACTCGGTGCTGACTTCGCAGAGGAACATCGAGCCCTGGTAGGCCCATCCCAGCTGGAGAAATCCTACTTTGCCGGCGTAGGCGCGAAGCCAGCGCGCATCTTCCACGTCCTCAGTGTCGGTGAACTCCGAGGTAGAGAGCCGCTGCACCAATTCGTCGAGTTCGGTGCGTTCGAGAGTCCAGGAATGCATGGTGAGGAAGGCCGCGCCGGCGCTCTTGGCCAGTTCCACGAAATCCTTCCAACCGTCGGGGTTTCCGCCCGTCTCCCACATGACGCACTGCACCTCTTCGAAGTCCACGTAGCCGTGGAAGCGGCGCATGCCGTGGCCTTCGACGAAGGCGATCATGTCGTCTTTGACTGTGGTGAGGTCGTCGGGAATGGGAGACATAGGAAGTTCGGCTAATGCATTGTATGCCGTTCGTGAGTCAGGTGCCAGCGGCGAGCCTGTGGACACCGCTGCGATCATGAGCTGTCGCAAGCCATGGCTGTGTATACTCGTTTGCCATGAAATCAGATGTCAGCCGCCGTGTGCGCTTTCTTGCATTGTGTTTTGTGATCGCAGCGTCAGCCATTCTTTCTTCCCGGGCGCAAGGGCAGGCGTCAGCGTCTTATCGCGCGGCCAGCGTCCTCGACTCCATGCCGCACGCCAAGAGGATTGATCAGGTGGCGATCTCGCCGGACGGGAGTCGGATTGCCTGCATCGTGGATGGAGATCTCACCGTGCAGGTGCTGACCGGCGGCGTTTCGCACACGGTTGCCGTCGAAGGAAAGCTTCCTTTGCGCGAGGTCGCGTGGTCGGCGGACGGGAAGCAGCTCGCCTTCCTGGCGGACCTGCCCGGCGACGCGCCCTCGGCACAGCTCTGGACTGCACCGGTCGACGGCGGCGCGCCGGTGAAGCGCGCGGAACTGAAAGGATACGCCGAGAACCCGCGGTTTTCTCCTGACGGCTCGAAACTTGCTCTGCTCTTCATCGAAGGCATGCCTCGCGTGGCCGGGCCGCTGCAGCCGATGACGCCGCTCGCCGGAGTCGTCGACGAGAAAATTTATGAGCAGCGCATTGCAGTAGTCGATCTGCGAACGAACGATCTCAACGGCAACCAGCTGACCCAAGTCACGCCCGCGGACATTTACGTCTACGAATACGATTGGGCTCCGGACGGGCAAAGCTGGGCCGCAATCGCCGCGCACGGCAACGGCGATGCGAACTGGTGGTCGGCTCGACTTTATCGCATCGACGTGCAGTCCGGGGAGATGCATGAGATTTACAAACCGAAGCTGGAACTCGCCGACCCTCACGTTTCTCCCGACGGAAAAAATGTGGCGTTCATCGAAGGGCTGATGAGTGACGCGGGGCTCACTGGGGGGGAAATCATGCTGGTTCCGCTGGCGGGCGGGCCCGCGCGAAATCTCACTCCGGGGATCAAGGCATCCCCGTCCGCTGTGACGTGGTCGGGTTCGGACCGGATCGTCTTCGCGCAGGATCTGGATGGAAACTCCAGCTTCGCCACATTAGCCATCAACGGCGGCGCAAGCCAGATTCTCTGGACTGGTGAAGAACTCACCGGCACGGCCAGCGACGGCTGGGTGCCGAGTGGTTCGTTTTCTCGCGATGCGTCGAAGATTGCCGGAGTTCGGGAATCCGCAGGAACGCCTCCGGAAGTATGGGCCGGAACGATCGGCAAGTGGGAACAAATCACACACATCAACGCGAGCGTAAAACACGAATGGGGCGAGACTCGCAACGTGCACTGGATGAACGGCAACACGCGGGTACAGGGCTGGCTCACGTTTCCCAGGGACTTCACGCCGGGCAAAACGTATCCGCTGGTGGTGAACGTGCACGGCGGACCTTCGTATGCCTGCACTTCGCACTGGGACGAGGGCCTCAACGGCGCCGAAGCCGCGTTGGGCTACTTCGCTCTGTGTCCGAACCCGCGCGGCAGTTACGGCCAGGGAGAGATTTTTACTCAGGGCAACGTCAAGGATTTCGGCGGCGGCGACTATCGCGACATCATGGCGGGAGTGGAGGCGCTGACCAAGCAGTATCCGATCGATCCGAAACGTATCGGCATCCGCGGGCACAGCTACGGCGGTTACATGACCATGTGGGCGGAGACGCAGACCACGCGCTTCGCCGCGGCGGTGGCGGGCGCCGGCCTCTCGGACTGGCTCAGCTATTACGGCTTGAACGACATTGACGAATGGATGCTTCCGTTCTTCGGCGCTTCGGTATACGACGACCCGGCGGTGTATGCCAAAAGCGATCCCATGCACTTCGTGAAAGCAGTGAAGACACCCACGTTGATTCTGGTGGGCGACCGCGATGGCGAGGTTCCCATGGAACAGTCTGTGGAGTGGTGGCATGCGCTGAAGGCGGTCAATGTGCCGACTACGCTGGTGGTCTATCCCAACGAAGGACACATGTTCGTGAGGGCTGCCGACGAGCGCGACTACAACCTGCGAACGCTGGAGTGGTTCGAGGAATGGTTCGGAAAGGCGGGAGCACGGTGACCTCGTCGACCCGTGTGCTCGCCCTCTCTGCTCTGTCATCCTGAGCGGAACGACCGGTTCGCGAAGCGAAGCAGTCGCGCAGTCGAAGGATCGCATACCCGTCGGCACCAAGATCGACACGGACAGGAATTCTCACCATGCTTCAATAGGCCGGTGAGAACTCCCTTTGGAGCCCCGGATAGCTTTGAGCTTCAAGGGGTCCTTCGACTGCGTAGCCGTCCGCTTCGCGAACGGCTACTTCGTTCAGGATGACAGCCCGTAATTTACGGGTCAAACCGTGGGACTGGCCCGGCCCGCCCGCAGCGCCGCTCCGCCTGTGTTACACTTTTTTATTCACAATCACTGGCGCAGGGCCTCCGATCCGCAATGCTTCTTTCCAAAGAATATGTGGGCTATTTAGCCCGCGAAGTCACCAAGAAACTGATTGCCGGCAAGTTCATTGAGACCGAGAAGGTTCCGGCGGTCACCGAGCGCGTGCACGCCGCGCTGGTCGATGAACTCTCGCTCGAAGACCGCATCAACGACGAAGTCCGCGTCATCCTCGAAGCCTATTCCGACGAGATGCAGAAGACTGGCGCCAACTACCAGGAAATGTTCCGCAAGGTGAAAACCGAACTCGTGCGCAAATATAAGGCGGTGCTGTGAGGCTCAGCCGCGACAAAGTGAACGTGCTGGCCCGCGCGGTTTCGGACGTGCTCAAGGCCATGGACGAGGTGGAGTTCATCGAAGACCCTAACACCATCCGCCAGGAAACCCGCAAGCTTCTCGAAGAGCTGCTCAACCAGGAAGAGAGAATCGACGTCGCCGCCCGCCACAAAATCGAGAGCCAGAAACGCACCATCCTCGAAGGCTCGCAGGAGTGGGACATCCTCTACCGCAAGTATTACAACGAAGAAGTGAAAAAGCTGGGCGTGTAGTTTCGCCCAGCCGCGGTGTAGCGCAGGCAGCTCCTCTCGGAATCACGGAAGCAAGTAAAAAAGCCCCGCGCAGGGAGCGCGGGGCGGATGGGGAGAGTTCTGCAGGGAAACCTAGGCTGCTTCCCTTCGCCGTTGAATCGCCATTACGTGTTTGCGATACTCGTGCGCGTTGCCGACGATCTTGCGCTGCGGCAGGCTGTTCACCCATTGAATGCGAGGAGTGGCACGGCGTTCGCGGCGCGAACCCACCTTGCCACGTTGCTTCATGCTGGTTGGAATTTTTTCCGCAGTCTGTTGCTGCCAGCCGCTGCCGGCCGTGATGTTGAAGAGTCCGATGTAGCCGCCCTTGAGCAACTGCAGCGGATTCTGAATCTGGCTCATGTGGTCGAATTGGGTTGAGCCCGGCGCCCTAAAAGTCTCAAACCATGCCGGGTAGACGAAGTCCGAAACCAGAACGTTGTCGATCTGGTAGCCGAAGCTGTCGTCCTCGCACGCGTCGCAGACTTCATAAGCGTAGAGAGTTCCGGTTGTATCCGCGTTCTGGATGAACGCGCTCAGGTTAATGTCTGGGTCGCCGAGCATCTCGAGTAGTTCGTGGCTCGCGGTGATGGTCCAAGAAGTGCCCGCCGTCAAATCGCTGGCGGCAAAAACTTTGCCCATGGGCAGGCCCTCGCTGGTCAGGTCGTGGTAGCCCAGCGCGCCCGCTTGATCGGAATTGTCGAGAATCACCAGCCACCAGCTTCCGGCCGGAGGTTGCTGCCCCTGAGGAATCAATGTGAGTTCGGCGTCGACGCCCCACACCGGGCGAAAATCGCCGGTCACTTGCTGTTGCAGAGCCGGAACCACCGGTGTGACATCGGCATCGGTCAACACCGTGCTCTCATTGATGACCGATATTTGTATGGTTGCGATTTGGGGTTGGGGTGCTTGCGGCATATCGGCTTTCTCCTTTGCAAAAGTAATTTCGGAGAACGCGCAGGGGAAGATGCGTGACTCGTTATCGGGAAGCCTATACCCTTAGAAAACGAAGGCAAGAAAAAATCGACTCGCAAGCAATTTTCTGGTTCCAGATTGGGACTGAGCTTTCCCCTCTGGGCACGAGTTCTTTTATGAGTCAGCTCGGCACAATTACGTCGATCGTCAAGCGCGCCTCTGACGATGCCGGCTTCGAACTCTGCGGCATTGCGCCCACCGCGCATGCGCCGGAGCTCGATCATTTTCCCGCATGGATCGCTGCCGGCCGCGCCGGCGAAATGAAATACATGGAAGCCCGCGACGATCGTGGAGATCTCAAGCGTGCATCGCTGGCGCGGGTCGCGCCCTGGGCGCGAAGCGTCGTGGTCTGTGCCATCAACTACAACACCGCGCAGCCTTATTCCACGGAGTCAGACGATGGCGATTCTCCAAATGCCAGCCGCGGATGGATCTCGCGCTATGCCTGGGGACACGAGGACTATCACGAAGCCGTCCTGTGGCGGTTGCGGCAGGTTGAGGGCGCGCTGCGGCGCGCAGCGGAAGCAGAGTCTTCCGCTGAGGGTGCCGCTGAAATCGTCACGCATTCCTACGTCGACACCGGACCCATCGTCGAGCGCGTCTTCGCCAAATATGCCGGAGTCGGCTGGATCGGAAAAAATACCTGCATCATCAACCAGAAAAAAGGCTCGTGGCTTTTTCTGGGCGTGATCCTGACTTCGCTCGAACTCGAGCCCGACCTGCCCGCGCCCGACCGCTGCGGCACCTGCACGCGCTGCATCGAGGCCTGCCCCACCGACGCGCTGATCGCCCCCTACCAACTCGATTCCAACCTGTGCATTTCCTACCTCACGATTGAGAAACGCGGCGAAATTCCCGAAAAGCTGCGACCCGGCATGGGACGCCACGTCTTCGGCTGCGACATTTGTCAGGACGTTTGCCCGTGGAACCGGAAGGCTCCGGCAACATCTGCGCCGGAATTTTCCCCTCGCACCGAACTGGTGAATCCCGCGCTCGACTGGCTGGTGGAAATCAGCGAAGAAGAATTCCGCACGACTTTTCGCGGTTCTGCCGTGCGAAGAGCCAAACGCTCGGGTCTGCGGCGCAACTCCCTGATCGCCGCCGGCAACAGCGGCAACCGCAAATTCCTGCCTATGCTGGAAAGGTTGGCCAGCGACGAGGATGAGATTGTCGCCGAGAGCGCACGCTGGGCGAGACAGAGGATACTCAATCCAAAAGAAAAATGACGCCCGGTTCGAAAACCTTCAACAGTAAATGGATTTCTAAATTTCGCGCAGAGCGTCGACGGGGTCGGCGGATGCGGCCCGCATTGCCGGGAGCGCCGACGCAGCCACCGCCAGAAACATCATGGTCAAGGCTGCCGCCATGTAGACGAGCGGATCGGTGGCGCTCACGTTGAACAGAAATGAGCGGACCATCCGTGAGATCGCGAGCGAGCCGAGCACCCCAAAGCCGCAGCCGATCAACGCCATCTTCGCACCCGAAATCAGCACGAGCCGCGCGATGCGGTTGCGCTGCGCGCCCAGCGCCATACGAATCGCAATCTCCTGCGTGCGCAGCGAGACTGAGAACGCTACGACTGCGTAGATCCCGATAATCGCGAGCAGCAAAGCGCCCATTGCGAAAGCAGTGATGAGGTCAGTGTTAAAACGGCGCGGCGCTTCCACGTTCGAGACGACCGCACTCATCGGCTGCATCTGCTGCAAGGCAAGCAGCGGGTCGACTTCGGCAACGGCCGTCCGCAGGGTTTGGGTCATCTGCTCGGGAGGAAGCGCGGAACGCAACGTAATGTATCCGCCGGCCGCGTTAGTGAGGGTATCCGAGGCGCCAGGCCCGTAGAGAATGGCAGGCTGCTCCGCCGTCAGATACCACTGATCCTTGCTGGGCTCATCGGGTGCGCCGACCTTGGTATCGCCGACTACGCCCACCACCGTGGCCCAGGGCAGTCCCTTTTGCGGGTTGCCAACGTGCATCCGCTTCCCGACGGCCCGCTGACCAGGCCAGGAATGTGCGGCCATGGACTGGCTGACAATCACGACGAGCGACGAGTTTGCGCGGTCGTCGGCGGTGAAGTACCGTCCATCGAGCAGCGGGATGCTCATAGCGCGGAAATAGTCGCCATAGGTAATCGCGAACATCGAGAACTTCAGCTTCCAGCCGTTCGTAGGGGCACCCTCGATCGTGTAGGCGGCTCCCCCGTAAAGACCGGACGCCGGAAGAATGTTGGTCATGCCGACAGCAACGATTCCCGGCTTGCGGGCGAGCCGGTCGACCACCGCACGGTTGAACGCGTCGGCAGTTGTATTGGTGGGGTACTGCGTGAGCGGCAATTGATAGCTAGCGACCAGGACGTGGTCAGAACGAAAGCCGGGATCGACGGCGCGCATCTTCTGGAAGCTGCGCAGGAACGCGCCCGAAACGGTGAGCAGCACCAGGGCAATAGCAATCTCCGAGACCACCAGGGTTGAGCGCAGCCAGGCGTGGCTCGAAGCGCCAGAACCGGTTCTCACGCCCTCTTTGAGACTTTCCGTCAGGTTGGTTCGCAACGCTGCGAAAGCCGGAGCCAGGCTGCACAGCACACCGGTGGCAAGAGCGAGAAGCAGGGCGAAGCCAACGACAATTCCATCAATCGTGATGGAGTCGACGCGCGGCATCGACTCTGGAAGCAGATGCAGGGCAGTTTGGATGGCGGCCGCGGCAAACGCCAGGCCCACCACTCCGCCGGCGACGCTGAGCAAGATTCCTTCGCACATAGACTCGCGGATGATCGCACTCGCACGCGCCCCAAGAGCCAGCCGGACGGCGTACTCGCGCCGCCGGCGAATCGCCCGCACCAGCAGCAACCCCGCGACATTGACGCATGCAATCAGCAAAACAATCGAGACGGCGAAGAACAGGGTGCGCAGCAAGGGCCGAACGTCTGCGACTGCATACTCCATCAGCGAGCCGACGTCACCCTGAATGTGAATCGCAGACATGCTCGCGGGAAAACCGCGCATGATCTGCCGGGCGACGCGGTCCGCATCCTGCGCCGCCTGCTGGAGGGTGACGCCGTCTTTGAGGCGCGCGACCATCTGGAATCCCCAAAAACCTGCATTGGTCTCTGAAAGTTCGTCGGGCGTAAGGCCCATCGGCACCCAGAGTTGCACCTGGTCGAGTTGTCCGTCTTGCAGAGGAAACTCGAAACTGCGCGGCATCACGCCAATGATCGTGTACGGCCTGCGGTCGAGGTCGATGGAGCTGCCGAGCACGCGGGGATCCCGCTGGTAACGGTTCAGCCACAAGGCATAACTGATCACCGCGAGTGGCTGATGCGCGTCCTCTTCCTGTTGGGTAAAAACGCGGCCAAGAATGGGACGAACGCCGAGGGTTGGGAACACGCCTGCGTTGAACCGCGCGCCGTCGACCTCTTCCGAAGTTGCGCCACCGGAAAGTTCATAGCTGGCACCGATGTACCCGCCCATGGAAGAAAAGGCGCTGGTGGCGTTGGAGTAGACGCCGATCTCGCGGGCTGTGACGGAAGTGTTTGGACCGTCTCCGAGGTGATCTCCCAAAAGAACAAGCCGGTCAGGATTGCTGAACGGGAGCGGACGCAACAGAATGCCTTCGACGAGCGAGAAAATGGCCGTCGTGGCTCCAATTCCGAGAGCCAGGGTGAGGACTATGGTCAGGCTGAAGCCGGGTGTTTTGCTGAGCTGGCGAAACGCGAAGCGGAAGTTCTGCGCGAGAGCAACCATGCGTCCTCCCAGGGCTGGGTCAGCAGTTGAAGCCCAACTGAAGCTAACATTAGAGAACGTTGCGCCGATTTTCAATCGGCAAGACGAAGAGCCCACAGAAAACGGCATCCGTTCTCTGCTGTCCGCGGTCAGCTACCCCATTGAAAACAATGCAAGCTTGCGGTCCTCAACCCAGCTTATTCCACAGGTTCTCCACAGCTTCGGCCTACGCTTTAGTGCCAGGATCATTCTTCTTTCGTTCGCCATTGATTCGCCCTTGAATCGGATCGGTAATACCCCCCGACTATCGCTGGCCTTCGGTAACTGGTCTTTCCGATTTGCAGCAACTAATCTTCCTCTAAAGGGTTCTAAATAAGACGGTTAGGATTTTACCAGGAGTAACTTGATGTCCGAAAACGGCCTCCAGGGAATACGACGCGGACTAGGACGAGTATGCTGTGCTCTGATCGTCCTGATCTCGGCGTGTGTGCCGCGTGCGGAAGCCTCTGCGACCCTGCTGCTGGAAGAGCCTTACGGGCATATGGGTTTCTTTACCGCGACCGGCCATGCCGCCGTGTATCTCTCCGGAGTTTGCGCCGAGTCGCCGGTCGAGCTGCGGCCGTGCACGCCGGGCGAAACTGGAATTGTGATCAGCCGTTATGACGGAGTTAGCGGCTACGATTGGGTCGCGATCCCGCTCGTCCCTTACCTCTATGCTGTTGAGCGGCCTGAGGATATCCCGCTTTTTGCTGACGCCAGGATGGTGCTGCAACTCCGCGACCGCTACCGTCGGCAACATCTGCGGGCAGTGGCTCCGGACGCAAAGAACGGCGGCGCGCCCGGCGGAAACTGGTATGAACTGGTCGGTTCCTCCTATGACCGGACGATTTACGGCTTCGAAATCGAAACTACGCCGGAGCAGGACGCAGCCCTGATTCGGACTCTTAACTCCTCGACGAATCGTTCGCACTTCCACCTGGCTTGGCGCAACTGCGCCGACTTTGCGAAAGACGTCATTAACTTCTATTACCCCAAGGCCTTGCATCGCGGTGTGGTTGCCGATGCAGGCATGACCACTCCCAAACAGGTCGCACAAACGCTCATCCGCTACAGCGGGCGTCATCCTGAGCTGCAATTTTCGAGATTGGTGATACCGCAGATTCCGGGCAGCATGCCGCGCAGCACCACCGTGCATGGCGTGGTGGAGTCTTTCTTCAAGTCGAAGAAATACATCGTACCCAGCGCCGTGGCCAGCCCGATTTTTGCCGGATGCGTGTTTGCCGTGTTCGTAGGAACCGGGGCCCGGCGCTTTGATCCCGCGCGCGATGCCCTGGTCTTTGCCGCCGACGGCGAACGGGAACTTCCGCTAAGCCGTAACGATCGCCAGGCTCGTGAAAAAGAACTGGAAGGGTTGCTGGCCGAGGCCGACGCGGAAGGCGCGCCGGGGAATATCCGCAAGGAATGGGCGCGACTCGAGTCCAAAGCGCAATTGGAATTTGATGCCCAGGACCGGCCGGTGCTGCGCATGCAGGTTGGCGAGCGACTGGTGAGGATGGGCATTTCCGCCGACAACATCTTCAGCAGCGGCGCTCCTTCACAACTGGTGCGCGAACTTCTCGAGGCCAGGCTGGAGGCGGAGTTGCGCCGGACGTCCACACCTACGGTCTCCGAACGAGATTTTGCCCGCGACTGGAAACTGCTGCAGCAGGCCAGAAATGTCGAAGGCAAAGAACTGGCCGGCAACCTGCGCTAGCAGGCTGCGGAAAAAATCGGTCTGAAGAGGGCGCAAACGGGGCCGCCATGCTCACCCGCAGTTTCCAGGAATCGCTACAATGTTGCATGGCCGAAGGGGTGAAACATTTCTACGACCGACTCGCCAGCAACTACCACCTCATCTTCGAAGATTGGGACTCTTCCATAAAACGCCAAGCCGCGGCTCTCGGGGCAATCCTTGAGCGCGAGTGCGGCGCCGCAAGCGCTCTACGAATTCTAGATTGTGCCTGCGGAATTGGCACACAAACGCTGGGCTTGGCCAGTCTTGGATTCAAGGTGACCGCCTGTGATCTTAGTCCTGCGTCAGTGGAACGGACCCGTGTAGAAGCTGCAAAGAGGCATTTGAATGTTCAGTTATTTGTCGCGGACATGATGGATTTGACTGCAATTCCGGACGGAGATTTCGACGCTGTCATCTGCATGGACAACGCCATTCCGCACCTTGAGAGTGACGAAGAGTTGTTTCGAGCCGCAACGCAGATTCGGCGAAAACTGCGGGCTGGTGCGACCTTTACGGGCAGCATCCGAGATTACGACACTTTAGTTCAGGTAAGGCCAGTCCTGCAGGGCCCCGCTTTCTATTCAGACCAAGGACGTCGACGCATCGTTCATCAAGTGTGGGATTGGAGCGATGAGCGTCGTTATACCTTCCATCTTTACATAACAAGGGAAATCCCAGGCGGTTGGGAGACTCAGCATTATGTTTCGAATTATCGTGCCGTTCTGCGGGCGGAATTCAGTCGCATCCTCCAAGCGGCGGGATTCGTCGACTGCCGCTGGATTTTGACGCCCGAGAGCGGCTTCTACCAACCGATCGTGTTGGCTAAGGCAAATAGCGCTCCTTGATCTTGATAAGGTCAAACCGAGATAAGCGCAAACCAAGCAGGCTCAACCCGACGAGACCCGACCTGGTTCGAAAAAAGTAGCCCTCTCCAGCGACCTATTGATCCGGCGGCTGCTGCGGCGTCTGCGGCGGTTGCTGCTGGGGCCCGCGTAGTGGCGGTGTGATGCCCTGTCCCGGGATGGGCGGTTGACCGGGTTGTGGTGCTCCGCCGGCTTGTTGTTGTTGCATTTGCAGCTGGCGTTGCTGCATCTCCTGCAACAGTTGCTGCGGAGTCTTGACCGCAGTGTCCCCGGCAGGAGGAGGTTGTTCGGCCGGCTCCGTGCCGTTCTGCTCGGCACTGTCATCGCTGTCATCGGCCGTGTCCGCATCCGCCGCGTCGGCAGCTCCCTGCGCCACCACCTGCTGCGGCGACGCCGCATTCGCCGCCACGCCCGCGCCCGGCGCAGTTGTCTCCGGACCGCTCTTGGCCACCAGCACGACGCGGGTCAGCGTTTTGGCGTCAGACGGCGCACCCAGCAACACGTAGTTGAAGTGCGACCCGTTAAGCAATTCCGCCACCACGCCGGGCGCCGGACCCGGCCCAAGATTCGTCACCACCCGTTCCGTGGCGTTGGACGGGATCTCCATCTCGGCGCCGGTTAGCCTGCGCACTGCCCGCAGAATGTCCGCAAGGGTCGAATTCGGAGCAACAATGGTAAGTTGACCGCCCTCGTAAGTTACGTGAGGCGCGACGGCTTGCATCGAATCCAGCGAGATTTGCGGCACCGGTCCCCGCGGCCCCGAGGGCAGCGGCGGAAGCGGCGCCTTCTTGGCCGCCTTTCGATGATTCTTGGAAGTGGTAGTGGAAACGGCCTTCGGCTGATCGACAGCCCCGAGGCATCCGGCGCACAGAACGCCGGCTACGAGACCGGCGATCCACAGAGATGCAACACCTCGTTGTGCGCGCATAACCACCCCTCCCAGAGCCCTCGCTCGTACCCCGACAACAGCCTTACAAAAATTCTACACCGCTCCGGACACAGGATGTGAAGAACCTGCTGGCCCGCATAATAGAACGCAACCAGTGCGCTCCCTTGCATCGTCAGAAAGACTAGGGGATGGGGACGGGGGGCCACAACCACTTGTCCGCGGCTGAGCCCGCAAAGTTTATCGCCCGCGGCGGCGTACAATTTGGGGTAGTGCGGCCACCGCTAAGGATTCACCAGCGCGGCGCCAACCCTGTGAAAGGAAAAGGCATCAAGACTGCGATGACCCCTGATTCACGCTCCGTCGCTTTGCTGAGGGTGTTGCGCCTCCTGCTACCGCTACTATTAGCGAACTCGAGTGTCTTCGCGCACGCAGAAAGCTGCAAAACCGCGGATGATATGGACGCAGGCACTCGCGCCGCCATCACTTCCGCCGGGCAGCGCTACTTCGACATGGCCGCCAGCGGAGATCTGGCCGGTCTCCGCCAGAATTCGATTCCCAACGTTGTCTCCAACTTCAGTGGAATTGAAGCGGCGGTCACCAGCCACAAGACCGAGATTTCGGGTTCTCACGGAACATTGCGTCCGCCGTTTCTCCTGGACGCCGAAGGTGCAGCTTCCATCGCGCATGCGGAGTTCCTCTGCGGCGTGTTCAACCAGCATGGCCAGACCGCGGGCAGCGCTGTTTTCAATCTCGACAATCTTCCACCCGGAAAGTATGCCGTCGTGATTTTCGACGCGGCCTCATCGAATCCGGCGACCGTTTCTTTTATTTTGCAGCAGCAGGGCAACGACTGGAAACTGGGCGGCCTCTACATCAAGCCCGTGCAGGCCGCAGGGCATGCCGCCGACTGGTTCCTTAGCCGCGCCCGCGACTATAAGACGAAGGGTCAGTTGCACAATGCCTGGCTCTACTACCAGCAGGCGCTGATTCTCATTTCTCCCCTGTCGTTCATGAAAACCGCCGCCACCGACAAACTGATCGATGAGTTGCAGCCCCTGCAACCTGCGGATTTCCCCGCCGACGCAAGAACTGTGGACCTGCCCGCGGGAGGCACCACCTACAAGCTGACAATTGTCTTTCCCGAGGCCGTCGGCAACGATCTGGACCTGATCGTCAAATACCAGGCCAGCAACGTTTCCGATACCACGCGCACCTATCAAGGCAACGTGACCGTGATCAAAGCCCTGGTTGCGAAGTTTCCAGAATTGAAAACTGCTTTCGTCGGCGTGGTGGCCCGGGCCGTGGAACCCGGCGGCCGCGATTACGGAACGCTGCTGGCTATGAAGGATGTCAAGTAGCGCGAACAGCTTCTAGCTTCTAGCTAACCCAAAACCCTTGTCATCCTGAACCGAGCCGAAGGGCTCGGTGAGGGACCCTGCGTCGGCGTCAACCTTCAACAGCGGTCAACAGGACCGCCCCCAGAACTCGCTGCCCGCTGCTCGCCCGCTACTTTGCTTCTTCCAGCAGGCAATCCTTCGGATCCTTATCATCCCTCAACCCCAGAAACACCGGAGCGCGCAGCTTCGGCGAACCGCCGTCCGCTCCCTTGGTCCATTCCGCGTACTCGATCTCGGCCACCAGTTCGGGTTTCACCCAGCTCACTTTCCGCAGCGCCTCGACTTCGCCGAAGAACGGATTCTTCTTCGTCTCGATCTTCTTCAGCAATTCCCAAACTTCCTCCAGCGATTTCTGATCGAATCCACTGCCGGCCTGCCCCACGTGAATCAGCCTGCCTTTGCCGTCATACAGCCCCAACACGATCGAGCCGAAATGCGCGCGGCTGCCTTCCGGTTCGGTGAAACCGCCGATCACACACTCCTGCCGGTGTTTGATTTTGATCTTCAGCCATTCGCGGCTGCGGCGTTCTTCATAGAAACTCTGCCGTTTCTTTGCCAGAATTCCTTCCAGCCCCTTCTTGTGCGCCATGTCGAACAGCGCCTTTCCCTGCTCCGGATAATGATCGGAGTAACGCACCGCATCGCCCGGGGTGAGCAGTGACGCCAGCTTGGCCTTGCGCTCCTCGAGCGGGACGCGGCGCCAATCGTAACCGTCGAGATAGAGCAAATCGAATGCATAGTAGAGCACCGGCACGTCGGCTTTCTCCGCGGCTCGGCGTCCGCCGGGACGAAACCCGGTCCGCTGCTGCATCAGGCTGAACGACGCGCGGCCTTCCTCATCGAGCGCCACCACTTCGCCGTCGAGAATCGCTTCGCGCGCGTGAACGAATTTCGGCAAGTCTTTCAACTCGGGATAGCGCGGAGTCAAATCGTTCTGATTGCGCGAGACCAGTCGCACCTTGCCCCCGCTGATAAACGCGACCGCGCGGTATCCATCCCACTTGATTTCGAAAAGCCATTCCGCCCCGTCAAACGGTTTTTCGACCGATTCCGCCAGCATGGGATGGATGGTCAGCGGCATGGGCCGCTTCACCGGCGCGGCGGAGACTTCTTTCACTACAGGGGGCGCAGGGGACACAGAAGATTCTGCTTTGGATTCGGACCTTGTCAGTGCCGCCGGAGCCGCACCTTCAGCCTTAGGTTTCTTCTCTTTTTTTCCCCTGTGTTCCTCTGTGTCCTCTGTGGTTATCTTTTTCTGTTTTTTTTTCTGATCAAGCTTAGCCACGGCATCGGCCAGCCACGCGGCTTTCAGTTTTCCCCGCCCCGCGGGACGGCTCTTCCACTCCGCCGAACCCGCATCGCCTGCAATCTCAGCGAGGCTGCGTCCGCTCAACGCAGACTCATCGAGCGATTCAATGTCGTATCCCTCGACCACAAACTCATCATGCTTCTTGATCATCAGCCATTCGTTTCCCTTGCTCCCGGACGCCGTCCGCGCATCTTGACCAGCGCGAAGTCTCCATTCAATTTCTTGCCGTGCAGGCGAAATTTTAAATCGCCCTTAGCCAGCATCGCCGCAGCTTCGGCCTCAGTCCCAGGGACATATTTTCCTTTGACCGCGACCGGGGAAAGCGGCTCCCACGTGCCCACATCCCACACCATCACCGTGCCCGCCCCGTAGTTACCTTCCGGAATGTTCCCTTCAAAATCGAAATACGAAACCGGATGATCCTCCACCTGCATGGCCAGCCGCTTGTCCGCCGGATCGAGCGACGGTCCCTTGGGCACCGCCCACGACTTCAGCACGCCTTCCATTTCCAGCCGAAAGTCGTAGTGCAGCCGCGTGGCATCGTGTTTCTGCACGACAAACCGATGCCCCGCCTTGCTCTCCACTTTCGGCGGAGGCTCCGGCGTCTCCTCAAATCGCCGCTTCCGTTTGTATTCCTCAAGCGCCATAGGCAACATCATTTAACCACAGAGCAGAAATGGCACGTGTGTGGGGGGACGGGCGCCCTCGCCCGTCCGAGCCGAGCGCAGCTCGGCAGCAGTCAACACCCAGATTCGCTTTAGAATGCCAGCAGCATGCAACGAGAATATCCCAAGCAACCACTGGTCGGAGTCGGCGCCATCATCATCGAAAACTCCCGCGTTGTTCTCGTAAAGCGTGCGCAC
This sequence comes from uncultured Acidobacteriaceae bacterium, assembly GCA_963851165.1. Taxonomy (GTDB): domain Bacteria; phylum Acidobacteriota; class Terriglobia; order Terriglobales; family Acidobacteriaceae; genus Sulfotelmatobacter. Next base: position 331,150 of record CAWKNM010000005.1, on the reverse strand, counting down.
CCGCCGCTGCAGGCCCAGTGGTCGATCCCCGGAGGCGTGCTGGAAATCGGCGAACTCGTCCGCGATGCCGCGATCCGCGAAGCTCGCGAAGAAACCGGACTCATAGTGGAACCCGGCGAACTGCTGGGCGTCTTCGACCGCGTGCTGCGCGACCCCACCGGCCGCGTGCAGTACCACTACGTGCTGGTGGATTTTCTTTGCCGCCGCGTGAGCGGAGAACTCCACGCAGCGGACGACGCAGCCGACGTCCGCTGGTTCACGAGAGAGGAATTGCCTGCGCTCAATCTCGCGGAAGATACGCTGGACGTGATCCGCAAAGGATTCGAGAAACTACTCGGCTGAGTCCGGCTCGGCTTCGGACTGCGCCGCATCGGCCACGCTTTCGTCCAGAATTCGATTCGCGTCTTCAACATTGCTCACATCGACCCGCAACTTTACCCCTCCAAGCGCATTGGCGTTGAACCAGTCCAGCCGCACCATGTTGTCGTCGAAAAGGAACGCTTCGATTCCGGCCGCCTCGAGCACGCCTTTTGCCAGTTCGGCGTCCATGAGATTCCAGTAGCTGCGGATCACGACCAGATCGCGAAACTCCGCACCGTGCTGCTCCGGCTCCTCTTCTTCCAGTTGCCCGACGGACAGTCCCCGCTTTGCCAGTTCCGCGCCCAGCACCTCGCGGGCCACTTCGGTAAGACTGGAGGACTGCGCTGCAACCTGTTCCAGTTCCCCGTCGGTCTGGCTGGAGTAGACCTCCGAAAGCCGTTGTCTCTCGCGCACCGGGTCGATCATCGTCATGGCAGGGAATCATACTCCAGGTGTTACGTGTCAGAAGTCTTATGCGTGAGAATCGGCGGAAATCGGCGGCGAGAACTGTTGGCCCGAAAATAGCACGGCCCGCAGGCACGAAACCTGCGGGCCGTCCGGCGGACTGTTTGGGATTGACCAAGAGGTGGTCACTCTACGTGGCCTCTCACGGCAACTCCGGGGTGTACCCGATCGACGCCCCTGACCGACCTGAGTCAAGCGGACGTCAATCCTCATTCACCGGTTAGTGTGCGGGCTGTAGCTTCGGCGCGTCGCGAATGCGCGGCTGCGTCCAAAGCCCCGCTTAGAGCAACCAGCCCTAAGTCTCAGCCACCTCACCTGGTCTTAGACTCCCACAACTACTGCCACATTCAGAACTTGTCATTCGACCACCTCCTTTCCGGTGTAATCGCACAATAACGCTCCCGAGTTTTGTTGTCAATGACATCTGAAGTTCCCGCGCGAGATAACGAAACCAGATAACAGGCCGTTGCATTTTTGCAGCCCAAGGCGCGTCGGTGAGTTCTTTCTTGCGGCACTCAATTCTCATTTTGCTGCGGCGGCCATCACGCGCTTCTCTGCGGAAAATATGGCGTAGGCGATGTCGGCGCCTTTGCGCGCGAAGGCTTCGTATTCGGCGGGCGGAAGTATTTTGTCCGGAGTGAAGAAGAGGACGGTGGTGGAATCACCTTTCACCACGCAATTACAGTCGTTCAGAGCGGCAATGGTGTCCAACAGTTTCGCGTTGAAGTACCGGCGCACGGTTTCTTCTCCGATGCACATCATCTCAAAACGCTGGTGGAATTGCAGCGCGTCGGGGAAGCAGATGGTGTTATCGCTTTTTTCCCAATCGCCGTCGAAGTTTTTCCAGCGGGGATAGTCGAAGATGGAAGTCGACGAGTCCAGCGGGCGAATCTGAAACTTGGGCAGATTTGCGTCATCGACCCGGAAGGCGACCACGGTTTGCCGGATAGGTTTGCCTCCTTGGGTGCTTACGGCGTAGTCGAATATCCACGTCGTCAGCCCTCGGAGCCCTCCCCACGCTGCGCCCTCGACGAAGCCGGACCCGCACAGCGGGTAAATCGAGAGATCAACATCGTCTCGGTCTGCGGGCAGGAAGCCGAAGGACGCGGCGCCGTTTTGCACTCTGAACTGGCCGGCGCGACCGTCCTGTTTTGCGGCCCAGACCAGCAAGAAAGGCATCGTGATGAAGATGAGGAAGGCTAGACCCGCTCCGGTGAGGCCGATGCGGCGGAGCGCGAAAAATTCGGCGACGGGAATCAGGACAATGATAATGGCGTTCGGTAAGGTGCGCATGGGCGTTGGTCAGGACACTCCTCAAATTAGACACACTCTGAGCGAGTTTTTGGTGTAACGGAGGTAACAGGCGAGCATTCGACGTACTTATCTCGGTGACTTTTTTACATCCACGTGCCATTGCGCCAACGGGTTCAAATGCCTCACGCAAATTGCAGCCCCACTCCGCTGCCGTTGTCGCGTGTCCCAGCGAGGCGCGGTTGGATGATTCCGCTTAATCCCGGGCAATCTTGCCGGGCGCAGTCTCGGCCGGATAGTTGAAGAAGAGTTGATTGCCGTCGGGATCATCGACCACCAGAAGCCGGTAGCCCCACGAACCCTCTTTTACCTGCACACCCTTGGCTTCGAGTTCCGCGCGCAGCGCGTCCACCGCGGCTGCCGCAGCCTCAGGCGACGGCGGTTCGTCGTTCAGGGACTCGACGTTCAAGGAAATGAACATCAGTCCTTTGCCAATCTTCTCCGGCCACATGTCGGCCAAGATCAGCGCGCAACCTTGCCGGTCGACCTGCGCGACGTGCGCTCTGCCGTCCTCGTCGTAGCGCCAGGGGCTCGTGAAGCCGAGCCGGTCAACGTAAAAGCGGAGCGAGGCCTCAACGTCGGTCACGTGTAAGACGGGACGCGCGAACCAGTCTGTCATAAGTATGTAGCCCCAGCTATGCATCCTCGAATGCAATGGCGATTATTACACCCAACACCGGCCTGAGCGCAGCGCTTTCCCACCGCCGGGCAGGATCCACGCCGCTGTGAAACAATGAATCGCTTTGGGTTGTGCTCATTGCTTCCCGGGAGCGCACGTATGCGAAAACTTCGTTATGCAGTTGCGATGAGCCTGGATGGCCATATCGCAGGGCCAAACGGAGAATACGACTGGATTGGCACAGACCCGGAAGTCGATTTCACTGCGTTTTGGTCGCAATTCGACACGCTGCTGATGGGCCGGCGAACCTTCGAGCTTGCCGTCCGAACACGAGGTGTAGCGGCTTTCACGGCTTTCACCGGAGTTACTTCCATAGTTTTCTCGCGGACTCTCAAGCCGCAAGAACACCCCCACGTCACTGTCATGCCGGAGTTGAATGCAGATTGGGTAAGAGACCTCAAAGCTCAAAGCGGAAAGGACATTTGGTTGTTTGGCGGCAGCGACCTGTTCCGCTCCTTTCTTGACTCTGGCCTCGTCGATGGCGTCGAAGTTTCTATAATCCCTGTGTTGTTGGGCGCCGGGATTCCATTACTCCCCCCTCCTTACAGCCCCACCAAATTGCGATTGATCAGCCATCATCTCTACCGGTCGGGGAGAATGTCGTTGGCATATGAAGTCCAACGCTAGAACGGGCACGCTCGAAATGGCAGTAGCGCATCCTTACGCCTGATCCTGTCATTCCGCAAAGCCGACGCCAAAAACATCTACGCCAAATTACTGCTACCATCTCGATGGGAAACTACCTGATTCGTGGATACAAACGAAACACTGCCCGAAACGCCGCCGGAAAAGCCCGCGCGTAGGAGCCCATCCCTGGTCCTAGGCCGGGTTTTCAAAGCATTTCAGTATCGCGATTTTCGCTTGATGTGGATTGGCGCCTGCACCTCCAGCATCGGCACCTGGATGCAAATCGTGGCCCAGGGATGGCTTATCTACCGGCTCAGCCACTCCGCATTCCTGCTGGCGCTGGATCAATTTCTCGGCGGCATCCCCATCTTTCTGTTCTCTCTAATCGGCGGCGTGGTAGCCGATCGCCTGGAGCGCAGAAAAATTCTGCTCGGTTCGCAATATGTCCAGATGACGACGGCCGCCATTCTCACCATTCTGGTCGCGACGGGCCACGTGCACGTCTGGCACATTCTTTGCCTGTCGTTCGTTTCCGGTTTCGCGCAGGCGTTCGGAGGTCCCGCCTACCAGGCGCTGATTCCCACCCTGGTCGAGAAGGACGACATGCCCAACGCCATCGCCCTGAATGCCATCCAGTTCAACGTGGCGATCATGGTGGGTCCGGCCCTAGCCGGGCAAGCCTTAGGCAGGCTCGGCGAAAAGTGGTGCTTCGGTCTGAATGCGCTTTCCTTTCTGGCGCCGATCATTTCGCTGTCGCTGATCACCACCCGCTTCCTGCCGATGAAGACCGCAGAGTCGATGTTCACCAGCCTGAAGCAAGGCATCCGCTTCGCCCGCAAACAGGGATCCATGGAGGCGCTGATTATCCTGGCTTTCTGCATGACCGCGCTGAGCATGCCCATGCGCACCTACATTCCCGTCTTCGTGAAGGACATTTTCCATCGCGGCCCGGAAACCTACGGCAACCTCCTCGCGCTCATGGGGCTCGGTTCGATCTGCGGCTCGTTGACCATCGCCAGCGCCGGAAATTTCAAGAGAAAAGGGCTGGTCGCTCTTGGCGCCCTCGCCTGCCTGGGCGCCGGGATTTCCGGCTTCGCTCTCTCCAAGTCTCTGCCATTGAGCGAGTCCCTGCTGATTCTGGTAGGCGCATCGATGATGGCAGTTTTCGCCACCGTGAATTCCCTGGTGCAGCTGATCACCACCAACGAAATGCGCGGCCGCGTCATGAGCGTCTACAACTTCGCCTTCCGCGGCGGCATGCCCATGGGCAATCTGCTCTCAGGCTGGCTCGTTCCCCTGTTCACCGCCCCAGTGGTGCTTGGCGTGAACGGAGTCCTGCTGATTCTCGTGGCCCTCTACTTCGCGCTGGTCCAACGAAGAATGGCCGCGCTTTGACCCGTCATACGAGAGTAGCCGCGAAGCGGCGCAAGAATGCAGCCCACGGCGTAAGCCGTGGGTGAACGAGAAATGAGAACAAGCCCCGACGGGGCGAAAGAGACGCTACAACGCGGGCTCCTTAGGTATATTTGATCTAGAGCGCCTTAGCGCCCGGTTTCACAGCATCCTAGATAATTGGTTTCGTGCATCTCAAGAACCTTAAGATATTTAAAGATAAACGGAGAACGCCCGACAATGACCCGTTTCGCAGCCGCAGCACTGGCTCTGATGATTTTTTTCGCTTCTTCCGCGTTTGCGCAAAACTCAAACCCAAAAATCCAGGTTTTCGGCGGCTATTCCCTGGTGCACGCCGACACCGGCGGATTAACCAGCTCCGCCCTCAACTCGGGTCTGGACCAGCCTGCCAACACCTTCAGCGTGGCCCACAACTTCAGCGGATGGAATTCCGAAGTGCAGTACAACTGGAAACCCCGGCTGGGATTTGTCGTCGACTTCGGCGGCCACTATGGCAATCCTTTCTCCAGTTCAAACCAGGCACTCGTCCAACTCCCCGACGCCAACGAGTACTCCCTCATGGGTGGCGCGGTGTATACCTTCAAAGCCAAATCGAAGTTCACGCCCTTCGCCCACGCCCTGATCGGCGGTGAGCGCTACCACATCAACGCAGGTTCCATTCCCGGCCTCTTCGGCTCTTCCCAATGGGTCACCGACTGGGCTCTCGCCGGAGCCGTCGGCGCTGGCGTCGACTACAAAGTCTACCCCCGCTTCTCTGTCCGCCTGGCACAGTTCGACTACTACTACACCGGCCACGACCTGAACGGCATCTACGACCAAGCCTTCGGCCCCGGCATACTCCCCAGCTTAAGCAGCCACGAAAACAACCTCCGCTTCTCCGCCGGAATCGTAGTCAAGTTCTGAGCGGGTGATGGCAGCTGGTAGTCTCGGAGGTCGGCTTGCCAAATTGGGATTTTCGTTCCCGCGGGTACGGTCCTAAGCACCGTATTGCTGAGACTAACATTGACTTGTGAAGTGGGTGATCCGTGGAAGCTAAGACAAGACTGTGCGCTTTCGTTTTCATCTTTTTCTGCCGAGCGGCATGGCCACAAGTCGAAACGGGAACCGTCATTTGGGTCGACTTCGAGAAGGATGAGATCACTATCGCTGCTGATAGTCGGTCCACCCATGCGCAGGACGGGAGCCACGATGATACGGAGTGTAAACTGTCCGCATTCGGCGACAAATTCATTTTCGGCTTGGCTGGCATGGCCCGCAAGCGCGGCCCCGACGGATGGGATAGTCACCTCATCGCTCGCCAGATTTGGAAGGCGGAAGCCCCCAAGGAGACTGATGCGACTAAACTCGTGCGGTCCGTTTCCGACGGATGGGCATCTGCGATGGACAGCATCTACGGAAATCCCGAGATTATCCGCGCCAAGAGACGAGATCAACCCGACAACGCGGTGCTGGCCAATAGTCTATTTGCAGCAACTGATGCAACGGGGAAGCTGGCCACTTATGGGGTGGACATATCGTTCGACATCCCGCTGTTCGACTCCACTGGCGCGGTCAAACTTATTCATAGCCCCAACGACGCAATTCAGAAGGTTGGTTTTGGGAGTGGGCTTGGTCTTGATGAAATCATTCTCGAATTCACGTCGCGGAGCACGCCCAGAGCAGCGGAGTTCATGAGATGGTGGTTGCCCCAAATTTCCAGGCTGAAACCCAGCGATTGGCGGGCAGCATTTACATCTAAGCTTATCGAGCTCAGTATCCTTCTCCACCCTCGCCACGACGAACTGGGCTTCCCGGTGGATGTCGTGCAACTCAGGCCGAGAACAGGAGTGCACTGGGTCTCGAACAACAAAATGTGCCCCGACATCGCCAAAAACAGCATACCTAGCACCAACGGCAAATAGGACGCCCGCCAACTAAGGGCAACGGCCCGTCATTTCGGGCACCTCTTTTCACATCCCCGTAACATTCCCCGCGTATAGTCCGTCCTTCGCGGCACTTGTCACATCTACCCTGCTCAACGAGGAGCCTATGGCCACCGCCACCGTACTCGAAACCAAACCCCGGTCTGCACTCGACGCCAAACTCTCGCACACTCCCGGCAAGTTCGGGATGCTGGTTTTCGGCCTCGTGCTGATCGTGGGCGTTCTCTATTCTGGAACCGCCCTGCTTCGCGATCTCTCTGTCTCTCCCGCCGAATCGCTTCTGCCTTATGTGCTGCTCGGCATCGCGTTGCTGGTCGCGCTCGGTTTCGAGTTCGTCAACGGATTCCACGACACCGCCAACGCCGTGGCCACGGTCATCTACACGCATTCTCTCGAGCCGCACATCGCGGTGGTATGGTCCGGCTTCTGGAATTTTCTGGGAGTGCTTGCCTCAAGCGGCCTGGTCGCGTTCGCCATCATCTCGCTGCTTCCCGTGGAATTGATTCTGCAAGTCGGCAGCAAGGCCGGCTTCGCCATGGTCTTCGCCCTGCTGGTCGCGGCCATTATCTGGAACCTCGGCACATGGTGGTTCGGTTTACCCGCCTCCAGTTCGCACACGCTCATCGGCTCCGTCATCGGAGTCGGCATCGCGAACCAGCTCATCAACGGACGCTCCGGCACCAGCGGCGTGGATTGGGCCCAGGCCACAAACATCGGCTATTCGCTGCTGCTCTCGCCGATCGTGGGCTTCGCCTGCGCCGCGCTACTGCTGCTGCTCGCCAAGGCCCTCATTAAGGATCCCAAACTTTATACGGCTCCCGAAGGCACCGAGCCTCCGCCACTCTACATTCGCGCCCTGCTCATCCTCACCTGCACCGGAGTCAGTTTCTTCCACGGCTCCAACGACGGACAAAAAGGTATGGGCCTGATCATGCTGATTCTCATCGGCACCGTGCCCACCGCCTACGCCCTCAACCACGCGGTTACTTTCCAGCAGTCGCAGGATTTCATCGCCGTAAGCCAGCAGGCGGCCGACACCGTAAGTCACTACGTGAGTCCAGACGCCGTCATCGCCGACGCTCGCGACGACCTTACCGACTACATCCGCACCAAACAATTCACTCCCAACACCATGCTGGCCCTGCGCAACCTGATCAACGACATCGGCAACGAAACCAGTCTCTACAAGGAATTGAAGAACGTTCCCAATGACCGCGTCCGCAACTTCCGCAACGATATGTACCTGGTAAGCGAAGCCCTCCGCCTGATGAAGAAGAGCGGCAAGCCCGCAATTTCCGATGCCGACGCCGCCGTGCTCGCCAATTACAAAAAGCACGTTGACTATTCCACCCGCTTCATTCCCCTCTGGGTAAAAGTCGCGGTCGCCATGGCCCTGGGCCTGGGCACCATGGTGGGATGGAAGCGCATCGTGATCACGGTCGGCGAAAAAATCGGCAAGAGCCACCTGACCTACGCCCAGGGCGCAGTCGCCGAAATCACGGCGATGGCGACGATCGGCGCCGCCGACGGTTTCGGCCTCCCCGTGAGCACCACCCACGTTTTGTCGTCGGGCATCGCCGGCACCATGGCCGCCAATCACTCCGGCATCCAGTGGTCCACAGTCCGCAACCTAGCCCTGGCCTGGGTGTTAACGCTGCCAGTAGCAATGATGCTGTCGGGTTCCCTATTCTGGCTCTTCCGGAGAGTGTTCTAAGAGGACGTGCGATTCGACAACACGATGAGCCGCAGCAGCGCGTGTGGAAACGGGCACTCTTGCCCGTTCATCGAGCGCAGCTCGATTTCTTTGCCGGCAGCTCCTCCGCAACCCCGCCCGCGGGCGGGAAGGGCACGGCTTCAGAGGCGCGGAAAAATTCACATACATGCAGCCCAGAGCGGCTTTTAGCGCCGCGTAAGTTATCGAACATTGCGGAATTTGGCCCCTGAGGGATTGTTTCACGGCAGTCCAAATGCGTACATCGCGCTGCCCGCCGCAATGGCAACATATTCTTTCCCATCCACCGCGAAGGCCATCGGAGCAGCGTAGACCGCGCCGCCCATCTGGAAATGCCACAGCGGCTTCCCTGCCGCCGCGTCCATCGCGATGAAGTTTCCCTCCGCGTCGCCAGTGAAGACGAGCCCTCCAGCCGTCGACAGCACCCCCGACCACGTTGGCGACGTGTGCTCAAACTTCCACTTCACCTGCCCCGTAGCCGGGTCGATCGCCTTCAGGAATCCGTGATAAGGCTTGGCCTCCTCCGAAGGAAAATATGCGCTGCCGTAGTACGCATGCCCAGCCTCGTACGGTTGCGGAGCCGTGCTGAAGATGTCGCATTGGTCGCGCGCCGTCACGTAGAACAATCCCGTCTGCGGATCATAAGTCGGCGCCATGAAGTTGGTTGTGCCCAGTGCGCCGGGACAAACCGTGTGTCCCGCCAGCGTCGGCGAAGCATTCTGGTTCGCCACCGGCCGCCCCTCGGCGTCTTTCTCATCGCTCCACGTGGTCTTGCCGTAAGCGTTCGCCGAGAGCAGCTTGCCGGTCGTGCGATCGATCACATAAAAGAATCCGTTGCGGTTAGCCTGCGCGATCAGATGCTTGCCGCCCGCATCGATCATCACCGGCACCTGGGTCGCGTCCCAGTCGTGCTCGTCATGTTTGGTGAACTGGAAATACCAGTTCAGCTTGCCCGTATCGGCGTTCAAGGCCAGCAGCGTGTTGCTGTAAAGATTGTCACCCGCGCGTCCCTCACCGCGATTCGAGGGCGCGGGATTGCCCGTCGGCCAGAAAATCTGATTGGTCGCCGCATCGTAAGTCCCAGTGTTCCACGCCGGCGCGCCGCCAACCTTCCACGAATCGCCTTCCCAAGTTTCATGTCCCGGATCGCCTGGCCCCGGTACGGTGTAGAAACGCCACCGCCGCTTGCCGGTCGCAGCGTCGTAGGCGTCGATGAATCCGCGCACACCGTACTCGCCGCCAGATACGCCGATAACGACGAGATCCTTCACCGCCAGCGGAGCCACGGTGAAGCTGTGCCCCGTCCGGTAGTCTGCAGCGACCACATCCCACACGACATTGCCGGTCTTAGCGTCGAGAGCGATCACGTGAGCATCGAGCGTGCCGAGAAAAACTTTGTCGCCAAGAATCGCGAGCCCACGATTCACCCGCCCGCAGCACGGGCGAATATCGCCCGGCAACGGATGCTGGTACATCCAGATCGGCCGCCCCGTGCGCGCGTCAAGCGCAAAGGCGCGGTTATCTTGCGCCGTCGCGTAGAGAATGCCGTCCACCACCAGCGGCGAAGTCTCGAGCTTGCCGGTGGCTGCGGTCTGATACACCCACTTCGCGGTCAGCGCACGGACGTTCGTGGTGTTGACCTGGTCGAGCGCGCTGAAGCGCCGGCCCCGGTAGTCGCCGGAGTAGGTCATCCAGTTCTGCGGCTCTTTCGTGGAGTTGAGCAACCGATCGAACGTGACCTGCGCATGAGCGCCGTCCGCAAGCATCACGTAGACGAAGAAGATCGGCAACACAGCCATCAAGAGTTGAAGGCTCCGCGCTCTCCGCGACCGTTCTCCGCCATCTTTCCGACTGTCTTTGGCCGCGTTCATTTCGTCCCCACGCTGATCAGGTAAGCCACAATGTCCTCAAGGTCCTTGTCGCTCAGAGTGTCGGAATTGTATTTCGGCATAGTCGATTCCCGGCTCTTCTGAAACGAGCGCAGCTTGTCTTTCTCCAGCAGATGAATCTGCTCGTTCATATCCATGATCTGCACGCTGAAGCTGTCTTCATCGAGCGTTACGCCCTTGATTTCTTTTCCGTCGGCGGTGACCACTTTGACGCTCTCGTATTCCTGCGGAAACTCTTTCGTGGCTTCGGTCAATCCCCAGGCCAAGCGCCGGCTGGGATTGCGCACCGAATCGATGATCGCCTCGCGGGTGCGCGATCCGCCAACGGATGTGAGTTCGGGCCCGATCCGTCCGCCCTTGCCCGCAACCATGTGGCATAGAGAGCAGTTGCCGTCGCCGTAGAACAACTCTTTGCCGTGCGCGGCATTGCCCGTGGGCCGCGCTACCGCCTTCACTTCCTGACTGCGAATGTAGGCAATGATCTGCCAGATTTCTTCGTCGGTCATGCCGACGCCCTGCCCGTTGGTGCCGTTCGCCGGCATGGCCGTGCCCGCGATTCCGTTGCTGATCACCTGAAACATGTCTGCGTCAGAGTGCGTGTGTTTTTTCTGTGCGCGCGTCAGGTCGGGACCGCGGCCTCCGCCGCGCGCGCCCAACCCGTGGCACAGTGCGCAGTTGATGCGGAACTGGTACTCGCCCGCCTTCGCCGCCTTGGGATCGCCCGCCAGCGGATTCTGATCGTCGGCCGCATAGGCTGAGGTCGCGGCCGCGGTCAACACGAGCCCGAACGCTGATACGACGATGATCTGTAGGCGATTGCGTAGCGCTGATCGCCTCACGCTTTCCTTCGAACGACGATTCCCCGAAAACATCGCGCCAACCTCACTGGAATTTGCCGCATTCTACGCTAAGGGATCGTTTGCGTCGCTTTGGAAATCTCGGCCCGAATCGGAGCAAGCGAAAGGAAACCCGGCGTACATGTCCGGCGGATATCTGCCGAATGTACTTCCGGCTCTCTAGACTGAGAACGTCCCCTTGACTCTGCCGGCGAAGGAACCATCAGCCCTTCCAACGAAAGGCGCCAGGCTGGGGCAGGCCCACGTGGGCGAGCACGCGGCAGGCAAACTCGCGGGCCATGGCATCAAGCGAGGCGGGCAAGTTGTAGAACGCGGGAATCAGGGGGAAGACGGTGGCGCCCGCGTCGGCGGCCCGGTACATGTTGCGGATATGAATTTTGTTGAGCGGCGTCTCGCGCACGCAAAGCACGAGCGGACGCTTTTCTTTGAGGCAAACGTCGGCGGCGCGTTCGATCAGCTGCGACGCGATGCCGTTAGCGATGCGGGCCAAAGTCCCCACGCTGCACGGGATCACGATCATGGCGTCGGCGGGATAAGAGCCGCTGGCCACGTTGGCTCCGATGTCGGCGTTGGCTTGTTCTTTGATTTTCGGCTGTCCGCTGGCTCTGGCCGTGGCCTTTCGCGGAGCTTCTCCCAGAATCCGGCGAACAAGATTGGCCCGGCCTCGGATGCCGAGTTCTTCGGCGAGGACGCGCAGTCCCGAGTCCGAAGCGATGAAGTTCACCGTCTGAATGCGCGCATCGAGCTCGACGGCGAGCAGCATTTGCCGCAGAAATACCGAACCGCTGGCGCCGGTGGTCGCGATGGTCAGGTTCTGCGGCGGATGATTGGACAATGCGGCTCCGGCGTGGCGACGTGAGGGTCGCGCTAAAGCATAGGGAGGCCGCGAAGCAGAAGTCAAGATGAGGGTCAGGGGTCAGGGACAGTTCGGACGCAATTGTAGACGAAAAGGAAAACCCTTGGACCACAAAGCGCACTAATTATCACGAAGGGCTTTGTTGGCAAGGGTTAGCTGGAAGCTAAGAGCTAGGAACTAGAAGCTGATTTTATGGCATCCGCCACCAACTTGCGGTCCCGGCGCAGCGCAGGGCAGTTGCAAGCGCTGGCGGGTGTGGAGCGCGAAATCCGCGCTCAGGACACGCACAACCGGCGCAAATATCTTCGCGAATATGGCGATGCCTTCCGCACCTACGATTCTCTACTGGACTCGCCACAGATTCAAAATGCGATGCAGTCTGCCGACGTCGTGTTGATCGGCGATTACCACGCTCTGCCTGCGGCCCAGCGCTATGCGGCGTCTGTGGTGGAGCAGCGCGCCTTGGCCGGCGGGCGCCCGGTGGTGCTGGGCGTGGAAACCATCTTCGCGCGCGACCAGCACATTCTCGACGAATGGTGGCGTCGCGAGATTGACGAGAGCGAACTTCGGCAGCGCATCCGCTTCGACCTCGACTGGGGCTACGACTGGACGCCGTTTTACGAATTGCTGGCGACCGCCCGCGATCATGCCGAAGGCATTTACGGTCTCGACTGCATGCCGCGCGAAGACCTCCGCAAGATCGGCGCACGCGATCGCCACGCTGCCGCCAAGATCGCAGAGATTCGGCAGCGCCATCCGAACGCCGCGATTTTTGTTTTGTTCGGGGAATCGCATCTGGCTCCCGGGCACTTGCCGCGCGTGCTGCACGAGGAAATGCCTGGTACCAGAGTTCTCACCGTGCTGCAAAATGTGGATGCGCTCTACTGGCGTGCGGCTGGGGAACGCGCCGACAAAGTGGAAGCGGTGCGAGTTCGCGAGGATGTGCTCTGCGTTTTTAACGCGACGCCGCTGGAGAAATACGAGAGCTACCGGCTGCTGCTCGACCAGTGGAGCCGGTGCGAAGGCAGTCCTGATTTCGCGCCCACGCTCTACAACCTGATCGATAGTCTGGTGCGGTTCCTTGAGATCGACCGTTACTCTTCGCACAACGGGACGCAGCCCAAGTTTCTGGTCGACATGATGCCGGAAGTTTACGGCACGTCAGACGCGATGCTGCGCCGCCTGCTCGCGCGAAAAGGCGTGAGCGGGCCGGAGATGGAATTGATGCTGGGTCAGGTGGAACAGCGGGGCAGCATTTATCTGCCGCAGGTGAACGCGTTTTACATACGCGAATTTCAGATGATGCACGCCGCCGAGGACGCGGCGCGCTTTCTGCATCAGGCCTGCCAGGGTTTGCCGCGACGCTGGCGTGGCAGCACGGACGAGAACCAGAATGACGAGAACCAGGATTCAGAAAATTGCGCGGCAGTTGCTGGCACTGACGCTTTTTACGCGAGGGTCATCGAGCACGCTGTGGCCTACTTCGGATCGAGGGTGCTCTGTCCCTCGCGGCCGGCGCCGGACTGTGAAGATTCTGATTTGCTGTCCCGCGCCGCATGCGAAAAAGCCGCGCGGTCCGCAGTTTGTGGCGACAGCAATCCGCAAAAGGTTGAGTCCTCCGCGCAGGAGTGGGGTTATGGCATCGGAGGCCATCTCTACGACGCTTACCTGGCCGGCAAGGTAAAGCCCAGCGGGCTGCGCCGCCTGTTTCTCGCGCATCTCGAGGAACCCGGCGTGGCCCGCAAAGTCTGTGCAACCATGATTGCCAAGGTTCGCGCGCCTTCCCGCTCCCGCCGCTCCTGACACATTCCATCTCTCGAAGATGCTACTCTGGACTTCGCACGGCTGAGTGCTGAGTGCCGGCTGCTGAGTGCTTCTTGAACGCCGAATCCATCCGCAAATTGTTTGAGCAGGTCCGCCGCGGCAAACTTTCGCCTGACGACGCGGTGCAACGCCTGCGCCATCTGCCATTTGAAGATCTTGGCTTCGCAAAAGTTGACCACCATCGCGCGCTGCGCGCCGGAATGCCCGAAGTGATTCTCGGCGAACGCAAGACTCCGGCGAATGTAGCGCAGATTTTTGCGCGACTGGCTAAACAGGGCGGCAACATTCTCGCGACGCGCGCCGATGAAAAACAGTTTGCCGCCGTGAAGAAAAAAGTTCGCGGGGCGGAGTATCGCAAGCTGGCGCGGGCGATCGTCTTGCAGCGCGATGCGAAGACATACGGAAAAGGAACCATCGCTGTGGTCTCGGCCGGAACCAGCGATATCCCTGTTGCCGAAGAGGCCGTGGTCACCGCCGAAGTGATGGGCAACGACGTTGAACACTTCTACGACGTAGGCGTCGCCGGCATTCACCGCCTGCTGGCGAATCGCGAGGCGCTGATGAAGGCGCGCGTGGTGATCGTCTGCGCCGGCATGGAAGGCGCGCTGCCCAGCGTAGTGGGCGGACTTGTCGGCGTCCCCGTGATCGCTGTGCCGACAAGCGTGGGTTACGGCGCGTCATTCAAAGGACTGACTGCGCTGCTTGGCATGCTGAATTCATGCGCGTCCAACGTTAGCGTGGTAAATATCGACAATGGCTTCGGCGCGGGATATGTGGCGTCGCTGATTAACCGGCTGCCTTGAGTCAACGAGTTCGATCTGACTGAGTTCCGAAACTTAGACTGATGAGGAGAAAATTCATGAGCATCACTCTCTCTCCGGAAATCAAACAACTTGTCGACGGCGCGAACTTTGCCCATCTTGCCACGCTCATGCCGGACGGCTCTCCGCAGTCTGTGCCTATCTGGATCGGGCGCGAAGGAGAGCATCTTGTGATCTGCACCGGTGAGGCTTCGCTGAAGGCGAAGAATACCCGGCGCGATCCGCGAATCGCTTTGTCGATTGTGAATTTTGATAATCCCTATGAAGAGGTGCAGATTCGCGGACGCGTCCTCGAGCGCCGGCCCGACCCGGAGTTGAAAATCATGGATGCGATTTCGCATAAATATATTGGCAAGCCGTTTCCGATGAGAAGTCCCGCAGGGCGAGTGGCCTTGATCATTGAAGTAGAAAAAGCGCGCTACACGAAGTTGCCGTTTGAGCACACGCCGCCGAAATAAAAGGGCGCGGCCTTCGCCGCGCCCTTTCGCTCAGCGCTACACCGCTTACATACCTGATTGCCCGTTCGGGCCTTCCACCACCAGCTTGTTCTCCACGCTGAAGGCGCCGGGGAGCTGGTTGGCTCGAATGCCGGCGATTTCTTTGTCCATCTTGGTTTCGACGGAACCGTAGAGTATGACGTGTCCGTTGTCGACGATGATGCGAATCGGACGCGCCGGATCAATCGCGTATTTGCTCAGCACAGGATCACGATAGAGCACGCGCTCGGCGCGAATGCGCAAGCCGTCATCGAAGTTCGAAACTGGCGCGACCGAGATGTTGTCGACCACATCCTTCACTCCAGGCATGTTTGCCGCGTCGGCCACAGCTTCATCGCGGCCCAGGCCGGTTCGATCCTGACCTTCGATTACGACCACGCCGTCCTTAACGGCCAGCGCGAAATAATCGAATGTGCTGTCGTAGCCGGAACGCACGTAGCGCAGCTTCGTCGACAGTTTCTTGTCGAGTTGCTCGTCGGGGACACTCGGCCCGGCAACCGTGACGAGATCGCGCACGCCCTGCACGCTCGCGGTCTTGCGAGCGAGTTTGGCGGCGTCCAGTTTGCGCTGGTACAGATCGACCGTACCCGTGAGCGTCACGATACCGTCTTGCACGCTCGATTTCACTTCACTGAACTGGCTTTTCGCCGCCAGCTTTTGTGTGACGGCGGTCTGAATTTGATTGTCGTAGCGGGCCGCGGACACGGGTTGGGCCGTTGTCGGCGCAGTCGTAGTTTGAGCCACCAGTGTTGCACTCAACAGCCCCAGCGCCAGCACAGAGCCCACCGCTTTGAGCAAGCCTGCCTTCTTTGTCATTGTGATTGTCACAGGTCACCTCCGACCCAATTGACGAAACTTTACGAATTAACTGCCTGGTTAATTACTTCGATGCGCAGGCTGGCGCGGAAGATGCATCTGGTGGGCACGAATCTGAGAATTCAGAAGCGCGGACGGAGTCTAAGCTTGCGAAACTTTCTTCGCGAGACGGGGTTCAATTAACCAAGGACTTGTGTTTCCGGACTTTAATTTTCTGTAATTCGTTTTCTGCAGAGGAATTGGTTCTCGTCGCACCGCTAGCGGCGGGGATTGCGCGAACGCACCGGCGTCTTCCCGGACGCTGAACTCTTCTTCAGCTTGTTTCCCTTGATCTTGCTTCCGAAAACGCGGGCGAAGATTTTGTCCACGTTTTTTAATTGCCGCTTGAGGTTGAAGGCGTAGTCGATCTGCTTCGGCGGGACGCGGCTGGTAATTTCTTGATCGGCCAGTACTAACTGGTGAAAGTCCAGTCCTTCTTTCCAGGCATGCATGGCGTGAGCTTGCACCAGGCGGTAGGCGTCCTCGCGCGAGACGCCGTGCTCGACCAGGTCGAGTAACAACTGTCCGCTGAAAATCAAGCCGCGCGTGCTCTCCAGGTTCGCGAGCATGCGGCCGGGATACACGAACATGGTCTCGATCAAGTTGGTGGTCTTGTTCAGGAGATAGTCGACGAGCGTGGTTGAGTCGGGCAGAATCACGCGCTCCACGGAAGAATGCGAGATGTCGCGCTCGTGCCACAACGCGACGTTTTCAAAACCCGCCTGCGCGTTGCTGCGCACCACGCGCGCCAAGCCGCTGATTTGCTCAGTGGTGATCGGGTTGCGCTTGTGCGGCATGGCCGATGAGCCTTTTTGTTTCTCACTGAAGAATTCCTCAGCCTCGCGCACTTCGGTGCGCTGCAGGTGACGAATCTCGGTCGCAATCTTGTCGAGCGTCGAGGCAACGACCGCGAGCGTGGCGAGATAGTAGGCGTGGCGGTCGCGCTGAATCACCTGCGACGCGACTGCCGCAGCTTTCAGTCCCAGGCGGGCGCACATTTTTTCTTCCAGTTCGGGCGTGAGATGCGCGAAGATGCCGACCGCTCCCGAGAACTTTCCGACTCGCATATCTTCGGCGGCAGCAGCGAAGCGCGTGATGTTGCGCTGCGTCTCGGAAAACCAGTTCGCCAGCTTGAAGCCAAAGGTGATGGGCTCAGCGTGAATGCCGTGCGTGCGCCCCACCATGGGCGTGTCTTTGAACTCCCACGCCCGGCGTTCGAGGGCATCGGCCAGATTCTGCAGATCCTGTGCGATGACTTGCGATGCCTGCTTGATCAACAGGGCCTGAGCAGTATCGACAACGTCGTTTGAGGTGAGGCCGTAGTGGAACCAGCGCGCGTGCGGGCCCACGATCTCGGCGACCGCGGTGGTGAAGGCGATGACATCGTGGCGAACTTCGGCTTCGATTTCCTGAATGCGTTCCACGCTGAAGTCGGCTCGTTCGCGGATGGCTTTGGCTGCGTCTTTCGGGACCATTCCGGCCTCGGCCAGAGTTTCAGTGGCGGCGACTTCCACGGCCAGCCAGGTGCGGAAGCGGTTTTCATCGCTCCAGATGCGGGCCATGTCGGGGCGGGTGTAACGCGGGATCAAGCGGCAACGCCTCCTCGGGTCGGGTCTAGAAGTGTGGGACTAAGGATTCTAAACGCTGGAGGGTAAAACAAACCAGTGCGGGGTGGTTCGGAGGGGTCATCCGGTCGTCAACAATTCGTTAACCACAGAGGACAAAGGGATCACAGGGTAAACCGGGCCGAATCTGACGAGCCTGGCGTTCTTTTTTTGTTATATCGTGTTACGATATACTAATGTCGAAGTAGATCGCGCCACGATACAATCGTCGACATGAAGAAGCTCATGCTATCGGATTACCAGGCGCTGGCGGAGTTCCGGTACCAGATCCGCCGGTTCCTTCATTTCAGCGAGCAGGCGCTCAAGCAAGCTGGGCTGGAGCGCGGACAGTACCAACTCATGCTGGCTATCAAGGGGATGCCGGCGGGGGTCCGGCCGCGCATTCGCGAACTTGCGACCCGTATGCAAATCCGCCACCACAGCGCCGTGGAACTGATTAACCGGCTGGAATCCCGCGGCTGGGTGCACCGCGAGCGAGCCCAGGACGACCGCCGCGAAGTGCTGCTGGCGCTCACTCCGAAGGGCGAGCGGATTCTCGCCGAGCTGGCCCTGCATCACCGCGACGAATTGCGCACTGCCGGCCCGACGCTCGTGGCCGCTCTGCGGAGGGTGATGCGAAAAGAAGGCGTAACGCGGCGCAAGCGCGCCACGGCACTTCAGAATCAGAAAGAGCACGTAACAATTTCGGCATGACGACAAATGGCACCATGTCCGCACCGCCGGACGAACCTTCCAACCCAAGCCCTGACCATTCAGCGGCACCCCATCATACTTTTCGCATTGTTCTGGTCTCGTTTCTCTCGGCCGGCATTGGCATTGTGGCGGGATTCGTGGCCTATGCGCTTTACAAGCTTATCGGCCTGTTCACCAATCTTTTCTTTTTTCATCGCTGGTCGACCGATTTCACGAGCGTGGGGCACCACCATCTTGGCGCATGGGTGATTCTGGTGCCGGTAATCGGCGGGCTCATCGTGGGGCTGATGGCCAAGTACGGCACGCCCAAGATCAAAGGCCACGGCATTCCGGAAGCCATGGAAGCCGTACTGATCAACCAGAGCCGAATCGCGCCGCGGGTGGCGATTCTCAAGCCGATCTCGGCGGCTATCGCCATCGGCACCGGCGGACCGTTTGGCGCCGAAGGTCCCATCATTCAAACCGGCGGAGCCATTGGTTCGCTCGTTGGCCAACTTCTGCACACCACTGCTTCGGAGCGCAAAGTATTGCTGGCTTGCGGAGCCGCGGCCGGAATGTCCGCCACGTTCAACACGCCGATCGCTGGTGTGATTCTCGCCATTGAATTGCTGTTGTTTGAGTTCAAGTCGCGCTCATTTATCCCGCTGGTGATTGCGAGCACGTTGGCAACTGCGGTGCACATGCAACTGCTCGGGCCTGGACCAATGTTCCATGTCGCAACGATGGATTTCGCAATCCCGCGCGCGTTGCCTTTCTATCTGGCGCTGGGCCTGATCTGCGGACTGGCAGCGGCGGGATTCAGCAAGCTGCTGTACTGGGTGGAGGATCAGTTCGAAAAACTTCCGTTCGACGAAATGTGGTGGCCGGCGATTGGAGCTCTGGGACTGGGCGTGATTGGCTTCTTCGTGCCGCGCGTGTTCGGCGTGGGGTACGACACGATCGGGGACATTCTGAATGGACAACTGGCGTGGAAACTTTTGCTGATTGTCATGATCGCCAAGGCGGCAGCGCTGGTGATTTCGCTGGGCAGCGGCACATCGGGCGGATTGCTCGCACCGACCTTCATGTGGAGCGCGGCCATGGGAGGAATTTTTGCCCTCGCGGCCGATCACTTTTTTCCTTCTGAGCATCTGTCCGCCGGTGCGTTCGCGCTGGTGGCGATGGGAGCGGTGTTCGGAGCGGCGTCGCGGGCAACATTTTCGTTCATCATTTTCGCTTTCGAAATCACGCGCGACTATAACTCCGTGCTGCCGCTGATGCTGGTCAGCGTGATCGCCGACGGTATTGCCATGCTCTTTATGCCGAACAGTTCGATCATGACGGAGAAACTGGTGCGGCGGGGTCTGCGGGTGCATCAGGATTATGAAGCTGATGCGCTTACGCAAGTCACGGTCGGCGACACCATGGAAACCGAACTTCCTGTGGTTGCAGCCAGCGCGAGAGTTTCCGAGGTCGCCGAGGGGATCGCCCGGCATGATCCTGCGCTAACGCGCCACCAGGCGTTGCTGATTGTGGATAGTGACGGCAAGCTCGCCGGCATTATTACTCGCGGTGATATTCTCCGCGCGCTCGATAAAGATCCTGCTGGACCCATGACGGTGCAGGAAGCCGGGAAGACGCATCTTGTGGTCACGTATCCTGATGAGCTTATTTCTGAAGCTGCCGCCAAGATGCTGCGCTTCGATGTTGGACGCCTGCCGGTGGTTGACCGTTCGGACGACCGCAAACTCGTGGGATATTTGGGGCGCGCGGGGATTCTGGCTGCTCGCTTGCGGCGACTGCACGACGAGCATGTTCGAGAGCCGGGGTGGCTCAAGAGTTTTTCGCGGCGCGCGGCTGATACGGATTGAAACTGAAGCCGCGAAGAAAGCGGTCGAGCTTCGACGGACTGGACAGCAGAGAGTTTGTCCTGAGCGAGGTCGAAGGGGCGGCTGTCCCCCAACTAAGCATCGCCCAAACTGTACGCGCGCGAGCATCTGCGGAGCCACTACCTTTGAGAGACAAGCAAGGTTGCAAACGATTTACGCTTTGCGATAAGCTTTCCCCCAATCCCAGATAGGCTTTCTAGGGACGCGTGTTTCTCATGACCACACTTGCGACCGAGCGGTTGCTTTTTGGGTTCAGCAGCGCACGTCTGCGCGCGAACTCACTCTGGCGGCGGGCCGTCTGGTGTTGTGCGTCGTGCCTGCCTTTGAGTTCTCATATTTCTCAATAAACGCGAAGTAGTCCGACAACCTTGTATTTCAGTTTACCGGTTAGGGAGAAGACCATGTCGAGGCCGTTATCCAAGCTGATTTCCCTTAGTTTCGCGATTTCACTATTGATCGTGCAGGCATTTGCGCAGGGCGGCGCGACGGGTGCGATTACCGGAACGGTGCAAGACCCCAGCGGAGCCGTGGTTGCGAGCGCGGAAGTGCGCATTACCAACCAGGATACGAATGCGGTGGAACGCATGGTCAAAACCGACGCCGATGGATCATTCACGGCGCCGCTTCTGCCCGCCGGAAATTACAGAGTCACGGTGGTGAGCTCAAGTTTTGCGCAGAGCGACTTTTCCGACATCGTGGTGCGGGTCACGGAGACCACACGCCTGATTGCGAAGCTGCGCCCGCGCACCGTGCAGGAAAAGATTGAAGTGCAGGCCGAAGTGCAGCAAGTGGAGACCACGACCCCCGCGACCGGCCAGGCCATTGAGGCCAACACCATCCGCAACTTGCCGCTGGCGACGCAGAACTTCCAGCAACTGCTAACGCTTTCCAGTGGCGCGCAGAGCAACCTCAACAGCTCTTCGCAGCTGGGGCGCGGCGACGTGCGCATTGAAGTGAACGGGCAGCGCGAAGACAACAACAACTATCTGATCGAGGGAATCAGCGCCACCGACTACAACGTGGCCGAGTTGACCACGACGCCGCTGCCCAATCCTGCGGTGATCCAGGAATTCAAGGTGCAAACGTCGCTCTACGACGCCAGCCAGGGGCGCAACGGAGGTGGCAACATCAACGCCATTCTGAAGACGGGAACCAACTCGTTCCATGGCGAGGGTTACGAGTTTTTCCGCAACACGGTACTGGACGCCAACGATTACTTCCTGAACCAGCAGGGCGAGTCGAGGCCCGTGATTCAGCAGAATATTTTCGGCGGGCGACCTCGGAGGGCCGATTGGGACCGGCGGAAAACTTGGTTTCTTCTTCGTGAATTATTCGGGCACGCGGCAGCGCAGCGGCGATTCTCCGGGCACATTTATCAGCACGCTGATTCCGTATGTTCCGGCGGCCGACCGAGCAAATACTCCTGCGGGGCAGGCGGCGCTGGAAGCGGATTTCGGAAACACTACGGTAGATCCCGTAGCCGCATCGCTGATTGCATTCCAGAGCGACCAGTTCGGGGCTCCGGCGAACGGATATCTTTTTCCTTTGCCGAACGTGCCGGCAGGAACCCCAGGAGGGACGGTGGTTCCGTTTGCGGTAAGCAAACCGGGAAGCTACACCGACAATCAGTTCACCACGAGTTGGGACCGCGAGTTCCGCAACTCGAATGACAAGCTCTCCGCGCGCTTTTTCTTCACCAATTTCGAATCGGACGTGCCCTTCGGAGCGGGCGGCCTGCAGGCTTCGCTGGGTGGCAGCATCAGCGGGACCGATCTGAATTTTCCCTACCAGTTGCCGGTGCATGACCGCGTGGTGACACTCGCCGAGACCCACGTTTTTTCGCCGACGCTAGTCAGCGACTTCCGCGTGGGCTTTGTTCGCATCAACAACAGCGACATCAATGTTCCACCGGTTACGGTAGACCAGGTCGGCATTACCCGCCCGACTAATAACCTCACCGATAATATTTACAAGTTTACCTTCGTCAGTTCGGGCTTCCAGTTCGGGCCCACCCCACAGGCCAATCAGTATCAGGCGCAGAACAACTTTGACGTCGTGGAAACCATGAGCTGGGTACGGACCAAGCACACCTGGCGTTTTGGAGGCGAGTTCACCCCGGTGGCGCTCAACAAGAAATTCCCGCAAGTGTTCAACGGCCAGCTTTATTTCGGCGCCTCTACGGTCAGCACTCCCACCGGCACTTCTACGATCAGCGACTTTGCGAACTTCCTGCAGGGAATGCCCGAGTTCAGCTTCGGCGGCGGCGGCGTTTACAACCACAATTATCGCCAGAAAAACTCCGCGCTGTTTGCTCAGGACGACTGGAAAGCGACTCCCGATCTCACGCTGAATCTCGGCCTGCGCACGGAGTTTATGGGAGCGTGGAGCGACAACGCCTGCCACATTGGCAATCTCGACTCCACCCTGACCGAGTCGGGAACTTATCCGTTCGTTTATCCAAAGTGCGTGAACAAACTGGGCGTCGCCGGGCTGACCGGGAATGCTTCCGGCTCAACGTTCGGCAATAGCGTCTCCACGGGGCTCGGCCCGCGAGCGGGCTTTGCGTGGGATATTTTTGGCCACCACAACACGACCCTGCGCGGAGGATACGGCATCTACTATGTTCGCGAAGATGTGGGAGCGGTGGACCAACTCAGCTTCCAATCGCCATTTATTCCCATCGTGTTCTTTGCGCAGACTCCAGGCTTCACCATGTCTGACTTTTTCACCGGAGCCCCAACCGGGCCCCCACCCACCAACGCCAACGGGGTGCCCGCCGCGGGACAGTTGTCGTCGGCGTGGGTGCCTTGCCTGGCGCAGCTCACCGGGTTCCCACTGGTGGGTGGCCGGCCTGACACTACGCAAGCCGCGTCCTACAATTCCTGCTCCGGGCCTGGGGTGAACTCCACTCAGAATCTGTTCGTGCTGGAGGTTCCGCATCATTTTGTGGTTCCGAACACGCAGCAGTGGAACCTCACCCTGCAGCGCGACCTGGGCAACAAGTGGGTCCTGGAGCTGGGCTACGTGGGAACCAAAGGCACGCACCTGCGCGATACGCGGGATGCCATTGAATCCGTGAACGCGAGCCCCGCGAACCCGTTCACGGTGAAGGACGTCAACGGCAATAGTTACACGATTACTACTAATACGTTTGCTAATGCCATCGCACGTACACCCACGCCTGGACTGAATGGATATTCCGGTTACCAGATTTTTGCCAACGACGCTTACTCCGCCTACAACTCGCTGCAGGCCACTTTGTCGCGGCGCTGGCAGCGCGGTTACATACAGGCGGCCTACACCTGGTCAAAGAACCTGGATGCGACCTCCACCGGGAACACTGCGAACAATACCGCTTACAACGATGAAACTACGATGAACGCGTCGTATGGCATTTCCGACTTCAATCGTCCACAGGTTCTCAAAGTCAGCTACCTCTATTCCCTTCCGTTCTTCGACCATGCCAGCGGCGCGGCGCATGCGGCGTTCAGCGGATGGGCCATCAGCGGTGTTGCCAGCTTCCAGTCTGGCTTACCTTTTTCGATTCTCGACTCGAACGGCGGCAATGCTTTTCTTGGGGCAGGGACTTCCCCGGTTGGGGCCAGCCTGGCTGCAGGAGCATCCATTTCCCAAGGACTGTCTTCGGGTAGCCTTCGGCAGCGGCTGAGCGGATATCTGAATCCTGCGGCATTTACGACCGCGCCACAGTTGTACCCGAATACCTGCAAGACGAACCCTAACTTCTGCACCACCGGCTTCGGGGATCTGGCGCGCAATCTCTATCACGGACCTTTCCAGCAGAACTGGGATTTCTCGTTGATCCGACATTTCAAGCTTTCGGAGCGGCAAGATTTGCGGTTCACCGCGGACTTCTTCAACCTTTGGAATCATGCAAATTTTGGCGTCCCCCAAGTCACCGACTATGAGCAGTACTTGCTGTGGGCGGGAAACGGCGGCACTGGCACGGACCCGTTCGGGGAGATTGTCAACACCACAGGGACACCGCGGCTGATTCAGTTCTCTCTGCGTTGGGCATTCTGATCTGCAGCTAGAATAAGACAGCCGCGAAGCTCGTGCTTCGCGGCTGCAATTTTTGCGCGACTTGGGAGATCCTCCAACGCCGCTGTCAGCGCGGCTTCTGCGCGGCTTCCAGCAGTGGGCGCAGGGATGAGACGGCGACGCCCAGCGTGCCGCCGGAAAATCCATCCATGTAGGCGGAGTTCACTCCGATCACTTCGCCTTTCGTATCAAATACCGGACCACCGCTGCCGCCGTGAGCCGTAGGCGCGTCATAGATGAGCTTGTCGCCGACTACGTCGCCCAGATGGCCGCAGGTTGCGGATGGCCGGATCAGCGAGAGCGCGGCCAGTTCGCTAGCAGCCGTGATGTCGCCGTGGCGATAAGCCAGGCGTTCGTAAACTCCAGCCGGAGACTTCGCCACCATGCCGGCGATTCCCATAGGGTAGCCGATCACCGTGACGAGTTCGCCCGGAGATGCAGGCGACTTGGCCAGGGGCAGCGCAGGCAGCCCATGCAACGCGGGCGAAATTTCCGCGCGCAAAATGGCAAGATCCGAAGTGGTGGAGACTGAGCCCAGCGACAAGTTCACTGGAGTGGGCGAGCCCGGGAAAAATACGACGAGACTTTCCAGCGAAGCGCTGGCGCCGCGATGGATTAACGTTTCGGCTTCGGAGTCGCCATACCAGGGTTCGGCCACGTGGCGGTTGGTGGCGATCAGCCCGTCGCCCACAAGAAATCCGGTTCCCGAAACTCGCGCCCGCACCGCAGGACGGTGGTCGGGAAAGCCTATCTGATAAACGCCGTAAATGTAGCCGATCGAGTTGCGATAACGGTTCAGGACCACGGCAGGCATGGCCTGTTCCTGTTCGAGTTCGGCAACCTGCGCAGTGAGTTGGTGCACTTGCTGCTGCAGATCGCCCGGAGGCGCGCCTTGGGCCGCGAGTGGCGCGTAGTAATGAAACATGGCCAGCGCGCCGAGAATCAATGCCACTGCCAAAACACCTTGCACCATCTGCTGCCAGCTCTCCAAAACGTGATGCGATTCCGGAGAGGCGTGAGGTTCGGAAACTGGCGCTTCGGAAACGCGAGATTCGGGAAGCCCGGGTTCGGAATTCTGCGATTCAGGCATGGGGTAAGGCAGCCACCTCGGTCGAACTTGGTTTCCAGGACTCAGTTGTTTTCCGTCTGCAACCTGAAACAAATGGTGCAGGCCGAAAACCTGGAGCAGCTATCTTCCCCCGCCCAGCGCGGAGTTACCACGGTACGGAAGACAATGTACGGGCGATAGCGGGAATTCAGCTGGCTGTGGAAATGGGCCTTTTGTGTGCAGGGCGGGGGGAAGCAATAGTGAGCTGGGACAGGCTCTAGGCGGGGGTAGACGCCATCTTTAAGTGCGATCTTTGACCCGGCGCACGAACTTCAGTCCTGACCAGACTTCGGTGACGGCGCAGACTTTTACATCTACCAATCCGGCGGCCAGGCCAATCTCGCGGACGCGATTGTCATCCAGGTCGGACGCGACTCCTGAACTCTTCTTCGGCCAGCTTACCCATAGCATTCCGGCTGGCTGCAGCAGCTGGGCTAACCGGCGAAATTCATGCGTCAACTCGGCTTGCGACTTGGTGAAGACCATGGCGAAGTCCAGCGAGTCGTTATCTTTGCCTCCGGCGTTGCCGTTACTTTTGCGGTCTCGCACTATCGTGCAAGCCGCGAGCGCTTCGCGCAACTCCGTCTGCACTTCCGTCGGAGCGGAGATCAGCTGCACGCGAAATCCCGGCTTGATGCCAAGCTTTTTCGGAAGTGGAGTGCCGGAATATCCGGGCATGAAACGGAGCTCCTGAGAGATAAGAGAACGGCACGCAGCTTAGCGAAGGCCTTAAGCCGGATGCCGAGTTCTACTGCGTCGGGGCGTAGTATCCGCGGCGGGAGCGCACGCGAAGATTCTTGCGATCGTTGGCGACGATTTCGATGGTGCGGTAGTGCCCGTCCGCCTTGAAGTCGCCCGGCTTGTAGGAAACCGCGTATTGACTGCGCAATTCGTTCTGGATTTCGGCAAAATCGGCGGCCACGTCGCGAATCTGGAAGGGAAAAAATGCCCGCCCGCCGGTGGCGTCGGCGATGCGCTCCAGCACTTTATCTCCCTGTCCCTTAACGCCGCTGATGTTGGTGCTAATGGTGTAGACAATGGCCTCGGCGCGCTGCGCCATTTCAATGGCTTCTTCGCGGGTCACGTGACTCAGGTTGTCCTCGCCATCGCTGAGCAGGATAATGGCGCGCCGCGAGGGTGTATCCCGCGATGTTTTCAGGAGCTTGTCGCGGCAGGCAAAATAAATGGCATCGAACATGGCCGTGCCGCCGCCGGGACGCAACTCGCGAACGCCGTGGGCGAGCGCCTCAGTGTTGTCGGTGAAGTCTTGCGTGACCTCGGGCGTGGCATCAAAACCCACGACGAAGGCGTGGTCGTAGCGCAGCCGTATCGCCTGGTTCAGAAACTCAATCGCGGCTTCCTGCTCGAACTTGAAACGGTCGCGCACCGAATTGCTGGCGTCGATCAGCAGACCGACTTGCAAGGGCAGGTTGGTCTCGGCGCGGAAGCTGCGGATCTGCTCCACCGGGCGGTTGTCATCCAAAACCTGGAAGTCGCTCTGCTTCAATTCGGTGATCTGCTTGCCGTGCTTGTCGGTCACCGTGAACACGACGTTCACTTCGTTGGAGCCGATCTTGAACTTGGTAATCTCGTCTTCGACGGGTGTGTCGGTGGGCGGATCGGTCTTGGGAGGCTCGGTGGTCTGAGCCGGGGCCGATGGAACTGCGGGCGCCTGAACGGAGGGCGACTGGGTCGCTGGCGCTGGAGTTTGGGCCGACTGGGCCGTCGTAGCAGTGGCCGGGCGCGGAGACGAGGATGGAGGCTGCGGTTGTGGCTGCGGACTTTCGGGTGGGGACGACTGCGCCATCGCGCACGCCGCGAGTAACGTCACCAGCAGAAATCCGACGAACCCTTTAGTTGGATTAATTTTGAGCAGTCCCATTTCTTTTTATTATATCTGGCGTTGGAAAGAGCCGCTCGATCTGCGTGGGTTTCAGGCGGCGCCCGGGGGAAGTGGTCGTGGCGAGGAAACCGGTCGAGCGTTGCTCGACCGGACAGCTGAGAGCATGCCCTGGGCGAAGTCGAAGGGGCGGGTGTCCCCTCATGCGCAACTCCTCGCTAGGATTCTAACGCCGCCAAGAACTTCAACAGTTCTGGCGGCAGTTCACTCTTGAGCGAGATTTTTTCTGCGCTGCGCGGGTGCTGCAATTCCAGTTCTGCGGCGTGCAGAAAATTACGATTGAGAAGCGGCGCGGCCGCGTCTGTCGGCTTGCTACGCTTCACA
This sequence comes from uncultured Acidobacteriaceae bacterium, assembly GCA_963851165.1. Lineage (GTDB taxonomy): Bacteria > Acidobacteriota > Terriglobia > Terriglobales > Acidobacteriaceae > Sulfotelmatobacter. The sequence continues at coordinate 303,465 of CAWKNM010000005.1, read as the reverse complement.
GGCGACAGGCGGGCGATGCGGGGCGCGCCGTAGAGCGTGTCTCCCACCACGGGATGCCCGAGCGACTTCATGTGCACGCGAATCTGGTGCGTGCGGCCGGTATCGATCTTCACGTCGAGCAGCGTGAACTTGCCAAAGGCCGTCTCCAGTCGGCGCATGACGTGGTAGTGCGTGACCGCCTCGCGGCCACCTGGATGCCGCGTGGTCATGCGGGTGCGGTGGACGCGGTCGCGGCTGATGCTTTGCGCGATCGTGCCCTGATCGCGTTTCACCCAGCCGTGCACCAGCGCGATGTATTTCTTTTTCACTTCGCGGGCTGCGAACTGCGCCGCTAATTTGCGGTGCGCTTCATCGTTCTTGGCGACTACGATCAGGCCGCTGGTTTCTTTGTCGAGGCGGTGAACGATTCCGGGACGAAGTTCGCCCCCAACGCCCGACAAACTTGCGAAATGATGCAGCAGAGCATTCACCAGCGTGCCGCGATTGTGATCGCTTTCGGTTGGGCCCGCGCCGGCGTGGACCATCATTCCCGCAGGCTTGTTGATTATGGCGAGATCGTCATCTTCGTAGCGAATGTCGAGGGGGATATCTTCGGCCATCGCCCGCAACGGCGGGCGTTCTGCGCGACCGAGCACGCTGATGCTTTCGCCGCCGCGCAATTTCAGAGAAGCTTTCGCGGGTGCCTGATCGACCAGCACTTTTTCGGCGGCGATTAATTCCTGCACGCGGGCACGGCTCACGCCATTGAGTCGCGCAACCAGAAACTGGTCCAGGCGCTTGCCGGCGTCGTCAACACTCGGAGTAACTGTCAGAGGGAAGCTAGTTGACATGCGTTTCTCATCCGAAGATTTGACGCCCAGCTAAGCCAGCGATTCCAGTTATGCGGAATGCGGATCGCTTCACCTTGGTAATGTATACCGCATCAGCCGATGGCCCCTATGATCTCAGAGAGTTAATCACTATTTGATGGCCCTCGGAAATGTGGCCCGGCTTTCATGAAAATCGAGTTTGTTCTCGAATTCGATAACTACATCGAGTACCACGGCTACCGACCTCAGCGACGCGAATCCAGGGTGGGAGGAATTATCGCGTTCCTAGGGTTCGGGCTACTCGCGTTGGGGTACACACTGCTCCGACTGGGATGCAAGAGTGTGGTCGCCGGTGTCGTCCTTTTTGCCGGGTTGGGGACCACTGCCCTGTCCGTGCCGATCGCGATGAGCCTGAGGCTCTGGCGGCGCAAGGACGTGAAGAGAAGTGAAGCCATGCTGCGCAGTGAGTTCGAACGGTTGTATGTTGGCCCACGAGAATTCGAAGCGGACGAATCGGGATGGCGGTTCCGGTTTAAACAAGCTCAGGACTGTCGAGCGTGGGGCGACTTGAGCTGGTTTCGCGAGGAGACGCAGACGCTCATCATTTCGGATGGACTGAGCGTTTACATGCTGCCGAAATCCGCCCTAAAACTGGACGAACTGGAACGACTGCGTGAGTTGTGCGTGCAAGCATTCGCCGCGCAGGACGAGATTTGTTCAGTTCCCCTCGCGACAACCGTTGGTGATGTTCTGTCTGCAGCATTCCCACACAATTGGCGGAAACATTTGCGTACAATGCTGACGCTCTACGGAGTCGGACTGATTTGCGTGGCCTTTCTTTGGGTTGTCCTAACTGACGCTTGGCCGTTTCTAAAATTCCCAGCCGCTATTTTCCTCCCGTTACTACTACCGTGTGCGGAGTGGCTTTACTATTGGTGGCACTTTCAAAACGGTGGTTGGAAAACTCAGTTTCAGACTGCCAGCATTTCTGCCGACGTAATCGTGTTGCTTGGCGGAACCTTGCAGACAGCCACGAGCGCGTTCAAAGTCGCCTGCTCGAGGGTTTTGGAGGTGCAGGAAACAGGAAGAGTCTTCGTTATTTACGAACTGTCGGACCTGCTCTATATAGTGCCGAAGTCTGGAATTCCGCTGGAGAAGATGGACGAGATTCGTAACCTGCTATTTTCGTTGGGAAAACCGAAAGCGGTATGAAGCTCCGCCGGCAGCCTACCGCGTGGCTTCCACGGTCTGCGCTTGAAACGTCTTCGAGCCTGGACGCAGCCACCAGATCAGGCCGCCTCCGAGGACGAAGCCAATCGCGATCAGCTGCGTGCCGGACATGGCGCCGCCAAACACTGAACCTCGGCCGGGATCGCCACGCAGGAACTCGAGGAAGAATCTGGCTACGCCGTAGATGAACAGGAACGCGCCGAACACCTGGCCATCGAACTTGCGGCGCTTCAGCAGCCACATGAGGACGATCAGATTCACCACTTCGACCGCCGACTCAAACAGCTGCGTGGGCTCAAGCGGCACGTGCAGCGGGGTTCCTGTGATCTCATTCGCCAGGTGATTGGTAAACGTTACGCCCCACCAGTGGTGGGTTTCCTTGCCGTAGCAGCATCCGGCAGCGAAGCAACCCAGGCGTCCGATGGCGTGGCCCAGAGCGAGGCCGGGAGCAAAGGCGTCGCAAATCCGGAGCGCGGGCAAGTGGTGGCGGCGGATGTACCAGGCGGCCGCGAGGAACGACGCAATCAGACCCCCCGAAAAAACGCCACCGGCCTGCAAGGTTGCAATACTGAAAATCTCACCGGGATGGGCCGAGTAATAGCTCCAATCGTTGATGACGTAGAGAATCTTCGCGCCGAGAATTCCGCAGAGGACCACCAGGATTCCGAAGTTCCAGACTTTTTCGCCGTCCATGCCCAGGCGTTCGGAGTTGCGGACGCTCAGCCACAGGCCCGCGAGGACTCCGAGCGAGACCAGGAATCCATAGGTCGGTAGAAAAAATCTTCCGTAATGCAGCAGTTGTGGATACACAGTGATTTAGATGCAGAAACCGTGGGATTCGCTACTGGATCAGTCTAGCAGGAAAGGGGTCGGGTGCTGGATGCGGCGCTTGTGCAGGCTACTTTGGCTGACGCTCCACAGCCGTTAAGACTGAGATCCCTCCGCCGCGATGAAAAACGCGGCGGTCGGGATGACAAGGGAGAGCCGGCTAGGTTTCTTTCGACTTCGCTCGGGCGGGAGTGCTTAACGCTGCTGTTGCTGTGGATAGAGTTGGCGGGCAAGAGTGCCCGCCCCACACGATCAACGTCAAAAACAACAAAGCCGACCCACTGTGCCGTGTGACGGGCCGAGAATGAACCCGTCGGTAGACGTTGGGAACCCGCCGAGACCCTTTAGGCATCTCCGCATGACGGAGCGTCGCACACCGGATCCTAGTTCGAGTCGAGTCCCCGTTCATTCAGCATTGGTTCAAAAATCGGTTACCGTCATCACCAACCCCGCAGGTCGGCTTTCAATCTGGATGCTAGGCAAAACCCCCGCGCTTGGCAAGTGGAAGACTGCAAATAGTTGGCAGGTGGTTTGCAACGAAAGTAATGCCCGGTTCACGAATGGGTCTGCCAGCGACCGAGAATACATGAGGGCATTCCGGGGAGAAACAAGCTGCCGGAAGACTGCTGTGCTCCCCGTAGACGGCCCGATCCGCCTCCTCGGACCACGGAAGGACTTGATTCTACTGACCAATTGTGAGTTCATACTGGGTACGCAAAACGTCGAGACCAATGCGTGTTCGTAGGCGGGTCGGCGATACGCTGGAGAAGCCTGAGTAATGTCCAAACTGCGCGCGTCCGCGCTCGGGGCGGCGGCGATTCTGGTTGTTGTGCACCTGGCGATACTGGCCACGAGTTACGGCACCCAGTTTGCTTCTGTTTGGGGTCACTGGACCGATGCGGTATCGGCCCTCGTTGCCGCCATCGTCTGCTGGTTTGCCGCACGCCAGTCCGGGGCTTTTGGCAGGCGCGTTTGGCGTCTGGTTTCTCTGTCTCTCGTACTCGCTTTTCTCAGTCAGTTCGCCTACACATTCTACTTCGATTATCTGCACGCTCCCTTCGGCGCGATCTGGCCTAGTGACATCCTGGTGTTTTTCTGGGCTGTACCCGCCATGATGACGTTGTTTCTCAGCCCGAGAGACCCGGACAAGGGATTCCGCTGGCTGCGCCTGTGCGACTTTCTGCAGGTCTGTGCTTTGGTGCTATCTCTCGAACTGTCTCTACTCTACGTTCCCTCCAGATGGCAGTCCTCGGAAGGCGCCATGTTCGCTCGTACTTTTCACGTGGCGCTGTTTTTCTTCGGCCTGCTGGCGCTCAGCTTCCTGATGCGAGGGCTGATCACTCGGATCCGAACCGCACGTGCGCTTTTTTTTCGACTCGCAGCCTTCTTTTTATTTTTCGGAATCACGACCAACATCACCCGCTACGCCATGTCTGCGGGAGTTTATCAGCGGGGCACATGGCTCGACCTTCCGTGGACGCTCAGCTTTTGTCTTCTGGCCGGCTTTGCCGCCACCTGGACCGACAGCGAGCAGTATTTGCTGGAAGCCAAGCCTCGTGCCACAAGCATGCAACTGCTGGCGCAGTTCGCGCCTCTGCTTATCCCCGCCATCGTCTTTCCGCTTGTCTTGAGAATCGCGCAAGAGCAGTTTGTATGGTCGGTCATCCTCGCCATGGTGTCGTTTGCCGCGGCCGGGGGACGCATGTTCGTCGTGCAGAACGAGTTGCTCATCAGTTCTCGAGAGTTACAAAAAAATCTCGCGCTTCTCCGGGGCATCACCGAAGGCACAACCGACGCGGTTTTCGTGAAAGATCTGCAAGGGCGTTATCTGATGATCAATTCTGCCGGCGGACGCTTTCTCGGGCGGAACACGGAGGAGGTAATCGGCAAAAACGACGTGGAACTCTTCAACCCGGAAGAGGGCCGCGAGATCATGCAGCGGGATCGCGAGGTCATGCAATCGGGCTCCATGCAAACTTATGAGGAGGGCGCCACCTCCGGAGGCGTAGCTCGCACCTACCTTTCCAGCAAAGGTCCTTTTCGCGACCCGAACGGCGAGGTTGTTGGACTGCTGGGCATCTGCCGCGATATTACGGACCGTAAACGGGTCGAGGAAGAGATCTATAAGTCAGAGCAAAGGCTGCGGGGTCACGTGGAGCACACGCCCCTGGCGGTGATCGAATGGGACCTGGGGTTCCGGGTCACCTCCTGGAATCCGGCAGCCGAACGCATTTTCGGATATTCGCGAGAGGAGGCGATTGGCAAGCACGGCAGCCTTACCGTGCCTCCGCAATTCCGCGAGCAGGTCGACCGCGTCTGGAACGACCTCGTTGCCCAGAGGGGCGGGGCGCGCAGCACGAACGACAACATCACCAAAGACGGCAAGACGATCTCCTGCGAGTGGTATAACACGCCGCTGGTGGACGACTCGGGACGAGTGCTGGGCGTTGCCTCGCTGGTGCAGGATGTCACCGAGCGTGTGGTGCTCGAAGACCGGCTCCGCCAGTCGCAAAAGATGGAAGCGGTTGGCCGCCTGGCCGGGGGCGTCGCCCACGATTTCAACAATCTCCTGACCGTGATCCTGGGTTACACGCAACTGCTGATGGATGGCTTGCCTGAGGGCAGCCGCCTGGCCGAAGGGACGGCCCAGATCAAATCAGCGGCCGACCGGGCCGCTGGCATTACCAGGCAGTTGCTCGCCTTCAGCCGCAAGCAGGTTCGTTCGCCGCGGCTCATCGACCTCAATAACGTCATGCTGAATCTCGACACCATGCTGCGGCGCCTCATCGGCGAAGACGTTGAGGTGCTCACCGTTCCGGCTGTGGATCTGGGCACAGTAAAGGCCGATCCCGGGCAAATTGAGCAAGTGCTGATGAACCTGGCCCTGAATGCTCGGGACGCCATGCCCAGCGGCGGGAAGCTCACTCTGGAGACTTCTAACGTCGAACTCGACGAGGCTTACGCTCACGAGCATCAACCGGTTGAACCCGGACGATATGTAATGCTGGCGGTCAGCGACACGGGCGTCGGCATGTCTCCGGAAACTCTGGCTCATATCTTCGAGCCGTTCTACACCACCAAAGAACCCGGTAAAGGCACGGGGCTCGGACTTTCCACCGTTTATGGGGTTGTCAAGGCAAGTGGAGGCTACGTCTGGGTTTACAGCGAACTGGACCAGGGGACGACGTTCAAGATCTATCTGCCCCGAGTAGACCAGCCTGCTCAACCGCTGTCGGGGGAAAATCGACCGTCGGGTATCCAGCGCGGGACGGAGACCATCCTGCTGGTGGAGGATGACCCGCAACTCAATCAGCTGGCCACTTCTGTGTTGGCCCATTGCGGCTACAAAGTGTTGACTGCGGCTAATCCAGAAGAAGGGCTGGCCGTATGCCGCAACCATCCACACGAGATCCACCTCCTGGTGACGGACGTGGTCATGCCCAAAATGAATGGCCGGCAACTTGCCGAGGAAGTGGCGAGAATTCGCCCCAGCGTCAAGCTGCTCTATGTCTCCGGCTATACCAGCAACGCGATTGTGCATTACGGCGTTTTGGACGCAGGACTGTGGTTCCTGCCCAAACCGTTTTCACTGGCGGCGCTGGTGGCGAAAGTACGCGAGGTGTTGGATGCGCCGGGCGACGGCCGCAACCGGGAGACCGGCGGGTAGCTCGTAGCTTTGATCGTGTGGGGACGGGCACTCATGCCCGTCCTAGCCGAGCGTAGCTCGGCGGCTAGGGATGGCCGCAACCCTCGACCGCAGGTCAACCCGCCTTGCGCTTCTCCTGCAGCACTTCATCCAGAGCATCTGCCAATAGATGCGCGCGCTTCTGGTAATCGGTTGCTCCGCTGTCGACCGTCCGCTGCAAAAGATGATGCTCGTCGGCAATGTTCAGCGCCGCCAGCACCGCCAGGCGCACGGTGTCAATGGTGTTGGTGGCCTCGGCCACCGCGCGCATCTTGCCGTCTACGTATTCCGCGAGCTTGAGGATGTATTCCGGATCAGACCCGCGCAGGTTGTAGACCTGATCGAAAATTTCCACTCGCACGCTGGCGTTCTGCGCGTCCTTCACCAGTTGATCCTTGGTTGCCGTAGCCATATATGTTTCCCCAAAGTGGGAACCCTGCTGTTTCTGTCTTCAGTCAACGTTCGTCAGCGTTCACTGCTAATCTGCGGCTGCGGGCTTAGCTGGCCTGCTCCTCGGCCATCGACTCAATCTGCGCCAGCATCTTCTCGACGCGGCTGCGAATTTCCTCGCGTTCTTTGCGCAACTGCACGGCCTCGCGCCGGAGCGTGTCCAGTTGCTCGTCGCGTTCACTCAGTTGCTGTCGCGACCTTTGCGCGTCGCGCTCGGCCGTGGCTTGCGCCTGCCGCGCCGATTTGTACATCTCGATGGTGCGATAGACCTTTTCTTCCAGAGCCTGAAAATAATCTGCCGGAACCTGCTCCGCCGCTTCTTCCACTGCGTTCAAAGCCATGATTGCACTTTTCCCCAAAGAATAAGCTTCTGACCCGCAGTATACTCCACATCTTTGTGGACAAACTATGAAGAACGGCATCCTCAGCCTGTCCTGTTCTGGTACCCATCTGAGCTTCCGCGAACTTGGCTATAATCACTCCAGACAGGAGGCTTACCCCATGAGACGCCTGGCATCGTTCGCTTTCGGCTTATCGCTTTTTCTGACTCTTTGCTCCGCCCTGAGCGCGGCAAAAACCAAGGTGGAACTTAAAGATGGACAAGGTAAAGTCGTCGGCCACGTGGTCATCTCGGCCAAGGGTCCGCACTCCGTGGGACTCGAGCTCACGGTTCACGACCTCACTCCGGGAGAGCATGCCATCCACTTCCACCAGGTCCCCAAGTGTGAAGGCCCGGACTTCAAGTCGGCCGGGGGACATTTCAATCCCGAAGGCAAGAAACACGGGTTCGATAACCCCGAGGGGCACCACGCCGGGGACATGAAGAATTTCACTGTCGACGCCAATGGCAAAGCCGGGCCGTTGCGCTTCGAGGACAACGACGTAACTCTAGACGCGCTGCTTGGGAATGGAGGTACGTCGATCGTCATCCACGCCAAAGCCGACGATTACAAAACCGATCCCTCCGGCAACTCGGGCGACCGTATCGCCTGCGGAGTGATTACGAAGTAACGCAAAGCTCGTCTAATAGAAGTGCGTTGACTCATTCGTAAACCGGGCCTAAGATCAGCTTGCTTTGACGGGGTTTTTTGTCTTTAATTTTGTTTGCCTCGTGTTGCAACGTAGGAGCGAGAAAAGCTTATTCGGGGAGATGCAGTCATGAAAAAAACCGGGATGACTTTAACGGTGTGCACGATTCTCGCCGTGATCTCGCTGGCGCAGGAAATGCCCAAGCCCGGGCCGGAACTGAAGAAGCTGGATGCTCTTACCGGCTCCTGGACCCTGGACGGCGAGATGAAGCCCGGCGCCATGGGACCAGGTGGAAAGATGACCGAGATCCAGAAATGCGAGTGGATGGATGGCGCCTTTTTTCTGATCTGCCACGCCGAGTTCAAAAGCTCCATGGGCGACGGCACGGGAATCTCGGTAATGGGATATTCCAAAGACGACAAGGCCTACACCTACCGCGAATTCAACAGCTGGGGTGAGTTCGAGGACTCCCGCGGTTCGCTCGACGGCGATACCTGGACCTGGCTGGGCGACGAAAAAGAGGGCGGCATGGTCATGAAAGGCCGCTTCACCATGAAGATGACGTCGTCTACGTCGTACAACTTTACCTTTGAAATGTCGCCGGACGGAACCAAGTGGACCACCGTGATGGACGGGAAAGCCACAAAGGGAAAGTAAATTCCGACCGCTCAGCGGTGACCGATAGCTGCTTGTCTCAGCTTCCTGTGCCTTGCTTATACGATCCTCTAGCGCCGTGTTTTGCGCCAACGGCTGATCGCGATCGCCGACCACACCAGTTCCACCGCGCCAAACGGCCACGCGCCCTGCAGGAATCCATAAATCGATCCCAGCACGCACGCTCCCGCAAACGCCAGAATAAATCCCGGCGATCGGTTCTCATAGGCATAGCAGACCACCATCGCGATTACCGCGACCAGGCCGAAGATGGTCAGCGGAGTGAAAATTGCGACCGGATTAAAGCTAAAGATGATCAGCGAAACGATACTCCGTAGGTTCAAGCCGCAAGCTCCTATCACGACGAGTGCATCATGCTAACAGTTCCGCGTCGCGACGCAATCCCGTATGGGTCGGCTGCGTTTATAATCAAGGATTCGGCGGATCATCCGCACTTTCACTGTAAGGACACACCTTGCTCGATTATTTAGGCGATCTACGACGAACGCATATGTGCGGAGCGCTGCGCGCCTCCGACGCTGGTAAGAAGGCCGTGCTCATGGGCTGGGTGAACCGGCGGCGCGACCACGGCAACCTGCTCTTTATCGATCTGCGCGACCGCACCGGAGTGACCCAGGTTGTGGTCAACGTCGAGCGCGACGCCGCCATCCACGAAAAGGCGGCGGCCCTGCGCAACGAATACGTGATTGCGGTGACCGGCATGGTGAAGCTGCGCGACGCCAACACGGTAAACAAAAATATGGCGACTGGAGAAGTGGAACTCGTGGCCGAGGAGCTGCGCATCCTCAACGAGTCGAAGCTGCCGCCGTTCCTGCCGTCGGACACGGCGCTGACCAACGAAGAAACGCGCCTGAAATATCGCTACATCGACCTGCGGCGCGACGTGATGCAGTTCAATATCGAACTGCGGCATAAAGTAGCGAAGGCGATTCGCGATTATCTGTCCGCGCAAGGATTTTTTGAAATTGAAACGCCGTTCATGACGCGGTCGACGCCGGAGGGCGCGCGCGATTACCTGGTTCCCAGCCGAGTGCAGCCGGGAACGTTTTATGCGCTGCCGCAGTCGCCGCAGCTTTTCAAACAGATTCTGATGATTTCCGGCTTCGATAAGTATTTTCAGATTGTGCGCTGTTTCCGCGACGAAGACCTGCGGGCCGACCGCCAGCCGGAGTTCACGCAGATCGATTTGGAGATGTCTTACCCGCAGCCCGAGCGCGTGTGGGAAGTGGTCGAAGGATTTCTGACGGCGGCATTCGCGGCGGCAGGGTCCGCGATCAAGACTCCCTTTCCGCGCATGGATTACGACGAAGCGATCCGGCTCTATGGCATCGACAAGCCGGATTTGCGGCTGCCTGCGTTCGTGGACGTGAAGGAGTGTTTCGCGCCGGAAAACTTGCAGCAACTGGCGGTAAACGCGAATTTGCCGGTAGTCGCGATTCGCATTCCGAAGGTGGGCGAACTTTCGCGCGCGGAGCGCGACGCGATCAAGCCGCTGTTTATTTCGAAGGGCGGAGCGAAAGTATTCGAAGACTTCAAGCGGATTGAAAAGAATTTTCCCGAGGCAGCTGCGAAAATTTCGGCGAAGGCTGCCGTCGAGGCCGGCGATCTGATCGTGATTGTCGCTGGATCGGCGCAAACCGGCGAGCAGACAGCCCTTCCCACACATCGCAAAGTCACGCCGCAGGAACTGGCGATCTACGCTTCCGCCGGACTTCTGCGTCTGGCACTGGCGCAGAAGTACGCGGATCGGCACGGCATTTTCAAGAAGACTGGCGATCCGGCGAAGGATTTTCGTTTCTTATGGGTCACGAATTTTCCCATGTTCGAATGGGACGAAGGCGAGAAGAGTTGGATGGCGGCGCACCATCCCTTTACCTCGCCGCATGAAGAAGATATGCCCAAGCTGGAGGCGGGCGTGGAGTCGTTGCACGATCCGCAATCGGAGTTGAGCGCGGTGCGGGCGCTGGCTTATGACGTCGTGTTGAACGGCACAGAGCTGGGCTCGGGATCGATTCGTATTCACCGCCAGGATGTGCAGAGCAGAATCTTCCGCGCCCTGGGCATGAGCGAAGAAGAAGCGCGAGCACGATTCGGATTCTTCCTGGAAGCGCTGGAGTATGGCACGCCTCCGCACGGAGGCATCGCGCTTGGCCTCGACCGGATCGTGATGATTCTGGCCGGCGCCGAAAGTCTGCGCGAAGTAATTCCCTTCCCGAAGACCGCGCGCGCCGTGGATCTCATGGTGGACGCGCCAACCCCCGTAGGGGAGAAGCAACTGCGGGAGTTGGGGATTCAAGTAAAGAAGTAGCTTTGGGCGGCGCTTTTATGGCGGAGATTACTTCCACGCAATCGAAGCATTTTCTCAGCGACAAAGTTGAGCACTTCACCGAGTCGGTGATTCGCGAGATGACGCGGCAGGCCATGCTCTATGGCGCCGTCAATCTGGCGCAGGGGTTTCCCGACTTTGCGGCTCCCACAGAAATCAAACAGGCTGCCCAGCAGGCCGTTGCGGCCGACGTCAACCAATATGCCATCACCTGGGGCGCCAAGAATCTGCGCAATGCGATTGCGCGGCAGATGGGCGTCTGGCAAGGCATTTCCGTCGATCCGGAAAAAGACATCACCGTGTGTTGCGGCTCGACGGAAGCGATGATTTCCACTTTGCTTGCGGTGTGCAACACAGGGGATGAGGTCGTCATCTTCGAGCCGTTCTACGAGAATTACGGCCCGGATTCGGTGCTGAGCGGAGCCAAGCCGAAGTTCGTGAAGCTGCATCCACCAACGAGTGCAGCCGGCGAGTGGACCTTCGACGAAAAAGAATTGCGCAATGCGTTCGACCGCCACACCAAAGCCATCATTCTGAATACTCCGAACAACCCAACCGGAAAAGTATTCACGCGCGCCGAGCTCGAACTGATTCGTGATTTGTGCGTCGAGTTCGATGTGCTCGCGATCACCGACGAAATCTACGAACACATTCTCTACGATGGCACCGAGCACATTTCAATGGCGTCACTCGAAGGCATGCGCGACCGCACCGTCACCATCAACGGAATGTCGAAGACCTACAGCGTCACGGGATGGCGCGTGGGTTGGGCGGTCGCGCCGGAGAAGATCACCAACGCGATCCGCAAGGTGCACGACTTTCTGACGGTGGGCGCACCAGCTCCTCTGCAAGAGGCGGGCGCAACAGCTTTAAGCCTGCCGCCGGAGTACTACACGAGGCTGGCCGAGGGATACCGCAAGCGCCGCGATCATCTCGTGCCCGCCCTCACCGCCGCGGGGTTTCGCTGCTTTCAACCGCTCGGCGCTTACTACGTGATGACTGATATCAGTGCGTTTGGATTCGCCGACGACATCGCGTTCACCAAGCACCTGGTCAAAGAAATCGGAGTCGCCGCCGTGCCGGGTTCAAGTTTCTATCGCGATCCGCGCGACGGAGCCCGGCAGGTGCGGTTCGCATTCTGCAAGAAGCCGGAAACCCTGGACGAAGCCACCCGCCGGCTCGCCAAGCTGCGTCCGCGCAACGGATGAGTGGCTGTTTGATTGGCCTCTCCGGAGCGGACCTCAGCGGCTGGAAGCCGCGCTGAAACCACGACCTCTATCGCAGCGCTGGAAGCGTTGCGCCAACCCAAAATCGAGTACTTCGTTTGCGCAGAGTGTCGAAAGTAACTTGGAGCATTTCCCAGCGAATTCTATTCTCTAGCCTGGAAGAGAGTGCTCCGGCAAAGCGTCGCCCGAGCCCTGCCCGTTCTCCCAAGTAACCGGCTCGAAGCCAGGAGGCTCATGTCGCCGCTCGTCCAAAGACCGCGCGCGCAAAATTCGCAGGGCAACTCCCGGGGCAATCCCGATGACCAGCATTGGTCGATGCTGGTCTTTGAAAGTTTATCCGCCGGAGTGGCGGCCGTGTTCGTGGGTTTTACGCTGGTGCTGGCGGTGGTTGGGGTTTACGTGATCATCGTGTGGCCGCTCACGTTCTGGGATCTGGCAAATACCGGATTGGAAAAATACGCGGGCTGGGTGCAGACGGCGGTCTGGTCTGTGTTTGCCGGAGGAACCGCGGCGGGGTACTGGTGCTTCAGCGGCGCTGCCTTCAAGGAAAAGCCAGCACGCAAAGGAGCGCGCCCAGCCACCCGTAACGGAAAAAGTGTGCGAGTTTAGCCGAATCGATTTCCTCCCCTTTAAAAACGGAGTCCAACCAAAGGTACATGGCCTTCGTTGCCGTTGAGTCGTTGAATAAATTGCAGGACAATCAGGCGAAGGCCAGGTGTGGCCGGTTGGGGGAAGAAATTGTTCTATCGTCGCGCAATGATCGTTTCTGTTTTTTTGCTGGCCAGCGTTCCGCTGGCTGCGGCGCGAGATCTCGCCTTCGTCTCCAACAAGGCAAACACAATCAACACGCTGACGGTTGCCGATGTGGTTAAGGTCTGCAAGGGACAAACCAATCGCTGGCCCGACGGCAAGCCCGTCACTTTCATCATGCGCAACACCTCGGCGCCGGAAACCAAAATACTTCTGGAAAAAGTTTATGAGATGCCCGAGAGCGGAGTGCGGGAATTGATCGCCACTGCCAATCACGGACGCATGGGGCATCCGGCAATTATGTTGGTCGACTCCGACGAAGAGCTGGTCAACAAGGTGGCGTCCATCCCGGGAGCTGTGGGAGTCGTGGACGTCTATTCGATCAACAGCGGCGTCGCGGTAGTAAAGATTGCCGGCAAGCTGCCGCTGGAGCCGGGATATTTGCTGCACGGGAACTAGACGGCTTTAAAAAGCGTCCGGTGGAAGAGAAAAACAGGCGCATGCAATGACAGCCCGCGCGAAAACCAAAACGACGGATGCTCCTGGCACCAAGACGCCTGCCTACACGCGTCGCTATCCCAGGTTCGCCATCGATTTGCGCATGCAGGTAAAAATGTTTCAGGCCGGAGAATTCCGCAGCTGCTGGGGGCGCTCCACCGAACTCGGCCAGGACGGCATCGGCGCAACCCTCACCGGTAATCTCGAGTCGGGCGAAATCGTGACCCTCGAAATTCCTTTGCCGCTCAGCCCTTATCCTCTCAAGGTGCGGGCCATTGTGCGTTACGGCCAGGGTCTGCATTACGGCTTCGAGTTTCTGACCTTAAACGACAACCAGCGCGACACCATCCGCCGCGTTTGCCAGATGCTGGCCACCAAAGCCTGATCGGCTGGAAATTCCTAGTCTTCCAGACGATTCCCCGATTACCCACGTAACTTCCTCGTCAGTACCCCAGCGTTTTACCATTTCCGAGAGCACACCAGGAATAAGAAGAAAAGAGGGAGTCCCGCGTGGGGGAACGTGTCACCCGATCACGATCCGAGGAACTCGCACGCGTCGAGCGTTTGAAAAAAGCGCTGGAAAGCGGCGTAGCCCCCGCATTTCTGTCGCCCGAGAGCTCAGGAAACAGAATCGAACGCACCTCAGCCCTATCCCCACTTTCATGGAGCGAGGCCGGCAACCAGATCGACCAGGCCCGCCTGGGCCACCTCGAATGCCTGTTTCAGAATGTGCCGGACGGTCTTGCGATAGAGTCCATCGACTCGGGGGTGCTTTGCGTCAATGAAGCTTTCCTGCGCATGTTTGGGTACCAGGCCGGCGAAGTGCTCGGCGCCACCCTGCAACCGCTGATCGTGCCCCCGGAACGGCAGGCGGAAATTCGCTGGATCGCCGAATGCCTGGAACGCGGCGAGAAGATCACCATCGACACTCAGCGCCGGACCAAGGACGGCGCCGTGTTCGACGTTGCGGTCTCCAGCGCTCCCACGATCGTCGACGGAAAAACCACGGCCGTCCACACGATTTTCCGTGACATCTCAAGACGCAAGCAGGCGGAGGCCCTGAACTCAGCTCTGTATCGCGTTGCCAACATCAGCAACACCGCGCACGATCTCCAGCAATTTTTCGCGGCCGTGCACAGCATCGTGGGTGAATTGATGTACGCCCGCAACCTCTACATCGCTCTCTATGATCCCTCCACTGACGTGCTCAGCTTTCCCTACTTCGTCGATGAGCGCGACGCCGCACCCAAATCGCGGAAGCGGAACCGAGGTTTGACGGAATACGTTCTGCGGACCGGCGAATCGCTGCTGGCCACTCCCGAGGTGCTCCAGAAACTGGAGGAACAGGGAGAAGTGGAGCGCACCGGCGCCCGATCGCTGGATTGGATGGGGGTTCCGCTGAAAGTAGGTGAACACAGCTTCGGCGCGTTGGTGGTGCAAACCTATTCAAAAAGTGTCCGGTTCTCCGAAAGGGACAAGGAAATTCTGACGTTCGTTTCGCAGCAGGTCGCCAGCGCCGTCGAGCACAAACGGAACGAGCAGGCACTGCGCCGTTCGGAGTGGCGCTACCGCTCGCTGGTGCAGAGTTCGGTGTACGGAATTTACCGCGCCACACTCGAAGGAAAGTTCCTGGATGTGAACCCGGCGCTCATCGCCATGCTGGGCTATGAGTCTCCCGAAGAATTGCTGGCTCTCGATCCCCAGAGAGACGTGTTCATGCATCCGGAAGAACACACGCGGCTGATCGACGAATTCCGGCGCGTTGGCCGGATGGACGGAATCGAAGTGAAGTGGAAGCGGAAAAACGCGAGCCCCATCACCGTCCGCATCAGCGGCCGCGCCGTCAGCAATGCCGATGAGCCCGCCGACGTGCTCGAAGCCATCGCCGAAGACGTGACCGAACGCCGCCTTCTTGAAGATCAGTTCCGCCAGGCGCAAAAGATGGAAGCCGTCGGTCGCCTCGCCGGCGGCGTCGCCCACGATTTCAATAACCTGCTGATGGTCATCAGCGGCTACACCGAAGTGATACTCGGGCACCTGGATCTTAATCATCCGCTCCACGAGAAGGCCCGCGCCATTCAACTGGCCTCCGACCGCGCCACGACGCTGACGCGGCAACTGCTGGCATTCAGCCGCAAGCAGATGCTCGAGCTCAAAATCGTCGACGTGAACGCCGTAGTTCAAGACATGGAGCGTCTGCTCAGGCCTTTGATCGGCGAAAATATCGAGCTCATCACCCGGCTCGCTCCGGACGCCGGCTGCACTCGGGCTGACGCCGGGCAACTCGAACAAGTGCTCATGAATCTCGTCGTCAATTCCAAGGACGCCATGCCCGGCGGCGGTCAGATCGTTATCCAGACTCGCAATATCACACTCGACGACGCCTACCGCGGCGAACAGACATTTATTCATCCCGGTCACTACGTCCTGCTCTCGGTCGGCGACAATGGCGCCGGCATGGACCGGGAAACGCAGTCGCGCATTTTCGAACCGTTCTTCACTACCAAAGAAAAAGGCAAAGGCACCGGGCTTGGACTCTCCACCGTTTACGGAATCGTCAAGCAGAGCGGAGGCTATGTGATGGTGCACAGCGACATTGGACGAGGAACCACTTTCAACATTTACCTGCCTCGGGGCGAGGAGGCTGCCGAAGCCCACGGAGCCGCGCCGGCTTCGCGCACTGCCGTTGGCGGCTCCGAAACTGTGCTGCTCGTCGAAGACGAAGAGTCGGTGCGGCAACTGGTGCGCGAGACTCTCGCCAGCAAAGGCTATAACGTTCTCGAAGCGGAGAACGGGCAGTCCGGTTTAGCGATCGCAGCGGCCCATGCAGGGACGATTGACCTGATCATCACCGATGTGGTCATGCCCGGAATGAGCGGCCGCGAACTCGCCGACCAACTCGTCGCTGCGCGCCCTGAAGTCAAGGTGCTCTATCTCTCCGGATACACGGAAGACACCATCGTGAGCGAAGGCACCATCGAGAGCGGCAAGGCATTCCTCCAAAAACCATTCACTCTGCAAAGCCTCTCGCGAAAAGTGCGAGAAGTGTTGGGCTAGGCTTCTCAGCTCTCAGTTCGCAGAATGGGCTGGTTCTGCACCCGCGGAAACTCTCATCTTTGCAACTTTTCTTTGTTCTGCGCGTCCTATCTAGTTGAAGATATTGATAGCAGAAAAGTTAATCGTGGCGGCGAAATCCGCCGGGGCCGGAGTCGCGTACTGTAAGAGACAGGGGTTCTAATGCTAATCAAGAAAGCGCCAGACATTCGCTCGTCCGAAATCACTCCCCGGAATCTTTACCTGAACCGGCGCAAATTTCTGGCCGGCGCGGCCATTACGGGAGCCGCGGTCGCCGCCGGCTCGGGTCTGCGGCAACTGATCAATCCCACGACTGTGGCGCAAGCCGGCAACAAGATCGACGGCATCCAGAAAAGCCCGTTCAGCACCACGGAGACGATCACTCCCGAAAAGGACGTCACGCACTACAACAACTACTACGAGTTTTCCACGCAGAAAGAAGAACCGGCGGATCTGGCAAAGAATTTCCGCACCCGGCCGTGGAAAGTAAAGATCGACGGCCTCGTCGACAAAAAACAGGAACTCGACGTGGACACCATCATCAAAATGGCCCCGCCCGAAGAGCGCATTTACCGGCACCGCTGCGTGGAAGGCTGGTCCATCGTCGTACCCTGGGTAGGTTTTTCTCTGAGCGAGCTCATCAAACGCGTCAACCCTCAGAGCAAAGCCAAGTTCGTGGAGTTCACCACTCTGCTCGATCCTAACCAGATGCCGGGGCAGCGCCGCGCCGTGCTCGACTGGCCTTACGTCGAGGGCCTGCGCATGGATGAAGCCATGCACCCGCTCGCCCTGCTGTGCTTCGGCATGTACGGCGAGGACCTTCCCAATCAGGATGGCGCGCCGCTGCGCATCGTCCTCCCCTGGAAATACGGCTTCAAGAGCGCCAAGGCCATCGTCCGCATTCGCTTCACCGACAAGCAGCCGCTGAATACCTGGAACATCTCCGCGCCCAGCGAGTACGGCTTTCTATTCCAACGTGAATCCAAACGTGGACCATCCCCGCTGGAGCCAGGCCAAAGAACGCCGCCTGGGAGAATTCTTCAAGCGCCCCACGTTGATGTTCAACGGATATGGCGATCAGGTGGCAAGCCTGTACAGCGGCATGGACCTGAAGAAGAATTTCTAAGGCAGAGTCGGGCAGTCAGTCTAGTCAGCAGTGCTGGTGATTAGTACCACCTGACCCCGTCCTGGCCACTGCTCTTATGCTTCGCTACTTCAAACCCGTGATCTTCCTCGCCTGCCTGGCGCCCTTGGCGAACCTTGCCTGGCGAGCCTTCCACGCTGAGTTGGGAGCGAATCCCATCGAGGCCATCACTCACTCCACCGGCACCTGCACGCTCGTCTTCCTGCTGATCACGCTCTCCGTCACCCCGCTGCGCAAGCTCACGCGGCAATACTGGCTGATCAACCTCCGCCGCATGTTCGGCCTGTTCGCGTTCTTCTACGGATGCCTGCACCTCACCACCTACGTCTGGCTCGACAAATTTTTCGACGTGCACGAAATGCTTGCCGACATCGCCAAGCGCCGCTTCATTACCGCCGGCCTCGCCGCTTTCGTGCTGATGATTCCTCTCGCCCTGACCTCCACCAAAGGCTGGATCCGCCGCCTCGGCGGCAAGCGCTGGCAAGCTCTGCACCGCCTCATCTACCTCAGCGCCGCTGCCGGAGTCATCCACTACATCTGGCTGGTCAAAGCCGATTTGCGCTCGCCCCTGCGCTACGCATTCGTACTGCTGGTGTTGCTGACGTACCGGATCGTCGCGTCGATCACCTCAAGAACAAAAGCCGCAGCCGGAGTCGCCCCTGCAACGAAGATAGAAGTCTCCGAGAGCTGACCTGCCTGAGCAGTACCGCGGAAGTACCGCGGAAGCACCGTGGAAGAACCGTGGAAGAGCGGCGCTTCAGCGCCGCGTAGAGCCTCCAAAATCAGCGCGGGCTTCAGCCCCAGTGGTCGCATTTTCTTGCACAGAGAGTCTTTCAGCGACCTGACGGAGACCGATTACGCAAACCGCAAATAGCAAGGGGCACAGGCTTAGCCCGTGCCCCTTGAAACGTTCAAACAACGCGAGCCTTACCGCGCCTTACCGGCCCTGACCAACCGCCGCCGGCTTCTCTTCCAGGCCACCCGGGCAGCCACTCTCGGCCGTAGCGAAGCCATGCGGGTCGCGATCGCCCCCTGAGACGCAGAAGCCTGTTGCCCGATCGAACCCAGCGCGACTTGATAATTGTCAATTTCAATAAAGATGCTGTCCGTGCTGTCGAGCGTGTACGAAACCAGGTTGACCCCACCGGTGGTAGTCGTAATCAACCCGCGGCCGAGATTGGTGGTATCCGGCGTGTAAGTGCCGGCTGAAGTTCTGAGGGGGATTCGTAGCCCCGCATTATTCACGTCAATCAAGCCAGTGAGCGTGTTAGTTGGTGTTCGTGAACTCGGCGATGTCGTCGACCTCGCTGCCGTTGCTACCGGTGAGGTTCAATCCGTAGCCCTGCCCGGACGCGAACGAAGTATTGCTCTGCGGATAAGCGACGCCGCCAGTGATGCCCAAGCCGTCGATTTCCAGCAACTGAGTGCCGCCGCTGGAAGGATAGGCTGCAAACGTGTAGGGAATCGTCGCGTTGCCGTCAGTTACCGTTCTCAAAACCGTATTGAACGTGACCAGGTAACGGCCAGTCCGTGAGAGGGGCTAGATTCCACCGTGAAACGGAGCAACGGCTGTGGTTGAGGTTGACGTGATGTTGCTTGACTCCGCCGTCATTGTAATCTTCAACACCGGCGCTGATGGCTGGTGCCAGTGGCGTCAGTTCATCATGCCTCCCACAGCAAGCGGACCGAGCCCGCCAGTCGCGGGAAGTCGATGCCGACCATGGTGAATGCCAATTCGCCGGACGGAAACGTGGCACTGCTCTGCGAGAAAACGTCGCCCGCAAGGATGGGGAGCGCATCCGTCTCAATGAACTTCAAGTGCGTGGAACTGATGGCATAGACATCAAAATTGAATGTCCCGCCGTTGGTGACGAGGCTGCCGTAGTCGGTGATGATCCGACCAGGATATCGAAGACGTAGCGATGGTCAGGAGACAGTGGGGGACTGGCGCCGCATCGTTGTTGAGATCCTGCACGCCGCGGCGTGGGATTGCCCGACGCATCCAGCGTGACCGAACCGACCGTGGCCAGCGGGATTCCAAATCCAGTGGTGATGCTGACGCCCGAAATGCCCCCGAGATTAAAAACAAACGTCCGTTCCGGCAGCAGTTTGGCCTGCGGGCGCTACTCTGCAGGTCAAGCGTACCGCTGCCGCTGCCGTTGCCGTCGAACTCAGTGACCAGACCGCCCTGGCTGGAACTCAATACGAAGTCCAGCCCAATAGAATTTCCGAACGGGGTCGCGGCGGTAAGGGAAGCCGTACCCCGCCCATCTACACCGACATGATAGCTGCCTCCGGTTATCGCCAGCTGTGCTACCGGAGCCGAGAAGGCCGGGTCATTCATGTCCACGACGCCAGCGCTGATCGTGCCGCTCGTGCAACCACAGGCGGTGAAGGTGCCCACCATGGTCAAGAAATTCCCATTGAGGTCACTACCGGTCGTAGAGAAAACATACGTGCCATTCAAATTCGTATCGCTGAATCCACCAGTCGGAGGAGGCGCCGCTTTATGCGTACTGCTGCAACCCATCAACACTGCCAGCGTGGCCAGAACAGACATTAGGACAAACCGATTTCGTAATGACATACCTACCCCCTAAGAGATTCCAGCTCGAAGATTTTGGAGACACTTGTTCACAGGCTAGCACAGTGAATTCCTATGCCATAAACCCGAACCTTAAGAATAAGTAGCGCTTTCACGAAACAAAAATCGAAGCAAGCAGTTTGATTCTCCGCAACTCCCGTTGCGTTGCTCCGAAGACCGGATTTCCTGACCGTTGTCGCCTTGCCACCGAAGGAGTTAGCATGGCGCACATGAAAACCTGTGAGTTTTCGCCACGCCGATCTTCACTTTGCCTATCTTCACCTTGCCTATCTTCACCTTGCCAACCTTCGCTCCGCTCTACATTTCTTTACATTCTCGCCCTGCTGGCCGTGCTTCTTTCCGGCTCCGCAAGCTTCGCGCAGGCTGCCAAGACGGCCCACCCCGCTGCTAAGCCCCCTGCCGAGCCCGTAGCGGCCGTTTATCCCGCGCACGAGGGGTTCGTCGACGCTAACGGCGTCATGATCTATTACTACACCCTGGGACGCGGCAAACCCTTGCTGATCGTCCACGGCGGCCCCGGCGAGTCTCACGACTATTTCCTGCCTTACCTGTTGCCCCTGGCGCGGCACAACGAGCTGGTGTTTATTGACGAGCGCGGCTCCGGCCGCTCGCAGAAACTCGAAGACGCCTCGAAATACACCGTCGAAAACATGGTGGAAGATGTCGAAGCCGTTCGCCGCGGCCTGAATCTCGGCAAGATTTCCCTGCTCGGACATTCTTACGGTGGAGCGCTGGCCCAGGCCTACGCCCTGAAATATCAGAGCCATTTGTCGCACTTGATCCTGGCCAGCACCTGGTCCAGCACCAAAGAGCTGAATCGCGTCCTGGTGCAGATCAAGGAAAAAATGCCGGCCGAGCTGCGCGATCGCATCAACAAGATGGAGGCCGACGGCTTGTTCGGCCACGGCCATGACTATGAAAAGAATCGCTATACCAACGATTATCTGATCGCAGCCTGGGGCGAAGGATACTTTCCCTACCTGTATCAGAATCGTCCCGACCCAAACTACGATCCCATCGCCGGCGGAAATATCAGTTGGGATCTGTATCGCGAAATGTGGGGCTCGCACGGGGAATACGTCGTGGATGGAAATCTAAAATCTGTCGAGTACACGAACCGCCTTTCGAGCATCCAAGTGCCGACGCTGATCCTGGTGGGAGATCACGACGAGTGCGCTCCGCCGCTTTCCGAGGCTATGCACGCCAAGATTGCCGGATCGAAGCTGGTGGTTCTGCCCAAAGCGGGACACATGACATTTGTGGACGACACGGGCATGTTTCTCCGCGTGGTGGACCGGTTCGTGAGTGGAAAGGAGTAGGCTGAGAAAGTGTTGAGCTTTTACACAAGATTATTGCGCCCAGCGTATCTATTCTCTCTGTTGTGCTCGTTTGCCGCAGTAGGCGGAACCCTTTTGTGCCAGACGATGGTGTGCCAGGCGAATCCCGCGAGCGCGAATCCGGCAGGGCAACAGGCAAGCACGGCTTCGGCAGGGGCGGAGGCGCTAAACGATAACAGTCTGGCCATCAAAAACGATTCGACGTTACCCGATACCTACCCTCACTCGCGCTATTCCCTCCAGTTCAACACGCAGGGCGGAGGCTCCGTTCTGCATTGGCGTCTGCAGAGAGGCGTCATACCGCCTGGACTCAAACTCGAGGACAACGGCGTGCTGCATGGTGAGCCCACTCGCGCCGGCGAATATCGGTTTGCGATTTCTGTAACCGACAACGGCCGCCAGCGAGCTGTGCAAAAAGAATTCGTGCTGCGCGTGATCGAGGCCCTCACGCTCGTCTGGAAAGCCCCCGCCCACGTAAATGGAAGCCGCATTGAAGGCAGTGTCGAAGTCGGGAATACGACAGTCGACGATGTCGATTTAACTTTCGTGGTCTACGCGATCGCCGAGAACGGACGCGCCACCGCCATCGGTTATCAGCGCCTCCCCTTGCCGCGTGCCACCATCGGCATGGAACTTCCCTTCGGCGAAACCTTGCCCTTCGGCGCTTACCTGGTTCACGTGGACGTGGTGGGTGAGGTAGCTTCCAAGAACCGCATTTATCGCCAGCCCCTGCAGACGCCGCACCGCCTTCGAGTCACGGTTGGGCCTTAGCCTGACCTCGGGTACCCCAGTCACATTGACTTCGCGTCCAGCTTTCTGCAAAACTTATTGCGGATGGAACTGCTGCTGAACCTTACGTGGCTTTTGCTCGCGCTGCCGGGCTACTGGCTGTGGCGGCGGAGCTTCCACACGCGAGCCCTGGGCAAACTCGGTTCTCTGCAGTGCTTGTTGGCTCTGGGGTGTTTGCTGGTTCTGCTTTTTCCCGTAATCTCAGCCACCGACGACCTGCACGCCATGCGCACCGAGATGGAAGAATCCTCGCCCGGCAAGCGCAGTGCTCGCCAGGCGGCAGGGGAAAAGGCTTCCGTTTGGCACAGCCGGTGGCAGACTCTGCCCGCGGTAGTGGCAGCTCCGGCCTCGTTTGCACTGCTCGCCGAGGGTCGCCACGAATCTTTTTCTGTGTCTCAATCGGAGAGTGCCGCTCCCCTCGTTCTCCGTGCCAGCCGCGCTCCGCCACGCTCCTGCCTCGCATAGTTTGCTAAAAGTGTTTCGCTGGTTCGCCGATCCGTCGCACGCAAAAATCGACGGCGACTTCCCCCATATTTACGAGATTCTCATCAGCGGTCCAGATATTCGTGGAGGTCCGATCGGCACGACGGGCTGCTCCGAAGGAATAACTTAAGAGAATCAGGGGCTTACAGGCTACACCCCAATCAAACCAGCGAACGAGATCAGGGCATCTCTCGGCGTTTGGGCAGGTTAGCAGAGCTAGGGACGAAAATTTGGGTAAGAAAATTCAGGGTTTAGCGAATTAGGGTCAACGCAGCTTAGGACTAACGAAAGTCAACGGAATCAGGGCGATGCGCAGGAAAACCAGTCGAGGTATTTGGCTTCTCCCGCTCCTGGCGTTGGGAGTTGCCGCAGCCTCGTCTGCGCAACAGGCAACTCCGCAGCAGGTCCAAAGTTGGACCTGGGATCAGGTGAAAGACCGTTTCGAGATGAATAACCCTACCCTGCTGGCGGGCAAACTCAACATCGACGAGTTGCAGGCGCAGGAGATCACGGCACATCTCCGGCCGAATCCGGATCTGACGCTGCTTACGGATCAGATCGCTCCCTTCTCGGCTGGGCAGCCTCACGGGGCTTTTGCCTATTTATTGCCTTCGGCCACAGTGAGTTACCTGATCGAGCGCGACAACAAGCGCGGGCTGCGGACGCAAAGTGCAAAGAAGGGCACCGCGATTGGAATTTCGCAGCAGGACGATCTGGAACGCGGCCTCCTGTTCACCCTGCGCAGTGCGTTCATACAGGTATTGCAGGCCCGCGCGGTGTTGCAGGTTTCGAAAGAGAATCTCGAGTATTACGACCGCGTGCTGAAGATAAGCCGCGACCGCCTGCAGGCCGGCGACATCGCCCAGATCGACCTGGATCGGCTGGAGTTGCAGCGAGTGCAGTATGAGTCCGACGTGCAGACCGCGGACGTGAATCTGCGCACGGCCAAAATTCAAATGCTCATGCTGCTCAACGACCGCACTCCCATTGAGCAGTTCGATGTTGTGGGCGTGTTTGATTTTAACGATCAGATCGACGCTCTGGACGCATACCGGCAAGTTGCCCTGGATAATCGTCCCGATCTGAAAGCGGCGATACAGTCCGTGGATAAAGCTCAAACTGACTACAAGCTGGCCCAGGCCAACGGCTCAACGGATCCCACGGTCAGCTTTGACGCAGGCCGGAATCCTCCCATTGATTTTTATTTTGGGCTTGACGTGAGTATTCCGCTCCGCATCTTCGATCGTAACCAGGGCGAGAAGCTGCGCACCAAGCTGGACATCGCGCGCAACGAAAAGCTGCGGGATGCCGCCAAGGCCCAGGTCTTCAACGATGTGGATTCGGCTTACGCCACCTTAAACAGCAATCTGATTCTGCTGCGGCCTTACAAGCAGAAGTATCTGGCGCAGGCGGTGCACGTGCGGGACACAATCTTATTTTCTTATCAGCACGGCGGAGCTTCGCTTCTGGATTTTATCAACGCCGAGACTGAGTACCGCACCGTCCAACTGAGTTACGTGAACCTCGTGGGTTCGTATTTGACGTCCGCGGCGCAATTAAACCAGGCCGTGGGGCGAGAGGTTTTGCATGAATAACCGATACTTCAGATCTTTTACCGCAACCGCGCTGGGATTAGCCTTGGCTTCTTTTCTTTCTGCCTGCAATGACGGCAAAGCAGACCCCAAGTCCGAGGCTCCTCCTGCGGCGACCGTTGAGCCGGACATGGACGCCAACAATTTCAAAGTGGATCACCCGGATCAGTTTCCATTGGCCACGGCGATTGAGCACAAGTCCGCGCCTGCTCTGAATGTGACTGGTGTGGTACAGCCCGATATTAACCGCTCCGTCCCCGTGATCTCCTTAGCCGCAGGGCGGGTTGTGGAGATCAAAGCCCGGTTAGGCGACGTCGTGCAAAAGGGCCAATTGTTGCTGCGAGTCCGGAGCAACGATATCTCCGGAGCCTACCAGTCCTATCTCAAGGCCGTGAACGATGAGCGCCTGGCGCGCGTGCAACTCGAGCGGGCGCAGATTCTTTACGACAAGGGCGCCGTCGCCAAGAGTGCGCTGGAACAGGCAGAAGCTGCGGAACAGGATGCCAAAGTCGATCTGAATGCCGCCAACGAACAGTTGCGCACGCTCGGCGTCGACAAAGACCATCCTTCTGGAATCGTCGATATCACCGCTCCCATCTCCGGCGTCATAACCGACCAGCAGGTGACCAACGCGTCGGGCATACCGGGCTTGGGGTCGCCCAATCCGTTCACTATTTCCGACCTGTCTTATGTCTGGATCGTTTGCGACGTCTACGAAAATGATCTTGACGCCGTGCATGTCGGGCAATACGCCGACATTCATTTGAACGCCTATCCCAACCAGGCCCTCAAGGGCCGCATCGACAACATCCTGCCGGTTCTCGATCCCACGATTCGCACCGCGAAGGTTCGGCTCGAAGTCGCGAACCCGGGGATGATGCGCGTGGGAATGTTTGTCACCGCCACGTTCTATGGCAAGCAGGCGGAGACGCGCGCCGCGGTTCCCGCAACCGCGATTCTGCACCTGCACGATCGCGAATGGGTTTATGCGCCTATCACTCCGTTCCACTTCAAGCGTCTCGAGGTGCAGACGGGCAGCATGCTTCCCGGCAACATGCAGGAGATCGTCTCCGGCCTCAAGCCCGGCGATCGCGTGGTCTCCAACGCCTTGCCGCTGCAGAACACGGTGGAGCAATAACTTTGAGCAATAAATAAGGAAGCAATAAATAAACAATGATTCGCCGCATCGTCGATTTCGCGCTGAACAACCGGCTCCTCGTTCTGGGGCTGGCGTTGATCCTTTTTGCCGGCGGAATCGTTTCCTTCGAGCGGCTGCCCATCGAGGCTTATCCCGATGTGGCCGATAATTATGTAGAAGTCATCACGCAATGGCCGGGAATTTCGGCCGAGCAAGTCGAGCAGCAGGTCACGATTCCGCTTGAAGTCGTGATGAACGGAATTCCGCATGTCGTGCATCTACGTTCGTTCTCGCTTTTCGGACTCTCCGACCTGAAACTGATTTTCGACGACGAGTCCGACAACGACTGGAACCGCGAGCGCGTCCTTGAGCGCCTGAGTCAAGTCACCCTGCCGCCGGGCGTCATCCCCCAAATGGGCACCGACTGGAGCCCCGTAGGCCAGATTTATTTCTTCACCCTGCACAGCACCAATCCGGCCTATGACGCGATGGAGTTGAAGTCGCTCGAGGACTGGGTCGTCGAAAAGAATTTCAAAGCCGTACCCGATATCGTCGACGTTTCCAGCTTCGGCGGCCCGACTCGCGAATATCAGGTGCGCGTGGATCCGAACAAACTTGTCGCCTACGGCTTGAGCCTGGCCCAGGTCGAGCAACAACTCACCAACAACAACGTCAACGCGGGCGGAAGTTTCATCCAGGAAGGTTTGCAGCAGATCAACGTGCGCTCCGTGGGATTGGTCGACCGCGCCCAGGACATTGAACGCACGGTCATCGTGACTAAGAGCGGGACTCCACTCCGTGTGAAAGATATTGCTGTGGTTTCACAGGGCCCAAAAATTCGCCTCGGCCAGTTTGCGCGGGCCTGCAGTGCTTGTCCCTACGGTCCCCACGGTGCAATCCACCGGGAGGACGGAAAGATCGTCGACAACGACGATGTGGTCTCCGGCATTGTGCTGCTACGGAAGGGCGCGGCCGCGGACACAGCCCTGCAGGGCATCCACGCGAAAGTCGAGGAACTGAACGACCATATCCTGCCTCCCGGCGTGAAGATCGTTCCCTTCATCGATCGTAGCGACCTGGTTCACTTCACCAGTCATACCGTGCTGCACAATCTGACGGAAGGAATGATCCTGGTATCGCTGATTCTCCTTCTGTTCCTGGGCAATGTGCGGGGCGCGCTTATCGTGGCGGCGACCATTCCGTTTTCGCTGTTGTTCGCATCCATCTGCCTGGACTTGAGGCACATTCCCGCCAACTTGCTATCCCTGGGCGCGCTGGACTTTGGCATGGTAGTGGATGGCGCGGTGGTGATGATCGAAAACATTATTCGCCACTTGGGCTACCACAACGGGGATTCCAAAACTCCCAGCGAAAAAATCAGCGAGGCTTCGCACGAAGTTCAGCGTCCGGTGTTCTACGCGATCGCCATTATCATCACTGCTTACTTGCCTATTTTTACTCTGCAGCGCGTCGAGGGACGACTTTTTCATCCCATGGCCTGGACCGTTGCCTTCGCCTTGCTCGGGGCATTGCTGTTCTCGATCCTGATCGCGCCCGTGCTGGCAAGTTTCGCTTTCGCCAAGGGCGCAAAAGAATGGCACAACCCGGTGATGCAGTTCCTTATCGACCGCTATCGCGTTGCGGTGCGCTGGGCCATTCGCCATCGAGCGGTCACTGTGGGGGTCTGCCTGCTTCTTGCGGCCGTGGGAAATTATCTCGCCTTCAGTGGCACGATCGGTTCTGAATTTCTGCCGCACCTGGACGAAGGTGCGCTCTGGGTGCGGGGAACGCTCGCCCCCAGCACCGGGCCAGACGAAGGCATCCGGGTTGCGAACCAGGCTCGAGTCATGCTTTGCTCTTTTCCCGAAGTGCCGCAATGCACCAGCCAAGTCGGACGGCCGGATGACGGCACCGACACCACCGGATTCTTCAACGTTGAATTCTTCGTGGACCTCAAGCAAAAGGAACAATGGCGCCCGGTGTTTCATGAGAACAAAGACGAATTAATCGCCGCCATGCAACGCGAACTCGACAAGATTCCCGGCGTGGTCTGGGGATTTTCTCAGCCCATCGAAGACAACATGGAAGAAGCCGTGAGCGGAGTGAAAGGCGCGCTGGCAACCAAGATCTACGGCGACGATTTGAAAGTCCTCGAAGCCAAGAGCGACGAGGTCGTCAGCATCATGAGCAAAATCAATGGCATTGAAGACCTGGGAGTTTTTCGTGTGCTCGGCCAGCCCAACCTGAACGTCACGGTCGACCGCGAAGCCGCCGCTCGTTATCAGATCAACGTCGCCGACGTGCAAGATGCGGTTCAGACTGCCGTCGGCGGGAACGCGCTCACTCAGGTTCTGCAGGGCGAAGCCCGCTACGACCTGACGTTGCGCTATCTTCCCCAATACCGCAACACAAAGGAAGCCATCGAGAACATCCGCCTGCTCTCCCCCTCCGGAGAACGCGTGTCGCTGGCTCAACTCTGCAAAATCAAGCTTACGGATGGAGCCTCGGAAGTTTACCGCGAGGGCAACCGCCGCTATGTCGCCATTAAATATAGTGTCCGCGGCCGCGACCTCGGCAGCACGGTGGAAGAGGCCATCAAAAAGGTGAACGAGCAAGTCAAGTTGCCCACCGGATACAGCCTTTACTGGGAAGGCGAATATCAGAGCCAGAAGAGAGCTAACGCCCGTCTGCTCATCGTGCTCCCCATCACCATCCTCATCATCTTCATCCTGCTTTACACGATGTTCAAATCCTTCAAATGGGCGCTGCTGATTATGGCGAATATTGCCATCGCGCCCATTGGCGGCCTGCTTGCCCTCTGGTTCACCGGAACAAATTTCAGCGTTTCCTCCGGCGTTGGATTCCTGGCTCTGTTCGGCGTGTCCGTGCAAACTGGCGTCATCATGCTCGAATACATCAACCAGCTGCGCGCGCGCCGCTTCACTGTTGAAGACGCCGCCGTCGAAGGCGCAGTCCTTCGTCTGCGTCCCATTATGATGACCATGCTGGTCGCGACTCTGGGCTTGCTTCCTGCCGCTCTCTCGCACGCCATCGGTTCCGATTCTCAGCGGCCCTTCGCCATCGTCATTGTCGGAGGCCTCATCGCCGCACTCATCATGAGCATTTTCTTGCTGCCCACGCTCTACGTCTGGGTCGCCGCCGAGCGCGACGTCCTCCCCCACGCCGAAGAGGGCTTCGAAGTCGGAGAGCACGTCGACTAGAAGTCACCGAAGCCACTGCGCGCCCGAGGTTGTGTATCCTTGAACGACCAAACAAATGCCCGAAGGATCCAACCCGAGCCCCGAAGAAGTTCTGGCGCGACACGAACTCGACCTTGACCGCCTGAAGGACGCCTTCGCCTTGCTGGGCGTCAACGCCTGCTCCTGGTGCAAGAAGTTCGTTCGCCGTTCCGATCCCGGCGCTCTTTTCGACGCTGGCGAACTGGTTTGCTACGGTTGCATTCACGAATGGTGGCCGCAGCGCGCCGCGCAACTTGGCATCAAAGAGCGCGAAACCCTTGAAGGCAAGCTTGTCTTCTGGCTGAGGGACTTCCATCATGCCGAAACCTACAAGGATCCCGCGAAGCTCCCGGAGGCGTCCGTGCAGGAGCTTCACGTTGTCGCCACCTGCCTGGAATGCCGCGGAGCGGGAAAGTCAATGGGCCAGGAGCGCTGCCGCTTCTGCGAAGGCCGTGGCACGGTGTGGGTGATTGTCTCGCGGAAAAAGCCGTAGCCAGGCGAGAAGTCGAAAAGTGAGAGCCAAAAAATAAGAGTTCCGAGGTGGTGTTAGGCCCGTTCCTCTCAGCCAGTAGCTCGCTTTAGACCCTTACTCGACCTGCTCTCGCTGCTTCCCTTGCGGGGCGCTGCGCGCGATCTTCGCTCGGGCTCCGGGCTTACCGCCAACTGGATAAACCTGCCTAACGCCTCGGAACTCTATCCTGCCTTCGACGTTTCTTCCCGTTCTCCTCGACCAGCGCTTTGCTATAGACCCTTGCTCGCCCTCCTTCTTCATCTTGCGATGTGAAAGGTGACTTCGCTTGAGCCCCGGACGCTGCACCAACCGGAAAAACTTAAGAAGCTGTCAAAGAACGATTACTGTTCTACTCCTTCTAATTTTTTCGTCAATCGAAAATCGCCGCGCGCAACTCGCGTGTTTTCAATCGAGTGCAGCCAGTCCACAGGCGGGTGACCGGAATTGGTGCAAACGCCATCCGCAACCTCGCGCAGAAGCGGCCCCGCCGCAACTTCTCCAGCTCTTAGTGGAGATTCGAGGAGAGGAATAACGTTTTTGTATTCGTTTTCGAATTGTGAATAATCCGCAAAATCCGCGCTGGACAAGGCCTTTGGTCCGATGGCGCGATGCACGCTTGCTGCTTCGAGTACACTTTCACCATGAAAAACCTGGTTGGGACGGTTCGCTCCTCTCTTTCGGCGCCGGTGTGGCCGAAGGCTGTGATGCTTTTTCTTTTCCTTACGGCATTTGCGGGATTAGGCGCGGCGCAGAAGCTGGCGATCACCATTGATGATTTGCCGCTGAATGGGGCGCTGCCGCCGGGCGTGACGCGAGTCGACATTACGAGGGACACGCTTGCCGTGCTGAAGAAGCGGCACGTGCCTCCGGTGTATGGATTCATCAACGCGAAGAAACTGGAAGGCAGCGTGGATGGCGCGGAGGCGCTGAAGCTGTGGGCGGCCGCGGAGCCGTTTGGAAATCATACCTATACGCACATTGATCTCGAGGCCAACACGGCCGAGGCGTTCGAGCGCGATCTCGAGCAGGACGAACCGACCCTGGAGCTGCTGGCGAGGACCGGGCCAGGTAAGCCGGGAAATGACTGGCACTGGTTGCGGTATCCGTATCTGCATGAGGGCGACACGGTAGAGAAGCGGCGGGCGGTGCGCGATTACCTGACCAAGCGCGGCTACAAAATCGCGCAGGTCACGCTCGACTGGGAAGATTACATGTGGAACAGCGCCTATGCGCGCTGTGCGGCGAAGAACGACAAGAAATCGATCGAATGGCTGCGGACGAGTTATTTGAGTACGGCGTCGGAATTTCTTGACCTGGGGCGGGCACAGGCCAAGCTGATTTACGGGCATGAAATCAATTACGTTTTGCTGATGCACCTGGGAGCGTTCAGCAGCACGATTATGCCGGATGCGCTAGATTTGCTGAAGAAAAAAGGATTCAAGCTGGTGACGCTGGAAGAAGCGGAGAGCGATCCGGTGTATCAGGGCGATCCGGATATTGGCCTGCACGATGCCGGCACGATGCTGGACCAGATGATGCAGTTGAAGCAGATTAAGTATCCGGAGCATGTGGAGAAACCGTATAAAGAGGTGCAGAGCGTCTGCCAGTGAGGGGGGCCTGGCCCATCGCGATTCGCGGATCACCGGTTCCCGTATAATTCAGGGACTGTTATGCCTGCCTTTCTTGATCAGATTGTCGCGGCGACGCGCGGAAAAGTGTCGGCGGCGAAGCGCGGCGCCGATGTACGCGACCTGGAACGGCGGGCGGAACGGCATGCGCCGCGCGGGTTTCGGCGGGCACTGGAGTCGAAGAGCCGGGATGGCATTGCGATTATTGCGGAGTTGAAGAAGGCGTCGCCGTCGAAGGGATTGATTCGGGCGGAGTTCCATCCGGCGGAGTTGGCGCGGGAATTGGAAGCGGCGGGCGCGGCGGCGCTCTCGGTGCTGACAGATGAGGAATTCTTTCAGGGGTCGTTGGAAAATCTGCGTGTGGCTTCGGCGGCGGTGAAGATTCCCTGCTTGCGCAAAGATTTTATTGTGGATGAGTTCCAGTTGCTGGAGGCGCGAGCGAATTCTGCCGATGCGGTATTGCTGATTGTGGCGGCGTTATCCCAGATGGAGTTGGCAACACTGGCGGGTGCGGCGCGCCAACGCGGGCTGGATGTCCTATGCGAAGTGCATGATGGCGACGAGTTGCTGCGGGCGCTTGACGCGGGTTGCGATCTAATTGGCGTGAACTCGCGCGATCTCCGGACATTTAAAGTGGATTTGGAGACGGCTTTGCGGCTCGCTGAGAACATTCCTGCGAGTGCTGTGCGGGTAGCGGAGAGCGGAATTCATTCCGGCGCGGATGCGGCGCGGCTGCGGGCAGCGGGGTATCAGGCGTGCTTGGTGGGCGAGTCGTTGATGCGGGCGGAGTCTGTTGGAGAAACTTTGCGCGAGCTAATCGCGAGTGGCGAGTCACGGGTACCGAGTTCACGATGAAGGTTCAAGTATTAACCGGCAACTGCTCCTCATGACTTGGGTGAAGATTTGCGGGATGACGAATCTGGAGGACGCGCTCGTGGCGGTGGAGGCGGGCGCGGACGCGGTGGGATTCGTGTTTTATGAGAAGAGTCCGCGGTGCGTGAGCGTGCAGACGGCGCGCGCGATTGTGGAGAAGCTGCCGGCAGCGCTGGAGAAGATCGGGGTGTTTGTGGGGTCTGACGAAGATCCGATCGACGTCTTACTGCAAACCGGACTGACAGGCACCCAGTGTTATTTCTCCGCAGAAGGAGTCGCGGGGAGTAACGCACACAACAAGGCGACCGGTAGGGATTGCCTGCCTCCGCAGTTCCGGAACGTGATGGCGTTCCCAATGAGTTTTTTCGGGGAGGACGTGAACCAGGTTGAGCGCATGGCTGCAGACTTCGTGGCGTCGAGGAAGGAACTGCCTGAGGGGATTTCGATCCCAGAAGGTTTTCTGGATACGCTTTTGCTGGATTCTGGGAATTTGCGCGAGCCCGGTGGGACTGGACGTGCATTTGACTGGAAGAAAGCGCGAGGTCTTGGAGAGGGAATGCGGAAGCACGGCTTGAAATTGGTTGTTGCAGGCGGATTGACGCCCGGAAATGTTGGCGAGGCGATCGGCATCCTTCAGCCGTGGGGAGTGGATGTGGCTTCTGGAGTGGAGGCGTGGCCGGGGAAAAAGGATCCGGAGAAGGTACGGGCGTTTGTGCGGGCGGTACGGGAGATCGACAGGAAAACGAGTTAGATATGGCGACGGTTCCGCGATCGACGAGAGTCAACATCCCCACTTCTCGCGCAAAAAGCGCGCGAGAAATGGGGCACCCTCGCGCTTATTCTTTGCCGCCGTCCTCTGTTCGTGCGAACGAACCGGGGCGGTTTGGGGCTTATGGCGGGCGGTATGTGCCGGAGACTTTGATGGCGGCGCTTGAAGAACTTGATCGCGAGTATGAGCGAGCGAAGCGGGACCGGAAATTTCAGGCTCGGCTGACGGAGTTGCTGCGGACTTATGCGGGGCGTCCAACGCCGCTGTTTTTTGCGCGGCGGCTGACGCAGAAGCTGGACGGGGCGAAGATTTATTTGAAGCGCGAAGACCTGCTGCATACCGGGGCGCACAAAATTAATAACTGCCTGGGCCAGGGATTGCTGGTCGAGCGGATGGGCAAGCATCGCGTGATCGCCGAGACTGGGGCCGGCCAGCATGGCGTGGCCACGGCGACGGTGTGCGCGCTGCTGGGATTTGAATGCGTCGTGTACATGGGAACGGAAGACATGCGGCGGCAGGAGCTTAATGTGTTCCGCATGCGCCTGCTGGGGGCGGAGGTGCGCGGTGTGGAGTCGGGGTCGCGGACGTTGAAAGATGCGATCAACGAGGCGATGCGCGATTGGGTCACGAATGTACGGACCACGCATTATCTGTTGGGGAGCGTGCTAGGTGCGCATCCGTATCCGACGATGGTGCGGGATTTTCATCGCGTGATTGGACGCGAGGCGCGGGCGCAGATTCTAAAAGGTGAGGGAAAATTGCCTGCCGCGATTATCGCGTGCGTGGGCGGAGGTTCGAATTCAATTGGGATATTTTACGATTTTCTAAAAGATAAGAAAGTTCAGTTGATCGGAGTGGAGGCAGGTGGACGCGGCGAGAAGCTGGGCGATCATGCGGCGCGGTTTCGCGGAGGAATGCCCGGCGTGCTGCAGGGGACGTATTCCTACGTTCTGCAGGATGGAGCGGGACAGATTGCAACGACGCATTCGGTTTCGGCGGGACTGGATTATCCCTCGATTGGGCCGGAGCACGCGGCGTTGAGGGATACGGGGCGGGCGGAATATGTTCCGGCATCGGACGCGGAGGCGCTGGAAGCCACGACTTTGCTGGCGCGGACGGAGGGAATTATTCCGGCGCTGGAGTCGGCGCACGCGGTTGCGGAAGTGCTGAAGCGCGCGCCGAAGATGAAGAAGTCGGACGTGGTGATTGTGAATATTTCAGGCCGCGGGGACAAGGATGTAGGGATTCTGCGTGAGAACCTGAAGCTCGATTGAGAAGTTCATAATGCAGAAGTCAGCATACTGATTCGGATTGCATGTTCAGATTGCAGACCCCGGACTGTTTTGGTTTTCATTCTGCAATCTGAAATCTAACTTCTGAATCTTTTTTTATGCCTCTTACCTTCCACAAGAAACCGGCGCTGGTAGTCTACGTGACGTGCGGGGATCCGAATCTTACGGTCACACGGGAGATCGTTCTGGCTGCGATCGAAGCGGGCGCGGACGTGATTGAGCTAGGCGTTCCGTTCAGCGATCCGGTGGCGGATGGGCCGGTGATTCAGCGGGCCAGCGAGCGGGCGCTGAAGCATGCGACTTCGCTGGGGCAGATTCTGACGCTTGCGGCGGAGGTGCGGCAACATGCGCAGTCTACCGGGCTGATTATTTTTTCTTATCTGAATCCGATTCTGCGGATGGGGATGGAGAAGTTCTGCCTGGTGGCGCGGGCTGCAGGCGTAGATGGCGTGCTGGTGACGGATTTGCCTGTGGAGGAAGCCGGAGAGTATTTGCGGGCGATGAAGACGCACGATCTGGCGCCGGTGTTTCTGGCGGCGCCGACCAGTCCGGATGATCGGTTGAAAAAGATTGCGGAGGCTTCGCGCGGGTTTGTGTATGCGGTGTCGCGAACGGGAGTGACGGGGGCGCGGCAGCAATTAGCCGCTGATGCGCAGAAATTAGTGCGTCGGTTGCGGCGCGTCACTAAACTACCGATCGCGGTGGGTTTTGGGATTTCGAATGCAGAGCAGTTTGCCGAGGTGGGCAAGTTTGCCGACGCAGTGGTCGTGGGCAGCGCGATTGTTGAAACCGTTGAAAGGAATCCGGGACGCGAGGCCGCGGCTGTGGGAGAATTTGTAGGGAAGCTCTCAGCTGTCAGCTCTCAGCCCTCAACTAAGACAGGATGAGGATGAAAGCAACTTTACGAGGCTGAGCTTCCCGAGCGATTCGCTTAATTGTTTTTGGGTTTACCGAAGACAGACACTTGATGGCCCAGAGCTGATTCATGGATATTGCGGGTTGGCGAAAGAAAATCGATGAGCTCGACGGCAGGCTGGTGGAGCTGCTGAGCGAGCGGGCGCGCGCCGCGCAGGAGATCGGACGGCTGAAGCGAAATACGAATTTGCCGATCTACGAACCCGACCGCGAAGGAGTTGTCTTTTCGAATGTCCAGAAGATGAATCAAGGGCCCCTGCCGGGACGGGATCTGGTGCGGATTTACGAGCGCATTATGGATGTGATGCGGAATATTCAGAAGGAAGAGATTGCACCGCCGGCCGATGCTGCGAATGCTGGCGGAACGGAACTCGACTCGGAAGTGAACGATTAGGATAGCTCTCAGCTATCAGCTTTTCAGTTCTCTATTTTAAGAGCACAAGCTGATGGCTGACGGCCGAGAGCTGAAGGCTTACTTATGATTGTAGCGATGCAGGAAGTGGCGGATGAGGGACAGATTCAGCAGGTCATCGAACAACTGGTGAAGATGGGGTTTGAGGTGCACCGGTCGACCGGCGCGCGCATGACCGTGCTGGGAGCGGTGGGCGCGGGGATTGATTTCGACATCCGTAACTTGGAGCTATTGCCCGGTGTGCAGGAAGTGCACCGCATCAGTTCGCCGTACAAGCTGGCGGGGCGGAGTTTTCGGCCGGAGGGAACTCTCGTCAAGCTGGCGAACGGCGTGGAGGTTGGCGGGAATGAAGTGGTGGTGATGGCGGGGCCGTGCTCGGTGGAGACGCGGGAACAACTTTTTGGCACCGCCGAAGGCGTTGCCAAGGCCGGGGCGAAAGTGCTACGGGGCGGAGCGTTCAAGCCGCGGAGCTCGCCGTATTCTTTTCAGGGGCATGGAGAAGACGCGCTGAAGTTGCTGCGCGAGGCGGGCGACAAATTCGGGCTGCTGGTGATCAGCGAAGTAATGGAGATTTCGCAGATCGGGATGATGCTGCCATACGTGGACATACTACAGGTGGGCGCGCGCAACATGCAGAACTTTAATCTGCTGCGTGAACTGGGGAAAGTCCGCAAACCGGTGCTGCTGAAACGCGGGATCGCGGCGACTCTCGAAGAATTATTGCTGTCGGCGGAATACATCATGGCGGGCGGCAACTACGAAGTGATCTTGTGCGAGCGCGGCATTCGCACGTTTGAAACTTACACACGCAACACGATGGATATTTCCGCGATTCCGATTATCCACAAGCTGTCACATTTGCCGATGACCGCCGATCCTTCGCATGGCACCGGGCGACGAGATAAAGTCGCGCCCATGGCGCGCGCCTCTGTGGCGGCGGGCGCGGATGCGCTGCTGATTGAAGTGCATTGCGATCCGAACAAGGCCTGGTCGGACGGAGCGCAATCGCTATTTCCTGAGCAGTTCGCGAAGCTGATGGATGAGTTGCGTATGATTGCACCCGCGGTGGGACGGAAGATCGCGCAGGAATTGAGTCATTGACTCACTGAGTAATTGAGGCATTGATCTGATCTTCTGGTCGTCATTCACTTTTCCACTCGTAACATTGATTCAATGAGTCAATCTCACAATGACTCACTGCCCTTCATGGCCATTCGGCAAATCACGATTGTCGGGACGGGGCTGATTGGCGGCTCGCTGGCGCTGGCGCTGAAGAAGCGGAAGTTTGCCGGGCGGATCGTCGGCTGCGACCGGGACGCGACGCTGGAGAAGGCGCGCAATCGTGGCGCAATCGACGAGGGCTTCGCGAATCCCGGGGACGCGGTACGAGGGAGCCAAGTGGTGGTGCTTGCGACGCCGGTGCTGGCGATTGTGGATTTGATCGAACGGCTGGGGCCGGCTCTTCCAGCGAAGACTATGTTGACGGACGTAGGCAGCACGAAGACGGCTGTGACGCAACAAGCGCTGAAAGTTTTTGGCAAGGGTGCCGGACGGCGCTTTTTGGCAGGGCATCCCATGGCAGGGAAAGAATTGAGTGGCGTGGATTATGCGGATGCCGACTTGTTTCAGAATGCGGTGTGGTTCCTGACGCCGCTGCCGGGGCAGGATCTGGAGAACCTGAGCGAAGGCCTGGTGGCGGAGTTCGCAGGATGGATCGATCAGATTGGAGCGCGGATCGCGCTAGTGCCTCCTGACGAGCACGACCAGCTGTGCGCGTGGATCAGCCATTTACCGCAGATGATTTCGACCGCGTTGGCGGCGGTGCTGGTGGAGGAATTTGGAGAGGAAGCACCGCTGCTGGCGGCGGGTGGGCGCGCGCTGCGGGAGATGACGCGGATTTCGGCGAGTCCGTATTCGATGTGGCGCGATGTTGCCATCACCAACAAGCAAAATATCGAAGACGCGCTGTTCAAGCTGGAGCAGCGACTGGCGCACATCCGGGAGAATTTAGGGACGCGGCAACTGGCGGAGGAATTCGAGGTGGCGCATCAGCTGCGAAAGATGCCGGTGAAGAAGAAGTGAATTCATTTAGAATGCGGACGCTATGAATAAGGTTGTAGTTAATGCCGATGAGGCGATTCGCGACGTGTCTGACGGCGCGGTCATCATGATCGGTGGGTTTGGGCTGTGCGGGATGCCGGAGAATTTGATTCGCGCGCTGGTGCGCAGGGGCACGAAGAATCTGACCACCATCAGCAACAACGTGGGCGTGGATGGCGTGGGCAACGGGCTTCTCTTGGCGGCGGGGCAGATCGTACATCACATCGGCACCTACGTCGGCGAGAACAAATTGCTGGAAGACATGGTGTTGAAGGGAACCATCCGGCTGGATCTAGTGCCGCAGGGAACTTTTTCGGAGCGCATTCGCGCCGGGGGCGCGGGGATTCCGGCGTTCTTCACGCCGACCGGCGTTGGCACGGTCGTCGCTGAGGGCAAAGAGACGCGCGAGTTCGACGGTCGCACTTACGTGATGGAGCGCGGGCTCAAGGCGGATTTCGCGTTCGTGAAGGCGTGGAAGGGCGACCGGCAGGGCAACTTGGTATACCGGAAGACGGCGCGGAATTTTAACCCCATGATGGCGACGGCAGCGAAGGTGACCATTGCGGAGGTTGAACATCTGGTGGATGTGGGAGAGTTGGACGGAGATTCGATTCATACTCCATCGATTTACGTGAAACGCATTTTTCGGGGGGAGTTGTACGAACGGCGGATCGAGCGGAGAACGGTGAGGAAAGCGCGCGCATGATAGTTCGAGGCGAGAAGTGCGGGGAGAACTCCCTGAGACGCCCGTGGCGGGCTAGAAGTACAGGGGTCCTTCGCTTCGCTCAGGATGACAGCATCAGTTTGACGATGAAGAGTTGGGTACGGTGACGAGTCGAGAACGATGAACAAGCCCGGCAAAGACGTCGACAAGCGCGAGCGCATCGTAAAGCGGATTGCGCGTGAGTTGCGCGATGGGTTCTACGTGAACCTTGGCATCGGTATGCCGACGCTGATTGCGAATCATGTTCCGCCGGGGATCGAAGTCACTCTGCAGTCGGAGAACGGGATGCTGGGCATTGGACCTTATCCGGTCGAGGGGCAGGAAGATGCCGACCTGATCAATGCAGGCAAAGAGACGGTGAGCGAGATGGCGGGGACGTCCTATTTTTCGAGCGCCGATTCGTTTGCCATGATCCGCGGCGGGCATATTGATTTGAGCGTGCTGGGAGCGATGGAAGTGGATGAGTCGGGCAATCTGGCGAACTGGATGATCCCGGGGAAAATGGTGAAGGGGATGGGCGGCGCGATGGACCTGGTGGCGGGCGCGCGGCGCGTGGTAGTGGCGATGGAGCACACGACACGAGACGGGGCTGCGAAGATTTTGAAGAACTGCACCTTGCCGCTTACGGGCGTGCGCGTGGTCGACACGATTGTGACCGAGATGGCTTACATCCGCGTCACGAAGGATGGGCTGGTGCTGGAGGAAGTGGCGCCGGGTCTGACGGCGGAGGATGTGCAGCGGGCGACCGAGGCGCGGCTGGTGGTGAGTGGGAATCTTAAGGTGATGGAGAGCTAGCTCGACCTCTGGGGCTAAAGCCTTCGCAAGTCTTGGAATTCTGGTTGCAGCGCTGGAAGCGCTGCGACACCCAAAATCTGAATTCCGGACGTCGCATCCGATTCGTATATCCGATTCATCTTTTACTCAAATCCGGAAAGGCGCGGCTAGCAGGCGGAACGGGAGCGTGATCGCCAGAAAGATAATCTCCAGGACTCCGTGGACCGCGATGCCTACGATGCGGAAGGGGAGCAGGATCAGCCAGATGAAGGGATAGGCGACCAACGCCAGAATCGCCAGCGGCCAGCACATGACGAACAGGATGCACCAGAGTAGAAAAGTGAACATGGCGGAGACCTCGCTTTTTGAACGCACCGTTCTGATCAGATCTTCATCCTGATCCGATCTCTAGTGAAGGATACGGTCGCGTGACAGCAAAAGTTCCCTTAGGTTCAAACACGTCAGCGCGTCTCACGCACTGCGGAGCTTCGCTCGGCCGGACAGCCGAGGGCGGCTCTCCCTACGCGGCCGGTGGCAGCGTCTGCAGTTCTCACACTTCGACTGCCGACTCTGTGCCTGCCAGTTTCTGCAAAGACTCATTGTAGGGGGCGCGCGCGATGCCCTTCTCGGTGATGATGGCGGCTACGTATTTCGCAGGGGTTACGTCAAAGGCGGGGTTTTCGATGGCGACGCCGTCGGGGACCATTTGCTTTCCGGCGATATGCGTCACTTCTTTCGGGTTGCGCTGCTCGATGGGGATGTGGCTCCCGTCGGGGCAAGCCAGGTCGACGGTGGAAATGGGCGCGGCCACGTAGAACGGGATGCCGTGCTCTTTGGCGAGGATCGCAACCGTGTAAGTGCCAATCTTGTTGGCAACGTCGCCGTTGGCGGCGATGCGGTCGGCGCCGACAATGACGGCCCCGATCTTGCCCTGGTGCATCATGGCTCCAGCCATGTTGTCGGAGATCACGGTGGTCGGGATGCCGTCTTTCATCAACTCCCATGCAGTGAGGCGCGAGCCTTGCAGGAACGGACGAGTTTCGTCGGCGTAAACGCGAATTTTCTTGCCCTGCTCGACGGCGGCGCGGATCACGCCCAGCGCGGTGCCGTAGCCGGCGGTGGCGAGCGCGCCCGCGTTGCAGTGGGTAAGGACTCCGCCTTCGCTGGGCATGAGCGTGGCGCCGTGGCGTCCCATGGCCTGGTTGGCAGCGATGTCCTCGGCGTGCATGCGTTGGGCTTCTTCGACGAGAGCTCGCTTGATCTGCGGGATGGGCCAGACCCGGATGCGCTCGAATTTTTCCTGCATGCGGCGGATCGCCCAGAAAAGATTCACGGCGGTGGGGCGAGTTTTCCCGATCACATCGCAGATTTGATCGAGGTCGCGCTTAAGGTCGGTGACGGATTCGGCCGGGGAATTCTTGACCCCGAGGGCGATGCCCATGGCCGCGGCCACGCCAATGGCGGGCGCTCCACGGACCACCATGTTACGAATGACGTCAGCGACCTGGTCATGCGTTTTGCAGGTGACGTAGGTTTCTTCAGTGGGCAGCTTCGTCTGATCGAGGAAGCGGACGCCCTGGTCAGTCCATTCTAAAGTTTGAATCATGAGGCAGTTGTCAATGACCGGTGGCCGGTTGTCAGTTCTTGATTGTCAACTTTCGGTTCGATGAAATCAGTGGAGTGCGGTGTCATTGTTTTGCCGGGCTTTGCCGGATGTGCTCGTGGCGCACTTCTTTCGCCGTGAAGATGGAAACGAACGGCGCAGGGGCAGCCGCCTTCTCCACGTTGGGACGGCCGTTGGCTTCTTCGCGCTCGACCAGGCACATTGCGCCAGCGATCTCGAATCCGAAATCGCGGGCGGCCTCGATGGCCTGGATGGTTGAGGCTCCGGTGGTGCAAACGTCGTCGACAATCACCACGCGCGCGCCTTTTTCGCGGAGGCCTTCGATGCGTTGTCCGGTGCCGTGCTGCTTTTCGGTTTTGCGGACCAGAAAACCGTGCAGGTCTCCGCTGACTACCGAAACCGCCGTGACGATGGGGTCGGCGCCCATGGTGAGGCCGCCGATGGCTTGGGGCCTCCATTCGCGCTTGCGGATTTCTGCGAGAAAAACTTCGCCGGTGAGGCGCGAGCCTTTGGCATCGAGCGTGGTGGTGCGGCAGTCGATGTAGTAGTCGCTGGTGCCGCCAGAAGACAGTTTGAATTCGCCCAGGCGGAACGACTTGCGGGCTAGCAGGCTCAGCAAGGCCGCACGGGAGTCGGTTTTCGGTTTGGAGCGCGACGACGGCATGAACGTTCTACGATAACACGGGAAGCGGAGCTGCTTCGGGCTTTGGACGCACGGCTTCGCGCTCTTTAACCGTGATAATCTGAAGGTTCTCGCCACAATGACCTTTCGAGGTAATACATTGCAGACTCTGCGTCGGATTTTCTTTTTTCTTCTTCTTGGTTTCCTCTTCACAAGCTTCGGTGGTTCAGATGTGCTTCCTGCCGCGTTGGCGCAGGGGACGCGCACATGGGAGCAGTCAAAATTTGAGGAACTAACCAAGGGCACGGCGACCGGTGTGGCCATTGACAGCGTGGGCGGACTCGAATTGGCCCCTGGTTTCAAGACGCTTTATGGGACGCCCTCGACTTACATATGGGGGATTTCCGCTGACGAAGCGGGAAGTCTTTTTGTGGCCGCGGGCGCGCCGGCGCGCGTATACCGGATTACTCCCGACGGGAAGGCGACCATCATTTTTGAGCCGCAGGAGTTGCAAGTGCAGGCCGTGAAGGTCGGACCGGGCGGCGTAATTTATGCGGGCACCGCCCCGGACGGCAAGGTTTACAAGATCGAGCACAAGCCAGGCAAGGCCGAGCCACCGAAAACCGACTCAGCCAAGAGCGCGGAAAAGGATAGCGACAAAGAGAAAGATACAGCCAAGCCGAACCTGGATCCCTCCTGGAGTGCAACTGTTTATTTTGCGCCGGGGACGAAATACATCTGGGACCTGGCTCTGGACAAGGCCGGCAATCTTTACGTTGCGACCGGCGATCACGGCGAAATTTACAAAGTAACGGCCAAGGGAGAGCACTCGCTGTATTTCAAGAGCGACGAGACGCACATCCGCACGCTGGCGCTGGATGCCCAGGAGAACGTGATTGCTGGGTCGGACGGGAGCGGACTGGTCTACCGAATTTCTCCGGCGGGAGAAGGATTTGTGCTTTACAGCGCGCCGAAAAAAGAAATCACGGCACTAGCGCTCGATCACGCAGGGAATATTTATGCGGCGGCAGTTGGGGAAAAACGAGCCGGGCCGGGGGGGAATGCGGCGGCGGGCGCTGCTGCGATGATGGCGATCGCAGCCAACGCGGCAAACGCGACGCCGACGCCGACTCCGGGGATAACGGTCACGCCTGCACCGGGCGCTTCTGCGATGGCAGGACCATTTGCGTTTCCCGGTGGAGGTGCGAGTGGCGGGTCGGATGTTTACAAGATCGCTCCTGACGGGTCGCCGTCGCGGATCTGGACTTCGCATGAGGATATTGTTTATGCGCTCGCGTTTGATGCGCACGACCGGCTGCTGGCGGGGACTGGGAACCGCGGACACATTTTCGCGCTAACGGGAGCGGATGAGTTTTCCGATCTGCTGAAGGCTCCGGCTTCGCAGATTACCGGGTTTGCGCCTGCTCCGGGTGGTGGGCTCTATGCTTCCAGCAGCAATCTGGGGAAGCTTTTTGTGCTGGGGCCGGCTCCCGAAACGGAAGGCACGTATGAGAGCGACGTTTTTGATGCCAAGATATTCTCGCGCTGGGGACGAGCGGAATTTCGCGGCGAGGGGAATGTGGAGTTATTCGCGCGCAGCGGGAATGTGGACAATCCGGACCGGAACTGGAGCGCATGGAAAAAAGTGGATTGGAACAAAGGTGCAGAGACTGGAATTCCACCGGCGCGTTACGCGCAGTGGAAAGCGGTGCTGCATTCCGGGAGCGCGAAACCCGGCGTCGAGAGTGTGACGCTGAATTACCTGGCGAAAAATGTTGCGCCGGAGATTGACGATGTCACTGTGCAGGTGGGGACAAGGTATTCGCCGATGCCGCGAGCTTCGGGCTTGAGCCTGGGCGCAGACACTGGCGGACCGTCTTTTGGAGGGTCGGGGTTTGGCGGCTCGGCAGGGGCGCACTTTGAGTCGCCCGTACCGAGTTCGCGCGACCGGGATGCGATCGGCGTGAAGTGGAGCGCGCACGATGAGAACGACGATCAGTTGGTGTATTCGGTCTACTACCGCGGCGATGGTGAGACTCGCTGGCTGCTGTTGAAAGACAACCTGAACGACAAGGCGTATTCGTTCGACGCCAGCTTGCTGCCGGACGGAGGTTACACCGTAAAGGTGGTGGCGTCGGATGCGCCCTCGCACTCGCCGGGCGAGGCTCTGACGGCGGAGCGCGAGAGCCGCAGGTTTGAGGTGGATACGACTCCGCCACGCATCGAGAATCTGACGGCGTCTGTTGAGGGCGGGCAGATTCACGTGCGCTTCCGCGCCGAAGACGGATTCTCGCCCATCAAGAAGGCGGAATTTTCGGTGGATGCTGGCGAGTGGAAATACGTGGAGCCGGTCGGAAAGATTTCCGATGCGAAGGTGGAGGAGTACGATTTCAAAGCGATGCCGGAGCCGGGAAAGGACGCGTCCGCGGCGTCTGAACATGTGGTCGTGGTGCGCGTCTACGACCGGTACGATAACCTTGGAGCCGCGAAGACCTCGGTAAAGGGCAAGTAATTTCGTACCCTCGCGATGCTCACGCGGGGACGCTCCGGCGTTTCTCACACAACCTCCAGGTCGCGGTCGTCGCCTGAAGTCGCCGCGGCCAGCAACTCGCCGGCGTTTCTTAACTCGGGAAAGCGCCAGGCCCAGATCGCAATAACGACGAGCGTTCCGATTCCTCCCAGCACGACAGCGGGTACCGTGCCAAACCACTGCGCAGTCAGGCCGGATTCAAACTGGCCGAATTCGTTGGAAGCTCCAATAAAAATCATGTCGACTGCGGTGACGCGTCCCCGCATGGCGTCAGGCGTGCCGAGTTGCACCAGCGTGGCGCGGATGATCACGCTGATCATGTCGCTGGCGCCAAGCAAAAACAGCGCGATCAGCGACAGCACAAGGCTGCGCGAGACTCCGAAAATAATGGTGAAGACACCGAAGCCGGCGACCGCCCACAGCAACGTCGGCCCAGAACGGCCGCGCAGCGGGCGATGCGCAAGGGCAACGGCCATCACAGCGGCGCCGACTCCGGGCGCGGTGCGGAGCAGGCCCAGTCCCCAGGGTCCGGTGTGGAGAATTTCGCGAGCGTAGACGGGCAGCAGAGCCACCGCTCCTCCAAGCAGCACGGCGAAGAGATCGAGCGAGATCGCGCCCAGGATAAGCTTCTCACGCCAGATGTAACGCAATCCTGCGAACGCGGTCGTAAGCGTCATGGGCTCCCGCGGGCGCACCTTGGCTTCCGGCTTGATGCGGAAGGTGGAGATAAGAGCGCCAATAGCGGTGAGCGTTGCCGCCGCGTATACGACCGACGGACCGCGGAATAAGGCGTAGAGAATGCCGCCGAAAGATGGCCCGAGAATAGTTGCGGCCTGAAATGTGGTTGCGTTCCAGGCGACGGCGTTGGGGAAATGCTCTTCCGGAACGAGTTGCGGAAGTATTGCACGACTGGCAGTGCCGTTGAACGACCGCACGACGCCAAGCAGGATCAGCACAAC
The DNA here is from genome assembly GCA_963851165.1 of uncultured Acidobacteriaceae bacterium. Taxonomy (GTDB): domain Bacteria; phylum Acidobacteriota; class Terriglobia; order Terriglobales; family Acidobacteriaceae; genus Sulfotelmatobacter. Next base: position 258,824 of record CAWKNM010000005.1, on the reverse strand, counting down.
ATAAATGGACGCCACGGAATGCACGCTGCGTTGCGCCAGTGTGAGCAGCAGGCCGAAGCACACCGCGAATCCAGCGTAGCAGGCAGAAAGAACGTGGCGGCGTTCGAAGCGGTCAGAGGCGTGGCCAGAGACAGGAAACAGCAAAATTCCCGGGAGAAACTGGGCAAGGCCGACGTACCCGAGATCGAGCGGCCGCTTGGTGATTTCATAGACTTGCCATCCCACGGCCACGGCCTGCATTTCGACGGCGACGACAATCAGAAATCGCGCGATCTGGAACAGGACAAACGCGGGATGGGTAAAAGCGGCGCGTCCGGCTCTGGGGTCGGCGGGTGCGGGCATGAACTTCTAATGTGCCACAGAAAGGGGAAAGCGTGCGCAAACTCGGTCACGATTCTGTCATCGTGACGTCTTCGGCTCGCGGACAAACAGCAGCGTCGGCTTTCCTTTGTAGTTCGCGGGTTGCGGTCTGCAGTATCCGCATTTCTCCGCCACACGAATGGATGCCAGATTCTCAGGAGCGATGATGCAGGCGGTTCGTGCGGATTGGAAGTGCGCATCGCCCCAGGCGACGGCCGCGCGCACAGCCTCGGTGGCATAACCTTTGCCGTGTGCCGGCGAGGCCAGGACCCAACCGATCTCGGGTGTGCCGTTGAGCGAGGGCTGCAGGTCGCGCTTATAGTCGGCGAATCCGAGCTCTCCCACGAAACTGCCGGTAGCTTTTTCTTCAACCGCCCAATAACCAAAGCCCAATAACCGCCAGTGGCCGACGTAGCGCAGAAACTTCGTCCAAGCTTCCTCTTCGGTAAGCGGCTTGCCGCCGATGTACTGCGTAACCTGGGGGTCGGCCCACATTGCGGCGCATTGCGTGAAATCGTTCAGGCGATGGCCGCGGAGTTTCAGCCGCGCGGTTTCGAGGACGGGAACTTCTGCGGTGTGGAGACCAGCCATTCGAGCAGTTTACGGATGCGTGCTGCGCGGCGGCAAACTGAGGAGCTCCTGTCATCCCGGGTCTGCGTTCTTTGCGGGCCGAAGTGCCTGCCCTGAGCGTGCCGAAGGATATGTGCAATCGCCGGCAAATTGCGCAGGTCCTTCGCTTCTTTCAGGATGACAAGCGGGTGGGTGACAGTCAGGTCGGCGAGATGCTCTCTCTAACTCTTGCCGACCACGAACTTCGCCTCCAGCCCCTCGTACACTTCTTCTGCGCGGCGCAGTGCTGCTTGCACGTTGTCGCAGATGTTTTCTTTTCCGACTACCTCGGAGAACTCGCCCTGGTGCATCAATTGCGCGGGCTGTTCGCGGGCGCCGCAGAGGATCAGCGTGCGTTTGCTGGCGTGCAATATCTTGGCGACTTCTTCCAGAGCGAACAGACCAGTGGCATCGAGGGCGGTCATGTTGCGCAGTCGCAGGATCACGACCGGTGGCAGCTGGTGCAGGTTTTCGGTGACGACGGAAATTTTGTCAGTCGCGCCGAACAGGAACGGGCCGTGGATGCGGAAGATGGTGGCGTAGTACGGAATGTCCTTGTCCTGGAGGATATGCATACGCCCGTCTTCGACGTAGTCATCGGTGACTTGCGAAACGGTGGTGGTGGCGGCCACGCGGCTGATGAAAAGTAAGGCGGCAAGAATCATGCCGGCTTCAACCGCGACGGTGAGGTCGGCGAAAACAGTGAGCGCGAATGTGACCAGCCAGATGCTGATGTCGGTTTTCGTGAGCTTGAGTAGTTGCGGAATCTCGCGCCACTCACCCATGTTATAGGCGACAACCATCAGGATTCCGGCAAGGGCGCACATGGGAACGTAGCTGACCAGGGGAGCGGCGAAAAGAATGATGCACAGAAGGGTAAGCGCGTGAATCATTCCGGCCACCGGCGACTGCGCGCCGGAACGGATGTTCGTCGCGGTGCGGGCGATGGCGCCGGTGGCGGGAAGTCCTCCGAACATCGGCGAAAAAATGTTGGCCACCCCCTGGCCGATCAGCTCGACGTTGGGATTGTGGTGGTCGTTGCTCATCCGGTCGGAGACCACGGCCGACATAAGCGATTCGATAGCGCCCAGCATAGCGACGGTGAAGGCCGGCCCGAGCAGGCCGTGGATGAGGTCGGCGTGAAATTTAGGGATCACCAGATGAGGCAGCCCGCTGGGAATTCCGTTGAAGCGGGTGCCGATGGTTTCCACGGGCAGCTTGAAAAAATAAACCGCTGAGGTTGCTAACGCGAAGGCAACGATCGGTCCGGGAATGCGCGGGGAAAGAATGCGGCAGATGATCAGCACCAGAACCGTGAACGCGGCCAGCGCGGTCGCTTCGTAAGACAGCGTGTGGAAACTTCGGGCGAGCGCTTCCATGCGGAGAGAGAACACGCCGGGGACTTTATCGAGATGAAGTCCGAAAAAGTCTTTGATTTGAGTGCTGGCGATGAGGACAGCGATTCCGTTGGTGAATCCGATGACAACCGGACGCGGAATGAACTTTACCCCGGTGCCGAGGCCGGTGGCTCCCATGATCACGAGCAGGATTCCGGCCATCACGGTGCACATGAAAAGTCCGTCAACGCCGTGAGCGGCGACAATGCCAGCGATCACCACGACGAATGCACCGGTCGGTCCGCCGATTTGAGTTTTGGAGCCGCCCAGAAGAGAAATCAGGAAGCCGGTCACGATCGCACAGTAAATGCCAGCTTGCGGCGTGAGTCCCGAAGCTATGGAAAATGCCATGGCCAGGGGAAGTGCGACCAGGCCCACAGTGATTCCGGCAATCAGGTCGAGCAGAAATTTGTGGCGATCATAGTCGCGCAAACAGAGGACAGACTTCGGAAGCCAATTATCGCTGAGGAAAGCACGCGCCATTGTTACATTATGCGGCTAGGACGGTTTTTTCGGGAGTGGCAAATCGGGCAGAGAGTGACCGACGGAACATGCCCGAGATTGCCCCGCCCAACGACAGTGTTCCGATCTACCACTACCCTTGTCATTCCGAACCGGCGAAGCCGGAGAGGAATCCGCTTTCCTGTCCCTGTTCGATGCGGCTTAAGCTCCACCCGATTCGCCCGCCACCATGGGACCGCCAAAGCCTGCAGCTGCTCGCAAGCTAGAATCAAAGCATGCAGCTGTTGCGCACCGCGGGATGGCTGGCGTGCGTGGTCTATTCGACCATTCCGTTGTTCTGGCTGATGATTCATCCGCGGGCGCAGCGCTGGCGTGAACGTGCGGTCGCCTTACCGCGTACTGGTTCCGGCGTGGATCGTGATGTGGGTTGGGGTGGGCGCGCTGACCGGAGCCGTGGCGGCAGGTTGCGCTTTATTCGACAGCTGTGGAGTTGGATTCCGGCGGGGCTGCTGTTCGGCGCGGGCTTCTGGATTTACGCGCGGGCGGGAATGCATTTCAGTTGGGCGCAGTTGGGTGGGTTGCCGGAGATTCGGCAGACGGACGAGCAGTTGCGAGCAAGCCGGCTGGTGACGACAGGAATTCGCGCGCGGGTGCGGCATCCGGTGTACCTCGCGCATTTGTGCGAGATGCTGGCCTGGAGCGTGGGGACGGGGCTGGTGGTGTGCTGGCTGCTGACGGGGTTCGCGATGATCACGGGCGCGGCGATGATTCGCATGGAGGAGGCAGAACTGGAGCAGCGCTTTGGGGAGGAGTATCAGCGGTACCGATCGAGTGTCCCGGCGATCCTGCCACGATTCTAGTGCGAAGGGGATTTCGTCATTGCACCGTATAATCCGATTTGAGAGCACGCTTCCGTAGAGAGGTAGCTTGCTACGTCTCGTGCGGCCACATTCCGGTGTGCCTCTGGCAGCAAGACGTTGCAAGCAACGTCTGTACGAAATCTCCCCATGCGCTTTGAACTCTTCATCGCGAGACGCTACCTGCGCGCCAAACGGCGGCAGGCGTTTATCGGCATCATCACCGGCATTTCGATCGTCGGCGTCGCTGCGGGCGTGGCGTCGCTGGTGGTGGCGCTGGCCATCAATAACGGGTTCCGGCAAGATTTGCAGCAGCGGCTGCTGGGGTCGACTTCGCATATCAGTTTGCTGCGAGTTGCAGACGACGGCATCAAGGATTGGCCTGCACTCATGGATCGGCTGTCGAAACAGCCGCATGTGGTGGCGGCGGCTCCGGCGATTTTTGAGCAGGTGCTGATATCGCGAGGGCCACGGGCCCGCGGGGCGGTGCTCAAGGGGATGATTCCGAAGTATGAACGGCAGGTGGGGGATTTGCTGAGTTCGGTGAAGCAGGGGTCGGCGGCGGCGCTGGATGAATCGCCGGCACCTCCGGCGGATTCTTCGAGCCAAATCGATTCTTCTGCGACGGAAAACCGCGCGGGCGAGCCTGTCCTGAGCGGAGCCGAAGGGGCGCCCGCGGCCAGACGAGCCGGAGCGGCGCAAGCGAAGTCAACGGCTGCAACGGACGATTCGTCTCCGGACGACTTGGCCGGCGTGCAGGCGCGCGTGGCGGCGATGCCTCCTATCGTTCTGGGCAAGGACATGGCAGAGAGCCTCGGCGCGACCGTTGGGTCGGTCGTAATGGTGACCAGCCCGCAGGGGGAGCTTACGCCCTTTGGTATGGTGCCCAAGTACAACCGCTTCCACGTTGTGGGAATCTTTAACTCCGGATTCTTCGACTACGATTCGTCGTGGGCGTTTGTGCGGCTTTCGGACGCACAGCAGTTGTTCGGGTTGGGCGATCTGATATCTGTGCTCGAGTTCAAGGTGGATGACATTTATAAAGCGGACAAGATTTCGAGCGACCTGGAAGACGCGGCCGGCAAAGGCTTTATGGCAACGAACTGGATGGAGCAGAACAAGGCGCTATTCCATGCACTGCGGCTGGAGCGGCTGGTCACGTTCATCACCATTGGCCTGATCGTGTTCGTGGCCGCACTCAATATTCTGATTTCTCTGATTATGATGGTCATGGAAAAAACGAAAGACATTGCCGTTCTGATGTCGATGGGCACGAAGCAGGCACAGGTGCGCAACGTATTCATTGCACAGGGAATGCTGATCGGCGTGATCGGGACGGCGATCGGGCTGGCGCTCGGGTACGCCATCTCGTATGCGGGCGGGCATTACCATGTCATTTCTTTGTCGCCGGAAGTGTATTCGATTGATTACGTGCCGTTTGCGCCGCGGTTGATGGATGGCGTGATCGTGGCTGTTGTCGCGGTGGGGATTTCGTTTGTGGCCACGCTCTATCCTTCGTGGTCGGCTTCGCGGATATTGCCGGCGGAGGCATTGCGGTACGAATGAAACAGTAGTTAGGGGCTAGCAGTGGGCGTGATCTGGGTCACATGACACATTTCGGGATCGGTGTACAGTTTTTCGCAGGTATGGTTTTCTGGATTCGCGAGACGCGGGAAACGATCCGCGGCGGCTGCGCACTACTGTTAGGGACGGCAATCGGAAGGCCAACTGGAACGAAAGACACGCAAAGTGCATCTAACTAAACAGGTCGAGCATCCAGCCGAACCAGACTCGATGCTGCGGGTGGAAGGACTGAAGAAGGTGTTCCGGTCCGGCGAATCGGACCTGGTGCTCTTTGAAAATCTATCGTTCACGGTAAAGCGCGGCGAGATGCTGGCGATTGTGGGCGAGTCGGGAGCGGGCAAGAGTACCTTGTTGCACATCCTGAGCGCTCTTGATCGCGCTTCGGCGGGTGACGTATACTGCGCCCACTTGAAACTGAATTCATTATCCCAGAACGCAGCTGCGGAATTTCGCAATCGCGAGACCGGCTTTGTCTGGCAGTTTCACTATCTGCTGCCGGAGTTTACGGCAGCGGAAAACGTTGCCATGCCGCTGCTGCTGCGCGGGCAGACCTGGCAACAGGCGGAGCCGGAAGCTGCACGCTGGCTGCGCGAGGTGGGATTGGAGCAACGCGGGCATCACCGTTCGGGCGAGCTTTCCGGCGGAGAGCAGCAGCGCGTCGCTCTGGCTCGAGCGCTCATCACAGGGCCGAAATTGTTGCTGGCCGATGAGCCTACCGGAGACCTCGACGTTCAGACGGCGGAATCGGTTTTTGCATTGATCGCGCGACTCCATCGCGAGCACCAGCTTACCTCCCTGATCGCTACGCATAATTTGTCGTTTGCACGAAGGTGCCATCGCGTTTTGCGGCTGGGGCGAGGTAGTGTAGAGGAGATTTCGCCGGACTCTTTGCCGGCCTGAGAGGGAACCGAGCAAGGTTAGGATTGAGATTAAGAATGGCATCATTCTTAAGGGAAAGAGCAACAGATTAGGCACGGAGATGGCCCGAAGGGAACCCTGGCAGGTTTCTTCGGTAACGTGATGAAAGATTTGCCAGGGCGATTCGGTGCTTGGGTTGTTGGTCTTTTAATCGCATAATGACGATAATAGAAGTACCGGGGAGCACGCTGAACGAGGGTTGTGGTAGAACCAGGGTTGTGGCAGGTCGAGTCGGCAAAGCTTTTCTCGACCGGGAAGGTCAGGGGGAAGGGCGATATGTTTGAACGTTATACGGAGAAAGCCAGGCGCGTAATTTTCTTCGCGCGCTACGAAGCCAGCCAGTTCGGGTCTCCTTACATCGAGACTGAGCACCTGCTTCTGGGGCTCCTGCGTGAAGACAAAGCCCTGACGAACCGGTTCCTGCGGTCGCATGCTTCGGTGGAATCCATCCGCAAGCAGATCGAGGGACACACCACCATCCGCGAGAAGGTTTCGACGTCGGTCGATTTGCCGCTCAGCAACGAATGCAAGCGAGTTCTCGCCTATGCTGCGGAGGAAGCCGAACGGCTTTCGCACCGCCACATTGGGACCGAGCATCTGCTGCTCGGCTTGCTGCGTGAAGAGAAATGCTTTGCCGCGGAGATTCTGCACGAGCGCGGGTTGCGGCTTTCCACCATTCGCGAAGAGTTGGCGCGGAGCAGCCAGGAGAAAGCGGCGCCGGCACGGCAGCGCGAGTCTTCCCTGCTGAGCGAATTTTCGCGCGACCTGACGCAGTCGGCCATGGACAGCCAGCTCGATCCTCTGGTCGGGCGGGACGGCGAAGTGGACCGTGTGATCCAGATTTTGTGCCGCCGCACCAAGAACAATCCAGTGCTGATCGGCGAGCCGGGAGTGGGCAAGACGGCAATCGTGGAAGGACTGGCGCAGCGCATTGCCGACGGTGAGGTTCCATCGTTTCTTGCCGACAAGCGGATTCTCGCGCTCGATCTTTCCCTGATCGTGGCGGGAACGAAATATCGCGGACAGTTCGAAGAGCGGCTGAAGACCATCATGAAGGAGTTGATGGAGTCGCAGAATTCCATCATTTTTATTGACGAGCTGCACACGCTCGTTGGGGCGGGATCGGCGGAAGGGTCGCTGGACGCGGCCAACATTCTCAAGCCGGCGCTGTCGCGCGGCGAGATTCAGTGCATTGGGGCCACCACTCCGGGCGAGTATCGCAAATCGATCGAGAAGGACCGTTCGCTGGAACGTCGATTCCAGGCAGTGAAAGTTCCGCCGCCGAACGAGGCCGACGCGATCAAGATTCTGTTCGGCATCAAAGACCGTTACGAAAAATTCCACGCGGTTACCTACACGGACGATGCCATCAACTTTGCGGTCTCGCACTCGAACCGCTACATTCCCGACCGGTTCCTGCCGGACAAGGCGATCGACCTGGTCGACGAAGCCGGGGCGCGCGTAAAGCTGCGCCAGACTTCCCTGCCCGAGGAAATCACCGAGGTGCAGAAGCGGATTAAGTTCATTGTGCATCGCATGGAAAACGCCATCGCGAACCACGAGTTTGAAAAAGCCCGTTTCTATTCCGACGAAGAACGCAAGGAGCGCGACAACCTGCGCGCGCTGCGTGAGAAATATCATCTCGACGAATCTTCAACGGGCGTAGTCAATCGCGAGGACATCGAAGACGTGGTCTCGCGCTGGACGGGCGTTCCGGTTACTTCGATCAAAGAAGAAGAAACGCAGAAGCTGCTGCGCATCGAAGAAGAACTGCACAAGCGGATTATCTCGCAGGATAAATCGATCAGCGCGCTGGCTCGAGCCATCCGGCGCTCGCGCGCGGGATTGAAGAATCCGAACCGCCCAATTGGTTCGTTCTTGTTCCTGGGCCCGACTGGCGTCGGCAAGACGGAAGTGGCGCGCACCCTGGCGCACTTTATGTTTGGCACCGAGAAAGCCCTGGTCCGCTTCGACATGTCGGAATTCATGGAGAAGCATTCGGTCTCGAAGCTGATCGGGTCGCCTCCGGGATATGTGGGCTACGAAGAAGGCGGACAACTGACGGAACGCGTGAAGCGTGCGCCTTATTCCGTGGTGCTGCTCGATGAAATCGAGAAGGCGCACCCCGACGTGTTCAACATCCTGCTGCAGGTGTTTGAAGACGGACAGCTGACCGACGGCTTGGGAAACACGGTCGATTTCAAGAACGTGATTCTCATCATGACTTCGAACATCGGCGCTCGGCACCTGCAAAAACGCGAGGGCCTGGGCTTCCAGTCGAGCAAGGAAGACATGATCTCGGACAAGGTGGAAGAACTTGTTAAAGGCGAGGTCAAGCGCACGTTCAACCCCGAGTTCCTGAACCGGCTGGACGAGATTATTCTGTTCAACGCTCTGGGCGAGAACGACCTCATCCAGATTCTGGAACTCATGGTCAACCAGCTCAACCAGAACCTGGCGCAGAAGGCCATCACAGTTTCGGTGGCGGACGAGGCCAAGAAATGGATCCTCAACCAGACCCTCACCGACCGCAGCTACGGCGCACGTCCGCTGCGGCGCGCGTTGCAGAAATACATTGAAGACCCGCTGTCGGAAGCGCTAATTCAAGGCACGATCACCACGCGTCCGGCATTCATTGAGGTCTTCCTCGAGGACAACAAACTGTTCTACCGCCCGGTGGACGCGGAAAAAACCGAAGGCGTGCTGCTGTATTCGAATTAGTTCGCAGTTCCCGGTTCCCGGTTCCGAAAAAAGCCGTCAGCACAAGCTGGCGGCTTTTGTTTTTGCGCGCTCGAACCCTGAACACCTTCACGATCATCAAATCCCGAAGACAGGCGAAGCGGACAGTCGTTCTCGACGGCCGCGATTCGTCCTTCAGCATTCATCTTCCATCTTTGGAGAAATTCCATGAAAAACAGGTTTGCAGGGAAGTCGGTTGTGATCACGGGCGGCAACAGCGGAATCGGTTTGGCCACCGCGAAACTATTTCATGAGGAAGGCGCGAAAGTCGCCATTTCCGGGCGCGACCAGAAAACGCTCGATGAAGCTGTCAAAACCATTGGAGCAGACGCGCTGGCTGTAAAGGCCGACGTCGCCAAGGTCGCGGACCTCGATCGGTTCTTCGCGCAGGTGGCCGCGAAGTTCGGCAAGATCGACGCGCTCTTCGCCAATGCAGGCATCGCCAAGTTTGCGCCCGCCGCGGACAGCAGCGAACAGCTGTTCGACGAAACCTTCGACATCAATGTGAAGGGTCTTTATTTCACGCTGCAGAAAGCTCTGCCTCACCTCAACGACAATGCCGGCATCGTGTTGAATGCCTCGGTGGTCGCGGCAAAAGGAGCTCCCGGGACCAGCGTCTATTCGGCCAGCAAAGCGGCAGTGCGTTCTCTTGCCCGCACATTAGCGGCTGAGCTGGTAGACCGGAATATTCGCGTCAACGTGGTTAGTCCGGGACCGATCTACACTCCGATTCTCGGGAAGTCCGGAATGCCGCAAGCTGGCATCGACGCATTCGAGGAGGGAGTCAAGGCTCGGGTTCCCATGAAGCGGCTCGGCACGCCGGAGGAAGTGGCGCACGCGGTCCTGTTCCTCGCCAGCAGCGACGCGTCCTACATCACAGGAGTCGACCTGAATGTGGATGGCGGCTTCGGCCAGATTTAATCCAGGCCGTTCCGCAACTAACGCTGGCTTTGAGACGAATTCGTGAGCGATAAATAAGTAAACCTTTGGAGTGATGATGAACAAGATCAATATCGCCGACAAATTCGTCGAGGATCACCGAATACTGGAAGCCCTACATCGCCGCCGAACTCAACGGACAGCACGTGAAGTTCGACAAGCTCAAGGGTGAATTCGTATTTCATCATCATGAGAACGAAGACGAACTGTTTCTGGTGGTGAAAGGCCGCTTCCGCATGGAGTTTCGCGACGCCGATTTGCGCGAGCGGCACGAATGGATTGAAGAAGGCGAATTCATCGTGGTGCCGCGCGGGGTGGAGCATCGTCCGGTCGCCCCGGAGGAGTGCTGGATTCTGCTGTTTGAGCCGGCCTCCACGCTGAATACGGGGAATGTGGTGAACGAGCGCACCCTGCCGCAGCTGGAGCGGGTATAAGATTAGAGTGTGCAAGTGCGAGACGCAGGAAGCTACGTTACGTCTCCACGGGATATGGGCCGCGTTGAAAATTATGGAACTGACCGTTTACTCCTCTGCTACCTGTCCGGATTGCCGCGAAGCCAAGCGCTTTTTGGCCAAGCACAACATTCCGTACAAAGAGATTGATGTCGCGACTACGCCGGGCGCGATCGAGGAAATCGTGAAACGCACCGGCAAACAAGCCATTCCGCAGTTCGTGATTGACGGCGAATGGGTGCAGCCCTACCGTGCGGGCAAGGGCTTTCTCTACGCGGAGATGGCGAAACGGCTGGGCGTGAAGAACGACTAGCGCGAACCGTTCGACTGCCCGCCGCCAGGAAGAACTGCACTTCCCTTCTCTCCGGATCGTCAAAGCCGGATCGTCAAGATCGGATCGGCAAAATCCAGCTTCATGCCTTAGAATTCCTCACTGCGTCTAGACGGACTTGCATCAGGCCGTCGCAAATTAAACCGTCATAAAAAGGAAACATCATGGTACGAGTGGGATTGATCGGCTTTGGATTGGCGGGGCAGGCGTTCCATGCGCCGGTGATCGAGGGCGTAGCAGGCATGGAACTCGCTTGCATTCTCGAGCGGCGGGGATCGTTGGCTCGCGAACAATATCCGCAGGCTCGTGTGGCGCGAACGCTGGAGGAACTGCTTTCCGACGAGAGCATCCGCCTGGTGGTGGTGGCCACTCCCAACGATTCGCATTTCGATCTGGCCAAGGCCTGCCTGTTGGCGGGGCGCGACGTGGTGGTGGACAAGCCTTTCGCACCCACGATGAAAGAATCCGAGGAACTGGTGCGGCTGGCGGCGGAGCGCGGACGGCTGATCAACGTGTATCACGACCGCCGGTATGACGGAGATTTTCACACCGTGCAGAAACTTATCGCGTCGGGCGCGCTGGGCGAGGTGGTGGAGTTCGAGTCGCGCTTCGACCGGTTTCGTCTGGAGGCCAAGCCTGGCTCGTGGCGCGAGCGCGCGGACCAGCCGGGCGCCGGCGTTCTGTTCGATCTGGGCCCGCACTTGATCGATCAGGCGCTGATCTTATTCGGGGAGCCGCAAGCCGTTACGGGCTGGGCCATCCGCCAGCGGCCGACATCGGTGGTGGACGATGCGTTTGACGTGCTACTGGAATATCCGCGAACGCGAGCCCTGCTGCGCGGGCGCAGTATTGCGTTTGCTCCCACCGCCCACTACCTGCTTCACGGAACCAAGGGCACGTTCGTGAAATTTGGCATGGATCCGCAGGAAGAGCCGCTGCGCCTGGGGAAATTTCCCAAAGGCAAGGACTGGGGGCCCGACTGGGGCGTCGACCCAGAGGAACTCTGGGGGACTCTCAGCGTAGTCGGAGCGCCCAGCCGTCGCGTGAAGACGGAGCGCGGCGACTATCGCAACTTCTACGCCAACGTTCGCGATGCGATCGAGAAAGGCGTCCCGCTGGAAGTAACGCCGCAGCAGTCGCTGCAGGCGATGCGCGCCGTTCTGCTGGCACACAAGAGCAGCCGGGAAAAGAGAACCGTGCGCTGGGATGAAGCCGTGGCCTAAGAACGGGTGAGAATGCCAACCAGCCGTTCACCACAAAGTCACGCGAAGGACGAACCTAGTCCTGCGTGTGGCCGGCGTAGTATCCCGCGCGTGCCTGAATCTTGTAGTTTTGCTTGCTCTTGATCTCGAGCTTGCGGTAACTGCCGTCAAGCTTGGTGTTGTCGGGAGTGTAGCCGATGTTGTACTGGCTGCGCAGTTCAGCGGCGATCTGGTCGAAAGCATCCCTCAGCTTTTGGAAGTTGTTGCCGACATTGATCAGCCGGCCCCCGGTTTGCTCGGTGAGCTTTTTCATTTCGCCCTCGCCGCTGTAACCCATGCCAGCCGAACCGTAGAACCCGCGGTCCGCGCAGAGCAGCACGTAGACAATGGAATCCGATTTCTGCGCGGCTTCAATGGCGCCCTTGATGTTGAGCTGGCTGCCCTGATCTTCGCCGTCGGTGAGCAGGATCATCGCTTTGCGCCCGGTCTCTTTTGCCAGCATGTCGTGGCCTGAAAGATAGACCGCATCATAGAGCAGCGTGCCGCGCGGGTTGCTGGTCGGGATGGGCCCGCCCCCCGCTCCCGGGATTCCAAGATTTCCTCCGCCAATGTTGATCTTGGTTTTGTTCAGGGCCGCCTGCAGCCGGTGCACATCGTTGGTAAAATCCTGCAACAGGTCGACGTCCACATCGAAGCCGATGACGAAGGCTTCATCGTTGTTGCGCAAAATCTGTTTCAGGAATGCTCCGCCAACTTCTTTCTCCATGTCGAGCACGCGCTGCTGGCTGCCGCTGGAGTCGATGAGAATTCCCAGCGTGAGCGGCAGATTCGATTCCGCAGTGAAGTACTTGATGGTTTGCGGCCTGCCGTCTTCGGCGATAGAGAAATCGTCTTTGTTCAGGTTGGGAATGAGCACGCCCTTCTTGTCTTTGACGTTGAAGAAAAGCTGCACGACGTTGACGTTGACCTTCAACGTCTCCCGGGGATTCTGGTCGTCGCCAGTCTGAGTCTGGCCAGTCTGAGTCTGGGTCGTCTGGGCCAGGGACGCATTCTCGGCTCTTGGCGGAGCCGCTGCCTGCTGGGCGACGCACGGCGCGAGCATCAGGCATAGGCAGGCGAGGACAGTAACTGCGGTCTGGAGGCGTACTGCTGGAATCTTGAGCATTCGAGGTTCTCTTTGCGATACCTTTAGGGCAGGGTCAGTTGGGATGTGATCAGATTGGAGATGGTCAGATGGCATGCAACACTTCCCCAGATAGTCTAATCTTGTAGAGTGGAATGTTGTAGGGTCTGATTTTGTAGCTCTAATCTGGCTTAGATGCACCAAATCGGCCGGCGCAGGCATCCTAGATGTTGCGGAATTGCTGGTCAGGGCGTTTAGACTGAGCGAGGCGTCAAGGGCGAGAGGTCAAATGGAGTCTGTCAGCAGGAAGTTGGGCGAAAACACGGGTTGGCGGAAGCTCCTGTTTGCAGGTCTGGCCGGAATGGCTCTGACCTTGGCCGGGGCTCAAGTTCTGGCGGTTCCGGCGCGGGCGCAATCCGGCAGCCAGCCGGCGCCCACGGACGCGCAGAAACCCGCCCAGTCACAGGACATTCCGGATGCGCCGTCCGCCGTGCAGCCTCCCACGCCACCGCCCCCTGAGCGGCTGGACAAGCCCCCGGTAAACTCGCCAGACGCCGACAAAACGGCCGACAAGGCCCCCGCAAAAGCCCACAAGCCTGACAATTTCGGCGAGCCCGGCGCGGAGCCCCAGCCCCCTCCGCACATGCCGCCGGTCGAAACCCTGCCACCCGGCAGCACTGCGGGTGTGTCCACGGCCCAGCCGAGTTCCAAGGCCGATCTGCTCAAGTTCATGGTTCGCGTGAACTCCGTGCAGGTTCCGGTGATGGTGAAGGACAAGGAAGGGCGCCGCGTGGATGGACTGCGTCCCAAGGACTTCACAGTGCTGGAGAACGGCAAACCGCAGCAACTGAGCTATTTCACCACCGACCCGTTCGAACTCTCCGTGGCCATCGTGATCGATACCGGGATGCCGGATGTCGCCGTCCAGAAGATAAACCAGACATTTTCCGCCCTGGTGGAAGCTTTCAGCGCCTACGACGAAGTAGCGCTCTACACCTATAGCAGCACCGCCAACCAGGTCAGCGACTTCCAGGGAACCGGACCAAGGCTGACCGCGCGGCTGAACGAGATGAAAACGGAAACCGGGCACGAGAACGGAGTCGCGGTGCTGAGCGGACCGATGGCCTCGGGGCCGACCGTGAACGGAATTCCGGTCGGAAGTCCGTCCGTGCCGGTGAATACTCCTCCGCGAGAAGCGCACGTTCTGAATGACGCCATTCTGCGCGCGGCGATCGACCTGAGCAAGCGTGACAAAACGCGCCGCAAGGTAATCTTCGTGATCAGCGACGGCCGCGAAATGGGCAGCCAGGCCAGCTTCCGAGACGTGGTGCGGGTGCTGCTCGCCCAGGGCATCCAGGTGAAAGCTGCGGTCGTGGAAGGCTCTGCCATCCCCGGCTACAACAAGCTCGAAAAGTTTCATCTTCCGCTGCAGGGCTACAGCGACCTGCTGCCCAAGTACACGAAGCTGACCGGAGGCGGAGATGTTTATACCGGTTTCTCGCGCAGCACCATTGAAAATGCGTACGCGGATATCACGTCCGACGTGCGCAACCAGTACACGCTGGGCTATTTGACGCGGGCCACGGTCAGCGAAAAATGCAACGACCTGGAAGTCAAGATCGATCATCCCGGACTGAAGATCTACGCGAGAGACAAAGTCTGCCCGACGGCCCAGTCGCGATCCCAATAGGAACAACTAGCGCCGCCGGGGTCGGCGGCGCCGCTCGCCTACGGCTTTACGTCCGGATTCCCTATTGGCTCCGGCTTCGCTTCCGCTTTCTCCTGAATCGATACCAGCTCCACTTCGAAGATCAAGGTCGCACCCGGTCCAATGCTGCCCCCGGCGCCGCGGTCGCCATAGGCTAGATCGGAAGGGATGAAGAGTTGCCATTTCGATCCTACTGGCATCAGCTGCAGCGCCTCGGTCCAGCCCTTGATCACGCCGTTGACGGGAAATGTGGCCGGAACGCCGCCGTGCTTGGCGGAGCTATCGAACTCGGTGCCGTCGATGAGCGTACCGCGGTAGTTGCACTGCACGGTATCGGTGGCCAAAGGCTTCTTGCCGTCGCCTTCCTTCAGGATTTTATATTGCAGCCCGCTGGGAAGCGTGACGACACCCTCTTTGCCCTTGTTGGCGGCCAGGAACGCTTCGCCTTCCTGCCTGTTCTTTGCGCCGGCCTCGTGAGCGACAGCAGCTTGTTTCTGCTGCAGCTGAGTGCGGAGTTCGGTAAGGGTGGCACGAATTTCCTCATCGGTCATGGCTGGCTTGGCGCCGGAAAGAGCGTCCCGCATGCCGCGGGCGACCATCGCCGGATCAAGCTCCACGTTCTGGGTCTTGAGCTGGCCGCCCACCTTTTTCCCGATGTCGGCACCGATGGCGTAGCTGCGCTTCTGCTTGGCGGTCTTGAGCACAAGGGGTGCGGCGGCGGTTGCTGGCTTATGGGCGGCGGTTCCCGTTTTGGGAGTAGTGGCCGAAGCCGCTTTCGCCGGGGCTGGGGTCGTCGGCGGCTGGCTGGATTGGGATGGCGTTGAGGTTTGTGCGAAAGCCTTAGTTTGTGGGAAGAAAGCAAGAATACTGCCAGCTAGGATGGCGGCGAGCAGCAGCGGTTGGGGAGCAAATTTTGAGTGGTTAGGCATCATTCCCATTGTAGAGCCTGGGCCCAAATACCACCAATGGGCTACCCGGGGGTCACAGGAGTAACCTGCAAGTGATAGAGGGCGTGTGATATAAAACCTGCAGGCCCCCCACAGGGACAATTGTGCGCGGAAGCGATTGCAGCAGTGTGCCGCCGCGCGTTTATTCGAGGAAGCCTTTGAGTTTCATCAACTTCGCAGCCCGCGAGATCAACTGCAAGATCGTGTATTACGGCGCTGGTTTGGGCGGTAAGACCACGAATCTGCAGGTGATTTACCAGAAAACCGCGGACCAGCAGAAGGGCAAGATGATCTCGCTGGCCACCGAAACCGAGCGTACGTTGTTCTTCGATTTCCTGCCGCTCGACCTCGGTTCAGTGCGCGGCTTCAAGACCCGCATCCACCTCTACACCGTTCCCGGACAGGTGTTCTACGACGCCAGCCGGAAGCTTATTCTGCGGGGCGTGGACGGCATTGTCTTCGTCGCCGACTCGCAGGAGCAGCGCATGGACGCCAACGTCGAGGCGCTCGACAACCTGATGTCGAACCTGAAAGAGCACGGCTACGACTTCAACAAAATTCCTTACGTGCTGCAACTGAACAAGCGCGACCTGCCCAACATTCTGCCCGTGGATTTGCTGTGCACCGAACTTCGCAAGAAGAACGAAGCTGTAGTGGAAGCGATAGCCTTTCAGGGCGTCGGTGTTTTCGAGACGCTGAAGGAAATCGCCAAGCAGGTTCTCACTGAACTGAAGGCCGGCGGGTAGGAGAAAGCAGTTCGTCAGTTCTCAGTTCTCAGTTCTCAGTTCTGTATTCTCAGTTTCTAGTTTCTGGTTTCCAGTTCCGCAAGCCCTTCACGGACTGCCTCAATACATCACTGCCGGACTTCATTACCAACGTAAGCCGATCCAGCGTTTTGTACTGCAGACCAGTTTCCCAATCCCTTACGCTGGCTTTAGGCTCGTCGTGTCTCGAGCCTCGCTTCGAGACTTCATCTGTGATGCTTGCGCTGATACCGTCGAACACGCCGAGCCCCGGAGGCTTCATCGTCTGGTGCGCGATTGGCTTCGCCGGCGGCATCTATCTCTTTTTTCGCGGCTTCTACCTGCTGCAGCGCCGGCACCTGATCCTCGATACTCCGTTCTCGAAAATTCGCAGCGCGGCCATGGGAATGGTGGAAGTCAGCGGCCTGGCGGTGGGACCTTACACCATGATCGCGCCCGTCACGGGGCGGCCTTGCTACTACTACCGCACGGTGGCGTGGGAGTGGAGGCGCGAGGGCAAGAACAATCAATGGGTGAAGGTGGCGGGCGAGTGCATGCATTTGCCATTTTTTCTCGACGATAATACCGGTCGTGTGCTGGTCGATCCGCGCGGCGCCGAACTCGACTTGCACCGCGATTTCCAGGAGGAGTTCAACGCTTCGTTCTTCTCCAGAAACGAAACTCCGGCGAGCGTCGACAGCTTTCTGGCTCGCCACGGCGTGGCCACCGCCAACCGGATCAAGATTGAGGAGTGCTGCATCAAGCCCAAGAACGCGCTGTTTATTCTGGGCACGCTGGGAGACAATCCGGGACTCGAGGTCAAGGCCGATGCCGTGCCCGATCCCGACGCGCTCAATCAGGCTTCCGCACAGAGATTTTCTTTGTCGTCCGCACTTCCGATTCCGAGATTTTCGCTGTCGGTCGGCAGGTCGCTCTCGTTTTCATCGGGTGCAAGTTCCTACCGCGACAGCTCTTCGAATTCATTCGACAACGACTTGAACGCGTTCGCGGCGCGCACTCTCGCCAATACACCAATCGCCGCCAAGCCGCAAGGGGCACGGCTTTCGGCGGGCGCCGGATCGCCTAAGCTCGCAGACCCCGCGCAACAGCAAAAGGTCGCCGACGCCTTGCGGAGGGCCGGCATTACAAATCCTGTCGCCTGGTCCGCGGCGGGAGTCGGCGGCACCGCGGTGCGGATGAGTCCAGACCCAACGTTCTCCGCCCTGAAACCCGCGGCGTCTTCGGCTCGCGCGAATTTGTCTGCGGTCGCAGCGAATCCTTCCAACACTGGCACGGCAATGCCGGTTCCTGGGCAACCCGACAGATTCGATCCTCAGCCGCCGGTGGTGCTGATGAAAGGTCAGAACAACAAAACCTTCCTCATTTCCTGGCGCTGCCAGCAGGACGTTGCCCGCTCGCTGGGCTGGCAATGCACGCTGATGATCTGGGGTGGACCGGTACTGGCGCTCCTCAGTCTCTACGGCCTGCTCAGCATGCTTAACTGGCTGTAGCGCTCGCGATCGTTGCCGCTCGTCACTTTCGGTTTCTCTATCACAACATCCCTCTGCAGCATCGCTAACTGCACCATTCTTCTAACCACGCTTCGCTGATCCGTCACGTGTCCGCAAAGCGCTCTAGTACAATGCTCAAGTGAGCGATGCCACCCGCATAGGGATTCTGGGCGACTTCAACTCTGAATTTCGCTCGCATCCGGCGACCACGAATTCGATTCAGCATGCCGCGCGCAAGCTGGGCATCACGGTCGAAACGGAGTGGATTCCCACGCCCTCGCTGGTCGCGCCCGAGTCTGAAAAACTTCTCGAAAGCTTCGACGGCCTGTGGGCTTCGCCGGGCAGTCCCTACAGGAGCTTTGACGGCATGCTCAAGGGGATTGAATTCGCGCGCCGCCGCGACTGGCCATTTCTGGGTACTTGCGGCGGGTTTCAGTATGCTTTCCTCGAATTCGCGCGCAACGTGCACGGCATCAAGGACGCAGACTCCGCCGAGAACAATTCCGGCTCGAAAAATATCGTCATCTATCCCGTCGCCTGCGCCGTGCCCAGCCGCAAGGGGGACGCGCCCAAGCTTTCCGGAGCGATCCCCGAGATTCGTCTTCGTCCCGGCTCCTATCTGCAATCGTTCTACGGCAAGGGCAAGGAAACCGCGACCGAGGAGTTTTTCTGCAACTTCGAAGTGAATCCGGAATTTGAATGGTGCGCCATGGAAGCCGGATTCCCCGTGGTCGCGCGTGGCCCGCAAGGCGAAATACGCGCCATCGAATCGCCGACGCACCGCTTTTTTGTGGCAATGCTTTTCCAGCCGCAGTTGTCGTCCACCGAGAAAAAGCCGCATCCCGTAGTTCTGGCCTTCGTACAAGCCGCCGCCGACTGGGGCCGGAAAAAACTAGACGACAGCGTCCTGGAGTAGGCCCGTGTCGGGCGGACACTCTTGTCCCCCGCTGTTGACCTTGATTCTTGGCAAGGTAAAAAATCAAAATCAAAACCGACGGACAAGAGTGTCCGTCCTACACCGGCAGTTACTAAAGTCCCAGCCCCTGCCCGCTCCGGACATCAGCACCATATGCATCTGGAGCGCTTACCCTCTCTTCATTAGAATTTTGGAATCTTGGCGCCCGCACGCAGCCAGTGGCTGGAAACCACGAACCAGCTTGCGGCGCTCTCCCCGAATCATACCGCCGCCGCCACGCGGTGAGGAGCTGAGCGCGTTTTATGAATCCGCAACTGGTCAACTCGATACGCCTCCCATTCTCCACGCTGCTCAGCTACATCCCCATCATTGCCACGATCGTGACCACCTTCTTCAGCATCGTGCTGGCCCGGGCGACATTGCGCTACGTGGAGGCCACCGACAAGGGCCTGCAGCTGGCGCGCGAAGAGTTCGAGCGCGAATGGTCGCCGGAATTGCACCTCAAGCTGGAGCGCATTTCCGCCAGCGAGGCCAAAATTATTGTCACCAACCTGGCCAAGACTTCGGTTTTGTTGCAATTGGTCCAGCTGCGCAAGCTTTCGCATGCCGTGCCCTTTGAGCGCTGCCGCCTCAACGATCCTCTGGTCGGGGGCATGACCTGGACGCAGGAAATGGGCAAGCGCATCCTGGCCTGCACGGGAGACGAATTCGAGGGGCCCATCGCCGCATCGATGACCTTTTACGCCTCCGGACGCATGTACCGCACCGACTGGTTCCGCTCGCAGATCCAGGTTCGCGACGGCCGCATCGTCACCCTGGAGCCCAGCAACATTCCGGCACGCCGCGTGCGCGTGCTGACACACAAAGGTGGAGAACGCCGCCGCGATTTCGTGCAAGACGTTGCCGGCGACGCCGCCACCAACAAAGACCATAAGCCCGACCACAAAGCCGACGAGAAGTTCTTCGTAACCGGCGCCTGATCTGGTCTAGCCCCGCACGGCAGATTCTGCGCGTCCATCGTCGTCGGCGGCTTCTTAACAGGAAAGAACGAAGCTACGCGCGCTTCACAAAGCGCAGCGAGGCGGAATTCATGCAGTAGCGAAGATGTGTGGGTTCGGGGCCGTCGTCGAAGAGGTGGCCGAGGTGGGCATCACACTGGGTGCAGGCGACCGCTGTGCGCACCATGCCGAAAGCGGTGTCGCGGATTTCGGTTACGTTCTCGGCGGCGAGCGGCGCCCAGAAGCTGGGCCAGCCGGTGCCGGAGTCGAATTTCGTATCCGAACTGAACAGCGCGTTGTCGCAGCAGATGCAGCGGAAGATTCCATTGTCGTGCAAGTCCCAGTACTTACCGGAATAAGCCATTTCCGTGTCGGCATGGCGAGTGATGTCGAACGCGTTGGAGGAAAGCTGCTTCCGCCACTCGGCTTCGGACTTCACTACTTTCGTGACATGAACCGTCTTCAAGCGCTCGCCGGAGTCGGAGAACTGAACGATTGTGACTTCCTTCGGAACGGCTGCCGCGGCTGCTACCTCCACTGGACGGGACTTCTTCCAGGACCACAACACCAAACCTCCCAGGGTTGCGGCAGCGCTGGCGAGGAACATGCGGCGCGTGCGGGCTGCGCCTTTCGCTTCCAGGTCGGAGTCGAACATCTTTTCTTTACTCCTCTTCTGTTACTCATCAAGAACTCAAGAAAGGTCCAAAGCTTTTAACCGCGGAGTTCGCAAAGCAAATGCCGCAAAGATCGCAGAGAACGTCTATTTTGCAGTGTAGAGATCGGGAAACTCCTGGCGCAGATGCTCCACTTTTGGCGCGTCGTTGAACACGATGTAGGGCTGGTTGGGATGCAGGGCTGCGTAGTTCTGATGATAAGCCTCGGCCTTGTAAAAGGCCTGCAGCGGCACAACCTGAGTCACAATCTTGCTCGAGAACACTTGGGCTTTGTCCAGTTGTGCGATGTAGGCCTCGGCGATGCGTTTCTGTTCATCGCTGTTGTAGAAGATCACCGAGCGGTATTGAGTGCCTTCATCGGGGCCCTGGCGGTTGAGTTCCGTGGGATCGTGCGCGACCGAGAAGAAAACCCGCAACAACTCTCCGTAGGTGATCTGCGAAGGATCGTAGACGATCTGAACGGATTCGGCGTGCCCGGTCTCGCCGGTGCTGACGACTTCATATTCGGGGTTCTTGACCGATCCGCCCGAGTAACCCGAAGTGGCGCTGATCACGCCCTTTACGTGCTGAAAAACTGCCTGGATGCCCCAGAAACAGCCGCCGGCGATAACTGCGGTTTGCTGGCCGGAAGCCGTGGCCAGCTTGGCGTCTTGCGCGGGCGCGGGAACGGCGGCAGCAGCGCCCACTTTGGCGTTGCAGGCGGTCGCGCCCAGGAGCAATCCCAGGGAAAGCAGAACCGATTTGAGCGATGGGCTGGCCATTTTGTTGTCCCCCTGTTCTAAGTACGAATGAAGTCCGCTAACGGATTGGAGTTGCCGGACGAAGAAAAGTTTCAAGGTCACCGGCATAAGGACCGGGCCACGAAGGACGCTAAGGTACACGAAGTAAAACCTTAACCAGACACTTTCCTGCTTGCTTTTTCGCCTTCTGTTCGCCAATAATGGCGGCATGGCGATCACACGCAGGCAGCACGAAGTTTACGACTTTATTTCGCGATTCGTGGCCGAGCACGGCTATTCTCCGTCGTTTGAGGAGATTGGCAAGGGGCTCGACCTGAATTCGCTGGCCACCGTGCACAAGCACATCTCGAACCTGGAGAAGAAGGGCTTGCTCACTCGCGACTACAACCGCAGCCGCTCGATTGATCTGCTTCCTCCCAAGGGACGCCTGAAACAGGCCATGAGCGTGAACACCGGACTCGTGCTGCCTCTGTTGGGGCGCATCGCCGCGGGCCAGCCGATTGAAGCGGTGGAAAATCCGGAAACTATTTCTCTTGCCGATTTTGTGCGCTCGAAGGATGTGTTTGTGCTTGAGGTGCGTGGGGAGTCCATGCAGGACGAGCACATCCTCGACGGCGATTACGTGCTGGTGGAAAAGGCGAAGACCGCGCACAACGGCGACATCGTGGTGGCGCTGGTGGATACGAGCGATGCTACGCTGAAGCGCTTTTACCGCGAGGGCGACAACATCCGGCTGCAGCCTTCAAATGTGACCATGAAGCCGATCATCGTGCCAGCAGCTTCTGTGGAAGTGCAGGGACGCGTGATTGGAGTATTGCGGAAGTATTAGAGGGCTTGTGACTGGTGAGCTGGTGGCTGGTTCCGGTGCCCGGGCTGGCGGTAAACGATGAAAATCCGGTTTCGCTTCAAAATACAGTTGATCAGGGCCTGCGTAATTGTCGGGATTTGTCTGTGGTTATTTCTGGGCATGTCCAGCTCCGGGCAGACGCGGAACCTGGCGGCGGGGGCGGGCGCGGCAACGCCAAGTGCGGTCGCGAAGGAGAAAGTTTTGACGAGTCATGCCAGTGGCACGTTTGAAGTGAAGGTTGCGCCGCAGACCCCCGACGCCGGGGCCGATCCGGGCGTGGGGAGAATGGCTCTCGATAAGCAATTTCACGGCGATCTGGAGGGAGCCAGCAAAGGGCAGATGCTGGCGGCCATGTCGAGCGTGCCGGGCTCAGGCGGCTACGTGGCCATGGAGCGGGTGACAGGAACGCTGCAGGGACGCAGTGGCAGCTTCTTCCTGCAACACAGCGGCACCATGACGCGAGGCGTGCCGCAAATGACGGTCAGCGTGGTACCCGACTCGGGGACGGGACAACTCGTCGGGCTGGTGGGTGTCATGACGATTAAGATCGCGGATGGCAAGCATTCCTACGAGTTCGAGTACTCCTTTGCGGAAACGCCCTGAAGGAATGGCTTCAGCCGTGGAGATGCAAACGCAAAAACGCCCGGGACGATTCCCGGGCGTTTCGCTGAAAGCTGAGAGCTGACGGCTGAAAGCCGAGTTAGCCGACGTGCTTATCCAGAGCCTGGGCGATGGCGTCTTTCGGCTTGTAGCCGACGAGTTGCTCGACCACCTGTCCGCCCTTGAATACCAGCAGCGTAGGAATACCGGTCACTTTGTAACGCATGGGCGTGGCGCTGTTGGAGTCCACGTCCATTTTGCCGACTTTGATCTTGCCCTGGTAGTCCCTGGCAAGCTCGTCCACGATGGGAGCGAGGGCGCGGCAGGGGCCGCACCATGTTGCCCAGAAGTCGACCAGCACTGGCTGATCGGATTTCAAAACGTCCTGGTCGAAATTCGCGTCCGTAACTTCGACAATTCCATTACCTGCCATGTTCTTTCTCCTCGTTGTCACGTTGCGCTGTCCGCGAACGCTCCATCGAGCTGGCGTTGCTGGGCCTAGCGATCCGTAGAAACGCCTCCCCGGAAGGAGGCTGATTGATCATTTTAACACCTCAGGTTTGATGCTATGGGACGGGGGAAAGTCGCAAAAGGCGTTGGCGCTCGAATGTCGCCATTTCTAAGGCTTTGAAACCGGGACCGAGGCAGCTGAGAGGGACTTAATGTAGCTCACAATCTGCCAGCGCTGCGGCTCGGGCAGCTTGGACCACACCGGCATTCCCCGGCGGACCACTCCGTTGGTCAGGATCCAGAAAAGCGCACCGGGGGTGGCCTGCTGCACTTCACCGGCGAGCAGGCTTGGCGCTTTCCGGCGCCCTTCCGCCATGTCGCCGTGACACTCGGCGCAGTGCATGGCAAAAAGCTTCTCGCCGGCCACCACTGCCTCGGGATCGTTCTCCAGCGGGTTGCGCCGAGCAACGGCTTTTCCGGGAGCCTTCAGCAACTCAGCGTACACGGAGCTGTGCTTGTTCGAAGATGCGGGGTTTTCCTTCTGGGCACCGCCCGAGGAAACCGCCAGCGCAAAGACCAACGCTGCCAGGAACGTTTTCTGGGTTGTCTTAGTCATGGTTTGCGACCTCCGAAAAGGCGGCCGAGCTTGGCGCCGAGAGCTTCACCGAAACCGGAAAACTCGCGCGACACGCCCCAGCGCAACAGAAAACGATGGCTGTCGTCGTTCAAGCCGAAGCCGGGAGAAAGTCGCAGGGTCCAATCGGAGGGCAGATTCCAGGCCACGACCGGAGCCAGATATTGAGACGTATCGCGCAAACCGAAGCTGTGACGATCGCCGAGGCCGCCGTACATCTCGATTCCGGCAATGAAATTTTCGCGGCATAAATTGCAGCGCTTGGGCGAAGCTTTGAGCGCGAGCGGGCGGCTGGCCCCAATGGCATAGCCGAACTCCCAGGGATTGCCGCCCGTCAGATTCTTCGTGGCTATGGTGTTTTCCGCGATGTTCCAGCCCCGGAAAGTTCGGGAAAGCAGCAGCTTGGATTCGAGTTCGTGATCGTGCTCCTTACGGGCAATGCCATTGGGAATGGCATAGTCGGATTCCACGTCGTGGCCTTCGACCTCCTTCAGTATTTTGTCGGCACCGCTGGTTTGCTCGTATTCGATATAGAGGACCGGATTGACGAAATGCTCGCGTTGCAGCAGGCGAAAACGATTCTCCCAGCGGAAGCCGGTGAAGACGGTGCTGTCGTTAAAGGTGGTCTGCCCGTCGAAATAAAGTTCGGTTGTCCAGTACGCGGTCGCGCCATATTCGAATTCGGTCCAGAATGCGTGAAAGTCGTTGCCGGCGCGCTGCGTGCCGAAGGTAGAGAAGTATTCCACTTCGAGGCTGCCCGGCTCTTCGAGATAGTGATCATAGGTGACGATGTAAGGGCTCTCCTGCGCGTTCGCCTCCATGGCGAACGCGGCCAGAAGTACAGTCGAGAGAACGACAAGGAACACAGTTCTGGCGAAATTCAAGCGATGTCGGTCATCCTTTCAAGCAGAGGAGCTGAGAGACTGAGCGGCGGTGTTTGCCGGCGAAACTGATCTACATTGATAGATGCGACTTAGTTGCAACTAGAGCAGACAACAACTATCACCTGTAGTTGCCACTCAGTCGCATCTAGGTTACTATCGTGATAGTGCCGGATTCCCTGAGCGGACGTCAAGAACCGGCGATAGATTCCGTCGCAGCACGATTGCGACCAGTTGCGACAGGACAGGAGTTGCTCCCATGCCACTTCCTCAGACGGAAGTCCCGGGCCGGTTGCAGGCCCATTTCTCGGAGCGCGGAATCCGCATGACGGAGCAGCGCCGAGCTATTCTGAGCGTGATGGAAACCGCCAGTAAACATCTGGACGCTGCCCAGATCCTGCGCAAGGCTAAACGAATTGACGCCAGCGTCGACCGCAGCACGGTCTACCGTACGCTACGGCTCTTAAAACGCCACGGTCTGATTGACGAGCTCGACCTGATGCATATCCACGGCGAGGGGCATTATTACGAGCGCAAGCTGGGTCGCGATCACATCCACATGGCGTGCCTGCGTTGCGGCAAGATCATGGAATTCGTCAGCGATGTTTTTGACAAATTGAAGCTTCAGGTAGAAAAAGACTGCCGGTTTCGTGTTCTGATCTCGCGGTTGGAGATAGGCGGGTATTGCGCGGCGTGCCGGGGAGCGAAATAGCGGTCCAGGAGGCGGAGCAAAAGAAAAAAGCGCCCTGGACTTTTCAGTCAAGGACGCCTCGGCAGCCCTCCCCCAGAACTGCCAAACCACGAAATGGATACTATCGGCACCACCATTTTGTGTAAACGTCACTTTGGTAACGGGGTTTGCCCAGAGTTAATACGGGATCTGACTTAGGTAACCGGAAAACTGCTGAAAACGACATTCTGAATGGAATCTGTCTCACATGCCTTAGCCCTGTGCTAAGCTCTCGCGACTCAGGCGACCTCCACCTTCTCGTCGACGAGCTGCTTGTCGCCTTCATCGCTACCAGTGAGTTCGAACGAGTTGGTCAACACGGCTTTGCCCTTCTCCACGCTGGTGATCACGTAAGAGCAGCCAAACCAGTGGGCTTCGGCCAGATCCGTTGGCGACCACCGCGCCGGATGATCAGGATGGGAGTGATAGAACCCGACTATATCTTCTCCGCGGTCACGCCCCTCACGCTGGATGCGCACCAACTCGCGCGGGTCGATGTTGTAGCGATTTTGAGGCGAGTCCGTCCGCGTGTTTCCGCAGCGCGCCGTCGAGGACACAATCCGGGCGTTGTCATCATCCACGCGGCCAAGCAGCACTCCGCAGCATTCGTGCGGATAGGTTTCCTCTCCGTGGCGGCGGAGAGCCTCGTAATGCATGGGTGTGAGCTTCAGCATGTAGTGGAAATGCAGAAGTCAGAATGAAGAAGTAAAAGCCGGAGGAGTTTGGTTTTACTTCTTCATTCTGACTTTTGACTTTTGACTTCTGACTTCATTCACCTTCCGTCCAGAATCTCTCGCTCAAGTATTTGTCCCCGGAGTCGCACAGCACGGTCACGATTACGGCTTGCTGCTCTTCTTTCGATTGCAGATGTTTCAACTGCAGCTCCGCGGCAATTTTCAAACTCGCGACCACGGCGGCGGCGGCTGAAACGCCCACCAGCAATCCCGCTGTGCGAGACAGGCGGCGGGCCATGGCGTAGGCGTCTTCTGTGGCGACCTCCAGATTCCGATCGGCCAGCGTAGCATCGTAAATCTTCGGCACCAGCGCGGTGGCCATGTGCTTGGCGCCTTCAATGCCGTGGAAAGCGGAGTCGGGCTGCAGCGAGATGCACTCGATCTTGGGGTTGAGTTCCTTCAGGCGGCGCGTGGTGCCGACGAACGTCCCACTGGTGCCCAGCATAGATACGAAATGGGTGATGCTTCCCTGTGTCTGCTGCCAGATTTCGTTGGCCGTGCCGTGATAATGGGCTTGCCAGTTGGCGTCGTTCGAATACTGGTCGGCATAAAAATATTTGTCGGCATGTTTCGCGGCCAACTCCCGCGCCATGCGAATCGCGCCGTCGGATCCATCTGCCGGGTCGGTGTACACAATCTCTGCGCCATAGGATTGCAGAATCTGCTTGCGCTCGAGAGAAACATTTTCCGGCATACAGAGGGTCACGGGAAACTCCTCCGCTGCTCCCAGCATTGCGTAAGCGATCCCGGTGTTGCCGCTGGTTGCGTCGAGCAGGGTCTTGCCGGCGTGAAACCGCCCGCTGCGGCGGCCCTGGGTGACAATATTCCCAGCCGCACGGTCTTTCACCGAACCGCCGGGGTTGTACCATTCGGCCTTACCCAACAGTGCTATGCCCGGCAGGTCGGCGGTTACGGCGTCCAGCCGCAACAACGGAGTGTTGCCAATACTCTGCAGCAGGCTCTGGCCGAGGCTGGCCGCGCCGTTTCCCGCATCTTTGGCGGCTGGCGGGTCGAACGTCGGCGCGATCTGGGATGAACTCTGAACCATGGTTGAAACTAAATCCCCGTGACTATCGTAATGTGCTACTGAGCCCAAAACACGGTATGTAGTATGGTGTTTGGATGAATGAGGGTTGCACAGCGATGCAACCGATGTAAAGTTCCGTTTTTTTCTAAGTGCCTGCATCCAAGTGAACCGCATCTAAGTAGACCGGATTTAGTTAGACGACGAAAGGCGAAAGCAGATAGCAATCATGAAAAGCATCGAAGCAAAGACATATGACGAGGCGCTGACCTGGCTGCGTGACAACGGATTCGATATCACCGAGGCGCCGGGCATGAGCGGGCGCGTATTTCTTAGGAAGTACAACGTGTCGGCCGCCATCCAGAAAACTCCCGAAGACGGCGTAAAAATCTTTGCCTACCCGGGCTGCTTGATCGGCAGCGAGATTTCGAAGCTGGTGAACCGTGGATATCAACAATTCCTGAAGACCTCCAAGACTGAAGTGCCGGCATCGGCCGATCATCTCAAGGCTCTCCATTCCTTTGCGGAAGAACTCAAGATCGCGCTCGGATTGCCCAGCCTTTACAACGAGTCGCTGGGAACGGTGAGCGATTCTTATCAGTACGACCGCGTCAAGGACCGCGACGAACCCGTGGTCGATCGCCCTAAGCGTCCCTGGGAAACGGCGGGCAAGCAAGCTGCGGTGGCGGCGAAGAAGGGGCGGGCGTAAAGGCGAGCCCACGAGTCCAAAGTTTCGCTACTCTTAGGACCGAGTCCGCGATTGGGATTTTCTTGTCTGTTGCATCTCGTGCGAAACTAGCTGCTCACGGAGGTTCCGATGCGCGGTTTCGCCGCCGTTCTTCTTTTTTCTCAACTTTTTCTCTCCCCGCTACTTATGCCAGCCCTTCTACGTTCCCCTCAGAAACCGGGAGGCCCTCTGGTGTCCGGTGAGGCGGCGATCGAGACCGTGCTGCGCACGCAGCAGGATGCATGGAACCGCCACGATCTCGACGCCTTCATGGCCGGCTACTGGAACTCGCCAGAGTTGACTTTTTTCTCGGGTGCGAACGAGCGCAACGGATGGCAGGCCACGCTCGACCGTTACCGCGCCGCGTATGCGAGTCCTGGGCACGAAATGGGGAAACTGGAATTCTCTGGACTGCGTATCGAAATGCTGGGGGCGGACGCGGCCTTCGTGCGCGGGTCCTGGCATCTCACCATGCCAGATGGGAAAACTCCGCATGGACTATTCACCCTGGTGTTCCGCAAGTTTCCTGATGGCTGGAAGATTGTGCACGATCATACTTCGGTGGCAGAGTAAACGGCGCTGGCGAACTGACAGCTTGTTCGGCAGCTACATTCCCCTCTTCACCTTGACTTGGACGCGCGTGCCCTCGGGGAGTTTGCCGTTTGTCAACTCGACGACGCCGTTGCGGATGACGCCTTCGAATTCCTGCAGGGTCTGGGACGAAAACCTCGCGGCCGAGGCGGCCGCGGCCACATGGTCCCTGCCTAGAGCGGGATTCGCAGGCAACGGCGTCCGCGCCACACGGTCTGCCCCTACACGTCCCATGCCTTTGTCCATGGCTTCGTTGGCCAGGCGGTCGGCTTCCTGATTGTGTTCGCGCAGGGCGTGGCCGATTGAGAACCAGTCCAGTTGCGCAATTAATTCCTGGGCACGGGCGTGCAGATCGCGCA
The DNA here is from genome assembly GCA_963851165.1 of uncultured Acidobacteriaceae bacterium. Taxonomy (GTDB): domain Bacteria; phylum Acidobacteriota; class Terriglobia; order Terriglobales; family Acidobacteriaceae; genus Sulfotelmatobacter. Next base: position 230,037 of record CAWKNM010000005.1, on the reverse strand, counting down.
GCGTGGGATTCTTTACTTTGTAGATGCCTTTGATCTGGCGAACCAGCAGTTCGGAATCGCTGATCAGCTTGAGGGCCTTGGGACCGTGCTGCAGCGCGTATTCGAGGGCGCCGATCAGTCCCTGATATTCGGCGAAGTTGTTGGTTTGGTGGCCGAGATATTCGCTGAGAGCGGCGACTTGGCGTCCGGATTGATCTTGAATGACCACGCCGTAGCCCGCGGGTCCGGGGTTTCCGCGGGCGCCGCCGTCGCTGTGGGCGATGAGGTAGTGGTCGGGAGCTTTGTCGCGAGACGCTTCGCGCTGGGGGAAAAGAGGTTTGCTTGCCGCGTTGCGGGGCGAATCAGAGGGCATGGAGTTGAGTTTACAACGAGGAGCGAATTGGAGAGCGGTTGGAGAGACGCTTAAAGCCGCAGGCCCGAGCGGTGCCAGAAGTTCCCTGCGCGGCTCGACGGTCGGGCAAGCGGATAGGGATCCTTCGACAGCGCAATTGCTTTCGCATTGCGAAAACAACTACTTCGCTCAGGATAACAAAACGCTGGAGGTTAGGAATTCGGCCGAAGTCAGCGCCCTGCAGCAAGGCGCGTCGCGAGACGAGCGGGGAGGTTGGCGGCGAAGATGCGGTCCTGGGCGGATTTCAGGTTGTAGGGGGAGCGGTGAAAGTGGACGACTTGCGCGTCGGTGTCAAAGAGCGCGAAGGCGGCTCGCCAGTCGCCATCGCGGGGTTGCCCGACGCTGCCGGGATTGATCAGGTAACGGGTTTCCGGTTTTAGTTGCAGCGAAATCGATTCTGCTTGCCCGACCGTGCGGTATTCGGGACGAAAGCCGTCGGCTCCGGTTTCGTTGGCGAAAAATCCGCCTTGCAGATGCGTGTGCCCGAAAAACGTCACGGGCACGGACGAAGCGATCAGCGGAGCGAGGGCATCGCCCATCGAGACTACGTATTCATCTTCATCGTTGGGCGAGCCATGGACCAGTTGCACTTGGGAAAGATCCTGCAATTGTTGCGGGCCTTGTGGCAGGGCGCGGAGCCAGCTGAGATTGTCAGCGGAGAGCTGGTCGCGAGTCCAGACGGCAGCGGCGGCGGCCATGGGGTTGAAGTCGTCGAGGGCGATCAGGCCGGTCGCCGCTTTGTCGTGGTTGCCGCGGACGAAAATCTTCCCCAGGTTGCGGGAACGCTCGGTGACTTCGTTAGGACTGGCGCCGTAGCCGACGACGTCACCGAGATTTGCTACCAAGTCGAACGAAGGAGCAGTGGCCAGGCAAGCCTCCAGCGCTTCGAGGTTGGCATGAATGTCGCTAAGCAAGAGTATGCGCAAGGATCACCAGACAAACTGGCGATTATAGACTAGCGGACAGATTCGAGCGTCGGCTCGGAGGGCTGGAGTTCAAATTCTTCACATAGAGGGACTCAGGGGAACACAGAGTGTGAGTTGCTAGGTCACTCGACCCTGGTTCACCACCGGGCAGCGGGCCCAGTGCCCGGCGGCTATTTCGACCAGAGGCGGCATCTGACGCGTGCACTCCGCAACCCGAAACTCGCAGCGCGGTTCGAAAGCGCAGCCCGGGGGCATGGCCTGGAGTGGCGGCACGGTTCCTTCAATTGTGGCGAGCGGTTGAGCGCGGTCGGTCTTGAGGTCGGGCACAGCGTGGAGCAGGCCGCGCGTATAGGGATGGGCCGGCGACTGGAAGATGTCGCGCTTCGCTCCAAGTTCGACCAGGTTGCCGGCATACATTACGGCAACGCGGTCCGCGACCTGCGAGACAACCGCAAGATCGTGCGAGATGAACAACATGGCGAGGCCGAACTTGGAACGCAGTTCCGCGAGCAATTCGAGAATCTGCGCCTGGATGGTGACGTCGAGCGCGGTGGTGGGTTCGTCAGCAATGAGCAGTTGCGGACGATTGACGATGGCCATGGCGATCATCACGCGCTGGCGCATGCCTCCAGAAAGCTGGTGAGGATAATCGCGGGCACGGCGGTCAGGCTCGGGGATGGCTACATCGTTCATGGCGACCAGTGCCCGCTGCCAAGCTTCGCTTTTCGAAGTGGAGTTGTGCGCGAGCACGGCTTCGGCAATCTGTTCGCCGACACGCATCACGGGATTCAGTGCGGTCATCGGCTCCTGAAAGATCATGGCGATGCGCGAGCCGCGAAGCCGGCGCATGGAGTCGTCTGGCAAAGCGGCCAGGTTGCACGGGGCGGTGCCGTTGCGCATGTCGGCGAACAAAATCTCGCCCGAGACTCGGGCTTGTGGCGGGAGCAGCCGCATGATGGCCAGGGATGTAATCGACTTGCCTGAGCCGGATTCGCCGACCAGTCCGAGGACTTCACCGGCAGCGATGGAGAAAGTGAGGTCGCGGACTGCGGGCAAGGTTTGTGTGGGGACGGCTGGTGTAGGCAGTGTTTGTGTGGGGATGGCTCGTGTGGGGACGGGCACTCTTGCCCGTCCAGCGGCCCACAGGGCCGTGGTCTTGCCTGGGAATTCGATGCTTAGCTTTCGGACTTCGAGCAGCGGGGGCATCGGTTCATGTTAGCAGCGGAGAGCAAGAAGTCGCCCTGCGGGCGACGGACGGGCAAGAGTGCCCGTCCCCACATAAGCGTTTGCGGCTTGAATCTTCCACGAACCGGGGCGCATCTTGTAAATTGGTCCTATGAGCAAGATTCACATTCCTACTCCCTTACGCCAGTATGTTGGGAAGCAAGCCACGGTGGAAGTGTCCGCGACCACGGTTGCTGAAGCCATGGATGCGCTGGTGGCGAAGCATCCCGATGTACGGCGGCATCTGTACACGGACGAAGGCAAGCTGCGCGCTTTCGTCAACCTGTATGTCAACGATGAAGACATCCGCTACCTGCAGAAGGAAGCGACTGCGGTGAGCGAAGGTGATAACATTTCGATTGTGCCCTCCATCGCCGGAGGCGTCGCTTGACCAGGGATTGGGAGACTGCGGACTTGAAGCCTGCCACCACAATGCGCTGTTGTACGTGTTGTCCTGCCTGAACTTTTGGTGTCCTGACGTCTCGCTCTGAAAAACCAACTTTAGAATTTAAACTCGAGGATTTATGGCCAGCACGCTCACCGAAATTTCAGTGACTCTTAACAAAGACGAAATCCTGCGCTACTCGCGCCATCTGATCATGCCTGAGGTCGGCATGGAGGGGCAGCAAAAGTTGAAGGCGGCTCGGGTGTTGTGCATTGGCGCGGGAGGACTGGGATCGCCGCTGGCGCTGTATCTGGCGGCGGCAGGTGTGGGCACACTGGGCATCGTTGATTTTGATGTGGTCGACTACACGAACCTGCAGCGGCAGATCATTCACTCGACCGCAGATGTGGGCAGAAAAAAGCTCGATTCGGCAGTCGACAAGTTGAAGGGGATCAATCCGTTCCTGAACCTGCGCACATTCGACACGCGGCTGAGCAGCGATAACGCGCTGCAGTTATTCCGCGAGTTCGACATTGTCGCCGACGGCACGGACAATTTTCCGACGCGCTATCTCGTCAACGATGCCTGCGTCCTGACCGGAAAGCCGAACGTGTATGGCTCGATCTTTCGTTTCGAGGGGCAGGCCAGCGTGTTCGCCACCAAAGATGGGCCGTGCTACCGCTGCCTCTATCCCGAACCGCCACCGCCGGGGCTGGTCCCATCCTGTGCAGAAGGCGGCGTGCTCGGCATTCTGCCCGGACTGGTGGGCGTGATGCAGGCGACCGAGGCGATCAAGCTGATTCTCGGAATCGGCGAACCGCTCATCGGACGGCTGTTGTTGATTGACGCGCTGGGGATGAAGTTTCGCGAGTTGAAACTGCGCAAGAATCCCGAATGCCCGGTGTGCGGCACGCATCCCACGATCACGAAGCTGATAGACTACAACGAGTTTTGCGGCATTCGTGGGGAGGAGAAACCTGTGGCGAATGGAGTTCCTGAAATTCAAGTCGAAGAGTTGAAGCGGCGTCTCGATGCGAAGGATGACGTGTTCGTGCTCGATGTGCGCGAGCCGCACGAATACCAGATTTGCAACATCGGCGGACATTTGATTCCATTGAATGATTTGCCCAAGCGCGTGAGTGAACTGGATTCCAGCCGCGAAATCGTCGTCCACTGCAAAATGGGCGGACGCAGCGCGAAGGCCGTCGCGTTCCTGCAACAGGCCGGATTCAAGAAGGTGCACAACCTCGCCGGAGGAATTAACGCCTGGGCCGAGCGCGTGGACCCGACAGTGCCGAAATACTAAAGGCAGTTGCCAGTTTCGGAGGGAGCGCCTGCGCGCTCCCTTTTTTCTTTCCTTGAACTCACTGCTTGTGTTTTCCCGTGAACGCTAATAGATTACGTTGTTCCTCTTCCCCCGGGGAGGCTACATGCCGGTTCAATTCCGCAGCCCGCGCTCGGCCGTAGTGCGCCTGGCGGCGAGGCTCGCGGCCGCAGTTTTCTTTCTCGCTGTCTTCCTCATTCTGATCACCTCGCGACTGGCTATGCCGCAGGCGTGGGCGCAGAGTGCTCCGGCGAGCCCTCCCGCTGCCAACGACGACCCGACGTATCAGGCTCTGCGCAATCTTACGCTGGGCAGCGAAGCGGTCAGCGTTACCAACTTTGAACTCAAGCGTGACGCCGGCACGTTCCATCTTCGCTCTGGCACAGTTTGTTTTGTCGCCCCGGTGAATGGAAAGATCACTGGAGCTGTTTTTGTAGGGGATGGAAATTTTATTCTCGATCCGCCGTCTGAAGGAGAACGCAAGAGTCTGAAGCTGCTGACGAAAGAAAGCGAATTCAGCGAGACCTTCAGCCAGATGGTGCTGCGCTTCACGGACGCATCGTATGACGACATCAAGAAGGGTGGCACCGCAGTTTCGGGTAGTTGTGACGCAGGCCTGCTCAAAGACAGCCAGCATGTAACCCGGCACAAGCTCAAGGAAAATCTCGAAGCTCGAATCCTGCAGGATGTGCTGAGTACGGAGCCGGGAGGCCTGTTCGTCGCTTTCATCCACGGCAAGCACTACGACGGCCAGGAACTCTACACGATCGACCCCAGCGAGGGACGCGAACAGGTCGATTTCATGACCTACGACGAGAACAAAATCGGCGACTGGGCGTCGTTCCCCTTGTCCGACCAGCGCCGGAAGGCGATGCTCGGAAAATCCATTCGCATCGAACATCAGCAACTGGAAACTACGCTGGAAAAAAATGCCAACCTGGCTGGCAAGGCGAAAACTACGTTTGCGGCGAGGCATAACGGTCTGCGCGTGGTGCCCTTCAACCTGTTCCGTACTCTGCGCGTTCGAAGCGTGACCGCTGCCGACGGCCAGGCTCTGGCGTTCATTCAGGAAGACAAGAACGACGACGCTGAATTTTCGGTGATACTGCCGAAAGCGTTGGCTGTCGATGAGCAGTTCACGATTACCACCGATTACGAGGGCAAAGAGGCAGTCACCAACGAAGGCGGCGGCAACTATTTTCCGGTAGCCCGTATGAACTGGTACCCCAACAATCGTGGCAGCAGCCTCGGAGAGTACGTAACGTATGACATGACGTTCCACATCCCCAAAGGCATGCAGATCGCCGCCACGGGTACACGCGTCAGTGAGAGCAATGACGGCGGGCCAGAACACTACAGTCTGGAAGAGCGAAGCGCCGCAAACCGTGGCCGGGTTTAATTTCGGTAAATTCAAGGTGGAAGAAGCGAAGCTCGACAAGCCGGAATACTTGGTGCAATCGTTCGCCAACCAGGAGTCGCCGAGTTGGGTGCAGGCACTGCAGCACGCGGCGAGCGGCGACGAGCTGCCGACGCAGGGGTCGCACACCTCCGGGGTGGCCCTGGGTACGATGAGTACGACGGGCCTCAACAAGAAGGCCCTTGCCGAAGGCGAACTCGCCGTGGAACTCTACACCGACTACTTCGGTCCGTCTTCGTTTAAGCACTTGCAACTCACCCAGCAAACGGCTTGCGACTTCGGCCAGTCCTGGCCTGAACTGGTCTGGATTCCGCTCTGCTACTACTTTGACACCACCGTGCGGCACCAACTGGGAATGGATTGGGGTGACCGCGGCTATTGGAAGGTGGTTACTCCTCACGAAGTGGCCCACCAGTGGTGGGGACACACGGTGGGATTCGAGTCCTACCGGGACCAGTGGATGAGCGAAGGCTTCGCCGACATGTCGGCGTCTCTCTACCTGACCCTGATCGAAAAGAACCCAAAAAAGTTCATTACTTTTTGGAATGACGAGCGGGACTTGCTGCTCGAAAGAAATAAGGAGGGATTCCGAGCAATCGATGCCGGTCCGGTGACCATGGGATATCGCATGAGCAACTCCCGGACCGGGTTCGACACTACCCGCAGGCTTATCTATCCCAAGGGCGCCTACATCCTACACATGATTCGCATGATGATGCAGGATCGCCGAACTGGCGACAAGGCGTTCAAGGAGACCATGCAGGACTTCGTCAAGACGTACGCCAACAAAGCCGCCACTACTGAAGACTTCAAGGCCATGGTGGAGAAGCACATGACGCGGGATATGGACTTGGACGGCAACCACAAGATGGACTGGTTCTTCAACGAATATGTTTACGGCACAGCACTACCCTCCTACAAGATGGACGCATCTTTCGATACCGGAGCGGATGGCGACGTCGTGCTGAGCCTCAAACTTGCGCAGTCGAATGTCGACGACAAATTCCGCATGCTCGTTCCTGTGTATGTGGAATTGGCGGATGGGAACGTCGCTCTTCTGGGCCGTGCCACTCTCGTGGGCAACACGTCGATCGAACAGAAAGCGGCCCTGAAGGGGATGAAGACAAAGCCAAAGCGGGCCGTGATCAATTACTACGATGATGTGCTAGCGTCACCGAACTGATATTGCAACTGCGCGCACAAAGGGAGCACTCGCGAGTGCTCCCGTTGCGTTTGCTTGTTTACACTTCGTCGGTTAGCTACTTGCTGGATCCCGCCTGCATGCTGTCGCTGGAATCTCCCAGTTCGAGAGCGAACTTCTTGCCTTCAAAACGGACCCCAGCCAGAGTCTTGGTTCCGTTGTCACCGTTGTTGACCACGGCCGCGTCGTTGGCCGATGGAGACTTCAGGTCGACGACGTGAGCCGGCACTTTGGCCAGCAAGTTCTTGCCTTGAATAATGCTGAGTTCCACGCTGCCGGCGGTGCCTGTCCACTCGAGCTTGTACTCCCCAGGTTTGAGCGTGGTGCCATTGACAGTGACCGGGTTGTAGATTTGAAGTTTCCCTTTGTCGGAAGCGAATGCGGTCGTTGCCAGCATCAGAGCCAAACCCATTACCAGACTTTTTGAAACGGTCGCGAATTTCATGATTGTCCTTTTTCTTTCCCGAAAATACGTCGGGAAACGGTTGGGGCAGCCCGACTCGCGACCTACGCGAAAAAACCTCTTGTGTTTCTCCGCGAATCGCCTAAAATGCAGCCGCTGGGGTTAAGCACACGGGCCTTGAAGCCTGCGCTGCTGTGATGGGGGTTTTCTCACCTGGGCCGCCAAACCGAGAGTGAGAGAATCCCCAGAACCCCGCTTAGATTTCGTTAGTAAGTTGAGCCAGTTTCACTCCTTGTTCGTTTCCTGCCCGCCGTTCTGCTTCCCTTGTAAGTACGCGCTTCGTGAGTCGGAAGTTCCCTGATTTCTTTCAACGCTGCGATGGTAGTTGGACGCAACCTGGGAGTCTCCGTTAGCAGAGCTTTGAGTGGATTCGTTTGAGGTGAAGGAACAATGGCCAAGTGTTTTGTATCAAGTGAGCACTCAACATAATCGATTGAGGGCAGCGGTGTACGTTAGAAAACAATGATGATAGCGATGTAATTTTTGGGGCGGGAAAGCGTTGTGCGGCCGCGCCTTAAGCCATTAACCGCGAAAAACGCAAAGGCAATCGAGTTCTTCGACCCTGTTTGCCTTGCGATCTTCGCGGCTGCTCCTTGCGTGCTTTGCGGAATGACTGCTTTTGAACTTCGCTGTTGATCCTAGTCGGCGTCGCCGTGCTGGCGCTCGACCGACCAGACGTTAGCTTGGTCTTTCTCGAACGGATAGACGTGGACCATCCAATTGAAGACTACGGGGAAAAACGTTCCGTTCGCGGCGTCGCAGGCTTCCTGGGTGGCGATGGATCCTCTGAAGCCGAATTGCGGATTAGGATCGCGCATCTCTCTGAAATGGCCCAGCGGAGGAATGCAGAAATTCACGTGCTCATGCCATTGCGCCACGCTGAGCGGAACGCGCTCATTGAGTTGCTCTTCGGTCAGGCGCTTGGGCGCGGTGTACATCACGCCGATCAATTTGTAATCGTCACCGTGCTTTTCATAAAGCAGAGACGTAGGATGCTCAGGATTAAAGTTGCGGGCATTCTCCCATGCGTATTTCACGCTGGTGAAGTGATACATCTTCTGCGGAATCTCGGGATGGAAAATCTTGAACCCATCTGCCAACGCAACGTGATAGTCGGTGTATTTTTCCGAGGCGCGGCGGGCGGCTTCGACCACCTGCTGGGCGCGCTCGGCGTCGCCTGGCTTGGGCGGCCGCAGAGCGGTCATCTTCATGTGCGGGCCCATGTCCATGTGGCCTTCCATGGAGTGCATAGCGTGCGCGCTGGCCTCGCTGTCGGCGTCTTTCCCCATGTCCATCCCAGGCATGTTTTTCATGTTCGACATGTCGTGGTCGGGCATGTTCATGCCGGGCATGCTGGAACTGCTGGGCGCGCCGCTCGGCTGGGCCGGTTGCGTTTGGCTCCGGGCTACGCTCGACAACATGCTCGACAAAAAGACCGCGGTGACAACAACTGTTATTCGGTTTCGCATGATTTCGCCTCCCCACTGACTATTCGTATTAACACTGTCGCAGGCGACTTGTTTCGGCAAGAGACCGGAGGTTACTCCCGATTACGGGGGTAACCAATAACCGGACGCGTTGAAGCAATCCTGCAGATGGGGCGGGCAGAGTCAGCTCTTTTTCTTGTAGTGAATTGGCCACTGGACTTGCCAGGTCTTGCCTCCGTCGCGAGACGATTCCCAGCTCCAGTCCAGTTCGTTGGCGGTAATGTTTTTCCAAACCATGCGTTGCAGGGTTTTCGTGCCGTCTTTGCGGAGAGCTTCGCGCTGCAGAATCATCTTGCCGTCTTTGATTCCTCCGACGAAGTCAAGGTAGCCTCCCTCGTTGTCAACCCATGTCTGCTTCCACAGGCCGGCGAGCGCATCGAAGATGGAAACGCTGGTCCCGCGCAAATGCATCGAGTCGCGTCCGGAAAAACTCTCCTGTACCACGCAGCCGTCGAGAGTGCGCTGAACGCTATTCGTACCGTGCCCAATTTCTCCAGCATGTACGCCCGGCCAGGTTAAGTCCCACTCGCCGAGCCAGAAGTCGAACTGTTTCTGTTCAGCCGTGGCGCAGGGGTTGGGGGCCATCTGCGTGGCGGACTGTTCCGAGAATACGGTGGATGCGGAAAAAAGGGGCAGCAGCAACAAGCTGAGGAGCGTTTTCATGGTCTTCTCCAGAGCTTCTGACGTGGCAGGCGGGAAAAGGTTTGGTCCGTTGGCGGCACGGTCCGGTTTCTGATACACCTAACAGATTGACTCTCGAAACTGTCATCTTCCTTTTTTTTGCGGGCGCACTGGGTGGAGCGCTGAATTCCGTGGCGGGCGGCGGAAGCTTTATCGCGTTCCCCGCGCTGCTTTTTACCGGCGTGCCTCCCATTCCCGCCAACGCCACGAACACAATCGCATTGTGGACGGCGGCTGCGGCCAGCGGAGGCGCCTACCGCAAGGAGCTGGACGTCCCGCGTCGAGTGATGATTCCGTCTGCTCGCGGCCAGTCTGGTGGGCGGACTCGCGGGCGCTCTTCTGCTGCTGAAGACTCCGGCTCAGACTTTTCTGCGTGTGCTTCCGTGGCTCACGCTAGGCGCGACTCTGCTGTTCGCGTTCGGCAAGAAACTTGCGCGGAGGACGGAAATCAATTCTTGAGCATGAAGCCACGAGTGGCGCCCTGGCCGCGGCAACGTTGTTTCAGTTGGTGGTTGCCGTCTATGGAGGCTATTTCGGCGGAGGCATGGGGATTGTGATGCTCGCCATGCTGGCCGCGCTGGGCATGACCAACATCCACGCCATGAACGCGCTGAAGAGCGTAATGGGATTCGTGATCAATGGCGTCGCGGTCGTGACCTTTGTGATAGCTGGTGCCGTGTATTGGAAGCACGGAATTCCGATGATCGCAGGCGGAATCGCAGGCGGATACTTGGGCGCACACTATGCCCAGAAAATTCGGCAAGCCTGGATCAGGATCTTCGTGGTACTGGTCGGGACAGGGATGACCGTTTATTTTTTCTGGAAAGCGTACTGAGGGAAGCACTTCTAGCCGCGGATGCCCGCGGATCGTCACAAACTAAAACTCACGGCCCGCAACATACGGATCAGATTTGAAATTGAAGTATCCGTGTATATTCGTGAAAACCCGTGGCCCGATCTCTTACTGCACCGGCGCTGAAACGTGCTCGTGGACGATAACCCACTTGCCGTCTTCGTTTTCCCATATTACGGTCCAGCGGAAGTTGCCCATCTCGATCTTGCCGGCCTGCGTCGTCATCTGCTCGCTGATCGTTGCCGTTGCCCACACCAGATCGCCGTGGGGATGCACGGCGAGATCGTCGTTCACGGTAAACTTCGCGCTCTTGTAACCCGCAACCACTGCCTTCACGCCTTTCTCATACTCGTCCCAGCTGCCATACTTCAGCGGAGCGATGTCGAAATAAGTGTGCGGGCCGGAGGCATAGAACTTGGAGACGTTGGCGGTGTCGAGCGTGGACCATCCGTCCCATAGTTTCTGCATGAGAGCCTTGTCCGGGACAGGACCGGCAGGGGGCTTCTTCATGGCGGAACTTTTTGTTTGCGCAACGCTGGATAGCGACAGGGCAAGCAGGCACAAAGAAATGGCGAAAAGGCGCCTCAACATTGGGTTCAACCTTGAGTTCGGCATTAGCTTCGACATCAGGCTCCTCCGGGAATCCGGCGGAATTTTCGCACAGTTGCGGGAAAAGAACAAAGTAACGAGATAGCTCCCGCAAAGCCGGAATCACCTGGGCCCCCGCAGTTTGACGCGGATGAGCCGAGACTACCCGCCGGCGATGGCCCCTATCACGATGAACGGCTCCTTCCCGGACACGACGGCGTCGGGCAACGGCGCGTCGGGCGATTCATGGGACAGATCTTCCTCGCAGGCGAAGAAGCGCAGAAAAGGCCGCCGCTGTTGCGTACCGTGATCGCGGATGGTCCCTCGCAGCATGGGATAGCGAGCCTCGAGCGCGTCGAGCACCGTGCGCTGCGTAACCGGACCTTCGACGTTGAGTTCAACATCGCCGCGAACGTGCGCCAGCGTTCGGAGATGCGGCGGGAGGATGACTCGGATCATGACGGCGCCAGCACCATATATCACGTCAGCGTCTGCACCTCAACCGAAAGCACAGCCGGCAAGTCCCGCACAATTGGAGCCCAGTTATCCCCCGCATCGGCTGATGCATACACCTGCCCACCGCTAGTGCCAAAATACACTCCGCACTTGTCGAGCGAATCGACGGCCATGGCGTCGCGCAGCACATTGACGTAGCAGTTGCTCTGGGGCAGGCCTTTGGTGAGCGCTTCCCATTCGTTTCCGCCAGTGCGGCTGCGATAGACGCGCAATTTGCCATCGGGAACAAAGTGTTCGGAGTCGCTCTTGATGGGGACCACGTAGATAGTCTCCGGCTCGTGCGCGTGCACGTCGATGACAAAGCCAAAATCAGTCGGCAGGTTGCCGCTGATTTCTTTCCAGTTCTCGCCGGCGTCGTCGGAGCGCATCACGTCCCAATGCTTTCTGCATGAAGAGCACACCCGGGCGCGATGGGTTCATCGCCACATGATGAACACAGTGGCCCACCTCAGCTCTCGGGTCAGGAATGTATTGCGAATACAGTCCGCGATTGATTGGCTTCCAGCTTTTGCCCGCATCGTCGGTGCGGAACGCGCCCGCGGCCGAGATCGCAATGTAAATTCGCTGAGGATTGCTGGGATCGAGAATAATCGTGTGCAGGCACATGCCGCCTGCGCCCGGTTGCCACTTGGGGCCGGTGCCGTGGCCGCGAAGGCCAGAAAGTTCCTTCCAGTTCTCACCGCCGTCGATCGAACGGAACAGTGCGGCATCTTCTACCCCGGCGTAAACCGTGTCGGGATCAGTAAGCGATGGCTCGATGTGCCACACCCGCTTGAACTCCCAGGGATGCTGCGTGCCATCATAAAATTGATGCGTCGTAAGCGGTTTGCCAGTTTCCGGAGTCGCATCGTAAATGAACTTATTGCTTGCGGCCTTCGGGGGACCTGGGGCGGGCGTTTCGCCGAGAGGCGTTCCCGGCTGATGCCAAGTCCTGCCACCGTCATCGGAACGCTGAATGATCTGCCCGAACCAGCCGCTCGACTGCGATGCGTAGAGACGATTCGGATCGGCCGGTGATCCCTTGATGTGATACATCTCCCAACCCGCGAAGTGCGGTCCACTGACGTCCCACTTTTCGCGCTTCCCGTCTGCGGTCAAGATGAACGCGCCCTTGCGCGTGCCCACCAGTACTCGTACCGTGCTCATTGCTTGCTCTTCTCCTTTTTTGCGCCAGTCTTCGTCGTTCGATCTCCGTCATGCAGTTAAGCGTTTTTGTAGTAAAGGACGACCACGCCTGACCCGAACAACGTTGTTCTCGAAAGTTTCAATCGAAGCCGCTCCTTGACGTCCTGAAACAAAGGCTTACCGCTGCCCAGAAAAACTGGATTGAGGATGACGCGATATTCGTCGATCAATCCCCGTTGCAGGAGAAACGATGCGAGGCTGGCACTTCCGAGAATCACCATGTCCTTGCCGGGCAGCTGTTTCAATCTCGAAATTTCTGCTGCCGCATCGCTCTTCACCAGAGTCGAATTCTTCCATTCCGCGTTTTGCAGAGTTCCGGAAAAAACAATCTTCGGCAGATTGTTCATCTGGTTCTCGATTTCATCCGCGGGAGCCGTTGGCCAGTAATTGGCCATGTGTTGATACGTCTTCCGCCCGAACAGGAGGGTGGCCGCGTTACGCAGCATGTCCTTCGCGTATTCGAAAAACTCCTCATCCACCACGCACCAATCCAATTTCTGATCGGGACTCTCGAAGAAACCGTCCAGCGACATCAGATTTGAAACAATTACCTTTCGCATGCCCATTTCCTTACGTCGGGACTGGCTTCTAAGGTTATTTCCGCAGAATCCCGCATTGCACTCACCATCCTGATCAAGCCTAACTTCGAAGCGGAATCAGAGCGCGCAGTCGTTTATCGCGGAGGTAAATTCCCAGCCAGACCACGATACCAACGACGATCGGCACGAAGAATGGCTCGCCCACCCGCACGTGCGTAGCAGTGGCACCGCCCAAGTAACCGGTCATCAGTATGGCGCCGAGAACGGAAGTGCGCGGAATCGCATAGATGATAGCGCATGCGAGTTCCACGATAACGATGCGCAGCAAAACGCCGTCGGGATAGCCGTAATGAACGGATCCCTGCTGAACGGCCGCAGGTTTCAGCAAGCTGAACATTCCAGTGAAGGCGAACAGCAGCACCGGCAATGCGCTGAGAATACGTCCGGCCCAGAGACTCGTGTTCGAAACGGCGCCAACTTCCGTGGCAGATTGCATAAAGCGCTCCTCCATGATCTTCGAATCATGTAATTCGATGACAAACCCGATTCGGATGACTCTGATGCGAAACCATTCGGAACAATACAGCTCAGGCCGTTGCCGCAATTGCGAAGAGGATGCACGCTCGACACCGTATCAAATATTACTAGCTAAAAGCAGGTTATATCTGGATCGGCTAGTTCATGCTTCGAATGCTGGAATTTTGGTCGATTCACGACACTTGCGCAGCTCCTAAGTTACCTCCCTACAAGTAGTTACAAGCCATCGACTGAAAACCGTCCCTGCCGTATAATGGCTGCAGCAGCACGAAAGAGGATGTGGTACAGGCTCTATCCGGCGGTGCCGGAGGGGCACTGGAGGACATCATGAGCATTACCCCGATCGGCGGGCGTCCGCACGACGAACTTTGCCGAAAGATTACAACCGCATCTCTGCGGGAACAGAAACTCCGTCACGAACCCATTACCTGCCTCACCGCCTACGACTACGCCACTGCGCGCCTCGTGGACGAGGCTGGCATCGACATGGTGCTGGTGGGCGATTCTCTGGCCCAAACCATGCTGGGCTATGAAAACACGCTCTCGGTGACCATGGACGAGATGCTGCACCACGTAAAGGCCGTGCGGCGGGGCGTGGAGAATGCGCTGCTGCTGGCGGATATGCCTTACGGGTCTTATCAGGTTGACCCAAATGAGGCGATTCGCAACGCCGCGCGTTTTGTGAAGGAGGGCGGAGCCGAAGTGGTGAAGATCGAAGGCGGAGAAAAGCGTGCCGATTTGATCCGCCGCATCATCGACGCCGAGATTCCGGTCGCCGGGCACATCGGGCTCACGCCTCAGTCGGTAAACGTGATGGGCGGCTACAAGGTGCAGGGGAAAAACCTCAGCGGCATCGAACAACTCATGCGGGACGCTGTCGCTCTCGACCGTGCAGGCGTGGCCTGTCTCTATCTGGAAGGGATTCCGCGCGAAGTAGCGGCGATGATCACTGCCGAAGTAAGCGCACCCACCATTGGCATTGGCGCCGGCCCGGAGTGCGATGGGCAAGTGCTGGTGTTCCACGACCTGGTGAATCTGACTTTTGGGCAGCCCGCGAAGTTTGTGCGGCGCTATGGCGACGCTACAGCGCTGATTACGCAGGCCGTGCAGGCCTATCGCGCGGACGTGAAGTCACACCAGTATCCGTCGGATGCGGAGTCTTACCATCTACCCAAAGAGACGAAGGCTGCACTCGACACGGTGCTGGATCGGAAGCGGGCGATGCGACGGTAGGCGCCGAGATTTGGGAACCAAGTGGGAGAAAAAATCGTACCATTGAGTAGTGCTACGCCGTTGCATAGGAGGTAAGCGCCATGCATATTTTGTCGCTGTTCTTTTTCCCATTTTTCGGCTTCGGGTTTCTGATGTACTTTCTGCCGACGATTCTTGCCTTTGCCCGCAACAAGCGCGACACCGCGGCGATTCTGCTGCTGAATCTGTTTCTGGGGTGGACAATGATCGGATGGGTAGTTGCTCTGGTCTGGGCGGTAAAGACAGATGTTCCCGTGGTAGTGCGTTAGATGTCGTGCGCGACCTAGATGTCAGGCGCGACAATGATGGCGATGTTTCGGAAATAAATTGCGAGCGAGCCAGGCTACACAACTGACCTGCACACGAGCGAGCTTCTCACTGACGAGCTGCGCACTCACGATTTGCGCATTGGCCTCGGGCCTTCTGTTAGCCGCATGTTCCCGATCGGACACGCAACCGGCTCCTGACGCCTTTGTCACGCTCCAGAATATTCGTGCTGCAATCCCGGCGAAGTACGCAGGCCTTCAGGAAAAGCAAAACTGGCAAAACCCTTACTTGGTAGTTCGTCCCGACGGCGTGGGCTTGCTGACCGGCGTCGCGGCAAATCAAGAACAGATACTAAAACCAGAAGAGGTGCTCGACACGCTGGCACGGTTGCCTTCTTCCGCCTGGCCCTATGGCCGTGTGGTCGCGATCCTGGTGCAGGAACCGTCCGGAAGTTCGAGGGAGGATTCGGAGCGGAACTCTGAACAACAAAAAGTTGCCCTCCGTCGCAATCGCGGTACGATCGCGGGAGAACTAGAGCGTGCCCACGTCGAGATCGTCTGGATGCCTTCGCCTACACCATGAGCCCAGCTTCCGCTGCGTCAAAGAACGACGACGCTCCGGCAAAGCATCGCCATGGAACGAGACACGACGAAGCATGCAAATCTGCAACACAATTCGCGACATGCGGGCCGCTTCCCGCGCGGCGAGACAGGCCGGCGCACGCCTGGGCCTGGTGCCCACGATGGGGGCGTTGCATGAGGGACATCTGTCGCTCATACGCGCGGCCAAGGCCTCATGCCAGGTAGTGGCCGCGTCGATCTTTGTGAACCCGACACAGTTTGGCCCGAACGAGGACCTGGCGAGATATCCGCGGCCGTTCGATCGCGACCGCGAGTTATTGGAAAACGAGGGAGTAGATCTGCTTTTTGCGCCTTCGGTCGACGAGATGTATCCCAGCGGCGCGGTGACCTGGGTTACGGTGGAAGAACTCAGCGGCAAGCTCGACGGCCGTTCGCGTCCCGGGCATTTCCGCGGCGTGACCACGATCGTAGCCAAGCTGTTTCACGCGGTTGAGCCCGACACCGCACACTTCGGGCAGAAAGACGCGGCGCAGGCAGCCATCATCCGCCGCATGGTGCTTGACCTGAACTTTCCCGTGGAGATCGTAATTTGCCCGATTGTGCGCGAGCCGGATGGACTGGCCATGAGTTCGAGAAACGCGTATCTGGACCCGCAACAACGCGAGCAGGCGCTGGTATTGCAGCGTTCTCTGATGCGAGTGGAGCATCTAGCCGAGGCTGGCGAATACGATGCTACTAGACTGGTCGCTGCGGCGAAGGAAGTGTTTGCCGGGGAACCGGCGGTCCGTCTGGATTATTTCGAGATCGTTGACCCGGATTCTCTCGATCCGGTCAATGTCGCAAAAGGCGCGCTGGTGGCCGTTGCCGCCTTTGTAGGCACGACACGCCTGATTGATAACGTCCTGCTCCCGGCGGGCTAAGCGCTCGCGTTGCTACTTTTGGTTTGCTGTATCCCGCATTTCCTTGGGTGCGGAGTTAGACGCACGGGCAAGGTCCGGAGAAGTGAGGCGCTCGCTCACCAAGGCCTCGATCCGCGACCACACGCGGGGGTCACATTCGCTCTGGGTGTGGCCCGGGGTGAAGAACCGGCCAGCCCAGGAGGCTTCCGGACACGGGATTGGATTTTTCCTGTAGTCGGTGCGGTAGTTCCCGAGAATTTCGGTCTTGAACTGGTCCGCGGCAGCGATTTTTGCGCTGCCGTGGAGCAAGCCGTGAGGTTGATAGAAGTTCACCGCTTCAGCTACGTTGTCCGGAATGACGGACGCGTCTTGCCAAGGCTTTTCGATGCTATCCACCTGCACCGTCAACAGCACAGGGATATGGTCGCGCCGCAGTTCGCGAGCCAGCAGCACCGTCGCCGCCGCACCCCAGCTGTGCCCGTAGAGAACAATGCGCGCCCGGCTCCTCTCGTCGTCAGACAGGATGCCATCGTGATTCGTATCCAGCAATCGCAGGATCGCCGCGTGCGCCTGGGCTCGGTGACGATTCTCGAAAACCTCAACGTGCGTAGTTTTCGGAACGGTGCGCTGAATCCGCTGTGCAAGCTGGACTGGACCGTGGTGCAGATCATCACGGCGGACAAAACCGCCGACGAACCCGATCACGATTGCGGGAGGGGCCACTTCGGAAGACGCCGGCACAGCGGGGTCGGATACTACGAATGCGGCGAGCGCTCCGGCCGACGCAGTTCCGGCCAATATCCCTGCGACCAGCACGGCCAACCGGACAGCTAACTTCGGGGTTACGGCAGTCAGACCCAAACCACTCACCGAGCTTCTTAGATGACTAAATTCCTGAACGGGATGCGGCATAATCACACAACCCGCAACCGTTGGGCCGTACCGGCTTAAACACCCTGACCAGCGCGGCATTTGGCACCATCCAGCCCGCCTAGTCTACACCTCATGTCAAGTGTTTCTGGTGAGTTTTCCCGCCTTCGGGGGGCGTTTATCGAAGTTAAGGCGACCCGACACAAAGCGATTGCCCGCAAGGAGATATCGCAGAGGACGCTCTGCGGCTTTGGAGATCCCGATGCGCGGAGTCACGCGGATTTCATTGGAGCGAAACCCGTCGTCGCCAATCCACAAACTTGACCGTGCCGAAGTTAAGTCGCAACCGTTATCCCGGACACGAGTGATCCCAAATGCCTCCGCCAACCGGCCCGGACCGCTAGTGAGTTTGGGTAGGTCGCGAGGTCCCTGCAGCTTAACGCCGCGGGCAACCGCCATCTCTTCGATTCCAAGCATCGGTTCGAGCGCCCGGAACAAAACCCCACCGGCTTTACCTTCCCAATCGCAGGAGACGTTCAGGCAATAATGGGCGCCGTAAATGAAGTACACGTAGGCAAAACCGGGCGGGCCAAACAGCACCGAGGTGCGTGCAGTGTTGCCGACGGCAGCGTGAGAAGCAGGATCTTTTTTTCCAAGGTAGGCCTCCACTTCTACGATGCGGCCTGCAAGACGCCGGCGGACACGCTGGTGTGTGTCATTCCGTACGAGTACCTTGCCCAGAAGTTCGCGGGCGACGCGCCGCGGATCGCGGCCAAAGAATGCGCGGTCGAGAGACCGAATTGTGGCAAGTGCGGCCTCGTTTGATTCCTTGCCCATGCCGGCAGATCTTAAACCCATACTCCCTTACGTTCGGTTTCTCGGGGCCTGTTTAGACTCTTCGCGGCGACTGCTCAGGCGGCCGACTAAATGGGCTTGGCCTGCGTATTCCTGGCGGCGGTCACGTTCGACGGCGAGTCATCGAACGACTTACCGGGCTCGTAGGCAAACTTCTCATACTTCCCGTCCACCTTCCGGATGGCGTCATGCCAGCCGTCGTCCCAACTGATGCGCGCCTCACCGTCAACCACGGTCCAGGTTCCGTGGCTCGATCCAGTCGACTTGTGGGCCTCGCCGTCGGCATCGAGCGTGGCGTAGAAATTGCCCCCATTCCCCTCACCCAGTTCCCATTTGCCGACGAAGCGGGCGCGGCTAGCTGAAGAAGCGCCGGCCGACAACGCATCGAACTCAATGCGCGAAATGTCCACGACGGGAACACCCTGCTGGTGCCCATCTTTGAACACAATAGTGACCGGAGTCTTGAAATCGATGCGCGCGACGTCCGACATGTCGATGCTCTTCCGATGCCCGTCTTTAAAGACGAGAACGATCGATCCGTTCTGGTCGGCAGGCGCGGCGCCGGTCTTCGCGACGCCGCCTGCGGCGGCAAACATTACAAGGACTGCCACGATCCCAGTTGCTTTCACAATATTGCGCATGGATTTCTCCTTGCCGGCTGTTTCCGGCCTCAAAACCGGATACAATACACTCACAGAATGGTACGCAGAGCGCGAAAATTTGTTCCATGCGCAACCTGCGAACCGGCCGTCAGGAGGCAATTTTGGCGGCTTCTTTCAGGTACGCCAGCACCTCCTCGGCGTGGCCTTCCACCTTCACCTTGGGAAAAATGTGCTGAATCTTGCCGTCGGGCCCAATGATGAACGTGGTGCGGACGATGCCCATCACTTTCTTCCCGTACATGTTCTTTTCTTTCAGCACGCCGAATGCGTCCGCCACTTTCTTGTCGGCGTCCGCCAGCAAAGTGAACGGCAGGCTGAACTTTTCCTGGAACTTTTTTTGCGACTTGGGCGTGTCGGGCGAAATGCCCATGAGCACCACACCGGTCTTCTGAATCTTTTTGTAAGTGTCGCGAAACTCCTGGGCTTCGATGGTGCATCCCGGAGTGTCGGCGCGAGGATAGAAATACAGAACCACGGTTTTGCCGCGAAGATCCTTCAGCGAGATTTCTTTTCCGTTCTCATCCTGCAAAGTAAACTCGGGAGCCTTATCATGGATATTCATGGGAATCTTTTCTCCAGCCAAATCAGACCCGGACGTCACGAATGCCAGCAAACGGGACCCGGCGCTGGCGCCGTTCCACAAGATTCTATACCGCGGCTTGGTTTTGATCGCGATGCTCGTCGCGCTGGCGTCGATCGCGGCTCTGAGCGCGGCCCAGGAGTCAACCCCCGAGATCGTTCCGCTGAAGAAAGAGCACCGCACGAAAAAAGATCTCGGACCACGGGCACTGGGCCTGTTAAGAATGACGCCGAGCGGAAAAGCGACGCTGATCCCGGTGATGATCGAGATCAACGGCAAGTTCTACGACGCGTCGGCCTACAAAGCAGATCCGGTGCCCATGGCGCTGGAATCGGGGACTGTGTATGAAGGTGAAAAGACCGGCGCGTCTCTAGGCCTGTTTACGATCAATAGTGCGCTGCATAGCCTGGCCGCCAATGCCGAGGTCCCATGGCTCGCAACAGGGGCGTGGCTGGCCGCGGGATCCGAAGCGCCAAAGAGAGGGATGAAAGCGGAAATCGTCCCGAAAGGAATTGAAACTACCGACGCGCCGCCGCGCTTGACCAAGAGCGAAACCACATCGAGCACGGCTGCGCCCTCCACATCACCGACCACGCCCTCGCCAGCGGGATCGAATCCGGCTGCGACGCCGCCTGCGCCAGCTTCGACCAGCCCGCCGCCCGCGCCTTCGCCGCGCACTCCCAAGCCTGAAGAAAAAAGGGACGACAAAACAACCGACCAGAAAACATCCACGCAGAACGAAGTGCCAACAGCGAGCGCGCAGGCGAGCCAGTCCTCCCGCGACACAAAGGACGATGCGAAGGACGATACGAACCGGCCAAGATTGCGGCGTGGCAAGCCGACCGGCCCCATGCCCGATTACGACGTGCCGGGCTACGGCCAACCAAAGTCCGGGAAAGATTCCGGGGCAAGCAGCGGCGACAATTCGGCTGCGAAGCCGGCTACCAGCTCAGCTGCGATGGAACCAGTCGAACTGGTCCCGGCAATTTCCGATGCCGACGGTCCCGAACTCCACTCTTTCGCATATGAATGGGACAAAGGCGCTGAAGATGATCGCCGCAAGCAGATGCTCGATCTGGCGAAGGCGCAGTTGCTCGCCTACATTGACGCGCGCGCTAAAGGACAGATCCCGGCGAAGCCGGCCGCTCCTCACTCGACCGCCCGAAGACCAGCGTCCAAAGCGCCCGCGCCCATTTTCGAAAACGTGCAGATGCGCACTTTTGATTTGTGGGGCAGTAACCAGCCAGTGCTGGTCCTCAGTGCGGATGCTCATCTGCCTCCACCAGCTGCCGGTGGAACAGTGGACCTCGCGTCGGCTCCGCTGCAATACAAAATCGTGCTGGTCACGCGAACCGATATCTATGGCAACCTGCATAGGTTGTATTCCGGCGTCACTGATCGCTTCCACCTCGACGTGAATCCGCAGTTGGACTTGATCGACGCGGTTGACGCCGACGGCGACGGCCGCGGTGAACTCCTTTTTCACAAAACCACCGACGCCGGCAGCGGCTATGTGATCTACAAGGCCACCGCCGACACGTTGTGGAAGATGTTCGACACCGTGAACCCACAGTAGTCGGCATGATTGACGCCGCGGCCCAGGTGATGTGCGGCGGCCTGCCGATGTTGAGGTGATCAGGGACGCGGCTCCATTTCCAGTTTTTCTGGAGACGCTTTACAATTCGCTGACCGGCCACGCTTACCGGGCAGAAGAACGGAAACTTCACGAAACACAACTGATGCGGCGAACCTCAATACTCGCTCGAAGGAGCCCCGCTTTTTGCGACTGACACGCCGCGAATTGGTGCGATCGGCCCTCGGCGCCGGCCTTGCCGCCGCGCTGCCTGCGGGCTTTTTTTCAGCCTGCAGCGACTCCTCCAGGGCGGCTAGTGCGGCCTCTACGGCAGCGAGCGCAACCAGCCGCATGCGGCAGTTTTCCACTTCCTCAGAAATCGCTTTTCCGAGAAATTTTTTCTGGGGCACGGCCACTGCCGCCTACCAGATCGAAGGTGCATGGAAGGAAGATGGCAAAGGTGAGTCCATCTGGGACCGCTTCTCGCACGCCCCCGGCACCATCAAGAACGGAGACACCGGCGACACGGCATGCGACTCCTATCATCGCGGGCAGGACGATATAGCGTTGATGCGCGCGATGAATTTGAACAGCTACCGTTTTTCGATTTCGTGGCCGCGCATTCAGGCTCCGGGATCGGGCCCCGCGAACTACAAAGGCATCGACTATTACAGCCGCCTTGTCGACGCCCTACTGGAAGCAAAAATTCGCCCTTTCGTCACGCTCTATCACTGGGACTTGCCGCAGGGTCTCGAAGAGGCTGGAGGCTGGCCCAACCGCGACACTGCCTCCCGCTTCAGCGATTATGCCGAGATCGTAGCCCGCGCCCTGGGTGATCGTGTTACCGACTGGATGCTATTCAACGAGCCCTCCGTATTCACCTTTAGTGGCTACCTTGAAGGCGTGCATGCTCCCGGACGCCAGAGCCTCCTGGATTTTCTCCGCGCCACACACGTGGTGAACCTGGCTCAGGGAGCCGGGTTTCGGGCGCTGAAGTCGGCGCGTCCGCAGGCGCGCGTCGGAACGGCTTTCAACATGTCACCCTGCGAGCCGGCCACCGATTCCGAGGCCGACAAGTTGGCTGCGGAGCGGGCTCACGCCATCACGAATGTTTGGTTCCTCGAACCGGCTCTCAAGGGGCGCTATCCCGCAGCCTTCACCTATCTTCCCGAAACTCTAATGAGAATCGCGTCTGGCGACATGGAAAAAATCCGCGCGCCGCTCGATTTCATCGGCATCAATCTCTACAACCGCACGATCGCTTCTTCGCCGAGCGCCACGGAACGAATCGCGCATGTGCAGGACTGGCTTTTCCCAGTCACGATGACCAGCGGCGGCGGCGAGCAGGGTCCTAAAACCGATATCGGCTGGGAGGTCTGGCCGCAAGCGCTCTACGACATGGTCATGCGCATCACCCGCGACTACAACCGCCCCGTCATCGAGATCACCGAGAGCGGCTGCGCCTACAACGATGGCCCCGACGGGAGTGGCGAAATCCACGACACTCGCCGCATCGAATATCATCGCCAGTATCTCGCAGCTCTAGCTCGTGCAATCGCCGAGGGCGCTGACGTCCGCAGCTATCACGCCTGGAGCCTGATCGACAATTTTGAATGGGCAGAAGGTTTCAGCCAACGCTTCGGCCTGGCCTATGTCGATTTCAAGACGCAACAGCGCACAATCAAACAATCGGGGCGCTGGTATGCAAGAGTCGCGGCGGAGAATCTGCTTCGCCCTGGGACTTGACGTTCGTGCGGGGAGATTCGTGCAGGTAGGTTGTGTGAGACCGGGTCCCTGACCCGGTCAGCGGCCGCAAGGCCGCTGGTCTTGCTTCTGCACATCACTTCTGCGTCATCACCAGTTCGCTGTCTTTCACCTTCACGTCGCCAACATAATCCGGCAGCTTGAGGCGGTCGCGTTCCTCTTGCATCTTTTTCTCCAGCGCCGGTTTCACCAACGACACCGGTATGTCGAGATCGCCAACCTTAAACTCCGTGGGATCGAACGTGGCATAGCCGTCCTTCTGCCCCAGATGTCCAGAGACGGTAATCCACACGTCTTTGCCGGCAATCTCGGTCAGAAATTGCCCGTGCGCCACGTCGCCTTCCATGCTGACATGCTGGTCCTTGATGGTGGGAGCGCCAGGTCCAACGTTGGTATCGGGCGAGAGAGTTCCCCCGGCAGCCGCGCCCAAAGCCTGCGTCAGCGCAGCACCGATCTCATCGGAATTCAGGTGCAATTCGGCTTTTGATGCCGGCGCACCGTTAGGCGAGGACAACGCTGAGGATGAGGACGCAGCCGAACCACTCTGCGAAGGTGACGAATCCGGTACGCCGTTGCCAGCTGACTGCTTCGCCGCCTGCTCAAACTGCGAGACCTTCTGATCGAACGATTGCGCATGGGCCGCAACCGCTGCTGGAGCCTGCGGCTGGGCCACCGGAGCCGGCTTTCTCAACACTAGAATGATCGCAACCACCGACGCCACCAGTGTTGCAACACTGATGATCCGGTCCAGCTTGAACTTCATGGCGAGTCTCCCAATATTCATGGTAGACCAGCCCGTCGGCACGGTTCAGATGACCGAAGTCACATCTTGCAGATGGTACTTCGGCCTAAATCAGCCTAACTTCTTCGCCAGCAACTCATTCACCAGTTGCGGATTCGCCTGCCCCTTCGACGCCTTCATCACCTGCCCCACAAAAAATCCAATCATGGTCGTCTTGCCTGCCCGATATTGCTCCAACTGCCTGGGATTCGCCGCCAGCACGTCATCAATCGCCTTCTCCAGCGACGATGTATCGCTGGATTGCTGCGGCCGCCCTTCTTCTTCATATACCGCAGAAAAATCCCGCCCGCGTTCAAAACAAAGATCGTAAAGATCCTTCAGCATCTTCCCCGAAATCGCTCCCGACTCCACCAGATCCGCGGAAGCCGCAACGCCCGCCATCGAAATCGGGGAATGCTCAATGTCCACGCCTTTGGCCTTCAGCCGTCCCGTCAGTTCGCCCTGCACCAGGTTCGCAACCCGCTTCGGATTCTTCGCCGCCTTGGCTGCCGACTCAAACTGATCAGCCAGCGCCCTGGAAAAAGTCAGCACCTGCGCGTCGTATTCAGTGATGCCATATTCCTTGACCATGCGTTCCCGCCGCGCCTCCGGCAACTCCGGCAAAGTTCGCGCAATCTCAGCCTTCCACTTCTCGTCGACCACCAGCGGCAGCAAGTCTGGCTCTGGAAAATAGCGATAGTCGTGCGCCTGTTCCTTCGACCGCATCCCGTAAGTCTTGCCCTCGTTCGAGTTGTATAGCCGCGTTTCTTGCGTGATCTTTCCGCCGGATTCGATCACCTCCACCTGCCGCCCAATCTCGTAGATCAAGGCCTCGCGGATAAACCGAAACGAGTTCACATTCTTGATTTCCGTCTTGGTGCCCAGTTCTTTCTGTCCGCGCGGCCGCACGCTCACGTTCGCGTCGCAGCGCAGCGAGCCTTCTTCCATATTGCAGTCGCTCACCCCCGTATAAAGAATGATCTCTTTCAGCCGCGTGAGATATTCGTAAGCTTCGTCGGGCGTTGCGATATCAGGCTCGCTGACAATCTCGATCAGCGGCACGCCGGTGCGGTTCAAGTCGATCGCAGTCTTCTCGTCCGCGTCCGGAAACCCTTCGTGCAGGCTCTTCCCGGCATCTTCTTCCAGATGGACTCGCGTAATGCCGATCTTCTTCTTACCGCCACGGCCCCCATCGCTGCCGCCCCCATCGCGCGTCGCCGGAACCTCGATAAATCCATGTTCCGCCAGCGGCTTGTCATACTGCGAAATCTGGTAGCCCTTGGGTAAATCCGGATAGAAATAATTCTTCCGCGCAAAAATAGAGGTCTCATTCACGCGGCAATTCAGCACCATCGCCGCCAGTGTCGCAAACTCCACGACTTTCTTGTTCAGCACCGGCAGCGCTCCCGGCATCCCCAGGCAAACCGGACACACGTTGCTATTCGGCGCAGCCCCAAAGCGCGTAGCACACGAGCAGAAAATCTTCGTAGCCGTCAGCAGCTGAACGTGGACCTCCAGCCCAATCACCGGCTCGTAAGCGCGGGCAGCAACGGTAGTGTCAGGCATTGCAGTCATGGGCCCAGTTCCTCAACTTCGGATTCCTGCAGACCGCGCGATTATAGCGTCCTCGGCCCCGGTGCACCTACGGCTTGGCTGGCGAGTTCAAATACTTATCCATCGAAATCTCAAAATACATCAACTCCACGCCCTTCGCGTCATCCACGCCGGTAATATCGATGTGAGCGCCCAGCCAGCGGATCGGTAATCCCTCCCACATCGAGGAACAGAAATCCCGACTGCGTGGTACGCGGCTCGACTGCCTTTGCCGCGAACTGCGACGATTCAATCTCGTCCATTTCTTTTTTGCTGATCGTCCCCTTGACCTTCTTATGCGGAATCGGAAACGGCAGCGGTGTCGGATTCGTGTTGGCCTGCGGGTTCGACAGCCGCCGGTAAATATCCTCGGGCGAAATCGGCGTCAGCTTGGAATTATTCGCCGTGATCAGCGTCACCTCCATATTGGCGATGGAGACGGGCTGGCTCCCATCATTGGTCACCACAAAGAAAACCGGCAGCAAACCATGTTCGCGGAAGTTCACCGAAAAAATGCTGGCCTTCTCCGGCTTGTCGTAAGGGTCCGCGGCAATCGTCACCATTTCCGTCGGATGTTCGTCGTGTGCCGGATACGTCTTCGCCGCCTGCGCCAGCGGTTTGACGAAATTCTTGCCCGCCCGGCCCACCGTCGAAATGCTCAGCGCGATCAGCACCAGAACAGCCGAGCGGAAAATCGGTTTCTTCTTGCGCAGCATGGTTTCGATTATAGAGGCAGCGGCCGGGCCCGCTGGTTGCCTGGCCCGTTGCCCAACCCGATTGCCCCAGCATTTAGAATGGCAGCACTTGATCTACTTTCTCTACAGCTTTCTGCTGGCCGCGGCTGTGCTGCTGAGCCTGCCCTACTGGCTCTATCAGATGCTGCGCCACGGCAAATACCGCCGCGGCCTAGCGGAACGCCTTGGATCCGTTCCGCGCCGCCTCAGGCAGACCTTACGAGACAGTCAATCCGCACCCGTAATCTGGGTCCATGCCGTCTCGGTCGGCGAAGTGTTAGCCGTAAGCGGCCTGATCGACGAAATGCGCCTCCGCTTCCCGCGACACACAATCTTTATCACTACCACTACCGACACCGCTCAGGAACTCGCTCGCAAGCGTTTCGGCGAAGAAAATGTCTTCTACTTTCCGATGGATTTCGCGTTCGCCATCCGCCCCTACTTGCGGGCCTTGCGCCCGGAGCTGGTAGTCATAGCAGAAACCGAATTCTGGCCAAACTTTCTGCGCCTGGCCCACGCCAGCGGCGCGCGCATCGCCGTGGTGAACGCGCGCATCTCCGACCGCTCCTGGCCCAACTACCGCCGTTTTCGTGCGCTGCTAAAGAAAGAACTGCAAAACGTCGACCTCTTCCTCGCCCAGACCGAAGCAGACGGCGCCCGTCTGGAATCGATCGGCGCGGCGCCCAATCGCGTGCAGGTCACCGGCAATCTCAAGTTTGACGTGAACCTGCCGCCCGCACCTCCGATCGTTGCCGCCCTTCGGAAATCGCTAGCCGCGTCCGGCGCAGGCCCGGTGCTGGTCTGCGGCAGCACTGTCGAGGGCGAAGAACCGCTTTTGCTCAAAGCCTTCGAGAATGTGCTGGTAGCCCATCCGCGCGCCGTGATGATCCTTGCACCTCGTCATCCCGAACGCTTCGACACGGTCGCAGCTTTGCTAACGCAACTGGAACTCCCGTTCCAGCGCCGCACGCTGTGGGCCATGAATCCTCCCGAAACCATGAATGCCGATGCCCTCGTTGGCGGGGTCCTGTTGGTCGATACCATCGGAGAACTGGCTGCGCTCTACGCTTTAGCCGACGTCGCTTTCGTCGGTGGTAGCCTTGTCCCGCACGGTGGACACAACATCATCGAGCCGGCGCAATATGGTGTCGCCATCGTAGTAGGAAACCACACCGAAAATTTTCGCGATATTGTGAGCCTGTTCCAAAGCCGGGATTCGGTCCGCATCGTGGGCGTGGCAGAACTGCCTCTAGCGCTGATGGAACTTCTAGCGAACCCCGCCGAGCGCACCGCCCTGGGTCAGCGCGCCGCAGAAACCCTCCGTTCGCGGACCGGGACGACGGCCGCAGAGGCGACGGGGACCACGACCGGCACAACGACCGGACCGCCTACCGGGGCGACACAGCGCACCGTGAAAGCGCTGGAAAATCTTCTCATCGCGCGAAGAGAAACCGATTGAATCCCCTGGCAACTATTTACGGTGCGGTAGTTGGAGCGCGAAACTCGCTCTACGATCGCGGCCTGCTTCGCGCCCAGCGTCTGGCTGGCACAGTGGTGAGCGTAGGCAATCTCTCCACTGGGGGCTCGGGCAAAACTCCCTTCGTGCTGCTGCTGGGCGAGTTGCTCAAAGCCCGCGGCATCACGTTCGACGTGCTTTCGCGCGGCTACGGCCGCACCACCCGCGGAGCTATGGCCGTCGATCCCGCCGGCTCGCCGCGCGATTTTGGCGACGAGCCCCTGCTCATCGCTCAGCGCTTGCAAGTGCCCGTCTTCGTAGGCGAAAGTCGTTTCGAAGCCGGACGCCTGGCCGAAGCCAAATTCGGACCGCAACTTCACCTTCTCGACGATGGCTTCCAGCACCGCGCCCTGGCCCGCGATTTCGACATCGTCCTGCTGACTCCGCAAGATGCCGAAGACCGTCTGCTTCCAGCTGGCCGGCTGCGCGAGCCCTTGCGCAACCTGCGCCGAGCCGACGCCCTCGTGCTACCCAGCGACGCCCCGCCAGAAAAGTTTCCGCTTGAAGGCAAGCTCGTATGGCGCGTGCGCCGGGGAATTCTTCCCCGGCACGTGCCGCCACGCCCGGTCGTTTTCTGCGGCATCGCGCGTCCCCAAATTTTCGTTCAGCAATTGCGCGCCGCCAACATTGAGCCCGCCGCTGAGGCGTTTTACCGCGATCACCACCCGTACAGCGACAAAGACGTCCGCGAATTGCTCCAGCTCAAACAGCAAAGCGAGGCCGGAGGATTTCTCACCACCGAAAAAGACGCCATCAACCTGGGCAACCATCTCTACGCACTCCATCCGCTCTCGGTCGTCCCCGTCAGAATGGAGTTGCATGACGCGGCTAACGCCGTGGATACGATGCTGCGAGCGATTGCAGAACGAAAGCGTCCGGCATGAGAGAATCTCTCTTCGTAGCGCCGCCGTCCCGGCGGCTGTCGTAGGAGCGTCCCGCACTCACATGCCGGACGAGCCATCGGCGCTGCGGGGTCCGACTTATCGCAACCATGACCAAACATCCCAAAGAGTCCGACCGGCTCAAGAAGATCGTGGAAGCTTTCCCCAAGGTCACCATCACCGTCCTCGGTGACCTGGTAGCCGACGAATTTGTCTTCGGCGAAATCTCGCGCGTCTCCCGCGAAGCTCCCGTCCTGATCCTCAAACATCGCGAGCGCACGGTCGTCCCCGGCGGCGCGGCCAACGCGGTCAACAATCTAGCCGATCTCGGCGTGAACGTGCTTCCCGTCGGCGTGGTCGGCGACGACGAACCCGGCCGCCTGCTCCTCAAGCATTTCCGTCACAAGCGCATTCCCGTGAGCGGCGTGCTTAAAGACAAGGCCTATGCCACCATCACGAAGACACGCATCCTCGCCGGCATGACGCACACCGCGCGCCAACAAGTGGTGCGTATTGATCGCGAGCCGCAGGAAACGCCCAATGTTCACTTGACTCGAGAGCTCTATCTCGCGGCGCGAAACTATGCCCACGTCTCTGACGCGCTGCTGCTTTCCGACTACGGCTACGGCGCCGCGACCCCGGCGATCCTCACCGCGCTGCGCGAAAAGGGCAAGCTGGGCTCGCTGCCCGTGATTCTGGATTCGCGGTACCGCCTGCTGCAATATGCCGGAGCGACAGCCGCAACCCCCAACGAACCCGAAGTCGAAGAAGCGCTCGGCATTCGCATCGGTCAGGACTGGAGAAAAATGGTCGCCGCCGGCGAGCAACTGCTCGAGCGCATGAAGCTGCAATCCTTGCTGATTACCCGCGGCCGCGACGGCATGGTCGCCTTCAACCACCACCACAAACCGGTGGATATCCCCATTTTCGGCTCTGATCAAGTGGTCGATGTAACCGGGGCTGGAGACACTGTGATCGCTGCTTTCACCGCCGCTCTAGCCGTGGGGGCTACTACGGAAGAAGCCGCGCAACTGGCCAACTACGCCGGGGGAATCGTCGTGATGAAGCGCGGCACCGCCACTGTTTCGCAGCAGGAACTCATGCACGCTCTGGAACAGTCGCCGCCCGCTACCAGATCTCATTGAGAAGTTGAACGAGCGCCTTTGAGGGAAAACAGCCAACCCGGAAACAAGATTCTGGCTCGCGCTCAACTGCGCTCACAGGTCGAGCAGTGGCGCCGCGCCGGAGAACGCATCACACTCGCGAACGGCAACTTCGACCTTCTCCACGTCGGCCACGTCCGCTACCTGCGCGGAGCGAAAGCGCTCGGCGGGAAGCTCGTGGTCGCCATCAATTCTGACGAATCGGTCCGCACTCTCAAGGGCGAAGGACGCCCCATCATGCCCGAGCAGGAGCGCGCGGAGATCGTCGCGGCGCTAGCGGATGTAGATGCAGTCGTAGTTTTTCCCGAGCTCGATGTGCGGGCTCTGATTCGCGAGATCCGCCCCGACATTCAAGCCAAGGGCACCGACTACACCGCGGACTCGGTCCCCGAGCGCGACACCGTCGCGGAATATGGAGGCCGCGTCGAGATCGTAGGCGACCCCAAAGACCACTCCACCAGCGAGATCATTCGCTCGCAGATCGCCCGCTCGCGCCCGTCGCCGAGGCAGTCTTGATGGCCGGTCCTCGGGACGGCGTCCGCGTCAGCCGCCTTCTCATCGTGCGGCTCAGTTCCATGGGCGACGTGATCCACACGTTGCCCGCCGCCCAGGCGCTGCGCGCGGCTTTTCCCAACTCAATGATCGGATGGCTCATCGAAGAGCGCTGGGCCGAACTCCTGTGCGCCGCAGGCACGCCGCTGCGAGGCCCGCGCTCCGCCCAGCGGCCGCTGGTCGATTGGGTACACACCGTTAACCTCGTGGGTTGGCGAAAGTCGTTTTTTTCGCTCCGCACCTTGCAGAACGTCGCGAAGGTCTGGAACGATATCCGCGCCGCGCATTACGACGTCGCAATCGATCTCCAAGGAGCCATGCGTGCGGCGCTCCTGGCACGCTGGTCGGGCGCGCGCGTAGTCTACGGCGCAGCCGAGCCGCGCGAATCTCCCGCGAGCATGTGGTACACGCGTCAAGCGCCTATGCGCGGCCTGCACGTGATCGAGCAAAATCTCTCCATAGCCGAAGCGATTATCGAGAGCGACACAGTTGCGCAAAAGATGAAAGCACCGCACGTGGAGTTCCCACGCAACCCCGTAGCCGAGGCGCGGATCAACCAACAACTCGCAGAAAAGAATATTTCCGATTTCGCGATCCTCAATCCCGGGGCAGGCTGGGGCGCGAAACGCTGGCCCGCGGAGCGTTACGGCCAGGTCGCGCGAGAACTGGCGAGCCTCGGCCTGCGTACAATTCTCAATTACGGACCGGGAGAGCAGGAGATCGCGCACGCGGCGCAGTCTGCCAGCGGCGGCGCCGCTGAAAGCATGAACTGCACCATCACCGAGTTAATAGCGCTCACGCGGCGGGCGCGCTTATTCATCGGCGGCGATACGGGTCCACTGCATCTCGCGGCGGCGTTGGGCATTCCAGTCGTAGCGATCTTCGGCCCAACGGACCCGGCGCGCAACGGTCCGTACGCGACGCGCAGCATCGTGCTACGCAATCCGTCGAGCGCCACGACACATGCGCGCCGCTCACAGCCGGACCAGGGATTGCTGGAGATCAGCGCAGACGAAGTGGTCTCCGCCGCCCGCAAGTTGTTGGACTAAGTGTGGATTGCAAGTGTGGATTGCAAGTGTGGATTGTCAGTATGAATTGTCATCCCGAACGACGCGTTTTTCATCGCGGCGGAGGGATCTCCGTCGTCTCTGCGGCGGCGCGCCAGCCAGATCGCGGAGCTTGACCGGATTACTGACCGGGCCTTCAGAATAATTAATGATAGAAAGCATCCATGGCTGAGTACGCTCGCATCGCCCGCCGCATTCGCGTCCCCCTGGGATTCGTCTTCGCTGTGCTTTATCTGTGGCTGGCGAAGCCGTCGCTGCGATTCCTGCTGTCAAGTCTGCTGTTGATCGTACCGGGCTTGCTCATTCGCGCTCTGGCCTCAGGTCATGTCCGAAAAAATGAAGCCTTAGCCACCTCCGGACCCTATGCCTACACGCGCAATCCGCTGTATCTGGGCTCGCTGCTGATCGGGATTGGGTTCGCCGTGGCCGCGCGCAGTTGGTGGGTGGGCATTCTGCTCGTGGTGATGTTCTTCGCCATTTACCTCCCCGTGATCCGCGACGAAGAAAAATTCCTGCGCCAGAAATTTTCCCAGTTCGACGAATACGCCCGCCACGTCCCGAGAATGTTCCCGCGTTTCACCCCGAATCGCGGCGCTGAAGACGAACCGTCAGGATTCTCTCCAGCTCTGTATATGCAGCATCGCGAGTACAACGCCCTGCTCGGAGCCTTGGCGGTGCTGGCCGCGCTGATCGTTAAGCTGTCTTTCCGTCATCCGTAGATACTTCATCCGAGGGCGGCAAAAAGCTGATTGAGCGGCCGCGGACTCAGCGCAATCAACCAACCCGCATGGCGCATCTATAATCGACTCGCACTCCGCCCGACTCATGGTCACCACGGGGTGCAACGAACTACAAACAACGAACGACCAACGCAATGGACAGACACATCCTCGGATCATCGACCTTCCCTCTGGGATTCGGTTGTGTGCAGCTCACCACGCAGCCCCGCCAGTCGGAAGCCGTGGCCATTCTTGAGCGCGCTTTTTCTCTCGGCATCACTCACTTCGATGTCGCGCGAGCCTACGGTTTCGGCCGCGCCGAAGGTATCCTCGCCCAGTTCCTGCGCGGACGCCGCGACCGTGTCACCGTCGCCACCAAGTTCGGTTTCCAAATGCCCTCCGGCCTGGCCGGAGATCCCCGCCTCATCAGTGTGGCCAAACGCCTTCTCGGTCCCTTCCCCGCGCTTCTGCGCCGCGCTCAACGCCGCGGCTCCGCGATGGTGAAGGCAGGCGCTTTTTCCCCCGACGCCGCCATCCAGAGTCTCGAAGCCAGTTTGCGCGCCCTGCAAACTGACTACATCGATATTCTTCTGCTGCACGAGGCCACGCTCGCCGACGCCGCCAGCGAAGCCCTTCTCGACGCTCTTCAGGAGCAAGTCACGCGGGGCACAGTTCGCCATCTCGGAATCGCGTCCGCTTTTTCCAAGCTCAATGCCGACGCCAGTCGCCTCGCCGCCGTCCTCGAAACGGTTCAATTCGATGACGATGCGCAAAACCGCAACCTGGTAAAACTCGCGCATCGCGAGCAGCGCCTGCTGATCACACACAGCGTCTTCAAGCCAGCCGCTCTGCTGCGCAATATGGTCAAATCGTTTCCGCAGGTCACACGCGAAAATTCGCAATTGATTGGCGCTGATCTGGCCGACCCCAACGTGCTCGCTTCCCTCCTGCTGCACTACTCTCTGCGCAGCAATTCCGCCGGAATCGTGCTGTTCTCCACCACCAAACCCGCGCACCTCGAAGCGAATGTTCGCGAGGCCCAGTCTCAGCGATTTGACGATCTGCAACTCAAGCAGTTCCTGTCGTTCGTCGACAAAGTCCTTGGCGCAACCGAGAATCCCGCCTCGCCACTGTCCGCGACGGTCCAGGCAAAAAAATGATCGCGGATCTGAACGAAGCCACTGAACCCCGATCTCTCAGCGTCGATCTTTGCATTGTAGGTTCCGGCGCCGCAGGCCTCGCCATCGCCTCCGAAATGGCTAACTCCCCTCTGACCGTCGCCATCGCGGAGAGCGGCGGCCTCGATTTCGAACCGCCCACGCAAGCTCTCTACGACGTTGACATCAGCGGCTTGCCCCATCCCGGCTCCACTCAGGGACGGTTTCGCGTGTGCGGCGGCTCCACCACCATGTGGGGAGGGCAGGCCCTGCCTCTCATGCCGCTCGATTTCGATACTCGCGAATGGGTTCCCCACAGTGGCTGGCCCATCTCCTTCGACGAGTTGCTCCCGTTCTACCAGCGCGCGTGCGGCTTCCTTCTGGTGGACGGAATGAACTTCGATACTGATCTATTTTCACTCTTAAAAACTCGCCCGCCCGATTTCGACGCGTCGCAGCTCTGGTATCACTTCTCCAAGTGGAGTCCTCAGCCCAGCGTGCGCGAGCGCTACTTGCCCGCTCTCCGCCAGTCGAAGAACTGCACTCTTCTCTTACATGCAAACGTGTTAGAAATTGTGCTCGACCCAGCCTCGCAGCAGGTTACGCACGTCGAAGTGCGATCCCTCGGAGGCCGCGCGGCCACCATCCGCGCGAAAGCCTTCGTTCTTGCCGTGGGGGGCATTGAAACCGCCCGCCTTCTGCTCGCCAACCGCAAGCAGCATCTCAACGGAATCGGTAACGATCACGATCTCGTAGGCCGCTTTTTTCAGGACCACCCCAGCGCCCTCGTCGGTTCCCTGAAAACTTCTTCACCAACTCGCGCCCAGCAACTCCTCAACGTATTCCACAAACGCGGACTGAAATATTCGGTCCGCTGCACCGCGACCCCGCAATGGCAGCGGCAACATCAAACCCTGAACATTTCCATGGGCACCACCTTCGTCCAGGACGACCCAACGCTGCAGCATGTGAAAGATATTTACGCCGCACTGCGCCAGCGCCGTCTCGGCCCGAACTTCGCCGCCAAGCTCTTGAGCGTCGCCATGCATCCCGCAGCCGCCATTTCCCCCGCTTACGACTTCCTCGTGCGCGGCAGAAGCTTTGCTCCGGGCGCGCGCATGCTTATCGGTCTAACCTCCGAGCAGCAACCGAATCCCGAGAGCAGAATCCTGCTCTCCGACAAACTCGACGCCCTCGGCGTTCCCCGTGCCAACGTGCGTTGGAAGCTGACCGACGTTACTCTTCACACCATGCGGAAATTTGCCGCCACCCTGCGCCAGCAATTCGCGCAGGCGGGCATCGGCGAAATTGAACTGGAATCCTGGCTGCTGGAAGGCTCGCCAGAGTGGACCTCTCACGTCAACGACCAGTACCACCACATCGGAACCACGCGCATGAACGACTCTCCGCGCGCCGGAGTCGTCGACCGCAATTGCCAGGTGCACGGCCAGCCGAATCTGTTCATCGCCAGCAGTTCAGTTTTTCCCACCAGCGGACACTCCAACCCAACCTTGACCATCATCGCCCTCTGCATGCGCCTCGCCGACCGCCTGAAACAGTTGCTGGCCTAGTCCGGAAAATGCTTCGGAAAACGCGGAGGAGATGCCTATGTGGGGACAGCCGCCCTCGGCTGTCCAGTCGAGCGAAGCTCGACTGGTTTTTGGTAACCGATCTCACTCGCGACCACGCGCGACGCCTATTTCTTCGCCACCAATTCCCGAGCCCGACTCAACTCCGGCCGCGTCGAATTCGATCCCTCGCACACTTTCAGCAACAGCGCGTAATACTCAGTCGCATCGCTCGATTTGCCGGCCTGTTCCGCGGCGCGGGCAGCGCCTGACAGTCCGTTGAAGCGGTTAGGATTCAATTTCAAATCAGTCTGATATTCCGCCAGAGCCTGCTGCGGACGCTTCGCCTCCAGCAACATATCAGCAATCATTTCGCGCGTAGGAATGCCTTGCGGTTCGTCGCCCAGCGAATCTTCTTTGTCGGCAATCGGACGCAGCGCTTCAACCGCATCGTCATACTTGCCTTCAGCAAACGCCAGCCAGGCCTGCGCCTGTTTCAGATCGTTCTCCGTCGTCTCGGCAAAGTCTTTCTTCTTTTCGGCTACGAATTTCTGATGGATGGCCTCAATTGCATTCACATCTTTACGGACTTCCTCAGGTTGGCGAAGGTGCGCGGCGCCGATCGCTCTAGCCCAGTAGCTGAAAGAGTCCTCCGCCGTGCCCGGAACGTTAGCCGGTGGAAGCGATGCCGCAGTCGCCCAATCTCGCATCTCGATTGGATACAAAGACGAGAACAACGCCTCCGTGGCAAGATGCGGATCGAATCCCAGGCCATACATATCATGCATGGCGGGCATATTTCGAACTTCCTCCATCAAAGCCCGCGCGTCAGCCTCGCGCCCGCTCTGGAGATAAGCGTAGAACAGAAAATCCATGGCGTGGAACTGATGCCCCTCCCCGCCCATGTGCATGGCCGCACTCTCGCGGGTCGCGGCGATCGACGCCAGGTTCGACTTGATGTCATCCTGCCACAGCCCCACGCGCGCAAAAATGTGCGACGGCATGTGCAACGCATGCGGGGCGGCCGGCGCAACCTGCGCGTAGCGCCGCGCCGCAGGAATGCCCAGCTCCGCCAGCTGCGGCTTGTCATAGGCGTGGATCAGGTAGTGCGCAACTCCAGGATGGTCCGGCTCGGTCGCGAACAGCTTTTCCAGAATCGCGGCAGCCTGCCGGCGCCGCGCAAATGTCGCGTCCTCGTGCGGGTCGGACGCCAGCAGCGACAGCGCGTAGAACACCGCCGCTTCGTGGTCATCAGGATAGTTCTGATAAACCTTCTGCATCCCATCGGAATAAGCCCGTGCGCGTGCGTCATGATCAAGCCTGGCCGAATTGTCGTAGAAGGCAGCAATAGCGGCGATATAGTCGCGTTCGCGCGCGGTCACCTTCTTACTTTTGGCCTGCGCCTCGTGAACTTCGTCAAGACCGCGGGCAATCACCTTCTCGTCCGGCTGATTCCACAGCTGATGCCACAAGCTCATCGCGACTCCCCAATGAGCCATCGCACAATGACGGATCGTCCTTGGCGATCTGAAGGAATTCCTTTTCCGCCTCCTCGTACCAGAACGAATACAGCAACGCGACCCCACGCTGAAATGGTTTTTGCACTGCCGCCGCGCAAGAAACCGGAAAATGAACGGTCCCCAACTGCGTCTCGTTCAGATCCTCGTGATGCTGGTGACCGTGCTCGTCGTCGGCGAAAGCCGGGAAAGCAACCAGAAGAGAAAGAAGAAGTATCCACCCAAAACGTTTCATGAGAACCCCGCTGAGAAGCGAGTTTAGTGCTGGCATAGAGTGCAGGTCAAACAAAGCCGGGTGTCCCATTTCTCGCGTCCTTTGCGAGAAGTGGGATTCCTGCCGGGTGCCCCATCCTAGCGCGCCTTTTGCGCTAGGGTGGGTGCGTCAACGGTCACGGACCTGGCAGGTCCATCTCAATCTACTGCTTCCCCGTAAGCTTCCGTATCAACTCCACCTCCGCCTCCCGATACGGCGTTCCATCCGCGCGCAGCACCTCGTGAAACCACACCGGAGGCTGGCTCAGAACGTAAGGATGCTCCCACGACTCCCATGGAAAATACGTTTGCGTCTTGCCCGCAACGAATCCCCAATTGATGGCCCCCACGCGCTCCTGCTTGGCGATGGGCAAAATTCCGTCGAACGTGCTGCCGACCGACCGTGCCATGAATTCCGTGCAGATCACCGGCCGGTTGAATTTCTTCAGCCACGCCACTTCACTTTTGAAATCCTCCGGCCAGCTGTAGTTGTGAAAAGTGATGATATCGGACTCGCGCAGTTGAATCCGCTGCAGTTCGCCCTGGCCCCCGGCGTCGCGCGAAGTGTCGATATCCCACACCCCGCTGGTAAGCGGCTGCTGAGGATTCGCTTCCCGTGCCCACTCGAACACTTGCGGCAGCAGCGCGGCCACCCGGGCCTGCTTATCTTTCGGCTCTTTATCCGGATAACTCCCGGCGTTATCCGCTCCCGGCTCGTTCCACAAATCCCAGCCGAGAATGCGGTCGTCTTTGGCGAACGCTCCGACCACGCCCTGCACATAAGCCTTCAACCGTCGATATTGCGTCGGATCATCCAACGCAACTGCCCCCGGACTCTGCACCCACCCCGAGTTATGAACGCCCGGCACCGGAGCGTGCTGCGGCCCGAGATGCGGCAGCGGATCCCAACAGGAATCAAAAATCACAAACAGCGGCCGGATATGATGCCGCGACGCAATGCCCAGAAAACGGTCAATGCGCTTCTGGAATCCCGCCGCATCCTGCTCCCACAGCAGATCATGCAGAAAAACCCGCATCGTATTCATGCCCAGCGATTCCGCCCAGGAGAATTCGCGATCAATCTGATCCGGATCGAAAGTAGCCTCCTGCCACATCTCCAGTTGGTTGATCGCCGACTTGGGAACATAATTGCTGCCCACCAGCCAGGGCTGCCGAGCATACCAAGCATTGGCCTTCGCTTCGCTCCAGTGGGATGTTTGTGCAGCCGCAGAAGTGCACAAAGCAAGAGCGATCACTAAGACGCGACTGAAAACCGTCTGCAGCTTTTTTTGTGTGAACTTTTTCAAGACGGGCGCTCCCAGTTTAATTAGATGCCGGTTTACTTAGATGCCCGTTAATTTATATGCCCGTTGTTCGGGAGCGCAAATGGCTTCCATTACATCCGACCATAACGGACAGCACCACGAGCCGCGAGAGACACCAAGCGTCAAGAAGGATCTGCACTCACCGCGCGCTGGTCACCACAACCGTAGGTTCGGTCAGTGCCGCCGGCCGCACGAAAACAAAATCCACCAAACTATCCGTGGCGCGCAAATTGGATTTATTTCCCATCTGCATCACTGCAGCATGAGCGCTCCCTTGCGCCAGGGGCACAGCCACGCTCGAGCTGATGGTTCCACCAAACTCATCCAGCAGCGAAGCTTGCTGCGTCCCCAGAATTTCGTCGACCACGGTTCGCAACCGGTAACTCTCCCCATAGCTGAAGCTGTTCAGAACCTGCACGAACTCGCCATTCGAAATGATTCCAGAATCCGCCGTAGGATCGGTGCCGTGCGTGGAGGGCAGTTCCCAATCCACCAGATTCACCGGCGATCCCGATGCCTCACCCTGCACTACAACCGAAAACTGGCTTCCGGCGGGTGTCGGATTCGAGCGAAAGCGAAATTCAAGCGAATAGCGCGTCGTATTCAAATTCAGCCCGTGCGTAGCCAATCCCGGCGCGAGCTGGCTAAGAACATGGAGTGAACTGCTGGGCACGGCCAATGGCCGCCCCACCGATAAAGTCACGGACTTTATATCGGGCTCGCTAAGATTGTGCGAGTCCGCGTAGTACACGATGTACACCTGAGACGCCCGCTCCCGGCAACCAAACTCCACAGGCTGGCAGGGCTCCGCTCCGTCCAAACTAAACTCGCCGGTCCGCCACTCCCTCTGCGGCTCTGGCAAAATTGGCCACGAGTACCCTCCGTCGATCGTCTGTCCCGTGTAAGTATCCAGGACCGTGCCGTACGCAAACGTTTGCCCCGCGTCGTAGGAAACGAATGCAACCAACTGCCGCGGATAACCAATCTTGCTCCCCGGCACCCAAGGGATAGCCGTCGCGTCTCTCCCCATAAGAATCAGCGCCGCTCCCGCCTGGATCATCTCAGGATCCTGCAACACACCCACTTGCGAGGTGTAGGAGATAAGCGGTCCCCAGGTGAATCCCAGATCATTGGAGTATCGTCCGAAAGTATCCAGGTTATCGTCGGTTCGCATCATCGCGAACAGAGTATTCGGGCCAGTCTGGGCGAGCGCAGTTTCGTTCAGGCCAGGATCCTCCGGCCCGCGCAGTTCGGAAAGCTTGTTCCAGGTGAAACCATCGTCCGATGACGACCATACCGATGGAGTATCGCCAGTACCACCCACATAAAGGCCATATCCAGCTCCATACATCGTCGACCCAATGTTCAGCAAGGGGTCCACAACGTAGGTAGCCGTCGGGGGGTCATCAAAAAACGTGAAGGGACCCCAGGTCACTCCATCATCCGCAGAACGGCTGTAAGCGCCACCCAGGTCACCGCTGGAATCCGCCTTAACAAAGGCAATCACCAAATCACCGTGCGGAGTTCGAGCCAGCCCCGGATCGGGTTTCGATGAATCCCAGTAAACCTCTTCCGGGCTCCACGTGGCCCCCCCGTCCCGGCTGCGCCGCAGAATCACAAATGGACTACTCACATGGCCGGGCCCTTTCTTGTACGAAAGCACGAAGTCCCCGTTCGCGGCCTGCACCACGGCGGGAGTGTTGTTGTAAGTTCCATCACTCTCGATGACGCCGCGTTTGGTGATGGTCAGCGGACCCTCCACCACGGTATTGGAAACGGCCAGTCCGTTTGTTGCCCGCCAGTTCCGCATGTCGCTAACATCACTGAAAAATGGAAAGACTGCATACCCGCTGAGCAAGGGAGCGGAACACCCCGGCACGCGGCCGGCGGTCAACCAGAGGCTCACGGAAGTTTGTGCCTCCAAGGCAGGCAGTTTCACCCAAAGCAGCGCCTTCCCGGCAACCGCATCGTAGGACTCGAGCCAGTCTGGCAGCGCCTGGTGCGTGATCGCGTCCCACACCGCCAGGTCGGATCCATCTCGGGTGGGGATTGTGAAATCAAAGTTGGCCCGATCCAGCGCGACCGCAACCGCATAGTCTTGCAGGTTTTCTTGCCCCGAGTTCTGGACAGTCACCAATCGCACTTCAGCCGCGCGCTCAGGGTCGCAACCCGAGGGCGACGCAACTCCCCACGCGAAAGAAGACAAGACCAGAAGGCAGATTCCGCCGAAACCACAAGCTCGCCTGGCCATTCTCGTTTTGTAGCACAGAATTCAGCACCCCCAATGTGACGAATGAACGTAGGGACTTGCGGAATCTTCCACGACCCGGATGCCCCATTTCTCGCGCCTTTTGCGGGAAGTGGGGCCTTTGACGCTGAGGTAGGGACTCCTGACTCTGGGTGGAACTCCTGAATCTGGTGAGAACTCCGACTCGGCTCTCGCGGGGTTTAGTCTCCAGCCGCGTAGCGGCGAAAGAATGCAGCCCAGAGCGCAAGCTGTGGGTAACAATCGATAACGTACGTAAGCCCCGAGGGGTGGCAGAAAACTTACGCCGCACACTTCAGGCAGCGAACTCTTCCGCCGGTTGCTCCGCTTCGATCGTCACCGCCGCAAACTCTTCGCCTCGCGTCTTCCGCCGGATCTCCAGCAATACGGCAATCAAGGCAGCCAGCCCCACAAACCAGGCACCAATCAGGCCATCCGCCAACTTCTTCGAGATGCTGCCGTCTTTCTTCAGCAGAAACGGCAGGAAATACGGCGTTTCGGCGCGTATGCCGTCGATCTCACGAGTCTCGTCGTTGCTCAACCCCCATTGATCCTCTTTGTCCAGAACCGCGGCCGCCATGTTCTCAAAACGCAGCCCCAACACAAACGTCGGATGAGCCAGGGTCTCCATCTGGTGGATTTCCAGCGGATGCCAAAATGCAACCGAAGCCAACTGGATCACCACGCTGGCTGCGGCGATGCCGATCCCCAGCCTCCACGCGCCCCGCCTCAGGCTGACACGATAGCGAAGTAACAGCGGAATCGAGATCATCGCCAGCAGTTGCACCGGTGTAGTGATGTAACGGTCGCCCCACGCGAAGTCGCCGCTCCACACGAAATACTTCGCGTAGAAAAGGATGTAAATCACCAGAAGCCACAATCCCGCCAGCAGGTAGGCCTTGATCTCGGAGCCAAACCGTTTCCAGACCAGAAAGGACAGCAGCAAAGTGAGCAAGATCAGCGGATCAAACAGGAAAATAGATTTCTCAGGCGTGATCAGCGGACCCAGAAATCCCTCTCGCAGCGGCGTGGTCCACGGAAAATTGGGCGGCAAGCTGGGATCGAGTTTCCTCTGTTGCTCCGCCGCGATCGAAACGTAAGTGTTGAAGAACGACCCGAAACGGTAGTACTGGTAGATCCGGTCAACCAGCAGGAATACCGCGTAAGACGGTCCTGCAACGCGCGCGTAACCAACGAGTCTCGCCAGCAAATCCCGGCCACGGAAGCCCTTCAGCCATAGGACTAAGACTACGAACAGAGCGGCGGCGGCGATGTCCATAGCCGTAGTCAGTCGC
Source organism: uncultured Acidobacteriaceae bacterium (assembly GCA_963851165.1). Lineage (GTDB taxonomy): Bacteria > Acidobacteriota > Terriglobia > Terriglobales > Acidobacteriaceae > Sulfotelmatobacter. The sequence continues at coordinate 188,632 of CAWKNM010000005.1, read as the reverse complement.
GTCAACAGGTTGGCTCCGAGAGCCAGCGAGCCAATCCAGAGTGAACGCGTACTGCCCGTATTCACCCACTCGTATTGAAAACACAATCCGGTCAACGTCAACAACAGAATGAAGTTGTTCTCCAGCATGTTCTGCGTGTAGAAGAGAAATGTGGTACCGAACAGCAGCGCGAGCGCGCCTGCAACCGCCTGGTTCCCGGTGAACTCCAGCAGTCGGAGAAAGCGGAAGCACACCAGCACGGTGAGAATGCACACGACAATATTCACGCTGTAACTCGCCAGGATCGCGCGAATTCCAGGGTCGTGATCCGAAAAATCCCCAAACCACGACATGCGCTCCAGGTAGGTGCCAATCATGTCCGAGGGCAGCATGAGCAGGCTCTGCCCCATTCCGTACCAGGCATAGATCGTCCCGTTCCTGCCCATCACCCCGAACTCGGGATATTCCCCCGGCAGTACCGCAGGTGCCGAGGTCCAGAACGAATGCGTGGTCTGCAACCGCCGGACCGTATCAATCGAGCCCAGGTCCCCCGACTGGATCAGCAACGCCGTCAGCAACGCCGCCAGCCCCAGCCAAAAAGCAGGTTTGGTCAAAATCCTTCTCGGTCCCGGTTTCATCGAACTCGAATCAAACATTCAGGCCCACTAGACGTCATAACTCTTTCTCTACGCGTGCCCAAGAGAAATGACAGCATACAGGTTGTGTCAAGGTTGAGCGAGCCTCGCCTCAAAACCCAAACATTTCCCCCCACACGAAAAACCCCTCGCTCGCGCGAGGGGTTTTTCTGGGGGAGGGACTCGAGCGAGGCGCTCGTTGGGTCCCTAACTCTTTGTGTCCGACCACTGACCACTAATCCCTGGCCACTGATCTTAACTTAGACAATTTACTTCGGCTGTTGCTGCGAATCCATGTTCATCGCCGGGGTCGAATTGCTGGAGAGCTGTTCCAGATCGTTCTTCAGCAAGCTGATCTCGACGCGGCCACCGCTGATGCGCTTCGTATTGGTCGTGTCATCCGAGGGAGCAGGAGCGTTGCCCATGCCCACAAGGTAGATGCGGTAGACCGGAATCTCGTGATTCAGCACCATGTAGCGAACCACCGACTCGGCCATCTTCTGCGAGTTCTCGATCGCGGTCTGGCCCCTGCCTGAGGAGAATCCCTGCACTTCGATGATGTAGCCGCGCTGGCCCTTCACTGTGGAAGCCATTTCATCAAGGGCGTCCTTGGCGGGCTTGCTCAGCACAGTCTGGCCGGGACGGAAGCGGATTTCCGTCTGGTTCGAGGCCTTGTACTGGTCAATGTTGTTGACCACGGTCTCGACCGTCTGGATGCGCGTGGTAGCCTGCTGCGCGGTCTGCTGCGCCACGGTCGCCTTGTTGCCGGCGTCTACGGCGTGCTGATCGGCTACATCGGCCTTGTCGGAAGCCATCTTGATGCCGGCCTGGGCGCGCGCGTCGGTATCTTTGATGTTCTTGCTGTTCGCGGCGGTCAGGTCGTCCAGCTCGTTGACGCGGTCGCGAATGGGCTCGGTCTGCCGCTTCACGTAGTTCTTGCGCGCGAAGGGATTAACCCGTCCCCAGAAGCCTTCACGGCTGGGAGGAGCCAGAGGAGCCTTGCCGGTGGCCGTGTCAGTGGACGCAGCCGGAGTGCTGGCAGGCTGAGAAGTCATTGTATTCTGCGCCAAAGCCGGCAACGAGAGCACTGCGGCCAGTGGCAGGGCGATGAGAATGCGGGTGTTCATGATAACTTTCCTCCAGATTGGGAGTTCTTGAGCTACCCTCACCTCCGCCCCGAGGCGGCTGGAGGGCTTTATTTCGTCCCTAAGCTTATGAAAAGCAAGCAGGTTAACCGCTTGCCGGCTCGCGCTGACGCTGCGCTGAACCTGAGAACCTGGGTGCCGAATGCAGCCGGCTCCTGCCCTTACTACTACAGGTTAGATGCCAAACCCGATGAAAGGTGGTCGTCCTAACTCCTTGATATCTAAGGACATTATAACTCTCACCCAAGCTGCTACGTAATGAAAGCGCAATCTGGAGGGTAAATTTGGGAAACCTGATATAAAAACTGCGTGAAATTCTGACCGGAGGAGGATGAAGATTGCCAAAAAACCCCACGGGCTCGTTTGGGTTTTTGCAGGTATTTTGCAGGCGGGGTTGGAAGACCTTTGCGTTGCCTTTGCTCGGCGCGCTGCTGGCGTTGCTTCCCTGCTGGGCGGAGGTTTCGGCTGAAAGTCCAGCTGGAGATCAAGCAACGGTGACGTTGGCCTCGTCGCGCATTCCTGCGGACCATTCACAGCAGTATTCCGACCTGGCGGTTGATTGGATGCGGCAGTATCTGCGGATTGACACTACCAATCCGCCGGGTAACGAGATGCGCGCGGTTACGTTTCTGAAGGGAATCCTCGATCGCGAAGGGATCGAGAACCGCGTTTTTGAATATGCGCCGGGGCGCGGAGATTTGTGGGCGCGGCTGCCGCATATCGCCTCGGGAACTGCGGCCGAGCCTAAGCGTCCGATCATTCTGCTCAACCACATGGATGTGGTGACCAGTGACGCTTCCCATTGGCAAGTCCCGCCATTCAGTGGAGAGATTAAGAATGGATACGTCTGGGGGCGCGGCGCGCAGGACATGAAAGACGAAGGCATGGCGCAGCTGGTCGCCATGGTGATGCTCAAGCGTGAACACGTGCGGCTGGACCGCGACGTGATTTTTCTCGCGGTCGCCGATGAAGAGATGAATGGCAGCGGCTCGGATTGGTTCATCGAGCATCAGCGCGAGCTGCTCGGGAATGCCGAGTTCCTGATCAACGAAGGCGGCGAGAACCTGCTGGTAAATGAGCGTGTCAAATATGTGGGGGTGGATGTGGGAGAGAAAACAGTTTACTGGCTGCATGTGGTCGCGCACGGACGGGCGGGGCATGCTTCGCGTCCCATTCCAGACTCTGCTCCGAACCGGCTGGTGCGGGCCCTCGACCGAATCATCGCGTATCAAACTCCGCTGCGTGTGTTGCCCGTGGTGCAGGAGTTTCTGCTGGGGATGGCGCCTTACGAACCGGCGGAGCGCGCACGTGAGTTTCGCAACATTCAAACCGCGATTGAGGACAAGACATTTCAGGAGGAAGTGTCGAACGACGAATCGTTGAACTACCTGCTGCGCGACACGATTTCGCTGACCATGATGGGCGCCTCGGAACAGACCAACGTGATTCCCGCCGAGGCCTGGGCGAATCTGGATGTGCGCATTCTTCCCGGCGGCGACCGGCAGGCGCTGCTCGAGGCAATTCGCAAAGTCGGTGGACGACCCGAACGTCACTGTCGAGCCGCTCAGCTCGGAGTTTCGCGTGGCAAACTATTCGCCGACGGATACCGCTTTGTTCGCCGCGATTCGTCAGGTTTCCGCGCAATACTTTCCGGGGACGCCCGTGGTGCCGCTCATCACCAGCGGCTACACCGAGAACCAGCGCTACCGGCCGCTGGGCATCGACGCTTACGGGTTCAATCCTTACGTGGCCACGGATGAGGAAGGAAGTACCGAGCACGGAAATGATGAGCGCATTCGGGTGGAAGAAGTGAGGCGGGGGCCGAGGGTTCTGTTTGACGTGCTGGCGGCGGTGGCGGCCCGCTGAGGAAACATCCCGCCGCGGATTTGCGTCGATGCGGATACTGGGAAGAGCAAAATCCCCACTTCTCGCAAAAGACGCGAGAAATGGGGCACCCGGCGCGTCTTGGTTACGCTGCCGCGCGCTTAACCGCAGTACTTGGCGTGTTGGTCGAAGATGAAGTGGTCGGTCATGCCGGCGATGTAGTCGCAGATTACGCGGGGCAGGGGCTCGCGGGTGGACTGCTCCTGATAGTTGGGCGGGAGGGATGTGGGATTCGCCATCCAGAAGGCGAAGAGTTCGCTGACTACGCGCTCGGCGGCGTCTTTTTCGGGTTCGAGCGTGCAGCTGAAGTAGAGATTCTCGTAGAGAAATTCCTTGGATTGCTTGCGGTCCGCTTCCACTGCGGGGCTGAAGGCGGCCAGGCGCTCGGGGTGATTGCGCACGTCTTCGAGCGTTTGAATTCCTGCCTCGTCGATGCGCGATTGGGTGTTGGTGATCAAGTCTCCGACGAAGCGGTTGAGCACGCGCTTTAGGGTTTCGTTGAATTTCAATTTCTCTGGCGCGGCGGGATAGGTCTTTTCCACTTCGCGATAGAAGCCATCGAAAATCGGCACGCCTCTCCGGATTGCATCCAGTGACAGCAGATGCGATTCGTAGCCGTCGTCGAGGTCGGCGGTGTTGTAGGCGATTTCGTCGGTGAGGTCGATGAGCTGGGCTTCGAGCGGAGGGCGCTGGGCCAGCAGATACTCGGCCAGTTCCGGATGGTTTTTCGCGTCGTAGTCGTGCGAATGCTTGATGATGCCTTCGCGGACTTCGAAGGTGAGGTTCAATCCGCGAAAGGCGGCGTAGCGCTGCTCGAAATCTTCCACGATGCGCAGGGCGTGCAGATTGTGATCGAAGTAGAGACCATGCTCGCGCATGGAGGCGTCGAGCGCCTTTTCGCCAGCGTGGCCGAACGGGGGATGGCCGATGTCGTGGACCAGGGCCAGCGCCTCGGCGAGATCGACGTTGAGGCCGAGCGCTCCGGCGATGGTGCGCGAGATTTGCGAGACTTCGAGCGTGTGAGTGAGGCGGTTGCGGAAATGATCGGAATAGCGGCGGGTGAAGACCTGGGTTTTCGCTTCTAGGCGGCGGAAGGCGCGGGCATGGATGACGCGGTCGCGGTCACGCTGGAAATCGTTGCGGTAGGGGTGAGGGGGTTCGGGGAAGCGGCGTCCGCGGGTGTTTTCTACTTGGACCGCGTAGCCGGGCAGCATGCGGAAAGAATAGCAGAAGGAAGTCCCGAGTCCCGAGTCGCGAGTACCGAGCGCGCTGCGAAGCTGAGGAGATGGCGAACGCTGCAGAGAGTGCGACGGGAAAACAAAATGTCAAAATCCCCACTTCTCGCAAAAAGCGCGAGAAATGGGGCACCCGGCGCGTTTTTGCCCTCCGCACCAGGAATTACTTCAGCTTGAGGCGCATCTCGTTGCTGGGCTCGAAGCCTAGAGACTCGTAGAGATGGCGTCCGTCGGGGCTGGCGTGGAGGTCGACTCGGGCGAAGCCTTCGCGCTGGCTCCAGGCGATTATGGTTTGCAGGATGCGGCGGGCGATGCCGCGGCGGCGGTAGTCGCGATCGGTGTACACGTTAAGGATGGTCGCGCGGCGGCATTCCAGATCGTAAGGATGGGCGGGCCAGGGAGAAATGATGATTGCGCCGCCGGCTACCGTGCGAGTTTCGACGGAGGCAAGCCAGGAGCGGAACGAGCCGTCTGCCATGGCTTTTGAAAGGTAACTCGTCGTGACGGAGACCATCGCTGAAAGGGCCGCGGCATCTTTGTAGTCCATGTCGTCATACATGGCGCGGCGCTGGCGCAGGATTTCAGGGATGTCTGCGTGTGTGGCTTCGCGGATGCGGAGGTTCGGCAGCGGTGCTGGGCTGTCGGACATGCGCGGAGTTTAGCAGAAGGGCGGGTCGCCAGTTATGGCGGGACAGTTGGCTGCGGTGGGTCAAAATCAAAATCCCCACTTCTCGCAAAAAACGCGAGAAATGGGGCACCCGGCTGGACGCTCGGGACTCGGGACTCGCTACTGTTTCTGGCTGGGGCTTTCGGATTCTTCCTTGGCCAGCTTGACTTTGGCGGCGTCGAGGTCTTGCTGCACTTTCGCCAGAGCGTCTCCGTCCACTTCCGCGGTTACGGTCTTGCTCCATTCCTCGATGGCGCGTTCCCAGTGGGCGGCGGCCAGCTTCAGGCGTCCGGTTTTCTGGTAGAGGTCGCCGAGATGCTGCTGCACGGTGGGATCGGAGCCCATGTGGGCGGAGGCCTTGGTGAGGCTTTCTTCCGCGAGATCGTATTTGCCGAGACGGAAATACGCCCAGCCCAGAGAGTCGAGATAAGCGCCGTTGCCGGGATCGAGGCTTACCGCGGCCTTGATGTAGTTGAGCGATTCGTCGAGACGCACGCCGCGGTCGGCATTCATGTAGCCGAGATAATTGAGCGTGATGGCGCTCTGCGGGTCGGCAGCCAGAACTTTTTTGAATTGCGCTTCGGCTTCGTCGTATTTCTTTTCGCGCTCGTAGGTCGAGCCGCGCAGGAAATAAATGTAATCTTTGTCTTCGGGTTTGGTGGAAAGCTGTTCGGCTTTGTTGAGCGCGTCCTCGGCATCTTTCCAGCGCTTGAGGCGGGTGTTCATTTGCGCCAGCGTGACGTAGACTTCGCGGTCGTCCGGTTTGCCGTTCAGCAGCGAGTGGACGTCGGCGAGAGCTTTGTCAGCATCTCCGGTGTCGGCGAGCTGAGCGTCGAGCACCATGCGCAATCCGCGGTTGTCAGGTAATTTCTGGACGGCTTCGCGGGCGGCGGCGGTGGCTTGCGGCCACATCTTGCCTTCGCGATACGTGTCGATGATGCTCTGGTAGCCGCGCTCGGCGTTCTCGTCACCCAGGTTCAGCATCTTGCGGAACGCGTCCACGGACGCGGGATAGTTTTCCTGCTCGCGATACACGATTCCCAGGCGCTCGACGAAGATGGCGCGATTGTTGCGATCGGCCTGGTTGTAGTTGTGGTCGGGCTTCTCGGTTTTCTTCACCAGGTCCTGCAGAAGTTTTACGGCATCGTCATAGCGGCCCTGCGCCTCATAGACGCCGGCCATGCTGTAAGGGACTTCGAGGGAATCGGGAACCATGGTGTCGGCCTTCTTGAGGTTCTCGAGAGCCTGGTCGTACTTGCCCTGGCGGCGATAAATTTCGGCGATGCGCAGGAAGGTCTGCGCGTCCTCGGGATTCGCGTCGGCGATGACTTTGTATTGCTCGAGGGCGGCGTCGGTTTGCCCGTCGTTGAGCAGGTTTTCGGCGAGGCCGCGTATCGCGTCCAGATTATCGCGGTCGAGCATGATCGCCTTCTTGAAGGCGTCAATCGCGTTCTTGAATTCCTTGCGCTGTTCGTACGTCTGGCCCAGAGCGGCGTAGAGCTTGGCGGAGCGGGAGGTGTCCGGCACCGCGCTGAGCACTTGCAGACGCGTGCGCGGTATCGCCTTCATCGGTGTAGAGGATGGCGAGAGTGGTGACGGCTTCTTCGGAATTCGGGTCGAGCTTGATCGCGGTCTTGAGCTCGCTCTCGGCCTTCTGCAAATCGTTGTTCAGGCGGTAGAGGCGGCCGAGCAGAAGATGGTCGTCCACACTGGTGGGCTCGATCTTCACGATCTCCTGATACTGCTCGATGGCCAGCTTCAGCACGTTGTCAGAACCGCTGCCGCCGGGCATGTCGCCCAGGGAACGCAGATAAATGCGGCCGAGGAGTTTATGCGCCTCGAGGTTGGTGGGGTCGCGCTTGATGATGTCCTGGGCTTCGATGACGGCGTCGCGAATGCGTCCAGTCTTGACGTAGAGCTCGGCCAGGCCGGACGTGAGGAACTCGGAAGACGGGTCGGCTTCAATGGCCAGGCGGTATTCTTCCATGGCTTTGTTGGCCAGTTCGCTGCGGCCATACACCGTGACCTGCTCTTCGTACATGTGCGCGACCGCGTAGTGGTAATAGGCAGCGGCGCGATCCACCTTGCGGGGCGCGGGCTGGGGGGTCGTGGCGTCTGAGGGCGCGGGAGTGGTGGATTGGCCGGCTGCCGCAATGGCGGCGACAGTGATCACCAGAAAATAGCGAAAGAAATTCTTCATGCTGGACCTGACCTGAGTTGAACTGACCTGAATTAAGCCGACCTGAGTTGACCGCCGCGTTCTTAAGACCATATTGATTTGGATGCAAGACCGCTGGGGGCGGGGTGCCCTTATTCTAACCCTTCGGAGCCGGGGATAGGGAAAAACAGTGCGTAGAGCTGGGATCCCCTGCAAACAGAAGTACAGGACCGGCGGGATTGTGAGTGTTTTGTTGTCAAGTTAGGTAAAAGCGGGGCGCTGTGTCGCCAGTTGGATCAGATACGTTTGACTGCAAAGGACATAGGCTGGCGCGCGGCGACGGTGCAGACTGAGATTCCTCCGCGCGCGAAGCAAAGCGCGCGCTGTCGGAATGACAAGCGCTTGGTTCGCGATGACAAGCGCTCGGTTCGCGCAACCGTCAGGTGAGTGGGTTTGGTTTGGCTAGGAGCTAGAAGCTAGAAGCTTTCTTTAGTCAGTGGCGGAAGTGGCGCACGCCGGTGAATAGCATCGCCAGGCCGAGGCGGTCGGCGGCGGCGATTACTTCGGGATCGCGTTGCGAGCCTCCGGGTTGGATGATGGCAGTGGCACCGGCTTTTGCGATTTCTTCGACGCCGTCGGGGAAAGGAAAGAAGGCGTCGGAGGCGGCGACCGTGCCTTGCAACGGGAGTTGCGCTTTCATGGCGCCGATTTTTGCGGAGTCAACGCGGCTCATCTGGCCTGCGCCGACGCCGACGGTCTGTCCGTCCCGGGCGTAGACGATGGCGTTCGATTTCACGTGCTTGCACACTTTCCAGGCAAACAGTAAAGCGCGCGTTTCTTCGGGAGTGGGCGGACGCTTTGTGACTACGCGCAGATCGGAGGGCTGCAAGGGACGCGCGTCGGCATCCTGCACCAGGATTCCTCCGGAAACATTCTTGAGCACCCATTTTTCGTTTGAAGGCACAACTTCGACCAGGCGCAGATTTTTCTTGGTCGCGAATTTGGCTTTGGCGGCTTCATCGAAGGCCGGGGCGGCGATGACTTCCAGAAACAGCTTGTGCATTTCTTCGGCGGCCTCGGCGTCGATGGGACGGTTCACGCCGATGACACCTCCGAATGCGGAGACGGGATCGCATTCGAGCGCCCGTTTGTAGGCCTCGGCGAGAGTGGCTCCGGTTGCCGCGCCACAGGGATTGGTGTGCTTGATGATGGCGCACATGGGCACATCCGATCCGGGCTCGTTAAATTCCTGAGCGAGATCCCATGCGGCTTGTAGGTCGACGATGTTGTTGTAGGAAAGTTCTTTGCCCTGGAGTTGGCGGGCATTGGCTACGCCGGCACCGGAGCCGTCGGAATACATGGCGGCTTTCTGGTGCGGGTTTTCGCCGTAGCGGAGATCGAGCGCTTTCTGGAAAGTCAGGCGCAGGGTTTGCGGGAATGGCTCAGCAGCCTGCGATGGAGGCTGCACGTGAAGGTTTCCATTGACGCTGACGCGCTCGAGAGTGGAGGCGATGGCCGAATCGTAGGCTGCGGTGGTGACGAAGGCCTTCTGGGCGAGACGCCACTTGGTGTTGAGCGAGAGCGAGCCGCCCGAGCGCGCGAGTTCGTCGGCGATGGCGTCATAGTCGGCGGGCGAGGTGACGATGGCGACATCGTGAAAATTCTTGGCGGCGGAGCGGATCATGGAGGGTCCGCCGATGTCGATGTTTTCGATGAGTTCGTCGAAAGCAACACCGGGCTTGGCCGCGGTCTTTTCGAAAGCGTAGAGATTCACCACCACCATGTCGATCGGCTGGATGCCGTGTTCGGCGACCGCGCTGCGGTGGGCGGGATTCTCGCGGCGATGCAGGATTCCGCCGTGCACCTTGGGATGCAGCGTCTTGACGCGGCCGTCGAGCATTTCGGGGAAGCCGGTGAGTTCGGAAATGTCTTTGACGGCGATGCCGGAGTCGCGCAGCAGTTTGGCGGTGCCTCCCGTGGAAACGAGCTCGATGCCGAGCGCGGAGAGCTTGCGGGCGAAATCGGCCAGGCCGGTTTTGTCGGTGACGCTGAGAATGGCGCGCTGAATTGTAAAAGTGCTGGCCGGCATGATGGACCTCAAGTTCGGGAGATGAATAATTTGGGGGACGATGGAAAATTCTATCAGCAAGGCAGTGGGCGGTGTCGCTCGGTGGAATCTTTAGAGTGCCGCGCGACCGGAGGCGTCGGCGGGAAAATCGGCCTCCGAGAAGCTTATAGGGATTCCTCGCTTCGCTCGGAATGACAGATCCGTAATTATAGGCGGCGGCTAGGTTTTCGCTTTAGCCTTCAGCTTCACGTGTCCATCGGTTAGTTCGACCGAGTATTCCACGCTCTGGCAGCCGTATTGTTTGCGGATTTGCTGCGTCTTTTTCTGGACGAAGGTGGTGAAGGAATCGAAGTTGCCGGAGACGTTCTCGCCGGCCTTTTTCTTGGCCGCGACCAGAGTGTTGTAGAGGCGCTCGACCTGTTCGCGTTCGCTCTTGTCAACATCGTGCAGGGAAAAAGACTGCGAGGCCTGCGCGTGTCCCGCCCCGGCGGCTGCGGCAGCGGCCGCGCTGACGCCGTACACGGGATGATGCTGGGCCTTGTGTTCGTCTTCGGCGATGCGAACACCTTGCACCGAAAGCAGGGCATCCTGCGGACGGCGATAGCCTTCTTCGCGGATGCGGGCCTTCTTGCGCCACAGGTCGCTGTAGACGGCGTAGCGCTGCGACATTTCGTTGTAACGGTAGCGCTGGGAGAAGCTCATGCGGCCGCCGTCGGAAAACTTGCGTATGAGGGCCACGACTTTCCACTCCACGTCGGTGGGCGGACGCTTGGTCGGGTTGCTGAAGAAAATCTCGTACTCGATCTTCAGTCGCCTGAGTTGAGAGTCGAGAAGATTCAGTTCCTCGTCGGTGGTCACGCAGGAGTCTCCAGCACCAGTTTAGGAGCTATGCGGCGCGGGGGCGAGGTATCTGTTGGTCACTGAAGGTGGGGGACGAAAGTAACTGAGAAGCAGCTTCAGCTCTCAGCTATAGCGCTAGCTTCTAGCTCGGGCCCATTGACCCAATCATCCTGCTTGGACGCTGGGTTTAAGAACCCATGTAGATAGCTTCCAGAAAGTATTAAAGCGGAAACGCCCGAGGTTCGAGCTAGGTAGAGCTAGTAGCTTATTTCCCGGTGGTCGAGGCCATTTTCTTGACCATGGCGAGGACAAGCTTGCGATCACTGTCGTTGAGGCTGGTGGCGTAGCGGCGGATCTGGCTGAGGAAACGGACTTCGTCGTCGGAGAGCGTGGGCAGTCCCTTGGAGCCGTTGGTGTGGCTGGACTCGGAGAAGAACTGTGAGAGCGCGATTTCCATGGCGCCAGCGATTTTCGACAAAGTATCGAGCGAGGGGATGGTGTGGCCGTTTTCCACGCGCGAGAGGTAGCAGCGCAACAGGCCGGTGCGCTTTTCAATATCGCCTTGCGACATGCCCTTCTGGAGCCGGTAGTTTCGGATGGTCTCGCCGATGTTTATCGTGGGGAGCATTTTAGGATGCGTGCATAGTAATCATGTCGGCACTTTCTGGCAAGTGGAAATTCGTGCCATAGACGTATGGCCCGAATTGGGGGGAGAAGCTTAGTCCCTGGGCACGTTGCTTATACGGTGTTAAAGAAACAGAGCCGGCGGAATGGGGCGCTGGTCAGGGCTTTGAGGGGGGAGCAACTTTCTTAAGTTTCTGGTTTCCAGTTTCCAGCGCCTGACTTCGGGCTGACACGCTCAAACAACGACCGAAACAATGCGGCGGCGAAAATCCCCATGTCTCGCAAAGGCAGCGAGACACGGGGCAACCCCGTGCCGGCGTTCGTGCGGTGCGGACTATTTCTTCAAATTGTCGGCGAAAAAGGCTACGGTACGGTTCCAGGCGTCGGCGGCATCGGCGGCGCGGTATCCGTCTTTGTTGTTGGGATTTTCGAAGGCGTGGCCGGCGTCGTCGTAAATCTTGACGTCGATCTTTTTGCCTAACTGGTTCAATGTCGCGCCGAACTTTTTCACGTCGTCGGGGGTGATGCCGCGATCCTGGCCGCCGAACAGGCCGAGGATGGGCGCGTTGATTTTCTTCAGCGCATCGACGTCGGTGGCGAGGTGGCCGTAGTTGATGACATCGGCGGCGAGCGTTGGTTCCTGCAGCGCCACGTCGAGTGAATAGCCTCCGCCCATGCACCATCCGATGGAGCCGATGCGGTTTTTCTTTACATTGGGCTGCGCGGCGAGAAATTCAAAAGCCGCGTGCAAATCACGTTTGGCGCGGTCCTCAGGGACGCCGCGCATAATTTCGTGCGCCATGTCCGGAGTGGTGGCGACTTTGCCGCGATAGAGGTCGACCGCCAGGGTCACGTAACCTTCGTCGGCCAGCTTCGCGGCCTGATCTTTGACCCAATCGTTGAGTCCCCACCATTCGTGAATCACGATCAGCGCGGGGAAAGGGCCTTTGCCGGCGGGAGTGTAGAGCACTCCCTGGACGGTTTCGTCGCCGCTCTTGTACGAGACAGTCTTGCTATCGGCGGCGAATGCGGAAACGGCGAAGAGGATGGCGAAGATCAACGGGCTGGCTTTTTTCATGGCTGTTCCTTTCGGCTGGTCACAATTGCAATTCCAGGTACAACACTCCCGGATTCGGATTGGGGCGATAGGGCGCGATGTCTTTGAAACCGAATCTGCGATACATCGCGACCGCATCTTTCATCACGGGTTCGACGGTGTCAAGACGCATGCGTTCGTAGCCGATCTGGCGGGCCTCCGCGATTATTTTTTCCGCGAGCAGGCGGCCGAGACCTTTGCCGCGAAACGGCGGGCGCAGGTAGAGACGCTTCATTTCGCAGATGGCTGAATCGAGTTTGTGAAGGGCCACACAGCCTGCGAGTTGGGCGTTGAATTCCGCCAGCAGAAGGCGGCCGTCGGGGGGGGCGTAGTCGCCGGGAAGGTCGGCAAGTTCCTGGTCGAAGTTCTGGAAGCAGAGACTGAAGCCGAGAGATTGCGCGTACTCGAGGAATAGTTCGCGGGCTTGCGCGATCTGGGATGGCGACGCGGCTTGAGCGAAAAACAAAGGCTTTACCACAGGGGACACGGGGGACACAGGGTAATTCGGAGGTGTTGTTCGCGCGGTTCTCATTTGCTCTATAACCTCCGGGTCGCCTGCCTCGCCCTCAGCGAGGCCGAAGGGTGGCGAAGATCTCCTATCCCATCAACAGGCCGCCGTTCACGTTCAGCACGTGGCCGGTAATATATGACGCGCCTTCGGAGGCCAGAAACTCTACTGCGCTGGCAACGTCAGCGACCGATCCGACACGGCCCAGCGGAATCTGTTTTATCGCGGTTTGCTTGAAGTCGTCGCTCAGGGCAGCCGTCATGGCAGTTTCGATGAAGCCGGGAGCGACCGCGTTGCAGGTAATGTTGCGGGAGCCCACTTCGCGCGCGATCGCCATGGTGAGGCCGATCAGCCCGGCTTTCGACGCGGCGTAGTTGGCTTGTCCGGCCTGGCCCATCTGGCCGAAGACGCTGGTGATGTTGATGATGCGTCCCCAGCGCTGCTTGAGCATGGAGCCGATCACCTGCTGGGTCGCGAGATAAGCGGACGTGAGGTTGGTTTGCAGCACGGAGTCCCAGTCGGCGCGCTTCATGCGCATAACCAGCTGGTCGCGCGTGATGCCGGCGTTGTTGACCAAAATGTCGATCTTGCCGAACTGCGCGATGACGGCCTTGACCGTGGATTTAATCTGCTCCTCGTCGCCGACGTCGAGCGGGAAGGCCGCTGCCTTGCCACCTGCGGCCGTGATTTCATTGACCAGTTCGTTCAGCTTTTCCTGATTGCGCGCCGCCACGGCCACCGCGGCGCCGGCAGAGGCAAGCTTCAACGCGCATGCCTTCCCGATGCCCTGCGATGCTCCCGTAACCAACGCCACGTGCCCTGCGAGGGACATGAATTTCTCCGAGTGAGTGATTGATCGCTTATTCGTTGCCTAGCTGTTAGAACGTGGAATTATACGCGCCGCTGCTTTCTAGTGGGCGGGTCTCAGAGGCCAGATGAACACTTCGAGCCTGCGGGCAAACAGCAGAGAGGGTGGGCTCGCGGGCAGCTTGATGCCGGCAGCTGCAGCGACGGTCTTGGTCTCGAATTCCGCTGCTGCGTCCTGCAATGGCCATTGCTGATGATGGATCTCGCCACGCAGGACCTGGCCAAGGTGCGTAGTGTAGAGACAGTAGCGCTCGGTGAGCCAGTGTTCCAGCGATCCTTTTTCGCGGAGGCGGACTTCTGCAGTTGGACGGTAGTGCCCGCGAAACTCCGCCGGGCCGCGTCGACGACGTGATGCGTATTGAATGCTGCCGTCGATCTCTCTGGAACTCATTTCGGCATGGAAATAAGGGAGGTGATAAAACGCGCGGGCGGCCCACACCGCAGGCAGGTTGGCCGCGTCGAGACTGAAAAAATAGACTCCGGGCTTGCCACTGTGGGTCACATACGTGCGGACGTTGAGTTCGGGAAAACGGGAAAGGCCGGGCAGCGGCGGGAGTCCGTGGGCGCGGATTCCGCTCATCTGGAAGGGGACGACGCCGACCCAGCATTGGCCGTCGAACGTGTCGAGCGTCAGTTGTGGCGGAACCAGGGGACACATTACCGCAGTGGACAGGGGCCAGTGAGCGAACAGCAGATCGTGCCAGGTCTGCTTCATCACCCAGGGGCCGGAGGGTAAGGGCCACGGTCGATGCGCCACGGATTCGAGCAGGGGATGCATGTTAGAAGTGTAGACGGGAAGAAGCAATGTCAAAAGCCACGGACAAGCGTGTCCGTCTTACACGAGCAAAGCAGGCGTTGTCGTTTCTCTAACGATTGCGCGTTGCGGCAATGCCAAGTAACATTCGAACACTCCCATGCCTCAGACTTTGCGTGACAATGTAATCGCCATGCCCGAGCCTTCCACCAAGAACTCAACCACGTCCGAAGCGGCCGCGAGCGGCCACCGTTCGCCGCTGCGGGCTGCGGATGCCGGGAGTCCGACGGTTGCCATGAAGCTTCCCGCCGATGCGCCTTCCACCGAGGTGTTTGCAGTGTACGGGGTTGAGCCGGAGATTCAGGCTTACGCGATGGCCAAGTATTCGCGATCGGCGCTGTCGATGAAAGAATCGCTGCGGGAGATCAGCACGCAGAAGGCGGAGAAATTCCTCAACACGTTTTACTTCCAGTACGGGCACCGCTCGATCGCCGACCTGGCGCATCTTGCGCTGGCGGTGGAACGGCTCTCGATTCTCGCCGCGATTGAGTTGGCCGACGAGCAGCGCTGGGATGGGCAGGAGCGTTCGACGCGCTATCAGGATTTCAAGAAGAGTGGCTACTACACGCCGGATTTCGGCGCGGATCAAGAGGCGCGAAAGCTCTACAGTGAGACGCTGGATTTCCTCTTCGCCGAGTACGAAGCGCTTTCGGCGCACATGGCGCAGCACCTGATCCGGATCACGCCCAAGCCTGCCGAAATGAAGCAGGAAACCTATGAACGCACGCTGAAGGCGCGGGCCTTCGACATCACGCGCTATCTGCTGCCGCTGGCTACGAACACTTCTTTGGGGGAGATCGTCAACGCGCGCACGCTGGAAACGCAGGTGGCGCACCTGTTGTCGCACTCGCACAGAGAAGTGCGGCAGCTGGGCGAGTCGCTGAAGAAGGCCGCAACCTCGGCGGCATACAACGTGAATGCGGAGTCGCTGGAGAAGTTGGTGGCGGAGATTCGTGCTGTGGACCCGGCGCTGGGCGCGCGCGCCGAGCAGGAATTGCTGCACGAGGTTCGGGTCGCGCCAACGCTTGTCAAGTATGCGGACCCGAATGTGTATGAGATGGAAACGCGGCGGGAATTGCGGCAGGCGGCGCGCGAGTTGATGAAGAGCGAACCGGTTGCCCCCTCGAAGGCGATCGTCGATTTGCTCGACGACGAGCCGCTGGAAGTTGAGATCGCGACCACGCTGCTCTACGAGCATTCGCATCATTCTTATCGCCAGCTGCGGCAGGCGTTGCAGGTTTCAGGGGAACGATTTCGGCGCGAGATCATCGACTTGGGCCTGCGGCATCGTGGCAAGCATGACGACATGCTGCGCGCGTTCCGGGCCGGGCAGCAGTTTCGCTTCGACATCCTGATGGATACGGGCGGCTTCCGCGATATGCACCGGCATCGTCGCTGCATCCAGGTGATGCAGGGATTCACCACGCTGCACGGCTACGAGATGCTGCTCGACGTGGAAGATGCCGGCATGCGTTCTCGCTTCGAGGCCGCTATGCTACGAACGCAAACTGCGGTGGAGAATCTGGCCCAGTGCGGCACGCCCGAAGCGGAAGAGAATTCGCAGTACGCGATTCCGCTGGCGTTCCGCAAGCGGGCGCTGTTCAAGATGGACTTTGCCGAGGTGGTTTACATATCCGAGTTGCGCACTACGCCGGCGGGGCATGTTTCCTACCGCAACGTTGCCTACGCGATGTATGAGGCCGTGGCGCGGAAGTATCCGGCGCTGGCGAAGTATTTCAGAGTGCATGATGTGACGGCGCCGGTGGACTTGCTGCAGCGGTAGAGGACGAGTTTAGTTCTGGTCGTGCGGCGGAGACGGACTGTCGGAGGGCGTCGACACAAGGCTATGCCGGATCGGCGCAGCGATACGGAATATCGCTATAAATACAGCAAGAGCCGCGAAAAACGAGATCTCAGGATGGTTCCGCCATGCCCATCCGATTTCGTTATGCCAAGCGGTAGCAAGTTCGCCGCAGGCAATCAGAATCGCGACGCCTACCCAGAACCGCATTTTCTGACGGTCAGCCTTGCGGTTGGGGTTCTTGTTCCTCCCACTCAACCAAAAGAGGCCAAGTAATAACAGTGGAAATCCTATCGGCTCAACGATCCGATCGACCATAGACCGCAACCCTCTAGTCGCGCCCAGAACAGGCTCACTCGCAGTATACGCCGACTTGATTTCGCGGGCAGGAGTGCCCGCGCCACACAACCTTTTGCCCGTTTCGGGACATTTCCACCACTATTTTCTAAATTCGCCTTTTCTTCGCTTCGTTCTGTATGTATAATCCGGCCAGATTAGATTCGGCGTTTAAGTTTGGTGGTCTTAACTTTTGCGATCTGACAAGGAGCCACACCCATGGCGGATGAACGGGGCAGGGCAATTGAGTTAGCGTTTGCGCAGATTGAGAAACAGTTTGGCAAGGGGTCGATCATGCGGCTGGGGTCGAAGGAAGCGATCGTCCCCATCGCGGTGATTTCGACCGGATCAATCTCGTTCGACGCGGCGCTGGGCGTGGGCGGGTTTCCGCGCGGGCGCGTAATAGAAGTGTTCGGGCCAGAGTCTTCCGGCAAGACGACGATTACTCTGCAGGTGATTGCCGAGGCGCAAAAACTTGGCGGCATGGCGGCGTTTGTGGACGCCGAGCACGCACTCGACCCCGGGTACGCCAAGAAATTGGGCGTGGACGTCGATAATCTGCTGGTTTCGCAACCCGACTACGGCGAGCAGGCGCTGGAGATCACGGAAGCGCTGGTGCGCTCGAATGCCATCGACGTGCTAGTGGTCGATTCGGTGGCGGCGCTGGTGCCTAAGGCAGAACTCGACGGTGAAATGGGAGACAGCCACATGGGCCTGCAGGCGCGGCTGATGTCGCAGGCGCTGCGCAAGCTGACGGGAACGGTTTCGAAGTCGCGGACCTGCCTGATCTTCATTAACCAGATTCGCGAGAAAATCGGCGTGATGTTTGGTAACCCGGAAACCACGACCGGCGGAAAGGCGCTGAAGTTTTACTCCTCGGTGCGCATCGATATTCGGCGTATCGGGGCAATTAAAGATGGGGACGTGGTCACCGGCTCGCGCACCAAAGTAAAAGTAGTGAAGAACAAAGTGGCCGCTCCGTTTCGCGAAGCTGAATTCGACATTCTTTACGGGGAGGGGATTTCGCGGGAAGGCGATCTGCTCGATTTGGCCTCGAACAACAACATCGTCGAGAAATCCGGCTCCTGGTACAGCTACAAGGGCGAGCGCATCGGCCAGGGACGCGAAAACGCTCGCCAGTTCCTGAAAGACAACAAAGACACCATGGCGAAGCTCGACGCCGAAGTGCGGAAGACGCTGGGGCTGACCGTGGCCCATCCGCAGCCCGCAGCCGTGGCTGCTCAAACCCCGCCGCCGCAGGGCGCCCGCGTTACGACCATGCCGACAGCGGCGGAGCCGGTAAAGGCTCCGATCGTGGCGGCAAGGCGCTGATTTCGTTGCCACACGGGCGCAGCGTTTCACAGCGCTGCGCCCGACTTCTTGCTCCCCGATTGCCATCCTTGCTCCCGCCCGCATAAAATCTTAAGTTGTACCCGCTGAAAGCCTGTTCCTGTGAGGACCATTGAACGAGGGCATTGCTATCTATCCCGGTTCGTTTGACCCGCCCACCAATGGGCACCTCGATCTGATTCAGCGGGGCAGCAAGATTTTTGAAGAGCTGGTGGTCGCCATCCTGCGCAACTCGGAGAAGAGTCCGATGTTCAGCGTAGCTGAGCGGCTGGAGATGTTGCGGGCGCTCACTGCGGACCTGAAGAACGTGCGCATCGACACCTTCAACGGGCTGATGGTGGAATATGCCAAGTCGATCGATGCTGTGTGCATCCTGCGCGGCATCCGGGCCATCAGCGACTACGAATACGAATTGCAGATGGCGCTCATGAACCGCAAGCTCGAGCCCACGCTTGAGACCGTATTCATGATGCCGGCCGACAAGTATTCTTATGTCAGCTCGCGCCTGGTGCGGGAAGTGGCGCAGGCCGGTGGCCCGGTGAAGGGACTGGTGCCGGAAGTAGTTGAGCAGAAGCTGCGTGAGAAGCTGGATCCGGCTTACAAGTTTGACGACGCGAGCAGCGTCGAAGCTCCCGATGGCGACAAAAACAGGAAAACGACTGACAAGAAGAGGAAGAGAAAAGCATGACCACCGCAACCACCGAAGCGCTGCGACTTACCGACCGCATCAACCGTATTCAACCCTCCGCCACCATGGCGGTGGTGGCCGAAGCGGAAAAACTGCGTTCCCAGGGAATCGATGTGGTCGATTTCGGCGCGGGCGAGCCGCACTTTGCTACGCCGCAGCACATCAAAGACGCAGCCATCGCTGCCATTCAGG
The DNA here is from genome assembly GCA_963851165.1 of uncultured Acidobacteriaceae bacterium. Taxonomy (GTDB): domain Bacteria; phylum Acidobacteriota; class Terriglobia; order Terriglobales; family Acidobacteriaceae; genus Sulfotelmatobacter. The sequence continues at coordinate 169,745 of CAWKNM010000005.1, read as the reverse complement.
GAAATTTCACGAAGTACACCGCGGTTGCCGGCACGGCCGAGTTGCGCGATGCGATCGTGCACCGGCACAACGTGGATTTTGATTCCGACTATCGCCGCGAAGAAGCGATCGCGTCGACCGGCGGCAAGCACGCGCTGTTCAACGCCATCCAGGTTCTGGTGGATCACGGCGACGAAGTGATTCTGCCCGTCCCCTACTGGGTTTCGTTCAAGGACATCGTGCGCTACGCGGGCGGACACTGCGTTCTGCTGGAATCGGACGAGTCGCAGGGTTTCCGCGTCACCGCCGAGATGGTGGCCCGTCTCATCACGCCGCGCACCAAGGTCATCATCCTCAACTCGCCCTCAAACCCTTCTGGCGCCGTGATGAATGCGGAGGACATGACCGAAGTGGTGCGCCTGGCGCATCAGCGCGGCATCTGGGTGCTTTCCGACGAATGCTATGTGTATCTCAATTACACGGGCAAGAATTTTTCGGTAGGGTCGCTGCGCGAGTACAAGGAACGCATGGTGGTGCTGGGATCGCTCTCGAAGACTTATGCCATGACCGGCTGGCGCTTGGGATATGCGCTAGCTCCAGCGGCGATAGTCAGCGCGATGGCGAAGCTGCAGAGCCAGTCGACTTCGAATCCCACTTCGATTGTGCAAAAAGCCGCGGTGGCGGCACTGAAAGGACCGCAGGAGTGCATCGCAGAAATGCGCCACGAATACATCGAACTGCGCGACCATGTGGTGAAAGGTCTCCGGGCGATCCCGGGCATCACGTGCACACTGCCGGAGGGCGCATTCTATACATATCCCAACGTGTCGTCGTTCTTCGGGTCCGGCGGCGTGAAGTCCGCATCAGACGTGGCGGGGCGACTCTTACGGGAGGCGCATGTCGCCACGGTTCCCGGTGAAGGCTTCGGCACCAGCGATCACATTCGCGTTTCCTACGCGACCTCGAAGGCCGAGTTAGATCGCGGCTTGGAACGGATGCGGAAATTTTTCGCCGCGCTGTAACCATGTGGCAACACCTAGCCGAAGCGCGGCAACCAACGATTGCCGCAAATTGGCCGTAGAGCTATATTGCGGGGTTCGGCAGGGGCCGTTCCGTTTGCGGGCGGCCTTTTTTGTGATCGTAGTCAGTATGGCAAATCTCTATCCATTGCTGATGCTCCCGGGGTTCGACCCGCGGCCTTGGGGCACGCGCGATCTTTCTCCGATTTATCCCAATCATCAGTTTGCGGAAAAAATCGGCGAAGCCTGGTTAACCGGCGACGATTGTAAAGTAGCCAATGCGCCGTTCGCCGGAAAAACCCTGTCGCAACTGGGTGAGCAACAGCAGCGCGATCTGGTGGGCGAGGCGGCGCGAGACGCGAAGCGTTTCCCCCTCTTGGCGAAGTTTCTTTTCCCGCATGAAAAACTTTCGGTGCAGGTTCATCCTGACGACGAGCAGGCGCTCCGCGTGGGCCAACCCTGGGGCAAGACGGAGTGCTGGTATGTGGCACATACTAAACCCGGCTCACAGATTGCGCTGGGCCTGAAATCAGGAGCAACTGCAGCTGGATTCGAAGCGGCGATTCGGGAAAACCGCGCCGAGGAACTCCTCAACTGGCTCGACCTTCATGCGGGCGACATGATCTATGTTGCCGGAGGCACCGTGCATACTTTGGGCCCCGGTTCGGTGATCATCGAGATCCAGCAGCAGTCGGACACCACCTATCGCCTGTATGATTACGGACGCGGGAGAGAGCTTCACTTGAAGGACGGCATGGCTGCGGTGAAGGAAAAAACTGCGTCAGGAAAGGTGATCCGGCGGGGTGCGATGCAGCTTCACGGCAGCAAAAACCGGCATGAATTGCTGGTAGCTGCGCCGTACTTTGTAGTGGACAGGTTCGATGCGAAAGAGGCATTCGAGCTTTCAACCCGTGACGATTCGGGTCGGAGTTCGGTGCAGATTCTGGTGGCGACAGAAGGATGCGGTGCGATTGAGGCGGTCGGCGCGGAACCTGTTACTCTCGCCAAGGGCGACGCGGTTGTAGTCCCGGCCGGCCTTGAAAACTTCCGTGTACGGCCGCAATGGACGCTCGAATTCCTGAGGGCATACGTGCCCGGGAAAAAGCTGCCCGAGCCGGAGACGAGAATGTATTTTTGATTTGATTTTGTGATCTTGTTTTTTCAATCTGCGTAATCTGCAAACAATTGTGGCCAAGAACTCACTCTTCTATCCTGTAATTCTCGCTGGCGGCCGAGGCACGCGTTTCTGGCCGCTGAGCCGGAAGAAGCGCGCCAAGCAACTGCTCGCTCTCGACGGCAAGCAGACGATGATCCAGCAAACGGTAGCGAGACTTCTGCCACTCGCACCTGTGAGACAGTTCTGGGTTATCACCAACGAAGATCTACGGCCGGAAATTCTAAAGCAACTACCGAAATTGTCAAAGACTCAGGTGCTTGCTGAGCCGGCAGGAAGAAATACCGCCCCGGCAATCGGCCTGGCAGCTTTTCTATTGCAGCGGGGAACTCCAGATGCCGTCATTGGGATGTTTCCCTCCGATCACGTGATCGCCGATGAAAAGCGCTTTCGTGAAACTTTGGAGCACGGCATTCAGATCGCGGCCTCTGGCGAAAACATTGTGGTGATCGGGATTCGGCCGACTCGAGCCGAGACCGGTTACGGTTACATCGAAGCGGGCGCGCCCGACAACGGAGCTTTGCGTGTTCGGCGGTTTACGGAAAAGCCGGACGCAGCGAGGGCAAGCGAGTTCGTCACGGCGGGAAATTATTTTTGGAACAGCGGAATCTTCTTGTGGAGTGCACGCACCCTAGCCAATGCGCTGCACGAGCATCTCCCCAAGACCGCTCGTCTGCTCGAAGAGATCGCCGAAGCGTTTGGCACGCCAAGGTTTGCGGCGACATTCCGCAAGCTTTATCCAAAATGCGAAAACATCAGCGTGGACTATGCCATTCTTGAGCCTCGGTCGGCGAAAGGTGAACAGGCGGGGAATATCTTCTGCCTGCCCGCGGATTTTGGTTGGAACGACCTCGGCTCCTGGACCGCTCTGCACGAGCATCACAGCGCGAAGAGCAAACCGCTTGATGGAAACCTGATCTCCAGCGCGGGAGCATGTGTGGTGAACGCTGAAGGAAACCACATCTACGCCCCAGGAAAGTTCGTCGCTGTCGTCGGCGTCAGTGATTTAATTGTCGTGGAAACTGACGATGCCTTGCTGATCACCACTAGGCAGCATGCGCAGGATGTCGGCAAAGTCGTGAAATATCTGGACGAGAAGAAGCTGCACCGGCTTACATAGTTGCAGGTTGATTTCTGACTTCTAGTCTCGAGGGGAGATGTTCGCGACGGGCCTGATCCGGAAACTGGAAACTAGATACTAGAACTCCTAAACATGCCCCAAGAAATAAAATTCGGCACCGACGGTTGGCGCGGCATCATCGCCGACGACTTTACTTTCGGTAACGTGCGCCGCGTCGCGGGCGCGATCGCCTCTTATGTACTGAAGTATGAAGACGCGAAACGCGGAGTCTTCATCGGCTACGACACGCGCTTTGCCTCGCAGCAATTTGCTCAGGCGGCTGCGGAGGTCATCGCGGCAGCCGGAATTCCGGTCAAACTTGCCAATGATTACACGCCTACGCCAGCTGTTTCCTACGCGGTGAAACATCAAGGCGCGGCGGGCGGAGTCATGATCACCTCCAGCCACAATCCGTGGAATTGGAACGGAGTTAAGTTCAAAGGCAAATTCGGCGGCTCGGCCACGCCCGCCATTATGAAGCGGATCGAAGAAGAGATGGCCGCCAGCGCCATGCCGAAAGGAACCGGCGCTACCATCGAAGAAGTCGACTTGAAGCAACCCTACGTTGCGGCGGTCTGCGCCTTTGCCGACGTCGATCTGGTCGCGAAGACCAACTTCAAGTTTGCTGTGGACGCGATGTACGGTTCGGGCCGAGGTGTTCTGTCAGGAATATTTCGCGAGCGCGGTATCCGGTACGTGGCTATCCGCGAAGAACTGAATCCGTTGTTCCCCGGGATTAATCCCGAGCCGATCGAGCCGCACATCGCGCTGCTGCAACAAACCGTGGTTCGCGAAAAGTGCGATGCAGGTCTGGCGACCGACGGCGACGCGGACCGCATCGGGGCGGTTGCCGAGGACGGCAGCTTCGTAGACTCGCACAAGATTTTCTGCGTGCTCTTGCGCTGGCTGCTGGAACGCAAGAAGTGGCCCGGCGATGTCGTGCGCGCCTTCAACACCACGCGCATGCTCGATCGCATCGCGGCCAGGTACGGCTGCAAGATTTACGAAACCAAGATCGGATTCAAATATATTGCCGACTTGATGATGGAGCGGGAAATCCTGATCGGCGGCGAAGAGTCCGGCGGCATCGGCTATTCGCGTTTCTTGCCGGAGCGCGATGGCGTGCTCAACTGCCTGCTGTTAGCCAACGTGATGGCTGAAGAGGGCAAGCCGCTCGGCCAGCTGGTTGCGGACCTGCAGCACGAATTTGGCGCTCACTACTATGGACGGCGCGATCTGCACATTGCGGAAGAAATCAAGCAAGCAGCCATTCAGCGCGCCCGTGCCGACGGAACTCGAAAGCTGGGCCGCTATGCGGTGATCAAGAAAGAGAATCTGGATGGCATAAAGTTTTTTTTGGACGCACCGACTAACGGCAACGGAGCGGAAGCCTGGATATTGTTCCGCGCTTCCGGAACGGAGCCCTTGCTGCGGCTGTATTGCGAAGCAGCATCGCCGGAGCTGGTCACGGAGATTCTGGCCAGCGCTGAGCAGTTCGTTCGCGAAGGCTGATCACCGCTCCCTTTATTGGAGCACGCCGCCCGAGTGTACTGCCAGCGGCTTTCCGGCCACCTTCCAAGTTCCATGCACTTTAAGTCGGCATTCCTGTCGCGAGGATGCGATACTTCTAAGACACATGACTTTTTTGGCAAGCCCAGCCCCGGTTCCGGCAGATTCAGCCGACGCCCAGCGCTACAACCGCACGCGGCGGTGGCTGGGAATCGCCGACTTCGTCGTGGGCCTGGCATTCCTGATCGTCCTGTTGGTTACAGGCTGGTCGGGAGCATTGCGCGATTTTGCCTACCGGCTGGGTGCGCAGAACTATACGCTTTCGGTTTTTCTTTATCTCGTCCTGCTGCTGATGATCGGCAAGGTTCTTGGCTTCGGCCTCGACTATTTTGGATTTCGCGTCGAAAGCAAGTTCAAACTCTCGAATCAGAAATTGGGTTCATGGCTGTGGGACGAAGTTAAGGGATTCCTGGTCGGAGTAATCCTGGGCGGGGTCCTGGTCGAGTTGCTTTATTTCACTATCCGGCAATCTCCTCAGCACTGGTGGTTCATCACCTGGGCCCTGTTCATGGGGTTGTTCGTGGTGATGGCCCAGCTCGCGCCGGTGGTGCTGTTCCCGATCTTTTATAAATTCGAACCGCTCGACAACGAAGATCTGCGGCGCCGCCTGGTGGTGCTGAGTGAGCGAGCCGGTACCCGGGTGCGCGGAGTCTACCGCTGGAAGCTTTCTGAAAAAACCAAGAAAGCGAACGCCGCGCTCACGGGCTTAGGCAGCACACGCCGCATCATTCTTGCCGACACGCTGCTCGACAATTACACCCCCGAGGAAATCGAAGCCGTACTGGCGCACGAACTAGGTCACCACGTGCATCGCCACATTCTGAAGGGAATTTTCGTGCAGGCCGGCATCACACTTTTTGGCTTCTGGGCTGCGAATTGGGCTCTGCATTACGCCGTGGAGCAGCACCTGTTCAATTTCGACCGGCTTTCCGATTTCGCCAACCTGCCGTTGCTGGTCCTGGTTTCTACCGTGCTCTCGCTCGTGTTGATGCCGGCGCTGAATGCTTACTCGCGCTTCAACGAGCGCCAGGCGGACCAGTACGCATTCGAGTCGGTGGCCAGCATCGTGCCTTTTATTTCGTCTATGAACAAACTGGCGGAGCAGAATTTAGCCGAACGCACTCCCTCGAAGTTGGTGGAGTGGGCTTTCCACTCGCATCCCGCGATCGCTCGCCGCGTAGCCGCCGCTGAAACCTGGGGACGAAAGCACGATCCTGCGTTTCACGCTTAAGTTTGTGATTTCCGCAGGATTTCGATCACGCGTTGCAGATCCTCTTCCGTATCGACCCCCACCGAATCGTAAGGAGTTTCGCCGACGAGAATCGGCACGCCGTTCTCGAGAAAGCGCAATTGCTCGAGCCGCTCACTTTTCTCCAGCGACGATTCCGGCAGCGCGACGAACCGGTCCAGCGCAGCTTTGCGATAGGCATACAGCCCCAGATGTTTAAAGTAGCGCGGCCGCATTCCATCACGGTCGAAGGGAATGGTGGCGCGGGAAAAGTAAAGCGCGCGGCCGTTCGCATCAGCCACAACTTTCACCGCGTTCGGGTTGGGAATATCCACTTCAGCCGCGGGGGTCATCAGCGTCCCGACCTGCACGTCTGGATTCTTCATCACTCCGAGTAGCGTGGCAATATGCTCGGCACGAGTCAGCGGTTCGTCGCCTTGCACATTGATGTAGACGTCGGCGCCCACCAGATTCGAAACTTCGTGTACGCGCTCGGTCCCGCTGCGATGGGCAGGCGAGGTCATTCGCGCCTGCCATCCATGTTCGCGGCACACGTCTGCGATCTCGGCGGAGTCCGTGGCTACGATCACGTCAGTCAGCAGCGGCGACGATCGCACGGCCTCGTAAACCACTCCGATAAGCGGGCGGCCACCGATCTCACGCAGCATCTTGCGTGGCAATCGCGTAGAGGCCAGTCGGGCGGGGATGACGGCAATGGCTTTCATTCGTTCTCGTGAGGAACCTGTTTCTAGTTTCCCGTTTCAAAGGTCGACTTGCAAGTCTCCAAGCGTCGAGCGCAACAATTTCGCCTCGGCGCGTGCTCTTCCCCGCTACTTCATATCGAGCAGCGCGGCCATCGTTTCCACTCCGTCCCACAGATTCTGCAAGCGCAGGTTCTCATTGGCGGCGTGCTGGTTGTCATCGTAGTTGGCGATGGGTACCGTGATGGTCCGAGTCTGCGCGGCCCGTTCCATCGCTCCGAGCGGCACGCTGCCTCCCATAGTAGGCAGCAGCACGACATCTTTATCTTTGCGCGCGCTCTTTACGGCTTCAATCACCTCCCGCGCAATGGGCAGATCCATCGGCGTGCGCACGGCGTTGTAGCTCGCCTCATCGCGCACAATCATCGCAACTCGCGGATGCTCCAGAAGGATCTGCTGCGTGGGTTCACGTTCCACGACGAAGTAGCCGCGAGAACGAATGTAGTCGATGACGCGTTGCTGCTGCGCGCGCCAGTCAATCCCGACCACCAGGCGCAGATCCAAATCGGCAGTCGCGGTAGGCGGAATCACATTGGCAGCTCTGGCGCCAGTTTGGCCCGACGAGAGGCCATTGATGTTCAGCGAAGGCTGGTTGATCAGATCGAGCAGATGCGCGCCTGCGCCGTCGACATGCCCCAGCCAAAAGGCGTTCATCAGCATGCGGTCGTTCATGGGCGCGCGGGCCAGTGCCTCTTTCTCAGTCATCGAGAGCGGTTCAATTCCATCGTAGAAATGCGGCACCAGAACGCGGCCGTTTTCATCTTTCATCCCGGCGAGCAACTGCGCCAGCATCATCGCCGGATTTGGCGCCCAGTTTCCATAGTGGCCGCTATGCAACCCGTGGTGGGGTCCATAAACCGTGACCTCCAAATGCGCATCGCCTCGCGCTCCAAACACCACCGACTGCTCGCCACTCTGATCGACCGGGCCGTCACACACCAGCCATACATCACCGTGAACCAGCTCGCGGTTGGCGTTTAGTATCTGCTCCAGATGCGGTGATCCTGCTTCTTCTTCGCCCTCCCAAACGAAGCGAAGATTCGCACGCAGCGGGATCCTCGCAGCCTTTAATGCGTCGAGCGCCGTAAGCTGCGCGAAGATGGCCGCCTTATCGTCGCCGGCCGATCGGGCGTAGATGCGCTGCTCGCCGTTTATATCTCGCACGATCGGCGTGAAGGGCGAACCGCCATCCCATTCCGAAGGAGTCACCGGCTGACCGTCATAGTGCGCATAGAAGACAAGCGTATGTTGGGCACCCGGCACATCGATCCGCCCGAAGACCAGCGGAGGCGCATCGGGGAAAGAGAGGAGCCGGGAATCGATACCGCGTTCCCGGAGCTCTGCGAGGAGCAGGTCGGCATTGCGCACCAGCTTTGCAGGATCGGCGGCAACGTTCGGTATCGCCAGCAATTCGCTAAACCGCTGCACAAGTTCCGCCCGATGTGCCGCGGTGTAGTCGCGGGCCGCCTCCGGCGGCGTCTGCGCCACGATCGCACTTGCCTGGCTAAAGAAAAACGCAGCCAGGCAGGTAACTATTAGCCTCGGATTCATAAGCTCACTATACAAGCCGCTCTTACCAGAATGTTCCTTCCGCAGCTCCTGTCGGCCGCGCCGCAACTTGGGCAGGTCTGCATCGCCGGATTGCCGGTTCGAGTGTAGTTACTGCGGCAGACCGACTTTGCGCACCAGCTCAGCAAACCGCGGATCGGAGCGCAGCGGGTCGAGTTGGAACTGGGTATTCAAACTCATGAGGAGCCAGTCGTGCTCGCGGTAAGCGGTGTCGAGCCAGTGGAAAGCCTGTTCCTTGTCTCCCAGGTCGGCGTAGAGGCGGGCGATCAGGTACGGAGAATAGTAGTGGGTCTTGCGGTGGGCTTGCAGGACTTGGATGGCTCGAGCAAGGGATCCCTTCCATCCTCCAGAACGAAAACCTTGCTCCAGCGCGGCCGCGAACTCGACCCAGTCCGGATTGCCGCTGAGTTGTCCATAGACCTTCCATTCCTCGATGACCTGAGGGTACATTTGCTTTCCCCAATATGCGTAGGCGAGGCAGTCGTGCGCGGTGGCGAAGGTGGGGTTCTCGTCCGCCAGCTGCTTGCAGACGGAAATTGCCTCATCGTACTGGCGCGCCGAAACCCGGACACTTCCGATCACCCGGCTGATGATGGGAGAGAGCGGATCGAGCTGATGAGCGCGGGTGATTTCCGCCAGAGCCTCCTGCTCTCTGCCACCGATGGTGCTGAGGTCTTCGGCGTACCACTGGTGGGCCGTGGCATCGTTGGGGTCGAGATCAATGGCTTTCTTGAACTCAGCTTCACCTCCGGCAAAATCCCAGTCGTAGCTCATCTCGTTGCTGCCCAGAATGGCATGGGGATGAGCCAGAGTCGCGTCCAACTCCAGGGCCCGGCGGGCAGCCGTATTCGATTTCGCCAGGTCTTCGTTGGGATTACCGCCAAAAAAAGGCATTACGGAATAAACGTCGGCAAGTCCGGAATAGGCCACAGCATATTCGGGGTCTTGGGCGATGGCCTGATTGAAATAGGAGACGGCGGTCTGCAGGTCTGCAGGCGTGCGCTTGTTCCATGCGTAACGTCCTTTTAGATACAACGAGTAGGCCTCCGCATCCTGCGTGCCCTGATTGATGACCTGCTGCTTGGCTGCGGGGCTGAGGGTGGAACGCAACTTTCCGGCAATGTCGCTCGCGATTTGCTGCTGCAACGAGATGAGGTTGGAGCTCTTGCCGGTGTAGCGGTGTCCCCAGATTTCGGTGTTGTCGCGAACATCGGTCAGCTCTGTGCTTATTTCGATGGAGTCGCCGTGCAGCATGACTCGGCCGCTGACCACCACCAATACTCCTAGATTGCTGCCGGCGGTGCGCACCTCAATATCCTTTCCCTTGTAGCGAAAGACCGAGTCGCGGGACCGCACCTTGAGCTGGGGCACGTGGGCGAGGTTGCCAATCAACGATTCGGTGATGCCGTCGCTGAGATAATCGGTGTTGGCATTTCCACGCTCGTTGGTGAAAGGGAGCACGGCGATGGAATCCGGTCCGAGGTAGAGATCCTGGGTTCCCGCATTCGCCGGGTGACGGCTGGCGAGGGCTTTGTATTGAGGCCCGCTATGGCCAATCGAGAAATAGATTATGAGAACGGCGGCGAGCAAAAGCGGAACGATCCAGGCAGCCATGCGGGACGGCGGCCAACTCCTTACTTCCGGGACCGGCTGCAGAACCGGCTGAGATAGAAAAACTTGGGGCGGAAAAATCCGGACTGGAAGAATCTGGGCTGGAGCCTGGCTTGAAACCAGCGCTGGCTGAACCGTAACCGCTCCCGCGAAGTCCGTTTGAGTATCTGCAACTTCCTGGGAAACCGAATCCTCGGTGTCCAATTCCTGGCTTCGTCCCTTCAGCCAATCGGCTAATTCGCTGGTATAGGCGAAGACGCCGCCGCGAGCGCCGCCGGGGACTCGGTGAGCGGGCAGGCCTCGTTCTTTCTCCCAGCGGCGAACGGTACGTTCGTCGCGGCCAAAGAAAGCGGCGATTTCTTTCCAGGAATCGAGGCGGTGATCGGGGGTTTTACGCGCGGGGCTATCGCCCATCCTGTAATGCCCTTTAATGTCCGTTGTTGTCCGTTGCCGGAAACTGGCAGCGCCCGGCATTATACGTCGACACCGAAGGCAGCCAAAATCCCCCTTTCTGGCCAGCCTGCGGCCCATTTGGGCCATTCGGATCCGGAAGCGGAATCTCGGGTTGCCACGTAGACCTCGTTAAATCACAGCTTTGGAGGATCAAGATGTCCACGCACTGCCCCTTCGCCACACTTCTGACCAAGACTTTTACTTCTTACGCGCTGCTGATATTGCTGGCAGCTCTTACCGGTACTTCCTTTGGGCAGACTCCTACTCCGCCAACGTTTGTGAACGGGACCCTGGTGAACGGGGGTTCGGTGATCGCTAACTACAGCCCGATTGCCGTCCAGACGGTGACCGTGGGCGACTTCAACGGGGACGGAAAACCGGATCTGCTGACGCTGGACGACAACGGGAATACCGCCGGAGTGGGCATCATGCTGGGCAACGGCGATGGCACATTCCAGCCAGTTGCGTCGATTACCACATTTCCCTGCACTTTAGAGGGCGGCCTGGTCACGGGCGACTTCAATAACGATGGTCATTTGGATTTCGCCGTGGTTTCCGGGACTAACGGAGGGGATTGCAACTTCAACCCGGGCACACTCTGGATTTTTCTGGGCAACGGCGCGGGCGGCTTCACTTTGAAGGCTTCGTACGCCGAGCTGGGCGGTCCGGCTTACCATGACCTCGCCGGAGGACTGATAGCCGCTGATCTCCGCGGCAACGGACACCTGGATCTGCTGGCGATCGACCCCAATAATGGAATCGACGTTTTTCTTGGGAATGGCGATGGAACGTTCGTGGCGCCGACAGCGGCGGTCGGGATTCCTGGTCCAGGCGCTTCTAATTCCGAGGCGGCGTGGGACGTCAACAATGACGGCAAGATGGATCTGGTAGTCGCGTCGGAGAACAGTGGCGACGGGATTTATGTGCTCCTCGGCAACGGCGACGGCACCTTCCAGACTCCCGTGTTCTACCAGCAAGGGTCCAACTCGGGCGCCATGGCACTGGCCATCGGGCAACTGATCAATGGCGACCACGGCGACGTAGTGATGGGAACGGGGAACGGAGCCTATGTCTACATCAACAATGGCGATGGCACGTTCAAGACCCCGGTGCTCTATGGCCCCTCGTGGATCGATTATGTCGTGATCACCGACGTCAATGGCGATAAGAAGAATGACCTGGTCGTGAGTTCGTATTCTTCTTCCGCCGTTTGGTTTATGGAGGGAAACGGCAAAGGCGGGTTCACGGCGGGAGAGTCGTTCGCGACGGATGGGTATCCGAACAACGTTGTGGTCGCCGACTTTAATGGTGACAAGAAGCTGGATTTTGCCACATCCAACACCGACGGGCAGTGGATCACCCTGGGCTTTGGAAACGGCGACGGCACGTTCCGCAGCAGCCAGAGCTACGGCTACAGCTGGAACGCCGCCATCAACGCCATCGCCGCCGGGGACCTGAACGGCGACGGCAATCTGGATATTGTGCAGGCGGGCGGCGGCACCGGGGTTGGCATTACGGTGACGCTGGGAAGTTCGCACGGCGTGTTCGGAGCGCCTACATCGATTGCGGCCGGGTGCGGCGAGGCTAATCGCAGCGGCATTAGTTCGGTCGCTTTGGGCGACGTCAACGGGGATGGCAAGCTGGATGTAGTCGCGACCAGTCTCGACGATCCCTACAACTGTTACGAAAATGTGATTGCGGTGCTGGAAGGACTTGGCACTGGAAAATTCAAAGCGCCGGTCTACTATCCCACCGGAGTGACGGTGCAGTCCTACAACGCTACATTGGCCGACCTGCGAGGCGATAAGAGACTGGACATCGTGGTCTCGAACGCAGACGGCAGCCTGAGTGTGCTGCTCAATAACGGCAAAGGCGTTTATGGGACGGCCACGGTTATTGCCGGCGCCAGCGGAAACGGCTCCGGAAACATCGTGGTCGGGGACTTTAACAAAGATGGCAAACTCGACCTCGCGATCGCCAATTGGAACGGGCTATCCGTTGACATCCTGTTGGGAAACGGAGACGGAACGTTCCAGGCTCCGATCTCCAGCCCCACTGGGGTGCACTCGAACGGGCTGACCATGGGGGACTTTAACAACGACGGCAACCTGGATCTGGCTGTCACTGGCCAAGACAACAATGGGACACTTCAGATTCTTACCGGAAACGGCACCGGCACGTTCACGATGGGCGCCACTTACAAGTTCAATGCGTGGGTTCTGTGCTATCCCAGCGGGGGAACGAATCCTAACTGGATCGGCGCCGGCGATCTCAATCAGGACGGCAAGACTGATCTGGCCATAGCGGTGCAATTCACCAGCTGCGGAACCGAATATAGCGGAGAGCAGAGTTGGGGGGCGGCGCTGGTTTACACCGGCAATGGCGACGGAACCTTCAATCTGGAGATGGGGCCGTGGATGGGCGGCGTGAACAACTCGGGCATCGTCCTGGGAGACTTTAACAACGATGGAATGCTGGACATGGCCGTCGCCGGCAATGCGTCGTGGACGGGCCAGGAGTGGGTGACCATCATGCAGAACAGCACGCAGCCGGTGAGCGTTTCGCCGCTTTCCATCGCCTATACCACAAGAGCCGTCGGCGTCAGCGGCTCGGAAACTGTGCAGTTTACCAATGATGAAAGCACAGCGCTGGCGATCAGCAGCGTGACGCTCGGAGGAACCGACCCGGAGGATTTCAGCGCCAAGTCGGCATGCGGCAGCGACGTATTGCCGGGGGCCCGCTGCTTAATCACAGTCACGTTCAAACCCACGGCCACCGGCAGGCGGACGGCGACGTTGTCCATTAAAGATGGCGCCGGGACTCAAGCCGTGACGCTGGAAGGAGCCGGCGAAGCCACCGTCCTCAGTTTCAGTCCGGCGAGCGGCCCGGTTGGAACGGTGGTGACGATTACTGGAACCGACTTCACCGGCGCAAACAAGGTAACGTTTGGAGGAGTAGCGGCTACTACCTTCACCGTCAACTCCGCCACACAAATCACGGCGACTGTTCCCACGGGAGCGAAGACCGGGAAGATTGCGGTGACGACCAACGGAGTGACGGCGAGCAGCAAGACGAACTTCACCGTGAACTAAGCACAGTGAACTAAGCGATACGCCGAGCTCCGGTCGTAGCCGGAGCTCGGCAACTACCGCACGACCGAACCCGCAGCAAGCTCGATCCGACCAGTTGATCTCATGCATCCCTCGTATTACACTCGCCCGGCTTGGCGATTGGAGCGAAAAATGCGCTTTGCCTTTACGAGTGTCTTAATAGTCGCCTTTGCGGCAGCGGCCATGGGCCAGGCTGCACCGGCGAATAGAACGGCATCCGAAGCCAAATCGCGACCCCTCGGTCAAGCAGCGGCGAACCCCGCCACAGTAGCTGCCGACAGCCCGATTACGTCGATGCCCTACACTCCAGGACTCGATACGGAATTCATGGACAAGAGCGCCGACCCCTGCGTTGATTTCTACCAGTACAGTTGCGGCGGCTGGATGAAGAAGAATCCGATTCCCGCAGACCAGCCCGGCTGGGGCGTTTACGGCAAGCTCGCTCAGGATAATCAACGATTCCTGTGGGGCATTCTGGACGATCTGGCCAGGAACACTTCGGGCCGCAACCCTAACCAGCAGAAAATCGGGGACTACTTCGCCGCCTGCATGGACGAGGCCGCGGTCGAGAAGCTTGGCGCCGATCCGTTGAAACCCTACCTTGAACAGATCAACCGCCTTATGTCGAAGAGCCAACTGCCGGCTCTTTTGGGGCAGATTCATCTGCAAACCGAAGGCAACGGCATGTTCTTCGGATTCACGTCGAACCAGGACTACGGCGACTCGACCCAGGTGATTGCTTTTGCCACGGCTGGCGGGCTCGGCCTGCCGGACCGCGACTATTACACCAAGACCGATGCGAAGTCGGTGGACTTGCGCCAGAAATACCTGCTTCACGTACAGCGAATGCTCGAACTGTTGGGCGATGCACCGGACGCGGCACAACACGAAGCGGTCTCGATCATGGCGATGGAGACGGCGCTGGCCAAGGCTTCATTAACGCGCGTCGAACGCCGCGAGCCACACAACCTTTACCACAAAGTTGACTTGACGCAGTTGCAAGCGCTTTCGCCTGGTTTCGACTGGACCGCCTATCTTAAGCAAGCCGAACTGGGTGGGGAAAATACGTTCAATGTAACCGAACCAGCATTCTATAAGGAACTCGACAACCAACTCCAGACCGCCAGCCTCGATGACATCAAGAACTATTTGCGGTGGCACACGGTTCATTCTGCCGCTCCTTTTCTGTCCTCAGCTTTCGTGAACGAGGACTTCGATTTCTTCAGCAAGACGCTGCGCGGAGTCCCTCAACTTCGCCCGCGCTGGAAACGTTGCGTCGGACTGGTGGATCGGCAGCTCGGCGAAGCTCTCGGCCAGGAGTTCGTCAGCCGGACGTTTACTCCGGAAATGAAGCAAAAGACGCTGACCATGACCAACCAGATCGAGCAGGCCATGGCCACGGATATCGAGCAGCTCACGTGGATGGGCCCCGAGACCAAACAGAATGCGTTGACCAAGCTTCACACCGTCGTAAACAAGATCGGCTATCCCGACAAGTGGCGTGATTACTCTTCAGTTGCGATCTCGCGCGACGATTTTTCGGGTAACGTCGAACGAGCTGCGGTGTTCGAGTCCAAGCGCAGGCTGAATAAAATAGGTAAACCGGTCGATCGCAGCGAATGGTCGATGACACCGCCGACCGTCAATGCTTATTACAATTCGCGGATGAATGACATCAACTTTCCCGCAGGCGTGTTGCAGCCCCCCCTTTACGACCCGAAGATGGATGACGCGCCCAACTACGGCAACACCGGCGGAACCATCGGTCACGAGTTGACCCACGGCTTCGACGATCAGGGCCGCAAGTTCGACGCCCAGGGCAACCTGAAGGATTGGTGGACGGCGCAGGACAACCAAAACTTCGAGGCCCGTGCTCAATGTGTGGTGGACCAGTACGCACAGTACGTCGTAGTAGACGAAATAAAAATCAACAGCAAGCTCACCGAAGGAGAGGATATCGCCGATCTTGGAGGGTTGATTCTGGCGTGGATGGCATGGAAAGACCAGACAAAGAACGCGCATCTGGAAAACCGCGACGGCCTCACGCCGGAGCAGCGGTTCTTCGTCGGAAACGCGCAGTGGGCGTGTGAGAACGACCGGCCAGAGAACCTACGCATGAACGCCATCACAAATCCGCATTCGCCGGGCAAGTACCGTGTCAACGGCCTGGTGGTGAACTTGCCCGAGTTTGAGAAAGCATTCGCATGCAAGGCGGGCCAACCGATGGTGAAAGAAAACCGTTGTCGCATCTGGTGATGGACGCCTCGATGCCTGCGAATTGGTCGCGCCTAGTTTGAGCGTGATGCACTCAGGGATGCTTGCGACGGCCATCAAGGACTTGCTTCCGTATCCGCAAACCTCACCTTAGCAGATATGTAAGCGTAGTCGGCCATCCGGAAGTTAGGCCTTAAGAAGTGCCTGCACGTAAGCGGGTTTCATCGGAAGCCGCCGAATAACTTTTCCCGTCGCGTCGTGGAGCGCCGCCGCGATGGCTGGCGCAGCGAGTGCATTCGCTGCTTCCGAACCTCCGCCGTAACTGCCAACTTTCGGATTGTTGAGCAACACGACTTTGATCTCTGGGATGTCCGCCATGGTTGGGATGGGATATGAAATCCAGTCCTCCGTGGTGATGCCGCTCTCATCGAACATGACCTCTTCGAAGAGAGCGTGGCCGATTCCCATGACCGCACCGCCCTCGACATTCCTCTTCAACTGCATCGGGTTGACGACAATGCCGGGATCGACCGCGATCGTGTACTTTTCCACCACGATCGCACCTGTACTGGGAGTAACGGCGATCTGGCAAACGCAGGCCCAATAGGTCCCACTGCGCAACATCAGCGAAACTCCGCGACCGCGCAGGGGCTTTGATCCGGTGGATGCAGCATCAGAACGCGGGGCGGGACGCGTATCCCAACCGGATGCATCACGGACCGCTTTCAGCACTCCGACGGCCCGCTCTTCGTTGGCGTGGTCGATGCGGAACTGGATGGCATCCGCGCCCGCAAGTGCTGCTGCCTCGCTGATCGCAAGTTCGCGCGGATAGTTCTGCTGAAACTGCCCCGGCGTGCGCATGCTGTGGTCGCGCAGACCGACAACGAGCGGCGAAGCTTTCTGCCCCACCTGAAAGGTGCCATGACCATTCTCCATCAGGTTCGGAACCACAGAGTAAACCCAAGGATCCTCAAGGGCGTTGGCTGTCGAGGAGACAAACCCGCCCTTTGGGTTGGGAGCCTGCATGGTGGGCAGGCCCGCGATGACCGCGCCAATCGGCCTGTCATCCTGCATGGCGGGCATGTAATGGTCGATTTGATACGCCGCCATTTTACCTTTGCCGTCGATAGCAACCTGAACGTCGGAGTAGGAAACCGACGACTGCGTGGACCACTGCATGTCGTCGGCGCGCATCCACTGCACGCGCACCGGTTTGCCCACGGCCTGGGACAAAATTACCGCTTCGTCTTCCGCGCCGGCGTTTCCGCCGTTCGATCGACCGTAATGGCCGGGGCCGGGATACGAATGCACGATCACATGATCGGGCGTGGTGCCGAGCATCATTGCGATTTCACCCCGCAGTGCCTGCGGATTCTGGTTATGCGCATAGATGTGCACGGTACCGTCAGCCTTCACGTCGGCAACGGCCATGGTCGGGCCAATCGGCGCGTGTTTCATGTATGACAACTGATAGGTCGCGGAAAGCTTCTTGTGAGCCGACGCGAGCACGGGCTTTACATCGCCTTTGGCGGCGTCGCTCTTTACAACAGGGGTGGAAGTCCAATCCGCTTCTTCCCGAAGGTGCTGGTAGAGTTTTTCATTGCCGGGCAGGCCCTTCCACTCGGTCCACTTGGTGCTGCTGGCGACTTGATCTGTTGCCTGGATCGCTTCCCACTCCGTGGGTGCAACCACTCCCACGAGGTTGCCCTTCACGACGACTCGCGTGTTTGGGAATTTGGTTTTGTCCAGTTGACCGACCGAGACGAGTTTGGATCCGAGTGTCTTCGGATGCACAACGCGCGCGTGCAACATGCCCGGCAGGCGCACATCCGTCGCCCAGGTTTCCTTCGCGGCCACTTTCGAACTGATGATGGAATTCTTGAAGGACTTGCCGATTACCGTGTAATCGCTGACGGGCTTCATCGGCGGATCGCCCTCGATGGTCAACCCCATAATGCTGGTGAGGTCTCCCGTCACAGGGATCGTGAGCTTCAATTGCTGGTTCTTGACGAGGTCGCCGTACGAAATGCTCTTGCCGCCTCCCGACACGATGCCGTCCTTGACGGAAAGCTTGTCCTTCGGCACGCCCAGGCGCTCTGACGCGAGGTCGAGCAGAGCCTGGTAGGTATAGGCGGCGGCCTTTCGGATGTTCGGTGTTCCATGGCCGAGGAAATCGAAGGCTCCGCTGCCGTCCGGCGTGCGATCCGTGTCTCCTGCAACAACCGTGGTGATCGCTTCGAAAGAGACGCTCAACTCATCAGCCACGATTTGCCGGTAGGCCGTAAAGGTCGACCCCTGGCCGAAATCGCTCTTGCCGGTGCGAATCAGGACCGTGTTGTCCGGGTGAATCTCAATCCAGGAGCTGGGCAAGGTGGGATCGAGCGAGTTCTTGAATGTGGCTGTTTCGGCGGCATCGCCCTTCAGAAACTTCGGGCCAACCAGCCTGAGCCCGACGACAAGGGCGCCCCCCGTTTTCACGAATTGACGGCGGGATAGGGTCGGTCCAAAATCATTCGCTGGTTTTTCGCTCATGGTTGCCATGGCTTACCTCCCCTTCGCCATAATCGTGGCGGCATGTTGTACGGCGTCAATGATCGCAACGTAAGTTCCGCAGCGGCACAGATTGGGCGACACCCCGGATGTGGTGAAGGCCTCCTTGATTTGCGCCAGGGTCGGATGCGGATTGCCTTCGAGCATTTCGGTTGCTTTGATCATCATCCCGTTCTGGCAAAACCCGCACTGCGGAGTTTGCTGCTCGATCCAGGCCTGCTGCACCGGGTGAAGCGTACTTCTCGCCTCCTCTGCCGAGAGGCCCTTTTGTTTTGCCCATCTCGCGGGCAGGCCTTCGAGCGTGGTAATTTCCTGTTTGGCAACGCTCGCGACCGGAGTAACGCAGGAACGCACTTCCTTGCCGTCGATCAGAACGGCACAGGCTCCGCACTGTGCGAGACCGCAGCCAAATTGCGGACCGATCAACTGGAGATCGTTGCGCAAAACGTAGAGTAGCGGAGTATCGTCTGGCGCCGGGACTTCGTGCCGGGCTCCATTGACAATAAGCGTGACCATAGAAGACTTCCTCCAAAGGCATTTTCCGAATGCAGACCACTTAGCGATGGCCGACACTTCTTCTCGCCAGCCATCACGACTGAGAGCGCGCCCGAGCCGCGTATCACGCGCGGTAGACCATACTCACGCCACCTCCGCCCGGCTTGTCGACGATCCGGTAATGCGAAGTGGCTTGGCCGATTACTGGCGCATAATCTTACGGGGACGAAATATCCAAGTCAATGAAAGCGATGGGGTTGCCCCCTCAAGAGGAATGGCGCCGAGGCAAAGAATATGTGCTATACGCCGTGCGATGCGCCTGTAAGTCATGTTCTCGCAACACCTAATCACCAAAAAAGAACGTCAGCGCTATAAAAAAAAACGAAGAAGGCGGCAGCGGGGCGTATGCGCCTCGCCCCGAGAGCGCAGCGACTTTTTCCGCTACTCATACATGGGTGCATTTGGACACTACACAGCTCTACAACGGAAGTACTGCCAGAGGCCACGCGGACTTCCTCTAATGTTTACAAGGCCGTTGTGGATTGACAGCCCTGACGAAATCGGTCCACTGTCCGGCATTTACCGTATCCCAGTAGTCGTACCAGAAAATGATCTTGGGTTTGGCATCGGTAGCGGCGTCCCTGAGCATAGTCCGGAGTTGGCTGGTCGTTGGATAAGTACACTGTGATCCAGAGCAAACACCGTCACTTGGATATTGGCCCCAGTTGAAGGCCTGAAGGGCTATTTCGGCCGATTTGCCGTAGGTTCTAGCGATGGTATGAAGGTCGTTGGCTGCCGCGGCGGTATCGCTGACGGCTGCGCCAGTGCCGACGGGGTAGTAGTCGGCACCGAGGATTTGCGCGAAATGGAACGGGTCCAGATGTCTCTGAAGATTAGCGAGGCTCGGATTGTTGGCGTTGTCCCAGGTGGCGTTCACCATCTGCGGATGATGGGGATCTGCGGCCCGAACGATGTTGTAAAGATTCTCGACGTTCGAGGCTGTGTTGGGTGTGGGTTCATCACCGATGCTGTACCCGTACGTCGCCGGAAGATCCTTCACAAGGTTGACGAGGTACTGGAGAAATCCCTTGTTGGTCGAGCAACCGCAGGTGGCGGAGATTTCGGCGTAATCGTTGATTAGGTATTTGCCGCTCTTGCCGGAGTACCTGGCAAAATCGGGGTCGTTGAATGCCCACATGATTTTCAGATGGTGGGAGTTGGCGCGGGCGGCGTAGGCCAGAAGCTCCGCTTCGGTTCCCCAGAAGACGCTGTAGTTGAGGACCACATAAAAATTGGCGGCGGCGATTTTGTCGAGCTGGCTGGTGGCTGTGTCACCGGCGAGGCCGCTACAGCTTTCACCGTCGAGGTTGCAATCCTGGTAGATGGCCTGAGGGATGGTGGTGATGACCTGCGCGCTGGAGAACGACGAAGAAGCCGGGATACTGGTGCTCACGTAAAGTAGCGGATGGGCATCGAAGACCTTGGCAATATCGGCGGCAGAGGTCATCAAGTCCACGGTATATTGCCCGTTCTCATCAGTTTGCACAGCAAGAGTTTCGGTCCAGAGAGGATCAGCGCGGCCGTCTTCTCTATCGTGTACGTAAAAGGTGAGGAGATGGAACCCGGCCAAGGGCTTGCCGTCTTCGTTCAGCAGAGTGGAGCTGAAACGAATGTGCGGATGGGGGGCGATCCCCGCTCCTCCCAAATTAACAGGTTCCTGGGATTCGGCATGAAGTGGCCACGGGAAACACAGCAGCAAAAGAGCAGAAAGAGAAATCACGTGCAAGTACTTGGGCTGCTTCATCACGAATCTCCCTCTTTGCCGCGAAAAACGGGGAACTGATAGCTGATTCCGCGCAGCCTGAGTATAGACTTAAGGTGTATGCTCTTGCACATCATGCGTACACAAATCTGGAAGTTCTTCACGTTCTCGATTCTCGTCTCCATGGCCGCCTCTCTCTACGCCCAACAGTCCACTGCCAAACCGGAAGACACCGAAGTCTGGCAGCCGGAGCCGAAGGTGGCAACGCCGGGCTCTACCTTGGGAGCAGCTCCCTCTGACGCAATCATCTTGTTCGACGGCAAGAATCTGGACGAGTGGGTGTCGGCGCAGGACCGCTCTGCCCCGGCGAAATGGACCGTCGCAGACAATGTGGTCACAGTCAATAAAGCCGCGGGCAATATCGAGACCAAGCGCACGTTCAAGAATTATCAGTTCCATATGGAGTGGAGAATTCCCGAAAACGTTACCGGATCCGGCCAGCTCCGCGGCAACAGCGGATTGTTCCTGGCCTCGACCGGCCCCGGGGACGCGGGCTATGAGTTGCAGGTCCTCGACTCCTACAACAACAAGACCTACGTCAACGGCATGGCCGGCAGCATTTACAAACAGAGCATTCCGCTGGCGAACCCCATGCGCAAGCCCGGCGAGTGGCAAGCCTACGACGTGGTGTGGACCGCACCCGTATTCAATGCCGACGGTTCCCTCAAGAGTCCGGCTTACGTTACTGTCTTCCTTAACGGCGTGCTGGTAGACAATCACTTCGAGTTGAAGGGCGAAACCCGCTACATCGGCCAGCCTTTCTATAAGAAGTTTGACCGCGCGCCCATCAAGCTGCAGGCCCACGGCGATCCGAGTCCGCCCATCAGCTTCCGGAATATTTGGGTGCGGGAGCTGGATTAGCGCTCACCCTCGGGTTAGTTGAGGTACACGGCCATTGCACTCAAAATCCTCGGTCAAGGGTCGATGAGTGTGAAAGCGATGTTAAGCCCGTTACGGGTGGCGATGCGTTTTGCAGGAGGGCGCTAATCGAGCGCCCTGCAACATCAGTGAAGCCGAGGCATTGCGCTCACGCGCGGAGGTCCAATTCTATTGCCTCGATCAGCGGTACGAGCCACGCAAGCAGCGCCTGGTGTGCCGGATGCTGAACATAAGCGTCGAGTGAAGCTTTGTCCTTGAACTGCATTATGCCGCCGAACGTATAGCCTTTTCCTCGGGGCGAAATATTTGGGCCCACATGGGTCTGAAGAAGTCCAGGGATTTGCCCTTGGAAAGCGGTAATCTCTTTCGCGGCTCTGTCCTTTTGAGCTTCAGATGTCTCTTGCTTCCACTGAAATGCGAAGACGTGGAAAACGCTCGCCGACTCGGTCTCCGCGCTGGACACTTCCGGCAAATTGAGAGAGATGAGGGCTGCAGCTCCGGCGGCGACACCGCCATCTCGCAGCAGGGAGCGGCGCGTTGAGCTTGCCATTTGCATTTCCTTTCTCAGCATAAATCGAGACCGAGCACTTGTAATCCTTTGCGCCTTTATCGCCTTCCACAGTGTCTCCAATGCGGATGGCGGTCCACCCGAGGAATCGTTTAGCCTGCTCGCCAGGAGAATCAAGAGGGAATTTTACAGCGTCAACTATCCTGGCGTCGCACGGGATAAACCCATAGAGATTGGGTGGATGGTGCGAAAATATTGACGACGTGGACCACCGCCAGCCGCTCTGCCGTCTCGCAGGATTCCGCTCCTACATTTCCCTGGCCGCAATCACGTCATACGGTCTCATCATCTCATTATCCTCGTGCTCGAGAATGTGGCAATGCCATACATAGCGGCCCACGTAACCTTCGAAGCGCACGATGATGCGAGTAATCATCGCAGGATCGGCCCGCACCGTGTCTTTCCAGCCTGCTTCGTTGGGATCGGGTGGAATCGGATCTCCGCGGTATCTGAGAATGCCGCGGTTCTGATAAGCGAAAGCGTCGAAGCGGCGACGGTCCAAAATCTGGAACCGCACCAGATGAAGATGAATGGGGTGCGAATCTTCGGTCAGATTCATCAGGCTCCAGATCTCAACCGAATTCAGAGTTGGGTTCTCGGTCACGGGCATGTTCCAGTGGGCGTTGTTCAGGAGCATGTTGACTGGATCCCCCTTCGTGTCGTCGAGTTCTCCAAGTGTCAGCGTGCGCGTCTTGACCGCTTCGGTCTCGGCAATCCTGGGCATCGGCCGCAGCGCCGGCGGCAGCGAACTGGTATCCGCCGACTTGGCTCGCGCGACCTTGAACTGCATTACCGGCACGACGCCGTTGTTGAGGACCACCTGCTCACCGGCGTGATCGCCGAAATCGAGAACTAGATCCGCGCGCTCGGCGGGAGCCAGCAAAACCAGCTGCAACGCAACCGGCGCGGGCAGAAGACCCTGGTCCGTTCCGATCTGGTGAAATTTCTGCCCGTTCGAAAGTGACAGACGAAGGAATCTGCTATTGGCAGCGTTAAGTGTCCGAAAACGATATTTGCGCGGCTCCACTTCCAGGAAAGGAAATATCTTTCCGTTCGCCAGGACCGTATTCCCAAAGAATTCCGGCACCCATGGCGACCGCGGTGGGGCCGCAACCGGATAGTAGAGCTGCCCCGCCTGATCGAACATGCGGTCATAAAGCACGAGAGGGATTTCGTACTTTCCCCGCGGCAGGTTCAGTGCATCCTCCACCGGGTCGCGGACGATGCAAAGCCCCAGAAGCCCGGCAAACACGTTCAGCCGGTTAATTCCGAGGGCGTGGTCGTGGTACCACAGCAGGGCGGCATCCTGCTCATTGGGGTAGTAATAAAGCGCGGACTTGCCGGGCACGTACCAGTTCTCAGGATATCCGTCACTTTCTGCGGGCACTTTCGCACCATGCAAATGAATCACGCTGCGAACCTGCGGCTTGTCGGCTTCCGCGCCGTGCACAGTATGGTCGATGGGCAAGAAGTGTTCTTTCGGCAACTCGTTCGCCCAATCGACCAGCATTCCCTCGCCGCTCTTCGTTTCCAAAGTAGGCCCCGGAGAGGATGAGCCGAAGCCCCACTGCCGCGTCGGCTTCATATCGCGGTGAACCTTGCTTTCGATTTCCCGCATGGGCAGGCGATAATATGGAATCTTGACCCCGGGGTTTACGGGACTCGGCCGGAATTCACTGGGCCGGATAACTCCCGGGATGGGCAGCGGATCCACAAACTTTGTCAGGGCATTCGGATCAAGCACTGGCTTTAGCGCCGGGGCAGGTTGCCTCCGCATTTGGTGTTGAAACATCAGAGCTGCGCCGGTTATTCCGCTCTGCTGCAAAAACCTTCGTCTGGTGATCGCCACTCCGCAAATCCTCCCCAATTCGCCAGCATACAGCACACAAAGAAGACCAGGCATGCGAGTTAGCAGCCTCGCATGCCTGGTCTGGTCTTATCCGGCCTGATCTTACCCAGTCTGTTCCGTATAGTCGTACGTCGTCGGACCGCCGCCATAGGTAATCGGCGGTCCAAGTCTGTCAGGGTTGTCCTAGGGGAACCGGCTCTCCAGTCTTCGGGTTCAGAAGCAGATCGCCATCCGTTCGGCGCACCTTGAAATCGAACATCTGACTAATGGAGCTCGCGATTCCGTCAAACGACCCTTGCCCAATGCGCTGTCCGCCGAGCCAGTTGTCCTCGATGAAGTGGATAACCGAGGTTTGGTCGGTGGTTGTGTGATCGACAAAGTTTTCCTTCGCCCAGGGTGAAACTACGAGCAGCGGCTGTCGCGGGCCATAGCCGCAACGACCGAGTGCGTGGGGGTTGCCGGGGTCAATGCCTGGCAGAGACAGGCCACCCGTCCCGCAAGCATTGAGCCCCGTAAGGGCGTCCGCCGAACCGGTGGACTGGTTGACGAGGGGCGCCAACTGGTGGTCGTACCAGCCGTCCGAGTCATCATAAAGAATCACAACCGCAGTTTCTTTCCACGACGGCTGCAGTTGCAGAAAGTTGATGAGCGTTACCACGAAATTCTGCTCATCCAGAGGGTCGGAGTAACCTGCATGGCCATCCTGGATTCCCGGAGCCTTGATGAAGCTGACCGCCGGGAAATTCCCCTGCTGCACCGCAGCATAGAAATCCAGGACATCGTAGTTGTGGTTAGCCGGGCCGGCGTTCCCAATTTCGGCGATGGAATTCGGCCGGGCATGCGTCGGATTAGCCGTGGAAGCCCAGTATCCGAAGAACGAGTGATGCGGGATGTAATCCGAAGTTGTGCCGGCCAGTCCCGTCGAATCCCGATTGCAACCCGTCGAGCCGTCGGAATTCTTGAGAGTCAAGTTAAACCCGCCCATAAACGATCCCCAGCTCACGCCACCAGCAGTCAGCAGATCGCCGATGTTCTTTCCCTGCAGCTGCGCCTGGCTGTTGCCCGAGCAAACATCGTTGAGAGGGTCGGGGTCGCCGATTATGGTCAGGGATCCGTTTCCCCCATCCACCGTGCCGCCACTGCTCGCAATCGCCCCATTGGTCTGCCCTGACACCAGGTTAATCACACCGGGCGTCGACGGACCAAAAGTCGAGCTGAACGAGTTGTCATTCATGGCAAAGTGCTGAGCGTAGTTCCAGAAGGCGGTGACGGTGTTGCCGTCGTAATAGCCCAGGTTCAGACCATTCGTGCTGACCACGGGCGCACCCGCGGGCGGCGGTCCGGCCGAACCCGCGAATTCTGGAAATAGGTCCATTGCCCCCATGTCGTCGGCTTCCTGCTCAGCGGTATAGTCGTGATTTTGATCTGCGGTCACGACCTGCGTACGATCCAGGCGAAACGGATTGGTGGCGCCTGTGCCGTTGGCCGGGTTCAGGTTGGGATTGTTGTTCAGCAGGGCGTTGGTCAGACCATTCACCGTCGGAGTTCCGGGACGGGCATGGAACGCCGGTTCCCCGGCAGGGTTCAGCGCGTTGGGATAGGTTCCGAAGTAGTGATCAAAGGAAATGTTTTCCTGGAAGATCACAACTATATGCTTGATCGGCGTCGATGGATTTGAGGCCGCCCACGCTGGCACGGCAATTGGTCCCAGTGCAATCGTCAAGGCCATCAGAAAGGCCATCAACTTCCTGGGATTGGCGCTTGCTTGAATCGTGTTCAACATTCGTTTTCCTCCGTCCCGCGGCCAGCCGTGACGGTGCTCTCAAGAAATGCGCCGGCCGGGGTCAGGCAAGACTAGATGGCTTGTGTGGCGCCTATGTGACACGATTGTTAAAGGTAGGTAAATTTACACAGCCCGCGCCCGCGATGGATTGCTCCGCTCAGTTCTGAAGCCGCTCACCGCCTTGGCGAAAAATCTCGATTACACTTATTGACACAGCACCCCACCGCCCACTCCACAGGGCCGGCAGCTACGCCACATAGTTCTCGAGCGTGCCGATCCCGCCGATGCTGATCCGAATTACATCTCCGCTGGCCAGCGTGAAGTCGTTCGCCGGGACAACGCCCGTCCCGGTCATCAAAAACACGCCGTGTGGAAATGTGTTGTCGCGGAAAAGGAACTTGGCCAGTTCTTTCGGATCGCGTTTCAGTTCCGCCAGCGTGGTGCCTCCGGTAAACACAGTCTTGCCTTCCCGCCCGATCTCCAAAAGGATGGTAGTGGCCTTGTCGAGGGGTTCAGTCGACAGCAACACGCAGGGACCCAGTGCACAGCTGCCGTCGTAGATTTTCGCCTGCGGCAGATAGAGCGGATTCTCCCCCTCGATATCGCGGGAACTCATATCGTTGCCGATGGTGTAACCCACAATTTCACCGGCGCGATTCATGAGCACAGTGAGCTCCGGCTCCGGCACCGACCACTTCGCATCCGATCGAATGCGCACGGCACCGCCGGGCCCGACAACGCGTCGGCCCGTCGCCTTAAAGAACAACTCCGGTCGTTCCGCCGCATAGACCCGATCATAGAAGCTTCCCCCGCCCGCATCCTTGCTCTCGTCGATGCGCGCGTTGCGGCTGCGGTAGTACGTTACCCCTGCCGCCCATACCTCCTGGCTGACTACCGGGGCAAGAACCGTAGCAGGATCGAAATTCAACTCAACACTCGTGCCAGTGGCGTCGCGAACTCGCGTATAGAGATCTGGACTGCCGCACAACTCGTCCCAGTCCGCCGTGGGCACAAGATAGAATTTTTCGTTTTCCTCGGCGAACACGCCTTTGGATGTGCGATAGAGTTTCATGCGGCGAGCCTCTTGATAATTTCCCCCGAGGAAGATAGGCGCGGATCGCAAATTATCGCACACCGAGCGCCCTTAACGGCTGTCCATTAAGGAGCCACCGCCGTTGCCACATGCGAACATCGCACGCTCTAGTGACTTTCATCGGACTACCGGCTTACGTGATTTCTGAAGGCGAGATTTTGCTGGAGTCGAGCCGGACGACCGATGTCGGCTGCGCGAATAGAGCGAGGGCGCGGATCACGATTGTCAAAGTGTTAGCCCAGAGCAGAAATCCCAAGGGCATGAGCCCACCGAAACCTTCAGGCGCACGAACGGATGACCTGTGAGCATTGTCCGCGACCCCTGCGCAGCAGGTTCTTCACCGCCCGGCAGGTTTCGCTTTTGTACTTCTTCGCATCTTTCCGGCCCAGCTTGTGCGACTTCTGCAATCGGACCAATTTGCCGTCCCGATTCTCTGTGGCATAATACCTAACGTGGAACGCATTGAAGGCCTCGTGGATGTAACCCCGTTTGGTCCTGTTGGCCAGCCATACCACCGGCTTAACGCGATGATCCGTGCGATGCAAGGTGCCTATATAGAAACAATGTAAGTTGTTTGTTGTGAGTAATATGGCGGCGTAGCTCAGGTGGCTAGAGCGACGGTCTCATAATCCGTAGGTCCGTGGTTCGAGTCCACGCGCCGCCACCAACCCCTTTCGCAGCCCCGAGCCCTTCTGCCGCTGGCTTTCCCCGTTCGCCGCGATTCGCGAAGCGGCCGGAGCACATTCTCCGCCCGCCAGTTCTTCATCGCGCAAGTGGAAATGCTGATCCGCGAATCTTCCAGGGCGAACCCGGGCGATGCTTTATTGCGTAGTTAACCAAACAAGAAATACAGCGAAAACTGTAGGGGCTCCTCATTGGGTTTATTGGATAATACCCCGCTACTCGTGTACGAAATGCCATGAATCCCAGCAGGCAGAAGGGCTAGAAAATGAGCAGTATCCAATTTCTGATTGCCGATGATCATGACTTGTTCCGGCGCACTGCGCGATCTTTCATTGAATCGCATCCCAATTGGCAGGTCTGCGGCGAGGCCGGGGATGGCATCGAAGCGATTGAGAAGGCGAAGAGGCTGCGTCCTCAGGTGATCCTGATGGACATTAACATGCCTCGCATGGACGGGTTGGAGGCGACACGAATTATTCGCCGGGAGCTTCCCGATTGCAACGTGATCATTGTCACCCAGAATCACGAAACGATCGCCCGACAGCAAGCTGCGGCGGTCGATGCGAAAGGCTCAGTGACGAAGTCGGAATTTACTGAAGAGTTGCCCACTACCATCAAAAGGCTATTCGAGAACCCGGTCCCGGAAACCGTCGAAGGCACTCCGGCAGGAACCCTCCTCACACCAGGATGGGTCCGCGGCGGAGGGGCTCTGGGCAAATTGGTCCGTGAATTCGATTGGGCGAAGACCCCGCTCGGTGCCATCGAAGAATGGCCGCAAAGCTTAAAAACCGTTGTTCGCACCCTGCTCACATCACGTTTTGCCATGTGGATGAGTTGGGGGCCAGAACTCACCTTTTTGTACAACGATGATTACGCGCGTATGACCCTGGGGAAGAAACACCCGTGGGCGTTGGGAAAGCCGTCTCAGGAAGTGTGGAAGGAAATCTGGGACGACATCGGTCCCCGCATTCACCGAGTTCTGGAGACCGGGGAGGCGACGTGGGATGAAGCGCTGCTCTTGTTCCTGGAGCGCAGCGGATATCGCGAGGAAACGTATCACACTTTTTCCTACAGTCCCCTGTCTGGAGACGACGGCACGGTTGCCGGGCATCTATGCGTGGTAACCGAAGAAACCGACCGCGTAATCGGCGAGCGCCGGCTCAAGACGCTGCGCTCTCTGGCGGGAGAGCTGAGCAAGACGATCACCGAGGAGGAAGTGGTCTCCTGTATCGCTCGCTGTCTCGGTGAAAATCAAAAGGACTTACCGTTTACGCTGCTGTATCTCTTCACAGAAGATGGAAGCGAGGCCCGCCTTGCCTGCCAAACTGGAATGGCCGAACATCACCCGGCCGCGCCAGAGTCGATTCAATTGAGCGAAAAGAATCAACCCTGGCCAATCGGAGAGCTACTCACTGGGAAAGATTCCATCATTGTAGAGAACCTGCTGGAGAGGTTCGCGTTGGTTCCCTCCGGCTCCTGGGACAAGTCACCTTGGCGAGCCCTTCTGCTCCCCATCACGAGTCAGGGTCAGGACAAGCCCGCGGGTGTGATTGTGGCCGCCCTCAATCCGTATCGTCCTCTGGATGTCAGCTACGCTGGATTCATGGATCTCGTTGCCGGCCAGATCGCCGCGAGCGTTGCCAATGCGCGTGCGTACTCGGCGGAAAAAAAACGTGCGGAGGCTCTAGCCGAAATTGATCGCGCGAAGACAGCATTCTTCAGCAACGTGAGCCATGAGTTTCGCACGCCCCTGACTCTGATGCTTGGACCGCTCGACGACCTGCTGGCCAGAAGTCAGACTCACCTTTCCCCAATGGCCAAGGAGCAGCTCGACCTGGTGAGTCGCAACGGCGCCCGGTTGCTGCGCCTGGTGAATACGCTACTGGATTTCTCGCGTCTTGAAGCTGGACGAGTGCAGGCCGTCTATCTGGCTACGGACTTAGCCCGCTTTACTTCTGAGTTGGCGAGCGTATTCCGTTCCGCCACAGACAAGGCGGGATTGCGGCTCATCGTGGATTGCTCCGATCTTGGCGAACCGGTCTATGTGGATCGCGATATGTGGGAGAAAGTTGTTCTGAATTTGATTTCCAACGCCTTCAAGTTCACCTTTGAGGGAGAAATTGCGGTCAGCCTGCATCGCGTGGGCGACATGGCCGAGCTCCGCGTTCGGGACACAGGAGTAGGAATTCCTGCGGAAGCCATCCCCAAATTGTTCGAGCGATTCAATCGTGTTCCCAATATGCCGAGTCGAACCCATGAGGGGAGTGGGATCGGTTTGGCTTTAGTGCATGAGTTAGTGAAGCTGCACGGTGGTTCGGTAAGGACCGAAAGTATTGTGGGGCAAGGCTCCACGTTCGTCGTCGCCATTCCCTTTGGGCAAAGCCACCTCGCGTCCGGCCAGCTGGGTGGCTCTCGTAGTCTGTCTTCCACCGCGGTGGGCGCGAAGCCGTTTGTAGAGGAAGCCCTCCGGTGGCTTCCTGACTCTACCGCCACAAGCGACGAGATCTTTTCCGTGCAGGATGAGTTGCTGCCGGTGCCCTGTCCCCCGGTGTCGGAGACCGCCGTTCGTCCTCGCGTCCTTGTGGCAGATGACAACTCCGACATGCGACAGTATCTCTCCCGTTTATTATCGGAACAGTACGAAGTGGAAACTGTTGCTGACGGTGAAGCAGCTCTTCAGGCCGTGCAAGCAAACCCCCCGGATCTAATTGTTAGCGACGTAATGATGCCGATACTCGACGGCTTTGAGCTTCTGAAGGCACTGCGCGGAGATGAGCAGACTCGCACCATTCCGGTCATCTTGCTTTCGGCGCGCGCGGGTGAAGAATCTCGAGTGGAAGGCATCGAAGCGGGTGCGGACGATTATTTGATAAAGCCCTTCTCCGCGCGGGAACTGCTGGCTCGCGTCAGCGGCAGACTGGAGATTGCCCGGCTGCAGCGAGATCGAGAAACGCAACTCAGGATAAGCCAGGCAAAGTTGGAGCAGAGAGTTCAGGAACGCACGCAGGAACTGTTCAACGCAAGCGAGGAACTCCGCGAACTTTCTGCCCGCATTCTGCAGGCTCAAGACGAGGAGCGGCGGCGAATCGCGCGAGAGCTCCACGACGGCGCCGGACAACTTCTCGCTGCGCTCGGCATGGAGGCCTCCAATTTAGCCAGCGAGGGCGACCGGCTGAGTGCGCGTGCCGCTTTATCGCTCAGCAACATTGAATCGTTCGTCGCACAAATGACCAAAGATATTCGCACCATGTCTCACCTTCTGTATCCGCCCCTGCTGGACGAGGTTGGCCTGGAGTCCGCGCTTAAGGAATACGTCAATGGGTTCGCGGAACGCAGCGGGATTCAAGTATCGCTCGACCTCCCCGCGGCGATCGAGCGTTTGGACCGCGACTATGAGCTTTCGTTGTTCCGCATTATCCAGGAATGCCTCACCAACATCCATCGCCATTCGGGAAGCAAGACCGCCAGAATCCGCATCGTCCGCGAGGATGGAGCGCTGGCGCTGGAGGTTCGGGACGAGGGCAGGGGTATGCCCGCGGAACGATTGTCAGAAATTCAGTCGCGAGGTTCGGGTGTCGGGATCCGCGGCATGCGGGAACGGATTCTCCAATTATCCGGGACGATGAGTATTGAGTCAGACGGTTCGGGAACCAGAATACATGTGGTAATTCCGGCTCCCAGAACCGTTTCGCGAGAACGAACGGGCAGTGATGAACCGGTGCAAGCAGCAGTCTGACAGTTTTCGGCGACTCGCCGTACCACCGAGGGTATAGCCCTTCCTCAGATCAGTAGCGCTGCGTTCAAGATTCTGCGGCAGCATGCGCCGGAGGGCGGATCGGTTTTTGTTAGTATTCTTGGACAGGGTAAGAAGAACGTGCGCAGCACAGAAGGTGCTAAAAGCGCGAAATCACCAAGACCAACTGACACTGAACTGAAACCACGCGTTTGCGGCCGGTTGTAAGTTTGTTGAAGGGCCCGTAGCTCAGCGGTTAGAGCAGTGGACTCATAATCCATTGGTCCAAGGTTCAAATCCTTGCGGGCCCACCAACCCCCCATCAGGTTTTTCCTTCCGAGGTTCGCATCCTCATGCGACCAACACATTTACGAAAACGGCCAGCTAGTCTGTTCTCAGTGCCCGCATGGGATCGATAGACGCCGCGCGCCGCGCCGGCAGGTACGAAGCCAGCAAGGCTGTGAAGAACAGAATTACGGCGACCGACACGATCACCGAGAAATCCATCGCGCCCACTCCGTACAAAGTCGTTCGCATGGTTCGGCCTACCAGCACAGAGCCCACAAGGCCAATCCCCAGCCCGATCGTCGCCAGCAGCGAGGCTTCCTTGAGGATCAGCAAGATCACACGATGTTTACCCGCGCCCAGCGCGAGGCGCAGACCGATCTCCTGCGTTCGCTGCGAAACCGCATAAGCCATGAGCCCGTAGATGCCAACCGCCGCAAGCAGCAAAGCCACGGCCGCAAAGCTGGCGAACAACACCATCGTGTATCGGTCCTCGGCGAGGGACTCGTCCTTCACCTGATCCATGGTGCGGACGCGGGCCAACGCAATCTGCGGATCAACGGAATGCACTGCCGCCGCAATAGTCTTGCTCATGGCAGCCGGATCTTCAGCCGTGCGAACGCCAATGGTGAAGCTAGGCGCTAAGGACTGCGCGAAGGGCACGTTAATCTCGGGACCATCGTCGCGGAAGTCTCCGTACCTGACGTTGTGGATGATGCCGACAATCTGCCACTCCACCGCGGGACCTAGTTTCGGCAGGCCGGGAATAATCTCTTCGATAGAGAGACGTTGCTGGAACGGGTCCAAACCTTTCAAATAACGATCGGCGAATTCCTGGTTAACAATCGCAACCCGCACGCTCGAGGCGGTGTCCTGTTCGGTAAAGGAGCGTCCCTTGAGCACCTGTATGCCAAATGTCTTGAAGTAGTCAGGCGACACCGATTGAAAACCAGCGTCCGGCCGCTGCGACGAATCGGCATAGGTCGGGCCCCCGACCACGGTGAAAGGCATGCCGTCGCTATGGTATTGGAGCGGCATGCCAGTTACGCTCGCGACATCGGACACTCCAGGCACGGAACGAAGCACGCTCAGCATCTGCTGGTTGTAGACATTCATCTGTTCCGGATTTTCAAACCGCTCCGCCCGCTGTTGCAGCCGAAAAGTGAGCACATGATCGGTGCGTAGACCGAGGTCGACTCGGGTGAGATTCCAGAAGCTGTGAATGGCAAGCCCCGCGCCAGCCAACAGAGACAGCGCGAGCGCGAATTCACCCATGATGAGTACGCGCCGCAGCTTGTGGCTCGCATTGCTGGTGCCCGAGCGCCCGCCATCCTTCAGCGATTCTCCTGGGTCGACCCGCGACGCATACCATGCGGGCGCACAACCGAACAGCAGACCGGCAAGCGTAGTTGCGGCCAGGGCCACAACAAGGACATGACCGTCCAGCTGAAAATTCGCTTCGGAGGGCAATATCCCGTCGGGTACAATCGCAAGAATTGCGCGCAGCAATACCGCGCCGAGTCCCACGCCGAGCCCGCCACCGAAAAGCGCAAGCACCAGGCTTTCAGTAAGAAACTGACCAAAAATCTGCCTGCGATTCGCGCCCACGGAACTGCGAATCGCAATTTCCCTTGACCGCGCCGAGCCCTTGGCCAGCAGCAGATTCGCAATGTTCAGGCACGTGATGAGCAGCACGAAGCCCACCGCGCCCAGCAGAAGCCACAAGTTGCGAATGCGCTCGCGGGGAAGAAAGTCATTCTTAAGCGGCTCGACCGACGCTCCCCAGCCTTTATTCGACACCGGATACGCCGCAGCAATGTGGCTCGTGACGGCATCCATATCGGCCTGCGCCTGTTGCCGCGTAACTCCATTTTTCAGACGGCCCATGGTCAGCAGCCAATGGTAGTCGTGGTTGATTTGCTCCGGACGGAAGGCCAGCGGAGCCGCCAACTCGAAGTTGAAGCGGTCCCCCACGCCTGGCGATAACACTCCCACCACGGTATATGGTTCGCCATTGATGCGCATCGGTTGGCTGAGAACACCGCGATTCGCTCCCAGCCGGTTCCACAGCTTGTAAGTCAAAATCACGGCATGGTCCTTGCCCGGAATGCCTTCCTCGGTGAGGAAGTCGCGCCCCATCAGAAACGGAATTCCTTGCATGTTGAACCAGCCAGGCGTGGCGCGCATGCCATCGAGCTGCTCCGGCTGGTCCTGCGTTGCCAGATTAAAACTGCTTCCGGTGAAGGCGCACAGTTGCTGGAAAGATTTGCTCTGCTCCTTCCAGTCGAGAAAGTCTCCGGCCGACATTGCGTTGTTGCCCCCACCAACCTTCGACCAGACCATCATCAGCTGATCAGGCTGCGGGTACGGCAAAGGCGCCAGCAATACCGCATATACCACGGTATAAATCGCCGTGGTAGCGCCAATGCCAAGCATCAGCGTGGCGATCACGGCCACTGTCAGCCCGGGACTCTTGCGCAACCCCCGCAAGCCGTAACGCAGATTCCTGATGAGA
Organism: uncultured Acidobacteriaceae bacterium; assembly: GCA_963851165.1. Classification (GTDB taxonomy): domain Bacteria; phylum Acidobacteriota; class Terriglobia; order Terriglobales; family Acidobacteriaceae; genus Sulfotelmatobacter. Next base: position 135,682 of record CAWKNM010000005.1, on the reverse strand, counting down.
GTTCGCACGTTCCACCTCCGTAGCTAAGAACTTCAGGTAAGACTCTGGGCACGAACTTTGGTTAGGAACTTTCTCGCAACACTCACCGTTCACGCCGATCGAAAGCGCTGAGCGGACGCTGTGTTTAATCCGCGCGCAGCGCCTTCATGGGGTCGATGGAGGCCGCACGCCGCGCGGGCAGCAAAGAGGCCGCCATCGCCAGCAGCAACACGCAGACCGCCGCCAGCACCAACACCAGTGGGTCGAACGGGCTCACGCCAAACAGAAGCGCCCGCAGCAGTTTTGAAGCGGCCGCCGCGCCCAGCAACCCCAGCGCACAACCAGCGATCGCGAGCTTGGCCGCCGACGTAAAGACCAGACCCAAAATTCCCGCGCGCTGCGAGCCCAGAGCCATGCGGATGGCCATTTCCTGTTCGCGCAGAGCGGCCGAGAACGCGATCACGCTGTAGATGCCAAGCAGAGACAGCAGCACCGCGGCGAGCGCAAAGGCGGTAATGATTGCGGTGTTGAAGCGGCGGGGAGCTTCGCTATCGGAAACCGCGCGCTCCATGCTTTGCACCTGGGTGAGCGGCAACTGGGGATCAATGGCGCGTACGGTGGCACGGAGAACACTTTCCATCTGCTCCGGCTCCATCACTGTGCGCAAGGCAACATAGCTATTATTGCCTCTGGGCGGATCGGCCGGCGACGCGAGCGCGCCCAGCGATTTTTCTATCTGGTCGATCGGCTGATAGAACTGTTCCTTGCTGGGCGTGTCGGGAGAGTCCCCCTTCACGTCGGCGACTTCCCCCACGATGGTCAGCCAGGGCGTTTGCATCTCCCGAACACCGATGCGCATGCGTTTGCCGATGGGGTCGGCACCCGGCCAATAGTGCTCGGCCAGCTTGTGGTTGATGATCGCCACCAGTTGCGTGTCGGCCTTGTCCGCCGGAGTGAGCATCCGGCCGGCCAACAACGGAATTCCCATCGCCTGCACATAGTCCCCCTGCATGGTTGATTTCCCGGCAAGGCTCAGGCCGGCTGCTGGGGGCGGAACGTAGCCTTCCGCCACGAAGGCGTTGCTGCCGCCATTGCCCGAGGTAGGCAAAGTATCCGTTAGTCCGACGGAGTTAACGCCCGGAAGCTGGCGCAAGCGCCGAATCAATTCGTCGTTAAATCCGTTGACCGCAGCTTGCGTGGCATATTGTTGCCGCGGCAGCGAGTAGTTGGCCACCAGCACGTGATCCGGACGGAAGCCAAGATCGACGGCGCGCATTTTTTCAAAACTGCGCAGTAGCAAACCGGAGGCGACGAGGAGCACTAACGCGATGGCGATTTCGCCGATCACCAGGGCGGAACGTAGCCGGGCATGGCCGCTGCCAGGAGTGCCCGTGCGGCCGCCCTCTTTGAGAGTCTCATTTACGCTGGTCCGCAGGGCGGCGAAAGCTGGGGCCAGGCCGCAGACCAGGCCAGTCAGTACCGCGAGCACAATTGCGAAAGCGACGACTTGCCAGTCGAGACAGATCTCATCGACGCGGGGTAGAGTGTCGGGCAACCGGCTTACGCCCACGCGCAGCGCGAGCGTAGCCAGAGCCAGCCCGAGCAGGCCTCCGCTCACACTCAACGCCAGACTCTCCAGAATTGCCTGCCGCAGCAGCGCCCCGGTGCTCGCTCCCAGCGCCATGCGTACCGCAATTTCGCGGCGGCGGCGAATGGCGCGGACCAGCAGCAGCCCGGCAAGGTTGGCGCAGGCGATGAGCAGCACAACCACGATGGCGAGAAACAGAGTGTGCACCAGCTGCCGTGCCTGGGAAACCGTATCCTCATGCAGCGAGCGCACCACCGCCCGTATGCGCAGATTCGCCATGGCTGCGGGGTAATTGCGCATCGTCTCTTGGGCCACGCGCTCCGCATCGCTCTCGGCCTGTTCCGGGGTGATTCCCGCCTGGAGCCGCCCCACCATGTTGAAACCCCAGGAGGACGCGCCTCCGGCGGAAAGCTCCTGTTGGGTGAAGCTCATCGGAACCCAAAACTCGCTGCTGTTCAGGTGCCCCGGCACCAGGGGAAACTCAAAGTTGCGCGGCATCACGCCGATCACCACATAGGGCTTGCGGTCGAGCAGGATCTTGCTTCCCAGCACGCTTGGATCGCCATGCAGGCGGTTTTGCCAAAGCGAGTAGCTGACGACCGTTACCGGCACTCGCTGGTCGTCTTCCTGCTGGGTAAAGAATCGCCCCATCAGAGGCGCGACGCCCAGTGCCGGAAGGACTCCGCCCGAGAGCCGCGACCCATTCACTTGCGCTGGTTCGCCCACTCCGGAGAGTTCATAAGTGTCTTGCGTGTATCCGCCAAGGTTCTCGAAGCTGTGGGTATCGCGGGTGTAGGCCGGAATGTCGGGAGCAGTCACGCTGGCCCCAGCATTGTCCCCCCAGTTGGTCCCTTGAATAATGTCTCCCAGCGTTACCAGCCTCTCGGGATGGGGAAACGGCAGCGGCCGCAGCAACACACCTTCGACAATGGAGAAGATGGCAGTGGTGGCGCCGATGCCGAGCGCGAGCATCAGCACGGCCGTGGCGGCAAACCCGGGCGACTTCAGCAAATGGCGGATCGCGATTCGCAGGTTCTGGAAGGACATCGTCGGCTCCTTACGAACGGGTGGAGAGTGATGCAGCATCTGCCCGGCCAAATGTGGGTTTGCACTAACTGATTGTGCTGCCAGCATCTACGGGAGCGCGGCGGGATCATGGACGGGATCAGCCGTCCGGATTTCGAAATTACTGTCCGAGAGTGGACATGTCTTCTGATGGTTCTACGTGGAAAGGATCAGCGCCGTTCTTAGCTGCCGGCGGCGAAGCCGCCATCGTGGGCGATAGTAATGCGGAGATACTTGTAGGGATTCACCGGGGTGTCGTTGATGCGCACTTCGTAGTGGAGGTGGGGACCGGTCGACCGTCCGCTGGCTCCAACATAGCCGATAACGTCGCCGCGGTGGACGTGTTGTCCAGGAGCGACAGCGTAGCCCGAGAGATGGCCGTAGCGGGTGGAAATACCGTGGCCGTGGTCGAGCATCAGCGCCTTGCCATATCCGCCGAGAAAGTCGGCGAACGTAACCACTCCGTCCGCCGGAGCGATAATCTGCTGGCCATAATTGCTGCCGATATCCACGCCGCTGTGGAACGCGCCTTCCCCGTTAAACGGATCAATGCGTTCGCCGAAACTCCCCGTGATCTGGCCTTCTACCGGCCATAGATTCGGAGCAGAGTTAGCGCGGAACCAGTCGGCGGTGGTGGCGTTCTTGGTCAGGCCCATGGTGATGCCGACCATCGTGGCTCCGCTGAGCGCGGAAGTCCGCAGAGCAGATAGCTGGTCGATGGAAGAAGTCACATCGGCATTATGAATCTGCTCCGCCGTCGCCGTGACCAGCGTAGGCTCCGACTTCAACCCGTAAAGCGCCGAAACTTCCCCGGCAATCGAGGCCAGCGAGGCAACCTGAACGTCGCGCTCCTTGGCCACCTGCGCCAGTCGGGAATTATTGTTCTCGAGCTGATCTTTTTCCGTGCGCAGCTGGTTATAGCGTGAAACCTTCAGCAGCATACGCGCGTAGGAACTGGCAATACCGGTAAGACTGAGGAATCCGATCGCGGCCCCGACTACGAATACATACAGATAATGAACGGGGATGGAAATCTTACGCAGCTGGCCGTCGTCCCCGCGGGCCACAAAAAGGATGTAAAAACGTTTGCGCAAATCGCTCCTCGTAATGTTTAAGAATCAGGCCCGGAAATCCAGGGTTGGCTCTGAGGTTGCAGAAACCCTGTACGGTGCGCCTGATCGGGCAACGCTCCCAATTCGGGACGGAACCTCTTACGTGCCCTTCTACCTACCGGAACCCGGCCAGAGCCTAAAAGTGTGCCTGTCTGCAATCCAAACTGTTTGCAGAACTTAGCTCGGCCAAAGGTCTTTGTGAATGCCTGGTAAAAGGTAGCAAACCAGGTTCCCCCTGTCAACGCCGCGTTAGGACATTCTCAGTTACTGAAGCGCCAGTGACGGTAGTGACCGGAGGGAGGGTTACCGGCGTGTCCCTAAAGACAGTCGCCTTTGGCGAGAAAGCACAGTAGAAAATCAGGCCTCAAGTCGCGATTTGGCGGCGGCGATTCCGCTATAGTGTTGACGCCGTGCCCGTTGCCGAAAAAGCGCTGATTGCCCACATTCGCCGCTTGGCGGCGGCGCAGAGAACGTCGAAGGACGGGGCCCGCGAGGCACGCAAGAATCCCGTCATCATGGCCGGTATCGGCGACGATTGCGCTGTCCTCCGGCTTCCACCCGGGCGCGAGTCCCTGGTCACAACCGACTTCTCGCTCGAGGGCATCCACTTCCGCCGCGACTGGCATCCCCCTGCGTCAGTTGGACACCGTTGCCTGGCACGGGGCCTGAGCGATGTCGCCGCTATGGGCGGAGATCCGCTTGCCGCTTTCCTTTCGCTGGCCCTGCCCCGAGATCTACCGCAGGCGTGGGTAGGAAAGTTCCTGACCGGCCTCATCGGCCTGGCAGAGAGATTCGGCGTAACCCTGGCGGGCGGCGATACGGCAGAATCCCCGAACGGAATCCTGGCCGACATCGTCGTGGTCGGGACCGTTCCCAAAGGCAAAGCAATCCTGCGTTCGGGCGCGCGCCCGGGAGATCGAATCTATGTCAGCGGAGAGCTGGGCGGCTCAGCCGCCGCACTGCAGTGGATTAGGTCGCAGCGAACGACGAAGGAGCCCAAGCGCAAGCTGAACCCAGCCCAGTATCCGCGGCATTTTTTTCCTGAGCCGCGAATTAAACTGGGCCGCATGCTTCGCGAGAAAGGCCTGGCATCCGCCATGATCGACACCAGCGACGGCCTTTCCACCGACCTGACCCACATTTGTGAAGAAAGCGGCGTGGGCGCCGAAGTTGAAGCGGAAGCCATTCCGCGGGCCCGCGTGGGAAAACCACTGCACGCAGTAGATCTCGAACTCGCTCTGCACGGCGGCGAAGATTACGAACTCCTGTTCACCGCGCCCCAAAATCGAACCATACCGTCGCGAATCGCGGGTGTCCCGATCACGCAGATCGGCCGCATCACTCGCACTCGCAAAGTCCTCCTGATAAACGACGGCGCCGGGCGCAAACTCGAACCGCGCGGCTGGGAGCACTTCCGGACTTGATCTCTCCAGATGTCCGACTCATCCGTTTACCTAATTTGGCCTACCCGTGACTTTGGTGTTGCGGTCACCATCTCGGTATCTACCCTCGCCGGCATCAACGGGAATAGAGTAACAACATGTCGTGTCCTCGATTTCTCAACCTCCCCGTTCTGGTCTTGCTGGTGCTCTCGGCGGGATCTTCAACTTTCGCCGCGCAGAAAAAAGCGCCACTGCCGCCGCCCGCGCACGCGCAAACCCCATCACCCGCGATCACCGATGAATATGTGCACAAGCAATTCGGCGACAACTGCTCGGTGCTTCCGCAGTATCCGCAATTTACCGGTGACCTCGATGGCGACGGCGTCGACGACCTGGTCGTCGCAGCGCGCTGCAAGAATCCCATGGCCGATCGGGACGAATACAGTTTTCAAATCTCCGATCCCTACGACGCATTTATCGGCTTCGGCGATGTGAAGGTCACTTCCTCCTTTGGCTCTGACGAACCGGAACGCAAGGGCCTGTGCCTGCTGATCGTCCACGGCGCGGAAAAAGACGCCTGGCACGCGACCAAACCCAAAGCCAAGTTCATGTTGATCAACCTGCCCTTCAAGGCTCTCACCGTGAAACGGCTGGCCCTGAAAAAGAGCACCGTGCTCGGAATTTACCTGGAAGAAAAAGGCGAAGGCGAGAACAACTCTTCTGTAGTTTTCTTTGACGGCAAGAAATACAAGTACCAGCCCCTCGGCTCAACCATGGAGTAGCGGCTCGGAGCAGCAGCCTGAAATGCAGCTACCTCCACGATGCGCCTCACTGATTCAGCGTCAACTTCACCCGTTGCCGGAACAACACGCGATCTGAACTATTGTTGTTAAACCGCACGTAGTACAGGTATGGCTGATCGCCCATCACGGAAAAACTCAAGTCCGGCGCATCTGGATCGATCAAAGAAAAATAAGCGTAGGACCAGCTTCCCTTGGGCTCCTGCACGAGGAACTGGTCGAGCGTGGCCACCAACACCGGCTTGGTCCAGTTGACCAGATCGGTCGAAGTCGAAAGATAGAAACCCTTCTTTCCGTATTCATTGTCCCAGGGATTCCAGAGCGTGGCGACGACTAAATTCGACGATTGGAAAACGTTGATCCCAGTCACCACGTCCATATATTGAACAGGAGTATAGATGTGATCCTTGGGACGCGCGACCGGACCAGGGTAGGGATCGACAAACGCCACCGAGAAATCCGTGCCACTCCATCCGCGCCAGGAAGAAGGGTCAAAAACGTTGGTGGTGCGCATGGGCCCGCCGCCACTCGGCACCACACACCGGTTCGGCCCCACCTGCCCAGTGCAGTTCGGAGGCCAGGCCCAGGCTGTGACCATGGCGTAATACCATCCGCCGAGTTCGATAATGTTCGAATCAACGCTGTAACCCGTGGGGCCATCGTCGATGCGATATTTGTAGGGAACTCCAGCCAGGAAATTCGCCGGCGCCTTGCGCGAATAGAAGTGGTAGCCGCCATCGGCGGAGCCGTGATAAGTATCGGAATCGTACTCGCACTCGTTGTAGTTCTGGGAATGACACTCGCCCGGGTGCGCCCAGCCGTGATACTCGGTGTGTCCAAGACCGGCGATGTGTTTGCCATCAATGGTGTAGAAGGAATCGATCCAGACCTGATCGTTGAAGTCCGCGGGATTGGGATCGTTGGCGGATAGGTACCCTGCGTCACAGTTATGCTCGACACTCTCCAGGGTAGAGCCGAGGCTTTGGAAAAGATCGGAACTCGCGGCCACCAGGTGGACCGTCCCCGTGTAATCGCGAAAGGCCCGAGCCATCGCGTCCGGAACGTCATTCTGGTTGCAAGATTGCCTCGGGGTCTCGAAGACGGCCGTGCGGGAACCTTCGAGCACCCCTTGGATCGTGGGAGTACTTGAGGCCTGCGGGCCATCTGGCACGCTCTGCGCCGCGGAAATCGTCACCAGGGCCAAACCACATAGAAGAGGGAATAGGGATTTCATCGTAGTCACCATCCGCAGCCAACTTACCTAAATGAAACACGGCGTTCTCCAGATCCACTCGGATCGAGATCGATTTTTCCTCGTACTTTGGCTTCCATCACACCGGCTCTGCCCGGGTGAGAGACGCGACGAGCGCGACTTGCTCTTGCGGGCGTATTTGTTCTGTCACCACTTCGCCGCCACTTTTGTACACGCGGTAAGCCCGCGCGTGGCCTTTCGAGCGGATAACTCGGTAGAACTTTCCGTCGATAAACTCAATCGCGCAGTTGTTCTCGATCGCGATTCCCATGCCGCCAGTCTTTCGAATCATGTCCCGGAAATGCTTTCGCCGAGGGATCCCTAGCGTCATCCCGTTGTAGTGTGGGCAATGGATCCCGCGGATCGATCCCAGATTGATCAGCCCCAGGCCTTTCACGTTGATGTATTTCCACTTTCGCGGGTTGTAAAACGACATGGAATCGGAATGCCCGGAATCAAACCAACAGATGGATCCTGCACTGATGCCGGAAAGCACAATTCCATTTTCGTAGGCCTGCCTGAGAAGTTTGTCGACGCCCAGACGCCGCCAAAGCCGCATCATCATCAGCGTATTTCCGCCACCCACGTAAATGATATCCGCCGACAGGATCTTGTCCCGGATCTGCTCTCTCGAAGGGCGTTCTTTGATGAGGAAGAGGACGTCAGTTTTACATTTTAGAAATTTGCCGAAGTATTCTTGCACGCGCTTCCAATAGATTTCGGAATCCGAACTTGCCGTTGGAATAAAAAGAAGTTTTGGATTCTTCTTATTCGCGAGCCGGATAATCTCTTGATCAATCGCGGAAGTTCCCCTGGTTCGTATCGTTCCGCCACCGATCGCGACAATCGCCTTGGGCATGGGTTCATCTTAGCTGCAAAGCGGAGTTGCTGCTTCCTGGAGCGGAAGCATCTGCCTGCCCACTCCACCCGCTATAATCCTCCCGCCATGAATCTCGAACAGAAACTTGCCGAACTCAAGAAGCGCAACCAGCTCGCCGAAGACGGCGGCGGAGCCCAGCGCCGCGAGCGCCAGCACAAAGAAGGAAAAATGTCGGCCCGCGAGCGCATCGAGTTTCTGCTCGACGATGGCACCTTCGAAGAAACCGACAAGCTCGTCACCCACCGCTGCAACGATTTCGGCATGGCCGAACAAAAAATTTACGGCGACGGCTTCATCACCGGCTATGGCCGCATCGAAGGCCGGCTGGTCTACGTCTTCGCGCAGGATTTCACCGTGTTCGGCGGCTCGCTCTCCGAATCGAACGCCGGAAAAATTATCAAGATCATGGACCTCGCCGCCAAGATGGGCGCTCCCGTCATCGGCCTCAACGACTCCGGCGGAGCGCGCATTCAGGAAGGTGTGATGTCGCTGGCCGGTTACGCCGACATTTTTCTGCGCAACACGTTATACAGCGGAGTGGTACCGCAGATTTCCGCGATCATGGGCCCCTGCGCCGGCGGCGCCGTCTATTCGCCCGCGATTACAGACTTCGTCTTCATGGTCGACAAAACTTCCTACATGTTCATCACCGGCCCCGACGTAATCAAGACAGTGACCATGGAAGATGTCACCAAAGACCAGCTCGGCGGCGCGCTCACCCACAACGAAACTTCCGGCGTGGCCCACTTTCTCGCGCATGACGACGCCGAGTGTCTCTCAATGGTGCGGGAACTGCTCAGCTTCCTGCCCTCGAACAATCTCGACGACCCGCCGCGCAAGGCTTCCACCGATCCCGTGGACAGGGCCGACGCCGCGCTCGACAGCATCGTCCCCGCGCAATCGAACCAGCCCTACGACATGAAAGATGTGATTCACGCTGTCGTCGACGACGCCTATTTCTTCGAAGTGCAGGAGCGCTTCGCGAAAAACATGGTCGTCGGCTTCGCGCGCCTCGACGGCCGCTCCGTCGGCATCGTGGCCAACCAGCCAGCCGTGCTCGCCGGCACGCTCGACATCAATGCCTCCATCAAAGGCGCGCGCTTCGTGCGCTTCTGCGACTGCTTCAACATCCCGCTGGTCACCTTCGAAGACGTCCCCGGATTCCTCCCCGGCACCGCGCAGGAATACGGTGGCATCATCAAGCACGGCGCCAAGCTGCTCTTCGCCTTCGCCGAAGCCACGGTTCCCGAAGGTGACGGTAATCACGCGCAAAGCCTACGGCGGAGCCTATTGCGTGATGTCGTCCAAGCACATCCGCACCGATGTGAACTACGCCTGGCCCACCGCCGAGATCGCGGTCATGGGCCCCGAAGGCGCAGTCGACATCGTCTACAAACGCGAACTGGAATCCGCGAAAAACGGTGCAGCGAACGCCGAGAACCGCGAAGCAGTTCGCCAGAAAAAAATCGAAGAATTCCGCGACCGCTTCGCTAATCCCTACGTGGCGGCCGACCGGGGCTTTGTGGATGCAGTCATCCAGCCCAGAGAGACGCGGAAGAAGTTGATCCAGGCGTTAGCCATGCTGGAGACCAAGCGGGATAAGAATCCGCCGAAGAAGCATGGGAATATTCCGCTATAAGGCAGCGTGGGCTGGCAAGGAAGAGATGCTCTCGGGAGCTGAGAGCTCCCAAACAAAATAAGAGTTCCGAGGTGGTGTTGGGTCCATTCGTCTCGGCCAGTAGCTCGCGTTTAGACCCTTGCTTGACCTGCTATCGCTGCTTCCCTTGCGGGGCGCTGCGCGCGATCTTCACTCGGGCTCCGGGCTCACCGCCAACCGGATAAACCTACCCAACGCCTCGGAACTCTATCTTGCCTTCGACTGGGTTTCTCGTTCTTCTCGACCAGCGCTTGGCTATAGACCCTTGCTTGCCCTCCCTGCCTCACTTTTCAGTGTGGAGAGTGACTTCGCTTGAGCCCCGGACGCCGCACCAACCGGAAAAACTTAAGAAACTGTCTCAGAACGATTACTGTTCTACTCCTTCTAATTTTTTCGTCAACAAAAAATCGCCGCTTGCAACTCGCGTGTTTTCAATCGAGTGCAGCCAGTCCACAGGCAAGTGACCGGAATTGGTGCAGCCGCGTTTCGCGACTTCATGCAGAAGCCGCGCGGGGCAAGGGTTTCCGCGATCTAAGTTGTGATTCGTGAAAGCTGTCAACCTCCGCTGATGGCTTCCAGATTGTGAAAAATACGGCAGAATCCGTGCGGGGCAAGGGATTCGCGGTGGTGCCACGTCCACCTGCGTAGCCAGGCCTACTGCTTTTGCCAGGTTTGGCCAGCGTCGAAGGTGATCCAGAGTTCCTGCGTGGAGGTTGTGATCTGTCCGTGCTGGGGATCGCTGAACGCAATGCCGATGATGTCGCCGGTCAGCAACATTCCGGAAGCTAAGGGAACAACCCGAGTCCATTGCTCGCCGCCGTTGATGGAGTGAAACAGCACACCGGCGGAGCCTCCGGCCCAAATTTCCAGGCCGGCGGCGGAAAGCGCGCGAAAGAATGGAATCGAACCCGCGGAAGCCGCTGCCCGTTGCTGGCCCATGCTCTTGCCGAGCGTCTTAGCGGAGGCTTGGCCTTGCGTCTGGCTTGGCGCCGGGGGTTGCGTTGCTTGCTGCGCTGCTTGTTGCGTCGCTTGCTGGTTCTTTTGGGCCTGCGGAACCACCATCACCATTTGACTTGCGACCGGGAAACTCGCGTTCACATCCACATTTGCCCAGGTTCTCCCCTGATCGAATGAACGCAGCAAACCGCCGGTAGCGCTGATCGCCCAACGCAGCGCGAGCGGAACCGAGGGCGAAGTCGGTGCCGCGGTTTCCGTTTCGAGCACAGGCGCCCCGGCGGATATTTCGACGGTCGTGGTCTCCGGGGCTTTTGCCTTATCGACGGTAACGTCCATAAACGCCCGCCCACCCCCTGGGGGACTGCCCCTGATCTTTTTTCCGGTCATTCCCTTGATACTGGAACGGGTTCGCAGCCTGATTTCTAGTGTTCTCGGCAACGAGCCGTGACTGTGCTTCAATCTTGCTTGCCGAGGCAGGCGCTGTCTGCCGATAAAGCGGAGTCTGCTTTAGGGGTCCCCCATAAGAAGAAATCACCGCGTCGCCGCGAGAAGCGGAGCCATGAAGGGGCAGCCCAGCAGCAACGTTCCGGCCGGCCGGGGCCTCTGCGTTTTCATTCTTTGCCGACGCCGCCGCGACTCGCTCACGTGTGGCACCGGCAGCCAAACCGTTGACATCTGCAGAGCCAGCGTTCACACGTCCCACGTTCGTGGCCGCGGCATTCGCCGAACCGGCAAGGGCACTCGGCGCTCCCGGCGCGGGCTTGGCGAACTCCCCGCCGTGGCTTGCTTGCGCGGTCGTTTCTTCCAGAGCGACCGTTTTGGTGTGCCGGGCAGCGATGAGACTTTGCGCCACGCGACCGCGCTGGTATTGCAGAAGTCCTGCCACACTGAGAACGGCAACCCCGGCCGCGACCACTCCCCAGCGCAGCACCGGAGCCCGCAACCAGCCTGCCCGCACCGGAAGTCGCACACGAGCAGTCTCGACCGCGATCGTGGCTGGCAAAGCGGCGGGCAAAGCCAGAGCCAGAATGTCGCGGCAGTCGTGGCAACGCGACAGGTGTTCCGCCACCACAGCGCGCTCAGATTCCGGCAGAGCGCGCTCGGCGAAAGCCGTGAGCTCGTCGGCGTCAGGATGATCCGCCGTTGGCCGCGACACCTTCAACCGCTCGCGCACGATATTGGGGAGTTCTGGCATTTCAGCTTCTAGCTTCTAGCTACTAGCTACTTTCTTATAAGCGTCAGCCCGCGAAAATCCACCCAGCATTCACGAACTCGATTCCACGGGCGGGCTTTCGCCCGCTCTGGCGTCCACCTTCTTCTCTGAGAACGGTCGGGCTGGCGATTCTTGCGCCAGGCTTCTGCGAATATCCATTTGCAGGTCGCGCACGTCGACCTGCAGCGCCTCTTCGGCCTGGCGGCGGGTCAAGCCGCGGCGGGACAACCCGGCCAGGATTTGTTTTCTCACAGATTTCGCCAGCTTGTCGAGCTTGCGGCTGATCGTGGATTCGTGCACGCCCAGCATGCGGGCAATCTCGGCGAGCGTGCGTCCGTCGAGAAAGTAGGCGCTCAGGATCATGCGATCTTCGCCGGAAAGATAAGCCAGGGCTTCATCGGTGGCCGATTCGAGGCGCGGGTCCGCGGAAACCGCCGGCTCGGGATCGGGAGCCTGGAACTGAACGCCTTCCTCTGATTCAACATCGAGACTCACCAGCCGCCGCGTGCGGCGGTAACGGTTCACATATTCCTGCGCCAGAACCGTGCGCAGCCAGCCTTCGAGCGATCCGCGCCCGGTGTAAGACGCAAGCTTCGACACACGCACGCCATCACGCAAGGTGGTGCCGTAGAGATCGGCGTAGAGAGCGTCAGCCAGTTCGCGCGCGGCGGAATCCTCGCGCGCCACGCGCAGCGCCGAGAGATAAAGCTTCTCGCGGTAACGGGTGAGGAAAATGTCCCACGCCGGATTGATTCCTGCCGCGCAGGCGCGGGCCAGGGCAAGTTCGTCCACGCGCAGAGTAAGAAAGAATGCGCGTAACTCAGTTTCAGAAGTGGCGGGCGTTGCGTATTTTGCGCCGACCTCGCAGAGAATCGCAACGAAGGCTTCGCTGGCGAGGCCAACTTTTTCGCAGCCGCTCTTCACGTGAAGATCCGCGTGAAGCTCCGCCACAAGCTCGCTGACCATCAACTCAACGGCGGCTGATTGTTTTGTGGCGCTCATGCAGCAGACAGGCGCTCCGGCGCGGTAACCCTCAACGGTAACCGCTCGTCCCATGATGCTACCAACCATGATGCTACCAAGTTCTTAGACGTACGACGTGCGAATTTTGGCCGCAAGGTCGGTTTTTATTTCGTTCTGTCACTGTGTGAGTTGCAGCGGGTTGGGCGGCGCGTCCCGCAAGCGAAGGACGAAGCTTCCTGGGGAGCTTCACGGACAACAGCTTCGGGACGCGCTCGCCCGCGAAGGGGGGACGTATGAAGACGAATCTGAAGACGATCGTGAATGCGAATAAGAGCACACGTTCACTAGCGGCGATCGTGTTCGCGATATTAGCTGGAGCAGGTATCACCGGTTTGGTCGTGGCCGGTCTGGTAGCGACCGAACCGATGCCGGCACGGGCTGGAGAAACAGTCGGAGCAGCCGGTTACAAGGTGCTGGAGCCGATCCGCCACGGAAACCTCACGGTGTTTCCAGTGCTCGCCTCGAAGAGTTATCCGACCGGCGAATTTCTAACGCTCGATGAAGGGCTCCGCTCGGGAGAAGTCGTGGTGACAGAATATGGAAGCCTGCGAGGCCTGATCCGGCGGCATCCCGCACAACCGGTTGTGGGAAGCAATGCCCGCGGCAATGCCGAAGTCAACCGTCTGGTCCTGGTCAACAATTCCAAGCGGCCGCTGCTGTTGCTGGCTGGCGAGATCGTTTCGGGCGGCAAGCAGGATCGCGTGATCGGCAAGGACCGCATTGTTCCCGCGGAAAGCGATCCCGTAGACCTGTCCGTCTTTTGTGTCGAGCCAGGCCGTTGGGTCGCCACCAGCGATCATTTCGGCGCCTCGGAAGCCATGTATGGCTCTGCGATTGGCGGAGCAAAACCCAATGCTCCCGCTCCGATGGCGATGATGGCGCAACCCTCGGTCCGCGCCAAAGCCATGGGCGACAAGGATCAGAATGAAGTTTGGGCGGAAGTGAAGAAACAGCGGGAGGCAGTGAGGGTCGAGATGTCTGCTGCGGCACCCGCGGTCGCCACCGAGATGGCGCAAACCAGTTCGTATGCCAAGGTGATGGAAAACGACGAAGTCAAGAAGCGGGTCGACGCGGTGGCCAAGCCGATCGAGCAAAACTACCAAAGCCTGATCAAGCAACTGCGCGATCGCAACGCAGTAGGCGTGGTGGTGGCGGTGAACGGGCGCATCATCTGGGCCGACGTTTTTGCCAGCACTGAACTGCTGGAAAAATACTGGCCCAAGCTGGTGCGATCCTATGCGTCCGAGGCCGTGGTCACGCGCGCCAAAGACGCCGAAGCCGGAGTAAAGCAGGCACAGGCGTTTCTGGAAGATATGGAAGGCCGCAGAGAAACCATCGAGAGCGAACCCGGCCTCTATCGCCACACGGAAGTGAACGGCGACGGATTCATGGCGTTCGCGCTCACTTCCCTGCTACCGAAGACGGGATTCGACCTGCACGTAGCGAAGATGGCGGATTAGCAGGACGGACTGGCAGGACAGACTAGCGGGGCGGATTAGCGGAGCGGATTAAAGCGTCCAGCGATGTCTAGGCTCCGCCCGCGGCGGCCGGGAGACTGTCTACACGCCGTTTGACCAGCTCTTCGATCGCCGGAAACGCTCGCGCGACGCTCAGAGTATTCTCCGGCGGCGCAGCGCCCGAGCGAATCGCTTTCACCAGTATTTCCAGAGCCAGACCTGTGGTCGGCGGCGTGACCACTGTAGCCGTCAGATAGCCGCAGCGCACCCATTCCTGCCCGGTTTTGGTCACACCATCGCAGCCGAAGAACGGAGTCTTGAGCCATCGCTCACGATCCTGTTCCGTCAAGTCCACAAACGCTTTTCTCGCTCCCATTGCCATGGCATCGTTTTGGCAAACCACGGCGCGAATATGCAGTTGCCGCGACGTGCTCAGCGAAAGCCAGGACTTGACGGCGTGGTGCGCGCTGCGCTCCGTCCAATCGCCTTTGAGCGTTTTCATCTCAACGCCGGCGGGCTTGGCCGAAAGCAGGCCCTTCCTGCGGAGACCGGAAACACTGGTGTTCGAGGGCCCCTCGATATACAGAACATTGCCGGCGGAGGCAAGAGCTGCCAGCTGTTTTCCCTGAATTCTTCCTATTTCTTCCTGATCCGTGGTCACGGAAAAAACCGGAGCCTGATTTCCCCGCCGTAGTTCGGGGATGTAATCCGCCTGCCGGCTCAGAATTCCCCACCCGATCCCAGCCGCAACCGCCGCTTTGGCGATTTGCGGCATACCCGTGCCAACCGGCTCTACCAGAATCGCGGCGGGACGCTGGATCGGATCCTGAATGATTTTGACCAGTTGCTGAGTCTGATTGACGGCGTCGTTGTCGGCGTGAATGATTTGAATCTTCGCGCCAAGACGCGCCGCTGCTTCCGTAGCGGACGCCGCTTGCTCGGCCTGGTAATCATTGTCTCGGGTGATGAGCGCAACAACTACATTTAGGTTTTCCATGGATTGGTCAGTTGACTTTCGCCTGCGTGTACCCCTGTGTGTACCAAAGACGCCAAGTGCCAGAATCATTGGGCAGACGTTGCCCGGTAATGCAGCTCAAAGCCTGAAACGCCCAGGTTCGTGTCTGCGCGTCCAGCGCCGGATCGTCGGTATAGCTCAGCAACTGCGGTACAGCTGCCAGTCGCTGTTCCCGCGTCATCATGCCCGATTCCGCCAGACTCGAAGCGGCGCCTTGGCGCACGCTCGGCGCAGGGTCGTCATGCATGGTGCGCAAAAGCGGAGTAATCGTTTCCGGCGAACCCACCTGCGCCAGCGCTGCAACCGCCCAGCGCCGGGAATCCTGGTCAGAATCTTTCAGATGAGCAGTCAGGGCCTGCACTGCCACCGGAGTTCCAACTCCACGATTCGCCAGCAATCCGAGCGACCACAGCGCCCAAATCTTTTTCGCGTGGTCCTTCGACCTGGCCACACGCAACAGATAGTTGAGACTGTCAGTATTCTTGGCCAGCCCGTAAGCGGCCAGTTCCACTTCCACGCCAGAATGCCGAACGCGCAGGTCACGGGAAGTAAGCGCGGCCGTGGTCAGGGTAGCGATCTCCGAATTCCATTTGATCTTTCCCTGCCAGCGGTCCAGCCGCGACGAGATCTGTTCGACGGCTCCCTCGGATTCGCCCACGGCGCGTTCCAATAGCACCTCGGCCTGATTTTGCGGATCCAGGCGATCCAGTTGCTCCAGATCGTTCGCCACGAAATCACTCGCGGACCCGGCAGCAACGTTTCCGCTCGCGGAAAACAGGACAGTGATATGCTTCCATGCGGCGCGCGCAGTGCCGACGCCCCCAACCAGAACCACCAGCAATACTCCCGCGGCGACCGCCGCGGCTGGTCCAACGCTGCGTGCCAGTGGCCGATCTTGCGTAGGCGCAGTGCTGGGTTCGCTCCGTTCAACATCGGAGCCCGAGCCGGGCGCGCCAAAAGCAGACTGTGGCGGAAGAGCTTCAGTCTCAGTTGTCGACAACGGCCGACGACACGTCGGTTGGCAAACGTTCATATACTTGTATACAAAGTCTAGGACCCTTCTGGAACACGGTAAAGTTACTTCCGTTCGGCCACTACCGGTTTCGGTAGGGCGTGGAATTTGCAACAGTCGGACGTGTGGACACCGGAGTGGAACATTTCAATCCCAGAGAAATCGTGCGGTATCATGAAGCGCCGTATCATCAAACACGAGATCATGAAGAGGGGAATCATGAAGACGAATTCCAGACTGTGGATTGCGGTAGTGATCGTATTGCTGGCGGCAGTTGCCCTGGGCGCGACCGCGCCGGGATACCACGTTGTGACCACCTACAAATTAGGCGGCGACGGCGGCTGGGACTATCTGACGGCAGACGCCAGCGCGCGCCGGCTTTATATCTCGCGCGGGACTCACGTGATGGTGGTGGACGCGGACTCCGGCAAGAGCGTGGGCGACATTGCCGACACGCCGGGAGTACACGGCATCGCGCTGGCTCCGGAACTGGGCCGCGGCTTCGTCAGCAACGGCCGCGAGGGCACAGTCAGCATCTTCGACATCAAGACACTGGCGACCAGCAGTAAAGTGAAAGTGGGGGAGAATCCGGACGCGATTCTCTACGATCCCGCGACCAAACGTGTCTTCACGTTCAACGGGCGCAGCCAGGATTCCACCGCGATCGATGCCGTCACCGGAAAGGTGCTGGGCACGATCAAGCTCGACGGCAAGCCCGAGTTCGCGGCCAGCGACGCCAAAGGCAAGATTTTCGTCAACATCGAAGACAAGAGCGAACTGACGGCAATCGATCCCAACAAGCTGGAAGTCACGGCCAAATGGCCGCTGGCCCCCTGCACCGAGCCCAGCGGACTTTCCATCGACCGCAAGCATCGCCGCCTGTTTGTAGGTTGCGACAACAAGATGATGGCGGTGGTGGATGCCGATAGCGGCAAGGTTCTGGCCACGCCCGCGATCGGCGACGGCGTCGATGCCACCACTTTCGACGACGAAACCGGACTGGCGTTCGCCTCCTGCGGCGAAGGCGTGCTGACCGTGGTGAAAGAAGAGTCGCCGGATAAGTTCAGCGTGGCCGAGAACGTCCCGACCCAGGCGGGCGCTCGCACGCTGGCCCTCGACGCCAAAACGCACAACATTTTTGTAGTGACGGCGCAGTTCGGACCGCCGCCCGCCGCGACGCCGGATAATCCGCATCCCCGGCGGTCGATTGCTCCAAACAGCTTTGTGGTGCTCGTTGTGGGCAAATGAGGCAGATTCTAAATTCCTGGCGAACTGCGCTTCGCCTTGGGTTGGCGGTTGTCCTGATGCAGAGTTGCGTGCAACCCAGCGTGGCTTATTCCGTGCTGACCCATGAAGAAATTGTGGATCTGGTGTGGAAGGACAACCTGCTGCCTTTGCTGAAGAAACGTTATCCAAATGCTGCCGACGACGATTTAAAAACGGCCCACGCCTTTGCTTATGGCGGGTCGCTGATTCAGGACATGGGCTATTACCCGTTTGGCAACAGGTTTTTCAGCGACCTCACGCACTACGTCCGCAGTGGCGACTTCGTCGTCGCCATGATCAAACAGGCGTCCGACCTCAACGAATATGCCTTCGCCTTGGGCGCTTTAGCTCATTATTCCGCGGATAACTCCGGGCATCCCACGGTCAACCAGGCGGTCGGCATTGAATTTCCCAAGCTCCGAAAAAAATTTGGAAACGTAGTCACTTACGAGGACAATCCGAAAGCTCACATCCAAACCGAATTTGGCTTTGACGTAACCCAAGTCGCGAAAAACCGCTACACCTCCGACCGGTACCACGACTTCATCGGCTTCCAGATCTCGAAGCCCCTGCTGGAGCGGGCGTTTCAGGCTACGTATGGCATTCCGCTGAACGCAGTAATTTCAAACGAGGATCTGGCCTTCGGAACTTTTCGGCGGGCCATTAGCGGAGTAATCCCCGAGATGACGCGCGTGGCTCTGATCGCGCGCCGCGATGAGATCGTCAAGGACACGCCGAACTTCAGCGAGCGCCAGTTCCGCTACTATTTGTCGCGCACGAACTATGAGAAGGAATGGGGCAAAGGCTATCGCCGTCCGGGCTTCGGAGCCCACCTTCTGGCGTTCTTTCTGAAGGTGGTGCCGAAAGTGGGACCATTCAAAGCGCTGGACTTCAAGATTCCGACGCAAAAAACTGAGGATCTTTACGTCGCCAGCGTGGATCGCACTGTAGAAAATTACAAGAAGCTGCTGTCTGAAACGTCCAAAGGAAAACTGCAGCTGACGAACACCGATTTTGACACTGGCCGCGATACCCACGCCGGGGAGTACGCCTTGACCGACAAGTCTTATGCCCAACTCCTCAATCAGTTGGCGCAACACAACTTCGATCAGATCACTCCCGAGTTGAAAAATAATATCCTGGCGTTTTATTCGGACCCGAGTGCGCCCATTGCGACCAAGAAAAATCACTCAGCGTGGCGAAAGACGCAGGACGAAGTGGAGAAATTGCGCGCCCTGCCGGCCCCTGCGTCCACCGGAAGTAAGACCATCTCCGAGATCCGGCTCCCCGGCACCGAGGTCGATGACTTTTTCGGACAGCAGCTGGCCGCGCCTTGGGGCAGCCGGTAATCGCCTCTCGAACGGCCGTTCGGTTGTCAAATTCTCGCTTCCCCCATATGATCTCGACTCTAACGTTGTCGGCATCCGCCGCTTTTTGCTCAACGTCGGTGATTCTTTGATCTGTGATTCTTTGATTGGAGGTCGAGCTTCTTGCACATGACAGCCGCCGGACGACAAGTTTTACCACGCGCAGGTTACCAGGCGCGTCGATTTCGCGCCTGACCTGTGGATGTTCCGCATCCGCGTGGGTGCTGACTTCAAATTTGTTCCCGGGCAATACGCCACGTCTGGGCGTGGAGAGCGGCGGAAAGCGCGTGGAGCGCCCGTATTCGATTGCCTCGGCGCCGTTCGAAGATGAAGTGGAATTTTTCTTCGAGCTGGTGCCCGAGGGCGCGCTCACTCCCTTGCTGCACAAGCTCCAGCCCGGTGATTCGCTGCTGATGCGGAAGGCCCCGAAGGGACGGTTTTCGCTGGAAATGCAGGGCGCAAAAACCAACCATCTGTGCATTTCGACCGTGACCGGCGTCGCTCCGTTCGTCAGCTACGTGCGCACGTTGCACAAAGAATGGAAAGAAGGCCGCTTTCACGGCGAGCACAAGCTTTTTCTGCTGAATGGCGCCAGCCGCCCCTGGGAGTTCGGATATCTCGACGAACTGCGCGAGGCAGCGCGGGAAATTCCCTGGTTCACCTATGTGCCCACGGTGAGCCGCCCCTGGGATCACGAAGACTGGCCGGGCGAGATTGGCCGCGCCGACGACGTTCTGCGCAAATACGCCGACCAGTGGGGCCTCGATGCCGGTAACACCGTCGCCTACCTTTGCGGCCATCCCGACATGATCGAGCACAGCAAATCCATTTTGAAGCGCCGGGGGTTCACCGATCGCGCGGCGGTGAAAGAAGAAATTTATTGGGTGCCGGCGAAGTAGTGCCGAGTACCTGGTCGCGAGTACCGAGCGAATTCTCGGCCCGGACCTAGCTCTCCGCGGGCGCGAAGAAAACCAGCACCGCGAGTTCTTCTTCGATGTCGTGGAAACGATGCTCGACTTCGGCGGCTACGTAGATCACGCTGCCGGCGGAAACTTCCCGGTCTTCCCCGCCTGCCTTGAAGCGGCCGCGGCCGCGCACCACGTAATACATTTCGTCCTCATGATGCGGCCGCTGCGGGTCGGTGCTTCCCGCCGCCAGCACATACAAACCGGCGCTCATCGCCGGCACCCGGAGAAATTCGCGATAGGGCTTGCCGCTTTGCGCCCTCTGCTGGTCGATTTCAGCGGCTCGATAAAATCTGGCAGTGGCTTCGGTCACGGTTCGCGTCCGTTCACATCATCTCCGTTCACAACGTTTCCACTTACATCACGTCCGTTCACATCGTGCCCATTCATATCAAGAGTCCGCCAAACAGGAGGTCGGTGAACTGCGGCACAAGATTCTGCACTTGCAGTTCGCCCTCCGGTTTGTACCATTGATAGATCCAATTGATCATGCCCAGCAACGCAAAGGCCGCGGCTCGCGGACTCACCCTCGCCGAGGCACGGCGCGACCTCTGTATTTCAGCAATCAGATTCTCGAGGAAGTGTATGTACTCTTTCTTGCGCCCGTTGATGCGCCTGCGCAACGCCGGCGGCAGCGGATGGTTTTCGTGGAGCATCACGGTAATTTCGCGGTCACGCGGGCTGAGCACGACTTCAATATGCAGGCGGATCAGCGCGCGCAGCCGTTCTTCTGGATTAGCGATGCCGCGCACCGGGCCGAGCACCCGCTCCTCCGTAATATCCATGGCGTGGTTCATGATCTCGAACAGGATTTCGTCTTTGCTCTGAAAGTGGTGGTAGAGGCCGCCTTTGCTCAATTTGAGCGCGGCCGCGACGTCGTTCATCGAGGTCGCGTCATAGCCGCGCTGCTGGAATAACCGCGCCGCCGTACGCAGAATTTCCTGCCGGGAATCGATCAGAGTCTCGCGAGCCATCGCCGACATGGTAATCAGTTGCGGGAAAGATTGCCAATGTTCGTGCTCACTCCCCGAACTGCTGGATCTCGCCGAAGCGCTTCCATCCAGCCTCGTCGACCGGACCAGTGGAATCGCTGCCCATGCGGAGACGGTGGCCGTCCGGATCCTGCACATTCATTTCACGAGTGCCCCACGGCATATTCGTCGGTTGCTGACGAACGATGGCGCCGCTTTTTTTGTATTCCTCATGCAGCGCGTCCACATCCTCTGTGAAAATCGACATCCAGGTGCCAGACTGCCCTTGCCCACCTTCAGAAAGAAAAATCTCGACCTTGCCTCGCGTGACGCAGCCGAACGACGGCGGAGTGCCCCAGTCCCATTTCTTGGTGAAACCCAGCTGGTTGACGTAGTAGTCCATCGACACGGCGAAATTCTTAACGTTCAGAATCGGAATCACGCATTCAAACTCATTCATATCAATCACTCCAACATGGATGCCGATGGGCCAAAACAGCGGAAACAGCTTATCAAAGCCGCGAATTCCACGAACCAGACTTCCCTCTTGACACAGTTTCGGCAGGACGATAGCATTGAGAAGTACCGACCGACCGGTCGGTTTGCAGTAGGATTCGCGGTTGCACGAGTTGCAACGACGGTTGCAACGACGGGTTGCAACGAAACGAGAGGAGCACGCTGGTGGTTAATATTTTTTATGAACGCGACGCTAACCCGAATGCCCTAAAGGGCAAGACCATCGCCATCCTGGGCTACGGCAGCCAGGGACACGCGCAGGCGCAGAATCTGCGCGACAGCGGCCTCAAAGTGATCGTGGGTCTTGACCCCAACCGGCAAAGCGCGCAGCAGGCGCGGGCCGATGGCATGGTGGTGGTGGCGCCGGAGGAAGCCTGCAAGCGCGCCGACTGGATCCATGTGCTCACGCCCGATGAAACGCAGGGCGAGCTTTACGAAAAACATATCAAGCAGTATCTGCATCCTGGCAAAGTGTTCGGCGTGTCGCACGGCTTCAGCATTCATTTCAAAACCATCGTGCCGCCGAACGACGTCGACGTGGTAATGATCGCGCCCAAAAGTCCGGGGCACCTGGTGCGGCGGATGTATAGCGAAGGGCGCGGCGTTCCGTCGCTGATTGCGATCCAGCAGGATGCCAGCGGGAAGGCACACGAACTCGCTCTGGCCTACGCGCACGGAATTGGTTCGACCCGCGCGGGCGTGCTGCAGACTACATTCAAGGAAGAAACCGAGAGCGATCTTTTCGGCGAGCAGGCGGTGCTGTGCGGCGGGCTGACGTCGCTGATCAAGAAGGGGTTCGAGACTCTGGTCGAAGCCGGGTACGCGCCGGAGATCGCTTATTTCGAGTGCCTGCACGAGGTCAAGCTGATTGTCGACCTGATCTATGAAGGCGGGCTCGATCGCATGCGCTACTCGATTTCGAATACGGCCGAATACGGCGATTTGACGCGCGGCGAAAAAGTGGTCGGCGAAGAGACGCGGGTCGCAATGAAGAAAATCCTGGCCGACATTCAGAGCGGCGAATTCGCGCGGGAATGGATTGCGGAAAACAAGAGTGGCGGGAAGAATTTCGCGGCGCTGCGCGCGAAAGAGAAGCAGCATCCCATCGAAATCGTGGGCGCGCAGCTGCGCGGCATGATGAGTTGGCTGCCCAAAGACGGCAAGAAGCCGGCGGACGCGCCGAAGCCGCCGGAGAAAGAGAAGCAGGTTGTGAATGCTTAAGGGAGCGGACATCGTTCTGCAGTGCCTGCGGGCCGAAGGGGTCGACCTGGTTTTCGGCTACCCCGGTGGCGCGATCATGCCGCTGTATGACGCGCTCGAGGGCAGCGGCGTGCGGCACGTGCTCACGCGGCACGAGCAGGGCGCGGTGTTTGCGGCGGAAGGATTCGCGCGGGTTACGGGCAAGGTGGGCGTGGCGATTGCGACCAGCGGTCCGGGTGCGACGAACCTGATCACTGGCATTGCCGACGCGAAGATGGATTCCGTGCCTCTGGTCTGCATCACCGGACAGGTGCGCAGCGCGCTGATTGGCACCGACGCGTTTCAGGAGACGGATGTTTTCGGCGTGACGCTATCGCTGACCAAGTGGAGCCGGCTGGTGAAGACGCTCGACGAGATCCCCGAAGTGATTGCCGAGGGATTTTATTGGGCACGAAGTGGGCGGCCGGGTCCGGTGGTGATTGATATTCCCACCGACATGCTGAAGGCGAAGAAGGAATTTTCCGGCCCGGTGAAGTTCACGCCGCGCGCTCGGACAGCTGACACCAAGGCGGAGGGCGGCTTCAGCGACACGATTCTGGCAATGCTGCAGAAAGCGCAGCGTCCGGTGGCGCTGGTGGGTGCGGGAGCGAAGCTCTCAGGCGCAATTCCTGAGTTGCGGCGACTGCTCGACGATTTGAATATTCCATCGTTCGCCACAGTGCATGGGCTGGGAGCGGTTCCACCGCAGTCGCCGTATTACCTTGGGATGGTGGGCATGCACGGCACGCGCGCGGCTAACATGGCGCTGCACGAAACCGATCTGCTGCTGGTGTTCGGCGCGCGATTGGACGATCGCGTCACGGGCGATCCTTCGCGTTTTGCGCCGCAAGCCAGGATTATTCATTTCGAAATCGATCCGGCGCAGCTTGATCGCGTGCGGGCTTGCGACCAGGCTGTGATCGGAGATCTGGCGGATACGATTCCCGCGTTTCACGCCGAAGTACGGCGCAATTCCCTTCCTGATTTCAGCGCGTGGCGCGCCGTGGCGTGCGGTCCGGAGCGGGCCGACCTTGATCCGCGCGGACTGGCGCAGCCGACGATCCGTTTTCTAGACGAACTTTTCAGCCGCCTGCCCAACGACAGCGTTGTGATTGCCGACGTGGGCCAGCACCAGATGTGGGCCGCGCAGCGCTACCGGTCGTCGTCGCCGCGCGGCTTCATCACCTCAGGCGGCCTGGGCGCGATGGGTTTCGCGCTGCCGGCCGCGGTGGGTGTGCAGCTCGCCAAGCCTGAAACCTGCGTGCTGTGCGTTTCCGGCGATGGTGGATTTCAGATGAACATCCAGGAACTGGCCACGGTTCACCGGCTGGGCCTGCCGATCAAGATGGTGATCATCGACAACAAATATCTGGGCATGGTGCGGCAGTGGCAGCAGCTTTTCTACCAGCGCAACTACGCGGAGACGGATCTGAGCGACAACCCGGATTTCGTGGAGATCGCGAAGGCTTACAGAATCCAGGCCGAGCGCCTGAATGAAGCAGCGATGCGCGAGTTTCCGGTGTCGAGTGAGACGGGAGATCTGATCGACAGCTTTCTGCATTCGCCGGAACCGGAACTGCTGGTTTTCGATTGCCATCCCGAAGCTAACGTGTTCCCGATGGTGCCGGCGGGTGCCGCGCTTTCGGAGATGATGCTGGAAGAAGACTGAGTTTGAAGTCAGAAGTTAGAAGGCAAAAGTAAGAATTGCAGATTGAAGATTTTAGATTGCAGATTGAAACCTCCGGGCACCGGTCAAATCTACAATCTTCAATCTAAAAATGATCTCGGCAGTGGGGAGCCAGAACATGCAAGTTTTTCACGTCCGCTACCGCAACACGCAGGGAACGCTGATGCGCATTCTCAATGCGGCTTCGCGCCGCGCGCTCGATTTGCCTTCGGTGCTGGCCGAACCGGTCGAGCAGGACCACCGGGTCACGCTGGTTCTCGAAGTCACTCCGAAACAAGTCGGACAGCTCAGCCGCGACTGGTATGCGATTGCCGACGTGCTGGAAGTCCACTCCAGCGCGGGACTGCACGAACCTGGCGATTCCAGGCCGGGATGGGTGGGGCCGCATCCGCCTGCGTCGGAAAGCAACGGGAAGTCAGCGCGCGCTGCATTAGCGTAAAGCTTCGGTGATGTGCTATCCGCGGGAATTTGAAACCATCGAACTGCGGAGAATGCCCTGTCTTTCCTGTTGCACTCGCCTGTAGTAGTCTCAACCGTTGCACGAACCTCAAGCGTTTCACGTTTCAGACATCATGTTACATAAATCATGGATCTAAAACATCGTAGCCGCGGAATTACTGATGGGCGCGACCGGGCCGGGGCGCGCGCCATGTTCAAGGCGATCGGCTTCACCGACGCCGATCTCAGCCGGCCGCTGATCGGCGTCGCCAACACGTGGATCGAAACGATGCCGTGCAACTTTCATCTGCGGCGGCTGTCGGCGAAGGTGAAAGAGGGCATCCGCGAAGCCGGTGGCACGCCGATGGAGTTCAACACCATCGCTATTTCCGACGGCGAGACCATGGGCACCGAGGGCATGCGCGCGTCGCTGGTGAGCCGCGAACTGATTGCCGATTCGATCGAACTGGTGTGCCGCGGACAAATGTTTGACGCCGTGGTGTGCGTGGTGGGCTGCGACAAAACGATTCCGGCGGCCGCGATGGCGCTGGCGCGCATGGATCTTCCGGGAATGGTTCTGTATGGCGGCACGATCGCCGCGGGTGTTTATCGCGGGAAAGATGTGACCATTCAGGATGTGTTCGAAGCCGTGGGAGCGAATGCCGCGGGCAAAATCACCGACAAGGAACTGCACGACCTGGAAGATGTGGCTTGCCCAGGCGCAGGCGCGTGCGGCGGGCAGTACACGGCGAACACCATGTCGACTGTGATGGAAATGATCGGGCTCTCGCCCATGGGCTTTAACAGCGTGCCCGCAATGGATCCGCAGAAAGACCAAGTTGCCTTTGCCTGCGGCAAGGTGGTGCTGAACCTGCTGAAAAATGGAATCAAGCCGCGCGCGATTCTGACCAGAGACGCGTTCGAGAATGCGATTGCGGCCGTCGCTTCCACCGGCGGATCGACCAATGCCGTGCTTCATCTGCTGGCGATTGCGCGCGAAGCGGAAGTGGAGTTGGAAATTGACGATTTTCAAACCGTGAGCGAGCGCACTCCGCTGCTCGCCGATCTGAAACCTTCCGGGCGTTTTGTGGCGGCGGACATGCACCGAGCGGGCGGAATACGGCTGCTGGCGCGGCGTTTGATGCGCGGGGAATTTCTGCATCCCAAGGCGCTGACGGTGACGGGGCTCACCATTGCGTCCGAAAGTGACAGCGCGGTCGAAACTCCGGGGCAGGAAGTGATCGCTTCGCTGGAGAAGCCGCTGAAAAAAACCGGCGGCCTGGTCATCCTCAAAGGCAATTTGGCGCCGGAGGGTTGCGTCGCGAAAATCAGCGGGCATGAACGGCTCGAGCATCGCGGACCGGCGCGCGTGTTCGAATCGGAAGAAGACGCGATGACTGCGGTCACCAGCAAGAAAATTAAAGCCGGAGACGTGGTCGTGATTCGCAATGAAGGTCCCAAGGGCGGGCCGGGCATGCGTGAGATGCTCAGCGTGACGGGCGCGATTGTGGGCGAAGGATTGGGCGAGTCGGTGGCGCTGCTGACCGACGGGCGATTCAGCGGGGCCACGCATGGCTTGATGGCTGGGCACGTTTCTCCGGAGGCCGCGCTGGGTGGGCCGATCGCAGCCGTGCGCGACGGCGATATTGTGCACTTCGACGTGAACCGGCGCTTGCTGGAAATGGAAGTCAGTGACGACGTTATTCGGCAACGTATGAAAGAATGGAAGCCGCCACAACCCCGCTATCCGAAGGGAGTTTTTGCGAAGTATGCCGCGCTGGTTGCGTCGGCGTCGCAGGGAGCGATCACGAAGCCGGGGACGTAGAGAATTTTCTCGCGGCGTGCGCCTCAATCTGAATCAGCCCCTGAATCAGCACCATGAATCAGCACCAACACTCCTTTCAGCTCAACGAAGATCCGCATCGCAGGCTCAACGCTCTCACCAATGAGTGGGTGCTGGTGTCGCCCCATCGCGCCACGCGTCCGTGGCAGGGTGAGGTCGGGCCCCGCCAGACGGCGGCCGCGCCCGAGTACGACCCGGATTGTTATTTGTGTCCGGGGAATGTACGCGCGGGTGGGGCGCGCAATCCTGTTTATTCTTCGACTTTCGTTTTCGACAACGACTTCGCGGCCCTGAAGCCTGACGTTGCGCCGGGGCGCCTCGACGTCGATGGCAAAGGCCTGATCGTCGCTGAGGCCGAGCCGGGGGCCTGCCGCGTCATGTGCTTTTCTCCGCGACATGATCTGACGCTCGGGGCAATGCGAGTGGGTGAAATCGAGCTTGTGATCAAAGCGTGGGTGGACGAATTTCGGCAGCTGGGCGCTCGGGAAAATATCCAGCACGTGCAGATTTTCGAAAACCGGGGCGCGATGATGGGCGCCAGCAATCCGCATCCCCATTGCCAGATTTGGGCGACGGCTTCGATTCCGGAGGTTCCTGAAAAAGAGCTGGCTTCGCAGCAAGGGTACTTGAAGGTTCACAGCCGCTGCCTGCTATGCGACTACCTTGAGTTGGAGGAGCGGCAGAAGATTCGCCTGGTTTACCAGAATGAAGGTTTCACCGCGCTGGTGCCCTTCTGGGCGGTGTGGCCGTTTGAGACTCTGGTCATGAGCCGCCGGCACTTCGGCAGCATGCTGGAACTCAGCGCTGAGGAAATTTCATCTCTGGCAGAGATGCTGCACCGGATTGTGGCTACTTACGACAGGGTGTTCGACGTTCCCTTCCCGTACTCCATGGGATTTCATCAATCGCCAACCGACGATCTCGCGCATCCGGAATGGCACTTTCACGCTCATTTTTATCCGCCGCTGCTGCGATCGGCGACGGTGCGGAAGTTCATGGTAGGGTTTGAGATGCTGGGTACGCCGCAGCGCGATATTACTCCAGAGATCGCAGCCGAGCGGCTGCAGTCGCTGGTCCCGAAGTAGCCGCTCCGGCCTGGACCCGCGCCAGGAGCGGCTTCTGCAGCTTCCGTCCCTCAGGCAGCTTCGTCGTCCTGGAAGCCCCAATGCTTCAAGAGGTCGGTCGGGACATATTTCTCATCTTTATTCTGCCGAACCCATTCTTTGAGCGCTGCTGAGTTCTTATATTGGTCTGGGCCAAGACCCAAGATTGCTACGATATGATCGAACGAGGTCGCTTCACCCATGGAGCCTCCTGTTCCCGACGTTCTACAGTAATTTGAGAAAGTAATTGTACCTATCAGTCATCAACAGAGTGTAAAAATCTTAGGCCGAATCGAAGACAAAGCGAAGCGGCTGTGGAAAGCCTTCCTAACCCTATCCCTTCCGCCTTGGTATAATGGGGTTATTATGACCAGCCATAATATTGGTTCTGCCGCTCCAGAAGTTTCAGTTTCGACTATCTCAGTTTCCCAAATTTGCGCTGATGTTAAGAATCTTGGTTATGCAGCTTCCGGCCGTATCCGGCTCTATGGCGAGGACTTTGAAGTGATTTCCGATCCTTTTCCAGAGGCCGATGGGATTGCGGTCCGCGTGAAAACCAAGAAAGATTCGAGAATTCGCGTGCTACAGCTTCCGTCCACGATTCTGCAGAGCGTAAAAGGGCGACGGGTCAAGAGCGCCGCCTGAGCTAGCCCTGAGCAACGTCGAAGCGACTTCCTGCCCGCGATTCGATCATCTCAGTGTTTTCGTCTGTTTGACAGCGGGCCACATCGGATGCTTTCCTTCTGTGATCGCTACTTCTTGTGGCGTTTCAGCTCATGCCCTTCATCAACGACAATTTCCTGCTGCAGAACAAGACCGCTCGATACCTCTATCACAAATACGCCGAAGACCAGCCCATCGTGGACTACCACTGCCATATTCCGGCCGCCATCATTGCGGAGAACCGGCAATTTAGCAATTTATTTGAGCTGTGGCTGGCGGGCGACCATTACAAATGGCGGGCCATGCGCGCGAACGGGGTCGCCGAGCGTTTTATCACGGGCGATGCCAGCGCTTACGAAAAATTCCAGGCCTGGGCGGCCACGGTTCCGCGCTGCCTTCGCAATCCGCTTTATCACTGGACCCATCTCGAGCTGAAACGATATTTCGGGATCGACGCGCTACTCAACGAGAGCACCGCGGCAGCGGTCTGGAAGCGCGCCAACCAGCAGTTGTCGAAAGCAGCGCTGACCCCGCAGGGCATTCTGAAAAAATTTAAAGTGCTGGCGCTGTGCACCAGCGACGATCCCGCTGACGACCTGAGCGCGCATGCGAAGCTCGCAAAGTCGAAACTCTCGACGCGCATTTACCCCACCTTCCGGCCTGACCGCGCGCTCGATGTGGACCTGCCGGAAGCATTCAACACCTGGCTCGATCGCCTGGGCGCTGCCGCTAATCTTGAGATCGCACACTTCGCCGATCTGCTCGACGCTCTGAGCCAGCGGCACGATAGCTTCCACCAGATGGGCTGCCGGCTCTCCGACCACGGCCTGCCGTACTGTTATGCGGAGGATTGCACCGAAGCCGCGGCCGCGGCTATCTTCGCCAAGGCCCGCGCGGGACGCCAAGTAACTGCCGACGAGCACGACCAGTTCGCCTCTTACCTGATGCTGTTCTTCGGCCATCTCGACGCCGAAAAAGGCTGGACCAAGCAACTGCACCTCGGCGCGCAACGCAATTGCAGCACGCGGGGCTTGAGGGCTCTGGGCCCCAACACCGGTTACGATTCCATGGGAGACTGGCCGCAGGCGGCCCGTTTGGGCGCTTACCTCGACCGCATGGATGCGGAGAATGCGTTGCCCCAAGTCATCCTCTACAACTCCAATCCCGTGGACAATCATGTCTTCGCGACCATGGCCGGCAATTTCCAGTCGGGAGATGTGCCCGGCAAGGTGCAATTTGGCGCCGCCTGGTGGTTTCTCGACCAGAAAGACGGCATCGAATCGCAGCTGAATGTGCTCTCTAACGTCGGACTGCTCTCGAACTTCATCGGCATGTTGACCGACTCGCGATCGCTCATGTCCTACGCCCGCCACGAATATTTCCGGCGCGTGCTCTGCAACCTGATGGGCCGCGAGGTCGAGGCCGGCGAACTGCCCAACGACAAAAAGCTGGTCGGCGAAATGATCGGGAACATCTGCTTCCACAATGCGTACAACTATTTGGGACTAGGCACGCTCACCGAACCTGCAACTCGCACGTCCGAATAGCTGGATACGTCTGCTCGGAAGCAGTTTTGAGGCCGGCACCAGGATTCACGCTTCGAACAGACATCCAGCCCATGTGGTAAATTGCTTGTCAAATTCTTTGATCGGGAGACGAATTCCCGAGTTCACTGTGGGGGTAACCGCGTGGCACTCACCATTACAGGGCTTTCCAAGACTTACCCGAACGGGGTAAAGGCGCTTAAGAATCTTTCGCTCTCCATCGGCAACAGCATGTTCGGCCTGGTCGGTCCCAACGGCGCCGGCAAGAGTTCTCTGATGCGTACCGTAGCTACTCTCCAGGATCCCGACTCCGGTTCGATCACGCTCGACGGCATCGACGTGCTCCGCCAAAAGGACCAGGTGCGCCGCATCCTTGGGTACCTGCCGCAGGAATTCGGCGTCTACCCGAAGATTTCCGCGCTGGATATGCTCCATCACCTCGCCGTCATGAAAGGCATGACGTCTTCGTCCGAGCGCAAGGAAACCGTCGACGCCCTGCTGCAGCAGACCAACTTGTGGGATGTTCGAAAAAAGGCTCTCTCTACTTTCTCCGGTGGCATGAAGCAGCGCTTCGGCATCGCGCAGGCGCTGCTCGGCAATCCTCGACTCATTATTGTCGACGAGCCTACCGCCGGCCTCGACCCCGCAGAGCGCAACCGCTTCCTGAATCTTCTCTCTTCGCTGGGGAGCGACCGCACCGTCATTCTCTCTACACATATTGTGGACGACGTGCGCCAACTCTGTCCCCGCATGGCCATCATCGCCTCGGGTGAATTGCTGCTCGAAGGCGCGCCCAACGAAACGCTGGCTGCACTCAAAGGCAAAATCTGGTCCAAGGTAGTCGCGACCGGCGACGAGGTGCGCGAGATCGAAACTCAGTTCCACGTCATCTCCACGCACCTGGTGGGCGGGCAGCACGAAATTCGCGTGTACGCGGAGAGCGCTCCCGGCGACGGTTTTGTTGCCGTCGAGTCCGACCTTGAAGACGTTTATTTCCTCAACTTGTCGCAGCAGTCCAAGCGCCAGCTTCCGAATTAACGCGTCGCGATGCTGGAAATGAAACGAACGGCTCGCAATTAGCGCTTCGCACCAGGAGTATCCGATATGCCGCTCTTTTGGGAGTTCTTCACGTTCGAGTTGAGGTTCCGCTTCAAGAGCCTCTCCACCTACATGTATTTTCTGGGGTGGACCGCGTTTTCTTTTCTCTGCGTGGCGTCCGAAAGCTTCGGTCCAGTGGGCAGCGGAAATGGCAAAGTGCTCCTCAACGGACCTTTTGCCAATACGCTCGATTTTATGTTCGCCGGGCTTTTCGGCATCATCGTGATCGCCGCCATCTTCGGCACTTCGATTCTGCGCGACTTCCAGCGTGACACCTACCAAGTCCTCTTCACACAGCCCATCTCCAAATTCGCCTATCTGGGCGGACGCTGGGCCGGCTCGTTCGTTACCACCGTCTTCGCCTTTTCGGGCATGATGCTGGGCACCTACCTCGGCACCTTCATGCCATGGACAGACCATACCCGCATCGGGCCGAATCACCTCTGGACCTACCTGCAGCCGTTTCTCTCAATTCTCGTCGTCCAGATTTTCTTCATCGGCTCCGCTTTCTTTGCTGTCGCCGCCCTAACCCGCAAGATATTTGTTGTTTATCTCCAGGGTGTTGCCCTGTTCATGATCTACCTCATCGGCATCACTGTTTTCTTCGCCACGCGCTCGCTTGAGCGCTTCTGGTCCGGCATTTTTGATCCTGTCGGATTCATCCTTATTTACAACGTTACGCGCTACTGGACAGTCATCGAACGAAACACGCAGTTCTTGACCTGGTCGCCTTCACTCGTCAACGGCGTATTCCTCTACAACCGTCTTCTCTGGATGAGCGTCGGTCTTGTGGCACTCGGCACGGTGTGGGGGTTGTTCCCCATGTCCGTGGAAGCTCTCACCGCCCGTTCCCAGGGGCGCCGCGCCGCCAAAGCCAAGGAGCAGGAACTCGCTGAGGCCTTGCCGGTCCGCTCTCTGGCCCCCGGTCGCTTGCCCGTTGTGACTCAGAACTTCACATCCGCCACAACCTGGGCGCAATATGCTTCGCTTTCGTGGCTCCGTGTGCGCAACATTTTTCGCGACGTACCGTTCTGGGCCCTGGTCGCTCTCATCGTCGCTTTCGCCATCAATAACGACTATTTCGCTGGCAAGGTCGCAGACCAGGACGTCTGGCCGGTCACCTACCTCATGCTGCAATCCGTCGAGGGAAGTGCGATGCTGTTTCTTTTGATTGTCGCGGTCCTCTATGCCGCGGAGCTGCTCTGGCGCGAGCGCGACACACATTTTGACGGCATCCACGACGCTCTGCCCATGCGCGAGTCCACGGATTGGTTTTCCCGCCTCACCGCAGTCGTAGTAGTGGAGCTCGTCCTCATCACCTTCGCCATGGTGATCGGCATTGCGATGCAGACCTTCCTGGGCTACTACCACTACGAGTTCCTGCAATACTTCAAAGAGCTCTACCTCGTGGCCTTCCCACAGATCCTCATCTTTACCCTTCTCGCGCTCTTCGTCCAGACCGTGGTCTCCAACAAGTTTGTGGGCTATGCCATCTTGATTGGCATCTTCGTTCTCATGCCCATCCTCTACAACTTTGGCTGGGAGAACACGCTCTACCTCATCGGGCAACCCCCGACGCCGCCGATGATCTATTCCGACATGAACGGCTATGGCCATTTCGTCCCGGCCTTGTTCTGGTCGATTACCTATTGGCTCGCGATTAGTGCATTCCTGGGCGTTGTCTCGATCGCTTACACCCGGCGCGGTGCGGAGGACTCCCTGCGCGCACGTACCCGGCTAGCCTTGCAGCGCGCCCCGCGGCTGATTCCGGCCGCCCTTCTTTTCGCTCTCATCGCCATCGGCTCCGGCTCCTGGTATTTCTACAACGCGCACGTGCTCAACGAGTATCTCGACTCCAAGGCGCGGCGCGACATCCAGGCCAACTACGAAACCAAGTTCAAGCAGTACCAGGACCTGCTGCAGCCCAAGGTCACGGCCGTCGACGCCACCATCAACATTTATCCCGACCGCCGTTCCTTCGACGGCAACGTCCGCATGACGCTGCAGAACAAAACCACGCAGCCGATTCCGCAAGTCCACATCACCGACCAGATGCAGTCGGTCACCAACGTCCAGTTCGACCGCCCGTTTCACCTCGTCAGCTCTGCGCCGCGCAACCTTTACTCCATCTACGCTCTCGACAAGCCTTTAGCGCCCGGTGAGACCATCACTCTTACTTGCAACGTGGGCCACCAGACGCGAGGCTTCCGCGACGGCAACGAACCGGCGGAGTTCGCCTACAACGGCACTTTTTTTGACTCGAGCTACGTCCCCTACATCGGCTACAACAACGGGATGGAGCTTGCCGATCCCCGCCGACGCCGCGAAGAACACCTTCCCCTTCTCGTAGAAATGGCGCACCGCGGCGATCCCGCGCACTCCGTGAACAACGTCTTTTTCCAGGGCGAGTCCGACTGGGTCACCTATCACACGGTCGTCAGCACATCGTCAGATCAAGTCGCTATCGCCCCTGGCTACCTGCAGCGTGAGTGGCAGGCCAACGGCCGCAACTTCTACGAGTACAGCATGGGATCCACGCACATCCTCGACTTCTTCGCCTACATCTCCGGGCATTACCAGAGCCGGAAAGATATTTACCACGGGCCCAACGGCGATGTTTCTCTCGAGGTTTATTACGATCCCGCGCATCCCTACGACGTGGACGACATGCTCGCCAGTTCCCGCGCCGGACTCGATTACTATCAACGTGTCTACAGCCCCTACCAGTTCAACCAGTACCGCATTTTCGAATTTCCGCGCTACCGCACGTTTGCCCAGTCCTTCCCTAACACCATTCCTTACTCCGAAGGCATCGGCTTCATCAGCCGCGTCATCAAGCCCACCGACATCGACTTTACCTACTTTGTTACCGCGCACGAGCTCGGGCACCAGTGGTGGGCGCACCAACTGGTCGGCGCCGACGTAGAAGGCTCCAACATGATGTCGGAGAGTCTGGCCGAGTATTCCGCACTGCAGGTGATGGCGCATAAATACGGCCGCGACCTTATGCACCGCTTTCTGCGCCACGAGCTCGACGGCTACCTGCGCGGGCGCGCCGGAGAAGTCCGCCACGAGCCACCGCTGGCTATGGTGCAGCGTGAAGGATACGTCTGGTACCAGAAGGGCGGCCAGATCCTTTACACGCTTGCCGATTACATCGGCGAAGACAAACTGAATCTCGCGCTCCACAATTTCCTCATGCAGTACCGCTATGCCAACGCGAACAACCAGGTCGACGCCCACGACAGTCCGCATACCGGCAACACTTTCGACGATCCCTACCCCGATACGCGCATGCTGGTCGACGCCATCAAGGCCCAGACTCCGCCCGAGTACCAGTACCTGGTCGACGACGGTTTCAACCGCATCGTCCTCTACGATAACCAGGCCGTCACCGCTACTTCGCAGAAGACTTCCGACGGAAAATACAAAGTCACGCTTGAGGTAAAAGCGCGCAAGATGCAGGCCGACGGCAACGGCGCGGAAACCCCCATGCCCCTTGCCGATTACATCGAGATCGGCGTCTTCAGCGGCAAGAAAGACGAGGAGAAGCCCCTGTATCTGAAGAAAGAAAAGTTCACCGAGGACCACAAGACCTTCGAGATCATCGTCGACCAGCAGCCGACACTGGCCGGCATCGACCCCTACAACAAGCTCATCGACCGCAACGCCGACGACAACATGATCGACGTGAGCAAGCAGTGAGAGATGACGAAGACTGGAAGCCTGCGGTAACGTGGAAGAGCGGCGCTTTCAGCGCCGCGTAGGGCATCCCAAATCGACGCGGGCTTTAGCCCCCGAGTTTTAGCTCGTGTCCAGCGGCCGAAGAACTATTGCCGCTCTCTACGGAATTAGCTGATAGCTCACAAACGCCAACTGCTTGCTGTCAGGCGACCACGACGGCACATTGATGGTCCCTTGTCCGCCGAATAATTTCGCGAGAACGGTAATGTTGTGATCGCCGAGCGACATCAGCCGCAGCATCACATCCTTGTTCTCAGGATGCCCCGTAACGCTCTTGTCATAAGTAAGGAAAACCATCCACTTTCCGTCGGGCGAGATGTGCGGAAACCAGTTATTGAAATCGTCGTGCGTAACTTGCTCCTGCCCGCTTCCATCCGCGTGCATGCGCCAGATCTGCATATGCCCGGTGCGTTCGGAATTGAAATAGATATACTTCCCGTCCGGCGAGTACTCCGGCCCGTCGTCCAGTCCCTTGGCGGTAGTCAGCCGCGTCTCATCGCCGCCCGCCGCCGGAATCGCATAGATGTCAAAATCGCCGTCGCGCTGCCCCACGAACGCCAGCGTCTTCCCATCCGGCGACCAGCCATGCCAGTACGAAGGTGACTTCTCCGTGATCCGCCGCGGCGTCCCACCCGTGATGGGCACAATGTAAACTCGCGACTCTCCATCTCCCTGCGAATTGTCGCTGATAGCCAGCCATTGCGCGTCCGGCGAAATTCCGTGATCATTATTGCAGCGCGTCGCGAATCCGGTATCAATCACCTCCGGCTTGCCCCCGCTAACTCTGAGCCGCTCAATGTGCCCATTTCGGTTGAAAAGAAACGCCGTTCCATCCCGCGTCCAGTTCGGAGCCTCAAACCGATCCTGCGCAACGTAAACCACGCTCCGGTCCGTTGAGCTGATGGTCACCGTCTCCAGCGTGCTAAAAAGTTTCGCCGCTCCCGCAAACGGTCCCAACTCGCTCACTTCCACGTTGGAGAAAACCGCTTTCTCGATAACGTCGTTGTCATGCGAGCAAACTCCGATCCCGACGTAGAACGATCCTCGAAGCGGAACCCGCGTCGAACCTCCTGCCATGTGCAGTTCTTCGCCAGGGCCCGCCACGAACATGTACACGTATTCTCCGCGCTTCTCAATCCGCAGCCGGGTTGGAGCCGACATGTTCGACTGAATCTCGTGCGTGATCGCGCCCTTCGCGTCGCGATACTGCAGCGCGGTGAGCCCGCTGCCGTGCAGCGCGAGGTCGGCATAAACGGAATCCGTGTCCAGACTTTGCCGGATCATCAGCACGGCCTTGCGATGTTCATTCTTGCCCTGCCCCACGAACGAAATGTTCGCCGCCAACGTCACATCGCCCGTAACTTTTTTCCACACAAACTGAAAAGCGTCCGCCGCCAACCACATATTCTCGCCGCTGCCGGTGACGGTGTAAGTGCCGTGTTCGGCCTCGAACGCAGCCGATCCGGGATGCAATACCGTTCCCACATCGCCGTGATCCTGGAACGCTCCGATCACCTGCGATCGAGCAAGCTTCGGCACGAGCGCGAATCCCAGGCAAAGAATCGCAATCCACGTATTCCCAACGTTCTTATGTTTCATGGAAGGCCCCCCTCAACTTTCCCGCCGCCGCGAACCCAAACATGCCGCCCACGCCTCTGGCGGTGCGCCTACGATTGCAGGCGCCTGCACGCCGTGTCAAGCCAGCCGTGGCCAAGTCAGGTGTGCTACCATGCCCCGCAAGTTCTATGCCCACCGGGAGGCTCAGCATGGTGACCGCGCTCAGGCCCCTCAGTACCGGAGAATTACTCGACCGCACATTTTCGCTTTATCGCAGCCACTTCGTCCTGTTCGTGGGCATTTTTGCGCTGCCACATCTTTGCGTTCTTGCCTTTCAGTGCGTGGCGCTACCGTTTCAAAATACGGGCTTCGGACTTTCCCAAGCGTTGTCGACCCTTTCCTGGACATGGGGAGCGCTTGTCTTGAGCGCGGTGGTCACGGCCGCCTCCCAGGCCGCTACCGTCGTCGCTGTTTCCCAAGTCCACCTTGATCGGTCCGCCGGCGTTGCGGAATCATTCTCAAAGGTGAGAAATCAAGTGGGCGGCGTGATTTGGCTCTCTCTTAAGGTAGGAGCCGGTGTGGTTTTGGGCTGCATCGCCTTGATCGTGCCTGGAATTTTGTTGGCGATCCGTTGGTCGCTGGCCATCCCTGTAATGATTCTCGAGGAAAAGGGATCGGGGGACGCAATGTCTCGCAGTTCCGACCTCACGCAGGGGAGCCGTGGCCGAATTTTTGTCATCTGGCTTCTGTTTGTGGTGCTCAGCATTGGCGTCGGGATGCTTCTGCAATGGCCTATCGAGGTGGGCGCGGGAGTGAGCGCACGAGGCGCGCTACGGCGCGTCGCTTTGGGATGGCAGGTAGCATCGGTGGTGGCAACGTTCATTTCGGAATGCCTGGTCGGTCCCCTCGCCACCATCGCGTTCTCGCTGGTGTATTACGATCAACGGGTGCGCAAGGAAGCGTTCGACCTGCAATTGATGATGACAACGTTGGACGCGCCTGCCCTGCAGAGTGCCCCGGTGCAAGCAGGCGCATGACGGCGAAGCGCACCCGCATTCTCACCGGGCTTCTGCCGGTCGGGCTTGTGCTCGCCAGCCTTTTCTGCTGGGCCGATTCAGGCCAGAGCGACGAACTCACCGTCGCCGAATACCGCGCACAACTTGATCAGCTGTTGGTTGCCGCGCAACAACTCGACAGTTCCGGGGCTCCCATCTCTCCCGCGCTGAAGGAATTACCGCAAGTCTGGCACGTCCGCACCGAGCAGATAGGCTCCGAGCAGGAGGATTTGTCGCAGAAGGATCTCTCGCAGAAAGATTTCGAGATTCCCACGGAAGGTCTGCGTCGGGACATCCGCCGCTTCGAGCAGGAAAGAAGCAGCACCAATGCAACAGCTGTACGCTCGCGCATTCAGGCCCTGCGCAACGATCTCGACGGCTTCGACACTACTCCGCCAGACGTCTCGAGCCAACGCGCGCGCCTCACTTCCCTTCTGGCTCGCCGCGAGTTCAGCGACGTGCACGGGCCCACGTTTGCTGATCGACTAAAACAAAAGCTCGTGGCCATGATTCTCAGAGCGCTGGAGTTTCTTTTCCGTTCCTCGGCCATTCCCACAGTCAGCAAGTTCTTTGTGTACGGATTGATTGGGCTCGCGGTATTCGCTCTCGGATTTCTCGCATACTGGCAGATTTGGTCGGCCAGCGAACATGAAACCTTCGTACCAACGGACATTCCGGTTTCTGCCAAGAGTTGGGCCCTTTGGTTAGCGGAGGCGCAAGCGGCCGCTAAGCAGTGCAATTGGCGGGAAGCAATTCATCTCGCCTACTGGGCCGGCATTTCGTTTCTGGAGCGGCAGGGCACATGGCGCCCCGACCGCGCTCGCACTCCCCGCGAGTATCTGAAGCTGTTGTCGAACGCAAGCGAGCACCGCGAAACTCTAGCGGCGCTTACCGGGATCTTCGAGCTTGCGTGGTACGCCAAACGAGAAGCAGATGCGAAAGCGTTCGCGCAAACATTGAAGGCGCTGGAGAGGCTCGGATGCCACTCAAGCTGAACCCCAAAGACCGCAAGCTGATGCTGGGTGCAGGCTTGGTCTTCGTCCTGCTCATTGCCGCAGCATTGTTGCTCGGCTCTGGCGAGCAAAGCCAGGCAGAGTTTCCCAGCAGTTACTCGACCGCATCCGGCGGCGCCAAAGCTGCATACCTTCTGCTCTCCGAGTCAGGATATAAAGTTCAGCGCTGGGAAAAACCGCTGAGCGATCTTCCTCGCGCCACGTCAAAAACACTAATCGTTGCCGAACCGAACGAAGCACCTACTCGCGAAGAGCGGGAGCGGCTGAAAACTTTTATTTCCGAGGGCGGCCGTGTCATCGCAACAGGAATGTTCGCCGGCACGTTCCTTCCCGAGAACGACTCGGTTCCTGACCTTCTCGGCGCCATGACGTGGAAGAAGGCGTCCGCTCTTTCACCTTCTCGAATTACTCGCGCCGCTCCTCAGATCATGCTGTCGCCGCGAGCCTATTGGCGATCTTTCTCGGCGGCCCACCCGCTCTACGGCGACGGCGACCGCACCGTGGTCGTGAAGTATCCCTTCGGGCGAGGTGAGGTGCTGTGGTGGGCTTCGGCCACGCCGCTCACCAATGCCGGACTGAAAGAGCCCGGCAATCTGGAATTTTTTCTGGCCTGTCTCGGGGATCAGAAGAACGAAATTCTGTGGGACGAATACATCCATGGCTATCGCCAGACTCTCGGCGCCTCGATCGCGCACTCACCGGCGAAGTGGCTGTTCCTGCAATTGCTTCTTCTGGCCATCGCCATTGTGGCCACGTTTTCCCGGCGCAGCGGCCCCACGTTTGTGCCGCCCAGCATCGTGCGCCTGTCCCCGATTGAATTTGTTCAGACCCTCGGCGGCCTCTACCAGCGTGCGGGAACGGCCTCCGTTGCGGTCGACATCTGTTACCGGCGCTTCCGTTTCTGGCTGACGAAGCGCCTCGGCACCGCCGCCAACACATCCGTCGAGGAGTTGGCTTCCGCCATCCGCGGCCGTTGGTCGCTCGACGACGATCATTTCATCGCCACAATGAAGCACTGCGAATCTGCTAGAACTGATCCTTTTCTGCCGGCTCCCGTAGCCTTGCACCTCGTGCAGGAACTCGACGGATACGCGGCTCGATGGAATCTGTTTCAAGGCGTTCGGAAGGAGAAAGGTCGATGAACGCAGTCCCACAACTGGTGCGGCATATTCGCGACGAAATGGGCAAAGTAGTGGTCGGTCAGGAGATCCTGCGCGACCAGTGCGTGATCGCGTTGCTCTGCCGCGGACACGTTCTTCTGGAAGGCGTTCCCGGCATCGCAAAAACTCTGACCGTCAAAACGCTTTCACGGTTAATGCGGCTGGATTTTCAGCGCGTTCAGTGCACCGCCGACCTGATGCCCGCCGATATTGTCGGCACCAACGTCCTCAACATGGCCACCAGCCAATTTCAACTCCACCAGGGGCCGGTGTTCACCGATCTGCTGCTGGTCGATGAAGTCAATCGCATGCCTCCGCGCACGCAGGCGGCGCTGCTGGAGTGCATGGAAGAGCATCAGGTGACGATCGACGGAAAAAGTTATCCCCTTTCTTCTTTCTTCACCGTCTTCGCCACGCAGAATCCGATTGAATTCGAAGGAACCTACCCGCTGCCCGAGGCTCAACTCGACCGCTTCCTGCTAAAACTCCAGGTCCCATACCCGCGGCTGGAGGATGAAGTTCGCCTGCTCGCCAATGTGCAAAATGGATTCGAATCCCGCGAACTCGACAAAATGGACTTGAAGCCGATCGATGCGGGATTGCTGCAAGCAGCGCAGCAGGAACTGAGGTCCGTCACGGTCGAGGAAGCGCTGTTCAGCTATATCGCGCAAATCGCCCGCCGCACGCGGGAGTGGCCTTCCCTGTCCCTGGGAGCGAGCCCTCGCGCCGCGGTCAGTCTTATGGCGGTTTCGAAAGCAGTGGCGGCGATGGATGGGCGCGATTATGTAATTCCCGACGATGTGAAAGCTTCCTCGCTGCCCGTGCTCCGCCATCGCATCATCCTGAAGCCCGAAGCCGATCTCGAAGGCATCACCCCGGACCAGGTCTTGGCCGATGTAGTGCGCGCAGTCGAGGTCCCGAAGTGACGTCCCGAAGTGAGGTCCCGGAATGAGTGATCTGGGCAAACTCGTTCCTGCCGAAGTCGGGGCCCCGGCCCATTCCTACCAGCAACTTGGCGTTGCGTTCGGCGACCGCTTCTTCACGCTGCTCCTGGTAGGCCTCGTCTGGCTTGTTCCCGCATTCGTCGATCTGCGATTTGTCTACGCTCTTCTGGCCTGGGATGCTCTGGTGCTTCTGGCATGGCTTGCCGACCTGTCGCAATTGCCAAAACCCGCGCAGCTGACGGTGAGGCGAACCTGGCGCTCACCCGCGGCGCTGTCAATCTCAGCGAATCTCGATCTCACCCTGATTAACACGTCGAATAGAATAGTCCGCGCCACTCTGATCGACACGGTCCCCGCGCAGTTGAGAAGCGAGCCTCCAACCCTCGCGCTAAAAGCCGGAGCTCGAAACGAAGCAACCGCGACGTATCAAATCTGTCCATCGCAGCGCGGAGACGCAACTCTGGGCGACTGCTATGTGCGCTACCAAAGTGTCCTGCGCATCGCCGAGAGATGGGTTCGCGCTTCGGTGGGGCAAACCGTGCGGATTTATCCCAATCTCGAAGAAGCGAAGCGGCATTCGATTTACCTGTTGCGTACCCGGCAAACTGCCGTGGAAAAGCGTCACTCCCGCACCCGCGGGATCGGCCGCGAGTTTGAAAGCCTGCGCGAATACCAGCCCGGGGATGAGTATCGCAACATCTGCTGGACCGCAGCCGCGCGCCGCGGAAAGCTGGTCAGCCGCGTCTATCAGATCGAACGCAGCCAGACCGTCTGGATTGTCATCGACTCCGGACGATTGATGCGCGCGCGCATCGGCGATTTCAGCAAGCTCGATCACGCCGTCAATTCCGCGCTCAGCCTCGCGCAGGTGGCGCTTTACTCAGGAGATCGCGTGGGACTGGTGGCCTACGGCCGCGCAATCCGCCAGCAGCTCCCCGCCGCCAAAGGAAGCGCCCACTTGCGGCAACTCATCGAACGGCTGGCGCTGGTTCGCGAAGAAAGCTCCGAAGCTGACCACCTTCAGATGGCCGGGCGGCTTCTTACCGACCAGAAGCGCCGCTGTCTCATAGTATGGCTCACCGATCTCGCCGAAACCGCAATGACTCCGGAAGTGATCGAGGCAGCGTCCATGATGATGCCCCGTCATCTGGTTCTGTTTGTAGTCGTAGGACAACCGGACCTGCGCGAGCTTGCGGCAAAGAATCCCCAGAGCGAAACAGAAATGTACCAGGTGGCCGCCGCCCAGGAAATGGTTCACCGCCGCGAATTGTTGTTGGCGAAATTGCGCGAACGAGGAGCCCTCGCCCTGGAAGTAAACTCCGGAGCTATCTCCGCTGTCCTGGTCAACTCGTATCTGCAGATCAAAGAACGGAATCAACTCTGAGCTGATTTGCTTTGAGCTAACCCACTTTGACCTGACTCGGGTTTTCGCGACAGTCCAAACAAGTATGCCCCGAGCAGCACGAACAATGCTCCCGCCATGGAAAACTTCAACGGAACAGGCAGAGCGGTCGGGGAGACGAAAGCTTCAATCACGCCCGCAATAATCAGGATCGGGATTGTGCCCAGAACCAGTTGCACGGCCTCCACTCCAGCTCGCGCCAGCGATTCCCGACGAGCCATTAGTCCAGGAAACAAAAGTCCCTGAGCAATCCGCAGTCCCGCCCCGCCCGCGATAAAAATGGCAGGCAGTTCCAGAACTCCATGTGGCGCCACAAAGCTCCACAGTTGCACGCTCATCCCCGCCAGCCCGCAAGCCATGCCGATCACCCCGATCAGCAGGCCATTGAAGGCCATCATATAAATAGTTCCCAGGCCGGCCGTGATTCCCAAAGCAAACGTAGTAAAGCTCACACTCATATTGTTGGTCATGATGGCGCTGGAGGCCAACGGCTTGATCCCCACAATCGAGTGAGTCCACATCTCATGCCGGTCAATCGTCTCCACCATCTGTGGGCCCAGAAGCTTCACTTTGAAATCCGGATTCTGATAAGTCAGCACCGCACCCACCACACCTGCAACAGCAAAGATAAGCGCCGCCAGCAGGCAATAGTTCAGATTCCGTCGGAACGTGGCAGGATAGGTTTCCCAAAAAAATGAAAATATCGCCGCCGGACTCGCCCTGTGGCCGGAATAGATGGTATTGTGAGCGCGCACCAGCAACTGGTTGACGTAACGGGCAAAATGCACGGAACCGGGATCTTCCCGGATGGCCGCAAGATCCGCCGCCGTCTGGCGGTAAAGAAGACTGAGTTCCTGCAGGTCGGAACGTGAGAGCGAGTGCAAGCCGCTTTTCGCGCTCTGGTTCAGGAGCGCTTCCAGCTTGCTCCAGTAGGGCTTGCGTTTCTCCAGCCAGCCGGTAGAAATCATCGTGCACTCGTGGGCCTACTCAGAAACCCCTAACTCAAAATGGACCAACCCGGATTCGACCAACTACGCATCGACACTCCCGAGCAAATCGCTCTGGAGTTGCCTCTGGCTGGAATCGGAAGCCGCTTCCTCGCCATCGCAATCGATACTTTAATCCAGGCAGCCGTTTATCTCATAACCGCGCTCATCTTCATCATCGCAATCCCGATAGGGTCGGCCGGCCTGAATTTTCTCCCCCGCCTGGTGGGTCCGGCCATGGCGGTGTTCATCCTGTTTGCCGTTTACTGGGGCTATTTCGCGTTCTTCGAAATCATCTGGAAAGGTCAGACGCCCGGAAAACGTTACGCCGGCATCCGCGTCATCAAGGAGTCGGGTCGCCCTATCAATGCTTTCGAAGCCATCGGCCGCAACCTGATGCGCGCCGTCGACGTGCTCCCGGCGCTCTATGGCGTAGGCCTGGTCTGCATGATGTGTAACCAGCAGAGCCGAAGGCTCGGCGATTTCGTCGCCGGCACAGTAGTCGTGCACGAAAAGCCCACCGAAGACATTCGCCCCTCGTGGAATACCTCCGACCAGGCGCTCACGCCCACCCCCGGCCTGGCACAAGTCACGCCAGACGAACTCGTCCTGATTGAAACCTACTTGCACC
The DNA here is from genome assembly GCA_963851165.1 of uncultured Acidobacteriaceae bacterium. Lineage (GTDB taxonomy): Bacteria > Acidobacteriota > Terriglobia > Terriglobales > Acidobacteriaceae > Sulfotelmatobacter. Next base: position 92,098 of record CAWKNM010000005.1, on the reverse strand, counting down.
GCCGCTGGGACCTCGACCCGCAAGTTCGCCTGAACACTGCAATTCAAATCGCGGACCGCATGAAAGCAAAAACCGGGCTGCAGTCCCAGCCTCACCAGCATGTCGATGATTTCCTGGAAGAAGCAGCCCGGAAGATTCGAAATAGCAGCCGATTCCACTAAGTGCAGCAACGGCCACCGGAATCCGCCTCTTTGATAATCTCCGTTCCCCTCTGCGGGGTGAGAACACGACCGGATGGAGTATCCCCGTTCCTCAGTTTTCGTTTGTATTTTTTTCGTTAATTCGTGATCGTGAAAACGTCGGTTGCAGACGAGTTCGGGTTCTCGATGGATGTGGCGGTGATGGTTACGGAATTGGGAGTTGGGATCGTGAGCGGAGCGGTATAAGTGATCGTGGCATTGTCGCCATTGCCCTGGCTGCCACTGTTTGTGTAACCGCTTAGCGTTCCGCAAGCAGCCGAGCAGGCGACTCCATTGGTTGTCAGAGTGAAGTTGGCACCCGCAAAATTACCGTTGTTGTGGTCGATGTATGCCATGAAGACGGTCTGCGTCCCCGCCTGAATCGACGCAGGCGTTGTTTCGAGTGTTAGCGTCGTAGTTTTCTTCCCAATATTGCATCCCATGCCACCGACGCAAAGCAGAAGAAACAGAGAACAGACCAGGACTCGCTGAACATCCCGCAGGATACTGTTCCGTAGGATATTCGTGGAAAACAAATGGAACTCGTAGCGCATTAAGACTCCTTTTGAATCAAAGTATTTGCCACCGCTGCCAGCAAGACGCGAAACACGCAAGCTTTCCGAAAGGCGTCTTCATTACCTTTCCTCCAAGTAGACACTCGATGTTCTTGATTACAGTTCGCCGACTGCGGTAAGGGGCGATCTTTGGATAATCCTGGATCTCAGGGCGGCGTTTCCCGTGTGGATGTGCCGAACCTTATAGGACGTCAAAAACCACCGCAATGGCACGGAAGGGGGATGGTGCCGAACGAGTCCTTGCGGGCGTCTCCCAGGCGGGCATCAGAGAGCGTGCCACGCCTGCAGGGGGAATCGCCCCCCCAAAGGCCTATTCGGGCACGACGCCAGATAATGTGGTCTTGTCCTCGCCAGAGAATCGCGAGGGTTGAGGGCGGTATCCGTTGCGGGTGCGCAGTTTGCATTTCTTCAGCTGGTCGCCCACAAGGCTGACTTTGATCGCCCGCCAGCCACGGTTGGCGTTGGGCTTCGGGTAATAGCTCAGCGAGTAGAGATGCGCCAGATCGTCACGGACGGAGGCAAATGCCCGGTGCTCATCTTTCCAGTCCTTGGCAAAGTAGGCCTTGCCGCCCGTGGCCGCAGTCATACGATCAAAAACCGCGGTGGACACGGGTTCCAGTCTTGCCTGTTGTGTGCTGATCATGTAAATGGAAACCCCCGCTGACTGGGCGAATTCAGCGACGTCCTCGGGCGGCACTACGCTGGAATTGTCCGGGCCATTCGAGAACACCACCACGACTTTCCTGCCCTTAATTTGAGCCGCGTCTTTCAGCGTCAACAGGAGCGCATTGTAAAGCGCTGCTTCGTCTCCGGCCACCGTCGAACGCACGGCCCGTACCACTTGCGACCGGTCGGAAGTAAGAAGCGCAGCGCGAGAGAGATCGCGGCTGTAGGAATAGAGTGCAATCTTGTCTGCGGTTTCCAGCGAGCGAATGAACTCAGTGATCGCATCCTGCGCGAACACGAACCCGCGATACATGTAGTTGCTGGTATCGAACAGGACGAACACATTGGCCCCCCGTATCTGTGATTCGAAAGTCGAGGGGGAGGCGCCGTCAGAAGCGTTTTTCGCCACGTCTCCAGAAGCTGTTGCAGATGAGCCCTGGTCCGCAAGTTCTGTGAGACTGCGAGCCGGTGCATTGCCTTCTGCAAAGGTCGCCATCTTTTCTGCAATCCCATCTTCGGCAATGGCAAAGTCCTCCGGTCGGAGTCCCGTAACATAATTTCCATTCTTGTCGGTCACTGCCACGTTGAGCTGGACCATGTTAACCACAACGCGAAAGTCGTGGCTTTCCTGAGCCGCTATGCCAGTTTCACCTCCCAGGATTGACGTCAGAGGAATGAGAATCAGCGGCAACAATTTCCTTAGCATGGTTTCAAGATTCCTAATCTGCGACCTGATCGGCCTGGGGTCGCTGAATTCTCGGTCGCTGAATTCTCGGCCGCCTCTTCGCTTGAACGAATACCTCATGGTCGAACCGCACCTTTCATGGACGGCGTCAACTTGCCCTCCCGGAAGTCCGCTCCCGTTTCGCGCAACGCCCGAAGCAGCGCTGGCCAATCCTCGAAGTCCGTGGCGAATATCTTCTCGACCATCACCCGCGTAAGCTGCGGGACAAAGTGGTTCAGCATGACCGGCGAATATCCACCTTCATCGGCCAGGCGAGCCCAGAACAAATTCGGCGAGTCCCAGGATTCCGCCAGAAAACGGCTGGAATATCCAGCGAACGGCGGCATGGGCACCATATTCACCAGTTCGAGACCGTAGTTCTGCGTCAAGCTGGGATGCGGTGTGCCGAAGTCGTGCGACAAGCGATTCCAGTTAGCCTGTTCGGGGTGTTGTCGACACAGCTCTTCCAGCTCCTGCGTAGCAGTTCCCTCCACACGAGGTTGTTCCGGATACTTATGCCGGAACTCGGCCGCCAGATAGAATGTGTCGGCTGGCATTATCTGAGAAAGCATTTCTGAAACGCGACCTGCGCGCAGAGCTTCCTCGATTTGCCTTGATCGCTGTGGAAGCAACCGATTCGAAAGAATAGTCAGCACCTTACTTCGCAACGCCTCATCCTTTGCGGAGGCGGTCAGGAGTTCTTCCCCGGTTCGCTGGTAGAGAGCGATCGCATGAAGTTCCAATGGGCTTACATCCCACCAGCGTGGCAGGATTGCGCTGGTCAAAAGCTCGGGCACCAATTCCTTCCAGATGAGTGCCTGGACACTGTCCGGCGCAATGAAATCCTGCTCGAGATCGGCCAAGGCATAGGGGAGATCGGCAAGTGAGCCAACGAAATGGGCCCCTCCCCCCGCCGGAGTACCCTGGCCAAGGAGTTCCGGGGCCTGCCAGAGTCCCTTCACGCCGCTGACCGTTTCCCCGGCAAAGTCGTGGGACCGGACGAAGAGCGGATTATTGTGCAGCGCTTGCGCACCCGGCGGCTCGTAGTAGGCATAGTTCAAGCCCACCAAAGTGTCTCTCAGAAACGATGCCAGCTGACCCCGCGCCTCGCTAATTTGTGAGAGCGAAGCTGTCGGCGACGAAAGTACTTTTGCTATGTCGCTTTGCATCTGCACGTCGGTGTGATGGTTGTTGTAGACTCCCGCTGCCCACTCGGATCTCTCGCCGTTCGTGAAGATGGGCCGCGGCATCTCAAATTCTCGAGTCTGCGCAGCAAGGCGGATCATCCACTCTGCCGGCTGTTTCCCGCGCGCCTTTTCCGCCAACGCATCCCCGAGCGCCAACAGTGTGTCGAGTGAGACCAGTCGCTGGTCGTCGAGCACGGAGCGGACCCTGCCGGCAAGTTCCCGATGTATCTGCTTTCCTTCTGGCGTACTCTGCCGAGGTCCAGCCAGAAGGTCGATGATTTCGTCTTGCGAAGCTCTAGACTTGCCCGTCGAGGACCGGAATAGTTCTCCCAGAGACGCTCTCCCCGCGTCATACAACTGCGAGGATGATCGAATCGTGGCATAAGGCTTGATCATCTGCTGCCACGAGTCGTTGAATTGCGGTTGCATGTTCGAAATCTGCCCCTGCCGCGCCAGAATCTGCCAAATTCCGACACTTGCCTGAAAGGTTCCGAAAGCGTTTCCGCGCACAGCCATGGGAACCTTGTTCAGCCCCTGAGCTACGTCCAGAAACAGTGCGATGGACTCGTCGCTTAATTCCGGAAACTCGGAAAAGATCCGATACTGATCACTGAAGTCCTCGAACTTGCGCGCCAGCAAGCGGACTGTCGCCGGCGCCAGGCGATGTCCGGGAGATCGTCTGCTGTCAAGTTCACTGATCGCCATGTACGTCTGCAGGGGTCCACTGTCGGTGGGCGCACGAGACAGGCCGAACATCATTTGCACAAGCTGATCCGGACCAGTCATGGCGAAAGTCTGCCTTACCAACTTTCGCGTGAAGAGAGAGTTGTTCCATCGGAGAAGAATGTCTCTCCAGACGTCGAGATTCCCGGGAATTAGGGGCACGCCGCTGCTTTCAAACTGAAGTCGACTCACCAGAAGCAACAATCCAGGTGCCGGTCTGAAAGAACCTCTTGTGGCGGGGGAGGAAGGATCTGGGGCGCGCAGTCCCTCGTAAAAGAGCCGGAGCCGATGCGGGTCGGTAAAGTATGCCTGCCGCATTCCTCCCACCCGCGAAAGCACGTCGAAATAGGCGACCAGCCAACCCCTGTCTTTGGCCAACAACCTGGGAACAAAAGTTGCAGGCGATGTCGGGCTAGCTCCAACCAAGTCCTTCCATGCAGCGTCTGCACCCGCTCCTCCCGGTACGTTGACTCGTCCTTCGCTGATGCAGAGCTCGCGCCCATAAAAATCAAGGACTGCAGCGTAGGGAAGCAGCTTCTCGATCCCAATCGATTGCCGCAAAGAGTTCCTGGTTTCGGGGTCGAGCCGGGAGAGGGCCCAGTACAGGCGTGCGGCCGCTGAGTCGTTCAATATCGTGTCCAGCAAGTCCCTGCTGTTTTCTTTGCGGGTTTTCGCGCTTGCCTGGGTCCAGTCGCTTTCGGCGAAGAGCACCGGCACCGGGGAAGAGGCGAACGGGTACTCGAACCGCTTACCACCTTGCAGTGCCTGCTCCAGTTCGGGGAGGGGGAATCCGGAATCGATGGCCAGGAAAGCTCTCTCGGGATCATCCGTCTGCAACGACGTTCCAGGAGTGCCGCAATCTGGTCTGGTTCGATAACCGAGAATGCGCAGAAGTGGTTTTGCGTCGTCACAATTCGAAACCCGAATCACCATGCCACTGCCCGCGGCTAAGTCCGCAAGTTCCCTGGCCTGTACGACGTATCGCCGGAGCAGGATAAGGAACTCAGTAGGGCGAGTGGAGTCATAGCCCTCGGTGAACACATTCCGGCTCAACAAAGGCAGGACTTCTTCCGGCGTAATCTTCTGGCTAATCCCTGCCATACGCAGAAACGATCGCTGCGGACCCGGGATCACGGCCTCCGGTTGAGCCGGAAGCGTCCCGTTTTCTGAAGACGGGACGCTCGCCGCAGTCACGCTCGCCGCAGTCACGATCGCCGCATTGACGATCGCCGCATTGGAAAGCTTTGAGTCAGCGGTCGGGGACATTTCCTCGCTGCCCGCGAACGAATCGCAGTTCAAGAGAGAAAACACGACCACGGTGCACAGGCAAAAAGAAAGAGGAGGTTTCACGGCTGGATCCTCTCGCGGAGCCGGCGAGACCTCACCTCACCTGGAACCTAGTTGCGGAAGGCAGGGGATGTCTTCCATTCGCAAAACTAATATCTCGATCTAGGTTTGGTGAACCCGAGCCTTGCTCCGAAATTCGATGTGGGCAAAAGTACCTCATCTTTGGCGACTATCCAAGAGGTTTTTTTGGATTCTCTAAAACTGGCTGAAATCTGGCGTGGAGTTTCATAGCGCCGGGGACAGTTTCCGGTTTGCCAACCACTCGCTCGAGCCGCCGGAACAGCTGGAGCGACCCGCGTCTCTTGCGTTACGATTGCTTCGATGTACTCCTTGGCGTAGACACAGGAGGCACCATGAGGACGCTGACTCAGGACTTGCGTTACGGCCTGCGCATGCTGCGCAAATCTCCCGGCTTCGCCGTGGTCGCGATCTTGACGCTCGCGCTCGGCATCGGCGCAAACACCGCAATTTTTTCTGTCATCGAAGCGGTTTTGCTCCGGCCGCTACCGTATCCAGATCCCGGGCAGCTTGCCTTACTCCCTGAGTCCAACCCGAAGCGTGGAATCACGGACGCTGGGATGTCGTATCCCAGCCTGCTTGAGTTGCGCGACAACAGCCGCGTCTTCGACGCCATCGCGGGCCTGGCAAGCCATTCCCTCACGCTTACAGGCCGCGGAGAGCCCTCCGAGGCGAGAACCATTGTTGTAACCCAAAGTTTCTTTTCAGTCTTCACTACGAAACCGCTGCTGGGTCGCACGCTGCTTCCCGGCGATGGTGAGCGCGGTGCAGCGCCGGTCGTGGTTCTCAGCGAGGGCATGTGGCGCAGCCAGTTCGACGCCGACCCCAAAATCATAGGCAGCCCAGTTACGCTCGACATGCGCCCCTATACTGTCGTTGGCGTCATGCCGGCGGAATTTCGTACGCCCTTCTTCGATCAGGCTGATCAGCTCTGGATACCTCTGGTGCAAGACCCGTTGTTTTCTGGCTGGATGACCCATCCGCCTCAAACGCACTGGATGGCTGTGTTTGCGCGGCTGCGCCCCGCAGCGTCCTTCGCCCAGGCGAAAGCGGAAATGGACACCTTGAGCGCACGGTTGGCCGAGGAGTTTCCCGAGGAAAAAGGGTGGCAGATTCAACAGGTCCAGCCGCTACAGCAGGCCATCGTTGGGGACGTGAGATCCCCGTTGCTCATCATCTCTTGCGCGGTTGGCCTGGTGCTGCTGATTGCGTGCGCCAATATCGCAAATTTGCTGTTGACCCGCGCCACATCCCGCTCGAAGGAAATCGCTCTTCGCGTCGCGTTGGGCGCTCCCAAGCGCCGTATCGCCCGTCAATTGCTGACGGAGAGCGCCATTTTGGGCATTTTCGGAAGCGTCGCTGGGCTGCTCCTCGCTTATTTGGGTGTATCCGCGCTCATCTCACTTCTGCCTCCGGGATTGCCTCGAATCCACGCCATTCGCGTGGATGGGTCGGTGCTCGGATTTGCCCTGGTTCTGTCTTTGGCTGCCAGCTTTGTGTTTGGCATGGCGCCAGTGCTCTTTGCCGCTCAATCCGATCCGCAGACAAATCTCAGGGAGGGCGCTCGCGCGGGGGAAGCAACAAGCTCGCAGCGTGCCCGCAGCATTTTGGCCGCCGCCGAAGTGGCACTGGCTATGGTTCTTCTGGTAGGAGCGGGATTGCTGCTGCGCAGCTTCACCCGGCTTACCTCGGTCAGCCCGGGCTTTGAACCGAATGGTGTTGTAAAGGCGATGGTGTCCCTTCCACAATTCCAATATTCCACACCACAGCAGTGGACCACCTTCGCGACGGAATTAATGACGCGTCTTCAGGCCGCACCCGGAATGCACGACTCGGCCTGCGCCGCTCCGCTGCCAATCCAGGATGGCCAGATTAATCTCCCCTTTGAGATTGCCGGCAATCCACCCTTGCCCCCGGGAGCGTCCAACACCGCTGACTACGTCACCGCGAGCCCGCGTTACTTCTCCGTGATGGGAATTCCGCTGCTGCGCGGCAGATTATTCAATTCCAGTGATTCGCCTTCATCTCCACGGGTCGTCGTGATAAGCAACGCGCTGGCCCGGCGCTATTTTGCAGATCAAGATCCCATCGGCAGACATCTGCTCTTCGGAGGATTTCCGCCGACTGGTAACGCCTCGCGCGAAATCGTTGGCGTGGTGGGCGATGTGCATGATGTTTCGCTGGGTAAGAAACCCGAGCCCATGATGTACGTGGCCTTCGCGCAAGCACCTCTTTACGGATGCGAAGTGATCGTCAGGAGCACGTTAAGCGCTTCGGCGGTCGCCGCGGCTATCCGCACGGAAACTCACAGCATCGACAAAAACCTTCCGGTTACAGACGTTGCCACACTCCCCGGCGCGCTCAGCGCATCCGTGGCCGAGCCCAGATTTCGCACTCTGATTCTCGGCCTGTTCAGTGCGATCGCCCTCGTGCTCGCTGCAGTCGGGATATTCGGTGTGATTTCGTATTCCGTTTCGCGCCGCACGCGCGAGATTGGCATTCGCATCGCGCTTGGGGCCACTCGCGCCAGCGTGCGGAGTTTGGTGATCAGGGAATCCGCGAAGCTTGTGTTCTTCGGCTTAGCCGCGGGCATTCCTGCAGCGCTGGTGCTGACGCGTTTTCTGTCAACGCTGCTTTTTAACGTGCGCCCGGCCGACCCGCTCACATTTATCGGCGTCGCCGTTTTGCTGGCGCTGGTTGCGCTCGCGGCTTCCTACATCCCCGCACGACGCGCCGTGCGTGTCGATCCCGTGGTCGCGTTGAGATACGAATAGCCTTCGGGACTGATTGCCTGGGACAGATGAGCCGCAATCCTACTTAGGTCAATGCTTCGTAAAGCCGTAGGGCCTGCGAAGCTTCGCGCGCAACTAGAACGAACGAATATTCCGCAAGCCTGACTTGTGAATTCTTGAAGCTTGCTCCCGAGTGACAGAAACCCGGAGGTCAACGGTTGAAATCAGGCATGGGTGTTGAGAAAAGTCACCGTGATTCGCCGTTGGAGTGGTAGCAGGAGCAGATAAGAGCACAAATTGAGCACACTGGGGCAATCGCGATTTTATCCCCCGCATCTCGCATGTGAACTAGCGCCAGCTATATACTGATTCCAAAAGGGTTTAGGAATGGTGCCGGGAGGGGGAATCGAACCCCCAAGGGCCGAAGCCCGGCGGATTTTGAGTCCGCTGCGTCTGCCAGTTCCGCCATCCCGGCTCTAGTTCCAAGTGCCTGATTTTACGACCAATTTATGACTCTGTTCCCTTTTCATCCAAAATGCCGAATGCGCAACTGTCTAAGAAAGTGCGTCATTTTTCGCCGGTTTCCACGCCTCATTGCCATTTTGCTCGTGAAGCGCTTTACCGACGATTCTCGGGCTAAAAGTCGAGTGCCAAGTCATAAGAAAGCACCCGCACGAGATTTTACCACTTCACTAAGAGCTGCTACCTTTTGATTTTACGCGAAGCGGACGACTTGGCGTCTCTGAGCTTATGGCCGGGGATGCCAAGAAGGGCGTGGCCCTCGAAAAGTCTTGCAAACAAATCTTGGGGAATCGTTATTGGATAGTTAATAGTTAAAGGACAGCCACGACTTAGCCACCCGCCCCCGCAAAGTAATCGACCTGCGCGCGCCAGCAAATCGTGCCTTTCGGCAGGCGCCGGCGCGCAGCCCCCGATGCGCCATTTGTAGACCCAAAGCGCTCAACGCTTGGACGATCGATTCGGGAGGCACTGGGAATCGTGCCAGCGCGGTCCAAGTTAATTCAAGGCACTTCGGGCACTTGGCCGAACCGGACGATTACTACGAGGTCGAACTCTCACCGGACGGCAAGAAGGCAGCAGCGGCGATTGGCTCTTTCTCTTATGTCATTTGGGTCTACGACGTGAAGCAAAATACGCGCACGCGCCTTACCTTTGGGCCTGACATTTATATCAGCCCAATCTGGTCGCACGATGGGAAGCAAATTGCATATAAGCGGGGCGGAGTCCCGACGCAGCAAGCCATTTTTGCCAAAGCGGCGGATGGTTCGGGGGAGAAGAAGAAACTGCTGGACACTGGCGTATATCAGGGTTTGCAGAACGGATTATGCGATTGGTCTCCGGCGACATGTAACTGACCGTTCCCAACATCGCTCCCGGGCTGGTCAAGTACAGGGCATCCGAATCTGCGATGGTTCCAGCATCGCTACTGGATGCCGCGGTCTTGCCGGTCACTTTCGCCAGACCGAAGTCGAGTATCTTGGCGTGGCCGCGCCGCGTTACGAAAACATTTCCAGGTTTGATGTCGCGATGCACGATGCCTTCGCTGTGAGCCGCGTCGAGAGCGTCCGCGATGTCAATCGCTGTGGGGAGAAGCCTGTCCGTTTCAACTGGACGACCCGCGATGAAGTGGCTCAGCGTTAGACCATCGAGGAACTCCATGACCATAAAAGCGCGGCCATCGTGTTCGCCGATGTCGTGAATGGTGCAAATATTAGGATGGTTCAGGGCGGACGCGGCCCGAGCCTCGCGGCGAAAGCGCTCCAGCGCCGCGGAATCGTGAGCTGCGCTATCGGGCAGAAACTTGAGGGCGACAAACCGGCCGAGGCGAGTGTCCTCTGCCTTATAGACCACGCCCATGCCACCCGCACCCAGCGGGCACTGGATTTCGTAGGGACCAAGTTTCGCGCCAGGGGTGAGGTCCATCCGTGGGCGCAATTATAGCCCGTGCAATCACGTTGCACGCCCGAGGCGAGGATTCCGGGTGTGTTGTCTGCCACTCTTACCTAATCGGTAAGGTGAGGTTGGCCTTACTCGCCCAGCAAGAAAAACTTATGAGTTCCGAAAGGCGTTTGCGGTCGCGAGGTCGTTCTCAGAACGATTTCGGGATGGATGGCGACGGCTTACTTATTCAGCAGCGCAGGCCAGTTGAGCAACAAACTGATCGAACTGGATTCGGCTCGGGCGGGCGTCACCGCCACAAATCGCTGGCCGTCCGCGGTCACGTCGAACAAAGGCGCTGCCACGTCCAAAAGGTTCATCTGGAAGAGAGGGCGCAGAGACTTCACCTGCAAGGATTGCCCGCTCAAATTTAATTCCGCCTTCATCAGTTGGTTGCCGGTGCTCAAGAAATAAAGGTCGCCTTTCTTGTCCCAACAAACCTCCCATCCGCCGCCGTGCGAAATCTGGTATTTTCCTCCCGGTCCCGGGAAGGAGACAACGTAAACTTCCGGCTGGCCAGTCTCGCTGGAAAAATAGGCCAGCCAGTGGCCGTCGGGCGAAAAGAGCCCGTCATACTGGCTACCGGCAACCGGTGCCGGCTGGAACGGTTTCTTGTCGCCAAACAGAGGAAGAATCCAGTTCGCCATCCGTCCCTGATCGATGTTGAAGGCGTCGTACGACAAATACCGGCCGTCAGGCGACCAATCTAAAGCGGGCGAATACGAAATCTCCGGCCCAAGGGTTAGCAGCGTCTCCTCCGCGCCAGACCCATCGGATGGCTTGCGCAGGATGCTGTTTTTTCCGTCAGCGTGCACACCGTACGCGATGTATTTTCCATCGGGCGACCACACGCTCCATGCCTTACTGCCTGGACCAAATGTCATCCGCGTGCTGACCCCGCCGGCCGCGGGAAGCAACCACAAGTCGCTGGAGTCTGGGGCCTGGAGGTCAGCCGCCAGGAACAAAATCTGCTTGCCATCTGGCGAAAGTCTTGGGGCCAGGTGAAATGCAACCTGGCCAACCGTGCCCAGCGGATTCCCAGCCGAATCGAACCACTGCAAGCGGGTTTCCCGGGAGACTGCTTGAAAGGCAAGCACCGACCGGCCCGCAATGGAATACCAGTCGGCATCTGCTAAAGGAGTCGCGGCGCCGGAGATTTTGCCGGAACCAAGGTCAAAGGGTTGGGCGAATACTTTCGTGTCCCTGACAAAAAACAAAAAACCTCCGGCGTATGCGGGAACGTCGGCATCGTCAAGCACAAGCTTGGTTTCCGACGACTGAAGCGACATAAGTTCGACGCGCTCATGCCCCTTCTTGTCTTTCACACCGACCAGAATATGCTCTCCGTCCGGCAGTACTGCGGGATTGTGTTCGGAGTAATCATTGGCGCCCAAAACTCCGAAGGGAACCGCCTTGCCGCCGGCCGCAGGAATTCTAAACAGTGGCGAACTTAGCTTGGGCAGGAACAGGATAGTGCCGCCCGGGGCCCATGCCGATGCGTAGTGCGCAGAACTATCAGCCAATACCTGCACATTTCCACCGTTTAGCTCCACGGTCTTCAATTTTCCGCCAGCGAAGAATCCGAGCGAACGGCCATCGGGCGACCAGAAGGGCGACGCCGCCCCATCCGTGCCCGGAATGGCGGTGGCATCGTTGGCTTTGAGCGAGCGTGTCCATACCTTAATTGACCCATTCTGATCGATTGCCGTGAATGCCAGTCTGGTTTCATCGGGGGAAACTACGGCGGGCCCGGAGCCGAAGCCGAAAGCCAGGAAGCGAGTATCGGGCGGAGGAGGAATGAATGCCAGCACGGGTCCGGCGCCCGCCGGGCGAGCATGCAGATAAGTCCACAGCGCGACAACCGCTGCCAGAATCGCAAATCCGCACATCAGCGACCAAGCCAGTTTCTCACGGTTCTTGCGCCGTGCCGCAACCGGGGCAGGTACACCGGCTTGCGATCCGCCTTCTGCAATCCACTTCAATTGCAGCTTGACATCGTGCACATTCTGGAAGCGCTCGTCTGGATCCTTCGCTATGCAGGTCTTCACGATGCGGTCCAGCGTCGGCGGCGACATCGGCTGCACACTTGAAACTGGCGGAGGATCTCTTTCCAGCACCGCAGCAATCACACTGGCAGTGGTCTTCCCCTCAAATGCGCGCTTTCCTGTCGCCATCTCGTACAGAACTGCGCCCAGGGCAAAGATGTCGCTGCGCCCATCGGCCTCCTTCCCTTCCACCTGCTCCGGCGACATGTATTGAAAGGTCCCCACTATCGAGCCCTGAGCGGTCAGCGGGTGGCTCCCGGCGGGAGTCGAAACCGTCATGGTCAGGCTTGACGCTGGAGGCAAGGCCGGTTCGACTGCTTTGGCCAGGCCGAAATCCATCAACTTGGCCCCCGCCTTGGTTAGCATCACGTTGCCTGGCTTCAGATCACGATGAACGACGCCCGTCCGGTGCGCTTGTTCCAGGCCTTCGCAAATTTCGATCCCGTACTTGAGCAGTTGGTCCAGTGTAAGCGGCCCCTTCCGCAGCCGATCGGCCAGCGTCTCGCCTTCCAGGTATTCCATCACCAGATAGTCGGTCCCGCTCTGGTGGCCGACATCATAGAGCGTGCAGATGTTGGGATGGTTCAAGGAAGAAATGGCACGAGCTTCGCGATCGAAGCGCCGTTTGGCCTCGGAGTTGTCAGACAAGTGCGCGGGAAGAATCTTGATCGCCACCGTACGATTTAGGCGCGTATCAAGCGCCCGGTACACCTCGCCCATGCCGCCGGCGCCGAGCGGCGATTCGATTTCGTAAGGGCCAAGTCTCGTGCCAGAGGTCAGAGCCATGCGTGGGCGCAATTATAGCCCGTGCAACACGTTAGAGAGAATGCGACGATTCTGGGCGTGTTGTCGGCCACTCGGAAGTAGTTCTACTAGTCGCCGAAGAGCTGGCGGTCTGCTCAGGCCGTCTTAAGCGAAAACGCGACACCTTGCTCCCAAGCGCATGTGTTTTACCCGGAGGCGGCGTCTGAGCGGTGCATGGCGGCGTTGCTATTCAGATATCCGCAGGACTCGGGTGTCCTGATTTCGGAGAATTCCGTTCAGCTAGGTGCCGTGACGCTCAGCGCGGGTTCGTTGTCATCGATGCGCGATGTCCGGTGGTGGTCTCCCAGTAATCCATCCACCGGATGCGGATGCCGTTGGCGCGCTCTAGAAGTTCCGGGCTCGGGGCGCGCCCATGTTCCACCACAACCACAATCCCCGTGTTGAACTTCTTTTGGGAGTGGTCGACATCGGGTAGGCGTGGGCCCTCTGCTGCAATCACGTCTTGAATCGTCACCTTGGTTCGATCTGCCTTGAATATGGGATGTCCGTTCGCATCTTTTCCTGCGGGCAGGAGATTCTTCAGAATAAAAAAGTCCGGTACTTCCGCGACAGAAATCAAACCCATCAAGTAGAGATCAAGATAGGAGTAGCCGGTGGCTGGCACATAGTAGTCATCATCGAGCTGGGTGTAGGTGCCATCGAAATTATCCTGCCAAACGCCGCCGCCCATCGCGGACGCCTCTGTCGGACGCTGGTAGGGAAACGCCACCGGGGCCTGCAATCCTCGTGCCCAGTGGACCGGACCGAGCTGAATTGTTTCGCCCTTGACTTTCGCAGACACGAAAGCGGCCCACCGGTGACCCATTTCGTGCCCAATTTGCGACATCGCATAGTTGTAGGGAGGAATCTTTCCGTCCGAAGTACGCTCAGCAAGCTGGTGCAAGTAAGACGTTATGTCGTGGTCGCTCGCGACAGGCGCTCCATCGGGCGGCCATTCCTGCATCTGGATCGAGCCAACGTAGACGGGCTGTACGTACCCCCACTGAAACCTGCCTTCCGTGCAGTAGGCCCCCAAGTCGTGTTGCAACTCCCCCGTCCCCTGCACATTGCCGCCTTTAGGACCGTCGCTGGGAGTTCCCGCTTCTTGGTTGTCGACACGGAAATCGGAGTAGTAGGCGAGGAAATCGAACTTGTCTCCGAGAGCCTTAATCACTGTGCAGGAGAGGTCCTGTGGCCGGGGCAAAGTCAGGTAGTGGAACGCCTCGTATGCGACTCCGAACGGGCCGTCATCGCGCGTCAGAGCAGAAAGGTGAACTTCAGGGTTGCGAATTCCTGATAGGCGGATGACATGAGGCGAAATCCTGGCAACCGGCTCGGGATTCCCAGATGCAGCGACTTCAGCCGAGACCGAGACCTGCTCTAGTCTTCGGAGCGAACTTGGCAGAACTCCTTCGAGCGTGATCGTATTCCCCTTAGCTACCACTTTGCGCGAGACTCCGAGACCGAATGCGATGTACCTTGAGGGACGCTGATGCCACGCAATGCCCCGTGCCGTCCATGTAAGCCTTGTCTGAGCAGGATCCGCACTCGCCAAAATCGGCTTTTGCCCTTCAAAAAATATGCGGTAAGTAAGGCCGTCGACCGCCCCGTCGCCTTCGCGCAGCACTGGTCCCCGCGTTTCGAATGTCACCCTCAGTCGAATGCCATCTTCAATCGACAACTTGAGATTCCGAACATCGAGATGCGCAGCCAGCGCTGGATGTGGCTCTGCGCTGAAAGTCGCCAAAGCTTTCCCGGTGCCCGAAAGTCCAGGATATATGCCAACGATGGCGTCCTTCGCGGCCAGTTCCTTGTACGACATCTCAATCAATCCATCGCGATGCAGCACCACTTGAAACCGGTTGATTGTTTTGAACCAAGTGAAGTCCTGGATGTTTCCGAATGGCTCGGTAGTATCCCAGGTGACGACCACACGATCCGCGAGCTCTTTGACGTAATGAGGTCCTGACATACGCGGTTTAAAGAAGACGCAGATGGCCGGCGCCCGGTCGATCAGAGTGCTGGCCGCTTCCGACAGCGGCTCGAATCGGCCGATGGAAACACCTCCTTCGGGGCGGCGGGAACCCTCGGAGCTGTCATCTTTTTCGAGCGAGCCAAAGCTGATGGACCCGGTCGTTCCTACGAAGAATGAATCCCACTTCTTGCCCGAGAATGGAAAAGTAAACTGATGAAGAGTGACTTCCGCGCCCGTCAGTTGAGAGCCGAAATCTGAGTCCCAGTTCAACGACCCATGGTCCACTCGATACTGGGAGCCATCTGGCTTGAAACGTAGCGTCTGGCCGACCAGGTCGAACAGATTCGCCTTCCCAAGGGCACCATCATCCAGCTCCATAACAACCAGATTGCCATCGGTCGACACTTTGCCAATTGAATGGCCCGGCTCGATTCCTTCGTCTTGCGCGTGCGATAGGTTGTGACAGCAAAAGAACGTGCACAAAACCAAGATGACAGGCCGCACCAGACACTCAACGCCACGTTTTCTCACGTCTTCCCCGCTGACGAAGTTCTAATCCCGGTTGATGGTCACAAGAGAGTCGTCGCTCGGCGACACTGTGACTCTCACGTTCTTCTCTTCATCACTTTCGACTACGCACTTCGACAACACCTTCCCAGCCGACAAGACGCTATAGGTAGCCGGAGGTAACCCTTTCAACGTCAGCGTCGTTTGGTGTTGATCGTTGGACCGATTTTCAATCCTGAAGGTCACGTGATCCAGAGATTCGCTGAAAGCGATCGGCTTGCCCGGTGCGAAGCCGTCGCGATCAAGTCGCATTTGGAAGCGCGTGTTCCCACGCACCACGTCAAACCTGTCGCGCAGACCATCTCGAGGAATCACTTCGATCGCAGTGCCGTGCCGGGTCAATTCGCCGCCATAGGCATACAAGCCAAAAATTGGATCATCGCTCACGACCGTCCCCGCAGTGCGCAACGCTGCGCTGAAGCCTAAATCAATTTCGCCCGAGTACCACCATGAACCGTGCCCCATTTCCTTATTCCCGAGCCATGCCCGCCCCCAGGGTCGCGGCTCAAATCCTCCGCCCGCGCCGCCGTCGTTCTCCTTGCCAGCAAACCAGTAACCATAATTCGACTCGGCAGTGCCGGAGTTGAGCAGCGCCCACGAACTCAGATAAGACGCATACCCCAGGCGCAGATACGGAACTGGGTCCTTCGCGAAATTCAAGGCATAGTCTTCGACTGCCCAGCCACCCATCTGAGACATATAGCTGAGCGTGTAAGCGGTGTTGCCGCTAGCGCGGTAGTCGCTTCCCATCCAGAAGTACGCAGGCTCCGTGCCGCGAGCAGCAATGTTCAAACGCATCTGCTCTTCGAGAAAGTCATTGGCATCGGACGACTTCACGGTCTTTCGAAACTCGACTGCTTTCGCATCCTGCTCCCGCCGAACCGCGTATATCGCCAGCGCGTGTGTCGATTCGAATCCCGTCGAGTCGAACGGATATTCGGATTGAAACAGATCAGGATGCTGGTTGATGAAGAAGGCCGCCTTGGTTTCCCAGTGTGCGCGGAGTTTGCCCGCTTCGTCCGTCAGGCCATTCTGTTCGAGCGCACTAATCAAATCCGGAATCACCAATTCGTTGTACGTGCCGGTTTCATACGCGGACCACTTCACGATCTCCATCGGCACCGTGAAGAAAGCCATGGCGGTGCGGTAGGCGCGTTCAAGATAACCAGACGCGTCGAGATAGTGCACCATCGTCGGATAGTCCTTCGCGACAAGATACATGTTGTAGTAAAGCAAAATCACATGCGGGTAATCGTAGATTCGCCAAAGGTGATTCTGGCCACGCTCATTGTCTTCTGGGCTTTCGCGATTGACCTTCCAGTTCGGTATCCCGTAAACCCCGTACGGATACGTTTCCTTGTCGGTGCGCTGCAAACCGCCCCAGACATAGTGCTGAATATAGTTCTCGATCGACGCGATCTCATCCTTATCGGGGAAGAAAACATTCTTGGCTGCGAGGTAAGGCGCTTTACCCAGCGCCGGATCATCACAAGCTACCGCGTAGGATTGCAGCCCGTCGAGATCATCGGGGCTGCGCAAAATCTGGTGCTTCATGTCCCATTGCGAATAAAGGCCGTTGTACCAGCGCCTGGGATCGTTCCATTGTTCGTGCGTCATCAGGAAGCGCGCACGTTTCTTAATGAGGGTCTCTAGCGGCTCGGTGACGAAGAACTCCAGCGACATATATTTCCCATCGCCGTATTGCACCTTCAACATGTTCTCGCCGAGGCGCGAGAAGTTGACTGCGTAAACATCCGTATCCTTGCCGCGCTCTCCGACCAGCTTCACAGAAGTCTTGTCAGGAAATTCAGGCACGATGCTGCGAATCTTGTTGTGCGTGCGCAATGAGAACATCGTGGGCAAATCAGTGGGAACGGTCATGCCCGGGACGACATTAACGTCAACCCCGCCTTCCCGGTAAAGGACATCGCGGACTGCGACGTAGTCTTTGGCCCAGCGAAGCTTAAAGCTGTACTTCGCCGAGTCGCCCGGCTGTCCCTTGGGCGCCAGCGTGAGCTTCGTATTGGGCAATCGCCATTTGCCGCCCTTCTCCGCCAGTTCTTCACCGCGAGCGGCGGAATGAACATAAGCCGTGAAGCTCCGCCCTTCCGGCTGATCGTAGTACTCAAGGTGTGTTCGCGCCTTCAGGAACCATCACCAGAAATGGCCCAATCCCATTGCAGCGCATCCAAAAAATGTAGGAGCCGTCGCCTCCGATGAAACTATGGCGGATGAGCCGCTTCGTGTAGGTCTCGGTCTTGTCTGGAACGTATTCGGTGTTGAACGGGAGAGCGACGCCGAGATCTCCGACTTCGAGCGGCTTTGAAGTCCGATTGCGAGCCTCGATCGTCCAAACCAGAGAATCCCCTTCCAGGCGGAACGCTCCTATCGCGGCAATATCCTGGACGGACTCGACCTCCTTCCCATGATCCGTATTTACACGCCATTCGTAGATTCCCGACGTTGCATCCTGCGGAAGTTTTGCCAGAAGTCGGAGGGCGGAAGTCGTTACCGCCTCAAAACTCACGTGATTGAACTGGTCCGGAACAACGCCATATTTCTCCGACGCTTGAACGTCTTTCCACTGGTCGCCGTCCTGATATTGGATTTTCCAGGACACGGGTAAATCCCACTTGTAGTCCTCGTACGAGCCAACGGCCCAGTACACTTCCACCGACGACACCTGTTTTGGACCGTGGAAGTTGTATTCCACCCACTCCTCGGTCCCGTGCCGGTCGCCCCACGTAAAAAAAGGAATCTTTTTGTCACGTGAATCTTTAGGCTCAGCCTGATCGTTCAGCGCTCTCACTCGCCAGGGCCCGATGGAGGAGTTTGCATGGCTGGCTGTAGCAATAGTCGGAACCGCGCGGCCGATCTCATACGTGACCTCCCCAGGGGAATGTTGCGCAACGGACGTCCCGCTCGAGATTTCTTTCCAGGCTTCCCCGGGCGCACGGTAACGCACGAGTACGTCCCCGAGACTTCTGCCCCCAAGAATGTAGTCCGTATCAAAGGCATCCTGCACCCGTTTCAGGCTGGTGAGACCGGAGGGGGAGAATGCGATTTTGAATTGATCGTTCTCGAGTTGCTGGCTTGCCGCAAGAATGCTGTGCGAGCAAACGACTATGAGGATGAGCTTTTGCAATTGCGCTTTTTTCGTGTCAAGCACTCAAGCGACTCCGTCGGGACCTGATTTCTTTGCGATCGAAAGTTAAGGGAAGTCACAGATTGGGCAAACGTTTTCCAAGTCTGAGTTTTGTATACTTTATGCGTTTAGTTGTCAACCGCGAAACTCGTCTCGATGATTTTTGCGCTTGACAAATCGATATCCTTCGGATTAAGAACGATCTTCTATTCTGGATACAATATCCCTTGCTCGGTCATTTTGAACAGGGATCTGGTTAATAGTAAACGTTTTCTCCGCCAGGAGGCACACTGATGAAAGGCAAACTCTGGTATTTGGCCGTCGCCGCAGTGATCGTCACAACAGCAGTCGTCGCAAGTGCCCAAGGCGGATCCCAGGGCACCGTCACCATCACCGTACTGGATCAAAGCGGCGCTGTGGTGCCCGGAACGGACCTCAGTCTCCAGGATCTCTCCACCAACGAGGTCCGCAAGGCTGCGACCCAGAGTAGTGGCGGGTACAGCTTTGTGGGACTGAACATCGGGACCTACAAGCTCACCGCTTCCAGGGCCGGATATGCGTCGGTGGTCTACGATTCCGTCTCCGTGCATGCTGGCCTGGTCACGGACATCAACGTGACGCTTAAGGTAGGTGCGATTTCGGAGACCGTTGAAGTGACCGCACCCGCAGCGCCCCTGGTGGAGGCTACTTCCAGCGTTATTGGCTCCAACATCGACATGAAGCTGATCGAAGACTTACCATTCGGCACCGATCGCGACCTGACGGCGTTGGCGGCCCTCGTCCCAGGAACTGCGGGCAGCTTAACTTACAACCCACAAATTTACGGTACTCCGGCTGTGACATGGAACGGGCTGCCCGGCGCCGCGCAGGTGACCAGCACCGACGGAGTGATCGGCCAATCCAGTCGTTTCAAGGATTTCGGTAATGCCGTCCCAGGTTCTACAGCCACTTCGCCGCGCATTCAGAACATCCAGGAAATGGCAGTTCAAACCGACCAACTCGAAGCCAACCAGGGCTATGGACAGGGCAACATGCAGGTCACTTTCGTGACCCGCAGCGGCACCAACCGCTTCCACGGGCGTTTATTTGGAGACCTGCAGAATTCTTCATTCAACGCGAACCCCTGGCAGAATGACTTCTTCGCGATTCCCATACCCCTTTATCACAAGACCGACATTGGCGGCAGCGTGGGCGGCCCGATTCTTAAGAACAAGCTCTTCTTCTTTTTCAGTTATGAGCGGGACGGAATTCCCGGCCAGCAGGAGGTGGGGGCCAACGGAGCCTTTCCATTCACAGCCGTCATGACGCCTGGCGCTCAACAGGGAAATTACACCTACCTGGGCTCAGACAGCGCGATGCATACTGTCAACCTGTTTACCTTGGCCAGCGCGCAGCCCGGCCTCGCGACCACAGTGGACGCTTCGGTGGCGAATCAATTGACTGCCATTGATGCTTCTGAAAAACTTGGCACCCTGGTTTCGACGCCTGGTGTCTTCAACGCGCAGACGCTTGAATTCCGATTGCCCAACAATCAGTACTTCTACTACCCGACCTTTCGCGTAGACTACAACGCCACGCAAAGCTTCCGGGTAAATCTCGCGTTCAACGAAACCAAGTTCAGCGCACCCACGCAGAACCCGCAGGAATTCCCGGGCCCGGCGTTCGCGTACCAGACCGACGGGAACAAATCGAACGCGTACACCGCATCGCTGGGTTTCGACTGGACCCTTAGGCCAACGTTGATCAATCAGTTCCGCGGCGGGTTCCTATACAACTGGGCAGCCAACAGTCCCAAACAAGGCGGCGATCCCGAGAAGTATGGATATATCAATTACTGGGCTGGACCGGACAATCTCAATCCCGGCTCCGGTGCGTTTTTCTACTCGGCAATCTCAAATTTCTACCCGTTGATCAATCTTTCCGACAACGTGGTATGGCAGCACAAATCTCACAGCATGAGCTTTGGCGCCAGTTTCTACCGCGAGCAGGACCACTATTGGAATCCTCCTCAAGGCTATGACAATGTGGTTTTTGGCGACAATAACGGCGATCCCATGAACAACGTTTTCAACGTCAGCAACCCCGCACTGGCTACGGCAACGCCTGGCCAGATCGGGTCCATGCAGGGCTATTACGCTATCCTGACCGGGGATATCGCAATCATTGCTGGGAGTCACCCCATCAACCCCAAGACGAAAACCTATCAGCAATTCGGCGCCCTGAACCTCGACGAATTGCAGAAGGGGTGGGGGCTGCACTTCCAGGACTCCTGGCGGGTGCGGCCGAATCTCACGGTGAACTACGGATTGCGCTGGGATTTCACCGGAGACGACCACGACCTGAACAGCATTTATTACAGTCCCACCCAAGCGGGCCTGTGGGGGCCGAGCGGCCCCAACAATCTCTTCAATCCCGGTTCTCTTCTCGGCGACCCGAATCCGGCATACATCGCTCGCAGCCACGCCTACAGTCCGTGGAACGTAAGTCCACAACCAAATTTGGGAATTGCCTGGAGCCCACAGTTCACGGAAGGATTTCTGGGCAAGCTGACAGGAGGCGGCAAGACCGTGTTTCGCGCGGGATATTCCCTGCGCCGCTACACCGAGCAATATCAAAGCTACTGGCAGTACGCTTCGAACTTCGGGGAGTTTTTCTATCAGAATTACCAGACTCAGGGGGAATCGTTTGTGGCTCCAGGAGACTTTCAGGCTGGAACCGTGCACTTCAACCAGTATGTGAACGACCGCAGTTCGATACCTCCCTTCCTGGTTACGCCGAGCAGTTATTCCGCCCAGATTTCCGAGGCCTCGCAGGCCTGGCAATCGAACTTCCAAGGCATGAATCCCCATATTGCGCAGCCCTACATCCAATCATGGAACGTTGGCATCCAGCGCGAGCTGGGGAAAAGCAACGCCATCGAAGTTCGCTACGTCGGCAACCGTGGCATTCACGAATGGCTAGGCGAAAATCTCAATGAGGTCAACATTTTTGAGAGCGGATTCCTGCAGCAATTCCAGGCAGCGCAGGCTAATCTGGCGATCAATAAGACGAACGGGATTACCTCATTCGCCAATAACGGCTTTGCCGGTCAGCAGGCCATGCCCATTTTCGATGCGGCCTTTGCTGGTGAACCCTCCGGCGGACCCGGCGTGCCCCTTCTTGATTACGGTCCGAACAATCCGTTCATTCAAGAATTGCAATTGGGGCAAGCCGGCACCATGGCGGCCCAGATCGCGAGCCCCTTTGGCTTCAATGCCAACTACTTTTGTAACCTCATTTCCCCGTCTTCCGTGGCTGGTCAGTCCTGCCAGAACAACTTGCAATACAGCGGAACCGGTGGAAACTATCCGGTGAATCAGTTCCAGGTCAATCCGTATAACGCCGGTGGCGGAGTGGGATATCTCACCTCGGCGGGGTATTCCAATTACAACGGCCTTCAGCTGGAGTTCCGCCAACGGCAGTGGCATGGCATGCAATTCAACGCCAACTACACCTGGAGCAAGAATCTGGCCATGACGCAGCAATATACGCTGCGAAACTTGCGGTTGGCCTACGGCCCTAATACAACAGATCGCCGCAACGTGCTGAACGCCTATGGCACTTACGACCTTCCTTTCGGAAGAGGAAAGCCCTTCCTGCACAGCAATGCCCTGCTGGATCGAGTGGTCGGGGGATGGACATTGGGAACCGTTGTCACCTACACCAGCGGCTACCCGTTCCAGATGGCGGGCGGTAACGACACGTTCAACAATCTCTTCGACGGAGGGATTGTTCTGAACGGTGTGACCGCGTCCCAAATCCAGCATGCAATCGGCCTCTATCCAAATCCAGCCTGTACGGCCGGCCAACCTTGCAATTCGAAGGCCTGGATCAATCCCAAGTTCATCGCCGCCAGCGGGATCGCCTCTCCTTTGATCACCCCCAACCAGGTGCCGGGGTCGGTCGGCTATCGTCCGTGGTTCTACACGCTGCACCACATCACCCCAAATATGTCGGTCACCAAGGCGATTGCCATTAAGGAAGGTTTTAAGTTCAACGTTCAGGGCGTATTCCTGAACGTATTCAACCACCCGGAGTGGGACGTTAACACCGGAACCGCTGGCCTCCAGGGCAGCGCTTTTGGGCAAACTTCAAATGTCGTAGGAGCGAGGGTTATCGAGGTTCGATTGAACTTCGAGTTCTAGTCTGTTGGAATGGATGTATGCATAAGCGGCAGGAGACGGTTCTTCTGCCGCCGAGCGACGATTGTTGCGTGGAGGTTGGCCATGATCATAAGGCTCGTTGTGTTAGTGGCACTGGAATCGGTGATGGCTTTTGCCCAAATGCCGAACCGTGGAGCGCCGACTCCTTCTCAGCCCTCCGGCACTTCCGGCCGACCCGACACCGGCCCCACGAACGAAGTGCAGATGAAATCGATCGACCAAGTGCTGCATGACGATGCCAGGCTCTCTGCCAAGTTACAGGCTATGCTGCCCGCGGACTTGGGCCCCCAGCAGGCCTGCGCCGGCTTCAAGACGCTGGAGCAGTGCGTTACGGCGATCCATCTAGCGCAAAACCTGAAGCTCCCATTCGCCGATCTCAAGGCCAAAACCACCGGCAAGGGTTCGGTCGGATTGCAGAAGGCGATCGAGCAAATGGCCGCGAGTACCAACGCCAAGGATGAAGTGAAAAAGGCGAAAAAACAGGCCGGCGAAGACCTGAAAGGCACCAATCTCTTTGGGCAGTTATCCGTTCAAGACCAGCTGGTTGCGTTCTCGGAGCCAATCCAGGAGTACCGCAGTTGAGCGTTGGTTTTTGTCATCCCTTAGTGATGGCGGGCGGATCCCGTCGGAATGCACTCAGGAATGCCGAATGAGCGCCGCTCAAGTGTGCAGAGTCGAGTCGTGAGGTCCTCATGTTAAATGCTGAAAGACCGCACTTCGCAGGTCATCGTCTGAAGACGAGTGTCCTCTTCATTTGTTTGCTGGCCAGCGCGGTCCTGCAGGCATCGGCGCAGAATGAGAATCCCGCGCAACTGGAAAGCCACAAGACGATTAAGCTGAATCCTCTACCCCTGAATCATGTGAGGCTGACCGGAGGTCCGCTCAAAGCGGCCCAGGAAGCCGACGCGAAATATTTATTGGAACTCGAGCCTGACCGCATGCTTGCGTTCCTTCGCCAGCATGCCGGACTCAAGCCCAAAGCCGAAGGCTACGGCGGATGGGATGGGCCCGGACGAAACCTGACCGGACACATCGCAGGTCATTACCTCTCGGCTGTCAGTCTGATGTGGGCGGCCACCGGCGATGTCCGATTCAAAGAGCGGGCGAACTACATTGTCGAACAATTGAAGGAGATTCAAGACGCCCAGGGCGACGGATACATCGGTGCTCTGGAGGACGGCCAGGGCGTCGATGGAAAGCAACGCTTCGTCGACCTGAGCAATGGCATCATCCGGTCGGGGGGCTTCGATCTCAACGGTCTCTGGTCCCCGTGGTACGTCGAGCACAAACTCTTTGCCGGCCTCAGAGATGCTTACAGGTACACCGACAACGCCACCGCTCTGCAGGTGGAGATCAAGTTTGCGGGCTGGGTCGAGAAGATTCTGTCAAAGCTGAACGATGATCAGCTGCAACGTATGTTGGCAACCGAGTTCGGCGGGATGAACGAAGTTCTCGCCGAGCTGTATGCCGACACTGCGGACGAACGCTGGCTCGCACTCGCCGATAAATTCCATCAGAAAACCGTGCTGGATGCTCTTGCGGAAGATCACGATGTCCTCGCACACACCCACGGCAACACGCAGGTTCCCAAGGTCTATGGGGCGCTTGTTCGCTACGTGTACACGGGCAACCAGGCCGATGAAGAAACGGCAAAGTTTTTTTGGGACCGCGTAGTGAACCACTACAGCTTCGTCACAGGCGGCCACGGCAAGAACGAATACTTCGGCGAGCCTGACAGGTTGAGCGACATGGTGGACGGGCGAACGGCGGAGACGTGCAATGTCTACAACATGCTGAAGATGACTCGCGATCTCTTCTCCGTCAATCCCGACATCCGCTATGCGGATTTCCACGAACGGGCATTATTCAATGACATTCTGCCCTCGCAGGATCCACGGGACGGAACCACCTCATACATGCTGCCGGTCGGCCGCGGAGTGCAACACGAATATCAACGCATGTTCGAGGATTTCACCTGCTGCGTGGGAACAAGCATGGAAAGCCATGCCCTGCACGGGGCAGGAATCTATTACTACAAAGGCTCGGATGAATTCTGGATCGGCCTCTACGCTCCGTCGATCGCGCGCTGGGATTCCGCTGGAGTCGAGGTGGAAATGGTCACCGATTTTCCCGTCGGTTCATCTGCTTCGGTCAAAATCCGAACCAAGACACCAAAAGAGTTCGCGCTCGCTTTGCGCAGGCCTTATTGGGCGGGAGACGGTTTCGGCGTTAGAGTAAACGGCCAATCTCTCAAAGACCTTTCGCCGGCTGATTCCTACGTCAAAATCACCCGGGTGTGGCGGCAAGGCGACGTTGTTGACCTCACTCTTCCAAAGGTCCTGCACAAGGAACCGCTGCCGGACAATCCCAGCCGGATGGCGTTCATGTGGGGTCCGCTCGTACTGGCCGGTGACCTTGGGCCCGAGGTCAGGGGAGACGATGGTGATGATGAAAAACCAGGCAGGCCCTCGGCTTCCCCGATTGTCGTCGGCAATGAACCACTGGAGCGGTGGCTGAAGCCGGAGTCAGGAAAGCCAGGGTGGTTTAAAACGACCGGCGTTAGTCTTCCCCAGGACATCGAATTTGCGCCATTCTACGAACTTCCGCGCCGAGAATACGCTGTCTATTGGGACGTTTTCACTCCGGAGGAATGGAACAAGCGCTCCGCCGAATACAAAGCGGAGCAGGAAAAGCAACAGAAGCTTCAGGCAGCCACGATTGCTTTTGCCCAGCCGGGTGAGATGCAGTCGGAGCGCGACTTCAACGAGCAAGGAGAAGACTCTGCTCCTCTTCTCTGGCGGAGCCGCCATGGACGCACCGGCAAAGGCTGGTTCTCCTTCGATATGCCGGTCGAGAAGTCACAGCCGACCGCATTGTGGGTGACGTACGGCGGCGAAGGTCGGCGGAAAAGCACATTCGACGTTCTGATCGACGGAAAAAAGATTGGCGACTACGTCGCGCAGCCACGCAGCCCCGAGCAGGACGCCCATTTTGTTGATACCAATTACGCAATCCCAGCGGAGCTGATTGGAGAAAAGCGCAAAGTAACGGTGCGCTTCCAGGCGACAGATGGCAACGAAATCCGGGGCGTTTTTGGTGTGCGGACCGTACGGGTGGGCGAGGCGCGCTAGCTCGACAGCACTAGAACGGCTCATGGTGACTGGTCTAATCGACGCCGAGGGTCTGTTCGAACCAAGCTCGACCGGTTTCGCCCACATTCACGGCAGGCCGCTCCCCCGATGATTCGCTTGTCCAGATGCCGTATCACGCTGCACGTGGGAGAATGATCTCCGGAGAATTGTCTCCGCGGGCTCTTGGCTGTCCGCCAGAATCCCCACCCCGAAATTCTATGAAAACTCCTAGCCGATTTTTTGCCCGCATTTGTTTGCTGACGAGCCTTGCGGCATTCCTGATCACGCCAAGTTGCACGAAGCAGTCAATCGGGCAAGCCTCCACCACCGATTTGCAGCTTAATCTGAGTGTGCCTTTTCGCTTCGTCGCCTATGGCGATAGCCGTTTCCACGATCCCACGGACACCGACGCTGCCAACCCACCGGTGCGTATCGCGCTGGTCCGCGCCGTCGCCGCAGTCAATCCCGCGTTTATCTGCTTCACCGGCGACATCGTTTACAACGGCAACGATAAGAACGACTGGAAAGTCTGGGACAACGAAACCAGCATCTGGCGCGAAAAAAACATACCCGTCTACCCGACCCTTGGCAATCATGAATTGCACGGCGATGAAAATATTGCCCTCGGCAATTATTTCCAACGCTTTCCCGATTTGAAGAATAGCCGCTATTACTCGGTACGCGCCGCCAACATCCTGTTGCTGGTGCTCGACAGTTCTCAGGATGAAACAACCGGCCCGCAGGGCGAATGGCTGGCCAAAAAACTCGACAGCATTCCGTCCGACGTAGATTTCGTTTTCCTGATGCTGCATCATCCGCCCTACACCAGTTCCTCCGACATGAAAACACACGGTGGCGGCCACTCCGCCCGCTCGCAGGAAAAGCTGCTGGCGAAAATGCTCGAAGCTCGCCAGGAAAAGGCTCAACAGGAAAAAGCCCGCGTGCGTTTCATCGTCTTCTCCGGCCACGTGCACAATTACGAGCGCCACGAGCACGGCGGAGTCACTTACTTCGTTTCCGGAGGCGGGGCCGCGCATGCCTATCCCATCGACCGCGCTCCGGACGACCCCTTCCAGAGCAAGGAAATCAACTACCACTATCTTCTTGTGGAAGTGGACCACGGACAACTGAAGGTCACCATGAATCGCCTGGAGTTGACCAATGGCAAGGAAGTCTGGACGCAACCCGATTCCGTGAAGATTACAATTCCGGAAGCAGCCGCCGCCAAAACCGCCGCGCAGTAAGGGAACTCACTTTTCTCCGCGGCCACCGCCAAGGGCCTCGTATCGAAAGCACTTGACCAGATGGTCATTGACCATGCCAACCGCCTGCATGAACGCATAGCAGATCGTCGACCCGACAAAATTAAATCCGCGGGTTTTGAGGTCTTTGCTCATCGCGTCCGACTCCGCAGTTTTCGCCGGAACCTGCCTCGCCGACTTCCGTGAATTTACCCGCGGCTCGCCGTCCACAAAGCGCCAGATATAGCGGTCAAAACTGCCAAACTCCTCCGCCACGCGAAGAAAGGCCTTCGCATTCCCGACCGCCGAACTGATTTTCAACCGGTTGCGAACAATGCCCGGATCTTTCAGCAGCCTCTGCATTTTGCGGCGATCGTAAGCCGCAACCCGCCGAACATCAAACTGATCGAAGGCAACTCGATAGTTCTCCCGCTTGTTGAGAATCGTGTCCCAGCTCAATCCCGCCTGCGCGCCTTCCAGAATAAGAAACTCGAAGAGCTTGCCGTCGTCATGCACCGGCACGCCCCATTCTTCATCGTGATAGCGGATCGTGAGTCCGTCGCCGCTCGCCCAGTGGCAGCGGACCAACTCAACCGCATTTTTCTTATTCACAGGAATGGCGTTCACAGGAATGACGTCCCCAGGATTCACGTCCACTTGACTCACACGGCGTGCGACTCCACTCTATTCCAGCGACTTCGGGTCCGACTTGTTGATTGGAGACTTCGCGTCCAGCAGAGAAACCAGATCCCGCGCGCACGCCGGAATTCCAACTTTCCCTTCGCGAATGATTTCTTTGGCGGTCAACTTTCTCCCGTAGAGCTTTTCATTGGCGCCGCCATCGGAACGCAAAGTGGATCCCTCCAGCGAAATTCCCGCAAACAATCCTTTGTTTCTGGAGTAGGAGAGAATCTCCGCCTGCATCACAATGTCGGTCGCGCCCTCAGCGGTTCGCCCCTTGGGACCGGCGGCAGCAGAAGCGTCCGCACCCAGCTTCACCTTGCTGTAGAGCAGAGATTCCGCGCCCTTGGGATTCATCACCAGCAGAACGAAATCGGTAGCCTGCCCGCCTACCTGAAAACCAATGCTCGCGCCTTCTACAGCGTAGAGTGCCGGAGCTCCCCATTTTTCCGTGTAGTGCGGGCCACCACGGCAAATCATCACGCCACGACCGTAGCTGGCGCCCACCCCGAATGCTCCTTTCTTCACCGAGGGCAGCACCACCACGCATTCCGCCTTGTCCAGCAAGTCCTGCGGGATGTCGTCTGGAATGTTCAGCACTTCCTTCATCACTACGCCCGCGTCTTTCACGCGATCTTCTTCACGCTGGTCATTTTCGTCGGCCGCAAATGCCGACGACGCCAGCAACAGCGCCAGCAAACATGCCATCAACTTCTTCATGAATTTCCTCCGAAGAGATTTCATAATAACCAGAAAAATAAATGCAGACAGCAAAGCTCAAATCATCATCTTAAACCCGGCACGGGTCGCAGAAAGAATTCGCCAATGCACACGTGGTCTGCTCTCCAGTGTGGCGCGCCGCAAGTGGCAGAATCTACGGGTGTTTTGCTGGGTATCTTACTATGACCAAACGTGTGCTCCTTTTGTAACTTGGCTTCTGCTCCGCGTGCCCCTAAAGTCAATGAGATATCGCCCCGCTAGAGGGCGAGTTCGGCACGTAACGTGCACATATTCAGTCGGGAAGGACCGTTTATCTGCCGGATGGCCGCGTTTTGGTCGGGCACGAGTGAAAAAATTGGATGCTAAGGGCATGAAGTACACGCATCTCGTCTTTCGGTTGGTGGCGCTTCTGCTGGCCGTTTCGGCCGGCATTACCCACTCCTATGCCCAGTCTGCCACCGCGCCCAAAGTTTCTTATGTCGCATCCGTGTCCGCTGGTACGGACGATCCGCAAACCGGCATCGTCACGCTGCACAAACGCGTCGACGAAGTGAACCTGCTCTTCATCGCGACCGACAAGCACGGCAAGTTTGTCCGCGACCTGACGCAGTCTGACTTTACGATTCTTGACGACCACAAGCCGCCGCAGGCCATCTTCAACTTCCGCCGTGAAACTGATCTTCCTCTTGATCTCGGCCTGCTGATTGACGTGAGCGGTTCAGTCAACAGCCGCTTCGATTTCGAGCAGAGCGCTGCGACTAGCTTCCTGCAGCACACCATCCGCGCCGGATTCGACCGCGCCTTCATCGTCGGTTTCAACAGCCAGAGCCAACTGGTGCAGGATTTCACCGACAATGTTGGGCTGCTCTCGGTGGGCGTACACAAGCTGCACGATGGCGGAGGTACCGCGCTCTACGACGCGATTTATCGCATCAGCAAAGAAAAATTTCTCAAAGATCGTCCCGATCATCCCGTCCGCAAGGCCATCGTCCTGGTCAGCGACGGAGAAGATAACCAAAGCGAAGTCACGCGCGCGCAAGCCATCGAGATGGCGCAACGCGCCGAGGTCATCATCTACGCCATCTCCACTGACGACAGCGGCCTCGTTCTGCGCGGCGATAACGTTCTGGAGCAACTGGCCGCATCCACCGGCGGACGTGCCTTCTTTCCCTTCAAGATGAAGGACGTGACCCACTCCTTCGCGGCGATCGAAGACGAACTCCGCAGCCAATACGTCGTCTCCTACAAACCCGCCGATTTCGAAACCGACGGCCGCTACCGCTCCATCGAAGTTTCCACCCTGAAAAAAGACCTGCAAGTCCGTTCCCGCAAAGGCTACTTCGCCCCACAACCGTAAACCGCACGAACGGAACGTGCTACCACAGCGCCCTCCTGCAACTTTGTCATTCCGACGCGCGAGCGAAGAAGCGAGCACACCCTCCTCCTTTGTCATTCCGACGCGCGAGCGAAGCGAGACAGGAGGAATCTGCTTTCTGCCGGGAGCTACCGCAACCCATGTCGCGTTCCTCCCGTTCTCCACCCTACCCACCCACCCGATTTTGCCAATCTCCAGTTCTGTGTTAACGTCCGATGGAATTCCATTTCCAAGTCCGGGAGAGACACATGAGTGGCATCATCTTCCTGGTCATCCTGGTCGTGATCGCCGTTGTGCTGATCAGCATGTACAACGGATTGGTCCAGCTGCGGGTGCGCTGCGATTCGGCCTGGTCCGACATCGACGTGCAACTCAAGCGGCGTCACGACCTGATCCCCAATCTGGTCGAAACCGTCAAAGGCTACGCGACTCACGAAAAAGGCACATTCGAAAACATCGCCAAATTTCGTTCGCAGGCCATGCAGGCTACCTCGCCGAACGACAAAGCGGTGGCCGAAAATCAGCTGACCGGCGCCCTGAAGAGCCTTTTCGCCGTCGCCGAAAACTACCCGGAACTAAAAGCCTCCGAGCAGTTCACGCAACTGCAGGAGTCGCTGAGCCAGACGGAAGACTCCATCCAGAACGCGCGCCGCTACTACAACGCCGTGGTGCGCGACCTGAACACCAAAATTCAAGTCTTCCCCACCAACATTCTGGCCGGCATGTTCGGCTTCCAGGCGCGCCAGTTTTTCGAGACCAGCGAAGCCGACCGCGAACCCGTAGCCGTGAAGTTCTAAACCGTCAATGCGGAAGCCCCAAAGCCGGAGCCCGATTGCTGAAGCCCGAAGCCCGATTCGGCGCCGTCTCCTCCGAATCATCCGTCAGGGCGCGGGCCTGGCCGCGATCATCTTCGCTCTCATCTCTCCGCTCTTCGCAAAGAGCTGGCGCATCACCGATTTTCAGGACACCATCACCGTCAACCCCGACGGCAGCGCCCTGGTCACCGAGCACATTACCCTGACGTTCGTCGGCGAGTGGCACGGCATTCACCGCATCCTGCCCATCGAATATCCCGGCCCCAATCACACAAACTACGAGCTCTACATCGACGTCACCAGCGTCACCGACGGCGTCGGCGGCAGTCTGAAGTACGATTCATCCACTTCCGGCGGCAATCGCGACCTGAAAATTTATCTTCCCGACGCCGTCGACGCCACCCGAAGCGTGGAGATCGTCTACAACGTCCGCAACGGCACGCGTTTCTTCGACGCCTACGACGAGTTCTACTGGAACGTCACCGGAAACGACTGGCCCGTCCCCATCGATCACGCCGCTGCGATCGTGACTTTTCCTGCAACGGCCGCCAGTTCGCTGCAGGCCCAGGCTTTCACCGGTGTTTACGGCTCAACCGAGCACGACGCCACGGCCACGGTCGAGGGCTCCATCGCGACCTTCGAAACCACCAGCCGTTTGCCGATGCGCGGCGGCATGACCATTGACGTCTACATCCCCAAAGGAATCCTCCATCAGCCCAGCGCGCTGACCCGATTCTTATGGTTCATCGGCGGCAACCCGATCGTTTTTTTCCCACTGGTCACTTTGGCTGTGATGTTCCCGCTCTGGTGGTTCAAAGGCCGCGATCCCGATCCTGGCATGTCGGTCGCGCCCATGTACGAGCCGCCCAAAGGCGTTTCTCCCGCGGAGTGCGGGACCCTGCTCGACGACAAAATCCATCCCCGCGACATCACATCGACCATGATCGATCTAGCCGTCCGCGGCTATATCAAGATCGAAGAAACTGCGGAGAAAGGGCTCGTCTTCACCCACAAAGACTACATTTTCCATCTGCTCAAGCCCCGCGAGCAATGGACCGACCTCGCTCCGCACGAAAGCGTGATGCTGGAAAATATTTTCGCGACCGGAAGTGACACTAGCCTCTCCAGCCTGAAGAACCGCTTCTATACCGCCGTTCCCATCATCCGTGCAGACATTATGTCGGCGTTGAAAAACAAAGGCATCTATCTGCTCGACCCTGAATCCGCGAACGGCTATAGCATCGCTGCCGCGTTCGCAATACTGGTTCCCTTTGCAATTTTGCAATACTTCGGCTGGGCCAACTTCTTCAGCTCCGCGCTGCTGCTGGTCGTGTGCGTGCCCCTCGCCGTGGTCATCTGGTGGCTGTTTCGCCCGCGTGATGACCGCCAAAACTGTCGCCGGCGCGCGCATTCACATCGCCGTGCTCGGCTTCCAGGAATTCATGAATCGCGTGGACGCCGAGCGCCTCAAGGTAATGCCACCCACCACGTTCGAAAAGTTTCTTCCCTACGCGATGGCTCTCGGCGTTGAGCACCACTGGGCCCAGGCCTTTGCCGGCATCGTGAAAGATCCGCCGAGCTGGTACGTTGGTCCTGGATATATGCCGGGCATGGGTTTCAACCCGATCTTTTTCTCCAGTTCCATGCAGAGCATGACGACCGACATGCACCAGGTCTTCGTTTCCGCTCCGCGCGCAGCCTCCACCGGTTCAGGCTTCGGTGGTGGTGGCTTTGGCGGGGGCGGAGGAGGCTTCTCCGGCGGCGGCTTCGGCGGCGGTGGCGGCAGCGCCTTCTAAGCTGCTCCCGTTCCGATCACTCGGTCCGATCCGTTCGCTTCGACCCCTGGCTCCGATCATTCCTGTCCCGCTCCTGTCATTCCTCTTCCCCGCTCGTTGTCGTTCCTCTTCCCCGCTCCTGTCGTTCCTCCCGCTCGTTGTCATTCCGAGCGAAGCGAGGAATCTGCTTGTCTCTCGCCACGAGCAAATCCGCCTCTATCTCCTCCTCACTACTCCATCTCAAAACTCAAATATTGCAATCCCCCATCGCGCTCCACCTGCAGCACGACCGGGTCGCCGGTCTTAAGATCGCGCACCGCCGCGCGCAGCCCGTCCATGGAATCGATGGACGTAGTGTTCAGCTGATGAATCAGATCGCCAGCCTGCAAGCCCGTGTCGGGCAGAATCAAATCGGCGGCACGCCCTACCACGATCACTCCCGACGGCAGCCGCAACGAACCTAACTGGCCGCGCAGCTCCGGAGTCAGGTCCACGCCCAGAATGCCGAGGCGCGAGATCAGGCTATTCTCAGGATTAACCGCATCGAGCAGTTGGTCAATCTGGTCGTGATGCTCGATCGCCGGCACGTAGAGTGTCTTCTTCTCGCTGCCTCGCAAAATTTCCAGTTTCAATACCTGATCCACGCGATGCAGATACAGCGCCGAGGTCAGCGACGGCAAAGTTTCAATGCGCCGGTCGTCGGCGAAAAGAACAATATCCTGAATTTTCAGCCCCGCCGACGCTGCTGGACCGTCCGGCTTCACGTCCGCGACCATCACGCCCCAGCGCCGCGGCAGGTGCAGACCATCGGCCAGCGTAGGCGTAATCTCCTGCGCCACTGCGCCAATCTCAACGCGATGCACGTGCCCATACTTGCGCAGGCTGTGATACACAAAATCGACTACCCGCGCGGGAATCGAAAATCCCAGCCCTTCGCTGCCGCCGCCCTGCGACAGAATAAAAGTATTGATCCCGACGACCGCGCCGTTCATATCCACCAGCGGGCCGCCGCTGTTGCCCGGATTGATGGGCGCGTCGGTCTGAATATAAGTAATCGGCTTCGTGGGATCGGGCTGCCGCGCCAGCGCGCTGATCACTCCCATGGTCACCGAATTCTGCAAACCTTCCGGACTGCCAATGGCAAACACTAACTGCCCCACTCGCGGACGCTGCGGGCTCACCAGCGACAGCGTCGGCAAATCCGTGTCGTCGATCTTCAGCAGCGCCAGGTCGGTTTCCTTGTGCAGGCCGAGCAGCCGCGCCTCGAGAATTCGCCGCTTGCCCTCCGGCACCTGCCCGCTGGAATCGTTCATGGGCAACGGCAGCGCCACGCGAATGCGCTGCGCGCCTTCCACCACGTGCGCGTTGGTCATGATGTAGCCATTCGCGTCGACAATCACTCCCGAGCCGACCGCATGCTGGCGCACAATCAACGCCGTCTGCGCGCGATCCTCCTCGTGCAGCGGACCATATCCCGTAACCAGAATCTGCACCACCGCCGGAGAAACCCGCGCCGCCAGACTCTCGAGCGCATCGTTGAACTGCGCCAGCGTCTGGAACGACTGGTCCGTGCTCGGCTTCGGCTTTCCCTCCGCAGGCCTGGTGAGGGACGTTGTCCCGGGATTCGCGGCCGGATTCGATTCGCCTGGCTTCTGAGCCCACACTAACGAACTCGATGCGAAGAGCAGCACAGCGATCTGAAGAATGAAATGACGCGGACGCTTCGCGGGAAAGAAGAATGAATTCAGTGGACCCGACATGAATAGCTCTCCTGGGAAAGAACCCTCTAATTGAGACGGTACCACGCTCGGTTCGGTTGCAGAATTCGGGGATACCCCCTCCCCCACGGTCTATTGGAATCATCAGCTTGGCGGGAAAACGCGAAAGAATCCCAGGGCCACAATCACTTACGGGTAAAATCCGTTTTCTAAAGGACTTAGGCCCGAGGTATCCAGTCAGCATCCAGCTCGCCTCCGCCTTGGGATGATGGACGAGTTCGCCGCCAGAGGCAAGGTTAGTTGTCACATGGACCTGTGGATTTCCAGGCAAGTCTCCTCAACGGCCGAGAGCGAACAGCACCGCGTCATTGATGGCGAAAGCTGTGCCATCTGTGCCGATTACCGTGGGCGTATAGGCTTCCCCGATGCCACTGCTTAGCGTGATGACTTGCGAGAAAGTGTTGGTGGTCAGGTCCCAGCGGTAAAGTTTGCCGTCTTCACTGTTGACAAGAACCGACTTCTTGTCTGGGTCGACTGCGGCGGTGTTGATGCACCATTCGCGCACGGCGCCGGGAAAATCCGGGAAGTCGGGGTCGGGTGTGACTCCTTTGATAGTCAGCACTTCACTCATCACCGTGGTAGTCGGCAAGATGGGGTCGGGCTCGGTGGCGTTGGGGTCGAGGATTGCGACTTTGTTGATGCCGTCGCCGGTGCCAATACCCGCGTAGTTGTTGTACTTGCTCATGATCAGATATTTCGAAGTTCCTTGATAGGAAGGCACCAGTGCTGCCGCCACAATCGACGGCGTGTCGTCCCAGCCAAAGCTGCCTGGAATTTTTTCCTGGCTGAGAGTCCCGTTGAAGTGCAGAAGCCAGCCCCGGTCGTTGTGCTCAGGAAATGGATTCTCCAGGACGCCGAAGTAGACATCGCCGTCCGGACCAACGGTGGGCGCAGCACTGCTCTCGTCCGGGATTGTGGCGTCTAAGCCCGAGTAGGGATCCGTGAGCCGAACCTCCCCGATAGTCTGCAAGGTTTCGCTGTTAAGGGCGAGCAAGTATCCGAAGCCGAAGTCGAAATTGTTCACTCCAACGTACAGGGTTTTTTCGTCACGAGACAGAGCCGGCGCGCAGCTCATATCGACCTTCGTGATCTGCGGGTCGTTGGCCGCTATTGTGGCCACGACGAAGGATCCCTGCCCGGATGCCGAAATTCTAGCCAGACCACTCTGCAAGCCGATGGGCGTGGATCCCAGGACAACAAATCCGAAGTAGAGGTTACCTGCGGAATCCGCGGTGATGGGAGTGTTGATTTGGACATTCTTGTCGTACGCTTGTTGATTGCCTCTCAAATTCTCAGCGCCATAAAACACGAGCCGAGAAAGCTTGCCGGTAGCCTGGTCGGGAGTGTCGCGCACCAGCACCGTGCCTCCGGCGGCCGGGAAGTAGAGCTTATTATTCGAAAGAACCGGACTGAAGCTCGGCAGAAAACCAGCGCTCGGGGCCCGGTAGTCCGTTTTCAGCTGCCACAGCACGTTCCCAGTGGCTTGGTCGTGCGCCTCCACGCGGAAGCTATCGGTGCCAGTCTTCACCGGCACGATCACGGTACCCGCAGATGTGACCAGCGGGGAGCCATAGTGGATGAAGATTTCTCCTGTGGGTGGTCGGAGGTCGACGGGCGTCTGCCAATGAATTTCCGCCAGCGGTTGAGCCGCTACGGAGGACACGCTGGTGTGCTGCGCGTCGCGGGCGTGACCGGGCCAGCCTTTCACCCGAGCCTTTGGGACGACGCCCGGTTCCTGCGCTGATCCGGGCAAAACCATAAGGGCAAGCAGCGCGATGCCCACGAAAGCGGTGACGACCCGATGATGGCGCGGGTGTGTGGTGTGCTGCATAAATCCTCCATTCGATGCTGGGAACCTGGCAGTCTGGCCCGGCGTTTGCGTTCAGCCTGGCAAACGGGGCGCAGAATGAAGAGCCATCCTAGTGGACAATTCTTCGAGCTTTGTCACGGATCCGTAAAATTTGGATCGGCAAGATTTGGAATCGGTAAAATTTGATC
Source organism: uncultured Acidobacteriaceae bacterium (assembly GCA_963851165.1). Lineage (GTDB taxonomy): Bacteria > Acidobacteriota > Terriglobia > Terriglobales > Acidobacteriaceae > Sulfotelmatobacter. Next base: position 55,736 of record CAWKNM010000005.1, on the reverse strand, counting down.
GGAAAATCTGGACCGGTAGAATTTGGCGGGTGCCCCATTCTTGCGTTTTTTGCAAGGTGGGATTCCACGGTCGCGTCCGGCTTCGGATTTTCGTAGCCCAAGGCCAGAGCAAAGTCAACGGCGGCGGGCAAGAGTGTCCGCCCTACACGAGCAAAGGCGTGGAGGGGAGAGCCTGCCCTGAGCAGGCTAAGCGCGCCGAAGGGGACCTTACGTCAGCTGCCACCACCACCGCAGTGAGCGGAAACATCCCCGCCGCTGGCAGCGCAAACGCCGCCCGCAGCACGGCGCTGCCGCCGCCGCGCCCGCCAGCATCGGTCTCGCGCATCACGGCGGAACAGGCTGCCCGCGTTGTGGTTAACGCCATGAAGCAAACGTCGCCCGTACCCGCTCCAACGAGCCGCTCGGGTCTCAAGAAAGGAAGCCGGGGACGGCGGAATGTTGATATCGACATGGACCGCGTCCGGCAGGAAGTGCAAGGCATCGCCCGCGCCTTTGTGCTGGATACGTTGAAACACGTTCGGCGGCGGCGTCCGCCCGGGCGGGGGTGAGCAATCGTCCGTGGTGGCCTCCGGCAGAAAGCAGATTCCTCCTGCCTCGCTTCGCTCGCGCGTCGGAATGACAAGAGATTTGGCGGAGAGCGGGGGTGGGCCGAGGGGGAATCTAGTTGCTACCGTTAACTAATGCGTTATCAGGCTTTTATATGAGTAACATCCGTGATATAACCGCCACTGAGCAGGAGAGCGGGTTTCTGCCCGCCAGGAGCTTGGTTTGACGGCGTTGGTATCGTCCGCTGAACAATACAGACCAAGTCCGTACAGAGGAGGAACTGTGTCCGAAGAAGCGCGGACCGGGAAAAGGTTTCCCCTGGAATTGCCGATCAAGATTCACCAGGAGACCAGCGGAGACGCAAAGGGAGTGACCGGGAACCTGAGCGCGGCCGGCGTGTTCATTCGCGCCGATGCTTCGTTGAGCATTGGTTCCCCCGTGGAATTTGAGATCACGCTGTCGCCCGAAATGACGGGTGGAACCGAAAACGTCAAGATCCAGTGCAAGGGGCGGGTGGTGCGCGCCGACGAAACTGGAGAAGGCGGAGAAGGCCGCGGCGTGGCCTGCGTGATCGATTCGTATGAGTTCGTGCGGAGCTAAATTTTTGGAGCGCTGATCAACATGCTCAAACTGATTCTGGCGGATAATCAGGCAATTTTCCGGGCGGGCATCGCCAAGGTGCTGGCCGTGGAAGACGAGATGCGCATTGTGGCCCAGGCGCAAACTCCGGAACAGATGTTTATGGCCCTGGACAAGTTCCGGGCCGCGGTTCTGGTGGTGGCGGCGGGATTTCACAATGATTTTGCGGCGATTGTGCAGGCGGCGAACCGCGCCAAGACTCGCGTGGTGGTGCTGGCCGATACCGGCGAGAGCGCGCAACGCCATATGGCGAACGGCGCGCACGGTGTGGTCTATCGCAACGTGACCAGCGCGGCGCTGGTGGACTGCGTGCGCAAAGTGGCGCGCAACGAAACCTGGGTGCAGGATGTTGCCGTGCCCAGCGAGCTCACCGAAAACGATATGGTCGGATTGCGGGTGCGCGACCGGCTCACCGCAAAAGAGTTGCGGATTGTTGCGCTGATCGTGCAGGGATATAAAAATAAAGAAATCGCTTCGCAGCTGGGGACCACCGAGCAGGTCATCAAGAATTATCTGCGCAACGTGTATGACAAGATCGGCGTGTCGGACCGGCTGGAGCTGGCACTGTTCACCATCCACCACAGGATTTTGAACGAAGCCGCGGCTGCGACTGCTGCGGGGACTGTGCCACAGCCGCCGGCGGGGGTTACGCCGTAGGCTTTGTGTAACTTCTGAGGGGTCATTTTTGATGGGTCACTTTTTGATGAATCAAGGCCGCCGCACAGGCGGCCTTTGTTTTTTCGCGCAGAATTTCAGAGGCCGCATCGCCGCTCGATCGGATAGCATCTACTGATGATGGAATTTCGAACGCTGGGACGCTCTGGATTGAAAGTGCCGGTGCTGAGTTTTGGCACGGGAACGTTTGGTGGAGGAAACGAGTTCTTTCGCGCCTGGGGCGCAACGGACGTTGCCGAAGCCACCCGCCTCGTCGACATCTGCATGGAAGCAGGCGTAAACCTCTTCGACACCGCAGACATTTATTCCGACGGGCTTTCCGAAACGGTGTTGGGAAAGGCCGTTGCCGGCCGCCGCGCGGATGTTCTCATCTCTACCAAGGCAACGTTCCGCATGGGGCCGGGGCCGAACGATCTGGGATCGTCACGCCATCACCTGATTCGCGCTTGCGAGGCCAGCTTGCGGCGGCTGGGGACGGACTACATCGACATTTATCATCTGCACGGCTTTGACGCGCTCACTCCGGTTGAAGAAGTTCTCAGCACGCTAAACAATCTGATCGTCAGCGGGAAGGTGCGCTACATCGCGTGCTCGAATTTTTCCGGCTGGCACTTGATGAAATCGCTCGACGTTGCGGACAAGTATGGCTGGGAGCGCTATGTGGGGCATCAGGTGTATTACTCGCTAATTGGAAGAGAGTACGAATGGGAGTTGATGCCGCTGGCCGTAGATCAGGGAGTGGGGGCGCTGGTGTGGAGTCCGCTGGGATGGGGCCGCCTGACGGGAAAAGTCCGGCGCGGACAGGCGCTGCCCGCCGTGAGCCGGCTGCACAAAACTGCGGATTTGGGGCCGCAGGTGAGCGATGAATATTTATTCAAAGTGGTGGACGCGCTGGACGAGGTTGCCAAGGAGACGGGAAAGAGCGTGACGCAGGTGGCGCTGAACTGGCTAGTGCAGCGTCCATCGATTTCGACAGTGATTTTCGGAGCGCGTAACGAAGAACAGTTGCGGCAGAATCTGGGTGCGGTGGGATGGAATCTGTCCGGGGAGCAGATCGCAAAGCTGGATGCGGCGAGCGACGTGACGCCGGTATATCCCTATTGGCACCAGAGGCAGTTTTTGGAGCGGAATCCGCTACCGGTCTCTCCGGTCGCGAAGTAAGAATCATCGTGACAGTCGTTACTTCGTAAAATGCCGGATCAATGCCGCAGCAACTGCGTCGCAAGCATCGAATGTCTCGCCTCCGGCTTGATTGGTCATGACCAGGACTGCGAAATCTTTGGCCGGAGCCATCCACACGACGGCGAAATTTTGCGTGTTGCTGCCGGCGTGATTGAGCGCGCGGCCGCTGGCCCATGGGCGCTCGGCGACCAGCCATCCAAAGGTGTAGTCGCCGCCAAAGGGCGCGGCGTGCAGCCGCTTGAAGGTTTCAGGCTTTAGAATTCCGGGCTCGCCTTGTTCGCCGCGCAAGTGCGCGGTGATGAACTTGCCCCAATCGACGATGGAGCAGTGCACGGTGCCGGCTGGAGCGATAACCGGTGGGTTGTCGGCCTGCGGCCCCGGTTCGATTGCCTTGTGCCACTCCAGAAATAATTTGTGTTGCCAGGGTTCGTCGATATTCGTTCTGCCGGGAGTTCCCATGGCGCCGAAGCCGCAGCTCGTCATTCTCAGAGGCTGAAAGATGCGCTTCTGCATCAGGCTTTCCCAGGAATCGTTCGCGACTTTTTCGGCCATGGCTCCGGCGACGGCGTAGCTGCGGTTCGAGTATAGGAATGTGCTCCCCGGTTCTGACACCGAAGGCTCGCTCAAAACCATCGCCACGTAAGCCGCGCGCTGCTCGCGCGGTGGCCCCGACAGCCGAAACATGTCGCTGAAATCTTTTCCTTGAGGCCAACTTGCGTCGGTGAAGGCGGCGCGATGCGCCAGCAATTGCTCCAGCGTGACCTTTCGGTAAACGGGATTCATCTTCACAACCAACTCCGGGAAAACCTGTTCCAGCGTGGTTTTCCATGTGAGCTTCCCTTCTTCAACCAACGTGGCCAGCATGGTGGCGGTCATCGCTTTGGTGTCGGAGCCAAGATGGAATTGGTCGTCGATGGTGACCGGCGTGTTAGTCCCGTATTTGCGCACGCCAACGGCCCCGACAGCGACGAGGCCTTTGCTGGTTACGATTGCACCGGCGAGAGCGGGCAAATCGTATTTCTTGAGGATGGGTTCGAGCAGCGAATTCAAATTCTCGGGCGCAGATATTTTCTGGGAGTCAGAAGATGCGCCCGGCGAGCCTGCCAAAGCGCAGAGCAAAACACCCAGAGCAATCGCGCCGATGCCTGCGATCGTAATGGTAGATTCCTTGGGCGCTAGACGATCTTTTCGCCGACCACTTTCGCCTGCGTGAACAGGTAGAGGTAGTCGGGTCCGCCGGACTTGGAATCGGTGCCGGACATGTTGAAGCCGCCGAAGGGATGCGCACCCACCATGGCTCCGGTGCATTTGCGGTTGATGTAGAGGTTGCCGACATGGAAGTCGCGGATGGCGCGGTCGATTTTGTCGCGCGACTTGGTGTAGACGGCGCCGGTGAGGCCGAACTCGGTGTCGTTGGCGATTTCCATCGCGTGGTCGAAGCCGTGGGCTTTGATCACGGCCAGCACGGGGCCGAAAATTTCTTCCTGCTCGAGCTTTGATTTGGCGGGGATGTCGGCGATCACGGTGGGCTGGACGTAGTAGCCTTCGCCGGTTGCGGTGGCGCGTTCGCCGCCGGTGATGACGCGGCCGTCTTTCTTGCCCTGCTCGATGTAGGCGAGAATCGTGTTCATCGAGCCTTCGTTGATGACTGCGCCCATGTTCGTGTTTTCGGCGGGATCGCCGATGGTGATTTTTTCCACGCGGGCTTTGAGCTGCTCGAGGAATTTGTCGTAGACGCGCTCGTCGACAATTGCGCGGGAGCAGGCGGAACATTTTTGTCCTTGAAATCCGAAGGCCGCTTGCGCGACACCTTCCACGGCGGAGTCGATATCGGCATCTGCGTCGACAATGATGGCGTCTTTGCCTCCCATTTCGAGCACGGTGCGCTTGATCCAGAGCTGGCCGGGAGCTTGCGTGGCGGCGGTCTTGTTGATGTGGAGTCCAACTTCGCGGGAACCGGTGAACGCAACGTAACGCGTCTTAGGATGGGCGACGATGGCGTCGCCGAAGCTGGCGCCGGCGCCAGGACAGAAGTTCACCACACCCTCGGGGATGCCCGCTTCTTCGAGCAGTTCGATAAACTTCGCGGCGATGGTAGGCGAGTCGCTCGACGGTTTCAGAATTACGGTGTTGCCGCTGACGATGGAAGCTACCGTCATGCCGGCCATAATGGCGCAGGGAAAATTCCACGGCGGAATTACCGCGCCCACGCCGAGCGGGATGTACATCAGCCTGTCGCGCTCGCCGGGCAACTGCACGGGAGTTTCTGATTTCGCGAGACGCAATGCTTCGCGCGCGTAGAACTCGAGGAAGTCGATGGTCTCGGAAATATCGGCGTCGGCCTCGGCCCAGTTCTTGCTGACTTCGAAAACCAGCCAGGCCATGAAATCCATTTTGCGGGCGCGGAGAAGATCGGCGGTGTGAAACAACAGTCCGGCGCGGTCTTCGACCTTGGTTCGGCTCCAGGACTCGAAGGCTTGCAGGGCGGCGGCCATCGCCGGTTCCACGTGCTCCTTGCCAGCTTTCTGATGGATGCCGACAATCTCGGACGGCCGCGACGGATTCAGCGACTTGATCTTGTCGGCGGTCTTGATGCGCTTGCCGCCGATGATGAGGTCGTACTCGCGGCCCAGCTGTCCGCGGACGCGCTCGATGGCGGAGCGCATCTTGCGCGCGTTGTCTTCGTGGCGGAAATCATAGAAGGGCTCGTTGATGAAGGGGCCTTGATGGGATTCAGATGATGAAGATGAGCGCGGCCGGACGGGGAGGTCCAGGGTTGTCATGGTTGCACCTCGCTGAAGGAGTCAGTGCCTACGTTGATAAACGCGGAAGTTTTATTCTAGCACCGACTTGAGACACTGGAACGGCGAGGACGCCGCCCGAAATGTGGGCCGAGGAAGTCAAAGTCCCCATCCTAACGTCGCAAAAGGCGCGACGTTAGGATGGGGCGCGCCTCGGGGTCTGTCCTGGATTGTAAGGGTGCCGCAGGTGATGGCGCTTCTTACACGACGCCGGGTGTTAGACTCAAACGTTTTCCAAAGGCAAAGTTTATGGATATCGAGAATGTTGGAGTGATCGGCGCGGGGACCATGGGCAACGGCATTGCTCATGTGTTTGCCCGCAGCGGGTTCAACGTAGTCTTGTGCGATGTGGAGGAGCGGTTTCTGGAGCGCGGCCTGTCTACGATTGCCAAGAATCTTGACCGCGAAGTGGCGAAGAACAAGATTTCGGCGGACGACAAGGCGGCGACGTTGGCGCGGATCGCGGGCGTGGTCGATCGCGGCAAATTGGCGGACTGCGATTTTGTTGTGGAAGCGGCAACCGAGAAGTTTGAGATCAAGGCGGAGATTTTTCGCGATCTTGACCGGGTGACGCGGCCGGGGGTGGTTCTGGCTTCGAACACTTCTTCGATTTCGATCACCAGGCTGGGTGCGCTGACCAAGCGTCCGGAAAAAGTGATTGGGATGCACTTTTTTAATCCGGTGCCGGTGATGAAGCTGGTGGAGGTGATTCGCGGGCTGGCGACTTCGCAAGAAACTTTCTCGACCGTGCGCGAGCTGGCGGTGAAGCTGGAGAAAACTCCGGTGGAGGTGAACGACGCGCCGGGATTTGTTTCCAACCGCGTGCTGATGCCGCTGCTGAACGAGGCCATGTTTGCGGTGATGGAGGGCGTGGCCACGGCGGAAGCGGTGGATGAGGTGTTCAAGCTGGGGATGGCGCATCCCATGGGGCCGCTGACGCTGGCGGATTTTATCGGGCTCGACGTTTGCCTCGACATCATGCGGGTGCTGCAGGAAGGGCTGGGCGATCCCAAGTACCGGCCGTGTCCGTTGCTGATCAAGATGGTGGATGCGGGGTGGTTGGGGAGGAAGAGCGGGCGGGGGTTTTATCGGTATTGATGGAAGGCAGGGGTCAGGGGTTAGATTGCCGGAAGTTAGATTGCGGATTTGGGTGCTGAGTGCTGAATGCGTACGATGACGACTACGGGACAGCGCGATGCGTGGTTCTATTTGCTGGCGGCGATTTGCGGCATTGGCACGGGATTGGCTGACGTCACTGTGGACGATTTGCTGTTTACGGCGTTGCTGGTGCTGGCTTCGTGCATGCTGCTGGGGACGCTGCGTCCGCGGTGGCCCTGGCGGTGGGTGGTGGTGGTGGGAGGGTTCGTTCCGCTGACGGAGCTGGCGGCTTTCCTGGTGCAGACGGTGAAACCAACGCGCGCGCAGGTGTATGGCTCGTTTCTGGCGTTTCTGCCCGGGATTGCGGGGGCTTATGGCGGGTCGTTGATGCGCGGGGTGATTGATAATCTGTGGCAGGGGAAATGAGTCGGCTTCCATCTTTCGGCGTCCCGGTCGAGCCTGCTTGTAGAGACAATCCACCCGAAACCGGAAGCCGAGAGCCGGAGCCGGAAGCCGAAGGTATGGGCTAGCTAAAAAGTTACTTCTGAATCCACAGGGTGCGCGCGTATGCTGCGGGTATGAGCATAAGCGTGTCGATGCTGGCGAGCGGGAGCCGGGGAAATTCGGCGGTGGTGGCCAGCGCCTCGACGAAGATTCTGGTCGATGCGGGGATTTCCTGCCGCGAGACCTGCAAACGGCTGAAGACGCTGGGAGAAGATCCGCATGACTTGTCGGCGATTCTGATCACGCATGAGCATTCCGATCATGTTTATGGTTTAGCAACTCTGGCCAAGCGTATGCGCATCCCAGTATTTATGACGGGGGCAACGCACCAGGCGTGGGCGCGCGCGGTGCGCGATGCCAGCGGAGAGAAGCCGCAACTGGAAAAGCTGGAGCGCTTTGAGTCCGGGTACGGCTTTCAGGTGGGGGACATTGCGGTGAAGCCGTTCACCATTCCGCACGATGCGGCTGACCCGGTGGGGTTCACGTTCCGCGCGGAGGGGATCAAGATTGGGATTGCCACCGACCTGGGCTATTTGCCGGTGAGCGTGCGCGATCATCTTCGCGGGTGCGATGTGCTGGTCATGGAGTCGAATCACGATCTGGAAATGCTGCGAGTGGGGCCTTATCCGTGGTCGGTAAAGCAGCGAGTGATGAGCCGGGTGGGGCATCTCTCAAATGGGGCTCTCGCGGATTTCCTGACGAACGACTATGATAATAATGCAGCCTTTGTCGTACTCGCGCATCTATCGGAGCAGAATAACCATCCGGAAATAGCCCGGAGAGAAGCAGAAAAAGCGCTGGCCAGCCGGGGTGGCCTGTTTCAGAACCCGGTGCTGCTGGCGTCGCAGACCGAGGCGCTGGCGCCGATACGGCTGTAGTCGGGCTTGGTTTGTTCCCCCCATGAGTCAGCAGTGCATTGATCCGATCGTTGGGAAAATTCTGGCGGGCTGGCGGTATGACATCTCCGGCCTGGCGCCGGAGATGCGCGGCGATTACGAAGGCCACTTCGCAGCTTGCGAACACTGTCGCGGGCGACAGCAAATTCACAGGATCATCGATGTAGGGCTGATTGCGCTGGCTTCGGTCTCCGCGTTCGTGTTTCTGCTGGCATTCGGAGTGATCCGGCACTTCAAGCCGAGCCACGCGATGTGGCTGGAACTGGCGGCGCTGGCGGGCTTCGCGCTTTCTGCGCTGATCTGGTTGGGCGTGGCGGTCGCGACACCGGCTCCGGTGACGGTGCTCGATGCCGCCAAGGAAGGCGCGCGGCGGGTGCATGACCGTTTGCCGGAAGAGATTCGCCAGCGGTTGCCGGAAGAGATTCGCATCAAGATTACCGGGACGTAATGTCATGAGGCCGAAGGTTTTTCCCAAGGTTGCATTCCGTAGCCTCGCCTTCCGTCGAGACGCATTCCATGATTTGGCGTTCCACACTGCAGCAGTCTTGTTGCTGGGGATGACCGTTGCAAGCACGATGTACGCTGCGGACATGGGACGGTCCGCCGAGCCTTTTTTTCCTTGGCCCTCCGCAGAGCTCGCTTCGCAACCTGCGCGTCCCGCGGGCTGTCATAGTCACGCACTCCCGGCCTCCCTGCCCCTGCCCGTTGTTCCCGCGACGGCGCCTCCCGCGCCTCGCAGCTATGAATGCTGCGTCACCGGACATCACGCGGCAATTCCATTCGAATCGTTCTCGCTCCGGTTGGTGTTGGCATGCGTGGGAGACGCAACGGGCGCGGAACAGTTCTCTTTGGCGCTAACGGCGCATTCTTCTTCTATCGTTCTGATTTCACCCTTCGGCGGCCCGCCTGGTAGCTTCTCTCTACGGATCTAGCCCAATAAGGCATTCTCTTTTCTCTCAGGCTTAAGAACATTTACCACTAGGGGCACCAAGGGACACAAAGGAAATCCCACGTCGTGTCGGCTTTTGTGCGGCTTCGTGTGAAAGGAGCTCGCTTGCGCAGGTTCATTTTTGGGTTCATTTTTTTCTCCGCGCTGTCAGCGCTGTCGGCAGGGCAGGATTCTTCCACAGGCGGGATGCAGATGGGCGGAATGAAAATGGGACAGCAGGAAGTTTCCACGCTGCCGTCGCCGCATGCGGGATCGGGCACGGCGTGGGAACCGGCGTCGGTGCCGGCTCATGATTGGATGGTGATGCGCGGCGGGTGGGAGTTGATGGCGCACGGCGTGATCTTCACCGACTACAACCAGCAGGGCGGGCCGCGCGGCGAAGGCAAAGCGGAGTCGGTGAACTGGGGGATGGGGATGGAGCAGCATACGCTCGGTTCGGGGACGATTCTGTTCCGGCAGATGTTTTCCGCCGAGTCGCTGACTTCTCCGCATCCCGGCTTCCCGGAACTCTTTCAGACGGGCGAGACGTATCACGGCGAGCCGCTGGTGGATCACCAGCATCCGCACAATGTGTTTGCCGAGCTTTCGCTGCTATACACGCTGCCGCTCGGCGAGAAATTCTCGTGGGAGTTATATGGCGGCCCGTCGGCGGAGCCGGCGCTGGGGCCTGTAACTTATATCCATCGCACTTCGGCCTCGGAGTTGCCAATGGCGCCGCTCAGCCATCATTTGCAGGACTCGACGCACACCAGCTTCGGCGTGGTGACGACCGGGTTGAGGATTGAGCGCGTGAAGCTGGAGGTCTGCGCCTTCGATGGACGGGAGCCGAATGAAGAGCGCTGGAGCATTCAGCCGGCGGCGCTCGATTCGTGGTCAGGGCGCGTCAGCGTTGCGCCCGCGCGCGACTGGACGGCGCAATACAGCGTCGGACGGCTGGAACATCCGGAGGCGCTCGAGCCGGGCAGCCAGTGGAGGCAAACTGCGTCGGTGGAGTACAACCGTCCGATTGCGCGAGGCAACTGGGCCACTTCGGTGGTCTGGGGACGAGTGCAGAAGATCGCGAGCAATACGATCCTGAACGGATACCTGGCGGAGTCGACGCTGAAGTTCTTGCGGCGCGACTACGTTTTCACGCGGCTGGAACTGGTCGATAAGGATGAACTGTTTCCGCAGGCCGCTGTGCATCCGGCGTACCGCATCGGGGCTTATACGTTCGGAGGTGTGCGCGATCTGGTGCAGACGCGGGCGTGGCAGCTGGGGCTGGGCGGGGACGTGATTTTTTATTCCAAGCCCGCGGTGCTGGATGCGGCCTATGGAGTGCATCCAGTGTCGTTTGAGATCTTCCTGCGGGTGCGGCCGGGGCTGGAAGGGCATGCACACTAGCACTTGTGAAGTGATGGTTCTTCTTTTGGATGGCGAGAACGCGCAACGTCCCGATTGCTCGTGGGGGTATTATTTGCCTGAGGTGATCTCATGTCGATCAATGGGCCGGAAGAATTGGCCGGGCTGCGTGCTGCGGGAGCCGTCGTTTGCCTGATGCTGGGGGCGATGAAAAGCGAAGTGCGCGCGGGTGTTACGACAGCGGAATTGGACGAGGTGGGCGCAGGCGTGATGAGGCAGCACGGGGCACGATCGGCTCCCGCGTTGGTCTACGGCTTCCCTGGGGTGAATTGCATCAGCCTCAATGATGAAGCCGTGCATGGAATTCCCGGCAAACGCGCGCTGCGGGAGGGCGACCTGGTGAAGCTTGACGTCACAGTCGAAAAAGGCGGATTCATGGCAGACGCGGCAATCTCGGTTCCCGTGGGCGAAGTAACGGAAGAAAGCCGGCGGCTGGTGGCATGCGCGGAGCTGGCATTTGCGAAATCGATGCTGGTGGCGCGGGCCGGATTTCGGGTCTCAGAAATCGGGCGAGTAATCGAACGGGAGGTTCGGCGCAGCGGATTCTCGGTGATCCGCGATCTGACCGGGCACGGTATCGGACGGACTATCCATGAAGAGCCTCGGGTGCCCAATTATCCCGATCCAGAAGCGAATCAGGTTCTCACGGAAGGGCTGGTGATTACCGTCGAGCCGATTATTGCCGCGGGATCCGGAGGGACGTACGTGGCGCGCGATAAGTGGACAGTGGTAACGGCAGATCACAGGCCTTCGGCGCATTACGAGCATACCCTGGTGATCACGAAGGGCGCGCCGGTTCTTCTGACAGCGGCTTAGGGCGTATCTTCTGACAGAGTGGGGGCTAAAGCCCAACTTCCCCGAACGACCCTAACGCCTCGTTGAAGCGCCGCTCTTCCACGTCAGCGCACGCCATCACGCCGGCGCAGGCTTCCACATTAGCGCACGCTGGTGATCTCAGCGCGTTATGCCTTAATGTGGCAACTGGCCTGGCCGCGCTTTTCCAGATACTGCTGGTGATAGTCCTCGGCGGGATGAAACGTGACCGCGGGGACGATCTGGGTGACGATGGGCTTCGAGTAACGGTGAGATTTCTCCAGCGCTTCTTTTGAGGCCACGGCTGCCGCCTGCTGCTGAGGCGACTCGAAGAATATGGCAGAGCGATACTGGGTGCCCCAGTCCGGGCCCTGGCGGTTGAGCTGCGTGGGATCGTGATTCTCCCAGAAAACTTTCAGCAAGTCTTCGTAGCGGACCTTCGCGGGATCGAATTCAACTTCCACGGCCTCGGCGTGGCCGGTGCCGTCGGTGCAGACTTCTTTGTAGGTGGGACTGTCGGTGTGGCCGCCGGTGTAGCCGACGCGGGTGGAGGTTACGCCGGGAATCTGCCGGAAGGTTGCTTCCACTCCCCAGAAACAGCCTGCTGCAAAGGTTGCTTTCGCCATTGAAATCGCTCCTGTTATACCGTGCTTTCTATTAGATGACGAAACGGCGGGAAAGTCACGCGAGCAGTGGTCAGGGGTCATGGGTCAGATGCTTTCGGGCAAAATTTGATGCTTTCCAGAACGGGCTTTTGAGAACAGCGAAGGTGGTCGCCCAAACAGGCAATTGACGGTGGATTGGGAGTCACGATAAAGTCGCTTGCAGGTTCCAATCGTCTCCCCGGGAGTAGTTCTGTGGTTTCGCCAAGCAATCGTGCCAGAACTGCGCGGAATACTGCTGTTTTCTGGCTGCTATTCTTTTTTCTGCTTCTGGCTAGCGTGCAGGCCGCATTTGCCGCGGGCGTATTCACGCCGCAGCGGCGCGTCGGTTACACGACGGGCGATCAGTGGGAGCCGGCGATGGCCGCCGACGGCCACGGGCACGTCTACATCCTCTACCCGCAATATGGCCCTGTCCCCAACTGCGAGAACTGCACCGTGCCGACAATTGCGCTGCTGATCAGCGACGACAACGGACTCACGTGGCAGCCTTCAAAGCCGCTGCTTCCGCTGGCGACCGGTGAATTCGATCCGCAGATTGTGGTGGATCCCGTTGACCGGCAAACCGTTTACGCGTCATGGCTGCAAAACAGGAAGCGCGATATTGTGGTGGCGCGGTCGATCGACTTCGGGCGAACCTGGTCGATGTCGGTGGCCGAGCGCGGAGATGAGGATGCCGACAAGCCGGTGCTCGCGGTGCGCGGGCGGGATGTTTACGTGGGATTCAACCACGAAGAAGAATTTTTTGTTGCGGCCTCGCATGATTACGGGGAGCTCTTTAACCGGGTCGAGGTGAATTCGGGCGCCGAAGAGGGAGCATCTCTGGCGGGTGGCGCCACGGTGGATCCCAGCGGCGCGGTCTATTTCGGATGGACGGCTTACGCGCGGCACGACATGTCGAACCATTCCGTCAATATCTACATCAGCCGCTCGGTGGACGGGGGCAAGACGTGGGGCACGAGCCCGCTCGACGTTTCCGGTGCGCCTCCCGATTGTGAGGCGCAGGCTTGCGAGACCGGCTATCTGGGCGCGCAGGTAGCGCTGGCTTCGGACGCGGGCGGAACCGTGTACGCATTGTGGAACGCTGGCCGGACAAACGGCGGGCCAGAACGCATTTACTTTTCTTCTTCCACCGCCGACGGGACGGGATGGTCGCCGAAGGCGAATGTTTCTGCCGCGGGCGATGGCGTGGAAAGCGGCTTCCCGGCCATTGTGGCGGGCTCGGCTGGCGATATCCGAATCGCGTGGATGGATGCGCGGGTCTCGGAGGCGATCGTCGATCCTACGACTCACGAGATCCGTAACCAACCGGTGTGGAATACCTTCTACCGCGGTTCGACGAACGGCGGCGCCAGCTGGTCCGCGGAGGCGCAACTCTCCGGGCGGGGGTCTGGTACAGTGCGCGACGACGATTACGTTCTTCCCAACGGCTTCCGCTTTCCCGTTCGGCGACTATTTCACCATTGCTATCGACAACCAGGGAACCACCCACGCGGTGTGGGGCGAGGGGCGAAATTACAAATCGCCCGGGTCGATCTGGTACACTCACGGCCGATAGCGGAAGCGTTCGCAAGACCTCCCCTCGAATCCGCATCCTGAAAATCGAGTCGCAAGAGCAGCTCAAGCCATGGGCTGAGGGAGGATTTCCATGCACGTGATGGGATTGAATGTGTGGGCTGTGCTGGTGTGCGCGCTGGCGACCATGGTCGTCGGCTTTGTGTGGTATTCCCCGTTGCTGTTTGCTAATCCGTGGATGAAGTTGATGGGCTACGACCCGAACGACAAGGCGAAGATCGCGGAGATGCAGAAGAGTGCGGGCCCAACCTATGCCTTTGCGCTGATCGCGAGCCTGCTGAGCGCGGCGGTGCTGGCGAAAATCATTACGATTTCGACGGTGCACTCGCCGCTGTATGGAATGAAGGTCGCGCTGGCGGTGTGGCTGGGATTTGTGACTACGGTGCAACTGACCAACGCGCTTTTCAGCCGGCAGCCTGCCAGGCTTTATGCCATTAACACTGGCTATCAGCTGGTTTGTTATGTGGTGATGGGAGCGATTCTGGCGGTGTGGAGATAGGGCGCGGACCCTGCGGGCGGGTGACGAGCGAAAGCGATAGCCTGACACTCCGCTGGTAGAGCGGAGACTCCCTTCGAGGCTGGAGGTAGCGCCATCCTGCGAGGGTTCCTCGCTTCGCTCGGAATGACAAGCTTAGGAGAATCGAGGGCTTCACTCCAGCAATAAACCGCCGGTGAGATCGGCGATGCGGGCGATTTCATGCTCGGTGCACCACGCCTGAAGTTCGTCGACGATCTTCTCGGTGGCGCAGGGATCCCAGTAACTGGCGGTGCCGATCTGCACCGCGGTCGCGCCTGCCAGCATGAACTCGATGATATCGGCGGCGGTGGAAATTCCGCCCATGCCGATGACGGGAATCTTCACGGCGTGAGCGGCGTCGTAGACCATGCGCAGCGCGATGGGCTTGATGGCGGGACCGGAAAGTCCGGCGGTCACGTTGGCGATGCGCGGCTTGCGAGTCTCCGCGTCGATCGCCATGGCCACGAAAGTGTTCACCAGCGAGAGCGCGTCGGCCCCGGCTTCCTGCGCCACGTAAGCCATCTGGGCGATACTGGTGACGTTGGGGGAAAGCTTGACGATCAGCGGCCGCTTGGCTACGCGTTTCGCAGTGGTCACAACTTCATCGAGCGAGCGCGGATCGCTGCCGAACTGCAATCCTCCGTGCGCGGTGTTGGGGCAGGAAACATTCAGTTCGTAGGCGGCGATGCCTTCGCCGTCGTTGAGAATGTGGATGGCGGTTTCGTAGTCTTCGCGGGTGTAGCCGAACACGTTGGCGAGGATCACGACGTTCTTGAGCTGGCGCAGGTGCGGCAATTTGTCTTGCAGAAATGCCTGCGCGCCGATGTTCTGCAGGCCGATGGCGTTGAGCATGCCCGCCGCCGTCTCCCACAGGCGCGGCGGGGGATTGCCGATCATGGGCTCTCGCGATAATCCCTTCACCACGAAGCCGCCCAGCTTGCTCAGGTGAACCACGTCTTCGAACTCGACTCCGTAACCGAAAGTTCCGCTGGCCGCGATCACGGGATTCTTGAGTGGAATCCCCGCGACGCTGACGTTGAGATCGGGTGCGGAATGCGAGTGCGCGGAGGAATTTGACGCGGCCGTCATGGCTGGCTTCCTCCCGGCGGACTTTCGACGTGGTCGGGATTTCCAGCATCGGTGCGGGGCCAAAGCTTCGGTCAACACGCGCCCGACCGCGTGCGTAGGCGCGTTGATGCCGAGCAGCGACGCCAACGTGGCTGCCATATCCACGGGCTCGGCGTGAGTGCGGTAAGCTCCGGGCTGAAACGGCAGCCCGTAAAATGCCAGCGGCACATGGGTATCGTAGGTGTAGGGCGAAGCGTGGTCGGTGCCTTTGAGCGTGCCTACGCTGTAAGGTGCGGGTACTCCCATCACGTACCAACTTCCCTCGGGAGAGTAACTGTTCAGAAACTTGTGGCCGAGCGCTGTGTCGGGCACTTCGCCTTGCGCTAACTGCGACTTGGTGTAGAACTCGCGCAGGCCGATCTGTTTCAGAGCTTCGCCCACGGCTGCCTCCGCATCATGCTCTTTCACATGCGCTGCCCCGAAAGCATCCGGATCGAGCCAGGCCAGCGGATAGTCGAGCTTCACGTAGGCCGCGGGATGGCCTGGAAAAAATTTGGCGGTGATTGCGTTGTTGATCTGCGCCTCGAGTTCATGCGAATCGAGATTCGCGGCCGGGATGCGCAGCTTCTTCGCGGCATCGGGCAAGGCCGAGACTCCGTGATCGGCGGAAAGCGCGATCCACACGTTGGCAAGTCCGATCTGATGCCCGAGAAAATTGAAGAAATCGGCTAGCTCGCGATCCAGATCGAGCGCCATGGTCTGCATTTCCGGGGAGTCTGGTCCAACTTCGTGGCCGAGAATATCGTTGGCGGAAAGGCTGACAATCAACAGGTCGGTCGCCGGGCCGCGGCCTACGTTTTCGTAGACCATTAATTCCTTGGCGAAGTCAAATTCGTATTC
The DNA here is from genome assembly GCA_963851165.1 of uncultured Acidobacteriaceae bacterium. Lineage (GTDB taxonomy): Bacteria > Acidobacteriota > Terriglobia > Terriglobales > Acidobacteriaceae > Sulfotelmatobacter. Next base: position 39,510 of record CAWKNM010000005.1, on the reverse strand, counting down.
GTTGGCGAAAGCGGTGTGGCCGATAACTTCGTAGAAGCCGGCGTCCGACCCGTCTTTGGCCTTGCGGTGCGCGGTGGAGCGCAGCACGGCTCCCTGCGAATCTCTCCAGTCGCGGTCCCAATATTTCGCGGCGCGGTTGCCGGAATCGAAATCCTGCACCCACTTGGGCAAGTCGCTGCGGTAGTAGGTGGAGGTGATCCAGGCGCCGCTCTTGGCGTCGATCCAGTAAGCCGCGTCGCCGCTGAATCCTGCCGGCAGCACGGCCGCGCGGTCTTTCAGGGAGACGCCGAACACGCGGGATTTTCCTTGCGTGGCCAGCTTCAGTTCGTCGCCGAGCGTGTCGGCCATCAGGTTGTGGGGAGATGATCCGTCTTTCTCTCCGGGAATGCCCAGAATTTTCGTCGTGTCATCTTCGACCGACGTGACCATGCGTCTCTTTTTCGCGTCCCACCATTCGTTGGCGACAATGCCGTGTCCGTTCGAATAGGCACCGGTGAACAGCGTGGCGTGTCCCGGGGCAGTGCGGGTGTTGGCGTATTCGTAGTTGCAGTCGGTGAAGTAAGCGCCGCGGTCGAGGAAGAGGCGGAAACCGGAATCGCCGAATTGGTCGCGGTAACGCTCGAGATAATCGCCGCGAAACTGGTCGATCACAATGACCACTACCAGCTTGGGACGTCCGTTGTAGGCCGAGGCAAAGGCAGCGGCGGGGTGAATCACCGTTGCGATCAGGGCCGCCGCGGTTAGCGTGGCCAACGCCTGAAGAAGACGCGCACCAACAGATCGGGGGGAGGATCGCATCGCGAAGTTAGTTTACACAGGCGAGGGGAATACGCCAAAGGTTGTATCTCAGGTTGCCGGCCTGGAAAAAACCTGTCGAGCTTCGCTCGACCGGACAGCCGGGGGCGGCTTTCCCCACATGGGCATCTCTATTTGGCAGTTTTCGGGATGAGTTGGATCTGGAAGATGCTAGGCCACAATTTGCCCGTGACAAACAGACGCTTATGATCTGGATCGTAGGCGATTCCGTTGAGCACGGCGCCTGATTCGAGGTGATAGACCGGGGGCAGAAGACCGGTGAGGTCGATCCAGCCAATTACCTTGCCGCTCTGTGGAGAAATGCGGGCGATGCGATTGGTTTGCCACACATTGGCGAAAATTTCTCCCTCGACGAACTCTAATTCGTTCAACTGGTCGACGGGCTTGTCTCCGTCGTGGACTTTGATGCGACGCTTTTCTGCGAGCGTGTCGCCGTCCAAAACGCGGATCTGAGCGGTTCCGTCACTCATGAAGAAGTCGCGGCCATTGGTGGCGAGGCCCCAGCCCTCGCCGGAGTATGTGAAGGTGCGCAGCAATTTGAAATCGCTCAGGTTGTAGATAAATCCGGCTTGGGACTGCCAGGTAAGTTGCACCACTTCGTTTCTGAGGAGAGTGATTCCCTCGCCAAAAAAATCTGACGCCAGGTCCACGCGCTGAATGACTGCTCCAGTTTCGAGGCTCACCTTGCGCAGCGACGATTGCCCGGTGAGGCCGGTGCCCTCGTAGAGAAATCCGTCACGGTAGGCGAGGCCTTGGGTAAAGGCTGCGGGGTCGTGAGGAAACACTCGAACCAGCTTGAATGTGTACTCGGGCGGGCGTGAGACCGGGATCGGTTGGGACGACTGCGCCGGGAGCAATTGCGTCAGTGCGGTTAGTACGAATGCAATCGCAAAGCGGCGAGAGGTACTCAGTTTCATAGAGGCGAGGTCATTTTCGCGAAGTCGGTCGCGAGGTCATTGTCGCATTCGCTGCGGGAACGTGCCAGCGCGGTGCGGCGGGGGGAGTGGATTAAATTTGCTCACCACAGGGGACACAGAGGAACACAGGGTAATGCCGGAATCGCAGATCGGCCTGACGTGGATTCTCTGGCGTGTTTCCGATAAAGTAGTTGATTCTCTTAATCCGAACCCATGATTTGAATCCATGCTTGACCTGAATTTTGTTCGTGACAACTTGCCGGTGGTGGAAGAGAAGCTGCGCCAGCGCGGCATGGATCCCGCTGCCGTGCTCAAGGATTTTAGCGAGGTCGACTCGCAGCGACGCCAGGCGATCTCTGCCGCGGAAACCATGAAGGCGCAGCGCAACAAGGCCTCGGAAGAGATTGCCAAAGCCAGGAAGGCCGGCCAGGACGCCAGCGCAGCCATGGCGCAGACCAAAGACCTGCGCGAGCAAATCCAGACGCTGGAAAAAACGGCTGCGAATCTCGATGCGCGCCTGCGGGACATTCTCGCGGGCATTCCGAATCTGCCGCATGCGAGTGTGCCGGTCGGCCACAGCGCGGAAGAGAACGTGGAAGTGCGGCGCTGGGGTTCGCCGCCGAAACTTGATTTCGCTCCCAAGCCTCATTGGGAGCTGGGCGAGCAACTGGGCGTGCTTGACCTGGAACGCGCGGTCAAGCTGACTGGGGCGCGGTTCGCCGTTTACTGGGATCTGGGCGCTAAGCTGGAGCGCGCGCTGGCGAACTTCATGCTCGATCTGCACACGCGCGAACATGGTTACACCGAGGTTCTGCCGCCGTATCTGGTGAATTCCGAATCGATGTATGGGACGGGGCAGCTGCCGAAATTTGCGGCGGATTTATTTCGTGTGCCGCATGGGGAGAAAGATCTCTGGCTGATTCCTACGGCCGAAGTTCCGGTCACCAATCTTTACCGCGACGAAGTTCTGGACTCGGCGCGCCTGCCGGTTTCGATCACCGCGTACACGCCGTGTTTTCGCAGCGAGGCCGGGTCATATGGGAAAGATGTTCGCGGGATTATCCGCCAGCATCAATTTCAGAAAGTTGAGCTGGTGAAATTTTCACGGCCGGAGAATTCCTACGACGAGCATGAGAAGCTTACGCGCAATGCAGAGGAAGTTTTGCAGAAGCTGGGACTGCACTACCGGGTGATGGCGCTGTGCACGGGCGACATGGGGGCGGCTTCGGCGAAGACTTACGATATTGAAGTGTGGCTGCCGGGGCAGCAGTTGTTCCGGGAGATTTCTTCGTGCTCGAATTTTGAAGCGTACCAGGCGCGGCGGGCGAACATTCGCTACCGGCCTGAAGGGAAGAACAAGACCGAGTTCGTCCACACGCTGAATGGCAGCGGGTTGGCGGTGGGCCGCACGTGGGTGGCGATTGTAGAGAACTACCAGCAGGCGGATGGGAGTGTGGTGATTCCCGAAGTGCTGCGGCCGTACATTGGGGCGGAGCGGATTGTGAAGAAGAGCTTTTAACTCTTAGCTTCTAGCTCTTAGCTTCTAGCTTCTAGCTCCTAGCCAGAGCGGAGGCCATGATTACCGCTGGCGTGGGACCCTGAAATCAGAACTAGGGCGAGTGGTGGAAACGCCTTGCGAGGCCGGTCGTGGCGCATGCGTACATGGGGTTCCTCGCTTCGCTCGGAATGACAGGATTAACCCTGGGCTGAGACTCACGGCAACGGGGGGTAGCTAGAAGCTAAGAGCTAGAAGCTAGAAGCTTCTTCCACATTGCCAAGAAAAGGAACGGTCACTAGACTTGCAGAGAGCTGAAACCAGCGCGAACGTGGTCAGCGCGCCGTCCCTGCCGATGAATTCCATCTGGCGCACAATTCGCGGATATGTCCTGTGGCAGTATGAGCGGGGGACGCTGCACTACGACATCATGGTCACGCTCATTCTTATTTTCATTTTCTTTTCGCCGCGCGTGATCAACTTCAACGATAAACCCATCGCGCGAAACCCGCATCCTACGGACGTGGTGGTCACGCCCGCTGCCCAGGGCCGCCTGCTGTATCAGATCGAGGCCGGCGCGGTTTCTCCCGGCGACGACGGTTTCGTGCGCGACCAGTTGCTGAAGATCATCGAACCCATCTCGGGCGGAGTCTCGATCGTGCAATACGACGCTGTGAAGGATGGGCGGGGACGCGTCCAAAGTTATAAAGTTCTGGTGCAGCGACAGTAAGCCTGGCAGCAATAGGTCCAGCGGCAGTAAGCGCAGTGGAATCGCAGCAACGGTTTACGCCGCCATGTGAACGTGAGGGGTAAACAATTTTCCGATGAGACTCTTCTGCCTCGCGTTTCCGATGTTGTTTGTCATGCACGTGCTCTCCGGCTACAGGGCGGGAGTGCGACAGGCACCGGCACCCGCGCCCGCCAGCGCGGTGACGCTCGAAACTGTCTACAAATCCATGGACGCGGCCGCCGCCAAGTTCAACACGACGCAGGCGAACTTTGAGTGGGACCGTTACGAAAAAGTGATCGACGAAGTCGATGACGTGGAGACGGGAAACATCTTCTACCGCCGCGTAGGAAAAGACGTCGAGATGAAAGCCGAGATCAAAACCGCCGGCCCCAGTCACGACAAGTTGAAATCAGAACCGCAGTTTGTGCTGTTCAGCCAGGGAAAGGTCCAGAGGTATTTGCCCAGAGTGGACCAGGTTACTGTCTACGACGTCGGCAAGAACCGCTCCGCACTTGAGGCTTACCTGGTCTTGGGGTTTGGAGGCAGCGGCCAGGACCTCGCCAAGTCCTTCGACGTCACCTTCCAGGGGCAGGAAACGGTCGACGGCATCCCAGCGGCCAGGCTCCAGCTGATTCCCAAATCGGAACGATTGCGCAACACTTTTGCCCGAATCCTACTCTGGATTGACCTGGATCGCGGTATCTCGGTGCAGCAGCAATTCTTTGAGCCGGGCGGAAACTACAAGCTGGCCAAGTACTCCTCGATTCGACTGAACGAGAAGATTCCCGACGAGGTTTTTCATCTAAAGACCACAGGCAAGACGCAAACCATCTCGCCGCGCGGCTAAGTGATTGAATACAAAGAGCAAGAAGGTGTGCTGAAAACCGCAAGCGGGGCGCTATACTGACCCCACTGTTCTTAACTGGTTTAATTTGCAGGTTCATTCATGGCTAGAGTTCTTACGATTACGGTTCCTCCCCGGCTGGGCAACAAACGCAGAGAGCGCACCTCGGACCCGCGCTACGTGGATGGCCAGCGCCTGCTGGTAGAAGCCATGAAGTACCTGGCCCATTCCGATCCCGTGAAGAACCGCCCAGCCATCGAACTCATCTCGGAGCACGTCCGGACGCGCTTCCGCATGAGTGACTCGCCGCTGGGGTAGGCTGTCCGCATTTAATCCGGAAAGTAATCCTGACGGTATGCGATTGTCATTTCCGATTGTTGATTGAACCCTGGTTGTTGCGGGTGTCGATCGTTGCGGGTGTCGATCGTTGCGGGTGTCGATCAATGATCAGCAATCCAGGATCGGCGACTGTGAACCGGCGTGAAGGAAAAAGGGACGGCATGTGCCGTCCCCTTTTTCGCTGGGTTTCGTGCGCTCTCGCCTTAGAAGCCGACCCGCAACGCAAACTGCATCACGCGCGGGGTGGACAATTGAGTGTTGAATACACCGAAGCCGGTGATATTCACGAGGTTCTGGCCAATAAGGGAACCCGCAGCATCAAAGCGCACCGAGTTCGTGACGTTGAACACTTCCCACGAGAACTTCAGCGTCTTCGATTCCGTCATGTGCCACATCTTGGTGAGGCCGGAATCGATCTCGAAGAAGCCGGGGCCGCGGAAGTTGTTGCGCTGTCCCGACTCCCCGGGATAGGTGGGGCGCCAAGTCGCACCCTGCCCCGCAGTACCCGCGGAGCAGGAACATACGAGGCTCGCAGGATTCTTGAAGACCGTGGGATCGTTGTTCGAATCGAAAAACACTCCGGTCTTGGGTTTTGATCCCACCAGCACGGAGGAACCCTGAAGTTCAAAATTGGTGGACCAGCCATTGCCGGCCTCTACGCTGAACGGGAAGCCGCTGGTCCAGCGATATAAGCCGTTAAAGCCCCATCCCCCGAAGACCCCATTCACAAATTTGTTGCCTCCGCCTCCCCAATGGCGGCCATGCCCATAAGGCAGGTCCCAGACCCAATTAGCATTTAACTGGTGAGTGGTGTCGTAATCCGATGCTGCGCGCCACAGATCGGGCGAAAACGCGTTGATCACCTGGCTGTTGAAGGCCAGGCCGTTGGATTCGAATCCATTCACGCGCTCGGCATTCGACCCAACGTCGATGGCCTTCGAATAGGTGTAGTTCAAATCGAACTGGAAGCCGGCTGCCATGCTGTGCCGTAACGACACCTGCAAGCCGTTGTAGTTGCTGTTGCCGCGACTCTGCCAGCCATAGAGCGAGGAAAACTGCGGTTGATAGTACTGGAAGGGCAGGCTGCCCGCTGAGCCTGGACCGCAGGCTCCAGTGCCATTGCCCGCTGCGGCCGGGAAACAAAAGGCGTCAAAGATTTCCTCCGCCGTGGTTTCGTTTCCGAGAAACGAGTGGTAGAGATCGTACATGTTCTGGGTGGCGGTTGGATTCGCCGGAATGCCTGGGGCAGAGCCGGTTTCTCCGCCGGGTCCCTTGGCCATCGGGAACAAATTCTCCCAATAGGGAATGGGAGCAACCGCGCTCTCTAGGGTTCCGGCATAACCCGCTTCAGCGAGCATCTGTGCCGCCTGGAAGTAGCTGGTGTGGCTCTTCGGATCAATCAGATTCAAGGGTTGCGACAAATCAATTTCCTGCAGCAAGTGGTGGGCGAAGCGTCCCGTGTAGGTAGCTTCCAGGACGAAGCTGTGGCCGAGCTCTCGGGTGAGGGAGAAGTCCACCACGTGCGAATACGGGGTCTTCAGATGGTCGTCGATGCCCCAGGCAATCGCCAGCCCGTAGGTGTTGGGGTCATCGGAAGGGGTGTAGGGGAATCCGTGCGGAGCCTGAGCAATCTGCCCGGGCGGAAGATTGGCCGCACCCAGCAAGCCCGTGTAGCGGGGGGCGGTGTCTACACTGGTCACGCCGGCAGGGTTGCTGATGGTTGTGCTCAGCCCCCAGGAACCCTGTCGGTCGAAGGTGTTGACCACGCCTTCGCCAAAGTGGTCGTAGTACATACCGTAGCCCGCGCGCACCGAACTTTTCCCAGCATCGCCGAAAATCGCGTGCCAGAATCCGCTGGCGGCGTGGGGAGCGTAAGCGAGGGCGAAGCGGGGAGCCAGGTTCTTGTAATTCCAGGCCCAGTAAGGCTTCCCGCCGTTGGCGTTCCCGGAAAGATCGAAGCTCAGGTTTGGTTGCACGGCGGCGCCTGAGAGCATGTTTTCCCAGCGCGTGGTGAACCAGTCGTGCATGTCGACGGTGGGCGCCACTTGATTGCCCGAACTTTCAAACGGCGGCTCCAACAGTGAATAGCGGAGCCCGTAGGTGAGTGTCAGCGTGGGCTTAATGTTCCACTTATCCTGCAGATACATTTCGCCCTCAAAGTTCTGGAAATGGCGCGTCACCAAGTCTCCATTGGGGATTACATTGGCGTTCCTGTCCTGGTTCGCAACTGTATAGACCTGACTGATCAGACCGGTGACCTGGACGGCCGCGAAATCGTAGGAAGATCCAAACCCTGAATCGACAACCGGGAAAGTCGGGCTAATCGCCGGGTCGAGGCTGGCTCCAGTACCCGAGATAAACGAGGGGTTCATCCAGTACAAATTGGCGTAGCCCTCGGAGATGTTTTGCGCGTTGGACTGACGGTTGTTGTGGATCAGGCGCCAGTTCGTGCCCACTCCGATGGTGTGTTTTCCTTTGGTCACGGATACGTCGTCGATGAAGTTGTGCACCGGCACGTTGCTAAGAATGATGGAGGTTAAGCCTTGCGTGTCATCCAGGCCCCGCAGCCGGATAAAGTCCTGATTGTTGAGGCCCGTATCCCCCAAGCCCTGCCGGATGAATGCATAGCGCATGTTGTTGATCACGTTGTTGTGAATGTAGATGTAGCCGGCGGCGATTCCTTTGCTGTTGTTGGTAACGAAATCGTTCGGCGGCATGCCGGGAAACTGCGGAGGCTGCGCTTCATGATCGTTCTGCAGGTTGCCGCGCAGGAACAGAGAATGGTTGCCGTCGGCCGTGATCTTGTAATCAAGTTTGAAAATATAGGTGTCGTGCTTCGTGGGATCATTCCCCGGAAATGTGTAACCTGCCGAGTTGAGGCCGTCCCCGTTACCGTTTGTGGCGTTGCCGCAGGCGGTGCAGTTGGGCAGGGGATACTTCGAAAACAACGAACCCGGGTTCGCCCCGCCAATATTGGCGATCAGAGGATTGGGACCCGGACCCAAAGGGCAGGTCCCGTTGGCCGCACACCCCTGATCGAGCGAAGCAATCTGCCCCGGCATCAGCGTTGCCACAAGGAAGGGAGCGTAGGTGGCGTCGCTCACCACGCTGACATTCGGGTTAGTCGTTGAGCAGTTAGGGTCTACGGGTACTCCCGGCTCCGAGTGGCTGGGCGGGTTGCATAGGTATTTCAGTTCTCCCGCAGCCAGGCTCGCGGTGGGAACAATCCGTGTGGTCTGCTCCTGGTCGGCGGTGCGCTGGCCTTCGTACGCCGCAAAGTAAAACATCCGGTCCTTCTTGAGCGGCCCGCCAAAGGTGGCACCGAAGGTGTTGCGAAGAATGTGCTGCGGGATGTTGGGAAGATTGGCCTGCAACTCGGCGTGTTTATTGAACCAGTCATTGGCCACGGTGAAGGTAGGACGGTGATACTCGTAAAGCGAACCGTGGATCGCGTTGGTTCCACTCTTGGTGACCAGGTTCACTTGCGCCCCCGACGAACGGCCCGACGCCGCATCGTAGTTGCTGGTGGTCACGCGGAATTCCTCGAGGGAATCCAGCGTAGCGCGCATGGCGCCTTCGAAGGCATAGCCTTTGAGCTGATCGTTGTCGTCTAAACCGTCGAGGGTGATGTTGGTCTGGTCGCTGCGGGCGCCGTTGACGGCGCCGCCGCGGCTGTCATTGTCCTGCTGGCTGTCGGTAGTTTTGCCGATGTAGACGACTCCGGGCTGCAAGCTGAGAATCGACGCGGGATCGCGACCTTCCGACGGCAGATCGGTCAACTGGCGCGCGTTGAAGGTGTTGCCGAGCGTAGCGTCCACGGTGTTGACCATGGGCGCTTCCCCGCTCACATCGACGATCACCGAACCGCCCTGCACCTGCAGGGTCAGATTCACGGTGGCGGGGGTGCTGACTTCGAGGACCACATTCTCGCGCTTCGTGGTAGCGAAGCCCGCAGCGGTGACGGTCAGAACGTAGGTGGCCGGCGGGAGCTCGAGAAACTGGTAGATTCCCTGGTCGTTGGTGGTGGTGCTGCGCGAGAACCCTGTGGCGGCGTTACTGAGAGTGGCGGTGGCTCCGGCGACAACCAGGCCCTTGGAGTCTGCAATGGTTCCGCGCAGCGAACTGGTGGCGGACTGCGTGAAGGCTGAAACGCTTAACCCAAGAAAGCACCCAAGCCCTAACAATACAGTCACTACACGTGAACCATAACGCATGGGGGAAGCTCCTTTAGCCACAGGGGCATACATCTCAAGTTGTGCTTGCCCAGGAGATTTGGACACAGCGGGGAGAACCCTGGGGAGCTGATGGGGGGCTATTTTGCAACTGCGCGGCCACCGTGTGCAAGCTTTATTTTCAATGTTTTGGAGTTTATAGGCGGCTTTAAATCCGTATTCTGGGAGTACGCGTACGGAAACCGGAAGATCGCGACGGCCTACCGTAACATCGAAGCTGCAAGAATAATCACTGCTGGATAACATTCGAGCGTGTAACGAGTCTCCGGATTTTCGAGCGTTCCCAGAAAGACCGAGCGCAGCACTAGAAATAAAACCAATAGGCCGATGCCGAAATATTCGCGGGTGCGAAACCATCCGGCGGCGGCCATCCCCACATAAAGCAGGTTCAGCAGGCCGAAGCCGAGCACTGTGACCACGGGTCGCAGTTCGTCATTGAACTCCCACCAGCGTGCATCGGGCGGAAGCAATTCCGTGCGCGGACGCAACCACATGTCGGCGATGCGCGCGGCCGGCAACCAGACGTAGTAGCGGAGCGGAGCCGCTTTGACGCGCGCGGCGGCGAGGGCTGCGAAGCGCGCATCCAGTTCGGGGGTCATGTCGCGGTCGTGATTGTAGTCCGCGATGAGCGCGGCGGTTTGCTGGCGCTGCTGCTCGGAATCGAAGGCGCGGTTGGGTAAGCGCGCGAGGTCGATGGGATCGCCGGGAACGTTCCAATAAATCTCCTCGACCGAGACATATTCCGCCATCCAGGTCTTGACCCAGCGGTTGAAACCGGTCATGACCAGCTCGTCGGAATCATTGGCGTAGCGGGGCGCGAGCGGCTGAAAGCGGTGCAGGGTATGCAGGTTGCGGATAGTCCAGGGAATGAGGGGGATCACTGCTCCCAGGGCCAGGAGCAGGCCAGCCCGCAGTATGGTGCTGGATTCCCTGCCAAGCCGCAGAGGCGGCTTCGGGCTTTGGGCTTTGGGCTTCGTGGTTTGCGGACTTGCGGCGCTGCCGGTGATCGCGATCGTGTTCGCCGTGGGCACGCAGCGTCGGTATAAAAGAATTAGCAAATATCCGCCGATTGCCGCCAGCAGAATTCCGCCATCTGGGCGGAGCAGGATCGCGCCACCGATGGCCAGCCCACAACCGAACCAGATTCCCGTCCCGTGCGTGGACGCATCCTTCGATGAGGGCAAGGGGGATTCTGAGCGCAGGGTTGGGTCAGTGGTACGGAGCTTCAATGCAGCGAGGGCCAGATCCAAGGCGAGCGCGGTGAAAAATATTTCCAGACACTCGGTGAGCGCGGCGGCCGCATAGTTGGCCAGGAACGGGCAGGCCGCTGACAACAGGAACGCCGCTCTTGCGGCACGCTCAGACAGCAGACGGCGCGCGCTGTCTGCGATCAGGAAACAGGTTGCCAGGTCGACCAGCACCTGGATGAGCAGCACGGCGCGAAAATTCTCGATTCCGAAGATGGCGAAGATCGCAGCCAGAAAAGCCGGATATCCGGGCAGGCGGGAGAGTGTGGGTACAATTTGGCCGGAGTCCGTAACCGCATAGACGCCATGTTGCAGCCAGTTTTCGGCGATGTTGGCATAGAAGTGAGAGTCGTCGACCACCGCTGGAAAGCGGAAAACGAACAACAGGCGCAGGCCTATCGCTAAGAGGCTTGCCCCAACAAAGAACAACGGATGCTTCCGCACCAGGTGCCGCACCGAGCGAATATAGCGCGTTTGCTGCAGAGTCGGGCGCTGGAATATGCGTTGGTCGACCCAAAGCTGCCAACTCCAAACCCAGTTCGCGGTGGCTCAATCTGACGGCCTTAACCACAAAGTACGCCCTTCGACAGGCTCAGGGCAGGCTCCGTCACACGAAGGAAACCATTGCCCGCGAAACCCTTCGTGATACTTCGCGCCCTTTGTGGTTGATGATTTTCTTTTCGCCGTCGAAACATACGTCCTACTGATTGCACGCCCGGAATTGACCGTCCGACGCGCGCGGCATACGATGAAGTTTGCGATCTCATGGCTGAATCTGTCTTTTATGATCCGCGACGCGCTCGCTGGAAGCGGCTGCGGCGCGCTTTCGACGCTTTTGGGGTCGCTCTCTCGCTGCTCGTCATCTTCTTCGTCTACACGGCGTTGCGCGGGGAGCCGCTGCCCGAACTCCTGCTTTCTCCGCAGAAACGCGCCTTCAAGGCGCTCAAAGAAAGCGAGAAAGAAAAAGCTCGCGACCGCCAGCGCAAGCTGGCCAGCCGCAGTCACCGCAAATCGAAGCTGGCACCGTCCCAGGTCAAGCTGAACCAGGAGGAAGGCATCCGCGCGGCGTTCTATGTTCCGTGGGACGCGGCCAGTTTTTCTTCTTTGCGCGATTTCTCACGCCAGATCGACATCCTGTATCCCGACTGGCTGCATGTACTCACGGCAGACGGCCGAGTGCAGGGCGTGGACGACCAGACCAACAAATTTTTCGACGTCGTGCAGAACGATCAGGTTCGGCCGGTTGACGACCGCGTGATGCCCTTCCTCAAGACGGAAGGCGCCAACATGGAAGTCTTTCCCATGGTCAACAATTTCGACGGAGCGAACTGGGTGGGAGGAATCACGGAATTTCTGAACAACCCGGCGGCGCGCCTTTCCTTTCGCCAGCAAGTCTCGCGCTTTCTTTCTTCGGACCGCTATCGCGGGCTGATGGTGGACTTTGAAGCTTTCCCGGAGAGCGGCCAGGCGGGCTACGTGGCCCTGCTGCAGGAATTGTCCGCGGATCTGCACGGGCGGGGGATGAAGCTCTACGTTGCCGTGCCGCCGCGGAACAAGGGATTCAACTATGCGACCGTTGCCGCCGCCGCCGACGGTGTAGTGCTGATGAATTACGACGAGCACTACCCTGGCGCCGAGGCTGGGCCGGTGGCTTCGCAGGACTGGTTCGTTCAGAACCTGACCTCCGCCGAAAAGCTGATCCCGAAAGAAAAAATCATTTGCGCCATCGCAAATTATGGCTATGACTGGGTGTCGAGACCGAAAAATGGGATCCTTCCGGCCGGAGAAAAAGATCATTCGGTGACTCCGCAGGACGCATGGCTCGCGGCGCGCGATTCCGAGGTCGATGTGACCTTCGACGACGATGCTATGAATCCGCGTTTCAGCTACCTCGATGAACGCAGCGTGCGTCACGACATTTGGTTCCTCGACGGGGTCACGGCCTTGAATCACATGCGGGCCGCGCAAAATCTCGGCATCCAGACGTTTGCGTTGTGGCGGCTGGGCGGCGAAGACCGGACACTGTGGCGCGTATGGGACCAGCCCGGCGACCCCACTGCGACCGATAAACTGCGCGATGTTCCACCGGGGCAAGACGTGGACATGGAGGGCCAGGGAGAGATTCTGCGCATCGAAGCGCGCCCGACCCATGGCACGCGCGAACTCACCATCGATCCTGACAGCAAGCTGATTACGGACGAAATTTTCCAAACCCTGCCCGAGCCCTACCGCGTATCGCGCTACGGCTACAGCCCGGATCAGGTGGTGATCACCTTCGACGATGGTCCAGATCCGGAATGGACGCCCAAGATTCTTGATGAGCTTAAGAGCAAGAATGCGACGGCGACTTTTTTCCTGATCGGTATTCAGGCAGACAAATTTTCGGGGCTGGCCAAACGCGTCTATGCGGAAGGCAATGCCGTTGGCAATCACACGTTTACCCATCCCGATGTCAGTAATATCTCCTCAGCCCACTTCAAGCTTGAACTGAATCTTACGGAACGGCTGTTCGGCAGCTTGATGGGAATCCGCACCACGCTGTTGCGACCGCCCTACGCGATCGACGAAGAGCCCGACACCGCCGACCAGGTGCGGCCGCTCGAGTTCGCGCAGGACCTGGGATATATCACCATCGGGAATCGCATTGATCCTGACGATTGGGAAAACACTCCACGCCGGTCTGCCGAGCAGATCACCGCTTACGTGATGGCGCATCTGCCTCCGTGCCGTCCGGAAGATCTGCGCTGCGGCAACATTGTGCTGCTGCACGATGGCGGCGGCAACCGTGCGGAAACCGTGCGCGCGCTGCCGATGATCATTGACGGTATTCGCGCCCGCGGATTGACTGTGGTGCCGGTCTACCAGTTGATTGGCAAGACTCGGGCAGACGTGATGCCTCCCTTGCCCACCGGCGAACTTTGGCTCGCTCGCCTCGACCGGCTGGGCTTTTGGATATTTGACGCAGCGGTCACCGGAATTACATGGATATTCTTTTTGGGTGACTTGCTGATGACCGGACGCCTGCTCTTTATCGGAACAGCGGCTGTCTACGATCGGGTGCGCGAAAAAATTCTGGGCCAGCCGGCGGTGGTCGCATCGTACAAGCCGAAAGTCGCGGTCCTAATCCCGGCTTACAACGAAGAGAAAGTGATTGAGCGCACGGTGCGGGCCGTGCTGAACTCGGATTATCCCAACCTGCGCGTGATCGTGATTGATGATGGATCGAAAGATCGCACACTCGAAGTGGCGCGCGCCGCGTTTGCGGAGGAGGAAGCGCGGGGAACCGTCCTCATTCTTGGCAAGCCGAATGCCGGCAAGGCCTCGGCTCTCAACTATGGCATCGAGCACATTGGCGATGCCGAACTTTTCGTGGGCATCGATGCCGATACCATCATCGCGCCCGATGCGATTTCGCGGCTGGTGCCGCACTTTATCAATCCCAAGATCGGGGCGATGGCGGGCAATGCCAAAGTCGGCAACCGCGTGAACCTGTGGACGCGCTGGCAGGCCCTGGAATACATCACCAGCCAGAATTTTGAACGGCGCGCGCTCGATGTGTTAGGCGCGGTGAGCGTGGTGCCGGGAGCCATTGGTGCGTGGCGGGTCTCCGCGGTGCGCGAGGCTGGCGGCTATCACGTCGATACCGTCGCTGAAGACGCCGACCTGACCATGGCTTTGCTGCGCCGCGGTTATCGCGTGGAATACGAAGACATGGCTCTGGCCTTTACCGAAGCCCCGACCAACGCCAATGGCTTGATGCGCCAGCGTTTCCGCTGGTCGTTCGGAATTCTGCAGGCGGTGTATAAGCATCGCGGAGTGTTCGCGCGCAAAGGCGTGCTGGGACTGGTGGCGCTGCCGAACATCGTTATCTTCCAGATTCTGCTGCCGCTGGTTTCGCCGCTCATCGACATCATGTTTGCGGTGGGCACGATCTGGTATTACATCCAGAAACATTTTCACCCCGACTCCACCGACCCGGCGGACTTCCACAAGCTTGTCGCGTTTTTCTTCGCGTTCCTGGTCATCGACTTTCTGGCATCCACCATCGCCTTTGCGCTGGAACGCCGCCGCCCCGACGACAAAGAAGATATCTGGCTGCTCAGCCAGGTCTGGTTGCAGCGGTTTGCTTACCGGCAGTTGTTTTCGATTGTCCTTTTCAAAACGCTGAAGCGGGCGCTCGAAGGCCGCAAGTTCGCGTGGGACAAATTGGAGCGCACGGCGGCAGTGAACTACGTTCCGGCGGAGACTCGGGATTCGGTCAACGTGCGTTAACTCGGATTCGAACTCTCGGTCAGGCGACGCTCATGTGGGGACAGCCGCCCCCGGCTGTCCGGTCTAGCGAAGCTCGACGGGTTTCTTCGTCGCGGCAGGTGAGGACCCCTCCGATCTTCTGTATAATTTGCCGACTCCGCAGCATTACAAATTCTCGTTGCGAGGCAGGAATCTATCTGCATGCTAGTCAGGGTATTCAAAAGTCGAGACTCTCTGGGTGAAGCCGCGGCCGAACAGGCAGCGGCGGCAATTCGCCGCGCCATTGCAGCCAAGGACCAGGCCAGGATCATCGCCGCGACGGGGACGTCGCAACTTGCATTCTTGAACGCTCTGACAAAAGCGAACGACATCGCCTGGGCGAAGGTGGAAGCTTTTCATCTCGACGAATACATCGGATTGCCCATCACCCATCCGGCAAGTTTTCGCAAAATACTGTTGGAACAACTGATGCAAAAGGCCGGGATCGTCAACTATCACTTGCTCGAGGGCGACGCTTCCGATCCCGCCGAAGTGATACGCCGCGTGGGGAAACAACTGGCATCGTCGCCCATCGATGTCGCATTTCTGGGCATTGGCGAGAATGGCCACATCGCGTTCAATGATCCGCCCGCCGATTTCGACACGGAAGATCCCTACATCGCGGTGGAACTCGATGAAGCCTGCCGCCGTCAGCAAGTTGGAGAAGGCTGGTTTGCCGAGATGTCGCAAGTGCCAAAACGAGCCATCTCGATGTCGGTGCGGCAGATTCTCAAAGCGAAGGAACTTCTCGTGGTGGTGCCCGAAGCGCGCAAGGCACAAGCGGTGAAGGCGTGTATCGAAGGACCAATTAGCCCCCAGGCGCCGGGGTCGATTTTGCGCACGCATCCCAACGTGACGCTCTACCTCGATCGGGACTCGGCTGCGCTGTTGAGCTCCGCGTTGCGCGATACGCTCGACAACGAATCGCAGGTGATTGTCAACCCGTAGCGCACCCTGCAAAGTTAACGCATGGCCACCACCAGAAAACCGATTTCTTCATTACGCTGGTGGATTGCCGGTCTTCTGTTTGCTTCCACAGTAATCAATTACGTCGACCGGCAAACGCTGTCGCTGCTTGCTCCGTTTCTCAAACTCGAATATCACTGGACCAACTCGGACTACGCGAATATCGCGATCGCTTTCCGGGTTGCATATTCGATTGGACAAACTGTGTTCGGACGCCTCATGGACCGCATCGGCACGCGGCGCGGCCTGACGCTGACCGTGATCTGGTATTCGATTGTTTCCATGCTCACGTCGCTGGCCCGCGGCTTTGTTAGCTTTGCCACGTTTCGATTTTTTCTGGGCGCGGGAGAGTCGGCGAATTGGCCGGCGGCCACCAAGGCGGTCGCGGAGTGGTTTCCGAAACGCGAACGTGCGCTGGCTACCGCATGTTTTGACACGGGCTCTTCAATCGGTGGCGCGGTCGCTCCTTTCATTGTGCTGCCGATTTATTTGCGCTGGGGATGGCGGCCGGCATTCATGATTCCCGGCGCGCTCGGCTTTTTATGGTTGATCGCGTGGCGATGGCTTTACCATCCGCCCGAGCAGCATCCACGCATCGGTCAAGGCGAGCTGGAGATGATCGTTGCCGATAAGCGCGAGTCAGATGCGCAGCAGTCAGGTATGATTCGCCCGCGGTGGTGGGAACTGTTGAGACTGCGGCAGACTTGGGCAACGATTGTTGCCAAAGCGTTCAGCGATCCGGTGTTTTTCTTCATCACCGAATGGTTTCCGATTTACCTGGTGGCGAAAGGCATTGAGCTGAAGAGCGGATTAATCGCGGTGTGGATTCCGTTCATCGCCGCCGACGTGGGCAGCTTCATCGCGGGCGGCGTCTCGGGTGCGCTGATCAAGCGCGGATGGCCACTGGGCGCGGCACGCAAGGCGCTGATTATTTTTGGCGCAATCGGAATGACCATGATCATCCCGACGATCTTCACGACTAATCTATATTTGATCGCTTTACTTTTCGCCATCACGACGTTCACTTATGCCAGTTTTACCACCATGGCGAACGTGATGCCGTCGGATCTTTTCAATAGCGAATCCGTGGCCTCGGTGAGTGGATTGAGCGGTACCGGCACCGGAATTGGAACCATCATCGCCTTCAAACTTATCGGCTATTTTGCTGACGCACGTCAGGCGACCGGTACACATTCGTTCGACCCGATCATCATTGTCGCGGGACTGCTTCCCCTGGCGGGGATGATTCTGGTGCTGCTGCTGATGCGCAACACCGAGGCCACGAATCAAGGCCTGGTGCGCCGCATCTGAAACTTTCGGTACACTCGGCGGGACGATATTCTTCGAAGAGCATTTCGCCGGGAAAGCGTTAAGGAGATCCGTGAAGATCATCGATGCCAAAGTGCTGGTCACTTGCCCGGGAAGAAATTTCGTAACGCTGAAGATTCTTACCGATGAGGGCGTCTTCGGTTTGGGAGATGCCACGCTGAATGGCCGCGAACTGGCGGTTGCATCTTACCTGACCGACCATGTGCTCCCCTGCATTCTCGGGCGCGATCCATTCCAGACGGAAGATTTGTGGCAGTACCTTTACCGCGGCGCGTATTGGCGGCGCGGTCCCGTGACCATGACCGCGATCGCGGCGGTCGACATGGCGCTCTGGGACATCAAGGGCAAGGCACTCAACACGCCGGTCTACAACCTGCTCGGCGGAAAAAGCCGGACGGGAGTGATGGTCTACGGGCACGCCAACGGGCGCGACATTGCAGAAACCGTGGACGCGGTCGGGAAGTACAAAGAGCTCGGCTATCTGGCGGTGCGCGCGCAGAGCGGGATACCGGGCTTGCCCTCGACGTATGGAGTCGCCGGCGACAAATTGTTTTACGAACCCGCGGAAAAAGGATTGCCGCCGGAAAACACTTGGTCGACGGAAAAATATTTGCTGCATGTTCCCAAGCTGTTCGAGGCGCTGCGGGTGAGGCACGGAGATGATCTCCATTTGCTTCACGATGTTCATCACCGGCTCACGCCGATCGAAGCGGCGCGGTTGGGGAAAGAACTGGAACCGTATCATCTGTTCTGGCTCGAGGATCCGGTGGCCGCGGAACTGCAGGAAGGGTTTCGCATTATTCGACGACACACCACCACGCCGCTCGCGGTCGGCGAAGTTTTCAATGCGGTGTGGGATGCTCACATTCTCATCACCGAGCAACTGATCGACTACATCCGCATGACGGTGGTTCACGGTGGAGGGATCACGCATCTGAAAAAAATCGCGGCGCTGGCGGAGATTTATCATGTGCGCACCGGCTGCCACGGAGCGACTGATCTTTCTCCGGTGGCGATGGCGGCAGCGCTACATTTCGATATTTCGGTGAACAATTTCGGAATCCAGGAGTATATGCGGCATTCGCCCCAGACCGACGAAGTGTTCCCGCACGCTTATTTCTTCAAGGACGGATTCCTGCATCCGGGAGACGCTCCGGGGCTGGGCGTCGACTACCACGAAAAACTGGCGGGACAATATCCATACGAGCGGGCGTCTCTGCCGGTCAACCGGAAGCTGGACGGCACCATGTTCAACTGGTAGCCGCGGCGATGGGAAACAGGATCGCTTGATTTCGTTCGTTCTGAATTTCGTTCGACCCAAGTTTCGTTTGACCCGGGGAATTCATGGGATACAAAGGCCTTGACCTTGCGGGCAAAGTAGCGGTGGTGATTGGAGGCAGTTCAGGAATCGGCCGCGTGCTCGCGATCGGATTGGCCGAGGCCGGCGCCGACGTAGTGCCCAGCGCGCGGCGCCTGGATCTAGTGAGTGCGGTCGCGGACCAAATCGAGTCGCTGGGACGGCGCTCGCTGCGCGTGAGTTGTGACGTAGCTGACCGCGCATCGCTTGAGAAAATACTGGAGGCAACGGTCGACAAATTCGGCAAGGTCGATATCATGTTGAACGCCGCAGGCATCAGTAAGCGAGGGCCCACGCTGGATTTTTCCGAAGCCGACTGGAACCGCCTGATGGATACCAACCTGACGGGCACCCTGCGCGCCTGCCAGGTTTTCGGACGGCACATGATCGAGCGGCGCTACGGGCGCATCATCAACATTGCGTCCATGGGAGCGTTTGTGGCGCTCTATGAAGTCGCGGCTTACAACGCCAGCAAGGCCGGGCTCGCGTCGCTGACGAAGTCGCTGGCTATCGAGTGGGCGCGGCACGGAATTTGTGTGAACGCGATTGCGCCGGGATATTTTCGCACTCCGTTGAGCGAGAAGTTTCTGGTCGGCACGCCGCGCGGGGAAGAAGTGCTGATGCGGACTCCGATGAGCCGCTTCGGCGAACTTGAAGAACTAATAGGCGCGGCGATCTTTCTCGCGTCCGACGCCGCCAGCTTTGTCACCGGAACCGTGCTGCCCGTGGATGGCGGCGTTCTAGCCAGCGCTGTAAATCGGTGAGCGCGCGATAAAGCGTGCGAATTATTTTGCGCGCGCTGCGGCCACGGCCTGCACCAGTTCGCGAGCAGACTGCGTAATTTTCTCCGGATGGCCCGCGCGCAGCGCAGCGACATCCACCAGATCCGCGCCCACGCCGAGAGCGAAAGCTCCGGCAGCAATAAACTCCGCGGCGTTGGCGGCGTTGACGCCACCGGTCGGAATCAGCGCAACGTTTGGAAATGGCCCGCGCAGCGATTTCAAATATTTTGCTCCGCCTACGCTTCCACAAGGGAAAATCTTGACCAGCTTCGCGCCGTGTTCGAGCGCAGTCATTAATTCCGTGGGAGTCAGCGCGCCCGGGATCGCCAGCGTGGCGCAGGCCTGCGCGACCGACAACACCGCGAGCGACAGCCCCGGACTCACCAGAAACTTCGCGCCCGCGCGAATACACAACTCGGCCTGCTCCCCTGACGTGACCGTGCCGGCACCGATGAGCACGTTGCTGCCGAGTTGCTGCGCCACGCTGCGAATCACCGAAACCGCGTCAGGAACCGTCATGGTGATTTCGACGACGGGAATGCCGCCCGCGCAAACGGCTTCGACGGCCGCCGTGGCCTCCTCGACCGACGCTGCCCGCACAACAGGGATGATGCCGATTTCTCCGATTCTGCGAATTATCTCGTCCATGTTCGTCCCGTAGTCTTTCTCGTGTTCGTTCCCGATGTACCTTCGATGGGTTCGTTTCCTGACGTCAACATCTCAACGTTCAATGCGCGCCGTCTGCGACTTCATGGCTTGCAACACTTCCCCCAGGGTCGCCATGGTCGTGTCGCCGGGTGTGGTCATGGCCAGCGCGCCATGCGCTGCGCCACATTCCACCGACCACTGAGGATCTTTCCCTGACAGAAATCCGTAAATCAATCCCGATGCGAACGAGTCGCCGCCGCCGACGCGGTCGTAGATTTCCAGATTCTCGCGAACCGGAGCCTGATAGAAGCGCCCATCGTAATGGCACATCGCTCCCCAATCGTTGAGCGTAGCGGTCTTTGCGTGGCGCAGAGTCGTGGCAATCACTGCCATATTCGGAAACTCTTTCACGACCTTTGTGATCATCTGCTGAAAATTCGAGGGATCGAGCTTCGAATGTTGCTCGTCGAGTCCGGCGACCTCAAAACCCAGCGCGGCGGTAAAGTCTTCTTCGTTGCCCAGCATCACATCCACCAGGGGCGCGAGGCGCCGGTTCACTTCCTGCGCGCGAGATTTTCCACCGATCGATTTCCACAACGACGCGCGATAATTCAGATCGTAGGAGATGATCGCGCCGGCCCGCTTTGCCGCTTCCATGGCCTCAAGCGCGACCAGCGGAGCGGATTCAGATAGCGCACAGAAAATTCCGCCGGTGTGAAACCAGCGTGCTCCATCCTTCGAAAAAATCTGAGCCCAGTCGATATCGCCGGGTTTCATTTGCGAAACTGCGGTATGCCCGCGATCAGAGCAACCAAGCGCGGGACGGATCCCGAAACCTTTTTCGGTAAAGTTGAGGCCGTTGCGCACGGTTCGGCCGACGCCGTCGAACGGCACCCAGCGCAAGTATTTCTGGCTGACGCCGCCCTGGAACATCAGGTCTTCGACCAAGCGTCCCACGGGATTGTCGGCGAGGGCAGTGACCACGGCGGTATCCAATCCAAAGCAACGCTTCAGGCCACGGGCCACGTTGTATTCTCCGCCGCCTTCCCACACGCGAAAACTGCGGGTCGTGGAAATTCGCTGGTCGCCGGGATCGAGCCGCAGCATGACCTCGCCGAGGCTCACTAGATCCCACGCGCACCCTTGTTTTGATTTGACGTTCAATTTCGCCATAGCTTAGAGATTAATTCCTCCGACCCTCAGAATCAAAAACTGACGTGGCTGGCGCTCCGCAGCGGTGAAGACTGAGATTCCTCCGCCGCGATGAAAAACGCGGACGTTCGGAATGACAGGAGCACATCCACACAGGGCAGTTGTCGATTTCGCTCTTCTCGCGGTATACATGTGCGCGGACTCTCCCACGTTTTTTCACGCGTGGAAGAGCCTAACACTCGAATGCATGGAGGAGAATGAGAAATGAAACAGCGCTTTGGAATTTTTATTCTTTTTCTTTTGACTGCTGGGCTGGCGCTCACCATTGTTCCGGCATGGCAAACTGGCTACGCACAAGAGCGCAAGGCTATCAACCTGTCGCCCACGCGCGGCCTGCCCTTCAGCGATGCGATTCTCGCGGGCAACACTCTCTACATCGCGGGTCAGGAAGGCACGGATGCTTCCGACAAGCTGGTCGCCGGTGGAATCGGCCCCGAGACGAAGGCGGCACTGGCGAATATCGAAAAGGTCGCCAAGGCCGCGGGCTTCGAGGTGAAGGACATCGTGAGTGTCACCGTCTACCTGGCCGACATCCATGAGTTCGGAGACATGAATTCGGTTTACAAGAGCTTCATGCCTGATCCGAAACCGGCACGCGCCACGATTCAAGCCGCCGCGCTGGTGAATAATGCGCACGTGGAAATCGCGGCGATCGCGGTGAAGACCAAGAAATAGGCAGAGGCGGAATGAGAGGACTAAGCGGGTAAGATCGCCGATTCTGGCGGCACTTCCAGAGCCGATTCTCTGGAGGCGACGAGCGCTCCGTCCTCCACCTGCTGGACAATGGTGCGCAGCCAGCGGTTCGGCTCGTGGTGTCCCTTGAGATGCAGCTTCAGATAATTGTCGGTGAGGGCTTCGGTGATTGCGCCGACTGCTTCTGGAGTCCCCCGCTCGCGATCGTTCGTGGCGCTGCCTTCGCGGCCAGGAGTGCCCGCGCCACACGTTCTCAGCGTGATCGCCTCTAACGGCTTGCCGATGAAGCTGTGCATGAAAGCTTCCTTTTTCTCGTCGGCCAGGTCGCGTAGAACGCGGCTGCGCTCACGAGCGACGTGAACCGGGACTTGGTTCGGCATGGTTGCGGCCGGCGTGCCGGGACGCGCGGAGTAGGTGAACACGTGCAGGTAGGTGAAGGGCAAATCGTCGATAAGGCGGCGTGTGGTTTCGAATTCGGCGTCTGTCTCGCCGGGAAATCCGACCATGACGTCGGCGCCGATAGCGGCTGTCGGCATCACGGCGCGAATCTTCTCGATCTTCTCGCGATAGTGCCAGGGCCGATATTTGCGATGCATGCGCCGCAGCACGGCGTCGTTACCGGATTGCAGGGGCACGTGCGCGTGCTTGGCGATGCGCGGCGATTCAGCGACGAGCGAGATGAGTTCGTCGGTCCAGTCCATGGGCTCGACCGAGGAGATGCGAAGTTTCTCTACAGAAGTTTCGGCGAGGATGGCGTGGAGTAAATCTTCAAAGCCGACGCCCGAAGCCGCTCTCGCCAGATCCCGTCCCCAGCGGCCGAGGTTGATGCCGCTGACCACGACCTCGCGATAGCCCGCTTCGATCAGGGCATTCACTTCACGCAGGATTTGTGGCAAAGGTAGTGACCGGCTCTGGCCGCGCACATAAGGGATCACGCAGAAGGAACAGCGGTTGTCGCATCCATCTTGAACTTTGAGGTTGGGACGGGTGCGCTGGCTGTCGTGAGCATCGCCGAGGAGATCGAAGACGGGAGCGGCAAGCAGTTCGGTGTGAGCGAAAATGTCGGAGACGAAGATGCGGCTTTCGAGTTCCGGCTCGCGGCTTCCGGATGCGAGGCTGGCGAGTGGGACGAAGGATCCGATGCGTTCGGACGGCGAGACCTCCGCGGCGGAAGCCGCGCCTGATTTAGCGATGCTGATCGCGGCGCTGGAAGCGCTGCGCCACCCAAAATCGGATTCGCGATTCGGCCCCCGCTTCTCGATCGATGCCAGCGTCTGGGTGAGATTTGGCAGAGCAATCTCGGCGAGTTGATGTTTGTGCGAATTGCCGACCACGCAGGTTACCCCGGGCAGGGCTGCGATTTCTTGCGGGGCGCGCTGGGCGTAGCATCCGGTGACGACAATTTTCGCGTTGGGATTCTGGCGCTGGACGCGGCGGATGGCGGCGCGGGCATCCTGGTCGGCGGCGGCCGTCACCGTACAGGTGTTGAGGATGACCACGTCGGCATCGGCGGCGGAGGCGCGGGCCAGCCCGCGTTCCTCGAACTGGCGCTCCAGGGCGGCACCATCTGCCTGGGTGGCGCGGCAACCGAAATTTTCTACGTAGAAGGCGGGCACGTGGTCCATGGTAGCGCAGTTCGGGGCAGATCCCCATAAGCGTCATCTTAAGGCGGAGCGCCTTCCGAGCTGTCCGGCACTCACAAGTGTTGACTCAATCAGCCGCAGGTGAAGGTCTCGACGGTCATCCCTAGCCATGTGACCGCTGGCACCATCACATGCACCCCAATACGCCCTCCCTTCGCAAGCCGAGTCAGCATCGCAGGTGCTATATCTCCGCCGAGCTCCTGAGCCACTTGCAACCAGGTCATTTTCCGCGACCGGCGTTGTGCGTCCAGAGCTCGGTAGAGCTTTTTGGTGTTGAACCTGCTCCCAGCAAGAAACCTCACAGTCGTCGAGGCCGTTTCGGCAGCTGATAGGGATTCGGAACCGCGAATAAACTTCTCCGGGATGCAGCCCAGCCAGCGCACCATCGCCAGCATTCCATCCGTCTCCATGGGCCCCTCGCGCTGGGTAGCGACAATGGTGGAAGCGGCAACGCCCGTCTCGCGCGCGATCTGTTGCCAGGAAATTCCGCGTGCCCGGCGCTGCGCATCCAGCGCTGCGTAAAGCGCAGGGCGGTCAAACCGATGCCGCACGAAAAGAGCCATTTCCATCCTCGTAATTGCAACTAGGTCCACAGTTTCTGGATGGTAGCCGGTCCTCCGGGACGAGCCCGGCCTAAGTTGCATTTATGCGCACACCTCGGCGCGCGCTGGGGGCGCAAGCCTTCAGCAGCCGAGGGGGGTGGAGTGGGATGTCAAGCCGATGCGGCGGTTCTCCGCGACTGGAAACACTCCCGGCAAAACACGGGGCGGCCCTGCGTGGGACGGAAGGGCACAGTGGTTTCCTTGCCGCACTGGGAGCAGGTAGCGCGAGTCTCGACCTTGGAGTAATGGAAGTTCTGGCCTGGAGGCGGAGGCGCGCCGAGCACGGCCACGCGCTTGGACTTGCAGGCTTTGCAGCGCTTGGGTTCGTTCTTGAATTGTTTATCGTGAAAAAACAACTGTTCCCCGGCGGTAAAAACAAAATCGGCGCCGCAGTCGATACACTTCAGTACCTTGTCCTGAAATTCCATCGAGGATGGCTCCCTTCAGCCCGCTCCCGCCAGCCAGAGCATGGGAGGAAGCTGCAGTGGCAGAGAGATCGCAGGTTGTTTACATCCCCCTCAATTGCCCCTTGGACTCGGCCCACCGCGCACCGAGGAGAGTGCGCGGATACAGATTTACCGCTGGTACGCGGTGCCGTTAGCGGAAGAACAATTCCTGCGGCGACTCGACCTGGTGGGGGCCAAATCGAGCAGAGCCGCTCCGGGGAAGGAGCGGCCCTCTCACTGCTTCAGTCCTGTTCTTTGCGTGTTTTTTTACGAGCGCGCTTACGAGCCAGCGCGGCTTTCACGCGCTTTTTCTCGCCGGGCTTCAGGTAAAAGGAGTGGCGCTTGACCTCCTTGATAATGTCTTCCTGTTGCACCTTGCGCTTGAAGCGACGTAGAGCGTTCTCGAGAGACTCGCCCTCCTGCAGTCGAACTTCCGCCAAACTGAACACACCCCCAAACTCGTCCTGTGGGACCGAACAGTTATTACAAGGATTTGACCGTAAGTCAAGTGGAGGATGATGAAATTCCTTGCATATAGCCCAGAAACGATTCAGTTTGGGAAGAAAAAGGCTCATTTTGAGATGGGATCTCCGATTCGCTCCCGTTTTCAACAACCAGGCCGCGCTTGGGCGTAGAACGAAGAGCGTTGCCCGGCCGTTACTATCGGGTTACTAAAGCTCCGCCTCTGGGCTGCCGATAAGATCATTGATGGGGTCTCGCACCCCGACCATGAACCCTTCCATCAAAGCGATTGCCGCGTGCGCGTTGATGGTCCTGCTAGCGATCGGCGTACTGTCGTTCCGGAGCACAATCCGAGACGAGGATGACCGCGGGTGGGTCCTACATACGCACCTCGTCCTCGAAAAGCTGCAGGAGGTTCATGTCAACATCACCGAGGCTGAGACCGGCCAGCGCGGTTACATGCTCACGGGGCAAGAAAGATACTTGAAACAGTACAGCGCTGGTGTCAACCAAGTCCGCCAGGACCTGACGGAACTCTGGACACTCACCCACGACAACCCCACGCAGCAGGATGCGATCAAGCAGTTGGAGCCGCTCATCGCGGCGAGGGTCGCAGGACTTACTGACCGAATCGAGATTCGGAAGCGAAGAGGACTGATGGCTGGGATCGAAGCATTAAGCACGACCGATGGCGAGGAATTCATGGCTCTGATTAGAGCGCTGATCCTCGAAATGCGGCGGACCGAAGCACAGCTATTGGCCCAACGATTGGAAACGGCGGCGGCCAGCACCCGGAGAATGAAAGTTGTCATTGTTCTGGGAAACGGTTTGGCCATTGTTTTTCTGTTTATGGCCGGCCTTGTCATTCACCGTGAAACAGGCAAGCGCAACCTGGCAGAGCATGACCTGAAGCATGCCAATGGGCACTTAGAACGTCGCACGGCCGAACTCTCCGACACCAATGTTGAGCTGGAGAGTTTCTCCTATTCAGTAGCCCACGACCTGCGCGCTCCCCTCCGCCAAATCGCCGGATACTCCAGGGTCCTGATTCAAGATCACGGGTCTCAACTGGATACCGAAGCCCAACGCTACCTGGGGAAAGTTGAGGACGGGGCACGAAAAATGGGTCGTCTGGTGGACGATTTGCTCAACTTGTCAAGGATCGGCCGGCAAGAACTTTCGATGCAAGTTACGCCGCTGGACCCATTGCTCCGGAGTGTAGTCGACGAGCTCGCGCCGGAGTGTTCGGGGCGCGGCATCGAGTGGCAACTCGGCGACCTGTTCAGCGTTGAATGCGACCCTGGATTGATGAAACAGGTATTCATGAACCTCCTCTCGAACGCCGTGAAATACACGCGCAATCGCGAACACGCCCTGATTCAAATCGGACAGATGAAAGGGAACAATCCGCCGGTGATCTTTGTGCGCGACAACGGCGTGGGCTTTGAGATGCAGTATGTGGGCAAGCTCTTTGGTGTTTTTCAACGGCTCCACAAAGCTCGTGACTTCGAAGGTACTGGCGTTGGGTTGGCCATTGCCCAACGCATCATTCGCAAACACGGCGGGAAGATTTGGGCAGAAGCAGAACTCGATAGGGGAGCAGCGTTCTTCTTCACCCTAGGATCGCCCGTCAGCACCACGAACAAAAATCCGGAATCGCCACTGAACAATGAGGTGATCAATGTCGCAAGAAGTTGAGATTCTGCTGGTTGACGATAGCAGCGAAGATGTGGAACTGACCGTCCTCGCCTTGCGCCGCAGCAAACTGGCAAACCTGATCGAGGTCGCGGAGGACGGTGCGGAAGCATTGGACTTCCTTTTCTGCCGGGGCCCTCACAAACAGCGGTCGTTCTCTGGTCCGCCGAAACTGGTCCTACTCGACCTGAAACTCCCCAAGGTCGATGGCCTGGGGGTGCTGCGGGCCATCAGAACCGACGTGCGCACCAGGACGATCCCAGTCGTTATTCTCACCTCCTCCAAGGAACAAAGAGATGTGATCGACGGCTATAACCTGGGGGTCAGCGCCTACATTCAGAAGCCCGTCGATTTCGAGCAGTTTGCCGAGACCGTTCGACAGATCGGAAGCTTTTGGCTGGTGCTAAATCAGGTGCCTCCGCCGGCGGTATCTTTGGCGCATAAAGCACAGGCTGTTTGAAAGGCTGGGACGGGCTCGTAGGAGGAAAGTCGCCCCACCCTTGCAGAGCGCGCTAAGGGTGGGGCAACCAGCTGTCGTGGAGGCTAGTGGGGGCCCATGTACATGACGTGCACGTAGGTGCCAAGCCTGACGTTGTAGGCCAGGTACCAGCCGTCGTGGTCGGGATCCTCATAAATCACGATATCGTCGCTATCCCAGAGCCAATCGCCGCAATATCCAAGGTCGAAGGCGGCTACGCTGAAGCCAAAACCTCCAAACCAGAACAGGTTCGGGCCTCCGCCCCCAAGATGCCACACGTGGCCGCGGCCGAAGCCGCCGGTGAAGTGTCCATGCTCCCAGGGACGATCGAGATGATAGTTAACGTCGCCGCGGCCAGTGTCGTGCCCGATCCACTTGCCGTTGTTATGAACGTGCGGAACATTGGGATGCCCCGCTTTGTCGTTGAAATGCGGCGCGGGCTGCGCCGGATGAGGCGTGCGCGCCGGAGCGGGCCCATGCGCCGGAATGTGTGCAACTCCACCGCCAACACCGTGAACCGCGCCGTGCTGAGCAAAGACCGAGAGAGAAAACAGAACGCAAAACGCGAGTAGTACGACGAGCTCTTTCTTCATGAATTCCTCCGGACGCCCCTTTTTCGTCTGTTTTACACCAGATGGCGCGATTTTGGGTAGTGCAGGCAGTTCACGGCGCTGCCTCGCGTCACTGCCGCAGTCGGCCATCGGCCGGCTGTCAGCCGTCAGCCCTCAGCTCCTTGCCGTCAGTCCTCAGCAAAATCCCAACGCCCTTGTCATTCCGAACGCCGCGTTTTTCTTCGCGGCGGAGGAATCTCAGTCTTCTCGGCAGCGGCGCGCCAGCCAGGGCCTCTTGGGAGCAGTTCCCCGTGGCGCAGACGTTCCCTGCCGCAGAACCGTCGCGGCATTTTCCTCGAAATAATTTCACCCAACACCTAGAAAATCAATCTCATCGCCACCTCCATCCTGCGTGGCGCATAGGCGGCGTTGGGCTTCAGGAAGTTTCCAGGCTGCTGATAATAGGCAGGATAGGAAGCATTGCCCACCGTAGTGCCGTATTGCGTAAAAGTGGTGGCGCTCACCAGCATGCCGTTGGAGGTGATCTCGACGCGCTGGTTGTCGCGGTTGAGCAGGTTGAAAGACTCGCCGATCAGTTCGAGTTTGCAGTGTTCGCCCAGGCGCAGCATGCGGGTGACGCGGAGATCAGTGCTGGCGTAGTCGGGTCCGGTGAAGCCGTTACGGCGGTAGCCGGGAAGGCGGTCGTTGTCTTCGTTGCCGTCCTGGTTGGGGTCGCCATCAACAGTCGCATTGACGGGCCGTCCGCTGCCCGCGGTCACTAACGTGGAAAATTTCCAGTCGTTGAATGCGTGGCCGAGGAACTGGTGCTCGCGATGAAAAGGACGCGGTTCGACCGCGACGGCTGCGACCAGGCGATGGCGCTGGTCGGTGACGCTCGGTCCGCGCTCGGCGGTGGGGTCGTAGGAATTCTGCACGGTGGCGGGTTGGCCGGCGACGAGGGCGTCCTGCCCATCGTCAATGGCGCGGGCGAAGGTATAGGAGAGGCGGAGATACGCGCCGCGGGCCATCCGGCGATTGATGGATACGGTGCCCCCGTTGTAAACGCTGGACGCCGCGCTCTGAAATTCATCGATGGAACCAAGCTGCGCGAGAGGGCGTCCGAGCGGATTGATGCAGGGAGGAAACGGGCACTCCAGCGTCTTGCTAAACTGCCAGGTCGCGAAGGAATCGACGGTGTAGAAGCCGTTTTCGAAAATCGAGCCTGTGGAATTGAAGATGGGATAGGTGAGCGCCACCGGCGGCGGCAGGTTCACGTCGAGCGCGCGGATGAGATGTTCGCCATGGACGTAGAGATAAGAAACCGCCACGGTCGTGCGGCCGGCAAATTCTTTTTCAAGCGTGAGGCTTCCCTGCTGCACGCGCGGGGTCACGAAATTCGGCGCAAACGCGGAGACATCATTGGTGACGCCCTGAGTGAATCCAGAAGGCAGCCTGCACGAAGCCGCAGTCAACGAGCAACTGACCAGCGGGTTGGGATAGGTGGGAAATGCCTGCCGGTTGTAATAGTCGTTGTTGTTGAGGAAAACCTGAGCGTCCGTGATGCCGTTTTCCGTAGCCACCACGGAGCTGTAAATCTGCGGAATGCGGACGTAGAAAATGCCGTAGCCCGCGCGGACTACGAGCGGATGCTGTTTCCCGAACGAGTAGGCGAATCCGCCGCGAGGAGCCAAGTTGTAAGGCTGATACGGAACTTTGCCAGAGGGAGGAAACAGCGGGTTCGAAATCAGTCCAGCGGTGGAGAAAGTCTGCAGATCCCAACGCACGCCCAGGTTGAGCGCGAGATGATCGGTAACGCGGATCGTATCTTGCAGAAACGCCGCATAGTCGTTGCTGTCGGGATGCGAAACCGCATTGCCAAAATTCTGAATGTAGTAGTGCGGAACCTCGTGCGCGTAGGCGCGCAGGGGCGTGAGCTCGAGTCCCCCTTCCATCGGCTGGAAAGAAAAGGGATCGACTTTGATGGAATAAAAAAGATACTCGCCGCTCTGCTGCGAGGGGAAAAAATCGTAAGTCCAGGTGCGAAGAGTATCCCCGCCGAACTTCCAGGCGTGGCGGCCGCTGTCGAAGCTCACGGTTTCCGCGAGATGCAGGCGGTGTTCCCGCGTGGCCCGCGGCAGCAGATCCGACCGGCCGATGCCGTCGATGATGTTGGGAATCTTGACCAGCGTGTCGGCGGTATTGCTGTAAGACTGCTGCAGGTCCTGAGAAAACTGGGCGCGCAGATGGCTGATCAGCCGCGGCGAAAGGCCACTTGTCAGCGCCACCGAGCCGGTTTCCGTGGTGACGGTCTGCTGCCCGTTGTCGCTGATCGAATCGAAGCTGACCGGGCTGGCGGGGTCGAGGAATACGTTGTTCGATCCCCAGTATCGGGACATATTTACCCGCAGAGCCAGCTGATGCCGCGGAGTGAGATTGATGTCGACCTTGCCATAGGACGCGTTGCCGATCTGCGATGCGGGATACGTTCCGGACAGCGAAGTGAGCTTGGACGCGGCCGCGAATACCAACGCCTGATCGGTGAGTTCGTAGTCGCCGGGCGAGTAAGGTCCGGTGCCGGGCTGCGGAACCACCTGAAAGCCGCCGTTGAGAAATTCCACCACGTCGGGATCCTGGTAAATGTGCTGGTCGAATCCGGCGAAGAAGAAGGCTTTGTTGGCCTTGATCGGGCCTCCGAAAGTCGCGCCAAATTGCTCCTGTTGGTCATGCGGCTTGAAAGAGAGAAATGGCTCCGACGCGCCACCAAAAGAACTGTCCCGGAAAAAATCGAACAGCGTGCCGTGATAGTGATTCGAGCCGGACTTGGTGACCACGTTGATCACAGCTCCGCCCGCGCGGCCGAGTTCCACTCCGTAGGTGTTCGAGGAAACGCGAAACTCCTGCACCACTTCCGTCGAAACCGGGTAGGGAGCGCGGTAAAGTCCGCGAGCCTGGGAAAAGAAACCGTTGTTGAAGTCGCCGCCATCGACCAGAAAGCTGTTCTGAAACCCGCGAATGCCTCCGAACGAAAGGTCGCCATTGGTCGAGGAAGTCAGGCTGCGCGGATCTTGCGTGACTCCCGGCGAAAGCAGCGCAAGATCCGAGAAGCGGCGGCCGTTGAGCGGAATATCGGCCAGCGCCCGTTCATCGAGAACGGTGGAAACCGTGCTGGTTCGGGTGTCGACCAGCGCCGGCACGTCTGAAACCGTAACGCTTTCCTGCGCTCCCACAATGGTAAGGCGGAACTGAAGGTCGGCCACGCCGCCGACGTCGACATGAAGTTGTGGCGTGACTTGCGGCGACATGCCCTTGGCCGTGGCGCGCGCGGAGTAATCCCCCGGCGGGAGCAGATCGAAAGCAAATCGACCCTCGGCGTCAGTCGTCGTGGAGTAGCGCAAGCCGGTCGCAAGGTTCACCGCTACGATGGTGGCCTGGACAACGCGGCTT
This sequence comes from uncultured Acidobacteriaceae bacterium, assembly GCA_963851165.1. Classification (GTDB taxonomy): domain Bacteria; phylum Acidobacteriota; class Terriglobia; order Terriglobales; family Acidobacteriaceae; genus Sulfotelmatobacter. Next base: position 8,292 of record CAWKNM010000005.1, on the reverse strand, counting down.
CCTGAGGGATCAACCACAGCGCCGCGAAGGGCGCCGGTGGCAGCGTCCTGGGCGCAGGCCGCGCCGGCCAGCATCAAGACGGAAACGGCAACAAGCCAGGCCGCGACGAACCAAACCGTGTCGAACCACAGAGCAGAGAACCAGCCAACCACAGCATGCGAGCCGTGCGACATAGGCATTCACCTTCAGTCGTATAGCTCGGAGGTCGTTCCGCACAGCTCACCGGAAGCCGTGCGGCGGGAAACCGCATCCTGTATAGCATGCGTCGCACGCAGAAAGATGTGACGAAGGTGAGCATTTTTGCAGACATTCCCGCTGTGGGAATCGCGCGGCCTCTAGTAAACTGGAAGCGGGGTTCTAACAAGCTATGTTTCGGGTCGGATTCATCGGTTGGAGAGGGATGGTCGGCAGCGTCCTCATGCAGCGCATGCGCGAGGAGGGCGACTTCGCCGGCCTGGAGCCGGTTTTCTTTTCCACGTCAAACGTGGGCGGAGCGGCGCCGGAAGAAGCCGGGGCGGGCGCGGTGTTACATGACGCCCGCGATTTGAAACGGCTTGCAGCCTGCGAAGTGCTCATCAGCTGCCAGGGTGGCGACTACACGACGGAAGTTTTCGCCCCTCTGCGCAAAAGTCGGACTGGCGCGGCTATTGGATCGACGCCGCATCCACGCTGCGCATGGCGGACGACGCGGCGATCATTCTCGATCCCGTCAACGCGGGGGTGATCGAGCAGGGTCTAGCGAGCGGCCTGCGAAACTACATTGGCGGCAATTGCACCGTAAGCCTGATGCTGATGGCCGTGGCTGGACTTCTGCAAGCCGGGCTAGTCGACTGGATCAGCACCATGACCTACCAGGCGGCGTCTGGCGGCGGCGCAGCGAAAATGCTGGAACTGGTGGCGCAGATGGGATGCCTCGTCGAGCCGGTGCGCAAATCGCCGTCGGAAAACGCGCTGGCGGTGGATCGCATGGTAATCGAGGCGCAGCGCTCGGCTTCCCTGCCCACCGAAGAATTCGGCGCCCCGCTGGCCGGCAGCCTGCTGGCGTGGGTCGACAAAGAAATGCCCGGGGGCCAGACCCGCGAAGAATGGAAAGGCATGGCCGAAGCCAATAAGATTATGAGCCTCGACCCTCCGGTGGTGGTCGACGGAATCTGCGTGCGCGTCGGCACCATGCGCTGCCACAGCCAGGGACTGGTTATTAAAATGAAGCGCGACGTGCCGCTGCCGGAAATCGAGAAGATTCTTGCCGGCGCCAACGAATGGGTGCGCGTTGTGCCAAACAACAAAGAAGCCACGCTTCGCGACCTGACGCCTACGGCGGTCTCGGGAACTCTGGAGGTGGCCATTGGACGCCTGCACAAACTGAAGATGGGCCCGGAATACCTGGGCGCGTTCACCGTCGGCGACCAGCTGCTGTGGGGCGCAGCCGAGCCGTTGCGCCGCATGCTGAACATTCTGCGAGCGCATCTGGGCGCAGCGAGCGAGGGGCAATTAGTAGCAGCGCGGTCGCGGGATTAGTTCTTCTCCGACGCTTAGCTTTCCTGACACAAGTTTCCCGGTCAAAATGATTCGATCTTACAAAGGCATTACTCCAACCATCCCTGCCACCTGCTACGTCGACGACTCGGCGCAGATTATTGGCGACGTAGTGCTGGGCGAGCACGCCTCGGTATGGATGAACGCCGTGGTGCGCGGCGACGTCCACGAAATCCGCATCGGCGCGCATTCCAACGTGCAGGACAACAGCGTGCTCCACGGCATGAAAGAAAAATGGGGCGTGTATCTCGGCGAGTACGTCACCGTGGGCCATTCGGTAACGCTGCATGGCTGCGTGATCGAAGATCGCTGCCTGATCGGCATGGGATCGATTATCCTGAACGGCGCGAAGATCGGCGCCGGATCGATCATCGCCGCCGGCACGCTGATTCCCGAGAATACGGTGGTCGAGCCCGGGTCGCTGTGGATGGGCTCTCCCGGAAAATTCCGCCGCAAGCTGGACGAGAGCGATCAGGAAACGATCATGCGCTACGCGCGGAATTATCTGGGTTATAAAGAAGAGTATTTGAAAGAAAGCTCTCAACGACCGGCCATCAGCCGTCACTAGGTGCGACGTGACGCTGCGAATCTTGTTAGAGTTGGCACACCCGCAAGATTTGTCATCCTGAGCGTAGCGAGCCGGTGTGCGAAGCGCACCGGCTTGTGGAGTCGAAGGACCCCGAGCGCGTTCTCGTCGTAGCGGGTGCGTCAAGGCGTTCTCACGTTGGTGTCGACGGCGTGACAATTGTGTGCAGAGGACTCCCCGGTAGGGCAGTGGAGCGGATAAGCTGCAAGGGGTCCTTCGACTACGCATTTGCTTTCGCTTCGCGAAAGCAAATGCTCCGCTCAGGATGACAGAGCTTGCTGAAGTAAGCAGAGGTTTAAGAGGTTTAGCTGAGAACTGATGGCTGAAAGCTGAGAGCTGGTTTCCAATGATCAAAGCAGTCCGAGGAACGCGCGATCTGCTGCCGCCGGAAACGGCGCTGTGGAACTTCGTGGAGTCGGTGGTTCGGGATGTCTTCCGCGCCTACAACTTCCAGGAAATTCGCACCCCGATTTTCGAGTCGACGGAATTATTCGCGCGCGGTGTGGGCGAAGAGACCGACATTGTTTCGAAAGAAATGTACACGTGGGAGGATCGTGGCCGCGCCGAAAGCGATAGGGGACAATCTCTCACCCTGCGCCCCGAGGCCACCGCCGGCATCGTCCGCGCCTACATTGAGCATAAGCTCGGGGACCGCGGACTGAACAAGCTTTATTGCATCGGCCCGATGTTCCGGCGCGAGCGCCCGCAGAAAGGCCGCTATCGCCAGTTCTACCAAATCGACGCTGAAATCATCGGCCCCGCGTCGGCGGGCAGCGAATCTCCCGCGCGCGATGCGGAACTGCTGGAGATGCTGGCCACGCTGCTCGACCGCCTCGGCATCACGGACTGGAATCTCGAACTGAATTCTGTCGGCACGCCCGCCGACCGCGCGAAATTCAACGAAGCCCTGCGCGCCGCCCTCGACCCGGTCAAAGAAAAGATGTGCGCCGATTGCCAGCGCCGCGCTGTAACCAATCCGTTGCGCGTGTTCGACTGCAAAGTGCCCGAGGACCAGCCGATTATCGAGAAACTCCCGCGCATCAGTCAGTTTCTCGGCGAAGATTCCCGCAAGCACTTCGACGCGGTGCAGGAAATCCTGAAGTCTGTCGGTGTCGAGTTTCACATCAACGACCGGCTGGTCCGCGGCCTCGATTACTACACCCGCACCGCATTCGAGTTCACCCACGGAGCGCTGGGAGCCCAGAACGCGATTCTCGGCGGCGGCCGCTATGACGGGCTTTCCGAGGCGCTGGGCGGACCACCGGCTCCGGGCATCGGGTTCGCCATCGGCGAAGACCGGCTGGTGATGTCGCTGCAAGAGAAGTCCACGGCCGAGAGCGTGCTGCGCAAGCCGGATGTCTACATCGCTCCGCTGGGCGCGGGCATGAACGCCGAAGCCGCCCGCCTGGCGCGGGAATTGCGGCGTCACGATCTGGTGGTGGAGCTGGGAGACGAAACCTTCCGCCTGAAGAAATCGTTCGAGACCGCAACCAAAGCCGGAGCGAAATATATTCTGATCGTCGGCGAGAACGAAGTGAAAGCAGATGCCTTCGCGTTGAAGAATCTGGCAACCGGCGAGCAGGTTTCGGTGCCGCGGGGAGAGTTGGCGCAGAAGATTCGTGGAGACGCGTCGGCTCTCTTGCCTAACAAGTAGAACTCGAAGCGCCATCGAGTCTGTCATCCTGAGCGTAGCAAGACGGTTCGCGAAGCGAACCGGCTCGCGGAGTCGAAGGATCCCTATCATCAGAATCGCGGCGGCGTAGAAAGGCGTTTGCTCAGCGGCGGTCGGTGGCCCGTCTGAATGAAAAGAGGACCCCCTAGGCCGGCAGGAACCAGATAAGCTGCAAGGGATCCTTCGACTGCGACTTGTCGTTCGCTTTGCGAACGACAAGCCTTCGCTCAGGATGACAATTGCACGCTCGGGTTTACCAACGTGGCGAAAACTTATCCAGAGCTCGACGACGCCCTCACCAACTTCATCCAGTCGCAATCGGTGTTCTTCGTCGCCACCGCGCCGCTCGCCGCCGGCGGCCACGTCAACCTCTCACCCAAAGGGCTGGACACGTTCCGCATCCTCGGGCCCAAGACTGTCGCCTATCTCGACATTTTTGGCAGCGGCGTCGAGACCATCGCCCACCTGCGGGAAAACGGACGCATCGTCATCATGTTCTGCGCCTTTCAGGGCGCAACGAAAGTATTGCGGCTCCACGGCCACGGACGCGTCATCGAACCGCACGAGCCCGGTTTCGCCGAACTGCAGGTTCACTTTCCGGTCCAGGTCGGCACGCGTGCAATCATTGTGGTCGAACTCACACGCATCAGCGACTCCTGCGGCTACGGCGTGCCGCTGCTCAAGCTCGAGGCCGAGCGTCCGACTCTGCCCGCCTGGTGCCGCAAGCGTGGAACCGAAGGACTGAAAATCTACCGGCAGGAAAAGAACCGCCAAAGTATCGACGGGCTGCCGGGAGTCGCGGAGCACGAGTAATGCCGGATAGAATACGGCGACTGCATTTAGTCGAATCCAGCGTGATCGAATCAAATCTCAGTGGGCGGCAGGGGGAATAATGAATCGCAAGCACTCTTTAGCAGCAAGCGTCGTACTGTGCCTGGTGGCGCTGTATCTGCCGAGCGCAGGCAATGCGCAATCCTCCTCCACGCCTGCGAAGCCCTTGACCCCGCTGGAGCAGGCCGTGCTGGGTGCCGAGAAGAATTTCCTGGCCGCCGTGAAGAAGGGTGATCCCGCCTTTCTGAAGCGCACCTTCACCGAAGATTATTTCTTCGTCGGCTTCGACGGCGAAGTCTCCGACCGCGACGACACGGTCGAAATGCTGGGCGACGGCGGCCTCGACATCCTGCCCTACAATTTCAAAGTGGTCACCGAAGGCGACAACACAGCCATCGTCACCTACGACGTGGTTTTGCAAGTGCCGCCCACGGAAGATCAAGGCCCGCCGCCGCGCTACCAGCATTTCAGTTCACTGTGGGTAAAGCGTGCCGGAGAATGGAAACTGAAATTCCAGCAGGCAACGCCGTCACACTGGGGCGACTGGTAAGGTACGAATTTCTTCGCGCTCTCTGCGGCTTTTCTTTGCGCTCTTTGCGGTTAAAGGCTTTGAGAGCTTTAGCAATAATGTAGTTGACTCGATTCGCGAATGCAGCGGGAAAACGACCCGAGCAGCGCCCAACTGTGAACTCCGCGCGAAGAATTGTTCCCCGCTAGTCGAACAGGTGCTGCCCTACTTCGCGATCGGCATAGTCACATCCGTCAAGGGAATCCCCAGCGTGCCTGCCGTGTTCGAACCCAGATCGTAGATGCCGGTGCGCAGATAGACATATTCCTTCGGCACATCGATCTCCTTGTGGATCTGAAGGCCCACCTGGTGCACGCTGGCCCAGAGCTTGGGATCGAGGTTGACGTCGCCCCTGGTGACCACAAAGTTCAGCGGCTTGCCTTCGCGATCGTAGGCCAGCAGGACGATTTCAATGCTGCCGTGGCGGCCACCGTCGGACGTGGGATCGAGCTTGAGGTCTTGCGGAGCGATGGCGAAATCCACACCGTAGCGGGTGAACGGTCCCTTGAGATCCGTGTTGCTGCCGATGCGGGGCGCATCCGGCGCCGGTTGCGGGTCTGCGGGCAGCACCTTTATTTTGTATAGGATTTGAGAATAGTCCGGCAGGTTCCGTCCCATCAGCATCAGCAACGGATCGGTGTCCGGTTTTTGCCCCGCCGCCAGCGCGCTTCCGAAGGTCGTCGGCGAAGTATCCGCGGCGGTAGGCCAGCGTGTCCTTGCCCTTCGACAGCTTTACCTGGATGTGCCGGAATTTTCCGTCCATCGTCGGGTTGTTCGGGGAGTAGGCCAGCGAATAATAGCGCGTGCCATTGTTCACCACGCGCGCCAGAGCATCGTTCAGTCCGTTGGTATTGTAGAAAGCCTGGCCGCCGGTATCTTTGGCCAGATCCTCCATGGCAACATGATTTGAATCGCGATCCGCCGCCCCGGTTTGCAGGTTCCGGACCTGATCCTGCATGGCCAGCGACGGCCGTTTTTGTCCAATCTCGGTTGCGTTAGCCTGGAACGCCTCATCCGAAGCCAGCCCCTCGGCCGCGATGGGATAGAGCGCTACCTGACCGGCAGTAAGCAGGTCGGCAGTCTTCCGCATATCGTCCTCGAAGCTCGTCGTAACGGTAAACGGATCCACCTGGTCCGCGTTGGGAAGGATTCCCACTGGAAACGAACCAGAGAACCAGATCACGTTCTTGCGGCCGGGAACGCCGGAGAGATAGCGCGCCAGCTGCTGCAGGGCCTGCAGCGTGATCCCGACGCGTTGCTCCGTCTGGAAGGCAACCGTATCGGCCAGGAACTGCTTCATGGCGTTGATGGGATCGACGGATGCCATGGCCAGCGTGACCGGAGCTTGGGTCGAGCCCGGTGCAGCCGAATTTTCGATCATGAAGTCGATCATGCGCTGGTCAGCTTCTTTTTCCACGTCCGAGGGCAGCAGCGGCGACTGCTGCGGTCCGGCTGTCGCCTTGTTGAGAACCGCCAACAATTCCGAGGAATCGGTCGTGACCCCTTGCAGCATCCGCAATCGCGACGCCAGCGTAAAAATAGCCACCCGCGTGCCCGGAGGAATCGTCTTCAGATACCTGATCATCTGCGCATGCACGTAGGTCTGGTCGCGCGTGGGCGTATTCAGAGCATCCAGCAGAAGCACGTTTACCGAGTCCGCCGTCTGCGTCAGTGGAAAATTCGTGTAAACGTGGGGCGGCAGAGTGGGCAATTTGATCTGCGTGGGCGGCGCGCCGTGGTGCTCTTCAAACGTGGAGATAGTCTGCGGCTTGCCATCCTCCAGCACTTCGAAGTCTTCCTTATGCAGGCCGGTAACAGCGTCCCCTTTACCATTGGTCACCACCACGTCCACGAGCACCAGGCGGACCTTGCTTTCGATCGTGGGAACAGCCTTCCCGGAGCCAGGAGACGCGGTTTGGGAATGGAGCGGCAGAGGGTGAAGCGGCACTACGGCAGACAGGAGCAGAACCAGCCAAAGCAAATGGCGCATACGGCGTGGGTACATAGCCAACCTTCTTGACCTGAACCTTATCACAAGCAGCTGCCGTCCTTGGAGCGCTACTCGGCTTCCCGTACAATCTGGCTCGCATACAATCCGGCTCTCATACCATCTGGTGACCGGCGGCCATTCACACTGATTTTCGGAGGAACATGACATGGCGCAAGAGAATGGTTTGGTTCGAGTTCCAAGCCGCTATCCGGTTGAGGAGACTGTGCAGCGGTTGCAAACCACGTTCGCCGCAAAAGGCTTGCAAGTGTTCGCGCTCATCGATCACAGCGGAGAAGCTGCGAAGGTCGGTCTGAAGATGCGGCCCACGAAACTTCTCATCTTCGGCAGCCCGAAAGGTGGAACGCCGCTGATGGTCGCCTCTCCCAGCCTCGCCATCGACTTGCCGATGAAGGCACTGGTCGCTGAGGACGAAACCGACAAAGTCTGGGTCACGTATAACAATCCCGAATATCTCAAAGAACGCCACGGCGTGCCCGAAGACCTGATCAAGAATCTCGCGGGAGCCGGCCCACTGATGGAAAAGGCTGTGGAATAATGCTGCTATCCTCTGGTCGAGTAAACTTTGGTTGTCATTCCGAACAAGCGTTCTTTGCGCAGTGAGGAATCTGGGCGAGCCGCGCGAAGCGTCGCGTTTTTTGCGACGCAACAATCGCGCGTTTGGCTTGCTTCCTTGTGGAACTTCACCACTACCTGTCCCCGGAGGCGTTGCGAATGGAAAACTCCAACCTGGCCCGCGACCATCTGGCGAACGAGCGCACATTCCTGGCATGGATCCGCACGGCGGCGGCGATCGTCGTGTTTGGCTTCGCCATCGGCCGCTTCTCGCTGGCCATGCACCAGTTGACCGCGCTCACGGGTCATCCGGTGCGCACGGCGGGGCTGTCGGTGTGGCTGGGAGCAATTTCGATTGTCGCGGGCGTGGCGATGGCAGTGGCCGGGCTGGTCCGTTATCGCAGCGTACGCGCGCAGCTGGACTCCGGATCGTTCAAGCCCGCCGGATTTGTGGTCGATCTGGTGACCCTCATGATGGTCCTGTTCGGGTTAGCGCTGGCGGCGTATTTGATCTATACGCAGCAGAGTCTGGGGTA
>CAWKNM010000004.1:290000-866544 GCA_963851165.1 uncultured Acidobacteriaceae bacterium | reverse complement strand
CCGAAGGAATCTCCGTCTCAACTGCTGCCGCGCGCCAGCCTCCGTAAGGGAAACTCTCTACGGAGAAAATCGCACCAGACCGCTGATTTAATTCTCGCCTCAGCATTATCAATAACTTGCGGCTAAGTCGTTGATTCCATAGAAACCCGTTTTGGTTGGGAGGCGATTCTGGGCCATGGATTCCCGAAACGGACTTCGGAGCGTCTCGCGAGTCGATCGTCGATGCTGGAGCCGTCAGCGCTTCGGCAAATGGCATCCTGATGCGTAACCATGCCAAGGAATTCCACAGGCCGCCACAGGCTCGACCTGTTTTCAATAACTTAGCCGCAAGTTGTTGATAACGCTGGAGGCGCGAATAAACCCGGTGCGATTTTCTCCGTCGAGAGTTTTCCTAGCGGAGGCTGGCGCGCAGCAGCAGTTGAGCCAGAGATCCCTCCGCCGCGATGAAAAACGCGGCTGTCGGGATGACAATGGTTTTAGGTTGATCTGAGAACTGAGAACTGGACAACTGAGAACTGTTCTTGCGTGCCTACTTTGCCTCGGGGCGAGGTTTGCGCAAGGCGTCGAGGACGATGATGCCGCTGATGGCGAAGCAGACCACCGCTCCCAAGAGCAGTCACCAGCAGAAAAGCGAAGTTGAGGCGGAACACGTCCGCGACGACCGCGACGATAGCCGAGATCACTCCCAGAGCGTTGAGCCATAATGGAGCACGCACCGAGGCAGGAAGATCCTGCCGCAGACGAAGCTGTAACAACAAAGCAGCGAGCCCGATCGCCGCGACCACCACCAGCGCGATGGGACTGCGAAACGCGCCTCGCCCGGTGTAGATCACCACCAGGGCCAGCGCCAACAGCAGCAAGCCGGCCGCGAGGATAGCTGGTCGGCGGGACTTGGCGTTGGGCAACGGGTTCGAAGGGGCGTCAGGCAATGGAATTCTCGGTGGAAGCAGTTATACAGGGCTGGACCAGCGCTTTCAAATCCGGGAGTGCGACCGGGTTTGTCGCGAATGGGACATGCAACCGCGGGGAAGTTGCGGTAAGGACTCCGGATTCAGTGGTCGCGCTGCCGGGCTTCGCCCGGCCGGACAGCCGAGAGCCTGCCCTGAGCGAAGTCGAAGGGGCGGCTGTCCCCAAATGTGCCGTGGAGGGTGTGGCGTCACTCTTCGTGGCGGGGGTCGCCGTGGTTGACGGCGTAGAGGACCAGCTCCACGCGGCTCGAGATGCCTAGCTTTTCGAAGATGCGGAAAAGATATTTCTTTACGGTGTGCTCGCTGAGGTTGAGCTCGACGGCGATGGGGCGGTTGGGCAGGCCTTCGACGACGAGTGCGACTACCTGCTCCTCGCGCGGGGTTAGAAGCGGATCTCCCTGGGAATTGAGCACGCGCAATGCGGGAGCTTCCACGATCAGGTCGATCAGGAAGCTGAGCTGCTCGGAATCCGCCCAGATCTGGCCGATGGCGACGCGCTGAATGCATTTGCACAGCGAACGCAGGGTGGCGTCGGTGATGCAAAAAATGCCGCGGACGCCACAGCGAAACGCGCTCACCACGAGTTCCCGGTCGGTGGACTCGGAGAGCAGCACCTTCACCACTTCAGGATGAGAAAAGTGAAAGCGGCGGAGCGTGGCCATATTGACTGCCAGGCTGTCGGAAGGGCTCAGGGCGAACAGGGCAACCTGGGCTGGGCTCGCGGCAACACTTTGGAGAATGGATTCGGTCTCCATCCGGCAGGTAGCGATGCGGAACTCCGGGCGGCGGCGCAAAGCATTGGTGAGCAAACGCGCCTGCATACGATTGGAATCCGCGACCAGGACGCACAGGACGTCCGCCGTGGCGGATGGTGAACTCATACCGGGTCTCCCAACTACGTTCCATGTTGCAGCAATTGTAGGGAGGCGTATCGAGCAATCACAAGGACATGCACAACTATATTTCGTGCGCGCTACCAAAATGGGAATGCAGCGTTCCGTGCAGCAGATTCGCGGGTGGAACGGCTGCGGCTGTGGAGAACTGAACTGCGGAGCACGCGAAGAACGGGCGAAAGAAGTTTTTTGTTTTTTGGCGCGGATGCGTGAAGGCGCGGGGATTCTGCCAGGTTTCGCTCGTGGGAGTGGGAAATCTCTAGGACGAGCCTTGACGATAGGAAGCACGCAATTGTGTGAGATGGCAAACATGCAAGTCTACTTTTGTGGGTAGGCCGACTATGTGCTTCATGGGAGTGGCCGCGGAGCGATCCCGGCGAACGAACGTCTACAAATGCATCGGTTTACGTGCAATTCCTGATTCGGGGCAACGTCCTCTTTAGTAGACAACACTTCCCATGTCTTGTGGCTCTGGCAGCGACGAGTTAGTTTGCAAACACAGGAGAAATGCCAGGTGCGGAAACCGTGAGCGAACGAAAGCAGGGCGCAGCCAAGAGGCCGACAACCAGAATGAAGCGCCTTTTCACGTTCGTCCGTTTCACGGTAGCCGCGTTCCTGGTGCTGCAATCTGGCCTGGCGGCCTTCGCACAGGGAGAAAAGTCTCTGGGCGGAGATAAGGAGACTTCCCAGTCCTGTTTAACCGGAGCAGGAACGGGGAGCTGTGCGACCACCGCCACAAAAACCGGAAAAGCGGACGGGCTGGGAAACCCGTTGCTCGGAGAGCGCCGTCCGCTTTACCGGCTACATCCAAGCGATGCCGTAGACGTGAGTTTCACTCTTGCGCCGGAATTCAACCAGACGCTGACTTTGCAGCCCGATGGCTACGTCGCCTTGAAAGATGCGGGTACGGTTTATGCGCAGGGCTTAACCATCCCTGAGTTTAAGGAAGCAGTGCAGCAGGCGTACCGGGGATATCTGCATGATCCGGAGGTGGGCGTGGCACTGAAGGACTTTGAGCACCCTTACTTCATTGTGGGCGGCCAGGTGGGGCATCCGGGGAAATATGAATTGCGCTCCGACGTCACCGTGGCGGAGGCAGTGGCCATTGCGGGCGGGCTGGCGCCGGCGGCGAAACATTCACAGGTGATTGTCTTCCGGCGGGTGAATGACGATCTCGTGGAAACGCGGGTGGTGGACCTGAAGAAAATGCTGAAGGAGAAAAACCTGCGGGAGGATGTTCACCTGCGCCCCGGAGACTTGGTTTTTGTGCCGCAGAATTTCATCTCGAAGATCGAACGGTTTGTGACCCGGCCCACGATGGGCATGTATCTGAGTCCGACGCAGTTTTGAGTGGAAGGGTGACCTGGGGGATCAGGCGGGCGTTCCACGGCAGAGAAGACTGAGATTCCTTCGGCTTCGCTCAGGACAGGCTCCTCCGTCGCGAAGAAAAACGCGACGTTCGGGATGACAAGTCGGATTGGTTGCATGGACTTGAATCGCATGGACAATTACGACGAGCACGGAATTCGCGCTGAGATGCAGAGGGCATCGCCATTGCCCTCGCCGACACCGACGGCGCGCGAAGTGGCGATGGTCTTGTTCCGGCAACGCAACGTGTTCGTGTGCGCGATGGGACTGGTGCTGGCGGGAGCGGTTTTCTATTTAGTCGCGGGAGCGCGGTACCAAACCCGCCTGCAGGTTCTGGTGGGACGGGGACGGGCGGATACTCCGGTGACGGCGCAGGAAAACGCGCCCGTGGACCTGACGCGGCTGGCTATTACGGAGGAGGAATTGAATTCCGAAGTGGAGCTGCTGAAGGATGACGAAGTGATGCGCAAAGTTGTGGAGGCCAGCGATTTGGCGAAGCCCGACTGGACGCGCTTCTTGAGGCCGGGAGAAGGTCAGGCGGCGCGCGTGGAGCGAGCGGCGCGGCGGCTCGCGAAGAAACTGGATATTGAATCGGTGAAGAAGACCAACCTGATCGCGGTGAAGTATTCGTCGGCTGATGCCGCGCAGGGCGCGAAGGTGTTGCAGACCTTGGCTCAGGTCTACATCGAGAAGCATAAAGAGGTGCACCGGCCCACGGGCGAACTGCGTTTCTTCGAGCAGCAGACGGTCGAGTCGCGACGGCAACTGGAAGAGGCCGAACAGAACCTGCTTCAGTTCACGGAGAGCCACGCGGTGGTGGTTGCGTCCCAGCAGCGCGACCTTGATCTGGTAAAGCTGAGCGACGCGGACGCCAGCCAGCGGCAAACGCAGATCTCTATCGCGGAGACCCGACAGCGCGTCCAGGAACTGAAGAAACAGCTGGCCACGCTCGCCGAGCGCACGATTACGCAAGTGAGGACTGCTGACAATCCGGAATTAGTGGGGTCGCTGAAGGCGCGGCTGCTGGAACAGGAGCTGAAGCGAACCGAATTGCTGACCAAGTTCGAGCCCAGCCACCGGCTGGTGAAGGAAGCAGACGAGAAAATCGCGGAGACCAAGGCGGCGATTGCGGTGGAAGCGGCGAATCCGCTGCACGACGAGACCACGGACAAAGACAAGAACTACGAGTGGGCGAAGAGCGAATTGCAGCACGAGCAGGTGGGACTGGAAGGCCTGGAGGCGAAAGCGTCGGCGACTGCCGTGCAGGTGGCGGCCTACCAGACCCGGGCGCAGCAAATGGGCGCGGACGCGATTGCACAGGACGACCTGGCCAGCACGGAGAAGGCAGCAGAGGAAAGTTATTTGCTCTACATCAAGAAACGCGAAGAAGCGCGCATGGGCGATGCGCTGGATGAGCGCGGCATTGTGAATGTTGCGATTGCCGAGCAGCCGGTGGTGGCGGCGCTGCCGCTATGGTCGGCCTGGGTAGTGCTGGCGGCGGGGCTGGTGGCGGGAGGGATCACGGGAACGGCGGCGGCGTTTGCGGCCGATCATCTGGACCCGGCTTTCCGGACGCCGGAAGAAGTGCTGGCGTATCTGGGGACTCCGGTGCTGGCGTCGCTGCCACGAAAAACGGCGGACAGGCGGTTTCTGGCCTAACGAACGAGATGAAAGAAGAGACGAAAGGATGAAGGTATGAAGCTGGACATTTTGCAATCTTCGAAAATGGTGGAGCATCGGACGCCCTCGTCCGGAGGGCGCGAGACGGGCTTCGCGCAAGGTCGGCTCCATCGGCGGAAGAGAAGACGCAGGAGGACGTTCGTGTCTGCGCGCAGAGGTATCGCCTGGCCAGATCGTTCTCTTCAGCCGGGGCCGCAGGCCGCGACCGAGAAATGGATATGGAATCCGGACGGTTTCGCGCGCGAGCAACTGCGCGGGCTGGTGCAGCGGATATTTTTCTCGCAAGCCACGGCTCGGATGAGGCAGGTGGTGATCAGCGCCGCGGAGTCGCGGACGGACGTTTCTGACATCTGCCTGCAAGTGGGAGAGACTCTTTCGCAGGAAACATCGGCGAGCGTTGTGGTTGTGGCTGGGGATGTCTCGGGTTTGCCGGCTGGTTGCCGGCTGGTTTGTCGGGGAATGAAGAGCAACAACCGGACAGTCCACGGCGGAGTGCCCTGGCGACGCGAGTGTACGGCAATTTATGGCTGACTCCGGGCCTTCGCCGGAGAGATGCGTCGGGGGACGTGGTGAGAGGCGTCGCGGGAAATGATCGGCGGGAAATGATCAGCAGCTCTGCGTGGTACTCGCGGCTGTGCGATTTTCGGCGGGAGTTTGAGTATTCGATATTGGAGGGGCCGGCGGCGGGGGAATCCAGCGACTCCGCAATCGCGGCGCAAGTGGCGGACGGGATGATTCTGGTGTTGACGGCACACGGAACGCGCCGGGCCACAGTGCACCGGATTCAGGAGACGCTGAAATCGACGCAGACACATCTGCTGGGGACCATTCTGGCGGAGCGACAGGTTTCCGATTCCGGAGGGAATTTACCGGCGCCTGTGAGAACAGGTTGCCGGTTGCAAATGCCAGTGACGATCAAAACCAAAGACCTCACCACAGAGGGCACAGAGAACGCAGAGTTGTATGCGATTGCGCAACACCGCGAATGAGCTAGAGCTGGTCTGAAATGTCTTCTCCCAATCTAAATCCCAGTCCGCGACAACCCCAGGCAAGAGATTGGGCGCACGGTTGATTCCTGGTGCTGCGGGCGCTTTCCGCGGTACGTGAGAAAAAGCCTTCCTTGCGGGTGGGTGCCGGGCTTGAACCGTTGGCAGCGAGAAGTCCCGGCATCTTCTCGGGAAGTCAGCGTTGCCGGAAAATCTTCTTGCCGATCTGATGCCGGAACCATTGAAGAAACTCTGGGCGCGAAATTTGCTGAGCGCGATGGCGGCGGACTTCGCGCTGATCACCGTGAATTGGCTGCTGGTGGCTGGCGGTTTTCGTTCAGCTTCGGCCGCATCTTCTCGCAGGTGCGAGCGTTTGAGCACGCGACAGCCGGAGCGGTTCGACATCAAGTGCTGGGGATCGCTCTGCTGCACGCGACGCTAATCACACTGCTGGGCCATTCGGAGGGCCTCTATGCCTGGAGCGGCGATCTGCGCCGGGAGGCCACCGCATTGGGCAAGTCGGCGTTCTGGGCGACGGTAATCCTCTGCGTCGCCGCCTGGCTGCTGGCGGCTTCCGCTATTTCGTGCAGTGAGATTTGCGCCGCGGGTGCGTTGCACTTCGCGATCCTGCTGGCCTGGAGGCGAGCCGGGCATCGCAAGGCGCGACTTAGCGGCCGAGCCTGGACGGCAGTCGAGGAATATCCTCATTATCGGCGCTGGGCCGGTGGGGCGCCGGAGTCGCCGCAGAGGTGGAGGCCCACTCCGAAACCGGCCGGGTGGTGTGCGGGTTCCTGGATGACGAACTGCCGATGGGAAACCGGGTGATCGGGCGGGTCAGCAGCCTGGCGCGGCTGGCGCGCACCGGATTTGTGGATGAAGTGATTCTGGCGGCGCCTCATAACCGCGACTTGATCCAGCGCGTGCTGCAGGAAGCGCGGCGGCTTCGGCTGGACGTGAAGCTGGTGCCGGACCTGTTCGGATGCAGGCCGGAGGGGAGCGATGTGGAGCGATTCGGAGATCTGCCGGCGATCTGCCTGCATCAGGAGCCCTCGCCGGCCGTTGGACTCTTCGTGAAGCGGATATTGGACGCGGCGGGAGCGGGAGTTGCCCTGCTGATCCTGAGCCCGCTTCTGGGGTTGATTGCGGGACTGATCAAAATCGGCTCGACAGGGGCCGGCACTTTATGCGGCGCAGCGGGCTGGGCGCAAAGGCAGACTTTTCCGCTGCTACAAGTTCCGGACGATGGTGAGCAATGCGGACGACTTGAAACTGAGTTTGCGGCGGCAGAACCAAAGGTCGGGACCGATCTTCAAGATCAGCGGCGATCCACGGATTACGAAGCTGGGGCACATTCTGCGGCGGTACAGCCTGGATGAACTGCCGCAGCTTTGGAATGTGCTGAAGGGGGAGATGAGCCTGGTGGGGCCGCGTCCGCATCCGCTGGACGATTTTGCGGGGTACGAGATTGAACACCTGGCACGGCTCGACGTGACGCCGGGAATCACGGGACTCTGGCAGGTGACGGCGCGGCGGGATCCTTCTTTTCAGCGGGGGATGGACTTGGACCGGGAGTACATCCAGACGTGGAGCCTGGCGCAGGATTTCCGCATTCTTTTCCGTACTTTTCGAGCCTGCATCGAGGGAAGCGGAGACTGATGGAAGCTGTTTCGGTACGAGAAGGAACTCGGGGCAGGTGGGCGGCAGGGGCTGGGGCGCCTTTGGTGGCGGCTTTGCTGAAGCCTGTGCAAGTGCTGATGGCGGCGCCTTCCATGCTGTTTCTGGCGGCGCTGGCGGCCATGTTGTTGCGGCATCCGGATGTGCCGTTTTACGCGATTGACCGCGTGGCTTTCGGGCTGCTGGTGGCGGGCGTGGTGGCGCGGGCGATTGTGCTTCGGCAGCGGCTGTTTGTGATGGAGCGAGCTTCGTGGCCCATGGTTGGGCTCACGGTGCTAGCTGTGGCGAGCGTCGCGGGACAGCCCTTTGACAACGAGACGTGGTCGTTGCTGGCGGCGAAGTTTCTGGTGCCGTTCACGCTGTTTCATCTGGCCAGACTGGTGTTCCAGGAGGAACGGTCGCTGCGGCAGTTCGAAATATTCGCACTCGCGGTGCTCGCCTATTTGAGTTTCACTGCGATTGCGTTTCTGGTGGGCGCGAAGGAACTCATTTTTCCGAGCTTCATTCTGGACGCGAGCTTGGGTCATCACGCGGACCGCGCGCGCGGACCGCTGCTGCAGGCCGTGGCCAACGGAGTTTCGCTCAACATGCTGGGACTGCTGGCGTGGCACGCCTTCCGGCGCGGGCGTTTTCGCGGACTGAAGGCCTGGCTGCTGCTGGCCTCGGTTCCCGTGGCGATTTTGGCCACGATGACGCGGGCAGTGTGGCTTTCGTTAGTCGGGGACGATTCTGGTGGTGATCGTGCGATTCCGGAGCGGGGGTTGGTGGCGGGCTGCGGTTGCGCTGGCGCTGGTGGGGAGCGCGGGGTTGCTTTGGGTGCTGAGCAATCCGGACCTGGAAAGCACGATTGCAGAACGTTTTGAAGAAAGAGGGCCGGTGGATTTCCGCGAGGCGGTTTATGCCGGAGGATGGCAGATGTTTCTGGAACGTCCGCTTACAGGGTGGGGCATTAACCAGATGCCGGTCGAACTGGCGCGTCACGTTAGCGGATACAAGGAGAAGGTGCTTTATCCGCACAATACTTATCTCGAATTACTTGTGGAGCACGGCGTGGCCGGGTTGGCGCTTTACCTGTGGCTGATGTGGGAGATGTGGCGGTTGAGGCGGGGCTGCATTCCTCGCGGGGAGCGACGCGGTTTTCTCGACCGGCAGTTCCACATGCTGTGGCCAATCCTTCTCGCGGTGTATTGGGTGAATGCAGCGCTGGTGGTGATGAACTACCAGTTCGTGAATGGGCTTCTCTTCACGCTGGCGGGGATGCTGGCGGCGCAGCAGAGGAGAGCGTCGGTGGAAGGGCGGGTGGAGGCGCGCACGGAAGTGTGGGTCGAAGCATGAGGACCGTCGCTTATCTCGCGAATCAATTCCCTTCTCCGGTCGAGCCCTATGTCGTAGACGAGATTGAAGAATTGCGGCGGCGCGGAGTCGAGGTGATCGCGGGGAGTGTGCGAAGGCCGGACGGCCGCGCGCGATTGAGCTGTGCGACGGAGCGCGATTCGGAGGCCGTGGATCCGGAAACGGTAGTTCTGCAACCGGTCGCAATCGTCCTGATGGTACAAGCGGCGTGGCTGTGCTTGCGGCGCTGGCGGCGAATCGCCGATCTGCTGCGACGCGTGGTTTTGCAAGGCCAGGAAACGCTCTTGCAGCGGGGAAAAGCTTTGCTGCACACGTGGCTGGGGGCTTGCTACGCGCTGCGACTGGAGAAGCGGGGGGCGGAGCACATCTACGTGCAGCATATCCATGTGCACCACGGATACTTCGGCGCGTGGATCGCGATGGTGGCGGCGCGGTTGCTGAACGTGAGCTACAGCATGACGCTGCACGGATCGGACCTGCTGACGGGGGCGGCTTATCTCGACGCCAAGCTGAAGAACTGCCGCTTCTGTGTGACGATTTCGGAATATAACCGGCGCTACATTCTTGAGCACTATTCGACCATCGAAGCAGGAAGGGTCGTAGTGGCCAGGCTGGGGGTGGATGTGCCCGAGCCTGGGATCTTCTCCGCAGCAGCGCTACGGTCCTCAATATTCAAGAGGTCAATTGTCCGGGGACCGGGGCTCTCGCAGTTCGATTCACGGCTTCACCTGCTGGCGGTGGGACGGTTGCATGCGGTGAAGGATCACGCGTTTCTTCTGCGGGCGTGCGTTCAGCTTTGCCAGCGAGGGCTGGACTTTCAATGCGAAATTGCGGGCGAGGGTCCGGAGCGGCGCAATCTGGAACTGCTGATTCAGGAATACGGGCTGGAAGAGAGAGTTCGTCTGCTCGGGCACGTCCCCCACGAGCGGCAGGACTCTCTGTATCAGAGGGCAGACGTCGTCGTGCTGACGAGCCGAAGCGAGGGCATCCCGCTGGTGCTGATGGAGGCGATGGCACGGGGAAAAATCGTGGTGGCGCCGGCGATTACGGGCATTCCTGAGCTGGTGGCGGAGCGGACTGGATTCCTTTACGAGCCGGGATCAGTCGAGGACTTTGTGGCGCGGGTTCTCTGGATTTATTCGCTGGTCTCGGCCGGCGGATCGGTGGGCGAATTTTCGGCGATTCCTGACGCGAACCAACTTGACTGGGATCGTCTTGACCACGTGCGTCAGCGCGCGAGGGAGCAGGTTCGCCTTCACTTCAACCGCAGGAAGAATCTGGAATTGTTCGGCGATATTTTTCTGGAGCGAATCTTTCGTGAGCAAATTCTGCCGGAGCAAATTCTTCCGGCGCGACAACATTCCGGAGCAATTCGCCGGACGGCGTGAGAACTCACCCTATGAGGATCCTCTACTGCAACAAATATAACTATCCCTTCAGCGGCACCGAAGTTTACCTGTTTGAGCTGATGGAACTGATGCGGACGCACGGCCACGAGGTGGCGCTATTCTCGATGGCCGATGCGCGGGGCGAGGCTACGCCTTACGATCACAATTTTGTTCCGCATATCGAATTCGACCGGCGCGCAGGACTAACTGAGAAGGTGCGGCTGGCGGCGCACGCGGTTTATTCGCAAGAGGCACGATTGCGGATGCGGGCCATGATCGAGGAATTCCAGCCCGATGTGGCGCACGTACGGAACATTTATCACCATCTTTCGCCGTCGATTCTCTGGGAGCTGAGGGCGCGTGGCGTTCCGGTGCTCTATCACATCAACGATTTCAAGCTGCTGTGTCCTGCCTACAACCTGGTGCGTCAAGGGGAAGCTTGTGAGGACTGCCGGGGCGGGGCATTTTGGCGCGTGCTGGGCTCGGATTGCTATCCCGGTCTGGGGGCCCGGACGGCGCTGATGATGGAGGCTTACGTTCAGCGGGGGTTGGGTACGTATGAAAAGTGTGTGGACCTTTTTCTGGCGCCCAGCCAGTTTGTGCGCGACAAGTTCGCCGAACAGAAATGGGACACCGGGAAGTTCAGAGTATTGCCGCATTTTCAGGTCGCCGCGGCTGCGGTTGAACCACCGGCGGAAAAGAATGCTCCGTTGCTTTATTTCGGAAGATTGTCCGCGGAGAAAGGCGTGAGCGATCTGTTGCGGGCGATGCGGCGATTGCCTGGGCTGAGGCTGGTAGTGGCGGGCGATGGTCCGCAGGGCGGCGAGTTGCGGGCGCTGGCAGTGACCCTGGCCCTGAATAACGTGGAATTTGTGGGACATGTGCGCGGTGCGGAACTGGATGCGCTGATTGCGCGGTCACGCTTCACCGTGCTGCCGTCGCACGCTTATGAAACGCTGGGTAAGAGCATCCTCGAATCGTATGCCAGGGCGCGTGCGGTGGTGGCTTCGGACTTGGGATCGCGGCGGGAGTTGGTGCGAGAGGGCGAGACTGGACTGTTGTATCCGGTCGGCGATGTGGAGCGGCTGACGGCGTCGATCGTGTCGCTTTCCGAACCGGAGCCAGCTAAGAGGATGGGACTTGCGGGCTGGCAGCTGGTGAAGAAAGGGTACACGCCGGAGTCGCACTATCGGGCGATGTTCGGGCTGTATGAGGAGCTTGTGGCGACGAAACGCAACGCGGAGGTTAGCTCGACAGGTGCCGGTCGCCGGGGGTTCTTGCGGAGCCGGACCGGATCGGCGGTTCCGAGGGAGGTTGTCGCGGAATTCCCTAAGCGGCGACTGCGCGTAGCGTTCATTGGCGGACGCGGGGTGATTTCGAAATACAGCGGCATCGAGAGTTACTACGAGGAAGTGGGCGGACGACTAGCGGAGATGGGACACGAAGTCACGGTGTATTGCCGCAACTATTTCACGCCTCCGCTCAAGAAGTTCTTGGGCATGCGAGTGCTTCGACTACCTACGATACGGTCAAAACATCTGGAAACCGTGGTGCATACGGCGCTGAGCACAGCTCACGCCCTGACTCAGAATTATGACATTGTGCACTATCACACTCTGGGGCCGGCACTGTTCTCCGGGTTTCCGCGATGGTTTGGGAAGAAGACGCTGGTCACGGTGCAGGGACTGGACTGGCAACGAGGGAAATGGGGACGGCTGGCGTCTTTCGTGTTACGCCTGGGCGAGCGGGCATCAGTGAGTTTGCCGAACGGGACCATGGTGGTGTCGAAGACTTTGCATCAGCGCTACCGGGAACAACATGGTGTAGATTCCTTCTATGTGCCGAACGGGGCAACGTTGCGGAGAAAACGCGAGCCGCGAAAGGTATTCGACTGGGGGCTGATGCCTGGACAATACATTCTATTTCTAGGAAGGTTTTCGCCGGAGAAGGGATGCCATTTGCTGGTGGAAGCATACGAGCGGCTGAGGACCGACGTGAAACTGGTGATGGCGGGGGCGTCGAGTTACTGCGACGATTACAGCCGCCAGTTGCGGACTCATGCCAGCGATCAAATCAAGATTCTGGATTGGGTGTCGGGTGAGTCGCTTGATGAGTTGCTGACGAATGCCATGTTGTTTGTCCTGCCGTCGGACATGGAAGGCTTGTCGCTCGCGCTGCTCGATGCGATGGGGGCGGGGCTATGCGTGGTGGCCAGTGACGTCCCGGAGAATCGCGAAGTGGTGATGGATGCGGGGTACACTTTTCGTCGAGGCGATGTCGGCGACCTGGCTGACCGATTGAGCTTCCTGATTGCGAATCCGGCGGTGCGCGAGGCAGCGGGACGCGCGGCGAAGGCGCGGATTCTTGAACATTATCTGTGGCCGAAGATTGCAGCGGAGATTGAGCGGGCTTACGTCCAAGTGCTGGGTTGGGAGCAGACGACGGTGGCGAAGAAACCGAGCGTGGGGACGAAGGACACGGACAAAATGGTTGTGCGGCGAGCTGGTTAGCGGGTGAGTCGATGAATTTTGGGCCTCGCAGCCTTGGGTAAAGGATCAGCGGCTGCGCGGTAAGTTCGCTCTCAACCGCAAGACGCGCCGAGCTCACGAAGAGGATAGCGGAAGTATCAACACTTTCTTGGACAGGACGGGCTAAAGCCGTCCTTTTTTATTACAGTCAGTTTTTATTACAATCAGTGATTCATGGGAAATGTCATCCTGGTCACTGGCGGGGCGGGGTTTATCGGGTCCAACTTCATCCTGCAGCAACTGCGAGCGGACGCGGCGACTTCACTGGTTAATCTCGACAAACTCACCTACGCTGGAAACCTGCGCAATCTTGACGAAGTCGCGAAGGATCGCCGTTATGAGTTTGTGCACGGCGATATTGGCGACCGCGGACTGGTTCGACGGTTGCTCGAGAAGCATCAGCCGTCCGCGGTTGTGCACTTCGCGGCGGAAAGCCACGTGGACCGCTCGATCCGCGGACCCGATGATTTTATTCGCACGAACGTGGATGGAACGTTCGCTCTGCTGGAGGAAGTGCGGGCTTATTGGACAAGCCTGAGCGGCGACAGAGCGGAAGCGTTTCCGATTTGTGCATGTTTCCACCGATGAGGTTTACGGATCGCTGGGTCCACACGATCCGCCGTTCTCCGAGACCACGGCGTATGCACCGAACAGTCCTTACTCGGCGTCGAAGGCGGCGTCCGACCACCTGGTGAGGGCCTATCACCACACCTACGGACTGCCGACGCTCACGACAAATTGCTCCAATAATTACGGAAGGTTTCAGTTTCCGGAGAAACTGATCCCGCTCATGATTTTGAACGCGCGCGATGGCAAGCCGCTGCCGGTGTATGGCGATGGGCTGAATGTGCGGGACTGGATTTACGTGGCGGACCATTGCGAGGCGATTGCCCTAGTGCTAGCGCGAGGAGTTCCCGGAGAGACTTACAACATCGGCGGCTGGAACGAGAAGCCCAACCTGGAGATCGTGCACGCGGTCTGCGACATCGTGGATGAAATGGCGCCGCGGGCGGGAGGGTCGCGACGAGAGCTGATCACGTTTGTGAAGGACCGTCCGGGGCACGACCGGCGCTATGCCATGGACGCACGGAAGATTGAACGCGAGCTGGGTTGGCGGCCGAAGGAAACGTTTGAAAGCGGAATTCGCAAAACCATTCGCTGGTATCTTGAGAATCAGGAGTGGGTGAGAGATGTGACCAGCGGAAGCTACCGGCAATGGATTTCGACACACTATTCAGTCTGAATCCGTTTGGTTTGAATCACTCCGCTTGAACGCGACCGAGTTGAACTCGAAAACCAGATCATGAAAACGAGCGCGCAACACAAAGGCATTATTCTGGCGGGCGGATCGGGCACGCGTCTTTATCCGGTGACGCACGCCATGGGGAAAAGCCTGTTGCCGGTTTACAACAAGCCCATGGTGTATTACCCGCTGTGCACGCTGATGCTGGCGGGGATTCGGGAGATTCTCGTGATTTCGACGCCGGAGGACATTCCGAAATTCAAAACTCTGCTGGGTGATGGAAGCCAGTATGGAATCCGCCTGCAGTATCAGGTGCAGGCAAAACCGGAGGGAATCGCGCAGGCATTTCTGCTGGGCGAATCTTTTCTTGGCGGCAGTGCATGCGCGTTGATCCTCGGCGACAATATTTTTTACGGACATGATTTCGCCAAGGACCTGCGCGAGGCCGCACGGATGGAGCGCGGAGCGCGGGTGTTCGCCTACGGAGTGCACGATCCGGAGCGCTATGGTGTGGTGGAATTTGATGGCAACGGCAAGGCGCTGAGCATCGAGGAAAAGCCGAAGCATCCGAAGTCGCGTTATGCCGTCACCGGGCTTTATTTTTATGACAACCAGGTGGTGAAAGTTGCCAAGTCGCTGAAGCCGAGTGCACGCGGAGAACTCGAGATCACCGACGTCAACAAAGCTTACCTGAAGAAAGGCGACCTCGAAGTGGTGGTGTTGGGGCGCGGCATGGCGTGGCTGGATACCGGCACTCACGAGTCGCTGCTGGAGGCTGCGCTGTACATCCAGGCAATCGAGAAGAGGCAGGGGCTGATGGTGGCGTGTCCGGAGGAGATCGCGTACCGCTCCGGCTACGTCACGGCGGAGCAGGTGGAGAAGATTGGGAATTCGATGAAGAACAACAGTTACGGAGCGTATCTGTTGCAGATGCTGCGGGAAAAAGTGTTTTAGAAAGGCTGAAGCTGCGCGCGATCCCGCATGCGGTTCCTACAAGCATGGAAGCGATCAAGAAAATTCTGACGTCTTTACCAGGAGTATTCATCCTGGAACCGCGCCTGTTCGGCGACGAGCGGGGATTTTTCTTCGAGAGCTACAACCAGCAAACTATGGCAGAGGCGGGGATCATGGAAGCTTTCGTACAGGACAATCATTCCAGTTCGCGCCGCAACGTGTTGCGAGGGTTGCATTATCAGGTGAAGCAGCCGCAGGGAAAACTGGTTCGAGTGGTTGAGGGAGAAATCCTGGATGTGGCGGTGGACCTGCGCCGGAGTTCGCCGTCGTTTGGGCGATGGGAAGCGGTGCCGCTGTCGGCGGAGAACAAGCGCATGCTTTGGATTCCCTCAGGCTTTGCTCACGGATTTTGCGTGAAGTCAGAGCAAGCGCAGGTGCTTTACAAAGCGACAGATTTTTACGCTCCGGCCCGTGAGCGCACGCTGATCTGGAACGATCCACAGTTGAAGATCGACTGGCAACTGGAAGGTAACCCGATCGTGTCGGCCAAGGACCAGCGCGGGGTGATGCTTCGCGATGCAGAAACTTTCGATTAGTCCGCGGAGACCTCACGGACGTAATTCACAACCGGAACTTCTGAAATGAAGGTAACGATTCTTGGCGGTACGGGCCTGCTGGGCAAGGCGCTCATGCTGGCATGGAGCGGGGATGAGGTCATCGGACTCGGTGCGCGCGACGTGGATATCCGCGATGCGCAGAAGGTACGCGAAGTTCTTACTGCGACGCGCCCGGACTGGATTATTCTGGCGGCTGCTTATACCGATGTGGATGGCTGCGAGAGCAATCCAGACCTGGCGTTTTCCGTGAACCGCGACGGCGCGGTGAACGTTGCGCACGCCGCAAAGGAAGCTGGGGCGCGATTTTTGTTTCTTAGTTCTGACTATGTTTTTGACGGGCGAAAAACGTCACCGTATGAAACCGATGACTTGCGCAATCCGCAGAGTGTATACGGACGATCGAAGGCTGAAGCTGAACTCCGGTTGCTGGATGTGTTACCCGATTGTTGCATCGCGCGCACGTCATGGTTATTTGGCAAAGGTGGAAAATGTTTTCCAGACACGATTCTGAATCTCGCTGCCAGCCGACCAGTGCTTGATGTGGTGAACGATCAGCGGGGCTGCCCTACGTACACGGCAGATTTGGCAGCCGCGATCATTCAACTGTGCCGTGCGAACGCCAGCGGAATTGTGCATGCGACCAATAGCGGGGACTGCACCTGGTTTGAGTTTGCCCGCGAGATCATCAGCGCCAGCGGACTTCGAACCGACGTGCGGCCGGTGAACAGCGCGCAGATGGCCCGCCCCGCGCCGCGCCCAGCGTATTCGGTTCTTTCTTCAAGAAGCCTTCAGCGATTCGGGATCACCCTTCCCATCTGGCGAGACGCCTTACGGCGATACCTGCAAGAACGCGATTGAGAGGCCGCTGAGTTTGCGCCGCCGGATTGCCCCTGCTACGATTCGGCGCGGGACTGCAGAATGTGCGAGAACCGTGGAGACCATTCCCTTGGTGCGTTCTTTGTTTGTGTGTGCCGTGAAGTTAATCCAAAACTACATCAACGGGCAGTTTGTGCGCGGCAAGCGCGAGTTCGCGGACGTGAATCCCGCCGACGGCAGCGTCATTGCGGAAGTCACGGAGGCAGATCAGAGTCTGGTCGACGATGGAGTGCAAGCGGCCCGAAAGGCCTTGCGCGGAGAATGGGGACGGTTCGGAGTGCGCGAGCGAGCGGCTTGTTTGCACAAAGTGGCGGACGCAATTGAATCGCGGTTCGATTGCTTTCTGAAGGCGGAGGTCGCGGACACAGGCAAGCCAGTCGCGCTGGCCGCGAAGCTCGATGTCCCACGCGCGGCGGCAAATTTCCGAGTTTTCGCCGATGCCATCAAGATGGCGGGAATTGAGTCCTTTCAGACGGAGACTTCCGACGGCCGCAGCGCACTGAACTATGCGGTGCGCAAGCCGCTGGGCGTGGTCGGGATCATCACGCCGTGGAACCTTCCGCTGCTGTTGTTGACCTGGAAGGTCGCGCCGGCTCTGGCTTGCGGGAATACCGTGGTCGTGAAGCCTTCCGAGGAAACGCCGGCAACTGCAACGCTGCTGGCGGAGGCGATGCAGGATGCGGGAATTCCGAACGGCGTCTACAACGTGGTGCACGGCTTCGGGCCGGACTCTGCTGGAGAATTCTTGACGCAACACCCGGATGTGAATGCCGTTACGTTCACCGGAGAATCACGCACGGGCGCGGCGATTATGAAAGCGGTAGCTCCGTCGGTGAAGCCGGTGTCGTTCGAGTTGGGGGGCAAGAATGCGGCGATCGTTTTTGCAGATTGTGATTTTGAGGAAACGGTCCGCGGATTGGCGGACGCGGTATTTTTGAACACCGGGCAGGTCTGCTTGTGCGCGGAGCGCATCTACGTGGAGCGCCCGCTTTTTGAGCGATTCGTCCGAGGCGCTGAAACAGAAAGCGGAGAAGCTGCGAGCGGGTTGGCCCATGGAGACAAGACACAAACCTGGGCCCGCTGATTTCCGCGCAGCACCGCGAGAAAGTGGTCGGGTATTACCGTCTGGCGCAGGAAGAGGGCGCGACGGTGGTCACAGGCGGCGGCATTCCCGAGTTTGGCGACGCACGCGACCATGGATTCTACATTCAGCCGACGATCTATACTGGTTTGGCGGAATCGGCGCGCTGCGTGAAGGAAGAAATTTTCGGGCCGGTTTGCCACATCGCGCCTTTCGATTCGGACGACGAGGCTGTGGCCATGGCCAACGATACGAAGTACGGATTGGCGGCCTCGGTGTGGACTACGAACTTGAAACGCGGACACACGATTGCGCAGAGGATGAATGTGGGCATCACATGGGTGAATTGCTGGTTTCTGCGTGACTTGAGGACTCCTTTTGGTGGAGCGGGGCTTTCGGGGATCGGACGAGAAGGTGGAATTCATTCGCTGAATTTCTATTCTGAGCTCAACAACATTTGCGTCCGGCTTTGAGGTTGCAGGCCGAAACGGACGGCGGGCCGTCAGCCGTGCCGGAACGAGACGATGGGAAAGACCATTAACAAAACCGAGAGCAAGATCGTAACCGGCAAAGCTGTGCCGCGAGGCAAGTATCCGCACATAAAGCGGGCCGGCGATTTCCTGATTGTGTCAGGAACCAGCGCGCGTCGCGCGGATAACTCCATCGCGGGAGCGGAGGCGGACGATCTGGGAACCACGCGGCTTGATATCCGCATGCAAACGCGCGCGGTGATTGAAAACGTTCGCGACATCCTGCGCAGTGCGGGCGCGCAACTGGAAGACGTCGTGGAGATTTCCACTTTTCTCGTAAGCATGAATGATTTCGGCGGATACAACGAAGTCTACAGCGAGTATTTTGGGAACGATGGTCCGGCGCGAACGACCGTGGCAGTGCACCAGTTACCGCATCCGCACTTGCTGATTGAGATTCGGGCCTTGGCTTACAAGCCGGTGAAATAGGAGGCACTATGCCATCCATACGCAGCCTGAAGGCTTTCAACTTTCAGGCGTGGATCGAAGAGAACAAAGACAAGTTCAAGCCGCCGGTGGGCAATGCGCAGGTGTGGGAAGACGGCGAGATGATGGTCACGGTCGTGGGCGGACCGAACCAGCGGCGGGATTATCACGACGATCCCACGGAAGAATTTTTCTACCAGCTCAAGGGGAACGTTTCTGTTCGCGTCATGGAAAAGCCCGGCCAGCCGCCGATCGAGATCCCCATTAAAGAGGGCGAGGTTTTTCTGCTGCCCAAACATATGCGGCACTCACCTCAGCGCGTGGCAGGCAGCATTGGGGTGGTGGTGGAGATGCCGCGTCCAGAGGGCGCTCTCGACGGTTTTGAATGGTACTGCCCGAACTGCCATCAGTTGGTGCATCGCGCGGAAGTGAAGCTAAAGAGTATTGTGCGCGATTTGCCGCCGTTGTTCGATCAGTTTTATGGCAACGAGAGTCTGCGCAAGTGTAAGCACTGCGGCACCGTGCATCCGGGCAAAGCGTAATGGACGAAGCGAATATGGTTAAGGCGTAGATGGTCATCGACATTCACAACCATTTTTTTCCTGCCACGTGGCCTGACCTGGCTGAGCGATACGGCACGCCGAACTGGCCGTGGATCAAGCACACCGCGCCTGGTGAAGCCGACATCATGGTCGGCGACCGTTTCTTCCGGCATATTTATTCCGCATGCTGGGACCCAGAACTACGACTGCAGGAAATGGACCGCGACGGAGTGGAGATGCAGGTAATCTCGGCAACGCCGGTGTTGTTTGCCTACGATCGTCCGGTGGAGCATGCGCTGGATTGCGCACGACTGTTCAATGATGCTGCGCTAGAGCTATGCAGCCGCGGGCAAGGCCGATTGAAATCATTGTGTCAGGTTCCGTTGCAAGATATTGACGCGTCCTGTGCGGAACTCAGCCGCTGCATGAAGGCGGGACATCTGGGTGTGCAGATCGGAAACCACGTTGGCGACAAGAATCTGGACGATGCGGGGATCGTGACGTTCCTGCATCAGTGCGCCGACGAAGGCGCGGCCGTGCTGGTTCATCCCTGGGACATGATGGGCCAGGCGCGCATGCCGAAATACATGATGCCGTGGACGGTGGGCATGCCGGCGGAGACGCAGTTGGCCATGGTGGCGCTGATTCTGAGCGGAGCGTTCGATAAGCTGCCGGAAAATTTGCAGATTTGTTTTGCCCATGGCGGAGGGAGCTTTCCCTTTCTGCTGGGACGGCTGGAGAATGCGTGGCACCGCCATCCCGTGGCGCACGGCGCTTGCCAGTTTCCGCCGAGCCATTATCTGAACCGCTTTTATGTGGACTCCGCAGTTTTCGACCAGCACGCATTGCAATTTCTGGTGGCGACGATGGGTGCTGATCGGGTGATGCTCGGCTCCGATTATCCGTTTCCGCTCGGCGAAGAACGCGTGGGTGCGCTGATTCGCGGAAGTTTACTTTCGCGGCACGCGAAGGAGAAACTATTGGCTGCAAACGCGTTGCGGTTCCTGGGGCTGGAAGATAAGGCAGCGGGAGGAAAAGGGGCGGACGCGGCGACAGCGTCCGGCGAACCGACACATCCAACGAGCGAACAGCTTACTTACAGTTCTTACCTGAAGATTCCGGAATTGCTGGAGTTGCAGCGGCCGCAGTCTTCACCGCAGCATCACGACGAGTTGCTGTTCATTGTGGTGCACCAGACGTATGAACTGTGGTTCAAGGAACTGTTGCATGATTTGGACGCGGTGGTCGCGAATCTGCAAGCCGCGGGAGCGCATCCGGCTTCGCGGGATGAAGTTTATGAGGCGGCGCGGCTGCTGCGACGGTGCACGGAAATCACGCGCGTGCTGGTGGAGCAGTTCACGATTCTCGAGACCATGCTGCCCACACATTTTCTGGCGTTTCGCGACAAGCTGGAGCCGGCCAGCGGATTTCAGTCGGAGCAGTTTCGCGAGCTTGAGTTTCTGTGCGGATTGAAGGACGAAAAGATGTTGCGCTATCACAAACCGACGCCGGAGGCTCATGCGCAGCTCGAACGCAGGCTGCGCGAGCCGTCGCTGCACTCCGTTTTCTTTGAGGCCTTGCGAGGTTTGGGTAAGCTGGCCGGCGCTGCCCGAAGGTGCAACGGAGCGCGAGCGGTTTGATGCAAGAGCTCGCGCGGTGCAATCTCTCTATCAGGATGATCGACACCATCGCGACTGGATCGATGTGTGCGAACGGCTGACGGAGTTCGACGAACTGGTTGTGAGCTGGAGGCTGCGCCATATTCAACTGGTGGAGCGAACAATCGGGGTCAGTATGGGGACCGGAGGGAGCGCAGGCGCTTCGTATTTGAAACTTACGCTGGAGAAGAAATTCTTCCCCGAGCTATGGGAAGCGAGAACTTTATTGATGAAGTGATCCGCACAACGCGCCGTTCGCTTGGCCAGTTTCATTATCGACGAGTCATTTCCGCATGAAGGGGCAACCCGAAACAATCAGAGTAATCGGCGCGGGCTTGAACGGTCCGCTGCTGGCGATTCTTCTGGCGAGACGCGGCTTTCGCGTTGAAGTTTACGAGCGGAGGCCGGACATGCGGCGCGTCCGTATGAGTGCCGGCCGGTCGATTAATCTGGCCTTGTCGACGCGGGGAATTCACGGGCTCACGGAGGCGGGATTGTGGCCCGCGATGCAGAACGTCACCATTCCTATGAGGGGGCGGATGATCCATTCCGTGACGGGAGAGCTTGCTTTTCAACCCTACGGAAAGGATGCAACCGAAGTTATTTATTCGATTTCACGAGCCGAGTTGAACATGGCGCTTATTTCAGCCGCTGAAGCCCAGGGCGTGAAGTTTCACTTTCAACAGCGCTGCACCGGAATCGATTTGAAGACCGGCACGGTTCGTCTACGCGACGAACACACGGAGGAGGAGACGAGTCTCGAATCCGATGTGACGATCGGGTGTGATGGCTCGGCTTCGGCGCTACGTGCGGAAATGCTGAAGCAGAACCGCTTCAATTTTTCGCAACAGTATCTCGACTACGGATACAAGGAGCTTACGATTCCGGCAAGCCCGGAAGGGACGCACCTTCTGGACAGAAACGCACTGCATATCTGGCCACGCGGGAATTACATGCTGATCGCACTGCCGAATACAGACGGCAGTTTTGCATGCATCTTGTTTTTGCCGTTTGAGGGTGCGGACAGCTTTGCCACCCTGGCGGCGGCTTCCGATGTGCTCAGATTTTTCCAATCGCGGTTTCCGGATGCGCGGGCGTTGATGCCACAGCTTGCCGAAAATTATTTCGCCAACCCGACGGGAGCCATGGTGACTATCAAGTGCTCGCCGTGGCACGCGGAGGGCAAGGTTCTGATGCTGGGCGATGCGGCACATGCGATCGTTCCATTCTTCGGGCAAGGTATCAATTGTGGATTTGAAGATTGCACTTGTCTGATGGAACTATTGGACCGCGACGGAGCGGAGTGGTCCCGAATTTTTCAGGAGTTTGGATTGGCGCGAAGTATCAACACCGATGCGATCGCGGACATGGCTGTGGAAAATTTTGCCGAGATGCGCAACCGGGTGGGCGATCCGAAATTTCTCTTTCGCAAGAAAGTGGAACTGGCGCTGGCAGCCAAATATCCACAATGGTTCGTGCCCAAGTATGCGATGGTGACTTTTTACCGAGTGCCCTATTCGGTTGCGCTGGCTCGGGGCACGATTCAAGAGCGCATGCTATCGGAGTTGAGCGACCCGATCGACCGCGTCGAGGATCTCGATTGGGACTTGGCCGACCGCCTCATTCAACGAGACCTCACGCCACTGGAGCCGGTTTCGTGACCTCTACATCGTACGAAACTGGTGCTGAGTTCGCGGCCAGGATGGATGCGGACGATCCGCTTGCGAGCTTTCGCACTCGCTTTTTGTTTCCGAAAATTGCGAGCGGCGCAGATTGTATTTATTTGTGCGGCCATTCTCTCGGTTTGCAGCCGAAAAAAGCAAAGGACTACATCGAGCAAGAGTTACGAGACTGGGCCGACTTCGGCGTGGAAGGCCATTTCCACGCGCGGAGTCCCTGGATGCCTTATCACCGGCTACTGACCGAGCAGACGGCAGAGCTCGTGGGGGCCACGCCGCTAGAAGTTGTGGTGATGAATTCTCTGACGGTCAACCTGCACCTCATGATGGTCTCGTTTTACCGGCCGACTCCACGCAGGCACAAGATTGTGGTGGAGCGCGGAGCGTTCCCGTCGGATCAGTACGCGGTGAAATCGCAAATCAAAGTGCATGGATACGATCCAGCATCGGCCTTGATTGAATTGACGCCGCGTCCCGGGGAATTCTGCGTTCGCGACGAAGATGTGGAGCAGTTGATCGAGCGCGAGGGTGACACAATCTCGCTCATTCTGCTCGGCGGTGTAAATTACGCGACTGGCCAGGGGTTTGATATGGAGAGAATTACCGCGAGCGCGCACGCGCGTGGATGTGTGGTGGGTTTCGATCTAGCTCACGCGGCAGGGAATTTGGTGCTCAGGCTTCACGAATGGGGTCCGGATTTCGCCGTGTGGTGCAGCTACAAGTACTTGAACGGAGGTCCTGGGTGCGTGGGCGGATGTTTCGTGCATGAACGGCACGCGCGGAACTGGGAATTGCCGCGCTATGCGGGATGGTGGGGTCACGAAGAAAAAATACGATTCGAAATGGGGCCCGAGTTCCAGCCAATGCCGGGGGCCGAAGGGTGGCAGTTGAGTAATCCGTCGATTTTGGCATTGGCCCCGCTGCGCGCGTCGATGGAGATTTTTCACGAGGCTGGGATGGAGCGGCTACGAGCCAAGAGCGTGGCGCTCACCGGCTATCTGGAATTCCTGCTGGAGGGAGTCGCATCGTCGAAGTTTTCGATCATTACTCCGCGCGAATCAGCGCGGCGAGGAGCGCAGATTTCGATGCGGATTCCTGACAAAGGAAAAGCGTTTTGTGAGGAGTTGATGGGGGCCGGAGTGATTGGCGACTGGCGCGAACCGGACATCCTGCGAGTGGCGCCCGTCCCCCTATATAACTCATATCAGGATGTTTATGAGTTTGTGCGGAGATTCTCAGCCAGCTTGCTGAAAGGCTGACCCTGGGATTCCGCGGGGGCTCCGAAGGTTACCTCAGTAACAATTCCAGCCCCTTCAAGAAACATACAATTCTAATCGTGGGGATTTCTCCGCTCCAGCACGCTCGGAAGTGGACCGCCATCGTGTGCGGAGTGGTGTGTCTGCACAGTCTGGTTTCCTTCCTCGCTCCCCGAGGGGCTGGGCTCACCGCGTTTGGCGATCTGACGCAGTGTTTTCTTCTGTTGGGCGCAACGATTGGAGTGCTTTCCAATGTGTGGAGCGGCAACACCAAGTCCCGACTGTTTTGGGGATTGATGGGGTTAGGTTGCGCCATGTGGTTCGGCTCGCAGGTGCTGTGGACTTATTTCGAGGTTTTCCTGCGACAGGAAGCGCCTAACCCGTTTGTGGGAGACGTGGTTTTGTTCCTGCACATCGTGCCCATGATGGCGGCTGTTGCGGTGCTACCGCATTTTCAGGAGGACGATCGAGCGGTCCGCATGGGCTCTCTTGATTTGCTGATGCTGTTCACGTGGTGGCTTTATCTTTATCTTTTTATCGTCATCCCCTGGCAATATGTCTACCCCGTCGAAGCTGAATACGGCCGCAGCTTTGACGTTCTCTACCTTGGAGAACACCTGGTATTGTTCGCGGGTTTGATTTTGGTTTGGCGGCGCAGCGCGGGCGCATGGCGAGGACTCTACGCGCAACTATTCGGAGCCGCTGTGCTGTACTGCACCGGGTCGTATCTGGCCAGCCGGGCGATTGATGCGCACGTTTACTACACGGGCAGCCTGTATGACGTTCCGCTGGTGGCTGCGATGGCATGGTTTGCAGCGATTGGGTTCGTCGCGCGCTCGGCGTCGGAAGAAGGATATCTTCGCGGAACGGCGGGACAAGGCCACGGCATCTGGAAAACTCGGCTGGCGATGGCAGCTGTGTTTTTCACACCGCTCATGGTGGCGTGGGCTCAATTCGGCGGTCACGCGCCGCAGCGAGTGCGCACCTACCGTTTGTTGTTGACCGTGGCAGTGATGGTGCTGATGGGAGGGCTGGTTTTCTTGAAGCAGCATCTCCTGGATCAGGAATTGCTCAGCCTGCTTCGCCTTTCGCGGCAAAATTTGGATGAGATGTGCATCCTGAAGGACGAACTCGAGAATAAGGAACACTCATTACGATGGCACGGTCTGGAACTGCAGCGCAAGAATCTTGAACTGCAGCAGATTTCGTTTACCGATCCGCTCACCGGAGTCTGGAACCGCCGATATCTCGAGGAGATCCTGACTGCGGAGGCAGGCCAGGTTCTACGAAACTACGAGCGAGCGCGCGGAGGAGACATACGAAAAGTCGACCACCGCGACCTGGTGTTCATCATGGTGGACGTAGACTTTTTCAAAGAGGTGAACGACCGATACGGCCATCCGGCAGGGGACCGTTTATTGAATCTGGTGGCGGAGCGGCTCTCGCGAGTGGTCCGCAAGTCGGATGTGCTGGTGCGGTGGGGCGGAGAAGAATTTCTGATCATGAGCCGGTCGACGGACCCGTCGGGAACTCCGGCGTTCTGCAGCCGCATTCTGGAAATCATGGCGTGGGAGCCGTTTGATCTCGGATATGGAATCAAGGTGAGGAAAACTTGTTCAGTGGGTTGGGCTCCGTATCCTTGGTGCCGCGGGGCGTACGAGGCGATCTGCGCCGAAGAAGTCATTGCGCTGGCCGATGCCGCGCTCTATCGGGCGAAGGCTTTGGGACGGAACGTCGGGGTCGGGATACTTCCGACGGATGCGGCGAGCCAGACTCCATCTGAAGTCAGTCTGATGTCCGTCCACGAGGATGACAGTACGCTGGCGCGGATCATCAAGACCGAATGCCTGGAGCAGGGCCCGGGCAGAGTCGAGGAATCCGTCGAAGCGGTTGAACCTGTTGATAACGCCAAGAACACGTAGCTCTCCTCTCTTGATGGTTCTTCTGATGTTCTTTGATGAGCGATCTCCTTGCGGCTACTTTCAGTCGCAGTGCGCGCTTGACCTTCAACCCCCTGTTGAATACATTGAGAAGCCGGTCTCCGAGCAAGGTAGCGTGCGGTCCGGCGCGAGCAAAGAATTCTACGAGGCGTCCCCGACAATGAATGTAAAAAGTAAACCTGGCAAAACAGGTCTTCGACAGAAAGCGCAGTTGATGTCGCCATCCGAGATCGAACGCACGCTGGTGCGGCTCGCCTATGAGATCGTTGAAAAGAATGGCGGCGTGGAGGCGTTGGGGCTCGTCGGGATTCGCCGGCGCGGCGTTCCGATCGCCGAGCGGCTGGGCAGAATCATCACTCGCATTGAGAATGCCAAGGTGCCGGTGGGAACGCTGGATATTACCTTCTATCGCGATGATTTATCGACGTTGGGGCCCAAGCCGGTGGTCAAGGAAGAAGAAATTGGCTTTTCGATTGAGGATAAGAACATTGTGCTGGTGGATGATGTTCTATTCACGGGCCGTACCACGCGCGCGGCGCTGGATGCGCTGTTTTCGCACGGACGTCCGCGACGCGTGCAGTTGTGCGTGCTGATCGATCGCGGACATCGGGAGATTCCGGTGGAGGCGAGTTTCGTCGGTCGTAACGTGCAGACGACCATGAACGAAGTGATTGAAGTGAAGCTGACCGAGATCGACGATGCAGAGAAGGTCTTGCTGATGGAGAAGTAATTCCCGGCAGGCGTCGGCTTTTGTTTTGAAAAATGCGAAGGACGGCGGGAAGCTGCCGTCCTTCTTGTTTTGCGCGAGATTCAGTTCTAGCTTTAGTTCCTCAATAAGCCCACTGTGACGCCAATCTCCTACGCCAGCCTGGCGCAAATCGCCTTGGTCTGCGTGTAGAGGTTGAGAACATCGTGACCCATTTCGCGGCCCCACCCTGATTGCTTGTAGCCACCGAAGGGCAGAGCTGCGTCGAAGATGTTGTAGCAGTTAATCCACACCGTTCCGGCGCGCAACTGCTCTGCCATGCGATGCGCCTTGCTGATGTCGCGCGTCCAGACGGCAGCGGCCAGGCCATAGGCGCTGTCGTTAGCTCGAGGCAGAATCTCTTCCGGATTATCGAACGGCATAGCCGCGACGACTGGCCCGAAGATTTCTTCCTGCACGACTTTCATGTTTTCGCGAGTGTTGACCAAGACCGTGGGCTCGACAAAGTAGCCTTTATCGCCCGCCTTATGGCCGCCCGCAACGGCAGTCGCGCCCTCAGTAAATCCGGCTTCGAGATAGCCGCAAACGCGGTTCAATTGCTCCTCCGAAACCAGAGGCCCCATTTGCGTTTGTGGATCCAAGCCCGAGCCGACGCGAATTTTCTTCGCTTGCTCGGCGACTCCTTCCACTACACGATCGTAAATTGGTTTCTCAATGTATAGCCGTGAGCCTGCGCAGCAGCACTGCCCATGGTTGAAGAAAATGGCGCTGGCGGAACCGGCGATTGCGGCGTCGATGTCGGCGTCCTTGAACACGACGTTGGGAGATTTGCCTCCCAGTTCGAGCGAGACTTTCTTGAGGTTACCGGTGGCCGCATGAACGATCAGTTTGCCGACTTCCGTGGAGCCGGTAAATGCGATCTTGTCGACGTCGGGGTGCGCGGCGAGAGCGGCGCCGGCAGTTTCGCCATAACCGGGGACAATGTTGACAACGCCGTCAGGAAACCCCGCTTCCATGATGAGTTCGCCGAGGCGCAGAGCCGAGAGCGGCGTCTGCTCGGCGGGCTTGAGAATTACGGTGCATCCCGTGGCCAGCGCCGGGCCTAGCTTCCACGCAGCCATGAGTAGCGGGAAATTCCAGGGAATAACCTGGCCTACGACGCCGACCGGCTCACGCAGCGTGTACGCGAGATATTTTGCACCCGGGGTGTAGGGAACGGACAACGGAATTGTATTGCCTTCGATCTTGGTGGCCCAGCCGGCCATGTAGCGGAAAAGTTCGGCAGCCAGCGGCACATCGGCGGCCTTGGCGACCGCGAGCGGCTTGCCGTTGTCGAGGCTCTCAAGATACCCGAGTTCCTCGGTATGGGCATCGATCAGGTCGGCGAGTTTCCAGATCAGGCGGGCGCGTTCGGCCGCGGTTAGTTGCCGCCAGGGTCCGCTGTCAAAAGCCTTGCGCGCGGCCTTAACTGCCCGCTCAATATCTTCACGGTCGCCCTCTGCGACTTGCGCGAGGATTTCGCCCGTGGCGGGATTGTAAGTAGGAAAAGTTTTCCCGGAAGCAGCAGCGACCCATTGGCCGTTGATCAACATCTTCCGGGGTTTGTCGATGAAATCCGCGACCTGCGGGTGAATTTGCGGGGAAAGTGCGATACCCATACAACCTCCTTCGACAAACAAAATCCAGGCACTGTTACGAGCAAAGACGCCGGGGGTGATCGGATGGACGACCCTACGGACGATAACGCCCAACATGCTAGACCCATGCGGAAACAAAAGCAATCGTCATCCGGGTTGACCAACGGCAAGAAAATCGATTCACCGAACGGCGCGGTTATTCGCCGTAAGGAACCCAGATATTTTTGACCTGCGTGGCGTGTTCGAGGAACCAGCGTCCCTCGGCGAATTGGGAGTCGAACCAGTCGATCTCCCGGCCTTCGTTGGTCCAGACCTGTTTCAAATTTCCCGTGGACATGGCTTTCGCCGCGGTAGCGCTGGCTTCATCTGCGAAGCACCAGATGGCGTCCACGTCGTCGTGCTCGGCGAGGACTTTCAACAGTTGCGAAGTGTAGCCAGTCACAATGTTGACTGCACCACCGGGCAGATCGCTGGTGTCGAAGAGTTGGTAGAGCTCCGCGGTGATGAGCGGATAGGCTTCGGAAGGAACTGCGATCACTGTGTTCCCCACGGCGAGAAGCGGCATGGCGAGAGACAGAAAACCGAGCAGCGGCGCTTCCCTGGGACAGATGACACCGACAGTTCCGATGGGCTCGTTCATCGCAATGGCTATGTTGCGAAACGGGGGGTTGTGGACAGCGCCATCGAATTTGTCGGCCCACGCCGCGTAAGAGAAAATGCGTTCGACGCCGAGATCGACTTCCGCGGCAGCTTGCTTTTCGCCAACAACAGCGGCGAGACGGCGAACGATTTCTTCGCGGCGCTGCGAAAGATTCTCTGCGCAGTAATAAAGAACCTGGGCGCGGCTGTGCGCCGTCGCTTTGCCCCAGGCTTCAGCCTTGCGCGCGGCTTCCACGGCGTTGCGAATGTCTTTCCGATTGCCAAGGGGAGCCTCGCCGAGCAAGTGCCCGTCAGGCGAACGAACCTCCATGCTGTAACCGGAATCGGGCCGGGTCTGTTTACCTCCGATGTAAAGCTTCACTGTACGATCGATGGCGGGAGTGCTGGGTTGCGATTCATCCTCCACTTGCGTGATTGCGGGCGAGTGCACAGCTGGCAGCATCGCCGCGTTCTTGAACCATGAAGGCTCCAGATATTCCAGCAATCCTTCACGGCCACCTTCACGGCCGAACCCGCTTTCGCGGTAGCCGCCAAAGCCGCACGACGCGTCGAACAAGTTGGCGCAGTTTACCCAGACCACGCCGGCCTTCAGTTGCGCCGCCACGTGCAATGCGACGTTGATGTTCTCGCTCCACACACAGGAGGCGAGGCCATACACCGTGTTGTTCGCGAGCTCCACGGCTTCACGTGGCGTGCGGAACGTCATCGTGGCCAGGACCGGACCGAAGATTTCTTCCTGCGCGACGATGGATGTGGGATGCACATTGCTGAGGAGCGTCGGCGGATAGAAAAACCCGCGCGCTGGAAGCGTGACCTGCGGTTGCCAACAGGTTGCACCGTCCGCGACACCTTGCTCCACCATGCGCTGGATGCGCTCCAGTTGTACGCGAGCCACAATCGCGCCGATGTCGATGGCCTTGTCGAGAGGCGCGCCTATACGCAGGGTGCTCATGCGTTCGCGAATCTTGCCGAGCAAATTTTCGGCGATGCTCTCCTGCATCAGCAGGCGCGAGCCAGCGCAGCAAACCTGGCCCTGGTTGAACCAGATTCCGTCCACAAGTCCTTCGACTGCGCTGTCGAGATCGGCGTCGTCGAAAACGATGAAGGGAGATTTTCCTCCCAACTCGAGCGAAAGGCGTTTGTGGCTGGCGGCGGTGGCGGCGCGGATCGCGCGGCCAACTTCAGTGGAACCGGTAAATGCGATCTTGTCGACATCCGGATGTTTCACCAACGCCTCACCGGTCGAGCCGTCGCCGGTCACGATGTTGACAACGCCGGCGGGCAATCCGGCTTCCTGGCAAAGTTCGGCGAAAGCAAGAGCGGTGAGCGGAGTGAACTCGGCGGGCTTTAAGACCACCGTGTTCCCGGTAGCCAGCGCGGGCGCAATCTTCCACGCCGCCATGAGTAGCGGAAAATTCCAGGGAATAATTTGCCCCACCACGCCGCAAGGCTCGTGCTCAGGAAACTCCTGCTTGAGCAACTGCGCCCAGCCGGCATGGTGATAAAAATGACGAGCGACCAGAGGAATATCGATATCGCGGCTCTCGCGGATTGGCTTGCCGTTGTCCATGGTTTCGAGAACGGCGAGCAGGCGCGAATGTTTCTGTACTAACCGGGCCAGCGCATAAAGATAGCGAGCCCGGGCGTGCGGAGTAAGTGCGCGCCACTTCGGCGAGGCTACACGTGCAGACTGCACGGCGGCATCTACGTCCGCTGCAGAACCCTGAGCAATGGAAGCCAGCTTTTCGCCAGTTGATGGATCGAGTGTGTCGAAATATTCACCGGCGGCGGGTGCCTGCCACGCTCCGTTGATGAAGTGGGCGAAGCGGTGGCCGTGACGGTCCAGCCAACTTTTCGACTCCTTGGGATCTTCGGGAGCGGGACCATACTCCATGGTCAGAAATTTTTCGGCGATGCTCATTCGGTTTGGCTCGATTCTTCAGTTGTCGGCGAGACTACGCGCAATTGAGCTCATCTTCTCAAACGATCAGGTCAAGCAATCGGATGACGATATTCTGCCGAATACCGCCCGGTCGCATGATGTTCCAGCTGACGCTCGATATCACCGAGCAAGCTGCTGGCACCAAAGCGAAATAGTTCCGCGCGCGTCCACGATAAACCGAGTTCATCTTTCATCATAGCTAGCCAGTCCGTGGACTGTTTGGCGGTCCGAAGTCCTCCGGCCGCTTTAAAGCCCACGCCCATCCCAGTTTGCAGCGCGTATTCGCGAATGGCGCGAGTCATCACCAACCCCACGGGCAACGTGGCGTTGATTGGCTCTTTGCCGGTCGAAGTTTTGATGAAATCAGCTCCTGCCATCATTGCGACCATACTGGCTCGTGCTACGTTGCGCAACGTCAGCAGATCGCCGGTGCCAAGAATCACCTTCATGTGCGCGTTGCCGCAGGCCTGCTTGAAAGCGGCGACCTCGTCGAAGAGCGCCTGCCACCGGCCACCGAACACGTAGCCACGCGTAATCACGACATCGATCTCGTGCGCGCCCGCCTCCACGGAGCGGCGAATTTCTGCGACACGCCCCGCCAGCGGCGATAGACCCGCCGGAAAGCCCGTGGAGACAGCGGCAACACGCACTCCACTTCCTTCGAGAGCGTGCAGAGCGGTTTCGATGAA
The DNA here is from genome assembly GCA_963851165.1 of uncultured Acidobacteriaceae bacterium. Lineage (GTDB taxonomy): Bacteria > Acidobacteriota > Terriglobia > Terriglobales > Acidobacteriaceae > Sulfotelmatobacter. The sequence goes on along the minus strand of CAWKNM010000004.1, from coordinate 835,270 downwards.
GGTGTGATACACGCACACGGCGGCAACTTTCACTTGGAGTTCTTCGATGCCTAACTTGCGCACAAGATCGTTCTGGATGGGCCGCTGGGCCTTTGCGCACAGGCGGCGAACGCGGTCGTCGGTATCGTCACCGGAAAGAGTGGTCAAATCCATGCAGGTGATGGCGCGGAGCAGCCATGCGACTTGCCACTCCTTCTTGACCGATCGGCGCGCGACCTGTGACTGGACGCGGCGTTCGATGGCGCTGGTGTTAGCTTGCATTTCCCGCACCCAATGCAGATCCAGAGGAATGCCGGAGTTGGGCTGAAGGGAGCGTCCGGAAATCGTTGCGATCGGGCCTGCGGGGTGATCGGTGTCGTCGCCGCGCGAGCCATGCTTGTGTGCACGGGTCGTCGCGGGAAGTTGGTGATCCACAGACATTGAGGACTCTACCTCAAGAGCGCGGACTGAATGATTCGCAAGGGCTTCGCTCAGGTTGCAATTGTACGGCAGGCTTCACGAAATGTGGCCCTCCGAACAGAAACTGACGTGACTCCTGCGCTGGCGCTGGCAAAAATGCCGTGCGGGCACTGGGTCAGGGTTTACAATGGCGCACAATTTAACCGTTCCTAATTATCTAGTTCCAAGAAACCGCCATGCCTAAAAAAACTCTCGCCGCCGCGACTCGCAAGCAGTTAGAGCGCGCCGCACAGAAAGCGATGAAGAACGCTCACGCGCCCTACTCCAACTTTCGCGTGGGCGCCGCGATCCTGTTGGTGGACGGCAAGATCTTCTCCGGCTGCAACGTGGAAAACGCTTCTTATGGGATGACCAACTGTGCCGAGCGGACGGCAATTTTTTCTGCGGTGGCGAAGTTGGGACCGAAGATTGAGATTCGCGCGGTCGCCGTAACTAATGACCACGGCGTTGCGTGCGCTCCATGCGGAGCCTGCCGCCAGGTCATCTATGAGTTCGGTCCCGATGCGTTGGTGTTCTTCCAGAGTGCTCGTGGCCCGAGACAAGCTCATATCACCGAACTTCTTCCGGAAGGATTTCGCCTTCAGTGAGTCAATCCGAAGCCTTCACGCAGACATTCCGCGCGATCGACGTGATTCGCAAGAAACGCGACGGGGGTGAGCTGTCGCGATTCGAGATCGAATCGTTAGTTGCCGCCTATACACAGGGTTCGATTCCCGACTATCAAGTTTCTGCGTGGCTGATGGCAGTCGTGTTGCGCGGGATGACGCGGGGAGAAACCGCGATATTGACTGATGCGATGTTGCGCTCGGGTGAAGTGTTGGACCTTTCGGCGATTGCGGCTAAAAAGGTGGACAAGCATTCCACGGGCGGCGTGGGCGACAAGACTTCCCTTGTATTGGCGCCGCTTGCGGCTGTGGCGGGTGTGACGGTTCCAATGATCAGCGGGCGCGGACTCGGACACACCGGCGGCACCCTCGACAAACTGGAAGCGATTCCCGGGTTCAACGTGAATCTGCCGGTGCCAGAGTTCCGGCGAATGCTGGAGATGTGCGGCTGCGCGATGATTGGGCAAACCGCGGAGATTGCTCCGGCGGATCGAAAGCTCTACGCGCTGCGCGATGTGACCGGCACGGTGGAAAGTCCATTACCTGATTTGCGCTTCCATCATGAGCAAGAAGCTGGCCGAGGGCATTGACGCGCTGGTGCTCGACGTGAAAACCGGATCGGGCGCGTTCATGAAGAGCGAGAAAGATGCGGCGTTCCTGGCCGAACTCATGGTCGAAACCGGTGAGCGCATGGGCAAACGAACGGTCGCCCTGATCACAGACATGGACCAGCCGCTGGGAAATATGATCGGCAACGCGATCGAGGTGGTCGAGGTGGTGGATGTTCTGCGAGGCGGTGGACCGCAGGACTTGTGTGAGCTCTGTCTGGAGCTGGCGGGATGGATGTTGCATCTGGGTGGGGTTTCGAAGACAGTTGCAGAGGGAAAACAAGAGAGTGCGAAACTGCTTGCGTCAGGGAAAGCACTCGACCGATTTCGTAAGATGGTGGAGCTGCAGGGTGGAGATCCGCGAGTGATCGATGATCCCAAAGCCTTGCCGCAGGCCCGGCACTCGCAGCAGGTTTTATGCGCGAAGAATGGATACGTCTTTTCTATGCAGTGCGAGCAGATCGGCACGGCCTGCGTGATTCTCGGGGGAGGGCGCGAACGCAAGGAAGACGTGGTCGATCCGGCGGTGGGAATTGGGGTGCATAAGAAAGTCGGAGATCGCGTCCAGGCTGGCGAACCGCTAGCCACGATTTACTACAATGCAGCGACGAAGGCCGCGCGGGCGAAACAACTGATCGAAGCTAGTTTCGAAATTTCAGAAGCCCCGCCCGCCAGGCGCTCACTCATCCACAGAATCATCGGCAAAGTTGAAGGCAAGTCTGCGGAGAAAAACTAATGGGACGGTACACGGGAATTTTAGGCCTGCTGACCATGCTGGGCCTAGCCTACGCTTTTTCCACCAACCGTCGCGCCATTCGGTTGAAAACCGTCGCCTGGGGACTGGGCCTGCAGGTCGCCTTTGCCATTTTCGTGCTCCGCGTCGACTTCGGCCGTCGTGCCTTTCAGGTCATCGGCGATGCGGCCAACAAAGTGCTCAGCTACTCTTTTTTCGGCTCGGAGTTTATTTTCGGCCCGCTCGGCAAACAAAACTCAAACATCGGTTTTATTTTCGCTTTTCAGGTCTTGCCCGTCGTCATCTTCATCTGCGCGCTGTTCGCGATCCTTTATCACCTTGGCATCATGCAGGTGGTCATCCGCGCCATGGCCTGGGGGATGACGCGCATCATGGGAGCGAGTGGCGCCGAGTCACTGAACGTTGCCGCCAGCATCTTCATGGGACAAACCGAGGCGCCCGTGACGATCCGGCCGTTCCTCCCGGACCTAACGCGCTCTGAACTCATGACCGTGATGACCAGCGGCATGGCGCACGTCTCCGGCTCGATTATGGCGGCCTACTTTGCCTTCGGCGCCGAACCACGGCACGTGCTCAGCGCCGTCATCATGACCGCACCCGGGACGATTCTCGTTTCCAAGATACTGGTGCCCGAAACCGAGCAGCCCAGAACCGCGGGCAAAGTCATCATGCCTGAGGATGAAACGGAAAAAGAACGTCACGAAAATCTTCTCGGTGCCATTGCGCGCGGCACCGGAGACGGACTTCACATGGCCCTCAACATCGGCGCGATGCTGATCGCCTTTATCTCACTGATCCGCCTACTCGATGGCATCATGGGCGGCATTCATAACCACCTCGGATGGTTTCCATCGAGTGTCGAGGGACCGCTCGGCGTCCTGCTCTCGCCCGTCGCCTGGCTGATCGGCATTCCCTGGCACGACTGCCCCATCATCGGCAACCTGCTCGGGACGCGTATGGTGCTCAACGAACTCGTCGCGTTCACGATGCTCGGACCTCAGCGAGCCGCTCTCGATCCGCGGTCCTTTACGATCGCCACGTTTGCGCTCTGCGGTTTCGCCAATCTCAGCTCGATTGGAATTCAGATTGGCGGTATCGGAGCCCTCGCTCCAAACCGTCGTGGCGACTTGGCTCGGCTGGGAATCCGCGCCATGCTGGCAGGAACTATGGCAAACCTAATGTCGGCCTCAATCGCCGGGATGCTGCTGCAATAACCAGTGAATCTGCACCACTGCAATTAGGAAAGGACCGGCTCCTGTGAAACAACTGCGGCTCACCTTCCATCTTGCTCTGCTTGTCGTCCTGGCTCTTGCGACCGGCGCATCTGCCCAGCCTTCTCCGCGGCGTGTGATCATCGACACCGATCCCGGTACCGATGACGCGCTGGCGATCCTGTTGGCGCTGAATTCACCGGAGATCAAAGTTGAGGCGCTAACGGTCGTGCCCGGAAACGTGGTCGCAGCCCAGGGCCTGGAAAATGCGCTGAAGCTCGTTTCACTAGCAGGGCGATGCGACGTAGCCGTTGCTGGCGGAGCGCAGCATCCCCTGAATCAGAAGTTGATCACGGCGGAATACTGGCACGGACAGAATGGACTGGCCAACATCGAGTTACCGGCCTCGAAGTGCAAGGCCGATCCGAGATTCGGGCCAGACCTCATTATCGAGTTGGTCCACAGGTATCCGCATGAGATCACTCTTATTCCCGTCGGCCCGCTGACCAACATCGCGCTGGCAGTTTCCAAGGATCCCTCGATCGCGACTTTAGTAAAAGACATTGTGATCATGGGGGGATCGATCAGTGGAGGAAACGTAAACGGAGCTGCCGAGGCCAACATATATAACGATCCTGAAGCGGCAGCGATTGTGTTCAACGCGGGTTGGATCGTGACCATGGTGGGTTCTGACATCGGAGAGCGGACGTTGATGACACGAAAGCAACTCGCGCAGATTCAATCCACGCACGGCCCGGAAAACGATTTCGTTGCCAAGGTGGGTGAGTTCTATTTGTCTCGCGCCGAGAAGAATGGATATCCGGGCGCCGCCATGTATGACCCGCTGGCGGTGGGAACGGTCGTTGACTCGACTCTGGTAACGCTGAAAGAGATGCACGTCGATGTTGAAACCAAGGGCGAGTTCACGCGCGGAGAAACCGTCGCCAATCGCATGGGGGCGAATGAAAAGAACGTGCTGCACGGGGACCACTATGTGATCGAGGGCTACGATTACCTGAAGACGAACGCAAGAGTGTGCGTGGCTTCAGATGCAGATCGATTCTTACAGCTGTTTGTCGGCCGCATAAAAGGGAAATAGATGCCAGAAACTTCGATTTGTGAAGCCCCGGACGCCTCGTCCGGGGGCAGCGCAACGGCTGCTTCCATATAGAGCCGCCCCCTAGGCGGCCCATTCGACTTCGATCGGGCAAGCTGCGTCACAGGCGAGGTTTTAGCTGCTGGCATGCGCTAGCAGCAGAATCGCCAGGCCATAAAACACAAACATCAGTGCCAGAAATATTTTGGCCCTCGATCCCGCCCCAGCAAATTCTTTCCACGCAAAGACGCCCCACAGCGCCCCGACCATCGGCGCTGACTGCCCGATGGCATACGATAGCGCGAAGCCGGCTGACCCGCCAGCCACCACGTTGCAAATGGTCCCAGTGCCCCAAATAATTCCGCCGAGCAGCCCGAGCAAATGTCCCGAGGGCGGACCGGTGAAGAATCCGCCGAAGCCTACGGGCTCGCCCGCCAGCGGCTTCTTCATGAAATACAAATTCCAGAGGAAACATGAGAGCAGCGCGCCTAGCGTGAGAAATACCACGGAACTGTACGGCGTCAGCGCATTCCCGCGCGTCGCGCCGTAGGCGACGAACGGATTCCATAGCCCCATCAGCACGCCCGAAACAATGCAGATGATGATGCTCTTGCGCGAGGCCGAGCGGCCCGACCCCAGACTGCCAAATGCCTTGCCATCGAGAATCACGGCAATCAGCGCACACGCCACACCGGCCGCCATGAACAGCAGATTCCCTTTCGGCTGCAGGATATAGCTCAGCATGGTGCCCACGACCAGTGCGATTCCAATCGAAACCGGCAACGCTACCGCCAGCCCGGCCATGTCAATCGCAGCCACCAGCAGAAGGTTTGCCAGATTGAAAATCGCCCCGCCCACCATCGTCCATAGAATGTTCGAATTATCGGCGGAATGAACGTTGTTCAAAAAACTCGTCGCGTCGTGTCCCGTACTGCCCAGCGTGAGCGCGCCCACCAGCGAAATCAGAAAAATGCCAACCGCATAATCCCAATAAAAAAGCTCAAAGCGATAATTCTTCACGCCCTTGAATGTATTGGCCCACGATCCCCAGCAGACCGCGCTGGCTACCGTCATCAACAGCGCGACTGTAAAATTCGGTGGAGTAAACATCGTCGCTCCTTTTGGGCAACTTGCAAGTCCGCGAAAAGCGGGTGAATCTATCTACCTTCTGCCGAGGCAGCGAGGTAGCCTAGCGTCGTCACCGAAATCGTGTCAAGGACAAAGGCGATGGAAATTTCGCTGATCGGTCGACGATTACGCAGGGCGGCTTGGCGAACGCCTCACAAATCTGGCGTTGACACGACTCAGATCGCTTAATAGACTCGGGCGTTCTTAATGATCTTCTGAGCGAAGGTCTCTGCACGAGAATTTTCTGCACGAAACACTATGGCAAAGCGGCCTCGCATCGTGGTAATTGGCAGCGCCAACGTGGACCTGACGACTTTTACGGATCGGTTCCCGAAGCCCGGCGAAACCATATTCGGACAGAAGTTCGATCTCGGCTTCGGCGGCAAAGGCGCGAACCAGGCGGTTGCGGCTCGGTTGTGCGGAGCGGAAGTATTCATGGTGGCGCGCGTCGGCAGCGACCTGTTCGGTCCGGCCACGATTGAGAACTTCAAAACGCTTGGCATTGACACGACGCACGTCAAGCAGGTTGAGGGACTGTCGAGTGGCGTTGCGCCTATCTTTGTCGATCCTAATGGACAAAACCGCATCCTGGTGGTCAAGGGAGCGAATGACGCGCTGAAGCCAGTCGATGTGGACGCCGCCGCCGAGACACTGAAAACTGCCGACTGCATCGTGCTGCAATTTGAAATTCCGCTCGAGACCGTTTACTACGCGGTCTCGTTCGCGCGAAGGCAGGGAGTTCGTTGCATCGTGAATCCAGCGCCTGCACAACCAGTTAACCTGCCGGCATTGGCGGAACTCGACTACTTCGTGCCCAACGAAAGCGAGGCTGAGACCATCACCGGAATCGCGGTGCACAGTGTAGATAACGCGAAACAATGTGCCGGGGAACTGGTGAATGGCGGCATTCGCCGAGTCATCATCACGCTCGGCGCCAAGGGTTCACTTCTCGCGAGCCGTGAGAACAGCGAACACGTACCCGCGTTTCCTGTGAAGAGCATCGACAGCACAGGTGCGGGCGATGCATTCATCGGCAGCTTTGCGGTGTTTCTCGCCGAAGGCATACCGGAGCAAGAGGCAGTGCGGCGCGCCAATTTATACGCGGGACTCTCCACCACCGGCGTAGGCACGCAGAAGTCTTTTTATGATCGCCAGCGCTTCGACGCTGAATGGAAATCCCGATCCGGGACCGGTTCCATTTGAAATTGTCTTAACCCTCACGACCCACCGCGGCTGCTTATGATATATGAGTGCAAGTGCGTGCTGCGCTTGGCGTTTGATCGCATGTGTGTCGACGAATCCGCCGGTTCCGAATAAGTCAATCGCAAATCTTTCATGCGTCGATACAAAAAGATCGCAGCGAGTAGTCTTTTCTCCAGGCGAAAAATCTTGACTTCGGATTAGCGGCCCATTTATAAGGCCCTTCTACGGCTAGGGCTTTCAACTTCAAGAGCAGGGAAACTTTTTCGTTCGGTTGAGGGCCGCCGAAAGGGGTTCGAATGCTGAACAAGAAGGTGCTGCTCGGCTGTTGCTGTTTCCTGATTTTCTCTCTCTGTCCTCTCCTCTACAGCCAGGCAACCGGAAGTTTTTCCGGGACAGTTTCCGATAACTCTGGAGCTGTCGTGGCCAGCGCCAAAATCACCATCACTGCGCAAGCCACGAACACCTCCCGCGAAACTAAGACTGACGATACTGGGCATTACCTCGTTCCCCTACTTTCGGTTGGCGACTTTACGATTCGAGTGGAAGGGTCGGGATTCAAACCCGCCGAGAGCAAGAACCTTCGACTGCAAGTCGATGAACACCGTGAACTGAACTTCCAGCTAGTTCCTGCTTCGGTCAGCACCAGTGTGGAAGTAAACGCGACCGAAGTCGCCGTAGAGACAACCACTCCCACTCTCGGTCAGGTCATCACTTCCGAACAGGTTGCTGAGCTCCCACTAAACGGGCGTAACTTTGTCCAACTCGCGACACTTGCGCCGGGAACAACTGCGTCGACGAGTCCAGTCAGTTTTTTTACGAATGCTGCCAGTAGTGAAGCCGCTACGCGCGGATCTTTTTCGCTTTCGGTCGGTGGATCGCGCGAACAGGAAACCGATTGGTTGCTCGACGGCAACGATAACAATCAGTTGGATGAAGGCGGGATCGCAATCTTTCCGGATATCGACGACATCCAGGAATTCAAGGTTCTGACCTATAACTATTCGGCTGAATACGGAGAACGCGCCGGGCCAACCGTATTGGTCACCACGAAATCAGGATCGAACAAATTTCACGGCTCGTTATTCGAGTACTTCCGCAATACCAAGCTCGATGCCAGCCCGTACTTCTCCACGTCTGCTCAAAAATTCAACCTGAACCAATTTGGCGGTTCGCTGGGCGGCCCCATCAAGAGCGATAAGACCTTCTTCTTTGCGGATTATCAGGCCAAGATGCAGCGGGAGGGGGTGACCTTCACGGGTTATGTCCCAAACACTGCCATGACGACGCCGGATGCGAATGGCGATTACGATTTCACCAACAACCCGCTGGGCATACAACTTGTGAACCCGTATGCGAACCAAAACGGGATTACCGGTGAACCTGGGACCTTTCAGTGCTCGTCTGGCACCACTCCCGAGCCCGTCCTTGCCGATGGGAGCCAAAGCCCTGGCACGACTTGCAACGTAATTCCAAAGGCACTGATCAATAGCATTGGAGCAAAGGTAGTCCAGCTGTATCCTGTTCCGAATGCTCCGAACGCCACCGGCTACAACTACGTCAACCAGCCCGTGCGCAAACTCAACGAAGGAACATGGGATGTTCGCCTCGATCACAATTTCTCCAACAAGGATTCCGCATTTGCGCGCTTCAGCTATGATCAGGCCACGAACTTTGTTCCAGGAGGTTCACCGACCTGGTCTGAAGCCAACGCCTTCGGCAGCAACCAGTACATCAATAATCACGGACGCAATGCGGTAGTCACGGAAACCCACATCTTTTCACCGAACCTGATCAACCAGTTCACCGCCGGCTACAGCCGGATTTTCAATCACATTCTTTCGTATGGCACCGGCAGTTGCGAAGCCGCGAACTTGGGTATTCCCGGCGCGGATCTGGGGGCGCAGTGCGACTCCATCACCGGCTACCCCGCGAGCCTGAGTCAGTCGACTAAGGACTGTGAAAGCTGTGGCATGACGTCGTTCCAGATGTCGAGTTACTTCTCGGTCGGAGACCGCGGCTACTCCCCTTACCAGGGCGGAACGAACGTCTATTCGCTGTCTGACACGCTCGATTTGATTCGGGGCAAGCACAATATCCGCGTCGGTTTGGTTTTTCGAGCGAACCAAATGAATGTAAGAAACAATGCATTCCAGGATGGCTATGTGGTTGAGGCTGGATTGGGAACGGGTGATGACATTGCCGACTTGCTGCTGGGCAGCACGGGAGTTTTTGCCGCACACGATCAGACGTTCCTCGGAGCTACTACCGGTCGCCGCTGGAAACTGGTGCGCCCCTTCGTTCAAGATGACTGGCGCATGACTAAGAATCTGACCGTGAATATCGGGCTCGCGTGGTCCCTGGCCACTCCCGAGACGGAAGCCCAAAATCGGCAGTCGAACTACAACATTCAAAATCTCAAGTGGTATGTCCCGAAAAATAGCCCGGCTTTGAGCGGCTGCACGAACTGCATCGCTACGGATGGACGCGTTGGCATTCAGTTCGACAAGACTGCACTCGAACCGCGCATCGGCTTCTCATGGAAGCCGATGGGCAGCGACAAAACCGTTCTTCGGGCCGGGTATGCGATTTTCCACGATTCAGCCTGGAATCAAGGCGGACAGGGCCTGTGGCAGAACCCCCCGTATTATGCGGAAATTGATCCCGATAACTTTCCGAGTGTGCTGTTAACGCCCTTTTTCTCTTCGACCGGCTTGTGTAACCCTTACGGCGCCCCAGGCTGCGGTCTCTCTTACGGATTCCAGGAGATTGCTCCGACCAAGCCCGCATGTCCGCCAGCCGGAATCCTTACGGCACCGGTAAGCCCGGGCTGCTATACCGGGAGCATTCAATCCGCAAACCTTAATTTCAAGCAGGGAATGATCCAGCAGTTCAATCTCAACGTTGAGCGACTGTTGCCGGGAAACGTTGTGCTGACGGTCGGGTACGCCGGCTCTCGCAGCGAACACATCCTGGTGAGTCAGGAAAATGAAAACCTCAATGATCCGAACGCCTGCTCCGACGGATTTGCTCCAGTGCCGGACTACACCCTGGGCTGTGGCTTAGGTTATTTCCCGTTCGCAAACCCTTTTCAAAGCGTTAACAGCAACAACAGCGTGGGTAACGCCCGCTATGACTCTCTGGAAGTCAAGGCTGAGACCAAGAGTACGCGCCATGGCCTCTACGCACTGCTCGGCTATACCTGGTCCCGCACCTTCGACTCGGGTATGCCGGATGGTCTTGGCACCAACCCTGGCGCCATCTATTGGCCACTGCCCGGAACTAAAAAACTTGACTGGGGTCTATCCCAGCTGAATCTAAATGACAGTTTTACCGCCAGCGTCCTTTACGACCTGCCTTTTGGCAAAGGCAAGCACTTTGGAGGGAACTGGAATGGCGCGACAAATGCTCTGCTCGGAAATTGGCACCTGGATCTGATCGAGAGAGCCACGTCCGGGTTCCCGCTTTTTGTCGTCGACAGCGCTGATGAATCTGGAACTTTCTTTTCCTACAACGGATTTACGCTCCAGCGTCCGAACCAAGTGGGTGATCCGAATAAGGCTGGTCCTGAACCTGGGGGTACCAACTGCCCCACGCAGATTCACACTCACGACCATTGGTTTAATCCCTGTGCCTTTGAAAAGGCTCCTGCAGGAGAACTCGGCACCGCCGCGCGTGCACCCGTCTACGGTCCTCGTTTCGTCAACACCGATTTCTCCGTCATCAAGAATTTTCCGCTCTCTCTCCGTGAGGGTATGAATTTGCAGTTCCGGGCCGAGTTCTTTAACATTTTCAACCATCCACAGTTTTACCTGTCGGGATTGGGTGATAGCGGACAGCAAGACATTAACACGCCCTCGAGCTTCGGCGTCATCAACAACACCGTGAACAATCCTCGCCTGATTCAATTTGCGCTCAGGCTCGCGTTCTAGAGCGTTGCGTGAATACCTTCCGGGGCAGACGGGCGCCACCCGTTCTGCCCTTTGTCTTGCGGGAACGAACACAATTCGTGAGAGATTAACCTTGCCGACCAAGAAATCCGCAGTCTTAATCGCTTACTGCTTGACCGCCATGCTGTGTGTGGCTCAGCCGCGGCGCAAAATCATCATCAACGAAGATTGTTCCGGGCCCGGCGGCAGCAACATGCAGACGTTGCTGGTACTGATTCAATCGCCGCAGGTAGAGGTGTTGGGGATCACCGTTGTGAGTGGAGATCAGTGGCGCGATGAAGAAGTGGCGCATACGCTGCGCTTGCTTGAAATTATCGGGCGGACTGACATCCCGGTTGTGCCCGGTGCGGCCTTCCCTTTAGTTCGCAGCCGTGAGGAAGCACAGCTCTGGCAACAGCGTTACGGGAAAGTGGCTTACGCAGGCGCGTGGGATGACCGCTGGTGGCATGAGCCTTTTTTAGTGCCGGAACTTCCCGAGGGAAAGCCGACCACAAAGCCTGCCGCCGAGGACGCGGCTCACTTCCTGATCCGGATGGTGCACAAATATCCTCACGAGGTTTCGATTTACGAAGGCGGGCCGATGACGAACCTGGCGCTCGCGGTCACGATTGATCCGCAGTTTGCAGAATTGGTGCAGGAACTCGTGTTCATGGGCGGAAGTTTAAATCCGCGGACGGACAACCCGGAGTTCGCGAGCAATCCGCGCCACGAATTCAATTTTTGGTTTGATCCCGAAGCGGCGCAGATCGTGCTTCGTGAGTCCTGGAAGAAAATTGTCTGCACGCCCACGGACATTTCCATCAAGACTCATCTGACTCCTGCCATGATCAACGAGATCGACGCCAGCGGCACTCCGCTCGCCCATTATCTTGCGCATTTTGCCCAATTCTGGCCCGGCGCCGACATCATGTGGGACGAACTTGCGGCAGCCGCATGGATCGACCCTACTCTGATAACGAAGAGCGAGACCCGCTACATGGGAGTGGACCTAGACAAGGGAGCGGGATACGGAAACACTCTGACATGGAGTGACAAAGACAAGCCGAAACTGGACGCACGCCCGGTTGAAATCCAGGTGGATCTGGACACCGAGAAGTTCTACAGAATGTTTGTGAGCTTGATGACGGCGCCCACGCCTGCACCTCGCTGACTCTGGATTCGCAAAAGCGAGTTAGTGGGCCATGAGTCAGTGAGCCATGGGATGGAACGGGCCGCGCACGGCGTTCATGCCTGCACGCTTGCGCAACTCGGTCAGCAGAGCACTGGCAGCGTTGCGATATGTCTTGTTCGGGTCGGAAGGATCAGCCCACACCGCATCGTAAATAATCTGCGCGGCTTCTTTCAGGTCCATGTGCAAAGCCGCCTCGCAAACGTCCAGGCGACCCTGCAGGCGATCATGACAGGGCTGGCAAACCTCGGCAGGCTGCGATCCGGCGGGATGGTTGTGCTCGAGTTTGCAGGTGTACGCGGGCGCGTTGGTGGCCTCGGCATGCACCGCAACCAGTTCAGATCTGAATTCACGAAGAAACTGTTCCCGCTCAAGGTCGGGATCGGCGCCAGCTTGTTTTGGGCCTTTGCCAGTTTGTGCCGCGGCGTCTTTGCGAGGAGGTGCAGTCTCAGTGCTGCTCTGGGATACCTGGCCGGCTGCAATTCGCATGACCGGGTCGACACGGTCTTTGCTCTGGCACGTCGGGCAAGCATCGAGATCGGCTGGGTAGTAAAGGTGACAAGTGGCGCAGGGCAGCCCGTACGCAGAGGATTTGCCTACACTCGGGGCGGGGGTGTTGCTCAAGGCTGCGGGGTTCAGGCCGCTGGAATCATTTCCACGCACGACTGAATGTTGTGGGCGCGCGCCAACGGCTGTGTGCTGGGGACGTGTTGCTTCCATCCTGTCATCTCCAGAAATCTTCTCTTAGTTTAGGCAGATTGTAGGCCAGCCAGAAACACCAGCAGTACACACGGAGGTACTGGCCAGTGGGACACGTCCGATTCGTAGGCGGCCCGGCGATCCTCTACCGGGCGCCGTTCCTGACTTTCATCAGGTTGAGAAGCTCTTCGCGGCGAGCCCGGTAAAGAGTGCGTTCCGGATCGAGCCGAGCAGCCAGGTCCAGTTCGGAAAGAGCCTCCTCATAACGGTCCAGGCTCATCAGGCACGCCGCCAGCGAAAAGTGGTTGTCGGCGGACGGCTTCAGCCGCAGGGCTTCTCGAAATTCTTTTTCCGCGGCCTGCAATTGCTGTTGCTCGAACAGGACCGTGCCCAGGTAGTGATGAGCGACGTCGGAATCAGGGTTGAGGGAAACCGACAGGCGAAATTCGCGCAAAGCCTCTTCGGGCTTGCCATCCAGCAGAAGAGCCTGGCCCAGGACGCGGTGCTCGGTGGCACCCGAAGGATTCAGTTGCAACGCCAATTGCAGTTCCGCGACCGCACTTTCGTAGTCTTTCTTCGCCATCAGCGCGCTGGCCAGGCAACCGTGCCCCTCTTGCCATTCCGGGTGCTGCTTGTAGAGTTCGTGCATTTCAGTGATGGCTTCATCGAACTTGCCCTGGTCGCAATAAGTGTTGCCCAGGTTGTTGCGGACCGAGGCTTCTTCCGGAGCCAGTTTCTTCGCCTCGCGATATTCCGCCACCGCTTGATCAAGCTTGCCTTCTTCGTGCAAGGTCAAGGCTAAATTGGAATGCGCTTCCCAGAAGTTCGGACGAAGGCCGATGGCCTTTTCATAGGCTGCCAGCGAGGCGGGCAGGTTGCCGGCGGCGTGCAGGGCAATGCCCATGTCGTAATAACTGTCGGCGTTCTCGGGATCGCGTAACAATGACTGCGCAAAGGCATGGACCGCGGCGCTATATTCACCACTGGAGTAAAAGCCCAGGCCCAGGTATTGATAAGCCTCGGAGTTCTCCGGGTCCATACTCAATGCGGTGCGCGCTTCCGCGACCGCGTTCTGGCCGTCGTCCATGCGGTAAAAAATGTAGGACAGGCTGGCGTGGTTTTCGGGAAAATCCGGCTTCAGTTGCAGCGACTGCGTGATCTCGTCGAAGGCATCGTCCCATTGATCCTGCTGACGAAGCATCGCGCTGAGGGCGAAGTGCAGAGCGCTGTTTTGTGGATCGCCGCGTAGAGCTTCTCGCAATTGCAACTCCGCTTCGTGATAATTCTGCTGGGCCGCGGCTGTCGCTGCTTTTAGCAGGGCCGGTGGGATTGGAGATGCCGCGGAGGTAGAAGGAGTTTTGACGGAACCAAGAACGCGAAGAAGATTCTGATCGGCCCCAGCCGATTGCAACTGGCGCAGTTCGTCTTTTCCCGGAGCGGTGGTCAGTCCGCGTTCGCCGACTAACCGAACCAGACGGCTGTTGGAAATGCCTCCGGCCAACCAGGCCGCGAGTTCGGTGGTCGTGAGCGCCTTTTGGGTGCTGGGCGGCTTGATGGCAGAGGAATCGGCAGCGCAGGCGGCTGCCACACCCAGGAAAGCGAGAAGCACAACAAACTTGAGTTTCACCGGACTCCCTAACCCCGTGATTGGCCTGCTGGTCGCGCCGTTTAAGAGAAGTGCCTTCCGAGAAACAGCCTTCCAAAACATAGCCTGGCGGCATCGTTTTGGGTAAGGTCACGGAGGTAACAAGCTGCCACAACGGGCCAAAGGCTAACGGACCAGCAATCTGTTACAAGACGCTAAACCGAACTGGCACAGGGTTTTGCGGGCAATCGAATGCGTGCCCAAGACTCGGAGAGCGGCATTGCATTGACTTCCCCCGCATCCTTCCGTACCCTGTAAGGTGCTATTGCTGGAGGCTTCGAAATGTTAGAAGGTCTATTTCAACCGATGCACCTGCTGGTGATTTTTTTCATCGCCTTGCTCGTGTTCGGCCCGAAGAAACTGCCTGAACTCGGAAAAGGTCTGGGTGAGGGGATCCGTGCCCTGAAAGATGGCATGAAGGATCAACCGCCCACACAGGCTTCCACCGATCAGAGCAAGAAACCCGAAACCAAGAGCTGACTGGGTCCCCGCGTAGGGGTTCCCGCCGTGGCTTTTCGGCGTGCGTTTGTGCCGGGAAGCCCGAGCAGTGCCCTCAGGTAAGTCTCTGCCACTTTCGTCAGGTCATACGAGTTTTCCGTTTGCTGAATACACAGCGAACCCGGGCCCGTTGTTCGTCTCGAATTTGAGATCGCTAACGAATTAGATCGTTACAAATTTATCTCTTATCCCATGGAGGATCAGTCTGTGTTGCGTAAGATGCAGTGTGTCGTTGTCTTCATGCTGATTTCGTCAGCCTTTATGCTGGCTGACCAGATCACTCTGAAAAACGGTGACCATCTGACCGGCAAGATCGTGAAGTCAGATGGCAAGACGGTGGTGTTGCACACGGAGTTCGCAGGGGATGTAACCATCCAGTTCGCGTCGATCGATCAAATTACGACCGACCAGGAATTGCACGTTGACCTGAAAGGCGGGAAGACCGCTGTCGGCACGGTTACGACGAGTGACGGCAAGCTGGAGATCGCGACCAAGACGAGCGGCACCGTCGAAGCGCCCCGGGAAGACGTCACTGTGATTCGCAACGACGCGGAGCAGACCGCTTACGACAAGTCGATGCATCCCACGCTGAGGCACGGATGGACCGGCGGGGCCAACATCGGCTTTTCTCTCGCTCGCGGCAACAGCGACACCGAAAACCTGGCGCTGGCGTTCAATGCGATGCATCCGACGATCCACGACAAAATCACTTTGTCTGCAAGTTCGGTTTACACCGAGAACAATACGCCGGGAGCATCGCCGGCCACGATCGCCAATCTGGTGGAAGGCCTCCTGCGCTACGACCGCAACATCGGCGCGCGGATGTTCGCTTTTGTCGGCACGGACTTCATGAGCAATCAGCTGCAGGAACTGGATCTGCGCGCCGTGTATGACGGCGGTTTCGGAGTCCACGCGATCAAGACGGACAAGACTATACTCGACTTTTTTGCCGGCGCGAACTACACGCACGAGACCTACTCGAACGGCCCTCCGGTGACGCCGCCCACCGCGCCGCCCACCTTTACGTCATACGGCAAGACCGACAAGTTCGCTGCTCTGACCTTGGGTGAGGAGCTAACGCAAAAGCTGGGCGCCAGCACGGTGTTGACGCAGAAGCTGTACTTCTATCCCGATCTAAATGACACCAGCCAGTACCGAGGCACTTTTAACTTTGGGACCGTGACCAAGATCAGCAAGTGGCTGGGATGGCAGAACCAGTTTTCCGACATCTATGTGACCAACCCGCCTTCCACGTCGAAAAAGAACGACCTTATTTTCACCACGGGGTTGAACATTTCGTTCACACACTAAATCTTAAGTGTGCTTTTGACGGAAAGCCGCCCGAGAGGGCGGCTTTTCCTTTCAACCTACTCTTAAAATTCTCCTACGTCGGAAACGGATTAGTCGATGCCGTGAATGCGGAGGCTAACCAGTTGGTCAATACTCAGCTTCTCTATGCCGCGAGTGCGTAGCCCGGCGATGTATTCCGGCGTCACGTTATGAATCCGCATCGCGATCAGCTGGTCGGGTTCGGGATGGGTATAGCCCAGCCGTTGCAACTTGTCGATGAACTCCGGCGAGACACCATGAATGCGGAATGCGATCAACTGCTGCAGTTCGATGTGGTCGTAACCGCGCTTCTTCAGGTCGTCCATCCACTCCGGAGTTGCGCCGTGGATCCGCATCGCGATCAGCGTGTCCTCGTCCGGTGAATAGCCCGCCTGGTGCAGGCTCCGGATCATCTGCGGAGATACGCCGTGAATGCGGAAGGCCACCAGTTTGTCGCTATCGGAGATCTTCAATCCCGCCGCGCGCAGGTCTTCAATGAACTGCGCGTTCACATTGAAGATGCGGAATGCGATCAGCTTGTCGGTGTCGAGATCGGTGAGGCGTTCGTTCTTCATCTGCCGAGCGAATTCCAGACTTACATCCTGCACGGCCATGCTGAATTGCTTTTCATCGTCGACGGGAAAACCGAGACTCTGCATTTCGTGCGGGTAGTTGGGGTCCGCCTGGAAATGGAAAATGCCGGCCCCTTCTCCATCGTTGAGAAAGCCTTCGCAGTCGATCTTTCCGGCGTCGCGAGAAATGCTGAAGTGGACATCCTGGCGGCCGGATTTAGAGAAGTCCACGCCCTGAAACGCGCTGGCCGGCCAGTCAGACTGGTGACTCGACATCCCGCCGTGGTGTCGTTCGATCAGCGAGAATTCGACCTTGCCGGGTTCCTCGGACTTGCCGAGGGTCCAGTCGCCGCTGCGGGTCTCGGCTGCACGGTTTGCGAGTGCTCCGAAAACCACGCAGAATCCGAATACTAGAAAGCAGAGTGTCTGGCGGAGTCGCATAGAGTCATCTCCTCTAAATGTCGGCGTGGGGTTCCAGAATATTCAAGCGCTTCAGTTCGATGATCTTGTCGAGGTCGAGATCCTTGAATCCGTGCTGGCGCACCTTCTCGATGAACTCGGGAGTAATGTCCTGCACTTTCGCCGAGACCACATCATCGACATCAATTTTGAACCCGGCCGCTTGCAGGGCCTTGATGTACTCCGCCGTCACGCCCTGCACTCGCATGGCGATCAGGTCGTCGCCGCCGGGCTTGAGGCCTGTCGCCTGGATCTCCCGCACATATTCAGGACTGACACCCTGAACTTTCATGCCGACCAGATCGTCGCCATCCGGCTTCAGACCAAGTTCATGAAGATCGTGTATGTAAGCAGGTGTGATGCCCTGGACTTTCATGGCGATGACCTGATCGGCATCAGGGTTCAAACCTGCGGCACGAAGTTCCTTGATGTAAGCGGGAGTCACTCCCTGCACCTTGAGCGCCATGATCTCGTCCGGGTTGGGTTGAATGCCGGCTTCTTTCAGGCCGCGAACGTAATCGGCATTCACATTCTGTACCTTGAGGGCAATGATTTCGTCCGGGTCAGGATTAAGCCCTAGCCCGCGCAGCTCCTGGATATAGGCGACGGTTACGTTTTGCACCCGTAAGGCGACGAGAGTATCGGCATCGGGATGCAAGCCTTGTTCGTGAAGTTCGCGAACATACTCGGGCGTGACACCCTGAATCTTCATTGCCACGAGTTCGTCGATGGTGAGATCTCCCATGCCCGCAGCTTTAATAGCATCGATGTAGGAAGTGGCTGTGGTAGCGGAACTGGCGGTGGCCGCCGGTTGTGCGCTGCTCGCCGGGCGCGCCGGGGAAGGCTTCGGCTCCTGCGGGCTCTCGGGCTCTGCCTGAGCGGCTTGCGGCGACATTGCCATGCCAGAAATAACCGCGCGTGCGTGGGCAATCCCAACGAGAGCGTTTCCGGCAACCAGGGCTGCAGTGAGGCAGACCACACTACCCGTGATTCCGATCCCGCGCATTCCCGCGCCGAGCGTTCTTAGCCCGAGCACGCGGAGAATGCGCTCCGTGAGCGGACTGCGGTTGGCGGCCATGGCGAGAACCGGCACGCTCCGCCACTCTTCCATTAGCGTGAGGGCGCGAGCATACTCGAGGGCGTTGCCGCAGAGCGAGATCGCGGCATCATCACAGCAATGCTCGCGTTCGGCGCGAATGCGCCGATTCAGCCACCACACGGCGGGATGGTAGAACAGCAGCGACTCCACCACGACCTGGAAAACGTTCACGAAGGGATCGAGCCGCTGAATGTGGGCGAGTTCATGCGCGACAACTAATTCGAGCTGCTCCCGAGAAAGACCCGTGAGGGCCCGTAGCGGAAGGAACACAAGCGGGCGAAACCAGCCAATCACTGCCGGGGCCTGCAGTCCTTCGCCTTCGCAATAACGGATCGCCCACTTCAAACCGAGACGGCGTTGGAGCGTCTGGCACATTCCGAGCACGCGGGCGTTCACATTCGTGGACAGTTTGCGGCGCTGCCGCTCTAGAAAAAAGAAACCTCCAGCCGAGCGCAAACTGAAAAATGCTACTCCTGCGAGCCATGCTTCAATGAGCCACGGAAACGAATCCCAGGACGACAGATTGCGACGGACTCTCGGCGCAAGTGAATCGACGGCTCCCGCGTCGCGATATCCAGCGAGGTCGACTGTCAAATTCGATTTGACGATGGCACTACTGGCACTGTCGTCATTGGATTGGTTCTGGCTGAGAACGACCAGAGTAACAACTGGTGCGGCGAGCATCAGCATCAGCGCACTCAGGGCGATTGCATAGCGCGCGGAAGCGCGGCTGCAGAAAGCCATGGCCGCAGCAGCCAGCGCCGCCAGAGCGGCCCCCTGCCACAGAAAGTGAAGCAGAGTCCAAGCCACGGCATGCATTAGACTGGGAGAAAGCCAATTCGTCAGAGCATTCATCATCGCCGGTTCCTTTCATATTCATCCAGCAAGCGCCGTAACTCGTCGATTTCCTCTCGCGAGGCCCGCCGCCCGGCCAGCGCGTGCATCATAAGCTGGCTTGCTGATCCCTCAAATACTCGCTGTAGCACATCGCCGGCAAACTGCCGTTTGGTTAGCTCCGCCGGCAGACATGCTTCATAGACGTGCGCCCTCTGGGTTTCGTCTCGCCGCCGCACCGTGCCTTTCGCCGTCATGATCTGCAAAAGTTTCAGCACGCTGGTATACCCCAGGGGTCGTTTCTCGTTCAGCGCGGCATAGACTTCGCGCACAGTGGAAGGCCCGCGCGACCACAGGACATGCAGGATTTCGAGTTCGGATGCAGTCGGTTTCAGTGGCGACTTCCTCATAAGGCAGCACCTTACTACGAAGGGCTTCGTAGTGTCAACGAAAATCTTCGTAGACATTGAGTGCCGGCCACGATTTTCTGAAGAGTCTGTCTCTAGGTAAAGAAAAATAATCCAGGGCGCCAGACGATTGCTCACCAAGACTTGGCAAGAACGTCCTCTACCACGTAGAGTACTGTGTCGTCCGCGCCGGGTCTTCAAACGCCACGATATTCAGGAGTTCCCTTTCATGCGTCGAGCAGTGATGTTAGTGATAGCGGTTTCGTGCCTCGTCTTAAATGCCCTCAGTCAAACCGCTGAAGAACTTATCAACAAGAACATCGAAGCCAAGGGCGGCATCGAAAAAATCAAAGCCATCAAATCGATGCGTGTGACGGGCAAGCTTAAAGGTGGAGGCTTCACGGGCGCCACGGGGCAGGACAACTTGCGACCAAATCTGGTTCGCGAGACTTTTTCGCTGCAGGGCATGACCAGCGTGCAGGCCTATGACGGCGCCCACGGATGGCAGATTCAGCCCTTTGGCGGGCACAAAGATCCTGAACTCATGGGAGAAGACGATCTGCGAGATCTGCTCTTCGACGCCGACTTCGACGGTCCCCTGGTGGACTATAAGGAAAAAGGCAACACGGTGGAGTATCTGGGGCACGACGAGGTGGACGGCGACGATGCGCTGCGCTTGAAAGTCACGCAGAAGGACGGTGACATTATTTACTACTATCTCGATCCCGATACCTACCTGGAAATTCGCAAAGAAATTCAGGAGTCCATCCGGGGTTCGGTTCGTGAGACTGTGATCGATCTGGGTTCGTATAAGCCAGTCGCCGGCGTGATGTTTCCGTTCTCCATCTCGCAGGGTGCGAAGAGTAATCCCGGCGCACAGACGACCACGATTGAAAAGCTTGAAGTGAACGTACCGATAGACCCAGGCGAGTTTGCGGTTCCGCCCTCGCTGAGGACCGAGGAAAAGGGGTCCGGGATTGTGGGAATTAAATGATTCGCTGAGCAGGCTTACCTGGAAACATTATTTACGTTGGAAGGGATCGGCAGACATGAAGGTTTCCGTTCTTAAGTCTTGGGCAGTGTGTGTGTGGTTGGCCGGAGCTTCGCTTTGCGCGCCTGTAGAGGGCCAGGCGGCCTACCGTTACGACTCTGCAACCGTGTCAGGACTGCCCGCGCGCAACATCGGCTCGGCAACCATGAGCGGCCGAATCGCCGCTCTGGACGCCGTGGAGCAGGATGGCAGGATCACAGTGTTCGTGGGGTCCGCCAGCGGCGGAGTGTGGAAATCGGTCAATGGCGGAACCACATACAGGCCGGTGTTCGATCGCGAGGACGTGCAGTCGATTGGTGCTGTGGCGCTTGATCCCTCCAATTCGAAAACAGTTTGGGTCGGCACCGGAGAATCGTGGGTTCGGAACAGCGTGTCCGTCGGTGACGGCGTGTACAAATCGACCGACGGCGGAGAGAATTGGATCAACGTCGGCCTGAAAGATAGCGAACACATTGCCAAAATTTTGGTCGATCCCACGAATGGCAACAATGTTCTGGTCTGCGCGACCGGTCATCTGTGGGACGACAACGACGAGCGGGGAGTCTTCAAGACGAACGATGGCGGAAAGTCGTGGAACAAGGTTCTGGCGGGAGCGAATGGTTCTTCCGGATGCGGCCTGCTGGCCATGAGCCGTCAGGAACCCAAGACCATTTACGCTTCGATGTGGGACTTCCGTCGTCAGGGCTGGACGTTCCGTTCGGGAGGTCCAGGCAGCGGCCTGTTCAAGTCTACCGATGGCGGCGACCACTGGAGCGAAGTCAACGATGCAAATGCGAAGGGGCTGCCCCCAAAACCATGGGGACGTGTAGCGGTAGCTGTGGCGCCTTCGAACCCGCAGGTGGTCTACGCCAACATTGAAGCGGAGAAACGCGCGCTATACCGCTCAACGGATGGCGGCGCAACCTGGACCAAGGAAGACGCAAGCAACTTCGTGGTGTGGCGTCCGTTTTATTTCGGTAACCTGATCGTCGACCCGAAAGATCAAAACAAAATCTTCAAACCAGACCTCATCCTGTTGCTGAGTACGGACGGAGGCAAGACTTTCAACGTGGTCTCTGGCGGGGCGCACGGCGACTTCCACGATGTGTGGATCAATCCCAAGAACCCCAACATCGTGATTGCAGGCGACGATGGCGGCTTGTGGCGCAGCGAAGACGGCGGCAACCGCTGGAAACACCAGATGAACCTTCCGGTTTCGCAGTTCTACCACGTGAGTACGGACAACTCAGACCCCTACCACGTGTACGGAGGGCTGCAGGACAACAGTTCGTGGGTGGGCGATTCGTCCTACCCCGGCGGCATCAGTAACTCGCGCTGGGAAAACATGTACGGCGGCGACGGCTTCTGGATGTTCGAGGACACCTCCGATCCGGACTACATCTATGCGGAAGCGCAAGGCGGCGAGATCGGCCGCGTAAACCGATACACCCACGAGGATCGCTCCATCAAGCCGCTTCCGAATTATGGCGAGAAGAAATTACGCTTCAACTGGAACACGCCAATCCACATGAGCCCGAACGAGAAAGGAACCATCTACATCGGGGCGCAATTCCTATTTCGCTCGCGGAATCACGGGCAATCATGGGAGCGGATTTCTCCAGATCTCTCGACCAACGATCCGGAAAAACAGAAGCAGGAGGAGTCCGGCGGCGTCACCGTCGACAATTCTTCCGCCGAAATGCACACCACGATCTATTCGATCTCCGAGTCGCCAAAGAATGGGCAGATCATCTGGGTTGGAACAGACGACGGTAATGTTCAAATCACTCGCGATGGAGCCAAGACCTGGACCAACGTCGTAGGAAACATCAGCGGCTTGGCCAAGAATTCGTGGGTCTCCACCATCGAGGCCAGCCGCTTCGATGAAGCCACCGCTTATGCCACGTTTGACCGGCACACCTACGGCGACATCACGCCTTATGCCTACAAGACCACCGACTACGGGAAGACGTGGACCGCACTTCCGTTGCAGCAAAGTGGAGTGCGCGGATACGCCCACGTGATCAAGGAAGATACCGTCAACTCCAACCTCTTGTTTGTTGGCACGGAATTCGGCCTTTGGATTTCCGTGGATGGCGGCCAGCGGTGGGCGCAGTACAAAGGTTCGGACTTCCCCGCAGTTGCGGTGTGCGACATTGCGGTGCAGGCTCGCGAAGGCGATCTGGTGCTGGCGACCCACGGACGCGGCATCTGGATTATCGACGACATTTCGCCGTTCCGTGCGCTAACCCCCGAACTGATGTCGAAGGAGGCCACACTGATCGCAGGCCGGCCCGCGAGACAATATTTCGAAGCCGGAGGTGGCTGGCCAGAAGGCAGCGAAACTTTTCACGGCCGCAGTCGTCCCAGCGAGGCCATGATCACTTATTACCAGAAAGGCCGGCATATCTTTGGCGATCTGAAGATCGAAATCTTCGACCAGGATGGAAAGCTGGTCGATACCGTTCCCGGCAGCAAACATCGCGGGTTGAATCGCGCAGGTTGGTCGATGCGGTTGAAAGCGCCCGCCGTTGCGCCCGCCGCCACTGCACTGGGAGAGGCAACGGAAGGTCCGCTAGTGTTACCTGGAACCTATACAGTGAAGATGACTAAGGGTGATCATGTCTACACCGAACAGCTGAGCGTTGCGCTCGATCCGCGCGCGAAATATACGGTGGAGGACCGCAAGGCGCAGTTCGATCTGGAGATGAAGGTTTATAAGCTGATCGAACACATGACATACTCCGTGAGCGCAATCGAAGGTGTGCGCAACGCCGCCATCGAAAGCGCCGCCAAGTTGCCGCAAAAAGATGCACTGCGCACCCAATTGCAGCAACTGTCGGGGAAATGCGACGAACTCCGCTCTAAGATTGTTGCCACCAAAGAAGGTGGAATGGTCACCGGCGAGGAACGGATTCGCGAGTTGCTGGGACAACTCTATGGCGACATCGGCAGCTACGATGGTCGTCCCACAGACTATCAGGTGGCTCGGAGCGATTCGCTTGGCCACGAATTGGAAGATGTGGTCGTGGATTTTCACAAACTGACCGAAGGCTCCCTGCCTGCAATCAACTCCGGCCTCCGGAAGAAAAAGCTGGAGACGATCTCGGTAGTGTCCGAAGCTGACTGGCAGAAAAAGCGCGAGGCAGAGTCTGCTTCAGGTTCGGGCGCCGGAGCGCAGGTGGCTGCCGATGCCTGGGAAAAGGATTAGGGCAGTCACGATCCGACTCGGCACGGCAAAAAAAGAAATGCAAAAATGGCCCCTCGCTCGGAAAAATCGAGACAGCTTTACCGGCGCACGCTCGATCTGCTCATTGAGGGCAGTAGTTCTTCGTCGCGCGGTCCGGCCAATTATGGCGAATACCCGCTATTCATACAGCGCGGAAGCGGCTCGCGAATCTGGGACGCCGACGGCAACGAATACGTCGATTGGATGATGGGCTTTGGATCTCTTCCTCTCGGACATGCGCACCCTGACGTAACTCGTGCGATCGCGGAGGCTGCGGCAACAGGAGCGCACTTTGCCACCGCCACCGAAATCGAGATCGAAGTGGCGGAACTGCTGCGTGGTCTCATCCCCAATGCTGAACGGATACGGTTCGCCAACACTGGCACCGAGGCGGTCATGGCCGCGCTTCGATTAGCGCGCGGATATACTGGCAGGCCAAAAGTTTTAAAGTTCGAGGGCCATTATCACGGATGGTATGACGATCTGATGGTGAGTTCGAATCCACTGCCGCCAACAGTGGTTGGGCATCGCCGCGATCCCATTAAGATTCCCGACAGTTCGGGCTTGAACCAGCACGCGCTCGACGACACCATTGTGGTTCCGTGGAATGATCTGCCGGCGCTGCAGCGCGCCATCGAAAATCATCCTGGTCAGATTGCGGCGATCATCACCGAAGGCATCATGGCCAACATGGGCGTG
This sequence comes from uncultured Acidobacteriaceae bacterium, assembly GCA_963851165.1. Lineage (GTDB taxonomy): Bacteria > Acidobacteriota > Terriglobia > Terriglobales > Acidobacteriaceae > Sulfotelmatobacter. The sequence goes on along the minus strand of CAWKNM010000004.1, from coordinate 810,591 downwards.
ATCCCTCCAGCAGATGGATATCTCCTGGGCCTGCAGAAGCTCGCGCAACAAAACGGCATTCTTTTTATTCTCGACGAAACCGTAACCGGCTTTCGTATCGCTCCCGGCGGCTGTCAGGAGTATTACAAGCTGTCGCCGGATATCGTGACCCTCGGCAAAGCACTCGGGTGCGGGCTTCCGGTCGCTGCCTTCGCGGGACGAGCCGCAGTGATGGAAGCGCTCGCCTGGGGCGGCGTTCTGCACTACGGCACGCACAACGGTTCGCGGATCGGGATGCACGCGGCGCGTGCCAGCCTGCGCAAACTCACGGAAAATAATTGTGCGACCTTCGCACACACTTGGAGAATTGCCGACCGTCTCTGCGGCGGACTCACCGATCTCTTCCGGCGGAAAAAGATTCCTGCGATCGTGCAGCATGTAGGGCCGATGTTTCAAATCATGTTTACCGAACATGCCGCGATCAGGGATTATCGCGAGTTCTGCCAGCATGTGGACAGAAAGGCGTACCAGCAGTTCGTCTTCAAACTTTTCGAGTTCGGAATTTACACAACTCCCTCGGCAACACTCCATTCGATTGTCACGGTCGCGCACAGCAACGAGGACGTGGACTTCACGTTGGCGGCAGCGGAAAAGGCGCTGGGCGCGAGCGCTGATATCCCAGCATCCCAATGACAATCGCCGGGAATGCGGAGCAGTTGCTGTCGTTGGAGGGTCAGGTGGCGATGGTGACCGGCGCCGCGTCCGGCATTGGCCGCGGGATTGCGCTCTTGCTCGCTCAGATGGGAGCGGCTGTTGCCGTTCTGGACGTCAATGACCATGGGGGAGCAGAAGCTGTCTCCGAGATTTGCAGGCAGAACGGAAAGGCTATCTACGTTCGTTGCAATGTGCGTTCGGCGGACGACTGTGCCCGCGCAGTGCGTACCACTATCGAAACGTTCGGCAAGATCAACATTCTCTGCAACAACGCTGGAGTTGTGATCCGCGAGGGCGTCACAGAACTTCGCGAAGAGGAATGGGACATGATTCTTGACGTCACCCTAAAGAGCGTTTATCTGCTTTCCCGAGAAGTAATTCCTCACATGACGGCCAATGGTGGCGGCCGCATCATCAACACCGGCTCGGGGTGGTCGCTGAAAGGCGGACCTAAGGCTGCCGCCTACTGCGCCGCCAAAGCCGGAGTTCTCAACCTGACGCGCGCGATGGCGATTGACCATGGCAAAGACAACATCCGCGTGAATTGCGTTTGTCCAGGCGACGTGGACACGCCGATGTTAAGGAGCGAATGCGCGCAACTCGGCGACGAGCCACGCAACTTCATGAAAGAAGCCGCCGATCGCCCGTTGCGGCGCATTGGTACGCCCGAAGATGTGGCAAAGGCCGTTCTGTTCCTTGCCGGTGCTATGTCGAACTGGGTCACAGGAGCGTGCCTGGTGGTCGACGGCGGCGGTCTGGCCTGAAGCTTGTTGCTGTGACAGTTTTGATTGCCTCCCATTGCCTCGCGGCCCCAGTGCGAGTAGATTAGTGTGGCTCTCAAGTTAGCGAAGAAGCTTTTCAGGAGATTCCGGTGTTGAAACGCCTAATGGTTTCGATATTTCTGCTCTTTTGTTTTGTGTCACCCGGTTTTGCAGCCGATGACGTCCACAATGCCTGCACAGGAGATCCCTACCAGTGGCGTCAACTTTTCGACGGCAAAGATCTCAATGGATGGAAGCACGTTGGGCCCGGCGGCGACACAGTGGAAGATGGCTTGATCCGCACTCACGGAGGCATGGGATTGCTCTACTGGACCGGCGGAAAAGTCGGCGACTGTGTTATTCGTGTCGTTTACAAGATGCGCGACGAGAACGACAACTCCGGAGTCTTCATTCGCATTCCGCTGGAACCTCGAGAAGAATGGATGCCCGTCCATTACGGCTTTGAAGTACAGATCGACAATCATCCGGAAAGGTCGGACCCGAGTGAGGATGAATATCATTCCACGGGCATGCTCTACTCACTGACCAAGCCCTTGGCTAAGGCGTGGAAGCCAGGGCCTGAGTGGAACACCATGGAGATTACGCTGGATGGCTCGCATACCATCGTAACGCTTAACGGCGTGAAGATCACGGACTATCACGACGGCGATCCCGTGCCGGACAGGAAGTTCGACTTCGAGCCGCAACGCGGCCCACGGCCAAACTTTGGCTATATGGGGCTGCAGAATCATAGCGACAACGACATCGTATTTTTCAAAGAAGTGGCAATTAAACCATTGAAGAAGTAACACTGTCGTAAGGGTTGGGAGAGCCGTGCGCAGTCAACTCATATCGGAGGAATTGGCATGAAGAAGAATCTGTCGCGCCGCGCGTTCTTACAAGGCGGATCTGCCGCCGTTGCCGGAAGCGCGTTGCTTTCCAAGACCGTACTTCTCAACGCGCACCCACTCGCGGGCGCGCCACAAGCAGTAGCGGCGAGCGACCGCGTTCGTTTTGGGATGATTGGCGTCGGGATGCAAGGTTCCGGCTTACTCGGCGGAGCGATTACGATTCCCGGAGTCGTATGCGTAGCAGCGGCTGACTTGTACGACGGCCGCCACACGCTGGCCAAGGAAATCACTGGCAATTCCAGTTTGCCTACGACTCGGCATTATCAGGAATTGCTGGACCGGAAAGATATTGACTGCATTGTGGCCGCCGTTCCCGATCATTGGCACCGACGCGTGGTTGTGGATGCCTGCAATGCGGGCAAAGACATTTATTGCGAGAAGCCAATGTCGCACACCGTGGCCGACGGATTCGCCATGGTCGAGGCTGCTCAGAAAAACAATCGCATCGTGCAGATAGGCTCCCAGCGGGTCAGTTCAGAGCTCTGTGCTCAAGCTCGCGAGCTGTATCACGACGGCGCGATTGGCGAGGTCTCGATGATTGAGCTCACGCTCGGCCGCAACGATCCAACTGGCGCGTGGGAGTATCCGCCACCACCCGATCTCTCCGTAGAAACGCTCGACTGGGACACGTGGCTCAACGACGCGCCCAAGATTCCGTTCAACAAGTTTCACTTCGCCCGCTGGCGTTGCTGGCGGAACTACGGTACGGGCGTAGCTGGAGATCTCATGGTGCATCTCATCAGCGGCATGCTAGTGACGCTGGGATGGAACGAAGCGCCGCGCTCGGCGACGGCCATGGGCGGCATCTTCCGCTGGCCCGACGGCCGAGACATGCCCGATTTGCACGTGGTGCTCTTCGACTATCACGGTGTACCGGTTTACGTTCGTCTGGGATTGGGAACGGAAACTCCGGAACTCGCACGATTTATGGGGCCGAAAGGAATTCTCGATGCTGGTGAATTCGATCTTCGCCACTCGCCTCAGGCTGGAGTCGATCTGGACCCGAGTTACTATGCAAATGCATTCCCCGCAAAATTGAGGGACGAATACTTCAAGCAGTGGCATGCGGAACACGACCCGCCACTGGGAAAGGAACCCACGCGCGAGGACACCGTGTATCGCGGCCATGACTGGGATGACATGCGTCCACACCTGCATAATTTCTTCCAGTCAGTGAAGTCGCGCAAACCGGTGGTTGAGGATGCAGTCTTCGGGAACAACGCCGCCATCGCCTGCCATATGGCGAACGAATCCTACTTTCGCAAGAAGCCGGTGACCTGGGACGCGACGTCGAAAACGGTCAAGTCGTGAGCAGAATCAAGAAACCGGGTAAGCGCTCGATGCAGATCACGCCTCGTTTGCCGAAGAAGCCGACGCTGGCGCAATGATGTGAAGGCCGCATTCTGTTTTCGCAAAACCGGGCCAGCGGCCCGCGCGCGGATCTTCCCCAGGCCTCACCGGGCTGGTGCAATGCGTGCAGCCGATGCTGGGATAGCTCTGATCATGCAGCGCATTGTAAGGCACTTCGTGCTGATGGATGTAGCGCCAGACTTGTTTTGACGTCCAATCGACGATGGGATTGATCTTCACAAGACCGAACTTTTCGTCCCATTCGATTTTTCTGGCGCCCGCACGCGCCGTGGTCTGATCGCGACGTATGCTCGTGATCCACGCATCCAGTTCGCTTAGTTTGCGCCGCAGCGGCTCAACTTTCCGCAGATTGCAGCACCGGTCAGGGTCACGACTCCAAAGCACCGCGCCGTGAGCGCGCTCCTGCTCTTCCGGAGAGAGCAGTGAATACACCTTCTCGACCGCGATTCCGTACCGCTGCTCGATCTTGTCCATCAAAGCATATGTTTCGGCAAATAGGAATTCAGTATCTACCGTGAAAAGGCGGAAGTCCTTATGCACGCGCGAGGCCAGGTCTATCAACACCATGCCTTCCGCGCCAAACGCCGATGATATCGCCACTCGACTGCCGAAGGTGTCGAATGCCCATGCGAGCGTCTGGTCGGGACTCCAGGTCGCCGCCTTGGACTGCAACTCTGCTATTTGTTCTTTCACAGGATGGACTCCTCGTCGGCGCTCAGGCTTTTACTTTGAGAAACAACATGTGCTCGGGGGAACTCATTGCCGGATGTCAGACCCGCGATCGTGGATGTCTCCAACAACGCGGCAGGGTCGCCGAGACGCACGACCTCACCCACAACAAGCAAGGTCGGTGCAGCCAGCTGAGGGGCGTGCGGCAGATCAGCTACGGTTGTGCGATAAACTTGCTGATGCTCTGTGGTAGCGCGCGAAATAATTGCGCACGGCGTCCCACGGTCGAGCCCCGCGGACACCAGCCGATTCGCGACCCGTGAGTAATCTTTTCCGGGCATGTAGATCGCAAGCGTAGCGCCGCTGCCAACAAACTTGCTCCAATCTGCAGGATTGCTGTCGAACGCTTGATGCCCCGTGATCAACACCAGAGCATGCGAAGCCGCACGATGGGTGAGCGGAATCTGCGCCGCCGCAGCCGCCCCCAGAGCCGATGTCACGCCGGGAACAATTTCGCAGGGAATGCCCGCTTTGCGCAGCGCGTCAATCTCTTCGCCGGCGCGCCCAAAGATAAGCGGATCTCCGCTCTTCAACCGAACCACCTGTAGTCCTGAGGCTGCCAACTCGATCAGAAGGAAATTGATTTCTTCCTGCCTGATCTTTCTGTGACCACTGCGCTTGCCCACGTTCTGAATTCTTGCGTCCGCTGGCACCAATTTTAAAATCTCAGGCGCCACCAGATCGTCATGCAGGACGGCATCGGCAGTTCGCAAGAGACGAAACGCCTTCAGCGTGAGCAACTCGGGATCTCCCGGCCCTGCACCTACTAAATAAACTCTTCCCTTCATGCACTCGCTCCTTTGGTTGCAACCGGCACTGGAGTTTCAGCCAGAGCCGCTTCCAATGCTTCCCTGCTCGCCAGCGAATGCAACAACTCGCGCTTGCGTTCGGGAGTAAGATCGCTGGCCTGCACCAACCTTCTAGTCTCTCCGAGTTGCGCAACCCAAGAAGCGTATCCCAGTCCAAATTGCTGTTCGAGTTGCTGGCGAAGTTTCTGCGCCAGCGAAGGGCTCTGACCGGAAGTTGAAATGGCGATTTGCAAATCTCCACGGCGCACCACGGCTGGATAAAAGAAATCGCAAAACTCCGGCACATCCACCACATTGCAAAGGACTCCCCGCAACTGAGCCTCCCGGTAGATCGACTCGTTCAAGTCCTGCGACGCAGTCGCGACGACCGCAACAAACGCCCCATCGAGATCCTGGGGAGAGAACGAACGCAGCCCTAATTCAATCTGCCCGGCGCGGGCCCAGCCGTGTACAGCATCGGTGGCTTCGCGGGCAATCACGCGAATGCGAGCGCCGGTATCGAGAATTCCCGCGATCTTGCCCTCGGCGACCTTCCCTGCGCCAATCACCAGGACCTGCCGGCCCGCAAGCTTAAGAAACATTGGAAACAAGCTGCTCATTTTGTTTTCACCCAGTTTTCTCATCCGGACTTTTCGCTCGAATGACCCGCGACTTCCTCCGCGCTTGTGTCAAAGTTCAATCCCTTGAGGCACGAACCCGGCAGGAATGTCACGTGCCACCATTTCCACAAGTTCTCCCGCCAGGCACTGTCGTAATTCCGCATCACTGTGCCGCGCGAAAAACTGGCGAAGGTTTTCGCCATCTCCGCGTTCCGCAAGATACTGCCTCAGCAGGCGCTCAATCGCCTCGGGAACCGCAGTCGCCGCGCAGCGGTATCCGATGGGGCGGGCCGTGGCTTGATGCAATCCCAGCGCGCCGCCCAAGCAGAAGTAATATGCGTCGACCATGCGGTCTTGCACCTTGATCTTCTTTCCCTCAATGCCAATGTCCGCAATCCAGTGTTGGCCGCAACTGTTGGGGCACCCGGTCACATGCAGCTTTAAGTGCTGATCGAAGCCGGGCAAACGTTCGTCCAGTTCATCCATCAGCCAACGCGAGAAACTCTTCGTCTCAGTGATCGCCAGCTTGCAGAACTCTGTGCCGCTGCAGGCAATTGTTCCACGGGCAAACACAGAGGCGTCGACACGCAGCCCAATAGCTTCTAACTCCTGAGCCAATGCGTTAGCGTTAAGAACGGGAACATTCACCACAATCAGGTTCTGCATGTTGGTGGTGCGCAGTTCACCACCAGCAAAGCGCTCAGCGAGATCGGCCGCGGCACGCATCTGGTCAGCTGTAATCCGGCCGCCCAAAACGCTTGCTCCTACATAGCAGTAGCCCGCTTGCCGTTGCGGATGAACACCGATGTGGTCGCGGTAAACGTCAGCGGGTGCCTGCTGCGGCTCAGCAGGATCAAGCTGAAAACCAATCCGGCGTTCCAGATCTTTCAGGAAGGTGTCCGCGGTCCATCCGTGGCGCAGGAACAGGAACTTCAGGCGCGCGCGCTCACGATGTTCGCGCAGCACATCCGAGTCGCGGAACAGTTCGGCAATTCCACGGATCACAGGCAACACCTGGTTCCAGCGCACAAACGCGTTGAGGCGCGCACCCAGGTAAGGCTCGGTAGAGAGCCCGCCGGCAACCCGCAGGGAGAAGCCAACCTCCGGCTTTCCGCCGACGATGCGAGTATTCGCAGTCAGGCCAACATCGTTGATCTCCGGATAAGGACACCAGACCCTGCAGCCGGTGATTGAAATCTTGAATTTGCGCGGGAGATTGTAAAACTCGGCATTCCCCGCCAGCATGCGCGACGCTTCGATCGCAAGCGGAGAAGCATCGCAGATTTCGTCCGCGTCGAATCCTGCAACCGGGCAGCCAGTCACATTGCGTGTGACATCGCCGCAGGCGCCGACCGTGTTGAGGTCAACCTTCCAGAGTTCTTCGAGCAATTCGGGTAGCGCTTCGATCGTGACCCAGTGCAGCTGGATATTTTGCCGAACCGTGAGGTCAGCAATGCCTTTCGCATAGCGCTGGGATAGATTGGCGATGGTGCGCAGTTGGTGGGAGCGCAACTGTCCGTTGGGGATGCGAATCCGCACCATGAAGCACGGCAACGCCTTCCCTTCGCCGTTCTGGCCGCCGGTTACGCCCACTCCGTCTCCCTGCGTGTAAACACCCCACCAGCGGAAATAGGTGCCGATCCATTCTGGAGGAATCGCGTCGAAGCCCTTGCGCGCGAAACTCCGAATCTCTTCCAGTCCTTCCCAGGGATTCTTCGCCCGCTTCAGCCGCTCTACACGCTGGGCTTTCGTTTCTTTCACTGTTGCTGTATTTGTCATAGAGAATGCCACCAATAAAAAACCCACCGCCGGATTGCTCTGGCGGTGGGTTATAAGTGCCGGTATTAAGAAGAAACTCTTAGGTCCGCAGCCTCCCCGCGCCAGAACGCACGCATGCGCAACAACAACAAATGCACATACACATCTGACGAGGATTCTGGCTGGTGAACATGACCAAGGCCATTCTAGGGTGCAGACTCGGGAACCGTCAACGAACTAACGTAACGAATTGGATGAATATTTTCGATGGCAAGAATCATAAAAATCGCACGTCGGTTTTTGAGCAACCGCTTCCTCTGTGGAATCAGGCACTTACCGTCCGCAACAATTGTTGGAGGTCCGTCTTCAGAGCTGCTATTCCCTATCCCAACCGCGGGATAGGGAATAGCGATTGACACTCGCGCCTCCGTCGCCTAGCATCTCTTTCTAATGACTTCGTTGGCCCATCGCGTACATCACCATCATCATGTGACGAGCGTGTCAGCGAAGGTGCGCGGATAGAACTTAGCACTTATAAAATCCGAGCCCGCTGACGCGAACTTCGCATCAGCGGGCTTTTTGTTTTGCTGAACAATTGCAGCCTCGCATGACGGCATTTTGAGGCAGGAGCGCTTGATGAAAATTGATTTCGACAAAATGCAGGGGCTCGTGCCCGCTGTCGTGCAGGACGCAGCATCCGGAGAACTGCTGATGCTCGGCTTTCTGAACCAGGAAGCCCTCGACGCCACTCTGCGCACTGGATTGGTCACCTTCTACAGCCGGACTCGCCAAGCATTATGGACCAAAGGAGAAACTTCCGGAAACTACCTTCAGGTCGTCGACGCATGGACGGACTGCGACCGGGATACAGTGCTTTTCAAGGTTCGGGTAATGGGAGAGGGCAAGGTCTGCCACACAGGGACTCGATCCTGCTTCACGGAGGAATTGTCACTGGGCGCGGACGCAGCAAGTTTACCCGCGAGGGCGCGTTTATGAAGCTTCGTCTTGGCATCCCGAAAGGCAGTCTGCAGGAAGCGACGCTGAGTCTGTTCACGCGTGCGGGACTGCGGGTCTATACCAACACCCGATCTTATTTCGCCACGACTGACGATCCCGAGATTGAATGCCTGCTCATCCGCGCGCAGGAGATGGCGCGCTATGTTGAACATGGCGCGCTCGACGCCGGATTGACCGGCCTCGACTGGGTGCTCGAGAGCGGCCTCGAAGTAGTCGCCGTCACCGACTTGATTTATGCCAAGCAGAGCATGGGCAAAGTGAAGTGGGTACTGGCGGCTCCGGAAGATTCCGTATTCCACAAACCCGAAGACCTGGAAGGCCGTATCGTTGCGACCGAATTGGTCAGCTTCACTCGGAATTACTTCGCGAGGCGGAACGTCGGTGTGCGAGTTGAGTTTTCCTGGGGCGCAACCGAAGTCAAACCGCCGTTGCTGGCGGACGCCATTGTCGAAGTCACGGAGACTGGCAGCTCGTTGCGCGCCAATCATCTCCGGATCATCGAGACGGTGCTCGAGTCCAACACGCAACTCATCGCCAACAAGTCCGCATGGGCCGACCGCGAACGAAGGCAGAAGATTGAGAATCTCGCCGTGATGCTTTGCGGCGCCATGGCGGCGCACGGGCGAGTGGGCCTGATGCTGAACGTTCGCAAGCCTGATTTAGCCGCAGTGCTAAGCCTGCTTCCGGCCCTCAAGAACCCAACTGTCGCGCCCTTGGCCGACGGCGAATGGGTCGCGGTCAACACCATCATCGATGAGCAAACGGCCTGGACCTTGATCCCAAAGCTGAAACAAGCGAACGCGCAGGGGATCGTCGAGTATCCGTTGAACAAGGTGGTGATGTGATGCGCATTCTCGAAGGATCCCGTCGAAACCGTTTCGTGCGCGCTCTAGAGCAGCGAGCCGCGACCGACTTCGCCGATGTGGAACCTATAGTGCGGCGCATCGTGAATGACGTTCGCAAAAGCGGAGACGGCGCCTTGCGCCGGTACGCCACGCGCTGGGACGGGTTGGCTGAGAATGAGCCGCTGCGAGTTTCTGAACAAGAGTTGCAGCAGGCATGGCAGCAGACACGTCCGGAATTGCAGGAAGCTATCCGTCAGGCTGCGGCCAACATTCGCCGCTATTGCGAATGGCAAAAACCGCAAGATTGGCAGCGCGAGATTCAGCCTGGTGTTTGCGTTGGCCAACTGGTGCGCCCGCTGGAATCCGTGGGCTGTTACGTTCCCGGCGGCCGTTATCCTTTGCCTTCCACTTTGCTGATGACAGTAATCCCGGCGCAGGTTGCGGGCGTGCAACAGATTCGGGTTGTCTCGCCGAAACCCGCCACGATTACGCTGGCAGCGGCAGGGTTCCTGAATGTATCCGAGTTTTATCGCGTTGGGGGCGCGCAAGCCATCGGCGCATTTGCCTATGGAACAGAAAGCATTGCGCGCGTGACAAAGATCGTCGGCCCCGGAAATCGCTACGTAACCGCCGCAAAGAAGTGCGTCGCTTTCGATTGCGCTATCGAGTTTCTCGCGGGGCCCACGGAAGCAGTCGTGATCAGTGAAAGTGGTGACCCATCCTGCATTGCCTCTGATCTCGTGGCGCAGGCCGAGCACGACCCTGACGCGCTCGGCGTTTTCATCACGCCAGCTCGCGAACTGGCAAAAAAGGTACAGAAGGAAGTGCGAACCCGCACGCACACGTACCCGATTGCGCGAAAGTCGCTGACTCGACGAGGAGCAATTCTGCTCGTGGCATCTCTCGACGAGGCCATGGAGATCGTCAGCCGCGTCGCGCCGGAACACCTGACACTGCCGGCTGCCCTCGCGCCCGCCGTGCGCAATGCTGGCTCGGTTTTTCTGAACGAGTTTTCACCGCAGGCCGCGGGTGACTATATCTCGGGCCCGAACCACGTTCTTCCCACCGGCGGCATGGCTCGTGTCCGCGGCGGCCTGAGTGTGTTTGATTTCGTTCAAGTCATCTCCTGCCAAAGTGTCAGCAAAGAAGGCATTCGGCAAATCGCCCTCGCGGCGATCGCCCTTGCTGAAGCGGAAGGCTTGCACGGACACGCCGAATCGCTAAGGGTGAGGTTCTTCCATGCTTGAAGCTCGCGCGGCGGTGCAGAAACTGCAGTCCTACCATCCACCACTTGCTGGGAGGGAGGGTCTGCGGCTTGATTTCAACGAGAACACAGTCGGTTGCTCGCCGCGTGTGTTGGCGCGGATGCGAACGCTCGATGCGGAGGCTCTGGCTCGCTACCCAGACCGTGAGCCGGTCGAACGCGAAGTGGCACACTTCATGGAACTGGACGCCGCACAACTCCTGCTCACCAACGGCGTGGATGAAGCGATTCATCTTCTCTGTTCGACGTACCTCGAAGCAGGGAGATGAAGCCATCATCGTAGTGCCCACGTTCGCGATGTATTCACTTTTTGCGCACGCCGAAGGTGCCCGGATCGTCGAAATCCGCAGCGGGCCAGATTTTGTTTTTCCGACGGCGGAATTGCTCGCGAAGATCAGCCCGCGCACCCGGCTCATAGCAGTTGCGAACCCGAATAATCCGACCGGGGCTGCAGTCTCGGAGGAAATCTTGCTTCAAATTGCGGCGGCGGCTCCGCACGCCGCGCTTCTTGTCGACGAAGCCTATTTTGAATTCCACGGTGAGACCTTGCTCAGTCGTCCAACACGTCCGTCCAATATTTTTGTGGCGCGCACTTTCTCGAAGGCCTATGGCTTGGCCGGATTGCGGATTGGCGTGCTCGTAGGAGAGGCGACGCAGATGGCGATGGTGCGCCGGGTTGCGTCACCTTACAACGTGAATGCGGTCGCCCTGGCAGTTCTGCCGGAAGCACTTCAGGACGCGGCTTACGTCGATCGCTATGCTACCGAAGTACACCGGAACCGCGACTTGCTGGAACAGGAACTCGGCAGAGTGGGGTTGCATTACTGGGCTAGCCGCGGCAATTTTGTGCTGGTGCGCATCGGCTCGCAGCACAAAGAATTCGTGCGCTCTCTCCGGGAACGAGGAGTCCTGGTACGCGATCGCGATTCGGACCCCGGGTGCGAAGGCTCCGTCCGACTGACGGTGGGGTCGGATGAACATACTCAGACTCTGATCGCAGCGTTGCGCAACGTAGTCGAAGACCTCCGTCTGCGTCGGGAGGTACGCGTGTGAGGCGAGCCAGCATTCACCGAAAAACGGCGGAAACCGAAATTCGCATTGATCTGACCATCGAGGGCCGGGGGAAATACGAGGTCTCAACCGGAATCCGTTTTTTCGATCACATGCTGGAACTCTTCACAAGGCACGGCGGCTTCAATCTGAAGCTTGCCGCCTGCGGAGACTTAGATGTAGACCAGCACCACACTGTCGAAGACGTGGGCATCGCGCTCGGCGAGGTCTTTGACCGCGCACTGGGCGACCGACGCGGCATTCTGAGGGCGGGCTACTTCCTCATGCCCATGGACGAGACCCTCGGACTCGCCGCCGTAGATTTCGGCGGACGCGCAGTGGCGGTCGTGGAGACCAAAGTCCGTGCTTCCCGCGTGGGTGATCTGCAAACTGAACTCGTGCATGACTTCTTCGAAGGCTTTGCGCGGGGAGCTCGCGCCAATATACATGTGCGCGTGCTTTACGGACGCTCCAGCCATCACAAGATTGAGGCGCTGTTTAAGGCTTTTGCCCGCGCCCTGCGCGTAGCCTGTTCCCGCGACAAGCAGTTAGGCCGCATGTTGCCCAGCACCAAGGGACTCCTATGATCGCGATTGTCGACTATGGCGCTGGCAATTTGAGTTCGGTTAGGAAGGCGTTTGACCATCTTGGGGCGGAGGTTACGATCACTGGCCAACCCGCGACCATCGAGGCAGCCGACAAGATTGTTCTGCCTGGCGTCGGCCACTTTTCCGCCCTGTCCGCGCTAAATGTTGCAGGCCTGCGCGGTAACTTGTTGAAAAGCATCTTTGTCGGCAAACCATTTCTTGGAATTTGTCTGGGTATGCAGTGGCTGTTCGACGGCAGCGAAGAAGCGCCAGATCTACCGGGGGCCGCATTATTTTCCGGGCGATGCCGGCAGTTTCCCCCACAAGTGAAGTCGCCGCATGTCGGCTGGAACAACCTTGCACCTTCCGAGGCGTCCGAGTCTGAGCGGTCGGAGAATAGACGATCGGAGCCCGGGAAATCGGAGTTCCGAAAATCCAAGTTGTTTTGCCGTCTGCCTTCGGATCCGTTCGTTTACTTCACGCATTCTTTTTACGCGCCTCTGACCCAGGCAACCTCCGCGACAGCCGATCACGGCCTGCCGTTTTCTGCTGCCGTCGAACGCGACAACATCTTCGGAGTGCAGTTTCACCCTGAGAAGTCAGGTGCGACAGGGCTTCTCATTCTTAAGGCTTTTTGTGAGGTCTGAGTGCTGACCAAGCGCATCATCGCCTGTCTCGACGTCACCGGAGGCCGCGTCGTGAAAGGAGTCAAGTTCAAGAACCTTCGCGACGCGGGCGATCCAGCAGAGTGCGCGGACGCTCATGCCCGCGACGGTGCGGACGAAATCGTGTTGCTCGATATCACAGCCACCAGCGATCATCGCGAAACTATGCTGGAAGCTGTTTCGCGTGCCGCACGCACCCTGTTTGTGCCGCTTGCAGTCGGTGGAGGTATTCGCAAAATCGCCGACGCCGCGGCTGTTTTCGATGCTGGTGCCGACAAGATTGCAATCAATTCAGCAGCAGTGCGCCAGCCGGAACTGATCACGGAGATCGCGATGCGCTTTGGTTCGCAAGCCGTTGTGGTTGCGATTGATGCGAAACGACGAAATTCAGGTTTCGAAGTATTTGTGAATGGAGGGCGAGTGCCCACCGGCCTCGACGTAATTCGATGGGCGCGCGAATCAGAAGCTCGCGGCGCCGGCGAGATATTGCTGACTTCGATGGACCAGGACGGCACGCGAGCCGGTTTCGATTGCGAATTGGTTCGCGCCGTAGCGCAGGCCGTCTCGATTCCAGTCATCGCATCCGGTGGTGCGGGGTCGGTGAGTCATTTCGTAGATGTCTTCAGCGAGGGCCAAGCCGACGCCGCTCTGGCCGCTTCCATCTTCCATTTTCACATTGAGAGCATCGAGCATCTGAAGCGTGAACTGCACGCCGCGAACGTGCCCGTGAGGTGGCCATGCTGATTCCTTCAATCGACTTGATGGGAGGCAAGATCGTCCAACTCGCACAGGGCGAAGAAAAGAAGTTGGAGTTCTCGGATTTTGAGTACTGGATTGACCGCTTTTCGAAATATCCGCTGGTGCAGCTTATCGACCTTGACGTGGCCCGCGGCGCAGGCGACAACCGCGCCTTGATGCAGCCGATTCTGCAGCGACTGCGTTGCCAGGTCGGAGGCGGCATTCGCGACCTCGATACCGCGCGGGAGCTTCTTCATGCCGGTGCGCACAAAGTGATTCTTGGCTCGGCGTTACTGAAGCAGGGCGAGATTGACGCACAGACCGCCAACGACCTGGCAGAGTCCCTCGGCACGGCGCCGCTGGTTTTCGCCATCGATTCCAGAAAAGGACGCGTCGCCGTCGACGGTTGGCGCAAACAGACGAAGATCACGGCCTTCGAAATGGTCCGCGCCCTGGAAGCTTTTTGCGAAACTTTTCTCTACACCAACATTGAAACGGAAGGCCTCATGCGTGGCATGCCACTGGAACCGGTTCAAGCTCTACGGAACGCCACCACGCGCCGTCTGGTAGTTGCCGGTGGTATCAGCACGCAACAGGAGATCGACACGCTCGATGCGATGGGGATCGACGCGGTCGTGGGAATGGCCGTGTACTCGGGAAAGATTCAGGCGTGACACGATTCAGCAAACCGAACGCAAGAGATGTGGAGACCTCCACGCACGGTTATTGCGGCTGCATGGTCTCGTCTAACACAGCTTTGCCGCCCTTATCGACCGTAACCACCTTGCTGATAGGCGCATAGCCGCTCATTGTAATATCGATCACATAATTTCCTGGATCGAGCATCACCTCAACTGGTGAACCTTTTTCCAGCATGTGCTGGTTCACTGCGACTTGGGCTCCCTTTGGCTGTGTTCGAATGCTGAGAGTTCCCTGCCCCGGCTGGCCGCTGTTTCCGCCAAACAGCTTTTTCATTTTCCCAACGGTCCGGATATTGTCCACGTTCCCCATGGCGCGCAGTGTGGGCGACAACGCCACGGTCTGCCCTAAGGCAAACTGGGCCGACGCGGTTTCATCGATGTATCCCGTCTTGCGAATCAGTACTACGTGCTGGCCTTTGTCCACGCTCACTTGCGCGGGTGTGAGTTTTCCCATGTCCCTGCCGTCAACATAAATGTTGGCGCCGGGGGGGTTGCTGGTCACGGAAAGCGTTGCCGACAATTGATTGAGATGGATGACCACCGAAGACTTGCTGCCGGAAACTACTTTTACGGTACGTGAATCTGTGACGTACCCACTCTTGCTTATCGTAATCGAGTGTGGCCCCGGATCCAGGCTGGACACCGATAACGGGGTCACCCACGTAGGATCGGTTGCACCGTCGAGTTGCACTTGCGCACCTTGCGGGGTGGAATCCACAGTTATCTGGCCGGGCACGATGACGGGAACTGCGACCTTCTTCTTGCTGTTTCGAGCTTTGGCCGAGCGCGGCGTCTCAGGCTCCGGCTCTGCGGCTTCGGCCCGTGGTGCTACAACAGCCGCATGAGTTTCCGGCGGGCTCTGCTGCGCGCTCTGGGGCGTACTTTGCGCCACGGGTTCCGACTGGGTTTCCGTTACCGGAGCGGCAGGGCGAGCGGATCCGGAATCGTCATCGCCACTGCCAAGACGCGACCAAAGCCAAATCGTGACGATCAGAATCAGAGCGACCGCACCTAAAATCGAGTAAAGCATCAACTGCGGAGGAACGTTTTTGACTTCCTTGATTGCTTTTTGCGCAACTTCACGCGGATTCACCCTCGGCTTATCTTCCTCGTCCACGTGACCATCGAACTGGGTATGAACCGGGGCTGCCATGGGCGCTGGTGGCGGTGGCGGAGCCTCGGGCTTAATAATCACTTCCTTCAGCGGAGGCAGTTCTGAGATCTCGGAAAAGCTGGTAGAGGTTGACTGAGCCGGCGCATCTTCGGCCATCATCGGATCAACCGCAAGCTTCGGAGGCTCAAATGCGGGAGGCTCGGCGACCGCCGAGGACATGTAAGGCGACTCCTGCTCTGCCGCCGCAAAACTTATTGCTGGCTCGGATGCCGTCGACTCGCTCGAGGTATTGAATCCCGGCGCGGTGGAATTCGGAGCGGAGTTCGTTCCCCATCCCGAAGCTGCTGCCGCTGCCGCTTTCGGCGCGGGAGATGACTTTGCCTGAGCCGGAGCCGAAACCGGGTCTTGCCGCTTAACCTGAGCCCGAGGAGCCGGTGCAGCAGGCACAACAAATTTCTCAGCCGGCTTCGCGACTGGCGGAGTGACGCGCGGAGTTGCCGGAACCGGTGGCGCTACCGCACGTGCCGGAGCCGCCGGGGCTGGCGAGACAGCCTTCGCCGCTGCCGGTGGTTTCACCACCGCAGCCAGGGGCTTGGGTGCCAGCTTGTTCGCCGCTTGCGGTTTCGATTCCTTACATTTTTCCAGACTGTCCAGAAGTTCCCTGCCATTTTGGAAGCGCTCTGCAGGATCCTTCGATAGCGCCTTCATGATGAGGTCGCTGAGCAGCGGATGAAGTTTCGCATTCAACTTCACCGGAGGCGTAGGGGTGCTGTCCAGAATGCGCTGCCGAACGGACTCCACATCCACACCCTCAAAAGCTTTGCGATCCGTCACCATCTCGTAGAACATGGCGCCCAAACTGAAAAGGTTGGAGCGACCATCGATCTTGTCGCCCAATACTTGCTCGGGGGACATGTAATGCAAAATCGAGGGCGTCTCTCCTGGCATGTCCGAAACGAACTTCCCGACGCTGGACGCGCCCATGCTCAGAATTTTGATGCTGCCGTCCCAGGCGCACATGATCTTCGCAGGTTCCAGGCTGTGGTGGTGGACCTGCGCGGCGTGCGCTTGATCCAGGCCGCTGCACACCTGCCTGCCGATATCGAGCAGGTCCCAGATGGAGAATCCTTCTTTGCGGGCAAGCATGGTTGCGATGCTGTTGCCCTGCACATATTCCATCGCGATGCAGAACTGGCCATCCATCTCGCCCGCGCCGAAAATAGGTGTGATGTTCGAACTCGTGAGGCTCTTGGTGCTTTCCGCTTCTTCCGTCAAGGCCTGTTGGAGGGCTGCCGCTTTTTCTCCGAAGGCACTCAATTGAATGGCCTTCAGCGCAACCGTTTGTCCGCTCTCGGGGTCATTGGCCTTGTAGACCGTCCCAGTCGCGGATTTCGCGAGCTCGCTTAAGATTTCGAAGTGACCGATCTTTGTGGACATTGCTTTCCCAGCCTCGTTCCCAACACGCCCTTCACATTCCCCGGGCGCGGTCCGGATTGAGTCAAACCTAGGATATATCTGTAGGGTTACAGGTTCGAGTTACCGAAGTACCCGCGAAAGCGGATCGAGACCACCCTCCGAAACCCGCGCCAGAAGCCCACAAGCCGGGGAGGCCTATGCAAATCTAGCGGGCGGCTTCACAAAAACAGCCGGCAGAAAACTGGAAAAGGCAAAAAAAGCACGCTCGCGGCGCGGGCCGCGAGCGTGCCTCTTTCCACTGCAAATCATTCCCAACACAACTCAGCCTAATGTCGCCACCGAGCCTGCGATGGTGCTCTCATTCATCGGTGCAGCGGTAGCGGCATCGGCAATCCAGCGCCAGGCTCGCCGTCCGTTGCTAAGCACCACCGCCTGCGCTTCACCGTAGTCCACCAGCCGGTTGAGCACCGTGGTCACTGACGCGACCGGATCCTTGTGCCGCATCAGCATGGGCGGCACTTTCTTTCGGATCTCATCGCAGACATCGCGCGCGCTCAATGCCCGTCCCGCCTCCATCAGAATCCTGCGGCATGCCTTGGTGAAGCCCGGCTGGCGCCCGTTGCTCTTGCGATCCACCAGTTCGAGCAACTCCTCGCTCAACACCCCATCTCCAAAAAGATTGGCCAGCCCGGTTATCGTTTGCTTGACTGTGCCGATGCGCCGCATCACATCCGCACGCTGTTGCAGCAACTGGCGCAGTTCTTCATGCGCCTGCCGCACCACTTCCTGCACATGCCCGTCCCCATAATTAAGAACAGACCTGGTCACACCGTTTCCCTTGTGCTCGTTCAGCATACGACCCCCATGACGAAGATGAAGACGAACATCTACCTTAGCGCTCCGAGCGGGCCGAGCCGCCGTCATTCACCTATACGCAGAATTCAGTCCCGGCGTTCCCCTTACTCTCTCGAAGCAAAGCTTCGATCCGGGCACTTGCCGACGCTCCCTTTGTTAGACGCCCGACCCGGAGTTTGGTTAACGAAAGTAATAAGCTTCCGAAAACGAGTCCACAGCCCGTTTCTGCACAATTGAGTCAGGTGAGCTCACAACTTTCCTTCGTCTCCAAATTGGACCTTATCCCGAAATGGACGGGCATCTCAAACCCTCTCCTAACTCGGTCATCCAAACGTCAACCTTTGGCGATCGCCTACCGATGAAAAGTAGTATGGCCGCACCCGTGTTGTCGGTCGCAGCACCTGGGCTCATCCCTGCGCCTCTGACCGTACTATTGGTAGGAAACCAGGAAGAAGATTTTTTTCTTATTCGCGAGATCCTCAGCCGCAACAAAGACACCTTTTCGGCGGAACTAGATCACGCCACTTCTCTGGACGACGCCAAAACAATGTTGCAACGAAAGGCATACGGTCTTGTGCTTTTCGAGTATGCAACCAAGGATGCTGCCGCGGTCGAACTGCTTTCCCAGTTTCTTAACGGCGGATCGTCGGTGCCTTTTATTCTCCTGGCCGAAGACGCCAACGAGAGAACGGTTGCCGAGATCATTGGATCTGGTGTCTGGAATTGCATGGGGAAGTCGGAACTGAATGGGGTCAACCTGGTCCGCACCATCCGCTGTGCCCTGGCACTGCACGCCATGCAGCAGGACAATCTATCGGCGCACGATACATTGCGCAAGCTTTCTCTCGCAGTCGAAAAATCCGCGGACACGGTCATGATCACAGATCGTGAAGGCATCATTCAGTATGTCAATCCGGCTTTCGAGACTCTCACCGGCCACTCGCGCCAGGACGCGATTGGCAAGACCCCTCGCATCCTCAAATCGGGGGAGCACGGTCCTGAGGTCTATCAGGAACTTTGGAAGACGGTCCTCTCGGGTAATGTTTTTCGCGGCATTCTGGTAAACCGCAGAAAAAATGGGGAGCTGTTTTGCGTGGAGCAAAACATCAGCCCGGTGCTGGACGCGGCGGGAAGCATTACGCACTTTATCTCCAACGGACGGGACCTCACGGAACGCCTCCGGCTGGAAGCCCATCTGCTGCAGGCACAGAAGATGGATTCAATCGGCCGCCTCGCAGGCGGCGTAGCCCACGACTTCAATAACCTGCTGACCATCATCACCAGCTACTCCGAACTTGCCCTCGATTCGGTTACGCCCGGAACCGACCTCGAGAGCAAGCTTCAGGAAATTCTTTCCGCCGCCCGCCGCGCGGCACAGTTAACGCGGCAATTGTTGGCCTTCAGCCGCAAACAGCCGCAGGCTTTGCGTGTCGTGGACCTCGACCACGTGATCGCCGAAATCACCCAGCCCTTGCGCCGGTTGATCGGAGAAGATATCGAACTGACCTTCGCCCCGGCAGGCCTGAACCGGGTGCGCATCGATCCCATTCAAATCGAACAGATTCTGCTGAACCTGGCCGCCAATGCCCGCGACGCCATGCCCCAGGGCGGACATCTCACCATCGAAACCTCCGACGTGCACCTCGACGATAACTACATCCATTGCAAACAGGCTGTCATTCCTACCGGACACTACACGCTCATTTCCGTGACCGACACGGGCGGCGGTATCTCGCCCGATCACTTGCCGCATATCTTCGAGCCTTTTTACACCACCAAGCCTTCCGGCGAGGGTACGGGCCTGGGACTCGCCACGGTTTACGGAATCGTGAAACAAAACCGTGGCTTCATCTGGGCTTACACCGAGTCCGGAGTAGGCACCGTTTTCAAGATCTACCTGCCCTCGGTGGCCGCCAACGGAGCGTCTCTCGAAGCTCCCATAAATCTGGCTGAGGGTCCACTGGACGGCTCGGAGACCATCCTCCTCGTCGAAGATGAGAACGCCGTACGGCGTGCCGTGTCTGAGTTTCTGCGCCTCCGCGGCTACACCGTGCTCGAAGCCAAAGACGGCTTGGATGCTCTTGCCATCGCCAAGGGTTACGGATCTACCATCCATCTCGTGGTCAGCGACGTGGTCATGCCCAACATGAGTGGCGGCCAACTCGCCAAGGAACTCCGAATTCGCCGCCCCGAGAGCAAAGTGCTGTTCGTCTCCGGCTACGCTGGGAAAACTCTGACCGACCACAAGGTTGTAGATCTCGATATGAATCTCCTGCAAAAACCCTTTACCCTGAAGCAACTGTGCGGCAGGGTCCGCTCTATGTTGAACCAGCCTCAGTCGCCCATGATGTCGTAACATGATGTCGTAACATGATGTCGTAATATGATGTCGTAATATGATGTCGCCCGCGCTCGTTATATTATATTGCCGGTGGTTCCCATTCGTTTTACCTTGTGTCCTTGGTGGGAAAGGCCGTCCCTACCCTATAATTACCTGCTCATCCTAAAGCTATGTCTGCGCTTACAAACTGATGTGTGCCTTGTTGATGTGTGCACTCAGCATGCTTCGTCACGACTTGCTTCACGCCTCGGAAGAGACCTTGGCCGCCACACTGCTCCTTATTCTTTCCGGTGCCATCATCTATTCGCTGCTGTCCATACTGGCAGCGCAGCGCTTTCTCGCCATCCGGCCCGCTGAATCTCAGCCCTCCGAGCCCATCAGCATTCTCAAGCCACTTGCCGGCCTTGACTTGGACCTGGAATCGAACCTGCGCACCTTTTTCGAGCAGGACTACCTCGCTTTTGAGATCTTGTTTGCAGTGCGGGACGCGAGTGATCCAGCAGCAGAAGTCGTGACCCGTCTGCAACGTGAATATCCCAAGGTTCAGTCGCGCCTGCTCTTTACGGGCGAGCCGCCCTATCCCAACGCAAAGGTTTACAGCCTGAATCAAATGTTGCACGCCGCCGCCCATGATCTGGTGGTGATGAGCGACAGCGACGTTCGAGTTACGCCCCATCTGCTGCGAACAGCGGCCGCGGAGTTTCAGGATCCAAAACTCGGAGTCGCAACCTGCCCATATCGCGCCGTCCCTGGCCCCAGCTTCTGGTCGCGCCTTGAAGCCACCGGCATGAACACTCATTTCTGGGCAAGCGCCTTTGTGGCTTGGATGATCGAGGGAGTTCACTTCGCTGTCGGTCCGACCATTGTGGCTCGGAGGCGCACGCTGGAATCGATTGGAGGATTCGACCGCCTCAAGGACTATCTCGCCGAAGATTTCGTGATGGGAAAATTCGCCGCCGAAGCCGGACATGGAGTCATCCTTTCAACCTATGTTGTGGAGCATCACATCGGGAGTGCTTCGTTTCAGCAGAATGCAGCGCATCGCTTGCGCTGGGCACGCAGCACGCGCCGTTCACGCCCCGCTGGATATGTCGGACAGCTGTTCACGATGCCGTTGCCATTGGCGGTTTTAACTTGCTTGGCAGCGCCTGCGTGGTGGCCGCTGTTACCTGTGGCGTTTCTGGTTCGTGCGTTGGCGGCCTACGTGGTTTCTAACCGCGTGCTGCATTCCAGAATCAACTTCCTGCTGTTGCCGATCGAGGATTTAATGACTTTCTGTTTCTGGATCGCGGGATTCTTCGGAAACACAATCCTCTGGCGCGGACGCCAATACCGCCTTTACCGCGACGGCCGCTTCGAGTTGATCCCGTCGACGCCAGCGAACAAGTAAACGCGCCGGTGGTTATGTGGGGCCGGCACTCCTGCCCGCCAACTCTATCCACGAGTACGAATGATTCTGTTCGTTCACTGCCCGCTACGAAACAACTCGGATCAGCTTCCCATTCTTCAGCTCGAACCGGTCTCCTCGCCAGCTCACGGTGTGGCCAGCCAGGCTCGCTATCCACACCCCGACTCCGACCAGATCCCGCAATGGTAGCAGCCAGAGTTGCCGAAGCAGTTGCCGGTCGCGCAGCACGCTCTTGCCCACTACTAATGCCACAGCCGCGCGCAAGAACAAAGTAGTCCCCGCCAAAATCCAGGCCCAGATCGCTCCCCGCGATGCAGCCACTAACACGCAAGACCACAGCAAGCCATAGGTAAGTACCAAGCCGAAGTAGCCCCCGCTACGCGAATCCCGCACGCCGCGCGCCCAGCGCAATTGATGCGACAGAAACTCCGGCCCACGATAGGCGGGAAGATTCGTTTCGACGATAACCTCCGAGAGCCTCACCTCAAGGCCGAGGTCTGCGATGCGCCGGCCAAATTCGTAATCGTCGGCAAGATAGTCCGCAAACGATTCGAACCCTCCAATTTTCTCCAGAGATCCGCGTCGGAAAGCCATCGTCGACCCCAATCCAAACTTGAGGCCGCCTTCCAGTTGACGCGCGGCGAGCACGCCCGCGCAGAAATCAGTACTGATCCCCAGCGACTCGATCCGAGAGCCGAGCGTTGCCGCAGCCACTCCCCGGTAAAGGCAGGTCACCATTCCGACCTGTGGATTCGCCAACGGCGTAATCACCCGGCGCAGATAGTCGGCCTCCACGCGGATGTCGCTGTCGTTGACCAGCAGGTACTGATGTCGCGCCTCCGCCAGCATCTGGGCCAGATTGCTGACTTTTACATTCGCTCCCAAAGTTTTGTCGCAAACAATCAACCGAATGCTCAGTGCTGGGAACTCGCTCTGCAACTGCCGCACGCTGGCCACCGCGGGATCGTTGGGATCACTGACTCCGAAAATAATTTCGTAGTCGGGATAGTCCTGCAAACAATGACTGCGAAAGCTCTGATAGATTTCCGGGTCGGTGCCCTTGAGCGGCTTAAGGATAGAAACAGGCGGCAAGTCATGCGCAAGGAGGGCACCTTCGCCAGCAACTCGCCGACGCAAGAACGCAGACGCACTCCACAGGCAAAGAAGATAGTACGCAGAGCTGCAAATCGCGCCGAAAGCCGCAACCACCTCGGCGAGCCTGAAGATGGAATGAATCATGAAATGGAATGAATCATGAGTCCGTGTGGGCGATTCTACTCGTACCGCAGCGCCTCAATGGGATCGAGGTTCGCCGCCTTCCACGCCGGGTAGATGCCGAAGACCAGCCCGACTCCCGCCGCGGAGCTGAAGCCAAACGAGACCCAAAACATGGACATGCGCGCTGGCAGCGACGGCCACACCATGGGAATCACCCAGACGACCAGGGCGCCAGCAAGGATGCCGATGATTCCTCCGACGGCCGTCAGTATGATCGCTTCCAGCGTGAACTGCAAAAGGATATCGCGCTTGCGGGCGCCGATCGCTTTGCGCACTCCAATCTCGCGCGTCCTCTCGGTTACGCTAACCAGCATAATGTTCATCACGCCCACACCGCCCACGATCAGAGCCACGCTGGAGATCGCAAACATGCCGACAAACAAAGCGCCCGTAAGCTGGTTCCACACGTCCGAAATCGAATCGGAGGTCATTACCGCGAAGTTATCCGGCTTATCGAACGCAACTCTCCGCCGGCGCCGCAGCAATTCCCGAATCTCGTCCATCGCCTTTGGCATATCGTCGTGCGAAGTGGCCTTGACGCTGATTATGTGCTGCTTCATTTCCGGATGCAGAGTTTTGAAAGTCTTGAGTGGCATGATGACGCGATTGTCGTTCGGGTCCTTGCCTCCTCCAAACACCGACTTGATCTTCTCCACAGTTCCAACGACCTGAAACAGCCGCCCCTCGATGTTGATCTCTTTGCCGAGAGGATCCTGATCGCCAAACAGTTCGTGTTGCGTCTCATAGCAGACCACGACCACCGGCGAGTGGTGCTCGTCGTCAAAGTCGCTGAACCAGCGGCCGGTGGCCATCGGCAAGTCGAACACGTCCTTGGCCGATGCCATGTCTCCTTCGAGGATCGTGTTCTTCACTTTCTTGTCCTGATACTTGACCGCGTACGTGCCAACTCCGAGTTCGGGGCGGAAAAGTCGCAAACCTGCCGACACAGCTTTGACGTGCGGCAGGTCACGCATCGCCAGCGCATCGTCGTACGTAAGCTCCTTGCGCATGCGCATTTCGTCGGTCATGCGGCCAAATGTGAAGAAGTCCAAGTGGAATACGAAAATAACATTCGATC
This sequence comes from uncultured Acidobacteriaceae bacterium, assembly GCA_963851165.1. Classification (GTDB taxonomy): domain Bacteria; phylum Acidobacteriota; class Terriglobia; order Terriglobales; family Acidobacteriaceae; genus Sulfotelmatobacter. Next base: position 786,603 of record CAWKNM010000004.1, on the reverse strand, counting down.
CAATGCTGGCGACCAGATCGCGGACATTTTCGTCGAGCCCGCGGCCAATGGAAGAAACCCCGATGACCACCGCAACCCCGATCACCACGCCCAGCACGGTCAGCGACGAGCGCAGCTTGTTGCCGCGCAACGTATCAGTCGCCATCTGCACAATCTCGCCGAATTCGTCTTTGCGAATCATAGGTTCCGGCTTTCGGCTCCCGGCTTTCGATCTCCGGAAGCCGGAGACCGAGAGCCGGACACCGAAGTTCACATCTCAAATCGCAGCGCCACAATAGGATCCAGCCGCGCCGCCTTGCGCGCTGGATAAACTCCGAAAAACACTCCCACGCCAGCCGCCACCAGCAAGCCCGACGCTACCGCCCACAGCTTAATCGAAGATGGCATTCCGATGGCCCAGGTGACCAGCGTTGCCACGCTCGCTCCGCCCAACACTCCCAGCGCGCCGCCGACCAACGCCAACGTAACTGACTCGATAAGGAACTGCAGCAGCACGTCTTCCCGGCGCGCACCCAGTGCCTTCCGAATCCCTATCTCGCGGGTTCGCTCGGTGACCGACACCAGCATGATATTCATGATCACGATCCCGCCCACCACCAGCGAAACTCCAGCGATGCCGATCGTCGCCATGAAAAACGTGTTGCTCAGCCCAGACCAGATGCCGAGCAGGCTGGCATTGGTTTCAATTTCAAAGCTGTCGTCCTCGCCGGGACGATCATGCCGGTGCGAGCGCAGCGCCACACGAGCCTCGTCGATGGCCTCATTGAGCGGCACGCCAGTGGCCAGCGCCTTGCCCCAGATCCCGATGCTGTTGTTGTGCGTCCCGTACTTTTTCAGAAACACAGTGATCGGGATCAGCACGTAGTTGTCCGCGCTCTGACCCAGAGTCTTGCCTTTTTTCTTGCCGACTCCGATCACCTGGTAGGTCCAACCATCAACGCGGATTTCCTGCCCGATTGGGTCTACACCGGCCATCAGGTGTTCCACGATATCGGTGCCGACCACGGCCACTGGCAACCGGCTGTTCAAATCCGTTTCATTCAGCATGCGGCCCGAGGTCAAATCCGTGTCGAGGATCGTCGCCATCGAAGGAGTAATGCCCTGAATCGTGGTGTCGCTAATCGACTGCTCTCCATGCTTTACCTTGCCACTGCCCCGCAGCACCGCGCCCACGTACTCGCAATCGCGGCAGGCGTCAGCGACCGCCTGATAATCTTCGAGGATCAGATTCTTGCGCTTCTCCGCCGCCAGAAAATGGTCGACATTGGTTTCGACGGCAGACATCTTCGAGACGATGAAAACGTCAGCGCCCAGATTGAAAATCTTATGCGCCACGTAATCGTTGATCCCGGAGACAAAAGTCACTACGGCGATCACCGCAGCCACACCGATCACCACACCCAGCAGCGTGAGTACCGAACGCAACTTGTTCGCCCACAGCGACTGCAACGCAATGCGAATGGCTTCAAGGGTATGCATGAAATCGGCTTCCGACTTCCGGCTTCCGGGGTTAAGTTTATCAGTCCAAGTCCGCCTCTGCAGTCAGAAAGCGATGCCCGGACCAGCTGTTTGTCCGGAAGCCGAAGGCCGGAAGCCGAAAGCCGAGGTTATAATGACTAAGTTGGCAGCTGGACCGGGCGGTCGCTTCTCGCGCTTTCGAGTGCGAGGAGAGGAAAGTCCGAACTCCACAGAGCGGTGTGCCGGATAACGTCCGGGAGGCCAGGTTCAAGCCCGGTCGACGGAAAGTGCCACAGAAAACATACCGCCTCGGCGGCAACGCCAGGGTAAGGGTGAAAAGGTGCGGTAAGAGCGCACCGCCGCGGCAGTAATGTCGCGGGCAGGGCAAACCCCACACGGAGCAAGACCAAATAGGAAGGAAGTTCGGAGCCTCGGTTCTTTGAATCAGGGTTCTGGACACGTGCCGGCTCGGTGCGTCAAACCTTCGGGTAGGTCGCTAGAGCCGCGCAGCGATGCGCGGCCCAGAGGAATGACCGTCCCGCGGGAGCAATCCCGCGGACAGAATTCGGCTTACAGGTCCGGCTGCCACAAATTTCGAGACGATTGTCGGGTGCCCCATTTCTCGCGTCTTTTGCGAGAAGTGGGGATTTTGATGTTGGAGTCGGCACGCGGCGCCTCACCCTTAACTTAGCCTGCCCCGAAGGCGCACTCAATCTTTCATTTCTTCCCGCCTGCTTGTTTCCCCAACTCGTAGCCCAGATAAATCATCTGCCCAATGTGATGCTGCATGTGCGCGGCGCACTGCATGATCATGTCGAGGCGATTACGCGCGCTTGCGCCTACGCCCGAGTATTCCGCAAACCAATCCTCAGCCGACTGCGCACGCACCGTCGCCAGCACCATCGCGATTGCGTCGTCTAGCCGCTTCAGAGCTACCTCCTTCGACGGCGGATTTGGATCGTTAAACTCGCGCGGACGGTCGCGGATGTAACCGGTCTTCGCGATCTGCGCCCCAATGTAATAGTTCAAATTGCCGGTCAAGTGCAGCACGAGGTGGCCAAAGCTGTTTCCGAACGAAAAAGGCTTCTGCCAGAACTGGGCATTGGTCAGCGGTGCGGCCAGCTCGCGGACGCGGGCAGCATTCTGCGTGTATCGGTCGGCAAGAACCTCGGCGAGTGTCGAGTGCAGGTGGGGCATGTTCGCTCCTCGATGAACAGACGGATCAAGATTGATTTCGTTGGTAGCTTCTAAACCAGGCTCCCTGCTTCCTGTTTCAGCTTCTCCGCCTGGTAGTGCGTCACCAGCGCCTCGATCAGTGGCTGAAGCTTCCCATCCATCACAGACTCCAGTTGATGGATCGTGAAACCGATACGGTGATCTGTAAGCCGGTTTTGCGGAAAGTTATAAGTCCGGATCTTCTCGCTGCGGTCGCCGGAACCGACCATGGCCTTGCGTTCCTTCGCCAGCGCCTGCTGCTGCTTTTCCATCTCGATTTCGTAGAGGCGGCTGCGCAGCACGCGCATGCCTTTCTCACGATTTTTGATCTGCGATTTCTCGTCCTGGCAACTGACAACCGTGTTCGTCGGAATGTGCGTGATGCGAACCGCAGAGTAAGTCGTATTCACCGACTGTCCGCCCGGGCCCGACGAACAGAACGTATCGATGCGCAGATCTTTGGCTTCAATCTTGATATCCACATCCTCCGCTTCGGGCAGCACGGCAACGGTGACGGCCGAAGTGTGCACGCGTCCCTGCTGCTCGGTGGCGGGCACACGCTGCACGCGGTGCACCCCGCTTTCATATTTGAGCTGCGAGAAAACGCGGTTGCCTTCGATGATGGCGATCACTTCTTTCAATCCACCAGCCGACGACTCCGAAGAGGAAAGCACCTCCACTTTCCAGCGCTGGGTCTCTGCGTAGCGCGTATACATGCGAAAAATCTCCGCAGCGAAGAGTGTGGCCTCATCCCCGCCAGTTCCCGCACGGATTTCAAGAATCACGTTCTTCTCGTCGTTCGGATCTTTGGGTAACAGCAGAACCTTGAGCTCTTCTTCCACGCCACCCACGCGTGCCTCCAGTTTATCCAGTTCCTCCTGCGCATAGGCGCGCATCTCCGGATCTTTTTCGTCCGCAAGCATCGCTTTGCTCTCAGCTATACCCTTCGTCAGGTCTTTGTACTCGCGATATCTCTCGACAATGGTCGCGATTTCGGCGTGTGCCTTGGCAGTCTTCTGGTACCTCGCCGAATCGTTCACAATGTCCGGCGACGCCAGAGCGTTCGTCAGTTCGTCATAGCGGGCTTCGATTTGGTCCAGTCGTTCAAACATGTCAGTCAACTTCCGTAGAGACGTAGCTTTGCTACGTCTCGGTTTCGCCGGGCCCGATCAGTGCGGCGGGCAAGAACGTAACAAGTTACGTCTCCACGGCATTTTAGTGATTGTTTGAGGAAGCGAGAAAAAGTATTCGCGGCGGGGCCGCTAGGCAATTACCAATTCGCCGCCGCGCTCTTTCTCGAGCGCCATGGCCTGATCAAGGGCGGTGATGGCACATTGCGCCATTTCGTCAGACGGAGGCTTCGTAGTAATCCGCTGCAACCACAGCCCCGGCGCGGTAATCAAGGCAAAGAGTGAACCGCGATGTTTGGCGGCGAAGCGGATAATTTCATAGGAGACGCCCGCGATCACCGGCAACAGCGCAATGCGCACACCGAAGCGCGCCCAAAAAGTGGTCACCGGGATCAGCATATAAAACCCGATCGAGATCAGCATCACCGTCATCAGAAAACTCGTACCGCACCGCGGATGGAACGTCGAATATTTCTGCACCGCAGTAGTCGTGAGCGGGTCTCCATTTTCGAAGGCGTAAACCGTCTTATGCTCGGCGCCGTGATACTGGTACACCCGCCGAATATCGCTCCACAGCGAAACTCCCCAAATAAACAGCAGAAACAAAATCAGCCGGATCACGCCGTCCACCAGATTGAACATGATCTGGCCGCCCAGCGCGGGATCAATCTTTTTAAGCTCGGTCGCCGCCACCAGCGGCACGTACTTGTACATGAAGATGAAAAAGGCAAGAGAGATAACGATGTTAACCGCAGCCAGCCATCCGCTGATGGCAGCTGCCTTTTCGCGGGTTTGCGATCTGCTCTCAGCCGAAGACACTTCCGCGGTCGTCTCTCCGCGGTTTGTGGTCGAATCTTCGCTCTGCATCACATCTTCGATCGCAACGTTCGCCGAAAAACGCAGCGCTCGGTAGCCGAGCCCCATCGCATAGCCCAGCGTCATCACGCCACGCACAATAGGCCAAGCCATCCACTTGTGTTTTTCCGAAGCACGCTCGAGCGGTTCGCTCATGGTCACCACTTCGCCCGAAGGCTTGCGGCAAGCAATCGCCCACGCGTGCGGAGAGCGCATCATCACGCCCTCAAGCACAGCCTGTCCGCCAACAAGCGTTTCCTCGCCACCTTCAAGCGCCGGCAACAGCTGCACCGCGGCGAGAAAACGCAGATAATTTCGGATCGAACGCACAGTAATTGGATGCTCCAAACGCCGCAAAAGCGCCAACTCATAGGTTACCACAGGGGCAAAATCGGCCGGGTAAGTATGCCACCATGAGTGCTTCTAAGTAACAGAATTACCGATATTTATCGAGCGCTCTCAACAGTCCGCCCACGGCCCCGCCATAATATTCCTCGTTTCTTGATGCATGCTTCATGATCTAAGCTTTGAATGCTATGCGCAGATTCGCCGAAATCTCGGAGGCAATCGCCGCTACCACCAAGAAACTGCAGAAGGTCGCAATCGTGGCCGAATATTTGAAGTCGCGCACAACGGACGAGGCCGCGGCATCAGCCACATTCCTCTCAGGACGGGCATTTCCCGCGTGGGAAGAAACTACTCTGCAGTTCGGTGGAAGGCTGTTGTGGCGCGTGGTCGCGGAATTGTCCGGGCAGACGGAACCTGCGCTGACCACGTCGTACCGCAAGCATGGAGATCTTGGCGCGGTAGCTGGAGAAGTTCTTCCCGAGCGCCCGGGGCAGGGATTGAGAATTCTCGAAGTCGCCGAGTCCTTCCGGCAGATCGCAGCGGCCCGCGGACCCGCAGCCAAGACCGCGCAAGTGCGCGATCTGCTCGCGCGGGCGACGCCGCTGGAAGCCAAGTACGTCGTGAAAATCATGACCGGAGATTTGCGAATCGGCCTGAAGGAAAGCCTTGTCGAGGAGGCGATCGCGAAGGCTTACGCCGGAACGCCCGCTGGTGAGCTGGCCGGTGCGATGAAAGACGGTGTGATGAAAGACGGTTCGTTGAAAGACGTCCAGCGGGCGAACATGCTGCTCGGCGATATCGGCGAAACCGTGCGACTGGCGGCCCAAGGCAAGCTATCGACGGCTAAAATGCGGATTTTTCATCCCCTGGGGTTCATGCTCGCAAGTCCGATCGAGTCGGCTGAAGAGGGCTTGAGTTACTTTACAGAAGCCGCGGTAGAAGATAAGTACGACGGCATCCGTGCGCAAGCTCACGTGTCCGGTGGCGAGGTAAAGTTTTTCTCGCGCACGCGGGATGAGATCACGGAGTCGTTCCCAGAGTTGCCGGACGCATTGGCCAGCCTGCCGCAGGATGCGATCCTCGATGGCGAAATAGTAGCTTGGAGCTATAGTGAAAGCGAAAGTGTGGGGCGGGCACTCTTGCCCGCCACGGCAGCGCCAGCTGCCGGCCTTGGCGTGAGCCAAGCTCCGGAACCGGCCACGCCAGCGCCGCCCGATACGTCGGGTCCCTTGACCGCCGGCCATGCTGAGGACCAGGCCGGCCAAGCCCGCCCCTTCAGCATCCTGCAGCAGCGCCTCGGACGAAAGAAAGTGAGCGATAAAATGCTGCGCGAGATCCCGGTCGCATATCTGGTTTTCGATGTTCTGTACGCAGCCGGCGAGCTGCTGATCGATCGTCCGCTGCGTGAGCGGGCGCTGATTCTAGACGAGTTGCTCATCGCAGAAAGAAAAAAAACCGATAACGACGGAGGCACTGGGCCCCGGAAAAAAGCCACGCAAGGCACATTGGCCTTCGCCGCCGAAGATACGGCAATCGGTGCGCAGGCCGCGGTCATCCGCGCTCCGGTATTTCGCGCAGCGACGCCGGAAGACACTGGAAGCGCTCTTCGCCGCCGCGCAAGCCCGAGGCAACGAAGGCCTGATGATCAAAGATCTGAATTCGCCCTACACGCCCGGCAAACGCGGAAAATCGTGGTTGAAGATGAAGCGCGAACTGGCCACGCTCGACGTTGTCGTCACCGCGGTCGAATACGGACACGGCAAGCGGATCGGCGTGCTCAGCGACCACACCTTCGCTGTGTGGGATCAGAACAAAGACAAGCTGGTGAATATCGGCAAGGCTTATTCCGGTTTAACCGACGCCGAGATCGCCGAAATGACGCAGTGGTTCCTGGAACACACGATCGAAGATCAAGGCTTCCGGCGCGTGGTCGAGCCGAAGGTCGTGCTGGAAGTAGCCTTCAACAATATGATGGAATCCGACCGCCACGAGAGCGGCTACGCGCTCCGCTTCCCGCGAATCGTGCGCCTAAGGCCGGATAAATCGCCGGAAGAGGCGGATACGCTTGAACGGGCGCGGGAGATCTACGAAAAACAAAGGCAGTGAATTCTTCACTCGCAGGAAGCCCGACGTTTCAGGACCTGTCACGAGAGGTCTTCAGTGGCTGTGGTGCTGGTGCTCCTCTTCGCTCTCCGCCACCGGAATCACGCACCCGTGTGCCACTTCACATACCACGTGTTCGAACTGAATCGTCGTATGGTCGATGCGGAAGCTGTGGTGCAAACGGTCTTTCACGTCGCGCAGAATGCGCTCGCTCGCCGAGGGCGGAATGTCGGCAATCGCGATGTGGCAGGAAAGCGCGCGCGTTTCCGATCCGATACTCCAGCAATGCAGATCGTGCACGTCGTTGACGCCGTCGATCGAACGGATGGCGGTCTCAACCAGTTCGAGCTTCACGCCGCGCGGCGTTCCTTCGAGCAGAATGTTCAGCGTCTCGCGGACAATCCCGTAGCCCGACCACAGAATCAACGCGCCGATCCCGAACGACAGCGCGGAATCAACCCAATAATTTCCCGTCACCAGGATGACCCAGCCGCCCACGATCACCGCGGCGGTCGAGAGCGTGTCGCCGACTTCGTGCAACAACGCGCTGCGAATGTTGACGTCGCCTCCGGATCCTCTGGACGAGCGGTACAACATCAACGCAATCACGCCGTTCATCACCACGCCCGCGCCCGCAACCCACATCATCACCGCAGCCTGCACATGCTCCGGATGCTGCAACCGCCGGAACGCCTCGTAGAATATGAAAAACGACACCGCCACCAGCGACGTGGCGTTCACCAGCGCAGCCAGCACTCCCGCGCGATGGTAGCCGTAGGTTTTGGTGGGGCTCGCCGGGCGCGATTGCAAATAGACCGCGACCAGCGAAAGCAACAGCGCCAGAAAGTCGGAAAGATTGTGTCCCGCCTCAGAAAGCAATGCCAGCGAGTGGGCGCGAATGCCCGCCACCACCAGCAGCGCAATGTAGGCCAGGGTCACGGCCAGCGAAATCTTCAGCACCCGAGTCGGATTGCTCCCGCCGTGAGTATGGACGTGCATCTCTTAAGTTTAAGGGTGCGGGGGGCGCGGTTCAAGGGGGCTCAGGAACGGCGGTCGAGCAGGTGACGAGGCGCGCGGAGATTCCGGGGTTCACCCCTGGACGATCCACCCTTGTCATTCCGAACGTCCGCGTTTTTCATCGCGGCGGAGGAATCTCAGTCTCTACAGCTGCGGAGCGCCAGCCAAAACAGCCTGCCCCCGTGCGAACTCGAAGGGCGTTCGTCCCCACGTGAGAATCTCGAACACTCAGCGCTTGAGCAGGCCTTCGAAATAACGGTTGTTGTAAAACGTGGTCGTCTTCTGCACATACTCCAGAATCTTCAGCATCTTCTCGCGGCCTTCGCGGTTGGTCTCCTTGAACTGCACGGCAACCCCCACGCCGGGGTCGATGCGCGCCACCACTCCTTCGGCCGTTAGCGTGCCATCTTCCATCGAGAAGCTGAGCGTCAGGTTGGTTCCCGGAGTAAGAATATTGCTGGTTTCCACGAAGCAGCCACCAATGCTGACGTCGGTGAGATTGGCGTACAAAGGAGTTTCCCGGGCTTCGGACTTCAATTCGATAGTCACCCGGCACTTCAAACGTGGATGCAGGCGGCGATCTTTGTAGGAAAGCTGCTTCTGTTTCTCCACGTACATGCGGCGGTCGGCTTGCGCGAGAAGTTTTTCGGCATCCTCCCCGTCTTCGGGATACACGGCCTGCCCCAGGCTCACCGAAAGAATTTCCTCGCCGCAAACATCAAAACCCGCCTGCTTGGCCAAAACACGAAGTTGTTGCGCTTTCTTGGAAGCCGCTTCGGTGGGCAAGCCCGGAGCGATCACCACAAATTCGTCTCCGCCCATGCGCGCCACGTAGTCATACTCGCGGCAACTCTCTTTCAACGCCTGGGCAAACAGACGCAGCACGCGATTCCCTTCCAGGTGTCCGAAGCGGTCGTTGATCTGCTTGAACCCGTCCATATCGGAGACCATAACAGTCAACGAAGAGTTATCGCGCTTGCAGCGAGCCAATTCCCGCTCAAGCTGCAGGAACAGCGACCGCGCGTTGGGCAATCCCGTGAGGTAGTCGGTAGTCGCCGAATTTTCCGCCTGCTGATATTTAAGAGCGTTTTCGATCGACAGCGCCATCTTGCTGCTCACCGCCAGCAGGATGCGCAGGTTGTCGGAAGTGAAGGCGTCGCGTTCGGCGCGATACAAGAGCAAGCACACCAATCACGCCCGACACGCCCTCCAGCGGAACCGCCAGCGCCGAACGCAACGTGCTGAACTTGCTGGGATCATTCAAATATCCGGGCTCTACCGAAGGGTTCCCGTTCACGATCGGCTTCTTGTTCTGCGCCACCCATCCCGAGAGCCCCTGCCCCAGAGGAATGCGCAACGAATTGAACAGGCGGTAGTTATCGCCGTTGACGTACTCCGGCACCAGTTCATTGTCGCGCTGCACATAAATCGCGATGGCGTCGTAAGGCACCATCGGCTTCAACTTCACCGAAAACACTGAGAGCGTTTCACCGAGAGCGAGCGACGCGCCCATATCCTGGCTCAACTCGAACAGCGACTGCGCTTCCTGCCGCGCCGCCGCAATGGACGAAAGGAAGGTCGTTTCCTTTCCGACGTACTCTGGCGCGGTGGCATTTTCGAATCCGGCAGCGGGAGCTTCTCCGCGCTCGATTTTGATCGCAGTCGAGAGCGGCGCGTTCATGTCCTGCGCCGATTTGGCAACTGCCAGCCGTTCCAGATGCTGGTAGCGTTTCTGCAAAACCGCAACCACCTTTGGATCAAACGACTTGCCCGACTCCGCGGCCAGTTTCTGCATCACGTCATGCAACGGCAGAGCACGGCGATACTGGCGGTCGGAGGCCAGCGCGTCGAGATAATCGACCGCGGAAAGAATTCGCGCTCCGATGGGGATCTCTGCGCCCTTCAATCCCATCGGATAGCCGCTTCCGTCCCACTTCTCGTGGTGAGCGCGCACGATGGGCACCACCGGATACGGAAAACGGACGCGTTCCAGTATCTCCGCTCCCACCAGGGTATGAATCTTCATCTTCTCGAATTCTTCCGGCGTGAGCCGTCCGGGCTTCGAGATGATGTGTTCCGGCACGGCCAGCTTGCCAATGTCATGCAGCAGAGACGCAGCGTGCAGCGCTTCCAGTTCCGCCCCGGCCACTCCCATTTCCTTGGCCACTTCGATGGCGTAGACTCGCACCCGCTGCAGATGCTCGTGCGTGGTCTGGTCCTTGGCCTCGATGGCCAGCGCCAGCGCCTCGATGGTCCGGAGATGGAGGTTCGCGATTTCCTCGACGTGGACCTTTTCATCCTCAAGCTTGCCCAGGTAGAGGCGATATGACCGGTAGATCAAATACACCACCGGAACCATCAGCAGAGAGCTTTCCCAGTTGAATATGCGGTCGAGCCAGGCGATGGTGCCCGCGATGCCCGCGCCCACAATGTAGTAGGGGAATGACCAGAAATAACAATCGACCAGGAGCTTCTTGAGCGGCCGCCGCTCCGTGATCGCAATCATGGTCGCAATCGAACCGGCGTTCGCCACAAAGTAGACCGACGCCGCAACCCCCAGCAGCAGCGGCTTGCTGCCGATCAGCAGGTTGCTCCAGGGATGGTCATACACCACGTAAGTGAGCGCGGTCGAAATCGCCCCAGCACATACGTTGAACGTCACCGCCAGGGCGTTAGGGCGCTCAGGATAAAGGGTTTGCGCCAGAATGGAGACCGCACCCAGAATCAGCGTCTCCGAGAAGCTCAATTCCAGCACTCCCACCAGGATGAACAGGAAGTTGACTGACAAGGTGCCGGTGATGCCGGGCAAGGTCACTTTGAGGCGGGATGCGAGAATCGCAATCCCCAGGTAGCAGATGAACTCCGCGATGTTCTTGCTGCTCTGGTGGATAGCGCCGTAGAGCAGCGTGGCCGTGCCGCCGGCCACGACGAGTCCGATGAAGAGCTTGCCGAGCGCAGGCGTCCCTCGCCACGTCTGGACGCGGCTCGGCATACCCTTAGCGCTATCAGTTACGCTTGAAAGCACAGTTGTGTCCCCGGAGACTCCGGAATACCCAGTAATACCAGCTAACGTATTTAGAAACAACGATTTGGAAGGTTTTTAAGAAACTTCAGTAACCCACAGCCGGTACTTTTGGACGGGGCACAGAGTCGCTGCTTTCGAGGGTCAAGCGCTTATCCCCCCCGCTTTCAACGAGCTACCTGCCCTGACGCCTATCCGCGAAACTTCTGGCGAAGAACTTGTTAGGCGACTGTCCGTTCTCGGGCATCGATGTCCAGCACCGAACGCAATCACTGCATCGCGCGGCTGCCCGACACCTATTTTGTCGTTTGCTGTCAACGCTTCTCCGCGGCCGACGCTTTGGTGGGGTATCTGCTGTGATCTTTCGTTGGTCAGCGCCCTCGGAACATCTGCACATGGGCGAAACAGCGTGTCAGGAGTGAAACCGGATATGGAAACTCTCGTTCAAGATTTGCGATATGGAATACGACAGTTGCGCAAGAACATGGGTTTCACCACGATCGCTGTTCTCACGCTCGCGCTTGGCATCGCGGTGAACGCCACCATGTTCAGCATGGTCAGCGCCATTCTGTTGCGGCAGCCACCGGGCCGCGACCCTGAGCGCGTGGCGGTGGTCACGTCGGTTGACCCCGCTGGAGGGTTCCAGGCGGATGCGAGAGCCGTCTCTGCGGCGAATTATCTGGCCTGGCGCGAAGCGAACCACGTTTTCGCGGATATGGCCGCAGGAGATGAATATCGCACCGCCAGCCTGACGGTGCAGGGTCTGTCGGAAGCACTCCGCGCTGCCGCCGTGTCTCCCAATTATTTCAACGTGCTGGGCGTCACACCCCAATTCGGACGCACCTTTGAAACCAGCGAAGGCCAGCCCGGAAAGGAGCATGTCGTAGTTCTCAGCCATGAACTGTGGACGCGGCGCTTCGGGTCCGACGCTTCTGTCGTGGGCCGCACGATCCGCCTCAATCGCGAGCCTTACGAGGTGATCGGAGTAATGCCCGCGAGCTTCCGTTTGCTGGGCTTCACCCCGCAAGTCTGGACCCCGCTCGTTCTGACAGCTGCGGATCAAACCGCCGCCGCTCGAAAAGACCACTCTCTGTATCTGTACGCAAGGCTCAAGTCTGGCGTAACCCTCGAACAAGCCCGGGCCGAAATGGCAACGTTGGGGCGTCGCGCCCAGGAAAGTTTCCCGGAGAGCGAAAAAGGCTGGGGCGTTACGGTGCGCACGCTGTCCGATTTTCTGATCTATGGTTTCGGCATTCGCAGCGGACTGGCCATGATCATGACGACGGTTGCCTTCGTTCTTATGATTGCATGTGCGAATGTGGCCGGCTTGCTGTTGGCGCGCGCGGCGGGGCGGCGGAAGGAAGTCGCCATTCGCGGCGCGCTTGGAGCCGGACGCCTCCGCATCGTCCGCCAGTTGCTCACCGAAGGACTGATCATCGCTACGCTCGGCGGTAGTGTGGGTCTGCTGCTTGCATCTTGGGGCATTAATCTGCTTCGAGCCGGCTTCACCTTCAACGACGCAATCAGCGCCGTTCCCTTAAGCCTGGATTGGAAAGTTGTCGTTTTCACCGCGAGCATCTCTGTGGCTTGCGCAGTATTGTGTGGCCTGGCGCCGGCGCTGAACGCGTCGCGAACGGATGTCACCACGAATTTGAAAGACGAAAGCCGGGCAGCCTCGCAGAGCCGCTCTCGCAGCCGGCTTCGGTCCGTCCTGGTAACCGGCGAAATCGCCCTGGCCCTGTTTATGCTGGTGGGAACCGGGCTGCTTTTTCGTGGGATTTACGTGGTTGAGCATCAGAACCTTGGGTTCCGGACCGACCATCTGCTGACCGCTGGCGTGACCCTCGACAGCGCTCGTTATGACAATGACTCCCGCCAGGTTCTCTTTGTTCGGGACGTGATTTCCCGTCTGCAACATCTTCCCGGCGCCGAGGCTGCCGCGGTTACTTCCGACTTGCCGGCCAGCGGACCAAGCCCCGTAACCCTCCACATCAAAGGCCAAACGGATTCCGCGACCGGCCAGGGGCCCATCGCACTCGATTTTGTCGTTACCCCAGACTACTTCCGCACAGCTGAAATCCCGTTGCTGCAAGGTCGTACCTTTACCGAGCTGGATTCTCCCAAGACGCCACGAGTGCTCCTGGTAAACCAGCAATTTGTGAATCGTTATCTGAACGGCCAGGTTCCGCTCGGTGCACAAATCCGCCTGGATGTTAGCGGCGGTCCGCCCGAGTGGAGCGAGATCGTGGGCGTGGTGGGCAACGTGAAATCGTATTCCGGATCCGAGCGCGACGACCCCGAAGTCTATGAGTCGTTTTTTCAGCGGCCCGTGGCTTCTTTCTCTGTGATGCTTCGTTCGGCTTCCGATCCGGAAGGCCTCGCGTCGGCACTGCACAGTTCGGTTGCCCAGGTCGATGCCGAGCTTCCTTTGGCTCATGTGATGAGCATGTCGGTCGTCCTCGAGCTCCAGAATGCAGGGGATCAATTGTTCTTGCGGGCATTGGGCATCTTTGCCTTCCTGGCGCTGATTCTTTCGGCGATCGGAATTTATGGCCTCATCGCATATTCCGTGGGCCAGCGAAGCCACGAAATCGGGATCCGCATCGCTCTGGGGGCGAAGAGCCGCGATGTGCTGACAATGGTTCTGGGCGAGGGCATGAAAATGGCCGCAGTCGGAGGCGCCGTTGGTCTCGTGATGGCTCTGCCGCTGCCGAAAATTCTTGCCGCGATCTTGTTCGACTTCCACGTGACCGAGCCGCGGCTTTACTTCATCGTGCCCCTCGTCGTTTTCATGGTCGCAGCATTGGCAACGTACGTCCCAGCGCGGCGCGCCTCCCGAGTGAATCCTCTAAGCGCCCTGCGCCAGGAATAGGGCACGTCTCATTTTTTCGGGATTGCCCTACCTGCAGAGCCGAGCAGTCACAGAGGGGCTTTCTTTAGATCAGACCCTTGCGGACTCGCGAAAGAAAATCTTCGGCATCGGCGCGGGCTTTTTCCATAAGGGCGGGCTTGTGGCCGAATTCCATCTCGATCTCCTGCATCGCCAGTTCTACCGCGAACGCCCCTCCATTGATGGTGGTTCCGTACAGGGTGCCGAACGAATCCTGAACAAGCCCAGCCATGGGTTGACCACCGTCGGTGCAATGCACGGCCGAGCAGAAGTTGTAAAGAACGGTGAACGCTCCGGCAGAAGTGAACTCGAAAACGATGCCGAATCCGTTGGCGCCTCCGCCCCAAGCGGTTCCATACAGATTTCCATCCGCATCCTGGATCAGACCACCGCTGGGATTAGCTCCGTTTGGGCCGGTGAAGCTATACAGAACCTTCTCTTCCCCGGTTGGGCTGATTCTGAATAACGTGCCCTGTCCGTATCTGCCTCCGCTAATAGTCTCCCCATACAGGTAGCCTTTCGCGTCGCGAATCAGCGGACCGTTGGGATAGACACCGTCTTTCCCTTTGCCGAAGCTGTGCAGTACGGTTTCGTTCCCAGCGGCATCTACCTTGAAAACGGCGCCATCACCGTTATTGGCCCCATATGCTCCCCCCGCCGGGGCCGTCCCATAGAGATTTCCTGTAGAGTCCCGGAACAGACCAAAAACTGGGAGCATTGCATCTGGCTGCAAATTGAAATCGTAGAGGACGGTTTCCAGACCCGCCGGAGTCACGCTGAACACGGTTCCGACCGCGGAATTGCCTCCAACCTGGGTGATGCCGTAGAAGTTGCCGGCCGCGTCCTGGGTAAGCGCACCGGAAGGCCCGATACCGTCCCCGGTTGCACCTCCAAAACTGTAGAGTACCGAGTAGGTCTGCGCGGGTGATGGATGGCTCGTCCCGACCGCCATTGCTAGAACAAGCGTGAAGGTGAAACAGGGTCGGATCACGGATCCCCCTTTGGGTTCGAAAACATACATATCTTAAGCTAACTCGTTCGATTGCGGGATTGTGGAAAACGACTTTTCTTCGGATGTTACGAATGAGATCAGTGACACTAGAGAGGGGCCTTTCCGATCAAGTCTCCTAGATTAGTCCCTTGCGGACTCGCGAAAGAAAATCTTCGGCATCGGCGCGGGCTTTTTCCATGAGGGCGGGCTTGTGGCCGAATTCCATCTCGATTTCCTGCATCGCCAGTTCTACCGCGACTTTCGGTTTGTAGCCGCGTTTTATGAGCGCTTGAGCCCGGTCTGCGAAGGTGTTGTCGGTAGCCGGCTTTGCGTCTTTCTTGGCTACGGCAAAGCTGGGTTCGGCTTCGCACTTGTGATCGCGAAACTTCGCCGCGGCCAGGCGATCGTATGCGCCCATCGCCTCTTCACCGCTGAGCAGCGTGGGGACGGGATATCTCCATCGGCAATTCGAGCAGGACCAGCCGTTCTCTTCGCCTTCGAGCCAGATCAACGAACGTTCCATATCGCCACGACCAGATAGCAACGACTAGCCTAGCACCGCAACCAACAGTGCCCCAATGATATAGCGCATTCCTAGCCAGCGACGATACCCACTTTCGCAAAGGCGCAGAGCCCGGGAGACCGGAGAGCAGAACAAAGCGATAGACAAAATCGTCTTTGGGGCAAGCTATAGTATCTTGGCAAGCTTAGTAGTCTTTCGTCCGCCGTGATTGTTTGTTGCGGCACGCGCAATTTCTTCGAAGCCAGAGGAGATCATCATGAAAATCGCAAAAGACGTTACAGAACTGATCGGTCATACGCCGCTGGTGCGGCTGAATAAAGTCACCGAAGGATGCGTGGCTGAGGTCGTCGCAAAGATGGAGAGCCAAAACCCGCTGGCGAGCGTGAAAGACCGGATTGGCGTCAGCATGATCGTGGAAGCGGAACGCGCGGGAAGAATTCATCCCGGCAAAACCGTGCTGGTTGAGCCGACCAGCGGCAACACCGGCATTGGCCTGGCTTTTGTGGCGGCGGTAAAGGGCTACCGGCTGATTCTGACCATGCCTGAAACCATGAGTCTGGAACGCCGCGTTCTGCTGCTGGCTTTCGGCGCGGAGCTCGTGCTCACTCCCGGTCCCAAGGGAATGAAAGGCGCCGTGGCCAAGGCGGAAGAAATTCTGGCCTCGACTCCCAACGGTTTTATGCTGCAGCAATTCGACAATGCCGACAATCCCAAGATTCATCGCGAGACCACTGGCCCGGAGATTTGGGAGGACACCGACGGGAAAGTCGACTTCCTGATTTCCGGCGTGGGCACGGGCGGGACCATCACTGGGGTGAGTGAATACATCAAGCCGAAAAAGCCTTCGTTCAAAGCCGTGGCCGTGGAACCGGCCGAGAGTCCGGTGCTCTCCGGCGGCAAACCTTCGCCACACAAGATTCAGGGAATTGGCGCCGGCTTTGTTCCCAAAATTCTGCGCAGAGATCTGATCGACGAAGTCATCACCGTCACGAATGATGAGGCGATCACAATGGCGCGGCGGTTGCCGCTGGAAGAGGGCCTGCTGGTGGGGATCTCTTCGGGAGCCGCTGTGGTTGCGGCTCTGCAGGTGGCTCGGCGGCCGGAAAATAAAGGAAAGCTCGTGGTCGTGGTTATTCCCTCGTTCGGCGAGCGCTACCTGAGTAGTATTCTGTTCGAGGAATTGCGGAACCGGGCACTGCAGATTCCGACGTCCACGGTTCCGATCTGAGTTTCCATCTTTGAATTTCGTCAGAATTCATGCCCGGTCTGCTGGCTCTAATTCGCGAAGATGTCAACACCGTGGTGGAGCTTGACCCGGCTGCCAAATCGCGGCTGGAAGTGTTCTTGTGTTATGCGGGGTTGCACGCGGTGTGGGGTTACCGGATCACCCATTGGTTCTGGAGCCATGGCTTCTTCCTATTTGGGCGCTGGCTTTCGCAGGTGGTTCGCTTTCTGACGGGGATCGAGATTCATCCCGGAGCACAGATCGGCCGGCGGCTATTCATCGATCATGGCCTGGGAGTGGTGATCGGCGAAACCGCGGTGGTGGGCAACGACGTGACACTATATCAGGGAGTCACGCTCGGAGGCACAGGCAAGGAGCACGGCAAACGGCATCCTACGATTGAAGACGATGTGGTGATCGGCGGCGGAGCGAAAGTTCTCGGCAACATCACGGTCGGCCGCAACTGCAGGATTGGCGCGGGTTCCGTGGTGTTGCGCAGCGTGCCCGCGAATTCCACGGTGGTGGGAGTTCCTGGCCACATCATTTTCCGCGACGGGGAACGTGTCGTGATCACCGATCCCAAGCAGATCAACGATCCGCTTTCCGAGGCGCTGGCCGCAGTTGCGACGGAAGTGAGCAAGCTGCGCGAGCGCGTGCAGCAACTCGAGGGCGCCGGTTCCCCGCAGCACGAGCCGCTTTCGGCTTCGCTGCAGAGGATCATGGAAGATATCGACTATCAGATATAGAGACAAGGCCTTAGACGACAGTCATCCGTAGCGCTATGAGGGATCCTTCGCTTCGCTCTGGATGACAAACCAAAAAAGTTGCAGCGGACTGAACACCTCAGTCTGCAGCCGCGGCCCGTCCTCCCGTTTCATCCCAGATGCGCACGCCTTTGGTTTCGCGCAACAGCAGGCTGCCCACGATAAATGTCATGCCGGCCACAATCATCGGGTAGTAGAGGCCGGCATAAATATTGCCCGTGGCTGCAACCGACGACAGGCCGATCAACGGCAGCAAGCCGCCAAACACTCCGTTGCCGATGTGATACGGCAGCGAAAGCGACGTGTAGCGAACCTTCGCCGGGAAAGCCTCGATTAGGTAAGCGGCAATCGGCCCATACACCAGACATACGTAGAGAACCTGCACGAACACCAGCAGGACGAGCATAGTGCGATTCGGATTCGGGGCTTCTTTGGCTTGGACCAATGCGCCGGTCGCGTCCGTGGTCATGGCCGTGAGCGAGATCGCGCCGGTCACTTTGTTGCGCGCGGATTTTACTGTGACTACATTATTCCCCGCGGCCCGCTCCATGGCCTTGTAGATCGGGATGTAGGTAAGCACTCCGAGAAGACAACCCGCCATCATCAGTTTCTTTCGTCCGACGCGATCAGAAAGCGCACCGACAACCGTGAAGAACGGCATCCCCAGCAATAAAGCGATTGCGACCACGATGTTGGCGGTTTTTACATTTACTTTGAGAATAGTCTGCATATAGAACAGAGCGTAAAACTGCCCGGTATACCAGACCACGCCCTGCCCCGCCGTGGCTCCGAAAAGCGATATCAGGACATTCTTCAGATTCGGCCACTTGGTGAAGGCATCCTTCAACGGCTGCGCGGAGGTCATTCCCGTGGCCTTGAGCTCCGCGAAGATGGGCGATTCTTTCATCTTCAAGCGAATGTAGAGGGAGATCATCACCAGGATGATGGAGATCAGGAACGGAATTCGCCAGCCGTAAGCGGCGAAGTCCTCTTTCGACATCGAGTTCTGCGTAACCAGAATCACGATCAGCGAGACGAAAAGGCCCAGCGTGGCCGTGATCTGGATAAAGCTGGTGTAGAAGCCGCGCTTACTGTCAGGAACATGCTCGCCCACGTAAACCGCGGCGCCGCCATACTCTCCGCCCAGCGCCAGTCCTTGCAGGACGCGGATCAGAAGCAGCACGATCGGCGCAAACCATCCGGCGGTGGCGTAGGAAGGCAGCAGGCCGATGGCAAATGTTGAAAAACCCATGATCGAAAGCGTTACCAGGAAGGCGTACTTGCGTCCCACCAAATCGCCGATGCGGCCAAAGAAGAGCGCACCAAAAGGCCGCACCAGGAAGCCGACCGCGAAGGTGGCCAGGTAGGCAACGTACTGGAACGTCTCGTTGCCCGGGGGATAAAACTTCGGACTCAGTATGGCCGCCAGACTGCCGAAAATGTAGAAGTCGTACCACTCGATCATGGTGCCGACCGACGAAGCCATGATCACGCGCCAGATGCTGTACTCTTCGTTCCCGGTTCCCGCCACTTGCGCGGTACTTGCCATTCCCGCCTCCATTGACCTTCGGTCCGCATCACAGACCGTACCCTTGGGATGTCACTGCCGGGCGTGCTGCAAATTGGCCGCTCATTTTACATGTTTTCGAACTTCGGGGACGGACGATCTTATGCAGGATTTTTGGGTCCTAGGCTGGGTAGGATACAGCCGAAATTTCTGGAGGACAAAAAAACTGGGTTTGGCCGGGGGAATTTCTTGCGCCGCGCAGACGATGAGAACAAAGTATGGAGCGCACGCAGGGCGGAAATCTGCAGCCAGATCAGGATTCAGACGCGGGTTGCTTCAGACGCTGGCGGAACGTTGTTTGCCCGCGTTCGACTTCACACGGGGCGTAATCTCTGCGAGAGCCGGCACCGATTCCGGAATCGTCAAATGCTGCTCCGGCAGTGGCGATCCCTTGCGGATCGCTTCGGTCAGCATCTCCAGGGCAAGATCTGTATTCGGGCGGATAAAGATCGTCGCTGCCAACTCCCCGCTTCGTACCCACGCCTGGCCTGTCTTGGGCATGCCGTCACAACCAGTGAAAGGCATTTTCAGCCAGCGCTCGCGATCTCCAGTTGCCAGTTCCGCAAACGCTTTTCTCGCGCCCATGGCCATGCTGTCATCTTGCGCGCCCACCAGTTCAATGTGCATCTCGTGCGAAGTGCGCAGGCGCAGCCAGGAACTCACTGTGCGATAGGAACTTTCTTCCGTCCAGTTGGCGCGCATCACTTTCGCTTGAATGTTGGCCGGTTTAGTTTCATTCATTCCCCGGGTTCGATCCTTAGCCGCCGAACTCGCCGCCGGACCTTCAATGTACAGAACCGAACCGCCCTCGGGCAGCAACGCGGCAAACTGCTTCCCCTGAATTCGCCCAACTTCTACGTGGTCCGAGCTAATGGAAAACACGGGAACACCGGGATGAGCCCTGCGCAGCTGGGCAACGTAGTCCACCTCATGATTCAGGATCACCCAGCCGATCCCTGCGGCTGCGGCGGCGCGCCCCACCTGCGGAAACGCCGTCCCACCGGCGGGCTCGAAAATAATCGCGTCCGGCCGTGGACCCGTTGTGTTTTGAATGATGTCCAGCAGTTGCTGGCTCTGTTTGAGGGAGTCGTTATTGGCCTGAATGATTTTTACATCCACGCCCAGACGGCGCGCGGCCTTCTCCGCAGCCGCGGCCTGCTCCTGCTGGTAGTCGTTCTCGTTGTTGGTGAGTGAAACTACAAAACTGAGTTTCTTCATCGCGCTCCCTGCTCGGATCATATTCCAACCGGATGGAATGCGGAGATAACCAGAGTAACTATGAGCAGAACCTCATGTTGGAAGGCCTGTGTGGAGCGGGCACTCTTGCCCGCTGCTTTTGACTCTGGGTGTGACTCGGCCTGTATTTGCGTCAGTGAGTTGCAGGAGCTCCGAGAACTTCTAGCTGGAGGCGGAAGCGCCCTTGGCCAGGTTGCCAATAAACGATTGCAGATTTTCCTGCAGAGCGTTGCGATCTACGTCCGTCAATTCCACGAAGCGGAACGGCTGCATCCATCCCTGCGTCGCCCACATGGGAAACAACATCTGCGCCTTGCCGCGGATGGTGGAGCGGTCGATGTGAAAAATCAGTTCCACTTCGATTTTTTCATCCAGCGGCTTTTCCAGATTGATGACGCCGCCGGTGGTCGAAAGCTGATGCAGCGCAGCCCGCAACTGCCTTTTGTTGGGCAGCCGGATCAGCACCAGCACCGAGCCCCGCAGTTTCACGCGGAACGGACGGTCACTCAGCGTCACGGCCTGTGGCTCGGGACGCGTTGCCGCCGGCGGTTCGGCTGGCTTCTCGTTCTTTATCTCGAGCTGCTTTATCTCAACCTGCTTTATCTCAAGCCGCTCTATCTCAACTCGCGGTTCAGTCTGCGGTGCGACCTGGGCTTCAGATTGGGTAACGACCTGGGTCTCGGTTTGCGTTTCGATCCGCGTCTCGCTTTGTTTCTCAATCCGAGTTTCGGTCTGCAGCTCGACCGGCGCTTCGGTTTGCGTTTCGACTCGCGTTTCGATTTGCGTTACGACGGGCGTTTGGTCTTGCGTTACGATCAGCGTTTCGGCTTGCAGATTGATCCGCGCTTCATTCTTCGGCTCGACCGGCTGCAGCTCGACCGGCTGCAGCTCGACCGGCGTTTCAGCCGGCGCCTCGGTATGTATTTCAACCCGCGTTTCGTTGTGCATCCCGGTCGGCCGCTCGTTTGTCGTTTCGGCCAGAGTCTCTTCCGTCTCGAAACGCATTTCGAGTTGCATTTCGTTCTGCGTCTCGGCCGCCCCGAAGCACAGCTCGGACTGCTGCGCCTCCCGCGTTTCTGCAGGTGTGTTTACGGCCGCGGATTCTGGAGTTTCAGACATATGCCTCGCTCAGTATGGCAGAGCACGAAAACTGAGCGAGATTACGGAAGCCCCACGCCCTTCGCGAAGCGGAACTCAATCGTTGGAAGGATTTTGCTCTCGTTCGATTTCAGGCGACAGGGTTGCGCCCTACTTGCGGCTCGAATGCGCCTCGGTGCTGGTCGTGAATAGGTTGTAAGGCCAGGCCTTTTTTCCAGCGGGCGGTGTGCTGACGGTTGGCGATTTCCCGGACGACGGGTTGAGAGACGACGCACTCAGCGACGGCGAAGCGCTGCCGAGCGCCGGATCGCGCGGCGCGGCCACGTTCCAGTCCTCGGGCGGGTCGGCGATGCCCCAGAAATTTCCGTGCGTGTAGAGCGCAGCGCCGATCAGAAAATATTTGCCATCGCTACCCAGAGGCAGGCAGCTGGCCACACGCGCGGTCACGCTTCCACCGCCGGGCAAATCGCCAATCATGATAGGGGTTTCGGCGGGCAAGGCGCGCGGGCTGCGCAATCCGCATCCCTGTGCACTGACCAGAATCGCTACACATTTTTCCGCGAAAGGACGAACCCGGTCCAGGCTCGTAACGGCGACGGGAATCTCCACGCGGATGCGCGTGCTGCGTCGCAGTGCTTTGGGCGTCTGTACTTCCATGTTCAGGCTTTCACTGAGCGCTCTTTCCAGGGCTGGCTAAAAAACGACTGGCCAAAACGGCTCACGCGGTTTCCCGAACTCTATTCTGACAGGTCGGCAGCCGGATTCTCAGATGCCGCGGGGTTCTCCGGCGGTTACAAAAGTAACTTGGGAAGCGTGAACAGAAGCGGGAATGCGTCGAAAATTAAATCAACTCCATCTCGCTGCTCTCCGCTTTGCGCAAATCAAGATGAACGTCCTGAGATTAGCGGGCGTTCCTGCGGCCCCGCTCCACTCCGGCCTTCAAGCCGCGGGCAACGGCTCGCGCGTAGCCGGCATCATCCATGGCAGCCATGGTCGCGGCTGCGGTCCCACCTGGCGTGGCCGCTTCTTCCAACAGGACATCCAGATCTTCGCCGCTCTCCCGCCAATAAAAAATGCTGTCCGCAAGTGCATGCGCGGCGGCGGTGACAGCCAGGCCGCCGGCGAAGCCTGCGTTCTCTGCGGCCTTGGCCAGCGCCGCCAAAGCATGATAGCCGTGGCTGGGCGAGAAGGTTGCAGTAAAAATGTTGAAGCGATCTTCAGAAATTTCCATTACCGGCCCCACACGCGCAAAAAGCTTACGTACTCGATCACGACCGCGTTTCGGAACTTGACGGTCGAATGCAACCGCAGTCAAGCCGCGTCCAATGCGGCAAACCGGGCTGGGCATAGCTCGCGCCCATCGCACGGGCGGGCCGAGCCGGGCGCGCAACTTCTTGATCGGAATTCCGGCGGCGAGGCTGACAGCGAGGATGGGGTCACTTACGGTGAGGGAACGTGCGACTTCATCCAGCATCTCCGTAACCGAAAGCGGACGCACTGCAACGATCAGCATGTCCGCTTGCGCGACTGCCGATTTCAAATCAAGCGCGATTTCAATGCCAGACTCGCGGCGGAGCGCTCTCAGCTTTCCGGGATTGCGATCGTGCACGATAATGCGACCGTCGTATCCCGCCAAGCGCAAGCCCGCAATCAGCGCGCCGGTGATGCGGCCTCCGCCGAGAAAGACAGTGGCTTTGGTTTGCGTGTGCCGCGGCTTTGCCACGGAACGCTCCGCGCGACGCGCCTTCGTTCTGGTGCGACGCATTCTAGCGGCTCGCCAATCCGCCGGCGGTTTCTCCGCCATCAATGGTGATCACCTGCCCGGTCACGTAGGCAGCGTCATCCGATGCAAGATAAGCAAACAGTGCGGCAATCTCCCCCGGCTCCGCGTGGCGACGCAGAGGAATCTTGCGGTTCACTTCCTCGAGCATGGGCTCGCTGTACTCGGCGCGCTGCATGGGAGTGAGCACGTATCCCGGAGCCACAGCGCACACGCGCACTTTGGGGGCAAGTTCCACGGCCATGGTTTTAGTGAGCGCAATCACTCCAGCCTTGGTGGCGTTGTAGTCGGCGTAGAAAGGCTGGCCCACCAGTCCGTTCGTAGATGCGGTCTGCAGAATCGCGCCGCTGCCGCGCTCCCACATGTGGCGGGCCGCGGTCTGCGCCACATAAAAAACGCCGGTGAGATTGACGGAGAGAACTTTCTCCCACTCTTCCGGAGTGATCTCCAGAAAATTATGGCGGATGCTGATGCCGGCGTTGTTGATGAGCACGTCGACGCCGTCCATCAGGCGGACGGCCTCGGCGAACGCGGCCTCGACCTGCATGAGGTCGGTGACGTCGGCGATGATGGCCTCGGCCAGGCCGGGCAACTCGCGGCGGATGTGGTCACATCCCTGAGCATCGCGGTCGAGCACGCAGACCCGCGCTCCTTCTTCCAGGAATCGCGTCGCGGTGGCCGCACCGATTCCGCTCGCGCCTCCGGTGATCAGGACGCGCTTGTCTTTTAAACCTCGCATGGGATTCCCTCGTGGCTCAATTTAACCACGAAGCGCACGTGGGAGCACGAGGGAACCGCTTACGTCTTCGATATCGACTCGCCGGCGCTGCGGCCCTTCTGACCGAAAAGCAGCAGCAGCGGAAATAGAATCCCGACTGCCGTGATCGGCCAGCCTGCCCGGCGCGTGACAATGCCCGTCAGGATGAAGACGGGCACGGAGATCCAGGCGGTGGCCTGCGCCAGAACCGGAGCATGCGGGGAACCTATCAGCAGAGTGATTCCGGCCGCCAGCAGCAAGCCGCCGGTAAGAACACCCAGCGCTCCGGCGACCAGCGGATACGTCTCGCTATTCATGATGCCCAGGTAGATCATCTCCTGGGCTCCGCCGGCGGCTTCCAACGTACCAAACACTAAAGCGAACAGGGCAAGCGGCATTTGAGCGCGCATCGTGAAACCTCCTCCATTCGGGAACTGACCGAATCACCATTCGGCACCAGGATCAGTCAGGCCTGTTCGTACCGGGCTGTATGCTTGCCAGGCGATGAACTCCAGTTCGTCCTAGCGCAAACAAGATTCCCCAAATGACTATGACCGTGGCGCATGTGAAGAGAAGCGCTATCCCTAAAAACCAAGGCAACGACGGCCATATCGAGTCGGCAGCAGCCGCATATTTCACCTGGATGGCGTCGGCCTTCTCCATTGCCAGGATCACGCCCGCGAAGATGATTGACATCAGGAAAACTGTGGACCGTGGGAAACGAAACTCTGGATGCATATCGAACCTCCTGGACGAGAGTGGGAACGGCACGCGGCCGCCGAAGATACGCCGGGCATGTTCGGCAAGCGCTCCGCGAAACAGGCCGCCGATCTCGCGAAAATAAAACCTGGCTTTGCCGAGGCTTCCCTTCTGGTGCACATCCGCGCCAGCTTCGCGAAAAACGGCGATCATTTCATCGCCGAACTGCTGGCGGTATGAACGTGGATACAAGCGCAGCAGGCCTTCGTACAACGCGTGCGTCACGGCGGGCTTGGTCGACATCGTGATCATGCCTCCTTGCGCGCGGTGCGCAGACTGGCTACCCGCGTCAGTTGCTTCAGGCGGCTGATTTCCATCTGGAGAATGCCGCTGCCGAGCGGGGAGAGGCGATAGGCCTGGCGCCCGCGAGCGCCGTCCTCTGACCCGAAGCGCTCGATCCAGCCTTCATCCAGCAGGCGGCGGAGGGCGCTGTAGAGAGTGCCGGTACTGAGCACGACTCGCCCGACGCTGACTTTCTCAACATCTTTCAGAATCGCGTAACCGTGGCGCGGGCGCTCCGCCAGGCTAACCAGGATCAGGAGGACGGTTTCAGTGAGCGGCTGCATATATTACTCTTGACGACATGTCGTTACACGACATGTCGTATGACGCCATATTAGGCACGCCGGACTTCTCAGTCAAGAAAAAAATGCGAATCCGATCGGCGACGTTTTCAGAAAATAGCGCGACCATGGCAACTCCTTTCGGAGCCTGGTGATGGCGCCAGCAAGTTGCACAAGTCCTTCGCTTCGCTCACCGTGACGAGGGCTTGGGACTACTTGCGGGGGGTGCGGAGTTTGCGTAGGTTTCGTTAGATCGGTTTGCCGCGGAAGAAGTAGATTAGCTCGATGATCAGAATGACGACCACCATTAGTTCAAGCACGAAGGCGCGGCTCTGGTTGAATTGGTCCACCATGAAGCGGTAGAGATCTTCGGCGGTTTGCAGCTTTTCCTTCACCAGATCTTTGTAGTCGGGCACGCCGACTTTCTGCGCGGCCAGCTTGTAGAGGCGGGCGGAAAACATGTCGCTGAGGAATTTGATGGCGTTGTCGGCGCGTTCGGTGAGTTCGCTGACGTCGAGCAGCACGGTGTGCAGCTTTCCGGCGGCGCGGGCGGTGCGCCAGCGCGACCACAGGCCGGTGCCTCCGGCGTCGAGAAAGTCGTAAACGCCTTCGAGTTCTTTGGTCAGGAGTTCGTCGTAGTGGCGGAACTCGAGCAGCTGCGAGTTGGCGTATTGCAGCAGCTGGATGGCGGTTTCGGCGCCGGTTGGCGTGTCATAAATAAACGCCGCGTTCCAGCCGATGACCGCTAGGTCATTTGGATAGTAAGAGATGCGGGACTGGAGAATTTCCTGCTTCTCGCCTTCGGAAAGCATGGCGGTTTCGCCGCGCACGACCTGGGCGATGCGGTCGCCCTGCGTGGCGAGCAAGTCGGTGGCGGAGGGCGAGCCGGCAATCTCGCGCACGTGGAAAATGAAATAGTCTTCCTGCAGCCATTCGGCGGTGTAGGGCTTGACCAGCGCCGGAGCAGCCAGCTTCAGCTTCTCTTTAACGATGCGCGAGGCCAGGTTCTCAAAGTTGGAATCTGAGGTCCAGCGGCAGGAGAGCTGCACCAAGTCGTCCCAGTCGCCGGAGAACGGCAGCTCGAAGACCAGGCTGACTACGCCGTAGTCGTAATACTTGATCTGTCCGTCGAGGCGCTCGCCGGTTTCGAGGATGAGGGGCTCGATTGTCTCCTCGACCGGAGGTCGCTGGTAGCGAACGTAGCCGGGAGAATGGTGCTTGAAGCTGGCATCGACCGTCCGGGCGCCGAGGATCTTGCGGAGCTCGTCGAGGCGAATCTCCTCGCAAACGTCAAACTGGATCAGGACCAGGGCAGACCCGTACAACGGCGTCGGCTGGGACTGAGAAGCATGAGACTGGGCGGCGTGAGGCTGGCTGGCCCGGCTCTGGGACGAGTCGTGACGTGCCTCGACGATGGCGTCGTTAATGGCGTCGTTGCTGACGGCGGTGGCTATGCGTTCGCGTTCCATGAGGCTTTTCCAGTTCTTAAGATCCAGCGGCGGATTGAGACCCGCGCCAGCTAGCGGCGAGAGTTCTATTGTCCCAGAAAGCGGGCGATCTGGCGAGAGGTGGGGGTTAGCGGAAAGCTATGGACTTTAGTTAAACCTTTTATAATCAATATCTTCTGCCGATTTTCCATAACAGGAAAGCGCCTGCGGCGAGGGCTCCCAACCCAATTCCAGCCCTTTTCATAGAGGCCTGGACCTCGGCGTGACGCTGCCGGGCTCGAGAAGACTCGGGATAGGGGCTGGAGACTCGCTGGGCGACGTCCTCGCCAATTTTGGTGGCGTTTTCCGCGGTGAGCCCGTGGTCTTCATCCTGCTCCAACGCCATTTGGAGGACTTCGGCAAGATGCAGGGCTTCGCGGTCGGTGCCTTGGGCGATCTGCTCGCGGCAACTGAAACCATCGGCGATGATCAGGCAGTCGGAGGGAGCGCTGCGGACGGCGGGGAGGAGTTCAAGCTCTCCGATGGCCATGGAAATGTCGTATTTGTCGCGCTCGAAGCCAAACGAGCCGGCCATGCCGCAGCAACCGGGAGCGGGCTGGCGGAAGTCGACGCCGAGGCGGCGTAGGACGGATTCTTCGGCGGTCATCTTCTGGATCGACTTGTGATGGCAGTGTCCGTGGAGCAGGGCGGTGCGCTCGAAGCGGGGAAGTTTGAAGTCGCGGGCGTGAGTTTCCAGGAATTCGCTGAGCAGATAAGTCTGGCTGGCCAGGGCCCGGGCGCGCTGATCGTGGGGAAACAGGTTGAGCAGTTCGTCGCGGAAGACGGCGACGCAGCTGGGTTCAAGGCCGACGACGGGAACTCCGGCTTCGATTTCGGGGGAGAGTTCGTCGAGGATCCGCAACAGCAACGCCTCGGCGCGGTCGAGCATGCCGAAGTCGTAGAGCGGGCGGCCGCAGCACAGGTTGGCGCGGGGGACGATCACCTGAAAACCGGCGGCTTCGAGAACTTCGGCAGCGGCCATGGCCGTGGCTGGCAGAAAATAGTTGTTGAAAGTATCGGGCCAGAGGAGGACGGGAGGGCCATCCAGATTGTGCGAGCTCGCGGTTTCGCCCCGTCCGAACCAATTCCTTTTGAAGCTACGCGGAGCGAACGGCGGAATCGTGCGTTGCGCCGGGATTCCGGCGACGAACTTGGCCAAATCTCGTAGAACCGGCAGTTGCGTCGTGAGGTTCGCCAGGCCCGGAGCGTTCGAGGCCAAGCGCGCCCAGAAATCGATGTTGCCAAAGGCGTAGGCGTTGAGAGGGCGCACGCGGCCTTCGTAGTAGTGCGAAAGAAATTCGGCTTTATAAGTGGCGACGTCGACGCCGACGGGGCAGTCGCTCTTGCAGCCTTTACAGGCCAGACACAGGTCGAGCGACTCTTTCACTTCTTCGCTGCGCCAGCCGTCACGGATGATTCCATCTTTTTGGCCTTCTCCCTGCGTCATCTCCCAGAGCAGGTGGGCGCGGCCGCGCGTGGAGTGTTCTTCTTCGCGCGTGGCGCGGTAGCTGGGGCACATCACGCCGCCCTCGTCGCGGCGGCATTTCCCGACCCCCACACAGCGCAGCGCAGCCTGAGACAGGCTGCCGTGATCGGCGGGAAACTGGAATCGGGTTTCTGGCTCCCACGGAGCATAGTTGGCGCCGAGACGAAGATTTTCGTCGAGCTTGTAGGGCAGCTTTCCAGGCAGACCAATCACTTTGCCGGGGTTCATCTTCCAATCCGGATCCCAGGCGGCTTTGAATTCGCGGAAGGCCTGCATCAGCTCCGGGCCAAACATTTTGGGAAGCAGTTCGGCGCGCGATTGACCGTCGCCGTGCTCGCCGGACAGCGAGCCGCCGTAGCTGACGACGAGGTCGGAAGCCTCCTCAACGAACTTGCGGAAGTTCGCGATTCCCTGTTTCGATTGCAGATCGAAATTGATGCGGGTGTGGACGCAGGCGTGGCCGAAATGTCCGTAGAGCGAGCCTCTGTAGCCGAAAGCTGCCATCAGCTTGCGCAGATCGCGGAGATAGCCGCCCAGGTTCTCCGGCGCGACGGAGGCGTCCTCCCAGCCTTCCCAATAGAGCGGCTCGCCGGGGACGTGCGAGGTTACGCCGAGGCTGGCTTCGCGAACTTCCCAAATACGCTTGGCCTGCCGCTTGTCGGTGAACAGGCGGAAGTTGGGCGGGCTGGCGCTGCGCGACAAAGTTTTCATCAGCGCACGGGCCTGGGCTTCGGCTTCGGGCGCAGTTGAGGCGCCGAATTCCACCATGAGCCAGCCGCCGCCCTCGGGAAGAAGAGCGAGACCTTCGGAGTTGATTCCTTTCGCGCGGGTGTAGCCGACCAGAAGATCGTCGAAGCCTTCAAGACCGATGGGCTTGTGCGCCATGATTTCGGGGATATGGTCGGCGCATTGGAAAATGTCGGGATAGGCCACCACCAGCAGCACGCGCTCGGGAGGGCTCTCGACCAGGCGGCAAGTGGCTTCGAGCACGGTGACGCATGTTCCTTCGGAGCCGACGAGAGCGCGGGCGATGTGAAATCCATTCTCCGGCAGCAGGTGGTTCAGGTTGTAGCCGGAGACGCGGCGCGGGATGTTGGGGAATTTTTGGCGGATGAGGTCGGCGTATTGGGCGGCGATTTGTTTTAGCGATTCGTGGATTTGAGTGGCGCGGCCGGAGTCGCCGCGGCCCGACAATTCCGGGCCGCCGGACAGCCGAGGGCGGCTGTCCCCACATGTTTCATTTGGGCCGCCGGGTGCGGTTTTCCCAACATGATCGTGGATGAAGTTCTGGCCGACCTTCAGGCGGACGCCGTCGTAGGTGAGGATTTCTAGTTCCTCGATGTTGTCGTCGGTTTTTCCCGCCATCACGGAATGCACGCCGCAGGAGTTATTGCCGATCATGCCGCCGAGGGTGCAGCGTTCGTGACTGGCGGGGTCGGGGCCGAAAGTGAGGTGATGCTTTTCGGCGGCGTTGCGCAGATTGTCGAGGACGACGCCGGGCTGCACGCGAGCGATGCGGCGGACGGGATCGATCTCGAGAATCCGCGACATGTACCTCGTGAAATCGAGAACGACCGCAACGTTGCAGCATTGGCCGGCGAGCGACGTGCCTCCGCCGCGACAGAGCAACGGTGCTCCGAACTGGCGGCAGAGGGAGACAGTTGCGAGAACGTCGTCGACGTTGCGGGGAAGCACGACGCCGATGGGAACCTGGCGATAGTTGGAACCGTCGGTTGCGTAGAGCGGCGCGGGCGCCGGCGTCGAAACGAATGTCGCCGGGAGAGCCGCCGCGAATCTGGGCGCGCAGCGCTTCTTCGAGCCCCGCGGCGTCGACTTGCGATGACTTTGAGGCTTGGGCAAGCTCTGCGAATCTGTCTGGCATGGGAAGGGCTTCAGGGCTTCGGGTTCGGGTTCAGGGTTCGGGTTCGGGTTCAGGGTTCAGACCTCAGAACAAAAGCCTTGTCATCCCGAACGAGGCGTTTTTCTTCGCGGCGGAGGGATCTCAATCTCCCCCGCTGATGCGCGTCAGCGTTTGCTCCAACGGGAACAGAAATACGAATCCGAAAGAAACATTTCGTGTCTCAGTTCGACGTAGCCCCGGAGCCCATCCCCGCGGCAGGGTGACTCACACGCGTGATCTGAATTTTTGTCTCACCGTCGTCCGGCTGAATGTTGATGGTGGTCATGTTTTTCTGGTCCTGCGCGATAATCGTGCAGCGATTTTGGTCCGAGGTGGTAACCATGGCGTTGGGAAGCTTGGCCTTGTAAAAAGCTGAAACCTGGTCCACGGAATCGCTGCTCTTGAAAACGGCGGAGGCCGTCTTAATACCTGCAAACGTGGCTGTGGCGGAGCCGTTCCGCTCAGCCCGCGCGCCGGGATAGACATCCACACCCAAGTCGCGGGCAATGTCTTCGGGGTTCCTGGAGGTCTCCATGGAACCGAATGGAGAGTCGATCTTCACGTGGTTGCCTTCTTGTTTTACGTGCATGTTGCGCGCGACCCGCCAGCCGATGAAGGCCACCGTGGATACAGCAAGAACTCCCAGGATGACAAACACTCCCACGACAATGAGGATGACCTTGAGAACGCCGCTGCCGCCGCCTTGGGCAGGAGCCGGGGTTCCCGCGGCGGAAGCCGCAACCGCTCCGACTGGCGCGCTAGAGACCGCAGCGCCACACTTGTTACAGAATTTGGTTCCCGGATCAAGACTGACGCCACAGGAATTGCAGAACGCCATAAGTCACCTCAAACGGTCGGCTTGTCACACAGGATGGGCGCGAGTATACCGCAGACTGCGGCAGAACGGCGGGTTAATCCAGCACGCTGTTAATCCAGCGCTCCGCAACTGACTCCTAACTCCAGGCCCGGGTGCCAAAATCGGCCATGGAAAGAGAGAGCAGGAGGAAGAGAAAGAAGAGAGCGGAAATCACGACCACCTTGATCATCTTGTCGCTGGATCCCCAGACATGCATGAAAAACAGAGCCACCAGCGTGGCTTTGATGGTCGCGATGGTGAGGGCAACCGCTGCATTGAAGGGGCCGAGATCGAGAAACGCGACTTTATACGTAACGTAAGTGCCCACCAGGAGCGCGGCCCAGATCGCGAAGTAGGTTTTCAACGGCGACGAGGTTGAGTGTGCGGACATGATTGCCTCACTTATGTTTGTCGATCAGGTAAAGCAAAGGAAAAAGGTAAATCCAGATGATGTCGACGAAATGCCAGTACAGGCCGCCTATTTCGACGGGCGTGTTGTATTCGGGTGTCAGGCGTCCCTTCCACGCTAACGCGAGAAGCCACAGGAAGATGCCGATGCCGACGATCATGTGCACGGCGTGCAGTCCAGTCATGACGAAATAAAGGGCGAAGTAAATCTGCGCGTGATTCGGGTTGGCGAACTGACCGGGATGTCCGGGGATGGGCTCATTTTCGAAGCTGAAAGAAGGGCCGGGCACATGGTGTTCCACAAACTTGTCGCGGTATTCGATGCCCTTGATGCCGAGGAAAGCGAAGCCGAGAATCAGTGTGAGGATGAGGCTGGTGATCAGAAGAGTCCGTTGGGCGGTCTTCGCAGCCCATACGGCGAATACGACGGTCAAGCTGCTGCAGATCAGTACGGCAGTGTTGGTGGCGCCGAGCGCAGTGTTGAGGGTTGAGCTGGCCGCGCCGAAGTCGCCGAAATACTTGAGACGATAAATGAGATAGGCGCAGAACAAGCCGCCGAAGAACATTACTTCGGTCGCGAGAAAAACCCACATGCCCAGGCTGGCTGCGTCGCGCTGCTGCTCCGGCTCGGCAAAGTGGTGCAGCAGGGCCGGGTTGTGGCCTTCGGTGTGGGCTTCAGTGTGGAGGGCGGCGGCGGCTTGATCAGACACCTCGAGCCTCCTGTTCCGGGAAGGGACCCAGTTCCTCGTAGTTGTAAGCTTCCCAGGTCACGACCGGCGTCTCGTCGAAGTTGAACGTGGTGGGAGGAGACTGCGTCTGCCACTCGAGTCCTGCGGCGTTCCAGGGATTGTCAGGCGCGGGCTTGCCGTAACGCATCGACCACAGAAAATAAACCATGGGAAGCAGATAACCGACGCCGAGCACGGTCGCACCCGCCGTGGAAAGCACATTCAGCACCTGGAACTCTCCGGGATACTGGTAGTAGCGGCGCGGCATCCCAACGTAGCCGAGAATAAACTGCGGGAAGAATGTGAGATTGAAACCGATGAACACAATCAGGGCCGCGAGTTTCGCCCAGCCTTCGGGATAGAGGCGTCCCGAAATTTTCGGCCACCAGAAATGCATGCCGCCGAGATAGCCCATCACCGCGCCTCCGACCATGATGTAGTGAAAATGGGCCACGACAAAATAGGTGTCGGTGACGTGCGGGTCTACTCCCAGGCAGGCGAGAAACAAGCCGGTCAGGCCGCCGATGGTAAAAAGTCCGAGAAAGCCGAAAGCGTAGAGCATGGGCGCATCGTAGTGGATGGAGCCCTTGTACATGGTCGCGGTCCAGTTGAAGACTTTCACCGCAGAAGGAACGCCGACCGCATAGCTCAAGAGAGAAAATACCAGCGCGGCGTAGACGGAAATTCCGGCGACGAACATATGGTGCGCCCAGACCAGGAAACCAAGAACAGCGATCCCGATCGAAGACAGCGCCACGAACTTGTAGCCGAAGATGCGTTTGCGCGTGTAACAGGGGATAACCTCGCTGATGACTCCCATCGAGGGAAGAATCATGATGTAGACGGCGGGATGGGAATAGAACCAGAACAGATGCTGAAATAAGAGAGGATCGCCGCCCAGCCTGGGATCGAAAATTCCGAGGTGGAGCAGGCGTTCGGCCGCCACTAACACGATCGTGATGGCAATAACAGGCGTTCCCAGAAGCTGCACAATGCTCGTGGCGTAAAGAGCCCAAATGAATAGCGGCAGGCGCGACCATGTCATGCCGGGAGCGCGCATGCGGTGGATGGTCACCACAAAATTCAGCCCGGTAAGGATGGAAGAAAAACCAGCGATGAAAATCGCGATGCCTGCTTCGACGATCTTCGTGTTGGTGTAGGCCGTGCTGAACGGCGTGTAGAAAGTCCAGCCCGTATCGACGCCGCCGGTCAGCATGCAATGCAACATGATTGCGCCGCCGATGATGTAGAGATACCAGCTGAGCAGATTCACGCGCGGGAAGGCGAGATCCTTGGCGCCGATCATCAGCGGCACCAGGAAATTTCCCAGCACCGCCGGGATCGAAGGAATCAGAAAGAAGAAGACCATCACCATGCCGTGCATGGTGAAGAGCTTGTTGTAAGTATCGGCCTGCACCAGGTCGCCGATGGGCGTTAGCAATTCCAGGCGGATGAGGAGCGCGAAAAAGCCGCCGATGAAAAAGAAAAAGGTGATGGACGCGAGATAGAGCAGCGCGATGCGCTTGTGGTCCGTGGTGAACAGCCACGAGAGGGCGCCGTATTCCTTGTTCAGGTAATTCTCGCGTTCAACGGGTTGAGCAACCGCGGTAGCCATCTTATTCCACCTGACTCTTTGCTTTGGTCTCGGGAGTTGCCGCGCTGGCGCTGGTTCCGGCCGGGGCTTTTGTCGTCGACAGCGACTTCACATAAGCCACCAGAGCGTTCACCTGCTCCTCGCTGACCAGGCCCTGAAATGTGGGCATGATCGGCTGGAATCCCTTCACTCGTTTCGCGCCGGGATCGAGAATGCATTCGCGAACATAATTTTCGTCCGCGACCACAGTGCGTCCATCTTCGAGCTGCACCGGCTTGCCGAACACTCCCTGCAGATTAGGACCGCGCCCTTGAGCGTCGGAGCGATGGCAAGTGGAGCAACCCAGCTCGGCGAAAATTTTCTCTCCGGTCACGGAAAGCGGGCCGGCCGGGCCACCGCTCATCCAGGCTTCATACTGAGCTGGTTCCATCACCACGATCGAGCCGATCATGCCTGAGTGCTGCGTGCCGCAATATTCGGCGCAGAACAGGTGATAGGTGCCGGGCTTGGTGGCGCGGAACCAGGCCACGGTGTAGCGGCCGGGCAGCACGTCCTGCTTCATGCGAAAAACCGGCACGTAGAAACTGTGAATCACGTCCTGCGAAGTCATGATCAGCTTCACGTCGCGGCCTACCGGCACGTGTAGTTCGTTGATTTCGCGCTGGCCCTCGGCGTGTTCCAGCTTCCACATCCATTGTTTCGCGACCACGTAAACTTCCGTGGCGTCGCGCGGAGGCGTGCGCTGCTTGAAGAAGACAAGCGCTCCCCAAACGAAGAACACGAGGAAAACGCAAAACGGAATAATCGTCCAGGTCAGTTCCAGCGGCGTGGAACCATCGATCTGCTCGGCTTCGACGCCGGCGCGGCTGCGGTAGCGGGCGGCAAAATACAGCAGGCAGGTGAACACCAGGAGCGCGACCATCCCGCACACTACGAGCAGGAAGATGTAGATCGCGTCGACCTGGCCCGCCATGGACGAGGCCCGCTCCGGCCACAATGGAAGATTATCGAACATGCTTTGCTTAAACCCTGCCTTTGTTAAACCCTTGACCTCGCTATGCCTTACCCAAATGCGCGGGCCCCGGTCGCTTTGCCGCGCTCGCGGGACCCATGCGGAACAGAATAAAAAACATTGCGCCCAAAATTAAAATCGTGAGTCCCGCGCCCAGCTGCAAAATGTTGCTTACGATCGCGCCATATTTCCCGGTCGCCGGATCGTAGTGATAGCAATAGAGCAAGATCGCATCAACCGGGCTGCCGATCTTGTCGTGCGAAGCCTCGACCAATCCGAGGCGCAAATCTTTCGGCGGAAAATCCACGCCATAGAAGTAACGGGAAATCTTTCCCTGCGGCGTGAGCACCATGATCGCCGTCGCATGAGCGTACTGGTTGATCCGGGGATCGTATTGATACTGGAAGCCCACCGCCTTGGTCAGCGCATTGATCGCATCCGGCTGTCCGGTCAGAAAATGCCAGCCCTGCTCGGCGCCGGGGCGGCCATAGCGCTGGACGTACTCTTTCTTTTTCGCGGCGGCCAACTCGGGCGTGTCTTTCGGATCAAAGCTGACGATGATCACGTCATAGTCGTCGCCAGCGTTGAAACTCACCATCTTCATCGCGCCGGTCAGCCCAAGAAGAACTTCGCCGCACAGCATGGTGCAGTTGTAATATGCAAGGTCGAGGATGATCGGCTTGCGTCCGAAGTAGTCGCCAAGCTTCACGGTTTTTCCGGTTTCGTCGCGGAACGTGAGATCGGCCGGGACCTGGCCATCGAGATGCTGCTCGATTCCCACGTTCTCCAGCTTGGGCGGGCGGACGTTGGCCGGAGGCGAAATGATTCCCTTCGACATCATCTGCCCAAATGCAGATGATGCAAGCAGCACGATGGCGAGAGCCATTCGCACCGATCGCGCCACGAGAACCGGATTGCCTCCACCGAGATACCTCACTTCGAACTCCCCTTCTTCGTCGTCTTTGTTTTCGACCTCGCTGTGTCGTGCATTTCTGTGCCCGGCGCAGCAGCTTGAGAGTGCACCGGCAGGCCGCGTTGCGCAATCAGATCCATGGCACGCTCAATGGGGATGCGCACCGTGACGTGGTTGTCGTCGACGTAGCCGTAGCTGTTGAGCTTTTCCTCTTCCGCGATGCGGTCGTCGTTTAATTCGGTGCGCTCGTCAATCTCCAGACGCGGAGTGGGGAAGTTATCTTTCAGGTAATCCTTGTAGCCCTCGGCGAGATTGCGCGTATCCTTAGGAACATTTGTTGCCAGCGGACTCACCTCGGGCTGCGTTTTTCCTGCACGCTCGTCCAGGAGTTTGTAGAAACCGACCGCCACCAGGAAGACAACTAAGCAAAGCGCCGCTACGCCGACAATGAAATAGAGCACTCCCGACGCGCTGAGGTCTTCGCGCTCGAAGCTGCCGTATCCGTACGGGTTGTTTTTCGGCTTGGCGTCCGTGCTCATATTTCGTAACTCGTGCAACCTCGTGTTTTCTAACTCAGAGTGCTCCACTCATCCGTGATGCGCAGGCTCCAATACTTCCCCGGCCGACGGATCGTAGGCCGGAAGCAGAGGCAACGCGTTCAGGTTATAGAAAAAGTAAGACAGCCAAAAACCGCCGATGGCTATCGGCACGACGATATCCGCAAGGGTCACGGTAAAAGTCTTGGAAAAATTCGGTTCGATGATCCAGAACAAATCGAGGTAACGCATCAGCAGCAGCCATACCGCTAACCACACCAGACGGCGAATGTCGCGCTTGAACGGGCGCGAAAGCAACATCATAAACGGGAAAACAAAGCCGAATAGAGCCAGCTCGAGCCCGACCGATCCCCAGCCGCCGTTCAGTCGCCGCATGTAAAAGGTAATCTCCGAGGGCAGATTGCCCGCCCAGATGATGAGCCACTGCGAGAATGAGAAGTACGCCCACATCATGATGAAGGTCAGCATCCACTTGCCGTGATCGTGGACAAAGTCGGGCTTCAGCATCTCCGACATGGGCTTGTAGTTGAACAGGATGCGTTCGACCACAACCGCGAAGCACATTGCAGACAACACCTCTCCGATGAGGATGATCAGGCCGAAGATGGTGGAGATCCAGCTGGGGTCGAGGGACATGATCCAGTCGATGGTGGCGAAAGATATGGTAAAGGCGTAAAGGATGAGACCGGGACCAGCAACCGTTTTGAAGCGATGAGTGTTGTCCGGCGCGCCAGCATGGTCGGTTTGTCTCGACCAGTGCGACAGCAGGAAAGAAAGCAGATTCCAGATCGCGAAATAAAAAATCGCGCGGCCAATGAAACCGTTGGTCGTGAGATAAGTCTTGGTGATGCTTTCGAGATGTTCGCGCAGATGCTTGTCGGCAACTTGGTCGAGCGGTTGAGCCCAAATGTAAATCTTGTGCATCCCCAGAATAACCGGGATGAAAAGTGCTGCCAGCAGCGGCAGGGTGCGCATGGCCGCGCCCAGGATGCGGCGGATGACCATGCCCCAACCGCCACCGGTCAGATGACGAATCATCAGAATCGCCATCGAGCCTAAGGCCACGCCCAGCCACAACATGAAGCCGAGCAGGTAGGCGCGGTAGAACTGCTGCGGCTGGATGAAAGCCAGGATCACGGCGATGACTCCGAAGACGAGGCCGACGATCAGCGACCGCTGCGAAATAGTCTTCGCTACCGGTGGGGCCGTCAGGTCGAGGTGGATTGCAGTCGCCGCGCTCATTTCGCTTCTTCCTTCTCTGGTTTTTCCTTCTGCTCTTCTTGTTCTTCGGATCCCGAACGGACCGTGGGTGCGACCACGGGAAGCGTCGCGCCATTTCCCGGCTCACTGAACTTCGGCGGCACCGACGGAACAATTTGTCCAGCGGGAACGTCAGCCATAGTCGCGTTCTGGCTTAACTGCAGAGCGCGCACATAGGCCACAATATTCCAGCGGTCCCGCGGAGGAATCTGCGAGGAATAATCGGGCATGATGCCGAAACCCTCGGTGATTACGTCGTAGAAATATCCCACAGGAGCCTTCTGCAGCCGGGGAATGTGATAAGACGGCGGCTTGCGCGCGAACCCGCGTGAAGGGACAAAGCCGTTGCCGTCCCCGACACGCGAGTGGCAGGGCGCGCAGAAAATGTTATAACGCTCGCGGCCGCGGTCGAGAACCTCCCTGGTCACAGCAAAAGGCATGTAGTCGCCGGGGCTGTTCCCAATTTTTCCGGTGTAAAAATACGTGTCTTCGTGCAACTCCCCGCGCGCCACCGTGCCCTCGACAGGAGGGCGGGCCGAGCGTTGGTCAGGGAAGAAATCGCTCTTCGCCAGAGGATTCACGCGCGGCTGCACGTGCATATCGAGGCGGCAGGCTGTGAGCAGCGCAGCGCCAGCAAGCGCGATGACAACTACTGATTGGCGGAGACGCCGCATGTTAGCTGGGCACCTCCGAAACCGAGCGCGGTGCAAGGCCCTCAAGAAATTTGCGCGTGCCGGACGCATCGTAGTTTTTGTCGGACGAAAACACTATCAAAAAGAAGCGATCTTTCGACGCGAAAGCAAAACGAGGCACGTTGAACACGGGATGATAGGGCATGGGTAGGCCGTTCAGCGCGAGCATGCCGAACAAAGCGGAAATGCCGCCGAATAAAATCGTCATTTCAAAAGTGATCGGAATAAAGGCCGGCCAGGAATGGTAGGGTCTGCCGCCAACGTTGATGGGATAGGCAACTGCGGCGCACCACCATTGCATGAGGTATCCGGTAAGGCCGCCGACGATGCCACCAATCAGCGTTACCAGGGGGACTTCGTCGTGGTGGAAGCCAATTTCTTCGGCTAAACCCTCGATGGGGAATGGACTGTAGGCATCGATCTTCTTATAACCTGCCTGATAGGTGCGACGTGCAGCCTCAACCAAAGCGGTCGGCGAATCGAATTCCGCCATCATGCCGTAGATAGGATCGCGCTTCACTTACGCTTCTCCCTCCCCCGATTTCACTTCTGCCTGAGGTAGAAGCGTGCGTATCTCAAAGATGGAAATCATAGGCAGCAAGCGGCAGAACAGGAACATGCAAGCCAGGAAAAATCCCAGTGTGCCGATGAAGGTCATGAAATCCCATCGGGTGGGGTAGTACATGCCCCAGGAAGAATTCAGGAAGTCGCGGGACAGGCTGACCACGACTATGATGAATCGCTCCAGCCACATTCCGGTAAGGATCACGGCAGAAATCAGAAACAAGCCAACCGGACTAGTGCGCAGCTTGCGAATCCAGAGAAGCTGCGGAATGAATATGTTGCAGGCAAGCAGCGACAGATACCAAGGGGCGTACGGCCCATGCAGGCGGTTCCACAGCGTGAAGGCGTCATATCGGTCCCCGCTGTACCATCCCATAAAAGCTTCGATACCGTAGCCGTAGGCGACGATAAGTCCGGTAGCAAGCATGACCTTGGCGGAGTTCTGCAAGTGGCGTTCGGTGATGAAATCTTCCAGGCCGTAGATCTTGCGGATCGGAATGGCCAGCATCAGCACCATGGCAAAGCCGGAATAAATGGCGCCGGCAACAAAATAGGGAGGAAAGATGGTTGTGTGCCAGCCGGGGACGATGCCGATGGCGAAATCGAAACTCACGACGGTGTGGACGGAGAGCACTAGAGGCGTAGCCAACCCGGCGAGCAGCAGGTAAGCGGTTTCGTAGCGATGCCAGTGACGCGCCGATCCGCGCCAGCCCATCGCGAGCATGCCATAGGTCATCCGAATCCAACGGTTGTTGGAACGGTCGCGCAGTGTGCCGAAATCCGGGATCAGGCCCATGAACCAGAACAGCGCGGAGATTGTGGCATAGGTGGAGACTGCAAAAACGTCCCACATGAGCGGGCTGCGGAACTGCGGCCACACCCCCATGGTGCTGGGATAGGGAAACAGCCAGTAAGCCAGCCACGGACGGCCGACGTGAAGCAACGGGAACAGGCCGGCGCAGGCCACGGCAAACAGCGTCATGGCTTCGGCGAACCGGTTGATGGAGTTGCGCCACGGTTGCCGCAGCAACAGAAGAATGGCCGAGATGAGCGTGCCCGCGTGGCCGATACCGATCCACCAAACGAAGTTGACAATGGCGAAGCCCCAGCCGATGGGGATGGTCACGCCCCAGATTCCGATGCCTTTGAGAAAAAGGTAGCCGATGGCAAACAGCATCATCATGGTGAGCAGAAAAGCGATGCCAAAACCGATAAACCAACCGTTCGAGGCGGGACGAGTCAGCACGATGGAGCTGATCTTTTCCGTGACCGTGCCGAACGTGTAGCCCGGCTCGATGACAGGGGCGCCGCCATCGTTCATCGTCGCTTTGTATGACTCGTCCATGCTCTAAATCCCCGGCATCGTCCCGAGCGAAGCCGTTCTTCCGGCGTAGGGAAGGATCTCAGTCTTCACTACTTTATCCCCGCTCCAGCTCCGGATTCGGGTTGCGAACTTCTGCCAAATACGTCGTCCGGGGGCGGGTGTTGAGTTCGCCCATCAGGCTGTAATTGCGCGACTGCACTTTCAACTTCGAAACTTTGCTGTTCGGGTCGTTGATGTTGCCGAAAATGATTGCGCCTGCCGGACACGACTGCTGGCAGGCGGTTTGCAACTCGTCGCCGATGCGAATGTCTTTCCCTTCGCGAACCGATGCAGTTTCCACGTCGATGCGGCGCTCGTTGATGCGCTGGATGCAGTAGGTACATTTCTCCATCACGCCGCGGCTGCGCACGCTGACGTCGGGATTGCGCATCATCTTGTACTGCGGCGTCTCCCAATCCTGGAACAGCAAAAAATTGAACCGCCTCACCTTATACGGACAGTTGTTCGAACAATAGCGCGTGCCCACGCAGCGGTTGTAGACCATGTCGTTCAGGCCTTCGGGCGTGTGGTTGGTCGCGCCCACGGGACATACCAGTTCGCACGGCGCATCTTCGCACTGCATGCAGGGCACAGGCTGGAAGTATGCCTTGGGATTGTCGCGGTCGCCCTGGTAATAGGCGTCGATGCGAATCCAGTGCATGTGCCGGCCCAACTCAGTCTGCTCTTTGCCGACGACCGCGATGTTGTTCTCCGACTGGCAGGCCAGGACGCAGTTATTGCAGCCCACACAGGAGTTCAGATCAATCGCCATGCCCCAGGAGTAAACCTCTTCTTTGTAAGGATAGGGCTTGTAAAGCGTAAGGCCGGGCGGCGCATCCTCGCCTTGTTCGGCAGCGAAGTTGGGATCTTTGCGGTATTCCTCAAGAGTAGTTTCGCGGACCAGCGGACGATGGTCGCCATCGGGCGCGTCCATGGTTTGCATCCCTTGCGTAGAGGCCAGATTGTAGGTGTCCCCGGTCTTGCGGATGGTCACGCCGGTGGCGATCCACGGCGCGGCGCTGGTGCGCAGCGTGTAGGCGTCAAAACCTTGCGCGGTACCTACGCGGCCGGCGCGCTTCCGGCCGTAGCCGAGAAATACTGTGACCGAATTGTCGGGGTGGCCTGCCTGAATCCATATCGCGCCAGTGACTTTCTTTCCGTTCAGATCGAGTTCAACAACATCTTTACTCTTGATCTGCAGCCGCTCCGCCATCTTGGGACCGATGAGCACGGCGTTGTCCCAGGTGAGCTTGGTCATCGGCTTCGGGAGTTCCTGCAGCCATCCATTGTTGGAGAATTGCCCGTCGTAGATGGTGGGGTCGCGGCGGATGTTCAGCTCGATCGTGTTAACAACCGAATTCGGGTAGGGAAGGCTGGTCGGCTTTATCGCTAGCGACATCTCCCCACTTGATGTCCCGTCGATCCACCCGTCGTGTAACGATTTTCGCCAGAATTGCTCGAAATCCGCCCCTGTGTGCTGTTTCTGCCAGTAAGCACGAGTCAGATCGTAACCAGTTGCGTCAGCCTGACCGGAGAGCAGCGCGACAAATTCCAGCGCGCTCTTACCGTTATAGAGAGGAGCAATCAGCGGCTGGATGATGCTGACGGTGCCATCGTAGGCGCGGGCGTCACCCCAAGCTTCGAGATCGTGCGCGGCATTCACGTGCCATTGGCAGAGCTCGGCGGTTTCGTTCTGATAGAGGCCATGATGGACGCGCAGCGGAACCTTGCCGTTCTTCAACGCGTCGGCAAAGTTAAGATCGGCGGGCGCGTCGTAAGCAGGATTGCCGCCGAGGATGATCAACAGGTCGACCTTGCCACCATTCATGTCGTAGACGAGTTCTTTGATCGATTCGCTCTGATTGATCGGATTCACGTCGATCGGGTCGGTGTAGAAAACGGTTTTGCCGACGTTGCCCAACTCATTGTTTAAAGCGTGCACAATTGCGTGGACCTCGGCTGGCTGATGGTCGCCAGCGATGACCACACTCGACCCTCGATGGTCATCAAGGTCCCGAATTAAACCCTGAAATTTTTTCGCCTCCGGATCTCCCTCAGCGCCTTCCATTACTCGCGCTCGCGAACGGACAACTGTCGCGATATTGCGGGCTGTGGCTCCTATATCCCAAGCCCGCAGCGGCCATCGATGATCCGCCTTCGCGCCCGTCGAAGTCGGCGTGCTCTCGATCACGTACAGCCGATTCATCTTGCCGTCGTCGGGATTGCGTCGCTTGGCGAAATCGCGGATGTAGCGCGTGTTGCCCGGAAACCCGGCGTAGAGAAAATCAGCGTCGAGCGACACGATCACATCGGCTTTCGAAAAATCGTAGCGCGTCTCCACCGGCTGGCCGAACGCCAGCTTCGCGCCTTCAAGCACGTTGTCGCGATTGACGGGTTCGTACACGTGCCACTTAGCCTGCGGATAAATCTTCAGAAAGCCACGCAGCTGATCGGCCAGCGTGGGCGAAGAAATGGTCGGAGTAAGAATACGAATGCCCGCACCCTGCAACGCCTTCTGCGCGCTGAGGGGCCCGCGAATCGCACCCAGAAATGCCTGCCACGAACGCTGATCGCCCATGGACATAACCGTCTGCGAGCGGTCAGGATCGTACAGACCGAGGATCGAAGCCTGCGCAAAAATGTCGGTCCCGCCCAGGCTCGCGGGATGCTGGTCATTTCCTTCAACCTTCGTCGGACGCCCGAGATGGCTCTCCACCAGCAACGGGCTCGCGTATCCACCAAGCGTGCAAGCCGTGGCGTAAAACATTGGCCGGCCCGGAATCATTTCCTCGGGTTGGCGCACATAAGGAACAATCGGTTCAAGCGGCAGGCGCACGCAGCCCGTCATTCCAGCCAGCCCCAGGGACGCGCCCATCACTTTGAGGAAGCCGCGGCGCGAAACCGAATCGACCCACTCGGACGCCCCCTTGGGAAATTCGCGATGCAGAGCGTCCTGGAAATCGTCGCTGCCCGCGAGCTCTTCAAGGCTGCGCCAATATTCGGGACCAGTTTTCTCAGCGTCATCGTGCGCAGTCGCGGCGTCGATGCGCGAGCGCACGGATTCCAGATCCAGCTTGCCCTTTTTGCTTGGGCAAACGTCTTCGCGCTTGGCGTCCTGCGCCTTAGCCCGCAATCCGTTCTTGTTTTGCTCTTTCATCTCTGTCGCAAACTCATCTGTGACACGTGCTGCAGCTCGTAATATCTTTTACGCTGCGCACGTTGTATTTCTTCACCAGCGCCGCACCCAGGTCATCCTGATCCGCGTAACTCTGCCCGTCCAGTGCCACTGGATGCGCGCTGGTCGGCGGCAAATACCGCATATTGAAAACCTGCTCCCGCGGCCGCAGATTCTTTTCCGGCGCACGGTGACAACTCAGGCACCACTCCATCTGCAACGATTCCTGCTGGTACATCAGCGGCATTTTATCCACCGGACCGTGGCAGGTATTGCACCCGACTCCCTTGTTAACGTGAATGCTGTGATTGAAAAAAACAAAATCAGGAAGCTGGTTCACCCGCGTCCACTGCAGGGACTCGCCACTCTTGTAGCTGGCGCGCACCGGCTCCAGCAGTTGGGCGTTG
Organism: uncultured Acidobacteriaceae bacterium; assembly: GCA_963851165.1. Taxonomy (GTDB): domain Bacteria; phylum Acidobacteriota; class Terriglobia; order Terriglobales; family Acidobacteriaceae; genus Sulfotelmatobacter. Next base: position 742,900 of record CAWKNM010000004.1, on the reverse strand, counting down.
GTCCAGATCTGGGAGTGGCAGTTCATGCACGTCTTGGTAGGAGGAATGCCCGCGAAGCTCGACGTCTCCACCGAAGTGTGACAGTAGCGGCAATCAATGCCCAGTCCGCTGACGTGATGCTGATGGCTGAACGGCACCGGTTGCGGCTTACGCACCCCGGCATAAGTGATGTAGGGAGACCGCTCGACTTCCATCCCCATCCAACTCAGCGCAGCAACCACGAACACCGCGCCAAAGATCGTAGCGCGGGACATGGTGTTGGTGCTGCGATGAAAAATCTGCGGCATCTTCTATGAAAAATAAGTCGACGAGACCCCGACGGACCTGCCTGGTTTCGCGCCCCGGTTGCGTGCAGCTTGTTAGCCAGTGAATCCGGAACCCCACAGAGTTCCGGTGATTAGTATAGGAAACACGGAATTATAAATACTTCGCAGAATTTTGTCGCGCAGTTTTCAGATTTTTCACGAAAGGAGAATCCTGAAGCGAACATCTCGTCATTCTGAGCGAAGCGAAGAATGACAGCGCGTCCGTTCCGCACTTGGAGTGCTAGTGAAGATTCATGACCAGAAGTTTCGGCTCCGTCATTTCTTCAATCGCGTAGCGCAGGCCTTCGCGGCCCAGACCGGAATCCTTGACGCCGCCATAGGGCATCTGGTCGATGCGGAACGAAGGAACATCTCCAGCAATCAGTCCCCCGACTTCCAATTCCTCGTAAGCCTGGAACAACAGCTTCGCGTCGCGCGTGAACAACCCGGCCTGCAGGCCAAAAGACGAATGATTCACCTGCCGCAGCGCGTCGTCGAAAGTCTTGTAAGGCTCGACCGTCACAACCGGGCCGAAAACTTCTTGGCAATTCACCTTCATGTCGGGCCGAGTCCCGGTGAGAACCGTCGGTTCAACCACCAGACCCTTGCGTCCGCCGCCGCACAACAGGCGCGCCCCCGAGCGGACGGCTTCCTCGATCCAGGCCGTGGTGCGCACCGCGTCCGACTCACGAATCACGGGTCCCACATCGGTCGACTCGTCGAGCGGATCGCCGGCTTTGAGTTTTTTCACGCCTTCGACAAGCAGGTCCGTGAATTTTCCATATACGGAGTGTTCCACCAGAATGCGTTGCACCGAAATACAGGTCTGGCCTGCATAACCAAATCCGCCAGCGACGCAGCGATCCGCGGCGTAAGCAAGATCGGCATCGCTATGCACGATGACCGCGGCGTTGCCGCCCAGTTCGAGAACCACTTTTTTCTTGCCCGCGCGGCGTTTGATATCCCACCCCACAGGCACGCTTCCAGTAAAGCTGATGAGCTTGATTCGATCGTCGGTGACCAGCAAACTGGCATCGTCATTCGAGAGTGGCAGCACGTTGAATCCGCCATCAGGCCAGCCCGCCTGCTGCACACACTCGGCCAAAAGCAGCGAGCAGAGCGGAGTCTGCGGCGCCGGCTTCAGCACCATGGAACATCCCGCCGCGATCGCCGGCGCAACCTTGTGCGCAACGAGATTAAGCGGAAAATTAAACGGCGTAATCCCCGCCACCGGCCCCAGCGGAAAGCGGCGCACGATGCCCCAGCGTCCGGCGGTAAATTCCTGCCAGTCGAGCGGCAGGAATTCGCCGTAAATGCGCGTGCTCTCCTCGGCGCCAACGTTGAAAGTGAAAATGGCGCGTTCCACTTCCTGCCGCGCGGCCTTGATGGGCTTGCCGGCTTCCAGCGCCAGAGTGCGGGAAAATTCTTCCTTGCGCTCGGCAATTCCGTGGGCGACCTGCCGCAACACCCGCTGGCGTTCGAACGCCGGCAACCGCCGCGTAGTGCCAAACGCTTTGACGGCCGCGGCAATCGCAGCTTCGGCATGCTCGCGCCGACCCTGCACCACCCGCGCGATCACGCTGCCATCGTAAGGCGCGCGCACCTCGACAACGTCGCCATCTTCCACCCACTTGCCGTCCAAATAAAACCCGTGCGTCGCAACCGGCGCGATCGTCAGTTCAGCCATGATGAGAGAACTCCACGAAGATTATAGGACCTTCCGCAAGCCCAACACAGCATCACCAAATCATCAAAGTGGATGTCATGAAACCAGACAGGATGTCATCCCGAACGGGGCCGAAGGCCCGGTGAGGGACCTCACGATCCGTAACAAGCGGCATAAGCGCCAGCAGGCGCCTCCGAAAAATGCATGCAGCGTGGGCGGTCCGCGCTTCCTCTACAATGGAGCGCGCCAAGCATGTCGCTCCCCCGAACCATCCTCGAACTCGCACCGCTGTTGCGGCAAAAGAAAATCTCCCCCCTGGAACTCATCCAGGAATGCCTGGAGCACATCGAAAAACAGAATCCCGCCCTGAATGCCTTCATCACCGTGACCGCTGAATCCGCGCTCGCCGCCGCCCGCACGGCCGAAGCCGAGATCACCCGCGGAGACTGGCGCGGCCCGCTCCACGGAATTCCCATCGCATTAAAAGACCTGATCGACACCGCAGGCGTACGCACCACCGCCGCGTCTGAGCGCCACAAAGACCGCGTCCCGACGGAAGATGCCGAGGTCGTTCGCCGCTTGAAGCAGGCGGGCGCAATTATCGTCGGCAAAAATAATCTGCACGAATTCGCCTACGGCGGCAGTTCCCTGGTCAGCTATTTCGGCGACGTCCACAATCCCCGCGACACGTCGCGCATAGCCGGAGGCTCTTCCGGCGGATCAGCCGCAGCAGTCGCCGCCGGACTCTGCCCCGCCGCCATCGGCACCGACACCGCCGGCTCCATCCGCGAACCCGCATCTCTCTGCGGATGCGTCGGCCTCAAGCCCACCTACGGCCGCGTTTCCAGCCGCGGAGTGATTCCTCTCGCCCTGTCCCTCGATCACGTCGGCCCCTTCGCCACCACCGTGGCCGACGCTGCCATCGTGCTGCAGGCAATCGCCGGCTACGACGCCGCCGACATCACCACTCCGAACGTTCCCGTGGCGGATTACGTCTCTCCGCTGCGCGAAGGCGCGAAGTCTCTGCGCGTGGGCGTTCCCCGAAACTATTTCTACGACGACCTCGACGCCGAAGTAGCCGCAGCCGTGGAACAGGCGCTGGCAGTAATCAAAACGCTGGTCGCCGAAGTGAGAGAAGTTAAGCTCGACGTCCCCACCGACCGCACCCTGCAAATGGCCGAGGCCTACGCCTACCACAAGCAAAACGCCACCAAGACGCCAAAACTTTATCAGGCCGAAACGTTACGCCGAATTCTGGCCGGAGCAGAAATCTCCGCCGCAGATTACATCCAGCGCCGCCGCGAGCTGGAACAGGTCCCGCCGCACCATCGGCGACACCTTCGCAACTGTCGACCTGCTGGTCACTCCCACCGCGCCCATCCCCGCGCGCGCAATCGCCGATCTCAAATCAAATCCCGACAACCTGCGCCCCGCCGAACTCAAGCTGCTGCGCAACACGCGTCCCTTCAACGTCTGGGGATTGCCCGCCATCTCGGTCCCCTGCGGATTCACAAAAAACGGCCTCCCGATCGGCCTCCAGATCGCAGCCCCGCGCTGGCGGGAAGACCTGGTGCTGCGCCTGGCTCACGCGTATGAGCAAGCGACAGCGTGGTTGGAGAATCGGTTGCCGGGGTAGTGGGCTGGGCGCCGTCTGACTCCTCAATGCGTCACTTTGAAATCGCAGCGGTGTTTTGCTTGGTGACGTTACCCCTGTGCCAGCGTCTATTTTGCAATGCAAGACTACAGGGAAAATACTCAATTCCCGGCCGCCAAGCTCCCCTTACAGGGGACGGCGCTCAGTTTCAGCGCGCGCCTCGTTGTTTATCTTCTCCTCCCAGCGTTCCTCTGCGGACAGGCGGCAACCCGAGGCACAGCAGAATCGACGCCGAACTTCGGCCTCGTCCGAAGTTACGTTCGCGAACGGATGGTCGCGGATCAAATTCCGGCAATTGCTCTCGCCGTTACCAGAGGCAAACAAATTCTTTGGGAGGAAGCTTTTGGTTCAGCCGACCAGGAGAATCGAATCTCAGCGACAGTGCACACGCCCTTCTACATCGCATCCTTGACTAAAGCGATCACCGGCACAGGGGTCATGGTGCTTCAAGAACGCCAGCAAATCAATCTCGATCATCCCGTGAACGAGTATTTAGGGCCAGCCAAGGTGCGCAGTCCCATGTGGGACGTTCATGGTGCAACCGTTCGTCGTGTTGCAGCGCATACCGCTGGGCTCACAACCTACAACAGAAAGTGTGACGATCGGGACAGGGAATGCCATGTCTCCACCGAAACTGCCATCCAGCGGTACGGAATTCTTTTCTGGCCTCCAGGTGATCATTTTGACTACTCAAACCTGGGCTACGGCATACTCGGGCAAGTCTCGGCGCACGTCTCTGGGAAAGGCTACGCCGACTTCTTGCGCGATGAAGTCTTTCGGCCTCTCGGGATGAAGGATTGTTTCCTCGGAACTGCTGAGGGCTTGCCCGGCCAGGCCGCCGCGCAATACGATTCAGCATCCCATACACGTACGCCTCTCCAACGCTCGGATACTCCAGGAGCGTCCTCTGTGCGCTGCAGTGCCCATGATCTGGCACTCCTCGGGATGTTCGCCCTTGGGACCCATCTACCCAGTCAGAGACAGATCCTATCTGATACTTCCCTCCGAATGATGCTCAACCCGACCGTCGAGACGGGCGATGATGAGCTCTACGGGTTTGGCTGGTCACTGCAGCCAGACCGCTACGGTTACGAGAGCGTTTATGCTCAGGGCGGCACGAACGATTCGTTTGCTGTGCTGCAAACGATTCCATCGCAGGGAATCACGGTTGCCGTAATCGCCAATACCGGCACCACGGTTCCGTTCGAGATTGTGGATAAGATTCTCAGCGAGCTCTTGCCTCGGTACCGTGAAAACGTAGAACACCCGCACCCGAACAAAGCATCTCCTACCACCCTCCCGAAGCCAACGACTTTGGCGGGCAACTGGACTGGGACGATCCAGACGTGGAAGGGTAATATACCTTTCGCCGTGAGCATTTCCCCTGCGCGTGATGTTCAGGTCAAGGTAGGCCGCCAGCCATGGCTCAAAGCTACCGACGTGGACCTCCGCGATCCGCGCCTCTACTGTGTCGCGCGAGAAGCCATCGTGACGCCGGATGCGCCCCAACCTTCTCCTGAGGTTGAGATCGAAGTCTATATTCGCAGCGGCGCGCTGGTTGGCGCCGCGACGACTAGGGGCGGAGCCCAATTGCCATTTTGGGTGCGACTTGAGAGATCATCTTCGGATCCGCGCAACCCGCAATAGGACAAGCGGAAGGTCTGCTGAGAACGTATTGACCCTCAGTCCACGGTCCTGACGTCATCCGGCAGCGTCAACAAAAACGAGCACTTCCCCGTCGTCGCCGAGCACGACAGCGTCCCCCGCCGCAGAACTTTCACCGGCGTGTCGTCCGGAAATGTCAGGTGGAAGTCGGCCGTCCGCAGCGCCTCGGCAACCGGCTTCAGCTTTTCTTCTCCGCTCAGAAACTTGATGCTCTCCACTTTAGCGGACGACCCAGCGCCGCCGCTGAGCAGCACGAAAAATTCGGCGTTCCCCGTAACCTTCGCCGCTTTGCCGAGGTCGATAGTACGCAGACGTTCCAGCTCCGCTTTGTACTTCGCCACCTCGGTATCTGCCTTCGCCCCGCCGCCGGCCAGCGCAGAGAGCCGGTCGCGGGTTTCCGGCGTAGGCCGCAATCCGTTCATAGAAAGCGCGTAAGTCTCCAGCGCCCGATTCTTGTTGCCCTTCTTTTCGTAGATTTGTCCCAGATGGTCGCCCACCTCGCCATGGTGCCCCAGCCCCCACGCCGCCGAAACATATTTCTCGGCCTTATCGAGATCGCCTTCCGCAAAGTGCACCCAGCCCAGCGTGTCCCAGTAAGCAATCAGCGAAGACACCAGCGGCAACTCCTGCTGCGTGACGCGATCCAGCGAAATATTGCGCAGTGCCGCCGCCGTCGCCGAAACCGCCGACTCGGCATACTGCTGCGCGCGATCCAGATGCGCCTTCTTCAGCGAAAGCTGATAGGCGATGTTGTTCCACACCAGCGGCGTGGCCGCCAGTTCCACCGCGTGGTCGAACGCCGCCAGGGCTTTATCATCCTGGCCAAGATTCAAATAAGCATCGCCCAGGCTTACCTGCAACTCGGCGCTTCCCGGGTCGCTGTCCGGAATCAGCGACGCAGCCTTCTCCAGCTCCGGAACGGCTAAGTCATACTTGTGCCACTCGGAATACATGGCGCCGAGATTGGAGTGCGCAAACTTATCCAGCGGATTAATTTCCAGCTGCTTGTGAAACGCCGTAACCGCATCTTCGTATTTACGATCCTGCCAGTAGACGCGCCCCAGATTGTTGTAGGCGAATTCGTCGTAAGGATTAATCTCAATCTGCTTCTGCAGAGCCGCGATCGCGGCATCGTCCTGCCGCAACCCCATGTAAGACATGCCAAGAAGATTCCATGCGATCTTGTTCTTGGGGTCAATCTCGGTAGCGCGCTTCAAAACTTCAATCGCCATCGCGAGATCGCCACTGTTCATCGCGGCGCGGCCACTCTCCACTAGGTCGTCCGCCTTCATGTCCGCCGGAGGCGTAGGCGTTCCCGCCACCGTGTTCTCGATCGAAAGCTGTTGGCCCAGGTCGGCGTTCACCGCCCGCCGGAATGACGCATAGTCGGGAGCGCGCGACGCCGGAAGCTCGCCCTGGCGCAGCGTAAGCTTTCGTCCCGCGGTAAAGACGTTGCCGTCGAGTTGGTAAGTCGCCTGATACTCCGCATAGTCGCGCTTCAACGAAAACGGCAACGGCGCGCGCGCGGAATATTTTGCCGGCAGCTCCAGCTTGATCTTGTAGGTATATTCCGCCTTGGGACCAAGCTTCAAAGGCTCCGCGTCAGAATCCGTATCGTCCTCATCGACGTCCGGCAGGGCGAAACTCGAAAGCGGAAGAATCATTTCCGTTTTCTTCTTCGACCAATCCAGATAGTTCACCCGCGACACGTCGTAAGACAAAGTAAACGGCTCACGCGTCGCCGCCGGGTCGCTCACCTTCAAATTCGTAATTTCTCCACCAATGCCGGCATTCACGTTCTCCACCACCCGCTGCCAGTTGGCCTCCGGGACGCGGCGGAACACCGAGCGCAGCATTAACTCTTCGTCGCCACGAAACACGTAGTGCACATGCGCTTCGAGCTTGCCGATCTGGTTAATCTTGCCGTCGATCTCGGACATCTCAACGTCCGGCATCGGAGTATCTGCCGGAGTTAGTTCCAGATGAGGCGCCACCGCCGAATGTGCATCAACCGGCGGAATCACCAGCGCCTGCTTGTTGCGCAGCGAGAACGACAGCAGCCGGAACGGAGCCACTTCGGCGGTCGTATCCATCCAGACTTCCCCATCCACTCCCTTTTCTGCGCCCGCCGGCACCATGGTGATGACATGATCGAACTGCGAAGGCGAAGGCACGTCCGGATCCAGCTTGCGGCTGGAGTTGATCAGCACCGAGTCGGCGTGCAGGCCCTCAGCTTCGAGCAACGACGCCAGCAGCGTGTGCTTGTCTTTGCAGTCTCCATACTGGTTATGCAGCACATCACCGGCGGCGTGCGGCTGGTAGCGGCCCACGCCCAGCGACAAGCTCACGTACCGGAAATTCTTCGCCACATAGTCGTAAAGAGCTTCCGTCTTGTCGAGATCGCTGCTGAGCCCTTTGGTCAGTTCCTCAGCCTTCGCGCGGACTTCCGGCGACGGAGCACGCCGGTCTTTTTCCAGGTCCGCATACCAGCGCCCAATCTGCTCCCAGGTGGCGAAGGTAGTCATCTGAATATCGGGATGTTCGTCCTCTGGCTTCTTCCGCTTCTTCTTTTTGTCTTTCTCTTTGTCCTTGTCTTTGTCTTTGTCGTCCTCGCGCTCCAGGTGAGAGCTGGTCCAGTGGTAGACGCGCCGCCCATTGGCCTCGGTAATCTTCGGATCCATCCCCGACTTGCTCTTGAGCTCCAGCGGTCTGCCAGACGGCACATCCAGGTCGAAGTCTTCATCCAGAACGATGTCGTTCTTGTCGAATTCATACTCCGTCCAGAACTGCCCCGGAGCCAGCGCCGTGTGCACGGTCGTGACCAGGTCATACTCCAGCACTTCCCCCGGCCGCAGCCCGGGAACCGTCACATGCTTCTGCCGGTAATCGGTATAGACCGGCGCCTCATGTTCCACCGGCGCGCTCAAATCCTGAATATCGTCGCTTCCGGCCTTCACGACGCTGCCGTCCTGCTTGAGCACGCGGACGTAGGCGATCTCCATGCTCTCGTTGGCCGAGTTGTAGCCGAGCTGCAGCTGCCCCCATTGCTGGACGCCCGCCTCGCTCTGCACCCGGATGCGCGCGATGCTTTCCTTGCGCCCCGTGCCGTCCGCTTCAAAACGGTAAAGATTCTGCAGCTTCTCAATGACAAACGCTTCCTGCGAGTAATCCTTCTTCACCTCAACAATGGTGGACGTGTCTGAGTCCCTCAGCTTCACGGGACCATTGCTATCCGGCAGAATCGAAGGCTTGGCCGAAGGTTTGGGCGCAGTCTGGCCGGATTGTTGGGAAATCGACTGCTGGGGAACGGACTGCTGGGAGCTGGCGGACACAGCCAGCGTGCATAGAAGTATCAGAACCGCGAAACGAAGAAAATTACGCATAAGTGGCGACTTGCCCTTCGCCGTTTGTATCCCATGCTGCCGCCCGGCGCAAGCGGCCCGCCAAAAATCGACCCGAAAGATGTTTTGGCGGGTAGCGCCAGCATCTTGCCGGCTGTCCGGTGGGGCGTCCGCGCCCGCCGCGCCGTGAGCAGTACTCACACTCGACGCGATCACCACGGTCGCTAGCCAGGCCCGTTCCCCTCAAGAGTAATCTTCGGGGTAATCTTTGGAGGTATTCATTGTAAGATGCGGCCGCGGGGCACCGAGATGTCTCATTATGAGAATTATAGCTCACACGGGCGTGTGACAAAGCTCACATTTTTCCCCGATGACCGCCCAAAACGGGAGTAGAATCCGCCTCAGATAGTCTTGCCCCGCCATGAAGCGAGGCAGGCGTGACGCATAATGTTCTTGCGCCACGATTCTTCCGCTGGAGGTTTTTTGCATGGAAGATCGGGCCCCTGTCGTCTCATCTACCGACCAGTCGTCGACCTCTACCACCTCGGTCCGCAAGCATGAAGGCCGCGGCGCCTGGGTTCTCACCGCCTATGGCATTTCCGGCCTGGCGCTGTTCGGAGTGATCGCTTACTTCTTCTCGGACTTCATCTCCCGTTAGTCCGGCCCGGCAGTCACGAACGAGCGTGCGCGCCCGCGGAAGCGGGTGAGGTGTAGGCCCCCGTGCCGTCCCTGATCTTCTTCTTAGCGTAGCGACTGAACCGTCGCGCTTGACTTCTGCGCCGCCACCCACTCGTGGATTCTGTCCGACAAAACATCCATCGGCAACGCACCCGCCCCCAGCACCTCATCATGAAAATTACTCAAGCTGAACTTGTCGCCTAACTGATCCTTGGCATATTGCCGCAACTTGAGGATCTCGAGTTGCCCCACCTTGTAACCCAGCGCCTGGGCTGGCCATGCAATGTAGCGGTCGGTTTCGCTCTGCACCTCCGCCTCAGCTATCGCGGAGTGATCGTGGAAGAAATCCACCACCTGCTGCCGCGTCCAGTGCTTGTAATGGAAGCCGGTGTCAACCACCAGGCGGATGGCGCGCAACATGTCGTCATCCAGGTGTCCGTAATAGCTATAAGGATCCTGGAAGAATCCAAGCTCCTTGCCCAACCGCTCCGAGTAGAGCGCCCAACCCTCGGTGTAGGCGGTGTAATACTCGTTCTGCCGGAAAGGCGGAAGCTGCGGCAGTTCCTGCGCGATGGCGATCTGCAAATGGTGCCCCGGGACTCCTTCGTGATAGGCCGTGGTTTCGAAATCAATGGTGGTGCCCTTCACAAAGTCGCCGGTGTTGACCATGATATGAGCCGGGCGTGAGCCATCCTGCGCCGCTTGAACGTAGTGCGTGGAGGCTTCCTTCTCGTGGAACTCCTCGATCGACATGACCTGCAACTTCGCCTTGGGTAGACGGCCAAACATCGCCGGCAGCTTCGTGTACATCTGATCGAGATATTTTTGATAAAGGTCAAGGATTTCCTGGCGCGAATGCACGTGGACTTTGGGATTGGTCTGCAGCGAGTCGTTGAAACTCTTGAGATCTTTATAGCCAAGCTGATTGGCGACTTGCAGCATGCGGGCTTCTATTTCTTTAACCTGAGCCAGACCGATCTGGTGAATTTCTTCCGGCGACAGATTCGTGGTAGTGCTCTCCTTCACGCGGAAAGCGTAATACTCGGGACCATTCGGCAGCGACCACACGCCCGGCTCGGTACGCCCTTTCGGGACATATTCGTCGCGCACAAAAGTTGTGAACTTGACATAGGCCGGAAGCACGGACTCGCGAATCGCCGCCAGCCCCTGCTCGCGCAACCGTTTCTGGTCCGCGGCCGGGATGGAATCGGGAAACTTGGCAAACGGCTCCGCGAACGGCGAGCCTTCGGGCGTGTTGCTGGCCAGACCGTTGGACTGCTCCACGACTTTCTCGAGTAAGATGCGCGGCGGCATCAGTCCCTCCGCCATACCTTTGCGCATCTGCACCACGTTCTCGTCAAAGACGCGAGGAATCTGCCTCAGCCGCGAAATGTAGTCGTCGTAGTCCTTGACGCTCTGGAATGCGAGGAGGGAAACCAGTTGCGGCAGGCCAATGTGGACGCCGCTGACCTGCGAGACCGGCATTTCCCAGCCCTTGAAACGCGCTCCCTCCAGAGACATACGGAGATCTCGAACCATCAGGGTTTTGTTCAAGACCTCCTGCTCCGGGAAACCGGTGACGTCAATCGCTTCAAACCGGGCGAGATACTTCTTGCTCTGCTCCAGGTCGTCGTCAATGGCCTTCTGCGAGAAGTCGTCCAGCTGGTCGTTCCACCGCTTGTCTCCAAGGATGGACGCGAAGATGGGGCTGGTGCGAAGCGTGTACTCCCAGCGTTCGGCAAGCAGATCGTTCAGGGCTTTTCTGCGCGCCTCAACGTCAGCTTGCGGCGGGGCCGCGAAGACACTGGAACACAGCAGGGATATGAGCAAGGCATGCAGTAACGGAAATCGCATTTGCAGGATTCTCCTCGTGGCCTCGAAAAACCGCAGCCATTATAGCCTCGTCTCCCCAGTGCTCAACGTGGCGGGACAATTCCGCAATCTCTGAGGCCAGGAGACTCTTATGTGGGGACAGCCCGCCCTCCCCGAGCCCACCGTTTTGAACGTGTTACAATGACCATCCTTAGGAGTTGTAGCTGCTCACTCGGCACCGGCGCTAACCCCACACGCAAGATTGCGAGATCGACGAAAGAATAGACCGTGGCTAAACCTCCCTCCACGTCCACTCCTGCGCCCATCACCTACGCCGACGCCGGCGTGGACATCAGCCGCGCCAACCGCACCAAGCAGCGCATCAAATATTTAGCCCACAAAACTTTCACCCGCGGCGTGCTCAGCGAAATCGGAGGCTTCGGCGGCCTGTTCGCGATCGATAAAGTCAAATACCTCGACCCAGTGCTGGTCTCAAGCGTGGACGGTGTAGGCACCAAACTGAAAGTCGCCTTCGAGATGGGCCTGCATTCCACCATCGGCGGAGACCTGGTCAATCATTGCGTGAACGACATCCTTGTGCAGGGGGCCGCGCCCTTGTTTTTTATGGACTACCTGGCCACGGGCACGCTCGACCCCGCGATCGCCGAAAAAGTTGTCGAGGGCCTGGCCGACGCCTGCAAGCACAACGGCTGCGCCCTGATCGGCGGCGAGACCGCCGAAATGCCCGGCTTCTATCCCGACGGCGAATATGACCTCGCCGGCTTCATCGTAGGCGTAGTCGAGCGCGAACGAATCATCACCGGCAAAGACGTTCAGATCGGCGACATCGTTCTCGGCCTGCCCTCGAACGGCCTGCACACCAACGGGTATTCCCTCGCTCGCAAACTCTTGTTCGAAGTTGCCCGCTATTCTCCCGAAACCTACGTCAACGAAATCAAAAACAAAGTGGGCAACGAGCTGATGCGTACCCACAAAAGCTACTGGCCGTCCCTAAAGAAAATGCTGGACGCGCAATGCGTGTCCGCGCTGGCGCACATCACCGGAGGCGGCATCACCGAAAATCTCCCGCGCGTGCTCCCCCGCGGAACCGCGGCCCTGATCGAACTCGGCTCCTGGCCCGTGCAACCCATCTTCGAGCATCTGCAGACATTGGGAAATGTCCCGCAAGATGAAATGCTCCGCACCTTCAACATGGGCCTGGGCATGTTGTTGGTGGTTCCCTCGGCGAAATTCAAGAAAGCGCAAACCGTGCTGGAACGCGTAGGCGAAAAAGCCTACACCATAGGCCGCATCGTAAAAGGCGAGCGGAAAGTGCTCTACAGCTGAAAGATGATCGATGATTGTTGATCGACGACACCGACCCCTAACCACTGATCCCTGACCACTGATTTTCAACCACCCATGCGCTCCCTAGCCATCCTGCTCTCCGGACGCGGTTCCAACTTCGTCGCCATCGCCGACAGCATCGCCGCCGGCCGCATCCCCAACGCAAAAATCGCCGTAGTAATTTCGAACAAGCCCGACGCGCCGGGAATCGCCACAGCCCGCGCCCGCGGCCTGAACGCCGTCGTCATTCCCTCGAAAGGCAAGCCCCGCGAAGACCACGACCGCGCAGTCGTCGCGGCGCTAAAACAACACAACGTCGACCTCATCTGCCTCGCCGGATACATGCGCCTGCTTTCCCCGTGGTTCGTGCAGCAATTCCCGCACCGCATCCTCAACATTCACCCGTCACTACTCCCCGCATTCCCCGGCCTCGAAGCCCAGGAGCAAGCCTTCGCCTACGGCGTAAAAGTCACCGGCTGCACCGTGCATTTCGTAGACGAAGAACTCGACCACGGCGCGATCATCATTCAGAAAACGGTCCCAGTCCTCGACACCGATGACGAGCACACCTTGACCGCCCGCATCCTTGAGCAAGAACACATCGCCTACACCGAAGCCATCAATATCGTGTTGGGCGGAAACTTCGAAATCGCGGGTCGAAGATTAATTAGCTCGGAACCAAAGAAGAAATAGCTTCGGCCAGTGTCCATGTGGGGACAGCCGCCCTCGGCTGTCCCCACATTTAGCCCTCCCCGGCCTGCCGCTATAATCGACGTGCATGCCAAACTTCGCCCCCGTCGACGACCAGCTCACCTACCTGAAAAAAGGCGCCGCGGAAATCATCCGCGAATCCGAACTCCGCGCCAAGTTGGAGAAATCCCGCGCCACCGGCAAGCCCCTGCGCGTAAAGCTCGGCATGGACCCGACCGCTCCCGACCTTCACCTCGGCCACACGGTCGTACTGCGCAAGCTCAAACATTTTCAGGATCTCGGCCACACCGCGATTTTTCTGATCGGAGACTTCACCGGCATGATCGGCGATCCCACCGGCCGCTCAGTCACCCGTCCTCCGCTCACTCGCGAGCAGATCGAGCAAAACGCCGAAACCTACAAAACCCAAGTCTTCAAAATTCTCGACCCGCAGAAAACCGTCATCGACTTCAACCGCCGCTGGATGGGCCAGTTCACCGCCGACGACTTCGTCCGCCTCATGGCCAAGTACACCGTCTCGCAGTTGCTCGAGCGCGAAGACTTCCACAAACGATTCCAGGAAGAGAAGCCGATCTCCGTGCACGAGCTGCTCTACCCGCTGGTGCAAGGCTACGACTCCGTCGCCCTCGAAGCCGACGTTGAACTCGGCGGCACCGACCAGAGATTCAATCTGCAGGTAGGCCGCGACCTGCAGCGCGCCTACGGCCAGGAATCGCAAGTGGTCCTGACCACGCCAATTCTCGAAGGCCTCGACGGCGTACAAAAAATGTCAAAGTCGCTAAACAACGCCATCGGCATCCACGAGCCCCCGCTCGAAATGTACGGCAAGCTAATGAGCATCTCCGACGAAATGATGTGGCGCTACTACGAGCTGCTAACGGACGTGCAACTCGCCGACATCGAAAAAATGAAGCACGAGACGCACCCGATGCAAGCCAAGAAAGAATTAGCGCGCCGCATCGTGTCGGATTTCCAGACAGCGGAAGCGGCAGCGAAAGCGGCCGACGACTGGGCGAAACAGTTTCAGAAGAAGGAGAGTTCCGGAGGAGATCGAAGAGGTCTGCGTGCAATCTGATGGAGTTCTTGGCCGCTGGCGAGATGAACGAGCCTCTCGAGCTGAAGCTATTCCGCATCAAGCTGGACAAGCTGCTCGTACGCGCTGGACTTGCGGACTCCGCGACCGATGCAGTCCGGAAGCTGAAACAAAGAGGCGGTCAAGGTGAACGGAGAATTGCAAAAGGCCCCATCTACCTCTGGAGCCCGAACTGAGTTGCTTTTGCGCGTCGGAAGGAAAATTAAGAAAGTCATCAGGGCACGCTAGGAGAGAAGCCCTGTCATCCTGAGCGCAGCAGAGCGATTCGCTTCGCGAATCGCTCTGCGGAGTCGAAGGACCCCGTGCCTGCGAGCGTCGGCATCGGCCTTCAGGGAGTTTCTACCCCAGGCTTACCGCATCTAACATCGGCGCCGGAAGAGAGAACTCCCTGCGTCGCCGGCAATAGCTCCAGCAGGCATGGGGTCCTTCGGTTCGCTCTGGATGACAATTTTCATTTTGGTGACGACAGTCGCTCATCTCGTGTCTGCGTCTCCAGATGATTTCTGCTACCCTCCCGCACATGCGCGCCGCCGCCATCTTCGGCCTGGGATGTTCCCCCCACAACCTCAAGCCCTTCCAAGATGCCGAGTTTCCCAAAAACGCCTGGCGCATCGGCATGCCCGCAGCTTCCGATCAAGCCGACGCCGTCCTGCTGTTCGGCGGCGACGGCACCATTCACCGCCATCTCAGCCAACTCGTAAAACTAGGATTACCCGTTCTGATCGTCCCCACCGGAAGCGGCAATGACTTCGCCCGCACCCTCGGCCTGCGCAGCATGCGCGACTCGCTGGCAGCGTGGAACAATTACCGCGCCGGAAAGAACAACGTCCGCGCGATTGATCTCGGCGTGATCACTCCGCTGGAAGTTGCCCCCAGGTCCTCGTCACTCGCAGGAAATTCGGTATCCACCGATCCCGCTAGCGGCTCAGCGCTTGTCACTCGGTACTTCGGCTCAGTAGCCGGCGTCGGCCTCGACGCCGAAGTCGCCCGCCGCGCCAACCACCTGCCGCGCTGGCTCCGCGGACACGGCGGCTACGCCCTCGCCTTCGCCCCGACCATGTTTCAGTTCGCCCGGTTCCCCATGAAAATTCTCACGCCGAGCGCCGCGTCCGGCCAGGTGATCGAATGGCAAATAAAAAAATCCCAGCCCACCCTCCTCGCCGCCTTCGCCAACACTCCCACCTACGGCGGAGGCATGAAGATCGCCCCCCGCGCCCAAATGGACGACGGCCTCCTCGATGTCTGCATAATCGGCAGCGTCGATCCCTTCAAGCTGTTCTGTATGTTTCCGACGGTCTACTTCGGACGCCATCTAAACATCCGCGAAGTCGATTACTTCCCCGCCGCTCATCTTCGCGTCGAGACCGACCACCCGCTCGACCTTTACGCCGACGGCGAATACGTCTGCCGCACTCCCGCCGAAATCAGCGTCCAGCGCGCCGCGCTGCAAGTGATTGTTCATCCGTCGCGGATAAAGGTCTAGGGTTAGCGCAAAAGGCCCTCGCGCCGGGTTTGTGCGATCGCTGATAGCAGCAGTTAACTTCAGGTTTGCCCGTGACCCGTCACCTGTCGGGTTGCACTCGCCCCCGGGATTCCCCTAAGATGTCACGCAGTTTCGGGTCTCTACTTTCTCCCTTGCCCTTTCTTTCGCGATTCTCTATTAAATATTCTGACTAAGTATTCTGACTTTCTCGCAAACTGCGAACCCGCATGAATCAGTCCTCTGACGCCAACACTCAGACCTCGTCCGCCGATCAGACATCTGCCTCCACCATCGGCCCTTACCGGCTGGTGCAGAGGATCGGCGTCGGGGGCATGGGAGAAGTCTGGCGTGCCGAGCAGACCACGCCCTTTCACCGCATCGTGGCGATCAAGCTGATCAAGGCCGGCATGGACACCCGTGCCGTCGTCGCCCGCTTCGAGACCGAACGCCAGGCGCTGGCGCTCATGGAACATCCCAACATCGCCAAGGTGTTCGATGCCGGCGCCACGCCCGAAGGCCGCCCCTACTTCGTGATGGAGTACGTCCCCGGCCTGCCCATCACCAAGTACTGCGACAAGCTTCGCCTCACGCTTCACGATCGCCTCGCGCTGTTCACGCAGGTCTGCGAGGGAGTGCAGCATGCGCATCAGAAAGCCATTATCCATCGCGATCTCAAGCCTTCGAACGTGCTGATCACCGAGGTCGACCAGAAACCGGTTCCTAAAATCATCGACTTCGGCCTCGCCAAAGCCACCGGCGCGCGCCTCGGCGAAGCCACTCTGTACACCGAAGTCGGCGGCGTCGTCGGCACGCCCGACTACATGAGCCCCGAGCAGGCCGACAGCAGCGAGCGCAACATCGACACCCGCACCGACGTCTACTCGCTCGGCGTAATCCTCTACGAACTGCTGGTAGGCGTCTTGCCTTTCAGTTCGCGGCAATCTGGCGCCACGCCCGCCATGCTCGAAAAAATCCGCAGCGAAGAGCCCACGCTGCCCAGTTCGAGAATCAAGGCTCTCGGCGAATCTTCCCACGATTCGGCGCAGAAACGTCAGGAAGAGCCGCAAGCCCTGCGCCGCCACCTGCGCGGCGAACTCGACTGGATCACCATCAAGGCGCTCGAGAAGGAGCGCTCCCGCCGCTACGGTTCGCCCTCCGAACTGGCGGCCGACATCCAGCGCTATCTAAACAATGAGCCGGTGCTGGCCGGTCCGCCCAGCGCCAGCTATCGCGCCGCCAAGTTCGTCCGCCGCCATCGCTTCGGCGTAGCCGTGGCCGCAGCCGCTTTACTCCTGCTGATTGCCTTCGCCGTCACCATGGCCGTCCAAGCGCGACGCATCGCCCAGGAGCGTGACCGCGCCAACCGCGAAGCCGCCGCCTCCCAGCGCGTCGCCGACTTCATGGTGCGCATGTTCAAAGTTTCCGATCCCAGCGAAGCCCGCGGGAACAGCGTCACGGCGCGCGAAATCCTCGACAAAGCGGCCAACGAAGCCGACACCGGCCTGGCCAGCGATCCTGTGCTGCAGGCCCGCCTGCTCGCGGTCATGGGCAACACCTACGAAGGCCTCGGCCTCTATGCTCGCGCGGAGTCTCTGCTGGCACGCTCGCTCGAAATTCGCCGCCGCGTCCTCGGCCCCGATAACCCCGACACGCTCGCTTCCATGAACGACCTGGCTGAGGCGATTCGCTGGCAAGGCCGCTATCCGGAGGCGGAAAAACTCTACCGTGAAGCCTGGGAAGGCCGCCAGCGCGTGCTCGGCCCCGACAACCCCGCCACCATTCTTTCCAAGAACGGCGTCGCACTTGCCTTGACCGACGAGCACCACTACCCCGAAGCCGAAAAGCTGCTAGAGCAGGTACTGGAGACGGAGCGCCGCACCCAAGGCCCCTCCGCCGCCGCCACGCTGAACACCGAGAACTCGCTCGCCCTGGTGTTGCAAGACGAAGGTCGCCTGCCCGAAGCCGAGAAGTTATATCGCGACTCAGCCGACGGATTTCGCCAGCAGTTTGGCCCGGAACATCTGAATGCGCTCCGCGGCTACGCCAACCTGGGCATCGTTCTCGATCAGGAGGGACGCTTTGCCGAGTCTGAAAAATTGCAGCGCGAAATGATTGACATCAAGAACCGCGTGCTCGGCCCCGAACACCCCTACACGCTGCTCTCGAAGGTGAGTCTCGCCGATACCTTAGCCCACGAGCACCGCTATTCCGCGGCCGAGAAGTTGTATATCACCACCCTCGACGGCGAACGCCGTGCCTTCGGGCCGGAACATCCCAGAACCTTGTACGGAATGAGTGCCTTCGCCGACGCGCTGGTCGCCGACCACAAATATTCCGAAGCGGCAAAACTGCGCGAAGACCTGGCGCGGATCTACACCCGCCAGCAAGGTCCGGACGGAGCCGACACAGTCGACAACCTGGAGAGAGTCGGCATCCTCTACGCGTACGAGAAACAATACGCCAAAGCCGAGAGCACTCTGCAGCAAGCTCTGCAAGCCGTGCAACGGTCATCTGACAAAAAGCAGACTGCGGCTGCCTGGTACTCCTACGCGTGCGCCGCGGCCGTCGCCGGACATCGCGACCAGGCCTTCGAATATCTGCGGAAAGCCGACGACCTCGGCTCCACCGACGTCCCCAACATGGCCAACGACGAAGACCTGAAATCACTGCGCGGCGACCCACGCTTCGCCGCCCTGATTGCGCAAGCCAAAACACGAACGGCTGCCCCCGCAACAAAGTAGCATCGGCACTCCGTCTCAAATTTCAAGACGTGGGCGGTCGTTCGTCACAGCGCCGGCGACCCCGCGTAGTTAACCCACCCCCGTCGGATTCCCGCGGAAGTCAGCGTCCAGCGTGCTGGCGCTACAGGCAATCATTTATTCGCCATACAAGCTTCTAGTAGTTGTGAGCTTTTCTGATAGCACGTCGGGCAGGCGCGGTTACTGTGATAGCCCATAGATTATTCAACCCGCAACCGATTCCACGCAATGGAACTTGGTATACACTGTCACCTATTTTGTGCGCGAGGTTACCAGTTATGCATTGTCTAAGATGGACTAACATTCTCCGCCTCCTCGCACTATTAGTCTTTTGCGTTACACCAGCTTTCGGTCAGGCATTCCTGTTCAACCGATCAGATTTTGCTCTGGGGACTAACCCCGGCGGCGTGGCGGTGGCAGATTTCAATCATGACGGCAAGCTCGACGTTGCTGTCACCGACTCCTCTGCTCAGACGGTGACTATCCTGCTCGGACAAAGCGACGGCACATTCAAGGAGCACGCGACTTATTCCACCGGTTATGAACCGGGCAGCGTTGTAACCGCGGATTTCAACAAAGATGGAAAGCTGGACATTGTGGTTGCGAATTGGGTGGGCAGCAGCGTCTCTGTCTATCTGGGTAATGGCGACGGAACCTTCAAAGCTCCAATTACTACCGACGTTCCCTACTATGCCAGCTTAATGGCGGTCGCTGACTTCAACGAGGACGGCAAATTAGATCTTGCCGTTACGAGTAACTCAGTCAACTCTGTCTATATTCTGCTCGGCAAAGGAGACGGATCATTCGAATCGCCCGTGACCTACACGACACCGAGTTACACCATCGGCATTGTGGCGGAAGATTTTAATCGCGACGGTCACATCGATCTCGCAATCGCCGACACTTACCGCAATGATGTTTACGTGATGATGGGCAATGGGGATGGCACTTTTCAGCCCGGCACAAGTTTCCCGGCCGGCGAGGTACCAGTCGAATTGGTGGCCGGCGACTTCAATGGAGACGGCTTCCTTGACTTGGTGGTTGCGGATGGTCCGGATTGCGGATGTGCATACTCGTCTGTTTTGCTCGGCAACGGTGATGGAACATTTCAAGCTCCCAATACGACTTCCATCGCAGGTGCGGGCCCCATTGTCGTGGGAGACTTCAACCGCGATCACAAACTTGACGTCGCCATCGACGATGGATTGGTCACGATCTTTCTCGGCAACGGCGACGGAACATTTAAGCCAGGTGTGGACTATGGCTCCGATGGATCTGCGGGAGCGTTCGGCACGGGCGACTTCAACCGTGACGGCCTGCTGGATTTTGTTATTACCAACTTCAACGGCAACAATGCCACGAACCTATCGACTCTGCTCGGCAACGGCGATGGAACGTTCGGAAGGGTTGCAACCTACGGCACCGGACAGTCTCCGGAGGGGATCGTTAGCGCCGATTTCAACGGGGATAAACGGCCGGACCTTGCCACCGTAAACGGACTCGACAACACTGTCTCCATTCTGCTGGGAACTGCCACCGGAAAGTTTGCCCCGGCGCTTAACTATGGCGTGAGTGGTGGACAGTACGGCGCAATTGTGGCGGCCGATTTTAACGGAGACGGGCACCCCGACATTGCAACGCTGAATTACGCGGCCGGAACTGTCTCGATCATTCTGAATCAGGGCAGGGGTACGTTTGGACCCTACACCGACTATCCGGCGGGTACGAACCCTGACGCACTGGCTGGCGGAGACTTCAACAATGATGGAAAAGTGGATCTCGTCGTGGGATTCCTGGGAGGCGGGCTCTCGCTGCTACTGGGAAACGGCAACGGGGGATTCGAGGCTCCTGTCGCTTTCGGTTCGGGCTTAAGCCCGCATTCGATGGCGGTCGCCGATTTTAACGGCGACGGCATCCTTGACCTTGCAACCGTTTCGGGCTCCTTAGAGAGCAGCTCTGTCTCCATCCTTCTTGGAAAGGGCAATGCATCATTCGCGCCCCCCGTGAATTACCCAACGGGCTCAGGACCGGTAACGGTCATCGCGGAAGATTTCAACCACGACGGAAAGATCGATTTGGCCGTGTTAACCAGCAACGGCGTTTCGATATTACTGGGAAATGGAGATGGAACTTTTCAAAGCTACACTAGCTATCCCACGACTGGCTACGCGTATGCGTTAATTGCAGCGGATTTCTTCGGACAGGGCGCTTTGGACCTTGCGGTATTAGGCGCGACCAGCGATTACGTTTATCTTCTGGCGGGTGATGGGAAAGGAAACTTTGCGCCGCCAGCGATCTACTACGCAGGAATTGGCCCAGTCAGCTTGGTTGCCGGTGAATTCAAGACCGGCAGCACCGATTTAGCCGTGACCAATGCCATTTATTCCACCAACACGGTCACGGTCTTGTTAAACGATCCGGTGGCCGCGCTATTTCCCACTTCGTTGAGCTTCCCGCAAACCGCGATCGGAAGCAAGAGCGAGTCAAAGGTAGTACAGTTCAGCAATCCGGGCACCGTCTCTATTGCGATTGCTTCGATCCGGATCTCGGGGGCAGACGCGGGCGACTTTGCCGAAACTAATAATTGCGGAAAGACCCTGGCAGTCGGTAAGTCCTGCACTGTGAGCGTTGATTTTCAACCAGCCGCAAAAGGTAAAAGATTCGCGGTCCTGACATTCAACGACAGCGCACTTCGCGCTGCGCAAACGATTTCTCTGGAAGGTACAGGGCAATAGAAAGCCGGGTCCCCCAGGTCTCGCTGGTTTTGCGAGACCTGGTTTTGCGAGACCTGGTTTTGCGAGACCTGGTTTTGCGAGACCTGGTTTTGCGAGACCTGGTTTTGCGAGACCTGGTTTTGCGAGACCTGGGAGCGCCACCACGAAACCCACCCCCCCGTCCAGGTGCTAGAATTTCCCCATGCCTGAAGCGCCGCGTTCCCGCACCCTGCTCTGGATTCTGATTGGAGGAGGAGCTTTCTTCCTCTTTGTGCTGGCAGTGTTTTCGCTGGTCTATCTCACACTGCATGCGGGAGGCACCGAGGCCGGCGGCTTCAGCGGCTTTGGCGACCGCATCGGCGTGGTCGACCTCGACGGCGTAATTCTCTCGCCGCAACCGGTCGTGGGCCAGCTCAAGAAGTTCGGCGATGACTCTTCCATCAAAGCAATCATTATCCACGTGAACTCGCCCGGCGGAGGTGTCGCCGCGTCCGAAGAGATCTACCGCGAAGTCAAGCGCATCCGCGATGAAAAGAAAAAACGCATCGTGGTTTCTATCGAGACGGTCGGCGCGAGCGGCGCGTTTTACGTGGCTTCAGCGTCGAACAAGATTTATGCCGACAAGGGCAGCATCGTCGGCTCAATCGGTGTGATCGCGCAATGGGTGAACTACGGCGACTTGCTGAAGTGGGCCAAGCTGAAAGACGTGGTCATCAAGACCGGCGAGTTCAAAGATACCGGCAATCCCGCCCGCGACCTCACGCCGTCCGAACAGGCCTACATGCAGTCGCTGATCGACAACATGTTCGGACAGTTCATCCAGGCCGTCGCCGACGGCCGCAAAATGAAATTCGACGACGTGAAGTCCATCGCCAACGGAAAAGTCTGGACTGGCGAGCAGGCTCTTTCGATGAAGCTGATCGATCAGGTCGGCGATTTCGAGTCGGCCGTATCCGATACCGCAAAGTCAGTCGGAATCAAGGGCGAACCCACGCTGGTGCGTCCCGATCGCGACCGCAAAACCATGCTCGACCTTTTGACCGGCGACATCTCGCAATGGATCCCGGGGCGCGAGAAAATGCTCGAGCAACAGGTAGGGTTCTATTATCTGTGGAAGTAGTTGCGGGGCTAGGACTTCCGCGAGTTCGAGGGCGGAATTCAGGCTCGAACGTCAGTTTTGGGTCGAATTTCTGCTTCTGAATCGCGGTTTTTCACTTTTCCCGTCGTTTTTCGCGCCGACACCAGCTTCCCACTTGCGTACAACCCCTGAAATTTGAGAAGGTTATGGAGGTTCTGCCGCTTTAGGCGAAGGCTGCTCCCGGCTTCACCTTCGCCCGCCTCAAGCTTAGTCTCAGAAACCAATGGGCTTAGCGGCAGATTCGGGAGAGCGTGATAGAGCGCCGAGCCGCTCGGGAGCACAGAAGAGGGGTTATGACCAAAGCCGATCTGATTGACGAAGTCTCGCGTTTAGCTGAACTTACGCGCAAGGACAGCGAAGTGATTGTGGAAACCATCTTCGACAGCGTGGTCCGCTCGCTGCGCGCCGGCGACAAAATCGAGATTCGCGGCTTCGGCAGTTTTCGCACACGTCAGCGCAAACCTCGCGTGGGGCGTAATCCGAAGACAGGTGAGCGCGTGGAAGTTCCCGCCAAGAAGATCCCTTTCTTCAAGCCCAGCAAGGAGTTAAAGGACCTCGTGAACGAGGCTGCGCTGGCCGCGGCGAAGGCCGCGCCTCCGGCTGCCGCGCCGCCCACCCCGTAGAGGGCTGCAACAAGATTTCATCGTAGAGACGTTGCTCCGCAACGTCTCTTTTTCTTTTTGGATAGGGAGGACTGGCTTCTACTGCCGCGCTTCGCGCGGCACGGACGGACGAGGCGTCCGTCCCCACATACCCCCCTTCCCACACAAACAACCCATCCCCACATAGATACGCTATTTCGTCCCGAGGTAGAGGTCGGCAACCTTCAACGCTAGCTCCTCGGGATTAACGTCCGTGCGGTTGGCCAGTACTATGATCGTCAGGGCGTCGTTGGGGAAACGCTGGATGGTGGTGCGGAATCCGATGGTGCTGCCGTCGTGCGACATGCGCTTGTGGTTGCGGTAGTCGTTGAGGAACCAGCCGAAACCGTAGCTCACGGTCGTACCGTCAGGAAACTTCGCGGGACCTCCCGTGGGCTCGACCGGGGTAAGCGCGGGCTGCATTTCCGCGGCGCTGAGCAGCGTGTGGTCGCGGAGGGCGCGGTCCCATTTCGCCAGATCGTCGAGCGAGGAGTAAATGCCGCCGTCGCCGAGCACGGCTGAGGTGGGGCTTTGATCGGTTTCCTGCCAGATTTCGCCCGGCTTCGTCTCGCCTTTCTTTGTCTCGCCTTTCTTTGCCTCGTCTTTCTTTGCCTCGTCTTTCTTTGCCTCGTCTGGTTTTACTTCGTCCCTCCTGGTGTGGCCGTAGGCGCGATGCGGCACTTCGTTCTTGCCTTTCTCGTAGGCCAGCGTGCTGGTCATTTTCAGCGGTGCGAAAATTCTTTCGTGCAGGAACTGGCCGAACGGTTTGCCGGAAACTTTCTCTACGATCATCGCCAGCACGGCATAACCGGAGTTGCTGTACTCCCATTTCGTGCCCGCGGGAAATTCGCCGCTGGTTTGCTGTTCGAGCAGTTTGAGCACGCCCGCGTCGAGAATCTGCGGGACCTGTTCGGGCGGCGTGTTGGGATATTGCTTCATCAGCAGTTCGCCGTAGTCTGGAAGTCCGCTGGTATGGTTGAGCAGGTTGCGAACCGTGATGGACTTGCCATATTCGGGGAACTCGGGGAAAAAGTCGGTGAGGTGGTCGTCGTAGTGCAGCTTGCCGTCGCGCGCCAGCAGCATGATGCAGGCGGCGGTGAACTGTTTGGTAAACGATGCCAGGCGGAAATTTGTGTGGGCATCGATCTTCCTTTCGGCGACCTTGGTTTTGGTGCGGAGGTCGGTGACTCCGTATCCACGGCGAAACGCCACGCGGCCGTTACGCACGACGAGGACGGCGGCGCCCGGAGCGTCGCTCGACTTCAGCGGCGCGAAGATGGCGTCGACCTGGCTGGAGGAAACCTGAGCGGAAGCAAAAACAGAAGAAGAGACAACCGCCAGGGCGAGCAGTGCAGCCGCGAGTGTTGATTTCAAATGCAAAGCCCTTGAATTTAGACGTTCAGATCTCCGACACAATAACAGATGCGGGAAGCGGGAGGGGCGGTAGTTTCCAAGTTACAGGCTGAGGGTGAGTGTAATGGGGATGTTTCGCCAACCGACGATAGATTCCGAGTAGCCGACAAGCCAGGAGTTGATCGGATTGGTCAACACAATACGCGTTTGTCGGTACTAAGCGACCGGCGAGCTGATAACTTTTGGGTTGCCCGCCATCCGCCCAGAATCCGGAACCGCGGCTTCCGGAAGCCGACTTCACGCTCTGAATAGCGTGCGATTCGCCCATTTCCCGGATCTGCCCAGCCAATTGTTTGGACTACCGTTATACGTTCGGCGCGCCATCTTTCAGGGCTATAATGTCACGCACTGATGGGGCTTGCTGCGGGTACCAAACTCGGTCCTTATGAGATCCAATCGGCACTCGGCGCCGGTGGGATGGGAGAAGTGTATCGCGCTCGCGACACTCGCCTGGAGCGCACAGTTGCAATCAAGATTCTGCCGGAACATCTCGCATCGAACAGCGAATTGAGGGCGCGTTTTGAACGCGAAGCGCGGGCGGTTTCTTCCCTCAATCATGCTCATATTTGCCACTTGTACGACATCGGTTCGCAGGACGGGACTGCCTACCTGGTGATGGAGTATCTGGAGGGAGAGACGCTGGCGGACCGTCTGCTCAAAGGTGCAGTTCCGCTTAAGCAAGCGCTGGAATTCGCCATCCACATCACCGAGGCCCTCGCCACTGCGCACCGCGGTGGCATCCTGCATCGCGATTTGAAGCCGGGAAACGTAATGTTGACCCCGGTTGGCGCCAAGCTCATGGACTTTGGACTGGCGAAGGCCGCTCCCGTTCTCGGTATATCCGCGGAAGTCGCCGGCGGCATGACGCCTTCAACTCCCACCCTGACCATCGCTGACCTGAGTTCGCCGTCGAACGGGCTGACCCAGCGCGGCATGCTGGTTGGAACTTTCCAGTACATGGCGCCGGAAGTCCTGCAGGGAAAGGAGGCAGACACGCGCAGCGACATCTTCAGTTTAGGGTGTGTGCTCTACGAGATGGTCAGCGGACGGCGTGCATTTGATGGGAAGAGTCAGCTCAGTGTTCTCACTGGAATTCTGGAGAAAGACCCCGACCCCGTGAGCCGGGTTCAGAAAACATCGCCCCCAGCCCTCGATCATGTGGTGAAGACGTGCCTGGAGAAAAATCCCGAGGAGCGTTTCCAGAACGCGAACGATGTGAAGGTGCAACTGAAGTGGATCGCCGCGGACGGCCCACCGGCAGGGATCACACCGTCTCCGCAGAGAAACTCGCGGCTGGGTTGGGTGGTGGCAGGCGCCGCGATTCTTATGCTCGTATTGGTCGCTGCGTACTTCACCAGCGCCACCCGTTCCAGTCCGGTGGTGCGGTCGTTCATCGAGTCACCCCCGGGCACGTCGTACGTCACGCTTTCGCCGTCATCGGGGCCGCCCGCCCTATCCCCCGACGGAACCCGTCTGGCCTTCACCGCTCGCGATGACAAAGGCAGCACCATGCTGTACCTCCGCCCTCTAAGTTCCCTGACGGCACAGCCCCTTGAGGGCACAGAGGACTCCAGTTACCCCTTCTGGTCGCCTGACGGCCGCGAAATCGGTTTCTTCGCCAAAGGCAAGCTCAAGAAAATCGAGGCCAGCGGTGGGCCCCCGCAATCTTTGTGGGATGCCGCCATCGGGCGCGGAGGCGCATGGAGCAAAGCGGGCGTGATTGTATTTGCGGCTGGAACGTCAGAGCCGCTCCTGCGCATAGCCGCTGCGGGCGGCGCCGCCGAGCCAGCCACGAAACTGGATGCCTCGAACGGAGAAAATAGCCACCGTTGGCCCTACTTCCTGCCCGATGGCCAGCACTTCTTGTTCTGGGCGCGCAGTTCCCACGGAGTGCAGGAACATACCGTTTGCATCGGATCCCTGGGGTCGCTCCACGCGAAGCCGCTGATGAAGAGCGAGTTGATGGCTCTCTATGCCCCCGATTATCTGCTTTTCCTGCGTGACCAGACGCTGATGGCGCAGCCTTTTAATACGCGCAGCCTCGAAACCGACGGGGCAGCTGAGCCCCTCGCCGAACATGTGGCCATCAATCCCACGACCGACCGTCCAATCTTCTCGGCCTCCGACAACGGCACACTGGTGTACCAGGCCGGCAACACTCAGGGAGGGTGGCACCTGTTTTGGTTTACACGCGATGGCAAGCAGATGGGTTCGGTCGCTGAACTCAGTCCTTATTTCGACCCGTCACTTTCTCCCGATGGCACGCGACTCGCGGCTGCGCTGATCACAGGCCAGGGAACCGGCGATATCTGGATCTTCGACCTCGTACGCGGCACCAAAACACGCCTCACCTTCGGCCCCTCGATTCAGCGAAGTCCGGTTTGGACACCCGACGGCAAGGCGATCTTTTTCGGTTCCACTCGAAAGGGGGGCATGCACATCTACACCAGAGCCGCCGACGGCACCGGCCCTGAACAGGCCCTGCTCGCGAGCGACGATGCCTTCAAATATCCGGAGTCGGTTTCGCCGGACCAGCAATTCCTTGTCTATATGCGGGTGGCGACCGATAAAAGAACGGCTACTGACATTTATGCGCTGCCTCTGTCGGGCGCGGGCAACCCCTTCCCTATCGTGCAGAACACATCCAGCAACATGCAGCCCAGGATTGCGCCCGACGGAAGGTGGATGGCCTACTCCAGCAATGAATCCGGCCGGTTTGAGGTTTACGTGACTGGGTTCCCCGGCGGCGGCGCAAAGTGGCAGGTCTCCACCAGCGGGGGCTCGTTCCCCAACTGGCGCCGGGACGGCAGGGAGTTGTTCTGGCTTGATGCAGCGGACAACATGATGGCAGTCGACGTAAACACAACTCCCAACGGAGTCCGGATGGGCACGCCCCAGGCGCTGTTCCACGCGGGTGGAGTTCAAACCCAGCAAGGCCCCTACACTGTGACCGCCGACGGCAAAAAGTTTCTCATCAACACTGGCGACGTGAAAGAAGAGAATCAGCCCTTCACCCTGGTACAAAACTGGCCCGCCGAAATTAAGAAGTAACTTTGGAAACACAAAATCATTTTCTCTTGATTCCGCTGGCCACGTGCCCGTGAGTAGTAGCCGCCTAGGCGGGCGATGTCGAAGTAGCCGCACATGCCATAGAGCTTGTCCCGTGGTCCAGAAACGGCTGTTGAAGGAGGATAGTCGGCAAACCGGAAATTATTCAGGCCGGGCCGATCAGTAACGATAAGTCGACTTAGCGGAAGCGATTCGCGCTTACTTTTGGTTGACGGGCACACCGGAAGTTATCGTCAACTGACGTTATCAGGCAATTACACTCAAGACCCGCGTAGCCGGGTCAGTGAGTGTAATCGCGATTTTGCGCAAGCGCGGCGAATTCCGGGATGTCGGCATGGCTCACGCCAGCGCCAGATTCATGTTGCTGATCGCCTCGTCAATCTCCTGCCGGTTCTTGAAGCCGATGGTTGCGCAATCCACTCCCGCGTTCTGGAAAGCGAACCTCATTGCTTTCACACGATCGTCATGACTGTGCTCGAACTGGCCGCCACCGCAGAGCTTCATGCCGATCACACCCAGGCCCTCCCTCTTCAACTGCTGGATGTGAGTGACCACTTCGCTCACGTTGTCCGGATGGTTGGTATCTTCAGACGTCGGGCCGTCCATGCGTGCGCCGCTGTGGTTGATGCGGATCAATCCCACGTCGAGCCAGTGTGTGCCCGGCATCTGGCGCAGTGCCGGCAGCCCGTGCACGGAGGCGCCATGCGTGCGGATGATCTTTCTCTGCTGCGCCTCAAGGATTCCGTCCTGCCAACGTTTCGTGGTTTCCGGCCAGTCGGCCGAGTGCTGCCAATGCAGCAGCATGATGTCAAAGTACTCCGTCTGTGAGGTGCGCCGCAGTTCGTCGAACTTGGCCTGCGGGTCGATCCCCGAGTGGAAGGTAGTCACCTTGCTCATGAGTTGATAGCTGTCTCGCGGCAAGCCTTTCAGTGCCTCACCCAGCATCGCCGGCGTCTCGTAAGCCTCAGCGGTCTCGAAGAAGCGGATACCGCGATCGTAGGCATAGCGCACCAGCCGCGTGAACTCCTGCTGCCCCAGCGCGGCCTGCACGGCACCGCCGTTCGTCCCGGTTCCGAAGGCCAGCCTTGTCGCCTCCACTTTTGAGCGGCCAAGCATGACGGTATCGGCCGCGGTGCGCCTGGCGGCGGCCAGCGGAAGAATTCCTGCGGACGCCATGGCTCCAGCGGCCAGACCTGTTTTTAGAAAACCGCGCCGTGTGATTGAACTCACCTTGACCTCCTTGTGGCTCAAGCGGGTACGCGAGCCGGATCAGTGGATGTTAGCACGCACGCCGCCGCAATCGGGCCGAATATACTTCTTTGCCATGGACTGAATGTTTATCGACCGCCTGGCATCGGAGTCGACCATCGGAGGGCGAAGCATTGCCCGGTCGATGAGCGTAATCGAGATGTTTCGCCAACTGAAAGGCGCGGCGTCCGAGAACCAGAGCGCTCCTCGGGCCGTGCGGTCACACTAGCCATGGGCGACGACACCACTGTCAGAAGTCTCTGGCAATCGTGACCTTCCAGGCCCACGCTGACAACAAGAGGCTTAGAGCAAAACTGAGAGCGATTCCGTTCCACGGCATTTGCCCACGAATCAGGTAGGTGGATAGGTCCATCATGTCCATCGGAGTGATCGCGTCTTGCAGATTCAGCCGCTTCAATGACTCAATGACGCGAGTGCTGTTATTTACCGCAAAGACGACCGCAATCCCGATTCCAGCGCTCGTAAACTCTCCGGCAAAAAGCGTGGATGCTAGCAGGCCAATCGAGTAAAAGAGCATTCCGCCGAGTCCGAGGCGCAGGCCAAGCAGGAATGCGTCACCGATCGGATAGTCGCCACCGGACAGTGCGGCGATGACCGGAACCGAAAGCGCAGGTATAAGCGCGGCGGCCATCGATTGAAAAGCGCCATTCAGCGAACGATAGAGAAACCATCTGGTTCTGCTGACCGGCAAGGATAAGGTATAGTCCACAGACCCAACCGCCCGCTCCCGGAGAAGACCGCCGAGGCCCAGGAACATGGCGGAAAAACCCCAGAACAGAAAGAGTGCACCCCGGATCGTTCGCACGCCGGCCTCGTGGAAGTCCTTCGACTCGATCACAACCCTCTCGGCTTTGGCGTTGTAGAACACCGAAGCGCAGGTGACGACTAGCAGAGTGGCAAGAATGAATAAAAAGCGCGACCGCGATTCGCACCAGACTTTACGAATTGGCATGGTCTTCCTTCACCTTCTCCAGGAACAACTCTTTCAGTCCGACGGGCTGCACTTCAACGGACTTCGCGGCAAGTAGCGGACCAAGCGCGGCAATCTCATCGACGTCGCCGCTCGCGAGAATGCTTATCGTTCTCCCCCGCACGATAACCTGGTCCACTCCGTTCCTTCTGAACGCTTCCGGCGGAGGAGGATCATCGAATACGAGATTGATGCGCCGAAACTTCTGCTGGAGATGGTCTAACGAGCCTTCGAGAATGACTCGCCCTTTCTCGATGGCGATGATGTGATCGGCGATTTGCTCAACCTCCGCAACCTGATGAGACGAGAAGAATATGGTGGTGCCGTCAGCCGCCTGCTGAACCAGGCTCTGCAGCATCTGCTCGGTCATTACCGGATCGAGACCTTCGCTCGGCTCATCGAGGATAAGGAACTCCGAATGGCGGCACAGGTTGAGCAAAAGGCCCACCTTGGTCCGCATACCCTTTGAAAGAGCGCCGATCTTGCGGTCCAGAGGAAGTTCAAAATCCGTGAGCAGGCGGGTTTCGGTCTCGACGCGCCAGGTCGGAAAAAACGGACGCGTGAATGCAATGATTTCCCGCACAGTCATGTACGAGTAGAGCCGCTTGTCCTCGCCGAGAAAACCGATGCGGCGGCGAACCGCGACCGATCCCGTGGGCTCGCCAAACACCGTTGCCTCACCGGAGGTCCGACGGATCACGTCGAGGAGAATTTTGATTGTGGTGGTCTTGCCCGAGCCGTTCCGGCCCAGGAAACCCACGATATGCCCCGCAGGAACAGTCATGGTCAGGCCTGTCAGCGCACAGTTATCCCCGAATCGCTTGGTAAGTTCCCTAGTCTCGACGACGACCTTCATCGCCTCGCAGCCTCCTCGATCCATTCCGCTTCGAACAGACGGCGGCTCTCCTCGTCGCTAAGACCCATGCTGCGCAGCTTTCGTACAGTTTCCTTCACGACAACAGAACCTTCCCGGAACCTGCGGAGACGCGATTTTGCGAGGTTGCCTTTTTCGACGTACGCTCCTGCGCCGTGCCGCAGACGGATTAAGCCCTCCTGTTCAAGATCGTCATATGCCTTCACCACAGTGTTTGGGCTAACGACAAGTTCCTCTGCCAAGGTACGAATCGCCGGTAACTGATCTCCCTCAACCAAGGCGCCGATTTCGATTGAGTGCATGATCTGTTCAACGATTTGCAGATAAATCGGAATCCCAGAGGATGGGTTCAGGCGTATCACCATAGACAGCACTGTATCACAGTAATGATACAGTGCAAGTCTTTTGTCATGATTGATTAATGTAACCGGGCGACTGCACTCAGAACCCCTGGTGCTCGGGTCAATGCGGGTAATGACGACGTTACGCCAACTGACCTTGCTTCCTGCTGGAAGAGATCATCTTGCTTCGGCAGCGCGGGCCAGCTCCCGCCAGGTGATCAGCTTGATTTTCTGCTGAGCCAGAATCTCCCGGAACTGGTCACTGGTGAAAAAATCGTAGTCGCGCTGCCTCCAGGCCGAGCCCCAGGTGGAGCGTTCCCTGGTGGCGGCGCGCAGTTCGTCATCGTCGTAACCGGGATGGATGACGAACTCCGTCACGCCGGGTTTCAGGTTCTTCAGCGCAGTGACGTAAAAATCTACCCACTTTTCCGGCGGAATTTCCGGTTCAATCGTAACCGTATGGTCCAGCACGATATCGCTCGGACCGAGGCTGGCCTGCAAATAGGGATAGTCGGCGAACCAATCTCGGGTAACGAAAACCGGCAACTTGTACTCGTGAGCCACCCGCAGCATAGCGTCGAAAAGTTCTTTGCCGTTCATGATCAGCCGGTACTGGTGCGAATCGAGGTGCGTGGGACGAACGCCCATGGCGAGCGCGC
This sequence comes from uncultured Acidobacteriaceae bacterium, assembly GCA_963851165.1. Lineage (GTDB taxonomy): Bacteria > Acidobacteriota > Terriglobia > Terriglobales > Acidobacteriaceae > Sulfotelmatobacter. Next base: position 711,298 of record CAWKNM010000004.1, on the reverse strand, counting down.
GCTCGACCTGGGCGCGCAGTTCGATCTCGACCTCTTTGGCGTTGATCTGCTTGGCGGCGACGTGCTCGCCCTTTTCCCAGTCGTGATGGAAATATCCGTTTTCATCCACCAGGCTTGGTACTTTGTCCACGGGCGCCACCGGACCCCAGCGGTAATAAACTCGTTCACTCGTCAACGTGAGGTGCAGGCCAAAGTCTGCGTCCGGATGGGATTTGGCATAGTCGGCCATCTCTGGAAACCATGGGCAGGGCACCATCAGGCTCGCCGAATTGATCGTTCCGCCTTTCAGAGCCCCGCCTTGCAGAGCCTTGATGGCAGCAGCATTCACCGAGTGGGTCTCGCCCAGATCGTCTGCATGGACAATGAGGAGCTTTGTGCCGGGAGGGTATCCCAGCCGCTCCACCAGAGTTTGCGCGAAGACCCTGGCCGGAAAAGTGCACAACAGGGCGCCGAGCAACATTACTCGCAGGATCAATGAAGGAATCATTGTCGACTAGTAAACCACAGCCCCGGCCTTCTTTAGCATGCACCGCCCCTTTCCAGACACTGCCACTCTGGGGAGGCCCTGACCCAGCCGGAGCCTGCGATTCGGTGGTGCCTGTCCTTTGACGAGTGTACCGGCGAATTTGCGAGTCGCACTGCACGGCCGTCACCCAGGAGGGTGCAAAGATATTGACTTCCGGGCGTCTCGAAACGCATCATGATACTCAGCAGTAGACGGTGAAGGAGTTCACCGCGAACCGCTGTCCCAATCATTGAGCCGGGAACAGCTGATGACTCCTGACAAGCGGGGCTTGTCGCGGAGTCATGGCGCCGGCAAGAATCCCGCGGAAAAAGTCAGAAGATGTCGTTCTTTGATGCCGTTCGTTGAGCTGGTACACGCAGCTGGGTCGCGAGTTCGCAGAAACCCAGCGAGTCAATCCGTACGTAGTCAATCCGTACGAACGAAAGGAATATAACGCCTTGATCAAGTATTTAATGGTTGGCATCGGAGGATTTCTAGGCTCGGTTTTGCGCTTCTGGCTGGGGAGCTTTATCGGCGGGAGATTGGGCGCTCGATTTCCTTATGGGACTTTTGTGATCAATGTGACAGGTTCTTTCCTGGTCGGCATGATTGTGACCGTGTTGGCCACGAAGGCGCACTGGAGTCCGAACTGGCGATATCTGATCCCCATCGGTTTCATCGGGGGATATACGACGTTCTCGACTTTTGAGTTTGAGACGCTGCGCCTGGTGCAGGACGGCCAAGTGCTGATGGCAATCCTCAACGTCACGCTGAGCGTGGGCGTGGGATTTGTTGGGGTCTGGGCTGGGGCGGTTGCTGGAAGCGCAATCCCATGAAGGCCGGTGCATTGCCGCACGAGGTGGGATACTAGAGCGTTCCGCTGGATTTTTTGTTGTGTCTTGGAAGCCAGCGAGGGCTGTAAACCGGAGGAGGAACGGTGCTCACATCTGGACCTGCTAAGAAGGTCGCCATCTACGTTGCAGAGGATCAGCAATATCACGGAAGCGCGGCGTATGTGGCCATCCTGGATTTTCTGTTCTTTCGGGGAGTATCGGGCGCAACGGTGACGCGAGGTATCGCCGGCTTTGGTTCCGACCACCAAATGCACACCACCCGGCTCGTCGACCTGGCCACCCGTTTGCCGGTGAAGGTTGAGTTCATCGAGACGGCGGAGAAAGTGGAGGAGTTGCTGCCCAAGCTGCAAACCATGGTTGGTACCGGGCTGATCGAAATGCACGACACGACCATTGTGAAGCCCTCCGAGACAAAGAAAGAACCATCTGTACCGGAGAAGCCCGCGCTCAGGAGTGAGACCAAGGCGAAGTTGATGCGGATTTACGTCGGCGAAAACGACAAGTGGAATGGCAAGCCGCTGTATGAAGCGATCGTAGGCGGGTTGCGGGCGCACGATATTGCGGGGGTCACGGTGTATCGAGGCATTTTGGGTTACGGCGCGAACCGGAGAATTCACAAAGACGCGGCACTGAGTCTTTCGCATGACCGGCCGATTTTGCTATCCATCGTCGACACCGAAGAGAAGCTCAAGGGGTTCATGCCGATCCTGGATCAAATGGTGCAGCAGGGGCTGGTGGTGCTTTCCGACGTGGACGTCATCAAGTACAGCCACAACTATGAGAAGAACGAACGGCGTCAGGAGACACGCGCATGAAACTCGAAGGCAAAGCCAAGATGCTGCGGATTCACTTCGGCGAAGACGACAAGTGGCAGGGTAAGCCGCTCTACCAGGCGATCGTCGAAAAATGCCGCGAGCTCGACATTGCCGGAGCGACCGTCTATCGCGGCATTGAAGGCTATGGCGCCAGCACGCTGATTCACAAGGCACACCTGCTCAGGTCTTCCGATCGCCCCATCATGGTGTCGGTGGTGGATACGCAGGAGAACGTCAGCAAGCTGCTGCCTGTGCTCGATCAGATGGTGGATGATGGCTTGATTGCGATGTCGGACGTGGAAGTGATCAAGTATGTGCATCAGGATGGCGTTCGCTCTCCGGCATCGTGAATCAGCGGACGTTGTGCGCGATGGCGTCACGTTCCGATTATCGAGTGCGAATTCCGGCTACTGCCATCATTCGACCGGTCTTGCCTTTTTCGGCGCGATAGGAGAACAGCAGATCGGTGCGGCAGTTGGTGCAAAGCGGCGATGCTGCGATGCTCCTCGCCGGGACGCCCACGGAGAGCAGTTGCCGGCGGTTCGCTTCGGCGAGATCGAGAAAAATCTTGGGAGGCAGTTCGCCGTGGCCGGGAGCGCGGGCGCTCAGGAAGAGCAGCGGATATTTTTCGCGGACGGGATCAGAATCTTTGACTTCGCGAAACAACTTCGCCGCATAAGAAAACTGGGACTCGAACTTGGTGCGAACTTCTTCTCCCACTTCGTAGCAGCAACCGCCAATGCCGGGGCCGATCGCTGCCTTGATATCCTCGGGACGGGTTCCGAACCAGCGGTGCATCTCTCCTACACCTTTTTCGACGATCCGTTTTACCGTGCCGCGCCAGCCCGCGTGAAACACGCCCACGGCGCGGCGTTTGGAGTCGACGAGAATAATGGGGAGGCAATCCGCGGTCTGAATGCCGAGCAGCAGGCCGGGAGTGGCGGTGACCAGGCCGTCGCCGGTCAGAGGCGCGTCAGGTTCCGCGTCGATATGATGGATGATGTCAGAGTGGATCTGCCGGAGGGTGATGATCTTCCAGCGCTGAGCCCTGGAGGGACGGGCGCCCTCGCCCGTCCGGCCGCCACCGGCTTCGAGTCCGCTCAAGAACGCGGCGCGATTGCGCTCGACTGTGGCGCGGGGGTCGTCTTTGGTGAACCCGAGGTTCAGTTCGGCCTTGCCGTAGACACGCGAGAAACCTCCAGTGCGCGTGGAGAATCCGTGGACCAGCCAGGGAATCTTTTCCAGATTCTGCGCGCGGAGGATATTAAGTTTGGGTCGCTTGAGTTTAGATCGCTTGCTGGTTGGTTTGAGAGCCCGGGTTGGCACAGGTCTATGTTACCCGACGCAGCATGAAGCGGGCGGTTTGCTCCGGTCCACGGTCGTCCGTTATAGTTTTAGTTAGCTATGTTTGAAAATTTCACGGCGACGGATCGCTGGTCCAAGAAAAAGGTCCACTGCGTCTACCAGGCTATGATCGTGGCGATCTCCACGCGGCACGCCGACGCGGTCGACATCAAGTTTCTGGTGGACGGCAAGAAGGCGTGTGTGGCCCTGCCTCATCCGGCGTGGGTGGAATACAAGAACCGCACCGGGAAGATGATTACCGATTCGTTGGCGCTGGAGATTGCGGGCCACTATTTGAAAACGGCAATCGAGTCTGGCGACGGCTCCGGGCGCGAGATGTACTCCCTGACCGTAGACGAGACGCTGGCGCACCTGGACGCCGCCGTCTCCGCGATGCAAGCGGAAGTGACGGCGTAAGGTCTCTGCTGCGCGCTTCCTGAGAAAGTCAATCCGAGAAAGTCGACGCATGCCCAAAACCGGGTTCACATTGTTTTCTCCAGCTTTTTTCCGTTTCGCGCAAATCTTGTATGTATCTGACAACGAAGGATTTTCGACAGGCCCCGCCGCGCCTCATGGCTGCTGATGATGACTGCTGTGATTACGATCACTTGGCAGTCCGGAGGGTTTGAGGCACAATACGACGTTTGCCTTTTTCGCTTGTTCGTTCTGGGTTTGACGGTCTTCGTTCTGGGTTCTTGAGGAGATTTTTTTATGGCCACGACCATGCACGTCAGCGATGTTGCTGAGTTGCTGAGCGACGGCAGGACTCATTTCAATCTGTCTCCCGCGCTTCTGGTGGAGCACGCGGTCCGCCGCAATGAAGCGAAGTTGGCCGCCAACGGGGCGATCGTGGGCTATACCAACCGCACCGGCCGCTCTCCCAAAGACAAGTTCATTGTGAAGGATGAGACCACCGAGCATTCCGTCGCGTGGGGCGCGGTAAACATGCCATTTGAACCGGAGAAATTCGACGCGCTCTATGAGCGGGTCATGGAACATCTGCGCGGGCGGGAGCTTTTTGTGCAGGATCTTTTCTGCGGAGCCGATCCCGCCTATCGCCTGCCGGTGCGCTTTGTGAACGAGTATGCCTGGCACAACCTGTTCGTGCGGCAGTTGTTTCTGCGGCCCTCGGCGGAGGAACTGAAATCGCATCAGCCGGAGTTCACGGTGATTGCGGCGCCTGAGTTCAAGGCCGACCCCAAGCGCGACGGGACCAACTCCGAAGTTTTTATTCTGCTGAACTTTTCCCGCAAGACGGTGCTGATTGGCGGAACTTCTTATGCCGGGGAAATGAAGAAGTGCATTTTCAGCATCATGAATTTCCTGTTGCCGCCGCGCAACGTGTTCCCCATGCACTGTTCGGCCAATGTGGGGCACAACGGAGTGAGCGCATTGTTTTTCGGGCTTTCGGGAACGGGCAAGACCACGCTTTCCGCCGACCCTTCGCGCGATCTGATTGGCGACGACGAACACGGCTGGAGCTCCGCCGGTGTGTTCAACTTCGAAGGCGGATGCTACGCCAAGTGCATCAAGCTCTCGAAGAAGAACGAGCCGCAAATATGGGATGCGCTGCGCTTTGGCTGCGTGCTGGAGAACGTCACGCTCGATCCGCTCACGCGAATTCCCGATTACAACGACGACAGCAAAACCGAAAACACACGCGCCGCCTACCCCGTTGATTTCATCGACAACGCCGTAATTCCGGGCATTGGCGGACATCCGAAGAACGTGGTGTTCCTCACCGCGGATGCTTTCGGCGTGTTGCCGCCGATCGCGCGCCTCACGCCGGAGCAGGCCATGTATCACTTTCTCTCGGGCTACACCGCGAAAGTGGCGGGCACAGAAGCTGGAGTGAAAGAACCGCAGGCAACTTTCTCCACGTGCTTTGGATCGCCGTTCTTGCCGCTTCGGCCCAAGGTTTACGCCGAGATGCTGGGCCGCCGCCTGCGCGAACACCACGCACAATGCTGGCTGGTGAACACGGGCTGGCAAGGCGGGCCCTACGGCGTGGGCCGGCGCATGGATATTCCTTACACGCGCGCCATGGTGGACGCGGCCGTCGAAGGAGAACTGGTGCGGGAGGAATTCGAGATTGAGCCGACGTTTGGATTCAGCATTCCGAAATCTTGTCACGGCGTGCCGCCGCAGGTGCTGAACGCGCGCGGCAAGTGGGCGGACAAGGCCGCCTATGACAGGGCCGCGGAAGACTTGCGCAACCGCTTCGCTAAAAACTTCGAGAACTTTGATGTGCCGCCAGAAGTGAAGGCAGCAGGGCCGCGCGCGCAGCGGTAAAATTCGTCGACTGCGATTACGGTCGGGCATCCTTTCCTGAAGTTGCACCGTCTTTGAGGTAATCCGACCGGAACCCTCCCAGTTTCATGGCCTTGCGAGGTTTGGCTCCTGTGCCAAAACACCCTCGCAAGTGCATGAAACTAATACACTTAAATAGCCGCACTGAATCGATTCAACTGGCCGCTGCGGGGCTGCCAAAGCTGCCCAATCCTGAAGTTCGACTCACGCCTTTCACGCTCGACAGCGGGCACCGGAATCGTCGCGTCGGGCTCTTCCTGAGACGACTAGGGCTGCGGTGGCCTTTCAATCTTCAATCTGAATCTGAAATCAACAATCTGAAATCTGCAATCGCCCAACAGCAAACCTAAGCAGGACTCTCCTGGGTCAGAAGTCGCTACAGCGTCACCTCCATCTGCAACGCTTCGATGGTTTCGTTCAGCGTTTTCTGCGCGGACTCGCGTTTCCCCTGCAGGTCGGTGATTTCGTGGCGCAGCGACTGCATGCGGTCTTCCTGTTCGTTCAACTCTTTCACGTAACGCTCGACCAGCGCTTTTTCTTCGGCGCTGCCTTTCAGCGCCTTCATGTTTTCGCGCACGCGTTGCTGATCGTCGGAGATGCTGGTGATCTGCGTCTTGCGGCCGGCGATGGTGGCGTCGAGTTGCGCGATGTCGTTTTTCTGCAGGATGACTTTGCGCAGCACTCGTTCGGTTTCGATGTTGATCATCTTCTGCACCAGGAAATATTTGACTCTGATCGTCGGTGACGTTGGTCAGCTGATAACTATTTAGAGATCGGGCGATATTCCTTGACGGTCAACTCTGTCGTCTTTTTCGGCTCTACCGTCAGGCGAAAGCGGTGGAACGACGCGGAACTCTCGGCGGGAGTTTCGTCGTCGGTGAGCTTCCATCCGGCGCGCGCGGGATGCTCGATGACCACCGTCCGCGCGGCCGCATCGCGGTTGCGGATCGTATAGGTATTTTCCTGGCGCTCCTGGGTCATCTGCGTCATGGTGCCGTGCGCGATGATCACTTTGGTGACGTGCTGGTTCTCGGCTTTCTGCTTGGCGTCGACCAGCACGCCGAGGTCGGCCGCGTAGGAGAGCAGACGTTTTTCGCCGGGCTTGATCGGGTCCATCAGGCCCTCGCCGGCGAAGGCTTCGCCTTCGAGCACGTTGAAGCTGCCGCCATCGAGTGTGAGGTCGCTGGTGTTGTTGACCCACAAGGCGCGCAGGACTGAACTCTCGGAAGGATTCCAGACGGAAACTTTTTCCGCGTCGATGCGAGATTGCAGAATGGGCACGAGCGCCGACTGATTCTTGCGGATGGTGACGCGGTCTTTGAGTTTGTATTCGAACAGGTCGCCCAGGTCGCGGGTTTGGGCGGTGGAGGTCGCACCTTCGAGAGAATCGGCGGCTTCGGGCCGAGCGGCGGTCCAGGCTTTGTACATCCCTCCTCCGGTGCCAGAGCCGTAGCCTGCGCCCACGTCGCTACCGTGATAGGCGTTCTTCGCGGCAGCACTCACGGGTCCCATGCCGACAGACTCCAAGGCCCTGCCATTGATGGGCCCGCCCATGACTCCGCCTGCTACGCCGCCTGGCACCCCGCCGACCACACCGCTCGCCATCTGGGCCGCAGGTGCTTGATCTTCCAGCGTGGCTTCGTGTGTTTGCGGCGAGAGCATTGCGTTCTCCGGCAGCGGAACCACTGGCCGCCGTGTGTAATACGGCTGCGAGAGTTCCTGCACAAACGACTGCGGAGCGCCCGCCACCAGCGCCAGCTCCACGTTCTTCCAGTCTTCGCCGACCGTGTTATCGACGATGGCCCAGCCTTGCAGCAGCGGCTTGCCTTCGTTCGGAATCACGATGCGGTAGGTGCTCTTCCACACCGGAACTTCGCTGATGTAGCTGACCAGCAGGTCGCGGTCGCCATCGCCGGCGGTAGAGATAGTCATGCGGCGCAGGTCCTGGTCGCGGGTGGAGGCGACGAGGCCGAGATATTTGCCGACTTCTTCGTTCACTTCTTTTTCGGCGACGCGAACGCTGGTGCCGGGAGTCATGTCGAAGATACGCACTTCTCCCGTGTCGCTGACGATCGAAATCTGATCGACTGTGATTTTCTGGTCGCCTTTGATGGGAATCTCGCGCTCGTCGATGCTGAGCAGGCGGCCGGTGGCGCTTTCGGATCCGCTCTTCACTTCCAGGCGCGCGCCGCGCAGGGCATCGAGAAACTGCGCGGTGGTGGGATTCTCGCCCACTGGCAGATGCAGCGAGCCGAGACGCTTCGCCAGCGGCGCGTTGGAGTTGTAGCTGACGCCGGTGATGCGTCCCTTACCGAGATCGAGCACGGTCAGCGACTTCAGCACGTCGTTCAGTTGGGCGGTGGTGAAATCTACGTTCACGTCCTGACTGCCGCGGACGTGGCCGGCGTGCTCGAAATAGCCGACGCCGTTTTTGTAGAGGATGACGCGGGTTACGGGCAGGCGTGCGGCCGAATCGGCGGGGTTTGCTGGTGGAGTTGAAGACTGGCCAGATGAAAATGCAACAAGCAGCAACCACAAGACTGCAACTTTCGAAGCGCGCATGATTCCTCCGTCGATCAGGGCCGGACGTCTGAGATAGAACGTAGAGCAGGTGCGTTCTTGCGCGACTGGCGCGGCCCTGCAGGGATTTAGACACCGAGCGGAGGCGTCTGGGCGGTCGGATGCACACTCTGCGCTTTGAGATGGCTGGCTGGCAGACGGTTAAGCGTGACCGAAAGCGGGTGCCCCATTTCTCGCGTTCTTTTGCGAGAAGTGGGGGGCTTTGTGCCGTGGCCCGTGCGGCTGTTAAGGTGGCGGCATTTCGCGGGCAAGAGTGCCCGCGCCACACTTGCTCGCGCAGCGGGGCTTCGCCCACGCTGGACCGAGGCGGCTGTCGCTACGTCGATGTCGCTGCGTGGACGCTTACGCTTTCTTGAGCAGTCTGGTTAGCCAGATCAGGAAAATTGCGCCGATGATGGCGACTACGATCGTGCCGATTAAACCGCCGGCGTGGATGCCGAGCGCGCCCAGGAGCCATCCGCCGATGACGGCGCCGACGATGCCCAGGACAATATCCATCACGGTGCCGTAGCCGCCGCCCGTCATGATCTTGCCCGCGGCCCAACCGGCGATCAGACCGACCACAATCCACCAAATCAAATTTGTAAGCATGCGATGCCTCCTCAAATTCTCTTTCTTGACGCGAGTGATCGGGCCCGAGAGATGTGGAGAGGAGATTATTGCCGCGGGGCGAAGCTGTCAAGCGAGGTGGGTCGCCCGCTTTCTTCGGGCGTGTACTGTGGTTAAATCAATTCATGTTTGCGCGCAAGATTCGTGTGGAGTATGAAGAGCTCGGGCAGAAACTTCCCTGCCCCATCAAGTGGCTGGATAATTTTTCCATGCGCAACTTTACTAATGCCAGCGTCTTCGACGACACGCTTCCGGTTTCTGACGGGCAGATGGAAATTGGAAAGAACGTTCCGCTTGATCAGCTGAAAGAGGCGATGGAGGACTGGTTTTGGCGGAAGGGGTATTTGGGGAAAGAGGCGAGGTTGGTGGTGACGGAGACGTGACGCGGCTGGAAAATGTTGGGCGCTCGAAGGAACAGCAGGTCCCTCCACTGCGCTTCCCATTCCCTACGGGAATGAGAAGCTCCGGTCGGGATGACAGACCATTTTTGAGGCTGCGCTATTTGTCGTAATGCAGCAGTGACATCACGTCGTAGCCTTTGAGTTTGTCGCGGCCGTGGAGGAAATCGAGTTCGACCACGAAGCCCAGGCCGGCGATGTCCGCGCCTAACGACGAGGCCAGCTTGGCGGTGGCTTCGGCGGTGCCGCCGGTGGCCAGCAGATCGTCGACGATCAGAACGCGCTGGCCTTTCTGAATGGCGTCTTTGTGAATCTCGAGCGAGTTGGTGCCGTACTCGAGAGCGTAATCGTATTTGACGGTGGGGGCGGGAAGTTTGCCGGGCTTGCGCACGGGAACGAATCCGGCTTTGAGACGATAGGCAAGCGCGGGACTGAAAATGAAGCCGCGAGCTTCCATGCCCAGGACGAGATCGACTTTCTCTTTGGCGTAGTACTCGGAAAATTTATCGATGAGCGCGGCGAAGCCGACTTTGTCTTTGAGCAGCGTGGTGATGTCGTAGAAGAGGATTCCGGGCTTGGGGAAATCCGGCACTTCGCGGATCATGTGCTTCAGTTGGTTGGCGGTCAGGCCCGTACGAGACCCCGGCTTCTTCTGCTGCTGTTTTTTCTTCGGCGAACTTTTCTTCTGCGAAATCTTTTTCTGCGTACGTTTCTTCTGCGGACTGGGCGGCACTTACCACGCTCCTTCGATGCGAAATAAATTGAGGTTGGTGGCGGGTTGGGCGGCGGATTCCTCAACGTGATCCACGCGAGCCGCCCGCGGTCCTTCGCGCAGACGCGAACGAAGCGCGAGGAGTTGATCGTGCGTTCCCTGCGCCAAGATTTCCACGCTGCCGTCGGCGTTGTTGCGCACCCATCCGGCGATGCCGAGGATGTGCGCTTCGCGCTCGACAAACCAGCGGAACCCTACACCCTGCACGCGCCCGCGAACCAGGAAGCGGCGGGCTTCGGCGGCTTTTTCGGTGGAAGTCATACTTTGGTTTTCAACGTCATAAGACGGCGGATCAGTTTGATTTCAACGCCCCCGCAAGCCGGAACAGCGAATAGATCATGATCGACAAGCAAACAGCAAAAATCGAATACCGCGCAACCGGTCCGGGCTTGTACGTGTGCCTGGGGCGTCCCGTCAGCGGTCCGCCAGCTCGAAATCCCTTTCCGGAGAGGCTACGCCAAGCGGTGTAGGCGCAAACCGCAGCAGCCCACAACCACACGGCAGGAATTTCTATTGATCCCATCAGTGTGCCTGAGTTAATTGCTATGTCATCCTGAGCGAAGAATCAGACTCGCGAATGCGAGGCTGATTCGCAGTCGAAGGATCCCTACGACCTAAGATTCCGCGGAACACCAAAGTCAGTATGCCGGTAGGGATCCTTCGACTCCGCGAGAACCTCGCTTCGCGACGTTCTCGCTCCGCTCAGGATGACAATCGAAACTTTACTGCGCTCGCGACAGATACGCGCCCTCGGCCGTGTCCACTTTGATTTTTTCGCCTTCGTTGATGAACGGCGGAACCTGCACTACCAGGCCGGTTTCGGTCTTGGCGGCTTTGGTCACGCTGCTGGCGGTCGCGCTCTTCAGGCCGGGCTCGGTTTCGATCACGGTGAGAATCACGGTTTGGGGAAGCTCGATGCCTACGGCTTTGCCGTCGAAAAATTCGACTTTGATTTCGAGGTTCGGGATGAGGTACTCGACAGCGTCACCCAGAATTTCCTTGGACAGGTAGGTCTGCTCGTAGTTGGCCGTGTCCATGAAGTAATAATTGTCGCCGTCGGCGTAGAGGAACTGCATGTCGACTTCGTCGACCGCGACCTTCTCGATGGGATCGGGCGAGCGGAAACGGTGCTCGAACATGGCGCCGGTGCGCAGGTTGCGCAGCTTGGCCTGGATGAAGGCGCGCAGGTTGCCGGGCGTGCGGTGTTCGACGCTGAAGACGGAGTGCAGATCATTGTTGTGCTTGATGATCATGCCGGGACGCATCTGGGTGGCAGGGATCGACATCGCGTGAAAAAATCTCCTTCGTTACGATTGCGGATTGCTAGAGCCAGCGGCAAGACTTAGCGAAAGACGGGCAGGCCACAATTCCGCCGCTACCGGGGCTAAAGCGTTATTTTACACGGAGGTGCGGAGGAAAGGAAACATGGCAGGGTCGATCAGCGTTGGGCGGCTTCGCTGAATGTGATTTTCACCAGCTGCATTCGCCATCTCGTCAAACTGCGACTGGAGATCTTTATCGTCGCCGGCGAATCTTGCCCGGAACGGGGTGAGGTCCACTGAGCCTTTTACGTCATCCAGCGTGTGCCCTCCGGGAAACCCGATCTGGCGAATCCGCGCCCGCACCTGATCCACTGCGCTTTGCATCAGATCGGCCACGAGATAGAGATACGTCTTGTCATGCAGAACTGGTCCGTGTCCGGGAACAAATGTTGTCGCGTCCAACTCGCCCATCCTATGGAGCGTCTGAACCCAATCGGCGGGGTAGCCATCGTAGGTGTACGGGATGGGCTTCACTAACAGATCGCCGGCCACTACGATTTTCTCTTTGGGCAGATAGACGATGGCATCTCCGGAAGTATTGCCTCGCCCCAGGTGTTTCACCTGCACCTGCCGGTTTCCGAGATCAATATCGATTTTATCGGTGAAGGTGAGAGTGGGAGACTGGTACACCATGGTCTTGAATTCCGCCAGCAGCGGTTGCAGGTTGGGGATAATATTCTCGTATAGCTTCTTTTCGTCGTCCGACAGCGTGTGGCCATCCTGCGCTTTTCCCTGCCCGAAGGCAGCGACGAATGCCTCAATCTCTCCGGGGGCGCGCGCGACATTGCCCGGCTGGATGAGGTCCATGTCTTTCTTGGTCTCTTCCTGAGCGACGATGGCCAGCGCAGGAAATGCGTCCAGATAGGTTTTGTTGCCGTTGTTGTGATCGTTGTGAAAATGGGTGTTGAGCAAATAACCTACGGGCTTGTTCGTCCACTGGCGGATTTGCGCGATATCTTCGCTCGCCGCCGAAGGCCGGTAACACGAGTCCACGACGAACACCTCGCGGTCGCCAATAATTACCGTCGTATTACCGCTGGAGCTGCCGTCATTCAAATACTTATGCTCGATGGCGTAGACGCCATCTGCAAGTTTTGTGACTCGCCGCTCGTTGCTATCGCCGAATAACGGCGTGGTGGCAAGGAGCAAAGCCGCCAGCGAAAGACAAACTGACCGAAGCACCGCGCGATCAAAGCTGTTTACCATTCATCTTCTCCGTTAGCTTCTCCGTTCAACTTCTCCATTCCCGTCGAAAAATCCGAATGCATCCGCGCATTTAGCGCAGGGATTCTTCCTTGAACACGAGTTCCACCAGATGCGACGTCTGGTTGTCGAACTCCGCCTGCAGATCTTTGTCGTCGCCGGCGAATCTGGTCCGGAACGGGGTCAAGTCCACCGCGCCTTTTACCTGATCTACCGGGTAAAAAGCGGGGTGGCCTAACTGGCTTACCCGCGCCCGCACTTGATCGACCGCGCTTTGCAGCAGATCGGCCACCAGGTAGATATAGGCCTTGTCATGCAGGACGGTGCCATGTCCAGTAACGATGGTGGTCGCGTCTAATTCAGCCATTTTGTGCAACGTCTGAACCCATTCGGATGGGTAGCCGGCAAAAGCAACGTGCGGGACGGGATAAACCAACAGGTCGCCCGCAGCCAAAATTTTCTCCTTGGGCAAATACACGACGGTATCTCCCGGAGTGTGTCCCCGACCCAGGTGCTTCACCTGGACCTCCCGGTTTCCAATGTCGATATCGAGCTTATCGGTAAAGGTGAGAGTGGGGGGCTGATAAACCAAGGCCTTGAAGTCCGCTCCGTTCTGTTCCACCCGGGGTAGACCTTCCTGGACTTGTTTTTTCTCTTCGTCGGATAGCGTCCGCCCATCGGTATCCTTGCCCTGTTTGTAAGCGGCAATCCGCGCCGCATACTCCGCGGCGTGGCGCGCGATATTGCCCGGAAGAATGAGGTCCATATCCCTCTTGGTGTTTTCCTGGGCAATGATGGTCAGGGCCGGGAATGCGTTCATATACGCCCTGTTCCCGTTGTTGTGATCTTCGTGAAAATGGGTATTGAGCAGATAAGCCACAGGCTTGTCTGTCCACTGGCGAATCTGTGCGATATCCTCCCGCGCGAACGCTGGGAAGTTAGGAGAGTCCACGACAAAGACCTGCCGGTCCCCGATAATCACCGTGGTATTTCCGCTATTCCCAAACTGATGCTCGATGGCGTAGACGCCCTCCGCCAGCTTGGTGACTTGTCGCTCATTGGGCGCGGCCAGTAGGGGAGCGACCAGAAGAAACAAGGCCGTGAGTGAAAGTGCGAGAGACCGAAGTAAACCGCGACTGTGGCTGCGTGCCATTCCGATTCCTCCGTTCGGCTAGTGAACTTTCAGATTCGAAAAATATGCCTCAGTGTCCGAGCCGGTCCATAGCGCGACCGGACCGTGAGTTTCGCCCAGCTTCAGATCGTTCACGATCAGGCAGGGCTGCTCGGCGTTATTGACGTAGAGCTGGGCTTTGGTGCCGGTGACGACGATTTTGATCCGCGTCCATGCGCCCGCCACCAGGTCGACGTAGGATTCGTACATCCCAGGGTTTTCCTGGCGCAGACGGTTCCAAGGGTAGTCTGGCTGCGACACATACTGGGCGGAGTGGTTGCGCTGCAGTTGATCGTCGGCACGGCCGTTGGTCATGCGCAGGTAGAAGGCTTCGTAGCGGGAACCGTGGTCCTGCACATGTTCCTGATCGTGTTTCTGAATGCGGAAGGCGATGCCCACAAAGCCGCGCGTGCTGGGCTTGGCTCCCTCGCGTGGGACGCCAGCCACGTCGGCTTCGATCGTGCCATCTTTGAAATCCGACCCTTGACGATTCCGAGAACCTGTTCTCCAGTCTGGGTTGCGGGACTCTCGATGTTGACGATGCGCACGGCGCGGCGTCCACGATAGCTGGCAGGCGCTGCATCGAACTTCACTGGTTCCGCGCTCTCGTCGTTGATGCCCTGCACTTCCAGACCGTCCATCGATTCCAGGGGCAGCGTCAGACCAGGCGTTTTGCTTTTGGAATCGTCCCCACTTTTCCTGGGGCCGGATGCGTGCAAGTTCTTTCCACCCGCAACCAGCAGGCACGCCAACAACGGAACCGCGGTCCAAGCTTTTCTTGCGCTTGTCATCTTCCGTAATCCCCTTCCGTATCCCTTTTCGGCGCGTGCGGCTACTTGGAAGCCAGTTTTTCTTTGGTGTCTGTGATCCCGCGATCCAGCATGCCGGCCTCGACGTAGTTCTCAGTGTGTTCGCGCAGGTATTCCAGCGCTTTAAGTCGAGCGTTCAATGCGGCATTGTTGTTGGGGTCGGAGGCGAGGACGACATCTGTTAGTCGCAAAGTTTCGACCGGCTTACCGGCATCCATTTTTTCCAGCGCCAGCCGCACCACAGGATCGGGTCCTCCAGCGAGCCGGACCAGATCCGGGTACACCGACGACGGCGGCAATTCGTAGATGTTGGAAGGGTTCATGTCGTACCAGCCCGCGTATCCCTCGTAGATTCCCCGCACCGACCAGCTGACCTTTCCAAAAGACTCGGTCAGGTCGAAACTTGCCGGGAGCTTTATTTCCTGCATCAGGGTGTAAACGTCTTTGCCGGCATTCATGCCTTTCACGGTTTCATCGTGTACGTACTGAATCGCGTTGCGATAGCGCGTGAGTCGTCGAGTAATTTCTGCGTTGCCGATAATCGGGTCTCCGTGGCCTGAAAGAACGATCTCTGGTTTAAGGGCCAGCACTTTGTCAATCGAACTGATCCAGTCCAGCGCCCAGCGCGGCTTGCTGCCCCGCAGCGGATAGATGTTCGGGAAGGACATGGGTTCCGGCAGTCCCGCGCCGTTGTAGTTGTCTCCGATGAAGGCAATCTTTGATGCGGGGAGCCACACCGTGAGGTGATCGGGCGTTTCCCCCGGCGTGCTGAACAATTCGAAGTCAACTCCTCCCAGCGTGAACTTGTAGGTGTCGTCGAAGAAGATGGTAGGGTCGATTTTCGCGCCATAGTTGCCGGCCCACGCGCCCACTTCCTTTGCTGGGCGACCGAACGTCGCGGCATTGCGCGGAGCAAAGAAACCGTCGAGCCGGGTAACGTAATTGAGGAATTCCACGTAATTTCTTTGAGCGACGATCTGCGTCCCAGCTTCTTTCCAGAGATTGATCCCGCCAATGTGGTCGGCGTGGCCATGGGTCAAAATGATGTACTTCACCGGCCCGTGGCTCTCCGCACCGAGAAGCTTCCTGCCTTCCGGTGCGTCCCTTTCCGTAGCCGTATCGATGACTACATTTCCGGCCGGCGTCGTAACCAGATAGATATTTCCGACCACGGTGCACATATAAACCGAGTCGTTGATCTTGACTACCTTTGGCGGAGGCTGCTGGGCTTGCGCGGCGATACCCATACCCATGCACAGGAAAAGCGCGACGCGGATGATTCGAGACATTGGTTTCCTCACTGGATGGGTTCAACTCTTGCTGCTCGACTCGTGCTGCTCAGTTCTTACTGCTCAATTTCTGGGAAAGTTAGGATCGGCTTTGATCTCGCGAATCTGTTGAATATGACGCTCGGAATGCGTGGAGATTTCGAGCATCCACTGCCAGCAGTCGATCGGCTCTCTCGTTCCGAAACTGTGGGCACGCAGGTCGTCGTGGGTGGACTTGATGTATTCGATCATGGTGGCGCGCAATGCCTGGAACTTTGCCAGAGCTTCTCCGAGGTCTTTATAAGTGTCGACCTTCTCGTGTCCGCCGCCCGTTTTTGTATGCACAACGCGATCAATGCCGTACCACATGATGTCGGCATCGGTATTCGACGATTTCTTGCCTTTCATGTCCGGGGGCGCCTTTACCGACTTCATCAGATCGCGCCAATAATCAGGCTCGGCGACCGCCAAGTGAGAAACGCATTGCCGAATGGACCAGCGATCCGGGGAGGCGCGGTATTCCAGCTGAGCGGGTGAAAGTCCGCGCACCTGCTCGGCCAGCATTTGCCCGGTCATTTCAAAGTGCACCAGTAAATGTTCCCGATCTTCGTCGGTCATACCGGTTATGCCGGTCATACCAGTCATACCAGTTAAACCGGCTGCAGAGAGATACAAGGCAATCACGGCAACCGGCAGAAACCGTGTAATTTTCATGGTAAACAAACCCCTTCTCAGAGAATTGCAACCAAATGTGTTCGCGGCAGATCCTAGCTTTAACTTGTCCAGTCGGGAGAGAGTCCTGGGGCCAAAATGTAGACGATCCGAGCAAGGAACGGGTAGCAGCCGACGACGAATGCACCCTTCCGGAGGACGAGAGCAACTTAACGTGCCATCGTTCGCCGGCAGGACTAGAATGGTTGAGACGGGGTTCGAAATCATTATCCTGCGGAAAATGAGGTCATTATGCGATTTGGAAAGTATGAATCTTCGGACGACAGCCAGGTAGGCACGGCAGTGACGTTCCTGCTGATCGGGTTGGGAGCCGGCGCGCTGGCTGCCCTGCTGCTCGCGCCCAAGACTGGCAAGCAGTTTCGCCGCGATCTGAAAAAGGGCTTCGACGACGCCAAGGACACGGTCGGGGATTGGGCCGACGAGGCCAAGGACCGTACGCGTGACGCGCGCGACCGGGTGCGCGACGTGGCCAAGCGCGGCGTCGATCTGGCGGAAGACCTGCGCGATGCGGCTCGCGACAAAGTGGAACCGCTGCGCCGGGTTATTAACCGCGACTAGCGGGCGGACTCTTGGGGGCGCAGTCCTGCGGGCGCAGGACTGCAGACCTCGGACTTTGGACCGCGGCCAAAACCGGACGGCCGAGAGCCTGCCCTGAGCGAAGTCGAAGGGCGGCTGTCATTACGTGAGTTGCCTTAGCCGAAGACCGCCGCAAAAAAACGTCTCAGGCGATTCAAGAGCGGGTGTTTGATTCTCGGTGGTTCGACCACGGTCTCGAGGCGAATCTGGCGCGACGAGTCTTGCAGCGGGAGACCTGCGACCTCATGCACGAGCGCAGCCGGCGGCTCCGCCAGCTTCTTCCGGCCGCTGAAAACAAACGGGGCATCGACCTGGATGTGAACCTCACCCGGTTGCGACGGAGGCAGCGGATCGGTTTCGGAGCCGTGCGACGGCATCGCGGCGGAGGACACGTTTTCGGCTGGAGCGGAGGCGCTGCCCAGCGTCGCTTTTGCCGAGAGTGTCGACTCAGGCACGGCGGCCGGCGTGTCGGCCCGCAACGTATTCGCGAGCATGGCGGGAGCGGGCGGCGGGCATCCGCATTCGAGCGGGACGTCGGTATCCACCTTGTCGATTCGGCCGGAGCGAAACACTGCCTGCTCGGTGGGCTTCACCTGGTAGATGCGATCTCCCATCAATTCCGAGACAATCGCGGAAGCGGTATTGCCCATCAGCGCCCGCACGCAGGTGTTGCCGTGCGAGTCGGCGCTGATGGCATAGTGAAACTCGCCCGGCCCAGCCAGCAGGATTCTGAAATCGGGGGTGAGCACGGAGTCGGCGGCAGCATCCAGGGCGTAATGCGCCTCAATCGCGCCGCTGCTCATCCCCAGCATCAACTCATGCTTGCTCTTTGATGGAGTCACCGAAACCGTGGTGCCGGGGCAGACTCGTATCTCGCCTCCGCGGGACAACGCCAGAACCGCAGTTTCGGAACCGGCCTTAACCGAAGCCCCCGCCCCGATGCGGCTTCCGGCGAGCACCACGGTGCCCGGGCCTCCTGACACGGGCACAACCGCAGGTGCGGCCGCAGGGGAAAGGGTGGGCGCGGCCAGTGGCGGCAGTGCGGTGCCGTGGCCGGGCTTCGCGTCGGAATTGGCGTCGGAACTCGAATTGCGATTCGAATCACTATTCGAATCGTAATTGGCATCCCCGGGCGGCTTCAGGCGGATCATCAGGCGATTTCCGGCTGCGTCCCAGGTGTAGCCGTAGGGTCCGGACAAATCCACCACGATGCGCGTCACTGGAGGCTGCCGCCGGTATTGCTCCGTGCGGATCGCCGCGATTCCTTCCTCCTTTACAAGAACGTGCTTCTGCACCTGGCCCAAGCGCGCGTAGGGCAGATCGACCACCAGGCGCGCCGGTGCGTCGAGGGACTGGATCACGGGCACGATGGGGTGTGTGGCCAGAATTTCAAGAGCGGGGACGCCATGTTCGTGGACAATCTGCACGCTGCTCACCAGCGCTATGGAAGATGCGGCTGAGTCCTGGCCGGTGGTGGCGGCACTGCGCCCGGAATCTTGCGCGAGGGGCCGGGAAGGCCCAATCACCGTCGAGGCGATCGCTGCGATCAGAGCGAACCGCGCAAACTGGCTGGGGGACGGGGGCAAGAACACTCCTGGAGGCAAGCATTAGAGCTTATGAAACGAACATACCACCTGGAGCGGGAGGGGTGAAAGTCAGGGGTCAGGGGGTCAGGGGCCAGGACAGGGATCAGGGTCTAGTAGCTCATGCTTCCGGCAGGAACTCGTATTCCTCGATCACGGCGGCCACGGCAATCCGGCCATCGCCCGCGCCGTTTTCCACGCGGACCACACGTCCTTTACATTGCACACGGATGCTCTCGGTGAGCGTGATCTCGGGAGGCAGCGTCAGGGTAAATCCGATGGGTGACCCCTGCGCGACGGCGGAATCCACGTAGAAGCAAATGCCGCGAGCGCTCACGTCGCGGATGTGGGCTGCTTCGTGCTGTGCGGAATTCCCGTCGCGATTCACGGCAACGGGAATGCGGAGCGCGAAGCGCCTTGCCGCCCGTTTCTCCTGGGCCTCAGCCATGCAACATCTCCAATTCTGGTCGTAGTGAAAGCTATGCCATAATGAGCAAAGGCTGCGGCAGGGTCAATACCACGATCGTGCGAAACATGGCCCGTTCAGGCGAGAATTCTCGCGGCAGTTGGCTGGCGTGAGGTTTATTTCTGGTCTTCGTACTCGACAACTACGATTCGTTCACCTACAACCTGGTCCAGTATCTGGGCGAACTGGGGGCCACGGTGGAGGTGCGCCGCAACGATCAGGTCACGGTCGCTCAAGTCGAGAAGATGAGGCCGGAACGAATCGTGATTTCTCCCGGGCCTTGCACGCCGCAAGAAGCCGGCATCAGCATCGATCTGATTCGCCGCTTTGCCGGGAAGGCTCCAGTGCTAGGCGTCTGCCTGGGACATCAGGCGATCGGCGAAGCCTTCGGCGGTCACGTGGTGCGGGCGGGGCACGTGATGCACGGCAAAACCAGCGCCGTGATGCACGACAACAAAAGTATTTTTCAGGGCCTGCCGATGCCGATGACCGCCACTCGGTATCATTCACTCATCGTCGAGGAGAAAGATCTGCCGGAAGATTTGGAAGTCAGTGCCTGGACCACGGAGAAAGACGGCACCCGGACGATCATGGGCCTGCGCCACCGGCAGTTTCCCGTTGAAGGAGTGCAGTTTCATCCGGAGAGCGTGCTTACGGATGCGGGGAAAAGGCTGGTGGCTAACTTTTTGGCAGTGGGCCGTGTTCAGTGATTAGTGGCCAGATCTGTCCTACAGGCCACCACTTCTCTCCCGCACTAGCGAGTTCAGCAAGCCGTTGAGAATCTTTCCAACTTCAGCTGAAGAGCTAAGCAGATTGTCGCTCGAGTCACGTTCGAGATAGCCGAGTTCGCGCGCGAGCAGAATGTAGGTTTCCACTTCCATCAGCGACCCCCGGGCGTGCCCCAGGGACTGTTTGAATTCTGCCGTGGAGAGCCTCGCCTGACCCTCCGCGATGTTGCTGGGCACCGAGACGGCTGCCCGCCGCAACTGCGCGACCAAGCCGTAGGTTTCGGGCTTGGGAAACGCTTGCGTGCTGTGATAGATGTCTAACACTAACGTCATCGACTTTTTCCAAACGATCAGGTCGCGATAGGACTGAACGATAGGGCTGACTGAGCATTGCATCTGCTCACACTATGCGTATGGATGTTGAATGGAGTGTGACGCATATCACACGCTCTTGTGGATTTCCCGAAATGGCTGACTGGCCACTGGTCACTGATCTTTATCAACGACCCGCGTTCCTAGCCATCTCCACGGCTCTCAGCAGCGCCTGAGCCTTGTTCATCGATTCCTCAAACTCGCTTGCCGGATCAGAATCGGCCACGATGCCGGCCCCCGCCTGCAGATAGGCGTGCTGGCCCTGCATTAGCAGCGTGCGGATGCCGATGCAGGAATCCAGATTGCCGGCAAAATCCGCGTACAGCACCGATCCGCCGTAGATACCGCGGCGCGTCGGTTCCAGCTCTTCGATGATCTGCATGGCGCGAACTTTCGGCGCACCGCTGAGGGTTCCTGCCGGGAAGCAGGCGGCGAAAGCGTCGAGCGCGTCGAGATCCTTGCGCAGCGTGCCCTCCAGCGCCGATACCAGATGCATGACGTGGGAGTAGCGCTCGACGTACATCAGATCTTTTACTTTGACGGAGCCATATTCGCTGACGCGTCCCAGGTCGTTGCGGCCGAGGTCGACGAGCATGACGTGTTCGGCGCGTTCTTTCTCGTCATTCAGCATCTGCTGTTCGAGGCGCGCATCTTCGGCTTCGTCCCGTCCGCGGGGATGCGTGCCGGCGATGGGGCGATACTCCAGCTTGCGTCCGGTGACGCGCACCAGCATCTCCGGAGAAGAACCGAGAATGTGGGTGCCGTCCATGCGGAGAAAATAAAGATAGGGTGAAGGATTCACCTGGCGCAGCGCGCGGTACAGATCGAACGGGGCAACTTCCGGCTTGAAGTCGAGCCGCTGCGAAAGCACAACCTGGAAAATGTCGCCGGCGGCAATGTATTCCTTGCAGCGCTCCACGCTCCGCAGGAAATGGTCGCGGCTGGTGCCGGAGTGAATCTTGAGCTTCGCTTTCGCAGAGGTCGATTTGGCAGTAGAAGATTTCCGCCACAACCCTGGACGCAAGCCCGACGCGAGCTTTCTCTCAATCGCAGCAATGTCGCGGACCGCACGGTCATAAGCCTTCCGCGCGCTTTCGCGTGAAACATCGGCAGCAGCCATGATGTGGATCTGATGGCGCAGATGATCAAAGGCCAGCAGACGATCAAAAAACATCAGCTCGGCGTCGGGTAGCCCAAGGTCATCCTTCGTGTGCTCGCCGATGTTTTCCAGCTGGCGGACGACGTCGTAAGCAAAGTATCCGACGGCCCCGGCGGTAAACGGGGGCAGCCCCGGCACGGCAGCAAGCCGGTGAGCGCGCAGAGTCTCTTTCACGACCTGAAAAACATTTCCCGGACGCTTTTCGGTGCGCCCGTTGCGTTCCACCTCAACCTTGCCGCCCGAAGCCCTGACGCGCATGTAAGGCCTTGCTCCGAGAAAGGTGTAACGCCCGATCTGCTCACCGCGCTCAATGGACTCCAGCAGAAAGGCATGCGGCTCTTTCTCGGCGATGGCGAGAAAAGCGGAAACCGGCGTGAGCAAGTCCGCCGACACGGACTTCACCACCGGCACCAGCGTAGCTTCCCGGGCCAGCCGGGAGAATTGTTTGAAATCCGGTTGCAACATGCGTTGACACCGACAGCGCCCGGCGTTCGCGGGCTTTTCATTATAGGGGAAGCGGCGAACTGGAATGTCGGCTGCGCAGCTTCGCGGAATCCGGGACTTTTAGAATCAGGGCCCTACCGGCCGTTACCTTTATGCCTTCGTACCGGGAACTTTGGTCACCTTGCTGGGGTCTACGCCAAGGCTAGAATTAGAAGGTCCATAGACTGAAAGACTGAAAGTAGTTCCGAATCTTATGCGTTGCTTGCGTCTCGGCCTGACCGTAACGGCTGTGGTTTGCGGGTTGTTCGGCATGTTTGGCGCGCTCGGCGCCGTCGCCCAGAGCGCTCCGGCATCTTGTCCGCCGACGACCGTGCCGGCCGCCGATCAGAACGCCTCCGTGGCAGCCGCTGCGCGAACCTCAAAAAAGCCCGCCGCCCACGCCAAGCGAGTAATCGACGACGATGATCTGGAGCTGCACAAGAGTCCAATCCCGCGGCTCAGCCTGGAAGGCAGCGATAACACTGCAGAGATTGTCGCCGCGGTCAAGAAATACAAGGAATCCCACACTCCGCAGCAGACTGAGGCAGCGTTTCGTGACTGGTTTAGCGAGACCAACGACGTGCTGACGGCGGCCATCCGGGAGAGCAGCAACCTGCGCGACCTGAGAGAGTCTAACATCAACAACAGCAATGACTTATGCCAGGATAGCGGCGACTGGGAACAGTGCCAGAGGCTCCGCCTGGCCGATGCCCGCGGAGCCCGCAGCGACCAAAGCAGAATCCGCAACGACGGCTTCGTCACCGGACGCATCCAGCAGTCCTTCATGAGGATTCGCAACGACCTGATGATGATTGGGCTGCGCTACGAATGGTTCAAAATCCAGAACGCGAACGGAGTCGGCAGTTTCTGAGGTAACGCCAGCGAACCACCAATCCAATTGACGGAAGCTCTGTCGCCGTCCAAGATTAGAAAGCGAAATCCAACCAAACCGATGCGGATCAAGTTTTGGGGCGTACGTGGTTCTACGCCCACGCCACAAGCCGAGAATCTGCGCTACGGGGGCAACACCTCGTGCGTCGAGGTTCGCCTCGGAGAGCGCATTTACATTTTCGACTGCGGCACTGGCTTCCGCGTGCTGGGCAACGAACTGAAGCACGAATTCGGCGACCGCCAGTTTCATGCCCACGTTTTCGTTTCGCACTTTCATTGGGATCACATTCAGGGCATGCCGTTTTTCCGTCCTTTGTATGACAACCCCGGCGGACACTTCTCGTTTCACTCGTCGAGCCGCAACCGCAGCCTCAAGCAGGTAATGGCGGAACAGATGGCCGCGCCCTACTTCCCTGTCAACCTCAACGAGATGAAAGCCAAGCAGGACTTTTTCGATATCGAGAGCGGCAGCGTAAAGCTCGAAGACGGCGTCCAACTGCAAACGGCGTGGCTGAATCATCCGCAGGGGTCCATGGGATTCCGACTGGAAACCAAGGACGGCGTTCTGGTCTACGCCACCGACAACGAGCCGGGCGACCCCGGATTCGACAAAGCTGTGCGCAAATTAGCCGCGGGCGCCGACGTGCTCATCTACGACGCGCAATATCTGCCCGAAGAATACGAAGCTCGCCGGCGCGGCTGGGGACACAGCCACTGGCGCGAGGCCGTTAACGTGGTCATGGAAAGCGGCGCGAAAGAACTTATCCTGTTTCACCACGACCCTGAACACACCGACGTCATCGTCGACAAAGTCGTGCAGGACGCGCGAAATTATTATCCCAAAGTGCGCGCTGCGGCTGAGGGGATGGAAATCAAGCTGTAATCCTCGTGTCCGCAATCAGCTTCTGGCTGTCTTTGCGGCCTTTGCGAAAACTCAGCGAGCTTCGCATCTAACGAAAAAAATCCCGTGGAGCCCCGGACGCCCTCGTCCGGGGGAAGCGGCACGAGTTTGTCCTCGCAGGGTCTGTGGCGCTGGCTGGGCGGATGAGGCCGCCCGCCCCTCCATCCATCTATTCCTTATCACGACATAACCCAGCGCCCATCACGATAGCGAATCACCGGGGGCAAATCGTTCCCTGGCCATTTCATCACTGTTCCGATCGCGAGCTTGCGCCACGGCTTCGCCAGCGCGGGGATCTTCAGCACGCTCGCGCTCAGGGAACGAAATCCGCGCAGCAGGGACGCATCCGGCAACGCAGCAACTTCCTGCGCTAGAATTTCTTCGTGAATGCGGTGGCATTCTTCCAGGTTGCGCAGGCCCAGCGAGTCGGGATGCGAACGGAAACCGCCGATCAGCGCATCCACGGGATACAGCCTGGCGAAGCGGAAGAATCGCACCCACAGCTCAAAATCACTGGCGCTGCGCCGCGTATCATCCACGCGCCCGCCGGCGCGGTCCCATAAACTGCGGCGCCAGAAGGTGGACTCCTGCTGAATGTAGCGATTCGCGCCCGCCAGAAATCGCATCCGCGACCATTGCCGCAGCCGCAGAGTTTCCACCGCCATGCCCTCGTCGCTGAAACCCGTGGGACGCCCGGTAATCCACTCCACTTCCGGAAACGCGCGAAACACGCTGCCCACGACAAACAACGAACCCGCGTGCAGCAGGTCGGTCGCGCTGATCCATCCCATCGCCCCACCGCCCATCGCATCGCGCATCGCATCGCCCATCGCATCGCCAGACGTGCGCGCGAAGGCTTTATTGATGGCGTCGTACATTCCGCGGTCAGGCTCGCTGAACCAGGCGTGCAACTGCGATTCATACTTGCGGATGATCTCGACGCTGCCGTCGGTCGAGCCTCCGTCGGCAATCACATATTCCAGATTCGGATAACCCTGGCTCAGCACCGAGCGGATCGTGGCTTCGAGATAGCGCGCCGAGTTGAATACTGGCGTGACCAGCGCGATTTTCGGCCACTCGCCGGAGGTTGCAGCTGCATCGTTGACTGAGAGCGATTTGATCGAAACCGCGTTGTCCGAATCCGAATTGTTCGAGGACGAAACTACCAAGGCGTGGCATCTCCCGCCGCCGCAATTATGTTTTCCGAATCAAAATGGGGCCGCGGCTGCAGTGCAACCGGCGACCCGGTGGCGGGATCGAAGCAGAACATTCGATATCCCTGCTGTTCCAGCCAGCCGAGCACTTCGCCGCTGCTTGAGCCCTGATGTTGCAGCGAACGATCGGAAAGTTCGAGGAGCAGCACCGGCTTGAACTGCCGCAAAGTTTCCACCGCGCCTCGCAGTGCAGCCATCTCGGCGCCTTCAATATCCATTTTGATCACATCCACCCGCGTTAGTCCCTCGCCGTAGACCACGTCGTCGAGCCTGTCCGCTTGCACGCGCTCGCGATGATCGAGCGGAGTATCGTAGCCGAAAGCTCCCAGCGTATTGTGCCCCGATTTCCCCAGGGGCGCGACCGACAACTCCACGTCCGACGCGCGATCGGAAACTGCCTTGCGTATCGTGATCACGTTGGTCAGCAAATTCAGCTTCACATTTTTCTGCAGAATCTCGAACTCGCGGCCACTGGGCTCAAGCGCGAGCACTTTCCCCCGCGGACCGACCCGCCGCGCGGCAAATATGGAATAGAGCCCCATATTCGCGCCGGCGTCGATGAACGTCATGCCCGGTTTGAGAATCCGTTGCAGCAGGAAGAATTCATTAGGCTCATACCGCCCGGTGACGAACACCGAACGGCTGGTCTCGTTGCCGGGATAAAGGAATAGCTTTGAGTTATCCAGCCACGAGACCGCGAATGGCTGCCGCAGCAGCGGCCACAACTCTCTGCGGACGCGGCTCGCATTGTCGGCGCGCTGGCCCGAGCCCAGCACCCATCCGGGAAAAAGCTCCACGACCGGCTTCGCCGACAGGCGAGGTCCCAGCCAGCCGCTGAGGCTCATGTTTGCCACGAGTATTTAGTCCTTAGTCCTTAAGCAGCGACACAAGACCTGGATTCTTCAGTTCATTTCGCGAAGCCACGAAAACGCATCGCAGTGGATGCCCGTCGCGCACGCACGCCAGATCATTCGTCCACGCAAAACGAAAATCTTCATGCGCCGGCGGCGTCACCGGGGCATACACACGCTCAAAGCCGGCGCGATTCAGGCCCAATACAACATAGTGCGGCGTGGGGCGCCCGGCAAGCCCCGCCATAGCCTGGTTGAAGTCCGTGCTCTCGTCTTCGATGCGAACCACCGGCAACGTGTGGTCGCTCACCATGGTTTCCAGCAGCAGCAAATCTCCGCACACCGCAGCCATGTTGCGAATGGACTGCAACGGATTCTCCAGGTGATACAGCAACCCGTAAGAAAAGACAATGTCGAAGCGTCCGAACCGCGACAGATCCTGCTCCACGTCGCCTACATGAGCTTCGAGCTGCGGATAACGCGTGCGCAAGTTCTCGATATTTTGCGCGCGGCCGTCGACGCACACCACCGAGCAGCCCATCTGCTGCAGGCGAATGCCAAGGTGTCCCACGCCACAACCGAGGTCCAGCGCGCGTTTGCCCTTGAGCGGCAGTCCGAGCGATTCCAGGTGATCCATGCGGGCCGCGTTGAGGGCAAGCGCACCGGGCGTATCGAAGACCTGCACGCCGCCGCGCTTGCGCACATCTTCACTTTCGTAGCGGCGTCGTTTGACCTGCACGGGATACGGAAGCTGTTCCGGCAGCGGTGCGTCCGGCTTGCCGTCGAGCTTGCCATCGCGCTTGCCAATTATTTTTTGCAGGAGGCTCATGAGGTTCCGTGTCCGCGCTTGGAATCGCTGGCTTCGCGCAACGGCGCGGCGTGCGGTGTTGTTCGCGGACCAGGACCGAAGAGCGCCCGCTTCACCAGCTTCGCCATGCCCACCGGCCGCGACGAGTGGCGCTTGAAACTTTTCCAGATATGTCGCGGATTGCTCGTGATCGCCCGCGGCGTGACTTTGTTGGTGGCATCGTCAATCGTGTAAACGTAACGCCACGACAGGCCTTCCTCAAAGTCCGCGGGATTCTGTTCGCAGGTGAGGCGGCAATTCAGGATGGCTTCTTCGCTCGCCATCATCTCAGTTTTGCCCGGACCGTAGGTCGTGTGCGAGTAGTCGTGATTCTGGTGGATCGCGCTCACCACGGCCGTTGCGTCGAACACCGGCGCGCCGAGTGACCGCGCCTTCCAGAGCAGCCAGTTGTCCCACCAGAAGCGGCCGATCGCGAGTGACGGCATCGCGGGATACAGTCCACGGGAGAACGCAAAGTAATCGATGTTGCGGGCAATCTGCAACCGGCCGTTCGCGCGGGCGGATTCTTTCAGTTGCGCGGCCCAGTTCGTTTCGAAACGCAGCGGCTCGGTAATGTCGAGGTCGATGCGGCGGCCAACCATCAGGAAGCGCTCCGACCAGGCCGCGACGCGGGATACGGCTGCGATGAAATCGTCGAAGAGGATGATGTCGGCATTCACATAACACAGCCACGGACTGCACGCGAGTCCCTGCGCTTGCGAGAAGAGATCGCTGACCAGCGGCGTGCCCCACTGGTTCTTCTGCACCGTGGGAACGTGCTGCACTCCTAACTCCGCCGCGACTTCTGCCGTGCCTTCGTCGGTGCCGAACAAAATCACGTCGGGCCGCGGATTCATACGGGTCCAGCTGGCGATGGCATTGCGCTGGATCACGGCGATGTGTCCGCGAAAAGCTTTGGGAATGGCGAAGATGGTCAGCGGAACCGCCGCGCTCATACGAAGCCTTCCCCAATGCCAAGGCCGAGGTAATCCACGCCGGGCGTGTCGTGCAGAAATTTCACCGCTCGCCAGCAATCGATTACGGTCCGAGGATCGCCGGGCCGCACCCACTGCCCACCGGGAATCGCGCTGAACTCCGGCCACGACGTGGCGAGCACCACCAGATCGGATTTGGAAATGCATTCGATCGCCGTGGCTGCGAAGCTCACATTCGTAATCGCGGGAGGCGCGGAAACTTTTCCATACGCCGGATCGAACGCCAACACTTTCACGCCGCGGCTCGCCAGTTCTTTGGTCAGCAGAAAACCCACGGCTTCTTCCACCACGTCGGTGCCGGCTTTATAAGTCAGGCCGAGAATGCCCACCGTCCCTTGCTTCCGATGCTGCACGCGGTGCTGCACCAGATCGGCGAGCCAAATTCCCTGCAAGCGGTTGAAGCGGTCCACCGTCTGAGCCAGATCGGGCGGAACGCCCAGTTGTTGAGCCAGTTGCACCAGAGCAAGATTGTCGCGCGGAAAGCACGGGCCACCGTAGCTCACCGCGCCCTTCAGATATTTCGCGCCAATGCGAGTATCGAGGCCGAGTGCCGACGTAATCACATCGACGTTCGCGCCGGGCAGCCGTTCACAGATGCGCGCCAGCATGTTGGCGTAGCTGATTTTTGTGGTGACGTAAGTATTCACCGCGAGCTTCGTGACCTCGGCGTTCACGAACGCCATGCGCGCCACGGACGGCTTGTTCTCGCACACCTGCGCGTAGAGCGCCTGCAGCAGGTCGCCGGCGCGCGCGTCGGATTCGCCGATCAGCAGCATGTCAGGATTCAGAAAATCGCGGATCACGCTGCCCAGGGCGATAAACTCTGGGCTATAGCACAGGCCGAAATCCGCCCCCATGCGTTTGCCGCTGGCGTTCTCGAGCATCTCGCGCACCGGGCCGCCGGTCGTGCCCGGCATCACCGTGCTGGTCAAACACACGAGATGATATTCACTCTTCGTCTTCCTAGCGAGCGCGCGGCCAATGGCCTGGCACACCGGCTCCACGTAGCGCAGCGAGAATCCGCCGGCTGGATCGCTCGGGGTCGAGACCACGATAAAAGTAATCTGCGTGTCGCGCACCGCGGCTTCAATATCGGCCGTCGCGGTGAGCCGTCCTTCACTCTGCGCCAGCATTTCTGCGAGGCCGGGCTCGTGCACCGGAGGCTGGCCCTGGTTGATCGCTTCCACCTTGCGCGGATCCTGATCCACGCCAATGACGAACACGCCCCGCGCGGCCAGACACGCCGCCAGCGGCGACCCCAGTTTTCCCAGCCCGATCACAGACGCTTTCATCATTTATGTTCTTGATCGATACGATTTCGGCCGATACGATTTCGCTCGATTCGACTTTGCCCGGTGCGATCCCGCCCGCGCATTCAACTCGCCTCTGCCGTCAGGCACAAGTGCCAGCCGAAGTGGCGCTCCATCCAGCGGTACAAACTCGGCGGCGTCCAACTCCACGGCCAGTCCTTCACATATTCGTACCTGACGTATTCGGCGATGCGGTAAGGAAAAATGTGGTCCACGAACGCGTCGGTCATGCGGAATCCCGAATGCTCGATCAGGGCACGTCCTTCGCCGCGAGTGTAGGAATACGTCACCGGGCATCCGGTCTGCGCCTCGGAATGTTTGGCAATCAATTCTTTCAGCTTCCAGAACTGTCCCTTGCCGTAGCCCATCAGAATCCAGAACACTTTCCACGACGGCCGGTAATACACCATGATCTTCACCGTGGTCTTCTCCGGCCCCCCCGGCCGTGCGTACTGCCGCATCTGCTCGACCACGCGCTCGGGATGCGGCGTGTGATGGATTACGCCGAACGAATAAATAAGATCGTAAGGCTCGACCGGCACAAACCGCCCCAGCTCTTCCGCGCTGCCATTGTAGAAGGTGACTTTATCGCTCAACCCAAAAACTTCGACGCGTTTGCGCGCCACTTCGATCGATTGCGACGACAAGTCCACCGCGGTGACCTGCGCCCCGTGCCGCGCAAAGTTGACCGTATCGGTGCCAATGCCGCATCCAATCTCGAGCACGCGCTTTCCCCGCCAGCGCTCAAAATCCGCAAACCGCGGAATGTGCGGCTCCACAAAATACTTTCGCGCCTCCACTTCGTCGAAATATTCACGCGTT
The DNA here is from genome assembly GCA_963851165.1 of uncultured Acidobacteriaceae bacterium. Lineage (GTDB taxonomy): Bacteria > Acidobacteriota > Terriglobia > Terriglobales > Acidobacteriaceae > Sulfotelmatobacter. Next base: position 681,408 of record CAWKNM010000004.1, on the reverse strand, counting down.
CCCACTGGCTTCGGCGAATGCCGAATGTTGCAGGGCCGCTGGTCCCAGTAACTGCGGACCTGTTCGACGGTAACCTGGGAAAAATCAGACATGGTGGCTGTCAGTATTCGTAATCTTGTTCGGTAATTGTCAGTCGCTAATTGTCAGTCGTTGGCGAGCGCCGCGCCTCGACGCAGCCTGCCGAATAAAATCACTGACTAGGAACTTCGAGTCTATCGAAGTACCAACCGCAGCGGCAAGCGAGGATACGAAAGCGTTCTTTTGTGAACAGATTCTTCAGCCTCGTGCCGTTAGACTGTCTTAACACTCAGGCCTTCAAGAGGGAACCTTCACTGATTTCGCACAGGCCATCGAGAGCTCCCGACTGAAGGATCTCCCTCCACTTCGATGGAATGAATGGATTGAAAGGAAAGTCTTAGGTGCCGTCTCGCTGGATCAAGATTGGCGGTTTGCTGGCCCTGGTCGTTATCGGCGGCGCAGCTGTGCTTATGGCTAGCCGCTGGCCGTTCACACGCGATAGCATCGTCGGGGCGCTGCAGAAAAAATTCTCCAGCACGTTCGAAGTCAAGACGTTTCACGGTACTTATTTCCCGCCCGGGTGCATTGCCGAAGGAGTGATTTTTCGCCGCAACAGTGATCCCAACGCTCCGCCGATCGCCACCATCGAAAAGCTCACCATCCAGGGCGCTTACTGGGAGTTTTTCGGCAGTCTTATCGGCACACCTCAGCGGGTTCGCCAGGTCAGGATCGAAGGTTTGCATATATTCGCGTCACCCGGCAGTGAACGCATCGGGAACGCGCAACCGGCGGGCGGCCCGAAACAGTCCGCGTTGATCATCGACCAGATCATCGCGAATGGAGCTGTGCTCGAGTTTGCCTCCAGCGAACCTGGAACAGAACCTCTCAAGTTTGAAATTCACGAATTGACGCTGAACTCCGTGGCCGACGACCGGCCCCTGTCGTTCCACGTCGCGCTGCTGAATCCGAAGCCTCCCGGAGAGATTCGCGCGGATGGGCACTTTGGCCCCTTGCAGCCGCAGAACCTCGGCCAAACCCCACTTTCGGCTACCTACACATTTCAAGGCGTGAACCTGGGCGTTTTTCCGGGCATTGAAGGAACGCTTGCCTCCACCGGCAAATTCAATGGCGTGCTCGAACGCATCGAGATCGAAGGCAGCACCGACACGCCGGATTTCGGGGTAACGCGGAGCCATCATACCGTACCGCTGAAAACGCAATTCCAGGGGACTGTGAACGGGATGAATGGAGATGTCTCTCTACAGTCGGTGCGGGCGCAACTTGAGCGGACCTCGGTCGTATCGCACCTCGAAGTAGCAAAGAAAGCGGACTCGGAAGGTAAAACCATTTCGCTCGACGCCACCGAGACGCAGGGCCGGATACAGGACTGGTTACGGCTCCTCGCCAAGGCAGATCCTCCTGCGTTTACTGGAGCAATGAACTTCAGGGTGCAAGTCCAGGTTCCTCCTGGGAAGGGAAGCTTCATTGAAAGGGTCAATCTGCTGGGAGACTTTGGAATCGATGCGGCGAGCTTCAAACCGACGACTCAGGAAAAAGTTGACAACCTCAGTCAGTTGGCTCAGGGCGAGAAAAAGAACGACGATCCGGCGAGCGTGGTTGAAAATCTCAAGGGACATGTCGTGCTGAACCACGCCATTGCGACGTTCTCCAGCCTCTCGTTCAGCGTTCCGGGAGCGCTGGCTCATGTGCACGGCACCTACGGCCTGCTGACCGAGCAGCTTAACCTTCACGGAACTCTGCAGGTCGATAACAAGCTTTCGAAAGGAACGACGGGAGTGAAATCAGTTCTGCTTAAATCTGTGGAGCCTTTTTTCAAGAAGAAAAAAACCGGGGAGATCGTGCCCATCAAGATCGGCGGAACCTTCGGCCACCCATCGTATGGACTGGATGTGACGCCGTAATCGATAGATATAGATGAAGAGTAGTGGCTCGTCGTTCCTCTCGACTCAAGGGTGGACCGCAACTGAATTCCTTCCCGCTGCGATCTTGCTGCTCTAAACCGACCCACACTCGCCACGTCCCTCCCTTGCTTCTGTCCCGCTCCCACTCATATACTTCTGAACGTTTGCCCGCCCACTCCGGGAACGCATCCCGGCGCCGGCTCGCATCCGCGATGCCATCATTCCGGAGAATTATTTTATGAGTACTGTGTCCGCTCCACCGCACTCCGCCAACGAAGCTAATCCGTTGGAATCGCAACGGGCGCGCTTCGACCTGGCCGCCCAGAAGCTCAACCTCGATGAAGGCCTGTGGCGGGTTCTGCGCTATCCCAACCGCGAGTTGATCGTGCACATCCCCGTCTCCATGGACGACGGCCATCTCGAAGTCTTCACCGGATTCCGCGTGCAGCACTCGATTGCGCGCGGTCCCAGCAAAGGCGGAATCCGCTACGCGCCCGACGTCACGCTCGACGAAGTCCGCGCCCTCGCCGCGTGGATGACCTGGAAGTGTGCCGTGGTCAACATTCCTTTCGGCGGCGCCAAAGGCGGAGTCATCTGCGATCCCCACAAAATGTCGATGGGCGAACTGGAGCGCATGACGCGCCGCTACACCGCCGAGCTGATCGAATTCATCGGCCCGGAAAAAGATGTTCCTGCTCCCGACGTCAACACCAACGAACAAACCATGGCATGGATGATGGATACCTATTCCATGCACATGCGCCAGACCGTTACGGCCGTCGTGACCGGAAAGCCCATCAACATTGGCGGTTCGCGCGGCCGCCGCGAAGCCACCGGACGCGGCATCATGATCGTCTGCGATGAAGCCATCCGCAAGCTCGGCCTGCAGCGCGAGCGCAGCCGCGTCATCGTACAAGGCTTCGGCAACGTAGGCTCGAACGCCGCGCTGCTGATGCACGAGGCCGGCTACAAAGTGATCGGCATCGCCGAAGTCGGCGGCGGCCTGCTCAACACAAATGGCATCGACCTGAAGGCGCTCACCGAGTTCCGCCAGAAAAACGGAACCGTCCACGGCTTCCCTGGCGCCGAGAAGGCCGCTACCGAAGATCTGCTCACCACCGAGTGCGAAATCCTGATTCCCGCCGCCACGGAAAATGTCATCACCAGCCGCAACGTGAATCGCCTGAAGTGCCGCATTCTGGCCGAGGGCGCCAACGGCCCCACCACCTCGGCCGCCGACGACATCCTTACTGACAAGGGAGTGTTCGTCATTCCCGACATTCTCGCCAACGCCGGCGGCGTCACCACTTCGTATTTCGAGTGGGTGCAGGACCGCCAGGGTTATTTCTGGAAAGAGTCGGTGGTCAACGAGCAACTGGAGAGCATCATGGTATCGTCGTTTGAAGATGTGGTCCGTTATGCGGAAACGCACAAGGTCAACAACCGCATCGCGGCCTATATGCTGGCCATCGACCGCGTGGCCTACACCATTCGCCAGCGGGGAATTTACGCCTGAGTATTACCAAGGTAGAAACGAAGGAGAACAAATGAAGCCGATTGAAAAAAAGTTGCTGGCTCAGATTGCAGTTCTAATCTTTGCCCTGTCGCTGGTTGGCACCGGCGCCGCACAAACGAACGAACCGGGCAGCAAGCCCGAGATCGCCTCCGCTTCCGCAAGCATGCAGGCCGGTTCTGCGATGAACGCGCCATCCAAGACCGACAAGCTCGACATCAACACGGCCACAAAAGATCAGCTCAAGTCCCTGCCGGGGATCGGCGATGCCTATTCGCAGAAGATCATCGACGGCCGTCCCTACCGCACCAAGCTCGATCTGGTGCAGAAAAAAATCATCCCGCAAGCCACCTACGACAAAATCAAAGACTCGATCATCGCCAAGCAGCCGAAGGCAGGCGCCGCGAAATAATTCGTAGAGACGTTGCTTGCAACGTCTCTGCCGGCACAACCAAGATTGCCGCCTCCAGCAGAGACATAGCCTGCTACGTCTCTACGACATATACTCGTCCCATCCGTCACATTGCGTTCCCCACTCCCGTGGAGGATAATCAACCTAATCTTCCGGCCAATCCCCGGGAACCACCCCGCAGTGTGAATCTGCCCAACTCCATCACGCTGATCCGCATCGCCAGCATTCCTCTGCTGATCTGGATTATTTCCAGCAGCCGTTTCAGCAGCCAGAATGGCGAAAAGGAATTGCTGGCATCGGCCGTGTTCATCGCCGCGGCCACTACCGACGGCATTGACGGTTACCTGGCCCGCAAACGCGGACAGATCACGACCACCGGAATTCTGCTCGATCCCCTGGCTGACAAACTTCTGATCGCGGCGATGTTTGTAACGCTGGTGCAATTCAATCCCAGCCTGGTTCCCGCGTGGGTCGCGGTGATCATCATCGGCCGCGAGTTTCTGGTGAGCGGCCTGCGTTCCATTGCCGCGTCCGAAGGCTTCACGATTGAAGCCAGCGAACTCGGCAAGTTCAAAATGGTGGTGCAGATCGTTTCCGCGGTCGCGGTCATTCTCGATCACCGCTGGCCGGTGTGGCCGGTATATGGCCCCTACGTTTTCCCTATTCACTGGATCGCCTTCGCGGCCATCTGGTTCATGGTTTGCGTTTCGCTGGTCTCGGCCATCGACTACTTTGTTGCCTTCTGGTCGAAGATCGACCAGCGCGTGGTGAAGCGCCGCCGCCGCGCCTTCATCCTCAGCCGGCGCAGAAAACCCGTGCCGCCGCCCCAGGCTGATCGCGATGTCGCCGCTACCCCGTAATTCGCCCGCTGTGTCGTTGGAATCTTCCGCCTCTGGCGCAGAGTTTTCCGCCGCCGAGCGAACTCAGCTGCTCACCCTGGCTCACGAAGCGATCCTTGCTGCGCTCGAGCCAGGGCCACAAAAACGAGATTTCCCGCTCGACCCGCCCTCGGCTCATCTCGCCGAACTGCGCGGCGTATTCACTTCGCTTTACCTGCGCGGAGCATTGCGCGGCTGTGTGGGCTACGTGTTTCCTACCACCCCGCTCTATCGCGCCGTAGCGGAAACCGCATGCGCCGCCGCCTTCGAAGACACTCGTTTCGATCCAGTAAAATTCGACGAGGCGCCCAGCCTGCAGATAGAACTAAGCATCCTTTCGCCCCCGCGCCCCATTCTTGCCGATGCCATCGAGATAGGCCGTCACGGTTTGCTGATCAGTGCCTCCGGCCAGCGCGGGCTTCTCTTGCCCCAGGTGCCAGTCGAGCGTGGCTGGAACCGCATCACCTTCCTCGAACAGACCTGCCGCAAAGCCGGCCTCCCTCTCGATGCCTGGCAAAAAGGAGCAACTCTCGAAGCCTTCACCGCCGAAGTATTCGGCGACAGGAGCGGCGAGTGACTAGGCGCTAGGACCGCCGCCAGGAAAAAAGAAAAACCGGAAACGGTTTCCCGTTCCCGGCTCCTGAACCCTCTGGCCACTAACCACTGCTTTTCTATTGCGCCCGATTTTTGTTGTGCACCCGCTCGATCACGTCCGATCCATCGCACCGAGTCGCTGGCACCGGGTCTATTGCACCCGCTCTATTGCACTTGGTCCGCTTCCACACCGTCGCCGGCGTACACATCTTCCAGCGCGAAAATAATCATTCCGGTTGAGGTCGTGGGAGTCACGCTTAGGATCAGAATTTCACCCACGGAACGCCGCGGCAGATCGCGTACGTGAATCACCGGGCCGTTCGATTTGGTAAACATGTGCGGATCCACCGAAGGAGTTTTCAGTTGCGAATCTTCGGCGAGCGCCGCCTTGAATGAGAGTGAATCCACGGGATCCTTCAAGTCGGCGTCATAAGACCGCACCGCCCGGAAATAATCCCCCACTTTCACACCCTGGTTAGCTCCCACATTCATGTAGACCTTGTGGCCCGTTCCCAGCTCGGAATCGAAATCCTTGCCCATCACGATGCGGCCTGAAAGCTTGTTGCTGGCCGGAAGGAAGCGGTCGAACTTGATCGGTCCACGGAAGTTGAAGGTCGCTTTTTCCGTGAACGGAATCGCCGTATCGCCGGGATTGATGCCATCGCAGGAGTACTCAATCTGTCCGATCGAGGTTCGGCTGCGCGTGTCGATGATGCGTACCCGGCCGACTTCCTCGTAGGGCTGTCCGGTTTCCTTCAGCAGTTTTTTCTGCCCGGGAAAAATTTCGTACTCGTTGATATCGCGCAGAGCCCGGATGATTTCGTATTCGGCTCCCGCGGTGTACCCCGATCCTTGCAGATAGACCATGTCGCCCTTCGCGAACTTCGTCGTGGTGGGCGTTTCCAGGCCACCGGAGATGAAGTTGGCATCCGGCAGCTTCTGTCTGCTGATAAAACCCGCGCAATACACGTCCGCGTAGGTGGGCGTTGGCACGCGCTCAATGGGAAAGCTCGTCGCCGTCGGGACAGTTCCCTGCGGGGCGTCGGTGGCGCTGTTATCGCTGCCCGATTGGGCCCAGGCGGCAGTCGTGATCAGCAGCACTAACAGTAATGTTTTCTTCATGTTACCTCCGGAACGACGCCTCCAGCGCGCCTGCTCCTAGTTGCCAGTCTCGTTAAGTGCCAGAAAGGAAAGGCCTCAGCGGAAGGTAACAACAGGGTAAGGGTGGGTCAAGGTTACGACGGTGTTAGGCAATTTGGGGCGAAAGTTTTTGGCCTCTACTGCGAATCGGTTGTTGCATATGTATTTAAGCCCCTGTAATAATTCGCCGTCATAAATTCGCCGTCATAATTCGCTCACATCAACAAGCTCCATGATCTCTTCTTCCCCAACCGCCTTTACGCCTCGATTGCTTCCTCTGCGGCTGCCGCGGGTTTGTGTGGCTGTAATAGGCTCCGACCCCGCCGAGATGGTGGAAAAGGCGGAAGCGCTGGTTCGAGATAACTCCTTTCTTGAGTTCAGATTGGACTACCTTTCGAAGCCCAGCCTGGCGCTTCCCAAAGTCAAGCGCTTCATCGAATCCCATCCCGGAACGGTGGTCATCGCAACCTGCCGGCGCGTTGCCAATGGAGGCAAGTTTCACGGCTCCATGGCGTCGCAGCTCGAGGTTTTGTCGAAAGCCGCGGCCGCAGGCTGCCAGATGATCGATATCGACCTGCAGACGGCCAGCCAGGTTAAGCCTGCACAGTTGCAGAAGCTGCGGGGCCGCGCCGCTATGATCTTGTCTTTCCACGACTTCCGGGGCACCAAGAAGCTGGACGAGACGCTGGAGAAGATGCTGCCGATTCCTGCTGATTTCTACAAAATCGCCAGCACCGCGACTACTCTCTCTGACAACGTCACCATGATCAAGTTCCTCTCCCGGGAGAGCGACAAGCACTCCATGGTCTGTATGAGTATGGGAGAACAGGGGTTTATCAGCCGAGTGCTGGGAGTGCGGGCAGGCAGCGTCTTTACCTTCGCCTCGGCCATAGCCGGCGAGGAAACCGCCCCGGGACAGGTCACGGCGCAGGAACTGCGCAATATGTACCGTATCGAGCAGGTCGACCCCGCCACGCGCGTCTACGGCGTCGCTGGCGACCCTGTGGCGCATTCGCTGTCTCCTGCCATCATGAATGCAGCCTTCCGCCGGGAGAACGTCAATGCCGTATATCTGGCCCTGCATGCCAAAACCATCAAAGACCTGATTACCTGCGTGCGGGAGATCCCGATTCACGGTCTTAGCGTCACCATGCCTTACAAGCAGGCGATTCTGCCCTACCTCGACAACACGGATACCCATACCACCAAGGTTGGGGCCTGCAACACGGTGGTGCGCGCGCAGGACGGTAAGCTCTACGGCTTCAACACGGATACGGCTGGGGTGGTACGTCCTTTGGAGCGCCGCCTCAGCACCCTGGATGGGGCAAGAATTCTTGTCCTGGGAGCCGGCGGAGCGGCTCGCGCGGCGGTTTTCGGGTTGAAGGAGCGTGGGGCGGAGGTTTACATCCTGAACCGGAGCGCGGCTCCAGCGCAAAAACTGGCCCGGCAGGCCCGGGCACGGTCGATTAAACGCGCGGATATGAAGAAGTTAGCCTTCGACGTGATCATTAATGCGACTCCGGTTGGCATGGGAAACTCGCACGAATCGCCGCTGCAGGAAAAAGAGATCAATGCCCGCTATGTCTTTGATATGATTTATGATCCGGGCGAAACCCGGTTGCTGAAACTGGCCCGGGAACGGGGCGCGCAGGTGATACCGGGGATCGAAATGTTCGTGCAGCAGGCAGCGCGGCAGTTTGAGATCTGGACCGGGAAGCCAGCTCCAGGGGACGAAATGCTGCGAGTGGTGCTGCTAGCCCTGCAAGAACGCGCGACCAAGGGAGCCGCCGCCAAATAAGCGCAATGCGATGCTCTTCGAAAGGAAATAGTTGCTTTTTACAAGGTTCCCGAAGTAATATGAAAGAGGAGGCTGAGATTGTAACTAGCCTTTAATTTTAGTCCAGTACCGCCCGTCCAAACTTCCAAAGAGCTATTTCAACAGCTTGTTTTGACACGAGAGGTGGCTCGGTCCGCCTCCGTTCCCGGTTTCGGAGAGTTCAAATATGGCGTGGTACGCGTACTGCCTCACCGAGCATCAAACCCTTCCAAATGGAACCCGCACCCGCCGCCCTTTTCTGCTAGAGGGCGTTCAAGGGGTGAATGGAGCCGCAGTTCTGAGTTATCCCAGTGGCGAATTCGCGGTGATTGTGAGCGAATTTGACCACACAGCCGGCGAACTCGATCAGAAGACCGCCATCGAGCACGCACGCGTGGTCAGTTCGTGTTTCCGCAACTCCACGGTACTTCCGTTCCGTTTTGGCACTGTTTTTGAGAGCGACGACGCATTGCGGCAAGCGGTTCGCGTGAACCGGCGTGCTTTTGGGTTGAGCGTCGCCCGGCTGCGCGGAAAGTCTGAAATGCACATCAAGCTGGTGGTCCGCGACGGATCGTTGCGGGAAGCGATGATCGACATCGAACTGCCGGACACGGTCGGCGGCGACTACCTGTCGAAACTGAAGGTGAAGGCTTCGCGCGAGCGCGAGCGCCAGACCAAAGCCCGGGCGCTTTCGGTGCAGGTGCACAAGCTGTTCAACCCGCTGGAAGAAGAAGTGAGCTGCAAGAAGGTTGCGCCGGAAGGCATGCTCATCGACATCGCCCACCTGATCGACTCCAAGAGCGTGGAAAAATACCAGAACCGCTATACCACCGCCGCCAAGCAGTTGAAGAACTGCGAAGTAGCGATCAGCGGTCCGTGGCCGCCGTACCACTTCCTGCCCGGCAAGCTGCGCACTGTGGCCGGGAACAGTTAATTAAGCGAGGTCAGATAAGGTTTTAGGGAGCGCCGCGACCAACCGTCCCGGCGCTCTATTTCTTGTATGGCGCTGATAAGACGTAAATCGATGCCATTCCTTTCCGTGATGGCCTTTTTCCTAGTCTCTGCCTTCCTCGCAATATTCAAACCTGAGCCGATCACTGGGTTCCTGTTCGGGGCCGCGATACTTTGCCTGTTCGGCTACATGACTTGGTGCATCCGCGCAGCAAGAAGACGAGATTCGATGCCGCCAGACCCTACCCTTGGCCGCGGACCTGATCCTTTTCTCTCCGGCCACAGGCATTCACGGAACGTTCCCTCGTCAGGCAATAGACTGGATTAGCGCAAGGGGCCTAGACATTGGTTGCCGATGCTAAGAGGTTACAAGAACTGAAGTCAAAGGCCCCACTTCTCGCGCAAAGAGCGCGCGAGAAATGGGGCACCCTTGCGCGTGGGTTACGCGCCAGAATTGCGGTTTGGATCAAACACTCCTCAATTGCCTCGAAGGGCGGTCATGGGGTTGATGCGGGAGGCTCGGCGCGCCGGAATGTATCCGGCAAGAAAAGCTACGGCGCTGAGGAGCACGATCATTCCCGCGAAAGTCGCTGGATCGGTGGGCTGGGTTCCGAACAGCAGTGAGGCAATCCCCCGGGCTACTGCAAATGACGCCACGGTTCCAATTGCAATCCCGAAGATCGCGAGCCGCAAGGTTTTGGCGATGATACCAGCCTGCACGCGCGCCGCAGTTGCGCCCAGAGCCATGCGGATACCGATCTCCTGAGTCTGGCGCGTCACCGAGTACGAGATGACTCCATAGATGCCCAGAGACGCCAGAACCACCCCCAGCACGGCGAAGGCAGCGACCAGCAAAACGAAGAAGCGGCGCGGCGAGACAGCATGATCGACAAGCTGCTGGATGGGGCGGAATTCGGTAGCGGGCTGGCCGGGATTGAGTGCACGCAGCGTGTTCATCACGCTGGAAGCCAGCGCATCCGGCGGAAGTTTGGTGCGCACGACTAACTCCGCTCCCTCCGGTTCGGCCTGGGTCGTGGGAACGTAGACTTCGGGACTGGAGCTGTCCTCGACGCTGCTTTCGCGTACATCGGCAATCACGCCCACGACGCGGGTGTAGCCTTGGCCAATGCCCTGTGCCAACTGCCCCACCGGATTCTCGCCTGGCCATTCGCGGCGCGCGGCAGCCTCGTTGATGATGATGACGGGTTCGCTCTTGCTGGTGTCTTGCCAGCTGAAGTCGCGTCCCTCGCGCAGGCGCATGCCCATGGCATTGAGGTAGCCGGGCGTCACGATGTAGACGAAAGCATCGTAGTTCTTCTCCTTGGACTCGACGATGCCCTTGGCCGCCAAACCCCAGCTGCGATTGCGATCCAGCGGAAGCATGTCGGCAACCCCGGCGGCTTCGATGCCGGGAAGGGCGGTTACCCGCCGCAAAATTTCCTGAAGAATGACTCCGCGGCGGGTTGGATCGCCTCCGTCGTCGTAGTCGATTTTGATGGCGGCGGCATGGTCCGGTTGAAATCCCAGATCCACGTCGAGAACGCGGAGAAAACTTCGGAGCAGCAGGCCGGCGCCGATGAGCAGCACACATGCCAATGCGACCTCGGAGATGACGAGCGTCGCGCGCACCCGCTCGTGCTTTCTGCCCTCACTCATTGCCGGGCCAGCATCTTTGAGAGATTCCTGCAGATTGCTTCGCGAAACTTTCAGTCCCGGAGCGATGCCAAACACGGCAGCGGCAAGACCTGTGATGAACACCGTCCAACCTAGAGCGGCAGCGTCGACTCTCACGCTGCTGAGTAACGGCAGGGCGATCGAGCCCTGGTGAGCCAAATAGGAGGTCGTCGCATAGGCGAATCCCAAGCCAAGCGACGGCACCGATGCTTGCAAGCATCAGGCTCTCGGTGAGGAGTTGGCGGATCAGCCGCGCTCGTCCGGCACCGAGCGCGGTGCGCATGGCAAATTCTTTACTGCGCGTGGCGGCGCGCGCCAGCAGCAGGTTCGAAAGATTCACGCAGACGATCAGGAGAATGAGACCAACGGCACACCACAACACGATCAGCGACCGGCGCAATTTGCCGTTGACGTAATCCTTCAGAGTTGAAAGTGTCGTGAGCACATCCGTGTCCCAGTAAGGATGGCCGTCCCCTTTGAGTTGCGGAAACAGGACGTTGCACTCGGCCTGCGCCTGCGCCACGGTCACTCCGGGCTTGAGGCGACCCACCACCGATACCATGTGTCCCCAGGTGCGAAAGTCGTCCATGGAGAAGGGTCGGAAAAAGTCCATCTTTGAGCCTGGAGCGAAAACAGCGCCGAAATCGAATGTGGCGGGAAGCACGCCGACTACGGTCACAAGGTCCTGGTCGAGGCGAATGGATTGACCGACAATCGCCGGGTTCGCGCCAAACTGGCGTTGCCAGAAGGGATAACTCAAGAGGACGGCTGGCCTTCCTCCTTTAACGGATTCGTCGGGAGTAAACAACCGCCCCAGCACGGGCTGGATGCCCAGAGTCTGAAAAAAATTGCCCGCCACCCACACGAACGAAACAGGCTTAGGCTCGCCCCCGCCCATCAGTTTGGTTTCGGAGAGGGAGTAGTACGGTACGAAAGCGGTCAGCTCCTGAAAGGAGCGGTTGCTGCGCTGGTAGGCTTCGTACGCGGGAATCTGATAGGTGGTGTCGGACAGGCCGCCGGAGCCGTTGTTTCCCGCGAACCACGCCAGTTGCTGCGGATCGCGAAAGGGCAGCGGACGCAGCAGGAGGGTATTCACCACACTAAAGACAGCGACGTTGGCGCCGATGCCCAGGGCGAGAATCAGCACGGCAACCAGGGCGAAGCCGGGGTTCCGGCGGAAGGTACGCAATGCGTAACGAGCGTCCTGCGCCAGAATATCCCGTGCCAGGAGCCCGCGGAACGAAGAGCGCAGATTCTGCAAGAGCCGTTGTAGCGAATCCATTCGCAGCCGCATTACTCGTTACCACCCTTTCCGCATAGCCGTTCCCCAATAGACGGCGTCCTCGGCGAGTTGTTTGCAGCCTCTAGCGGAATCGGCGGCCGTCGCCCAGCCGGAGGAAATTCTGCTGAGTTTGCGGTTATGAGGCAGAGCCCCGGGCGCCAGCCCGGTTGCACCCTGAGGTGTGCAACGAATGTGCATTGTTCTGCACTTCCCATTTTTTTCCCCAGTCGGGTCGGGATCGGCTGAGCTATGGGTAAAAGCTCTTAACTCCCTGCCAGTCATTCACTTATTGGGACTTGCTGGGCAGACGGCGGAGGAGGAATTCCAAGGCTCGATTTGGTGGGAGAAGTGCTTCTTCTGTCTGTAATGAAAGAGGCCGCACAATAGTATGACCTTCACTCTCTTCCAATGCGTTAAACATTTCCCAAATAGCCGTTCCGGCTGGCGGAACGGTCTCATGTATCGCCTTTCCTGACACCTTCCATTGCCTCTTTAGACTGTGGCCCCAGAAATGGGGCCACTTTTGTTTTGGGGCGGAATGGGGGCGTCGCTGTGCCCGGGCAGTCAGGACTGCGCAGGGCCAGTCAGGCCTGTGCGGAATCGCCGTCAGGAGGCGCCACCTTTGGTGTGTCAGTGAGTGAAATGGACTGATTAGCGCCAGTTGACAATTTTGTGCGAGCAGGTCATGCATTGTTCGAGGATCGCGACGCTGCTATTGCAGCTTCGCGTACTCGGCCTTGGCTTGCTTCAGGATGGGGATGTCCGAGTCGGCGTTTTTCCAGAGAGCCAGAAAGTCTGCATAGGCCGCTTTCGCCTTCTCGGTGTCCCCCTGCATGGCATAGGCGCGGCCGATTTGAAGATGCGCCAGCGATCCCGTCACAAAGTTGGCCACGATACCCCTGTGATCGAGCAACTTCTGGAACTCGGCTGCCGCCGCAGTGCCGTTGTGCGCGAGCAGGTACGCTTGCCCACGCACATAGGCGGGGTACAGGTAGTTGATGAACGTTCCGGCCTCACCCAGTTCGTAAGGCCCGGCGGGCTCCAAATCCGCAACCGCCTGCGAAGAATTTCCCTTACCGATTTCGATAGCAGCGTTGATGGTCGGCAGCCAGTAGAGCTTCAGCATGGTATGGGCCGGGTAGCTCTTCTGCAGTTCTTCGACCAGATCGTTGGTTCGCGGACCATCGCCGATCTGGGCCATTGCAAGGGCCGCTGCAGTTTTCACGTCTCGCCCGGAGGATAACGCCAAAGCTGCCGCCACTCCCTGCCTGGCCAACGCGGCGTTGCCCAATTCCGCCTCGCGCAGCGCTGCATTGACCTCCCACAAGGCTGCGGTTTCCTTGGAGTCGGCATGGACGGCCGAGTCCATGGCCCGGCGGGAGAAGTCCCGTGCCCTGCGCATCCGTCCGTAGTAGGCTTCCGTATCAGACTGGATCGACAGTAGTGCGTCTTCATCTCCGGGCTTCCCAGCAGCCCAGGCCAATTGCTGATCCATTTGCGAAGCATCCCCCTTCAGAAAAGCAAGCATGTATATGTTCTGGCGCAGAAATCCGCCATCCATTTTGTGTGCCAGTGCCTCATCGAAGGTGGACCTCGCTTCCTCCAGCCGGTTCAGGCTCAAGTAGGTCATTCCCAGATCTGCATAGCCGAGAACACTGCCCGCTCCTGGTACCCGCGCACCTTCCTGATATTCCGCAAGAGCCTTGTCCCATTGCCCCATATGGACATAGTCGTTGGCCAAGCTAGTGAGGTGGGAATCGCGCGGATAGGTTGCTTCCCACAGTTCGTAAGTCTGCGCTTCCTTTTCGATTTCTCCCGTGGCACCGAAATAACTCGCGGAAATCGCTAGTCTCTCCTTTTCGCTGACGCGGTCGCGCAGTTGGTAGGCCTTAGTAGCATATTCCAGCGCCAGAGACGGTTGACCGAGGTCGATGTAGGTGTCCGCTAGTCGCGCGTATGCCATAGGAAAGCTGGGATCGAGTTCAATCGCCCGCTTGTAAAACGGAATAGCTGGAGCGTCTCCTTTTTCCCGGACAGTGGTGAAACCCATGCCGTAGGCCTTTAGGGCCTCGAGCGAGGATGTCGTCGACTCCCGCAGCGGAACGTCGAGCTTCTGCACCGTGGCCAGCGGTTCGCCCAACTCGCCGCGCAGCTTCGACGCCGCCTCGCCCAGCGCGTCCAGCACTTTCTCTTTGCTCGCCGCCGTAGCCTGCTCCTGAGCCAGCACGTCTCCGCTCTGGCAGTTCACCACTTTCAACCCCAGCACGTACTGGCTGCCCAGACTGGCAATCGAACCGGCGACGTATGCCTTGCTGTTGGCTCGCTGGCAAACTTCTCGCGCAACCTCAGGCGTCAGCTTAGTGTCAGGCGGGCGCGTCATCCGCTTCAACGTACCTGCCACCTTACTGTCGGAGAGCACATTCAGAAACGGCGACTGATTCAGCGAAACGCTCGAGCGCCGTCTTGAGCGTGTCATCGAAGACCGGGTCGCCCGTGGTGTTGCTGAAATCGGCGAGAACGATCGTGTCTTTGTCGGTCAGAGGCTTGGCGCGGTGCGAACGATAGTAGAGGCCACCCGCAATCAAAACGGCGGCTACAACGACTGAGGGCACAGCGATCTTCCAGAGATTCCTCTTTGCTGCGTGCGTTCCGCTTTCCCGCACCGCGGGGACTGACCCGGAACTGGCGGCCAGCACGCGCCCGGTCTCCGTATCGCGCTTCAGACGCTCCAGCTCCGCCCGCATGTCTGAGGCATGCTGATAGCGCAGGTTCCTATCCTTCTCGAGCGCATGATTGATGATCCGTTCCAGTTCCGCCGACAGATCGGGATTCAGCCGCGCAGCTGAGTTTGGCGGGCGATTCAGGATGCCGTCGAAGATCACTCCCGAACTTTCGCCCCGGAAGGGGAGTTGCCCGGTCGCCATCTCGTACAGCACCGCTCCGAAGGAGAACAAATCGGTTCGCGCATCCAGCTCCTTCGCCCGCACCTGCTCGGGCGACATGTAGGCCACTGTCCCTACGGTAGCGCCGGGGCTGGTGAGGTGTTCTTCCATCGTCACCGTCGTTTGCCCCGCCGATCGCGGCGCGCTGCCCGGTTCGCCGATCGGCTGCGTCACCTTCGCCAATCCGAAATCCAGAATCTTCGCGTGTCCGCGCTTGGTCACGAAGATGTTTGCCGGCTTGATGTCGCGGTGGATGATGCCGGCCGCGTGTGCCGCGTCGAGCGCATCGGCAATCTCAATTCCCAGCGACAGAGTCTGCTCGGTCTCCATCGGCCGCCCGCCGATGCGGTGTTTCAGCGTCATCCCGTCCAGGTATTCCATCACCAGGAAAGATTGGTCGGCGTTCTTGCCGATCTCGTAAATGGTGCAGATGTTGGGATGGTTCAGGGCAGACGCGGCACGCGCTTCGCGGCGGAAACGCTCGAGAGCCTGGGTATCTCGGGCCACGTCATCGGGCAGGAACTTCACGGCGACGAAGCGCCCGAGTTCGGTGTCTTCGGCTTTGTAAACCACGCCCATACCACCTCCGCCGAGCTTCTCGACGATGCGGTAATGCGAGATGGTCTGGCCGATCATAGGGCTGAGATCATTGGGCTGAGATGTCAGGACTGGAGGCAGTCCAAGTCAACGAAGGTACGTGTGCCGGCCGTGTCTCGGACCGGAGCCCGCGAGAAATTCCGTGGCTGCCGAAAAACCCTAGTTTTCTAAGAATCGCATCGCAGGTACTGACCAGAGCCCCCGCCTCTAATTATGAAATCGGAAACGGCGGGGAAAATACGACAGGATGCGAAAAACAAATTTTGGCACCGAGCCCGAAAGAGCGGCCGGGCCAGGTTGCGGCGCGCCGGTTACGGGGGATCTCCTGTTTCGTCCTTGAGGCCTTGTCGGATACACTGTGCATCGACCATGCCAAAGACACGCTGTTACTTCTGTTTACTTCTGATGATGTGCTGCGCCCTGCTTCTTGCTGCGACCGCGAGCTTCGCCCAGAGCCAGCCCAAACCGGGTTCCAGTTCAGGGATGCCGGTGCAGATGCTCCGGCCGCGCCATGAGAGTCTTCCGCCGCAATTGCTGGAAGAGCTCACCGCCATAAAGTCGGCGGCGCTGGCGGACGATTACGCTTACCGCCAGCTCGCTCATCTCACGGAGAACATCGGCCCGCGCCCGACTGGATCTCTGCAGGCGGAGGCCGCGGTGGACTATGTTGCTGCCGAGTTACGCCAGCTGGGGCTGGACGTGCAACTCGAAGAAGTGAAGGTTCCGCATTGGGTGCGTGGCGCGGAGACGGCGGAACTGGTCGAATACTCCGGCCAGGCGAAAGGCACGGGGCAGAAGGTTGTGCTCACGGCGCTGGGAGGAAGCTCCGCCACTCCGGCCCAGGGAATTACAGCCGATGTGGTGGTGGTCAGCGACTTCGACCAGTTCAAGGCTTTAGGCCGCGAGGGAGTTACCGGCAAGATCGTGCTGTTCAACGAGCTCTACGACAAACAGAAAGCTGCGGCCGGAATGGCCTTCGCGGCGTACGGCGAAGCGGTGCGCTACCGGGCCATGGGTCCGAAAATGGTGGCCGACTGGGGTGGGGCAGCCTGCCTTGTGAGGTCGGTGGGCAACGCCGATTATCGCCTTCCCCATACTGGCTTCAGCATTCCGGCAGGGATTCCCGCGGGCGCAGTCACCGCGGAAGACGCCACCCTGATTGCGGATCTCGCCATGCAAGGCAAGGTTCGCATGCACCTCACGCTCACCCCGCAGCAACTGCCTGAAACCACCAGCCATAACGTGATTGCCGACCTCAAGGGCAGTGAGCATCCCGAGCAGGTCGTTGTGGTGTCTGGACATCTCGATTCCTGGGACTTGGGGACGGGCGCCATCGACGACGGCGCCGGCGTAGTGATTGCCATGGAAACGGCGGAGTTGCTGCAGCGGCTGCACCTGCGTCCCAAGCGAACGATCCGCGTGATTGCCTGGATGGACGAAGAGACTGGCGGCTCCGGGAGCAAGGCATACACCAAGGATCATTCTTCGGAGTTCCCGCACTACATAGCCGCCATTGAAAGCGATTCGGGAGCCGCGCATCCGCTGGGGTTCGACGCCAAGGTCAGTCATGCGGCCACGGAAATGCTTGAGCCGGTCCTGGACGTTCTGCAAAGCGCGGGAGCCAACGCGCTGCAGGAAACGAGCTACGCTCCGGGCGCGGATATATCCGACATGTCAGAACAGGGCGTTCCCGCTCTCGGCGTTTTGCAGGACGGACGCAGCTACTTCAATTATCACCACACCGCCGCCGACACTCTGGACAAGGTGGTTCCCGCGGAGCTGCGGGAGAACGCGGCGGCGATGGCGGTGATGGGTTATGCGCTGGCGAATATGAAGGAGCCGCTGCCCAGGTAGCCCGTCGAGCTTTGCTCGACCGGACAGCCGAGGGCGGCTGCCCCCACATGAGCATCTCACACCCATCCTCCCGCCCTGTTGACGCATCTCAATTTTGGCGCTTATCATCTTCGTTTGGCCTTATTAACGGGGACGCCTCCGGGAGGAGGCGTCCCAACCAGTTTGAAGTGGGATTAATTTCGGGTGATGCAGTTTTGATAACCCAGGTTTGAAGTGACCTATGGACAAGAAGAAGTTGGAAGCATTCAAGAAGCGGCTGGAGACGCGGCAGCAGGATTTGCGCCGCACCGTGAACCGCACACAAAAGGACGGGCGCTCGGCGGACGAGGATACAGCCCAGGACATTGCCGACCGCGCCGCAAGTTCTTACACCAAGGAATTTCTGTTCAGCCAGAGCAACAACGAGCGGCAGCTTCTGCAGATGGTGGAGAAGGCCCTGGTACGCATTCGCGAAGGCAGCTTCGGGGAGTGCATCCACTGCGGCAAGGAAATCAATGCCAAGCGTCTGGAGGCTGTGCCGTGGACGCGTCACTGCATCGAGTGCCAGGAGAAGCTCGAACAGGGATTGCTGGAGGAGGCTCCGCGGTAGGAACGGAGTCGCCGTGGAAACATCGCGACCCGCGTGTCTGGAATCCCAGGGCCTTTTGTTGTTGTTTCGAGCTTTGAGTTTTGACGCCTCCGTTTTTACCCTGTTAGACTGTTAGTTTGTCATCTTAATTCCACCCGCCATCGTTACCAGTAGAAGGGAAGTCCGTGCGCGCAGAGACCCGCCATCAACTTAAACAAGACGCCTTCAGCCGCGTCACCATCGCCACCGCCGAAAAGACCGCTCATTGGACGGTGGAACACAGGTCCACGCTGCTCATCGCCGGCACCGCCGTTGCCGTGGTTTTGGCCGCGGTGCTCGGTGGCTGGTATTACCTGACGGCTCAGGACGAAAAAGCCAGCTTCGATTTCGCTCAGGCCGTACGAACCATGAACGCCCAGCTGCGGGCGCCCGGAACGCCGGCGCAGCCGGATGTGCCGTCGTTCACCTCCGCGAAAGAACGCGCGGATGCGGCGCACAAGGAGTTTCAGGCGATCGCCGACAAGTATCCGCATACCCGCACCGCCGATATGGCGCACTACTTTCTGGGAGTGACTGCCGTGGATGCGGGCGACAACGCGGCCGCGGAGCGCGAGCTGAAGCAAGTCGCGTCCGGCGGGAACAGCGAACTGGCGTCGATGGCGAAGCTGGCGCTGGCGTCGCTTTACGGGGACACCAACCGCGTCAAGGAAGCGGTGGCACTGTATCAGGAATTGATGAAGAAGCCCACCAAAACCGTGAGCAAAGTCTCGGCGCAATTGCAGCTCGCCGATCTTTACGAAGCCTCGAACCAGCCTCTCGATGCCAAGCGCACTTACGAAGAGATCAAGAAGGAAAATCCGGCCGGCGAAGCGGCGCAGCTGGCTACGCAAAAATTGGCGGACCTGAAGTAGCAAAAGCTTTCCACATTCACCTTTTCCCGCACGTCGAAGTTGAGTAGGATGTTGGTCCAGTGGGCGACCGCCCGCGACCCAAATGGCCGACATATCATTCCGCGTTAACGGCAGCGAAAGAAAAGTAAGCGTGTCACCGCAAACCCCGTTGCTCTGGGTGTTGCGCGACACGCTCGAACTCACGGGAACAAAATTCGGCTGCGGCGCGGGATTGTGCGGCGCCTGCACCGTGCACGTGGACGGTGCGCCTGTGCGTTCCTGCTCCACGCCAGTCGAGCAGATTCAGGGCAAGAGCGTCACCACCATCGAAGGTCTGGGCGCGAATGGTCTGCACGCGCTGCAGCAGGCCTGGATTGCCGAAGAAGTCCCGCAATGCGGCTACTGCCAGACGGGGCAGATCATGACCGCCGCGGCGCTGCTGGCCAAGACGCCGAATCCCACCGATGATCAGATCACGCAGGCGATGAATGGCAACCTCTGCCGCTGCGGAACCTATGAACGCATTCGCAAGGCCGTGCACCGCGCTGCGGAGAATCGCGCCGCCGGAAATGGAGGCGCGCGATGAGCCCACTTTCCCGCCGCGAATTCGTCGCCGCCGGCGTCGCAGCCGGAGCTGGACTGGTGATCGGCTTTTATCTGCCGCACGGATCGCAATCTGGCAAGAAAGTGTTTTCGCCGAATGCTTATCTGCGCATCACGCCGGACAACAAAGTAACAATCGTGGTCGCACGCTCGGAGATGGGCCAGGGCGTGCGCACGGCGCTGCCCATGATTCTGGCGGAGGAACTCGAAGCCGACTGGAAACAGATCGAGATCGAGCAAGCCGGAGCGAGCACGCTCTTCGGCGACCAGACCACGGGCGGAAGCGCCAGCATCCGCACCACCTGGGACCCCATGCGCAAAGCCGGGGCGGCCGCGCGCGAGATGCTGATATCCGCTGCGGCTCTCACCTGGGGCGTGCCGCGTTCGGGATGCACGGCGGAAAATAGCAGCGTCAAGCACGCGGCTTCGAACCGGCGGCTCACGTATGGCGAACTGGTGGAGAAAGCGTCCACGCTGCCCATCCCTACCGACGTCACGCTGAAGCAGAGCAAAGATTACAAGATTGTCGGCCAGCGTCTGCCGCGACTCGATACGCCCGCGAAGGTGACGGGCGAAGCAATTTTCGGCATCGACTTCCGTATGCCGGGGATGAAATTCGCCGTTCTGTCGCGCTGCCCCTCCATCGGCGGAAAGCTCGCCAGCTTCGATGACAAAGAGTCGAAGAAGATTTCCGGTGTGAGTTATGTGGGCAAGCTCACTGATACAGCGGTCGCCGTGGTCGCCGACAGCGTATGGGGCGCGATGGAAGGCCGCCGCCTGCTGAACGTATCGTGGGACGATGGTCCGAACAAAGATTTAAACACTGCGGCGGTGATGGCATCGCTGAAGCAAGGCGCATCGAAAAAAGGCGCGAGCATATACTCGACCGGCGATGCCCCGAAAGCCAGCGGCCGCCGCATTTCGGCTGAATACGAATTGCCATTCATGGCGCATGCTCCCATGGAACCCGGCAATTGCACCGCGCACTTCCAGGGCACAAAATGCGAACTGTGGGCTCCCACGCAAGTTCCGCAGGATTGCCGCGACTCGGTAGCACAAGCGATCGGCCTGGACCCCGAACAGGTGAAGGTAAACGTCACACTCATGGGCGGAGGCTTCGGCCGCCGCCTGGAGCACGACTACGCGGTTGAAGCTGCGCTGGTCTCGAAGGCGATCAGCGGGCCGGTGAAGGTGCTCTGGACTCGCGAAGATGATATGCGCTTCTCCACTTACCGCCCGGCGAGTCTGCACCAGTTGAGTGCCGCGCTCGACGGTGCCGGCTTTCCCGCCGCGTTGACGCACCGGATTATTTCGCCCTCGATCAGCGGACAGAAAGGTCAGCCCACGCCGGGCGGAGTCGATCCCGATCTGCCCGATGAAGCCGGGCCGGTTTATGCGCTACCCAACTACTCGATCGAATACGTGATGACAGAAACCCCGGTCCCGCTCGGCTGGATGCGGTCGGTGTACGCGCTGCAGGCGGCGTTTGCGCTCGAAAGTTTTGTCGACGAACTCGCGGTCGCGGCCGGGAAAGATCCGCTGCAATACCGGCTCCATTTGTTGGCCAAAGATCAGGACCTGCAATATTTCACCACCACCTGGCGCACCGCTCGCATGCGTGGCGTGCTGCAACTTGCAGCCGATAAGGCGGGATGGGACAAGCCCTTGCCTGCGGGACGATATCGCGGCGTCGCGTGCTTCGGATGTTTCGCGTCATACATGGCAGAGGTCGTCGAGATCACCATGGAGAACGATCAGCCGCGCGTGCATCGCGTGGTGGCCGTGGTGGACTGCGGCCAGGTGGTGAATCCCAGTATTCTCGAGCAACAAATTCAGGGCGGAATCGTCTACGGGCTAGGTAACGCGCTGCGGGCGAAAATCACGATCGAGAAAGGCCGCGTCGTGCAAGGCAATTTCGACGACTACGCTCCCCTGCGTATGGAGGAAACTCCGGTCGTGGAAGTTTATGCCGTGCCCAGCACGGAAGCGCCTTCGGGAATCGGAGAACCGTCGGTGCCGCCGCTCGCGCCCGCGCTCTGCAACGCGATCTATTCTGCGACCAGGAAGAGAATCCGGGCCCTGCCGATTCTCAGCTAACAATTTCGGTGGAGAGACGCGTGAAACGAAAATGGGTCGGCCTTCTTCTGTTTGTATCCCTGTCGTCAGCATTTACGCAGATCCCGGCCCAACTCTCGTCCGTGCCCGCTGCGCGCCTCGCTCACATTCGCCACGGCATTAATCTCAGCGAATGGTTCGCGCAGGTCTACGATCCCAGGGGCTACACCAAGGAACATTTCCAGACCTGGACCACCGCCTCCGACATCGCGCTGATCAAGTCGATGGGCTTCGACCACGTGCGCCTCAGCGTGAACCCGCAGCCCATCATGGACGCGAACCGGCGCGGCGGTACCGCCGAATATTTCGGCTCGCTCGACGCGGCGATAAAAATGATTCTCGACGCGGGCCTCGCCGTCGAGCTCGACATGCATCCCGATTCCGATTTCAAAGCCCGCCTCAAGGAAGACGACTTCGTCGAGCGCTTCGCCGATTTCTGGCGCACCGTGGCGCAACACTATTCTTCGTGGGATCAGGATCGCGTGTTCTTCGAAATTCTGAACGAACCGGAAATGCGCGACCCCTATCGCTGGTATGGAGTGGAAGCGAAGCTAGCCACGGCGATCCGCCAGGGAGCGCCTACGCACACGATCATCGCCGCCGGAGCGAACTGGGACAACGACGACGACATGGTCTTCCTCGAGCCGCTTCGCGATCCCAACGTCATCTATGTTTTTCATTTCTACGAGCCGCACGTTTTCACTCATCAGGGCGCGACCTGGGGAGCGTTTTACTGGCACTGGGTCAAGGGACTGCACTATCCGTCGTCTCGCGGAAAACGCCGCGCAAGTTGCGGCCGCCGTTCCCGAAGCTCCCGACCGTCTGCAGGTGATTCGCTATGGGGAAGATCATTGGGATGCATCCCGCATCGAAGCCGAGATCAACCAGGCCGCCGACTGGGCGAAGCAACGCAACGTGCCGCTGATCTGCAATGAGTTCGGCGTCTTCCGCACCTACTCCGATCCGCGCGACCGCGAGGCCTGGCTCAAGGACGTCCGCACCGCGCTCGATCGCCACGGCATCGGCTGGGCCATGTGGGATTATTCCGGCAGCTTCGGCGTAGTCACGAAAAAAGATGGGCAGGCCACGCCGGATGAAGTCACCATCCGAGCGCTGGGATTGAACTCACCAATGCGCTAGTCCCGAGAGATAAGACGGCGGCGCACTCGTGGAACTTCGTCCTCGCGGCTGGTGTCTAAGTCACTGTCTTTCCAGCTTTGTCCGTGACACGTAACTTTATCGATCGCATTTAGTTCGCCAGAACCTCTGGGTTCGAAGTCCGCAACTTTTCACTTCGCGGGGTAAGCGATGCTTGAAGCGCTGCACCTCACCAAGCGGTACGCCTCTCTTCCGGCCGCGCAGGACGTGTCCTTCACGCTGCGCCCCGGACAAGTCCTGGGATGCCTCGGCCCCAATGGTTCCGGAAAAAGCACCACCGTAAAAATGCTCACCGGCCTTCTGGAGCCGACGCGCGGCGAAGTTCTGTTCAACGGCCAGAACATACGCGACAACTTGGCGGCTTATCGAAAGCGGCTGGGCTACGTTCCGGAGGAAGCTCATCTCTATCCCTATCTCACTGGATGGGAATACCTGGAACTCATCGGAACCCTGCGCGGAATGCCCCGCATCGAACTCGAAAAGAAGATCGACTCGCTGTTAAGTCTGTTCTCGCTGCATCCCCACCGTCATGCCAGCATTGGCACTTACTCCAAAGGAATGCGCCAGCGCATTCTCTTGATCGCGGCGCTGATGGACAATCCAGATATTTTTATCTTCGACGAGCCACTCTCCGGCCTGGACGTGACTTCCGCTCTGATCTTCAAGAATCTGGTGCAGGCGCTCGGTCAACAGGGCAAGCTCGTGTTTTATTGCTCGCACGTGCTCGAAGTGGTCGAGAAAGTCTGCTCCGATGTTCTGATCCTGCGCAAGGGAGTCGTGATCGCCCAGGATTCGGTGGCGAACATCGGCCAGATTCTCGGCCAGTCGCTCGAAAATACTTTCCTGCACCTTGTCGATGATGTTGACACCATGCGCGTGGCCCGCGACATTGTGACTGTGATGAAGGCAGCATGATCACGGCGCCGATTCAACGGATCCGGCGCGTGTGGGCCGACCACCGCCAACGTCCGTTCTGGCGGATGGTACAACTTTTCGTCGACCGCATCTTCCGCGGAGGCGGCGATTCCGATACGGAAGGCCTCGATCTCGGCGTCGGCCTGGTGCTCACACTGCTGGCCATGCCCGGCGGATTCGTCTCCATTTTGTTGTTCGACAAATACGGAACCTTCCTGCAATGGCTGCGCGGCGCGACCAACGTGGACCCGTTGGCGATGGCGCTCCCCGATGAATATTTCTTCCTCGTCCTTTCCATGACCGTTACCGGCGCGGTCGCGGTGTGGCGATGGGACGCCATTTTCCCCGATCGCCGCGACTACATGAATCTGGTGCCGCTGCCCATTTCCACCCGGACCATCTTTTTCGCCAACCTGGTCGCCGTCCTTTTCTTGGTAGGTCTGATCGCAGTAGACGTCAATGCGGCGTCGTGCATTTTGTTTCCCGTAGTGGTGGGAGCGACGCAAACCAAGTTCCTGTTCTTCTTAAAGTTCGCGGTAGTGCATGCGGTCGGAGTGGTGCTGGCAAGCGTCTTCGCCTTCTTTGCGGTGTTCTCGGTCATGGGACTTCTGATGGCGGCGCTGCCTCCCCGGGCCTTCAAGAGATTCTCGGCCTACATTCGCGGCGTAGTAGTGGTTTACCTGGTCACACTTCTCTGCACCAGTTTCGCAGTTCCGGACGCGATACGGCGCGCCAAGGACACTATCCCTTCCTGGGCATACGTGATGCCTTCCTGCTGGTTTCTGGGTCTGTGCCAGTCGTTGCGCTTGCGCGACCGCGCGGGGCCGGCGCTTATAGGCTTGTCCAGGCTGGCCCTCCCCGGAGTCGCAGCCGTCATCGGGATTGCCCTCTGTACTTACGCGATCGGCTATCAGCGCTACTTTATGCGCATTGCGGAGATCGCCGACGCCACGGCTACGGCCCGCAATCCCCGAACCTGGCGGCTGAGAATTCCACTGGACCGCTGGGTGCTGCGCACTCCACTCCAGCGAGGCTGCTTCCGTTTTGTGTGCAGAACGTTGCTGCGCAGCGAAGGACATCGCCTGGTTCTGACCGCCATTGGCGGACTCAGCCTGGTCCTGGCCTCGCAGGCTTTGATGGATGCGTTTGAAAACGCGAAATCGTGGCGTCAGGCTGCGCTGTCGCCGAGCGCCCTCTCGATCCCATTTATTCTTTCGTTCCTGGGAATTGTCGGTCTCCGCCTCGTCTTCGAAATTCCGGTGGAGTTGCGCTCTAACTGGATCTTCCAGTTGATGCTCGATCGCGACGGAGAAGAATGCGAACCGCTAGCCAGAAAAGTAATCCTGATCTTCGTGTTGCCCTGGCTACTGGCGATCGCATTCCCCGTCTACGTTTACCTCGAAGGCTGGCGCGTCGCATCCCTTCATACCCTGCTGGTGACCGCATGGGCCGTGCTGCTGACGAATGTCGTCCTGATTCGTTTCCGCAAGCTTCCGTGCACATGCACGCTCCCGCTGTTCAAACAACATTCCTTCGTCACGCTTCTGTCCGTCTGTTTCGGATTTCTGCTCTATGCGGTCTCAACGCCGGAGTTCGAATCGTCGGCCCTGGCGGAACCCGCGCGAATGCTCAGCCTCATTCCCGTAGCGGCGATAGCGTGGTACATCCCGCACCATCTCGCGAAGAGCATGATCGACATCGAGAGAAAACTAATCTTCGAAGAATCGCCAACGCGCGCATTTGAAACGCTAGGCCTCGAGGATTTCGGCCGCTAGCGACTCAGAATGCCCCCAGCCATTTCACCGGAAAGCGAGCCGCGAGGGCGTTGACCAGGCGCTCGTCCGCGGTGATCAGTTGTTTTCTCCCCTGTGTGGCTAGAGCAACATAGAGGCAGTCGTAAACGGAGCGGCCGAAGTCGAAAGCGATGGTCACGGCTTCTTGCAGGAGATGCAGAGAAGAAATAGTTGGTATGTCCCGACGCGCGAGTGAATATAGTTCCAACTCTGCCGTGCCCCGGTCGACTCTCCCCTGCCGGACGGCCTTCCACACGATGTTGCCGCACTCGGCCCAGAAGATGTCGGGGACGACCAGGTTGACTTCACCAGCTCCATAAGCGTCAAGTAGACGAAATGCCTGTGCCCTCAATAGCTCCCCTTGGGCGGGCAGCATCCACTTAGCGGCAACACTCGCATCCAGCACGAAAGAGGTCATCGCTCTCGGTCCTCTCGGATCATTTCCTCGGCAGAAGGAAACGGCCCCGGCGAAGCGGGCGCGCGCAATGATAATTCCTTCATTCGCCGTGCAAACGCGCGCCTGCTTCGCAACTCCGCGGCATCGGGAACATTCTGTTCGAGAAGTTCAATCACTTCCGCTGCTATTGACTTGCGGTGCTTGCGCGCGCGTTCGCGGAGAGCTTTGTAAACGGCGTCTGGAACATTCTCGACATATAGAGTCGCCATAGGGATCTCCTAGGGAAAGTCTAGCAGATACCTATGGAATCGCAAGTCCTAGTATGTCCTAACAATATCTTGCTCCCTTTTGTGAACCGCGGGTGGGGTTCGATTCGACAAAAAATACTATTCATTCTAGCCGATGACTTCGCCCCCTTTCTTGACACCTCCTTGCCCCACCCTTTATCCTAAGTCTTGCTCCTTGCGGTACTTACGCCTCTTGGCGAGCTTCCGCGGGCCTGGTTCTTTAACGTTGGGGGCGCGGAGGTTTCTCATGTTCCTCGACATCCACGATCTGGAACGCCATCCTGTCGATTTCAAGGAGGAGTTCCAGCCCGGCGCCATCGACTTCGGGGAAGACATCCACCAGCGCACCCCGCTCCAGACCAGCGGACGCGCCGAATTGGTCGAGGAGCAGCACGGCAAGCATAAGGTCGTCATCGACATACGCCTGCGAGGAACTCTCAGCGCGGGCCTGGAATTGAGTTGTGCCCGCTGCCTCGAACCTGTGGCCCAGAATGTGGCGCGCGATTTTGAGTTGCTCTACCGGCCGATCGGCACCGACGCGGGCCGCGATGAGCTTTCCGTAACCGACGCCGAGGCCGAAATCGGCTACTATGAAGGGGACGGCCTGCTGCTCGAAGATGTCCTGCGCGAGCAGGTGCTGCTGGCCTTGCCGCTGAAAGTGACGTGCAGCGAAGATTGCCGCGGCCTCTGCCTGCACTGCGGCAAGAATCTGAATCAGGAGAAATGCTCCTGCGCGGTGCCGATGGAAGATCCGCGGTGGTTGGCGTTGAAAGAGATCCGCGGACGACTCGAGAATTAATTCCGCGAGAATTGCGGAATTTAAAGAGCGAATTTAAGAATAAAAGAAACGAAGGAATTTATCCACCATGCCTAATCCAAAACGGCGACACTCCCAGAAACGCACCTCGACCCGGCGCGCCCACGACGCGCTGAAGGGCCATTCACTCTCCGAATGCCCCAACTGCCACGAAAAGAAAATGCCGCACCGCGCCTGCTCCAAATGCGGCTACTATAAAGGACGAGAAGTTCTCGACGTTAAGGAAGCCAGCTAACTCAGCTGGCGAATACGGAGTCGTTCTCGCCAACCATGCCTAGCGTCATCGCGCTGGATGCGATGGGTTCGGACCGCGCGCCCAAGCCAGAAATCGAGGGCGCCATTCAAGCCGCTCGCCAATACGGCGTGCGCGTCTTGCTCATTGGTCCCGAAGCCACAGTCAAAGCGGAGCTCGACCGCCATCCCGCGGCGCTCCGTCTGCCCATTGAGATCGTCCACGCCAGCGAATACATCACCATGGACGACAAAGTGGAGGCCGTCCGGGCCAAGCGCGACTCCTCCATGCGCGTAGGTTTGCGCATGGTGCGCGAAGGCCAGGCCGCCGGCTTCGTCACCGCCGGCAACACCGGAGCCGCCATGGCCACCGCCAAAGTCGTACTGGGCACAGTGGCCGGAGTCGATCGCCCCGCGCTGGCCGCAGTCTTCCCCACCGCTCCCGGCCCCGCCGCCATGCTGCTCGACGTAGGCGCCAACGTCGACTGCGAACCCCACAACCTGGAACAATTCGCCGTGATGGGCGATATTTATTTCCGCGCGATGTTTGGAAATACGTTCGGGAAAAAATCTGGGATGCCCGGCCCGCGCGTCGGCCTGCTTTCCATCGGCGAAGAAGAAGCCAAAGGCAACCAGCTCACCCGTGAAGCTTTTCAGTTGCTCAAGCAGCTGCCGCTGAATTTTATAGGCAACGTCGAGGGCCGCGATTTATACAACGGAAAAGTCGACGTCATTGTCGCCGACGGTTTCGTCGGTAACGTGGCCCTGAAAATTTCCGAAGGCGTCGCCAATCTGGTCCGCACCGCATTGAAGGAATCGCTGAAGGCCACCATCACCAGCCAGGTCGGAGCCTTGCTCTCGCGCAGCGCCTTCATCGATTTCAAAAAGCGCCTCGACCACACAGAATACGGCGGCGCCCCGTTGCTTGGCCTGAAAGGCGTGTGCATCATCACGCACGGCTCCTCGAACGCTAACGCCATGAAGAACGCGGTGCGCGTGGCCGCCGAATTCGCGGAGCGCGGCATCAACGATTCCATCGAGCGCGGCCTAGCAGCGCTGAAGCCTGTAGCCACGGAACCTGAAGTCGCGCGTACTACATAGAACATGCGAGCTCTCGTCACAACTCTTTTCGTTGTGCTGTTCATTTTGCTCTCCGTTGGCCTCATTCCGGCTCAAGAGGCGGTTGTGTTTCCGGCTCCCGATGGCTATCGAATTCACGCCGACCTCTACGGAAACGGAAAAGGTGATCGGGCCGTCATACTTGCGCATGGCGGACGCTTCACCAAGGAAAGCTGGCGCAAGCAAGCGGAGACTCTTGCAGACGCAGGCTTCCGCGTGTTGGCCACCGATTTTCGCGGCTACGGGCAGTCTTGGGAGCTCGGCAGAGAAACCGAAGACTGGAAGCATTACCCCGACGTGCTGGCCGCAGTTCGATACCTGCACAACGCAGGCACGAAATCTGTTTCCGTGGTCGGCGCGAGCATGGGAGGCGACGCTGCGGGCGACGCCGCGGCCGAGTCAAACCCGGGAGAAATCGACCGCATCATTTTTCTGGGGTCCGAAGGAGGCGATTCGCCCGAGCGGTTGAAAGGACGAAAATTGTTCATCGTGACCCGCGACGACCAGAGTGGCGACGGTCCGCGACTGCCGGGAATCACCGAACACTATCGCAAAGCTCCCGACCCCAAGAAGTTGATGGTTCTTGAAGGGTCCGCCCATGCGCAATTTATC
Organism: uncultured Acidobacteriaceae bacterium; assembly: GCA_963851165.1. Lineage (GTDB taxonomy): Bacteria > Acidobacteriota > Terriglobia > Terriglobales > Acidobacteriaceae > Sulfotelmatobacter. The sequence goes on along the minus strand of CAWKNM010000004.1, from coordinate 652,310 downwards.
TTCGAGACGGATCAGGGTCCGCGGCTGCTGCAGGAAATGTTGCGTTTTCTTTCGGAGCCGTAGCGAGGGATAGGCCCACCCGCACCCGTTTGCGGCAACCTGATTGTAGAAACGTGTTTGCAGGAAATTGATCGGCGACGTCATATCTTTCATGACAGAAACCAACCGCACCATCGCGCTCCTCTTCCCCGGCCAGGGCTCGCAGTCTATCGGCATGGGCAAAGATTTATTCGAGAAATATCCCATCGCCCGCCAGACTTTCGACGAAGCCGACGACGCACTCGGTTACAAGCTCTCGCAACTCTGCTTCGAGGGCCCCGAAGACCAACTCCGCCTCACCGAGATCACACAGCCGGCAATCCTTACCGCTTCGATCGCCGCTCTTCGGGTGCTCGAAACCCGCATCCCGAAACCGCGCTACGTCGCAGGTCACAGCCTCGGCGAATATTCCGCGCACGTCTGCGCCGGAACCCTCGCCTTCGCCGACGCCGTTCGCACTGTTCGCAATCGCGGAAAATACATGCAGGAAGCCGTCCCCGTCGGCGTCGGAGCGATGGCCGCAATCCTCGGCATGGACCTCGACAAAGTCACCGCCCTCTGCCACGAAGCGCAGCAAGGCGAGGTCTGCGAGCCTGCCAACATCAACTCGCCAGAGCAGATCGTAATCTCCGGCAACACCTCCGCCGTCGAACGCGCCACAAACCTCGCCGACGAGCGCGGCGCCAAACGCGCCAAGTTGCTGCCCGTGAGCGCGCCCTTCCATTGTTCGCTGATGAAGCCCGCGCAAGATCGTCTGGAAGTCGACCTGAATGCATTGAAAATGCAGAAGCCCGACTACCCCATCGTCTGCAACGTCGAAGCCGCGTTCGTCACCGACGAACTCCGCGCCCGCGACACTCTCGTCCGCCAAGTTACAGGCTCAGTGAAGTGGGAGCAGTGCATGCGCCTGCTGATAGCCGAGCACGTGGAAACCTTCATCGAAGTCGGCCCCGGAAAAGTTCTCTGCGGCCTGATGCGCCAGATCGACCGCTCGAAAACCTGCCTGAACGTTGGAGACGAAGCCTCGCTGACAAAAACGCTGGAACAACTCGCCGCAGCCTAAGGAAGAATTGCTGATTGTTGATTGTTGATTAAAAGCCCGCCCACTTGCGTTTTTAATCAGCAATCAAAAATCAACAATAGTTTTTCTCAGTACGGCGAAAAACTCATCGTCTTATCCGACTTCTGCACCCACACCCGCGCCGGTTCCGTTCGGTCGTTCACCGTCATGTCGATGATCACGCCGCTTCCCCCACCCGGAGGCGAACCCGCCGCATAAATCTTGTGCGACTTGATCTGTCCCCACTCCCCGACCGGGCCCCAATCCTGATAGAAATCATTGAAGGAATATTTCTTGTAACGCTCCGGGTGCTGTTTCCATTTCGGATCGTGAAACCAGACGCCATAGGCCGCTTCGTAATTCTGATTCTGCAAGTCATCAAAAAAGACATTCGCCACGTGCTCCTCCGGCCAGAATCGAAACCACCATCCCAGAAAAAGCACCAGCAAAACCAAAACGACGGCAGAGATAATTATCTTCTTCCGCCTCCGCTCGACTCGCGGATCGTATTCCTTCGCGTCCAGCAGTGTCATACCCCTCTAGCATAACGGACACACGGCCCAAGTGAAAAGTTCCCGGAAAGAATTCCCCACCGCACGCGACCTGGCATGACCCTGTGTCCCCCGTGCCCCCCTGTGGCAAGATTGTGTGGCGCGAGCACTCTTACCCGCAAATGCCGCAAGGCATTTGGTTCTCCGGCCGCCCTCGACGGTCTCAGCCGTGAACCATCCCTACAGCGTTCTCTTGAACAACGGAATCGCAATCCCCAGCGTGAGCGCCGCAAACACCGAAAGAAAAAGCATGTCGCCCCACACCGCTGCCAGCGTCGTTTCCTTCAACAGCAGGCACTTGAAGCCATCCACCGCGTAGGTGAACGGATCCACTCTCGCGATGGCTTTCAACCACCGTGGAAATGCCTGAATCGGATAAATCGACCCGCTGGGAAAAAACAGCAGCGTATTAAGAATGCCGAACATGGCCCGCGGCACCAGCGGGTCTTCGATCCGCACCATCAGCAGAAACATCATCGTATTAAACGCCAGCGAAGTCAGCACAATCATTACCAGCAACCCAAAAATCGTCTGGAGATTGAAAATCGTGCCCACCCCCGCCAGCAGCGACCCGATCACGCAGATGATCACGCCCGTCATCACCGCCTTGATCGCCCCCGCCAGGTTCAATCCCAGCACGAGTTCGAGTTTCGTGATCGGCGTCACCAGATACCCTTCATGCACCCCGCGCGCTTTGTCGTCGATGTAGAGCATGCCCCCGCCAATCATCACCGACACGAACATCGCCAGGGCCAGCGACCCCGGCAGCAGATATTTCATGTATTCGATGTAAGGATAAAGCTCGACAATGGAGAGCGCCGTCTGCTGCAAAATGCGCGGCTCGACCGTGGGCTGGTTCAGCGCGGCGGTCAGGTCGGTGAGTTCCGACTCAATCGCGGAACTCATAAAGTTGTCGCTGTTATCCACCACCACCGCGATCTGCGGATGGTTGTCTTCGTAAACCCGCCGCGAAAACTCCGGCGGAATAATCACCGCTCCTTCAAGCTTGCCGTTGCGCACATCGTCCACAGCCTGCTTCTGGCTGTCGTAATAAATCGGCACGAATGTGCGAATGTTCGCCCGCACCGAATCAAACGCCTCGCGGATCCGTAACGCCTGCGGCCCGCCGTCCTGGTCGACAATCGCCACCCGCGCATCACGAATTTTCCCTCCGAATGCGTTGCCCAGAACAATGAGCTGCACCAGCGGCATTACCATCGACGCCAGCATCAGCGCCGGCGACCGGAAGAACTTGCGCATCTCCCGCTCGACAATGGCCATCATTCGGTTCATAAGTGAGTCCTGAGTCCTGAGCTGCGAGTCCCGAGACCCGAGACTCCGAATTCGCTCGCGTTCTTTCGAGAATTAATCAATCCAATTCTTTACTGGTGTCCCGCGACCACCATTGGCCTCGCCCAGGACTCGCAACTCGGGACACGGGACTCGCAACTCGCAACTCTTCACGGCCGCAGTCCCGGACTTTGCGGCATCACGAAGGCGTAGGCCTTTTGTAATTCGTCGCGCAACTGCCGCCCCGTGTAATGGACGAACACATCGTCCAGCGTGGTGTTTTGCACCGAGAGCGATTTCACTGGAACCCCTGCCGCGACAGCCATCTCCACCAGTCCCGTCGTCGTGCGCGATCCGTTGCCGGTCAGCACGCGATACATTCCCGCGCCTTCGTGTTGCACTGAGGTCACATCATCGAGCGCATGCAGCCGCTGCTCCCAATCCTCCGGCGGATGTTCAAACTGCGCTTCGATCACATTCGATCCGGGCACGCTCGCTTTCAGCGCTGTCGGCGTATCCAGCGCCACTAGCTTGCCGTGATCCACAATCGCGATCCGGTCGCACAGCCGGTCGGCTTCGTCCATGTAGTGCGTCGTGATCAGAATGGTCAGCTGGCGATGGGCCTTGATGTTGCCCAGCATTTCCCATACCGCCACGCGCGAAACCGGATCCAGTCCGGTGGTGGGCTCGTCGAGAAAAAATATTTTCGGGTGATGCACCAGCCCGCGCGCAATCTCCAGCCGCCGCCGCATGCCGCCGGAAAGTGTTTTCGTCTGTGCGTCCCGCCATTTCGTCAGGTCGACCAGTCCCAGCAATTCTTCGATCGAACGCTTCCGCTCTTTTGCCGGAACGTCGTAGAGCTTGGCGTAAATGTTCAGGTTCTCTTCCACCGTAAGATCAAGATCGCTGGTCAGCGCCTGCGGAATCACTCCAATCACCCGCCGCACCGCGTCGGCATCTTTCGCCACATCGTGCCCGGCGATCCTTGCGCTTCCTCGGCAGTGATCGGAATCAGCGTAGTCATCATGCGAATCAGCGTCGACTTCCCCGCCCCATTCGGCCCCAGCAGCCCGAAGATCTCGCCTTCCTTCACGTCGAACGAAACATCGTCGACCGCCGTGAACTCGCCGTATTTCTTTACGATGTGGTCGACCGCGATTGCCGATTGCGCTGCCGGATCGTAGACGGGCTTCTCTAAACCGTGCGAACCATTTTGCGAAGGAGTTTGCTCAGCAGTTTGCGGAGCAGACTGCCCCTCCGCACCGTTGCCCGCATTTGCGGTCGTAGGCGAATTCATCAGCGCGACCCCGCCGCCGCTGTGTTTGGCGCGGTGCCCTCGCCCTTCAACTGCTCCGGCGAAACCAACACTTCCGCCGTCATCCCCGGCACCAGCGCGCCTTTCGGATTGTCCAGCCTCACCTTGAGAACAATCGTCTTGATGTCGCGCTTCCGCCGGCTGACGTCTCGTTGTGTAGCGAAATCTCCCTCCACGCCTTTGAAGAAAACCTTGCCGCTGGTGACGCTGCCGCCAGGCATGCGCACGCGCAACACATCGCCGTAGCCGATGTGGTCGGCGTAGGTTTCCGGAATCGCCACCCGCGCCCACGTGTCGGTCAAGTCGACAATGGTCACAATCGGCGCGCCAATGTTCACCACTTCCCCCTGCCGCGCCGCGCGCACCGAAACCGTTCCGGTGACAGGCGCGTAGACGTTCGTGTATCCCAACCTGACCGCCGCTTGATTCTTTTGCGCGACTGCGTTCTTGAGATCAGCCTCGGTCGATTGCACCGTGCTCTTGGCCGCATTCGCTTGATGCGTGCGCGCAATGGCCGAGTTCAAATCGGCCTGCGCTGCCTTCACCAGTTCCTGCTGCGCCTGCACTGTCGCCTGGGCGGCCTGCAAATTCGTTTCGGCCTGCACGCGATCCTGGTCGGAAGTCACGCCCACTTTCGCCAGCTCAATGGCCCGCCGGCTGTCGCTCTCGGTTCGATCGAGCGCGGCTTGCGCCTGCAAGAGTTGCGCTCTCGCCGACGACAGCTTGGCCTGCGCGTTGGCCACATCGCTCGACGTGGAACCCGAAGTCGATTTCTCGGTCGACTGCATCTCCGAAACTTTGTGCTGCAGGCTGTTGATGTTCGCAGCCGCCGCAGCTTCCTGCGCTTGCAATTCCGATGGGTCGAGCACGGCGATCAAATCGCCCGCCTTCACCGGCGTGCCTTCATCCACCAGCAACTTCAGGATGCGGCCTTCCACCTGCGCACTCACGATTACCTGATTCGAATCCACCGTACCGATCAGCACCAGGTCTTTGGAATGATCGGTGGAAAGTGCGTAATAAATCGCTGCGACGACGAAAATAATTCCGAGAAGTATGAAAAAACGGTTGCGCGCGCTCATGAGCGTGCTCCTTGGCTAGAACTAAGACGACCCGAACTAGGACGACTCGAACTAGGACTGGGACTCGTGCTGGGGAGGGGGTTGGCGCTAGCGCTAGCTTTGGCATCGTGCCGGAACAACCCCGCCGAAATAAAATCGAGCACCGCCGCGCGGCGCTCAGCGATTCGCTCCGGCGTCAGCGGGTTGAAGCCGACGATCTTGTGCATCATGGGCGCGCTGCTGAAGTAAAAAACGATCATCGCGACCATCGACGGCACAAAATGCGCGGTGCTCACTTTGCGAAACTCTCCGTCGGCAATTCCCTTGTTCAGCAATTCGCCGACGCGCGTGAAAATGGGCTGGAAATAATTCTTGATCAGCTTGTCGAGATGCGGCGACTGCCCGTCGCGCGCCCGCATCATCTCGCGCTGCATCAGCTTGGGATACACCTGGTTGGCGGCGACAAAATCGAAATAAGCGGCCACGTAAGCCAGAATCTTCTCGCGCGGCGGCAATTCACTGTCGAGCACGCGAAACACGTTCACCTTGAGCGCCCCAAACGCTTCATCCAGCACTGCTCCGTAAAGCGTTTCCTTATCTTTGAAGTAGTAGTAAATCAAGGCTTTGTTGACGCGCGCCTCGCGCGCAATCGCATCCGTACGCGCCCCCGCGATGCCGTGCTCGGCAAACTCCTGCGCGGCCGCCTGCAGAATGGCGGCCCGGCTCTCCTCCGGCTGCCCCCGCGTCCCCATGCGGCCGAAGTGGTGACCGTGCTGCGGATGATGTCGAAATAATCGAGCCATAAATCCAGTGCGTAGCTGTAACTGAATCAGCAGTTGTTAATTAACCAGTTAGTTAGATTATACACCGACCGAACCGCGATGCAAGTTTGTTTTTTCTAACGGGGGGCGCGGCCTGCATTCTGAACCCCAACGGTAAGCCCTTGAGCGCGCTGATCTTAGCGCCCCTCGCCAGCAGAAATCCCGCTACGCTTATATCCTTCCGCCTGCGATCGAGGGCACGAGCAGAATTTCGTCGCCTTCCTGGAAGGCGTAGGTCGGGCCGCCCAGGAAGCGGATGTCTTCTTCGTTTACGTAGATGTTGAGGAAGCGGCGGACCTGGCCTGCGCCGTCGCGCAGGTGAGGCTTCAGGTCAGGGAATTTTTCATCGAGGATGGAGAACAGGTCTTCCAGGTTGGTGGCGGCGCAGGTTAGCGAGGCGGCGCCGGCGGTGTGGCGGCGGAGGGCGGTCGGAATTTGGACGGTGATGGACATATTGCCTTTCGAGCTTTGACTTTTCTGCTCGCCTCTTGTTCTGTGGTGGCTTCGAAGGTCAAAAGCCAGTCGAGCTATCGCCCGACCTGACGGGCAAGAGTGCCCGTCCTACACAGACCTTACGCGCCCACCGTGGCCGCTACTTCTTTTGCGACTTCGGCAACGCCGAGCGTTTGCTGCAGGTATTTTTCGAACTCGGCTAACTTCGGAGCGATTGCGCGTTCTTCCTGGTAGACGCCGGCGAGAGCGTCGGTGGTCTTCAGGCCGTTACCGGTGATGCACAGTACTGTCGTTTCTTCGGGCAGGATGCGGTCCTGGCGATAGAGTTTGCCCGCAGTGCCTACGGTGACGCCGCCGGCGGTTTCGGTGAAGACGCCTTCGGTCTCGGCCAGCAGGCGGATCGAGTCGACTACTTCGGGATCGCTGATGTCCTCGCTCCATCCGCCGCTTTGCTTGATGGTCTTGATGGCGTAGTGGCCGTCGGCCGGATTGCCGATGGCAAGGGAACGCGCGATAGTCGCGGGTTTCTGCGGCTCGATTTCGGAGCTGCCGGTTTTCACGGCGGTTGAAATGGGAGAGCAGCCTGTTGCTTGCGCGCCGAAGAATTTTACGGGCTTGTCTTCGACCAGACCCAGCTGGACGAGTTCTGAAAATGCTTTCTTGATTTTTACGATCAGCGATCCGCCGGCCATGGGGCAGACGACGTTGTCGGGCAGACGCCAGCCCAGTTGCTCGGCGATTTCGAAGCCGACGGTTTTTGATCCTTCGGCGTAATAGGGGCGCAGGTTGACGTTGACGAAACCCCAGTTGTGTTCGTCGGCGATTTGCGAGCACAGGCGATTGACCTGGTCATAGCTGCCAGCTATGCGAACTACTTTCGCGCCGAAGACGTTTGTGCCCAGAATTTTTGCGGGCTCGAGGTCGGCTGGGATGAAGATCCAGGCCTTGAGACCTTCGCGGGCGGCGTGCGCGGCGACGGCGTTGGCCAGGTTTCCGGTGGACGAGCAGGAGACGGTATCGAAGCCAAACTCGCGGGCTTGCGCCAATGCCACGGCCACCACGCGGTCTTTGAAACTTAGCGTCGGCAGGCAGACGGCGTCATTCTTGAGGTAAAGATTCTCTGGGCGCGCACCCAACTTCCCGGCTAGCCGAGGCGCCTGCAACAGCGGCGTGAAGCCAACTGGCAGGCGCGGCTGAAATCCCTGGGGGAGGGGCAATAGCTCAGAGTAACGCCACATATTCTGCGGCCGCTGGGAAATTCGATCACGCGTGAACGACGCGCGCACGGCGTCATAGTCGTAGGCGACTTCCAGAGGGGAGAAACAATCGTCGCAGATGGAGCGGGGCTGGTTGCCCCAGGTCCGTCCACATTCCCGGCACCGCAGTTCGTAGTGAGACATGTAGCTACTCGCTTTCTTATTTTGTGGTCTCCCACCCTTTCGCAAAAAGTGCGAAAGGATGGGGCACCCACTTCTTCATTGCAGCGAATAGCTGAGGACGAGCCGGAAAAATTGGCCCTAAAATACAAAGGCCTCTTTTTCCAGGAAAAGGAAAAAGAGGTTATCGGAATGCAAATACGGCTCGCATGCCGAATCCCATGTTCCCCGTTTCCAGGAGAGAGTTGGCACCGGACACCCGAGATATATGATCCCGGATCGGTTGCCGTGGCGTCACAGGGCTCGTCCCTCAGCCACTCTGCATGAAATTCAGGTCTGCTCAACACGTGAATGAAGAGCAAACTTGTCCTCATCATGGTACAAAATGCAAGCGGGTGAGTCAAGGGCAAACTGGGACGCGGATAAATTCTGCGATTACTGTCGAATTCGCGGCCGGGATGCGGGGACACGAGGTAACTCGCAAGATGATGAAATCACACTCTCAGACAATCAGATGCTTAATGGTAACGTTGCTCGCGGTCTCGCCGTTGCTGGCAGGAGCCGGATTCCGCTCCGCGGGTAAGAACGATAAGGTCGACAAGCAGACGCGCGACTGGCCTGCTTACGGGGGCGCGCCCGAGAATAATCACTATTCGGCGCTCACGCAGATCAACCGCGGCAACGTGAAGCAACTCACGGTTGCGTGGAGCTTTGACACGCAGGAAGAGGGAGTGCTGCAGGCTAGCCCGATTGTTGTCGACGGCGTGCTCTATGGGATCACGCCTACACAGAAGATTTTTGCGCTCGACGCCGCGACCGGGAATTTGCTGTGGAAGTTTGATTCGGGGATTCGAGGCACGCAACCGGATCGCGGACTCGCCTATCTGGTCGGATGGCAAGGATGGTGATGGCGAGGTTCATAAGAAAGACAAACGCATTCTGGTGGGCGTGATGAATTTTCTTTACGCGCTCGATGCGGCTACTGGCTTGCCGATCCCGAGCTTCGGGCACGGCGGACGAATCGATCTTCGTGAAAATCTTGGCCGGGAGCCGGCTGCGGCGCAGTCGATTTCCATGACCAGCCCGGGCATTGTCTACAAAGATCTGATCATTGTCGGCGGACGAAATCCGGAAACGCTGCCCGCGCCTCCCGGCGATGTTCGCGCCTTTGACGTGCGCACGGGGCAGTTGCGGTGGTCGTTCCATACGATTCCGCGTCCGGGCGAATTTGGTTATGACACATGGCCGAAGGACGCGTGGAAAACCAGCGGCGCCGCCAACAACTGGGCGGGGTTCGCGCTCGACTCCAAACGCGGCATCGTGTATGTTCCCACCGGCTCGGCGGCATTTGATTTCTACGGAGCCGACCGTATTGGCGACGATCTTTTCGCCAACTGCCTGCTTGCGCTGAACGCGGAAACGGGCGAGAGGATCTGGCATTTTCAGGGAGTGCGGCACGACTTGTGGGATCGTGATTTTCCGTCGCCGCCGGTGTTGCTCACGGTGACGCGCGACGGAAAAAACATCGACGCGGTTGCGCAGACCACGAAGCAGGGGTTCGTCTATCTTTTTGATAGGACGAACGGGAAGCCGCTGTTTCCGATTGAATATCGGGCATATCCTCCGAGCACAGTGCCCGATGAGGTTGCCGCTGCGGAACAACCTTTGCCCACCAAGCCTGCGCCTTTTTCGCGTCAACGTCTCACCGAGGATATGCTGACGACTCGGACTCCTGAGTCGCATCAATGGGCCTTGGAAACTTTTCGGAAGTTTCGCAGCGAAGGCCAGTTCGTTCCTTTCAGTGTGGGGAAAGATACGGTCATCTTCCCCGGATTCGACGGCGGCGCGGAGTGGGGCGGGCCCGCGGTAGACGCGGAGACGGGCATCATCTACATCAATGCCAACGACGTTGCCTGGACTGGCGCGCTTGGGCCGAACACGGGCGAGCATAGCCCGCAGGGGATCTACATGAGCCAGTGCAGCATTTGCCACGGCGAGAACATGGCGGGCTCGCCGCCGGCGCTGCCGTCGCTGATTGGAGTGGGGGCGCGGCTGACTGCGGTGCAGATTGCGGCCACGATCAAGAACGGCAAGGGGCGAATGCCGGGATTTCCGAACCTCACGGACGACGAAGCATCTGCTCTAATCGGCTACGTGACCAGCGGCGAGAACAAAGAGATGGCAAGTTCCGGCTCGACGCTGCTCGCCATGAAATACCGCTTCACGGGATACAAGAAATTTCTCGACGCGGAGGGATATCCGGCGATCGCGCCGCCGTGGGGAACGTTGAATGCGATCAATCTGAACACCGGCGAGTATGTGTGGAAGATTCCGCTGGGCGAGTATCCGGAACTGGCGGCGGCCGGGGTGAAGAATACGGGGACGGAGAATTATGGTGGTCCGGTGGTGACTGCGGGTGGATTGCTTTTTATTGGCGCCACGAACTTCGACAAGAAATTTCGTGCGTTCGATAAAGCGACTGGAGAGTTGCTGTGGGAATTCACGCTGCCGTTCGCCGGCAATGCGACTCCGGTTACATACGAAGTGAACGGACGACAGTTCGTGGTAATCGCGGCCGGCGGAGGGAAAGATCCGAAGTCGAGGCCCGGCGGAGTTTACGTTGCGTTTGCGCTTCCGAAAGAGTCGCCATCCCGTGAACCGAAGACAACCCCCGCCGGCCGCGCGAAGTGACGCGAGATACAAGTGCACCGCAGTTGAATTACACTCGCTTGCCGTGAACGTTTGGAGACCATACAGAAAATGAAGATGACTACGACGCGACGGTTGGCAACCCATTGTTTGTTTCTGGTTTTGTCAGGGCTTACCTGCAGCGTGACGGCGGTCGGGCAGCCAGGAAGCTCGACGGCAACCGCGCAAGTTCCCGATAAGTCTGCTTGCGAGTCACTCGCGGCGCTCGCGTTGCCGAACGCGAAGATCAGCACAGCTCAATCCATTGCGGCGGGAGCGTTCGTCGGACCGCCGGCGCCGTTCAGCGAAGAGGACCTGTCTGCGTTCTACAAGAAGCTTCCCGCGTTCTGTCGCTTCGCGGTCGATGCGACGCCTACTGCGGATTCCGACATCAAGATTGAAGTCTGGCTGCCTGCGTCGGGATGGAATGGAAAACTGCAGGGCATCGGCAACGGCGGATTTGCCGGACAAATTGACTACCCGGAGTTGGGATCGGCGCTGAGCCACGGATTTGCCGCTGTCGCCACTGACACCGGGCACTCGGGAAACCCGACGCAAGCTGAGTGGGCCCTGGGGCATCCCGAGAAGGTGATTGATTTCGGGCATCGCGGCATCCACGAAATGACGCGAGTCGCGAAGGCCGCAGTGCAAGGTTTTTATGGCAAGGCTCCGCAGCATTCTTATTTTGCCGGTTGTTCCGACGGCGGCCGCGAGGCGCTGATGGAAGCGCAACGCTATCCGGAAGATTACGACGGAATTCTCGCAGGCGCGCCCGCCAACTACTGGACCAGGCTGCTGTCGACCGCGGTGGTGGACACGCAGGCGCTCACGCTCGACCCCGCGAGTTTTATTCCGCCGGCAAAAATATCCACGATCTCGGCCGCGGTGCTCACGGCGTGTGACGCACTCGACGGAGTAAAGGACGGCATCTTGAACGATCCTCGGCAGTGCCACTTCGATCCGGCATCGATCGAGTGCAAGGCCGGAGAAGACTCGGACAAGTGCCTGACCGCGCCGCAGGCCGCCGCGCTGAAGAAGCTGTACGCTGGTCCGCACGATACGCAGGGGCACGAAGTTTTCCCAGGATTTTTGCCTGGAGCCGAGGGCGGGCAAGGAGGGTGGGGACTCTGGATCACCGGCCCGGCTCCCAACAAGAGCCTGATCGCATTCTTCGGCCTGGGATATTTTTCCAACATGGTGTACGGAAAAGCCGACTGGGACTACAGGACGTTCGCGCTGGAAGCGGGAGTGAAAGCGGCGGAAGAAAAAACCGCAAGCGCGTTGAACGCCACCGACCCTAATCTGGCGCCCTTCCGGTCGAGAGGCGGAAAGTTGATTCTGTATCACGGCTGGAACGACCCGGCAATTCCTGCGCTCAACACTGTCAACTATTTCGCGAGCGTGATCGGAAAAATGGGTCAGAACAATGTTGATTCGTTTGTGCGCCTGTACATGGCTCCGGGTATACAGCACTGCGGCGACGGTCCGGGGCCCGACTCGTTTGGCCAGGTTGGCGACTGGACGCAGGTTGATCCTCAACACAGCGCGTATGCCTCGTTGCAACGATGGGTGGAAAAAGGCGTCGTGCCCGCGGCGATCATCGCCACGAAATATGCGCCTAACGACACGGACCATCGCGTGCAGATGACGCGGCCTCTGTGCACTTATCCGCTAGCCGCAAAATATAAAGGCGCCGGAGATACCAACGACGCCGCGAATTTCGTCTGTGAGGCGGAGAAGAGGTGAGCACGGGGAAGTTTCAAGACGAGCGCGCGGAGGAAATCTCAATCCGCTTTTAGATCAGCAAGAATCGGCAATCAGGGAATCGGCGTCATCGGCTGTACTGATTCTTTTTCTTATCTTCGTGCCGTTCGATTCCGAGCTGGATCAGGCGGTCGATCAAGTCCGCATAGGCCAGCCCAGACGCCGCCCACAGCTTGGGATACATGCTGATCGCGGTGAATCCAGGCATGGTGTTGATTTCGTTCAGATAAATCTTTCCCGCTTTCCTCCCCGACCCGGGTTCCATCAGAAAATCCACGCGCGCCAGGCCGGAGCAGTCCACGGCTTTGAACGCTGCAATCGCCAGTTCCTGCACTCTCTTCGTGTCGGCTTTTGAGAGCTTAGCGGGAATGATCAACTGCGAGCCTTCATCGAGATATTTTGCGGTGTAATCGTAGAATTCTTTTCCGGGCACGATCTCCCCCGGGACAGAAGCGATCGGATTGTCGTTGCCCAGAACCGAGCACTCGATCTCGCGGGCTTTATTCTTTTTCCCGCCCACGCCCTGCTCAATGACAATCTTGCGATCGAATTTCGCGGCTTCTTCGATCGCTGGTCCAAGCTCCTTGCGGTTGTGCACCTTGCTGATTCCCACGGAAGATCCGAGGTTCGCCGGCTTCACGAACACGGGATACTTTAATTTGCTCTCAACCAGCTTGTGAATTTTCCTCCCGCCATTTTTCTTGGAATCGAGTTCCCAGGCGCTGCGGAGAATCGTGACATGCTTCACGATGGGAATCCCGGCGGCGAGGAACAGCGACTTCATGATGTCTTTGTCCATCCCCGCGGCAGAACCCAGGACTCCAGCGCCAACGTAAGCGATGTCGGCCAGTTCGAGCAGGCCCTGAATCGTGCCATCTTCGCCGAAGGTCCCATGCAGCACGGGAAAAATCACATCGACGTTGATGGCGCGATCGCTGGCCCGCCGCGTGAGTGTCGTCTCGCTCTGAAACGGCACCAGACCGCTCTGCCGGTGAACCGGCTCAGGCGGGACGATTACTGATTCACCCCGCGCCAAGACCGCCGCTGCGGGCGTGGTCTCGGGATCGCCGGCGCGCAACTGACGCGGCTCCAGCACGATCTTGCCTTGCAGCAAATCTTCGGCGTGCTCGGCCGTCAGCCAGCGCCCGTCCTTGGTAATGCCGATGGGCACCACGTCATATTTGTCTTTATCGATTGCGTTGAGGACCGATGCGGCCGAAAGCAGCGAGACTTCATGCTCTCCGCTGCGCCCACCGAACAGGATGCCGACTCTAAGCTTTTTCATGACGTTTCAGTGTGGACGGGAGCAGAGTCCTCGTCAATCGCAGAATTGGTACATCAGACCGAGCTACAAAATCTTCTTTCCAAACGCCGACAGTGCCAACTCCACGGCCAGGTCGGCGGTTCGGTTGTGCTCGTCGATCACCGGATTCACTTCGACAATCTCGAAGCTCACCATGCGTCCGTGATCGGCGATGATCTCCATGGCGAGGTGCGCTTCGCGATAGGTTGCGCCGCCGCGGACCGGAGTGCCCACGCCGGGCGCGTCCTCGGGGTCGATCCAATCCATGTCGAGCGAAATGTGATAACCCGCGGTGCCGCGGCCCGCCATGCGCAGCGCTTCTTCCATCACGGTGCGCATGCCGCGCTCGTCGATGTCGCGCATGGTAAACACGCCGATGCCGGCGCGGCGCACATTTTCTTTTTCGATGGCATCGATATCGCGCACGCCCACCAGCACACAATTCTCCGGCTTCACCTTGGGAGAAAAATCGAAGATGTTCGACAACTCCGGCGGCCCTAATCCCAACAGCGCCGCAAGCGGCATCCCATGGACGTTGCCGCTCGGCGAAGTTTCGGGAGTGTTGATGTCAGTGTGCGCGTCGATCCAGATCAGGCCGATGTGCTCTTTATGCCGGCGATAAAACTCAGCCACGCCAGACACCGTGCCGGCCGCCATCGAGTGGTCCCCGCCCAACGCCAAGGGAACTTTTCCTGCCTCCAGAGTCTTCACCACAAGTTCCGCAGCCTTAGTGCAGGTGACTGTGATTTCTTTCAAGTATTTCGCATGTGGATCGCCTTCTTTTTTCTGCTCGGGAATGGCAACCGCCACGTTGCCACCATCTTCCACTTCGTGACCGAGTTCTTCCAGACGCGCTTCAAGGCCGGCCACACGGACGGCTGAAGGCCCCATATCCACGCCGCGGCGCGACTGGCCCAAGTCCAGCGGCACACCGATCACGCGAATTTTTCTGGGGGAAATGCTGGTAGAGATTGCAGTCGTCATCGTGGGCTTAACAATTGAATGATTGAATGATTAATTCATTGACTCAATGATTCATTGAGTCAATAGTTCTTACGGATACAGTCGATACAACATTCGCGGGAAAGGAATTGTTTCCCGCACATGCTCGAGGCCACAGATCCAGGCTACGGCGCGCTCTATTCCCATGCCGAATCCGCCGTGTGGCACGCTGCCGAATTTGCGCAAGTCGAGATACCACTTGAAGGCTTCTTCGGGCAGGCCGTGCTCGTGAATGCGCTGCAACAACAACGCGTGCGAAGCCATGCGCTGCGACCCGCCAATGATCTCGCCGTAACCTTCGGGCGCGAGCACGTCCACGCACAACGCCAACTCCGGCCGCTGCGGATCGGGCTCCATATAAAACGCCTTCACCTTCGCGGGATAACGATGCACCATGACCGGCTTGTCGAATTGCGCGGAAAGATAAGTCTCATCTGGCGAGCCGAGGTCGCCGCCCCACTCAAACTTCGTTTCCAGAGCGCCTTTTGCGTGGCCTTCCTGCAGATTCTTGACCGCGTCGTCGTAACTGATCCGTGGAAATGGCGGCTCGATTTTTTCCAGTTTCGAAACATCGCGGCCAATCGCTTGCAGATCGGCGCGGCGGCGATCAAGGCAGCGCTTGACGATGAAGCTGATTAGCCCTTCGGCCAGTTCCATTACATCGTCGAGTTCAGCGTAAGCAACTTCTGGTTCGACCATCCAGAACTCGGTGAGGTGCCGCCGCGTCTTTGATTTCTCCGCGCGAAACGTGGGGCCGAACGAATACACTTTGCCGAGCGCCATCGCCAAAGCTTCCGCGTAAAGCTGCCCGGACTGAGTGAGGTAGGCTTGTTCCTCGAAATAATCGACTGGAAAAAGTGTTGTCGTCCCCTCACACGCGGCCGGAGTAATGATCGGTGGATCGGTCAGCGTGAATCCGCGCTCGTCGAAAAAATCACGCGCGGCTTTGATGATCTCCGCGCGTACACGCAAGATCGAGGCCTGGCGCTGCGACCGCACCCAGAGATGGCGGTGCTCCATCAGAAAGTCGGTACCGTGCTCTTTGGGCGTGATGGGGTAAGGATCGGACTCCGGCACACGCTGGATGACCTGCACGTTCGCAACGTCGAGCTCGTATCCGCCGTGGGCGCGTTTGTCGGCGCGAACTTTGCCTTCGACGATTACGCTCGATTCCTGAGTCAGGGTCTTGATCGCTTCGAATACTTCCGGCGCAACCGCGTTCTTGGGGACGACGCCCTGGATCACGCCAGAACCGTCGCGAAACTGCGGGAACAGCAGCTTCCCGCTCTCGCGCAGGTTGTAGAGCCAGCCGCGGATGGTGACCGCCTGGCCTTCGTGCTTGCCGATTTCTGCGATTGTGGTTACGGGAGCAGACATGGATTGAGTCATTGAATCATTAACGGATTGAATCATTGTGAGATTGAATCATTGAGTCATTGATTTTACTGGCGGTGACAGCAACGGATTGCCAATGAGCCAATGAATCAATCAGTCAATGATTCAATGATTCATTCTCTACGCCGCGTCCAGCTTCTCGAATGTCTCCGCCAATTTGTCGAGCGGATTCACTTTCTCATCGCCTTCCAGTTCCAGCAGCAGCGCCGGGGTCTGCGGTGCTGTGCGGAGCAGTTCCATGGCTTCCTTCCAGTCAACCGTTCCGTCGCCCGGCCACAGATGCGAATCTTTATCTTTTTTGTTGTCGTGAAGGTGAGTCGAACAAATGTGGCCGCGCAAAATCTCGAAGGCTTCGCGCACCGAGCTCATGATGTGCGCGTGGCCGACGTCGAAGCACACTCCCACATCGTCGAAGTGGGCGCTGCGAATCATTTCCACCAGCTTCTCCGGCGTGGAGAGCTCGTTGGGAATATTCTCCAGCAAAATTCTGACGCCGAGGGGCTTGGCGAACGCGCGCAGATGCTCAATGGAGGTCATGGCCGCTTCAAACTTCTTCTCACTGAAATCCTCGTTGGGCGTGCCCAGATGCTGCACCAGAAAGCGGAACGGGATCTGCTCGGCGATTTCGAGCGCGCGCTTGATCTCGTCCATGGCCTCGATGCGCCCGGCGCGATCGGTGGACGCAATGTTCACGGGAGGAGCGCCGGCGCGGCCCCACTCGTAGTCGGCGTAGAGGGGCGAGTGCACGGAGTTCAGCGGAATCCCGCTGGCGCGAAACCACTCGGCAATTTCTTTTACGTGCTGCTTGCGGTTGGCATAGTCGATGTGCTGGCGCGCGGCAAAAATCTCGACCGCCTGCGCTCCATTATGAGATAGTCCGTCCAGAATCCCGGGATGCAAGCGCTCCTTGACATACACGAACGTCGACACCGCTTTCAGCATGCTCAGTCCTTAAGAATTGTTGATTGATGATTACTGATTGACTAGCCACATCGCACACTTCCGATTTTCAATCAATAATCAAACAAGCAACAACGACCTTTTCAGTACCCGACTGCCTTCCCGTTATTTCTGCCATCGCTGGCCCCCAGGCGCTCGCCAGACTTCGGGTCGATCATGATGCATTCTCCGTCGCCCCAGAAGTGTTGCGTTCGGATCTTGTGTCCCCGACTTTCGAGCAACCCGACCGTGTCGGGAGAAATACGATCTTCCATCAGGATCGCATCCGGCATCCACTGATGATGATATCTGGGAGCGTTCACCGCTTCCTGAATGTCGAGACCGTAATCCACCACCCCCATCAGTATATTGGCGACGGTCGTAATAATAGTGGGACCGCCGGGCGATCCCAGAATTAGAAAAACTTTGCCATCCTTAAGGACGATGGTTGGCGTCATCGCCGACAGCGGCCGCTTGCCCGGCCCAATGGCATTCGCCGGGCCCTGGATCAGCCCGTACATGTTGGGCACGCCAGGCTTGGAAGAAAAATCGTCCATCTCGTTGTTGAGCAGGAATCCAAGGCCTTCGCCCGTAACGTGTGCGCCGAACGAATCGTTCAACGTGGTGGTCACCGCCACCGCCTCGCCAGCAGGATCGACCACCGAATAGTGCGTGGTATTCTCCGGCTCGCGCCCACTCCACGGACGAGCAGCGGCCACCTGTTCCAGTTCGCTAAAAATCGCGGGACGCTTTAAATCTTTGCTCGCGCTGGCGTGCGACGGATCAATCGACTCCCTCCAGGCTGCGCCATATTTCTTGTCGATGAGTTGAGCCACCGGAATCTTCGCAAAATCGGGGTCGCCCAGAAATTCCGCCCGGTCATAGAAGGCGCGCCGAAACGCCTCCGCCGTCAGATGAATGGAAGCTGCCGAACGATTGCCCAGCTTGGCCAGATCGTAGCCTTCCAGAATATTCAAAATCTCGACCAGAGCAGTCCCGCCGGAGGAAGGCGGCGGCGCGCTGATAATTTCATAGCCGCGATACGTCCCCCGAATCGCCTCCCGCTCTTTCACTTCATAGTGCGCCAGATCGTCGGCCGTAATCAATCCGCCGCCGCGCTGCACCGTAGCGGCCAGTTCGCGCGCCAAATCGCCTCTATAAAAATCCTCTGGGTTCTTCGCAATCCGTTCCAGCGTCCGCGCCAGTTCGGGCTGCCGCAGCACTTCACCGGGCTGGTAGTAATCGCCGTTACGCTGAAAGATGCGCTTCGACTCGGGAAACTTGCCCAAGTCGTCGTCTCGCAAGTCTCGCGCATCTTCGTAAGCCAGCGCGTATCCCTCGCGGGCGAGGCGGATTGCCGGAGCGATCACGCGCGGAAGCGTGAGCTTGCCATACTTCTTCTCGGCGTACACCATTCCCGCCACCGACCCCGGCACGCCAATGGCCCGATAGCCCAAGGTGCTGGCATCAGGAATCACATTTCCCTGCGCGTCCAGGTACATGTTTGCTGTTGCTGCAGCGGGCGCTTTTTCGCGGTAGTCAATGAAATGGGTAGCGCCCTCTGCGGTTCGAATCAGCATGAAGCCGCCACCGCCGAGATTACCCGCCTGCGGATGCACCACCGCCAGCGCAAATCCAACGGCCACCGCAGCATCGACGGCGTTGCCGCCCGCCTGCATGATCTCGACCCCCGCCTGCGAAGCCAGCCCATGCACGCTCGCGACCATGGCATGCTGGGCATGCACCGGCCGCAAAGGCGCCGCGGCGGCCTCCGCCGCGCATAACACCATGGCCGCCAGCAGCGGCCAAATCAATGATTTATGAGGAGATCGCATGCAGATTGAAGGTTCCCGAAGACCCAAGCCGAACTCTGAGGCTAGCCGACCACAGCAGGAGAGTCAAATCCAGTTTGTCCGTGTGGGACACTCTCGTAGGGAACCGGCGCGGAAGGCGCGGCAGCAATGTGATGCGGGTGCTTTTGCCGACAACTCTATCGACGGAGAATCCACGCAGCGGGAAGTCAGGACCTTTTCTTCTTCCGGCTCGACGCCTTGATGCCTGCACGCTTTTTCTTCTTTTCTTCTGTTTCGGCGCTTTCGCCGCCACCATCTCATACGACTGCCGGATCAACTCCTTCAACTCATCAGTGCGCAGCGCGTCGAGCCGGTCCAGCATTACCCAGTTGTGCCGCCCGAGATACGGAGAAGGGCGGATGTCCGGGCGCTCGATCAATTCCGCGAACGTCTCCGGCGTGCATTTGAAAGTCAGCCGCACGCGGTCCAATCCCAGCACCGCGAACATCTTCTCCCTGACCTTGAAACACAAAGCATCGTCCCACTGCAGTTTTTCCTTCGCCTCAGGAAAGCCCAGGCAGTAGGCGCGAATGGAATCCACGTTCATGACGACTACTTTACCGCCGTGTACGCGGAGAGCACAGAGAAAACCACAGCTCGCCCTGGATCATTGAAACCTTCTTTCCGCGTCCTTATCGCCCAGTTCTGTTCCGCTGGAGACAAGGCCGACGAGGCCGGCCTTGAGCGCAGCCGAAGAAATGTCCGCCCTACTCAAGCGTCACGCTTGGCGGCTGATCATCTTTGAAGTCCTTGATCACCGTCACCTTGCTGTAGGCCACGCGAAAGCCGAGGCGCTCGCAGTTGCGCTGCGAGGTCGTTCCGCCACGCGTCACGACCACCGCATATTCGCATCTCGCTTCGGCGGCAGCGGCCATTCGCGCGCGCAGCAGGGCTGTCTGCAGGCCGCGGCCGCGAAAACTCTCCAGCGTTCCCGCTCCGCAGAGTGCGAACACGCGATGTTCGCTGATCGTCAGTCCGGCGGCGCACGCCACGATTTTGCCGTCGATGCTGGCCTTGAAGGCAACGCCTCCTTCCATCTTATAGATCGGAGCCAGCAGGCCTCCGTAGGCCGCTGGCGCGCCTTCTGGAAAGAATGCGCGCTCCACGATGGCCGACAACTCCTCCGCTTCTTGGGGCTGGCTGCGGCGAATCTCGCATCCCGCGGGGGCCGCAGGAAATTTCTCCTGCGGATCCAGCTTGCGGTACAGCACGTTATTCAGCTCGGCGATGCCGTACCCGCGTGCCTTGAACATCTCGAACACCGACTCATCGTGCAGCGGACACAAGTCCACCTGCGACGGAGCCTTGCGCGCGCGGTAGAACTGCTCCACGCGATCCAAATCCTCCGACGTGAACGGACGGTCGAGCCCGGCGCCGGTCGCCCGTCCGATGGGCGATCCCAGGCCGGCGAAAATCATGTGGCCGCCGCAGATCTCTTCCTCGGCCGCGCCAATCTCCGGACGCGTCCTCTGAAACACGCGCGCATAGAACACCTGCGGCATCTCCTCTGCCGACTCGAGGCGGCGAGCGAATGCCTTATCGACGAATTGCATGGGAGTCATCCTTTCTGGTTGTGAGAACGGAAACAATGAAGAGCGGACGCACACACTTCCACGCGCGTTTCGCTCAGAACAGCAACCAGCGGAATTAAAGGATGGCAGTCATAGGCAGGAAGACAGGCTATCGCAGGGCAGAAGGTATTTCAATCCGGGATGGTATTTGGCACGCCGTCCTCACTTCTCGCAAAGGAGGCGAGAAATGGGGAGCCCAGATCAACCTAAGCATCAGTTTGAAGAGGCACTACCGTCCAGCGGACGGCTGATCGCTGACAGCTGTTTTCCTCACACCTGTTGCCGCGCTTCTCCCAGCGGAACCTGGACATCCATTTTTTTCTTGCCGCGGAAGATGGTGATTTTCACGGTGTCTCCGGCGCGGTGGTCGTTCATCACCTGGGCCAGGTCGTCTTCGTCCGTAACTTTTTGGCCGTCGATGGCTACGATCAAATCGCCGCCCAGCGTGATGAGACTGTTGCCCAGGTAGGCGCGCTGGTCGCCGCCGCGCAGACCAGCCCGATCGGCCGATCCACCGGGAGTCACTTGCAGAATCAGCAGACCGTAATCCGCGGACAGTCCCATTTCATCGGCAAGTTCCGGGCTGATCGGAATCGTGCTGACACCCAGCGCCGGACGCCGCACGCGGCCCAGCGTCATCAAGTCGTTCAGTACGGCTTTCGCGGTGTTGATGGGGATGGCGAATCCGATGCCGGCATTCTGGTTCACGCTGGAAAGAATCATGGTATTGATGCCGATGACTTCTCCGTGCCAGTTCATCAGCGGACCGCCCGAGTTGCCGGGATTAATCGCAGCGTCGGTCTGAATCGCTTCATCAATGGTGGCGCCATTGGGCTCGCGCACGGGACGAATCGAGCTCACAATGCCGCGCGTCATAGTGCCCGCCAGCCCGAACGGATTGCCAATGGCATACACCTTCTGCCCTACCTGCAGATTGTGCGAGTCGCCCAGCACTGCTGGAACCAGGTCGGCGGCCTTGATCTGAATCACCGCCAGATCGTGCGCGGGGTCAGTGCCGATCACGGTGGCCTTGTACTTCTTGCGATTGTGCATGGTAACTTCCACCTGCCGCGCCTCGGCGATGACGTGGTAGTTGGTGAGAATGTGCCCGTCTTTGTCGATGACGAAGCCGGAGCCCTGGCCCTCCTGCGGCACCAGTCCGTAGAAGAAATCAAACGTCATGGCCCGAGACGTGACGTTCACCACCGAGGGGATATTCTTCTTGTAGACCGCAATATTGTTCTGCTCTTCGCTGTCGAGTTGTTCCCCGCCCGCGGCTTCCGTGATCTCCACACTCGCCGGCTGGCTGAACCAGTTCGAGGGATGCAGCGCGTTGGCAGGGGAATTCGACTTCCAGGTCGTGAAATAGAAGAACGCGCCGGCAATCGCCAGCGCCAGTATCAGGGGCCGTATGAGCTTCATGATTTCAAACCACCTAAGGGTAGATACGATGTCCGGGAACCGAAAGGTCCCGGAGATTTCATTCTAATCAATGCGGCGGAATAGTGTCGGTGAACGGACAGGAGTGCCCGCCCTAGACGGGCGGGTTCAGTGGCGGAGATTGCGGTGGTGGTAGTCGTTGGCAGAAAGCAGATTCCTCCTGCCTCGCTGCGCTCGCGCGTCGGAATGACAACCCTGAGTTTTGTTAGATCTTCGAAGTAGCCTCGGCGCGCAGTTTCTCCCACACTTCGCGAACTTGAGCTTGCGTCCGGTCTCGCGTGGTCGAGTTGTCGATTACGTAGTCGGCGGCTTTGATCTTTTCTGCTTCGGGCAGCTGCGCGGCCATGCGGCGGGTGACTTCTTTGCGGGCGGCGTCGAGGTCGAGTTTTTGGCGGGCGGCGAAGCGGGCTATGCGTTGTTCTTCGCTGCACTTCACTACGATCAGGCGGTTGAATTGTTTGGCCGCGCCGGCTTCGAGGATCAGCGCGGCTTCTACGATGGCGACGGCATCGGGATCATGGCGTCCGATTTCGTTCATCCATTCTTCCTGGCTGCGCAGCACTGCGGGATGCACGATGCGGTTCAACTCTTCGACGCGCGCGGGCTGCCCGCTCGCGGGGCTTGCGTTGGCGGGTCGTGGTCTGATGGCATTCTCGTTGGCGGGACTTGAGCTGAGCGCCGCGCCGAAGGCGAGTTCGGCCAGTTTGGACCGGTTGATGCTGCCGTCGGAGTTGAGGATGTCGCGTCCGAAATGGCGCACGACTTCGTTGTAGACGGCTTCGCCGGGCTGCATGAGCGAATGGGCGATGCGGTCGGCCTGGACGAGATGCGCGCCGAGCGCCACAAACATTTCTCCGACGACTGACTTTCCGGAGGCGATGGCGCCGGTTAGGCCGACTTTCAGCAATCAGCCCCCAAGCGAAAAACACTCACCACAGAGACATAGTGACACAGAGAAGAACAGTACCGAGTCGCGAGTACCGAGTACCGAGTGCCCCGAGCAGATCGCATGGTTCTCGCTACTCGGGACTCGGGACTCGGTACTGAGTTTCTCTGTGACTCTGTGTCTCTGTGGTGAATTCGCATTTGTTGCTCAGGCGCGCGACAGCTCCCGCACGAGGCCCCCGCGGTGCAGCTTTGCGGCTTTTACCGTGTTGAACATCAGCATGGCGATGGTCAGCGGGCCGACGCCTCCGGGAACTGGGGTGATGGCTCCGGCAACTTCGGCGACTTCGGGATGCACGTCACCCACAAGGGTCGAGCCTTTGAGCTGAAACGTCTCTTCCCGTTTGGAGTTGCCGGCGAACAGGCGCGCAAATTCGACGGGATCAGTCACTTTGTTCATGCCGACGTCGATCACGGTGGCGCCCGGCTTAACGAAGTCGCGGGTAATCATGCCGGCGCGGCCGATGGCAGCGACGAGAATGTCAGCGCGGCGGCAGACTTCCGGCAGGTCGCGGGTCTTCGAGTGGCAGACCGTGACCGTGGCATTGGCGTTGAGCAGCAGCATGGCCACGGGTTTGCCTACGATGTCACTGCGGCCGACGACCACGGCTTCCCGGCCGGCAATGGGAATGTGGCTGCGGTGGAGAATCTCGACAACGCCGGCGGGAGTACAGGGAACCAGGCCAGGACGCTGGGTGGAAAGGAAGCCGACGTTGACGGGATGGAATCCGTCGACGTCTTTGGCGGGGTCGACGGCCATGAGCACTTTCTTGGCGTCGACTTGCGGAGGCAAGGGCAGCTGCACCAGGATGCCGTTGATCGGGTCGCGGCGGTTCAGGTCGTCGATCAGAGCCAGCAGGTCGTCAGTCGTGGCGGTATCGGGGTGAGTATGAGTCTCGCTGTAGACGCCAATTTCTTCACAGGCCTTGACTTTGCCGCGCACATAAATCTCGGAGGCGGGATTGTGGCCGACCAGGACCACCGCGAGGCCGGGGCGTACGCCGGCGGCGGCCATGGCTCTGACTTCCGCGGCCACTTCGCTGCGGATCTCGTGCGCGATCTTGGTGCCGTCGAGGATAGTGGCGGGCATGCGGACTCCGGGCTTCAGCTTTCGGGCTTCGGCTAGAAAATCTTACACTGCCGGAGCCGCCGAGTGCGTTGAGGAAATTCAACTTCGATTCACCAAAAAGGCTGAGAAGTTCAGTCCCGAGTCCCGAGTCGCGAGAACAAAGCCATTTGTTCCCAGGCTCAAAACTCGGTACTCAGGACTCGGTACTCGCGACTTGGCCGCGTGGCGTACAATGCTCCCCATGATTGCCAAGGATCTGCTGGAAATTTTGGTTTGCCCGGCTTGCAAGCAGGGGCTCGAGTATCGCCAGAACCCGGAGAGTTTGAAGTGCACGGCATGCCACCGGGTCTACCCGGTGAAGGACGATATTCCCATCATGCTGGTGGATCAGGCAACCATCGAAACTTCCTGACACCCGGCTTTCCTGAGATCTGCCGTGCTGATCCCCTCGCATTCTGACCTTCGCTAATCCCTGGAACCTTCGGCCCAGGCAGCCGCACGACTGGGCTATACGTGTTTCCGCGCCAGAATGACACAACGTGTCAGTTTTGGGACGAAAGTAACCCTCCGCAGTCACTCCGGTCGGCCCAAGGGTCGACCGGGATCGCCCGCAACTTCTGAGAATTACAGGGGTTTAAGAAATCTAAAGGGACCTGCCCTACGTACATAAAATGCGAGGGCAGGTACGGCAGTGAAATTGCATGCAACTTGTATGGCTGCCGATGAGTCTAATAGCCACAAAGAGGTCGGAGTCGGAGGTGATGACGGCCATGAACGATAGAATCAGCAATCTGAGCATCGACAAAGACAGATTCACGATGACAGAGTTGGCAGCGTTGCGGAACGATCTGCTCCAGGGGGGCATGATCGATTCGTACGAGGCCGCGGAGCTGTTGCAGGTGTTCCTGATGGGCCGCGGCTATGGGGTATCGCCCAAGGCAGCTCTGGATGCGGCGGGCCGCGTCGAGATGGCAGGGTGCGCCCTGCCGGTTCTGCAGCACGAGCTGGAGAACCTGGCCATGGTGATGTAAAGAATCCTGCGGCGCGGGCCGGTGACCCCGCGCGGCGACAGAAACTGGAATACAAGAATACTGACATTCTGAGCCGGTGATCGAAACAAGACGCCTGCGCTCAGTTCCACGAACGGGAAAGGCCGGGCCAACCAGCCCGGCTTTGTGGTTTTTGGGGGAGAGTCTGGCGTCTGCGGTCTTCGCGGCCGTTGCTCGACGCCCCTCATGACTGACCAGTCTCAGAAGAGGTGAAAATCCACATCGACCTCGACTGGTCCGTAACGGACGGGATGGCCATCTTTGGGCACGAGAGTCGGAATCAGAGGAATGCGCGAGCGCGTACGCCATTTGCGGGGCAATCTGGTTATTGAATCCGATGATTCCGGTACGAAAGTCAACGCGACACCCGTCCATTGACGACATCATCATCACAGCACAAGAGCAACGCCCAGCAGGATGTAGCATGAACGTCATGCCATAAACGAGCGCGGACGGAGTGCTTTGGTCGGTAACCGTTGAAACGTCACCATTTCACTCATCGACGCGGATGTGGCATTTCCCGATGAGTGAAATGGTTGATCTCAACCGTTACTTCGAGTTGTGCTCTTGCTGGTAACGATCCTTCCGCGGTTCAGTCGGGTTTCCGCGTTTCCTTTGGCGGCGCCTTCTTGGCCGGGGGAGGTGGAGTTCTTGGTTTAGCCGCCGGCGCCGGATGTTGCGCCGGATGTTGCGCCGGCTTTGCGGCTGGGGGCGGAGTGGCCGGCCTGGTTTCAGGTTTCGGGGCGGGTTTTGGGGCCGGCGGCGGCGCTGCCTGCCTTGCTGGTTGCGGATGTGCGGCCGGATGTGCAGCCGGCGTCGAGGGTTGAGTGCGCCGCTCGGCAGGGGCCGGAGCGGGCTTCGTCCGCGCTGCCGGAGGAGCAGGCTTGGCTGCCCTTGGTGCAGGCTCGACTGTTTTCCGCATGGGTTCAGCCGGCTTTGCCGGCGCAGGAGCGGGCGCACGTGCCGGACGCGCAGCGGCTCTGGGTTCCGCAGCCCTGGGTGCCGGAGCCGGTTCAGAACGATTTGGTCGCGCGGTCGGCGACGCCGGTCGCGCGGCCGCGACCGGGCGAGCGGGAATCACAGGAGCAATTGGCTTGCCCTCGGGGATGGGTTTCGCCGCCGCTAGAATGGCCGGCCGTCCCTTATTCACGGAGGCAAACTGCTGGCGGTTCTGCGCCGCGGCTTGCCGCTGCTCTAACTGCGTATTCATCGGAGGGATGCGCTGCTCACGAGTGGCGGCAATTTCCGTCGGCAGGGGACGACGAGTTATGCCTCCGGGACCGTTGTAGCTGGAGCGGTTGTTGGTGATGTTGACGGTGGTGTTATTGATGATCACCGTGTTCGTTACCGTACGGTTGTAAACCTGAACATTGGTGATGGTTACATTGTTCACCGAACGGTTATAGTTGAAACGGTTGCCGTTCCAGTATCCGCCCTGATACCCGACTCCCACGTAGCCGAATCCGTAGTTCACGCCACCGTAGTAGCCGATATGCCGACCCCAAAAGCCGTAGTTATAGCGATACCTGCCGCCGACAAATCCCCAATATCCCGGCGTCCACAAATAGCCCACTTCAGGCGGCCGCGCCCATGCGCCGGGCACCCAGTAGTAGCCCTGGGGAGCATAGCTCCAATATCCGGGGGTCCATAGATAGCCATCGCCAGGGCAATCGGGCTGCGAATATTCCGGGAGCTCGGGCGGGGGTTGCTGGGCCTCGAGCACCGGTTGGCCATAGCTCGAATCGTCATCGCCGGCGTCGTTATCGGCACTGGAATCGTTGTCAGTGCCGGCGTCCTGAGTGGCACTTACGGGGGCCAGATTGTCTCCAGCTGCTTGAGCCTGCGGCTGATCGGGCTGCGCCGGCTGCGTGCTCGCGTCTGGAGTTTGGGCTGGCGTCTGGTTGCCATTGCAAGCTGCAACTCCAAACATCAGGGCAAGAGATGCGACTGTCAGAAGAATAAGAGAAGGTGCTGGGCTGTGCTTGCTCATAAGGATGATTTTCCGCATGATGGTTTTCCGCATGATGGTTCTCCGCGAAGTAAATATACAGAATTCATGACCAGGTGATTGGCAGACAATTGCTGTTGTTTAGTGTCTCGATCGCCTGATTGGGTTGCCCTTCGCGCCCGGTCCGGTGCCGCTAGTCGCACAACGGACCTCCTGCAGCTGTTTGAGAATGGCCTCTTGGCCTTCTTGGTTGTTGATGATGCGGCAATGCGGGGAAGAAAAATGTTCAATTTTGCACATGAGGCCGCGGATTGCTGTTGCAAGATCGCCGTGCACTCGTCTTGCCGGATCGGGCAATTTTCAATCAACGCAACATCTGCTGCATCCTCCAAGGGGCTTATAGTCAGTGCAAACAAATCGAATCTCTAAACGGACGGGAAGCCATGAAAATCGTCGTCTTGGTTATGCTTCTTGCAGCATCTGCATTTGCCCAATCGCAGGCCGACGCCTCTCCCGCAGCTTGCGGCCCCGAAAATGTTAGTTTCAAGGTGAAACTAGACGAATCCCGTCACGCACTGGCGCAGCCGGACCAGGGGAAGGCGCGGGTTTATTTCTTTCACGATGCCGGGACCGGCAGCACCTTAGGATATCCAACTGTGAAGCTGGCGATGGACGGAGCATGGGTTGGCGCAAACCACGGCAATTCGTATTTCTCTATCTCCGTCGAGCCGGGAGAGCATCATGTGTGCGTTACTCTGCAGTCGTCGCTGGTCGCGCAGCGCGTGGAACTCGCGCATTTCACAGCAGAGGCTGGGAAGGTTTATTTCTACCGCACACGGCTCGTCATGTCACGAGCTATCGAGTTGTTAGAGCTTGACGCGATAGACGGCGATCAAGGCAAATATCTGGTTGCGTCCCTTCCGCTGAGCGTTTCAAGCCCGAAGAAGTAGTAATAGAGCCGGAACCAACATCAACTCGAGACCCGCGTCGGTAAACGCTTTTGGATGCGGAGAAAAGTCAAAATCCCACTCACATGGGGGAGCTAAACACTAAAGGCTAGATGCTCATGCACATTCCTGGATCGTGGATTCTGTTGATCTTCGTGAGCGGATCGACTGCTCTGATTCTGCTGGTGCTGCACTTGACGAAGCTCGGTCTGGTGATCCACCAGCGGATTCCGGACCGGCCACGGAGGCGGTTGTTCCTGGCCTCAATTGGCTTTTTCGTCACGTTCGTTGGGGTGCGGTTGCTGGTGGCTTCGATCACTCACCATATTGGGCCGTTCGGCTACGTCGAAGTGGGTGGGCGGCATATCCATCACCTGGTGTGGGGGATTCTTCTCCTGCTGATCACTGGCTATGCAGAGATCGGAGAAGTGGGAACCGGAGAGAAGCCAAGCGCAATTTTTCTGAGCCGGTTGCTGGCGTTGTCTTATGGGATCGGGGCAGCCCTGACGCTGGACGAATTCGCTCTGTGGCTGAACCTGGATGCGGCGGCCTACTGGTCGCGGCAGGGCCGCGAAAGCATCGACGCTGTGGTGATATTCGGAGCGCTGCTCGCGATCGGCGCATGGGGTGCGCCGTTATTTCGCTGGGCGGCTTCGTCCAAGGCTAGAGGCAAGCGCGTGAACGGGCGCTAGAGGACAAAGCTGGGAACTCGCTGACCGCTACTCGTAGCGCAGACTCTCGACGGGATCTAATTGGGCGGCGCGGGTCGCGGGGACCGTTCCAAATATGACGCCGACCAGCGACGACACTATGATGGCGATGATCGCCGACCAACCTGAGATCGGGATGCGGTAGTCCGTGAGGAAGCGCACGGAGTAAGGCAAGGCCAGGCCGATGGCGATGCCGGCAATGCCGCCGATGAGTGAGATCAAGACCGCCTCGGCCAGAAACTGAAAGCGGATTTCGCGGCGGGTCGCGCCGACGGCTTTGCGGATTCCGATCTCGCGAATTCTGGAAGTCACGGTCGCCAGCATGATGTTCATGATGCCAATGCCGCTGACCAGGAGCGTGACCATGGCGCTGGCCAGCAATCCCCAGGTCAGGGCGGTCAGAATGCGGTCAGCCGTGGCCAAAATGTCGGTCAGATTCGACACGTTGTAGACCGATTCGGCGCGGTGGCGCGAGCGCAGCACACGTTTGATCTGCACCGTTGCCGCGGGTACGGAGGCGGAATCCCGCATGGAGAAGTAAACCATCTTGACGCTGGGCGTTTCCAGAAAGTAGCGGCTTACGCTGTAGGGAATGACCATGGTGTTGTCGGTAACTTCCGACTCGCCGAACGTTTCCGCGCTCTCTTTGAAGGTGCCAATGATGGTGAAGGGCAAACCTGTCAGTTTGATGACTTTCCCGATCGCGGCCTGAGGCGAGCCGTAGACGGACTTCGCCATTTTCTCGGTGATGACACCGACTTTGTTGTGGGCCTGGGAGTCCTCGGCGTCAAAAAAGCGCCCGGAGAGAACCTTCAAGTTTCGCACTCGCTGATACTCGGGATACGCGCCAAGAACCTGAATATCCTTTTCGTCGCCGTTGCCGACTGGAATGCGCTCGCCCAAAGTGACGACGGGCGAGGCCGCGACCACGCCGGGCACTTGCTCCTGCACAGCCTGAACATCCTCCACCGTGAGCGGGTCGAGGCTGGAATTGCTGATGTGCTGCGCGCCCTGGTATTCGGCCCAGATTTCGTTGGTGCCAATGGCCTCGATCTGGCTCAGCGCGTACTCGCGCCCAGTCATGCCTATGGTCACGACTAAGATTAGTGAAGCAGTGCCGATCACCATGCCGAGCGCGGTGAGCATGAAACGAACTTTATTCGACATGAAGGTGTCGTAGGCAAAGTTCAGAATTTCCCCGAGAGCCATATCGGCGCTCAAACGGGATCGCACGTGGACGGCAGCGGTCGGCATTAGTTAAATGCTACGGACAGCGGAAGAAAGGCGCAAGGGCTGGGCTTGCCATTCTCAATAAATTGGGCGGCCCGCCCACGCTGCGGAGTGATTTTGGCAGAGGATGTGGTACACCTCTATTTTGTTCTTCTGAATACAACATCGAGTTAACGAGGGCCACCTATCTCTTCGGCTGACACTACTTTCGGCACAGACTACGATCCGCAGGGGTCGCGGCAGCGGACTCGCCGTTCTCTGCTGTGGATGGTGCTGGCGGGGCTCGCGATCCGGCTAATCGTGGTGGGATTTCTTTATCCCGAGCGGACGGACCCGGCGCGCGATCATTGGCGCTTTGGCGGAGAAGCGGGGAGAATCGCGCGCTCGATTGCGCTGGGAGAAGGATTCAGCAATCCGCTGTTCGGCCAGACCGGGCCAACGGCTTGGCTTTCGCCAGTATTTCCTTATCTGCTGGCGGGATTTTCAAAGTCTTCGGCATCTACAGCAAAACCTCTGCCCTGGTCGCGTTATCGCTCGACAGTCTGTTTTCCGCGCTGACATGCATCCCTGTCTTTCTGATTGCGCGAATGCACTTTGGTGGAAGAACTGCCCTCTGGGCGGGATGGGCGTGGGCATTTTTCCCCTATGGCATTTATTTTTCCGCCGATTTCATCTGGGCCACTGCGCTGACTACGCTGCTGATGAGTCTGGTATTTCTCGCTGCTCTGCGGTTGGAGTCTTCGTCCCGAATTTCTGACTGGGTTCTGTTCGGCGCGCTTTCTGGCTTTGGTGCGTTGACCGATCCCGTGGTGCTGTCGGTGGCTCCGTTTCTGGGCGCGTGGATGTGGTACCGGAGGTATCAGCAGAAAGCGCGATGGTTCGCGCCGGGAATAGCGGCTGTGCTGGCCGTGGTGATCGTGACGGCGCCGTGGATGGTGCGAAACTATCGCATCTTCCACAAGATCGTGCCTTTTCGCAGTTGCCTGGGCCTGGAAGTTTACTTCGGCAACAATCAGGATAGCTGGCATTGGGGCCCTCCGGGATATCATCCGTCGGACAACGAAGCGGAATGGAAGGAATATCAGCAACTGGGAGAGATCGCGTACGTGTCGAAGAAACTCGACCAGGGTCTGGACTTCATTGACCATCACCGCGGCTTGTATGTATGGATGACGGCGCGACGCGTGGTGTATTTGTGGACCGGCTACTGGAGCTTCAGTCATCGCTATTTGCAGGAGGAACCGATGGACCCTCCGAACATTGTTTTCTGCACGCTGCTGACTGTGTTGACACTGGCCGGGTTGAGGCGCGCGTGGCGGGACAGTTTTGCCGTGGCGATGCCTTACATCATCACGTTTTTCTTTTTTCCTATCGTGTATTACCTGACGCATCCGGAGGATTACTACCGCCGTCCGATTGATCCGCTGTTTGTGGTGCTGGCGGTGTATGCGGTGGTTTCGTGGCGGCGAGAGCGGGCGGAGCGGCGCGTGGCGCGTGGTGCCGCGTGAGGAGATACCGAACGTCGTTCTACCTGCTTCTGCTGACGGCCGGCGGCTCTGCTGGTGCACGGATATCATCCTTACGCCGAGGACGCGGAAATTTATCTTCCGGGCGTCGAGAAGATTCTGAATCCCAGGTTGTTTCCCGTGATGCGGGAATTTTTTTCTTCGCATGCCAGCCTCACGTTGTTTCCGAATCTGATTGCATTTTCCATACGCATTACGCATCTGCCCTTCGAGGTTGGGATCTTTCTGTGGCACGTGGCATCGATTTTTTTGTTGCTGCTGGCCTGCTGGGAGTTGAGTGGCGTCTGCTTTGCAAGCGCGAGAGCGCGGTGGGGCGGAGTTTGCCTGGTGGCGGCCCTGCTTACGATTCCCGTGGCCGGGACTGCGCTCTACATCATGGACCAGTATCTGAATCCGCGAAACCTAGCGGCGTTTGCCGCGATCTTCGCAGTGACCAGAACGCTGGAAAATAAATATGTTCGTGCACTGCTGTGGCTGGTGTTTGCGGCGTGCGTGCATCCCCTGATGGCGGCGTTTGCGTGTTCGTTTTGTTTGCTGCTTGTGTTCATGAAGTGCGTCGAGGGCAGGCGCGCCGACGCGGGTGTCGGCATCGCGGGCCCCGGGATTAGTAGCGCCGGGATAACGATCGCTTCTGGCGCGGCCAGCGCGCTGGGCTGCCTGCTGCTTCCGTTCGGCATCTCGCTGGACCCCCAGAGTTCCCCGGCCTACCACGAGGCCGCGCTGCGCCATGGTTTTCATTACATTCAACGCTGGCAATGGTACGAGCAGTTCGGGATTCTCGCTCCGGTGCTGCTGTTCTGGTGGTTCGGGAGGATGGCTCGCGCCCGCGGGTCGCGCAGGCTTGATCTCTTATGCCGCGCCTTTATTATTTACGACCTCATATATTTCGTGATGGCCTTGGTGTTCGATCTGCCGGCCCGCTTTGAGAGCCTGGCTCGTCTGCAGCCGCTGCGCAGTTTGCATCTGCTCTACATGGCGATGTTCGTCGTCATGGGCGGGTTCATTGCCGAGTATGTTTTGCAGAATCGAGTGTGGCGATGGCTGGCGCTGTTCGTTCCCTTGAGCGCGGGAATGTTCGCGGCGCAGCTGGCGCTTTTTCCGGCGAGTGCGCATGTAGAGTGGCCCACCGTCACTCCGCGGAATCAATGGGCGCAGGCTTTTGTATGGATTCGGCAGAATACTCCCGTGGATGCGGTATTCGCGCTTGATCCCGAATACATGCACATCCCCGGTGAAGATGAAATCGGCTTCCGCTGCCTCGCGCAACGCAGCCGCCTCGCCGATGCCAACAAGGACAACGGCGTAGTCAGCATGTTTCCGCCTCTGGCCGAGAAATGGCTGGAGCAGGTGAAGGCACAGACTCCGTGGAAGAATTTCTCTTCCGTAGATTTTGCGCGATTGAAACAGAAATATGGCGTGGATTGGGTGGTGGTGCAGCAGCCCGGAGTTGCCGGCCTCGATTGCACCTATCAAAATGCTGCGGTGCAAGTTTGCCGCGTGCCCTAAGGAAAATTCCTGCCGGAGGCCGATCCCAAGCGGCAAGTCCGCATTTCCGGCGTAGCGATCGGATACAATTACAAGAAACTCAGGAGACCCGAGACTATGTCCACTGCGCAGGCCGTTCAAGCCCCCGTCCGGCTATTTCCCTATGAAAGGTGGGGCTCTGCGCTTTCTGGACTGGCGAAGCAATATCGCGATAACCAGCCCTGCCCGCATATTTTGCTGAAGGATTTCCTCGAGCCTGAAGTTGCGCTGACCATGGCGGAAGAGTTTCCCCGGCCGGACAGCGCCGCCTGGACGCAGTACAAACATCCCAACGAAAACAAGCTGGGTATGCCGCGGCGCGAATTGTTTCCGCCGACGATCGCGGCGGTCACGGAAGAATTGAATTCGCCGGAGTTCACCGCGTGGGTCTCACAGCTGACCGGGATTCCGAATCTGATTTCTGATCCCATGCTCGAAGGCGGAGGGCTGCATCAGTCCGGGCCGGGCGGCTATTTGAACGTGCATACGGATTTTTCCATGCACCACTTTCACACCAGCTGGCACCGGCGCGTGAATCTGATTCTGTATCTGAACCCGAGCTGGCAGCAGGAGTGGGGCGGAGCGCTCGAATTGTGGGAACGCGGAATGAAGCGGTGCGCGGCGAAATATCCCCCGATGGTGAATCATGCGCTGATTTTTACCACCGACGAGCGGTCGCTGCATGGGTTCCCTGACCCGCTGACGTGCCCGGCGGGGCAATCGCGCAAGAGCCTCGCGCTCTACTACTACACGGTCGAACCGGGAAAGAAAGTGACCGCGCACTCCACCGATTATTTTGCTCGTCCGCAAGATGGCTGGGGAAAGTCGGCGATGATCTGGCTCGACAAAAAGGCCGTGGATCTTTACTCGCGGGCCAAGGTGCGGTTCGGATTTTCCGACGAGTTTGCGAGCAAGGTGCTGGGATTTTTGTCGAAGAAGAAGTAGCACGCGAAGGATCGAACGCGGGCTTCGCCCAGCTTTGACAGCCGAGAGCCTGCCCTGAGCGAAGTCGAACGGGCGGCTGTCGCTACACGAGCTAGGCGGATCGGACCGTCTCGGTTCTCGGCGCGTAGTACGTGGGAAACCCGGGATCGAGCTTGCGGCCTTTGTCGCTGAAACGGCGCAGGTGGATCAAGCCGATTTTTTGCAGGGCGAACTGCAGCGTGACGCCCAGCACGCCGAAGCCATAGGTCACGCTGCGGCGGAAGTTGATGGACGAGGCCTCTTCAAAATACTTCGTCGGGCATGAGACTTCGCCGATGCGAAACCCGAAATAGACGCACTGGGCGAGCATCTGATTATCGAAGACGAAGTCGTCGGAATTTTCGAGCAGCGGGAGCTCACTCAAAACCTTGCGGCCGAAGGCGCGATATCCGGTGTGATACTCGGAAAGCTTGACGCGCAGAAAAAGATTCTCGAAACCGGTCAGCAGGCGGTTGGCAACGTATTTGTAAAACGGCATGCCCCCGCGTAGCGCCCGCCCGCCGATGATGCGCGACCCCAGGACAACGTCATACACGTCGTAGGCCACCATGCTGCCCATGGCCGTGATCAGCAGCGGCGTGTATTGATAATCGGGATGCAGCATGATGATTACGTCGGCGCCGGCCGCGAGGGCCTCGCGATAGCAAGTCTGCTGGTTGCGTCCGTAGCCATAATTGCGGTCATGCTGGAAGACGTGCAGTCCGAGACGCTGGGCTAGAGCAACCGTACCGTCCGAACTGTGATCGTCGACGAGGATGCGGATGTCGACCAGATCGGGGAGATCGGCCACAGTGGCTGCAAGCGTCATCTCCGCGTTGTAGGCGGGCATGACGACCGCGATGCGTTTGCCATTGATCATAGGACAGAATGCAAGTGAAGTGCTGCTTCTATGATACCCGAGAATGGCGCTTGATCGTGGAATCAAGCGCGCTGAGTTAGATGTGACTTAATCTCTGATCGTCTAATCGCTGATGACCATAGCGATTCGCGCGTGATCCCCTTTGGCCATCCCAGCTACTTCATGTTGTCGAGAATCGAGCCGACAATTCCTCCAACTACGCCGCCCTGCACCGACTGCCTGGCCTCGTGATGCGGCATGTATTCCTGCAGCTCGTGGGCCAGTCGGGAGATGGGCAGCGTCTGCAGCCAGATTCTGCCGGGACCGGTGAGCGCGGCCAGGAAGATGCCGTCGCCGCCGAAAATCATGTTCTTGATTCCCGGAACAGTAGTGATCTGAAATGAAACGCTGGACTGAAACGCGCCCACGTGTCCGGGATGCACGCGCAGAGTTTCTCCCGGCTTAAGATCCCTGATTACTAGCTCGCCCGACAGTTCCAGCCAGGCCACGCCTTGTCCGCTGAGCTTCTGCAGCAGGAAGCCGTCGCCGCCGAAAATTCCAGCGCCTAGTGTTTGCTGGAAACCGACGCCGATTTGAATCTGCTGTGTCGCGCAGAGAAATCCGTGACGATGAATGAGATATTCCTGCGCCGGACTTACCTCAACCGGAACAATGTGCCCCGGCATCTTCGCGGCGAATGCGAGTTCTCCGGCGAAGCCCGCGGCGCGGTACTCGGTCATGAACAATGTTCCTCCACCTGCGACGCGCTTCAAGACGCCGAAGATTCCGCCGCCACCGCCGAATTGCGTGTGCGTGGTCATCTGGATCGCACTCGACATCCAGGAAAGTTCTCCGGCTTCGGAAATGATGGTTTCGTTGGGCTCGAGGATGAATTCGAGCACGGGCATGGTCGTCCCGGTGATGCGGCTTTGCATGATTTTCTCTCCTGGATACGGTCGCAGCTTTCCAGCTGAAACCCCAGAGTATATACGGGCGGCGTGAAGTCGAGGTTCATTTTGGACTCACAGGAAATGTCGGCTGCCCCACGTGCGTTATTTCCTTCCAGACTGCTGCGGCTTGCTCCGATCTGCTTGCCTGTGAAAAACTACAACCTGCGTATTCACACGCTGCGTGCCTCCTGGAGCGGCGCGATTCATTGCAATGACTGCAAAGCGCACACTATTCGAGAAAATCTGGGACGCTCACCTGGTGGCCCAGCCGGGCGGCCGGTCTCCGATTATTTACATCGATCTGCATCTGGTGCATGAAGTGACTTCGCCGCAGGCATTCGACGGGCTGCGGGTTGCGGGACGCAAAGTGCGGCAGCCTGCGCGAACTGTCGCCACCGTCGATCACAACATTCCGACTGAGCCGCGCGGCACTCCGATTACCGACGACGATCGCCGCCAAGCAGATTCGAGCGCTGCAAACCAATTGCAAGGAGTTTGGCGTCCGGCTGTTTGACATGGATTCGCCAGACCAGGGAATCGTTCACGTGATTGGGCCGGAATTGGGACTGACGCAGCCGGGGATGACGATTGTTTGCGGCGACAGCCACACCAGCACGCACGGGGCGTTTGGAGCGCTGGCGTTCGGCATCGGCACTTCGGAAGTGGAACATGTGCTGGCGACGCAGTGCCTGGCGCAGCAGAAGCCGAAGACGATGAAGATTGAAGTGCACGGCCGGCTGGCGGAGGGCGTCACGGCGAAAGATCTGGCGCTCGGGATCATCGGGCAGATCGGCACCGACGGCGCGACCGGGCACGTGATTGAATACGCCGGAGAAGCGGTGCGCGGGCTCTCGATGGAAGGGCGCATGACGCTGTGCAATATGAGCATCGAGGCCGGGGCCCGCGCCGGGATGGTTGCGCCGGATGACACCACGATGGCCTATGTCAAAGGAAAACGATTTGCGCCCGGCAAAGACGAATGGGAGAAGTCGGTCGAGTACTGGCACACGCTGGCGACCGATGAAGGCGCGGTCTTCGACAAGGTCGTCGAGATTGATGCGGCGCAGCTTTGTCCATTTGTGACCTGGGGAACGAATCCGGGGATGGTGGCTCCGGTGACGGGACGCGTGCCGGACGCGGGAAGCTTGAAGGAAGCCGACCGGCGGGCGACGGAACTCGCGTTGCAGTATATGGGACTAGAGGCAGGCAGGCGCATTGAAGATATCGGCGTGGACCGCGTGTTCATCGGCTCGTGCACGAATTCGCGGATTGAAGATCTGCGGGCGGCGGCGCGAGTGGCACGGGGACACCACGTGAGCCCGAAGGTGAGGGCGATGGTGGTGCCGGGATCGCAATCGGTGAAGCGTGTGGCCGAGCAGGAAGGACTGCACCGCGTTTTTCTGGAGGCGGGATTCGAGTGGCGCGAATCGGGATGCTCGATGTGTCTGGGAATGAATCCTGACATTTTGCAGCCGGGCGAGCGCTGCGCTTCCACCAGCAACCGGAATTTTGAAGGCCGGCAGGGGCGCGGCGGACGGACACATCTGGTGAGTCCCATGATGGCGGCGGCGGCGGCGATTGAAGGGCACTTCACGGATATTCGGAACTGGAAGTTTCAGTGAGTGTTTTTCGGAGAATGGCGGGGAACGCGCAATGAATCCATTTCGTACGCATCGCGGTCGCGTAGCGCCGCTGGATCGGGTCAACGTGGACACCGACCAGATTATTCCCAAGCAATTCTTGAAGCGGATCGAACGCACGGGCTTCGGCCAGTTCTTGTTTTACGATTGGCGCTTTTCAGCGGATGGAAAAAAGAACGCCGAATCTGCTAAGGGTCAGTCTGCGCACGATCAGTTTGTTCTGGATCAGCCGCGATACAAGGGCGCGAGCATTCTGGTGGCGGGAAAGAATTTTGGCTGCGGGTCGTCGCGGGAACATGCGGTGTGGGCGCTGGCTGACTTCGGTTTTCGCGCCGTGATCTCCTCCTCCTTCGCCGATATTTTTGCCAACAACAGCACGAAGAATGGATTCCTCACCGTGCTGTTGAGCGAGAGCGAAGTTGCCGAACTGATGCGCCGCGCTCGCGAGACCAACGATTATCAACTCACGATCGACCTGGAACAATGTGAAGTACGCGATGAACAGGGATTTCGCGCGAAGTTTCCGGTCGACGAATTCGTGCGGCATTGCCTGCTGAACGGACTGGACGATATCGGGCTCACGTTGCAGCATGAACCGGAGATTACGGCGTACGAAAGTCGGCATCGGGTAGCGGCGCTGAGTACAGCCGAACGGACCAGTTCTTAGCGGTCAATTTCCGAAGAGATCAACTCACAGACGAACTCATAAGGATCGACTCATAAGGCGGCCTCGCAAAGGTCAATTCATTAACGTCAATCCATCAAGATCAGTGCGGTAACGGGCGTCAGCGCGTAAAGATCCACGTTAAGCGAGTAAAGATTTGTAAAACTTTCGCCCCGGTCTTGACCTGCTGCGGGGGCGGAGTTGATGCTGGTTTTGCGCTAAGTTCTGATGTTGCATTTGTATTCCGGTTCCCGCCTCAGCATTCCCCGGAGGATCCGTTGGCGTGGACAAGTTTTCGCGCTCTCTGACTCGTAGATTCGCGAAACCGAACGGAACTTGTATACGTCTAATGTTTGGCAGGTTCAACTGCAAGCCCGAAGAATATCTGCTTAACGAACCGACATCATAAAAATTATGAGTGATACCCGCTTCCTTCCGACCCAAACCACGCCGACCCGAACTCTTCCGGAAAAACTCTGGCGGCCCCAGCTGGCGTCGTCCCTCACAGTGGTCTTGGCCTTTATTATCTGCGCCGCCTTCGTGGCCTGCACCGGCGGCGACGCCAAGCAGCAGCAAGCGCAAGCGGCCGCTCCGCGCGCCGTCTCGGTGGCAGTCGCCCCGGTGACGCAGCAGGATGTGCCTGTCTACCTGGTAGGCCTGGGCTCGGTAACTGCGTTCTACACGGCGAACATTAAGAGCCGTGTCGACGGGCAGATCATGCGCGTCAACTTCCAGGAAGGACAAACGGTGAAGGAAGGCGATTTGCTCATCGTGATTGATCCACGCCCCTACCAGGTGCAACTGGAACAAATGCAGGCGCAAATATTCAAGGATCAGGCGTCGCTGCGCGATGCCAGGCTGAACCTTGACCGCTACACTACGCTGATTCCCTCCGGAAGCATTGCCCAGCAGCAGGTGGACACGCAGAAATCGCTGGTGGACCAACTCGACGGGCAGGTGCGCACCGATCAGGCGCAGATCGATAACGCCAAGCTGCAGATTGTCTACTGCAACATCACGGCGCCATTCAACGGGCGCGTTGGGCTGCGGCAAGTGGATCCGGGAAATATTGTGCATGCCGCGGACACGAATCCCATGCTGATCCTCACCCAGCTGCAACCGATTGGCGTGATCTTCACGCTGCCCGAAAACGTGTTGCCGACTGTGGCGCAGCATATGAAAAACGCCACGCTCGAAGTGGACGCCTTCGACGCGGACAACCAGAACAAGCTGGCCACGGGCAAGCTGATGACGATCGATAACCAGATCGATCAGACCACGGGCACGGACAAGCTGAAAGCCGTGTTCGACAACAAAGACAACCAGCTCTGGCCCAACCAGTTTGTGAACACCAAGCTCCTGTTGGAAACGCGCAAGAACAGCACGGTGGTGCCGACCGCGGCGATTCTGCGCGGCCCGCAGGGAACATTCGTTTATGCCGTGAAGCCGGACCAAACCGTGGAGGCGCGTCCAGTCACCATCTCGTTGCAGCAGGGAGATACTACGGCGGTGGCCAGCGGGCTCAATCCCGGCGACACGGTTGTGACCGACGGGCAGGACAAACTGCAAAACGGAAGTAAGATTGCGCCTCGAAACGTGCCTCCAAAGGCAGGAGCGAGCAGCCGGCAACCGGGAATTGCGGGAACTCCGGGTTCGTGACCATTTCGTTCATGAGTCCGTCTTCCCCAGTCAATCGTGAGTCGATCGTGAATCAACCATGAGCCCATCCCGATTATTTATTCTTCGCCCGGTCGCAACCACGCTGCTCATGGTGGGCGTGCTGCTGGTGGGGTGGGTTGCATTCACACAGCTTCCGGTGTCGGCGCTTCCCGAAGTCGACTATCCCACCATTGAGGTGTTGACGTTTTATCCCGGTGCAGATCCTGACGTGATGGCGTCTTCGGTGACTTCGCCGCTGGAGCGGCAATTCGGCCAGGTCCCGGGACTCACGCAGATGACCTCGACGAGTTCCTTTGGCAGTTCCGTGATCACGTTGCAGTTCGGGCTTGATCAGAACATCGACGTGGAAGAGCAGCAGGTGCAAGCCGCGATCAATGCGGGGTCTACTTATCTGCCGACCGATCTTCCGAATCCGCCGATTTACAACAAGGTGAATCCGGCGGACTCGCCAATTCTCACGCTGGCCATGACGTCAGACTCGCTGCCCTTGTCGAAAGTGGAAGACCTGGCCGACACGGCGCTGGCGCAGAAAATTTCTCAGTTGCCGGGAGTGGGACTGGTTTCGATCAGCGGCGGCCAAAAGCCGGCAGTGCGGATTCAGGCCAACCCCACCGCGCTGGCTTCCTACGGACTGAGCCTGGAAGACCTGCGGGCCGCTCTGGTGCAAGCCAATGTGGACCAGGCCAAAGGCGTGATCGATGGCTCGCGGCAGTCCTACACCATCGGAGCCAACGATCAACTGCTCACCAGCGAGCAATACAAACCAATCGTAGTGGCTTATCACAATGGCGCTCCGGTGCGAATCGCCGACATCGCCAACGTCATCGATGGAACCGAGAACATTCGGCTGGCCGCATGGATGAATCTGACGCCGGCCGTGATCGTCAATATTCAGCGTCAGCCCGGCGCCAACATCATCAGCGTGGTGGACCGGATCAAGAAACTTTTGCCGCAACTGCAGGCGTCGCTGCCATCGGCGGTGAGAGTGCAAATTCTTACCGACCGGACCCTCACCATCCGCGCTTCGGTGAGAGATGTGGAGTTTGAGCTGATGCTCACCATCGTGCTGGTGGTGATGGTCATCTTTCTGTTCCTGCGGAATCTTTCTGCGACTGTGATCCCCAGCGTAGCGGTGCCGCTTTCTCTGATCGGCACGTTTGGCGTGATGTACCTCCTGGGATACAGCCTCAACAATCTGACGCTGATGGCACTGACCATCTCCACCGGATTCGTGGTGGATGATGCCATCGTCATGATCGAGAACATCGACCGCTTCCTGGAGATGGGAGACGAGCCGCTGGAAGCGGCGCTGAAGGGCTCGGGGCAAATTGGTTTCACCATTGTTTCGTTAACAGTCTCGCTGATTGCCGTCCTTATTCCGCTGCTATTTATGGGCGACATTGTGGGGCGCCTCTTCCGGGAGTTCGCGGTGACGCTGTCCGTGACCATCCTGGTGTCGGCGGGAGTGTCTTTGAGCTTGACTCCCATGATGTGCGCCAAGTTGTTGAAGCATCGCAAGGACGGGGAAAAAGGCCGGTTCTACGAAGTCTCCGAAGACTACTTCAATCGCGTGGTCGCGTTCTACGGGCGCACCTTGAAATGGGTGTTGCAACACCAGACCGCAACCTTGTTCGTGACCCTCGGAACTCTGGTGCTAACGCTGGTTATGTACGTGGTTGTTCCCAAGGGATTTTTCCCGGTGCAGGATACGGGCGTGATTCTGGGGATTTCGGAAGCCCCGGACGACATTTCGTTTGACGCGCTGGCGCAGCGGCAGCAGGAATTGGCAAGGATCATCCTCAACGATAAGCAGGACGTGGAGAGCCTGTCGTCGTTCATCGGCGTGGACGGCACCAACACCACGCCGAATGTGGGCCGCATTCAGATTAATTTGAAGTCGCTGGACGAGCGCAAGGACGACGCTTCCACCATCATCCGGAAGCTGCAACCGCAACTGGCCAACGTGCACGGGATCACTCTCTATATGCAGCCGGTGCAGGACTTGACCGTGGAAGACCGCGTGAGCCGCACTGAGTTTCAGTACTCGGTGGAGGATGCCGACGCGCAGGAACTGGCGGAGTGGACGCAGAAACTTGTCGACAAGCTCCGTACCCTGCCGGAATTGCGCGACGTGGCCACCGATCAGCTCAACAACGGACTGAAAACCAATATCACGATTGACCGCGACACGGCTTCCCGGCTGGGCATATTTCCACAGGCGATTGACAACACGCTTTATGACGCATTCGGGCAGCGGCAGGTTTCGACCATCTTTACGCAGTTGAACCAGTACCACGTAATTCTTGAAGTGCTCCCAACCTTCGCGAA
Organism: uncultured Acidobacteriaceae bacterium; assembly: GCA_963851165.1. Classification (GTDB taxonomy): domain Bacteria; phylum Acidobacteriota; class Terriglobia; order Terriglobales; family Acidobacteriaceae; genus Sulfotelmatobacter. The sequence goes on along the minus strand of CAWKNM010000004.1, from coordinate 610,357 downwards.
GACGCCCGCGGATCTGAAAGATATTTACATCCGCCCCAGCACCGTGACGCCGAACTCGGGCGCACCAACGGCCAACGGCGCGGCCGTGACCACCAGCGGGGCTCCGGTTCCAATCCTGACATTTACCCGAATGCAATCGAGCCCCGCGTACCTTGCCGTCAACCACCAAGGACAGTTTCCGGTGGTGACGCTTTCGTTTAATCTGGCGCCCGGCGCGTCGCTGGGAGACGCAACCCGCGCCATTCAGGCGGCAGAGAAGGAAATTCAGTTGCCGGCGAGCATACACACCGCGTTCCAGGGAACGGCCGCGGCGTTCCAGAATTCCCTGGCCAGCGAACCTTATCTGATTCTGGCCGCGGTGATTACGGTTTACATCGTGCTGGGTGTTTTGTATGAAAGCTACATTCACCCCATCACGATTCTTTCCACGCTGCCTTCGGCTGGCGTAGGCGCGATTCTGGCCTTGCAGATCACGCACAACGATCTGACGGTGGTGGCCCTGATAGGGATCATTCTCCTGATCGGCATCGTCAAGAAAAACGCCATCATGATGATCGACTTTGCTCTGGAAGCCGAGCGCGTGGAACACAAGCCGCCGGAAGAAGCGATCTTTCAGGCGTGTTTGCTGCGCTTCCGTCCCATCATGATGACGACCATGGCCGCGCTGCTCGGCGGTCTGCCCCTGGCTTTAGGCTCCGGGACGGGAGCGGAGTTGCGCCGTCCGCTGGGCATCACGATTGTGGGCGGACTTCTGCTCAGCCAGTTGCTCACGCTTTACACCACTCCGGTGATCTACCTGTGGTTTGACCGGCTGGCGCGCAGGTTTGAACGGTACAAGATCGGCAACGAAATCATCGAGGAGCCTGCCTCGGGAGATTAAGTCGGCGGATCAGGCTGAGTGACCGGGCATGCCGGTTGGGCATGCTAAGAGGCGCTTTTAGGCAATGAGTATTTCGGCACCATTTATCCGGCGTCCGATTGGCACGTCGCTGCTGGCGGCGGCGTTGCTGCTGTCGGGGATTCTCGCCTTCAACTTTCTTCCGGTGGCCTCGCTGCCGAAGATGGACTTCCCGGTGATCAGCGTGGGCGCGGGCTTGCCGGGAGCTGATCCGCAGACCATGGCGTCGGCCGTAGCCACGCCACTGGAGCGCCAGTTCGGACGCATTGCCGCCGTCAACCAGTTGACTTCGTCGAGTCAACTGGGCAGTACCTCCATCGCGCTGCAGTTCGATCTGAACCGGAACATCGACGCCGCGGCGCGCGATGTACAAGCCTCGATCAACGCCGCACGCAGCCAGCTTCCCGCCAACCTGCCCAGCAATCCAACGTATCGCAAAGTGAATCCGGCGGACTCGCCCATTCTGTTGCTGGGATTGACCTCCGACACCCAGACCGTGCCGCAGATGTACGACGCCGCTGACTCAATCTTGTCGCAAAAGCTGGCGCAGGTAAACGGAGTGGGGCAGGTTTTTGTGTGGGGTTCGGCGCAGCCGGCGGTGCGTGCGGAGGTCAATCCAACCTTGCTCAACAAGCTGGGGGTTGGGCTCGACACGGTTCGAAACGCTTTGAACGCCGCCAACGCGAACGCACCGAAAGGCCAAGTTTCCGACGCCGGACGCGCGAATACCTTCACCGATACCGACCAGCTTTTTACTGCAGACCAGTACCGGCCGCTCATCATGGCATACCACAACGGCGGACCGGTGCGCCTGGGAGATGTGGCAGAGGTTGAGGATTCGTTGGCAGACGTGCGTAATCTTGGACTGGTCAATGGCAAACCTGGAATTATCATGCCCGTCTTCCGGCAACCCGGCGCGAACATTATTGAGACCGTGGACCGGGTGCAGGCACTGTTGCCATATCTGCAATCTTCGATTTCGCCGGCGATCAAGCTCTCGGTTGTGATGGATCGCACGACCACGGTGCGGGCATCAGTAAAAGACATCGAGAAGACGTTGTTGATCTCGATCGCGCTGGTAATTATGGTCGTATTTGTGTTCCTGCGCACGGTGCGGGCGACGATCATTCCGAGTATCGCCGTGCCACTCTCGCTGGTAGGAACGTTCGGGGTAATGTATTTGCTGGGATACAGCCTGGACAATCTGTCGCTCATGGCGCTGGCGATCTCGACTGGATTCGTGGTCGACGATGCGATCGTGGTCCTGGAGAACATTACGCGCTACGTGGAGCACGGCATGAACGTAGTGCAGGCGACGTTCAAGGGCGCGGCGGAAATTGGGTTTACCGTGGTCTCGATGAGCGTGTCACTGGTCGCCGTGTTCATTCCGCTACTGATGATGGGCGGAATTGTAGGACGGATGTTTCGCGAATTTGCGGTGACGCTGAGCGTCGCGATTGCGGTATCGCTGCTGGTTTCACTGACCACGACACCGACCATGTGCGCGAAATTTCTGAGGTCCGAGAAGAAGAATGAAAAACACAACGTCTTCTATCGCGCCAGCGAATGGGTTTTCGACCGGGTTCTGACGATCTATTCGCATGCGCTGAAGTGGGTGCTGGCGCACCAGGCCTTCACTGGAGTGGTCACCGTTCTGGTGGCGGTGTTGAGCATTTACCTTTACTCCATTGTGCCGACGGGTTTCTTTCCGCAGCAGGACACAGGGCGCATTCAGGGCTCGGTGATTGGGGCGCAGGATATCTCATTCCAGTCCATGAGCGATAAGATCAGGCGATACGCCAGCATTGTGCTAAAAGATCCGGCGGTCGACACCATGGGTGGATTTACGGGTGGGGGTTCGGCGCTGAACCAGGGCCGGTTCTTCGTCATGTTGAAACCGCTGGAGCAGCGGGGCCCATGCCAGAAGGAACACTTTTGGCAGCCCTGCAAGTACCCGACTGCCGATGACGTGATCAACCGGCTGCGGGGCAAACTGGCGGTGGTGCCCGGCGCAACCCTGATTTTGCAGGCCGCGCAGGAATTAACCATTGGCGGGCGATATGGCAACGCGCAATATCAGTACACGCTGCAGAGCGGAAATCTGGACGACTTGAACAGATGGGCGCCACGTCTGTTGAACAAACTCAAAACCCTCCCCGAACTGCGCGACCAGAATTCCGATCAGCAGGATAAAGGGCTGCAAGCCAAGCTGGTGATCGATCGCGATACCGCCAGCCGCATGGGCATTACAGCCTCGACGCTGGACAACGCTCTCTACGACGCGTTTGGGCAGCGGCAGGTTTCCACCATGTACCGGCCGCTCAACCAGTATCACGTGGTCATGGAAGTTGCGCCGCAATATCAGCAGACTCCCGAGGCCCTGCAGAATATTTATCTGCGCTCGACCACAGGGACGGCCGTGCCACTGGCGGCCTTCACGCACTACGAGCCTTCGAATACTCCATTAGCGGTGAATCACCAGGGCCAGCTTCCATCGGTGACCATCTCGTTCAATCTGGCGCCCGGGGTCTCGCTCGGCCAGGCTACCGACGCCATCGAGAAAGCCGAACGCACGATCGGTTTTCCGCCCACGATCCAGGCTAGCTTTCAGGGGACCGCCGCCGCTTTTCAGGATTCGCGTTCGAACATGCTGATTCTGATAATCACCGCACTCGTCGCTGTCTACATTGTGCTGGGCATGCTTTACGAGAGCTATATCCACCCCATAACCATTCTTTCCACGATACCGTCAGCTGGCGTGGGAGCGCTGCTGGCGCTGCTGTTGACTCACAATGAGCTCAACGTGATTGGGATGATTGGCATCATCCTTCTGATTGGGCTGGTAAAAAAGAACGCCATCATGATGATCGACGTGGCTCTGGAAGTGGAACGCACGCAGGGCAAAAAGCCTGTGGACGCCATCTACGAAGCCTGCATTCTGCGCTTCCGCCCGATTATGATGACTACCATGGCGGCCCTGCTGGGCGGGCTGCCGCTGGCTCTGGGCCACGGCACAGGATCGGAACTGCACCGTCCGCTGGGCATCACAATTGTTGGCGGATTGACTGTGAGCCAGGCTCTGACACTGTTCACCACTCCCGTGGTCTACGTGTACCTCGACCGCTTGCGGCTGTGGCTGCGCGGCGGCGAAGACCATGCCTTGCCTGAAACCGCCGCAGCGGGAAGTCCACGGCCCTCCCTCGCGCACTGAACCTTGTTCATCGGCGTCGCCTTGCATCGAATCGCGCACCACACTGCCGTAGGCGCAATGCAACCTGAGTGCGCAAGCGCAGCATCGCAGCATCAAACCGTGCAGCGTCAGACCATGCATCATCAACGGATATTGAGCGGCGCGCTACCCCGGCGCTCGGGCCGCCCAGCCCAATAACCAGCGACAGGGAATGGCGTGTCCCGGCAAGATATGGGTAGAATAGGGCTTCAAAGATTTTTCAGTCTGAAGGGAATATCTCCGGAGGAAAATGTGTGGGTGCACGGCCTTGCGTGGCCAAGGCTGAACTCGTGCCTGTCCGATAGCAAATCGTTTGAACCGCTCGGCAGATGATTCGTTTTGAGGACAACAGATTCGCGCGGAATCCGGCGCGGGGCGTGCCAGCGGTTTCCTTTCTTTTCGCTTTAAAAATTTGCCTTAGGAGTTACGGATGCTAAAGAAAGCAACGGCCCTGTTGGTGGTGGGTTTGAGCGCTGCGACATGGATCAGCTGTGGAACCACTTCGAATCATTACGTCTACACCACCCTGCCGTCAGTCGACCAGATCGCCGTCTTCCGGGAAGATCCCAATTCGGGCGTGTTGACCACGCTGTTGAATAGTCCCTTCGACACCGGCCTGGCGCCGGAAGCGATTCTGCTGCACCCGTCAGGAAAGTATCTCTACGTGGCGAATTCCGGAGAGGACGACATCTCCCTGTTCTCCATCGCACCTTCCACCGGAATTATTACAGAAGTGTCGCGAACCCCACTCGGGGCGTCCGCGCTGACCCCAACGCTCATGGCGATGGATGCGGCGGGAGGATATTTGTACGTAGCCAATGCCACTTCCGGAAGCCTCTCGGTTCTCTCATTTGCCTCCGACGGAACTCTCGGTGCGCCCACCACGACCTTTTTAGGCGTCAAGCCAACCGGCATGGCCCTCTCGCCCTCCGGCAGCTTCATTTTTATCGGGGCTGCGGTCCCCAACGGACAAACCCAAAACGGGCAAATCGAAGTATGGTCACTCGCTGCTGGTGTGCCTGCCCTGGTTGGGTTATTCCCCACCGCCGCCAACACCACCCCGGGTGGTCTGGTGGTGGATTCGACCGGGAAGTATCTCTATTGCGTGAACGGGAGCGGCGGGAATTCGATCTCCGAATTTACGATTGGGACTGGCGGAATTCTGCAGCAGTTTCCGAATTCACCGGTTGGAGAATCCGGGGTGTCAGCTCCTGTGTCGCTGCTCATCGATCCTTCGGGCAAATATCTCTACGTAGCCAATCAGGGATCGAGCAGTTCAGCCGCCGGCAATCTAGCCGCGTATTCCATCGGCTCAGACGGCGGGCTCACGATTCTTACGCTCTCGCCGTTCACCACCGTGAAACAACCCACTTCGCTCGTCGCTGACCCGAACGGCAAATATCTGATGGTGGGGGGCCAGGGCGGATCGCTCGAAGTGTTCCTTCTGGACCCCGGCAATGGTACGCTCGGAGAAGTAGCCACGTATGCGCCGGGTGGATTTCCTTCGTCCATCGCTATCTTGCAATGAGCGGTGTTGATTTCGGAGTGCTCAGGGCTTTTAACAGCGCGGTGACAACTCCGAACCACGGAGTTGGGAGAATATTTTTCGTCGGCACGCGTTTGGCGGGCGCGACCGGAATACCGATGGGTCGCACGGCCTGCTGTTATGCGGCTCTTGATGTAACGTGTCGAGCTGTGACGTGTCCGGGTGTAACGTTTCCAGGTGCAACGTTTCGAGACCGAGCCCAGGATCGAGAATCGCACGTCGACACAGGGTTTGCGCGACCATCCAACTCGCGACAAGCCGGATCGAGACAACCATGAAGATCGCCAGCGCCGCCAGCGCATTTCCCAAGCATTACTACTCGCAGAAATTCCTGCTGGAAAAGCTTCAGGAATATTGGGGCGCGCGGCTTAAAAATCCCCTGACTCTCGCGCGGTTGCACCGCAACGTTACCGTAGACGGGCGCTATCTGGCGATGCCCGCGGAGGACTACCACAAACTCACGACCTGGGGGCAGGCCAACGATATCTGGATCAAGGTGGCGCAGGAGTTAGGAGAGCAGGCCCTCTGCCGCGCTCTGCATCACGCCGGGCTGGCGCCCGAGCAGTTGGGCGCTCTGTTTTTCACTTCGGTCACTGGGATTTCGAGCCCTTCCATCGACGCACTGCTCATCAATCGCATGGGGCTGCCGCGCAATATCCGCCGGGTACCGATTTTCGGACTGGGATGCGTCGCGGGCGCGGCCGGAATTTCGCGGGCAGCGGACTATGTGCGGGCATATCCTTCGCAGGCCGCGGCGCTGGTTTCGGTTGAACTTTGCTCATTGACGTTGCAGCGCGAAGATCTTTCCGTAGCCAACTTGATTTCGTCGGGCCTGTTCGCCGATGGTTCGGCGGCAGTGATTGTCACCGGAGACGACATGGACGCGAATGGACCCGAGATTCTCGCGACCCGGTCTGTCTTCTATCCTGACACTGAACCGATGATGGGCTGGAAAGTTTCCGAAAAGGGCTTCAACATTACGCTCTCGCCCGAGGTGCCGACTTTGATCCGTGAAAATTTGGGTCACGACGTCGACGAGTTTCTTGCCGACCACGGATACCGGCGAAGCGACCTGCATAGCTGGGTGCTGCACACCGGCGGTCCCAAGGTGCTGGAGGCAACGGCCGACGCACTGGATTTGCGGGACGGGCAGCTTGATCCCTCCTGGGCCTGCCTGCGCAGGGTGGGAAATTTGTCGTCCGCGTCGGTGCTGGTGGTGCTTGAAGATGTGATGAGGAACCGTCGTCCAGAGCCGGGCACGCTTGGCCTGCTCGCGGCGATGGGTCCGGGATTCTGTTCTGAGCTTCTGCTTCTGCGGTGGTGAGGTTTCGTTTTGCTGAAGTCTACCGAGGTGTTTGTAATCGGCGGAGGGCCGGCGGGTCTGGCGGCAGGAATCGCAGCGCGACAATGCGGGTTGCGTGTGGTGGTGGCCGACGCCAGCGAGCCGCCGATTGATAAGACCTGCGGCGAGGGATTGATGCCCGACGGGCTGCTCGCGCTTCAGGGGCTGGGGATCACATTGAAGCGTAGCGATGGGTATCCCTTCCGCGGAGTTCGGTTTTTCAGTTCCGGCGTGTCGGCCGACGCGCTGTTCCCTTCCCGTGGCGTCGGCCTCGCAGTTCGCAGAACCGCGCTGCACCGCATCATGGCCGACTGTGCGGCGGGTGAGGGAGTAGACCTGCTGTGGCGCACGGCGGTTACGGGCATCTCGGGAGAAGAAGTTCAGCTGGGAAACCGCACCGTCCGCGCCAAGTGGATCGTGGGCGCCGACGGAGCGAATTCACGCGTGCGCCGCTGGGCCGGACTCGATGTGCGCGTGCGCACCGGCTTGCGATACGCCTTTCGCCAGCACTATCGCGTCACTCCGTGGAGCGACCACATGGAGATCTACTGGGGAGATCGCAGTCAGGGCTATGCCACTGCGGTGAGCGACGAAGAAGTTTGCGTAGCCGTCGCCTCGCACGATGCGAAGCTGCGTGTGGAACAGGCTCTAGCCGCGCTGCCCGAACTGCATGCGCGGCTTCGTGGCGCCGAAACCGTCTCTGCCGAACGGGGCGCGCTCACGGCCAACCGCACGCTGAGGCGCGTTTATCGCCGAAATGTCGCGCTGATCGGCGATGCATCCGGCACCGTGGACGCCATCACGGGACAGGGCCTGGGTCTTTCCTTCCGTCAGGCGGTAGCCCTGGCACAATGTCTCCGGTCGGGTGACTTGCGAGCCGTACCAGGCCGAGCATCGCCGCCTGGCGTTGCGTCCGCTATTGATGGCGCGGCTCATGTTGACGCTCGATGGGCGCCCGCGGCTGCAACGGCGCACGTTGCAAGTTTTTCGCCGGAAGCCGGAAATCTTCGAGAGATTGCTGGCCTTGCACGTAGGAGCATTGTCGCCGCAGAGCCTGGCCCTGGATGGGATCTCGTTCGGATGGGGACTGCTCACTGCCTAACTTCTCGCCGCGCACCTTCTCACTTCGCAACTTCCCGCTTCGTCGCTCCATGCGCGCGACCAATCACAGGGCTGGCCGAAAAACTCTGCGCTGCAAATTGATCTTGGTTCTGTACGCGCTGCTTGGGGCGAGTGCAGCGGCTTCCGCCCAACAGTCTACGCTGCAACTCGATCCTTCCAAGACCACCGTCAACATCACGCTAGGCGATGTTCTGCACACCGTTCACGGAACGTTCCGGTTGAAGCGGGCACGCTGCAACTCGACCCTGGCGCGGGAACGCTCACCGGCGAAATTGTCGTGGACGCAAAGAGCGGCGACACTGGCAGCAAAATGCGGGACGGCAAAATGCACCGTGAGGTCCTGGAGAGCGAGCAGTATCCGGAAATTACATTTCGTCCCGACCGCGTGGAAGGAACTGTCAGCGCAAAAGGAAAATCCGCGGTGAAGGTTCACGGGACTTTCACGATTCATGGCGTCGATCGCGAAATCGACGTTCCCGCGATGGCAGATCTCGCGGAAGATCATTGGACCGCGACTCTCCACTTTACGATCCCTTATGTGAAATGGGGAATGAAGAATCCGAGCGCATTATTTTTGCGAGTGGACGACTCGGTGCAGATCGATATCGTCGCTGCGGGAACTCTGGTCCCGAAGTGAAATCTTGCTGACGGCAGACCTTCAAAAACCCTGTTGCGGCGTAATCCCTTTTCCTTCCACGCACTCGTAGGCTCGGCCCGCGGCAAGATTCTTGTATTCTTCGATTCTTCCGCTGGGCCACTGAACGACGACGCGATCGATCTGGTCGCGCTTCTCCAGCCCGAACGTAACAGGAAGTTCAGACTGCGACAGGTAACTCGATCCGCTCTTCACCATGCGCGATTGGTTCAAGCCTCCTGCAAAAATCTGCACGGTCGCCCCAATGCCGTCGCGGTTCGACTTCGTCCCCACCAGACGGAACCGGATACTCTTGTTCCCAGCCAACTGGTCGTTGCGATACAGATATGCCGGCCCGTTATTGGTCGTGAGCAGAAGATCGAGATCGCCGTCACGGTCAAAGTCTGCGTAGGCCAAGCCGCGTCCTACTTTCGGTTGACCGAAAGCTCCGCCCAAATCCGCAGCCACATCGCGGAAGCTGCTCTTTCCGCCGTTCAGCCGCTATTCAGAAAAAGCTGCGGCGGCTGCGCATAGCCGACATTGCCACGAATGTTGCGCACGGTCTCGTCGATGTGTCCGTTGGCGACAGCCAGATCGAGCCAGCCATCGAGATTGGCGTCGAGAAAAACGCAGCCGAAGCCCAGACTGGTTTTAGACGCCATCCCCACGCCGCTCACCGCGGCAACATCTTCGAAATTTTTCCCGTTGGATCGGTAGAGACCGATCATTTCATTGTCAAAATTGGTGATCGCCACGCCGGGGTGTCCGGAGTTCTCGAAATCGGCGGCGTCCACGCCCATGCCCGCGCGCGCCTTGCCCTCATTGCTGAAGGCGAGACCAGCTTCCACGGCCGCATCTTTGAATGTGCCGTTGCGCTGGTTGCGATAGAGTTTGTTGGGCTGCGTATCGTTGGCCACGAGCAAGTCAGGCCATCCACTGCGGTCGTCGTCGATCATGGCGACCCCCAGCGATTTTGAACTGCTATCGAAAATGCCGCTCGCCGCCGTAACGTCCTCGAAAGTTCCGTTGCCGCGATTGTGAAACAGCCAGCAAGTCTCGCCGCGATAAGCCTCCGGCGTGCAGTAAGACTTGTGTTTGCCGTCGAGGCTGCAAAACACGTCGTGTCCCGGCGACCACTTCACGTAGTTGCAGACAAAAAGATCGAGCAGCCCGTCGCGATCGTAATCGAACCACAGTGCCGAAGTGCTGAAGCCCTCGCGTTTGCCGAGGCCGCTGGCCGCGGTCACGTCCACAAATGTGCCTTTGCCAGTATTGCGAAACAACCGGTTCTGGCCCACGCAGGTGACCAGAATATCGGGGAAGCCGTCGTTGTTGTAATCGCCGACGGCTACGCCCATGCCGTAGAGTTCGATGTCGAGACCGGCGCGCGTGGTCACGTCAGTGAACGTGCCGTTGCCGTTGTTGTGATAGAGCCGCAGCGTGGAGCGTTGCGTCTTGTGGTTCGCGGAATCGTTTTTCGGCGACTCGTGGCCCGGCCAGTCCATGCCGTTGATCAGCAGAACGTCCTGCCAGCCGTCGCGATCGTAGTCGAGAAAGGCGCAGCCCGAGCCCAGCGTCTCAGGGAGAAGTTTGCCGCCGTAAGCTCCGCTGTTGTGCTGGAAGTGAATTCCGGCCGGCTCCGTCACGTCGACAAAACGAAACCCGGGAGCGTTGCCCGAGCCGGTCTGTCCCAGTGCACGGGCCGACAGTAATTCACCTGGCAGCGCATGCAGCAAGGGCAACTGCGCACACGATGCCACACCCGCCATTCCCTGCAGAAAAGACCTGCGATTCACGGAACGTTCACCAGCCCGGCGCGAATGGCGTAGACAACCAGTTCGGCCGTCTTGTGAATTCCCAGCGCATTCATGATGTTGGCGCGATGGACGGCGATCGTGTTCGCGCTCAATGCTAACGCCGTCGCGATCTCTTTGTTCGATTTGCCATCCACAATCATCTGCAGCACTTCGAGTTCGCGCGGCGTCAGGCTGTCGCGCTCTCCCTTCAGCGGCGAATGCTGATCGACCTGAGGATCGAAAACCGTTTCTCCCGCGGCCACCTTGCGAATGGCAGCTCCCAATTCCAGATCCAGCGCATTCTTCAGCACGTAGCCCCGGGCCCCGGCATCCACGGCCTGCCGCACCCAGGTGCTCTCGCTGTGCATGCTGAGCATGAGGACGCCAATCTCCGGCGAATCGTCCAATATTCTGCGCGTCGCTTCCAACCCGTTCATGCCCGGCAGCGCGCAATCCATCACGATCACTTTCGGACGGAGTTCTCGCGCCAGTTCGATGGCTTTTTCTCCGTCGCCAGCTTCGCCCACCACGGTCATGTCGGGCTCGTCTTCGAGCATGCGCCGGAAGCCGCGCCGAACCAGACTGTGATCATCCACCAACAGTACTGAGATCTTCTTTGCCATGAGACTCCGCCTTCTCCCTTGGAACCATCAAATGAACCAGCGTTCCGCCCTCAGCCGGCCGCGAGATCACCAACTGCCCGCCCATCAGCTCCGAGCGCTCGCGCATCGCCACCAGCCCAATTCCGTGCCGAGACAGTCGCTCGGCGAATCCAACACCGTGATCCTCCACATCCAGCTCGAGCGCCGCGGGCAAAAAACGCAACCGCACCCACGCTTGCTTAGCGCCGGCATGCCGCGCAACGTTGTTCAGCGCCTCCTGCAGCACGCGGTAAATGTGCACGCCCGCGCCTCCATCCACCGCAAAGGGCTGGCCTTGCTTCTCGTAGGATATGGCAATTCCCGTTTGTCTTTCCACGGTAGGAATATACCAATCGAGCGTGCTCTCGAGCCCAGCCTCATCGAGCATGACAGGATGCAGCGCCTGCGACAAGCTGCGAACCTTATCAAGAGTCGATTGCGCGATCTCGCGGACTTCCTGCAAATCAGCCCGCAGCGGCGATCCCTCCGGCGCCTGGTTTCCGGCGCGGCGCAGCATCGATCCGATCGCGGTGAGGATTTGTCCAAACTCGTCGTGCAGTTCGCGCGAAATGTAGCGCAGCGTCGACTCCTGCGTGGCGATTAATTTTTGTGCCAGCTCGCTGCGCCGTTCGGAAAGTTCGGTCATGCGGGCGAACAATCGCCGGGTCCAGCGAATCAGAGAAAGTCCGGTGAGAAGCACCGCAAACAAAGTTGCGGCGAGAAAAACGTAAACCTGCCGCTGCACGCGATCGTAAATCTGCACGATCCGCTGCCCCGCCTGCTCTTCGTTTTCTGTATTCTGCACCAGCAATCGCGCCACGGCGGTGCTGAGAGCGGCCTGCCGCGACTGCAGGGAGAGCTGAATGTCCGCGCGCGCCTCTTTATCTTTGCCATCGTGAGCGAGCGCGAAAACGCGGTCCACGGCGTTCCAGAATTGAGTAAACTCGCTGGAGAGAAATGCGCTCTGCTCGGGCGTGCGGCTGGCCGCCAACCCAGACTCGATATGCATGGCATCGTCCAGATCAGTGCGAATGCGCTGGAACTGCGCCGACCACGCCGTCAACGGATAGGGTTCGTCGTTGCTCACCATGTCGCGCATGGCCACGGCCAGCAGGTTCAGATCGTTCTGAATGCGCAACAACTGCAGTGAATCCTTGCGGTTGCGATCGACCAGTTGCGTTTGCAGCTTGCGCAAACCCGCCACCTGCCATGTAATGTAGGCTGAGTAGGCAAGCACCACGGAAAGCGTAACCAGCAGGCCCAGAGCAAGGCCTGGAGTCGGCGATCGGTCCGGTGAAGACGAGCGGAACACGCCCCGAGCATACATCGGCCGGGCCGGAACTGTCACAACGGCGGGCTTCGGGCTTCGGCGAAACGGTGGGCTTCAGGCTTCAGCTTTCGGGCTTCAGCGAAAGAGAGTTCGATCAGCGTGCCGTCCAGCAGATCAGGAACCCCGGGCTTTGCCGAAGCCCGACAGCCGAAGCCCGGGCCCGGTTTTTGAAGCCCGAGCGCCGAAGCCCGAAGCCCGATTGCGGCGCAGAATAAATGAAGCAAATTCCTTTCCAACGGAGTCAAACAAAGGATTGAGTTCCGCAGAGAAAGATCCCAAGAAACCCGCGAAATCCCAGAGACTGAAGGCGGTTCTGCCGGAAGTCTGGAAGCTGATGCGTCCCCGGCGCTGGCTGCTGGCGCTGGGCTTCGTGCTGATGGTGATCAACAAGGTTGCGGGATTCGTGCTGCCCTATTCCTCAAAATTCCTGATTGATGATGTCGTCGGCAAACGTCACTTGTCGCTGCTGCCGCCGCTGGTCATCGCTGTCTTGCTGGCCACGCTCGTTCAAGGCGTGACTTCGTTTTCTCTGACGCAGCTGCTGTCGAAAGCGGCGCAGCGCTTGATCGCCGACCTTCGCGAGCAAGTGCAGGTACACATCTCGCGTTTGCCGATTTCCTTTTACGACGCAAACAAGAGCGGCGCGTTAGTGTCGCGCATCATGAGCGACGTAGAAGGCGTGCGCAATTTGCTGGGCACCGGACTTGTGGATTTTACGGGAGGCCTGGTTGCCGCAAGCATCGCGCTTGTATTGCTGCTTCGCATCAGCACTCCGCTCACGCTAATTGCCGTGGGTTCTCTCGGTTGCTTCGCTTTCGCGCTGAACAAGGCCTTCGCGACCATCCGCCCCATCTTCCGTGAGCGCGGCAAAATCAATGCCGAAGTCACAGGACGGCTCACCGAATCGCTGGGCGGCGTCAGGGTCATTAAGGGATATCACGCAGAAGAGCGGGAAGAAAAAACTTTTGCCACCGGCGTGCGCCGCCTGCTCGATAACGTCATGCGTACGCTCACCGCGACCTCGCTCATGAGCCTCTCCGCCAGCGTGCTGATGGGAGTGGTAGGCGCCGCGACCATGTACGTCGGCGGTCACCAGATGGTGGCGAGCAAGCTCACCACCGGAAGTTATTTTTCCTACAACATCCTGCTGGGCTTTCTCGTGATCCCCATCATGCAGGTTGTCGCGATTGGCACGCAGCTCACCGAAGCGCTGGCCGGACTGGAGCGCACGCAGGAGATCATGCGCGAGCGGCCCGAGGATCAGGACCCCAGGCGCACCGTGACGTTAAACGACATCAAAGGCACCGTCGAGTTTGACGATGTGAGTTTCAGCTACGACGGCTCCCACGAAGTGTTGCACAACATTTCGTTTCGCTCCGAGCCGGGAACGGTCACGGCGCTGGTTGGTTCGTCGGGATCGGGCAAGTCGACCACCATCGGATTGATCTCGGCGTTTTATGTGCCCACGAAAGGCACGGTCCGCGTTGACGGCATAGATTTGAGCACCGTCCGCCTCGACTCTTTCCGCACGCGCCTGGGAGTCGTGCTGCAAGAGTCGTTCCTGTTCGACGGGACAATTCGTGAAAATGTGGCGTTCTCACGGCCGAACGCGACTGAGGAAGAGATCATGCGCGCCTGCAAGATTGCCCGCGTCGATGAGTTCGCAGAATCCTTCACCGACAAGTACGACACAGTGGTGGGAGAGCGCGGCGTAAAGCTTTCCGGCGGCCAGCGCCAGCGCATCTCGATCGCACGCGCCATTTTGGCCGAACCCCGCATTCTGATTCTCGATGAAGCCACTTCCAGCCTCGACTCGGAATCGGAACAGATGATCCAGCAAGGCCTTTCTTATCTCATGCAGGGACGCACCACATTCGTCATTGCCCACCGGCTCTCCACGATTCGCCGTGCCGACCAAATCCTAGTAATGGAGCAGGGACAGATCGTGGAGCGCGGCACACACGCGCAGCTTTACGCAGCGCGCGGCCGCTACTACGACCTCTACACGCGACAGCACGGAGTCGAAGAAAATTTGTTCCTGGCTCCTGGCGAGGGTGACGCCGTCACCGTGGAAGGAAACGGCGCAACCGGCAAGAACGGCGGCGGGAAACCTGCCGACGCTCTGGGTGTGCTGCGAGGAACTATTCGTTAGACCTATGGCCATTGCCCCGGCAAATCCTCCCGCGAATGGTGCGATCCGCACCGAAAATCTTTGCCGCCATTACCGCATGGGCGAAACCTTGATCCGCGCGGTCGACGGAGTTTCTCTCGAAGTGCGCTCGGGAGAATTCGTTGCGCTGCTGGGCAGTTCAGGTTCCGGAAAATCCTCCGTCTTGAATCTCATCGCCGGCCTAGATCGTCCGACCTCAGGAAGTGTCGTAGTTCAGGATAAAGACCTGGCGCGGCTTTCGCGCGAAGAACTCGCTAAGTACCGGCTCCACGTAGTGGGGATGGTTTTCCAGTCGTTTAATCTGATCGCCAGCATGACCCTGTCAGAAAATGTGGAGTTGCCGCTGCGTTTCGCCGAAGTAGATCGCGGAAAACGTGCGGATCTGGCTCGGGAAGCGCTGGAGCGAGTGGGACTGAAGGAGCGCACGAATCATCGTCCGAGTGAACTCTCGGGAGGCGAACAGCAAAGAGCCGCCCTAGCCCGCGCTTTGATCAATCGTCCGCAACTCCTGCTGGCCGACGAACCCACGGGCAACCTCGACAGCCACACCGGAACCGAGATCATGAATCTACTTCGCGAATTCAACGAAGGCTTGGGCATGACGGTGGTCATGGTCACCCACGAGCGCGCGCTTGCCGAGCGCTACGCCCGGCGAATGATTTTTCTGGCCGACGGAAAACTGATCGACGACCGTCCGAACGTTCCGTCGACTGCGGCCGCTGAAACCAGTGGAGTACAGCGATGAAAATTCCCGACCTCGCCGAACTGGCCCTGCGCAACCTGCGCGAATCCTTGCTGCGGAATTCGCTGACCACAGTCGGCATTTCCGTGGGCGTGGCCTCTCTGGTCGCCATGCTTTCGCTCGGCATTGGACTGCAACAACTCGCCTCGCGTCGGCTGGGAAAGTCCGGGCTCTTCGACACCGTCATCGTCAGCTCCCGCCGCGAAATGCGCGGCATGGGCCGTGAAGAAGAACGCAACGGACCCGCTCCCGGCGAGAGCCGAGTCCTCGATGAAGCCGCGCGCGTGGAAATCGAGCGTGTGCCGAACGTGCTCGAAGCCTACCCCGATATTCGTTTCAACACTGAGTTGCGTTACGAAGACAAGCCTCATCTGACAACGATTTCCGCCCTGCCTGCCTCCGCCAAATCGAATGACGCATTCGAGGGGATGCAGGGAAATTATTTTTCCTCCGACACCGCGCCCGAAGCCATCCTGCAGAAATCCTTCGCTGAGGAATTGCTCGGCAAGACTCCCAAACTTGGAACACCCGACCCGAATGTTGCCGACCTGGCCGCGCCGCTGCTGGGCAAGGAACTAATCATGCGCTACGCCCAGCGCGAAACCACGCCATCGAATCCTGGGTCTGCGAGTCCCACCTCTGCGAATCCAGCGGACGCACTGGCCGGCACTGCCTACTCGGTCGTCTCGCGCGAGCAAAAACTCAAGATTGTGGGAGTCTCCGATCTTGATCCCGAAAGCATGCGCGGCCCCACGCGGGCAAAAGTTTTTCTCCCGCTCAAGCTGGCCGAGAGCCTGCACGTGATGCAGGCCACCGATTTGCGTGAAGTTTCGCGCGCGGCCAGCGATCTGCCGGTCTACTCAGTCGATCAGCGTGAAGGTGGCAAAACCCAGCCAGGTGCAGACCGTCGAAGACGCCATCAAGAAAATGGGCTTCACTACTTTCTCGATTCTCGACGCCAGCCGCAGCATCCAGACATTTTTCAAAGTGCTCGACGTGTTCCTCGGAATTTTCGGCAGCCTCGCCCTGGCCGTCGCCTCCATCGGAATCGTCAACACGCTGGTCATGGCCATTCTCGAACGCCGTCGCGAAATCGGCATCATGAAGGCGATCGGCGCCAGCGACGGCGATGTGAAGAAGCTTTTCTTTGCGGAAGCCGGAGCTATGGGCATTCTCGGCGGGATTGTAGGCGTCGCGTTAGGCTGGGCCATCGGCAGAGTGATCAACACTGTCACCAACATTTATCTCCGCCGCCAGTCTTTGCCCGCAGACAATTTCTGGGCGGTGCCGTGGTGGCTGGTGTTGTTCGCAATCGGCTTCGCAGTCGTGGTCAGCCTGATTTCCGGCCTGTACCCCGCGGGACGCGCCGCCCGCCTCGACCCCGTGCAAGCGCTGCGCTACGAGTAAACTGAATTCATGCGCCAAGTTTTCAGTGCGATGTTCAGTGCGATGTTCAGAAAGATGTCCAGAGGGATTTTTGGAAAAGCGTTCAGCACGACCTTCGTCACGCTGATAGTTTTCCTGATGTGCGCTCGCGGGTCCGCGCGCGCCCAGGGCCGCATCGACTGCGCGGCTCTAAATAGTAAGATTCTGAAACAGGTAGTCCACTACTGCGTCTACCTTCCGGCCAGCTACAGCGCGCCCGCGGCCACTCCAGCGAAAAACCCGGCCGCGCTTTATCCAGTGCTTTATTTCCTGCATGGCCTCGGCGACAACGAGCAAACCCTCTTCAACAGCGGAGGCATGACCCTGCTCGACGATCTGCATCGCCAGGGCAAGATAGGAGATTTTCTCATCGTCGAGCCCGAAGGGAGACGCAGTTTCTACATCAACTCAGCCGACGGCTCCGTGCGTTACAGCGATTTCCTGATTCGCGAGTTCATTCCGCAAATCGAGTCCAAATATCGCATTCGACCGGGCCGCGAAGCACGCGCGGTCAGCGGAATCTCCATGGGCGGCTACGGCGCGTTACGACTCGCTTTCGCTCACCCCGAAATGTTTTCTGCAGTCAGCGCGCAGAGCGCCGCCTTGATTACAGAAACTCCGGAGGAGCTCGACAACGCCGCACAATCCGGCGCTCCCATGGGCGAAGTTCTAGCCTCAGTCTTCGGAGATCCCATCGACGTCGGTCACTGGAACGAAAACAACCCGTTCGTCCTTGCGAAAAAGCACATCATAGGCTTGCGCAAGCTCAGCATTTATTTCAACTGCGGCCAGGATGACAACTTCGGCTTTGAAAAAGGCGCTGCCGCACTGCACCAGCTATTACAGAAGGAGCTCATCCCGCACGAATATCATTCGTATCCCGGCGATCACAGCTTGGCCTATTTTATTTCGCATTTCGAAGAAGTCATGGAATTCCACTCGCGTGCCTTCGGACTTGTGCACTAATCATTTGTGCAGTAACCACTCATTCACTGTCCCTTCCTAAGAAAACGCCAATGTAAATGATTGGCCTTTCGGCCACCGCACAAAACTGTACCGGGGGAATCTTTCGCGAACGCCGCTGGGCGTTGAATATCGAAAGTGCTATGAGACTCCCCCCTCCCATATCGCAGCTCGTACCCGTCCGTCTAATCAACCTCATAACCAAACTTACAATCATCAGCCTGCTCAGCGTGCTGCCCGTGCACGCAAAGACAGCCTCCGAACAGCTTACGTGCTCTTCCAGCACCCTGCGCTTCGGTACCGTCGGTGTGGGCGAAACGGAAACCCTGCTGGTAAACCTCACCAACACTGGCTCAACCAGCGTGACTCTGTCTGAGATAAATTTGAGCAACGCCGAATTCAACACCTCCGTTGCCTCGTTGCCCGCAGTCTTAACGCCAGGTCAGAGCTTGAGCGTAAGCGTAGCTTTTGCGCCCACCACCTCTGGCTGGACCAGAGGCACTATTTCCTTCGTGAGCAACGCCTCCAATCCGACTCTTACGCTGGCAGTGAGCGGCACGGGCAATAACGCTCCGCCAGTAGCTGCCACTCCGTCGAGTTTGTCCTTCGGTTCTCAGACAGTTGGATCAACCTCAACCCTGCCTCTGGTGCTCACCAACACCCGCAAGTCAGCGGTGTCCCTCACCGGACTGCAGACCAGCGGGACCACGTTTTCGATCACCGGACCAGCCCTGCCGCTGTCACTTCCGGCCGGACAGAGCGTGACCTTCACCGTCGCCTTTGCGCCGCAATCAGTCGCGATCGATGGCGGAAGTATTTTTATACAGGGTCCCGCATTAACCGTGCCTCTTACCGGCACCGGAGCTGCAGTCGTTGTAGGGCAACTGACCATCGCGCCCTCAACCCTGAACTTCGGAAACGTCACAGTCGGCAATACCGGAAATCAGACCCTGAACCTGAGCGCCTCTGGAGCGGCCGTGACCATCTCTTCCTCGGCTAGCAGCAGCGCCCAGTTTTCCCTGGCAGGAACCTCATTCCCCATAACCATCGCTGCGGGGCAAAGCGTCTCCCTTGACGTGGCATTCACCCCGCAAAACAGCGGAGCAGCGACGGGCAGTTTAGCTTTCACCAGTAATGCCGGCAACGCCCCGCCCGCCGAACCCGTCACCGGCACCGGTGTCACTCCGGTGTACACCGTCGGCTTGTCGTGGACGCCGAGCACTTCCGAAGTGACAGGCTACAACGTATACCGCGGCCCGGCTTCCACCGGCCCATTTTCAAAGATCAATCCCTCCCTCAACAGCACCACTGCATATACCGACAGCACCGTCGCTGCCAATCAGACGTATTACTACGTGACCACCGCAGTCAATTCCAGCAACGAAGAGAGTTCCCCTTCCACTCCCGCCGAGGCCATTATTCCTTAGATGGACGATGGAAGACTGGAGATGGACTGGCTCCAGTCCGGACGACGCAGGCTCAGGTCTGCGTCGTCCGATTTTCCTCGCTGCCATCACTCCGTCCATGAGCAAGTTCGGCAGCCCTCAGTCCCGCGTCAGTACTCGATCGTCAACGGATGAACTACCGGGACCTTCATTTTCAAAGCTCGCTCCCTCCACAATGTCGACATGGCTCCCCCCGCCTCCGGCGTCGATACCCGCCGTACCACCGCGCTGCGGACGGTGCTGCTGGCTTTATGGTTCGCAACCTTTCTCCCGGGAGTCGCGGAGGCCACAGCGCACGTCGTCTGCACTCCTGGGAACCTCGCTTTCGGAAAAGTGTTGGTCGGCCAGCAGAAAACATTGTCCGCTACGCTTTCCAATACAGGTTCGTCGGAAATCAAGTTGTCATCCTTGCACGTGGAGAACCAGCAGTTCGCCGTGAGCGGACTTACATTTCCACTCCTGCTAAAAGCGGGTCAGAGCGCCGGCTTCAAGGTTGTGTTCGCCCCGACATCTTCCCAGCCCGAGGCGGGAAAATTGCTGATCGAGACTGCTTCCGGGATCTTGCTCACCGTCCCCGCTTGGGGATCGGGCGTGAACAACTGGGCGCTCGCCGCGAGTCCCTCCAGTCTGGCCTTCGGTAACGTCGCGGTGGGTAGCAATTCGACCCTAGCCGTCATGCTGACCAACCAAGGCTCGTCGACCATCACGATCTCGCAAGAAATTCATCCCTCCCGGGAATTCGCGCTGAGCGGCCCAGCTTTGCCTATTTCCCTGGAAGCCGGACAGTCCGCAACATTTCAAGTTACCTTCACCCCCAAATGGCGCGGCGAAATGGCAAGCAATTTCTCGCTATCCAACGTGGGCGACCCCGTTCTCGCTGTGCCTCTGTCCGGAGTCGGGGGAGGCACCAGCGCGGCTCAGCTCACCGTCTCGCCGGCAAACCTGAGTTTTGGTTCCGTAACGGTGGGCAACACCGGTACTAAGGCAGCAACCATCACCGCATCGGGCGCGAGTGTAACTGTCTCCGCCGCCAGCCTCGGCAGTTCGCTGTTCAGCATCAGTGGGATCACGCTGCCGCTCACCCTCAACGCCGGCCAGAGCGCCTCCTTCGACGTGCTCTTCACTCCGCAGTCCGGCGGAACCTTCGCCTCCACTCTCAACTTTGCCAGTACCGCAGTCGACTCTCCCACCGCTGAAGCTCTGGGCGGCAGCGGCGTCGAACCCGCCTACACCGTCAACCTTTCATGGGACCCGAGCACTTCTCAGGTCGCGGGCTACAACGTTTATCGCAGTTCCAGCTTGAGCGGAACCTATTCCAAAATGAACCCCACGCTGGATGCCGCGACAGCTTTCACCGACAACACCGTCGCTTCAGGAGCCACCTACTACTACGACGTCACCTCAGTAAACTCCAGCGGCGTCGAAAGCAGCCCCTGTACGCCCCTGAAAGTCACGGTGAACTAAAAAGCTGAAAGTCTGAGCCTAGCTCCCCGCCCGCTCTGTGGACCAACTCCCCTTGTCATTCCTAACGCCGCGTTTTTCATCGCGGCGGAGGAATCTCGGTCTCCACGACCGCGGAGCGCCAGCCAACGCAGCCCTGGCCCAGCCAAGCCAAAGACATCCGCCCGGGTATATGATTTGAAAATCAGTAGTCCTGCAAAGCCACTCCTCGAGCGAGGGTTCCTATGGCCGCCATTCATCTCTCCGTCAATCGCCGTACCTATAGCGTAGACGCCGATCCCCAAACCAGCCTGCTCACCGTCCTGCGCGATCATCTCGACTTGACCGGAAGCAAGTACGGCTGCGGCGAGGGCCAGTGCGGCGCCTGCACCGTTCTAGTCGACGGAAAAGCGCAGCGCTCCTGCATCACCAGGGTCGGCACGATCGGCGCAAAGCAAATCACCACCATCGAAGGCATTGCCGCCGGTGATCGCCTCCATCCCGTGCAGCAGGCGTTCCTCGACGAAGAAGCCATGCAGTGTGCCTACTGCACATCGGGAATGATCATGTCGGCGGTGAGCCTGCTCACCGTAAACCACCATCCCACGCACGACGAGATCGTCGATTTCATGGACGGCAACATCTGCCGCTGCGGAACCTACCCACGCATCGTCAGCGCGATTCAGAAAGCAGCGTCGGTCCTGGCGGAGTCGCAAGCCGCGAAAGGAGCGAGCCGATGAACAGTAAAATGCCCAGCCAGATTCTCCTCGAACCCGAGCGCTACGAGTTGCAAGCTGCCCCCGTCTACCACTTCGATCTCGACCGCCGTGACTTCTTCAAGTTTCTCGGCGCTGGACTTCTGGTGTTTTCAGTTCTAAAGCCTGTCCACGCGCAGGAGTCGGGCGGCGCGAGACGACGCGCAGGCGATTCTCTCCCCAAACAAATCGACGCCTGGCTTCACATTGGTGAAGACGGCGCCGTCACGGTGTACACCGGCAAGGTCGAGGTTGGCCAGAATATCCGCACTTCTCTCAGCCAGGCGGTCGCGGAAGAGTTACACGTTCCCATCAGCACGATCGAACTGGTGATGGGCGACACGCAACTCACCCCGTTCGACATGGGAACCTTCGGCAGCCGCACCACTCCCACCATGAATCTGCAGTTGCGCAAAGTCGCCGCCTCAGCCCGCGACCTGCTCGTCGGACTCGCAGCCACCCAGTGGCAAACCGATCCTGCTCATCTCGTCGCCTCCGACGCTAAAGTTACGGACCCGCAGACCAAGCGCTCGGTGGAATACGCCGCGTTGCTCAAGGGTCAACAACTCACGCAGACCCTCCCCGCCGAAGATCCCCTGATTCCGGCAGCGAATTGGAAGGTGGCCGGCCAGTCCGCTCACAAGGTCGATGGTCGCGACTTCGTCACCGGCAAGCATCGCTATCCCTCCGACCAGACGCTTCCCAACACGCTGCACGGAAAGCTGCTGCGCCCGCCGTCTTTCGGCGCGACTTTGCTTTCGCTCGACAGCCAGAAAGCCGAGCAGATGGGCGCCGTCGTGGTCCACGACGGCAATTTCGTCGGAGTCGCAGCTCCCAGCGCAGCGCAGGCCTCCGCAGCCGTGGCAGCGATTCATGCGGAATGGAAATCCGACCCGCAGCCTTCGAGCAAAGAGCTTTTCGATTATTTGAGGAAGAACACAACCGCAGGCGACGACCCCTCCGGCGATGGGGATAGCTACGAAACAGGTTCCGTCGACAAGGCCCTCGCGTCTGCCAATCAACATTTGCAGCAGACCTACACGGTTTCCTACATCGCTCACGTTCCGCTGGAGCCCCGCGCGGCCTTGGCCAAATGGGATGGCGACGCGCTCACCGTGTGGACCGGCACGCAGCGCCCCTTTGGCGTGCGCGGCCAACTGGCTGAGGCTTTTCACATCCCCGAAGAGAAAGTGCGCGTGCTGATGCCGGATATGGGATCAGGATACGGTGGCAAGCACACCGGCGAGACCGCGATTGAAGCCGCCCGGCTGGCGCGTGCAGCGAAGCGTCCAGTAAAAGTCGTGTGGACGCGCGAAGAAGAATTTTCCTGGGCGTACTTCCGTCCCGCCGGAGTCATCGACGTAAAAAGCGGAGTCGCGGCCGACGGCACCATCACCGCATGGGAATTTCACAACTACAATTCCGGCTCCGCGGGAATTCGCACGTATTACGAAATTCCGAATCAACGAATTGTATTCCACGCCACAAAGTCTCCGTTGCGCCAGGGATCGTATCGCGCTCTGGCCGCCACCGCGAACCACTTCGCGCGCGAGTCCCACATGGACGAACTGGCTCACACCCTCAAACTCGATCCCCTGGAATTTCGTCTCAAGAATTTAAAAAACGAAAGGCTGCGCGCCGTGTTTCAGGCCGCCGCGAAACAATTCGGCTGGGGAGCGTCGAAGACAACACCCGGTCAGGGTTTCGGCATGGGCGGAGGCTACGAAAAGCTGGGCAACATCGCCACCTTCGCGGAAGTCAACATTGATCGCAAATCCGGCGAAGTGAAAGTCGTGCGCGTGGTTTCAGCATTCGAATGCGGCGCCATCGTCAACCCCGACAATCTGCGCAGCCAGATCGAGGGTTCCAACATTCAAGGTCTCGGCGGAGCTCTCTTCGAAGCCATCGAATTCGAAAACGGAAAAATCCTCAACGGCCGAATGTCACGCTATCGCGTCCCCCGCTTCAGCGACGTTCCTGCCCTCGACACCGTGCTGCTCGACCGCAAAGACTTGCCCTCGGTCGGAGCTGGAGAATGTCCCATGATCGGCGTGGCCCCCGCCATCGCAAACGCCATCTTCGACGCCACCGCCCAGCGCCTGCGCTCGTTGCCCCTGGTCCCAAATGGCCTGAAAGAAGTGATCTAAGCGATCACAGAAATGGGCAGTCCCCAAGCGTCGGGATGTGCTTATGTGGGGACAGCCGCCCTTGGCTGTCCGGTCGAGCGAAGCTCGACAGCCTCTTAGCCGCGGCCTCGAAACTTGAGACACCTGCGCAGAAATGGTTCGTGAAGACTACGGCTTCCAGGGTTTGCGGAAAAAATGAGCCGGGTAGCACCCGTGGAATAGCGGCGCTTCAGCCCCTGTCGCGCAGGGATATCCCGGAGCGGCACATCAGTGCCGAATGAGACAAACTCGGGAGAGGGCTGGGGGAGAAAATTGCAGGGGGGATAAAAACAAAGATCGGCCAGCTTTTTCCGCTGGGCTTAGCTTCTGTTGGCGACCGTCCCGGTTTCGCGCTGCTTGCGGGCGAGCAACAGGCCCCCCAGCAACGCTGCTCCAGAAACAATCGTATAAGCCGGCCAGTTCCCACCTTCCGGAACGGCGGTTCGCCGTTGTGGTGGCGGTGGAGGCGGCGGCGGTGGGTGATACCATCCCCCGCCGGGCTCAGCCCACGTGGGAAGGGATAACGCAAAAAGCACCGCTGCTAACATCAATGTGTTCTTCACTGAATTTCCTGTCACAGAACAGTAATATTGCCGCGTATACAACGCGACAGTTTCTACGCTACTGCCCCTCAAAGAGGCTGTCAAGATGAGAGTTTTTGCCACCGGTTGCAAGCCCTTGCAACATCGTGGCATTGCTCTATAAGTCGTTGCCAGCATTGACTTACTCGCCCTGCGGCGCGCAGCGGGCTCAGCGCCGTAAGCCAAGACTTCGCCCTGCGCCCTCCAGATTCAGGCACATGGACGATCTGACGACTGGGTCAAGCCCTTGCGAAGCAACGAGGTTCGAGAGGGAAGTGAACTGCTTTGTGGCGTGGATCCCCGAAGGCTCGAAGAGTATCGACTAAGCGGCCGCCGGCCTCTTTACGATGACAGGGACCTCTTTTTCAGTAGCTCCGATAGCGCGAATCTCCGAAGCCATGCAGATGAGGAAGGCCACTACGGCGCCTTCGAACAGATTGCGCTGCGTGAGGTCCAGGGCCAGGAATAGTCCCCGTGCAATGTTCACATGCACCAGTCCCCCGCAGAGAAGCGAAATCCATCCCAGGTAATAGGTTATCTTTCCGACTATGTGCAGCCGAGCTGATCGATCCATGGTCCTACCCTCCGGTGTTTTCGATTTTTCTTCTTGGACGTAAGCCGTCAAATATGCCCAAAAATAGGTGCAATTGACAGGCAGCCGGAATTGTACACCCGTTGTCAAGCTGTGAACCAAAATCCCTTCGACCCGCGCCCTTGGCTCGGGCACTGAGTAAGGAAGAAGCAAAAGGAGTCGTCCGGATCGTTGGTTGGGAGAGATCACGCCGTAACCAGTCACCTTGCGCAACTGACGCAACGCTCAAGGCCGCGATTGCCCCGCCGGCCCACGGCAGAGAGGCGGTGAGGTTGCGGTGATCGGCGAGGTACTTGACCCGGTGGACGGAATTGCGACGGGCGCCGGGTTGGACGTGACACTGGTAGCGCCGCCTGCGCTGATAGCCCGCACCACGTAGGAGTAACGACCGCCATTCGCCACCAAATCGTCAATGCAACTGGTTCCGGAGACTGGAACGGTGTTAATCAGGCTAGGGTTAGGATCTCCGGGCGCACCGCGATAGATGCAATAGCCGAATGCGGCCGAGTGTTTGGGATCTGCTGGCGCGCTCGCCGTCCACGTGAGAGTCACGCGGTGCCCACCGTTCGCCGGCGGCGTGGAAGGCACCATGGAACCATTCAAAACAGGACAGGTCGGGTCTATACCAGCGGCGGGAGAGCTGCTCGCGACCAGTTGCGCCTGCTTGAGCGCGTCCCGGCGCTTGAGAGCTTGCTCCAGCCTCTGGGCTGGAGTCGGATTTGCGGCAGTTTGGCAGCCGCTACAGCCGATTTGCGTCGCGCTGGCGATCGCAATAGCCGCTAAGGCTAGGAAGACAGACGAGTTACGCTTGGCGCACACGCGCACTGGAAAGCCTGATTTCATGCGCCGGAATGGTCGATGCGCCCGGATTCCCTTTCTGTTCAAGACTTTAGCCCGCGTTGCGCATGCGAGAAAACGAAGCACGCTCATTCCTGTGCAAGATCCACAATACAAAGAACATGCAGCCGAGGCCAATGGAAAAAAAGACGATTCCGCCCTTGTGGTGGAGTTTTCCTGTCAAATACGACGGATCCACGCGCGTCCCAAGCATTGCAATCGTAAAAATGCGGAGACCATTTTTGGCCACGGAGACAGGAATGGCGACGATGATCGCCAGCCATTTTCGCCACGACGTGCGCAGCAGGAGTTGCGCCAGAATCATCGTTGTTACCAACAACATAGAGCTGGAACGGATGCTGCTGCACTCCTTGGCGACCTCCACGGTCAGACCTGGAATATCGAGCAGGACGCCCTCTTGAGTCACTGGCACGCGGGCAATGGAGAACATGTAATGCGCTGTAAAGGCAGACGCTTGCTGCAGCCAAGCCACAATCTCATTCAGCAAAAACCGCGGCAGTGGCACCACCAGAAACAAAAAGCCGAGGGGAAAGAGCAAAGCTCGCGAAAGTCGAGTGCCGAAACAGAGGACGAACGATCCTATCCACCATGTGACCAGGGCCAGCATGTTGGCGGTAAGTTGTTCATCCGGAAGCAGATTCGTATGCCATCGTGCGAAGCCTGCGATCACGAGCGATATGCACAACAGAATCAAGCCGGCACCGAGGCCTGACGCCGACAACGATTCTGTTTGACGCTGATGAACTTGATACCGATGAAAATGATGCGGATGAGGATGACACGGACGACGACGATCCTGATGAAGAGCGCTGCCCTGCCCCAGACAATTCCAGCCAAATCATGGCTGCCGCAGCCGGAAGAATCAGCAGCAGATGCGTATATTCTTCATCGTGCGTCGCCAGCCAGAGCGCATCTCGCAAGGGCCGCCACGCAGCGACCAGGGAGATGCCACACAAAAGAAGAAACACTGATTTTGGGGAGCGTTTGATCATTGCATCTGAGTGTGACGAACCAACATGTGATCGTCCTCACATTCATGCGTGCCCCCGGTCACAGGCCACTCGTTCTAAGCGGAGGATACTCGCACCCCAAAGGATCGCACAATGTTCCTCGTTCTTCTCGGATATTTCTTAGCGGGCGTCTATATCTTGCTGGGGATTTTCCTCATCCGCCTGGCCGGCAAACCAAGTTGCCGCATTTGCCTTTTACGCGGTCATTGTCCCAACCGTCTTCGCGGGTTTTCTCAGATCATGGGGCTGCCTCGCTGCGCGCGCAGAGCGAAAAGCAGCGATTCCGTCTCCTGACGGAAACCCGGGGGCAGGAGTCAGAGATCAGTGGCCAAGGGGTCAGTGGTCAGAATGCTGAAGTAAACTGTTTTTGCTTTGCATTCTGATTTCTGACTGACTATGGATGATGAACTGGCACATGACGCTGCGGCTGACTTCGACTCCTGGGATCCGAGGCCGGGTCGGCTGGCGCTCGAAGGGGACGAGGTTCATGTCTGGCGGGCTTCTCTTGATTGCGACGAGCGAGTGCTTCATCAATTCGAGGCTACGCTTGCGCCAGACGAGAAGGCTCGTGCGCAACGTTTTGTTTTTCAGCCCGACCGGAATAGTTATATGGCGGCGCGGGGAATTCTGCGCGAACTGCTTGGGAGGTATTTGAACCGGGCGCCGAGTGAGATCGAATTTGAGTATGGCCCTCAGGGCAAACCGGCGCTGCGGAGTGAGTCGTCCGAGAGGCCGGTGCAGTTCAATGTGTCGCATTCCCATGGTATGGCGTTGTTTGCGTTTGCTGTTGGGCGGCAGGTGGGAGTGGACGTGGAACTGGTGCGGCCGGATTTCGCGGGGGAGAAAATAGCCGAACGTTTTTTTTCTCCGCAGGAAGTGATGGAACTGCGAAGCTTGCCTGCGACCGCGCAGGATGAAGGCTTTTTTCTTTGCTGGACACGTAAGGAGGCCTACATCAAAGCGCGGGGCGAAGGATTGCAAATCCCGCTCAAGAGTTTTCACGTTTCACTCACACCGGGAGAACCTGCGCGATTAGAGGTGGACGATAGTTTCCGCTGGAGTCTGCGTTCCCTTCGCCTAGAGAGGCGATACGTGGGCGCTGTAGTAGGAGAAGGCCAGGGTTGGAAGTTGCGCGGTTG
This sequence comes from uncultured Acidobacteriaceae bacterium, assembly GCA_963851165.1. Classification (GTDB taxonomy): domain Bacteria; phylum Acidobacteriota; class Terriglobia; order Terriglobales; family Acidobacteriaceae; genus Sulfotelmatobacter. The sequence continues at coordinate 582,534 of CAWKNM010000004.1, read as the reverse complement.
GGAGTGGAGGCCGTAAACCGACGGTGAGGCTTGTTCTGGACCTGGCGAGAAAGAAGCAAAAAATTACCACAAAGGACACAAAGTTACACGAAGGAAAACCTAGCTACGAAGCATTTGGTGTGCTCTCGAGAAGAAGCACAGAAGAAAACTAAGGCCGACCGAGTCCACGGAATTCCGCGTGACGACGGGCGGCCTTCGTTTTCCACATTGCTATTGCTGTGGCGGGGCCTGCTGGTCGGGCGCGCCCTGGCCACGGTGTTGTCCCCATTGCCCGCGCTGGGCCTGCATCTCGTCCCACTTCTTCTGTTGGTTGGAGTCGAGAAGGCCGCGGATCTGCGTGTCGGTGCTCTTGCGGATCTCCATCATCTTGGCGCGGCGATCGTCCTGAGAAAGAGAACTGTCCTGGTGCAGGCTCTCCATCTGGGAGTGCTCGGACTCGAGCGCGTCTTTCACTTTGGCTTGCTGGTCGGTGGAGAGTTTGAGCTTCCTGGTCAGCTCCTGGGTGCGTTGAGCCGGATCCATACCATGATGCCGGTTGTGCTCCTGGGAAGGCTGCTGATCGTTATTCTGCGACGGGCTGTCCTGGGCCGCGGCGAAAGGCGCGGCGATTGCGATGGCGCCGGCGGCGACGAGAACGAACAAGAATTGCTTGAGCATAGGGGAATCTCCTTTTTGAAGCGAACATTTCAGATTGATCTTTTTAGAACGATCTTTTCAGAACGATCTCTTTTTCGATTGGTCTGTCTACCTACATAAACGGAATTATGCGCCTGAAGTTGCGCGAGAAACCGAGATTCGAGCAATCTTTGCATAACTTTACGCAGGCGGGTGGGGGATGAATTCGATGATGGGAAAAAAGAGCTCTCCACCACCAAGGGACCACTAAGGTACACGAAGGAAGCCTTCCCAGCGAAGCGCTCCGTATTGGTCCGATTCTTAATAGGTTATGGCGGCGAGGTTTCCTGCGCGGACATGGGTTGCTTGAGTTGGGCGGCAAATTGTTTTGTCTGCTCGTCGGAAAGCTGCAACTGGCCGTCCAGAACTAATCTCAACTGGCCGGCGCCGGCATCCTGAAATTGCGCTTTCCGGAGGGTGGCGGATTCCCGAGCGACGGGTGGGAGTGTGGCCTTGAGGTTTGCGGACGTCGCCATGGCCGGGAAAAGCGCCGCCGCGACTTGCTCGCGCACGGTGTCGCCGAGAGAGCCGGAAAGCAGCGACTCACGGAACAGTCCATCGGCATCGACGCGGCCGAATTCGGAGGCAAGATGGAGGCTCGGGTTTGCTTGGATCGAACCCGGTTCGACCGGATGTTGTGCGGCTGAATTTGATGCGGTCTTATTCTGGTCGAGGTTATTTTGTTCGATCTTCTTTTCGTCGATCTTACTTTGTTCGATCGAGGGCGTCAGCTTGATTTCGACGGTGCCTTCGCTGGAGGCCAGTTCCATGGGGCTTCCGCCGGGGCAGATCCAGCGCTCGAAGTGCAGGCGAACGATCACGAGGCTGGCGGGATCCAGAGGGGTGAGCGATGCATGCTGAATCTCAAGGCGCTCGCCGCAGTTCGGAGAACGCGTGAGCAGAGCGCGGAGCACGCCGGTAATGTTTTGCTGCAGGTCGGAGAAATCGGCGACGACCCGCAGACTGAACTGGTCGTGACTATCTGCGGCGGAGGCGCGGGCGGTGGCGCCGGAGAGCGGAATTGAGATGGACTGGCCGGCGAAGTCGATCGCGGTTTTCACCGAGGGCAGAATGAAGGAGAGGTCCTGACCATCGGAGGGGAGGACAATGCTCATTTCCCTGCCCAGCGCGAGCTGCTGCCTTTGAAAGGCGGCGAGCGCGGTGTCGAGATTCGCGGCAGAAGCGGCGACCGGCGGGCTGTCCGCTTTGGTGGACTGGAGGGTCCGATCGAAAGCGGTTCTCTGTTTGTCGAGATCGGAATCCGCGGTCTCCACTTTTTTGGTGACGTCTTTCAGACCGGACTTTTGAACAGAAGAAAATGAGGCGAGAAAAGTCTGGCTGGCGGCGCGAATTTTTTCGACGGTTTGATCGAGCATGGCCGGAGGATCGGCCGGCGCTGTTGCAGCCGGAGCTTGTTCAAGCTTGATGAATGATTGCAGTCGATCTCTGGCGGCCTGAATATCTTTCAACAGGGTATTGAACGACGTGGTCTGGTCCGGCGTGGCTTGCACGGCCATGAGGCGCTCGAGGTTGCGATCATCATCGTCACCGAGTCCGGTGTGAGGTGCAATGCAGTCATGCAGGCAGATGACGGACTTTGAGGTGGCGCCGGGCTGGCTGCGTCCACCACCGCCTCCGCCGTGCTGGGCAAGCATTCTGGCGGGGCTGGTGAGCAGCGCGATGGCGAGCGCGATGGCGAGCGCCGACTTGCGACACGCGAACACACCACGCAAACAGACGCCATGGGCAGATACGCCGGGAAAGCGACGTCCTTTGTGGAACATGGGTTGGACGAGCATGGGTTGGACGAACATGGGTTGGACGAGCACGGGTTGGACGAGCACGGGCCAGATCTCCAAAGAATATTCTACGATTGGAATGGGACCGCTGCGGTCAGCGGGAAACAAAAAATTTGATGTGCATGGATCGAAAATGGTGACCTGAGACCTCGGAATGGCGGGCGTTGGGCAGGCGTTTCGAGACTATTTCATGGGGACAATTTAAAAAACAACGCCACAAAACTTTACAGTTGGCGCGGGGGCGGGGCGGTATGATCCGAAAAGACAGCACCGCGTCTGCACGATGCTATGAGGAGTTCCCGTCGTTTGTTGCCGGGTTTTCGGGTGAAGGAGGGCGGGCGGCGCCCTGGGTTTGTGCTGCAAGTGATCTTCTCTTTCTTCTTTCTCTTCGCTGTGTTGTGTTCGGATGGGTTGTGGGGGCAAGCCGCGGAACAGGTTGCCGCTCCGGCGAGTGTGCCGCGAAACATTCACGGCGTGGTGAAGTCGGGGAACATGCCGATTCCGGGCGCGGGAGTTTCCGCCACGAATGCGGACAGCAAAGAACAAGTCACTACCTGGACGGATGTGGATGGCAGTTACGTGCTGCGGATTCCTGCCGACGGGAAATATAGCGTGCGGGTGCAGATGGCGGCGTTCGCGGGAAGCGCACAGGACGTGACGCTCGACGCAACGCATCAGGATGTGCAGCAGAACTTTGAATTGATGCTGCAATCGCGGGCGCGCGAGGTGCACAGCAATGAGGCTCACGGCAACGAGGCCGGCAATGGTGCGGCTCGCGCAGGTGGCGGAAATCCGCAGCAGCGGGCGAATGGCGGGGGGCGCGGGTTTCAGAGTCTTTCTGTGTCGCAGAGTGGAAGCGGGCAGGATGCGGGCGGCAATTCTTTGAGTGACGTTGTGCCTTCGGGAATGCCGGTGCCGGGGATCGCTCCGAACAGCGCGACGGAATCCGTGGCGGTTTCGGGGAACACCTCCAATTCGTTCAATGCGATGAGCGCCGACGAAATGCAGCAGCGCTTTAACGATGCGCGGCAGCAGGGCGGAGGATTCGGCGACGGTGGAGGATTTGGCGGAGGAGGTGGCCGCGGAGGATTCGGTGGCGGAGGGCCCATGGTTTTTGGGCGGCGCGGGTTTGACATCAATCGCCCGCATGGATCGGTCTATTACGGCGTTGGCGATGCGGCTTTGAACGCCTCGCCGTTTTCAATCACCGGCCAGCCCACGGAAAAGCCGGGATACTTGCAGAATAGTTTCGGCGGTTCGGTAGGCGGGCCACTGAACATTCCGCACATCTACCACGGCGGGACCAAGACTTTTTATTTCATTAACTTTAATGGCAAGCACGGGGAGAATCCTTTCGATCAGTTTTCGACCGTGCCGACGCAGGCGGAACGCAACGGAGATCTCTCTTTTTTGTGCAAGACAAGTTTCACGGGACCGGTGGTCAATGGAATTTCCACTTGCGGTGACACCGCGACGGTGAATGGGGCGCTCACGTACGTTGATCAGATTTACAATCCGTCCTCGACCAACCCGAGCACCGGCGTCCGCTCGCCTTACGCGAACAATCTGATTCCGGGGCTTGGTACCGGGACGACGTGCCCCACCCCGGGACCTTACAACAGCATTCCGCAAGCATTGCTGCAATATATTCCTTGTCCGAACCTGCCTGGGACTTTCCAGAATTTTCACTTCGTCACGTCTGCTATCAGCGACAGCGACGATCTGAACGTGCGCGTGAACCACAGCTTTGGCGCGGCTCCCGCGGGCGGGCGCCGCGGCGGAGGAGGTGGGCGCAACGCTCCGCGCAACAGCATGCAGATTGGCTTTCACTACCACCAGTCGAGCGCCAACCTGACGAATCCCTTCCCGAGCGTGGGCGGGAGCACGACGGTGCGCAGTTTCGACGTTCCGATTTCTTATACGCGGAGCATCGGAAAGCTGACCAACATTGTTCGCGTGGACTTTAACCGCAGCCGGACGCACACGCAGAACTTGTACGCGTTCAATGACAACATTACGGGTGCGCTGGGAATCGGGGGAGTGTCGACGAATCCTTTCGACTGGGGACTGCCGAGCCTGTCGTTTACTGACATCGCCAGTCTTCAGGACATGACTCCGGCGCTCACGAGAAACCAGACTTACACGTTCACCGACAATGTGGTTTGGAACCACGGCAAGCACACGTGGCGATGGGGCGCGGATTTCCGGCGGGTGCAGGTGAATACGGAAACGGACAGCAATCCGCGCGGCTCGTTCGTGTTTAGTGGCATCAACACTTCGCAACTCAAGAGCGGGAACTCTGTGGCCGGGACAGGATACGACTTTGCGGACTTTCTGCTGGGACTGCCGCAGCAGACTTCGGAACAGTTCGGGCAGAACAATCATTTTCGCGGCAACTTTTGGGATTTGTACGCGCAGGACGAATGGAAGATGCGCGGGAATTTAACGCTCAATCTCGGGGTGCGCTACGAATACGTTTCGCCGCTCACGGAAATCAACAATCGCATTGTGAATCTCGACCTTGCTTCTACGGTATTTGAGCAGAGTGCGAGCCCGACTTCCGCCGCGGTTGTTCCGATTCAGCCCGGCCAGCCCGGCCCGTATAGCGGGCGCTTGCCGGCCAGCCTGGTGCGGCCGGATCGCAACAACTTCGCGCCGCGCGTGGGTTTTGCGTGGAAGCCGTTCTCGAAAACCGTGGTGCGCGGCGGATACGGCATCAACTACAACACGGGGGCGTATCAGGGTATGGCGCAACAGCTTGCTTTTCAGCCGCCGTTTTCTACTACGGCGACGAATGTTCAGGCGGCTTTTCCGTCTCCTCCGAGCCTGACGTTGCAGAACGGATTTCCTACATCTACCGGCATCACCAACGATTATGCGGTGAATCCGAATTACCGGCTGGGCTACGTGCAGATTCGCAATCTGGATATTCAGCAGCAGATTCGTCCCACGATTCTCCTGAATATCGATTACACGGGAACCAAGGGAACCGATCTCGACATTCTGGAAGCGCCCAACCGAACAGCGACCGGGATTCGGATTTCCGGGGTGCAAGCCTTCACTTACGAGAACTCGGTGGGCAATTCGGAGGCGAACGCCGGAACAGTGCGACTGCGCAAGCGGTTGGCGAAGGGGTTTTCGATCGGCGGCACCTACACATTCTCCAAGTCACTGGACGATGCATCTTCCATTGGCGCAGGAGCGACGTCGGGCGCGAACACGCCGGGACTCGGCGGAGGCGGCACGGGCGCGGGCGGAGGCGGAGGATCTTCGGGCGGCGGCGCGGCCAACGTGGCGCAGAATCCTTTCGATCTATCGGCGGAGCGCGGGCTTTCGAGTTTCAACCAGACGCAGAAGTTTACGGCGGACTATTTGTGGGAGCTGCCCTTCGGACACGACAAGCACTGGCTCACCGGAAACACGCCGTGGCGCGCCGTTTTTGGCGACTGGCAATGGAGCGGCGATTGGACGTTCGCATCGGGGCTGCCGTTTACGCCGCGTTTTGTGAACGACGTGAATGACGTGAACGCGGGAACGAACGGCACACTGCGGCCGGACCTGGTTCCGGGACAATCGGTGAGCCTGCCGAATCCTTCGATCGCGGAATGGTTCAATACCGGGGCATTCGTTGCGCCAGCGTCTGGCCAGTACGGCAATGCGCGGCGCAACAGCATCATTGGCCCGGGCAGCAAAGTGTTTGATATGGCGTTCACGAAAATCTTTCCGATGAAGGAGTCGCGTTTGCTGGAATTTCGGGCGCAGGCGACCAACATTTTCAACATGGTGAATTACTCTTCGATCGATACGTCGGTGACCTCGCCCACGTTTGGCCGGGTGACCGCGGCTGGGGCCATGCGGCAATTTACGATTACGTCACGATTTCGATTCTGACCTAGACGTTGTTGAAAGGATCTTATTGGCAGGATGATTTTCGAGAAACAAAGACTATGACGTTCACGTCCAACCCATTCGCCAATAAAGCTGCGGCACTGCTGCTGACGATTGCGCTGCTGAGCGCTCCTTTGGCTTCGCAGCAGCAATCGGAGCTCCGGTTGCGATCGGAATCGGATCTGGTGCTGGTGAACGTGACAGTGCGGGACAAGAACGGAAACTTTGTGCAGGGATTGAAGGCGGAGAACTTCACGATCCTCGAAGATAACAAACCGCAGAAGGTGCTTTCGTTTGACGTGGAGAACGTAGACGCGGTGCCGGCGCTGGATGTGGCTCAGGTGAAGCCACTGGCGGAGGTTCCGGGGCAGACGGCTCCGGCGCCTTCGGCGGCAGATGCGGCCGCTCAGTTCAAAGACCGGCGGCTGATTGTTTTGTTCTTCGATCTCTCCGCCATGGAGCCAGACGAAATCGACCATGCGGTCACTTCTGCCGAGCATTACGTTGACGCGCAAATGGCGCCGGCGGATCTGGTGTCCATTGTTTCGCTGGGAAGCTCGCTGCTGGTGAATCAGGATTTCACCGCGGATCATGTGCTGCTGAAAAAGCAGTTAGAGCAATTCAGTTCGGGCAGCGGCCAGGGTTTCGAAGAGGGCACCACGGGAACGACTGAGGGGACGCCCGATACGGGTCAGCCCTTCACCGCCGACGATACGGAATACAACATCTTCAATACTGACCGGCGGCTGGAGGCATTGCGGTCGGTGGCCGAGCGCCTGTCGCACGTGCAACAGAAAAAATCATCTGATCTATTTTTCCAGCGGCATGGACCGGACCGGCATTGAGAATCAGGCGGAACTGCGCGCGGCTGTAAATGCCGCAGTGCGTTCGAACCTTGCGATCTACACGATGGACATGCGCGGGCTGCAGGCGCTGGTGGCCGGCGGAGAGGCGCAAAACGCCAGCCTGCGTGGAGTTTCAGCATATTCCGGGCAGGCGACCTTGAATGCTTTGAATTCGAATTTCACAACCCAGGAAACTCTCGTGACGCTGGCCAGCGATACCGGGGGGCGGGCGTTTCTCGATTCCAACGACTTCAGCAAGATTTTCAAAGGCGTTCAGCAGGATACGTCCACTTACTATCTGCTCGGTTATCACAGCACGAATCCCGCGCGGGACGGGCGTTACCGGCGCATCGTGGTGAAGAGCAATATTTTGGGAGCGAAGATCGATTACCGCCGCGGCTACTATGCGCCCGCGGATTATCAGCATTCCACCAAGGACGACAAGGAGCGACAGCTTGAAGAGGAACTCGCTTCCGAACTGCCGGCCACGGATTTGCCGATTTATCTGGGCGCGTCTTATTTCCGGCTTGAAGGCAACAAATTTTTCGTTCCGATTTCGCTGGTGGTGCCGGGGTCGCAGATTCCGTTCGTACGCAGCAGCGACCGTGACAAGGCGACGCTGGATGTGATTGGCATGGTGCTGGACAGCGAACACCATCCGCTGAACCGGATTCGCGACACCGTAAAGCTGGCGGTGGACACGGCGACCAAGGTGCAAAAAAAGAATGTGCAGTACGACACCGGGATGAGTTTGCTGAGCGGGAAGTATCACCTGAAATTTGTGGTGCGCGAGAATCAGACGGGACGCATGGGATCGTTCGAAGCCGACATAGAAGTGCCCGACCTGAAGACGCAGCCCTTGAAGATGAGTTCGGTAGTGCTGGCTAGCCAGACGCAGGCGGCGAAGAAGGGTACAAGCCTAAATCCGCTGGTTCATGATGGTTCCGAGATTATCCCGAACATCACGCATGTTTTCTCGGCGACGCAACATTTGTTTCTTTACTATGAAGTCTACGATGCGGCTCGGCCGGTTGTGGCGGATTCCGCGAGGGGCGCGGGGTCAGCGCGCAGTGAAGCCGCCAGGCCCGGCATCCGGTTGTTGAGCAACGTCGCGTTTTTTCAGGGCAAGGCCAAAGCCTACGAAAGTTCACTGGTGGAGTTGGACGACATGAATGCGCGAGAACGAAAGGCGGCTGTGTTTCAGTTAGACGTGCCGCTCAGTTCTCTCAAACCCGGGTTCTATACCTGCCAGGTCAACGTGATCGATGATGCCGGCGGACACTTCCTGTTTCCGCGACTGGCTTTGCTCGTCCGGCAAGATAGCGCGAGCGCTGGACATTGAGAGAGTGCATCCGTCCCGGTTTTTGTTATTTTGGACGGAGTGCTTCGTTCACATAACGAGTGAGCACGGCGGCAAGATTTTTGATGTCTCCGGTGATCATGTCAAGATGGCCGCCGGGCACGGTGTCGCATTCGAACCCGGTTGCGAACTTAGCCCACACTGCGGACGGATTCGATGGGTAATACGTGTCGCTCAGGCTTTTTACGAATTTTATTTGCCCGCTGTAAAACTGCGGCCGATAACGAGCCAGAGCCACGTACGCTTTTTCCTTGACCCTGAGAGTTGTGATTTCGAACGACGGGCGAGGATCTCCGGGAAGAAGGTTGCCAGCGTTGTCGACTCCACCGACGCGCAAACGATTTTTCAGCCTCTGGGCAACGTATGAGATTCCGGCGCGGACTGAACGTTCCTGTATATCAGTGATGCGGCTTCCCACCCGCTGAGCACGAAGCCGCAAGCGCTGGCCCGCCGCCATGTAGCGTGCGTCAGGGTAGGCATCGACGAACGCCAGCAACGCGACATTTTCTCCTACTTCGTGCAGGCTTTGCGCCATTTCCAGTGCCACTAGTCCCCCGAAGGAATAGCCGATCAAAAGATAAGGACCGTGGGGTTGTATTTCTCTGAGAGAACGCAGATAGAAAGCAGCCATGTCTTCCACGCGATCGAGAGGTTCTTCCCTTCCGTCCAGACCTTTCGCCTGAATCCCATAGACTGGATGATCGTCGGTTGCCATTTCCTGTGCGAGATCAAAAAACGGCAAGGTGCCGGCCAGTCCGTGAACGATGAGAATTGGGGGCTTCTCGCTACCGGACTTCACCTCGACGAAGGGAGAGAATCGCGGGAGGCCAGGCTGATCCAGCAGACGCGCCAACTGTGCGATGGTTGGAGCATGATAGATGGTGGCGCTGGGTAGTTCGCGGCCGTACTGCTGCGCGATAGCGGCAAACATCATGTCTGCAGCATGAAAACCGCCTCCGACCTTAAAGAAATGATCGTTGACACCGATGGACGGCCGCTGCAGCACGTGCTGCCAAATCGCTGTCAGCACTTCAACCGTTGAGGCGGTTGGCTTATGACTCACGCGGTTCCTAAGGATGCGCAGCGCGGTGGCCGCAGATTGTTGCGTATCGGCGGGTACAATCTCATGTAATTTAATTGTGGCAGAAATTGTGGATTTCGTCATAACCGATTGTTCTAGATGACGACCGGTTGCTGGTAACAACGCGACTGCGCGAACCCGTAAACCCGAAAGGACACAATGTACACGGCCAAGCACATGAAATGGTGGGGATGGGGAGATGAAGAGGCCGGCTTCAACTCGAACGCCCATCCAGGTCTGTGGCCTTATGCGAAAGCAGTGCTCGCTGTGGAGCAGGACGAAGCAGGTACGCCGCCCGTGCCGCTCGAAGCGGTGCAGTTGCGCGAGGCAATTCGTCATGACGGCTTCTTGACAGATCTGCGCCTAGCGGTGCGGGGTGATCAGATTTGCGATAGCCGGCGGGAGCGCGTGATTCATGCCTACGGCAAGGGGTTTCGCGATCTGTTTCGTTTGCGGCGGGGGTTGGCAGAGGGTGCTCCGGACCTGGTGCTTTATCCCGAGAACGAGAACGATGTGCTGGCGACATTGCGAGCAGCGGCGCGCCACGATGTTGTGGTGATCCCGTTCGGAGGCGGTTCGAACATTGCCGGGTGCCTGGAGCGCAGCGAAAGCGGCCGCATGGCGGTGTCGCTTGATATGCGACGCATGCGGCGAGTGCTGGCCGTGGACGTGGAATCGTGTACGGCGCGCATTGAGGCCGGCGCATTTGGTCCCGACCTGGAAGAACAGCTGAATAGCTATGGGCTAACTCTCGGACACTTTCCGGATTCGTTTCTACACTCTACGCTCGGCGGGTGGATCGCCACGCGGTCCGCGGGTATGCAGAGCGACAAGTACGGCAAAATCGAGGACATGGTAATCGCGCTGCGGATGGTCACGCCGCTGGGAGTCTTAGCGACACGAACTGTGCCGAAGTCTTCGAATGGCATCGATGTGAATCACCTGTGCATCGGCAGCGAGGGAACGCTGGGAGTGATTACGGAAGCGACCATGCGAGTGCATCCGCGGCCCGGGGTACGCCGCACGCATGGCTATCTGTTCATGGAATTCGAAGGCGGCATTGCAGCCATGCACGAATGCGTGCGAAAAGAGTGCACGCCTTCCATGTCGCGGCTCAACGATCCCGACAAGACGGCGCTCTCGCTGGCATTCAAGCCACCATCGTCGGGACTTTCGCAGGCGGTCGCGAAATGCATGAAGAGTTATCTCAGAGTTAAGGGGTTCGATTTCGCGCGAGCCTGCCTTATGCTCACCACTTTCGAAGGCAGCAAGAGCGATGTGGCTCGCCAGCATCGTGAGGTGAGCGCCATCTACCGCCGCTTCGGCGCGGTGGACCTGGGTCCCGGTTCAGGGAAGTCGTTCGAGTCGAGCAAATATGATTTTCCGCACATACGCGATTTCCTTATGGATCGCGGCGTTACCTCCGATGTGAGCGAGACTTCCACGACCTGGAAAAACATCGTCCCGCTCTATCGCGCGACGACCGCGTCGCTGGGCGCAGCGATTCACGAGAGTGGAGCAAAACCCTGGGTGGGTTGCCACATCAGCCACACTTATCAGTGTGGAGCAAGTCTCTATTTGACTTTCGCCTGCAAGCAGCAGGATGGCCATGAAATGCAGCAGTACCTGCACGCGAAGCGAACCGTGCAACAGGCGTTCATGGATCACGGAGCCACTTTGTCGCACCACCACGCGGTCGGCACCGAGCATCTGCCGTGGCTGACAGATGACATTTCGCCGCTGGGTGTGCTGGCTGTCGCTGCGATTAAGGGAGGACTCGATCCGGACAACATCATGAACCCGGGACGCCTGCGGCCATCAGCATCGCCTTTTGAGGACTGGACAAGAGTAGGCAGCGACGCAACGACCACGGCGAAGCTTTGAAGCGTGCCTGGCGTGAATCCGTTTCTCTTATCCCGCCGAAGGTACAAGGGTCATGGCGAGGACCAGAACGTGTTCGCTATCTGGCAAGGTGATGCTGCGCACTACCTTGCTGCTGTCGAGGTTGAAAGAATATCCGTAGAGATGAAACGTCCCGTAGTCCCTGGAGCCATCTCCGACCGTGCGATAAGGCGCGGCCACAGCCTCAGATTCACCCTTGTAGGCGCTCGTCGCATACCAATCGCTGAGACTCTGAGTTGCCGAAGAAGATGTACCGTCGGCATAGGTGATGGTAAAGACCTGATCCTCCTGGCTACCTTCAACGCCGGTAGCGAGAAGCTTGAGGCTCCCGAATTTTCCTTCGGGCAGCGTGACAGTTTTGCTCTCGACTGCGTCGGGTCCGTTGGCGGGTCCGAGGTGAAACGAAACGCCATCCCACAACTGCGTGGAGCCCAGAGTTTCTTTCGAATAAGAGAAACCTCCGCCGTCCAGACTCGCGCCGACGGCGAACTTTGAGCCGTCGGTGTAGATGCCTCTTACGTTGTAGGCTGAAGAAAGATCAACCGGCACCGTCCCTTTTTTGATGCCGACTACACTGAGCGCGACCGTGACCGAATGCGACAAGTCGCCTGAAACGCCCGTCACGGTTACGTTTGCCGACGCCGGGCTCGCGGAAGTCAGCGTCAGCGTGCTCCCACCGGCGGCGCCGGCTGGCGTGAAAGACGCCGTCACTCCCGCAGGCAATCCCGAAGCCTTCATGCCGACGCTACCCGTGAATCCGTTCCGTGGAAACACATTGATTGCGATTGAAGCAGTCTGCCCCTGAGTAAACGAAAGATTGTCGGGCGAAGTCGAGAGGGAGAAATCAGCCCCTCCGGCTGCCGGAAAGGGAAGCACATCGTAGAGTGGCTGCGCCGGCTTCACTGCAGCATTCTCATCGGCCACTGAGATGGCCAGAATGCGTATTTTGTCATTCCCCGGCAATGTGATCGTCTTGGTTCCGGCCGGCAGATCAATGGGATACGCGAATAGATAGGAGTAGCTATAGGTCACGTTCTCGCCCGCGGCGTTGTGATGATGGGTGCAGTACCAGGCCAGATCGGCACGCTTGATGAAGCCCGGCTTGATGCCGATCATCTGACCGTAATCGTCGCGTGAGGTGTCTTTGGAGCTCCACTGCCGATTGTCCCATTGACCGATGAATCCGCCCCAGTCCTCAACGTTAAGGTCGACGCCAGTGTTGCCGACCTTGAACGTCGCCTTCTGATCGCCGTTCGCCGCCGCCGCAAGCAAGTACACGCGGTTGTATGTGCCGGATGGCAATTCGATTTTCTGCCCCTTGGCGACGACTGCGTTGAGTGCGCCGGTTTTTGCCGGGGCGAGATGAAACTGCACATCGTTGAAGATGATTTGCGCAGGCAGCATCTCCGCCGGCAGTGCGTTGCCCTGGCCGTCGAATCCGACCTTCGACTTTGCGCCGTCATTGCTGGCGGTCGCGAGGTCATAGTGCAGCGCGACCGGCGCGGAACGCACAGCTGCAACCTTCACCCGCAGTGCAGTCAGCCGCACAGCGAACGTGCGCGGCTGATATGCGGAGAACGAAGTGACCAGCGCACCGCCACCTAGGTTCGCCGCTCCCACTGGCCGCTCCTGGCCGTCAACTTCGCGCGCGGCCGTGATCGGCGTGTTGAACGAGATGCGGACGTCAGGCTGGGGTCTGCCATCGAGCTCCACCAGGCGCACGATGATCTCGTCGCTCAGCTCCGCTTTTTTTAGCGCTAACACTCGAATGCGCGGGTTGCTGACCTTGAGCAAAGAAAATTCCTGGCCCAGCGCGCCCGCATGCTTTGAGGCTTCGAAGGCAATGAGCGGAGCGTTGAGGCGCTGCGCTTGCCAGTCGGTCTGGCTCTGGCGCCAGCTGGCGGCGTGGCCAGCGATTCCGTAAACGAATTCGTGGTGTCCGATATCCTGCGTGCCCTGGTCGGCATAACCGCCGCGCGTGCCGGGGGTGCGGATCAGCGTCAGCCGAATCGTGTGATCGTTGGGCTTGTCGGATCCATTCTTGCAATCGGTGAGGATGGTGGCGCCGAACTCGCCGGTCATATCCGTCAGATCAACCCACTGGTGAGACGGCACTTCGAATTTCTTCGGCTCGGCACTTGGCCGCTCAATGGTGCCAATGTCCCAGTTATAAGTTGCCATCTGGTTCGACGCCGCCAGCGGAAATGTTGCTTTCAGATTCGACTCTTTGGTATTCCAGTCGATCGCGTTCTTGATCTCGACGCGCTTTCCCGCATCCCCCGCCGAGAGGCTGATGGTTTGCACAAACCCGGAGCCAGCGGTCTCTCGCGAGATTTCCACAGCCACGCGGGCCGGACCGTTTTCGACGACGCGAATTTTCGCGGGACCGCTGACGTACGTTTTCGGCGCAGCCTGCTCCTGGTCCCAGTCCATATTCCACGCGGGCCAGTGCTGCGGGTTGTCATAAGAGATGGCGAGGCGCGCGGGTGCGGCCAGCAATTCTTTGCCGATTGATTTGTCGAAAATGCTGGCGATGTCACCATCGGCGTTTAGCTGCACGCGGTAATAACGGTTCTCGAGCCAGCTCTCCGTCACTCGCAATACCGCGGCTGCGGCTCCGTCCTCGGGCCGCGGACCCTGCGACGACTGCACGTCGTAAACCGCGTAGCCGACCGAGGGCGCCTGGGCTGCAAAAATCACCTTGCCGTTCGAAATCTGTGACGGAACTTCGTTGCCGTCGGGGCCAGTCACGCGAAGCGCTTTCGGCATGCCGCCGGGAAAGTTGACGCTGGCTTCGACGACGTCTTCACGTGCGATGTTCAGCGGATTGAAGACTACGATCGGAACACCTTTCGTTTCGGTGTTCAGCGCCGCGCTAACGGCTTCGGTGGCATTGTGGAGCACGCCCGCGAACTGGTTCATCGCGATCACATCGTCGTTCCAGGCAAACTCGTAGGCCTTGGGCGTAGCGGTGCCGGCGGCGAGGTCGTGGAAGTGGCCGCCCATCACCAGGGTCCAGGCATCATTCAGGCGCTGCAGCGGGTAGGGGCGCGCACCCAGCAATTCTGCCGCGATCGAAGCTTTCTCGGCGGCATCGGCCAGCAATTCTTCTTTTCGCAGCCAGCGCTTCTGGTAAGCCTGCGAGGTCAGCGAGCCGGCGGAATGGTTGGTCAACTCCATCTCGCCGGTGTAGCGCGGAAGTCCGGCGGCCTGGCTCGGCGTGATATCAAGGAACATCTGCTCGGCGTTGGAGGAGATCACGTGCACCGGGCCATCGCCGACCTTCACCGGCGGCCCGTCAGGACTCCCGCGAAAGGAGAATGCTCCCGCGGGCGGCAGGCTCGCCGTACCCTGCGTTACGATCGCTTCCAGACGCGCCACATCTTTCTCCCGCGGAGCGCCGCCGATGTCACCCGTTCCGTAATAGTGGTAATCGGCGAACACGCCGCTGACTTCGCCGTTCAGCTCAACCCGCCCCGCCCAGTCGTGTTGGTGCCGTGCCTGTGCCCGGTCTTGATCGACGCGCGCAAACGCAGCTTGTTCGTCTCGCAGGTGAATGGATTCCGCAATGTCGTTCGGATCGGACGCATGCCCGCTCCCTTGCTCGTGGTCGAGCTTCGCACGCACCGCCTGCAGCTTCTTTTGTATGTCCTGAAGCGCCGCATCGGGTGGTTGCTGAGGCAATGGTTTGCTGAGATCAGTCTCGATGCCGCCGTCATAGGCGCCCGGATTCAGCCCTGCCAGTACGCTCTCGCCGTCCGGGCCGACCCACACGCCCACGTTGAAGGGCGTACCTTCCGGGGTTTTCTCGAGCGATTCCGGACCTCCACCGGGCGCGGATGAGCCCCACACCAGCTTCTGCGTCGAGAATCCCTTGACGCCGGCGTGCGCGAGAATCGTCGGCAGCGACGACGGAAATCCGAAGCAGTCGGGCAGCATGTATTCCGCGCTGGCCTTGCCCAGCTCTTTGCGGAACCAGTCATTCCCGTACAACACTTGCCGGATGATGGCCTCGGCGCTGGGCGCGTTCACGTCGCCTTCTTCCATAGACGATCCAGTGGGGAACCACCGGCCTTCATCGACGTACTTTTTCAGGCGCGCAAAATCGGCAGGGTAATATTCCTTCATAAAACGGTAGCGGTTGGCGCCACTGAAATTGAAAACGTAATGGGGATATTTGTCGATGAGCGCGAAATTATCCTCCATGGTTTTGCGAATATATTCGTCGATCACTTGCGGATACTCCCATCGCCACTCCGTGTCCAGGTGCGCGTAGCCAACCACGTAGAGAGTTGGCTGCTTGCTCAGATCGGGCTTGGCCGAGTCGTGCTTGTCCAAATCAGGTTTGTCAGAGCTTTGTGCGTGGGCAGCGGCGATCAACATCACACAGACTAGCGGGAGCGCAAACAAGGTCGTGCGGAGTCGGGGCATCACAGTTTCTCCAGGGTATTCTTGCGGACAGGACGAGGAGCCGCAGGTTAGTTTTCTGAGTTTGCGCCGGGAAAGTCAATGCCTCCAGATGTCATCTGCATGCCCCCGCGTATGTGATTGATGGAACGGAGGTTGCAGGATGTTGTTCCCGGTGGAAAGTGTTCCCGCGGACGCATCAACCTCGATTGGACGCGACCACATTGGCGACGATTACGGTTGCGCTGTGGCCTCCGTCATGGCGCTAGCGGCTTGCTGGGCAATGAGTCCAAAGCCCCGGTCGTTGGCGTCTTTCCGCAGGGATTCGAGACGTCCTCGGCCGGCGGTGCGGTTTCCGCTGGTCATATCGAGTTCGCCCAGGGCGAGCCGGGCTTCGAAGGCATAATTGAGCAGTCCCGTCCGGGCTGATTCTGCAAGAACCTGCTGCAGGCGGTCCGCGGCCTTGGCTCGGTCTGCGGCATCGGACGACGCTGCGCGAACGCGGGCCGCGGTGATTGCGGTGAATAGCTCCACCAGCCGGTCGTGGTATTTTTCCGACAGGGCAGCAGACCGATCGATCGCCTTTCGGGCATCCTGGATTTTCCCCTGCGCCAGCATTGCCCGAGACAGAACTGCATGCGCCAGGGATTCGTCGCGAAGAGCATTTTCCCGCGAAAATTCTTCGATCACCCGGTTGGCAATAGCCGCAGCTTCAGGGCCATTGTGTTCATCGATTGAAAGCTCCGCTAGCTCGAGTTGAAAACGCGATGAGCTTTGCCGGTCTCCAATCTCGTCGAAGATCGCGATCGCTTCCGACTCGTGCTGGCGGGCCGCGGCAAAGTTTCCTTCCGCGCGGTAAGCGCTTCCCAGGCAGGCCATACCGATCGCGGCCTTTTCCCGGTCGCCGATCCGGCGGCTAATCTCGATGGATTCTTCACAGGACTTCTTGGCGTTCTCGTGGTCCCCGAGAGCCAGCAGTACGACTCCGAGAGCTCCCTTGACCAGCCCAACTCCATCTGGATTTGCGATCTCCTGATTCGCAGCCAGCGACTCTTCGTACTTCTGGCGAGCCCCATTGGGATCTCCCAGGGCCAGCAGCACATCTCCCAGATCATCGAGCTCGTTCGCGACGCCTAGTTTGTTTCCGATCCGGCGAAAAGTGGCCAGGGCCTGTTCATACATTTTCTTAGCCCCCACCGAATCTCCTTTGTTCTCGAGGGCGATTCCGCTGAGGTTGATCGCTTTGGCCACGCCTCGCTGGTCATCGGCCGTGTCGAATATCTGTTTGGCTTCAGCGGCGGCTTGAACGGCTTCATCGGAACTGCCCAGGTTTGAGAGCGCCCAGGCCTGATCAGAGCGAGCCTCTGCGAGCAGCAAAGACGCTCCCAGCGCACGCGCCTTCTGCGCCGCCCGTGTGCTCGACGCCTGGTCTCGCCGGTAGTCGCCCAGAGACTCGGCTGCACGAGATTCCGCCAGGTCAATTCGCGGATCGTCGCCGAGCGGAGGCGGAAGTTTCTGCAAGGCCTCCACGGTTTCGAGCGCGTCTTTTCCCTTGCCTGCGCTGACTTGGGCCTGGGCTAAGGCCAGTCCGTAGTCCAGACTGTCCGGAAAGAACGCGACCAGCGCGCGATAAATCTCGATTGCCTTCTCCCAATTTTTTGACGTCTCGTGGTAGCGTCCCTCCACCAGAAGACGCTCTGCCCTCGGCAGGTTCGAAGAAAGCTCGAAGGCGCGCTTGGCTTCGGTCCTCGCGTTCTCGTCATAGCCCAGAGTGGCCCACGCAGTCGCCAGAGCCGCGTGGGACAAGGCGTAGCGAGGTTCCTTATCAATCGACTGCTCGAATAAGTCGCGAGCGGCCAAGGCGTCAAATAGTCGCAACTTTCCCAAGCCTTCTGAATACAGACGAGCCGCGTCATGGTTCGCCGGCAATGCGACGGCGACTTCGGCGGCCTGCTGGCGCGTGACCCCCTGCACCCCCAGCCGAGTCCGCAGATGCTCTCCGGCTTGCGAGACTAAGTCGAACAAACGCGATTCCGTTCCCGCCTCAGAGACGGCGTCAATCGTTTCCCCATTCCGTGTGTCTTGCAGCCGCAGATCAAGACGCACCTGGCCGCCGGATTCCTGACGCAGGCTCGCATAGGAACCCACCACTACGAAGTCCGTGCCCAAATTCTTGCCGATGCGAGCCAGGCTGTCCTTACCCAAACTGTCAACATCGGGCTGGGAAAGCTCGATTCGCATTCGCGCCACACTCTCTGACGATATGGTGCGCAGCTCCTCGCCGGCCGCAAGCTCCGTGGTGAGCCAATCGGATAAGGCTGTTGAAATCCATGCCTGGTCGGCGCGGCCGGATAGATTCTTGAAGCCGAGCACCGCGACGGAGCGCCGCGGGACGACTGTAGCGGGTGAGCTCGCGAGAATGCTGGGCCGAGCACGGAGATAATAGATCGCCGCAAAACCGAAGACCACCACAGACAAGGCGGCCAACCCGTACGAGCGGCGCAACCAGCGGAGGGAACCGATCGCTGCCGGACCAGCAGCTACGGTCGAAGCCACCTGAGCCGCAGGCGCGCGCAGACTGGGGTCGGACTCATGAGCTGCCGCATGCGCAACCGCCGACTCGTCATGTTGAATGGGAGCGATGAAGCGGTAACCACGCCGGTGCAGAGTCTCGATATAGCGGGGGCTCTCCGCGGAATCCCCCAGGGCCAGCCGCAGCTTGCTCATGGCCTTGTTCAGGCTGCGGTCGAAGTCGACAAATGTGTCAGCAGACCAGAGTCGCTGGCGCAGCTCCTCCCGCGTGACCAGTTCCCCGGGGCATTCCAACAACAAAGTCAGAATGTGAAACGGTTGCTCCTCCAGTCTGATTCGCACCCCATGCTTGCGCAATTCGGCGGTGCGTAGATCGACATCAAAAACGCCAAAACGCAGGGTTCGGTGGGACTGAGAGATGGTTTCCATCGTGTTAACCCGAGGTTCCCGCTGAAGATTAGCCGCGAGGGTAGCACGTAAAACCATCGCTTATCAAGAAATTCGGGTCGACGGGCGCCTGCCGCCCCCGGAGCCACTATGGGCCGCTCTGCCGGACCCCATGCCCCGGGAATAACCGCCCACAAAACTCGTTGCTTCAATCACATACGCGGGAGCACCGAGATGACATCTGGATGCATTGACTTCCCCTCGCGAACTCGGAAGACTAGGCCGCGAGTTGCCCGCGGAGCGGAGAGAGCGTTATGTCTGAACTAGCCCAGTCTGAACTGTCGAAGCCTCAAGTCATGCGCTTTTCCAGACGCCAATGGTTGCGGACTTTTGGATTTGCCTGGCTTGGAGGTCGGACGCTGCTGGGGGCATCTCCTCGGTCGGCCACGACCTGGCTGGCTCCGGGCCAACAAGCTGCGGCACCACCGAAACCTTTGACTTCTGGCGTTGACAAAGCGGAGATGGCGAAACTCGTGCGGGAAGAATTCCTGCATGCCTGGAACGGCTACAAACAGTATGCGTGGGGCCACGACGAGCTCCGGCCATTGAGCAAAAGCTATCGTGACTGGCACAGCGTTTCGCTTTGTATGACGCCCGTGGATGCCCTCGACACCATGATCCTGATGGGCCTGGACGAGGAGGCGGCAAAGACGAGGGAGTTTATCGCCACGAACCTGTCGTTCAATCAGCATATTTACGTCAAAAATTTCGAGATCACGATCCGGCTGCTCGGCGGTCTGTTGAGCAGCCATCAACTCACCAGCGACAAGCGCCTGCTGGATTTGGCTGAGGATCTGGGAAATCGCTTGCTGCCGGCGTTCAATTCACCCACCGGCATGCCCTACGTGAACGTGAACCTCAAAACGGGCGCGGTTCGAGATGAGCAAACCAATCCCGCCGAGGTTGGCACGCTGCTCATGGAATTTGGCACGCTGAGCAAATTGACCGGAAAGCCTGTCTACTACGACAAAGCTAAGCATGCGCTGGTTGAACTCTACAACCGCCGCTCGTCGATCGGACTGGTGGGCGCCGGCATCAACGTGAAAACTGGCGCGTGGACGGACCCTACCAGCAACGTTGGCGGCGGGATCGATTCTTACTACGAGTACTTATTGAAGTGCTGGCTGCTGTTCGGCGACAAGGATTGCCAGCGCATGTGGCAAGCGAGTATCGAGGGCGTGAACAAATATGTTGCCGATGATAGTCATTCAGGATTGTGGTACGGCGAAGTCGATATGAATACCGGCAAGCGCATTGGCACGGAGTTCGGCGCGCTGGATGCTTTCTTTCCGGGGACGCTGGCTCTGGGCGGCGACCTTGACCGCGCGCGGCGGCTGGAAGAGTCCTGCTACAAAATGTGGACGCTCTTTGGAATCGAACCGGAAGAACTGGATTATTCAAAAATGAAGATCGCCTACGACGGGTATGCCTTGCGGCCGGAGATCATTGAGTCGGCCTTTTATCTTTATCGCTTCACCAACGATGCTCGCTACCTCGAGATGGGCAAGACTTTTCTGGATAGCCTGATGAAGTACTGTCGCACCGACGTGGCCTACGCGGCGTTGAAAAGCGTGGCGACAAAAGAGAAAAAGAACGAGATGGAAAGCTTCTTCTTCGCAGAGACGTTGAAATATCTGTATCTACTTTTTGCTCCGCCCGAAACATTGGACCTGGACAAGGTCGTATTCAATACGGAGGCTCATCCCCTGCGCAGAAGCTGGCAGGCCAGCTAACTGCTTGCGCTGCCGATGTAGAATTTTCACTCCTATGCAGGACAGGACCAAAGCGTTCCGTATTTTTCGTAGATGGGAGCGTTTGTTCCTGGGTCCGGCGCTTCTCGCGTGTATTGCTGGCGCATGGCCGCTGATAAGCGCCGCGCAATCGACCTCCGACTCAGACGATCCCCGCGTCGAGAAACTCTACAGCGAAGCCAAGGAAGCGCAAGCCCGCGGCGACCATGCCGGAGCCATCACCAAATATGAATCCATCCTGAAAGTGGCGCCGCGCCTGGGCGCTGCGTACAACAACCTGGGCATGCTTTATTTTCAGCAACACGACTATCGCCAGGCCATCGTGGTTCTCGAGAAGGGACTGGCGGTCGATCCTAAGATGGCATCGGCAGCAGCGCTGCTGGGCATTGCGTTCTACGAAACGGGCGACTACGGCAAAGCCCGCGCCCGGCTGGAAGTGGCATTGCGCTCCAATCCCAAAGACAACAATGCGGAACTTTTCCTGGCCAACGACCTCATCAAGCTGGGAGACCTACAAGCCGCGGCCCGGCATCTGGAGGAACTTGCCCGCCGCGAGCCGAATGATCAGGAAGTTTTCTATCTTCTGGGAGAAGTCTACATGCAACTCTCCGAGAAGGCTTTGACCAGGCTGAACACCATCGATCCCAATTCGGTGTATGTGCATGAAATGTCGGGCGAGATCATGGAGAGCATGAAGAATTACGACGGCGCGGTGGTCGAATACAAGAAGGCGGTCGAAATCGCGCCGCAGCAGGCCGGCACTCACTACAAATTAGGGAACACCTACTGGCTGCTGGGCGAGTGGGACGCAGCCGTCAAGGAACTCCAGGCCGAACTCGTCAACGACCCGGCCAACTGCAAGGCGCAGGCGCAGATCGCGAACATCTTCATCGAACAGCGCACGAATTTCGAAGAGGGTCTCGCCAGCGTAGACAAAGCCCTCGCCGCCTGCCCTGACCTGACGCAGGCCCGCATCGATCGCGGCCGGGCCTTGCTCAAGCTGAACCGCAACGAGGAAGCCGCTCACGAATTGGAGGCAGCCGAACGCTCCAGCCCAGATGATGCCAGCGCGCATTTTTTTCTGGCGCAGGCCTACCGTGCTCTCGGGCGCTCGCCCGAGGCTCAGGCTGAGATGCAACTCTTCAGCAAGCTCGAGGAGAGAGCGCGCTCGGCAAAAGCCGATCGCGCCAAGGAAGTGCTGCGGAATAAAGAAGAGGCCCACTGATCAGTTCGGGGGGGTGGTTCTGGCCGTGCTCTACTGGCGATCTCTCTAACGCCCTTCCGAGGGCGAATCCCGCCGCAGATCGGTGGACCGGTCAAATTCAAGCTTCGCTTTCTCGGCCTGGCCTTCCTTGCGATAGACCTGACCCAGCACATAGTGAAGCCGCGGATTCTGCGGAGCCAGCGCAACCGCCTTTTCAAATTCCGCCTGAGCTTTCTCCATCTGATCCAGACGTTCGTACGCCCGGCCTAACTGCTCATGAGCACGAAACTCCTGCGGCGCAATCGCGACGGCCCGCACGAGATAAGGCAAAGCATCGTGCGCCCGATTCTCGTCCAACAGAAGTGATCCCAGATCGATGAACGGTTCCGCATCCTGATTCAGCCTGTGTTCTTGCCGGGCAATCGCGGTTTGAAAAGCGGCTGCTGCGTCGTCCGTGCGGCCGAGTCCCTGATAGGCCAACCCTAAGTTATATTCCGCGCGAAGATTCGCGGGGTCCAGCTTCAGGCAGCGCTGGAAAGCATCGATCGCTTCTTCGAACCTATTCTCGTTGTACTTTGTTCGGCCCAGGTAATACCAGACTTCACCGTCCGCGGGGGCCGACTGCAGCGCACGCGTGAGCCACTTGTCGGCATCGGGATAGTCGCCCAGCAGAATGTAATCAAACGCAACCACCTTTAGCTCAACCGCGCCGGGCACGCGGTACTTGGCGCCTTCCGTGAACTCGGCCAGGGAAGACTTCGCCTTCGCCTCCTTCGCTTC
Source organism: uncultured Acidobacteriaceae bacterium (assembly GCA_963851165.1). Lineage (GTDB taxonomy): Bacteria > Acidobacteriota > Terriglobia > Terriglobales > Acidobacteriaceae > Sulfotelmatobacter. The sequence goes on along the minus strand of CAWKNM010000004.1, from coordinate 559,863 downwards.
CTTGAATTTCGGATCGGCGAATTTCGGATCCGCCAGGCCTGCATTGAAATCTGCCGAGTTCTCCGCCACTCCCGGCGGGGAAGCCTTGCCGCGCACTTCCTCGTGCACTTCCTGGAAATAAATGGAACCCAGCAGGTAGTGCCCGTCGGCCGAGTTCGCATGCGCGTTCAAGTACTGCCGCACGGCCCGCTCAGCCTCGGTGAATTTTCCCTGCTCGACCAGCACACGCGCCTGAGCGAGAGCCGCATCCGGCTCGGGCCCAGCATTCGCGGACTTCCCAGTCGAGGCCGGCACCGACTGTCCGAGAGAAAGTGCGCACCAGAGCAGCACCGAGAGCATCCCTGCATGCGCGAATTCGGCGCCGCGAATCATTCGCCCATTGTAAGTCTGGCCTCCGGCTGTCATTAGAGAAAACGAGAGCAAACAGAAGCCGGGACCCTGAGATCCCGGCCTTCTGATTTCCGCAAGCGCAACGGCAGCGTCAGATCTCGATCCAGAATCTAGAAACCGGAAACTAGAAGCTGACCTTGAAAAAGGCTTGCCCTTGTCGTGGCCGGTTGTTTTGGCATGGATTACTGCCGCCATTACCGTTTGCATTTACGATTCCAAAATGCAATGGCCCGTCCGCAACATTGGTATCCGCACCGCAGATCTGCACACGGTTCAACAGGTTGGAATACTCCATTCTGAGCTCGGCTTGCACTCGTTCGGTGAAGTGGAAGTGTTTTGCCAGACCTATATTCTCGTTATCGAAAAAGGGATTACGTATCCCGGCGACTACGCGCGGTGAATTTCCTCCTGTATATCCGGGCAAGTCAAACGCGAAGGGATTAAACGCCGCTGGCGACGGAGTCTGTTTGCCGAGAGTTGTGTAGTAGTCGTGCCAATTGAGATTGAACGCTTGTCCCGTAACATTCGCGCGATTGAAACCATTCCCGTAAGGATTGTAGTTGGAGTAGATCGTCTGCGGCATGCTGCTGTCATAGTTTAGGACGCCGCTCAGCTGCCAACCACCCAGCAGCAGGCGCGACGCGGTATTGTTGTAGTTGGCAAATTGCTTGTGCGGGCCGATCGGCAGTTCGTAAACCCCACTAACAGTTACGATATGTGTCTGGTCATTGGCAGCAATGGACCACTCTGACTTCTGGTTATAGGCGTTCAGAGAACCGTAGTTGAAGGTCGAGAAGCCGGTGTCGGTATTCGCCATCGTTCTGGACAGGGTGTAAGACACCAGAAAGCTCACGCCGTTGGTAAACCGTTTTTGCCCCTGCACCTGGAGTGCGTTGTAAAACGCTGTCCCGGCATTGTCGAAGTTGTTGGAGAGGCCACCAGCGGAGTTGCTCGGCGTATACATCGGGTGGGGAAGCACCGCTTGCTGCACAGAAACGCCCGCGCCCCAATCGCACCCGAAAGTTGCGTAGGGAGCGTAGTAACTCGCGAAAGGTCCAGGGTTGTTGCTGCTGACCGGGCAGTTGACGCCAGGCGCCAGAGGAAGTCCCAACGCCTGCAGAGCAGCCTGTTGCGGCGCCGCCGTCCACGCGGTCCCGGGCCCGCCGCCCAGTACATTATCCGGAGAAAGCAGACATTTTGGGCTGGTCACTTTGCCGTAGTTCGGATCGTTTGTATTCGTGATCGGCTCTGGATCAGGACACAGCGTGCTGAGCATCGTTGGGCTCAACTGATTAATTGGGTTGAGCATCCCCGGTAAATGAAGTTCTCTGTTTCCAACATACGAGACCGAGAGGAACGTGTTCCACGGCAGTTCGCGCTGCACTCCAACATTCCACGCCTCCGAGGTTGGGGCCCTCGCGGTCGGAATGAATTCTTTGAAGGCGCTGCTGCTGGCGTTGGCCACGGTCGGAGTGAATGGCAGTGCTGGCGGATTGGCTACTGGCGTAGTATCCCATTCGCCCCAGCCGGGGATCGCGGTACCGTTTCCATTCGCGGGCAGGTTGCCCACCAGCCATTGGCCATATTGATTGGCCACCTTGTTGACGCCAAATTCAAAAGCGCCACCGTTCAGCGTACTGAAGGCAACCCCGCCAAGCACCACCGTTTTGCGATTCGCCTCATACGTAAACCCCAGGCGCGGACTGAAGTGCTTGAATTGCACCGGGCCATGGTCAAAGCCCGCACAACCCGTACACGTGCCGAACTTGGTGGCTGCCCCGAGCAGCGGCTGACCTGTGGCCGGATCAATCGCTCCCGGATTCGGTATGTTCGGGTCGAAAAAAACTACGTTGTTGTTGTTTTCGGTGAAGGGCCGCAGTATATCCCAGCGTATTCCAGCGTTTACCGTAAGCTTGGGTGAGATCTTGATGTTGTCCTGGATATAGGGCGACAGGGCAAAGTTGCGGAGCCTGCTTTCAGGGGCAAAGGCGCGAGAGGTGGAATCCACCTGGCCCAGCAGGAAGCTGGCAAACGCGCTGCCCGTGGTAGCCACATTGACGCCGTCGCTGGTGGTACGGTTGCTGAAGTTTATATAGCCACCGCAATTCTGGCACTCGTGATCGTCCTGGTAGGCGCGATGGATATCGAAACCGATATTGAACGTATGCCTGCCGTGAATCCAAAGCCAGTTGTTTACGAAACTAAGACCGAGCTTGCGGTTGAGCGAAAACGTTAGAGCCTGTCCCAGACCGCTCGGCTCCACTGCATTTGGATCATTACTGCCGAAGTTTATTTGGGGGTAGGAAATGCTACCCACGACGCCGGGGAACGGGCTGCTGACATTGGGATTGAACTGGTTGTTGATTTCGCCCATCCAGCCGAATCCGCCCGTCACCACCAGATGATTTGTAAGCGCGTTGGAATAGGTCAGGAACAGACCGGTTCCCAGCCTGTATTGCGGGTTCTGGCCCGTGATTGGACTATTAAGCGGGTAGAGGGCGCCGTTGTTGCAGCACGCCGGGGTGGTCTCTTTGTCGCGCCAGAAGCTGCCGTGAATTTTCTGCTTCTCGGTGAGGTTGTGGTCGATGGAGAAGCCCCAGTTGGGCTGCCGAAAAACTCCGGTGCCCGCCAGCGAAGTCGTGTTGTTGGACAGTGTGTCGGGAACGTTGGGAGTCGCAATGAGCGGCGTAATCAGCGCAGAAGCCGCGCTGATGCAAGTCGAAGGAATTTTGTTTCCCGGCCACTGTTGACCCGGCGCTACCGGAGGCGCGCAACCTGACGGAATGAGTGCGGAGTTGCTGGCCCAGGCGGGGGGAACATAGATGTTGATCGGGTTTCCGTTTCCGTCGACCAGGGCGCTGAAATCGCCTCCGAGTTCCGCGGCCGTGGGAACCGTCATAAAACCCGTTTGCGCCGAGTTTTGGCGAAACCATTCCAGATCGAAATGCCAGAAAGTCTTGTTCTTACCATCGTAGACGTGAGGGATCCAGACCGGGCCGCCCAGCGCGAAACCGTAGTTATGCTGAATCACGGCGGGGACCTGACAGCAAGTTCCATTCGAGTGAAAGTTAGAGACGCCGGGAGCGTCGAAATAGCTGTTCCGCATGATCTCGAACCCGTCGCCGTGCAACTTATTCGTGCCGGAAGCAAAGGTGTAAGAGACCACTCCCTGCGCCAGGCCATATTGCGCCGAGAAGACGGAGCTTAGAACGGAGAATTCACTCACCATTTCGAAAGGCGGGTTGATGAAGGTTTGGAAACCCTGGGTTTCCGCCTGCACCACCCCAATACCGTTAAACACCACTTCATTTTCGAAATCGACACCGCCGTTGATGCGGTGGCTGAATTCGCCGCCCTGCGTGCCCGGAGCCAGGAACAAGTAGTCGTCGATCTGGCGGCCCACATTCGCCACGCCACCGTTGACGCCGCCGATCTGCATTGGCAATTCCTGCACGACTTCGTGCTCAATCGTGGTGGCTAGCTGCGGTTCCTCGGTTTCCAGTGTGATGGCCTGTGCAGTCACCTCCATCACCTCATGGATGGCGCCCGTATTCAGGGCCGCATCCACCGTCGATCGCTTGCCCCCTGGTTCCACCGCGACCCCATTCGCGACAAAGGTCTGGAAGCCCGGCTTTTCGATCTTTACCGTGTAGGGACCAGGGATCAGGTCGATGATGGTGTAGGCGCCGGAGCTGGAAGTCACACCGCGGGTGGCCACACCGGTCGCGGTGTTCGTGGCGGTGACGGTAGCACCGTCGATCACCGCGCCTGTACTGTCCGTGACTGTACCGATGATTCCGCTGGTCGCCTGTGCCTGCGCCCGGGGCGCTGAGCTCAGTAGGAGGACCAAACACGCGATGACGCAAAAGCAACTGGCTAAGCGAGAGCTCATGACCACCGGGATCGGGAACGTCCTCATCTCAGACTCCTTGAAAAGTCGTTGCTTTCCAAACCAGGCAGGACGCGGAAGTGGGGAAAGAGATAGCGACACGCATCCGCCGCGCCCAGGTGCAAGCATCGCGGCGGAGTTTGGCCCTCATCGGCCTGGGAGTCAATGCACCGCTGTGTTATCTCTACCTTCCCCTGTATCCGATTGAATACGGGCTAGTTAAAAACAATTATGCCCGGCGCCAGGAAGGGGCGTGGAAGGCTATTTTGCTGGTCTGGCTGTGGCCGGTTCATCGATCTTCTTTTCATCGATCTTCGGCTCGTCGACCTGCAGGATCCGGTCAGCCGGGACATCTTTGAGGGTTTGCACGATGCCGCTTGGCCAATGAATCTCTATGGTTTTCGCCACCTTCTCTGGCCCTAGGCCAAAATGTGCGCGCTTGTCGCTGGAGGAGAGATAGCTGCTTGCCGTGGTGACGGTCGCGAATTGTTGTCCCTTGGCGGTTACGAGTTTGATTTCGGCGCCGATGGCATCGCGGTTGCTTTTGTGGCCCACCAGTTTCAGCGTCAGCCAATGGTTCGAGGTCTGGGTTTCGTTGTGCAGGATGTGCACGGGGCCATCATTCGTGGTGACGACTGCATCGACGCGGCCATCGTTGTCGATGTCTCCGATAGCCAGTCCTCGGCTCAGCCAGGGTTGGTGAAAAATGTCGCCGGAATCCGGCGACACGTCGACGAATCCGTGGCCGGTGTTCTGCACCAACATCATGGGTTCGCGGTAGTGCAGGTTTGGATAATTTAGTTCGATGGTGTCGAGATCGTGTCCCTGGGCGATGAGAAGATCTTTCCAGCCGTCATTGTCATAGTCGATGAAGCGGACGCCCCAGCCGGAATGTGGGCGCGTCATGCGGCCGAGGCCGGAATCGTAGCTGGCGTAGCCGAAGGTTCCGTCGCCGTTATTTTTGTAGAGCGCGTACATCTGATTGGCGAGATCGGTGATCACCAGGTCGGGCAAGCCGTCATTGTTGTAGTCCGCGAAATCTACTCCCATGCCGGCGAAGGTGCGGCCATCGGCATCGGCGGCGATGCCGGAGGCGAGTCCGACTTCTTCGAACGTGCCGTTGCCTTTGTTGTGGTAGAGAAACTCGAACATGGAATCGTTGGCCACGAAGAGGTCGATGTGGCCGTCGCGATCATAGTCGGCGAGAGCCAGGCCCAGTCCCTTGCCGGGTTTCGAGATGCCGATTTTTTGCGAGACCTCGGTGAAATGCCCGTTGCCGTCATTGTGGTAGACCAGCGGTGAAATGGGCTGGAAGTAGTCGGGATGGCAGTAGGAGCGATAGCCGTCGCGGTGCTCTCCGCACCAGATGTCATCGAAATCCCACTGCACGTAGCGCAGGACGACGAGATCGAGAAGGCCGTCATTGTCGAGATCCACCCAGGCTGCGCTGGTGGACCAACCGCTGCCGCCGACTCCTGCCTTTTCCGTGACGTCGGTGAAGGTGCCGTCTCCATTGTTGTGGTAGAGCTTGTTGCCGCCGTAGGCGGTCACATATAAATCTTCGAAGCCGTCGTTATCGTAGTCGCCGACCGCTACGCCCATGCCGTAGCCTGCGCCCTGCAAGCCGGCCTTCTCCGTAACATCTTCGAATGTGCCGTCGGGCTTCTGGTGATAGAGGCGATTCCAGTAGTTCGGCCCCGTCTTTTGCGGGATTGTGCCCTTGGGAGTGGGATCGTTGATGGGCGCGCCATTGACCAGGAAAATGTCGAGCCTGCCATCGTTGTCGTAGTCGAACAGGGCCACGCCCGCTCCCATGGTTTCGAGCAGGTAGTGTTTGGGGGTGTGGGAAGAAAGGTATTGGAAGTTCACTCCGAGGGCGGCGGTGACGTCGGTGAACTTGGCGGTGGTTTTGGGCTCGGGCGGCTTAGCGGACGGTTGAGCGAAGATCGGCGGCGTCAGGATTACGGCGAGGGCGACAGTCAGTGCGCGACGCATGCTCGCGGCATTCTATATCGTGGCGCGCGCGGGCCCGGCGACGCGGTGTGATGAAGGTGCGGGAAAAATACCTATCGCCTCGCATTTTCACCACAGCGGTTAAAGACGATTCCGGGAAAAGCCCTTATCGAAGCGCTGCGCCACACAAAATCCGACCGCCCAAAATTCTCGCCGAATTTTTCCGCGTCGACCAGCAGTCTCCTAGCGATTTGTTAATGTCACTGCGAGCACTAGCACGCTGCGATTGTTGGGCAGGGTTATGCTTTGCACGGTTTTGGTGTTGTCCAGATGAATTGAGTAGCGATACAGATTGAAGGTGCGGTTGTCCTGACTGCCATCGCTTACGTCGCGGTAGGGCATAGCTACCGCTTCGATCTCTCCGCCGAATCTGGCGGGGCTGAACCAATCGCTGAAACTTAGCATCAAATTCGCGCTGCTGCCGTCGGTATAGGTGACGGTGACCGGCTGATTGATCTGGTCGCCTTCGACTCCGGTGCCCAGCATCTGCAGCCAGGAGAAAGGCGCACCGGCCTGCAGGGGAATCGGCAGCCCCGTGCCGCTCACGGCATCGAGCTGATTCTTCCGGCCGAACTTGAAGTGGATTCCGCTTAGCGTTCGATCGGGGCCCAGCAGGTTTGCCGAGTAGGAATAGCCAACGCCATCGAGTCCGCCGGTGGAATAAGTTGTTCCATCGGTGTAGATGCCGGCGACGTTGAACGCAGAAGACAGATCCATTTCGGCTCCGACGCCATTTGCACTCTTCGCTGCGCTTACCGCCAGGTTGATGGTGGCGGTTTGCGCTGAGATTGCCGGAGGTGCCAGTTACGGTCAGCGTGGAGAATCCCGTCGGGGCCCAAGGATAAGCGGAAAGACGCAGCCACGCGGATTGCCGGGATGACGTTGGGGTGAGCGTTGCAATCACGCCCTTGGGCACTCCCGACACGGCGAAGCTGACTTTTCCGTGGAAACCATTTACGGCGCTGATCTTGATCTGGCTGGTGTTGATCCCGCTCTGATTGAGGAACTCGTTTCCACTGTTCGCGGCGACCAACGAAAATCCGGGGAGGGCTAGAGTGATGTAAGCGGTTTGCGTGAGGCTCCCGCTGGTGCCGCTGACGACGATCTGGAAATTTCCGCCCGGTGTGGCGGTGGTGGTGGAAACGGTCAGGGTCGCGCCGCCCGATCCGGTGATCGAAACGGGATTAACGCTGGCGGTGACGCCGGCGGGCGAGCCGAGGACGGTGACTCTCAGATTTACCGCGCCGTTGAATCCGTTTATTGCACTGACTGCGATGGTGGCGGTTCCGCTGCCGCCTTGCGTCAGGTTCAGCGTGGCGGGCGATGGCGAGAGAGCAAAATTTTGAGCCGATCCCGACGGAGCCGGGCCGAGAGCGTTCAGCAGATCCTGTCCGTTGGGACTGCCCCATCCGGTAACGAGATCGTAGCCGATGACGGCGTTGAAGCTGGTGCCGTCGCCGTTATCGTTGTTGCCGCTGGTGATGTCGTGGAAGTCGCTGTCGTAGTTGGCGCTCTGGCCGATGCTGTAAATCGTGGGATTCAGGAATCCAATGGGAGTGCCGCCGGCCTGTTCGTTTGCCAACGCCATGAAGCCTGCCCAACGCGGCGCGGCGAGGCTGGTGCCTCCAACGCCTTCGAAGCACCCGCCGTTGGCGCAGAAGATGTTGTCGGTGTTGGCTTCGGCGGCAACGTCGGGCAAATTGCGCAGGGTGGTGGAGCCTTGGTTCGATGAGTTGATGACCGGCACCTGATAGCTGGGAATGGCAAAGCCATCCGTCGTGATGCCGCCGCTGCTGCCAGACCAGGCAACTTCCGACTGCCAAGCTCCGCCAGCGCTTACCGTGGTCAAATCTGTTCCTCCGACGTCGGTGATGAACGGATCATCCGCGGGATAGAACACAGGATTGTTGGCATCGAAGGCGCCACTGTCGCCGGAGGCGACGAACAGGTTCTGGCCCTGGGCCGCGAATTCCATGAAGATGGGCTCGTCCGATGCCGGGTCGGCGGGAAGGAAACCGAAAGAGCAACTCAGTTGTTTGGCAATGTTGTCGGTCGCCATCTGGTTGAACATGTCGACATCGTCGTTGCCCTCGTAGACGATGATCGAAGACAATCCCGGGGCCATGGAGATGGCCTGCTCGATGTCGATGACTTCTTCGCCGTCGTCGCATCCGGCGCCGCAGACCGGGCTGACGCCATCGAGCAGAACGTTGACGATGGGGACGTTCAGAGGCTGTCCTACCAGGCTGAAATAGTTCTGCACATCGCTGAGATTGTAGGGACCGAACTCGAAGAGGCCGATCGACTGTCCGGTGCCGGTGAGCGCAGTGCCCCCGTAGTAGGCCGCTCGCATGTCGCTGCCTAGAAACTGGCCGCCGGGTCCCGAACCGGTTTGATTGCTGTGCACACGCTCGCCCTCGGGACTTCGCTTCAGGCCCACGGGACGGGGCGGAGCAAAGTTGTTGAGACCGGAGATGCCCTGCAGCGGAATGCCCGGTTCTACCGAGGGCTCGACGCTGGGAGCGTAATACGTGCGGTTTTCGGTTGGGTGGCGGTAGAGCTGCATCTTCAGTTGGAAGGCTTGCTCGATCGCGGAAACTGGGCCCCGCACATCCAGCACCAAGCGGTTGGGAGCGGTATTCGTCACCGTTAGGCCATGCGATTCGGCATAGCTGGTCAGCTTCTGATAGTCGGCTGCTGTGGGGCCAAATTGCTCGGTAAATTGCTGCACGGACAGGAACTTGCGGTAGTTGGGGCTGCCCGGGTTGTAGAGCTGCCGTAGAAGGCGTTGGAGTTCTTCCTGGTTTCGTAGCGGCAATGTAAGGGCTAGGCGTAGAACTTGCGAGCTCGGAAGATGTCCTACTGGTTGGGCGCTCGCGGGGGCCGCTAAGCGGGTGGGGAGGGCTTGGCGGTCTTGGGCCTGGGCGAGTGGGGCTGGTACAAACGCGGTCAGAGTACAAAGGGTTGCGGCAGCGACGAGCAACCGAGATTTGGGCAAGAACCTTCCGAAAGTGGTCATTTATTTTCCCTCGTTTGCCGTTTCTTCCAAGCCCAGGTTTACCGATCGACGTTTTCCGAGCCACGGCTGGTTGAGCTGGCCGCTGAACTGATGCGTAACGGCATCCGCGAAGCGGCGAAACCCGTGCTCCTCGCGGGCGAAGCCCGTCCCTGAGCCTGCTACGCTGGCCCTCGGCTGGCTATTTGTCAAGGCCCCGGGATGTCATCAATATGTCCCCGGTGATTCGACTGAGGAGTAAGCCTTTGTACGGAATTATTCTGAACGATTGATCTGCAATTCTCGTGCAAACCGGAAGATGTGGCGCCTTGAAGGCTCGCTACGGCCTGCCTGAGCCGGTCAGGGATGGTTGAACCGCCGTAACGGGCTTTCGATCTTCGAATCGGAAGTGTTTTGGCGTGAGCGTTTTGTAGTCCTTGGCAAACTCGCTGATCTGAATGAACTGGTTGGGGTTGACGTTCGAAAACCTCTGGGACGTGCTGCTGGCCGGCCACGATATTTCCACATCAAGTATGCGTGCCGATTTTCCCAGGCCAATGTGCTGCGCTAAAGGTGATGCGCCAAAAGAGCCGCCGCTGCTGACCGTCCGATAGATAGAGCGGGTTCCCTTTCTCCTGTTTTCGACGGTGATCTTGATCCGGGCTCCGATCGCAGCTCGGTTCGTCTTGACTCCGACGAGTTTGATGTTGATCCAGTCGTTGCTATCGCCGTTTGCACTTTCGTTCCCAGGATTGTCGAAAACTCGAAAGGCATGCGCGTCTCCCGGGGTCGCGCCGCCCATGGAAGTGAGAATGTCTTCGTATCCGCTGTTCTGCAGGTCGGCAAAGGCGGTGCCATGTCCCTTGTGAAGGTCACCGATTCCGGCGGAAGAGCTGATGTCGACGAAAGACTTGCCTTCGTTGTTACGCAATAAAACTTTAGGTAGCAAGAAACCGTACTCGGGCCCACCTGTACCTAGATAGATGTCGAGAAAACCGTCATTGTCGACATCGCCGAAGTTGGCGCCCATGGGGGCGTAGACCTTATCGAGCCCGACTTCTTTAGTAACGTCCTTGAACGCGCCGTCCTTCATATTTTTGAAAAGCTTCAGCGTTTCGGCGCTGCGGGCAAGGCCAAGATAGCTGCGCAAGGATTCGTCAGCCGAGAAAAAGAAGCTGTTGACCAACAGATCGGGCCAGCCATCGTTGTCATAGTCGAAGAACATGCTGGCGAAGCTTTGGGAGTCCGGCAACTGCACTCCGGCTTTTTGCGCGACTTCAGTAAAGGTGCGGTCATGATTGTTGTGATAGAGGAAGTTGGCGCCGTAAAGGTTCGACACGAAGAAATCTACATATCCGTCGTTGTCATAGTCGGCGGCCACGACTCCTTTGGAGAATGCAATTTTGTCCACGCCGGAAGAGTGGGAAATGTCCTCGAAAGTGCCATCGCCGCGGTTACGGAATAGCTGGCTGGGACCATTCTCGTTGCCGACAAACAGGTCGACGAAGCCGTCGTTATCAATATCGGCCCAAACCGCGGCCTGGGTGCGGGTTGCGGGCACAGCCAACCCGGCTTCTTTGGTCACATCGGTGAAGGTGCCGTCGCAATTATTTCGCAAGAGCGACTTGCGTATGGGAAATTCCCAGGCTCCGCGCAGCACCAGGAGATCCATGCAGCCATCATTGTTGTAATCGACCTGGATCATGTTGAGCCCGCCCAGTTGATCCGCGAGTCCAGCCGGCGCGGCCCGATCGGTGAAGGTGCCGTCCCCGTTATTGTGAAAATAGTGAAGCGGCTCGCACAGGTTGTAGCTGGAGATCATGACGTCCAACAGACCGTCGTTATCGAAGTCATCCACCACGAGGCCATTTGCCATTGAAACGACGTTGAGACCAGCGCGAGGAGCGACGTCGATAAAACGACCGATGTTCTCTTTGGATTCAAACACAGTCGGAGGAATCAAATATTTCTCTGGAACGCTGGCGGGGTATTTTCCCATGGTCATGTAAGCCAGATTCAGCAGCCATTTTGTCTGGACATCGTCGGGCTTGCGCGCGAGGTATTTAGCAAAATAGGCAACAGCTCTCTCCGAGTCGGCGATATTGCTGTACTTCATTCCCGCGCGCGGTGGAAAAATGCATTTGTCATCTGGATCACGATAAACCCCATTCTCCATCTCTGATTTATGCAAGTAAGCGACGCCGAGCACGGCTTCCAACTGAGGCACTCCGGCGGGGACGTTGGCTACGGCAAGCTGATACGCGGCCTCCCATTCCGCGACTGCCTGACCCATATTTCCCTGATAGGCCTCGACCTGCGCCAATGCGTAGTGTGCCTGGATCGAGTCGAGGGGCTTTTCGGTGGGCGACATTTTTGGCGTCGCGGGATAGAGCCGGTTCTTAAGGCGCGACTCGAGTGTCGACAAGGATTGTTTCCGAACCTCACAAATCTCGCGCAGGTCTTGCTCCCATCCGGGAGGTTTGGGATATTTCTGAAAGGCTAAGTCCGCAATCATTTGTCCGGCGACATCGGCGGGATATTCGATGCTGCCTTTGCCGGAAAGCGGAAGGTCTCGATTCGCGCTCATGCCTTGACCCACGGAGCCTTCGCTGTCGGGCAAAACTTTCAAGATCGCGTATCCGCCCGGAACTTTGATTATGCTGGTGACTTGCCCCGGCGCCAAGCCTCGTAAGGCCTCTCGCAACTCGGGACGCAAAGTGGCAGTGTCTACACGGCCGAGGTAGCCGTAATCCTCCGCGTTGGGATCAATCGACTTGTTCTTGGCGATGACGCCGAAGTCCTCACCTTTTTTCAGGGCGTCCAGTATCTGCCGCGCTTCCGCCTCAGAGCTGACAACGATGACCCGCAGAGTGACGGACGTCGGCGGGCTGGCTCTTCCGTTCGGAGCAGTTTGAGAAAGTGAAGCATTCACAAGCGCCAGCACAAGAAATATCGATGCCAGGCTACGCGACGAACGCCAGGGTGCTCGAGAGCGCGCGGTTACGAAGAAGATGGGATCAGCGATTTGCATTGGTCTCGAGTGCCAGTTTCGACGAGAGCCTGCGGATGACGGCCCGGGAGTAGCAAGCTCCTGAGCGCTTGTCGTGGAAGTGTACCTCAGGTTTGCCAGGACAGGTTCGTCAAGTCCGCTTCTCGATGCTGAGTGGCGCAGAAACGAAGTAATTGCGAAATAGACTGCAAGGATGGAGGCTGCCTTCGATCCTGATAACAAGTCGAAGGAACAGGCATTCCCGAGGATTTTGTACTTCGAGGCAGCTTTTCTGTTGGATAATGGCATCTTCATAGACCGGGGCGTATTTCGGCCCAACCCAGGAAATCTGTTGCGCGAGTAGTCGAGCATGTCTCCATCTCCTGCCGAAACGACCACGGAATCTCCCTCTCCACCGGCGTTCGAGAAGCCGCCGGAAGATCCCGGCTCAATCGGATCCATTAATGGACCCCGGTTTAATGGGTCTCGGTTTAATGGACCGGTGCGCAGGGTGCTCGTCGCGGGACTGATTGCGCTGGTCGTCGGGATGCTCCTGCTGGCTAGCATGAGAGCGGGGAAAAAGCAGTCGAGCACAAGCGGCGCGCAATCCTCGAGTCTGCACATGGATTCCAGCCGAACTTTGCGCCTAAAGGGCACAACGGAGGCCGTGCAATCCCGTGCCATCCTGGCGCCTCTTCTTGCAGGGCAGTCCGTGGGCACACTCACGATTACCAGGATCGTGCAGGTTGGAACCCGCGTGAAACAGGGGGATCTGCTGGTGGAGTTCGACCGGCAGGCGCAGTTGCGTGACTTCATCGACAAGCAGGCCGACTATGGAAAACTCGTTGACCAGGTGCTGGAGGAGCAAGCCAAGGAGAATGCGGCTCGCGCCAAAGACGAAACCGAAATCAAGCAGGCGGAAGACAATCTGAGCAAAGCTGAACTAGAAATGCAGAAAGTAGAAATCATCTCGCGCATCGACGCCGAAAAAGCGCAGGAGAATCTGGACGAGGCGAAGGCCACGCTGCAACAACTACGCGAAACCTTCGATCTAAAGCGGAAGGCAGCCCAGGCAGCGATTCGCATTCTGGAAATTCAGCGCGATCGCACGCGCGAGACCATGCTGCACGCGCAGGCGAATTCCGAGCTCATGCAGATTCACTCGCCGATCGACGGCGTGGTGGTTTTGAACACGATCTGGAAGCAGGGAAAGATGGGAGAAGTACAGGAAGGCGATCAGGTGCGGCCCGGCGTGCCTTTTATGCAGGTGGTCGATCCTTCCCGGATGCAGGTGCAGGCACCAGTCAATCAGGAAGACTTCCTGAGTTTGCGCGTGGGCCAGACTGCGAAAGTGTATCTCGATGCGTATCCGCAGTTGGTGTTTCCGGGCAAGCTGGAAGAGATGGCGCCCATCGGGAGGAACGGCGATTTCTCTTCCAAGCTGCGTACCTTCGCCGTCGTCTTCTCGATTGCCGGCAGCGACGCCAAGCTGATGCCCGACCTTTCTGCCGCGGTCGATGTGGACGTTGCCGGGGCCGGCGGAGCTGCAGGTGGTTCCCAATGAAGTTCGCAATGACGACCTCTCGAATGACGATCGCGCGAATGAAGCAGCTGTGGATTCAGCGCAAGGTAATGGTGGTCGCCGTTGTTCTGTTGGTAGGCAGCAGTGTCGTTTTCGGTGCGGTTCGATACTCGAATCGGTCGCCGGAGGTTGCGACGCTCGATGTGAAGCGCGGGGAGTTCATTGACTCCATTCAGTTTCGTGGTGAAGTGAAAGCGATGAAGTCGGTGACGATTTCTGCGCCAGCGGAAGCGGGCGATCTGCAGATCATCAAGATCGCAGCCGACGGTACACAGGTGAAGCAGGGTGATGTGGTGGTGGAATTTGACAAGACGAAAACCGAGCAGGATCTGGCGCAACACCGGTCCGCTTTGAAATCGGCGCAGGCGGAAATCGATCAGGCCAAGGCGCAGGCGCGTCTTACGGAAGAAGAAGATGTGACAGCGGTGAAGAAAGCGCGATTCGATGTGGAGACGGCAAAGCTGGATGCCAGCAAACAGGAGATCGTTTCGAAAATCGAAGGCGCCGAGGCGAATTTGAAAGTCGCCGACGCTGAACAAAAGCTGCACGAGGTGGAAGAGAAGCTGACGGCCGATCGCGCGGTGAATAAGGCGACGATTGAGAGCAAGGTCGAGGCCAGCAAGAAAGCAGCCTATGACGTGCAGCGCGCGGAGAGTGCCCTGACCAAGATGACGTTGCCGGCGCCGGCGGCGGGAATGATCAGCCTGATTTCGACGTGGCGTTCCGGAGGTGAGGCTCCGTTCAAACCTGGCGACCGCGCGTGGCCGGGCGCGCCGATTGCGGAGTTGCCAGATATCTCCACGCTGCGAGTCTCGGCGCGGGCGGATGAAACCGAACGCGGTCGTTTGGCGCTGAACGAAACCGTGAGTGCACAGCTGGACGCGATTCCCGACCGGCAATTCACCGGCAAGATCGAACAGATCAGCACGATTGCCACCATCGACTTCTCGGCTGGGTGGCCGATCCCGAGGAATTTCAATCTGGTGATCACGCTTGATCAGGCCGACGCGCGCTTGAAGCCCGGTATGACGGCGCAACTGACCGTAGTAGTGGACCGCGTTCCGGATGCCCTCACGATTCCGGTGGAAGCTTCGTTTCAGAAATCGGGACAGACCGTGGCTTATGTGTGGCAAGGTTCAAAATTTCAGGAGCGGGTGATCGAGGTCGGGCGCAGAAGCCGCGACCGCATCCTGGTGGCGAAGGGCCTGAGCGCGGGGGACCGCGTGGCTCTGAAAGATCCGACGGTGAAGGAGTGATCTCGGGCAAATGAAGCGCCGCCGTGTCATCCTTTGGGGAGTGTTAGCCGCGATTCTGGTGGGCGCGGTCGCTGTGGTAGCGGCGGCGCGACGATCGAGCATTCCTGCGTCCGATGGGGAGATTCCCGTTGGTCAAGTGAAGCGCGGAGACATGGAACTGAAGGTGGTGGTTACGGGCGAGTTGCGCGCGAACCACACGATCACGCTGACTGCGCCCCCGGTCGGCGGCGGGGCTCTGCAGATCACGCAGCTCTCTCATACCGGCGTCCCCGTGAAGAAAGGCGACATCGTCATTGAGTTCGATCCCAGCGAGCAGCGCTACAAGCTGGAGCAGAACCGATCGGAGTTGCTGCAAGCGGATCAGGAAATCACCAAGGCCAAGGCCGACGCCGCGGTGCTGGCGGCGCAGGACAAAGTCGCACTGCTCAAAGATCGTTTCGACGTGCGGCGGGCGGAGCTGGATGTACAGAAGAACGAACTCGTGAGCGCGATCGATGGAAAGAAGAACCAGCTGGCCCTGGAACAGGCGCAGCGAGTGCTGGCCGAGTTGGAACAGGACATCCAGTCGCACACCGCGTCCGGCCAAGCCACGATTTACCTGGCCCAGGAGAAACGGAACAAAGCGAAGCTGGCAATGGACCAGGCGCAGCAGAACATCGACAAGATGCACGTTCCCGCCGCCATCGATGGGCTGGTCTCCATTGAGAAGAATCGTGATGCGAGCGGCGGATTCTTTTTTGACGGCATGACGCTGCCCGACTATCGCGAAGGCGACCAGGTTGAGCCCGGCAGTTCAATTGCGGAAGTGATCGACTCGCGTGAGGTGGAGATCGTCTGCAAAATCAACGAACACGACCGCAGCAATATCAAGGCCGGACAAGGGGCGGAAGTTGAGCTCGACGCTTTGCCCGGACAGGTTTTCCACGGAACCGTCAAGAATGTGGGCGGCATGTCGATGAAGCAATTCTGGGACCAGGATACGGGGGGCAAGTTCGACGTTACGATTCAACTTCCAAACTCCGATCCTCGCCTGCGACCCGGTCTCACCGCTCAGGTCGTGATTCGTGGGGAAGAAAAGAAGAATGCGCTCTACATTCCGCGGCAAGCGCTGTTCTTGAAAGATGGCAAGCGCGTTGTCTATTTGAAGAGTGGGAGCGGATTTGAGCCGCGCGAAGTGAAAATTCAAAACGAAAGCGAGAGTCGCGCTGCCATCGAAGGATTGAATGCAGGCAGCGAAGTCGCGCTGGTCGATCCGACTGCACCACGAAAAGCGAGCAGTTCGAGCGCGCCTTCGGGCATTGGCGGAGGGACACCCTGATGGCAACCGTTGCATCGCCCAGTCCGGCGCGTGTGCTCCACGGCTACCAGCAATGGATTCCAGATATACGCCTGGGGCTCCAGAACCTCCTGCTTCACCGGCTGCGCTCGCTGCTGACCATGCTGGGCATGATTTTCGGCGTGGCCGCGGTGGTCTCCATGCTCTCGATCGGCGCGGGCGCGCGGCAGAAAGTGATGGCACTGATCGAGCAGATGGGCGTCCGCAACCTGATCGTGGAAGCGAAGGAAACCACGGAGTGGCAAGCACATTCCAAGATTCGCAAGATTTCTCCCGGACTTACTTTTCAGGACTACCGCGTGATTCGCGACGACGTAAACGACATTGTGGCTTCGACTCCGCGCAAGCGGATGACGCCTTCGAAGACCATTCCGAAAGCGCAGGAAGATGTTCCCGGCCGTCTACGGCGTGAACCCGAGTTACACCACGATTGGCGGCCTTCAGATGCTGCAGGGCAGGTTCTTTGATCAGGACGAAGAGAAGCGAGGCGCGGCGGTCTGCGTGTTGGGTGCCGCTGCGAGGTCGAGCCTGTTTGGGGCCGCCGATCCGATCGATCAGTACGTAAAAGTGAACGAGCAGTGGTTTCGCGTGATCGGAGTGGCAAGTCCTCAACTTAGTTCACGGACGGAAGTGTCCGGAGTTCCCACGCAGGATCTCAACAATATCATCTATGTTCCTCTGAATGCTGCCATTCTTCGCCTGGAAGACAGTTACAGCGACGTGCGCGACGAAATTGATGGGATCTATCTCAACCTGCGGGAGGGCGCGGATATGCCCGCGGTAGCGCAGGTAGTAAGGGCGATTCTGGATTCGTCTCACCACGCGGCGGGAGACTTCAGCGTGATTGTGCCTGCCGAACTGCTTGCCGAACAAAAGCGCACGGAAAGGCTTTTCAGTATCGTGATGGTCGCGATCGCGTCCATCTCGCTGCTGGTCGGTGGTATCGGAATCATGAACATCATGCTGGCCAGCATTCTGGAGCGAACCCGGGAGATCGGCGTGCGCCGCGCGGTGGGGGCTCGACAATCCGATATTGTGCGACAGTTCGTGGTTGAGGCCATGATGATCTCGTTCGTCGGCGGAAGTCTCGGCATCGTCTTTGGTTTCGTGATGTCGCGCCTGATCGCGTTCCTCGCCGGCTGGTCGACTATCGTGACGATGAGTTCCATCCTTTTAGCGTTTGTGGTTTCCATCACTGTGGGCTTGGTGTTCGGGATTTATCCCGCGGTGAAGGCCGCGCGCCTGGATCCGGTGGAAGCTATTCGCTACGAGTGATTCCGCGTGCTACCGGACCGACGTTTCCCCGTGTGAATCTGTGTTGGCGGTTCTGGAGGAAGAAGAAATGAAGCTTCGTCTCGTTCTTTGTCCTATCGTGCTGTGTCCAATCCTGCTGTGCCTGGCCGCAAGCATCTTGCCCGCGCAAACTATTCGTGAACGGGAAACGTTTCGCGGGCTGACTAATCCACAGGCGGTCACGGACACGCTGCCGGGCCCGAAGTATATGCGGGAGCACGTGGTCGACGGCAAGTTGCGCCTCACGCTGCAGGATGCCATAGTTCTGACGCTGGCCAACAACAGCAACGTCAGGCTGCAGGAGTTGAACATTGAGAATTCCAAGTATCTTCTGCTGGGCGCGCATTCGCCGTTTGATCCGTCCGTGCAAGGCAGCTTCAGTTCCCAGGGACAGCTCTCGCAGGCGTATACGCAGCTTACCGGGGCCCCGGCGCTGGGAACGTTGAGCAGCTTGAACCAGGTCACTCAGCTCAGCTACAACCAGACATTCGAGACTGGAACTAATATTCAAGTCAATTTCAACGCAACCAAGTACTCGTCCAATAGCGTTTACAACTTCTTCAATCCCTCCCTTTCCTCCTTTCTCGGCTTTCAGTTCACACAGCCCCTGTTGCGCAACCGCTGGTTGTTCGCAAATCGCGCCCCTCTGGTAATAGCGCGCCGCAACGTGCGAGCATCCCGCGCGACGTTTGAGGCTCAGGTCAGCGGCACCATTCAGCAAGTCGTCGGACAATATTGGAATGTAGTGCAGGCGCGCGGCAACCTGGAAGTGGCGCAGAAATCGCTCGATGCGGCGGAGGCTACTTACAAGCATGACAAGCGCGCACTAGAGCTGGGAGCACTCCCGCCACTGGACATTTATCGCTCGGAATCGCAAGTGGCGGGCCGGCGTGTGCAAGTGATCCAGAGCGAGTACGCTCTGCGGCAGGCTGAGGATGCTTTTCGTCAGACCGTCGGCGCGGATCTTGATCCTTACTTTCGAGCGCTCGATCTCGATTTGACGGAGCCGCCGGAACCCGAAGGGGAACTGCGGAGTATCGATGCGGCGGCGGCCCTGAAACAGGCGATGGGAAAGCGCCCGGAACTGGAAGCGGCTCGTCAGTCGCTGGCTAACGATGACACCAGCATCCGTCTCGCTCACAACACTTTGTTGCCAGATTTGCGCGTGAACGGAAACTACTCGGGGAATGGACTGAACAATCTTGCCACTGCGCAGGGGGTTGCCGCGGGAGGGTTCGGCGACTCCCTGAACCAGATGTTCGGCTTCGGATATCCCTCGTACGGGTTCGGTCTCACCCTGAATCTTCCGGTCAAAAACCGGAGCGGGCAAGCGGCACTCGGCAGTGCCTTGGTCTCGCGCAGTAGAGACCTGTACACCGAAGACAAATCGCGAGCAGATCACGTACGACGTCAGCAACGCCGTCCATCAGCTCGAAGAAACGAAAATCAACATCGCGGCGAGCAAGGAGTCAGTCGACCTGGCGCGAAAAACGATGGCCGCCGAGCAGCGCAAGTACGAACTGGGAACGGGGCAAATTTTTCTGGTGCTCGAAGCACAAACCGAACTGGCGTCGGCTGAGCAAGGTCTCTTGCAAGCCGAAGTCAGTTATCGACTCGCGGTGGCTGCGGTCGACTACGCCACCGGCAGTTTGCTGGAGCCCTACGGTGTGCAGATCGCGGAACTGACACGGTAATTTTTCTCTCGCGAGACCAGCGCGACTTCATTTGTTGTTGTGCGATCGCCATTGCGCGATTGTTACGGCCCGATGCGGCCGCGCAGCACCGTGATCGAAGCTTTAGGAATCTGATAAAGCGCCTCTGCACCGCCAGCGACGGTCGATTTCGATGGTGGTCCATCGGGATCGGCGTGGCCTCCGGTTCCTTCCTCGTGCCATTGATATTCCGCGGATCCGAAAGTGATGCGATCCACGTGACCGGAGAAGTAACGGTCGCGCTTGTTCTCCGCATCTGCAAAAGATAGCTTCACCGTGTGATCGTTGAATTGATCGCGGTTGACCAGCAGCACCGACCACTGTCCATCTGGCCGTTCCACAGCATAAGCTGTGACCAGCACGGTTCCAGCGGCATCGGTAACGTCGCTCGAAGCTTTGAAAAGCTTGTGCGGCGCATCCACCGGCTGCACCCACTCCTTGGTAATGAGTTGCGCAGCCAGATATTGCGGCGGATATCCCAATACGTGGTAGTTCTCGTCGATCCACAGAAAGCTGCCAAAGCCTCCAAATTGGCGGGGCGATGGCATGTAGTGAAAGTAATAAGTTGCTCCGGCGCCTTCACTCATCATCGATCCGACGTAGTCTGCCAGCCACAGACCGCTCTTCACGCTCGACGGTCCCGCGCCACCTCCGATATTTCCCTCCGTCATAAAGAACGGAATGTTCGGAGGCAGGCCGTTATCTTTCCAAACTTGAACGATGTGGCTGACGTACCCCGGCTCCGGATACAGGTCGGCCCAGGAATAGGTCGGCCTGTCCTGGTAGGGATAATGCTCGAATGAAAAGAATGTGAAGTCGTTTAGGCGGTCGTGGGCTTTCAGGTAATCCACAAAACGTCCGAGCCAGGAAACTTTTCCCGCAGCGTCCGGCCACACTTCGACGTCGCCAAACGTTCCCTCAAACGGAGGACCTCCCAGCTTGGCCTCCGGGACGAGCTTATGAATGGCCGATGCGAACTGGAGATAAAGCGTGCCGTAATCCTCTGGCAGCATGTGCTGGCCGTCGGCTTCCTCACCCATTTCGATCCAGGAGATCGGATAGTGACGTTTATAGAGATAAGCAATCTCGTTAGCCGCGTCCTCCGGAGTGGAATACAACATGGCAATCGGGACCATCGTAGGCAAGCCGCGAGTGACGCCGCTGGTGAAGAAAAAATCGAATCCCACCTGGTCGCCTCGGGATTCGTCGAGGTCGGCGGCCGCGTGCCACGGGTCTACCGACGAGGGCCAGGTTACGGTCTGATCGCGGCTGGGAAAGTGAGTAACGTAGTCGTTGAACTCGCCGTTGGGCGAAAGCGCTCCGACGTAAAGTTCGTTGATGGCGTAGCCCACACAATTTCGCGGGTCGGCAGAGCCATGTCGTATCGCAAGTGTTGGAGGATTCCGTCATCCAGATGCGGATGTAGCGCACCGAGATCATCCAGGAAACCAACTTCAGCGTAACGGTACCGCCCTTGCCCTCCGTGACCGTGCCTAGTGGAAACGTCTGCCACGTGCCTTTGGTTGTGCCGTCATAGAAGGGCTCAAGCTCACCCGTCCAAAACTGCACGGAGTAACGCCGCGCATACGGATCGGCCCACGCGATGCGGATCGCGTTCACATCCACCTTACTTCCCAAGTCGATCATCACCCACTGCGGATGGAGCGAGTCGTCCTCGCCGGTGAATGCGCGAGTTAGATAGGGGTTGCTCTTCCAGTACGATTTCGGATCGCCGTCCGTCAGACGCGACCATCCATTGCCATCGCCTCGGCTGAAGCCACGATGGGGCAGCGGAGCAGCCCAGGAATGGCGGATCATCTCACCGGTCGGCTCCGAATTACCGACAAAGTAACCCTCCTGGTGCTTCGCATTACTCCACACTCCGTTCGGATTCCAGTGCCACGCCTCAACCATAAGCTCGGTATTTTGACGATAGGTCACGGTTTGCCAACCGGCGTTGAGGATTTCCTTCAGAAGTGGATCCGTCAGCAAATGATCGGGAGTGCCAGTCCGCAGCCGGTCGATCGCCGCGCCCAGAGAGCGCACAGGACTAAAGGTATTCACCACGTGCGACGGAGACGAATCGACCACAACCTTCTGCGCGACGGCAAGGTTCGCGCTCCAAACAAGACTAGCTAGAAATGCTGCAAGCACTCGAGTCCTAGGGACTATTCTCATAATGGCACCTTCCGCTGAGCGTATTTTCGTTGAAAGCAACTCCGCTGCTACTAAGTTGCCCACCTCTGCTAAGATAGTTGGCCGAGGGGGTATTACATGCCAAATCTGTCACACATAGTGGATCAGTTACAAAGCCAACGCAAGCAAGTTCAAAGTGAACTTGGTCGCTTAGACGCAGCCATCAGTGCACTGCGAGGATCGAACACTAACAACGGCTCAAGCACAATCGCGGTCACTTCTCCCCGACCACGACGCACCTTGTCTGCCGCCGGCCGCAGGGCCATAAGTCTCGCGCAAAAAGCGCGCTGGGCCAATCGAACTGCAACTAAACCCAAGCGCATTATGTCCGCAGCGGCTCGCCGGAAAATCGCGATTGCTCAGAAGGCCCGCTGGGCTGCATGGAAGGCGAAGCAGAAGAAAGCGGCCTAAGCCAGCCATAAGCAACAGTCCTCTTACACACCAGCCCGCCCCGGCGAATAAGTCGAGGCGGGTTTCGGTGTGTGGGTTCGTTGAGGCTGAGGGACACGACATGGCGCCTTGATACGAGCAAGAGAGCGCGCCGACGATCCGTCTCCGAGAGTGCATTGCATCAGTAATCTCTAATCTCTGTTGCCGATCGTTCTACTAATCCTTCTGCTTAATCCTTCGGGCTTGCATCCAGCGTCAACACCTGGAAGGGCTGTAGGTGAAAGGTATATGGCACACTTGCGTACAGCGCGATTGAGGGCTTTTCCCGATCCTCCCGCCATGGACTGCGGGCTTCGTAAGTCTTGGGTGCCCCCGGCGGCAATTCGAATGCGCTGTTCACATCCACGATAAAGTCCTGCGGCTTGTCGCTGGGATTTCGCAGGACCAGTATCCCTTTGTGGGGCGACCATGAAGCCCAACCGTAGACCTCCAGCAGCGCGGGGTCACCGCCCACCCAATGTGTATCTACCAGTGTGTCTGCGTTCGTGCGCGACCACTTCGCGGCCTCCGCCAGAATGTCCCAGTCCTTCTCTGTCAGCAACGAGTGAGTAATATACATTTCCTGCAATTGCGTCCCGGTGCCGAAATAGTCGTGGACTTCATCGGCGAAGTCGCCGTCAGGGTCCGCGTCTAAGTGGTTCGCATGTTGCGCATAGATTAGGCCGTGCAGCATAAGAGAGTTGAGCGGAAACAGCGGGCCCGACATGACAATGCCAGAATAGGTGTCCGCATCGCGATAGGTAATCCACCGCTGCCGCCAGGAGCCCACGCCGAGAAAACTGTGATCTTCACCGCCACGCCAGATGGAATCCGCGTACTCCAGCCAAAATGGCGAGGGATAGGTGCCTGTCGTCAGGTTGATATAGATATCGGGCTTCGCAGTTCGCCATTCGTGAATCAAACTGATCGCAGCCTGGAAGTCGCTGTCAAACGCCGCGCCGGGAAAGGCCGTGTCCACGTTTCCGGTTCCGTCGATCTTGAACTGATTGATACCAAATTTCCGAATGAACTCCAGCGTGGTTTCACGGAATAGTGCGTAATATTTAGGCCCGGAAAGCGCGAAGCCGCCTTCATTGGTTTCATAGCCTTGTTCCTTGCCGTACTTTAACCGCTCAGCCTTCGCGGCCGAGTATCCGCCCCAGGGAGAAAACCAGATTCCGGGCGCAGCACCAAATTTTGAAGCTGCTTCCTTCACCGGAAGGAAACCATTGGGAAAGCCAGAATGAAAATGCCAAAGATGTTTTTCATCGTCCCACCCATCGTCAAACATAAAAGAGTCCATCTTCACGCCGCGCTTTTCCACTAGCTTGTCGCCAAAAGCGTGAATCGCTCCCAACGCGTCCGCTTCGTCGTATTTTGTTTCGTAGCCAATGTCATACCATGAGTTGTAATGCAGAAACGTTCTATAGGGATGCGCGCGCTCACGTTCGAGATAGGCCAGAAACCCGCGACGCAGTTGACCGGGAATTGTAACTCCCACCACAGAGGAATAAGTAACCGTTTGACCGGTTCGCAGAGGCAACTCGCGCCAGATTTGCGCGATCGCACGATCACCCGAACCTTTGCTTTCGGAAAGCGGGTGCTCGAATCCGAAGAAGAGGTTCCCAGCAACGATCGGAGATCCCTTAACCGTACCGTAGACGCGAACGCCAGGAATGGTCACGTCAACAAGTCGAACGCTGCTGATTGCGAGATCCTTGCCGATCGGACTTAGCGTGACTTCCTGGCGCACATAGGCGGAACCATCACGCAGAAGGGCGCGCCATGTGACTTGCAATCGCTTGCCCGGATCGCTCAGCCCCACCTCAATCTGCCAGCCCCCAAACCTCGCAGCAAGCTGAGATGCATTGGGATCGGGGTCGAGCTTTTCCGTGCGAGGCTGGCCAGTGACGTGCATCTCCGATGACTTCAAAATCGTGCCGTCCCTTAAACTGACAACGAACGCATTCGCCGCCAATGGGATGGTTCGATTCGTCAAACGGTCCGTCAGCATGTTTGCAATGAGGCCGTTCTCATGAAATTGCCATTCCGCCTCAATGGCGCTGTTCGATAGACGAAGCTTATCGCCCCGAATTGCGGCCGTGGCGGCCGTCACTTCCGTGGCTTGGGCGCTGTTCAGCGGGAGGGCCGGTATTGCAGCTCGCGAAGCCAACCCAGAAAGCTGGCCGGCGTAAAGCAGAACCGCACATATGAGACTTGAACGTCTGTAGGTCTTGATACCGTGAGTCTCAGGTTTCATGACGATTTGACTGACCACTGAATTGGGTGCCCGGCTTCGGGGTCGCCTCATCTTACGGATGCGCTATCCGCACGTCAACGAAACCACGAGCGGAGGCACGCGCTGCAATTCTTGTTCAGCCTGCCTGCTGTTCTGATATAACAGCAGAGTCCCTGAGTAGGCTTGGCGTCTCTTAGCTCTTGAAAGAACAAACAAATCGGGTTGCGGCATGTGTATTTGACTGGTTCTTCCTCAACATCAAACTTCTCATTCATCTCGGATTTGCACTTGCGTTTCCGTGCCTGTTTCACGGTCAGTCGGGCCACGCTTGTAATCATTGCGATCAGATGATCGTCTCCAATCGTCCGATTGCATTTTGCATGCCTGGAGAACTGTGAATGGCTTTTCTAATCCGGCCCACGACCGTTGAAGACGAGGCGCGGCTAACTGAATTCCTGACCCGAGTGTTCCCAGTCAACGCTAGTCTTGTCAGCCCCGCGATGTTGCGGTGGAAGTACTGGAATGTGCGCGAAGACTGTCCGGAGCCTCGCTCATTCGTGGGGGAACGGAATGGTCGAATAGTCGCCCACGCCGGGCTCTGGCCGGTCACGGTGCGGAACGGGACAAAAAGCGAGCGTGGAGTTCACGCCATGGACTGGGCGGCGGACCCATACACGCTCGGGGCGGGCTGGAATTTGATTAAAGACCTGACCAAGAACTACGACTTCGTCTATGGAATCGGTGGCGAGGAAATAACACGCGCCATTCTGCCGAAGCTGGGCTTCCGACCGGTTGCGGAAGCTCTGACCTGGGCGCGCCCAATCCGGCCGTGGCGACAGATGCTCAGGCACCGGAGTAAGGACTGGAAACTGCTGCCGCGCTTTGTGCGAAATTTCTGGTGGTCCAGAATTCCATTGCGGCCGGTTCCCCGCGGGTGGGCCGCTGATGCGGCCACCGCGGAAGGATTCGCGATCCCGGCTCCGGAGCGTGACGAATCTTTTTTCCGGTATCTCCAGCAGTGTCCCGTGGCCACTTGTCTGACCTTTAATATCGTGAACCAGGGCCGAGTCGTCGGGTTTTTCGCTCTGCTAGCGATAGGAGAGCAGGCACGCGTGGCCGGCGTGTGGCTGGAAGGCCCCTCACCCGAAACTTGGCGTATTACATTCCATCTCGCACAGGAGGCCGCGCTGCAACACACCGGGGCTTCCGAAATCGTCGCGAGGTGTGCCACCGAAGCCGGCGACATCGGTGCGCACCAGGCGGGGATGCGTCTGCGGGACAAGACACCAGTGCTTCTCTTCCGCAAGGATGGTTCTGAAGTGTTGCCACCCCTCCAGTTCCAACTGTGCGACAGTGACGCTCTTTTCCTGACCGGAGCTTTCGTTACCTGAGCCGGCAGGGTGCATTGCTTGACCGGTGAGTCACTAACCTCTCGCCCCGCGACGCACACTCACAGAATCTTTCGCGCGAAACTCAACTTACCCCGCGTCACCACCGTACCCTCCACGCTGGCAACACCTTCCACCAAGGCCGCCTGTTCTGTCATCTTGAGGATATTCACCTCGATAATCAGGGTGTGACCCGGCAACACCGGCACCAGAAATTTCATGTCGTTTACGATCGCCAGCACCAGAAATTCTCGAGGCTCTACGTTGTCGCCCGTGGTCTGGCTGAACAAAATGGAGGCACTTTGTCCTATCGCTTCAATAATAAAAGTTCCCGGCATGATGGCAAACTCAGGAAAGTGTCCCAGGAACTGAATCTCGTTTCCGGTGACGTTCTTAAGGGCTTTGATGCGTTTCCCCGGCTCCAGCTCCAGAACCCGATCCACCATAATCAGCGGGAATCGCTGCTTTAAACGTGCTTTCACTTCTTCAAAGGTCATCGTCATAGAATTGTCGTTCCGAAATCAATTTGAATGTTCACACGCACACCGTGAACTTGCTTAACGCCGCCGCAGGATCATCCCCAGGGCACGCGGAAGAAAACGGCCACCAGGAACAGGAATGCCGGCGTCACAAACTAGTCGGGCCACGCGAAGACCAGCGTCCTCCGCCATCTTCACTACTTCACTTTCATAATGAAATTCGTAGGTATGATCGCGCTGAGCTGATTCGAGCGCGGTGCTGAAAAAAATGAGGCCGTCATCCGCGAGATGATGCGCCAGCACTTTGAACAAAGGACGCGGATCTTCCAGATGTTCGGCCAGCATGGCGGCAATAATTCCCTGATAAGTCCCGCGGCTCTCTGTCAGATTCAATTTCAGCGCGTCCTTGACTTCGAAGGTTACTCGGTCCCTATGCCCGGACACATTCAGTAGCCGATTTGCCACGGCCGTCGCCGGCGGACTGATGTCGAAACCCTTGACCCGTATGTCGGTCCTGGTCTCGGCCGCCAACAGGCCCATCACGCCATGACCGCAGGCAAGCTCCAGAACCTTCGCGCCAGCCGGCAGCGGTTTCAGAAAATCATCTCGATACATTGCAATGTGGCTGACCATGGAAGGCCAGAAGGGATAAATCAAAATCGCGGCCCACATGTAAGGAACCATGTAGCCTTCGTCTCCATATACTTCCGAAAGAAGGTCTGGCATTTTTTCCGGCGTGTACCGGCCAGCCTGCTCATAGACTTGTTGCGACTTCCACACACCCAGGCAATATCGGGCGTAGCCTTTCGCCGCATCATCAAAGGCGCGGTTGCCGTATGCGGCCTCAGCCCAGCCGGCCAGTGGGTCTAAAAGCCAGGAACAAAGCGCTTCATTCGCCTCAAACGTGGCGCGAGCGGAGGGAGCAAACATCTTCGCTTTCGCCTCCAGGCTTTTAAGAAATGTTTTGCCATCCGGCATAACTTGGGCGTTCCTTCGCTGTACTTTCAGTCCGTGGAGCGTACATGACGAACCATCCGAACCATGGGCCGCACCAAATCAACACCGTCCCAGGGAGAGGAGAACACGTGCATGCGGCCAAGTTTAACAATCCGATCGACGCCTTTTTTCCCAGCCACGTCCGAGAGTTTTTTCTCTATCTCCGGATCGGACACGCCTAAACCTAGCGTCTGCACAACCCCATCGAACCGGGAAATCGGGTCGAGCAGACTGTCCACCTCCAGAACCGTCAAAGTTCTTCCTTGAGTGGGCTGAGGAATATCTGCTCCCGCACCGATTAACAGCGTCCAATCTGGACTCGTCGGAAAAACCGCCCGATGCGAAGTATCCGCCAGCAGCCAGGACGCGCGTGCCTGGCAGATCGCAGAGGTCAAGGCTCCAGGAATAGTTTGCCGCGGGTGGGCATGGTTTTCGGCCTCAAACGCGCGCTGCAGAGTCGATAAAAATCGAGCGGTGGAATGCCCTGTCCGTTTTTCCAGAAACAATACCTGCGGCGAAGAACATGCCTGCTGATCAAACTGCCACACATCCCGCGCAATGCGCCGGCACCAGGACTCTTGTTCGTCGGCGTTGTTCCAGGCCCCCGCGTCCATCGCTGCTGCTGATATCCTCGGACCGAATACCGCAACTTTCGCCCAATGAGGAAATGGCAATCCTCGAATCTGCAGAACGGCTTCCTGACCTCCCCAAATCATCGCTCCGTCAACCACTCGAGCCATGGCTTCCTGCAAGTCGTGCCGCTCGTGTGCGAATGCGGCCATAAAAATCCGCCGCGTCAGCAATTCGTCTCGATCGCTTTGAACCAACTTCGCCACCAGGCGCCGAGTCAACTCGACCAGCCCGCCGGGAATGCGCACCAAGGCAGCATTGCCACCAAGCAGCGCGCAGGTCATCGATAGAATGGGTTGGATTTCTACGTTGCCCGCAGGCCAGTGGCCCACCACGCCCAACGGGAAGGCTTTGTACTCGGCAAGACCATGTTCATTCCAGCCGCCATCCAGACCGCTGGGGCCGAGCTCGCGCGCGATGATTGGTTCCAAAGAGCCGCGTCTGAGCCACATTCGAAGAAAAACAATCCCCGGAATATCATTCAGTTCGCGGGCATCGAGCGCTTTTCCCCAGGAATCAAGAACGGTGATCACGTCGTTCGGCGAAACGTGCGTGTCCAAGACAACTTGACGCAGCTTGGCTGCGGCACTGGAAATCTCGTCGGATGAACTGACGTTATGAACGAGCTCGGTCATGGAAGCAATCGTCATTCAACTCGTCGGCGTTTAATTCATCAACGATCGTGTGCTCTGAATATTCCCACAACCTCTGAGTTCCGCCTCGGGTATCCTTCCTGCAAAACGGAAACTGATACCGCGCCGCCCGCAGGCGCAACCATCATGAGCAATCACATCGGCCATATCGTCAGTAAGCAGCAGATTGCCCGGAAAGCTGGTCGGCAGAACATTGCAGACCTGAACAATCCCGCGCGCTCCCGCAGCGACGGGTTCCAGCGTTAACGGACTTCTCACGATCACATCACCAAACGCGGGTGCATGTTTGTTTCCCTCGCAGCAATCGGGATAAATAACTCCTACCGCCTCAACCATGCCATAGAAGTCGATAACACGGGCCACGGAACAACCAAACACCTGGGCCAATTGTTCGTTGAATTGTGCTTTCTCCACCGCCTGGTCCTGTAACCGTTTCCAACCACCGCTATGCAGTATCCAGGCTTTCCGCAGGTTGAGGCAGATATTTTCCTCCAGCAGCGGCCTGACTAAGTGGTTCCACAAGACAAACGTAAAGCCGTAGACCAGCACCTCGGCGTCTTGCCCGTCTTTGTGTTTTGCGTTTTTGGCGAAGTTCTCCGCGAAGTCTTTCAGCTTGTCTCGATCAAGAACTAATTCACCGTGTGCATCAACATTAAGACAGTAAGTGGTCTCGCTGGCGAAAGGCTGCAACCCCTGAATCGCAGCGCCTCTCGCCCCGAGGGCGATCCCGCCTATGGAACCGGGTGTGTCCACAACCAGATAGGGCCTGCGAGCAGGTCCGATAAAGTCGCGGACAATGGCGACAATTCCCTTCGTCGTTCGCCGCGCGGTCTTTGAATCGAGAACAACCCGGCCAGGCAGCTGAGATGTCGTCGCGCTCGAGGTCAGTGTTTTTTTAATCTCGTCAATGCCTACTAGCGATAACGGAGGATTCGCCTTTAGCATCGCAACCGGCAGAAAAGGTAGGTCGGCAACCTTGCCAGCGGTTCGATAGTCCGTTGGCCATTGCTGCACATAGTTCTTATAGCCGGGATGCCGCTCGCAAGCGTTATCGAGCTCTTCTCTAAGTATTGCCAAGAGGCTCGCCTGCCTCTCCTCTGGAGACCCACTGTATAGGGGCGTAGAGAGAAGTCGTTCAATTTTGTCTTCTAATGGCTGCAAGCAAGTCTTTGCCCTACTCGCAAGCGACGAAATCGCTATTTTGCCCGTGGAGGTCCTGGGCAATTCAGACACTATGCGAATTGAGTCGAAAACCCAGTGGACTGGAAGAGGACGGCGAATTTCTTCTTCTAAAATCGTCGCGCCCTCGTCCGGTACGACGAACAAAACCAAAGCCTCGCCTGCTTCGGGATGATCAACTCCGCACGCCGCGCATTCGTACACTCCAGAAATCGCTGTTACTCTCGCTTCCACTTCCGCTAGGCTCACACGAATTCCTCGCATTTTTACAAAGGCCCCTTTGCGCCCCTCGATCCACAGATAACCTTCCTCATCCTTGCGCGCCAGGTCGCCAGTACCGAGCCAACCATCAGAGTAGACGCGCCTCGTCTCCTCTGGGTCATTCCAATAGCCAGAGCATATCGGATGGTCCCTTTACCCATAGCTCGCCGATCTGCCCTGCGGGCAAATCATTCCCATCTTCACCCACAATCGAGACCGTCAGGTTGTCCAAAGGCCGGCCCACGCTTCCGGATTTTTCCTGCCAGCGTTCCGGTTCCATACAAGATATGCGAGCAGTCGCTTCGGTTTGTCCGTACATCACATAGAAATTGGTCAGAGGAAAGAGCGCCCGCATCTCGCCGATTCTCTGCGGGGCCAAAGCGCCCCCGGCCTGGAGAAAGCGCCTCAAGCCAGGCATGCCGATCCGCCGCATATCCGATCGCCGAAGCAGAATGTTATAAACGGTCGGCACTCCAGCGAATGTGGTGCAATTAAATTCACCGATGGCATGCAGCACCTTATCCGGAAACATAAAGCGGCGATCAATCACGACGCCGCCACCCTGATAAAGATGTGTATGCAACACGCTCGCGCCAAAGCAATAGCTTAACGGGAGAACGAGCATTGCTCGATCGTCGCTGGCCAATCCCTGGCTTCGGATAATGGCTTCTGTATTCGCAATCAGGTTCCCGTGAGTCACCATCACGAAACGAGGCACGCCAGTCGAACCAGAAGTAGCCATTAACGCCGCCAGATCTCCAGCGACGCAATCAGCAGGGGGCATCATCGCGGGGACTTCCCCGTCTAAGTCAGCGTGGTCTAACTCACCCTGGAGCCAACAGACCGAGCCTTCGTGGTTCCTTACTGCGCGGACCTTTGTTTCGGTCCACACGGCTTTGGCGCCCGTTACTTCCAGCAACTTTGCCGCTGACTCTCTTACTTCGCGATCTTCTACCGGCACCGCCACCAATCCCGCGTACATGGCTCCTAGATAAACCAAGGCGGTTGAAGTTGTCAGAGAACAACCGATCAGCACGCGATCGCCCTTGTGCAAACCAGCAGATAGAAAGGCGGCGCCATACGCCGCAATCAGTCGCGGCAAATCTTCCGCACAAATCGTGTGCCCTGTGGCGGCATCGATTAGACACGAACCCGGCCCCAGGCGCTCCACCAATCGCCCCGCAAAATTCCATTCGACTGTGCCGGTCACGTTTACGCTTTCCCGGAAAGTTTCGCCGAAACGATGCGCACGATTTCGCGAACGTTCTCCATCTCCATCAACTCATCCACGTCAAAGGAGATACCGAAAATCTGCTCCAGCTTAGTAGTTAGAGATAAGTGGCCGAGAGAATCCCAACCTGGGATGTCACCTGCACCGGTTTCCAGAGTCAGCGATTGCGGATCGATGTCAAAGACAGCCTTAAAGGCCTCCCTGACTTTAGGTAGGACCTGATCGGTGTCGCTCATTCACCCTTCCTGACGCCTGTTCGAATGTCCTGAGAGGTTGCCCCCAGTATCGTCACCGCAAGATTTGTATTAGGACCGGGGCAGGCCATAGGAGGCAAAATTAGCCGGCTGGGGGATTGCGGCCTGGCCAATGCTTACATTATGCCATCTTTAACACGCAATTGAACCCATCTCTTACGTAACCTATCCCGCGATCGGCGTTCCATTTCCGAGCCAAATCTCCCGCGCGTCCTTGTCCACGCCGTTCGTCGTTGCCCGGTCCGTATCACCGCGCATCCGCCACGCAACGGAACCCCAGCGCCCCCGAACGATCCATGCCGGGAGACATCATCAGGAGTTTGCCATGCTCGTTTAGTTTGTAGGCCTCGGGAAAATACCAGATCGCGCCCTGCGGCTGATAGTAGCTGCCGCCGCGCAGAATGCCGGCCCGAGTGTGCTCATCAACAAATTCTTCCGTCCACTGCCAAACGTTTCCGACCATGTCCATTACGCCAAAAGGACTCGCGCCCTCCGGATGCGCGTCTGCCAGATCTGGACCGCGCATGCTCCGCGACTTGTCGGGCACGGGCACGGCCCGGGCATCCCACTCGTTCCCCCATGGATAGAGCCTTCGGTCCGTACCTTGCGCTGCATACTGCCACTCCCACTCGTGCGGTAGCCGCTTTCCCGCCCAACTCGCATAGGCCCGCGCATCTTCGATGGAAACCCACGTCACAGGCCGGTTCTCCCACCCGGCGGGATAACTCCCGCCCTTCCAGTCCCGGAGAAAATTCATGTCGTCTTTGGGATGGTAGTGTGTAGCGTCAATAAATTTCTTGAACTGCGCGTTCGTCACCGGAAATTGATCGATGTAAAAAGAATCAATGTGCATGGGATGAACGTGAAAGCGCCTCGGCGAATCTTCCCACGGATATTGCACATCGACACCCACATCATTGAGGCCTTCTACTTCAATCCCTGCGACCTCGAACAAGAAATCCACCGCGGGAATTTTCACCATACCTTCGGGAGTACTCGGCGCTGGCTTTGTCGGTTCGATCGGAACAATCTGCTGTGGCAGAAATTTCCACTCATGCGAGTAACTCGCCAGCGGAGCGCGGGTCAGTTGCTTCATCTTCGCGAGCAGGCTCTGGAGATTGGCGTCCGGCGCTGCATTCGTCGCCAGGACAGCCCCATACCCTTTTGCTTCGATAGAAAAGCTGAGCACCCAGCGCCGTGAACTCCGCATTTCCGGTTTGAGTTCCACTCCGTGATAGATATCGAAATATCGCGTCTGCGGATTTTCGGAAATCTGTTTTCCAGGAACCTTTTGTGTGGGAAGCCTGCTCACAGGAACTTCCATCTGATCGCCATCCACGTCATATTCGTTGCGGTTCACGATGGTCCAAAGAGTCTGATCTTCCAGCGGCCATCGGCTGGCATAGATGCCGTAGCGCAGCATCGGCGCCATTGGCTCCCAGTCTTTGCTGACCAGGAACGGCGCTAACGCCCGCTCAATGGTAGCCACCCGTCGCGTGGCCTCGGCGTCGCGCGGCGTAATTCCATTCCAGATCCCCCAGATATTTTCCCAGCTCTCCCACCCGACTCCATTGAAGAATGCAAACTGCAGGTCGCTGGTCTTGTCCCGGTTCCAGCGGTCAGAAATATTCACCATGTGCCGGGGTTCCATCCACTTGTACTTGTCGACCAACGGCGTGAAGGGAAACTGATATTGTCCCCAGGTCATCAGGTTCCAGGCCAGCGCTTCGTCGGAGGGGCCATCTTCGGGTTCGAACACAAGCGGGTGACCGGTCTTGTCAGCTGCCAAAGAAAACGCCAAAGGAACGCCGTCCTGAGTGTCGCCGTTGATTCCATCCGCGCCAATTTCCGCCATGAGCGCGGCGATCTCCTCCGGCCACGACCGGTCCGGCGGTCGCGTACCCTGATCCCACATCATCATCGGAAACAAAACACGCACGCCGCGGCGATGGAAATCCCCCACCATCTGCCGCACTCCGGCAACTCCGCCCGGCATGCTCCGAATCAGGTCGTGCTGATTCCGGTTGTCGATTCCCATGTTCGGATAGGTCGGCCAGATCAGCACCGAATCAATTCCCCCGAACCGTTTCTCCAGGTCGTCCAGGTACCGGTCCACGGTATATTTTCCTGCGACTGGATCGTAAAAATAACGATCTTGCACCATCATCTGAGGCTGAATAAAACTGGACTGCGTCCACTTGAACTCCGGCCGGCCGTAACGCGAACCGTCATAGCCCACACGGATCCGCCGCTCGTTCCGC
This sequence comes from uncultured Acidobacteriaceae bacterium, assembly GCA_963851165.1. GTDB lineage: Bacteria > Acidobacteriota > Terriglobia > Terriglobales > Acidobacteriaceae > Sulfotelmatobacter. The sequence continues at coordinate 526,212 of CAWKNM010000004.1, read as the reverse complement.
CAGTGGATAATGTCGGCCAGCCACGCCTCATGGTCGTTCGACCCACACGTCTTGGAGCCGGGAAGCCAGAGATCTTTCACCGCCACGCCCGCACAATCAGGCACAGGAATCTGCTGGTCGGTAGGCGGAAAATGCGTGTCCTGCGCGCTGGAGGCTAAACTTGCACGCATGCAGAAAAGGCAGACGACAACCATAAACCGCATCCGCGATAGCTTCACGGCTGACTCCCTTCGCGCCCGGCGAGTAACGCGGACGGTAGTGTTGGTACGGTTTCCTTCGTGTAACGTTGTGTCCTTCGTGGTAAAAGCCTTCAATCTGAGCCACCACCGAACTAAAAGGCTACTACAGAATCTGTAGACGAGCGGCCCCATGCAAGCGTACCCTCGCCAAGCATCCTCAACTGGAGTCGGCTCATGTCAAAGCGGATTGTGTTACTCATTTTCATCCTGATAGCAGCTTCACACGCTGGCGCCGCCGTCAAAGTAGAGAAAATCGAATACAAGGGATGGCGTAATTCCTACCGGGTAAGCAACGGTGAAGTGGAACTCGTCGTCACCGGCGACATTGGACCGCGAGTCATCCGCTTCGGATTCGTAGGCGGCCAGAATCTTTTCAAAGAGTTTGCTGAGCAACTCGGCGGCACCGGAGAGCCAAAAGAACAACTCCGCGGCGGAGACCGTGTCTGGAAAGCTCCGGAAGATCCGGTTGCGACCTGGGCGCCCGACAACGTTCCCGTTGAAATAACGATTACCGCAAACGGACTGATCGCAAGAGCTCCAGTGGAACCGCTGACCAGCCTACAGAAAGAAATTGAAGTCCGAATGGCCGCCTCGGGAACCGACGTCACGGTCCTTCATCGCATCACGAATCGTTCGCTTTTCTCTCTCGAATACTCCGTTTGGGCGCTTACCATGATGGCGCCGGGAGGCATCGCGATCTCAGGTTTTCCGCCGCGTGGAAGGCATCCGGCGAACCTCGAAGCCACTAATCCTCTGGTGATGTGGGCGTACACGAACCTCGCAGACAAGCGTTGGGTCTTCACCAGAAAATACCTGACCTTGAAGCAGGATCCGAATAACTCCGAAGCGCAGAAGCTGGGAATGTTCAACCCAAGTACTTGGGGCGCTTATGTCTTAAACGGCGAAGCATTCATCAAACGCGCTCAGGCAAATCCAGGAGAAACCTATCCGGACTTCGGGTGCTCCTTCGAGACCTTTACCAACAACGAATTCCTCGAGATGGAAACCCTCAGCCCATTAACCAAGCTGCCGCCCGGAAAAACTGCCGAACAAGTCGAGCATTGGAGCCTGCATCGCAACGTCAAGCTCACAGACCTTACCGACGACGCGATCGACGCAGTCATCCTGCCCCTAGTGCGTGCAGCCGCGAACCCAAATTAGCGCGTCGCCGGCCAAGGATATGCTCATGTGAGGACAGCCGCCCTCGGCTGTCCGGTCGAGCGAAGCTCGACGGCCTCTTCGCGGCGGCCGGCGAACTGACACACATGAAACGGATCTCGCATCCCGGCCCTACTGATCAAAAACGCAGAAATGCCGATAAGTACAACAGCGTCGATCTTCATTGGTGAAAACTTATCCTGCGCTCGTGTGGCTAGCCACAGAGTTGAACAATTCTGATGGCGAGAAATCGCGCGCGCCCCAAGCGCATCGTCGTCGAGACACGCGAAACTCAATTCCCCGGGGCTCGAACTCGTGAAGACACTGCGCTGGATAGCCCTCCTCGCGATCGCCGGCCTGGTTGGGTACGCGATCTATCGGTACAATCGCTACCCCCTGTTGCATCCCCTCTCGTTGCATGTCGCGAAGCGACCGCAGCCCACTCAAAGCGACGCGACCCAGATTTTCCCCGAAAGAGCGCCCTCTCAGGTTGCAATTCTTCTCACCAAGCCTGATCAGGATGCGGAGTCTGCGGTGCGATGCCTGCAAGAAATGGGGATTCCGTTCTTCGTGACTCGCGATCTGCCCGCGGCCTTGCGCCACAAGCTGCTCGTCATGTATCCCGAAGTCGATGCGACAAGTTTCGATGTGGCTCAGGCTCAGACCATCACCGATTTTGTGACTCACGGTGGCGTGGTTTTCGCGCCGAATGTTTTCTGGGGCGGCTTCAAGCCGCTGTTCGGTTTTGACGATTCGATCCCCCTCCGCACTCGTCACAAGATCGTCTTCGATACGGCAGCCCTGGATATGACAAACGCGGTCACCGCAGATCTGGCGTTGCGGTACTTGAACCGTCCCGAAGAAAAGGAAGTCCCGCTCGGCTCTCCCGCGATCGCGGAAGTCATCTGGACAAATGGCTACAAAGCAACGGCCGGAACGAAAGTTCTCGCACGATTCGATGACGGTTCTGCGGCAATCCTCCGGCACGACGTTGGGCGCGGCCATGCGTATCTGATCGGCGTTGCGCTGAATGACGTCGTGCTGCGGAATCAGCAGAACCGGGATTACGAAGCGCAGCGCATTTACGTGAATGCCTTCGAGCCCGGCACGGACGTGTGGCTGCTCCTGTTGCGCGCGTGGTACGAAACCTATTCAGATTCCGGGATTCGTCTGGGCACGATTCCACAAGGCAAGCGGTCAGCCTTGCTGCTCTCGCACGACGTGGATTGGGAATATTCCTTCAAGCCGATGCTCGCTTTCGCCGACTTCGAGAAAAGCGCAGGCACGTCCAGCACGTTTTTTGTCCAAACCAAATATCTCGACGACGTGAACAGCCACGCCTTTTTCTTCGGGCAGTCGCTGGATATTTTGCGGGAGCTGTTGACCGGCAAAAGCGACATCGAAAGCCACACCGTGATCCACTCCATGCTGTTCAACAAAGTGCCCCTGGGAACTGGAGAGGAACAGTATCCGACTTATCGCGCCCGCGCCACGCGCGACAATGCCGCCCAGGATGCAACCGCCCTCGGAGAAGTGTGCGTGAGCAAAAGCCTTCTGGACGGCGAGTTGCAAGGACATCATACGATCTTTTTCCGCGCCGGCCATCTGCGCGTGCCGCCGTATCTCCCCGAGGCGCTGGTGCGCTGCGGATACGAATTCGATTCATCATTTACAGCCGGCGATGTGCTCAGCAACTTTCCCTATCAACTGGATTTCGACTTAGGGATGACGGAACCAACCACAATATTCGAATTTCCTGTGACGTTTGAAGATGAGCACCTTCCCCCGATCCGCGAGCGCATCCCTGCGATGCTGGACGTGATCGAAGCCAACGCGGAGAACGGCGCACCTTCCGTGATCCTGATTCACAGCAACAACTCGAAAGACAAGCTCGATGCGGAGCGCGGCCTTCTTGCCGGCCTCCCTAAAGATATTCTGGTCGAAAGCATGGTCGACTACGCCCGCTTCTGGAAGGCGCGCAGCCAGGTGCGCTGGTTTCCGCGGCCCGTAGGCAGCGGCGAGCAGATTGAAATCGACTCCGACCTTCCCATCGCCGGACTCACCCTGGTCTCGCCGCGCAAAATTCAAAGCGCTTCCGGAATGCCCGGAATTCGCTGGACCGATCATGAAGTGATTCTCCCCGATCTCGCGGAAAAGTCGCAGATACTAGTCAGCATCCAGTACTGAAACCCACCGCCTCCGAAACTCACCCGCGCGACAAAACATCCGGCCGCAGTTACCTCCGTCACCTGTTTGCGTGCATGTTTCCTACCGATGTTCATAGTGTCGCTTGGTAAACGTGCATAGTGGCTCGCAAAGCTTTTCTGGACTCGGCAGCAAATTTTCCGGCGCGCGAGTTCAACGAAAGTCGATGCAGAAGCCTGCACAGAGGAGAATCTTGAGCCCGCTTTTCGGATGGTTTTTCCGCCATCGCCAGTCCGCCTGCGCGTTGGCAGGCGTGGCGTGGCTGTTGATGTTTCCTGCTCCCATGCGCGCGGAAAACTGGCAACAGCAGGTGCGCACCGCCGTAGACCAGCACCAGATTCCGGCGGCTCTGGCCGTCGTGGATCGCCGCCTGGCACAGGCTCCGGCTGACATGGAAGCTCATGCCTGGCGAGCGCGCTTGCTGGCGTGGACTAGCCATTGGCCAGAAGCGGAAACCGAATACCTCCTGGTGCTCGACAAATTTCCGAACGATGTGGACGTGCTCACAGGCTTCGCTGATGTTCTTCTCTGGCAACAGAAGTATTCGGAGGCGCTGGCGGTTCTGGAAGAAGCTCGCGGCGCCGCGCCGCAAAACGCGGAAGTGCTGGTCCGCCGTGCACGCGTGCTTTCCCTGTTGCAGCGTATCTCCGAGGCACGAGCGCAGTTCCACGAGGTGCTCATCTCCGACCCCGCCAATCCCGCCGCGATCACCGGTTTAGCAAGTCTTACAGAGGATTCGCGATATGAGCTGCGAATCGGCGAGGAAGCCGATTTCTTCAACTACACCGACGATGCGCAAGTCGAGACAGCGACTCTGACGGCGCACTGGAACCGGCGCTGGACCACGTCTTTCGGCGCGAGCGCGTACCACCTGTTTGGCGAGAACGCCGTCAAGATGTGGGCTGACGCCTCCTATCGCTTCCACGAAAACAATTGGGTTCGTGTTCTGGGCGCTGGAGCGAATCCGCAGGATGTGGTTCCGGAAACCGAGGCGCTGATCGAGTATGGACATGGCTTTCGATTTTCCAACTCCTTCTTCAAGGGATTGGAAAGCTCTTTTCAGGAACACTACCTCTGGTATCGCGGAGCGCAGGTCGACACACTCAACACCACTCAAATCATTTATTTGCCACGGGAATGGACGTGGACCTTGTCAGCGACCGGATCTCACACACGATTTACCAACCAGGAATCAGACTGGGTTCCGTCGGGCTCAACCAAGGTTGGATTCCCGCTGGTTCGAAGACTCTCGGGAAGTTTGCTGTTCGCAGTGGGCGCGGAAAATTTCGCGCAAGTCGATCAGATCGGCCGCCTCTCGGCCCGCACCTACGGCGGAGGCGTGCGTTACCGTTTTGCCGAAAGTCAGGACGTGACCGGCTTTGTCGCCCTACAAGATCGCGAATACGGTCAAAGACAAACCAGCATGGGATTGAGCTATGGGATCCGATTCTAGCTGGCTTCGCGACCTGGGCTTGGCCTGGCTGGTGGCCCGGGCAATCCTGTTTTCTTTGTTCGGAATTCTGCTGCTGGTCGGGTTCATCGTTTTTCGCCGCTGGTACCGCGGGCGTTATTTCTCGCGGCTGAACACGCGCACCGTCGCCCTTCGCGAACAATGGGCAGACATTTTGTCGGGAAAAATTCCTGGGTCCGCCTGGCGGCTGAAACCTCTCGACTGCCAGATTGTGGAAGACATACTGCTCGACAACATCGAAGTTTGCGACAAAGACCAGCTACCGCCGTTTCTTGCGTGCCTGCGCAATAGCGGATTGCTCGATCTGCGCATCCGCGAGGCACGTTCGACGGAGGGCTGGCGCAGGCGCTCGGCGCTGCTCACGCTGGGCCGCACCCGCGCCCCCGAAGCTATACCAGCGCTCGCAGAAGCATTGGCGTCCCCTTCGGAAGAAACCCGCGTGGCAGCCGTTCGCGCGCTGGGCCGAGTTTCGTCGGCGAAGGCCGCATTGCCTCTTCTCGAACTTTTCGTCTCGGACGAACTCAAGGTTCCAGAGCATACTCTGAAGAATGCTCTGTTGAATTGCTGCCGCGGATCGCCAGGCGTTCTCATCCCTTACCTGAATCTTGCAAACGGAGAGACACGGGAACTGATTGCGCGCATCCTCGGAGAGCTCGCCGACCCCAGCCTGGGCGAAGAGTTGCTGATCCTGGCGGCCGACCCGCTTCCCGAGGTTCGCGCGTCCGCGGCCCGTGCTCTGGCGAAAGTCGATCCTGAAATTTCCTTCCCTGTGCTCTCAACTCTGGCCGTGGATACGGAGTGGTTCGTTCGACTGCGCGCGGTGATCGCGCTGAGTGCTCTCGAACACGCCAGCAAAGTACCTGTCCTGCTGCGCGCATTGTGCGATTCAAACCGCCACGTGAGGCAGCGGGCCGCCTGGACCTTGGCCCGCCTGCAGCAGGGCAAGGAAGAAATTCTGGAAAAAGTCGTGGCCACGCAGGACAACTACGCCCTGCAGGCGTTCCTGTCGGAGTTGGAGCGTCATGGGTCTTTGGACGCGGCGTTGGAAGGATTGGGGAAAGTTGCCGATCGCGATCCCGCGGCCTCTGACGTCGAGAGCGTCGCCGCGGTCGTGCGCGATCATTTCGCCGGGCCCGGCAAGGTTATGAGTGAGGAAAAGGTTACAGGCGCGGCCGCGGGAAAGCGCTGATGATCCTCTTTCTCCAAATCTCGAACCACAGCTTGTTCGTCTTTTACCTCGTCTCAAACCTGATCAACCTGGTGCTGCTGGTGGTGGCGAGTTACATGAACACGCTTCATCGCTATCGGCTGGCGAGTCTCCGGCTTGAGGGCATTCGGTCGTCTCCGTTTACTCCGCCAATCAGCCTGCTGGTCCCGGCGCGCAATGAGGAGCTGTGCATCGTAGCCAGCGTGCGCTCGCTGCTCCGGCTGGATTACCCGCAACTGGAAGTGATTGTCATCAACGACGCGTCGCAGGACGGCACCATGCGGGAGCTTCGCGAAAACTTTGATTTGCATCACGCCCCCATTCTCCACATTTCCGAAATTGCAACCGCGCCGGTGATTGGGATTTACCGCAGCCTCGAGAATCCACAGCTGCTGGTGCTGGATAAGCAATCCGCCGGTTGCAAGGCCGACGCGATTAACGCGGGAATCAACGCGGCCAGCAGTCCCTACGTTTGCGTGGTGGATGCCGATTCGATTCTGGAAAAAGATTCGCTCTCCCGCATCATGGCGGGCATCATCTCCGATCCTGAGCGCGTAGTCGCGGTCGGAGGGATTGTCCGCATCTTGAATGGATCGATCGTCGAAGCAGCGGAACTGAAGGAAGTTCGCTTGCCCCGCACTCATATTGAAATGCTGCAAGTCATCGAGTACCTGCGCGCATTTCTCGTAGGCCGCGAGGCCTGGGCCGCATTTAATCTGCTGCCCATCATTTCAGGAGCCTTCGGCATTTTCCGTCGCGATCTTCTGCTGAAAATCGGCGGCTTTCGGGCCGATGCGGTCGGCGAAGATTTCGACTTGATCGTGCGCCTCCATCGCTATCTCAACGACCTCGGCGTTGATTACCACATCAACTTTATTCCCGACCCCACCTGCTGGACGGAAGCGCCATCGGACTACAAATCACTGGCGCGCCAGCGCGCTCGCTGGCACAAAGGCCTTCTCGACACTCTCTGGAAAGCCCGCGACATGCTCTTCCGCACGCGCTACGGACGCGTCGGCTGGATCATCCTGCCGTATATGTGGCTGTTTGAATGTCTTGCTCCGCTGCTGGAGCTGCTGGGCTACGTCACAATCATTCTGGCGGCGGTGCTGGGCGTGCTGAGCCAGCATTTCTTCATTCAGTTCATGTTGTTCGGATATGCCTTCGCCACGTTGATCTCGGTCGGCTCCGTGTTGCTCGAGGAAATGAATTATCGCCGCTACGGCAGTTGGCGCGAAGTCGCATGGTTGCTGGTTTACTGTCTGTTTGAGCACTTCCCTTACCGCCAAATGACCATGATCTGGCGCCTGCAGGGAATCTGGGAGTACCTGCGCGGGGATTTGACCTGGCACCAGGTGAAACGCACCGGAGCCTCCACAAGTCCCACGCCCTGAGTGCCAGAATTATTTTTTGCCCACTCGTAATAAACCACCCTGTCCCACGTCTTTACTGGTGAAAGAGAACTAAGAGGAGGCGTACCCTGCTTAGCGTACTGGAGGAAGCGGCAATCGCGATTCCGAACGAGCTTGAGCGGGATTTTCGGGCGCACCACGGTCTTGTGTTCGCGACGGCTTACCGGATTACCGGCAATGCCGGGGACGCGGAAGACGTGCTGCAAACCGTTTTCCTTCGCCTGCTGCGCCGCGGCCGCAACGCCGATCCGCTGGAAAAACCCGAGAGTTATCTGCGCCGGGCAGCGATCAACGCGGCGCTGGATGTGATCCGGTCACGGCAGGCCGACCAGACGGTTCCGTTGCCGGAAGAGAGTTCGGGAAAAAGTTCGGGCCTGATGCAGACTGCGCCCGAGCCTGGCGATACCTCCGGCCTGCGGCAAGCGCTGAGCCGGGCGATTGCGCAGCTGAAGCCGCGGTCGGCTGAGATTTTTGCGCTGCGCTTCCTCGAGGGACTCAGCAATCAGGAGATTGCGGAAACTCTTGGCATCTCGCAAGTGCTGGTGGCGGTGATCGTTCATCGCACCCGCCAGCAATTGCGCAAGCAGCTTCGTCCGTACCTGAGGTAGATCAAGTTAGACAGGTCGTCGTAGACAGACCATTGGGAGAAAAATCATGAGCGATCATAAATTCGACCGGCTACTTTCTGACATTCGCAACGAAAAGGTGGATGACCAGGTGGTCTCCCAGGCTGGCGACCGCGTCTGGAGTTCGATCACTGGTTCTTCCGCTGCCGAGCTCAGCACGCACATGTTGCGCAGCTGTGAAGATTTCCAGACGCTCGTCCCGGCGTATCTGGACAAGAAACTGCCGGAGGCGCGCAGGCTGCTGTTTGAAGATCACGTGCATCAGTGCGTCGCATGCCGGCACGCCGTGGAACAGGCCCGCAGCGGCGAACTTAACGCGGCAAGGCGTCCGGCACGACAGCCGGCTTGGGGCATTGCGCTGCAAGCGCAGGCAGAGTCCCGAAGGTTTCCGGCGTGGCGATGGGCCATGACTGCAGCCGCAGTCGCCGTGGTGGTAGCTGGCGCGCTCGCGCTGGCCAACGGCATCTTCCCGGGCCAGCACGCGGTTCGCGGCGCTGTGCAGAATGTGGACGGCTCGCTCTACGCGGTCTCTGACGAGCAGGTGCGGCTGATTCCGGCGGGTTACCAGATTCGCAACGGAGATGAGATTCGCACGGCCAAGGGTTCGAACGCGGTGGTGCGGCTGCTCGATGGTTCATTGGTGGAAATGGGCGAGCGCTCCGACCTTTCGGTGTCTCGCGAATGGAAGGGGACCACGATCCACCTGGATGGCGGCCGTATTATGGTGCAGGCCGCGAAGCAGCGCACCGGGCGCCTTTATGTTGCGACTGACGATTGCCTGGTTTCGGTGAAAGGCACGATTTTTTCCGTCAATCACGGAATCAAGGGTTCGCGGGTTGCGGTGGTCGAAGGCGTGGTTCGCGTGGCCTACGGCGACCACACTGCCGAACTGACCGCCGGCGAAGAACAAACTTCCAACTCCAACGTTTCCAAGGTTCCAATCCAAAATGAGATTGCGTGGAGCCGCAATTCCGCAAAGTATCTCGCGCTACTGGGAGATTTTTCCGTTCTGCAAAAACAGCTTGAGGCGATTCCCGGACCGGGGTTGCGCTACAGCTCTGACCTTCTGCCCTACGTTCCGGAGCACACGGTTGTCTATGCCGCGATTCCGAATCTGTCGGCGACTTTGGGCGAAGCCAGCCAGCTGTTTCAGGAGCGGATGCAGCAGAGTCCGGCGCTGCGCGACTGGTGGAAGCAGCAGCAACGCGGCAATGGCCCGAAGCTTGCCGACGTGGTTGACCAGTTGAAAACTTTCAGCAGTTATCTGGGAGACGAGATCGTATTCACGGTGGCGAAGGACAGTTCGACTTACTCTGCGCCCGTTGTGCTGGCCAGGGTCCGGCAGCCTGGGCTGGAGAGTTTTTTGCAGGGTGAGATCAAGCGGTTCAATACATCGGGTACACAATCTGCGCTGCAGATTGTGCATGACCCTTCGGCTCTGGCTTCGTCTTCATCGTCGAACCGGCCGTTCCTGGTTTACCTCAACAACGACGTGCTGATCGCGAGTCCGGATGCCGTGGAATTGCAGCGGGCGGTTGCGCGGATGCAGCAGGCTGGCACAAATCCTTTCACTCAAACGGCGCTTTACCAGCAGGTGGCGCGTTCCTATCAGCAGGGTGCAGGCTGGCTTTTCTGCGCCGACATGGAACAAATTGTGGCGCAGCACGTACAGGATAATAGCGGCGACAAGTTGCCGCCGGGGATAGGGGACGTGCGCTACCTGATGATGGAACGCCGCGAGGTCGGAGGCAAGACGGAAAACCGCGCGGCGCTGACGTTCGCGTCCGAGCGGACTGGAGTAGCATCGTGGCTGGCTGCACCAGCGTCCATGGGCGCGCTGGAGTTTATTTCTCCCAACGCGAGCATGGTGAATTCAGTGGTGATGAAGAATCCCAAAAACATCATGGAGGAAATCTTCCAGATCATTGGCAGCAGTGACACGAACTTTCCCGCGGAACTCGCGAAGTTCGAGGCCAAGGCCGGGGTGAGCGTGTTGGATGACATTACCGCGCCGTTGGGCGGCGAGATAACCGTGGCGTTCGATGGTCCAGTGCTGCCGACGCCGCGATGGAAGGCGGTTGTCGAAGTATACGATCCGGCGACTTTGCAGTCGACCATCGGGAAGCTGGTTGACAGTTTCAATCGCGAGGCGGCTTCGTCGTCTTCTTCGTCTTCGACCATGGGCTCGCTGCAACTCACGCAGCAGCAAGTCGGTTCGCAGACGTATTACACGATTCGCAATTCGACGCAGGCGAATTTTGAAATCGACTACACCTACGAAGATAGTTATCTGATCGCCGGGCCGGACATCGCAACGCTGTCGCAAGCGATTCAAGACCGGAAATCTGGGAACACACTGACCCATTCGGCGACGTTCCAGGCGCTGCTGCCGAGCGACGGATACACGAATTTCTCGGCGATCTTCTATCACAACATCGGGCCCGTGATTGGTCCGTTGGTGGATCAGATTAAAGCGGTCGGAACGCTCACGGCGCAGCAGCAAAAGTCGATTGCCACGCTTCAGGAGAACACTGCGCCGGGCTTGATCTATGTGTATGGCGAGCCGCAGCGGATCGTGGTGGCAAGCAACACTGGCTTCATGGGCTTCGACCTGGGTACTCTGATGACGCTGGGCCAGGGCGGCGCGTTTCCTCCGCACATGTTTCTTGGAGGCGCTTTGAGTCATCCGAGTCCGGCGCCTAGTCCAACCCAATAATTCTACCTTGTGATTGATGAGCACCGCGATCCAACCCGGAGCAGTAGACGGCGCCACTGAGCAAGCCGCTACTGCTCCGCAAACGCCGGTCATTGAGTTGCAGGGGCTATCTGTGCGTTTCGGCAGCCGTGAGATTCTGAAGAACCTGGTGTGCTCACTGCGCGGACGCGCGATCGGATTGCTTGGTCCGAACGGAGCTGGCAAGTCTACTCTGATCAATACGCTTCTGGGATTCTACAAACCTTGCTCCGGTTCGGCTCGCGTGCTGGGTTACGACATTCGCACCGACACAAGGCAGGTGCGCAGCCTGGTCGGCTACATGCCTGAGAATGACGCGCTGATTTCGAAGATGAGCGCGGTTTCGTTTGTGCAGATGATGGCGGAGCTTTCCGGCTTGCCCCCGGCAGCGGCGCTGGAACGCGCGCATGAAGCGCTGTTCTGCGTTGGCCTGGCGGAAGCACGCTATCGCGAGCTGGGAACCTATTCGCTGGGCATGAAGCAGCTGGCAAAGCTGGCGCAGGCGATCGCGCATGGACCCAAGCTGCTAATTCTCGACGAACCAACCAACGGTCTCGATCCTTCGGCGCGGCAACGGATGATCCGCATGATCCGCGACATTCGCGACAGCAAGCAATTGCAAATCGTGCTCTGCTCCCATTTGTTGCGCGATGTTGAGGACACGTGCGAAGAAGTTTTGATCCTGAACCGGGGACGGATTGCGCATTACTCGAACCTGGAAGAAGAACGCAAAGCGAACAAGAGATTCCTGGAGCTTGAAACTTACGGCGCCAACGGGGATTTCACGGAAGCGATCGAAAAACTTGGGTGCGAGTGCGCCGTGTCGGCGAACCGGCTGAAAATGATTCTCGCCGACGGAGTTGAGGTGCGCGACATTTATCGCATCGCCGCGGAACGCGATGTGAGGATTCGGCGGCTCAATTTCCGGCGCGACACGCTGGAAGACATTTTCCTGAAAGCGATGGAGGGCTGAGATGTCGCACTCGCCCATGACGTCGAGCACTCTGGAGAACCGCCTTGGCCGTCTATAGACGCACTTACACGTCGTATACGGGCGCGCTCACACCGGCGTGGTCGCGCTTTCTGGTGCTGTTTCGCTATTCGAGGAGAAGCCTGTTTCGCTCGAAGCTGCAGACTGCGCTGTTCGTGTTGTGCTTTTTCTATCCTCTGGCGTGCTTGCTTATTATTTACCTCTCTCACAGCGTGATTCTTCCCGAGAGTTTCGGCGGCCCATTCGTCAAGATCGACAACGAATTCTTTTTCTATTTCATGACCGTGCAGGGTGTGCTGGCGTTTGTGATGACCGCATTCACCGGCCCGGGACTGATTTCGCCAGACCTCGCGAATGGAGCGCTGCCGTTGTATTTCTGCCGGCCTTTCTCGCGTGCCGAGTACGTGGTCGGCAAAGCGTCGGTTCTAGCAATCTTGCTTTCGCAGATAACCTGGATTCCTGGCCTGATTCTGTTCGCAGTGCAGGCTAGCCAGGCTGGTGCGGCGTGGACCTGGAGCCATCTTTGGATTGCGGGAAGTCTGCTGCTTTCTTCCTGGATCTGGATCGCGATGCTGTCGCTGCTCGCCATGGCGCTGTCAGCATGGGTGCGGTGGAGAATTGTTGCGGGGGCTTTGCTTCTCGCCGTTTTATTCTTTGGAGCCGGCTTCGCACAGGCCATCAATGCTGTGATGCGCACGCAGTCGGGTCACTTCCTCAATTTGTTCTATCTGGTTTCTACGGTTTGGACTTCGTTGTTTCGCGTTGAAGGCGAACGCGCGATTTCTTCCGGGGCGGCGTGGATCGCCCTGCTCACCTACTGTGGAGCTTGCCTCGCGCTGCTGGTTCGAAAAGTGCAAGCGTACGAGGTGATCGATTGAGCTTTGATAATGAGCTTTGGTAATGAATGACCGCATCATTTTCGAAGATGTCTCGAAGTTTTACGGGGAGATTCTCGGCGTGAACCGAGTCAATCTCTCGATTCCGCCGGGCGTGACCAGCCTGGTGGGGCCCAATGGTTCGGGCAAAACTACGCTGATGAATTTGATGACGGGGCTGGTGCGTCCGACGCGCGGGCGAATTCAAGTCCTGGGGCTTCGTCCGGACGAGCCCGAGAAACTTTTCAGAATTCTTGGTTACAGCACGCAGTTCGATGCGTTTCCCAAGGGCCTGACGGGCTTTCAATTTGTTTATTCCTATCTTCTCCTCGCAGGCAACGACTCGCAAACGGCGACGCAGCTGGCGTGGAGCGCCATTGATCGCGTGAATCTTCGAGATGCGGCAGCACGCAACGTGGGAGGTTACAGCAAAGGGATGCGGCAGCGCATCCGGCTGGCACAGGCGTTGTGCCATAACCCGCGAGTGCTGGTGTTGGACGAACCGCTGAATGGGCTTGACCCGCTGGCGCGTGCGGAGATGATCGCGCTGTTTCGCGCGGCGGCGTCGGACGGTTGTTATGTAATTATTTCCAGCCACATTCTTCATGAAGTGGATGCGATTTCGGATCAGGTGATCTTGCTGAGCAATGGGTACGTTGTGGCGGAGGGGCAAATCCAGGGTGTGCGCAACGAGATTCGCGAGCATCCGGCGCAGATTCTGATTCGCTGCAATCACCCGCGAGATCTGGCATCGAAGATGATGGAGTCGGAGCAGACTATCGAAGTGCGCATCCACAACGACGAACACGGGTTGCTGATCAAGACCAAGGACGCAGACCGGTTCTATCTCATGCTGAATCACATCGCGCTGAACGGGATTGAAATTGAATCGGTCGCGCCTGCCGACGACGACGTGAACTCGGTTTACGAATATTTAATTGGCAACGATGAGGTAACGCGATGAGCGATCTCACGTTGACTCGGTTGTGGTGGGCACAGATCAAGGCCGTCATCCGCCTGGAAATGAAGAAGACATTTTTCGCGCGGCGCGGGTTGTGGATATACATTCTTGCGCTATTGCCGATTCTGATGTTCGTTGGACATGCTGTCATCGTTTCGCACGAGCGAGGGCGCAGCCTGGAAATCGCACGCCAGGGCGAGAAGAAGGTGACGTACCGGGATCTGCTCGCGGTGAAGACGGGCATGACGAGCCCGGAGGTGGTCGCTCTGCTGGGGAAACCGCCGCAGCGTTTTCATTGGAACGAGCGAAGGCTGATTCGGGTTACGAGCGCCGTTAGCGGAACGGGTGGCGCGGGCACGCCCGTGGACCTCTCCTCGGCATACAACCGGAACGGCGTTAATACGGACGGGGCGAGTTTCACGAGCGATGGTCTGGATGGCGATGGTTATGCGTATTCATCGGACCTGCTGACCGCGAACCGGATTTTGAATGGGATCCAGTTCAACTTTGGACCGGCGAATCAACCCGATGCCGTTTATGGCGACGGCAAACCGATCAGCTTGCCCGCAGGGCAGTTCGCGACGTTGCAGTTGCTTGCGGCTGGAGTCTACGGGCCTGTGTTGGGCCAGGCCATCACCGTGACGTATACCGATGGATCCACCAGCGTATTCACGCAAAACTTCAGCGACTGGTGCGGGTGTGTTCCGAATCCCGGAGAGCAACCGGGAGAATCTTTAGCGGTGACGATGCCCTATCGCAATTCGCGCAATGGCGCACGGGACAGCCAGGAGTCGTTCTTGTACGGCTACACTTTCGGTCTCAACCCCGCGAAGCGTGTGCAGAGCCTTACGTTGCCAAACAATCGCAACGTGATTGTGCTGGCGGCAACGTTGACCACGCAGAGCCAGGGAACGCGGGTGAGCGCCGCTGGGCCTTCGTTTGTGAATATCCCGCACGAGAACTACACGTATTCCGATGGAACAAATACTCTTTATGTCGGCCTCGCCGATGGAAAAGTCGTCAACATCAATGTTCATCAGGGATACAACCTGCCCGACGACGCCGTGGTTTTCGCCGGCGTGTTTCAATTTTTCTACCTGCGGCTTGCGATCTTTTTCGGCTGCCTGGGAATCTTCATGAATTTGTTCCGCGGCGAAATTCTGGACAAGAGTCTGCACTTTTATTTTCTCGCGCCGATTCGGCGTGACGTGCTGATGGTAGGAAAGTTCCTGGCCGGATTGCTGGCGACCTGCATCATTTTCGTGACCAGCGAGTTGGTGCAGCTCGTCGTCTTCACGGGGCAGTTCAGCCCGAATGTGCGGGACCTTTATCTCTACCAGAATCACGGACTGGCGAACGCCGCAGCGTATCTCGGCATCACGGCGCTGGCTTGCCTGGGTTATGGAGCTTTCTTTCTGGCGGCGGGAATGTTGTTCAAGAATCCGATTCTGCCGGCGGCTGCGATTCTGGTCTGGGAGACGGCGAATCCGTTTCTGCCGGCGTTGCTCAAAAAGTTCAGCGTCATCTACTATCTGAAGTCGCTGTGTCCCGTGGATATTCCCAGCCCTCCCGGCGTGCCCGCAATCCTGTCACTGCTGGTTTCCAATCCTGATCCGGTTTCGCTGCCGGTCGCAATCTTTGGGATCGTGATCGTGTCCCTGCTGGTCTTGTACGTGTCCGGGTTTCAAGTCCGGCGGATGGAAATCAATTACACGAGCGAGTGATTGGTGCGTAATCGGGAGGACTGAACACGCGCCAGTACCTCAGGGGCTAAAGCGCGCATGCGTCTCTCGCCTGTGCAGCACGACTGAAGTCGAGCCCTTCCCGTTCGTTGCCGAACTCATTTCCCGAGCCCATTTCCGAGGCCCATGGGCGCGGGAGTGACGACGCGTGTGTTGATTGTGTAAAGTGTTGTGCGGCACCGGCCAAGCCCTAATTTGCACGGAGTGGAGATAATCTTGAGAAGCACACTGACATTGTCTGTGTTTGCGATGAGTCTGCTGGCAGTTATGGCGTTAACGATCGGCAGCCCGGTCTTCGCGGCTGCGCAGGCACAGCCGGGGGCGACTCACAAAGCGCCCACTGCTGCTGTCGCGAGCGTGGACATTCCGATTCCAGATATTCGATACACCAAGTTTGTGCTCGACAATGGGCTCACGGTTTTGGTGCATGAAGACCATAAGGCTCCAATCGTGGCCGTGAACACCTGGTACCACGTGGGCTCGAAGAATGAAAAGCTGGGCAAGACCGGGTTTGCCCATCTTTTCGAACACCTCATGTTCAGCGGCAGTGACGACTTCAACCACACCTACATCAACGCGATGGAAAAAGTCGGGGCTACGAACCTGAACGGCACCACCAACAACGACCGCACCAATTATTTTGAAAACGTTCCCACCTCCATGCTGGATTACGCCTTGTTCGCGGAGAGCGACCGCATGGGCCATCTGCTCGGCGTGCTCGACCAGAAGAAGCTCGATCTGCAACGCGGCGTGGTGCAAAACGAAAAACGCCAGGGAGAGAACCAGCCGTATGGGGTTACGGAACAACTCATCGTGGAGAACACTTATCCGGTCGGCCATCCTTACTCGTGGACAGTGATTGGCTCCATGAAGGATCTTGATGCAGCTTCGTTAAGTGACGTGCAGGAGTGGTTCAAAACTTATTACGGCCCGAACAACGTCACGGTGGTGATTGCCGGGGACGTTACTCCGGAAGTGGCGCGCGAGAAAGTTGAAAAATACTACGGCGAGATTCCTGCCGGCCCGCCCATCGCCAAGCAGGAAGTATGGATAGCGAAACGCAATGGAACGCATCGTGGCTGGGTGCAGGACCGGGTCCCGCAAGCCCGCCTGTATCGAATATGGAACGTGCCGGAATTCGGATCGCCCGAGGAGTCGCTGCTGGATTTAGCGGCCGGGATACTCGGGCGAGGCAAAACATCGAGGCTCTACAAGCGCCTGGTGTACAAAGATCAGATTGCAACCAGCGCGACCGCGTCGAACCAGACGAGCGAGATCGGCGGGCAGTTTAATATCACGCTCACCGCGACTCCGGGCGGAGACCTGAATAAGGTGGAAAAGGCCGCGGATGAGGAATTGCAGAATTTTCTCAAGAACGGGCCGACCGCGGCCGAGTTGCAATTGGCAAAGACGCAGATTCTGGGAAACTATGCGCGGATCGTGGAGCGCATCGGCGGCTTCGGCGGCAAGAGTGACTTGCTGGCGCGCTGCCAGACTTACACGGGCAACCCCGATTGCTACAAAGATTATCTGAAGGGCGTGAAGGCTGCCACTCCGGCCGCGGTGAAGAAGGCCGCCGATTACTGGCTTAGTGATGGCGACTATGTGCTGGAGGTGCATCCGTATCCCACCAGCTTCAAGACTGAGGCCAAGCTCGACCGGTCGAAGGAGCCCGCGCCCGGCGATCCCATGTCGCTCAATTTGCCTGCGTTGCAGAGATCCACGCTCAGCAACGGGCTGAAGATTGTGCTGGCGGAACGGCACACCGCTCCCGTGGTGAATTTCACGTTGATGGTAAACAGCGGATACTCTGCCGATCCGGCTGGTGCGACAGGCACCGCCAACTTTGAGCAACGCATGCTGGAGGAAGGCACACCGACGCGCGATTCGCTGAAGATCAGTGAAGAACTGGAATCCCTCAGCGCCAACTTCAATGCCGGCGCCAATCTCGACTGGTCCCTGGTGAGCCTCAATACGCTCAAGAGCACGATGGACAAGTCGCTGGACATTTATGCAGACCTGATTCTGCATCCGGCATTTCCGCAGAAGGAGTTCGTGCGTCTGCAAAAGGAAACTATCGCCGGCATCCAGCGGGAGAAGGTAACGCCGCAGGCGATGGCATTGCGTGTGGTCCCGACACTGCTTTATGGCAAGGGACATCCTTATGCGGTGCCTTTCACCGGAACCGGAACCGAGGCCAGCGTGAGCAAGATGACGCGCGACGACCTGGCCAAGTTCCACGACACATGGTTCAAGCCCAACAACGCCACGCTGCTGGTGGTTGGGGACACCACGCTGGCTGAAATTAAACCCAAGCTGGAGAGCCTGTTGGCTTCCTGGAAATCGGGCGATGTGCCGCAGAGGACCGTGCCGCAGGTGGCGGAACCGGAGAAGGACGTGGTCTATCTGATCGACCGGCCGGGATCGGGACAGACCGTAATTTTTGGCGCACAACTGGCCCCTCCGCAGAACGATCCGGATGCGATCTCTCTGCAACTCGTGAATAACATCTTCGGCGGAAAATTCAGCTCGCGCATCAATATGAATCTGCGCGAGGACAAACACTGGTCTTACGGCGTGCGCTCGGTGTTGCCAGCGGCCCGGGGCCAGCGTCCTTATATAAGCATCTCGGCGGTGCAGACCGACAAGACCAAAGAGTCGATGGTGGAGCTGGTCAAGGAATACAACGCCATCGTTGGGGGGAAACCCATTACCGCGGACGAACTCAAGGACGAGCAAACGAATTCCACGCTCGGACTGCCCGGCAACTTTGAGACGGTGCAGCAACTCGGCGGCGCCTATGGCACCATCCTGCAGTATGGTTTGCCCGAGGACTACTACAACACCTTCACGCAGAAAGCGCTGGCCCTTACGCCCGACGGCGCCAACGCGATCGCGAAGAAATATATTTTGCCGGAACATCTGGTGTGGGTAGTGGTAGGAGACATGAGCAAGGTGGAAGCCGGCATCCGCGAGCTGAACCTGGGCGAGGTCCACAAGATAGACGCTGACGGCAACCCCGTGCAGTGAAGCTTGTGACGGTAACCGCAGAGATCAGAGCTAGATCGCCTCGGTCAAGTTACGCCGGGCAGAGTTGGACACAAAGAAGTCCTGCCAGGCTCGGGTCAACGAATACGGGTCATTGAAGTCGGATCAACGAATCCGGATCACCGAATCCGGTCATTGAATTGAGCTGGCTGCGTTCGAAAATACGTTGTTTGCGTTGCTTCCGATCAGGCGGATGGTACCAACCACCAAGACCAGGATAACGGCAAGCATCACCGCATACTCGGCGATATCTTGGCCCTGTTCCTGCCGCCAAAGTTCTTTAAGAAGACATTTCATCCTGCACCTCCATCTGAGCCCGGATTGTACTTGAACTGGCCAGCACATACGAAGCGAGAAATATTTCAATTCGTGACCTTTGTACTCCTAACTTCTCTTTGAGGCAAATGCATCTTTGGCCATTGGAAGACTTCCTTGTTCGAATGGGTATATACTTCGTTGCCACAAAGATCGCGGTTCCAGGGTTAGTCGGAACCGCGAATTTGTACCGGCCCTCCCTCGCATTCAGATTTTTCTTGCTCAACTTTTTCTCGCTTTGAGCTCGCAGTTGTTGCGGCTGCGGTGTCCATTCTTTTCCCGGTGGTTCGGGTCATCGCGTACGAGATCCTTATGGATGCACCACCAGATGTAGCCACCCTGCTGGGTGAACTCGGCGTCGACAATGACAAGGCAGCGGCCGAGCTGGTCGTGCTGCTTTACTCGGAACTGCGGCGTCTGGCGTCTCGCTACTTACGACGGGAGCGAAGCGATCACACGCTGCAGACTACTGCCCTGGTGCATGAGGCCTATCTTCGCCTGTCGGATCAGAGAGAAGTTCGTTGGAAAAATCGCGAGCAGTTCCTGGGCGTCGCCGCACAGTTGATGCGGCGTATTCTGGTCGACTACAGCCGCGGCCATGACGCGCAAAAGCGCGGCCACGGCTTTGAGAAAGTCTTTCTGGAAGAAGCGGCTGGAGTTTCCAAGGGGAAGGCTGCAGACGTCGTGGCATTGGATGAAGCTCTTACCCGCCTGGCCGAATTCGATCCTCAGCAGGCCCAGCTTGTGGAGATACGCTTTTTCGGCGGCCTGAGCATTGACGAAGCTGCCGCAGTGCTGGGAGTTTCCCGCACGACGGTGAAGCGCAACTGGAACCTGGCCAAGGCGTGGCTTGCGCGCGAGCTACGCAAAGGCGAGCCGCAAGATGCCTGAGAAGCAGGACCAAACCCGTACCCGCCGGGACTGCTGCCCCACCACTGATTCCAACAAGGTCGCCGGTCTTCCGATGGCCTGAGGGCTAGCGTCATTCGTCGCGCCTTCCATCGATTCAATAAATACCGTTCAGCGATCAGATTTTTCTCCATGATCTTCGGTTCGATCTTCAGGTATAATCCCGGCCACTCGGGACAGTTGCGGTCTTATCAGGGACAGAAAGGTCCTGCCCGGGGACAGAAGGGTCTCATCTGGTTGATTCGGAACCGGTAAAGGGAATCGAAAAAGCGAAAGCGGACGCGGGGAGAAGAACACACGTGTGACTTCTTCTCACGTGTTTTCGCCCCGGCGTTGGCTTCTACCTCGGAGGCAATGTCGATGACGCGAATTCAGCAGCGAGCGAGCAGCAGTCAGCGCAACGGATGGTACCAGAGTGGCATTCGATGCGTGCAGGGGGCAAGGCGCGCGATTTGGGTGGTCGCCGCAGCGGTGTTCCTGGCCGCGTTGGCGACGGCGCAATCTACGAGCGAGCTGAATGGCAGCGTTTCTGACTCGACTGGCGCGAGTGTTCGCGGCGCGAAGATCACCTTGACCGACGCCGCAAACGGGTTGCAGCGGACTGCCACGAGCAACGGGTCGGGGCTCTACCAGTTTCTGGATGTGCCTCCGGGCAACTATCAACTGGAGGCATCGGCAAAAGGTTTTGCGTCCTACGAGGCGTCGAACGTCACGCTCGTTGTCAAAACGCCCTCCACCTTAAACATTCAGTTTCGGGTTGCGGGCGTGGCGACTTCGGTAACGGTCGAAGGCCAGGCGCCGCTCATCAATCGCACCGACGCTTCGCTGGGCAACACGGTCCAGGAAGACCAAATTGCGGAATTGCCAATTGCCGACCGTAATGTGGCTTATCTCCTGAGCCTGCAACCTGGAGTTGCGTATTTGGGGGGAGCGGCCGAGACGAATCAAGATACGGATACGCGGAGCGGTGCGGTGAATGGCGTGCGCAGCGACCAATCGAACATCACGCTGGACGGCATAGGGGTCAATGACCAGAATAATGGCTACGCTTTTACCAGTGTCCTGAACACGCCGCCCGACTCGGTGGAAGAATTCCGGGTCACCACCGCCAACTCCAATGCTGATTCCGGCTATTCCAGCGGCGGGCAGGTCTCACTGGTAACCAAGAGTGGCACCAACGCCTTTCACGGCTCGGCTTACGAGTACAACCGCAACACTATTTTTAGCGCTAATGATCCGTTCTTGAAAGAGTCCCAGTTAATCGCCGGCCAATCCAATACGGCGCCGAAACTCCTGCGCAACGTATTCGGCGTCACGGCCGGTGGGCCGATCATCAAGAACCGTCTCTTTTTCTTCGCCAACTACGAGGGGCGGCGCGACGCCGAGGGCAGCAGCACACTGCGGAACGTGCCCAGCGCGACTCTACGCGCGGGCGACTTAGTGTACGAATGCCAAACTCTCCCGGACGGTAGCCTGGACACGACCACATGTCCCGGCGGCACAGTCAACGGAGTGAGCGGTGTTCAACCTGGCTACTATGCGCTCGGACCAACTCAAATCAAAGGGATGGATCCTGAGGGAATCGGCGTGAATCAAGCGATTCTGAACCTTCTCAATCAGTATCCAGGGGCCAATGATTTCACCGCCGGCGATGGTTCGAATACTTTCGGGTTTCGCTTCTCCCCAAACGTTGACCGCAGCTTCAACACCTACATTACCCGGCTCGATTGGCACATCACATCGAGTGGCTCGGAAGCCTTATTTGCGCGCGGAGAAATGCAAAATTTCAAGGAACCGGGAGTGGAACAGTTTCCCGGGGAGCCGGCTGTTACGAACTTACTGGATGACAGCAAGGGCATCACCATTGGACTCACCTCACTTCTCACTCCCAGACTCATCAATGATTTCCACTGGGGCTTCGTCCGCCAGGGACAGCAATATGGTGGTACGTCGGTGTATCCGGGAGTTTTTATGAATGGGATCGACAGCCTGGTTCCCTTCACTCGCCCTACGACTGCATTTGTGCCTGCCAACCAATTTAGCGACAGTTTGAGCTGGACGCGGGGAAATCACACGTTTCAGTTCGGCACCGACTTATTTCTGATTCGCGACAACCACAGCAGCTACCTGAACTCGTTCTCCGACGTTCAGACCAATGTGGTCTATCTCGACACGGGGGGAATCGCCTTCCCGAACAGCACCAGCCCGCTTGATCCGTCCAATAACAAAAATCCGGCAACCGGCAAGCCTTATCCAACCGTGGATAGCAACTTCGGTCCGAACTATGACAACGCGACCGGGATCGTCATGGGTATTTTTGCCGAGGGAGACGGTATTTATAATTTCGCTCACAACGGCAATGCGCTTCCCCAGGGCCAGGCGATCAACCGCCATTACGCCATCAATGACTACGAGTTCTTTGGTCAGGACAGCTGGCGTGTCAACCGCCGATTGACCGTCTCGTATGGTCTGCGCTGGGTGCTGGAAGCTCCGCCTTACGAAACCAACGGATACCAGGTAGCGCCTTGCATCGAGGCTTTTTCCTTCGGCGGTTGCTCGAAGCAAAACGTCGCTGACTGGTTCAACCGCAGCGCCGCATTGGCCACGGCTGGCGAGCCGGCCAACAGCGCCGGGGAAATAGGTTTCATCCTGGGTGGGCCCGCCAATCACGGTCCGGGCCTGTGGAACTGGGACCACAAGGATTTTTCGCCGCGGATTGCCGTGGCCTGGGCGCCCGATACGGGCGACGGATGGGTCTCGAAGATTCTTGGCAAAAAGGACGAGTTCACGGTCCGCGGCGGCTACAGTATTATGTACGACCACTTCGGCGTTCCCATCGTGAACAGCTTTGACCAAAATGGTTCTTTCGGCCTCTCCACGCGACTCGGAAACTCCGCTGGTTCGGTGACGGCTGCCAACGCCCCCCGCTTTACCTGTCTCATTCCCGGGTCTTCCGGCCAGTCCTGCCTGCCTCAGCCGTGCGCGAGTTTAAACAATGCGGGGTGTTTGTTCGGCCCCGCGCCAGCGGGCGGTTTCCCTAACGTCCCAAGCAACACCGCCTTCGCCATCAACTGGGGGCTCGACCAATCGGTGAAGACGCCTTATACGCACATGTTCAATTTCTCGCTGGCGCGGCAGATTACCTCCCGCTCCTCGCTCCAGGTTGCCTATGTGGGCAGTGTCGGCCGGCGGTTGCCGATGCAAGTGGACATGGGCATGCCAACAAACTTGAACGATACGGCGAGCAACACCAGATACTTCCAGGCAGCTACCATGCTCTCCAAGGCCGCTGCCGCCGGCACAGATGTAAACTCAATCCAGCCGATCCCATTTTGGGAGAATATCTTTCCCGGCTACGCTGGCGTGGCCACACAAAATGCTCTAGGCATCGACAACCAAAGCGCCTCAAATCCCAACGGTCTCAACTGTGCACCCGGTAAACTCCCAGCCAAACCGACGGCCACCCAGAACGTTTATGAAATCTGGAATTGTTCGACGCATAACGAAACCTTAACTTTGAAGTTTCTGGATCTGCCCAATCTTATAAACAATTTCACTGTCGCGCTTCCGAACAGCAAGTTCGGCCCGTTCGCGTTCTACCATGATCAGTTCAGTTCGCTGTACGCGTGGCGGAACATCGGGACTTCCGATTACAACGCATTGCAGGTGACCTACAACGCCCGCTGGGGAGCCAACCTGCAAGGGCAGTTCAACTACACGTTTTCGAAATCGTTCGACGAAGCCTCGGCCGCGGAACGAGTCGGTCCGTATGAAGGAACCGGCGGAACGGGCAACGACTTGAACGGCGGCGGCATTGTCATCAATTCGTGGGATCCGCTGGCGTTGCGAGGGCTCTCCGATTTCAACGCCTATAACCAGATCAACGCGAACCTGGTCTATCGCCTGCCCTTCGGCAAGGGCCAGGCGCTGGCGGGAAGCGCGAACCCGGTGGTCAACGAAGTAATTGGCGGGTGGCACGTCTCCGGCATATTCCGCTGGACCAGCGGCTTCCCCATCACCATTGACAACGGTTTCACCTGGGCCACCAACTGGAACATCGAAGGCGATGCCGAGCCGAATGGTCCGCCTCCGGTGGCGTCCAATCCCAAGAATGTGGTTGTGGACGGTGTGAGCGGCCCCGACATCTTCAAAGATCCGGCAGCCGCGCTGGGGGCCTACCGTCCAGAATGGCCGGGCGAATCCGGCGTTCGCAATAGCGTCATCGGCGAGGGCATGTTCAATATCGATACCGGAGTGGCCAAGGAATTCTCGCTGGGTGAGGGGCGGCGTCTGGAGTTCAAATGGGAAGCGTTCAACGCCACCAACTCGGTGCGCTACGACGTGCGCGGCGCGCAACCCTCGCTCTCCTATGGTGCGGCGCAGTTCGGCAGATATCTTGGAACAATCACCACGCCTCGCTTTATGCAGTTCGCGTTACGCTTGGTGTTCTGATGAGTGCAACTCGCTGAACTAGGCCCCAGTGGAGTTGTTGGCAGTTCGATCGCACGGAAGGGAATGAATCATGGCTGGTGCATTCCCTGGCGTTGCCAAACCTCGCGCAACCGCAAGAACGCGAAGTACCGCCAATGCCGCTCTCGGCTGCATTTCGCGGAACCCAGTCTTACAGGGCAAACGAAGCTAAGTACCGCCGCAGTGTTCGACACCGCGGCGAGTTTGCGTTTTCAGAAATAAAACTTCAAAGCAAACTGGATGAAACGTGGATCGTGCGCGGCTTGAGCAAAGCCGAAGGCGCTCGAGCCGTGCTGGGTAGCAATATTTGTATTAAAGCTGCCGGGATTGTCGAACTCCGGATCGTAGTGATTGAAGGCATTGAAGAACTCTGCCCGGAACTCGACGTGCATTTGTTCTCTGATGGGGAAAAACTTAAACAGAGAAATATCCCAGTTCTGGGCGCCGGGTCCTTGAATAATGTTTCGACTTGCATTGCCGAACGATCCAACGATTGTGTTTGTCGCAAAGGCGCAGGTGTTAAACAACGTTCCCGGCACACATGGGTGTCCGTTGGGATTTCCGACAACGTTGGGCCGCGACGCGCTGGCGACCTCTCCGCCACCATCCGACGTGGAGAGGTTGGTGGCAATGTCGGTGGGTGTATACCAGTTTCCCGTGGTCGCGATGGTGATTCCCGCAACCTGCCAGCCGCCGATGATCTGGTTCAAAACGCCCGAAGCATTTCCTCCGAACGCCTTGTTTCTTCCGAATGGTAATTCGTAGGAGTAGCTGAAAATGAAGCGCTGACGCACATCGATGTCCGAGTTCCCGTACTCCAAAAGGGGATCGGTTTGGAGGCGGAAGTCGCCCCCATTCTGCGATCCCAGGCTGGCGCTGGAAGCGTCATCAAGTGCGTGGCTCCAGGTATAGGACAGCTGAAATTGCAGGCCGTGGGTGGGGCGCTTCTCAAAGCGAACCTGAAGAGAGTTGTAGTTGGAGACGTCGTTCGAGCGAAATGTCGCGATCGAGGTATCAAACACGGGATCGCAGTCATCGTTGGGTCCCAAGTCGCAAGTAGCACCGGCAGGAGCGCCGGGAGCCACGCCATGAGCGGGTCGCCGCGGGGCCGTCGGGCAGCCCAGTGGGGTATTTCCATTTTCTGTGCACAACGTGGCAAAGCGCGGGTCGGTCGCGGGGACGGCCTGATTGCCGTTATAGAAGCCAAAGAGTTTCAGGCCACGGGAACCAGCGTAGGAGACATCCAGCATTGTGTCGGCGGGCATTTGATATTGCACGCCAAAGTGCCATTGCTGGGTGTAGGGAGTCCGCAGATTGGGAGAGACAGAATAAAGTTCCGGAGTGTTGGGGTTCGAAAGCGCGGTGGCTGGGAACCCGTTCGCCAACGTGTTCGAACCGCCGATGTTGAGGGAAGCAACTGAGCAATTGAGCGGATTCCCGGCAGGGAAGGCCGGATTGGCAGCCAGGTTTCCGCATGGCGTCGAAAAGGACTCCGAAGAGAAGAACGGAGGATTGAACCCCGGGCTGGGATTGGAGTAAGGCCCATTCTCCTGCCCGCCGTAGAAGATCCCGTAGCCGCTGCGCACCACAAGCTTGTCCGAGGCCCGGAAAGCGAAGCCGATACGCGGCGCGAAATTGTTCAGGTCAGGGCTGATCAGTCCACGCGAGCCATGCTCAATCGGTATGCTGGCTGCGAGCAGTTGGGTGAGCGGTTCATTCTGTCCGCTGGGAACAAGCATAGCGTTAGGGCCGAAAACAAAGGTTCCCTCCTCATTGTTATGCTCCTTGACCGTGCTGAACAGTTCATAGCGCAGGCCAAGATTGACGGTAAGGCGCTCGCTGGCCTTCCAGTCGTCTTGAGCGAAACCGGCGTAGATTTGCCGGCGATAGTCGATGTTATGCAGGCTCGTAATTCCGCCGCCATCGGCCACACCCAGCAGCATGGTTGCGAAGGAACTGCCGCCTGTCCCCGGTGCGGCGGGGTTATCGGTGAAGCCGTTGGAAAAGCCTAGAGCACCACGTGCTTCGGCGGGCTGGAAGATCGTAAACTGTTCCATACGTATTTCGGTGCCGAACTTCACCGAGTGGCGTCCCCGGATCCAGGTCAGGTTATCGGTGAAAACAAAACTGTTCTGTTTCTCAATCGAAGGCAGGTAGGTGGAACTCCCGATGCCAGCGGTGCCATCGCCGAAGGTGATGTTCGGCAAGCCACCGTTGTTTGGACCATAAGGGACATTGGGAAAGTTCAGTTGAGCGCTGATGTTCTCGTTGGAGTTGATCTGATATCGGTGGGAATTGATCCGGTTGTAACCGAGCCGGAATTCATTGATCAGAGTGGGCCTGAACAGGTGAACTTCACTTAAGGCCAGGCTGCGGTAAGAATTGTCCTCGTTCCCATCGAAGAACCCTCCTCCATCCAGCAGATTGTTGAAAGGCGGAGGAATGAAACTGGGTTGGTTCTCGTAACTGAATCTCCCAAAGGCATTGTCGTTGTCGCTGATCTTGTGATCGATGCGGACGTCGAAGTTGTTGCGGGTTTCCTGCCGGTGCGGATCCGAAAGAAAGTTGTTGCCCCCGATGTTGGCATTTGGAGTTGGCCAATATGCCGACAGTGCGGCTGCCAGCGGATCAATCGCGGTAGTGGGAACAAACATATTGGTTGGAACGCCACTGCTGTTATAGCCTCCGATGGGGACGCCGCAAAGACTGCCCGAAGGCAAGGCCTGCGTCAGACGGGTGTTGAATATTTCGCCGGCATAAGTAGGTTTCCCAGCGCAGTCGGTGCCGGTCACAGTGGTGGTATCGAGGAAGCTGGAAAAATCTCCGCTAATCATCGCCGGTGTGGGAATCAACTCCAGGAACGGCGTTGCCTGCCGGACCCGCAATCCCTCGTAGTCGCCAAAAAAGAAGGTGCGGTTCTTGATGAGCGGTCCGCCCAGCGTAGCGCCGAATTGATTCTGCTTGTAAGGCTGACGCCCAAATGCGTCAAAAGCGTTGCGCGCATCGAGTTTTTCGTTCCGGAGGAACTCGTACGCGTCGCCATGAAAGCCATTGGTCCCCGACTTGATCACCGCATTCAGAATCGCACCGTTCCCGCGCCCGAACTCGGCACTGTAGGCGCTGGTTTGCACTTTGAACTCCTGAATGGCATCGACCGAAGGCTGGATTACGAAAGCGGTCTCATTAAGCAGATCGGCCAGGTTTGAGTTGTTATCAACCCCGTCCAGCAGAAAGTTGTTCTGCGTCGATCGTGCTCCGCCCGCGCTGAATCCGTAACTTGCGTTAATTCGCGAACCGGGCTCGGCGGGAGCTACTCCCGCGCTCAGCTGTGCCAACTGCGCAAAGTTTCGGCCGTTCAGTGGAAGAGTCGTGGCCTGCGCGCCATTCACTACCTGCCCGAGTTCGGAAGTTTCCGTCTGCAGTTGTGGTGCCTCCGAGGTGATCGTCATGACCTCATGGATGTTGCCCACCTGCAGAGTAATGTCAACCTCCGGGTGCTCCTGAATATTCACCACGATCGGTCCGACGACCGTTTTCTTGAAGCCTGTCTTCTCGGCGCTGACGCTGTAGCTTCCAATTTTGAGCGGACTCGCGGCGTAGTCGCCCTGTAAGCCGGTTGTGACCACGACCTCGGTGCCACGATCCACATCCTTGACGCTGACCTTTGCGCCGGAAACGACCGCTCCTGAGGAATCACGGACAACTCCCGCGACTCCACCGCTGTCTTTCTGCCCGACTGCGATGGGCGTCAAGGCCGTAGCGACTACCAGAACCGCAAGGACGAATGGCGATAGTTTCCGGCAAATTCTTTTCATGGTCCACCGTCTCCTGAATACCGAATGCACTTACGTTTTATTTCTCTTTGTTTGCAGAGCTTTCGTTTTGACTTGGAGGGCAACATTTTGGCCCGTCGTCTGCTCGTTTGTCAATCGTCTTGTTTGTTTACGATCAATTTGTTTTCCTGCTCAATTTGTGCGACACAAATCGCGCGCCTCCGGATCCAGCAGAAAAAAACTCACGGAAGGATTGCCTTGATTCCCGTGATCTCACAAAAATCGACCAGGGCCGGATATAGGTCTTCGCCATAGCCCAGGCATGCATACTCATTGGTCCAAGACTGAAGCAGGACGTCGATGTCACAATGTGCGGTCACAAAACCGTGGGGCCAGAACGGGATGCCACATTCATTGAGCCGTTTTTCGATCTGAACAGGCGCGGGCTCGAAAATGCTGGCTCGAGTAATGACCATTTGAAACTCTCCGTTCACTCTGCCGAGCCGGGCCAATACTCCTTCTCCCACTTTGCAGATCAACTTCACAGACAGGCCGCCCGCTTCGCCTTCAGTGGGGATACCGTGTTCCGAGAAACCAGCCGGACCTAATTTGCTGGCCAACGAAGGTGGACACGCCCCATCACCGATGATCTTGATTTCTTTTGTCTTCTTATCAATGTGCTGCAGATCGCCGTAATACACCCTCTCCCTGCTCAACTTGGTGAGCAGGAGAACGGTTAAAGCAGTATTGAAATCACCCAGAGTGGAGGTGCCAACTCCATCCTCAAGCATCATGCTCTGCGCAAAGCAAGTGGCAGAGTAATCGCCGGCCAGGCCAGGAAAGGATTGAATCGTATAGAAATCAAATTGTTCTTTCGTGACAACTCTTTTTAGGGCTAGATATAGACGCATCGAGCGCTCGGTCACCGCGTTTCGATCCGGTTGCTTGTCAAACAGCTGCTTCAGCCTCGGCTGGAGATCATCCAGTTCCTTCGCCGAGATTCCTTCCGCGGTTTGCTTCAACTCCGTCGTATCCCGGGAATCGATGTCGATGCCAAACATTCTCATCCACTGCGAAGGATCGGCGGCGCCGCAGGTTTGCCCCATCCCGCGGCCACCAAATGTGCCGATGGTAGACATGTTTAAGAAGTTCTTCAGATGCGAAGCTCGCGCATAGCTCACGATCTTGCCGACGGTGTCCTGCTCCTCCATGCCTCCGTATACAAATTTGTGCGGGACACCGATTTCGAGCAAACCGCCGTGCAGCACCAATCCGCCAACCGGCCGCCAGCCTTGAGAGCCGGGGTGCGTCCACAGAAGTAAGCCTTTGCCGCTCGCGCAGTAGTCGCGAATCGCGCCGACCAGGTGCGACGCCCAAACCCAGGTTCCGGAAAATAAGACGACTGCATCGATGGCATCGTCGCATTTCATTTTCTTGAATGCGGCGCGAGCCTCTTCTTTGCTGGCGACCACAACGCCATGCTCAATCACTTTCAGACCCGCCGCAACGAGCGTGCTCTTCGCACGCTGAATCAATGCGTCATCGATGAACGGCGTGCCCATTGGGTCTTTTAGACCATCTTTGTGAACTCCGAAAACGATGAATCCGACTGTCGCTTGCATCACTGTTCCTCCCGTTGGCCTCTTGAGCTTTCAGTGCCTGTGATCGCCGCGAGTGCTGAACGCAGTTGACGATATTTCCTGCTCTGTTGTGCATACGCTGCCGCAATCGCATTGTCGGGCGATACTGCAAGAACATCGCGGACCACGAGTTCAACAGCTTCCCGCAGGCTTCCGTATTCCTCGGATGCCACGCCAGCAAGTATGGCTCCGCCCAGACAAACTGCCTCCGGACACTGCATTACATGCAGCTGCCGGCCCGATAAAGCAGCTCGCAACTGAAGACCCAGGGCCGACCGCGAGCCTCCGCCTGTGACGTAAACATCTCGAAAGTCTCCGACGGCGCCTGCCAGAATATCGCTCATTTCACTCATTTCACACGCGAGTCCTTCGAGGATGCCCTTATAAATCTGGCTGCGTGTCGTGTTCGCGCTCAAGCCGGAAATGATTCCCCGCACATGCGGGTTAAAGTCAGGATTGCAAGTACCGATCAGATTGGGAGTAATGCAAAGACCGGTTGGCCCCGCCGCCGCTTCTCGCTCCAGGGTCGCGTAGTGAATGGACTCCGCAGAAGATGGACGCCCGTCTGGGCTGAGTAAGCCGTCATCGTGCGCCTCTCCGTACAGCAGATCGTGGAACCACTTGATCATGATTCCCGATGGAAAATACGCCAGCGTAACGAACTTGTCTGGAACCACGTGACAATAAGAGTTGAGAGAAGCCGCGAGCGCCGCAGCGGTTAAGCTGGGCTGGTCGGAAGCCGCCAACAGACATTCGTAAGTGCCCATCGAGTCGGCCACGCGGCCCGAACCAATCGCACCCACTCCCAATGCCCCGCAGGGTTGATCGTGCCCTCCCAGCACCACAATCGCTCCTCCCGAGAGGCCGAGTTGGCTGGCGGCGGCTGCATCTAATTTTCCAGCGATCGTTCCCGCAGGCACGGGAGTGGGCAGGCATTCGGCATTTATTTCCGTGGCGGCGAGAATTTCTTCGGACCACCGCCGCTGCCGTATATCAAATGCCAGATAGCGGGAGGCGAGTGAAAAGTCGATGTAAGCCGGTAGACCCAGCCGTGAAAGAACATAACCAATCACAGTAACGAAACGAACCGACGAAGCAAAAATATCCGGCCGGTGCTTGCGCAGCCAAAGAAACTTTGGAACCGGATACATGGGATGGGCGACCAGGCCGGTGATTTCGAAAAGTCGTTTTCTTCCGAGTGTTCTTTCGAGCCACACGGTTTCTTCCGTCGCTCGATTGTCCTGGTTGAGAATGGCTGGAGCGACTGCCTCGTTACTTCCATTTACCGGCACGAAGGTTTCGCCGTGCGAACTTAGGCACAGGGCTCGGACGGGATCAGAAAGATCCTTAGAAACTGCCTGAGAACAACGGCACACCGCCTGCCAGAAGAGTTCCGGATTTATCTGGGCGTGCGAAGGGGTAGGGAATTCTGGCGTGTACGCGCAGGAGTGCTGGGCCAGGATCTCACCAGTGAGCGCAAATACCACGGCTTTGCATCTACTAGAACCGATATCAATGGCAAGCAAACTCATATTGGCTCTTCGATTCCTGCCGGCGTTAGCGCGCAGGTGTTTCAGCCAAGCTGCAAGGCCACGTCACGACGGACCCAATGCAACGGACCGCGTTGCGGCATTCCTTTGCGATCGGCGCCATTCACAGGAATCTGTCTGCCGCGACTGAAAGCTTCCGGCCACTGGATCCGGATTCGAGAACATCAATCCTTCCCCTGGCAATGGAAACACTCTTTATGCCACGAAATGTCTCCGGCACTTTGAACAGCAGAATCAGGAACCGAACTTGAGCCTTGGATCTGGCCGGGAGCCAGCGATATGTTGTTTCTCCGAACAGCGGGCCCTGCTCGATGGTTTCGCGTCGCGGAATAGCGAACGGAGTCGTGCTGAACTCGAGCCCTCGACAAAATGTTTTTCCTCGCCACGGCGCTGAGGTTCGGTTATATCGCTCTTCCCAGTTCCCTACCCAGGGGAAGTCTGCCCGTCGAAACGCATAGACGATCAGAAGCTTCAGGCGCGGGTTACAGGCCGCGATGAAGCCAATCTCAAGTTCCGGATTCAGCAATTGCGCTGTGTAGTGTCCGAACCGCCGCGCCGGCGTGGTGCGCAGGTTCATGCGCTTGCGACCTTTCGTCGGCGCGTTGGGCCACCTGAATTCGGCGTCCGCCTGAAGAAAAAATCGATGGCTGTAGCTTCCCGGACAAACCTTCGCCCGCGTTGCCGGCATGTCGAACCAGGTTGTTTCGGCTTCCAGAAACGGCGGCCCGAAGGTGACATGTTCATTCCACGAAATAGGCCGGTCGTAACTGCTGAGGTTGACCGCCTCTTCCTCGCAGTAAATCACCGGATTTATGCGGTCAAGGGTTAGCTTTCTGCTAAAACGGATACGAGCTTCGGGAAGCGTCAGCCCATATTGCAATTGTGGTTTCGGAGACTGTGTATGCTTCTGGATACCCCACTTCAACGCAGGCGCTTCGCCGTGGGTAGTCAAACCTGCCGCCGTCTCTTCCCTCGAGGGTGGCCCGAAGTGATCAAAGCTGAGGCTGTGGCCCGCAATGCCGGCGAGTAACCTGCCATCTGGCGACTCTCCGTACGTTCGCGCATGTTTCACAGCTGTGTAATCGGTTGGATCGATTGTCATCCATGGCGGCCTCCACAGGGGGTTCACGCCGGCACATGTGTTTAGATTCAACTCGCAGATATGCCCTCCGCCTTCAAGAACTGAGACATATCCCCAATCCGCCTGCAGGCGAAATCCGGAGCGGCCGTCCATCACGTTCTGTTTGCGCGAAGCCGCCGGCGCATGGGAGCCTGTCGTCATCTCGTGATGGCTTGCAATTCCGCCGTTGGAGTTCCGTCAAGAGCGGCACGCGCCTGTTCAAGGAACGTACTCATGTTGTCGGATTGGAAAACGTTGCGGCCAAAGAAGACACCAGCTGCTCCGGAGGCCGCAACATCGCGGACTACGTCGAGTGCGTGCTTGTCAGATGCATGGCGGCTTCCACCGAGCACCAGGATTGGGATGGGACATTTTTTCACCACCAAACGCATTGAGGCTGTGTCGCCACTGTAATCCGTCTTAACAGCGTCCGCTCCGAGCTCGGCCGCCATACGAGTGTGGAGGTTCAGCCACTTGGGGTCCCCCGGATTCTGCACGTCCTTCCCTCGCGCCAGAGATTCAACAATCAGCGGGATTCCAACCTGTTCACATTCGCGGGCGATTTCGGCGTTGCGAGCGATCTCCTTCATCTCGAACTCGGCATCGCCGGTCCCGACAACGAGATAGGTGAGAACCGCATCCGCGCCGTGTCGTAAGGCGTCTTCCGGATGTGCGAGAAGCGAACTGTACAGTGCACCGTTTCCGTTTTGCCCGAACGCAGACCAAACCGTCGTCCAATCCAGGCGGGCAATTAAGCTCGGTATCGGGCCGAGTATTGTCGAGTTCGCGAATTGGCGAATCAGGCCAAGGTTCAGCAGCAACGCATCGACTTTGGCCTGCGCAAATTGGCGAATCTTTCCTAAGGGATCTTCCGTTCCAGGAATGGGGCCCAGTACCAAGGCATGATCGAAAGCCACCACCAGGGCTCGATGTTTCGAGCCTCCGAGCACACGATTCAAGCGAATCTTCTTGCCGCAATCGCCCACAGTTCCCTCGCGTCCCGCTGAACTTTAATGCCAACTCAAAATTATCTTCGTATGCGAGCGATTGTCAACCAATTTTGTTCTAATATGTTCATTTATGCCGTCCTCTGCGCGTTTCTTGCAGCTCCGCGACGACAACTTCGATGCCAGCTTCACGTAGTCCCTTGATGTGCTTTGGATCGGTGCCAGAGTCTGTTACCAGGACGTCTATGTCTGTCACTGGGCCGACATAGGCAAAGCTCTGCGTGCCAAACTTGCTGTGATCTGCTAACGCGATCCTGGTCTTGGCGGCTCTCGTGATCATCTTCTTGATCTGCGCCTCAGCGTGGTTTGCGGTTGAGACTCCATACGAAAGATCGATTGCGCTGACTCCCAAAATTGCTTTGTCCAACCGGATTTCGGAGAGCGCACGCTGCGCCCATTCGCCGGTAAAATAGAAGGTGTCCTTTTGAAGATCGCCCCCGGTACACAGGACAGTCACGCCCGAACTTCTTTGCAACTGGCAAACAATCGTGGGCGAGTTTGTCACTACGGTCAACCGATTCCGCTGATTCAGGCCACGGGCAAGCTCATACACGGTGGTGCTACCTTCAAGAAAAACGGTCTCGCCGTCAAGCACCAAACGCTCAGCCTCGCGCGCAATCGCTTGCTTTTCACTGCTATGGCTATGCGATAACGTCTCATAGGAAGGTTGGAAGCTGGTGCTGGACATGCGGGAGACCGCTCCCCCATGGGAACGGACCAGCACGCCATCTCGCTCCAAAGCTGCCAAGTCTCGCCTTACGGTCGCCGCGGTAACCCCCAGAGCGGAACACAAGTCGGATGCCGTGACGGTGCGTTGACCGGAAAGTATCTCTCGAATGCGAAATCTGCGCTCTTCTGCGAGCATGATGTTTGGCGCTCTCCTGACTGCCCAACCGAGTGCAAATTAAAGTGCCCACCAGCGTGCGGATTCGTAATTCCGCGGCACCCATTCTATTTGGGTGTTGGATGATTTGTATCGCAAAAAGTGAATCTTGGCAGGTCGCAATCGATCAGAAACAAACAATCTGATTGACAAACGCTCAAGAGGTCGGTAGATTCGCGCAATTGTGACCTAAATGCCGCGGCCGACATCGGAGTGCGGAAATAACACAGCTGCAAAACGAACAACTCCAGTGCAAGGGGAGCGCAGCGAACGCGTTTGGGGCCTATTTGCGTAAGGAATGGTAGTGATGCATCGTAGAACTCTTGCGATCCTGCTCACCTATGGCAATGAAGACTGAAACAGATCCCCACCTGACGCGCGCCTTCGGTCTAGTTCATGCCACGGCCCTGAACATCTCCAACATGGTCGGGATCGGGCCTTTCATCACGATTCCACTCATGATGGCTTCGATGGGCGGCCCGCAATCCATGCTGGGCTGGCTGACGGGTGCGCTCATCGTAATTTCCGACGGACTGATATGGAGCGAACTGGGAGCGGCCTTGCCAGGCTCCGGCGGCAGTTACCATTTTCTTCGCGAGGCATACGGCCATCAAACTTGGGGTCGCCTGATGGCTTTTCTTTTCATCTGGCAATTCGTTGTCAGTGGGCCCTTGGAAATTGCATCCGGGATGGTAGGCTTCGGAAACTATGCCACATATCTCTGGCCGGGATTGAGCGGTCGAGGCCAGCAATACGTGGCCGTGGCTGCAGGCCTTGCCGCTTTGTTCCTCTTGTGCCGGCAGATGACATTCCTGCGCAAGGTTACCATCACTCTTTGGGTGGGCACGGCGCTTGCGATGGTGACCATTATCGTCAGCCGGTTTTTTCCACTTCAATGCGCACAGGGCATTCGATTTTCCTCCAGGAGCCATGGCCTTTAATCGTGGTTTCGTGCTCGGTCT
This sequence comes from uncultured Acidobacteriaceae bacterium, assembly GCA_963851165.1. GTDB lineage: Bacteria > Acidobacteriota > Terriglobia > Terriglobales > Acidobacteriaceae > Sulfotelmatobacter. The sequence continues at coordinate 490,914 of CAWKNM010000004.1, read as the reverse complement.
GGGCAGTGCGACTCTGATCGCGGTGTACAACTATCTGGGATATTACGATGTGTGCTACATCGGTGATGAAGTGCAGAATCCCTCCTACGTAGTGCCGCGCTCGATTCTGTATTCGCTCGCAGTCTGCTGTGTGGGATACCTTGCACTGCATCTCGCCCTGATCGGAGTGGTGCCGTGGCGGGAAGGAATTCATTCGAACTTCATCGTTTCTGATTTTATGGAGCACCTGTACGGCAGGGGCGCCGCAATCGCGGTCACGATCTTTGTTCTTTGGTCCGCCTTTGGCGCGGTGTTCGCGCTCCTCCTGGGTTATTCGCGAATTCCTTATGCGGCAGCCATCGACGGCTATTTCTTCCGTCCGTTTGCAAAACTGCATCCCACGAAAAACTATCCGCAGGTTTCCCTTTTGGTTCTGGGTGTCGTCTCGATTGTGTTCGCGTTCTTCAAGCTTGACTGGCTGGTCTCCGCCTTGATCACTACCAGAATTCTGGTGCAGTTTCTGGGACAGCTATTTGCCATTCCACTCTTGCGGCGAAAGCTTCCGAGCAGCGCGCGACCCTACAAAATGTGGTTTTATCCAGTCCCTATTGTTATTGCTTTCTTTGGATGGGCCTATGTGTTTCTGACCTCGGGTTGGCTCTACATCAAGATCGGATTATTGACGTTACTGACCGGAGTTCTGGTCTTCTTCATCTGGGCAAAGTGGAAAGATACATGGCCGTTCAACGCAAGCCAGGAGAACTCATGATGGGAAACAATCGTCGCGATTTTAACCCTTCCGAAGGATCGTCCGACACAATCCGCTCGCTAAAGCTCGGCTTCCTGATGGCGTGTGTGCTGATCCTCGCGCAATGCATTTTGGGGGCTTTTGGTCAGGCTGTAACTTCTCCGGTAAGTGTTCATAACGAAGGCTTATCCGTGATCGTTCAACCGAGCGACGGTACCTATGAAATCCAAACAGGAATCGGCGGACACAGCGTCATTCACGCAAGAGTAGCAGCAGAGATCGATCACAAGTGGGTCAAATCAACGGACTATCCGAAGCATGAAATAACTCAATCGAAGTTTGAGGATGCTCTCGGACACGGCAAGGAAATTACAATCACTTCGTCCGGACTTTCGAAGTTCCCTGATCTTGCATATACAGTTCAAATCTATGATGGTCGCGCGTTTGGTGTCGTCGAGGCTGAGGTACGAAATCGCAGCGCCAATCCGGTAACAATCCAAAGTATCCGAAGCGTCGAGGGCCTTGGAAACCAAATTATTGATCTCCGTGGACCGCAAAAAGCCGACCGAGTTCTCTCGGACAGCTTCAGCGAGGACTGGCCGCCGTTGCAGATTTACGATCTGGGAAAAGCTCCTGATGGAATGCACCGGGCCGTGGGCAGCCAACTCATCTACAACCGGGAGAGCAAGGAGAGCGTATTCTTTGGAGCCCTTACCTCCAGCCGCTTCCTGACCATCATTCATTTGCAAACGCATTTGCAAGCGAAATCTTCCTCACTGGACGGTCCCGCCATAGCGTCCTACACGGTCGATTCGAGTGGAACTACTGAGATACAAGCTACCGATCCCGAATCCGGCCTACGCGAAGGCCCTGCGGAAAACCTGATCGAATTAAGCGTTCCCTTGCCTGCAGGCGAATCGGTGACTTCAGAGCGCGTAATGTTTGCCGCCGGAAGAGACTATTACTCGCAGCTTGACAATTACGGCGCCGTGATCCGAGAGCTGCACCACGGCCGCGTCAGCTCAGACAACCTGCTTGGATGGTGGAGTTGGACGGCTTTTTACACGAAGATCACTCAAGGCACTGCACTGACGAACGCTCAGTGGCTGGCCGAGCACCTGAAGGAGCTCGGCTACGACTATTTTCATTTCGACCTGGGTTACGGATACTCCCGTGGCGAATATGCGACGCCCAATGCCTCTCAATTCCCGGCCGGCATGTGGAATCTTACGCACGACATTGGCCAATTGGGCTTGAAGGTAGGAGTTTGGACGGCTCCCTTTGAAGTAGGCGAACGTGCCTGGATCTACGAGCACCATAAGGATTGGTTGGTGCACAACGCACACGGCGAGCCTATTTCAATTGGAGATGCAGAAGAGGTCAAGGGGGAACGCCTGTTCGTCTTAGACGTCACTCATCCCGATGCCCAGGAATATCTTCGACAGACCTATCGCACGCTGGTCCGGGAATGGGGAGCACGCTACATCAAGCTCGACTTCATGGACAATACGGCGATCGAGGGTTACTACCATCGCCCGAACACAACGGCACTGGAAGCGCAGCGCATCGGGCTCGAGATTATCCGTAAGGCAGTCGGCGAAGACGTGCTCCTCGATAAAGATGGTAGTCCGATGTTGAATCCTGTTGGTCTGGTCGACGAAGGCCGTATATCCCAGGACACAGGTCATGCGTTTCTCCGCAGTAAAGAAGCGGCGCCGGGCATCGCGGCGCGTTATTACATGCATCGCAACTTTTTCATCACAGACCCGGATGCGCTCACGGTTTCCCGGCAACTGCTTGAAGAGAGAACTATCGAAGCTCCGCTTACATTGAATGAGGCTCGGGTCTCGATCGCGCTGGCGGCGGTTTCTGGAGGAATGTTCGAAATCGGCGATGACCTCCCAACCCTCGGGAGTGAACCAGAACGCGTGGCTCTGGTCAGCAATCCTGATTTGCTTGCCATGGCAAAACTTGGGAGGGCCGCTTTGCCTCTGGATCTCCTCACATACACGGATAAAGATGAGCAACCGAGTGTTTTTCTCCTGCGCGAAGACCAGCGTCAATCAATCTTGACAGTCTTTAACTGGACAGAACAACCGAGTTCCCGAACTTTCACTCTTTCCGATCTGAAGCTCCCCGCTGGGCATTCGTACAAAATACTTGATGTGTTCGCGCAAGAACAGCCGTTGGCGATAAACAAAGAAGCACTCCTCCTGGACAATCAACCGGGGCACTCCGTCAAGGTGATCAAGATAATTGACACTTCGATTCCGATGGCCGCTCCTTCGATTGCCCTCCAAGTACCGTCTCAGGCAAAAGTCGGGGAAGAGATTGGGTTCTCCTGCACAATCTCTAAAGATGGAACTCCAGCTCTCGCCTATCATTGGGATTTCGGGGATGGAGTAGTCACTGATGGCGCAACCCTTACTCATGCATATACCGCCGCCGGAAACTACAAAGTGCGGTTTACCGCTGAAGGCCTCGATGGTGAATCCGCAGAGAAGACGGTTTCTATCGTTGTCAGCGGATCGGTGATTCTTCCTCCGCCTCGCCGTTACTCCGCGCCAATATCCGCAACGGCCGAATAACTGGCGACCCTGGCAGCTCGGCCGGAGAAGAAGTTAGTCCAACGATTCGGACTTAGGAAGCTTACGGTCACTGCGCAGGCCTGAGATAACCGCTGAGCAGGCGCCAATCATTTTGGCTCTGCTTCCAGGAGAGCACTCGCGCATCCTGCCACCAGCGAGGTCCAAGGGCCTCGGCAGGAAGTTCCTGCTGCAGAGAGTTTGGCTTCTGCAATCGTCCGAGTGTCCTCAACGATTGCAGGCCCACCTCGCGATGGCACATAACGCACGCCTTGACGACAGGATGATATGTAGCCAGCGCGGCATAGTGACTTGGTGAGCCTTCATCGGGACCGCCGCCACCAAACAGAGTGAAGTCGCGCTCATCCGGTCGCGCCGCTTTCAGTCCGCCCGATTGATTTGCGAAAAGCAACGGGCGACTGAGACGGATCGCATAGCAATCCTGCCCGCTTTTTGTGATCATCTGGTCGATACCCACGGCCGGTGCAGTACTCGCCGTCACCGAGCGATACACACGTATCTGCACGCTTTCCGTGATGGGCGTAGCTGTGAGCTTGCCCTGGTTGTCGAACAGCGTCATCTGGCGGATCAGGGCTACCTGAGTGCCGGCGGGAAGCTGAGGCAAATCGGGATTCGGAGCCTCGTCCTGAAGCGGGGAGAAGTGCGGAACCAACGACACCGGAGAATTCCACAACGTTTTCAAATAATCGAGCGTCGCTTTGCGTCCCCCCGGTAGCCGCAGGAACACCAGAAAGCTGGAGCGACCGGAGAAAAAGGAATCATGCTGCTCGGCTACTGGTAAGGGTTTTCCTCGGCCCTCGAGTTCCACCCACGACCCTTGCGGTTCAAACAAGTCAGGCGGAAGAAACGCGCGATCTCTATGTTCCGGATCGTATTCTTTCGCAAACTCTCCCGAAGCCATCGCCTGCGCGTAGTTGTCGGGAAGGGCCCCGATTTGCTCAGGCGTCAATGCCAGCCGCCGCAGTACCTCGGCCAACCGGGCCTGCAGTTCTCTTTTTTCATCGTCGAACCCCGGAGATCTTCCAAAGGACCAATCGAACACCGCCCACAGATCGCGCTGCAGGAGGGCGCGCTTCACGGGATCGCGAATCAAGTTCTCCGCATGCGTCCGCAGGAACTCATCGAGAACGCGCAGCCCATTTTTGTGCGAAGGCTGCGTCAGCAGGTACGTCGTGTGGTACCAGAACGGCGGATCCAAAGCATCTGGAAGCAGCGCGGTGTCCGGGAGATCCTCACGAACGAAAAATGTGACGTGCAGCCGGTTCCAGATGTGGCTGGAGTCAGGATCGTAAATCGTGACCGGTCCAGCCGAATCCTCCGCGGGAGACCGAGGCTCCCTTATACCAAATATCGCTGCCGAGAGAACGGCGAGGAGAATCCCTGCGACAGAAACCTTCATATTGAAATTTCGGCTGAAGAGAACGACATAACAGCCCTGACATCGTCAACGCACATCTCGGCGAGTTTCAGTTACGGCGTGACCTTAAAAGCAACCCCGGAGCCATCCGCACCACCATAGAGCGTTACGCCGTAGAGATTGCCTTCTTTGTCGGCAACCAGATTACTGATCGAGTACAGGCCGTCACTGCCGCCGCCAAACACATAGAGAGGATCGTAGTTCCAGACGCCGCTTGACAGGCTCAGTTCGTAAACTGTCCCGGCGGTGTTTTGGCCGTCGCAATGTGTCGTGGCATAAATCTTGTCAGATACGACGAGAAGATCTCGGTAGCTACCGGAAATGCCCCAGCCGGACAAGCCGTAAAGCTCGCTGAACGTCCAGGCGCCACTCGTGTTCTTAAGCTCGAAAATTGTGCCGCCTCCGTTCTGACCACCCTCCCCGCCCTCGGTGGTGGCGCCATAAAAGTTGCCGCCATAGAGGACCAGCCCGGCATACGGAACCCCTCCGTCGCTTCCCAGCTCGAAATTGTGGAGAATGTTTTCGGTCCAGCTGGGTGTCGACGGGGTCAGCTGGAAGACCGTGCCGTGTCCGTAGCTGCCTCCGGCGGAAGTCGTGCCATAGAGGTTGCCGGACGCGTCAAATGTAACTCCTGCAATAGGAGTCGCCCCGTCGGTGCCCGTGCCGAAGTTGTACAACACCTCTTCCGTCCACTCACCGCCGGTCACGGTCGGGAGTGCCAGCTTGAAAACTGTTCCGTTCCCTTTCGAGCCGCCCGCCGTCGTGGTGCCGTAGAGATTTCCCGACTTGTCGATCGCCAAGCCGGCCACAGGATTTGCACCATCGGGCTTGCCAGTAAAGCTATACAACACCGTTTCCACTCCTTTGCGAGTGACCTTGAACACGGTGCCGGCATTGGAAGCCCCTCCGGCATTGGTCGTGCCGTAGAAGTTGCCCTTCTTGTCCATCACCAGTTGTCCTTGGGGATTTGCTCCGTCGGTCCCACCGCTGAATTCGTGCAGCACGGTCTCTTCGCCGGTCGTTGCACTCACCCTGAACACCACCCCGACTCCAGAGCTTCCACCGGAACTGGCGGTCCCGTAGAGATACTCTCCAACAATAAAGAAGCCACTAAGCGGGTTCGCCCCATCGCTGCCGCCGGTGAAGTTGTGAATCACGGTGAAGGTCTGGGCCTTGGCTTGCGGTGCCGCCAGGCTGGACAGCGCGAACACAGACGCAAGCGCGAACCCGAACGCGACTTTAGCGAATGCCGATCCTGATCTCACGATGCAAACCTCGTCCTTTGGAATCGCAGTCTTGGGGCTCTCCTACGTGGACTCGTGGCGGAGTTCGTACCGAAGTGTTGGGAGTTTCCCACGCTGGCGTTGTGATGTCAAGAATGCAAAGGTTTGCAACCCGGGAGATTATGGCAGCTGCCCCCTCGGTCGACAGTGCTAGCACTATCGGGCTGGGCGGCTCTTCAGCGCTTCCCGCCTGGGAGGTCGGTTCTAATTTCTTAGCGCTGGGTGTTGCTTGCGACTTTCCTCTTCTTCGGCAACCGCCATCCGCTTGGATTTCCGATAGACGTTTACAACGGCCATCGTCCAGAAGGGCACAAGATCGACACCGGGCACGAGCTTGGCAAAAAACGACGGCAGAAATTCCCAGTGCCAGCCAAGAAGGTTAATGAGCACAGCCGCGATACCGAAATCGAGGATGTCATCAGCAGGCGATAAAGCGCCTTCGACGAAGGCGGGAAAAACAACAATTTGGATTGCGTCCGCAATCACTGCCAGTATCATGGCGGCTCGAAAGCGCGTCCCCGGCGAGATTGTGACGGTCTCCTGAGTCACGGCAGTACTGGTGTTCTGCTGCATACGCCTATTCTAAACCGCAGATAGGACTATTTCGAGTGCTTCTTCTCCCGTCAAACTTCCGAAGCTTACCGCGCGTGAATGCCCCCACGAATTACAACCACCGATGCTGCCGGTAATTCATAAGCTGTATCCGCGCTGACATTCTGCTTGACGTGCAGAATAGGCCCGTCCGGATCGGCCATGCCGAAGCTTTCCACTTCCACCGAAGGTTCAGCCGGATATTCGGCATGTCCCACAAAACGCGTATGTCCCGGATGCCATTGATACTGTTTTTTTCCGAACGTCGAAACCTCAACAGCTCCGTCGAACGCCTCGTTCACATGGCTGGCCTGATCTTCAAACACGATCTTCGCCCGGTGAGCATTTTGCTGATCGCGATTCACAATAAGCAGCGACCACTGGCCATCGGGACGCTTCAGGGCATATGCCGTTACCAGCGCATGTCCCGCGCCGTCGTCGATGTCAGTGTGAGCGGGAAACACATCATGCGGTTTCTCGCCCGGGGTGACCCACTCCAGATTAATCAGTTGGGCCGTGAAGAACTGCGCCAGAGGCTGCTGAATCTTGTATTGCGCGTCGACCGTGAGCATCCCAAAAGTTCCCGGCGAATCGTTGCAGCCATGTTCCATCACCAGCGGCAGATAATGAAAGTAGTAGACGCCGTTGCCTCCCGCAGTCAGAAATGAGCCGATATAATCGGCCAGCCAGAGCCCCGAAAAAATATCCATGTACGTCTCGCTGGCCCCCGAGGAAAGATTTCCCTCTGTGATGAACATGGGAAGGTCCGCGGGAATTCCATCATCGTGCCAGACTTGCATGATGTGGTTGATGAGCTGCGGTTCCTCATAAAGGCTGCCCCAGGGAATTTTGCACGGCTCGTAAGGATAATGTTCGAAAGAGAAAAACGAAAGATCTTGCATGCGTCCGTGCTGTTTCAGGTAATCGACGAACCGCCCGGTCCAGGATACTTTGCCGTTCGCAGCCGGCCAGGTTTCAATATCCTGGTTCACGCCCTGGAACGACGGTCCGCCCAATTTAAGATTGGGATCAAGCCGATGCAGGGCCGTGGCCCACTGCAGATAAAGCGCACCGTAATCCTCTGGCGCGGTGTATTGTCCGTCCGCTTCTTCGCCCATTTCAATGTAAGAAATCGGGTAGCCCCGTTTCTTCAGATAAGCAATCTCGGCGACCGCATTCTCCGGCGTATCGTAAACCAGTGCGATCGGGATCATGGCCGGCAGACCTCGGGTCACGCCGCTCGTAAAGAAAAGATCGAAACCCACCTGCGCTTGATGAGTGGTTCCGAGATCGGAAGCTTCGTGCCATGGGTCCACAGAGGAGCAGTATGTCGTGGTCTGTTCCTGGTCGGGCGTATGCCGCATGAGGTCGTGAAACTCACCGTCGGCAGTGGCCGTTCCGAGATAGATTTCGCGGATCGCATAACCGACGCAAGCGCGAGGATCGGCAGCGGCGTGCCCTGCCGCACAGGTATTGGAAGACTCCGTCATCAGAATACGCAGGAATCGAACCGGAAGAGGACTCGCATTCAGACGCATGATCTCTGATCCGCCGTGACCCTTCTCAGTGATCCCCAGCGGAAACGTCTGCCACACGCCCTTAGTTGGCGCGTGCATCGGATCGTCTCCCGTCCAGTGCTGCACTTCAAATTTCGTGGCGAACGGTTCCCCCCATTTGATCAGGATGCTGTCGATTTGCTGCATTTGCGCCAGATCGATCACAACCCACTGCGGATGCAAGGAATCGCTTTCGCCAGTGAAGCGCTCAGTCAGATATGGATTGCTCTTCCAATAGCTATTTTCATCGCCATCTGTCATGCGCGAAAACCCGGCATTCGGCGTGCCATCATTCCGCGTAAAGCCGCGATGCGGCAGCGAATATCCATATGAGTGGCGGATCGGTTCGCCAGGAGTTGCCGAGCCCACGAAATATCCTTTCCCGTTGCCTTCGCTCCAGGTCCCCTGCGGATTCCAGTGCCATGCCTCAATGGATAACTCCGTATTGTTTCGATAGCTCACAGGTTGCCACCCGGAAGCCATCGCCCTCGCCAAATTCGGCTGCGTCAATCCGCTGTCAACGGCCTCCGCAGGGATTCGGTCAATTCCAGCGCCCAGAGCCTCATTCGGACGAAAGTGATTCGTCGAGTGCGCCGGAGTGATATCCACCTGGACGGTTTGTGCCGACGACAAAGTCACGAGAAACACGCACGCAAAAACGAAACTCAGGACAGTAGCGAGCGGACTTACAAAAGACACAACCATTTTGTTCAAGGCATAACTCCTGGGAAGCGACATCGTCGCATTCCATCCTCGACTGCATAACTAGGGCTGCAAAACTATTTCGCGGACTTCCCGTTCATCGCGAGAGTCGTGCGATGTATACCGCGAATGGATCAAGGACGATCTGATCTAATCGGCCATCGGGCGCTGCGGCCACAGTCGTGAGCATCGTTGTAACCTTTGCCGAAGCGAAGCCTTGTTGGGAAAGATTAAAACCAACCTGCTGTGTCGTCCCTGACATATTCAGAACAACCAGTACCGCCTCATTCTTGTGGCTGCGCAGGTAGGAGAGGACGTTGGGATTGTCCTGGTTCAACGCTACATAGTCGCCGTCCAGCAACGCGCGGTCCTCGTGCCGAAGCGCAAGCAGGTGTTTGTAAAATTGCAGAACCGAATCCGGGTCTTTTAGTTCGCTGGCCACGTTATGAGTTTTGTAGCTAGGCGGAACCGGCAACCACGGCTTAGCCCGACTGAACCCGGCGTTGGGCGCGTCATTCCACTGCATGGGCGTGCGCTCACCATCGCGCCCTTTTTCCTTCGGCCATCCGGTAACCCCAAGCGGGTCCTTTACGTCTTCCTTGCGCACCGGATCGTTGTTCTCCATCGCCAGTTCCTCACCGTAGTACATGATCGGCGTTCCGCGGAGAGTCAAATACATCCCGGCCATTAGCTTGGCAATCTGGTCGTTGTGTTTTCCGTCGCCGTAGCGCACCGCCGATCGCGGCATATCGTGATTGCCGATCACGTAAACCGGCCAGCCGCCCGTAGATTCAGCGTTTGCGATCTGGGTGCGAAAGTCATTTGCCGACAGTTTATTCACCGTGCAGAACATGAAATCCATGGGCAATTGAATTTCGTCATTGTGATCGCCATAGTATTCTTTCAATTCCTCTCGATTCGACGTGTAAGTCTCTCCGATCAAGACCGCGTTGTTCTCGTCGGCCACCTTGCGCAACTTCTTAAGTTCAAGGTGATTTTCTGGCAATTTGTCGTTGTATTTATTTTCCATGTTGGGATCGCCCAAATCACTCGTGCCCGGCAAGACCGGATTGTCGTGAAGATTCGGGTCTTCAAACAGGAGATCCACGGCATCGAGCCGAAACCCGGAAACGCCGTTCTTATACCAGAAGCGAGTCACGTCGAACATGGCTTTTTCTACCGCCGGGTTGCGCCAGTTCAGATCCGGCTGCTGAACCTCAAAGAGGTGGTAGTAATACTGGCCCGTCTTCGGATCAAACTGCCAGGCTGACCCGCCGAAGTCGGAGATCCAATTATTCGGAGGGACGCCGGGAGCTTTCCCGTCGCGCCAAATGTACCAATCCCGATGCGCCGAAGTTCGGGAAGACGCGGAATCGAGGAACCACTTGTGCTGCGAGGAACTATGATTCAGAACAAAATCCATGATGATGCGGATGTCGCGCTTCTTCGCTTCCTTCGACAGATGCTGGAAGTCTTTCAGCGTCCCGTACATGGGATCGATGTTTTCGTAATCCGAGACGTCATATCCGAAATCGAATTGCGGCGATGGATAACAAGGCGAAATCCAAATTGCATCGACGCCAAGATCCTTCAGATAATCAAGTTTCGACGCGATGCCGTTGAGGTCGCCGATCCCATCGCCATTACTGTCGGCGAAGCTGCGCGGATAAATTTCGTAGAAAACGGCATGCTGCCACCACGGGTGGACTTCCGAATCTGCGCCCCGCTCCTGCGCTCCGGCGAAAGCCAGCGCAAACCCAACCGACACAACCAGCAAAGCTATGGTTCGAGATCTTCGAAACATCGTGCGTCGCTCCCATAACGCAAAAAGCTGCCCTGCAAGATTCCCCGACATTGAGCAGCGAGTGCTTGAGCCCCGTCTCTCGACAATGTAAAGATGGATACCATGATTCGCCATGCCGCTTTTCGCTGCTGACAACCGCGCCACGATCTGCGTGCGGGAGGAACCCGTGAACAAGATCGCTAAAGCGCACTTTGCCCTGATCAATATAGCCGCTGGGTCCTTGGTTGTCATTTCGGCTAATATCGCCAGCGCATCGAGTTCTGTCGACAGCGATACGTGTGTTCGTGCAAATCTTGCCGCCGACGGGATGGGAACCTCTTGATGATTGACCGCAGACACTTCCTGAAAGTCAGCGCACTGGCCTCCGCCGGTGGCCTGCTTAACCGGAACGCTTCAGCGCAACCGGAACCCAAACAAATCGCGATTCGCATGCTCGCTACCGACAGCTTAAAGACGCGGCTTGCCACGCAAGAGTTATTGAGCGGGCTGCGTATGCTGCACGCCGAGGCTGAAGTGAGACAAATTAGCGGCGACAGCGTAGCGAACGCAACCTCAGTCACACTCACTCTAGACCCCTCACGCTTCAAGGGACATGAGGATTATGAAATCTCGGCATCGGGCGATGGCGCTATTTTTCGCGCATCCAGCGAGCAAGCGCTTCTCTACGCTGTCTTTGATTTCCTGGAGCGGCAAGGCATGGTCTTCGGTGTGGATGGCACGACCATACCCATTGATCTTCCAGCCGGCGATCGTCCGGCCGGATTGCATCTGCCGGCCCAAGGCCAGCCGTGGCACGCTTCGCCGCGCTTTGCCACGCGCGGACTTCTGCCGTGGCCGGATTTCCTGAATTGCATCAGCGTCTATAACGAGGAAGATTTTAAGGCATATTTCGCGGCCATGGTGCGCATGCGTTTTAATACGTTCGGCATGCACGTTTACACGCAAAATGATCCCGGCCCTTTAGCGGAGTCCTACCTGTCATTTGACTTTGCCGGCAGTGGTCACCGGTCAGCTCTCGAAGACACAACGATGACGAGTTGGGGCTATCTGCCGCAGCGCACGTCAAGCTTCAAGATGGGTGCCGCGCAATTCTTCGATACAGGAAACCTTTGGGTCCGATGCCACACGCACGAGCGCCGATACCTGGGACATTGCCAGCCGCACGACCGCGATGTTGCGCTCCGCCTTCGATTTTGCCGGAGATCTGGGGATTCGCACTGGTATTGGCTTTGAGCCGTACCAGAACCCGGCGGAAATCGTTCGTGCGCTGCCGCCGGAGGCCCTCTCGCATCCGGGCGGATTTATTGAGTCGAGTACCGCGCACGACCTTCTTGATCGTCGCCTCGGCGACCTGCTCGAGCGTTATCCCATGGTGGACCATGTGTGGCTGTGGCAGGATGAAGGCGCGAACTGGGAGAGCCGCTCCAAGAACGTACCGCTTTCGATTACGCCGTTTGCTCAGGCACATGACTTCCTGAGACGGCACGCACCCAGCAAGCGGCTGGTACTCGCCGGTTGGGGCGGAGTGACGCGCCATTTCGACTCGCTTCACCAGCGGCTGCCCGAAGACGTAATCTTCGCCGCGTTGAGCGACTCGCTCGGATGGGATCCTGTCAACGAAGCCTTCGGCAAGTTGGCGAGCCGCGAACGCTGGCCCATCCCCTGGATCGAAGATGACCCTTCCATGTGGTTCCCGCAATTTCGAGCCAGCCGCTTCCAGACAGACATGAAGCGCGCCGAGGATTTCGGCTGCCAGGGTATGTTGGGCATTCACTGGCGCCACCGCATCATCGACCCAACCGCGACCTACCTGGCTCGCGCCAGCTGGGACAAGCAACTCACCGCGTCCGCTCACTACCGAAGTTTTTGCGCCGCGCAGGCCTCGGGCGATCGCGCCGCAGAACTCGCAACTCTTTTCAACGACTGTGACAGCGGCCGTGCGATTTCGTCCACGTTTCTGGGCAGCTACGATAAATCAGGATTCGCGAATCGAGTCGAAATCACAGGGGATTACGGCGAGGCCTTCGACTATGCGAATACCGAACCGGATCTCGCCGCTGTAACTAGGCAACGTGTGACTGCCGAAAAATTTCGCCGACTCGCATCGCGAGCGGCCTCACCCCTTGAGCGCGAACGTATCGCCTATTTCGCAGGCTTTGTCGCCTTTATGGTGCCGTATTGCGACGCCTATGAAACCGCCCACAACCTCGAGGCGGTTCTCAAACACGCGGTGAAACTGAGGCCTGCAGGCAAGCCGGATGCCGCGCGCGCGGAAGTCATGCACCGAGGTGTTCCACTCTGGCTGGAGATGGCTCCGCTCGTGCGCCACGCCATGATTGAGTATCAAGCGATCATTGCCACGCGCAACGATCTCGGACAACTCGCCTCCATGCAAAACAAGTTCGTTCGCATTGCGCTCGAGCGGCTGCGGCTATCCATAAAAGAGTTTGTGGAGGAACTCCCCGCCGAGATGAACGACGCCTACGCAGCGGCAGTCTCACCGGAAGCGGCGAATTCACCTCGCGTTTTCATCCCCACTCGACCATCGATCCTCAAAGCTGGGGAGTCACTTCGGATCTTCATCATTGCGCCCGGGCTAAAACGAATCGCTGAAGTCAACCTACTCACCCGCCGCCAAAACACGCAAGAATGGCAGGCCCAAGCCGCAGTCCACGCGGGACGAAGCGTCTACACCGCACGACTGGGGCCCTTTCAGAAAGACGATGGCGCCATCGAGTATTACGCAACTGCGGCAAACGACTCGCAGCTATTCCGCGATCCGCCCCAAGCACCATCGAATGTGTACACGCTGAACGTGCTCATGTAGTCTTCCTCGCAAAAGCATTTTGCTTCACAGAATCTGCGATGAATTGTCCGTCCGTTCCCCTTCGGACTGAAGCGCATAATCCTCATCGCCTCATACAACCAGCAAAATGAAAGCAGAAAAGTGAGCGTTTCTGCTCAGACAGATTCTTAGACCCGCCTCATAATTCAGTTCGTTCGGAACGAATCTACGGAAGGCTCGTGCCTCCGATGCGCTCCGAGATTTCGCTCCCTGGCGAGCTCGCGGCCCTACAAGCGTGGGTCCAGCAAGCTGGCGTGTTTCTGTCGGACTTGCTCGGGCGTGAGGAAGGAGTTGTATGTCGATCAATCAAATCTTTCGGTTCTCACTTGCTCTTCTGGTGGCTGCTTTTCTCGTTAGCTGCAGTGGCGTTGCCCACCCACCGGTTTCGACCGCCGGTGGTCCCACGGTATCGATGGTCGTCCCCCAGAGTGGCGGCATAGCCACCAACCGAGAGATTGCCGTGCTCTTCAGCCAACCCATGGACCCCGCCAGCATCAACAGCGGCACATTTCTGATTGCGGGCGTGACGGGCACAGTCGTTTACGACGCCACCAACATGATTGGCGTTTTCAAACCTTCCCAACCCTTCGCCCCCAATACTATGTACACCGCGAGCATTGGCATTGGAGCCAAGGACGCGAACGAGACTCCACTGGCAGCACCCTTTAATTTCTCCTTTACTACCATCGCAACCAGCGACACTTCCACCCCGTACCTGGTTGCCGTCAATCTTGTCGCTGGTGCCAGTTGCGTTCCACAGAACCAGAAGACGTCGGTCACCTTCGGCGAACAAATGGACTCGCTCACCATTAATCCCAGCACACTCTACCTTGTCGTTGCGAACACCGCCGTGGCCGCCACCGTGACCTACGACGTGGTCCACCAACAGGCCACTATCACGCCCTCGGCTAACCTGGCTGCGAACACCGCATACTGGATTGTGATCACCGGCGGAGCCAACGACATGAGCGAGAAGCCGATTGGGCCATCGCAACAGACCTTTACAACTGGTCCGTGCGCGGCCGGTGAAACGCAGCCGGTAGCTCTTTGTCCTGGCATTGGAAATTTCTCTGTGCTGGCTGGAACCACCGTCACCAACACTGGTTCTACAACAGTATCCGGGGATGTTGGGGTGTGTCCGGGTACCGCCATCACTGGATTCCCGCCGGGGACGACGGGCGGGACGATCCATATTGCGGACGGAGTCGCATCTCTGGCTCAGGCCACCTTGACTGCCGGGTATATCGATGCAGCCGGACGAGCGGGTGGCACATCGGAGGCGGGAGATTTGGTCGGCAAAACACTCACTGCTGGTGTGTATACGTCGACCTCGTCGCTGGCAAATTCCGGGCAACTCACGCTCGATGCTCAAGGCAATCCCAATGCCGTGTTCATTTTCCAGATCGCGTCCACGCTCATAACGGGGAGTGGTAGCCAAATTATCCTGGCCAACGGCGCCTCGGCTTGCAACGTCTTCTGGCAGGTCGGCAGCTCAGCGACCCTCGGAACAGACTCGTCATTCGCGGGAACCATCATGGCGCTCACATCAATCACAATAGATACCGGCGTGACCTTGGATGGCAGGGCGCTGGCGCGGAATGGCGCCGTCACGTTGGACAGCGACGTCATTAATAACGGCTGTGCTTGCTCGTCGTCTTATTAATCATTGACGGTTTAATCAATGACCGTTCGATCAGCGGTCTCCTGGCCAGCACTCAAATGCTGGCCGTTTCTTTTGGGACAAGGACCCGCCCGAGAAACCTGTTCGTGCCGCCAGTTACCGCAGCTTCGCGTACTCCGCCTTGGCTGCCTTGAGGATGGGGAGGTGAGGGTCGGCATCCTTCCAGAGCGTGAAGAACTCTTCGTAGGCGGCGAGCGACCGAGCACGGGCAGCAGCGGCATCCGCTCCTTGTAAGGTTCTTGCCTGTACGGCATTAGCCCGACCCACTCCCAGGCGCGCCAATGCTCCCGTCCAGCAGTTCCACACGATGCTGCTGTGATCGAGAATCTTCTGAAACTCAGCTGCGGCAGCGCACCTTGTCCATTTGGCAGGTAAACTTTTCCGCGCACATACACGTGATAGAGGCAGGAAAGATTGTTGACGAACTGAATCGTTCCCAACTCGATGGGCGAAGCCGCTTGCAGAGTGCCCAAGTTGGAAGCTGGCTTCTTTCTGTCCAGCGCCAATTGCGTGTAAATTGCAGGCAGCCAAAGCGCCTGCATCTGCGTGTCCAGTGGAAAACGTTTTTCCAAATCTCGGGCCAACGATTCGGCTCGTGCCGCATCGCCCGCCATGGCAAACGCCAGCGCAGCTTCCGCTTCGGCCCCCGGACTTGCGGCGGAAAGCGTCGCCCACCCGCCGTGGCGATTGGCGCTCGAAGTACTCCTCGACGATCTGCTCTCTCCGCGATAATCTATAACTTCCGCACACGGGGAAGATTATTGCGGAATCTTCTCGTGCCGGTGAACGACACGCGTCTGTGTGTCCGGTTGTGGCGCACATCCCCTATCGTTTGGAGAAACAAATGGAATGCCAGACTAAAGACGAACTCGAGCAACACCTGTCAGATATTCGAAGACTTGCAAGCAACGCTGGTCTTGCTTCGGAGAACAAGGACGCGGCTGCTCGGGCTGAGCGTTTTGCCATTGGACTCCTCAAAGAACACGATGCGTCCGGACACGACGGCAAGAGATGCCCGTTCGCCACGCGGTTGTGAATGATCCACGAAGAAATAGCCCTTCCGGCGAAATAGTATTGTCAGAGTTGTGCAGCATCGTCGTGGCGAAATCTTTGCCCCGGTTAGTAGTCACTCATCTAGCCGCAAATCACCCTCACTCCGAGTAGCCGTCGCCCTCCTCAGCTTCGTCATCATCTCTGTCGCCATCGCTCTCGTCTTCCTCTTCCTCGTCAGGCTCTTCGCGGAAAAGAATTTCGGTGGCTGCCGAGTATTTAAAAATTTCAGGATCGTGGTCTTCTGAATTCATGCCGTGCATCCCCAATTCGGCAACACAAGTGCCGCGTCCATTCGCATTAAGTACTCTGCGGGAGCGGCTTCGGAGATTCGCGCAGCTTGGCTGCCTTTTCGAGTTCCCTCAAAGCCGCCATCGTTCGTGCGCTGTAGTCCACGCGCTTGTCCGACTTCGGGCGTCGTTTGCGTTTCGTGACAGAATCGTGTTTTGACACTGGCTTCTCCTGTTGCTGCGTCGGAACCTCAAACGGTTCCCTGCGGCAACCTCCCACTCTAGTCCCGAAGCCGCACCAAGGATGGTCACTTTTGCACAGGCTGGCGACCAAGATGCCCAGGCCCTAACAGCAAAATTGCGGGCCATCGAAATACTGGGGAGTGCCGGTTGAGTCGGCAACCGAGAAAAGATAGAAATCGACAGCGGGAGCGGCGCTTCGACCGTCGCGGAATGGGAGATAATGGCCGAATATATGTTCAGAACCAGATTCAAAGGTCAAATCGTCGCGGAATTCCTGCCGCCGGCGCGACCCCGCAAAGCACAAAAGCTGATCATCCTTTGCGACGGCATGCCATCGATTCCTCGCAAGCAGTCGCTATCGGAATTTCTCGCTGCGAAGGGTTTTTGGGTGATTTATCCCCGCTATCGCGGAGCTTGGGAAAGCGACGGGCAGTTTCTGGAGAAATCGCCCCATCAAGACATTCTCGACATCGTTGACGACCTAACGAAAGACGATTTGCCTAAAGAAATCGAGGAAATCGCCTTCGGTCGCCGGTTCCGGCTCTCGCCGGATCAGATCTTCGTTATCGGAGGAAGCTTCGGCGGTGCGGCTGCGATCCTTGCATCGGTTCACTCACGAGTAAAGCGTGTAATTGCCAATTGTCCCGTGGTGGACTGGAAGATTCTGGATCATTCAGAAAAAGTCGAGACCACTAAAGAGAATTACGCCGAATATATCCGCGAAGCATTTGGGAACGCGTATCGCCTTTCCGATGCGAACTGGGAAAAGCTGCGGAGCGGGACCTTCTACAATCCGTGGCACCAGCGATCGCAAATCACAGGAGCGAAAGTAATGATGTTCCACGCCAAAGATGATCCGCACGTGCCTTATGAAGGGAGCAGGCAATTTGCGGAAATCACGGGAGTCGGCTTGAAAACTCTCCAACGCGGTGGACACGTCAGCACGGACTACATCGTTCGAAGGTATTGGACTCAGATCAGAACGGTTCTTTGATTCCGCACCGAGCTTAGCTGCACGGCGCACGGTGATATAGGCCGCGGCGAGGCTCACCGCGCAAAGGGCAAATGCAGCAAGCGATATCTGCGGTCAGCCACGCTGGACATGCATGTCAGACAAGCATGTTAGATTGATCGTCAGACGGCGTGCAACGCGCTGTTCGGGAGCGGGTCAGTGACCCGCTATCGTTATTCGATGAAGCACGTCCTTATGTGCGGAGGGCTGCATGAGAGTTTTGATCCAGGATCTTACCTACGGATTTCGCCAGTTGCGCAAGACGCCGGGCTTCACCGTCACCGTTATTCTCACCCTGGCTCTCGGCATTGGGGCCAATGCGGCCATCTTCACGCTGGTGAACGCCGTCCTGCTGCGCAATCTGCCGGTTACCGATCCCAAAACCCTCGTCCGCATCGGCGACGCTGACGATTGCTGCGTTAACTCCGGCTACAACGAGATTGGCGACTACTCTTTGTTTTCGACCGAGTCGTATCTCCTGTTCAAGAAGGAACTGCCGGAGTTTGCGGAGCTGTCCGCGATGGAAGCCGGATTCGAATACCGGCCGCTGACCGCGCGTCGCGCAGGCCCGCAGGCCATCGCAAAATCGATGATGGGCGAATTTGTGTCGGGCAACTACTTCCGCACGTTTGGGCTTCAGCCCGCCGCCGGCCTCTTCTTCACCGACGCGAACGACGCCAAGGGCGCGGCCTTTACCGCCGTCATGAGCTACGACACGTGGGCGCACGACTATGCCTCCGATCCCGGCATCATCGGAAGCACGTTCCTCATCAACACGCAGCCGGTCACTATTATCGGCGTCGCCCCGAAGGGTTACTACGGCGACCGGCTTTCCAGCAATCCACCCAATTTCTATTTGCCGCTCGAATCGATGGCCGTGATTTTCAGCGTTCCCTACGTACACGATCCGGAAGTTGCATGGCTCTTTATCGTCGGCCGGGTCAAGCCCGGCGTCTCGCTCCCCGCCGTTCAAGCGAAGGCCAGCACCCTGCTTCTCCAGCAGTACTCTGGTTTCAAGGTATTTACGGACGAACGTGCAAAGACGTTCCTTGGTCGCACCCATGTCGTCCTCACACCGGGGGGCGCCGGCATCCAGCAGTTACAGGATGACGCCAAGTCGCAACTGCATCTCCTCACCTGGATTGCCGCCCTGGTTCTTCTCGTGGCTTGCGCCAACATCGCCAATCTGCAACTGGTGCGCAGCATGAGCCGGCGAACGGAGATGTGTGTGCGCACTGCATTGGGAGCGCAACGCAGCCACATCATCCGCCAGTTGCTCACAGAAAGCGTCCTGCTCGCCGGGCTCGGCGGCATCGTCGGCCTGGCCGTGGCCTACGCCGGAGCGCGCATGTTGCTGGCGATGGCTTTTCCGGGGGCGGAAAACATTCCCATCAATGCCGCTCCCTCACCCCTGGTGATCGGCTTTGCTTTTGCCCTTTCGCTCCTTACCGGCATCCTGTTCGGCGTAGCACCTGCCTGGATCGCTGCCCAGGCGCAGCCCGCCGAAGTGCTGCGTTCGGGTTCGCGCACCGTCGCCTCGGGAGCATCCCTGTTGCAGCGCGGCCTTGTCGTCCTGCAGGCGTCGCTCTCCCTGGTGTTGCTCGTCGGCGCCGGCTTGTTTGCGCAGAGTCTCAACAAGCTCGAGACCTCCAACCTGCATCTCGACTCGAAGAACCGTTACATCATTCACATCAACCCGCAGGCCGCCGGATACGCCACAACCCAGGTTGAGTCGCTTTATCGCACCATCGAGGCCCAGTTCCACGCGATTCCGGGCGTCGCAGAAAGTGGGTATCGCTACCTACACGCCCATGGAAGACAACAACTGGAGCAACGGCATGCAGGTCCAAGGCGAGCCCGATCCGAACAAGAGCGCGTCTTTTGTGAAAGGCAACGCCGAGTACTTCGACTCCGTCGGCACGCATGTGCTGATGGGGCGCGGCTTCCTGCCGCAGGACCTGTCGTCTGCCCCTTCGGTGGCCGTGATCAACAAGGAATTCGTGAAGCAGTTCTTCAAACCGGGCGAGAATCCTATCGGCCACCGGATTGGCTCTGCTCCGAGTCCGGAAAGCGCGGGAGATTTTGAGGTGGTCGGCGTGGTTGATGACACCACATATACGGCGGTTCAGTGGAAAGATCACGCCATGTACTTCGTGCCCATCACGCAGCGGCCGGCCAGCGAGAAGGCCCCGATCATCACCGATATCTCGCTCTATGCCGGCGCCATCGTCATCGCGGCCGATCGCCCGATGAATGACATGGAGAAGCTTGCGCAGCGCACGCTCTCCGGGATCAATCCCAACCTGACGATCGTCAAGTTCCAGACCTTCGACCAGCAGATAGCCGACCGCTTCAACGACAGCCGGATGATCGCGCAGCTGACGTCGCTCTTCGGCGGCCTGGCACTTCTGCTGGCAACGATCGGACTCTACGGCGTCACTGCGTACACCGTGGTCCGCCGCACCTCGGAAATCGGCATCCGCATGGCCCTCGGCGCCGAACGCACCCGCGTCATCGGCATGGTGATGCGCGGCGCCATGACGCAAGCGGTCCTCGGACTCATTGTTGGCGTGCCTGTCGCCATGCTGTGCGTCCGCTATATCAAAGCGCAGCTCTATGAGATCGCGAGTGTCAACGTAAGCGTCATGGCCGTGGCTATCGTCATCCTGGTCATCGCCGCTTGCATCGCGGGTATGATCCCCGCTCGGCGTGCCGCATCCATCAATCCCGTCCAGGCGCTGCGCGTTGAATAGCGCGCAGAGCTCCTCCGCGGAGTCTGAAGAATAGGCGGGGAATCAGCTGGGGCTGAACCGAAGATCATGAGCTATTGCGCTGGGTCGTAGTTCAGGTTAGGCCCGAGCCATCGCTCGACTTCAGCTACGCTCATTCCCTTGCGTTCGCTATAGTCGGCGACCTGATCGCGGTCGATCTTGCCGAGGCTGAAATATCGCGATTCAGGATGAGCGAAGTAGAGCCCGCTCACACTTGATCCCGGCCACATTGCGAACGACTCCGTAATCAGCATCCCAGTATTTGCCTGGACATCCAGCAGACGCCAGAGTGGGCCCTTCTCAGTGTGATCCGGACACGCCGGGTAACCTGCGGCCGGCCTGATGCCGCGATATTTCTCCTGAATAAGATCTGCGTTGCTCAGGCCCTCCGCACAACCATAACCCCATTCATCACGCACTCGTTTATGCAGGCATTCGGCGAACGCCTCAGCCAGGCGATCGGCGATAGCCTCCGCCATGATCGCGTTGTAGTCGTCGTGCTTGGCTCTGTAGGAGTCGCACAGTTCCTTCAAGCCGATCCCGCTGGTTACCGCGAACGCTCCGATATGATCGGGTAGCCCGGTTTCTCTGGGCGCGATGAAGTCGGCGAGAGACCGGCACGGCTCGCTGCCTTCCTTATTTGATTGTTGCCGAAGGAAGTGGAATCGATCGAGCACCGTTCCGCGTGCGCCGTCCGCGTACAGTTCGACATCGTCGCCCACAGCGCTGGCCGGGAAGAGGCCGTATACGCCTCGGGCCGTAATCAGTTTCTTCTCAATGATGAGATCAAGCAGAGCGTTGCCCTCGGCGAAAACCTGGCGCGCCTGCGCACCATGCTCTGCATGTTCAAGAATCCGAGGATAAATTCCCTTCATCCCCCAGGTATGGAAAAACGGGCTCCAGTCAATGAACTCGCGCAGCGTTGCCAGCGGAAAGTCATGTCAAGCACGCGCACACCCGTGAATGAAGGCGTGGGCAGGTCTTCCGCGCGCCACTTGATCGGAGTCCGCCTTTTCCGGGCCTCCGCAAGCGAGACCACACTCAGCTTGGGCGCAGAGTGGGACTTGCGAAGCGCCTCGTAATCGGCGCGATGCTGCGCCACGAACGCAGACTTACCCTCGTCGCTCAGAAGGCTGGTCGTGACGGGCACTGCTCGGCTGGCGTCGAGGATGTGGACTACCGGCTCGCTATAATGCGGCGCAATCTTCACGGCCGTGTGCGCCCGGCTCGTGGTTGCCCCTCCGATCAGCAGTGGCAACTTGAAGCCTTGACGCTCCATCTCGCGGGCCACATGCACCATCTCGTCCAGAGACGGAGTGATCAGGCCGCTGAGTCCGATCATGTCCGCCTTTTCCGCTTTGGCGCGTTCGAGAATCTTTTCGCACGGGACCATTACCCCCATGTCGATGACCTCGTAGTTGTTGCAGGCAAGGACGACCCCGACAATGTTTTTGCCAATATCGTGAACATCGCCCTTGACCGTCGCGAGTAAAATTTTTCCCTGCGCCTTAACCACTTCCCCCGCCGCAGCCTTGGCTTCCTTCTCGGCTTCCATGAACGGCGTCAGGTGCGCCACGGCCTTCTTCATCACGCGCGCAGACTTCACCACCTGCGGTAGGAACATCTTGCCGGCCCCGAACAAATCGCCCACTACGCTCATCCCAGCCATGAGCGGCCCTTCGATGACTAACAGAGGACGGCCCAGTTTGACGCGGGCTTCCTCGGCGTCAGCTTCAATGTACGTGTCGATCCCCTTGACCAGGGCGTGAGAAAGACGTTCCTCGACCGTGCCGGTGCGCCACTCTTCGGCCTTCTTCTCATTGACTGCCTTGCCGGCGCCCTTCAGCGTTTCTCCGTATTCCACCAGCCGTTCGGTCGCATCCGGACGGCGGTTGAGCAGCACGTCCTCGACCAGCGCCTTCAGTTCCGGCTCAATCTCTTCGTAAACCTCAAGCATGCCGGCGTTCACGATGCCCATGTCCATGCCGGCAGCGATCGCGTGATAAAGAAACGCAGAGTGGATCGCTTCGCGGACCTTGTTGTTGCCGCGGAAACTGAACGAGATGTTCGATACGCCGCCGCTCACTTTCGCGTGCGGCAGGTTGGCCTTGATCCACCGCGTGGCGTTGATGTAGTCGACCGCGTAGTTGTTGTGCTCCTCCATGCCGGTGGCAACCGTGAGAATGTTCGGATCAAAGATGATGTCTTCGGGTGGAAATCCGACCTGATCGACCAATATGTGGTAGGCGCGTTCGCACACGCGGATCTTATCCTCGTACGTCGCGGCCTGGCCGTGTTCGTCGAAGGCCATCACGACCACCGCCGCGCCATATTTCAGAACTTTCGCGGCGTTCTGACGAAATTTTTCTTCGCCTTCTTTCAACGAGATCGAATTGACGATTCCCTTGCCCTGCAGGCATTTCAGCCCCGCTTCGATGACTTCCCATTTCGAGGAATCCACCATAAAAGGCACCTTGGCGACTTCCGGCTCACTCCCCAGTAGCTGCAGGAAGCGCGTCATGGCGGTGACGCCGTCGATCATGCCCTCGTCCATACAGATATCGAGAACGTTCGCTCCATTCTCGACCTGTTGCCGGGCGACGCTTACCGCTTCCTCATACTTGCCTTGCTTGATGAGCTGCGCAAACTTCGGCGAACCGGCCACATTGGTCCGCTCCCCGATCATGATGTAAACGCCGGCCTGTTGAGTGAATGGCTGCGACCCGGAGAGACGGAGCGGTTTCACCTTCGTAGGTTCGAGGTTCGCGCGGACCGGCTCGCTCACGCTCGACTCTCAATCCCGGTTGGCACGGTCTCGCTCTGGCGAGCGAACGATTCCTCGGTGGGCTGCGTCCCCCACTTTCGCGGAGCCTGGCCTTCGAGCGCCTTCGCGATCGCCGCGATGTGCTCGGGAGTATTTCCACAGCAGCCGCCGGCGATGTTGATCAAGCCTCCCCGTGCAAAGTCTCCCAGATAACGGGCCATGTCTTGCGGCCCCAGATCAAACCCGGTTTCCGACAGCGGGTTCGGCAGACCAGCATTCGGGTAACACGAGATCGCCACGTCCGCCTTTTCCGAGAGCTCCTCCAGAAACGGATACATCAGATCGGGACCAAGCGAGCAGTTCAGTCCCACCGACAACGGTTTCACGTGCCGCACCGCGTTCCAGAACGCCTCCGTCGTCTGCGCCGAGATCATCGTCTCGCCGCCGCGGCCGACCGCCGCCGAGATCATCACGGGCAGTTCCCTGCCATCTTTATCGAACACCTCACGAATTGCGACGAGTGCGGCCTTTGCATTCAGCGAGTCAAAGACTGTCTCGACCAGCAGCAGGTCTGCGCCACCGGCGATCAGAGCGCGCACCTGCTGCGTGTAAGCGGCCTTGACCTGATCAAAGGTGACCACCCGAAACCCAGGATCGTCAGCATCGGGTGAGTTCGAAAGAGACACGGTCAGCGGCCCAATCGCGCCCGCTACGAACCGCTGACGCGAGGTTGCGGTTCCAACCCGATCGGCCCATTCACGGCACTGCCTCGCCGATTGCTCATTGATATCCCAAGCCAGGCCACCGAGAAATGGATCTTCGACGACTTTTTGGTAGAACGCGGGATCCTTGCGGCCACCCCGCTCCCGCGGATCCTCGACAAAGAATTCGCTCTGCGTGATGCTGGTTGCTCCAAAGGTATTGGTCTCGATGATGTCCGCCCCAGCCTCGAGAAACCGGCGATGAATATCGCCAATCATCTCCGGCTTAGTCAGCGAGAACAGGTCACCGTTGTTCAAAAGGCTCTTCGTCGAGTCTTTGAAACGCTCCCCTCGGATATCCGCTTCCGTCATCCCGTAGGTGCGGATCGTCGTGCCCATCGCTCCGTCGATGATCGCGATTCGATTCTCCAGGATCTTTTCCAGAGGATGCTGTTGGACTTTCTTCATGTCTTTTTGATGACCTCAAGCAGACTTCGATTCGGCCTCAACTTGGCGACATTCCCCAAAAGTAAGCCTGTTTATTATAGCGAGTGACAAGGATGTTCAAGCTCTGAGGCGTGTGATCACTCCAGTAATCGTGATGGAATTAAAGCTGTCTTCGGGCCCTCAAGGGTGTCGGAGAAGACCTTCATCCTGCGACTTTGGCCACAAGGCTTCCCGACCAGACAAAAAGCCGCGACTGATGCCTTAGGGCCATGGGCATTCAGGCCGTACCTGGGAGCATCCAGAATTTGCTTGACATAGTGTTTCGTAGACACTAATATAAGTGTCACAACGACACTAATGGGAGGTGCTCACAATGCTTAGCTTCATGAAAGTGCCACCGACAACCTACGTTCTGCAGTACAAACACGGCAAAATCAAGCGCGAAGGCGCCGGACTATCGTTCTTCTACTGGGCCCCCACGTCCACGATCGTGGCGGTGCCGCTGGCGAGCTCCGATGTCCCCTTCGTGTTCCCGGAGACAACCGCAGATTTCCAGTCTGTCACCATCCAGGGACAACTTACTTACCGGGTCGCCGACCCAAAGCGCCTGGCATCTCTGCTTGATTTCACGATCGACAAGCGGAACACGACCTACTTTGAGGACCACGCGCGCGACCGACAGAAATTACCGGAGCGTCTGGTCCATACTCTGCAATCCTTGACTCGTGCGGTTACCCAACGCCTCTCGCTCAAGGAGATGCTGGTCAGTTCGGAGTTGATCGTGGCGGAGGCGAAGCTAAAGCTCAAGGAATCGGAGGCAGTCTCCAGCATGGGGCTGGAAATTCTGGCGCTGTCGATCCTGGACATCAAACCCACCCCAGAAATGTCGAGGGCGCTTGAAGCGGAGGCGCGGGAGGCGCTGCAAGGCCGTGCCGACGAGGCAATCTACGCCCGCCGCAATGCCGCCGTCGAAAACGAACGGATGATCAAGGAAAGCGAACTCAACACAGAAATTGCAGTCGAACAGAAGAAGCGCCAAATTCGCGAGACGCAACTGGCGGCGGAGATCGCCGCGGAGCAACAGAAGCGGGAAATTCGCGAAACGCAGATGGCGGCCGAAATATCGGTCGAAGAGAAGCGTTTGCAACTCGTCTCCAGTCGCGTCGAAAACGATCGCAAGGACGCCGATGTCCGCGCTTATGCGCTCACCGAGATACTGAAGCCTCTGCGCGATCTCGACTGGAAGGCGCTGATGATGTTGGGTGGAAGAGGCGCAGATCCAAAGGCCATGATTGCGATGGCATTCCAGGAAATGGCTGAGAATGCGCAGAAGATAGGCGAACTAAACGTTTCACCCGACCTGCTGAATTCACTGATCGGACCAACAGGGATCGGCGCCGCCGGAAAATAGCTATGTACAAGAAACTGGTGATCGTAACCCGCAAAACAAGGCTGCAGGAACTGGTGGAGCGCTTTAACACGCGGTCCCAAGCCAAGTTCTACATCGAGCACGCGGGCGGGGACTTTGCCGACTATGAGCGTGAGGACGATGCCTACCGCTTCGCGCTGGAGACGCTCCGCCGGTCCCTGGATTTCGAATTGCCCCAGCAACTGCTGGACCGGAGCCTGGTTTCGACGTTTCATTTTCAGAAAGAGGATCTTGTGGTGACACTGGGGCAGGACGGACTGGTCGCGAACACCGCTAAGTATGTGGGGGCCCAGCCGCTTGTGGCGGTAAATCCTGAGCCGGACCGGTTTGACGGAATTCTCTTACCCTTCCTGCCGAACCAGGTGCGCGCCGCGGTGGAACGAGTGATGGAGGAGCGAGCCAAGATTCGCGACATAACGTTAGCGGAGGTGAGACTTGACGACGGGCAGCGGCTGCTGGCGTTCAACGACTTCTTTCTGGGAGCGCGAAGTCACATTTCCGCGCTGTATCAGATCACGTGTGGCCAAGAATCGGAGATTCAGTCTTCGAGTGGCGTTCTTGTCTCGACCGGAGCAGGGTCGACAGGATGGGTATCGTCGGTGTTCAACATGGCAGCCGGCGTTTCGCGCTTCTGTGGAGGACCTCCGGTGACGCCGGTCCGCATGCCATGGGAAGACCGGCGACTTCTTTTTGTTGTGCGCGAACCATTCGTCAGCCGCCACTCGCAAGCAGGTATCGTTGCTGGCATCCTTCAAAAAGGAGAAGAGCTTACGATCGAATCCCGGATGCCTTCGTACGGTGTAATCTTCAGCGACGGCATGGAAGCGGACTTCCTGCAGTTCAACTCGGGAGCCATCGCTCATGTGCGCGCCGCGGAACGGAGTGCACGGCTTGTCGTATCCTGAGAATCGTAGTCTGAAAAGCCGATGCGAGTTACCGTTGACATCGTAATCTTCACGATCCAGTCGGGGGCCCTCAAAGTCCTGTTGGTGAACCGCGCCGCGCCTCCATTTCAGGGGCAGTTCGCAATTCCAGGTGGTTTCGTCCTCGAAAACGAGGATCTGGATAAGGCGGCATTGCGGGAGTTGCAAGAAGAAACGGGAGTCGCCGATGTATACCTGGAGCAACTTTATTCCTTTGGAGACGTTGCACGAGATCCCCGGGGGCGCGTAATCACCGTGTCCTACTTCGCCCTGATTTCGGCGGACCGTCCACTAAAGGCGGGCACCGATGCTGCCGAAGCCGAGTGGTGGGCGATGGACCGATTACCAACCCTGGCGTTTGACCATGCCGGGATTCTGAACTATGCGCTGGAGCGCCTCCGCAACAAGCTGGAATATACGACTGTTGGCTTTCAGTTGCTTCCAGAGAAATTCACGCTCACGGAGTTGCAGGAAGTGTACGAAGCGATTCTCGGAAAAGATCTCGACAAGCGCAACTTCCGGCGAAAACTGTCTCTGCTGAAAATCCTGAAACCTCTGCCGGAGTATCGAAGAGGTGGACAACGACCAGCGCGGCTCTACCGGTTTGTCGCCGCTCGGTTTGAGAAGTTGAAAGACAAGGGAATTCTGTTTCCATTCTGACGAATCGTAGAGCGAAAGCGGCCTCCGGGTCTGCAGCCAACAATGTCGGGCAAGTTGGAGCCGGGTGCTTCAAAATAAGGCTTTGCGAAAATGGACTCCAGAAGAACAGTGGCTCTGTTCTTCAAGAGATGTCCGGATCAGCTGCGAAGCGATTCTAGGCAGGGTCCGACATTGGCGGGATCTTCTTCAGCCGCGAAAGCCATTGCAAAGCTTGCTGCTCGGCTTCTTCGATCTCCTTGGGGGTCAGCTGTTTGGAGATGAACCGGCCGGCTTCCTCGGCTCGCTTCGTGGCTACGAGATGCCACATGTAGGCGCGCACCAGATCTGCGGGCTCGGCGCGACGCGCCCAGTACGCCTGGCTGAGCGATAACTGAGCATAGGGCGCTCCTGCCTCGGCCGCCTTGCGAAGCGCGGCGAGGCTGGCGTCTGAGGCGATTCCATCAGGCGCGGTCGCGCCAGGCTCCGGTGCCGGCGCTGCTGCCTCCTCTGCACTGCCCTGGCTCAAGGTCATGAACAAAAGCTCAGTACGGTTGGATACGCCGAGCTTGTCGAAAACGCGAAACAGGTAGTTCTTCACCGTGTGCGGGCTGAGTCCCATGCGTTCGGCAATCTCGCGGTTCGTGAGTCCCTGCACCAGGCACTGAACCACTTCGCACTCGCGCTTGGAGAGAAGATTCAGGCCATCGGAAGCGGGCAGCCGCATGCGGGGCGCGGAAGCCAGGGCCTCGATGACGAGCGCCACGTCAGCGCTGTCGGCCCAGATCTGTCCCTGATGCACGCTGCGGATGCACTTGCAGAACATCTCGATCGAACTATCCCGGTTGAAGACCCCGCGGGCTCCGGCACGAAACGCGTCGAGGATGGCTTCGGGCTTGCGGGAATCAAGCAGCACCACGGTTCGAATGCCGGGTCGAGACGCACGCAATTCGCGCAGGGTTTCCAGACCGCGGCCAGCGTGCCCGTCTAACGCGGAGCTGACCGCTAGAACATTGACGTCGCCCGCCAGCGCCGCCGCCAACAGGCCGCGCGGATCGGCGTTCCAGGGAACCACGTCCAGCTCGGGATCGCGCTGCAGCGCTTCCGACAGAAGCTGCGTGTGAATGCGCGAGCTATCCGCGACCATGACGCGAACTGCTCTTGCCGCCTGCGCGGGCTTGGATTGCACGTTGATCACCGCATGTTCATCGCAGTAAGAGTATCGCAGCAGTAAGAATCGAAGTTCCAACCGGGCCAATGCCAGATGCAACGCTCAGCCATCAGGACCCGCTAGTGAGCATGCAGCCCACTCGGCGCCTGACGGTTACCGTTCTGGCCCTGTTGGGAGCTCGTCCTGGCGGAGGGAAATTCTGGGCCACGTTCCGACGAGAAGGCAATTTGTTTGGAGGCCAGAAACAAAATCCGCGACGCAGCGACGACTCTTTGACTAGCGTGCGAGTCTACCGCAACCCCTGTCGCGGGTACAAGTGCCAGGCCGGGTGAGTTTAGCTCGTATATCGCAAGAAGTTGCAACTTAGTGCAATGACTTGCATGCAGCGAGACCGCAGGTGGTGAGGGTCCGGCGGGAGCGGTTACCGATCCAAGTCGCGCTTGGGCCTAAGGACTGTTGAAAAACTCTACATCGCTTGTTGGATCAGGGGTTTGCTGGACAAACGACCTTCCGCCTTTCAAGTCCGCGAAAAGCTGGACGCAAGACGATAATAGAGATGAAAGTATGTAATATGGAGTCTTAAATCTCATGGCCGTATATAACTAGTGGTTAACCCTTTAGCCCCTGTCCCTCTGGAGAAAAACCGCACCCGGGTGGTGTACCTCTTGCAGCGATCTGCACTCTACGCTACCTTTTTGCAACTGGGCAAGCGCCCCTTGGTGGTATCAAGGCGTCCCCCCGCCCGGTGAATGGGGTGAGACCTATCGATTCCTTGGCGCGTTGACCGTTCGAGAATAGGATGGGCCAGGCAGAGAATCTGGTCTAAGCTGTTGATACAGTTGGCTAAATCGATTATCTACGGGCTTTGGGTCGGTTTGCACAAGATGTTAAAGAGCGACTGTGCAAAAGGCTGCTACGCAGTGCAAGACTAGGCTTATGGGCTATTGACAAGAGGTAGCAGCGGGATATAATGGGCATCAAGTTCGGTATGTATTAGGTTCATTTCCCCCTGTTTTACTTGCGTATCCCCCCAGGATCGAATCGAGACCGAGCAGCGATTGCGCTTGACGATGATAGTCGATATACGATAATCTCTATAGAAATAGTAGAGAATTAGTTGTTCCTCCCCCTTAGTTGATGTCGGTAGTTCCCCCAGATCTCAACGTTCTGAGATCTCCCTGAATCTGTGTGCGATTCACCACAGTCCTCCTACGGGATGGGACTGAGAGGGCGAAGCTATGGCCACTAATCATCTTACGGGACAGCTTTCACAGTCGATTCTAACGGCGGACGCAGGCGCAGAGGAGCGTGCCGAAAGCTGGTATGCCCTGCACACCCGTTCCCGGCACGAAAAGATGGTGGCACAGCGGCTCGAGGAGTGGGGCGTAACGACTTTCTTGCCGATGGTCACGGAGGTTCGGCGCTGGAGCGATCGCAAGAAGTCAGTACAGCTGCCGTTGTTTGGTTGCTACATGTTTGCCCGATTCGCTCCCAGCCGAACGGATCGCCTGCGCGTTCTTGGAATTGACGGCGTGCTTCGACTGGTGGGTGCCCGCGGCGAAGGTTCGCCGATTCCAGATGAGCAGGTGGATGCGGTTCGCCGGTTGGTGGAAAGCGAACTGCCCTGGGCTTCGCATCCGTTCCTTAAGATCGGACAACGCGTGCGCATCCGCAGCGGAGCGCTCGATGGCCTGGAAGGCATCCTGGTTTCGCGCAACGGAGACAGCACGCTGGTGATTTCCGTGGACGCGATCCAGCGGTCGTTGTCAGTTCGCGTCGAAGGCTACGCAGTCGAAGCCGTGTAGGGAACGTAGAAGTCAGAATTAAGAATTAAGAATTAAGAATTAAAAACTAAAAATTTAAGAAAACGCAATTTATTCTCTTCGCCTGATTCTGCCTTCCACTCCTGATTCATTCACTTTTGATTCTTTCGTTGATTCTTCTGTCAGTGATTTGTCGATCTCACCCCGTGCGTGATGCAAGGAGTCACTGAGCCCGTGTCCGAACCCATGATCGCAACCATACGATTGCTGGTCGTAAGCCGTGAGCCGCAGATTTTGCGCTCGCTGTGGTCGATTGGCGAAACCAACTCGTGGCAACTGGAAACCGCACCCAGCGGTTGGGATGCCATGGAACGCGTGCAGTCTGGCGCAGCCCCCGACCTGCTCCTGCTGGACCTGCCGCGTGGCGACGGGGACAGCTTGCACATCCTCCGATGGCTGCGTCGGTTGCGTCCCGAGCTGCGGGTGCTGGTGCTGTGCCATCCCGAAGACGGCGGCCGGAAGAAAGAAGCGACCCGGCTGGGCGCCGAAGACGTTCTCGTCCGTCCCTTCACAGACGAACAACTGGAACGGCTGATCCGCAAGCATCTATCCGAGCCTGAGAACGGGGCCACCGGGATTGTCAGCGAGGATATTGAACAACTGGGGCACGAAGCGTTTTTCGTGAGCGCGAGCCCGATCATGCAACGGCTGCGCGCTCAGGCGGAACTGCTGGCGCAAGCGGACGTGCCAGTGCTGATTCTGGGCGAAGGTGGAAGCGGACGGTCGACAGTGGCACGGCTAATTCACAAACTTTCGGTGCGCTCCGGTTTCCGTTTCCTGAAAGTGGACTGCGGCGCGGTGCCGGGCGATATGCTCGAAGACGAATTGTTCGGGAGCGACCGGCCCTTCCCGTCAAATGGCCACCGGGCGAACCCGGGGAAATTCGAGTTGGGCGACAAGGGCACGATCTTCCTGGATGAGATCACGGAGATGCCGCTCAGCCTGCAAGGCAGGCTGCTGCAGATTCTGCATGACAAAACCCTCGTCAAGCCAGGAAGCGATCGGGCCGTGCCGGTCGACGTGCATATCCTGGCCGCCACCAGCGTGAATATCGATCGTGCGCTAGCGGAGAAAAGGCTGCGCGAGGATCTTTACTACCGGCTGAGCGCATTTACTGTGCACGTTCCGCCGCTGCGCCAGCGCCGGGACGAAATTGCCGTCCTGCTGCGGCACTTGATGCACAAGCTGGCTCGGCATTATGGCCTTCCGCCGCGGGAGTTCTCGCCGAACGTGCTCGACGCCTGCCAGGACTACGCGTGGCCGGGGAACGTGAACGAACTCGAAACCTTCGTGAAGCGCTATCTGGTCGCCGGAGACCAGGAGTTGTCGTTCCGCGAGAGCGATGCGACCTCGGTCAACGGCAACGGCAAAGTGCATCTCCCGCTGACGTTGAAGTTCGCGGCCACTCCGGCGGGGCATAACGGCAATGGCGAGAGCCAGTCCGGCCAAAAGTCGCTGAAATCGCTGGTGCAAAGCGTAAAATGCGAAGCGGAGAAGAACGCTATCGGAGCGGCTCTGGAGCGCACGGGCTGGAACCGCAAGGCGGCGGCTCGCCTGCTCGAAGTGAGTTATCGCACTTTGCTCTACAAGATCGAGCAATACCACATGACAGCAGCGGACCGGTTTATTTCTCCTTTGCCGGGAGAGCGGTTGATGCTGCAGGGCCAGGGAGTCAAGAACGGGAAGGTAAGTTGACTGCGGCTACTCGACACGCGATGCGCGAGAGAATTTTCCAGGCAAGAATCCTAGCCAGGAGCCGCTATGACCAGTATGACCAGGAAGTCATACACCGTGTGGATGAAACGAATCGGAATGCTGCTGCTGTGCGCGGTTTTGCCGAGTTGGCTGGGAGCGCAGACCGCGACGGGCAGTGGAGCGCCCGCGGCGAACGTGCCGGCAAAGACGGATGCAGCAAGCCACGCCGCTGACGCGTCCGGGAAAGCCCACGACGACACATTTGTGATCGGCAATGACGACGTGCTGGCGATCAATGTGTGGAATGAGAAAGAAATCTCACGGTCGGTTCCAGTGCGTTCGGATGGAAGAATCTCGCTGCCGCTGGTCGGAGAAGTGCAGGCGGCAGGGCAGACTCCGCTGAAGCTGGAAGCAAGAAATCGCGACCAAGCTGAAGAGTTTTATTTCCGAGCCGGAAGTTACGGTGATCGTGCAGCAAATCAACAGTCAGAAGTTCAACATTCTGGGAATGGTGAACAAGCCTGGTTCCTACATGATTTCGAATTCTGCAACGGTGCTGGATGCGATCGCGCTGGCCGGCGGGTTTCGCGATTTTGCCAAACAGAAAAACATCTACGTGCTGCGGCAGAAACCGGATGGAACCGAGGTCCGGCTGCCCTTCAACTACAAAGATGTGGTGAAGGGCAAGAATGCCGAGCAGAACGTGAAGCTGCAGCCGCGCGACACTATTTTCGTTCCGTAAGAGTTAGTTCCGAGAAATCTGGCTCTGCGAAGTCAAGCAAGCTCAATTCCGTGAAGTCAAGCAAACTCAATCCGTTCTGGTTAGGGCCGGCACTGCTGGTCGCGATGCCGGTGTGGTGCCAGCAACCAGCTGGCGCGCCCGATCAGGCGACCATCCCGCCCGCGAACCCGACGGCGAATGCCACGGCAAGTTCCGACAGTGCACCGGTGTATAGCGAAGATCGCATGGTGACTCCGCCGCCGGTCAGCGGTCAGTCTTATCCGACGGCTTCTGTCTCCCAGGAGCGCTCCAACTATCTGCGCGGTGGGGTGTCATTCATCAGCGCTTACAGCGACAACGCCGTGGGTCCGGTGGACGGGCATGCGGAAAGTGATGTGAGCTATTCGGTGACGCCTACGCTGGCGATCGACGAGACCACGACGCGAACGCACTTCGTCTTGACCTACGCGCCCGGGTTTACCTTCTATCAGCGGTTTAGCTCGAGGAACGAGACTGACCAGAACGCGGCGATCGATTTTACGTACCGGCTGAGCCCTCATGTAACTTTTGAAGCGCGGGACGGATTCCAGAAAAGCTCCAGCGTGTTCAATCAGCCGGATCTGGGATCGGCCGGAGCGGTATCGGGCGGAACCGGAGGTGGTAATTTTTCGGTGATTGCGCCCATTGCCGATCGCCTCAGCAATACCGGGAATGTCGGCCTCACCTACCAATTCGCGCTGAACGCCATGATCGGAGCCAGCGGAACGTTCAGCAACCTGCACTACCCGAATCAATCGGAGGTTCCGGGATTGTTTGATTCGGAGTCGCAGGGCGGATCGGCATTCTATGCGCTTCGGATTTCGAAGGTGAACTACCTCGGTGTCGCCTACCAGTACCAGCGGTTGCAGTCGTTTCCGACGCAGGGAACGAACGAGACTCAGACTCACGCGCTGCTTTTGTTCTACACACTTCGGCCTTCAACGAGATTCTCCATCTCCATTTTTGGTGGGCCGCAATATGCAGAGCTCGGGCCCCAGTTTTCCACGACCGGATCGACCCCATCGCCCGCGTCCAACAACTGGAACCCGGAGGCGGGCGGGAGCGTGAGCTGGCAGGGACGAGTGACCAACTTTGCGGTCAGCTACGCGCACATGATCTCAAGCAGCGGCGGGTTGATCGGAGCTGTGCGACAGGACATTGCCAGCGCCTCGATCGGGCAACAGCTCTCGAAAGACACTGAACGCGTCGGTCGGGGGCATGTATGCCCAGAATGACATTTTGGGCGCCTCGTCTCTGGCTAGCGACAACGGGCACACGATTTCGGGAACTGCATCGTTGCAGCAGCAAGTTGGACAGCATCTCAATGTGCAGATGGGATACACCAGGCTTCATCAGGTTTACAGTGGAGTTGCCGTCTCTGGCCGGGACTCCCGACACCAATCGCGAATTCGTTGGACTGTCGTATCAGTTCTCCAGACCGCTGGGAAGATAAGGCGTTGGGAAGATAAATCATGGTTGACGATCTAGAAGAGCAAAGTCCGGAAGGTATCGACATTCAGCATTACCTGGGAGTGGTGCGCCGTCGCCACTTTCATTTCCTCATCCCGCTGTTCCTGGCGTGGGCGGTGGTGTGGGGAGCCAGTTGGGTGCTTCCGCCGCGCTACTTGTCGAGCACGTTGATTCTGGTGGAGCAGCCCACTATGCCGAAGGAATACGTCACGCCGAACGTGAACGACGACTTGCAGGAGCGGATGCAGAGCATCACACAGCAGATTCTTAGCCGGACGCGGCTTTTGCACATCATTGACCAATTCAATCTTTATGCGGGCCCACGCTCCAAGGGATCGCCCGACGCAAAAGTTGACCGTATGCGTAAAGACATTGGCATCGATCTGGTGCGCGACGAGCGTCAACAGATCACGGCGTTCAACGTTTCCTACACCTCGCGCGATCCGCGCGTGGCCCAAGCGGTGACCAGCGAGTTGACGAATCTGTTCATCAGCGAAAACGTGGAAGAGAGTACGAACCAGGCCAAAGACAACACCAAGTTTCTGGAAGGCCAGCTGGAAACCGCGCGGAAAGCGCTGTCCGAACAGGAAGAGAAAGTCCGCGAGTTCAAGGCGCAGCATGTGGGCGAGATGCCGGGCCAGTTAGCAAGCAACCTGCAGATTCTGAGTGGTTTGCAAGCGCAGCTGCAGAATGAAGAAGACTCTCTCAATACTGCCCGGCAGCAGCACGTCTACCTGCAATCGATGGTGGACCAGTACCGGACGCTGCAGGGATCCTCCAAGACTTCGGATGGAACCACGACGGTGGGCCTGCCGGCTCTCGACCAGGAACTGGACAAACTCAAGGCGCAGTTAGCCGACCTCAGTTCGCACTACACGGACCGCCATCCTGATGTGCGCAATTTGAAGGAACAGATCGCGAAGACCGAAAAGATGCGGGACCAGTTGGTGGCGAGCATGAAAGCGAAGGATGCGGCTACACAAACTGACGGCGGTGATGCTGCCACCAGTACCGGAAGTACAGATCCGACGCAGGCTTCGTTGCTAGCTCCGATCCAGGGTCAGCTGAAATCCAACCAGGTCGAGATCGCCAATCGTGAACATACGATTGCCGCTCTCAAGGTAAAGATGGACGAGTATCAGGGGCGGCTGAATCAGGAGCCGATCCGCGAGCAGCAATTGGCCGACCTGACGCGTGGTTACGACCAGTCCAAAACCAACTATGACGATCTGCTGAAAAAGAAGAATGACTCCGCGATGGCTACCAGCATGGTGATGCAGCAACGAGGCGAGCGCTTCCAGGTGATCGACCCGCCGAGTTTCCCTCAGAAGCCTGACTTTCCGAATCGCCTTAAATTCTGCGGGATCGGGCTGGGTATCGGACTGGCGTTGGGAGCAGCCGTGGTGGGGGCGTTCGAGTTTATGGACGACCGCATGTATGACGAGAAGCAGCTCAAGAAGCTGTTGCCCGCAGAGGTAATGGTCGAAATTCCTGCCATCGTGAATCTTGCCGACGAACAACGCGCCACTCGGAACGTCTGGCTGGGGTGGGCAACCGCCGCAGTGGTGTTTGTTACCATATTAGCTGGGTCGGCGATCAGCTTTTTGCGCGGATAAACGGTTGATTCCCAATGTATAAGCGTTTCTACAATCTGCAGCGTAACCCGTTCGAGATCACTCCCGACCCGTCGTTTCTTTTCTCGACGAAAAGGCACAACGAGGCGCTGGCGGCGCTTTACTACGGAGTGCGGCGGCGCAAAGGCTTCGTGGTAATGACGGGGGAAGTGGGCACGGGCAAGACGCTGCTGGTGCGCTGCCTGTTGCAACTGTTGAGCCGCAGCAACGTGACCTACGCGTATGTCTTCAACCCACGTCTCACCCCAACCGATTTCCTGCAGTACGTGGCCGGTGATTTTCGACTACCCACGGCGGGCAAGACCAAGAGCGACTTTCTGCTGGATCTGAGTTCGTTCGTAATTGCGCGCCATCAGAAGGGCCTGACCACGGTGCTGGTGGTGGACGAAGCTCACCATCTTCCAGTCGAAGTGCTGGAAGAAATCCGGCTGCTGACGAATCTGGAAACGTCGCAAGAGAAGCTGCTGCAGATACTTCTGGTCGGGCAGCCTGAACTCGACGAGAAGCTGGACTCAGTCGATTTGAGACAGTTGAAGCAGCGAATTGCGTTGCGTTCGCATCTGGCGCCGCTGGATATTAACGAGACGAAGGGTTACATTCACCGCCGCCTGCAACTGGCGGGCAGCGCGAATCCGGGAATGCTTTTTCCGGACGACACCATCCTCGAAATACACCGGTGTTCGGGCGGAATCGCGCGCCTGATCAACACCCTGTGCGAGAACGCGCTCATTCAAGGCTATGCGCGGCAGACGCGCACGATCACGCCGGAAATGATCGAGGAAATCGCCGCAGATTTCCGCATGAACGTGATGCATCCGCCATCCGGCGGGGTGGTGAGCGGGAGGCCAGGCGGCGAGGAGCACGCCACCGAAGTGCAACGCGCGGCCAAGACGCTACTGGATCTCTACACATATATGCGGCGCATCCAATCAAACGAGACCGATCTGAACGCTGATCTGAACAACGATCTGAACGACGCGATGGGAACGGGAGTCAGGAAACATGAGCCGTATATTTGACGCGCTGCAAAGATCGGGGACGGAACAGTCGGGGGTGGAATATCCCGACCTGGTATCCATTGTCACCGAAGTGTTCGAAGCGCCGAGAGAGCAACGGCCCATCGCGGAGCCGGCGCCAATTCTTGAGCCAGTCCCTCAACCGGCCTTCGTCCAACCAATCGCTGCCCAAGCGCCCTCTGTCCAGCCGGTCCCTGACCAGCCGGCCAGTGTCCAGACCACCACGACCGAGCCTTTCACGAAGGAAGTCACCGGCGACGGTCCGGTGGACTTTCCGTCCCTGGAAGTAAGCGTTCTGCCCACTAGTCGCCTCGTTTTCCTCACTGAGCCCGACAGTCTGGCGGCGGAGAAGTTTCGCTTCCTGGGGGTTCGCCTGCGGCAACTCCAGCAGAGCCGGCCCTTGAAGAAAGTGCTGGTCACGAGCACGATTCCGGAAGAAGGCAAGAGTACGGTGTCGGCCAATCTGGCGGGTGTGCTGGCGCGCAGGAAGCAGAGCGTGCTGTTGATTGAAGGCGATCTGCGACGTCCAACGCTAGCTCAGCAATTTGGATTGGGAAGGCTGGCTGGTCTTGGAGAATGGCTGCAGAGCGGGCGCCAGACGGTCTCGAACGTCTATCGTCTGGAGGGTCCTGATTTCTGGTTCATGCCTGCCGGGAACCCGCCCGAGAATCCACTCGAGCTGCTGCAATCGGGCCGCCTTTCCTATCTGATGGGACAGCTTTCGAATTTGTTCGACTGGATCATTGTAGATTCGCCGCCATTGCTTCCCCTGGCAGACACGACGGTCTGGTCGCGTGTAACGGATGGTACTTTGCTCGTGGCTCGCGAAGGAAAGTCGGAAAAAAAGCAGCTGCAGCGAGGGCTGGAAGTTCTGAAGAAGTCAGACCTGCTGGGAGTTGTGCTGAACGGATGCGTTCATCCGGATCACAAGAGCTACTATCAACGCTATTCGCCGACGACGAAGTGATGGAATGTTTCAGAACAATCGATTCGAACCAGTTCTAATCCCGACCAGTTCTGATCGAAACCAAAGATTGCTGACCTCGAAATTCAACCAAGTTTAAGTCTTCTCTCCCCCCGTAAGAGTCAAACGCAAGCCGGCCATTAGTTGCATCCGAAAAGCTCAACGCAGAATATTCCAGGAGATGAAGTCGTGAATTTGCGACGCTTTAGTGTCGGTATTGGACCCTTTGCCGCAAGCCCCGGATCGACCGGAGATCGCGGAATTCTCAACGAAGAAACATTTCACCGGCTAATTTCGCTCGAAAGACGGCGGACGGAGCGGTCCCGCAAGCCTTTCCTGCTGATGTTGCTGGATATGGGGGATCATCTTCCTTCCGGCGCGACTGCGAAGGTCCTGAGCAAGATACTTGCCGGCCTCTCGGGATCGACGCGGGAGACGGACGTAGCCGGCTGGTACAAGACGGACTGCGTCGTAGGGGTGATGTTCACTGAAATCGGACTCGAGGATCGCAACTCGATCATCAGCACGATGATTGAGCGGCTGGGCGCGGCTCTGCGCAGTGATCTGACCTCGGAACAGTTCAATCAGGTCAGCCTCTCGTTCCATGTGTATCCGGAAGAATGGAACCATGACCACGAAGTGCCCAAGCGTCCCAGTAATCCAGCGCTGTACCCTGACCTGTCCCGACAGGCCGATACCAAGCGGGTTTCGAATGGACTCAAGCGAGCCATGGATGTTGCAGGCAGTGCCGTGGCTCTGACCCTGGGTGCTCCGCTGCTTCTGATGATTGCGCTGGCCATAAAGTTGACGTCGGAAGGGCCGGTCCTGTTTCGTCAAAAGCGGATTGGCCAGAACGGCACGCCATTCGATTTCCTGAAATTCCGTTCGATGTATACCGGCAACGACGCCAGCAAGCACAAGGAGTACGTTCAGAAGCTGATTGCCGGGAAAGCGGAACGCCACAGCGACGGGAATGGCAATGGGGTGTTCAAGCTGACCAAGGACCCGAGAATCACTCGGGTCGGAGCGTTTCTGCGACGCAGCAGCCTGGATGAGCTCCCGCAGCTGATTAATGTGTTGAAAGGCCAGATGTCGTTGGTCGGGCCACGTCCTCCACTTCCCTACGAGGTCGAAAAGTACGACGTTTGGCATCGCCGCCGGTTGCTTGAGGCCAAGCCTGGAATCACCGGACTCTGGCAGGTCAGCGGACGTTGCCGCGTGGCTTTCGATGACATGGTTCGTCTCGACCTGAAATACGCGCGAACCTGGTCTCCCTGGGAAGACATCAAGATTCTGGTCCGCACGCCAGCCGCCGTGGTTTTTGGCGACGGCGCCCACTAAACCAATTCGCTAAACCAAGTTCTTGCTATCCCTCCCCCAAGCCCTCCCCTCAGCGCTCATATCCTTATGACAAACGTACTGGTCAAAACTCGCGAGTCGAACGCAAAGCACGAGCAGCGGAGTGAAGTCATGGTGAAGTTTGGGGTTATAGGCTACGGATACTGGGGGCCGAATGTGGTTCGGAACCTGGACCGCCTGGAGTCGGCCGAAGTAGTCGCGGTGTGCGACAAGAGCCCGGCATCGCGCAAGAAAGTGGCAAAGGCCTATCCCGACGTGCTGGTGACCGAGGACTCCGCAGAGCTGATGTCTTCACCGGACATCGACGCCATCGCCGTGGTGACCCCGGTCTGGACTCACTACGAGCTAGCCAAAGCTGCCCTGCTGAACGGCAAGCACATTTTTGTCGAGAAGCCGTTCACGAGCAACGCTGCCCAGGCGCAGGAACTCATCGAGCTGGCGGCACAGAGAAATCTGAAAATCATGGTGGACCACACCTTCCTGTTCACCGGTGCGGTCACGAAAATCAAGCAACTGCTGGACGACGGATCGCTGGGTAAGCTGTACTACTACGACTCGACGCGCGTCAATCTGGGACTGTTTCAACATGACGTCAACGTGGTTTGGGATCTGGCGCCGCATGACCTCTCGATCATCGATCACCTGATCGAGCAGACCCCGGAGGCGATTTCCGCCACCGGACAGACCCACCTGAACGGACACGAAGACGTTGCCTACATCACCGTCTATTTTCCCGACAAGGTCATTGCGCACATCAACGTCAACTGGCTGTCTCCGGTGAAGGTTCGGACCACGCTGATTGGCGGGGAAAAGAAAATGCTGGTGTGGAACGACCTCGAGGTCGATGAGAAGATCAAGATCTACGACAAGGGCGTAAAGGTCACCAGTCGCGAAGGGCTTTATGACTTGCTGGTGCATTACCGCACGGGCGATATGTGGGCGCCGCAAGTCGAACAGGTGGAAGCGCTGACTCGCGAACTCTCCTATTTCGTCGATTGCATCGCCAACGATAAGACTCCGGTGAACGACGGCGAAGCAGGCTTGCGTGTGGTCCGGATGCTGGAAGCCGCCAACGAGTCGATCCACAAACGCGGCGCTGTGGTACAGCTCTAGCCTTGTACATCTCCGGATTTGTCCTCGCCGATTTTTTTCTCGCCTAAGAAGTCTGAGTAAAAAATGAAACCTAAAGTCCTAGTCGCCACAACCTTCTGCTGGTACCCGACTGCCCGCCTCGCGATGGCCTTGGCCAATGCAGGGTTCACGGTGGACATGGTTTGCCCTCGTCGGCATCCTTTGACCAAGACGAGAGTGGCGCGCAAGATCCATCGCTTCAACGGGCTGGCTCCATTGCGCTCGTTGAGCGCGGCCATTACCGATGCCCAGCCGGACCTGATTGTTTCCGGAGACGATCTTGCGACTCGGCACCTGCATCGTCTCTACGACCGTGAGCGCCACGAGGGGAAAACGGGTTCTGCGATTTGTGCGCTGATCGAACGGTCGCTGGGAGCCGCGGAAAGCTTTCCTACCTGCTATGCCAGGGCTGCCTTTATGGAACTGGCGCAGCAGGAAGGCATTCGCATCCCGAAAACGGGCGTGATCGAAAGTTTCGATGGATTGAAGGATTGGATCATCCAAAACGGATTCCCAGCAGTGTTGAAAGCGAATGGCACTTCCGGCGGGGACGGCGTGCGAGTTGTCCGCACGGTGGAGGAAGCAGAGCGCGCTTTTCGATCTCTGCAGGCTCCGCCACGGCTGCTGCGCGCGGCCAAGCACGCCCTCCTCGATGACGACCTGACGCTGATTTCGCCGACGGTTCGCCGCGAGAAGTTCGTGGTCAATGCCCAAGCCTTTGTTGAAGGGAAGGAAGCCACCAGCGCCGTGGCTTGCTGGAACGGGGAGGTTTTGGCGGCTCTTCACTTTGAAGTGATCAACAAGGTAAGTGCTGCCGGACACGCTACCGTAGTGCGCTTGATCGAGAACGCTGAAATGTCGGTTGCTGCCGAAAAAATGGTCCGGCGACTTGGTCTCTCGGGCGTGCATGGATTTGATTTCATGCTTGAGGAGCAGACTGGCAAGGCTTACCTCATCGAAATCAATCCACGGGCGACTCAGGTTGGACATTTAGCGCTTGGACTTAGGCGCGACATTCCGGCAGCTCTATATGGTGCGGTGTCGGGCGAAGAGGCGCAAGCAGCGCCGAAAGTCACAGAGAGAGATACGATCGCACTGTTTCCGCAAGAATGGATACGAGATCCCGAAAGTCCGCTTCTGCGGTCCGCGTACCACGATGTCCCATGGGAAGAACCTGAGCTGGTTCATGATTGCGTCAACAACCGGCAGAAGCAGAGTGTCTGGTACGTCCGGGCACGGAAACAAGCTTCTTCGACGATCCCATTGCACAATCTGGTGAGCACGCAGGTCAAGAACCTTCATCCGAGAGTCCTGCGGTTGGAACCGAATTGGGGAGCAGGTAAATTCCACTATGGCGAATGTGAACAGACCGCTGCGAGTCGTGAAGTTTGGCGGGACGAGCGTGGGCGATGCTCCGCGCATCCGCAAAGTGGTGGAGATTGTTCGCGACGCTGCCCGCGAGAGCGACCTTGTGGTGGTGGTCTCGGCGATGAGCGGCGTCACCAATAAGTTGGTCGAAGCAGCCGCTCATTCCGAAGCTGGAAACCGCGAAGCGGTCGAGATCATCTTCGAGGAACTCCGCGAGCGGCACCGCGCGGTGGCGAACGCACTGATCCATTCCGTCCCTCTGCGGAGTCGCATCAACCGGGATGTAGAACAAGTTTTTCAAGAAGGCGAACGGCTGTGCGAGGGCACGGCTCTGCTGCGAGAGTTGACGTTACGGGTGCGGGATTCGATTTCCAGTCTTGGCGAACGTCTTTCCGCTCCTATTGTTGCTGCGGCCCTGGCCGAGTGCGGGGTTAAGAGCGAAGCGATCGAAGCTACGGAACTAGTCGTCACGGATTCTTGTCACGGTGCTGCCGACCCATTGATGGACCTCACGCGCAAGCGCTGCCAGGCTCGGGTTCGTCCGCTTCTGCGCGAAGGCGTGATTCCCGTGGTGACCGGCTTCATCGGCGCTACTGCCGATGGCATGCTCACGACCCTGGGCCGCGGCGGGTCCGACTATTCCGCGACAATTCTGGGCGCGGCTCTCGATGCGGACGAAGTCATCATCTGGACCGATGTCGACGGGTTGATGACCGCCGACCCCCACCTGGTGCCGGGCGCGGCGACGATCCCGGAAATCTCGTATCGCGAAGCAGCCGAACTGGCGCACTTTGGCGCCAAGGTTCTGCATCCGAAAACGATCAGCGCGGTGACGCCGTGCGGCATCCCGCTGTGGATTCGAAACACGTTTTCGCCGGAGCTGCCGGGCACGCGAATCACTCCGGCGGGCCCGTCGACGGATGCCGGAGTGAAGGGATTGACTGCGATCAGCGAAGTAGCGTTGGTTACTGTCGGTGGTCCAGGAATTGTGGGTGTGCCCGACGTTCTGGGCCGAACTTTTGCGATCACCGCGGCGGTTCGAGCGAATGTCCTGTTGATTTCGCAATCCTCATCGCAGAATGACATTTGCCTGGTGGTTGCCTCTTCCGCGGCGGAACGCACGGTCGAAGCACTGCGCCGCGAGTTTGCGCAGGATCTCGCACACGAAAAAGTGGAACACGTCACCCTTGACCAGACAGTCGCCATCGTCACGGTCGTAGGCAAGAACATGCGCAGTTCTGGAACAGTCGGCCGCGCGCTCGCGGCTTTGGGTCGGGAGAACGTCAACGTCGTCGCCATCGCGCAAGGTTCTTCGGGATCCAATATCTCCCTGGTTGTGTCGAAGCAAGATGTGAAGGCAGCCCTCGAGACTACACACCGAGAATTCCGGCTAGGCGCACCCGAGTCACTCGCCCCGCCAGTGAAGAGCGTGGGCGTCAGCCCCGCATCGTGGCAGTACGAATCGGAGCAGCGGACCGCCAGCGCCGATTGAACCGCGCCTTACTCTCCCCGCCCGTTGTTGCGTTTCAAACCTAAATACCAACTGTCAGAGCCGGAGCTATTTCTGTCAATGAACCCTCATGTATGCATCGCGCCGGATGTGAAGCTTGGGCAGGATGTGAAGCTTTCCAAGTTCATCAATCTTTACGGCTGCGAAGTCGGCGATGAAACCAAGATCGGCGCCTTCGTCGAGATCCAGAAAAACGCAACGGTCGGCAAGCGCTGCAAAATTTCGAGTCACACGTTCATCTGTGAAGGCGTCACCATCGAGGACAACGTTTTCGTCGGCCACGGCGTGATGTTCATCAACGACAGCTATCCGCGAGCCACCGCCGCCGGCGGAAACCTGCAAACCGAAGCCGACTGGAAGGTCGAGCGCACGGTAGTCAAGAAGGGAGCGTCGATTGGCTCAGGGGCCACGATTCTCTCGAACCTCAGCATTGGTGAAAACGCGATTGTGGGAGCCGGCAGCGTGGTCACCAAAGACGTACCACCCAACAGCATTGTGGTTGGAAATCCAGCAAAGGTTTTGCGTTATATCGAATCGACCGTGGAGGTCACAAAGTGAGTGTTTCAAACGCGCATAATAGCATTCCTTTCCTAGATCTGGTCACTCCTCACGTTGAACTTGAGCAGGAA
Source organism: uncultured Acidobacteriaceae bacterium (assembly GCA_963851165.1). Taxonomy (GTDB): domain Bacteria; phylum Acidobacteriota; class Terriglobia; order Terriglobales; family Acidobacteriaceae; genus Sulfotelmatobacter. The sequence goes on along the minus strand of CAWKNM010000004.1, from coordinate 446,966 downwards.
CTAACCGAAGTGTTCCACAAAGCCCTGCGGACCGCCGGATTCATTGGCGGCCCGATGGTGGAAGATTTCGAGAAGGCATTCGCTGCTTTCTGCGAAACCAGCTATTCGGTCGCTGTCAGCAGCGGAACCGACGCTCTGCGGTTCGCACTGATGGCCGCTGGAGTAAAGCCCGGCGACGTAGTGATCACCGTGCCGCATACGTTCATCGCCACCACCGAAGCGATTTCGCAGGCCGGAGCGTTGCCCGAGTTCGTCGACATCGACGAGCAGACCTTCAACATGGATCCCGCAAAACTCGGAGAGTATCTGGAAACGCAGTGCACGGTCGACGATGCTGGCAAACTGCTGAGCCGCCGCAGCGGCCGCCCGGTCACGGCTGTGGTTCCGGTCCATCTCTACGGGCAAATGGCGGACATGGACGCCATTCTCGAACTCGCGGATCGCTACCGCCTGGTCGTGATCGAAGACGCCTGCCAGGCACACGGTGCGGAGTATTTCTCGCGCAAGCACAATCGCTGGATGAAGGCTGGATCCATGGGACGAGCCGCAGCGTTCAGCTTCTATCCCGGGAAAAATCTGGGCGCATGCGGCGAAGCAGGCGCAGCCACCACCAACGATGCCGGCATCGCAAAGACCATGAAGATGCTCCGCGATCATGGCCAGGCCACAAAGTACTATCACGACATCGAAGGCTACAACGGCCGGCTGGATGCGATTCAGGCCGGACTATTGCATGTGAAGCTGAAGCATCTGGCGAAGTGGAATGCGCAGCGCCGTGAGCGGGCGGCAGAATATGGCCGTCTGCTGGTTTCTGCAGAGTCCATCGCGATCCCGCATGAGCCGTCGTGGTCCCGTGCTGTCTATCACCTCTATGTGATTTGCGTGGATGACAGGGAAGGACTGATGGAGCATTTGAAATCGGCGGGCATCGCAACCGGCATTCACTATCCGATTCCGCTTCATCTGCAGAAGGCGTACACGGCAATGAATTACCGGAAAGGAGATTTCCCGGTCGCCGAGAAAGCGGCTGCCGAAATTGTCTCGTTGCCAATGTTCCCGCAGTTGACTGCGCAGCAGCAGGTTCGCGTAGTGGAGGAAATCGGCAACTTCATCGCGATGACTGGCCGCAAGGGCGTCGAGACCGAAGCCATTTCCCTGGCTGCGGAGACTCGCAGAGCATAAGCGGGACATTAATCCCAGGTTTCACAATCAAAGGACATCACAACATGAAACTCTCAGTCATTGGCGCGGGCTATGTAGGTCTGACGACCGCCGCTTGCCTGGCACAGGTCGGCCACGATGTTTTCTGCAGCGAAAGCGACGTCGAAAAACTTGCCAAACTGCAGGATGGCGTTATGCCGCTGTTTGAGCCGCACCTGGAGGACGTGATCAAGAACGTCCGAAAGGCGGGCCGGCTGTGCTTCGGTTCTACCGAAGAGGCGATTGCCTGGGGCGATGCAATCTTCATCTGCGTGGGAACACCGCCGCTCCCGAACGGAGATGCGGACCTTTCCGCCATCGAAGGGGTCGCGCGAGCCATTGCAAAGGGTGCGTCGGGCTACCGGCTCGTGATCGAAAAGAGCACGGTACCTGTCCAGACCGGCGGACAGTTGCAGCGGCACCTTTCCGTCCACAGCAGGAACGGTCTGAGCTACGACGTTGCGTCAAATCCTGAGTTTCTGCGTGAAGGCTCCTCGGTTGAAGATTTTCTTCATCCCGACCGGATTGTGATCGGGGTTGACTCGCCTCGAGCCGAAAAGCTCTTACGTCAAATCTACGAGCCGATCATCAAGCAGAAATTCACTTGCCCGATCCATTCGGATTGCCCGAAGCGCAAGGAACCGGTCTTCCTGGCTACTGATACCAATTCAGCCGAGCTCATCAAGCACGCTTCCAATTCGTTTCTGGCGATGAAGATTTCGTTCATCAATATGGTTGCGAATCTGTGCGAAGTGGTGGGCGCAGACGTGACCCGTGTCGCCGAAGGGATGGGACTCGATCCCCGAATCGGCCCAGCGTTCTTGAGCCCGGGAATCGGTTTTGGAGGCTTCTGCTTTCCGAAGGACGTGCAGGCATTCATCAGAATTGCTGAGAAGTCAGGCTGCGATTTCTCTCTGCTGAGAGAAGTGGAGAAGATCAATCAAAGTCGCGTGGACCATTTCATCGAGAAGATCCGAAAAGAACTGTGGGTTGTGCGCGGCAAGAAAATCGCAGTGTGGGGCCTGGCATTCAAGCCCAACACCGACGACGTCCGCTTCGCACCGTCCATCGCGCTGGTGAAAGCACTCCAGGCCGAAGGTGCTGTCATTCGTGCCTATGACCCCGAGGCCATCGAAAAGGCAAGGTCAGTTCTTCCCGACGTCACCTATTGCGCCGACGCTTACCAAGCAGCCGAGGGAGCCGATGCCCTTGTGCTTCTGACCGAGTGGGAAGAGTTCCGGACGATCGATTGGAGTCGGCTCGCAACGCTGGTCGAAAGACCGCTCATCATCGATGGGCGAAATGCGCTGAACCGACAAGAGGTGGCATCCCACGGGTTCCACTACATTGGGATCGGTGGAGTGTCGGCCGCTCCGCAGATGGCGGCGTCTGTGATTGGCACCTAAGGCTATTGTGCGCGACCAACGGACCGAAGGCAACTTTGACCACGTGATTACTACTCACAGTTTGGCTGAAGAAAAGAACCAGCAGCAGATCGCTGTCTCTCGGGAGTTAGACAGAAGCGTAGCCGATGACATAGAGGTCGGATTGCTCACGGGCTGCCAGGACCGACCTTACGCGTGTGGCCTGGCGATGGCGCTTACTGCGAAAGGGTTACGACTGGAAGTAGTTGGCAGCGATGAAGTTGACAGCCCTGAGCTGCACACAACTTCGAATCTGCGCTTTGTCAATCTCAGAGGCCGGCTTAGCCAATATGACCCAATTGTGACAAAATTGTCGAAGCTGGCTATCTACTACGTGCGCCTGATTCGATACATAGCACACTCCAACTCTAGAATATTGCATATTTTGTGGAACAATAAGTTTGAGTCCTTCGATCGAACTTTCCTGATGCTGTATTACAAGCTGTGCGGCAAGAAGATTTCTCTCACGGCGCACAATGTAAATCAAGCCAAGAGGGACTTGAAAGACTCACTGGTCAATCGACTTACTCTCAGAATTCAATATCGACTTTCTGATCACATCTTTGTGCATACCCGAAGGATGAAGGCTGAGCTCTGTCAGGATTTTGGTGTTGCTGACAAAGCGGTAACTGTCATCCGTCATCCTATCAACGACGTGTTTCCCGATACGGATCTCAGTCCCGCTGAAGCTAAGAAGCTTCTAGGGATTGGTAACGATGAGCGGACGATTCTTTTTCTGGGCAGACTTAGGCCGTACAAAGGAATCGAGAATCTCCTTGCCGCGTTCCAGCCGCTTCTCGGCGGTCAACTTAATTATCGACTGGTGGTAGCTGGTGCGCCGAACAAAGGAGACGAAGGTTATGTCGACGAGTTACGGAGAGTGGCCCATCGTGAGCTTAGTCAAGGGCAGGTTCTCCTTCGAGCGGAGTTTATCCCGGACGAAGAGATGGAACTGTATTTGAAAGCGGCAGATGTTTTGGTGCTCCCTTATAAGGACATCTTCCAAAGCGGAGTGCTCTTCTTGGCCTACGCCTTTGGCCTGCCCGTAGTTGCTACAGACGTTGGGTCATTTAGAGAAGAAATCATCGAAGGCAAAACTGGATTCATCTGCAGGCCGGACGACCCGGCGGACTTGACGGCGACGCTCAAGAAATATTTCTCGAGCGATCTATATCGGGATTTGTCCACGCGACGAGGAGAGATAAAGGAGTACGCCAACAGAGTACATTCCTGGAGCGCAGTAGCCGAGTTGACCCGGAACGCGTATTCGGGAATGCTGGGGAATGAACTATCGTGAGGACGCTGACGTTCTGATTCCTGCACACAGCGCTGAATCGAGATGGGATTCCAGGATAGTGAGGAGGGTTCTTTTGATATCGAGTAACAAGGCGGAGCAGGAGGTAATGGAGGAAGGCGCGACCCTGCCCACGTACGTCCTGATCACGCCCGCTCGGAACGAAGGGGCCTTCATTGAGAAGACGATCCAGTCGATGATCCACCAAACCGTGCTGCCATTGAAATGGGTGATAGTGGATGACGGTTCAAGCGATGATACGGCCGCAATCGTGAATAGGTACATTCCCGTCTACCCGTGGATGGAGCTAGTTCGGCGGCAGCGACAAGATAAAAGGAATTTCGCGGGAAAGGTGGAGTCGTTCAATTTAGGGTTGGCGCGAGTTCAAAATGTTGGATGGGAGATTGTCGGAAACTTGGATGCGGACATCTCATTTGGCCCCGATCATTTTGAGTTTCTGCTTCGCCAGTGCTCTGCGGATCCTCAACTAGGTGTAGTGGGGACGACGTTCCGTGAGGAGGGCTTCAGCCTGGACAAAGACGTGTTTGACTGGGCGTCTCACGTGGGTGGGCAATGTCAATTGTTTCGCAAGAAATGCTTTGACGAAATCGGGGGTTATGTGCCGGCTCCCGTTGGCGGCGTTGACTGGGTGGCAGTCATAACTGCCCGGATGAAAGGGTGGAAGACACGATCCTTTGCCGAGCGTGAGTTCTACCATTACCGTCCAATGGGGACAGCAGGGCGGGGACGGCTCGGTTCCGCGTTCGCATACGGCAAAAAGGATTACAGCGTTGGTAGCCATCCGGTGTGGGAGATGGCCCGGGTCGTGCGTCGCCTGGGGCGTAAGCCGTATCTGCTTTCAGGGGTTGCCTTAGGAGCCGGTTACGTTTGGGGTTGGATGGATCGAATACCTCGCGCCGCGTCGAAAGAGGTGATTCGCTTTCATCGCAGCGAGCAGATGAGGAAGTTGAAGGCGTTTCTTACCAGACGTTCCCCTAGCCAGCCCTGAAAATTCTGAATTTACCGCAGTTTGACATCTTTTGGAGGATAAATGAGTAAGACTTTGGAGGCCGAAATGACCAAGACTTTGGAAGTGCAAGAGCCAGAGATACAGCGTTTCTGGGAGGCGAACCCATGCGGCGATTGGCAGGTGGGCGGGCTCGAGGGACGCTTCGGCGGCGACTATAACCGGTTCTTTACCGAATACGACACCTTCCGCTATCGACACGAAAATCACATCCCAGGATGCCTGGATGGGATCGATTTTTCCGGCAAGAAAGTGCTCGAAATCGGCCTGGGACAGGGGACCGAGTCAGAGCAGATCATTCGCCGTGGCGGCCACTGGTCAGGACTCGATTTGACACAGGCCGCGGCGACACGCGTAAAGGAGCGGATGCGCCTGCGCAATCTTGCTTACGACGATCTTAAGGTCGGCTCTGTGTTGCAAATACCATACCCGGACAATTCGTTCGATATGGTGTTCAGCCATGGCGTTCTGCTTTGCGTGCCGGAGATTCACCAGGCGCAGTCAGAGATTGCGCGCGTGCTGAAGCCGGGCGGCGAGCTAGTCATGATGGTGTATGCCAAGTGGTCAATGAACTACTTGCTCGCCATCGGTGTTCTGCGCCGGCTCGGTTTGGTGGCGATGATGGGTCTCGGCATCGAAGGCAAGGGCATCTACGCAGCGCACGTGCAGAACGCACGAAAGGCGGGATTGTTTAACTACTTGCGGATGAAAAACTTCATTCATCGCAGCACCGACGGCCCTGACAACCCATATTCCAAAGTGTATGGGATGCGCGAGGTCCGAGAAGATTTTCCCGACTTTGTCGCGACCCGGTCGTACAAGCGGTTCATGCACGCGCCGCCGTTGCCGGTCAAATGGATGCCGCTGCAGCGAGCTCTCGGCTGGCATCTCTGGGTGCACCTGAAGTCCAAAAAGACGCGCAGCGCGTAGGTTTCCTAGGATACTGAATGACTTCTCAGACACAACACGAAGTAATCAGCGGCGAAGAAAATATCTCCGAGTTCTGGCAGTCGAACCCGTGCGGCGACTGGCAGGTCGGCGGTCTCGAGGGACGCTTCGCCGGCGACTACGACCGGTTCTTCACCGAGTACGACGCGTTCCGCTATCGGCGCGAGGGCCACATCCTGGGATGCCTGAATGATATTGACTTCACGGGCAAGAAGGTCCTAGAGATCGGTCTGGGGCAGGGAGCGGAGTCAGAGCAGATCATTCGCCGCGGGGGCCGCTGGTCAGGACTCGATCTGACGCAAGCGTCCGTAACGCGAGTGAAGGAGCGCATGCGGCTGCGCAATCTTCCTTACGACGATTTGAAAGTCGGCTCGGTGCTCGAAATCCCTTATCCTGACAATTCCTTCGACATGGTGTTCAGCCACGGCGTTTTGCATCATGTGCCAGAAATTGCCCAGGCGCAGGCGGAGATTGCGCGCGTGCTGAAGCCGGGTGGCGAACTCGTAATGATGGTGTATGCCAAGTGGTCGCTGAATTACCTGCTCGCGATCGGCATTCTGCGCCGCGCGGGCCTGGCGGCGATGATGGCGTTCGGGATGAAAGGCAAGGGCATCTACGCTGCCCACATCAGGAATGCACACGGAGAAGGGCTGTTCAACTACTTGCGCATGAAAAACTTCATTCATCGAAGCACCGACGGTCCCGACAACCCGTATGCCAAGGTTTATGGACTGCCCGAGGCGCAGAAAGACTTCCCAGATTTTGTCGTCACCCGTTCCTACAAGCGGTTCATGCATGCGCCGCCGCTTCCTGTGAAATGGATACCGTTGCAGCGAATGCTCGGCTGGCATCTATGGGTACACCTAGCGACAAGAAAAGCGGCACGGCCCCGGGTGAATAGGCCGCACGGCAACAGTGGGGCTGCAGTGCGGTAAAGATCCGCGGCGATGTGAGGGAAATGGATGAGCGTAGCAACTGAAATCGGTGTGGGTAGTGTTGTTGACCAGGAACGATCGGCAGCCGTCTCGGTCGTCGTTGACCGGTTTTGTGGTTGGCTGGAAAACTTCGGAGAGACTTCTCTTGATTTCCAGACGGTCTATGCTAGCCCCCTGGGGCGGGCGGCCAAGGCGTTGTATTACCGTCGGCGGATTTTGGGAACGATGGCAGTTGCGCCGATGGTTTTCTGCGAGACTTTCGCGCCTCGTGCGCGACGGCTATTTTGGAAGCCGCAGCGGTTTCCGATCGCCGACGCTCATTACGCCATGGCTTTCGCCTTTCTCGCAAGCGCCCGCGGCGAAGAGAAATGGCTGGACCGGGCGCGACATTTCTTGTCGGTGCTCGAAGCCACCCGCTGCCCCGGCATGAAAGAATATGGGTGGGGATATCCATTCGATTGGGTGACGATGTATGGCACAATTCCGGCTGGCACACCACTGATTACCACCACACCGTACGCGTATGAAGCCTTTTCGCAGGTATATGGCTTAGACCACGATCCTCGTTGGTTGGCAATCATGGAATCCATCGCCCACCACGTCTTCACCGATTATCGAGATCTAGAAACCGGGTTCGAGGCTGCAAGCTGCAGCTACACGCCATCGTCGAGTGATCCATGCCTGGTCGTTAACGCCAGTGCCTATCGGGCGTTTCTCTTGGCCAAGGCGGGAATCGAATTGGCGCAGCCGCGGTATGTGGAAGCAGCGAAGCGTAACATCCGCTTCGTAGCAAGCGCCCAGAACGCGGATGGATCATGGCCTTACGCGGTGGATGGGAGGCGGGGATTCGTGGATCATTACCACACCTGCTTCGTGTTGAAGTCGCTGACGAAAGCTACGCGATTGATCGATTCTCCGGAGGCAGAACGCGCCATCGAGCGGGGCGTAGGGTATTACCTCGGCCACCTTTTTGATAGCACAGGGCTGCCTCGGCCGTTCGCCCACCGTCCGCGACTGATCACTTATCGACGCGAGCTCTATGACTATGCGGAGTGTGTCAACCTATCGGTGTTATTACGTGAGCAGTTCCCGGCCTTGAACCAGACGTTGGGCCGGGTCGTGGGGGATTTGACCGAGCGATGGCAAAGACCCGACGGCTCGTTCCGGTCGCGACAGTTGTTACTGGGGTGGGATCAGGTACCGATGCATAGGTGGGCGCAGGCGCAGTTGTTCCGAAGCCTTTGTTTTTTGCTTGTGAGCGGCACATCGTCGTATGAGACGAAGGCACGGTAAGGGTCAACCAGTATGTGTGGGATCTGCGGACAGTTTAATTTCGGGACCGGTGCTCCGGTGGCACGGCGCGATATCGAGCGCATGGCCACCGCAATTGCCCATCGTGGCCCTGACGACGAGGGCTTTTACGTTGCCGGATCGTTGGGGCTAGGCTTTCGTAGGCTTTCGATTATCGATCTCGCAGGCGGCCATCAACCAATGTCGGACCGAGAGGGGTCGGTCTGGGTGGTGTTCAACGGGGAGATCTATAACTTCAAGGAGTTGCGCAGCGAACTGGAAGGTCATGGACACATCTTTCGTACCCAATGCGACACTGAAGTGATCGTCCATGGATATAAGCAATGGGGCGATGAGGTGTTGAACCGGCTGAATGGGATGTTTGGCTTGGCGGTGTGGGACGTAGGTCAACGACGCCTGATGCTGGCACGGGATGCTTTCGGCATCAAGCTGATCTACTACCGCTTAGACCAGGGGTCGCTTTCGTTTGGCTCCGAGATGCGGGCCGTGCGAGCGATAATGCGCGAAGGCGAAACCGAAGTGGACCCGGCGGCCCTGAGCCTCTTCTTGCGCTATCGCTACACGCCTTCGCCGCACACGATGTTGCGAGGCGTTCACAAGCTCGCACCTGGCACCAAGCTCGTGGCACAGAACGGCGCGTGCGAGACGAGTCGTTGGTACGAGTACGCACCGACACCCTTTGTACCTCCTAAAACTGTCGGGGAAGCGGGCGAGGAGTTGTTAGCCCTATACCGGAAGGCGGTGCGGCGGCAACTAGTCAGCGATGTGCCGCTGGGTTTGCTTTTGAGTGGGGGGATTGATTCCGGTTTGCTCTTGGCACTGATGAACGAAAACGGGGTCGACTGGCCCACCTATTCAGTGGGCTACGGGTCCAGCTACGTACACGACGAATTGGTGGATGCGGAAGAGACAGCGCGAATTTTGAAATCGCGACACACAGGCGTCAGGATCACTCGGGAGATATTCGAGCGAGAGCTAAAAAACATCGTCAGTTCCCTTGAGGAGCCGATCGCCGCCTCTTCAATCGTCCCCATGTACTTCGTCTGCAGACGGGCTCGCGAGGACGTAAAGGTCGCTTTGGTAGGACAAGGCCCAGACGAATTGTTCGGTGGCTACCGGCGGCACCTCGCCGCGCGTTATGGTGCCGCTTGGGCGACCTTACCCGCATGGGCGCGTGGGCCGCTCGAACGAGTTGCCGCGGCGTTGCCACGGAACGAAACATTGAAGCGCGGGCTCTACTCTTTGAACAGCGGCAGTAGACAGCAGCACTACGAACGCATCTTGTCGCTGTTACCGCGGGAACAAGTCGACGAGCTATTTTGGCCTGGTTTGCTGAAAGGTGATTCGAGCGAGAGCTTACTCGAATGCTGGGCCGATCTGAGTAACTTGATGGGAGGTACCGACGAACTGGGTGGACTCCAGTTCCTGGAGGTCCGATCCACTCTACCCGACGAACTGCTAATGTATGCCGACAAGCTTTCGATGGTGCATGGCCTGGAATTGCGGGTTCCGTTTCTCGACAAGGAAATCGTCGAATACGGCGAGAAGTTACCTGCCAATCTGAAGGTTCGTAACGGCGTCGGGAAATGGCTTCATCGGCAGGTATGCAAGAAGTTCCTGCCAAATTCCATAATACGCCGACCAAAGCGGGGCTTTGCGGTGAACGTCGTGGATAGCTGGTTCCGCGATGCGCTCGGGGGAAGAATGTCGAGCATATTCGCTGACGATGGTTCCGCCATATATCGATATCTGCGGCCGGCAGCGGTGAAGCAGCTATATGCTGAACATGCGGATGGTCGACGGGACAATCACAAGATCCTGTTTAGCCTAATTGTGTTCGAGGAATGGCTTCGGGGCTTCCTGGTGACATCCGGAGATGAACCTGAGCGCGCCACGCAGGTCTGCGATGTGAACCCTTGTTCGGCTCAGCTCTGACTCTGGCTTTGGCGGTGGCAAACATATACTGAGATGACCTCTACCTCCTATCAGGGCTAGTTCGGAGTAGACATCGACGGACCTGTCCAAGGCGCGGGGCGCATTCAGGAATGTGGACGGCAGGGCCAAGAACCAATTTGACTCCGGCAAACCAAACGATTCCAGTGCAAAACTCAAGGTAATGCAAAAAAAGACAATTATCACGGCTGGCGGCAAGGGCATCAAAGTCGACGGAAGATTCCTTCGAATCGCCCGTCTGGATGGGGAGAAGCACACTTTTCCCGACGATCCGGAGGTGATGATCGACGGCCTGCGCAAATCCGGAGCGCGAGCGGACATTTTCACTTTCCTACAAAAAGTCTCGGATACTTCGCCGAAGTATTCGTACCCGATGGAATATGACAACCTGGCTGTTCTGCCAATCTCTACCTTCGAGCACTGGTGGAACCATCAAATACGCTCTTTCCCTCGTAATCGCGCACGGCAAGCAGAAAAGAAAGGAGTTACGTTTCGTGAAGTGCCGTTCGGCGAAATTCTTATTCGAGGAATTTGCGGAATCTATAACGAAACGCCGGTACGCCAAGGCAAGGCTTTTCCCCATTATGGAATGTCCGTCGAGCAGGCTCGCGACTATGCCGGGACTTTTCTTGACCAGAGCGTTTATGTGGGAGCTTTCCTAGGCGAAACCATGATCGGGTTTATGAAACTGGTTATGGATGAGAATCGAAACCAGGCCTGCATGGTGCACATCCTTTCCATGATTCAGCACAACGACAAAGCTCCGACCAACGCGCTAATCGCGCAAGCAGTACGTTATTGCGCGGAACACAAGATTCCTTATCTGGTGTACGAACACTTCGTCTACGGTAACAAGCAGGGAGACAGCCTCAGTCACTTCAAGGAGGTGAACGGTTTCCAGCGTGTCGACCTTCCCCGGTACTACGTACCGATTACGATTCTTGGACGGGTAGCGTTGCGACTGGGTTTGCACCACCGTCTGGCGGATCGTGTTCCCGAATCGGTGGCTGCCAAGTTCCGTGAAATGCGGAAGGCTTGGTACCGTCGTGAAGTTGAGCCTGTGACTGAGTCCTAAGAAGACCGCATGCCTGGAATTGTTGGCCTTATCACCAAGAAGCCTCGCGAATGGGCGGAGCCGCAGTTGTTGCGGATGCTCAAAGTCCTCCGCCACGAGTCCTTCTATACGACGGGAACCTGGATCGATGAGCAGTTAGGAATTTACGTCGGGTGGGCGGCGCGCGAGAATTCTTTCTCCGACGGAATGCCTATCCAAAACGAGCGCGGCGACGTCGTCCTCGTGTTTTCTGGGGAGGATTATCCGGAACCAAGCGTCATCCGACACCTCACGGAGCAAGGTCACGAATTTAAGGCGGAGGGACCTTCCTATTTGGTTCATCTCTATGAGGAGGATCCTTCCTTTCTGAAGAGCCTGAATGGACGATTTCAAGGGCTCCTGGCGGACCGTACTCGTGGAGTAGCCACGCTCTTCAATGACCGCTTCGGGATGCATCGGCTCTACTACCACGAGTCGAAAGAGCTGTTCTACTTCGCGGTGGAGGCCAAGGCGATCCTGGCTGTCTGTCCCGAGCTTCGGCGTCCGGATCCCCGGAGCATGGGAGAATTTGTCGCTTGCGGCTGTGTGTTGGAGAATCGGACACTCTTCGAGGGAATCCACGTACTTCCTCCCGCGTCAAGCTGGAGCTTTCGTGCTGGCTCCATCGAGACAAAGAAAGCATATTTCGACGCACGCGAGTGGGAACAGCAGGAAACTCTAGACCCAGAGTCCTACCGCCAGGAAATCCGGGAAGTCTTTTCGCGTCGTTTCCCTCGCTACCTCAACGGCCGGGAACAAATCGGAGTCTCCCTAACCGGAGGGCTCGACACGCGGGCGGTCATGGCCTGGCAGAGGTTCCCACCCAAATCGCTTCCCTGTTACACCTATGGGGGCGCGGATAGAGAATGCCGCGACGTAGTAGTGGCACGCCAGATAGCCCGGGAGTGCCAGCAATCCCACCAAGTGATTTCCCTGGGCGATGAGTTCTTTGCCCGATTCCCTTATTATGCGGAACGCAGCGTATACCTAGCGGATGCCTGCGTGGAGGTAAATCGAGCTCCCGATCTTTACTTAAGCGAGAAGGCTCGCGAGATTGCTCCGGTAAGGATGACAGGACTTTACGGGGACGAGATACAGCGACCTCAGCTGCGGGCTTTTAAGCCCGTGGATCCCGCTCCGGGAGTGTTTAGTCCAAGTTTTATCGCACACGTTTGTGAGGCGCGGGAGACTTACGCGGGACTCATTGAGGGCAATCCAACGTCCTTTGCTGCGTTTCGACAGGCCCCGTGGCACCACTACGGCATTTTGTCCCTGGAGCAGACGCAGCTGGCAGTGCGCACGCCGTTTCTCGATAACGAATTCGTCAGAACAGCATTTCGTGCGCCCCAGTCGGTAACTGCGAACAACGATGTTCGTGTGCGCCTCATTGGTGATGGCAGCACCGCTATGCAGCGGATTCGGACGGATCGCGGTTTCGGCGGGACCCCAGGTCTTGGTAGTTGGGCCGCGCGAAATTTCCAGGAGTTCACATTCAAGGCTGAGTACGCCTATGACCAAGGGATGCCCCAGTGGCTCGCCGGAGTCGATCATTTCCTTTCACCCCTGCGCTTGGAGCGTCTCTTCCTGGGTAGACACAAGGTGTACCACTACCGCGTCTGGTACCGCGACACTCTGGCGAACTACGTCCAAGAAATGTTGCTTGATTCGAGCACGCTGGCCCGCCCCTACCTGGAGCGGAAGGGCGTCGAGGCTATTGTCCGCGGGCATCTGAAGGGCAATCGCAACTACACATCCGAAATTCACAGGCTGCTCTCGCTGGAACTGATCCACCGGCTTTTCTTCGACTCGAGCAACTAGCTTGCCCACTCCGACGAAGCCTCAGTCCGAAGGAACTAGCGAAACCTGGTCAGCAGGAATGGCGCCGCCCAAACGAACCAGTTCCGACCGCATACTGGCGCTTGATTTCACCAAAGGGGCGCTCGTATTGATAATGGTGCTGTATCATTGGATCAATTATTTCATCGGATTCGACTGGCCATATTACAGATATTTGAGGTTCCTAACTCCATCGTTCATCTTCGTTAGTGGCTTTCTGATCTCGAATGTGTATCTATCTAGGTACAACATCGCCGATCGCCAACTCTCCAAAAGGTTGCTTACGAGGGGCCTCAAGCTGCTCGCGATTTTTGTTATCTTGAATGCTGCGAGAGCTGTCCTCTTTGCGAAATCCCATCCCGGCATCGCTGCGGGCTACGAGCTCGATTCCAAGACCTTAGCAACCATTTTCCTCACCGGCAATACTCTCACGGCCACAAGTAAGACCGTCGCCTTTTATATTCTGGTTCCGATCAGTTACCTATTGCTGCTCTCGGCAGTGCTGATTTTCCCCTACAAACTTTGCAAGCATACGTTCCACCTGGTCTGCGCGATCTTTCTGTGCGGCATCCTCGCCCTGGATTTGAAGGGATTTCAGAGTTCTAACCTTGAATTCGTTACGGTCGGACTCTTGGGTCTGCTCGCTGGATTTCTCCCGATCGATAGAATCAACCGCATGGTCGGGCATCGATTCGCTCTGGCAGTTTCGTATGCCTGCTATCTCGGCGCTATCACCGTTTGGAACGTTCCGTTTCTGCTGCTTTGCGTGGGCGCATGCTTGAGTGTTGCCGCAATTTACGTGCTAGGGTTGACAGAGAACGAACCTGTGAGGGCTCGAGGGAACGTGATTCTACTTGGGAAATATTCCTTGTTTGGATACATCTCGCAGATCGCAATTCTGCAACTGCTCAGCGCCGGCTTCCGCCACGTTCATATCGGGGATTTCGTTCTCGGAATTTCCTTTCTCGCGGCCTTCGGCCTGACCATGTTGAGCGTCGAAGCGGTGGATCAGCTTCGAAAAAAATCTACGATCGCTAGCTTGCTGTATAGGGCGGTCTTCGCGTAGGCGCATCATGGGATTTTGGCTCGCGTTTCTCATTTGCTGTGCCGGCGTCGCGGCTCTCTTCTATCTCGATCGCGATCCCTCGACCCGCATTTCCCGAACTCTCTGGCTGCCCGTCATTTGGATCTGGATCATCGGTTCACGACCAGTCTCAGCCTGGCTGGAGGCGTGGTTCGGTTTGGGCCAGCAAGCCTCGGGTGGCAGTCTGGATGCGCAACTAGACGGCAGCCCTGCCGATGCGATCGTTTTGGCTGGCCTCCTCGCTGGCGGGATCGTGATCCTGTTTCGCCGGAAGACTCAGACGAGCGCGTTACTCAAGGCAAGTGTCCCTCTGTTGCTTTACTTCGGCTATTGCGTGGCCAGTGTTTCCTGGTCGCCTTATCCGGGCGTGGCGTTCAAGCGCTGGATTAAGGCGATCGGCGACCTTGTGATGGTCCTGTTGATTGTGACAGGGACCAACCCCATCGCCGCCCTGCGGCATCTTTTCTCCCGCGTCGGCTTCATCTTATTGCCAGCGTCTGTCCTGTTGATTCGATACTCCCCTCTGGGTCGAGGCTACGACCTGGACTTCAAACCGATGAATACGGGCGTGACCACGAATAAGAATACGCTCGGCCTGATCACATTTGTCATCGCGCTGGGCGCCGTGTGGAATGTGCGGATGCTTCTCCGCAACCGACATGTGCCGAATCGAAGCCGCCGCCTGTTGGCGCAAGGCGCGCTGCTCGTCTTTGGCCTAGCCGTTTTGGGGATGGCCAATTCCGCGACTTCCATATTGTGCTTCACGCTTGGTACTACCCTGATGACGGTGGCGGGCTTACGCTGGGTCCGGCGTCGTCCCAGCCGGATGCATACAGCGGTGCTTGCCATCGCACTGTCGGTCGGTGTAGGAATGGTATTCGGCGCTGACGAAGCTATCATTCACGCACTGGGAAGGAAAACGGATCTAACGGGTCGTACCCAAATCTGGAAAACCGTGATTCCGATGGCTCGGAATCCCGTTGTGGGAGCCGGGTTCGAGAGCTTCTGGAACGCGTCGAGCGCAAGGCTGCATCAATTCACCGGCGTCGATGCACCCATGTTTAGGAACCTCGTTTCCGCTCACAACGGCTACATTGATGTTTACCTGAATCTGGGATGGGTGGGCGTTTGCCTGATCGCGCTCATTCTGATCAGCAGTTACTGGCGTGCCGGCCAAGCCTTCCAACGCAACCCCGAGATCGCCGGATTGATGCTTGCTTACATCGTCACGGCTGCCATCTACAGCATCACGGAGGCTGGATTCCGAATGCTGACTCCAACCTGGATCTTCCTGGTGTTGGCCGCGGTCGCTGCCAGCGGCGTTGCCCATGGCATTGTGAACACCAACCCGCTGCGGCCGCGCGGCGCCAGAGCGAATCGGCTTTCCGGTCCGGAAATCAACCCCATTCTCGGCCTTTCCTCGATGCAGGAGCGCAATTGAAGCCTTTCGATTCCAATGGCATATTCCAGTCCCCCGCACAGGCTCAGGGGCTACGGCGGACTGCCGTCCGCGGCGCTAGCGTGATGGTTTTCGCCGGAGGGGTATCGTTCGCGGTGCAGGTCGTGGCCACCGTGGTCCTGGCGCGGTTGCTCACGCCCGCCGATTTCGGCGTTGTGACGATGGTCACAACGTTCAGTCTCCTGCTCTCCAGCTTCGGCTTGAATGGCTTCACGGAGGCGATTCTCCAGCGCGAGGATGTGACGCATTCTCTCGCCAGCAATTTGTTTTGGATTAACATCAGCGCCGGCGTCGTCCTGACAATTGCCTTCGCCGCGCTCGGAGCGGAGATGGCGTTTTTCTATCACGATCCGCTGGTCAAACACGTTGCGGAAGGCATGTCGCTTACCATCCTGGCCGCCAGTTTCTCGGTGATTCATCGGGCCCTTCTTTGTCGCGCCATGCGATTCAACGTTGTCTCGGCCAACGGCATTATCTCGCGAGTGGTCTACGTAATCGTCTCAATCGTTCTTGCGTTGGCGGGCTGGAGCTATTGGGCACTGGTTGCAGGTTTGGTTGCGCAACAGCTCAGCTCGTCGATTGGTTATTGGATCGTGTGCAGATGGACCCCCAGCCTGCCGCGTCGGGCTGCCGGCACCGGGGCAGCGGTGAAATTCGCGATCCACGTCTACTCGCATTTTGGCTTCAACTATTTCTCCGGCAACACGGACAATCTACTGGTCGGCTGGCGGTTCGGCGCCGGAGCGCTGGGGTTTTACAAGAAGGCGTTCGACCTTTTTACGATTCCCGTGAGCCAACTGGTGTCCCCCATGGGCTCTGTCGTCGTAGCCACTCTGAGCCGCTTCAGCAGCGATCGCGCCCAGTATCAACGCTACTTCTTGTCCGGCATGTCTGTTCTGGCGTTCTTGGGGATGGGCATAGGAGCCGACTTCACGTTGGTCGGCCGAGATCTGATTCGCTTCATCATGGGGCCGGCTTGGTCAGAGGCAGGACGCATCTTCATCTTCTTCGGCCCTGGTATCGGCGTCATGTTGCTTTACAACACGCATGGATGGATTCACCTCTCGATCGGCCGGCCCGACCGCTGGTTTCGCTGGGGTATAATCGAGTTTCTCTGCACAGCGAGTCTCTTCTTGATTGGTCTGCCTTGGGGGCCGCGCGGGATCGCCACGGCTTGGACGGTTTCCTTTTTCGTTCTTATGCTTCCGGCCTTTTGGTATGCCGGCAAACCGATCGGTTTTGGCGTTGCCCCCGTGCTGGCAGTCGTCTGGAGATTCTTCGTATCGTCAGTTGTGGCCGGCTGCGGCGCTGGCTGGCTCGTTCACCTCATGCGCCCATTCGCAGCCGCCCCGGGCGCGCTCGGTGCATTTGCCCGGCTAGCCTCGGATTCTCTACTCTTTCTCTTGCTCTATATCGCTGCAGTCATTGCGCTTCATCGCGGACTTGATCCCATCCGTCAAACCGCCCGGCTCGTGCACGATCTGCTGCCCGGGCGCACTGCGAAGGCGGGATCGAGATTGCCGTGGTGCCTTCCATGGCCTCTGGCGGCGAGGACAACGAGCCAGCCAGAGAACGGCCACTAGTTTTGCCCCACGCCTGGCCTCAGGTCCGCGAGTCTGAAAGCCGATAAGGAGCAAAAATGCAAGCGCCTAGGCGATACCTTCAGTCAATGCTAAAGCGGACTGGCCTGTACTACCCGCCTGAAGAACTCATACGCATACGAACTCTATTGGAGGGTTGCTGACAAGCGCGTGATCGATGCCCGAAGCCGAGAGTTTGCGTTTTATCGTGGTCTCCTGAACGGATTTCGCAAGGGCGACTTGATTTTCGATGTTGGCGCGAACGTCGGAACCAAGACCGAGGCTTTTCTGAGACTGAGCGCACGCGTGGTCAGCGTCGACCCGGATGACGCTAACCAAGAAGTTCTGCGAGCCAGTTTCCTGCGTTACCCGATTGGTCCCCAAACGCGTCGTCATCGTGGGCAAGGCAGTCAGTGACACAAGCGCGACTCAAACGATGTTGATCGATGGACCCGGATCAGCTGTGAATACCCTCAGCCGGAAATGGGCGGAGACGTTGAAGACCAACAAAGACACGTTTGAGCACGCGCACTTTGGCTTAGAGTTTGCGCGACACAAAGCTGTCGAAACGACCACGCTCGAAGATCTGATTCTCGCGCATGGGCTGCCGTTCTTCGTGAAAATTGACGTTGAGGGTCACGAGGTAAACGTAATACGAGGCTTGAAGCATCCCGTCCCATTTCTTTCGTTTGAAGTCAATCTGCCTGAATTCCGGCAGGAAGGACTGGAGTGTGTCAGGTTGCTAGGCGACCTATCCTCCGCTGGACAATTCAACTATGCAGCCGACCTTCAGGGTGGCCTACAGGGAAGATGGTTAGGAACTCAGGAGTTTTCGGGGCTGCTCGAGGGGTGTTCCGAAAGAACAATCGAGGTGTTTTGGCGGACGCCCCTGGCTCGAAGCGCGTGATTCTAGAGCATCAAGGGGCGCGTTACGACTTCGGGATTCGTTTCAACTGCGGATCTTACGGATTTGGCATTAGATGCAGCGCGGAGGTAGTTTAATTGGTAGAACAGGCAATCCAATTGCCAGGTGGCGCGTCGAAAGCGTCCCTCCGCTCCAAATTTTCAGAGTCGTGTGCGGAAAGAAGCACGCTCATCGGAGTTGTAGGGAGCCGTTCAACATGAAACCATTAGTCTCCATTCTCATTCCTGCATACAACGCCGAGCAATGGCTCCCGGACACACTGCGGTCGGCGATCGCCCAAACATGGGACCGGAAGGAGATCATCGTCGTCGACGATGGCTCGACGGACCAGACTCTGGCGATTGCGCGAACATTTGAGTCCGGCTGCGTCAAGGTTTTCACCCAGAAGAACCAGGGTGCTGCCGCAACCCGAAACAACGCGTTCTCGCTGAGCCAGGGAGATTACATCCAGTGGCTGGATGCAGATGACCTTCTCGGCCCCGAGAAGGTCGCAAAACAGATGGAAGCACTGGGCGATTCTCCAAACAAGTTGACCCTTCTGTCGGGCAGTTGGGGACGATTTTGGCATCGGCCCCAATGCGCGACTTTTGTTCCGACAGCATTGTGGAGCGACCTCTCCAAGGCTGAATGGCTGACACGCAAGATGGGGCAGAATCTTTATATGCAAACTGCGTCGTGGCTGGTGAGTCGCGAGTTGACCGAGGCCGCCGGTCCATGGAACATCCGGCTGCTTGGAGATGATGACGGTGAGTATTTTTGCCGCATACTGCTCGCCAGCAATGGCGTGCGATTTGTCCCGGAAGCGAAGGTTTATTATCGCGCGTCCGGCTCCAGCAGCTTGAGTTACATCGGGAACTCAGACAAAAAGCGCGAGGCGCAGTGGGTCTCCATGCAACTCCATATCCGATATCTCCGTTCGCTGGACGATGGCGCGACGGCGCGGGCCGCGTGCGTGAAGTTTCTGCAAAACTGGATGGAATTTTTCTACCCCGAAAGGCTTGATATTTTTGGGCAAGCCGAAGAGATGGCGAAGGACCTCGGAGGACGGCTGGAAGCACCGCGCTTGTCATGGAAGTACTCGTGGATCAGGGCGCTGTTTGGCTGGCGAACTGCCAGACGTGCTCAACTGTTTCTCAGAAACCTCAGATGGTCGTTGGTGAGGTCGTGGGACAAAACGCTCTTTCGCATCGAAAACCGAGGGCTTGCGGGCATTTAGGAAACAATCGAACGCCACGTCCGCAATGCGGTTCACGGTCCAGAATGAATCCCAGACCAGGATTCCGTTTCTGCATCCACACTCCGGGACTGCCGGACGCTCCGAGGGTTCATGGCCCAAAAATGTCGCCGGTCGTAGGCCTTTTGTGGGACTGAAGTGAACTTCCGTGTCTAACACCCATTGCCTCCAGTTGTTTAGACTGCATTTACGACATGCAGGTTTCCCCCGGAGGCCAGAGGTAAATGAGACGCAGATTGCTTTTTTTTCCCCTTATCTCGATCTCGCTGCTATTTTCCACGTTTTCCCGTGCGCAACAGTGGTCCGGTATCATCGCTCCAGCGCGCGCCACAGATTGGTCCACGGTCGGAATTCCCGGTGGCATACCATCGGGCTCATGGACGCAATGCGGCTCGACTATCGCGGCCTACGGATCGAGCGGATCACCAGCCTCGCCATCCACGATTAACAGCGCAATTACTTCGTGCGGATCAAGCCAGTACGTCCTGCTCGGCTCGGGCGACTTCTACCTCAACGGCGGTATCACTTTGAAGAGCCACGTCGTTTTGCGAGGGCAAGGAGCAAATAGCACGAGGATTCACTTCAGCGCCGTCGGTGGATGCAACGGCTGGGATGCTGCGATCTGCATGGCGGGGGGTAACACTTACGCGAGTGGGTCGTCCTGCGGGGGTGCGTGCAGCGAAGCGGATTGGACTGGAGGCCACGCTCAAGGCTCTACAACGATCACTCTGTCCAGCGTTTCCGGCATCACCACGAATCTTACGCCGATCGTTCTCGATCAGTGCGAGACAGGGTTTTCTGGCACTACGGGAACGGACACCTGCACGGGCTCGGCCTCCGACAACAGCAATATCTTCGTCTGCGACACGGCAAGCACTTGCATCACACAAACCGCAAATACCGGGCTTTATCGAGCGAACCGTGCGCAGGAAGAAGTCGTGGTCGCTACTGCGATCAGCGGCACTGGACCTTACACCGTCACAATCACTCCTGCGATCCGCAATCCTAACTGGGCGTCCGGCCAAGGGCCTCGTGCCTGGTGGCCGACTACTACCATCACCACGACTGGCGTGGAGGATCTGCTGATCGATCAGAGCACAGTGGGACAACGTTCCGTCACTGCTATGTCTTGCAATCAGTGCTGGATTGCGGGTGTAGCCTCGACTACGGCGAACTATTACCACTTCCAAAATTACCTCACTGTTCACGACGTTGTGCGGGACAGTTATCTTTACTGGAGCTACAGTTCCGCACAGCAGAGTTACGGTGTAGGCGGAGATGTTTCAGCCGACCTGCTAATCGAAAACAATATTATGCAAGGCGTAACCGACCCCATCGCCTTCGACGCTGGATGCGCGGGGTGTGTGGCAGCGTACAACTTTGCGGTCAACGAAGACTTCAGCCCGAGTACTGCCTATCTGTTCCCCATGATTCAGTTTCACTCGGCGGGCACGCACATGATCCTGTCCGAAGGAAACATTGGGGCGCAGATTCTGCTCGATGATATTCACGGAACCCACGACCTCGATACCTTCTTTCGCAACTACATGAACGGTTACGAACCGGACAATGGTACCCAGACGAGCAAGAATACGTCGCCGTTCGGCATATCAGCCTTTTCCCGCTACATGAATCTCGTCGGGAATGTTTCGGGAACTTCGGGTTACCACACGACTTATCAGTGCATCCCGGCAAGTTCCAGCACGACGAGTTGTAGCTCCGGTCAGTTTAAGGATATCTACGACCTCGGCTGGGCCAGCAACACGCTCGGTCAATCTCAGGGCTCCAACAATGACACTCTTACCGCTCCGACGCTTTTTCGATGGGGCAATTACGACACGGTGAACAATGCCGTGCAATGGAACTCTAGCGAGGTTCCGAGCAGTGACCCTTATTATCCGAACTCTGTACCGAGCAGCCATACACTGCCGCCATCTTTTTACAGCGGAATCACGACGCCGACAACAGGCTGCGGTACCGGACTGTCATTCTGGAAGAATCCGACGAGCGGCGCATGCCCACCTTATCCAGCAATCGGCCCGGACGTGACAGGCGGGAACATAGGCATCTGTACCAGCGGAACCTATGTCAATTCCCGTGCATTGTCTAGCGGACAGTGCAATGGTGGGAGTTTCACGGCGACAACCAACGGTGGCTATGGCTACGCGAATCCGGCAATGGTCTGCTATCTCAATATCATGGGCGGGACCCCGGACGGGACAGGGAGCATGAAGACATTCAATCCAGCGGCCTGTTATGCAAACGATCCATCTTCATCGGATCCTCCTCCGGCCGCCCCGACAGGCCTGGCTGCTCAAGTAAGCCCGTAAATGATGCGAGCGCCAGCGCAGTGCGCGGCCCTCAAAGCGTTAGGTAAGTGAAGGCAGGGTCGAACAAGACGGCGCTGGTCACAGGTGCAACCGGATTCATCGGGTCACACCTCGTCAGGTTTCTTCAGGCCAAGGGATGGGATGTGGTTGGCACGTACCGCGCATCCGAGGCTAATTCACGACAGAAATTGCCGCACGTGCGTTTCGTTCCGTGCGACTTGCGCGACGGGCGGCAAGTGCGCCGGCTTTTCCAGAAAGACGAGTTCGGCTACATTTTTCACCTGGGCGCGCAGAGCTTGCCCGCTCTGTCGTGGCAGAACCCGGTTTCGACATTTGAATCGAACATAATGGGTTCGCTGAACTTGTTTGAGGCGATCCGTCGCATCAAACGACCTCCCATAGTGGTATCTGCCTGCTCGGGCGCTGAGTACGGCCGCGTGCGCCCTTCGGCCGTACCGGTGACCGAAGAGCATCCTCTTAGACCCCTGCATCCTTACGGCATCAGTAAAGTGTGCCTGGACCTGCTGGCGCAGGAGTATTCGCGCGATTACAAGATTCCGACGGTTAACATACGGTTGTTTAACACTACCGGGCCGGGGAAAACGAATGATGCGCCGTCTGACTTTGTGCGTCAGTTGGTCCGTGTCAAGAAGGGCCTGCAGCCGCCCGTGGTCGAGGTCGGAAATCTGCAACCGCGTCGTGGGTTCTTGGACGTAGACGACTCCGTGCGCGGGTTTTACCTCGCCGCGATGAAGGGAAAACGAGGCGAGGCTTACAATTTGTGCGCCGACAAGCCTTATGAAATACGGCAGTTGCTGCGAACTGCGATCAGACTATCGGGCGAGAAGGTTAGAATTAAGCTCTGCAGTCACTTGATGCGGCCTTCGGACGAGAAAATCATTTTCGGCAGCACGAGGAAGTTTCGCAGAGATACGGGCTGGAAACCACGGACGACGCTCGATCAAACTCTCGCTGCTATGTTCGACTACTGGGAGCGAGTAACGTAAGCGGTCCTGAGCGACCACCGGAGCCGCCAGATCGAACGCTCATTCAATGAAAGCCACCGATACTAAAGCCGTTCTGCTTGTAGGGGGTCTGGGGACGCGCTTGCGCACAGTAGTTCCGTCGACTCCGAAACCGCTGGCTCCAATCGGGGATCGACCGTTCCTCGAATTGCTCATTCGGCAGTTGGGAAGTCAAGGGATACGAAGTCTGGTCATGTGCACCGGCTATCTCGCGGATCAGATTGAGGGTGAGTTTGGTGACGGCAGCGGTCTGAGTGTCACCATCGAGTATTCCAAAGAGCCCGAGGCGCTCGGTACTGCTGGCGCCGTCAAATTCGCTGAAAGGTTTCTCCAAGGAGTCCCAGATTTCCTCGTAATGAACGGCGATTCCTTCCTGGAATTTGATTTGAATCAGCTAATTCATCTTCACCGTACGCACGGCGGCCTAGCTACAATGGCAGTTGTATCCGTGGAGAATGCGGGGCGCTACGGAACAGTACACGTGGACTCCAGCAACAGGGTCACAGAGTTCTGCGAAAAGACTGGCAAGGATTCCCCTGGTCTGATTAACGCTGGCGTGTATGTTTTCAGCCATGCAATTCTTGGACACATCCCTGCTGGACCGGTCAGTCTCGAGAAGGACGTTTTTCCGAGGCTGCTCGATCAGCGGGTGTATGCGGCAAGAGAGCACGGAGTGTTCATCGACATCGGCACTCCGGCGGACTATGCGCGTGCACAGGAACTTTCCGACCGGCTACGTCGTGCTACCGTCCAGGCAACCGGGTCTTAGCGCAGGCGAGATAAATATTTTGGTCCAGGTATTTGCCATAGCGAGCAAGGGAGAGTAGATGGAATCTGAAGGTCATTTCGAGAAGCAAGTCAGGAAGTCGATCGAGGCTTCAATTGCCGTCAAGGAACGGTTGCTTGAGGACGCAAAACTGGTAACGACGGTGGGCAGAGTTGCAGAGATTATGGTCGACGCCTTTCGGGCCGGAAACAAAGTGCTCCTGTTTGGCAACGGAGGAAGTGCGGCGGATGCGCAACACATTGCAGCGGAATTTGTGGGGCGTTTTGCTTTTGATCGTCCAGCCTTGCCAGCACTGGCGCTTTCGGTGAACACATCCTGCGTCACGGCGATTGGCAACGACTACGGCTTTGATCTGGTGTTCTCACGGCAGATCGAGGCGCTGGCTCATCGCGGTGATGTGGCCATCGGGATTTCGACCAGCGGCCAGTCACCGAACGTACTGCGGGCGATGTCGACGGCGAGAAAAATGGGGCTGCACACGGTTGGATTGACGGGTTCTGCGGGAAGCAAGTTAGTGGATGCGGTGGATCACTGCATTTGCGCTCCGTCCAGCGAAACGCCGCGTATCCAGGAATGTCACATCCTGATTGGGCATATTATTTCAGAATTGGTGGAGCAGACGATATTTCATGAAGAAGGCTGCATTTCTCGATCGCGACGGAGTGCTCAACCGTAAGGCTCCCGAAGGTCAGTATGTGACGAGGTGGGAGGAGATGGAGTTTCTTCCCGGAGCGCGCGAGGCCGTCCGCTTGCTCAACCAGGCGGGATACTTCGTGGTTGTCGTAAGCAACCAGCGCTGCATCGCCAAGGGGCTTATCACTGCTTCCGAGCTCGATTCAATGCATGTACGCATGCGTCACGAGTTTGAGGCCGTCGGCGCGAGATTTGACGCGATATATTACTGCCCTCATGACTTTCAGCCTCCGTGCGGTTGCCGGAAGCCGCAGCCGGGGATGCTGCTGGAGGCGGCCCGGAAACACGAACTCGATCTCGCTGAGTCATGGATGATTGGGGATTCCGACCATGATGTGGAGGCTGGCAGGAGTGTGGGATGCAGGACAGTTCGCCTGATCGGGGACGGCGAGCCTCCGATCGGCGAGGCGAATGTGGTTGCGTCGTCGTTGCTCGACGCAGTTCACAAGCTTTTGGAGCTCCAACCAGATCTCTCTACGACCAGCGTGAGAGTGCCTCTACCGCTTTAGTTGTATTGCACGCGCCGGCGAGACTGCCCGGCATCGCTGGTTTCGATTTCAGGGAAGGCTGACAAAATGGTAATTACTAGTACTCCACTTCGCGTTTCATTCTTCGGCGGGGGCACTGACTATCCCGTGTGGTACCGGGAACACGGAGGCTCAGTTCTCGCGACCACCATCGACAAGTCCTGTTTTATTACATGTCGATGGCTGCCTCCTTTTTTTGAGTATCACAGCCGCATTTCCTATTCGAAGGTGGAGAATGTCAGCGTAAATTCTGCGATTGAGCATGCTTCGGTGCGCGGCTGTTTGCAGCACCTCGGAATCGCCGAAGGTGTGGAAGTGCATCACATCGCCGATCTCCCGGCTCGAACGGGATTGGGAACGAGTTCCGCCTTTACGGTCGGACTCCTACTTGGCCTGTATGCGCTCAGGAATCAGATGCGGGACAAGCATTCCCTTGCGCTGGAAGCGATTAACGTAGAGCAGAACATTTTGAAGGAAGCGGTCGGGGCGCAAGACCAGGTCAGCGCCGCGTATGGGGGACTGAACCGCATCAATTTCGGTCGCGACGGCTCGATCGAGGTGAAGCAGATACTGACGTCGAGAGAAAGGCTGGCAGAACTCGAGCAGCACATCGCACTGTACTTCACGGGGTTTGCCCGGACGGCGTCGGAAATAGCTCAAGAACAGCTTAGGCTGACACCTCAGAGGACGCGAGAACTGAATACGATGCTTGGCCTAGTGGACGAAGCTGAGGCAATCGTTACAAATCCGAACCGTCCACTCAGTGAGTTCGGCCGCTTACTGCACGAGAGCTGGAAGATAAAAAGGACCCTGACTCACAAAATCACGAACCCTACGCTCGACCAGATCTATGAAGCCGGCCTGAGCGCGGGAGCATTGGGAGGCAAACTCCTAGGAGCAGGTGGTGGTGGCTTCATGGCGTTTTTTGTCCCGCCCGAGCGGCGGCAAGCGTTGCGCGAGCGCTTGAAAAAGCTGTTGTGCATTCCGTTCGGGTTCTCAACCAGGGGAAGTCATGTAGTTGTCTACGAGCCTGAAGATCTGTACGATCAGGCGCTGGCGAATGAGCGGAATTTGATCTATGGACAGGATGCCAAGAACAAGCACGCGAGCGAGGTCTCAACGTAGGGAGCCTCCGATAAGTGGTTTCGGTCGAGCACGTTTTCAGGGCACTGAGCGGGATTTTGCTGTTCGGCGACTCTGATAGTTGCATTGACTTGCAGTTTGGAATGTGCGATATCTTGATTTATCTCCCCCAGCAACTCCCCCTAGGAAATGCTAAGAAGCTAAGAGAAAGGTCCGAAGTGTGGCCTTTGTCCGCCATGTTTTCGGGGCGGAGCGGCAGCATCGAGATCCCGGGGCGAGCACCTGATGAACGATTCTTTTCTGGAGTATTTCAAGTGTCCAGAGCGTTATGCCAGGTTTGGCGTGAGTGGACACCTTTCGGCAAGCAGCCGTTACTTCCATGTAGGTCCAGAAGATGTCTGTTACGGACGCTTGTCTCAGCCCCAGAACGGCAGTGATGCGGGGATGATGCGTGACGCTCTTCAGGAAGTGAGGATCGATGGAGGTAGTGTCAGTCTGCCCTTCGATTTCAAGGAGGTAGTTGACAATCTGCGACTTGAGTTATATCCATCCTCGGCGCGAAACGAACGATCGATGTTGAATTCGCTGGTTGTGGCCGCGTATTACTGTGTCCGCCCGCTTCTGCCTGTCGGCATCAGGAAGCACCTCCAAAGGAGGCGACTAAAGGGCTGGGATAGCATTCCCTTCCCGCACTGGCCCGTCGACCGTACTGTGAATGACCTGTTTGAACTCCTGATGGTTCTCTCACTCAAATCGCAGAAAGCAGAGAGAATCCCATTCATTTGGTTCTGGCCCGACGGCGCCCCGAGTTCCGCAATCATGACCCATGACGTTGAGATGGCTGGGGGAAGAGACCTGTGCAGCACGCTGATGGATATCGACGATGCTTATGGGATCAAGTCCTGTTTCGAAGTGGTACCGGAACAACGCTACGATGTGCCGCAAGCTTTTCTGGACTCAATCACCAAGCGCGGTTTCGAAGTAGCCGTGCACGATCTGAACCATGATGGACGACTGTACAAGAGTCGCGAAATTTTCAAGGAACGCGCCGCCAAGATTAATTCCTATGGGCGCCAATGGGGAACTGACGGGTTTCGTTCCGCAGTTTTATATCGCCGGCAGGAATGGTACGGTGACCTGGATTTTTCCTACGATATGTCAGTGCCCAACGTGGCGCACCTCGATCCACAGCGAGGAGGATGTTGTACGGTCATGCCGTACTTTATCGGGAACCTGCTCGAACTGCCTGTGACAGCGACACAGGACTACACCCTGTTTCACATCCTTCAGGACTACACCATCGACCTCTGGAAGACCCAAATTGAGCTCATTATGGAAAAGCATGGTCTTCTGAGCTTCATCGTCCATCCCGACTATGCCACTACTGGCCCCGAAAGGAAAGTCTACGAGGCGCTGCTTTCGCATTTGGCCGAGTTGCGACAGGCGCGGGGAGTGTGGATCGCGACCCCGGGCGAGGTAAATCGCTGGTGGCGCCAACGGGCGGCCATGAAAATTGTCGAGGACCATGAAGGAGTTAGGATCGAAGGGGAAGGCAGTGAACGAGCGCGGATAGCCTATGCAAGCGCCGTGGATGGTCGTCTTCGTGTTACCGTCGAGCAGGCGGTTGCGAACCGGCAAGTTTGAAACTCCGAACGTAGGGCGGGAAATCGCAGACTGTTGGACCCATCAGAGGTCACCTCACTCATCAGCAGATCACAATATCTAAGCCTGATAGCATAAGGGAAGGGTACGCATTTTGAGAATCAGCATTTTTGGATTGGGTTATGTCGGAACCGTTTCGGCGGGTTGCCTCGCCGATGACGGACATGAGGTCGTTGGGGTCGACCCGCTCCCGACCAAAGTCGACCTGATCAACCGCGGGCAGTCTCCCATCATTGAAACAGACATCGGGGAAATCATAGCCGCTACTGTCAAGGCGGGCCGGCTGCGTGCTACCAGCGATCCCGTACAAGCGATCCGCGAGACGGAACTGTCCTTCGTTTGCGTCGGTACGCCGAGTCAGCCGAACGGCAATCTCGATCTGCGATATATCCGACGGATTTGCGAACAGATCGGCGAGGCACTCAAGAGCAAGAGTGCGCGTCACACCGTGGTCATTCGCAGCACGATTTTGCCGGGCACCATGCACAAGATGGTAATTCCTACCTTGGAAGAGTTTTCGGGGAAGAAAGCCGGAGTCGATTTCGGGGTCTGCAACAACCCGGAATTTCTACGGGAGGGCTCGGCGGTGAAAGATTTCCGCCAGCCACCTAAAACCGTCATTGGCGAGTCGGATCAGGCCAGCGGAGACATCCTGGCGGCGCTCTACAAAAAGCTTGATGCGCCACTGATCAGGACGAACTTAGAGACTGCTGAAATGGTCAAGTACGTCGACAATAGTTGGCATGCCCTCAAGATCGGTTTTGCCAATGAGATCGGCACCCTCGGTAAGTCTCTGGGCGTCGATGCGCACGAAGTCATGAAGATCTTCTGTCAGGACCGAAAGCTAAACATTTCCACTGCCTATCTATCGCCTGGTTTTGCGTTTGGAGGCTCGTGCTTACCAAAAGATCTTCGGGCGCTGTCCTATCAGGCCAAGATGCACGATTTGCAGTTGCCGATTCTGACTTCCATCCTACCCAGCAACGAAATGCAGATCGCCAGGGGTGTTCAGCTGATTACAGAAAAGGGCAACACACGGGTCGGAATTTTGGGTTTCAGTTTCAAAGCGGGCACGGACGATTTGCGAGAGAGCCCTCTGATCGAAGTCATCGAACGCCTGATCGGTAAGGGGTATGACCTACGCATCTATGACAAGAACGTGAATATTGCCAGTTTGGTTGGCGCAAACCGGGATTTCATCCTGAACCACATTCCGCATATATCCAAACTTATGGTCAACGACATTGGCGCGATCTTGAGTCACGCTCAGACCGTCGTTATCGGCAACAAGGATCCCGATTTCAAGATTGTGCCGGAGCGGCTGCGTGAAGGCCAATTTCTGGTGGATTTTGTGCGAGTTATCGAAGGGAGCAGTAAGAATGGCAATTATGACGGCATCTGTTGGTGAACCACGCGTGGCCCAAGGCTCGGACCCAAGTCTAAAGGCTGCGATCTATAAATCCATCGAGCAGCTTTACCGATGGCTGGAAGCAAATAACTACCAGGGCTACGATACTTTCGACGGCCTCAACGCTCGCTTTGTGCGCCCGCTCACTTTCGAGACCAGGCTCGGGCGCACCGTTCTGCAGCAGGGCGTGAGACGGTTTCCTGTGAATTTGCGTCCTGTGTTGGGAATCAGAAAGAATTACTCCACCAAAGGCATGGGCTTTCTAGCGCGGGGATTCATTCGGCTTCACCAGACGACCGGCGATCAAGTGTGGAAAGACAAAGCTGAGTTTACTTTGCAGTGGCTGATCGAGAACCAAGCGCCGGGTTACAGCGGAGCCTGCTGGGGCAACCATTTCGATTATCAATCGCGAGGCTTTTACCTGCCCAAGGGCGTGCCCACGGTGGTGTGGACCTCGTTAATCGGCCACGCGTTTCTGGATGCCTACGATCATTTTCAAGAAGACCGCTATCTTCAGATCGCGGTGAGCGCCTGCGAGCACATTGTCCGCGATCTCGGCACCTTGCGTGACGGAGATGGCACTTGCATCAGTTACATTCCGATCAAAGACACCCAAGTCCACAATGCCAATACGCTGGGAGCAAGTTTGCTTGCCCGAACCTATTCGCACACCGGCAACGAGTCCTACCGGGAGTATGCGCGGAAGGCGATGCAGTACACGGCCCAACATCAAAGGCCGGATTCGTCCTGGTACTACGCCGAAAAGTCAGATTCGCACTGGATTGACAACTTCCACACAGCATACGTTCTCGACTGCTTCAAGCATTACGCGCAGAGCACGGGGGACGACCGCTTCGACCAGAAGTTGATGAATGGATACGAGTACTGGAAGAAAACGTTCTTTCTTTCGGATGGAACACCGAGATATTACAACCACAAGACTCTGCCGCTCGACATTCAGTGCAGCTCCCAGGCGATCGACACCTTGGTGTTTTTCCGCGATCGCGATCCCGAGAGC
The DNA here is from genome assembly GCA_963851165.1 of uncultured Acidobacteriaceae bacterium. Classification (GTDB taxonomy): domain Bacteria; phylum Acidobacteriota; class Terriglobia; order Terriglobales; family Acidobacteriaceae; genus Sulfotelmatobacter. The sequence goes on along the minus strand of CAWKNM010000004.1, from coordinate 417,130 downwards.
CTGCCCCTGGCGGTCAAGGTCGCGCAATGGACAATCGCCAACATGCAGGACCGCACCGGCTATTTTTATTACCGTCGATATTCGCCCTGGCTGGTCAACAAGACCCCTACACTCCACTGGGGACAGGCGACGATGCTCTGCGCCCTCGCTGGACTCTACCAACAGTTGTAGTTAGAAGAGATTTCTCCAAGTGAAGAAAAAAATCCTCATCATCGTTGAAAACCAGCCTGTCCCTAACGACACGCGCGTGCGGAAGGAAGCCTACTCACTTCACGAGGCCGGATATGAGGTCACCGTGCTCTGTCCCAAAGGAAAGGGTGCAGAGTTGGGACACGAAGTGATCGGTGGCATCCGCATCTACCGGCATCCCGCGCCCCAAGAGGGGAACAGCGCCCTCGGGTACCTGTGGGAGTACGGTTGCGCTTTGTTTTGGGAATTCTGCTATGCGTGGTGGATCTACCTGCGGCACGGATTTCATGTAATTCAAGCCTGCAATCCTCCGGATGACATTTTCCTAGTGGCACTACCGTTTAAGCTATTCGGCGTTAAGTACATCTTCGATCACCATGATGCGATGCCGGAGCTGTTCTTCTCAAAGTTTGGCAACCAGGGATTCCTCTACAAAGTGCAGGTTCTGCTGGAAAAACTCACGTACCGCTTCAGCGACGTGGTCATGGCCACCAACGCCAGTTACAAGGATCTCGCTATTACCAGAGGGCACATCGCTCCCGACGATGTGTTTATCGTTCGCAACGGACCCGATCTCGAAACCTTCAAAGCTGTTCCCCCGAGCCCGGCGCTGAAATACGGCAAAGACTACCTCGTCGGATATGTCGGCACCATGAGCGATCAGGATGGCCTAGACATTCTCGTGGAGGTGGCGCTGCACTTGAAGAACTTGGGGCGCAGAGACATCCACTTTACTTGCGTGGGGGGAGGGCCCGCACTCGCCAGCCTCCAAAAAATGGTGAAGGACAAGGATCTCGGAGATACGATGAATTTCACCGGAAGGATTTCCGACGAACAATTGTTGGAGATTCTCTCCACGGCAGATGTCTGCGTTAATCCAGACAGACCGTGCGAGATGAATGACATTTCCACCATGATCAAGATCATGGAATATATGGCCCTGGAAAAGCCCATCGTGCAATTCGATCTGCGCGAAGGAAGGTTCAGCGCCCAGGACGCGGCGGTGTATGCCGATCCGACGAACCAGGTGCCCGATTTTGCGGCCAAGATCACATGGTTGCTCGACCATCCAGAGGAAAGAAGAAGGATGAGTGAGTTCGGACGTAGGCGGGTGGAAAAAGAGCTTGCGTGGGAATACTCCGTCCAGAACATGCTCGCCGCCTATGAGAAGGCTTTCAGCAAGAGGCGAGGCAAGCACGCTTTTCAGGTCGACAGCGCGAGGTCTTGAGACGAAACCGGCTTGTGCCAGAATCCTTTTCGTAGCGTTCACATCGAGGGCAACACGATCGCTGGACAATTGGAAACTGAGATTCCGAACCGGTGGAACTCTGGCATTGCAACACGGAGCAGAGTAGCCGCATCCGAAGACGTTTCGCTTTTGTCAAAGATGGATCATTCCGCCCGCGCCGTATACGAAATTGACCCTCTGTGCGATCCACGCTGGGCGAGTCTTGTTGAGTCCCATCCTCGGTCTTCAGTCTTCCACAGCACGAGCTGGCTGAGAGCTTTGCTGACAGTCTACGGCTACGAACCCGTTGTCGTTACCACCTGTCCGCCGGGGGCAAGCCTGAAGAATGGACTTGTGTTCTGCCGTATCAAGAGCTGGTTGACAGGTCGCCGCTTTGTATCTTTGCCATTTTCTGACCATTGCGAGCCATTAGTCGATAGTACGGACGATCTGGATGCGATGTTGCTGCATATGCAGCGAGATCTTGACGAGAGGAAATGGCAGTACATCGAGATCAGGCCGATATCGCAGCAAACGGGCAGCCAAGTGGGATTGGAAAAAACTCTCACCTATCAATATCATCGTTTGGATCTGCGCAAAAGTGCTCAAGAACTTTTTCATGGCTTCCATAAAGATTGTGTCAAGAGAAAGATTCGGCGTGCGGAGCGTGAAGAGCTGAAATATGAAGACGGAAACTCGGAAGCTCTGTTGCAGAAGTTCTACAGGCTCCAGGTGACAACTCGCCGGCGACAGTACTTGCCGCCTCAACCTTTAGCTTGGTTCCGGGGGTTGATTGCGACATTTGGCAACGACCTCAAGATCCGAGTTGCCTCCAAGGGGGACTTGCCAGTTGCCAGCATCTTAACCCTATCCAACAAGAGGTGCGTGGTCTATAAGTACGGAGGCAGCATCGCGTCCCTCAACAAGCTGGGAGGGATGGCGCTCTTGTTTTGGAAGACGATTCAAGAGGCGAAGGAAAAGGCGCTCGACGAGCTCGACATGGGCCGCTCTGGTATTGACAATCTGGGCCTCATTGCCTTCAAGGAACACTGGGGGGCAATTGGAACTTCCCTCAGCTATTGGAGGTATCCCCCGCCGGGCCCCTGTGTGCCGCGAAGTGCCTGGCAAAAAAGCCTCGTTCACCGTCTGGTTCAGGCTGCGCCAGATTTAGCGCTGGAGGGCGTGGGAACGCTTTTGTACAGGCACATAGGGTGAGATACTCCTTAGCCCCGGAAAAGCGTCAGGCGCTCAGGGTGCTGAAGACCAGGCTGATTGAGACTTCCGGCGCCATGGACCGCGATATCCAAACGAAGCTTTTACTCGCGACCTGTGCCTGCGTTCTCTTGGGAATCCTGGTGGCAGGACTGTGGCCGTTTCATACTCCCCGGAACGCGGTCAGTTGGTTGGGTGAGGGAAACGGTCTTCTTGTTTGGCAAGCACGGCAGCATCGTGAGTGCGAGTCCGTTCAACGCCCGCGCAGCGCAAGGAGACAATTCCTTTAGTCTACAGATATGGCTAAAACCGAGCCGGACCGATTCCGGCGCCGGCGGCATGATTGTCGCGTTTTATTCGCCGGAGAGGCAAGTTACCCCATTTGCACTGCGACAATGGCGACGCGGCTTGGTGCTGGTACACGAAGGTCAGGGCATCTCTGGCAAGCGAACCGAAATCTACCTCGGCGATGTTCTTAGCGGCCAGAAACCAGTCCTGGTCACGATCACCTCGGGTGAAGCAGGCACGGCCTCCTATACGGATGGGAGGTTAGTCAAGCGAATTGCAAACTTTGCAATTTCAAATCAGGATCTGACGGGCCAATTCGTCATCGGCAATTCGCCCACGACGGCCTACAGTTGGTCTGGACAGCTGAAAGGGCTAGCGATTTACAATCGCGAGCTTTCAGCCGCTGAAGTATCCCAGAGTTCTGCGGACTGGACAAAGGAAAGTGATCTGGATTCGGTTAAGGTCGCGGGCGCTACTGCTCGCTATCTTTTCGATGAAGGGCACGGGAACGTGGTCCGCAACGATGTCGATTCGTCCACCAATCTTCTGATCCCCGAGCGTTTCTTCGTTTTACATCCGGAGTTTCTAGAACGTCCATGGGATGAATACCGTCCCGGCTGGCGTTATTGGAAGAATATCGCCATCAACATCGTCGGCTTCATTCCTCTGGGATTCTTCTTCTATGCCTATCTCTCTCAAGTGCGAACGTGTAAACATCCTGTGGCGCTCACTATCGCGCTTGGATTCGCTGTCAGTCTGACGATCGAAGTCCTGCAGGCATTTCTTCCGACGCGGGACTCCGGCATGACCGATCTCGTGACCAACACATTTGGGACTGCGGTAGGGGTGATGGCATTCAGACATAGAGCCGTTCAGGCTGTGCTGACTTCGTGGCTCCAGACGTTGGGTGGATCGCAATAACTTTCAAAGGAAGGAAGGTTCAGCAATCGTGAAAGAAAATACTGTGATCTCGGGTTCCGCTCGAACTGGCCGTGGGCCAGTTTCGGCGCACTGTGACGTAGCGGTCATTGGCGCCGGCCCCTACGGACTATCCGCAGGAGCGCATCTCAAGGCGAAAGGCATCTCCGCCGTTGTCTTTGGCGAGCCGATGGAGTTTTGGGCGAATAAGATGCCGGAAGGGATGCTTCTGCGTTCACCTCGGGTGGCGTCTAATCTATCGGACCCTGATCATGCGTTCACGCTGGAAGCCTACGAAGCCGCGTCGAAGAAAGAGCCCTGCGCACCTCTTCCTCTGGATACCTTCGTGGAATATGGCAGGTGGTTCCGGCACCAATTAGGCTCAGACTTGGATACTAGAGCAGTTCTGCGCGTCGACCGGGACTCGCCGGGCTTCCGGCTCACGTTGCAAAATGGGGAAGAGATTCGCGTGAAGCATGTCGTGATCGCCGCCGGGATTGGTCCCTTCAAGAAAAAGCCCGAGGTATTCCGGAATCTTTCTCCGCAGCAGGCAATTCATTGTTACGAAGGCCGGGACGTCCGCAAGTTCGCAGGGAAGCGAGTCGCGGTTATCGGTGCAGGGCAGAGCGCGCTGGAATCAGCGGCGCTATTGCATGAGGCGAAAGCCCACGTAGAAGTGATTGCGCGACAGTCCGACGTACGCTGGATCGGCCAGCACTCGTGGCTGCATCACATGGGCCCGATTTCTTCGATGCTTTACTCTTCGCACGACGTGGGCCCGCTGGGGATCAGCCGTCTCGTGGCGTACCCCAAGCTGGTATCCTATGTTCCGTTAAAGCTGCGCGACCGGATTCGAACTCGGGCGGTCCGGCCTGCAGGGTCTCGGTGGCTTCCGGCGCGGTTGGCCGCGGTCAAGATCACCACCGGATGCGGCGTGTCAGAAGCCACTGCATTTCGCGACGAGGTTGCCCTCAAACTGGAGGACGGCAGCGAGCGGCGCGTAGACCATGTCATTCTCGGAACCGGGTACCGGGTGGACATATCAAAATACGAGTTTCTACCACAGGAACTCACGCAGGAGATCGAGCAACTTGATGGTTACCCAAAACTTGCTGGCGGTTTCCGCTGCTCCGTGCCGGGACTGCACTTCATCGGTGCTACTGCCGCCCGAAGCTTTGGGCCCTTGCTGTATTTTGTCGCGGGCACGGAGTTCGCATCTCGCGAGTTAATTCCACACCTTTCAAGGAGTCTCCGATAGTTTCGCTCGCCATGAAAACCTCCGCCGCGCAGACAGCAGTGAATCCGGAGCAGGTGGGCGCAATCGTGATTGGTGGCGAGCACCCGGGACTGGGGATTGCACGGAGTCTTGGACGGAGAGGAATTCCGGTCTGCGTCATTGACGACCAACACTCTGTTTCTCAATTCTCCAAGTATGTGACCCGGGTAGTGCGGGTAAAAGATTTGCGAAATGAGAACAATACTGTCGAGAGTGTGCTGGAAACGGGACAACGATATGGGTTGAAGGGATGGGTTCTGTTCCCGACTCGAGATGAAACGGTTGCCGCATTCTCCCGTCACAGGGATCGGCTTGCAGAATATTTTCGGGTCACAACACCCGGTTGGGACGCCGTGCGGTGGGCGTGGGACAAGAAAAATACCTATGATCATGCCGCCAAGCTGGGGATTCCGGTTCCCCACACGTTTAACCCCAGAACAGAGGGAGAGCTTGCGGATTTGTACAGTCGGCTACCGATGGCTCTTAAACCGGCCGTTAAAGAAAACTTCTTTTATGCGACGGGAGCCAAGGCATGGCGTGCCGAGACGCCCGATCAGCTGCACGACTTGTTTCGCAAGGCCATCCGTCAGATTACTCCCGAGGAGATTCTGATCCAGGAGATTATTCCGGGGGATGGCCAGCAACAATACTCGTACTGTGCATTTTTTCGCGATGGGGAAGCACACAGCAGCCTGGTGGCGAAGCGCATACGCCAGCATCCCAGGGAGTTCGGCCGCGCTGCAACCTACGTTGAGACCATGGACTCGTCGGAGGTGCCGGAGGTTGAAGAACTTTCGCTGCGCTTTCTCAAAGACATCAATTACTACGGCTTGGTCGAGGTCGAGTTTAAAAGAGACCATCGAGATGGAAAGTTTAAGCTCTTGGATGTGAACGCGCGTACCTGGGGCTTTCACAGTATCGGGGGACCGGCAGGCGTCGATTTTCCCTATTTGTTGTATGCCGATCAGACGGGCGAACAGGTTGAGCGTGGCACAGGGAAAGGTGGGGTTGGGTGGCTGCGGCTCATTACCGATCTGCCCACGGCGGCTGCGGACTTGTTTACTGGCCACACGGATTTGGGCGCCTATATGAAGTCGCTCAACCGGACGCGTGTCGAGTCTGTCTTTTGTCGGGAAGATGTAATGCCTTCTCTTGCAGAGGTCGTGCTGCTCCCTTATCTGGTGATGAAGAAGTACGTGCCGAAGGGAAACCCGAAGCCTGGAGTCGGCAGCCCTCCCGACTCCGAAAGCGTCGAGATGCCGGTTTCAAGAACGCGCTGAATTGAGAATGGGGAGATACGCTGACGAGCTATTCGGCCGCGAAATTCGCTATCTCACAAAAAATGTAACATCACCCTGCCGATCAGAACGAAAATCGACGGTAGCCGACTGGACCGTTGACCAGCAGTCTGGCCGCACGCGGTCGTGCAGTTCTATCGCAATCACGCGAACGTTCTTGATCCAAGTGCAGTTCTGAAATACTTCTTTTTCGGCTCCCTCGATATCGACTTTCAGGAAGTCAATCGTGCTGAGTCCGTTTTCTCTCATTAGCGTTTCCATCGTAACGGCACGGACTCGCTGGTCGCCGTCTTCCGCGATCGCAAATGCTCCCTTGGGATGAGCGGTGGATTTGCCGAGTCTTACTTCCCCATCCTCTTTCCAGAGAGCAGCTTGTACCGGAACGATGTTCTTGTAGTGAGAAACATTTCTGACTAGGGCAGCAAAGTTCGCTGGTTCGGGCTCGACCGCGATGATCCTGGCCATTGGGTACCTGTGGGCGAACAGAAGACTTGCCATGCCGATGTGCGCTCCAGCGTCTACAATGGTCTGTGGGCTGAAATTCGGTATGCGCGGGTCATATTGCTTGTCCTGGCAAATCAACACATCCCGATAGGAACAGACATCGGATGTGTTCAGTCGAAGGAAGACAGGGTAAGCGGATCCAGGGGGCGTGATCGCAAGCTCCCGGGGTCTGCGGAAAAGCCGAAATGAGGTAGCAGCGCTCACACCACGAATCCCGCTGAATTCGTAATACCACTTAGCGCTGGTCAGAAATCCCACAACGGCATACCTCGGCGAGAGGCCGAATTCTACTACAAAGCTTCTGTCAGAATACGTTCTGTCAATCATCCAAAATCTACGTTGTGAACGAGCACACCTTTCCCGGAGACTCCAATGCCTACCGCACGCATGCCACCGATCCGCCGATTCTTTCAGCTGCAGATTCCGCAGCGGTTTCGGCCCACCATCACTTCTGTGCTGGCCAAGACCTTGGGCCGTGTGAACCTTGAAACACCGGCGGTCGGCCTAACCGCCATAGCCTACTGGGCTCGCTTTTCGCGGTGGTGCAGCACGCACCCCGTCACTGGATCTGAGGGTGCCAAGAACGGCAAGGGACGAAGCTGGCTCTACGAGTCGGTGGTTCGGCAAGAAGGTTTGGACAAAGCATCCGTAACCTACCTGGAATTCGGTGTTTATCAGGGGGCTTCTTTAAGAATGTGGCTGAACCTGATCGGCCACCCAGACTCGCGGTTCGTTGGATTCGACACGTTCACTGGCCTTCCCGAAAGATGGCGCCCGACTGAACCGGCAGGGCACTTCAATGCAAACGGCGTAATTCCCGATATCAAAGATCCGCGTTGCAGTTTTGAAGTTGGACTCTTTCAAGACAGCCTTCCTCGCTTCGTCCAACAAAACGACCTCTCGGGCCGTCTGATTCTCAACCTGGACGCGGATATGTTTACATCCACGCTCTTCGTGCTCACCACGCTTGCACCATATTTCAAACCCGGAGACATCGTGTTCTTCGACGAGTTCTCGTGTCCGCTTGACGAGTTCCGGGCATTCGAAGAGTTTGTGCGGTCGTTCCGCATCAAATACGAAGTCGTGGCCGCAGTATACGGCTACACCCGTGTTTGCATAAAAATCACTGTGAGTCGTCGAAATTCCGGTTCCCGATCTTCCGAGGCTTCTGAGCACCAGTGTCTTGGTCGCCGAGTGGCGGATGCTCAGGCAAGTCGAGGATCATGAACCATTCCTGCAAGAGTGGGTCCCTAGGGATGTGCGGTTCTCGTCCCGTTATGGATGCATCCATGGCATTCGGCGCAAAGTGTGATCAGATTCTCTTCGGAATCATCTCCTGATTGGCTGCGAAACTCTTTGTGGTGGACTTCGAGATTGGACAGCGCTCCACACAATTGGCAACGCCAGCCGTCACGTCGCAGGATCTGTTGTCGTAGCTCTTCGTAGGCACCGGGATCGAGGCGCGCTCGCTTGAGTTTCGGCAGGCCTGATTGCATTATGCAGTCTCGGCAAAGTCGCCCAGAAACGTCCGCTGCTGCTCATCGGTGAGGAATCTGAAGAATCTTCTCATCGAGAACAGCAAGGTCTCCGGGTTTTGGTTGTCCAGGTTGGCCCCGGCCAGAAAATCTGCACAGATCATCTCTAAGCAGTAGCCTCGTGATCTGTCGGACCCCAGCATCAGTGCTGCTGTTCCGATTGCCTGCTCAATGACCGGGATCTGGCTCTTGTAGACTTTGAAATAGATGATTTCAACCGGTTCGGTATCTTGGCCGGTCAATTCCTTTTCCACTTCATGCTTGAACTGTTCCGTGGGCATCTGATGCGCTTTGTGCAACCAGATTGCACAATCGAAGTCCTCCCCGTCCCTGCGAGCCACCTTTGCCAGTTCGACCCCTTTCGTCCAGCCGATTTCCTTCAATTCCTTGCGTGCCTGAGGAGGAAGGTGCTCGTGAATCGACATTAGGTAGTACGCTTTTCTTCTTGATTCCGGGAATCGTCTTGCAAGGAAATCGTCGAACGACGCCAGTTTTTCGACTCGCCAGTACTGGCCGGCGCGAACCTCGCAAAGATAGCGCCCAAGTTCGACGAAGCGCGTGTCACGCTCCTGTTCCTTCTTCTTTTCCCAGGACAGAATCTCGTCGATCCTCGTGAGGACGAAGAGGGCTCGTTGGCGATTCAGCCTAGGCAGCGCGGGCGGATCTTTAGTAAGCAAGCTCGTCAAGCCAATCAAGATTTTCAGCTCCGGGGCGGCGCGAGAGAGAGACTTCGGCCAGTTCCTGTTTTCCGAGACAAAGCGCAACATAAGGGCAGGTGCTACAGGGATTCTGAGGGAATCGAATCCCGCTATGAGGCAAGAACTGAGCCGACTCAATTCGCCCAATCGTGTCTTCCACCAGCTGGCCGAACTCCCGCCGCTGCTCGTCGCTTATCGTCGTGCGCAGGTATTGAACTTCGACCAACCGCTTGCGCACGAATACGATCTGGGCGACTTCAGCAATGCCGGTCATCCAGGAATAGCAAACCAGTTGGGGATCCAGAGACAGTAGTCCGTCGGGCCGTTCCGGATAGCGGACCGAAGACGTCTTCCACTCGATGATGGACCGTGTCCCATCGAGTTTCCCAATGGCATCGACGTAGCCGACAAAGTCGTTTCGTCCGGCGACTGGCCGGTTGAACTTGATTTGCAGGTCACGTCGAGGTTGATCGATCTGGATACGATTGTCCTGGCAGAACCGGTTCAAGAGCATGAGTCCCTGCCGAAGCATGCGATCCCACGAGTCTTTGTTCGGGTAGTGCAAGTCCGCGTTCTGACACTCGGACCATTCGGCGAACAGGAGTGCTCCGGGGTCTTCGCGGCGGAAGACCGCTCCCAGAGCCCGTTCGAAGGCTCTCCCAAAGAGCATCGTCGCGCGCGTGTCCTTCTCCTTCCAGCCATCGAGATAGCGATGTCGGTATCGTCGCGGGCAGGTAAGGTACTGGCTGATTTGGGTGTAGCTGTATGTCACTTGGACTCCTCTGGCGGAGCGACGCTTGCGGGTGAAGCGTTCGATAGTTCTTCCCAGCGACTGACGTGCGCAAAGGCTTCCAGATTGAGCAGAGGAGCACCGTTTACGACGGTGTGGCTGATCTTCATGACGCCGCGAAGGCCGACCAGGTTTTTTTCGTCAATCTCATCGTTATTCAGCATCTCCGCGTCGTAGCCGAAGTCGCGAAGAAACCAGTTGAGCTTCCACAGCGCTCTGGGCGTGCAGTAGAGACGCCCGGTAAGAGAGTGTCCAGTGAGTGTCTTCGGTTCAAGGATCGCAAAGCGGAGCAGGTAGAACGGTTTTCGTGAGCCCCACTTGTGGTGGGCCCCCTCGACTCGAACGAGCAGCAGGCCATCGCGAACGGTGTGCCCAGCAAAGTGATCAGCTTCGTGCAGACCCTGGATGTGGCGCCTCATGCGGCACCCTCCGTTTGGCTCGGATAACTATTGAGCTGGCAGAGGAGCGCGTTGCGGTCTTTCTCAGCCCAGTCCGCCAGATGCTTCACAAAGTTTTCGATTTGGTCGCGCGTGGCTTCGCGAAGGGTCTTCACTCCGCAGAAATCTGTTGCGTAGGCTTTGACCAGGTTGGGATCGAGTTCATGCTGTCGAATAATCTGGCACAGGCGGTCGCGAACCCTCGGTCCCTCGTGGGTGTCGTTGGCAGGTTGCGGCGGGAGTTTCTTTGCCTCTTGGGTCGGGCGCGGAGGTGGGGCGAGAGAGCCGACTTCCTCGACTGAGCAAATGCCGATGCCGTAGGCTTTGCGCAGGGCACGGTTGACGGCCCGAGTCTCAGCAACGCGCATTTCGGCGCCGTGGACGAGAAAAGAGACGTTGGAAGGGTCGGCATCCCCATAACCCACGAAGTTTTCGGTTGCCGATTTAGAAACGGTCGCTTTGAAGACCCACCGACTCAGCTCTGGATTGGAAACGCTTTCCGCTAATTCCGTCGCTATGCCTGAACTCCGCCTCCTCTGCGCGGAGTCGCAAATCAGGCCGGAATGGGTCACGTACCATTTCTCGTCTAACAAGAGTAGATCGCCGGCTCTTAACGATAGACTTAGGCTCCGACTCGCTCCCCGAGAAGTAGCAGTTGCGAGTTGGTCACATGTGGGTAAAGTTGCTTGACTGCCCGCAATTCTCACGTATTGGCTTTTCCTTAGGTCGAATACCAGAAGCTCGCATCGTGTGGCGCCTCCATTGTGATATCTTAACAATATCGTAATGATATCACATCACAGAGTCAGCAAGCGCCTGGGGCAAAGGCCTGCTGTCTCATGACAATATCAGCATCATGAACGCAGAATGCTCTCCTGCTTTCGGATCCTAGCGGCGCTGAAGGATCGAGCCTGCCAACCTCGCTAGTCAAGAGCGCGAGCATCGTCTCATTGAATCGCAGATCGAGTTCCTGCGCTCGGGACCGTCGCGTTCAGGTAGCAGGATCAACAATAGCTCAAAACGGTACCTCGCAGAGTGGCAAAAAGAGGGCTGATGCCGGCGAGACAGCGATCGCTACACCGTCCCTTCTCGTAGACGGGAATCCCGCGAAGCACGTGGGTAACTCGATTCGTTACCGAAGTACCGTGCAATCTGAACTGCCGGGGGGATTTGAGGATCTTTCACCTCGAACAAGCGCTAGACTTGGAATCGTCTAATAAACCGAGTCTCAGAAGGACAGTGAGTGTCAGAAAAACTCCCCAACCTGGAGAAGCGAGTGGCCGAGGTCGAGCGGCAAGCGGCCGAGTTAGCCAGGCGCGAAAAATTGGCCGACTGCAACTGCTATCCACGTGGAAAGAATTTTCCACATGCCTTTTGGAGTCCAGAGCAGTTCGAAGACGCGACGAATCTTCCGTGCCCAGCCCATGGATTCCGCCGGCTGGGACGAATAATGATCGTTCAATATGTTGGGCGGGACGTGATACACGACGAAGGGGCCGAAAACAGACTCGAGCAGCTCGTGGCCAAGTACGAGCTTCGTGTATCGCAACTTCCCCCGCTCAGTCCTGACCTCGAAGATGACCCCGAATAACTCTAGTTCGCGTTGCCAGGCTAATGCGAAGAACGGCGAACCTTGCCGAGCGGCAGCCACTGCGGGCGGTCTATGCTTCTTCCACGCGAATCCCAACAAAGCCTCCGAACTCGGTCGAATCGGCGGAAAGAACAAGCGTCCGGCCAGGACGCAGAGTGTCGATCCGCTCCCCAAACTGGAAAAGGCGAGTGCAGTCCAAGAAGCCGTGGACCGCTTGGTTGCAGACGTCTATGCAGGCAAAGTTGAGCCCAGAGTCGCAACCGGCTTGGCGTCGCTCCTCAGCCTTCAACTGCGTGCAATCTTGACCACGAATCTGGAGCGGCGCCTCGATGAGGTAGAGAGGCTGCTGAGCAAAGAGAAAGCACAGCCAGGGCAACCACCCTCGCCACTTTCGCAGGAACCTCGCACCCAAGGGGACGCCACCAACAATGCTCGCGCGCGAAAGCCCCAGGCGTCCGAGGAGTTGCCGCGAAATGATGACCCATCTAGCCGTATGGCTTGATTTATCGCTAGAATCGCAATGAATCATGGCTTCGAATGCCTTAAGCAGTGGTTACCCAGAGAGCCCATGTCAAGCCATACTGAATTTCGGTTCCGCCCCCTCGACTTCCGAGGCAACCCCACGGAGGGGCGACCCATCAAGCCGTATGGCTTGATTTATAGCTAGAATCTCAATAAATCATGGCTTCGGATGCCTTAAGCAGTGGTAACCCGGAGAGCCATGCCAAGCCATACTAAATTTCGGGTCTGATCCTGCCAGGCCAGGGCTCCGATTCGATCGCCGGAATCCGAGATGACTGAACCCGGGCCAGAGCAGCCGAAGGATCTAGATTAAGGATCGCCGACGAAAGGTTCCCACAGGCAGACCGATCGACTGGGTACCGCCGACGAATACGACCCGATACAGGTATTGCTTGGAGTCGGAGCTATAGTGCTGATAATACAGAGGGTTGCAACGTCAGCTAGATGTAGACCACGCGATTCTCGTGTGATATGATCGTTCTCGATCCCCCTCAGAGTTCCCCCTCTGTTTCACTGACGTCTCCCCTGGTTTACTCGCTGACGAGCCAACCTTTCATAAGGAGTTTTTCGCGCATGCTAGAGACTGCGATTGTTGGAGCGGGTCCCTACGGACTCTCAATTGCCGCGCATTTCCGGCGGCAGGGCATTCCATTTCGTATTTTCGGCCGTCCCATGGACAGCTGGCTGAACCACATGCCGAAGGGCATGATGCTGAAGTCGGATGGCTTTGCTTCCGATATTTACGATCCGGAGAAAGCTTTCACTCTGCGGCAGTTTTGTGCGGAGCGGGGCATCCAGTATGCGGACACCGGCGTGCCGGTGCAGATTGATACATTCACCGCATACGGACTTGCCTTCCGGGACCGCATGGTGCCGGAGCTGGAAGACAAGCTTGTGGCCAGCGTGGATCGCGTGCCCGGCGGCTTTCTTTTGAGGCTTGAGGACGGCGAGACTTTTCAAGCTCGCAAGGTTGTGCTTGCAGTTGGCATCACGCATTTCGAGCATGTTCCCGAGAACCTGGCGCATCTTCCGGCGGAATTCTTCTCGCACAGCGCTCGCCATCGCGAAGTCGAACCATTCCGCGGCCACAGTGTTGTGGTAATCGGCGGCGGAGCTTCCGCTTTGGATTTGGCAGGGTTGCTGCGCGAGGCCGGAGCCGATGTGCAGATGGTCACCCGCGCTGCTGAACTGCATTTCCATAGTCAGCCCACGGGCAAGCCACGTTCGTGGTGGCAGCAGATAAGGCATCCACAATCGGGTCTTGGTCCGGGGACGCGTTCGCGATTCTACGCCGATGCTCCCGGGGCATTCCACTATTTGCCTGAAGGGCTCCGCCTGTACATCGTCGGAAAAGCTCTTGGCCCTTCCGGGGGATGGTTCATTCGCGACAAAGTCATCGGGAAGTTGCCGGTGCATCTGGGGTGCACACCGCAATCTGCCGAAGTGGAGAACGGCAAAGTCCATCTGAAGGTTCGCGCCGCGGACGGGAGCCAGAGCGAGATTGTGACCGAGCATGTGATTGCGGCAACAGGTTACAAAGTGGACATGGAGCGGCTGAAGTTCCTCAACCCCGAGATTCGCTCGAAGGTAAAGACTCTCAACAAAGCGCCGGTGCTCTCGTCGAATTTCGAATCGTCAGTGCCCGGTCTGTATTTCGGCGGAGTTGCGGCCGCAAACAGTTTTGGCCCGGTGATGCGATTTGCCTTCGGCGCGGGCTTCGCGGCTCGCACGATTACGAGCGGTGTGGCGAAGTCGCTCTCAAGAGAGGCAGCATCGGTCCCGGTTCGGAGCATGGCGACGACCGCGAAGTGAGCGAATCTTCGGCGACGATCACATTGCTTCGGCTTCGATTCGTAGTTTTAAGCTCGTACGCATCAACTGGTAGACATGAAGAGAGAAACGATCGCGATTCACGCGGGGTACGACGGCGATCCCACGACCAAGGCCGTCGCCGTACCCATCTACCAGACAGTTGCCTTTGAGTTCGACAGCGCCGAACATGGTGCTGCCCTCTTCAATTTGGAAGTTGAAGGGAATATCTACACTCGCATCGGCAACCCCACCAATACGGTCCTCGAAAAACGTGTCGCCGCCCTGGAAGGCGGAGTCGATGGGCTCAGTGTAAGCTCGGGGATGGCGGCGATCGAATATGCGTTGATCAACATCGCCGAGGCCGGGAACAACATCGTGTCGATCCCGCAACTCTACGGGGCGACTTACACGCTGTTGGCTCATATCTTTCCCAAGCGCGGGATCAATACGAAATTCTCAAAAACCGACAGCCCCGACGAAGTGGATGCGCTGATCGACGAAAACACGAGGGCCGTCTACTGCGAGAGCGTGGGAAATCCCGCGGGCAACGTTGCGGATATCGAGGGCCTGGCTCGCGTCGCGCACAAACACGGGGTTCCGCTCGTGGTCGACAACACAGTCGCCACGCCGATTCTGTTGCGGCCCATCGAATACGGCGCAGACGTAGTACTGCACTCCATGACGAAATTCATTGGAGGCGGCGGCACCAGCATTGGCGGAATGATCGTGGACTCCGGGAAGTTTCCCTGGCGAAAATATCCGGAAAAATTCTACATGTTCAATCAGCCGGAGATCGCCTATCACGGCGTCGTCTACGTCGATCACTTTGGGGATGCGGCGTACGTTGCGCGATGTCGGACCGTCTGCCAGAGGAATACCGGTGCTACATTATCGCCGTTCAACGGTTTTCTATTCCTGCAGGGAATCCAGACGCTGGCACTGCGCATGGAGCGCCACGTGGAAAATGCTCGTAAGGTCGCGGAGTTTCTACGGGCGCATCCCATGGTCGACTGGGTGAACTACGCCGGCTTTCCGGACAATCCGCTGTATCCGATGGCGCATCGTTACCTGGGGTCAAACTTCTGCTCCCTGCTCACCTTCGGTGTGAAGGGCGGCTACGAGGGCGGCCGCAAGACATTCAATGCCTTTCAGTTGTTTAAGCGGATGGTGAACATGGGGGATGCGAAGTCTCTTTCGTGTCACCCTGCGTCGACGACGCATCGGCAGCTTACTCCGGAAGAGCAAGCCAAGGTCGGAGTGACCCCGGAGATGATTCGCCTGAGTGTCGGCATCGAGCACATCGACGACATTCTCGACGATCTGGGACAAGCGTTGGATAAGGCAAAGGCGTGAAGCTACAAGCAATCGCGACATGCGCAAACTGTGGGGAACTCGAATGCCATTGATCATTGAGGGCGGGCGGATTCCGCCGCGTTGGGCTGACAAAAAAGGCCTGCACTCGGGGTCAGTGGATGCCTTCGCCACGAGCGCCGAGTGCGTCAGGATCGCGTTCGTCAACAACATGCCGGACTCCGCGCTGGAAGACACCGAGGTTCAGTTCTTTGAACTCCTCGAGGCTGCCGCCGGCAACGTCCCGGTACGCGTGAAGCTCCACTCGTTATCAGGCGTTCCCCGCGGTGAACGCGGACAGCAGCATCTCAGCGGCTTCTACTTCAGTACCGACGATCTACTGAACGACCGGTTCGACGGTGCGATCATGACCGGGACCGAGCCGCGGCAACCCGACCTGCGCAATGAACCCTATTGGTCTGCGCTGGGGAATGTGCTCGACTGGGCAGAAAGCAATACTGCGTCGACGATATTGTCCTGTCTGGCGGCACACGCGGGAGTTCTGCACAGTGACGGCATCCGGCGTCATCCGCTAGGCGACAAGCAGTTTGGCGTCTTTGACTTCGCAAAGGCCGGCAAGCACCCGCTGACGGCCGGCACGGGTGAGCGCATACGCTTTCCGCATTCCCGCTGGAACGAAGTACAGGCGGAAGAGCTCAACGCAAGCGGTTATCAGGTGCTGACGCAATCGGCCGAGGGCGGCGTGGACTCGTTCGTGAAGATGAAGAAGCAGAGCCTGTTCGTACATTTTCAGGGTCATCCGGAGTATGGAGCCCAGACTCTGCTCAAGGAATACCGCAGGGACATCAAGAGATTTCTCCGCAAGGAACGGGAGACGTACCCCTCGATGCCCAAGGGTTATTTCGATGCTGCGGCTACGAAGCTTCTCAACGATTTCCGAGGTGTTGCTTCGTCCGATCGGCGGGAAGAACGGATGGAAGGCTTTCCGGAAGCTGCGTTGGTCGGCGGGTTGCAAAACACCTGGCGTCCTTCCGCCGAAACGATTTATAGGAACTGGCTGCAGTATGTAGTATCGAAGAGAGCGGATGTGACGGTGTTCCCAGCCATGGCGGCGGCCCATCTGCGAGCTTCGCGAAAACGTTCTGCACAGCTGTAGAGCGCTGCTTCACTACGACCTTCTTACTTCTTATGGCTGAAATAACTCGCGACAAGGTCGCCGAACTTCTGGCGAACCTTCCTGATCGCATCGGCGACGTCATCAGGCCCTGGGCCGATTCCGCGCCCGATCAGCCCGCACTGACAGAACCGTCAGGAACCTGGACTTATCAACAACTTGCTCTTGTAGTCGCCGAGACGCAGACGTGGCTTCTCGAATCTGGCGTGCGACCTGGCGACCGGGTGATGGTCGTGTGCGAAAACTGCCGGGCGTTCGTTGCAATCCTGCTTGCGATCGCCGGTATCGACGCGTGGCCGGCGCTGGTCAGTGCGCGACTCTCTGCGAAAGAAGTCGATGCGATCCGCGACCACTGTGGCGCCCGGCGTGTGATCTACACCACGAGCGTTTCGCTGCAGGCACGGGAACACGCCAAGCGGCACGGTGCGGTCACTCAAGACGTTGCGAGTTTAGGCTCCATCGCGGTCGGTCCGCTGAACGAGAAAGTCGAGCCGGAACCCATCGACGACAGAGATTCGGCAGCGCGTCGCCGCGCTGATCTACACATCTGGCACAACCGGACTTCCCAAGGGCGTGATGTTGACGCACCGGAACCTGCTGTTCGTCGCATCGGTGTCAGCCAGAATCCGGTCACTGAGTCCGGATGATCGGCTTTATGGCGTCTTGCCGATGTCGCATGCGGTTGGTCTTTCCATCGTCCTTTTAGGATCGTTGGTGAGCGGCGCGACATTGCATCTGGCGTCACGTTTCGATCCTGTAGCAACGACTTGCGACGCTGGAGAAAGAGCGGTTGACCGTTGTGTTGGGCGCTCCGGGAATGTTCTCGCTTCTGGCGGACTACGCCAAGTTGAAAGGATTGCAGTCGTTCAAGTTTCCGGCCTTGCGCATCATTTCATCGTCGGGTGCACCGCTTCAGCCCACCGTAAAAACGCAGGTAGAGAGCTTGTTTGGCATGGTGCTCCATAACGGGTACGGCGTCACGGAATGCTCTCCGAACATTGCGCAGGCTGTCGTGGGGGAGCGCCGAACTGACACGTCTGTGGGCCGCGTTCTGCCGGGAGTGGAAGTGCAACTGGTTGGATCCGATCAAAAGCCGGTGGCCGACGGAGAAGTCGGCGAGCTGTGGGTGCGTGGTCCCAACGTGATGAAGGGTTACTATCACGCGCCCGAGGAGACGGCAGCGGCTATCAATCCCGAGGGCTGGTTTAACACGCGCGACCTGGCACGCCTCGAGAACGGATATCTTTTCATTGTTGGCCGAAGCAAGGAATTGATCATTCGTTTCGGTGAGAACGTCTACCCGGCGGAAGTTGAAGCGGTGCTGAACGCGCATCCTGCCGTGGTGCGTTCGGCAGTCATTGGACGGCCGGTCGGAGGAGCGGAAGGCGGTGAGGAAGTCGTCGCCTTTGTGCAGCTCTCGCCGGCGTCGCCGATTTCAGAAGCCGACTTGGCGCAACACGCCGCGCAACATCTCGCTCCCTACAAGCGGCCGTCGCAAATTCTGCTTGTGCCGTCGATGCCGCTGACGCCGACCGGGAAGGTCATCAAGGGTGAACTCGCCAAGATGACACAATTCGCTTCCACCCGCTAACCACCCCGAGCCGCCAGGCTCTATAGTGGTACTTCAATCAGCGTCGGTCCTTCTGCTTCGAACCCCGCCTGTAGCGCCTTCCCGAACGCATCCAGCGTAGTAACCCGGGTGCCGGGCACTCCCATTCCTTTTGCCAAGTGCACCCAGTCGAGATCGGGGCGCCCGATCTCGAACATAGCGGCTGCCCGAGGTCCAGGCTCGCCCACTCCCAGATAGGAAAACTCCCGTTTCAACACGGCGTAGTCACGGTTGGCGAAAACCACCGTCGTGACGTTGAGACCTTCCCGCGCCATCGTCCACAGTGCCTGTGGTGTGTACATGCCGCTGCCGTCGGCTGTGAGGCAGAGGACCCGGCGATCGGGACAGGCCACGGCTGCACCCACCGCCAGCGGCATCGCGATTCCAATCGAACCGCCCGTGTTGCCCAACCAGTCGTGCGGAGGGGCTCCAATGGTAGCGGCCATCAGCCCGCGGCCCGAGGTCATAGACTCGTCGACCACGATAGTATTTTCTGGCAGGAGTGCTCCGACTGCGGCAGCCAGTCCCGGTAACGTGATTTCCCCACTCGGCTGCGCTGGCCGTTCGGCTTTCTCCGCGCGTAAATCTGTCCCGCCTGCCGGCAACGCCGCGGCCAGTGATTCGAGTGCGCCGACATAGTCTTCACCAGGGCTTGCCAGAGTGTGAATTGCGCAGTCCTGCGAAGTGAATTCACTTTCTTTTCCCGGGTAGGCGAAGTACGCGACTGGAGCCTGAGCCCCTACCAGAATCAACTGACGAAATTCCTTGAACTGTTCGATCCCCTGTTCGAGGACGTACTGCACACGATCGACCCTTGGGGTTCCGGCTCCGCGTTGCAATCGAGTAAGCGGATACGGAGCGAACAGTTTGGCTCCGGTGGCCGCAGCGATGCGTCCTGCCGCGGTCAGGCCCTTGCCGTAGAGGGCATTTCCGGTCATCAAGATTGCGGTGCGCAAACCGGAACGAAGCATGGCGGCTGCCTTCTCGACAGTCTCGGCGGCAGGCAGTGGCGGTTTTGGCAGGACGGGAAAAGCCGCAATCGACCCGCCTTCACTCCAGGCGCTGTCGGCGGGCACGATTAGCGTGGCAATCTGGCCAGGGCGCTGTGCGCGCAGCGACGATGGCTTCCACAGCGTCACGGCCCAGCTCTGAAGAAGCGCGCGAAGTTCGCAGCCACTTCGAGTAGGGTCGGGCGATGCCTTCGATGTCTGAGGTGAGCGGCGTGTCGTGCTGCAGATGATAGGTCGCATGCTGGCCAACCAGATTGACGATGGGCACCTGAGCACGGCTCGCATTGTGCAGATTCGCGAGACCGTTCCCGAGGCCGGGGCCAAGATGCAACAGGGTGCATGCTGGTTTTTCGGCCATGCGCGCATAGCCGTCCGCTGCTCCGGTGACCACACCTTCGAAGAGACCGAGCACGCATCGCATTTCCGGCACGTGGTCAAGTGCGGCAACGATGTGGATTTCCGAAGTGCCCGGGTTTGCGAAGCACGTTTTAACTCCGCCGGCCATCAGCGAACGAATGAGACTTTCTGCACCATTCATCTTGTTGTCTCTAACAAACCCTCAGCGGGTTGCAAAACTCTCCGAATTGCTCGGCGGGGGAAGCGCTTCGTTCACGTAACGGGAGATTGCGGATCCCAGTTGCTCGTAGTGAGTGGTCATAATTCCAAGATGATCGCCGGGCACGGTTTCCACTTCGAATTTACCTGCCAAGTGGGCCCATACCGCCGATGGATCCGCGGGGAAGTCGGTGGGGGTTGCGGCCCTCACAAACCTTATCCTGCCCGGATAAAAGTGAGGTTGGTAACGGGTCAACGCCAGATAGGCGCTCTGCCGGACGCGTTGCATAGTCGGGGAGAGCGATACATCAGCCGGCGGCTGATAGGACACTCTCGGAGTGAGCGAGCGGCGCCGCGTCGGGCGAATCATTAGAGACACCGCGTCTCCCATAGGCAATTTCATGGCAGTACTGGCGCGTCGTGTGGCCAAACGGGCCAGCAACCGGGCACGCTGTGGGAAGGACAAGTACCGTATCTCTGGATAGGAATCGAGCATCGCCAGGAGCGCTACCGTTTCGCCCGCGGCATTCAATTGCCGCGCCATTTCCAGAGTGACCAGCCCTCCGAGCGAGTACCCGACGAGCAGATACGGTCCGTGAGGTTGTAACTGTTTGACGGCTTCGAGGGAATACCGTGCCATCTCTTCGATACTCTGAGACGGCTCTTCTGCTCCATCAATACCCTTCTGCTGCATTCCGTAAACCGCGCGGGGTGTCTGGATGTGCTTGACGACTTGAAAAAAATCCATCACGCTCCCGCCTAGGCCATGGGTGATGAACACGGCCGGCTCGGCGGAGCCCGCTTTCAGCTGAACCAGCGGTGGAACGCGCGGTGCGGCAGATTCTTCCAGCACCGTGGCCAGGGCAGCAATCGTGGGAGCGTGGTAGATCATCACCGGCGGTAATTCGCGGCCGCATGCTTGCGCGATTTCGTTGAACAGGGCGAGAGCCAGGGTGGAATCACCGCCAACTTCAAAGAAATTATCGTCGACACCGATGGATGAGAGCTGCAGCACGCGCTGCCAGATAGGGATCAGCGTCTCGACCATCGTGGAGGTGGGCATAGGATTCACGTTACAACTGGGACTCAGGCGTGCATCTTGAAGTCCCGTATTGCCTGAGCAATTCCGTGATCATGAATGCGATCATGAATGCGCGAACGCCCAATAGAGTTCTCGAGCCTTTGTGTAGACGGGACCGAAGGGAAGGGAACGATCGCCGATGCGAGTCGCCGGAACCACCTTGGAATAGTTTCCTGTCGCAAAAATCTCATCTGCGTTCTCGAAATCCCGGTAAGCGAGAGTCGTCTCGACGACACTCACGCCATTCTGCCGCAACAATCCGATCACTCTTTGCCGGGTGATGCCTGCCAAGAATGTTCCGTTGGAAATTGGAGTGAACACCACACCATCTTTCGCCATAAAAATATTCGAAGTGGCGAGTTCGGCGACATTGCCGAGCATATCGCACACGATGGCATTGTCGAAGCCGCGGGCTTGCGCCTCAAAAAGCGAGCGCGAGTTGTTGGGATAGAGACAGCCAGCCTTAGCGTCGACCGGCATCGTCTCCAGGGTTGGCCGGCGATAGGGGGACAACGTGATCGAGAATCCCTTGGGCGTTCGCATGGGCGCCTCGTAGATCGAGAGGCACCACTGCGTGGACTCCGGGTCATGCGCCTGAACCCACGGTCCTTCCTTTTCCGCCCAGTACATAGGGCGAATGTAAAGTGCGGTATTCCCGTCGAATTTCTTGATGCCTTCCCGCGCCAACTTGACCCAGGTTTCCGCTGAGACCGTCGGCTTGAGGAAGAGCTTCTTCGCCGAGTCGTTGACACGGGCGCAATGCAACTCGAGGTCAGGGGTTACTCCTTCAAAAAATCGAGCGCCATCGAACACGATCGAACAAAGCCACGCAGCATGCGTGCGCGGGCCCATGATCCCGATGTTACCCTCGTGCCAATCGCCCTGGAAATAGGTCCAGGTCTTGGACCACCCGCTCCCGATTGTCAATCGACTCCTCCGTGGCTACAGTGCTTTAACGACCGTTTGTCCCGACGCACGACTTTCATAGCGTTGAATAGCAACATCGACTGACCGCCGCAGCGCGTCGGCCAAATGCTTGACGAACGGCTCAACCAGCATAGTGCCGGGATACACTGGCAGAACGATGACGTCTTGTCCTTGCGTCAACCCATCCCATTTCAAACCAGGCTTGCTGAATATCCGATATTGTTTCGCGGGGCGGATGTCGGTCACCACGCCGGGATAGAACTTCGGAAGGTACGCCCACGAGGCGCGGTCATTCGTCTGCCATATTTTTCCCAACACGAGCGACTCCGAAACTGCGTTCGGCGAACGTTTGCTGAAGCGGGAGAGAAACATCCCACGCCACACGGGAATCCGGCTTTTCAAGATCGCAAACTTTTCCTTGAGAAACTTGCTCTTGTCCTCTGAATCCAGGGCGAGAAAACTCGCGGCGTGGAAGATCAGTTGTTGTCTAGTGTGGGAGCTCAGGCTCCAGAAGGTGAGGGGAATCTTGTGCCAGTTCATCGTATCGAACAGGGCAAGGAGAGCAATCGGTTCGCCCAGTTCGTGGAGCTGCTGGGCCACCTCAAATGCGACCGTTCCGCCCATGCAATACCCAGCGATGAAATACGGCCCGTGGGGCTGCACCCTCCTGATTTCTTTCACGTAGACCGCTGCCATCTCCGCGATGCTGGTCAGAGGGGGGCGGATCCCGTCCAGGCCCTGCGACTGCAGACCATAGAAAGGCTGGTCGTCACCCAAATGCCGAGAGAGGTCACGGTACATCATCACCGTTCCGCCGGCTCCGTGCATGCAGAAGAGGGGCGGCTTCGATCCGCCCGCCCTTATGGGTGTAAGGGCGGACCAAGACGGCAGGCGTGGCGCCTGTGGGATGCCTTCTTTCTCAAGGAGACTGGCCAGCAACGCGAGTTTCTGCTCGGAGAGACCACCGTCCTTGAATGTGTCCTTGCTCATGACGCTATGACACCAATTCTCACTTTGAACCCAAGCTACGAGCCACTTCTTCTTCGGTCATGCCTTCGATCCGCTTCAAAAGGGTAGCGGTTTTTTCGGTCAGACCAGGCTGTGCTTCATTTTCAATCATGTACCGTGCAAGCTTCTCGATGGTGGGGGTTTCGAACAGAAGGATGGCAGGCAAGTCCATCTGAAACATCTCGCGCAACCGGGAAACTATCTGCGTAGCTACCACAGAAGCGCCGCCGAGTTCAAAGAAGTCGTCCTCGATACCAACCTTCTCGATTCCAAGACTATCTGCCCAGACCTTCGCTAGCACTTCCTGCAGGGTCGTTGTCCCCGTGTTCTGGCCTTGATAATTGTCCTTACTCGTCATTCGGTCGTTCCTCCGGTTTCATTGCTGGTCTAAACGCTAAACCGCGGGGCATTCCCGCAGGTGCCTGATAAGGGGGATAGTTTCAGGGCTGCAATCTAGGGGCCACTTAACGCCGTCGTAAATATATGTAAATAAAAGATTTACTATCATTTTTTGTCGGTTACGTTACTGCATTTCAGTCATCCGTGGAAACGTTTTTCCAACGCCCCAGCTTCATTTACGTTGATCGGCGTAGCCGAAAATCGCCTTCAATTCCAGGAACTCCTCGAGGCCCGCTTCGCCCCATTCTCTGCCGTTTCCTGACTGCTTGTAGCCCCCAAAACAGCCTGCGAAATCGACCCGGGCGCCGTTAATGTGGACGTTTCCGGATCGAATGCGTTTCGCGACCCGCGCCGCCCGCTCCCGGTTTGGCGATGTTACAAAACCGGACAATCCATAGGGAGTATCGTTCGCTATTCGTATCGCGTCCTCTTCGTTTTCGTAAGGGATGATGCAGAGGACCGGTCCGAAGATTTCCTCGCGGGCGATGGTCATGTCGTTGTGCACATCCGCGAACACCGTCGGTTTCGCGAAGTAGCCTTTTGCCAGACCATCCGGACGGCCAGGTCCTCCGGCGACCAGTTTTGCGCCTTCTTCGATGCCCTTTTCGATAAGGCGCTGCACTTTGTCGAATTGTGCCTTGCTCGCCAAGGGCCCGATACTGGTGCCCTCGGCGAATGGATCACCAACTTTGGTGGCTTCGGCTGTTCGTTTCGCTGTCGCTGCGGCCTCTGCCATCTTCGATCGGGGAACCAGCATCCGAGTGGGCGCATTGCAGGACTGGCCGGTGTTGCGGAAGCATTCCTGAACGCCCTGCTTGACTGCACTCTCGAAGTCGGCGTCTTCCAGAATGATGTTGGCCGATTTGCCCCCGAGTTCCTGCGTCACCCGCTTTACAGTCGGAGCGGCAGCCGTGGCCACAGCCACGCCGGCTCGTGTGGACCCGGTGAAGGAAACCATGGCCACATCGGGATGTGCCGCGATCGCAGCGCCCACCGTGGGGCCATCGCCGTTCACCAGGTTGAAAACACCCGGCGGAACGGCCGCTTCATGCAGGATCTGGGCAAATAAATAACCGGACAGCGGAGCCATTTCGCTGGGCTTGAGAACCATCGTGCATCCCGCGGCGAGTGCAGGCGCTACCTTGCAGACGATCTGGTTCATGGGCCAGTTCCAGGGGGTGATGAGCCCGCATACTCCAATCGGCTCTTTTCGCATGAGCGTCGAGCCTTTGAGTTCTTCGAACTTGAAGTGCTCCAGCACCTTCACGATTTCCAGCAAATGTGCGAGTCCGGCGGGAGCCTGCGCTTTTCGGGCGAGTGAACTGGGAGCGCCCATCTCCTGCGAGATGGTGTCAGCCATCTCATCGATCTTTGACTGATAAACCTCAATGATCCGGCGCAGAAGCTTGAGGCGCTCATCCGGACTGGTTTCGGAATACGACTCGAAGGCACGTTTGGCTGCAGCAACGGCTCGATCAACGTCCTCAGCACCGCCGAGCGAGATCGTGGCGATGGGCTCCTCGGTGGCAGGATTGATGACCGAGAAATCGTGGGATTTGGTGGGATCGACCCACTTTCCATCAATGTAAAATTGGCGACAATCTTTCATAGTTTCTTTTTTCTTTGGGGCAGCGCGATCCTCAATGATTGGATACCGACGCCACCTGGCCTGTTGTCCCGTGTGTTGTCCGTTGGTTCTCCGTCAGGGCGAGCACCGCAAAGGCAGTAGCCGCGTCGCTCATAAAGCGCCCCGTGTCCGAGGAAATGTGCCGACGCTTGTTTACAGAAGAAGCGGGCCAGAAACCCTCTGTAGCATCCTGGTTGCTCATCAGCCACGAGAGACCGTGCTTGAGTTGGGGATTATCACGGGGAACGCCTGCCTGCTGCAGTGCAAGCGTAATAAGGCTGGTCGCAAGACCGTCGCTTTTTCCTTCCATCGGGGTCCCATCTTCCCGGATCCACATGTTCTCAAAGGACTTAAGACTCCAACCGTTCCACTTCCAACTGATTGAAGCCAACCTCCAGCCGCCATCTCTCTGTTGCTTGCCTAGGGCTTCATGAACGATCGCCTGCTGCTGTTCCGGCGAAAGAATCCCTGGCAATTTGGTGGAAGCCCAGAGCAGGAAAACACGATTGATTGTGGATTGTGCCGCGCTCTCCCGGTTCAGGTACTCCCGCAAACGCGTGAGATTACCTTGGATTTCAGGAGTCGACGCATAGTTTCCCGGGGCCATCCCCGCTGCCATCGCGGCCAATGCCGCGCCGTAGTAGGCGGAATCGTTCGCTTCCCAAGGCTCCTGATCGAACTGGAGCCACGGCCATGAGCCAGCACTTTCTCCGGTGGTTTGCTGCAATGCCCACATGTGGTCGAACGCTGCCCGCGCGTCGTCACTGAGTTGCCCGCTCTGAGCATCGTAGCTGGCAAGGATCAGAGCATTCAGGACCGATTCAGTTCCGCGAGACTCTGCGGTTTTGTGGTCGTATCCCTGGTCGCTGTAGTACGGCCCGACATCCTTCCAAAGCCGTACGCGCTTGGTGACGTCATCGATCAGCCTGCGTTCGTTCACGGACGGACCGGGTTCGGCGAGTGCGACCCGAAGGGCAGGTCGGGAGAGAGCATAGGGCAGTGCGGTGTGACACGATACGCAGAAAGTGCCGTGATCGCGGGCGGATCCCGTCCACCCCGCCCACCAACCCTCCCTGTGGTCGAGGTATGTGGCTGCCGCTTTTGGGTCCCAGGTGCGGGAGATCCTTGACGCGGGATGCGAGCAAGCCACCATTGCGCCGGACGCGAGGCAGACCAGTAGCGCGCCGATACCGAACATGCCTGCCTTCATTGAGATCGCTCCTCCATACCGGTCGAATCAAGCCGATCGATCCTTACTGCTTCGGACCATGATCGGACAAAAAGGACTGCACTGATTAAGGGTAATCCGGGGGAGGAAACGGCCGGCACAATCTGATGGCCGAGGTGTCACCATTATACAGGGAAATTAGGCAATCTCGAATCACAAACGTCGCTCATGTAGATCAAAAAAAACAGATCAGTAAGAGCTCTTTTATTGGCGGATTGGAGTCGAAGCTTTCCAGGGGAATCTGGAAGGAATTCTAAAAATCGTGATCCGCCAATAATTCGATGCGATCTCCTTGCAGGCTAGAAGAGTTACGACAGACATTTATACCCCAAAGAGATCATTCGCTGAATCGCCTGCCTGACGACAAGCACAAACCAAGCCGATCTTCCGATTGACGGCTCCCTGGCAGTTCTCCACATGGACAATAACAATTGCAGACGCTCTCGGTTCGTCAGCCGAATTCTTACGCCTTTCGAGGCGATGATGTTGTACGTCCTTCCTTCCAAATATGCTGACCGAATATCCTTTCGGAAGCACGCCGCCAGAGATAGTGGGATGTAATGCTCGACGAGTGCATCAGGAACAAACAAGGGGAGCTCGCCAGCTTGCATAAGATCGGCCAGCAGAAGAGTGTCCTCAGCTCTGAACGCGAGAGGATCAAACGCGCCGGCCTGGATGTCCACCCGCGCGCGGCGCATGGCGAAACCAGCGGTGTTCAAGTATCGAATACGACCGTCCGGCTGAAGCATCCGCTGCTGAAAGGTTATCAGCCGTAGTTCCTCGGCTCTGCCAACCAGGTTCGAACAATTTCCGACGAGCCGCAGTTGAAAGCAATTGTGCTGGGGCGATTTGTTGATGGCTGAATTGAGAGCAGCCAGACAGTTCGCCTGGAGTCTGGAATCCGCGTCCGCGAATAGCAACACTGCGCCGGTGGAACTCCGAATTCCTCTGTTTCTAGCAGCGGGAATCCCCGAGTGAGGCTGTGAGATTAGCGTCAAGGGGTAAGAGAAGTTGGAGCTGCAAACGAAGTTTGGGGCCGGTTCCGTGCTGCCGTCGTCCACAAGGATGACTTCGAAACTCGGCCCGTTCGTTTGCTGTGCCAGGGATCGCAGGCATCCTTCCAGCACGGCCCAGCCGTTATAAACGGCGATAATAATGCTGAACACTGGCCTCTGATTCGAAATCTGCTGGTGCTCGACCATGCGAGTTCTTCGCTGTTTTGCTCTTCGCTGTTTTGCTCTGCCCGGAGACCTGCGGAATGTAGAATTGCACACTCAAGGGTGAAATCAAAACTCTCAGGAAATGACTTTGGTCATTGAAATGAACGGGGTGAGAATAACCACGAAACGCCAGGGACAGTCACGACTGCTTGGTAGTCGCCGATTTTGCAATCTCGCTGGCTCAACAACGTGCGACTAGCTGGGAGAATTCTGGCCGGCCAGGAAGCCGCCATCGAGAACCAGCGACTGGCCTGTCATGAAAGAAGCGCGATCCGAGCACATCCATAACACGGCTTCGGCGATTTCCGACGGTCTTGCAAAGCGGCCGATGGGATGGCAACTGACAACGTATTTGTGGACCGCCGGAGCGCGAAAGATCCGATCAGCCATAGGGGTTTCTGTAAATCCGGGGCACACTGCGTTGATTCGAATTCCGCTCTTAGCATTCTCCAGCGCGGCAGTCTTCGTCAGGCCGATCACTCCATGTTTGCTCGCACTGTAGGCTGCTACGCCAGCGGAACCGATCAAGCCTAGAATCGACGCCATATTTACAATCGCTCCGCCACCGCCCTGCTTGACCATCTGCCTAATCTCGTACTTCAGACAGAGCCACACGCCCTTGAGATTAATGTCGATGGTCCGGTCCCAGTCTTCTTCGGATTGTCTGCTAATGGGTGCCTGGACACCCTCGATCCCGGCGTTATTGAAGGCGATATCCAGGCGGCCGAATCTCTCAACCACCTTCTGGATAAGCGCTTCCACTTGGGGGGCCTTCGACACGTCGGTTTTTACAAACAGGCCATCGCCGCCCGCGGCACGGACGAGTTCCACTGTTTCCTCGCCTTCCACCGCGCGCCGGCCCGCAACCACCACTTTGACTCCCGCCTTCGCGAAAAGTATGGCGGTATCACGGCCGATGCCCGACGTCCCGCCAGTCACGAGCCCAACTTTGCCTTCCAATTCCATTGCCATAGTTTTCCTTTGTGCATCAGAGCTCTCAAGATAGAACCGCAGGGTATCATTTGTCATGAAGCAAAGCGCGATGCGGCCAGCTCTAATCAGCAGCCAATCGGGCCGCTTCTATGCGGCGTGTCTTTTTTCGACGGTGCAAAGTAAGTTCGAGGACTTAGAATCAAATGGAGAATCAGGATAAGAACGGCAATTCCAATGACGGACGAATTCATCGCCTCTCAGATGGTGCAATCGTGAACAGAGACGACAAACTTGTGGGCACGTGGAAACTGGTTTCCGCCTCAAGCGCAACGTCAAAGGGAGAGTCTTGTGAACCTCCCTATGGTCTCAGCCCTCTTGGTTTTCTAACCTATGCCGCGGACGGCAGAGTAACCGCCCTGATCAGCTACAGTGGGAGAAAGCCACTCTCCGGAGGTGGTGGGGCTCGCGCGCAGGAAGAACAGGCTGAGGCGTTCAGAACATTTCTTGCCTATGCGGGACGGTACACGCTCAGCGGTGACAAGGTGACCCATCACATCGAGATATCATCGATTCAGAACTATGTAGATCGGGACCTGGTCCGCAGTGTCAAATTTCAAAGTGATCAGCTCATATTGGTTACGCCACCGACGCCGGTTAATGGAAAAGTCCAAATCATAGAATTGACTTGGCAGCGCCTATCGCTCGGCTCCTGATAAGGGGCCGCTCCCGGGAAGTGGGTTGAGTTAACAGCGCGCGAATCCCGCCAAACCCGCCTCCAGCGCCCTTCGCCATTTAAATCATAGTTTCCGCGGTGTTAAACTCAACATCAGCAAGTTGATGGTCTCCCCGCGACTGAAACTCTGATTGTGCGAATAGGTGAAGGTTGCCCAAGGTTATCGTTCCGAAGAAAAAGGTTCTTTTCACCGACGAAATTCTGCAAGACCCGTATCCCGCGTACGCGCGCTTGCACGAAGAAGGCCCGTTGCATTACCTGGACGTTGACGGCAAATGGGCGTTATGGTCGATTGTGAGCCACGCCGAGTGCTCTTCGGCTGCTAAAGACCCCAGGCTTTCCGCAAAACGCGCGCAGCAAATGATACTGTCGCTTCCGCTCAGCAGCCAGGGCGAGTTCAGCGAACTCGCGCGCATGTTCGGCTTGTGGCTGATTTTCATGGACCCGCCGGAGCACACCCGACTGCGCAAACTTCTTAATAAGGGATTCTCGCCCGCGGCGATCGAAGGCTTGCGTCCGCAAGTCGAAGCTATCGTCGACCAGATGCTAAAGCCTTTAAAGCATGGTTCCGAAGTCGAGCTCATGCACGAGTTCGCAAACCCGATGCCAGTGCGCATCATTTTGGAAATGCTGGGAATCCCGCAGGAGCTGCGCGACACTTTTGTCGGGTGGTCGCAAGCGATCGCAGTGTTTCGAGGCAGCCCAGATCGTACCGTGGAACACGCACGCGCCGCTCAAGATGCTCTCATTGCGTTAACCGATTTTTTTCGAAAGACCGTGGCAGAACGGAGACGTAATAAAGGGAACGACCTGATTAGCCTTCTCATCGACATCGAGGAAGAAGGAGAAGTGCTGACCGAAGAAGAGCTCTACGCTCAGTGTATCGCCCTACTTTTCGCCGGGCACGAGACCACTCGAAATCTGATTGGCAACGGGATGTACACGCTGCTGAAGCACCCGGAAGAAACAGCCGAGTTGCGAGATAACCCCGAGATCATCCGCTCGGCGGTAGAGGAGATTCTGCGTTGTGAGAGTCCCGTACAGTTCACGGCTCGGGTGCTCAAGGAAGATATCGAGATTTGCGGCCAGCACATACGGAAGGGATGGTCGGTCCTGTGCATGCTGGGTGCGGCGAACCGGGATCCAAAGAGATTTAAGGAGCCGAATCAATTGGACCTGAAGAGGCTGAACAATCAACACCTGGCGTTCAGTGCAGGTCCACATGCCTGCATTGGAGGCCAACTGGCGCGGTTAGAAGGACAGATTGCGCTTCTGAATCTGGTGCAGCGCTTTCCGAAGATGAAACTCGCAGGCCCGCGGCCAGAGTGGGCTCCGACATTTGGACTCAGGGGCTTGAAAAGTCTTTCCGTAATTATGTGAGAACTTCGTTCGAACTGCTGAGTCATAAGCCGATTGCGAAGCGGAAAAGTCGATCTGATCAACCGCGGGCAGTGTCCCATCATTGAAACAGACATCGGGGAAATCAACGGCCACTCCCAACGCAGGCCGGCTATGCGCCACCAGCGATCGAGACCCAGGCCGTGCCGAATCGGGTACATGAAGACCAATTCCTAGTAGATTTGGACGGATTATCTCACTTTGGTGCAAATGCTCCCCGCTTTGCCTCCCCGGTAACGAGTCACTTCATCGACGTGATCAAGTAGCGGGATGAGGTTGCCACAAAGAATCCGGTCGTTGCCGACAATCGTACCCGAGATCCCAGAGACAGGCGCAGAGGACGATTTCCAGTTACCTCGGCCTAAGGTGCCGGAATAATCGCGGTCGCCATGTTCGAATCCGTGCTTTGCTCGCCGCTGGAGTTCACCGCGGTCACCTGGTAGCAGTAAGTGTCACCGTCGGTAATGCCGCTGTCAGTGTAGGTCGTTGTGGTGTTCGGCGATGCCGGATTCAGCTTCGTATAGCTTCCGCACGCGCTCGTCGACGTGTTATAGAGCGCGCGGTATATGTAGTAGCCCGCCACTCCCGTAGAACCGCTCGCCGTCCATGTGAGCCCCACCGCGTAGACGGGTGCGGCGACCGCCGTACCTGTCAGGCTCAACCCGGTTGGCGCATTGCTGGCGTTGCTGGCAAAGGAAGCCGTGGTCGACGCCGAACCGCTCGACGTAGGACTGAAGGTCACGGTATACGTTGCACTCGAACCTGCAGAAATCGTTACCGGGAACGCCAGCCCGCTGATCACAAACTCTGAACCGACTACGCTTACTCCGGACACTGTGACGCTGGCAGTCGTGGCTGAGAGTCGTCCAGTCGCTGTTCCGCTAGCCCCGACCACGATACTGCCCGGCACCGCGACGGTTGTGGGAACTGCGGTCAGCGTGCCCGCCACGGACGCGACTGCTGTGCCGCTCAAGGGTACCGATAGACTCGGGTTCGAAGCGTTCGACGTCACGGAGACCGTTCCGGAGAACGTGCCCACAGCGGTCGGCGCAAATGTTACCGTGAAGGTCGTGCTCTGTCCCGCCGTCAACGTCACCGGCGGAGCGATCCCGCTTAGGCTAAAGCTGGTCCCGCTGATTCCCACCTGAGAAATCGTGACGCTCGAACCACCTGTATTGGTTACCGATCCTGACAGATTCTGCTTGCTGCCCGCCGTCACGCTGCCGAAGCTGAGGCTGGTTGGAGTTGAGGTGACCTGACCCGGGGTGACCCCGGTGCCTGATAGCGGCACGGTCAAGGTATAGGTTGCCGAAGTATTGTGCCGATTGTGGAATTTAATGGCGACGCTGCCGCTGCTCGTGCCCGCTGACTGCGGGTTGAAGGTTACGTTGCAGCTTACAGTTTTGCCAGCGTACAAGGTCACAGGGTAAGACAGACCCGTTAGGGTGAAAGCGGCCAAAGACGGAGTTGCCTGGGTTATGATCAGACTTGAGCTGCCAACATTCGTCAAGGTAAGGGACTGCGTCTGGCTACTGCCGACTCGGATGCTGCCGAAATTGACATCGGAAGGCTTTGACGTGAGCTGACCGGAACCAGCCATCGCAGATGAGGTGTAGGCGAGAATTGCTGAGAAAATGAAGAACACGCGGAATCCTGACGAGATTCCGCTGGATCTCGAGACCTGTTTCACCATGTACCTCTTATGCCGCACTAAAGCTGCGCGGCAGGGGGATAAGAAGCCGCTGCGTTCCGCGTCTGCAATTTGATTGCTGCTTTGCCGAACCGCAGTGAATTAAGCTTGGGCCTTACGCGGGAGAAGGGACAGACCCAGGAGTACAAAAATGGCGTCGATAGGCCCTGCCCCTCCGATATGGACCTTCTCATTTTTGAAAGGATTCGCGCAGCATCAGCCGCTGCGCCCATTTACGAAATCCGCGACCACGACCGGAGACGCTTCATCACCCTGGAGTATCAGGAAGGCGAGACGTTGAAACATCCGGTTTCACTTCGTCCTACGGAATTGGAAGATGCTGACCGTGGCGATTGACGTCGCTCCGCCAAAATGAAGGCCCAGTGATCATGCCCACGCGAGCGGTAGATCCAGTGAGTGCGACCTATCCGGGTCACAACCTGGGACGCCAGAGGGCTATCGCCATCAAAGTACGAGTTGCGAGCGACTAGAAGTTTCGAGGAAACACGATTCTTCATGGAGAACGACATGGCAAACCCACAGATTCGGAGCGTAGCGATCGTCGGTACGGGCTTGATCGGCGCAAGCTGGGCGGCGCAGTATCTGGCGAGCGGTCTTGATGTTATCGCGACGGATCCCGCGCCAGATGCGGAGGCGAACTTACGCAAGGGGGTCGATGAGGCATGGGAGTTACTCACGGCCATGGGTCTGGCTTCGGGTGCAAGCCGCGACCGGCTGAGCTTCACTGCCGACCTGAAGCAGGCGGTGTCGAAGGCCGACTTCGTCCAGGAAAACGTCCCAGAACGAGCCTTCTTGAAGGCCCAGGTGTTCGCTCAGATGGACGAAGCCGCTGCTCCGAACACGATCCTCGCTTCGAGTGCTTCCGCCATCACGATGGACATCATTCAGTCGCGCTGCAAGAATCCCGAGCGCTGCGTGCTAGGTCATCCCTTTAATCCTCCTCACGTCATTCCGTTGGTTGAAGTAGGTGGCGGGGCGAAGACGTCGGAGGCAGTGATCGAACGTGCCATGACGTTCTACGCGTCGATCGGCAAGAAGCCGATCCGACTTCGTAAGGCGGTCCCGGGCCATGTTGGGAACCGGCTTCAAGCGGCGCTCTACCGAGAGGTCCTTTATCTCATCCAGCAAGGCGTCGTCAGTGTGGAGGATGCGGACATCGCCGTGTGCTATGGGCCAGGGCTTCGGTGGGGCGTGATGGGCCCCAGCCTGCAATGGCATTTGGGTGGCGGCCCCGGCGGAATCCATCACTTTGTGGAGCACTTCATGGACGGCTTCGTGGGTCAAATGAAAAAACTCGAAATGCCCGACGTTACGCCTGCACTAACGCAGATGGTGATCGATGGCGTGCTGAACGAAGCTAACGGCCAATCGGTCGGGCAGCTCGCTCAGGCGGAGAACAAGTTGGTGATGGAGCTTCTCGCGTTACGCGCAAAGGCAGGCAGAACCCTTCCGTGAAGCATATCGAACTGGATTCCTCGATTCTTGTGATGATCACACCGTGGGCCTCGGAGACCGGCTCGGGACAAGGCTTCCGGTGGAGGACGTCGCGGTAGCCGTTTGGGGATTGGTTAGGTCCTAACGCTACGGCGCCGGAATAATCGCAGTCGCCATATTCGAGTCCGTACTCTCCTGCCCGGTGGTCGCGTCGTATGCCGTCACCTGGTAGCAGTATGTGTCACCGTCGGTGATGCCGTTGCTGTCAGTGTAGGAGGTTGTGGCATTCGGCGTCGACGGATTCAGCTTCGTATAGCTTCCGCACGTGCTCGTCGACGTATTATAGAGCGCGCGGTAAATGTAGTAGCCCGTCACTCCCGTAGAACCGCTCGCGGTCCACGTGAGCCCTACCGTGTACACCGGCGCTGCGACCGCCGTACCTGTCAGGCTCACGCCGGTTGGCGCGTTGCTGGCGTTGCTGGCGAACGAAGCCGTCGTCGACGCGGAGCCGCTCGATGTAGGACTGAAAGTCACGGTATAAGTCGCACTCTGGCCCACTGGAATCGTTACCGGGAACGCCAGCCCGCTGATCACAAACTCTGAACCGACTACGTTTACTCCGGAAACGATAACGCTCGCGGTTGCCGCGGTCAGTTGTGCCGTCGCCGTTCCGCTGGTCCCGACCACGACATTCCCCGGCACTGTGACGGTTGTGGGAACCGCGGTCAGCGTGCCTCCCGTCGCCGCTACGGACGTCCCACTCAGCGGTATCGACAAGCTCGGGTTCGAAGCGTTCGAGGTCACCGTCACCGTTCCCGTGAACGTGGTAACGGTGGTTGGCGCAAAGGTTACAGTGAACGACGTGGCCTGCCCCGCCGTCAGCGTTACCGGCGGCGTGAACCCGGAAATTGTGAACCCAGCTCCCGATTCCCCGACCGCTGAAATTGTCGCGCTCGTGCCGCCCGTGTTCGTAACCGTTTCGATCTGGCTCGAAGTCTGGCCCACCGTGATGTTCGTGTAGGTCAGACTCGTTGGAGACGCTGTCAAAGTAGCCGCCGCTACCGCCGTTCCGCTCAACGGTATCGATAAGCTTGGGTTCGAGGCGTTTGAGGTCACCGTTGCAGTCCCAGGGAACGTGCCCGCAGATGTCGGCGCGAAGGTCACCGTGAACGTCATGCCCTGTCCCGCCGTCAGCGTAACGGGCGGCGTGATCCCGGAAATGGTGTACCCGGCTCCCGATTCCCCGACCGCCGAAATTGTCGCGCTCGTGCCGCCCGTGTTGGTAACCGTTTCGATCTGGCTCGAAGTCTGCCCCACCGTGATGTTCGTATAAGTCAAACTCGTCGGCGATGCCGTCAGAGTGGCCGCAGTCACTGCTGTTCCGCTCAACGGAATCGCCAAGCTCGGGTTCGACGCATTCGACGTCACCGTCACCGTTCCCGTGAACGTGCCCGCAGACGTCGGCGCAAACTTCACCGTGAACGTCGTGCTCTGTCCCGCCGTCAGCGTCACCGGCGCCGTGATTCCGGAAATGCTGTACCCAGTCCCCGTTGCCGCAACCGCTGAAATCGTCGCACTCGTGCCGCCCGTATTGGTCAGCGTTTCGGTCTGACTCGATGTCTGCCCCACCGTGATGTTCGTGTAGCTCAAGCTCGCGGGCGACGCCGTCAAGGTAGCAGACGCTACCGCCGTCCCGCTCAACGGTATCGACAAGCTCGGATTCGATGCGTTCGAAGTTACTGTGACAGTTCCAGGAAACGCGCCCGCGACGGTCGGCGCAAATGTCACCGTGAATGTCGTGCTCTGTCCCGGCGTCAACGTCACCGGCGGTGCGATCCCGGAAACGCTGAACCCGGTTCCCGATTCCGCGACCGCAGAAATCGTCGCGCTCGTCCCGCCCGTATTGGTCAGCGTTTCGGTCTGACTCGAACTCTGGCCCACCGTGATATTCGTGTAGCTCAAACTCGTAGGCAACGCCGTCAGAACGGCCGGTGTCCCTTCCGCTGTCCCGCTCAGCGGTACTGACAAGCTCGCGTTCGAAGCGTTCGACGACACCATTACGGTTCCGCTGAACGTGGTGACGCTGGTCGGCGCAAAAGTCACCGTGAACGACGTGGTCTGTCCCGGCGTCAACGTCACCGGCGGCGTGATTCCGGAAACGCTAAACCCGGTTCCCGATGCCGCGACCGCAGAAATTGTCGCACTCGCCCCGCCCGTGTTCTTGATCGTCTCCGTCTGGCTCGAAGTCTGACCCACGGTGATGTTCGTGTATGTCAAACTCGTTGGCGACGCCGTCAAAACTGCCGGCGGCGGCACTGCAGTCCCGCTTGAAGGAATCGATAAGCTCGGGTTCACTGCGTTCGAAGTTATCGTGACAGCTCCGGGAAACGTTCCCGCTGACGTTGGGGCAAAGGTCACGGTGAACGACGTGCTCTGTCCCGGCGTCAACATCACAGGCGGCGTGATCCCGGAGATGCTGAACCCGGTTCCCGATGCCGCGACCGCTGAAATTGTCGCACTCGTGCCGCCCGTGTTCTGGATCGTTTCGGTCTGGCTCGAAGTTTGCCCCACCGTGATATTCGAGTAGGTCAGACTAGTTGGAGACGCCGTCAAGCTAGCCGGAGTTACCGACGTCCCGCTCAAAGGTATCGACAAGTTCGGGTTCGAAGCGTTCGAGGTCACCGTCACCGTTCCCGTGAACGTGCCCGCAGAAGTCGGCGCAAACTTCACCGTGAACGTTGTGCTCTGTCCCGCCGTCAACGTCACCGGTGGCGTGATTCCGGAAACTGTGAACCCAGCTCCCGATTCCCCGACCGCTGAGATCGTCGCGCTCGTGCCGCCCGTGTTCGTGATCGTTTCGGTCTGGCTCGAAGTCTGCCCCACCGTGATGTTCGTGTAGGTCAAACTCGTCGGCGATGCCGTCAGAGTAGCCGCCGTCACTGCCGTTCCGCTCAAAGGAATCGCCAGGCTCGGGTTCGATGCGTTCGACGTCACCGTCACAGTTCCAGGGAACGTTCCCGCAGACGTCGGCGCAAAGGTCACCTTGAACGTCGTGCTCTGTCCCGCCGTCAACGTCACCGGCGGCGTGATCCCGGAAATGATGTACCCGGCTCCCGATTCCCCAACCGCAGAAATTGTCGCGCTCGTCCCACCCGTGTTCTTGATCGTTTCGGTCTGGCTCGAAGTCTGCCCCACCGTGATGTTCGTATAAGTCAAACTCGTGGGCGATGCCGTCAGAGTGGCCGCAGTCACTGCTGTTCCGCTCAACGGAATCGCCAAGCTCGGGTTCGACGCATTCGACGTCACCGTCACCGTTCCCGTGAACGTGCCCGCAGACGTCGGCGCAAACTTCACCGTGAACGTCGTGCTCTGTCCCGCCGTCAGCGTCACCGGCGGCGTGATTCCGGAAATGCTGTACCCAGTCCCCGTTGCCGCAACCGCTGAAATCGTCGCACTCGTGGCACCCGTGTTCTTGATCGTTTCCGTCTGGCTCGAACTCTGCCCCACCGTGATGTTCGTGTACGTCAAGCTCGTCGGCGACGCCGTCAGAACTGCCGGCGCCCCTTCTGCCGTCCCGCTCAGCGCGATCGACAAGCTCGGGTTCGAAGCGTCCGACGTCACCGTCACCGTTCCACTGAACGTCGTAGCGCTGGTCGGCGCAAACTTCACCGTGAACGTGGTGCTCTGTCCCGGCGTCAACGTCACCGGCGGCGTGATTCCCGAAACACTGAACCCCGCTCCCGCTTCCGCAACCGCCGAAATCGTCGCATTCGTCCCGCCCGTATTCTTGATCGTCTCCGTCTGGCTCGAACTCTGTCCCACCGTGACATTCGTGTACGTCAAACTCGTCGGCGATGCCGTCAGAACCGCCGGTGGCGCCACCGCTGTCCCAGTTAACGGGATCGAGAAGCTTGGGTTCGATGCGTTCGACGTCACCGTCACCGTTCCCGGAAAGCTGCCCACTGCAGTCGGCGCAAACGTCACGCTGAACGACATGGTCGCCCCCGGCACCAACGTCCCCGCCGTGAACCCGGAAACGCTGTATCCGGTTCCCGCGGCCGTGGCCGCCGAAATCGTTGTGCTCACCCCGCCCGTGTTCGTGAGAGTCACCGTCTGGCTCGAGGTCTGGCCCGTCGTGATGTTCGTGAAGCTCAGGCTCGCGGGCGTCGGCGTCACCACAGCAGGCACAGCCGTCGAGCCTCCCGACCCCGAGTACCCCAGGTACACCGCGTTGCTCACTCCGTTCACCGTCAGCGCCACCGCGCCGTCGGTCCCCGGCAACGCCACGGGAGAGAACGTCACTCCAAACGTCGTCGTCTGGCCCGGAGCCAGGGTCAGCGGCAGGTTCAAATTCACCACCCCGAAACCAGCTCCAATCACCGTCACCTGAGAAATCGTCACGTTGTTGACGTCGGAATTCGTCAGCGTCTCGTTTTCCGTCACCGTGCTGCCCATCGCCACGGCTCCGAACGAATAGCCATCCGGGCTTGCGGTCACGTTCGCCGGCGTCGCTCCCGATCCCGACAGCGAAATATCCAGCACGCTGTTGGTTCCCGTATTCGACAGGGCCACATCGCCGGTTGCTGCCGTCACCACCGTCGGAGGTTGAAACACCACGTTGAAACTCGTGCTCTGCCCCGCTCCCAGCACCATGGGCAAACTCAACCCGCTCACCGTGAATCCCGTTCCCGTCACGCTGACCGTAGTCAGGCTCAGGCTGGAGGTTCCGTTGTTGGTAACCGTCTCGGGAAGTACCTGGATGGTGCCGACTGCCACCGTGCCGAACGCAAGGCTCGTCGACGATGCCGTCAGTTGATCGCTCGGGGGCGGCGGCGGGGTCGAGTCAGATTTCGCGCTCACGCCCTGGCAGCCCAGCATCGCCATCAGCAGAGTCGTGACGGCCAGAACAATCAGACTCCGGTGGGGGATCTGTCTCATAGAGGGCTAAAAGAGCTCGCCGCTCAAATCAATTCTGATTACAACGTCGATGAACTAGTCTGCCTGTGCCAACCGGGTCCCGGTAAGGTCCCAATGGACCAGTTCGGGACATGTCCGAGAGGCCCATCTATGTGCAGGAGAATAGACAGTCAATTTCGTAGGAGAATTCTCGGGTCGGTCGAGCAATCACCGATGGGGATGCTGATGGAAAAACATGCACACGTCGGTGCGACGCTCATAGAGCAGATATTTCCCGCCCGGCGACCAGTCCGCGGATACCCCGCGCCGTCCTGCGGGATCAATTGCTCTTCTTGTGACCCGTCCGCATTTTTCAGGTACAAGTTGAAACTTTGCGCACGGTCCGTGCAAAGCGCCAGCCTGGTCGCAAACCGGCGACAAATCGACGCCGGATCGAACGTCAGCCATTTGCCGCCGTTCACCAGGTCGTAAGTCCAGAGATCGGTATTCGTACTCGCGGGAGCCATGGCGTCGGCCGCAACGAACTTCCGATTCGGCGATCAGAACCAACGCGCGGTGAAGACTAACTTCGGACGGGCGGACCGGATCACGGGAGCGACCACCGTGAACGATCCCATTTCAGCCGGTCTCGACGCCGACGAAAAACAGCGCTATCCGTGTATCCCCAAGTCCGTGTGATCGTGCCGGGCGGTCCTTACTTCGAGTGGCCGTGGCAAAAGATCTACAAAGTCTCAATCGCGACCCAGACGGTTGACATGACTTTCGATCACGACGCGCCCGG
This sequence comes from uncultured Acidobacteriaceae bacterium, assembly GCA_963851165.1. GTDB lineage: Bacteria > Acidobacteriota > Terriglobia > Terriglobales > Acidobacteriaceae > Sulfotelmatobacter. Next base: position 377,776 of record CAWKNM010000004.1, on the reverse strand, counting down.
CGCCAATCAATCGGGCACGATCGTCGACGCCGGTCACGAAGGATTAGCTCAAACCCGGTGTAAGTCGGGATAGTCTTTGAAGTTGGAGGCAGGGCTCGTTTGCCTATTTGTTCGGATTTACCACGGCGACCTTGTTTACTCCGCTGCAAGCTAGATATAGCTGCCCGTCGGGAGTCGCCACCATGTTCCGCACCACCCCTCCCCCGGACGGGATCGTCTTCGTACTGAAGGTCTCCGATTGAGGATCGAAGCGAACCACGGCGTTCGGCTTCACACCCGACTCGCTGTACCAGACCTTGCCATCGTTCGTGATCGCGATTCCATAGGGTTCCGACTCAGCGCCTCCCGGAGACGGCCACTCCTTCAAAAGCCTTCCGCTGGACGGATCAAAATGTCCCAAATATCCACGGGCGAAATCGGTGTAATAGATCGTGCCCTCCGGCGCCAGTGCAATCCGGCGCGGGCGCGCACCCGGCGCCGGCAATGCGTACTCACTGATTCTCATCGTGCCTGTGTCTATACTGCCCAATTTGTTCGTGCCGAATTCGCAGAAGATGGGAGTGTTGTTCGGCAAGATCACGATGCCGTAGGGCACGGCGTGTGGTGTAGGCAATTTGACCAGCGTGATCTTGCCTGTTTTCGGATCCAGGCGCCCGATGTAGTTGGTCTCTTCGTTGGTGAACCACAGAATGCCGTTGTGATCGAACACAGGCGTGTGTGGATCAATCTCTACGCCACCGGCAGGACGATATTCGGAGATCTCGCCGTTCGTGGGGTTGAGCTTGCCGACATAACCACCGGAGATGGCGGTGAACCAGATATTGCCGTCCCGGTCAGGAGCTAGACCATGCGGACCGGAGTTCGGAGTCTTCAGGGGATACTCCTTGAATTCCCCAGTCTTCGGATCCAGCCGACCGAGCTTGTTTGATCCCTGTCCTGTGTACCAAAGCGAGCCATCCGGCGCGCGCGCGGGATCATGCGGCCGCGATTTCGGGGTCGGCACTTCGAACTCTCGGATCTGTACATCCAAGGTTCCCGCATTTGTGGAAACCGCAAGTGTCGCAGCTAACGTGAAAAGGCTCAGCCTGTGCAGAATCATGAACGCACTCCTTGGCCGAAAATTGTAGTAGCTCCCAGGCTTCCCTGCCTAGTTCGACCCGCAGCTGGATTCTGACCAGCGTTTGCGAGATGGTCGGCTACACGGAAGCCATCTGGCGAGTGGATCCCTCTGCCCACAAACTCAACCCACTGCTAAGGGCTTCCTCTTCTCCAGATACCTTGCCTGCTCAAATGCATACGCCATCTGCAGCACACCCCAGTCGTCGTGATTCCGTCCCACAATCTGTATTCCGATCGGCAAGCCGCTTTTCGAGTACCCGCACGGTACCGACGCGGCCGGATTCCCTGTTGCCGTGATGTAGCAGGCCGATTTCATCCAAGCAAGATAGTTCTCCATCTTCACGCCATTAATTTCCGTCGGATAGTGCTGCGTTACAGCAAAAGGCAGAACCTGATTCACGGGCAGTACGAAGAATTCGTATTGGTCCATGAACTCACGCACTCGCTGATACAACGCCGATCGCTTTATCTCCACTCGCGACAAGTACGGCCCGGTCAATTTCTGACCTTCCTCCACATGCCAATGGACGTACTCATTCAACTGATCGCCTTTTGTGGCGATGAGGTCCCCGAATCTCGATTCCATCGTCCAATGGCGCCAGGCCAGGAAGCATTCGTTGGCATCCCGAAAATCGGGCTCTGCTTCTTCCACCACGCACCCCAGCGATTCGAATACCTTCCCCTGGGCGCGCACCGTTTCCTTCACCTCTGGTTCCCAAGGCAACCCCATATCGCGAAACATCGCTACGCGCACTCCTTTAAAGCTTCGCTCGCCAAGCGACTGCACGAACTGGCTTCCCGGCTGCTCCACAGAAATCGGAATCCGCTCGTCTGGCCCCGCCAGCACACTCAGAAAATATGCGAGGTCCTTCACGTTTCGCGCCACACCTCCAGCAACGGAAAACTGTTGCCATGCCAGGTCCGCCGGTGTATTCGGCACTCGTCCCGGTGAGGGTCGCAATCCCACTACACCGCAAAAATTCGGAGGGTTCCGCAGCGACCCGCCGTAATCGCTCCCATCTGCCAGCGGCACCATGCCACAGGCCGCCGCCACAGCCCCGCCCCCGGTGCTTCCTCCGCACGTCTTCGTGAGGTCATGCGGATTCCGCGTCGCCCCGAACACGGTGTTGAAGGTTTGCGACCCCAAGCCAAACTCCGGCACGTTCGTTTTTCCGATCACGATCCCGCCTGCCTTCTTTTCCCTTTCCACCAGCAGGCAATCTGCCTGCGGAATATCGTCCTTGTGCAGCGGGGATCCATAGGTTGTTCGAATTCCCTTTGTGGCATGTAGATCCTTCACGCCAATCGGCAGTCCATGCAAAGGCCCAAGCCAGTTTCCCTTGGCCAGCGCATCGTCGGCCGCGCGCGCCTCGGCCAGCAGCAGTTCCTCTTCCACGAGCGTTACGATCGCATTCACTTTGTGGTTCACGCGCGCGATCTGGCTCAGGTGCGCCTTCATTACTTCAACAGAAGAAATTTTTTTCGTTCGGAGCATTTCCACAAGCGTGGTCGCATTTAGGAAGCAGATTTCTTCGAACGGTGCCTGTGCCGGCTCGTGCTTCGTCACGTTGTTCACCTCCTTCTCGCCTTCGGCCTTCCCCAACAACGGATTCAGGAGCGCGGTCACCGCCGCCGTGGATCCGGCCTTCAATACTTCCCGTCGGGTCAGATTCCCCATCACCGCTCCTTTCGCGCAGGCAACTTTTTATCATATGCCTACGGATTGCGCTGCCCTTCGCATGGAAGGCAGCACTTAGAAGTGCCGTTCGCACGAACCACAATCGAAGTGCATCTTGTGCCCGTGGCTATCAGGTCAAACCGGAGGTCACTTGGATGTGTAGCCAGGAAAAGGCACCACCTAGGCTCTCACAGTTTAGATACGGGCTTCAGGAGATTTCCTCGAAGCCGACTTCTGGCCCGTGGAGATGAAAGTTTGTTTCGAGGCATAACTTCCGGGCAGCGTCATTTGCCCGGTGAGCGGGAGGCGCCATCGCTACCCAGACTTCAGTCCGACCCGAGCGGCCGAGCATCTCCGGGCCCATCCCCAGCCCCGAAGTCGTGCCGTGCAGGGCAGCGGATCGTCCTTGGAGAAAAATGGCTGCCAACACATGAAAATGCCGATCTTTTCCTCGGCCTGGGTGAAGTTACACCAACGGGTCAATTCTCGGGACGCCCCCTAACGTGAACAAAACGGGGCACTTCTATTGTGGTACGACACAGATGTATGAGTGCCTTGACAGCCCCCCGGGCATGATGCAGACTACTTCCCCTGAGCAGGCTCCCCCTCAGTCCGGCAATACCAAATAGGGATCGTGTGATTCCAACTGCGCGAACCGAGATTCCCCGGCCCGAAGCCGAACTGCGATATCCGACTTGGACCAGGCAAGCGAGGGCAATCAGGAGACAGCATCCACAGGACTTTCCCAGGGAAAGCTCATTTGGGCGACTCAAAGTCGCCTTGAGGCCAGCGAGTGATCGACCTCCCATGAACCGCCGATTGAATCGCCGAGCGCAATGTGCTGCCGCGAAACACCGGAAAACGCAGGTGCTCGTAGTCCCGTCGGCGACGGGCATCATCTTTTTTTTTAGCATCTTTCTTAGCGTTGCTTGGGCTACTGATGCCGCGGCCCAAAGTTCTCACGCTCTTATACGATCTTCATCCCCACGGTCCCCTGATGTGACCAGCATCCAGACCTGTGCTGGCGCGGCCAGTGTCTCGTTCTCTCCCGTTCGACCAAGCCCATTGACGACGGTGGTCCTCCTGCTAGACACGATTCCCCCCGCGTCTCTCGACAGTGTGAAGACGGACGTGTCATCTCTTTACGAAAGTTTGCAAGGTCGCCCGTTAAGACTGGCGATACTCCGCCAGAGATCGGTGGAAGCGGTTGGGCCATTCTCGAGCCGGGCGGGCCTGCAGCGGGCTCTCGACAAGATCGTACCTCCCGATTCATCGATGCCCGAGTCACAGCCGCCCCCTGGACAATTGTTCGATGTTCTTGTGTCCGCAGTTGCGGAACTAGGAAGTCGGTGGTCGCGGGTTCTGTTGATCGGGAATCTCCCGGTGCTCGATCCCGCCGTCGTTGACTACTCCTCTGCGAGGCTGTTGCGAGCGTTCATGGCACAACAGGTTCGGGTGAGTTGGCTTGCCCCGGGCAGTGGAAATAATGCCTGGCTTCCCCTGTTTCAAGCGGCGGGGGGGACTATCGAACGTGCTGGTGTTGAAGACTTCGGTCGGCAACGCGAGACCGGCCAGCATTTCTTCCTTCTGAACTGGACTCCGTCTGCGCCAGGCGCGGGGTTTATTACCTCGCGCTCTGTCCTGTCTGATCAATCTCTGTCCGATCAATCGGCTACCGCACTGCTGGAAGTCCCTGATCTCGCGGCTCCGTTGGGCGTCAGCCTTCCCACGGTCGAGGTCTACTCCGGGATGCAGAGCAAGATTGCCGAAGCTGCCGCCGCATTGAAGGAACCCGCGATCAAGGAATCCGGGCTTCAAGGCGTCCGCTCGCAACTGGCAGCCGCACTGGTAATCAATCCGCTTGAACCTGCCGCCTTGCGACTGGGAGTTGAGTTGTACGAGAAAGCTGGGGACTTCGCGACAGCCGTGAAATTCGGCACGACCCTGATCGACGTTCGGCCGCTGGACGGCGGCGCATACGCGACTCTAGGCCATGCGCTCTGGCTCAGTTCCGATCTTGCCAAATCCGAAACGGTACTGAAGCATGCTGCCGAGCTGAATGTGGCTGCCGTGCTGGTCGCCGAAGACTTGGCTCGCATCCGCATTGCGCTTAAGGACGACAAAGGTGCAATCCCGTTTCTCGACCAACTGCTGCAAACGTACAACCAGCGTCAGGATCTGTGGTTTCTCAGAGCCGAGGTCGCCGATCGGTTGAAGGATGCCCCTCTAGCGATTGGTGCGCTGGAGCAGGGTCTTGCTCTGGGCGGCACACACGTCAAGGAAACCGGAGCGCTGCTCCGTCTTTATCTCGCCGACAAACAGAACGACAAAGCTCTGGAGTTGGCGCGTCGCACCACCGCCGGCCTGCCGCCGGACGCCGGCGTACGAGAGGAATTTGCCGGAGTTCTCGACGATCTGCAGCAAAAGGGCGATCTGCAGCAGAAGAACGATGTGATCGCCGCCTGGAAACGCGTGCTGGAGGTGAAGCCGGATTCGGATCGCGCGTATTACCGGATCGCGCGTTTGCAGCTCGAGTCTGGCGATGCGCGGGGCTCGGAGAAAGTCGCGAAGGAAGGTCTTGAGGCCGCGCCAAAATCCCCTAATCTCTACATCGTGGAAGCTGACGCTCTTAAGGCGGAGGGCCGGACGTATGGCGCCCGTTCCGTCCTGGAAGAAGGAGCAGCCATTGCACCTGATCCTGATCTTCTGGCGCATCTTGCCGTGGCCGAAGATACCTATGCAGGTTCGGCCGCGGAGGCCTACGACCGTCTGGCTGAGGCTTTAAAGGCATCCTCGCCGGAACGTCGCGTCGAGGCGATGGAACGAGGCTTCGCCGTTTCGATACGCGATGGCGATTTTAAACACGCCGAGTCATTTGTTAGTGCTCTGCAATCCGCTGGTCGTCCCGAATTCCGCAGCATGCTGGGCGCGGAAGAACTTCCGGACACCGGGACCGTAGTGCCGGGAGGCATCGACGCACTGGCTTTTGCCGCTCACGCCAAGGAAGGAATTCCGCCGGAGCGATTTTTCTCCGAATACGCGGAGACCCTGATCAATGGGTCCTGCTTGGGAACTACCTGCGGGAAAGACCCCTTCGCGGAGGGAATCACGGAACATTTTCAGCGAATCGCAGCGCTTGAAGAACTGGGAAAACGCACTGGAAACAAAGTTGTGATCACTCTTTCGCTGGCCAACAAAGAGGATAAACATAAAACCGAGAAGGTTCTCGGGCTGCTGGGCATCACGTTGCGAAAGTCCAAGGGAGAGCTGGAGCTGGATCGCGGCGAGAAAAAGTCGCAAGCGAAAAAGCAAGAGACGCTTGCCGCTCTCGCGGTCGATGAGGTCGGTCTGCAAGAGGACTTGCAGGCTGGCAAGTCCTATGATCTGGTGATTCAAGACGAATGGGTTCCGGTTTACCCGAACGAAAAGATGTGGCGCGAGTCGGGATTTGCCGCGGAAAACTCACAGGGCGGCTTCGCACTCGTCCTTTTGCGGCAGCCCAAGATGGCTCTACTGTATCGCGGCCTCAGCCAGCTCAATCCCAAGGCTATTTCCGAGTTGGTCTCCGCCGTCGGCTTGAGGACGCTGAACGACAAATATGCCGATCTGCTGTATCACTACGGCCCTGCCTTGGCCGTGCTGGGAATGCGCGCAGTAGTCCCGGGAGGAGTCAAAGCCGAACCGATCTGGGCCCAAATGGCAGGCGCTCCTCCCCAGCAGCCGGGAGCATTTTTCCGTGCCTTGCTGGGGCGAGACGATGGCCGGCTACTGGCGTTTTTCTTTGCACTTTCGGAACTCGATCGCCCGCATCAGGCATTCTTCACGGCAAGTTTTGAACGCACAGATCGTTTCTATCATCTATTCTCAGCCTCCGAAGATATGCTGCGGCATCAGTCGAGCGCATCTCGTGACTGGTCGTTCGCGAACCTGTTACGGTCAGTGCCGCTCGATGACGAGGGTCACGTGGATTTCCCGGGCTCCGCCGAAGTGTGGATGGTGGCCAAGGGTCGCAATATCACCGATGCGCAGACGGCGAAGCTGCTCAAGAAAGTCTCCAAAGCAGTCGCCCCCGACGTGGAAGATGAAGTGCTGCTCAACCTTGCGCAAACTCGTTACAAAAACAGATCTGTGCGACATACGGAACTCGATAACTTCCTGGCGGTATCTCACATCGACGCACATCGCACGGAGCAGTTAAGCGAGGAATCGGCCCTTCTGCTGGCCCAGCACTACACCGATTCTTCCGCTTCGTATTCTTATTTCGAGGATTTAACAACGCCCGACTCCGCCGCATTCCGCCAGTTCTTCACAGCCGTGGACCGAATCAGAACCCATCCCCCGCTGGATGCGAATCTGCAGCTTGGACAATTGCATTCCTTAATCGAATGGATTTGCCTGCTGCGGCAGAGGCAGGTCATTGGAGATAAGGAAGCTTCCAAGCTCTTCACCTATGTGAGCGGCCGTTTTTCCGCTGCGGATGGGGACGCCGCCTATACTGTTGCTTCCCTGGAATCAGCGCGCGGCATTCTCGCGTACTGCCAGCAGCCCGGGGACAAGACTACACCGGATGAACAAATCCGCCGCTGCCTGCTGGGTTCTGCTGGCAATGCCGCGAGCAACCCTGCCATCGCTTTTCAGCGCGTCCTCGAAATGCAGAACGTGCCCAGCCTGGACGCAATTCTCTCCATTTACGATGCCGCGACCAAACTCTCCGCCAAGGGTATCGACAAGGGCGAAATCGCGACGCTGGAAAAGACTGTATCTGCGATTCCCTCTGTCGATCTGCCGAAGGGAACGAAGGTTGTCGGAAAGGAGAAGGAAGCTATTCTCCGCTACGATCCGTCCCCGGTCAGGAAAGTTATCGAGCAGCTGCAACAGAAAGCTGCGAAGCACAAACCAAATCCCAAGGACATCCAGAAAGAATCTCAGGAGCTCTTGGCGGAGTTGGCACCTCAGGTCACTCTGGGCCTCGCAGGTCCGGTGTATGCATATTTTCTGCGTCCTTCCGACCTGGTGGTATCCAACGACGCTCTCCTGTTGCGCAAGCATCGCTATTTCGATTTTCCGGTTGAGCGGGCTCAAGACCAAATGATCCGGGAATCCGAGTTCAGTAGTTCGAGCGAGGGAGCGGGTAGCTTTTTCGTTGGAGGCTTCGCGCAGTTTGGACTCGCCGCCGGCGCGGCGGCTGGTGTCGGCTGGAAGACGGGCGGCCCCAGTTCAGGTGCATCCATCGCGGCAGAGATTGCGGCAATTCGCGGTGCCGCGTGGGACCACCTGGAAGAATCCGACCAGCGTCTGGTGAGCCTTCGAATCAGCGTGGCACGGGAGTGGATTTTTCAAGCCGCCCGCCACCCTGAAGAATTTCAGACTCTGAGCGAGGAGACAACCGGCTTGCTGTCTCTTTCCCGCCGTGCCGATCTGCTCACCGGCATTGAAGCTCGCGCGTGGCATAAGGTGTGGGATTCGGTCACGCTCCCCGACCTTTTCGAGCTGGGTGGACAGTATCTTTCTCACTACAAGACTGGCGGGTGGTCCTCGCCCGTGACCGCGGAACTAGGTGCGACCGCTGCGCTGAACGATGGCTCGCGGCTAAGTATTCTGGGTCCCGTTGCCTACCACTCGTTCGGCTGCGGCCATCCCCATTTGCACATAGATGCACCGTATGAAGAGTATGAGGGCAGGCTGTTTCCGGTCGAAATGGCCGAACGCGCGGCCGAGTTCAAGTTGTTTCTGGCTTATCGCGCCGATGGCGGCGGAGTGGATCCCTCCGTACTCTCCGGCGTGGCCGAAGCCCTGGCGGCTCGAGCATTCCGCACTGTCCAGATGAACGACTTCCGGGATTGGCGCTCACTGCTGGCAGCCTATTCTTCCGTAAGCAGCGCTGATGTCAAAGAGGCACTGAAACAATGAAAAAGAACATTGCTTGGTTCCGCTCGTGCGCTCTGCTGGGTATTTTGCTGTCCGTTGCTGCCGCTTTTGCCCAGGACGATGCCGGTGTGTTCAAAGTCAACGTCCGATTGGTCGAAGTGTACGCCACCGTACTCGATCACAAAGGGCACTACGTGGACGGGCTTGGCCGCGACAGTTTTAAAGTCCTGGAAGACGGACGCCCCCAGAGTATCCATACGTTTGAGGCCAATTCTGACGGCATTTCGTGCGCCATCCTGCTTGACACAACCGCCAGCATGGCGGCGGCACTGCCTCGTGTGAAGAATTCAGTCGTGAAATTAATCGACGAGCTCGCCGACCAGGATTCGGTAGCGATCTTCACGTTTGACCAGCGACTGATCGTGCGCCAGGACTTCACTACCGACAAGGACGCTGCTAAGCGCGCCGTTTTGCGGACCCGGGCAGAGGGCGAAACCGCGTTGTTCGACGCTCTCTCCGAGTCTGCAGAGGAAGTCTCGAAGCGATCGGGCAAAAAGGCACTGATCGTATTCACCGACGGAGATGATAATTCCAGCGTGCTGAATGCGAACTCCGCCGTTACTCGCGCAAAAAAGCTGGGAATCCCCTTGTACTCGGTTGCCGAAGGCGAGGCGATGCGCTCCCCCAAACTGAAAAAGCTTCTCGAAGATCTGAGCGAGAATACCGGAGGCATGTCCTATCACGTCAATAAGCTCGATGACATCGGCAACGTGTTCCGGGAGATAGCAGACGTTCTGCAGCACCTCTACATGATCAGCTACAAGCCAACCTCCAATCCGACGGACGCCAAGTGGCGCAAGATCAGCCTGGAAGTGAAGGGCTCGCAAGATTACAAGATCCGCGCCAAAGAAGGCTACTTTCCGAACTAAGCATCGCCGCGCTTTAACAGTTCGCCCGACTGTGCGCGGGTCCGGCGTCCACCGTGCAACTAGGACGCTTATTCATAATTCGACAGCACATCAAGCCCGTGACCGGATTGGGATAGGCGCCTCCGAGTGTCCCTCGTTATGAGGGCGCGCGACCCTTCTCATTTGCAGGCAGAAGCCGAGCACTTTTCCCACTGCATCCAAAATGGGTTGGAGCCGCAATCGCCGGGCGAAGAAGGTCTGCGCGACATGCGCTACATCAGAGAGATTTACCGCTCGGCGGGAATTGTGATTTAGCGCGGCAAGATCTCCTTCAATGCCCACTCAATCCTATCCACCTCTTCGCGGATGACTCGGATCGACTGCTGGTTTTTCGCCGGGTGGGCGGTGGGAGCAATTCCATCCAGGGCACCGCGGATCTGATGATTGCGGGCCCAAATGAAGTTAAGCCGCGCGCGTCTCTCCTTGCGGTTTCGGTAAACATCCCCGACGAACTTGGTGGCCAGCCAGGCAAAAACCAGGCCGAACAAAGCTTCGATCGGAATGCGATCCTTCGCACCGTCAAATTCGGAGAACAAAACTCGGTAGACCGCTTCCCCCATGCCAAACGAGGCGAACAACACGATCGTTCCGAATAGATAAACTTTCAAGCGCTCGATCAGTTGAAAGCGCAGGGAATCATCGCTTTGGTCGGGTGTTTGCATAAACTTGATGGCCATGCTGCCCCCAAAAGGATTCGTCACGATTCGCGGCCACTGGCCGACGGTCCAGTGCCAATCTGATGAAATGATACTTGAAATTGGCGTCGGCGGCAGCCCGCTTCGACATCCCTTACTGGCCGGCACGCTTTCGTGCGCAGACGACTGCCCCTCCGAGCTTTGGAGGTTCTCCCAGGAAGTTCTCCGAAGCCGACCTAGTTTTGAACGGGTCGACGTTTTGGCGATCGGTCGGCATTTTGGCTGCCAGCACGGTACAATTCGGCAATCGCTTCCATTCTGGTTGACCCGTGCCCGCGGGATTACATCGAAGCAAAAAGGACAGGTTCCGAATGAACGTCCTGTTACTTTCCATGCCGGATTCCTTCGAGCACATGCCACCGGTCGCAATTCGCATGCCCAACGGGGCGCTCACTTCACTGGCGGGAAACGTTGATCCGCAGCACAGCGTGGCCGTAGCTGACCTGATCCTGGTTCATCGCCAGGTCCGCGAGACGGTCACCAGGCTTGTCTGCGAGCTCGACCCGGAAGTTGTTGGACTCTCCATCATGACGTTTCAGCGCCGGACCGCAGGTCGCATTGTCGATCTGGTGCGCGCGCTTCGGCCGGGAGTGAAGATCGTGGTAGGAGGATACGACCCCAGCCTTGCCCCCGAGGCTTACGCGGAAATGGGTGTCGATTATCTTGTGCGCAGCGAGGGAGAAGTCACGTTCCGCGAATTGTTGCGCGCCATCGAGCAGAGGTCTGGCGTCGATCAGATCGGCGGCCTCTCCTACCGGGACGGCACGAGGTGGGTGCACAACCTCGACCGGCCGCCGCACCGGCTCGAAGACAGCGAAATCCGCCGGCCGAACCGCGATGCGCGCGTGCTCCAGGGATATACGCTGCTGGGCCGGCAGGTGGATGTTATCGAGACCTCTCGCGGCTGCACCTACGATTGCAGCTTCTGTTCCATCATCGAAATGCGAGGACGTAATTTCCATACATACTCGTTCGACCGCGTGTTGGCGGATATTCGCGATGCCCGCGACCACGGCGCTCGAACTATTTTTCTGGTCGACGACAACATTACGCTGAACGTGCGTCGCTTCGAGGCGTTGTGCGAAGCGATTATCGAGGCCGGACTGCACAAGCTTGATTATTTCGTCCAGGCCATGACCTCGGCCATCGCGAATCACGGCGAAACCCTCGCCCCGCTCATGCGGCGCGCCGGATTCCGCTATGTTTTTCTCGGGATTGAGAACATCCTCGAAAACGACCTGGAATTTCTGAAGGCCTCCGCCAAGAATACCGAGCGCATCAACGGCCAGAACACCGGAAACGCCACTCTTAAAGCCATCGATTACCTGCATCGGAACCAGATGTTTGTGGTCGGTGGGTTGATCGTTGGCAGTCCCGGCGACACACGCGAGTCGATCGAAGCGAACCTCGAATTTGCGCGCCGGTATGTGGACTGGCCCTATATTCAACACCCGACGCCTTATCCGCGGACGCCCATGACGAAAGAGTTCCGGGATCAAGGGTTGATCATGAACGAGCGGTTGGAGGAATACGATGGCACTACAGCGGTGGTGCGCACCGAGCACTTGCCGGCCGAGGAAGTGGAGTTCATGCGCTGGAAGGCCGAGCGCTGGATGAAGGTTCACCACATACAGGCTGCGCTCAGGCATGACCCGGGGTTCGTGCTGTTCAGGGGATGGAAGATGTTTGCCCACACCTTCCGGGGAAGCTCGATCCGCTCGGCGCTGGGACTGGAAAGTGACAAGAAAGTGTTTGAGCGATATCGAGCGATTCGGAGGATGGAGCGGGAGTACGTGTAAGTCGCGAATTTACTTTTTCAGAAGCTGCGGTTCGCTAGCCGCGACTCATCGTTGTTCCGCCTTACTCGGATCCGCCTTACTTGCGCGTCCCGCGGGCTGGCTCGATCGCCGGGTCAGATTGAAGGCTGTGTTTACCAAACCAACGTGAGAAAACGCCTGAGGAAAATTACCTAGTTGGCGTTTTGCTACCGCATCATATTCTTCGGATAGAAGACCGACATCGTTGCGAATGTCCAACAGCCGTTCGAACATCGCCACTGCCTCCGCATGACGGCCCTGTAACTCGTAATTGTCCACCAGCCAGAATGAACAGGGCAGAAACGTTCCTTCACCGTGGGGCAGACCGTCTACGGCGGGATCCTGCGTGTAGCGCCCGACGAAGCCATTCTCCACGAGATGGGTTTCGATGGCTTTCACGGTGCCGATTACACGCGCATCGTCCGGCGGAAGAAAGCCCACTAGCGGCATCATCAGGATGCTGGCGTCGAGGTGTTTGCCTCCGTAATACTGCACAAAGGAATTCATATTCGCATCGAAGCCCTGACGGCACACCTGCTCATGAATGGCAACACGAAGTTTTTTCCATCGGGGAATATCCACTTCGAAGCGGCCCAGCTCCGCCATTTTCGTCAGTCGATCCACCGCGACCCATGCCATCATCTTGGAGTGGACGAAATGCCGCCGCGGACCGCGAACCTCCCAAATGCCCTCATCGGGCTGCTTCCAACCCGTTTCCAGGAACTCCAGCATCGCCACTGCGACTTCGTGACGCGAGTGCTCCGCCGGTCCGAGCCCGGCTTCGCGCGCCTGGAAAAGTGTGTTGGCCACTTCTCCAAAGATATCCAGTTGATATTGCTTGTAAGCGGCATTGCCGGTTCGGACGGGGACAGATTTTTCATATCCGGGCAGCCACGGCAGTTCCAGTTCCGTGAGCCTGCGTTCGCCGCGAATGCCATAGAGAATATTAAGTTCAGCAGGGCTGCCGGCGACAGCGCGCAAAAGCCATTCCCGCCACTCGCGCGCCTCGTCTAAATATCCAGCATTGAGCAGCGCTTGCAGGGTGAGGGTCGCATCTCGCACCCAGCAAAAACGGTAATCCCAATTCCGCACGCCTCCCAGCAGTTCCGGCAATGACGTAGTTGGCGCTGCTACGATCCCGCCAGTGGGCAGAAATGTCAGGGCTTTTAACGTGATCAGCGAGCGCAGCACTGCGTCTCGCCATTGGCCGGGGTAAACACAGCGATCCGACCACTCCCGCCACCACTCTTCCGTGTTCTGAATCGCCTCGTCAATGTTTACGGGAGCAGGTTCATGCTGGTTTGAGGGATACCAGCTCAGATCAAACGCAACTTTTTGACCTTCCGAGATCGTGAACTCGGCCTCAGTCTTCATGTTTTCACTGTGGAGCGGCACGTCCGCCCGCAGTCGGATCATATCTGGACCGGCAATGGCCGAAATCCCATTTTCGATCCGCTGAACCCAGGGCACGACAGACCCGTAGTCGAACCGAATCACCAGTTCCAACTTCATCCGGACTTGCCCTCGGGTGCCGACGACGACGCGTAGAACCTCTGGCATGTCCTGGCGCGGCATCATGCAGTCGATGAGCTTGGCTGATCCGCTTTGGGTCTCAAACTCAGTCTCCAGAATCAGAGTTCCGTCGCTATACTGGCGGCGAATGCTGCGGATCGGATCTGCCGGCGAGATCGACCAGTATCCGTGTGCAGCAGTTCCGAGCAGCGCCGCGAAGCAGGCACCCGAATCAAAGTCGGGAAGACAAAGCCAATCGATCGAACCCTGCCGCGAGACCAGGGCGGCGGTATGGCAGTCGCCGATCATCGCGTAATCTTCAATGGGTATCGACAGGGCTCCCTCCGCAAATCGTGATTAGATGAACTCGGCCCGGTTTTGGAAGTCTCGACACTGATGCAAGGAACGCACCGTCCTCGCAGTCACTGTGTGAGCAATCGCAATGACGTTGATTCTATCTCGCGAGAGGCCGATCTCAGTCTGAGAAGGCGCACAAAGAACCCTCCAGTGGCAGTTGACCTAAACGCTGCACGAAACATTGCGCGAATGGTCTCGGGGAGTTCTGTTTCGCTCTTTTCAGTGACTGGTTGGGCTTCGCACCGCGATGAGCGATACCTGTTCCAGATCGGGGTAATGGTCTTCCTTATCCGCTTTGCGATCCGTGGGTGCGATTTGCTGAATGGTGGTTCGTGCCGGCAGCAAAGAGCCGAAATACTGCGCGTAGACTTCGTCAAACGCTGCCAGGTCCGACATATCGTCAAGATAGACATTTGTGGATACGACCTGGCTGAAGTTCATATCCGCTTCTTCGAGGTTATCGAGAAGATTGCGCATGGTCTGCCGGAGTTGATGCTGCGTGGTCGCGGCATAGACTCCACCATGCGGCCCCGGAATGAACCCGCTCTTGGCGGAGCAATATAAAGTGTCGCCCGCAAAAACACAGGGGCTCGCGGTGGGGCTGGGCGGCATGTTCTTCGGACGGACGGCTCTCCGCTGCTTGAGATCACGCACGGCTACCCCGGTGTACTCGATGTGGGCGCCACCGGGCAGACTCGTCACGTCGATCGTGGCTCGCGCCGGCGTGTTGCCGAACTCAAAGCGCCGAGCGTAATGCTCATTCATGATCCGCATCGGAATCTCGCCCGTCAGGTAAGGATTGACGAAAACCATGTTGCTCAGCTCGAGGCCGGCCGCCTTTGCGACTGCTTCTACGCGGTCGAGCGCCAGGTCGACTTGCGCAGCCGGATCATCCGGAACCTTGCCGCTCACCGGATCGCTGCCGGGCATGCTGGAGACAAAAAGCCGGTCGTGCGTGAGAATGCCCGGCGGTGCGGGATCCTCTGATTTGTAGTTCGGGGGATAGATGGCACGCTTGTCCGTTAAGCTGCGGACCGCGACAGCGCTAATTTGTACGGGCGGGTCGGGAAGGCCGGCAACGCCCAGCACCGCTCGAGCCGGCGGAGTCTTCTCGAAGTATTCGGCGAAGATTTTATTCATTTCGGCGTACTTGCTGATGTCCTGTAGATAGACCTGGGTGTAGACCACATGCTCCGTGGTCAAGCCCGCGAATTCGACGATCGCCTTGACGTTATCCAGCGCCTGTCGAACTTGAGCCTCAAATGTCGCGGGCAAACTGCCGTCTGGCCGACGTGGCCCTTGGCCGGAAATGTAGAGATAGTCCCCGGCATCTACGCCGGGAGAGTAGAAAAGATTCGCGTGGGCGGACGACGGCGCGGGAATGACGGCGCGCGCCTGCGCCACGATCTTCTGAGGTAAGAGGGTCGACGAAATCAGAAATCCAACCAATAGCGATCGCAAACACACCTTCCAATGAATTGTTCGCAAAACAGCCAGCTCCTTCCTACGCCGCAGACTTCTTCTGCGCGGCGCCCAGAATGGCGCGCAATCTTTGCCCGACAATGATTTCTTCTCCGGGCTTGATGGTCATGGAAACCAACTCGATGTGGTCGGGCCCTTTGCGTTCTTTTCGACTTGGATTCGGATTTCCCTCGCGAACTGCCTTCACCAGGCTGGGATTGTCCGCTCCAAGCACCTCGATGACCGGATCGCCCGCGCGCAACTCCTGCACGCAATCGGAAATGCTGTATCGCCAGGCCTGCTGATCCCAGGAAATCTTCAGCGTGGGATAGCGGTTTCCATCGTCGGGAACGTAAGTGTCGGTCTTCACACCGGGGACCGTCTCAACCAGCTTCCGGATGCGGTCCACGCGGGCATTCCACTCGTCGTAGAGTTTTTTCTCGTCGAGATTCAGCCAGGTTTCGAGCGCCGTGAGGCAGCCGATGACTTCTTCTTTACCGACTTTCATCGGGCGGCACACAGCTCCTTCGCGTGGACTGGAATTCAGCAAGGCCGCTTCGATCAGATCCTTGCGTCCCAGAAGCAAGCCGCTGCACTGCGGCCCGCAGAGCCCCTTCCCACCGGAAAAGCAATAGAGGTCAATCCCCATCCGGGCGTAGAGCTTGGCGTTGTCGGCGGGCGGTATACCCGCGGCGTCGTCCAGCAGCAGGGGAATCTTGCGGTCTTTGGCGATCGCCAATACTCGCTGCAGTTTTTCACCGAGATCCGTGGTGTAGATCATCGCGGTGTTTTCGTTGATGGCGTTGCTGAGTTCTTCCGGCGAGTAGGTAAGAACCAGCTTGGCACCGGTGAGGCGGATGGCGCTATCGAAGGCGCTTCGCCCTCCCACCATGATCACTTCATGTTTCAGCCCGGTAGTATCAGGAAGTTGCCAGATATATTTGTCATCGGTGCCGGCCATGCACCCAGCCGTTGCCGCCGCCATCGCGCCGGCTGAACCGGAAGTGATGATGCCGGACTCGGCGCCAGTTAACGCCGACAAGCGCCTGCCCACCGCGCGCTGCAGGTCCAGCATGTTGACGAAATATCCCGACGCTTCCAGTTGCGCCTGGCGGACTTCCGGAAATTCGAGCGATCCGCTTAGATAGGTCCACGTTCCGCGACAGTTGATGACTGTTTTCACTCCGAGCCGGGTGTATACATTCTGGCGCGGATCTTTTCCGATGGCCGAGGCCGCTTGCGCGTAAAGGCCGCGGGCCGCAATCTGGCTCAGCAGCGGCGCAGCCGCCAACAGTTTCACGAACGATCGCCGGCTGGCATTCCGGATTCGCATTACGATATCTCCTTGATGAGCTGCTAACGGCCACGCTCCATCGCGAAAGTCGGGTATAGCACAGATTATGCTTGACGCAAATCGAAATCTTTCGTTTTATTGGGTTTCGTTCCGTTTGGTCGGGCGGGGCGGGGTCGTTTGAATACCGCTTGCAGTCCGTTCTCGATTATAGATTTCTGAAAGGCGCGATCATGACACTGCATCTTCTAGGGGTGAATCGGCTGCCACGTCTGGCCGTGCCATTGCTTATTGGCGCGATCGGCCTGGCGGTGTCAGCCGTCGAGGCGGACAGTCAGGCCAGTGCGACGAGGAATGCAGAATGTCGCGTCGAAGCCGTGGACTATAAGGGCTGGCACGCGCAACGAATCTCCAATCGATGGGTGCAATTGATCGTGGTGCCACAGAATGGCGGGCGGCTCATGCAGGTGAGTTTCGCCGGACATCCCTATTTGTTCGTGAATCCCAAGCTGACAGGCAAGTATCTGCCGCCGAATTCGGGCGAGTGGTTCAACTACGGCGGCGACAAGCTCTGGCTATTGCCCGAGGGAAACAACGACGAACAGCATTGGGTGGGTGACTCTGACGTGTTGGACGACGGGCCATTTTCCTTTCGAAAACTTTCGGTAGGGCAACATTGCGAAATCGAACTTACAGGCCCGGCCGATCCCCAGACCGGGATTCAGTTTGTTCGCACGATTCGTCTCGATGCCGATACTCCGCGCATCCACTTCCACGCCTCGATGAAGAACGTGACCGGGCATACGCTGGAATGGTCGATGCAGTCCGTCTCGCAATACGACACGGGCGAGCCCAGTTCGGCGGACTCAAGTTCGCCCAAGCCGGGCTCGCCGGACCCAGGCTGGGCAAGCCCCGGCGCCCCCGCGCACTTCAACCATGATTTCTGGACGTTCACTCCCGCGAATCCATCCAGCAGCTATCTCAACCAGTATCATGTTCGCTTCGGCCCGGCGGAGAATCCTGCGGTCTCGGTGAGAGACGACAGCCTCTTTGCCGTGCACTATGTTCACATGGCTGCCGAATTGTGGCTGGACTCTCACGCAGGTTGGCTCGCAGTCGTGGATGGCGGCAGCCGCTACGCCATGGTCGAACGCTTCCAATACGACGAGAGCAAAACCTACCCGGGCAAAGCTTCCGTCATCTTTTGGACCAACGGGCCCGAACTAAGGTTGAACCGCGACGGAATACCTTCCCTGGGCGGGGATGCGGATGCAAGCCCTTACTACCTCGAAGCTGAGCTCAACAGTCCGATGTGCCGGTTGCCTCCCGGGGAGAGTTGCGACTTCGAGACGGAATGGTTCCCCACGCGAGCCGGAAGCGAATTCCACGGTTTGACCGACGCGGGGATCTTGATACGACCGCTCCGAGTGACTGGTCTGGAGGGTGGAAACATCAAGCTCTCCGGCTCTTTTGGAGTGTTTTTCTCTGGACGCCTGGTCGCGCACTTCTATGATGAACACGGGCGGGCGCTCGGAACTCTGTCGATCATGAATGTGAATCCTGAAGAGCCGGCGTCCCTCGAAACGGAGATTCTGCCTCCGGGAAAACCCGCGCGACTTTCCCTTCACCTGGAAGACGAGAATGGCGTGGACCGCGGTTCGCTTCAGGAAGTGCGCATCGGCACTGGGGATAATCGCTGACATGAAACGGCGTGGTGCAACATTTATCCTGTTCTCGTTGACCGTCTGCGCAGGACTTCTCGCGAGAGGGCAGCAGCATCCTCCGGTAACAACCGACACGAACGTCACCGCAGAGGATTTGCTGACCCGCCCGGTTGGCGCGAACTGGACTTCTTATAACGGAGACTATACTGGGCGTCGTTTTAGTGGTCTGCAAGAAATCACCACCGCAAACGTCGCGCAACTCCGCGCCGCGTGGGTTTTTCACCCGAGCAACACGCAGAGGCTCGAAGCGACTCCCGTGGTCATTCGCGGCATGATGTACGTGACATCTTCCAACGATGTGTTCGCGCTGGATGCGCGTACGGGACGTGCTGTGTGGCACCACCAACGGCCTTTGAGCTCCGGCCTGCTCGATGATGCCGCGGCTCACAAGAACCGCGGCGTGGCTGTGTGGGACCACTTCGTTTACGCGGAAACCGATGACGCGCACCTGCTCTGTCTCGACGCTCGCTCCGGAAGCGTGTTATGGGATGTTCAGTACGCCGACAAAGCCAAGCATTACGGTGCGACCAGCGCTCCTCTCGTCGTGAAAGGCGAAGTGATTGTCGGCACGTCCGGCGGCGACTCCGGGGTGCGCGGATTAGTGGCCGCCTTCGATGCGGTCACTGGAAAGCTAAAGTGGCGTTTGTGGACCATTCCCGGGCCGGGAGAATTTGGCTCCTCCAGTTGGCCGGGAGATTCCTATCTGCATGGCGGCGCAACAACATGGATGCCTGGCACATACGATCCGGAGCTCGACACTCTGTATTGGACTACCAGCAATGCGGCTCCCGATTTCGTGGGAGATTCCCGGCCGGGTGACGATCTTTACACTTCCTGTGTCCTGGCAATCGACGCCGGCACGGGGAAATTGAAGTGGTATTTCCAGTTCACGCCCCACGACTTGTATGACTTCGATGCAAATGAAACCCCGGTGCTCGTGGACGCCGAAGAGAGTGGCGCGGTCCGTCATCTTTTGGTACAAGCCGACCGCAACGGTTTTTTCTATGTTCTCGACCGGACCAACGGCAAGTTCCTGCATGCGACTCCCTTTGTGGAGAAGTTGAATTGGGCTAACGGCGTCGATGCATCCGGCCGCCCCATACTCTCGGGTCGAATTCCGACCGCGGGAGGTGCGCTTATCTGCCCCGGCATCAACGGCGCCACCAATTGGTTTTCGCCTTCCTACAATCCCGACACCGGGCTCTTCTACGTGATGGCTCTGGAGAACTGCAATCTTGACTTCGCGAGCCCGAAACGGTTTGTGCAAGGTGAGACTTACTACAACACCGGCACGAAGCTTCCGCCCGATGAACACTCGCAGAAGATTCTGCTCGCACTCTCGGTTGCGGACGGAAAAACAGTATGGCGGTATCCTCAGGTAGGCGATGGCAACTCGTGGGGCGGGACGCTCACCACCGCCGGTGGATTGGTGTTCTTCGCCGACGATGCCGATTCTCTGGAGGCCGTTGACGCAACGACCGGCCACGCGCTCTGGCACTTCAATACTGGCCAAAGAATCAGCGCGTCGCCAATGACCTATGCGGTGGACGGAGTCCAGTATGTGGTCATCTCGGCTGGAAGCGACGTTTTCAGCTTCTCGCTTCCACATTGATGGGAACCAAAGCGTTGTACTCGCACGGTTTCACGGTGCGAGATAGGGCACATACCCTTGTGTTTTCAGTTCGAGGCGATACACCGAAGTAGTCGCTGTGATGTAAAGGGTACTGTAATCCTTATCGCCCCAGGTTAGGTTTGCGGGCTGTTCCGGCATGGCAATCGTTCCCAGGTGATTGCCCTGTGCATCCCAGACCCAGATGCCCTTGGGTCCAGTAACAAATAGATTACCGCTCTTGTCGACCTTGATGCCGTCGGGAACGCCGTCGTGCTTGGCTCCAGGCTCCTCACCGAAAATGCGGCCATTGCTTAGTGTGCCGTCCGAGGCGGCGTCGTATACGCGAATGTTTCTTTGCTCGCTATCGTCAATGTAGAAGTGCTTGCCGTCCGGAGAAAACGCCAATCCGTTCGGCTGAGTCAGATCTTTGGTCAGCAAGCGCACGTTGCCCTTGTCATCGAGGCGATAAACGCCCTGAAAGGGGATCTCCTGTTTCTCCCCCGCAACCAGGTCGAGCGTCGGATCGGTGAAATAAAGCGCCCCGTCCGGTCCCACGATCACGTCATTTGGGCTATTAAATTTCTTTCCGTCATAGTGATCGGCGAGGATTTTGTATTTTCCATCCGGAGTCACCGCTATGATCGCGCGCAGCACACTCGCGCAATCGATCAACCGGTGCTGGCGGTCGAAAGTGTTGCCGTCCGGGTCGCCCAACGCAACGACCTCTTCTTTTCTGCCATCGGGATAGACGCGAAAAATCTTGTTGATCGTTTCGTCGCTGACATAGAGGAATCCGGCCGCGTCCCACATCGGACCCTCCGTAAAGCCAAAACCAGTCGCAACCGTTTGCAGTTTCGCCTGGCGATCGACGAGATCCCAGAACTTGGGAGAGAGCGGCTGTAGCTCAAAAGAGCGCGGGGTTTGGGCGGCGGACCTTGCGAGCAGCAAACAGACCACGCTCATACAAGCCACGCTCATCCAATGAAGCAAGATGGTGTTCCGAAGTTTCATTGGGCAGGGTCCTCTGGTTTCTGGGAGGTTCGCGGCTTGCCTGGATCCCGACCGCCATTCATTAGATAACTCACCAGATCGTTGAGTTCGTCGGGACTGAATCGCTGGCTATAATTTGTCGGCATCAAAGATTGGCCGAGAGGTTCCACGGCCCGCAGTTCAGATTTTTCAAAGAAGTGGAAGCCGCCATCCTTTGTTTGCAGCTGCACCGAGAAGTTGTCTTCATTGCGAATGATGCCTTCCAGTCGATCACCATCGCGGGTAGTGAGCATCGCCGATCGGTAGCCAGCCGCAACGTTCCTCTCGGGCCGGACGATCTCGTCCCGAATCACCTTTGCCGACGCGGCTGATCCATACGCAGAGAGGTCGGGGCCTAGGAATCCGCCTTCGCCGGAAATCGTGTGGCAAGCGGAGCATTCGCCCTTGCCAAAGAAAATTTCCTTGCCACGGGTTGCGTCGCCGGGGGGCTATCCGCGCGTCAAATTTGCCCTGCAGGATTCGCAAATAGCTGACTAACAAGCCAATCTGCCGCGCGCTGAGATTGTGGAAAGCTGGCATGCCGGTTCCAGGGACGCCCTTCGAAATTATGGCGGATACATCTGCGTCGGAGAGGCGCCTCACACTGACGCTGCCTGCAATGTTGGCGCCTTTATCGCTTCCACGGCCATCCAGTCCGTGGCATCCGGCGCAGGTGGAGTTGAAAGTGCGTCCGCCGGGTATAGCGGTTTTCTTGACGTCGCCGTCCACGGAATCGTCTTGTTGCGCAGGCGAAGAGGAAACAGGCAAGGCTGCTGTCCACAACAGGACCGAAAGCGCCAGTAACAGGTGTGCAGCGTTGCGGCTTGAGAGCATAGGCTTTGCTTCACTCTTCCAACCGGGGTACCAATGGTGTTAGAGTCCGCGAACATATATACAACCGGGAGGGTGGAATGGACAAATCTCACGCGCACGCGAAAGGCCTGACACTCGCCATCATGTTCGCGGCATTGGGCCTGGTTCTGGCCGCTGTCAGCGAAGTCCGAGTGGTTCGGGCACAATCCAACTCGGCTTCTTTATCTGACAACGAGTTGATTGCGGAGTTTCGGCGGGTGGAAGTCGCCTCGGTCTCGGATGCGATCGAACAGATTACCGGCAAGCGGATGTACATGAGTCATCGCATGCAACCGATTTTCACGGCCAAGTTTGCCGGCTTCGCGCGAACCGTTCAGCTCAAGAAGGACGAAGGCAACAAAGAGCCCGACGCTCTTACCGGAATGTTGCAAGCCATTGACCAGGGATCGACCGATTCGGTTTACGTGATGGTGCTTGAGGATGGAGAAGACATTGCAGGAATGGGTGGATTGATGGGCACCGCGATGGCCGCACGCGGCTATGCCGGGGCCGTAATTGATGGCGGTGTGCGCGACGTGGCGTACTTGCGGAAGATCGAATTTCCAGTTTTTGCCACAGGAATCGTTCCCTCTACGTCAGTGCATCACTATCGCTTTGCGGGAGCACAGATTCCGGTGGTGTGCAACGGCGTGCCCATCAGCCCGGGCGATATCGTGGTGGCCGACAGCGATGGCGTGGCGGTTGTGCCGAGAGCACAGGCGCAACCGGTGCTCAGCCTCGCTCAACAGATGGACTTCAAGGAGCACTCCATGTACGCAGTTATCGAGCAACTGAAGTCGATCGTGGAAGCAGTGAAGAAGTTCGGAAGGCTTTAGTGCTGCCCGAGGTTGCGGGGAAACTGGCTTTCATCAGATAATTCGCGCTCTGATTATTTCCAGCTGGCCGGATCTTATCGCTGCGACGCGCCGGTTGTTTAGTGCCGTACGGAGGCGAGGATTAGCAGAAACTCCACATTGTTGTCGTCCTCGCGATCTGAAAATCTAACTTGAAAGGAGCAGGTATATATGAATCTCAATTTCACACGCAGGATGTTTGCGCAGCGGTTCACCTCAGTGCTTTCGGCTTTGGGGCTTACCGCAGCGGTGTCACCCATGGGTAGCTTCGCACAGAGTTCGCCCCCGCAGGATGCCAACGGAATTCGTAAGCTGAACGGAGAGGGCAAACCGGGAAGCGAGAAAGACATCATTATGCCGGTGATCGTCTACAACGGGTTGATGTATGTCTCGGGTGTGGGCGCCCACGATGCCAGAGATCAGAAAGAATGGACGATTGAATCTCACACCAGCATGGTCATGGACAAAATCAAGAAGCTCGTAGAAGTTGGTGGCGGGTCGATGGACAGCGTTCTTCAGGCCAACGTGTTTCTGGTTAAGATTGAACACTGGGACGGGATGCACAAAGTGTTCTCAACCTACTTTCCGCATGGCGGTCCGTCGCGCACTACGGTTGCGGTCGCCGCGCTGCCGGGAGATTCGCTGGTGGAAATCAATTGCATCGCCGCCGTCACTCGTAAGTGAATACGCCAGGGGAGGGAGCACACGAATGGGAATCAACTCTAGATGGAATCGGCGCGGGTTTCTCGGCACTGCGGCCGCCATCGCGGCGTCCGTCTTTGCGCCTCGTAAGCTTTTCTCGACCGTCGGTGTCGCGGCTGCGACAGGCGCCGAGGTCAGCGGCTTTGGGCAGACCGGCAATCCCTACGAGGAACTCGGCGTGCCCACTGTGATCAACTGCGAGGGGACGATGACGGTGCTGGGCGGCTCTATTCTTCGCCCCGAGCTTGAGGCTGTCATGGCGATGGCTGGCCGCCATTTTGTGAGCATCCCGGATCTGGAAGTCGCAGCGGGTAAACGCATTGCCGAAATGCTGAAGCTTCCGGAAGCTTACACCGCGCTGGTGACCTCCGGCGCGGCTGCGGCTATTCAGTCAGGATTGGCCGGCATTCTCACTCGCGACAACGAAGCGCTGATCCGGCAACTCCCGGATCTGACCGGCATGAAATCGGAAGTGATCATCCAGAAGTCTCACCGCAATCCGTTCGATCATCAGTTGCGGTCCACGGGCGTGAAGTTGGTCGAGATTGAAACCCGTGAGCAGCTGCGCAGCGCGGTGAACGATCGCACCGCGATGATGCACTTTTCGAATTTCGCCAACGCCGAAGGCCAGATCAAAGTGGATGAGTGGTCGAAGCTTGCCAAACAATACAACGTGCCTTGCATGAACGATGCTGCCGCCGACACGCCGCCGGTTTCGCACCTTTGGGACTACACCAACATGGGATACGACCTGGTAACCTTCAGCGGCGGAAAGGCGATGCGTGGCCCGCAATGCGCAGGATTGCTGATTGGGCGTAAGGATCTCGTTGCTTACGCTCTTCTGAACAACAGCCCGCATGAGGACACGCTCGGCCGCAGCCAGAAAGTCGGCAAGGAAGAAATTATTGGCATGGTGAAGGCGCTTGAGATTTATCTCAAGGAAGACCACGATGCGTTGGCGAAAGAGTGGCAAGAACGCCTTGCCGGGATCTCCAAGCGAGCTCACGAAAATTCCGGGTGTGAGCACATCGTTCTTCACTCCCGACATCGCGAATCACGTGCCCCACATGCAGATAACCTGGGACTCCCCGATTTCCGTGACGGCGCAACAGGTCTCAAAGTTGCTGCGAAACTCCAAGCCCGCGATCGTCATTGGCAGCGGAGAGGGCCGGCCGGGACTGGCGATGTGTTCGTTCATGCTGCAACCCGGCGAAGACAAGATCGTCGCCGAGCAACTGTCGCGCATCCTGCGACAGCACTCGGCATAATCCAGGTCACGCTCGACGCTGATCGAATGACATGATGCTTCCTCCAAAACGTGAGTCCCCGGTGGTGACTCGTGAGACAAGCCGCGTGCGCTGGTTTCTGGTGTTCTGGCTGTTCGTCCTCAGCGCCGTGTCTTACCTCGACCGCGTCAACATTTCCATCGCTGGTGGAGCGATTGTCGACGCCTATCACCTGACCGATGTGCAACTCGGAAAAGTTTTCAGCGCGTTGGTGGCTGGTTATGCGCTGTTTCAAACGTTCGGCGGCCACCTCGCCGATCGGTATGGTCCGCGACGTGTCCTGACCGGCGGCGTTGTGTGGTGGGGAATCTTCACCGCCGTGACGGCCCTGGTCCCAGCCAACATCGCGCACGCCCTGTGGCTATTCATGGGCGTCCGGTTCCTGCTCGGTGCCGGCGAAGCAGTCATCTATCCCGCTGCCAATAAATTCGTCGCAAGTTGGATTCCCGTGCGCGAGCGCGGCATCGCTAATGGCTGGATCTTTGCCGGCGTCGGCGCCGGCGCCGGCCTTACGCCGCCGCTCATTACCTACCTCATGGTTCATTACGGGTGGCGTTCGTCGTTCTGGGTTTGCGCAGTCATCGGATTACTGGCCGGTGGAGTCTGGTTCATCGCCGCTCGCGATACTCCGGGAGAGCACCCGCGAGTGTCTGCCTCGGAGCTGGCTGCGATTCAATCCGGACTTACGTTGTCGGCAGCAAGTGATCCATGGTCACCGGAAGCGGGGTCCGCTAACAAAGTTATTGTGCCTTGGCGGCGCGTCGTCAGAAGCCGCGAAGTCTGGGCAGTCACCCTCAGCTATTTCTGTTACGGGTATGTGGCGTGGATTTTTTTCAGTTGGTTCTATCGCTATCTTGCAAAAGTGCGTGGACTTGATCTGAAGGCCAGCGCCTTCTATTCCATGCTGCCCTTTCTGGCCATGCTGGTGTGCTGTCTGTTGGGAGGAACGCTCAACGACCGGCTCACCAAGGAGTATGGACCGCGCATTGGCCGCTGCGGACTGGCAGCATTTGCAATGGCGGTCGCGGGTATCTTCATCGCTTTTGGCTCGCAGGTTCATAGCGCACAGCTAGCGAGCGTTGTGCTGGCCGGCGGCGCGGGAGCGTTGTATTTGTCCCAGAGTTCGTTCTGGTCGCTCACAGCAGACATCGCAGGCGGCTCTGCGGGATCGGTTTCCGGATTTATGAATATGGGTGGCCAGATTGGCGGAGCCGTCACGGGCTCCCTCACGCCGTGGATCGCCCTGCGCTACGGCTGGACCGCCTCTTTCCTGGTGGCAGCTGCTTTATGTCTGCTGGGTGCAGTCAGCTGGCTTGCGGTGAACCCGCTGAACATGCTAACTGAGGTTGGGAGGTCGGATCTCCCGGCGCAGAAGTGATATCAAGAATCCCAACTGCAGATTGGGGACTCTAATGTTCCATGCGTGCACGGAGAGGCTTATTCGGTTTTATCGCAGTGTTTCAGTCCGTTCTTTTTTTGACCCATTATTTCCTCTATAAGACGTGGACATTTTCGACAGGAGAACGCGCATCCCACGGCGCGTTGTGGATCAAACTCGTTCTCGGATTTTTGTCGGTGAGCTTTGTTGCCGCTTCGCTGCTTGCTTTTCGCCATACGAATGCTGCGCTGCGCGCGTTTTACCGGGCGGCAGCGGTTTGGATCGGCCTGGTGAGTTTCCTTTTTCTCGCGGCAGTTTCCTCCTGGAGTATCTTCGGACTCGCGCGGCTGGCAGGGCTGCACGTGAATTTTCATTGGACCGTGGAATTGTTGTTCGGAGCTGCAGCGGTAGCCGGACTCTATGGGGTTTTCAACGCAAGCTGGACGCGGATCACGCGAACAACAGTGCGGCTCGCAAACTTGCCGGCCGCATGGCGCGGGCGAACTGCGGCGCTGATCAGCGATGTGCACCTGGGGCACGTGCGAAACCGAAGCTTTCTGCGGCGACTGGTCGCGAGGATTTTGAGGGAAGGGCCCGACGCCATTTTTGTCGCTGGCGATTTGTATGACGGAACCGCCATCGACGCACGGCAAGCCGCGGAACCATTGAACGAACTAGTGGCGCCGCAGGGCGTGTATTTCGTCGCGGGGAATCATGAGCAATTTGGAGACGACCGCAAATATCTGAATGCGATCGCTGCGGCGGGAGTGCGCGTGCTCAGCAATGAAAAGGTGGAAGTGGACGGTTTGCAGATTATCGGCGTTCCCTACCGGAACGCGACACAGAACGGGCAACTGGCGTCAGTGCTGCGTGGCATCGGCTTGGATCGCGATCGCGCCAGCATTCTGTTGACCCATGCACCTGATCACCCGGAGATTGCAGAGGCCGCGGGCGTATCCCTGCAGCTGTCTGGGCATACGCACCTTGGGCAATTCTTCCCCTGGAGTTGGATGGCGCGGCGGATTTACCGGCAGTTCGTGTATGGCCTAAGCCGGATCGGCAAGATGCAGGTTTTTACATCGAGCGGAGCGGGAACCTGGGGACCGCCGCTACGACTGGGATCGAACCCAGAGATTGTACTGCTTCAGTTCGAATAAGGTTGACCAGCATCCATCCTCGAATCGGCTCGATCCTTCAACCTCAAGGCTGGACCTTGAGGAACCACGACGGAAAAGTCTTCCAAACGGTGATACCCTCGGAGTCAATGAGGACTTATGTCTGGTAGGCGCGCGCTTCGGCTTCTAACACGGTGGGGATTCACTACCGGGCTGCTGGCAGCGGCTCTGCCGGCGCTTGCACAGGGCGCGAAGCCTATGTTCGGGCCCAATGTACTGATCTTCGATCCGTCGATGCCATCGTCGTTGATCCAGAAACAGATCGATGCGGTGTATGCGATACAGCAGCACAACGAGTTTGGACCCCAGCGCAATGCACTGCTGTTTCTGCCCGGAAGCTATTCGGTGGACGTGCCGGTGGGCTTCTATACGGAAGTGATGGGCTTGGGCGCGTCGCCCGATGCGACGCGGATTGCGGGCAACGTGCATGCGGATGCGAGTCATGAGCACAACAATGCGACGACGACTTTCTGGAGAGCTGCGGAAGGGCTCTCAATAGATCCGGCGGGCGGCACCATGCAGTGGGCGGTCTCGCAGGCAGTGTCACTGCGGCGCATGCATATCCGCGGCGGTCTGGTCCTGCACCAGCATCACGGCTGGGCAAGCGGCGGCTGGATGTCGGATTCGCTGGTCGACGGAAATGTCGACTCCGGCAGCCAGCAGCAGTGGATTTCGCGCAACTGCGATTGGAAGAGTTGGACGGGCTCGAACTGGAACATGGTATTTGTCGGCGTGGTGCACCCGCCGGATGGCGCATGGCCTTCGCCGCCATACACGACGGTGGCGCAAACCCCTGTTGTGCGCGAGAAGCCGTTCCTGCAGATGAATGCCGCGGGAGAGTTCAGCGTGCGGGTTCCAGAGTTGCACAGCAACAGCATAGGGATAACGTGGCGCGGCGGAGAAACGGCGGGAGAGACGATTCCGATTTCACAGTTTTACATTGCGCACTCGGATGTGGATACGGCAGAGACGATCAACGCGCAGCTTGCCCGGGCAAGAACCTGATTCTGACGCCGGGCATCTATGAACTCACAGCTCCGATTCGCGTGACGCGGCCGCATACGGTGGTGCTGGGGCTGGGCTTTGCGACGCTGCGTCCGATGAAGGGTACGCCGGCGATGACAACCGCCGATGCGGACGGGATCGAGATTGCGGGGCTGCTCCTCGATGCGGGGCCGAGCGTGTCTCCGGTACTGCTGGAGGTGGGCGCGGAGGGAAGCCGGGCGCGCCATTCGAAGGACCCAATCACGCTGCACGATGTTTTCTTTCGCGTGGGAGGCGCGGGCGTGGGCCGGGCCAAGGTGAATTTGAGGATCAACAGCAACGATACGTTGGTGGACCATACGTGGATCTGGAGAGCGGATCACGGCGCCGGAGTGGGCTGGGACCTGAATACCAGCGAGAACGGGCTGGTCGTGAACGGTAACGATGTCACGATTTACGGCCTGTTTGTGGAGCATCACCAGCAATTCCAGGTTCTGTGGAACGGAAGTGGCGGGCGAACCTATTTTTATCAGTCCGAAATTCCTTACGATCCTCCGAACCAGTCGAGTTACACGAGTGCGCCGGGGGTGAACGGCTGGGCCTCGTATAAGGTGGCGGATGGCGTGACGAGTCACGAGGCGTGGGGACTGGGCGTGTACAGCGTCTTTATTCACCCCGACGTGGCGCTGACCCGGGCAATCGAGACGCCGAAGAAGCCACCAGTACGGTTCCACGACATGATCACCGTAGCTCTGGGCGATCACGGCGCAATCAGCCATGTGATCGACGACACAGGGGAGGCGACCGCGATGCATCCTCGCGTGACGCCGAAGGTGACGAACTTTCCCTGAGCGGCGGTGCGGAATCCACGTACGAGATGAATGCTGGCGGAGGCTTCGTTGGCTCAAGTTATGAAAATATCTCCTGCCCTTAAAAAGCGCGCCGCACGAATCCAATTGATTCTTATGGATGTGGACGGTACGATGACGGACGGTAGCGTCACTCTGCTCTCGCAAACTGACGGCACCGCGCTCGAAATCAAAACCTTCGACGCGCACGACGGCCAAGGCTTAACTCTCGCCCGGACTGCGGGCCTGCGGACGGGCTGTATTACGGGTCGCGAAAGTGCTGCACTTCTCCGCCGCGCGCACGAAATGAACATGGAATTTATCTACATGAAGCAGCCGGTGAAAATGCCTGCCTACGAAGAAATTCTTCACAAAGCCGGCATCTCCGATTCCGCGGTCGCCTACATCGGCGATGATCTTCCGGATATTCCCTTAATGCGCCGCGCAGGCCTGGCCGTCGCAGTGGGCGACGCCGTCCCGGAGGTAAAACGCGCCGCGCACTATACAACGAAAGCCCGCGCCGGGCACGGCGCGGTCCGCGAGGCTGTTGAACTGGTTCTCAAATCCAAGGGCATCTGGGAAGCGATGATCGACAAAGCGCTTGCTTGACGCCGTCGTTTTCCGGTCTTGCCATGATAATCCACTCTTGAAGTTCAATCGGTTGCTCGTATCTACATCCATCTCGCACTCATCGCGATGCGGCTAGAACGTGCTTCTCCACGATGGCGTCGTAAAGGTTTTTCTCCACCGTTGAGAGCTCTGCATTGCTTTCGAGCACGAGATCCGCGTAGCGCTTGCTAGGTAGCAAGTACTTTCGCGCTGCAGGTAACACCGCATTCTCGTATTGCCACAGGACAAAGTCCGACGAGCGCTGGCGCTCTGTGATGTCCCTTACCTTCCGACGATGGAAGCACACCGCGTCGAGAGCATCCAGATAGATGGATAGGTCGAAGTAAGGGCGGAGTTCTGCAAAATGTAGCGCCAGAATCCCCTCCACTATCAGGAGCGCATTGGCGGGAATGTGTTCGCGCTGGCCGGTGACGCGCATGTGCCGCGCAAAATCGTAGATAGGAGCCTCGATGGCATGGCCTGAGGCGTACGAGCGGATATCCCTCTGGAGCAGATCCACGTCGGTTGCGGCCGGCGCGTCGTAGTCCAGCTTTGCTCGTTCCTCCAACGGAAGACGATTCATCTCCACGGCGTAGCTTTCCATCGAGATTGCGTGTCCGCCGAGACGGGAGGCCACACGCTTCGCTACGGTCGATTTGCCGCTGCCCGAGGGCCCCGCAATTCCGACGATGAAGATGTCTCCTCCCTTCGGCGTTATGCTCATCGTTGGCGTTCGCAGCGACTTTCTCTGGTCCTAGGGCGTGACCGGTAGTCTGTCCAGCTCTCGTAAGTGACCACGACACGAGTAGAGCTGCAGAATGACACAAACCCGCTGCAGGCATAGATCGGCAGCGCCACACGCAGCAAACAGCTCATCAGAACCTTCGTAGTATCCAAAGTAACTGGAACGTCAGATTCGGGCGAAGCTAAGTCACACGTCGTGCGGGACGGAATCCTCCCTATACACCAGGTGCGCCAAAGCGATGGCGCAAACCGCGTTCGTTTTGCTTTGGACTTGATATATACTCTTGGCCCTGGAGATCGCGATCTTTGGGGTGAGTTGGAATTCGCCCCGGTTTATTGGCTTTCGATGTTTCACGACTTCGTGTGATCGCGACGCGGCGTCGATCTACCTCCCCTGATTCCGCTGCTGTGTTCGAGACTCTTCTGCATAAGCCGAGAGGCTGAGCAGCAAGATGCCTGAAAAGTGGGACCAAGTAAAAGAGCTGTTCGCCCTCGCTTTGGAGCGAGAGCCTGGGGAGAGAAGTAGTTTCTTGCGTCGAGCCTGCGCTGGCGATGATCGCTTGCGCACGGAAATCGAATCGCTGCTGTCGAGCTTTGACGGCGCCCCCACTTTTCTTGAGGATCGTCCCGCCGCTGATCTGCTGTCGGAGCAATTGCGCACCATCGTGGGGAAAAAGATCGGGGCCTACCGAATCGTCCGCGAAATCGGGCGGGGCGGCATGGCGGTGGTGTATCTGGGCGAGCGCGACGACCAAAGCTATCGCAAGCAGGTTGCGATAAAAATGGTCAGGCCGGGAATCGACACCGAACAAATCCTCAACCGCTTTCGCAACGAGCGCCAGACCCTCGCGGCCCTGGACCATTCCAACATTGTGAAACTCCTCGACGGCGGCAGCACGGAAGATGGCCTCCCGTATCTGGTGATGGAGTATGTGGAAGGTCTGCCTATCGATCAGTATTGCGATCTTCACAAGCTCTCCATCGATGAGCGGCTGCGGCTGTTTCGCCAGGTCTGTTCGGCGGTGCAGTACGCGCACGAAAATCTGGTGATTCATCGCGACCTCAAGCCGGGAAACATCCTGATCGCAAAAGGTGGTGTGCCGCGACTGCTGGACTTTGGCATCGCCAAGCTGCTGAATCCTGAGCTTTTTCAAGCTCCGCTGGTCACGCGAACGAATTGGCGTCCCATGACGCCGGAATACGCGAGCCCGGAGCAGGTTCTCGGTCGCACCATCACCACCGCAGCCGACGTCTATTCGCTAGGTATATTGCTTTTTGAATTCCTCACCGGCCACCGGCCGTATCGAACCGCCGGCCAGTCTCTTTTAGAAATGGAACGGCTGGTTTGTGAAACCGAGCCGGAGCGCCCGAGCGTCGTCGTCAGCCGGACTGAAGAAAACACATCTGCCAACGGCGATGCGCCTTCGGTCGTCACTCCGGAATTGGTAAGCACGCAGCGTGGCTTGCGGCCAGCAGAGCTGCGCCGCCGGCTGCGCGGCGATCTCGACACGATCGTGATGAAGGCGATCCGCAAGGAGCCCGAGCGCCGGTACTGCTCGGTCGAAGAATTTTCGCGGGACATCGAACGCTCTCTGACGGGGATGCCGGTGCTGGCCCGTAAATCCACGATCACATATCGCAGCGGGAGATTCCTGCGCCGGCATAAGGAATCTTTGGCTACCTCGTTGGCGGCTCTTATCCTGGTAGCGACGCTCGCAGGAACCAGTCATTTCCTCTTCCATCGCCCGAATTCCAGGCTCACCGACAAGGACACGGTTGTGCTGGCGGATTTCACCAACACCACGGGCGATCCGGTATTCGACGACGCACTGAAGCAGGCGTTGGCCGTGCAACTCGGACAATCTCCTTTTCTCAACATCCTTTCGGAGCGGAAAGTAGGTGAGACGCTGAACCTCATGGGTCGCAAGCCTGGCGACCGAATAAGCGCAGATGTTGCGAGACAACTCTGCGTGCGCACCGGTAGCAAGGCCATCGTGTCAGGTTCTATTTCCAACCTCGGGGACGAGTACGTAATTGCGGTCAGCGCAGTCGGTTGCACTAGCGGGGATACGCTTGCCCAGGAACAGCAGGAGGCCCGGACCAAGCAGGACGTTCTGAAGGCCTTGGGCAGTGCGGCGAGCAGTTTGCGGGGCAAGCTGGGGGAATCGCTGGCGTCGATTCAAAAGTTCGATGTGCCGCTTGAGGCCACGACTTCATCGCTGGAGGCACTGAAAGCTTTCAGTATGGGCGCTACGATCAGCGAGACAAAAGGGCAAGCCGAGTCGATTCCGTTCTTTAAGCACGCGATCGAACTTGATCCTAATTTCGCCCTAGCCTACCTCTATTTAGGTAATGCAGCCGGCAACATGGGGCAAGAAAAGGCACACAACGAAAATATTAAGAAGGCCTACGCGCTGAGCGATCGAGTCAGCGAAAAAGAGCGGTACAAAATCTCCGCCCTGTATTACTGGCTCAGTGGAGACCTTGAGCAGGTCAGCCGGTTTTTTGAAATGTGGGCCAAAAGCTATCCACAGGATCTAACCCCACCCGCCGACTTGGCCGTGATTGACGTCAGTCTCGGACAGTACGACAGAGCAGCGACCTACACTCTCGAGGCCTTGCGACTCGAACCGAACATGACGGTTGCCTATTCCAACCTCGCGCAGTGTTACCTCGCACTCAACCGGCTGGATGACGCCAAGAAAGCTATCGAGCAAGCACGAACTCGCACGCTTGAGACGGATTTCCTGCAGTTGCCGGAGTATGAGCTCGACTTCCTGACCGGCGATGCGGAGGGGATGGAGCGGCAACTAGATTGGGCCGCAGGTAAGCCACAGATCGAAGACCTGCTGCTCTCGTTCCAATCCGACACCGAGGCATACTACGGAAGGCTTGCGAAGGCACGAAATTTTTCCCGGCGTGCGGTGGATGCGGCGGTCCGCAACAGCTCGATAGAGAACGCCGCCATGTGGCAGGTGAATGCCGCTATGCGGGAGGCAGAATTTGGCAACAACGCGGTCGCGAAGCAGGATGTTGTGAAAGCATTAACGCTCTATTCGGGCGGGTCAGCCGTAAGATTGTTTGCTGCCCTCACGCTGGCACGAATCGGTGAAACGGCCTGGGCCAAGCGGATCGTCAAAGAACTGGAAAGGGACTATCCGTCGGATACACTGCTGAAGGGCTACTGGCTGCCGACCATCGAAGCAGCGCTGGAACTCAACGGCAAGAATTCCGATGAGGCTCTTTCGTTATTGGAAGCTTCAGTTCCCTATGAATTCGCCACACCATCGCAATTGCAGATAGGGACTCTGTTTCCGGTCTACATTCGTGGTCAGGCACAATTGATGGCGCATCATGGCGTTGCGGCAGCCAAAGAGTTCCTGAAGTTCGAAGATCATCGCGGCGTGACCGTCAACTTTCCTCTGGGGGCGCTTGCCGATCTCGGCTTGGCCCGTGCCTACGTCCTTGCAGGTGATACCACCAAAGCGAAAACCGTCTACCAGCGCTTCTTCACTATCTGGAAAGACGCCGATTCAGACATCCCCATCCTGAAAAAAGCCAAAGCGGAATACGCCAAGTTGTAATGGCTGAGAGAGTCCCTCTTCCTCCTCGCTGCCCATGTCAATCGCTCCGAGGTGTTCAGGGTGTTTGTGCCAGCCGGGAGCGAAGAATTTTTATGGTTTGCTCAAGTTTCTTCGGACCGATCGGGCGAACCGGGAAATAAGTTTCCGCGACCTTCCCCGTCTGAAGAAGGGCCTCGGCTTCATCCAGGGGTTTCCGTCCTGCACGGTTTCGCAGCCTTACGTCCGCACCGAAATCAATCAGAAGCTGTATGAACTTCGCCGGGTCAAGAACAATGCGGCTCTGAATGACCCGATGAATCGGAGTGTTGCCCTCCTCGTCCCGCCAGTTCGGGTTCGCCCCATGTTCCAACAGGACACGTGCGACATCGGCTGAATTGACCATCGCCGCCGGCCCCCAAGCGCAAGCATCGTAGGGTGGGCGATCGGCGACGGCGCCATGCTGAAAAAGAATCGTCGCCGCCTTTGGTTGATGGCCAAACGCCGCCCAGCCCAACGGAGAGTTGCCAGTCGTCAGATCGTTCGCACTCGCCGGATCGCTTTCCAGAATTTGTTTAAGCTGGTCGTGCATCCCGTAGGCTGCCGCCGTGCACGCGTCGGGTGCTGCTCCGGCATCCAGCAGGATTTTCGCGAAATCATCGTGATTCAGCTCGAAGCAGTCGTGTAACGGCAATCGGCCATCGGCATTGCGTGCATTGAGGTCCGCGCCGCGTTCAATCAGAAGTCGTAGCACGTCGATCTTGCCTTCCGCAATCACCAGGTGGATCAACCGCATGGCAACCGTGTCGCTCGGCCGATCGATCCGCGGCAGGTCGGTTCCCACATTCACGAGCTCTGGATGATGATCCAAAACTTTTCGAATCGTTCCCAGGTCGTCGGCGTGCACCGCGTGGATGAGTTGCTGGCCAAAGTCCTTCAGTGCGTCGATATGAGACTTGAGCCTGCGCCAGCTCGAAAAACCATAACTGCGGGCCACCAGGAGTTGTGCTTCGGAAAGCCGCGCTTCGGGCGCCTGCGAACGTATTTTCTTGAGGCGTTGTTTTGCTTCATTTTTAAGATGTTCGAGGTTTGCGCGGGCGGGAAGTTTGCCAGCGGAATAGACGGGACGATCGGGAGTGTCGCTCATAGCACCTTCCTTCCTTGATCGCCCGCTGTCCGCGCGGTTTTCGGGCTGGAAGTCAGGTTGAACCGAAACTACGTGTGAGTGGGCTGAGCCCTTTACGCGGACCGAAGGCCTCCCGCAAGGCCGAGAACAGCATAGACAATCTCAAGGGGCAGCGCAAGAACGAGCAAATACGACCACTTCCGTTCGACTCCGATGTACCCGGAGTCTTCAAGGTCCAGCCAGAATCGCCGGGGCCGACAACGCTGTGAGCCGATTTTGTCCTGTCTAAATACTTCCGGTGCGCCGCGTAATCTCAGACATCACGGCTCGATATTGCCCGTCCGAATGCAAGCTTTCGACAGCCTTGCGTAGCACTGCATTGACGCTGGGGTCTTTGGAATACCGGTCCGCGGCATCCAGCAGGACTCGCCCCTTATCTCCATCCGAGGAAATGCCGGTTGCCGATTGGATCGCTCCGATAACCATCACGATCGAAATCCCTGGCCTGTCCAGCAGCGCCAGCAGAACCCGGCCGTGATCCCCATCCGAATGGACGCTGTCGGCTGCGGCAAAGAAAGCATCTCGAACTGGTTCGATATCTCTACCGGCGAGTTCCACAAGAACGCGAGCTTTATCTCCGTCCGACGAAATTCGCTGCGCGGAGTTTGCAATCCCGCCTAGCGTAGCTGTCCCAATTCCGGGCCCGTGGACGAGCGTCACCAGCACTTGCTGACGGTCGCCGTCGCTCGAAATCGAATTGGCCGCGTCAAAGAACGCCTTTCGTATAGGCTCCTCCTCCCGGTATTCTGACGCCGCTTCCTCCAGCACCCGAGCCTTGTCGCCGTCCGAAGAGATTTTCTCGGCCGAACGCAGCAGGCGAGTCAGGGTGTCGCCATCGTCTCCATGTTTGGCCAGCAGTTTCAAGAGAACACGTGCGTGGTCCCCGTCCGACGAAATCGAATTCACGGCTTGGAAATATGCCGCGCGAAGTTCGTCCGTGACGCGATACGATTCCGCAACCTCGATCAGAACTTCCGCCTTGTCACCGTCCGAAGAAATATGCTTCGCGGCCTTCGCCACGCTCACCAGCGTGTCGCCGCTACCCCCATCCTTGCTCACAAAATCGGAAAGCACTCTTCGTTTGTCGCCATCTGAACTAATGCTTTCGGTTGCCTCGAAAATGTACGAGCGCAGTTCGCCGGTGAAATATTTATCATCCACAGCCATGATGACGTGCGCTTTATCGCCATCCGATGAGATTTCTCGAATCAGTTTTGCCGCGTCTCTGAGCTGCGTCGGGTTCAAGGTCGTCTGCGAAAAAAGCATCTCCAGGTAAACGCGCCTCGATCCATCGCCGTGGATCAATCCAATCTCGGTTAGCACCGCTTGCGGACCTCCTTGTCGGAGTATCCGTGCGACCCGCGGTCCCGCCCCAATCCCGCTGTCCCGAATGACCTGTGGAAGTATGCGTCCCAGCCATGCCCGCGCTTCATCGTCCAGCGGTTTCGTGGTCCAGCCCACCGAGTAGGTTCTCGTGAGGTTCCCTGCCCAATCTGCTTTCACGTCATACGAGCGCGAAGAAAACCAGCGCCCTTCTTCCAACCGGAAGTGCCCATTCGGCGAAAGCGTCTTGATGTCACGATCGTCATCTGTGAATTCGATTGCCCCGTCGATTTTCAACGTGAGTGAGTTCCACCCGTTCCGCGTGACCACTTCCGTGTGCGTCTCGCCGCTTTGTTCCTGCAGTGTCGCCCGCGGTGGCTGCGCTGCAATGGGAGTGACCAGAGCGGTAGGCGCGATCCGTTGCAGTAAAGACGGGGTCAGCAGCGGTGCCGCGATGCTCTGCCGGCTGCTTTCTTCCGCCGGAGTCTGCGCCAACACGATCATTTGCGGAGTACGCGCGCTCACATAAAGCAGCGCGCCCATTGCAGCCACGGCCACTCCCAGCGGACCAATTGCAAGCTTCGGCGTTGAGTTGCGCGTTCGGTCCAGCGCGTGGTGGACGCGCCGCAAAAGCTGCGACCGGTTGCCCCCCGCGCCTGCTGCGAGGATGCCCGCATCTTCCCATCGCGAGAGTTCCGCCACTTTTACGAGTGAACTTGCATACCGCCTAGCGGTTCCCGTTGCCGCGATCACCCAGTCATCGCATGCCATCTCGCGCTCAAGCGACATCCGATGGCCGATCCAGTAAATCGCCGGCTGAATCGGCAGCACCGCTACAATGAGTTTCTGGGCAAGGTTGGTCCAATCATCCCGCCGCTTCAAGTGGCAAAGTTCGTGTAGAACGATGTGTTCAAGCTCTGAATCAGAAAGGGCGTCGAGCAATTCTTGAGGAATCAGGACGGCCGGACTGACGAATCCCAGCGATATCGGCGCAGGAATCTGGCCCGAAACGAGTAAGCGCACATGCCTGCGGACGCCGTTCCTTACACACAAGCCTTTCAGCCACAGCTGCATTTCTTCCGCAGCCGGTATAGCGCCCGACTTCAACCGTCGCAACTCCCGATATCCAGATCCGAGGCGCGCCAGCATTGCCAACGACAGGAGTACCCACGCAATCTCGACCGCGCGCAAAACCCTTCCAGCTCGAATCCGAATCGGAGAAGACTCAACAGTCCCCATCGCAGTGGAGGAGATCCAGGAAGCGGCATTCAGCACCTGACCTGCCCATTCAGACCCAGGTTCAGACTGGGTCTCCGACTGACTAACCGATTCACGGGGCGCCGCCTTCGCGGACGCTGCCTTCAATTCAACCTTCCGCGGTCCGCTTCGTGGGAAGGTTGTTGGCGAAAGAGTGTTCTTCATCGCACTTGCAACTGACTCCGTGCGCGGTCCTGGAATCGAAACTCCGGGCATCACAGGTCGAATGGGGATGGCCACGACGGCGAGCAAGGTGAACCATAGAACTGTGAAGCGCGTTGTTGGGTTCAATCGCGGCAGCAATTTCAGCAGGAGCCCCATCGCCACCGCCAGAATTCCGCCCTGCCAGATTCCGTTCAGAAGAGTCGTCATTGCAAAATCCACCTGAGTCATCTTCACTCCTCTTACTCTTTGTTTACTCGCTGTCCGCGATCATTCTCTTGATGCGCCGCAATTCAGCTCGGCCGATGGTTTCTTCTTTTAAAAGATTAAGAACCAACAATTCGCGTGAACCGCCAAAAAAGCGGCTCACCAGGTGATGAAGCGCCTTCGTGCTGGCTTCCTCCTGTGCAATCAGAGGTTCGTAGACGAAAGCTCGTCCTTTCTTTGTGTGCCGCAGGTAGCCCTTAGCCTCGAGAATACGCATTGTGGTCAGCACGGTGCTGTACGCAAGAGGCGGATTGTACGGCAGTGACGCCACTACATCGCCCACGGTCGCCTGCCGCTTCTTCCACAGCACATCCATCAGCCGGAGCTCGCCTTCCGTTAGATTCGGTGATTTTTTCCTGGCCAACGCTTTTTCCTCGCTCCAACAATTAAGTAATTAATAGTTCCAACTTTATAAGACAGCACAGCCCTTCGCGTCAACTAATAAATTAATACTTGGCCTGATTGCGGAAGCCGCTGTCGATCGGTTCAGGCGGTGGCTAACACTTCAGCGCGACATAAGAAACTGTACTTCCAGTTCAATTTCCGAGATCGCGATCGGATCAAACTTTCCTTCCCTCAATTTCTGATTTAGTTGGGGCAACTTCATTTGCTTGAAGGTCGTCCACTTCGCGATACCTTCTTTGGCGTGCTGGCTGGACTCCTTGTAAAGAGCAATCGCCTGGGAAGGCACGGCACGATCCCCGCTTTCGATGACACGCAGGGCTGAGGCCAGTTCGCTATATCCGTCTTGCAATCCAGCCTCCTGTTGAGAAGCCAGCTTATCGGTAAGAATCTTTGCGATTTCCGATTGCGCTTCTGCTAGGGCCGACTTGAGAGTTGGATTTTGCTCTCCAAGTTTCTGTTCAATCTCCGACAGTCGTTTCTGTACGGAACCGATCTCCGCGAGAGCACGCCGGGCTTCGAGGGTTTCCGCGTATGCTTGTTGACCGATTTGCAGTTGCTGCTGAAGTATGTCGGGCGTCGCGGCCGATCGCGGATCCATGATGACTTTCAGATCTTGACTCTGCGTCTGTCCGTCCACCGTCAGCCGGACTTGGTAGATTCCCGGCACCACTTCCGGACCGCTGGGACTTCGGTATTCGGAGTCTTCATCCGCCGCTGCCCCTCCAGAACTGCCCCAGGTAAGATTCCAAAGAAAGCGATGCATCCCGGGATTTGTCTGAAGGCGCTCCGGCTTGGAGAACCAACGTTCCGCGATGGGAAGTGGCGGAAGCTTCTCCGGAACCTTATCGCCCGACGAGAACTTGCTAACCATGTTCTTTTGCGCGTCGAAAATCTCCAGCGTGACGCTGCTGGCTGCAGACTTGAGGAAATAATCCACCGCGGCGCCAGCGGGAGGATTCTCGGCGGTTGGTTCCTCCGGCGGAAGCGGCGTTCCCGGGAAAGAATCGTTATCGATGCGATATGCCGGCGCCGGATGGTACAGCCAGAATGCCTTCGCCCTTGCGGCTTCGGACGCCTGGCGCAGAGGTGTAATGTTGTCGAGAACCCAGAAGGAGCGGCCGTGCGTGGCAATCACGAGATCTTCGCCATGAATCCACAAATCGCGAACGGAAGTGACCGGCAGATTGAACTGCAGCGATTGCCAGTGGTCACCATCGTCGAACGACACGTAAACGCCGAATTCTGTTCCGGCGAAAAGCAGTTTCTTATTCTCAGCATTCTGATCCTGCCGAATACCGCGCAGGAAAGACCCGGCCGCGATGCCGTCTGTAATCAGTTGCCACGTAGCCCCGTAGTCGCGGGTTCGATAAAGATACGGAGTCCGATCGTCGAGCCGGCTGCGATCCACCGCCGCATAAGCAACCGCAGGATCAAAATGCGAAGCTTCGATAAACGAGATCTTGCTCCAACTGCTCAGGCCCGGGGGAGTCACGTCCTTCCAATTTTTTCCTCCGTCGCGGGTAAGGTGAATCAACCCCGTGTCACTTCCTGCCCAGATCAGATCACGGTTCAGAGCGGACGGCGCAATCGTGAACACCACGCCATACCCGCGCTGTTTCGCATTTTCGACGGTCGGCGGTCCTTGAGACTTGCTATCTTCCAGCTGTGGCGCCGCTCCCGTAAGATCAGGGCTGATGACCTGCCAGTGCAATCCACCATCTAGAGTCTTCATCACATATTGAGTCCCGAAATAAAGCGTGGTCGGGTCGGCCGGGGAAAAAAGCAGCACTGGAGTCCAGGGATCCCTGTATTTACGTTGATTAATCTCCGAACCAAATGTCTGCACCGGCCACGGAGTTACATCCTGACTGAACCCGGTTCGCCTGTTGTAGCGGTCAACGCTGCCGTAAGTTCCACTCAGATAGATGATGTTCGGATCCTTGGGATCGGGCGCCATGTATCCGCTTTCGCTCGCCCCCGCGGGAAACCAATCGCGCGGAGTGATTTGCCCGTGGTCCGTGCGGCTCAAAACCGCAGCGCTCCCGCTATCTTGCTGAGCGCCGTACACCACGTAGGGAAACTGGTTGTCGGTAATCACATGGTAGAGCTGCGCCGTGGGCTGGTTGTACCACGTACTCCAGGTTTGGCCGCGGTCGAGGCTGACCGTGGTTCCCTGATCCGTTCCCAGAACCATGCTGGCAGAATTCCTGGGATCGATCCAGATCTGGTGGTAATCGTCGCCGCCGGGCGCGCCACGAACAATCGAAATTGTCTTCCCTCCGTCTTCGGATCGATAAAGGGCGACGTTCGGCACATAGATGACATCCGAATTGTGCGGATCGATTGTGATGCCGTTGAAATACCACGCGCGGCTCGTGAGGCGCGGATCTGCGTTTTCCAGAACCCACGTGCTCCCTCCGTCATCAGAACGATACAAGCCAGCCTTCTTCGCCTGAATCAGGGCATAAACGCGTTTGCTATCTGGCGCAACGTCAACCCCAACGCGTCCCCAATCTCCTTCGGGTAATCCGCTGCCATTAATGTTGACGCGCGACCACGTCTTGCCGGCGTCTTGAGAGCGGAAGAGCCCACCGCCTGGTCCATCGATCGGAGCATAAGTGCTCCAGGGAGGACGATGCGTATGCCATGTGCCGGCAAACAGAATCTGCGGGTTGCCGGAACAGATCGCCAGATCGGAAACGCCGATGTCAGGTCCCTCATCGAGCACCTTAGCCCAATGCGCTCCTCCGTCGACGGATTTGTAGACGCCACGTTCTGCATTTGAGCCATAAGCATGACCGAGCGCGCCGACATAAACGACGTTCGCATTCTGCGGATCCACCACGATGCGGCTGATCTGGCGTGTGTCCTCCAGGCCTATGTGCGCCCAGGTTGCGCCGCTGTCGGAAGATTTGTAGACGCCGTTGCCCGAAGACAGATCGGAACGAATGTCGGACTCGCCGGTTCCAGCATAAATAGTTTTGGGATCGGACGGCGCCACAGCGATCGCGCCGATGGAACTCACCGGCTGGCCGTCAAAAATCGAGGCCCAGACCGTGCCGGCATCGGTGGTTTTCCAGATGCCCCCATTGACCGCGCCAAAATAAAAAGTGGTAGAGTCGCCCGGCACACCGGTCACGGCGACTGCGCGGCCCCCACGGAATGGCCCAATCAGCCGCCACTTAAGGCCATTCACCAGTTCCGCAGGAACTGATTGAGCAATCGCC
Source organism: uncultured Acidobacteriaceae bacterium (assembly GCA_963851165.1). Taxonomy (GTDB): domain Bacteria; phylum Acidobacteriota; class Terriglobia; order Terriglobales; family Acidobacteriaceae; genus Sulfotelmatobacter. Next base: position 335,826 of record CAWKNM010000004.1, on the reverse strand, counting down.
GACACTGCCAGGAAAAGAAGAAAGAGCGCGACGACACCGCAGCGTAAACACGACCTGAGTTTTTGCAAATGGCTATCCTTCATCGGATAGCCAGTCTACTGGAAAGGGCCCGCGTTCTTGAAGTCGTTGCGGGACCGAAGAAATACTACCCTGGAACGCCCGCTGCCACGCCATTTCAATCGTGACTGCAGGCTAGTTAGGTAGATATTCTCCGTCAGAGAGCCTGCTAGTCTCCATCCTGCTTGCACCCGCGACCCACCGACTTCAAGATGTTATTCGCCGTCGCGATGTGGCAACTGTAGGAGGCGCCCGCCAAATCAGAAAAAGTGTAGGTCTGCGAACTCGACGCCGGACTCACATCCGTCGCGCTCACCGAGTTCGTGACCGTTCTGAAACCCACTACATTCCCATCCACCGAGACCTGCTTGCTATTTTTATATTTCTGCGTTGTCGCCACGGTATATCCAAACGGAGAACTGCTGACCGGGTAGACGAAATCGAGGTTGATCGGGAAGCTGAAGTTGTCCTGGGTCACAACCGTTCCCTCATCGCTCGAAACCGTGGTCTTGGAGGAAACGCTCGTTTCTACCGCGGTGTTCTGATCCAGAACCGTGAAGTTGACGGTGTCAAAGTCGATGGTCTGCGTGCCAGAAAAATTCTGGTGTTGCGTCAATGACGTGCTCACTTTCCCATGTGACGTGTTGACATACCCGGCAATCGTGAAACTGCGATCGGAGGTCACATTAATCGTTCCCGTGACCGTCGAAGTTCCCTGAAGATTCTCTGTCACCACCGGATTCGGGCTGGTCAGCGTGTTCTCTGGTAACCTCCCCCGTAATCTGCGTCGATCCCGCGTCGAGGTACAGCAAGAGCGATGCCGTCGCGGAAAAGTAGCTGTCGTCGTTGAACACGCTCAACGCGATCGTGTGCGGTTGGCCGTCACTCAACAAACCCGCGAAAGGCGTGAGGTTCACCCGGTAGGGCACGAACTCGAGAGTTTGCGCGCCGGGAATCGGCACCCACTCATCCGGCAGAAATCCCGTGAACACCCACGGAGAAACAGGCGCGATCCCCGCCGGCTGTCCGTCAATCGTAATCTCACTCTCGCGGAAGTCCGTGTTCCCGCATCCGTAGACTTCATTAATGTTAGCCAGGTCGTTCGGAAAACAGGCATACCACTGCTCGTCGTCAGACTGGCTCTGCGAAATCACGTCCAGGTAGGCCCGCTCGGTATTAGTCGGAAGCGTGAAGGTCGTCGAGAGCTGGTCGGTTGGCGACCCCAGCGTTGCCGGCAGGTTCACACCGCCGCTGCCGTTCGATTGTGTCAGGGGAAGCACCTGATCGGGCATCCGCTCGAGTTGATCGTTCCGCTTGCCGCTTTTCTCATCCCCGCTGCTTGCCGCCGGATAAAACTCCAGGTCGGCGCTGACCGTGAACACTCCATTCAAGTAGGTATTGTAGGGTGGCGGGCAGTCCGTGGTGCAGTTCGCAAGGACGATCGTGCCCTGCTGCGGAGCCGCGAGCAGCGCGCTGTAATCGGTGATGTCCCGCTCCACATGCCAGGTGTTGGTCAGGACCGCCAACGGCTCAGGCGTGGTTCCAAAATAAAGGTTCGCATTCGCCAGATAAAGGCTTGCCGTTCGATCGAACTGGATTCCTCCGTTCTCGCTGAAGTCCGCCTCGAACACCACTTTCTCCCACGGACCGGAGCAGTTGCCCGGCGGCGCAAACTCGAAAGTCTGCGTCGACTCCGAAAAAAATGCGAACTGGTAACTGGCAAAGAGCGGCACCACGCAGGGCTGACCATGCGGACGCGGCACCAGCGGCTCCGCCGTCACCTCGAATTGCGTGCCAGTCTGCCGGTTCGTACTCTGGGCAAAAACCACCCGCGTGGAGACCGAAGACAACGCGAGAGCTGCAATCAACGAAAGCTGTAAACCCCAAGTACCGCGCAGATTCATAGCAAACTCCTTAGTGGTTGGCTGGATTTTTCGCAGGCGGAATCGTAGATCTTCCCTCAACATCCGGGATTCCCTTATCACACCTGCCGCAGAACCTTGTCAACCACAAATTGCTTGAAACTGCCTGGCGTTGATTGTATTTGCGGCTTGTATGCAGAATCATGCACACTCGTCTGCCCCAACTCCCGGAGGCTCCTGCGATGAGATCGCTCCAGACTCGCCGACGTTTCACGACCCCGTATACAACTGAAACGGCGCCCAGTAAAACGGCTTGCGGAATACCGCGCCCGAGCGCAGCAGAGAAAGCTTGGCATGTCGCAGAGCAGCATCGGGAGTCTCTCCCTTTTTCAACTCGCCGTAGAGTTCGTCCATGAGTTGAGGAGTGGAAGCGTCACTCACATCCCACAACGCTCCGATCACATTGTGAGCCCCGGCGCGGACAAACGCCCACGAAAGCCCTACGAGTCCTTCCCCCGAATACGCCCGTTCCCCGGCGCTGCGGCACGTGGAAACCGTGACCAGCTCAGCCCGCAGGGGGTGATGAATAATATCGCGGGCGTAAAGCTTGAACGAGTCCTCTTCGGAGCCAACCTTGGGCACATCAGCTTTCGAAGCATCCGCCCTCGACAACACAATCGCAGAGTCGAGAGGACTCAGGCTACTTGCCGTTCCGTGCGCCACAAAATGAATGTAAGAAAATCGCTCCGGCTTGCTCGCCAGATATGCCGGAGGATTCGCCTGCTCACGCGTGAACACCTGTTCCTGGCCGGAAGAAAAATGCTTCCCGATCTTTTCCATTTCGATCGCAGCCTCCGGCAACCGAGGAAAATCTTCGTTTGGCGCAATCGCATCCCCAAAGAGAAGCAGGTTGCCCGCGCCCTTGCTGTGCGCGGCATGAAACGCCTGCAGCATGTGCAGCGAACTGGCACTGGAGAGCGTGACGTCCTCAATCCAGTAGTGCGGCTGGGACTCGGCCTGCGTTTCAGGATGAAGTTCGGCCTGCGGCGAGGGAACAATCAGCGTTTCGAAATTCAAGCTATTCAGGCTGCCATCGGGGACAATGAAAACCTTTCCAGACGCTGCCAGATTTTTCTTTGCTCCGCTCGTCGACGCCAGGCGCCGTGGCAGAAGTTCTCTCGCCGGTTCCACCAGGATGTGATAGAGCGCAGCCCCGTCGTCGCTGGCAGTTTGCAAAGATTCGCGCTGCTCGATAATCGCTTTGCGGTAGCGTTCAACTCTCGCCTTGATCTCCGCCGCGGGAGGAAGTGGAAACAGCTTAACTTTCTGCGGCGTGATCGCCCACAGGTAAGACTGCTCCTCGCCCAGCCAGTAGAAAAGAACCGTGCCCCCGGCGCGGCCAGCGATTTGCTGCGCGTTCAGCGGCTCGAGCTTGAACGAGGTTCCCTTCTGCAACAGACCCAAACCTTCCGTGAGAGTGCGCCCGCGGCTGTATTCGGCAACCTGCAACGCTTCATTAATTTTGCCCTGACCAACCAAAAAGTGAATGTAGTCATCGTATATGCGCGAAGCGTTAGTCAGAAACGGCAGCCGGGAATCTTCATGCTGCAATTCGGAACGCGCCGTCTCGAAAGTGCTGAGAGAAATACGATATTCGCGGTTGGCGGAATCAAACTGTTTTTCGTCTTCATAGAGCCGTGCCAAAGACCGCTCCGCCTCCCACTTCAGAAAAACTGGAGTGTCCTTCGCCTGCGCCACTTCGCGAAACGCCCCCTCCGCCGCCGCAGTGTCATGCAACCTCGCCGCAACCCGCCCCTGCACCAGCCGCGGATAAACCGCATCCCGCCCGTTGTTATCCTCCCGCGCCTTGGCCAGCGCCTCGTCCGCATACCACTTGGCATCGTCAAGCTTGTTAGTCAACTCAGAAACGAAGGCTAGCGCGATGAGCGCGTTGATGATGTCTTCGCGACTCTTGATTCCTTTCGCGAGACGGAGAGACTGCTGGAAGGACTGTTCGGCTGTTTTGAAGCTGTGTGCATCCATGTAAACGTAACCGAGGTCCGTGAGCCAGCCCAACTGATCACCAACGTCGCGCAGATCCTCCGCCCGTTTCCTGGCCTCTGCCAGCAAACCTTCAGCTTTTTCCGAGTCGCCGAGTTTGTAATAAGCCCAACCCATGTTCCCCAGGGCGGTCTGGGAAATATCGGCATAGCTCTGGGATAAGGAAATCTGCCGCGCGGCATTGGCCCAATCGAGGGCCTCATCAAAGTGAGCCTGCTCATCAGCTGACCAGCTCAGATTCAGCAATGAGTCAGCCTCTAGAAACCGGTTGCGATTCGCACGGGCGGAGGCGAGGCCGCGCTCAAAAAGGCGCTCCGCTGACGCGTAGCGGGCGCGATTCATTTCTATTCGCCCTTTCACGCTGAACACATCTGTACAAGCGGGATTGTCCGAAGCTTTGCAAAGCCCCTCCGCCTCGTCTAGCTTCGACTTCGCCTTCTCCGAGTTGCCCAGGGAATCGTAAGCCACACCTTCGATTCTCAGCCTTCGTACAGCTAATTCTCCGGATGAGGGAGGGGCAGGTTCGGATGCAAGGAGCGTCAAGGCTTCGCCGTCTTTGCCTTGCCACAGTAGAGTGTCCGCTTCGAGCATGCGGAACTTCCAGGCCCAGTCCGCGCTGGCGTCGTGAAATTCCTCATATCCCTTTCTCGCTTCCGCGGCAGCGCCGGCGACGTTGCCCTGCCGGTACGACTGCCGCGCGTGATCGAAAGCAGCCTGAGGATCGTGGTGTCTTGTGCAGCCCGCCCAACCTGCGAGCGCAAGAATCAGGGCAGCTCTTGCCGCAGTTTTGCCGGCTCGAGCTCTGTTCGTGGTCGTCCCCTCGCGTTTCTTGTGCGTACGTGCCCGCGCGCGAGTCATGGCGATTCTCTTGTCTGTGAAGTCTATCTCGGGGAAAGCGGAAAGGAAAATGCTCCTGCGGCCCCCCAGGCCGCAAAATGAGGCAAGATTAAGCGGTAAATATCCTCGGGTGAACCAGCTTGCCGGTTGCACTGAACCGCAAGTAGTTGGCTAGCCTCCTCCGCCTTTGCCACCTCTGCCGTTCGAATCCAGAGCAGTAAGGCATGCGCTCCCTTGCGCCAGGCATCCCATCTCCAACCGGATCATGGTCAGGCGGAACCGGTACTTATCAGCGTCCGACTTCGGATTCTTCGATGGCTCTCGGGTCACCCGCAACTCAGCCAAAAATATTTTCCCGAAGTGCGGCACATCGATGACATGGCCGAACGGCGTTCCCGGCGCTCCCGTTACGCCGCTCACCAGGGAGCATTGCAACTCATCGCTCCCGATCACGCCAGAGCGGCCTTTCGGGTAGGCCGCCGCCGCCAACTCGGGATGGCCCTCTGCCGTCGCGATCTTGTCATATTGCAGCGAAATGCGCGACTGCACTCCGGGGTCGTCGAAATATGATTTATCCCCCGCGGGCTTGGGCCCGAGAATGTCCAGCGTCCGCTCCACCTCAACCTTGTGTCCGCCAATCCGCAGATTCTCGAAGCGCGTTCCCAAAAACGTCACCGACGGCACCTGCCCCGTACCAAACACCGGATGTACCGTGGAAATCTGCGCCACCACGCGATCGGCGGTCACCACGTCGAGCACGTTCAACCCTTCCACAACCGCAGTTGCCAGCGTGGCAAAACCATCACTCTTTGAACTTGGATGCCCAGCGACCTGCGAGTAGGCCGAGTGGTAAGAAATAATCCCTTCGAAGCGGAAAGAACTCGCCTTCTTGAACTGGTAGCGCCCGTTTGAAGGCAACTTCACCTGCACCCGAGGCGGGATCTTTTCTTTCAGCGGCTGCTTCAGGTCGGCACTCAGGACGTTGGCTTCCGCGTAATAAGTGTGCACCGGCCCGCTCTTCGCTGGCGGTTTCCCTGGTGTCGCCATATTCTTCGTTCCCCCGGTGTGATTTTACTTCTGATTCTGCAGGGCCTGGTTTTGCAGTTCTAAGCTTGCGGGCTAATTCGGTAGCTCTAGATTCTGTAGCTCTGATTCTGCAGCTCTAATTTCTCAGCTCTTAGTTTTGAAACTCAATCCGATAACGTCCCAAATCCACGCTCTCACCGCCGGCAGTAATGCCGTGCACAGCCAGCGCACCGGGCACATGATCGCTTCCCGGATCATATCCCGGAACCATCAGCGAGAGCGGATCGCTCCCTGAAGCTGAAACGGTGCGCGACCATTCTAGCCCTCCCTGCGAGCTATACAAGTCCAATTTATAGGAAGAATAGTGGTCGGGCGGAACGTTGATGGAAAGTTGAAATGCATCGCCCGGATGAGCCGAGACCTGCGTCACAGTCGCACTTCTCGTCCCCACGTTGATCACCGCAGACGCCAGCAGCTGCGGACTGCCGGTCGCATGTCGCAATCGGGCGTTGGTCACACCCTGATATCCGATCACGACCAGCAACAAGGCAAGCGCCGGAGCGGCCAACCCAGGCCGCATCCACGTGAACCATCCAGAAGCCGCCCGCACAGGCACCCGCGCCGGAAGCGCTTCCGGCTTCTCGGACAAAACCACTTTGCTCTGCTCCACAAACATAGCCGCGGTGCGCAGATCGAGCGCGCAATCCTGGCAATCGAAAAGATGCTCTTCGAACTGGTCCCGGACGTCGGGATCGAGTTCGTTCAGAAGATATCTCTCTGTCGCTTTCTCCCGAACCGCCTGGTTGTGGTCCATCGCTCGATCTCCTCGGTGCCGGTTTCTCGGTGCTCCGCTTTTCCGGTGCTATAGAGTAGTGACTTTCACCATCCCATCGTTTCAAAGTTTCCCAGCGGCTACGACACCCGGAGGACGAGTCTCCATACTCTTCAAATATAAGGACTTAAACGATTGCTTGGCGCGGTGCAGAAGCACCCTTAGATAGTCGCGGTCCACGCCAAAGTCGCGGCAAACCTCATCCTTGTCCCGTTCTTCAAGAAAAACCTCCCGCAACAGGCGACGGTCTTTCTCTGACAGCTCTTCGAGAATCTCGCGGACTTTTCCCTCCATCTGCTTGGCAACTACGGCGCCCAAAATGTCCACGTTAGTCGCAGGAAAGTCTTTGTCTTCTTCATCTTCCAGCGAACTGTGGCGCGAAGATGCACGGTAGTGCTCCAGCAAAACGTTGTTGCAGATGGAGTTCACGAAGGCTCCCAGCCGATCAGGATGGCGAATGCCGCCCTCGCCGCGCAGCGCGACAAAAACACGCGTAAAAGTCTCCTGGCGCACATCCTCGATCGCCTGCGGAGAATTCAGACGGGAACGCAGCTTCAGCTGGATGAGCTCGCTGAAGTAGGCGACAAAATGTTCCTGGACGCGGAAATCTCCAGCACGGAGGCGCTCGACGTAGGATTCATCGAAGGATTGGAATTGCAAGGACTTGCCCCGTGTCTGCTGAAGTGCCAGCTAGTTTAGCACTTTGTCCCGCGAAAATTGGAAGCGAGAAGTGAAGTGGGAGTGCGTTATTTTGCCCTTCATCCCGAACAACCGTTCTTCGCGCATCGACGAACGAAGAACCCATGTGGGTACAGCCGCCCCTGACTGTCCAGTCTTCTTGTATGGGGACGGGAACTCTTGCCCGTCCGGTCGAGCAACGCTCGACTCGCCTTTCGCAAGCAGCTTCTCCAATGCAATCGGCTCGCTGTAACGTTGGCGCCCGTCTCCGCACTATCCCCTCGTGGAAGTCAACGAGAACCTGCGGCGACACACTGTTGCGCGATACCCGCGTGCGCGATGCACACACACAAGATGCACATGCACACGGTATAGACGCGCAAAGATCGCGGCCATGATCGGAATCTGCGCTAGCACGGCAACAACGCGCCTGAAACGCGTTCGCCGTGAAATCCGGCGCACTGGGAATTCCGTCGCCCTGGAGCGTGCGTCATGACCGCTCTGGCGAATTCGCTTCGGCGAATCCGGTCCGCGAAAAACCGGAGCCCCCGTCTAACCGGGCGGGGGCAGTCCGGTTCGATCAAAGTTGGGCCGCAAGAAACGGCTGAGTCGAGCGAAAGCGGCCCTATCCTCTGGGTTCGGAACAGGTTTCTGGAGCTCGCCGAAATCACAACACGGACCGCCCCAACTGTCTTCGTTATCGCGCTTCGAATCCTGCGGTAGTTCTTCTTTTCGTCTGATGGAGCGACGGACGCCTCGACCGTCCGGCCAGGGCAAAGCCCGGCCGCATCGTCACTGCTCCCCGGGACGAGGGCGTCCGCGGCTCCATGTTTCGTAACATGTTCCGTAATAAGTCCCGTAATAGCTTTACTCAGCGCTTGATTTTGTGGCCAGGCTGGCTGCGAGGTCGAATGCCGGGTGAGAGAGAGATTGGAAATCCCGAAGAGCGCCGGAACCGACTTCCCCATTTTCGGCTCCGGCGGTCTGAAGCACCCCAGCTTCCCCCCGGTTGCTATGGGCTCTTCTGTGTCGGGACTTTGTGGACCTACCGCAGTCGCCTACAGCGCGACTTCTTCCACTCATTGCCATAGTGGCAAGAGCGGACAATTCGTTTCAGAGAAAATTAAACTCCTGCGCTAGCCCCGCGGGCCAGTCCCACCGGCCGCAAATACTCAACGAGCCATCCGAAGTAGAGCCGGTAGGATCGGTGTATCCCGTACATCACCGGGACCACCGCCAGCGCCAGCACCCAGCCCGGGTGATGGCTTACCGACTGCATGATCGACGTAACCCCAGCACTCACTACGTAATACGGGAACGAAAGGTGTGCCAGGTTCCACCAGATCCGGTGCATCGCTTCGCCCTTTCCGATCGCAACGATGGTGGCTACCGAAACCGTCTGCCCCACGAACAGAGTGATAGTCGCAAACACCGGCAGCGCGGCGCTTGAAACCCATGCGGAACCGCTCAGCCACTGCGTTTTCAATACCAGGCTGGCGACGCTGGTGGCCAACGCCATCATGCTGACGTTAAACACCATCTGCGCGGGCTTGAACTTCGCGTCCTGTTTGGGCCAGCACTGTACTGCTGTTGCCACGCTGGCGATCACCACTGCCTCAACCGCGCTCAGGCTGACCACCGCGGTCAGCAGGAAGGGCAAGTTCACCGACATGTTGCCGTCGATTCCGGGCAACTTGACCTTCATCCGCGAGGTCACTGCCGACAGCGCGAGCAGCGCCAGGGCGTAGTAGCTGTGCAGCGTGTGGCTCTTCCATCCGGCCCAGGCCGTGCCTGCAACCGCCGCCGCGAACATCAAGCCGATGAAAACTTGTGTCAGCCGTGTATTCCGATCCATATGCTCTCCTCCTTTCAGTCGTTTCGATTGCACACGGCTACTGCTCATCGTCACCCGCGTCGGAGAATGCCGCGTCAGCACTCGACACTGCCGCCCCCCAAACCACGCTGGTGGCTTGTGTTCCGCTGGCCGTCGTGGCACCCCAAACAACGCTAAAGGCGGCCATCGATGGCGAGTTCCAAGGCAGCGACGCGCCCCAGACCACTGAACTGCCGGTCACGTTCGCACCCCAAACTACCGAAGCTCCCCACACCACCGAAGACCCCCACACCACCGACCCCGCGGCAACGCTACCGTTACCCTCCACCAGAGTCACGGTGTTGTTGAACGAGTTGTAGACCACCGACGGAGACAACGCTGCGCCCACGTTGGCCGGAGCCAGGTTGGTGTTGACCACCGCGTTCTGCATATTCAGCAGCCCAGAACCCTCCGAGAACAGATCGTAGAAGGAGGTGAAGTTCTGATTGAGATGCGGGACAAAAGCGACGGTGGAGGTTGAGGACAGCTTGTACGTAGTCGTCATCAGGCGCGCTTTCACCTGGTCCGGAGTCAGCGCGCTGTTCTGCTGCAGCAGCAACGCAACCGCTCCGGCCACCGCCGGGGTTGCCATACTCGTGCCGCTCAGCGTGAAGTAGTCGTTGTTCCCGTCGTTGCCGGTCACCAGTTCGGCGGGATATAGCGCTTCCAGAGTGGCGCCCGGAGCCGACAGTGAAACAATGTCGTTGCCGGGAGCGACAAGGTCGGGCTTTACGACGAGATCATATGTCGTGGGACCCTTGGAACTGTAGCTCGCCAGGGTCTCCGCCGAGGGCAAGGAAGATCCGTTGCTTTTCATTGCGCCCACGGTGATCACAAAGGGATCGTTGCCCGGAGCCGTGATCGTTCCATACCCGTTGCTGCCGTTAATGCTCAGGCGGCCATAATTGCCGGCTGCCACTACCACCACGATCCCAGCCTTCCAGGCCGATTCCACCGCCTGGCAGAGAGGATCCTGGGTATAGCTGACGAAGATGCCGCGTCCGAGCGACAGGTTAATGACCCGGATGTTGTAGGTGCTCTGCAGCGCGATGGCTGCCTGAATGGCCGCGATCACGGTGCTGTCGGTGCCGGCGCCGTTAAGGTCCAGGGCGCGCAGGTCGACGAGGTTCACATTGGGCGCTGCCCCGGCGTAATTTCCGCCCGAGAGGTAGCCGTTGCCGCCAATGATTCCGGCGACGTGCGTGCCGTGGCCATAAAGGTCATATTGCGCCCCGCTCGAGTTCGAGGTCGCCGTGCCAGTGAAATCCTGGTGATAGACCACGCGGGATTGCGTCTCGCTCGAATTCCACAGATCGGGATGGCTGTCGTTAATGCCGCTATCAATCACGGCCACACCAACCCCGGTTCCGTTGTATCCGGCGTTCCAGGCGGCGGCGATGCCGGTGGCGATGTCCGTGGTGTCATCCAGCCCCGTCATGGGATGGTCGATGCTCACCGACACCACCTCAGGATCGGCTTCGAGCGCAGGCAGCGCGCTCACCGGGATGGTAAAGGCTGCGCCTTTAACCACATGCAGCTGCGCGTGCAGCTTTCCGCCCAGGCCCCGCATTTTCGCGAAATGCGGCGCCCCCGGATCCTGTTTGTACGTCACGATGACTTTTACGAACTGGTTCCCGGCTTTGCCCTGCTGGGCCTTCGCCAGGAGCTGCTGCAGTTCGGGCTGCACCCGGGAAGCTGATGAACCAGAAGTTGCCGAAGCAAACGCTGGCGAATTCTTGCTCCCGCCGGTCGCGCCGGCAAAAGCCAACTCGGTTACCAGAACCAGCACGAGCACGCCAAAGCGCTTACCCCATGCCGCGCTGCGCCGTTCGCCTCGTCCTGCCGGTTTCTGAGCTTTTCGTTTATGCATGAATCTCACCCTTTCGTGGTCTCGGGGGCAAAATCGTGCTTCTGCAGTACAGCTGTTCTGTTGCACGGCCGCTGCCAATCAACCATCCGTAAGTCATTGTTATGATTGGGGATGCCCCGTGCCGCCGAGCCTGCAATGGGACACTCTGTCCCTTGACCGTGGGCATGGGACAGTTTGTCCCATGGGGGAGAGCTCGATTTTGGGTGGCGCAGCGCTTTCAGCGCTGCGATAAAGGCACTATCCTGAGCGCGGCTTCCAGCCGCTGAGGTTGGCGGCGGCGTTCTTTGACTGTCTGGGCAGGCACAGTGCGAATATTCGGATGAAATCGAACGGCACGGCGAGGGCTCTATCGAGTTGCCGCTGCGCGTTTCGCAGCATCAGGCGCCTGAGACTCGGACGCGACTAGACGCGGCATCTGCGGCATCGCTGCCATCAGGCGCTTCGTATATTCGTGCTGCGGATTCGCAAAAATGGCTTCGGTTGCATTGCATTCCACAATCTGGCCTTCGTGCAGAATCGCAATCCGGTCACAAATTCCCGCCACCGACGCGAGGTCATGCGAAATATAGAGGATCGCCATTCCCGTGCTGCGGTTCAAATCGCGGAACAGCGCCAGGATTTCCGATTGCGTGATCACGTCAAGCGCGCTGGTCGCCTCGTCCGCGATCAAAAGCGCTGGACGATGGGTCACCGCCATCGCGATCAGCACCCGCTGCGCCTGCCCTACACTCATCTGCGACGGATATCTGCTCAGAAAGTCGTCGCTCGAAGGCAGGCTCACACTTTCGAGCGCGGCGCGTATCGCGCGATCACAATCGGCGCTGGGACCCGAGGCATGCGCCCGCCAGGCTTCTCTTAATTGTGTGCGAATCTTCAGCGCCGGATTCAACGACGACAACGGACTCTGCAATACAAGAGCCAGCACGCGTCCGCGCCTCTCGCGCAGTTGACGTTCGCTGAGCCGCAGTAAATCGCAGTCCTGGAAGTTTATTGTGCCTTCGACTCGCGCTCGCTTCGCATCGAGCAGGCCGAGAATCGACATGGCCAGCGTGCTCTTGCCCGAACCACTCTGCCCGACTAATCCCAGCACTTCGCCGCGGCGGATTTCGAATTCCACGCTCCGCAGCACAGCCTTGCCCGCATAGCTAACCGAGAGGTGAGCCGAAAGGAGAGTTTCGTTTGTGGGAGCCGCTGTGGACATGTTTTTAGTAGCTTCGTTTCCAGTTTCGAGTTTCCAGTTTCCAGATCCGGTTATTTCAGATCACTGATTCTTAAGATCACTGATTCTTAAGATCCGCGTGAATCCGTGCAAATCCGCGGCGAAGTTCCGCTATTTCCCCACCGTGAGTTGCTCCGCATTCCAGAACGTCTGCGGATGCAAAATCACCGGGTGCGCTCCATGCACAGAAGTCGACACCGCAGAAAGCGCATTTTTGTTGATCAGGAAGATAAACGGATCCTGCTCGTATACGATTTCCTGCACACGGTCGAACGCTTCTTTTCGCTTCCTGGCGTCCGCGGACGAGGCCTGCGCCCGCATGAGCTTGTCAATTTCGGCTTCCCAGGGAGTCTCGGGAGTTTTCTGCTGCGGGTTCCACTGATGATTATCCGACGAACTCAGCCACAGATTCATCTCCCCGTTCGGATCGAGGTCCACGTTCGTCAGACCGAGCAGGATTGCTTCGTAATCGAAGGTCTGCGTCATGCGCGCGATCAGAGAAGGGAAGTCCAGAGTGACCACGTTCACGTGGACGCCAATTTTCTGCAGGTCGTCCTGAATCATCACCGCCATCTGCTCGCGATATTTGTTGCCGGAGTTGGTGATAATCGAAAAGACTACCGCGTTCCCGTCACGGTCTTTCAAGACGCCGCCGTCCAAATGGAATCCGTCGGCTTGCAGCATTTTCACCGCCGCCTCGGGACTATAAATTTCCGCCTTCAGCTTTGCGTTGAACCAGAACTTGTTGGCGGGCGAAACCGGGCCCACTGCCGGCTGCGCGTGTCCATGAAACACGACGCGGCTAAGATCGTCGCGGTTGATGGCCTCGGAAATCGCTCGCCGGAAATTTTGCGAGCGGAACCATGCCCGCTTGAAAGCCGGGATCGGCGCCTTCGCCACTTCGTTGAACCACACCTGCTCGCTGTCGAGCGACGGCCCCGCGTCATGCACCTGTTGCGGAGAAGTCGCGGCCAGCTTGTCGAAATACTCGCTGTCGAGCGCGTTGATCAGGTCGATCTCGCCGCGTTTGAAACGCAGCAGTTCCACATCACGGTTCGCCTGAATATCGAGTTCGATCGAATCCAAATAAGGCAGCTTCCGCCCCTGCGCATCCGATTTCCAGTAATTGGGATTGCGCTTCAACCGCACGCTCGCGCCCGCCTTGTAGTCGGCCACTACGAACGGCCCCAGCACCGCCATTTCTTTTTTTGGCGAGTGCGCCGACACAATGGCAACCTGATCGAACAGCCGGTCGAGCCCTGCCACGGCCGCCGGAAATGTGATGGAAATTTGAGTCGGAGAAATAATCTTCGTCTCCACATTTCCCGGTCCCGACCGGAAAGCATCTCCCGTGGGCGAATGCAATGCAGGATCCATCAACTGCTGCACCGTGTAGGCAACGTCTTCTGCGGAAAATGGCGTGCCATCGGAAAATGCAATTCCCGAGCGCAGTTTGAAAGCAATCTGCCGGCTGTCCTTCGAAACCTCCCACGACTGCGCCAGTCCCGGCTCCAGTTCCTGAGTCAGCCGGTTCATGCGTACCAGCACGCCTCCAGTCAAATATCGGATCGACTCCGACGCATCGTCTTCCACTTTGAGCGGATCAAACGTCTTCGGCTCCGAGCGCAGGCAAAACCGCAACTCGCCGCCGCCCTGCGCCATCGCGCCGCCCGCGAAGAGCCACACGAACGCAACCAGAGATGCAAAGAAAAAAAGTACCGCGCGGTGATTGATCTCCCGATCCATCCTCTGATGGCCCATCTTCTGATGACCAGTCCCCGGCGGGACGCTAGAAACAATCCGACGGCGCGTCATGCAGCAACTTCCTCCTGTTTCGAAAGCACAAATTGAAACAATGTCACCACCACCACCAGCAGAATCAACGGCACAAACTTCCACGGCTCTTCGCCCATCGAAGTGAGCCCTTCCAATTCTTTCAGCAGACTCCCCCACGAAGGCATGGGCTCAGCGACGCCCAGGCCAAGAATGCCGAGGTTCGCCTCACTCAAAATGAATACCGGAATCGAAATCCAGAACTGCGCATACAGTGCCGGTTTCAGATTCGGCATCACGTGGATCCAGAACAGCCGCATGCCCCGAATGCCCGAAGCCCGGGCCTGGCGCACGAAATCCGCATCCCGCAACGAGCGCGTTCTCGCACACAGCACGCGAGCCGCACTGGTCCAACCCAAGAGCCCGAGCATCGAAAACGTCACCAGCACCGAAGCCATCGGCGACACATTCAGCGGCATCACGGCGCGAACCGTGATCAGCAGGAATAGCCACGGCAGCGAGAGGAAAAGATCGGTCGCCGCCATCGCAAGTCGAGCCCAGAGACCACCCATATATCCGGCGAGACCGCCGATCAAAGCTGCCATCACGGTCGAAAGCAGAGCCGCGGCCGGCGCCAGCAAGAGCGAAATTCTCGTTCCGTAGAGCACGCGCGCAAACCGGTCACGCCCAATGTCATCGGTGCCAAGCCAGTGCGCCGCCGACGGAGGCGCTCCCGCAGCCTCACGATACTGCCGCGCATAGCCGCCCGGCGCCAGCCAGTTCGCGGCCAGTGACACGCTGACCACCAGCAGCAACAGCGCACACGCCAGCCTGCGCCCTGTGATCAAGGCTCTGATACCTTCAGGCTTCATGACGTCTGACTTCACGCTTCCTGCCCCCGCAGCATATGACCAAATACATCCGCCGCGGAATTGGCCAGCAAGGTTACAAGTGTGACCAAAATTGTGATGTTCATCAGCAACGGCAGATCGCGCGACAGAGCCGCCTGCCACGCCAGTTGCCCGACACCGGGCAACCCGCACAAAGCCTCCACCGGAATTGCGGCGCCTACCGCCATACTCACAGACACTCCCGCCACCGCCAGCAACTGCGCTCCGGTCACCGGAATCACATGCCAGAACAAAATCCTGAGTTCTCCCAAACCCTTGGCGCGAGCCGTGATGATGTGCGGCAGGGAATAAGCCTTCGCCAGCAGGTTGCGCGCATAGCGATAGAGGCGGGGAAAAACAATCAGCCCAATCGCCAGTGAACCCGGCACGTTCCAGAGCACCGACAACAACGCCAGCACTGCCGCCGGAATACAAAGAAAGGTCCCGCTCACGAAAGTTGTGAGCGCATCATAGGCAGAAGCTCGAAGCCACGCCGCACTCAACGCCATCGCCATCGCGACTGCCCAACTGAAAAGCAGACCCAGGGTTACGAGTCTCAGAGTAAGCGGCGCGCGTTCCCGCAAGAGCGTGGCGACTGGCTGTCCGAGAGAGAGTGAAGTCCCAAGATCTCCCTTAACCGCCTGTTGCATGGAGTGCAACCAGAAAGAAAAAACGTTGCGTTCCTGCTGCCGGGTCTCACGCAACGCGCGCACGCTCTCCGCGCTCAGGTGTGGATCCAGTTGCTCTTCATCCACGTCGAACCCCGGCGCAAGGCGCACGAGAGTTGCCGACAACAAACCGCCAAGAAGAACAATGGCCACCAGAGCCAGCCCATGCCGCGCGATTCTCCATCCCAGCATGGCCTGAGTCTCCTACGGAACCTTCGCGCTGTTGGCTTTGTCTTCTGTCTGCGGGGTTTCTTGCTGTGCGGCCGCGGCGGCCGCGTGATGAATGTGCTTCATCGAATACATGCGCCGGTCAGCCTCGGCGAGCAGTCGTTCCGCGTCAAATCCATCTTCGGGGAAGAACGCCGTCCCCACGCTCAGCGTGATGATCTCGCGCCCGCAGGTGTGCAGGCCCGCCTCTACCGCGATCTGATTCAGCCGCACCGCTTTTTCCTTCGCCGCCTCGGGAGTGAGCCCCGGCGCGGTGATCACGAATTCGTCTCCGCCCATGCGCGCCACATAGTCATAGCCGCGACAAGCCTCTTTCAGCCGCACGCTGAACTCGCGCAGTAACTTATCGCCCTCGAGGTGTCCGAAGGAATCGTTGATCTGCTTGAAGCCGTCGACGTCACACACCAGCACCGCCAGGGCAGCCTTGTTGCGCCGGCAGCGAGCCAGTTCCTGCGCCAGGTGCATGAACAACGATCGCGCATTGGGCAACCCGGTCAAATAGTCCGTGGTTGCGGAACTCTCGGCCTGCTGATACTTCAAGGTGTTTTCCACCGAGAGCGCCACTTTCGACGCTACCGCCAGCAAAATTCTCAAATGGTCCGGCGTGAACGCGTCGCGGTTGGCGTGGTACATGGCCAGCACTCCGACTACGTCATTCAAGCCTTCGAGTGGAACCGCCAGCGCCGATTGCAGTGTGGTGTGCTTCTCCTGATCAACGACGTATCCCGCTTCCACCTGCGGATTACCATTCACGATGGGCTTGCAATTTTCCGCCACCCATCCGCACAATCCTTCGCCCACGCGAATTTTCAGCGACGAGAGCATGCGGAAATTCTCGCCACTCACCAACTCCGGCAGCAGCCACCCATTGCGGTTCACAAACACCGCGATGGAATCGTAAGGAATCAGCCGCCGCAGCCGCATCGAGAGCAGCGAAAGCGTCTCGCTCAAGCTGAGGGACACGCCCAGATCCTGGCTCAGTTCGAACATGGTCTGAGCTTCCTGCCGCGCCGAAGCAATGGAAGTCAGGAAGTCTGTGTTGTCGGCCTGCCCGATGGTTGTCGGCTCAGGGCCTTTCTCAAATCCGGCGGCCGGAGCCGCTCCGCGCCGCACCCGCGCCGTCTTCGAAAGCCCGGTCTGGGTGCCGGCTTTCTCCTCGATCTGAGCCAGGTGCTCGAGTTCCACGAAGCGCCGGTCCAGAATTTCCACCACCCGCGGATCAAACCATGTTCCCGCGCGTTCCTTCACTCCCGCCATCGCATCGATCAGCGGCAGCGCCGGACGGTATTGCCGGTGCGATGCCAGCGCGTCCAGACAATCCACCGCCGCCAGAATTCGCGCCCCAATCGGAATTTCTTCCCCACGCAATCCATCGGGATATCCTGATCCATCCCAGCGCTCGTGGTGCGACCGCACAATCGGAGCCACAGCATAAGGAAACGCCACGCGCTCCAGAATTTCCGCTCCCACCAGCGGATGTACTTTCATCTTTTCGAATTCTTCCGGCGTCAATCGTCCCGGCTTGCTGATGATCTGCTCGGGAACCGCGAGCTTTCCAATGTCGTGCAAAAGCGCCGCCGCGCGCAACGCCTCAGTTTCGTCGCTCGACAGGTTCAACTCTCTCGCAATCTCCACCGCGTAGGTACGCACCCGGTGCAGATGCGTGTGCGTGGTGTGATCCTTGGCTTCAATCGCGAGAGCCAGCGCTTCGATCGTGCGCATGTTCAGCGACGCAATTTCTTCCACGTGCCGCTTTTCAACCTCTACTCGCTCCTTCTCCGCTTCCAGCCGTCCCAGATAAAGCCGATAAGACCGGTACACCCAGTAGATAAGCGGCAACACCAGCAGTGACGTTGCCCAGCCCGCCTGCCGGTTTACCACTCCTACCAGGCCCACCGCTGCCGCTCCCACAAGGTAGTAGGGAAACGACCAGAAATAGCACTCCGCCCAGACCCTCCGGGCCGACTTGCCTTCAGTAAGAGCAATGACGAAAGAGATTGGAAGAGTGTTGGCGAAGAAGAAAACCAGCGCCGCTACCATCAGCAGGATCGGCTTGTTGCTCCCGCCCCGGGCTGCCAGCCAGTGATAACTCCAATAAGTCAGCGCGCTGGCATTCGCCATCATGCCGGCAACGTTGAAAATTACTTTGACTGGATCCAACCTCTTTCCCAGATGCCAAATGCTCTGCAGCAGACTTGCCGCGCATCCGATCACCAGGGTTTCGGCGAGGCTCAACTCCATCACGCCCATGAGGATGAAGAGGAAATTCACCGACATGGTCCCGTCGATCCCCGGCAACTGCACCTTCAAAACCGAGGCCAGTAGCGCCACCGCGAGATAACAGATAAATCGAGTAAGGTCCGCCGACTGCCAGTGCCACAAAGAGTAGACCAGCACCGCGGTTCCCGAGAGAGCCGTGAGGCCGACAAAGGCTTTCGTAGGTAGGGACAACTCTTCCATCGCTGCAACACCTGTACGACCGCGGCTTTTCAGCCGGAAACGCTTCGCGCTTTCCCCGCGAAGACGCAAACATGTATGGTGCCAGCCACTTAACCGCACTCGGCCCATTCGTGCACACTTTCCCCTTATGGGCCTTGCCTGGATCGTAGAGCAATCATTAGGTCTTCTGAAGGTTACAAAGGTAACTTCCTGAGGTTTTTTGGTTACTTGACGATTTGTTTGAACGGCCGATCGCGTCGTTCGTTCTCGCGCGCTCTGCTGTCGGGCTCCGGTTCTGTGCCGCGCAGACTGGTTACTTTCGTTACTCTCCAGTGATCGCGGTTATCCTGTGATTCCTCTAACGTGTGCCAAGATCATGCCAAGATCTTCGGACGATTCGCAGGATCCTGAAATCATCCGCGCAAACGCCACTGGATGCCGCCATCAAAACAAAACTCGGACGTTCGCCCTACGCCGGGAAACGGTCTCGGTGGCGCCAGTGATGATCACACCGAAATGTCCCGTCCGGGCGAATCGAACAACGGGAACCTCAAGAAGAGCGGAATCCGCGCCGACATGGCTCTGTTCTCCTGCGATCTCCGTGGAAACTTCACCGGCTGCGATGAATCCTTCACTCACCTTTTTGGATATGCGCCTGAGGAACTTCAGGGAAAGGCTCTCGACCTGCTCTTTTCACTCGAAGGCCACGCGTCGCGAGAAGGCCAGTCCAGAAACGAAACCCCGCGTCGCCTGAACAATGCTAGCGCCATCGCGGCCACCGCTTCGGAACAAGGACACTACAATGCCCAGCTGCAGGCCCATCCCAAGCCTGATGAGACGTCTGGCAAGAGTTTCGCCGTGCGCCTATCGCTGAGTCTGCTGCGTGATGGAGGTTCGGTCCCGGTCGGACTGGCCGGCTTTGTCGCGCCGGTCGACGCAGAGGCGTCTAGCCCGGCTACTGCAGCGCCCGGAAATAACGGCAGCCTACCCGCCGCACCAGAGCATTCCGCGCTGACCTCCCGCGAAGTCGACGGAATTCAATTTATCCTCGCCAGCCCCATCATGCATAAGTTCATGGCGATGGTCGATCGCATCGCCGGCCACACCGAAACTGTTTTGGTCACCGGCGAAACTGGAACCGGCAAGGAACTGATCGCCCGCAGCGTTCACGAATCATCGCATCGCCGCAGCCGCCCTTGGATCGACATCAACTGCGCCGCGCTTCCAGAAAATCTGGTGGAGAGTGAACTCTTCGGCTACGAAAAAGGAGCCTTCAGTGGCGCCGACTCTTCTAAGCCCGGCCTGTTTGAACTCGCCGACCGCGGCACGCTCTTCCTCGACGAAATCGGCGAGTTGCAGTTGCAGACGCAAGTCAAGCTGCTGCGCGTGCTCGACGGTCAGCCCTTCTATCGTCTCGGCGGACATCGCAAGATAAAAGTCGACGTACGCATCGTCGCCGCCACCAACCAGGACCTCGAGAGCGCGGTGCGTGATGGTCGCTTCCGTAAAGATCTCTTCCATCGCCTGGGCCAGTTGCAGCTCCGCGTGCCCCCGCTGCGCGAGCGTCCCGAAGACATCGTCGCGCTCGCCGAACATTTCCTGCGCCTCAAGGCTCCCGGCAGAAACTTTTCGAGCGAAGCCATCTCGGCGCTGCTTTCGCATCCCTGGCCCGGAAACATTCGTGAGCTTCGGAATCTCGTCGCCAAGGTTGCCATGGAGTCTTCGACCTCGGAAGTCGACTTCGCCAAAGTGACCGCAACCATTTCCGGAGAGCCCACGGCTCTTCGTCAAACCGCGTCCGTGCCCGCCGGAAATCTCGAGAGCATGGAAGAGCAAATGATCATCAAAGCTTTGGAACGCACCGGCGGCCAGCGCGCTCTCGCGGCCGAACAACTCGGCATTTCCCGCCGCACGCTCAGCCGCAAGCTGAAGGAGTACAACATCAACTTCGCACAAGGCAGTGGCACACCCTCGCTCGCTACCATCAGCAACGAACAACAAAAATTCTTCCGCGCGCGCGTCCAGATTCCCGTCACTGTAAGGAATGCCAAAGGCGAGGAAATCTGCGTCCAGGGCGTGAACCTCAGCACCGGTGGCATGGGCCTCGACGGCCTCACCGAACCCCTGCGCTTTTCCGGCCTTCTGGACGTGAGCTTTATTCTGCCCGAAAGCGACGTTCACTTCGAGGCCAAGGCCCGCCTCATGTGGATCGGCGACGAAAAGCGCGTCGGCATCCGCTTCGCCGTCATCGAGCCCGCCATCTTCGAGCAGCTCCAGCACTGGAGCAACAAGAAAATGCGAGAAGAAGGCTGGGACTTCCCGTCGTAAAAACCATCCGCAAGGGTGCGACCCTCCAGCATGATTTTCGCCGTGGTTTCCTTCGTGTAACTTTGTGTCCTTGGTGGTAAAAGCCCTCCATTGAAGCCACCACCGGCCTTTAAGACCCGCTCTCCCCCTCCCAACCGTGATAGAATCCTCCCAACTTGCCGGTGAGCGCGGGCTCTGCTCCTGCGCCAGGGTGGTTATGACCGGCATCTTCCCGGGAGACTCTTCCAATGAAAATTCAACAGGTTCTGCGAGTAGGTGCGCACCTTGGCGCACTGAAAAATCCGCGCGTAAATCCGCAAACCAGCTCACAAGCGGGAGTGCGAGCCAGCTTACGAGCAATGTCGAGGACAATTCTGCCGATGCTTGTCGTGGCCGCGATCTTCTTGTCCGTTGCCGCTACGGCCGTGTGGGCTCAGTCCGCTTCCCCGGCTCTTCCGAAGCGCCTGGTGGCCGATTACGGCTATTGGTCCAAGTATCAGACTCCGCCCTATGGCGCTGCCCAGATTCCCATCAACATGATGACGCATATTCTCCACGCCGGCATCAACATCGATAGCTCCGCCAACGGCACCATCGACATTCCCGACGGTTTTATCGAACCGGAACTTATCAGCAAGGCGCACAGTGCCGGCGTCAAAGTATTTATTCTTCTGGGCGGTGACTCGGGCGCGTTCAGCACCGTGGCGGCCAGCGGCACTCTGCGCGTCGTCCTCGCGCAGAACCTTTGGGATTTCGCACAGCAGAACGGATATGACGGCGTCGATATCGACTGGGAGTATCCCGGCACGGCTGACGTTAAAGGCTATTACGAGCTGATGAGCACGCTGCGCACTTTTTTCGTGTCGCCCACTTACCAGCTTTCCGCCGACATTGCACCGTGGGGAGGCCCCGGATACAACCTCAAAAAAGTCGTCCCGGTGCTCGACTTCCTCAACATCATGACCTACGACTGCGCGGGCCCGTGGACGGACGACGCGCAACTGAACTCGCCCATCTTCTGGGATTGGCATGATCCGGAGCCCTATGAATGCCAACCCGGAGGCAGCGTGCAGGAAGCCATCACCGCCTTTCTCAGGTTCGCTCCCGCCGCCAAAATCAACATCGGCACGCCTTTCTACGGATACGATTACGAGACCGTGACCGCGCTCTGGGAAAGTTGCACGCACTGTAACTTCAGCGTCCTTGGGGAAAACTACGGCACCTTCATCAAGCAGCGCGTCAATAAAGGCGGTTGGGTCCGCTACTACGATTCGATCGCGGGCGTCCCCTACTTGCTGCGCGGGAATGGAAAACCTGGATTCATCACCTACGACGATCCCTCTTCCACCTACCTCCGCGTCTGGTATACCGATTGGGAACGCGGTCTCGGCGGCACCTTCATGTGGTCCCTCGACGCCGACTATGACGGCACGTCGCAGGATCTCCTGGGTGCCATGTACAACGCCACGCTGAACAACCCCAGCGGCGCCACCCAGTAGTACTCAAATGGAGCCCCGGACGCCCTCGTCCGGGGAACCCGCCCGGCGGACGAGGGCGTCCGCCGCTCCATGATCCGGGAAGCGGGGCGCATCGTCACTGACCACGTCCAACGTGTAGTCGCGACAATGCACCCCGCCCGTAACTAATTTCCCGCGGGTGCCTCGACATGATCGATGACGAGAACCTGCATGGCAGCTTTTTGCGGTTCCAGTTTCAACCCAAGCTGCTCCTGAATTGCGGTGAACAGCGATGGGCCGGAAGACGCGGGCGACGACGCGCTCTCCGGCGCGAGCTTGCCCCCCATCAGCTTAGACATTCCTGCTTCGCTCTCACTCGGCGACCACCGCAAGGAAAAATCGTAGTTGCCCGTGAGTCCGGTTTTATCCAGAACAGTGTGACCCAGCTGCCACGACAACTGTTCTACCAGGGGTGCCAGGTTCGTCCCTTGGTCCGTGAGCTCGCCCGGCCCCATCTTCATCATCCCCTTTGGTGGGAGGGGACCCTCAGGCCCGTCGATCCCGTTGGGGTTCATGTATGCAGCGGCCGCTTCCTTCATTTTGGGACCGCCCTCCGCGACCACCAGTTCGTAGACTTGAAGGTCTTTGGTCTCGCGATGCAGCGTCAGCTTGAAACGGTCCGCTAAAAGCGCCTGCAGCGTCGATTGCAGTTGCTGGACCCCAATAGCGCCGGCAGTCGGACAGTCGTGAGCGCAAGCGAGGACCATTTTCGGCGCATCCGGGGTCGGCGAGTCCGTCAGCTTGAGGTCAATGTCGTATTTCTCCGAGCTGACCCACTCCGGCGCTCCTGAAATCAGATCAGGCTGAACTCCGTACGCAAATCCCATGACAGTCTGCAGCGTGGCACCCCGTGCCGTAAAACCATCAGGGCCGAACAGGATCCCTGTGCGCTCGTCTGTACTTTCGGACTTATGCGGTTGAATCGAAGCTGATTTGTATGCAGCTGTAACGCCATCTGCATTCTTGACCGGCGACGCAGCTCGGATAGGCGCTGCGTTCACCAGGCCAAACACAATCGGCAACGCGAGTGCCAGCACCGCCGCCGCGCCGAGCAATAGTTTTCTACCGAAATCCAATTTTCTTGCCATGCGTTCAGTCATGATGTGCACCATCCTTTTCTTGAGATCGGCCCCCGTGACCCCAGACACGCAAGCCAACGGAGATCCCACACAGAACTCACAGACCTTCAGAATGCTCTCGGCATAAATCTGCCGCTCGGCGCCCAGTTCCAGCACTTCTTGGTCGCAGGCGCGCTCGCGTTCCTCCACCAGCCGCGCCCCCAACCACCAGACCAGCGGGTGAAACCAAAAAATGGCTTCCACCATCATGTGGACTGCGGCGGCGAGATTGTCGCGGCGGCGCACGTGCCACAGTTCGTGCGCCAGAATCGCTTCCAGGTGCGCATCCTCAAGGTGTTCAGAAATACCTTCCGGCCAGATCAGCACCGGCCGCGCTATCCCGAAGATTCCAGGCTCCAGAGAAGCCCGCGACAGTAGCATGTCGATCCGCTTCGGCAACCCTTCAACCCGCTCCAGTCGCCGCAGCGCCTCGACTTCGCGCCCATCCCGTAACGGCGCCGCTTCCCGCGTCGCTGCAGAAATCCGCCGCCAGCGAGCGCACCAAAACAAAAGCACAACCACGAACCCGCAGAACCACGCTGCGATAAAAAGTGCGGGAACCAGAGGAAGCAGACTCGAGGAAACCGTTGACGGCGCAGCCGGAGAGATCGTAGACATAGTCGCCTGCGTGAAGGGCCGGCTCACCTGTTCCAGCGCAAAGTACAATCCAGCGTTCGTCCCTGCGGCAGCGTGCGACCATGCCAGATGACTCCCCACGCCGACCAGCAACGAAAAGGGAATAAGGAATTTCGCCGACGCTGCCAGCCAAAGCCAGTAGCGGACCCGTGCGTGGTTCTTGCGCAGAACGAGTGTCAGTAATCCGGCTGCGGCGGCGAACAGCGTCGACTGCCACAAATGATTGCCCAGGGCCGGTCCAATGGCGCCCCAAATCGCGGACAAGTATGGCGGTGTCATTTCGCCTTTTCCTTTCTCTCCAATTGTCGAAGAGTTTTTTCGGCTTCCTTTACATCATCCAGAGTGAGCCGGCCGGATTCAATCAGGTGTGCCATGACGGGTTGCGTGCGCCCGCCAAACAGCGCCAGCAAGTCGTCGATCAGTTTTCGCTGCGCAGCGTTACGGGAAACCGCAGCCTCAAAAATATGAAAGTTTCCCACCTTCCTCACGCGGCGCACCGCCTTCTTTCCCTCCAGCCGGTAAACCGTGGTCTGGACGGTGGTGTAGGCGGGCCTGCCTTTGTCCGGAAAAGCTTCCTGAATCTCCCGAATGGAGACCGGGCCGCGACTCCACAGCGTCTCCATGATCTGCAGCTCGAGCTTCGCTAATTTCGGTCCAGCCATTTCATCTCCTACCCGCGTATGCATTGTTACTACATCTGTAGTTTTTATGTCAAGTCTTTTTCGTGGGCATCTGGAAGCAACGTCATTTCATGTGCGAAGGAAGGAAACTAAAGCTCGCGATCTTGAAGCCGAATTACCGGTTCGCGTACTTCAGCCATTTCACGATTTCCGGCAGGGTCGGCCGCTTGCCATACATGAGAATTCCGATGCGGTAGATGCGCGCACAAAGAATGAGAATCCCCCCAATCGTCGCCACCAGCAGCAATAGGGAAGCCGCGATCTGCCACGCCGGCGGCGGCTGAATCGCGATCCGCACGTACATCAGGATCGGCGAGAAGAATGGAATCATCGAAGTCCACACCGCAATCGGAGAGTCCGGAGCGCGCATCACCGGCCCCATCATGAACACCGCAAGGATGAGCGGAAGAAGAATAATGAACTGCAGCTGCTGTCCTTCCTGCTCGCTGGTAATGACCGCGCCCACAGCCGCATAAACACTGCTGTAAAGCAGATACCCCAACAGAAAGAACACGGCAAAAGCCACCAGGGTCAGCGGCGCAATATGGATCTCTCCCGTACTGGCGCTCGCCGCCAGAGCCGGCAACGCATAAACGCTGGCCATCGTTATCCAGATTCCAATCTGCGTCAGCCCCACCGCGCCCACGCCGATCAGCTTCCCGGCCATGAGCTCCGTCGAGGTCGCGGAAGAAAGCAGAACTTCCATCACTCGCGAATTCTTTTCTTCCAGCACCGCCCGCATCACAGAAACACCGTAGAAAATCACGGCCATATACAAGAGCATCACCATGATCAGAATTGCGAAGAACATGCCTTTATCGTTGGCCTTGGTTTCATGGCCGCCTTTGAGCTGGATAATCTCCAACTTCACGGGCTTAAGCAGCAGGTCGGCCTGATCGCCGCTCATTCCCCGCTGGTTCAACTCACGCAAGAGGATCGCGCGGTCCAGTTGCCCGCTGAGCCACGATTTCTCCATGACTCCACTCGACTCCCGCCCTTCATACGTGACTTTGCGCGCCGTCACCGCGTCATCGCTCAGCCACAGATAGCCGTCGATATCGCCAGAGCTCACCCGGTTCTGTAAGGCCGTCCGCTCCGTTTCGCTCGGAGTTGAGTCCACGTCAATTGTGTAGTTGTTGCTGGATTTGTCGTCGTCGAGGTCTTTGTCGTCCTTGTCCACTTTACTTTTGTCGGCGCCGGCTTTCTCGTCGTCTGTCTTGGCGCTCGACAGAAGTTGCTGCCGCACAATCTCGCCGAACTTCAGATCCGAAGTCACCACCACCAGATGCTGCGTTTTCGAGCTCTTCATGCTCGACAGTTTCGCCGGGATAAAAAAAGCACCGCCGACAATCGCCGGTAGCAGCACGGTGAGGACGATGAACGAACGTTGCCGCACCCGCTCCAGATACTCGCGTTTGATGATGAGCCAAGTGTTATTGAGTGAAATGCTAAGCATTGGCCTTCCCCACCGCTTCAATAAATATTTCTTCCAGCGAAGGTTCCATCAACTCAAACTTGCTGAGCCGCGCGCACGATGTTGCCGCCTTCAGCAGATCCTGCGGATCGGCTCCCGCAGCCAGCCGTACTTCCACGTAGTTTCCGTAGTCGTTGAACGACTGCACCAGTTTCGCATCCTGCAGAAACTTCGCATCGCCCTCATATTTCATCTGCACGTTGCGCATGCCGAAGCCCGCCCGGATTTTTCCCAGATCTCCCTCCAGAACGGCCCGTCCATGATTGATCAGGCAAATGGAATCGCACAACCGCTCCGCCGTGTCCATGCGATGCGTGGAAAAAAGCAAAGTCTTTCCCGCCTTCTTCAAATCCAGAAAAGCGTCTTTCAGCACCACCGCGCTCGCCGGATCCAGTCCCGAAAACGGCTCGTCCATCACCACGAACTGAGGATCGTGCACCACCGCCCCAATAAACTGCGCCTTCTGCTGCATGCCCTTCGAAAGTTCTTCCACTTTCTTATCGGTCCATTCTTTCAACCCCAGGCGCTCGCACCAATACAGCGATCGTTGGGCCGCATCGTGCGCAGACATTCCCTTCAATTGCCCGAGAAACACCAACTGCTCAAGCACTTTCATCTTTTTGTACAAGCCGCGTTCCTCGGGCAGGTAGCCAAGTCGCTGCGAGTGCGCTCGCCGAAAGGTTTCCCCAAACATCGACACCACCCCGGAATCCGGAACCGTGATGCCGATCATCATGCGCAGCGTGCTGGTCTTGCCCGCGCCATTCGGCCCCAGCAGCCCATAAACCTCGCCCGGCTGAATGACCAGTGACAGGTGGTCCACAGCAACAAACTCGTCATAGTTCTTGCAGATTTTGCTCAGCTCTACGGTATTCACGACATGTCCTTAGAATGAATCGTAAGCAGCTCGCGGCCCCCGAAGACGAAACAATAATAACCCGGCTGCACATCTCATCAATGCGTTGGCCGGCACCATCCTAGCCGAGGTTGCCCCGGTCTTCGCGGTTTTCGAAGGCCGGGGATTTCGGCTGCCACCATCTTGATCTCTTGACTGTCGCTTCGTGTAGGAAAATCCGCGGTAGCCGCTAGCGCTTCTCTTCCGTAACTGGAGCGCCCGCCAGATGTATCCCCGGCGGAAATTCTGGCTCTGCCGAACCGTCGGTTCGCGCATCCGACGCCGCAAAGTTCAACCCGGTTTTCGTATTGTGATCAATCGCCTGGCCTCGTCCCATGTAGAGTGAAAAATCTCCGCGCACATCCAGCTGATGGCCCATGCCCGTGAGTTGCTGGCGCACTTCGGCGGGCACGCGATCCTCAATCATAAGGTTGCAGCCAATATTGAAATTGCTGCGCACCGTGAACCGGGCCGTCTCCATCGCAGCCTGAAGATTCATTCCGTAGTCCACCACATTGGATACGAATTGCACGTGCGCCAGCGGCTGGTTCGAGCCGCCCATAATGCCAAACCCGATGTGGTCGTCGCCCCGCTCCATAAACGCCGGAATAATTGTATGAAATGGACGCTTGTGCCCGGCGAGCGCGTCCGGCTTGGCGGGATCCAGCATGAACAGCGCTCCGCGATTCTGCAGCACAAATCCCATCCCTCGCACTGTGATGCCCGATCCAAAACTTGAAAAATTACTCTGGATCAGCGAGACGATATTCCCCTCACGGTCCACGACCGTCAGATAGGTCGTGTCGCTCGCCGGAGGACGCCCGGCATCCGTATCGCAATTCGCCTTCGTAGGATTGATCAACTCCGCTCGCTGCTTCGCGTATTCCTTCGAGAGCAACCCGGCCACGGGTATCTTCGCGAATCGCGGATCGGCGTTATACCGCGCCAGATCGGCATAGGCCAGCTTCATCGTTTCAATTTTCTTATGCAACTCTTCGGTGCTCAGCGGACCGGCCTTCGCCGGCGAGAACTGCTCCATGATGTTCAACATCTCAAGCGCCGCCATCCCCTGCCCGTTGGGCGGCAATTCGTAAACTCTCCATCCGCGGTATGTAGTCGAGATCGGCTCCACCCACTCCGCCGAAAAAGTTTCAAGATCTTCCGCCGTCATCGTGCCGCCAGCCTCCCGCGAGGTGGCGAGAATGGCTTTCGCGATTTCCCCGGCATAAAAAGCGCGCGGCCCTCCTTCGGCGAGCAGCCGCAGCGCCTTGGCAACATCTGGGTTTCTGAATACTTCACCCATCGCGGGAGCTTCATCGCTCACCAAGTCACTGTGCACCAGGAAGACCCGCCGCGTCTCCGGATCGACTTTCAGTTTTGCGCGAGCCCCTCGCCAGTCCGCGCCGATCAACTCCTGCACCGCGAACCCGTTCTCTCCGTAATAAATCGCCGGCGCAAAAAGATCTTTCCAGGCCATGCGCCCGAAACGTTCATGCAACTTGTTCCAGCCCTCCACCGAGCCCGGCACGGTGACCGTGTCAATTCCAGCGTCGGGCATCTGCGTGACGTTCTTCGACTTCAAGTAATCGATGGTGAGTCCCTTCGGGGCCCATCCGCTCGCGTTCAGGCCGTAAAGTTTCCCGCTCTTCGCATCCCAGTAAATTGCAAACAGATCGCCACCCATGCCATTCATGTCCGGTTCCATCACGCCAAGCACAGCGTTGGTAGCGATCGCAGCATCCACCGCCGAGCCACCCCTCGACAGGACCTGCGCTCCGGCCTGCGAAGCCTGCACCTGGCTGCTGGCAACGATGCCATAAGGCGAAATCACCATCGACCGCGCGTTCGTCCGATCCTGCGCAAACGCCAAAGTCCCGAGAGTCAGCAAGAGGCAAGACAGAAACCGCCGCATATTTCATCTCCTTCGATGGAAGGGCATTCTCAGTGGAATCGTAGGAGGATGTCAACGGTAGATGCGATGAGGCGAGAGAGGGGTGCGGGAGAAGCGCGGCAGGGTTGCAGTTATAAAATCGCAGACCGGCGCTCGCCCGTCAGAGATGACATTGCGGCAGAATTCCGGGATTGGCGAATTCCTTCGCCTACGGCGCCGGAATAATCGCGGTCGCCATATTCGAATCCGTACTCTCCTGCCCGGTGGTCGCATCGTATGCCGTCACCTGGTAGCAGTATGTGTCACCGTCGGTGATGCCGTTGCTGTCAGTGTAGGAGGTTGTTGCGTTCGGCGTCGACGGATTCAACTTCGTATAGCTTCCGCACGTGCTCGTCGATGTGTTATAGAGCGCGCGGTAAATGTAGTAGCCCGTCACTCCCGTAGAACCGCTCGCCGTCCACGAGAGCCCCACCGTATACACCGGCGCCGCGACTGCCGTACCCGTCAGGCTCACGCCGGTTGGCGCGTTGCTGGCGTTGCTGGCGAACGAAGCGGTGGTCGACGCCGAACCACTCGATGTAGGACTGAAAGTCACGGTATAAGTCGCGCTCTGGCCCGCTGGAATCGTTACCGGGAACGCCAGCCCGCTGATCACAAACTCTGAACCGACTACGTTCACTCCGGAAACCGTAACGCTCGCGGTCGCCGCGGTCAGTTGTCCCGTCGCCGTTCCGCTGGTCCCGACCACGACATTGCCCGGCACTGTGACGGTTGTGGGAACCGCGGTCAGCGTGCCCCCCGACGCCGTTACCGACGTCCCGCTCAGCGGTATCGACAAGCTCGGGTTCGATGCGTTTGAGGTCACCGTCACCGTTCCCGTGAACGTGCCCGCAGAAGTCGGCGCAAACTTCACCGTGAACGTTGTGCTCTGTCCCGCCGTCAACGTCACCGGCGGCGTGATTCCGGAAACTGTGAACCCAGCTCCCGATTCCCCGACCGCTGAGATCGTCGCACTCGTGCCGCCCGTGTTCGTGATCGTTTCGGTCTGGCTCGAAGTCTGCCCCACCGTGATGTTCGTGTAGGTCAAACTCGTCGGCGATGCCGTCAGAGTAGCCGCCGTCACTGCCGTCCCGCTCAAAGGAATCGCCAGGCTCGGGTTCGATGCGTTCGACGTCACCGTCACAGTTCCAGGGAACGTTCCCGCAGACGTCGGCGCAAAGGTCACCTTGAACGTCGTGCTCTGTCCCGCCGTCAACGTCACCGGCGGCGTGATCCCGGAAATGATGTACCCGGCTCCCGATTCCCCAACCGCAGAAATTGTCGCGCTCGTCCCACCCGTGTTCTTGATCGTTTCGGTCTGGCTCGAATTCTGCCCCACCGTGATGTTCGTATAAGTCAAACTCGTCGGCGATGCCGTCAGAGTGGCCGCAGTCACTGCTGTTCCGCTCAACGGAATCGCCAAGCTCGGGTTCGACGCATTCGACGTCACCGTCACCGTTCCCGTGAACGTGCCCGCGGACGTCGGCGCAAACTTCACCGTGAACGTCGTGCTCTGTCCCGCCGTCAGCGTCACCGGCGGCGTGATCCCGGAAATGCTGTACCCAGTCCCCGTTGCCGCAACCGCTGAAATCGTCGCGCTCGTGGCACCCGTGTTCTTGATCGTTTCCGTCTGGCTCGAACTCTGCCCCACCGTGATGTTCGTGTACGTCAAGCTCGTCGGCGACGCCGTCAGAACTGCCGGCGCCCCTTCTGCCGTCCCGCTCAGCGGGATCGATAAGCTCGGGTTCGAAGCGTCCGACGTCACCGTCACCGTTCCGCTGAACGTCGTAGCGCTGGTCGGCGAAAACTTCACCGTGAACGTGGTGCTCTGTCCCGGCGTCAACGTCACCGGCGGCGTGATTCCCGAAACACTGAATCCGGCTCCTGCTTCCGCAACCGCCGAAATTGTGGCATTCGTGCCACCCGTGTTCTTGATCGTCTCCGTCTGGCTCGAACTCTGTCCCACCGTGACATTCGTGTACGTCAAACTCGTGGGCGATGCCGTCAGAACCGCCGGTGGCGCCACCGCTGTCCCAGTTAACGGGATCGATAAGCTTGGGTTCGATGCGTTCGACGTCACCGTCACCGTTCCCGGAAAGCTGCCCACCGCCGTCGGCGCAAACGTCACGCTGAACGACATGGTCGCCCCCGGCACCAACGTCCCCGCCGTGAACCCGGAAACGCTGTATCCGGTTCCCGCGGCCGTGGCCGCCGAAATCGTTGTGCTCACTCCGCCCGTGTTCGTGAGAGTCACCGTCTGGCTCGAGGTCTGGCCCGTCGTGATGTTCGTGAAGCTCAGGCTCGCGGGCGTCGGCGTCACCACAGCCGGCACAGCCGTCGAGCCTCCCGATCCCGAGTATCCCAGGTACACCGCGTTGCTCACTCCGTTCACCGTCAGCGCCACCGCGCCGTCGGTCCCCGGCAACGCCACGGGAGAGAACGTCACTCCAAACGTCGTCGTCTGGCCCGGAGCCAGGGTCAGCGGCAGGTTCAAATTCACCACCCCGAAACCAGCTCCAATCACCGTCACCTGAGAAATCGTCACGTTGTTGACGTCGGAATTCGTCAGCGTCTCGTTTTCCGTCACCGTGCTGCCCATCGCCACGGCTCCGAACGAATAGCCATCCGGGCTTGCGGTCACGTTCGCCGGCGTCGCTCCCGATCCCGACAGCGAAATATCCAGCACGCTGTTGGTTCCCGTATTCGACAGGGCCACATCGCCGGTTGCTGCCGTCACCACCGTCGGAGGTTGAAACACCACGTTGAAACTCGTGCTCTGCCCCGCTCCCAGCACCATGGGCAAACTCAACCCGCTCACCGTGAATCCCGTTCCCGTCACGCTGACCGTAGTCAGGCTCAGGCTGGAGGTTCCGTTGTTGGTAACCGTCTCGGGAAGTACCTGGATGGTGCCGACTGCCACCGTGCCGAACGCAAGGCTCGTCGACGATGCCGTCAGTTGATCGCTCGGGGGCGGCGGAGGGGTCGAGTCGGATTTCGCGCTCACGCCCTGGCAGCCCAGCATCGCCATCAGCAGAGTCGCGACGGCCAGAACAATCAGACTCCGGTGGGGGATCTGTCTCATAAAGTGGCTAAAACAACTTGCCTC
The DNA here is from genome assembly GCA_963851165.1 of uncultured Acidobacteriaceae bacterium. Taxonomy (GTDB): domain Bacteria; phylum Acidobacteriota; class Terriglobia; order Terriglobales; family Acidobacteriaceae; genus Sulfotelmatobacter. Next base: position 303,850 of record CAWKNM010000004.1, on the reverse strand, counting down.
TCATCAAAGCCCGGATTCGGCGTCGATGACGTAGTCTGCCTGTCCTGCAGCCTTCCTGAAAGGTCCCGAAAGGGCATGATGGGGACTAGTCCTCCAGGCCCGTCCTCCCGGGCCACTCGCAGTAATGGGGGTAACCATGCCCTTTCGGGGCATCCCGCGCCAGACCGGCCAGCAGCGCGGCACTCACGACTCCCCAGGGGATCGACATCCCAAAACAGAAACGGAAAAAATGTGCAAGAAAAACGAAAGTCGGTGCAGATTCTCTGCATCCGCGATGCAGCACCACAACAGACCCACATCAGAAAACACCAGAACCGGACCAGCCACCGCCCGGAAACCTACTTCTGCAAAGCCGCGTAAACTTGCCGCGCCTGATCGAGCGTTTTCAATACCAACGCCTTTTCTTCGCTCGTATTCCAGTCCCGGTTCGATCGCACCGCGGCCTCCAAGCGGCCAATCCACGCCAGGAAAAAAGCCGCATCCTCTGCAGACTTCGTCGCCGCTCCGCCCACGCTCACATAAACCGGACTGGTCGTCGCATACACATAATCGTCGAGCACCGGGTGCTCCGGCTTCTCGCTCGACGCCCTAAGCAAGCACCATCCGCTTCTGGAAATCGATACCGTGTCCTCGCCGGCACTAGGGGCGCCGGCACCCGAAGAAAGATCAGACTTGCGATCGCCGCTCAGCTTCAAATCCCGCACCACCTGCCCGTTGCAAACCACTTCCAGATGGTCCACCGGAACCATCGAGCGCAGCCACGCCTTGAACGGCACCTTGTTCTCTCCTGCCGGAAGCTTCAACTCCTCTCCCAGCGTTTTCCCGCCCAGCTTGAATCCCAGCAGCGGCCCGTTCGTCGCAAACGTGCGCCCCTGTTTCAGCGAGTTCATCCAATCCGTCAGCTTCGGAGTCCCTGTCGGCACCCGCGCATAAACCCGCGTCAGCCCCACCGGCCCGCGCAGCGACGCATAATTCGCCATCGTGTCCGACCCCGCTCCCGTCGGCAGCCGGAATCCGCAATTCAGCAGCCGGTACCACACCTCCGCCGTAAATCGGTGATCGCTGAATCCCATCGCCTCGATGTAATCCACTTTCCCCAAAGCTATATCCACCGGAAGTTCCAAAGCCTCATCCAGCGGCTGCCCCTGTGTCAGCGTCGCATCATTCACCGGGTCCATCTTGATATCGAACGGATGTACATACCCCACCAGCCCCCCCTGCTCATGCGCCAAATCCGCCACGGCCGCGTTCGTCGGAAACAAGCTGGCTGCCGAAGTATTGCCATACGACGCGTACCCCGGAAGCAAAAAATTCTTCTGCATGCCCAGCAACCCGAGATGCCCCCAATACGGCGTGTGAAATTCCTGCCCAACCATCAGCACCGCATTCGCCGTAGACGCCGGGTCCGGCGTGTTGCCGGAGTTCGCCCGGAAATACGCAATGTCGGGAATCCTCTGCTCCTTATTCACCACCAGATTCTCGACCAGAAAAAGATCCTCAGCCTCCTGCTGCGCGAGCAGGTTCGCAGGCGTGTCGCGGTAAGCGCCTCCATAATTCATATGCACGTGCAAATCAGCGCTGAGCCACTGCCAATCTTTTTCCCAAGGAATATCCAGAGGCCTGAGTTGTACCTTCAGCATCGTGTGCACGCTGGCCGGAGCCACCCGCTTTTCCACCTCGTTCTCGAAGCCCTTCACCACCTCCACCTCAACCATCCCCGCCGGAACTGTCACTTCCGCGTTCCCGTCCGCGTGAAAGTAGTGCGACTCAAACGGCGACTCCGCGCGCACAAAATTATCTTCCGCGTGCATCCACGCATCATCCGGCGCATAAGCCCGCCCATCTTCTCCAGTCACGGAAACGCGCCCCGGCGTGGTCTCGCCCTTCGAGTTCAGCACCGTGATGCTCAGATATCCCATAACTCTGAGATAACTTTTTTCCTTGGCCACTACCGGCCGCTGCACGCCACCCACCGCCTCCTGAATCCACAGCGAAGTATTGCCGCCGCGGTTCGAGATGAACGCAATCCTCCTCCCATCCGGCGACCACCGCGGATTCGTGTTGTCAAAATCCCCATAAGAAAGCGGAAACGCATCCCCGCCCGCCGAAGGCATCGTCCACAACTGATGCCATTGCCCGCCCAGATAAGACGCGTAAACAATCCGTTTCCCGTCCGGCGAAAACTCCGGCCGCGCCTTCCACGCGGTTTCCTCATAATGAATTTCGTGCGGTTCAGAGCTCGTGTGGAGCGGGCACTCTTGCCCGCTGGTTTTGCCCGGTCCACACCACGCCTTCATCCGCCAGAACCCGCCCGTCCCGTAAATATGTCCACGATTCGAAACGTAAATAATGTCGCGCCCATCCGGTGACCACGCCGGGCTGATCTCGTGATCAAATTCGCTGTAATAGAAACGAGGCAGAGCACTGCGAGTCTCGCCAGTCAGCCGTTGAATGTTGGTGAGCTGACCATTGTTGAAGTCACCAATAAAAATGTGGAAGTGTCCTCTATAAGAAGTCGAAACAAACGCAATCCGCTTCCCATCCGGCGAAAATCGCGGTTCCACATTCACCGCCCCGCCCGACGTTAGCTGCCGCGCCTTCCCGCTCTCGACCTTCGCCGCGTTCAAGTCCAGCGCCCACAACTCCATCGCGTCCTTGTCGTACTTCACGTAAACCACCCAGCGACCGTCGCTCGAGCAATCTGGCTGGTAGTCGTAGCCCGGCCCTGCGGTCAACTCCTCCGCCCGTTCCGAATCCACTTCCTGCCGCCACAACGACCCCGCCATCGAATACACCAGCGACCGTGAATCCGGCGTCCACGCCGCGGCGCTCGGCCCCGTCGTCAGCTGCGGCAAATACATTTCTCTGTAGTAATAACGGTGAGGCAAATCAATCTGCTTGAGCACCGGATCGCGTTGCCCCATCGCGGCCAGGCAAGTGAGCATCAGGCCGACGAAAATCAGCAACGGCACGAACCGCAAAAATCCCGCAGACGCGCCGCGGCATTCGCCATCACGTCGACCCGCACTGCAAACCAGCTCACGATTGCGCGCCAAGACAGTCGTTGCACCTTGATTAAAGATGAAAGACAAAATAATCGCCCCACGCCGCCCATCCGCGTGTTTGCCTAAAAATATTCAGTTCCGATTGGTCGCAGCAGGTTAGCACAGCCCCGCAACTCCGCGCCAAGCCCCGCAGACAGCCCGCCTTGAGGCTCCGGCCCTACCCTGTGATCCCCTGTGCCCCGTTTGGTTGATGAATGTAGGCCGCCGCTCATCACCGTCGCCCCGAGCCAACTGCCGGCGCGCGTTACAATCACCACATGGCTACCAGCCCGCCAGTGTTTTGCGAACCCACGACTGTCGAGAAAATTTTCAACCGCGCGTTCGGTTTCCTGGTCGGCCTCGGTCTGGGGTTCGCCCACAATTACCTGCTCGAAGTCCGCGGACGCAAGACTGGCAAGCTGTTCTCCACTCCCGTCGATCTCCTCGAATTGCACGGCAAGCGTTTCCTGGTGGCTCCCCGCGGACGAACCCAATGGGTGCGCAACGCCGAAGCTGCCGGAGAAATCACATTGCGCAAGCGAAGTACGCGCCTGAAGTTCCGCCTCCGTCCGCTCTCCGACGCCGAGAAGCCAGCAATCCTCAAAGCCTACCTCGACTCTTTCAAGCGCGAAGTGCAGACCTATTTCCCCGTCCCCGCCGGATCCCCACCCGAAGCCTTCACCAGTCTTTTAAACAATTACCCGGCGTTCGAATTGCAGCCGCTGCCATAAACCGCCGTCAGCCCTCCCCAAAATCTCAATCAAGATTCGCCGATTCTCATCTGTGCCCCTCTGTGTCCTCTGTGGTGACGGTTTTGCGTGAGCTGACAGCTGAGAGTTGACAGCTGGTCCCAAGCCCATCTTTTCTATTGGCGCGCCCCACCTGTGTTTGAGAAAATTTGCCTGAGATGGCAAGCGGACCGAGCCATGGTGACCTACCAGATTGACGCCAACGAACGCCTGATTCGCACGCTGTGTACCGGACACGTCACCCTGGCGGAGGTGGTGGCGCATTTCCAGCAACTGGCTGCCGACCCCGCTTGCCCCAATCTTCTCGACGTCCTGCTCGACCTGCGCACCATAGACTCTCTGCCGCACAGCGGACAACTTGAAGCCGTCACTCGCGAAGTGCGCAAAGTTCAATCCAAGGTCCGCTTCGGGGTCTGCGCCATCGTGGTCGAACGCGACGCTGTCTTCGGCGTCTTCCGCATGTTTGAAGTCATGGCTCAGGACCACTTCACCGCCATCCGCGTCTTCCGCGCCGCTGCCCAAGCCGAAGCGTGGCTCGCCTCCCAAAGGCTGCCGGTAAAATAAGGCTCTTAATCTGCGACCGGCGTCCCACTGCGGGATCAGCGGCGTAAACGTTGCGATTCTGGAATCCTGCGGAGTGTGCAAAATAGCACACTTTTCTCCGCTGTGCGCGTGTACACTGCTACCGACACTGGGAAACCCAATCTAGCCTTTTCGCAAGACACAAGCCAACCCTTGCCAACTCGGCGTTCGCTCGTGACGGCCCCGGCGTGATTCACGCACGACCTCCCAGACTTTCCCTGGTAGGAGGAGAGCCGTCATGAGAATCCTGCTCTATAACCCCGACAATGGTGTGACCCGCAACTTCATGCCGCACCTCTGGATGTTTCTCCTCAAGGCCCTCACCCCTCCCGGCCACGAAGTTCTCCTCATCGACGGCAACGCCCAGCCCATGGACGAAGCCCAGATCGCGCAATATGTCCGCGACGAAAAAATCGATCTCGTCGGCATCGGCGCCATGACCCGCATGATCGCCAAGGCCTATCGCATCGCCGACGCCATTCGCGCCACCGGTGTGAAAGTCGTCATGGGCGGACCGCACGTCACCGAACTCGCCGACGAAGCTCTCGGCCGCGATGGCGGACCCCGCCACGCCGACGCCGTCGCACTTGGCGAAGCCGACCAGACCTGGCCTCAGATGGTGAACGACGCAGCTTGCGGCCAGCTCAAAGAAATTTATGCTCCCGTCGACGACGCGGGCAAAGAGAGTAAGCCCTCCCTGAAGGACTACCCCATCATTCCCTGGGACAAGATCGACCTTCACCAGTTCAACCTTCTGCCCAAAGTCGTCTACCCGCTGCTCAGTAAAGTCGGCGAAGGTTGGGGAACGTTCCGCATCATCCCCGTCGAGTCCGGACGCGGCTGCCCCTACGGCTGCGAGTTCTGCACCGTCACCGGATTCTTCGGCGACTCCATCCGCTTTCGCACCAACGAAAGCGTGGTCAACGAACTTCTCCTGCTCAAGGCCCGCGCCCGCAAAGAAAAAGGTCAGATGGCCGTCTTCTTCATCGACGACAATTTCGCCATCAACGTCAAGCGCACCAAGTCGCTGCTCCGCGACATCATCGCCGCCAAAGCTCAAGTTCACTGGGTCGCCCAGATCAGCGCCAACCTGCTGCGCGACGAAGAGCTCGTCGACCTCATCGCCGCTTCCGGCGGCAAGTGGGTGTTCATCGGCATGGAGTCCATCGACCCCACCAACCTCAAAGACGTGAACAAAGGATTCAACAAGCCCGGCGAATACGCCACGGTCCTCGAGCGCCTCGCCAAACGCAACGTCTACGCCATCACTTCATTCATCTTCGGCATGGACAACGACACCGTCGGCGTCGCCGAACGCACGCTCGCGCAAGTCCGCACCTGGCCGCCGGGACTGCCCATCTTCGGCCTGCTCACGCCGCTGCCTGCGACCCCGCTCTACACGCGCCTCGAAACTTCCGGCCGCCTCACCCGCCCCAAACACTGGAAAGAATTCATCCCCTTCGCCATGGCCCACACGCCGCTGAAGATGTCGATCGACGAAGCCCACGCCGAAGTGAAATACGGATGGGCCCAGGCCTACAGTCCCGAAGCCATTGCCCACGCCGTCGACTCACTCGACGACCAGCCCGTCGGCTACCGCATCAACATCTTCCTCGCCCGCATCTGTTTCCGCGGCATCTACTTCCCCATGATGGGAAAACTTGCCTGGCCGAAAGTCATCTCCGGAAAATCGCCAAACCATCTTCAAGCTGATCAAGGAAGCCATCTTCGGCCGCGATGCCCGTCCCAAACATCCCCGAGCCGAAGCGGTCTACGAAGAAGTCGCAGTCCCGGAAGTCCCCGGAGAAGTAAGCGCCTGACGGCCGCGCCCCTGCCTGGCACTCTCGTGCTGACAAAGTGTTCCTGAAGGAACATAACTGCGATTTGTAAAAGCGTTCCTTCAGGAACGTCTGTGGAAAAGCCACTAAAAATGGATGGGAGGTAAGCCGTGTATCGCGAGCGGCTTAGGGACTTTTGCCGACATATCGGCAGCAAGTGTGGCGAAATAACCACGGTCAAAAGGGGCTCTCGAGGTGGATCGTTTTGAGACGCAGGTAATGGAGACAAGCCAAGACATTGGGTCGAACCCTACAGCGGAGTCACTCCACAACGGATGAGGTACCGCGCCGTCGCATCAAACTCCTCCGGCCGCACGGTCGGGTCATCTTCGCTTCCCTTCGGAACATAGATGATCATCCCCTGCCTAGCACGCGTGAGCAAAACACGGTAGGCATTCCGTCTGTAAGTTTGCTTTTCGGCTCGCTTGATCATTTTCCACGCACTTGGTGCTGTAGGCCTCAAATTGCGCAACTGCCAGCCGGCCGAATCCTCCCACACGAAGTCCCCGCCCCAGCAGATCCCAACCCAATCTAATTCCAAACCCTGGATCTCGAATTCGGTCGCAAAAACCTCGCATTTATAGCTTGACCGCACGTCGGTTTCGTCGCTGAGATACCAGTGTTCCCACTGGTAGTCAGCGTGAAAACTTGAGCTTGGCTCTAGTCCCTCGGCCCGCAGGCGCATGGCGCCAGAAGAACCAACGAGCCCATACCGGGTATTCCCGATCCTCTGCTGACGCAATTTCAATCGTGTCTGCTGCAAATCACGAGAGAGGAAAATTGGGAATCTCGTTGTTACATCAAGAGAAGCTGCTTTATCGGCATTCCCCTCGATCACCTCGTTCACCCAGGCGGCGAGTCGCTCGGCTCGGAGACTACGATTAGACGTGCGCAGGTGTAATGTCGGATTAGTCGTCACCGGTCTCTTGCTGGTCAAGTCATCGAATAGTCGGTGCCCGGCTGTTGAAGGGCCGCCTTCCAATACTTCCGGCGAGGCATAGATAACCCAATCCCGTTCGCTGTTTGCAAGGGCTCTGCCCCACTCTTCTAAGCCAGCTTCGCCATCATTGATCTCCTGTCCGCCGCCGACCAAAGCCACGACGGTCGCCCAGTCTTGGTGTCTTTCCATAATTCCCAGGAGCATTTCTGGCTCGGAGTAATCGCGTTTGAACTTCTTCAGGTTTTGAGCTCGGTTCCAGGCGCGTTGCGCTTCGTCGAAGATAATTGCGTGATTCGAGGGGGCACCTCGATTGTCATCCATATGATAGCGAGCGAATACGTGAACGTTTTCAATCAAAGTTCTTGCCCTGGATCGAGCCTCAATCGCGCTCTCCCCGGTTCGCATACTCTCCTGAGTGAAAAGATATTGGAGGACGGTAACGAGCGGTCCGTTGCCACTCATAAAGTGAATCGGAGTATCTTTGTTTTCTTCTGAATGTGCTAGCCCTAGGCCCACTAGGGTTTTCCCGGAGCCCGGTACACCAGTCAAGAAACAGATTGCATGCTTTTGCTCTTCGCGGGCAAGATCGACGTATCCTTGAATAGTTTGGCGAACACTCTCAATCTCGTGTTCCGACGCCTCGGATTGGGCGATCTCTCGAATGGCAAGTCCGCTTCTCAAGCTGAGCGCCGCTTCGATTATGCTCGGTACAGGAAAGTACGGACTATCGTTCCACGCGTGCGAAGATACCTGCTCACCGCCAAGCCCTGCGACACCCATTAGCAATCCCGTAAATTGACTCCAAGAGGTTCGGACCGCTGGAGCCACCCAGTAGGAAGCCATTTGCGGATACGAGTTGCCCCAACTCGTATCGTGGAGGTGTCTCTCGACGAAATCGTTTGAGACAATGACCGGCAAGACTCGGCTCTTCGATGTCGCCTTGTGAAAGTAGTGCAGGAGGAGGGCATACTCCTCGACTTGGCGTTTTGCATCGGAGGCGACACTTCCGGTCTTTGCTTCGATGACAACGACTGAGTTCCGAATCAGCAAAACTATGTCAATGCGCAGCTCTTTTCGCGGAATGGAGAACTCCAGAAGCAATCCCCATAGTCTGGCAGACTCTGATTCAGCGACGCACTCTCCGAGTGACTTCCGTAGGTGTTGCAAGTCGCGCTGCCAGGTCAGCGTTTGGTCTGCGTATTGAGCTGTGTATCCGCGATTGGCATATTCGACCGACAGACGGGCGAGAACGTGCTCAGGTTTCTCGGCAAGGAACTCCTGGACACTTCCACAATAGAAGCTTGCCATGTGAGATGGGGACTAACGTTGCAAGAGTAACACTCGCGAAAAAGGAAATCGCCGGCAACGCCCCACTCTTTCCCACGCTTTCGCGTGCACTACAATCGGCCCGGCGGGGCTCACGTCGGTGATGATCTTCGGCAGAAAGCAGATTCCTCCTCGTTCGCTTCGCTCGCGTGTCGGAATGACAAGTGCTGGGGGGCAGCGATTGAGGTAGATGTGTCGTCCCTGCGGGACTGGTTCTTAGCCTCTCCACATACCCAGGCCTTATACGTCTCGGGCTCACATATGTCACCGCTCTGCGGCTGGGTTCTCGGTCGGGCGGCGGTGGGAGATCAACGTCAAGAGCAGCCGGGCAGGAGTGCCCGCTCCACACAATCAAAATCTAAATCTTCGGCGCTAAAAAGGAAATGGCCACATTCATTTCTGAATGTGGCCATTATTAATGCCGGCAACGACCTACTCTCCCACACACTTTCGCGTGCAGTACAATCGGCCCTGCGGGGCTTAACTTCCGTGTTCGGGATGGGAACGGGTGGAACCCCCGCGGTAAGATCACCGACGTCGTGAGCAGCTTTTGGCTATTAGCTCTTGGCTTTTAGCTTTGCCTTGCTGGTGCACGATTTCGTGCTCATCCCCCAGCAACTTGGCGCTGCAATGTTTTGAAAGAACTGTCTTTTTTGCAGGACGATCTCTCACAACTGAATAGATTGGGTGTAACTTACTTTCTTCTTGCTTATTTCCGATTTCAGTTACGTATTACATCGGCTTGCTTTCTTATAAAAAGCGTCGGCGCGAAGCTCTTATCGCGCTCCTGGTATTGCTCAGGTTCTAGCTAACAGCTAGGAGCTAACAGCTAAGAGCTTCTTCTGCACCGAGTAAATTTTATGGTCAAGCCGAACGGGCGATTAGTACTGGTAAGCTACATGCATTGCTGCACTTGCACCTCCAGCCTATCAACCAGGTGGTCTTCCTGGGCCCTTCTTATCCCTTACGGGTTGGGAGATCTCATCTTGAGGAGTGCTTCCCGCTTATATGCATTCAGCGGTTATCACAACCGAACTTCGCTACCGAGCGGTGCCATTGGCATGACAGCTCGAACACAAGAGGTTCGTCCATCCCGGTCCTCTCGTACTAAGGACAGGTCCTCTCAAATCTCCTGCGCCCACAACAGATAGGGACCGAACTGTCTCGCGACGTTCTGAACCCAGCTCACGTACCGCTTTAATAGGCGAACAGCCTAACCCTTGGAACCTTCTACAGCTCCAGGATGCGATGAGCCGACATCGAGGTGCCAAACCGGAGCGTCGATATGAACTCTTGGCTCCGATCAGCCTGTTATCCCCGGCGTACCTTTTATCCGTTGAGCGATGGCCCTTCCATGCAGAACCACCGGATCACTAAAGCCTACTTTCGTACCTGCTCGACTTGTTGGTCTCGCAGTCAACCACGCTTATGCTTTTGCACTCGTCGGCTGATTTCCAAACAGCCTGAGCGTAGCTTCGCGCGCCTCCGTTACCGTTTAGGAGGCGACCGCCCCAGTCAAACTACCCGCCTTAGTATGTCCTCCTCCCGGGTAACGGGAGTAAGTTAGAACCACAGATCTCGCAGGGTGGTATCTCACCGTTGGCTCCTCCAAGCCCGAGAGCCTGGAATCAAAGCCTCCCACCTATCCTGCGCAGCAAGGGCCATAGTTCATACTAAAGGTATAGTAAAGGTGCACGGGGTCTTTCCGTCTAGTTGCGGGCAACCGGCATCTTCACCGGCACTACAAGTTCGCCGTGTCAGTCGGCAAGACAGTCGCACTTTCGTTACGCCATTCGTGCAGGTCGGAACTTACCCGACAAGGAATTTCGCTACCTTAGGACCGTTATAGTTACGGCCGCCGTTCACTGGGGCTTCAGTTCGAAGCTTCGACTTGCGTCTGACCTCTCCCTTTAACCTTCCAGCACCGGGCAGGCGTCAGCCCCTATACGTCGTTTTCGACTTTGCAGAGACCTGTGTTTTTGTTAAACAGTCGCAGTGCGCATTTCGCTGCGGCCTCTTCGGGCTTGCACCCTAGTGAGGCACCCCTTCTCCCGAAGTTACGGGGTTATATTGCCGAGTTCCTTACCAACTGTTCTCACGAGCGCCTTTGGATATTCTCCTCGTCTACCTGTGTCGGTTTGAGGTACGGTTCCCTTACTTTCTCCTTAGAGGTTTTTCTTGGCAGCGTGGAATCGGCAGCTTTCCTCCATACGGAGTACTGCTTTGCGTCTCAGTGATAACTCTCCAACGGATTTGCCTATCGGAGACACCTTACACGCATCGACCGTTATAGCCATAGAACGGCCTGCTTATCCTCCTGCGTCACCCCATCGTAATAACGAAAACAAGGGAGGTCCGGAATATTAACCGGATGTCCATCGGCTACGCCTTTCGGCCTCGCCTTAGGGACCGCCTGACCCTGAGCGGATTAACCTTTCTCAGGAAACCTTAGACTTTCGGCGCGGAGGGTTCCCACCTCCGTTATCGCTACTTATGCCGGCAGGGTCTCTTCTCAACCGTCCACCAGTGCTCTCGCTCTAGCTTCAAACTGTTGAGAATGCTCTCCTACCACGCACCACCAGTTAAGATGTGCATTCGCTGCTTCGGTAATCAGCTTAAGCCCCGTTAAATTGTCGGCACCGGACCGCTTGACCAGTGAGCTATTACGCTTTCTTTAAAGGATGGCTGCTTCTAAGCCAACCTCCTGGCTGTCTGGGCGTTCCGACTTCCTTTCCCACTTAGCTGATATTTTGGGACCTTAGCAGGCGATCTGGACTGTTTTCCTCTCGACGACGAAGCTTAGCCCCCGCCGTCTGACTCCCGGATTGGTTGTTCTATGGCATTCGAAGTTTGATTGGATTCTGTAAGCTGGAAAGCCCCATAGTCCATTCAGTTCTCTACCACCACGACAAATCATCCGAGGCTAGCCCTAAAGCTATTTCGGAGAGAACGAGCTATCACGGAATTTGATTAGCCTTTCACCCCTACCCTCAGCTCATCGGAGCTTTTTTCAACAAACACCCGTTCGGCCCTCCAGTGGGTGTTACCCCACTTTCAGCCTGGCCAAGGGTAGATCATCCCGCTTCGCGTCTATTCCTGCCAACTTATGTTCGCCCTATTCGGACTCGCTTTCGCTACGGCTCGCTTTCGCTTAACCTTGCTGACAAGAATAACTAGCCGGCTCATTATGCAATAGGCACGCGGTCAGACTTTCGGCTTGCGCCGCATAGTCCTCCCACCGTTTGTAGGCACACGGTTTCAGGTACTATTTCACTCCGCTCACAGCGGTTCTTTTCGCCTTTCCCTCACGGTACTGGTTCACTATCGGTCAGAAGCTAGTATTTAGCCTTACGGAATGGTCTCCGTAGCTTCCCGCAAAGTTTCTCGTGCTCCGCGGTACTCAGGTATCGGCTTCGAGTCCAGATCATTTTCGTCTACGTGGCTATCACACTCTATGGCCCCTCTTTCCAGAGGGCTTCGACTAATGACTGGATTGGTAACTCTACTATTGCCGACCCTACAACCCCGGTAGAACCCGAAGGTCTTACCGGTTTAGGCTGTTCCGATTTCGCTCGCCACTACTCTCGGAATCGAGGTTTCTTTCTTTTCCTCCTGGTACTGAGATGGTTCACTTCCCAGGGTTCGCTCGTGCGTGACTATGGATTCATCACGCCGTACGGAGGGTTTACCTCCGTGGGTTTCCCCATTCGGAAATCTCCGGATCAATGCCTGCTTGCGGCTCCCCGAAGCTTATCGCAGCTTGCCACGTCCTTCATCGCCTGCTTCTGCCAAGGCATCCACCATGCGCCCTTAGTAGCTTGACCACAAAATTTACTCAGCACACTCGAGTCAGCTCTTAGCTATTAGCTTTTGGCTCTTAGCTAAAAACAAAACCCGAACACACCGCGTAAACTCTATGGGCCTAATGCCTGCTCATCGCGCGAAATGCCTATCAAGCTTTCGCACACCAGCAGGCTAAATTCAGGCACTCATAAAAATTTACAACGCCTTGTAATTTGCCCAATCTATTCAGTTGTCAAATATCGTCCTCGTGTAGAAGCTGCCAGCTTCTAGCTCTTAGCTACTAGCTAAAAACCAAAAGCGACCGCTTCTCACTCACCCCGCCTGAGCGGGTATGGGTCTTACTCAATCCAGAGTCGTGCAAACTCCAAATTGCCTCCAACCCAATGTTCGACGCCAACATTTCATTGACGCCCAACATCAAGCTGGCTTACCTCCACCACCGGCCGGATATCTTCATCCAGCCCAAGCCGACCATCGCGGTCAGCAAGACCACCCAGCCAACGAAATCGAAAAACTTGGTGACGTATGCGTGCACCATCCTAAATTACCGCTGAGAAGACCCAGCATCCGGATCGATGCCGCGCTCGATCTTGGCGATACGTTCCTGGTGCTTCAGGACCATGGTCACTATAGCAATCGCGCCGCCAACGATGATCGCCACGATCGGCACCAGCAGTCCACCAAGACCTATGATCGAATCGACTAGCCTCACTCACGCCTCCGCAAGCCAACGACTGTTCGGCCAACGACCAACGACGGTTTTTCTGGTGGAGCTGACCGGGATCGAACCGGTGGCCTCCTGGTTGCAAACCAGGCGCTCTCCCAGCTGAGCTACAGCCCCGACCGCAAAGTTTCAATGTTGCAAGGCTTCAGAGTTTCAAAGCGTAAACCTTGAAACCTTGAAACTTTGGCACCTTGAAACCTTGATTCTGGTGGGCCTGGGTAGAGTCGAACTACCGACCTCACCCTTATCAGGGGTGCGCTCTAGCCACCTGAGCTACAGGCCCGGCCGGCCTTGAGTGCTCCCGGAACCTTAAATCATTCTCCACGATGTCATTCTGAGCCGCTTTCGGCGAAGAATCCCCTAATCCCGGCAATGGTGCTTGAGGTAGGGATCCTTCGACTGCGTAACGCTTCGCCTTCGGCGGAGCGTTACTCCGCTCAGGATGACAAGAGGAAAAATTATTTTCGAGGACAAGGTTGAACGTGCGCTCCAGCTAAGCCGGAGCTGACCATCATGCGAACGGGAAACGTAGCGAGCTACGTCTCTACAGATCGGATCTTTTAGTTTCCTGAAATCCAGTTTCCTGAGAATCAGTTTTCCGCAGATCCAGCTGTAAATTTCGAGAAAGAGAGGTCCGAAACGAGGCTCCCTCGCCGCATCCTCAGGTTAGTGGTGGACTTGGCTTGGGGTACATGGCAACATCCCACGCATATTTAATCCCCGGTGTTTGAAGAAACCGAAGTTTCTGGAAACGGTGGGGCCGCGCGAGTGCCATGACGTTCTCTCTTAGAAAGGAGGTGATCCAGCCGCAGGTTCTCCTACGGCTACCTTGTTACGACTTCA
>CAWKNM010000004.1:0-287500 GCA_963851165.1 uncultured Acidobacteriaceae bacterium | reverse complement strand
GTGCGTGAGAGGGCAAAAAGGTGGGCTGCCGGGAGCGAGGCAATTCGTCGATCATTGCTCATTCGACGATCATTACTCAAGAGGTCGTCCTGCCAGCGACCATCGCTCATCGTCATCTCTTATCTCCTATCTCTTATCTCTTATCTCTGCATGATCCTTGTCGCGAAACCACCATTGCTCGTCGATCGTCAATCTATCGATCCTCAATCTATCGATCCTCAATCTATCGATCGTCAATCTATCGATCGTCAATCAAAGATTGTCAATCAAAGATCGTCAATCAAAAGTCCTCAATCATCGCGTCATTGATCCACGTTGGAAACGGGCGAGCGAAACTGGAGCCGCTCCATTGGCGATGGAGACGGGAAATTTGTGATCTCCATCACTGGACTGCCGGAGCAATCGCACGAAAACGGCCGAGGACGCCGCGAAATAGGACAACTGCTGCCGCGGGGTATCGTCCAAGGTTCGAGCTGCACCCGAAGGTAACGGGAAACCTCCGGAAAAAAGGTTGACACGCGCCCACGATAACCACTAACGTTACTAGCGCAATCCCCCGCATTTAGGAGATTATTCGGATGCGATCCGGCAATTCTGGATCGACGTTTCCTGTTTTTACGGCATAGAACTGCCAACTCAAGAATTTTCTGTTTGCAAAGTTTGTCAAGTACGGGCCCTGCAACCGAGATCGACAAAACAATCGACTGAACGAAGATCGACTAAATCAGATCGACACACCAGACTGCAACACACACATTGCACCACTCATGGAGACCAACACGAAAATGACCAGACTTTCTGCAACAGCAACAATCGCTGCCCTTCTGTTGTTGGCGATAGCGCAGGGTTTCGGCGCGACGAGCCCGACCAAGAGCACGGTCAAGAGCTCGCCCAAGATTGCGTCGAAAAGCACTGCCAAGCCGTATCACATCACTGCGCAAAATCAGTTTCACATCAAATCGATGCCGAAGAAACTCTCGGCGGCAAAAGCCGCTCGCATGAACCAGCTAAAGGGACAAAAGTTGACTGGTCCGCAAGACGAAAGACCGGGTGGATCGGACAATGGCGCACATGCCGCCCGTAACACGTGAGCGCTCGAACATGCATGCCAATGCGCGTGCGATCAAGCCGCGCCGCAACCAGGCCAATCCGCCCACGGGACATCTTGGTTTCGTGAGCGCAACTCAAGTTTCCGCTGGCGGCTACCTGGGTGATACCAACAACTCGGTGCTGGCTGGCACGCTGGGTGGGGCGACCGCGTTTATTACGGTAGTCGACACCGGTGCGGGCTGCGCGTACTCGGAGGTAGTGGCCAACGGGGATGGAACGTTCACAACCGTGGTCCCGGCTGCACCGGCAACTCTGACGCTCGTTCCGGATCCGGTTACTACGGTGGCTGGCGATAATTGCGGTCCAGTGTTCATCGTCGGCGATCTCGACGGGGACGGAAATACCGACATCGTGCAAGCTGACAATCCGGGCTTTGCCACGATCCTGCTCAGCAATGGGGACGGCACATTTACGGCTACGGCAGGCTCACCCTTCACTGTCACGGCCAATGGGTTCACGGGCGGCACGCTGGTGCCGGACGCAACCACCCCCGCCAACCTCGATATCGTCTTCGTGGACGATGCCTGCGACTTCAGCGCGTGCCCATCCAACATCGTGACCGTGACCGGAAACGGGGACGGTAACGTTTAACGCGCCCTCGACGCCGGTGCCTTTGACGCCCACTGGTACCGCCGATCGGCGGCGGTTACAACGTGATTGTTACGGACTACGATGGCGATGGAACCGTCGATGTGTCCGAGGATGATTACAACACCGATCAGCTGAACGTGTACCTTTTCGCAACGCCGACGACTCCATATACCGGAGCGCCGGTCAACACTCCAGATGGAGTCTATGATGCTTGCAGCTCCACGTGCTGGAAGCCTTACGGGATCGACGCGGTTCGCCCGCGATCATCGAGGTCAACTGCGACTTCGAAACCGTCACGGTTTACAACAACGCCGCCGGGGTATTTAGCGAAGGCGTTTATTATCCGACGTTGGTGACGCCGAGAACGACGCTATCTCGATACCACTGGCGGCAACGATCGCTGACGTAAACGGAGACGGCAACGGAGATGTGGTTGTCACGAACGATTACGGCGCGAATGTTACCGTCCTTCTGGGCAACGGCGACGGCACGCTGCAACTTACGAGTGTGGCCTATGCGCACGGGCGGATATGAGCCCGTTGGCACACCCGTGGTCATGGACCTCAACGGCGATGGCCTCGCCGGATATCCTGGTTCCTGATAACCGTATAGCCTCACCTGGATGGCAGGTTACGGCGACGGAACCTTCCAAGCCTCGAAAGTCTTCTACTCGCCGGTACCCAGCAACGGCTTTGGGGACGGAATCACCATTGCCAGTGGGGATTTCAACGGCGACGGCTTCACCGACCTGGTAGTAGCGAACTGCTGTGACAGCACCCTAGGAATCACAGTGTTCCTCTCCAATCCCGACGGCAGCCTGCAGCCGGGAGTGAATTACGGCTCAGGCGGGGGCATGGAGTTCGTGGCTGTGGCGGACTTCAATGGTGACGGCAAGCTGGACATCGCGGCCAGCGATTACGAAAACGAAACAGTACAGATCTTCACCGGAACGGGTACCGGCACCTTCATCGAAGGACCGCGGTACTCGACCGGCGGACCTTCGCCGGGGGCGATCGTAGCGGCCGACTTCGACGGGGCAAACGGCACAGATCTGGCGGTTCTCGACGGCGAAAGTGGACTGGTAACTGTTCTCTTCAACGACGGCACCGGCGGCTTCAATACGTGTGCTGGAGTAAGTTGCTCCCTCCCCGTCACGCTCTCGGCTGGCGGAATCGGTCTGGCGGCCGCGGATGTGAACGGTGACGGGACTCCCGACCTGGTAATTTCGGAGTCGAACGGCGATGCCAATGTCGGAGTGGTACTGAACGGACCTCCGGTAACGGCTGGCATCTTCGGAACCGAAGTCCTTTACCCAGTGGGAGGCGAGGCCCTAGGAATTGCAGTCGCCGACGTAAACGGGGACGGCTTCCCGGATATCGTCACTCCGGTGGAGGAACTGCAAAATATCGCGGTCCTCTTCGGAAAGGGCGATGGAACGTTCGCCACGCTCGGCGACCTTCCTCACAAACCCGATCTACCTGGCTACTTCGCTGGCAGATCCAACCTTCGTTTTCACTGCGCCCGATGCATTTTTGTCCAAATCACGGATGTGGATGGCGATGGTTTCCCGGATCTGGTCTACTCAACGCCGACTACGGCACGGTGGGCGTCTTGTTCGGCACCGGAACGGGCAGCTAAACTGTAACCACCGCAAGCGCCGTTTTTCTTTGATCCGGTTGAGTTCCCGACGGACTGGGCCTATTGGCGTAGGCTCGGCTACATCAACGGTGACGGCACGGCGTCATGCGGTCGTAGCCGGCGATGACTGTGCCGGTGCGGCTACGCTCATCAATGCCAACGGCACTGGAGCGGCGCCGAACTACACCTTGACGTCGAGCGCGTCGTTTATCAACATTGCGGATGGTGGCACGGGTACCGCGACCATCACCTTAACTCCAGTCAACTTCTACAGCGGAACGGTGACGTTCAGTTGTGGCGGGTTGCCGCTGGACGTGACTTGCGCCTTTGCACCTGCAACGCTGACGCCGCTGGGCAACGCACCGCTCCAGACGACGCTGACCGTAACCACGAAGGCGCCGCACGGCGCGCTGCGCATGCCTGCCGACGCGAATCCTCATCAGGGCCGGACCAGCCTGCTGGCTTGCCTGACCGGGATGGGATTGTTTGGCTTGCTGCTGTCGGGCGACTGGAAGAACAAGCGCAATCGCCGGGTGGGCATCCTTCTGGGAATTTTGGTCCTGGGAATGATGTTCAGCCTGGTGGGTTGCAGTTCTTCGACTACGCCGGGCACGCCGATCGGAGCGCAGACCGTCCAGGTAACTGGAACGGGCTCTGACGGCACCACCAACTCCGTCAACGTCACCATCAACGTGTTCTAACTGCTACAAGCTGGAAATTGAGGCGGCCGGACATCCGGCCGCCTTTTTTATTTTGTGGGATATATCTGGACCGTGTAGGGCGGACACTCTTGTCCGCCGCTTCTGATTTTGGTTTCGGATTGGATTTTGAACTGTTCGATAAAAACCAAGTTCAAGGTCAAAAGCGGCGGACTAGAGTGTCCGCCCTACACTTCGCGGGTGGTGCGGATCCATTCTTCCATCTGATCGAGATACTGGGCGAGGGAGCGGCGCCCGGCGGGAGTGAGGCGGTATTCGGTGCGCGGGACGCGGCCTTCGAAAAACTTGACGCAAGAAATGTATTGGGCTTCCTCGAGTTTGCGGGCGTGGACGCTGAGATTGCCGTCGGTGGTTTTGAGGATGCGCTTGAGATCGTTGAAGGTGAGCGATTCGTTGGTGGCGAGAGCGCTGACGATGCCGAGGCGAATGCGTTCGTGAATCAGGCGGTCGAGCTCGGGGAGAGCGAGCACGCGGGGAGCCCGCGCGGGCCGCGGAGTTGCGGTCTTGGGATGCTTGTCGCGCTGGCGCAGAGATAGAGATCTAGCCACCGTGCCTCCTGGCGATGAGAACTCCGAAGAAAAGATGGAGTCCGCCGAAGCCCGCGGCTAGAAACCATGTGCCCCAGGCTGCGGGACCAAAAACGGCGAGTCCGCCGAAAACCATGAAACAAACGCCCATGACTGGGACAGCAGGCACGGAAAACGCGCCTCCGGTGATGATGCCCGCGCCATAAAGCAGCAGCCATGTGGCCGGCAGGGCCGATTGCAGGCCGATTCGGAAAAGTGAGAAGGTGAGAAGCGCGCCGGCGATCAGTGGGGGAAGAAGTCCAAGCGCAACTTTGCGGCCGGGGCCGGAGAAAACGGGAAGGCCGCGGCGATTGGCTTTCCAGAAAATCGAGAGCAGCGCGATGGTTACGGCGAGCAGACCTTCGCCGAGCCAGACTCGCAGCCAGGCGAAAGCAGAGGGCTGGCGCGCGGCAAACCAGGTGGCGCCGAGAGCGGTGAAGCCGAGAACTACCAATCCCCAGCCGGAGACCGCGGTAAAAGCGGCGGAGCGCTCCATGGTGTCGCGGATGAAGCGCAGATCGTCGATGGCGTCGGCATTGGCGGCGCGGCTGGGCAGAGGGCGCGGTTCGCGGCGAAAATGGCGGAGCCGGTGCTGGCGAGGCTCGAGCACGCACTCAGCATAGCGGGCGGGCGCCGTAAAGGTCAAGTACTTTTCGATGCAAAGTCGACGTGTGGCTGCCCTGGATGCGTCTGGACCAGCAGCGAGAGCGATGCCGCCGCAAGCGACAGCAGATTCCTCGTCGCTTCGCTCCTCGGAATGACAAAGCGGGAAAGACAAAATCACGACAGGAGTTGCTGTACCGCGTCGCGGCCGGAGCGGACGCAGTCGGGGACGCCGATGCCACGGTAAGCATTGCCGGCGAGGGCGATGCCGGGGAGTTGTTGGCAGAGGCGATCGATGCGGGCGAGGCGGTCGAGATGTCCGACGGTGTACTGGGCCATGGCGGATTTCCATTTGTAAACGCGGCTGAACAGCGGGTCGGCCGAGAGCCCGAGAATCTGCTGCAGATCGTTCCTCACAACACCGATGATTTCTTCGTCCGGCAAATCCCAAACGCTGGCGGCGTTGCTTCCGGCAAAAAAACAGCGCAGCAGGGCGCGGTCTTCGGGAGCGCGATGAGGAAATTTGTTGTGCACGAAAGTGGCGGCCAGCAGGCGTTTGCCTTCGCTGCGCGGAACCAGGAATCCGAAGCCTGGGGGCAGCGACTGGCGAACGGCGCGATCGTAGCCCAGTACAACGGTGATGGAAGAACTGTATTCGATGCTGGCAACCTCGGCGGAAAGTTCACGATTGCACATGCGCAGCAGGCTGGCCGCAGAGTGCGCCGGCACGGCCAGGATGACGCCGTCGAACTCATCGGTCTTGAATCCGGCGGAAACGATCCAGCTATCGCCTTCGCACTGAATGGCCTCGACGGGAGAATTCGTGAGCAACGATGACGGCGTCAAGCGCGCGACCACGGCTTCCGTGAGTTGCTGCATGCCGTTTTTCAGTGAAGTGAAGAGCGGAAGCGGCTGTTTGCTGGACAATCGCGCCATCTTTTTGCGCGCGGCGAGCATGGCGCGGCCGAGACTGCCATAAGTCCGCTCCATTTCAGCGAATCGCGGCAGAACCGCGCGGACACTGAGGTTGGCGGCTTCGCCGCCATAGACGCCGGAAAGCAGCGGGTCAGCGAGGCGGTCGACCACTTCGGCGCCGTAGTGGCGCTCGACGAACGAAGCGACGCTCTCGTCGCAGTTGGCGGCACGAGGCGGATGAAACATTTCCTGCGCCATGCGCAGCTTGGTCTTCCAGGAAAAAAGCGGCGACGCGCCGGTGGGCAGAATTTTTGTGGGGACCATGAACATCAGGCCATCGGGCATGACCACAAGCTTCCCGTGGACCAGGATGTAGGTTTTGCGGTCGGCGTCGTTCGAGCCGATCAGTTGATCGCCGAGGCCGAGCGCGCGGCAGAGGTCGGCGGCCCACGGCTTTTCGCTGATGAAGGAATCGGGTCCGGCTTCGACCACGCAGCCGTCGATCTGTTCGGTGAAGAGGACGCCCCCGAGGCGCGAAGAGGATTCGTAGAGAACGTATTCCGCGGCCACGCCCCCGCGGATGTGTTCTTCGAGCGCGAAAGCCGCTGAGAGTCCGGAAATGCCCCCGCCGATGATGGCGATGCGTTTCATTCGGACAGACTTCCGGCTTTCGGCGTCCGGCTTCCGGAAGCCGGTGCGCGGGAGCCGGGCGTCGGATTTTCCTGCGGACGTGCCTGTACGAAGCGAGCCAGATTTTTCACGTTCTCGACTGGAGTTTCCGGGAGGATGCCGTGGCCGAGATTGAAGATGTGGCCGGGGCGTCCGGCGGCGCGGCGGAGAATATCTTCGGCGCGCGACTGCAATTCTTTCCAGTCGGCGAAGAGCAGCACGGGATCGAGATTGCCCTGAACGGCGCATCTGTGGCCGAGAGTGCGCCAACCGTTGTCGAGCGGGATACGCCAGTCGAGGCCGATGACCTCCGCTCCGGTTTCGTTCATAGCGGGCAGCAACGTGGCGCTGTCGGTACCGAAATAAATGATGGGCGCTCCCGTCGCTTGCAAAGTCTTCACCAGGTTCGTAACGTGCGGCAAAACGTAGCGGCGATAATCTTCGACGCTGAGACATCCCACCCAGCTGTCGAAAATCTGGATCACATCGGCGCCCGCGCGCACCTGCGCCGCAGAGTACGCGGCGGCAACCGTGACCAGCTTGCCCATCAAGACGTTCCAGTCGGCGGGCGAGTTGTACATCATCTTCTTGGCGTGAATGTAGTTGCGCGAGCCTCCGCCTTCGATCATGTAGCTGGCCAGCGTGAACGGCGCGCCGCAAAAGCCGATCACGGGGACGCGGTTCGCAAAATGCTTCGCGACCAGGCTTACCGCTTCGGAAACATAGCCGAGATCGGCGGCGCGATCGGTGCGCAGGAGGGCGATGTCTTCTTTTGTGCGAATCGGCTTTTCGATGATGGGGCCTTCGCCCGCGGAAAAATGAAAAGGCAGGCCCATGACTTCGAGCGGAAGCAAGAGGTCGGCGAAAATGATGGCGGCGTCTACACCCAGGGCTTCGGCGGCAGTGATTGTGACTTCGGCGGCGAGCGTGGGTTTTTTACAGATTTCCAGCAGCGAGTATTGCTTGCGCACGGCGCGGTATTCGGGCATGTAGCGTCCGGCCTGGCGCATGAACCAGACAGGAGTGCGGTCGACCGGCTGAGATTTGCAGGCGCTTACGAAGATGGACTTGGGCGCAGACATGAACTCGCCAATGTAGCATTTTTGGAGGGCGGGCTGCTGTGATGTTGGTGGGAAAAACCGGTCAACCACTAAGGGCGCGAAGGTTCACGAAGGAGATTCGCGAAGAGGCTCACGGAAGATGGTCAACAGATGGTCAACAGCACAGGCGCTGGCTCTAGTAGAATCAGACGGCGGGCTCCGCGTGCCAAGTCACCGTGTGAGCACGGGCCTTACTAATTAAAGATGAGCGACGTACGCCGCGGTCTGATCATCGTGAACACCGGGCCGGGCAAAGGTAAGACGACTGCGGCCATGGGCACGGCTTTGCGGGCCGTGGGACAGGGCATGCGGGTGCTGATGCTGCAGTTTCTGAAAGGCTCGTGGCATTACGGCGAACTGGACGCAGTGAAGGCGTTCGGCGACAAGTTCGTCATGAAGCAGATGGGACGCGGCTTTGTGAAGGTGGGCGCCGAGAAGCCGGACCCGGAAGACGTGCGCATGGTGGAAGAAGCCTGGGCGCAGGCGGAGAAGGCAATTCAATCGGGCGCGTGGGACCTGGTGGTGCTCGACGAGATCAATTACGCCATCAGCTACGGCATGCTCGATCCAGCGAAAGTGGTGGAGAGCCTGAAAAAGAAACCGGAGATGGTGCACGTGATCTTGACGGGCCGAAGCGCGCACCCCACAATTGTCGAGATCGCGGACACGGTGACCGAAATGCGCCAGGTGAAACACGCATATGAAAAGGGCGTGATGGCGCAGAGAGGGATCGAGTACTGAGTCGCGAGTACCGAGTGACGAGCGCTGAGTACGGACGAGTTACCTCGGGACTCAGTACTCGGGACTCGCAACTGACTATGGCATGGTTTAAACGTGAATCCGGCGAGCTCGACACCTCCGGGGAGAAAAAGGTGAAGACCGAAGGCCTGTGGGTGAAGTGTGAGGGCTGCCGGCAGATTATCTGGAAGAAAGATCTGGAAGAAAATCTGAACGTGTGCCCGAAGTGCGAGAAGCACTTCCGGATTGATGCGCGCACGCGGCTGGCGCAGCTCCTCGATGACGGCCAGTACGAAACCTTCGACGGCGATCTGGTGTCGACCGATCCGCTGAAGTTTGTCGACCTCAAGGCGTACTCGCACCGGCTACGCCAGGCACAGAAAGATACGGGCCTGAAAGATGCGGTGATCAACGCGCAGGGCAAGCTGGCGGGGCGAACCGTGATCGCCAGCGTGATGGAGTACGCGTTCATCGGCGGCAGCATGGGAGCGGTGGTGGGCGAAACGATCACGCGCGCGGTGGAACGCGCGGCCGACACGCGCACGCCGCTGATTATTGTTTCGGCGTCGGGCGGGGCGCGCATGATGGAAGGCGTAGTCAGCCTGATGCAGCTGGCGAAAATTTCGGCGTCGCTGGCGCGGCTGGACGAAGAAAAGGTTCCTTATATTTCCTTGCTGACCGATCCGACCACAGGCGGAGTAACCGCGTCGTTCGCAATGCTTGGCGACTTGAACATCGCGGAACCGGGCGCCCTGATTGGCTTTGCGGGGCCGCGCGTAATCGAGCAGACCATCCGGCAAAAACTTCCACCCGGCTTTCAGCGCAGCGAATTCCTGCTGGAGCATGGCATGCTCGATGCAGTCGTTCCCCGCAAGCAGCTGAAACCTTATATTGCGCGCGCGCTGGAATTCATGGTGGCGTAAGAAGCTTTTAGCTGTTAGCTCTTGGCCTTTAGCTTGGATCACAAGAAACACGAGCCGCATTCCTCTCTACTCGCCGCCAGACTCGAATCCATCAGGCAGGGCTTGGTAAGCTAGAGCCTCAAGCCAAGAGCTAAAGGCTAAGAGCCAAGAGCTGCCCCATGTCCTACGAATCCGCAATCTCCCGCATGTTCGCGTTGGGTCACGAGCTGGCGCAGACGCCTTCGCACAAGTTCGACTTGGCGCATATGCGCGTCTTGCTCGAGGCGATGCAGCATCCGGAGCAGCGATTTCCGAGCGTGCTGATTGCGGGGACGAACGGCAAGGGCTCGACGGCGGCGACGCTGGCTTCGATCCTGCACGCGTCGGGCTTGAAAACCGGGCTTTACACTTCGCCACATCTGATACGGATCAACGAACGGATTCGCGTGAATGGGCAGGAAATCGGCGACGATGATTTCGCCCGCCTGCATGGAGAGGTGGACGCCGCGGCGGAGAAACTCGTGGAGCGCGGAGAGTTGCCGTGGCATCCCAGTTTTTTCGAGATGATGACGGCGATCGCGTTTGAACATTTTGCGCGCAAGCACGTAGAGGTCGCCGTGCTTGAAGTGGGGATGGGCGGACGGCTGGATGCGACCAACGTGGTCGAACCGAGAATCAGCGTGATTACCGACATCTCGCTCGATCATCAGAAATTTCTCGGGAACACGGTGGGAGAAATTGCGCGTGAGAAGGTTGGGATTATCCGCGCAGGCGGCGTGGTGGTGACGCTCCCACAGCAGCCCGAAGCCAACGACGTGATTGGCAATAAGATTCTGGAGCTGGGGGCGCGTGGCGTGAGTGCCGTGGCTTACGTGCCACCGGTTTCGCCGGGGAGTGGCGACTACCTGGTCGCGAACGGCGGGAAAACGTCGCGCGCTGACGGCGCGAAGGAAGACCCAAAGGACGCAAAGAAATACATTTATCGATATCCACTGAACGTAATGAAGCATCAGATTGTTGTGGAAACGGCGCTGGTGGGGCGGCATCAGTTACGAAATGTGGCGCTGGCGATTGCGACAGCCGAGGAGTTGAGCAAGCAGGGATTCGCCGCGATCACGCCGCAGACCATTGAACGCGGAATCCGCGAGACGCGATGGCCGGGCCGGTTTCAGGTGATGGCGGCGCGCACCGGGCTGGCCCGAGATTGTGCTGGATGTGGCGCATAATCCGGCGGGAGCGTGGGCGCTGCGTTCTGCCCTTTCGGAGCGCTATGGGGACCGTCCGCTGCTTTTTGTTTTCGGAGCGATGCGCGACAAGGCAATCTCGGAGATGACCGAGATTCTTTTTCCGCTGGCAGAGCGGGTGATCGCCACGCGGGCGGAGAATCCGCGATCGGCGACGCCGGAAGAAATTCAGCAGGCCGGGGCGCGGACGGGAACGGAAATCGAACTCGCGACCGATGCGGCTTCGGCTTTGGAACAGGCGCGCACGTGGGCCGGAACGACTCCGAAGAAAGTTATCGTGGTCACTGGATCGATTTATCTTGTGGGCGAGGCCATGCAGGCGCTGGGAGTGCGAGCCTGAGGCATCGTCCGGCTGAAGGTTCGTCGAGTTGTAGGTTTTCCCCTAGAATGGGAGTGTGCAGGAAGTGAACTCATCGGTCGATCAGATTGAAAAGCGGCAAGTCGAGAAGCCACAGCTCGAACCGCAGCAGGTTGAGCCCCTGCCACCTGAGCATACGGAGACCCCGCCGCCCGTGCCGCTGCGCCCGACCCCGCATGCGATTCCTGGGATGCATCACGGCTGGCTAAGCCGCCTGCGGTCGTACTTCATTCTGAATACGCTCATCTGGTTTTACACGCTGGCCATGGGGGTGATCGCCCTGCCCGGCGGAATGCTTGACCGCACCGGACGCCGCCTGCACTGGTTTTCGCGCACGTGGTCGTGGCTGATCATGAAGACGATTTTGTCGCCGGTGAAAGTTACCGGCCTCGACAAGATCGATCTGTCGAAGCCGTATGTCTATGCCCTGAACCATGCTTCGGCGCTCGACATTCCCGTGCTGTATGTGAACCTGCCGTTTCAGTTCCGCATCGTGTTCAAAAAAGAGTTGCTGGCGTATCCGATTGTGGGCTGGCAGCTGCGGCGGTCGGGGCAGGTGTGCATCGATCAGCAAAAGCCCACCAATTCAATCGCGGCGATTCGCTCGGCGGTGAAGAGTCTGAAGGCGGGCATGCCGCTGGTAATTTTCCCCGAAGGCGGCCGCACGCCGGACGGCGAAATCAAACCGTTTCTGCCGGGCGCATTTTTTCTGGCGATTAAAGCGCAGGTGGATATTGTCCCCGTGGCCCTGGTCGGAACTTACGAACTACTGCCCATGAACACCTACCACATCAAATGCCGTCCGCTGGAAATGCGCGTCGGCCAGCCCATCTCCACCACGGGGATGACCATGCGCGATCTGGAAGCGGTATCGGGGAAGGTGATGCGGGAAATGGAAAAGCTTTACTATCATAAGGCTTAGTCGTCTCCGCCCATAAGCACCGGCCCACCCTGACTTATGGTAACCCTCGGGCACCGATAGACAATCGAGTCTTTGAAGCTCTTCGCCGGGTTCTTAACCCCAAAGGTATGTGTGCGGCCGCCATGCCCCTCGCGGGCCTTGCTACCTTCATACTTCCAGTCCTCTTGGCTAAGGAACGGTATGTCGACCCGCCAAATCGCAACTAGCTTGTGCGGCTTCAGCCGCCGGGTCTCGTCGACGGCATAACGCCAGACGATATACCAGCCCGGGTGGTTGTAGTGGGATTGCAATGCCCAAGGCCGAGTCGACCCCTTCGACTCTAGTGCCTGCTCAGGAGCCGGGCTAAGTTTTCCACGCAGCGAAAGATCCGGAAAGCGCTGCTGAGCGATGTCTGGGTGTTTGTGTTTCTTGTAAGGGCTAAGGGCGTGGAGGGCTTGGACCCCCATGATTCCCACTATGCCACTGAAAACATTGGCTTGCTCGAAGTAAATATCAATCAGCTCGGCGGCGCGATCCTCGACATGCTCAATGCTCTCGCGAATGTGACTGATCTTCAGTTCGGGAGGCAGAAGGGCCGTCCGGGCAAAACCGTCCGAATCGAAAGGTATCACGCAAGAAAAGTCTCACGGTTGGTCGGGGAGAGCAAGCGGCTGTTGGCGGTTATCTCGCTGGGACGCACCTCTTTGGATACTGCCTTTTCCGATTCCGCTCAGACTTGCAAGTCGGGGAACCCCTGCAACTGCCATTTGGAAGAACACCGGGTCGTGCTCCAGCCCGATGCTTTCATAGCCAACTGAGACAGCAGCAGCTATCGTCGAGCCACCACCCATGAAGGGATCGAGAACCGTGCCCGTCCCCAACGGGAGGGAGGCTCGAACAACTTGCCGCATGAAAGATTGAGGTTTCAGCGAAGGATGTGGGGAGAATGCGCGTTCTTCAGGGCGGGTGGGAGATGACGGGATCACATCGCAAAACGGAATGTCGCCCGAAACGCGACGCAAACCCCCGGTCTTCCACTTGCGCAAGTTATCCTGCACTCTTCCCTCGCAGGGCTTCCGAAAAAGGCCCCACGGCTCCCATGCTGAACGCGGCATGACGGTTACTTCCGCAAACTCCTCATGCGCATTCTTGGGCCGATCACCGCCCCGGAGTGTCTGCACGAGGCGGATGATCTCCCCGCGCTTCTCAAAGCCCTTCTCCATAAGCGGAAGATACACAAGGTGTGAAAGGAGCGGATTCGTCGCGATGAGCAAATGCCCACCTGGAACTAATATCCGCATAGCTCGGCGGCCAAACTCGGAGAAAAATCGCCTAAGGTTGCCGCGATCCTCGTCGGACAGAACCGTGAACCGTGGTAAGGGACTTCGTGTGCATCCATCAAACGAAGGGGGAATCCGCCAGATCCCGCCTCGCCCCTTTCTGAGCTTCTCCTTCTCCAGGTGCGTATACTCCTTCAGTCCGTACGGCGGGTCAGTCACAATGGCGTGGACGGACTCGGCGGGGCGAGAGTCCATCCAGCTCAGGCAGTCGGTCAGGTAAAGGCTATAGCGCGTGTGGCCGATACGGGAAGTGATCTGAAGCTGTTCAACAGAAGCCGAAGCGGCCATATGAGATAAGTACCACGAATGGGGGCCCGACGGGTACTCAGAAATGGCAGAGCTGGATAGCGCACTATTCCGAAACTGTCCGTCTCCTGATTTGGCCCGGATAGCACGGTCTGTCTCAGGCCCGACCACGCAAGTCACGCCGGTGGGGTGTGAAACTATCCGTTACCTTTTCCCCTCCCAACCCTTACTAAAAGTGAGACTGTTCATCGGGCGACCTGGTTGAGTGTCTGAAGCAGAACACGCCCGTTCGCTCGGCCCGATGGTTCTCTGCTCGTTGTCGCCAGGTTGTCCTAGGCAGCTTTCCCGGTTTCATTGCAGCGCTGTTGATAATGGTCGCGCCCGCGCTGGTAGCCGCGAGTAAACGCTTCTTCCAGTTGCACTCCGGGATGTTTCCGCTGCACGTCTTCGAGCGCGGCGTTCATCTCGCCGGAAACCTGGTCGAACTCCACGCACCGCCTTCTCGCATGCAGCGCGGCCTCGAAGCCGAGACGATAATACTTTTCATCCTGCGCGAAGTTCTTGCCGGATCTCGTGTAGTGGCTTTCTTCGGAGTTGCGCACGCCAATCCACCATTGCTCACGAGCCGCGTCCACCGATTCCGCCCCGTACGTTTTTAGCTGGTCGCGGACAAGCGCCGCCGATTCGCTATTTTCCGCGAGCACAATCACCACGCTCCGGCCCTGGCGCAGGGCATCTTCATAGACAAAGATTTCATCTTCCGGAAGTCCCGTAGTGGTGGATTTCTCCAACTTATTGCCGACAGTCGCGCCAATCGTAGCGCCGGCAGCCCCCAGAATCGCGGCTCCCAGCAGGCCGACTGCCGTGATTGGCCCCAGACCGGGCACCAGCGCCACCAGCAGCGCGCCCCCGGTAATCCCCACGCCGCCGCCCGCCAGCGCGCCTAGGCCTTTCCCCATGCCGGGCTGTTCGGCGCTGTCCACCGGGACGGACTGCACTTCCTTATCGATCTGATCCGCTGTGCCCGGAGTCAACAGCGTGATTTTGTCCAGTGCTATGCCCGACTTTCGGATTTCCTCTACGGCATCGTCTGCACTCTTTCGCGTTTTGAACACTCCACTGATCGCTTCCATGGCTCACCTCGCACACGAAATCCATACGCTCGAAATCTTAGATGCCGGGGACCGCAAAAGGAACGCATCGAAAACGTCGGATTATATTTTCGGCCCGTAACCTTTTCCCCTCCCAGTCGTTACCCTTGATGTAAGGCAACTCCGATGTAAGACTACTCCGCACGGAGAACTGGTTGAAGGCTCTGAGGCAAGAAGCGGATGAGCGGCTTCTAATCGAAGCAGCGCAGAAGGATCCTGCGCGCTTTGCCGAGCTGTACGAAAATCACTTCGAGCGAGTGTATGCCTTCGTGGTGCGGCGGGTGGGCAATCGCGCCGAGACGGAAGACCTGACCGCGGAGGTGTTCCATCACGCGCTGGCGAATTTGAAACGATTCGAGTGGCGCGGGATTCCGTTTGCGGCGTGGCTGTTTCGCATCGCGGCGAATCTGATTTCCGACCGCTGGCAGCGCACGGGACGGGAAGTTGCGGACGACGCGACGCTGGCTGAGGCGCAGGCCACTACCGCCGAGATCAAGGAAGTCGAGCGCCGGGCCACGCTGTTCCGGCTCGTCGATACTTTGCCGGCGGAACAACGGCGCGTGGTGGTGCTGCGCTTCGTGGAAGAAAAAAGCATCAAGGAAGTGGCGCGGGAAATTCGCAAGACCGAAGGCGCGGTGAAGCAACTGCAATTCCGCGCGCTGACGACTTTGCGGACGCGCATGGAGGGTGCCGATGCCTAAGCGCTCTCTGCATAAGGGAAATAGCGACCAAAAGCAGATCGACCAGCTGAACAAGGCTGTAGACGTGATGCTGTCCCGCACGGACGGCATGCTCGGAAGGGGCAAGGTCGGCAAAGTCGAGGCCGGAATCGAGCCGCTGGTGCGCCTCGCCGCCGAATTGCGCGATTTGCCGCGCGCCGATTTCAAGGCACAACTCAAGGCACGACTGAATTCTGAATTTGAAGGGAGAAAAAATATGAGCACCGTTGCTGAACCCGTAACCGCCCTACGCACAACCGCAACCCCAAGATTAACTTTCAAGGACGCGGCGAAGGCGATCGAATTCTACAAGCAAGCCTTCGGCGCGAAGGAAACCATGCGCTTTGACACCGGAGGAAGCATCCCGCACGCCGAGATCACAATCGGCGATTCGTCGATCATGCTCTCCGAAGAGTGGCCGGAAGGCGGAAGATTCAGCGCTGAGACGCTGGGCTCCTCACCTGTGCAGTTGTCGCTTTCTGTGGCCGACGTGGATGCCTTCGCCAAGCGGGCCGTGGCTGCCGGGATGAAAGCCCTCGGACCGATTCGCGATCAGTTCTATGGCCGCCGCGAGGGCAGCTTCGTCGATCCCTTCGGCTATACCTGGAACATTTCCACAGTCACGGAAGAAATGTCGGTCGAGGAAATGCACCGCCGCATGGCGAAGATGACGCGAGGACCTGAAGGTGGACAGGTGCGCGGACAAGAGTCAGGGGCGCGGGTGAATCCCATCCCGCCGGGCTTCCGCACGGTGACGCCATATCTGGTCGCGCAGGACGGGCCCGCGTTGCTCGAGTTCGCCAAGCAGGCCTTCGGCGGCGAAGAGACGTTCCGCATCGTTGGCTCGGCGGGAGGTTTGCACGGTGAAATCCGCATCGGCGATTCCATGCTGATGATGGGTGGCGGCATTCCCGGCAAAGAATTCCACGCCACGCCGAATACCCACGCGCTCCACATCTACGTGGAAGACGCGGATGCTGCCTGCACCAAGGCGCTGGCTGCGGGTGCGACGCTGATCGACGCGCCCCGCGACCAGGAATACGGCGAGCGCTCGGCCAGTGTGAAAGATCCCGCGGGCAATATCTGGTACATCGCCACGCATAAAGGGGACAGCTACATCCCCAAGGGCCTGAACAACGTAAATGTCTACATGCACCCGCTGCGCGCCGAGCCCGTGATCAGCTTCCTGAAGCGAGCCTTTGGAGCGACGGAGCTATCGAAGTACGCGTCGCCCGACGGCGTAGTGCATCACGCAGAAATTCGCGTGGGCGATTCGGTGGTGGAAATGGGCGAGCCCTCCGGCGAAGCGCAGGGAAAATATCCGCCCATGCCGACCATGTTCTACATGTATGTGCCGGATTGCGACGCAGTCTACCGGCGCGCGCTGACGGCGGGGGCAACGTCAATCTTCGAGCCTACCGACCAGCCCTACGGCGATCGTAATGGCGCCGTAAAAGATGCATTCGGCAATAGCTGGCACATCGCGACGCACGTGAAAGACGTGGCAATGTAGAGACTTGAGCCACAGAGGCACGTCGCAATGCGTCACCACGACTCTGTCATCCCGAGCGAAGCGAAGGACCTATGCAACCTGCGAGGAGTGCATAGGTCCTTCCCTTCCTATGAAGACTGCAACGGTCGAAATCTTCCAGTCAGGAAAATCTCTTCACGCGCGACGCACGAACCACACAACCACCAGAATCACAAGAATTGTTCCCACCACACCCATACCTAACATAGTGCCTCCAATCGAACCTGTAGGGCATCAAAGTCACCCTTACAGACACGATAGGGCAGGATTCCGCCTGCGTCTGAGCAAAACTAACCACTAGACAGTCGGATTCTCGTTTTCTTGGGTACGTTGAAGACCCTAGGCGGGGAAGCTGCGGCGGAACGATGGCACACTTCAACTTGCAACACCACAAACCGACCCGGAGACCCACGTGGTCTTCGAAAACATTGGCATTTCACGAATCGAGTGAAGGCTCTGATTCCGTCAACACCATCTTGCATTAGGCAGCTCATTGCGACTGTGAGCAATTCTGACCAGACGGCACACAGGCGGTTCCATACCCTGATTCCGATGCGAAGGAAGCCAGAACGGGCTCTGCCAAGGGTCATACGCCTGGTTCCTCTGGCGGCGTGGCCGTTTCTCGGCCGCGCCGCATCTTATTGAATGGACAACGCCTTGAATAAAGAGCGCTGCATCACGGAAATCGCATCGTAGTCGTCGTATTGCTTGTGGCCCGAGTAAGCGGAAGGCTTGTATGAGCAACCCGCAGCACAATCTGAGGCGAAACGGAGCGCAGGCTCTACTCCTGTATGTCCTTATCGTGTGTGCGCTCCTGCTTACCGAAACGGCCTGCGGAAGCGGAAGTAGTGCCGGCAGCAGCCCGCCGCCCTCCCCGAGTCCATCCTCAATCTCGTCAGTCTCCGTGGTCTGCTCGCCTTCGGCGGTTGTGCTGGGCGCAACCTCGCAGTGCAATGCAGCGGTTCAGGGCACGGGAACCTACAGTTCCGCGGTTACGTGGTCTGCCAGCGGAGGCACCATCAGCGCGAGCGGCCTTATCACCGCGCCGGCCTCGCCCGTCACCGTGACCGTGACCGCCACCAGCGTCCAGGACACGTCGCGCTCGGGTGCGGCAACCGTGACCGTGCAGTTACAGGCACTCTCGATCAACCATATCGTTCTCGTGATGGAAGAAAACCAGAGCTACGCAACCGTGGTGGGCAATACCAGCGACTGGCCGAATCTCAACAACCTGATCAGCGACGGGGCTCTTGCGACTAACTATTACGCGAACTCCCATCCGTCGATCGGCAACTATTTCATGCTGACGACCGGACAGTTGCTGACCACCGATGACAATTCCACCACCGTCTGGAATGTAGACAATCTGGCCCGGCGAATGCTGGCCTCTGGCGTCTCGTTCAAGATCTATGCGGAAGGGATCACTCAAGGCTATCTCGGCGGAAATACCGGACTGTACCTGATTCGGCATAATCCGTTTGCCATGCTCTCCGATATTGCCGACAACCCGCAGGTGGCAAATCAATGCATCTGGCCGTTCACACAGTTCGCGGCGGACCTCGCCAGCGGCACGTTACCTGACTTCTCCTACATCGTTCCAAATGTCAACGACGACGCACACAATGGAACGCCGCAACAGGCGGACGCCTGGTTGCAGACGAACGTAGTTGCCGCCTTGTCCAACCACTCTGCATTCGCGTCCGGAGGAGATGGCATCCTCATCGTCGACTTCGATGAAGCCGCAGACAGCGATACCACATACGGCGGCGGCCACGTCGCTGCGGTTTTCTGGGGACCCGGCGCCAAGGTCGGCTATACCCAAACCTCCACTACGCTCTACCAGCACCAAAGCATGCTGCGCACGATGATGGAGGCGCTGCAATTATCAGATCCTCCCGCCGCCGCGGCCAGCGCACCTTCCATGTCAGAGTTCCTCGTTCAGCAGTAAACCCGAGCAGTACGCATCGGCAATTAGGGCGTTCGCTGTATTGTTCGAACTCAGCTCATCTTCTACCTTGGCGTTGTATTCGCCTGGGTAGTCATGGGCTAGCGTCGCCAGGATCGAGTCGACATTCGGACCCTCACGACTACCACCCCGTTTCTGGAGCGGAGCCGGGCACGAGTTAATTTTCGCAAAGGAGACCGAATGAAAAAACTGATGGCGATTCTCTTCGCCCTTACCCTGCTGACTTCGCTTGGCCTGGTGGCTCAGGACACGATGTCGCAGGATTCCAAGAAATCCGACACATCCACAAAAGCTATCAGCATCACCGGCAAAATCAGCGACGACGGGAAGACCTTCGTAAGCGACAAAAACGGCAAAAGCTGGATGATCAGCAACCCCGATTCGGTCAAAGGCCACGAAGGACACCACGTCACGCTCAGAGCACATCTTTCTGCTGACCGGACTGAAGTCGACGTCGTATCCCTCAAAATGGTGGGAGACTCGATGAAAAAGGACAGCAGCTCACCGAACTAAACTCTCCGAACATGCGGTTGTCTCCAGGCCAGCCGATCGCTGGCCTTTTTTTCGCCTAACGAGTTTTTCGCAGCCGGCACGGGACACTCCTGCGGCCTGAGGCCCGCGCCTTTTGCGGGCCTTCGCTCCGCTATCCCGGCACGTGGCAGCCGTTTGCGACGAGCACGCGGGTAAATCCTTTTTCGCCCAACCAACCACCATCCGTTATAATTCCTGCCTTCAGCTCACCGAGCGGAGTTCCTTATGACCGGTCCTGCCGCCGATATAACTGTCCGTCCCGTTAACCATGAAATTCTTGGCATGGACGGCCCCAACAACCTCATTTCGCAGATCATTCCTTCTATCGCAATCGCGAATCCGCATTCGTTTCGCTTTCATGCGCTCGACAATGTGCTCACTTTCTCCAGCACAAACCCCACCACCGCACGCCTCGGCATATTCGCCGCGAAAAAAGGACCCGACCAGCGCGCCGTCATCCTGATGCTTCCCTCGGCCGGCCGGCCCACTCGCCTCATGATCTGCATCACTCAGGAATTCGAACAGGCCAACCCACAGATTCAATCTCTGGGATGGGCTAACCCTCTCTCGCCCGCATTCGTCAACTTCTGCCTGCTCAAGCACGTGGTCAACCGTTGGGGCGCACAAGTCCTCGCCGCCACGGCCGATATGGCCCTTCTTTACATCGTGCGCGCCCGCTCCTTCGGACACGAGTTGGGCCCGTTTGCCAACGACGGCCCTTTCGTCAAAGAGGTTTTAACCCAACTCGTTTCTCTCACCGCCAATGCATTTTCTTTTGATCAGGTGGAAGCGCTTACCTATAGCAGCGGAGTGGACGAGTTCAACATCTTCATCCCCGCAGTTGCGCCCCTTCTCAACATCGCCGCCGTCTATGGCATCGATCCGGCGAAAGCCGTGCCCGTAACCAAGCCAGGCAATGCTCGCCGCAGACAATATTTGAGTGGGGAGACCGGCGGCCCCGTCGCCGGATTCGAATTCCTCGGAGTGAATAGCTGGGTGAATGAGTGGGACTTCACGCCCGAGGTCCGAACCGACCACACGCTGCGGCACAACTACCTTCACAACAAGGTCATGCCCGGTTACGTTCTGAATCTGGCTCTGTCGACGTAGTGGGCCTCCGCCCCTGTTTACTCTTATCGTGACGTAGATCAGTTTCACACTTCCTGCCCTGTCCGGCTCCCCATTTGAACCTCCCGAATAGGAAAACACGCTCTTACTCAGATCCGCTCGAAGTTGCCGTCCATCGCCCGATCGGCGCAGCCGCGTTACTTGCCGTGATCATGGTGATGTGCCACCATTCATGATTCATGATCAACCGGCGTGACTTCATCAAGCTCGGGATGGCGGCAGCGGCTTCTCGTCGAGGCCCAGTTCGTCCGGCGTCCACCGCAACGGAGGAAATTTTCTCCGAGCGGGCGAAAGAGTCCGGGATTGATTTTGTTCACTTCAACGGAATGTCGGGCGCGCACTACTATCCGGAAGTCATGGGATCGGGCGTCGCGCTTTTCGACTATGACAATGACGGCGACCTCGACATCTTCCTGGTTCAGGGAGCGATGCTTGGACCGAACCTTGGTCCGAACCTTGGTCCGAGCCTTGGTCCGAATAAAGAGCAGAGCCAGCCCATCTTCCAACCTCAATTGCCGCTGCGAGGCCGGCTTTATCGCAACGATTCCGTCGTGCATGCGGACGGCAGTTGCACGCTCAAGTTCGTCGACGTCACCGAGCAAAGCGGGATCAGCGCCACCGGATACGGCATGGGCGTTGCCGCGGCCGATTTCAACAATGACGGCTGGGTGGATTTATACATCACCAACTTTGGCCACAATCAGATGTGGCGCAACAACGGTAACGGCACATTTACCGATGTCACCGTAGAGAGCGGCACCGATGTTCCCGGCTGGAGCTGCAGCGCTTCCTTCCTGGACTATGACCGGGACGGCTGGTTAGATCTGTTCGTCTGCAACTACGTGGATTTCCGCTATACCAACCAGAAGAAGTGCCTCGCGCCCAGCGGAGCGGAAGACTATTGCGGTCCCTTATCTTTTACCCCGCTCCCCAACCGCCTGTTCCGGAACCGCCGCGACGGAACGTTTGAGGACGTGTCGGCTCGTTCGCAAATCGGCAGCGAGTTTCAGGGCGCGCTCGGAGTCGTTAGCGCGGATTTCAACGGCGATGGATGGCCTGATCTGTATGTGACCAATGACATGCGTCCCAACCAGCTGTGGGTCAACCAGCGCGACGGAACTTTTAAGAACGAGGCGTTAGTCGCGGGTTGTGCACTCAATCGAGATGGCTCGCCGCAATCCAGCATGGGGGTCGACGCCGGAGACCTGTTGGGACGGGGATTCGAAGATCTCGTGGTCCTGAATCTCACCGGACAATACGCCGACCTCTACGAGAACAACGGAAAAGGCTGGTTCGAAGACAAGTCTTACGAGGCTGGGATCGCACTAGCGACTCATCGCTACACCGGCTTCGGGCTGGGGATTTTCGACTACGATAACGATGGTTGGCTCGATCTGTTGATGGTGAATGGATCCGTCACATTGATCGAAGAACTCGCCCGCAAGGGCAACCCCTATCCGCTGGCTCAATCCAACCTTCTGTTCCATAACAACGGGAAGGGGCAATTCGAAAATGTTACGAGTCGCGCGGGACCTGCATTCTCAGCTCTGGAAGTGGGCCGGGGTGCGGCCTTCGGCGACATCGATAATGATGGAGACATCGATGTCGTGGTGAGCAATAGCAACGGCCCCGCGCGCCTGCTGGTAAACAATGTCGGCCACCGGAACCCGTGGATTGGATTTCGCATGGTGGGAGACAAATATCACCGCGACATGCTGGGCACGCGAGTCGCGGTTTTTCGCCGCAATGCCTCCACCCTCTGGCGGCGGGTTCACAGCGACGGCAGTTATTGTTCATCCAGCGATCCCAGGATTCTGTTTGGATTGGGGGACCACCCCGAAATCACCAAGGTGCAAGCGCACTGGGTGAGCGGCCGTGTGGAAGAATGGACGGGACTTCCGCTGCGCAAATACACCACGCTGCGCGAAGGCAGCGGCACGACGAAAACCGCACCATGAAGACGCCCTCACAGAAAACACCCTCGCAGAAGATTTCCTCACGATGGATCGTCGTACGATGGATCGTCGTGATTCTGCTGGCTGCGGCAGCGACGATTGCCGCCGTAGATTCCTCCGCTGCGGCGCAGGAAGCTGCGGCGCAGCCAGCGCCCAGGAAGTCTTCTGATCGTAAGGTCGATCTGCTGGAAGTTCCCCAGCCCGAGTTGGCAAAAGTGGACCAGCCCGTCCAGGAACAGATTCGAGCCGCGCAAACCGCGCTGGCGGCGACTTTGGCCCGATCCAATTCTTCCAATGTGGAGAAGGCCACGGCCTTTGGGAGTTTGGGCGAGATTTACCAGGCCTATGGCTTTGACGATTCCGCGGTAGCTTCCTACCAGAATGCCGCAAAATTGGATCCGCGGTCCTTTCGCTGGGAATATTACGCCGGCTACCTCCACCAGCGGACCGGCGACACCGATTCAGCCTTGCGTGAGTATCAGCGCGCCGCAGCTCTTCAACCAAGTAACACGACCGCCATGCTGCGCCTTGGCGATCTGGAGTTCAGTGCGAATCACCTGGATTCGGCCAAGTCGTGGTTCACCAAGTCCATGTCCGTTAAGTCGTCGGCCGCGGCCCTGACGGGTTTGGGCAAGATCGCATTGATCGAGCACCGCTACCCGGCGGCTTTGAAATATTTCAAAGATGCGTTGGCCCGCGAGCCAAAAGCCTCCAGCATTCACTACCAGCTTGCCATGACCTATCGCGCCTTGGGCGATCTACCTCAGATGCAGGAGCACTTGCAGGCGCGCGGCGAAGTGGAACCGACCATTCCCGATCCGTTATTAGATGAAATTGCTTTGCTCAAACAAGGCAAGGTGGGCTTGTTGGAACGCGGCAGCGCCGCCGTCCACGAAAAGCGATTTGCCGACGCGATTGCCTCCTATCGTCAACTGGTTCATCTCTATCCCACCGATCCGATTGCCTACATGTACCTGGGCGTGGCCCTGGCAAAGGCCGGCAAGAACAATGAGGCGCTCCAACAGTACGCCCATGCCTCGCAGCTGGACCCCAACAACGCTTCGGTGCACTACAACATGGGGATCTTGCTGATCGACACTGGAAAAGAGGATCTGGCGATCACTCAATTCCAGGAAGCGATTCGAGTGGATCCCGGACTCGCGGCCTCTCATTTTCAGCTCGCGAACCTTCTCATGCGCGGGAAAAAAGATGAGGAGGCTGGCCGGGAATACGGAACTGTGGCTTCCCTCGAGCCGCAGAATGGATTTGCCCGGTTGATGCAGGCCATGGCGGCGGTTCACGCCGGCGCATACGCGCAGGCCCGCTCGCTTTTAGAGGAAGCATCCCTGGCGCTTCCCAACGATCCTGACATCGCCAATGCCCTGGCGCGGCTGCTGGCCGCGGCGCCGGACCCTGCCGTGCGCGACGAAAGCCGCGCTCTGCGGATCATCCAGACGCTGGTGCAAAATCAGCAGGGGGATGGTTTTGAAGACGGTGTGACTCTGGCCATGGCCCTGGCATCGGCTGGTCAGTTTCAGGAGGCCGCGGAGACGCAGCGGGCAATCATTCACCAGCTCGAAGAGATGCGAAAGCCTGATCTCGCGCGACTCCTCGGCCAGAATTTGGATTTGTATGAACACGGAAAGCCGTGCCGCAAGCCCTGGGCCAGCGATGATCCTGTCTTCACCCCGGTCCCCAGCAAGCTTCAACTCTCGTTCGAAACGAAAACCATGTCCGCACATCCTTAGGCAAACGGATATTCCTCCGCTTTGCCCCTCCGCAGTTCGACGGGGTAGTCCCTGTCGGGAAAAATTCGGCTACCCCCAACCCACCGCCGCCGGGGGATTGGTTTTGGCCCGCCCCCGCCCGCGCGAAAAGCAGGGATGCGCGAATCGCGCTGCGTGGCGACGGGGACAATGAGCGTAATCGCCTGATAACGGAAGTTACATGCAGCTCGCTCCCAGCGTGATGAAAAAGGAGCCGCCCAAACATCGGGCGGCATTGG
This sequence comes from uncultured Acidobacteriaceae bacterium, assembly GCA_963851165.1. GTDB lineage: Bacteria > Acidobacteriota > Terriglobia > Terriglobales > Acidobacteriaceae > Sulfotelmatobacter. The sequence goes on along the minus strand of CAWKNM010000004.1, from coordinate 262,874 downwards.
TGTTTTTGGTTGCGATTCGGGACACTCCCCCTCGGATCGGGACTAACGCTGCAGAGTACCGCTGACAACCGTGTCCGCGTCCGTCTCAATTCCTAGCATTTCCTTCCCGTCGTTCGCAACCACGAGGCTGAAGTGCATTTCGGAGAGCCCCTTCGGCTTTATGGTAGCCCTGCCCCTGCAGTCCGTATCGACCGTGTAATAACCGGTGACGGGCTCCTCCGCGAACATCAGAGTCGTGCCATCCTCGCTACCCGCTATGTGTCCGCTTATCACTCCGTATCCAGAAGGGTTGACCATTAACTTCAACTCACCGATGAGAGCCACCGGTCCTGTGACGGGCGCGCCTGCGAGGAAGACGCCGGTTGCTTCAAACCCAAAACTACCCTCGAGTCCGGCATCGGTGCAGGTCGGGGAACCCTGCTTCACGCCGAATCCATCCACGGTCACGCCTTCGTGCGGCCCCCCGCCGGCCAAAAACCCTGTTGGCGTAACCACAAAGGAGATGCCGCCGCCTATTGTGAACGTATTCGTTGCGGTGCAGTTCGAGGCGACTGCGTACGTTCCGGTGGAAGACTCGGGGGTAATCACGCCGTCATGGGATGAGGTGTCCACTGTAGTAAACGTGGCTGTCGTTGAGTCAAACGTGATCTGGGTCACGGTTGCGGTAGGTTGTCCGGCGGCGTCTGTGCCGCCGTGCAGAAACCCGTAGGTGCCACTCAGGGAGGCGTTTGAACAAGTCGCCGCCCAGGCAGCGGAACTGACCGCAAAGGCGGTAAGAACAATCATTGAAGCGATGCGAATCGTTTTGGAAATCATGGTGCTCTCCTTCTTTTTGGTTGCGTTCATCTACCTGGCAATGATGCTGATTTAAGGCAAACCGCACTGCGCGACTCGGCATGTTGACAGAGTGAGGCAGGCGTCTAGTTTCGATTTAACAGGTACACATCCGCGTGTCCGCTGGGACGCGCATAGACCACCGTCGAAAGGTCCCGTGACAAAAAAGTACGCCTTGTCGCTGGATACGCTCCTTGCCTCTAATCATGTAATCGAAAATGGCAGGCGAAAGACGACACGAGGGCAGCAAATTTCTATCTGGTCGCTTCAGGTCGGAGTTTGCGATGCGTGCCTACTTGGAAGGAAGATAGGCCAAGTTAATCATCAGAAAGGACCTGCACGCCACCTTGGAAGTCGGTTGGCGCAAAATCTCTATCACACTCGTTGACCCCACCCCAAGCGCGGTTTGACCCTCCTCCATCCCTTCTTTAGACTGAAAGATTCAAACCACCTGCAGGTTTTCAAAAATTATGGCAGACAACATTCATATAAAGCTTCCGGATGGAAGCGACAAAGAAGTTCCGAAGGGCACCACTGCTCTCGATATCGCCAAGGGCATCAGCCCGCGGCTGGCGGATGCGGCTTTAGCGGCCAAAACGAACGGCGACCTCATCGACCTCACCCGTCCGCTGGAAAAAGATACGGACCTGCGCATCCTCACCGAGCGCGATCCCGAGGCGCTCGAAGTGTACCGGCATTCGTCCGCGCATTTGCTGGCGGCGGCCGTGCTTGAACTTTTCCCGGAGACCAAACTCGGGCACGGCCCTGCGACCGAGAGCGGATTCTTCTACGACTTTTACCGGCCCACGGCGTTCACTCCCGAGGACCTGGAAAAAATCGAGAAGAAGATGCAGGAACTCGTCAAGCAGGATATCCCCTACGCGCGGGAGTTCGTGCCCCGCGACCAGGGACTGGCCGAGTTCAAAAAAGAAGGCGACTTCATGAAGTGCCATTTCGTCGAGCAGTTCACCAAGCCCGACGAAAAGATTTCCATTTACCGCACCGGCAAGTTCACCGATTTCTGCCGCGGCCCGCATATTCCCTCGACCGGCAAGATCAAGGCATTCAAGCTGCTGAATGTCGCCGGCGCCTACTGGCTGGGGGACGAGAAGAATCCGCAGTTGCAGCGCATTTACGGCACTTCCTTCTTCTCGAAGAAGGAACTGGAAGAGCATCTCAAACAGGCCGAAGAGGCCAAGAAGCGCGACCACCGCGTGCTGGGCCAGCAGTTGGACTTGTTTTCGATTCAGGAGCTGGCCGGGCCGGGGCTGATTTTCTGGCATCCCAAGGGCGGCATCATCCGCAAAGAGATGGAAGACTGGATGCGCTCGGAGTATCTGAAGCGCGGTTACTCGCTCGTCTACACGCCGCACGTGGCGCGCCGGCAGCTGTTCTTCACGTCCGGGCACGAAGGCTACTACTCGCAGAATATGTTCGACGCCATGGAGCTCGACGACGCCGAATATCGCCTGAAGCCGATGAACTGTCCCGGCCACATTCTGATTTACAAAGATTCGCTGAAGTCGTATCGCGACTTGCCGGTGCGGCTCGGCGAGCTGGGCACGGTGTATCGCTACGAGCGTTCAGGCGTGATGCACGGCCTGTTGCGGGTTCGTGGGTTTACTCAGGATGACTCGCACATCTTCTGCACGCCCGAGCAGGTCGAAGACGAAATTACCGGTTGTCTCGACTTTGCCCTGGATGTGCTGAAAGATTTTGGCTTCGACAAGTACCAGGTCGAGCTTTCCACCTGGAATCCCGATGACCGCAAGAATTTTGTCGGCAGCGAAGAGCAATGGCTCCACGCCATCCAATCGCTCGAGAATGTGCTGAAGCGCAAGAATGTCGAGTACAAGACCATCCCCGGCGAAGCCGCGTTTTATGGCCCGAAGATCGATATCAAGCTGGTGGACGCCATCGGACGCTTGTGGCAACTCTCGACCGTGCAGGTCGACTTCAACCTGCCGCAGCGCTTCGGTCTTGGAATACGTCGCCGAAGACGGTTCGCGCAAGCAGCCGGTGATGGTGCATCGCGCGCTGTTCGGATCGGTGGAGCGTTTCTTCGGCGTGCTGATCGAGCACTACGCGGGCGCGTTCCCGGTGTGGCTCTCGCCAGTGCAGGCGGTGATGATTCCCGATCAGCGAGCGCCACGCGGAGTACGCGAACAAAGTGGCGGCGCAGCTGAAGGCGATCGGAGTGCGCGTGGAAGTAGACGCACGCAACGAAAAGATGAACGCCAAGATTCGCGAGCACGCCATGCAGAAAGTTCCGTTCCTGCTCGTCGTCGGAGATAAAGAGGCCGAAGCCGGCAAGGTGAACGTCCGCACCCGCGGCAAAGAAAAAACCGAAGACATGCCGGCGGCGGACTTCGTGGAGAAGATCAAGAAGCTGATCGCGGAGAAGGGCACGGGGCTGTAGGGCGTCTTCGCCAACGGAGGCACCGAGGCACGGAGAAACCCAGGAGAGCGATCCAGGAGATTATGTGGGGACAGCCGCCTCGGCTGTCCGGCGAGCGCCAGCTCGCCGGTTCTTCTTCCCCACAGCGTCTGCTGTAGAGACGTCGCAAGCAACATCTCTGCAGGAACCGTCCGGTATGACTTTCGGAAATAGTTGATTCCAAAGGGGCGGAATTTTTCGTCCAATTGATTCTATTGGAGTTGCCGTTCGAGCATCCTCCCACCAGGTGGGCAGAAGGTCGGTGAGCATGCAGGCCGCTCGCTGGAATGGCCTCCAGGACGCTCAGAATGCCACGAGAACGACTTTCTCCTGTCGATGAAGGGAAAGGGTCCGACGGGAGTCAAAATGCCTCCAGCGGGCGGGAAAGTGGCCTGCCGGCGATATATATCTTGCAGCTATTGTTTCGCTCAACCTGAATTTCGTAAGCCGTTGATTCTCCGGCGATTGAGGCGTCCTTCTTCTCTTTCCCCCTAAGTCGTTGATCCTGCGTTGACCCGCAAATCACTGAGCAAAGAATCGCTTTCGTTGGCGGCATTTCCGCACAATTTGATTCCACGCGCCCGTGCCTGACCGTTATTGTTGCGGGTCTGGTACACGTGGATTCGTTCTACGCCTCGCCGATGCCGGAGTTTCGAGTGCGCGCGTGGAAGGTTGTACCATGTTGCCGTGCATGAACTGGCAGAGCGCGTTCTGGGCCACATTCGGCGGGAGGAACTGCTGCGAGCCGGGGATCGTGTGGGCGTCGCCGTTTCCGGCGGGATTGATTCGGTGGCACTGTTGCGCCTGCTGCTGGAGTTGCGGCGTGAGATCGGGATTGTGGTTTCAGTCGTTCATTTCAATCACACGCTGCGCGGGGCTGAGTCGCTCGCGGATCACGAGTTTGTCGCGAAGTTGGCTCGCGAGCATGGGCTGGAATTTTATGTAGAGAGCGGGGACGTGGCGGCTTACGCGGCTCAGGAGCATGCCAGCGTCGAGGCAGCTGCACGCGAGTTGCGCTATGAATTTTTTCGGCGGCTGTTGGGGTCTGGTGAAGAAAGAGAAAGTACCTCGGGGGCTAAAGCCCGGGTCAGTGACGAGTCTGATGATCGCAGCGCTGAAAGCGCTGCGCCATCCAAAAGCGCAAGTCTGATCGTCATCGCTACCGGGCACACGCTGGATGATCAGGCGGAGACGGTGTTGATGCGGGTGATTCGGGGAACGGGGCTGCGGGGCGTGGGGGGGATTTATCCGCGAGTTCTGGTTGAAGATGACGATGGGGAGGCTTGCGGGGAGATCGTCCGGCCGTTGCTGGCGTTTCGGCGGCGCGAGCTGGAGCAGTATCTGAAGCAGATCGGGCAGCATTGGCGCGAGGACTCGACCAACGCGGATGACAAGTTCACGCGCAACCGGGTGCGGCAGCTTTTGCTTCCGATGATCGAGCGGGAGTTCAATCCCGCGGTGGCGGAGAATCTGGCGGAGCTCTCGGAGATTGCCCGCGGTGAGGAGGATTACTGGGAGAACGAAGTTTCGGGATGGCTGGGGACGGTGGTGCAGTGGTCGGAACCGGAATGGAGTCGCGCCCTTGCTGCCGGCGGCAGCTCGCTGGTGCAGATTCGGCTGGGTGGTGTGGAGCTGGATGCTGCTGTGCCGCACTCGGTTGAGAAAAACGCTGCTGGGATGAGCGCTGCTGAAGACTCGCGCGACGCTGAGGCGCCGGTTGCGATGGACGCTGCGGTGGACCGGCGGTGGTTGCTCGGCGAGCCGGTTGCCGTGCAGCGGCGGCTGGTGAAGGCGGTTGGGGAGTATGCGGAGATTCCACTTGAGTTCAAGCATGTGGAAGAAATTTTGCGATTCGCGGCCGAGGCTGGGAGCGATGGAAAAAAATTATCCCTGCCGCGGGGCTGGAGTGTGCTGGTCGAGCCCGAGGCGCTGGTTTTTCTGGCTCCCGATCCGCGGCAGAAGAGCGGCTTTCGCGATGCTTCTCACGACGTTACTCAGAGCATTCCTCAAAACGTCGCTCACGACTATGAATATGCGCTGATGGTTCCGGGGCGGACGCGGATTCCGGAGATTCGGACGGTGATTGAAGCTTTGCGGGTCGAAGCTTTGCTTGACGATGCTTTGCTTGGCGACGCTTTGGCCGCCAGGGCCGCGAAGGCAGGATATAATCCCGAGCATCTGCTCGATGGCGAAGCTTTTGCGCGGGACGCTGCGGGTGCGGAACTGGCGCGCGGGAGACCGCTTTTGGCCGGCGTATACGAAGGCTCCGAAGAAGATGAAAGAACTGTTGCAGGAGCGTCATGTGACGCAACCGGAGCGCGGGTTGTGGCCGGTGGTGGTTTGCGGAGATGAGATTGTTTGGGCGCGCGGGTTCGCGGTTCCCGCTCGATGGCGCGCCAAAGAGGGGCGGGAGGCGGTGCTGATCCTGGAAACGCCGCTGGCAATTGAGGAGCAGATTTAGAGGTTGGTTTCTAGTTTCTAGTTTTAGCTTCTGGTTTTTGTTATTGGTTTTTGGGCTGAGAGGCGCAAGCTGAAGTTGCAGGCCTTTCCATGATTTCACAGACTTATAAGCGCGCCGTGGCGCCGCTCCTGGTCATTCTGGCCTCCGCGCTTATTCTGGCTACGCCGCTCATTCTGGCCACCGCATCCACGGCAAAGCGAACGGACTCTGCGAAAGAAGAATTTCAGAGTCTCCGAAAAGCGCTGCGCGAGTCGCATGCGGCCAACGATTGGCGTTCGAATCTGGCAAGCGCAACTCGATTGAAAGAACTGCTGAACCAGGCTCCCAATTCACTTCTGGAAGTCGCCCGCGCGGAGGTGCGCGTCGGCGATACGAAGGCGGCGGTTCACGAATTGGAGCAGTTCGTCCGGATGGGGCAGTCTACCGACCTGCTGGCAGCGTCTGCGGATTTTTCTGAGCTCCTTAAAGACGCAAACTTCGCAAGAATCCAAAGTGGCATGGAGGCGAACCGCAGCTCGATTTCGCTTGGCTCGACGGCCTTCCTGCTGCCGGACTCGGGCCTGTTGGCCGAGGACGTGGATTACGACCGGAGTACCAAGCGGTTCTTCATCACCAGCGTAAGGGAGAAGAAAATTTTCTCGATTGCGGCTTCCGGGGCCAGCGCTGAGTTTGCAAAAGCGCCCGATGACTGGCCCATGCTGGCCATCAAAATCGATGCTGCGCGCAGCGTGGTGTGGGCAACCGAGGTTGCGCTGCAAGGCTTTGCCGAGGCGCCGGAAGCCGGATTGGGGCAGGTCAGCGGTGCTTTGCTATGACTTGAAAAACGGCACGTTGCTGCGGCGCATCGAGGGGCCCCGGCCGAGCGCCCTGGGCGACATGGCGCTGGCGCCGAATGGCGATATCATCGTGAGTGACGGAGACGGAGGCGGCGTGTACCGGGCGCGCGCCAATGGCGCCACGCTGGAACGCCTGGACGAAGGGGATTTCATCTCCCCTCAAACTTCTGCGATGCATCCGGATGGGAAACATATCTTCGTCCCGGACTATCTTGCGGGGGATTGGGGTGCTGGAAATTGCGACCGGGCGGGTGAGGTGGCTTTCCACCGGAGGAAGGTTTGCCCTCAACGGCATTGACGGCCTGTATTTCGATCGCGGGAGATTGATCGCCGTGCAGAACGGAACCTCCCCGGAGCGGGTCGTTGCCTTCACCCTGGACGCGTCGCTTACGAGAATCGAGTCCGAAACGATTATCGAGCGGTCGACGGGCACGCTGGGCGATCCGACTCATGGTGTGGTCATCGGCAACGACTTCTACTACATCGCCAACTCGGGGTGGGACGCCGTCGATGACCGTGGGAATATGAAGGCGGGAGCGAAGCCATCTGTGCCACGCATTATGCGGGCACAGCTGACCAGCCAAAGGATTTAGTCCCGGGAAGTGAGATATTCTTAGGGAGTATCTCGAAGGCTTTCAGAGAATCAGGACGGTCCGATCTCCGCTCTCAACGGGAGGACCGGGAGGCGCGCCACTTCATGAACGAATCGAAATCTGGCGGGGCACTTCGGCAGGTGATTACGTCCGAGCAGATCCAGAAGCGCGTGAAGGAGCTGGGGCGTCAGATTTCTGACGACTATAAAGGGCAGACGATTCAGGCGCTGGCGGTGCTTGAGAACAGTTTTATTTTTCTGGCCGACCTGGTGCGGGCTCTCGATGTGCCGGTGGTGTGCCAGTTCATCAAGCCGAAATACACGCGGACGCAGGGCGGCAATGCCAGTGCCAGCGACGTGATGGAGATATTCTTCAGCCACGAGCCGGACATTCGGGGACAACACATTCTGCTGGTCGAAGGGTTGGTGCATTCGGGGGTGACCAGCGAATTTCTGATGAGCGATCTGCGGGCGCGGGGAGCGGCTTCGGTGAAGCTGGTGACGCTGCTGGACCGGCAATCGGCGCGGCGGGTGTTGCTGCAGCCGGATTATTTTGGGTTTCTGGTGGATGAGACGTTTCTGGTGGGGTATGGGCTGGGGGCGGTGGAGCAGACCAACCGGAATTTGCCGTACCTGGCGGCGAGCTGAGGGGCTGGTCCCTGAGTGCGGGTCCATGGTTACGCAATATCCAAGAGTTACACACTATCCAAGTTGAGTGGGATCAGCGGCTTACGGGTTGCGGCCTGTTACCGGCGTTGGGGAAGTATTCCGGCCGAGCTTTGCTCTGGCCGGGATAGCCGAGGCGCTGTCTCTACATGGTAAAATGAGGGTGCCGGGAAATAGCCGATCCGAAAAGAGCGGAGTGGCATCTAATTTAGGTTAGCAGGAGCCTCAGGGGCTGGTGCTGTGCGCCTTTTGCATTGCGTATCGGGCTTCACGCATCGCGTTCCAAGCATCGGTTCCAGGCAGGAGTGACTAGGTGAATTCGACAGTAAAAACCGTGGTGTTCTGGGTAGTGATTGGGCTGTCTGCCCTGCTGTTGTGGCAGGTAATTAAACAAGGCCGCGACGGGCAAAAAGACAAAGAGATTCAGTTCACGCAGTTCATGAGCGACGTGGACCAGCAGGGCCGCGTGCGCGAATTGACGGTGGACGGGATGCAGGTGCGCGGCAAGTACGCGGATGGGTCGTTGTTCCATACCGCGGCACCGCTTACCTATTTCACTCCGGAAGTGCTGAAGACCCTGCACGAGCAGAAGGGGATCAACGTTACCTTCCGCGACATCAACAGCGGGAGCTGGTCGCTGCAACTGCTGGGGACGTGGGCTCCGCTGATTCTGCTGGGAGCGCTGTGGTTTTTCATGATCCGGCAGATGCAGACGGGCGGGAACAAGGCTTTGTCGTTCGGCAAGAGCCGGGCGCGGCTGCTTTCGATGCAGCAGAAGAAAGTCACGTTCAAAGACGTGGCGGGCGTAGAAGAAGCCAAGGAAGAGTTGAAAGAGATTATCGAGTTTTTGCGCGAGGCGCAGAAGTTCCAGAAGCTGGGCGGACGCATTCCGAAGGGCGTGCTGCTGGTGGGACCTCCGGGAACGGGGAAGACTTTGCTGGCGCGGGCTGTAGCAGGCGAGGCGAACGTTCCGTTCTTCTCGATTTCGGGTTCCGACTTCGTGGAAATGTTTGTGGGCGTTGGGGCGAGCCGGGTGCGCGATTTGTTTGAGCAGGGCAAGAAGAATGCTCCCTGCATTATTTTCATCGACGAGATTGACGCGGTGGGACGGCATCGCGGGGCTGGCCTGGGCGGCGGGCACGACGAGCGCGAGCAGACATTGAACCAGTTGCTGGTGGAGATGGATGGGTTCGAGTCGAACGAAGGCGTGATTCTGATGGCGGCGACGAACCGTCCGGATGTGCTGGATCCGGCGCTGCTGCGGCCGGGACGATTTGACCGGCGGGTGGTGGTGAGCCGTCCGGATGTGCGGGGACGGGAAGAGATTCTGCGGGTGCATACGCGCAAAAAGCCGCTGGCCGAAGATGTCGACCTGCAGGTTCTGGCGCGGGGCACACCGGGGTTTTCGGGAGCTGATCTGGAGAACATGGTGAACGAGGCGGCATTGGCGGCGGCGCGGCAGAACCGCAAGGCTGTGCTGATGTTTGACTTCGAAGTGGCCAAAGATAAAGTTCTGATGGGCGTGGAACGCAAGTCGATGATTCTTTCCGACGGGGAAAAGAAAGTCACGGCATACCACGAAGCTGGGCACGCACTGGTGGCGGCGCGGCTGCCGGGGTCTGATCCGGTGCACAAAGTCACGATTATTCCGCGGGGCATGGCGCTGGGCGTTACGCAGCAGCTTCCCGTGGACGACCGGCACAATTACACCAAGGAATATCTGGAAACCGACATCGCGATTCTGATGGGCGGGCGGCTGGCGGAGGAACTGTTCCTGAGCCAGATGAGCACCGGCGCGGGCAACGACATTGAGCGGGCCACGGAACTGGCGCGCAAGATGGTTTGCGAGTGGGGCATGAGCGATCTGGGTCCGCTGACGTTTGGCAAGAAGGAAGAGCAAATCTTTCTGGGGCGCGAGATTGCGCAGCATCGCGACTACAGCGAAGATACGGCCATCAAGATCGACGGCGAAGTGCGGAAGCTCGTGAGCAAGGGTTACGACACGGCCAAGCACATTCTGGATGAGAACCGCGAGACGCTGCAGAAAATTGCTAGCGCTTTGCTGGTGCGGGAAGTGCTGGATGCTTCGGAGATTGGGTTGCTGGTGGAGGGCAAGGAGCTGCCTCCATTCAAGTCTCCGCCGAAGCCGGATGATGGCGTGCAGCAGGTGCTGAAGCCGGAACCGGGACGGCCGGGGATTGTTAAGGGTGGAGAGAGTCCGGCTCGGGCTTAAAGGCAGTGGGCAGGGGTTAGTGATCAGTGGTCAGTTTTTTTGGGGCGGCCTGGCGGCCGCCCTTTACTTTTGGGTTAGCGGTTAACTGCGCTCATCATGTGCTCGGGATAGCGTTGGCCGGCGGCTGCGTCGGCGGGGAAGAATTCGTTCAGGCGGCGAAGATCTTCTTTCGTTAGGCTCACGTTCATCGCTGCGATATTTTCTTCCAGATACTTGCGGCGCTTCGTGCCGGGGATGGGGACGATGTCGTTTCCTTGGGCCAGGACCCAGGCTAACGCTAACTGCGATGGCTTGCAGTTTTTTTCTTTTGCCATGTCTTCCACGTGGCGGACCAGGTCGAGATTTTTCTGGAAGTTTTCGCCTTGAAAGCGGGGAGAGTTGCGGCGGTAGTCGTCGGCTGCGAGATCTTCGAAGCGCTGAAATTGGCCGGTGAGGAATCCGCGGCCGAGGGGGCTGTAGGCGACGAAGCCGATGCCGAGTTCGCGGCAGGTGCTGAGGATTTTATCTTCGGGATCGCGCGTCCAGAGCGAGTATTCGGTTTGCAGCGCGGTGATGGGGTGAATTTTCGCGGCGCGGCGGAGCGTTTTCGGGCTGGCTTCGGAGAGTCCGAGGTAACGGACTTTACCTTCTTTCACGAGCTGGGCCATGGCTCCGATGGTTTCTTCGATGGGCGTGTTGGGGTCGACGCGATGCTGGTAGTAAAGATCGATGGTGTCGACGCCGAGGCGCTTCAGGCTGCCTTCACAGGATTGGCGGACATATTCGGGCTTGCCGCTCACGGCGCGGACCATGGGGTTGGCGGGATCGCGGACGATGCCGAACTTGGTGGCCAGCACGACCTGGTCGCGCTTGCCTTTGATGGCGCGGCCGACCAGTTCTTCGTTTTTGTAAGGGCCGTAGACGTCGGCGGTGTCGAGGAAGTTGATGCCGAGTTCGAGAGCGCGGTGGATGGTGGCGATGGACTCGGCGTCGTCGCGTCCACTGTAAAACTCCGACATGCCCATGCAGCCGAGGCCGAGGGCGGAAACTTTGGGGCCGGTGAGGCCGAGCTGGCGAGTTTGCATGATGAGTTCCTTCGTGTCTATGAATTGTCGAGCGGGACTAATTAATAGATGCGGATAAGCGGCTTCCGGGATTCAGTGACGTTGCCGATGTGGCGGGCCGGAACTCCGACCTTTTGCAATTCAGTGACGAGCCTTTCGCTTTGATTCTCGGCGACTGAAATTAACAATCCGCCGGCGGTTTGCGGGTCGAAGAGCAAGGCTTTGAGGTCGGGGCTGATCTCGGATTCGTAACCGACCACGCATTCGGCGAAATCGCGATTGGCGTTGAGGCCGCCGGGGATGTAACCCGCCCGAATGCATTCGAGCGCTCCCGGGAGAGCATCGAGCTTATCTGAAAACATTTCTAGCGAGACGTTGCTGGCTAGCGCGAGTTCGCGGGCGTGGCCGATGAGGCCGAAACCGGTTACGTCCGTCATGCCGTGGACTTCAAATCCTTGACTGTTGAAGCCGTGGGCGTTGTGGTTGTGGCCGACAATGAGTTCCGCGGTTTTTTTGTTGAGCGTGGTCATGGACTGGATGGCGGCGTCGATCCATGCCTGTTCCGCTTTGCCTTTCTTGATCGCGGTGGAGATTACTCCGGTGCCGAGCGGCTTGGTGAATACCAAGGCGTCTCCTGCCTTAGCGCCGCTGTTGGCGAGGATTTTTCGGGGATGGACTAGGCCGGTGACGGCGTATCCGAACTTGGTTTCTTCGTCGCGAATGCTGTGGCCGCCGACTACGGTGCAGTTCGCTTCGATCATTTTCGAGAGGCCGCCGGCGAGGATGCGCTCGAGAATTTCCAAGTCGGCTTTTTCCGGAAAGCAAACCAGTGCAAGCGAGGTGACGGGGCGGCCGCCCATGGCGTAGACGTCGCTGAGGGCGTTGGTGGCGGCGATCTGGCCGAAGGTGTAGGGATCGTCGACGACGGGAGTGAAGAAATCGACGGTCTGAACCAAGGCTTGATCGGGGGCGATTTGATACACTCCGGCGTCGTCGGCGTGATCGAAGCCGACCAGAACATTCGGGTCGTGTTGCCGGGCTAATTTCCCAAGCACCGTGTCCAGCGCCGCCGGACTCAGCTTGGACGCTCAACCCGCGGCTTTTACCGACTCTGTTAAGCGGAATGGCTTTGGTTCGGACATGGAGTCATTCTACTGGAAGCTTGGTTGGCGCCTGGCGCTGAAGGGCCTACTCCGGGGGCTGAAGCCCGCGTTGACTTCGGAGACTTTGCGCGGCGCTTGAAGCGCCGCTCTTCCACGTCAGCGAACGCACCATCGAGCTTTCGTGCAGCACGTTGAAGTGAGGCCTTAGGTTAATCGGATCAGAGCTTATTTCACGGTGACGTCGGTGATCTGGATGTCGGGATACTGGTGGTTCCATTGCGCGGAGATGCTTTCGAAAGTGAGGCGGAAGGGCTGGCTTTGGCCGGGGGCGAGCGGGGAGACGCTGAGGTCGACGGCTTCGGGGTAAGGACCGGTGGTTTTCAGCGCGCGCAAAGGGACATTGTCTTCTCTCTGCGCGATTTGGCCCATGTCGTCTTTGAATACCACTTGAACCACGGCGTGAGTTAAGGTTTTTGCGCCGGCGTTGGTAAGGGTTCCGTCTATGTAGCTGACGGTGGCGCCGACAAAATTTTCGGCGGCGCTCATTTTGAAGTCGGAGAGCTTCAGGTTCGCGGCGTAGGCGGGCGGGAGTCCGGTGGCAGCTTTGGGTTCGGTGCGGAGGAGAAGCGCCGCGACTACGGCCACGATCAGGACGACTGCTACTGTCAGGAAAATAATCCGGCGGCTGGAATCTTGCTCTTCATTGATTGGAGATGGCTGAGTGAGGCCGCCCATGGGGGGATTGTAGTTGGTTGATTTTGGAATGTCGATTGGCGAGCAGGTTGGCAAATTCATTTACCACTAAGGACACCAAGGTGCACTAAGGAGAGCCTTCAGGTGCGCGACGCCAGCAGTTTGGCGGCGGTGTCGTGGTAGACCTGTTGCAGGATTGGATCTGGCAGGGCGAATCCGTTCAGGGGCCAGTGGTAGCCGAACTGGTCGACTTCGTAGAAGTGTTCGTCTTCGGTTTCGAGAATGCGGAAGGTGGTGCGGTACATGGGCTTGTCGAAACCCATGTCGGTGCCGTAGACGAGACGATCTGCGTGTTTGACGTAGAACTGCGAGGCGAAGCGAGGGATCGGCGCGGTTTCGGCGTAGCGCGCGGAGATGTCGGCGTAGAGATTGGGGTTGCGAGCGAATACGTCGCCGAGGCGGGCGAGATCGTAGTCGAGGTTGGCGAAGTGGCAGGCGACGAAGGTTGTTTTGGGATGGCGCTGGGCGGTGCGCTCGAGAATATCGACCATGCCGGAGAGCCCGACGATGTTGGGTTGGTTGTCGAGACGCCACTCGTAGGCGTTCATGAGGCCGTCGTTGGTTTTGTCCATTTTCTGGTACATCCAGATGGGGTCGGCAACGTGCAGGCTGATGGGCATGCCGAGTTCGGCGGCCTTTTCAAAGAGGCCGTCCATGCGCGGGTCGTCGGGATGCATGCCGGGGGCGTTCGATTTTCCGGATCGCAGGCCTTTGCCTTTGTCGTGGATTTCGCCGACTCCGCGAGCGCCGGCTTGCTTGCAGCGTTCGAGTTCTCGGATGGCGGCGGGGCCGAAGCTGGGCTGAGTGTAACCGGTGAAATCGAAGCCGCACCATGGCTCGAAGCGGTCGGGATATTTTGAGTAGTTGTGGTTGATGGCGTCGAACTCCGCGCCGGTCGACATGGTCAGGATGATCGTTTTTTCGATGCCGACCTCGTCCATGTTTCGCACCCATTCGGCGATTTGTTCGGGAGTCTTGGCGTAGGGGTGCGAGTGCATGTCGATGATGGGGAATTTTGCTTTTGCGACTTCGGTGACGGGAATTTTGTAGAGGGATTTTGGGCGGTAGTCTTTCAGGAGAATTCTTTCGGGAGAGTCGGGAGGTATCACTTTTTTCTGGGGCGTGCCGGGAGGCAACGCGGGCTCTTCCGTGGCGTGGGCGAAGGCGGCTGCGGAAGGGATGCCACAGGCTAGTCCTGCTGCGCTGGTTGTTTTCAGGAATAATCTTCGATTCATGAGGTCTCCGTAGGACGCTGGTATACCCAGTCAGTAAGTTTTAGGTTGTGCGCGTGGCTGGAATACTACGGAGCGGTTTTGAAGAATGCAACCAGGAAGAGAATTCGGCAGTTTGGTTCGTCTGACTTCTGGTGATTGTCAATCTTGGGCTACTCACACACGACCGACTTGATTAGCTCGCAATACGCTCTTCCAATAACACTTCGACGGTTTCCCCCACATTTTTCCCGATCGCCCTCCGAATGTCTGCTTTTACAGGTAGCTTATGGGTACCGTTACCGAGAGCCATAAACGAACTTCGAAATGGATGACCATCAATTCTGCCTCTGACCTTAACCAGACCGCGGGTTCCAAAAAACTCAACTGAGTTGGGCCAGATGACATACGTCCAACCACCTTTCTTCGGGCTCTTCTGCAGTTTTGCAGTAAATGTTTTCTTTAACATCGTTACCTCATTTTGTTGATCAAGACCAGAGCGGAATACTACGGAGCGGTTTTGAAGAATGCAACCAGGAAGAGGATTCCGAGGAGGAGGTCAACTCCGGCAAACATCAAATCTGTGGGATGGAGGCGATGCTGGAGGTAAAGAACAATCAGGGCTGCGGCGTAGCTAAATTTTTCGAAGACCGAAGGGATCATCATGGGGCGGAAGCGCATGGGATCGCGAGCGATTACGAAGAAGGCGAATTGCCAGGCGAGGCCTGCGCCGACGAAGCCGTAGTAGAAGGCGGGATGCGTGATGGGCGGGGGATCCTGACGGCCGATTGTGTCGAACATGAAATAGAGCGGGGTGAGGATTAGGATGCCCCAGATGAAAGCGATCCAGAAGATGATTTTGGAGAATTTCATTTTTGCTTCCCTTGATTTGGAAGCGATACATGAGGAGTCTACCCGGGGTCAAGGAAAAACGACCACCGGGGCTGAAGCCCGAAGAAACTTGTAACTCACGCGGCCCTGAAGGGCCGTTCTTCCACGAGCTCTCTGTCGAAAATCAGACCAACACGCACCACTTCCACGATGGTCGCGTCTATTCGCCGCCGACAGTTAGGCCGTCGATGCGGATTGTGGGGGCGGCTACAGAGCCGCGGAACTCGAGGTCGTTGGCGATTTCGGAAATATTGAAGAACATTTCTTTTAGATTGCCGGCGACGGTGATTTCTTCGACGGGATAGGAAAGTTCTCCGCCGGAAATCCAGAGGCCGGAGGCGCCGCGGGAATAGTCGCCGGTCACGAGATTTGCGCCGTGGCCGAGGAATTCGGTGACGTAGAGGCCTTCTTTTATTTCTGCGATCAGTTCCTGCGGAGTTTTCTTGCCGGGCTGCAGGAAATAATTTCCGGGGCCGATGCCGGGAGTGCCGGCGAGTCCGCGGGAAGCGTTGCCGGTGGTCTGCAGGCCCAGCTTTCTTGCGGTGTAGGTGTTGAGGATGTAGGACTTGAGCACGCCGTTTTCGATCACGACGGTGCGGCGAGTGGGAACGCCTTCGCCGTCGAAGGGGCTGGTGCCGAATCCGCCGCGCAGGGTGCCGTCGTCGATGACGCTGACGTTGTCGCCGGCGATTTTCTCCCCTAGTTTGCCGGCGAGGAATGATGCGCCGCGGTAGACGGAATCGCCGTTCACGCCTTCGAAAATGTGCTCGATGATCGACCTTGCGACCATGGGATCGAACACGATGGGGACGTGCGCGGTTTTCGCTTTGCGAGCTCCGAGGCGGCGCAGTGTGCGTTCGGCGGCTACCTTGCCGACCTGTTCGGGCGATTCGAGTTTGGTCAGAGTGTTGGCGACGGAATACCAGAAATCGCGCTGCATGGCGCCGGTTTCGGTCTGGGCGATGGGAACGGCTGCCACCGAGCAATACGACCGGCGGTATTCGCCGACGAAGCCGTGAGAATTGGCGAGGACTTTGTGGCCGGTGGCGGCGTCGAATGATCCGCCGTCGGAATTCTTGATGCGGGGATCGAAATCGAGCGCGGCCTTTTCGGCGCGACGGGCGTAGTCGATGCGATCGGGGCCGGGGAGCGAGTAGACGTCTTCGTGATAGAGATCGAGATCGCCGGTGAGTTGGCCGAGTTGGGAAGCTTCGGGAATGCCGCCGAAGGGATCTTCCGACGTGATCTTGGCGAGTTCCAGAGCGGACTTGACCATGCGGTCGAGGCTGTCACGGGAGAAGTCGCTGGAGTAGGTACTGGCGGCGCGCTGGCCATTGAATACGCGTACGCCGATGGAGCGTGAGCCAGACTCTTTTAGGGTTTCGACCTGGCCGAGGCGCACGAGCGTGGAGAATTCGTCGCCTTCGCGGACTACGCATTCGGCGGCGGTGGCGCCGCCGGCCATGGCACGGCGGACGATGTCCTGGGCTAGATTGCGCAGGTCGGTTTCTAGTTTCGGGTTTCCGGTTTCTAGTTCGGTTGAGGGCATAAATTCTTTACCACAGAGAGCACAGGGGTTACACAGGGTAAATCGAAAGCTTCACAACCCTTTTTCACGAATTGCTGGTGGCTCTGGTGTCTCCGCGGTGGAAACGAAATTTACTGCATGAAGCCGCCGGGATCTTTTCTGGCCGTGCCGCCGACGGTGAGGCGATCGATTTTGATGGTCGGGATGCCGACGCCTACGGGGACGGCTTGGCCATCTTTGCCGCAGGTTCCGACGCCCTCGTCGAGCTTCAGGTCGTTGCCGACCATCGAAACGCGCGTCAGAACATCCGGGCCGTTGCCGATCAACGTTGCGCCTTTGATGGGGGCGGTGATCTGGCCGTCTTCGATCATGTAGGCTTCGGAGGCTCCGAACACGAACTTGCCGTTGGTGATGTCGACCTGGCCGCCGCCGAAATTGACGGCGTAGATGCCGTGCTTCACGGAGCGAATAATGTCTTCGGGATTGTCCTGGCCGGCCAGCATGTAAGTATTGGTCATGCGCGGCATGGGGATGTGTTCGTAGCTCTCGCGGCGGCCATTGCCGGTATCGGCGATGCCCATGAGGCGCGAAGAAAGTTTATCGCTGAGATAGCCCTTGAGGATTCCGTTTTCGATGAGCACGGTTTCCTGGGTGGGCTCGCCTTCGTCGTCGACGTTGAGCGAACCGCGGCGCCAGGGCATGGTGCCGTTGTCGACGACCGTGCACTTTTCGCTGGCTACGCGTTTGCCGATCAGGCCGGCGAATGCTGACGTTTTTTTGCGGTTGAAGTCGGCTTCGAGGCCGTGGCCGACGGCTTCGTGCAGAAGCACTCCGGGCCAGCCGGGGCCGAGGACCACTTCCATTTCGCCGGCGGGAGCTTCACGGGCGTCGAGTTGCAGGATGGCCTGGCGCGCGGATTCTTTCGCGAAGAATTCTGGGTTTTTATCGCCGAAGAAAAAATCGAGGGCGACGCGGCCTCCGCCTCCGGAACTGCCGCGGGCTGAATTGCTTTCAGTTTTAGCGATACAAGACACGTTCATGCGGGCCAGCGGCTGGGAATCTTCGGCGAAGGTGCCGTCGGAGCCGACGACCAGAATGTTCCGCAATTCGTCGGCGTAGCTGGCGCGGACTTCTTTGATGCGCGGGTCGTAGGCGCGGGCGGCTTTATCGGCGCGCATCACGAGTTCGACTTTGGCGGTGATTTCGGCGTCGACGGAAGGCAATGTGACGGGATAGAGGCTGCGGGCGGCGGTTTTCTGGAAGCCGGCGACCGGCGTTTTCGCGGGAGCGCTGGCGATGAGAGCGGCAGTGCGGGCGGCGTGCAGGATGCGGGCGGCGGAGAGATCGTCGGTGTAGGCGTAGCCGGTGCGCTCGCCGGAAACTACGCGAATGCCGCAGCCGGCGGAAATGCCCTGCGAGGCCGACTTGACCATGGATTCATCCACCATCAGCGAGGTGGAGGAAAGATATTCAAAATAGAGGTCGGCGTAATCGCCGCCTGCCGATAGGGCGGCCGCTAAATAGTGCTCGAGGTCACGCTCAGCGAGACCGTAGTGTTCGAAGAAGAATCTTTGCTTGTTCAGACTTTGTTTGTCCAGACTTTGTTTGTTCACAAGAATTAGATGCGGGTCAGCTCCGCCAAGACTCGGAGGGCCGCTTTGTCATTATCCCACATGGGGGATTGGCTACGGCAGATGGTTTGGCTGAGAATCCACAGGCTGGCGGTGACGATGGTCATTCGTCACAGACGCGGGCTTTGCCTTCGTTAGAGACTGCTCAGATGACGCCGGACGCACTTACGCGAGCGGTACAGGACTTTCTCGGGGAAGCAGCTGGGGCGGTCGTGCTGGAAGACGGCGCGGTCACGTTTGATCTGGCGCGGGCCAAGTATTCGATCTCCGGGGAGTACAACAAATGTCTTTTGCATCTGTGGTCGCAGGAGCGCAACACGGTGCGCCGCGTGCTGGATGCGGAAGTGAAGAGCGGGACCTTGCGCTTGTTTGTGCAGAAGCTCGGGCAGTCGCGGCCTAGCAAGTTGGAGATCTGCAGGGAACGCGACCGGCGGACGCCCACGGCCAAGAGAGCGCTGCGGCTGGCCTATGAGCATACTCTGCGGCGCGCCTTGGAACGGCACTTTGCGGGGTTTGCGATCGCACGGCTCACCACGGCGGTGAACCTGGAGAAGTCTTTTGGTCCGATTTACACACGCGGGTTGCTGCGGCACGGGCAGTCGGCGCTGGCGGTGTTGGGCGTGAATGCGCACGAGACTCAAAGCTCGATCGATGCGGCGCTTACGTTTGGGATGTTGTGGCTGCATGAGTGCCGTCTAGGTCAGGCGGGGAAGGCGCTGGTGGAGGGACTCGTGTTGTTTGTGCCTTCGGGGAGTTCGGGGCTGGTGCGCGAGCGGATGGCGAATCTTAACCGGAATGCCGCGAAGTGGAGATTGTTTGAACTGGATGAGCGGCACGATGCACTGGTGGAGATCGACTGCAGCGATCGGGGGAATGTGGCGACGCGGCTGGTGCATGCCACGGATGAAAGCGCGGCGCGGGAACGTTTTTTGGAATCGATCGCGAGAATGCAGGAGCTCTTGCCGAATTGCGAGGTTGCTGTATTGTCTGCTGCGGAGATCGCGTTTCGCTGGCGCGGGTTGGAGTTTGCGCGGGCGCGGATGGGGGCGGAGGCGGAAACATTCCGCAGCAGGCAGGAAATTGTGTTTGGGGTGGGCGCGGAGGAGCGGATTCTGGACGAGCGCAATCAGCATACTTTTCTCGAACTGGTGAATGTCTTGCGCGATGTGCGGCATCCTTATGGGGCGCGGGGGCATGCGTTGTGGCGGATGCATCCGGAACGCTGGCTGGAGTCGCTGGTTGCGGCGGACGTGAGTGTGGTGGACGGGCGATTGGATTTAACGTGCGCGTATTCCCAGGTGCCGGCGTTCTCGGCGGCGGATCGCGCCATGATCGATGTGCTCACGACCACGCGCGAAGGGCGGCTGGCGGTGGTGGAACTCAAGGCGGACGAGGATATTCATTTGCCCTTGCAGGGGCTGGATTACTGGGCGCGGGTGGCGTGGCATCACGAGCGGGGCGAGTTTCAACGATTCGGATATTTTGACGGGCGCGAACTGTCGAGTGAGAAGCCGCTGTTGTTTCTGGTGGCCCCGGCGTTGCATGTGCATCCGACCACGGACGTGTTGTTGCATTATATTTCGCCGGAGATTGAGTGGGAATTTGCTGGGATTGACGAGAGATGGAGGGAGGGCGTCAAGGTGATTTTTCGGAAGCGGGCAAAGGGCGGGATTCAACACGGAGGCACGGAGACAAGGAGATAAAGTCGGCTTTCGGAAACTTCGTTTACATAGAGTCAGACTTCAAAGTCAAAATCCCCACTTCTCGCGCACAGAACGCGCGAGAAATGGGGCACCCGTGGACGCGCCCGTTAACCTTCCCAGGCTCCTAGCAGGCGGCGGAGATCTACCAACTGGGCGAGGTGATAGGCGTTGTGATCGGCGACCAGCAGGGCTTCCCGCAGGATGGTCTGGCCATTGCCCCAGGGGATCGGGGCGAACAGATCGGTCTTGGGATCTGCGACGAGTAGCTGCATGGCTTTTAAATCGCGGCGGAATTGCTGGATGCTTTTGTTCCAGGCCGCGTCGCTTGGCGGGGATTGAGTTTCGGGCCAATAGCCTTTGGGCCACTCGGGAGAGACGTGCTTGGCGTTGCGGCTGAACTCGAGGATGTCCCATTGCGCCAGGCGCAGGTGTTCGAGCAGCATCCACGCGGTGTGCGGAAACTTATCGGGCCTGGTGCCGCGGAGGTTCGGGGGCAGGTCTTCTATGACGTCGTCAAACTTCGCGTGCGCACCTCCGCCTTCGAGGAGGTAGGTGATGTGCTCGCGGAGGGATTCGTCGTTTGTTTTCTTCGCAACTTTTTTCCTGGCTTTCGCATTTCTTTTCTTTGCTGCCGTCATTGTGAGTTTCCTGGAAGCTCTGACTTGTACACCAGGAAAATCCTAAACCACAGAGGGCACAGGGGTCACGGGGTACGGCCAGACCCGTAGTCAGAGCGTTTCTGGTTGCCCGCCTGGATTCGGCTGCGCTTGGCTCGACTGCCCGGAGTTCGCTTCTACCTCGGGGCCCTCACCGCGGTAGACGCGGGAAATGCCGCGCACGATGCGGCGCATGGGTAGGCCGCCTTTTTCATCGGCGAAGAAAATCTCTCCCACGCGGCTGCCGCGATAATACCAGCGCTTGAGCAGGGCAAGATGTTCCATGGTTTCGAGCGAAGGCTTCGCTTTCGTCGGAGGAAAAGAATCCAGGGCTTCCTGTATGCGCGACTCCATGGATTGCGACTTTGCGTGATCCGCGGGTTGGATGCTGAACGGGATCGGCCCCGAAATCACGCCTCGCTCTACGCGAAAGAAAGTTACGGAATCGCCGAGGCGCGCCGGTTGAATGATCAGCGCAGAAAGGGAGTCGAGGCGATGGATTATCTCGGGAAGCTGAGTGAGGATTGGCTTCAGTTTTTCCAGGCGCGCGTGAATTGCGGCGGCGTCTTCGAAGGCGAGTCTGGTTGAGGCGGAGTCGCGCTGGGCGGAGAATTCACGTAACAGGGACTCGCCGCTCGAATCGAAGTAGGACTGAACGCGACTTACTTCGGTGGCATAGTCGTCATCGGTGCAACCCTTGAAGCAGGGCGCGAGGCACATTTTCATTTCGGAATAGATGCAGCCAGGGAATTTGGGGTCGGGATGCAGATCGTCGACGCAGCGGCGCATTTTGAAGAAGTCGAGCGAGTCGTTCATGAACTTTTCGGCGGCCGTGCGCGAGGCGAAAGGGCCGTAGTAGAGGTTGCGTCCGTTGAGGCGGCCGAGGCGGGTGGTGATAGAGGCGCGCGGGTATTCATTCTCGAGATGCAGTTTTACCAGCGGCGCGAAGCGGAAGCGAAGCCGGTCGGTGTATGTTTTTGGAAAAGCCTCGCGAAGCGTGGTGTAGAGGACAAAACCAGATTCGAAGTCGGACCCAGCGGGCGTGTACTCGATGGTGCGGACACGATCACGCAGGTTGAGTTTTTTGGTGCGCTCTTCAATCGGTCCGAGAAGACGCTGCAGGCGACGGCGGAGATTGGCGGTCTTGCTGACGTATGGCTCGGATTGCGGGTCGGATGCGCGCAGGAGAAACACGGCTGGAGCGGTCGGGACGGACGCGAAGATATCGGAGTCCCGCTCGGGGGCGAATTCCAGGCGCTCGGTCAGCACGGAATCATTGTAATGACCTCTTCAGCACGGAGTCACAGAGACACAGAGAATTCCACTACCGGAAGCTGGCGCTGCGGAATGTCTGGCGGAAGTCGGCGCCTTCCATCTTGATGATGCGGCACATTTCATGCAGCCGAGAAAGCATGCGGTCGCCGACGCGGTCTCCAAGCGTGTATTTGCGGGCAGCGCTTTTTGCCCTGAACTGGTCAATGTTCTCGTCGCGGCCGATCGCAGGGGCGGCAGGAAGATCCGGGAAATTCGTTGTGATAATGACCGGTTTCTGGTCGTTGTATCGAGTGTTAATAATGAGGCTGACCGTGTCCCAGACCCATTCGCTCGTTGTCTGTCCTCCCAATTCATCGATCACAAGTACTTCCGCATCGAAGACCGGACGCAGGATCCCGGATTCGGTTGTCTGTACCGAAGGGCTGTAGGAATTCTGGATTTCCTTTAAGAGCTCCCGGTAGTCGTAAAAAAGACAATTGACTCCCTTGCTCCGGATGAGCTCTTTGACGATTCCAACTGCTAGGTGAGTCTTGCCGGTGCCAATGTCGCCTATCATCAAGAGCCCTGTACTTTCACGCGGATCATACTCCTGGACGAACCTCGAGGCTTTGAGGTGAGCCAATGCCAGCGATGGGTGGGCTCCCGGAAAGTCTGCAGTGTAGCTGGCGAGTTCGCAGTGCTCGTAGCGTTTGGGGATGCGCGCCGCAGAAAGCAGCGTTTCCTTTCGCGCTTCCAGCTGGCAGTCGCAGCGCGTGACGCGGCGGTCTTTGATCATTTCAAGGGTCGCGCCGGGCCCGGCGGAAACCGTTTTCCAGCCGCTGCCACCGCACAATGGACAGGCATTGGGGGCGGCCTGGGATAGCGAAGCCTTGATCGCAGAAGCGTTCTTCACGGAAAGCTTGTTCACTCAAACCCTTTAACGATCGAAGTCAGCGCTTTATTAGGTTGCACTGCTGACCCGACATCGCGCAAGTCTTAAACCTGTGGCGCCTGTGTACATCCTGTGAAGTGGCGGCGGGGGCTGTGGATGGCGGAGGAAAACCGGGCTGACTGGGGCTTCCCGGCGGAATCGGCACGATGGTGGGGTGAAAGTCCGCCTCCAAAGCCCCAATTCGGGCTTCGACGGTGCAAAACAGGCTTCCGGCGCGGATTTTCACAGTTGACAATCCGCTGGGAGGGAGGAAAATACAAACCGTCAGGTTTCCCAACTCAGGCACAGCTTGTACCTCCCCGGTGTGCGCTGGGCACGAAAGAGACCTGCGAGGAGAAACTATGAACAAAGCCGATCTGGTTGACAGAATCGCAGGCGCTTGTGAAATCAGCAAAGCGTCGGCTACAACTGCGATTGACACCGCTGTGGACAGCATTACGGCTGCGCTGCGGAAAGGTGATCGGGTAGCACTGATTGGTTTCGGAACATTCTCTGTGTCGCAGAGAAAAGCCCGGAACGGACGCAACCCGCAGACGGGCGCTACGATTAAGATCGCTGCCCGGAAGGTGGCGAAGTTCACTCCAGGGGCTGAACTGAAGAAGTCGGTTAACAAGAAGTAAGGCAGATTTGGAATTGTCGATTGAAGAAGACGAGAACGGCAGGGGGTCGGCCCTGCCGTTTTTCTGTAGTGGAGACCGGCGTCTCGCTTGACCCGCCGCCGACTGAACCCTAACATTTCAGTTTGGCCACGCCATTCCGCAAGCGGTTCTTGTGCCGAGTTCGCGAGACACCGGTTTTTGTTGCGTCTTTGTTTCTCGTTGCCTCGCTTCTCGTGGATTTATCTTCCGCACAGACTAAGGCTGCTCAGATTACTGCCGGACCGCCCGCTCCCGCCGCGCCGATCGCCAACTTTACCGATGTCGCCGAGAAAGCTGGGTTGACCATGCAGGATATTTTCGGCGGCGTGGACGCGAAGAAGTACATTATTGAAACGACAGGAACAGGCGTTGCAATTTTTGATTACGACAACGATGGCTGGCCTGATATTTTTCTGGTCAACGGAACCCGCCTCGAGGGGTTTGCTACTGGCTCGGCGCCGAGCAATCATCTCTATCGCAACAATCATGACGGAACCTTTACCGACGTGACCGTGAATGCCGGACTGGTGGCGACCGGCTGGGGACAGGGCGTCTGCGTTGGCGATTATGACAATGATGGCTGGCAGGATCTTTACGTTACTTATTACGGGAAGAACCGGCTGTATCACAACCAGGGCGGAGTGTTCACCGAGGTCGCGGAAAAATCGGGCGTGGCGGGCTCGGGGAAAGCGTGGGGAACGGGATGTGCATTCGTGGATTACGACCGCGACGGGCGGCTGGATCTGATCGTGGCGAATTATGTGGATTTCGATTTGACTACGGCACCCGCGCCCGGCGAGAGGCCGACTTGCATCTGGAAGGGCGTTCCGGTGATGTGCGGGCCGCGCGGGCTGCCGGGTGCGAAGAACATTCTTTATCACAACCGCGGCGATGGAACTTTTGAAGACGCTACGGTGAAGGCGCACATCGACCGGACGGACGGCTATTATGCGTTCAGCGTCTCCACGCTCGACTTCGACGAAGATGGCTGGCCTGACATTTTCATAGCTTGCGACAGTACTCCGAGCATTCTCTACCGCAACAATCACGACGGAACATTCACCGACGTTGCGGTGACGGCGGGCGCGGCGTTCAACGAGGATGGGCGCGAGCAGGCGGGGATGGGGTCGACGGTCGGGGACTACAACGGCGACGGGCATCTCGACATTTTCAAGACTAATTTTTCGGACGACACTTCCACTCTTTATCGCAACAATGGCGACGGAACGTTTACCGATGCTACGTCGGCCGCGGGGCTTGGGCTTTACACGCAGTATTTGGGCTGGGGTACGATGTTTTTCGATTTCGATAACGATGGCTGGCCTGATCTAATTCTGGTGAACGGGCATGTGTATCCGGAAGTTGATAGCCAGCATCTGGGCAGCAGCTACAAAGAACCGCGGATTCTGTTTCATAACAATGGAGACGGGACTTTCAGCGATATTTCTGCGTCCGCGGGCGTGGGAGTTACAACTACGGCATCGTCGCGCGGCCTGGCGGTTGGCGATCTTTGGAATGACGGTAGGCTTACGATCGTGATCAGCAACATGAACGGGCCGCCCAGCCTGCTGGTGAACCAGATTCGGAATACGAACCACTGGATTTCGGTTCGGACGGTGGGAACGAAATCGAATCGTGATGGCATTGGGGCAAGGCTGCGGGTGAAAACTGCTGGGCACACTTTGGTGGACGAAGTTCGCAGTGGGTCGAGCTATATTTCGAACAGCGATATGAGGGTTCACTTTGGTCTGGGTTCGGCAACCAAGGTTGAGTGGGTGGAGATTCGCTGGCCGAGCGGACTGGTGGAACGATTTGTTGACCTCGCCGTGGATCAGCTTCACTTGCTTAAGGAAGGGTCGGGCACGCTCGTGCCTGTTCAGGGCACGAAGCCGTAGAGTCGTTGTCGGTTGTCGCGATTTGGCTCACTTTTTCTTCGTGAACTGCATGGTGCGAATCATGCCTGCGCCTTCTTTCACGAAGATCAGTTGATTTGCTTTCACGTCTTTGATTGTATCTACCTGGCCGCTAGGCCAACGGATTTCGAGCAGATCGACTTGTTCCGCTTTTCCCAAGCCGAAGTGAATCCTGAGATCGTTTTGCGAGATGTAGCTGCCGCCGCTACGGACTTCGTCAATCTGGCGATGAGGTTTAGGTTCACCCGGGGCGTGGGTTACGCAAGCGATGCGGGCGCCGATGCCGCTGCGGTTGGACTTGGTGCCGATGGTCCGGACTTTGATCCAGTTGTTGGCGAGTTTGGAATCGCAGCGAAGGAGTTGCGGAAAATCGTTAACCGTGTTGACGACGACGTCGATGTCGCCGTCGTTGTCGAAGTCGCCGAAGGCGCAGCCGCGGCATGCGGCCGGATCGGAAATTCCCGGGCCAACCTGTAGGGAAATATCGGCGAAGTGGCCGTTGCGCAGGTTGCGATAGAGGAGTTTGCGCTGGGCGTATCCAGCTTCGGTTTTCAGTTGCTCGACTTCGGGGTAGACGTGGCCGTTGCAGATCAGAATGTCGGGCCAGCCGTCGTTGTCAAAATCGAAGAAGCCACAGCCCCAGCCGAGGAACTGGGTGTGCGCTCCTAAGCCCGCGGTGAAAGTGGCATCCTCGAAATTGCCGCCGCCGAGATTGTGGTAGAGCGACGGGGTGTCGCCGGCGAAGTTTGTTTTGATGATATCGAGATTGCCGTCGAGATCATAGTCGGCGGCGGCGATTCCCATGCCAGCCTGCGGTTTGCCGTCGGGACTGAGCGCGCATCCGGCTTCGATGGCGACGTCTTCAAACTTGCCGTTCTTTTTATTCTGGTAGAGCGCGCTTGCGGTCGAATCGTTGGCAACGTAGATGTCGGGCCAGCCATCGTTGTCGAAGTCCGCGGTGAGCACGCCCAATCCGTACGTGCCGTTCGCGCGGAAAATTCCTGCGACTTCGGAGACGTCGGTGAATGTGCCGTCGCGGTTATTGTGGTAGAGAATGTTTTTGCCGCCCTGCAAGCCGGGCGGTCCGCAGGCCACCAACACTCCTTTATAGAGGCAGGGACCTGACTCGGGCACGGGAGCAGTCGCGAGATCCATGTCGATGTAGTTGGCGACAAAGAGATCGAGATGGCCGTCGCGGTCGTAATCCACGAAGGCGCAGCCGGTGTTCCACCGCGTGCCTTTGCCCGCCACGCCTGCCTTTTGGCTTACATCGGTGAACGTGCCGTCGCCGTTGTTGTGGTAGAGAACATTTTTTCCGTAGTACGTCACGAAAAGATCTTCCCAACCATCGTTGTCGTAGTCGCCGATGCAGACGCCCTGTCCCCAACCAGAGTGGCCGACTCCGGCTTTTGTGGTGACGTCGGTGAAAGTGCCATCGCGATTGTTGCGGAAGAGATGTGAGGTGGGTTCGGCGCCTGCGGGGAAGCCTTCCAGGCGAGAACCGTTTACCAGAAAAATGTCGAGCCAGCCGTCATTATCGTAATCGTAGAACGCGACACCGCAGCCCGTGGTTTCGAGAAGATACTTATTTTTGTGCTCGCCTCCGAAGATGGTTTTCGCGTTCAGGCCGGATTCTCGAGCCACGTTGAGAAAGCTGACGCCGAGATCGTCGGACTGGGGGCCGGGATTCTTCGACGGGTCGGCTTCTTGATCCACTTGAGAGCCCGGCCACAGCCAGCGAGGCCGGGCAAGCGTTAGGACGCTCTCCAGCTGCAGCACCAGGGCTGACCGGCTCAGGGATTTCAAGAAGGCGCGGCGTGAAGGAAACAAGAGATAGGTACCCGGTCCACTCGGTTGTGTGTCGAGATCTGTTCTGTACTTCTTATATGCAGGGGCGTGGGACTTTGCAAGCAGCGGTGGTCGAGAGTCCGATATAGTCGAACCATGCACGAACTTTCAATCGCGATGAGCATTGTTGAGACTGCGCAGGAGGAGGCCGAGCGGCGCGGAGTGCAGGTGACGGCCGTGCACCTGAGGCTGGGAGCGCTTTCCGGCGTGGCAAAAGACGCTTTGTTTCTTTCCTACGAAATGGCTTGTCAGGATACGCCGCTCGCGGGTTCGCACTTGATCGTCGAAGATTTGCCTGTGATCGTCTTTTGCCCGCGGTGCCGGGCAAAGCGTGCGCTGAGTTCAGTGCAGTGTTTCGAGTGTCCGGAATGCGGTACGCCAACGGGAGATGTGGTGCAAGGCAAGGAGCTTGAAGTGTTCGCGCTGGAGGTTGAGGAATGAGCGAGCCGCGCGTGGTGGAAGTGCGCAAGAACGTGTTGAAGCAGAATGATGTGATCGCGCGCGGTTTGCGCCAGCAGTTTCGCGCCGCGGGTGTTTTCGTCGTAAGCCTGGTATCGAGCCCGGGGTCCGGCAAGACGACGTTTCTGGAAAAGACGCTTACATTTTTGCAGCCGCGCTATCGAGTGGCGGCGCTGGTCGGCGATCTGGCCACGGAGAATGATGCAAAGCGGCTGGCGCGAAGCAATGCTCCAGTGAAGCAGATCACCACGGGAACTCTCTGCCACCTGGAAGCCGCGATGGTGCAGCGGGCGCTGGAAGGTTGGAACCTGCAGGAGTTGGATTTTCTTTTCATCGAGAACGTGGGAAATCTGGTCTGCCCGTCGTCGTATGACCTGGGTGAAAACCTTCGTATCGTGCTGCTGTCCGTGACGGAGGGAGAAGACAAGCCGCTGAAGTATCCCACGATTTTTAACAGCGCCGACGTTGCGATTGTGACCAAGATCGAACTAGCGGCGGTAGTGGAGTTCGACTGGGAAGCGGCGCGGAAGAGCATCCAGTCGGTGCGGCCGGGGATGAAAGTATTTCGTCTCTCCGCGAAGGCCGGACAGGGAATGGAAGAATATTTTAGCTTTCTGGCGGAGCAACTGGCGGAGTTGAGAGCGCAGGTCCAAGTCTAGGGCCTTCGTTTCCGGAGCGGCCGCTCGGTATAACAGCAGCTAGGAGAACGATTTTCTAGGGCAGAAGCGCCGACCCGCCTCCCAAGAAAACCCCAATCCTGAACGCCCGGCGATGCTATGATGCCCCCGAGCGACAGGCGCACTCTTTGAAGGGTGGGTTTTGAATCTATGGCGATCGCAGCCCCTAATAGTTCTGCATCTGCTTCCTCATCGGTTTCTCAGAATGGATCTTCCTCTTCGGCGGGACCGCTGGCGGTCGTGACCACGCTCTTCTTCATGTGGGGATTTCTTACCTGCCTGAACGACATTCTTGTTCCACACCTGAAACCGATTTTCGATCTGAATTACACCCGGGTCATGCTGATTCAGTTTGCGTTCTTTGGGGCGTATTTTCTGTTCTCCATCCCTTCGGCCTGGATCATTGACTGGATTGGCTACCAGCGGTCGATGGTGGCGGGCCTGCTGACAATGGGAGTGGGTGCGTTCCTGTTCGTACCTGCTGCTAGTGTTCCGTCGTATCCGTTGTTTCTGTTTGCACTTATTGTGCTTGCTGCCGGTATCACGTGCCTCCAGGTCGCTGCGAATCCATACGTCACCGTGCTGGGCAAACCCGAAACCGCCTCCAGTCGCCTGAATTTGACGCAGGCGTTCAATTCACTCGGAACTTTTCTGGCCCCGTTCTTCGGCAGCCTGTTCATCCTAAGCGCAGCTCCCAAGACCATTGAAGACATACGAGCGCTGGCGCCCGATGCTTTGCAGGCTTATCGTCTCCATGAAGCAGCGACCGTAAAGACGCCCTATGTGGGCTTGGGAATCGCGCTGGTCGTGCTGGCGGTGGCGATTGGCAGTTTCAAGTTGCCGAAGATCGAACATGCTCAACACAAGGTCGGCGAAAAAGTGAATGACTCGATCTGGAGGCATCCTAATTTGATCTTTGGCGCGATCAGCATTTTCGTCTATGTGGGCGCCGAGGTTTCGATTGGAAGTTTTCTGGTGAACTACTTCAGCCAGCCTGACATTGGAGCCATGACGGAAAAAGCTGCCGCCAGTTTCGTGGCCTTCTATTGGGGCGGGGCTATGGTCGGGCGCTTTATTGGTTCCGGACTATTGCAAAAGATGACCACCGGGCGGCTGCTGGCGATTTGCGCCGTCTGCGCGGCTGCCCTGGTCGCCATCTCCATGTTGAGCTCGGGGCACACCGCAATGTACAGCATCATCCTGGTTGGGTTCTTCAATTCCATCATGTTCCCGAGCATTTTCACGCTGGGTGTGGCGGAACTGGGGCCCCTTACCGGGGATGGTTCGGGAGTGATGATCATGGCGATCGTGGGCGGAGCGCTGATTCCGGTCGCGCAGGGTGCGATTGCGGATCGGATCGGTATTCATCATGCTTTTTTTCTGCCGGTCATCTGCTACCTTTACATTTTGTTTTTCGCGCTGAGCGGATCGAAACCTAACAGCGAGCGGTACGCAAAGGCATGAGAGATCGCCAACAAGCCGAGACTAGCGGCGGTAGAGTTGACTCTTCGGGAGTTTACTTAGACCGGTCGTTGCGGCTTCCATGACTCCTGCGGCCGAAATCTGAAGCTACCTCATGGCCCAAGCCAAAAGAACTGGCCCCGCATCTACGGTGGTAACACTCAAGTCCGTGGCTGAGCATGTGGGTCTGACTCCGGGTACCGTTTCGGCCGTTCTCAACGATTCGCCTTCCGCCCGTTCTATTCCGCGTGAGACCAAGAATCGCATTCATGCCGCCGCGAAAGAACTGAACTACCGGCCCAACTTTTTCGCCCGGACCTTGCGAAACAAACGAACCTACACCATCGGAGTGATCGCCGAGGAAATCGGCGATTCCTATGGCTCCATGGTGATCAGCGGCATTGAAGCGTACCTCAGGAAGATGGACTATTTTTTTCTTACGGTGGCAGCCCGGCATGATCAGAACCTGTTAAGCCAGTATTCCGAACTCCTGCTGCAGCGAGGAGTGGAGGGGTTTATCACGGTGGACACGGCTGTTCTTGAGGCGCCGTCTCTCCCGATGGTAGCGGTCGCGGGACATCAGAAACTGCAAGGAGTCACGAACGTCGTGCTCGATCACGTGCATGCGGCTACGCTGGCTCTTAATCATCTGGCTAGCCTCGGGCATCAGCGGGTCGCATTTATGAAAGGCAATCCGTTGAGTTCGGACTCCACGGAGCGGTGGGAAGCGATCTGTGAGGTCGCGCAGAGAATCGGCGTGACGATAGATCAGGAATTGACGGTGCAGATTGACATGGACGATCCGACACCGCAGCTTGGCTATCCTTTCGCGAAACAGTTGTTGGCGCGCAAGAAGCCGTTCACAGCGCTGTTTGCTTACAATGACATTTCAGCGATCGGAGCGATCCGCGCATTGCAGGAGCAAGGTTTGCGAGTGCCGCAGGATGTTTCAGTGATGGGCTTCGACGATATTCCCGTTGCAGCCTTCAACACACCGACTCTCACCACAGTGCGGCAACCTCTCGCTCGCATGGGACAAGTGGCGGCGCAGACGCTGCTGGAACGAATCGCAGGAAGAGACGACTACCCGTCGGAGATCGCCATTGAGCCCGAACTGGCGGTGCGTGAATCTACTGCGAAGGCGCCGAGAGTCTAAGGCTAGCGCGGGCGCGACTGTTCCACTGTTTTTAATGTAGCGCCGAGCGTCTTTCATGAGTGTCTCTCAGATACCGCGCGCCGAGGATTTTTCGCGACCGCTCACTGTGGCGGCACATGCGGCATTCGTTCCCATCGGGATCGTCACGGTACTGCTGGGGCCGCTGTTGCCAACACTTTCCACGAAATGGTCCCTGAACTACACCCAGGCAGGCTCGCTGTTCACGATGCAATTTCTGGCATCGACGGTGGGTGTGACGCTCTCCGGCTTTTGCGTGTCACGCTGGGGATTTCGCTTCGCGATCAAAGCCGGGCTGCTGGCGATGGCGGTGGGGGTGGCGGGTCTGCCTTATAGTTCGCGGGTTTTGGGGTCGGCCTGCATTGGGCTTTACGGCCTGGGTTTTGGAATCGCAGTGCCAGCGGCGAACTTGCTGGTGGCCGAGGTGCACCAGTTCCACCGCAGTGCGGCTCTGAACCTGTTGAATTTCTCCTGGAGCGTGGGGGCGGTAGCGTGTCCGTTTCTGGTGGCCGCGGCCGTGCGTGTGCACCATGTTCCGCTTCTGCTGGCCGCCTTCGCTGGACTTTTGTTTATTGTGGCTCTCGGCATTGCGGCCATGCCTTCGCGCATCGCGGAACCGCGCGCTAGTCGCGGGAATGACGCGCAGAATGGTGCGTCCGTTGATCTAAGTAAGTCTGATTTAAGTACGTCTGAACTACGTAAGTCACGGAGAAGCAACTCGGTTGTGTTGCTAGCATCACTTTTCTTCCTCTATGTGGGGGTGGAGAATTCCTTCGGCGGCTGGATTGCTTCTTATGCCAAGAGTCTGGGAACGTTGTCCCTTGAGCTGGCTTTGATGAGTTCATCTTTTTTTTATTCGGCGCTGATGGTGGGAAGGTGGCTGGCTTCACTGGTTCTGAAGAGAGTCGACGAGGTCACTCTGGCGCGCGCCGGACTCTTGACGGCTTGTGCGGGAATGATGTGTTTACTTCTGTCTCATGCTTCGCTCGGTGTGTTAGCGGGCGCCAGCATCACCGGACTCGGTTTGGCGGCGGTTTATCCAATTACGATCTCCTTGTTGTCTCGAGAATTTGGCGATACCGCTTCGCAGATTGGTTCCATCATGTTTACCATGGCGAACCTTGGGGGCGCATTTTTACCGTGGCTGGTGGGCTACTTCTCCAGTCGATTCGGTAGCGTTCGAGCTGGGATGGTGGTTCCTTTGATTGCCGGAGCTGCGATGTGCGGCTTGTACCTGAGGAATTGGAGCGCGAAGGCGGAGCAGGTTAAGGGTTAGCGAGCCTGGCTGCCAGGCGCCATAGACGCACGAGCCGGTACAAGGGAAAAAGCGGTGCAGGCAGACGGACCGATTTCCATTCTCCCGGCCCGGGTGTGAGAGCCAGCCGTTGCAGGAATCGGATGCGATCTGCCCTTCGCTCGCGCAGGCGCATCATCAGGCGGAAGTAGGACAACGACTCTACATCGTGTGGCGTTGCGCGGCCGAGCTGGGGAGCAATCTCATCCGCCAACGTGAGGGCAGCGGGATCGGCTGACAAATGCTTCTCGGCAGCCGCGGGAATCGCGGTCACCAGCAGGCGATTTGTCAAGACCAGCGTGACTTGCAGGATGCGCACGATACCGAGCGATTGCGCCGTCTCCGCGATCCAACTCCAGTTGAGAGCAGATAACGTCAGAATCTGGGCGATATCGCAGAGCCAGATCAGACGTCCCCACACGTGCTTGGCCGCGTGCAGTGACAGGATGAGGAACAGATCTTCCGGCAAGGGCGTTTTCATGTTTCGCCCCGCAACGCTTACTGTGACGGCGCGGCGAAACACGGCTTCCATGTCGAAATCCACTGCGTAGAAGCGTGGCTGCAGGGCCCACTGCACTTCCAGCAGATTGCGTCCCAGGGCACTGTCGAAAGCGCACTCGTAGCCAGAGGCGAGATAGGCGCGCTCCTCTGCCTCATTGAGAAGCAGATGAGGCGTGTATCCCAGTTCCTTCAGTGCGGCTTTGATGCGCGGCAAGTCTCGCGATCGGACCAGCAGATCAATGTCGCCGGCCTGGCGCAGCGCTATGTCGCCATAAAGTATCTCGGCCAAGGCCAAGCCTTTGTAGGGCAGGACGTCGATTCCGAGCGCGTCGAAACGATCGAGGATGCGGATGAGTTCTCGAGCTAGAAACAGAGTTCGGTGCAGGTTGGTTTCGTAACGCTGTTTCAATAGAGCGAGGCTCGCAGGTGGCGCCTCGCTTCCAAGTGACGACAGGGCCTGGTAAAAGATGGGCACAACGCCGTGGTGCTCGGCCAACTGAAGCAAAGACGCCCAGTTCAGCGGCGTTCGCAGGAACTGACGACAAAATTCATGGCTTGAATCTGAGCGTCCGGAACTCAGGCGACACGCAGCCAACAGCAGCGCCCATTCAGGCTCGACTGAATTGATGGTTGCAGGCATGGTCTCGGGCAAACCCGATGTCAGATCCTCGGGATGCAGTCTACCTGAATGTGTGGGAGAAGAATTCAGCAGGGATGGCGAGACTTATCGAGCCGATTCAAGCGGAGATTGCTGCGCTTGTCGGTTGCACTCGAATCTGTATCAAGTTCCTGACGGAAGGCTTCTTTGACTGCAGGTTCACCGATGGGACTCCAGTTCTGGCGAAGGACTTTTCGCAATCTTGCGTGGAAGGCCCGCGCATGTTGCCTTCCAGGTAAGCCAGGCCGGGACAGCGGGTGCAGTTCGTAACGTGCGTACATTGGGAACAGCCGGTCAGGTCTTTGACCCGGATCGAGCGCACTTCCTTTAGCTGTTCGGAATTTCGCCAGATATCGAGGAACCGCTGTTGCCTTACGTTGCCGCAAGTAAGCGGAAACTGGACGCAGGGATAAAAGTCACCGTAAGGCGAGACGTAGCAGGCAGTGTGCCCGGCGCTGCAGGGCAAGGATTGCAGTTCGTCTTCGCCCGGCCGCGGCGGCACCGCGCAGAATTCCTCCACATTGCCCACCAGGGATTCATTCCGAAACAGGCTTTGCAGCGCCGTGTTGTCAACGCCGAGGTTCAGCGTAGACCGGTCGCCATCCATCATGGGAGAGACGGTGGGATCCAGCACGGACGCGACGCCGAGTTCGTCGGCCAGAGCGCGCACGCCTTCGTAGTCCTGCATGTTCTGGACCATCAGGACATTCGCAATGATCACTTTCAAGCTTTGCGACTTGAGGAAACGAATGGCGTCGAGAGAGCGCTTCAGCGAACCGGGAACCAGGGTGATGGCATCGTGGACCTCAGGCCGGTGGGAGTAAATGCTGATCTGGATCGACTCGACGCCCAAATCGCGGATGCGGGCCGCTTCGCGCTCGCGGATCATGATGGCGTTGGTTTTGAGCTTGATGCAGAAAGTGAGCTGGCGCGCGTGCTCGAGAATCTCAAAGAAATCCTTGCGCAGAAAAATTTCGCCGCCACTGAGGGTTAGCATGAAAACGCCGGCCTCGGCCATTTCATCGAGCAGGTGCTTGATTTCGGCAGTAGTCATCTCGCCATGATCGTCATGATCGAGATAGCAGTGCACGCAGCGCTCGTTGCAGCGGTAGGTGAGGTCCAGCTGGACGCTCATCGGAACGCTGAGGGCGAGCGCCTTGGCGTTTAATTCCTGCATCAGCCCGCTCATCGCGGCTCTCCGGCGAGCGGATTTGCGGGGTGCGAGGTTACCGGTTGCGAGTTTACAGAGATGATCGGATTTTCGGAGACGTCCAGGATGCCATGCGCGGCGAGTTCGCGGGCCAGGGTCTCGGCATCCTTCAACGCGGCGGCGGGCTCGACTTCGAACTTCGTACAAATCTGGCGTTCAACAATTTCGTCGAGAGGCGTCGCGCCGTCCGCAGCCTGCCAGATGATGGTGGCGGTCTTGTTGAGCGTAAAAAGAGTCGAATCCTTGCCGGACATGATCATCATCTCGCGGTCGAGCTTCCGCGCCGCTGCGCGGGTGTTGCGCGCTACATAAAGCCTGGTCATCCTATCATCTCCCACACTCGGGCATCCGGAACGAAGGTGAGCCGGGAAACCGGCACTCGGCTCACGAACTCGCAAGCGGCGTGAAAGGCTCGCTGCACCAAGTCCTGGTCCTCGGCAAAGAAAAGTACGTTGGCCAGCAACTCCCGGACAGCGTGGCCGGGAGCGACGGGATCAATCCGGTTCTCCGGGCCTTGGGTCAGTAGATAGAGTGCCGAAATCGGAGCGGAAACGTTTTCGCCCAGCTTGGCGAGTTCTCCGGTAAATGGAGTCCCATGAGCCACGTAGCCGTGATCTTGCTTCCCGGCGTCCTCCCACGCGCACTGCCGCACGTCCCTGCGAACGTAGGAAATTTCGTCGGTAAGGAGCGTGGTATCAGAAGGCGCAAGCCTTGAAATCGTCGTCTTCCCTGCCCCGGAAACGCCGGCAAACAGGAACGCCTTCCCGTTGCGGATGGCGCTGGCAGAGTGCAGAAGAAAGCCGCCTTCCTGAGCCAGCACGAGGGTGTGGACGATGCGGAGAACCGCGTCGATCGAATAGGGGTTCGCGGATTGGCGAATCGTGCCGGTGCGCCGGGCCGGCTCCCAATCGGCGCGAAAGTCTCCACGTTCCAAGCGCCACTTTCCTGCACGCTGGGTCACTCGCAGGTCCATGCGTGGGTCAACAAAGCCAGGCGTGAACAGATCAACGTCGAACTCGATTGCGGGATGTTCTGACGAGCCCACAAACCCCGCATAGCGATTCTGCAGCATGTCAAGAAAATCTGCGTCGGTGGTATTGACGCGGATGGGGATGCCTCCAATTTCGACGGTGAGGTGCAGGCAATCGACGGGGCTGATCAACCCTGGCAAAGCGGCTCCTGTGGACCCTGACCCATCTTGTGAACTCCCACCAGCACGCGCGCGGCTGAAGAGGAACGCCGCACCATAGCCCCGAGGGCGCGCATGGGAAAATTGGGACTCTTTGCCGGCTCCAGGCAGCGACCGTCCCTGATCACGAAAGAGACTTTGCCCAACAATTGGGAGCTGGAAACCGGAGGATCGGGTTTGGCCATTCCGTCGCCCTGGGTGACGATCTGCAAATCTCCATCGCTTCCGGACTTGCCCGAAATCCGATGCACGAAAATTCGGCGGTCACGGTGGAACAGTACGATATCTCCCTGGCTGACACTTTCGCTGTTCGCTCGTTCGATCACGAGAGTGTCGCCGGGGAAAATTGTGGGCAACATGCTCCATCCCGTCACGCGGAGGCGCAACCGTCCCGACGAGCGTAAAACCTCGCCAGCCAGTTCACATTTCAAGGCGTGCAATTCGGCCGAAGAACGTCCTCGCATCGGGTCACGACGCCTTGGGGTTCATGTGGCAGGTGGCCTGGGTAGGGTCGATCTTGCCGCAGGACAACGCTGTGGTAACGAAAACCTGCTCGTGGCGAAAGGCTGGCTTCTCGTACGGCTCTTTGTGGTTGTCCGCTGTGAGCGGCTGTTCGGAAGATGAATGATCCATAGGCATTTAGACTAACCCCACTTATTTTAACGCGGATTGCGACGCTTGTACCGCACAGCCAACGTTGGTCGCTGCTCCGCACGTCGCCTGATTGCCCTGCGTTGAGAAATATATCTGGGAGCCGGACACCCCAGTCTCAACGGTATTGTCGAAGATCACGCCGCTCGTCCCACCGGCCGCTGCAAGAGCACCCGGAGCAGGACCCGCGTTAGTCCAGGTCACGTGGTTGTCAGCCGTGGTCTGTCCCACGGTGGTCATCCAGACTGGGTGCGTCCCGCCCTTGGAATGGCCATTCCCAACGGTGACAGTCACGACTTCAATATTGAAGTTGGTGTCCTCAATATAGTTGCCCACGGCGTAGGCATGGCCGGCCTGCCATGCTGCCGGCGTGGCCGCGGTTGTAACACCTAGGTTCACCCACGTCACCTTGTTCAACCCCGTCCCGTCGGTGGTCTCGTCGGCTGGCGGGGCCGCTAATGACGTGCTCCAGCTGGGCGTAGAACCTCCCGAAGTACCGGCCGTGATCACCATCTGCACTTGAAAGTGGCTGTCCACGATCTCCTGCCCAAGGGTATAGGCCGTCAAAGGCTGCCAGGGTGTGTCTTTGAAGTTCATGATGCAACCACCAGCGCCGCACGGGGTGGACGTGCCTCTGGTTTGGACGCTGGCGAAGAGGAATTCCGTCGAACCCCCGGTTGCATTCGAATTCAGGACGTCGGTTACCGGGGAGCAGCCAGTCGCGGCTCCCGCGGTGGCAAGAACAGGGCCCGTAACCACTGTACTCAGAACGGCGCCGGACGTGATCTGCACTTGGTACAACGTAGGACGACCGCCCGTGTGTCCGCAGACATAAAGGTTTCCGGCGGCGTTGGTTGAATTCTCATAGGCGCTATCTAGCGCGCCTTCGTAAAGTGACTTGGGAGTAGCGGCGCTGGCTCCAACCACTGCCTCTGCACCGGCGGTTCCCCCGGCGAAACCTGCGGCGAAGCGATAAACCGCGGCGCAAGGCCCACCCGCGCAGGCCGTGCTTCCATCATTCGAGGAAAATATATAGGCCACTTCCGCGGTGGAATCCACAAGCGGGCCAGCGACGATGCCCGTGCCATGATCCAGTTGACTCGACTTCGTCACCGCGCCGGTAGCCGCGCTTACGCTGTAGAAATACCCACCCGCGTCTCCCACGAACACATTTCCGGAGCCGTGGTCATAAACGGGGCTAGCCAAGGCCGTCGCATTGGTCGGGAAGAGCTGCACGGGCCAGGGCGATCCTACCTCCGCCAGGGTCCCTGAAAAAACGGGATTAAACCGATGCAGCCAGTTCCGGCTGTCGCCTACCCAAATAGTATCGCCGGTGTAGTCGTAGAAAACCGACGACGTGGTGTCGTTATTTGTAAAGCCCCCACCCTGAAGGATGATCGACGTCATGCAGGGCGCAACACAGGTTGCATACGAAGCCGCCGCCACGCTCGTTGGAACACCAGGGCCGCCAACCGTCTCCGTGACCGAAGCCGCCCACTTCAACAAAACCAGGCTTCCGATGCCGCCGGCGCTCTGCACGAACGCCAATTGCGTACCATCGAGCGAGAGCACCGGAGAAGTCAGGATCTGGCCGCCCGTGTTATACGCCCAATAAACCGTTGGCACAGTCCCGGTGCACCCGGTATAGAGATTGTCGTAGGCAATCAGGCTCGCTTGCGTTCCGGAGCCAATCAGGCCCGTGCTGTAGACCACAAAGTCTGGCGTGGTCGCACTGGCGCAGTTCGCGACGGCACTGTTGAAGGAAAACTTGGCCGGGAAGTTAACCGCTCCAACCGTTGCATTGGCACCCAGACTCTCATCCCAGAGGCCCTTCGACTTCAAGGGGCTGAATGGGAACTGCAAGGCAGAACCGAGACCGCCGCGTTCTATCTGAGCAGCAGGAAGCCTCAGGGGCTGGCCCCGGCGATACAGCTGTTGCTCAAAGCGCAGATCCTGTTGCAGGCGCATCGCCTGCTCGACCCTTCCCGGTTGCGAGTAGACCAGATGGCTGTGCGTCCAGTCGGTGGGAAGAGCAATTCCATGCCGAGCCGGTTTGGCTGCTTCTCCGGTCAGCACAAATCCCAAAGCTACCAGCCCAACAAAGGCCCCACCGAGCCGAAAGAAACGCGCCGCATTTCCGCTCATTTTCAGACTCCAAGGATCGCAAGCAACGCACGACTTGTAGTCGTGCTTCCTGACAAGAACACTACTCCGAACAATTCAACGCGGGATTTCGCGAACCAATCATACCTCTTTTTCAGAGCAGATATCGCTGGACTCCGCACGATACCGCTGGACGCTGTATTCCCATGCTAGGGCTGGATTGCGCGTGATTTTACTCCTTCCCGAGGCGCCCGCGCAAACCTGGCAAAGAATTCCCTCGCGGCCCACCTGCACGAAGGACTGGGCCTGCCCGGTTCGGCACGAAATGTCCGCCGCGATACCGCGAAAGACCGAGAGCAATGCACCGGTCTTTCTGATGCCAGTTGAATATGCTAGTTGAATCGGGTTGCTCTCCATAGTGAAATCACCGTGGCAGCAAACAACGCCAGCCCGATTCCGGACAGAGCAACGGCAGTCTCCCAATTCAAGTCTTTGGAAGGCCATCGCGCTGCAATTCCGGTCCAGACAAATGCTGCAGTCGCCGCCGTCACCAGTATCCAGTCAAACCAGCTTCTAGCCTGGGAGGGCGCGGCCGATTTTCCTTCCATTCCGGAACTGACGAACTCGGCATCGAGACCGTAGCGCTTGCGCTCCCGCGCGGCTGCCTGCCGCCACTGTTCATACTCTGAGGGGCCAGCGATCGAGCACGAGATCGCAGCTAATCCGCCCGCCATCAAGACTGATCCATAAATCGCACCCGCCACCGCCGAATGGCCCCATCCCCGGAGTTCGCCAAACGCGAGCGCACCCCACAGCAATCCCCACAGCTGGTTCGAATTCGAGAGTGGTATCCCCCGGCTCACACCGATATATTTCACGGCATACTGTTGAAAAATGTCGCCAATCACCCACACGAAACCTGCGGCGAGCAACCAGAACAGCAGGTGGCGAGCTTCTGTTAGCTGTTGCCAGAGTGTCATCACACCGCCAATGTAGTGCGCGGACAACACCGCCATCATGCCCAGTTCGCCGATCGTGAAAAACGATACGAACGAGAGCGGGTTCATGCCCGACAGATATGCCTTGCGATACGGGATATACATGGTGCCCCACAGAACGCCCGCTCCTAAAGCAGCGGCAATGCCCTGAGTCGCCACCTGCGATGAGACGTGGCTGGCGGAGACGCGCGCCAGGATGAGTCCACCAAGAAACATCAGAACGGCACCGCCGCTTACTGCCGTCCAGCGCACCCAGCCGGCGTTTTTCAGTTCGCCAAAAAAAAGCACACCCCAGGCAATGCCGATGATCGCGTTGGTGTTCCACAAGGGAAAGGCGATGCTCAGGCCGAGATCCCGGATAGCGAAAATGGTGAGTGTGTTGGCCACGGCCCACAGGCACCCGGCGAGGATCGCCCAAATAACCAGGTGCGGCGCCTGCAGAAAGTCGGATCGTGTTTGCGAAGTGCCGCGCGCCATTGCCGGCAGGGTCCACCTACCCAGAAACACGCCCAGCACCATGACCAGAGAAACCAGAACGGGGGAAAGTCCGGAAGAGACCAGCTTGGCCGGGACTTCAGCCGCCCCCAGCCACGCGCCCGCGGCTACGCCGCAGAGCACGCCCAGACGCTGCAGCAGACGCACGCGTTCTTCAGCCACGGGCTCTGGGGCCGTGGTGGCCACATCCGCAGCGATCAGCGGATCCACCTCAGGAGCATGAGGCCGGCAGTTAGCACGAGGGTGGGAACCCAAAAGTGCGCATCCGTGGCGACGGCGGCCAGCATTTTGGCAAACGCGTTCGAACGCTGCACGTTGGAATGTTCGTCAGAGTTGCTGTTCAGAGTTGCCACCTCGTCAGACTGAACCTGTTAGAACGTCGGCCATGTTACGCATTTCGGGCGCGGCTCGGCAAGTCTTGACCGAAATACTATCCCAGAGCCTGAGCGCCATTCTCCGCGTTGCAAATATAGGTCTGCGGTTCAATGCCGGTGGCGTGTCGGTAGCGTTCGGAAATCTGCGCGGCGAAGTTTTCTGCCTCGTCGTCGCGCACCAGGTTCACCGTGCAGCCGCCGAAACCACCGCCGGTCATGCGTC
The DNA here is from genome assembly GCA_963851165.1 of uncultured Acidobacteriaceae bacterium. Taxonomy (GTDB): domain Bacteria; phylum Acidobacteriota; class Terriglobia; order Terriglobales; family Acidobacteriaceae; genus Sulfotelmatobacter. The sequence continues at coordinate 222,224 of CAWKNM010000004.1, read as the reverse complement.
CCCCGCAATAGCCGGGCAAGCCCTCTGCCGCTTCCACCATGACGTCCAGTTCCCGACAGCTGACTTCGAATAGATCTCGCAGGCTATTGTGCGAAGCTCGCATCAGATCCCCGAGACGGACCAGATCGCCAGTCTGCAGGCAGCGCACGGCATCGAGGACACGCTGGTTTTCCTGCACGACGTGCAGGCATCGCTTGCGAATGGCTTCCGGCAGTTCGCGAGCGTGCCGCTCGAGCAGTTCCACGGAAACGTCTCGCAGTGCTCGGACATGGGGATCCCATTTCGCGAACATCTTTGTGCCCTGCTCGCACTCCTCACGACGCTGGTTGTAACCGCTGCTGGCCAGCTCGTGCTTGACCATCGTGTTACAGATGACGAATTTCAGACTTGAGGGAACCGGGACTAATTGAAACTCCAATGACCGGCAGTCGAGAAAAAGGGCATGCCCGGCCCTGCCCAGGCAGGAAACGTACTGGTCCATAATGCCGACACGCGCCCCCACAAACTCATTCTCCGATTTCTGGCACAGCTTTGCGATTTCGGTGAAGGGAAGGTTCGCGCCGCTCTGGCTGACCAGCGCAAGCGCGGTGGCTACTTCTACCGCGGCGGAGGAACTGAGGCCGGAGCCCATGGGGACTTCGCCACACACCAACAGGCTGGCCGCGGGGACGGAATGCCCCGTCCGCTGCAGGGTTACGGCAACACCCAGCACATAATCGCACCACTCCCGCTGCCGGCCTTGGGGCAGATGATTTACGTGGAAGGCGAACTCTCCGGGAAAGTTCTCAGAGCGAATCACCAGCCTGCCATCGGAACGCGGAGCCGCAGCCACGAATGTGGAAAAACCAATTGCGGCGGGCATTACGAAACCGTCGTTATAGTCCGTATGCTCGCCGATCAGGTTGACCCGGCCGGGTGCGCGAAATATGGCCGGCTCGGAGCGAAAGATCTCCGCGAATTTCCGGGCCAGACTTTTCCGCGCCCGCGACACTTGCCTCGAGTTTAGTCGCATTGAGCAGCGCTGCGTCGAATTCTGTGGCGTGAGGTCTCGAGCGGTCATCCTGAAAAAGGCTATCCCCGCGGTGTCTTGTCGAGCACGCACCCGTTTGGACTGTAATAGTTTGCGCGCGGGCCGTCCATAGTCTGACCGTCCAGGGTCCTGCAAAGATTGCATCTGCTTCGAAAATACAGCGTAACTTTTTCGTTGCCGCGGTCGTTCTAAATTGTTATGTGCAGAGAAAATCGATCCTATTCCGGTTGTCGATGTCGAGCTGCTTCGTCTATTCTTAGGGGACTGGGGACGTGCCTTCATCGCCTGACTTGGCTCTCCCCGGGAGTGTTCCTATGACCCTGACGCGGTTTGTCACCAAGAACGCCTTTCGCAACAAACGCCGCAGCGCTCTCACCGTGCTGAGCCTGGCATTCTCTCTGCTTCTGCTCACTCTGATGATGACGATCTGGCGCGGCTTTTATCTCAGCCAGGGCAGCGCTGAGTCCGCGCAAAGGCTCGTGGTGAGGCATCGCGTTTCACTGACTTTCAGTTTGCCCAGCTTCTATCGGGAGAAGATTCGCGCTCTGCCTGGAGTGTTGGCGGTTGTGCCGGTATCCTGGTTCGGCGGAATTTATAAAGACCAAAAGCCGGAGAATTTCTTCGCCCAGTTCGGCACCGATCCCGACGAATTCTTCAAGGTCTACCGCGATATCCAGATGCCGCCCGAGCAGTTCACAGCCTGGGAGCGCGATCGCCAGGGAGTAATTGTGGACGACACACTGGCGAAGAAATATGGCTGGAAATTGGGCGACCGCTTCGTTCTTCAGGGAACGATCTATCCCGTTAATCTGGAGTTGTACGTTCGCGGTATTTTCCACTCCAACCCCGACAACAAGTCGGTCTATTTCAATACCAAATATGTTGAAGAAGCGGTTCCGACATTTAAAGGACAGGCGGGCACATTTACGATTCTTGCAGCGACCCCCGCGGACGTGAGTAAAGTTGCCAGCGAAGTAGATGACATGTTTCGCAACTCTCCTCAACCTACGAAGGCGGAGAGCGAGCAAGCTTTCGGCCTCGAATTCGTAGCCATGATGGGCAATGTGAAGGCGTTCATCCTGAGCATCTGCTCGGCAGTGCTCTTCGCCACGTTGCTGGTATCGGCCAACACCATGGCGATGTCGATCCGCGAGCGAACGCGGGAAGTGGCGGTGCTGAAAACGTTAGGCTTCACGAAGCGCGGCGTCCTGGGCTTGTTTGTGAGCGAAGCGGTGGCACTGTCGCTGGGCGGAGGACTGATTGGGGTTGGCCTGGGGTGGCTGCTGGTTTATGGCATAACCCATTCGCCGCAGTTCGTTAGCTTCTTCCCTTTGCAGGTTACGCCGGCGATTGGAGTTCTTGCTGTGTTGGTGGCGGGACTGGTGGGGCTTATCAGCGCCGCGCTGCCTTCTTATCATGCTTCGCAAGTGAACATTGTGGACGGATTGCGCCACATCGGATGAAGTTTTCATGACCCTGAGTGGTTTCATCGTTCGCAACACGTTCCGCAACAAGCGGCGCAGCGTGCTGACCTTGATCAGCATCAGCTTCTCGCTGTTGCTGCTCACGCTCATGATTTCCATCTGGCGATCTTTCTATGTGGATCAAGTCGCTCCGGAAGCGTCGAGGCGACTGATCATCCGCGACCGCGTCTCGCTGGCGTTTTTTCTGCCCGCGTATTACCGGGACAAGATTCGCAGCATCCCCGGAGTTACGGCCGTAGCGCCGATGACCTGGTTCGGAGGTCGCTACATCGACGATCGGCCGGAGCACTTTTTCGCGCAACTGGCTACCGACCCGGACGAATATCTAAGAGTAGCGTCGGACAAGATTGTCCCGCCGGATCAATTGAAAGCCTGGCAGCAAGACCGAGCCGGAGCAATGGTCGATGTGACGCTGGCGAAGAAATATGGATGGAAGATTGGCGACCACATCACCTTGCAGGGGACGATTTTCGAAGTCAACCCGGAATTGACGATACGCGCGATCTATCACCGCGATCCGCCGCAGAACGCACTGTATTTCAACGCCAAGTATCTGGAAGAAGCGGTGCCCTGGTTCAAGGGGCAGGCGGGCTGGTATTCCACCCAGATCGGCTCCTCGGGCGATGTCGCGCGGGTTTCAGGAGAAATCGACGATATGTTCCGCAACTCGCCGCTGCAGACAAAAACTGAAAGCGAAAAAGCGTTTCAGCTTGGGTTTGTGGCGTCTCTGGGCAATGTGAAGGCATTCATCCTGGGCATTTGCGGCGCGGTGGTGTTTACTATCATGCTGGTCTCGGCCAACACGATGGCGATGTCGGTGCGCAGCCGGACTCGCGAGGTGGCCTTGCTGAAAACGCTCGGTTTCACCCGCCAGCGTGTGCTGTCAATTTTTGTGAGCGAATCTGTAGCCCTGTCCGTCGCAGGCGGAGTGCTCGGAATTCTGGTGGCGATCCCAGTGATTTGGTGGCTGACGCGCAGTTTCATTGCGCTGGGAGTTCCACTCGCCATGAAGGTGAATTATCAAACCGCAGGGTTGTCATTGCTGGTCGCGCTGACGTTGGGATTGGTGAGCGGCTACCTGCCGGCTTTCAACGCATCGCGCATGAACATTGTGGACGGGCTGCGGCACATTGGGTGAGTCGTACAATATTCGATCTAGAGATCATTTATGGCGATACCGATCAGTTACAACATCCGCAACCTGAGGCTGCGCAAAGGGCTCACCATCATGACCGCTCTCGGCATCGCCCTCACGGTCACGACGGCGATCTTTCTGATGGCTTTGCTGGCCGGGCTGCAGCGGGCGTTTGTGAGCAGCGGCAATCCGAAAAACGTGCTCGTGCTGCGCAAAGGATCGGAAGCGGAACTGTCCGGCGGCTTCGACGCGTCGCTTTTTCCCACGCTCACGACTCTCCCTGGAATTGCGAAAGACAGCCACGGCCAGCCCATGGCTTCCGGGGAATTAGTGGTCGTGATTATCCTTCCGCGGAAGGACGGCACGGGTGAAGTCAACGTCACGGTGCGCGGCATGATGCCCGACGGCCTGGAAATGCGGCCCAGCGCGAAACTCGTGGAAGGGCGGTGGTTCCAGACCGGGCAGCGTGAAGTGGTGGTGAGTAAGTCGATCCGCGACCGTTTTTCTCATGCCAACATCGGCGACACCATGGAGTTCGGTAAAGGTTCATGGAAAGTGGTTGGCGTTTTTGACGCGGGAGGCTCAGCCTACGAATCAGAAGTTTGGGGTGACGTGAATCAGATGGCCTCGGACTTCGATCGCCAGGGAGGGTACTCCTCGGCATATGTGCGGGCGACCGATCCCGCGGCGGCCGAAGCGCTAACGAACCGGGTCAGCGACGATCAGCGGCTCAAGCTCGAAGGCGTGCTCGAAACCTCTTACTACGCCAAGCAGACGAGTTCCGGAGCGCCAATAAAATACATCGGGATTGTTGTCGCCATCATCATGGCAATAGGATCGAGCTTCGCGGCGATGAACACGATGTACGCGGCAGTGGCTTATCGCGGGCGCGAGATCGCAACTCTGCGGGTGATTGGCTTTTCGCGGCCGGCGATCCTCACCTCGTTCGTGCTGGAATCTCTGCTACTGGCGCTGCTGGGGGCGGCTGCGGGAATTCTGCTGATGCTGCCGTTCAACGGAATGGAAACTGGCACGTCCAACGCAGTGACGTTCAGCGAAGTGGTGTTTGCCTTGCGCATCACACCAGAGGTCGCGGGCGCTGCAATTGTGTTCGCCTTGATTATGGGACTGGTGGGTGGGTTCGCTCCGGCGTGGCACGCGGCGCGACAGAATATTCTTAACGCGCTGCGCGGTTGAGATGCAGCGAAAGATTCATGATGAACTGCATTGCGCGACCTGCGTGAACTAGACTGACTCAACGTTCGTACTTACTTGTTATGCCAATCGACTCCAAACACGAAGACCTGCAGAGTCTGCGCATCGACCGCACTCAGCGCGCCGATTCCAGTGGCGAGCCACCGGCATGGGCACGCCGCTACATCCTGGGCGGGATCTCGGTTGTTGTGCTGCTCAGCCTGACCGCTCTTGCATACCGCGCGCTTTCGGCAAGCGTTCCGGAAGTTGAAGTAGTTCGTGCGTCGGCGCAGAACAGCGACAGCGGCTCAACTGTGCTCTCGGCCACCGGGTACATTGTGGCCCACCACACCATCAACGTGAATTCCAAAGTGACCGGCCGCCTGGCCTGGATTGGCGTGGAGAAAGGCGACAAAGTGAAGGAAGGCCAGGTTCTGGTGCGCCTCGAAGACCAGGAGTTTCGAGCGTCCTATGAGCAGGCCAAAGGCGCCCTGGACAATGCTCGCGCCTACTTCGACGAACTGCAGCACGGATCGCGGCCTGAAGAAGTTCAGCAGGCGCAACATAATCTTGATGAAGCTCGCGCCACACTGGTCAACGACAAGCTGACTCTCGACCGCACCAAAGAGCTGGCTGGCGCCGGGGTAGTTTCCCGCCAGGCGCTGGATGATGCCACCGCCAAATTCGAGGCCGACCAGCAGCGTACGAATTCGCTGGAAAAAGCTTTTCAACTGATGAGAATCGGGCCGCGGCAAGAGGAAATTGCGCGCGCTCAGGGCGCATTGGCGCAAGCCCAGGGTCAGCTCGACTACGCCAAATCTCAACTGGATGCTACCGTGATCCGCGCTCCAGTTACGGGCACAATTCTTGATCGCACCGCCGAAAAAGGCGAACTGATCACCGCGCAATTTGCCAGCGCCGCTGCCGGCGGTCCACAGGGTTCGGTCGTTTCGCTCGCGGACCTGAACGATCTGCAGGTGGAACTGGACATCGCGCAGGCAGACTTCGCGCGGCTCGGCCCCACGCAAAAAGGAATCGTCACCACCGACGCCTATCCCGACAAGCAATACGACGGCGTAATCGCTCAGATTTCCCCCGAAGCCAATCGGCAGAAAGCCACGGTACAGGTGAAGGTTCAGGTCTTGAACCCAAGCAAGTATCCCGACGTTCAACTGCGGCCCGAAATGAACGCGACGGTGAAGTTCATTGCCAACGAGCCCACCAAGGGGGCAACCCAGCCCACGGGAGTGTTCGTGCCCTCCGCTGGAATTCGCGATGTCGACGGCAAGAAGATCGTGCTGATCGCGTTCGACGGCAAAGCGCTGGCGAGACCTGTCCACATTCTGGGTCAGCGCAGCGACGGAGCATTGGTTGACGGGCTGGTTGGCGGAGAGAACGTGATTACCAACGCTCCGCCGACTTTAAAGGACGGAGACAAAATTAAAATCAAGGGGCAAGCATGAGCACAGTTGTCGCACCCACCGTTGCCACCGGAACGAAGGTCGTTCAGGCTCGTCATGTCAGCAAGATTTTTAAACGCGAGACCTTCGAGGTAAGAGCTCTTGACGACGTCTCGATTGACATTGCGACCGGCGAATTTCTCGCGCTCATGGGCCCCTCGGGCTCCGGAAAGACCACGCTGCTGAATATGATCGCGGCCATCGACCACCCTACCTCCGGCGAATTGCTGGTACAGGGCCAGGATATTTTCCGGTTCAATGATTCGCAAATTGCTCGCTGGCGCAACGAACACATCGGCTACGTGTTTCAAACTTTCAATCTGATTCCTGTTCTCACGGCGTTCGAAAACGTGGAGCTGCCCCTACTGCTCACCAAGCTCAACCCGCAGCAGCGCCGCGAGCATGTGATGACATCTCTGAAACTGGTAGGGCTTGAGGACCGCGTGAACCATCTGCCCAAGCAACTCTCGGGCGGACAGGAGCAGCGCGTCGCCATCGCGCGCGCCATCGTCAGCGACCCAACTTTGCTTCTCGCCGACGAACCCACAGGCGACCTCGACAGCCACTCTGCAACCGAAGTGCTCGAGATACTAAAGCGTCTGAACGAAGACTTCCATAAGACGATCGTGATGGTGACGCACGATCCGCACGCAGCCTCCTACGCCCACACGACAAGACATCTGGAAAAAGGGATGCTGCTGCCTACTACTTAGCATCGCTCGCGCGAAGTACTCGAAACCAGAAGAAATTGAGAAGATCGAAGATCAGAAGCAGCCGTCGCCGACATCGAGCGGACATGCTTCACAGGCATACTAAGCAGACATGGTAAAATGAAGCTTTCGCACGCCGGAGAGGTGGCAGAGTGGCCGAATGCGGCGGTTTGCTAAACCGTTGTACGGGCTAACACCTGTACCGAGGGTTCGAATCCCTCCCTCTCCGCCAGTTCACAATCAACAACTTGCCTCATCGCTCTGCCCTGCTGACCTTGATTTAAGTTTCACAAGCGACGAATCGTGCAGTCGATTGTGCAGTAATCTGTGCAGCTAATCAATGGCCCGATCCGGCCTGCTCCACTGCGACTCACAGACCGAACTGAATCGTAATTTTGACTGCATCAGGTGCGACACCAGCAGCCTTTGAAATCCGCTGGCGGGCCATCTCGACTTCTGCTTTGACGCTTCCGTCTGGGCCGCTCAAGGTGTTGACAGTGACAGCATCGACCGGGTTGCCTCCAGTCAGAGCGTGCGTCGCTTCGCCTTTGAGGCGATACTCGGCCCACTCTCTCAAGGTCTACTCTGCCGGAGCACTGGCGAAGGCGAATGGCAATGCGAATCTCGCTGAGGGCCGGATGGTCGAGGTCGTCATCCCAGAGAAGGTTGATGCCCCTGCGTCACGCAAAGTCACGACTGAGCACAAAGAGAAGACTTTCACGTTCAGCGATGGCACGGTCAAGCGAAGCTGTACGGCGGACGGATGAGCAATCGCGATCGCGATTGACATTCGACACTTTCTCGAAGTGCTGCAATTACTGTTGAGGCACATCCGGACGGTTCCACCACCCGCCGCCAAGGGCCTGGAATAATGCTGCCGTGTCGGCATAACGATTGCCTTGGGCTTGCGCGAGGTTAATCACAGCCTGTTGATACGCTTGCTCCGCGCTCAGTAGGCCCAGATAGTTGACGTAGCCGGCCTGAAACTGCTCTTTTGCCAGGTCGAGGGTAACGGCGGCGGCGTCTTTCGAGGCCGCGGCAGCCCTCAGGCTGTCGGCATCTTGCTGGAGCGCGTTCAGCGTGTCCGCCACATTTTGAAAGGCGGAGAGGACTGTGCTGCGGTATTGTTCGTCGGCCTGAACATATGCGGCCCGGGCGGCGCGTTCTCGATGCATCAGCGTTCCGCCGTCGAAAATGGACTGCGTGACGCTGGCGCCAATGTCGCGAAAGCCGTTGCCGGCTGAGAATATGTTGCCGAAGGCAAGCGCCATGCTGCCGATGTCACCGGTCAGGTTAAAGCTCGGCAGGCGGTTGGCCCGCGCGACGCCAATCAGCGCGCTTGCGGAATGCAGATTCTCTTCCGCTTGACGCACGTCCGGGCGTTGCTCCACCAGCTTCGAAGGAAGACTCACCGGCAGTTCTTGCGGCAGTTGCAAATTCGAGAGTTCAAATTTCTGAGGCGGATCTTTATCGGGGAAACCTCCCGCTAACACGGTGAGCAGGTCTCGCTGCTGCGCCAACTGCTTCAGCAGCGGCGGCAACGTGGCGGCGACTTGTGCGAGCTGTGATTCCTGGGCTGCCACGTCAAGTTCGCTGGCGTATCCCTTGGCATACTGGCTCCGCAGGATCTCCAACATATTCGTGTTGATCTTGATCAGCTCGTTGGTCGCATCAATTTGCGCCCGCAGCGAAGCCTCTTGGATGGCTGCGGCGGCAACGTTGGAACTGAGCGTAATATTCGTTGCCGCCAGAGCAAAGCGCGCTTGTTCTTGCTGTGCTTTCAAGGACTCGATCGTTCGCCGGTTCAAGCCGAAAACATCCGGGACGAATGAAACGCTCACCTCCGGGGTGAAGAGGCTGTACTGAAAAACGCTGGCGTTCGGCACGGGCGAAAGTTCGTTGGAAGTTTTTGCGCGCGTCGCGGAGAAACTGCCTGACACACTCGGATAGTAGGCGCCCCGCTGAGCCAGAACATTTTCTCTTGCCACCAGCAACGCCGCTTGCGACGCCTTGAGATCGGGGTTGGCTTTCAGCGCACGTTCGATCAAGTCGTTGAGCGGCCTCGAATGAAACAACGTCCACCAATCTCCCGGAATGTCGGCCCCTACCGTGAGATGTTGTGCTTTCCCACCGGCAACGTTTGGTGTGGCCGTCGTCGTCGTAATCGGAGCTAGAGTATAGCCGTTGACATCGGGCGCTACAGGCTTCTTGAACTTCGGCCCCACCACGCAAGCGGACGCAATCAGCAATGTAATGAGCGACGCCGAGGTCGTCAGTAAGCGGGAGAGACGCGATTTGCGAGTCAGAATCATCAAAATCTGTTCCTTAGGGCTTGCGGCGCATACAGCTTCCGTTGATCGCTCCTGTGCCGCCGGGTTTTGAAGTATCGAGTCCGCCAATCACCGCAGGGTTGGGACTGCGATGGTGCCTGTTGTCGAGCGACGGAGAAGCGGACGGGAACATTTTCTGCCGCTGAACCGCAGAAACACTGGTCACGGACTTGTTCTGGATCGATTTGTTTTTCGCAACCACGCCGGACTGGCTTAGTAGGGACCGGGGCTGAAGGCGAGGAGTTGCAGTCGTAGACCTCGCCTGGCCGTTCGCTAGGTGTTTGAGCCGATTCGTGTCCGCTACGTGGGAAGGTTTGGGCACTTGATTCGCCTTTGCAGCGCGATGCTTGACTCGGCGTTTGCCAGCTGACACCGTGCTCGCGGCGCCTTCTAAACTCTGTGGCGCTGGATTCGGCGGAGCCGCGTCACTTGCACCAAGCGTTAGCACGCCGCTGATCACCAAGAGAACGAGGAGGGAAATTTTCATTGTGGTTCCTTCGCCTCAGGGTGGTGTGCGCCTAAGTGATGTTTGCCGCCCAGGAAGATCATCCGGAGCGCAGGCACGGCTAGGAGCAGCATCACGGGGCCAACTAACATCCCACCCACGATCACGGTTGCGAGCGGGCGCTGCACCTGGCTGCCGATCCCGGTTGAGATTGCGGCGGGCAGCAGACCAATGCAAGCCGAGAGAGCCGTCATCAGCAGGGGCCGCATGCGGGTGGAGGCAGCGCGATACATCGCATCCACGGGCGCGAAGCCGTGTGTGAGCTCCTGATTGTAGAAAGTGATCATTAGGATTCCGTCCATCACCGACACGCCGAAAAGCGAGACGAAACCGATGGCGGCGGAGATGCTGAAATGGAGGCCAGAGACGTAGAGCGCGAGGATGCCGCCAACGATCGCGTCAGGTATGCCCGCAAGCGCCAGAATGGAGTCACGGAAATTGTTAAACAAGCTGTAGAGTGCCCCGGCAATCAGAATGAAGCTGATCGGCACAATGATCTCCAAACGCTTTTTCGCTTCCTGAAGATCACCAAACTCGCCAGCCCAGATCAGATGGTAGCCAGAGGGAAGTTTCACGTTGTTCGTGATTCGCTGTTGTGCATCCTCGACGGTGCCGCCCAGGTCGCGGCCACGAACGCTGAACTTGACCGGAATGAAGCGCTCCACGCTCTCGTGATAAATCCATGCCGCGCCGGTATCGACGCTGATGGTGGCCAGTTCGCTCAAGGGGATGTAGGCAGTAGCGCCGCTTGCGCTTGTGTACGCGACCTTAATGTTGCGAATCTTGTCGATGCCGTCGCGGTATCCGGGCGTGTAGCGGACTACGAGATCGAACTGCCGGTCGCCTTCCAGGACCTCGCTCGCTACCGCTCCGCCCATCGCAGCCTGAATGACCGAGTTCACGTCACCGGAATTCAGGCCATAGCGCGCGGCCTTTTCACGATCTACCTTGATGTTCAGGTTCGGCTGGCCGAGCACCGGGAAGATGCCCAGATCGGTAACACCACGAACCTGGGTCATCTGGTCGCGGACTTGTTCGGCAAGTTTCGTTAGCACTGCGAGATTCGGGCCGACGATCTTGACCGAATTAACACCTTTGACCCCAGAAATCCCTTCTTCAATGTTGTCTTCGATGTATTGCGAGAAATTGAAGATGACCCCCGGCAGTTCGTTGTTGAATTCGACTTGAATCTGCTGGGTGAGTTTCTCTTTGTCCAAGCCTCGGGGCCATTCGTCAAAAGCTTTCAGGGGAGCAAACAATTCGACATTCGAAAACGGAGAAGCGTCGCTGCCATCGTCGGGCCGGCCATGCTGCGAAACGACTGTGAGGACTTCAGGATGCCGCAGGAGAATCTCACGCATTTTGCGCGTGGCTGCCTCGCCATCCTCCAGGGAAAGCGTGATGGGCATGGAGGCGCGAATCCATAAGTTGCCTTCTTCAAGGTGGGGGAGAAATTCGCTGCCCAGACGGGGGGCGATCAGGAAGAAGGTCCCCAAAGAGATCGCCAATTCGATTCCAACCACGAGAGCGCGGTGGGTTAAAGCAAAGCGCAGGGCAGGATCGTACAAGCGGTGCAAGGTGCGGACGACGATCGTCTCAACTTCTTTCACTCGCGCCGGGAGCAAGAACGAAGCAATGACTGGAGTGACCGTGAAGGTCGCGATTAAAGCCCCGGCCAGCGCGTACCCGTAAGTGCGGGCCATGGGTCCGAAAATCTGACCCTCGACACCCTGCATGGTGAACAGCGGCACGAAACCGGCAACCGTAATGAGGGCGGAGAATAAAACCGCCTTATCCACCTGGAGCGCGCTGATCAGAATCAAGCGCAGGCGGTGCGTCCAGCCATGCGCTGGCATTGCCGGGTCCGGGGTTTGCGTTGGATCAGGCCCCCAATAGCCTTTGCCCAGGCGGTCTAGCAACTCCTGACGTTCCTCGTGATTGCGCTGGAAATTTCGGAAGATGTTCTCTACAAGAATGACGGCCGAGTCCACGATGATGCCGAAATCTACCGCGCCCACCGAAAGCAGGTTGGCACTTTCGCCGAGGATCACCAGCAGGATCGTGGCGAAAAACAACGCAAACGGAATGTTGATTCCAACGATGAGCGCGCTGCGAAGATTGCCGAGAAAAATCCACTGGATCAGAAAGACGAGCAAACATCCGAAAATCAGATTGTGCAGAACCGTGTGCGTGGTTAGAGCGATCAGCGAAGAGCGATCATAGAAAGGAACAACTTTAACTCCGGGCGGCAGGCTTCCGTCGACATTGATCCGGTCAATTTCCGCCTTCACCTTCGGGATCATGTCGGCGGTCTTTTCGGTACGCCGCTGTACGACGATGGCTCCGACCACGTCATCGTGGGTGTCACGGCCCAGAATGCCCAGCCTCGGCCGGTAGCCGACGAAGACCTTTCCGACATCCTTCACCAATACGGGGACGCCGTTCTCCTGGCTCAGAACCACATTCTCGATGTCGTCAACCTTGTAGCCTTCCCTTAAGTCATCACTCCCGCCGTCGTCGATCAGGCCGACGCCACGAATATTGATGGACTGCTGACCGATGCTGATTTCCCGCCCACCCACATTGATGTTGGCGTTCCCGAGTGCGTTCAAGATCTGAGGCACGGTGACACTGTAGGCTTCGAGCTTGTGAGGGTCGACTTCGACCTGGAATTCTTTGGTCGGCCCTCCCCAGCTGTTGATGGCTGCGATGCCTGGGATGGTCAGCAAACGCCGCGCGACGATCCAGTCCTGAACCGTGCGGAGATTGATGATTCCAAAATGCGGCGGACCGACAACCTGATAACGATAGATTTCTCCGGTCGAACTGTTGGCCTGGATGCTCGGAACCTGATTGCCGGGCAGATTCACGTTCTGCGCCAATGCCACCGCTGCCTGGCTATAGGCGAAGAAGTAATCAACACCGTACTTGAAGCTCACGCGGACGAAAGAAAGTCCATAGAACGATGTCGAGCGGATAACCTCGATCCCCGGCGTGGTGTAGAGGCCAATCTCCATCGGCCGGGTGTAGTAACGCTCCATCTCCTCGGCAGAGAGGCCGGGTGCCTGCGCGGTGATTTCCAGGATCACGGGCGTCGGATTCGGATACGCTTCGATGTTCAACATCTTGAAAGCGACGAGTCCGGCGCCGGTAAACAACAGCAGGCCCAACACGACGATCGTCCGGCGGCTCAAGCAAAAGGCAAGTAGAGACTTGAACATGATTGTTGTCTTTTAATGAAACATCGATCCGTCTGGTCTTCCGATCTAGTCGGAGGGGGGTGCCTCCAGCATGTTGCTTAGGAATACTGCGCCGTCGCTGACCACCAGTTCTCCACGCTGCAGACCACCGAGAATTTGAACTTGACCGTCGGTTCGCAGCCCGGTCTTGATGATGCGTTCGGTAAACCGGCGGCGATCCGTCGTGACCCAGGCCGTCATGGTGCCATCCGGCTCGCGGACCACGCCGTTGGCCGGTATCGCAGTGGCTTCGACCGGCCCCCGAACGCGAATGACGAAGTTGGCGAGCATTCCCGGACGCAGTTCGTCTTTGGGATCTGTTATTTCGGAACGGATCGTCACTCGATGCGTGTTTGGATCAACCGTCTCGTAGATTTTCGAAATTTTTCCCTTGAAGGTGCGATCAGGGGAGGCCATCACCTTCACGGTCACAGGTTGTCCCAGTTGAAAGGAAGCGTTGTCGCTTTCAGGTACATTGGCAAGCATCCACTTGACCGAAACATTCGCCACCGAGTAAGGCGCCGGGGGATTTCCCGGCTGAACCAGAAGTCCGGCAGGCGCATTGAAGGCTGTGACCTTGCCGGCAATCGGGCTGCGTACAACCAAAGCGGGATCAATTTTCCGCGAGGCGATCATCTGATCTACTTCAGCCGGGGTCTTGCCGAATACGAGCACGGCGTCCCGCGCCGCCTTGAGCGAGCCATCCGCCGTCTGTTGATCCGAAATCGCCTGTTCCTTTTCTCGTTGCGAAACCCCCGGAAGGCCGTCAACCCGCGCCAGTTCCTTATTGGTCAAGTCGAACGTAGCTGCTGCTCCGATGAGGTTCGACTCGGCCTGAATCAGATCGGGGCTCTTGATTGTGTACAGGGGCTGATCTTTCTGGACTTTGGCCCCGAGTTCGACAAGAGATCTGATAATCGTGCCCTGATAGGCTGGGTAAACATCCACCGAAAGATCGTCGGCGAAACTGATGCTTCCCACCGCTTCCTTTTCGACCGGGAACTGGTAACTTCCCACGCTCTCGATCTTGATCGAGTTCAGTTGACTGGGAGAAAGGTTTAGGGTCGGATCAGAGGTCGAATTTGTGCTGGGCGCGGCCTTGGTGTTGGTGGCTTCTCCCCGACTGCAACCAGGTTCCAGAAGAGCAAGGGACACAGCTATCGCCACAGCGATAGCGACCGCGGTACCAACCTTCTTGCGAACGTCAACCGGATACTTCATGATTTTCACTGGAACGTCGTTCCCCTGTTCCTGAGGCCGGGTCAAACAGAGCCTCGATGATTTCGAAATCCACGAGCCCGCGCATTCCGACGCCGCCTCTTACGGTTATCTTTCTTTGAGATGCGTCCTATAAACTCAACTAGGCCCGCGTACAGCAAACCGATATACAAGAGCACTCCGAAAAGACCGATTGCCATCAAGACGTAGCCGTTCCATGCTTCATAATTCAAGGAGTTGCCCCAGCGCTACGTCTCAACTTGACTTACAGCTTCACGGAGTACGCCTATCCTTCGTGAAAGAAAAATGTGAACCGTGAAGTCCTTTGTATGGGAAGTATTCGGCTTAGGGGAGACACTAAAAGAGCCTGGGCGAATAGTATTTCGATCTCAATCGCAAGGAGTACGCAGCCAATCGTCTGATTGGGTCGACGGAGTGAGAGAATCTGATTTGGTAGCCCAATCTTGTGGATAAATCGTTTGATTAGATTCCTTGCACAGGAGCTCGCGTGAGATAAGTGATGTGCGAACTAAACCCATGCCTCACTTGGAGATGATCTGGGATCGCCGGAACCGGACGGCTATTCTGGTCACTAGCGGCTTGCTCGTCGTGGCGATCGCGTTAGTCGATTGGTGGACGAAGCCCTATTTCTCGCTAGGTTTCCTCTATTTGTTTCCCATCATGCTCGCGGCTGGATTCCTGCCGCGGTGGGCAATCGTCTTATTGGGACTTGCGTGCGCGTTGCTCAGTGAACGCTTCAGCAACCTCGACCCGGCGGACGCGAATATCCGGTTGGGATTCGAAGCCCTCGCTCTTTGCGGCTGCGGATTGTTGACCTCCGAGGTGCTGCGGAACCAGCGACTGAACCGGGAAGCACAGGAACGAACGCGCATCTTAGTGGAAACCAGTCCAGCCGCTATTCTTACGATCAACGAGGGAGGCTTAATTGAACTGGCCAACTATGCCGCGACCGAATTGCTGGCTCCCCGCGATGGACGTCTGATCGGGGAACCCATCGCGGCGTTCCTGCCCGAGTTGCATCGCGCACTGCGCCCCGAAGAGGGACCCCAGTTCCGGGCATCGATGCAGTGCCGCGGGCATCGGGGTAAGGGAGAGTCTTTTCTCGCCGAGGTTTGGTTCTCCAGCTACAAGGAAGGAGCGATGCCGAAGCTGGCAGCCATCATCGCCGACGTCAGTGACGAACAAACCGTTCCGGCGGGAACGGGTTCGGCACCTCTGGATCAGAAGGAGAGGCCCTCTCTCAGTAGCCGGGAGATGGACGTACTCCGGCTGGTTGTTCAGGGCTTATCGAATAAAGAAATTGCGTCAAGCATGAACATTTCGGAGAGCGCCGTCAAGAACACGCTACAGCAGTTGTTCGGCAAGACGGAAGTGCGAACCAGAAGCCAGCTGGTTCGGGTAGCTTTGGAGCGTTACCGAGATTTGCTCTGATGGAACCTGACTGAAATGAAGTAAACAATCCTCGATTGTATCGCCAGTGGCAGAATTGCCCTCTTTTGTGCGCAGGGGAATCATACAACTTGCGTCCGGGGAGCAGGGGAATCAGATCGTCTCTAGCCGCTGCATCCCCGTCATTCCAGCGAGAGAGTAACTCAGTGACCCGTCCCGAGAATCCGTTCCCCCACAGAATCCTCAACTACGCCAGCGGCGAGTCCTTTGGCGAAGTGCTAGCATAATTAGGGAGTATACTAATCGTATAATGATATCGACGATCGCAATCCGGGCTCTCGCGAACGAGCGCAGACTACAGATTCTCGAGTGGCTTAAGGATCCGACAAAACATTTCCCTCCGCAGGTAGACGGCGATTTAGTGAAGGATGGGGTTTGCGGCTGCCTGATCGCACGCAAGCTTCGCGTGAGTCAACCGACCACCAGCGAGCACATGAAGATTCTGTGCCAGGCGGGGCTCACCCGCCCAAAGCGAATCAAGAAGTGGACCTTCTATAAGCGCGACGAGGCCAAAATTAGGCAGATCAAGAAAGTCATTCTAGCGAGAGTATAGGGACGAACTCAGGACGCATGCCGCTAATACGCGTCCTCGGAAATGCTCAGCGAGATCGTTACGTTCAGGAGCAATGTCTCCATGCTGGGTGAATTTGGCAACGCGCGCATTTGTTCACCACCGCGCGGCCTGACCGTAAGACCGGTCAATGAAGTCGTAGAGTTAATCGACCAGCGACTGCGAGACCAGGAGAGATCACCGCAACCTTTCCAGAAAAAGCCATAATCGAAGCATTTCTACGCACGGCCGATCATTTCATAGTTACTCGGCCGCCGCTCCAGGCGGGCAACGGGCGAACCGGCATGTATGGTCCGCCGCGGGGATCGACCGTTGTGCCATCTCATAGTTCACGATATATCGACAGTTAGCTAAGTGTTGATGTATATTAACCACACTGCGCCGTAGCGTTATTAGAGGGCCACGCGGGAACCTGACCGGTTATGGGAATTAGGCCGCGAGAATCGGATAGATGCGGGCGCTGCAACGCGAAAATAACGAGTTCAATACTTTGCGGTGACATGAAGGGGGCGTCCATGACACTCAACTGCTGGACATTCAAATGGATTGTTTGCGCCATCGCTTTGGTTTCCTTTGCCGCTGGATCGCGGATTACTGCCCGCCTGATGCAGATTAACCAAGTGGAGGCCGAAAGCAATCGCGTCTTTGAACCTCGCGGTTATCACACTGTTCCGGGCACAGAGCCTGAGATGGAGTCACGGTTTCGCAACACGACTTCAAAGATCCTCCCCAAACACGATCTGAAGGTTGTGGGCTACTGTGTACCCGAGGGTGGTCCCGATTGGGACAACACGTTCATCTTTATGATGGCTGATTCCAGCCACACGGAAGCGAAAAAGAACTGGGATGCGTTCCGGGCGGACCCAGAATTTCAAGAGGTGCTGAAAACCGAGCAGGCCAATAAAACGGTGGAAACAATAAACGAGACGTACATGCATCCGACGGATTTTTCACCGATGAGGTAGTGACGGATTTGGCAGAACTCGATTCGGTAAGCGAGGAGTTGTAGTCCCGTCTAACAGGCACAGCTTGTCAAGGCGAGAAGGCGAGTTAAGTGTGGCGCGGTCTACGATAGGGTGTCGGCCGCCGCTTGCTTCCCTGCCACAGAACTGATCTCGATTCTAACCCGCGGTTACCGCTTCCAAGGATTTGTCTAAGTGATGAGCCTTATTTCAATACTAGCCGACCGTGCTTCCATTGCACGTTGGCAACCTTGTGCGATGTTCCATCCGGCATGGCAACCCACAGGGCGTAGTAGCTCAGTTCGTAGATCGGAATGCCAAGCTTCACAGCAGCCACGTTGTCACTGTCCGAAGGGCGGGGGTCAGTCCCGAGTGGGTGCGTGTGGACAATTGCGGTGTCACCACTTTGCACTCGGCGAAAATCGCTAGCCCAATCGCCACTTGAAGTGATCGGGTCCGCCGTGCCTTTGACGTTGACTGTGAAGGACAACTCAGCCTTGCGTGTAAGACCGTTGGTAGTGGGCACGAAGGTGTTTCGAGCATCCGCATACAACTTACTCATCTGGTTTTGGACGGCAGGCATCTTCAAAACATCGCCCTGGGCGAACGCGGTGCTAATGGGCACTGCTAGAATGCAACACAGCCTTAAGAAACTCTTCACGGGGTCTCCTTTTGGTTAGGCTCCCGAGGCTGTTTCAGCAGCGTTCGGGGGCCGCTTCTTTGCGGGGCTAGACCCCGTCAGGGACAGGATCTTTATTTGACAGTTAGCTAAATGACGAAGTATGATCGCACAGATTCGATCGATTGCAAAGTCTAAAAAGTCGGCGTCCGATTGGGGGCGGTCCTATAAGAACATCCGCCACCGACTTACACCACGATGAAACTTTTGCGGAGAGGCACAAGGTCTTGTCAGCCGACACTGCCTTGCGGCTCGTAAGCCTCCAGGGGGTCCGGATGGGTCGCCCGAGTCGCCTTCACATTGCGCTCTCGAGCCGCGCAGGAGTTCTCGAGGAGGTTAGGCTCGGCGGCAAGAATGCTGCGCTCGTTAACGTTTTCTCCTTCGAACGCAACGCATCTCCTACCCTCGGCCGTCTCTGAGTGGATCGAACCCGAAGTATCTTACGAGTGAATCCCGCTAACTCAACCGCGGAGGGGGAACTCCACAACCGTTTCTTTCGGTGTGTGGGCGTGTAGCCTTACCGGTTTCCAAATCAAGTCCTGCCCAGGCGGCACTCAAATAATTTTGCCCGGCGTGAGCCAATTCTTCACCTTTTATCGCGTTACTAAATGTAGAGCCACTAGAAGAGGCCGCGAAGTTGCGGTGAAAAACCGCCACCTTGCGGGTTTGTTAGGGAGTGGATCTGATTGGGCCAGGTGCGGACCGGAGCCTTCAAGCTTTCGCGCGCGGTCCCTCGGTTTCTTTCAGGCAAACAAAATCTGAGGAGAAAAGCGCTATGGCTGACATCAAGGGACCGGTTGGAAAGGGTGTGCCCCACAGTTCAGTGGATGATGTAATCGTGATACAGACGCTACTCAAGAAGGCGGGGAACGATCCCGGAAAAGTCGATGGCAGATGCGGGCCGAAGACAATTTCTGCCATTATCGCTTTTCAAAGCAAATTCCTTTCCGCACCGGACGGACGAGTGGATCTCGGAGGCGTAACCTGGACAAAACTCGCGGCGTCCGACTTCGTGCAATTGCCGCAGGTGAGTGGATTTGGATACTACAGCTACTCTGTTGGAACGCGACAATACGGTACGGCCCAAACCATCCAGGCGCTCCGCGATGTGGCGGGCACCTTCCGGCTCAATGCGCTGCAGCAAAATTCCGGACCCACCAGCGTCGGCGTTGGTGTCGGGTGCACAGAGCGTATTATTGCGATCGGCGACATCAGCTTTCAGAACGGCGGACACATGGATCCCCATACCACGCATCAAAAGGGAACCAATGTAGACATCCGACCGCTTCGGAAGGACAAACAACAAGCTCCGGTCTCGATCACGGACGAGGCTTACAGTGCAGAGGACACGGGTTTGCTGGTAAGGTGCCTGCTGGCACACAGTAACGTTCGTCGGATTCTATTCAATGATACGTCCATTCCGGGCGTTCACTTCTTTGTTGGCCACCACAACCACCTGCATGTTGAAATGAGGTCCTGATGCGCGCTCCGAAATGGTTGGTTATAGCTCTTTTGTTTTGCGCCTTACCCATCGTTTGTTCCCACGCCGACGCGCCTGCAAAGGACGCCCAAGTGTCGGCTCGGTCCAGCTTTCTGTGCAAATGGTGGTCGGAAGACCAAATGAACGGGCTGGATCCAAACAAACCTCCTCCCCAAAATACCGAGATCGCGATTCAAAAATGGGATTACTCGGACCCGGTTGGCACGCCCCACCCTGACGTTGTGGATTTTGTGGTTGAGATCAGGAACGAATCCGACGCCGCTGTCACGGCGCTCTCCGTCGAAATTGAAGGACAGTGGAAGGTTGGTCCCTTCGCGAAAGAGACGCTTGCAAAATGGGGTGCTCCAGTCAAGTTGAAATCGATTGAGCCCTCCAGCATAGCCAGTCACCAGGCTCAGAAGGTACGTGTCCCAATCAACGTCGCCGCACAGATGGCGGAGTTGAAAAGTTCCAAAGGCTGGCCGTATGCGTTTCGGGGCAAGGCGGCCGTCATGAAGGATGGTTCCACCGTGGCCACGGCAGAAAGCGAATTGACCATTCTTAAAGGTGATTGAAGGTCTGGCTGGTGGGGCGCCATCACCAAGCACCATCCCGACGTTCTGTGGCGGAGAAGCCGCCTTGGCGCCGCAGCCCGGAATGTCGCTGAAGCCCCCAGATGTTCTAACTCCAGAGCCGGTCCCAGGAGCGTTCTTGGTCCCACTGTGGAGTCGGTTCGAAATAACCGCTATTCGGTGCCAGATGCTGGCGAACCACATCTTCATTCAGAGTCACACCGAGACCAGGCCGGTCAGGCACCTCAATCCAGCCATGATTAACGATCGGTGTCTTGGCTCCTTCTTCCACCAGCGATGACCACCAGGGCACGTCGAGAGAGTGATTCTCAAGCGCCAGAAAGTTCTGCGTAGCGGCGGCACAATGAATGTTCGCCATGCAACTGATGGGCGTCCCGGCAAAATGCATGGCCATCGGCACGCCGTATTCCTCGGCCATGTCTCCGATTTTGTGGGTCTCGAGAATCCCTCCAGCCGTTGCCAGGTCGGGATGAATTTTGCTGACTGCGTGCCGTTCACAGAGAACCCGGAACGGTTCCTTGAGGTAAATGTCTTCGCCAGTGAGGATGGGAGTAGGGCTCTGGTCTGAGATCTGTTTCAGCAGGTCGGTGTAGGTCCAGGGAATCACGTCCTCCATCCACGACAGGTTGTACTTTTCATAAGCCTTGCCCAGACGAATGATCGACTTCACACCGAGGTGCCCCAGATGATCCATGGAAAGCGGAATTTCCATACCTACGGCGTCACGGACCGCGGCGACGTATTCCTCCAGCATGGCAATCCCTTTGTCCGTGACTTCCATGGCCAAGAAAGGATGCGGAAGCTGCGTCGTTTCCCACGGACTCAGGTCGGACGGATGCGTCACTGTTCCGGGCGTGTCCGACACCATTTCGACCCCCAGGTCCATCTTGAGCCAGGTGAGGCCCATTCCCTCTTTGCGCTCCTTCATCCTGCGTGCATAAACCTTGGGATCCTTGGACTCCTCGGTATCGGCGTAGATGCGAATCTTGTCCCGGAACTTGCCCCCGAGCATCGCGTAGACCGGGACGTTATAGACTTTACCGGCGATGTCCCATAGCGCCATTTCGATTGCGCAGACTCCACCGCCTTGTCGGGCGTGCCCGCCAAATTGCTTAATCTTGCGGAACAATCTGTCGATTTGCAGCGGGTTCTCACCTAGTATGCGGCTCTTTAAGAAAAGAGCGAAAGTCGGACTGGCGCCGTCCCGAACCTCTCCCAGTCCGTATACGCCCTGATTGGTATCGATCCGAATGATGGGGCAAGGACTCGGCCCCGGCTTCACGATCGTCGCCACGCGAAGATCTGTGATTTTCAAGGCGGAGGGATTGGAGTTGGAGTTGACTCCTTTGGGGTAGGCCTCGAGTGGTTCCCCCGCCAACAGGGCGCTGCCCAGAGCCATAGCGGAAGTCTTCAGGATCTCGCGACGGTCGAAGCCATGACGGTCATTGTCACTCATGGGCTCAGTCCTTTCACGGCACCGGATTACACAGCTTCAAAGTGAAATCGTGATTGTACGCTTGCCGGGCAAGATTCGCGTTTGACAAATCATCTGCGATTTGAGAGTTTCAGGGGCACGACCGCACAGTGCTGGTTGTCTCTAAGGCCAAGGACGCTCCAACAGCCGCCATCTCTCGTTCAACTGGGAGGTACTCCGATGCCCCGACGTGTAAGTTGCCGTTCTGCCCGACTCGCTCTGATTGTGTTTTTCGGTGCGTGCGCAATTGTCGTGCTAGCACCGGTGCCCGCTTTAGCACAACTCTTCATATTTCCCCGGCAGGACTTGGTTGACTACACGGCACAGAACCCATTTGACCGTCTTCCCGACGGACGTCCCAAAGTGCCGGACGACTTGATAGAAAGGGCGCGAGGCCTCTCATCGGAGGAAGTTTGGGCCGTACTTCAGGAAAAAGGATTCAACAATCAGTACGCCGACGGATTTCAAATCCTGCAGCCTGCGAAAACGATGGTGGGACGCGCCTTTACGGTGCAATTCATGCCGCTGCGCTCCGATGTCGATGAGGTTGCGCAGACAAAGGCCAAAGATCATGGCCTTAAGCAACTCATGAATCAGACCGCCATTGACATGCTGCAGCCTGGCGACGTGCTCGTCGTCGACCTGTTCGGCAAGAAAGTGAACGGGACCATCGTCGGAGACAATCTCTTCTACTACGTGATGACCGCCACGCACAGTGGAGGCCTGGTGGTCGACGGCAGCGTCCGCGATCTCAACGGAATCTCCGAAATCGACATGCCTGCTTACTTCCGGTCTGTCGATCCAACCCCAATCGGGAACGTGATGCTCACGGGTATCAATATTCCGGTGCGGATCGGCGGCGTCACCGTTATGCCCGGCGATCTAGTGGTCGGCGACCGCGAAGGTGTGTATTTCGTTCCACCCCAGCTTGTGAAGGAGGTTCTCGACCGGGCTGACGAGATCCATATTCACGATGAGTGGACGAAAAAGAAATTTGCCGAACGGAAGTACAAATCCAGCGAGATCTATGGCTCCCCCAGCGATCCTGCCCTCAAGAAAGAATACGAGGAATACCTCAAGAGGCGTTTAGACGAAATTCGCCGCGCACGCGCGGCAAAGGAGCAAAAGTAGTTATGTCGAATTCCTTCTCGAAAGAAATTACTCGCCGCGGATTCATCTCTAGAGTCGGACAGGGCGTCCTGGCCGCGAGCATTCCCGGAGCGCTCCTGAAGCCGGCGCTAGCCCAACTCAAGGTGCCAGATCCACCGGGCAAGAAACTGGGATGGGCGGTGGTTGGCCTCGGCAGCCTCGCCATCAACCAGATTCTGCCAGCCTTCGCCACGTGCGAAAAATCGAAAGTCGTCGCATTCGTCAGCGGCCATCCCGACAAGGCCAGCAAATTGGCGCTGCGGTATGGCGTTGATCCTAAGAACATCTACAACTACGGGAACTACGATTCCATCAAGAACAACCCCGAAGTGGACGTTATCTACGTCGTGCTGCCCAATGGCATGCACGCGGAGTACACCGTGCGAGGTCTGCAGGCGGGCAAGCACGTTCTCTGCGAAAAGCCGATGGCCAACACACCCGCCGAATGTCAGCAGATGATCGATGCCGCCCACAAAGTCGATCGCAAGTTGATGATTGCCTACCGCTGCCGCTACGAACCCTACAACCGCGAAGCCATCCGGATCGCCCGCTCCGGCGAACTCGGTCCCACGCAGATGATCCTTGCCGACGCCGGCTTTCCCATCGGCGATCCCAAGCAATGGCGGCTGAACAAACAGATGGCCGGCGGCGGCTCCATGATGGACATCGGTATCTACGCCTTGAACGCCTCGCGCTACTTGACCGGCGAAGAACCAAAAGAGGTCAACGCCATGATCTACAGCACTCCGGGTGATCCGCGCTTTAAAGAAGTCGAGGAGCACGTCACCTTTCAGCTGCGCTTTCCGAGTGGGATCCTGGCAAACTGCAGCTCCAGTTATGGCTATTTTCATCAGAGTCACTATCGGGTGATGGGAACGGAAGCGCGTCTCTGTGTGGACCCCGCTACTTGGTACAGCGGCTTGCGTATGTGGATTGAGCGGGACAATGTCATCGAGCAACGCGATCTGCCGTCCGTCGATCATTTCGCCGCTGAGATGGATCACATGTCCGATTGCATCATGCAGAACCAGCAGCCGCTCACTCCTGGCGAGGAAGGCTTGCGCGATCTCACCATCATTCACGCAATCTATGAGTCCGCAAGGAGTCAGAAAACGGTTACGCTCTAAAGCAACCGGCGCGAGAGAGCCGCAGAGTAGTACATCGCATCACAAAAAACTAGACCGTTAAGGAGTGCGCGCAATGAGCAAGACGACAATCTCGTCTTCCATCCTTTGGCTCATTTTCAGCCTGTTCGTGGCACACCAAGCGATTGCTCAAGGCACGCTTCGCGTGGGCGCTGCGCGTATTGATATCACCCCGCCATCCGATGCGGCCAACCCTGCGACCGGCAAATATGCTCACGAAAAGCTCTATGCGCGTGCCATCGTACTCGATACCGGCGCGACCCGTGCAGCTCTGATCGGGGCCGACCAAGGCGGACTTTCGGAGGCCATTTGGCAGGCTGCTTCGAAGCAAATCGCAACAGAATTGAAATGCCCGATCGAGAACATTCTTATGTCGGCGACACACACCCACAGTGGTTGGGGACCGGGGGGCTTTCGTGCGCTCACCGACTCTAACGCTCTGCCGGCGCCGATCATTGGGCAGATGGTGGATGCTGTCCGCCAGGCAAAAGCCAAACTGCAATCGGCACGCGTCGGATTCGGCAGTGGACGCTCGTATCTCAACGTGAACCGCGACGCCATCGATCCCGAAACCCACCTTTGGACGCAAGCGCCGAATCTTGACGGACCTTCCGACAAGACGGTCGCGGTTGTGGAATTTCTTGCGGAGAAAGGTCAACCAATCGCCGTTTACATGGATTACGGCATGCATCCGGTGAATGGTTACCTCAGCGGATTCACCAGCGCGGACTTCGCGGGGGCGGCGTCCCGCTATGTGGAGCAGGCGTTCGCGGACAAGCCGGTCGTGATTTTCGCGCAAGGCGCCAGCGGCGACCAGAATCCTCTATATCTCCGCGCGGCCACGAATGCGTTGGCCTCGCGTGGCGGCGCGCCGATTACGGGATACGTCATGACTCGCGAACCCATCGAGGCGCCGATCCGAGATGAAAAAATCAACGCCGGCCTGCTTGATCCTCAGGTGCGCGACCAACTGGAGCGCATCATGGACAG
Organism: uncultured Acidobacteriaceae bacterium; assembly: GCA_963851165.1. Taxonomy (GTDB): domain Bacteria; phylum Acidobacteriota; class Terriglobia; order Terriglobales; family Acidobacteriaceae; genus Sulfotelmatobacter. The sequence goes on along the minus strand of CAWKNM010000004.1, from coordinate 197,406 downwards.
TGAAGGCGTGTTGCTCGGCGAAGAAGTAATTCGCGTAATGACCAACATCAAGCGACTGGACCCTAGCCCGAGTATTGCCGCAGAACAAAAGATAGTGACGTGTCCGGGACGGAAGCGGATCGATACAGGCCGCGAGGGAAAACCCGGCACCTACGTAGACGGAGATCCGGTCGAGATACGTCTTGGGGCGCTGCGCATTGGGAACATCGCTCTGACCTCGGTGAATGCGGAACTGTACACCGCGATCGGGCTACGACTGAAGCGGGAATCCCCCATGGCGAATACGGTCATGGTGACGTTGGCCAACGGGAGAGCAGAGTCCGGTTATATCCCCAACGACACAGCTTTCGGAGCAAATACGTTTCAGGTGCTGGGATCAAAGTTGAAGCCGGGCTGTGCGGAAACTGCGATCGTGAACGGACTGCTCGACTTGATTGCGACGACGCAAAAGTGAAAGTGGCCACAGAAAGTCGTTGCGATCCTGCCAGCTCTGGAACCGACAGGTAAGCGTCAGGGAAGCTCGGTGAACCTATTCCGGATAGCGTTCGTTCGGTTTCACGATTCGAATTCGATGGTCGGAGAACTTATAGTGTGCTCCGGGTAGCTCGAGCTTGGGCATGTGACAGGACGCGCAATTCGATTTTGCTACCGGGCAGCGTTTAGCGTCCGGCTTTCCCCCGCCATGGCAAGCCTGACATTTGCCATCATAGTCCTTGGTTTCCGACACTAATTCACGGTGCGGGTCGTGGCAGGCCAGGCAACTGATTCGCGGATCGTTCGCGTCGTAGCACTTGCTGCCGGCTAGCCGATAGGGTTGAAAACGAACATTCCCAATGCCGAGATTCGGCTGCATAACGATTTCCGCCCAGGTCCGATGACACTGCCCGCAGAAATCTGAGACTTGCTCCGCCGCCAGTCCTCCTGCGATTGACTTCGGGATCGCCGACTGCGCACCCTCAGCAAACTGAATCATGGCTAACAAGTGTGATTCGCTGCCTTCGTGACAGTGATTGCACTGTACTCCCGGTTTTAGTTTCTCCAGTGTAAGTTGGCGGCCTGACTTCGCGTCCGTGGAATGACAGCCGAAACAACTCAGCTTGTCCTCGACCGTCATCAATCGCCCTAACGCCTCATTCAAGTTAGCTGGAGCAGAGGCAGTCGAGCCCATGGTGGGTCCCAGTGCGTTCAACTCGCGGTAATAACTGACGCGACTTTCATATAATTCGCCACCCTTTTCGAGGATGTAGGTTTGCCCGATGGAAGAACTTGCCCCCATCGCCCAGCGAATTGGCGCAGTGATGGTCGCCACTCCGTCGGTTACCGAGTACTCACTCTGATTGCCCTTGCGTTCGATTCGGTAGGAATATCTTCCAACCGTCACAGTAAGCACGGGGCGATCGATTAATACCTTGCAGTCCTCGACGGTCTCAAGCGCTTGTCCCATCGAGGTGTGAGGCTGGGTCTTGGCCTGCGAATGACAGGCAGCGCACGCGTTCGCGCCCGTCTTGGCCGTTTGGGCCGCCGCGACCAGGGGCAGATTAACAAACACAACCAGCATGAGCCGTATCGTGATCGAAGCGTTTACTTTCATCGAGCTTGCCTGCACGGGTGAGGACGATACCGAGCATATCGTGCGCATAGCGAAATCCGGATCCAGCTCCAACGCCCTCCGGCAGAAACTTATGTCGCAAGCCCGGTAGCGAGCGGCTTGGAATCCTGTTTCTCTTCAATCCCCTGCTTTTGTTCTTCCGGATCGAAAACCCTCTGCATGAGAACCGCTGCGATCAGCATGAAGACTCCGCCGGCAACGACGGCGGTGAGGCGATTGTTGCCAAGCAAGTGGTTCATCACCCAGCCGAAAAACAACGAAGCGACAATTTCCGGCGTGACGATGAAGAAGTTGAAGATGCCCATATAGACGCCGGTTTTTTCCTTGGGCAGCGATCCCGCCAGTACCGAGTACGGCATGGCGAGAGTGCTGGCCCATGCGATGCCGACACCCACCATGGTCAGCAGCAGAACATACTTATTGTGGATGAAGGCAACCGAGATCAGTCCAAGGCCGCCTGCGACGAGGCAAAGGCTGTGAGTGTGTTTGCGCCCGAGTACGCGAGCGATCGACGGCAAGAAAGAACGCGAAAAGCAAAGCAGACCGCCGAATACACCGCGAAACAATTGCCACCCCACTCAACTCCGGCCGATAGAGCGGCGAAGTCGTGTCGGACGCAGCAAAGACGTTGTGGGCGACCGCCACAGGAAAATACAACCACATGCAGAAGAGTCCAATCCAGGTCAGAATCTGTACCGGCGCCAGCTGGCTGCATGGTGCTTTGGCATTTTGGCAATGGAGTCGAGAGATCTCGCCGAGCGTTGGTGGCCAGGCTGCGCTTCTCCCGTCTTCATGCGGCGAAAGGCTTCGAGGTCATCGGGGGATATTCCTTGGTTGTGACGATTGTCCAGAGAACTGCGCTGAGAAATACCGCCGCTCCCAGAAAGAACGAGAGACGTACCGTCAGGGGAATGGCGTGTCCCGGCTGCGCCTTCCCGAGATGAACCAGTTTGTCAACATCCATGGCAGAGTCGAGGCGATGACAGCTCCGAGTCCAATAAACAGGCTCTGCATGGCGAAGCCGCGGGTCCGTTGCGACTCCGGAAGCAAATCGGCAACGAAGGCGCGAAACGGCTCCATGCTGATGTTGATCGATGCATCCAGAATCCAGAGGAGACCTGCAGCCATCCACAGGACCGACGAGCGCGGCATCAGGATGAGGGCTAATGAGCTCAGGATCGCGCCGGCGAGGAAATAGGGCCGACGCCGACCGAGGCGGCCCCAAGTGTGGTCGCTGGCATGACCGATGATCGGCTGCACGATCAGGCCAGTGAGCGGCGCAGCGAGCCAGAGGATGGGAATCTGGTCAGCCCGGGCGCCCAGGTATTCGTAGATGGCGCTCATGTTGGCCATCTGCAGAGCCCCAGCCGAACTGAATGCCGAAAAATCCGAAACTCATGTTCCAGATCTCCCAGAACGACTTGCTCGGCTTTTCCATGTGCACCACCTCGGCTAAGAGTTTCAACCCTGAGCAGGTTATGGCCTAACGGTCGTAGAGCATAGCCAATTCCTTGAGCTTTGCAGCGATTTCCTTGGTAGCTGCGTCCGGCTTCATCCTCCACTTCCAGTATCCGCTGGGCACGCCGGGCAGATTCATGCGGGCCTCGCTGCCCAAGCCAAGAAGATCCTGCATCGGCGCGATGGCAGTATTGGCAACCGACGCCATGATGGCGCGGATCAGAACCCAGTGGATAGGTTCGTCCTTGAAGCCGAGATAGGCGCGGGCGTACGCATGCTCTTTGACAACGTCTTCCGCGGTGCGCGTACTATCACCCTTGCCCCCGCTCGTCCACCAGCCCACGACGGTGTCGTTGTCGTGCGTGCCGGTGTAGGCCACCAGATCGCGCACATAGTTGTGCGGCTTGAAAGTCGGCGCCTGTGGGTCGTTGCCGAAGGCGAATTGCAGGATGGCCATGCCCGGCAGCCCGAACTGATGACGAAGCGCTTCGACTTCGGGAGTGATGACACCGAGATTCTCCGCGATGATCGGCAACTCGCCGAGTTCTTTGCGGAGTACAGAAAACAGTTCTGCGCCCGGGCCTTTGACCCAGCGGCCATGGATCGCGGTAGTCTCGCTGGCCGGCACTTCCCAGTAGGCTTCGAAACCGCGGAAGTGATCGATGCGGATGAAATCGTAGAGACGGAGCGCGGAGCGTAACCGCTCGACCCACCATTGAAATCTGGTTTGTTTGAGCAGGGGCCAGTTGTAGATAGGATTACCCCAGCACTGTCCGGTAGCACTGAAATAGTCGGGGGGGACGCCGGCAATTTTGAGCGGGTTGCCACGCTCATCGAGCAGGAAAAACTGAGGATTCGTCCATACGTCGGCACTGTCATGCGCAACGTAGATAGGCACGTCTCCGACGATACGGATATTGCATTCGCGCCCATAGGCCCGCAGTTTCTGCCACTGTTGGAAGAATACGTACTGAAAAAACTTCTGGGCATCGATGGCGGACGCCAGTTCTTCCTGCTTGCGTCTCATGGCCTCGGGCTGGCGCCCAGCGATGTCGCTCGGCCACTTGGTCCACGCTACGAGGTTGTTCTCCTCCTTCACTGCCATGAACAGAGCGAAGTCGTCGAGCCACGAAGCATGAGTCTGCGCAAATTCCTGGAACTCGCGCCGACTCTCAGCAGAAGCGCTTACCAAGAAGTTGGCCGCAGCCCTCTGCAGCAACGGCATCTTGAAACCAGCAACAGCGCCATAATCTACGGTTTCCGCGTGAAACGTCGGTACAGACTGCAAATCGCTCCTGCTCAGGATGCCTTGCTCGGCGAACTGATCCAGACTGATGAGCAGCGGATTTCCTGCACTCGCGGAAAAACACTGAAAGGGCGAGTCAGCATAGCCCGTTGGGTTGAGAGGAAGAACCTGCCAGAGTTTCTGTCCAGCCGAATGCAGAAAGTCTACGAAACGATACGCGTCGGAACCAAAGTCACCGATCCCGTGGCCTCCAGGCAAAGACGTCGGGTGCAGCAACACTCCGCTGGACCGAGGGAATTTCATGCGAGAACCATAAATAGTTGGCGCGCAGCACGCAAGGATGTACGTGAAACGGATAAGTAGGGGCGGAACCCAGCGACGCCTAATATCAATCGCCTAAAATTGCGTGGATCGTGTCAGTGAACCTTGCGATAGATCCGGAAATCCCAGCCATTAAGGACGAGCACTGGGGGAGTAGTCTTCTTGCGAGCGGCTTCGTCGAGTCCAGGGGTTTGATCCAAGTATTCGCCACTCGGAGTGTCGACGACTCCGACATACGGCTGATTCGAGACGTTGATGGCGACAAAGTATTCCTCTCCAGCGGCGCGTCGGAAAAACGTCAGCACACGCTCTGGCGCTCCGTTCCGTACCCATTCAGTCTCACCCTGTTGCAACGCCGGATGAGATCTTCGCATGGCGATGAGTTGCTTATAAAACGGGAGAAAGTTTGGTCTTCGCTCGGCGATCGGCCAGAAAACCGGCAGCTTCTCGAACAGCGCCGGCGCGCCGGATTCAGTTGTGTCGCCAACCTCCATGCCGTTATAAAGCATCGGCACGCCATCCATAGTAAAGACCAGCGCTGAAGCTGCCAGAGTTCCACGCTCGCCGAACCGGGCAATGGCGCGCTTTTCGTCATGGTTGTCGGAAAAGCGCATCTCCAGTGCGCCTTTGGGATAGCGTTCGTGCTCCGTCTGCCAGTCGAAAATGATGGCCTGAGCGGGCGCACCGTTCTCCAGCACATCGGTTATCGTGCTGTGAAACGGCCAGGCATAATCCAGGTCAAAAGCTTTCGTGAGCAACTCCGGCTTATTGGCTTCCGCGATCATGATGAGGTCCGGCTTGATCTTCACCAGTTCTGCCCGAGCGTTCTCCCAGAAGTCGGTGGGCACCTCGCCGGCAACATCGCAGCGAAATCCGTCCAGGTCGAAATCTTTCAACCAGTACTTCAGCATGTCGGTCATGTAACTGCGCAGCTGGGGATTCCTGTAGTCGAGTCCGGCCACATCGGACCAGTCAGGATTCGGCGGAATGATGTTGCCCTGAGCATCTTTCTTATAGAACTCAGGGTGTTTCATGAGGACGCTGTCCCAGGCGGTATGGTTCGCAACGATGTCGATGATGACCTTGAGGCCCCGCTGGTGCGCTTCGCTGACGAAGTGTTTTAAGTCGTCTTTCGTTCCGTAGGAAGGATTGATGGCGTAGTAATCCTGTACGGCATAAGCGCTCCCGATGCTGCCCTTCTTCTTGGCTTGCCCCACGGGATGAATGGGCATGATCCAGACCACGGTGACCCCAAGCTCTTTCAGATAATCCAAACGCTGTTCCACGCCGCGAAGGTCGCCGGTCGCGGAGAAAGTGCGCGGATTCACCTCGTAGATCACTGCCGACTTGATCCAATCGGCAACTTCGTGCGCCGCAGGCTGCTCTGCCAGCGCGCGCTGGAGAAGAATCGCGCAGACCAGAGCAATTGTCAGTCCCCTGGGGATCTTCTTCATTTTCATTCAAGAGCTCCACGTGGAGCGAGAGCATTGTAAATGGCTCTGACAATTTCCGGGGCTGTTGGTGAGTCCCGAAGACGATGGGAACAAGGCCAAACCAAGGGCTGAATCCGTTGTCATAAGTCCCCCGTTATATGCGCTTTTGCATATCTCAGGTAGCACGATCGGTAACTACGCTGAGTATTCCATGTGATTGGAGTCATCCCGATTGCGAGACAGGAACGCGTCGGGTACTTGGCATAGTATGTAACGAAATTCCCCATTGTGATTAGCGATCAGCAGAGAAAAACGATTTTCTTCTTGACAACCCTCATTGAACTGGTGCGTAATCTGGCACGTAGTAGAAAAACACTATATCGAATATCCACACGGATTGGGATGGGAAGGGGCGTTCCCACCCACGACCGGAAACCTCAAACGGTCACTCAGAATTTGTTCACCATTGGAGATGATTTATGTTGAAGCCGTTAAAACTAGCGAGCGGCGTAGCCTGCGTTGTCGCACTGTTGCTTGGGGTGATGTGGGGGCAAGGAATCTTCGCCACGCTGACGGGCGTGGTCTCCGATCCCACAGGAGCCGTAGTGAAAGGCGCCAAAGTCGTTTTGATCGACGCCGGGTCCGGATCTATCCGCGATAGCCAGACCGATACGGATGGCTACTTCACCTTCGCTTCAGTTCCTGTAGGCAAATACAATCTGAAGATTGAGGCGCAGGGCTTTGAAGCCTATAAGGCAGACGACATTGTCTTGGGCGGCGCGGAAAAGCGCAACTTGAACGTCACTCTCACCGTAGGCGCGACCAGCCAAACGGTCGAGGTCAACGCTGAAGCCGCCCAGCTTGTGACCACGGACTCAGCCGAGATGTCGTATACGCTGGAAACCAAGGATTTGCAGAACTTGGTTCAAATCGGCAGCGACGCGGCCGAGTACATCAAGATCATGCCCGGCTTTGCCGTTCAGAACGGCTCTTCCAACAAGGCGAACTACACCGGCGAGGTCATCGGTATCAACGCCAACGGCGACGGCGGCAGCCAGAGCCCGCTGAACAACGCGTCTTCGTATAACGGCCTGCCCAGCAACTCGCTCGATATCACCATGGACGGCGCGCACGTGGCCGACCCGGGTTGCGATTGCGACACGCCGGTCAACCCCAACTCCGACTTCTTGCAGGAGTTCCGGGTGCTGGCATCGAATTTCAGCGCCGAGAACCAAAAAGGACCGATTCTTATTACGTCGGTGACCAAATCCGGTGGCCAGAAGGTGCACGGCAGCGGCTTTTTCACAGCCCGCAATTTCGCACTGAACGCCAACGATTGGCTGAACGACAACACCAAGACACCGAAACCTGCAAATAAGTACTACTATCCAGGCGGGACGATCGGTGGTACGGTCCCGAAAACCCACAACAAGCTGTTCTACTTCGCCGGCTTCGAGTACTACTACCAGGTGCTGGATACCGGCTTGCTGCGCTCCACGGTTCCCACGGCGAATATGCTCGGCGGGAATTTCTCCACGTCCGAGTTGAAGAAAATCGGCAACGCAGGCAACAGCTATGACACGGCTGCACAAGCCCCGGCGGGTACGGCGTGCCCCGGCACCAGCGTAGCGGGGGGGAACTACTTGCCATGTCTTAACCAGAACGCTTTGACCGCCTTCGGCGCCACACCTGACGGCAATGGTGGATACAACGTCACTGTTCCGCAGGCGGACCTGAACCCGAACATGCTCGCGCTGATGAAGCTGTATCCCGCAGCCAATGCCGACCCCAACCAGACTGGCGGATACAATTACGTTAAATCAGAAATCTTCAACCAGAACAACACTCAGTTCGTCACCCGCGAGGATTACAGCATCAGCGACAGAACTAAGGTGTTCGTGCGCTACAACTATCAGAAGGAGACGCAACAGTTCCCGGTTGGCCTGTGGTGGCGCCAGTCGGACCAGGTTCCGTATCCGACAGCGATCTTGGGCAAGAATAGTTCCAGCTCCATATCGGGGTCACTGACCCACGTGTTCAGCCCCACCATGACCAACGAAACGGTGGTCGCCTACACTCTCGTGAAGTTCCCGAACGTCTTCGCCAATCCGAATGCGGTAAATCGTTCAACGGTCGGCTACAACGTCATGGGATTGTTCAAGAACGGCGTCACGCAGATCCCGTCGTTCGGAGGTAGCGGTGGAAATAGTGAAGCGTCCCTGATCTTCAATCCAGGTGGCTTCGAAGCCGGCGGACCCTCGCAAGGTTTGTATGCCAACAAATACATGCCCAGCGTGAGCGATACACTCACCAAGGTTGTAGGCAGGCATACGCTGAAGGCGGGTTTTTTCTGGGAATGGATCCGCAATGCCCAGCCCGCCAATAACAATACCAACGGGTATTTGCAGTTCGTGTCCGGGAGCAATCCACTGTATAGCACCGGCGACTCCTATGCCGACGAGGTCTTGGGTATTGCCAGCAACTACAACGAAACTACCAAGAATCGTCTCAACGACGAGGCCTACAATACCGCCGATTTCTTCGTACAGGATGACTGGAAAGTGACCAGGCGGCTGACTGTGAACCTGGGCCTCCGCTTCAGTCACTCACAACCTTGGTATGACCGGCTTGGGGATGGCTTCGCGATCTTCAACATCAACGCCTATACCGCGGGCGGCGGCGCAGCCTGTACCGGCGCGCCGACCTTCTGTGGATTCGAGTGGCATGCCAAGGACCCTTCCGTTCCATTGGGCGGATTCCCGACACGCTCGTTGTTCTACCAGCCGCGCCTGGGTGCGGCCTACGACCTGCTTGGCAACGGCAAGACGGTGCTTCGCGGAGGGTGGGGCCGCTACTACTTCCATACCGGTCAGTTTACCAATGGCCTGGATGCGTCCGCCGGGGTCAAATCGACCAGTTTCGGTGGGAAGGTTTCCTTGAGCGGAACTACCAGCCAGCCCATCCTCGTCAATCCATTGCCTTTCTCCGCAGCTCCGTGGTGCCCAACTCCTGGCACCGGCTGCCAATCCTCGGGGAATGCCGGGCTAGACACCGTGAGCTTCAGCGCAACCCCATCGGGTCCTTCGGCCGTGGACGGCAGCGATAACGAGATGGGCTATACGGACAACTGGAACTTCACCGTTTCCCAACAGTTGCCGTGGTCGAGCATAGGGGAGATCTCCTACATCGGCAATCGGTCGGAAGATCTCGCCAGCGCAGGCAACGGTGGCAGCACGGGCATCAACACCAAGGACATCAATCTGATCCCCGTAGGGGCCATGCTGGCGTCGAACAATGGCGGCGCTGATCCGAACACGCTGAATACCGCCAACTTCTATCCCATCCAGGGTTATTCGGACCTGTATGAGATCAGCAATAACGGCCGTGCCAACTACAACGCATTGCAGGCCCTTTGGGCGCGCACCAAGGGCCGTTACACCATCAACTTGAACTACACCTTCAGCAAGGCCCAGGGTGTCCTAGGAACTAGTGGGAGCAACCTCATCAACGAGTTCAACGTAAATCAAAACATTGGCGTTCTGCCCGACAGCCGCAAACAACTCTTTAACGCGGCTTACGCGATTGAGCTGCCCAAAGCTAATGTCAACAAGTGGGCGGGCGGCGCCATCAATGGCTGGGAGGTGACTGGCGTCGTGCAGCTTCAGAGCGGGCCCAACCTGACCGGCTATCAGAACCAGAACTTCGGCATGAGCTACAGCGGTGTCAGCGGCACCAACGGTAGCAGCGCGATTATTCCGGGCTCTGTCAGCCTGCAGAATCCAAAGGGCATTGCGATCAGCAATCTCTCGCTGCTGGGCACGCCGGAAATCCAACTTAACCCGATTCTGACCTGCAATCCAGCGAGTGGGCTGAAAGCGCATCAGTATATCAATGCGAGTTGCTTCGAGGCTCCGACGGCAATCGGTCAGAACGGCAACACGCTCTTGCCAGCCATCTATGGACCGGCCTATTTCAATTGGGATATGGGCTTGTTCAAGAACTTTGCCATCACCGAAAGCCAGAAGCTGCAGTTCCGGTTCAACTTCTACAACTGGATGAACCACCCGTTGTGGTCGTTTAACGGAAGCAATCTCAACCTCAGCTTCGCCCAAGACGCCGCCTACAACATGACTCAGAGTAATTCAACCTTCGGCACTACCACCCAGAAACAGGGGCATCGCATCATCGAGATGGGAGTCAAGTACTACTTCTGAACTCGAGACTAATTTCAACCCACAGAATGGGATGGCTTCGGCCATCCCATTTCTTTTCTTGCTGTAGACTGTGGGGGAACGTTTCCCCCCGTATCCTCATGTGGAAATCGGCTCGGTCCTGCATCGGCTTGGGTGTCTGCCTGCTTTCCTTCCTTGCTTGGGCGCAATCGCCGCAGGAGTTAGTCCAGGATGCGATACAGAAGCAGCAGGCGGGCGATCTTGAGGGAGCGGTTAAAGAGTACCGTCAGTTCTTGAAGATGGCTCCCGGGGCGGCGACCATCCATTCCAACCTGGGGGCGGCCCTGGCCGGGCTGGGACGGTTTGAAGAGGCGGTACCGGAATACAGGGCTGCGCTAAAACAGTCGCCCGGGTTTACTCAGGCTCGTCTGAATCTGGCGATTGCCTACTACAAGATGGGCAGGATCAGCGACGCAGCCACCCAACTGGCGCGAGTGCACGCACAAGATCCCAACAATCATCAGGCGATACTGCTCTTAGGCGACTGCTATCTGCGCATGGGCCAGAGCAAAGACGTGATTCGCCTGTTGGAGCCTGAGCAGAAGAAATCTCCCGACGATCTGGCGGTCGCTTACATGCTGGGAACCGCTCTTCTGAGAAACAAACAACGCGACGAAGGAGCAGCAGTAATTGACCGTATTTTGCGCAACGGCGGCTCCGCGGAAGCTCATCTGCTGATGGGCATGACCAAATTCGAAGCCATGGAATATCCGGAAGCCATCGCGGATCTCACCAAGGCTGCGGAGATCGATCCGAGTCTGCCGGACGTGTATTCCTATCTCGGCCAAGCGCTGATGGCCAGCGGCGACATGAATGCAGCACGTCAGGCTTTTGAGAAAGAGCTCGCCGTGAACCCCAACGACTTCGAGTCGAACGTGCGGCTGGCCGTCCTGTTGAAACAGGACGGCAACTATGAGCGCGCACATCAACTGCTGGATCGCGCCTTGCTGGTTCGTCCCAAGGATCCGGGCGCGCTCTACCAGGTCGGGGCGACCTATCTGGCAGCCGGAGACATGAACCGGGCACTTAGCGCTTTGGAAGCCCTGATAAAGCAATATCCGGATTTCCTTGAGCCACACGTTTCTCTTGCACAGGTCTATTACCGATTGAGGCGTAAAGAGGACGGGGACCGCGAGCGAGAGATCGTGCAAAAACTCAAGGCGGAGCAGGACGCCGAACAGTCGAAAACCAAGGGAGCAGCTCAGCCGAGGCCGTGAAGTCTGGAGTATGAGGCCCGGAATATGCCGCGCGAGTCGGCGCGTTACCTGGCGGGTTCGTCTATCTTCAAAAGCTGATCGGCAGCGATGTCCTTCAGAACCTGCCGAATTCCGCTTGGCCAGCGGATTTCAATCGATGCAATCCTGGTTTCTTGACCCAGCCCGAAGTGCACCCGTTTGTCGCTCGAGGACATGAAGCCAACGCTGATCGCAACATGGTTGTAGAGCGTGCGGCCGGAAGCCGTGGTCAGCTTGACCTTGGCTCCGATGGCATCCCGTGCGCTCTTGTGGCCGATCAGATTCAGCATGATCCAGTGATTGCCGCTGTCGGCGGTATTCATCAGAATCCTGGGCTTGTCATTGAGGGAGGTGACCACAATATCGAGAGAGCCGTCGTTGTTCAGATCGCCAAACGCCGATCCTCGTTGGTATCCCTTTCGCAAGAAATCCTTTCCCATTTCGTCGGATACGTCTATGAAGGTCTTGCCATCGACATTCTCGAACATGGTGTCGTGCTCGGGCGATGATTCATTCACCTGATCGACGTCGCCATTAGCGGAATAAATGTCCTTCCAGCCATCGTTGTTGTAATCGATGAATCCGTTACTCCATCCTGAGTGCGGGATGCTCATCGACTGGATCTTCGAGGAGTACGCATAGCTGAATAGGTGGCCATCGTTTCTGAGCAACTGCCAGACCTGCTGCCGGAGATTGTTGTAGAAGATATCTACGTTTCCGTCGTTGTCAAAATCCTTCGCGTCCGAACCCATCGAGGATCCGGTGCGGGCATTGTCGTCGTAGGCGACGCCGAGTTCGAGCCCTCGTTCTTCGAACGTTCCATTGTGCATATTGATAAACAGTGAGTTGGGTTCGGTGTCGTTGGCAACGAATATGTCCGGCCAGCCGTCATCGTTGAAATCCGCAATCGAGATGCCCATCCCCTTGCCGGGATATTTCGCCAATCCGGACTTTTCGGTTACGTCTTCGAACTTGCCGTTGCCCAGATTGTGGTAGAGACGCTGAGGCACGCTTTTGTAGCGTCTGGGATCGCAGTAGTATTCCTTGCTTTCCATGGTGCAACGAAAATCAGTCTGCGGAGTCCAGATCGTATAGTTCGAGACAATCAGGTCGAGAAGGCCATCATTGTCATAATCGAACCAGGCGGCAGCAACACTGATCGTGCCGGGCGGTTTGGTGCCGATACCGGAGACCTCGGTCACATCGGTGAAAGTCCCGTCTCCGTTGTTGTGGTAGAGGATATTGCGGCCCGCTGAGCAGATGAAGAGGTCTTCATAGCCATCATTGTCGTAGTCGCCGACTGCCACCCCGAAGTTAAAATCCAGGGACCCGCCCAACAGCCCTGCTTTGGCCGTAACGTCCTCAAAGGTCCCGTCACCTCGCTGCTTCAGGAGGCAGTTGTAGTAGGAAGGATTCGTCTTTTTCATTTCCGGCATCTGCGCGCCGTTGGTAAAGAAAATGTCCAACCTGCCATCGTTGTCGAAATCGAAAATGGCCACTCCGCCGCACATTGGTTGCGGGAAATACTTGTGGCCGCCGGAACTGTTGTTGGTGACATAGGTAATCTTCGAAAGTGGAGCGACATCCACAAAGCTAGGCCGTTTCGTTGTCGGTGCCGATCGAAAACCCAAAAGGAAGAGAGATGAGGCCGCCAGGCATAAGACGGCGGCTAGCGCTTTCCAAATGCTAGACTGATCGTTGGGCATGAAGTCCTATCCCTACATTTTATCTCTACTTCTGCTCGGAGCAGGTCTTGTCGCTGCGTTACCGCCAAACGGGCCGATCGTTTTTGAAGAGATCGCGCAGCGCTCGGGTCTGACTTTTGTGACCGACAGCAGCCCGACACCCAACAAAAATCAACCAGAGACCATGGTAGGCGGCGTGGCGCTGCTTGATTACGACAATGACGGCTATCTTGACGTCTTTGTCGTAAACGGCGCCGCCATTCCATCACTTCAGAAAGAGAGTCCGAAGTACTGGAACCGTCTTTACCACAACAATCATGACGGGACTTTCACCGATGTAACCGAGGCAGCAGGCGTTGCTGGTATCGGCTACGGCATGGGCGTAGCTGTCGGCGACTATGACAATGATGGATGGCCCGACATCTACGTCGTGAATGTGGGAAAGAATCAGTTGCTGCATAACAACAGGAACGGCACCTTTACTGACGTCACCGATAAAACTGGGGTCGGCGGGGGCGTTCTCGACGGCAAGAAGATGTGGTCCGTTTCGGCAGCGTGGGTGGACTACAACAATGACGGCCTGCTGGACTTGTTCGTCTCGAATTACTGCAAGTGGGAGGTCAATACGGACCCCTACTGCGGTCCGACTCCCAAGTTGCGTGCATATTGTCATCCTAACAATTATGCGAATCTCCCGAATACTCTATACCGCAACAACGGCGACGGCACCTTCACCGATGTGTCCGAGCAAACCGGAATCGCGAAGTACTTCGGGAAAGGAATGGGAGTAGCCATCGCCGACTACGATGGTGACGGATTCATGGACATATTTGTGGCCAATGACAATCGTCCCAACTTTCTCTTTCATAACCTCGGCGGCAAGAAGTTCGAAGAAGTTGCTCTGGAAGCGGGTGTTGCTTACGCCCAGAGCGGCAGCGCGCTTTCCGGCATGGGTGTCGATTTCAGAGACGTCGATAATGATGGCCGCCCGGATATCTGGCACACAGCGGTGGAGAACGAATCCTTCCCGTTATTTCGTAACGTGGGTGGCGGCCAGTTCGTGGAACAAACGCTTCCAGCTCAATTGGCAGTGACTCGCACTATGTCTGGATGGGGAAACGGAATCTTCGATTTCGATAATGATGGATGGAAAGACCTGTTCGTCGCCCGCAGCAATGTTCTCGATAACATCGCCCAATTCGCCAATCGCAAGTATGAAGAGCCCAATTCGGTTCTCCGCAATCTCGGAAATGGAAAGTTTCTGGATGTCAGCAGCGAAGCGGGTCCCGACTTCCAAGTGGCGGCCGCACACCGCGGAGTCGCCTTTGGAGATATAGATAATGACGGCCGAATCGATGCCGTCGTCACAGTCCTTAACGGATCTCTGAAATATTTTCACAATATCTCAAAGAACAGTAATCACTGGATCATTCTGAAGCTTGTCGGCAAGAAGAGCAATCGCATGGGCCTTGGGGCGAAAGTGCGCATCACAGGCGAAGACGGTAAAGTTCAATACAACCATGCCACGACTGCAGTCGGCTATGCGTGTGCCAGCGATTCTCGAGTGCACTTCGGACTGGGCGGGTCACGAGTTGCTCGCGAAATCGAGATCACATGGCCCAGCGGCACACGGCAGGTGCTCCGGAACGTGCCTTCGGATCAAATTCTGAAGGTTGAAGAACAAGTCCAGTGAGCGTTCGACCAAGCTATTCTGTCGCCGATTGCTGACGCTCCAACAGTACCGCAGAATGCGCTGGATCACCGAATCATGCTGGGACTAGCCACTCCTCCTGCACGTGCCGACGACCGACATACCGGCACGATCCGCCCTGCAACCCCGAAGCGAACTACGGCAGAACGCCCGTCCCACTCATGACCAGCGGCGTTGGGTCCACGGATCCAGTGAACTGCAATTGTATATCCGCGACGTGTAGTCCTTTCACCAGCGGGGTGAAGGTGACGCTGATGCTGCACTGGCTGCCAGGCCCAATGGCAGCGCCGCACGTATTCGTCTCGTGGAAAACCTTGGTTCCGCTGCCGTAGATCGAAACCTTAGAGATCGTAACGCTCGTCGAAGTTGTGTTGGTGGCAGTGATCACCAGAGGCGAACTGGTGGTGTTTATCGTTTGGTCCGGAAAGTTCAACACGGTGTTGGGATTCAAGATGACATTACTGCCAACGGTCAAGCTGAAACTGAGCGTGGCGTCCGTTGCCAGCGGCGCGGCGAGAGGAATCGACTCCGTGGCTGTGTCCAGTCCCACGGGCGGCGGAACTTCACTCACCATAATGTAATAAGGAATCCCGGCCACCGCTCCAAAATTTACGTAGGAAGACTCCACTCCCGTCCCCGTGGTAGGCGCATCGTCGTTACAAGCGACCGTCGTCGGAGACGATGGAGAACCGGTGAACACATATACGCCGGTATCATAACGGCTGCCGGCGGTGCTGACCGCGTAGTTCTCGCTGATCGTGGGGGTGAACTCATACCAGACGCTCCGAAACACGCTCGCACCGGATGGCCAGGACCCAGCGCAGGCCGTGCCGGCATTAGCCTGGGCGGGATCCTCGGGAGTCGGATCGCCCTGAGGAGTTATCTCGCTTCCTGCCCCGCTGCCGGTAAGTTGTTCGGTCGGGTTGGCCGCCGAAGTATTCACAAAGCTCTTGAACGGCACTTTCGTGATCTTGGTCGCGTTGGCAAAAAGATCGTTCGTAGCCGCCGGTGCCGTTTTCAGAGTCAAGCCGCCGGCGGTCAAAACATTGTTCGAGGAGTCAGTCACCACCGCCAGAAAATTGGCAGCAACGAACGAAGTTGCCTTCAGCACATTCGAGTTGGGATACATGTCGATCTTGGAAAATTCTGAGGGGTAGCCCGCCACCGCGATCGCGAGAGTTCCCGAACTAAATTGGCTGAAGTCCCAACGCGTGGTCGTGTTATCCGCCAGGTCAATCGGCGTCGGCTCGATTGCCACTTGACCCGCGCCCAAGGCTTCCAAAGTATCGTCGACCGCGACGCAATACGGTATGCCGGTGCCAAACTCGGACGGAACGCAGGGCACGTACGTGGCGTCATTCAGCTTTGCGCCAATCACGAGAGACTGCAGAGTCATGCCGGCCTCTCCGCTGAACTGCACCTGAAAAACCGTAAATTTCCGCGCCGCATTCGAAGTATTTCCCAGGCCAATGCCCCACAGCGCCGGGGTCACCGTTACCGTGAATCCCGAGCCCGAAAGGGTCACGGAGAGATCCGGATAAGGGTTCGGCGGGTTCGGTTTGTTGGGGTCGCTGGTCGGAGTGCAGCCTGCGGGCGGAGACTGCGTGCCATCCAGCTGCGCAAAGAAAGGCGTCGCAGTCGAGGTCGGGCAGAGCTCGGCCGGCACACCAACCACCTCTCCATTTTGCGAACTGGGAACGTCCGGCCGGCGAACTGCATAGAGAGGCAGCACCGCCAGGATGCAAAACAACACCGAAGCACTGACCACAACCTTGAGTTTGAGCATGCGAATAGACCTTCCTCGAAAGTAATATGCGCCGGGGCCGGGCGGTTGGGGGGGACGACGTAAAGCAGTTTCTTCGCTTTGCCCGGTTTCGTCAAGCGAATTTGGCTGGGGTTTGAATTGGAATGGATCAGCCGATTTTCACACCTGATCATGCGCCGTCTGGCTGATCAGCAGCTTGAACCCGGCGCGCTCGGCGCGTTTGCGGATGGAAGAGAGCGTCTGTGCGCGTGACGCGGACGAAGCGTGGCTGTCGATCCGGAGTTTCAGCAGAAGAAGCTCGGCTTCGAGCTCCGCAAAATTGCGCCCGCGCTGTTTCGCATCCGCGGGAAGAGTGCGGATTTGCTCGAGGGCCTCAGCTTTATGACCCGTGGCCGCGAGATACACCGCGAGGCTCATGCGATTTTCGAAACTCGTGTCCGGATCCTCACTGGCGATCTTGCGAATGTGGTCTGCATAACCTTCAGCCTCCGGCAATTTGTGTTCGTCTATGAGGATTCTCAACAGAATCGAATCGGCAGTCGCCTCGAGATTGGCGTCCGGAGCTTCCTTTAGCTTTTCAATCGCATCGAGAGCCTGGTGTTCGCCTTCCGGCAGCCGGCGGCGCTCCAGGTTGATCTGCGCCAGTGACATCGATCCGAGGGCAACTCCGGGCTTGTCTTTTTGCTCGGTGCTGATCTTGATGGCCTCGCGGTAGGAGGTCTCTGCGGCATCGAGTTCGTCGCGGCGAAACTGCACGTCCCCCATATTAAACAGGCACGTCGCCACTGCTGTGGGATCGCCGTTTGCCCTCCGCAACTTCAATACCTTTTCATAGGCTGCCAGCGCGCTGCCGGAATCGGTCTCCGACTGAATTTCCGCCAGATTGCTTAAGGCTGTCGCCTGAATCACAGTGTTCCCCAGGTCCTGCGCCAGTGCCAGCGCCTCACGAAGCTCCTGCTCAGCCTCGGCCGGATGGCCTCCCGAAGAGAGCACCTCTCCCTTGAGAATGTGGGCCTCTGCTCCGTCTGCATCGTCATGAATAGGGCCCGCAACTCGCAACGCGGTGTCGATGTAGTCCTGCGCTTCCTCGGGCTTGCCCATCCTGACCAGGACTGCAGCCATGTTCACGTTCGCTCCCGCCAGATCCTTCCGGGCGCCCGCCTTTCGCTGAATCTGGATGACATGTTCGAACTGTTCTTTGGCCTCGGCGTAACGGCCACGATCGCGCAGCCAGGTGGCAACATCGTTGAGGGCAACGGCGGCATTGGCGTTGTCGCCGAATGCCGAAAAAAGACTCTCAGCTTGGTTGCAAGCCGCAATCGCATCCTCCACGTGACCCAGGTTACGATGCGCCCAGCAAAGTGCCAGCTCCGCGTTGGCCTGCATCAATTTCGCATTGCGCTTCTGCGCCTCGCTCAATGCCGATTGAGCCGATCGCAGTTCGCCGGTGAAATCGTTCATCGTTGCATAGACTTTTGCTTTCGCGATCTCGATGCGAGGATCGCTGTTCATCGGCGGCCGCAATCCCGCGAGTTGGTTCAAGGTATCAAGCGCAGCTTTGGGCTTGGATCCTTCGCCTTGGACTTTGGCCAGCTGTAGACCATAGTTCAGTTGCGGATAATGCGGGAATAGCAAGCTGTAGTCCTTGATCGCAGCTTCCCAATCCTGTGTCATTTCTTCGGCCCGCGCCCGCGCCAGCACGATATCTTCGAACGGCAGCGGCGTTTTTCCGGCAAGATCCGCGGCCTTCTTCGCTTCCTCGGCCGCCTCGGCATCGTGCTTCAGCAAAGACCACGCATCGGCCAGCGCCGAGTGTATCGCGACGTTGTCCGGTTCCTGTTGCGCAGCTTTTTCTAACAGGTCCAGCGCAGCCGTCGCGTCCAGCGAACGCAGCTTGTCGAGCGCCTCGAAATACAGCTTCCGTGTTTCAGGATTGCTCGGATAGAGATTCTGCAGTTGGGAGGCTTCCCCCGCGGGTAGCCCAGCTTTTCCGAGTTTGTCCCTGACCTCAGCCGCAATCTCAGTGACCAGCTTGCCGTAATCCGTCTCGCTGCCGCTGCGGTGAAACGTGCTCACAGTTTTTTCGTCCGGATCTTCAAGGCGTAAATCCAGTGTGACGCTCTTCTCGGGTGACTCGGCACTAACCCGGTAGCTGCCCAGTAAAACGTAGTTGGCGCCAACCGCCTGGCGCACTCTGGAAAGATTTCCGCGCTCGAGATTCTGTGCCGGAGCAATGGAGAATTCAGTTCGGACCCGCGCCAACTCGTCGGCGGGAACCGTCTCTACGTCGTTGGACGCTCCCAGATCCGCCGTGAGCGTTTCACTCAAATCCGTGGCCAGCCAGTCGTAAGCCGAGTCCCCGGAATTGTTCTTAAAACCGGCGACCACTACCAGCGGCTGCATCGCCGGGTGCAGAATCCGCCACTCGTAGATCCCCGCGGCAGCCAGCGCAATGAGAATCAGCGCGCTTGAAATTCTTGCAAGTGCGAAACGGCTGGCCTTCGCAACGGCCTGCGGATGCAACTGGGCTGCGACGGGCCGCGGGAACATGGTCGAAGCAGTAATGGGTTGAGGAGAATTTTCCGCAAGAGCTGCGGTCACATCGCGCGCGCTCGCGAAACGCTCCGCCGGGTCCCGCGCCAGGCAACGAAGAATTACTGATTCACAAGCAGGGCTCAAGTCAGGCGCAAAGTCGCGCGGAGGGCGCGGAGGCTCGCTCAGCCGCTTGAACGCCGACGACAGCGGGTTATCGCCCGCGAAAGCCCTGCCGCCAGTGACCATCTCGTAGATCACCAGCCCCAGCGCATAAATATCGGACGCGTTCGTCGCCGGCCGGCCTTCCAGTTGCTCGGGCGCCATATACGCCGGCGTTCCCAAAATCCCCTGGCCGGTCGACACCGAGACACCTTCGTCCGACGCCAGCGATTGCAGGGCGAGCCCGAAATCGGTGACCACTGCACGCTCTCCGCCCGCCCCCGACCCTGCCACCAGCACTACGTTCCCCGGTTTGAAGTCGCGATGCACGATGCCCACGTCGTGCGCTGCCGCCAGAGCCGACGCCATCTGCCCAACCAGCGGCAGCGCGTCGCTCATACTCATCCGCACGCCGTCCTTCATGCGGGCGGCCAGAGTCTTTCCGCGCAGCAGCTCCATGCTGATGAAAACAATTTCTTCTTTCACGCCGCCGTCGTCGGGCTTGTGGCGGAACAGGTCAAAAATCCGGCACACATTGGGATGGGTCACTTTTCGTGCCAGGTAAACTTCACGCTTGAAGCGCGCCATGGCGTTGGGCTGCACCAAAATATCCGCCCGGATGGTCTTTACCGCGACCCGCTCGCGCAGTTCCTGATCCTCGGCCTCATATACCTCGCCCATACCTCCACCGGCAATGAAACGAACAATGCGGAATCGCCCGGCCAGCACCTGCGACTCCGAAAGTTGCTGGTTCCTGGCCGCCGGGTCCGGAACGAAATCTCCCAGAGACACTGTAGGCAGATCTGTGGAAAGCCCGGGAGGGCAATCAGACGGGCGATCGGAGGGACGATCGGGGGGAAGATCGGGGGGAAGACCGACGGGAAGACCGGTCGAGAGAAACGATGCAGCCTGATCATGCTCGGCGAGCAACCGTTCTACTTCTACGCACACGCTCGCGTCCGGGCAATGTTCCTTCAGGAACGAGGATCGGTTCGCCGCGTCCTCTTCCAGGGCAGCTTCAAACAGCGCTTTCACTGCCTCCCAGTTGTCCTGCCGTATCGCCATGGATCGCTTTCATCTCTCCGTGGAGCCAGGCCTTGGCCATGCTCCAATCCCGCTTCACCGTCTTGGGGGAAATTCCCAGCAGCTCTGCTGTCTGCTCCACGGTGAGTCCACCAAAAAATCGCAGTTCCACAATCTTTCCCTGCCGTTCATCCAGCTGGGTCAGCCGGTCCAAAGCCTCGTTCAGTTTGAGAAATTCTTCCGACTGCTCGGGAGCGAACACCAACGCTTCGTCAATAGGAACCGGTTTCTGTCCGCCTCCCCGCTTATCCCGCATATGTCCGCGGGCGTGGTCCACCAGGATTCTGCGCATCACTTGCGCGGCAATCCCGAAAAAATGCGCCCGGCTTTGCCAGTCGACAGACCGCTGCTCCACCAGCTTGAGATAAGCCTCGTTCACAAGGGCGGTGGGCTGCAGCGTGTGGTCGCTGCGTTCGCGCCGCATATAGGCTCCGGCCAGCCGACGCATCTCCGCATAGACCAACGGAATCAGCTTCGACGCCGCCTCTTCATTCCCCTTGGTCAGCTTCGCCAGCAGGACCGTCACGTCGCCGCGATCTGCATCCATTCGCCCCTCGCCTCCGCCGACTCCATTAACTGGGACGCCATTCTACCCCAGTTCTGGCCGCTTACCGCACCCACCTCATGTCGCCCGCCTCAAATCGTCAACCCCAAATCGTCCACCTCAAATCCTCCACCTCAAATCATGGAGCGGCGGACGCCATCGTCCGCCGGAAAAGCAACTCGAACGCCCATCACCTCGCGTTCGACCCGCGACAAAGGCCAGTGTGTCACCAGATGACCCCGTTTTCCCCGGCGTGTCGCGTTAGTCAGTGAAGGCAGAAAACGGAGATCAACAAACAATGACCCCGGATTCGCCCAGGATTCGCGCTATCAGCGCCAAAAAACAGGAGGCGGTCATGAAAAACACGAAAATGATGAGCTTGGTTGGTCTAATCGCGATCGTTTGCAGCGCTAACTCCTTCGCAAAAGAGAAACCCAAGCCTGCGGCGAGCACGGAAGTCGTTCGCTCTTTGGATTGGGCCTCGGACGCAAATTCCTATCCCGCCCTCTTTGTCAAAGCCGAATGTTTTCAACGGGATGCCAAACACTTCAGCTGGCAGACCACCCTGAATAACAGTTCCGACGACGTCATCGAAGTGCGCGGCAAGGGAAAGCCCATGGACATCGATCCTCAGGCGAGCGTAGATGCTGGCTCGACCGAGGTTAAAAGCTGCGACAAGCCGCTGGTTTTGAAGCTGGACGCACGAAGAAAAGGAGAAAAACAGCACTTTGAGGTCTCATTCACGGACGGCGTGGTGGTGGCGCGTGAAAAACAGGCGAAGAACTGGGGAGGCTTCGCCATGGCACTGGCGATGGTGGGCACAAGCGCGATGGCCGTCCAGGCAGCGAATCAAGCCCAGTTTGGCGCGACTTTAGCCTTGCGGAATGCTGGCGCGGCTCGCGCGGATCAGCTTGCCGCCGTCCAAAACGCGTTAGCCGGAAGCGGAGACCAAGCGGATGACGACCAACCGGACCAATCCGACGATTCCTCCGACCAGTAAGACATTTCCGACCTGGCGGGCCGGATCAAGTCAGCAAACAGAAATTGCACTCCCCTGCTTCGGCAGGGGAGTTTTCTTTTGCAGCCAAAGCAGGTGCAGATCTTCCGTCGGAGTCTGAACGAATTTTCATTGGCGCGTGGCCCAACTGGAGCGGAGACACGCGCGGGGCACTGGAAGCAGAAGACTCGAATGGAAGAAAAATGACCCCGGATTCGCCCAAACATCGCGCTTATCAGTGAGCGCCGAAAGATGACGCAAACAGTCAGGAGGATGTTATGAAAAACCGGCAGAGCAAGCGGTTGTGGTTTTCACTCTTTGTCATTGCGCTACTCGGCATGGCCGCCTGCAACATGGGCGGCAGCAATAGCGGCACAAACGGTACCGGCAGCGGCGGCGGCGGCAATGGAGGTGGCGGCAACGGTGGCGGCGGAGGAGCGCAAACCAGCACTCTCACGTTTGACATCGGCGAAGACACAGACTGCACGGTCGCGCTGGATCTGCGCTTTTTCGACAAAACGGCAAACCTTCAATGGCCGGCCAATGACGAGGTCTACAACCTGAATGCGCCCGGCCAGCAAGAGCAGTTTCCGTTGTCCTGCACGACCGGCCATCAGGTTTGCTACGGGGCCAGCTACTACTCGAACACGGACACTCCGGTCTATTGGGGTGCCGGCATTGATGGCACAGAGGCCTGCCCCAACTGTTGCTATACATGCGGCGATCAAACTGTGAATGCCCCGTTCCTGAGCTGCACGGTTGGACCCGATGCAGCAGGCCGGCGCCTCAAGCGAAGACTCGCTCCGAGCCTGAAGCGACTTGACTAGATGTTGTTCCGCGCCCGGGTAGGCACCTTACGCCGCGTCGGGGCCCCCTGTTCACGGTCGATGACCCCGCTTTCTGCACCACGTCGCGTTACTGAGTGGAGGCAGAAAACGGGGTTCGAAAAACCCGATTCTCCCAAAACACCGCGCTTCATCGTGAGCGCCAAAAAAATCC
Source organism: uncultured Acidobacteriaceae bacterium (assembly GCA_963851165.1). GTDB lineage: Bacteria > Acidobacteriota > Terriglobia > Terriglobales > Acidobacteriaceae > Sulfotelmatobacter. Next base: position 174,394 of record CAWKNM010000004.1, on the reverse strand, counting down.
AGGAGGCGGTTATGAAAAACACAAAGAAAATGACGAGTTTGGTGGGATCGCACATGAGCGATCGCCTGAGCAATCGCATCCTCGCAGCGGTTCTCTTCTCCCTGGTCGCTCTGTCGGTTGCGGTTCCGAGCCAAGCGCAGCGGACCACGTTCACCATGCCCCGGTTCACGCCACCGGCCCAGACGTACCATCCACCGGCCCAGACCTACCATCCGCCAGCGCAAACGTACCATCCTCCGGCACAAACGTACCATCCTCCGGCACAGACGTCACGCCCGGCTCAAACCCAGCCGCGCCCGGCTCAGCCGCAGTCCAGCCCGCGCACAACAGGCTCGACGCCGCAAGCGCGGCCCCAGAGCACGCAACCGCGCCCGTCCGCCCCTTCCCGTAAGGAAGTGCAGCAGCACGAGAAAGCGCACGCTCGCGCGCAAAAGGACGAACAGAAACAGAATCAGAAGGCGCAGAAGGAACAGGCCCGCCAACAGAAGGAACAACAGAAGCAACAGCAAAAGCGGGCGAAGGAGCAACAGAAAGAACAAGCTCGACAGCAGAAGGAACTTCAGAAGAAACAGCAGAGCGACAACAAAGCCGCGAAGTCTGCCAAGGCTTCCAAGCCACAAACTGTGTCGCCTGCGGTTGCCAAGGCTCCAGCGAGCAAGGCGGGGGCCAGGAACTCAACTGAAGCTCCGGCCAGCGAATCCCAAACTCGGATTCAACAACTCAACGCCTCACGGTCGAGCATGAGCGGAATCAACCGCAAGCCACTGCCTGCTGGAGAAGTGACGGTTCATTCCAACGGCCGCATGACGCTGAAGGCCGAAGGCGGCCGGCAGTATGGACTTCGCTCCAACGGCACCATCGCCTCCTACAGCGACCGGGAGAAGACGGTGAGCTTCGACAAACGCGGACAAGTCAGCTCGATCCACACTGCGAACATGGACATTCATAACGGTGCGCACGGCCAGCGCACCATCATCAGCCGCCGGGCCGATGGCAGCAAAGTGGTGAGCACCGGCCGTCACAGCGGATACGTAGAGCGGAGCGTGGTCATGAACAACAGAACTTACGTGCAGCGAACCATGTTGATCAATCAACGCGTCTACACTCGCACGTACCTGGCAAACGGCTTCGGCGGAGTGGCTTTTGTCCCGCCCGCCTTCTTCGCCCCTGGGTTCTACGGCTGGGCTTACTATCCTTGGGCTGCGCCCATCAGCTTCACCTGGGGATGGTTCGGTGCACCCTGGTACACCGGTCCCTACTTCGTGGCCTCGCCAAGGTATCCCGGCGCGGCATTCTGGCTCACCGACTACATGATCGGCGAGACTCTGGCTACCGCTTATCAACTGCATCACGATGCCTCCGGGTTCGATGATGCGTCTGACGACATGTCGTCGGACGACATATCGACGGACGACATATCCGCTGATTCCACAGACGCCGGCACGTCCGCCGACGGGGATTCTGACCGCACCTCCGATCAGGAGACTGTCCGAGCCGACGCCACTACGCCGATCACTCCGGAACTTAAGGCCGAGATTGCCGAAGAGATAAGGCAGCAGCTGGCCAATGACAACGCCGAGGCCAGCAATCCCAGCCAGGCTAGTTTCAATATGCTGCCGGCGGCCCTGAGCACTCCAAATCATGTGTTTGTGGTGTCGAACGATCTTGACGTGACCACCACCGACCAACAGCTCTGCGCTTTGCAAGCGGGAGATATGTTGCAATTGATGACCCCGGCTGCCAGCGACTCCGGTTTGGTGGAGTTGCGTGTAGCCAGCAGCAAGCGTACGGATTGTCCCGCTGGAGTTCTGGTCAGCGTCTCGTTGACGGACCTCCAGGAAATGCAGAACAATTTCCAGGCGCAGATTGAAGCAGGCCTGGGAACGCTGCGAGACAATCAGGGCCGCAACGGGCTGCCGAGCGCGCCTCCGGATGCAATAGCAGCGCCGCCGCGTCCCGTGACTGGTCTGGCGCCGTTTTCCGCCGCAGACTCGGCGGTCGCACTCGATCAACAGAGAGAGCAGGCGGATCAGGCCGAAAAGCAGGCCGCTTCCGGTTCCCTCTAAGAAAACGAGTAAAGAAGACGAGAAAACTGGGCAGCATCCTTCGGGATGCTGCCTTTTCTAGACTGCGACCCGCGGGCCCGTCGGAACCGCAGTCATAATCGCTGGCAAGAGCCTGACATAAACCACGAACCGTTCCGGCGTTGACCCCTGCGTGCGTGCGCGCTAAGATTCTGCCCCTATGCCGCAGGCCGCATCGATTGTTGGCCAAGTTTTAAGTCATTACCGCGTTCTCGAGCAAATCGGAGCGGGCGGCATGGGAATGGTGTTTCGCGCTTCCGACCAGCAATTGGAGCGCGACGTTGCCATTAAAATCCTCCCGCCCGGCATGCTGGCTGACGAATCGGCTCGAAAGCGTTTTCGGCGCGAGGCGCTTGCCTTGGCCAAGATGAATCATCCAAACATCGGGACGGTTTACGAATTCGGCACACAGGGCGAGCTGGATTTTCTTGTGATGGAACTTGTCAGCGGCGTATCGGTCGACGCCAAGCTGGCAGCGGGGCCGCTCCCGCAGAAGGACGTTTTGCGGCTGGGATTTCAACTGGCCGATGGTCTGACGAGCGCGCACGAGCAGGGAGTTATCCACCGTGATCTTAAACCCGCAAATCTGCGGCTCACCCAAGACAACCGACTGAAGATTCTCGATTTCGGCTTGGCCCAGTTGGTACGCCCAGACATTGATTTAGGCGTAACAGCCAGCATCGCGGAAGGTAAGAAGGTCGTCGGGACTCTCCCCTACATGTCGCCGGAGCAATTGCGAGGAGAATCCATCGATCAGCGCTCCGATATCTGGGCGGCGGGGGCGGTCTTATATGAACTAGCCACTGGACGTCGTCCGTTCTCATCGTCGCAAGTCCCGGTTTTAATCGATTCGATCCTGAACAAAGCACCCGAGGCGCCGAGCAGATTGAATTCCAGGATCTCGCCCGGGCTTGAGATGGCGATTCTCAAATGCCTCGATAAGGATCCGGAACGGCGCTATCAGTCGGCGAAGGAGTTGCGGGTCGATCTGGAACGATTGACGATGCCGATTTCGGGCATCACCGCTCCCCGGGTTCCGGTTGCCCGCAAACCCAATTTGCGAATCTGGTTGGCAGGCGCGACCTTACTGTTGTTGGTTGCGGGAGCCTTTTACCTCTATCTGCATTTGCGTGAAGGACTGGCAAGAGAAGTTACTAAAGCGAGGAATCGCCGCCGGACAGTCGCGGTTCTGAGTCTCAAGAACTCCAGCGCACGGCCTGAAGCGGCGTGGCTGTCAACCGCACTCGCGGAAATGTTGACAACTGAACTTGGGGTCGGCGAGAAATTGCGTACGATTACCGGCGAGCAGATCGCGCAGATGAAACTTAACCTTTCGCTGGGGGACCCAGACGGTTTGTCGGAGCAGGCTTTACTAAAAGTAGGCGACACTCTGGGTGCAGATTTTGTCATCCTCGGTTCCTACGTGGCTCTGGCGGACGGCAAGCTGCGGGTCGACCTGCATGTTGAGCATGTAGCAGGCGGGGATACGTTGATGTCGATTATGCAGACCGGGGACGAGAACGATCTATTCGACCTGATCAGCCGAGCGGGAGCACAATTACGCGAAAAGTTCGACGTAGGACCATTGAATTCTCAAGACCAGGCGGCTGTGCGAGCGGCCTTGCCTCCAACCCCCGAAGCGTCAAAATTATATGCAGAAGGGCTGGCAAAATTGCGTCTGCACGATGCCATCGAGGCTCGCAATCTCCTGCAACAAGCGGTGGTGGCGGATCCCGATCACGCATTGGCGCGTTCCGCCCTGGCGGCCGCATGGAGTCTTCTGGGATACGACGAGAACGCTCGTCTGTCGGCTAAGAGCGCCTATGATCTTTCCGCATCGCTCTCCCGCGAGGAACGCCTATTGATCGAAGCGCGCTACCGGGAAACGTCGAAGGAGTGGGATAACGCGGCAGAGAGCTACCGCACTTTGTTTGGTTTTTTTCCGGATAATCTCGAATACGGACTGCTTCTTGCCCAGGCGCAATACCGGGGAGGAAAGGGCAAAGAGGCGCAATCCACCATCGAGTCGTTACGACGCTTGCCGCCTCCGGACGGCAATGATCCTCGTATTGATTTGGCCGCTTCTCAGGCGTGGCGCTTTCTCGGCGATTTTAAGCAGAGCGCCGATTTCGCCGATGCGGCGGCTCAGAAAGCCAGAGCAAGCGGCGCAAAACTAATTCTTGCCCGCGCCCTTTACCAGCAAGGATTTGCGCGCGAGAACCTGGGAGACCCCAATGGCGCCATGGCGGACGCGGCTGAGGGAGGCCAGATCTATGAGTCCGTCGGCGACCGCTTTGGCATGGCCAGCACGCTCGAGGTAGCGGGACAGGTGCTTCTGGATCGCGGCGACTTACCCGCTGCTCTGGCGAAATTCAAGGACGAGCTCCAGGTTGTACGCGACATTGGAGCACGTAGAGCGGAAGCCTCGGCCATGAACAATATGGGGCTTGTTTTAGAACAACAGGGCGATGCCAAGGAAGCGTTGGCCATGTTTCAGCAGGAGCTTCCAATTTTCCGTGAGGTGAGCGACAAAGACAACTATGTGCAGGGCGTGGTCAATATCGCGTCTGTCATGCAGGATGATGGCGACCTCACCGGCGCAAAGAAGAATTTTGAAGAGGCGCTCTCGCTATCCACCGAGATCGGTGATAAGGGTTCAATTGCGACTTCTCTTGCCGGCATGGCAACGGTGCTGGATCAGCTTGGCGATTCGTTCGGGGCGAAGAAGTTGCTGGAACGGGCGATTCAGTTAGACCTGGACGGCGGACAGAGTAACCCTTCCACCGACAAGCTCACCGATCTCGGGGATGCGCTACAGCATTTGGGAGATCTCCCTAATGCGCGCAAGAACTATGAGAGAGCGCTCGCTCTCGCGCGCTCCGGCGGAGATTCCAGCAACGCCGCTTCCGCTCTGGCGGGCCTGGGGAGCTTGGAGTTGCAAGCCGCCAACCTGCCGCAAGCGCGTAAAGATTATGAGGAAGCCCTCAAGCTTCGCCAGGGAGTGGGCGAAAAAGATACCATCGCCTCCACCCGGCTGTCGCTTGCCGAATTGGACATCGAAGAGGGGCACGCCGACACCGCGGGAGACGCGCTCCGGCAACTTCGCGACGAATTTTCGAATGCCCGGAAGAACGACCAGCAGGTGACTGCCGCAGCTCTGCTGGGAAATGCCCTCCTGGCCGGCGGAAAAACCAACGACGCGAACAAGGAACTGGAGAAGGCTGCGAACCTTGCGACTCGATCGCAGAATCTTGGCGTGCAGCTTACCTACGCTGTCGCAGAGGCGCAGGCAGACGCGGCATCGCACAAGAACGCAGCTGCGACGCGAATTTTGAAAGACGCTCTTAACAAAGCCACCAGAGCGGGATACCTGGGATTTCAGTTCGAAATTCGACTAGTACAGGAGGAAATCGCGAGCCAGCTAGGAAATTCGCCCGCTTTGCGCAGCCGCATCGGGCAACTGCAAAAGGAAGCGAAAGAAAAGGGATTCGACCTCATTTCACGCAAAGCCGCTGCACTTTAACCGCACTCCTTTTACCTCGGCAGATTAAATTACTGCAAATACGCACCATAGTTCTTGACATCTCGTCCGCGCGGTCGCATACTCTCCGCCCAACACGCCGCAAGCACTCCCCCGCTTGCGCAAGATTCATTCAATAGGACTCTTCCGGCCCCAGAACCGTTGGTTCAAATTCAGAAGTCGACAGGAGAAGGTATGTCCTCGAATCGTGGAAAATACGTCTCTCTTTTCAATCTTCTGTCACGTAATCGCGGGCGCCAATTTCAGTTCCTCGTAGGATGCCTTCTTCTTTTGGTCGCAGTGACTGGCGTCTCCTATGCCCAAACCGGGTTCGTCTCTCTGGCGGATTTCAACGGCGCCGATGGCGCTAACCCCTTTTACGGGTATTCGATTGTATTCAACGCGAGCGGGAATGGTTACGGGACGACCAAGGCAGGAGGGACCTACGACCAGGGCACGGTGTTCGAAGTCACTCCGAGTGGGACGCTGAGCACGATTTATACGTTTTGCTCTCAAATCAACTGCGCCGATGGCGCGTCTCCTGACGCCGGCCTGGTGCAAGGCGCTAACGGAAACTTCTACGGCACAACCTATTGGGGTGGGGTCAATGGTTCAGGCACGGTCTTTCAAGTAACGCCAGGGGGAGTACTGACTACTCTGTACAGCTTTGCGGGGACGGATGGCGCCGGTCCGACCGCCGGTCTTGTGCTGGCTACCAACGGGAACTTCTATGGAACAACCTCCTACGGCGGCGCCAATGGTGGAGGCACAGTCTTTCAAATCACGCCTACGGGCGCGCTGACGACGCTTTATAACTTCTGCTCCCTGGCTAGTTGCGCCGACGGCGACGACCCCTGGGCCGTCCTTGTCCAGGCCACCAACGGAAATCTCTATGGAACAACCTTGTTCGGCGGCGCCAACCAAGCAGGCACCATTTTCCAAATCACACCGACTGGAACGCTGACCACCCAGTACAGCTTTTGCTCCCTAGCCAACTGCGCTGACGGCTCAAACCCTCGCGCCGGTCTCATACAAGCCAGTAACGGAAACTTCTACGGAACGACCCTCAATGGAGGAGCCAACGGTGGCACGGGTACGATCTTTGAACTCAGTTCAGGGGGCCTCACAACCCTTTATAGCTTTTGCTCCCAAACCAACTGCACGGATGGCACTCACCCCTCCGCCGGACTGTTGCAAGCCTCTGACGGAAACCTTTACGGAACAGCCAGGGGTGGCGCCGGTCCTAACTTGGCCTGGAGCTTTGGCACCGTCTTCGGAATGACCCTTGCGGGCCAGGTGACAACCCTTTACAACTTTTGCTCCTTAACCGAATGCAACGACGGCGCCTACCCTTACGGCGGGCTGGCCGAGTCCGGTAGCGGAACCTTGGTAGGCGCAACTAATTATGGTGGCAGTTGGCTCAATGGCACGGTCTTCACCCTGCCGGTGGGGCTGGCCTTAGCGAAAAAGCAGACGGCGTCGAGCAAGACGGCAGCGAACTTTGCTGGCATTGGTCACGGAGCTGATCTGGCTGGGCCGACCGACCTTAGGCTTAACGGTAGAGCGACAGTGCTCCCTGCCTCCTCCAGCCCCACAATCAGGGCCGCTGCTGAACTCGCCCGGGCAAACACGGCCACGGTCAAGAAAAGTGTTCACCCCGCAGCCCAGCACAACTCACCCCAGTTCACAAGCATTCTGGATCTCTATGGCGCCAATGGTGCTCTTCCTACCTATAATTTTCTTACCCAAGGCAATGATGGCAACCTCTACGGCATGACAACCGGGGGCGGAACGTACGAGCAAGGCACGGTGTTCCAACTCACCCCCGGCGGGACGCTGAACACGATCTACACGTTTTGCTCCCTAACCAACTGCATAGATGGCATTGAGCCCTTCTCCGGTCTGGTACAAGGCGTCGACGGGAACTTCTATGGCACAACCCCAAGCGGCGGCACGATCGGCGCGGGCACGGTTTTTGAAATCACGTCGGCGGGCCAACTAAACACGCTTCATAACTTTTGCTCCCAACCTGGCTGCGCCGACGGCAATTACTCTGAGGCCGGGCTGGTGCAAGCCAGTAATGGGAACTTCTATGGAACTACATGGGCTGGTGGGGCTCACGACAATGCGGGCACGGTTTTCGAAATCACGCCAGCGGGCCAGCTGACCACGCTTTACAACTTCTGCTCTCAAACCAACTGCACAGACGGTTCCAACCCTCTCGCCGGTCTGGTGCAAGCCAGTGACGGGAACCTCTACGGAACGACCGTGAACGGCGGGGGCCACGGCGGGGGCACGTTTTCCAAATCACTCTCGGGGGCACGCTGACCACGCTTTACAGCTTCTGCTCTCAAACCAACTGCGCAGACGGTTCCGACCCTACCGGCGCGCTGGTGCAAGCCAGCGACGGGAACCTCTACGGAACAACTGAGGTCGGGGGGGCCAACGGCGATGGCACGATTTTCAAAATCACTCTCGGGGGGACGCTGACCACGCTTTACAGTTTTTGCGCCCAATCGAGCTGTACGGATGGCCTCCTTCCTGTCTCCGGGCTGGTGCAAGCCGGAGGGAACCTTTACGGAACGACTGACAGCGGCGGAGCCAACGGATACGGAACAGTCTTCGAAATCACGCCCGCAGGCCAGCTGACCACGGTGTACAGCTTCGACCTCACTGACGGCGCTTTCCCTGACGGTGGATTGGTCCTGGCGAGCAATGGGAACTTGTACGGGATGACGAGCTTTGGGGGCGACCGGCTTGGCGGCACAATCTTCAACCTGCCACCGCTGATTTCGCTCGGCGCTCCAACGGGAACCGCGCAGGTTAGCGTTGCTTATAGTTCAGCGCTGGTGGCCACAGGCGGAACGCCGCCGTACACCTACTCGATTCTCAGCGGTTCGCTGCCTCCGGGGCTCTTGCTCAATGCGTCGACCGGGGCGATCACCGGCGCGCCGACCATGGCAGGTACGTTTAACTTCACGGCCGGGGTGGTGGACTCGAACGGCAACCCGGCCACGGTCATTTGCAGCATCGTGGTAACCAGCGGGACTAATCCTTCGACCACCAGTCTGAGTCTGGCGCCCTCGAGCATTCCCGCAGGCTCAGTGGGGCCCGTGGTGATGACAGCGACAGTTGCCCCGGTCTCGGGCATTGGCACGCCCACCGGAACGGTCGCCTACTTCAATGGTTCAACCCAGGTGGGAACGGGCACCCTGAGCGGCGGAGTCGCCAATCTTAATTTCAACCCCAGCAGCCTGGCGGCGGGTCTATATTCGATCACCGCCGTATACGGTGGCGACAACACGTTCGCCGGTTCGACTTCGCAGCCGCAGACACTCTCCATTACCCAGACTGGACCGTTTGCCTATGTGGCGAATCTCAACAGCAATACGGTCTCTATGATTAGTGTTCCTACCGGGCAGGTGGTGAACAACATTCCGGTCGGCCCCGGACCCAACGGGGTCGCGATCTCTCCCGATGGGACGCAGGTTTACGTCAGCAATAATCTTGGAAACGACGTCGCTGTGATCGACACGGCAAGCAGCACCGTCGTCGCCACGATTCCGGTGCAGTCGGCGCCGTCTGCCTTGGCGTTCACCCCGGATGGAACAGCGGTCTACGTGGTGAACGGATCGTCCAACAGCGTTTCCGTGATCAACACCACATCGCAGACTGTAGTGGCCACGGTACCGGTGCAGAGCAACCCGGTTGGTGTGGCGATGGCGTCGACATCGCTTGGCGCGTTCGCTTATGTCACTAACTCGGGATCCAACACAGTATCGGTTATCGCGGTGGGATCGAGTCCGACAGTAGTCAAAACCATTAACGTGGGTTCGGTTCCTCTCGGTGTCGCCGCAGCCCCGAACAGCAGCCTGGTCTATGTCGGGAATTCGGCCGCCAACAACATATCGGCGATTTCAGTGGCCACCAACTCTGTGAAGGCCACTATCCCGGTTGGAACTGCTCCAAGTAACATCGCCTTCACTCCAGACAGCAGCATGGCCTACGTGACCAACAGTACGTCCAATACAGTTTCGGTGATCGACACCGCATCCAGCGGCGTCATTAGCACAGTGACTGGCCTCAACAGTCCAAAGGGTGTCGCCATCACCACGGATGGGTCCTCCGCTTACGTTACGAACGAAGGCGGCAACAATGTCTCTATCATTAGTACCGCCACGAACACGATTACGGGCACTGTCGCCGTGGGTAATGCGCCGATTGGTGTTGCGACCGGGTCATCCCCGACCACAACGCTGCAGATCACCCAGCCGTTGAGTCCGACCCAGCCGAACACATTTAACTTCACAACCCACAGCTATGGAGTGCAATACCCATCCGGCACGCAGTTCTCAAGTGTGAACATGACAGTTACAGCGGTCGAGATTACACAGTCCCAGTTCCGGAAGCGGGTCGCGCACACCCAGTTCGCGAATGCCAATTGCATCGTCTATGGAGGGTCGGGAGGAAATTGCGTGGATTATCAAGTGACTTGCTCCGATGCCAACGGAAACTCAATCCCCTGTCCCAGCGAGTCCCAACCTACCATCGCCGTGCAGACCAGTTTCTCTACGTCTCAACCGATCATCAATCCCGGCTTCCTGACGACTCCCATTGGTCAAAACCAGTGGACGAACATCTTTACCGGGTTCTCCGACCCCAGGGTAAAGGGAAAGACCCAGGGGTTCTCCGAATTCGTGGCGGTCGACCTGGGCGTTACGAACGCGCAGGGCCTGGCCCAACTTCAAGTTCTCCATCCCGTTTTTCCCGTGAACTTCTTCGTCGGACACGATATTGGGATACTAATTCGCTTGACGTCGGTGGCTACGGGCAAGCCATTTCTAGAGGGCGAGGTGAGCATGTCGGTGGAGATGGTTGCCGATGCCAATGGCAATCCGACGCAGGAAATTGTGTTCGAGAAAAAGAACTGCTTCAAAAAGAAAGATACTTCGGGGAGATACGAATATGATCTGCAAGCGGTGGAATACGCCGCTGGCACGTATCTGGTGACGATCTATGGAAATTCCTTCCCCGCGTACCAGGGGCAATTCAAGATTCTGCGCTAGTCGATTTTTTGAACGGTCCACCATGCCCGAGCGATGGGAGATCATTAAAGGATTGTTCGAAGATGCCGCAGAGCTGGATCGTGCTGAACGTGCAACATATCTGCTGAAGAGCGGACACGATGCAGAAGTCTGCGCTGAGGTCGAGAGGCTCCTGGCGGAGCGCGATGAAGCCGGGAGTTTTCTGTCTTCACCTGTTTTCGCCCAGATTGACCCTGGCAACGAATCTCGCAGGTTCTCGCCGGGGGAAATCATCGGCGGTAGATTCGAAATTATTTGTTTCATTGCGGCCGGCGGAATGGGCGAGGTGTATGAGGCAGATGACCGTGAGTTGCGCGAGCGGGTCGCGATCAAGACCATTTCGAGCCAATTGTTGCAGCCAAAGGCAATCTCGCGCCTGAGGCGTGAGGTAAAGCTGGCGAGAAGAGTGACCCATCCAAATGTTTGCCGCATTTTTGATCTCTTTCGCAATGTAGCCCGGAATAGCCAAGAGCAGGACACTCTGTTCGTCAGTATGGAACTGCTGCATGGAAGGACCATGGCGCAGCGACTCCGGGAAGATGGGCCCCTGGATCTACTTGCTGCGGCACCTGTGATCAGGCAATTGGCCGATGGATTGAACAAGGCGCATGAAGCAGGAGTAATTCACGGGGACCTCAAACCGGGAAACATATTCCTGGTCAATCCAACGCGACCGCATAGCGAGATTCGGGTGGTAATTACCGATTTCGGTCTTGCGGTACCGGCTCTCGATTTCGTTGAGAGCTCGCGGACAACTCTGAGCACTGTGACCACGGCGGGCATCCGCGGCACGCCCGCCTACATGGCTCCAGAACAGCTCCGTGGAGGACGCGCTACCGTTGCTTCGGACCTGTACGCCTTCGGTGTGATCGTCTGCGAACTGGTCACGGGCGTTCATCCTTTTGCGGAGGAAAATGTTTCACTTCAAATGGATGCAATCCTGAATGGCAGGCCGAGAACGCCCAGCAGCCTGAAACAAACGCTGCCGAAGAGCTTCGATGCAATTATGCTGAAGGCCCTTGAAAACAATCCAATCAATCGCTATCGATCGGCTGCGGAATTCATCGAGAAACTGGAACCAGTTCTCGTTGACTCACATTCAGGTGGGCAAACGGCGTGCAGTCAGAGTGATCTCGCGGGAGTGCAACCCGCTGACGCGCCAGCCTCCCTTCACGCGGAGCGACTTCATTGGTTACAGCCGCGAACTGGTTGGACGCTCGCGATTGGAACACTCGTAATTGTCACCCTGCTCTTAATGCTGTTGGGATTTGCTGCATATTACAAGCTGGACCTTTAATCCCGCATTTACCGGGCACCTGCGCGTTGATAGTCGCCATGAACTCGGCGCACAAACGTTCCGCAGCGTCTTTTTTCTCCGAGTGTTGCTTCCGAATCAGCGTGCCATCTACAATCTCGTCAGGACGGTAGCGCACAATGCCGGGAGCCAAAGGATTTGTAGAGGTGACCACGTTGCTGCTGGCCTCCCACGTCTGACGAGTGCAGCAATTGTGCACCGTGCAATAGTGGCCTGCACTACTCAGCTCGTGTGTTTATAACGGTTTGGAGAGGTGGCCGAGTGGTTGATGGCTCCGGTCTTGAAAACCGGCGTACCCGAAAGGGTACCGGGGGTTCGAATCCCTCCCTCTCCGCCAGATTTTCTACGCTTTTATTTCCAACCACTTGCAGCCTAATTCCGAGCTAAAAGGCTCTGGTTCCCTGCCATGCCCAAGGGCCTCACCCCAATAGAATCAGGCATTTCTTCGGGTAACCAAATGCAGGTAACGAGAGGGCGATGTCCTAAACTTGAACACGGCGATGTCCTAATGTGACAGGACACTACCGACGAGAGTGCGTTGCGGCGAACGTTTCCCGGGTCTAGGCTGCTAATCAATGAGCCTTCACTCCCCGCACCTTCATCCCAAGTCGCATCATCCAGCCGCGGTGGCCGCGGCAGGTATCGTCCGCAATCAGCGCCGGAGCAAGCGGATGGGCCTCATCGCCTCGGTCGGTTTGTCCGGAGAAGACCGCCTGAAGTGTTCCTTTACCATGCCCGCCCGCGCCACCAATCTCAACCAGCACGGAGCGGCTGTGCAGTTGACTCGCGACCTTGCGGTGGGCTCCGTCGTGCAGCTGCGAAATAAGAATGGTGGCCAGGCTTCCGCGCGGATCGTCGCTCTGCTGAAAGCGTCCCAGGGAGTTTCCACCTACGCCATCGAGTTTGTCGCGCAAGACGGCGGCGCCACCAATTTCTGGGGCATTTCTTTCCCGTCGAACGCCTAGCTTCCCGCTCGCCATGACATCCGCGCGGGGATGGTCAACTTCACCAGTTCTGTTCATGGCCTGGTTTCAAAAGTTGTCGATCAGGTAGCAGGCGCAGGCAGTATTTCACGGCTACTGCACCTTCGCGTACTCCGCTTTGGCTTCTTTCAGGATGGGGATGTCGGGGTCGGCGTCTTTCCAGAGAGTGAAGAAATCTTTGTAGGCGGCGCGGGCTTTAATCGTGTCGCCTCCTGTGGCGTAGGCCCGGGCCAGGCCGAGCTGTGACATGACCCAGATCGGGGACAATGGCGAGACGCCGCGGTGGTCCAAAACCGATTTAAATTCTGTCGCAGCTTCCTCTGACTTCTGCATTTTGAGATACGCGACGGCCCGAAGGTAGTTGGAGGCAAACCCCGCGTGCGTCCCAAATTCATAGGGTTTGACCTGGTCCAAAGTTTGTACTGCCGCGTCGGCGCGTCCAGCCCGTAGCTGAATTGCAGCCAGCACGATCGGAACATCGACGCTATTCAGCAGCACATCAGACGGACTGCTGTGACCCAGATCATTCACGGTTTTCTGTGCTTGCTGGCTTTGTCCGCTGAGCGCCATCACCAGCGCAGCTTTCTCGGCGAGAGGTTTCGAGTCCGCTAACTTGAGCGCGGCCGCCAGCTTCTTGCCCGCATCGGCCGATACTCCGTACAGCGCCTCCCCTGAAGCCTGTTCCAACAGAGCCTTCGCGGCTGTTTCTTTCAAATTGGACCCGACCGCGATCCTGACCGCGTGCTCCGCACCTTGGCTCGCTCGGCTGACTCGGCCTGCCAGCATATCGACACTAGCCTGGAAGGAAACAACTAAAGGATCGTCGCCGTTCTGCGCCATCCAGGCTTGCTCTCGTTCCAGTGTTGATTTGTCGGACCGGAGCAGGGCCAGTTGATAGGACGCAGAATGGCGGTCAAAATCCTTCTCTGCACCCTGAATTTGACGCAGGACTGCTTCTGCCTCATCGTAATGTCCCTGCGCCTGGAGCGCTGCCGCCAGGGTCCCGGCGCCAACCGGACTGTGCCGATCCGGCGTAAACTCCAGTTGCCCCTCATCGACTGCCTTCTGGTAGGACCCAAGATCCATGTAAGCCATGGCCAGCAAGTTGTGGGCTACGAGCTCCTCGGGGTCCAGACTTTCCCAGGAGTGAAGCACATCAATTGCCTTGTAGGTCTCCCCGGTTGCTTCCAGATAGTACATAGCCTCAATGCGTTTCATCGCCCAACTGCGTCTCGCTGATGAAGCGGACAAGCGGTCCCTTAGCGCAAATCCGCGGGTCAGATCCTCTTTCTCCCGTTGAGTCTCGCCCAGATCAGCATCCTTAAGTGCCACGGCATCCCAAGCCTCCACGAAGTTCGGGTCCAGCTGCGTCGCTTGCCGGAACATCGAGGCACTCAGCGCCTGATCGCTATTCCAAAGCCTGCCTCCTGTCCAATAGAATTTATAAGCCCGCAGAGATGAAGTTGGCAGAGTCTGCGGATCAGCCGCCGCGCCGGCCGCGGCGCCCGAGAGCCGCAGGCGAGCGTCAGCAGACAACTTGCTGACCACAGTCAAAACCTCGTCCTCATTCTTTGCATCAGCCTCCTCGTGCGAGATAGTGCTCCCCGTGGTGCAATCAAGGGTCGATAAATCGATCACGTAGCCGCTGCCCTTCGGCCTGATGGTACCCTCGGCAACCAGTTTTCCCCGGCCTCGTTCACACAGTTTCTGGGTTAATTCCGGCGTCAGGCGAGCATCGGCGGGCTGCCCCATCGAACGCAGCAGTTCGGCCGTCTCCTCATCGCCCACCGCCCGCACCGCCGGAGAGCGATCCAATTCCTGTGTTACCACCTTGCGCAGAACATCGTCGAAGACGGCGTCTCCTGTGACATTCGTAAATTCGGCGACGAATAACGGCTCGCGCACATTCGTGGGCAAGATGGGGCGGCGGGAACGAGCGCGATAAAAGCCGATGCCAGCGGCAGCGATAACCACTACCACCATGGCGGCAACCGCCCATTTCCGCGAGCGCGACGCGACATCAACCGTCGGGCTCGCGATGACAGCTGCGGATAACCGCCCCGAGGTCGAGTCACGCTTCAGGCGTTGCAAGTCAGTGCGGATATCGGACGCGTGCTGATAACGGAGCGCCCGGTCTTTCTCCAACGCTTTATGGATAACCTCTTCCAGCTTCGCCGGGATCTTGCTGTTGATCTCCGTCGGGGGTACCGGGTCACGGTTCAGAATTCCGTCATAAATGGTCGCGGCACTCTCTCCCTGAAACGGCACCCAGCCGGTCGCCATCTCATACAGCACGGCTCCGAAGGAAAACAGGTCAGTGCGGCTGTCGAGTTCCTTGGCTCGTGCCTGCTCCGGCGACATGTAAGCGATGGTTCCGACCGCTGCGCCGGGGCTGGTCAGGTACATCTCGTCCAGCGTTTGCGTCGCTGCTGCCGCTACCTGGCTGGCTGAACTGGTCCCAGCCGTCACCTTCGCCAATCCAAAGTCCAGAATCTTGGCGTGTTCGCGCCTGGTCAGAAAGATGTTCGCCGGCTTTATGTCGCGGTGGATGATCCCTGCCGCATGTGCTGCGTCCAGCGCATCGGCAATCTCAATCCCCAGCGACAGGATGGTCTCGATCTCCATCGGGCGACCGCCGATGCGGTGCTTCAGCGTCATCCCGTCCAGGTACTCCATCACCAGAAACGACTGATCGCCGTTCTTGCCGATCTCGTGGATGGTGCAGATGTTGGGATGGTTCAAGGCAGACGCCGCACGCGCTTCCCGCCGGAAGCGCTCCAGGGCTTGCGGGTCCTTCGCCAACTCATCTGGCAGGAACTTCAAGGCTACGAAGCGGCCGAGTTCAGTGTCCTCAGCCTTGTAGACCACACCCATCCCGCCGCCGCCCAGCTTGTCGACGATGCGATAGTGCGAGATGGTCTGGCCGATCATGGGTTGGGACGTTAGGACTAGGGATGAGGCAAGTCAATGAAAGTGAGTAAGTTGCTCACATTCCGAACTAGCGAAAATGACAACGCAAGTTGGAAGCGCGGCATCGAATTGTCCTTCGTTGGGAACCTATTCAAATGAATGGGCTTCGCAACCTGCGATTGGCAAGAGTGCCTGCCTCTACTGAGAAGATCGAAAAGCGCAGGCAAAAGACGACAGTCAAAACAAGAATTTCTTGGTAGCTGCGGGCGAAGCTGGCAAATAGTTGAAGGTTTCCATTACGTTGCTGTCCGCCGTTTCTCCGCTTTTTCGCTTTTTCGGTTTTTCGGAAGAAGATAGGCAAGTCAATCAGCAGAAAGAACTTATGCGACTCCTTGGAGCCGGCTGGCAGGATATCTCTACTCCCGCATTGACTCCCAAGCGGTCGGGCAAGCGCGAACGGTCGGGCAGTCCGCCGTCGCCTCAACTGGGGGAATCCGCTGACGCCGAGGCGTTGAATGGAAACAGTACCAGCCCCTCCGTCATCTCCTAAGTACTCGGGAACCCAGCGCATACTGCATGAGTGAATCAAATCGTCCAAGCCAAGCTCAGCAAGGCGCCCTCAGCGGCTACAGCTGGCGGATTCTATCCCTATTGTCCTTCGCCACCCGGACGGCCACCGGATTCCCGGGAAGTTGCAGTGCGTTTCCGTGACCGGCGGCCTGATTGTACCCGCCTCGCTCCTTCCGGCAGGTTCAATGGTCAGGTTGATATTTGTTACGCCCAAAGGGCCGGTGACCGGGACGGCAGAGATGCTGGACCCTGTTTCCTGGGCGAAACAACCGTTCCGCTTTGCAGCAATCTCGCACTCGGATCAGCACCGGCTGCGTGCCGTGATCGAAATGGTATACGGACCCACAGAATAACGTCTCTCTTGAAAACACCGCCGTTTCACTCCTTGCGCTAATCACCCGGGGCCGCTTTCTGCCAGAGGCGAATGGCGCGCCTCGTCGTTGGTCTCGCTTCTGGCGCCGGCACTGTTGCGGTGTTTCTGATCGTTGACCAAGTCCCGACGAACTTGATGATCTGCTGGATTCTGGCACGTTCCAAACCCAAACCCCTATCCCAGAAAGACCTGCACACCCTGGCCCGGTTCCCTCGAAGCGCGAAAGCCCTCGTATTTGCAGCAACTTGCGGGGACATGAAAATTAAGCACTTCGACAGAACGCCACTATTGAGCGAAGGAAGGTTTCCAGTTGACGATGCCTCGCGCTTCCGGAGAGTTATGGGAAGCTGGCCGGCGGAGACCTTTAAGGGGAGATTATGTCTGATAAGTCGCGCAACTTCTCTTTCGTTCGGAACTTGCTGCACCAACCTGATGATCGCCTGGTCGGAAGGCTTCGCAGGCGAATCGTCGTCTGCGTACTGGGCCTTGTGGTTATTGCCACGGGTTCCGCGATCGCCGACGTTTACCTTCCCAACCTCTTCCCGTTTCTCGACCTCACCGGTTTCTCCGGGACATACAGCAATACGGGAAACGTCGACTTGAGCGGCCCGTTCTTTCAGAGTCTCGGCACCAACGGCCGCACCTGCGCAACCTGCCACCAACCCAACAACGCCTTTGGATTGAGCGCCGCAGACGCGCAAATCCGCTATTTCCTGACCCGCGGCCAGGACCCGCTCTTCGCACAGATCGACGGCTCCACTTGCCCCACCGGCCCCGTGAACAACAGCCTGGTCCTGAATAACGGACTCATTCGCATCGGACTCACCGTTCCGCCAAATACTACCGACGCGTCAGCGCCGCAATACACCATTACCGCCGTACAAGACCCGTATGGTTGCGCCCTCACCACTGATTCACAAGGTGTGCAGACAGTTTCTGTCTATCGCCGGCCGTTGCCCACCACGAACCTCGGCTTCCTGAGCGCCGTCATGTTCGATGGCCGCGAATCTCTCACCTTCCCGCTGAACAACGGTCAGACCTTCGCCGGCAATCTGAACACCGACCTCACGCAACAGGCGATCGACGCGACCCTGATCCACGCTCAGGCCGCGCAGACTCCTACGACAACGCAACTCAGCGACATCGTAGGGTTCGAACTGGCGCTGAACTCCGCGCAATTGTTCGATTTCGCCGCGGGAGATCTCTCGAAAAAAGCGCAGGGGGGAGCCCAATTCCTCTCGACGCAGCCCTACTATCCGGGAATCAACGATTCTCTGGGCGCCGATCCCGAGGGAAAACCGTTCACTCCCAACGTATTCACCATTTACTCGGCGTTCCAGAATTCGCGAAATTCGCAGCAGGCTTCCATTGCCCGCGGCGAGCAGATCTTCAATACGCAACCCTTGACCATCAGCAACGTTCCCGGGCTAACCAACGGCACGCAGCAGATCATGGGAACCTGCACCACTTGCCACGATACCTTCAACGTGGGCAACCATTCCCTCCCGTTGCCGCTGGATATTGGAACCAGCCGGTCGCCGTTATATGAGACGGACCCGAACATTCTGGCCGGGCTCAAAGAACTGCAGCTGCCGACCTTGCCGGTGTTCGAGCTGGTCTGCACGCAAGGCCCGCTCGCCGGTAATACCTACTACACCTCTGATCCCGGCAAAGCCCTGATCACCGGCCAATGCAGTGATATCGGCCGAGGCAAGGGTCTCATTCTGCGAGGTTTGGCCGCACGTGCGCCGTATTTCCACGACGGAGTCGCAGCCAACCTGCAGCAAGTGGTGAATTTCTACAACCAGCGTTTCCAGATTGGCCTCTCGAAGCAACAGATGCAGGACCTGGTCAACTTCCTGCAGACTCTGTAACGAGAAATTGCGCTTGTCGTGAAGCTAGAGCGGTATCGCAACAAACTTAACGCAACCAAAGGGTCAGCCCAAGAATCCGCTGGCTCCAAATGAAGTGTGCGAAGGAGATGCGCGGGATAGCAAGTGGTCCACCGATCCACTTTTTCGGGCTTTTCCACAGGTGTTCCTGCAGGAACACTCTTACAAATCGCAGTTGTGTTCCTTCAGGAACATTTGTCAGGAATTGGGCGTTCCCGAGCGCTTGGTGACCAGTGAAATCGTCCCAGGCTAGTGCTGACCACTGACAACTAATCACTAGCCACTGCTTTGAAGCAGCGTCCTACTCGCTCCAGCGTCGGAACAGCAGCGCACCGTTGGTGCCGCCGAAGCCGAAGGAGTTCGACATGGCGTATTCGATCTCAGCCTTGCGAGCGTGGTTGGGAACAAAGTCCATCGAGTCGGTCTCCGGGTCCTGATTTTCCAGGTTGATGGTCGGAGGCAGAATCTGATTGCGCAGCGCGAGCACCGTGATGCCCGCTTCCAGGCCGCCGGCGCCGCCCAGCAGGTGTCCAGTCATCGACTTGGTAGAGCTGACAGGAATTTTCCGCGTGCCAAAAAAATTGCGGATGGCATGCGCTTCGAGCGTGTCGCCGATCGGAGTGGACGTGCCGTGGGCGTTGACGTAGCCCACAACGTCGGCATTGACACCGGCGTCGCGCACTGCGTTGCGCATCACGCGGAATCCGCCTTCGTGCTCCGGAGCTGGCTGGGTCATGTGGTAGGCGTCGCCGGACATGCCATAGCCAGCAACTTCAGCCAGAATCGTTGCGCCGCGCTTGCGGGCGAATTCCAACTCTTCGAGCACCAGGATGCCCGCGCCTTCGCCCATCACAAAGCCGTCGCGGTCTTTGTCCCAGGGCCGGCTCGCCTTCTCGGGATCGTCATTGCGGGTGGAGAGCGCGCGCATAGCGGCAAATCCTCCGACCCCCATGGGAGTGATGGCAGCCTCAGAGCCGCCGGCGATCATCACGTCGGCGTCGTTGTGCTGAATGATGCGAAAAGAATCGCCGATCGAGTGGGCGCTGGTGGTGCACGCCGTCGCGGTCGCCTCGTTGGGTCCCTTGGCGCCGGTGCGCATGGAGACGTGACCAGCCGCAAGGTTGACGATGGCGGCGGGAATGAAAAATGGAGAGATCTTGCGCGGTCCGCCTTCCATCAGAGCGGTGTGCTCGCGTTCGATGATGTCGAACCCGCCGATCCCGGACCCAATGTGCACCCCCACGCGCTCGTCGTTTTCGGGAGTCACTTTCAGGCCCGACATCTTCATGGCTTCATCCGAGGCGGCGATGGCCAGGTGGATGAAGCGGCCCATCTTCTTCAGTTCTTTTTTCTCGATGAAGTTCAGCGGGTCGAAACCCTTGACCTCGGCGGCGATCTGGCAGGCAAATTTGGCGGAATCGAAATGGGTGATGCGGGCCACGCCGCTTTTGCCGGCCAGGAGCGCGCTCCAGACATCCTCCGTGGTATTGCCTACGCCACAGATCAGTCCGAGGCCCGTCACTACCACCCTGCGTCCCAAACCTATTTACCCGCTTTCGCGTGTTTGGAAATGTAGTCGACCGCGTCCTGTACGGTGCGAATCTTCTCGGCGTCTTCGTCGGGAATTTCGATGTCGAAGGCTTCTTCAAACGCCATGACCAGTTCGACGGTGTCGAGCGAGTCGGCGCCCAGGTCGTCGACAAAGGAAGCGCTTGGGGTCGCTTCGCCCTCATCCACGCCCAGCTGTTCCACGATAATCTGTTTTACTTTTTCATCAACGGCTGCCATGTTTTCCTCGCTTGCCTCGATTCGTCGTTGCGGTTTCAGGGCCGGGCTGCGTCGTCTTGCGTGCTACTTGGCAACTTTCGAGTGCTTCTGGATGTAGTCCACCGCATCCTGCACGGTGCGGATTTTCTCCGCGTCCTCGTCCGGGATCTCGATGTCGAAGCCTTCTTCGAAGGCCATGACCAGTTCGACGGTGTCGAGCGAGTCCGCACCCAGGTCGTCCACGAAGGAAGCGCTTGAAGTGACTTCTCCCTCGTCCACGCCCAGCTGCTCAACGATGATCTGCTTTACCTTTTCCCCAATCTGCTTGTCTTTTTCATTCAACCTCTCGTTCGCTTTCTCATCGGCCATTGCAAAACTCCTCTCAGGAAAATCAAAAAAGGCGAGTGTGTAGTGTAATTGTCTCTACGAATCAGTGTAAAGGATGGAGCCTGCCGCAAGGGACAGAGCCTCTGGCATCGAAGCTGCCCCAAATGGAATCCTAACGGTTCGCGGTTGCGGTGGTCAAACCTTCAGGCTTCGGGCTTCAGGCTTTGGGCTTCGGCTTCAGGCCTCCGGGGTTCTTCGTGATACTTCGTGTCCTTCGTGGTTTAAGCTTTTCATTTGACGCTGAATCAGATTTCCCAGGAGTCGAGAACCCTATGCGTGCTGTTGTGCAACGCGTGAGCCGCGCGCAGGTTACGGTGAACGAAAATATCGCGGGAGAGATTGGCTTGGGGCTGCTGGTGTTGCTCGGGGTCGGGCAGGCGGACACGGAGGCCGACGCGGCGTACCTTGCCGGCAAAATTTCCGGCCTGCGCATTTTTGAAGATGAACATGGCAAGATGAACCGCAGCGTGCAGGACGCGGGCGGCAGCGTGCTGGCGGTATCGCAGTTTACGCTCTACGGAGATGTGCGCCACGGCAAGAGGCCATCTTTCGATGCGGCTGCCGCGCCGGAAAAAGCGCGTCAGCTTTACGAGTGTTTCGTCGAGCGCATTCGCGCGGCGGGGTTGCGCTGCGAGACTGGACGCTTCCAGGAAATGATGACGGTGGAACTGGTGAACGAAGGTCCGGTGACGATTCTGCTGGATTCCTCGAAGGCGTTCTAGCACGTGCCGTGACAGACTCCACGTAAGCAAAAGCGGTGCAGCAAGCAAGGGTGAGGTGAAGTGCACCTCACCCTCGTTGCTAGAGAACGTTAGCTCGTGGGACAGCCCGGCAGTTCAATCGGCGAAAGGCTGGGCAGGACGCTCTCGTCGGGATAGCTGTAGGCGCCATCGATGGCCGTGGAGGGCGATTGGAATTCAAACCACGGCAACAGGGCGACATTCTGCGGGTGATAGGTCATGCCGTTGCTCATCTTGATCGGGTAGGACGCGTGGGGCAGGCCCTCGATAACATCGCCGACTTCCAGATCGTCCTGGCAATTGCCGTTGGGCGACAGCCACCACGGGGTGAGGTTGTGCCTGTTGTCGCTGACTACGAAAGGATCGTTGAAACTTTCCGCGATCTCGTGACCGAGCCCAGTCACATCGACAAAGGCGCTGCCGAATAACCCGGGGCTGATCCACGCGGCGTACGCCACCACGTAGCGTCGCTGCTTGTTGCCATTGCTGGAATCTCCGGGTTCAACATCGTAGCTGTGATATCCGAGTACGCAGCAGTTGTTGGGATTGCCGAAGTAAAGGTAGGTGTTGGGGAACAAGAAGGTGGAAAGGTCTTTGGTCGTGATATCCCCCGCGTTCTCGGCTGCGCCGATGGGCGTGGTAGTGTCGGTCGGGACCGACGGAAAAAGCAGGTTGCCGAACTCGTTGATGTCGATCAGCACATACAAGCAACAATCGCCGTTGCTCTTCAGTGCGTAGTAGTAGTAGCCCGCAGGAACCTGCATGGTCCGCTCCTGCTTCAAGCTGCCCAAAAGCATGGTGTGCCAGTCGGGCGCCATCACGCTCCAGAACTCAGCTCGCATAATGGCATCGGTGATTTGCGTTGGTGCCGGGCTGCTGGAGAAAGTCGAATTCTCGAACAACGGGGACTGCAGCGTGGGCAGGATATACGGCTTGACCTCGTAGTGCAAAAACACAGTGCCGTCCGGATTGAGCAAATCGAGGGCGACAGGCACCACAGGTGCGTTGATGTTGGTCGTACCGCCCTTCTGGGGCGGATTCCCCACCATGTTGTAGACCCAGCTATCCCGGTAATTGCCATTTTCGTCAAACCCTGGGGTCTTATAAGATCCGTTCCAGTTAGAAAGAGAATCAACTCCTGGAGTTCCGTTGGCGTTGCTTTGCACGCTGGAACCGTTGTGCGGCGGCATGGCGACAAACCTGGCATGAGTCTTCGAGAGATGGTCGGCTGGAAGCTGATGGGTGTCCTGCGCGAACGCAACGTTAGCGCCCAAAGATGTGGCGAAGGCCAAAAACATAGAAAGTAGGAAGCGCGTTGGCATGGTAGAGATCTCCTCTCAAAATCACGAGACTGATCTGAAGCTATCTTTGTAAACCGAGATTTCTGGCATAGCCCCCAGAGCGGAGGGGTATTGTCCCCTCAATCGCCGGCGGGTGTCAATGTGCAAGAACTTTCAGCAGTGGTGCAGCCTGATTTCATTCACGGATAAAAGGAAACGACGGCAGACTGGCTTCCATGGCCAGTCTGCCGTGTTGTTTGTTGCGGGTTCTTCGTTGCGGGTGCTTCGTTGCGTCCGTCAGTCCTGTATCGCTAGCGGCCCAGGCCTGCGGCCATGGTTTTTACCATGGTTCCGTTGGCGTCGTCGTCTTTCAGGGCCCACACGTAGGCGCCGCCGAGTCCTCCTGGAACTTTCACTTCGATGTAGAGCATTTTCAGAAGTGCGACGCTGGGGTCGTCGAAGGTGTAGAAGGTTCCAGCCGTCGGGTCGTAGAGGGAGACCGCGACCCTTTTCGGATCGTAATAGCTGGTGTAGCCGTTCGCGGTGAGATTGGAAAGAGTTGAATAGGTAGCAAGACCGGGGGTCAACAGAGTGTCACATCCGGCGGTGTTGCCGCTGAGATCGGGACACAACCCCGTTCCGTTTGCCCAGAGGACCGGAGAAGGGCCGGTTGAGTTCTGGTACAAGCCATGATTCTTGTTAGGGACGCCAGTCCAACCGGCACCATAGAGAGGCAGACCCATCGTGTATTTATACGGCGGGCACGCCTGCCGCGAGATAGGCGTTTACGGTTGCATCGATGTCGAGATCCTGACCGTATAAAGGATCCTGCTTGGAATCGAATAGCGGGGAAGCGTCATTGGTTTGCGTTTGCCACGATCCGGCGTAGTTGTAGCCGTCAATGGTGATGAAGTCCACTTGCGCGGCGGCTTTTTTGAGATCGATGTTCACGTAGTTCTGCGCGCCTGCGGGTCCGTCGAATGACATCACGTAATGCTTGCCGGTGGTTGCCGCGAGGGCTTGCAGTTGAGTATGGAACTCAGCCAGCAGGGCGGTGAAGTTTTTGGTATCGGTGGCGGTGGGGAATTCCCAATCGATATTGAAGCCATCAAACAAGCCCGGAGCGGTGATGCCGGGAGCGATGTTGCCGCTGACAAACATATCGATGCACGAGGCAGCGAGCGCCTGGCGACCCGCCGGTGTGCTGGCAGCGGTGACGAAGGCCGCCGTGTTCGCAGCCGACGCCCCGCCGATCGACATCAGCACTTTAAGCTGCGGATGCAACTGCTTGAGTTGTTGAATCGCAGCAAAGTTTCCATAGAGCGGTCCCGGGTAGGCGACGCCGCTGACACTGGGAAGATAGGGAGTCTGATAGTCAGCCCAGGTATCGGCAATGGCGCAGGCGGGCGTCGGCGTGGTGGTTACGTTGGCGAAGGCGTAGAGCAGGTGGGTGAGTTTACCGGCGACACCGTTCTGCTGCAGATTTGCGATGTTGTAGCCGGCGTAATAGATACTCCACTCTTCGAAGTATCCTCCGAGAATCTTGGCGTGTTCGTTACTTTGAGCGGCCGAGGGAATAACGCACGCGGCGAGCGCCAACACAGTGGTCAATACCATTCGGAACGGGCGAAACGGGGAATTGCTGCTCATAACAGATACCTCCAGAACTGGTAGATTGCAGACGGCGCGAAGTATAGAACTATATAGCAGATCATGCAAGAGAATACTCATCGTGGGCAATAGTCGCAAATGTTTGCGCTTGCGCTATATAGCGGAATGAAGAATTTCAGAGAGGCGGGGCGAAGGGACTATGTAGCCCGCCGGTAGTTGCATCGGTCCCTTCGCCAGGCGAAGGACAGGCACTTCAGCCCCGCAAAAAGCGTGGGCCTCAGGGTGACGAGACGGTTGAAGGGGGAACGGGGGAACGGCAGGGCGACCATATGAATGTATTCGCTTGAATCCTATTGGAAAAAATTTTCCGATGGGGTACCCTCGCGCGAAGCGTCCAAAGAACGCAGAGGGGGTCTCTGTGGGCTGTGTGCTGGAGTTCGACGCAAAGAACGCAGTTCTGCGCGCGACCATAGAAGGCGTGGCGACGGACAAATCACTGTTGGAGTGCTACGCAACTGTGGTGAAGTACTTTGCCTCCCATCCGCCGTGTCGCGGCATCCTGGTCTTCTCTCGTACGAAGTTCGAGGTTTCCAGCGACGTGGTCAAACGGCTGGCGTCGGGTGCGTCCGCGTTTCCGGCGGGATTTATGAGAGTATTCGTCACTCCGACTGATGTCGTGTACGGCATGGCGCGCATGTTTCAGATACTTGCCGAAAAGAGAGGCCCCGATCTGCACATAGTTCGCACCTTGGAGGACGCGTACAAGCTGCTGCAACTGGAGTCTCCGGAGTTCGAGCCGGTGCCGGCCGCTTAGGTTGTGAGGAAAAATAGTCGCACGAGAAGGTGCGCCTCAGGCGCTAAAGCGCGGACAAATCTTCAAGGACTTGGCGGCACGAGTAAAACTCGTGCCCTTCCCTAAACCTCTTTTCCAAACTCGCCCTTCCCCGAACGCTCTCCGATTAGAGTTTTTTTCAACCTCTTCGGAGGCCCGCTTTGGCGCGCGCGCTGACCATAGCTCCTGCGATGAGAATTGCAGAGCAACCTTTCCGCCAGACCCGGGTTTCTAACCCTTAGAGAACGTATCAGAGAACGATCAGCCGCTTCGAAGCGCGACATTCCTTCGCTCGGGCGGTGGCATTCCAGAACGCGCCGCTTCGGAATTCTGAAGACAATGAGGAGTTCCATATGAACAAAATTGCAGTGCTTCTATTGCTTGCGACGGGTCTGGCACTTTCCGGATGTGGAGCGAAGTCAAACGTGGGCGGCAACATCAATGGCGCATGGAGCGCGACGTTGAACAGCGCGGGGAATGAGACGTTCGCGTTTGTGACGGACATCACGGTAAATGGCGATGGATCCCTGGGCACGAGCAGCCTCAACTTTACGGTGAACAACATGGCGCCCTGTGCATTCCCCGCGGTGACGGAGAGCGGTACATTCACGCTCAGCGGAAATTTCGACGGACAGGTTACGGGCCATTTCCATTACGTGGTCAGCTCCACGGGGGAAAACATGAACGTGCTGACCCTGGACGGCACGGTGAGCGGCGGTCACATCACCGGCACCTGGACCGCGACGGGGACCGTGGGATGCAGCGGCAATGGGACTTTCACAATGACGCCGATGCCAATGGGCTAGAGCATCTCGCCATGTGATGCCGGAATTGCCCACAGAGAAATTTAGTCTCCTGAAGAGCGCTCACCTCAGGCGCTAAAACGCTGATGCTTTTCAACAGCTCAACGGCACGAGTAAACTCGTGTTCTTCCCAAGCCGCTGCTAGGTCGCGCTACTTTCCAGCAGCGGGTCGGAGAGTTCTTGTGCCAGGTCGGCCATCTCCAGTTGAAGATTGCCGGGATTGGTGGAGTAGGCAAGGCCGGTGTCCATATCGACGACACCTTCGCGGATCATTTTCTCGATCTCGCCGTCGAAGGTCTGCATGCCGTCCTGGCCGCCGACGCGCATGGCGTCGAGCAAGGTCTTGCCATCGCCTTCACCTTTTTCCACGTACTCGCGGGTGCGCAGCGTGGACTTCAATATTTCAAAAGCAGCGACGCGGCCGGTGCCATCCTTGCGAGGAATGAGTCTCTGGGAAACGATGTAGCGAAAACTTTTGGCCAGACGATTGCGAAGCGTGTGCTGCTCGGCCATGGGGAAAGCTCCAACGATTCGCTCGATGGTTTTCGAGGCGTCGATAGTGTGCAGCGTGGACATGACCAGATGGCCGGTTTCCGCGGCTTCCATGGCGATCTCGATGGTCTCGCGGTCGCGCATTTCTCCAACGAGAATCACTTTTGGCGCCTGGCGCAGCGCGGCGCGCAAGGCGAGCGCGAAGCTGGGAGTATCGGCATGCAACTCGCGCTGATGAACAATGCAGTTTTTGTGCGGGTGCAGGAACTCGATGGGATCTTCGATGGTGAGCACGTGATAAGACTGCTCTTTGTTAATTTTGTCGATGATTGCCGCCAGCGTAGACGACTTGCCGGAGCCGGTGGGGCCGGTTACGAGCACGATGCCGTTGCGCAGGCCCACAATTTTGCCGAGTTCGAAAGGCAGGTTCAGCGATTCGAAATCCGGAACCTTGCCGGGAATTACGCGCATCACTACGGCGCAGGTGCCGCGCTGCATGAAGATGTTCACGCGAAAGCGGCTGGAACCCGCGAGACTGAAGGACACATCGCACGACCCGACTTTCTTCAACTTTTCGCGCGCATCTTCGTTGTCGCCCATGAGATCGGAAGCGATGCGCCGGGTGTCTTCACAGGTGAGCGAGCGCGCCGCTCCAGCGGGGACGAGTTTTCCGTTGATCTCCACGAGCGGCGGCTTGCCCGGCGAAAAAAAGAGATCGCTAATCTTCGGCGAAGTTCTCAGCATCGCCGCGAGCAAGGCTGGAGTGGACATGGGAGCCGCGGCTGGAGCGGCTGCGGCGGCTGTGCGCGGCGCGGAAGAAGTAGTGTTCGCTACCGGATTCGTGGGGGAAGACATAGAGGAGACGGAGCTCTAGTTTTGCCTTGCACTTTTCTTGCCGTCCCAAAGCCCTGCGAGAAATGCGGAAATTGAGGAGATTTAGTTTGGATAGTACAAGTCAGCGCATGGGGCGACTGGTCAAAAGTGATCGGTTCTCGATTGCGTGAGAGGCTTCTTAGATATATTTGCGTTTCGCCCGGCAGATTCTAACCATTCAGTCTCTGCATACAAAAACAAGATCCCCTATTTGTGGCTCCGGACTTGGCTGCCGTATTATCGACGGGCCATGAAAATCTTTGCTGCTCTTTTTCTAGCTTTGTCGCTCTCTGCGTTCGCTGCGGAAAAACCCAAAGCTGCGCCCGCGTCCGCTCCGGCCCAGCCTGCCGCTGAAACTCTCGACCTCGAAACGATTGCTCGCATCCGCGACGAGGGCTTCAACCACTCGCACACCATGGAATACGCCAGCGGATTGTTCGACGGCGTTGGTCCGCGGCTCACTGGCTCGCCCGACTTCGCGAAGGCCGAGCAGTGGTCGCTCGACCAGCTCCGGCGCATGGGAGCCACGAGCGTTCACGCAGAATCCTGGGGCGAGTTTGGGATGGGCTGGCAACAGGTCGGGACGTCGGTGCAGATGACGGCGCCCGGTACTGCGACTTTTCTGGCGCAAGCTACCCCGTGGTCGCCCGCGACGGCCGGCGAAGTTACGGGCGAGGTGATCGCGGTTCCCGCGCTTAAGGAAGAGAAGGATTTCGACGCCTGGAAGGGGAAGCTGGCGGGAAAAATTATTCTTTACGGCGATGCGCCGAAGATTAATCCTGACCCCGCCAATCCTCTTGAGCATTACGACCAGGCCAAGCTCGACCATTTCCGTTCCTATCCGCTCGACGGCGACCAGGGCGACAGCTTCGTTCTTCCCAACGATCCTGCGTTCTGGGAAAAGATATTTAAAGAGATGGCTTTCCTTGAGAAGGTCGGGCACTTTTTCGCAGACGAGCACGCCATAGCAGTCTTGCGGCCCAGCGGCTTCGGCGGAGACCTCCACGATGACACGGGCGCCTCGCTTGGGTGGTTCGTGTATCGACCCGAACACAAGCAGGCGATTCCTTCGGCGGCGATCGCGAGTGAGGCGTTCGGCCGCATGCATCGGCTGGTTTCGCACGGCGTTCGCGTCACCGCGCGTCTCAATATCGCCACCAAATTTTATGGCGACCATGAGCCGGGCAGCGACGTGATTGGCGAGATCGCCGGCACCGACCCTGCGGTGAAGGATCAGGTGGTGATGCTCGGCGGCCATCTCGATAGCTGGATCGCGGGGACCGGAGCCACCGACAACGGCGCGGGAACGATCATCGCGCTCGAAGCCATGCGCATTCTGCGCGCGCTCAACATTCAGCCGCGGCGCACGATTCGCATCGGCCTGTGGGGCGGCGAAGAGCAAGGGCTTTTCGGCTCAGCCGGCTACGTCAGCAACCACTTCGGGGTGCGTTCCTACTCCACCAAAGCGGAAGAACAAGTGGTGCCTGAATTTCTTCGCCAGCAAACCGGGCCTATCACGATCAAGGCCGAACATGCGCAGCTCGACGCCTACTTCAACGCCGATAACGGCGGCGGAAAATTTCTCGGCATTTTCGCCGAGGGCAACCTGGCAGCTTCGACGATTTTTCAACAGTGGGCCGCTCCCGTGAGCGACCTCGGCTTCACCACCGTCTCGCTGCGCAACACGGGGTCGACGGACCACGTCTCGTTCGATCAGGTTGGGCTGCCTGGCTTCCAATTCATCCAGGATCCGCGCGACTACGGGACTCGCAGCCACCACACGAATCTCGACACCTACGAACGCCTTTCGGAGCCTGACCTGAAGCAGGCCGCCGTGATTATGGCGATCTTCGTATACAACACCGCGCAGCGCGACGGGATGCTGCCGCGCAAACCGCTGCCGCATCCTGAACTGGAGGAGCAGTTGGCGAAACCGTTGGAGGGAATTTATCCGACATCTTCAACCGCGAAGTAGCGGACGTTTGGTTCGTTCTCCGATAGACGGATCGAGGACAGCGGCGGAGTTTCGAGTGAGCTTCAACGCGCCTGAAGAATTGCGTCGGCGATCCGCGCGGTTTCCAACGCAGCTCTCACGTCATGCGTGCGAATGATGTGCGCGCCTTTGAGGATCAACGCCGTTTGGCTGGCCAGCGTTCCGTAGAGGCGATCGGAAGAGGGGGCGTCTTTGCCGTGGTTGGCCAGAGTGCGGCCGATGAAAGATTTGCGCGATGTTCCGGCCAGCAATGGGAAGCCCAAGGCCTGCAAGTCGTTGAAGTGCGCGAGCAGCGGATAATTTTCTTCAAAGCTTTTCCCAAAGCCGAAGCCGGGATCGAGCACGATGCGTTCGCGCCGAACGCCAGCGAGCACGGCTACTTCAGCCCATTCTTTGAGCTCACGTTTCACCAGCAGCACGATATCGCCGGGAGGTGGCAGTGTTCGCCATTCTTCCGGGCGTCCGCGCATGTGCATGAGTACGGCGCCGCATTTTAACTCAGCTACGGTTTTCGCCATCTGGCGATCCCAGCGAAATCCGCTGACGTCGTTCACGATTTCGGCTCCGGCAGCCACTGCGGCGCGGGCAACAGTCGCTTTGTAAGTGTCGATGGAGAGCACGGCAGCTGGATGTTTCTTTTTCAGTTCGGCGATGACCGGAAGCACGCGTTTCAATTCTTCTTCAGCCGTGACGGTGGTTTTGGGATTCGCCGTGCCGGAGGGATTTTTGTTGGCATCGCTCGACGATGGAGCGGCAGAGGTTTCCACGCGTGCGCCCGGGCGGGTCGATTCACCGCCGATGTCGAGGATGTCGGCGCCTTCGTCCAGCAGCTGCTGAGCATGTGCGACGGCCTGGTCGCGGTCGAGATACAGGCCGCCGTCAGAAAAAGAATCGGGTGTCACGTTGACGACGCCCATGATCAGGGTGCGCTTGCCGAGTTCCAGCGATCGCGAGCCCAGGCTCCATTGAAAGACTGCTCTCATCGCGGACGATTCTAAATGAACGGGATTCCTCGCGAGGGGGGAGCGACCGGCTTGAGGAGATTTCCGAGAGTGAGTAAATTTCGGAGTGAGGAAAGTCGCGAGTGCTCCGCCGATCACGTTGCGCCGGGGGCCGCGAAGTCAAAGGCCGGCCGCTGGCGCGGCCGTGGCAGGCAGGAGTGCCCGCCCCACACAAATCCCCCACACAAGTTTTGCTGGCTATCCGCCGCTACTTACTCCGCACAGCAGCCCTGCGCCTGCCCATGGCATAAGCCGCTCCCGGGCCAGTGCCGGTCGGAGGCTTGCGCATGCCGTCCAGCAGTTCCTTCAGGACTAGCGCATTGTTGTGCTGCTCGTTTTTCGATGCGAAGAGAAGCGTCAGCTGTTTCTTTTTGTGCGCAAGAACGTAAAGCTGGCGCAACTCGGTCTCAGCTTCGGGGCGGGCGAGTTCTTTGAGGTATTTCTTGCGGAAACTTTGCCAGTGCTCGGGCCGGGCATGAAACCATTTTCGCAATTCGTCGGATGGGGAGAGATCGCGCAGCCATTCGTGGACGGCGGCCCGCTCTTTGGTCAGTCCGCGGGGCCACAAACGGTCCACCAGCACGCGCACTCCATCCCCGCGCTTTGCTGGCTCGTAGACTCGTTTGATTACAACCGTCACTTCGGGACTCCTCGAATGACTCAATCGTACGCTTGAGGGTAACTCTCTGTGCTCTGTTATTGTAAGGGGATTGTGGCCGCCTTGTCTGCGGGCAGGGGTGGCACTCAGGGCGATTGGCGGGCGTTGGCGCATGAAGAAAACTTTTCGTTCATTTCGTGGGACTGTTTTCGCGGCAGGCGTTGCTCTGATCATTTTTACGATTTGTAGTGGGTGTGATGTCGAACGTCGCAAGTCGGACGCGGAACTTGGACTCAATCCGCAGCAGGCCGCGGGGCGCAAGATTTACGATTCTCACTGTGACCGCTGCCACGATCCTTATTCCACGCGCGGCAGAAAAGGTCCTGGACTGAAGGGCGTTTTCAAGCAGCCGTATCTTTCGGTGAGCGGACTTCCCGCCAACGACGAGCGGGTGGTCGACATTATTCGCCTGGGCCGCAAGGAAATGCCGGGGTATAGCCAGACGCTCAGCCAGCAGGATATTGACGAGCTGCTGGCGTACATGCACACGCTGTAGATTTCGAACGAGCCGCGTTCGGCGCGACCATGCGGCGGTTCCCGTGGGATAATCCTTCCGTGAAGAGTGCGGCCAAGTCGGAGCTTTTTCGTAAATTGCCTGCGGTGGACGAGTTGCTTCGCTCTCCGGGGGTGATTGTTCTGGCCGACACGCACGGAGTTGCAGCCGTTGCGGATGCGGTGCGGGCGGTGCTTGGCCGGTTGCGAGAGGAAATCTCCTCAGGTTTGATCGATGAGCGGGCTTTGGAGTTGGCGCTGTCGGGCGTGGGCGACGCGGTGGAACTGCAACTCCGGCGGGCGCTGGGCTATTCGCTTCGCGCGGTGATTAATGCCACAGGAGTGATTCTGCATACGAATCTCGGTCGCGCTTCGCTGGCGGAAGCTGCGCTTGACCATATTCGCGAGACCTCCGCGACTTCTTCGAATCTGGAGTTTGACGTGAGCGCCGGCGAGCGCGGCGAGCGCGATGTTCATGTGGATCGGCTGCTTCGCAGGCTGCTTGGTGATGGCGTGGATTCGGGTATCTCCGCGGGGCTTCGCCCACGCGGGACAGCCGAGGCGGCTGTCGCTACATCCGCCGTTCCTACATCTGCCGTTTCGACCATCGTGGTGAATAACAATGCGGCCGCGGTTTTGTTGGCGTTGAATACGCTGGCCGATGGCGGAGAGGTGATTGTCTCGCGCGGGGAGCTTGTGGAGATTGGGGGATCGTTCCGCATCCCGGATGTGATGGCGAAATCGGGAGCGATTCTGCGCGAAGTGGGCACGACCAATCGCACACGTCTTGCGGACTACGAAGAAGCTGTCAACGACCGTACGAAATTGTTGCTACGCGTGCACCGTTCGAATTTTGAGATTAGCGGATTTACAGAACAGGCTTCCACCGCGGAACTTGTGGGTTTGGCCCGCGAGCGCGGCCTGCCGCTGATGGAGGATCTCGGCAGTGGAGCGCTGGTCGATCTGCGGGCGTTCGGGATCAGCGGCGAGCCGACCGTGATCGACAGCTTGCGCGCCGGCGTGGATGTTGTCAGCTACAGTGGCGACAAGTTGCTCGGCGGCCCGCAGGCCGGACTGCTCAGCGGGCGGCGGGAGCTGATCGCGCGTATGCGTGCGAATTCGCTGTTTCGGGCGTTGCGCGTCGACAAGCTCACTTATGCCGCGCTGGAAGCGACTCTTCTCGCTTATGTGAAGCATGATCACGATGCGATTCCGACGCTGCGCATGATGCGGGTCACGCAGCAGGAGATCGGCAAACGGGCGGAAGCGGTGGTGGCGAAAGTGGGGTCACGGAAATTGCAAGCGGAGATCGTCGACGGCGAATCCGTGATTGGCGGCGGGGCTGCACCGTCTTCAGTTTTGCCGACGCGGTTGGTTGCGCTCAGTTGCGCCGGCCTGAGTGCTGACGAATTGTCTGCACGGCTGCGTGCAGCTGATCCGCCGGTGATTGCGCGGGTTGAGGATGGACGTGTACTGCTGGACTTGCGGACCGTGTTTCCTGAGCAGGACGAAGCGGTCAAGGCTTCACTCGTAGCTCTGTTGTCCTAGCGAGCTTTCCTTTTGCGGACATTTCGTTGGCGATTCTCTACACTATCGGCCACTCCACGCGCACGAGCAACGAACTGCTTGAGGCGCTGAAGGCTCACCAAATCCAGACCGTGGTCGATATTCGCGCCTTTCCGATGTCGCGGCGGCTGCCCGAGTTCAACCGCGAGTCGCTGGAGAAAAGCCTTCCTGCGGCAGGGCTCGCTTACGTATGGATGAAGGCACTGGGCGGATATCGCCGGAAGATTGTAAAAGAGTCCCGGAATATCGCTTTGCGGAATACAAGCTTCCGCAATTACGCGGACTATATGCTCACCCCAGAATTCGAGACGGCTGCGGGTGAACTGGTGACTCTCGCCCAGGCTTCGCGAACGGTCTACATGTGTGCCGAACGAATGTATTTTCGATGTCACCGCATGCTGGTTTCCGATTGGATGGTTGCCCACGGACATGAAGTCTCCCATATCGACGGAACGGGACCGGCAAAAATGCACCACCTTACCGCAGAGGCGCGAATGCTGGACGGACAGTTGGTTTACCGCGGAGACAGGTTGCTGTAGATTGCGAACGAGCGTAGTGCTGTTCGAGTTACATTGACAATGAGCCGTGGACAATTAAGAGTGACCGCATGATCGTCGGGACAGGCATCGACATTGCGGAAGTTCCTCGCATCCGGCAGGCGATTGAACGGTTCGGCGATCGGTTTCTCCACCGGATCTTTACTGCGGGGGAAATGCGTTACTGCGACTCGAAGGCGAATCGCATGGAACGTTATGCCGCGCGCTTCGCGGCGAAAGAAGCGGCAATGAAGGCGCTGGGCACGGGGTGGAATCATGGAGTGCGCTGGCGGGATTGCGAAGTCACGCGCCTGCCGGGCGGGCGGCCGACGATTGCGTTTCACGGGGTCGCGGCAGAGTTCGCCGCGCGGCTGGGAGTGAAGAACGCCGCGCTTTCGATTTCGCACACCGCCGAGCAAGCGATTGCGCAGGTGATTCTGGAAAACTGACGTAACCAGTGGCAGGACGAGTTCAGCGCCGCTGTCTTTCCCATCTGCTAAACTGTCGCCTTCAATACAAAATTATGCCCGTCACTGCTCCGACTCCAGTTTTGTCACCGAGCAATCGCGAAATCCCTGGGAAGATTGTGCTGACTGGACTGGCTCTCACCAGCTTCTCGGCGCTGCTTCTGGAGCTCGCGCTCACGCGTCTCTTCTCAGTCATTCTCTTCTACCACTTCGCATTTCTCGCGATCTCGATTGCCCTGCTCGGGCTGGGCGCCGGCGGAGTGTTCGCTTACCTGCTGAAGTCGCGCCTGTCGACAGTTGACACGCGCACACTGGCGGCGCGGCTGTGCATGGTGAATTCTTTCGTCGTCTTCGTGATGCTGGAGATTGTGTTGCACGTGCCGGTGGCGCTAGAAGTCAGCTACGGAAATTTCCTGCGCCTGACGGTGATCTACCTGACGGCGGCGGTTCCGTTTTTTCTGACGGGGCTGCTGTTCGCGGTGGTGTTTGCGCGCGAGCCGCATCGCATCCCGCGGCTCTATGGAGCCGACCTGGGCGGAGGCGCGCTGGCCTGCCTGGCAGTGGTTCCGCTGCTGAACTGGTTCGGCGGGCCGAATGCGATCCTGATTTCCGCGGCCACGCTAGGGATTGCGGCCATCGTGTGGTCGGAAATAAATTCAGAACGCCGCATCGCGGGGATTTTGGTTCTGGCGATGGTGGCGTTGATCGCGGTGAATCATTCCGGCCGTCTCATCGATGTGGTCTATGCGAAAGGAATGTACCGCAACCCGGCGTGGGTGGAATACGCGCGCTGGAACGCGATTTCGCGAGTGGAGGTCGACCGGCAGACCCCGTATACCAAGTCGATTGTCATCGACGCAGATGCATCCACTTACATCATGAACGCGGATCTAACCCACTGGGCCGGGACGGTTTGGGAAACCAACCTGATGACCGCTCCTCCCGCGCTGGTGAACGTTCTGCGGCCGCACGGGGAATACGCCATCATCGGGCCGGGTGGAGGCGTGGACGTGGTGCGGGCGCTGGCGAAGGGCAGCCCCAGCGTCACTGGGATCGAGATCAATCCCATTATCGCGACCGACATTATGCGCGGGCGCTACCTCGATTATTCTCTGCACCTTTACGAACGCCCGGACGTGCACATTCACGTCACCGACGGACGGTCGTATCTGCGGTCGACTTCGGAGCGTTTTGACGTGGTGCAGATGACTCTGGTCGATACCTGGGCTTCGACTGCGGCCGGGGCGTTCGCGCTCAGCGAAAATAATTTGTACACCGTGCAGGCGTTCCGCGAATATTTCGATCACTTGAAGCCCGATGGCATAATCGCCATCACGCGCTGGGAGTTTACGAATCCTCGCGAAGCGCTGCGAGTGGTTTCGGTTGCGATGGAAACTCTGCACGGCATGGGAATTGCGAATCCGGCGCGGCATTTCATCGTGGCATCGCTCGGTGAACTGAATAAAGACGGCATTCCCGTGGTTGTGCTCGCCAAGAAGAGTCCATTCACCTTCGAGGAAGAGATGGCGGTGCGGGCGCACTTCGCGGGTCACGCTCCGCTGACTGCGCTCTACATGCCATCGGCGCCGCCCGATAATCCGTTCTCACAGCTGATTGCCAGCAATGACCCTTACGGCTTTGCCCGCACGTATGCCTACAACGTTTCGCCCGTAACCGACAATGCGCCGTTTTTTTTCTTCACGCTCAAGCCGGGGCAGATTCTTGGGGAAAAAGGTTTGCAGGAAGGCGTGGACTGGAAGGTGAATCTCGGTGTCCTGGTGCTGCTACTCGTTTTCGGAATCTCGGTGGTTGCGGTGCTCGCGTTTCTGATTCTGCCGCTGGCCTTCAAGGGTGGAACGGCGCGGCAGTCGCCGGTTCCGTTGCTGTATTTCATTGCGGTCGGCCTCGGCTATATTCTCGTGGAGATCGCCTTCATCCAGCGGTTCGTGCTTTTCCTGGGGCATCCTACTTATGCGCTCACGGTGGTGATCTTTCTGCTGATGCTCTCGAGCGGAGCCGGAAGTTTATTTTCGCGCGTCTGGCTGCCCCGAACTGAACAGGGATGGATTCCTCTGACGCTGGTGGTCCTGGTTCTTGTCGTGGATGTAATTTTTCTTCCCGGCCGACTGGCCGCGCTAGTGGGGCTGGCATTCAATTACCGGCTGGTGATCAGCGCGATCCTGCTCGCGCCGCTCGGCTTCGTGATGGGCATGCCTTTCCCCACCGGCCTGCGCGCGCTGGCCTCGTCCCCTGCGCCCGAGTTTCCTTCGGCGGAAGAATTTCCTAATAACGCCCGTCCGGAAAATGCCGTGGAGTGGGCTTGGGCCATGAACGCCGCAGCCAGCGTTTTGGGGTCGGTGCTGGCCATGCTGATTGCCATCCAGTTCGGGCTCACCGTGACCCTGGCCTGCGGAGCCGGCGCCTACCTGCTGGCGCTGTTGCTGACGCGCGCGCTGCGCTCCCAACCTGCCTGAGGAAGCCCGGACCCCGGGTTTGCTATGATGCAACGAACAGATCGCCGCTTCCGGGGTCTGGGGGACCTAAGAAAAGACACTGGGTTGGCCGCGATTGGGATTGGCCACGATGAGGACATCTCTTGCCTAGCCAGAAGCAGCTCAAATGGTCGGAGCTCCGCGTCGGCATCACGGTGGTCGTCTCCGCCGTTACTCTAGCCGTGCTGCTCTTTCTGATGTCGGGCACGCGCGGGCTGTTTTCGAAGCGCATTATGCTGCAAGCGTATTTTGACAATGCCAGCGGTCTCCGCGAGGGCGCCCCAGTGCGGTTGAGCGGCGTAGACGTTGGCAATGTGATCCACATCCGCGTCGTTCCCGACAAGGATAAGCAGCTCACTCCCGTCGAAGTGATCATGAAGGTGAGCACCAAGTACGGCTTCGACCTGCGGCGCGATTCGGTGATCTCGCTGGACACCGCCGGGGTGCTGGGCGAAACCTACCTCGATATTGATAGTTCACAAGCGATCGGGCCCGTTGTGCAGGATGGAGACACGATCGCCACGCAGGTGCACCCGGACTTCAACCAGGTGGTGCGCGCCAGCCAGAGCACACTTCAGAATATGGACGCGCTGCTCAAACGCGCCGACCGCATTCTGGCCTTCGCGGAAAGTGGCAAGGGATCGCTCGGGAAATTAATTTATGATCCCACGCTCTATAACCGCATATCGGCCACGGTAGCGGACCTGCAAGGGATGGTGGAAGAAGTGGCCAAGGGCAACGGCAGCCTGGGCGCATTGATCAACAAAAACGACGCCTATAATAAGTTCCTGGCCACGCTCGACAAATTGAACGCGGTGATTGACGACGTGCAAGCCGGTAAGGGCACGGCAGGAAAGTTGTTGAAGGATCCGTCGCTCTATAACAACGCCAACGACACCATGGCGAACATTAAGAAGGTCACCGAAACCATCAACTCGGGCAAGGGCACCATCGGAAGGCTCGTTGAGGATGATGAACTGGCGAAGAAGCTGGACATCACCATGACCAAGCTTTCGGAATTAACTTCCGAATTGGAAGCAGGCCAGGGCACGGCCGGCAAGCTCATCAAAGACGACACTCTCTACAACAACGCCAACCAGATGATTACAGAAGCTGCGGCGCTGGTGAAGGCGGTTAAGGAAAATCCCAAGAAATATCTCAGCATCAAGCTCCACATCTTCTAAAGTTTTCTTAAGCCAGCCCGCCGAGAGCCCCTAGTGCTCGCCGATCCCGAAGACTGCTCCCAGCATTAAGATCACCAGCACGCCCAGCGAAATCCAGCCGTACTTCATATCCTTTTCGTGGAAGAAAAGAAAACAAGCGACCAGCACGCGAACCACGGGAGTGGCCAGCATCAGCAACACGCCGGCGCGCTCAATGCCGAGGGGAATCGGGCCGGGCACGAACAGACCTGTGATCAGGCCGGCCAGCATGACGAAGAAGCAACTGAACGCGCCGATGCGCAATACCAACGCGACGACGCGATCGAAGGCGGGCTCGCGGAGCTCGCTCATGCCGCGACTCCGCTGTGCAAGTGCTCAAACACGTGCACAATCAGGTGGCCAGCCAGATACACCATGATGGCCACCAGCAGATAGACAACATAACGGGTGCGAATGCGCGGAGCCGCGCGCGCCCCGAGCAGCGATCCCAGAAAAACTCCGACCGCCAGCGGTGCAGCCACTTCCACCAAAATGTCGCCACGGCGGTAATAAACAATGGCGCTGGCAGCAGCGGTCACTCCAACCATAAAGTTGGAAGTGGCCGTGGCCACCATCAGCGGCACTCCCATAAAAATGTACATCACCGGTACTTTGATGGGGCCGCCGCCAATTCCCAGCAACCCGGAAAGCGCGCCGGCCACCAACGACGCGGCCATCCCAAGAGGATAACGTTTGGGTTCGTACGGCGGAATCACAACGGCACCGTTGCTGAAGGCCATTGCGGAGAATGAGTCGGAAGCCGATTCATCGCCCGTCTTCACTTTTCCGCCACGCGTTAAGATCGTGATCGAGCTGTAAAGGAGAAATCCCGCGAACACACCTTCGAGAAGGCTGCGATTGAAGTAGCCGACAAGATAGGCGGTGACCGCGGCGCCGAAAGCGGTGGCAAGTTCGAGCGTCATGCCCAGCCGAATGTCGGTGGTGTGGCGTTGCAGATGAACCGACGAACTCGCCGCGGACGTGGTGATCACCGCCACCAGGCTGGTGCCGATTGCCTCGCGAATCGGGATGCCGAAATGCAGCGCGAGAATGGGAGCCAGCACTACGCCGCCGCCGATCCCGGTGATCGCGCCCAGCATCCCCGCAAAAAAACCAAGCACAACCAGAAGAACGGTTACCACGTAGCGCAAACCCTCCGGCTCGCGCTGCGGCGGCAGCAACGAACCACTGGATCCCGGGGGCAACATCGAGCGATGGAATTGTCTAGAACGTTTGCAGCATGGGGAAACATGAGCGGCTCAGGATACCACCCGCGGCGTGCTGGTCGACTCCGCCTGCTCGTGGGCGTGGTAGCTGGAGCGCACCATCGGCCCCGATTCCACG
The DNA here is from genome assembly GCA_963851165.1 of uncultured Acidobacteriaceae bacterium. GTDB lineage: Bacteria > Acidobacteriota > Terriglobia > Terriglobales > Acidobacteriaceae > Sulfotelmatobacter. The sequence continues at coordinate 135,127 of CAWKNM010000004.1, read as the reverse complement.
TGGCGGAATCCGAAGCGCAGGGCTTGGTCTCTGAGATATTGAAATTCTTCCGGAGCGTAGAAGCGGGCGATCGGGAGATGATCTCTCGAAGGGCGCAGATACTGTCCGATGGTGAGAATGTCGACGCCGCGGTTGCCGAGATCGCGAAACACTTCCACCAGCTCCTCCGACGACTCGCCCAGGCCAACCATGACGCCGCTCTTGGTGACCATGCCGGGAGAAAACTTCTTGGCGTTCGCCAGCAAGTTGAGCGTGCGCTCGTAACGGGCACCGGAGCGAACGACGCGGTACAGGCGTGGGACGGTTTCCGTGTTGTGGTTGAGCACGTCGGGGTGAGCATCGAGAACAATTTTCAGAGCCTCGTCCATCCCCTGAAAATCGGGAATTAGCACTTCGACGCGGCAATCCGGCGTGAGCTCGCGAATCTCTCGGATGGTTTCGGCAAAAACTTTTGCGCCGCCGATGTTGTCGTCATCGCGGTTTACGCTGGTTACGACCGCGTGTTTCAAGCCGAGCGTGGCCACAGCTTCAGCGACGCGGCGGGGTTCGTCCCAATCAATGGGCTCGGGCCTTCCCTTGGGCACGGCGCAGAAGCCGCAGCGCCGCGTGCAGATATCACCCAGCAGCATGAAGGTTGCGGTCTTGTGGTTCCAGCATTCGCCAATGTTCGGACACTGTGCCGACTCGCACACCGTATGCAGGCCAAGTCCGCGGGCCAGCTTCTTCAAGTTATGGAAGTTGTCGCCGACAGGCGCTTTCGCTCGCAGCCAGGCAGGCTTGGGCACACGCTGCGGCGGTGCGAGCTCGATCTGAATCAGTTGGGAAGTACCGGCCATTGGTTTGATTTTATCAGGTGAGGCCATGGCAACCGGCAGAAAGGCCCGGGCAGCAAGGCTGCGTTCCAGATCGCCGACGATCCGCCTGCAGGCGTCGATAAAGCGAAGCAGACAAAATTCAATAACTGGCGCGCAGAAGCGCAGCGTCGCCCGTCACACTCTCAACGTTCAGCCTGTGCAAAACCCGACCCGCGACTAGTTGAAATTCCGCCCGCGCGAGCGAACCGTCGCAAGACTTCGTCATTCCGACGCCCGAGCGAAGCGAGACAGGAGGAATCTGCTGTCCTCGCCGCCACCTCGAACCCGCCCACGCACCCCTGCCACCGCCAAGGACAGCAGATTCCTCCGGACATACCCCCGCCCGTTCGGAATGACAACACTTTATGAACTGGCTAACCAGAGACAGCACTTGGTTTTCTTATCTTGGTGTGCAAAATGAAATCAGGGTGGATTCATTGACTCAAAGTGGTACTTATTTAGCCCCGTTTCTGATTGTCGTGGCGTTCTTTCTGCTCTTTGCTTATCTGATCGTGCGCAGCGTGCGCGCAATCCTCAAGATAAAACAAACACCTCTGACGCCGAGCGATGTCCTCCGCAAACAAGAGCCACAACCCCAGCCCATGGAGCCGAGGCGGCCTCGTCTAATAGGCGGCGGATACGGAATCACGATCGTTGCCGGTGTGATGGGTATTGTCTGTGCTGGCGTCACTTACGCCACTCTTCACAAGTTCAATGTAGATCAACGTTTCGCCAAAGAAGGTCAAACCATCACAGGAACCGTGCTGAGCACGTCGCAGGAGCGCCGCGAACACATCGTCCGATACGAATTTCGAATCGACGGGCAGGCGTACCAGGGCTCCGGCAACATTCCAAAGTTGCGATCGTGGACCAACGCCCGCAAGTCCAAAGAAATCGAAATCAGCTACCTGGCTTCAGACCCCGCCATCAACAGGCCCGCTGACGAGACGAATCTTCCCATGCTCATAGGTTTAGCGCCCCCTGCGTTTCTGGCCCTGATGGTTTTTCTGCTCCTGAGCCAGTTGCGGCGCAGTTTTGTGCTCGCCACAACTGGTCGACTCACAAACGGTATCGTGGTCGGAGTCCGACCTGGATCGAAATCTTCAACGTGGGTTTACTACGATTTTCTGAACGACGAGGGCGTCGTGACGAGGGGTAAATCATCAATTCTTTCCTGGAAGGTTGCCTTAGGCTCCCCGGTCGAGGTTCTGTATCTGCCCGACAACCCGGAGCGAAATTCCCTCAGACAATCGATGTATTGGCAAACGTGAGCCGCGACCTGCCCCGAATGACGGTAAGCGAAAAATTGAAGCCGCATCCCGCTATCCCACTTCGACCAAGCCGTATGTGTTCTGCCAGCGCGTTCGCATGTGAACCAGCGCCCGGCTCACTTCCACTTCTGAAATCTCCGCACTCGGGCCCGCGACTACAGCGGCGGCCTCGCGCTTGGCGGCTTCCAGCAACTCGCGGTCGCGGATTAAATTGGCCACGCGGAAACTCGGCATGCCTGCCTGTCGCGTTCCGAAAAATTCTCCCGGCCCGCGCAGTTCGAGGTCGAGTTCGGCGATCTGGAAACCGTCGTTGGTTTTCACCATGGCATTGAGACGGCGTTCGCCTTCTTCGGTGACTTTGCCGCCCGTCATCAGGACGCAATAGGATTTCGCGGCTCCACGCCCGATGCGGCCGCGCAGCTGGTGAAGTTGTGCCAGGCCGAAGCGCTCGGCGTGCTCGATGACCATGACCGTCGCGTTCGGCACGTCGACACCTACTTCGATGACCGTGGTGGCCACCAGAATCTGCAGCTCGCCTTTCTGGAACATGCGCATGACTTGGTCTTTCAATTCCGGGTCGAGGCGGCCGTGCAGCAGGCCGACTTTCAAGTCCGCGAACACGCGGCCGCTCAGCTCGCGGTACATCTTGATCGCGGCCTTGAGTTCGGTTTCTTCGTTTTCCTCGATCACGGGATAAACCACGTACGCCTGATGCCCAGCGGCGATCTGCTTGCGCACAAAGTCCCAAACTTCGGGCGAACGTTCGTCGGCCACGCGGCGAGTGACGATCGGCGTGCGGCCAGGAGGAAGTTCGTCGAGCACGCTGAGATCGAGATCGCCGTAGAGCGTGAGCGCGAGGGTGCGCGGGATGGGGGTTGCGGTCATCACCAGAACGTCGGGTTCGGGGGAAGCGCTTTGTGAGGAAGCGGCCGCGCTTCGCCCCTTCGACATGCTCAGGGCAGGGTCTGGCCGGACAGCCGAAGCGGCTGTCTCTACAACAATTTCCTCGCTGCTATCTCCCGATTTCTTCATCAGCTTAAGGCGCTGCAACACGCCGAAGCGATGCTGTTCGTCGACGATGACCAGGCCAAGATTGGCGAACTCCACTTTCTCTTCAAGCAGCGCATGCGTGCCGATCACGAGCTGCGCGTTTCCCTGCGCAATGTGCCGCCTCACCTCGCGCTTGCGGTCTGATTCGAGCGAGCCGGTGAGCAGAACGATGCGGTAACCCGCGCTCTCGAGAATTCTGCGCGCGGAAAAATAATGCTGTTGTGCCAGAATTTCGGTGGGCGCCATGAGCGCGACCTGGCGCCCGTTTTCGATCGCGATGATGGCGGCCTCGAAACCCACGATAGTCTTTCCCGACCCCACATCGCCCTGCAGCAAACGCCGCATGGGATAAGGCTTTTCCATGTCAGACGCGATTTCCTTAAGCACGCGTTTCTGCGCCGCCGTGGGATGGAAGGGAAGAATCTTCTTGATCGCCGCGCGAACCGGCTCGTCGAGGCGAAAAGCAATTCCGGTTTGCGCTTTCTGTTGCCGGCGTTTCAGTTCCAGCCCCAGCTCCACAAAAAACAGCTCGTCAAAAATCATGCGGATGTGCGCCGGAGTGCGTGCCGACTGCAAGTCCTGCAGGCTCTCGCCCGCCTCCGGCCAATGCACTTTCCAGAACGCCTCGCGCGGCGAAACCAGCGCCAGGCGTTGGCGCACGATCGCTGGGATCGGTTCGGGCAGATCGGGATTCAAATTTTCCAGCGCCGTCCGCAGCACGCGGCGAAACCAGCGCGGCGTAAGCCGCGCCTGCCCAACCGATTCGTAAATCGGCACGATGCGGCCAATCTCCAGCGACTCGGCGGCTGTCTTTTTAGGAGCGCCCCTTGGCTCCGGGTTTGGCCCAGCCTGCTCCCCGGCGCTGCCCGGGCGGACGAGGGCGTCCGCCCCTCCCTCGACATCCGTGGCATCGTCAAGAATTTCAAACTGCGGTTGAATAATCTGCAACTCGCCGCTGCGCTCATCCTGCTCGACCTTCCCGTACAACGCGATCATCTGCCCGGGCTTGAACTTATCCTGCAGATAGGTCCCGTGAAACCACAGGCAGCGCAAGCGCGTGCGTCCCTGCCCAACGGTGAGTTGGAAAATCGGCATTCGCCGGGTGCGGAATAATCCGGAGTTGCGCACCTCTCCGATCACGGTAGCCATTTCTCCGGCCCGCAGCTCTGAAATTCCACGCGGGTTCAGCCGGTCTTCATAGCGAAACGGCAGATAGTGGAGAAGATCGTCGACGGTCGATATACCCTTGGTGGCAAGGACGTCGGCAATGCGCGGACCAATCCCCTTGACGTATTTCACCGGTGTGGAAAGCTCAAGCATGCGCGGGGGTTCCTCAAGGATGTTAGCAGGACAACGAATGGGAGCGGGGGAAGGCCAATGCTCGCGCCGACAAAAGCGGCTGATCTACAAGGTCCGCCGACGTGCACTCTTTCCCATTTCGGGCACTTAAGTTACATGCGCATGTGACATGCATCACCGACCTTTCTCCCTGCAGCCTCCAATATTGTTGAGGATGCCTTCAGGCTTCCGAAAGGCGGGGCGCGAGTTTGCGGAAAAAGACGCAGCGAGCGATGGATGCGGCAGGAAGATTGGGTGTTGTCTTTTTAGTGTTGCTTTTTGCAACCTGTCTCGTTTCAGTCTGCACTCCGCTTGCCGCCCGGGCTCGGTCGCAGGCGAAACCACACTCGCAATTGCCTCAGCCCCTCAAGCAGGACGAAAGCTGCCTAGCTTGCCACGGCCAGGCCGGAATGACCTCAGGCAACGGCAAGAGCATCTCGATTGACCCCGCAAAGCACGCGGCGAGCGTCCACGGCATTTTAGGCTGCACCGATTGCCACACCTTAATCAAGGATTATCCTCACCCCGCCAAAGTGGCGCGAGTTCAATGCTCCACCTGCCACGCCGACGAGGCTACCCATGTTCCGGCCAGCATCCACGGTGCCCTCGGCGACGCCGCCTGCGAATCCTGTCACGGCGATCACCATGAGGTGGCCGCGGCAGCTCAGCTCGCTCCCGCCAAGTGCGCGCAGTGCCATGCCGATGAAGTAAAGGAATTCCGCCAAAGCATCCACGGAAAAGCGGCCGCGGCCGGCGATCCGGACGCGCCAACCTGCTTCTCCTGCCACGGGCCCGCGCATCAGATTCAGTCCTCGGGCGATGCGGCTTCTACTGTAGCCAAGAAAAATCTGCCCGAGACTTGCGCCGCCTGTCACAGCAACCCGCAGTTTCTGGCGCGGCACAAAATTCCATTCGCCCGCCCCGTGGAACTCTACCGGCAAAGCGTCCATGGACGCGCCTTGGCAGACGGAGACGGCGCCGCCGCAACTTGCTCCGATTGTCACGGCAGCCACGGAATTCTTCCGGCGCAGGATGCGCGTTCCAAGGTCAACCACTTCAACATCCCGACAACGTGCGGACAATGCCATGCTGACATTGCCAAAACGTATCTGGAAAGCGTCCACGGTCAAGCCACAAAAAATGGCGTGTCCGGCGCGCCCGTATGCGTCGACTGTCACGGCGAACACCTGATCCTGGCGCCGAAAGAGGCCGGATCGCTGGTGAACGCGTCGCGCGTCTCGATGGCCACCTGCGGCCGCTGCCACGGCGATGAACGTCTGGCCCTGCGCTACAATCTGCCCGCCGACCGCGTCCCATCCTTCGCCGACAGCTACCACGGACTCGCCATGCGCGGCGGATCTCAGAGTGTTGCCAACTGTGCGTCCTGCCACGGCGTGCACAATATTTTTCGTTCGAGCGACGCGCGTTCCACCGTGAACGCCGCCAACCTTTCCAAGACCTGCGGCAATTGTCACGCCGGCGCGGGAAATCATTTCGTTATCGGCCCGGTGCACGTCAGCACTTCGACCGGCGCCGCGCATCCCGTCGTCAAGTGGATCCGCTGGACCTACCTCGTGCTGATCCCGCTCACGCTGGGTTTCATGATCCTGCACAACCTGCTGGATTTTTTCGCTAAGCTCATCCGCCGCCAGCCACGGCACGAAACCGGCGCGCAAGTTTCCCGCATGAATCGCAACTTCCGCATCGCGCACTGGGGCATCATCCTCAGTTTCCCCACCCTGGTTTTCACCGGGTTCGCGCTGAAGTATCCCGAAGCCTGGTGGGCGCGTCCGCTATTGCTGTGGGAGGGTCACTTCGCATTTCGCGGCGCCGTGCATCGCGCCGCCGCGGTTCTGCTGATCGCCTCCACCGTCTACCACGTGATTCACCTCGCGCTAGTCCGGCGCGATCGCCTGTTCCTGAAGGCCATGCTGCCGCAATTCAAAGATGCGACGGACCTGCTGCAAGTACTCGCCTACAATCTCGGCCTCACCAAAATCGAACCGCACTTCGCAAAATTCAACTACGCCGAAAAAGTAGAATACTGGGCCTTCCTGTGGGGCACCGCAGTAATGACGGTCTCCGGCCTTCTGCTGTGGTTCAACAATTTCACGCTGCGCCATTTCCCCAAGTGGATATCGGACGCCGCCACCGCCATCCATTATTACGAGGCCTTGCTCGCGACCTTCTCCATCCTGCTTTGGCATTTCTACATGGTGATCTTCGACCCGCTGGTCTATCCGATGGATACCGCCTGGCTGGATGGAAAAGTCCCGGCCGATCACTACCGCCATTCCCGCCCCGAATATTACCGCGCTCTCGAACGCGCCCACCTCGTCGAGCAGCCCGCGGAGCCTCCCGTTGACGACCCGGACCAGGGTCCCGCCGCCCCAAACGATGACCCCGCCAGCGATGCATAGAAGTCGGTAATAAGTGCCAAATGCTAAGCTTCCAGTTCAGGGATACACAGAGTGCCTGCACCAGCCGTAGTGAGTTCGGCAACCCGGAGAGACGAGCGCGAGATGCGCGATGCGCGCTTCGCCATGCATCTCTCGCTCGCTCTCGGTTTGGCAATGTTGATCGGAAAGACGACCGTTTATTTCGTCACGCACTCGGCTGCCATTTTCTCCGATGCCGCCGAGTCGGTCGTCCATGTGATCGCCGTCGGGTTTGCCACCTTTAGTCTTCGCCTCAGCACGCGCTCGGCATCCCCTCAATTCCTCTATGGTTACGAACGGATCACATTCTTCTCCGCAGGCTTTGAAGGAGCCATGATTGTCGTGGCCGCGATCGTCATTCTCTTTGAGTCGATCCAGAAGTGGATCGCCGGGCTGCAGCTGGAGCACCTGGGAACAGGCGCGTTGTTAATCCTGATCGCTGGTCTGGCCAATGCCGGTCTCGGCTACTATCTCGTGCGCACGGGCCGGCGGACAAATTCCCTTATCCTGGAAGCCGATGGCAAACACGTTCTAACCGACAGCTGGACCAGCTTTGGCGTCGTCGGAGGATTAGGGCTGGTGCTGCTGACGCACTGGAAACCGTTCGACCCGCTCGTGGCGATCGCCGTCGCCATAAATATCCTCTGGTCAGGAGGACGCCTGGTCTGGCACTCGGCCGTCGGAATGATGGATTATTCTGATCCGAAAGTCGGCCGGAAAATCCGCGACAAGCTGGATGCCCTTTGTTCGGAACTGAACGTTCAATACCACGGCGTGCGCTTCCGAACCACCGGATACCGCCAGATCATCGAAGTACACTTGCTGTTCCCGCGCCTCACATCGGTCAGCGAAGCCCACCGTCTCGCAACTATTCTGGAGGAACGCCTGCCGGCCGATCTTGGCATGCCCGCCGAAGTCATCACTCACCTGGAGTGCCTGGAAGACCACGCCGATGTTCACCACGACCAACATTACACCGGAAAACCGGAGTAGCCTCCGCGCAGTCCTGGAAAAGTCGGTAAAGCGCTGTTGCCTCTGATCCGCTCCGCCCCTACGCCGGAATCAACGATTCCAGCGCCACGCGATTCGGAATCACCAACGTAGATCCACTCTGCTGAATCAGCCGCTGCTTCTTGAATCCCGCAAACAACCGGCTCACCGTTTCCCGCGACGTTCCAATCATCTGCCCGATTTCTTCGTGAGTCAGCGCCAGCTTCATCTGGCTGGGATTTTTCGCTTCCGCATTCTGGTCGAGCCACCCCATCAGCAGCCGGGCAAACTTCTCGCTGGCTGAATCCGAAAGAATCAGATCCCGGATTTCGCGGCAAGTTGCGGAATAATCCAGGCTGATGTGCTGCGTCACCCACAGCGCAAGCTCGCCGTGAGCGCGCATCAGCCGCAGCAAATCCGTGTGCCGCAGGAAGCTGATCTCGCTGGGCTCCTGCGTCTCGGCCGTAGCTTCATACTCGCGTCCCGAGACCACCGCGGCCACTCCCATCGGCCACCCGGCCTCCACCAGTCGCAAAATCAAAGTCCTGCCATCGCTGCCACAAATCGAAAGCTTCACCCGCCCGCGCCGCACGATAAACACTCCCCGCGCAGCTTGCCCCTCCGCAAACAAAACCGCACCCGTGGGATAAGTAGTCGTAATCGCCTCGTGCTCCAGAGCCTCCACGACGGCTGGGGAGAGATCGCAAAACGTCTTGTCGACCGGTTTGTCGGTCGCTGCAGCTTTATGAGCGTGGTTTACGATTTGAGTAGCCATGAGTGCCTCCGCCTTCAGCCTTACTTTGGCAAGCACCTAGCCACTCTTCGTGGGACGGTAGAAACTCCCCGAAAAGCTCCTAAGATTAACAAAATAAGCCAATTAACATAGCTTCGTAAAATTTGACAATGCCTGCTTCCTCACCCGGGAAGCGCCCAAGTGCGTGCTTTCCCGCACCTATGTGTGATCCCCATCACCATTTGGATGGTTACAGGGCACTCACCTTCGGCAGGCATGAGTTGATATTTCTCGAGGTCTTGCGAGACAGTGCGTTCTGACCGGGTGCCCCATTTCTCGCGCGTCTTTTGCGCGAGAAGTGGGGATTTTGACTCGTGGCCGTTCCCACATTCACCCCATCGTCGCATGGATCGTATTCAACAACGCCGTCCTGCTAAACGGTTTCTCCAGCAGAGTCACTCCAGCCTTCAACACCTCGCGATTCGCCATCAGCTCTCCGGTGTAGCCCGACATATACACGACTTTCAAGTTCGGGCGGGATGCCGCCAGCCGCTCCACTAATTCCGGACCGCTCATCCGCCGCATCACCACATCGGTCAATAAAAGATCAATCGGCTCGGGATGTGACTCCACCCATTCCAGCGCAGACTTCCCGTCATCCGCCTCCACCACGGTGTAGCCGTTTTCCTCAAGGAGCTTTCGAGTCAGGCCGCGCATGATTTCGTCGTCCTCGACCAGCAGGATCGTCGCCCCCTTTCGTTTCAGACGCACCGTCTCCGCCTCCGGCCTGGATGCGAGCCCGATCTTGTGCTCCGCGCTCGGCAGATAAATTTTGAACGTCGTTCCCTGGCCCGGCTCGCTGTAGACCAGGATACGTCCGCCGCTCTGCTTGACGATCCCATACACCGTGGCCAGGCCCAGACCAGTTCCTTTGCCCGCCTCTTTGGTGGTAAAGAAAGGCTCGAAGATACGCGACACCGTCGCCTCGTCCATGCCACTGCCGGTATCGCTCACCGCCAGCAGCACATATTTCCCCGCTCGAGTCGCGTCCCTCTCGGCCGACTCCGGTCGAATCCGTTAGTGTTTTCGCCACGCTCCCCGATTCAGGCTTTACCCTGTGGTCCCCCGTGTCCCCCGTGGTGAACGCATGTAGGCCACTGCCTCCCGCCGCCGCAGATTGCAGCGTCGCAAATCTATCGTCAAAATCAACTGCTCCAGTCTCGAGAATGAACTTTCCCCCGCGCGGCATGGCATCCCGTGCATTCACCGCCAGATTCACCACGATCTGGTCCAGCTGTCCGGGGTCCATCTCCACCACCGCAGTCGCCGATCTGGGCACAATCAGAATCTCAATGTCGTCCCCCAGCAGCGGCCGCAGCAGCTTGCTGATCTCCCGCAGCCGCTCGTTCAAATCAAGGATGCAAGGCTGCACGGCCGACGTCCGGCTGAACGCCATCATCTGTTTCGTCAGCGACCGGCCCCGCTCAATTGCTTTCTTGATGTTCTCTACGTACACCGACGGTTCGGAAGCGGGATCGATGCGGTCGCGAAGAAATTCGCTGCAGGCGTTGATAATCCCCAGGATGTTGTTGAAGTCGTGCGCCACTCCTCCCGCCAGCCGCCCGATCGCTTCCATCTTCTGCGACTGCCGAAGCTGGCCCTCGGTCCGTTTCTGTGTGGTGATGTCGCGCGCAATCGCCGACGCTCCCACAATCTCCCCCGCCTCATTCCGCAGCGGAGACACCGAAATCGAGACGCTCAAGTGCCGTTTATCTTTGGTCACCCGCACCGACTCATAATGTTCGGTGCTTTCCCCGCGCGCAATTTTCTGCAGAATCTCGGAAATCTCGTCCGGACGGTCGCCCGGCGTCAGCAGCGATATATGTTTCCCCACAACCTCTTCGGGCGCGTATCCATAGATGCGCTCGGCTCCCTTGTTCCAGCTGGTGATGATGCCGTTCAAGTCTTTACTGAGGATTGCGTCCTCGGACGAGTCGATGATCGAGGCCAGCCGCGAGCGGTATTCTCCCAGTTGTTCGATGGTTCTCCGGTGCAACTCTTCATTCGCCCGCCGCAGCTCTTCCGCGATTCGCTTGCGGTCGCTGATGTCGCGGATCGCGCTCAGCACCAGCGTTCCCCTCTCGGTCGAGACCGGACTCAGACTGATCTCTACTGGGAACTCCGAACCGTTCCGCCGTCTGCCGTAAAGCTCCAGCTCCGCTCCCATGCGTCGTGTCTTGGGAGTTTGCGAGAAGTTCTCGCGGTGCTGGTGATGCTGGCGCCGGTAGGCTTCCGGCACCAGCATCTCCACTTTCTGCCCAATCAACTCGTCGCTTTCATAACCAAACAACTCCTGCGCCTGGGAATTGGCCTGAACAATAGTTCCGTCGCGATCGACGGCGACCACGGCATCCGGAAGCGCCTCCAGCAGTTCGGTGGAAAGCAAAACCTCGGCCATGGCTTTTACCGAGGGTGAAGACGCGGACGCGGGCTCAGTGTGATCAGAGGGACGATGCAACGCACAACTCCACAGTGTAAGAACTGTCGGTCAAATCTAATGCGGGAGCCTGCGGCCTGTAAAGGCGCGGGAGAAACGGGTGTACACTCATGTCCGGAGGGAGTCGGATGAAAGGCAATCCAAAAGTAATCAAGGAATTAAACGACGCTCTGCGCGAAGAACTGACCGCGATCAACCAGTACTTCCTGCATGCGGAAATGTGCGAGAACTGGGGCTACAAAAAACTCTCCGACTACATCAAGAAGCAATCCATCGATGAGATGAAGCACGCCGAAGTGCTCATCGAGCGTGTCCTGTTTCTCGACGGAACCCCTTCCATGGAGCCTCTCAAGCTCACCGTCGGCACCACCGTGCGCAACCTGATCGAGAACGACCTGGACCTGGAGCTGAGTGCGGTGAAACAGTACAACGCCGCCGTGCAAATCGCCACCCAGGAAAAAGACAACGGCAGCCGCGACCTTCTGGTCCAGCTGCTCAAAGACGAAGAAGAGCATGTCGACTGGCTCGAAGCCCAACTCCACCAGATCAAGGAAGTCGGCTACGAGCGCTACCTCTCGATGCAGTCGTAGTGGCCCGGTCCCCAGGAGTGCCCGATCCGGTCGGCCGCCGCTCTCCGCGTTCAAGGAAATTGCCTGCCCCGCGGAATCCAGAATCAGAGTCTAGAAGATGTGACTGAACGCACCGCGCAGGCATTCGTCCGTCACTGCGTCAACAAAACCGATCGTGCTAAATTCGCGCTGGCCCGAGCTCCCGGCATTCCGGAAACACTGATGCCTCATTTCCACCGAGGGCCCCCGCCTGAAATCCGTTGTTATCCTCACTTAAAAAGGAGCACTCCCATGTTTGCACGTATTCTCGATTGCGAAGTGAAACCGGAAAAGAAAGAAGAGTTCGTGCGGGTCATCAAGAACGAAGTCCTGCCCATCCTCAAGAAGCAGACCGGCTTCCTGGAAATTCTGCCCTTTTTCCCGGAGAAAATGAAAGAAGAGAAAGTGATCACCATCAGCCTCTGGACGACCAGGGCCGATGCCGAGCGCTATGAGAGAGAGTTCTATCCCAAAGTGCTGGAAGTCGTGAAGCCGTTCCTGACCGCACCGGTCAAAGTGAACTATCACAAACTGGAGACCACACTCTGTGAGCACTTCGTCGAGACGCTGGTTGCCTGAGACGACAAGGAATCAACGGACGTTGAGACAACGACCGCTGAGACAACGACCGCTGAGACAACGACCGCCGAGACAACGACCGCTGAATCGAACCCCCGGGGCCACTGCCCCGGGGGTTTCGCAATTCTGCAGGATGATTGTTCCGTGACTCCGCTTCCACCCCAAGCGGCATATGATCCAAAGCCGATGTGGCTTCACCGGACAGTCGCAGCCCTCACTTCGTTGGCGGGGAGCACAGCACCTCATTCGCGGCTTCGAGAACTTCGCAGGGGCGCGCCTTGTTGACCGCTCCGCTTGCGCCCATCTGCCGGTAAGGTCCCACTTCCCATGACCGGGGTCGATCGGACTGCATCACGATCGCCGATGGCCGCCTGGGAATTTGCTGCAAGGCCTTCAGGAACTCGTCCAGGAAAAAGTCGGAAAGGTGATCGGCCACGAACACCAGATCACATTCCTGCAACTTCAGAAGATCAAGCGCCGAGCGCCCGTCGGACGCAGTCTTTGTGTCAAAGCCAGCATTCGCCAGCACACCGTCCATCACGCGCAAAACGCGCTCGTCGTTGTCCACGATCAATATTCGCTGCTGCCGTTGCGTTTCCATAATGCTGCCTCCGGCGCTTTGGCTAGCGGGCCAGTTCAAAGACTTTAGCCACCAAGGACGCAAAGTCGCACAAAGGAAATCCTTACCACCCAAGATCTTCGTGATACTTCGTGTCCTTTGTGGTGGATGATTTTTCTGTGCATCGCCCAAAATGGCCGTTGCCTTTTTTCACAGAACCCGTGACTCCGCGTTAAAATTCCCAGTGCATCGGACGCACCAAATGCGCAATTCTCGCGGTCGAACGATTGCAGCTTTGGTTTCAGTGGTTTACGAGCAGGCAGGCCAACCATTTCCGGATAAAAAACGACAAAAACGCGTTTTTCTCCTCACCGCGCGCGTATTTTGCCCCATTTCGTGAGACTAAAGGCGCGAATTGCCGACATGATTCCCGGGAAGCTGCTGAAAATAGGGGGATAAACTTGGTATCCTCAAATGGCGATGTGCCACGTGCACCTCGGACGACAGCAACCTTCAGCGCTCCTCGAATTAACGGACAAAGGAGAGACCAATGCCAGATGAACCAGTCGAACCAAGAACTGGCGGATCCGGTTGGCAGGCGAAACAGGTGTATGCCATGGCGTTTGTTTGCCTTATGGCAGGCCTGGCCATCGGCTACCTTTTCCGCGGATCGCAATCGCCTGCGCCGCCCCCGCAACCCGTTGCAAACGTTCAGCCGCCTGCAGCCGCGACGGACGCACAGATGCCTGGCCTGGAAGAGATGAAGCAGATGGCCGACAAGAAGGCAGCGCCGCTGCTCGAAAAACTGAAGAACGATCCCAGCAACAGCGATCTGCTGATCCAGGTGGCCAAAATCGAGGTGGGTACGCATCAGTTCAAGGAAGCGGCGAACTACTACGGCAAAGCGCTGCAGGTTGATCCTAAGAACGTCGCCATCCGCACCGAGATGGCTTCGTGCATGTTCTACACCGGAGATGTGGACGGGGCGATCAGCCAGCTCCAGGTTGCGCTGCACTATGACCCCAAGAATGTCAATTCGCTGTTCAACCTCGGCATGATTAAATGGCAGGGGAAACAGGACGCGCAGGGAGCGCTGGCGGCCTGGCAGGAGTTACTGAAGTCGAATCCGCAGTTGACCCCGGACCGCAAGGCCACAGTACAGAAACTAATGGCCGACGTTCAGGCGAGGAGCAAGAGCTAGCCCGCTGGTTCTCCAGAACAACTGGTTGGTCAGAACAAGAAGAGCCTCAGCGGCTCTGCCGCTGCGACGTCGATCCGCAGCTGAGCTTCCGGAAATCGGTTCAACGTTTGGACGCGGGCGGCTTGGGGTTAACCGCGGGCGTCACCGTGCCGTCAGCGTTGTGACTGTAGTTGTGGCAGGTGAGAGTGCAGGTATTGGTGCCGCGATTGTAGGAAATGGGAGTGCGCGCGCTCGAAGTGCCGTTCTCGGCCACGACCTTCAAGTCGAAATTGACCATGCGTTCGCCCAGGACGTTCGATGAATTTGCGCCCATGCCGTGAGAAGTGTGACACACGGAGCAGGAAAATCCGGCGTTGATGTGCAGCGCGTGCTTGCTGAAGCTGGCGTTGGAAATAATGTTGTTCAGGTCGTGACACTTGGCACACAAGGAGTAAGGTCCGCCGGAAGCAGAATCGAGGATCGCGGGAAGAAGATTCAGGATTGTGCTTCCCGGACCAGCAGCCGGAGGAAGGCCGGGCGCGACCTGGCTGAACTCGTAGCGGCGTTCCAGAATGTGCGAGAACTGCGAACCGTGGGGTCCGTTGGGTCCGGTGCCGCCAAATTCCCGATTGTCGTCGCTGTTGTGGCAGTCTGTGCAAAGAATGCGCGTGCTGATCGTCCGCCCCTGAGTGCGGCCGTCGAGATTCCACATGGACTTGAGCAAGCTGGGTTGTGGCAGCCCACTCTTACTCTCATGCATGACCGGGTGACTCGACCGGGCCGCCGTCCCGAACTGCGGCAGAAGATTCAGCGCGTCGCCGCCTGTAGTCGCGCGTACTGGCGCGTAGCCGTAAACGGCGAGAACCTGCTTGCCTGTACTGGGTCCGTGACAACGCAGACAAATTTCATATTGATCGACCGCAGGATTCACCTCAGTCGTGCCATCCGTCGCGCTGACCCCGAGTGTGCCGCTCTGTGAGGGACGAATTGCAGTCGACGCAAAAGAACCAGTCTGCTGCGAGGCGTGCGGGTTGTGGCAATCGACGCAGGTGGCGTGCCGGTCGTTATTGAGCACCAGGCTTTCCTGCTGGCTGTGCCGGTTGCTCCCGGCGGGAAAAGGATGGCCACCCTTGGCAAACTCGGCGTACACATTGGGGATTACGGGGGAAAGGTTCGTGCCGCCGTTGTGACAGGTGATGCAGTTCTGGGTGGCCGCGTCCATGTTCGGAATTGCTGGAATCGGTCCACTTAGCAACTGCGCACCGCCCGGAGCATTGTGTGACGTGTGGCAGGATTGGCAGGCATTCTGATTCACCGTGATGTACGGTCCCACTTTAGAGTTCTTGGATAGTTTGTGGGCGGCGGTCGCGTGAATGCTCTCGCGCCAGGCGGTGAAGGGATTGTATTGGCTGCCCGTGGGGTGGCTGATTCCTGTACCTGTTCCCGCATTGGCTGCCGCTGTAGCTGCGCTTGCCGTTCGCCCGCGGAGCGCGCTGATGTCGGAGGGCTGGCTGACATGGCAGGACAGGCACAGGGCCGAGTTGGCGTTGTTCATCACCAGGAAATCCCCTTGCACCGGATCGGTAAACTGCGCGTGCGGATTGTGACAGCTGTTGCACTGCACGTTGCCGTTCACCAAGGGCACAGCCGGGTTGCCGGTGCTGCCGCCGCATAGACTCGACAGCAGATTGTCGTTCGAGCAATTCAGCGGAAGCTTGAAATTAAAGGGATGGATGCCCTGCAGCGTGCCGATGAATAAATCCTGGCTGTTCATCGCGCCGCTCATCTGAAGATTGCCGTAAGGCACGTTTGTTCCGGGGGCCACGGTGCCATCGTGACAGCTAAGGCAGAGATTGCTGGCCGAGCCCAATGTAGGCTCCTGTTCCGTGTTCACCAGTGTCGGACTGGTGTAAAGAATGTAATTCGTTTCTGTAGAGAGCTTCTGGCTCCACAGCGGCAGGTTGGGAAGGCTGGTGCTGTTGAGGCCGGAGTGCGGAGCGTGGCAGAACTGGCAGGCGGGGAGCGCCCCGGTGACCGGCGACTGGCTGCCCGGTCCCAGATTGTGAATGCCGAGCACGTCCTCCTGCGGAGTCTGCCCCTGAAGAACTGTTGCCATGGCGAAAAGCAACGCGCCGATAATTGCGAGGCTTCTCACTGGCCTGCTCCCGGCGCCGGCTTTGCGAGCCCGTGATAGTGAAATACCTGCACGCGCCGATTGAATGAATCCACAACGAACACGCGGTCGTCGTGGTCGATGAACAAACCGGTGGGCAACTGGAACTCGCCGAGCTTTACTCCTCTTTTTCCAAAAAAATACAACAGGCGGCCCTGGCGATCGAAAACCTGCACCAATCCCAGAAAGCCCATCCACGATGTACAAGTGATCTTCTGAATCCACGGCAACGCCCTTGGGCCGGAATATCTGGCCGGGAGAGTCGCCAATCTGGCCTATCGATCCTTGCGCGTTGCCCTGCGCATTGCCCTGCGCATTGCCATTGCGGCCAAACCACTGCACGCGAAAGTTCATCGCGTCCACCACCAGCAGGTTGTTGTTGTCGAGGTGCAACTCGGTGGGGTAGTAGAATTCGCCGTTGCCGTTGCCGTGCTTGCCGATGGTTTGCAGCACTTGCCCTTGCATGTCGAGCACGAAGATCTGGTCGCGCAGGGTATCGGTGACGTAAATCCGCTGTGCTGCGGAATCCACGGCGATCCCGGTGGGGCGTTTGAAGTAACCCTCTCCGCCTTTCAAACTGCCGATCACGCGGCGGTATTTGCCGCTCGGGTCAAAGACAAAGATCTTGCCCGACTCGGAGTCAGTCACATAAATATTGTCCTGCGCATCGAGGGCCACGCATTGTGGCGCGAGCATTGAATCTTTTTCTTTTTCACGGCGCTGGATGAACTTGTATTTGTGGTGCGCGAAATCGAAGATGTGCAGCCCGGCCGCGCCGGGGTCGGTTACGATGGCCCGTCCATGGGAATCGACTGCAATGCTATAGGGACGCACCACCATCCGGTATTCCGGTTCTCCGGCTACCACATTCAGGACGCGGGTCCAGAATTTTGGCTTTCCCAGCACTTCTTTTTCGGATCCGAAGCTGCCTTCGAAAGTGAGCTTGCGGCCGCCTTCCAGGAGCAAGTCGGGTGGGCCCGGTACGCCCGGAGGATCGGTTTTCTTGGCGGCCCATACTGGGGTGACCAGGGCCGGGATGACCAGAAAAGGAGCGACGAGCAGCAGGGCCGAGCAGGCAATCAACCAGCGGCTCAGAGTTGCTTCGCACTTCCGGACTAGAATCCTTTGAACCATCTGGAAACCCCGAATGAGTAGGACGTTAACATAGTGGGCGGGGTGCCGGAGTTGCTGATGTTCTGGTTAAACTTCGTGAATCCCGCCTGGAACAGCAGCTTCCTGTACTCATACGTGGCCAGACCGTAGTAGTTGGTGTTTCCGCTATTGGAAAGCAGCGACGGGCTCGAGGTGTCGCTCAGCGACTTCGACCACGCCGTGCTGATGGCCATGTGCTTCACCGGAAAGACGCTGAGGTTAGCCCCGTAACTGGTGCCGTTGTAGAGG
This sequence comes from uncultured Acidobacteriaceae bacterium, assembly GCA_963851165.1. GTDB lineage: Bacteria > Acidobacteriota > Terriglobia > Terriglobales > Acidobacteriaceae > Sulfotelmatobacter. The sequence goes on along the minus strand of CAWKNM010000004.1, from coordinate 117,456 downwards.
ATCGAGTTGCCCGGAGCCAGCACCGAGGTGGGCACGGGAGTGGGCGCCAGGCCGGTCGCGGTGAGAATCGAAGTCCCGTCTGACTTCGTATAGATACCCGAGATCGATGCGCGGCTCGAGATCAGCATGGTGGTGAAGCTCTCGCCGTGGCTGGCATTCCCGGCTTGTTGTTCAAAAACGCTGCGGACCAGGTTGGCTACCGCCACCCAGCGCACGTCATGCGGAAGCTCGCGCTTGATTGAGCCTCCATAATTCAAGGTGGAGGTCGTGTACATCACCAGCAGGGTTTCAACATCCTGGTCGTAGCGCACGAAGCCGTTGATTTCCCACTTGCCCAGGTACTTGTTGTAACTGACGTTGCCGATCGCCCCGATGCGTGTATTGCCTGCTTGAGTGGCGCTTTCTACCAAGCCGCCGTAAAACATCAATCCCTTCAGGGTGTGCAGGAAGTTGTAGCTCAGGTTCACGCCGGCCTGCGTTACTCCAAAATTTTGTCCGTCGAAGAACTGCTGGGTGCGCGACACGTACGCGCCGAGCAGCGTACGAGGCAATATATTCACGAAAGTGCTGGCCTCCACCGATACGGAGCGCGATTCGGGACTGTTCAGACCGGCCAGCGGCACCTCTCCGTTGTTGACCATTTGCTGGTCGATGCTGCCGAGGAGATTATCGGTATAGGTGGTGGTCACCTGAACCGGCGCCCTGGGGAATGACAGGTTCACATTCCCGTTGACGGTATCGGTGGTGCCGTAATTCGTGCCCCCGAGGCTGTCATCGTTGGTGTAACTGATGCGGCTGAGGCTCAACGAGGCGCTGCTGGTTCGGTAGGGAATCCTGCCCTGGCTGGTGAAGCGGTATTGGTTCGATGAGCCGCGAGCCGTCTCGGACTCGCCGTCTTCGAGGCCGCTGATATTTACATCCGTGTCCAAATGGACGAAGCTGCCGGTGAAATAGAAACCGGCGAGGTTGTAGGTGCTTCCGACGTTGAAATTTTTGGTGGAAGATGCCGTCGTCTCGTCGCTGCCCAACAAGGAATTCGTGCCCCCCGTCATGCCGTAACCGACCGAGAGCGTGGGCAGGTCGGGCAACAGGGCGCTCCATACGACGTTCAATCCGTGGCTGTTAATTTTCGTAGCCAGTCCGTTCACGTCGGGAATGCCGAATGTTCCGGTGCTGTTCCAGGTCTGGTCGAAGGTTACGACGCCGGGAAAATGGCTGCCCTTGAAAATATTCAATGTCCCAGTGTAACCGCTGGCGTCGCTGATCGACTGCATGTCGGAGTTATCCTGCGAGCGGCCGTAATAAGGGAGCAGCGTGAAAGAGAGGAAATTGGGGTTGTAGTAATCGCCGCTGATCACGCCCCGGCCGGCGAAGCCCAGGGAATGCGCATCTGATCCATCGAGATTGCCGAAGCTATCGTTGTACAAGGCCGTTACTTGCCCGCTGGCGTTGACATGCAGGTCGCCGATGGATACCTGCGCCGCCGCCGGGGAGATTGCTAACGTCCCCAGTACCAGCGTCACCATGGGCGCCAGCCCAGCCAACCATCGATTTCTTACTCGGCAGCGCACACCGTCCACCCCTTAGAGGTCGTCGATTAGAGTTCGTCGATTAGAGTTCTTCGACCTTCGCGTTCTGGCGCAGCTTCTGGTCCAGCCCGGCGCGCAGGCGCTCGTTTTTTTCTCTTTGCAGGCTTTGGCGCAGGGCGTCCTTTACCTCGGCAAACGTCCGCTTGCCGGGGAGCGTGTGCGCGTTCAGCCGGAAGCAGGTGTAGAAGTTGCCCAGCTGCAAGAGGTCGCTCACTTGTCCGGGCTGCATGGCCTGCGCCGCCTTCACGATCTCGGGTGGCAACTTGTCGCGGTCGACCGTTTTGTGGTCGCCCATGTTCACGTGGAAGTCATCTTGCGAAACTTTTTCCGCGAGCAAGCCAAACTCCTGGAAGCTCTTGGTCGCCTTGGCTTTCTGGCAGGCTTCCTCCGCCGTTTTGCGGGCTTGCTTCTTCACTTCGTCGCTGGCTTTATCCGAGGGCAGAATCGAAATGGTTTGGATGGTGAAGTTCTCGCTATAGCGAAAGACGTTCGGGTTCTTGTCGTAATAAGCGCGCGTTTCGGCGAGCGTCACTTTAGCTTTGTCGTTCACTTCCAACTTCAGGAATTGGTCGACCAGCAGGGAGCGCCGGATTTGCTTGCGCAACACCTGTTTCGAGCCCTGCATTTCCGTCTGCAAAAATGCGTCGAACGCTTCCTGATTGGGAAACTGGGCACGGAATTCGCTTTGCGCTTTCTGCAGAGTCGCCGGCGGCACCGTCATCCCTCGTCGTTCCGCTTCCTGATACACCAACTCCTCGAACTCGATCATCTTCAGTGCGCCCATACGGATCTTGGGTTCCTCCGCCTTGGGAAAGCCGTTGTGCTGGCGCGCATACGGGAAGATGATCAGCATCTCGCGCAACAAATCGCGGTCGGTCAGCTCGGCGCCATTGATGCGCACCACCGGCCGGTTGGTGACCGGCTGAAGCGGGCTGAGGGGCACGCTGGCTGTGGGCGCGGCTGCGGGCGCGGCGCTCGAGGCCACCATCGGCTTTAGTGCTGTCGGTTCGTGGGAAGCGACCTGCGCCAGCGCCGGAGAGATGGCCAGCGCGGCCATCGCCAAGATCAGAATCTGCAGTTTGTAGTTCTTGCTTTTCATTTGGTTCTCACTCCCCGGGGCAGAACTTCAGCGGCGCCCCTCCCCAGTGCATTCACTTGGTGATTTGGTTCGTGCAGTCAAGACCAGTTTCCAGTTTCTGGTTTCTGGTCTCTAGTTTCTGGTTTCTAGTCTTCAGGTTTGAAACCGGAAACTGGAAACTGCCTTGACTGCACTAACCGAATGACCAAGCTTTGAAAGCTGAGGGGAGAGATGCTTTCTCCCCTCAGGCAAACGATCAACTAGTACGCAGTCGTGACGCCAGTGACGCCAAAAGCCTCATTGGCTACGCCAAAGTGGCACTGACGGCAGAACTGCGTGGTGGACGGTGCAGCCGTGGGTGTCCACCGCGCGCCCGGGTTGTAAGGAGCGTTGACGAAGAAGTACGTCGCGTAGGTGCCGGTAGCGTTGCCGTTAACGGCAGCCAGGCCGGTGCCCGCGTTGTACACGTTCATCTGGTGCTGGTTGTGGCACGTGGTGCAAACGACATAAGGCACCTGGTTTGTGGCGTCCACAACCATCCCATTGATGGCGGGCGCGCTGTAGTTGGCGAGGAACGTGGCGTACTGTCCCGTCGCGGTCCAGGTGGCGGCTGGTCCTTGCCAGCCCGCCCCGTAGGTGTAGGTAAGGCCGTAGAACGACAGCGGCTGAGGATAGCTCAGGCCGTTGTAGTTCGCTGCCGGTCCCACTGGGTGATCGTTCAGATAATCGCCGGGCGTTCCACCGTCGTTGCCGAGCAGGGTCGGGATGGGCGCGCTGCCATAGAGTGCGCCTGTGGTGGCATATTGTCCGTTGCCGTTCGGCAGCAGGCCAGCCTGTTGCTCGTAGGACTGATTCATCATCATGGCGCCCTTCGAGACGTTTCCATCATGGCAGCTCAGGCAGGAGGCGATGCCCGAGATCGCGGGCAGGGACGAGGGTGTCCACTGTCCGGCCACAAAGTTGACCGTGTAGCCGGCGCCGCCGTTGTCATAGCCGCCGCCGAACTTCAGGGTTTCCTGGGTGATCAGGGATACGTCCTGGCCCCAAAGGTGGTAATCGCCTTCGTTGCCGCCCAGGCTGGTAAGGCCGCCGCCGGCGACCGTTGAGCCGCCCGCACCGCGTCCGCCGCTGTGGGGAGCGTGGCAGCCCGCGCAACCGCGGCCGCCGTTATTGTGTGCGCCCAACACGTCTGTGGTGGGTACGAATGTCTGCGCCGATGCCATGGCTACTGCCAGCAGGGCGAAGAGGATTACCAGCATTACGCGTTTCATGGTCTAGAAACCTCCTGAGAATAAAGACATTTGCTCGATTGGTACTTCTTACTCACCGGTGTATGTGCACGGCCATCTCCCAAATGTTGCAAGTCGCCAATCTTCAGGCCGGACTGTAAACTACTGCTACAGAAGGGGTTCTGCGCGGCGTGAGAAGTGTTGCGAATTCGAACAGCCGGCGAATTCGGTGGTTTAGGGCCTTCTCCCACAGCGGAACTGGTGAAATAACGCAACATTCCGCTGGGTTGGAGGGCGATTTGGCGCACTGATTTCGAGGGGTGTTTGGGCGAGATTGGGCGGGGGAACCGGACTTTTTGTCCCAGTGGCCGGTTCTCGTGCTCGGCACCCGTTGCTTAGGGCGTCCTGGCGGTGGTCGGGGTTGCGGATGCCGCTGGTGGCGGCGTCGGCTTCGGGGTCTCGGGAGTTGGGTTCGAAGGCGCCGGCGCATTGTCCACCGGCTTCTTCTCGCCTATCGGCGCAGCGGCCGGAGCCGGCTTCTGTGCCGCCCGCTTCGCCACCTCGGCGAGGCGGCGATCGTATTCCACCTGCGCTTCGGCGTTGGTGACGTAGCGGAACATCTGCACCCTTCCGAGATACTGCTCGCTGGTGAAGACCCGGTTCTGCTTGTCGATCACGATGCCGGCCAGCGCCTGGAACTGGCCGGGCAGCCAGCCGAATCCGCCCACGATCAGACGCAAATCGCCCTCCGGAGTGAATACCTGCAGCCGGTTCAAGTTGGCGTCCGCGACCCACACGTGGCCGTCGCAATCGATGGCAATGCCTTTTGGGCGCGTGAACTCTCCGGGCCCGTCGCCGTTCTTGCCGAACGCGCGGATGAATGCGCCCTCCGCGTCAAACTCTTCTACCCGGTCGTTCAGCGTGTCGGCGACGTAGAGGTTGCCGTCCTTATCCACGGCTACGTTGGTGGGCGCGGCAAAATCGCCGGGATCGGTCAGAGTGCGGTTCTTGCCTGCTGTTCCGATCTTGCGCAACAGCTTGAAAGTATCGGCATCGTAGACCAGCACCTGGTCGGTTCCCGTGTTCGCCACATAAAGAAAGCGGTTCTCTTCATCGACGGCGAGGCCCGCGGGGTCGCTCATCACGCCTTCGCCGAACTGGCCTTCGAGTTTGTGCTCGGGATTGAACACGAGCACGTGGTTGTACTGACCGTCGGAGACGAAGAGGCGGTCGCCATCGTCGATGACCAGGCCGAAAATGCGCCCGAATTTGGCGTCCACGCCATGTTTGATGAACCCGGTGTCTTTGCTTTCTGGGTTGAAGATGAAAACTGCTCCCACTTTCGTATCGGCCACGTACAACAATCCCTTGGAGTCGACCGCGAGCCCGTAGGGAGTTCCGAGTTGATAGCGCGGCTTGGTGCCGGCGCGCTGGGCGGCATCAGCCGGGTTGACGCCGGCCATGCGGTCCATCCAGGATTTCTTCTGGACCTCGGGTTTCTCTTTCTCGGGATCCTTCTTCTGGGCGGAAAAATAATCCAGGTAGCGGAGCCGTGCGATGGCCGGCGGTTGCGGCCAAGCGATGTTGGAAATATCGATCTTCGGCGCCTCTGGCGGCTTGGCCGGCGCCGCCGCTTTTTTTTGATCAGCCGATGCCGGGGAAACCCAAGTGGCGGCCAGGAGTATCGTCACCGCCGCTGCATAGAACATTCTGCAGAACCCCCTGCAGAACATCTTGCGTATCGCTTCTTGGCGAATCGATTTTTCGCGAATCGATTTTTCGCGGATCGAGTTTTCGGGAATCGCAGGCATAGCTATTGCACTCCTTTTGGAATTCCTGGCGCAGGACTAGCTCCCGGCGCGGGACCAAGCTGTTGTTTGGGACCGATCAGACCCTTGTGACAGCTATGGCAAAACTCCATGTTATTGGCTTGATCGTTCACCAGCAGATCGGGCTTCGCGGAGGAATGCGGCTGATGGCAGGTCAGGCAATTCAAGGGGATCAGGACATGAGTCCGATCCTTGGGATCGACCAGATCTGAAACCGGGTGCCGTTCGACGGGATGGCCCAGGCCGTATTCCAGCGGCAGAACCGGCACCTTTGCGAAATAGTTTTCGGGTAATTTCACTTTGCCGTCGAAGATGGTGACCAGGTGTTCGCCCTCCAGCTTCTGCGGCCTGGCGTCGGGGCCGTGGCACTCCAGGCAAAGCGGGTTCGGCGCCTTGGCCCGCAGCAAATGGTCGTTATCGTTGCCGTGCGGTTCGTGGCAGGTGGCGCAGCCCTGCTCGAAGGCGGGCTGGTGCACGTGCCGTTTCTTGCCCTGCTCCGCCTGGTCGGTGTGACAAGCCAGGCACACGGAAACCGCGTCTGGCTTGGGGAACCCCGGCGAGCGGCCGGCGTGCGGGTTGTGGCAGTCGGTGCAATCGCCCGCCGCGCCCGGATGCTGCACCTTCGCCTTCGCGATCTGCTCGGCCTTGTCGGCGTGGCAGGTAATGCACAAGTCCTTCGCGCTGGCCTGGGTCAGGACAACTTTGCCATCCTTGGCCGGCTGGTGGCAGATATCGCACTGCTTCGACGCGAAAGGATCGTGCAGAAAAGCCTGCATCAGCTTGGGAGACTTCGACTGGTGCGGATCGTGGCAGGTCAGGCAGTCGGCCGTGGCGAAGGGCTGTCCCTGGTGCGCCTTCACCAGGCTCGCGTCTTTCACATCGTGGCAGTCGACGCACAGCGCGGGAGCGTCTTTGATCAGGTGAAAATCAAATTCGCGCTTGCCCCGTTCTCCCGTCTTGTGCACGGCGTGGCAGGTGTCGCAGCCCATGTCCAGTGCAGCGTGGCGGCTGCCGCCATCGGGTACATTCGTCCCCTGGGTGTGGCAGGTGAGGCAGAGATTGTCTTTCTTGTCGCCCGAGGTCAGCTTGCGCAATTGATTCTTATTGTCGGAGGTGTGGGGATCGTGGCAGGTCAGGCAATCGCGAACCGCCGGCGGGTGGACTTTTCCCTTGATCTTCGTGGAATCTTTGTCGGCGTGGCAAGTGAGGCAGAGTTTGTAAGGCGTCGCGGTGATCAGCTTTACGTAGGTGCTATCCCGGTTGACCCGGATTTCATGGCAGCTCAGGCAGCCCATCGCGATTGCGGAGTGCACCGACTTGCCCTTGGTTTTGTTTTCATGGCAGGCGATGCAGGTGGCGGGATCGGCCTTGGGGTCGAGCGGGACCGGATGCTTGGCGGCGGAGGCGCGGCCGGCGAACAGGAGGACGACCAAGAAGCAGGCCAGCGCGCTTAGGCTTTGCACGCTTGGTCTTTGCGCGCTTGAGGTCCGCGCGCTTGAAGTCTGAGTCGTTCGGGGACGTAATTTGAATGATTCGACGGTCACACCCACTGCTCCCATATTTCGTCCTCAGTTGCTTATGCACGCGGCGCGCCTTAATTCGGGGGCCTGGCAAAGCTCTGCGCATGCGACTAAACGATTGCAAACACGATAGTTTGGAAGTGAGGGCGGCGACATCGCAAGGTTTGAAACCGAGCTGACGATGGGGCTTCTCCCACAGTGGAATGGTCAAAATCCCTCAATGTAACTGTACTCCACCGGGCGCGAACCGCTTTGTCGACCACGGATTCGTGTGCGCCGCAATTCTCGCAGAACTCCAATCCTTTGAGTGATATGGCTCGTAACGCGTCTTGACGGCCTTCCCGTCCGGCGGCATTTCTACGCAGGAATTTCGAGCATTTCAAGTCACTTCGGGCGATGGCGGGAAACGTGCATTCCTTAGTGCGGGTATGAGGAAAGATATGGCCGCAACCATCGACTCGGCAGCGCGGAAAAACTGGCGAAGCAGAATTTGGCACAGAGGGATCTGGAAAACTCTGGCTGCGATTAAGACCGGAGTGGTTCTGCTGATTCTAGTGGTGATTCTTTCGGCGGCGGGGACAGTGATTCTGCAGCGCCCCGCAACCGATGCCGATGAGATGCAGCGGGCTTATTCGCCGCAGGTGCTGCGGCTGCTGGATGGAGTGGGACTGACCGACGTTTTCCATGCGTGGTGGTTCGTTCTGCTGCTGTGCCTGGTGAGTCTCAGCATTGTTGCCGCGTCGGTGGAGCGCTTTCCGAATGCGTGGAGATATTTTTCGCGCCCGTATAAAAGTCCAGACGAAAGTTTTCGCAAAGCGCTGCCTACTCATGCGCTCATTCCGATTGGGAATGAAGAGGCGGGGTTGAGTGTGGCAGAGCGGGTATTGCAGAAGGCTGGGTTCGCGCCGGAGCGGATTGTGCGCGAGAACAATTTTTCTCTTTTCGGGGAGCGGCACCGTTTTTCTGAGATGGCGGTTTACATCGTGCATGCGAGCTTGCTTCTGATTTTTCTCGGAGGCATCGTGGATGCGCTTTACGGCTGGCGGGGGTTCGTGACGCTGGGTCGCGGGGAACAGTCGAGCCAGGTGGCACCGCAGAACGGAAAGAAACGCAGCTTGACGTTTGCTGTCCGGTGTGACGGGGCGGGGCAGGAAAATTATGCCGACGGCTCTCCGAAGCGGTGGTGGTCTGATCTGGCGGTGGTGCAGGACGGGCAAGTGGTTTTGCGCAAGCAGATTGTGGTGAACGATCCGCTGGTGTATCACGGGATTCGCTTTTATCAGGCGAGCTACGGCAAGACTGGAAAGATCGACAAGCTCGTGCTCACCGCGACTCCACGTGATGGGCGGGCGGCCAAGGACATCACGATTGGTCCGGATGAAACCGTTGCGCTGGATGCGGAAACCACGGTTAGGCTTGCGGAATTCATTCCCGACTTTGTGGTGGGTGATGGGCAAGTTTACGCGCGCTCGAACGATCTGGAAAATCCTGCGGCGCATCTAGTGGTGGAATCGAAGAAGCCGGGTGGGAGCACGCCAGGTCAGAGCGTAAATGTGTGGCTGCCGCCGATACCTGGGTATGAGCAGAATGCGGTGTCGCCTTACGCGTTTGAAGGCAAGGACGTGCAGATGGCTTACTTCACCGGGCTGGAGGTTTCGCACGAGCCGGGGCAGTGGGCGGTTTGGGCGGGAGTGGTGCTGATGGGATTTGGGCTGGCTCTGGTTTTTTATTTCGTGCATACGCGAATGTGGGCTGTGCCGGTGCGCGATGGGCGCGGGCGACTGATGCTGTGGGTCGGCGGAACCGCGAATAAAAACAAAGACGTGTTTGAGCAGCGCTTCCGGGAACTTGTGGAACAGATCGAATCCGAATCGAAGATTTCGTTGGAGGCAGGCGCCGAGACGCCTGTCCATGCGCTCGCCGGCAAATAAGCTGGCAGGGAGGATGCATCATGGCGCGAGTTGCAAGAGTGGAACCGCAACCGGCGGCTACCGGCAGCACGCTGGTAGTGATGGTGGGATTGGGGATTGCGTTCCTGCTGTTCATGGCATTTCTGAATGTGGTGAAGAGCGGCAATCTGCTGAATGATTCGAACCTGCTCTACGCGGCGCTTATTTTCTATGCCGGCGCAGGAACGCTTTATCTGGGCTTCGGGATCACTGGCACTCCTGCTTACATTCGTTACGCTTCGCTCGCTACGTGGGCGGGATTGCTGGCCAACACTGGAGCGGTGGCGCGGCGCTGGTATGAGGCGGGGCATCCGCCGTTCGCGAGCATTTACGAAATGCTGTTGATGTTCGTCTGGACTCTGGCGGTGCTGACGCTGGTGGCCGAGAAGAAATTTGGAGTGAAGGTGATTGGCACCGTGACCATGCCGGTGGCGATCGTTGGCGTGGTGCTGATGCAGTTGCTGCGGACGGAGGTTCATCCGCTGGTGCCGGCGTTGCAATCGACCTGGCTGCATGTGCACGTCACACTGGCCATGCTGGCTTACGCGGCATGTGCACTGAGCTTCGCGCTGGCCATGATGTTCTTGATCCAGGACAAGATGAAGACGGAAACTTTTCTGGCGGCGACCAGCTTGTTCGGAGTGGCTACTTATGCGGGCGTGCTGACGCGGTTTGAAAAATGGGGCGGGCTTAGTGTGATTGCCTGGAACACGGAAGAAAAATCGGAAGTGTTTTTGTCGAAGGGCGTACGGCTTTTCGTGGTGATTCCGGATCTGGGGTGGTTGCTGCTACTGGTGTTGGCGGCGGTGGCTGCGCCGCTGGTGCTTTACCTGGTGTGGCGGAAGAGTCAGGATGAGCGGTGGCTCGACATGGCCAATCGAGCGGTGTTTCTGAGCCTTCTGCTGCAGGTGCTGGCGGTGGGGTTCTTCCTGATGCGGGCGGCAGGCGGCAGTTATGCTTCGCCGGATGCGGAGGGTTTGTTCCCGACCAGTCTGGCGGCGAGTCCATTTATTCTTTCGGGTTTGGTGGGCGCGATCTTTGTTTCTCTCTTGTACTTGCTGCTGCTCTGGCGGCGTGAAGAACTGGAGCGCATGTTGCCCACGGCGGACGAACTGGACCGCATTACCTACAAGACCATCGCGATCGCATTTCCTTTGCTCACCCTGATGATCGCGGCGGGCGCCTACTGGGCGAATCGAACCTGGGGATCGTATTGGAGCTGGGATCCGAAAGAGACCTGGGCTGCGATTACGTGGCTGGTATATGCGGGCTATCTGCATATGCGCATTACGCGGGGATGGCGCGGGCGGCGGGCGGCTTATTTCGCCATCCTGGGCTTTGCCGTGGTGATGTTCACGTTCTTCGGCGTGACTTATCTGCTGCCGGGAATGCACGCTTATGCTTAACCACACTCAGTACGCTGCGAATTCGATCGGGCCACCGGCGCCCGCCACCGAGACTCAAGACGAATTCCGATTGAGTTCCGTGCGCGTGAATTGGCAGCTCAAGGCAATCTTGCCGATAGGGCTCGTGCTGCTGGCGGGACTGCTGCTGTTCACGCTGGCCACAGTGTCTTTGCGGAACCCGGAACGCCACGCAGTGCTGATTGTGGCGGGAGCGGGAGCGGTCGCCATTTGTGCGGTATGCATTTTCGTGCTGGCGTATTTGATTCAACGACCCATGGTGGAATTGCAGGAGAAAATAGGGCTAGTGAGTGAAGGCAACCTTGACGTCGCGGTGAGTTTCTCCGAGCGCAATGATGAAATCGGTGACCTTGGGCGAAACTTCAATCACATGATGCAACAGCTGCGGGAGAGCCGGGAAGAAATTGAGCGGCTGCACCGCACGCAGATGTCCCGCGCCGAGCACCTGGCCACGCTCGGCGAGTTGGCCACGGGGTTAGCTCACGAGATTCGCAATCCGCTGGCCGGAATTGCCGGAGTCATCGAAATCGTGGGCCGCGATCTGCCTTCGACCAGTCCTGCGCGGGCGGTAGTAAAAGATGTTCGGCTCGAGATCACGCGCATCAGTCGCACGCTGACCGACCTGCTGGAAACCGCGCGGCCTCGGAGGCCAGAGATTCGGAAGAGCAACCTAAACACGACCGTTGAACACGCCGTGATGCTGGCGCGGCAGCAGGTGCTCTCCAGACCGATCAAGATTGAACTGCAGAAGCAGCCTGATCTGCCGGAAGTGGAGCATGACAGCGGTCAGGTGCACCAAGTGTTGCTGAGCCTGCTCCTGAATGCAGTCCAGGCGATGGACGGAGCCGGCACCGTGCGGGTTGAGATTGGTTCGCAGAAGAGTTATGCCAGCGTCGTGGTTAGTGACACCGGCCACGGCATCTCGCCGCAGAACCTGCCTAACATCTTCCGGCCTTTCTACACTACCCGGGGCGACGGCACCGGTCTGGGGCTGTCTCTGGCGCAGCGGATCGTGGAAGATCATCACGGCCGCATCGAAGTTAGCAGCGCCGTGGGGCACGGAAGCAGGTTCACCGTGCTGCTTCCATTCCAGATGCCTGGCGCGCAGACGGTGGCTTCTTAGAACTGTACGGCCGCTTCCCAAATGCGTCAGCGTCCAGACGCATCAGATCCACTCAACAGGCCCAGACACGCCCGTTCCTAAGCGAACCTGCTCGCGTTCGTAGTAAATTGAACAGCAATGGCTGCAGAGAAAATCATGATTGTGGACGATGAGCGGCTGGTGCGCTGGTCGCTGCGGCAGAAGTGTGAAGAGTGGGGCTACCACGTGGTGGAGGCCGATGCTGGAGGTCCCGCACTCAAGCTCGCGCAACATGAATCGCCCGATCTGGTTTTGCTTGATGTGCGCATGCCGGACCTCACCGGCATCGAGGTATTGGATCAACTCAAGAAAAACGGCGACGCGCGGGCGGTCATCATGATCACCGCCGATCCGCAACTGGACGATGTGAAAGCTGCGCTCAAGCTTGGGGCATATGACTTCGTGGGCAAGCCGGTTGATTTCGATGAGTTGCACGTCACGATCAAGAACGCGCTCGAGGCTACGAGCCTGCGCACGGAGGTGCAGGCGCTGCGAGGCGAGGTGCGCCGCGGAGCCGGGTATAGCAACGTGGTGAGCGTGTCGCCGAAGATGACCGAGCTGATGAACTTCGTGCGAAAAGTTGCGGCCAGCGCGGCTACCACGATTCTGATTCAAGGCGAGAGTGGCACCGGCAAGGATCTGATCGCGAAAGCCATCCACTACGAAAGTTCGCGGCAGGACAAACCTTTTGTCGCGATCAACTGTTCAGCGATTCCGGAAACGCTGATGGAAGCGGAGCTTTTCGGCCACGAAAAAGGCGCGTTCACCGATGCCAAGCAGATGAAGAAGGGGCTGTTCGAGGCAGCCGACGGCGGCACGCTGTTTCTCGACGAAATTGGCGAACTCTCTCCTTTGCTGCAAGCTAAACTTCTGCGCGTGCTGGAGGATCAAGTCATTCGGCGCGTGGGCGGCATCAAGGATATGCAGGTGGATGTGCGCGTGATCGCCGCTTCCAACCGTGATCTGGAAAAGGCGGTGCGGGAAAATCAGTTTCGGCAGGATTTGTATTATCGGCTGGCGATTATTGCGATCTTTATTCCGCCGTTGCGGGACAGAAGAGAAGACATCATGCCATTGGTGGAGTTCTTCATCGATCGCTACAACCGAAGATTCAAGAAGGCGGTTCGCGGCATCAGCGATGAAACGCGACGTCTGATTCTGAGCCATAACTGGCCGGGGAATGTTCGCGAGCTGAAGAACACGATTGAACGCGGCATGATCCTGGAAGATGAGCCACTGCTGCGGCCGCTGTATCTGCCGTTTTCTGTCGGTGAATCGGGAGGGCGCACGGTGTTTGAGCGAACGTCGCCAGCCGACGGCGGACAAAGCTCTGCCCAACGGACGCACTCTGCCGCGGCTTTATATTCCGGAAGGTGGGACATCGCTGGAAGAGGTGGAACACGCCATGGTCGAGTTGGCCATGCGCCAGTCCAACGGCAACCAGACCCACGCGGCTAAGCTGCTCGATATCAGCCGGGATGCGCTGCGTTACAAGCTAAAGAAATTTGGACTGATCCACGGGGATGAAGAAGGTGCGCAGGCCGGCGTGGCCGAGGAGCAGTGAGAATCGCTGCATAGAAAAATACAGGGCGAGCACGCTGTGCACTCGCCCTGCCAACGTCTACCGCACGTTGTTTACAAGAATCGTTTAAGAGAATCTCTTAAAAGAATCCCAATGGCTTTGAGCTATAGCTCACCAACAGATTCTTCGTCTGTTGATAGTGGCCCAGAGCGAGTTTGTGGGTTTCACGGCCGAAGCCTGACTGTTTATAGCCGCCGAAGGCCGCGCCTGCGGGATACAGGTGATAGCAGTTGGTCCACACGCGGCCCGCTTTGATCTCTCGACCTACGCGATAAGCGTTGGTTCCGTTGCGCGACCAGACGCCCGCGCCGAGTCCGTAGACGGTGTCGTTGCCGATGGCGATGGCGTCTTCCGGGGTCTTGAATTTCGTCACCGAGAGCACGGGGCCAAAAATCTCTTCCTGGAAAATGCGCATCTTGTTATGGCCGACGAATACGGTCGGCTTGACGTAGTAGCCGTTCTCCAGGTCTCCGCCCAGATGAGCCTGCTCTCCGCCAACCACGCATTTCGCACCTTCCTGTTTCCCGACTTTGATGTATCCCAAAATCTTTTCCAGCTGCTCATGCGAGGCTTGAGCACCCATCATGGTGTTGGGGTCGAGAGGGTTGCCCACCTTGATCTTTGCGACCCGTTCCACCGCGCGCTCCAGGAACTTGTCGAAGATGGATTCCTGAATCAGAGCGCGAGAAGGACAGGTGCAGACCTCGCCCTTGTTAAAAGCAAACAGAGCGAAGCCTTCCAGAGCCTTATCGAAGAACTCGTCATTCTCATCCATCACGTCGGCGAAGAAGATGTTCGGGGATTTTCCGCCGAGTTCGAGCGTTTGTGGAATGATTGGCTCTGAGGCGTATTGCATGATGAGGCGGCCGGTTGTGGTTTCGCCGGTGAAGCCGATTTTCGCGATGCGCGGGTTGGTGGCCAGGGCTTTGCCGATTTCGCCACCCGGTCCGGTGACCACGTTGACTACGCCGGCGGGCACGATGTCCGCGATCAGTTGCATCAACACTAGAACGCTGAGCGGGGTGTTGGATGCTGGCTTGAGGACTACGCAGTTTCCCGCGCCCATGGCCGGAGCCAGTTTCCACGCCGCCATCAGCAGCGGGAAGTTCCACGGAATGATCTGCCCGACCACGCCCAGCGGCTCTTTGAAGTGATAGGCGATGGTGTCGTTGTCGATCTCACTGACCGCGCCTTCTTCGGCGCGGATGCAGCTGGCAAAATAACGGAAATGGTCGATGGCCAGGGGAACATCTGCGGCGCGAGTCTCGCGAATCGGTTTGCCGTTGTCCAGAGTTTCGGCGAGAGCCAGAAGTTCCAGATTTTCTTCCATCTTGTCGGCGATCTTGAGCAGGACGCCGGCGCGATCTGCGGGTGAGGTGCGGCCCCAAAGATTTTTGACCGCGTGGGCTGCGTCGAGCGCCTTCTCGATATCTTCGGCCGAGGAACGGGCGATCTCACAGATTGGCTCGCCGTTGATCGGGCTATGATCGGTAAAATACTGGCCTTTCAGCGGGGCTACCCAACTGCCGCCGATGAAGTTGTCATATTTGAATTTGACGCCACCCTGGCGAATTGTGTCGAGCGCTTGCTGGATGGACGTTTGCTTAACGAGATCTTTTGTTGCCATGATGATGTCTCCTTGTTTGTACTGAGTTAAGAAATGACGATCCCGCGTACGCGGCGAAGATACTGCTCGTTGCGGCAAGAGTCTGTGAGTTCCATCACATCTGTCAGTGACTCCGGCCCCGCGTGCGGGCAAACAGGAAGGGCGGACAACGTGGCTCGCATCGTGTGACGAGCGCCGCCATCCGCCCCTTCTTAGTGCCCCGGCGTAGTGCCAAGAGAGCGCCTCGGGGTTTAGGCGAGGGCGTACTCAGGCGTCTTCGCCCGGTCAGATTTCTTCGCGCCCGACTCGCCAGCGATATCGAGGACGATTCGGCCGTTGACTTTGCCTTTTTTGAGACGGTCGAAGATATCGTTGATTGATCCCAGGGGTTGCTGCTCAATGGTCGCCTTCACTTTGCCTTCGGCGGCAAACTGCAGCGCTTCCTCGAGATCCTTGCGAGTGCCCACAATCGATCCCCGAACGGTTTGGCCGTTCAGCACCAAATCGAAAATGGAGACCGGGAATTCGCCGGGAGGCAGGCCGTTCAGAACACAGGTTCCGCCGCGGCGCAGCGTGCCGAGCGCCTGCTTGAATGCCGGCAGGGAAACGGCTGTTACTAATACTCCATGAGCGCCTCCGGTTTGCTTTTGAATAGACTGCACTACGTCTTCTTCTTTCGCGTCCACGGTTACTTCGGCGCCAAGCTTGCGGGCCAGCTGCAGTTTCTCTGGTCCGATGTCAATGGCGGCAACGTGCAGGCCCATGGCTTTTGCGTATTGGATTGCGATGTGGCCGAGCCCGCCCACTCCGGAGATTACGACCCACTCGCCGGGGCGCGCTTGCGTTTGTTTCAAACCTTTGTAGGTGGTAACTCCGGCGCAGAGAATCGGCGCGGCATCAATGAAGGAGAGTTGGTCCGGAATCCGGCCCAGGTAATCTGCCTGACCCAGCGCATACTCGGCGAAGGTGCCGTTTACGGTGTAACCGGACATCTGCTGCTCGGGACAGAGTGTTTCCCAGCCAGTGAGACAGAATTCGCAATGTCCGCAGGCGCTGTGCAGCCAGGCGATGCCGACGCGGTCGCCTTCCTTCAAGTGGGTCACGCCACGACCCAGCTTGGTTACAATTCCTGCGCCTTCGTGCCCGGGGATAAAAGGCAGAGTGGGTTTGATTGGCCAATCGCCATCCGCCGCGTGCAGGTCGGTGTGGCAGACACCGCTCGCGATTACTTCGACCAGCGCTTCTCCCGGCCCTGGATCTGGAACGGGAACTTCTCGAATCTGCAATGGTTCGCCGAACTTATGAACGAAAGCCGCTTTCATTGTTTTTGCCATAGTATTTTCTCCTGGGAATCCACGATTTGTTGGGCTGTCTGCAGTCCAGCGGACTCCGAATGAATTTGAATTGAATTGCCTGGATTGAACTCCTTGTGTCGATCCCAAACGTGCGCCCGATTTGCGGCGGGCGCGCGTTTCACTTCTGGCCTTTAAGATTCTGTTAATTCCTTGTCCCCGAAGAGCTGCGACGGGATCTCCTCTGGACATGCGGCGCCTATGATCCCCTACTCGATACCCGCTGTATGTGATCTGGGACACAGGCTCATGTGCGCCCGCGCCTAGCTCTTGGCGTGTTGCCGGGCTCGATTGATATATTCCTGGACTTCCTGTTTCTGCGGATAATTTGGATTGCGCCGCAACAGTTCCTGCCAGGCTTCGACCGCACCTTTGGGATCGCCCTTGCCTTCCCAGCGAACTACACCCAAATTGAACAGCGTTCCCGGATGATCGGGGCGATAGGTGAGCGCCTTCTGAAATTCGACGATGGCTCCGTCGGCGTCTCCCAGAAACCAAAGTGAGGTTCCAAGATCGGTGAGCACGTCGGCGTTGGTGGGCTGAATTTTCACGGCGAGCTGGTAGTACTTGACGGCGTCTGGATATTGCCGCCCGTCGTAGTAGAGATTCGCCACCTGCGCGATCGTGTTGAAATCGTCAGGACTGGTTTTCAAAGTCGCGAGCAAGGGCGCGACAGCTTGATCGACCATCGCCTTCTGCTGTTCGGGAGTCAGCTGAGGTTGCGCCCGCTGGGACTGGCCTGGTTGGGCTTGATTAGGTTGACCCTGACCTGGCTGACCCTGCGGCACGCCGCCGTCGGCAGCGGCAGACACCTGGACTCCGCCGGCGGCCGGCGCGGCGGAACCGCGAAACAGGTAGCCGAGCGCGACTCCCAGTACGAGACAGACGACCGCCAGCAGATACGCCTGAACATCAGTCCAAGTCTTGTCACTGCCGGTCTTGTCACTGGTCTTGTCACTATGAGCCTTGGGATGTGAGGCGTCTTGTTTGAGATTGGACATGGTGTTTGCTGCTCCTGACTGCGATCTGGTTACTGCGATCTGGTGCCGGCAAGCGCCGTTTCTGGCGTTGGCAGGTGGAACAACCGCTGCACGGCGGACGTCATCTGTTCCTGCTCCACCTTCTCTGGAAGTTCCTTGAGTTCACGGGCCAGGGACCCTGCGATCCTCTTGGTCATTTTGGACATAACTGCATTCAACATTTCGTCCTGGTCCTTGGAAAAAGGCCCGTTTTCTTGTCGAAAGGAATCCAGTTCTTGCCGGCAAATTTCGTCGAGGCGCTGGCGCAGCGCAATGATGGTTGGCACCACACGCTCCGCCATCAGCTTGCGGCGGAAGCCCAGCGCCTCAGCCTCTAGAATCTTCTGTGCGTCGGCGGCGGCAGCCTCACGCTCGCCCGCATTGTGGTCCACAACGTTCTCTAGATCGTCGAGGTTATAGAGGAAGACGCCCTTGACTTCGCGCACGGCGGAGTCAATGTCGCGTGGCATGGCGACATCCACGATCACCAGCGGCTGATCTTTGCTTCCGCGATCGTTAGTTCGGCGATCGTTAGTTCGGCGATCGTTACTTCCATGATCTTGGTCTCCGAGAGTCTGGCGAGCACGAACATTGCGCTCTTGCATCAGGGTCTCGGCTTCCTCGCGGCTGAGAATGGTGTGCGGACAGGAAGTAGAGCTGATGATGATGTCGGCATCGGCCATGTGCTGCCAGCGCTCCTCAAACGGGATCGCGACTCCACCGAGCTTTGTGGCCAACTCAGCTGCGTGCTCCAAGGTGCGGTTGATTACTTTGACGGAGCCGGCGCCGTGGTTGAGCAATCCGCGGGCGGAGAGCTCGCTCATCTTGCCCGCGCCCAACAGCAGGACTTTCTTGTTTTCCAGGGTGCCGAAAATCTGGCGTGTGAGTTCCACGGCGGCATAGGGAATTGAAACCGCAGCGTTGCCAATCGCGGTTTCACTGCGGACGCGCTTCGAGACCGTGAGAGCTTTCTGCATCACGGCATCAAGGAACCGTCCCGTCGCTCCAACTTTTTGCGCCTGCTGCCAAGCTTGTTTCAGCTGGGCGACTACCTGGGGCTCGCCGACAACCATGGAGTCGAGGCTGGAGGCGACCCGGAAAATGTGCAGGAGGGCTGCTTCATCGAGCAGGCGATAGAAATGCTTCCACTCGCAGAGCTTGAGTCCATACTCGGAGCCGAGCAGCCGCATCACGGAGTTGGCGGCCAGGGTGATGTCGTTGACCCACATCAGGAATTCCGTGCGGTTACAGGTGGCCAGAACAACAACTTCCTCAATGCCCTCCGCCCGTGACAGGTGTGCCAGGGCCTGGTAACGACGGTCTTCGCTGATCCAGAAACGCTCCCGCACCTCCACCGGCGCGGTGCGGTAGTTCAGGCCGACGACCATGAGAGTGGGTTCCATTGGGTTCAATCTCCCCTAGATCACTCTTTGGTAAAGGCATCTGCCTGGCCAATGAGAAGCCCATTGTGCGGAGAACTATCCTGTGTGTTTTCAGTTAATTAGGGCCGGTAGCGCGAAGAGGAAATAGGGCTAGGGGGGTCGGGATTGCGGGATATCGCGCTGGTTTGGAGTCTTTTAACTCGCTGGAGAGGCTTTCACCACGGAGGCGTAGCGAATCAGGGAATAGTTGCTAAAGGGGTTGGATTAGATTTCGTCCTCCGATGGGAGAAGCTATACCACGCGCCGTACGAGTGCCCAGCGATCTCGGCAACCTGAAGTACCCGTCCCATCGTCTTGTGACCATGACGTTGTAGTTCAGCACTAGCCAGAATGCTCAATGAGGATTCTACTGACCATGTCGCAGCCAGCACAGCGTTACCGTGCGATACAAAAGGCCTGTCTAACGGGTTCAGTTCGACGGAGCCAGGCAACGACATGACCGCTGAGGTTGCATACGCATCCAACCCAGTTGTAATCAAGTGAGCCGAAGACAGTGCGATGAAGATCGGGTCGCGGACTATCGAAGGCGCATCGGGAATCTGGCTCATAGCGACGCCGGTTAGTAACAGAAAGATTACCGCATATTGCATTTTTCTCCTTTAAGTGTTCTTTGAGTGGCGAGATGAGTCTATTCACCGAGGCACGGAGAAGACAAATGCAAAAACAATGCAGGGGTGCGAATCGAGCGGTTCCTTCTGCGCTTTTCTCCGCGCCGGAGCCTGCCCCTGAGCGAAGCCGAAGGGGGCATTTGGTGGTGAAGGGCCTTTCGACGAGGACAATATCAAGGCTAGCGCGCGACCGCCGCGGGCGGGTTGCTTTTCTCCTGCAAATTCTGCTTCAAGGTTGGAGCGCCCGGTTGGTAGACGCAGAATGGTTCCTCGTCGAGGTAGTCGCCGGTGGCGGCGAAAGCCCGCGCGCGGCAACCCATGCAAACGTTGCGGAACTCACAGCAGCCGCACTTCCCCTTCAGGTTGTTTACGTCGCGCAGCTGATTGAATACGACGGAGTTTTCCCAAATGTCGGCGAACGGCTGTTTCTTAAGATCCCCTGCGAGGGCTGGCAAATATCCGCAGGGATAAACCTCGCCCTGATTCGAGATGAAACAGACTGCGGTTCCGGCGAGGCACCCTTTGGTCATGGCGTTCATGTCCGAAGGATGTTTGCCAGGATGTCCAACCGCCTTCCCGATGCCGTTCGGCTTCAACTCGATGCCGGTTGAGCCGGGCATGGTCATGTCGGTGGGGCCGATGCGTGGCGATTCCTGCGCAGGTTCGATCGCCGGCAGTGCAGCCTGTGCGGCCGCCAGCGCGGAACGATGCTCGCTGGCGCGACGTTGGCGAACCACGCGGAAGTAGTGCGGCGCGCAAGTGGCCTTCAATTCGATGCCGCCCTCGAGAGACTGATCGTAGAACCAGTTCAGCATGCGCTCGTATTCTTCCGGCGGAACCATCTGTTCGGTGGCGATATCCACGCCACAACCTACGGGCACCAGCAAGAAAGTGTGCAGCGCATCGGCTCCGAGCAACTTTGCCAGGGCGAGCACCTGCGGAAGTTGATGCGCGTTGTGACGAGCGACGGTGGTATTGATCTGCACCGACATGCCCAGGTCTTTGAGATTACGGAAGCCGGTGATGGCTGCGTCAAATGCGCCGGGAATGCCGCGAAACGTGTCGTGGGTGAGGGCATCGGCGCCGTCCAGGCTGATGGCTACGCGCTTTAACGCCGCTATCGACGATTTTGCGAGCCACCTCTTTGGTCACCAACGTACCGTTCGTTGCCAGCGCTACGCGCAGGCCTTTGTCGGTGCCATAACGCGCCAGCTGAAAAATATCTGAACGGAACAGCGGTTCGCCGCCGCTGAGCACGAGGATAGGGTTGGACACCGCAGCAATCTGATCGATGATATCGAGTGCAACCTGGGTAGAGAGATCGGAAGGAGAACTCAGCTCAGTAGCGCTGGCCCGGCAATGGATGCAGCGGAGATTGCAGCCCTTGGTCAGCTCCCAGAAAATCAGGCGCGGCTTGTTTTGCGTTACTGGACTTGAAAGCTGCTGACCTGAATTCTGCTGACCTGAATTTTTCAGACCTGGATGCTGCCCGTTGCTGTTCGATGTAGTCATGTGCGTTTCCCTTCTCCGTAATCAGCCCACTTAAACCAGGCGCTGTTGCCCGTCCACGGGGCAACGATGGGGCAAAGATAAAAGAGAACGAACATGCGGGCCGTGATAGTCGTCACCCGAAATTGTGATCCCGGTCACGCGACTTAAGTTCTTTTGAGTGTGGGCGTTGCCGGGGCTAGTTATGGTATGCGATCTCGCGCAGCGCTTCCGTATTACGAATCACCAAGGTCGAGCCTTTGGTCTGCACGATTTGTTGCTTCTTCAGATCAGCGAACAGCCGCGTAACCGTCTCTCGCGAAGTTCCGATCATCTGCGCGATTTCCTCGTGGGTGAGCCTGAGCGTCAGCCGAGGTTCCGGCTTGGCATCTCCGTTCCTGGAATTCCATTCCAGCAGCAGCATCGCCAGTTTTTCCGCGGCGGAATGAGACAGCCCAAGCAAGCGGACTTCTTTGCAGGCATTGTGATATTTTTCGCCCAACTGCTCGGCCACTTTAAAACAGACCTCGACATCGTCCTTTAGAAACTTGAGAAAGTCGTCGCGCTTGATGAAATTGACCTGGCAGGGGTCGATCGTCTGCGCCGTGACTTCGTAAGGCTTGCCGGACATCGTGGCGCTCAGCCCCAGCACCTCTCCGGGCTCGGCGAGCTTCACAATCATAGTTTTGCCGCCGGGGGAGTTAATGGAGAGCTTTGCACTGCCTTTGCAGAGCACAAAAATGCCGCGTGGCAGCTGCCCTTCCACAAACAAAACCGCTCCCGGTGGATAGGCCGTGGCGGACTTGATATTTTCGAAGGTTTGCAGCGCGGAAGGGGGCAGGTTGCAGAAGATGCGATCCGCGCGCAGCTTGCAGGTAAGGCAACTTTCCACGATTTCCATTCCGTATGGCGAGAGCATGCACGGACCTCCTGTGTCTAGAGTCAGTGTCTGCCGGGATGAATCGTGTGGCTGTGCTGCAAGGCACACGCGCTTGTGATCTGCCTCACACCTAGATTTATGAGCCCGGTCTTGTTCAACCCGTCTTGTGACACGGATCACATTCGCCTGTGACGGGCTTGGCTGCGCCGATGTCTCGTGTCGTCCATTCTTGATGCAGTCAACTGGGGAAAACATTACAGACGCTCCTTGCAGACAAATGCAGGCAGACAAAGGCAGCAGATAAAGGCAGGCAGGTGATCATGAAGCGCAAGTTCAAAACCATGGACGCAAACGAGGCGGTGGCAAACGTCGCCTACCGGGTTAATGAGGTGATTGCCATCTACCCCATCACTCCTTCTTCCAAT
Source organism: uncultured Acidobacteriaceae bacterium (assembly GCA_963851165.1). Classification (GTDB taxonomy): domain Bacteria; phylum Acidobacteriota; class Terriglobia; order Terriglobales; family Acidobacteriaceae; genus Sulfotelmatobacter. The sequence goes on along the minus strand of CAWKNM010000004.1, from coordinate 95,295 downwards.
ATGGGCGAATGGGCGGACGAGTGGTCGTCGCAGGGAATCCAAAACATCTGGGGAACGGTTCCCCATGTTATGGAGATGCAGAGCGAAGGCGGAGCTGCCGGTGCGGTGCATGGCGCACTGCAGACGGGATCGCTGGCTACGACATTTACCGCGTCGCAGGGTTTGCTGCTCATGATCCCGAACATGAACAAGATTGCGGGAGAGCTTACCCCCACGGCATTTCATGTTTCGGCACGTACACTCGCTACTCACGCGCTTTCGATTTTCGGCGACCACTCGGATGTGATGGCCTGCCGCACCACCGGCTTCGCGATGCTGTGCTCCAATTCCGTGCAAGAAGCCATGGACATGGCGCTCATCGCGCACGCGGCTGCGCTTGAGTCGCGAATTCCTTTCGTGCATTTCTTCGACGGCTTTCGCACCTCGCATGAGGTCAACAAGATCGAAATGCTTAACGAAGACGACATGCGTGCGCTCATCAACATGGATCGTGTCTTCGAGCATCGCGGGCGGGCGCTCTCGCCGGATCATCCGGTTCTGCGCGGCACTGCGCAGAATCCCGATGTGTTCTTTCAGATGCGGGAGCGGGCCAACTCCTACTACGAGGCTTGCCCGCAAATCGTGCAATCGGTGATGAACAAGTTCGCGGACGTGGTGGGCCGGTCCTATCACCTGGTTGATTACGTGGGCGCGCCAGATGCCGAGCGTGTGATTGTGATGATGGGGTCAGGCGCCGAGGTTGCTCACGAAACCATTGAGCATCTCAACTCGCAAGGCGAAAAAATTGGGTTGCTGAAAGTTCGGCTGTATCGCCCGTTCCCGGTGCAAGCGTTCCTTGAGGCGTTGCCGGCCAGCGTGCGGAAGATCGCCGTCCTCGATCGCACCAAGGAATCGGGGGCGATTGGCGAGCCGCTTTTTCTCGATGTCGTTTCCGCGCTCCATGAGGGTGCGAAAAAGGGCGACAGCCCTCGCCGAACTCCGCCTTTGGTCGTGGGTGGGCGCTACGGGCTCTCTTCTAAGGAATTCACCCCAGCGATGGTCAAGGCAGTCTATGACAATCTGAAGCTGGCTTCTCCTAAGGAGCACTTCACTATCGGCATCCAGGACGACGTCAGCCACACCAGCCTGTCCTACGACGCCGGGTTTTCTACCGAGTCCGACAACGTTGTGCGGGCAATGTTTTACGGTTTGGGCGCCGACGGCACGGTGGGCGCCAACAAGAATTCGATCAAGATCATCGGCGAGAACACTGACAACTATGCTCAGGGCTACTTCGTTTACGATTCGAAGAAGTCAGGCGCGGTCACAATTTCCCATCTTCGTTTCGGGACCCAGCCCATCCGCTCCAGCTATCTGATTTCGAGCGCCAATTTTGTCGCGTGCCACCAGTGGATATTCCTCGAGCGCTACGACATGCTGAGCGCACTGGTTCCGGGCGGCACGTTCCTGCTCAACAGTCCATTCAGCGCGGACGAAGTCTGGGATCGTCTGCCGCGGGTCGTTCAGCAACAAATCATCTCGAAGCGCGTGAAATTTTATGTAATCGACGCCTATCAGGTGGCGCGCGACACGGGCATGGGCAGCCGCATGAATACGATTCTGCAGGTTTGCTTCTTCGCTATTTCCAAGGTGTTGCCGGCGGATCAGGCGATTGAGGCGATCCGCAAGTCGATTCGCGACACCTACGGCAAGAAGGGTGAAGAGATTGTGCAGCAGAACATGAAGGCCGTGGATGAGACTCTGGCGCATTTGTTCGAAGTGAAAGTGCCGACAGAGCTTTCCAGCACGATTGAGATGCCGCCTCCGTTTTCTCCTTCAGCGCCGGAATTCGAACGCGATGTGCTGGGCGTGATATACGCGGGACGCGGGGACGAATTGCCGGTCAGCGCATTTCCAGTAGACGGCACTTTCCCGACCGGGACTGCGAAGTGGGAAAAGCGTAATCTGGCGCTCGAAATTCCGGCATGGGATTCGAACATCTGCATCCAGTGCGGGAAGTGCGCCATGGTCTGTCCGCACTCGGTCATCCGCATCAAGGTTTACGATTCGAAAGAACTGCAAAACGCGCCTGCGACTTTCAAGTCGACAGAAACCCGCGACCGGGAGTGGCAAGGTCTCAAATACACGATTCAGGTTGCGCCGGAAGACTGCACGGGATGCGGCATTTGCGTGGAAGTCTGCCCGGTGAAAAACAAGGCCGAAACGCGGCTCAAAGCGATCAACATGCTGCCGCAACCTCCGCTGCGCGTACCCGAGCGCGAGAACTGGGACTTCTTTCTGAAGATTCCGGAGATGGACCGGCGCAACATCAAAGTCACGAATATCCGGCAACAACAAATCCAGGAGCCGTTGTTCGAGTTCTCCGGAGCCTGCGCCGGTTGCGGGGAGACTCCATATCTCAAGCTGATGTCGCAATTGTTCGGGGATCGAGCGATCGTTGCCAACGCTACGGGATGCTCGTCGATTTACGGCGGCAACCTGCCCACTACGCCCTGGACGAAAAACGCAGCTGGACGCGGGCCGGCCTGGTCCAACTCTCTTTTCGAAGACAATGCGGAGTTCGGATTGGGCTTCCGGCTTTCCATCGATAAGCAGACCGAGTTCGCCCAGGAGCTAGTCAAACGAGTGGCAGGAACGATCGGTGAAGAGCTCGCGACCGCGATTATCGCCGCGCCGCAGAAAGACGAAGCCGATATCTACGAGCAGCGCCAGCGCGTCGATCTGCTCAAAGAGAAGTTGCGCGGCTCTGATTCTGCCGACGCCAGGCAACTGCTCGCCATCGCTGATTTGCTGGTCAAGAAAAGTATTTGGATTGTTGGGGGAGACGGCTGGGCTTATGACATCGGTTATGGCGGCCTCGATCATGTACTGGCTAGTGGTCGCAACGTCAACGTGCTGGTGCTCGATACCGAGGTCTATTCCAACACCGGAGGCCAGGCTTCCAAATCGACGCCGCGCGGCGCCGTGGCAAAGTTCGCCGCTGGCGGCAAACCCGGCCCCAAGAAGGATCTGGGGCTGATCGCCATGAGCTACGGCAATATCTATGTCGCGAGTGTGGCCATGGGCGCCAAGGACGAGCACACGTTGAAGGCATTTCTAGAGGCGGAAGCTTACAACGGACCGAGTCTCATCATTGCCTATTCGCACTGCATCGCTCACGGCATCAACATGACCACTGCTATGTCAAATCAGAAGGCGGCGGTCGATTCCGGGCAATGGCTGCTCTATCGCTACAACCCGGATCGGGCTGCAAAGGGCGAAAATCCGCTGACGCTTGATTCCCGGACGCCGACTCGCAAGGTGCAGGATTTCATGATGATGGAAACACGTTTCAAGATGCTCACCAAGAGCAGGCCAGAGGACGCCAAGCACCTTTGGGCTGAAGCGCAGGAGGACGCGACGACTCGCTTCCACCTCTACGAATATCTGGCGCAGAGAAAATTCGAGAAAGAACCGGCAAAAGCCGAGTGAGTAGCGCACGGCAAACGGAGAGTCAGGAGAAATCATGATCGACCTCACAACTACTTACCTGGGCTTGCAACTTCGCACGCCTTTGGTAGCCTCAGCCTCACCGTTATCGCACGAGATCGACGGCATCCGCCAACTCGAGGATGCGGGCGCGTCCGCGGTGGTGCTCTATTCGCTGTTCGAAGAACAGTTGCAGCAGGAAAGCTTCGAGCTGGAACATCATCTGGCGGAAGGGACAAACAGTTTTGCGGAGGCTGCAAGTTTCTTTCCTCAGCCCGATGAATTTCGGCTGGGGCCCGAGGGATATTTGGAGCACATCCGCAAAGCCAAGGACGCGACAGATATTCCGATTATCGCCAGCCTCAACGGAGCGACTCTTGGCGGGTGGGCCAAGTACGCCAGGCAGATCGAGCAAGCCGGGGCCGACGCCATCGAGTGCAATGTGTACTACATTCCGACGGACCCGCACCTCGCAGGGTCCGACGTCGAGCAGACCTACGTTGACATCGTTCGAGAAGTGAGGATCTCAGTTCACATTCCCGTCGCGGTGAAGGTCAGCCCCTTTTTCAGCAACATGGCCAATATGGCGAAGCGGCTCGACGAAGCTGGCGCCAACGGGCTCGTGCTATTCAATCGCTTCTATCAACCAGACATCAACCTGGACGAGTTGGAAATCCAACCGAATGTGTTGCTGAGCACTCCGCAGGCGTTGCGGCTTCCGCTGACCTGGATCGGCATCCTTTACGGCCGCATCGGTGCCAGCCTGGCCGCCACTAGCGGCGTGCATGGCCCCGAGGACGTCGTAAAGCTGCTGATGGTGGGCGCTGACGTTACGATGCTGTGCTCTGCGCTGTTGAGGAACGGCATCAGCCATCTGCGGTACGTCGAGAAGGGCGTGCGGGAGTGGATGGAAAAGCACGAGTACGATTCCGTTCTGCAGATGAAAGGCAGCATGAGTCAGATCCATTGTCCCAATCCTTCAGCCTTCGAGCGTGCGCAGTATATGAAGGCGGTCAAGAGTGTGCAGCATGTGGTGCTCACCGGGCGGTCTCGGTGATCGCAATCACGAAGCGATGTGGCGGAATGCAGGTTCTGATTGTGAGATGCCCGAAAATGTTAAATCGGGTCTGAAGCAAACCCAAGCTTTCGCCGATGGTCTATCCTTGACTGGCGGTCCTCACTGCGGCAGTCCAGGGATAAGGAGCACTTGTGAGTTCAACCGAGACTAATCTCGTGCAACAGGCTCCCGATGAAAGGAAGCGGAGAACGCCTGCGAAGTATGGCCTGGACGCAATGTTCTCTCCCAGTTCAGTAGCCGTCATTGGCGCCACCGATCGTCCCGGCACGGTGGGCCGAACCGTTCTGGAGAACTTGCTCCACGGCTTTCAGGGCAAGGTGTATCCGGTCAACACGAAGCATGAGGAAGTGCTTGGGATCAAAGCTTACAAAAGCATTCGCGATGTTCCGCTTCCTGTGGACTTGGCTGTAATTGCCACGCCGGCAGTGACGGTGCCGCATCTCATTGGAGAGTGCGTGGATGCCGGAACCAAGTCTGCAGTAGTGATTTCTGCCGGGTTCAAGGAGCGCGGCGCAGAGGGTGTTGCGCTCGAACGGCAGATTCAAGAGCAACTGCGCCGCGGCTCGATGCGATTGATTGGTCCGAACTGCCTCGGCATCATGAGTCCGACGATCGGGCTGAATGCCACCTTCGCCAAAGATGCGCCGAAGGCCGGCAACGTCGCATTCCTGAGCCAGAGTGGAGCTCTTTTGACTGCGATCCTCGACTGGAGCCACCGCGAAGAAGTCAGCTTCAGCGCGATCGTTTCGACCGGCTCGATGCTGGACGTTGGCTGGGGCGATTTGATCTACCACTTCGGCGACGACCCGCACACCAAAAGCATCCTGCTCTACATGGAGTCGGTGGGCGACGCGCGATCGTTCCTGTCCGCGGCTCGCGAAGTGGCTCTCAGCAAGCCGATCATCGTGATCAAAGCCGGGCGCTCGGAAGCGGCCTCGCGCGCTGCGGCCTCCCATACCGGCGCGCTCACGGGCAGCGACGAAGTTTTGGACGCGGCCTTCCGGCGCTCGGGGGTTTTGCGGGTCCACAATATCTCGGACCTTTTTTATATGGCGGAAGTGCTCGGCCGGCAACCCCGCCCCAAGGGACCTCGGCTCACGATCCTCACCAACGCAGGCGGACCTGCCGTCCTTGCCACCGACTCTCTGGTGGCGAATGGCGGAGAATTGGCTGAGCTTTCTCCTGAGAGCCTGCAGCGCCTGAATGAGTTTCTTCCCGCCCACTGGAGTCATAACAATCCGATCGACGTTCTCGGCGATGCTGATTCTGAGCGCTATGCTCGCGCCCTCGAAATTGCGTCCCAGGATCCGAACAGTGATGGCCTCCTGGTGATCCTTGCGCCGCAGGGCATGACCAACCCTCTGCAAATTGCGGAACGCTTGAAACCCTATGCCAAAAGCTATGGCAAGCCGGTACTTGCCAGCTGGATGGGCGGGGGTAGTATTGCCGCCGGCGAAGCGGCGCTGAATTCGGCCGGCATTCCAACCTTTTCTTATCCCGATACCGCCGCGCGGGCCTTCACTTACATGTGGCGGTACACCTACAACCTACGCGGCCTCTATGAAACGCCCACACTTTCTCATCACTCTGAAATGGAAAGCGCATCCCGCAGCCAGGTCGCGCAGATCATTCAGAACGCTCGAGGCCAAGGTCGCACTCTGCTTACGGAACCTGAATCGAAGCTGTTGCTGTCGCTTTACGGCATCCCCACGGTTGAGACGCGCGTCGCGGCCAGCGAAGACGAGGCTGCCAGGCTGGCTTCGGAAGTCGGCTTCCCGGTTGTGCTGAAGGTTTTTTCTGAAACCATCACGCATAAGACCGATGTGGGCGGAGTAAAACTGAATCTGCGAGATGAGACGGCGGTGCGGAGCGCGTATCTCGCGATCCAGTCCTCAGTGACGGAGAAAGTTGGAGCTGATCAGTTCTCCGGCGTCACAGTGCAGGCGATGGTGAAGCTGGATGGTTACGAATTGATTCTTGGCAGCAGCGTGGATCCGCAGTTTGGTCCGGTACTTTTGTTCGGCTCCGGGGGCCAACTGGTCGAGGTGTATCGAGACCGCGCTCTGGCACTTCCGCCGCTGAACACAACCCTCGCGCAACGAATGATGGAGCAGACACGAATCTTCACCGCGCTTAAGGGAGTTCGTGGACGCAAGCCAGTCAACATGGCTGCTCTCGAGCAACTGCTTGTCCGCTTCAGTCAGCTTGTGCTGGAACAGCCGTGGATTGCGGAAATCGACATCAACCCGCTGCTGGCTTCACCGGAGCACTTGCTGGCTCTCGATGCCAGAATCGTGTTGCATAGCCCAGCGACAACACTCGCTCAGTTGCCAAAACCTGCCATTCGTCCGTATCCCTTGCAGTATCTTTCGTCCTGGACAATGAAAGATGGGAATCAGGTGACCATCCGCCCGATCCGCCCCGAAGACGAGCCTCTGATGGTTAGATTTCACGAAACGCTCTCCGACCGCAGCGTTTATATGCGCTACTTCTACTCCCTGAGCCTGAATCGACGTGTAGAGCATGAACGACTCTTGCGCATTTGCTTCGGTGACTACGACCGCGAAATGGTGCTCGTAGCCGAACGCGAGGATCCGGGTACAGGACAACGCTCGATCATCGCTGTCGGACGGATGAACAAACTTCACGCGCGAAATGAGGCGGAAGTTGCGGTGCTGGTTTCAGACCGGTATCACAACCTCGGCCTGGGGAACGAACTGCTCCGCCGCGTCGTCAACATTGCCCGCGATGAAAAGCTAAGCCGCGTATCCGCGGAAATGTTGACTGACAACATAGCGATGCAGGCCATCGTGAAGCGCCTGAGCTTCAAAGTTCGCTCCAGTGACGATCGAACGTCAGTCCGGGCCTTTCTGGACCTTTAAAGCTCGGCCAGCTTGCGGGAAACGGGCCGCCATCCCGCGTTTTTCCTTCGATATATAAACAGCTTACTTGCAAGGTAAACTTGCAAGTATCGTGCGGAAGAGTGCCAAGGATGCGAAGAGGACCTGGCTGGCGCAGGCCATTGCTCAACTCGACGATCAGGAGCGGGTCACGTTGTTCAAGGCTGCCGAGATCATCAGACGCCTGGCGGAAAAGTGACCAAGCCAACCATCAGTTCGAATCCGCCGGAGACCCCCATCTCCGGAGGTTCGATGTCGCACGCGTGGCGCGCTCTACGGCATCGTAACTTCAAGCTTTTCTTCTTTGGTCAGAGCATCTCCGTGATCGGCACCTGGATGACGAAGCTGGCGACGAGCTGGCTGGTCTATCGACTGACTCATTCGGCGCTGCTGCTGGGTGTGGTCAGCTTTGCGGGGCAGATTGTTTCGTTCCTGCTGGGACCATTTGCGGGCGTTTGGGTGGAGCGTCTGAATCGCCGCAAGATGCTGGTGTGGACACAGGCCGCGGCCGCCGTCCAGTCGCTCGCCCTGGCGGCGCTCACACTGGCCCATGTCATCACCCTCTGGGAAATCATCGCGCTCACCGCCTTGCAGGGTTTGATCAACGCCTTCGACATGCCGGGACGTCAATCCTTCCTGGTGCAGATGGTCGAGGATCGCAACGACCTCAGCAACGCAATCGCCATTAACTCTTCGATGGCAAATGGTGCGCGCCTGATCGGACCAGCCATTGCCGGACTGGTGATCGCAGCGGTCGGCGAAGGCTGGTGTTTTTTGATTGATGGCATCAGTTACTTTGCGGTGATCGCGTCGTTGCTGATGATGCACATTAAAGCTGCGGACATCCGCCGCACGGCGAGCAGCATGGTCGAACAAATGCGCGAGGGTTGGGACTATGTGCGCACATTTCGGCCAATCCGCACGATCCTTTTGCTGTTTGCGCTGCTCAGCCTTATGGGCTACTCGTACTCTGTGCTGCTTCCGATCTTCGCCGGCCAGGTGCTGCATGGAGGTGCGCATACTCTTGGCTGGCTCACCGCGGCCTCGGGAGTTGGAGCGCTTACGTCGGGCCTTTCGCTCGCGGTCCGCAAGTCCGTCGTTGGGTTAACGCGCATGCTTCAGATCGCGGCGGCGACGCTGGGAGGCGCGTTGATTCTCTTCGGCTTGTCACACGTGTTATGGCTATCGCTTGTACTGATGGTCTTCGTTGGCTTCGGGTTGATGCAGGGTGCAGCCATCAGCAATACGATTGTCCAGTCGCTGGTGCCAGAAGATAAACGCGCCCGTGTGATGAGCTATTACACGATGGCCTTCTTCGGCGCGGCTCCGTTCGGTAGCCTGCTGGCGGGTGCGCTGGCTCACGGGATCGGGGCGCCCCACACCGTCATGGTTACTGGCGCGTTTTGCATTGCGGGCTCGCTGTGGTTCACCTTCAAGCTGCCGAAAGTGAGGGCGGTGATGCGGCCGATCTACCAGGAAATGGGGTTGCTGCCTGCGCCCGACCTCGAACTGATTTCCGAGGTGCAAGAGTCGGCCATATGAGGGCGCATGAAGCTCATTACAGGCCTCGACGAAAGGAAAATTATGCCACTCACAAAACTCGATACCGGAGCTGCCCTGGTCGTGATTGATTTGCAAAAGGGCATTGTCGGTTTGCCAACCGTGCACCCTGCCAGCGAGATCATTGGGCGAACTGCGCAACTTGCGCGCGCGTTCCGCGAGCAAGGTCTGCCCGTGATTCTGGTCAACGTAACGGGACGCGCTCCCGGCCGTACCGACGCCGGAGCCCCCAAGTTTTCGTTTCCGGCAGACTGGACCGAACTTGTTCCTGAATTGCAGCAGCATCCCGACGATCACATCGTCAGCAAGCAACGATGGGGCGCGTTCATTGGCACATCACTGGATGAGTACCTGCGCCAGAGCGGCGTCACTCAGGTTTTTGTGACGGGCGTCGCAACCAGCGCCGGCGTGGAGTCGACCGCGCGCAGCGCCTACGATTATGGCTACAACGTTGTGCTGGTCACGGACGCGATGACGGACCGAAGCGAGGAGACACACCGTCATTGCGTCGAGAAGATTTTTCCGCGGCTGGGTGAGACAGACACGACTGACAACGTCCTGAAGCTGTTGCGGGAGATGCCCGCCCGGTGAGCCGGGCAAAATCGACAACTCGCGCATACGCGCTAGCCAGATTGTGCTACCAGCCTACTCCCCGATAAGCTTTTCCCCTTATACTGGAAATTCGTATCAGGTCCGCTTCGCTTTCGCCGCCGACCTAACTTGAGGAGTTGCATGGCCGCCTTAATCGACGCGATCAGCGTCAAACGCAAGACGTTGTTTGAATTTGAGAACACTCCCTTCTATTGCCTGGAAGCAGAAGTGAATACGCCGACCGCCCGCGGTGGCCAGACCCTGGTTCGCTTGAAGATGCGCAACCTTCTCACCGATGCGGTTTTTGAGAAAACTTTCAAGGCGAGCGACAAGTTCAAGGAACCGGACTTGGAATCGGTCCCGGCATCATATCTCTACAGCGACAACGATGGCTCTCACTTTCTGGATCAGGAAACCTACGAGACCCTCACTCTTACCGAGGAGATGGTCGGGAACGCCCTGGATTTCCTGATCGAAGGCGCGATTATTCAGTTGCGTAAGTACAACGGCAATCCCATCGGTTTACAGCTGCCAATATTCGTGGAGCTGAACGTTACCTCCACGGAGCCTGGGGCTAAGGGCGACTCGTCGGGGGGCACCGTGACCAAACCGGCCCGACTGGAGACGGGCCTGGAGATCCGCGTTCCCCTGTTCATCAAAGAGGGCGAAAAAGTAAAGGTATCCACAGAGAACCGGGAGTTTGCGGGACGGGCTTGAGTTGGTTCCACAACCGATCACAGCACGCTCTGTCCGTTTTTCGTAACAGGTCCAAGATACATCTTGCGCTGGCGTCCTTCTACTGCTACTTTCCTGCCATCTAACGGGCCAGCATCGACTCGGAGGTTTGCAGACGGCTCGGTTCCTTTTCCTGGGTTGAGTTCCTCGAAAGATTCCTTAGCAATGCTGCTCTGCACCTCTTCATGCTCGGCCCAACAGAAAGGAGACCTATGTCTACTCCGAAGAAACGTCTGCTGCTTGCCGGTAGTGAGCGTGCTCCGATGGACGGAGCGCGAGAGATAGGACCAGCCGACCCCAACGAAACTGTTGATGTGACCATCCGTTTGCGATCTCGTGCCGGAAAAAAGCCGATTGTGAGCGCCGATACATACACGAAACCGATCGAGAAACGTACGATACTAAGTCGCAAAGAGTTCGAGCAACGCCACGGTGCGGCCGCGGAGAGCATTGCTCTCGTTGAGAAATTCGCCCGCCAACACAAACTCACGGTCAAAGAAAAAAGTCCGGCACGCCGCACCGTTATTCTCTCCGGGAACGTCACAGCCGTGAACGAGGCCTTTGGCGTCGAACTGAAGCAATATGATCACCCCACCGGGAAGTATCGCGGGCGCACAGGATCGATTCACCTTCCGGCGGAACTGCACGACGTGGTCGAAGGCGTATTTGGCCTGGACAATCGCCCACAAGCCAAGCCACATTTTCGTAGACGGCGTGGGCTGGCCGGTGCCCGCGCCGATTCCGTCGACCTGTCCTACACGCCGCCGCAAGTCGCCGCGCTTTATGATTTTCCCACGGGCGTGGATGGAGCCGGAGAATGCATCGCGCTCATCGAATTGGGCGGCGGCTACAACACTACCGATCTGAGCAGTTACTGGAGCCAACTCAAACTCACCGAGACTCCCACCGTGTCGGCGGTTTCGGTGGGCAACGGCAGCAACAATCCCACCGGAGACCCGAACGGACCGGATGGCGAGGTCATGTTGGATATTGAAGTGGCCGGATCGATCGCATCCGGTGCAAAAATTGTCGTCTATTTCGCCGACAACACCGACGCCGGTTTTCTGAACGCGATCACCACCGCCGTGCACGACAGCACGAATAACCCGTCGGTAGTTTCCATCAGCTGGGGTGGTCCCGAGTCTTCATGGACACAGCAAGCCATGACGTCGATGGATGAAGCGTTCCAGTCCGCGGCCGCCATGGGTGTCTCGGTCTGCGTCGCGGCCGGAGACGACGGCTCGACCGACGGTGTAACCGATGGCTTGAACCACGTGGACTTTCCGGCATCGAGTCCGAATGTGCTGGCCTGTGGAGGCACTCAGCTCGTGGCCTCAGGCAATAGCATCACCAGCGAAACTGTCTGGAACGAACTGGCGAACAATGAAGGCGCAACCGGAGGCGGCATCAGCGACGTCTTTCCCCTTCCCAGTTACCAGAATGGAGCGGGCGTGCCGCCTTCCGCCAATCCAAGTAAGAACGTTGGTCGAGGCGTTCCAGACGTGGCCGGTGATGCAGATCCGACCACCGGCTACGTTACTCGCGTCGATGGAAACCCCGACGTGATTGGTGGGACTAGCGCTGTCGCCCCGCTCTGGGCTGGATTGATCGCGCTCATCAACCAGAGCATCGGAAAGCCAGTTGGTTTCATCAACCCCTTGCTCTATCAGGATGCAGGTACGGCGCGGGATCTCAATGACATCACCTCCGGCAACAACGGCGCCTACTCAGCCGGACCGGGATGGGATGCATGCTCAGGCCTCGGTTCTCCGATCGGGGCCCAAGTTGCGGCGGCGTTGGGTGCACCCTCGGAGCAAACTATTAAAACAGGTACCTAGCCCTCAAAGTCATAGAAGTGGCGCGGCCCCTGGTGCCGCGCCACTTTTTTCAAAACCCTCCAAGTAGCGTCCCCGAAAATGAAACGATACCGCTCCGGAAGTCACTAATCCTACGCAGAGTTTTTGACTTGTCGCGCGGAGCGGCAAGGACGGTGAATGCCGGCTCAAGAACGGAGTGAATTATGCCCCCGGGACTGGACAACCTTAAGCATATTGTTGTTCTGATGATGGAAAACCGGTCGTTCGACCACATGCTGGGATCTTTGACGGCTGTGAATCCACAGATTGACGGGATCACCGCTGCATTGAGCAATCCGGATACGACGGGCGCCGCGGTTCAGCCACAGCCGCTGGCGGAATTTCAAGGGCAACTTGATCCGGACCCGGACCACCATTTTCCGGCGGTCGATCTGCAGATTTTTGGCGGAAACACCAGCCCCGGTCGTGTGGCGAACATGCAGGGCTTCGTAAAAAGCTATTTCAATCAGCAGCAAGATGTTCGTCATTCGCAAAAGATCATGTATTACTTCGCGCAGAACCAGCTTCCGGTTCTGACCACGTTGGCGCTGGAGTTTGCCGTGTTTAACCGCTGGTTTGCGTCGATTCCCGGGCCGACGATTTGCAATCGGGCGTTCGCGCACTATGGCACGTCTTTCGGCAGAGTCGACATGGATCTGCTGTACGTGAACGAGCCCTTCCAGAGTATTTACAGTCGCCTGATCAACGCCAATCCCAAACACACGGCCAAGCTTTATTACTACGACACAACAAGCTCGACCATGGAGATCACGAACCTGCTGCAGAATCAGCCGGAGTTGTTTGGGAGCTACCAGCAGTTTCTAAGCGATTGCAGCAGCGGTAATCTGCCGGATTATTCCTTCGTCGAGCCGAACTATAACGATCATGACAGCGACGCCGGCGAAGAAGTGGCTTCCGACCAGCATCCGGATCACAACGTTCAGGCAGGAGAGCTGTTCATCGCGTCGGTGTACAAGGCGATCAAGAGTTCGCCGCTGTGGCCGAACACCGCGCTGCTGGTGGTGTATGACGAGCATGGCGGAATCTATGATCACGTTGTCCCGCCCGCCTGCACTCCCGATCAATTTACGGCCTCGCCGAACGACACGGGGACTGGCATGCCGTTCGCGTTCGACCGGTTGGGCGTGCGCGTGCCCGCGATTTTGATTTCGCCGTGGATACCGGCGGGGACAGTGGTGAACCGGGTTTTTGACCACGCGTCGATTCCAGGGACGATCACAAAGTTTTTTCTTGGCAACTACTCCCCACGATCTCCACGGGAGACCAGCGCCGATGTTTTTATCGAGCCGAACGTGGGGGCGGTAGACCCGACGCGGAATTTGCTCTCGCTGGAAACTATGCGAACCGATTGTCCGGACTTTGATGCGTAGGAATCACCCATAGAGATTTTCCGCGGCTCGTGCGCCGCTCTGAAGGAGTTACGAATGGCTGTCATCCACGTGCCCAGACCGAGGAATGCGATGGATCCAAACCGGCCGGTCAACGCGCTGCTGAAGGCGCAGATGTTTCACCTGCACGACGCTGAGTCGAAGCTGCCGGTGCGCCACCACACGGATATCTACATCAACGCGGTCAGGACGGAAGGCGAGGCTGCGAATTACATCCGGCAGGTGACAGAGGCGATCCACGCGGCCCACGCAGCCGCGGCAGCGAAGCGGGCGCGGCCAGCGGCCAAGCCGAAGCGCGTGATCGAAATCGCGGCTGCGGCCGACGACAGGCCGGTGCGAAAGCGCACGAGCGTTGGACCGAACAAAGCCAAAAAAAAGGCCAAGACGAAGCCTGGCCGAAAGACGTAGCCGGCGGAGTTTCCGAGCAGCCAGAACTGATTTGCGGGAGGCAGTATGCGTTGGAGTTTGTTGTTGGCGTTGTGCCTTGCGGGCGCACTCGCCGCGGCTCAGGAAGGCATGTTGCACGCGGAGTTTCGCCGCGAAGCGGAACGCGCCAGTGACGCCTGCAAAGATTTCGGTTTCAAGACTCTGCCGGGATGCGCTATCGAGGTTTTCACGGACACTCCTTTTCACATTGCAGTGGGAAGCCTGCCGGCACAGAACGGATTCGGCTTGGGCGGGGCGCTCGTGGTCGACAAGAACACCAGGAACTGGCGTTTAGCCTGGGACGTGGACGCAGTCGCCTCTACCAACGCTTCGTGGCGGGCCGGCGGATATATGAAGATCATCCACACTCCCAGCGAACCCGTGCGTGTCATCATGCCGGTGGTTTCAGCTCCCGGCGAGAGCCCTCAGCCCACCAAGCCTGCGAAGAAGCCGCCGATAAACCTGGTGCATCCTTACACGGTTTTCAACCTGTACGCGCAGTCCATCTCGCTGAATAAACTTTATTTCTTTGGCTTGGGAAATGATTCCACACTGGCAGGGCAGTCGGTGTTTGGAATGACTCAAACCGTGGTGGGCGGCAGCGCAATCAAGCCAATCTATGAGTGGTCCGCGATCAGCAGACTGAAGCTTGCGTTGTTGGGCGAAGTGAATGGGCGCTTCGTGAACGTGAGGGGCGATGAGGGGCAGTCCATTCCTTCGATCGAGACACTCTACACGAATGCGACCGCGCCTGGCCTGAGCAGCCAGTCGGGATTCATTCAGCTCGGCGAAGGCTTTCGCATCGAACCGGTGCTCGGCGACCTTCAACTGAATTACCTGGGAAGCTTTCAGCAATTCTTTGCGCCATCAAGCTCGACAAATTCCTTTCTGCGCTGGACCGCCGACCTTAAACACACCTTCGATTTGTACGGCCATCCGCCGAAGAACACCGATGATGCTGGCCCAGACGAATGCGCGCCGAACGAGGCGACGTGTCCGCCGATTCCACACTCGCGAAATCTGAACGGCTCGATCGGAGTGCGCTTCCTGCTGTCGGAATCAATCAACTCCGCAACGAGTGCGGTGCCGTTCTATTTTCAACAGACGCTGGGCGGGTCCGATATTGATGGAGCGATGGCGCTGGGCAGCTACCAGGACTACCGGTTTCGCGCACCCAACCTTCTATTGCTGCAGGAAAGCTTCGAGCACTCGATCTGGGGTCCATTCGGATTCAAGTTCATGACTGACCAGGGCCGCGTAGCTTCTACCCGTGGCGATCTCGGGTTTGATCATTTGAGGCACAGTTTCGCCGCCGGACTGACGCTACGCGCCGGCGGTTTTCCCATGGTTTCGCTGATGTTTGCCTGGGGAGGCCCAGAAGGCCACCACAATATTTTCAACATGAATAACTCGCTCCTGGGAGGTTCTGCTCGTCCGTCTCTGGATTGATTCGATCCGACACGGGCGAGCTTCGGCGCGTTGTTTCTTGCTTCCGGAGGCATCATGGAGTTGAATGGAACGACGTTGAGCACTCTCCCAACAGTCATCGCTGCAACCGGCGCGCTCGGCACCGCCGCGTTCGGTCTGGTCGACGCTCTCAAGGTTCTGCCCGGAGGTGGAATCTCCCGCGCCGGTTTCAAATTCATTCGCCAGACGATTCTTAAGCTTGCGCCAGAGGTCGCTGCACTCGACGGAACCGGGCTGAGCCGCGATTCCCTGCTCTTCACGCTTCAGTCGCACTGGATCAACGGCACCGCAACCACAGACCAGCTTAATATTGCGAAGTCGCTCATCAAGCTCCGTCTCACTCCCGCCACCGCCACCGAGCTCGCGAGTACGACTGGCGTGGATGCTGCCATTCTTTCTCAGATTGCTGCTTGCATCAATTCCGGTGCGGCTTTCACCCCCCAGCAGCGCGACGTCTACGGACGCTTCGACCTTCTCCTCACTACCTTGCTGGATCAGGCCTACCAGCGCGCTGACCAGCGCTACCGCAATGCCACCAAGTTCACTGCGATCCCAATTTCAGTTGGCCTCGCCGTCATCGCGGCCCATGTTCTCCCGGATCACATTACTGTTTGGCAGGCCGTTCTGCTCGGTCTGATCGCAACCCCGATTGCTCCCGTTGCCAAAGATGTTGCCTCTGCCGTAACCGCGGCGGTGCAAGCCGTCCAGTCTTGGCAGAGCTAGGAGGATTATGCCGCGCTGGTTTGTGAGCACTCGCGCCCAGTCTGTTGGTGGTCCGGTGGCTCCGGTCAAGATCCTCGATGCGGATCGCCCAGGCTACCCCTATGACCTGACTGCGGAGCTAGTCGCGGCGGTTTGCGGCCGCGAGGCTTACTTTTGCGTTCACGGTTTCGAAGTCAATCAGGCAGACGGCATTGCTCATCTCACATACTGGCTGGGCAATTTACAAATCGGAAACGCTGTTCCCATTGGAATACTGTGGCCCGGTGACTGTATTATTCCGATCGGAATCGATTACATTGTCGAAGGCAGCGAGGCCATCCAATCCGGCGACCTGATCGCTGATTTTCTTAACGCGAACTTCCGGGGAGCCGCCAGCCTGTCATTCGCCTCTCACTCCCTGGGCGCACGAGTCGTGCTGCAGACCATCGAGGGACTCTCCCGCCGGGTGCGCCGCGCTCTGTTCATGGCCGGGGCCATCGACAACAATTGCCTGACCGGCGAGTACAATGTTGCCGCCGAGAAGATTGACCAGACTTCCATCCTTTCTTCTACCCAGGACGACGTTCTTGCCCTCGCATTCCCGCTGGGTAACCCGCTGCAGGGAATTATCGATTCCGGTCATCCGTACTACCACGCCGCGCTCGGACGCGAAGGCCCCGCGCAGCCATATCCTCCCGCCCCCGGCCTGCAACCGAACTGGCAGATTCCTGCCAATCTCGACTTCGGACACCACGACTACCTTCCCAGCGAGCAACTGACGGCGGCGTTTCCACTGCCCGTCGACATCCCGTCTGAGCAAAGCTCGGTCCCACCTGGCGGAACGCCTCCTCAGCTTGCTGACTCCGCACAGTGGAAGCCCGCCTGGTCGGCGGCCTTCGCGGCCACTCGCTACAAATAAGGCGTTCGCTTAGAATGCACCTGCGTACGGCAGGATGCAGTACCGAGTAGGTGGAGAGCGAATGAGGGCGTTCGGCAAGCTGATCGTTGCAGGAGTGCTTATCTTTGCGATGCTGCAGTTGGTGCGGCCAGGCATCCCTGCCAATCCCGCGACGGCCGAACTGCAGGCGCCAGCTGAGGTCAAGCACATCCTGGAAAAGGACTGCTACAGCTGTCACTCAGACCAGCGGCGCCTCTCGTGGTTCGACCACATCGTGCCCGGCTACTGGTTGGTACGGCACGACATTCTGACTGCGCGCGAGCACCTCAACTTTTCAACATTGGGCTCCAAACCCGCGGCCGCGCAGAAGGCCACGCTCTATGAGGCTGTGAATATGATCCAACTGGGCGCGATGCCGCTGCCGAGCTTCCTTAAGCTGCATTCAGAAGCGAAAGTGACCCCAGAAGAAATGGCGGCGTTGAAAGCGTATTTGTCCCCGTGGACGCCCGCGCAGCCCGGTAATACGCCACAAAATACCGCCTCGAAGACTGAGGCTGCGCCGTCGGCAACTGCTGCCCCTGTTGATTTGGCGACGGTTCGGCCAGAGTTCAATGGATTCCCGTTCGACCCGGCCTTCGAGAGTTGGAAGCTGATCAGTACGACAGACCGCGGCGATAACAACACCTTCCGGTTCATCCTCGGAAATGAGACTGCGGTGAAGGCGGTGCGCTCGGACAATCTCTCGCCTTGGCCGGATGGCACACGCTTCGCGAAAATCGCATGGCAGCAAGAACCGGGCCCCGACGGCCTGATGCACCCCGGCAAGTTCGTGCAGGTGGAGCTGATGCTGAAAGATGCTAAGCGCTACAAAGACACCGAGGGCTGGGGATGGGGCCGCTGGCGTGGGTTGGATCTGAAACCCTATGGCAGCGACGCGCAATTCGTGAACGAATGCACGGGCTGCCACCGGCCGGTGCGAGGCAACGACTACGTTTACACGCTTCCCGTCACGACGGCAAAAATCAGCGGTGAAGAAGTGGTGAACAACCGCGCAGCAGAGTTGCCGGTGAGCCTGCCTTTTCAGCCGCTCGAGTGGAGTGCGATCACGATGTTCGTGGACCCGAGAAGCCATACGACGGCGACACTCTACGGCAACGACACAGCGATGCAGGCCGTGCAGGCAGCCGGTGCACGTGGTGAGGCACCTGGCGTCGCTCCCACCTACCCAGCGGGTGCGGTACTGGCCCTTGTCACCTGGGCACAGCGCGACGACCCGCACTGGTTCGGCGCTCGCATTCCGGACGTGCCGCAGTCGGTGGAGTTTGTGCAAGTGACGGCGGATGCGACGGCCAGCTACCGAAATTTCGCGGGATCGGGTCTCGTCGAGAATCATCCGACCGCTAGCGTGGTGACACAACAATCAAGTTTTATTGTGGGCCTCGCTCCGGCGCGACTGCCGTAGGCGGCCGGTTGGAATAAACTCATCGCTCATCACCAGCGGCAAAAATTACCGCCGGGGCGCGTTACGGCAACTCTTTCACCGGGTCAAAACGCCCGGTGCCATCCGTAATCTTCCATTCTTTTGGAAGGGCGCGTCATTTCATTATCCGTGTTCGAGGATGCGGGAGTGCCACACGTGGGTCCGGTAAGGCCATCGAAAGACATCGATGCCGGATCGTGACCTCACTAGCATTAACTTCCGGAAGAATCGGGCGGATGTACGCGGTTGGAAATGAGTGACGCGACTAGAGGAATGACTCAGACGGCATCGATTTGGCTTCGATGGCGGCGTCTTGCGGATGAACAACTCCAAGGTTAGACTTGGTTCGCTACGACCAGCGCAGCCAATGTCGACAAAGTTCAAACATCCAGGAACGAGAGGCGGCGTCGTCCAGGAAATTCGATTCTGGATTTCCCGTTCGTTCAGGCTGTTCCCGGCGGTGATGGCAGTTTTCCTGGGGTTGGTTTCGTTCGGCTGCCAAAAATCCGTAGAGCCGGTCACTATCACCTTTATTGATCCCGAAGGATTACTGGATCTGGGGGACCGCCGCATGGTGTCTGATGCGGCCATCCGCGAATTTACCCGGGAAACTGGAATTCGAGTCAACCACCTTCCCACTCCTCAAGACAATCGAGCTCAGCTCGAATTGATTCGAGACCTGCTTCAAAGAGGAGCTTCGACGCCTGATGTGTATGGGGTCGACACGATCTGGTCCGGTGCTCTGGCCGAATATCTCATCGACCTCAAACCATATCTCTCTTCCGACATGCCGACGGTAGATCCGGAAGTGCTTGCGAGCTACACCGTGCAGGGCAAATTGATTGCAATTCCTTATCACCCCAATTCGAGCGTCTTGTATTACCGGACGGATCTGCTTCAGAAATACGGCTACCGCTTGCCGCCGCGGACCTGGGACGAACTTGAGACAATGGCTGTCCGAATCCAGAAAGGCGAGCGCGAGAAAGGGAAGAAGGAGTTCTGGGGGTTCATATGGCCCGGGACCGCCAGGGAATCACTGTCGCATATCGCGCTGGAGTGGCAGGTGAGTCAAGGAGGAGGCCATGTCATCGAGGCTGATAGGACTATCAGCGTTAATAATCCGAACACTGTTCGTGCCTGGGAACGGGGCGCACACTGGTTGGGTTGGATCACGCCGCCCGGGGTAATTTCCTATTCAGAATGGGATGCGAGCAATGCATTCTGGATTGCAGGCAACGCTGCATTCGAGCGGGGATGGGCCGACTACTTTCAACGCCACCCGCCTGATGAGCCGTTTCACCAAGAAGCCGGCGTAACCAGCGTTCCGGCGGGAAAGACCGCCCGTGTATCTGCCCTGGGAGGATGGGGCTTAGCGGTTTCCTCATCGTCCGCTCACCGCGCTGAAGCGATCAGACTGGTGGAGTTCCTGGCGAAAAAAGAAGCCGAGGTCGACTCAGCTGCGCGCTCAAAACCGCAGTGGCAACTTCAGTTTTATGATCTTCCCGTGATGTTGGCGAAAAAATATCCTTGGGCCCCGAAAGCCGGCGACCGATCAGGTGCAACCATTGTGTCACGGCCGTCCAACGTTTCGGGGGCACATTATGACGCGGTATCTCGTGCCTATGGCGACGCAGTGCATTCCGTGCTGGCACGGCAGTCCACCGCGTCCCAGGCAGCTGCCAGCCTGGAGAAGGAACTCGTTCGGATTACAGGCTTTAAAACGGCGCATAAGTAGAAGGCAGGTCAGGATTGCGATTCAACATCGGTCCACGTCTGGTGATTTGCTTCTTGCTGATCATCCTCTCGATGTTTGCGGGCGACGTACTAGTTCTGTGGCAATTCCAGATTGCCCAACTCCAGGCTGAGCGGTTGAAGGACTACAACGAGGAGTTGGTAGCGGTGTTGCGCGTACATGCGAATCTTCTGGCATTTGATAACACGTTGGAAGTGGTCGCAAACGATGAAAATGCAGGGCGGATGGTTTCGGAGGGTGAACGGGTCACGAGCGCATTTGCGGAGGATGCTCGGCGCGTCAGGAAAGCTCTAAGTTCCTTGCCGTCCGGCACTCAGCCAGAGCCGATCTTGCCTGAGCTTGAGATCGTCCAGAGAACATTGGCATCGCAACTGGAGGAGATCAGCGATCTGGCCACTTCGGGTCAGTGGAGCGCGGTGCGTCTGCGAATCGCAAACCAGGTACGTCCGCTCGAATTCTTGACGTCGGCTCTGGCTGAGAAAGTCGACCACCAGGTTAGTGAAGAGCAGGCGCGAGCTGATCTCAATAGCAGGCGCGTGCAGCGTCGCGTGTTCATTGTGCTGTCGATAACCGTCATTTTCAGCTTGCTGATCGCCGGTACGTTGGGCCTCGCAATTACCCGCAGCATCACGCATCCGCTCGGGCGGCTCGTGGAAGGATCGAGAATGTTGGCGCGTGGAGAGTTTAAGAATGAAGTGCCCGTCGACGGAAAAGATGAGCTATCCCATCTCGCGCAGGTATTCAACGACACCGCGCGGCAATTGCAGGACCTTTATGCAAGCCTGCAAAACAGCGAAGCCCGGCTCCGTACGATCATCGACACCATCCCGACAATCGCCTGGTGCACCGCGCCGGATGGCTCTGGAGAATTCTGGAATCAGCGATGGCACGACTATACGGGACTCTCGCTTGAGGCTGCTCGGGGCTGGGGTTGGCAAGCAGCCATACATCCCGAAGACCTGGGGGAAGTGACGGAGACCTGGCTTAAGTTCCTGGCCGCTGGGCAGGCCGGCGAGGTCGAAGGACGTCTTCGCCGTTTCGACGGAGAGTATCGATGGTTCCTGTTCCGTTCCTGTCCCTTGCGCGACGAGGCCGGCAATATTGTGAATTGGTATGGAACCAATATCGATATTGAAGACCGGAAGCGAGCCGAATCTCTGCTCGCGGGTGAAAAGCGCTTGCTGGAGATGGTCGCAGGCGGCCATTCGATGTCGGCAATACTCGACGCGATTTGTCAGCTCGTCGAAAGCACAGCCAGCGGAAGCTATTGCAGTGTCGTCCTGGTGGATCCGAGTGGAGCACATCTCGAACACGGAGCTGCGCCGAGCCTTCCTGCCAGCTTCACGACTTCCATTATTGGCCAACCCGTAGACGTGAATTCAAATCCATGCGCGACGGCGGCGTGCCTGAACGAACAAGTCGTTTCGGCCGACCTTACTTCCGAAACCCGATGGGCGGCGTTCGAGTGGTGCCCCATGGCCTTGGCGCATGGGCTGAAGGCGTGCTGGTCAATGCCTATCTCGTCTACGACCGGCAAGGTTTTGGGCGCGTTCGCGATCTACTACAACGAGCCCAAAACGCCAACGCTGCTCCACCAGAGACTCATCGAGCAGTTCACCAACATCGCCAGTATCGCCATTGAGCGGACACAAAGTAATTCTGCACTGAAGCGAAGTGAGGAATTTCTCGCGAAGGGCCAGCTTCTCAGTTCGAGCGGTACGTTTTCGTGGCGCGTGGCGACAGACGAAGTCACGTCGTCCGAGCAGTACTATCGCATTTTTGATCTTGATCCGGCCAAGCCTGTCACGTTCGAGCTGATTTGTTCGCGAGTCCACCCGGAGGACTTCCCGTCGTTATCGAAAATGATTGAACGCGCGCGGGCCGACGGTAGTGGTTTTGATTGTGAGCATCGATTGCTGATGCCCGATCACTCCGTCAAGTACGTAAACATGGTCGCCCACGCGACCCGAGGCCAAGATGGTCAACTCGAGTACATCGGTGCGGTACAGGATGTGACGCAGCGCCATCTCTCAGAAGAAGCACTTAGCAAGGCCCGATCGGATCTCGCACGTGTGGCCAGGGTCACGAGCCTGGGAGCATTGACGGCGTCGATCGCGCACGAAGTCAACCAGCCGCTGTCCGGAATCATTACCAACGCCGGCACCTGTCTGCGCTTACTCGCCGCCCATCCTCCAAACATCGAGGGTGCGATCGAAACCGCGCGCCGCACCATTCGCGATGGTAACCGTGCGTCTGAGGTGATTACGCGCTTGCGCGCACTGTTTACTAAGAAAGATGTCACGACTGAATTGGTGGACCTGAATGAGGCTACGCAAGAGGTGATTGCGTTGTCATTGCGTGAGCTTCAGAGAAACCGTGTCATTCTTCAGCCGGAATTTGCCGACGACCTTCCGCCCGTCGCCGGCGATCGCGTCCAGCTTCAGCAGGTCATCCTGAACCTGCTCCTGAACGCCTCTGACGCGATGAGCAGCGTCAACGATCGTCCGCGGCAGTTGGTGATTAGAACCGGACCGGATGAAGTGGATCATGTCCGGCTGACCGTGCAAGATGCGGGAGTAGGTTTCGAACCGCAGGGCGTGGACAAGCTTTTTGAGGCGTTTTACACAACTAAGAGCGGTGGGATGGGAATCGGGCTATCTGTGAGCCGCTCCATTATCGAAAGTCATCATGGCCGTTTATGGGCGACACCCAATAATGGCCCAGGAGCCACATTTTCATTTTCTATCCCTCGTGAATCCAAGGTCGGGTTGCGCGCCGTCAGGAACGCGTGATGGCTAGACACTTGCTCGTTTCAGTTGTTGATGAGGACACCCACTACCAGACAGACTGCCGGTTTTAGACCGAAAGCCCCTTTTCTGCATAACTTCCGGCTGGGGGATGAACTGCCCAGAGTTCATCGCATCGATTGCGCATCGCTTCACTCTTAAAGAAAATGCCGAAAGACAATGAAGCACTGGCAGGCGTTGTTCGCATCATTCACACCATCAAAAGCACGTTCCGCTTTTTGGGCTTCAACAAGCTGGAAAAGGTCGCGCAGGTTGGCGAGAATCTGCTGACCCGCTTGCGCGACGAGGTGTGCCTCATTGACATCTATACAAAGATGTCTATATAAAGACATCTAAATATGGCGAAGACCGATGCTCTTCAAGGTTCGCTGGATTTGCTCGTGCTCAAGATATTGTCGCGGCGCCCGCGACTTCACGGCTACGCGATCATGGCTGCCATCGCCCGGACATCCGGCGAAGTGCTGCGCGCAGAGGAAGGCTCGCTTTACCCAGCGTTGTATCGGATGGAGGAGGCGGGCTTGATTCGCGCGGAGTGGATCAAGAAGGATTCTGGCCGCCGGGCCCGCGTCTACGAATTGACCGCCGCAGGCAAGAAGCAACTGGGTGTGGAAGAGTCGCGCTGGGTGTCAGTCAGTCTAGCAATCAATCGGGTTCTCCGGGAGGCATGACATGTCTTTGTGGTCGCGTATCGCGAACGCCGTGCGCGGTGAGCGCTTGAGTCGCGAGATCGAGGAAGAGTTGCAGTCCCACATTGACGAAGCCATTGCCTCGGGTCGTGATCCCAAAGAAGCGCACCGTGCATTTGGCTCCACGCTGCGTGCCCACGAGGCGAGCTACAGCATTCGTGCGGCCGGATGGCTTGAGTCGCTTCTCGCCGATGTAAGTTTCGGCTGGCGGCAGCTCTGCCGCAACAAGGTCACGTCCTTTGCCGCTGTGCTTTCACTCGCTCTCGGCATCGGCTCCTGTGTCGCCGCCTTCCGTCTTATCGACGCTCTGCTCTGGCGCCCGCTCCCCATCTCCAATTCCAGCAACCTCTACGTCCTCTCCCGCCAGATGACCGGCTTCGAGGGCAAGCCTGTCGAGGACGGCCACTGGGCCACGCCGGACTTCAACCTGATGCGCGATGCCGTCAAGGACCAGGCCGACCTCATCGCCATCAGCGACGCCGACCGCACGGATATCACATGGTCCACCGACGACGACATGGAGAAGGCCCACGTCGTTTATGTCTCTGGCAACATGTTCCCGCTCTTCTTCTCGGATTTGGGCCTTGAGCCCGCGCTCGGCCGCCTGCTTACCCCCGCCGATGACCGCGGCCCCGGTCTCAATCCCTATGCGGTCCTCTCCTGGGATTATTGGAATCGCCGCTTCGGCCACGATCCGCACGTCCTCGGCAGCTCGCTCCACATCGGCGATCAGACCTTCGAAATCATCGGCGTCGGCCCTCGCGATTTCACCGGAACCGAAAAGGGTACGGTCACCGACATCTTTCTGCCCCTCAGCATGAACAGCTTCGCCAAAAAGGACAGCGTCGACTGGCACGGCACCTTCCTGATGTTGAAACCCGGCGTCAACCCGGCCACCGCCGTCGAGCCGCTCCGCCAGCATCTCGCCGCCGTCAACCGCGCTTTCGCGGCCGAGTGCTCCAAGTGCTTTCGCGGCGCGACCCCGGCGTCCATCGACCGCTTTCTCAATCAGAAGCTCGTCTTCTATCCCGCCGGTGCCGGCATCTCCGAGCTGCAGAAGGACTATCGCCGGTACCTCGGCGTGCTCGGTCTGCTGGCCGCGCTCGTCCTGCTCATTGCCTGCGCGAACGTCGCTAACATGATGACCGCCCAGGCCGCCGCCCGCGCTCAGGAGATGGCTCTCCGAATCTCGATCGGCGCCGGCCGTCGTCGCCTCGTCCAGCTCATTCTGTGCCAGAGCGCACTGATCGCCCTCATGGCTTCCGTCGTTGGCGCATTCTTTGCGGCGTGGTCGGCGCCCTTTGTGCTCGGCCTCGTCAATCCGCCCGACAACCCTGCGCGCCTCGACCTTCCCGCCGACGGGCGTGTGCTTCTCTTCGGCTTCGGGCTCATCATCCTCGTCGTTCTATTGCTTGGTTTGCTCCCTGCTCTCCGTGCCTCTTCCGTCCGGCCCGTCGCTGCGCTCAAGGGTGGGGAAGATCCGCACTCGCCACGCCGTCTCATGCGGGGAGCCATCGCTCTTCAGGTAGCCTTCTGTTTCCTCGTCCTCTTTTTGTCGTCGCTCTTCGTCGCATCCTTCCAGCGCCTGCAGAACCGGCCCCTCGGTTTCTCCACCGACCGTCTGCTTCTGCTCGAAACCGTTGCTGGAAAAGGCCAGCTCCCCGTCGTCTGGAATCAAACTGCCGAGGCGCTCCGTGCCGTTCCCGGCGTCAACTCGGTCGCCATCTCGCGCTGGCCACTTCTCGGGCGCATCCGCATAAACAGCGACATCTCCATCAACGGCGCGCCTCCCAGCCCGACTCCTGCCTGGTTCCTGAACGTCTCCCCGGACTGGCTCTCGACGATGAAGATCCCCCTGGTTTCCGGCCGCGACTTTCGCCCGGAAGACACCTCGCCGGGAGCCGCCATCGTCAACGAAACCTTCGTCAAGACCTTCTTCCCGGGCCAGGACCCCATCGGCCGCTCCTTTGAACGCGGCGCCAATCAACCGGTCAACAAAATTATCGGCGTCACTCCCGACGTCCCATACGACGACCTGCGCGAGCCCAGCCGCGCCGTCTTCTACGTCCCCTTCGACGAAATCGATGCCAAATCGGCCCCCAGCGTCGTCGACTTCGCCACCTTCGCCATTCACACCGACGCCCAGAACCCGCTTGCCCTCGCCGGCGCCCTCCGCCAATTCATCGCGCAGCGCCACAACGGCCTTCGCGTTTCCAACATCACCACGCAGCTCGATCTTGTTCGCGACCAGACCATTCGCGAGCGTCTGATCGCCATGCTTGCCGCCTTCTTTGCCGCCGTCGCTCTGCTCCTCGCCGGCATCGGACTCTACGCTGTCCTCAACTACTCTGTCGTGCAACGCCGCCGCGAGATCGGGATCCGCATGGCGATTGGCTCGACTCGTGCCGGCATCGTGCGCATTGTGACTCTCGACGTCTTCCAGATGATCGCGCTTGGAGGCTGCGCGGGAGTCGCGCTCGGATTCGGCGCGGCCCGCTATGTTCAGTCGCTTTTCTACCAGGTCAAACCAACCGACGCGGATCTGATCGCCTTGCCGACGTGCGCCATGCTGCTCAGTGTGCTCATTGCCACGCTGCCTGCCGTGCTTCGCGCACTGCGCACAGACCCCACCGAAATTCTGCGTAGCGAGTGAACGACCAAACCGGTTGATCACGAATTCGCAGACGGTGATCGATGTTTGCTATGCGGCGGGTTTGTTTGATGGCAAATCGCCAATGCGCGCGTCCCCACGAAAGCCATCCCATGCCTATCCACAGAAGACCGCCTCCCAAAGCAAATCGACTGAGGCGAATCACGCCTTCAAGAGCCAGACCAAGGCCGAGAGAGCCGTTGAGATCAAGAGCGGCCACATAGACTCCGCCACGCTGGGGGACATGAAAGTCCGCGTATTCGGCGAGACCGCCGTGGTCACCGGCACCGACGATGAAATCACCACGACCGACGGCAAGAAATCCAGAAACCATTGCGTGTCGACGGATTTCTTTGTGGAGCGCAATGGCAAGTGGCTGGCTGTGGCCTCGCAGGCCGCGCAGATCAAGTAGTTTTTGCTCTCGCTTCGCAATCTCTGTCGCGATTTTTTGCGTCCGCTTGCGGGTTTGGGATCGTGCCCCGACGACGGGCTGGAAGTATTATGTGGTGTATTCCAGGCCGTCGTATACCAGGTGAAGGAGCAGGGAGCCGTGACCACACGTCAAGCCAAGCTTCGCAAATCCAAGATTCGCAAATCCGGGCTTCACGAGCCCGAGCCGCACACTGAGCTCGGCCGCGCGGCGGTGCGGGTGTTTGCGGCCAATGAGCGCATGAATCAGATTCTTATCGAGCGGCTTGAACCGGCGGCATGGAGGGCTGCGCCCCCGGGCAAGGCTCGCACGATTGCAGCGATCTTTACGCACATGCACAATGTCCGGGGAAAGTGGGTGAGGCTCACGGCTCCGCATCTGAAGGTTCCGGCGCAGCTCAGCCGCACGCTTTGCACTCCGCAACAGGTTCGCGCGGGATTGGCGGAGAGCGCCGGCCGCTGCATGGAGATGCTGGCGGAAGCGCTCGACGGTGGGGGACGCGTGGAGAAGTTTCGCAGAGACGGCTGGAGCCGGCCGTGGCAGGTGGGCGTGGAAATGCTTTGCTACATGCTGGCGCATGAGGCGCACCATCGCGGGCAGGTGTGTATGCTCGCGCATCAGATGGGGTTCAAGTTGCCGAATGGGGTGACGTCCGAGATGTGGAATTGGGAAAAACTGTGGAGAGAGTGCGGGGCGCCTAGCATGCCGGGAGATTTGTAGGAATCTTTGCACCAGGGGGCATGCGTTTCACGGACGCAAAGTCGGTTGATGCCAATTTCCGCGGCGTCTCACGGACGCAAGGTCGGTTGATACCATCGTCCGTGGTACCCACCCCTTCGGCAAACTCAGGGCAGGCTCTTCGAAAAATCGCGAAGGGTGGGGCGGCCTCGGTCGTGAGCACGACAGGGACGAAGGGTGGACCACGCTCTGGCAGGGGTCATAAGTATTTGTGGCTGTGGGGGATGCGCGGTTGCCGATTTTTGTGGTCCGGGGGTGCAGTCGAGGTAATGAGACTTTAGTACTTCGCGGTTGGCCCTTTGTGTCTTTGCAAGTGTTACGGGGCAGGCCAGAATGAAATCCAGTAGTGAGTCGTCCCCTCGACTATGGAAAAGACTTTGGCCTCTATTCTTCCTTCTGCCTCCTCCACCCGGAAGGCTGCCGCGCGAACTGCGCTGGTTGACGTAAAGGAATCTGCACGAGCTTTGCTGGTGGAGTGCTTCCGGCAATTCGGAATCGAGTCAGTTCCGATCTCTTCGAATGCTGCCGAGCGGCTGCGCCGCGAAAAATTTGAAGCGTGCGTGCTGAATCTGGGTGAGGGCGCCGGGGCTGAGGCGGTGATGGAAGCGGCCCGCAGCTCTCCTTCGAACAGCCGTTGCGTGATTTACGGCCTTGGGGGCAACGCGCAGGAAGCCATGCGCTATTCGAAGTACGGCATCAATGCCATGTTCAGCGAGCCGCTGGAGCGTCCGGCGGCGATCAAGCTGGTGCGGGCCACGCATCTGCTGGTGTTGCATGAATTTCGGCGCTACGTGCGGGTTCCGGTGATTACCGAAGTGGCGGTCAGGGCTGATGGCAACCGGTTCACGGCCAGCAGCATTGAGATCAGTTCGGGCGGCATGTCGTTGCAGACTTCAGAGGAACTTTCGTTGCATGCGAACGTAGAAATCTCTTTCGCGCTCGTGACCTTGCCGCGGGTTACGGTGCGCGGAGTGGTCAGCTGGCGTAAGCCGAAGTCTTACGGAGTGCGTTTCGACGCGGCGGACGAACGGCGGCATAGCGTTAAGAAGTGGATCGACTCCTACCTGGACAATTAAGCGGATGTGGTTAGTCTTGTCTCGAGGCGCCGGGCCTCCCAGGCTTGGACAGCCGAGGCGGCTGTCTCCACATCAGTCGCATAGATACGAAAGCTAGTCCTCACACCTTCCCGTTACAATATCCTCGTGACTGAGGCGACAACTCGCGAAGCGCCTGCTGCCGCGGAACCAGCGTCTGGGCCGCGGCGTTTTACGCTGCGTCAGAGGATCGTGCTGAGCCTGATCATCTGGGCGGGGTATTGGGTGATCCGGCTGATCGGGCCGACTCTGCGCGTGTGCATTTCGCGGGAAGAGGGCGCCCAGGAAACTGTGGATCAGCGGCCGTTGATCGTTTCTTTGTGGCATGCCTGCATCATTCCCGCGACTTACATCTGCCGCGATATTGGCGTGCGCGTGATGAGCAGTTACAGCTATGACGGCGAATATATGGGACGGATCATCCGCCGGTTCGGGTTTGTCGCGGTGAAGGGATCCAGCAGCCGCAGTGCAGTGCGCTCGCTGCTCGGGCTGCGCCGCGCTCTCGAAGAGGGATGGACCGTGGCCTTCACTCTGGATGGGCCACGCGGGCCGCGTTATCAGGTGAAGCCGGGGCCGGTGGCGCTGGCGCGATCAGCGGGCGTGCCTCTGAGCACATTTCATATGGCGGTGGAGCGAGCGTGGGTGCTGAACACGTGGGACCGGCTGATGATTCCGAAGCCATTTTCGCGAGTGCTGATGCGGTTTGGGAAGATGATTCCAGTGCCGCGCGACGCGGCGGATGGAGAGCTGGAGCGCTACCAAGCGGAGCTGCAGGCCTCGCTCGACCGCGTGCGCGAATTTGCCGAGGCCAACATTCAGAAAGTCGGCTCGGCGGAATTTCCTTATCCCAAGTGACGATTGTTGATGCGATGGAGATGGTTATGGATGCGGCGTTTACGGTTAAGAAAATAAGTCCGATGCTGGCCGTTTCCAACATGGATGAGACGCTGGCCTTTTACCAAGAAGTGCTCGGGTTCGCCGTGATGATGAAGTCGCCAGAGTATTCCATCGTGGAGCGGGACGGGCAGACCATTCACTTCATGAAGGCTGCGAGCGAGCACGTGATGGAGTGCGTGCGCGGGCACACGGAGATGTACCTTGAAGTCTCCGGCATTCGGTCGCTGTGGGAGCATGTGAAGACGTTCAAAGAGCGGTATAGAATCCGGGACTTGTTTGATCGTGAGTACGGCATGACAGAGTTTCACATCGAGGATCCGAATGGGTGTCTGGTATTTGTCGGGGAGCCGACGCGAGAACGAAAATGAGTCGGGGCAGTGTCCTAAATTCTTTACCACAGAGGACACGGAGGATCACGGGGTAGAGCCAGAATCGCAGGGAGTGGGCAATTTCGCGCGCTATATTTCCGGAGGCTTGAAATTGATTCTCTGCCATTTGACTTATACCTGACGGCCCCGGTAGATTTCTCAGACGAGTTTCTTGTTCTTTTTCAATTCCTTCGGAGTGCGCGTCTTTGCCGCTCGGCGAAGACAGGGAAGCGGGTGTGAATCCCGCGCTGCCGCGCAACTGTAAGCGAGGAAAACTGCGGCTGGCCACTGGGAACGATCCCGGGAAGGCCAGACGCCAATTCCGGATGCTGATTACATCCTTACTCGCAAAGCCAGGAGACCGGCGCAATCCGTCCACCTCAACCCCTTTCGCGTGAAAAGGAGGATGGTTATGCGCGTATTTCGCATTGCAGTTTTTGTTTTCGTTCCTGTGTTCGCCTTCGTCTTTGGGACGGCTGCTTCTGCCGCCAACCTTAAAGTTAAAGTTGTTGATCCGCGATCCGCCGCGGTGGCGGATGCGCAGGTGTTGCTGCTTCGGGCGGGCGACACAGCGGTTCTCTCTGCGCAAGCAACGTCCGCAGAAGGAAGCGTTAGCTTCCGAGTGGCTGATTCAGTCAAATACCAGGTCAAAGTGCTGGCGCCGGGTTTTGCCGTGGAGATCGCCGACGTTCCTGCCCGAGTGGAAGAACTGAGCGTGCAGCTTCGTCTGGCGACTGCGTCTGAAACCGTGGTGGTCAGCGCGACTCGCACGCCGGTGCCCGGTGAAGCTGCGGGCGCTGACGTCGATACGCTCAACAACGAGCAGCTAGCCGTGATGCAGCCGGTGGCCGCAGACGACGGAGTTCGATTCCTTCCTGGGGCGGTTGTGAACACGGCGGGGCAGCGGCGGGGATTGTCGTCTCTGTTCGTGCGCGGCGGCGATTCCACCTACAACAAGGTGATTGTCGATGGCGTCACGGTCAACGAACCGGGCGGAACTTTTGACTTCGGCACGCTGCCCCTCACTGAGGCCAGCCGCATGGAATTTGTGCGCGGCGCGCAGAGCACGCTTTACGGGTCCGACGCCATGACCAGCGTGGTACAGGTCTGGACCCGTACTGGAAGCACGCCTGTTCCAGAGTTTCGATTCGGCGCCGACGGCGGAAATTTCGGAACGGCAAACGGCTATGCGTCCCTGGCGGGGGCGCGCAGCCGCTTCGATTACAACGCCTTCGGCGAGCAGTTCGACACTAACGGATCCGGCATCAACAACGCTAATTCTGATTCACTTCAGGGTGCGAATGCTGGCGCCGCGTTGAGCGATCAGATTTCTTTGCGTGTGCACCTGCGCCATTCCAATAGCCACACCGGCGTTCCTGGGGAATGGAGCTTTAATGGCTACGACCCGCTGGTTCCGGTCACCGTCAATAGCACAACGGAATACGTGCCGCTCCCGCCCGATCCGGCCGAGTGGTCACAGCTCAACAGTCTTCTGGGGAGCGTAGAACTGGCTGTGGCCGCGCCTTCTGGATGGCAGCACCGGTTTACCGGCTTCGATTATCTCTATCGCTATAACGATGTGAACCTGAATGGCGACCCTGACCGCGTGAGTCCGCTTTACGGTCAGTTCGACTTTCCATCGCACGAATACGATCACATCAATCGCGCGGGATTCGAATATCAGGGCGATTACTCGGAACGAAACTGGACGCATACGACTGCTGGCTATCGCGTGGAAAATGAAAACGGTGTGGTGGGGGACCTGGACTTCCCTCCGTCCGCATCGGGGCAGCGTTTGAATCAGGATGTGTATCTGCAACAGCAGATTACCTGGGGAAGATTCTCGGCGATCGTAGGCGGGCGTTTCGTGCATAGCAGCGTATTCGGAAACATCGGCGTGCCGCGAGTGGCACTGACTTTGCTGGCACGACGAGGCGGAGATTTTGTTTCTGCAACGCGGCTGCGTTTTTCTTATGCCACCGGCTTCAAGGAACCTCGACTGGAGGAAACGTTTGCCGGGGCGCCGTATTCCGTTCCGAATCCCGGACTGAAACCGGAGCGGGTGCGGGCTTTCGAGGCGGGCTTTCAACAGGACTTCTTCAGCGGAAAATATGTGCTGAACGCTACGTATTTCAACAACCTGTTTCGCGACCAGATCAACTACGAGACGATCAACCCGACCACATTCGTCGGCGAATACTTCAATGTGAACGAGGCGTTCGCGCAGGGTGCGGAGGTGGGGTTGCAGGCCAAGCTCCGGTCGCGACTGCTGCTCAATGCCGCTTACACTTACACTTCCACGCAGATTCTCGACAATCCTGCTCCCATCGATTCGCAATACAATCCGGGGCAGCCGCTGCTGCGCCGTCCCAAACACTCTGCGACGATGTTGTTGTCTTACCTCGGCACGCGTTGGGGCGCGAACCTGAGTGATAGTTTCGTGGGCCGGCGGCCGGACGATGATTTCTACGGCTTCAACATCGACCACGCTGCGGGGTACGTTCGCGCCGATCTGGGGGGATGGTATGCCATTAACCACCGAGTCACGGCGTACGCGAATGTGGAGAATGCGCTTGATCGGCGCTACAACGAAGTGGTGGGGTATCCGGCGTTGCCGATTAATTTTCGCGTCGGGTTTCGATTTAGAGTTGGAGGGGAATAAGGCGGGAATGTAACTCGCCTATATGCAGTGGGGCGGAGCCCCGGACGCCCCTCCACGAATTCTTCTGATTGGGAATTGCGGAGCTAGCTGGCTTTCTCGGGGGAGCTGTGCATTGGCAGGGGCATCGACGACGCCATTTTCGCTCCGAAATATTTGGCGCGCGCTACCAGCAACTTCTGCACTTCCACTTCCTGCAGTGGTTGCTGCCGGCCCAGCAGATGAGTAACCAACGCAATCTGGGCGAAGTGCTCCACGGTTTCCATCTTCATGTAGGCGCGTTCGAGCGTGTCGCCATAGGCCACGACGCCATGATTTGACATCAGAATGGCGTCGTAATGCGGGACGAACGGCTCCAGAGTGCGGGCCAACTCAGAGGTTCCGGGCGTGCCGTAGCGCGCCAGAGGAATGCAGCCCAGGCCCATAACAACTTCGCAGACCAGCGGCTGAGTCAGCGCGATGCCCGCGGCAGCAAATCCGGTGGCGGTGGGCGGATGCGCGTGCACGATGGCCTGAATGTCGGGCCGCATGCGGTAAATCAAAAGATGCATGCCGATTTCGCTGGTCACGTTGCGACGCCCGGAGACGCGCTGGCCTTCCATGTCGACCACGACCATGTCAGCTGCGCGCATGTTGCCCTTGCTCACACAGGTCGGCGTCACCAAGATGCGCTCGCCCTTCAGCCGGACCGACAGGTTGCCATCCATGGCGGCGACCAGGCCGCGCTCGTGCAACGTGCGTCCGTAGCGGACGATTTCTTCCCTATGTTTGCGCTCGCTAGACATGGGTACCCTTGGGGGAGTGGCGAAAAAGCGGTTCCGCAACAGGCAACGGCATAGTACCAGCCCATTCGGACAGACACAACGAAATTTACGAAAATTTAGATGTAATCCGGGTTGCTCGATGCAAGCCACGCTTCCCCATGAACATTTCCCTATAATCGGGCCGTGCTGCTCTCCGATTTCAACTTCCATCTGCCCGAGGATTTGATTGCCCAGGCACCCCTGGCCGATCGCTCGGCTTCACGGATGCTGCATGTGGAACGCTCGACCGGGGAGTTGTCCGACCGGGGATTCCGCGATTTTGCGGGACTTTTGCGTCCGGACGACTTGCTGGTTCTTAACAATACAAAAGTGTTTCCCGCCCGGTTGTTGGGCCGGCGGGCCGGGCTGAACTCCCAGGCTGTAAGTTCGCATAACCCGGCGGCTCGCGATTTTCTGCAGGGCCGCGTCGAGGTGCTGCTTACCCGCCAGCTGGGTTCGGGCCCCGGCGAAAGCGACGGCAAGAACGATTGGGAGTGTCTGGTCCGTCCAGGACGCAAAATTCAGGTTGGGGAGCGCATTTTTTTCGGGGATGACGAAGGACGGACTGGCGAAGGGCAGGACGTGCTGCAGGCCGAAGTCATCGCGCGCGGCGCTTTCGGCGAACGAACCATTCGGTTCCGGCCCGTGGATGATTTTTTCGACAGGATTGCGCGCATCGGGCATGTCCCGCTGCCGCCTTATATCGCGCGCGCTGACTCTTCTGCCGACCGCGAGCGCTACCAGACGGTTTATGCACGCGAGCGGGGTTCGGTGGCCGCTCCCACTGCAGGGCTCCACTTCACTCCGGAAGTTCTCGCGCAAATCGCGGACCGTGGCATTGAAACTGCCGAGATCACTCTGCATGTCGGCCTGGGAACGTTTCAACCCGTGCGCGTTGAGCGTGTGGAAGAGCACAGGCTGCACCGCGAACCGTTCACCATTTCGGCGGCGGCTGCGAGCAAGATAAATGGCGCTCTGGCGGACTCGCGGCGCGTGATTGCCGTCGGAACCACTACCGTCCGAACTTTGGAATATGCGGCGCAGGCCGCAGGAGGCATTTCCGCCGGCTCTGGCGAGGCGGACATTTTTATTTATCCCGGCTACAGATTTCAGGTTGTCCAGGGCTTGCTCACTAATTTTCACCTCCCGCAATCCACGCTGCTGATGCTAGTGTGCGCTTTCGCCGGACGCGAGAATGTGCTGCGGGCCTACGATCATGCAGTGGCGCAGCGCTACCGTTTCTACTCGTATGGCGACTGCATGTTTCTGGCGTGAAATGTTTTGCGCGTGAGGTGTTCCCGGGGTGACACCTTCTGCGGTTCGCGCCCTGCGTTATACTTTATCTTCGTCAAACAGACTTTCGGCGAACGCGGTTAAGTCGAACGGATTTTCAGCAGCCAAGGTTTCGGCCAGCAAGTTTCCCGGTGAGCTCCAGGAACGAACGCCATGACTATCGTTGCGAAACAGGTCGTCTCGATTCAGGACCTGGTGGCT
The DNA here is from genome assembly GCA_963851165.1 of uncultured Acidobacteriaceae bacterium. Lineage (GTDB taxonomy): Bacteria > Acidobacteriota > Terriglobia > Terriglobales > Acidobacteriaceae > Sulfotelmatobacter. The sequence continues at coordinate 60,346 of CAWKNM010000004.1, read as the reverse complement.
GCACTGCGCCAGTTGCCGCAGGATGCCTTCGACGAAACTGAGACTGTCCGGAAGCTTCTGCAGGACCGGCCGGTGGACGCCAGTTCGCTTTCTTCGTATCTCACGTGGGACCGCCAGCACTACACACGCAACCTGATCGACAAAACTCCGCTCTATGAATTGCTGGCCATCTGCTGGGAAATCGGACAGGCTAGTTCCGTGCATAACCATCGCGACCAGAATTGCTGGATGGCGGTGCCCATCGGGCGTTTGCAGGTGGAGAACTTCCGCGTGATTCACCAGGACTTGAGCGCCGGGCATTGTGAGCTCGAGCCCGCCGATACTGTCGAGATGAACATCGCGCATCCCTGCGCCGTTGATCCTCGCGAGCCGGTGCATCGCGTGCTCAACCCGCGCCAGTTCGGCGAGCGCGCGGTCAGCCTGCATGTGTATTCTCGTCCGTTCGATACTTGCGTCGTCTATTCCGCGGAGCAAGGCACCTGCGGAGAGATTCAACTGCACTACCACACGGCGTACGGGAAGTCTGTAGCGCGGTGAGACAACCCATGCCGAAGCGCGCGCTGCCCCGTATGTTTGCCGCTGCGGCGCTCTTGCTGGGATCGAGCGCCTGCGAGCAGAAGGCTGCCGCGCCCGCTCCGGCGCCCGCGCCCGTTCAATATGACCATGTGGCGGCCTCGCCCGTGGGCACCGATCAGAACGTTCTGCAGAAGACCTTTACTGTGAAAACTTCAGTCTCTTTTCCCTTCGAGATTCCGGCGCACGCCGTCCGACCCCATCTACACGGCTTGTATACATCGTTTGCGGGCGATGTCCACGGGGAATCTGGCGGCGCCGCCAATGTCGATTTCCTGGTGCTTAACGAGGATCAATATGGCGACTTTCAGCACGGGCGCCCCTCGGAAGCTCTTTTCTCGGTGGAAGATTCCCACAATCAGGCGGTGAACTTTGATCTTCCGGCTTCCATGGATCAGCCCGTGAAGTACTATCTCGTGTTTCGCGGTTCCAGCGGCGAAAGCAAGAAGACGGTTGAGGCCAATTTCAAAGTTGATTTCTAGAGGAGTGCGGCTCGCACCCGCGAGTCACTGGCTGATCGCATTCCCACTGCTGCAACACAAACACTTCGGCTGCTAAACTAACCACTTGCCTCCCCGCAAGAAATCTTCGGAACCGGATGCTGTTGCAACGCCTTCCGCAACGGCCGCCTCCGCTCACGGCCGCATCTTTCTTATCGACACCATGTCGTTTATTTTCCGCGCCTATCATGCCATGGCGCGCCAGCGCTCCATGTCGACCAAGAGCGGACTGCCCACCGCCGCCATCTATGTTTTTGTCAACATGCTGCGCAAGCTGCGCGAAGATTTTTCGCCCGAATACCTGGCCGCGGTTTACGACGTAGCGGCGCCAACTTTTCGCGACCAGCAGGCCGAGGCCATCACCAGCGTCCGCAAGTTCGACATCAAGACGCAAACTTTTACCGAGGTGGAATACAAAGGCTACAAAGCCAACCGCGCAGCCATGCCGGAGGATTTGGCGCAGCAACTTCCCTACATCCGGCGCGCGCTTGAGGCCTATCGCATTCCGATCCTCGAACTTGCCGGCTTCGAGGCTGACGATTTGATCGGCACGCTTGCCCGCAAGGCCGCGGAGGCTTCGCATACCGTCTACGTCGTCTCCAGCGATAAGGACATGATGCAACTGGTCAACGACAAAGTTCAGATCCTGAATCCGCCGAAAGATAATTTGATTTGCGACGCCGCCAAGGTCGAGGAGATTCTTGGCGTCCCTCCTGAACGCGTGATCGATGTGATGGCCTTGCGGGGCGACGCCATCGACAATATTCCCGGGGCTCCAGGCATTGGCGACAAGGGTTCGGTCGAGATCATCAAGCGCTTCGGCACGGTTGAGCAGGCGCTGGAGCACGCCGCAGAAGTTGAGAAGAAAACCTATCGCGAATCACTGCAGAACAATCGCGAGGCAATTCTTTTCAGCAAGAGCATGGCGACCATCGACACGAATGTTCCCGTCGAACTCGATGTTGAGTCGATGCGGGCCGGGGAGCCAGCTCTCGACGCTTTGCGCGAACTCTTCACCGAACTCGAATTTACTTCGCTGCTGAAAGAGCTCTTGCCGGTGGTTGAGGTCACGGAAGCAAACTACGGTGAGGCGAAATCCAGGGCCGACGTAGACAGTGTTCTCGAGTCGGTACCCGCCGGAGGCGCGCTTGCTGTAGCAGTCGAACGAGCTGAGCCTCTTCCGGAAGCTGCCGAGGAAGAAGCTGAACCGGAGCCGCAAGAGTCGATGATGCTGGCCTTGAGTAACGAGCCGTCGCCCGCGCAGCCGGAGCTCGCGGTCCGTCGCGCGGCCATCTCGGCCGCTGCAGGAACGGCAAGCACCGTGAGGCTCGACGCAAGTGAGGCCGCGTCAAAGTTATTAGCAGCGCTCACCAACTCCACCACGCCGAAGGCGATTCACGATTACAAATCTGCGATTCATGCGCTGGCGCCGCTCGGCATCGAACTGCAAGGAGTGCGGCACGACCCCATGCTGTATTCCTATCTGCTCGATCCCACTTATTCCTCGCATCGTCTGCCGGAGGTCGCGCTTCGCCGTTTTAATCTCAAGCTCTCCGGCGAACTCGCAGAGTCTGCCGACATTACCGGCCGCCTTGCTTTCGCTCTGCGCGCCGAAGTGGAGCAAGCGAACCTCACCAATCTTTACGAAGAAATGGACCTCCCGCTCGTTCCCGTACTTGCCCGCATGGAGCAGGCCGGTGTGAAAATCGACACCCCCGCGCTGTCGCAAATGTCGTCAGAGCTCGAGCGCGAAAGCGCGGTCAAAGCGAGAGAGATTTACGAAATCGCCGGGAGCGAATTCAATATCAGCTCTCCGCGCCAGCTCGGCGATGTTCTTTTCAATCGCCTCAATCTTCCCAAGCCCGTGAAATACGGCAAGGGACGCACCATCTCCACGGCCGTCGACGTGCTCGAAGCCCTCGCGGAAGAGCATCCCATCGCCAGAAGAGTTCTCGACTACCGCCAGCTCACGAAACTGAAATCCACTTACGTCGATGCGCTTCCAGCGCTCATCAATCCCGCCACCGGGCGTCTGCACACCACCTTCGGCCAAACCGGAACGGCCACAGGACGCCTCTCTTCAGCGAATCCCAATCTGCAGAACATTCCCATCCGCACCGAACTCGGACGCGGCATTCGCGCCGCTTTCACCGCCGAGCCCGGCCACGTGCTGCTCACCGCCGATTATTCGCAGATCGAACTGCGCCTGCTCGCTCACTTCTCGCGCGACCCGCTGCTGGTCGAAGCCTACCGCCGCGGCGACGACATTCACACGCTCACTGCATCGCAAGTCTTCGGCGTGCCGCCGCTCATGGTCACGCCCGATCATCGCCGCCAGGCCAAAGTCGTCAACTTCGGGATCGTCTACGGACTCTCGGCGTTCGGTTTGTCACAGCAACTCGGCATCGAACCTGCCGAAGCCAAGCAGTTCATCGCCGCTTATTTCGAGCGATACAAAGGCGTCCGCGCCTTCATCGATAAGACACTCGAAGAAGCGCGCCGCGATCTCAAAGTTAGAACGCTGCACGGGCGCGTGCGCCCCATCCCAGACATCAACAGCAAGAACGCTAACCAGCGCGGCTTCGCCGAACGTACCGCGGTCAACACTCCGCTGCAGGGCACGGCCGCCGACTTGATCAAAGTCGCCATGATCCGCATCGACGCCGCATTGCGCGACCGCGGCCTGAAATCCAGAATGACTTTGCAGGTCCACGACGAACTCGTCTTCGAAGTTCCAGAGAATGAAGTGGACATAATGCAGCCCCTGGTTCGCGAGCACATGGAAAAGGCGCACGCGCTGGCCGTCCCACTGCTGGTGGAAATGGGCGTAGGTCCCAACTGGAGAGATATGGAGTAGCTGATGTGTGTCGCACTGCGCGACGCGCAGCCCGACCCGAGATTACAACCAGAAGCTGTTTTGCGCCGCGGACGAAGATCCGGAACCGGCGCTGGCGGCGCGGCCGGCGCTGGGTTCCACCCGGTTCCTGCCGCCGTTTTTGGCCTGGTAGAGCGCTGTATCGGCGGCGTTCAGCAGCTTTTCCGCATTGGCGGCAGTAGTACCCGTGGCAATGCCCAGGCTTAAGGTCACGTGCATGTTGGTTCCCGCAACTACAATGCTGCAGTTCGCAACGCAATTGCGAATGCGTTCCGCCAGTTCCCAGATTTCCGCGGGCCCGCAATCGGGTGCGACGATAAGAAATTCCTCTCCTCCATAACGGCCGACGGAATCATAGGGGCGCACCACTGCGGCGATTTCGCTGGCGATGATGCGCAGCACCACGTCGCCGGCGGCATGCCCGCGGCTGTCGTTAACATTTTTGAAATCGTCCACGTCCGCCATGATCACGCCCACCGGCTGGCCGTGGCGTTCGGAGCGCAGCAGTTCGCGGTTGAGAATTTCGAGAATCACTTTGTGGTTCCACAGGCTGGTCAGGCCGTCGTGAGAGGCCTCGCGGCGAAGCGCGTCCTGGGTGCGGATCAGGCGGGTCTGCGTGACCAGAAGGCGCGCACTGGAACAAACGAACGAAAGAAACACCACCCCGGCCGCCAGACGCAGGTGAACCTGCGCGATGCGCAGCGACATGATCAGCACCAGCAGCGGATAAAACAGATGAAACAGTTCGCTGTGAATTTTCTTTTCGCGCCGCGGTGCGTCGCGCTCAAAAATGACGGGTGCCTCGGTACTCTTCCAGGTCGTGGCCAGCGCCAGAGGAATCACCAGCATGATGCTCCACAAAATGTCGAACCAGGCTCCAGTCTTGAGGCCGCGACCGGGACCGTAGAAGTAGAGAGCGTCTACTGATCCCGACAGGGCCAGGAAAAGCCCGAGGCGCCCGAACAGTTTCCGGGTCAAAAGGGAGCGGCTGAGACCGGCCCGCAACAAATAGGCTCCCGCGACAAAGCTGTAGCCTACAAAATAAGGCGACCAGACTGCATGCGCCAACTCACCGGGAGATTCTGCCTTGGGCAGGTAGAAAAAATACAGGTAGGCCGCGATGCACACCATCGTGCCCTGCACAAAATCGAGTGCCACCAAGGAGTCGAGAGTTCCAGCGTCGTGTTCGGGGTCGAGGAACATGGCCATTGCCAAGGGGGCGAACCAGAAACAGAACAAAAGGTTGCTGACCCACGCAATGGCGGACGTACCGGGAACCAGATCGTTGTAGACGCTGAGGCTCTGGCCAACCAGCCAAAGAACATAGGCAACCGCAGCCAGACGCCACACCGAGCGCGCGAGCCCTTCCGACCGTCGGCTGGCGCGGAAACTCGCGACCACCACCAAAACGCCCAAAGTGAGTTGAAGCAGATCCGAGAGAAATGGGCCGCGGGTTGCCGTCCCGAAGGTGGCAACCACAACCACATGCGCCAGCAAAAGCACGGCGCCGGCAATCAACAGATTGCGTTCACGCAGCAATTGATCGAGGACCTCGAATCAGACGATTTTCAGGCTTGAAACTTTTCACGCCCTTACTTTTCAGACTTGATTTTTTCGCGGAACCGGCTCAAACCTGAGAGACCACAGAGAGGCAACGCCGCGCGAAAGATGGCCCGGCAAACCCATCCCCTGCCCCACTCTAGTATCGCGCAGGCTGTCAATCTTTTCATGGCACTCCGGTACTCAGCCCTTCGTGACCGCCGGACAGCTCAATTCCAGTTCGCGAGCTGGGCCCGCAAGATGTCCACAGCCTCGGCAAGTTTGGCAAGACGCTCGGGGGCGAGAGAATGGAGATTGGCGGCGAGGGCCGCGACGCGGAGGCGACGTCCCTTGTAGAGCAGGCGCGCGCCCTTGCCAGTAGCGCGGATGCGCATGCGACGAGCGTCGTGGGGATCGGCGGTAATTACCACCAGCCGGCTGCGAGCCAAACCGGCGACCATGCGGCTCATGGTTGGCGGCCTGACCTGCTCGGCGGCCGCGAGTTCGCCCAGTGTCCGGGGGCCGCCGAAGACCAGAACCGAAAGCGCGGATAAGCGAGCGGGACCTTCGCCGGTGGCCACATCCTGCTTGCGCAGACGGCGCAGTAGGTGAATCGCGGTGGAATGCAGACGGTCGGCAACAGTAAAAACGGAGCCTGCTTCGAATTCCGGGAGCTTGACTTTGGTCATTGAAATATAGTTAGCTATGCTAACTAATTTGCAAAAGAGAGGTCAAGCGAGATGAACACGACCGCAGCGGGAATCGGAATCTCACGGCTGGGGCAGGTTGCCATCGTCGCGCAAGATGTGGAGCGCGCCGCGGAGTTTTATCAGGATGTCTTGGGCTTGAAGTTGTTGTTCAAGGCCCCGCCCGGGTTGGCATTCTTCGATTGTGGAGGAGTGCGGCTGATGTTGTCGCGACCGGAGAAACCGGAGCACGATCATCCCGGTTCGATTCTGTACTTTGTTGTGCCGGATATTCAGGCCGCGCACCTCAAGATGAAAGAGAACGGTGCTCGCTTCGAAGGCGAGCCGCACCTGGTGGCGAAGATGCCCGATCACGATTTGTGGATGACGTTCTTCCGCGATTCGGAGAATAATCTGATGGCGCTGATGTGCGAGGTGAATAAGTAGGGCCTCCGGCTTCAGCTTTCGGGCTTCAGGCTTCGCGTTTGCCCGTTTAGACTACGGTCATTGGTCTTCAGACCTTGGCCCGAAGCCTGACCTCCGGCTGAAGCCCGAAGCCCGACCTGCTATCATCGCTGGCGGAGATTCTTACGCGGTATGATTTTAAGCAGCATGGAAGACGAAGAGTTCGAGGACGACGAAATTCCTATTATTTCCGGATCAGGAGAAGGACTCATGGACGAAACACCGGCCAGGGGCGCGGGTTCGCGCCGCGACGAAGATATTGCGCTTGACCTGATGAAGTTCATTGCCATGACCACGGGATACGGCAAGACGGCCAGCAGCGGCGGCGTAGGCTTCACCGGCGGCGGCTCGGCGGCCAAGCCGGAAGATTACGCGGCGCACTTGCTGGAGCTTTACGGCAAGTGCCTGATCGCCGTGGAAGGCGGGAAGTAAATCGTCTCTCTGCCTTCTTGGCAAGCATTCCGTCGCGACCACGCTTCGCCTTGTCATTCCATCACGGGATCACAATCGTAATGTTTGCGCGCTTGGCAATCGCATAAATTTCCAGAAAGCCGTCTCCGACCGCCGTCGGCGTAGGGGAAGAGTGTATCTCCAAGTCTCCGGTTTTGAATCGGTCTCCGAAAAATACAAACGAAGTTCCTATTCCCGCGAGCCGGGGCCGCCAGGCAAGTCCGTCCAGCTTGGGTAGCGCGGTATGGAAGCTTTGCGCCCAGGTACGCGTATGCGGATACTCCGACGGCGGCGTATGGATCAATTCGCTCTCCGTGATCGACTCGGTGCGGCCGGGCACGAGGAACTGGCGGAGCTTGGGATTGACCAGCTCGAGCAGCACCAAGTCCCTCGTAACTTTCAGTTCGCTGTAACTCCATTCCCCCAGGCGCAACCGGGGATAGCTTGGGGATGGCACGTGGGGAACGTCGTGAAAAATGCTTTCCAGCGCGGCCGCTTCCAGCGAGTCTGCCGCATAGATTGTCGGAATGTTGGCGGCGGGGGCGCCGGGGAACGGATTAAATCGCGCTCCCTCTTCCGCAATCTCGATGTGCTTGCCAACATTGGGATTGAATGAGTTCGCCGGAAATCCGGCCTTATGACAGCGAAACAGCACGGTGTCGGCCCGGAGCAAAGCCGCTTCCACACTCACTGGTGCCGGCGGCGGCGGCGCTGTTGGACAACTAGAAGACATCGGCGGGATGTACAAAGGCTTGCGCCAGAGATACTACCCGAGAAGGATCCTCTTTGAGAAGTTCGAAGGGCCTGCGTCCCGAAATGTGGGCGTTTTGCGTGGTGAAGAAATACGCCAGCTGCCATCCGGTGGCATGCTCTGGAAACATTTTGATGACTTGCGAAACAGCCGGGATCGGTCTTCCGTCCTGAAATTGAAATCGGGGAAACCACTTCCGGCCCTCAAACTCGACTGCGAAAACTTTCTTCTCTTTCGCCCAGCGGGATGCGGTTGCCGGTTGGTTCCTGGCACGGCTGGTGCTCTCCTCAGCGACCTGCGCCGATGTCCAACCCGGATGCTCCGCCATGAATCGCTTTCTCCACGCCAAGGTGTCTCTTTCGATCGCGGCCTCGGGAGAAGGCGCAACGCGGGGCCTCACGACGGCGCCGAAGATCGTAGCGGACTTGAACGCGACATCCTTATGAACTGACATCGGAACCATCCTTCATGATTTCCATGATATCAGTGATATGCGTGATTTACAAGGGGCAAGGCCCTCTTTCCGGCTGGCGGGGACGTACAACCCTTGGATGTATGCCATTGATAATAAGCGCCTTACTTGCCGGTGCGACCGCCGTCCAGGGGTTGCGCTCTCCGCTATTGGGTGGCTGCGTACTTGATTCCCAACTGATCAAACAAGAAACTGAACTCGTCGGCTTCTTCTTCAATCTGTTCGTCGAGGGCGGTGCCGAAGCCGTGTCCGGCGGCCGATGACGTGCGCAGCAAGATGGGATGGCCCGAACTGTTCGCGGCCTGCAGGCGCGCAATCATTTTTCGCGACTCCATGGGGTTGACGCGGTGATCGTTTTCTCCCGTGGGCATGTAGATCGCGGGATAGGCCGCGCCGTCTTTCACATGGTGGTAGGGCGAGTAAGCGTAGAGCGCCTTGAATTGCTCGGGATCTTTCACCGTGCCGAACTCGGTGACGTTGAACGCTCCGTTGGGATCGAGCTCGACGCGCAGCATGTCGTAGACACCGACTTCAGAAACAACCGCGCGAAACAGGTCAGGACGCTGCGTGAAGGCCGCGCCCATGAGCAGGCCTCCGTTGCTGCCGCCGAGAATCGCCAGATGCGCAGGCGAGGTATATTTCTGGTCGATCAGGTACTGGGCCGACGCGAGGAAATCGTCGAACACGTTCTGCTTGCGCGTGAGATTGCCGGCCGCGTGCCATTCTTCGCCATATTCGGCGCCGCCGCGAAGATTGGCATCCACGTACACTCCGCCCTGATCCAGCCACAGGCGCGCGAACGAGCCAACAAAAAACGGCTTCTCGCTGACGCTGAAACCGCCGTATCCGTAGAGCAGCGTAGGGTTCGTGCCATCGAGCTTCGTGCTCTTGCGGCGAATGATGTTGAGCGGAACCCTTGTGCCATCTTTGGATGTGGCGAAGGTTCGCACCACTTCGGCGTCGTCGAAGTTCACGGGAGAAGTTTCGAACAGCGCCGTGCGCGTCGCCTTTCCCTTGGCGGCGTCGAAGTAGTACCACGCAGCCGGTTGAATATAAGTGGACGTGTAGAAAAGTACATCGCCACCGCCAATGGAAACCACCGGGCCGACGGCCGAGATCGGGGGCAACGGCACTTCTCCAACTTGATCCATTCCCCCCGGATTCATGCCTGGCGCCGCGCCGCCCCCTCCGCGCTCAGAAGGCTTTCGTGCGAAGACACGAACCCGCGAGGGCCCGCCGATAATATCGATCACATAAAGATGGTTCCACGCCGGCACGAAGTTTTCAATGGAAGCGCGCGCGTTTTCGTCCGCCCCGCCGGAACCGACCCCTGACGACTGCGGAACCACGACCTTGGCTTGCGCGAGATCGAGTTGCTCCAGCGACAGGCGCAGAATCTGGCCGCGCGGCGCGTCTTTGCGCGACAGCAGGTAGAGCGCCGGATCCACGCCGAATTTGACGGAGACCACGCCGTCTTCAAAGTGAGTAAGCTGCGTCCACTTCCCGTCGGAGTCCATCAGATAATGCGCAAACTGGCCACCATCGCCATTGGCAACCGCAACCAGCAGCCAGCGGCCGTCGTCACTGGTGTGGAGCAGAATCTCGGCGATGCGCGGGAAATCTTTGCCGATGACGTAGGCGTCGTCTTTCGCATCCGTGCCCAGCTTGTGAAAATAAACCTGCTGGTAGAAGTTGGCGTCTTCGGGCGCGCGCTCGTTCCCCTGCGGATAACGCGTGTAGTAGAAACCGGAACTGTCGGCCTTCCACGCGATGCTGCCACCGCCCGTGGCGAAGTTCACGCGCGGAACGACGTCACCCAGCTCCTTGCCCGTAGCTACATCAAGAACATGCGCGGAGCTGTCTTCCGAGCCGTTCTCCGACAGCGCGACCGCAACATATTTGCCGCCAAAGGAAGGCACGTAGAAATCCACCGAGAGCGATCCCTTGGCGCTGGCAGCATTGGGATCGAAGATGACCTTCGCGCTCGCCGGATCGTCAGCCGAGCGCATCACGACGAGCATCGGCTGCTGCTGAGGCGGCTGGTACCTTTCGGCGAAAAGCATTCCCGCACGGAATTGCAGATCGTAATACGAAGCGGAAGTCGCCGCGGCAAGTTGGTGGAGTCGCTCTTTGATGGCCGCACGCGCCGGTATGTGGTCGAGGTATTCACGCGTGCGCGCATTCTCCGCCGCACTCCACTGCTTGACCGCCGGATCGTCCCAGTTTTCGAGCCAGCGATAATTGTCCGTGACTTTCACGCCCTGATACTCGTCAGTAACGGGATGCTTCGGCGTAGCGGGCGGTTTCGGAATGGCAGGGCCTTGCGCGAGCGCGCCCAGCGACAGGATGCAAATGGCGAACGTGAGCGACGGCCGCGTGGTTTTCATGGACTCGCCTTTCAACGGAGCGGCGGAATTATACACGGGGACAAAGCAACGAATTGATTTCGGCGGCCAACGTAGCGGCGAACGTAGAAAGAACTGCCATCCTTCGAAGCGCAATGCCCTGGTACGAGGAGTACCCTTTTAGCTCGATTAGTTAGCTACCGAGCGGCTTCAGGGCGGAGCGACCTGCTGCGGACTTCCTGGTTTGCAGCGGCACCCGTGTCACGTAGAACAGGCAGGATGGCAGTCACCCGCGTTCCCGGGCTATTTGACTGGACGTGCAAAGTGCCACCTAGCTGCCGCAAGCGTTCCCGCATTCCGCTAAGCCCGACGCCAGTGTAAGCCGACGACTCGAACGCGGACGCTTTTTCGAGCGGCATTCCTTTGCCCGTATCTTCGATCTCAACTCTTAGACAAGCCTCGTCTTGAACAACGCGAATTCCGGCGGTGGAACTGCCAGCGTGACGATGAATATTGGTCAGGCACTCCTGCACCACGCGGAAGATGGAGAGTTCCATCTCTTTGGACAAACCCGCAAAATCCTGAGGTATGTCGAGCTTGGCCTCGATCTTACTGCGTTCGGAAAATCCCTCGACATACCAACGAAGCGCAGATGCGAGACCGACCTCATCCAGCAAGGGAGGATGCAGCAGGTAAGAGATGGTACGAATCTGCTTGCTGGCGTCCGCGACCAGCGCAGCGTTTTCAGCGACGCCCTTGGCCGCTTCAGGACTCAGCTTATGAGACTCCGCTTGTAACAGGACACTGTTCATACTGATGGCGGCAAGTAGTTGTCCAACGCTGTCGTGCAACTCGCGCGCAATTCGTCTTCGCTCTTCGTCTCGCAACGCAATCATGCGGGCGTTAAGTATTTCGAGTTGCTGTGTTTTGCGACGCAACTCCACAAACACTTTCACTTTTGCCCGCAGCAACTCAGGAACCACAGGAACCGAAACGTAATCGACAGCTCCGTGTCGATATCCCTTCACCCGGTCCAGGTCCGTCACATGAATTCCGGAGACGAAGACAATAGGAGTATTTTGAAAGCGCGGGTGCGCGTGGATCATCTGCGCCGTTTCGAAACCATCCATTCCGGGCATGCTCACGTCCATGAGCACGAGGGCAATATCGGTTTTCAGCAGGTGTTCCAGGGCTTCCATTCCTGATTGAGCCTTGATCAGGTTCTCGCCTAATCCGCCGAGCATGGCTTCATAACTGAGCAGCTTGCCCGGCTGGTCGTCGACCATCAGGATGTTGATCTTTGCATCCGTCGCTTGACCGGTGTGGTTGCTCGGATCCATGGCCAGATCTCCGTAAGAAAGCCACCGCAGCTGGGACTGCAGTGAACGGAAGTACTTTACCTTACTTACGGTCTGCGCTGCGGCGGAATACAGGGAATCCCGTATTTTGATCGAGCGAACAAGATGTCGCATACAGCGCGCACCTGGGGCGACCCTCCAGGCCAGGGCGGGACTCGGGATTTGGAGCTTGAGCAGCAAACTTTACCCTGTGGCCTTTCCTCCCGCAAACCGAAGGAGCGTAGCCAAGTGCCTGTTGCGGGGCGACTTTGGGGTGGGGAAGTCATTTGGCGTCACAATTGCTTCCACTGTCTTTATCTTCACTGTTTTCTATCAGCGGAAGATCACCGAAGACCGCGCGCCAACTTTGGAGGTGACCCCCTTTGCGAGGCAAAACCAAAGAACGTTGGAGAGAAATTTGCGAGCGAGCTGTTGTCGAGCAAGACTCGGACAGGTTCATCGCCACAATCCAGGAGTTACTTCAAGTGTTGGAGGACGACGAAGAACGGCGGCGCAACCCGACAGGATTGCAAGAGCCTCCCTGTGAAAAATCTCCCAAGCTAAGCTGGCAGGTAGCTTAGGAGTGCATGTCGGCCTGGTCTTCTTCGCCGCGTCCTCCTGGACCTATTTACTCGGCGGTGGAAATGTGGTTTCGTTTGCGCCGTTCCACAAGGACTGGATAGGAGGCAAGACGCCCGCGCAGGCCTTCGATGTACTGGAACAATGCCTCCCGGAGTTCGACGAGTAGTGGTTCGACTTCCTCGTCCTCAGTGGTGGCAAGAATCTGCGAGCACAGCCTGCGAATCCGGTCTTCCATGCGAAGCATTGCGCGGCACCTGCATCCGACGGTGCAGTAGCGCTTTGATAAGGCTATTTGGGCTTCTCCTGCCTGAGCAATACGGGATATTTGGTAGATTTAGGTTCCCAACACCGGGGCAGTAACCCGTATCGAATTAATCGGATGGTCGATAATCGCCCTTGAATTTAACAAAGTCCGCCGAAGGCCGCGGAAAAGAAAAAACCGCGCCCGGACAGGGCGCGGTCTGAATCCGTTGCCGGAGCCACCGGAGGTGGTCGCGGCCAGGCTGCGACTTAACGGCGCTTCTTGCCTTTCTTCTTGGCAGGTTTTTTTGCTGCCTTCTTCTTAGCTTTTTTCGCCGGCTTCTTGGCAGCTTTTTTCTTGGCTGGTTTCTTTGCCGCTTTTTTCTTGGCTGGGGCCTTCTTTGCCGCCTTCTTTTTCGCAGCGGGTTTGGAGCCTCCGCCACCACCGGCGGGAGCTGGCGGTTTCGGTGCGGCTGGTTTAGGAGCAGGAGGCGCGGGCGTGGCTACCGGCGCCGGGGCATGTGCATCCGGTTCGGGCAGTCCAGCTTCTTCTTCCTCTTCCTCTTCGAAATCCTCTTCCAGCGACTCGCTGTAAGCGCCGCTGTCGGCGAATTCATCTTCTTCGTCACGTCCGTAGAGCGTGGGGTCGTAAAACGTCATGGATCCTCCTGATCTTTGTAGCGGCCCGCTGCGGCTCGTTGCGGCAACGAGCGCCCGGGCTGCGGGCACGAGAGAATTTAAAAGACCACCGGAACTTCTTCTGGAACGGCGCGCGATTATAGCACGACGTTTAGTGCAGGCTGCAAGAGCAGAAAATTCCTCACCCAGCTATCCTGTTATCACACGACGCGGGAAAAAGGGAAGCAGAATCGCAGGCACGGCCTTTGGACGCCCGCAGGGAAACCTTGACATTCGTTTTTTCTACGATTCGCTGCCGAGGCAAATAAAACACGAAACTGCACGCAGCGAAGAATCGGCGCTCGCGGGTTCCCAAAGCAAAAGCGGAGAGCTCGCGCCCTCCGCTTTCACCCCGAACTATTCCACGTTACCTCTTCGCTTTAGCTCAAGTAACCAGGGCCTATTTCTGCGTGAACGGCAAGCCGGGCAACGTTTCCGTGTGCTCGGACCTCACCGCGCTCAGCAGATTCGGGTCCAACCCCAGCGCTTTCACGATGGTCGGGGCAATCTGGCGCGTCTCGACCTGATCGTCGAACGTGGAGGCTTTGTATTTCGGATTCGAAACAATCAGCAGAACGTTCCGGTCGTCGTAGGCAAAGCCGCCATGCTCGGAGACCTTAGCCTTCCCGCCGGTATAGACGACACCAACATTCGGAGCCACGATGATATCGGGCGTCCGGGAATCAGTCAGCGGATCGTTGAATTGCAGCGTGAGCGAGGGGCCGGCGAAAATCTCTCCTTGCCCAAACAGGTTTTCGTTCGCGGCCAAACCTAAAATTGCCGCAAAGCTTTGCGTCTGGCTTTGATCCGTCAGCCAGAGCAGCGAAACATCGTCCTCATCGGCTTGCGCCACCGGCAGGCCAGGCCCAACTCCCGCAGGGGAGAGGATCTGGGATGGCGGTTCATCCGATGGGGCATCGGCGGGAATGCGCAGTACGCGGCTCGGGTCGATCGCCGACTGTCCGTGCTTGGCCGAAACAATGATCAGAGTAGAGTCGAGAAGCCCCTGCTTGCCCAGCTCGGAGACCATCTGGCCAATCGCCGTGTCCACATACTGGATCTCGGCGAACAGCGAATCGCTCGGCGTTCCCAGTGCGTCCACGTAACCGCCGGTCAAGCCAAGCGACGGTTCCACCAGCTTTTGGCCCACGCTGACCGCCTGGAAGTTCATGCCAAAAATACTCGGCACCGGGGCCGTCGCGCTGCCATCGTGCCACTTGCCGTCAATCCAGTTCAGCACAGCCTGCACCTTGTACTGGTCGTAACAGCGAATGTTCTGGAAGCTGTCAGTCCATGCGTTGGTTGGCTGGGCAGCGCCCGGGTCGGGCAACGGCTTGCAACCCTGCACAGAAGGAATCGCCACTGGAATCGAGTTGATCTCCGGCGACCACAAATCGATCACGCCATCGCCGCTCGGTCCGTTCGTGAAGTCATAGGACGGGTGTTTGTCGGACCATGCCGTGTACAGACCTGCATTGTGAGCTACGTTGAAAATAGTGTTGTCGCGAATGTAGGTGTGCGGATACACCGGCGCGCAGCCATTCTTGGGGTCGCGCGGAAGATAGTCAGGATTGATGCCCTTAATCCCGGAGCTGCCGTCCGGTTTGCCGGAATGGAGATCGAGATAGTTGTAGTCAATCTCTTCGTCGAAACCAACCTGCGTGCCCACCACGCTCGGGCATAGATTGGCGCCCCCGACAATCCCGTACGGCGTGGTCTTCTTCGGCGGAGACAATGCACGATCGTAGCTGACGTCGTAGAAGATTCCCGCCGAACGCGGCGTCCCGCCGGTGATCTGGGCTGTCAAGCCAGGGAAGGAATCGGAAGGTTTCGAAGTGAGAGCCTGCAAGTAATGCACGCCCGTCGCCGAAAGCGACGCCAGATGCGGGCAGTAGGTCTGATTCCCGTAAATCGCAACGCCTTTGGCACAATTCGCAAAATCCACCGAATGCATGCCGTCGATGCTGATCAGTAAAACGCGTTGGATGGGACCTGCGCTCTGTGCGAAGGCCATCGAAGCCGCTAGCAAAAGCGCGAAGATGGGCACGCCGACACGTAGTCCGCGAGTGAAGTTCATAGGGATTTCCTCCAGAGGATTGAAGAAACACTAGGAGGAACCTATCAAGAGCAGGTCAACCGCAGATGACAGCATGGTTAAAGCGGTGTGAAAAGCGTTTGAACGAATTTCAGGCTTGGTCTACCGGGCCCGCGGCACGATCAGAATCATCCCCGGACGCAGGACAGCGATGTCGCGGTTGTCGCGCTTGATCGCCGCGACGGTAGTCTTGTAGTAGCTCGCGATCGAGTAAAGAGTCTCGCCAGTCTTGACCTTGTGGTGGACCACCGGGGCTGCGGCAGTCTCTACTCGTTCGATCTTGGCGGACTTTGTCACCGGCGGCTTGGCGCTGGCGGTTTGCGCCGCGGGCTTCGTGGTGTGTTTCTTAACCGTCCGCGCCGAAGCTACCTCGGTTGCGTGCGCGCTCGGCGTAATTGGCAGATGCAGGGCCAGCACTCTGCGTCCGGAAAGGCTTTCGCCCCGCAGACCGTTCCAGCGCCGGACCATCTGCGGCGACACGCCGAAATTCTCCGCGACCGTTTGTACGGTGTCGCCAGCGTGGACCTTGTAGCGCGTGATGCGCCGCGCGTAAGTGGCTGTATCTGAAAGCGGATGCTTTCCCGGCGCCACCGGGATCACCAGCTTGGCATCGGCTTCGAGTTCGGCGGGACTATCGAGGTGATTGGCCTCGGCAATCGACTTGGCCGTGGTGTGATAAGTGCGCGCTAGCGTAGCCAGCGTATCGCCAGACTGCACCGTGTGGTAACGCCACCACAACCGCATCCCTTCCGGAATCGCGGCCATCGCGGTTTCATATTGATCTTTGGTCCCGGCCGGCAGGTGCAGCTCAAATTTTCCTTCGCGCGGCGTGGTCAGGCGCAGCAGGCTGGGATTCAGGTCCTGCAAGTCCTCCACGTTTCCGCCCACGCATTCCGCCACCAGCCGCAGATCCACCGGAGCGGCCAGCGTTACGGTGTCGTAGTCGGAAGGATGCTCCATCGCAACTTCGTTCAAGCCGTACTGCGACGGATTCTTGGCCATGATGGTCACGGCCAAAATGATGGGAACGTAATTCCGCGTTTCCTTGGGCAGAACGTTGCGCCGGTAAAGCTCCCAGAAGTCGGCAAAGCCGGTGCGTTTCACCGCAGACTGCACCGTGCCCGGGCCGGAGTTGTAAGCGGCCATGGCCAAATACCAGTCGCCGAACTCGTTATAGAGATCTTTCAGGTGATGCGCGGCCGCCCGCGTGGACTTCTCAGGATCCTGCCGATCGTCGACGTACATATTGTGCGAAAGGCCGTAACCGCGGGCCCGGCTCGCCATAAACTGCCAGATGCCGCGCGCTCCCACCCGCGAAACCGCCAGCGGATGGAACCCGGACTCGGCCTGCGCCAGATAAATCAGATCCTGCGGCACGCCCTCCTCTTTGAGAACGCCAACCATCATGTCGTGGTAGCGGCCGGAGCGGGCGAAGGCGCGCTCGAAGTTGCCGCGTCCGCGATTCGAGAAATAGCTGATGTAGCCGGCCACCTGGTCGGTCATCATCAGCGGCAGGTCGGAGTGGGTCGACTTGATTTCCGCCTGCGCCTTGGCCCGCACGCTGGCGTCGGCCGAAGGCGTAATGCCGTTGGTCTCATCGATGGGAGCAGGCTCGGATTTCTGCTGTCCCTCGGCGTCGCCGGCATTCCCTGCCTCGGCTGAATTCCCGCCCAGCCCATCCAGGCCCAACTCGTTCACTCCCGCTACTACGCGGTCGAATTCCTTCTGCAGGCGATCGTCAGAGCGGACATCCAGATTGCTGCCCAACATCGCGTTGAAGGCGTTATCAAAATTCTGTTTGGCGGCGTCTGTTTTGCCGGCCTCGTAGTTGACCACTCCCGCCTGGTATTCCTTCTCAACCCGCGCCACCAGATCTCCAACGGGATCGGAGGAAGCTGGCGAGGCGTTCGCCTGAGAACTAGCTTGGGAAGAATCTTGTGCTGAATTCTGGCTGGAAGTTGCGGTAGCAGACGACGCCTTTTGGGACGAATCCGCCTTGGATTGTTGAGCTTGCGCAGCCGAACCAGCCGGTTTCACCGGAGCGGAAGAAGCCGCAACCGCACTCAACGAGGGCGCCGACCCCGGCGGCAGAAGCGATACCGGCTTCTGCGCGCTCTGGCACGCGGACCACGCCAAAACCAGGCAGGCCAGCATCGCGCTCCGTAAATGGGGTTTTATAAGTTTCAAATTCTATACAAGCCTCATACTCTCTATAAGATGCGGGGTTCTCCCTGGGCGTTGGCTGGTTATGGCCTTATCCAAAATCGTACCCGCCAGCCGAGCCTCGGTCAACGCCGATAAGGCACTTCGGCGGTTACCTTAGGCACCATTCGGCATGGTCTCGGCAGCGCCATTACGTCCCATTACCTTACGGCCGGGCGGCTCTGGACCTGAGACCTTTGACCCTGGCCCGATCATCCCCAATCGATGTGGCGACGGCCGCCTCGGCGGTCCAAGCTGGGGCGAAGCCCCGCGCCGATTATCCAAAAATCCGGTGGTCCAAAATGGCGGAAGCTCCCGGGATCTGAGATCCCCGGTCCAAAGGTTGCCCCCACCCTTCAAACCCGCCAATAATCCGGACGCCAGTTCTGGATCGCCTTCTTAATATCCGCCCGCGACAATTTCTCCTTCAGGGTGCGCTCCACCAGCTTCGGAATCTCCGCGTCAGAGGCGAAGCGCAACGCAACCAGCTGCGCCTCGGTCAATTCGGGAATCCGGGCTCGCAGAGGCTCCGGAAGAAGCATGGCCAGACGCAGCCGTTCCTCCAGCCGAATCACGCGATCCTGCACCTTCAGGGCATACACGCGCTCTTTGAAAGTAACCACCAGCAAAGCCATCGCCAGCAGAATCAACAGGAATGCATGGAAGTGATCGCGAAAGTCGCCCTCAGTGATATGTGCGAAGAAATGAACCAGGGCCAACACCAGCCCCAGGATGAACACGGGACCCGCGAAGAAATGAAACAGAGGATCCAACCGAGTGTGATTGGCAAATGTCTGGGGGACTTTTTCGGCCATGACAAAGGCTCCTCGGAGCCGGTGACAGTGTAGCAGACACCCCGAGTGATTGCGGAGTCTGATTCAGGATTCGGAATGCGTTATTCCAAATGACCAGAGCCAGGCGCCATTTGATTTTCGTCTTCAGCTAGTAGGGCAACTTACCGGGGAAGAAAAATCACTAAACCACGAAGGACACGAAGTATCACGAAGGCTTTATTGCCAAAGGATTTCCTTCGTGTTCCTTTGTGGCCTTTGTGGTAAACCCGAACCACCAGCAATCCGCAGGATCACCCCGAACCCATCCCGGTCCCGTATAATTTCTCGCGGCAAACAAACAGGCGAAAGAATCAAACAGGCCTAAAGGAAGAACATGAAAGCCATTCAAGTAAAGCAAGTAGGCGGGCCGGAAGCCATGGAACTGGTGGACTTGCCCGTCCCTCAGCCGAAGAGCCATGAGGCGCTGGTCAAGATCGCGGCCGCGGGCGTCAACTTCATCGACGTCTACATCCGCGAGGGCCGCTACCACGCGCCCGTGCCGTTCGTGGTCGGGCAAGAGGGTTCAGGTGTGGTCACCGCGGTGGGGGCCGACGTGAAAACGGCCAAGGTCGGCAACCGCGTCGCCTGGAGCGGCGCCCTCGGGTCTTACGCTGAATATGTTGCAGCACCGGCCGCCGCGCTGGTGCCCGTCCCGGAGGACGTGGGCGACCGCGATGCGGCCGGCGCCATGCTCCAGGGCATGACTGCGCATTATCTGTGTTACGACACTTACCCGCTAACGCCCGGGAAAACCGCGCTGATCCATGCCGGCGCCGGCGGCGTGGGACTCCTGCTAATCCAGATGGCGCACAATCTTGGGGCGCGCGTAATCACGACCGTCTCCACAGAGGACAAGGCCAAGCTGGCGCGCGAGGCTGGAGCCGATGAGGTCATCCTCTACACGCAGGTCGATTTCGAAGCCGAAACCAAACGCCTTACCGGGGGCCAGGGCGTCGACGTGGTCTATGACAGCGTGGGCAAGGCAACCTTCGAGAAAAGTATGAATGTGCTGCGACCGCGCGGCATGCTGGTGCTGTTTGGCGCGTCGAGCGGCCCGGTTCCGCCCGTGGATCCCATTACGCTCTCGCAAAAAGGCTCGCTCTACATGGCCCGCACCAGCCTGGCCCACTTCACCGCCACGCGCGAAGAGTTGCTGGCGCGCTCTGGCGCAGTGTTCAACATGATCTCCAGCGGCAAACTCAAACTTAGAATTGCGCATACGTATCCGCTAGCCGAAGCGCAGCAAGCCCACCGCGATTTGGAAGGCCGCAAGACAACAGGAAAGCTGCTGCTGATTCCGTAAGCGGGCGTCAGACGACCCGAAGCTTGGGAAAGTCCGATCTGTAGCGCTTTTCATCAAGAGTCATTAGCTGGTCGGCCCGCAGGAGGGCGTGTGACGCAATGATGAAGTCGACCAACAGTCGTTTGGGCGAGTCCCCGGCCGAACGCCGCCTACGCCGGGCGTAGGCGGCAAAACTCTTTGCGGTTTCCCGCCAGACGGCTTCCTCAAGATCGAAGTCAACGACAATGCCCGTCTCCGCCAGAAAGGTAGCCACAAATTGTTCGGTGGCCGCGGGATGCGCAAGTAGTTCCGCGAACACCGGCGCGCAAACCACTAAGCCCCCCTGGGTTCGCGCTTCCGCGAGTTTGACCGCAATGTTTGATGCGAGAGGCTCGCCTGACCAGAGGGCTGAGAGGATGTTGGTATCGAGGGCAGTCCTCATTTGCGGGAAAGGTCTTCGCTGCGCAAGTCATCCAGCCAGGCGTTGATTTCTTTCTTTCCACCGGGGAACGTCCCTAAGACTCCCTTGTATCGGCTGAATGGATTCTCCGGAGATCGCACTGGTCGAAGCACCGTGCGCCCGCCCTCCACGACGAACTCGACGCGATCGCCGGTTGTGAGGCCGAGACGGTTGCGGATTTCCTGCGGTACGGTGACTTGCCCCTTGCTGCTAATAGTGCTGGAATTCTTCATCTTTACCTCTATCTCCTACGGTAAAGATAACATTCTTTACCTACAAAATCAAGCGTGTCTGGAACGCAATCAAGAGCCCGGTCCACACAACCCTCCGAGAAAAACATTTCAGCCTTAGCGCTTGCGCGTGTAGCCCCTCGCATACGCCGGCACTTCCTGCCCGGGCAGCAGCCGCGCATCGTCAATCGGGTCTCCTGCAACCATCTCCAGCGGCACCACCCCCGCCCACGTCGGAAACGCATAATCTTCTTCATCGTCCACCGGCGGACCGACGCGCACTTTCGCCGAGTACTCTTCGATCGGAACCCGCAGCACCGATGTCGCCTTCAGTTCCCGCTCGTTGGGTTGGCGCGCTTCATCCCAGCGGCCCGGCAGAATGTGTTGCGAAAGCGAATAGAGCGCCTCGATCTTCTCCTTGGGATCGTCCACCAGCGTCGCCTTCCCCAGGATCACCACCGAGCGGTAATTCATGGAGTGATTGAAAATCGAGCGCGCAAGCACCAGCCCATCGAGGAGCGTCACGGTCACGCACACCGCGACGCCGTCTTTCATCTGTCGCAGCATGCGGCTCGCGGCCGACCCGTGAATATATAGATTGCTTTCCACCCGCCCATAGGACGTCGGAATAACGAAAGG
Organism: uncultured Acidobacteriaceae bacterium; assembly: GCA_963851165.1. Lineage (GTDB taxonomy): Bacteria > Acidobacteriota > Terriglobia > Terriglobales > Acidobacteriaceae > Sulfotelmatobacter. The sequence continues at coordinate 39,112 of CAWKNM010000004.1, read as the reverse complement.
CTGGCCATCCGCCACGAAGCCCACATGGCACAGAAAGCCTTCATCAAGAATGCGGTACACAGTTTCGCGATCGTAAACACCGCGTTCGGCTTCGCGGATGACACGAGTCCGCGGCGTCGGCACATAGGGTTGAGACATATTTTGGGACATCAGGAGAAAAACTCCGGCAAGCGCCAAGGATGGATGACGATGAATAGAAATTCTAGCAGAGTGGTGCAGCGCGGCGCAGTTCTTCATCTCGCGCTTCTTCGTCTCGTGCCCGGCGGCGCCTACGCCGTGCCCGCGTTGGTAAAGGCTTCGAGCGCGTCGGACACGGTGGGGAACATCAGGAATAGCGGTTCGGTTTTGGTGATCTGGAACACTTTCATGACGCGCTGGTTGACGCCGGTGAGCGCCATGCGGCGTCCGGCCTTCTGGCACGATATGCAGGAACTGACGAGCGATCCCAGACCCGAGGAATCGAGATAAGGCACGCCAGTAAAATCGAGAATCATGGTGGGCGCATCTTCGCGGCGCACCGCGTTGATGAAGGGAGAAACGTTCTCGACAGTGAGCGGGCCGTGAAGGCAGAGGACTCCCCGGTCAACGCGCTCGATCTGTAAGGGGTCGGATGCCATGGCGCACGATTCTAGGCCAGATGGCGAGGCGGGTTCAAGTTGGGAGCTATTAGCTCTTAGCTCATGGGCACGGCTGCCGGTCGGGAGCGTACACTGCTGGCATCTTAACTGGCGCACCAGGAGGATCGGTGAAGCGCGCTTTGTTCGCCATTGTCGTAGTTATTTATCTCGGTGTGCTTGGAACGGCCACGGGCCTCGGGCAGCAAACACAAGCGCTACAAACACCTGCCACTCAAATTAAGGGCGAGCTGGGCACTCTTGCCAGCGACGCCATGCGGGGACGCGGCAGCGGCACCGTTGACGAGCTGCGAGCGGCGAGATACCTGGCGCGTGAACTGCGGCGGATCGGAATTCCTCCGCGGGGAGACGCGGGCGGCTATATTCAGGACGTCTCCGGCACTTTCGATTTCCGCGGTGGACCCAAGCCGTGGCATACGCGCAATGTGATCGGAATTTTAAAGGGCAGCGATGCCGAGCTGAAGGATCAGATCGTGCTGCTGACCGCGCATCTTGATCACCTGGGCGTCGGAAAGCCGGTGAATGGCGACAGCATTTACAACGGCGCGGACGACGACGCTTCGGGCTGCGTGGCGGTCCTGCAACTGGCGCGGGCGTTGGCTAAGGGAGCGCGGCCGAAACGCACTGTGCTGTTTGTTTTTTTCGGCAGCGAAGAAACCGGCGGACAAGGCGACCAGTATTTTCTGCAGCATCCACCGCTGCCGTTGGATCACATCGTGGCGAATCTGGAATTCGAAATGATTGGGCGGCCCGATCCCGCGGTGCAGCCCGGCGAACTTTGGCTGACTGGCTACGAGCGCAGTAACCTGGGCCCGGAGCTGGCGCGGCATGGCGCAAGGCTGGTGGCTGATCCGCATCCCGAGCAGAAATTTTTTCAGCGCTCCGATAATTTCGCTCTGGCCAAGCGCGGCATCGTCGCACAAACGGTCTCAAGCTACGGCTTGCATCGCGACTATCACAAGCCCAGCGATGATATGGCCCACGTGGATCTCAAACACATGGAACAGGCGATTGCGTCGATGGTTGGGCCGGTGGAATGGCTCGTGAATTCGGATTTCAAGCCGGAGTGGGTGGCGGGGGAAGCACCGTAGACGGAGAATTATTTCGGACGATGATGCCCGACGATTAACCCGTTCGACGTGCCGTGAGCAAACTCAGAATCTCCCTCAGCCCCTGCCGGATGTGCTGAATCTCGGCTGCGGAGTGCGTCGGGAACGGAATCGTGGACTGGCCCTTGTCGGCTTTGGCTTCCGAGCGCAGGTGTTGGCGCGCGCCTTGGATAGTGAATCCCTGCTCGTAGAGTAGTTGCTTGATGTGCAGCACGCTTTCGACGTCGCGCTTGCGGTACATGCGCTGGCCGGTCGAGCTCTTCACCGGCTTCAGTTGCGGGAACTCGCTTTCCCAGAAGCGCAGCACGTAGGCAGGCAGGCGGCACAGGTTGGCTACCTCGCCGATGCGGAAGTAGAGCTTATCAGGGATGAGAACGTCGTCGGCCTTGGATTTGGCTTTATTGCCCGCGCCGTTCGATCGTCCTTGCTTTCTTGGCAGCCATGTGGAGAACTCCGGCCGAAGTCGTGTAGTTCGCCTATTGTGACACAGGTTCAAAAGCTGCAAGAGACATTTTCACGCACGGAAGAACAGGGTAGCTGTCAGTAGTCAGCTGAATTGGAAAAGCCTCTCAGGAGGTGCTTCTCCGGAGAGGCCAGTGAAAATCCTGACGATGCGAGACTGAGTCTCGCGGGCGGTTAGTGCTTTTTCTTTTTTGCCTTCTTCTTCGTTGCCATGAAGGATCCTCCGTTGAACGATTTCCCTTGCGAGATTGAACTCCCGGGCCCGTTGCCTGAAAGACCAGCCCTATAAATAGTACTAGCGGTCTCTCTGATACAAGATATTGCGGCACGATGAATGAAGTGTCAACAGAATTTTATAGTTTCGCGGCGAAAAATCGGTCGTTGGCCATTGTGATCACGCAAGACTTCGAGCGTTGCCGCGGCAAACAATGTGGGGCTTTGCCAATGACCACGACGAATGACCAACGACTGGTAGTAAACTGCGCCACATGCGACGCGATCCGATCGAGCTAGAAATCTTCAAGAGTCTCTTCCACTCCATTGCCGAGGAGATGGGCGCCACGCTGCGGCGGACCGCGTTTTCTCCCAACATCAAAGAGCGGCGCGATTACTCCTGCGCGGTATTTGATGGCGACGGCGAGGTGATCGCGATGGGCGACCACATGCCGGTGCATCTGGGGTCGATGCCGATGTCGGTGCGGGAGGCGATCGCGGCGTGTGAACTCACTGGCGGGATGCAGCCGGGTGACGTGGTGATGCTCAACGATCCGTTCCGCGGAGGAACGCATCTGCCGGATATCACGCTGGTGGCGCCGGTGTGTGTTGTGGAACGGAAGAGGGCGATCGGCGAGCGCCCCAAAGGACGGCAGCACTTCCCTAACCTTCGCGGGCGAGGCCCCTTCGACTATCGCTCAGGGCGGGTCCGCGGCTCCACGAGTCCCGATTTTTATGTGGCTTCGCGGGCGCATCATGCCGACGTCGGTGGGGCGTATCCCGGCTCGATGGGGCTGTGCCGCGAAATCTATCAGGAGGGCGTGCGTATTCCTCCGGTGAAATTAATGAGCGCCGGGACGATGCAGCATGACGTTCTCGCTCTGCTGCTCAACAACGTGCGCACTCCGGAAGAACGCGAAGGCGATTTGGGCGCGCAACTCGCTGCCTGCCATACCGGCGCCGAGCGTCTGCGCGAGGTTTGCGCGCGATACGGAGTAGAGAAGACCAAGCGTGCGGCGCGCGATCTGCTGGACTATTCCGAGGAACTGATGCGCGCGTTCTTGAACCGTGTGCCGGCGGGGACGTACCAGGCCGAAGATTTTTTGGATGGGGACGGGATCAGTGAGAGGCCAGTTAAGATCGCGGTGACGATCAGGTTCCGGGAATCGTCGGTTCGCGAAAAGAAGAGGCGGCAGGATGCCGACGCCCGCGTGGTCACCGTCGATTTCACAGGCAGCGATCCGCAGGTTGAGGGCAGTGTCAACGCGGTCGAGGCCATCACTTATTCAGCTTGCTTCTACGTTTTCCGCTGCCTGCTCGCGGAAGACGTACCGGCCACGGCGGGATTGATGCGGCCGATTCAAGTGATCGCGCCGGAAGGAACCATCGTCAACGCGCGGCCGCCCGCAGCGGTGGCGGGCGGCAATGTCGAAACTTCGCAGCGCATCGTCGACGTATTGCTGCGCGCGTTGGCTCAGGCGATTCCGGAGCGCATTCCCGCCGCCGCTTCGGGGACGATGAATAATCTGACGATCGGCGGCCTCGATCGGCGTGAGGACAATCTGAGTAACGGCGATCTTCGTCAGGACAATCTGCGTGAGAACGATCTTGGCAGGAACGACCCGTTTACCGGCCAGCCCTTCGCCTACTATGAGACGATCGCTGGAGGCATGGGCGCACGGCCCGGCAAGCCCGGAGTCTCCGGCGTGCACACGCACATGACCAATTCGCTGAACACGCCCGCCGAAGCGCTGGAATATGCTTATCCGCTTCGCGTGCGGCGATATTCGCTGCGCACGGGCAGCGGCGGAAATGGAAAACATCGTGGCGGCGACGGCATTGTGCGTGAGATCGAGGTGCTGACGGATTGCTCCGTCACACTACTGGCAGACCGCCGCACTCGTGGGCCCTGGGGATTGGCCGGAGGCGGCGACGGCGCTCCCGGAACCGCGAGCGTGATTCGCCACGACGGTTCAGTTGAAGAGATGGCAGGAAAATTCAGCACGCGGCTGCGCGCGGGAGAACGAATCCGGATTGAGTCGCCGGGGGGCGGCGGTTGGGGCGCGAACTTCTGACGCCAAATCTTAACGCCGGATTCTTAGTGGTTGATTCAACGGCGGCTGCAGGCGTAAACGATTACCGGAGCCGATGCACAATAAGGAGCGCCCCATGCACATTGTCAAATCATTCGGAGTGATGTCTGTAGCCAAGATTATGGGCGTGCTGTACGCATGCATGGGCTTGCTTTTCGCGCCCTTCTTCTTACTCTTCGGGTTGATAGGATCGATGGCGGGGCAGGAGAACTCCCCCTTTGCGGGAATTGTCGGCGTGGTCGTTGCCATTTTCTTGCCGTTTTTCTACGGCGCACTTGGATTTATTGGCGGCGCGATCGGGGCGCTGTTATACAACCTTTTGTCGAAGTGGGTGGGCGGATTCGAAGTCGAAGTGGAGCTGCGGCCAACAACTCCGGTCGCGCCTTACCCGATTATTCCTCCCGCCACTCCCAGCATCTAAATTTAACGGTCATATTTAGCGCCCATATCGAACTTGGTAGCCTTGCATGACGACCGACCCTGCTGCTCACTATCTCGACGAAGCCCACCGCCAGATGCGCGGACACAAGCGCCTGGCCGAGGGTGCAATGGCTCAACTCAAAGATGAAGAACTCTTTGTGACGCTCGGCCCAGAATCGAATTCCATCGCCGTCATCGTGAAGCACATGGCGGGCAACATGCGCTCGCGCTTCACGGACTTCCTCACCACGGACGGCGAAAAGCCCGACCGTTATCGCGACCAGGAATTCGAGCTTAGCCCCGCGACCACGCGCTCCGATCTGACGAAGTGGTGGGAAGAAGGCTGGGCGCGGGTGTTTGAAGCTATCGAGTCACTCAAGCCGGAAGACGTGATGCGTACCGTTACGATCCGCGGCGAACCCCACACCGTGTTGCAGGCCGTGAACCGCCAGGTCGCGCACTATGCCTACCACACTGGCCAGATCGTGTTTCTGGCGAAACACATCCGCTCCAGCAAGTGGAGGTCCCTGAGCATTCCCCGCGGCAAGTCGGAGGAATTCAAGACGGTCGCGCCGAAACCGCGTAAGTCTTGAGTCGGTCGCGATGCCCGGCCAGTGGGCGTTCTAGAGTCGCGGCCCGAAGTATCGGTAGTGACCGGTGATCTTCCAGTTGAACAGCACGTCTTCCATTTTCGGCCCCTCGCCAATGTTGTGCACGAGCATGTAGCGCCGGCTCCAGCGGGATTTCTGGTCCACCACAATGCCGATGTGCGGCACATTGCCGCCCAGGTCCCAGGTGACAAGGTCGCCGGGGGAATAATCCTCCACGCGGCTGGTGATGGGCAGGCTCTCGCCCTTGCGCTGGAAGAAGACCATCAGGTTCGGCACGCGGCGGTGGTCAATGTTTGCATCGGGATGGGCCAGCAGCCAGCGCCGCTTGTTTGGGTAAGCGTCAAAATTCTGCAGCATGTCCTCGTGAACTTCCTTCTGCAGATCGACACCGACGGCGCGGTAGGAGCGGATAATCTCGTCGCTGCATACCCCCGTGTCGGCTGGGACGTCACCGCCGGGGTAAGGAATGCGAACGTATGCGGAAACATACCGGACGGAGTGATGGGTCCGCTCAATCGCTGCCGCGACCAGGCGGCGCATGAAATCCTGACGCGAGTCAGCGGACACAGCCAAGGCAGGGATTACCGCCCCCGCGGCTCCCGTGAGGAGGACGAACAGCAAAACAGATCGCCGCGTTGCCTTGGAACCAGCGCTCATCCCGCCAATTGTAAATGGTGGACTGGAGTCGGCGGCCGTGATCGCTCGTCCCGCTCAGCGTTTCACCGCGTCTTCCTTCTTCACATCCGAGGCCGTAGTTCGAGGCCAAACCGGCGAAACCAGTTCAACACGCCACATAGGTCCGCCCATGTAGGACGGGGTTTCAGATTTGACGAAGGCCGGCGCTTCACCACCAAGAATCCAGACGTGCGAGTCTGGCGGCTGCTTTCCCAAGATCGGCGCTACAACTCCGGCGAGACCTCCGATGTCGACCTTCACGACGTAGCGATTCGCCTCACGACCCGATCCGACAAGAGAAAATGGTTCGGTACCCTCAGCCGTAATCACGAGTTTGACGACGCGAGGTTTCGGCGCGGCCACCAGCATTGAGAATTCCGCCTGCGTCGCACCGGGCGGAAGATTCTTCAGCAGCGTGGGTACCAGGCCATTGGCCAGATCTGGCGGCAGCTTTAAATGCGCGTTCTCTACTTTCTCCTTGCCGTCATCGTCCGTGTAGCGAACCGTCACCTGGCCCGTGGACGCGGTCACCGTCACCTCCGTGGCATTTTTGAATGCCGGACCTTTCTGCACAAGGTGATAGCTGATCAGGCGGAAATTGCCGCGCTGGGAAAAAATCGTGGTTTCCTCTTGTCGCGAACCATCCTTGAAGCGGAATACAAGTTGACTGGTGACGCGATCGCCACGCACGATCTGCGCGAGGTCGCCTTCCGCAATGGGGACGCCGTCAAGCGTGCTCAATACGAGAAAGCCATGAACCAAGCCTTCCTTGTAACGCACCGCTACCGGAGACGCCGACATCGAGACGCCGCAGAGGAAACAAGTTGAGATGAGAATTATCGCAAAAAGATGAGAGCGCACGCGACCGTAACCTCCAGTGTGTTGGCCGTCTTTCGATGCTCTGCTCGGGAAGATAGTTGCGCACTTGTGGTACGAGAAGGAGAAGTTAACCTTGAACAGCCGCGGAGCTTATCCTGAGCCGAGTCTAAGGAACTCCTCATCCGAGCTTAGGCGCAGTGCTAGAATCAACTGTTTTGTATGTGTGATTCGGAATTTATAAGGTAGCCGTCATGCCATCTACTATGCTCGCGGTCGTCAAGCCGGAAGCCGCGCCCGGCGCGGAGATCCGCGAGGTCAAGGTTCCTGCCTATGGGCGGAACGATGTGCTGGTCAAGGTAAAGGTTGCTTCTATCTGCGGGACTGATCTGCACATATATAACTGGGATCGCTGGGCGCAGAACCGGATTCATCCGCCGCTGATTCCCGGCCACGAATTTTGCGGCGAGGTCGCGGCGTTCGGCGATGAAGTGACCAGCGTCAAAGAGGGCGACTTCGTTTCCGCAGAAATGCATGTAGCCTGCGGAAAGTGCCTGCAGTGCCGTACCGGCGAGGCGCACATTTGCCAGAACGTGAAGATCATCGGCGTCGACGCTGACGGAGCCTTCGCCGAGTACGTGGTCATCCCCGAGTCGAATATCTGGAAGCTCGATCCGGCGATTCCCCAGGACTACGCTTCGATTCTCGATCCGCTGGGCAATGCCGTCCACACGGTGCTGGCAGGAGAGATCGCCGCGAAAACCGTGGCCATCACGGGCTGCGGACCGATCGGATTATTTGCCATCGCGGTAGCCAGAGCCGTGGGCGCGACCACCGTATTTGCGATTGAAGTGAACGAGCACCGCGCGAAAATCGCACGCGCCATGAAAGCTGACTACGTTCTCAATCCAGCGAAAGAAGATGTGCGGAAAATCGTGGCCGAACGAACAGGCGGCCTTGGCGTGGACGTGGTGCTCGAAATGGCAGGCCATCCCGATTCGATTCGCACCGCGTTCGACATCGTGCGTCGCGGTGGAAGAATTTCCCTCCTCGGCCTGACTTCCAAGCCCATCTCGTTGAATTTTTCCGAAGACATTATTTTCAAGGGCATCACCGTGCAGGGCATCAACGGACGGCGCATGTACCAAACCTGGTACCAGATGACCGCGTTGTTGAAAGCTGGCAAACTCGACCTGCATCCGGTTATCACCGACCGCATCGCGATGAAAGATTTCTCGAAAGCCATGGAGCGGCTGAAGACCGGCGAAGCCAGCAAGATTCTGGTTTATCCGAACGGAGTGCGATAGCTGAGGCAGATTATGACCAGCGCAACCCGCACCAATCCCCTTTCCTATCTCGCCGACCAGCTCAGCGAACTCAAAGCCAAAGGCACGCACTTCAAGCTGCGCGTGCTCGATGACGAGCAGGCTGCCGTTTGCACGTTCGACGGCAAGAAAGTCATCAACCTGGCGTCCAACAATTATCTGGGGCTGACCACGCATCCCAAGCTTCGCGAGGCCGCTCTGGAAGCGACGCGCAAATTCGGCGTCGGCTCAGGCGCCGTGCGCACGATTGCCGGCACCATGAAGATTCACATGGAGCTGGAAGAAAAAATCGCGCGCTTCAAGAATGTGGAAGCCTGCGTGGTTTTCCAGTCCGGATTCGCGGCCAACGCGGGCACGGTCTCGGCGGTGCTGGGCAAGGAAGACTTCATCATCTCCGACGCGCTCAACCACGCCTCCATCATCGATGGCGCGCGGCTCTCGAAGGCGAAGATTCTGGTCTTCCGCCACAAAGACATCGCGCACGCCGAAGAACAACTCGCCAGCGTGAAGAACGAGCCCGGCAAGAAGCTGCTGATCACCGACGGCGTCTTCTCCATGGACGGCGACATCGGCCCGCTGCCCGCGCTCTGCGACCTGGCCGAAAAATACGGCGCCATCATGATGGTCGACGACGCGCATGCTTCCGGCGTGCTCGGCCGCAACGGCCGCGGCACCGTCGACCATTTCAACGTGCACGGCCGCGTGGATATTCAGGTAGGAACGTTATCGAAGGCCATCGGCGCGCTCGGCGGATACGTCTGCGGCACCCGCGATCTGATCGATTTTCTCTATCACCGGGCGCGGCCGTTCTTGTTTTCCACGTCGCATCCGCCGTCGGTCGCGGCCACGTGCATCGCGGCCTTCGATGTTTTAGAAAACGAACCGGAGCGCATGGAAAAACTCTGGGAGAACACGCGCTTCTGGAAAAAAGAACTGGGCCTGCTCGGCTTCGACATCGGCGGCCGCACCACGCCGGCCAGCGAGACTCCGATCACGCCCATCATCATCGGCGACGGCAAGCTCACCATGGATTTTTCCCGCGAGCTTTTCAAAGAAGGCGTGCTCGGCACCGGCATCGCGTTCCCCACCGTCCCCGAAGGCAAAGCCCGCATCCGCACCATCATGACTGCGACGCACACGAAAGATGAGTTGGAGCAAGCGCTGGCGGTGCTCAAACAGGTGGGAAAAAAGATAAGGATTCTAGGGTGACTAGACTTTGACAAAGACCGCAGCCGAGCTTCGCTTGGCGAACGGGCAAGAGTGCCCGTTCCCACACAAGCAAAGGCTAACCCTCAATCTGCGCCGTAGACAATCTTCCCGCTCACGACCGTCGCCACAACTTTCCCTGTAAACTGCCAGCCGTCGAAAGGAGTGTTCCGCGAGAGCGATAACGACTTCGCGGCCTCGAACGTCCAGCGCTTTCTAGGATCGAAAATCGTAACGTCGGCAAAATTTCCCCGGCCTAGCGATCCGCGGCCGCGCAGATCGAAAACTCGCGCCGGGCCCGCGGTGAACAGCTCGACAATGCGCGTCAGCGGAATTTTATGCTCGCGATGCAGCTTGGTGATCGCGAGAGCCAGCGCAGTTTCGAGGCCGGTGATGCCGAAAGCTGCGCGCTCGAATTCCACTTCCTTTTCGTGGAGCGCATGCGGAGCGTGATCGGTGGCAATGGCGTCCACGGTACCGTCGGCCAGCGCCACCAGAATGGCCTCGCGGTCGCTGTCCGAGCGCAGCGGCGGGTTCATCTTGAAATTCGTGTCGTACTCGCCAACATTTTCGTCCAGTAAAGCGAAGTGATGCGGCGTAACTTCACAGGTGACGCGGGCCTTCCCCCGTTTGCCGCGGCGCACCGACTTGAGCGCGTTCGAAGTTGAAAGATGGGCGACGTGCAGGCGCGATTCGCGAATCTGCTGCGCGAGCGTTACGTCGCGATCCACGATGCTGGCTTCCGCCGCGGCCGGCATGGCACGCAATCCCAGCCGAAAGCTGGTTGCGCCTTCGTTCATGGAGCAATTTTCCGTAAGGCGCGTGTCCTCGGCATGCTGCACCACGGGAAAGTTCAACTCGGCGCCAAGACGCAGCGCCATGCGCATGATGTCGTCGTCGAGGATGGGCTTGCCGTCGTCGGTAACCGCGACTGCCCCGGCGCGCTGCAATGCTGCGAAATCACTGAGAGTTTGCCCGCGGCTGCCGCGCGTGGCCGCGCCGATGGGGAAAACGTTGACCACCGCCGCCCGCTCGGGATTGCGCAACCACGTTACCCACTCGGCCGTGTCGACCACCGGCGCGGTGTTGGGCATGGTGCAGACGGATGTGAATCCTCCAGCTGCGGCGGCGGCAGTGCCGCTGGCGATGGTTTCTTTGTAGCTTTGTCCAGGCTCGCGCAAGTGCACGTGCAGATCGATGAAGCCGGGAGCCACGATCAAGCCGCGCGCGTCAAACCTCTCGTCGGCATTGCCCCGAATCTTGTTCGGCAGAGCAACCTCGGCGACGCGCCCATCACGCAGCAACACGTCCATCGGCGCATTGATCTTCGCGGCCGGGTCGATAACCTGCCCGCCCTTGATCAGTAAACTTGGGCTCGCTGCGCGCGTCATCGAGTCGCTCCCGCAGGACTCTGCTTGTCATCCTGTGCCGCGGTTCGCGCCGCGAAGAGCCTGCGCTGGGCCTGCCGAAGGGACCTGTGCAATTTGCAACCGCAGATACTGCCGGCAAATTGCACAGTTCCATCGCTTCGCTCAGGATGACAAGGCATATGATTCACTTGGCCTTCCCCAGCGCCCGCGCCAAAATTGCCATCCGCGTCGGTACGCCATTGTGCACTTCTTCCACAATCACGGACTGTGGCCCGTCGGCGACTTCCGCCGTTAACTCCAGCCCGCGGATGATCGGCCCGGGATGCATCACAATGGCCTCGCGCTTGGCGAGCTTCAGGCGCGCCGCGGTCATCTGGTAACGTGCGATGTAGTCCTGCACGCGAATTTTCTGCCCAGCGAGTCGCTCCTTCTGCACCCGCAGCAGCATGACCACGTCTGTTCCGCGCAGGCCTTCCTCGATTTGACGCGTAATGCGCAACCCGGGCACGAGCGTGGCAGCGACTTCAGGCACAAACTCGGGCGGTCCGCAAAGGGTAATCTTCACTCCGAGTTTGGTCAGCAAGTGGCACGCCGACCGCGCCACGCGGCTGTGCAGAATGTCGCCAATGATCGTGGCCTGCAACCCTTTCAACGATTTTTTGTGCTTCAGAATGGTGAAAGCATCGAGTAGCGCCTGCGAAGGATGCTCGTGCATGCCGTCGCCGGCGTTGATGATGGGAATATTGAGATGCTGCGCCATCAGGTGTGGCGCCCCCGCCGAAGGATGCCGGATGACGATGGCGTCGGCGCCCACCGCGCGCAGTGTGTACCCGGTGTCGAGCAGCGACTCGCCCTTTTCAATGCTTGATCCCGAGGACTGCACCAGCGTAGTCATCGCCCCCAGCGACTTCGCGGCAAACTCAAACGATGAGCGCGTGCGGGTGGAAGCCTCGTAAAACAAAAGAGCGATGCGCTTGCCGCGCAGCAGCGGCCGGGCCTTGAGCGGATTCATGCGGCGGGCCAGTTTGAGCAGGCCCAGGATTTCCTTCGCGTCCAGGTGTTCAATCCCGAGCAGCGAACCGCGTGCGGGCTTATTCATTGCGTGGCAGATCGCGAACAACGGATCAACGAACAAACAGATCGACGAACAAAAAGATAAACGCTGCATCATACGCGGCGCGCGGGACCGGGGCAAGGCCTATGGGATGCGGAGCAAGACCGGAATCTCGCTCAGGAACTTACGAGCGGCGGCGACGGCCGAAAAATGCCCCGGCCAGGGCGCCTCCGATGCTGGCCATGATCACGCACGCCAGAAAGGCCACGATCAGGGTGGCAATCATCATTACGGTGAGGCCCCCGGGAGAGCGCATGAAGTCCATGCTCGCCTGAACCTGCGGATCCGAGTAGCGCGACGCCGTCTGCTCCACCGCAGTGAGCATCGCCTTCCGGATTTCCGGGCCTTTGTGAAGCACCGCTACGGCCAGCGCTTCGAGGACGGCCCAAATTACAAAGCAGAGCATGCCGCTCATCCCGCCCAGCCGCGCACCTTCCTTTGCACTCACGCCCGTGCCTGGACTGCGCCGCAGATAAAACGCCACGGCTAGAAATCCCGCACCCAGCACGGCCAGCGGCAGAGCGACCAGACCTGTACTCATGACCACAGCTGCGATCAGCGCAGCCAGCGCACACGGTTGCAGGGCCCGCGACCATTGCACCGGCAGACGAAGCCCACCCTCACTCACGCTCACATGTGGCGGAGCGCCAAGCGCACTGGCAACCAGAGTGTGCCCGGCCTCCTCCTGGGAATGCTCGACTCGCACAGGCTCGGCCACGAAGACGCGAATCTGCGGCGCGCCACAGTGCGAACAGAAAGGCACGCCATCCTCCACCGACTGACCGCATTTGTGACAGGGATGATCCATCCGGAAAGAAGGGCTTGTTTGAAAGTACCGCAGCGCTCCCGCCGAGGCAAGGACGGGGAAGGACTTTCGAAGGCAGAAATTAACCTAAGCGCGAGGATCCCTAGTAAACGAGGCTGGGTTCTTCGGAAGTCTGTTTCTCTTAAATGTCTCCCTGTTTCCCTCGCGCACGAAGATAGACCAGCGCGAATGTCGCTCCCTTGCCGGAATCGCTGGGTTCGATCGCGACCACGTGCTGGTTGTCTTCCGTGCCAACTTTCAGTTCGGTGACCGGGCCTCCGTTGCTGTCACATTTCAGCTGCTTCGATTCCTGGCCTTTGTCTTTGGATTCGGACCCTCGAGAATCCTTGTCGTCGGTGTTCACGTCGACGTCACCGCCGTGCTTCTGGGAGTGACACTCCAGCACTTTGCCGTATTTTTTCAGTTTCTCGCGGTAGAAGTCGACAACCTTGGCCGGCGCGTCGTCGGATTCGTATTTCGCAACGACAAGCTTCAGGCCGAAGCCTTCCGCCGCGACTCCGAAATTCAGCGGATCATTATTTTCTTCGTGTTTGGGATGCGCGCCGGGATACAACGGCAGTCCAGCATTCTTCGCGTCAGCGTCCTTGCCCACATGCAGATCACCGATCGAGCTGCGGACGTCAAAGGGCTTGTCCTGTGTATCGGATTGCTGTGCCAACGCTGGCAAGGTCAACATCGCAGCGAGTGAGACTGAGAGCGTCAGGCTATGAAACATGTTGTCCTCCTAATAAGCGCGGAGTTAAATATCCGCTTCCTTGCCGTGTGTCCGCACATAGACCAGGGAAAAACTCGATCCCTTACCTTCGGATTCCACCGCCACGATGTGCTGGTTCTCTTCGGTGCCGGCCTTGAGTTCCACGTTCTTGCCGCTGTCGATATCGCAAGTCAGCGCGTGCGAGTCGCTCGACTTGCCCGAATATTTCATATTCATGTTGAAGTGGCCCGGGGTGTGGCACTCCAGCACGTAGCCGTATTTCTTCAGCTGATCTTTGTAGAAAGCGACAATCTTCTCGGGCGCGTCGTCCGACTCATATTCCAGCGCGACCACTCTCAACCCATATCCGAAGCCCGAGATGCTCACGTTGGCGCTCTTGTCGTTGTGACCGGAATCTTCCGGCTTCAACCGTGCCCCGGGATAAACAGACAGGCCAGTGTCGGCGGCGTCGGCATCTTTACTGACGTGAATCCCGCCCATCGGAGTTTTGATGTCCACCTGCTTGTCCTGTCCATTCGATTCTTTCTTCACATTCACGCTGCAACCGGAAAGCAGCACGCCAGCCAAAGCCGCAGCCATCAAACTCACACCGCGAGCCCAATGAAATTTATTGCTGTGCATTCGGAGTCCCTCCGTTCGCCACTTGGGCCGGCCGTTCGATTCCAGCACCGCGCTGCGCCACGTTCGGAATCGTTACCGGCAAATGTCCGCGAATCGCAATCTCGCCGAACAGCGCCTTGATTGCGCCCAATTCCGAAACCGGCGCGTTCGAAAAAGTACACATGTAATTCTCGATCTTCGGAAAATCCGACGCCAGGTACGGATTCCCCATCGCCACCACCACCGTCTTCGCCGCAGCCCGGTCCAGCACCTGTTGCAACAGAGTTCCCGTAGCGTCAGCCATTGCCATCGAGTTGCCGATCTTGCCCGCGCTCGGAATCACATAAACCGCCGTAACCACTGTCTCCGCCTGGTCCACTGCCTTGAGCAAGTCGTCGCTCTCGCCGGCCGCAATGCGCGGGTCCACGTAAATCACGCGTGCGTCCGGAATTCGCGCGCGGAACTCCCGCCCAAACACGCGTCCAGCATCGGTGCGCACGTCGTCGGAAAAGATCACCCCCACTGCCTGGTTATGGGTCTCTTCCACTGTGGTATACGGAAGCCCCACTTTAATAGTTCCCCTTGTTTTCAGCGGCAGCACCTTGCCATTGTCGCGAACCAGCGTCACCGCGGACTCGGCCACCTGTTGCCCGAAAGCGATGTTTTCCGGCTTGCCAACTGCCGTCGCCAGCGCGCTCACATCCACCGTGCGCGAAACCTGCAGGCCCAACGACGCCTTTATTTTCAGTATCTTAAGCACCGAGTGATCGAGCCGTTCGCGGGAGATTTCCCCCGACCGCACCGCCTTGACCATGGCTTCGTACGACGCGCCCAGGTCGGCTGGAATAAGCAACAGATCATTCCCCGCCTTGAACGCTTCCACGGCAGCGCGCCCAATATTGTTGGCAAAAAGATGGGTTAGCCCCGCCATGTCGAGAGCGTCGGTCACGATCAAGCCCTTGAATCCCATCTGTTTTTCAAGCAGATCAGTCACCACGCTCGAAGAAATCGTGGCCACATGATTCGGATCCGGATCGAGCGCCGGAACCGTGACATGCGCTACCATCACCGAATCCACTCCCGCGGCAATCGCCTGCCGAAACGGCGGCAGTTCAATGGAATCAAGATGAGCGCGGTCGCCATTCACAGAGGCCACACCGAGATGCGAATCCGTGGCCGTGTCTCCATGTCCCGGAAAATGCTTCACCGTGGTCAGCATCCCGGCTTCGTGCGCGCCTTTGATGTATGCCGTGACTAGATCGCCCACCTGTTGCGGATCTTCACCGAATGACCGCGTGTTGATGATGGGATTCGCCGGGTTTGAATTCACATCCGCATCAGGAAAAAAATTCCAGTGAATGCCGATCGCCCGCGATTCCTCGCCCGTGATGCGGCCAAACTTCTCGGCATCTTCCATCTTGCCGTCACCTCCGAACGCCATCGCATGAGGAAACACCGTAGTCCCGAGCAGCCGCATCGACAAACCACGCTCAAAATCGGCGGCAAAAAGCAGCGGCAGCTTGGAGTCGCGCTGCAAACGGTTTAGCAACTCCGCCGCCTCATAAGGCTCGCTGCGCAACAGAAACGGCCCATCCACATGCACTGTCATCGCGAACGACCCGATGTGATATTTCTGCATGGCCTCGCGCCACTGCAGGTATTCCGGGCTCTCGACATTCAAAAAGCTGGCCCGGCACCAGATCATGAACACCTGCCCAACTTTTTCTTCGAGAGTAAGTTTGCGGAGAGTCCGCTCTGCCCACCGTTCGCCATCCCGCGTCAAGTGGATGGCTGGGCCGCGTTGCGCGACCGGCTTGTCCTTGGCGAAAGCCGGAAGGGTGATGCCCACTGCGAGAAGAAAGAACAAAAGGAAAGAAAAGCCTCGGGACATAGTTGCGAGGGGAGTTCGGGACATGCCAAGAACGATAGCAGAGCGGAACGCCAGTGTCAGGTGGTCCAGCGTTCGTCGTCACGGCCGACAAGCGCGATAGCCCTCTGTTGAATCTCCCCATCGTCCCCGAACCCGCGCAACCAGTTCACCTCCGGCTCGCGGCGGAACCAGGTCATCTGCCGCTTGGCGTAATTGCGATGAGCCTGCTGCGCTGCCACGATGGCCTGCTCGCGCCCGAGTTCTCCGCGTAGAAACTGCGCCGCCTGCTTGTAGCCGAGCGAAGCCAGCGGACGCGCGTCCGCGCCATATTTCTGAACCAAGGCCTGCGTCTCTTCCACCAACCCCGCATCGAACATGCGTCGCGCGCGCTGGTTGATGCGTTCGTAAAGCGCCGCGCGTTCGGGATCGAGCCCGAGCCGCAGAATACGGAAGCCGCGCAGCGGGTCGCGCCCCTGCTGCTGCAAGAGTTCAGACATCTTCTGCCGCGATCCTTTGTCCCGCGAGGTGAGGCAAACCTCGATCGCGCGGATCAGCTTGGGCATGTCGTTGGCATGAATTTTCTCCGCCGCAGCGCGATCAAGACGCACCAGAATCCGGTGAAGATAGTTCGACCCACGACCAGCAGCCCGTTCGCGCAACCGCTCACGCAACGCTTCCGAGCGTCCGGGCCCAGGGAAAAGACCGTCGAGCAAGGCCCGCAAGTAGAGTCCCGTGCCGCCAACCACGATCGGCAAGCGTTTCCGCGCACTGAGTTCCCGCACCACCTGCCGCGCCCGCCGCGCATATTCACCTGCCGTGATGTACCCAGTCGCATCCACGACATCGAACAGATGGTGAGGAACACGCTTCCTCTCCTCGAGCGTAGGCTTGGCCGTGCCGATTTCAAACTCGCGGTACATCGCGACCGAATCGCAATTCACGATCTCGCCGCCAAAGCGCTCAGCCAGGGCCAGCGACAAAGCCGTCTTCCCGCTGCCCGTTGGGCCGAGCAGCACCAGCAGCAGCGGCTCAGCCCGCGCTGCCTCGCGAGGCACGTGATCCATCGTCTGCGCCACCGTCCGCTCCACGCTCAGCGCAAGCTCCAGTGAATCGCGTGCCAGTAGCGAATGATCGTAATCGCCAGCAGCAGAAACGCAATCAACAGCAGCCCCGCAGTCTCGGTGGCATAAATCGCGTGGCGCTGGTGCCTTCGATCGGAATCGTTCCGCTGCTCAGAATCGTGAGGCTCGATGGTCACGCCAACATTGTAGCCCCGCACATATGCAGACGGCGGTAGCGTTGGTGTGGGGACGGGCACTCTTGCCCGTCCGCCGAGCGCAGCTCGGCCAGTTTCCTGTGCAGCTCCTGCGCGGCTGCCCGCCGGTGCTACACTACGGCGTCGTCCATCCCCGTGCCGCAATACAACAGCAGAATCGCGCGCTTTGGAGTGTTCGAGCTCGACCTCAGCGCCGGCGAACTCCGCAAGAACGGCCGAAAACTTCGCCTGCAAGAACAGCCCTTCCAGATTCTCGCGCTCCTGCTCGAGCGTGCTGGCGACGTGGTCACGCGCGAGGAACTCCGCCAGAAACTTTGGCCCGCCGACACTTTCGTGGATTTCGACCACGGCCTGAACACCGCAGTAAACAAATTGCGCGAAGTGCTGGGAGACTCCGCTTCAAGTCCGCGATTCATCGAAACCCTGGCCCGGCGCGGCTACCGCTTCATCGCGCCCGTACAAATCGATGCGCAGAGCGATGCACACAGCAACGCACCGCCAGCCGCCCAACCCGCCGCGCCGGTGGCACAGGAAACAAGACAGGAATCGCGGCCGGAAGTCGATCCCGGCACTTTGCATCCCGACCTCGATGTCCCCATCCCACGGCGTGGCCTGACCCGCGGCCTGTTTGCGCTGGTTCAGATGATGTACTTGAGCTTCTATCTCTCCGCGCTCTTTCGCTTGCACATCGTGCAAAACATCGCGGACTCTTTTCTTCCAGCATGGGGCGCGACAACGCTCACCGGTGTCGTCATGATTACCGCGGGCGTGGGCATTCCTCTGCGCTGTTATCTACTATCGGCGGTCGGCTTCGACTATCAGCAGCTTGCTGGAAAATTCCAGAAGATGTTCCCGTTCGTTCTCGCACTCGACCAGTTGTGGGCTGTATCTCCGTTCCTGCTGACCTCAAAGATCGGGATCGGCCCCGCCTTCGCAGTCTGCGCGGCTCTACTCTACCTGCCATTTTCCGAGCGCACTCTCATCCGCATGGCGTATGTTGGTAAGCGGTCGAGCAGCTAGTTTTTCAGTCGATCTTTCCGGGTGCCTGATTTTAGGGCCGATGCTTTCCGGTTGGATGATTTCGTGGAACCGATTTCACCGATCCCTCGTATCTTCGTCTAGCACGCCGAAGCAGGAGTGTGCCCCAGCCCGGCCGCAGCAACTTAATCTGGAGAAACTCATTATGAAACACATCACAGTAAGTCGCGTGGCGTTTGCGATTCTGGCGCTTGCGGTCGCGGCTGCCCTGCCGGCGCGCGCGGACGAGTGGTCGAAAACCTTCAACCTCACCGGCAAGCCCGATCTGCGCGTGGAAACGTCTGACGCCAATATCCGCGTCAGCACCTGGGACCAGAACGCAATCCAGGCCACGGTCACCACCGTCCGCTACAAAATCGGCGACGACGGAATCAAAATCGAAGAGCACCAGGCGGGCGACCTCGTCGAGCTTAACGTGCACTATCCGCGCATGCACGGCCTTACCATCGACTGGGGACAGCGTCGCGTCGACATCGTGATTCATATGCCGCGCGAGGGCAAGGTCAACCTGCGCACCGAAGATGGCAAAATCGAAATCGCCGGCTTCAAGGGCGAGATGGACCTGCATAGCGGAGACGGATCCGAAACCCTCGACGCCGTCGACGGCAAATTGCGCGCCACCACCGGAGACGGACACATCCGCGCCAACGGCCGCTTCGATGAGCTGGACCTGAAGACCGGCGATGGCCACGTGGAAGTGCGCGCCGCCGCGGGCTCGTCGCTCAACACAAGCTGGAGGCTCGAAACCGGCGACGGCAACGTGACGCTGGAGATTCCGGGAAACATGGCTGCGGACGTCGACCTGCACACCGGCGACGGCCATATCGATCTCGACATGCCGGTCACAACCGAAGGCAAAATCCGCGAGAACGAAGTTCGGGGAAAGCTGAATGGCGGCGGGAATCTGATGACCATCCGCACCGGAGACGGTTCGATTCATTTGCGCAAGAGTTGAGCAGCTTTCAGATTGTGAGATCCTCATTTGGGGACAACCGCCCTGGGCTGTCCGGTCAAGCGAAGCTCGACGGTTTTTTCTTTCGCGCGCCGACAAACGTAGACACCGCTCACTCCCGTCCTTCACCTCGGCTTGCGGAGGCCTGTAGACTGGTCGGTCCACACTTCGGAGAACATCTCATGGCAAACCTACGCACCCGCTTTCTTGCGCTCACTCTCGTTTCCCTCTTCTTTTGTCTCTCCCTCGCCAACGCGCAGCAACCCTCCGCCAAGTCCGAGCCTGTGCTCGACGTTTCATCCATGGACCAGACCGTCGACCCTTGCGTGGATTTCTTTCAGTATTCCTGCGGCGGCTGGATCAAGAAGAATCCGATTCCCGCGGATCAATCGAGCTGGGACACCTACTCCAAAATGCAGGATGAGAATACGGCGCGCTTGCGCGGCATCCTCGAAGAAGCGTCCGCCGCCAGCCCCGGGCGCGACGCCGTCACTCAAAAAATCGGCGACTACTACGCTTCCTGCATGGACGAAAAAGCCGTGGACGCAGCCGGCATCAAGCCGCTGCAGCCGTATCTGGACGCGATCGCCGGCATGCGCACGAAAGCGGATCTGGCCCAGGTCGCGGCGGACGCCGCCTACACCTCGCACTACCGGCGCAGCACGATGTTTGTCTTTAGCTCGGACCAGGACGCAAAAGATTCTACCCAGGTGATTGCATCGGCGTTTCAGGGAGGCCTCGGCCTTCCCGACCGCGACTATTACTTCAAAGACGACGCGAAATCGCAGGAACTGCGCAAGCAATACGTGGCACATGTGCAGAAGATGTTCGAGTTGCTGGGTGACAAACCGGAAACCGCCGCCGCTGAATCGCAAACCGTGATGCGGATCGAAACCGCGCTGGCCAAGGGCTCCATGACGCGGGTCGACATGCGCGATCCGCAAAAGCTCTATCACAAGATGACCGCGGCCGAGCTCCAGACCCTGGCGCCGAATTTTCAGTGGAGTACATATTTCACCAAAGCCGGACTGCCCGCGCTGGCCAGCCTGAACGTAGCCACGCCGGATTTCTTCAAAGCCTTGAGTGAAGAAATCGATAAAGAAGACCTGCCGAACTGGAAGATTTACCTGCGCTGGCACCTGGTGCACACCGCTGCTCCGCATCTTTCGTCGGGCTTCGTGAACACCGATTTCGAGTACTACGGCAAAACCCTGCAGGGCCTGCAACAGATCGAACCGCGCTGGAAGCGCTGCTCGAAAAACGTCGACGACCAGTTGGGCGAAGCTCTGGGGCAAGCCTACGTGGCCAAGTATTTCGGTCCTGAGGCCAAGCAAGCAGCGCTCAAGATGGTGAAAGAAATTGAAGCGGCAATGCAGCAGGACATCAACTCGCTGCCTTGGATGAGCACCGCCACCAAGCCGCGCGCGCTCGAAAAACTGCATGCGGTCGCGAACAAAATCGGCTATCCCGACAAGTGGCGTGACTACAGCAAACTGAAAATCATCCGCGGCGATGTCATGGGCAACGTGCTGCGCGCCGATCAATTCGAATTCAACCGCGAGCTGGCAAAGATCGGCAAGCCCGTGGATCGCGGCGAGTGGGGCATGACTCCGCCCACGGTGAATGCGGAGTATGACCCGCAGCTGAACGACATTAACTTCCCCGCTGGCGTGCTGCAGCCGCCGGCGTTCGATCTTACTTCTGACGCCGCGCCCAACTACGGCGACACCGGCGGCACCATCGGCCACGAGCTGACTCATGGCTTCGACGACGAAGGCCGCCAGTTCGATGCGCAAGGAAACCTCCGTGAGTGGTGGACTCCCGACGACGAGAAAGAATTCGTCAAGCGCGCTTCCTGCATCTCCGACCAATACTCGAATTACACGATCGTCGACGACATCAAGATCAACGGAAAGCTTACCCTCGGCGAAGACATCGCCGATCTGGGCGGCTTGATTCTCGCGTACATGGCGTGGAAGGAAGACACAAAAGAGCAGACCCTGCAGCCGCTCGACAGCCTCACGCCCGATCAGCGCTTTTTCGTGGGCTACGGCCAGAGTTGGTGCGGCGCAACCCGGCCCGAAACCATGCGGATGCGCGCGACCGTAGATCCGCATTCGCCCGAGAAATACCGCACCAACGGCGTCGTCTCAAACATGCCGGAGTTCCAGCAAGCATTTCACTGCAAAGCCGGATCGCCGATGGTGAATGCGAATCGCTGCCGCGTCTGGTAGGAATCGGCGCAGACTGCTTACCTGAAGAACTACTGCTGCTCCATCTCACCTTTGTCAGGGTTGTAGTAGAAGCGGAAGCGCAGAGCGAGATATTGTCCCCCGAACTCGGCGGGTAAGGGCGGGAACGGATCCGATGCGGTGATTCCGCCCCACGCGGCGCGGTCTAGGGCAGTATCGCCGGAAGTCGCTATCAGCTTCATTCCTGCCACTTGTCCGTCCTTGGTGATGGCGAACTCAATCGCCAACTTCCCCTTTTTCATCTCGGCGGACGGGGGAATAAGGAGATACCAGTTCTGTCGCACGTCCTGAAGAATGCGCTGGATATAAGGACCAAAATCGACGCCCTGGGTATCGCTGAGAATATCGAGCGCTCCCATTGGCCGGCCGCGAGCCCCGGTATTCAGGCCGAAATCGCCTTCCTGTCCGCCTTGTCCTG
Organism: uncultured Acidobacteriaceae bacterium; assembly: GCA_963851165.1. Lineage (GTDB taxonomy): Bacteria > Acidobacteriota > Terriglobia > Terriglobales > Acidobacteriaceae > Sulfotelmatobacter. The sequence goes on along the minus strand of CAWKNM010000004.1, from coordinate 17,116 downwards.
CGGCCCGCGAAGCCGCGGCGGCCTCGGTTGCTTGTTGCAATGCCGAACCCGCCGTCACCGGGTTCGCATATTTGGCGAAGGCATTGACCTGGCTGTTCGGGCGGGCCGGGATTTGCAATCGGGCGAGCTGATTGGGGTCGCTCGGCGGGTGCGTCGCTTGCGGGCCTGGCTGCGGCTGCGGCTGATTCTGCGCCATCGCCGGCGGCTGCGGCGCGGCCGGCTGCGGCGCTCGCGGACCAGTCAATCCCGGAGCTCCCGGCGGAGGAGTCGCCAGAATCTTGCGCAGTTCCTTGGGATCGAGATGCCGCGACATCGCGACCCGATCTTTATCGGACATCACGTTGGTCTTGGGCCTGGGCGCCTTCTGCAAGTCCGAAGGCAGCGCGAGAAAGGTAACGTCCTTTCCGCTGGTCAAATCTTTTTGCGACACCACCACCAGCGGGTGCCACGGAAGATATTTCTCAATCAGATTGAGGTTCCACAACACGATGAACAGGACTAAGTGGACAATGACGGAAATCCATGCCGCTTCGCGACGCCGCGAACGCGACAGGTCGTCCTGCAACTGAATGAGCAGATGAGGGATATTCGCATCGGGAACGCGATAGGCAGTCTCCCAGTCACGCACGTCGTAGAGCCCAAGCTGCTCCGGCTCCGTTCTTTCGGGCGGGGCGACTGGATCCTGGAATGGAATTTGCGTGATCGGCATGCGCTGGGACTAGCTCGTCTGGTCGTTAGACTGTGAATCCCCCCTCAACGTTGCATCCGGCCTTCGAGGCATGGCGCAAGCGAAGTCTTAGAGCCAGGTTATCTCTTATTTTCGCATCTTTCGCAGGATTCTCCCACCAGCAAATGGGATGCTCCTTCCCCGTGTAAACATTTGTAAAAACGTAGCCAGATCAATTACTTGCGAACGGGAAAGTATCCACAAACCCTTTCGATTGAGTGGGCCCTCCTTCGTGATGCTTAGTGTTCTTCGTGGTAAAAGCTGTCAAGGTGGATCAGGACAATTTCGCCGTGACCGGGAGATTCACGCTCTGTCCGTGCCGTCGGATAGCGTCGACAATGTCGAGGGCCAGCGCGAGCGCGCGGTGCCCATCTTCGAGCGGAACGGCTGGCGTGGAACGCGTCTGCACCGCGCGCAGAAACGATTTCAGCTCCGCGTGCAGGGGCTCCTCGGAAGCTACGGGCGGTTTGCTGACCGCGATCTGAGGATTGACCGAGGGCGTTCCGGCCGCGCTTTGCCCACCGCTGTTCTGTCCGGCGTCGTTCTGTCCGACCGTAAACACCAATACCTCCTGCCGTCCATAATCGAGCGAGATGTACTGGCGCGGCTGGAAAAAGCGCAGTTTGCGCACCCGCTCCGTGGAAACCCGGCTGGCCGTAAGGTTCGCGACGCACCCGGACTCGAATTCCAGCCGGACATTCGCGATGTCCACTTTGCCGGAAAGAATGGGCAGGCCTACGGCACGAACTTCCTTCACTGAAGATTTTGCAAAGGCCAGCACAATATCAAGATCGTGGATCATCAGGTCGAGAACCACATCCACATCGAGCGAGCGTGGCGTAAAAACGCTGAGCCGATGCACCTCAAAAAACATGGGCCGGGTGAGCAGCGGCATGGTTGCGCGCACGGCAGGATTGAAGCGCTCCAGGTGGCCAACCTGGGCAATGCGTTTGTGAGTAGTCGCCACGGCCAACAGTTCGTCCGCCTCGACAAGGGACGCCGCCACCGGCTTCTCGATCAGAACGTCGACGCCCTTTTCCATCAATTCGCGCGCGGTCACAAGATGCTGCGCCGTGGGAGCGGCCACGGACGCAGCCTGGATCTCACTGTGCGTGGTCAGCATCTGGCTGACCGAGCCGAAAGATCGGCATCCAAATTCGCGGGCAACGGCATCGGCCCGGTTGACATCAGGATCGACCACTCCCACCAGGCGAACGGCTTCCCCCTGCTGCTCGAGTTCCTTATAAACGCGGGCGTGGTTGCGCCCAAACACGCCGACCCCAACTACCGCGACCGGAATCGAACTCGGCGATGACAGAAGAAATCCTCAGCGGCCAGTTGCCGGGAAAGATTGTAAACGCAAAGCTGGGAAAGAGCATCTGGATAACGGACCTGTAACATTGCAGAAAGCTAATGCAGCCGAGCCACGGCTGTAGAAAGCTGTGACAGAAAGGATTCCGGCCGCCCCATGAAAACCATCGCTCTTCTGACAATTTCAAACATCTTCATGACGTTCGCCTGGTACGGACATTTGAAGTATCGCAACGTGCCGCTCTACAAAGTGATTCTGATCAGCTGGCTGATTGCATTCTTTGAATACTGCTTTCAGGTTCCGGCCAATCGCATCGGCTCCTACGAGTTCACCGCAGTCCAGCTCAAGACGATCCAGGAAGTGATCACCCTGGTAGTCTTCTCCGTCTTCTCGGTGCTCTACCTCGGACAATCGATCCGGTGGAACCACGTAGCAGGATTCGCCCTGATCGTAGGCGCGGTGGGGTTGATCTTCAAGCAGTGGTGAGTCCAGGTGCCGTTTTGCTGGCCCCTGATCACTGGCCCCTGGCCACTGCCGTTCAATTACCAACTCATCACTTGGCTGGAGCCTTCGCCTTCTTCAAAATCGCAATCTGCCCCGCGTGATAAAGCTCGTGCTGCGCCATGCCATGCAGCATGTGATAGAAATCGTAGCGCTTACCCGGCACGCGGTCGCGAAGGCGGGACTCGGGCAAAGCCGCAACGGTTTTAACAAGTGCCCGATGAGTGCGCGTCATCTCGGCCACCGCTTTGCGCCAGGCCGCCGGCGTGGGATTTGCGACCGGCGGAAAATTCGCAGCGCCCTTAGGCTGGCATTTCTCTCCACTCAACCGGACGAGAGCCGCACCGTCCCAGGCCGCAACGTGCAGCACCAGTTCCCAGATGCTGTGCGCGTCAGCCCGCGGCTTGGCCGCAGCCGTGGCAGCGTCAACGTCCGCAAGCAGTTCGAGCAAAGCCGGTCCATGCCACGCATCGCCGTCAAACGCGCGGCGAAGCTGATCAGCGATGCGGGCTGGTTCAGCCAACGCGGCCACCGGCTTCTTCTTCATTTCACGCGATCTCCCTGAGCTGAATCGGCAACCACCGCAATTTCTCCCGCGTTCGCCGCCTCGAGAATCGTCTCTCCATCCAGCAGCAAGCATCTCCCCGCATCCAGCGCCAGGCACGTCGCACCGGCCTCGCGCATCACTTCAATCGTCTTCACCCCGATCACGGGCACGTCGAAGCGCATATCCTGATTCGGTTTCGCAATCTTCACCACGGTCAGCGCGCGGCTAAGCGTGGAAGCCTCGCCCTCCAGCGAGCGCATGATCTGACCGGCGCGTTCAATCGCGGCGTCGGTGCCTTCCATGGCCTCGACGGCCACGCACGCCGCGTCGGCAATCACCACCGTCTGCCCAATGTCGTGCCGCGCCAGGTCCCGCGCCACGCCGCGTCCGTAATCAATATTCTTGCGCTCCTGATCCGTGGGAGCACGTCGGCTCAGCACGCCCGGCTTGACCAGTAGCGGTTCCAGCAGCCAGGTGGAACTCTCCAGCCCAATGCCCTCGTCGGCCAAAACCTTCGCCACGGCGCCGAGTAAAGAATCCGTATTGCGCGTAGTCAACGACAGCAACAGCTTCGCCAGCCGCCAGTCCGGACGAATGCTGGAAAAAATCTGCTTATGCCGAACCTGCCCCGCCATAATGGCCCGGTGCACGCCTTCGCGCTGAAAAATTTCAATCAGTTTCGAAAGCTCTCCCAGCGAAAACCAGTGAACTGCCGCCGCCCCGCGCGTTTCAATCTCCGGAAAAGTCTCTTCCTTAATCGCAGCCACCACCACTTCGTATCCCTGCGCCCGCGCCGCATCGAGCACGAGAAAGGGAAACTTGCCGTTGCCCGCGATAAGGCCGAGACGCTGCATATCTGTGGCGTGTGGCGAGTAGCAAGCAATCAGTTCCGGTTTTACTGGCCACTGATCACTAGCCACTGGCAACTGCTATTTAATCACTCCCCGTTCCGAAGATTCGATAAACCGAATCAGCATGTCGACATCCTCCCCGCGATCCGCCTCCGCCTTCAGCTTTTCCAGCGCCTGCGATGTATTCATCTTCGAAGCCAGCAGAGTCTTATAGGCGTGGTGGATTTTCCCGATGCGCTCTTTCGAGAATCCACGACGCTCGAGGCCAACTTTGTTCAGTCCGTAAGCATGCGTGCCGCGCGCAGCAGAAGTTACAGAGAACGGCAGCACATCCTGCGTAATGGTCGTGCCTCCGCCAATATACGAATGCGCGCCAATCCGCACAAACTGATGCACCGGGCACAACGCGCCCACCACCGCCCATTCCTCGACCGTCACATGGCCGCCAAGCGTGGCTCCATTCACCAGCATGGCATGGTCTCCGATCACCGAGTCATGTCCAATGTGCGTATAAGCCATGATCAGAGTGTGGCTGCCAACTTTCGTCAGCCCTCCACCTTTGACCGTTCCCCGATTGATCGTGACAGACTCGCGGATTTCGTTGTGCTCGCCAATTTCCAGCCGCGTAGGCTCGCCCTTGTAGGTCACATCCTGCGGTGCCATGCCAATCGCACAAAAAGGAAAAAAACTGTTATGCGCTCCAATCTTCGTCGGCCCCTCGATCGCGACGTGCGAAATCAACCGGCAATCCTCCCCCAATTCCACGTGAGGTCCGATCACGCAGTAGGGGCCAACCTGGCACGATGCTGGAACCTTGGCGCGGGGATCGATGATGGCCGTGGGATGAATGTTCATCTAAGGATGGTCATCGAAAATCATAGAAGAATGTTCATGGAAGGTTGAATCGCGAAATGGCCCGCACTGACTCTATCCCGCAGTCTCGTCGCTATCAGCGTCATCCGCGCCCGAACTTCGACCCCGCGAACTGTCGATCAGCTGGCACGAAACCGTGGCCTCGGCCACGCGCCTGCTGCCCACAAAAGCCGTGCCCTGCATCTTGGCCGCCGTCATTCCCGGGACCACTCGCCAGCCTTTCACTTCCACTTCCAGCCGCAACTGGTCTCCGGGGCTTACCGGACGCCGAAATTTGGCGCGCTCGATTCCGGTAAATACCATCACCTTGTCGGCGCGGTCCTCCACTTCGGTCAGCAACAGTGCTCCGCCGGCCTGTGCGATCGCTTCCACGATCAGCACCCCTGGCATGATCGGCAGCCCCGGAAAGTGGCCGGCAAAAAACGGCTCGTTAATGGTTACGTTCTTGATCGCGACAATGCGCTCTTTGCGCTGCAACTCCAGCACCCGGTCTATCAGCAGAAAAGGATAGCGATGCGGAAGGATGCGCAGGATCTCGTGAATATCCAGCACGGTCTTAGCCGCGCCCGGCGCGTCCTTCACAGCGGGAGTGCTCTCAGTCATAATTCGCCCCAAACAGCTTGAAGATTATACTGTAACGCACAATGTGGAGTCGGGCACTCTCGTGGGGGACGACTCTTGTGGGGACGGGCACTCTTGCAAGCCTGCCCTGAGCGAAGTCGAAGGGTCCGCCGAGCGCAGCTCGGAAGGTTTTTTCTCTGCCAGACCGCGGACGCCGTACCATGAAGCGGGACCGTTAACCATACGACAAAGCGAAAGAGGAGCAATGCCCAGCAAGAAATCGCACGCGAAAAAATCATCCGCCAGGAAAGAAGCATCCACCGTCTGGCGCGACCGCCTGCATTATTTTGAAGCCCGCCAGCAGGAAATGGTAGAAGCGGCCCGCGACCTGGTGGAGATCGAATCTCCCAGCGACAACAAACCCGCCGGAGACCGCCTCGGCGCTTTCCTCGCAGAAAAATTTCGCGTCATGGGCGGCGAAACGCGCCTGCACCGCACCGAGACCTATGCGGATCATTTGCAAGTCAATTTCCCCGGCCGCGGCAACGCAGCGCCAGTTCTGCTGCTAGGCCATTTCGACACGGTCTATCCCCTCGGCACGCTCGCAACCATGCTGTGCGGCGTTGCCGGTGATCGTCTGCACGGCCCCGGCGTCCTCGACATGAAGGCCGGCATCGTCCTGATGATGGAAGCGATCGCAGCCCTCAAGACATGGCACGGCGACCTGCCACGCCCGGTCACAATTTTTCTGGTGTCAGACGAGGAAGTCGGCAGCAACTCGTCGCGCGCAATCACCGAAGCCCTAGCCCGAGAGTCCGCGGCTGTGCTGGTGCTAGAACCCGCAGCCGGACTCCGCGGCGCGCTCAAGACCGAGCGCAAGGGAGTGGGCGAGTACACGCTGAAAGTCGAAGGCGTCGCGGCACACGCCGGCCTCGATCCCGGAAAAGGCCACAGCGCCATTCTCGAGCTTGCCCGCCAGATCACCGCCCTCGCGAAGCTCAATGATCTGCGGCACGGGCTCTCGGTGAATCCTGGAATTATTCAAGGCGGCACGCGCACCAACGTAGTCGCCGCCGAAGCCACGGTGAAAATCGACGTGCGCATCAGGAGCGCAAAACAGAAAGCTGGCATCGACCGCAAGCTGCGCTCGCTGAAGCCCTTCGACAAGCATTGCCAGCTGGAAATCACGGGCGGCATCAATCGTCTGCCCATGGAGCGCACCGGCGGCGTGGCGGCGCTTTACGAGAAAGCCCGCGATATTGCCCGCGAGACCGGCTGGAAGCTCGACGAAGCCTCTGTCGGCGGAGGCTCCGACGGCAACTTCACCGCCGGCATCGGCATTCCCACGCTCGACGGCATGGGCGCCGTGGGCGAGGGCGCCCACGCCGTGCACGAACACATCGTCATCTCCGAGTTACCGCGGCGCGCCCTGATTCTGGCAAGCATGATCGAACAGGCATGATCGAACAGGCATGATCGAAGAAGCAGGATCGAATCGGCCGATCCCGGAAGTATCCCATGCTCAAGTTCATCGTCGTCATCTACAAACGTCCCGAACTGACTCGCGAACAGTTCCGAAAGCACCTGCAGGAAGTTCACGGCCCCTTGGCGAAGAACCTGCCCGGTCTGAGGAAGTATGTCCAGAACTACGTCCGTGCCGATCCCACTCGCAAGCCAGGATGGGACGCCGTGGTCGAACTCTACTTCGACGATTGGTCGAGCATGGAAGCAGCCTGGGCAAGCCCCCAAGGCGCGGCTTCCGACGCCGACCTGCCTGCTTTCGTCGATCTCACGCGTACCACCTGGTCAGCAGTCGACGAGGTTATTGTTTTGGAGTGAAGTTATTGCTTTGCGGTAAAGACCAGAAAGTAGTCCATCTTGTCGCCCTTCACAAAATCGTAGCTCTCGAGCAGTCGATAACCAGCCTGCGTCGCTTCCCGAATCACGATCTCGCGCCCTACACCGTGATTTTCGCCGTTGCCGTTGCGATCGATGATTCCAACTTTGGCCCCGGGCCGAAGCGCGGCCCGCAGATTCTGCAGCAGCGTCACCGGTTTCGCGATCTCGTGGTAAGTCTTCAGCATCAAGACGCTGTCGATCGCGTTCGCGGGCAGCTTCGGATCGTCCGGCTGGCTGAGAATGGTTTTCACATTGTCGATTTTTTCCTTCTGCAGCCGGTCTCCTATGTACTGAATGGACTCGGGATTGATATCCACCGCGTAAACGACCCCAGCGTCGCCCACGCGTTTGGCCGCGCGGACCGTGAACCATCCCGAACCCGCGCCGATGTCCGCAACCGACTTCCCCGCTGTGATTCCGAGAATGTCCATCACTCGGTTAATCTGCAGCCGCTCGTCCCGCCCCGGGGAATCAAAGATAGAAAGATCTCCGGTATAAGGCTCACTGGTCTTGCGTTGTTCTGTGGATGCTTGACCGGCACTGCGTGCAGAAACATACGCCAGAATTTGAAGTGACGACAGCAGCGCGAGCGTTGAGACGATGCAAAGTTTGCGCATGGATCCGCAGCCTCCCGAAAACTTGTGCCCTAACAATAGACTCCGAATGAGCGACTTCGTGAGTACGTCGGATTTAGATGCGGAGTACCCAATTGCGGCGTATCACCCTTTTTTGACTCCGAAGTTGCCATAGCCTAGACTTCTCACAGGGAGTCCGCCCCATCCTGCATTGGCTGGAGCGCCGGAATCCCATCGGAGGAGTTATGGGTGAGGGCCTTTTTCAACCGCTGCATATTCTGCTGCTCGTCGGCATTGCGCTTCTGGTTTTTGGCACCAGCAAGTTCTCGGCGCTCGGTAAGGGTCTCGGCGAAGGCATCCGTAACTTCAAGGCCGCAATGAAAGAAGGGGAAGAACCGAAGAAAGAAGAAAAAATTAAAGAAGAAGAGAAGAAATCCTAGCCCTGCCTTTTTCCCCTCGAACACTTTGTAAATCTGCTCCCCTCGAGCATCGGCCGCATATCAAAGCACGCCCTGTTCACGCAACATCCCGTAAACCAGCGCCACCGGAAGTCCAACCACGTTGCTGTAATCGCCTTCAATGCGCGAAATCCAGCGCGAAGCAATCCCCTGAATTGCATAAGCCCCAGCCTTATCCATGGGCTCACCAGTTGCAATGTATTCGTGAATGTCCTCGCCCGACAATTCACTCATAGTCACAATCGTAGTCTCCGAAGCCGTCATCACTCGCCGGCCGCCGGTTGTTAGTTGTTCGTCGATGCTTCCCGCAGCTTGTGTCTGTTCTTTACCGGCCCCTGGCCCCTGACCACTTGCCACTGCCCCTAAAACGCACACCCCCGTGATCACCTCATGATCTCGCCCCGATAACATCCACAACATGCGCGCCGCATCGGCAGCATCGCGCGGCTTGCCGAGGATGTTCCCGTCGACCACCACAATCGTGTCGGCCCCCAGAATGCAGTCCGCGGGCCGGCTCTGGGACACCACAATCGCTTTTTCCCGCGCCAGCCGCTCGGCACAATCGCGCGGCGACTCTCCGTCGCGGACCCTTTCCTCGATATCAGCAGCCTGCGCCACAAACGGAATACGCGCGTTGCGCAAAAGTTCCTGCCGGCGGGGCGACGCGGAAGCCAGTATCAGCATGCGCTTCGATTCTAGCGAAGATGGTCCGTTTGCCGGGTTGTTAACGTCGCGTCGACCATCAACACCCAGCAATCATCTCGATGCGATTCCCAAAAGGATCGAAAACATGGCAGCGCCGAACCCCCGGAATGCTTTCGTCTTCCTTAGCTTCAACCCCCGCTGCACGCAAGCGCGAAGTCAGCCCGTCATAATCAAAACAACGCAATGCCGGATGCGCCTTCTTCGCAGCACGAAAATTTTCTTCCACTCCAAGATGAAGTTGCACGGCGCCGCTGGCAAACCAGCATCCACCGCGCTTCGCCAGTTCCGGTGGCTTCCGAATCTCCACCATGCCAAGCAGATCGCGATAGAACCCTCGCGCGCGCTCTTCTTCGCCCGCCGGCATCGCCAGCTGCACATGGTCAATAGCCACGAAAGGCGGGACGCTCATACCAGTGCCCCGACTCGAAATCCCTGTACGAATTCTCTGGAGTTGTACACCGCTAGAATCACGCTCCTCCGTTATTAGACACCATGTCATGAGCTCATGGAGAGCACGCTTCAACCCCTGTTAGAATCAAAGATTAGCCCGCAGCCTCACAAGAGCCCTTTGCCAGTCCCCGGCTGCCAGTTTCGACTTTGTTCTAACTGGCAACTAGCAACTGGCAACTGGCAACTGACTTATGGACGCAGCCTTCCTCCGCAATTTTGCCATCATCGCGCATATTGACCACGGCAAGTCCACGCTGGCCGACCGCCTCCTGGAGCTGACCGGCTCACTCACCGCGCGCGAGATGCAGGCCCAGGTCCTCGACTCCATGGACCTGGAGCGCGAGCGCGGCATTACCATCAAAGCCCACGCCGTCCGCATGATGTACACGGCGCAGGACGGCCACACCTACCAGCTCAACCTCATCGACACTCCCGGCCACGTCGATTTTTCCTACGAAGTCTCCCGCGCCCTCGCCTCCTGCGAAGGAGCCCTGCTCGTCGTCGACGCTTCGCAAGGAGTCGAAGCCCAAACCCTCGCCAACGCCTATCTCGCCATCAATCACGGCCTCGAAATTATTCCCGTCATCAACAAGATCGATCTGCAAAGCGCCGACATTCCCCGCACTAAAGAAATGATCGAGAGCGCCGTCGGCCTCGACGCCTCCGACGCCGTTCTCATCAGCGCCAAAACCGGACAGGGCGTCCCCGACGTTCTCGAAGCCATCGTCAAACGCGTCCCTCCGCCCAAAGGAAATCCCGACAACCGCCTCCAGGCGCTGGTTTTCGATTCCTGGTTCGACGCTTACCGCGGCGTCGTCGTGCTCACTCGCGTATTCGAAGGCACCCTGCGCAAGAATCAGAGAATTCGTCTGTGGTGGAACGGCACCACCTTCGACGCAGAAACTCTCGGCGTCCTCACCCCCAAGCCCGTAGAAATCGACGAACTGAAAGCCGGCGAAGTCGGTTTCGTCATCGCCAACATCAAAAATGTCGCCGACACAAAAATCGGCGACACCATCACCGATGACACCTACCCGGCGCTCGAGGCCCTCCCCGGCTTCGAAGAAATCAAGCCCATGGTTTTCGCCGGCCTCTACACCGTCGACGCCCACGAGCACACTCGCCTGCGCGAAGCCCTGGAAAAACTTCGCCTCAACGACTCCTCATTTTTCTTCGAGCCCGAAAGTTCCGTCGCTCTAGGTTTCGGCTTCCGCTGCGGCTTTCTCGGCCTCCTTCACATGGAGATCATTCAGGAGCGCCTCGAGCGCGAGTTCGCCCTCGAACTCATCACCACCGCCCCCGGCGTGCGCTACAAGATCTATAAGACCGACGGCAAAATGATCGAGGTCGATAATCCGTCCCGCTGGCCCGATCCCAGCGAAATCGCCAAAGATTGAAGAGCCCGTAATTCTCGCAACCATCCTCACCAACGAAGAATACGTCGGCGGAATCCTGAAGCTGGTCGAAGACAAGCGCGGCAAGCAGAAGACTTTCGAATACGTCAGCTCCTCGCGCGTCATGCTGCACTACGAGTTGCCGCTCAACGAAATCGTGCTCGACTTCTACGACCGCCTGAAATCCGTTTCCCGCGGTTACGCTTCGCTCGATTACCATCTCGCCGATTACTGGGAATCGCCCATGGTCAAGCTCGATATCCTCGTGGCCGGCGAGCCTGTCGACGCGCTCTCCGTAATCGTCCATCGCGATTTCGCCTACGAGCGCGGCAAGGCCCTGGTTTCGAAAATGCGCGAGCTCATTCCCCGGCAAATGTTCGAAGTAGCAATCCAGGCCTCCATCGGAGCGAAAATCATCGCCCGCGAAACCGTCTCCGCCATTCGCAAGAACGTCATCGCCAAATGCTACGGCGGCGACATCAGCCGCAAGCGCAAGCTGCTCGAAAAACAAAAAGAAGGCAAGAAACGCATGAAGCGCATCGGCCGCGTCGACATCCCCCAGGAAGCCTTCCTCGCCGTCCTGAAGGTCGGCGAAGACAGCAACTAGCCAGTCCGATTCAAGAACTCCCGCGGTCCTGCTTTACCCTGTGACCCTCTGTGCCCTCAGTGGTTACGACCTCTCGACCCTATCCATTTCTTCACGCCAAAGTGCGTTTCCTCGCTTCCGACGTTCCCACTCGGTCGGGCAACTTCCGCGCCCCAAGCTCCATCTGATCAATTCGGAGCGAATCAATAAGAAGTGCGCTCCTGGAACTTCAGGTCCGGCGCCGGGGTCTATCCTCTCGACCATCCGCTCGGTCTCGCCTGGACCGTCCCGTGGGAGGGAATTCCATGCCCTTAATTCCGCCGCAAAACACTCCCCGATACGCATGCCTTCTTCTTGCGGCCGTCACCCTGGCCGCGTTCTGCACAGCGCAAGTTCCCCAATCGCAATCCCCGCAATCGAGCGCACAGCAGGCCAATCCGCCCGAAAGCGAAAAAGCTTCGCGTGCCCGGCATCAGGCGGCTGTCGAAATGCTCGACCTGGTTCTCGCTGGCGCCAAAAGCTTAAGCCTGCCGCAGAACCGTCTCGCGATTGCGTCCGAAGCATTTCCTTTGCTCTGGAGTCGCAACGAATCTCAGGCGCGCGCCCTGGTCACCCAGATGGTCGGCGACTTCGCGCAAGCTGCCAGTCGCCATATAGAAGACGAGACCCCAGACACCAACTCCCGCCAATCGCTGCGCCAGCAGTGGCAGGTCGCTTTCCGCACCATCTCACAGAGCGATGCAGAATTAGCTCTCAGCTTTATGAACGCTTCCCGTTCTTCCGTGCAATCCGGAAATCCTGCACAGGATGAAGCCGAAGAGCGCGGACTGCGCCTTGAGTTGGCCGCACAGCAAGCAGCTCACGATCCGCGTAACGCGTTGCGCGCCGCAGAAAAAGATTTGCAAACTCCCGGCGACCTGCCTTGGGAACTCATCAACTTGTTGGCTCAGGTTGCTGCCAAGGACCCGGAAGGTGGAACCCAGCTGTTGCACGACATTGTCGGTCGCGTTCGATCTACCGATATCTCTTCCGCCGGCGCCAGCTTCAACTTCGCGCTCAACCTGCTGAACTCGCAGGCAACCACATCCAACAACGGCGCAGCCCCGGATGAAACCTTGAATGCTCTTGCCGACTCCATTGCTTCCACCGCCTTGAGCCCACAGTTCCCCGCGATCCTGCTGCGCAATCTGCAAGGGTCCCTGCCGGCTCTAGATCAGTTCGCTCCCAGTCGCGCGCAGGCGCTGCGCCAGAAACTCGCCGAAAACTTTCAGGCGCTCTCTCCAGAACAAAAAAGTTGGGACCAATTCACCGACGCGCAGGCCAGCGGAGATCCCAATCGACTTCTCGCCGCCGCCGAACAGTCCCCCGAGGAAGTTCGTTCCAACATTGCCCAGCAAGTCGCCTGGCAGTTCGCCAACAATGGCGACATGCCGCGCGCTCGCCAGGTTGCGGAAAATCTCACCGATCCCTTGCAGCGCGAACAGGTCATGCAACAGGCGCTGCGTCAATCCGCATCGAATGCCTGTAACCAGGGAGATTTCGCCGCGGCCCGTCAACTCGCACAACAAATCACGCCCGACGAAGATCGCGCCACCGTGCTGGCGCAGTTCGCCATGAACGCAGTTGGCGCGCAGCAGGAAGCAATCGCTCAGGAAATGCTCGAGGAAGCCAGCGGCCTGCTCGCAAGTCGCACACCCGGCGCATCGCTTTTCACCGCGCAATTGCAGGTAGCACAAGCCTTCGCGCGAGTGAAGCCCCCGCGCGCCGTCCCGCTGCTCGAGCGCTCCGCCAGCCAACTCCAGCAGGTGCTCGCCGCCGCCGTTGAGGTAGACGCGTTTCTGCCCTTTCAGCGCTCGTTCGAGAACGGCGAGCTGATCCTGAATACTGGCTTCCTGTTCAATTCCCTGATCCAGCCCTATGTCCAGGCCACTGCGGAACTCGCGAACTACGATCTGCCGGCCGCCCGCATCCTGGCCGACCGTCTTCCATTTCCCGAAGCGCGACTCATGGCAGAACTATCCGTAGCTCGCACCGCGCTCGAGGAACAAGCGCCTGTGGCGGCCCAGGTTTCGATAGATGGCAGCGTTTCGGGATTCCGGCGGTGGATGTCGATGCGCTAGCATCCGCGCAGAAGAAAAATCGATTTTGCGATTTCGATTTCCAGCATGCCGAGAGAGCTCAGTTGGCTCTCGCCGAAGCCAAAATCAAGCACAAAACGAAGGGACTAGACCTGCCAGATGTGCAAATCTCAAAAGCGTACTGATTCGGGCTGCCTTGCGCGAACCCGTGTGTTAATGCCGCGTGAATTGTCTAACTGGTTAATACTCAGCCACTTAAAGCTCAAGTCTGACTCCTGGTCAAACCGGCCGCCCGGTATTTGCTTAAAGAAATTCTGAAAGCCGTTTTCAATTCCACAAGCTTTCCACAGGCCAACCTCAAATTCAGCAATCCCGCTGCAAGCTGAACTTCCTACAGTGTTTACCGTACCGGGACATCACACCTTCTCGCCCCTCACGCTCACTCTTCCGGCCCAATTCCACCCTCCGCGACGGTCTCAAATCTGGTGCAGTTCTTCAGAAACGCCAGATGGATTCTCCCCGTCGGACCGTTGCGCTGTTTAGCAATAATGATCTCCGCCCGCCCCTGTAAATCCGGATCATCTTGCTTGTAAACCTCTTCGCGAAAAATGAACATCACCAGATCGGCATCTTGCTCGATCGACCCCGATTCGCGCAGATCGGAAAGTTGCGGACGATGATCGCCTCCCCGGCTCTCTGGAGCCCGGCTCAACTGCGAGAGCGCAATCACCGGCACGGCGAGTTCCTTAGCCAGCGCTTTAAGTCCGCGCGAAATAGCGGACACTTCCTGCGTCCGGTTTTCGTAGCGCTTTCCCCCGCCCGACATCAGCTGCAGATAATCGATGATGATCAAATCCAGCTTCCCCGCCGACTGCTTCAACCGCCGCGCCTTGGCCCGCATCTCGCTGAGAGAAATGCCGGCAGTATCGTCAATGTAAATAGGCGCGTGCGCCAGCTGTTCCATCGCGCGCACCAATTTTTTCGTATCGTCCTGCCACAGCGACCCCGTCCGCATCTTGTGCGCATCCACCCGCGCCTGCGAACAAAGCAACCGCAGCAGCAACGCTTCGCGCGACATTTCCAGCGAGAACACGCCCACCACCTGCCCATCTTCAATCGCCGCGTTCTCCGCAATATTCATGGCAAACGCCGTCTTCCCCATCGATGGCCGCGCCGCAATAATCGCCAGATCACTCCGTTGCAACCCGCTGGTCATCTCATCTAAGTCGGTGTAGTGAGTAGCCAGCCCGGTAATACGCTGCCCCCGCTGCAGCAGCGCATCGACCGACCCAAACGACTCACGCACGATCTCCTGCACGCCCATAAACCCGCGCCCAATGCGCTTCTCCGAAAGCTGAAAAATCGCCGCCTCGGCATCGCTCAGCACATCTTCCGCCGCGTCACTCTGATCCGCAGCCCGCGCAATCGCCGTATTCGCCGCATGAATCAGCCCGCGCAGCAGCGCCTTGTCGCGCACAATCTTGACGTAATGCTCAATCGACGGCCGGTCCGGAACCCCCTCCACCAGGCTCGACACATAAGCCACATCCCCGATCGCCTGCAGATCCTTATGCCGGTCCAGCTCCTCGATCAGCGTGATCATGTCAATCGGCCGCGAAGACTCCGCCAGATCCACCATCCGCGAATAAATCCGCCGGTGCGAATCCAGCGAAAAATCCTCCGTCCGCAAATGTTCCGCCGCCTGGTTATAAGCAAAGTTGTCCAGCAGAATCGCCCCCAAAATCGAGCGCTCCGCCTCCACATTCGCCGGAAGACTGCTAATCGTGTATTCAGAAGTTGCCATCTAGACCGCTCTCCAGCCTTTCAACCCAATTATGACGCAGGCGAAAGAAAAACGAAATGTAGATTAATGCCACCTTCGATTCCCCATCCCCGGCGTTTGCTCTCACTCGAGCAAGAACACTGCGCTCCGGATGGGCGAACGTAGGACGAACATCACGCGACCACCTGTGCAGATGTTGTGAACACCGCATGTTTTCTGTGGAAGCCACGCGAAAACCGGTCCCGAACAATTTCCCTCTCGCGCCGTCACCGGGAAATTTAGTGAACAAGCGTAGATCCAGGGTTATCCGCGCAAATCCGCGGCAAAAGTTTGAAAAACAAAAAAAATGCGGCCGGGGCCAGCCACCCGCGCCGCATCGTCCGTGGATCTTCTGACTCGCCTCATCCGCCGCTCACGCGGCGGGATGATGCTTCTGGCCCGTCAGCGCTCCCGAGGGAGTGCCGCATTTGCCAAAGCTGGCTGCACTCGCGATCTTGCGACCACATAGCGCAACCGCTGCGGGGGCCGGCAGCCCATTCCCACTCATGAGCGGGATCGGGGAGGAGGCCGCAACGCCCGGGCAACCAGTTCGCGTTCGCACGCGTTTCCGATATGTCCCCCGGCGATTCACCCTCGAGAATCACCGGCTGCTGCAGGCCCTGCCGCAATCATCCGGCAAGCTCAGAAAACTCTCACGTTTTCGCTGCACCCACTCTCCGTCACAACCCCGCCCCCCGCAATAAAAAAACAGCGCGCGCTTGTGCGAAAACTGTGGACGAAAAGCCTTCCTTGTGGAAACCCGAGGAAAACTGAGAGCGATTCAGGATCATGTCAGCGCGTGATCCAGAAAGGGGTGCCCCATGTCTCGCCGCTTTTGCGAGACGTGGGGATTTTCTCATTCACCCAGCACAGCGCCCGCGACCTACCATTTCATTTCACCGCTTCTGCGGATCGACACCACCGCGCTCCAGCCTCTGCTCGAAGAAATTCATCGCCGCTTCCATTCGCCCCGCAGCGCTTCGCGGGAGGACGCTGATCTCCGGCAGACTCCGCCCCTGCGGAATCCTCCGCGCAACTCTCGCCCTCGGCAGCCTCGCCATCCCCAGAGCCCTCAGACGAGACTTCCGAAGCCTCCCGCAAAAGCTGCCAAGCCTCGCGATATTCTTCGTACCTCGCATACTTCGATTTCGAAAATAGGCACACCGTTTCTTTGCCCTCGACCGCACCGCCGGAATGATGTACCACGCATCCTTCAACGACGACGTAGGCCGCGAGAAAGTCGAACGAGCCGCGCGCGATACGCCTTGTTTCCCTTGCCTCGTACGGCAGCACTCATAGCCCCACCCGACTCGGCAAACCGTCGACTTAACCTGCACCCCGACAAACCGTCCCGGACGCCCGATCACAAAGTCGTAGCTCCTCGAATCTCCCCAAGGTTTGCTCACCGCCAAGCCATGCTCGCTAGCCCGCGCCATAAACACCGACTCCACCCACTCCCCGCGAGCCTTCGGGTCTTTGATAATCCGTGGTTTGAAAATTTTAGGCTTGATATTCCCCGGTTTGATAATCCCCGGTTTCCGTTTCTTCATCCGCCCCGCCCCAGAAAGCAAAAGGCAGCATCCGTGAAAAAACTCGCGAATGCCGCCTTATGTTTCGATTCGACAAGAAAGAAAAGTCAAAGGCAAGAAAATCGAAAGAAAAAATGGAAACGATTCCCAAAACGGGAATTGCGATACAGCCCCGGAGGGGCGGCAGATAATAGCCCAGGACGTAAGTCCTGGGTAAGCCCCAAGAAATAGGAACCGAGTCCCGGAGG
>CAWKNM010000003.1:0-1999493 GCA_963851165.1 uncultured Acidobacteriaceae bacterium | reverse complement strand
GATTCGAGAAGGCTCTTTCAGGCAGATCCTTTGCGATCAGCGAGATGCCGCCAACCGTAGTCTTTACCGGCAGTTAGGTTCTATCACATCTTGAACAAGAGTCACAGAAAAAACATTGATCAACTCCAATTGGCCTGATTACGGTATGGACGGTATGGATTCGGTTCTTCGCTATGCTAGAAGACAGTTTTTTGAAGCGGTACAGCTAAATCCACGAGACCCGGTGGCAACTCCGATTGTGGCGCAGATGGACGAACTGTTTGCCGTCGACGCGCAAGCTCGCCGCAAAGCGCTGACTACTGCGGCGCCATATCCGGCGTCAGGAAACAGCGAAACCTCTTCTCGATGATATTCGTGGCATCATCGACGCAGCGCAGTCCGTTGCATTGCCATCCAGCGCACTCAGCAAGGCCTCCAGATACGCACTCCCACTTTGGAGGAAACCTACACTCTTCCTGGAGTATCCCGAATTAGAGCTAAGTAACAATCTGGCGGAGAATTTCATGCGTCCCGTGGCTTTGGGTCGAAAAAACTGGATACACATCGGCAGCCCAATGGCGGGACCCAAAGTTGCGGCGATTTTCTCGATTGTGGAAAGCTGCCGCAGGTTAAAACTCCCAGTGCGCGACTATTTGGCCGCAGTCCTTCCCGGACTTGCTGATCGCTCGATCCAGCGCCTCCCAGAACTCACCCCCGCTGCTTGGGACAAGCAGCAACCCATAATTATCCATCTACTTCGACCGTTGGATTGCGTGATCGAACAAGTCTCGCTAACCGTATTCGAAGTGTGCACCTGAGACTTGATCTCAGGGATTCCCGCCAATAAGAGATTTTCCTTTGGAGGTCGAAGGCGACGGCCATCTCGTTTTTGACCAAGCGTCATTGAACCGCCAGCGCGTGATGTGCGGCTCAAATCATTTGACCTTCATTCCTCCCGCCCTCCGATGTTTTCCGGTTTGCTCACGGATTGCTAGCGTTCAACTTTGCGAGAGCGGCATCGCAACGCGCAATTTCTTCTGTAATCTTATCTGGTTGTGCCATATTCACTTGTTCAAGCGGGGCTTTTTGCTTCAGCAACAACCACGTGTCGAGACTTTTTTGCCTCCAGGCGCTTCAGCAAGTCGTGTCTGGAGCGCTCGGCTCCAGCCCAGTCCCGGCATTTCGTGGGCAGGCGTTTCAGCTCGGATTTGCCGTTTACGCTTCGCTGATGCCAGCGAAGCCATTTCCAGCATCGGCATCGCTTATAAGATTCCTCGCCGCCGCCGGAGCTGGTTCCGGCCTGGGCGCATTTCCGGCTGTGGCGGGTATAGATCTGAATGCTGGGAAGTTGTTTGACCGCGATTTCGGCCAGAGACATGGTGTGCGCGAGATTAGGCGTTGGCCAGGGACGGAGTTTGAACCGCCGACGCCAGCCTTTGCAAAGATAGCAGTTGGCTTGCAGTTGATAGCTTTGCGCTGTGTCGCGTTCTGACTCGGATGTGGTGAAGATCACGATCGGAATCGTTTTTAGCTTTTCATCCTTCTTGATTTCTGCCAAGACCTCGCGGCCATCCTTGCGGGGCATATTCAGGTCAAGCAGGGTAAGGTCCGGGTGCGGGGCATTCGCGTAGACGCCCTCGCGCCGCAGAAAAGCCAGCGCCTCAACGCCATTGGTGGCCACACCCAAGTGAACGGCTATATTAGTAGCCTCGAATGCTTCCTTTGCCAGCCGAACATCTCCGGGGTTGTCTTCGACTAAGAGAACCTCTAGCGATTTCATCGTTCGCGCGGTTTCTGTTTGGGGATTTCGTTAAAGGTTGGATGCGCCGCGATTGCTGAATCCTCGTAGCGCTTTTCCGCCGCTTCCAAGATGTCGAAGACCAGGGCGACAAAACTTCTCGCCCGTGCATCCGCAAGTTGCCGACCCAAGTCAGAATTCTTGTTCATGCAAGGGATGTTATGCTTCAAAGCCGTGTCCCAGAGCAATAATTCGTTCCTCAATGTTTCTAACGGGCCAGATGCATTCCGTCTTTGGGAATCGTCCCATTACGGGAATCCGATGGATGAGAGAACACTACTGGTCACGTAGAGTCAGGTGAACCAGTTGAGTCTACTGGGGTTGCCGCAATGTCTCATGGCTCGATAGATCGGCAACCGCGTGCCGCTTTGAGGTACTTTCCTGTCGGGGCGTCTGTACTTCGCACATTTCATTCAACCTGAGCACTATTGAACAGTCGTGGGCTGCAGATCCGGTCTCACCGTTCTGGGTCGGCGATGCGGCGCAGCGTTAGCCGCGGGTATCCATAGCCTTTACCACCGGATTCTGAGAGAGTATGCAAAAAACGCTGAGCTTTCAGGTGTCCTCGTACACCTGGCACCCAAGTAACTGTAATGTCTTCCACTTCTGTCAGAAAACACGCGTACACCGGTCCGCTATTCAGGAGCCTTCGTACGCCTAGCGTTGCGCGTACCTTGATGTACTTGGGTCGCGTAAGCCTCGCGACACTCTCGCGGGAGCAGCCAGGATTCCCATTCGGATCAATCATGCCCCTACAGCTTGGGCGAACAGGGCCGTACAATCTTCCTTATAAGCATGATGGCAATGCATACGCAGAACTTGAAGGCAGACGCCCGCGGCTGCTTGCTCGTGACGCAGGATGACGCCGGCGATGATTCGCTCGGGTCATCCAAGAGTCACCTTGGTGGGGATTGTAGTGTCCGTACCGGAGGTGACGCTCGCAGCCTCTATCTAGGACGCCATGCCAATAGCTGCTGGAGGGTGGATTTTGAGGACTTTTCTTTTTACCGCATGGACATCGCGGACATTTATTTCGTTGGGGGCTTCGGGGTGATGGGTTGGGTATCTGCCGCCGAATATCTGGGCTGCCAACCCGACCCGCGGCTGACTCAATGCCGAAATTATCCAGCACATGAACGCCGACCACAAGGATGCGCTCATCCTTCTTATTCGGGAATTTGCCCGCATCGACTCCGAGGAGGCGACGACGACCGCCGTCGATCGCCTCGGCTTTCATGTGACCTTGAAGACTCCCGCGGGCATGCGTGGCGCCGGGGTCGCATTCCACCGGGAGGTGAGGACTTCGGTAGAGACTCGAAAGGTCTTGGTCGAGAGGGTCGAGATGGTGCAACAAGCGCGTCAACAGCCTCCTGCGTGGCAGGGAGGCGTTCCAATTTGTGTGAAGCAGATTGTGCGAGTGTAAAGAAGAATAGTTGTCGCCGGGATTTCGGTGGAAAAAATGGCCGATACGACGGACGCTTGCGTTTGAAGGCTTTTGCGACGGTCTCGGCACGTGCGCAGCAGTCGATGCCGTCACATTCCTATGCTCTTTCCAAGATGGCGAGAGGCAAGTTTCTCAATCTCCTTCCTTGGTTCGTTTATCAAGCAGACCGTTCCGGGCGAAAGCTGGACAGCGTTGGAGAAAGAGTCTTCCATGGTTTTCAGGATTTCTTCTCCCTTGCCGCTGCGGAATTGCTCTTCTATTTCGCGGCCTACAGCCTCCAACGTTTTGATGTCTGCATCCGGATCGAAAGCCTGCACTTGCTGCCAGTCAGTCATGAAACGAACGCCGCAGAAACCGCCAGAAGGGTCAAATAAGATCACTGCTATGTTGATGAACTCACCCGTTGCAATATTCGGCATGTAGCGGAGGGTGAAGAATTGGAGTTGTCGCGGCATGGCACCAGTGGCATGATAACCGATCCGAGACAGAATGGCAGCTGTGATCAAAGCTCAACTCTCCCTCCACTTTGGAAATGGGTTCCGCACGGATACACGAAACGCTTCTATCAGTGGCCGTATCATAGTCCGCCGGTCGACGAGCTTCTCCACGAGCACTCCCAACGCAGTGAAATTCGAATCATACCATTCGGGTGGAATTTGCTGGGCGATGGATCTGATGATGTCTGGTTCCAGGTTCTCAATCAGCCCTAACGATGTAACAAACGAGGCCCATCCGCACACGCTTTCGTAGACTTCATTTCTTGCATAGACTCCTCGGAGTGTAATGTCGGGAAACGTCCACTCCCCGGCGTTGAAACAATATCCTTGGTCAATGAAGGCTGCAGTGTAAACGCGCTGTTTGTTCTTACACCAAAATACCGCCTGCCGTGCATCGGCGTTGCCCGTCCATTTGTCCAACGCCAACATCGCGCAAAAGCGAGTCACGTTCGACACCTTGCTTAAGGTCTCAATTGGCAAGTAATCGAAACACCGTCCTATGAGCGGAGATACCGCGTATTCCGAGCCGAACTGTAGGCCTGCCTGACAGCGCACTGTTTGATTAACCAGTTGGATGCTCAGAGCAGGTGTGCGGTCCACCAGCCGAGCGTTAACCTCGACGATTACGGATACGGGTACAGGGAGCCCAATCCGCTCCGCCAACTGAGAGGCCAACATCTCATTGACCAGTACTCGGGGATGTTGGGGGTTATTGCCGAACTTGACCACATAGAAGTGGTCATCGGAACAGAGCATGAGATGGGACTGCGCCCCTCCCCGCATTTTCTGAACATGTTGGACAGCAATTACGGTCTTAACACGAGGCTCGACCGAGGGACAATACTGGTGTAGTGGCTTCTGCACTGTGGGCCTCCCACTTAAATATTCACTGGCCAACCGGAGGCCTGCTCTTAATCAGGCTAACGAAACCCTTAGATATCGGATGTGATAGATGTCACAACGGACCTGTGGAAAACGCAACGTGAATTCAAATCGGGAAGAGTGCAAAGCGACGTTTTTGTCTGAATCTATGGTGCTAGCGCACAAGAACACAAATTCACCTTAGAACGTAGAAAAGTAAGCGAAAGCTGATCTAGCGATACAAACACAACATTTTTCCACGCTGTTTCTCTACTGCCTGACAACGCATACCGCTAGAGCTTTGGCTCGCTTAACGGAAACCCAAAGGCGGCATGCCATCGCGACGTTGGTCGTGGCGGACAAAAGTCTAGGCGCCTCCACGCGCCCGCCGACATCAGCGTGTCACTAGTTCCTCCATGTCGCCGTTCTGCGGGATTGTGGGCAGCGCGTTGAAGGCGATGGTCTCCACGACACTCTCGTAGTTACGCTCGGTCGGCCGATACTACGAGTTGCAAGCGCGCTTGATATTGCTGGCCCAGTGGTTCCAAGGTCGGATGAATCAGAGCTGTTGAATGCGCTAGAGGCAGCAAGCCGGTCGAACAAGGCTACTTCCTTCAAACGGCTGTATCGAAAGCGAACTCCTCAGTCTAAGCTGGCGGAAACTTGTCCTCTCTCGTGAGGTCGAAGAACAGATTGCGTTTTCGGGGCCATCCAGTGTCGGAATTCGAAGTGGTATGCAGTTGGTTCGGCGCGTCCCGTTCAAACTTGTTGTGGATTGGATTCTGGTTTTGCCGTTCCTTCGTAGACGCCTTAACCGTGACAGCCACGAGGTTCAGCGGCAAGAAGCCAAACGCTCGTGGCTCTTTGGTACGGCGCTTAACTCAGCGCAAATGTGCTGCATCGCATCCCGTGTTTTCTGCTAAATCCAGTTTCCACCAGCACGTCAGCTCCTGCAGATAACCGAGCCCGTTCATCCCAGAACCTTCGTTCATGAAGTCTGACTAATTGTTGGAAAGGAGGAACAAAACATGCCGATACCTTCAGTGAGAGATCGACGCAGCCGTGCAAAATTATTTCCTTCTCATCAACCCGTTCGCGGGCTCCTCACTCGGTAGACAAGCCCTCATTCCTCGTCCTTTCTCCTTCCGCCGCCGTAGCGAAAGACTCCACGCTCGGAGACTGGGGTCTATACTCCTCCTATTCGCCCTTGCCCTCCCGGTGTGTGCTCAGGACTTCGTTCCCGAGCACGTCGTCTTTCCCATCACGGATTTCAAGCCCGACATCAAGCATCCTTCCCCTTTCTCCGTGAAGTTTGGCACGGGGTTATGCCTAGACGAGGACTGCCGCTTCGTGGCGACCAACTACCACGTCGCTAAAATCATGGGCAAGTACGTCCGTATTAAGGGGGTATTCTCCGCGCACCTCTACCTCGATTCCGACCCGGACGATGCGGGGGCGCAAGACATAAACCTTGCCGGGGGCGGCTCGCTGAAGTACACCGTGGCTCACGACCTTGCCATTTACGAGATGCGGCATCCCCTCAAGAACTTCCATGGCATTGATTTCGACGCCAACGATTTGGAGAACAGCCACGAAGCGGACATCTACGCCTACCCGTTTAACTGGAACCCGAAGCGCGGGCTAGTTCACTGGCACGGCAAGTTCATAGGCAAGACCGTCCAAGGTCTGCTTGCCTTCAGCTACGAGGAAGGTCGGGTGCGCGTCGGCGCTAGCGGCGGCATTGTGGTTGACAGCAAGACAAAGAAGATCGTCGGCATCCTGAACGGCATAAGCGAGGGCAAGGACCGCATCGCGCTCGCGGTGCCTGTCAAGGAGCTTTCGGACTTTGTTACGCGGGCGGACCCCTACCTGCAAGCGACCCTTTTTCCGAAAACCGTTTTTATCTCCCCCGTCGCCGCAGACCTGTATCCGCCCTACGTCTGGCCCGGCGCCGGAGGCCTTTCGCAGCGCCCCGTGGAGCCGCCCGAAGTAGTCAAGCTGCGGCGCACGGCACAGCATCTAGCCGACTCGATGCTTAACTTCACCGCGACCCAGACATTCGCTTGGGGTCGCGACAACCGCGAACCCGAAGTGACCGACGCATACGACACGCTCATCCTGGACGGCTGGCAGCGCTGGCGGCACCAAGGCAACAAGAAGTTCTACGACAACGTCCCTTTCCCGCCGCTGAACGGTTCCATAGTGCCCGGCGCTGAGTGGTCTGTGCTTCCTCGAATGGTTGGGACGGAGCTTAACTTGAAAATCCACCAAGCGCCGGACGCCGTCGTGGGCGGCCGAACCGTCCACGTCTTCCAGTACGCCGCGAAGCTCGAGGACCGGGTGTGCTTGTACCGGTCTGTCGTGAGCTTCGGCTTCTTCCGGCGCAGCACGATGAAATTCTACGACTGCCACGGTGAAGTCTGGATGGACGAGTCGGGGATCATCTTGCGGATTTCGGAAGCCCTTGACCTTTCGGGACCGTGGTACCGCTGGTGGGGAGTGATGACTTATGGCTGGCTGGAGAAGGGTGGGACGCAGTACCTTGTCCCGGTCACCATTACGACACAAGCCGAGCACACGAAAACGTACTGGTGCAGGGGGCTGTTCACGGACTACGAGATGTTCGGCGTAAAAGCCCGTTTGGTCCTACCGACTGAGCCGCAGCAGTGGCAGAAATCCGCGAATGGCGCACCATGATTTTTCCTTGGCCCCTGTCCGGTGCAATTTCAAGGTTACGGAATGAAGGTGCCTCTCGACCTCCGGCAACCCGCGACCTCCAAACTTGTGAGCACAAATGTGGGGCTTAGCGAGGAAGGTCAGCAAGGTCTTCGGCGGTGAAGTGCCTAGGAGCAGGACAAAAGCTTTTTCCCAGTCTAATGGTAATTGATTCATTAATTCAAAGATGGTCGGAGAACTCTCGCCGGAACTAACGCCCAAGCTTCAATCGGTCATTCGATGACCTTGACCTGAAGGGGAGCGATCCACCCCCATGAGACCGAAGGGTAACGACTAGGCTTCCCCATCAAAAACCATGCTGCCTGGTTAGATCGACGCGAGGGCTTGCTGTCGCCTGCCGGACCGGAGAGTGTAGGTTCTCATGCAAGGTATTCTCGGATCTATGATCGAGCGCGTCAGCTCAGTCTTGTCCTGCGGCGGCGGCGAAGGTTACTGTGACATTCGGGATCGGCGACAACGGTGTCTCTGAGGGTAGGTCGTCTGCCTGTCCATGTTCCGTCTGGTAGGAATACTCGGGAATGATTTCTCTCATTTTCTCACGGATAGATATGTCAGCTCCGGAGTTGGTCAACGATTGCAGGTCTTTCAAATGGGCTATGAGTGACGGCCACGGGATAATGTCAGACTGGGTTCGCTTCACTTTACGATTCTCAGTAGGCAATTGCCTTTCCGTAGGGTAGAAGAGGTGCTCGTGCAGCTTTTCCCCAGGACGCAGGCCGACGATATCGATTGTTATGTCATTAGGCGATTTTCCGGACTGGCGAATCAAACAACGTGCCAGATCGAGTATGCGGACCGGATTGCCCATATCCAAGACCAAAATATCACCGTGGTCACCCATAGTAAAGGCCTCCAGCACAAGTGACACTGCCTCAGGAATGGTCATGAAAAATCTGGTCGCGTCCGGATGTGTGATGGTTATGCGGCGCTCTTCTTTGATCTGTTTTTCGAACAGTGGGATTACGCTGCCCTGCGAGCCCAAAACGTTGCCGAACCTCACTGACACACATCGCATGGTTTCCTTTTTCCTGGCCGCCAACATCAGTTCTCCCAGTCTCTTGGTGGCACCCATAAAGCTGGTGGGTTCCACCGCCTTATCAGACGAAATCAAAACGAATGCTTCGCATCCAGACGCCTCGGCGACTTCCAGCAGAGGTGGCAGTGCAAGCACATTGTTGTTGAGCGCTCCGCGAATGTTAAGTTCCACCAATCCCACGTGTTTGTAGGCTGCAGCATGAAAAATAACATGTACGCCTTCTTCACGGAGTATTCGGCGCAGGCGCGGGGTATCGGTAATATTTGCCACTACGAACACGACACGATCGATAGCGGCCTGTTTCGTGAGCTGTACTTGCAAATAAAACATCGGCGTTTCTGCTTGATCCAACGCAATCAACTTAGTGGGAGAGCACTCCAGAATTTGACGACAGAGCTCCGAGCCAATAGAGCCCGCAGCGCCAGTGACCAGTACCACTTTGCCGGCGATCTGGTTGCGAACCACTTTCGGATCCAGTTGAACAGGGTCCCGGCCCAGGAGATCCTCAACGTTCAGCTCCCTAAGTTGTGAAACAGAGCTGCGGCCCATCAATAGTTCTCGAAGGTTTGGTACTGTCCGATAATGGACGCCGGCTTGTTCACAAATTGTGCTGACGCGCTGCATCTGGACACCAGTAGCAGAAGGGATAGCTACGAAGAGCTCTTCCGCCTCGTACTTTCTAATCGTTACCCCGATAGCCTCAAAAGTGCCCACAACCGGTACCCCATGGATCTTCGCCCCGTGCTTGTTCAGATCATCATCGAGACACGCCATTGGGACAAATTCGGTGCCCAACAGTTCCCGAATCAGAAGGCTAGCGGCGTCGCCCGCTCCCCCAACAATTATTCTTCGTTTCTTATGGACGCCTGAACTGAGCCTTCTGTTCTTGATCGCTATTGCGCATAAGCGTGTTCCCGCCAACGCGACAGCAGTAATGATCGCTTCAAGTATGAGAATCGAGAAGGTGAACTCGTATTCACGAAGGATATAGTGGATGGTCACGAAGAACGCCAGGCTACCGAGCCCAACGGCCTTTCCAATGTCAACCAGATCGACTATTCCAGTGTGCCGCCAGTACCAATGTAAGACGCCGAAGTGTGAGAGAGCAGCGACTCGGAACAAGATTAAGAGTGGCAAACTGTTGACTAGAATGTTCGGCGGCGGAAGTCGACAGTCGAACCGGAGCAGCCACGCTACTACAAGTGAGGAGGCTATGAGGAAACAATGGAACGGGACGATCGCTACGTGCCGATGTTTGACGAGTATCGAAACTCTGTCATGGAAGTTGTGTGACATGATTGGGACTTGAGAAAGGACCTATGTGCTAGCTGGGCGCGGTTTCGACAGGTGCGTGGCAGGGGTTGTGGTTCTAACTGCTTTAGCAACGACGTTCTCAATCGTTCGAGAGGTAAGAGCGATGTGGTCTTCCGACAATGTTGGGTGAATCAGGAACATCAGGCTGGTCTCGCCGAGCAACATGGCCACCGGAAGACGCGGGTGCACACGGTTTGCAGCGAACGCTTTTTCAAGGTAGATTTCGCTGCAGCTCCCAACGAAACACGGAACTCCCTGCTCATTGATCGCCTGCATGATGGCATCTCGATTCCATCCATTCCGCAACATCTCGGGCCGCAGGAACGCATAATACTTATAGTACGAATGATAGACGCCATCTGGAACTCGTGGAACTCGGAGGCCAGATAAACTGGAAAGTGCTTTGGTCAACGTATTCGCGTGACGGCGTCTGGCCTCGACCCACCGTGGCACTTTCGTGAGGGTTACGCGTCCGAGTGCGGCCTGCATCTCGGTCATTCGCAAATTGGTGCCAAATGATTCGTGAAGCCATCGATAGCCCCCATCGTGCTTGCCTCGGTAGACGGCATCAAAGCTCTTGCCATGGTCTTTGAAGCTCCACGCGCGTTCCCACACGCTGAAGTCGTTCGTTGTGAGCATTCCTCCTTCGCCACCTGTCGTCATGATCTTGTCCTGACAGAAAGAGAAAGCCGCAACATCTGCCAGGGAGCCCACCGGCCGGCCCTTGTACATCGCACCTTGAGCTTGCGCGCAGTCCTCAATGACTCGCAGGTGGTGCTCTGCTGCCAACTGCACGATCTGGTCCATGTCGCAGGGCCATCCCGCCAAGTGAACCGCGATGATAGCTTTGGTCCGAGGCGTAATTGCGGGCCGTATAGTTTCCGCCGTAATATTCTGGCTCTCGGCGTCTATATCGACGCAGACGGGACGGGCACCGCGCATCGCGATGCAACTCGCCGACGCTATGAATGTGCGGCATGTGGTGATCACTTCGTCGCCACGGCCGATTCCAAGCGCTTGGAGCGCCAATTCCAGAGCCACCGTTCCGTTGGCAACGCATACAGCATATTTTGTTCCAACTGACCGGGCGAACTCACGTTCGAACAACTGACCTTCTTCCCCTGTCCAGTAGTTGACCTTTCCCGAGCGTAGTACGGCCGCCGCGGCTTCGATTTCGTCGGCTTCAAAACAAGGCCACGGAGCGAAAGGAAGCCGCGCTTGTGAGCGGGGTCGCAAAACTTTTCGCCTTAGCGCTGCGGTAGTCATGTCAGTTGGGTGTAGGAACAGCTTGATTCATTTCGAGCGAGTCACCAAAGTGCCGGCGGCTCTGTTTGCGATCTCGGTTACGGTCCTCCACGAGGCCTCGTACTGTTGACGTTCCAGACTGGACGGTGCACGGGAGCGGCGTGCGATGATTTGTTCCCAAAACCCAATGGCAGCCCCAACGTGGTAGATCGCTTGCTTTGCACGGGCCTTGGCGATTTCAATTGCGCAGTTCGTAGGGCATTGATCGAAGTGCTTAGTGAACATTCGGCAGCAGTGGTTCAAAGCAGCGCTAACCTTGGTGATCGTAGTCGAACCTTGCTCGCGATAGACGTAGAGAGGAGTCGGTAGCACCACGTATCGCTTGCCGAGCAATGCCCTCAAGAGGAAGTCCACATCTTCGGAGATCGGGAAGGAAGTGTCAAAGCCGGTTTCCTTTGCCAACTTGCCGGCCATCATCGAAGGAGCAAATGCCATAGGAGGCATGGCCAATGGCCAAAAAATGTTCGAGCCCGATTTGCTTCCGGGTGAATTCCTAATTCCAACTAGCTCGCCGATCTGGTTCACGATGGCCATATCGGTGCTCACGAGCGCGACCCCTGGGTGTGCGTTGAGTATTTCGACCTGTTCACGGAACTTCGTCGGGCAGATCCAATCATCTCCATCAAGGAAGGTAACGTAGCTACCCCGAGCAAACCGTAACGCGTGTTGGCGGGCATATCCCCGACCGCGATTTCGGGACAGACGATGCGATTGAATTCTCTTATCGCGTAGGCTTTCAACAATGGCCGCCGAATTATCGGTGGAGCCATCGTCGACAACGATGCATTCCCAATTGCCATAAGTCTGCGCTTGCAGCGATGCGAGGGCGACTGGTAACGTGTCAGCGGCGTTGAACACGGGCATCAAAACGGAAACCAAAGACGTCAGAACGCGCCCCCGTGCCAACTCCGAATTTGGAAGCCAGGGGTGGGCGCTATTCGCGTGTCGGTTTCCGATCGTCCGGCGCCAGAACATGCAAACACCGCGAACAGCACCAGAACACTAATATTGCCGTAGTAGTATTCCCCGCTCATACCGCCGACGATAGCCGCGACCAAGGCTGCGCGTGTGGCAACACTGATCCTGGCCTGTCGCGAAACCGCGGACCCGGCCTGACGCCACATGACCACAAAAACCATGATGACAATAGCTCCACCCACCACCCCGGTTTCCAGGAACATCTGGATAAAGAAATTGTGTGATCCCGTGTCCCACAAGCCAGAAGTTCCACCACGATGATAGAAGCCGGTGCCCAGCAATGGCGCGTTGATCAATTTGGGGGCTTCGTGTATCCAAATATCGATTCGTGCGCCCTCGTCCACTCCAGATACGCGATACGTCTCCAGGTCATCGGAGGGAGAAACGGTGTGGTCGATAAGAGCTTTGAAATTGGGAAGCGTCCTGTAAGCAGCTAGCCCCCCAAGGCTGAGAAGCAGGAGAATTGCGAAAGCGCTGCTTCGTCTTGTTTTCTTCCAGAGGATGTAGCCATATCCTGCGATCAAGGCCAGCCAACCTCCGCGCCCATGAGCCGTGAGAGAAGCCGACAGGAGCACGGAGCCTATTACGGCACCAAGCACCAACAAGGCTGCTGAGCGCCACTTGCGGCTCGCCGCACTGTCGACCCATAGACCCGCAATATAAGATGCGAGAATCGCGATTGATACGATGATGGAATTATAAGACTTATAGCCCGCGACGGAGTCCATGAGTTGTGTACTTTGACTGTTGATACTCATCAGTAACCCTATAGTAAGGATCACCACCGCAGCGAGTATGGACCAAAGCCATTGAGCATGAACCCTTGAACTGACGAGTTTTGTTGAAATAAGGACTCCTGCGGTTGCGTAGAGCGCGAGCTTGGACAGTTTTATAAAACATCCAAAAAGGACTGGAACCACATCAAGGTAGTCATATCGGGCTTGGATCGATAGAGAACTTAGCGAAGCCCAGACGAGAAAACAAATTAGGAGTACATTCACTCGCGGGACCCTTTGCTGGCGATTGACGGACGGAGCGAGGAGCAGCAACAGGACGAAGGGTCCAAGCACCCAGTCGCTCATTTCGAGCACTCCATATGCAGTCTCGTGCGAAAACCCCAGATTTGGAAGAAAGAGCAGAGGAAAGCAGAGCAGCCAGAGCCTTCTCATGCGTGGACCCGCGGAGATTTGTACCGGCTGCAGATGGGAGGCCGCCTAGCTGCTCGGACTCCGCTTGTGAAGCCCGCAATGCCCGGCGCAAAAATTCCGACTGTGCGATAGTGGATGGCATACGAAACGATCAGGAGAAGTAGCCGCACATACGCGACCGGAACCTGAAACCATCGTAGGTTGCGCCCAATCAGGATGGCGCGGTTGTGTGCAAGCGAACGGATGTAGGTCGGAAGATCAGGCGCTCGACAGCCCCCGTGCGCAACCGCCAAGTGCTGCAGGCGAGCATTCCCATTGAAGGAGATGTCGAGGCCGAGCTTTTGAACTCTCAAGCAAAGCTCGGTCTCTTCATAGAGAGCTGCTCCCATCGCAAGTGCTTCATCAAATCCGCCTGCTGCTTTTAGCACCGAGCGCCAAACCGAAAAATTGCAACCTGCCACGTGCTGGACGAAGCATTTGTCATTTGCTCCAAAACTGCGCACCGGGGTCGCGGTCCAGAAATTGAACCGTCCGGGCTCTGCCCTACTCTTTTTGGAGGGAATGAGGTCGTCTACTCCTCCCGCAACCATACCGACATTCGATTGTGTCAAACCACTGAGATGTTCGCTCACCAAGGAGGGACCGCAACGTATGTCGTCATCGACAAAAACGATGGCCTCGTACTTCGCCTTTTGCCACCCATAATTGCGTGCAAGGGGTAATCCCCGGAACGACACTCTGTGGTACGAAATCAGGTCGCTATGCTGCCGGACCAGATCCTGAACCGCCGATGATTCCTCTGGTGATTGGTCAACGATGAGTATCTCGACCGGGCGATGCTCTTGCACAATCAGGTCACGCATGGCGTCGATCAGGTATCGCCCACGATGCAAGGTCGGCACAATGACGGTGACTCCTCGCATAGGTTGATTCATAAGAGGCCTTGGTAGGTCGTTAGTGACGCTCTGGATCTTTACGCCCGCGCAATGGTCAGTGAGTAGTCAAGGATTCCCATGATTCGTCTCCGAAGATCGAAAGGGATCCTCCCGAGTAGTGGCTCCGCAGCCCGTTTCAGCCGCGCATAAATGGTTCGCGGTTTTGTCGGGCGACGACCTCTTCCCACTCCGAGGAGCCTGGACTCCACGTGACGAAAATTGGCCTGACGCAACAATGCAGAAAGTTCAGCCAAGGTGTACTCCTTCAAATGGAGTCCGATTGCCGGCGTTCCCCACGGCAGCCTCAGGCTTGTTGCATCGCCAGGCCCCGTCAATCGATTCGGCGTAATGAGCCACAGGACGCCGTTTCGACACATGAGCCTGCGGCACTTCGATAGGAAATCACTAGCCTCGTCCGAATGAATATGTTCGAGCACGTCATTGCTGTGGATCAACTCGAATGTTTGCTCGCCGAAATCGTGTCGAATGAAGTTTCCTACTGAAAACCTGACGGAAAGATCTTGTCCAAAACTACGATTGGCTAGCTCCCTTGCTTTTATAACTACATCCGTAGAAATGTCGATGCCGTATGCGTCATATCCGCGCGCGATGAGCTCTCGCACCAGCGTGCCAGTGCCGCACCCAACGTCGAGCATGGTTCGAGGCGGCGGACCGACTATCTCGATCATGCTGTTGAGGTGAGCTGAATTGAACCCCATCGGTGCATCGAGATCACGGCCATCACGAGCTCGCATCTCGCGCAAAATCAACGTCAGACCATCATAGGCGGTTGTAAATAGTTTCTCGCGTCCGACGGATCCCCGCGCTGACCGCTTAATAGATGAAGCGTATGCAACTTCCCAGTTAAAATGAAGTTCTTCTAATTGCATCCGGGAAAGCAAACTGATCGATTTGAGGTCTTGTTGCACCTCATCGGTGGACTTCCGGCGAACGTCTTCACTGGTTAGGCCCATAAACCACTCCACGATGTTCTAGAATAGATGAATCACGGTGATCGTTGCTGGTGGCTGTCGCTGGGGATCACGGCGGCTTGCAAAAGCGCTGAAAAACGCAGCATGTAATGGTCCCAAGTACATTCGCGAAGAATACGCTGCCTTGCTTGTATTCCTGCCGCCCAGATCAGATCCGGCGAATGGATCAACGTTCGAATGATTTCGGCTAACGCCGCCTGATCGTCCTGCTCGATCAACCATCCACCGACTCCATCCTGAATCGCCGCCGGGATGCCGCCTGTTCGAGTGCCCACGACGGGAGTGCCGCAAGACTGGGCCTCGAGAAAAACAAGGCCAAATCCTTCAACCGACCTCTGTTCCGGAGCATCGCGCGTGCAGAGAACGAAGAGGTCGGAAGCCGAGTACACGTGTGGTAGTTCGTCTTCGGCTACAAATCCGAGCCAGTGTACATTCGATTCGACGCCCAGTTCCACCGCCAGCCGCTTCAACGCTGGCTCGTAAGGGCCCTTGCCGACAACCAGATACACAACCTGATCGCGCTCGGCCGGAACGAGCCTGGCAATCGTCCGTAATACGAGGTCGTGGCCTTTGTATGGATACATGCGTGACACGGTACATAGGACGCGCTTTCCCAAAACGCCATACTTCTTTTTTTCGGTGTCGCGATCCCTTGGAGCAAAACGCTGAGGGTCGACCGCCAATGGGATGTTTTCGACAGCGGCGTTGGGTGCAATTCTCGATACGAGTTGACGTGTGTACTCACTATTGGCGATCACCAGGCTCGCGCTTTCGAGCACCCGGCGTTGTAGTGCTTTCCACAAGGGACGTCGCCAACGATCCACAGTTGGCAACAACTCTGCCCCATGCGCGAGTACCACAAGCGGACGCATTCCGGCGAGATAGGCGATCAATCCCTCGGGATAACAAACACCGCAAATTACCGGAGTGTCACGCCGTTGTTTCCTTAGCCACTGAAATGCGCGCCACTCTCGAACGGGACGTTTGGAAGTGACTCGGACTTCTGGCAAGCCGTCGTTGTGCACAGATTCTGAGCAATCCTGTGTTAATACACACCCATTCACGTGATCTCGCTTCAGCCCAGTTCCGATTTCGGCACATAGTCTCGAGATCCCGCCGGAGACTGGGGGATACTCGAACGCGAACAGAAGAAACTGGTTCTCGTTGGAGACGCTCGTCATTCGATCACAGACTCGCAGCCTGCGGCGTCACCCGGTCTGGCCCGGCGGGAATAACGAATCGCATTACGTCCCTTGGCCACTGCTTGTTCATACACGGTTTCTCAACGACAAGAAAGAAGAGAAAGCAGGATACGAGCACTGGAAGCGGAAGCAACATTAGACCGATCACAACGTTCAGCGTAGGATTGGGTAGAACCATAGCGCGAGAGGCGACATGACCGAACAAATAAATCAATGGAACGTGCAACAAATAAATCGTGTAGCACATGCCACCGATTGCAGTCAGCCAGGGCAGAGACATCCATTGCGCCAGCAGGAGTCCTCGGAAGACTGCGGTTACGCCAATCCCCAATAGAATCGTCATTGCGGAATTTGTCCAAAGTGCTGAAGTTGGGATTGAGTACGCTGCAACCAGAGCAATAACCCCGATCGCATCCCATGTAACAGATTTGTAATTCTTCCAGAAATTGTGTGCTACAGCCAAGTCACACACAACGATTCCACATAAGAAAAACGGTAGATATGCAATCAGCGATAAGGCCATAACGGGATGCGAGGGGGCAATAAAACCCTGTAAGACGAGCGCGATGCCTGACGATGAAACGAACACCACGCGTCGGATTGAAGGTCCCAGACGAAGCGCGGTCATCATTAAAGGCGCGGTCAAATAGAATTGGATTTCAATCTCAAGGGACCAGGTGATGAATGCGATGGGGCTCTTGTAACCGTAGATCAACGCATGAGTGTAGGTGCACGTCGCCAGCATATGGGGCAGAAGTGCTCGCGCCTGAGAATGATGCACCAGTATGAGAGAGACAAATGTGAGCAACATTGCAATCAAGAAGGGTGGCTCGAGCCTTGTGAGGCGACGAACGAAAAAGGCTCTGAGCGATACTCGGGGCCCGCCGTTCCTGGCTTGCAACGCAAAAGGCATCGTTATAACAAACCCACTGATCACAAAGAAGAGTTGCACACCGCGAGCGAGGTGTTCGTAGGTGTCCCAAAACCAAAATGATCGGGGCGGAGCCACGCTTATCCCGATCGTATAGGCAATTATATGTACGGCGAGCACGGTGACTATCGCAAGAAATCTTAGTCCATCAATCTGGGGCAGAAATCGTTCGCTTGATGTTTTCCTTCTCAATATGCCAGGAAACGCAGCTGTCAGACTCAGAATCCGCATGGATGGTTTGACCCTAGCGTGGTACCGAGCCGAGCAAATGCCGTGATAGGAATGCGACGCCGTTCCTCGGGAGTCTAGGTATGCCGCGCTAAGGACTCGAAAATCTCGACAAAAGAGTGCACCTGATGACACGCGGTGTAACGGGCACACTCGTTTTCGTCTGGCGCCGGCATTTGATGCTTGCCCAGCAGGAAATTGCTTAGGATCTGGGCTCGGTGTTCAGCAGAGCCATCCAGAAAAACACCCAGACGGCTGCGCGTCAAAGCAGTTCGAGCTTCGGAAGGATCCGGTACAATCGCCACGACGGATTTGCGCATTCCGATGTAGTCGGTCATCTTGGCGAAAGTAGTCCACCAATAGGCCCGAGTGCCGGGGATCAGAACGCCGGCAATCGCGCGTCCCAGCAACTTGTATACTTCTCGCTGGGGCTTCTGATCTAGAAACTCGACGTGCTCACGGAGTTCGAACTTGTCCAGAAGCGGCATCAAACGGCTTCGGTTCAACTCAACCGTCCCCACCACAAGCAGCTTGACCCCGATCTTTCTGACTTCTGGAGACTTCAGCGCCCGTGCGAAAGAGTCGAGGAAGGCAGTGTCGTAGTCGGGCAGGTATTCGCCAGCAAATAACAGGTACGGACTTTGTATTTCTGAGTCACTTAGTCCAGGGGCAATGAGGGCTGCATCCATGCCAGTGGGGATGAATACCGGATCCACTCCTAGTTTTCCAAACATGTCGTGGTAAATGCTGGCAAAGCTTGAAGCGGCCACGGTGACAGCGTCGGCACACTTCAACGCGGTCCTGACGATCCTTCTTTGACGTTCATAGCCCCGGGCCGAATTGCTTGACAATCTCTGCGTGTACGCCAGCGGGTCGCGGAAGTCGGAGACCCATTTTACTCCGATACCCTGCAGCGCTTTTCCGATGACCAGCGAGGAGTAGGGGGGGGCGGTCGTGTAGAGCACATCAATCCGTCGATCACGAATGATCTGGCTCCCGATGGCGGTTGCCGTTTTGGCCCACGTCCAATATTCATCTGGAATCTGAAGCCAATTCGCTACGACATGTTCATAAGCCCGTCGGATGCCTGAGTTTCGCGTGGTGGCCCCGGCTGCACCCCATGCCTTCATTGCACTAAAGGTTCTGTCCCGACCTCCTAGCGCCATCCGGACGCCTCTCAACGTGGGTTCAACATACGGAGCGCGGACAACATCCACTTCCTTTGGCAACTCAGGAATCAGGCTGGCGTCTTCGTTGTACTGATACTGCGTGGCCACGGTGAGAACGATTGGCTTCCAGCCGAATTGCGGAAGATACTTTGCCAATTTATAAGCACGAAACATGGCAGAGTGATTCTGCGGCGCGAAGAACGGAGTAACGATCAGAACCGAGCGGTTCACGACGGAGCCCCAGACTCCGCTGTAACGCGCGTAAGATCTATTCGATATTCGCGATAGAGGCTATCGAGATACCGTTGGACCGAAAACCGTTCTTCCACGATCCGTCGGCCAGCCGCTTTCAGTGAGGCCCGCAAACTGAGGTCGTGAGCGAGCATGATCATCGCTTGACTGAGAGCGCGATCGTCCAAGGGCGGATAGAGAAGGCCTGCTTCGCTCGTATCCACAATCTCCCGGATCCCTCCGGAATCGGGCACTACGATCGGCAGTCCTGCAGCCATCGCCTCGAGCGCAACAATTCCAAAAGGCTCCCAGGGCGCCGCATGACAAAACACATCACAAGCGCGGAGAACGGATGCCACGTCGGAGCGAGTTCCGAAAAACCGAACATCGGAAGCAACACCCAACGAGAGCGCTAAGTTCTCGAGTTCATTCCTTTGGTCTCCGTCGCCACAAACAACCAGCCCAACCTGAGCTCCTGCACAACGTGCGGTTGCCAACGCCCGGATGCAGATGTCGACCCGTTTATTGACACCTCGACCGAGTGTCCCCACGGCACAAAAAATCGTCGTTCCTCTAGGAAATACAACATCAATTGCCTTGGGGCCATCGGGGCTGAAATGTGCTAGATCAACACAGTTATGCAACACGAGCAGCTTCGATCGAGAAACGCCATGCGTTCGCCGGACCCAAACTCCGAGCGCTTCGCTGCAGACCACAATGCGATGTGCAAAGAACTGCGCGATGAAGTTTGCAATGCGGAATTTCCAGGAGTTCATATACAGATCGCCCTGTTCGAAACCGATTCTCAGAGGCACTTTCGCACGCCACGCGGCAAACAGCGCGATGAAACGGCTCCAGGTTAAGTGGGCCTCTACCAAGTCCGGCTCCAACATGACGATCAACGCTTGAACCCGAGCCGTTGCGGCCAAGTATTTTCGGTTTCGAAGATAAGGACGCAGATCCAAAACGTGTACCTGAATTCCGAGACTGCGGATCTCTCTGCTACGTTCTCCATCGCCAAACAAGCACACCACGTGATGCTCGATTCCGGGGAAGCCAACGGCTTCCCGCAGCATGGTGATCAGGTGAGTTTGAGCGCCACCTGTTTTGAGCTCATCAATTACGTGAATATGAATCACGATTGGATGACACCGCGAGCAAGATCCGTGACGGCTGGGGCGACGCGGCCGCAGACTTCCAACAGAGACTGCTCCAATTTGCGATTCTGCTTCGTCAGGTCAAAGAGACCCTTCGCTAGCTCGCGGCCCGCCGATCCGTACCGTGAGCGCAATTCTGGGGCTCGATACAGCTTCACGATAGACTCCGCCATCGCTTTTTCATCGCCGGGTTGGCTCAGCAATCCAGTCACACCGTCCACCACCGCTTCGGCCACGCCACCTGATCTTGTACCGAGCACCGCCAAACCGTGTGCGGCAGCCTCGATGGGCGCTCCTCCGATTGCTTCCTCCTGACCTTCGGCGGTTCGGACATTATGTTGAACGAAAACGTCCGCGTTTCGCATGGCGGCATACACGGCGCAAACCGGCACACTGCCGCGGAAAATCACGCGGTCAACGACGTTGAGTTGCTTCGCCAGTTCTTCACAGGTTGCTCGCTCTTCGCCGTCACCAATGATTTCTAGGATGGCGCTCGGCATCTCCGGTGCAGCCATCGCAAACGCTTTGATCGTATGTTGTACGCCCTTGACGGGAGACAAGCGCGATACCGCTAGAATCCGGAAGGGCCGGTCCTTATCGTTAAGGAAAGGGCGTGTCTCTGTGGGAATGTCCACGCCTATGTAGTGCAGCCTGACCTTCTCCGGAGGTGCTCCCATTCGTAGCACTCTCGACATTATGAATTGCGACCCGCACAGGACCAATTCGGCCCGGTTGAATGTCTCGCGGAGTCTCTCGACATATCCAGGGCCGATCGAGTCAGCTGCCAGGATGTCAGAACCGCCCGCATGATATACCAGCGGTACAGCACGGCATCCATCTACGGCAAGCACGTCAAGTAACTGGGAAGCGTGCCAACCGAACATACAATACATAAGATCGGGACACACAGCCTTCGTTTCTTTGGCGAGTCTGCGGATTACGTAGGGCGGAAGTGTGTAACGGTTGCGTTCTGGCCACAGCCGGCGAACCAACGCATTCTTTATCCGGCGGGTAAAACTTGAA
Organism: uncultured Acidobacteriaceae bacterium; assembly: GCA_963851165.1. Classification (GTDB taxonomy): domain Bacteria; phylum Acidobacteriota; class Terriglobia; order Terriglobales; family Acidobacteriaceae; genus Sulfotelmatobacter. Next base: position 1,978,529 of record CAWKNM010000003.1, on the reverse strand, counting down.
TGCCCCTCGGCGCAATAAAGCAGCGGCGTTGGAAATTCGTCGATATTTGTCGTCCATTGAGAGAGCACTTGCACGTTCGTATGATTCATACCGCAAAGTTGTCGGTGAAAGAAGTTTTCCGATCGCTGCAGGTAGGTATTGGAGTACCAGGTAAACAGAGGCTTCTCGCGCCGCGTGCGCACTCTAACTCCCAGCCCCAACGGCCACACGTGCCGTAAAAGGGTGGCTTGGAAACAGGGAAGTTCTCGCTTCTCGCCACAGGTCCGGTGCGCTCAATCTTACACAGAGCATATAAGTGCCAAATCCAACAGCGATTTCCAACCCAAAGCGCAGCCGGTAGTCCGTTCCCATGCAGAGAACGTGAACGACCATTACGCATGATGCCATGACGATTGAAGCGATAAAAAGAGGCGCAACCACGGCAAAAGTTCGGCGTAGTTCCAGGCCAGCGATTCGATGGCCGATAAGCATGACCGGCACGGCAAGACAAGTATTGGCCGCTGCGTATGCGCGGGCCACGCCCACAGCGCCGAAACGGATGCCAATAAAAAATGCAGCGACCGTCACCGCACTCGTGGCGAGACCGACAAAAAACATGGTTCGGCTTCGTCCCGTGACCACGTAGAGCCAGCCCATGGCGGCCTGCACAGGTTGGATCGCCCCGGCCACGCACAGCCAGAGGAGCAGGGGCACAACTTGCGTCCAACGCGGCCCATACACAAACCTTACAAAGTCCGGCGCGCAAGCAGCGAGACCCAAAGCGAGTGGGCAGCTAAGCAGTGTTATCCACTTCATCGAGCGCAGGAACGCTGCTGCCATGCGCTCCCGATCTCCCTGCAACGCGGACAATGCGGGAATCATCACCCCGCTGAGCATGCCTGAAGCCAACAGAGTTGGCAGCGTCATCAGGAAATAGGCGCGTGAATAGTATCCTAGTTGCTCCGCGCCACAGACCCTGCCCACTAAAACGTTATCCAGATTTCGCGAGAAATAGTTGAGAGCGCCGTACCCAGCCATGTATCCACCGACTTTGAACAGGTTGGACAAACCGTGAACTGTGCGAGGAAAACTTGGCTTGTACTCGCCCAGCATTAATAGAAGAACGACGAGTGAAAACTGCTGCACGACGACCTGAATGACAAGCGCCCAATATCCAAAGCCTGTCAACGCAGCTCCAATGCCCACGACCGCAGCGCACAGTGTTGCCCATTGATCACAAAAGCTTATTTGCTTAAAGTGCATTTGCCGCCGCAACACCGCCAGTGGTTGCGCGGCGCACCCGACAAAAAAGAACGATGCCCCGAGCACGACCGCTATTCCCGCGAGCTCGGGGCGATGATAAAAGGAAACCAGGAATTTTCCGCAGAACGCCACGAAGACCCAGAGCAGCAATCCGAAGCCAGCATTGATACAAAACAGTGAATCAATCTGTGCTTTGGTGATCACTTTGCATTGAACGGTTGCCCAAGACAGTCCTAGGTCGGCAAAGGACTGTATCAAAGCTGTCATGGCAATCACCATTCCGAACAGACCATAGTCTGTAGCGGAAAGCACACGGGCTAAAACAGCAGTTGCTCCTAGCGAGATCAACTGCCTTCCGACGAGGCTTGCCAGAGACCATCCTGCGCCTGCCCACGCTTTTTCCGATACCTGTAGCGCCGGGGGCGCGTCGAATGTGCAGGTGGGATTCATTTTCATATCAACGCTCCACAAGCGGGCCCACACGGACCGCAAACTGCGACGAGAAAGTTCGTGCGAAGGTTGCGGTTAGATGATTGGTGTCTCTGTAAACCACTTGGCCGCCGATCACGGCGGGACACACGGAACCGGAGCACAGTTCGTCGCTAAAATCTACAATCCGCACGCTGCCAAGGCGGCTAGCCGCGTTGGCCTCAGCCTCACGCACATTGCTATCAAGAGAGAGGTTGCGTTGGAGCATGCAGTCTTGGGTGGGTCGTCCGTGGGCCAACGCTCGCGAGAGGCACGTCGGGACGTTGAATCCCGCGCGCGGCACGTCCGCCAGCACGATGATCTTCAGGCCAAGCGAATCCAAGTACTGGAGTGTCGAGCGCATCCCTTCGCGCCACTGTGACGCAGACAGAAGGCGATCATGTTTGGCATCCCGATGTTGCCCCTCAACATATCCTGCAGAATCGGCTACAAGGACCGCGGTAGGATGCAGGTGGGTGATACGCCTCAGTACCTCTTCGCGCCAAACCGAGCACTCACGATCAACACGCTTCAATGCCAGACTGTAGACCTCAACGCGGGCAGCCGGGCACGATGACTTAAGCATCGTGATCAACCGCCAGCCCTCCTTAGTGCTCAGTCGCTCCAGCGCCGGGAACCATTGGTCCGCATGTGAGTCGCCAAACAACACGACCATTGTCCCTGACCCGTGATCTCCAAAAGTGCATTCCAAGAGGTTCGCCGATCCAGGTTGTGAAAGGCATCCAGCGTTTACCAATGGCGAGAAGTCTTCCGCTGCTGATCGCAAACGGCTCTGCGCGGCGGAGGCGAGGGACAGAAGCGCCCGACGCTCCGCGAAGTGAGCCACAGTCAATCCTGCGAGCGGAACAAGTAGCGCAAGACTCAACGACAGCACGGGGCGCACCACCAAGAACTTACTGAATCGGATCGGACTCTCTACAAAGCGAAATGTGAGCTCTGCAAGCACAAGTGCCAAGCCACCTGCTACTAGTTTGCCATCCCAGGCCATCGCCGGGAAGCGCACGCTCACAAACATCACGATCGGCCAGTGCCACAGATACCAAGAGTATGAAAGCTTCCCTAGCCTTACCAAAATCGCGTTGCCAAGAAAGCTCTGCAAACAGGATCCACGGCCTGATGCCCCTGGAAGCAAGACCGCTATCGTGCCTAAGACCGGCAAGGTTGCGGCATAGCCCGGGAAATTCATTTCGGCAGAATAGGAGCATCCAGCCCCCCCAATGACGGCAAGTCCTATCCAGCTAAGCGGTCCTATCCACCGGACGCGCAACGACAGCCATGGTTTACCCACCAAGCTTGCCAAACCACCCAGTCCGAATTCCCATGCTCGCGCACTGGATCCAAAAAACGCCCACGGTTGCCGGACTTGTGTCAGCCAAACACAAAGTCCAAAGGAGATGATGCATATCACGAACAAAACTACGAGTAACCTACGCCGTGTTTCTGTGCGATAGAGCGCGAGTGCGATTACGGCGGGCCACAACAAATAAAACTGCTCCTCAACCGCCAGTGACCACGTGTGCAAATATGGGTTCGTGGCGACGTCATGCGCGAAGTAATCGGTCGCGTCCCGCATCAAGAAGTAGTTACTGATGTAAACCAAAGTGTATCGGGCCATGCTGGCATGGGCTGCTTGTTCGAGTGGTGAATATAGGGCGAAACTCAGCAAGAGTGTACCAACGACGACCAATCCCGAGGCCGGGAGCAGGCGTCGCACCCGTCGAGCGTAGAATTCGCGGAACCTGAAGCTGCCATTTCGCTGAATTTCATAGACAATCAGGTTTGTAATCAAATAGCCAGAAAGCGCAAAGAAGATGTCTACTCCAATAAAACCGCCAGCGAAACCCGGCACTCCACAATGAAAGAGCACAACCAGAAGGACCGCAATTCCACGCAGACCTTCGATGTCCGAACGAAAGCGGATATCCACGACAGTAGACACGCCTGTTCCTGCACCCATGGAGTTGTATGCGTCGGTATCTAGAAAGAAGAAGGGGTGGTATCGTGTAAGCGTTCGTATCCACTTTTGTGTTGCGCTTCGCGTGTGGCCAATCGAGACTCGACCGCGGTGAAAGGGCGTGCGGGGACGCCGAGAACCATCAAACCTTCGGGAACGTCACGAGTAACGACCGCTCCCGCCCCGACAATCACGCCCGCGGCGATGTCAAGATACTGCAGGACCTGTGAGCCCGCTCCGACCAGTACGCCGGTACCGACCACCACTCCTCCCGAAATGTTCGCGCCGGGATTGACAACAGAACCAGTGCCGATACGAGCTTCGTGTCCTAAAGTGCATCCGAAATTACACAATACGAAGGCTTCTAGAATGATGTTCACAGTCGCCGTGACCCCAGCGCCGATGTAACATCCTTCCGCAATTCGGGCCGAATCCAAGTCGATAATCGCAGTTGGGTGTATGATGACTGGCCACTCAACGTCCGGCAGCAAACGGCAAAGCTCAGTGGCAAGTTCCAGCCGGGTAGCAGGTGTGCCGACGCCTAGAGCAAGTGCATCGATGGCGTGTCGGTTTGATTGCAACCAGCCGAAGTCTCCCAAAACTTGGTCACGGCTGTCCCGTGGTTGCAATCGAGAGAGGTCACTAACAACATAACCTACGAAATCAAACTGCGGTTCGATCCTATTGATGGAACGCAGTGCAGAAGCGATCTCCCTGGCCACTCCACCGGCTCCAATGATCGCGATTCGTTTGCGGTGCACTGTCTTCCCTTTTTGACTTCCACTCTTAGCCCCAAGAAATTCCGGCATAGTAACGTGCCCGGACTGCACAATCCCGCGGGGCGTGAAACCTCGCCATGCGGTTGTGGCGAGGATGCGCAAGTCTAGCCAGAAACTTTGGTGATCTACATACCAGATGTCGAGTGCGAACTTTTGATCCCAATTAAGTGCATTGCGGCCATTGATCTGCGCCCAGCCTGTGATGCCCGGTTTGACCGCGTGGCGCCGCATTTGGTCTGAAGTGTATCGTTCTAAGTAGTGCGGTAACAGAGGCCGCGGTCCTACCAAAGTCATCTCCCCACGCAGTACGTTAATGAGCTCCGGCAGTTCGTCAATGCTAGTACTCCGGAGGAAACGGCCGACAGAGGTCAGGCGTCGCGAGTCCGGTAGCAGCTCACCAGCAGCGTCGCGGGCATTAGTCATGGTGCGCAATTTTATGCAGGTGAAGAGCCTCCCGTTTAGTCCAGGCCGCGCTTGGCAAAACAGAATTGGCCTACCCAACAAGAGTCTAACAAGCAGAGCCGCTACGAGCAGGACAGGTGACAGAATCACCAGGGCACATATTGCCACAACAAGATCAACAAGTCTCTTCATGCGAAAGGTGAGCAAATCGAAGTTGCTAAGTTCTGTTTGTCAGACTCAAAGCGTTCTGGGCGCATTTCACCGAACAGAATGTGTCGATATATCGATAGCACTTCTTGACTGCATCGCTTTGGGTCGAACATCATCGTAACGAGTTGTCGTCCACGCCGAGCCATCCGTTTGTGATGGTCAAGTCTATCCAAAACGTCGAGCACGGCCGGCGCGAGTACCCGTGGCTCGCGAGTTGATACCAGCCTACCTGTAATTCCATCCTGAACCACCTCTGGCAGGCCGCCAACGGCACCGGCGATGATCGGAATTCCCGCTAAGAGAGGTTCGACCACACCTCCACAGTTTTCAGACAATGGAACGTGAATGGCGCAGTCGAAGTCCGGCCAACACCGTGCAACTTCGTCGGTACTGATTTTGCCGGGCATCAAGATTTTCCCCTCTCCTTTCTCTTTCGCTAGCTGTCGCAACCTTTTCTCATATGTACCAGGTGTGCCAAAGGTCCCACCGACGAGCACACCCCAGACATCAGTGCGGACAGTCTGTACAAGTCTGATCGCTTCGATGACGTCTTCGTGACACTTTAGGCCAACCCTGTGCCCAAGGTATCTTTTTGGGGGATAAATCAGATTGATATTTCCAACCACCAACGCATTCTGGGGGATGTTGAGCTTGGTTCGAAGGTATCCAGTTCGCTCCGTAGAGAAGGCGGTCGTGTCCGCACTGTAATAGCTCAAGAAGAGCTTATCTGCTGGAATTCCAGCAGTCTCGTAGAGCCTTCGAGTGAACTGGCTGCTAGCAATCCAATAATCGTTCTCGCCTGCCAGAGCAAGCTCAGGATCACGCGTGACCTTCTGCTCCATATGTAAGGGCCCAGGTACTTGAAATATTCTCGGAACGGGATGTCGTCGTCCGAGCGCTACTCTCAGCATTACGGTTGTTGCCACGCTGTGACTGTGGACGATGTCGGGATGAACCTCATTCATTAACCGCCTTATGCGAGAAATGGCACGGGCCATCTTCAGCGGGCTTCGCAAGGTTAGGTTGCAATCGACAAAATGGAGGCGAGCGCCGGTCTGCAGCCAAGCCGAAAGAGCGTCTCCCGAAGGAAAAGGAAGCGCGACGTGTGCATCGACGCCATTGCGGATGAGCTCAGCAACTTGGCGGATCGCCCAGAGGGAAGCGTCGGATGTCTTGCATAAGTGCAAGGCTCTTATTGTTGATGGTCCGCGGGCGGTCGCGTGTGTGTTCGACGCAACTTTATTCCATTTACTCCGTGGGCCCGCTGAAAGCTGCAACATAAGAGCGCGGTATAGTTGCACACGATGGTCCCAGATGACCTGCTGTGGAAAATCACGTTCCATCCATTTTCGTGCCGCGAGACCCATTGTCGAGCGGAGAGCACGATCGCTCAAAAGCTTGCGTACGGCATCCGAAATGGCACCCGAGTTTCCGGCTGGTACGATTGTCCCCGTAATTCCGTGCATGACAGAATCAGCGGCGCCAGTTGCAGTTGTGGTCACCACGGGTACGCCACTAGCCTGAGCTTCGGCACAGACTTGTCCGAAGCCCTCCCGGTGTGTAGGAAGCACAAACACATCCATCAACTTGAAATATGGGGCGGTGTCGTAGATGTATCCAGGCCGAATGATCGCCCGCGTGTTTTCTATGTGATGGCGAATTCCGGGATCCACCGGGTCGCCGTCTTCGAAATTCCCCACCATGAGAAGGTGAAGATTTGTGTATGTCTGGCGCAGTTCATCAAACGCATCCAAGAGCTGCGCCACTCCCTTATCCTTTACGAAACGGCCGACGAAGCCCAATACGAGGGCGTTGGCAGGAATCCCCAACCGGTGACGCAGCTTTTCCGTCTCCAGTGATCGCCCAACGTTGGGAGCAAACTGTCGCAAGTTGACACCGAAGCCACCGCTCTTTAGAAGAATCGCGCTCTTCGGAGAAACTAGCCCAAAAGCGATTGCACGATCCCGGAGACTCGGACTCAAGCAGAAGACTTGGTGAGAGCACGCGACCGCGACCCGTTCGCACAAGTAGAGCACCATTCGCTTGAGGCCTGCCGCGGTTTCTATTCGCAACCCATGCAGGCTATACACACGGCATGGCACGCGCGCGAGCCATGCCGCAACTCCGACCAATAGTCCTGCCTTTGGCGTGCTCGCATCAACGATATCCGGGCGGATCCGTCGGATTGCCCGATACAATTTCCAAAACGAGATCAAGTCCTTCAGGGGAGAGATTTCTCGCTCCATCCGGACAGCAACGGTCTCAACTCCCTCCTCCTCCGACGCAGACTGGAGTCCAGGTCCTGGAGAGGATAGCAAAACAGGCTCAAACCCCACGTCGCAAAGGTGGCTTATCAGCCCGCGGTAAAATGTCCACGACAAGGGCGACGTGACAGCAAGCAACAACGTGTTTCGGCATGCGCTCTTCTTACCCAAATGATTGGCCATCGACTGAGAGTGATGATTGGTCTTAGAGGGAGTAGTAAATTCTGCGGCGCATAAAAACACTGCTAGGGCACCCTGTAGATAGTCGCGGTCGCAGCAGCCGGGACAGCCGCGCTCGCAACAGCCTTGAGTGCGGTGCGAGCTTTGCTGTTTGGAACAAAGAGAATATCATTGTCCTGTAATGTCATATCTTCCGCTTTCAAAGCGAAAATCCTCTTCAGGTCGATCGGGATTTCCAGACGCCCAGCAGCAGTAGTTCGAATCAACTTTACTGAGCCATTTGCGGCTGTGTAATTCGTGCCTTGGGCCAAGGCAACGACTTGAAGAATGGTGAGGTGTTCGTCGTGGTCCATGGGGAAGCCGCCGGGACGGACAACGTCGCCCAAAACATAAACCAGCCCGGTTTTTTCCACGAAGATCGTATCGCCTGGAAAAATCTCGGGATTATTCTCCGGACCGGGAGCGGAGCCAGAAGCCATCTTAAAGTGCTTTGGCTGTTCAGGATTTCCCTGGTGTGTAATGGTGATAGCCGTACCGGCCAAGGGGGTGAGTCCTTCGGCAAACGAAATGTAATCCAGCAGCCGATGCGAACCGAAGGCAGGATAGATGCCAGGTTTGCGCACCTCTCCGACCACCGAGACTCCTTGCGTCGCATACTCAGAAATGAATACAGTGACTTGCGGGTTCTTAAGAAATCCGCCATCGACGAGTTTTCGCTGGATCAAGTTTTGTGCTTCTTCCGCGTTGAGCCCTTGAACGTGGATCGCTCCCACCAGAGGCAGATAAATGTCGCCCGTGTTGTTCGCACGGAGCTTTCCGCTCAACTCGGGCGTGTCGAAGACACTCATCTCGATTAGATCGCCGGCGCCGATCGGACCCGCTGCCCCACTTCCAAAGCCGCCGCTAGAAGCAGGGGAACTCGCGACAGACGCTCTGTCTTGCGCCCAAGCAGCACTCAGTGCAAGCAGCAAGAGAACCAAAATGCTAAGTTTGGCGAATTTACACGATTGGGTCATGCTGAGCCTCACGATTGTCTATTGGATTTCGTGGTGATTCCCGTGACTGTTGCCATTTCCGGAATGTTGATAGTAGGACTGATAGTCGTTCCCGTAGTGACCATAGTACTGTCGATAGCTAATGGAGTTGATTTCGAGGTCGTTTACGACTACGCCAGCGATGTTGGCACGTACTTTTCTCAATAAATCCCGGACCCGCATGAGAGACTGCCGCCCGGTCTTTCGGGAGCGTGCGATGAGGACCACCACATCCGCAATGCCCGCGCAAATGACGGCATCCGTTACCGCCAGCACTGGTGGAGTATCAACGACAATGTAGCGAAATCGCTCTCGCCAGTGTTTTATGACCCGCGGCATCGCTTCCGATGCCAACATCTCTGAGGGGTAAGGTGGTAAATGACCGGCGGTGACGACATGAAGCCCGGGCTGTTCCTCGACTTTAAGCACGACCGCGTCCATATCTTCTGTGCCAGCGAGACACGCACTCAGTCCCCGATTCATGCGGATGCCCAAGCATCGGTCTACTGCGGGCCGGCGCATGTCAGCGTCGACGAGGAGCACTGGTTGCCCGGCCTGGGCTAAAACGGTCGCGAGGTTGATTGCGGTGAAGGTTTTGCCTTCCTGCATCATCGAGCTAGTCACCAGAATTACTTGAGGCGGTGCATCTGGATTAGACAAAAGCAATGAAGTTCGCAACGCTCGGAAAGCTTCTGCCGTTCCCGAATTGCGGTGCTCCATCGTGATTGGTGGAATGAATTCTCGGGCTGCTGCCGCTAGAGCTTTGCGCGTATTCTTGCTTCCATTGTCACCATTCAGGGTAACGCTTGGAATGACGCCGAGTGAAGGAAGTTGGCAGTACGTTTCGATGTCGAGCGGAGTGCGAATTGTGCTGTCAATGTTCTCTACCACGAAAGCCAAAGCAGTGCCAAACAGAAGACCGGCCATACAGCCCAAGGCTATATTGAGAGGAATCTTGGGCTCGACCGGCTCGAGCGGTACACTTGCTGGATCGATAACGTTAATATTGCTGGACTTGAGGCCCGCCATTATTCCCGCTTCCTTGAGTTTCTTCAGTAATCCTTCGTACAGGTCACGGCTGGACTCGACATCGCGGCGCATGATGGCATACTGAATGGCGTCTTCGTTGAGTTTGTAGGCTTCCTGTTTTTGCTTATTGAAAGAGGTTCTGAACATCTCTTCTGACTTCAGGGCGGTCGTGTATTCCGAGTACACCGCCTCCTTCACCTTGGATATTTCGCCGTTGATAAGGAAGTCGAGTTCATTCAGTTGCGATTGCAATTGGATCACGCGCGGATAGGCAGGGCCATACTTCGTCGTCATCTGCGCATATTGCGTTTTTACTTCGAACCGTTGTTTGCACAAAGTCCCGAGAACACTTTCTGGAGCGATGGTAGCAATGAGTTCTGGGTTCTGAATCATGGCTATTCGGAACCTTGCTTCTTTCAGAATGCGATCGCCCTCAGCTGAGGAAAGTTCCTTGTTGAGATCTCCCAGCCTGTCCACTATGATGTTGTGCGTTTCGTCGGTTCCAAGAATGCCGGTCCTCTTTTGGTACGCAATCAGGTTCTCTTGCGAAGCTTCGGCAGTTTTCTTTAGGTCGTCTAATTGCTTGGTCAGCCAGTTGGCGGTCTGGAGAGTAGACTGATACTTTGCTTGAAAATTGTGCTCGATGTAGGTGTTAGCTACAGAATTGGTAATATCTGCTGCCAAGTTCGGGTCTTCGCTACGGAAGTGAATTTCGATAATCTCTGTTTTCGGGACCAGTTGGACGGTCAATGACCGATGAAGCGCTTTGACCAACCTTACGCGTTGTTCTGAAGTGAGACTGTCGAATTCTTTCGGCGCTCGCTCTGCCAGTACCCCAGCAAATGCTTTGTTCCGATGCAGTCCCAGTTGGTCAATCACATTGCTGGCAATTGTGTCACTCTGCACGATTTTAATTTGGGTTTCCAGCTTGGTAGTCAAATCGAGGCCCATGGGCACGACAGCCTGCTCCAGGCCCAAACCGTCCGGGCCTTCCATGTCGAGTAAAATTCGGGCTGTGGCGTCATACCGCTTAGGCAGAAACGCGCATACGATGGCTACAAATAGCACTATCGTGATTAGGCTACCAATAACGAGCCAGCGACGCTTTTGAAGAACACGCCAGAACTGAACGATGGAAATCTGGTCGTTGTGAGAATCCATCCTCGATGAAAGGGCCTCCAGTAAACTGAGGCGCACTAATTCGTCCTGCTTACTTACGAGTGGTTGCTCATGGTCGTTCATCGTACCCCTGCACGGCCGGTTTCGTGGGCCGAATGATATGCCACGTATATGTTCGCGGCTGTTATGGCGATAGGGGGAACAAACCACCACCGATGCCCACGATCCTTTAGCGTGAGGCCAAGGTACGCTACGCCTAACTCCGCAGGGATACCGATGCCGTAAAGCGCTTTTCGACTTCGAAAGTCTGCTGGAACAAACGAGCAAGTGCGTGCTTGGAGACACTTGTTGGTTTCTTCCACATTCACAATCGAAGATGCAAACATCGTGCCGATTACAAGCATATACTTGCGGTTGACTCCGTGAAGTGGACCAATCGTCATGGCGGGTGGAGCTATGCTATTGCGCCTCTTTACCGCACTGGGTGCATCAGGATAACCTGAATCTGCGTCGGCAATCGACGGTCCTGTCGCGTTGTCTTTTGGCAAGCCGTTCTGTGGCCCCGCGAGACACCACTGGCTACAGGCCACCAGGACGATCGCTGCAAACCTGAGACGAAAGAATGTGTTATCCATTAGATTCTCCAATGTGATTACGCCTTTGCTCTGCACAAGCCGAGTACCGTATGTGGCGCGCTTGAATGTGCGGCCAAAGCAACAGGCTCGACATCCTCCGATCTGACTTCTAAGGACAATGCTCGCATAATGAGGTCGACAGAGAGGATGAAACGAAATCCGGACGCCTTCCGCAGAAGAATTCCTTCCGTTCCAGCCAGACATCCTGATTTGATGCGAACGCGGTCGCCGACTTTCAGAAAAGGGTGAGGTTCGGCTTTGAGGGCCGACAGGGCTGTTCTAAGCGTCTCGATCTCTTCGGCAGCTAACGCCACGGCGTCGCCTCCAAACCCAACCAGATAGGCAAGGTTGGGCACTTGTAGCAGACGCAACTGATCATGGAGTTTAATCCTGACAAATAAGTAGCCCGGAAACAGAGGTAACTGCAGATCGACTTTGCACCCATTACGCCACTTGTGAGTGACGCGGTAGCACGGAAGGAAGCTTTCAATCTCACGAAGGAGAAGCTGATCGAGGACCTTCTTTTCACAGCGTGGACGAGTATAAGCGGCGTACCACATGGGTTGAGTCATAGTGTGTTCGGACCCAAGCAAGCCATACCCAGAGACAGGCGGCGTGCTTCACGTCCACCAAAAGCCATGGCTTCGCAGCGTCACTTAGATTTGCTGTTTCTAATCTAGGTAACCAGCTTCGACCTCTTGTCTGCAATTGTGGCTCCCAAAACGTGCACCTGGCGAAGCGAAGGTATTAGATCGGCTGAACGTTTCTCGTCCGGTGTTCAGAGAGGGATAAACCGCCAGTTCTGACCGTCTTATAAATGAAAGTAATTTTGGCGAAGCGGGCACTTTGGATAGGTGCGTACTTGGAGCGGAGCTGGACATTTCCCAGCTACTACAGTCAATCTCCAAGACGGAGAGGGCATGGTCGCTCCGCAGGGCAGCGACGAGCATCGTGGAGAAGCGTGGAATGGCGAAACAGACACTGGCGACAGGCGCATCGGTGGCGCGAGTAGTACGGGCCCGCTGGTGTGACGCAAATCAGGTGTTTGGCTGGCGCCGCCTTTAATTCGCAGGACGACCGGGGGGCCGACGCCAGCGATTAAGTTGCCGCCGGTTCGCGTGAGCGAGAGCAAGTCCGTGCCCGGTCGTGGCCGATCACGGCGTCACGGATTGTTCCCAGCCAGAACCCGGCACGATTCACATCGAACTGCCGCAGGCACAGGTGCGGATCGCGGGAAACCCCGATTCCGTTTTGGCTTGGGTGTTACTGGAGTGCCTCGAGCATCTTCGCACTACCGTTGAAGGCACGGATCCGGATCACGGGAGTTATCGACTTGCGCCGTAGCTCCACCGGGCTGAGCGCAGGTACAGACGAAGCTGAGCAGGATTCTTTTTCCGGCCACGTGCTCGTGTTTCGCGGACGTCGCGATCTCATCAAGGTACTGTGGCATGACGGTTTGTGTTTGTTTGCGAAGCAACTGGGACACAGCCGCTTCGTATGGCCGCAAGCCACTGGTGGCAGGAGTCTCTGACACCAGCACAGTTATCGATAGTGAAAGTCTAGTGCCGTCGAAAGGCCAACTTACCTAGGCAGTGCTCTCCGTCTTTCCCAGCACTGTAAAAGAATGTGGGCCTTTATCATGCGACTTCGTACTCGTCGTCGTAGCGATCCGTAGTAATAGGGCTCGATGCGGTCGACTGCACGAATTGCGTTTGCTGCGATTAGCACAGATGTTTCTTTATCCAGCTCGATCAGGCGACGGGACGCGATCTGCGTCTCCATCCAGTCGAACCATTCGGAGGTCTCTGCCATGAACAGAGCTCTCTTGATTATTCGTTTCAGGGATATTACACGTTTCGTTGGCATAAATGAGAACGTATCGATCCGGGACGCTGATCCTTACTTTTCCTAACCGCTCTACTCGGGCTAAATAACAGCATGCAATCGAGAGTCCAACTATTAGGCAGTGCTTATCGAATCTTGCCCCCACAAACCGGTCGAGTTCTGACTATCACCGGAGCAATGCATTGTATGGTTGAGCGGATTAGTGGCACCTTCACGTGTGTTTCATGGGTTTGCGCTCTTCAATTCGTGCAAGCTGCGTCTCTAAGAACACCACCGCCCTGCACCAGTAGTGTACTGAGTCGAGAGCTGTGAATTATTTTGTCCCAATTCAGGACCGCAGTCCTGATATGGGAACTAGAATACCAATCGTGGTGGTGTTCTCGGTTTCCCTACATTTCTGGACGTCCTTCCGAGGTGCCCACACCGACGGAGCGACTGCAGCGACTGTCATTTCCCGTTCGGACGGTCAGAGCCGGACGCTTACAGAGAGGGTTTGCGAAAGCACCTGCACCCTGGTATCGCAGTTGTCGGCCGGTCGTTTCAGTCCGCTTATGGGACCTGCCCGGAGGCCTTCAACGCCCGACACTGCCCCCGCTCGGAGAAGGTCTTCTTCCAGGGGAACATGCACCCGGCGTAACGGTTTGAAACGTCTAAAGGTAAATCGCGGGAGAGCGCACGTGCCGTAACAACTGAAACTCCCCGAGCTTAATTCCGTAGAAAAGCCCCAGGCGCCCAGTGGCAGGAGACCGTTGACCTTCTAAAGTCCTTGCACCTAGCTTCCGATATGTCCTAGCATGCAGACGCGCTGGCCACTCGCAATTCGCAACTGGAATCTGGCAGCTTTTCTGTTGCTTTCCCTCGCCGGCGACACCGTCGGACAGTCCGTCGTCGCCGGAGCATCAAACGGCGACCCCGAGGTGCTGACCAAACCCGTTCCCCATCCATACATCGCGTTGGGGCCGGCGCTCATGAGCGGAGGCTATGCACCACTGGCCTACCGCGCCGAGGTGGGAATCGACCTTGAAAGCACGCACGCCATCTTTCGCGCACTAGCGGCTTATGATAACGGCCACAAGATCAACGACAACGACCAACCCAATCCTAAGGGCCACGACCGTTACTTGGAAACGGCAGCCTACTATCGTTTCCGAGGCAGGCTCGGAGGGTGGTTCGTTGGCACGGGCTGGCGCTGGAACCAGCTTTCTACGACGAACTACACCAAGGGAGGGACGAAGCCCGAATTCGGTGGCGGCTACGACCTCGTTACTCATCGCTGTGAGGTTTGTAAGCGGGACTTCTCCATGCGGATCAATGTGGACTGGGTTATGGCGGGGACCGACTGGCAAAATGGTGTCCACGGGCCGGCGATGACTTTCAGTTTCCCGGCGCCCAGCGAAAAACGCCATTGGCTTTTCCGCGAGAGCCTCGGCGTCTATCGCTTCTATACAACAGTTACCGAGCCGCAAAATCTGGCTCTCACGCAGTCACAACGGGATAATCGCGCCTTTACGAGCACTGCAGATTTTGCCCTGGTATATCGGTTTTAGCGACGAACCGAGACGGAGAACGAGGAGGTTCTGGCTCGGTCGTGACAAATGGGAGGTCTCATACTTCGATGAAAGTTGGGGCGGAGGATAGCCCTGCCGCGCCCCTTAATATGCGGCCAACCACCTGTATCCAGGGTGTTGCGACTCGCTCTCCCCGATTTCGCTCCTCCGGATACCTCTCTGCGCCGATAGGTCCCATCCGTGTACTTCAGCTCCCACGGAATTAATTCTAGCGTTTCCTCGAAGGACCTAGATGTCCTCCCGATGTTTTAACGCGCGGGCACCGGATTTCGCTGTCTCTAGCAAATACGCGGTTGCACTGGCCGCACTGAATACGCACAATTGTAGGCCCACGAGAGTCTTCATTACCGGACAGATTTGTCACTCCCACGCGAGGGGCATCGCAAGACGGATTCGATGTCTGGCTTCATTGATGTAAGGAGCTCAGGCATGCGTCTGACCCGCGCTCTTAGGAAGCAAGATTCTGCTTTACACCAAGAAAGGATTACGAATCCATGTCCGCAATTTGGACGGGAGAATGATCCTTCGCCGCCCCACCAATCTCCGTCTCCTCTAAGACACGAGAGACCTCGGAACTCAAGCTCGCTCGATTGGTGCAGTGTCCCACAAACTCAATCGCGCCCTGGGCCGTGGGGAAGGATTTCACGCACCTATAAACCACAAAGCCGATGTAAGGAAATCGGTGGTCTGCAGTCTGGTAGATGCCGGAGCGAACGATTTCAACGGACTCGGGGCAACGTGTCCATCCCATGTACTTGCCGATCAACACAGTTCCGCAGCTTGTCAGCAGCAACCCCGCGACGATGGCAAGTGCCACTATCATGCAGCAGAAGAGTAACGCAACGAGTTGTCTCGGTCTGTGACGGATAGACATCAGGGTTGTGGAAAACTCCGACTGCTGCCGCACTGTGTTTGGACTAGAGGGGTTGCACAACTCATCCTGACATCTCTACCAGAAGCGAGCGAGGTTTGACATAGATCATGCAGCAGCGCTGGCCGGTGGGGTCACGAACAGAGTCTCGAGGAACAGCCGAGCGGAGGCGCTAATGCCGCATTCGCAGAAGACAACCCCGAATTGATTGAAACCATGACTCTTAGGGACTTTTTTCCAACGATAACCGTTGCTTCTGTTTTGCAACGGCTAAAGACGATTCCAGAATCACCGCTCCGTTGTCATTTTCCGCAGTCCCGAATGTCATCGGTCACAAGGACGCCTCAACACCTGCGTTAACGGCCGTTTGTCCGTTTGCTTGTCAATGGCCGGGGGAACGGCAGGTAGCGCTTCCCAAGGGCCAGAGTTTTCCACAGCCCTAATGGTTGGCCATCACAGAAGGCCATCGCACGTTGCCGATAGTCCTCTGGCATGATGACTGGATTCGCTATTGTTGGCAAGGCTAATGCTGGCAAGCTGTGGAATCGGCTTACTAATCGCGATGAGAATGCGAGACCTAACATGTGCGCATTGTCCAGAGATTCCAGCCGTGGCTGTAGTCAGGCTGCATGTATAGTGCGCATCGGTCTGCGAGGGATCGAGTGTGACGGCTCGGCGAAAAGCGGCCTGGGCATCTTTATATTTCTCTTCCCGCAGATAGATGGATCCCAAATCCAAATAGGCGATGCGAATGTCCTGATTCATCTTCATAGCTCGCCCCAACAGTGACCGGGCAGCGTCCGCGTGGTCGCTTTTGAGTGCAATGTCTCCCAAATAGATCAACGCCAGCGCATTAGTTGAGTCGGCGGACAGCTCACTCTCGAATTCTCGCTTCGCCTCCTCATACTCGCGCAACTTCCAATATAGGTAGCCGAGCCCGAAATGAACCCTGGACTCATTGGAGGAGATCGCCCTGGCCGCCTCGAATTCAGCAATGGCATTCGCGCTCTGTCCCGCCCGTCATACGCTTCTCCCATCAGGATGTGGGCTGCAGCGGAGTTGGGGGCCTGTTTCATGATCCGCTCGAAATGTTCGTTGCCGCAGGCGGCAGTTTTGAACCATAGGCAACATTCGGCAGGAATTTCGTGGAGCTCTATGTTTCCGGGTTGCGCTTTTGAAATAGGATCGAGATGCTCAGCCGCTAGCGCGTATTCTCTGTAGCCGTAGTAACTCATTCCGAACAAGATACGAGCCGGCGTGCTTGATGGATCAGCGGTTAACGCGGATTTGAAAGCAGGGGCTGCTGCACGATAATTGCCCTGCTTGAATTCAGCGAGACCAAGATTGAGCTGAGCTCCGGGCGTGCCGGGATTGAGCGCCAGTGCCTTTCGATAGGAAGACGCTGCCTCCTGATATTTTTGCTCTTTGGCAAGAACGAAGCCCAGGTGCGCAAACGCGGCGGCATCCTGAGGACTTCGCTGTGTGACCCCTATCCACAGCTCGGCGGCTTCCCCGAAATTGCCTTGTCGCTCAAATGCCAGCGCTTGCGCCGGAGTCTGCGCTTTCGCAAGAAAGGACAGCGACACCAGTAGAGCCTCGAGGGCAAACAGTGAACACGCTCTCTTCATTCTCGAAGTTCCTTTCAGATGTCGAAATAACGATTCGTCCCCCATAGCGTCACGGGTCTATTTCCACCCTCGGGATAAAAACAAGGGCAGGCGCTATAGATCACTTTCAGGTTCTTAGGTTCTCTCCCGGGGGAGATGTTACGGGCTCAGGCTCTGCCCGTCTCTAGCCTTTTTCCGCTATTGCTGGGATCCAACGCTGTGCTTGCTGCGGTGAAATCCGCTGCTCACTCGACTGAGTGGGCTGTTCCTTTGCGATCAATCGGTCGCGATGAGGGCGGGTAACGGGGCTCGCCGGTGCGAAGTGCACATTTTTTGCCCAAACGAAGCACCGCAGGTTCGACACGGGTTGGCGAGTACGACTCTGGGGCCCTTCTTCATGCCGCAGAAGATAATGCACCATTCGCGTGGCGCAGAACTGTCTCAAAATTGCACATTTTCCACAGCCCCAGATGTTCATTCGTCACATACATCGCCTCCAGCCGACAGCTACTATCCCTTTGTCCGAAATGCTCGATCACTCGGCAGGGCAACGGAGGCGGCGGCTAACCAAATTCGTTTCCCTGCCGTTTTCCCCTGCCGCTCTCGACCGCTGGTATACGGACTTCACCGATTGAAGGACGAATCTTGCAGCTTAAATCTTCTGTAAGCGACAGGTGGCGCAATGGCTGCCGCCCTTGCCCCTTGCAGGCAATGCAATCAAACCACATTGAACTCTGCTCCTCGGGCTCCTCACGAAAAAGAATGGGAGCGGTTGCCGAGCGACCAAAGGGTTCGGGATCGAAATGTTCTGGATTCTTGCCCTGCATCCCGCAGCACAAATGCCGAGCCCCTTCACCGTTAAACACTTAGCGGGAGCGGCTTCGGAGATTCGCGGAGGTTGGCTGCCTTTTCGAGTTCTCTCAAAGCCGCCATCGTTCGTGCGCTGTAGTTCACACGCTTGTCCGACTTCGGGCGTCGTTTGCGTTTAGTGACAGAATCGTGTTTTGACATTGGCTTCTCCTGTTGCTGCGTTGGCACCTCAAAAGGCGCTCCGCCAAAATCCCACCGTAGTCTCGAAACCGCACCAAGGCTGGTCACTTTTGCACAGGCTCAGAGTTCTTGCAAGTATTGCCAGATGCTACCTTGGCTAGACCGTTTAGCCCAGATTTTCTTCACTGCGTTGTAGAAGTCTGACAATCTGTGCAACCGTACTCCCTCGCGAAGCCACGAGACTTTTCTATGCAACAGGGAGTGGGCACTCATGCGTGGCAGCACATAGGAGTCTAAGATGCGATCATGTGTGGCATTCATCGTGCATAGTAGGGTGATGTATTCCCGCTCCAGTTCATCAGGTTCTATCACCCAGCAAGACTTTCCACGTTTTAACTTAGACCTGCAAAGCAGAATCGAAACCATGAAGCTACGATCTATCAAAAGCATCGACCTGCTCTTCTTGGGTAGATGAGTCACGACAACGTTTTCAGGGAACAGCTTCTTAATCCTCATCACAAGCTTTTGTCGTAGCCGACTCGAACGTTCAAACTGACCGCACTTTGAGAAGTCCTCGGTTCTCTGCTGATAGCCCAGTTCTTTATACAGTTGTTGATATGAACCGAGATGCTGGTAGATGGTAGCCGGGGAGGGCATCCCACGTACTGCCCTAATAATGTCCTCGCTGATTCGCCCCCTTCGCTTAAGTAAGCGTCCTACCTTTTTCAAGATTTCCTGTTTGCTCCAACGCTTCGGAACTCGTAGCCCCTCCTGTGCGCGAGTGAAAGTTCTCTCATCCACAATCGCAGGAAATGCGTGCTCCTTCTTGACCCAAAACCGAGGCTCTACAGGAACCAGCGGCCCTCGTAAGCGCTGGGAATGACGGTTCCAGATGTTGCATCCCATGTATTTGGGATTCTTCACAATGTCGTGAACAGCTTGGTGTATCCACGGCTTGCCGCTATGCGTTATGCCCCTCCGATTTAGCTCGCGGGCGATTTCGGTTGGTCCCTTTCCGTCTCCGGCCATAGTAAAGATCGCTCGAACACCCTCCAATTCCTTGTGCGGCCCGTGAATCAGAGTGACGCGATCAGTGGTCAAACTCTTTTGTTCGCCCGGTTTCATTATCTGTTTGGGTTTTCCGTTCGCGGAAACCATTAGCCGTCGAAATCCGTATCCCGAAGGGCCTCCTACCCAGAAGCCAGACTCCACAATTCGGGTCTTTCCGCGAAAGACCTTCTCCCCCAATTCTCGACTGAACTCGGCGGCCATGGTCCTTTTCAACGCTTTCAACAGGGAACTAGATGCTGTGCCATCATTGCTAAAAGGCTCGGCACAATAGTGAAGCGGTATGCCTGAACTGGAGCAGAGAAATTCGTAATGTGCAGCTTCGTCGCTATTTGGAAATCGGCCCCACCGACTCACGTCGTAAACCAGCACGGCTTTGTAGTTGACATCTCGACCAACGACATCTTTAAGCAACTCCGCTAAGCCGATGCGGTTCTTCGCGACAACTCCACTCTTTCCCAAATCCGCGTAGGTCTTGACGACCGCGAAACCGTGGCTTGCCGCATACTCTGCGATTGCAGCTTTCTGGTTATCAACCGAGTATTGCTGTGCCTCGTCGGACATTCGTACATACTGAGCAGCCGGAACGAGAGCCAACCCGGCCAATGAACCTCTCTTTTTTGAAAATTGCTCCACCGTTGCGCAAACAGGCTTTCGCATAATTCGCCTCCGTTCTGTCGATGGCTTTGCGCCGAATACATCCGCGAAACGTTTGGAAAACGGATACCATCTTTCCGATACAATCTGGGAAAAACTGACCAGCGGGACTTTTTACAATCCGTTTACAATCCGTGGCACGATCGAACGGAAACTACAGGAGCGAAAGTAATGATGTTTCACGCCAAAGATGATCCGCATGTGCCTTATGAAGCGAACAGGCAATTTGAGGAAATCACAGGAGTCGGCTTGAAATCTCTCCAACGCGGTGGAAACGTCAGCACGGACTACATCGTTCGACGGTATTGGACTCAAATCAAACGGTTCCTTGATTCCGCACCAAGATAGGAGAAACGAGTACCAGCGCCCATTGTTTCGGGACCATTTGGTGACCCGTACTGCATCAGGATACTTCTGCACAACCAAGTTCTCACCCGGGGCGGGCGCGTGCCCGAAGAGGATTCGTTTTATGACGAGATCACAAAAGATATCACTCCGGCGAATGAGATCATCCTGATCGGTCAGACCGCTGGAAAAAGCAACGCCGCCGACTTCTTGAAAGAGTACTTGAAGAAACATCATCCCGACATTTCTCGACGGGTCATCACAACCGAAAGCGCGGACCTTTCGGCGGGACTGAGCCTGAAATTGAAGCTCTAGCAAAACGGCACATGATCGCAGTCGTGTAACAGCGTACAGGATCGTACAGAATTGCACACTGGGGGCCCGTTTCAACCCCGGGCCACAGCACCGTGGTCCATTTTCCACAGCCCAGGAATGTTTATCGGTCACAGACAAGGCCTTAACACGTGCGTTAATGTCCGTCTGTCCGATTGCTTGTCCATGGGCAGGGAACGGCAGGCGGGTGACTCAAACCGTATCTTCGTTCCCTGCATCCTACCTCGGAGTTAACTTCGTGGTACCTAAAGTGTCAACTTTTTTGTGACATCCGTCACAGACTTCCGCTGTTACTGCTGAGCTATAACCTTTCATCATCAGGCCTCAAATCACGCCAAATTGGGGGAATCACGAGTATGCCTCACGAATTTTTTCATCCGAAGGCGGCCGAGGGTTCGGTCTCGATGCATAGCCACTACCGACACAGCGAAGGGGATGACACGAACGCTGTCGCCCTGTGTATCGCAGCGGTATTGTGCTGTTTTTCTTCATCACGTCACTCAGGCCAAGAGACCGCAGACAAATCTACACGTCCCTACGCAAGGAAACTCGGGGTAGCGGATATCGTCCATAACGAAATCACGAAAGAAGTAGGCCGCATCGTGCGCATAGTAAACGTCAACGGCCCCGGATACATCGTCGCAAAAGCAAACAAACTGTCCGGCAAGGAGATCGAGGCTTTGTGGCGACCGCGAGAATTGAAAGAGCTGCGGGACCGTGCGCGGAGAGATCGGACGGCTATCGGTGATGAGTCCTGACTACTGAGTGGATCAATGCGGATCAGTGTTCAATTGATCGACACCTGTTCGGGCTCGACGAATTGGTGTGCGATCTCGGCTTGCTCACATTCAAAGAGACAGGACTCTTCCGGGTTCTCGGGCTTGTAGCGAGCGAGAAGTCGTGAGCCGCTGCACTGCTCGATGAAATGCAAAGCTGCACGCGGTTTCGTGAACGAGCGTTGGCAGGTGCCGTAGTATGTCTGGGCAGCCACTTTGTAGCTATACATCACAAAGCCAACGTGACATGACTTGTCCTCAGTGATATATGTGCAGCCTGACTGAAACACTGCCTCAATCTCTGGGCAATGAGCCCACGTTATGTCTCGCAGTCTCCTTGCGATTAGCAAGCCGCTTCCACAGCTCGCCAGTATCAGCCCGCCAACAATAGCGAATCCGGTCATCATGCCAGGAAGGCTATCGGGAATGTGCTACGGCCGTCTGTGATGGCCAACCATTAAGGCTGTGGAAAAATCTGGCCCTTGGTAAGAAGCCAGTC
Organism: uncultured Acidobacteriaceae bacterium; assembly: GCA_963851165.1. Taxonomy (GTDB): domain Bacteria; phylum Acidobacteriota; class Terriglobia; order Terriglobales; family Acidobacteriaceae; genus Sulfotelmatobacter. Next base: position 1,956,633 of record CAWKNM010000003.1, on the reverse strand, counting down.
CAACGCAGCTGTGGTGGGAGTGGTATGAGTGGCCCTAGAATGCGGCCACTATTAAGATTCTTAAATGCGCGCTCGCGTCATCGTCAAGTCCACTAAAGTAGACAGGCAGGGTGGGGCGGGAGGAACGGAATCGAACCGTCTCCCCGGGATGGAGCCCGGCGCATTGCTTTGTGCTACTCCCGCATGGTCTTCTTCTGACGGATTCACATCCTAATCCTGCGAAGGCCGTAGGCGCAAGGTCTTGAGTGCCATGTGGACTTCATGGACCTGTTGCTTTCTCTGCGAGTATTGTTTCAACTCGCCTTCGGCCAAGCCCACTAGCGTGCCATGTTGAAGGGTCTCAACTTGCTGTTGGTAAAGCCTACATAACTCGTTTGCGATCTCGTTGATGATGCGTGATCCTGGCGTGTTTTCATTCATTTTGCTTCCTGATTCCTAGATGCTTGCACGATCGATATTGGTTCTGCACGGGCGTTGAATCCCGCGTCATCCTTAACTCTGACTTTCAGCTCAAGGTTAAACACCAATTCGTCAATCTCGACCAATAGGGCCATCAGCCTTTCAATGGCTTCTTCGCTCTGTGCTTTCTTCTTCAGCTCGGGCCAGCTTTTTGATATGAGACGATCCATGTTCTTGTCAGTCGTCATTGGAAACTCCGCTCCTATCGATTGTCATCCCCGCAGCCAAGGCGAATCCGTCATCCTCTAACCCGCCCACCGCTTGGCTTCGATGTGACGAGAACGTAAGTTCTTGAGCGTCACATGCAGTTCACGGGTCTGCCGTTTCCTTTCGGAGTATTGTTTTAGCTCTCCGTCGGCCAAGCCCGTCAATGTGCCCTGTTGAAGGGTATCAACTTGCTTTTGATAGAGTTCACACAGCCTCTTCGCGATGCTGGTCAGCCTTGATTCCTTCATTGGCTCCCGATTCCTGGGCGGACGGCACGGTCGTCTGATCCTGCATTCGCCCTTAAGCGTTCCTTGTCGTTTCTGGCGACGCTTGCCTCCAGCCTAATCAGGAAGTCTTCGAGGTCACTAAGTAGCGCAATCAGTTTGTCAGGGTCGGTTTCCTCTTCCGTTCGTTTCTTGAGCTCCGGCCATTGCTCCACGAGCCCGGCCAAGGTGGTGTCGTTCTTCATCGAGTGCTTCTCCGTAGGTGATATGTGCCGCAAGCATTCAGTTGAAGATATCCTACGGCTCCAGGCAAGGGGAGGTGACCCACATCACAAAACCGCAGCGATTTCTGTGGATAACATCATTCCCATTTCGGCACGGCACAACTCGATTTGTGTCGCAACCTCGACAGCTCACAGACGGAGCGACGATCCCGACCATCCCCACTGACCCCAAAATTCACAAGAGTTTAATGCCTGTGCCGACGGGGCCGGTTAGGATAAGGCCTCATTAAAGTGCGCAGAGCCGATAGCCGATGCGATGAGAGGGGCGCATGGGTTATGGAAATCGATGCCAAGAAAGCAAGAATTGCAGCCTTGACCGAGGAAATGGATGCCATCCATTCCGCCAACAGTGCCTATTGGCAGCGGGGAGAAGCGGTCACTTCCGGAGAGAGGGCTGAGCACCAACGCAGGCAGGATCGGCTACAGGAAATCCGCGTCGCACTCGCCCGGTTGCGATCAACTTGAGATTACTTCGGAGTTCCGCCAAATCACTTCTCGCGCGGTTGTCGTATCCAGGCCTCGGCTGGGAGCGGCCGACATGTATAGCAGAGTTGTAAGCAATTGATACCGACTTTGACTGGATGAAGGGGCGTAGCTAGCGCGTCCGCGAAAGTCGGGCTTTGGACTTCCGCTACGAAGCCCGTTTCTGTGTGACGGGATGCAACCGGGAGCGGTGCTTTTCCTTCATTTGTTCTGTAGAAACGTGGCAGACGGGCTCGCCGGTGCTTGTTCCGTACAAGCCGACGATGCGCTACTCTCGGCGTCAATCCGATCCGTTTAGATGACCCGTCAAGGGCACACAGAACACGTCGGTCCTGTTGTGAGCCGTCTTTCCTTCCATGTAGGTGCCTAGCTGCCCGAGCATGTCGCTTGTGAAGCAGAAAACTGTACGGTCTTGACTGGCGCTCCCTATGGCATAGCGGCCCTCGAAATTGCTTGCGGCAGTGCCCGTGGAATAAGTCTTGGTAAAGCGCCAGACGGTTCCGCTGCCGTCCGTCGAGACGCCCCATAGCTCGCTCTTGTATGGTGCGGTCCACGGACCTGTTGGGCGTGCCACCCGTCGTACCCAGAAGTGGGTTTGGTCGGAGGATTGCGACCGTTCGTCCGCGGCCCGGCCCTCCGACCGGCCTGGCCTCGTCTACGCTGTGCGATCCAATTCATCTTTCATCTTGTGCTTCTCGGCTAGATGTCGTTGAAAGACATCTTCAAGATTAGCCCGGAGACGGGTTGGTCCTTTGGCATCATCTTTGTCAACCCTCAGCCGGGCTAACAAAGTATCACCGCAGGCGGAGCACACTCCTGCAACGTAGTAATCGAAGTCCTTCAAGAACGGCATGGCCAGAGCGTTCGCGGCGCGCGCCGGGAGAGGAGGACACTACGCCTAAGCAGGGCGAGTATGCCACGACTGATAGGTGACGAATTAACTGATGTTGACTTTGTTACAAAATACGAACAGGCATGCGCGGAGTACAATTGCCGCTCCGTCGTAATCACCACATTCAGTGCACGGCCCAGGTGGACGGATGGAGGTCTGCCGGTGTCCCAGTCATCCCACACCATCCTTTCTATCTGCTCCGATATTTTGAGCCAGTTCCGACGCTGTGCCTTTCTGAGAGAACATGGCTGGCTGGTACTCGGTTCGAGCAGCGGCCATAGTGCAATTGTTCAGTTCGCCGCCGAGTTGGTAGATGTTGTAGTGCTCGACGTGGATGGCGATGGAGCGGAGACGGCAGTGATCGCCGCGGAGTTGAAGCGAACGAAGGAGAAGGTTCCTATCATTCTGCTCGTCGGCGAGGGTCAGACTTTAGTTGAAGGGGTGGTGGAGCGTGCCGACGCGGTGGTTTCCAGGTTGGACGAATCTGGACTGTTGAAAGCGTTGGAGCGGCGGGCCGGTAGCACGGCAGCGTGAGCGACGCCCTTGAGAGGCCGAGGCTTGCAGGAATTCGTAGTATGAAGGGGAGACGGCTAACGGCGAAAACCGTCGTATGGACGATAAGTGCCAGGAGAACGAAGAAAAAAGCTGCGGCTAAGCCCATCCAGAACAGGTAGCCAAAAAACAAGACGACAAATAATGGATTCAACGCAAAACTTACGGAGCTGAGCAAGAGTCGCTCTCTACCTGTCAGTGGCCACGTAGCCACTCGCTCAGGAGGCAATCGATGCTGCGTATCCACTGAAAAGGTAACCAGCAGAGGCGCAAGCAGGACAATCTGAAAGAAGAACGTACTCCAGAATTTCACCCTCAGCGTCCCCCCGCTTGCAGAAAGAATAAGGAGGATGCAGAACAGGAAGTTATTGGTACGCACGGAAGAGACGCTGCCTAGTTCCTTCAACATCAGTTTTTTCAACAGGGACAGAAGGGCTAGAATCTGAGCCAATCCGGCAACTCCGGCTGGGCCTTGCCAGCGATGCTGAAGTACACCTCCTCAACTCCTGCTTCTGTGGGTGACGGGTTGAAATCTGATACAACTCGACCTTCATAAAGAATGACGACGCGGGTGGCTAACTTTTGCACGACCGACAGGATGTGAGAGGTGAGCAGGATCGTAACGCCATTGCGGGAGAGCTGGCTAAAGAGCATTTGAATGGCAGCGGAAGATGCGGGATCGATACCCTCAAACGGCTCATCCAGCAGTACAAACCTCGGCTTGTGCAGGAGGGCCATAGCCAGGGCGGTCTTCTTCCGCATGCCGAACGAGCAATTGCGTGCAACGGTGTGGCGTCCTTGGGTAAGATCGAGCAGCCCCAGCAAATCCGCTGCTCGAGCTGCTGTTTCGCTCATCGTGAGTCCATAAATTGGTCCAACTGCCATCAGGTTCTCGATGACCGTCAAAGACTCGAACAGCCCGAGCCCCTCGGGGAGTACACCCAGGTTCCGCCGAATCCTGACTCCATGATCCCGGAAACTCAGTCCGCCGATGAACACGGAACCGCTGTCTGGCTCCTCTAATCCTGAGAGCAGGCGTAGCAGCGTGGACTTGCCAACGCCGTTGGCCCCTAAGAGGGCACAAATGCCAGGCTCTACAACGAGGTCTATGCCTTGAAGAACCGGTTTAGAGGCATAGCTCTTCGTCGCAGCTCTGCAGTCAATCACTCTGTTGTTCCCCACTAATGGCCCTGTATTCACTCCGCTCTCAACGCCTCCATCGGCTCTGTCTTCCCTGCGCGTATCGCCGGCCTGAGGGTAGCCACCAGCAGGGGCGCCAGCAGGACCAGCAGGGATGCAAGGTAAAGCCGCAGATCATCCGGTTGCACCCCGTACAACTGACTGCGTAATAGCCTGTTCGCCGCCAGCGAGACCACAGTACCGGTCGCCAGGCCTATCGCTGCCGGGACCATCACCCGCCGCACGAAAAGTCGTGTAATGTCACTCCGCGTCGCTCCGAGTGCCATCCGGACGCCAATCTCCTGCGTGCGCTGCGCAGCAAAATGCGATACCACTCCATAAATTCCAACGCAGGCCAGCAGCAATGCGATCCCGGCAAATGACGCAACCACCGCTGCGTTCAGCCGTGGTTGCTCCACAGCATCGCTTAGTAGCTGATCCATCGTCCCAATCTCGCCTACTGACTGCTGCGGGTCTGACTGGTATACCTGCTCGCGGATCGACTTTGCCAATTGTTCCGGCGGCACCTTCGTCCGCACCAGAAAGTAGCGATGCCAACCGCCATGGGCGTTCGCAGGCCAGTAGACAACCGGTCCAGGCTCTGCCGCGATCGTTCCTGATACCCCTCGCACATCGGCAACCACTCCCACAATCTCGTGCGCCTGTCCATCCAGGAGCAGATGATGTCCGATTGGATCTCCCTTCGGCAGATACTCCCGCACCAGGGCCTCGTTCACCAGGAACGGCGGCACGGTCGAGATCTGGTCCGCTGCGGAAAAATCTCTCCCTGCCAGCAATGGCGTCCCGATCGCCACCAGCAGATTCCCGGCGATATTCCGGATTTCCGCGCTGACTGCCGGCTGATTGGCAACCTGCGGCAGCCAGTCCGCGTTGAAGCTGCCGCGCACATGAAAATCGGTCACTGGCGGCGCACTGATCTGCCCCGCAGCCTCTACTCCAGGGAGATTTTCAATTCGTTGTTGCACGTCGTTGTAGAAATTGGCTACCGCTTCGGGCGTCGTGTCCCACGGCAACAGCACCCGAACCGTCAGCAGGTGTTCCGGCTCAAATCCCAGTGGCTGCTTCATCAAGTTCCACAGCGACTCCGCCAGAAGCGACGCACCAACCAGCAGCACAAGAGACAGACCTACCTGCACCCCCACCAGGACGCTGCGCAACCAGTTGCCCGCTGCTCCTCCGAGGCGTGTGTCACCCTGCTTGAGCGCGGAATGCAACTGCACCTTCCGTGTCTCCAGCACCGGAACCACTCCGAATACGATTCCAGTTGCCACCGAAATCAGCAGAGCGACCCCAGTCACAATACCGTCCATGTGAATCGTGCCTGACTGCCCCAGAATCCCGGGCAGGCTGGTAGCGGCGATGCGAGTCAGCACAAATGCCAGGAGGATTCCCGTAGCGCCGCCTGCCAACGCAAGCAGCACACTCTCCACACAAAACTGAAAAGCCACGCGCCGTCCCGAGGCACCCAGCGCCCGCCTTAGAGCGACCTCTCGCTGCCGAGTCGTCGCCCGAGACAAGAGCAGGTTGGCCACATTGATGCAAGCGATCATCAGCAGCAGCGCAGACGCGATCAGCAAGGCAACCAGTGCCGGTTGCACGTTACCGTACCAGTGCTCGCGCAGCGTCTCGCTCGTGAACCTCCACGCGCCGTCGCTAGACGGATACTCTCTCCTGAGCTGCTCCCCGATCCGATCCAGATCGCCCTGAGCTTGCGCCAGGGTTACGCCCAACCGCAACCTCCCAAATACATTGGCGTCCCGCTGGTCGTCGCCCCGATCATTGCCCCAACTATTCGGAGTAGACTGCGCCGCGTGCCACAGCTCCACGTCTCCCGACGCTGAAAAACCTCGCGGCATCACGCCCACAATCGTCGCCGTCTGCTGCCCCAGCTTCACCTGTTCTCCGATGACGTTCGGATCGCCTCCGAAGAGCCGTTGCCATCCGGGATAGCTCAACACCACGGTTTGCGGGGCATGGGGCGCGTCGTCTCTCGCATCGAATACGCGCCCTAGCATCGGCGCCGTGGCGAAGACATCCCAGAATCCTGCATTCGCTCCCGCTCCCTTCACATAAACAGGCAACTTCTTTCCCGCTATCAGGGTGCTCTCGTCGAAGTACAAGATTGCCAGACTGGAGAAGCTTCGGTTTCGCGCTGCAATGTCATAAAATCGCGGACCCGTCATCAGCCCACCAGCCGACCGCCCGGTAATCCGTGTGTCGTGAATCGCGACAATTCTCTCCGACTGTGGATAGGGCAAGCTCCTGAGCAGCGTCGAATACATCACCGTGAATATCGTTGTCGTCGCCGCAATCCCCAGTGCCATCGTCAACACTACGACGAGTGTGAACCCCGGCGAACGCCTCATCTGCCGCAGCGAAAACCGTGTGTCCTGCACCAGGCATTCCAGCAAGGGCAATCCCTCCTCTGCGTGGTACTGCTCTCGGATCGCTTCCGTGGCGCCAAGCTTCATCCGCGCCCGCCGCCGCGCCTCTTCCTCGCTCATTCCGGCCTGTATATTGGCTTCCGCCTCCCGCGCCACGTGGTCTTCCAACTCTTCACGCAGCCTCTGATCGCCGCGCTGGCCAGTGACAAGATTGCGCAGACGGATCAGGAATCTATTGAGAGTCTTCATGCCAGATCCTCGGCTTTCACTTCAAAGAACCGTGCGATGATCGCCGCGGTTTGCTCCCAATCGCGCTTCTCGGCTTCGAGGAGCTTATGCCCCGCACGCGTCAGACGATAAAAACGGGCGCGCCGATTGTTCTCAGAAGTTCCCCAGTCCGACTCAACCGCGCCCTCCTGTTCCAGCCTCAGCAGTACCGGGTAGAGAGTGCCCTGGTTAACGAAGAGCTTGTCGCCGCTGATCTGCTCGATCCGCCTAGCAATGCCGTACCCGTGCTGGGGTCCGAGCACGTTAAGCGTTTTCAGCACCATCAGGGCCAGCGTCCCCGATTGCACGTCCTTCTTGGTCTTCGTGAACATTTGACATCACCACATTTCACATTTTGGCTACCAATAGGAGAATGGCACATTCCCATTGGGAAAACAACAGAAGTTGAGTTCAGGCCGACTCGCTCATCCAGCGCGTGGCGATTCGCGTATCGCAAGCGTACGATTTCTTACGTTTGGTGTGGTGACCCCAAATAGATCCTGAGAAACGCGCAAGCATCCAGGAGTCTCCAGCCTAGCCGACTTCCCGTTGCTCATTCCATCTGGAAGGATTACGAGCGTAAGAATCCGAACATGCCTTAGCAAATGTAGGGGCCGAAGCTGGCCGTCACTGTGTCGCTTTCGTCAGCGTTTGAGAGGATGTGCACGGCGAAGGTCTCCCCGCCCGGTTCTACGCGGATAACGATGTGTCCGGCGCGCGACTTGAGGTCGTCGGTCTTCTTATTGGCGATGCGATTCTCCCGCTTGACCGAGGTTGCGAAAACGTCGCGGTTCCCGGTGTAGATGGCTTTGGAGTAGAGCGCGTTCAGCACATTGACGGTCGGGTGCGCGGAGTCCCAGGTCGGAATGACAAAGACCTGCGGCTGCAGTGCGCGAACATACCGGTCGCCATTGGCATTGAAGTAGCCATGGTGGTTAGCGACGGCGGCACTGACCGGGCCGCACACTTCGGCGGCGGGAGATTCGGAATCGCGCCAAGGATCGCGGCCGTAGTTGGTGTCGTTAGTGAGATCGCCGCCAGTGTAGTAGCCGAACTTTCCATAGCGGAGACGAATGGCGCAGGAGCAGGGATTTTCCGCGGGGTAGTCGGCAGGCGTGAGAGTTGATAGTTCTGGGAAGAGCTTTCTTGTCTGCTCGCCCTTACCGGTCCAGACCTCGCCATTGGCAATCAGGTTGCGTATCTCAAAGCTGGGGTAATCGGCCGATTTGTGCTGCAGGGCAAACTGGTCTTTGGAGCCGGGGCGAAAACGTTCGACTCTTTTGCCAATCTTGATTTGCGTTTGAAGCAACGCGCGATAGTTCTTCTGGAAATCGATATCAGCAGGCACTGGATAGGTGTAGTCCGGCCATGCGCGGTCAACGAACCTCTGGATCGGGACGATGGCGGCCACGTCCGAAACGCCTGTAAGACGGAAAGTGCCGTCCGATGAGAACGGGCCGTCCGACGGGAGATAGCCGACGTGATCGCCGTGCAAATGCGTGAGCAGGAATGTGTCAATGCTTGTAAGTCCACTGGCGTCGAAACGCCGCTTTGCATAGCGGCCGATCCACTCGCCGGGACGATGCTGGCCTGAAGGAAGCGGATCGCTCAGATATGGCGTGGTGCCATAAATGGCGCCGGCATCGACCATCATGGTGGTGCCGTCGGGCAGGATCAACAACGTACTATTGCCGCGATTGGTGGCGATCTGGTGGATTTCAAGTATGCCCGGTTTCCATGCGGGGAGGGCTTTGAAAACGGGTGCCGCAGCGCGCAGAAGCTTTGCCGGAAGGCTTTCAAACGCAGCAACAGCAAGAGAGTTTAGTAGAAAGCGGCGACGTGGAAGCATGCGACATTGTATGACACCGTTTTCAGTTCTTTCACTACGTAAGCCCCTATAAACGCGCTTGTGTCCATGAATAGCGTAGTCCCCGGTTGGTCCGCAAACCGGAAGGTAGAACGAGTTTCCATTCCGCTGCTCCTATTGCGCTGAAGAGGCACAGGCGTGAAACAAAATGTCCTTCAAGACCAAGCTCGGCCAATGAATCGAACCTGTCTCCGCTGGGAGCCTGATCGCTGCACTTTCCACGCCCCAACTGAGCCAGGAAAGGAATCGTTCCTTTTCGCCCTTGACCAGCACCGGGGCACATCCGATGCCGAGCGCAGGCATGATCGCCCGATGCGTTTCGAGTTCGCCCGCGAACCAGTCGGCCCAGTCCGGCATTGCGGGGATTCCGTGAAGATGGGCGATGGAGGCCCAGATGAATCGGTTTTCCGAGCTTGCCAGTATGGTTCTTCCTGAACCCGCCGATGTGTTGCTGGAAGCAAACTCTTCCGACAAGGCGATAAGGTGACGCAGGGGCTTCTTGCGCTCGGACAGCTGTATCGAGCCTTTGAAGCACTGCGGGTTTCGTTCGAGACAGACTCGAATTGGCTGAACGCCCGGTCCTTCGACCATGAACCGGTCGCCCAGCGAGACGGCCGCACTGACCGCCGCAACCTGTGTGTCCCCGCCAATCACAGAAATGAGATGCGCCTTGGCCTGACGCGGCGGGTCGGGCAACACCTCGCCGATAAAGCGGTCCAATCGAAGCTTGATGCTGGTGGTCGTCTTCTCTGTACTTTTGACGTAGGCCAGCCAACCGAATCTAAGGTGCGCATTTTTCATTCGGCCTCTTCCTTTTCGTGGGTGAGAATCTGCGTCTTACCGTTGGCAAAGACGAGCGTCAACTCATGTGAGAACCTTTCCCGGTCGTGCAGGATCTTGGTTCCATCCTCTTCCTCTTCTTCCCAATGGTCGGTGAATTTCACAGAGCGCCAGTGAGCAATGTGGCGCTCTTCTCCTTCACCGAATACCCCATTGAGCATTCCGGCGGTGCAGAGCAGGCCGACATGGCCCCCATGGAGCGGCGTAATCGGGCGGCCTTTGACGTCATTCAGCTTGGGCAAAAGTACACGTCCCACCTGTCGGTATGCCGCTGACTCCAATAACAAATCTTCAACCTCGTCCAGGGGAATACCAACATGGGTCAGGACAACCGGCTCGGAGGCTGGAATCTCGTACTGAATTTCAGGATTGTCGCCCAGAGGTTCGAGCTCGGTCTTCGTGGCCAGCGCTTCGAGGTAGCGCGTCGAATCCAGCGAGACAGCATCAGAGACCCTGGAATGCCGTTTGCGCCGTCTTCCGAGCACTACGATCTGCTTGTATTCGAGGCAAGCCGGCTCGGTGAGTCGGAACACACGGACGTCCGTGAAATGTTCGCTCAGCAGCCTTGCGCATTTCGCTAATCGCAACTGCTGGATGACAAATACCAGCACACCACCGGCCTTGAGCCAGCGATAAGTGTGTTCCAGAAAGACCAGTTCCAGTCGCTGGTTGTTGCTCTCTCCGGATTCCCAATCATACGGAGGGTTCAGGTAGAGCAGGGACACCGCTTCTCCCGGGCACCGGACATCCATGGCATTAGCCTGCACAATCTCGATTCCTAAGGCTCTTGCTTGCGCGGCCCGATTGGCGTCGATCTCAACGCCATAGCGATGAGCGGTTGCACCATGCAGCAAGCGAGTGAACGCGACGCCATCGCCCACGCAGGGGTCGAGTGCTGAGAACTCCGATCCGAAGCCAAGGCGATTCTTCAGCCGAGCGGCTTCCGGGACGGGCAAGGGGAAAAATCCTAGCTTGGTTTTTCCATGTGGTCTCATCTGTCTATCCAATTGAGCGCCCGTGCCACGAGGTCGCCAATTCCGTCTGAATCAGCTATCTCGCTCACGGCGACGAACGAGCAGAAGCCGTTCACCGGGATTGGGCGCTCATCTTCGATCCGGTAGCCGAGTTCGACATGTTGTTGTTTTCGTTGCTCAAACAAGTCAGCCCTGGTGGTCACACGAATTCTCATGACCATCCTCATTTCTGTTCGGATAGTGGGGTTAGTTTCCAGACTCCGCGCGCGTCACGATGTGGGACGAGCCAGTCCTAAGGGCCCTGTTTCAGCCAAACAGATTCGTCTGACGGGAGATCCTTCCTGCGGACGTCTGATGATCGAGCGATTGAGCGAACGGTTCAAAAATCACAACGAGCGCTGACCATACATCCAGCGCTCCGGATGGATTCGTATGAGCCAGTCCTGGACCGTGGGAATCCGCCCGAGATCTTCCCTTATGTGTTGTTGTCCGATATAGCGAACCGGAACCAGCGCACCGTCGGTGTTGCGGACGCTAATTCCAAAGATTCGCTCCGCCAAAAAGATGCCTTCGGCGTGATGACGAAGCGCGCGATGCCGGAAGTCGGCGAGGAAGGCTTTGGACTCATCAAACCAGTTGTGGATTACAAGATAGTCTTCGGTCTTGCCACCGAATTTTCTGGCGCTGCTTTGCGCGTGCTCGAGTGGATGGGCCATGGCTACACCTCATACGTCGTCGTCGTATAGTCCTCGAAACGGTCGTTGCGCTCGATCGTGATCTTGCGTGCAGCAACATCAAGTACGACGTCACCAAATCCGCCGCAGTCGTTTTCGTAACCCAGCGGAACCAAGGCTTCGAAATGCTCCTGCAGGTAAGCAATGTCATACTGTACTGGCTGGTGTTCTTCGTAGGCGTAATAATCCGAATCGAAACACTCGACTTCTTCGGTGACGCCACTGTCTCCGTAGCCGTCAAAATGAACCGCAACGAAGGTAACGCCGGCCGCGGCCAGGTTGTCGCATTCGGCGAGGATGATGGCTTTGGCGCGTGCTTCCTCGGGAGACAGGGGTTCGGGTTGTGTATTGGACTCGTTTTCCGTCATGCTGAATTCCTCCTTCCGCAAATCGCTCCCAAGCTGAGGTTGCCTTCTCTTCGGGTCTACGGAAACCTATGGTTGCGTCTGCGCTTCGATTTCTTTCTCCAGAGCCACTACGAGGGTGTGCAGGGTCTGTAAATCTTCGAGCTTTGCGGGCGGCGCGTTCAGGGAGGAGATGATTCGCCGGACCGTTTCCGGTGCGAGCCTTGCCTGGGCTGCCTCGAGGCGCGCCATGCCTCGTTCCGCTCCCTGCATCTGCGCGAACACCTTCTCGAGAACGGTTGTCTCTTGGATCTGTTGCGGATTCCAGGCTTGGGCAACTTTCTTTAGCAAACCCCGATAGAGCCGCTTACCCATCTTGCTCTCCATGGCTTCGATCGCCCTAACCAGGTTTTGGCGATGGCCCGTCGTCTCGTGACTCGGGTCGTGACTCGGAGGTTCGTTATTGCCGGTGCGCCCATTGGCGCGAACGACCGCGTGACGGTTTCGGCGCGGCTTCGGTCGGAGCCCGGCCAGCCAGCCGTTCGGAGTCGCCCAGCGCGGTAGCTTCGGGATCTTCGTAGGCAATCCATGCGGATCCAACTCGACCCACTCTCCATCGAGGTCATATAGGTAGCGGCCCAGTCCAAAAAGGGACAAAGCCCGTTTGAACGCTTGCGCCTCGGCTCCCGTCAAAGCGTTCTCTTTATCCGACCAGTCTTCTCCCGTGCCCGAGTTGCTGCCGATACATGCGATCGTTACCTCGCAGGTAACCAAGATCTTTGCGGCCGGACCGCGCTTGCTGCGCTGAACCGGCGCACTCGCCTGCACGGTGTATTTGCGGCTCCACCCCGCGGGAGTAAACAAATCGTTGAGCCGGTCGCTGTAGGCGCGCGGGTCAGCATACGGAAGCATCAGCCCGCGCCTTCCGTCATCACTCCATTCCGTCACCCGCCATTGCACGACGGCTAAGTCAAATGGAATCGCCAATGCCTGCAAAACTCCATTGAGACTTTGGGTCGCGTTGGTCGCCTCGCGAGCATCACTTGAGATCTCAAGTGGCGATGCCGCAGAAGGCGAACGATTCTCCGCTAGTGTGGCAGGGGAATTCACGGTTATTCTCCTTCGTTCAAGAGATAGGACTCGCGCGGGGCTTTCCTAGCTCCGGATTGCCCTGCGAGTGACTGCGCTGATCGGCCCTTTTGGAGTCGGGATTTCGCCTCTCCAGCAATTTCCAGCGTCAGTCACTCGCGCGGCAATCCGATTGGTGGAGGGAAAGGCGTTCGCTTTATCGGGTAGACGGTAAGCGTACCCCGTAGGCCAAATGGACGGGAATGTAAGAGTGAGTCACACTTCCCGATGTGGATACGACGCGTTGTGTCCACCGGGAGCGGTAACGAACACGTATGTTCAATCGGGTGATGGGACGGCGGATGGCCCACCAAAGTCTACTGCCAAGCTGGCGCAACATTTCGATAGTGCTCATCTACTCGCAAGAAGCCGCGAGACTCGCCAGGAAAGGCCGCTTTAGTCAACGGACAACAAATCAGTCTCGAGTCAGTCCACGCTGTCTCAATATGGAGAGTAGGAAGGCCGTCTTGCCCTCGACGTAGCGTTCTCTTTCACGGGGAAACTGTTCAGCCAGTCTTCTTTTGAGTGCGCAATATGCAGCGGCATCGTGAGGATGGCTGCGAAGATGGTCTCGCACCGCAAGGTGATTTCCGAGCGCAGAACTATTCTGTGCGCACACGTATAGATGGTGGTCCGGCCTATTCTTCGGTGAAAGAAAGGCCTCGCGTCCTTCGACCCCGAGATTTCCGCGATGTCTGTAACCCAATGAGGTGAGACGTTCTATGACCAGTGGTAGATCGACCATAGATTTTATGACAACATCCATGTCAATCACTGGTTTGGCCATCATGCCGGGAACCGACGTGCTGCCCACATGTTCGATTGCGACCGCTACGTCGCATACGGAGGGCCATATCCAGCTTTTGAGCTGGTCGAATTTTCGAGGCCAGTCCAGGTCGTAGTCAACGACTTGGATGGGCGCACAACTTTCGCAACGTGACATTCTTCAATACTAACCGGCTGAGTAGTTCAACGTTCGGCAAGAGGAATGTTGGCTAGTATCACGTTGTCGCGCACAATCCCATCGGGTATCGGGCGGGTGTCGCGGCCTTCGACGTACGCTTATGGTAGGCGGCTCGAAAGACAAAGTGCTAACTGCACAATCTCGCGTGGATCGAGTGGTGCGACAGGCTGAGAATCCGCGGGTGAGCGCAGGCGCTCGAAACCGGCTAGGAGTAGCAATACGGTATTTCGTTAGGAGATCTGAGACAGGTCTGGAAGCGACTAATCTCCTGCCATCGCAAGGACGGCGTTTGGCGTCAGTGATTCAAGCGCGCGCTCCAGTTCCTCGGCAATATGGCTCTCATCGACTCTGCTTTCCAAGATGATAGGGATATCTTGTGGAACCAGAGAAGCAACCCGTTGAAATGCCAGCATTGATTCAAGACTCAATGGATCGTGCTTGCTTTGAGTGTTCACTTCACTGACATGAAGCTGCTTGAGCTTCTGGCGGCAGACTTGCAAAATTGCTGTCGCCTCACTCATCGTCGGATCGACTTGTCGAGCGTGGCCGATATCGAAGCAAAAAGAGGCGTTTGGCAGAAGATCAAAGATCCTCACAAGATCCGCCGCGGTCTGGCCGATCGGCTTCCGTTTGTCCATATTTTCGATGCATAAAAGGGCGCCGAAGTGGGCCCAGGCCGCAGGATTGTGCATTGCGTTTGGATGAACAATGATCGTCCAACCTCGCCCCGCGACATGTTCGAGGAGCTCGATCGTAGCCGCTTCGAACGACGGGTCCAGCGAACTCGGGGCATGAAAAGCGACATGCCGGAATTTGCGCAGATCGAGATTGTCGAGGTCCTCGACCAGCGGTCGTAATTCTTCCTGTCGAAGCGCTGACAGTTCGACCGCATTCACGTCCTTGTTCGCCAGCATCCGCAGAGCCTGCCGATAGTCGCCGCGTGCGAGTGCACCCGTGGAAAATCCAATCATTCTCATCAGAAGACACCGTACTTTCTCGTTAGAGGCCCCAAGAGTGCGTTCTCAAAGAACATAGCATCGAGTAGGTCGTGGCAGTCGTCGCTGAGTTGGCTTCATCTTCCTTCATTCGTGCTCCATTTTAAGGGTTTTACCTTTTATTCGATAGCGGCGCGAGTCGACCGGATACGGGTGGTAACCCCGAAGGCAGCGTGCGTCACAAAACGTAGATCGGAGGACGTCGGCTAGCGATCGCTCCAAGACAGCCGTGGTTCGAGCAGATGGCAATGCCGGCATCCGACACAGCACACCGCCGTTGTCAGCCTTGCGACCGCCCATCCAAACTCGGGAGGAACGGCCAAGACTTCGCCGCCGCGGCTGTAAAAGACAGGACAAACGGCGCCGCTAAATTCCGCGTCTTTGCCCCAAAGCTCCATCTCTAGCGTTCCCCTTCTTCCGTAAAAAACAATTGCGCTCTCTAGCCGCGGTCTACGATTGCCAGGTAGGCTGGCGAGCGCATGCCGCGTGATGAACAGGTCGTATGTTCTTCCAATCCGAACCATTTGCAACCGCAGAACAGTAGGAGCAATCGCAACCGCATGTACAGCGTTCACCCCGATGCTGTCCACTTTCTGAAGCCAGGACAACGCCCTGCCATCGGCATTAACAAAGCTCGTATATGCTCCGAGATCCTCTACGGCACCTCCCGATTCCAGGCCTCTTAGGACCCATTTGTTTGCCAGACGCTGGTGCTCAATCGAGATCGTTGGCTGACAGTAGATACCGGCTCGCTGCAGGTGCTTCAAAGTGGCTGCTGGCAGACGCAAGCCTTGTCGGGCCAGAACTTCGCGTCGTGCCGTCTCCCGTGTTGCGGCCTGGGCAATCGCCTTCATGCTCTCACCGTATTGCGGGTTCGGATTGGCTGGCCGAGAGCGGTTCTGATCATTTCCTTGGTGCATCCCGCCCAGCACCTATACTTGCGCGGATCGGAAACAGAAATCGCTAAATTGTCCGCGCTTCGATCATGGCCCTGCTCCGCACAGGACGGGCATCGGGTCCAGTAATTACCGGAGTCTTTACGGGCCGGTCGGACATGATCTAGGATGTGGAACTCACGCCGCTTTGGATCATAAGGGGGCAGTTCGATGGCTGGCTTAGGGCGGAACTCATTAGGCATTTCCAGCCCGGCGGTGAATCGCGCCATCTCACCTTCAGTGATTCTTCGAAATCGCTCCAAATACCTCAACTGTGCGTCGAGTTCGTAATCGGCGCCGTAAAACCAGTAACGCTTTCCGGTAGAACGATGTATCCCGAGTGGCCCGCGAATGGCGTTGCCAAATTCGTCTGGCCCGAGTCGATCTTGCCGCGGAAAAACTTCGATTCCGTCCGCTAGTCCGGCGCCGCCCTTAACAGGAACCTTCAGCCGAAGAGCGAGATTGTAGATGTATACCCGGGATTGCTGTGCCAGCAGTGGCTGGTCGGCGAAGATCCAAAGGTGAGCGCCGCGCCGCGACCTTTCTAGTGCCGCTTCAACCCCGTCCTGACGCAGTTCCCATTGCAGCTTGAGCAGGTCTTCAAGCGCGTTCTCGTAGTCTGCATCGATCGCGACCCACTTCGATCGTTGACTCTGCGGGTTGAGAGCGTAGAGGCCAATGGTCAGGCCGCCATTCATGTGTTCGCGCAGGGTTTCTGCTGACAACCTTCTCCCATCCTTAGGCCGATAGTAGTAATGCTTACCGTTCCGCCCTGGCTTGTGCGATTGCAGGGTGTAGGCTAGGCGGTTGACAAACAAGTGGAAGTATCGCGCTGCCATTTCCATCGTCGCTTGGCCAGTCAAACTCATGGTCCAACTCCTTCACGCTGCGCCAAGATCACTGATGGTCGCCGCCAAAAATGCCGGGTTCGCAGCCAACGAGACAAGGTCGTATTCGGTCACAAGTTGGTCGAACTCCGCCACTGTCAGTGTGTCATTCCTTTCCTTAACGAAGTCGACAAAGAAGAAGATGCGGCGCTCGCGATCGTATACGTAGATTGCGCCTGATGCAGGCTGGTCGGGCACTGTTTGCAGGAGCAAAATCCCTCGTGGCATTTCGATCCAGCGTGCGGCTATGGCCTCCCCAACTGAGAGGAACACCTTGACGACATGCTCGACGCTCGCGTCGTTGCGCAGGCCGATGTCATCGGTTGTAAACAACGGAGTAAAACTTACTGCTCCTCGACTGTGATACATGTTCGGTTCCTTTCTGTCCGCTCTCGACGGACGGTCTATTGCACTAACGATCAGCATCGAGCCAGTTCCAGCATATGCGTTGATGCTGTGCGGCATATTTTCCGCTCGTTAGAGCGAAGCGAATAGCCGAAGATAAGCCATAACTGAATCGCAGGCACGGGTGTTCAGTAGACGAACAACTGGGCCTGATCGACGAGACTTGCAGCACAACAGCAGACACGGGAAACGCCAAGCGAGATAAATGGAAGCGCGATCCACAGTAATCAAACGCTGCAACCTAAATGCCGGCGCGCAACAGGCGGTCGATCGCAGCACAAGAAACAGACACACGCGCAGGCTCTCGCCAAGACTGCTAAATTGGGACCTCAACCAACTGAAATTAAGGGGGAAGTCGGAACCGAAATTACTGAATAGCCGCCGCTTACCACCCCTCGTGCGAGTCCAAAGCGAAGGCTGGGCGACCGCATAGCGAAGGCAATCAGACGTTAATAGCCGAGAAAAGGCGCTAACCGACGAAAGATGCGTCGCGGTTCTCATCGCAAAAGTTCCCGGAAGTTTGTGCCGGCGAGATTGCCCGTCGTGACGACCCTCGTGTCAAGAAGCATTTGCTCAAAATCCCGAGCGTAAGCAAATGCCAGCTTGTTCGCTACCGGGTTGAGTTCGTGAATGAGATGAACCAGAACTTCCATTCCGGAGGTTAAGAATAAGATGCAACCGACTTGTTGCTCCGCTTGCAGTGCCGCTCTGATGCGGTCGTAATGTCGATAGCTCTTGAGGCAGCGCTCATATTCCAGGGCAAACCTTGCCGTCCTGTCCCCGACCCATACGTCGACGATGGCGTCATAATCCTTCTCATAGGGTGCACAGGAGATGGTATTGAAGGACGCAATTTCGATTTCCGATTGCCAGTTGGCGAGCAGATTCTGGCGCGCCAGAGCCAACTGGATTCGGTTCAATTCCAGCGAATGAAATACCTGCGAAGTGTGCGGGAGATGCTTGGTTTTGGAATGCAAAACGGTCGTGAATTGGCCGTGATGTTCAAGCAAAGCAATGCCGTTGTAGGTGATTCGATATACCACCGACTTGGAGCCGAAAGCTCCTTCACAAACGGACAGGAATCCCGCCTTAAGCAGCCGTCGAACCCGCCAGCCGAAGCTGTCGCGGGAACCCTCGTGGCCGCCAAATGTCATCAACTCGAACAGTTGCTCATGGCTGGCAAACTTCGAGTTGCGGACCTGCCGCAGCAAAGGTATATCGCGGTCAGCTTGGATAACGACGCTGTTCTTCACGTACCGCATAAGCGCGACTTCAGACAAAACAAACCAAAGCGATTACTGCCGAAGTTGAGGACCCGGACCGGTACCATGGATGTACTCCATCAACTCTTGGTTGAGCCGTTTCATCCTGGCAATCCGGTCTGCGACCGCTAGTTTTGACACTGACCGTACTTCATCGACAATTCGTGTTGGCAGGTCCATGTACTGCCGTGAAAAGTGCTGGCAAAGGTCGGCGAACTGCGCACAAAGCTCAGCCAGTTTCCTCTCCTTGGTCGTTGCATCGGCGCAGCCCGATTCATTGAGTCGATTGGGATCGTCTACCATCTTCACGTCTCATCTCTGCCCATTCAGGCATCCTCAAGTTGGGGATTTCTGTCTTGCTTTGCGTCGAGCCGTCGATCTCCACCAGCGATCCGCCGGCGCAACTGCTTGTTGTCTTCCCGCGATCGGGCGAGTTGCTGCTCCAGAGAATTGAGCTTCATGACGAAGTCCGCATCCGGTGTGAAAAGCGGCATTTGACTGACTGGCCCGTTTGCCGTAGCGGAACGTGCGTAACCTCCATTGGAGGGCTTAGCTGAGTCTGCTTTTTGCATCGCGGGTAGCACGCGTTGTGCGTTCGCTATGCGAGGTGGCAGCGCAGACGGGCAAGCCGGTTCGGTAGATTCCGCCAGAACAGATGACCCTCGTGGAGCGGACTGCTTCAGTGCCGCTAATGCGTCCTTTAGCTCGCCATTCTTCTTCTTAGCTTCGGCTAATTGCGTTCTGGAACGCGTGAGTGATTGCTCCAATTCCGTAACGATTTCGGCCGTAGTCCACTCTCGCCGGGTTTGAACCTTTTGTTGATGAACAGTGACGAGAAAAAGCCAAACGAGCACACCCAAAGCAACAATGTTTGACCAGAAGTACGCATTCCTCAGGGTCTCTTCAAGCAATATTCTGCGGTCCTCGCTAAGACACTGGCCGAAGTTCGCATCGGAGGAATTGATGCGCCCGAGCGTGAATTCGAGGAGGCTGTTCCGAGGTTTGGAGGACACCGAATGCGTGGCAGCGGCAGAGCTGCAGTGGCCGGCTTGCGCAACCGAAAAAGTCGCCCACGTCGCAACCAGGATGGCCGCAGCGGCAATACGATGGAAGCACTTCATGTCCGAGCCAGCCGCCCATTCTTGACACCGATGCGCCCATGACGGCGCATCAAGTCGGGATCTCTAAAACGCAGGTTGGCTCCCTCAAAATGCGAAGGCGAGTAGAGTTGCGGATAGACGATCGGCTCAAATCCTGGGAACCGGTAGTTGCGCGGTTGGCGCACATGCAGATGGGAATGGAGAGTACCTTGGTGCTGGTCGGTCATGAGAATTTCCATCTGACCGATCGGCAGGTTCTTGATGTGTTCGTCCTGAGCGCGAGTCTCCTTGATGTCGGTCTCGCTGCCGAAGCCAATGGGTTCGTACTTCTCTTCAAAGAGGCCGGTGCGCTGGATCGTCAAGGTGCGCCGCTTCTGACGCACGCGAGCTGACGCCTTCAGAAAATACTGCGTTGTCTCCTCGTCGCGAGTGTGCAAGACCATGGTGGTGTTGGGCGCCGAAGAGACGTCGTCCTTGAAGCCACGTCCCACCTTCAATAGCTGGGGTAGCGATTGGAGCGCGAACAGGAACGCCGTATTGGTGCCGCGAGCGGTCTGCAGAATTTGGGCAAAATTGGAGTAAGCGAACGGCGCGAATTCGTCAAGGATAACGCTGACCATGGGGCGGTTTTCGCGGCGCCGCTCCTGCGCATTCTCGTACCGCTTGCCGAGAATCAATTGCAGGTTCTGGAGCAGCATGCGGCCTAGCGCAGTGACGGCTTTCGAGTTCTTGTTGGTATTGAGGGAGACCAACAGAATCAGTTCCTTGTCGATCACTTCATCCAACGACAGCAGGTCGTCGTAGGCACCGGTGATCAGCGACAGATCATCCGCAAGGAATGTCATCAGCTCGTTCAGTAGACCCTGAATTTTGGGTACGCGCTCCCGGTCCTGGAAGGATTGTTGGAGGTTGCGAACCGCCATCTCGAAATTCAGGCGCTGCTGATGATTCACTCCAACTTCCGCGTCAAGCCGGGATCGAGCAACGGCGATCTGCTCGTGCAAGACGCGTGGATCCAGTGCGAGCACTAGCACGTCGTAGATATTGAAGCGCTTGCGTGTCTGAGCCAGCACGCGCGCAAGATCATTCAGATAGGTAGCCTGATGTCCGTGAAAGAAGTCTTCCTTCAGATCGAAGGATTCGAAAACAAAGTTTGCGTGTTCCTGATACAGCCCGTGCTCGCTGAAGAACGGGTTATACCGCGCGGAAATGTCGGGCTGGGATGGATCGAGGACGCGCAACTGGTGCATTCGGCCTGCGGCCTCAATCGCTGGGAGAAGGTCAGACAGAAACTCCTTGTCGGCCTTACCGTCGAAAATCAGCATCGGGATTCGATGCCGATCGTTGGGCGGACCAACAACCCGGAAGACATCCTGGGTAATGATGTTCTTAAGCAACGTCGTCTTCCCCGAGCCGGTTGCGCCAAACACGATCGACTGCATCACGCGCGTCGCATCCGGCCAACGCCACGGTTCGCTGTGGACGTTATAACCGAGCACGATCGAGTTCTGTTCGTATGCAGATGCGACGGCCTTGCGATCTTTGGCCTGACTGATAAATAAAGGAGGATGGGGCCAGTTTGCCTCGCGCCGCCGGCGTAAGGTGGCGAAATACCAGGTAAGAGAAACGACAGAGACTGTGCCGTAAAGCACGTACAAGGAGAGCTCGATGAGCTGCGCAGCGCGGATGTGAAAGCGCGCCGCAAGGATGTAGTAGCCAAATGCCAGTACGATGATGCCAACGATGGAGAAAGCAAAGGCAAGACTGTCTTCCTGGTGGTAGTGATGGGCGCGGCGGCCGAGTCGATATTCGTTGGCGTAGGTCATAACTGAACAAAACTAAAAACGAGGAACGTACCTCCCGCCAATAAGACCATCAGGACAAGCAAAACGAGGATGGGATTGACGCGGAGATTTCCTTTGTTCGTCTTCGGCTTAAGCGGGTCTTCGATCCAGCGCAGGAATGTGTCCCCGAGCCGTTCCTGTCGATCTGCCGCGTGGAAGTTCCGCAAGCGCATAGCGACTGCCGTAATTTGCTCCTTATCGTTCATAGCTAAAGCACGAACGTGGCTTTCACTCCAGCGCTGAACACCAATTGCACAACCGCCGGGGATTTCAAATCCTGTCGAATGGGGACCACCCCGTGTGTTGCCTCTCCGGGATGAAGGTCTTCGGCCTCAGCTTCGGCGTGAGCCACGGGTAGAGCCTGTTCATGCGTGCCGCCAAGCTGCTCAAGCATGACCCGGTCGAGTTGCGTGTGCGCGAGAGTCGTGAGCGATATAGGCGCATCGTCTATCTGTAGCTGGTACGCCTGTGGTGTATTCACGCGATAGAACAGGCCGCTGTTGTTCTCGATCGTGTAATGAACATATAAAGTGGTCCCAGTGCGAAACACCTGCTCCACGCGGATGCTGACTTGGCCTTTCACCCTGCGCGCATTTTTGTGTTTGATCTCCTCCGATCCCAGAAGCGCACGCGTCAGCATCACGTCAGGGAACTGGTCGGCGTCGGTGTCTACAATGGGTTTTGGAGCCGGCGGGGCAGGTTGGGCGCTATCAATCGCAAAATTCATGTCTTTTACCGCCTGCGTGATTTCGAGTTCGTAAGCGAATCGCCGGGAAGCGGTCCACACGAAAAGATCGGTTGCCGCGCCGGATTTGATCGGCTTGATGAAGACTTTGTTTGACTCTCGCTCAATCTGAAAATCCGAACTGCCGGCGGCCGCCATAGTGACGGGTTCGTGAAATTCGAGGACCGTCAGATGATTCAAGGCGGTCGCAACGTGGACGACGGGATTCAGGCTGGGGTCGCGCGACTCTTGCGACACTCCGGCCACGGCACAGAAACAAAACACAGCGATGAACGAGACAAGGATTTTCATAAGTCCTTCTTAGGCCCTGAGCGGAATCCCGACGGATTCCGCCCAGAACGGTTGGCACCTCACATGACCCATGGCGCATCGCATGCTTCTGCGTCGCTGAAAGCGGCGGGATTGAATTCCACCGCATCGTCTGGAACGGAGGCCCGTTGACTGTCAGCCACCAGATCGCCGACTTCGATTTCACGCGATGCCTGAGTCTGTTCGGTTTTTACGTCATCGAGGAGGATCTTCCCATCCGCGAACTTGAATAGGAACGTGTGTTTCTCTCCTCCTCCCTTGAGTGGATCAACCAGGAAAGTTCGGCCGGACGAGTCGGTACGAACAACCCCGTCGTAGAGCCTGGGAATGTGCACGCGAACCGGCTTGCCGCCGGTGCGCTCCGCAAGCTTCAGGATCAGCTCTTGCGGAAATGCAAGAAAGAGAATCGAGCCACTGGAGCGCTGGCCGGTACAAACAATCCGGTTCAGCGCCTGCAGCCAGCCCATGCGGTTCTCCGCCTTGTTCTGTGCCCAAATGCGGATGAAAGCGAGAACCGCTTTCATCTCGTATCTGCCCCGCTCCTCGTCACCGCGGCATGTGCCATATGCCTGGTTCATGGCAAACAACCTCTGCCTGCGCAGCTCCTTGTCGGAACTCTGCCGCACTGTATCCCATTCGGCCTGGGCTTTCTCCAGTTGTTCTTTGAATTGCTCCCTTCTTTCTGCGATTTTGCCAACCATCGCGGCGTACACCCGATTGACGAAACGGCAATCTTCGAGCATCTCGCGGGAGACCTGTTCGCCCACCACCAGCGCCTTGAATGCCTCAATCGGAGCCTTGTTGATCAGCAGGTCTTCGATCTGCTTGCGAACATGGTTATAGAGGTGGCCGACACGGTCGGTTTTCTCCACCTCCAGATGGAGTGGTAAATCAGTGCACCGGCGTTCGTTCTTGTAACGAAGCCAGGGCGCCTGACGCACCTGCTGGCGTATTTCGGCGACCAGTTTGAGATCGGGCTGGACTTGCCACTTGAGGCTGTCGAGCGCGTTCTGGAGTTCTTTGGCCAGTTGCGCGGCCAGTTCTTCCTGGCCCACCGCGCGGCAAGAGGTCATCAAGTCGGTGATCGAGCCGATGTGATTCCCTCTGGCCTTCATCGCCACATGCTCCAGATTGAACCAGGGGTCTTTCGCCTTGTTGGCCTTGTTTTTCCCCTGTTGCTGACCCAAGCCTCGCGAAAACCGATCCTTTACGAACCGCGGAAACCGGTCCTCTTCGACCACGCAAACCCAGTCGAAATCAAAGTCGCCGCCGTTTTTCTTTGCCGTCTCCGAATGAAGTACATACGTTCCCTCCAGTCGGAGCTGCCGCCGTACCAGTTCGCAAGTTTCGGAATTGGTTAGCGCGCCATCCTTTCGGCAAAGATCGTTGTTGAGTTGGGTTACGATCTCGTCGTCCGGGAGATTTCCGAACGGGAGGAGATCGTCAACCATACGTATCGGATAGCGGACGCACAGGCCGTGTTTCGAGGCCAGCGGAACGATGGCTTTGTGCTCAGGAATCCAGTCGGACCCCGCAAGCACTTGGCCATCCTTCAGGAAGAGATATCCGTCATCCATCAAAGCAAATGCTGGGAGACGGAAACCCCCGCCGGTCGCCGCCTTGAACGCCCACCGCGCCAGCAGTTTGTTGAGTTGATTGTTGACGTAAGGATGACGGACGATTTCGCCACTGGCATCGGCCAAGAGCAGCCCTTCAACGACCCGGAATTCTTCGTTATCCGGCTCCACTCCATCCGGCAAAGCCCGGTCCGGATGGTGGCCGAGGAGTTCAAGCAAGTCCTCGTAACGGCCCTCGCCGACGGCCTCACTCAGCTTCGCCACTTGCTTCATGGCCTGGGGTAAAATTTCCAGCTGAATTGAGTCTTCAGGTGCATGTTCTACGAGCGTGTAACTGGACTCAAACTCGAGCTGGCGGGAGACTTCGCGGATGCCTATCACGACACTCCCGCGAAATCTTCTGCCCGGCCCGAAGATCGAATACATTACCGCCGGTATCTTCAGCCCTGGTTTGACCGCGCTTTCCGGCAGCACAAAATCCGTCTCCAGCGCGTCCGAAACATCATCCTCCATGATTTTGAATGCGCCTTTTGCCTGCGTGTCAGCGAAGGCCATACGGAATTGGTAAAAGCGTCCTTCTGGGAGACGTTTCCCGGCAATTTCCCGTTTCGCGTCCTGAAGAAGAACTGACTCTTCGGCTTGGTCCCGGTTCTCGTCGCTCGCCTTTCCATGACGCTCGCGGCGAAGCCGTTCCACCTGGGCCGAGAGGATATCGTCATCATGCTTTTGTTGGAGACGCCGGAACGCCGATCGCCTGATCCAGCCGCGGCAATCATTCGTTCCAAGCGTTCTGTCGGGCACCACGAGCACTCGGGATTCGGATTCCTCCATCATCACCTTGCAGGGTGAAACGAGGATCCCGAAGTAAACAATTGCCGCTTGCGGCCAGTGCTGGAACCGCTCGGCAATCGCCCCACTGTGCTCCCGATCCACAAAGTAAAACTTGCCTTTCTTTGCCGAACCGCTGGCGCCGACTAATTTGTAGTGAGTCCCGTTCCAGACGAGCCGGGCCAGAGCGTTCTCGACCTGTGCTTCTTCGTAATCGTCGAGAGGCTCGGCCGGTACGTTTACGCTGGCCACCTTGATTCCGGGATAGAGCACGCTGAGCAGTGTGTTCTTGAGTGGCTCAAGATCGTGCAACCGGGGTGCTACTCGCCCGTTGCGGTCGATCTCGAGGTTCTGGAGTTGGTCGGCCGGGATTCTGTAATTGTTCGTCGTCGTATTCTTCGTCATGTTTGTCCTCCTTAACTATTTGTTTTCCTGGGGAGACCCAGGATGGAGTCAAGGAGTTTGCGTGACCGCAAGCTTCCGCACTCTCACCTGGCCTCCGTTTCGGATTTACTGCGCCAGGCTTCAACTGCAAGAAGCGCCGGTCAGCACAATCCCCGCATTAAGCCGAGGGGTGCTCAAAGGACCAAATCACCATCTTGGTCACCTGAGAACTGTCTGTGCTGATGTCATCGAACTAGCTCTGAATCGGTTTCTAGGTGACAGCCTGTCTCACGATCACAGGACTCCCACCATTCACCTCCGGAACTGCTTTCCAAACCGTTACCGTGTAGAACGGCTGTCCAGTCCTGAATGCCTCGATCAACGCCTGTCCTTCGCTGGCCATTTCCTGGCCGAGTTCCGGTTTTGCCGGAGACGATCCGGGCTTAACCAGAAAATAGCGAAGGTTGGCGTCATTGCCATTCCGACGCCTTCGCGGCGTGTTGGCGCCATTGGCGCCATCAGCTTTCGCCGCAACCGGCTGTTCCGTCCCCTCCGTAGTCCCTTTGCTTTCCATATCCAAAGCTCCCGTTCACCAGATTTATCTGAGACCCGAGTCCGCCTGTTGCAGCACCCAGTCGCGCTTCTCACCTTCGATCGCTCGTTCCCAGTACTCGCCAATCAGCAGTCCGCTGGGGTTTTCGTCCGACCGCTTCTCGACAAGCAGTCGTACGTGGAATTCGCTCACCACCTTGTCGATGGTTTCGTTGTGTTCGTGAATGTGGTGGACTTCCTTTACGCCGAACGCTATGTAGCTCAGTGGGTCGTCTTTCGTAGTTTCCAGTGAGCGTAGCTGAAATTCCGAGGTCGTCTGATCGTCTTCGATCTTTCCGATGAAATCATCTTTCTGCATGCCGGCATATGCCGTGCGGCGTAGATTGGCCGTCATCATGTTCAAACTATCCGCCCAGTTGCGCGTCACATTCGTCGGCGAAAAGTTCAGGTAACGTTCCAGGAATAAGCGCACGAATGCCCGCTTCTCAAACTCGGTCGGCTCTGACCCAGGGCCTTGCGTCACCGAAATGGCCGGTTTCCCCACTCCCAGAACTGTGGCTTGTCCGTTTTCCTCCACGCGAATGACAGTGGGTGGCTGCAGTCGGACATAAACGGCAAAGGCCAGCGCCAACATCGCTAGTGGAATCGACAGGAAGGCCAGCACCATGGCACGATTTGCGTACGCGCGAAGCGCCCCATCGTGCTCGTAATAGTGGCTGTAGCGGACTTTCTCCGGTGCATCAGTTTCTTTGGACGAGTTTTTCTTTTTCAACCACATCCTCTGTATTCCCCAATAGCTTTCAAACCACAATCAGCGACGATGGCCGAACAAGCGGCCGAAAAACTTTCCGATATAAAAGAAGATCAGCGTCGTGATGCTGGATGGCTGGAACTTCGTCCCTTGCGGCTCCCAGATGGGTGGCTGTCTCCACATAGAATCCTCCTCGGCCAACGCTAATTGTTTTCGGCATTGTTCCTTCCAGCAACTCTTCCGATCGCTCTGCCCACGTTAAAGCTGACGACTTGCGTTACCGAATGCGGTCGATAACCGGGATCGTTTCCGCTCCTGCCGCGCGACATTGCGACTGCGAGATCTCGACTCGCGGAGGGCTCCCCTTTGCCGGTCGAAGCTAGCATAGGGCTCGTGTGGCTGTTCATTGCACTCGCTACTCCCGAGCGAATGAAGTCGGGCATTGAGGGAGCAGGGGGTGCCGAGGACGATGCCAGGACAGTCGATGCGGACGAAGTGCTGACGCCACCCGACGCTGAAGCGCCGGCAAACGAGGGGCTCACTCCCGCCGCAAATCCGCTGACTCCCGCCAGGGCGGCACCGGCCGCAACCCCACCTGCCTTCACTAGTGCGAGGGCGGTTGATCCGACATCGCCAGAAATGATTCGTTTCGCAATGAGTGGAATTAACGCAATCGCCAGGGCGTAGAAGATGCTGACCAGCCCCAGCATGACCGAATCCCCCGCTCCTTTGAGAAAACCAAGGAAACCATTGCCCAGGATGTTGTTAACCTGGTTGACCTGGATCGCGGTGATGAGCGCACCAAACACTGCGTAGAGAATGCCCCAGGCGTTCCAGATCATCACATTGACCGCATACGCCTTACCCAACTGGCCGACCCCGGAGATGGGAATAAGCGCGAGAACCAGAGGGCCGACAACATAGAGAACCGCTCCAAACAAGGTGTAGAAGAAGCAGAACACGATCATCGCCAGGGCATAAAGAAGATAAGCAACCACAAGCAGAACCACCGTGATCGTGGCGGCCGCATCGCCCGTAATGATGTCCGTGACCGTCAATGAAGGGTTGTTTGCGAACTGTTGCTGGAGTTGTCCCATCCAGCTCTGGAACATGTCGCCTGCTCCGGAACTGCTGCCGATGAAATTCGCCACGGTGTTGAAGGAGCCGTTGACGCCGCGAAACACTGTCGCCCAGTTGGACACGATCATGGCAACGACCAGATACTTGATGGCCGTTCCCGCCAGCGCCTGCAAATCGCCTCCACGAAACGCCGCCTGATAGAGGCCGATCAGAAAGCCAATCAGCAGGACGGCGAATGCGAAGTTCGTGACCGTCGAGATGATGGCGGTGCCGTCAATCCCAGCTAGCGCGGTGTTCAGGAGTTGCTGGAAATAAAACACGGTTACTGAACTCCCTTCTGAAGGATTTGGTTGCCTGTAGTCTGCAGCGTCGCCGCATGAGAGGCGCTGAACTTCAGCTGACCGCTCGAGTTGGCCAACTCGATGGAGCGCACCCGCACCAACTCCGCCATGGCGGATTGCGTGTATGCGTTCGCTCGCACCAGCCATGCCGCGGTCTCAGCTTCCAAAATGGGGGAAGTACCAGGCGCAGCACTCTGCAATTGCTGATTGATCTGTTCCGCCGCTTGAAGCTCAAGGTCGGCAAGGGCATCTATTTCAACCGCCTTCTTCATCGCTGCCTGTGCTTCCGCATCGGTCATATCGACCAGATTCCGGACCGGCTGCGGAGCGTTTGCCGACGGCATCACGGTGCCGTACAGGGAGTAGTAGTTGCTCGTGATTTGGGGCATTGCCCCCGGATTGCCTGAAAGCAGGCTCTGCTCGAGCATCTGCGGCATGGGCAGAGTTGCACTGGCTACCGGCAACTGGAACAGCCGGCGCATCTGAACAAATTGGCCTTCGAATTGAAGAGCCATGTTTCGGGCTTGACTGATCGCAGCCATCGGAAACACCACCTGCTGCTCGAAATTTGCGGATTGCTCTTGACTTTGCTGGATGGAACCCAGCGGCGTGGCTACGGAATTTCTCAGCAGTCCCGAGATGGTGTTGAGACCGACCGACATCATGGCACAGCACGGATCGAGCCCAAGCTGGCTGCGGGCCTTGCTGGGCAGCAGCGCAATTACAATGACCAGACCGCATACCACAGCCACTGCGTTCCTGAGAACCTTCCAAAGACGAGAGAGCATGGGCAATTTCATTTTCGAACTCCTTAGGGATGAGCTAGAACCTGTTGGATCTGGTTCTGCAGATTTTGTGTCGCCACGGATCTCTGCTTGAGCAGAGCATTCTGGTGCGCGAGCTTCGTTGCTTCCTCGCGCAGTTGAGCGGCCAGCATTTTCGCAAGCTGAGCCTGAGTTTCGAGATCCGCGACGCGGGCTTGGGCGGTGACCATGGACGCCGATCCGGGAGCCGCGGTCATCGCCTGCTGTTCGAGGGAATCAGCCAGGGTCAACATGCTTTGGGTGGTTTGGTCGGAGACCATGGCGGTCTTCAGCGAATCCATGGACATCGCATCGTCCATGTCCATCAAGTTGCGCTGCATCGGCTGGGCGTTTCCAGCCAGCGCCACCGGCTGGTAGACCTGCGCGTATATCGAGGGAATCTGGCCCATAGATCCCGACTGGGCGCCACGGAACATCGACTCCAACTGCATGGGGAGAGCAAGGGTCGCGCTGTTGTTCTTGATGCCTTCAATCTGAGACATCAGACCGGTGTAGCGTGCGCGGGTTGTACTGACAAATGATCTGGCCTGATTGATCAAGGCCAAGGGCCAGATGACCTGCTGGCGAAAATTGTTCACCGCTGCACTCACCTTCCGCATTTCGCTCAATGCGTCGCCGATCGGGCCTTGCAGAGTGCTTGTGACGGTATGAAGCAGCAACAGAAGTTCTCCGATTTCTTGAGCGCGCGTGTTCGCGGGAATCAGGGACATGGTGATCACAGCCACGAACAGCCATCGCCGCCTGTGGCTCAATCTGTGTTGAAAGTTGCGAAGGAACTCCAATGTTTTCGTTTTCATATGCGTGTACCTCGTGCGACCTCTCCTGAGATTTCTTCGGGAAGTGGATCGACATCGGCCAGTCCTGCTGGGAACATTTCGGCCAAGTC
Organism: uncultured Acidobacteriaceae bacterium; assembly: GCA_963851165.1. GTDB lineage: Bacteria > Acidobacteriota > Terriglobia > Terriglobales > Acidobacteriaceae > Sulfotelmatobacter. The sequence continues at coordinate 1,927,125 of CAWKNM010000003.1, read as the reverse complement.
GCGATAGGCTTCAATTAAAGGTGCGGCTTTCCGCTGCTCCAACCACCAGGAGCGATACACGCGTTCCCGCGCGTAGGTCGTCATAATCCAGTAGTCGACCGTAGTCGGTGACATGCGGATTGTGTGTGTGGTGTCTGCTTTTTCACCGATCACGATGAGCGCATCGGAACTCTTACCTTTGATTGGTGCACTGAAATGCTTGATCTGGTTCAGAGCGGTTTCGTTCAGGTGCAAGTGCTCCCGGAGGGCGGTCATGTCGCCCGGCTGCTGGCCGATGATCTTGGTAGTCGAGTTTTTAACGATGCCCGCTCCGTGCGGTCTGGGCTTCGATTCGGTCCCTACAAAATCTTCCGCAGTTTGGCTCATTCCCCAGACGCTGGCGTTGCGCTTGCGCGCCGTGCGAAACAGTTGGACCACTTCGGGTGCCAGCACCGGGGAATCAAGCAGGAACCAGCACTCATCTAGAACCGTGATACTCCGTCTACCCGCCTTGCCTGCCGCCCGTTGCGCGGTGGCGTGAGCAATGAGGAGGCTCATTGCCGTTTCGAGGCGCGGGTCATCGCTCAACTGCTCCACGTTGAAGAACAACCAAGGATTGTCGAGGGAGATCGTTGTGGGTCGGTCGAACAGCCTTGAATACACGCCCTTTTCGCCGGTCCAACTGCGCAGCTTGATCGCTGCCAGGTGAGCTTCGTCCATCACACGCTGGTTCTTTTCTTCGTCACGCCATTGTGAGAGTTCATCTCGAAGGTCGGAGAACGTTGGAATGGGAGTCGAGGGCCGGATCGCCGCCCTCTTATAAGTCCTGAGAATGGCCTCGGTGATGAGGTTGTCAAGGAGTTGCGTATCTTCGGCCCCGCCCTCGCCGAGCATGTGGCGCGTCAGATTTTTCAGAAACGCGATTTGGTCCTTGCTAGGTTCTTTTTCTCCTTGCGCCAGATCCCACGGGTTAATTGTTTGTTCGGTGTCGAGCGACATGGTGATCATCCGTCCACCCATCAACTCAACCAGTGGACGATAGGAATCGCCGCGCTCAAGAATGGAAATGAGGGGATTGCTCCGCGCAGCCATAAGCAAGAACTGCTGCACCATGACGGTCTTACCGCCACCTGTTTTGGCCATCACCAGCATGTTGGCGTCGCTCAGGCCGGGATCGAAGAGCGAGAAAGGAATGAGCTGACGGTAGGGAGTTTCAAGCAGGAATAGGGGTGATCGGGGAGTGCCACGCCATGGTGTCTCTACCGGCACCAGATCCGCCGCATTCGAGGTGAGCAAGTCCTGGTCTCGCTTGTCAGGCTCGGCCATGGCCGGAAGCGAACTGAAAAACAGGCGCTTTTTGGCCAGCGATTCAGCCACCGCCTTTGCGCCGTTCATGCGGGAAATCGCATAGAGTAGCTGTTGGCGCTGGTTGTCGATGAGTCGCTCTGATTGCTCCAGTTCCGCGGTCGTTATCGCCGGGCGGGAGGTGCGCGCTCCGATGACCAGGCTCAGCTTGGCCGTTTTAACCGAACTCGAAATGATGTCCTGTTGCACCCTGACTAGTTGGGTCTCAGCAACCTGGGCTTCCACGTTTGTCCGAAATCCGCCGTTCGAATCCCGCTGTACGGCCTGCATTTTGCGCAATCGGCTCTTGTAGCCCTTGAGCACTTTCGCCTGATCAGGAATCGTGATCTGCGCGTTAACGATGATCGGGAAATCAAGACCGACCAACTCTCGCAGGATTCCGGGGAAGGTGGCATCTGGCAGTTCTTTCAGACTTACAAAGGAATAGAGGATTCCGCCGACATTCAGATAGGAGTCTGTCTCATCTGCAATGCTTGTGTCGACGATTTGGTCGCGGGCGCTCCTGTATTGCAGTTGCTCCTCTCCCCGCTTGTACGGCCGATTATCCGGAGATAGGGGATTGAGCGCCCGTTTCGCCTCAAGGAACATCTCATCGTCGGTCAGCCGGCGTGCACCGAGTTCCGCTGCCTCCAGCGTCGTTTCGAGGCCGCGCAGCAGACTCTCGAATTCCGCCAGCAGTTGCTGATGGTCCCGACGACTGCGTTCAATGCATTTGCGGGCCGATAAGCTGAAGGAACTGCCCGTCGGCTTGAGCGGCTTGCCGGCAATACGGCGATGGATGATCGGATCCCAGATGAAGTACACGTGTAGGAGAGGGCGCATGTAGTGGCCGTTCGCCTCTTTCGTTCGCCATCGTTCGACGCGCAATTCATCGAGTGCGATTACCTCCGCACGTTCCGATTGCTGAGCCTCGGCATAGTTCTCAAGCAGGTCTCCCAGATCCTCCACCACTTCGTAGCGGAACTGTACTCTCATACTCTGTTCCGGCAGAGAGCGCAGCAGCGCCTCCAGCATTAACTTGCCGCGGTCTCGGCCTTCGTCGCTCGCGAAATACGAAGCCAACCCCCTCAACTCATAGCCCGCAACAAAAGCGCCATTTGTGCGAACGACAATATTGTCCAAGTAGTCGCGGACCGGAAGTTGCTCGCACAATGCCGGTTCGTGGATTTTTCGCTCGTGTTGTGCAAGAGTCATCGGCACTGCTATTCCTCCCTCACATACGCAGAACGGATTTCGCGGTCGCGTGCCACGCCGCAGTAGGCATGCGGGTTCAGGTACCAGAAGGCAAGATCGCCAACGTAACCCCGGGGTTTGCCGTATTTGAATGCCATCAGCACTGGCACCATGAGTAGCGGCACTCCGTACTGCAGGACGAGCTTCATGTGGCATTCCAGCGATCTCACCTCCCACGAAATGACCGAACGACGTTCATGACCGCCGCGGCGCCCAGCACGATAAAAAGATCCTCCAACTCAAGCAACATGAACGTCACTCGCGTCTGTAAGTTGCGATTCACGGGTGTCACCTGTAATGACATCTCGTAATCTCCTTCCTAACGCACTCCAGCCGTTCCGTGTTGAATCCAGAATTCTCCCAAGCGCAACAAGCCCGACAAGTCCGAAACAGCACATTGCGGCAACGAGATTGCGTACCCAGGCTTCGCCGATCGTCATGCGTTCCAGTAACCCTGCGAAGTGCACGACCGCCAGCACGACCTGGCCAGCGCCGTACAGTGGCAGCAGAACATTGCCCACCCAGTTCACCAGCGTCAGCATCGAGATCCAGTAGCGGTCGGGGTTGTTCCAGGACGCTTGGTTGCTGAAGGACTCCATGGCACGCAAGAGCCCGGAGCACATCAGAGAGGCCAGTGCCGCGTAACCGAGGTGTTGGTACGGCTGCGCCTTGCTGAAACGGTAAATCGCAGCGGCGGCGAACAAACCTGCCATGGTCGGCATGATGACGTTGCCCAGCCAGTTCGTCAGGTTGAGCAAACCGTTTGAAAGATTCACAGGATCACCTCCAATCCTCATCCGCCGGCCATGGCCTGGACCAGCTTCCAAATGGCCGAAACACTCAAGAACGCAAGACCCGATCCCACCAGCGGCATGAAATGGCCGATGGCGCGCGTAATTGAAAATCGCTCCCACAATCGCCAATCCTGCTGCTTCCGGCAGGATCGTTCCGGCGAGAAAGTTCCAGGCTGCAGTCAGCATGTCCGTGGTTGCGAACTGTGACCCGCTGTTCCAACTCTGGAAAAGCTGCACTGTGCCTGGCGCAGACAGCAAAAAAATGGCGGCAGACGATGGATCCGCAGCGGGCTGTACCCCTCGGCCGCATCGAGCGCCGCCTTCAGCACGCAGAAAGCGGCGAGCACGGGGGTCAGCCGGGCAACCAGCACGTTCGAAACAAAACCGCTGAAGCTCGTCTGCAAACTCGCGACCCACGAACTGCTGATGCCTCCGCCCTGCGCAGGCATGGCGATACCCTGCGCCGCAAACCATGAGAGCAACTGCGGAAGCGTCAAGAGAATTACCGACCAGAGGGCCCATCGCTGGAACCTGCCGCCCGCCTGGAAGTTGACGCCCCCTTCCTGCCGCAATGCGATCCCAGCCAGCACCATCGTGCAGATGGCGGCCGGAACTGCCATGTCGAATAGCAGTGTCAACAGATCGACGACGATTTGAGGCAGCGTCATTGCCTGAGCACTCCGTAGTGAGCGTTCCTACTGCACGCCCGCCGTACCGTTCTGAATCCAGAACTCGATCAGGCGAGTGAGCCCCGAGATCACCAGCAGTCCGGCCGCTGTTACCGCCCATCGCGCGACACCGCGTCCTTGGGAATAAGAGACGACTGCCATGACCACCGCCAGCGCCGCTCCGACAGGAGAGATCACGTTGCCCACCCAGTTCACCAGGTTGAGCACGGTTCCCTCCGGTTGGGCCGCGGTTTGCCCCTGTACCGCTTGGCCCGTCTGTGGCGACTGTCCGAGGTTTTGGGCATCGGACAGCAATGGAAACAGCTCAACGGAAACAAGCATCAAGAGACTCAGAAGTGCACAGCGATACCGTACGTCTCTCCAACTCAACAATTTCATATGCTCCTCGCGTGCGATCGCGGTGAATAAATCTCCCGCATCGCAGGCGAGAACATATTGCCATTTCAGATTTCGGGCAAGTCAGCAGGCTAGTCTCGAAGCGTTTACAGAAGGACGTTAGGGCGCCGAACCGTGGAAAGCACAGATTGAAAGTTGCGAAGAGTCCTTGTTGCCATGGATTTCAAGAGTGAAGAGCTCCCACCGAATTCCTGCGTGGCGCGTTAGGAGAAGTCTTATGAGATGAACAAATGTTTGACTTTGGTGCATCTCACAACGAAGGCCCTTCGTCGAAAACGACGCGGTACGAGATTTTTTTGGGCTGCCGCGGAATTCTTAGTGAGATGAACAAATGTTTGACTTTGGTGCATCTCACAAGCGCATTCAGAATTCACTCACTTGGTTCCGAAGAGTCAAAGGGGAGAGACTGGGCTCTTAACCAATCGAACTACTGCGCTGTTTGGGTATTTGTAGCCGATTGGTTTAACTCCTGCTGCAACTGCATGAGTTGGCGCAACTGGTCAACATTGGACGAGTTCGAGGTCACACTGTTCCGCGCGCCTGTTGGCGCTGCGGGTTGATTGGGCTTGGGTGCTTGTTCAAGGATGACGTAAATGGGCGCTCCAGCCGAGACCGTCACCACAATCTGCTGATTTACTGCCAATCGAGAAACCTCTTCGTCCCCAGTTTCCCCGATATTGTTGCTGACGCGCTCTCGCATCAGATCCGACTCACTCAGAGGCTGGCTGAGACTGCCTTGTCCCAAGAACATTGCGCCAGCTTGGCCGATTCCTGACAGCGATCTGGCCAGGACGTTCTTCCCTGTGTTCTTCCCCGAAACTTTTCCTTTCAGCGGCCGCAGGTCCAAATCTGTTGCGGCAGCCTCGATGGGAACTGATGCGCCGTCCGGCATCAGGAGAGAATCAAACTGGAGGTCAACATACCCTGAGCGGGTCGCATTCCTAATATGGCCGACCGCTTTGGCTCCCGCAGGAACGATAATCTCTCCATCGCGCTCGTAGCTGTACTCGATCACCGCCAGGACTGGCGCCCGTACAGCAGTGCTGGCTGCTGATTCTAGGCGGGCCCGTAAGCGCGTGCCGGTGCCCAGGCCCAACCCCAGTTGCGGCACTGCGTCATTGATGGTCTGAAGACCGGCCGGGCCGGCTGAGACCTTTCGCACGTACATTAACGAAGGCTTCTCCATCGCTTCGCGCTCCGCCTTACCTACGTCGGAAGTCACAGTATTCGAGGCCGGCTGATAGGGCGGCGCTTCCCCTGACTGGTCGCCAAAAGGCGGTATCGAACCCAACGTCCCTGTCCCGTTCGTCTGCCCTGTCGGCGAAGCATGCGATGTCGAACGAATCACGGTTCGCTGTAGGTCACGTTCGTTCAGAAAACCTTGGTGCTCTTCTTTTGTGGCAGGGCGCCCGGAATCTGTGATCGGAAATAAGCTCTTTTCGATGCCTTCGCTGTTGGGTTCCAGAGTCGACTTGCCCTCAGAGGTTAAACCGCGACTTTTCGCTTTATCTGGGCCGCCTCGGTGAGGCATGGAGATAGCAACAAAGATCAGAAGCGCCGTCACGATCGCTCCCGCGCCGATGATTACGAACCGGTTCTGCTGGATCTGCTGCTTCGCACGCTGCTTGGCTCTGGTGGCAAACTCCGGCAGGGCAGCAGGTGCTGGCGGAGGGATTGGCACGCCGTCTACAAGTTCAGTTCCGTCTGGCTCTTGCACGAATCCGACGTTGCCGTTGTCGCTGTGTCCGTTGGGGCGAGTCACCTTCCACCTCCTGTTACCGGAGCTACAAACGGGATAGGAGCCAAGACCGGACGATCGACCTCCTCCGCTTGGGCAACTGCCAGTAACAACCGCTCGCTTGATTCCTTGAAACTTGGCCGTTCGAACACGACTACTCCATCGGCCCTCGCGCCAGGTGCGAGCCTGCGCGCGGTCATCCAGTAATCTTTGATCGCCACAGGCTCGGCCTTGATCGCCTTCCGGTGCTTATCTCTCGATGTCCCGGCGAGCTGTACCTGCGGCGGCAGCACTTCTATGGTTCGTGCAGAGGAGTTAAGAACGGAGAAAGGGACTGCCATCTGCTCCTCTTTTTCCGTCGTCTGTCCAACCGCAACCCGCAACAGCTTACCTTCCCAATGGGGATTGTCGAACCGTCGAGCTGTCAGCAGTTGTTGCTCCTGGCTATTGGGTTTCTCCTGGGGATTGGCGGCTGGCAGGCCTTCTGGCGCAACATTCTTTGTTTCGCCGACTTCAAAGCTAGGATGAACGGAAGTGATCAGAAAACTGTGGGGTCGCTCGCAGTTGAGGACATAGTCGACCACTTCACTATGGTCTGATTTTCCTTGGCTGACCAAGCTAAGTGAGATCTCATGGCCGCTTCTGGTCGTGATCAGAGCGTTGGTTTGAGCTGGTTTGGTACTCGTCGCCTTGAAGAACACCAGTTGCGGTTCGTCCTCAGAGTGTTCGGCCTTGAAGGCACCTGGGTCGCCCAAAACGACCGAGCTAACTTCCTCCAACACTCGCACCGAGCTAACGTAGCCCGGTCGCACGTGCAACACCACGACCTGTTCTGGGTCAACACTCAAGTTCACGATTCGCGCCTGCGGCAACTCGGTTTGTGCCGAGGCCATGTAGAAAGGCAGGAAACAAATCGTTATCAGATGCACCAAACTCAAACATTTGTTCATCTCACATCTCTTTTCTGAGCGGTGTTCGTGCTCTCTGGTTCCATCCCCGCTTCTCGAAGGTAAGTTGTTCTAATTGTTGAGACGTACGCGACCACCTCAGAATTTCGGTAATCAAGGCCTCGCCTGCTGATCGTGTCTTCGCCGACGTAATAAGCGGCAGCCACGAGCCTGAGATCGTTATGAAACCGTCGCATCAACCAAGCGAGATAGCGCACGCCACCGGAGACGTTTTGGTCGAGATTGCAGCGGTCGGTCACGCCCAGCCGCTTGGCAGTGGCGGGCATCAACTGCATCAGCCCCACAGCGCCTTTCGGAGAGATCACGCAGGGTTGCCAATTCGATTCGCGCACGACAATGGCACGTGCCAGCGCAACGGGCACTCGGTAGTGTTGCGCGTAGGCCGTGACGTAGTATTCAGCTTCAATTCGTCCTGGTGCCCTACCCGATTGCGCCCAGCAGATCGAGATCGTGCAAAGCATTTGCGCCACGATGAGTACCGATTTCATGCTGCACTCCCTCGCAGGGCCTCGGCACTGTACTGCTGCGCGTCGTAAATGAGGCTGGCAAACCCATCGCGCAGAAGCAGCTTGCGCCGGTCGGCTTCGGTCTTGGCCAGCAAAGGCAGGAGAATGTCCCTCATCTCTGCCGTAATTTGTTCCGACCCGAGAACTTTGAGTGCCTGCGCCAGATCCAGAATTTCCGAGACGGACGGCGGTTTTTCCAGGCTCCAGCCGCGCAAAGCCTTGGCGAGTCCCGCCATTCCGGCATGAAATTCGTGTGCTGGAATCTGGCGTTCTCAGCGCCACAATCTCTGCCTCTCGCTCGGCCGTGGGGTGTTCAACGCGAAGATAAAAGCTGCGTCGACGCAGAGGATCCCCGATGCGCCGCTCTTCGTTGGACGTGAGCACAACGAACGGAATGCTCCTGGCTTTGATGGTGCCGAGCTTCGGAATGCTCAACTGCCACACGCTCAGCAATTCCAGCAACAACGCCTCAAATGCGTGGTCCACTTTATCCAGTTCGTCGATGAGCAGGACGCAAGGTTTCTCGTACTGTAAGGCGCGCAACAGAGGACCGGCGCTGAAGAACTGCTGTCCATGCAATTCAGTCTGCAAAGACTCCCAATCGACGCTGCTGGATCTCGCCTTCAACTCGACGCAAAGCCTCTGCAGTGGCTCGTCGAATTTCCCAATGGCCTTTTCTTCGTTGATGCCCTCGTAGCACTGCAAGCGTTCGACTACGGTGTCCGCTGCATCCGCGACTGCGTATGCCAACTGAGTCTTTCCGCTGCCGGCGGGGCCTTCCAGCAGCAATGGCTTCTGCAGTCTCGCCGCCAAATACACGGTTGTAGCGGCAATCGAATCGGCGATGTAGCCCGTGGCCCTCAGCCGTTGACCAACTTCTTCAAGAGATGAAAACACGGTTGGTTCCTTGCCCGAGGCGGATTTCTCGGTCGCGAGCGTCTGAAACGTAGACCGGAACGAGATTTCGGTCAAATCCCGAACGATTCGGGGTGCATTGACTGAATCATGGACCTCTACTACAACGCCAATGACAGGGCCGCGGTTGGAAGCGACAACCTGCAGGTGGCGGGTTCCTCCCAATCATGATTGGCCTAACCAGGAAATACCATGAATACCCGATCGTCCTTAGCAGTCGAGCTTGAAAAAATGCCGCACGCGTTGCGAGCGTCGGAACTCGCAAAGATCCTTTCGACGAGCAAGATGACCATCTATCGCCTTGTGGAACAAGGCGCGATTCCTCACTTCAGGGTCGGTGGCCTCATCCGTTTTGACCCGCAAGCGGTTGCCGATTGGCTTCGCCGGAAGATGCCGTTGAACCAAACGGCCGCCTAGGCATGTGCACCGTCCGACTCGGATGTTGGTCTCGGGAGGGGGAACGTGGCATTGACCTTCTGCAGTGCTTCCTTGTCTCTGGCGGGTTTGAGATAGCGCATCGTCGACTCCAAGTCTTTGTGTCCCATCCACGTTTGAACCGTTGTCAAATCCACTCCGGCGCGAAGATGCATGGTTGCGAATGTCGCCCGGAACTTATGCAGAAACCAGTTTTGGCAATATGGTCCTTTGGCGCAATGCCCTTGCCCTGTATCGCACAGGCCGCAATTCAGACCGGCGCGCCACGCCACACTTTTGCATTGCCGTAGGAAGTTGTGAACGACCCCGCCATTGCTGGTCGCGAAAACCAGCGCATGATTTGCGGATTCAGTCGCTTTGTGATGGCGCAGACTGTTCAGTAGAGGCGGTCGGGAATCGGAACCTCGCGTTCTTCCCAATCCTTCGGAATAAATCCCAGCTTTGGCTTTGCCTTCACGCGAACCACGTGATTCCCGAAGTCGATGTCGGGCCACGTTACATGCATGACCTCGCCTTCGCGAAAACCAGTCATCCAGAAGAATTCAAAGAGTACTCGCTTCCAAGAGTTGCATCGGGCAAGAAACGTTTCGATCTCCTCACTGGTGTAGACCTCGGGTTCCGTTTCCGTATATCGCGGCCAGTCGCGCTTGCGGATTAGTTTCGTAACTCCGTTCGCCTTGAGCATCGAGACGACAACCTGCACCTTGGTCCAGATCGTGCGGCGGGCAAGGTCCCTGTCGGACAAAAAGCCCATGAAACTCATAACGTCAGATCGTTCGACACTCCCAAGCGGTTTTTCACGACACGATTGGCGGAAATATTCGAGAGCGGTCTTGTACTGGCTGTACGTTTTCGGCCTGTGGTGTTGGCGGGTTTCCTCGAGGAACTCGCGGCAAGCCTCCGACAGGGTTATTCCGATTCGTTTCTGTTCGCCGACGATCTCGATCCCGAGCGCCTGGTTCCTGAGAACTTGAGCTTTGCGCTCTGCAGCAGCAAACGCTTCGCTTGGACTCTTGCCCACCGATTCTCGATATCGTCTGCCATCGCGATACCACTCGATGTAGTAAGCACCTTCTTTGTGGAGTTCGGGCCGGCCATCGATCAAGACGTAGTCTGGCCGAATGCGGCCGTTACTTGTGTAAACGACTGGACAGAAGCGCCATGTCTCAGACGCCGCGCCGCGCACTTTCACGTACTTCGTGAGATTGACGCGCCCCGCATGGGACTTGCCGGTTCGCATCATAGGACCTCCAAATCAGGCTTGGAGAAATTATGTGCAAACGGAAATTCGGTCAAATTCCTCGGGGACTGCGCCGGACGCAAGATCTGCTGAAGAAAAATGGTGCTCGGGAAGAAGACAATTAATTGTGGTTGGTTGGATTGGACGCCGGCTTTGGCTCCAATACGCTTGCGAGAGACGCGCGCTTGCTGAGCGTCGCGAGAGTTCGCCGTCAGGGTAAAGGGATGACAAAATCGCATCGCATACCGCTCCTCGAATGGGTTTTACGGTATGGATGACGGTATGGATGGCACCTAACTCATTGAAAACAAAGAACTGGCGGAGAGAGTGGGATTCGAACCCACGTTAGAGTTTCCCCTAAACACGCTTTCCAAGCGTGCGCCTTCAGCCACTCGGCCATCTCTCCCGCGAGAATCTACTCAGGAATCAATGAGCTTTCCGCCGACTCTTCCATCCTCCGAAACGATTGAAAGGTGCGGTCAAACTCCTTTTCGGCCACTTGATTGAACGGTCTTTTGATTCTATTGGTGAAAGCCGTCAACCGCAACTTGAAAGGCTTTCGGCAGAACCGGTCCATCATCGGAGAGGAGGCTCAGTAAGACGCTTGGCAACTGGAAATCAGTTCCGGATCAGCAATCCAGGGATCAAGACTCAGGAAGGCTTCACTGGAGAGGACGAAGAAACAGCGGAAGAAGAGGACGACGCTCCGGCAGAAGCTCCCGCGGCAGCTCCGGCCGCGGCAGCGTTGGCATGCCCATTCGCCGGAACGGCGGTGGCGGACACGGCTGGCATCGGCGGTACCTTGGTGTTGTCGACGACGTGGTGATTCAGGCAATAGAGTGCCAGTTCCAGACGGTCCGCGACTCCGAGTTTGTCGTAGACTTTTCGCAGATAGTTTTTTACAACCTGCTCGGTGGTGCCCACGCGTAATGCAATCTCTTTGTTCTTCATCCCCTGCGTCACGCAGGAAACGATCAGCGTTTCTTTCGGAGTCAGCTGCACCTTGGGACGGCCACTGGCCGCCCGCGAATTCTGATTGCGGTAAGCTTCCATCACCCAGTGCGTACCCCTGCTGTCGAGCCAGTTCTCGCCCGCGGCAACCTTGCGCAGGCAGTCGACCATAATCTCAGGCTCCACTTCGCGCGACAGAATCCCGTGTGCTCCGCGGCGGAACAATTCCAGCGTCAAATCCTCATTCGATGTGGGAGTGACCACTACAATCCGCACCGTCGGCGATTGGCTGATGAAATTCGCTACCGCTTCCACCGGATTGGGTGCCAGTGCCGATTCAAAAACCAGAACGTCCGCGGAAAACTTTTTTACCGCTGTCTGGGTTTGCGCCAGCGTTTCCGCCTGGCCCACTACTCGGATGTCATCCTCGAGCGCGAAGATTTTGCGCAGCCCGGCGCGGAAAATGGCCTGCGTGTCGGCCAGGATCACGCGAATAATGCCCTTGCCGCCATCTTCGCCTGCGCCGAGATTTTCGTCCACGCCGACCGGAATCGTTGCCATTTGTTTTCTGCTTACGACCGCTCGAAATGATATTCGTCGATCACCACTCCAACACCGCGGCGTCCTCGGTCGTCGAAGCTACGCACGACCCGGCCACGGCAATCGATCTGCACATTCTTTTTCGATCCCACAACATCGCCCGGCAGCAGGATCGTGAAATCCACCATCGACCCCACCGGAACGTCGTTGTCCATCGCAAACAGCACGCCATTCGCGGAGATATTCTGCGTCTCCGCCGTCAGTGCTCCGCTCTGCCCCTTCACCGAAGCGGAAAGGTGCAGCGGGAATCGCGGCGCACTTTGCATCTCTTCATAGTGCCCCGCCTGCATCGGAATCGTGATTTCTTTGCCTGCTTCCGTTGACACGATTGAAGCAAACCTTCCTTCCAGCGCGCGTTCTGCTACACGCCGGAGTCTCACGGAACTAGACGCAGCCTACACCGCTGAACCACACGCGCAAAGTTACCGAAGTCATGGAACGATAGGGTGCTAACTGCTTTTCTATGAACGCATTACAGAGAATTTGACAGGTGACTTCGAAGCCCGAAAACAACCCATCTCAGCGGTCAATTTCAGGCATAAACGGGAGTCCGTCGGACAAGCACCACTGCGCGGACACTAATTCAAGCTGGCGGTGCTCCAACGGCGATCATCCCGGGATGGGGGCGGTTGTGGAGCATCGCGCCTAGCTCAATCCCGTGAATTGGACCTCTGGGGAGGAATGTCCCTGCCGCCGGCTCTAAAACTTGCAGGGCACTTAGAACTTGGTCACTTCCGTGAAGTTGAACTCCCGCACCTTCATCGCCGGGACCACCATATCGAACGACTCTTCCCCGCTGGCGCGCACCGGGACGCTCATGGCCTCCACGTTGGCCAGCATGTGAATCAGGCTTTCGTTAAAGCGAAAGTTGCGCACTCCGTGCTGCACGCGGCCATTCTCCACATAGAAGGTGCCATCGCGCGTCATCCCGGTGAGTATTTTTTCGAAAGGCTCTACTTCGCGGATGTACCAGAGCCGTGTCACCAGCACTCCGCGTTCCGTCGAAGCGATCATTTGCTCGACCGTCTGCGTATTCTGTGGCGCGGCGAACACAATGTTTTGCGGCAACTCGCCCATTTCGTTCGGCAGCGCGAAACCGTGGCCGGTCGCCTCAACCGGGCCAACCGTATCCTTGTATTCGGAGCGCTTCATTCGCGCCGCGGTCGCGCGCGCATACACCAGACGCTTCACCACGCCATTTTCCACAAGGGCTAAACGCTTGCGCCTCACCCCTTCGCCATCGAACGGAGAACCCGTCTGCAAGGGATGCGCCACGTCGTCCCAGATGGTGATGTTCTCGCCGAACAGCCGCGTCCCCACGCGCCCGTTGAGAAACGAACGCTGGTCGAGAATCGCCATGCCGGCATAGTCCCAGAACATGAAACCCACAATGTCGAGCACCGCGGAGGGCTCGAGGATCACCGTGTACTTCCCTGCCGGAATCTGTTGTGGCTGCGCCGAGTCCAGCGCCTTCTTCGCCGCGACTTCACCCAGCGTCAGCGGATCAAGGTTGGCTACGTTGGGCGAATTCGCTTTCTGCCATCCGGAAGAATCCGCGGCCAGCATGGTGATCGAGATGTCGGCTGACGTTTGCGTGTGCCACTGAGAAAGCCCGCGTGAGTTAAAAATCCCGTCAACGGATTCGCCGCTCGAAAAAATGCCCGCTGTCGTGAGCCTGTGTTTCTTCGCGACACCGACGATTTTCTTGACGCCCTCAGCCCGCAACTCGGGAGTGATAGCCGCAGTCTCAACAAAATGCCGCAGTGGCAGTGCACGCGTGGAGACGGGCGCCTCGCCCGTCAGGTTTTGATCCAAGCTGCCGGCAGCTTCTCGACCATCCGGCATGGGAAGCAAATCCGGATCCGGATGCTGCACCTTCGCCAGTTCCTCCGAAGCCGCAACTACCCGCCGTAAACTCTCATCATCCAACTTATTAGTCGAAGCCCGCGCCGTGCGCCCGCCAAACGCGGTCCGCACCGAAACCGCATAGTTTTCTTCCGCGACATTCTGATGAATCGTGTTATTGGCAAAACGAGTCAGCGCAAACTTGCCGCCCGAAAAAAGCACTTCAACCTCGTCAGCAGACGAGAACTTCTTGATGCGATCGAAAATGTCGGCAGCGCGGTTCCGTGTCAGCATCAGCTTTCGGTTTTCTGGGTGTCTCCGTATCTCTGTGGTGAACTAACTTCCCTTGTAAGCAGTCCCCACCTTGATCTTGCGAAATCTCGACGGCGATGCTCCATGCCCCGTCCCCATCACCTGCTGCGGCTGTCCCTTGCCGCAATTCGGCGTTCCCCACAACGTCCACTCCTCGCGCGAGCAAATCGCATCCAGAGCATTCCAGAATTCCGTTGTGATTCCCGAGTACGACGGATTCTTCACCATGCGCGCCCGCTTGCCGTTCTTGATCTCCCACCCGATCTCGCAGCCGAACTGGAAGTTATAGCGCTTGTCGTCAATCGACCACGAGCGATTCGTCTGCATCAGGATCCCGTGATCGGTCGCAGCAATCAGCTGCTCCAGAGCTCAGCGGCTTCTCTCCCGGCAGCAGGCTGACGTTGGTCATGCGGATCATGGGCAGCCGGTTCCATCCCTCGGCGCGCATCGTTCCACCGGAGCGGTTCTCCCCGATGGTGTGCGCGGTTTCCCGTGAGCTGAGATACCCGGTAAACAGCCCATTACTAATGATGGGCGTGCACTGCGCCGGAACGCCTTCGTCGTCAAACCCAAACGTGCCCAGCCCCGGACCATGCTCCTGGCGCGCGTCCGCGACCACATTCACCAGATCGCTGCCATAGCGCAGCGTGCGCAATTTGTCGATCGTGAGAAATGAGGTGCCGGCAAAGTTCGCTTCCATACCGAGCACTCGATCGAGCTCGATGGGGTGTCCGACCGATTCATGAATCTGCAAACCAAGCTGCGAGCTGTCGAGAATCACGTCGAACAGGCCTTCTGGACACTGGTCCGCATGGTGCAGCGCGACCGCCTCTTCACCGATGCGGCGGGCATTCTCCACCAGTTTCAATTCTTCCACCAGTTCGTAGCCCTTATTCTGCCACTGCCCGCCGTATGAAGTCGGATACGACCGCTTCTGAATTTCGCTTCCCGCAAAGGCGTAGGCCGCGTAGCCCGCGCCGGCGGAATATTTCGTCTGATGAATATCCGAACCTTCCGACGACACGAACCACTGCTCTTCCCGGTTGAAGTTCAGGTTCGTCTCCGCCAGCGTGACGCCGGCGACAGCGCGCAATTCGGAGTCGACCCGCAACAGCAGATCAATATTTCGTTCAACGGGAATCGTGAACGGATCAATCTTGTGCGGAGTCGTCCACTCAGCAGTGACAGCTTTCTCGGGAGCCAGGCGCACGTCGTGCACCTTCACGCGTGATGACGCGCGAGCGATTTCCACCGCCTGCGCAGCTGTAGCTTCCACGCTGGCGCGGCTCGCGTCATCGCTCGCCGCGAATCCCCATGCACCATCCGCGAGCACGCGCACGCTGAATCCCACCGACTCGGAATCCGACGCCCCGCCGACTTTTCCGCTCTTAGTGGAGAGCGCGCGACTGCGTTGGCTGACGATGCGCGTATCGGCATAGCTCGCCCCTCGCATCGCCGCAACGTTCAAAGCCCAGCTGGCAACTTCCTTCATAGCGGAAATTTAAATTTACCACGGGAGACTCGCTTCGGTTGTCAGCACAAGCAGGCAGGGCTATGGGAGGTAAAGAGGTACGTTCCTACTGACCGGTGATCACTAGTCGCTGACCACCGGTCACTGCTGTTCAAGGCGTGGCCCGCGCAACATCCAGAGCCTTTCGGATCACCAGCAATTCCTTCAGCACTCCGCGCAGGTTGGTGGACTCCAGCGCATTCGCTCCGTCGGACTTCGCTTCTTTCGGATTGTCGTGCACTTCCATGAACACTCCGTCCGCGCCTGCTGCCACCGCCGCCCGCGCCAGCACCGGGATAAATTCTGGTTGACCCCCGCTCACTGTCGGGCGTTTATCGTCCGCCTGCGCAGAAGGGAGCTGCACGGAATGCGTCGCGTCAAAAACTACCGGAGCATAACTCCGCATGATCGCCAGCGAGCGCATATCCACCACCAGGTTGTTGTAGCCGAAGCTCGACCCGCGCTCGGTGAGAAAAACTTGTGTATTCCCCGCATCGCGGCATTTTTCCACGACATGGCGCATGTCCCACGGCGACATGAACTGTCCCTTCTTGATGTTCACTGCGCGCCCGCTTAAAGCCGCAGCCACCACCAGATCCGTCTGCCGGCTCAGGAAAGCCGGTATCTGCAGAACATCAACAGCCTCGGCAACCTTACCGACGTCCGCGGTTTCGTGCACATCGGTGAGCACCGGAATATTGAGGTCGTTCTTGATTTTCTTAAGAATGCGCAGGCCTTCTTTAAGCCCCGGCCCGCGAAAACTGCGGATCGACGTGCGGTTCGCCTTGTCGTAGCTGGCTTTGAAGATAAAAGGGAATCCGAGCCCTCGCGCCACGCCCTTGATGATCTCCGCCATGCGGATCGCGTGCTCTTCGCTCTCAATCACGCACGGCCCGGCGATGAGAAAAAGATTGCCCGAACCAATGCGCACATCGCCGACTTGGAAGGAATTCAAGACCAAGTTTCTAGTTTCCAGTTTCCGGTTTCCAGCACCGAGTGTCCGCGCAGAGCTCCACCGGAAACTCGAAGCCGGGAACTGGAAACCATGTTTTACCGGCCCGCCACTCTCTCCGGCCGGTGGAACATTTCCACTTCTGCCGATACCTTTTCCGCGCGCCGCTTCGAGCCATGCTCGTAGGCCGCGCCCACAAAGCTTTGGAACAACGGATGCGGCTCCAGCGGCTTCGACTTGAACTCAGGATGAAACTGGCAGCCGATGAAATGCGGATGATCCGGAAGTTCGACCATCTCCACGTAAGTCCCATCCGGAGTCGATCCGGAAATGCGCAGCCCCGCCGCTACCATCGGCTCTTCGTACTCGCGATTGAATTCATAACGATGCCGGTGGCGCTCGCTGATTTCCAGCTTGCCGTAAATTTTGTGGGCCAGTGTGTCCGGCTCAATCTTGCACGTCCACGCGCCCAGGCGCATGGTCCCGCCAAGTTCCTCCACTCCACGCAATTCGCGCAGCTTGTAGATCACGCGATGCGGAGTCGCGGGATCGAACTCACTCGAATTCGCATCCGCCAAGCCCCACCACGTTGCGCGCAAACTCGATGCACGCCGTCTGCATTCCCAGGCAAATGCCAAAGTAAGGAACTTTTTTCTCGCGTGCATAACGAATCGCAATCAGCATTCCCTCAATACCGCGCTTGCCAAATCCGCCCGGAACCAGAATGCCGTCGTAATCTTCCAGTTGCGCTTCGCAGGTCGCGTCGCCAGCCTCCAGACCCTCAGCCTCAATCCAGTTGAGCTGCAGCTTCAGATTGTGCGCCAGCGCCCCATGCACCAGAGCTTCCTTCAGCGACTTGTACGAATCTTCATACTCCACATACTTGCCCACGATTCCGATCGTCACCGTGTCTTTCGGGTTGTAGACGCGGTGCACGATGTCTTCCCACTTTGAAAGATCGCGCTCTTTCGCTTCCATGTGGAGGTCTTTAAGAATCAGGGTGTCGACGCCTTCATTCGCGAAAACCAGCGGCACTTCATACACCGAAGCCACATCTTTCGCGGTGATCACCGCTTCTTCCCCAACGTTGCAGAACAGCGCAATCTTCGACTTGATCTCCTTCGCCAGAAAACGGTCGGTGCGGCAAAGCAAAATGTCCGGCTGGATTCCAATGCTGAGCAGCTCTTTCACGGAGTGCTGCGTCGGCTTGGTCTTGAGTTCCTGCGCCGCCGCAATAAATGGAACCAGCGTCACATGAACGAACAGCGTATGCTCACGTCCCAACTCCTGCCGCATCTGCCGGATCGCTTCCATGAACGGCAACGACTCGATATCGCCGACCGTCCCGCCGACTTCCACGATGGCAACGTCCACATCCTGCGCGACTTTTTTCATCGCAGCCTTAATCTCGTTGGTGACGTGCGGAATCACTTGTACCGTCTTACCCAGATAATCGCCGCGCCGCTCCTTGGCGATGATCTGCTCGTAGATTCGGCCCGTAGTCCAGTTATTGTCGCGGGAAAGCTTGGCGTGGGTGAAGCGTTCGTAGTGGCCGAGGTCGAGATCAGTTTCGGCGCCGTCGTCGGTCACAAAAACTTCGCCGTGCTGAAACGGCGACATCGTCCCCGGATCCACGTTCAGGTACGGGTCGAACTTCATCAGGTTGACCTTGAGACCGCGGCTCTCAAGCAGGCAACCGATGGAAGCTGCGGCCAATCCCTTGCCGAGTGAAGACACAACTCCGCCCGTTACAAAGATGTACTTCGCTGGCATCTCTTCCTCGCTCTAAATTGTGTTTGAGAAGTTGTGCAGGTGGGGTGCACAATCAATTATGGCAGAAAACCCTGTGGAAAGAAAATGAAAGAAATTCAAAATATGCCGCGCGTTGACTATCGCGCCACGGTAGGCGAGAATACTTAAGGTTCCTTCCCGAAACTCCGAACCCCAGGGAATTTCTCTCTGTAAAGTGGGCCTGTGGCGCAGCTGGGAGCGCGCTTCCATGGCATGGAAGAGGTCGCCGGTTCGATCCCGGCCAGGTCCACCAAATCTCTTAATAACTTCGACGGGGCGAGTGCCCGCAAACTCATTGAGTGGTTTGAGCGGTATCGGGATGTTCCGCCAATCAACTCATGTTGGATGGCGGGGGGATGTTCACTTTCCAGACTGCATAACGAACGGGAGATACTACGGTAGAAGTAGGATCTGTCCGGGATGAATCACATACTTTGTCGGATTCATCCCATTTATGGCCGCAATAGCTGGCCATTTAGAGGCGTTGCCATAGACACGCTGCGCGATCAGGGGGCCGCTTTCTCCCGGGGCGACCTTGTATGTCCTGGTTTTTATTGGTGTGCAAGAAACCGGCATATCTGAATTAGGTTGCAGACAGATCGTATTCGTGGTCTCGATTACGGTGCCGCGTGCGATGGCTCCCGCTGCGTGATTTAAGTGCGACGCAGCATGAGCTGGCTGTGTAGAGGGCGACGCAGTGTGATTGGACGGGCTGTCGGGTGCGCGTCGTGGAGCGATCGCGGCCTGGGAAACGATGTTGGCCAGAGTTGGAATCGTTTCGATCGACGTGACCGCCATGGAATTGCGTACGACGAGAGCCGTGGAATCGACGATTCCACTTGCGATGCCCTGGTAGGGCAGTTCCGCCAAACTCGCGTAGGCCTTCCCGCTGCGATCAAGAATTTTCAAGCCGCCGAAAAAATTCCGGACAGCAACGAGCGCGTGACCTTGGCGGGTGCCATTGTTTAGCCAGCGAACGCTGAACATGACCGCTCCGTTTGGGTTCTGGTTGACGAGGTCGGTCAGCCCTTCCATACCCTTGATAGTGGCCGTTCTAGTGGGAGCGCCGAGAAAGCGAAGGGGAGCATCCAGGTCGGCTACAGACCGCACGCCGCCGGTCTCCGTAACGTCCAACCCGCTAGCCCGGGCTACATCGCTCAGTTCGGCCAGGGCGCTGTTCCCTGTGAGTCGGAGCATGCGAGTAGCGGCGACCCATCCGCAGTTGCCAGCCCAGGGTACCAGGCGTAGTGCTTCCTCGAATGAGGCGCCGGCTGCCCTCATCTGGTTCAGCGCGGCTTGCCCTACGTCCAACTCCTGAATCCCAGCGATGACGGAGCGTGCGCCTCGCAAGGCCGGACCGACCACCATCAGTAGGCGCAGCGCATCCTTCCCGTATCCCCACCCGCCCTCTTCGACGCCGTCGCCTAATCGCAAGACGTCGACGAAACCGGCGGCGACCGTAGTGGTAAATTTGTTCAACGCGTAAAGCGTGCCAGCGGCGGTCCATACTCCCACATTGCGGTACCAAGAGTGGTCTTCATATAGAGTGGTGGCTACCCAAGGTTGCAGCTGGCTATCGATAAATCTCTCATTGTCCTGTCTGGTCTTGTCGAACCAATCTGCGATTTTTGTGAAAACCCACATCGCATACCTCCTCGCGAATAACTCGCTCATCTGATCCCACTGGAAGAGGTCGTCGGTTCGATCCCGGCCAGGTCCACCAAATCTCTCAACAACCTTGCCGTTTCAACTCGGCAGCTTCAACAGCGTTACCCATGGAAAGTAAACATCCGTGTAATCTTTGCCGAAGCGGGAAATGGTATGACAGGCGATCTTGCCATCCGATGAGAGCAGCAGACAGATGTGCTCGTAGACTCCCGTCCCATCCGAACGCAGATCTGACGAACTGGCGAAGGCCAACACGTCTCCCATAGTCAAGTTCTGCGCGATCGCTGTTCTCGTGGCCGCATACGTAGTAACCATGAACTGTCGCCCCACGATCGTCGCACCCTTAAGAATCAACGCACCGACGAGCCGGGGAGTGTAGGTCTCTCCGTAGACTCGAGAAGTCGAGAACGGAGAAGAAATTGGTAAGCCGCCACCCGGAAAATCCACGTTGTTGCCGCCCACCTGCAGCGTACCCCGCACTTGGCCAACACAGCACGAAAGGAAATGCGTGCAATCGTCCTCTCCGGAAATCGCTCCGATCTGACTAAAAGGGAGACCCGGCGTGAGGGCGACACTGTTGATCGCGGAGGGATATCCTCCCTTGGTTGCGACCCGACCGTCGTGGCAAACCTTGTCATAAAATGCGCCCGCGTAGTTACATGCAGCCATTCGATCGTACTTCATCGCTCACCGCGCTTCCTGAGCCGAGATTCCGCGGTCTGCCTTCAAGTCGCACAATCCGACCGGCAGATCCTCGCTCTTCTCTATAGTGAGAGATCGTGAGAAAAAATCTCAGTAGACGCAGGATTTTCCTTTTACTTCTAAACCATCGCTCCTCAAGCCGAAACGATGGCATCCCACTGCTGGCAACGCCGCGGTGGCCCGCGTGCTCAGAGCAACTGGGCGGGGATGTTACCCAGACCGGCTTGAAACGCCTTCCGGTTTGCGTCGTTCACAGGAAGATGCGGCGGTGACCCTCCTATGCCTCCCTGGGGATGCAGCGTGGCGTTGTCCAACTTGGTCACGTTGTGCATCGCCTCATGCGCCGCGAGCTTTGCGTACCCGATCGCTCTGAGCTGCCCCATGGGCTTGCCATTTGGATCTACCGGAAATTTGTAGAACTCCGAGCCCGTTTTCTTTGACCCAGGGCGCGTAACGCCGCCGTCATAAGGCTTGATCGGTGGACCGGGCATATTCGCGGCGACGTAAGAACTGGCGATATCGTTGACAAAATGGAGGACCAGATCCTGGTCGTCGGCCTTCGGGGGCGTTGCGATGGATCGTATATTGACCACCGCCGGCTCAGACTGCGAAAAGAGGAGATCGCTGAAGATATCCTCCACATGCTTCTGGATCAGTGGCATGAGCTGTGGAGAATTGGTGTGATCCACCAGCGTGACAGTAATCTTAGGCATTGAGAGTCTCCTAGTAATAGCGCTGGGTGCTAAGAGATCGCCCATTCGATCCCCGCCAAGTCAACCAATTCTCTCGACAAATTTAGATGAAGGATGATGAAGGATGATGAAAATAAAGCGAGCTCCAACGCTCCATGCTCACGCGTTGAGCACGCGTTGCGCGGGCTTCGGGCCGCGCTTGCGAGCGTTGATGTTGAACTGTTTCATCACTCGCCGAATCACGTTCCGGCTCACACGGAATTGTTTTCCAATTTCGTCCTGGCTCAGGTCGGGCCGTTGTAACAATACTTCAGCCAGCCGGGTATCGAAGTTGAGCCGGACTTGTTCGATCCTGGCTCTCAAATCAATCGGCTCGATCTGCATTCCGTTCCTCTTAGCTGTGACCCAGACCGATTCGCGCTTCCAAATCCATGGGGAGAACCGCCCCCCGACGATTCTCCCTATGGGGGCACAGCGCATTCGCCGGCGCCGCGCCGAGTGAAGCCGCGGACAGCTGGCGCCTGTATCCATCGCGACAAAAGCCGCTTCTGGCTACAAACCGTAAAACTTACTGATAACGAGCCCACGGACAAGGACTGGACCCCCACTTCACCGACCAGGCCCTCGTTCGTATTCATAGTGCGAGATCGGGAGAGAGCGTTTCGGGAGGCCCTGAATCAGGACCTCCCTGCGCTTCCTTGGCGTTAGCGCCAGCAGAACCCCAATTCCGCTGTCGGGCTTCAAGACCCCCTCTGACCCGCATGCCACGCCGTTTTCGCTGGGCCTGCGCCCCCCGAATGCAAGTGACTCTCGCGCAAAAGACCGGAAAACGCAATGCATCGCGGGTGAAACGTTAATGAGTCGGAGGTGAGTCGCTAACTACGTGAAACATAGGGATTTATTAGGATCCTGGCCGAAGGCGGTCGAAAACGCGGGAGACTCGAATATGGAAATTCAGATTGCCGCACGTCATTTTGTTGCAGCTTCCGATCGGACTTGAGGTGGTAAAATCCCGAAGCAGCGTTGCGTTGGCGGGGATTCTTTGGGGCCTGGGGAAAAATACCGGTTCGGCCCGTTCGAAGTGCACCCGGGTGCGCGCGAACTTTCCAAGGGCGGGACGAAGATAAAACTTCGGGGGCAGCCTTACCTCATCCTTGAGGTGTTGCTGAGTCGCGCCGGCGAGATTGTGACTCGGGAGGAAATCCGCGCCAAGCTCTGGCCGGCCGATACCTTCGTCGATTTCGAGCACGGTCTGAACACCTCTGTTAAAAAGCTTCGGCAGGTGCTTTGCGATTCCGCCGAGGAACCACGCTACATCGAGACGGTGCCGCGTCTAGGCTACCGCTTTGTCGCTCCGGTCGAAGTTATCGCAGAAACACTCAAGCCGGCTGCTTCGGCGCCCGCGGTTGAGGCAGCCGTTTCTGCTTCGCTCACTCCGCCGCCCGCTCGAATCGAACTTCAGCCCAGTCCTTCCTCTACTCCCCTTTCTGTTCGGCTATCTGGTCAGCAAGGTTCACGCTGGAAGTTCTTAAGGGTCAGTCTTGGCGTGCTGTTGCTGCTTGGACTGGTTTTCGTTGGGATGGTTGCGAAGTTTCCGCAACGGATGCATTGGCCCTTCGGCTCATCAAACGCTACCGTAAATGCGTCACTGTCCGCGAAACAATTCGGCTCTCTCGCAGTCTTGCCCCTGGTAAATCTTTCTGACGATCCGGAACAGGAGTACTTTGCCGATGGCATGACGGATGAGCTTATCGGCGATCTCGCACAACTGGGCAGTCTGCGTGTCATCTCCAGAACGTCCGTGATGCACTACAAGGGCGGGAAGCAGACGATTCCCCAGATTGGCCGGGAACTCGGCGTGGACGCTGTGATCGAAGGAACGGTGGAGCGGGAAAAAAATCGAGTCAGAATTCGCGTGCAGGTGATCGAGGCCGCCAGTGATCGCCATCTGTGGGCCCGCAGCTATGACTACGAACTGAAGGACGTGCTCGTGCTGCAGAGCACCGCAGCGCACGACATAGCCTCGGAGATTCAAGGACGAGTTGTGCAACGGCCGGCTTTCGCTCGTTCGACCAGCACACGCACGGTGCAACCCGACGCCTATGAAGCCTATCTTAAGGGCCGCTTTTTCTGGAACCAGCGCACAGAAGCCGGGCTCAATAAGAGCATCGAATTCTTTCAGGACGCCATTGCGAAGGACCCCGCCTTTGCCGCCGCTTATGCCGGGTTGGCGGGAAGCTATTCGCTCCTCGGCTCCGAGTCGCTACCTCCGGAAATCGCGCGGGCGAAGGCTCGCGCCGCCGCCAGCAAAGCTTTGGAGTTGGATCCCGCCAGCGCCGAGGGCCACGCGGAACTGGGACTGATTGAGTTCTACTACGACTGGAACTGGCAGCAGGCCGAACAGGAGTTTCAGCGCGCCATCGAACTGAATCCAAGCTACGCGACCACCCATCAATGGTATAGCCATTACCTGCGGGCCATGGGTCGCCTTCCCGAGGCGTTGCAGCAGGCCCAGCAGGCCCAGCAATCAGACCCGCTGTCGTTATCCATTAACACGACGCTGGCCGCGCGATACCGCGACCTACGCGAGTTTAAGCAGGCCCTCGACGTGGTCCAGCGCACTTTGGAACTGAATCCCAATTTTGCTCCCGGGCATGAGCTTTTGGCTTCAGTCTACGAACAGCAGGGAGATTTCCAGTCGGACATCACCGAGTTGAAGAAGGCCAGCACGCTTTCCAAAGACAATCCAACTTCGCTGGCCCACCTCGGCCGTGCCTATGCCCTTTCCGGAAATCAGGACGAAGCGCGCAAAATCGCCGAACAGTTGAAACTGACCGCGCGCCAACATTATGTGCCCGCCTGGGACATGGCAGTGCTTTTTGCCGGCATGGGCGATGCCGACACCGCGTTTCGCTGGTTGGAAGAGTCTTACGTGAAGCGCGAGAGCCAAATGCCATTCCTGAATGTCGACTACCGAATGGACCCTCTGCGAGCCGACCCCCGCTTTCAAAACATGCTGCGCCGGGTCAGACTGCCGGGTTAGGAGACAGGCGGATTAAACCCCCTTCCGCGGTTTGACGCTGCTCTCCTTCTGTCTTTACACTGAAGTTAACGGGGTGTGAATGCGGCTGGTTCCCTGTCTGAGGGATCCACGTCTCGAAGGATCCAATTACGGCCCGACCGCCGGCCACTCCCTGAAAGGTAAAAGTGAGTCCCACAGAAACGGCAGACGCGAAAAATACGGTCGACGCGAAGAATAATAAAGACGGCGTCAAGCGCGAGATTTCGGTCGAAGTCCCCGCCGAGGAAGTCACTCGCGAGACTGAAGCCATCATCCTGAAATATCAGAAGGTGGCGCGGTTGCCCGGATTCCGCAAGGGCCATGTGCCGGCGTCGATGATCCGGCACCGCTTTGCCGAGGATCTGAAAAGCGACGTGGTGGAGGCGCTGGTCCCGCGCTACTTCCGCAAGGAAGCGGAAAAGCTGGGCATGATCCCGGTGTCGCAGCCACGCGTCACCGAACTGCACATTCACGATGGCGAGCCGCTCACCTTCAAGGCCAGCTTCGAGGTGATGCCCGAGATTCGCGTCGAGGGTTACAAGGAACTGCGCGCCGAGCATCCTGAGATTACAGTCACGGACGAAGATGTGGAGCAGGCCCTGGCCAGCGTCCGCGAGCAGCATGCCACGTTCACTTCGATCGAGGGAAGGCCGCTGGCCGACGGCGACTTTGCGCAAGCCTCGTTTGACGGCCAGCCGAAGGATGGCGCCAAAGACAGCACAAAGGACGCAGCAAAGCACGGCAAGGCGGGCGACGCCAATCCCGTGCACATGGACGAAGTGCTGATCGAAATCGGCGGCAAAAACACAGTCCCAGAGTTCACGGAAAACCTGCGCGGCGTTTCGGCGGGCGAGGAGCGCTCGTTTGAAGTTGCCTATGCCGCAGACGCTCAAGACAACCGCCTGGCGGGAAAGACGTTCGTCTATACCGTGAAGGTGCAGGCCATCAAGCGCAAGGACATGCCTGAACTGAACGATGACTTCGCCAAGGAATTGGGTGAGTTCACCACTCTCGACCAGGTGCGGAAACAGATTCGCGAAAACATGATCGCGGAAAAACGCCACGCCGCCGAGCACGAAGCCAAAGAAAAACTTACGGCAGAACTAGTCCGGCGCAACGATTTCGAAGTGCCCGAGTCGCTGGTGGAGCGCCAGATCGATCTGCGCCTGGAACGCGGTCTGCGCGCTCTGGCCGCCCAAGGCATGAAGATGGAAGACATGAAGAAGATGGATTTACCGCGGCTGCGCGTTGGCCAGCGGGAACAGGCGTTGCAGGATGTGAAGTCGTCGTTGTTACTGGATCGCGTCGCGGAGCTGGAAAAAATCGGGGTCGATGAGGAAGAGTTGAACCGGGAGATTGCCTCGCTGGCCAAACAGAGTAAACAGACTCCGGAAGCGGTTCGCGCTCGTTTGACACAGGATGGGGGCCTCGATAGAATCCGGAACAGAATCCGCAGCGAGAAGACCCTCAATTTTTTGTATCACCAGTCCGCGTCGTGAGTTACTGAAAGGCCCGGACCACTTTCGACTCTCCCCTGGCGACACAAACGTTGTTTAGGGGCGGAGTGTGGCAGGTGAACGTGAAAAACGATTCGAATAAGAACGACGCACACATGATGCTCGTTCCGATGGTGATCGAGCAAACCGGGCGGGGCGAACGCGCCTACGATATTTATTCCCGGCTGCTCCGCGACAACATCATTTTCATTGGGACGCCGATTGACGACAACATCGCCAACCTGGTGATCGCGCAGATGTTGTTTCTGGCTCAAGAAGATCCGGAGAAAGACATTCAGCTTTACATCAACTCTCCCGGAGGTTCGATCACGGCGGGCATGGCCATTTACGACACCATGCAATACGTAAAGAACGATGTTATGACGCTGTGCGTGGGACAGGCCGCATCGATGGCGGCGTTACTTTTGGCATCAGGCGAAGCGAAAAAGAGATTGGCGCTTCCGAATTCGAGGATTCTAATACATCAACCGTCGATGGGAGGATTATCTGGCCAGGCCACCGACATCGATATTCATGCCCGGGAAATCCTGCGTATGCGAGAGATAACTAACCAGTTACTCTCCAAGCACAGCGGGCAAAAGCTCGATAAGGTGGAGAAAGATGTGGAGCGCGACTTCATTATGAACGCGCAACAGGCCAAGGAATACGGAATCATCGACGATATCATCTATAAGACCGGAAAAAGCGTATGATCGGCCTTCGCGCGTGAACCAAAAACACCGCCCCTGGCAGAGGTAAGATGCAGGACGGCAGGCGAGGCGATCGACGCTGGGACTCGATTCTGCCGGCATAAAGGAGTAAGGCCGAGTGAAAAACAAATCCGGCTCCGAAGAAATTTTGCGCTGCTCGTTCTGCCACAAATCGCAGGATGCCGTAGCCAAACTGATTTCGTCGCCCAGCGATTATCCGCGCGCCTACATTTGCGACGAGTGCGTCGCGGTCTGCAACTCCATTCTTGAAGATGACCGCAGCGCCACTCCCCAGGCCAGCGTTCCCAACCAGTTGCCCAAGCCGCAGGAAGTGAAAACCTTCCTCGACGAGTACGTCATCGGGCAGGAGCAGACCAAGAAGAAGCTTGCGGTCGCCGTTTATAACCACTACAAGCGCATCTTCATGAACCGGCAGAAGACCGGCGACGGCATCGAACTGACTAAGTCGAACATCATGCTGATCGGCCCGACCGGAACCGGAAAGACGCTGCTGGCGCAGACTCTGGCGCGCATGCTCGACGTTCCCTTCGCCATCGTCGATGCGACCACGCTCACCGAAGCAGGATACGTTGGTGAGGATGTGGAGAACATTATCCTCAAGCTGCTGCAGGCGGCCGACGGAGACGTAAGCCGCGCCCAGACCGGCATCATCTACATCGACGAAGTCGACAAGATCGGGCGCAAGGACGAGAACCCGTCCATCACCCGCGATGTATCGGGCGAGGGCGTGCAGCAGGCACTGTTGAAGATTCTGGAAGGCACCATCGCCAATGTTCCGCCCCAAGGCGGGCGCAAGCATCCGCACCAGGAATTCACGCCCGTGGATACGACGAACATCCTGTTCATTTGCGGCGGCGCTTTCGTTGGCCTCGAAAAAATTATCGCGCGGCGCGTCGGCAAGAAGTCGCTGGGGTTCCGCGGCGGCGAGGATGCCGAGAAGGAAGATATGGCAGTCTCGCGCAAGCGCAATTACGAACTCTTGAGCGAGATTCAGCCCGAGGATCTCATCAAGTTCGGCCTGATCCCGGAATTTGTGGGACGGCTGCCCGTGGTCGGTATGCTCGAAGATCTCGACGAGTTTGCGCTGATCGAAATCCTCACGCGGCCCAAAAACGCCATCATCAAGCAGTACCAGCGCCTGTTTGAGTTCGAGAACGTGCGCCTGAAGTTCAGCGATGAAGCGCTGCGCGCGGTCGCGCGCCAGGCCATGGCCCGCAAGGTAGGGGCCCGCGGACTCCGCATGATTCTCGAAGAGTTGATGCTCGACCTCATGTTCAACCTGCCCAGCCAGAAGAAGCTAAAAGAATTCGAAGTAACGCGCGAAATGGTGGAGAAGCGCAGCGCTTCGTTCGCCACCGTGATGGAAAAAGCTGGCTAACACAAGACGTTGCCAGCAACGTTTCTACAGTAGGGGTTGGGACGCCGCAGGAGTAGAATCTAACGTAGGGGCTCAGGCAGCGGCTGGTCTGGTTTCTGGAACTATTTACTTGACCTGGTTGGTAAATCTGGTTTAGTTGATCTGGCCTTTCAATTCCCCGGGGGAACTCTTTGACCACATCCAAGGAAAAATTCGAAAGCAAGAAGCTGCCGATGATGCCCATTCGGGACGTCGTCATCTTTCCGTTCATGATGACGCCGTTCGTGGTGGGCCGCGAGTCGAGCGTGCGCGCGCTGGAAGAAGCGCTGGCAGCGGACAAGAAGATTTTCCTGGCGACGCAGCACGACGCGTCTATGGATGAGCCGAAGGCCAATGAAATTTACCAGGTAGGCACCATTGTCAACATCGTGCAGAGCCTGAAACTCCCCGACGGCAATATCAAAGTTTTGGTCGAAGGCATCGAACGCGGCAAGATTCTGCAAGTCACCGACACAGACGGTTACATGCAAGCTTCCGTGCGGGTGGCACGCTACGCAACCGAGATGAACCCGGCGATCGAAGCCAGCATGCAGCGCGTAACAGCGCTCTTCGAGCAATATGTCAAACTCTGCCAGGCTTTGAACTACGAGACCATGATCTCAGCCGTGCGCATGGAAGATCCGGCAAAGCTGACCGACGTGATCTCCGCCAACCTGCAACTTTCGATCGAAGAAAAGCAGGAACTGCTGGAAATTTTCGATCCCGCCGAGCGGTTGACTCGCATCGCCGACGTGCTCGATATCGAAATCGAGAAGCTGAACGTGGACCGCACCATTCAGTCGCGTGTGAAACGGCAGATGGAGAAGGCGCAAAAAGAGTATTACCTCAACGAGAAGATCAAGGCCATCCAGAAAGAACTGGGCCGCGGCGAAAAGAGTGAGTTCGACGAACTGAAGAAGAAGATCGAAGCCGCCGGCATGCCGAAAGAAGTGAAAGACAAGGCCATCCAGGAATTGAAGAAGCTGGAAGCCATGCCGCCCATGTCGGCGGAATCCACCGTCTCGCGCAACTACCTCGACTGGCTGCTGGCAGTACCGTGGAAGAAGCGGTCGAAGGAAATTCGCAACATCTCGCGCGCCGAGAAAATCCTCAACGAAGATCACTACGGGCTGGAGAAGATCAAGGAACGCATCCTCGAATTTCTCGCCGTCCGGCAGTTGGTGAAAAATCCCAAGGGCTCGATTCTGTGCTTCGTCGGCCCTCCCGGAGTTGGCAAGACTTCTCTGGGCATGTCGATCGCCAAGGCTACGGGCCGCAAGTTCGTCCGGATGTCGCTGGGCGGAGTTCGCGACGAGGCCGAAATTCGCGGCCACCGACGCACCTACATCGGCGCACTGCCAGGGCAAATTATTCAGATGATGAAGAAGGCGGGAACCAAGAACCCGGTCTTCATGCTCGACGAAGTCGATAAGATGTCGATGGATTTCCGCGGCGACCCATCGGCGGCGCTCCTCGAAGTGCTCGATCCCGAACAGAACTTCATGTTCGTCGACCACTATCTCGACGTGGAGTACGACCTGTCGCAGGTATTCTTCGTGGCCACGGCCAACGTGATGCACACCATTCCTCCCGCTCTGCAGGACCGTATGGAAGTGCTCCGCCTGCACGGCTACACCGAGCAAGAAAAAGTGGAAATCGCTAAGCAGTTCCTGGTGAAGAAGCAGATGCTGGCCGCGGGCTTGTCGGAGAAGAACATCAAGTTCACCGACGAGGCCATCACCGGAATCATCCGCGCTTATACGCGCGAGGCTGGCGTGCGCAACCTGGAGCGCGAAATCGGCAACGTTTGCCGCAAAGTCGCGCGCAAGGTGGTGAAGGAAGGCGAACACTACAACGTCACTGTGACGGGCGAAACCGTCAACGACTTCCTCGGCGTCATCAAGTTCCGCGACACGCTGGCGCATGAAAAAAGCGAAATCGGCCTGGTCACTGGCCTGGCCTGGACGGAAGTTGGCGGCTCGATCCTCAGTACCGAAGCCACCGTCGTCGAAGGCAAAGGCGGAAGGCCAACGCTGACCGGCAAGCTGGGCGACGTGATGCAGGAATCTGCGCAGGCCGCCATCACCTACGTACGCTCGCGGTGGAAGCATCTCGGCTTGTCGCGCGATTTTTATCGCACCATCGACATTCACGTGCATGTGCCGGAAGGCGCGATTCCCAAGGACGGCCCTTCGGCCGGCATCACGATCGCCACAGCGATCTCGAGTGCACTGAGCAAGATTCCCGTGCGCCGCGACCTGGCCATGACCGGCGAGATCACGCTGCGCGGCAAGGTGTTGCCCATCGGCGGACTGAAAGAAAAGCTCCTGGCAGCGCATCGAGCCGGCCTTTTTGAAGTGATCCTGCCCAAAGACAACGAAAAAGATGTCGCCGAAGTTCCCGAGAATCTGCGCAACGCAATGAAGCTCCATTTCGTCGACACGATGGATCAGGTGTTGCAGATTGCTCTGGAATCGCCGCTGCCAAAAATAGAAGCAGAGGTAGCGCAGGCGATTGCTCCGCTCACCTCGGACAGCGTCGGAAGCCCGGCGGCACATCAGTAAGGTTGGGAGTGTTTCGTTTTGGGGGATGCTCATGTGGGGACAGCCGCCCTCGGCTGTCCGGTCGAGCGAAGCTCGACGGCCCCTTCCCTGTGGCCGACAACTGAGACACCAACCACGCGCTTCCTGACTTGACACATTTCCTCTTGCCTCCTTACAGTTAAAGCACCTTCCAGCCAGTGCACAGCATTCCTCGTCAAGAGAATCGACTGTCACACTTCGTCCAGCCCAAAGGGGAGTCTTGAAGATGTCCGCGTCCAACCAAGGTCAAATCGCTTTTGAGAATGGCTCCGAGTTGCCCGCCGAAGAGTCTCGAACCCGCACCACGGGAATCCTGCCTTCGCAGGAAATCACCAATCTGATCGCGCGCGGAAACATCAGCGCCAGGCCCGCAATCAGTCCCGAACATATTCAGCCCGCGAGTCTCGACCTGAGGTTGGGCGACATGGCGCATCGCGTGCGTGCAGGTTTTCTGCCCGGACCGAACAGCACGGTTGAAGCCAAAATCAAGGAATTGCGGATGACGCGAGTCGACCTGACCGGCTCGGCTGTTTTTGAAAAGGACTGCGTCTACATCGTGCCCCTAGTCGAGGAACTGAACTTGCCAGAAAATATCTCTGGCAAAGCTAATCCAAAGAGCACCACCGGCCGTCTCGATATTTTCACCCGCCTGATCACCGACTACGGCACGGAATTCGACCATGTGCCGCCTGGATATAAAGGCAAACTCTACGCCGAGGTTGTCTCGCGTACATTTACGGTCGCCATTCGCGCGGGCATGAGGCTCAGCCAGCTGCGTTTTGTGCAAGGCAATCCCGTCTCCGGCGACAAAACGATTCGCGATCTGAATCAAGACGTGCCGCTCGTCTACATGGAGGACGAAGACAGCCCAGGCAAAGCAAAAGTTGAGCGCGGCTTGAGAATCACCGTCAATCTCGAAGCCGCTGAACCGGGCGAAATCATCGCTTACCGGGCCAAGCGCTATGCTCCCGCGATCGAGTTGGACCGCATTGATTACTATCCGACCGAGGAATTCTGGGAAGTTCGTTATCAGAATGCAAATAAGAGTCTGATTCTCGAGCCTGGAGACTTTTATATTTTGGCGTCGCGCGAACGAGTGCGCGTTCCTCCGGAGTTCGCGGCAGAAATGGTTCCCTTCGATCCCGCCGATGGCGAGTTTCGAATTCATTACGCCGGATTTTTCGACCCCGGTTTTGGATATGGGTCCAGCGACATCAAAGGAACGCGCGCCGTTCTTGAAGTTCGAGCCCACGAAGTTCCGTTCCTGATCGAGCATGGCCAATTTGTGGGCCGGCTGAACTATATGCCGCTGCTGAGCCGCCCGAGCAAGATCTACGGCACGAATATAGGCTCGTCGTACCAGCACCAGGCGCTCACGCTGAGCAAGCAGTTTCGCCGCGGGTAGCCCGGTTCTCAGTTCTCAGTTCCCGCATTCGGCTCCAAATAGGAGTCTCTGCTTCCTCTCCCCTTGCCAAGTTCCGTCTCCCCATTGCACACTTGAGCATGAGAGTGATGGCGCAGTTTCTGGCTGCGGCAACCGACGCGGCTCACTTCCCCGAGCCCAGCCTGCCGGAGATCGCCTTCCTGGGGCGCTCCAACGTTGGCAAGTCCAGCGTGATCAACTCTCTCGTGGGCGCCAAGCTGGCCCGCACCAGCTCCACTCCCGGCCGCACCCGCAGCATCAATTTTTTCGGAATCCGCTGGGCGGGAAAGCCGCAGCCCGAGCTGATTTTCACCGACCTGCCGGGATACGGCTACGCCAAACTTTCACGCGAGATTTCCGCAGAGTGGCCGAAATTCATCGAGCCTTATCTCAACGACCGCCCCACGCTGGCGCTGTGCCTGGCGCTCGTGGACGCGAATGTGCCTCCGCAGCCGGCCGACCGCCAGCTGATAGATTTTCTCACCGCCTCAGGACGAGACTTTCTCCTGGTCGCCACCAAGAGCGACCGGCTTTCAAACAATCAACTGCACGGCGCGCTGAAGACTTTAGCCAAGGAATATCCCACGGCCCACATCGTGCCTTACTCGGCCAAGACCGGGGCCGGCCGCGAAGAGTTGTGGAAGCGAATCAAGCAAGCGTCCGAGCAACCCGGACGCACCGAGTCCTCACCCTCCGATTAGAAGATCTTCATCCTGATCGGCGGGGCCGAGCTAAATCTTCGTCGAAAATATCCGATAAGCAATAAGAGAGCTCCGAATGACTCGGCCCTGCCAGCCTGATGCGCAAGTCTGCGTTTGCGTAACGGAGCGAAGCCGCTGCTCGTGAATGTTATGGCGCAAGAAACCGACGAAGGTTTGGCGTATTTGCAAGCTCTGAAAGGGTCTGCGCCATCCCCGGCCGCCCGAGCCGTTCCAGCGAGCGAGCCGAATTCCGCGGAGGCTTCTGAGCCTACAGCTCACAATTCTGCCGCCCCACAAACTTTCGCCTTGGAGAAGCGCCGCACTCCGCGCTACGCGGGCGAAGGCCGCACAACGAATATCCCGCCGCACGAACCTGACGAAGGCTTGGCTTATTTGCAGGCTCTGAAGCAGTCTGCGCCAACTCCCGCTGCCAGCGCTCCGGCACGCGAGCTGAATTCAGGAGAAACTCCCTGGCGTGCGCAAGCTCACAATTCCGCCGGCCCGCAAACTTTCGTTCTGGAGAAGCGGCGCAGCCCGCGCTACAAATGCGAAGGCAGTGTTGAAATCTGCCAGGAAGGTTTCGAATTACACACTTGGGCGACGTGCACCGATGTTAGCATGCACGGCTGCTACGTCGAAGCAACCGCCACCTACCCGGTCGGGACTAACGTGCACGTAAAATTGCAGGCCAACGAATTCCACGTGGAGAGCGCGGGATGCGTCCGCGTGGCTTATCCTTGTCTGGGGATGGGAATCGCCTTCGGCGAAATGTCGGAGGAGAATCGCACCCGCTTGCGGGCGTTGCTGCGCACAATCTCGCGGCCGTCGGTGATTCTGGGGCCCGGGAGCTCGCCGTCCGCCCCCTGGGGCGGCGCACTGATGTCGATCCAGCTGCCCGCTGACGCAACCGCGGCCCTCCGCGCGCTAGCCGAATTCTTCGAAAGCCGCCAGTTACTCATGCGGGATGAATTCTTGCGCATTCTGCGCAAAAGCCAAGGCGACGCGAAGCTATCAGCACAAGGGCAAGGGCACGTTTAGGCTCTCGACTTCCGGCCTGCTCAACTTTTCTCCCGTCCACCCCGGGCCATCTGGAAGGAGTAACGAGCGTAACTGAACCGCCCCACAGAATTCCCTTCGTTGGCTATTATGGAAGCCTATGGCTCTCTATCTGATCACAGGCATTGGCGGCTTCATTGGATCGTCGCTCGCGCGGGCGCTGCTGGCAAAGAACGAGCAGGTTCGCGGCATCGACAATTTTGCCACCGGAAAACGCGAAAACCTGCAGGAGATTCTCCCTCAAATCGATTTCCGCGAGGCCGATATTCTCGATCTCGACGCCATGCACAAAGCTTGCGCGGGCATCGACTATGTTCTGCATCAGGCCGCGATTCCCTCCGTGCCGAAATCAGTCCTCGACCCCATAGGCAGCAACCGCGCCAACGTTGACGGCACGGTCAACGTGCTGGTGGCGGCACGCGATGCCAAAGTCAAGCGCGTGGTGTACGCGGCCTCGTCTTCGGCTTATGGCGACACGCCAACCTTACCCAAGCACGAAGCCATGACGCCCGATCCCATCTCTCCCTACGCGGTCGCCAAACTGGCCAGCGAACGTTACATGATTTCGTTTTTTCGCTGCTACGGACTCGAGACCGTCTCGCTGCGTTACTTCAATATCTTCGGACCGTACCAGGACCCGTCGTCGCAGTACTCCGGCGTGCTAGCCAAGTTCATCACCCAAATGCTGCGCGGAGAGCAGCCCTCCATCTACGGCGACGGCCAACAAAGCCGCGATTTCACCTACATCGAAAACGCAGTCGAAGCAAATCTGCTGGCGTGCCATGCGCCGGCCTCGCAAGCAGCCGGAAAGGTATTTAACGTGGCCACCGGACGCCGCGTCACCCTGAACGAAACCTTCCAACTCCTGCGCGGCATGACCTCCTACAAGGGACAGCCCAACTACGCCCCCGAGCGCGGCGGCGACATCAAACATTCCCTGGCCGATATTTCGCAGGCAGAAAAAAACCTCGGCTACAAACCGAAAGTAGATTTTGAAGAAGGCTTGCGGCGCACGGTCGACTGGTACCGGAAGAACTAAAACGCCATGTAGAGACAGTCGCCTCGGCTGTCAAAGCCTGGGCGAAGCCCTGCGCCCCCGGTCCAAGACCCGAAGCCTGAATTCCGGAGTCCGACGTCCGCCCTCATTACGTTAGTTATCTACGGTTGAGTACCATCTGCAGCTAGATTCAGTTCATGACTCTTTCCTCGATGGTGGTCTCTCGCGATTGGCAGGAAGTCAGTGTTCTAGAGTGCATCCTCGGCGGCCTTCACATGGATGTCGCCGTGGAACAAGAACCGCAGCGGGCCATGAGCCGGCTCAACCGCTCCAAAGTCGACGCGCTCATCGTCGACTGCGATCTCAACGGCAGCGCCCAGTTTCTCCACGAATTGCAACAGAGCGAACGTCAGTTGAACACGGTCCCGCTCGTCATCATGGGAGCGCCATCGTCCCAAACGGTCGAAGCGACGGGCGCGTTGTTTGCCTTCAAGAAACCAATTTCGGTGGAGCAGGCCGTACGCACGCTTTCCGCGGCGCGCAACATGATTCTCGACGGCCGCCTTCGCTATCACCGCGCGGGCCTGGAAGTGCCGGTATCGTTGAACTGCAATCGCAATTCGCCCATCGAGGCGCATCTCATCAACGTGAGCCAGGGCGGCCTGCAGGTTCACTCCGACTCCCCGGTGGAAATGAAAAAGCCGTTTCAGGTTTCGTTCGAACTGCCCGGAGCGAAAAACGCCATGAAGGCGCACGCCGAAGTTGCGTGGCAGGATACACGCGGCAACGTCGGCATTCGCTTCGTGAAGGTAACACCCCGTCAACAGCGGACGCTGCAACTCTGGCTGGCGCAACAATATTTTCAGAATTAATCTGATCCGAATCGCCGAGTGCTTGCTTCGCGATTCCCGCCTTCAACAGATCCCGTGCTCAACAAGCGTGGTCCTCAACGGAAGCGCGCAGACTCTCTGGCGTCTCCGTCGCCGTCGGCATCCGATGCTGCCAGCCGCGCCAGCCGGGCACCCAGGCTGGCCCCGCCGAGAAGCCGGGAGAATATCCAGTAAAACGCAATCACAAAAATGGCGGCGGCAAATCCCGCTTCCAGGTCAAGCGGCCATCGTGGAAGGTCCTGAGTCACCGCAAGGAAAACCAGCGAAAA
The DNA here is from genome assembly GCA_963851165.1 of uncultured Acidobacteriaceae bacterium. GTDB lineage: Bacteria > Acidobacteriota > Terriglobia > Terriglobales > Acidobacteriaceae > Sulfotelmatobacter. The sequence goes on along the minus strand of CAWKNM010000003.1, from coordinate 1,891,242 downwards.
CAGAAGCAGCGCCGCAAACACAATCAGCGAATTGAGCGTCCACGCCATTTGTCTTCCGGAAATCGGGCGCGAAAGCCAATCCAGTTCGGGCCGAGTGCGCGCAAACGCACCCAGATCGACCTTTGCATCGATCGTCTCGGCAAGATTCGTTTCGCTCAGATTCGTCTCGTCGACATTCCCCTCGACATTCAAGGGCACAGGCTGCGCCCCGGCGCGTTCCGGTTGGAGCTGAATCACTTTGCGGGGGCTGGGCGACAATAACAACCCATCGTCCTGAATCTGAGCGTCCGATTGAGCTCCGAAAATGGAATTGCTTCGTGACGGAATCGAATCCAGCAGGTCCCCGAGGATCCATTCGTTAATCTGCCGAACCGTCTCGGAGGGAAGATCGAGAAAGCGAATTCCGCATTGTCCGGACGCGTCCGCCCAAACCACTTCGCCCAGCGAATCTATCTTGACCCGCGGATGGCGAAGTTCAAAACGCACGCGCACCCGCTGTTGCAATCGCAGCGCTCCTACCGCCTGCACGGCAACGCCTTCGCGGTTCAGATTCCGAACGATACCACCATTGGCTTCGTCGAGAGTTACATACGTCAGCGTGTGAAGGTTCTGCCGGTGCTGGGCACGGGCTCGACGCGCGGAAGTTGATGCTGCATGCATGCTCGCCGCCGGAGAATCGCAGCTCGGACGAAGACGATCTCTCGAAATTTTATCCGCTAATGTCGATAAGGCTGGAGTAACTGGAATGGTTCGCGGGCAAGGAACGAGCGCTTTCACGCCGAGTTCAGATCACAGCCCGGACCTAGGCGCAACCTTCGAGCCCACCAAAGCTTCTTTCATGGTGCGCCCAGAAGCCTGCCACAGTTTCACGATTTCAAAAACGATCGCGGTCGCATAGATCACAGCAATCCACACACAGACTTCTTCAAACGGAAGATCTTTCCACGCTCCTATAAACAATCCGATCATCTGGCGATGCTGAAAATTCCACCAGCCATAAGGCAAGGCCAGTGTGACTTCCCACAGCAGGCTGATCAGCAACATGAAAAACGCTGTCAGACTGAACGCTCTCCAATTGATGAACCGCCGGGTAACGGGAAAGAAACTCACCGAGGGCACCAGCGCTCCCGCCACGAGAAAAGCGAAATACCCTGGGAATCCATCTCGTGCGCCAATGGTCTTCGAATGCCCGGTTTGTTCGGAGGATTCTACTCCAGCTGCCCCGCCGCGAATGCAGACCTTGCTCTTTTTTCGGGTCTGAGTCCGGGCGGAGGACCGGCTTACCAAAGTACATGGCCGAAGGGTCATGGCCTAGTAATTGCCTTGTCGACGAAAGATCGCTAACGTTAGAGAGGCGGCAGTGTGTTCGGAATGGCGACGACCCCCACAAAACCCGGCCTTGACGCATCCGCGGAGTTCCTCGGGAATAATGCGCCCGCGTGGCCGAGAGTAAAAAGCCCCGCCGCGCATCCGGCTCTGGATCGCAATGACTTCCGCGATGACTTCGACCAGCGGCCCTCTGGCCGCAATGCGTTGCAGGCATTGCTCGCATTTGCGGCGCTGCACGACCACGTACGCCGGAGGCGCGCTTTAGCAGCGCGCCATGGCGGGTTTGAGGCGATTGCACTGGCGGAGTTCGAATCCAGCGAGCAGTTCGTTCTCGATGAAGTTCTCCAACTCGTGGCGGAGCGTGCTATTGCCATCACCGGCGCGGATGGCCTCGCGATCGCGCTAGCGGAAAATAACGACATCGTCCTGCGCGCTTCGGCAGGCGCAATCAAGCCGGACGTGGGCGCGCGTATCGACCGCGATTCCGCATTTTCCGGCGCCTGCTTCCGCACCGCGCAGATTGTCCGCGCCGACGATACTGAAACCGACGATCGCGTAAATCTGCAAGCCTGCCGCCGCCTGGGCGCGCGCTCCATGGTGGCAGTGCCACTTTGCGGGCGCCGCCGCGTGATTGGTCTCCTCGAAGCCTTTTCGGCCGATCCCTTCGGCTTCAACGACAGCGATGTGCGCAGCCTCGAACTGCTGGCGGAAATCATCCTCGGAGCGCTCAAACCCGAAGACGAAGACCGTTTCGCAGAAGCGGCGCAAGTGGCTGCAACAAAGCTGGAGGTGGCGCCGAGCGTTGGTGTTCTGGACCCGAGTGTTGCGAAAGCGAGTGTTCCTGAAGCACAGCCCGCGGTGTTTCCCGAAAAATATTCTGCGCAGCCGTCGCCGCCGACAGAGCACGAAATCGCACCAGAAGCAGCCGACCAGAAGCTGGTCGTCGCCGACCTCCGCGCAAAACCCGCGCCGGACGAGAAAGCATCCACATCCGAATCTGCGGCCAGCGTAATCAGCGAGATTGTCACAAAGATTCCCGAACTCACCAGGATTGCCGAGACCGAAATCTTCAAGCCGAGGTTCACCGAGCCGAAGCCCGCTGCACCAAAACCTGTCGAGGTAAAAACAGCTGAACCAAAGCTTGTCGAACCAAAACCTGCCGAGTCGCCAATCGCTGCAGCAATCGTCTCTGCGCCAGCAATTGCCGAGCCAACGCTGGCCCAGCAGAAGATTGTTGAGCCGCAAACCAAAGTCGAAGGTCTGGCGCCGGCGATCAAGCGTCACGGAGTACTGCTCGCGCTTGTGCTGGTAGTGATCGTCGCGGTAGTCGCTGGCGGGATCTGGTTGAAGTTGAACAACGAACAGCTGGGCAACTCCATGGTGCAGTCGCACAAGCCGCAACTGAAGCCGCTTGGTTCGCAGCCAGCGAACTCCGGGTCGGGCCCAGCGACCGCAGGGTCCTCTTCGTCGGCCAATCAAGACGCCAGCGCAGCCCAGCCTACCGCCGATTCCCTTTCCTCCGCGGAACCAGCGATGACACCAGCCACGACGCAGGAACTCTCCAAGTTTCCGCGCGTCACCGGCATCCGCCACTGGTCGTCGGCCGACGCAGCCACGACCGTGGTCATCGATCTGGAAGATCAGGTGCAATATGAGTACCATCACATCAGCGGTCCGGACCGCACTTACTTTGACCTGCGCGACACGGCGCTCGCGCCCGAGTGGGCCGGCAAAACTTTAGACGTTGGTGACACTTTGCTGAACCGCATCCGCGTGGCGCAGCCGGTTCCGGGCATGACCCGCATCGTGCTCGAGACGAGGAGCGACGCCAAAGTTTCCGTGAGCCTGGAGCCGAATCCGTATCGACTCGTGTTGCAGGTGAACAAAGTCGGAGCCGCTCCCAACACTTCAGTCGACCTGTTTCCAAACGCGGGACCGGAAAAGAGCATGATGGCGATCGTCGTGCCTCCGCCAACGAAGGAAGATTTGCAGTTGCGCGCGCACGTGCCCAAGCTGCGCATCGTGATCGACGCCGGACATGGAGGATGGGATCTCGGTACCGTCGGCCGCCGCGGATTGCTGGAAAAAGATTTGGTGCTCGAAGTAGCCGAGCGACTGGGCAAGCTGCTGGAAAGCCGCCTGGGCGCGGAAATCATCTACACGCGCCAGGATGACAACTACATCCCGCTCGACGAGCGCGCCGGAATCGCCAATCAGGCGCAGGCGGATTTGTTCGTCTCCGTCCACGCCAACTACAGCGATCTGCCTTCGGCGCGCGGCGTGGAAACGTATTACACGAATTTCTTTTCCGCGCCGAATGCGAAAGATGTGGACACGCGGGCCAGCGCCAGCGGCAAGACCGCTGCCGCAGTCACCCTCACGCCAGCGGAGCTCCATGAAAAAATTGAGCAATCGCGCCGCCTTGCCGACAGCGTGCAGCGGTCGCTGTACGGAACCCTGGCGGCCAGGAATCCCGGACTGCGTGACCGCGGCGTGAAGGAAGCGAGCTTCGTCGTGCTGACCGAGACGTCCATGCCCGGAATCCTGGCGGAAGTTTCCTTCGTCAGTAGTCCCACCGACGAACAAAAACTCCGCAGCGACGGCTACCGCGAACAAATCGCCGAAGCGCTCTACAAAGGCATCGCGCGGTATGCGGCCAGCTCGCGTAGCGTGAAAGTAGCCAGCGCCGGTAAGTAATCCGAGTCGCGAGTCCAGAGTCCCGAGAAACCCGAAGCAGCTGCGAGCACCAAAGAAAGAACCCAGGGTGGCCCACACTAGCCGTGTTCTTTGCGGCTAGTGTGGGGATGTTGACTTTCGTTCGGAGCCGCGCGCCATCGGTGGCTGGCTCAGGAAATCGCCGACCGGGTACTTCACTAAAATGGATTCACAATCCGAACTCCGTCGACTTCCCGCGCTTCTTGCATGTCCTCCGAGAAGAGCACGCTGCACCCTGCCTGTTTGGCGGCTCGCAAAATCAGGGCATCCCAAAAGGAAAAGCCGTGAAGGCGATGCAGGTCGATCGCGGCGAGAATGTCTGCGACTTCGGGAGTGGCCACGTCGAACTCGGCGAGCAATTCAACTTTGCGGCGGGCAATGCGCGCGTCCACCTGCAATTTCCGCGTGACGGTGACGAAATATTCCTGCAGCACTTGCAGTGACACAACTCCGGTCCGCCCGCGCCTGTGCTCCGCCAAAAGATCGAGGGCCCGCTGCTGCTTCGCCGGATCCGCTTTGTCATCCGCGTAAATCAGTACGTTGCTATCGAAGAAGCTACGAGCCACCATAGTCTCGCCGGGAATGAATCTCGTCGCGATTGAAGCGCCAGCCCTGCGAATGGCCTTGCCCTGAAAGCTGCTTGAATTCCTCAATACTGCGCTCCGCGTCGTCGCCGCCAGCCAGCCCTTGCAGGTAGTCGCGGATCAGCTGGTTGAGGCTTTTCCCGAGGGCCTCCGCCTTTTGTCGGGCGCGAGCGACAAGTTGCTCGTCGATGGAGAGCGTTACGTTCATAGGACACAGTATACGTGGACACGTATTATGTGTCAACACTCGGTTGCCTAACTCCAGTTGGTCGTTACATTTACGGGTGCATACGTAAACGTACCTACATTTCTGACTGTACAAAATGTTCCTGCAGGAACACTTTGGCAATTCCGCTCGGAATAACAGAACTGAGGGTTCAGTTCCCTGCCGTCACGCCTCCGTATTTTTGCAGCCACTTTAATTCTTCGCGGACTTTTATTTTGCCGTGCCAGGGATTTTTGCCGAGGCTGTGGCCCTCGCCGGGAAAGATCAGCAGCTTGTTTGGAATGCCTAGCGAATACAGAGCGTGCTCCAGCAGATAATCTTCCAGCACGGCGACGCGGATGTCGTCGGCGCCGGCGACCATGTGCGTGGGCGTGCGGACTTTGTCGATCTGGAAAATGGCGGCTTCGTCGTGATAGCGCTGCTGGGCTTCCCAGGGACGTCCGCCGAGGAAGTAGGCGTCGTCCATGGTGGTGTCGTCGTTGCCCCAGTTGCCGATGTGCTCGACCGCGCCTGCGCCCGTGACTGCGGCTTTGAAGCGCGTGGTCTGGGTGATGAGCCAGTTGGTCATGTAGCCGCCGTAGCTGTAGCCGCCGACGGTGAGGTGGTCGGGATCGGCGATGCCATCTTTCACCAGCGCGTCGACGCCTTCAAGAATGTCTTTGCCGGGACGCGACACGATCACAGGAACAATCTGCAGCAGAAACTTGTCGCCGTATCCGGTGGAACCGCGGTAGTTGGGCTCGAAGACCAGCCATCCGTTGGTCGCGGCGAGCGCGGCCCATTGATACCAGTCGGCTTCGAAGTGGTTGCCGTCGGCGTCGGCGGGTCCGCCGTGGATGAACGTTAACATCGGGAGATGCTTGGCTCCGAATTTGCCGGGAGGATAGATCAACATGCCTTCGACAGTGCTGCCATCGTCGGCCTTCCACTGATAGGGTTTGCCTTGCGGAAGATCGCGCTCGGTGAAGAGCTTGTTGAATGCGGTGATGGGCTTGGCCTGATCGAGCGCGGACGCACTATCGGCAAGGTAGACTTCCGCGGGCTTGGTCAGCGAAGTGTAGACGAAGGCCACGCGAGAGGAACGCGGCGACGCGGATAGTCCCTCGTACGAGCCGGACCATCCGCTCACGCGATGCAGTGATTCCGAAGGCTTGGCGACGGAATAAAGTTGGACTTCGGTTCCGGCGCGGGCGGCGGCGAGTACATTTTCACCGGCAACTGCATAGTGTTCGACCGGGCCGATGAAATCTTTGCTCCACTGCTGGACCACACCACCGTCACTGTCCACCCAATAGAGATGCGGCTGGAGATCGCGATAGGGGCCGGTTACATCGCCAACCTCTACGCTGAAAAATATGTGGCGGCTGTCGTTGGCCCAATGCAATCTGCCTTCGACTGCCTGGTTATGAGTCAGGGCGCGCGGAGCGTTGGCGGGTGAAGCACTTGCCAGATCGATGACGTAGATCTCGACGTCATCGACTTTCTCCTGGCGCTGGTTGATGGAGTTGCTCGCGAAGGCCAGTCTGTTGCCGTCGGGGGAAGTGACCAGGTCGTCGACGCGCAGCGGCGTAGTCGCGATAGCGCGTGCCCCTGGCGTGCCGATTGCGTCTTTCTCCGCATCGCTGTCAACCTTGGCAGGGGCAGCGGCGTGGCGTTCGATCGCCGCTGCCAGGTCGAGGGCGTAGATGGTGTCGCCGCGCTCGGCGGTGCGATATTGCACCACGTCTTTCCATTCTTTCTTGTATTCGTCTTTTTGCGTCTTCGACCAGGGAGTGCGCGTGGCGAAATAGATTGTGCGCGAGTCGGCGGACCAGGAAAAATCGTGGACGTCTTCATCGCCCGTAGTGATGGGGAAAGCCTCGCCACCAGTGGGCGAAATCAGGTAGATCTGGCTGGTGTCTCCGCCTTTGTCTTTACTCTTGGCATCACTCTTAGCGTCGCCATCGGAATCGGAGTCGGGGCTGTCGGATTTCTCGGCGGACGCCTTGCGCTCGGAGAGGAAGGCGATCCAGCGGCTGTCGGGCGACCATTTGGGCTCGGTGTCGTGGCCGGACTGGGTTAGCTGGATAAGAGACTGCCCGCGCCGTCGTCATGGTAGAGCCAGAGATCGTTGCGGAAGATTTGCTGGTCCCAATCGGCGCGCTCGGTGCCGATCACAACCCGGCTGCCGTCGGGCGAGAGCGCGATGGTGGGAAAGCTGACGGAGTTGAAAAATTCGTCGAGGGTTAGTTTTGGCTTGCTTTGAGCCTTGACGGTCGGGGTAAAGACTATCTGGACGAAGGCAAACAGGGCACAACTCACAACCAGTACGGCCACTCCCACAACTTTTTGGATTCGCATAAGGGTTCCCGGTGGGAACTAGGTTTATACAACGGCGCGTTCTGTGGAGGCAAATTGTGACCCGCGGTTCCTCTCGCCGAATCTCAATACATAACCTTGGCTCACTGTGCAGGCTCGGCATTCTTGAGAGCGTCATCCAGCGTCTGACCAGAATGCGGAGCGGACTGCACGACGCGCCAGCCGTCGTCATAGTTACGAAATCCGGCGGTGGAGTGGTAACGCAGGTCGCTGGAATAGAGAGCGGCGCCCACTTCGTTCGCGGGCTGCCATCTCCAGATGAAATCGACGTCGGCTACACTGCCCTGCTTGCTGACGCCGGTGATGGCGACCAGTTCCCTTCTGGCGGCTGGAAGACTGAACGATGGCTTGCCTTCGTCGGCTGGGGAAAGCAACGGGCGGACGGTTTCTACACCCGAGGGGGTCAGCACTACATCCCAGCACGGCGGTGGTGCGAGCGCTGGCGGGCACGGGGCGGTGGTCGCGGAGATCCAGCCATGATGCTGCAGCACCAGGGATTCGGGCGAGAGATAGTCTTTGTTGGAGACGACGCCGGTGCGGACAAAAAGCGACTGCGGAGTCTTGAATGCGTCTGAGCCCTCGATGAGATCGGCGGCCAGACGGCGCGAGAGCAGGTCTCGCGGGGAACAGGCCGTGAGTGTCCACGCGACGAAGAGACACACTGCGAAGATGGATAGTTTCGGCATCTGTGAAGCGAGCGCTCAGCTTTCAGCAATTGGCAATTAGCAGTTGGCGTTTGGCCGCACCGAATTGTGATGGCTGAACGCTTTCTAGCGATCTGTGATTGTAACGAAACGCGGCCTCTTCTGCGGCAGGAAAGGGCGGGAGGCGATCTGACCATCGAAGCGAGCCGGCCAGCGGCCGGGGATTGACGTGGCACATTTGGGACAACGTCCCTCGGCGGTAAGGCGGTAATCTTCGATCAGGTAGCCGTGGCGCTTGATTAGAGTTTCGCCGCATTGCGGGCAGCGTGTGTCTTCCCAATCGCCGACCATGCCCGGAAGATTGCCGGCGTAGATGTAGCGCAGGCCGGACTGCTGGCCGATTTCCACGGCGCGCAGCAAGTCTTCGGCGTTGGTGTCGCGCGCGACGTCGTTTTGCATTTTGTAGTCGCCGTGAAATGCGGTGACGTGCCAGGGAATGTCGGGCGAGATGCTGGCGATAAATTCCGTGAGGCGGAGGAGTTCATCGGCGGAATCATTGAAGCCGGGGATGAGCAGCGTGACGATCTCGAGCCACAATCCCATCTGGTGAATGCGGCGGATGGTGTCGAGGATCGGGGCGATGCGGCCGCCGAGTTCGTGGTAGTGGCGATCGTCGAAACTCTTGAGGTCGACTTTGTAGAGATCGAGCCAGGGACGAACGTAGTCGAGCACCTGCGGCGTTCCGTTGCCGTTGGAGACGAAGGCAGTGAGGAGTCCAGCGGCTTTCGCTTCTTTGAATACTGCGACTGCCCATTCGCTGGTGATCAGCGGCTCGTTGTAGGTGCTGACCACGGCCTTCGCACCCTGGGCGACGGCATCGCGAACCAGAGACTCGGGCGAGGTTCCGAGCGGAGGCGAGATTGCGCTGGGGTCGCGCAGGGCCTGCGAAGTTACCCAGTTCTGGCAATAGGCGCAATGCAAATCGCAACCGAGCATGCCGAAACTGTAAGCGAGTGCGCCGGGATGCGCGTGGAAGAAAGGCTTCTTCTCGATGGGATCGCACTGGGTTCCGGCGACGTAGCCCCAGGGCACGTAGAGCGTTCCACCACTGTTATAGCGAACCTTGCAAACGCCGGGCTGACCGTCCGGGATGGGGCAACAGTGTCCGCAGGAGAAACAGCGGACGCGATTTTTGTCGAGCTTCTCGTAGAGAAGAGGGTCAGCTTCGCGGACTCGATCATCGAGAATACTGCGAAGGGTGGGCACGGATTCCTCGCATCCATTCTAACGCTGATGAGGAAGGCCTTCGGTCTTCGGGCTGCCGGGCAAAAGGGTTGGGACCCTGCACCTACATAGCGCGGCCTCCTGCTCAACACGATCTTAGTACAAGCAAGAGCGGGCGATCCTGGCATCCCCTCGCGCAAGCCAATGAGCGTAATCGAGATTTATCAACTACCACAATAATCTGACTATTGTGAAAGCGGCGGTGTCGTTTCTGTAAGCCACTCAGGCTGGACTTCTTTCAGCTTAAGGTACTTCTGTGCGGCCTGAGCCATACACATCTGGCCCTTGAGAGTCAGCATCCCATCCGTGTTCCGCGATTCTGCTTGCCCTATTTGTCCGAAGTCCAACCAATAACCACCGGGCCAACACCGCGCTTGTCCCGACCGTTCTATTCCACAAGAAGAAACGTCGTTATCGATCCAGCCCAGCTTGTGATTTCCGGCGTCAGCCGCCCGAGTTAGATCGATGTTCACATGTTGTAGTAGCCATTGGCCAGCGCAAAACTGAAATTCTGGTGGACGAATTGAATCGTCGTTAGGGCCTGATTGCCAATCGATCACTCCGTCGAGGACGATTGAAGCTGCTCCGGCCCGAGCCAGTGCCCGTGCAAAACGCAGCAAGTCGGTATCGTTGTTGGGGCCGTGGATTGCCGAGTGTGAGAAGACGATTCCGGGCAGCGGTTCGTTGCCATCGGGAATGAAGGCCGTGGCTCCGACTTTTCCGCTCTTTTCGATCACAGCAAATCGCTGAACGGTGATGCCTTCAATGTGGCCAACGCCGGAGGTGCCACTAAACTTGCATGGGTGGAGTGTCTGAGCGGCACAAATCGGGAGCAGGCTGAGGATTGCGATGCACTGGGCGACCACGCGGCTCATTTGTCGTAGCCTCCATTCGTCGCACCATTTTAACCCCGTTGAGTGACAAGTGTCGCTAACCAGGCGATGACGCTTAAAACCCCCAGTTGCGGGGTTCAATGAGTGAAATCGGGATGTTTCGCCAATCAAAAAGAAATCTTTGTGGAGAGCCCCAAAAAAAAATTCGCTGGCGTGTCGTCTTTTTCCCGCCGTTTCCGATTTCTGTAGTAGAGGCAGAAATGCTCCGCGCTGTGGGGCCGACCAATCTGCCTTGAGGTTGCGGTCCTCAGAAAATTGGGCTGACCGAAAAGCGAATACAAGAAATGGAGGAAAACGACAATGGGCAACTACGGACGAGATGAGGATATGGCCAAGGAAGCACTCGGTACGTTGGAGGTCAGAGCGGATGCGCTCGCGAATCGGAACGGCCAGCCCGCACCCGACGATGTCATAACCTTGATCAAGCTGTGGGAGCGGGCGACATCGATCGGGTTAGGCTACAGCGCCCACAATTTGGTCTGGTACACCTTGAACCTCAAACCCCATGACTTTGTCGGCGTCTCCCGGCGTGCTTCGCTGCTGAGCGATGCCGTTGACAATTTCACGAACAATCTGAACAACACCACCTGGTATTACAGTGCACAAACCGCCATGGACAATCTCTTGAGTGAATACCGCAAGGGCACCAGCGACGCGAATAACAGGAACTTAATGTCGCAAGTCCACTTTATGATCCAAGCGGGCCTGGATGGGCTGGCATCTGAAGAACTCCTGGACTCGGACCGCGGGCGGACTAAGGGCGACTAGCGCAGCGAACTGGCGCGTCGTAACGAGATCGTTTAGCGAAGCCAAGGAGGGTTCCATGATTTACAAAATGTTTCGCATCGCTCGAATGGTTGTTCTTGCCAGCTTTACGCTCAGTTCCGGTGCCTGGGCGGCGACCTGTTCAAACGAGTCTCTCAGTGGCACTTACGGGTTTCTGCACGGCAGCACAAACGCCACCGGCACCCCTACCAGCGCCGCCGTGACCCAGCTCACGTTTGACTCAACCACAGGCACGTTTACCGGGGAGACCACAACATCCCATGACGGCGTGATTGCCACCGAGGCTCTCACCGGAACATACGCAGTCGCCTCGAACTGCACCGGCACGGGTAATCCCACGGGAGGCGGCCCCTTCTCCTTTGTGGTTACGTCAACAGGGTTTCTGGCCGCTCACCTTTTTGCGGAGGGATTCGCCGTGAAGCAGGGCTCCCCGACCTGTACCAATGCCGGAGTCAAGGGTAGTTTCGGATTTGAAACAACCGGCGTCTTCCTCGCAGCGGCGCCCGCCCCGGCGGTGGCTTTCATCGGTCAGTTGAAGTTAACGGTCGGTCCTTCTGGAGAAGGAGTGATAAGCGGACAGGTAGCGGCTAGCGAGGACGGCACGTTTCTGCCGTTCGCAGAGGAGCCTGTCACCGGTTCTTACACCGTCGCCCCGGACTGCAGGGGCAGGGTCATCATAACGCCGAACGGGCTCTCCGAAATGCACTTCAGCATCGTGATTGTGGACGGCGGGAAGGAAATGCTAGCCGTTGAGACGGACGCGGACACGGTGGTCAGCGGCACTCTGCAGCGTTAGTCCCGATCCGGGGGATTGTCCCGAATCGCAACCAAAACGACTATGCCGCCCGTCAGGCTGAAACTTATGTCGTGAACTTTCTCGAGATCGCACTCAGCGGCCGGGGGCGGGTTTAGCGGAGGCCTGGTGCTGCTGGAACCAGGTGTTGGCATCCTGTTCGATCTGCTCGGATTGGGCGCGGGTCATGTGGTCGCCGATAAGCTTGGCGAGTTCCTTGCTGCCTTTGTCTCCGCCGGCGCGAGCCAGCACCGTCCAGAAATATGCATCGTGCAGACTGGCTGGGACGCCGCGTCCGACCCAGTAGAGCGAGCCCAGCTTCGATTGGGCGGCGACGTTGCCCTGCTCGGCAGCTTTGGTGAACCAGCGGGCGGCTTCTTCCTCGTCCAGTTTGACGCCGTCGCCTTGTGCGTAACGGAGGCCCAGCGCATTTTGCGCCAGCGGGTCGCCTTGCTCGGCGAGTTGCCGAAGCTGGGCTAGCGTGGAGGTGTCGACCGAACGGGAAAAATTGTTCGCGGCGCTCGACACTGGAACTGCGGCTGGATTCGAGTCTGGACCCGAGGCGGGCGCGGAAGCTAGCACGGTCTGCACCTGTCCGGGCTGATGGGCCTGCATTTTCGCGCTGATCCACGGAGCGACTGTTGACTGAATCCACGGGGCCAGGATGAATCCCAGCGCGCCGGCGAGCACGCCAGCGATCAAGCCGGCGGCACAGAGCAAGATAATCAGGTGGTATTGAGGAAGATGGATTCCGGCAGGACGTTCCGTGTCCAGTTTCAAATTCTCGGCGCGGTTCTCGTCTTTTGCATTATCTTTCGTGACCTCGGAAGCGAACAGGACGCTGCCCTGCGTGGGAATCACCGCTGGGGGAGTGGGAACTTGAACTTCGAGATCTTCGGCACGTGCGGCGCGGTTCACCGCGACCAGCACCGAGTCCGCCAGGCGTTGCAGAACTACGGCGTCGCTCTCGGAAAATGCGTTTGGTTGCGGGGAGAAGGCTTCGATCAATCCGATCACTCTGCCCACGACGCGCACCGGCGCTGCCAGGATGGAGCGAATTCCGAGGGCGCGGCAACTGGCGTGGTCCACGCGGGCGTCGGTCGCGGCATCGTCGCAACGCAGCGGCTTCCCGGCGCGAATACATTCTCCTGAAAAGCCGGAACCGATTTGCAATTCGGCGCCGACCGGAGGAGCGTCGTCGCCAGAGCTGGCGCGGCAAACCATTACGGCGCGGTTCTCCGCGCTAAGCGCAATCGCGGCGCCGGAAGCGCGAACCAGCGTCTGGGCGCGGGAGACGATCAGTTGCAGCGCCGCGACCAGGTCAGGGCCCAGCGATTCAACTTCGCGCTGCACGGCGGCGAGTGCGGCGAGCGTGTCGCTGTAGTTCGGGCGTGGGGCGACTTCCTCCAGAGGCACGAGCTGGGCGCGGTCTGAGGTGGCCTGAGAATCGGCGACGGCCGTCATCGCATTCAGGAACAGCCAACTGCGCAAGCGAAACAGGCTGGGCGCGGGAAGCTCCGCGAACCGCAGCCCGCAGCGGCCTGAACTGGACCAGATGACTTCGCCACTTGTGTAGACGGGGCCGGAGGATTCGGCAAGATCCAGGTGCAGCTCAAAACGGCGTCCTGTTTCCTGAATGGAATTGACTTCGATCGCAATTCCGTCTTCGCTGATGTCGGAAATGGCATTCAGATCGAGCGCGATTCCCTTGGATTCACCGATGAAACTTGCGTACGCGGGAGTGCGGACCTTGTGCCGGAAACGCCGGCGACGATTGACTGGAACGGCTTGCGGAGGAGTAGTGGTAGCAGCCATCTAGGGTCGAGAAGGCGGGTCGACAAGGCGCCAGAATCCCGCTGGTACATATTACCCCGAGACTGTGGAAAAGTATCAGAAAGAAAACGGGATGGGCCTGGAGCTTCTTGGCCACGGATCTTCTCGGATTTACACGGATAAGCCTTGTTTTTTCTCTTCTTAAGGTTTGTCCGTGAAAATCCAGGTGATCCGTGGCTGCGCTTCTTTAACTCGCGCGGCGTAGGACTTCTGCGTGGTGCAGGCTGGAGATGCGGGAAATGGCCGCAACCATCAGACTGGAAAGCAGTTGCATGGTAGCGACGTCGCGATGGTCGAAGGCGCTGGGAGACGAGGAAAGCACCTCAAACACGCCCAGCGTGCGGCGATAGTGGCGCAGCGGGGAAACCAGGATGCTGCGGACGCCCAGGCGGCGGCAACTGGCTAAATCGACGCGGGGATTGCGTTCGGCGTCGTTGCAGAGCATGACTTCGCCGGTGCGAACGGCTTCGGCGGAGATTCCGGCATCGGTTTGGAGGCGAACACCGAGGTCGGGCGCGGTGCGGCCGGTGCGGGCGCGGCAGACGATTTCGTCGCCGGCGCGGAGGGCGATGGCGGCGCCGGTGGCGCCTGTAAGGTGTTGAGCCCGTTCGGTTATTGCGCTGATGGCGGGCTCGAGTTCGAGCTCGGAGGGGCGGATTTCGACGTCGTCCACGAGCTCTCCGTTGATCGACATGGCACGAAAGCCGGAGGCTGGGTGCGCCACGTTCGACAGGCGGAGCTGGCTGCGGTGGGCTAGAGCCGGGATGCGGGAACGGTCGGCAAAATCGTCGGCAGAGTTCACGGCCTGGGGATCGGGAACCGTGCGCAGGAGGTCGCGGACGAGGCTATCCAGCTCGGAATCGGTGATGAGATGAGCGGTTTGCTGGGCAAGCAGCGAGCCCCCGAGGACGCGGGACAGGCTTACCAGGGACTGGCTGCCGCAGGCAAGGCAGTGGGGGCGATGATTGGCGCTAATCAGTTCGCACTGGACGCAAAACGTGGCCGATTGCAGGGGGACGAAATTGACGTCTTTGAAAGTTGTGCCATAAACCGTCTTGCCAAACATGATTGCCTGACTCCTTGCTTGATCATCCAGCGGCTTCTTCGTCGCAGCTGGTTCATTGCAGCTGGTTTATCGGAGGTTGTTCATTTGAAGTTGCTTATTGGAGATGCAACGGTAAACACGTGTCGCGTAAGGGGAAAGTGACGGAAGTGGTTCCGGCTGTGGAAATCGTTGCGGGAGCGACAAATTTTGTCAGTCATGATTTTGGGGCTGTTAAAAAGCTTGCCCACGGGATTTTCGGGCTAGTTTTACAATCGGAAGAAAAATCATTCACCACAAAGGACACTAAGTATCACGAAGTGCTTTACTGGTATGGGTTTCGGGGGACTTTGTGCCCGTCGTTGTGGCCAGAAAAACCTTTGCGTAGTACAGCATTGGGCGTATTGATTTTGGCTTCGCGGTGGGTTAAGCTCGTTGAACGTTTCGAGGCTGCGACGCTCGGAACGACACTGGAGAAAAAACATGCAATGGACCGCACCCGCTTTTGAAGAAGTTTGCTTGAACTGCGAAATCAACTCCTACGCCAGCGCCAAGCTCTAAGGCATATTGCACCTGGACCAGTCGCCGAGGAGCTCTCACGCAGAGTTCCTTATAGCACTTTCACGTCACACTTTTTCTCGTGACACGATAATTTCTGCGATGCGTTCCGCTGCGTGTCCGTCCCAGAGCGGGATACGACATGGCGGGCGTTCGCGATTTGTTTCGTACTTTTTTGTTCCGCCTTCTAATTTCTGACTGAGAATTTCCGCCGCGGCTTTGCGTAGCTTCTGAAGATCCCGCCCGACTAACTGATTCGTTCCCATGGTGATGGTGACTGGGCGCTCAGTGTTCTCGCGCACCGTGAGGCAGGGCACGTCCAGAAATGTGGTCTCTTCCTGAATGCCTCCGGAATCGGTGATCACGAGCGCTGCGCCGCGCTGCAAGGCGAGGAAATCGAGATAGGGCTGGGGATCGAGCAACTGCAAGCGCGGGTGTGAGCCAGCGTTGGTGTTGAGACTAGTGAGACGTTCGCGGGTGCGGGGGTGCACCGGGAAAACCACGGTCAACTGCTGGCTTAGTTCGGCCAGCGTGGCCAGGAGTTCGCGCAGCCAGGGGAGATTGTCTACGTTCGACGGGCGGTGGAGCGTGACCAGGACATACGGCGCCGCGAGATTGGCGCGGCGATGCTGCTCTGATCGAGGAAGCAGGCGAATTAGCGTGTCGATCATTACGTTGCCCACGAGGTGAATGCGGGAGCGGTCGACGCCTTCGCGGAGCAGATTTTCGTCGCCGTCCGCCGACGGGGTGAACAGCAGGTCGGAGAGTTGGTCGGTGAGCAGGCGATTGATCTCTTCCGGCATGGTGCGGTCGCGGGAGCGCAGGCCGGCTTCCACGTGGCCGACTGGAACTCCGAGCTTGGAACAGACTAACGCGGCGGCCACGGTGGAATTGACGTCTCCGTATACGAGCGCGAGATCGGGCTTGCGCTCGAGTACTACCGGCTCAAACGCGCTTAGGATGGCGGCGGTCTGCTGCGCGTGACTGCCGGACCCGACTTCCAGATTGCAATCGGGCTGAGGCATTTCCAGTTCCTGGAAGAAAACGTCGGACATGATGCGGTCGTAGTGCTGGCCGGTGTGAACCAGAGTTTGGCGAACTCCCGGCTTGGCCGCGAGCGCGCGCAGCACTGGAGCCGCTTTCATGAAGTTGGGACGGGCACCGACTACGTGAAGAATATGCATGGCTAACTTGCTGCTATGGCGTCGCAACGCTCAGGATAGGCTCTGGCTGGCGCTCCACAGCCGTGAAGACTGAGATTCCTCCGGCGCGATGAAAAACGCGCCGTTCGGAATGACAAGGGGCTCACCGAATTTCCTTCGACGTCGCTCACGACGGGCTCCTTTGGCTGGCGCTCGACTGCCGTTAAGACTGAGATTCCTCCGGCGCGATGAAAAACGCGCTGTTCGGAATGACAAGGCAATTGGAATCACAAGTCAAGCCGGGACCGGATCAAAGATTGTAACTGGTTTCGGAATAGGCTATCCGGCTTGGGCGGTAATCATTCCGTCCTGGTCGGGGAGTGCGATCACGTGAGGGGTGTGAGCGAGAGTGCGGTCCAGGGCATCGGCGAGGGCCGTGGGGAACGATGACGTCAGAAGATTCACGTCGACCTGGAGATCGCGTTGCGAATAGACGCGGTGAACTGCCAGCGTGCCGCGGCGGCGGTTGGCGGTGCTCAACAGGTCCAGGCCGAGAGTCCAGGCTGGAGTTCCTTCGCGGGACTTGGCGACTCCCGGCTTGTTCCAGTGCAATGAGAACTCGCTGGCGCGCGCCGAAGGAGAGCCGTCTTGCGGGTCGGGAGGGACGACCTCACCCGGCAACAGCTTTACTTTCAGATCAAAACCGTCGAAATCGTTGCTGCCAAAGGCCGCGGCCAGGATGCGGCGAACCTGAGGATAGTCGCGGGCCACTTTGAGTTCCTCGGTGGCGCGGCGGATGGCCAAGTTGTTGATGAAGATCTGGCGCTGGTCGAGGGTACGGTGGGCGACGCGAGCCAGTTCGCCAAATTCCAGATAGCCGAGATGCTGCACGCCAATCCAGACGCCAACTCCTAACACTGCGAGCACCAGGCCCAGAGAGCTGCCGGTGGGCCAGAGCAGAAACAGGCTCAGCATGGCAAAAATAGCGGACACGCCGTAGAGCAGGATGACCACTTGCCGGTGGGTCATGCCGTGCTGCAGGAGCTTGTGGTGAATATGCTCACGGTCGGCGGTGAAGACGGGGCGTCCGCTGATCAAACGGCGGATCACGGAGAGAGAAGTCTCGAGGATCGGAAGGCCGAAAGAAACTACGGGAATGGCCACGGCAACGATGGTGGGGGCCTTTTGTGCACCTTCGAGGGCGAGGGCGCTCAGCACGAAACCAATAAACAGGCTGCCGGAATCCCCGAGGAAAATGGTGGCGGGATTAAAGTTGTAGCGGAGAAAACCAAGAATCGCGCCGGCCAAGGCGATGGTGGTTACGGTAACCAGCGAAGGGCCGTAGGTGAGCGAGACTACGAAGGCCACGAGCGTGGAGAACAACGCGGATCCGGCTGCGAGCCCATCCAAACCATCGATCAGATTAAAGGCATTAGTGATCGCCACAACCCAGAGGATGGTGATGGGCAAGCCCAAGAACCAGGGCAGCCGGTGAGATCCGAAAACCACAGGGATATCGACGATGCGCAAGCCACCCATGAAGAGCATGGTGGCCGCCAGCCCCTGAACACCAAACTTTAGATATGGCCCCGCGCCGCGAATATCGTCATAAACTCCGAGCAGGAAGACGAGCGATGCCGGAGCGAAGATGGTTAAAAACGTTTTCAGGGAAAGAACCGCGTGCAAACTGGAGCGAGACCGGGCGAGAGCTACGGCGAGAGCCATGCTTAAGGCGAAGGAAATGAAAATCGCGACTCCGCCGAGACGCGGCAGCGGAGCGCTGTGGAGATGCCTTTCCTGAGAGGGAACGGCTACCCAGCCGCGGGTGGTAGCGAAGTCGCGGACGGTCCGGGTCAGGATGAACGCCAGGAGCAGCGAAACGAGAAAAATGGCCAAAAATATGACTGTCAATTAGGCCACCTCGGCCGCCGAACTGAGACTTCGAGGACGCAAGACTTCCACTCCCATACAGAAGTATGACAGCTGCTCAAAGTCAGGGTGAGTGGTGTTGAAGGTTCGTATTTTTGCTAGTGATTGGGGAAATCTAGCAGGTGCCCGAGTGCGGTTTCAACGTCCCAGCTTGAAAAAGCTGTGGAAAACTCGCCCGAATGGCCGTAGGAAGGCCCCATTCGGGACGACGCGTGTGCTAGACTTCTGGCAAAACTTCATGCTGGTTCAGGGGACTCGTTGACAAGGTCGGGCAGGTTGAATCGCATCCGCCGAGGTTGTTCGTTTCTTTTTGGCTGCAGTCTGGTTTTTCTTGTCGGTGCGGTTGCCGACGCGCAGCAAACACCCGGACAAATGCCTCCTTCACAAAATCAAAATGTGGAGCCGTTTCCTTCAGCGGCGCAGCCGGTGCCGGCGGCGAACGGCAATATTCCGGCCAACAATTCTGCGCCCTCCGGAGACTCGTCCTTCTTGAAACTGGGTGGCGGAGACTTGATCGAAGTGAATGTCTACAACGTCCCGGAACTTTCCACCAAAGCGAGAGTAGGCAACTCCGGCGATGTGTATCTCCCGCTCATAGACTATGTGCATGTGGGAGACCTGTCGATTGATGAGGCCCAGACCCTGATCGAGAAACGACTGGGTGACGGAGGATTCGTGCGCAATCCGCACGTGACCATCTTTGTGGACGAGTCGGCTTCGCAGGGAGTGACGGTGCTCGGGGAAGTGTCGAAAGCTGGGATTTACCCTGACTTGGGGGATCATAAGCTCTACGAGATAATTTCGGAGGCGGGAGGATTTTCGCCGTCAGCCTCGCGGAAAATAAGCATCTTCCGCCATAACCAGCCGCAACCGATCCACCTGGAGCTTCCCAGAAATCTCGGGGACGATCAGACTGCGAATGTAGACGTTCTGCCCGGGGATACGATTATGGTGCCGCGCGCGCCGATTATTTATGTGGTTGGGGATGTGGGACGGCCAGCGGGTCTGCTGGTGGACAACGGAACACTGACGGTGCTGCAAGCACTGGCGCTGGCGGGCGGTACGAATCGCACCGCAAAGATGAGCGGGGCTCGCATCATCCACAAAGGGTCCCCCGGGATGACCGAAACCAAAGTGCCGCTGAAGAAAATGCTGGAAGCTAAGGCTCCCGATGTGACCTTGCAGGCCGATGACATACTCTTCGTCCCAGTCAGCGGCGCCAAAGTGGCGGCCGGGAGAACGATTGACGCAGCGGTGACGGCGGCGACGGCACTGTCGATCTATGCAGTGCATCCGTAGCGGTGACGGTATCCTAAATCCTGGCAAATTCTGATCAGCGTTGTGTCGGCGTTTCGGCGCTGGGTGTGTGCGGACGCTTGGACTCGCGTAGTCCATCCAGGACATGAATGTAGGCTTCGGCAGTTTGGCTGCGCGAAAAATGGCGTACGATGTATTCCCTGCCCTGCGCTCCGAGCTGTTGGCAAAGATCGCGGTTTTCCGCTAACCGCTGGATCGCCTCCACGAGCGCGACTGAGTTCTCCGGCTCGATCACGATTCCTGCTTCGGCTTCCTCAACAATCTTTCGGGCCTGGCCGTCCACGCCGAGAATCACGGGGCGGCTGCAGGACATGAACTCCAGCATTTTGGTGGGGATGACCGTTTTGAAAACCTCAGTTTTCCTGAGCAGGACCGCGCAAGCGTCGGAGGCGGAGATAAATGCGGGAATTTTTTCTCGAGGCTGCTGATCGAGAAAGCGGATGTTGGTAAGAGCTCGGGATTGCGCCAGGGCCTTGATGCGATCTTTCTCGGCGCCTTCGCCGATGAGCAAAAACAGGACGGCGGGGTTCTGAGTCTGCAGGCGTGCGGCGGCGTCGAGCAGGGTCTCGAGGCCGTGAGCCATGCCCATGGTTCCGACGTAGCAAACCACAAACTTGTTCTCGACGTCGAGTTCGAGGCGCAGCGCACGGTTCGCGGCGGCGGTGCCGGGAGAAAACTGATCGGTTTCGACGCCGTTTTCGACGACGGAGATTTTCCCTGCGGGCACATTCCGATTCTGAATCAGAAAATCTTTGAAGGCCGGGGTCACAACGACAATGTGGTCGGCACGCCGGTAGAGGAAGTTGGCGATTGCCGACAATGACCGGTGCAGTAGGGAGTTCTCGTCACCTACGCCAACGGCTGCCAGGGATTCTGGCCAGAGGTCGCGGACTTCGAAGACGAAAGGAATTCGCCGGGCAAAAGCCAGCCACCAGCCCGCGAGGCCGACCAGCAACTGCGGAGACGTGGCGATGATAACGTCGGGCCGGGGAAGAGTGATCCCACGCAGCGCCGACGACAAGCAGAACGAAGCGTAGTTGCGCATGCGCTCGTGCGCTTTGCGGTTGGGCAACGGCCACAGCCAGGTGCGGTAGACATCGACCGAGCACGCCTTCTCATGGGCGAGCTTTTCATGAAATGTCAACCGGCGAAGCCGACTTCGCCATTCGGCGGGAACGACGCCCGTGGGATGATTCGGAAAGCCGGTGAGAATCGAGACCGCGTGACCGGCATTCGCCCAGTGCTGGGCGAGCTCGGCAGCGCGTGCGGCAGGCGCCCCCATTTCCGGGGGAAAATATTGTGAGACGTAGAGAATTTTCACTAGGCTTAGTAAATATCAGAGCTAGTAGTAACAGAGTTTGAAAGCGCTTTTGTAGCACAGCGCGCGGGTGCGATTGCCGCGGCTGCGGGTGTAGCCCTCCCAGCGGTCAGCGATGCGTGCGAATTTTTCTTCACCGGTGAGCCGGTGCATCACGCGCAGTTGAATGATGTGCAGTTGATGATAGAACGGGCTGGCAACCATGGGCAGGCGGGTGCCCGACTGCTCGTAAAGAGACCAGAAGCCGAGATCGTAGCGGTCGAGGTTGTGCAGCAAGGTTTGCACGGCGCGAGCGAAGAGCTCCCGTGCGGACGCGTCTCTCGTCGCGAGGAAGTAATCGTAGACTCCCCAGGCGGCCCAGATGAAACCGTTCAGGATGTGAGTGGGCGGGGAGACGATGTACTCCTCGAACCAGAGATCGCCGCGATCGTCGGTGAACGCGACTCCGCCTTCGCTGACGGGAGTGAAGAAAGTGGCGAGGGCTAGTTTCGCGGCTTCCAGATAGCGAGCGTCTTTCGACTGCTGTTCCGACTCCTGATGCGCGCGAACCAGCACGGAAATTCCCTGCCCTTGCGCTAAGGCCGAATACCACGGGGCGCGCAGAGTGTCGCGGTATTCCCAGTCGAAGTGGTGATTCCAGACGGAGAGTCCGCGCGGGTTTTTCTCGAGGTGCTGGCAGAGCCAGTCTGCAGTCAGAAGGAATTTTTCGCGGCGTGCGGTTTCGCCGCTGCAGCGGAAGAGGTTGTAATTTCCCAGGCCGTATTGCGCGATGGCGATCGGGTTATATTGTCGGGCCGATTTTGCCGCGGTAATCGAGAAGCGGGATGCCGGTGGAATCGTATGCGCCTTGGTAGTCGGCCTTCTGCGTAAACAGCATGTAGTATTCGCCCAGTTCGTCGACGCGTGCGTTTGGATTTTCTGCGGGGGTTTCGTGCCAGAACGTTAGATGGCTGTTGCCTCCGAGCAGATAGGCGCTGATGATGCGGCGGTAGTAGCTGAAATGCGGCAAAAGGGGCGTGAATCCTGAGGATTCCTCGCACTATATCACGAAGCGGATGCGCGGCAGGACGACCGCCCAGTCACTTCGCGATTGAGTACAGGAGAGTGGCTTGATCGTCCTCTCGGACGGCCACGGTGGTCAGCGCCAAGTAATCTGTTTTGTTGTCGCCATCGGGAAAGAACGCGTTGCCATATTGGAAGAAGCTCATCGGCCAGTGGTCTTTGCGCCAGGCCAGCAAGGCGCGCCAGTTTTCTTCGTCGCGGCTGCCGTAGATGCGGACGTGGTCGTCTGAATTCGCGTCGCTCGGCTCAACCATGGTGGAGAAGAAAACGCTGTTGCGCACGCGGCAGCCGTAGATGGAGGAACTGGTGACGCCGGAGAGCTTGCGCAATCCGCCCTGACGATTCATGTGGTAGATGAAGTTTGCTTCCAGAGGAGTGTCGGAAGCGAAGAAGAGTCCGCCTTCAGACGGAACCAGCGCGACGGCGCGGGCCTGCTGATTTCCCTGGAGCACAACGTCGACGTGGCTGAAATCGCACGAGGCGCGCAGGATGCGGCATTCGTTGCCGTAATCGCCGGTCAGAACCCAGAGACAGTTTCCCCACGGGTCGTGGACGATGTTGTGCACGTGACGGATTGCGCCTTTCGGAAAAGTGTGCACAACATTCCATGCGATGCCGCCGTCGGTGGAGGCGTAGATGTGTACTTCTTCGCGCGCAGCATTATCGAAATACTCGCCCCAATACACCGTTCCGGTGGGAACTGAGGTGATGTGCAGCGGACGCGTGCCGCGCGTGATGGCGTGGGTGGTGTGGAACTCGTTTTCGCCGGGGCGCAGCGTCACGATTGCTCGCGGAACTGCGCCCACGATTCCACCCGAGGGCAGAATGGTAAGCGCATGGAAGCCGTCGCGAAACAAGCGGGAACTGAGGCGAGTGGCTGCGCTGGCATGACGCCACCACGCGGGACTGAAAGAGGCGACGGGTTGCCATGGCAGATTCGCGGATGGGATCTCGGTCTGCGATATCTTCGCACGCAGGAGCTCATAGCCACGAGAGGCGTAGAGATAATCTCCAAACCAGACGAGCGCCCGCAATCGTGGGAATCTGGCGATGCGAACCAGTTCCCATCTCTGGTCTTGGGTGGGCAGCTTCGTCGAGGCAGGCGTGGTCATGAGCGATTGCGTGCCGATCACAAGCGAAAACAATCTTTACCACAGAGGACACAGAGGAGCACAGAGGGATCACGGAAAAGCAAAACCGGTTACGACCCCGGACTGAAAACTGGCTTCCGGTTTCGCCACCAGAAACGGGCCGATTGCCAGGACGTCCATGCGCGTGCGCTGGAAGCAGTCGATGGCTTCTTCGGGAGTGCAGACGATCGGTTCGTTTTCGTTGAAGCTGGTGTTCAGGATCACGGGAATTCCAGTTTTACGGCGAAACGCCGAGATCAGATCGTAATATAACGGATTCTCGTCGTGGGCCACGGTCTGCAGACGTCCGGTGTTGTCGACGTGATTCACGGCACACAGTTGTTCGCGCTTCTCCGGGCGGATTTTGTAAACGTGCAGCATGAAGGGCGAAGGATGGTCGTGCTCGAAATATTCGTGCTGGTGCTCAACGAGAATGGAAGGCGCGAAGGGACGAAACCACTCGCGGTGCTTGATGCGGGCGTTGAGCACGTCCTTCATGTTCGGCAAACCGGGATGCGCCACGATGGAGCGGTTGCCGAGGGCTCGGGGTCCCCACTCCATGCGGCCCTGAAACCAACCGATCACGTTGCCTGCGGCGATCTGTTCTGCGACCGCGTCGAGTAGAGGCTGACGTTCCAGCTTGCGGTAATTGAGGCTGGCTTTCTTGAGCGCGGACTCGATGCGCGAATCCGAAAATTCCGGGCCAAGGTAAGAATTCTTCAGCTCGTGGCGGCGCGGTTGCTTCAACGTGGAGTGATATGCGTGCAGCGCGGCGCCGATCGCGAGGCCTTCGTCGCCGGCCGCGGGCTGGATGTAGGTGTGGCGAAACGGAGTCTGGTCGAAGAGCTTGCCGTTGGCGACGCTGTTGAGGGCGCAGCCTCCGGCCATGGCGAGGTCGGCCAGCGGAACTTTCTGGTGCAGGTGATTCAGAAGGTGAAAGAAAATTTCTTCGAAACGATGCTGCAGGGCGAAGGCCAGGTCCATGTCACGCTGGGTAATTTCGGAGTGCGGGCGGCGTGGCTCGCCGAAAAGTTTCTCCATGCGGTCGGAGAAATGACGCGCCAGGCGGACTGTGCCATCGGGCATGATCTGCATGCCCTGATTGCTGCCCAGCGGCTTGAAGTACTTGAGGTCGAGCTGGAAGCCTCCATTCTTCGGCGCAACCATTTTTGCGATCTCGTCGTGATAGGTTGCTTTGCCGTAGGGGGCGAGGCCCATCACTTTACCTTCGTCACCGTATTTGCTGTAGCCGATAAATTCGCAAATCATGGTGTAGAGGCTGCCGAGAGAGTGCGGAAGATAGACGCGTTCGAGCACATCGATGTCGTTTCCCTCGCAGCGGGCCATCATGGTGGAGACGAAATCTCCGGAGCCGTCATAGCTGAAGCCGGCTGCTTTCTCCCAGGGCGAACAGTAGTAGGCGCTGGCGATGTGGGCGATGTGATGCTCGATGTGATGTTCCTGAAAACGGAGTTGCGAGGCGTCGGCATCGAGCGCTTTGGCGAGCAGCGAGCGCACATCGCGCATGGATTCCTTGCGCTGGCGAAGGCGAATAAAGTTCAGAATCTTTGCTGGCCGGGCGAGAGCGTACTGCACTTTCTTCGCGAGATTGGCGTCGCTGTCCTGGCCGACGGCTACGTGGTCGATGTCACGAATCTTCGCGCCGACGGCGTCGAGACACGCTTGCACCGCGAGGGCTGGGAATCCGCCGAAATGTTTGTGGCGGTTGAGACGCTCCTCGGCGATGGCGAAAACGACTTCTCCGTCGCGCACGATGGCCGCGGAGGCGTCGGCATGGAACATGTTTAGGCCGAGAATCAGCATGAACGACGAGCACGAACTAAAGCTCGATTCCTCCGGTGTTTGTGGCGTGAAAGGATCATCCGTTGGGGCGGGAAGGGTCAAGAGCCGCATCGATGAAAGCGCCGGCGTCTACTACCTGGGGTTTTCGGGTAGAAACTGATTCGTGGATGCGAAGAGTCGCGAGAGTCGAGCACACGATGTCTTCGAACGGAATTGCGCTGCCTTGGCCCTGCTGGATGGACGCGGCGAAAGTGGACCACTCGGCACGATGTCCTTTGTCCTGACGCCAGCGCGAACGGGTCGTCTGCTTGCGGCTGTGGCGCGCCAGTTCGAGGCGACGAAAATCTTCGAGCACCGCGACTGCTCCGCCGCCGAATACTTCCAGGCGCTCCTTGGAAAAAGATCTGTCACCACTCGCCAGGTAGGTGATGGTGGCTTCAGAGCCGTTGGCGAAGCGAAGGGATGCAAGCACGTTGTCGCCGCTGTAGCATCCGGCGTTGGCGAGCGCGCGGGCATCGACTTCGATAATTGGTGAACCCGCCAGGAACATCAGCGTGTCCAGAAAGTGGCACACTTCGCCGCGAATGCGGCCGCCGCCTTGCTCCGGATCGTTCACCCAATGGTCGGGGGCGAGAAATCCCGCGTTGATGCGGTAGGTTAGCACCAGCGGTTCGGAGACAGGAGCGAGAAAAGCTTTCATGCGCGCGATCATGGGCGCGAAGCGCCGATTGAAACCGACCATCAGTGCGGGGCGCTGGGCAGCGGGAACTCCTTGATATGCGCGGACGATAGATCGCAATTCGTCTTCTGTAAGGCAAAGTGGCTTTTCGCAGAAGACGTGCTTCCCTTCCGCGATCGCCGCGAGAACCTGGTTCGAGTGCAGGTGGTGACGCGTGGCGATGACCACGGTATTGATCGCGGGATCTTGAATGATGCGAGCGGTTTCGGTGGTGCAATAGCCAAAACCGAACGAGCGAGCGGCGTGGTGGGCATGGGCTCCGGTTGCCGTGCAAACGCCGGTGAGTGTGACATCACCGGATGATTTGATTGCGGGAATGAGCGTGCTCGCGGCGAAAATTCCGGCACCAAGCAGTCCAACAGAAATCTCCTTTGTCCGAGCAGCATCGGGCCGCGCGGCGGTCGGGGGTGGGGCGACAAGCTGCAGCGTGGGCGATTCGTCTCCTGCGCTGGAGTACTGGATTACGACCCCCAGAAACGGATCGCCTGATTTCCCGGTGATCAAGTTGTAAGCGCTCTGCGCATTCTCGATGGGAAAACGGTGCGTGATGAGCGGGTCCACCTTAACCTTTTTTTCGGCGAGCAACTGCAGGAAGGCTTGCATGTTGCGCGTTTCCGTCCAGCGCACGTAGCCGATGGGATAATCGCGGCCTTTCTGTTCGTAGGTGGAGTCGTAGCGGCCGGGGCCGTAGGAACGCGAGATGCGGAAATCGAGTTCTTTTTCGTAGTAGGCCTTGCGTTCGATCTCGATGCCGACCGTGCCCACCGCGACCACGATCGCGCGCTCGCGAGCAACGGCGCCCGCCAGGTTGACTGGATCGCTGC
The DNA here is from genome assembly GCA_963851165.1 of uncultured Acidobacteriaceae bacterium. Lineage (GTDB taxonomy): Bacteria > Acidobacteriota > Terriglobia > Terriglobales > Acidobacteriaceae > Sulfotelmatobacter. The sequence continues at coordinate 1,864,933 of CAWKNM010000003.1, read as the reverse complement.
TGGGAGTTTCCGCGGCGATCAGAACGGAATCCACGCCTGCGCCTTGCGAGCGCTCTAGACAAAGATCGCGAAAATCCGCGGCTGAAACGGCGACGGCATCGGCGCCCAGATGATGCGCCAGTTCGGCGCGCGCGGGGTTGATATCGAGGCCGAGAACGCGACAGCCCGCGGCCTTCAGGAGCTGCACGGTTAGTTGGCCGAGCAATCCGAGGCCGATCACGGCGACCAGGTCACCGAGTTTCACTTCGGCGGTTCGAATGCCGTGGAGCGCTACAGCGCCCAGCGTGGCGAAAGCGGCTTCTTCAAATGGTGTTTCTGTTCTGGCATCTCCGGCGAGGATTTTTGCGACGAGCAACCTGGGCACGCAAGCGATTTCTGCGTGCATGGCAAAGCCAGCGCCGGCGCAGGCGACGCGGTCGCCCGGCTGCAAATCGGTGACTCCTTCGCCGGCCGCGATGACAGTTCCCGCGCTGCTGTAGCCGAGAGTCTGCGGCTGATCGAGACGGCTACGTACTGCCTGCACTGCCGAAAGAATGCCGTCGCGTTGAATTTTGCCGATCACTTCCCGCACCAGGTCGGGGCGCGCCCGCGCTTTCTGCACGAGACTCTTGCTGGCAAATTCCGCAGACGCACGTTCTGTCCCGGCCGAAACTACAGATGCGGCAACTCGCACCAGCACACAGCCGGGCAGAAGTTGCGGTGCCGGAACGTCGGCGACAGAAATTTCGCCGGTGCGCGCGTGTTGGAGAACCTGCTTCATCATTCCGTCTTTAGTGCTCACGCTCACGCGCTCGCTACTTCGCGCGGCTCCGGGCGGGTGGGCTCGAATTTCGCGGCTTCGCCGTCAAGGAACACTTGCATCCAGAGTTCGAGCGTTAGAAATTGCCACAGTTGCATCGACCAATCCTGGCGGGCGCTGGCGTGCTCATCCACGAAACGCCGCACCGCTTCTGGGCGAAACAAGCCGCGCTTTCGGATCTGCGACTCCGAGAGCAGGTCCCCGACCATTTCCTTGAGATCGTGGGCCAACCAATAGTCTACCGGAGCCGCGAAGCCAGCTTTTGGTTGACGTAACACCTCGGGCGGCAGGATGTCTCGCATGGCTCGCCGGAAAATATATTTCGTCGTGGGCCGCAACGAACCCTTCAGCTTGAGGCGCGGGGGAACCTTCCACGCGACGAATTCGGCGAGCTCACGATCGAGAAATGGAACCCGCACCTCCACGGACGACGCCATGCTCATTTTATCGTTGTAGGTGAGATTCAGGCTGGCCATGAAAATCTTGGTGTCGAGGTAGAGCATCTGGTGCAGGAAGTCAGCATGGTGGACGCGATCGAAGGCGGCCCGGTGCTGAGAGGCGGGGTCAAACTCCGCTTCATCAAACGAGTCCTGCCATGCGGCCTCAGAAGCCGAGTCATCGGCATAGAGGGTCGCCTTCTGAGCTTTATCGAGGTAGGTGCAGTTGGTGATGAAGCGATCGCGCGGACCGAGGGCCGCGCTGCGGGCCATCTTCCGTGCCAGGCGGAGACTTCCTTTTACTGGTGTGCCGCGCAGACTGGGAATCGCGCTGAGGGCACGCGCGGCGAGATGGCGAGCGGCCGCGGGCACTTTTGCGTACGACTCTGCCCAATAGTGCGCGTTGTGCTTGCGATACCCCGCGAACAGTTCGTCGCCGCCAACGCCAGAGAGAAGCACCGTCGCCTGCTTGCGGGCTTCGCGGCAGACCAGGTAAGCCGTGATGATCGCGGGGTCGGCGGTGGGTTCGTCCATGTGCCAGATTAAGCGCGGTAACAGGTCGGTGACGTCGGGCTCGACCACGATGCGCTGGTTCTCGCAGCCCAGATGGCGAGCCAGGCGGGTCGCCACCTCCGGATCGTCGAGCGTGGTTTCTCCGACACGGTACTTGCGAGGGAAAGTGATGGTGTAGGTGCGTACGGGCTGATGCGTCGCTCGAGTCATCATGGCGACGATGCTGGAAGAATCCAGGCCTGCGCTGAGGAATGCACCAATGGGAACGTCGCTGATCATTTGCGCTTCTACGGAGCGGCGGAAGCGCTCGCGAATTTCCTCGGCTAAATCGTCCTCGGAGCGCGCATAGGTCTGACTGGCCGCGGGAAAGGTCAGGTCCCAATACTGGGTGAGCTTCAGTTCGCCGTCGCGAAGGATCGCGTGGTGCCCGGCCGGCAGCTTGAGAATGCGACGAAACATGGTTTTGGGGTCGGGCACCCACAGAAACGTCAGATACTGGTGAAGTGATTCAGGATCGAGTTCGGCTGCGATTCCCGGGACTTGCAGGAGGGCTTTGATTTCCGACGCGAATGCGAAACGGTCGCCTTGATGAAAATAATAAAAAGGCTTGACGCCGAAATGATCGCGAGCCATGAACAGTGTGGGCGTGCCCGAGCGCAGGTCGCAGATGGCGAAGGCGAACATTCCGTTCAGGCGCTTGACACAATCCGCGCCTTCCTGTTCGTAGAGGTGAAGGATCACTTCGGTGTCGGTGTGCGATACGAATTTGTGTCCTTTGGCTTCGAGTTCACGGCGAAGTTCGGCGAAGTTGTAGATTTCGCCGTTGTAGGTGATCCAGAGCGTGCGATTCTCATTGGCCATCGGCATGTGGCCGAGTGGGGACAAGTCGAGAATGGCGAGACGGCGGCTGCCCAGGCCAAGGTAGGAGCCGTCGGGGAATCTTCGATCCCACAGGCCGGAATCGTCGGGCCCGCGGTGGGCCTGGACCTGAGTCATCTTTGCCAGGGTTTCCCGGTCACCGCAATTCACTATGCCGTTGATGCCGCACATCTCTGGGTCAATTCCTTCCGCGCTGCGTCTGCTGCGTTTTCAATTCGTAAATTTTTGCCTTGATATGGAAAAACTGAATTCCCTGCAGGCTGCAATAGATCAGGCCAGGAACGCCGTCCAGGAATCCGAGGCAGAAAATGTACTTGTAGAAAAAGAATAAGAGCGGCGAGCCGGGGATCGTGAAGAACTTCTTGCGCAGCCAGCGACGGCGCTGGGCTTGCGACCCGAACAGCGAAGGTTTCAAATCCTGCGCGTTGGCCTCGCCCTGCATCCAGACGCGCGCTTCCCAGTTGGAATACTCGTCATGTTTGCGAATGTAGTGCGAGAGCGACTCAACGTTGCGATGAAGCAACGGATTTTTCAGCTTCGCGGTTTTTCCTTCTACCACTACGTGCTCGTGGACTTCCATGTCGGCCATGGATTCGTCCTGGTCCTTGAGGCGGCATTCGAAGCGGCCCTGTCCGCGACGAAATAAGGAAAGTTTCTGGAAGCTCGCGCCGCAGTGGCGTAATTCGCGGCCGAGAAAATGCATGCGCAGAGCGATGTAGTAGCCGTTGAATTGCGGATTCTGAATTGCGCTGCGAATCTCCTGCGCGAGTTCTGGAGTCACGGCTTCGTCGGCGTCCACCAGAAAAATCCAGTCATGAGCGAGTGGCAGAGACTCCATTGCCCACTGGCGCTTCTTGGGCCAGCCACCTTTGTAGTGGAACTGTTCGACGTGCGCGCCGAACGATCGAGCGATTTCCACTGTGGCGTCGGTGCTCTGTGAATCAACCACGTAGATTTCGCCCACATTCCGGAGCGATTCCAGGCAGAACGGCAGGTTCCGCGCCTCGTTCCGCGCGGGCACGATCACGCTGACCGGAAGCACCGCAACTGAAGGCTGGCTTCCCAGCGATTTTGATTCTTCCAGCTTTTGCATCGGGGTACAGAAAGGCTCTCAACATATTACCCGACTTGAAGGCCGCGGCATGCCTTTTGAACGAGCTTTTAGACGAGCAGGGTGTGCTAGTATCCGAGGAAATCTCACCATGCCTGACGCGAACACTACGGACACAGATCTGATCCATGATCCGCCGGACCATGATGCACGGGACGGCGACGCGCGGGATAACGCGCAAAAAGACGATGTGCGGGAGTTTTGGAATTCCGATCCCTGCGGCACGCGTTACCTTGAGGGGAAAGATGATTTCGAAGCGCACGCCCGAGCACGCTATGCGCTAGAACCTTACATCTTCGATTTTGCCGAGTTCAAGAACGCGCGCGGTTTGAAGGTTTTGGAAATCGGCGTCGGCATGGGGGCGGACTATCTGGAATGGTTGAAGTCTGGAGCCCAAGCCGCGGGAGTTGATTTTTCCGCGGCATCCATCGAGAAGGCGCGGCGGCGTTGCGAGCTGGCAGGATACCGACCGGAGTTGCGCGTGGGCGACGCCGAGAATCTGCCTTTCCCCGACAGCTCGTTTGACATTGTGTATTCCTACGGAGTGATGCACCACAGCCCTGATACGCAGCAATGCGTGCGGGAAGCATGGCGCGTACTGAAGCCTGGCGGGCGGGCGAGGATCATGGTCTACCACCATCCTTCGCTTACGGGAGTGATGCTGTGGTTGCGGTACGGTTTTCTGCGCGGAAAATCTTTGCGGCAGTCGGTCTACGACAACCTGGAGAGTCCGGGGACGAAGACTTACTCGCGCAGCGAAGCGGCTTCGCTCATGGATGGCTTTAGCGATGTGCAGATGCGGCTAGTCCTCAGCCCGGGCGACCTGCTGCTGCATCAACCTTCGGCGCGGTTTCAATCGCGATTCTACAGGCTGGTGTGGCGCATCTATCCTCGCTGGCTGCTGCGAAGGTTCGCGAAGGAATGGGGTTTGTTCTTGCTGATCTCGGCGACCAAGCAGGCGGGGGAGCAGGCCGTTTCTCCGCGCGATCAGGCCGTTAAGGAATGAAGTTTACACCAGCGATCGAGAACGTAGAGGGACCAGGGCCGCGTCCACGAAGTTGTTCCCGCCAGGAAATCTTGCCAGATGCGACTCGCCTGGCTTCCGTTCAGTATTCCTGCTAGCGAACCTTCGCTGAACTTCTTCTTCAGCACAGGTTCGACCTCGGAGCGCAGTTCTGCTCGCAGCCAATGCTCGAACGGGAGCGTAAATCCGCGCTTGGGACGGTGAACGATCTCGCTGGGCAGGGTGTTCGCGAGCATTTGCACGAGTAGTGTCTTGGGTCCGCCGCCATTCAGCTTCCAAGCGCCGGGTAACGCGAGCACTTTCTTCGCTAGGAGATGATCGATCAGCGGGACTCGCACTTCCAGGCCCTGCGACATGCTCATGACGTCGGCATCGCGCAGCAGCGTGTTCAACATGTAGCAGCGCGACTCGAGATAAGACACGCGGTTGATGGGGTCGAGCGAAAGGGCGCAATCGAGACTTGATTTTTGCCAGGCAACCGCGCGGCCAATAATTGCCGGATCCAGCGACTGAAACAACTGATCGCACTGTGTCGGCGTGAACAGCATGCGCGAGAGAAAATACGGGTGCGGAATTCGGCCGTTATCGCGCACCAGCGACGTCAGTTTGCGATTCTGATCGGTGACTGGTGAGAGAGCAGCAAACGTTGCTGCGAGCGGACTTCGCGCTGCCGCCGGAACGTGCTTCCATAATTGAGCGAAGCGTTCCATGCGCGGGATGGTGCGGAAACTGGTGTAGCCCGCGAAACCCTCGTCGCCACCCAAGCCGGAGAGAGCAACTTTCACTCCGGCCGCACGCGCTTCCCGCGAAACGAAATACGTATTCACTGCGTCCATAGTGGGCAAGTCCATGGCGCGAAGGGCATCGGGGATTGCCGCACGGACGTCTTCCTGGGAAACCGTAATTTCGTGGTGGTCGGTACGAAATTTTTTCGCGACGGCGCGGGAAAACTCGGCTTCCGAAAAATCGGCTTCGCGGAAAACGATCGAGAACGTTGCCGGGGTCACTCCGCCGCGGCTGAGAATGCTGACAAGCGCGCTCGAATCGATGCCCCCCGAGAGGAACAATCCAACAGGAACATCGCTGACCAACTGCAGGCGGACGGCTTCTTCCAGCATCGGCTGTAGAGTCGAAGCGGCGTGCTGGGACTCCGCTGCATCGGGAGACGCGCTGACAGTTGCGCGATCGCTTGCCGAATCGTCATCCACCAGATCCCAGTAGCGAGATTCGCGAATCGTTCCGTTTTGCCAGGTGAGGCTGTAGCCTGCGGGAAGCGCGTGGATGCCCTCCACCAGCGTGAGCGGATCGCACGCGGAGCCGAAAGCCAGGTAGTTCAGGAGGCCGGCCTGATCGAGGCGTCGCGGGATTAGGCCCGTACCGAGGAGGGTGCGAACCTCGGAGGCAAGAAGAAAATACGCGCCGGACTGTGCGTAATAGAGTGGCTTGATGCCCATGGGATCGCGAGCCACGAACAGGCGGTGATGAACAGCGTCCCAAAGCGCGAAGGCAAACATTCCGCGGAATTTCGTAAGACAGGGCTCGCCCCAGCGGGCGTATGCCTTCAGAAGGACTTCAGTGTCGGAGTGGCTGGTAAACTTTGTGCCGGCTTGCTCAAGCTCGTGGCGAACGTCGCGGAAGTTATAGATTTCTCCGTTGTAGACAATCCAGTTGCCGGTTTCCGGGTCATGCATGGGCTGGTGGCCCAGCGGAGAAAGATCGAGGATGGCGAGGCGCCGATTGCCCAGACCGATTTCGACTGGTTCGGGAGCGGAGTCGCGGACGATCACCGTGCCGGAGTCGTCGGGGCCGCGGTGCGCAAGGGACGCGGTGGCGCGCTCGAGCACGTCGGCGGGGATCTGGGCGTTGCGTGCGACGATGCCGAAGATTCCACACATTGGGTTTAGGGAGATCTTTTTGGGGATCGAGATTTCTCGGACTCCAGATCATACTAACAACGGCGCTAACAACGCCGCTCGCCGGTCGTAGCTCCGCGCTGCGAAAACTTTGAAGCAGGGTGCATATTGCTGAGTAGCGGCGGACCTGCACACCGCTGTCTGTGATAGATTGCGGATTCCATGCTCAATCGTTCCCATGCAGAATCCGGCAGCGTCGTTGAGATTCCCTCCGCCAGGAGAGTTGCGCCATTCGCTGAGGCCACGGTGCGCTTCTGGGCACTGGCCGTCATTGTGGCCATCGGGCTCATTCGAGACTGGGTGGGAAGATACTCGATGGACCCAGACGGAATCAGCTATCTCGACTTGGGAGATGCTTTCTTTCACCGCAAATGGTTCGACGCGGTGAACGGTTATTGGAGTCCGCTTTACTCGTGGCTGCTGGGATCGGCGATGTTCGTCACGAAGCCGACGCGGCAGTGGGAGTTTCCGGTTGTGCACGTTGTCAATTTCGTTATTTATCTGGCAGTGCTCGCGAGTTTCGAGTTCTTTCTGCGGTCACTTTTGCCGCGCGAGCCGTTCGCACGAAGTGAGGTTGCCCGCGCCGGAGATGCCAACGGCGCGAGCTCGGGCGGCGCCTTCGGTCGTGTAGCGCTTCTCGCCATCGCGTATTCCCTGTTTCTGTGGACGTCGCTGGAACTGATCAGCATCTGGGGTGTTTCGCCGGATCTGTGTATAGCGGGGTTCGTTTACGTGATCGCCGGGTTGCTGCTGCGAATCCGCGGAAAGGGATCGTTATCACTTTATCTGATCTTGGGGGCGGTATTGGGACTGGCGTACTTGACCAAGGCCGTTATGTTTCCTCTGGGCTTCGCCTTCATCGCGATCGGATTTTTCACTGTGCCGCGCGAGAAGAAACTTACTTATCTGCTGATCACGACCCTGACTTTTCTCGGGCTGTCGGCTCCCTGGCTGGTGGCACTGTCGCGGGCGAAGGGGCGTTTTGATTTTGGGGATAGCGGACACCTGAACTATTCCGCACTGGTCAGCCCGGGAGGAAGAAATCTGAACTGGCAGGGTGAGCCGCCGGGGAGTGGGGTTCCCGTGCACACGACGAGGCAGATTCACACGAATCCTCCGGTGTTCGAATTCGCGACCCCGGTGGGAGGAACCTATCCACCTTCATTCGATCCTTCCTATTGGGACGAAGGGCGCAGAGTAACCATTGACGTGCGGGCGCAGATGCGAGTGATCAAAGAGCATTTGCTGTTGTATGCCGGTTTGCTGTTGCGCGACCAGCCTGGACTTCTGGCCGTTGCGCTGGCGCTGACTCTGGCGGGCGGCGTGGCGACTCGAAAGGCGATTCTGGCCTACTGGCCTCTGTTCCTGATGGGCTTCGCTGCCGGCGGCCTCTACATGCTGGTGCACGTGGAAACCAGATTCGTCGCGGCATACGTGAGCATTTTTTGGATGGCTATCCTGGCTGGGATACGCCTCGACATTTCGAGTTACGACTCAGTGAGCGCTCACTCCGACAATGCCCGCTCAGGCCGTGCCAGTTCGGAGAACCGGAGCAAACTGGTGGACTACCTCGCACTCGCTACGGTGGTAACGATTTTGCTGTCTGTGGCGGATGGAACGGTACGCGCCGTGCGCGACAGAGGACCATATTCTGCCCGGGATCAAATTGCAGTGGCTGACATCCTGACCGAGGGCGGGATGCGGGACGGAGATCGGGTTGCGGTGGTGGGAGATGGAAATTGGTTTTACTGGCCGAGGCTGGGCAGGTTCAAAATCGTCTCCGCGATCATCGCCGTGGACGCGCCGACGTTTTGGCACGAGACTCCGGAGCAGAAGGAAGATGTGTATCGCCTGTTTGCAGGCACGGGCGCGAAAGTGTTGGTGACGGCGGGTCCGCTCTCCGCGGAAGCGGGCAGTGGCTGGAGGCGGATTGGGGCTACTGCTTACTACGCACATTCACTGTCGCAGTGATCGACGAATGTGGCGCGTCGCGAAACGCTGAACAACGACACAAGGAAGAGTAGGTCAAGAGCGCGGGCAAGAGTGCCCGCTCCATACGAGCATAGGTTCTAAGATTTTCTTCCGAACCGCGCGAGCATTCTGCCCCACACTCTGTGACGATACTCCGGATCGACGACGCGGCGCAAAATGTAATATTCGTTCACTGGACGGTCATCCTGGAGCGGGGGCACGCCGGGGTCCAGGGCGATGAGACTGTCTAACGACAGCTCCTGGTTCAAGACTCCGGCAAACTGTTGTTCCGCGGTGGGCGCGGGTCCCCATTCGAGTAAATCCGTTACCGCGGTGGCCGGTAAACGGCTGGCTAGCATGGCGGCGGAGGGAGACGGCAGCGGAGACTGGCTGGCTAGAAAATGATATCCCCAACCTTCGATGGAGCGGAAAACGCGAACGTAAGGGAACGATTCGTGGAGAGACTTAGCGACGGCGGCAATGATGGCAGGATCATGGCTGCCCACGGGGAACCACTGCTGCAGAATGCCGTCAGGAGCTAGATGGAGCTTGGCGATGGAATAGAACTGCTTGGAGTAAAGAAGACTGGATCCTGCGGCCTCGACTGGTGGCGGCGGATCAATGGCGATGACGTCATACTGCTGGTTTGATCGCTCCATGTAGAAGCGCCCGTCATCGATCACGATCTGCGAGAGTGGGGAGTGCACTAGCTGATTGGCATCGGCGTGGAAGAACGGGAAGACGGAAACCACACTCGGTACGAGCTCGACAGCGGTGGAAGATATGCCCCAGGACAGTACGGAACGGTGAGTGGTGCCCATTCCGAAACAGATGACCAGCGCATTTTTCGGTGGCCTCGTCAGGAATGCGAGAGGCAGGTGGGCGATCATCTTGGTGATGGGCGTGAGGCCGGTCATGCCGATTCCGTTGACCAGAAGCTGTTTCTCGATTCTGGTCGCGCCGATGGCGGTGACTGTGGCGGTGCTGTCACGGCGGACTTCCCGAGGCGTGAACTGGCTCTCAAAACTATTGGTGGCAAAAACCAGAACCAGCGAGACCAGGCAAACGAGCGCTGGCTTTATTGAGAAGCGCCGGGAAGTTTGCGCAGCGTCGAGGGGTAGTGGCACCTTGCGAAAACTCACGACGATCCAGGGGAGAGCGAAGGCCAGCAGGGTAAAGCGCTCGCCCAGCAAAGGCAGAAGAAGGAATCCCGAAACCAATGGGCCCAGAACACAGCCGGCGATGTTGACGGCGTAGCCTCTGCCGGCGCGGTCGGGGTCGCCCTGGGAAACGCGGTCCAGCACCATGGGAGTGATCAATCCCACGGCCAGGGAAAAAGGAAGAATCGCGGCAACCCGCAGGGGGTAGACCATCCGCAATCGGGGATCGCACAGCAGCAAGGGAAGCAACACGGAAAGCGCAAGTAAAGCCAAGAAGAAATTGCTGGGCGCAGACGGCGCAAACTTGCCTCGGCGGTAAATCAAGGAACCGATATAGGTGGCTCCGAGGTACAACGCCAGGATCGCTGCGAATGCGTACACCACCGTGCCTAAGGCAACCGTGAACAGGCGAATCCAAACGACCTCGACTCCCATACTGGTGAAGCCGGTGGCGAACAGCAGGAAATACGGCCATGTTGTGCTCGAAGTTGCGACGGGCGAAGTTGCGACGATCGACGCGGGCGCCGCAGTTTGAAGAATTGCTGCCTGCGGTTGCGTTTCGCCCGGAGTTTTTTTTCTCAGGCTGATGGCGAACGCCGCCGCGCCCAGGCAAAAGTTCAACAGAGCGCCAACATGCAGAGTGCCTCTGAAACCCAAGAGCTCAATCAGCAACAAGGGAATGGCAGCGCCCGTAACGGCGCCCAGCACATTCGCCAAATACAGGTAGCTGAAGGAGCGACGCGACTCCGAAAAGTTCTCCCGGATGGCCGCCATCGCGAAGGGAAATGTCGCGCCCATGCAAGCGCACCAGGGAACGAGTGTGAGTCCGATCCAGAATCCGGCGGCAAGGTAGTAAGCGGCGACGGGGAGTGGGGTGCCGGCATCGAACTTTTCGAGAAGAATGCGTCCCCATACCAGTTCACGGGGAACGAGAATCGCTGAAACGCCAATCAGGAGTTCGGTCAAAGCGTAGAGACGCAGTGCAGGAATACTCAGACTCGTCTTACGGTTGCGGAGATAGCGTCCGGCTCCCCAGGACCCCGCACCCAGCCCGATCATGAATGCCGATAGGACGATTGAAACCAGCGCTGTGGTGACCGCGAACTGCGCCATCGCCAGGCGGAGCCACACCAGTTCATAGAGAATGCTGCAGAAACCAGAAACAAAGAAAAAACCGAAGTACCAGCGCATTGCACCGTCCAGGTTGGTTTGAAGGCAATTGGTGAGAACGAGTATTTAAGCAGGAGATGCCACCGAACGCAAACCAGGGAGGGCCTTTAGGAGCAGGTCAGAGAAATGCATGGATCGTGCCCTGTGCTAGGCTGGCAGAGTTTCGTTTCGCTATGTCTATCGATATGCCACTTGAAGCTGGTGCTCCTGCGCGGCGCCGGGGCGACCGGCTTGCGGCGCTGTTGATCGTGTTCGCGGGGATCAACTGGTGCTTTCAGGCGATTTGGTTCTGGCGCTACTGTGGCCGGAACATCAATGCAGACGCGGTTTCTTACATCGGGATTGCGCGGCATTTCGCGGTTGGAGATTTCAAGGCTTCGATCCACGGATACTGGAGCCCGTTGATTTCATGGCTGATCGCGGCGACGTCGCTGGCCGTAAACGATCGCAGTTTGAGCGATCACAGCATTAACGCTCACACGCTGGCCGCGCGCCTTCTGATGCTCCCGTTGTTTGCGCTTTGCCTCGGCTTGGCTTATTGGCTCACTTACCGGTTGTGGGGGTCGCGAGTGCTGGGCGCGATGGTGGTTCTGTGGTTGACTGCGGCGCGTGGAGTGGCTGCGTTCTCGGTTTGCTTTATCGGTGCAGATTTTCTCTTGACTGCATGTGGGCTCACCTATTTCATTTTGCTTCTTGGATGTCTCGAACGGCCGGAGAGTCTTTGGAAATGGGTGGCGTTAGGTGTGGCGCATGGAGTGGCTTTTCTGGCGAAGGCGATCTCGTTGCCTCTGTTTGCGATTGCCACCGTGCTCGCAGTAGTTTTTTCGCTGCGTGGGAACCCGAAGAAGTCGGCTGTGGCGCTGATCTGCGCCGCGTTATTTCCGGTCTTGAGTATGGCTGGCTGGGGGACGGCGATTCGGCAGAAGTATCATGTGTTCACAACCGGATATCAACTGCGTTTTAACCTATTGGAGCCGGCCGCGCGGCGAGCGTCTCAACCGGCAGGTCTGGCAGTGCTTCACGATGCGCGGATGAGCTACGACGACTTCATGGTGGCCGACCAGATGCCATCAGGTTCCCCGCTCTGGCGAGTACAAGTCTGGAGGCCGGGTCTGGTGCGCCAGGTTCTGCGGAATGAAGCACAGAATATTCCGCTGGCGATCAAGGAGCTTTTTGTGCTACTGACGCCGGGCGGGATTCTGGCTTTGTTCCTGGGTGTGATCCAGCTGACACGCGGAAGGAAACAAGCTCCGGGACGATTTCGTTTTGCTTGGATTGTCCTGTTCACGGCTGCAGCTCTGGTGATTGCTTATTGCATGCTGGTTTTTGATGGCCGCTACGTTCTGCCAATCACCGCGGTTCTCATGGCGCTGGGAATTCGCTTCGCGGTGCCTCCGCGGATGGCGGGCGAGGCGATCACAGAGGCCGAGAAGGTTGACGATGCCGGCCGCTGGCAGACTCTTGCAGGGACGCTGCTCGTCATCGGATTGATTGGCACACAACTTTATTGGGCTTCGCCTTTTCGTACCATACGGCAGGACTTTCAGCGGAGTCTTTACGATGCCGCGGATGGGTTGCGGAAAGGGCAGGCGCGGACCGTGGTTGTGATTGGCGAGGGATCCGTATCCGGAGCATGGCGTGGGATGGGAGGCCGGCGTGTATGCCGCTTATTTCGCTGGGCGCCCGCGTGGTGGGAGACTTGTTTCAAGACTCGGCCGACGCAGGGCCAGGCTCCAGTAGTGCCTGGAATGTTGATGCGGACTCCGTGGTCAGCGATGTAGGGAAACTGGATCCCGACGCGGTGCTGATCTGGGATCCGCCTCAGCGCGCGAAGTACGCCGGGGTCGTGAGTGAGCTGCAACATGCTTACCCGGATGCATCGACCAGCGGCATCAGCGATCCCGTGAAGGGTAACGTCGGGACTCTGATTATTTTGAAGAGAAGGGCTTAGGGTGAACGCGTCGCATCATGGTTTCGAGGGCTCATCCACCGGCGAAGCGGGCCCGCGGATGTGGGAAATGCTGGTGTGCCCGCGGGACAAGGAGACGCTGAAACGTGATGGGGCGAGCCTGGTTTGCCGGCAGGGGCACCGTTATGCCGTGATTGACGATGTGCCGATTCTGCTGGTTTCCGAAGCCGAACAGACGCACATCGAGGGCACGCGGGCTCTGGCCGTGGCGGAGTTGGGGGATGCCTCTTCCCTGCCGAAATTCGACGTACGGCCCGGAGAAATTGACCCGTTTGTGAAGAATGTGATCTCCGCCACCAACGGCAGCCTCTATCAGCATCTCGTGGGAAACCTCAAGGAATATCCCATTCCCGGTCTCAGGCTTCCGCCGGGGGATGGCAAGCTTCTGTTGGAAGTTGGCTGCAACTGGGGACGTTGGTGCATTGCCGCGGCGCGGGCGGGATTCCGGCCCATCGGGATTGATCCGTCGTTGAAAGCGATACGGGCTGCGAATCGTGTTGCCAGGCAGTTGGGCATCAAGGCCGAATATGCTGTGGCCGACGGGCGCTATCTGCCCTTCCGCGAAAATACGTTCGATCAGATTTTTTCCTACAGCGTTCTGCAGCATATCTCGCGGGAAAACGTTGCCACGAGTCTGGCCGAGATGCGGCGCGTTTTAACCTTGCATGGTGGTGTTCTGGTGCAGATGCCCAACATGTTCGGAGTGCGATGCTTGTACCATCAGGCGCGCCGGGGATTCCGTTTGGAGCGGGATTTTGAAGTTCGCTATTGGAAACCGGCGGAATTGCTCGCGGTGTTCAGCTCCAGCATTGGGCCGTCCGACCTGAGCGTGGACGGTTTCTTCTCTCTCAACGTGCAGCCGAACGACATTCATTTGCTTCCTGCCCGATATCGCGCCTTGGTGCGCACCTCGGAGGTCTTGCGGCGCCTCAGCAACAAGGTTCCCGCGTTAATGAAGGTTGCCGATAGTCTTTACGTCAGCGCCCGGCGCGCGGCCTAGCTTTGGCTTGGAGGCGAGTTCGCGCGCCAGGGACAGGATCTGATCGACATGCCGCTTCCAACTGAATGCGGAGGCACGAACGATGCCCGCCTGGGCCAACCGACCAGCCAATTTCGAAGAACCTGCAACGGCGAGAACACGTTGCGCCAGATCCTCCGGTGAGAAGCGCTCGAAGAACACGCCAGCGTCGCCGCAGATCTCCCGATGCACGGGCAGATCGGAAGCAACAAGCGGAAGGCCGCTCGACATGGCTTCGACCAAGGGATGGGCAAACGACTCGGCATACGCTGGGGTCACGTAGGCATCCGCCGATCGATACACGTGGTGCAGGAGCGAATACGGAACGGAACCAAGCTCGACCACTTCTTCCGACAGGTTCAGTTGACGAACCAGGGCCGCCGCCCGCTCTGGGCGATAGGCACCGGGATTGGCGCCGGGCGTAAGCTTGCAGGTCAGAAAAAGACGCACCGGGCGCGGGGCCAATTCCCGCCGGATCGTCGGCAGGGCGCGGATCAACGTCTCGAAATTGCGGTAGTAGTTGTAGTGACTGACAAACAGCAGCCGAAGCGCGCCGCCGGCGCATTCGAGTTTTTGGCGGACGGCATCGGGAAGGGGGGAGTGATCGTGCAGAAAAGTTTCACGGTCGAAACCATGGTGAACGGCAGCGATGGGTGCACCAGTCCAGCGTTGGAGCTCTTCTGCAAAGGATTGGCTGGGAGCCACAACACGGTCGGCGGCGAGAATCGACCATTTCGCAAACTCGGCTTTCAGACGAGTATCGAGCCAGAGGCGAGTTTCCCCGCGCGAGCGGAGATCGCGATCGAAATCGCCGGAAGTATAGAGGGAGTTCCGGCTCAACAGGAGTTGCGGCAGGGGAGAATTCCAGATGGCGAAATTTCCCGCGGAAAGCAAAACTCCGGCTCCGCTGCGGAAGGCGAGCCTCCGCACCATGCGCTGCTCCAGCCAAAAACGCAGAACAGGCTGGGAAGTTCCCTCCCACTCCAGAAACTCGATGTTGGATGGAGTCTGAAATTCCCGGCGCAAACCTGTATCCAGCAAAACGGTCGCCATCGCATCATTACGAGCGGCGATCTGAGGGATCACGTTGCGCACGTACGTGAGCCCCCCGCCGGCAGTGGCAGCCAGGGCATTCACAAAAAGGTGGATCATCGATTGGTATTCAGCGAATTGGCAGTCAGCGGAACGGGAGGGGCAGCCAACGAAGCACGGCTCCCTCCACTCACGTACATGACGGGCTCTTCCGCAGGCTGAGGCTGGAGGTCATAAAGCAGGAACACCACGGTCCAGAAGAAGACGGTGAGGTAGTAGCCGACCGCGAACAGCCAATCCTCAAAGACGGCATGCACCAGACCCGCAATGCAGACCAGCACCAGGGGAAGAGCGTAATTGCGCGGGTCAGCCGAACGCCGGATCCAGCGACACGTGCGAACGATCAAGCCCAACACCAGCATGAGCAATACGGAAAATGGGATCACTCCGGCAAGTCCGACATACTGGACCAGGGCGAGGTAACTGTTGCCGTGTTCGCGGTTTCCTTCTTCAACGGTGCGAAAGTTCGAATCCCAGGCCGAGGGAGCATCGACCATATCCGTGCCAAAGCCGCTACCAAACCACGGGCTTTCCCGGATCACGTCGGCGGTGTCCGACCATGGTGACCTGCGCGAGCCGAACACTCCGAGTTCGGCGGGCTTGCCCTTGTAAATTACATCTGCGGTAAAGCTCGAAACTAACGAGTTGAAGTAAGTAGGCCGCACTACAGCAACGGCCGTCAAAAGAAAAACCACGATAAACGCGCCCTTGAGGAACAGTTGCTGACGCCGCAATACGATGCAAAGGATGGTAGCGGCTACGGCGGAAGCCAGAATACCGGCCCGACAAACGGAAAAAAAGAGCAGATAAGTCGCGAGGCACAGAGCGATGGTTCGCCTCTGGCGGATATTGCGGTCCTCTGTGATCAAGACGCCCCACAGCAAAACTGGGATGATGACCACTCCCATGATCGCCCCAAGGGAATTGGGGTTGCCAAAAACTTCGAAACGCACTACCAGGTAAAGAAAGCCCGACAGATAACTCACCACCTCAAAAGCAGTCAGCAGTCCGCGGAAAAAGGCAGACTCGCGGCCCGCCACAGCGACTCTGGCTCCGCAAGAACCGTATAAAAATAATAAAAAGAGACTTAACGACTTCAGGAGCGCCATCTCGGGGCGGGTCGAGACCATCGAGGAAACCGCAGCCGAGAGAACGCAGAGCAGCGCGACGAGATGAAGAGCGGAAAAGTGGTGCCGGCGATCAAGTTTGCCCCACTTCACAAGCCCCACTAGAGCTCCGAAGCCCAGAAAAAACCAGCGCACTACGTTCCCTGCGCTCCACAACGGCATATTGCTGCCTGCCCAAAGGAACGAGAGCATCAATACAGCGAAGAACCATCTTTCGTAATGCCAGATGGTAAACACCAGAACTTCAAGCAAAAGCAAGGCGCCAAGGTAGGTGAAGTTGGTGAAGTAGCCTGGACGAGTTTCGGCAGCGTAAAGCAAAATCACGAATAGAACTGGTATGGCCAGCAGCCCGAGGATGCGCTCACTTGTCATACTGGTTCACCAGAGACGAATGCTAAAGCCTGAACGATGCCCGCAGCGCATTTTTCCGGCGTGTAGTCTTGAATCCGCTGAAAGCTCCGGCTGCCCATCTGCCGCGCCGACCCCGGATCGTCAAACAGCAACTGCATCGAGCGCACCAAGCCTTCGACATCGCGCGGTTGAACCGCGAAACCATTCCAGCCATCCTGCAACAGATCGGGAACACATCCCGCAACCTGCGAGGCCACGATCGGCAGGCTACACGCCATCGCTTCGTTCACCACCAGCCCCCATGGATCGCTGTAGGTGGGGAACACGAACGACTCCGCGAGCGCATAGATTTCAGGTATCTCTTCGCGATGCACCCAGCCACAAAACCTTACCACGCCGGGTTGAATTCCCGCTGCCCGTCGTTCGAGTTCCTGGCGCGCTGCCCCTTCTCCGACAAATACCAGGCCTATCCGAGAGCGAACCGAGGCATCCAGTTTGGCATATGCATCGAGAAGTTCATAGACCCCCTTTTCTCTGATCAGCCTCCCGACGGAGAGGAAATAGCGCGGAGGCAGGTTGTCGCGGACGCGAATCTCTCGCTCGTGCTGGCGTGCTTTGTCGGCACCGGCCGCAAAAAAACGCACGTCCACGGCATCCGGAGCTATGAATATGGAGTTGCTCGATGCACCCAACGCGAGAAGGTAGTCCCGCGAAGTCTTCCCCGCGACCACAAAGGCCTGGCAGCGCTGGCGAAATTTTCGCTTGATGAACTCAACTACGCGATGCCCGCGGCGAATATCGAGGACTGTGCTTTCCGACCACAGAAGCAAGGGCACACCGTGATGCTTCGCCCAGAAAGCAGCCTGCCACGAGGCCACGTAAGAGTATCCGCCGCACAGGAGCGCGTCCGGCTCGGCTCGGCGCAGTGCAGTGCTTACGCCGCTGTTCAGCAGCGCATTGTATTTGCCGATGCGACGCCGCCAGGCTGGCAGCACTTCGTACGAGAACTTAATTTCCTCTTTGTAGACGAGCCACTGCCGGAGACTGGGATCATTTTCCGAAAGAAAGATTACGTGGAGCTGAACATCGCCGCGTGCTGCCAGCGCATTGAATACCGGGATGCGGTACGGAGCGATGATTTCAGTGAGAATGACCAAACGGCTCGTCATTCCGCGGCCTCACGGTAGATTCGCAATAGACTCTCGGCCTGGTGGGCAAGAGTGAGGCGATCGAGAATCGTGTCGCGTGCAGCGACCGAGATGTTGCGCCGGCGCGTTTCGTCCTTCAAAAGCATCGCGATGGCCAATGCCAACTCCCTGTGGTTGTCAGGTCCGACCAGGAAGCCATTCGAGCCGTGTTGAATGATCTCTGCGATGCCCTGCCCACGGCAACCGATTGCGGGCTTGCCCGTGGACATGGCTTCCAGGTACACGCAGCCCAGCCCTTCATAACGGCTGGGCAGCGCAAACAGTGTGCAGTGCCGCATGGCGGCCGCGACTTGCTTGCGCGACTGGCGCCCCAGGAACCTTACTTTTTCCGTGACCCGCAGTTGAGCACATAGGCCTTGTAGGAGCGCACGTTCTGGCCCATCGCCGATGATCTCCCAACGCAAGTCAGGAAATTCAGCGGCCAGCGCGGCGGCCGCGCGGATGAGGGTGGCATGTCCCTTGATCGGAATCAAGGTGCCGACGCTGAGGACCAAAGGTGCAGAGGGCGTTGGATCAGGTACGGGGACAAACAACTCGGGATCGACGCCGTTATAAACCACCGAGCTTCGACAACTCCCACCGGTACCTTCCAGCACTGCCTCACGCACATGTTCGCTGATGCAGATAGCACGCCGCGAAGAACGATAGACCCGCTGAGAAATCCGGCGGCACCACTCCCCCGCTCGTCCACTGACCTGCACCGTGGAGAAAGCATCGAGGCCGTGAACTGAAACGACGTACGGAATATTCAGCTCGGCGCTTAGCAGCATGGCGGCGTGGCCGCAGGGCAATGGCCCGTGGGCATGAATCAGGTCGATATTTTGCGACGCATGTAGCTTGCGAACCTGGCTGACGATGCGCGCGAACAGAAAATGCTCCAGCGCTGGGTAAACCGAAGCCGCCTGGGAAAGACAAATAACGCAACCAACGCGCAGGAATAGCAGACTCGCTTGCGTGCACGGCTCCCCGGTAGACCGGTTGCACGGCGAAGACTGTGTTGTGAACGCCCGCTCTTGCCAGCCATGCCAGCGGCTCAGAGATAAAACAGCCCACCGCATCGTCTCGGTCCGTTGGATAGAAAGGCGTCAGCGTCAGAACGTGGAGTGCTCTTGCACCGCGCGCGATGTTCTCCCCCGATGAACTCATCATTCTCCAGCCCGATGGCGCGATGTGAGCCTTAGAAATATCTCTTCCCACTGGCGAGTGATGGGATCCCAATCGAATTTCTCAATGTAAGTGCGCGCTGCTAGGCCCATGCTTCTGCGCAAATCTGGGCCGGCAATCAATCTTTCAAGGTGAGCCAGAAGCTCGTCTTCTCCTCGGCCCAAATATCCGGTTTTCCCGTCGAGGACGGTCTCTGGCTGGTAATCCGCACGTGCGATCACGGGGAGGCCGCAGGCCGCAGCCTCCAAGATAACTTTAGGAGAGCCTTCCCAGTGTGACGGGAACAAGAAGATATCGGCCGCGCGATATTGTTCGCGAAGGGCGGAAACATCCAGTCCACGCGCGAAGCGAACATTCGTGAGTTTTTCCCGCGTAACACGCTCCTCGAGCTCGGCGGCCATGAGACCATCTCCCACAATCACGAACTCTGCGTTTGGAAATCGAGGCGCGGCCCGCAAAAGCAATTGCGGCCCTTTGAACGGGCGGAGGGATCCGACAAAAAGCACGCGCACGCGTGAGTTCGCCGGACGACGCCATGCTGGGGTGAAAAATTTCGTATCCACACCGGTGGGCACAACTTCGCTGGGAAGGCCGTACTCTTTTTTCAGATTCTCGCGGACAGAAGAAGAGTTGCTGAAAAGGTAGTCGCTGCGAAGAACGGTTCGCTCCCAAAGACGTATCTGCTCCGTCTTGATCGTCGGTTCGTTCCTGAGATCGGATTGCGATTCCACAGTTCCAATCACGACGCGCTTGTCCAACCATCTGGGGCGCATCGCCAAGTACATCCTGGCGGCCGGCGATGACTTCACATAAAAGAGAATGTCGTGTTTTCCGGTGACGAATTCAGCGAGGATTCGAAACGTCTGCCGGTGTTGTGGCAGTTGAATCAGCCGAGTACCGGGCCGTTGAACGAGCCGCTCGTCTGGTTTGCCAACACAAAATGTTGTCACATGAAAACGAGCGGGGTCGAGGCGACTCATAATGTCGCGGGCGCTGGTCATCTGCGCGTTAAAGCCATCTTCATCGGCGAGACTGTCCACGAGAAGGCGAATCGGGCTCATGCGCGCTTCCGCTCCACGTCAAGTTGATCGTTAATCGCCTGGCGCAGCGTCTCTTCCGGTTTCCATCCCAGCGCGCGCAATCGCGCGTTCGACAGCCATTGCTCGCGTACCGACGAACGCTCGTCATCCACGGGGCGAGATTTCACTTCAATCGGTCGCACGCGCGCTAAATCCAGGTAGAGTTTCACGATATCCGCGATCGCGATCGAATCGCCGGCCGCCACGTTGTAAATAGTTCCGGGCATTCCAAACTCAGCCAGATGCCAGAGAGCGCGCACGCAGTCGCGCGCGGTAATGAAGTCACGCTTCGGCGTCAAATCTCGCAAGGCTAAGATCGGCTCCTTCCCGCGCTCAATCTCGACGATCTGTCGCGCCAGAGTTCCACAGAGCAAAGCGGTGCTCATGTTTGCGCCGACGGGGTTGCTCATGCGCGCCGTCACGATCCAAGCACCCGATCGTCCATAAGCAGCCGCGTCCTCTTCCGCAGCGTACTTGCTGCGCGCATAATCGCCGTGCGGATCTGCCGGCTGATCTTCCGACAACGGCATCGCTGCAGTTCCGCCGCGGCCATAAACGGCCGTTGTGCTGCCCAACACGATCGTCGCCGCAGGGAGCAGACGCGACGCGGCTTGCAGCAGATTCCCGCTTGCCCCCTGATTATCGTAGAAGAGTTCGGACTCCGAGCCGTTGATCCGGCCGGCCAGATGAAAAATTCTGTCCGGCTGAAAGCTGCGAAGCGCCGAGGACAATCGTCCTTTGTCCCGGGAAAGATCGCACTCCGCGCGCGACAAGGTGCGCACTTCGACGCCGGCTGTCGCTTGCAGCTGAGCAAAAAGATGGCCGGCAAGGAAGCCTCCTCCGCCGGTGATCAGGACCCGCATGACGAGTTGCCCAGGAATTCCGCGCGACGTTCCTGAAAAACCTCCAGCGCTTTTTCGTAATCGGCGGGACGGCCAATGTCGAGCCAGAAGCAATCGCTCTGGTAGCACTGCACGGGCTGGCCCTTATCCATGAGAACCTGCATCAGTTGCGGGATGTCGAGGTAGCGATTCGGCTGGACGTATTGCAGCACATCCGCGCGAAACGCATTTACTCCCATGCTGACGTGATAAGTCTGCACAGGTTTTTCGACATAGCGGGTCAGCCGCTGGTTGGCACCAATCTCTAATACGCCGTAGTCCACCGGATTCTGGCGGCATTGCGTAGCGATCGTGGCGATGGCTCCGTGCTTGCGGTGATATTCCATGAATGCGCGGTAGTCGAGAGTAGTCAGAGTGTCGCCGTTAATCAGCAGAAAATCAGACTCCAGGCCAGAGATCAATCCCAGAGCGCCGGCGGTTCCCAACGGAATTTCTTCGCGCACAAACTCGATGGGGCCGCCCATTCGCTCGCCGTCGCCGATCAATGCGCGAAAAAGATCCGGAAGATAGCCGACGGCCAAAATCACACGACTAAAACCCGCGGCGCGCAGTTGCCGGATGATGACCTCGACCACCGGCATGTCGCCGATCGGCATCAGTGGCTTGGGCAACAGCGTGGTGTAAGGGCGAAGGCGTGTGCCTTTTCCGCCCGCCAGAACGACAGCCTGCATCTTCGCAATCTCCTAGACCGCGTAGGTGCCCACGCGATATGCCGCCATGTTGGCGCCGATGTAGTCGACGACTCGCTTCAAACCCTCCTCGAGTGGAACTCGAGGCTCCCAACCGAGCAGGTCGCGAGCGAGTACAGTTTTTGCGATAAGCAGCCGCACTTCACTCGCGGGCGGACGAACCCGATCCGCATCGGCAACAATCGCCAACTTGCGCCCTGTGATCTGCATGATCGTCCGAGCCAGTTCGCCGATCGAAATACCGTGGCCCGTTCCGAGGTTGATAACCTTCCCCGCGGCTTGCTCCGCAACGCCGGCGCGCAGGAAACCTCGAACCGTGTCCCCCACGTAAGTGAGATCACGGACCGGATCGAGCGAGCCCAGGCGAAGCGTGTCCCCTCCCGCCAACACTTGCGAAACGATCGTGGGAATCACCGCACGCGCCGATTGCCGCGGGCCGTAGGTATTAAACGGGCGCACCGTGACCACGGGCAAACCAAAACTCAGGTGATAACTCTCGGCCAGTTTGTCGGCGGCAATCTTCGAGGCCGAGTAAGGAGACTGGGCCTGCAAAGGATGCTTCTCATCCATCGGCGTGTAACAAGCCGTACCGTAAACCTCAGACGTGGACGTGATCACAACCCGTGGTCCGGCCGCGTCTCGCGCTGCCTGCAGCACGTTGAGAGTGCCGCGAACATTGGTGTCTACGTAGCTCTCCGACGCTTCGTAAGAATACGGAATTCCGATCAAGGCAGCCAGGTGGAACACGACGTCGCAGCCGCGCACGTGATGGCGGATGAATTGCGCATCCCGCACATCCCCGAGGACAACCTTGATCGAGTGTCCGACCTCCGGCGTCACCTGCTCCAGGTGACCCCAACTTCCTCGACTCGTGTAACGCACCAACGCCTTGACGTGCGCGCCCGCGCCCACCAGGGCCTCCACCAGATGGCTGCCGATAAAACCCCCAGCCCCGGTCACAAGCACACGACGATCGCGGTATTCGTGGTTGATGCTCATTGGGTTTGTGGTATTCAGACGGTCATACTCAGAACATCACGGGTTAGCACATCACGCCTCAGAACATCACGCTTCGGAACGTTCTGGAGATGACCGTGCCCATTCTAGCCGAAGTTCGCGCAGCCTTGCTTGCAGCCGCGAGTCCACATCGCGCTCGCGAATGGAGCCTTGCAGATGTTCCCGGGCGCATTGCAAGAGACGGCGCCGCACAGGCTTCTCCGCGCTTGCGGGCAACGGCTGTTGTTCGACGGGATCGGCTACGAGGTCGTAAAGACGATCACCCGGAGGGTAAAACTCGATCACAAGTTTGTAACGAGCTTCACGCACCGCCAGCACCCGCGGTCCCAGACGATTTTCGACGCGAAATGGGTTGGTGCAGCCCGCAACGCATTCGGAGATCGCCGGCGCGTCGTCTAGAGCACCCTCGCGTAGCTGTGCCCAGGAACTGCGTCCGCGGAACGCCTGGGGAATCGGTAACCCCGCCGCATCCAGCAGAGTTGGAGCCAAACTCAGCAGGCTGAATGAAGA
The DNA here is from genome assembly GCA_963851165.1 of uncultured Acidobacteriaceae bacterium. Classification (GTDB taxonomy): domain Bacteria; phylum Acidobacteriota; class Terriglobia; order Terriglobales; family Acidobacteriaceae; genus Sulfotelmatobacter. The sequence goes on along the minus strand of CAWKNM010000003.1, from coordinate 1,841,830 downwards.
CTTGGGCAGCTCCTTCTTGGCAGCGCCAGGAACGCGCAAGAGCAGAGGCACATGAATCAATTCTTCGGTCAGGCGCGAGGGCGGGTGAAAGCGGCCTCCGTGGTCGAGAAACTCTTCGCCGTGGTCGGCGGTGAGCGCAAAGATGCAGTCCGGCCAGCGGCTCGAATCGCGGAGCGCGGCGACGAGGCGGGCCACCTGTTCGTCGACCCAGCGGATGCCAGCGTCGTAGAGGGCGATGATGCGATCGCGATGACGTTGCAATCCTTTGGGCCCGAGATCGCTCCGGTTCCAATAAGAATTCAAGTACCGCGCGCGAAAAGGAGTGACCGGATCGCAACCCATGAGTTCCAGTGCTTTTTCTTTCGGGTAGTAAGGAGCGTGCGGATCCATCAAATGCAGCCAAAGAAAAAACGGCCTCTGCCCGATGGACACAAGCCAGGACAGAGCATGATCGACAATCACATCGGCGGCGGGAAAGCGGCGCAGCGCATCGAGTGAGCCGGGAGCAGGCGTCGCCAACCGCTGACAGTATTGGAAATACAATCCGTCGTAGACGCCGGCCAACGGCCCCATGCGTGGACGGAGTTCCTGCAGCTTGCGGTTCAGTCGGCTCGCCCAGCCGTTACCGCCGGCAGTGGGCGTTGTGTTTTCAGTTAGAGGAGCAACCTCGGTGTCTAAGAAATCGCGGAACGTATCAAAACCCTCTTCGTAGCCGAACTGGCTTGAGATGTAGGGATTAGCCGCGCCGAACGAAGCGGTTGCGTATCCAGCTCCCTTGAGAACAGAAGCCAGACTGTGCTCTCCGGGCGCAAGGCCCAATACGTCACGTCCCAGAGCGAGCGGATAGCGCGACGCCATGATGGCCGGGAACGAATAGTAGGTGGGTGCGCCTGCGACAATGGCGGAAGGAAAAACGAATGCTTCCCTGGCCAGAGAATCGAGGAAAGGCGTAGTAGCGCGCTCATATCCCATGAAGCCGACGTGATCGGCGCGCAGGCAATCCACTGTGATCAGTACGATTGATTTCTGCATGTTCGTCCAAACATGATCGTCCCAGCATGACCACTCAGGATTCCTGAACGGGGGCAACCCGCGACCTGGTGAAAGACTTGCGGGTGACGTTTACACCAAGCGTCCCTTGCGCCGTTTCACATGTGCCGTTCTTCACGAGTTCGTAGATCTCCCCACCATGAAGATACAGCACATCGGGATGAGCTAACTCTAAGGCTGAGAGAAATTGATCCAGGAGTTCAAGCGTGCGTCTGCGAAAATCCTTCACCGAAGAATGGAAATTAATGGAGTGTACAGATACGATCGCCGGAATCTTGCGCTCGAAACAAGCCTCGGCAATGCGAAGGCAAGCATCGAGAGAAAAGTCTGCATTAACGGCCGGCTCGAATTCAACAGTGCGGTAAAGCTGTAGGAGCCCGTGCCGATCGAAATGAGGCGGAATAGCGGCACCCGGACCGTTCTGCGCGACCCAGATTCCGATTTGTGCCCATGCCCGGTGCGTGTCGTCGTTCGCGCGGTAGCCGGGTGCGCACGCCGAGCGCGGCAGCGTGGAGAAAAGTTTGGCGAAGTCGCCGACGGCCTTGCCAATCAGATCCCGTTGAGTGTCGGCAGGAAGGAACCGGTCGTCCGGGGAAGCCTCGGGATCCCAGTATTCATAGCCGATCCAGGGCATACGCCAGTGGATGTACGGCGTGCCGGCTTTCCATAGTGTTTGCAGAAGGTTTCTGCGTTCGCCGGAATCGGTGAGATCACTTGCGGAAAGATAACGCTCGACCGCAAGGCGGCAGAAATGCGTGGTGCCGTGCAAAGCAGGGTGGAAGAGTCCTTCGCGAATGCCTTCTCGGTAGGCGTCCAACAGACCGGGGCGATTCCATCCGGCAGGAAGGCCTTCGGCGAGCGGCAGGAGATGAATCTGCTGGAACGATTCGGCTGACATCTTTTCAAAATTCAGGTTCGCCACCGCGAAATTCATTTCGAGGCTGGGACAACGTCCAGCAGAATCGTGGTGGCCACGCAGCACAGCACGCATCGCCGCGAGATCCTCGGCGGTCTCAAGAGTGTAAAAATCATAGGGCCGTTCGCCCAGAACCAACCCCGCCGCGGCAAGCTGTTCGAGCCCCTCGCGGTCACGCAGTCCGGCGCGCCCCCAATCGTCGCTCTGAAGGACGACGATGGGACGGTCGAAATGAAATCCCTCCACGGGAAGCAGGTCCCGGCTACGCTGCCAAAGCTTCTGAAGGATGTTCATTTCTGCACGCAAACGCAGTAATTGCCGGTCGACCAATCGATACGGGCGCGGCTATTTTTTCTGAGACACGAGGCCGGATCGCCTCAGATGTAGCCGAGTTCACGCAGCCGGTCTTCGATAATGCGCTGTTCGGCGTGGTCGAGTTGCAAGGCCTCGTCGCGCGACAGATCGCGGAGAATGAACGTCAGCAACTCTTCCAGGGTGCTGAATTTCTGGGAGAATTTCTTTTCGGCGGCCGCACACAGTTCCGCCGGCAATCGGACTTCCCGCATCTCGGTCATGGCTGTAATGTTCCCGCTTTACAAAGACAGAAGATAGCTTACTGAAACGACTCGGCACTTTACCATTGGCCTTGCGTGCGATCCGGCTGGTCTCATTTCTGGGCCAAAGCGCTGTAGTTGCCGGCAATTTGATCGTTGGTCGAAATTCCGGCGCTCTCTAAAGCTAATCCCGCAAGGTTCAGGACTGGAACCACCGTATGGTGCAGAATCTGCCGGACGAATCCATACTTGGCAAAAATGCTGACGGCCACGGCATTCAATCGGGCTGTTCCGCCGACACTCGTAACTTCGGGGATGATTTCGATTTTCGAGAATGGCTGCAAAACAAACTTCAACCCAGAAGGCAGGTATCTCCAATGCTCCTCGTCCACTGCGCGTGGGCAGACGGCAGCAACACTCATCAACAGATATCCGCCCGGTTTCAATATCCGATGGATTTCACTGGCCGCAACGCGAGGCTCCGGAAAATATTCAAACACTCCAGTCGCCAGCACAAGGTCAAAAGTGTCTGACTTGAAGGGGAGTTGTTCTCCCTTTCCTAACACGTCGACCAGCGGCGTGCTCAAGACGTCAAGGGCTATGTAGCGCTGGACGCGGTGCTCGATCAGCGGGCGGTAGGGCTGATACCGCCCTCCGATATCCAACACCGTGAGCCGGTCTCCGGGAATACTATCCAACCACTTGCTGAGAATGAGTCTGCGTCCGCGCTGGACCAGGTAACTCGGATTTGTGATGGACGGATAGAGCCGCGCGTTGGCAATCTTCAGCAACTCTGTGCGCGAGTATTGGTCTTTCATTGAGCCTCAACGTGACGACGCGAGCAATTCAGGATGCGCTATCCGGAATTCCGGGGAACCAATTGCGAATCCGGGACCAGATTGCATTTGCGATTAAACGGTCGTCTGCATCAAGGCCCAAAAGAAGAATCGTCCCGACGAAGATGACATAGACGAGAGCCGTGCTGAATGCTAAAACCGCAATATCTTCCTTGACTGATCGCAACCCGACTCTGAGGCCGATTGCAGCAGCCAAAGTCGCCGCAAAGGGCACGGCAAGACCCCAATAGCTGCGGTTGTAGGGAAACAGCTTCAAAAGCATCTTGACTTCCAAAAGACACCACACATTTGCAGCTACGTTGCAGATCGCCGCCGCAATCGCGGCTCCGGCGATCCCCCATCGAGGCACTAAGAGCAGACACAAGGTCACAGTGACAACGGCCATGATCATCTGAATTCTGACCAATCTCTTTTCGTTTCCCGACATGAGAAGCAAATATCCGACCGAACCGGTCGCGCAGTTCACGAGTTGTCCTACGGCTCCGATCACTAAGATAACCCAGCCCGCCTCGAACTCGCGTCCGAAGACGCGCATCAGCACTCTGGAAAACAAGATGACGACCGCAGCCAGCGGCAACGTCAGGCCCGTCACCCACTTGGTCAAGGTCTGAAACAGGCGGTTCAAAAGCTCGAATTCGCCGCGAGCGTGCAGTTCGGCGATGGTTGGGGAAAATATCTGGTTTACCGACTGCAACGCGATCGGAACAAAAGCGACAATCGTCGCCGCAACCGCATAGACTCCAACCGATCGGGCATTCAGATAAAACCCTAGAATGATTTTATCCGTTTGGCCGTACAGGAAACCCATGATGTCCATCGCAAATGCAGCCGCTGCGAAAGTGAACATCTCCCGTTGCGGATAATTGATGCTTCTCAGCGCAAACCGAGCCGGGAGAGGTGTGCGCTTGTACGTGGCCCAAATCAGAAGCGACAACACGCCGATCGCACTGCAGACTTGAGCAAACACATACCCCCAAAGCCCGCGGCCAAAAGAAATCAGGATCACCGTGAAGACTATGCTGAGCAGAACTCCCACAAAGTTCGTGATGATGGTTCTCTTCGCCACCTCCTTGTAGCCGGTCAAGAGTTGACCAAAGAACGTCGTCAGTGAACCCAGAAAAAGGATCAAGGCAAAAAGACCTAGATATCCTGCCAAAGCGGGGGTGTGGTAGAGGTTGATCGATACCCAGCGACGCGCCAACACCACACCCACGGCAAGCAGTCCGTTGACGCCGATCAGGATCAGGACACTCCACGCCATAAATGCGCGCAGTTCGTCCATGCGACCGGTGCTGGCGTAAGCCGCGGGAAACCGTGAGGCCGCCCACGTCAAACCCAGTCCGCCAAAGATTCCAGCCAGACCCACCACCGTCATTCCCAACGCGTAAATGCCCAGTGCTTCCGCGCCCAGCGTGCGGGCAAGATAGATCCTGAAGATGTAGCCAGCAACGGCGGTGAACATGGTCCCCGCAAAAAACACGCCAGATTGCCGCGAAATATGCCCGACCTGGGAGCGAAATTGCTGGGTCTTGCTTGCCCCAGAGTCTGGGCTGGCGGAATCTGGGGTGGCGAAATCCGGACCAGCGGAAGCGATCTCGGTAAAAGACAGGCCGGCAGTCGCGGCCGCCTTGATGGCTGAATCGTTGGCCGCTGGATCTTTCATGAAGCCCAACCCGCGACCGCGCCCGTCCGCGACTTTGCTCCCAATAATCGGCGGAGCAACCCCGTTTCGGCTGTTTTATAGAAGTCTTCACCTCGAGGCGGCGAGTTGCGCAGACCAGCCAGGGCGCCTGGAATTCCATCCAATTCTTTTGCGCTGCGCAGAACTTGTGCGACGCCGAAGCGCTCATATTGTTGAACATAGCCGAACGGCATCGTCGTCAGCCAGCCGCACACGAAACACGGAATACCTCGCGCGAAACAATCCAGAACCGTGGTGGATTCCACCGTCACGCCAAACCACGTATTCGAGAGCAGTTGCTGAGAGAGCGGACCATCCACCACCGTGATTCTCTTGAAATCCTCCTCCGGTAACAGATTCCGAACCATGCTGGTCCGCTGGGAAAGACTCTCGAAAGGATGGAGCTTCAATACAACGCCTCGCCCACTTTCCCGAGCCAACCGGCAGAGGGGCGGCAAGAGTTCGCCGTACACTTCCTCGGGGCGCATCCCAAAGTTCTCATAAGGCTCGGAGAAAAGAACCAACCGCGCAAGGCCCGACGGAGTGCGGTCCGGCGGGGGATCGCTAGGAGCAGGCGCGGGCGCGCCGAGCACCACTTTTTCGGGCGACAGCCCGCAGACGCGGAGCAGGTAATCGCGTTCCATTTCGTTCTTGGCAAGATAGGCGTCGCACGGCAAATCCTTCAGAAGATAACGTCCATCTAACGCGCCGTGATGAAAATCCACAGTGGATATTCCACGTCTGGCCGCCAGAATCACTGGGAGCCGGGTGTAGAGATTGCTGTCATCGCCGCACAAGACGCCGCATACTGGCTCGCGCTCCAGCACTTTGCGCCAGGCGTTGCGGGCACGGAGACCAGACTGGAACCAACCCGGAAAACCGTCGAACATGTTGGCGCGTGAAAGCACGGCAAACTCGGGAATCGCGCAGAGATCGGCTTTCAGTTTAGTCCACTGTTCGAGGATCTCCCGCGGTCTCTCGGATCGGTTCCTCGCCTCCAGCGTAGGCCGCCAGGTCGCGCGTTTGAACATTCGGCGGCAGGTTGCTCAACCGTCCGCTTTGCCGGGTTGCGACCAAAAGAAAACTCTGCTCCGGCAGCAGTTTGGCGTATGCCGCAGCCATTCGCGAGACGTTGCCATAAGCGGTGGGCAGCAGAATCGAGGGTTCCGGCAACGGCGCCGTCGAAGAAGCAAATCGGGACCGCCACTTATAGTCGGAATCGTATTTATCCAGAAAAATCTCTTTGATCTGTGCGGAGGAGAACCGCCGGAGCAGGGATCCGTAGTGTCGGACACGAGTACTGAGGCGCGCAGAGCGTTCCTGAGAAAAACTCTGCGGCGGCCGTTTCAGTAGAGCGGAAATGGCACTCGTGGGCCAGCCAGGGCGCGTTGCCCAGATTTCTGCAGTCCCGTCGATTTCTGAGATCATGCGTCGGAAAACCAGCACCGCTTCGGTCTCCCACGCAATGATTTGGGAGGTAAGCTCCCACCAGTCGATTCCCTCTTCGTCGAGCAGTCGGCCCATGCCCAGCGAAAACAGTTTCCTCACCTGCTTTATGTCTTCCACACCCTTCCGGAAAGAATCCGACCGCAACACGCGAGCGTGAGTTGCTTCTTCCCAGGCAGCAGCCGAAGAAGCGGAGGACCTTCCCAGATCGACGATCAGGTCCCAGCGCTGAGCCGACCAGGGTCCGCGTTGGGGAAAGTCCTCGGGATGAAGCAGAAGAACGCGCATGCGATATCGTGGGACCCTCAGACGTGAGCTGAAACCTCCGCAGGAGGAACTTTCTGCGAGACCGGTGGCTTGTCCCTTGATCCTCTGCAGGTTGAAAACCTTATGCCGGACGAGCGAGTAGCGACGCTCGAAACCAGCCTTCTCAATGCCGCGGACGGAGGCAGTGTTGGTGGCCGCGCTGAAGATCCACGGTCGCTTTCCTGCGCTGCGAACCTGGTACGCAATCCGCCCAATGGCGCGACCGTAGTATCCGTGGCCACGCGCCGCGACCGGAGTCCAGCAGTCGAACAGCAGCATGTCCTCCGGGCAAGGAGCTTCTACCCTGGCGTTCAATTCGGCTAAGAAAAATCCATTGAATGCCGTGATCCACGCAAAATGAATAGGCGTTCCCATGGAATCCATCAGAGCAAAACCCTTGGCTTTTCCCGCACGCAAACGCTGGGCGGAGCGCACAAGATAGGCCAGAGTCAACTCATCTTCGGCGTATTGCTCCGCGGCCGCGGCCAATTGATTCAGATCGAGCGGGCGCAACTCCCCTTCGCCGGTATCCGACGCCGCCGTGCCGCTCCACTCGCAGAAAAGGACTTCATTTTCCGACCACAGGGAATCTCGCAGCCGGGCCGCGAGCCAGAACAACGTTCCTGCGAAGCCTCGCTCCTGGGTGCGCTTGCGGGCGCGTTGCAGTCTCGCAGCCACCGAACGAACTTTGCTTTCCAGTTCGGGCGACGTTCTGACCAGGGTAGCTACTTGAAAACGGGCAATAGTCCCGAAATGGCGCACTACCGAGGTTTGCAGCGTCACGTGCAACGTTTCCCGCGTTCGGTTGGCGAAGCGTTCCTTGTAGTCTTCGGCGCCAAGCCCGAGATCGATGACCTGCAACGCCGTGTTCTCAGACGCCTCCTCGATCAGTTTTGCTAGCAGGCAAAAACCAGGCGAATATTTCTCCAAATCGCTGTCGAACGTGGGCTGGTACCAGAACCACGTGTCGTGAAACTGGAATCCATAGTTCCACGCAACCGCCTTTGTACCGGTCATCATGCGGGTGAGTGCGAGCCAGCCGGAAGTTCCGGAGAGCAACTTGGCCAACTCTTCGAGAAAAATCTCGCCGTTCCGAGCGAGCCAGGTTGCTGATGCGTCCGGTGGCCAGGAACCTGGCCACGTGTGCGCGGGCGAACTCAGGGAAGATGGGCTGGACGTCGCTCCACGATCTTGCGTGCTCCAGTCGAACCGGCGCTTCCCGGCCCATCGCATTGACGAAGCGGCGAAGCATTTTCTTTCTGGGCAGAACGGGTTTCTCCCCGCCTCGACGTTCGAGGGAACCCAACAGCACCTGAGCACACTCGTAGGCGGTTCGCGCAAAACAATGAAAGTGATGGTTCGCGGCGGCCCGACGCATCGCTGCAACCGTGGGTGAGTCGGACGGCAGATTGGCGAGTGCTGCAGCCGCGATTCCAAGCTTCTTGATCCCGCCAAACACCTCATCAACGAAGGCTGCCCGGTCCTCGACAGAACTTAGAACATCGCAATAATCCCCGGTGGTTGCGCAGAGAAAGGACGCTTCCTTCCCAGCCGCATCAGTCGCCAGAGCAGCCAAGCCCCGCAGCGCTCCTGCTTCGTCGTAGGCCAGGAACAGGAGGGGATGCAAGGTTGCGTGATAGGCCCGATAGACTGCCATAGCCCATTCGTAGGTGTAAAAAACCTGGGGCTGCTCCACCCGATCCACCAGGGCATTCCACTGGCGGCGCAGGGTTTCATCTTCCGGGATTTCTCTTAGCACGACTAGACGCAATTTGCCCAACTCGCCCGATCATCCACGCTTGGCGAACACGTAATAGTACCAATCTGTCGCGTACTCACGAGGGGGCCGGGGATATTCATTTCCCAGAACGCGCTCGATCCGAAAATGAAAACTGGTCAGTTCGTCGATGGCCCGTTCCGGGATCCAGTAGTGAGTAAGCAGCCCGCCGTGGGCCGTGTCGGCTAGATTTCCCTCTCCGTGCCAAAACATTTGCGACGGAATTCTTTTGAAAAAACGCGGCAAGCTTGACCACGCCGACTGGCCTGCGGCCAACGTGAATCGTAAGCTCCTAAGTCCGGCAAACAACAATGAGTACAGTGCCGCGGACGGGCCAGAAAATTGGCGCGCCAGCCTCTGTAGCCGGTCTCTATTCCAGCCCCGCCGAACCAGAATCGCGCGCGGGTTGTGGGACGAAAAAATCAGCACGCCGCCCGGCCTGAGGACACGGTAAATGTGTTCCAGGCAAGCCCGTCGCGCTGCGCTCGGCAACATGTCGAGCCCGTTGAAAGAAAATACTACTGCATCGAAAGAATCAGACTGAAACGCGGAAAGGTCTGCAGCGTCCGCAACCCTGAAGTCCAGGTGGGGAAACTTGGTCTGGCAGGCCTCGATCATCGCCGCCGCGTAGTCTAAGCCAATATAGTGGGAAGCGCGGCCAGCGAGATACGCGGTCGTGCGCCCTCCGCCGACGCCTAGGTCCAGGATGCTGCTTCCACGCTTGATGTAACCATCGAAAAGCAGTCGTTCGCAGGGCGTCAGATAATCCAGGGAAGTGTAGTAGGAAACCACGGGCGGTGCACTGTAGACCTGGAGATTGTTTTCTATCGAATGCCCGACCATGGAGTGGTTCACCCGCGTGCCGGCCGCAATAAGTCCCGCGGGTTCCGGCCAACGTGCCGCTGCAAAGAAGAATAGAATCCGGCAACGTGCGCTTCCAGTTCGGCGAGGTCCATAGACGCGGTGACGTGAATACGGGGAATCGCAAATGCAGGAAGTTCCGCGCCCAGCCCCCCACCCCAGTTCAAGAAAGCGGCGGCGTATCCGGCATCTTTTGCCATGACGAGAATTTCCGGCGTCACCGATTGCGCATCTCCGAACGGATAGGCAAACGCCCAAACGCGTTTCCCCAGAACGGCTTCGAGACAAGCCCGGCTCTCCGTGATCTCGGCGCGAGCCAACTCCGGGGGCAAGCGCGAGAGCAGAGGATGACTCATGGAGTGCGCGCCAATCGTCATTCCGGCTGCCTCCAACTGCTTAAGTTCGCCGGGGTTCAGCAGCCGAAATCGCCGCTGCGATGGCAAATCGTTTCCAGGAAAGGGCGCATCGGAATCCGTTCGCAAATGCGATTGAGCGGCGTCGAGAAACGCTTTGCGGCTCGCGGCACCGACCTGCGAGAGCTGTTTCACCGAATTCCACCACAAAGCGCGCCGCTGATCTCGCCCGCCGACTGTGCCGCTGATTTCAATTTCTGCGAAGGAAATCTTAAAAGATCCTGCCGGGGCCCGGAGAAGCAAAAGAAAAAGCTCCTCGTACCATAGTGTCGCTGGCTCATCGTTGCACGACGCACCGGTCACAAAAAACAGGCAGCGGACGCCTTCTTCCTGGAGCACGGGCAGCATCTCCGTCAAATTGTTCACCAGCCCGTCATCGCAGGTAAGAAGAACGGCACGCGAAGGAAGAACGAGCTTCTTCTCGCTCCACAGCAACGCCTCTTCCGGGGAAATCACAATGTACTGCTCTTTGAGCAGGTGAATCTGCCGCCGAAAAACTTCAGAAGGCAACAGATTGCTATCGAAAACCTCATCCGCGAGTTCATATCCCGGCGGGAGGACGCCGTGGTAAGTAACCACGGCCAGCCCCGCAGCAGAGGTGCGCCGAAAAACGCCAGCCTTTGCGAACGAGGGATATACGACGCGCTTCAGGAGCGGACTGACTATCTTCATCGCGAGTCAACCGGTGAATCCACTTGCGCATCAATCTCCGTATCAATTTTCGTGTCAATCAATTCCCAACTCAGGGGAGTTCCGCGCTCAATGTCGCGAGCGGCGCGCCGACCCATCACCTCCGTCATATGGCGAGTGTGCAGCCCCTGTCCGGGACGAATCGAGCGCACGTTCTCCGCGGTGAATTGCGCTCCCTGCTTCATGTTTTGCACCACGAAGAGTGAGCGTCGAAAAATACGCGTCCCCGCTTCTTTTTCGCTGATACCAAAGTGAACCGTGCCCAACGCCTTCTCCACGTCCCGCACCGCCTCGACCATCGCCTTGAATTCTTGCGGTTCCAAAGAAAACGCGCTGTCCGGACCTGGCGCCGACCGGGATAGAGTGATGTGCTTTTCAATGATGCACGCTCCCACCGCGACCGCCGCTACTGGAATGCTGATTCCCATCGTATGGTCAGAAAGTCCCGCTGGCACGCCAAAGCGGCGCGACAACTCCGGAATCGTCCGCAGGTTCATCTCTTCCGGCGGCGCTGGATACGCACTCGTGCACTTGAGCAGCGCAATCTGCGTAGCCCCGGCCTGCCGCGCAGTCTGCACCGCTTCTTCGATCTCTTCGACGCTGGCCATACCCGTGGACATGATCAGAGGCTTGCGGGTCTCGGCCATTTTTCGAATCAGTGGAATATCGACCAGTTCGCAAGAAGCAATCTTGTGTACCGGCACGCTCATCTTCTCCAGGAAATCCACGGCGCTGGCATCAAAGGCAGCGGAGAAAAAATCCAGCCCCAGATCGCCTGCCACCTTCTGCAACTTCGGCTGCCACTCCCATGGAGTGTAGGCCTCGCCGTATAAGTCATGCAGGTTGCGGCCATCCCAGAGCGTGCCCCCCTTGATGCGAAATTCCGCGCGATCGCTGGCGATGGTGATCGTATCGGGCGTATAGGTCTGCAGCTTGATGGCATCAACCCCGGCCTGTTTCGCAGCCTGGACGATGCGGACCGCCTGTTCAAAATCCTGATTGTGGTTCGCCGATAGTTCTGCAACCACATACACCGGGTGCCCGGGGCCAATGGATCTGTTTCCAATTTTTATCTGAGTCATCGCTATTTCTGCACTGCCCGTACGCATCGCATTATAGTCTGGCGCGCACGGACCTCGATGAGCTGTAAGTTGAGTCTCACAGAAAACAAACTCAGAATGGTGCAACAGAATGGTCGAATATGACCGGCGACCTCCCCGTTTGATTACCTCATTCGCGCTGCGGTTTGAGACAATTGCTCCATGAAGAATCCCGTTCGAGACCTTTCCCACAACTACCCGGAGAATCCCACGCATTCCGCGGGATTCCGCGTCATCGAGGACGCTACGTATGGCTTTCGCCGGCTGGATCCGATTCCTCCGGAAGCTGAGCTGAGTGAATTCTACGAGAGCCGTTACTACGATCTTTTGCGAAAGGGAAACCGCGCACCCGAACTTCGCCGGCTAATGGAGGGTGGCGATTCGGCCGCCAAAGAGCTGCAATGGTTGCGCGAAGGGTTGTATACAGACATCGTGAGCGTATTAGACGGTATCGCTCCCGGCCGCAGGCTGTTGGAGGTGGGCTGCGGCACCGGCGATTTTCTCCACTTCGCCGAGGAGCATGGTTTTAGCAGCGTGGGTACCGAGCCAGCGCTCGAGGCCGCGCAGCGGGCAGTGTCCAAGGGCCTGACGGTACACGGCATGACCTTGGATAAATTTGCTGCCCAGTCGCAAGCGCAATTCGATGTAGTCGTGATGATCAATGTTCTGGAACATGTGCCGGACGCTGTGCGGACGATTCAGGAGTGCCGGCAGTTGCTGGCTCCCGCAGGAATTTTGTGCGTTCGCGTGCCCAACGATTTCACCGAGATCCAAGCGGCCGCCAGAGAAAAAATCGGCGCGGCCCCCTGGTGGATCGCGGTGCCGGATCATATAAACTATTTCAATTTTGCATCGCTCAAGCAGACGCTGGACCGGCTCGGATTCGAAACTGTTTACGCCCAGGGTGATTTTCCCATGGAGATGTTCCTGCTGATGGGAGAGAACTACATCGGAAACCCGGAGGTGGGGAGCCGTTGCCATGCCCGCCGTGTGCAATTTGATTTGGGACTGCAGCCGGAGCTGCGGAGGAAGATTTACGCTGCTCTGGGAAGCGCTAACGTGGGACGTGATTGTCTGGTTTTCGGCAAGAGACTCGCGTCGTGAATGTCCTCATCACCAGTGCCTCGCGCAAAGTCAGTCTGGTGCGAGCATTTCAATCGGCATTGGCCCGGCACGGCGGCGGCGACGTGATCGCCGTGGACACCAGCCCGTTTTCCCCCGCGCTTTACGTGGCTGATCGGCACTTTCTGGTGGCGCCCAGTGCGGAACCGGGTTTTCTCGAGGAATTCCTGCAACTTTGTCAGCGTGAGGGTGTGGGTCTGGTCGTGCCCACGCGAGACGAAGAATTGCCATTGTTCGCCGAGATGCGCGAACGGTTCGAGCAAGGCGGAATTCGCGTCATGGTGCCTGCGCTCGAAACGGTACGGCTTTGCCAGGACAAACTGGCGTTCATTGCCTTCTGCCAGACGCACCAGTTCGGAACTCCCCGCACTTACCAGGCAGACGAGTGGCAAGGCGCGGAGTTTCCTTTGTTTGTGAAGCCGCGTTTCGGCAAGGGCGCCAAGGGAACGCACGTCGTACGAAACGAGTCGGAGCTGCATTATGCAACTGGCAAAACGGACGAGTGGGTCATTCAGGAATATATCGACGCCTCCGAATATACGGTGGACCTGTTGGCTGACTTCAACGGCCGGGTGCTTTCGGTGGTGCCCCGGTCGCGGCAGGCGGTGGTGGCCGGCGAATCCTACGTCAGCCGGACGATTATCGAGCCGCAGCTGATCAGCGAGTCCGCGCGCCTGGCAACGGAGCTGCGCCTGACCGGGCACAACACCATCCAGTGCTTCTGGAACGGCAAGCAAGTAAAGTTCGTGGAGGTGAATCCACGCTTCGGTGGTGGGGCGGCACTTGGCATAGCAGCCGGCGTGGACACTCCTGACATTCTGATTCGACTGCTGCGTGGTGAAGCGCTACCCGAACGTCTCGGGGAGTTCGACGGCGATTTGGTGATGTTGCGTTTCACGCAGGACTTATTCCTGAACGCCCGCGCTCTGACTTCCCCTGTGGTCAGCAGCGCCGCAACCGCCCCACCACCGGCTCACACCGTTCGGAATACGCGGCTGCAGGCCGTTCTGTTGGACTTGGACAACACTCTGTATCCCGAAGAGGAATACGTAATCAGTGGTTTTCGGGAGGTAGCCAACTGTCTGGCCGCGCGCGGGAACCTGGACGCGGAAGCGCTTCACGCGCGCATGCTGCATATACTTCATACGCAGGGGCGGGGCAGAGTTTTTAATACGCTCTTGGCCGAACTGAAGCTTGATTCCAACATCTGGTTCCGAACACTCCTGCTCGTGTATCGCTCACATCAACCTGCGATCAACCTGTTTCCGGGTGTCGCCGATGCTCTGGGAGCCCTGAAAACCCGCGGCGTGCGGCTGGGCCTGATCACCGATGGCACAGCCTCAGTCCAGAGACGGAAGATTGCCGCGTTGGATTTAGAGCGCCACATGGACGTCATTGTCTGCACCGACGAACTCGGCGCCGGCTGCGCGAAACCCTCTACCGTGCCATTCGAAGTGGCGTTGAATTTGCTTGGCGTGGCGCCGAATGAGGCCGCCTACATTGCCGATGACATCGAAAAAGATTTTGCGGGGCCAAACCGATTGCGCATCAAGTCGGTGCAAGTCCGATCCGCTGGCCTGGTCGGTGTACCGCGAAAACCGCCTCCGGACGATCCCGTATTCCTGCCTCAGATTCAAGCCGGATCGTTCATGGAAGCCTTGAAGATCCTCGATCTGCTCTGAATATCTTGTCTGCGCGCCATCTTTAGAATGTCACTTTGAACGTCGTTCCCTTCGCGAAGCCGGCGAGAGTGAACGCTCCTCGTGCCTCATGCCGGAAGCTACCCGCTTCGCTCCTTCGCCATCGACCAACTCTCGCGCATGCTGCGACAAAGAGCGCCGGGTCTCGAGCGAATTGAGCAGCCGCTGCAATTGAGATGCGACCTTCTCTGCCGAAACATCCCGCACATGGCCCAAATGGATCGCGCAGCCTTGCCTGTCCAGGCCTTCAGCTATGGCACGTTGGTTCTCGGCGACGTGAATCAGAAGGACCGGCAGACCGAGCAGGCACAGCTCCCAACAGACAGTGCCCGCGGCAGAGACCGCAACGTCGGCCCCTGCCATGAGTTCCGCCATGTCAGCAACATCTCTGCGGAGTTGAAGCGAACCAGCAAATTCGGAGGCCGACTTCTGCAGCGACGCCCAATGCGGATTGCTGCCCCCGACCACGACCGTCGTCTCCAAGCACGGGATCTCGACCAGCCGCAAGGCCCGCATCGCTACCTGAGTAAAATTATCGGGATCACTTCCCCCCATGGCGATCAAAACCTTGCGGCCGGTAGCCGGTATGTCTCGCTTCCATCCCCTCCACGAGTTGAATTCACGGCGCAGCAGGCAATAGCGCGTACCCAGTAAGAGCCGGGTGTACGATTCGCGGTCTTTGTAGGGCCCGTCGTCGGCACCAAGGTTCTGATTCAGCACCAGATCGGCCGAGTAGTGGCGGGCATGTCCGTAGTCATCGACGAAAAGAACCTTGCATCCGGCAGCCTTCAGAGCGCGCTGATAATCTCCAGAGAATTGATACCCGTCCACCACGACCCACTCCGAGCGGATTTCGCGGGCGAGGGCGATCGTCTGCCGGGAGTCTTCCTGCGATCCTGGCTGCGATTGTGGCGTCGCGGAAACGGCGCGTACTTCGCACGACTCCGACTGCAATCTTTCGGTCACGGCCGGCGTGGTCTCTGCCATCGCGAAGACGGCCCGTCCCCCTTGATCCTGCCAGGCTTGCGCCAGCGCCAGGCAGCGCATCACATGACCGGTGCCCATGGCGACGTTCGCGTCCGCCCGAAAAAGTAGTGGACCGGAGGTCATCATCAAGAATTGAGAATCATCAGCCTTCGTGCAAAGCTTTTTGTTCGACCGAGCAGTTCAACTCCAACAGCGCCGGCTCACGATCCAGCAGATCGAGGACGTCTCGCCACCGGAAATCATCGTGGCCTTTCAATCGAGCATAGATGGCTCGCACCAATTCCAGATCTTCAGGAGTGTCCACCGTCCAGCGATGCCCGCTAAAATCTCTTTCCCCAGTCACGGAGAGAATTTTGAACTCGCCGGGGTGTTGATAGATGTAGGGAGTCACGTGAGTGCGCTCGTAAGGCTTTGCGGCAGTGCGCCAGCAACGTTCCAGAGCCTGCGCTGTCATCGCCTCGGTATCGAGTCCGCGAGGATACGTGCGGACGATGCAATTCGACGTGTAGTCCGGCATCTCTTCGAGAAACGCGGCTATCGTTTTATCCGTCACTTCCGGGTCAATGAGTGGACAGTCTGAAGTGATGCGCACTACAGCTTCCGCCTTACTCAGTTGCGCGGCCCGGAAATACCGGTCGAGCACGTCGTTTTCGTCACCGCGAAAAACCTGGACCGAGCGGCGTCGGCACTCCTCGACAATCGCATCATCCACCGCACGATCTGTGGTGGCGATCAATACCTCGTTGATCAGACTCGATCGGGACAGGCGCTGCACCACTCGCGCCAGCATCGGCTCGCCTTCAATATCCTTGAGCACCTTGCCCGGCAGACGAGTGCTGCCCATCCGCGCCTGAACGATCGCGACTACTTTCAATCCCTCTCCTGCTGAATAACAGTCGGTAAATGATGTTCAATGATGAAAGCCCGCTGAATCCGCTCAGCGAGCGGTTCAAGCTGAGAGCCAAAGGCTAACAACTACGAACTGCCTTACGAATGGGCTACGCAACTCGCTGTTTCTTTCTAAGCAGAAATACCGTATCCACGTTGGAGCCTTCGAGGTAGGGAATATGCTGTTCGCGGACTAACTCCAGATCCTCGAACCGCTGCAGGTAACGCCGCGCATAGTCCATTTTCCACATCAGTCCGCTGTGATTGCGATATTTCACCTCAGTCACATCCGGCGCGTAGTACTCCACTCCCCAAATGTAAGTCCGCGAGCAGCGATGAATTTCATCCATCGCGCGAGGCAGGTCTCCGGGGGCGATGTGAATCAGCACTCCGGCGGTGAACACCAGGTCGAAAGTTGCGTCGGCATGCGGAATGGCCAGCGCCGAACCCAGCGCCAGCGAAATGTTCCGCGTACGCGAGCGCGCGATCTCCAGAGCGTATGGCTGAAGCTCCAGGCCGGACAAGTTGGTGTATCCCATGCGCTGCAACAGCAATAACTGATTTCCGGTGTTGCAACCGACCTCGAGAAAACTTGCGTCTTTCGAAATGCCGCTCAGAAAATCCTGGTTGATCTGTGTCCGCGTCAGGCCGTAGTTCTTGCGGTAGAGTGCGTCGAGCGCGTCAACATCCAGGGTGTTGCGGTCGGTGTAATCCCGGCCAAACTCACCTCTCCATACTTCGGTCTGCGCCGTATCCATCTGCGCCATGTTCATCGATTTTGTGGCCGCCGCGTCGCCAGTCGACTCGTTCCCACTCAGGCTGGACGTCTTCACATTGCTCATTGACTATAGTGTCCCAGACTGTAGTGTCCCACGACTTTGCCCACCGCGCGGATCACGTCGCTCACATCCTGATCCGTCATCGCGTGGAACATGGGCAGGCTGATCAGACGTTCATAAGCGTCTTCCGCCACCGGGTATTCGCCGCCCCGGTAACCGAATTTCTCCAGGTAATACGGGTGCCGGTGCACCGGAATGTAATGCACATTGACGCCAATATTTTCCGCACGCAGCGCGCGAAAAATCTGGGCGCGATCGGCCGTGAGTTTCGCCAGGTCGAGGCGAATGGGATAGAGATGCCAGGCGGAGTCTGCATCCGGCCGCGTCCCTGGAGGAATCACTCCAGGAAGCTCTCGAAAAGCTGCTGTATAGCGCGCCGCAATCTCGCGGCGCCGCGCCAGGTTGGCGTCCAGCTTCTTCAATTGTTCGATGCCAAGCGCGCACGCAATATCAGGCAGGCGATAGTTGAAGCCGAGCAACACCATCTCGTAGTGCCATTGGCCGGCGCTCTGGCGCTGGCGGGCATCGCTCGAAATTCCGTGATTGCGGAAGCGCCGCAAAGTCTCCGCGAACCGCGCGTTATTGGTGGTGACCATTCCACCTTCGCCGGTCGTGATGTGCTTCACGGGATGGAAGCTGAAAACGGTCATGTCGGCGATGCTTCCGGTCGCGCGGCCGCAATACTTCGCGCCTAGAGCGTGACACGCGTCCTCGATCACGATCAGCCCACGGTCACTGGCAATCTGCTGGATCGCGTCCAGATCGGCAGGATGTCCCGCATAAGCCACGGGAAGAATCGCGCGCGTCCTTGTAGAAATTTTTCCCGCGATCTGCTCAGGATCGATGTTGAGCGTGTCGGAGCAAACGTCAGCAAAGACCGGCGTGGCGCCCTGATACAAAACGCAATTCGCAGTCGCCGCGAAGGTCATCGGAGTGGTGATAGCCTCGTCGCCCGGCGACAATCCGGCGGCAAAGGCCGCGGCGTGCAAAGCCGCGGTACCCGAAGTGAAGCTCGCCGCATGGGCCGAACCTACGCGAGCCGCGAAGGCTTCTTCGAACTCGCCGACCTTCGGACCCGTGGTCAGCCAGTCCGAACGCAAGACGTCGACTACCGCCTGGATATCGGCATCGTCAATGGATTGCCGCCCATACGGCAGTAGTGTCTCGCGCACGGGCGATCCGCCAAGGATGGCGAGAGCTTGCGGACTGACCGAAGTCGCACTCATACTCGTTCGCTCAAGCTGATTTGTCCAAAGCTGATTTGCCCAAGCCGGTTCGTCTCAGAAGCATAGTCCAAGCCGGTTCGCCTACGCCGGAATGCGAGCCGGAATCGGCTGCTCTTCCGTCGCCAGGGGCGTAACCAAATCCTGCAGTTCGCGATTACTCAGCCAGCGCTCGTTGTTGTCGCTGGCGTAGCGGAATCCCTCTGGCAAGGGGCGGGCGTTCATCCAGTTTTCGCGCCGCCACCACGGATGGGAAGGCTGAATGATATAGCGGTCTTCCACCTCCAGGGTATTTCGCGCCTCGTCCTCGGAAACCAGAACCTCGTGCAGCTTTTCGCCCGGACGGATTCCTATGGTTTCAATGTCGCAGCCCGGTGCAATCGTCTCTGCCAGGTCCACCAGCCGCATGCTGGGAATTTTGGGGACGAAGATCTCTCCGCCGTGCATCTGCTCGATGCTGCTCACCACGAAACGCACTCCCTGCTCCAGCGTCAGCCAGAAGCGGGTCATGCGCGCATCCGTCACCGTGATGCGGCCGCGGCGGCGCTGCTCCATAAAAACCGGAATCACGCTGCCACGGCTTCCCACCACATTTCCGTAGCGGGCGCAACTGAAGCGTGAACCCTGCGCTCCCGCGTAGGCATTGGCCTGCACGAACATTTTCTCGGCGCAAAGTTTGGTCGCGCCATAAAGATTGATCGGATTCACCGCTTTATCGGTGCTGAGGGCCAGCGTACGTGACACGCCCTGATTGATGGCGGCGTCGATCACATTGCGTCCGCCCATGATGTTGGTCTGGATGGCTTCGAAGGGGTTGTATTCGCAGGCCGGAACTTGCTTCAGCGCCGCTGCATGGATCACGACCGTAACCCCTGCCAGCGCCCGCTCCAGCCTTCCCGGGTCGCGCACGTCGCCGATAAAATAACGCAAACTGGGGTGATCGATACCCGCCGCCCGCATGTCGTGCTGCTTCAGTTCGTCGCGGCTGAAGATCACCAACCGTTTCGGGTGATACTCCCGCAGCATGATTTCGACGAATTTTTTCCCGAAAGATCCCGTCCCGCCGGTTACCAGGACTGTTTGTTCTGCCCAATTCATTCCGCGCGCCTCACATCCCTTATGCCTAAATCGCTCGTCAGACTCCGTCAGTCTGCTGTCTGCTCGCACTAACCGAGGCTGTGCGCTGGCAAGACCGAGATCATAAAATGACCGTCGTCCCCGGAGAATCGCAGTGCAAAGTAGTATAGCGGAGTTTATCCGGAATCGGCGCCGGATGGGGAATCCCGCCAGGAAGAAACCGGGACGCTTCTTCAATTTTCGCAATGGTTTTACCGCCCCCGATGTTAGAATGACCAGCGAACTCTCCAGCTATCGAGTGCGAAAGACACCTGCGCGACGAACCAGCCTTCTCGGACGGGACCGGGACTTGTCGTGTTGCTAGCTATGCAGGCCGGCTCGGGCCGGGCCTTGAGGCGTCTACAGTTTCGTTGAGGAGCAGGCATGGATTCGGGACCTTTGGTACAGGCGAATAACGCGGCCATCCGCGAATTACAGCCCACGGCAACCTTTGACGTGGGACGATCTCCGCGTCTGTACTCCGACCTTCCCCCGCAGGAATCCGCTGTCGGAGAATATCTCCGCGTCCTGATCAAGCGTAAGTGGATCGTCGTTGGTTGCCTGCTGACCATCTTCACCGTAGTGGCCATTGCTACTTTGAGGCAGGTTCCAATCTATGAGGCCAACGGCAGTATTGCCGTGAAGAAACCCGACTCGTCGCTCAACTTCAAAGATGCCAACGCCATCAGCTTTGACTATTACGACCCTACGGAAATGGAGACCGAGGTCAAGATTCTGCAGAGCGATCTTCTTGCCCTTCAGGTCATCAAGGAGCTGAACCTGGATCGGCAGCCGGAGTTCGGAGGAAAGTCGCCGTCCTCGGCGCTGCCATCTTCGCTGGATCTGGCCCCGGATCCGCTGGAGGCAGACCCTTCGCGAACCTCCTCACTATTAGGGTCCTTCAAAGGAAGGCTCACGATCAGCCTTATCCCCAATTCCCGCATCATGTCGGTTCGTTTCCGAGACTCGGACCCGCAGACCGCCCAGAATGTGGTGAACAAGCTGATGGGCGATTACCAGGAAAACAACTACAAAACCCGGTTCAATAACACAATGCAGGTTTCCGATTGGCTCGGCCAGCAACTCGTTGACCTGCAGATGAAAGTGGAAACATCTCAGGAAAAACTTGTGCGCTATCAGAAGGAGCACGAGATTCTGGGAATCGACGAAAAACAGAACATCACCACCGCCAAACTGGATGAGCTGAACCGGGCCCTCACGCTCGCGGAATCCGAGCGGATGGAGAAGGAAGCCTTTTACCGCCTGTTGGAGTCCGGCGATCCGGATGCGATCGCGTCCAGCGCCGGGGGGCTTGGAGACACAGGTGCGGGAGGGCAGGGTGCATCCCAGTTGCTCGATGCGTTGCGCGGAAGACAAGCAGACCTGAGGATTCAGGTTGCCGACCTCAGCACGCAATTCGGCCCGTCGTACCCCAAGCTGGTTCAATTGAATAACCAGCTGGCAGAGATTGACGCCCAGCTTAAAGCCGAGATGAAAAAGATTGCCAGCAAAGTGAAGGGCCAATACACCACGGCCCTGGGCCGTGAAGACTTGCTCGCGCAAGCGCTGGAAAAACAGAAGCAGGCGGCCAACAAGCTGAATGAAAGCGCAATCGAATACAGCCTGCTGAAGCGAGACCTCGAAACTAACCGCCAGCTTTATGAAGGCCTGCTGGAGAAGCTCAAAGAAGCGGGCATTTCCGAGGGACTGAAGTCCAACAATTTTCAGATTGTGAACAGCGCCCGGGTTCCCACGTATCCGGTCGAACCGAACGTGCCGCGCAATCTGGGCTTTGCGTTCGTGCTGGGTCTTAACGTCGGGCGTTGGATTAGCCTTTCTACTCGAAGGTTTGGACAACACCGTGCGCACCACCGAGCAGGCCCAGGCCATCTCCGGTCTGCCTCCGCTCGGTATGATTCCTCTGGGATCGAAGACCGCTCGCGAGGGCGCGGCCTCCAAACGGCTCATGCTGGCTTCGTCGAATGAAGCCGTGGAGCTGATCACGCACGTGCGGCCGCAATCGCAAATGGCGGAATCGTATCGCGCTCTGCGAACCTCGCTTCTGCTCTCCCATCTGGGTGCGCCTCCGAAAGTAATCATGGTCACCAGCGCCCTGCCCCAGGAAGGCAAAAGCACCACCAGCATCAACTGTGCCGTGGTGCTGGCGCAAAAAGGCGTACGCGTTCTGTTGATCGACTGCGACCTGCGCCGTCCCAGCATTCATAAGACGCTAGGCATGGGTCCGCGCAGCGGTCTGAGCAACGTGCTCACCGGCAGCATCACTTTGAAGCAGGCCATCACGGTGGCCCCTACGCTTCCGAACCTCGACGTTCTGCCTGCCGGAACTCCGCCGCCGAACCCGGCTGAGCTGCTCGCATCCACCAACATGCGGGATGTCCTCACCGAACTGCGCGACAAGTATGACCACATCGTTCTCGACACGCCACCGACCCTGTCGGTGACCGACGCCGTCGTGCTTTCGCCGCGCGCCGATGCGATTGTGCTCGTCATCCGCTCGGGAAGCACCACCAAACAAGCGCTGCGCCGCTCGCGCGACATTTTGATGCAGGTCAATGCTCGCGTATCGGGCGTCCTTCTGAACGCGGTCGACCTCAGTTCCCCCGACTACTACTACTATTACGAATATCAGGGCAAGTATGCGCAGTACTACCGCGACGAGGGCGATTCCTCCGACGAAGAAGATCACGAAGTAGAACCACCCGCTTCGTCCAGCAGCGCCTAGCCTGGGCGTGTCCCCGGCATAAATATGCAGATCCCTTTCAACAAACCAGGTCAGAAGTGGCTGGTTGCGGTCGTGGCCGTTGGCCTTGCGGCGGCCTACCTGATCGTCGCCGGGCGGGAGTGCGTGGCGTCCTTCTATGGAGAGCGCGTCGACCTCGCGGGCCTGCAGCGAGCGGCCCGGCTCGACCCCGGCAACGCCGACTACCGCGACCGTTTAGGCCGATACTTCTATCTCATCGCTCACGATCCTTCGGGGGCGATTGAGCCTTATCGCGCCGCGGTCCAACTCAATCCGCATTCCGCGCGTTTCTGGTTCGATCTGGCCAGCGCCTATCAGGTTCTGGGCGACATCCCCAGCCAGACCGCCGCTTTGGAGCGTGCCATTGAAGCCGATCCCACCACCCCCGACGTGGCTTGGGAGGCGGCAAACCTCTACCTGGTTCGCGGCGAGAATGAAAAAGCTCTGCGCGAATTCCGCGTCGTTCTCAGCACCGACCCGTCCCTGATCCCGTCAGCCATCCAATTCTGCTGGCGCATCGAGCCCGACGTCGACGCCCTTCTTCGTGACGTCATCCCGCCTCACCTGGATGCAGATGTTGCGCTCCTCAGCCTGCTGATGTCCAAGAATGAGACCTCAGCTACCGCGAAGGCCTGGGCGGCTCTGATGCAGGTGAACGAACGTCCCGACCTGCGATATGTTCTCGAATACTTTCACTATCTGATTCTCCACAAGGATGTGGACCAGGCCTTGCTGGTGTGGCAGCAGGCGGCCGTCCGCCTGGGACTCTCGGGCTATCTGCCCTCGCCCCACAACCTGGTGGTGAATGGAAACTTCAATCTCGACGTGCTCAACGGTGGATTGGACTGGCAGTATCAAAAGCAGCCCAGCGTCGAGCTAACCCTCGATCCCAGCGATTTTCATGGCGGAAAGCGTTCCCTGCTGGTCACGTTTGACGGCCCGCGAGTGAGCGACGCCGGATTCTTCCAGTACATTCCCGTCCAGCCCAATACTACGTACATGTTTACGGGCTACTACAAGACTGGAGAATTCGACGGGGCCGGCGGACCGCACTTCACCGTCCAGGACATGTATAGCCAGGCGATCTATTACGAGAGCGACGAGTTGAAGGACGCCGGATTCTGGAAGTCCGCCACCGGCGAGTTCACCACCGGGCCGGAGTGCAGGCTGGTGGTGCTGCACATCCGCCGCCTGCCGGAGGGCAGCCCCATCCGTGGTAAGCTCTGGGTCGGCGATTTCCACATGGTGAGGAAGGCGTAGGCAAGACGTTTACCGGCCAAACACAACCGATTTCATGCCCTTACCCTTAGCCAAAACTGCCGAAGCCAAGCGACGCGCGCTTTCCGACGCGCTGTCCGAAAAGATCGGCTCAGGCCTGCTCTACGGAACCTTTGGCCTGCTCATGTTTGGCCCTCTGGCTTTCGGCGCAACCGAACCCTGGTCCATGTTCGCGCTCGAGGCGGGCGCGATTCTGCTGGCTCTGGTCTGGATCGCGAAGCAATGGATTGACGGCGAAATCAAAATCATTCCGAATCCGCTGTTTCTGCCGATGGGGGTCTTCGGCCTGCTGGTTCTCGTGCAAATCGTGTTTCGCCGCAGCGCCTACCCGCACGATACGATCTCCAGCGCTTTGTTGTTCGTCGCCTACGCGATTCTTTGCTTCCTGTCGTCGCAAACTCTGTTGCGCGGCGTTCAGGCCCGCAAGCTGGCCCTGATTTTCTGTATCTACGGTTCCGCAGTCGCCGCTTTCGCGCTGCTGCAGGGCATTTCGCCCAACGGCCGGCTCTACTGGTTGCGCCAGCCGCGCCTCGGCGGATGGATCTACGGCCCCTACGTCAATCACAACCACTACGCCGGGCTGATGGAAATGCTGATTCCGATTCCGCTGGTGGTGTCGCTCGCCCGGATCGCTCCTCAGAAGGAACGGATCGCCGCCGCCTGCGCCGCCGCCGTTATGGCCGGAACAATTTTTCTTTCCGGGTCGCGCGGCGGGATGCTGGCCCTGCTCGCCGAACTGGTCGTATTGGCGGTCGTCCTGGTCAGGCAGCGTTACGACTGGCGAAGGGCAGCAGCATTGGGGCTGTTTCTGCTTCTGGTGGCGGGCTTGTTGACCTGGCTCGGTGGTGAAGAACTCACGCGCCGGCTGGCCACCATGCACAGTTCCCACACCGACATCTCCAACGACATGCGCTTCCAGATCGACCGCGACGGCTTGCGCATGTTCTGGAAGCGCCCGATTCTAGGCTGGGGACTGGGATGCTTTCCTGTGGCTTATCCCCAGTTTCGCACCTTCTACACCAACTTCTTCATCAACCAGGCGCACGACGACTACTTGCAGCTGTTGGTCGAGATGGGCCTTCTGGGCTTCGGCACCGTGGTCTGGTACTTGGTGGTGCTCTTTCGCAGGGCAGGAAAAAAGATGAAAAACTGGCCCTCGGAGGTTGGCGGAGCGCTCACGCTGGCCTGCATTCTTGGGATCGCAGGCATCCTGGTGCACAGCGCTGTCGACTTTAACCTAGAGATTCCCGCCAACGCCGCGCTCTTCTATGTCTTCTGCACGGTCGCGGCATCCGAACCGATGGTGGTGCCTAAACGCAAGCGCAAGCCAGTACAGCCGCCCGCCGAAGAGACACTGCCAGCCTCGGAAGTGGTGTGAAAAATCCTGTTTTCTAAAAACCTGACTTATAAACCTGGATTCTCACTTTTGAGGAAACCGATTGAGGACCTGGCAGTACCCTGTGAACCTCTGTGTCCTCCGTGGTTGAGGCTTTTCCTTAAACTAGCCTGCGCTGAGCTAGTCTTCTCTGACTCGGTTCGAGAAGACAAAACTGAAGGCGCCAGAGAAATGACGTGTGCCTTACGGAGTGGACGGACTAGCAGGGTTGCTGCTCTGGAGCAGCACCCAGGTCGTGACGCCGACGATGGCCGCCGCGCCTGCTCCGACCGCGATGGGAGAATTCAGCAGGCCGCCGCCAGCGGCGGGAGCCGCCCCTGCAGCGCGCTTCTTCTTTTTCTTCTCCTTGGCCGGCTGGTCGTTGTTGTTCACCTGGTCCGGCGGATTCTTGCCGCGTTGTGTCCTGGCCTTGCTGCAGAGTTGCCGAGCCAGTGTCGTCGGTGATCAAGAGATCGCCTTTGTTCGCGGCAATTCTCACCGTTCCATCCACATCGGTGACAGTAAACTCCGTCCATGCGCTTGACGCGGGAGCGACCTTCACATCTCCGGCCATGGTTGCCACACCCTTCGAAGTGGAAACCGTCAGCCCGCCATGCTCGATCTTCAAAGAGGAGCCGTCAAACTGCACCAGGGAATCGGCCAGCACGGTAATGCTGGAACCAGTCTGCGTGATGTTAGCCACCGAATCAGAGCGGGTCTGCAAAAGGTCACCGGAAAAAATGGCCGAAGAAAAGCGAGGTACGTGTGTGCCGTTCACCCATGCCGTCCCGTTGGTATAGAACATGGCCGCGTTGGTTTCAGCGGCAAACATTGAAGCGGGAAGCAAGCACAGCAGCACGTAACTCGCCATTCTGCGGAAACAAAACTCGCCCATTCCCACACTCCGTTAATAACTGTTTTGGTGACCTTGTCGAATCCTACCCCCCAAATGGATTGCCAGTCAATGGCTTTTGTGCTCTGGACGCGGCTCTTCGGTGGAAAACTTTCCGCGATTGCGACATTGTTCCGCCAGGAAACTCGGCGATAGCGAGGTGGTGATAACGAAGTGCGGAAGACTTTAGTGCTGTGCGTAATCCCGGGCGCAGCGGCAGCGCCGTGATCGATGTTGAGTTGAACTTGGGTGGCGCAAGCGCTTCGAGTGCTGCGATCAAGGCACTGCTTAGCGTGCGGCTTTAGCCGCTGAGGTCAAACCTTCGGCCGCCGAAAGTTTTAATGCCAACGGTCCACCACGCTCCACCACAGCAGGCGCAACCATTCATCCACCACAGTCTTCGCCCACTGTCGATGCGTCCACCAGTGCGTGCCGAACTGCGCGTCATCGTAAGCTGCGGCCACGGAAAACGTTCTGCCTCGCAACTCCCGCCGGAAAATACTCAACGCGCGGCGCGTGTGGAATTCTGAAGTCACAATCAGAACCGTGCCCGCGCTCATCCGCGTCAGGCATTTTTCCACATCCTGGGTCTCGGCCTTCGTCGAAAGCCCGACGATCGGACACACGCTGACGGCCGCAGCCTGGGGAAGGCTCTGCACATATTTTTGTGCAAGCTCCAGTTGCGTGAAGGTGTAGATATTGGATTCGGCGGGAACGTCGATGAGCACCCGCTTTCCGTAACCCTGTTGCAGAAGTTCCAGCGCGCGTGCCGGGCGCCGGTCGGTTTCCCCCGCGAGCACGACAATTACGTCGGAGGGACGAGGCGCATCCACCACGAGGAACCCGCCTGCCTTGGCCGCAAGGAGCGCCAAGAGCACTGCCAGCACCAGGACGGCGACCATCGAAATCCGACGCTTACCTGCTAATCCCATTTGTTTTCAGGCTCCTACGCGGGTTGCTGATCTTCCTCGCCTCACCGAAGGCTGGGCTTCGGCGAAAATGCGGTTCCCGACCTCCGGCATGTTAAAATCAGCCTGTGAAGGTTAAGTTTCGACCGGCCGCATTTAGAACCTTCCCCCTCTATCTCAAAGAAACGACGGGCCTATTAGACAATGACGACTTCTGCCGCGGATACTTCTGTCGACCAACTAAAAAACAAGATCAAGCAGCGCCAGGCCAAGGTTGGCATCATCGGGATGGGTTATGTGGGGCTCCCGCTTGCGCTGCTCTATAGCGAGCAGAAATTCCAAGTCACGGGCTTTGACATTGACCAGCGCAAGGTCGACACCCTCGCCAAGGGCGGTTCCTACATCTATCGCATTACTACGGAAGAAATCCAAGCTGCGAAGGCTCAGGGTTTTACCGCGACCTCGGACTATGCGCAGATCAGCCAAATGGACGCCATCATCATCTGCGTTCCCACCCCGCTGAACGAGTATCACGAACCCGATCTCAGTTTCATCACCGATACTACACACTCCATCGCGCCGCACCTGCGCGCCGGGCAACTCGTCGTTCTCGAAAGCACAACCTATCCCGGCACCACCGAAGAAGTCATGGTACCGATTCTCGAAAAAGAGAACAAAGCTGGTCTGAAAGCCGCGCGCGGAACAGAAGTGGCAGCCAACGAATTCTTCGTCGCGTTCTCTCCCGAACGCGAAGATCCGGGAAACACGACAGTGGCGCGCCGCGATATTCCCAAGGTCATCGGCGGGTTGAATTCGCGAGCTTCGGAACTCGCCGGCGCGCTCTACGGAGCCATTTTCAACCGCACCGTTCCGGTCTCTTCGCCCGCCGCCGCGGAGATGACCAAGCTTCTTGAAAACATTTATCGCTGCGTGAACATCGCGCTGGTCAACGAACTCAAACTGTTGTGCCTGCGCATGGGAATCGACATCTGGGAAGTGATCGGCGCCGCTTCCACCAAGCCTTTCGGCTTTCATCCCTTCTATCCCGGCCCCGGACTGGGCGGACACTGCATTCCCGTAGATCCGTTCTATTTGTCATGGAAGGCTAAAGAGTGGGATTTTCGCACCCGCTTCATCGAGCTCGCGGGAGAGATCAACACCAACATGCCGTACCACGTTCTGTCGTCGGTGGGCGCCGCGCTGAATCGCCACAAGAAGGCAGTGAATGGCGCGCGCGTGCTGGTGCTGGGCGTGGCCTACAAGAAAGACATTGACGATTTGCGCGAATCTCCGGCGCTCACCATCATCGAGCTGCTGCAGAAAGACGGCGCGGTGGTGAGTTACCATGATCCCTATTTCCCGTTCATTGGCAAGGGAAGAAAATACGATTTGCAGATGAAGCGCTCGGAACTCAAAGATCTGGGCCAATACGACTGCGTCTTAATCGTCACTGACCACTCCGATTACGACTACAAACAGATTGTTCAGGAAGCGCAGCTGGTGGTCGACACGCGAAATGCCACGCGAGGCATCAAGAACGCCAAGATCGTGCATTGCTAAGTTCACTGCCAAATCGCCCATCGTTGGCCCGCCAGATGTGAACTGTCTGCCCCAAGTCCCGGTTTTGCACCTGCCCCATGCCGGGAATCGCGCCGCTTCG
Source organism: uncultured Acidobacteriaceae bacterium (assembly GCA_963851165.1). Lineage (GTDB taxonomy): Bacteria > Acidobacteriota > Terriglobia > Terriglobales > Acidobacteriaceae > Sulfotelmatobacter. Next base: position 1,813,430 of record CAWKNM010000003.1, on the reverse strand, counting down.
TCGACCGTAAATCTCTCCTCAACGGTGTATTTTTTTTGCTACCCTAATCTTCACAGCCACTCCACCCACGATAAGAGAAGGTGTAAACTATTGATATTGCGTTTCTTATCGGAATACCGGGAACGCCGAAAGTGGCCTTTGCCGTGCATTATTCAGGGTCAGGCAGCCCGCCTGGTTCTCCCCTGGGGAGCTGATCCAACAGGTTCCCCCAACAAATTTCGGCCTGGCGGAGAGCTTTTCGCTCGCAACCCGGGTTCTAAGATTGGGTTCTAACCACGAACAAGCGCAGGGGCGCAATTATGGGGTCATCCGTTTCCCAGCAAGGCCTTTTTTCTCTCCTACCGGAGCCGAGAAAGCCCTGGTCCGAGGTAGCTCTCAGTTTTGGCGTTCAGGCAGTGGCCGTGGCGCTGCTGGTCTGGGTGCGTGTGCTCCACCCGGAAATTCTGGACGCTCCGGTTCATGATTATCACGCGATCGAACTGGTGCCGACACCGGTGCCGGTGAATCACCAGCCGCAGCCGATTCGCAGATTCACGCCACCGCCGCAGCAGGTGGCTGAACTCGATCCGCCGGTGGAGGCGTTGCGACTTCCCGCTCCGCAGCCGAAACCGAAAATCAAAGTTGAAGATGCGCCCGCTCCTGAAGTTGTGGTCGCCGCAAAAAAATTGGAAAATTTACCGCCGGTGCCGAAGCCGGTGGTTCCTCGCGCTCCGGTCAAGATGAACGTCTTCTCCAGCGGCAGCTCCGCGACTCCGACCATCGCGCTCGCGCCGGAGAAGGTGCAAACCGGAGGCTTCGGCGATCCACACGGCATCCCGGCGAAAGCCAGTGTGGGAAAGCCCATCACGATCGCGCAGTTGGGATCGTTCGATATGCCCACCGGACCGGGCTCAGGCAACGGAACCAGAGGCGCCAACGGAGCTCGCGGCGTTGTGGTTAGCTCCGGATTCGGCAACGGGGTTGCGGTCAACAACTCGCAAACGGTTCAGCGCGGGGTGGTTCAACAGTCCGGATTTGGGAGCGCGGATGTTCCTGCTCCTCCGACCTCGGGATCGCACACGGCACAAACTATTGCACCCAAGGTCGTGCCCGCGGAAATCCTTTGGAAGCCAGTGCCCATCTATACCGAAGAAGCTCGAAAGCAAAAAGTCGAAGGCGAAGTGCTGGTGGAAGCGGTGCTGGAGGCTTCGGGCAAAGTTAAAGTCTTGCGCGTGGTTCGCGGTCTGGGACACGGTCTGGATGAGGAAGCCGTGAAAGAGGCAGGGCAGCTTCGGTTCAAGCCGGCGCTGCGCGACGGCCAGCCGTCGGACTCGACTGTGGTACTGCACGTGGTCTTTCAGATAGCATAAATTCATAATTATTATTCTTATGCGAAATCTGCATTCATTGGTTCTCGCGTTGTTACTGGTAGCGGCTGGGATTCTGCCGGCGACCGCTCAGGCTGCGCCAGCCGCGCAGGAATCCGCCGCGCCACAATCTGCGGCCTCCCTTGGAGATGTAATCGACCGCATGGTACAGCGCGAGCACCTGTTTCTCGCCCAGATGCGCCACATGCATCCCATGGTTGAGACGTATATTCAGGACCTTAAAGCGGACAGCTCCGATAACCCCCAGCCCGTCAAAGACCATTATTTCCTGGGCCGGCTGGATATGACCGACGGCCCCGAGGACACTTCGTTCACGGGACAGCCCGGATTCGGACAGCGCATGCTGGCCAAGCTGACCGGCGTCTATTCCATGCACTTTCTGCCGCTCGGTTTTGCCCAGATGGTGGTGCTCGATACGGATTTCCAGAAAAGGTATTACAACTTTACTTTTGTGCGCCGCGAATTTCTGGGCGAAGTGCGATGCCTGGTGATCGATGTTGAGCCGCGAGCGGGAGAAAAGATTCCGCGCTTCAAGGGCCGCATCTGGGTGGAGGATCAGGAATACAACATCGTTCGTTTCAACGGCACTTATGCGCCGCCGCCCAAGATCAATTTCTATTTCCACTTCGACAGCTGGCGCCTTAATATGCGCCCCGGAACCTGGTTACCGGCGTACATCTACACGGAAGAGCAGAACCTGAAGACCGGCCTTTCCAAAACTCTGCATTTCAAAGCGCAGACCCGGCTCTGGGGATATGACGTGAAGGGCTTGTCCCGGAACGAGGAATTTACGCAGATTCTGGTGGACTCGCCGCAATCGGTGAAAGATCAAACCGAGGCTGCCGCGGACGCAACTCCGGTGGTCGCCGAACGCATGTGGGAGCGGCAGGCGGAGGACAATGCCATCGACCGCATCCAGAAGATCGGCCTGCTCGCGCCTCCGGGAGAAGTGGACAAAGTGTTGCTCACCGTGGTGAATAACCTTCTGGTGACCAACAACATTGATCTCCAGGGAGACGTGCGCTGCCGTGTGCTGCTGACCGCTCCGCTGGAGTCGTTCACTATCGGCCATACCATCATCATCAGCCGCGGATTGCTGGATGTGTTGCCGGATGAAGCGTCGCTGGCGATGATCCTGTCGCACGAACTGGCGCATGTGGTGCTGGGGCACCGTTTCGATACTCAGTTGGCATTCAACGACCGCATGTTCTTCCCCGATGAAGCCTCGTTCCAGAATCTGGCGTTCCGGCGCAGCGAGAAGGAAGAAGAAGCGGCGGACGCGAAAGCCCTGGAGATGTTGAAGAATTCTCCCTACAAAGACAAGCTGGGGAGCGCTGGATTGTTTCTGAAGGCGTTACAGGAAAAGGCTCCGGACCTTCCCAACCTGCTGCACTCTCACCTGGGAAATAGTATTGCCGATCGCAAGACCATCCGCATGGCGAGCTTGATGGCGTCGGCCCCGGCCTTGCAGGACAATCGCACCGACCAGATTGCCGCGCTACCGTTGGGCGGTCGCATTAAAGTGGATCCGTGGAGCGATCAGGTGGAATTGGCCAAGGGTAAGCCGGTTGCGCTGAACTCGGCGCGAGAGAAAATGCCATTTGAGATCACGCCACCGTTTCCGTTCCTGACGCGGATTTCAACCCCGGGAGCAGACAAAGTGGCGCTGACCGCGCCTGCTGGGGACCAGAAGCCAGATCCGAAACAATAAGATCCGACGCAAATAAGAGGAAGCCTACTAGGTACGCGCCAAAGCGCGCGCTTGCGGTAGAAGCGCAGGCGGAGTCATCTGAGCCAGATTTAAGTTTGGAACCGAGGTAGCGCAGGAATCAGCACACGTGACTTGGGCCGCCAGCTTGAACTGTATCCGGGCTGGCAGCGATCGGGGACTACTGCAGCGAGCTGCCAACGTTCGAGAACACGTTGTTGGCGTTCGAACCGATCAGCCGAATCGTACCCACGACGATGACCAGAATCACCGCCAGCATCACCGCGTATTCCGCGATGTCCTGACCGCGCTCATCGTTCCAAAGTTGCTGCCCGAGTTGCTGTAAGAATCTTGCCATTGAGCTCCCTCTCCATTCTTGAACCGAACTTCCCCTCTTGGGGACTCCCAGTTACACACCGACACACCACCACTGCGAGGGCTCTAGAGAATCCTAATCACCCGGGAAGGCCCGGCCAATGGCACAAAAGTGCCATATGGGGTGACCCTGGTTTCCGTTACAGGTTACTTCCGCGCTATGTAGTAATCAGGCAATACTCTTGAGCGGCAAGGCCTGGTTCACTGCAAACAGCGCGAGTTCCAGGCGCGTCGACACTCCCAGCTTGTCAAAAATGTTGCTCAGGTGGTGCTTGACGGTGTCTTCGCTGATTTTGAAATATTCGGCGATTTCCTTGTTGGAGTAGCCGGCTACGACCGCCGAAACAATCTCCAGTTCACGGGGCGTGAGGCCGAACTTCTTTTGGCGCGCCTCGTCGCTGGAGGATTGCATCAGGGTCCGCAGATATTGCACTAGATTGGAAACGCTCTCGCGCCCCACCCAGTATTCTCCAGACATCACGGTATGAATCGCGCGGAGCAGCAGTTGGGTTGCCGAGTCCTTGAGCACAACGCCGCGGGCGCCGAGCTGCAAAGCTTCCACGATCTGGCTTTTCTCCGCGGCCGCGGTGAGCAGAATTACCCGCACCGGCGACGAATTCGAGGTTGAGCTCAAATCGCGCAGAGCCTCCAGACCCGGATGCCTGGGCATGGCTAAGTCGAGGAGCAGGATGTCTGGCTTCAGCGAGCGCGCCAACTTGACGGCTTCGGCGCCGTCCGAGGCTTCGCCGAGAACCTTCAGGTCGGGCTCGGCCTCAAGCAGGCGCCGCAGCCCATCCCGAAAAATGGGATGGTCATCGGCGATCACGATGCGAACGGTCTGTGGCTTCTTAAAATTCATGCGGCACTTCCCCGCCACGGAGCACCGTGACTTCCAGGCGCGATCCCTGACCCGGATTTGATTCTACCGTGAGTTCCCCGCCAATCAAACGCACACGTTCCTTTATGATCATAGGCCCTTTCCCAATCTCATCCATTTCAGCCTGCGTGAGCCGGCCGGAAAATGGAAAGCCTTTGCCGTCATCCTCCAGGCTCAGCGTCCACAAAGTCTGAGTCGAACCGAGGCGCACCAGCGCGTGCCGTGCCTGGCTGTGTTTGCGCACATTCACTAAACCTTCCTGCACGATGCGGAGAAGTTCGCGGCAAACTTTCTGCGGCATGTCGAACTCTTCCAGTTCAGTGACAAAGCGCGCGGATATTCCAGTCTCGCGCTGGAAGCGTTCGACCGTGTCAGTTCAAAACGCTCAGCAATCGTTGCGCGTCCACGTCGATCGACTTCATCTGCTGCATGAGTTCACGCAGCTTGAGCACTTCTTCGCGGAGCAGTCCCTGGATTCTACCGAGTTCGCCGCCAATGGGACCTTGCGCGTCGGCTTGGCGGCGCAGAACATCCACTTGCATCTCGACGGCGATCAGCGACTGCACGGCTCCGTCATGCAGTTCGCGCGCGAAGCGCGCTCTCTCGGCCGCGCCCGCCCTGCGCCGCAAGCGGTGCAGCAGATAGACGTTGTAAACCGCCGGGCCGATCTGCCGAACCAGATCGAGCAGAAAGCGAAGCTCTTCCAGTTTTTCCCCTTGCCGCGACGGTTCGAAGAGGAACACGCGTCCCCTCCACTCACCGCCCAGGAGGAAGGAAACCGCAATCACCGTATCGAAGCGTTGGAATTCGTTCAGCCGGGTGAGCGACTCGGTTTGCTCCACGGTAATCTGGTTGCCCTCACGATCCAGCGCGAGAGTCGACCAGCGGCCAGCCTCACGAATTGCACTGCAAACGTCTCCGGGAAAATCGCCGAGGTAAGTTGCGGCATCGCGCGGGCTGGAATCGAGCCAGACAAATTCAGAAGTCGCGCCTTTGTCAGAGTGCAGCTCGCCAAGAAATACACGCTGGCTGTGGGATTCCTGCGCGGCAATCAGCAGTCGCGCGGAGCCGTACATGGAGAGCACTTCAGCGAGAATCTGCTGCAGCGTACCGGTGAGGCCGGACTCCACGCGAGCCTTCGCCAGGATTCGAGTGACCGCCGCTTTTTCCGCACGCAGATGTTTTTGTTGTTCCGCCAGATATCCGAGAAGCAGCCCCATCACCAGCAGATAAACCGACTGCATGAACAAACGCTGCGGCTGGAATTCCTCCAGGTTGACGCGCAAGCCGGCCCACGCTGGCCAAGGCAGAGCGCCAACGGGTGCCAACCAACCGTGCAGCAGTACAAAGCTTTCCATCCAGAGCAGCGCCACTTCGGCGGCGGCCGTTGCTAGAGTCTCCCAAAGCCCCCACCGGTAAGCGGCTGCGGTCAAGACGAAAATAAAGAAGAGGAAAAACGGGCTTCTCGGCCCTTCGGCGAACACCGAGATGAAGGCGGGCCAGACAATATCAAAAGTGTGGACGAGAATCCGAAAGGATGAGGTCGATTGCTTCCGCCGGCGCAACAGCATCAGGATCAGGATGCTGTTGCCCATGTAGAAACCGAACAGGCCGTAGGCTGCCGGCGAATAGCCCAGCCGGGTGGGGTCCATGCGGATGGCGAGCAGCGCACAGATTGCCAGAAACACTCGTGCTGTGGCCAGCCAGCGCTCGATACGGCGAATTTCGCCGGGATCGGTGGGGGCCTGCAATCTCCACGAACGCCTATAGCGGTTGGCACGAAACAAAACAGTCTGTCTCCGCGGGGGAAGCGGCTGTGCTGCATACTATTGATAAGAAAGGCTGGTAGCAAGAAAAACTTGCCGCCCCCTCACAGGCTTGACCCGGTAATCCGCCGCCCCGATCGGATGCCGGCCGCCCCGGCCAGATTACTACAGTAACCATCGACCCCGCTCGATCCCATCTAGAATGGCCGGGGATAATATTCTTGGCCGCGCAATACAAAATCTGGTCCGGAGGCGTGATTGTCTGCCTCGCAGTAGCCGTGCTGGGCGCGCTTACCCTGCGTCAATCGTTTCGTTTGACTGCGGTCAGCGACCTCACGCAATGCTTTCTGCTGGCCGTAGGTACGTTTTCGCTGGTTCCTCGAGCACTTCGCACCCAAGGGCGATTGCGGCTTTTCTGGACCATGCTGGCCTTGGGGATGGCGCTGTGGCTTGTGTACCAGCTGGTTTGGACGTATTTCGAAGTTTTTCTCCGCCGCGATGTACCCGATCTGTTCGACGCGGACATTATCATCTTTCTGCACTTCGTTCCGCTTATGGCGGCGCTCGGTCTGCGCGCCCACGTCCGCGGAGGCGAGTATGCGGCGCGGCTGGGACGGCTCGATTTTACGCTGCTTCTGGTTTGGTGGATCTACGTCTACGTCCTCATCGTGATGCCGTGGCTCTATGCGGTTCCTGACGCGGCCGCTTACAGTCACAATCTCAACGCGCTGTATCTGGCGGAGAAAGTAGCGTTTCTGGTAGCTCTGGCCCTGTGTTGGAACGGAAGCCAGGGCCGCTGGAGAGCCCTGTACGCGAATCTGTTTGGATTCAGCCTGCTCTACGCCAGCAGTTCTTATTTTGCAAACTGGGCGCTGGAGCGCAAGGTTTATTACAGCGGAAGTCTTTACGACATTCCCCTATCAATCTCCGGAGCGTGGATTGCCCTGATCGGACTGTGGAGCCGCGCCGGCGAACCCGAGGGCGAAAGCAAGGGCGCAACGGCTTATGGAGTTTGGGTAGCGCGCTGCGGAATGATCGCCGTATTCTCGCTTCCAATCTTCGCCGCCTGGACGCTGTCAGATACGACCGTTCCGCATCGCATCCTCTCGTTCCGGCTGATCCTCACATTGCTCGCTGCCTTCGCGATGGGCGTGATGGTGTTTGTGCGCCAGCGCCTGCTGGACCGTGAGTTGGTCAACTTCTTTCATCGCTCACAGGATTCCATTGAGAATCTGAAGCGCCTGCAGGCGCAAGTCTTGCAGTCGGAGAAACTGGCATCGATCGGTCAACTCGTGGGCGGCGCGGCGCATGAACTCAACAATCCGCTCACTGCGATGCTGGGATATTCTGATCTGCTTCTGAATACCGCTCTCAACCCGGAACAACGGGCGCAAGCCGTCAAGATCGGCCAACACGCCCGGCGCACGCGCTCGCTCGTAGCCAGCCTGCTCAGCTTTGCCAAGCGGACGCCCGCTACCCGGACCCCGATCGATCTCAACACGCTGTTGCGCACGGCAGTCAAGCTAGCCGAGTCGCAGTGGCAACCATTGAACCTCGACGTGCACACGGAACTTGATAATCAACTGCCCCGAGTTCTCGGTGACTCCAACCAGTTGCTTCAGGTCTGTTCTCAGGTCTTGGGCAACGCGCTGCACGCGCTCGAAGAAAGTGGCGGCAGGAGATTGACCATCAGTACCACCCATCACCATGACGTTGCGGTTCTTCAGATCTCTGCCGAGGGAACGGGCCGCGGCCAGTCTGGTCAGGCCGGCGATGAACCCCAGGAAGAATATGCGAGCATGATGGGCATGAGCGCATGTCAGGGCATTGTCCAGGAACACCGTGGCCGGATCTGGCTTGAGCAACACAACCAGGATGGGATTGCCGTAAGCGTGGAACTGCCCGTGGCCTCGTCGGTGCTACAGGCTGCTATGACGAGTGCTCCTCTGCCGGCCTGATCTCTGCCGACGCCGTCTCTGCAGGCAATATCGGCAGCAGAAGTCAAAGCCCTTCTCTCAGCTTGCAGAATCAGTTGTTGTCATTCCGAGCCGTTCGTAGCCGCGCAACGCGCGGCGAGAGCGAGAGAGGAATCTGCTTTCTTGCTCGTGGCGAGAAAACAGCAGATTCCTCACCGCTAAAGCGGTTCGGAAATGACAAACCCTTTATGTCCTCTGAAAAATGACTTACACCGCTGTCTGCCCGATTCCCATCGTTCTCTTGAGTTGTCCGCAAGCCGCATAAATATCCCGGCCTCGGGGACGCCGCACAAACGCCGGAATGCCAGCTTTCATCAACACGTTCTGGAATGCCAGCACTCTTTCTTCCTCAGGAGTTGCAAAATCAATGCCGGGCCCGGGATTGAGCGCGATCAGATTCACTTTTGCCCGCAGACCCCGCAGCAACTCGACCACTTCCTGGGCATTTCGCACCGCATCGTTCGAATCGCGCAGCAGCACGTACTCAAACGTGATCCTCTCGCGATTGCGCAGGGGAAAATCGCGCGCCGCGGCCAGCAACTGCTGGAGATTCCATTTCCGGTTCAACGGCATCAGCCGGGTGCGGAGTTCATCATTCGAAGCATTCAGAGAGATGGCAAGCTTGGGCCGGACCGACTCGAGCCCGAAGTCTTGAATGCGCGGCACGATGCCAGCGGTGGAGACGGTCATGCGCGATTCCGGGATACCCACTTCTTCCACCAGCAGCCGCACCGCTTTGATGAAGTTGTCGTAGTTCAGGAAAGGCTCGCCCATGCCCATGAAAACCAGGTTGATGCGATCGCGCGGCGGTGAGACTTTCTGATCGTTCAGCACAGCGCAGACCTGGCCGACGATTTCGCCGGCGCTCAGGTTGCGCTTTACGCCGAGGAGTGCGGTCAGGCAGAAGTGGCAGTCGACGGCGCAGCCCACCTGGCTGGAGACACAGATCGTGGCTCGGTCCCAGTTCCGAGTCGTGCCGACAGGGCTCGCGATCAATTCGCCCGGTTCGCCGGCATCCGTCCCATCGCCGGCCTCACCGCCATCGCCTTCGGGCATCCACACCGTTTCCACACTCTCGCCGTCGGCAAAGGCGACGAGATAGCGGACCGTGCCGTCGCGCGAGACAAATTTTTCCTGGATATTGGGCGAACCGATAGCGAACCCGCGTTGCGAGAGATCTTCGCGGAACCGGCGCGGAAGGGTCGAAACCTGATCGAGCGATTGCACCCGCTCGCGATAGACTCCGTTCATAATCTGCTGGACGCGATAAGCAGGCTCCCCCGCCTCCTCCACGAGTTCCGCCACTTCCTGACGGTTCAGGCCAAGCAGCGATGCTTCCGCGTTAGGAACCAAGATTTTGCCTCTCATGCTACGCCGCCCGGCGCAATATCGATGCCGGCCTTGCCCGTGCGCTGGTAGGCGGGCAGAGTTCGCTGCAACCGCAAAACCACGATCGCCTGCAAACTGCTCATTCTAAACACTTAAACATTTTCGCACACCCTGCCGCGCTATGTCAGAATAGTTACAGACCTTTCCACAACCGTTTACTGGGGTTTTACTGATCGTTCTGCCTGGAAGTACTCATGGTGAAAGAAGTTCGCAATATACGGCGTCAAGTGTTGCCCAACGGTCTGACGATCATAACCGAGCAGATGCAGCATATCCGCTCGGCCTCGATCGGAATCTGGCTGCAGACCGGCTCGCGCGACGAAGACGCTGCCTGGAACGGCATTTCACATTTCATCGAGCACATGCTGTTCAAAGGGACGGAACACCGCACTGCGGAAGAGATCGCGCGCCAGGTCGATTCTATCGGCGGCAACATGGACGCTTTCACCGCCAAGGAATGCATTTGCTTCAACGTAAAGGTGCTCGACGAGCACCTTCCGGTCGCGCTTGAGATTTTGAGCGATCTGGTGCTGCATCCGGTTTTCGATCCCAATGACATTACTCGCGAGCGCGGCGTGATTCTGGAAGAAATCAAAATGGACGAGGACAACCCGGATTATCTCGTCCACGAAATCTTCACCCAGAATTTCTGGAAAGATCATCCGCTGGGTAAACCGATTCTTGGGACCAAAGAAACAGTGAAGAAATTCGAGCGCGCGGCCGTGCTCGACGCATACTCGCACCGCTTCGCGCCCGGAAACATCATCGTTTCGGCTGCCGGCAATCTGGATCACGACCGCTTCGTCGATCTGGTCACCAAACATTTCGAGCACATGAAGCCGAGGAAAAACGGCTTCCACTCGCCGGTGCCGAAGATCGTTTCGAAGATTACGTTGCGCAACAAGAAGGCGCTGGAGCAAGTGCAGCTCTGCATTGGCGTGCCCTCGCATCCCATTGCGCACGAGAAGCGGCATGCGGGCTACATTCTCAATACGCTGCTCGGCGGCGGCATGAGTTCGCGCCTGTTCCAGAACATCCGCGAACGCCAGGGATTGGTCTATTCCATTTACAGCGACCTGAATCCCTACCGCGATACTGGATGCCTGGCGGTCTACGCCGGAACGTCGCGCGAGTCAGCGTCGAAGGTGGTGCAGTCGGTGGTCAGCGAGTTTCACAAGCTCAAAGCCGAGCCGGTGCCCGCCGAAGAACTGCGCCGCTCCAAGGACCAGCTGAAAGGCAGCCTGATGCTGTCGCTGGAATCGAGCAGCGCCCGCATGTCGAACCTGGCCCGTCAGGAAATGTATTTCGACCGCTTCTACGATCTGGACGAGCTGATCGAGAAAATCGAAGCCGTCACCGTGGAAGACCTCACTAGTCTGGCCAACGAATTCTTCAATACGGAGTCGGTTGCCGTGACTATCCTGGGGAATCTGACGGGGCTGAAGATTTCCCGTAATCAACTGGCCTGCTGAATAAAGTCTCCGGCGTAACTTCCTGTCCACGCCGTCGTTTGCACGCCAGGTTGCAGCTAATTCGTTGCACATCGGATGCAACGGAACGCCCGAAAAAATGTCCAAACTACAGGTAAAGCTATGACTTTTTCATGGCTTTTGCGGGCTTTTCGAGGCATACTATCCCGAGAAGAAAGTCCCCCAGGCCGACCCAGGTTCCGCATGTTCGAGTCCAAAGCGTTAGTTCCCAATAATGATGAGCGCGTCGCGCTGGCAGAGGTGCAGGCGCGCACGCCCGATCCCAAGCAACGAAGTCTGATGGTGGCAGCCCTGGTGCTGCTGCTCGCAGGCCTCGGCGTATCGCTATACCACTACCGTGAATTCTGGTTTCCTGACACAACGGAAGACGCGGACTCTGACCAGCCAGCCGTGAGCACTCCTGCCGGAACACTCCCAACGCAGCCAACTGCAGTTGCGGGGAAAGCAACTTCTTCGGTTGCGGGCTCTTCTGCCGCGAACTCAGCCGCGTCGAACTCGAAGCATCGCGCAGTGACCGCCAAAGCCGAGAAAAATATCGTGGTCAATGCTGCAGCGCCTCCCATGGCGACTGCCACTACAACCAGAACCGTGCTGCCGCCGCTGGAAGTGGAAGTGGTCGCGGGAGACAGCCACCGCACGATTCGTCCCGGCAACAACTCGCTCAGAGTGGACCTGCAACCCGGCACTCCCGCGCAAGCAGACGGGCCCGTGGGCGCTGAAACCGCCGCAAGCGTAACCAGCAACGCCGCCGAGCGTGTGCAGATTTCAAGGGGCACGACCGACGTGGTTAGCCGGCCCGTCAAGCCCGACTATCCGCTTCTCGCCCGCCAGATGAAGGTTCAAGGCTCGGTGATCCTGCAGGCCCTGATCAGCAAGAACGGGACGATTCAAGATCTCCGCGTGGTCAGCGGCCCGCCAATTCTGGCTTCCGCGGCGCAGGATGCCGTGCGCCAGTGGCACTTCAAGCCTCACTACCAGGGCAGCGAGGCCGTGGAAACCCAGGCAAAGATCACCGTCAATTTCACCATCTCCACGAACTAGCAGTCCTCCGCTTAGTGGCCCTTTCCCGACGAGGTGACAGTCTCGGGGTTTCAGCAATTCTTGCCCTAAAATAACGAGCGTCCCGAGACTCTTTCGAGTCCGGGACGCCCGGGCAGCCCTCCCCCAGAACTGCTCACCAATAAAATTAGACTCGTCCCTTTCACCTGAAAATAGCCTGAACGTGCCACCTATCCCCCTAAAGTGCCATATGGCTATCTTGTTGAAACAAAGCTACTTTCTTGTTTTCGTGCCGTGTGGCAGGGTTCATTTCCTGAAGTCGCGGTGGATTGTGCCGATGAAGATATTCGAGTGCCTCGCCGTCGGCCAACGAATGTCTGCCTTTGAGGATCCCGAGATTTGTCGAAGCCTTCTGGAGAGCCTGCAGGTCGGGGTCTGCGTTATCGATCTTCAGAAAAAGATTATTTTCTGGAGCGATGGCGCCGAACGGATTACCGGGAACCTTCGCCACGAGGTGGTGGGTCGGCCCTGTGCGGGACGAACCCTTTTGCAATGCGATCAGAATACTTGTGAAGCCTGTGGCGCGGAATGTCCCGTTGGCGCTGCGATCCAAAGCGCGCACCCCAGCCAGACCAACGGTTATCTGCACCATAAGCAGGGCCACCGGGTACCGGTGCGCGTCTGGGCCGTTCCGGTGCGGGACGCGCACGGCTCCACGATTGGTGTGCTGCAAAGCTTCGAAGATCGCCACCAGCCGGAAGACGACGAACAGCGGGAAGATAGCCTGAAGAGCTCCGGCCTCGTGGATGAGCTGACCGGCATTGCCAACCGCGCCATCATGCAATCGCACCTGCGGGAAACGTTGGGAACCTTCGCGGAACTGCAGGTTCCTTTCGGCGTCCTGCACCTCAGGCTGAAGGGCTTTGAGGTTTTTCGCGCGAACTTTGGAGCGGAGGCGGCTACCTGCATGCTGCGCATGGTGGCGAACACGCTCGAGCTTGCGGTGTGGAGAACGGATCATGTGGGGCGCTGGAGCGATGATCAGTTCCTGGTGATCCTGAATGGTTGCAGCGGCGACTCGCTTCGCGCGGTGGGCGACCGCATCGGCCGAATGCTGGCCAACGATGGCATTGAATGGTGGGGGGAAAAGCGATCTCTCGCCGTCTCCATTGGGTATGCCGCTGCCCGCCCCGGCGACACGGGCGAGTCCATGCTCGAGCGGGCGCGCCAGAGTATGCAAACCGTCTCCAATCAAAAACCCGATCCAACAAAACCCGCTAAGGGCGCGGCATCCGGGAGCTAGACGAAGGTTCGCTATTATCGGCATTGTTGTTGTTTTCGGCTGAAATAACTTTACAAACACCCTCGCTCGCAATCTTCCGGTCAGGTTGTATAATCCCCGATTTGATCCTAGCCAGTATTTTTAAAGTGCGATCTCTGAACTTGATCTCGAAACCAGGATCTCGAAATCAAGATCTCGAAGCTAAGATTTCGAAATCAGGATCTCAAAACCAGGATCTCAAAACCACGATCTCTAGCCAGAATGATCCGCGCCCAGGAGCGCCACCCATGAAAAAGGCTGTTCGTTTTGCTGGTCTCATCGCTTCTCTCAGTTTGATTTCGGCCATTGCCTGGTCTCAGGAAAGACAGGAAAAAGTCGACCTGGAGACGATCACCCGTATTCGCTATGAAGGCTTCCGCGACTCGAAGGTGATGGAATACGCCAGCGGATTGATGGATTCCATCGGCGAGCGCCTCACCGGATCTCCGAACATGAAGCGCGCCAATGAGTGGACCCGCGATCAACTCGCCGCGATGGGCCTCAGCAACGCGCACCTCGAACCTTGGGGACCGTTCGGCCGTGGCTGGGCCAATCAGTATGTCAACGTGCGCATGACCTCGCCCGACATCGCTCCACTGCTCGTCTACGCCAAGGCGTGGACTCCCGGCACCAACGGCGTGGTCACCGGCAAGTGCATCCGCGTCAACATCGAAAAAAAGGAAGACTTCGACAAGTACAAAGGCAAGCTTGCCGGAATGATTGTGATCATGGGGCCCGACGCCGAGGTGAAGCCCATCACCGAAGCTCCCTACAAACGTTACACCGACGACGATCTGGCCAAGACTGCGGAGTACCAGATTCCGGGCGAGCGCCCGCCCTTCCGCTTCGCCGACTTCGTCAAGCGCCAGCAATTCGTCAAGGAACTGAATCAATTCCTCGCCGACGAAAAAGTTCTCGCCGTCATCGACCACAGCCGCGGAACCGCGGGCGGCGGCACGGTTTTCGTTCAGTCCGGCGGATCGTACAAAACCGGCGAGACCACTACTGTCCCTCAACTCACAATGGCCTCCGAGCACTGGAGCCGCATTGCCCGCCTGCTCGATCAGAAAAAAGAAGTGACTCTGGAGTTGAACGTCGTCAATACTTTCTATGACGACGATCCCATGCAATACGACACTATCGCCGAGCTTCCGGGAACGGACAAGAAAGATGAAGTTGTGATGCTCGGCGCTCACCTCGATTCCTGGCACGCGGGCACGGGCGCAACCGACAACGGCGCGGGCACCATCGTCATGATGGAGGCCATGCGCATTTTGAAAGCGCTGGACATCAAGCCGCGCCGCACCATTCGCATCGGCCTGTGGAGCGGCGAGGAAGAAGGCCTGCTCGGATCTCAAGGTTACGTGCAGCAGCATTTCGGTTCGCGTCCTCCCATGGACGATCCTGGGATGAAGGGCATGCCCACCCTGATGCGTCGCGAGGCCGGGCCGGTCACCGTCAAGCCCGAGCAGGCGAAAGTTTCCGGATACTTTAATGTCGACAACGGCACCGGCAAGATTCGCGGCATTTATTTGCAGGAAAACGAAGCGGTCTTGCCTATTTTCGAAGCCTGGATGCGCCCCTTCAAAGATCTCGACATGACGACGATCACCATGCGCAATACGGGCGGCACCGATCATCAATCGTTCGACGCGGTCGGCATTCCCGGATTCCAATTCATTCAAGATCCCGTCGAATACGAAACCCGCACCCACCACTCCAACATGGACGTATACGATCGTCTGCAACCCGAAGACCTCAAGCAGATGGCCGTGATCGTCGCCAGCTTCGTTTACAACACGGCCATGCGCGACCAGATGCTGCCGCGCAAGCCGATCGAACCACCGCTGCCCCGCGAACCGGAGAAAAAAGACGGCCGGTAGGTGGCGACGAAAAAACTCCGCAGCCGATCTGATTGACGACCTGCGGCCAGGGCCACCGCCGGCAGTGAGGAAGTAGGAGGAATTAATGGTTACGCGACGTGAATTTCTCGACGCACTCGCAGTGGGCGCGGCC
The DNA here is from genome assembly GCA_963851165.1 of uncultured Acidobacteriaceae bacterium. Classification (GTDB taxonomy): domain Bacteria; phylum Acidobacteriota; class Terriglobia; order Terriglobales; family Acidobacteriaceae; genus Sulfotelmatobacter. The sequence continues at coordinate 1,798,146 of CAWKNM010000003.1, read as the reverse complement.
AGCTTGGCCGTAGGAACAACCGCGAAGAGCTATGGCCAGATCATGGGCTCCAACGATCGCCTCAACTTTGCGGTGATTGGTCTGAACGGGCGCGGCTACGCTCATCTCTCGTCGCTCAAGGTGAACAAGGCCGCGGCCCGCATCTCTCACGTCTGCGATGTGGACAGCAACATTCTCAAGAAATTCGCCGACGCTACGCAGCACGAGATGGGCGAAGCTCCCGTGGCCGATAAAGATTTTCGCAAGATTCTCGAACTGAAAGATGTAGATGCCATCACCATCGCCACTCCCGACCATTGGCATACACCAATGGCCATCGCGGGGCTGCAGGCGGGCAAGCACGTCTATCTGGAAAAACCGTGCAGTCACAATCCGGCCGAGGGAGCTATGCTGATCGCGGCTCAACAGAAATATCAAAAGCTGGTGCAGATGGGCACGCAGCAGCGTTCATCCCCGCACACCATGGAGATCGTCGACAAAATTCACGCCGGGCTCATTGGCAGGGCTTACTACGCGAAAGCCTGGTACAGCAATGAGAGGAAGTCGATTGGCACCGGCAAAGAAGCGCCCGTACCGCCGCAACTTGATTGGGACTTGTGGCAGGGCCCGGCGCCGCGGCGTCCCTACAAAGACAACGTGCAGCCTTATAACTGGCACTGGTTCAGAATTTACGGCACCGGGGAAGCTCTGAACAACGGCACGCACGAGGTCGACGTCTGCCGCTGGGCGCTGGGCGTCGATTATCCGCAGCGAGTTTCTTCGTCGGGCGGACGATATCACTTCAAAGACGATTGGCAGTTTTATGACACGCTCGTCACGAGTTTCGAATATGAAGACAAGATTATTTCCTGGGAGGGCAAGTGCTGCCAGGGCATGAAGTTCTACGGCCGCGATCGCGGCGTGACGGTCATGGGAACGACTGGTACGGTGCTGGTCGATCGCGACGGCTACGAGATTTACGACCTCAAAGGGAAGAAGACCAGGGAATTCAAGGTGGGCAACGAGACCTCGTCTTCTGATCTTATCGGCCGCGACTCCATGACTGACGCTCACTTCGCCAATTTCATCGCAGGAATCCGCAAAGGCGAAAAGCTCAACGCCCCAATCACGGTCGGCAACGTTGCGGTCACGATGTTGCAGCTTTCCAACATCGCTTGGGAAGTGAATCGTGAACTCCACATCGACACCAACGACGGGCGAATCCAGAACGACCCCGAAGCCATGAAGAGGTGGACGCGCGAGTACGAGAAGGGCTGGGAGCCGCACGTTTAATCTCACACCTGCGATGAAGCGATTATTATGAGGCGATTTATTATGAAAAGCGCCCTCACTCGTCGCGATCTTCTGCGCTCCGGCGCGCTCGCTGCGGCAGCCTTCGCTGCGCCGAGGAATCCTGCAGCACTGGCCGATGCGAAGCCATCCGCGGACAACGCGTCTCCTCTTCGTTTGGGCCTCGCGAGCTACACATTTCGTAATTTCACTCGAGCGCAGCTGATCGCCTTCATGAAGCAGCTCAATGTGTCGGAGCTGAATGCGAAGGACGTCAAAGATCATCTCCCAATGGATCCGCAGCAGGAAGCGGCTGCGCTGGCAGACTACGGCGCAGCGGGCATCAAGCTTCACGCCGCGGGAGCCATCTATTTCCCCAAAGATGAAGACGCGGACATCCGCGCCAAGTTCGAGTATTGCAAGCGCGCGGGCATTGGTGTGATCGTTGCCGGCGACCCCGCGCCAGAAACTCTGCCGCGGATGGAAAAATTCGTAAAGGAGTACGACATTCGCATCGCCATCCACAATCATGGCCCTGAAGACAAGCTGTGGCATTCGCCGCTGGATGTATTGAAAGCTGTGAAGGGCATGGACCCGCGCATCGGCTGCTGCATCGACGTGGGTCATACCGTTCGCGCCGGCACCGATGTGGTTCAGGCCATTCGTGAAGCTGGCCCGCGGCTGTTCAATCTACACATGAAGGATCTCGCGAGTTTCCAGGATAAAGAGAGCCAGGTAGCGGTGGGAGACGGCCTCATGCCGGTGCGGAAAATGTTTGAAGCCCTCATCGCGATGAAGTACACGGGCTTCGTCGACCTGGAATATGAAATTCATCCCGACGATCCGATGCCCGGAGTCATCAGCAGCTTTGCGTATATGCGCGGCGTCCTTGCAGGCTTGGGGTAAGCCGAGTCAGCAGTTAATTGACCGAGGCAGGCCGCACCGCGTCTGCCTTCTCTTCCCCTCCGCTTTCAGCAGCAGCTCTCTTCACTGGCGACCGGCGCGCCCTGCTGGGTCGTCTGAAATCTTTCGTCCACTTTATGCCTGCCGAAGGTTTATCTTTCGTAGTCTCGTAGCTTGTCTCCGTGCGAACCTCAGGTGTGACGCCGAGTTTGCCGGCTGTTTGGACATCAAGCTGCCCGGTCACCGGCAGATTCTTCGCCCTCTGAAATTCGCGGATGCTCGCCCGCGTCCGCAGACCGAGCGCCCCATCGATCTTGCCGCGATAGTGGCCTTCGTTCTGCAGGGTTTGCTGCACTTGCTTGACCGCATTGAGGTCCCTGGCATCGTCGTTCCAGTGCTTGTCCCCGCGCTCTTCTCTGCTCGGATTTTCTCCCGAAGCAAGTGGTGTCGTGCGTGGTCCTGAGATCCAGGTTGTCAGCAATAGGAAAACAACCCCAACGCACCCAACTTTGCCGGCGTAAAGCATTTCGTCTCCTCGATTTTGCGCACCGGCAGTCCAAAGCTCAAAAGCTACCGAGCCCGAAGAGTTCCTGTGCATCCCAAATTGCGCCCGTGTTTCAAGTCAGGCCGGAGTCTGTCAGCAGAATTTCCCTTCTCAGACTCGCATTAAGATTCGCTTATCTATGTCGGAAATACTGAGCAGAAGGGCTCATGTAGTGAATTGCGGGACGGGAATCGACGCAGGACGGAGTTTTATGTGCTACTTGAACAACAACCTCGCGGAGGGTTGCTATTCGGCGGCCGTGGTACTTTTAGGCGAGTCGGCGCGCCACACGTATAGGTATTTCTCGTCGCTCGACGTTACCACGGGTATATTCTTCTCGCGCGTGACGCGGTTCAATGCCGAGCGCAGATTCTGCATCTTCTCGCCCTTCAATCCGCTCAGCGGAATCTTGACCGCTTGCTGGGCGTTCAGCTTTGCGAGGTCCGCAAGAATGTCTGCCACAGCCTTCCGATGTTTTCCCTTACGACCTTGCGGAACGTCAGATCGATTCACCGACGCGTAGTGAGTGTCCTTGCCGTTTCCGTTGCGTCCCATGCTGGGCTCCTGGGTGCATTCGTATACGTAAGGCTGAAATCCTACCGCAAAGAATCGTATCCTACAACTAAGAATCTATGCCAGACCTGACGATCGCATCCGACACTCCGTGCGGCGTAGGCTAACCCTAACATTGCCAATGAGATGCGGTCTCTAAGTTGCGCTGAGACCTGCTAAGAGTTCACCCGTACAAACGCCAGGGCGCTAAAGTGGTCTCACCTGTGGGTGCCCAGACCAGAGAGAGCAGTCCATGCTCCGCAGCCCCTTGGGACTTCTAGTGAGAGAGAAAAAACATGGCACGGATTGCAACAAGCAAGAAGCGCGAGTTCGACCCCAATACCTTCCTCGCGACGATCGGAGAAGGCAGAAAGATTGTATCGGTACCGAAAAAACAAAAGATATTCACGCAAGGCGACCGTGCAGACGCCGTCTTTTATGTGCAGAAAGGCAAAGTGAGGCTCACCGTTGTATCCAAAGCCGGCAAGGAAGCGACGATCGGCATTCTGAGTGAGAGAAACTTTTTTGGCGAAGGTGCGCTCGCCGGTCAGCTCTTGCGTATGGGGTCCGCCGTAGCCCTGACGGATTGCTCTCTTCTGCGGGTCGAAAAGAAAGCGATGGTGGGTGCCCTGCACCGCGAGCACACGTTTTCGGATCTGTTTGTAGCGTACCTTCTGGCGCGGAACATCCGCTACGAAGAAGATTTAGTGGACCAACTCTTCAACTCCAGCGAAAAGAGACTCGCCCGGATTTTGCTGCTGCTCGCTCATTTCGGCAAGGAGACTATTCCTGATGCTGTGGTGCCCAAGGTCAGTCAGGAGACTCTCGCCGAGATGATCGGCACGACCCGCTCGAGGGTTAGCTTCTTCATGAACAGGTTCAGGAAATTGGGCTTTATTCACTACAACGGAGGTCTGCAGGTCCACGGTTCGCTGCTCAATGTAGTTCTTCACGATTAGCTGCTTGGAGCAATTTCCCCGAATCAGACAAGCAACGCTGAAGGCGAAATCGCGCCTTCGTTCCCGGCCCGAGCGAAAGCCGGCGGGGTGGCGGTTGCCAGGGAGTTTGAGCAATTTTGATCAGCTTTCACGGTCGTAATTGCGGAAGATGGATTCCTTGAAGGTGCAACAATGCCCCAGTCGGTTTGTTCGGAACTTCCAGGCGGAGTAGTTCTTTGCATCGACGATAACCGGGATGTGCTGGAATGCGAGCGGGCATTCCTCGAAAGCTTCGGGTATACCGTTCTGACGGCTCCCAGCGGCGGCGAGGGACTGGAGCTGGCCTCCACCCACTCGGTTGACGTTGTAATTCTCGACTACTTCATGCCTGCCATGAACGGGCAAGAAGTTGCCATCGAACTGAGGCGGCTCAGGCCGCTGGCGCCGATCATCCTGCTCACCGAAGGACTGGGCGTTCCAGAACAGGCGTTGTCCCTGGTAGACGCCCTCATCGCCAAGGATCGCTTGGCCAGCCAGTTGTTGCCCACGATCGCGCATCTGTATGGGAGTGCGCGCATCGCGCTGCCCTCCTATGACGCATAACGGTGGACGGCGCGCGTTATCTTCGCTTGATCATCCAGGAGATCAAGGCTCCCGCGGTGAAACCAGCCGCAAATGTCGTCGCCACAATGAGCATCGGGTGACGCTGGATCCGCTGACTTGTGTCATTCAGAAATTCTTCCGCGGCATCGCCGCTCTGCTTCGCGGCACGCCTCGCCACTCCTACGCCATCGTGAATTGCATCGGCAACCGCGCTGGACGCGCGAGAAGCCTGGTGAGCCGATTCGGTAATGTGATCGGCCGTTCTTTCCAGTACAGTTTGCGTCATGGAATTGCTCCTTCATAATTTGCCGGCAGTGCGGTCCTGCCCGCACGAAACCTGCGATTATTGCGGCGAATTTCTAGTCTTACTTCTTGGGCTGCTCCCGGTTTTCCGGCTGTTTCTGCTGCAATTGCTGTTGCTGCTGCTGGTGTTTCTGCTGTAATTGTTGTGTCTGTTGCTGGTGCTGTTGCTCCACCTGCTGCTTTTGCGGTTCGCTGGCGTGCTGGTTCGCCAGTTGCTGGTGTTCCTCGTCCTGCTTCTGCTGGAGTTTGTCTCGTTCCACTTGCTGATTCGCGACTTGCTTGTCCTGCTGCCGCTGATACTTTTTGTCCAGCTTCGGTTTGCCGGTGTTCGGAGCGCTCGGAGTGTAGGCCGGAAGGTCGCGAGGGTGCACGGCAGCGATGGGTTGAGCGGAGTTGTACTGCGTACGCGCCTGATTTCCTCCCCGATCGGCTGCACTGTAAGGCGCTCCAGCTTCTCGTACCGGAACGGCCCCTCGGTCGTTGAAATCTCCGGGCCTGGGGGTTGCTGCGACTCCGGGCTTGCCCAGGTTCGCTGATGCACGTTGCTGCGGGTTGGCTCGAGCCGCCTGCGCATGCTGAGTTTGCGCCGCTACTGGCGGAATGTGCCTCTCACGTCCCGCCGCCTCGTCTTGAGCGCTCGGCCGCGCGATAGTTCCGCCGTTGCCGCCGTTATAGCTGACCCTGTTCATCGTGGTGTTGGTGACGGCCCTGTCGTAAACGTTGTGAATTTCAGTGACGTTCACGTTGTTCACGGAGCGGTTGTAGAAAAAGTGTCCATTATCCCAACGCCCACCTTCGTAACCCTCACCGCCATAACCGAAGCCGTAATTGATTCCGCCATAGAAGCCCACTTGCTGGCCCCAGTAGCCGTCGTAAAAAACAAATCCGTCGCCGCCCCAACCCCAATAGGCTGGCGTCCACAGGAAACCCACTTCGGGCGCCGTCACCCATGTGCCTGGCACCCAGTAATAATCGCTGGCGTCATAATCGTAAGCCCAGTAGCCTGGCGTCCAGAGATAACCGTCGCCCGGACAAATAGGCTGGTCATATGCAGGCAGAGCGGGCGGGCCGATGGTAATGGCTACGCCAATTTGCCCAAACGATGCGGCCGACATCGCCAGCACGCGCGAACAACAGCGAACGAACCAAACGAATGGGGGAGAGGATGCGCATTAGGTTTCCTTTTTTGCCCGATGACCCCTTACAGGTGCCTATATCGACAGTACGTCTTAATGACTTGAATGACTGTCCCGTTTTATACATTCTCGGCAATTGCGCGATGCAAGCGACGATCACGACCAAAGCGGACGCTGAAGTCGATCGAACCGACAGCTACCCAGCCACCACGCGAACGCAAGCCTACTGTGGCTTCGTGGTTGCGGTCGAAGCCTGAGCCGCTTGAGTTGAAGTAGCTGCGGCTGAGGCACTCGTCTGCACCTGCTTGGTGGCCGGAATCTCGGTCCCAGCGGGATAAACGAAAATCTGAACCCTACCCCAGCCAACATCGGAGTTCTGTTCCGCCTGCTTACCCATTCCCAAGGTTCTGAGCTGACTATCGTCAAATCCGAAGTTTTCCACCAGATACTGGCGCACTACCATGGCCCGGGCTTGCGTCAGCACCAAATCTTTTTGCGTGTCGCCTTCCATGCCTGCCGATACCACGACCACGGCAAACCCGAATTGGTTATTGGCCAGGAAATCGCCGCCGGCGTTGAGAGATTTCTGGTTCTTCAGCTTGGCCGAATCCTGCTTATCGAAGAGTTGCTTCGCCGAGTAGGTGAACTCCTTGGTCGGCGCGCTTTCCGGGAGCTTTTCAATCTCGTTCTTGGCCAGCTCGGCGGAGTCTTCGTAACCGCGGCTCTTGAAATATCCGCGTATTAGGAAGTTGTGCTTCATGGCTTCCATATTTTCCTGGAAGTCGGTAACCCCGGCTTGCGCCTGGACCATGGTGTCGCGCATGGAGCTCGACGTCTGTTCGAGGTTGGTGTAGAGCTGCTTGTCGTTGACCAGCGCTCCTGCAGTTCCCTGCCCCTTGTCGATTTTGGCGCTAATCGAATCCAGATTCGCCGTTGCCTGGGTTGCGTTCTGGATGGCTTGCTGGGTGCCGTCCAACAGGCCGCTCGCCTTTTGCAGCAGCTCGGCCATTTCGAGTGGCGGCTGGCTGGCGATGAGATCGCCGTCCCGCACCTCGCCGGATCGCGCCGATCCAAACGAGATTGCGAGAAACTGATTGCCCAACAATCCCTCGGTCTCGATGGTTGCGACGGAGTCTTGTTTAACGATCTCGTGCGTCGTCTTGTCGAGATCCATCATTACCGTGACTTTTTCGCCAGGCTTGTGCGGCAACACGATGCTATGCACAGTCCCACTGTGAACTCCGCCCACCCGCACATCGCCGCCTGCATCCAGTCCCACCACGTTGTCGAATTGCGCTCGCAGTTGGTATGTAGAACGGAACAGATACTGCTTGCCTCCGATGAGGAAGATACCGGCCACTAAAATTGCCAGTGACGCAACGATGAAAACTCCCAGCCGAGCCGCTCTCGACATATGTCCTCCTACGAATGCTTCAAGAATTTCCTGACGAACTCAATGTCGCTTTTCTGTAGTTCTTCAAAGCTGCCTTCGACCACCACATTTCCCTCGTTGAGCAGAGCCAGGCGATCCGCAACCGTCTTCGCGCTGTGCAGATCGTGCGTCACCACGATGGATGCCATGTGATGCTCCTGCTGCAGCTTCAGAACCAAATCGTCGATCTCCCCGGAACTGATCGGGTCAAGACCAGCGGTGGGTTCGTCGAGCAACAGAATGTCCGGCTCTAAAGCCAGCGCGCGTGCCAGCCCTACCCGTTTCTGCATGCCGCCAGAGATATCCGAGGGCATCTTTGCAAGCGCGTCCTCCATGCCTACTTCCCCCAACAGTTGCAGGACGCGGTCGCTCCGCTCGGACTTTGTCATCTCTCTCTTGTGATGCTGCAGCGGAAATGCCACGTTCTGCTCGACGGTGAGCGAATCGTAAAGCGCGGCATGTTGAAACAGAAAACCCATCTTCTTGCGGATCTCGCCCATCTGGTCAAGCGCCAGGCCGGCGATGTCCTGCCCATGCAGCAGAATCGATCCCGAGTCAGGTTTCTCCAGTCCGATGATGAGCCGCAGCAGAACGCTCTTGCCCGTACCACTGCGCCCCAGCACCGCCAAAGTTTCGCCGCGCTTCACGGCCAGGCTGATCCCGTTCAGGACCTTTTGAGTTCCAAAGGACTTATGCAAATCCACGACGGCGATGACCGGCGCGTTGCCGTCTTTCTCGGCCTGCCCTTGCTTCGTCGCAACTTCATCGATGGTGGCGGTATTCATAGTTGTTTCGCGTGGTTCGATCCGTGTCGCCAAAAAAACGTTCACGGAAAAAATATAAGAATGAGCTTCACCAGCACGACATCCGCCAGAATCACGAACAGCGAAGACAGCACCACTGAACTCGTGGCCGCGCGCCCCACACCCGCGGCACCTCCCTCGGTCCGCATTCCCTGAAAACATGCGATGAGTCCAATGATCAGGCCAAACACCGCGGTCTTGAACGTAGGGGGCAGGAAATCGTTGAAAGTGGCGCTCTTGAAACCGCTGCTAATGAATTGATGCAACGAAAGCGGCTCAACCAGGGCCTGCGTAACCCAGCCCATAAAAAGACCGGACACGTCCGCGGCAAGCGTCAGCAAGGGCAGCATCAGGATGCACGCCAGGATTCGGGTGGCCGCCAGCAGCCGGTAAGGATTTACTGCGGACGCCTCAATGGCGTCGATCTGCTCGGTCACCTTCATCGACGCCAACTCCGCCCCAATGCCCGCGCCCACGCGACCACTCACCACCAGACCCGTGATGATGGGTCCGGTCTCGTGAATCACGGAAAACACGATGGCGGCGGGAAGCAGCGATTTCGCCCCGAATCGAGTCAGGCTATAACGGGCTTCCAAAGAAAGCACAACGCCGGTGGCGGCTCCAGCTAACGCCACCAGCGGAAGAGACTTTGACCCAATCTCGTCGAGCTGCAGAAATAATTCGCGGAACTCAAACGGAGGCGTCACCGCTGCGCGCGCCACTTGCCAGAAAAATATGCCCAGATCTCCGAACCACTCCAGAAACCCGTTGATCACGCGCTTGGAGGAGGTCAACGTGAGCGGAGCGGTGAGAAAGTCCGGCTGCTCGGGAAGCGGAGCTTCCAGGCTTGCGACCGTCATGGATTTCTGGTCGATCACGGAGTTGACACCTGATTCCGTGCTCCCCGCCCATTACTCAAATGCATGCGAGAAAGCAGCGAGTGGGGCCCGCGATAGAGGAATTCCATGCCGATGTCTGCGCCCGCATACCCCAGCAGCGCGTAGTTGCCCATCCGGAACGCATCCTTGTAGTTGTAGCGGCCGGGATACCACGCATAAACGGCAGTCATGGTGCCGACATAAGGCGCAACTAGAGCGGGCAAAGAAAAGACGAGGTGGCCATCTTCGCCGCGCCGCGCGGTCAGGGTCGAAAGCAGGGCGTGGCGCAGCCGTGGAAGCACGCCTTTGCACTCACAGCGGTAGTACAACATATCTTCTTTTAGGGCGTCCGCCAGTGCATAGCGCGTAGTAGTGCTCACCGCCGCGATGCCGAAGTCGGACCCAAACCGCTTGCCGTAACCCTCCGCCCCTTGCTTCCACTCCGGCGGGGTGTTGTTCGCCTGGTTGATGCCGGCTGCAAATCCCGCGCCAACAGCAGGGTACGGGCCGAACGCGTCGAAGACGTAGTTGTAGAACTTAGCGGCCTGCGTCGGACGCGTATACGTCAGGTCTGGGAGTGTCGGCGTTGTGCTTGCAACCGTGCCAGCAACACTGCCTGAGGAGGTCGCCGAATCGGCCAGCGCTTGTGCCTTTGCGGGTGGTGGTCGGGTCGCGAAGCCGGCGGCTACCAGTAGCAAGAGCATGATTCGGCGCATGTTCACGCCGAGATTCTCATTGGGTAGTTCCTGCCTGCGCACCAAAGGGCCCCTGTTCTCACACGGTAAGCGGACAAGCTCCATGGTCACACTGGCACGCAATCTCCACTTCGCTCGATCCCGCTTCCTTGCAAACTTGACCGCAGTATTTATCGCCTGGGGCCGCAATGCACTTGCAGGGCAGGTGCGCACACTTGGTTTGTGCAGTTGTCGTCATCATAAGTTCTCCTTATTCCAGGTTTCTTCTTTTCGAACTTTTCCTCTCGGGGAGCGTTACGGCCGGACGATTGTCCGGCCCCCACGCTGTGGAGTGATTTCCGTTCTTTTTATTCGCCGACGATTTTTTCAGCGTTGCCAATCCATTTTTGAACTTTGCCGCCATTCTTTTCTGCGTTTCCTGAGACTTCCAGATCGGGGCTGTTCGTCGCCTTACCAACTTCTTCTTTGATCTTCCCTTTCACTTCGTGCAGCTTGCCCTCGGCCCGGTCTTGCGTACTTGGTTTCACGGTTTATTCCTCCTCTTTGGTGAATTGTGATTCGTCTTTCCCGTTGCAGATTCCCCCGTTGCCAGAGCTTATTTGAGGCGGCGGGGAGCAATACATCGGCTTCATTCACTACTGACGAGGACGCTCTTCCGTTTTGGGCGCTTCCTTCGCTGCTGGACGAGGCGCAGGTTGCGCATGAGCTACAGTGGGCTGGCGCGGCGCGGGCTGTGCTTTAGGTGCAGCTTCGGCCCTGGGTGCGGCCTTAGGCGCGGCCTTCGGTGCAGCCTGACGCGGCGCAGTCTGCGCATGAGTTGCAGTCGGCTTCTCATTCTCAGCGGGCTGGCGAGCCGCCCTAGTCGTTGCTGCTTTGTTTTCGTTCGACCGGGTTGCAGCTGCCTTGTTCGCAGCCGCTTTGTTCTCGTTCGATCGGGTTGTTGCTTCCTTGTTCGAAGCCGCCTTGTTTTCGTTCGACCGCGTCGCAGCTGCCTTATTCGCTGCTGCCTTGTTCTCGTTCGAGCGCGTCGTAGCTTCTTTGTTCGCAGCTGCCCTGTTTTCATTCGACCGCGTCGTAGCTGCCTTATTCGCTGCTGCTTTGTTCTCGTTCGAGCGCGTCGCAGCTTCCTTGTTCGCAGCTGCCCTGTTTTCATTCGACCGCGTCGTAGCTGCCTTATTCGCTGCTGCTTTGTTCTCGTTCGAGCGCGTCGCAGCTTCCTTGTTCGCAGCTGCCCTGTTTTCATTCGACCGCGTCGTAGCTGCCTTATTCGCTGCCGCTTTGTTTTCGTTCGAGCGCGTCGCAGCTTCCTTGTTCGCAGCTGCCTTGTTTTCGTTCGACCGCGTCGTAGCCGCCTTATTCGCAGCTGTTTTGTTTTCACTCGACCGCGTCGCGGATGCCTTGTTCGCCGCTGCCTTGTTCGAGGTAGCCTTGTAAGGTGTTCCCGCACTCTTCGCCGCTACAACGCCATGGCCGCTGAACTCCCCTGGCTTGGCTGTTGCAGCCACTGCCGGACGCCCGTGGTTCACGGACGCCAAAAGCGCGTGGTTGGTGCTGGCAGCGTGCGCATGCTGGGTTTGCAACGCCGTTGGCGCTCGGTGTTGCTCGTGGGACGCCGTCTCTTCCGCCGCGGTGGGGCGAGCGCTCACTCCACCTCGTCCGCCGTTATAGCTAACATGGTTGAACGTCGTGTTGTTGATGACGGTCTTGCTGTAAACGTTGTGAAAGTTCGCGCCACTCACATTATTTGCGGAGCGGTTGTAGTAGAACGCTCCACCATCCCAATATCCGCCCTGATAGCCGAGACCACCATAGCCGAAGCCGTAGTTGACACCGCCATAAAAGCCAACACTCGTACCCCAATAGCCTTCATTCCAGGAGTAGGCGTTGTCGCCCCAACCCCAATAGCCGGGAGTCCAGAGCAACCCCGCTTCGGGAGCCTCCTCCCACGTACCCGGAACCCAGTAGTAGCCGTCGTCCCCGTAGGACCAGTAGCCCGGCGTCCACATATAACCGTCCGCGGGACACATGGGCTGGGTGTACACAGGGAGCCCGGGAGGCGCGATCGTGATCGCCACGCCGAATTGCGCGAACGAGGCGGCCGGAATGGCCAATATCACAAGTGCGAGCAACAGGAAACGGATCTTACTCGTTAAACGAATCTTACTCATCTTGAACCACCTTGCCAGATCATCCTTCGATTGCCCGGTCCTACCTTGCTGCTGCGGGCTGCGTGGATTGAAGTGCGGCGTGTCGATGTAAGGATTCCACCGATCCGGTTTCAAGTCTGAGCACTATGACTCACTTTTTGAGGATGCCGTGATTAAAAGCGGCACAGAACTGATTCCTCCAAGACCACCACGTAAAGACCGAGATGCCGAGAAAACAAGAATCGGAAGTCAGATAGCGAACAAGCCACAAGCCGAGGACTCACAGAAGCCTTGTCATTCCGAACGCCGCGTTTTTCATCGCGGCGGAGGAATCTCAGTCGGCACCGGCTGCGAGCGTTAGCCATGCGCCTCAGGGCTGCTACGAAAGATGAGAACCACATCATAAAAGCGCTTCGATCAATTTTGACCAGTAATCAAAGCTCCTGTGGCCGGATACTGACCTCGAACAGCTTTCCACGGTTTTCGAAACCGCCGGCCTTCCGGCTGTAGACCTCTTGTGAACCCGACAACACAAAGAGTTCTCGCTGCACCACCACCGCCGTGCGAGTTAGTCGGAGAAAAATACAGGAGCAATCATGAAACTATTTAAAGGGTTAGGAATCGGATTATGCCTCGCTGTGCTCAGCACGCTAGTAGTGCCGAGAGCATCCGCGGATGACTGGAACCGCAAGACGACTATCACTTTCAGCGGTCCCGTCGAAGTTCCGGGAGTCGGCCTTCACACCTTGCCGGCTGGTACATACGTTTTCAAGATTGTCGATTCACAATCTGACCGTCACATCGTTCAGATTTTCAATCAGGACGAAACCCAGGTCCTCACCACCGTTCTGGCGATCCCGAACTATCGGTTGAAGACGACTGACAAAACTACGATGACGTTTCGCGAGCGTCCCGCCGGACAGCCGGAAGCTCTGCGAGCATGGTTTTACCCCGGGCGTGCATGGGGCGAGGAATTTGTATATTCGAAGTCGAGAGCTCTTGAGATAGCGAAAGAAACCAATGAGCCCGTGCTCGCGACCCCGGACGAAATGGCAACTGCTCCCGAAACCTTGAAGACGGCGCCCGTCCAGGCTTTTGCTCCTACCGGCGAACCAGTCGAGTTGGCGCAGGTCGTGGAACCGCCACCGGCTGACCCCGTTATGGTGGCTGCCGCCGATCCCCTACCGAAGACTGCCAGTCCGCTGCCGCTGATCGCGCTCTTTGGGTTGTTGACGATTGGCGCTGGCTTCGCTCTCTCAGCATTTTCGAAGCGAGGCATTTGAACCTAGCCAGGGATGGGATTCACAGAAAGACCCACCCTGTAGATTGACCGGATGCCGGACGGCGCAAAGCATTGCGCTCGTCCGGTGGCTCCGGACTCGCGTGTAGATAGGGTTGTGAAGAAAACGACACGCTGAAAGACATACGGATGCCTGAACGTTCCCTATCTGCGCCCCGCCCACAATTTTTTTCCTTTATCGCCGCACTTCTATTTTCAATTGCTCAGCTGATTGCCCTGCCGATTGCATTGTCGAGTTGGGCTCCGGCCCAGGAACCTGGCGCGGTTCCAACCCGGCCGGGCGGCGATTACGCCATCAAAGTAAATGTTGACGTGGTGGTCTTGCGTGCAACCACGCAAGACCGCAAGAACATTCTGGTCTCTGGACTCAACAAAGAAGACTTTCAGGTATACGAAGACGGAGTTCTTCAGACCATCAGGTATTTCAGCCACGACGACGTCCCGGTCACGGTTGGACTGGTGGTCGATAACAGTGGAAGCATGACGCCGAAGCGTCATGACGTGATTGCCGCGGCCATGGCGTTTGCCCGCTCCAGCAACCCGCAGGACCAGATGTTCGTGGTCAACTTCAACGAAAAGGTTTCCTTCGGCCTTCCAAGCGACACCGCGTTCACAGACCAGCCGGCTGAATTGCAAGTTGCCCTGTCCCGAGTCGCGTCCGATGGCGAAACCGCGCTTTACGACGCCGTTGCCGTTGCTCTCGAACACCTGAAGATGGGGAATCGCGACAAGAAAGTGCTGATCGTTGTCAGCGATGGCGGCGACAACGCCAGCCGACATAAGTTGGCGGAAATCACGGCCCTGGTGGCGCAGTCAAACGCAATCATTTACACCATCGGCATTTTCGATGACCAGGATCCCGATCGCAACCCCGGCGTGCTTAGGCGTTTGGCCAAAGAAACCGGCGGCGAAGCCTTCCTGCCAGAGTCACTCAGCGACGTTGCGCCTATCTGCGAACGAATCGCTCGCGATATCCGCAACCAGTACACCATCGCCTATAACCCAACGAACAAGAAGCGCGACGGAACTTATCGGGTCATACAAGTGAAGGCTAACGCCTCGGACCACAGACGCTTGGCCGTACGCACCCGAACCGGTTACGTCGCTCCCTCATCGTCTCAGCCTGCAAATGTAACCGGCGACCGGCCGTGACAACTGAACGGAACATCCCTCCCACGCGCAGCCGGACGCTTCTTCGGTGGACTGAGCGCCTCTTGTTTGTCACCGGCATTCTCCTGCTTGGCTACGTAGGTTTCACTCTGCTCGAAGCCAGGCTCTACCAGGTCTCTGCAAAACGCTCCCTGGAAAATCAAATCCAGGTGCAAAAAGAGCAAGTCCAAAAAGAGCGGAACGAAAATCACACCGAGCCCGTGATTAACAAAGCCGCGACCAAAGCAGGTGACGTTTTGGGCCGCATGGATATCCCTAGGCTGGGAATGTCTGTCGCGGTTTTGCAAGGGACCAGTTCGCGAGTGCTGCGGCTGGGAATCGGGCACATCGCGGGCACTCCGTTTCCCGGGGAAGCCGGAAACATCGGAATCGCCGGGCACCGCGACACTTTTTTTCGTGGATTGAAAGACATTCGCAAAAACGACGAGATTCAGCTTCAGGCCGCGAGTGGCCTGTCGCGTTATGAAGTCGATTGGGCGAAGGTGGTCGCTAACGATGACCAGAGTGTTCTGGCTCCCTCCACGGAATCCGCACTTACGCTTGTCACATGCTACCCGTTTTATTTTGTCGGTCCAGCACCGAAGCGTTTCGTGGTCCGAGCGCACAGGTACTGACTTACCCCTCCGCGGCGCTCACTGAGAATCAACCCCCCCGCTGACGTTGACTTACCCGTAGTCCGAGCCTACGATTTTTCCAGGGCGAAGGAGATTTTCCCATGTCTACTCAACCGTCCTCAGAGATTCGCCCGCCCACCAGAGACTGGGGCATGACAGCGAAAACTGTTCTCACTGCCATCATGAGTCTTCTGAGCATTCTTGTGACCGGGCTTGGACTCATGGAGAAAGATGTGCTGTGGCTGTGGATAGGATTTATCGGTTGCCTGGTTTCGGGAGTTTTTATTCAACTCTTTATTAACCGCATAAAGAATGACGTTGCATCGGGTCGCAGGTAGGAACTCCCCGGCCAACGCTCACTGCTGTAAGATTTGGCCCGCTTGTGGACGAACCCGCTGGTCCTTGATTTGGCTGGCATCCCAGCCGCCGCCGAGGGCTTTCACCAGATACACGGAGCTGACCATCTGCTGTCCGAGCAGCTGAGTCTCCAGACGTTCGCTGGCCAGCAGGGTCGTCTGGGCGTTAATGACGTCGAGGTAGCTCGTAACTCCGCCGATGTAACGATTGTTGGCGATGGTGAGGGCACGGCGCGCATCTTCCACAGCTGCACCTTGCGTAGTCAGGGCCCGCGAAAGCGTGCTCAGATTGCTGATGCCGTCTTCGGCTTCCTGAAACGCCGTGAGCACCGACTGCCGGTAGTTGGCCACAGACTGCTCATAGGCGGATCGCGCCGCGGCGAGGTTGGCGCGGTTCCTCCCGCCCTGCAGAATCGGTTGCAACGCATCCGCGCCGAGCGACCAGAAAAGGCTGGGCGCGCTCAATAGAGACGTGATGTCCATGCTCTGCCATCCGCCCGAGCCGCTTAGAGTGATGTGCGGATAAAACGCTGCGCGGGCGACGCCGACCTGAGCGTTCTGGAAAGCCATCAAGCGCTCGGCTGTAGAAATATCGGGCCGGCGCTCGAGAACGTCGGAGGGCACGCCCAGCGGGACCGGTGGTGGCGTGGCCGGCAACGGCGCGACCGGCACGCTCAGGCTGGAAGCAGATTGCCCCACCAACACCGCGATGGCATGCTCGTACTGCGCGCGCGATTGTTGCACCAGCGCCAGCTGCGACAATGTGGAGTCGAGCAGCGCTGCTTGCTGCGCAACTTCCAGGCCACTCGCGATGCCGCCCTGGTGACGGTTGTTCACCAGATCCAGGCCCTTGCGCTCGTAGCCCACCGATTCCTGCACCACCTGATACTCGGCGTCCAACTCACGCAGCGTGAAGTAGTCGGCGGCAAGTTCAGCGGTCAGCACCAACTGCGCGTTCGCCAGATCCGCAGCCGTGGACTGCAAAGTCGCATTGGCCGCTTCCACGTTGTGACGCACTCGTCCGAAAAGATCGGCTTCATAGCTCAGCGAAAACGGAATCGTATAGACGGTCTGCGTGTAAGGAGGGACGGGCTGCGGAACGCCATGGATGATCGTGGGCTGCTGGCCGTTCAGCGGACGATTGCCCGACCCGCGCTCGCGCACTACGCTGGGATCCGCCGAGAGTTGCGGGAACATGTCTGCAGTGGCAACCCGCGCTAAAGAACGCGCCTGGTCGAGACGGTCGCGCGCGGCCACCAGAGACTGGTTCGCCTGCAGCAATTGTTGCTCGTAGCCGTCGAGCGCCGGATCGTTGAAGATTTTCCACCACTCGCCTTTGGGAATGGAATCCTTGGGCGCAGCCTGCTGCCACGGCGGTTGCGTCTTCCATGCATCCGGCGGCGGAACCGGAGGCGTGGGCCGGCTGTAACGCGGACCAACGGTGCATCCGGCGGCGAGGCCGACCAGCGCAACAACGGCCGAGATTGCGGCCCGCTTCATTTCGTGCTGCCCTTCTGCAGCGTTTTGCTTTTATTATTCTGGTCCGGCAACGGTTGACCTTGTTGCTGTTGGTCTGGCGCGGTCTGCGCCACCTTCACCTGCTGCCCGTCTTCCAGCGAGTCCGCCGGGTTGACCACGACCTGGTCACCGGGAGACACGCCGCCAAGAATTTCCAGCGTGGCGCCGTAATCTCGTCCGATATTAATCGGGCGCAACTGCACCTTCTCATCGGAGCCGATGACGGCGAGGCGCGGTCCCTCGGCACGGAACAGCATCGTATTTACCGGAACCGTAACCTTGTTCACGTCCGAGCCGACTTTGAAGTGAACTTCTCCGAACGAACCGGGGTAGAGACGCCCGTCCTTGTTGGGCACGTCGACCTCCGTTAGCAACGTCCGCGTGACCGGATCGATGGATTCCGCGGTCCGTGCCACCTTCGCAGAGAACTTCTGCCCTGGAAATTCCTGAAGTGTAATGGTCGCTCCGGCGCCGACTTTTATGTATGGCGCATAAGCCTGAGGAACGCTGGTGTAAACGCGCAGGGGATCGACGCGTGCCAGGTCAAACAATTCCCGGCCCGCCGCACCGGCTCCGGCATTGATGAGCGCGCCCGGATCGACGTTGCGGCGCGTCAGCACGCCGGAAAACGGCGCATAAACATCCTTGAAGCCTTCCAGTTGTTCGAGGCGCCGCACATTGGCGTCCGCGGCCGCGAGGTTCGCCTGGCTCTGCTTGTATGCGCTCGCATATTGGTCAGCCTCCTGCGCGGAAACAGAATCGGTCTTGCGCAGGTTCTCCCAGCGATCGGAGCTGATTTTCGCGAGATCCATCTGCGCCACGATTTGTTCGCGCGCGGCGCGGCTCTGGTTTAATTCCTGATCGACCTCAGGTGTGTCGATCTTGGCCAACAACTCGCCTTTGTTCACTCGGCTGCCAATATCCTTGTACCAGCGCAGAAGGTAGCCGCTGGTCCGGGCGTAGATCGGAGATTCCTCGTAGGCTTGCAGCGAGCCCGGCAAAACCAGATCCTCGTCGGGTTTCTCGGCCAGCGGGTGCACGACAGCCACGGTAGGCACCGTGCTGCGCTCCGTCTCCTTCGCCAGCGCCCGCTCGTGGCTCGCACGGCTCCACAATGTAAGCGCCCCGGCGGCCAGCAGCACCAATAACAGCACTGCCACGATCGTCAGAGCTTTGCCCGGCGGCGCAGGCGGAACCTCCGGCGGTTTCTGGATCCCCGGGGGCTGGTGCCGGGCATGCTGCTGGATCGCCGCAATTTCCTCGTCACGCTGAGCCTTCGCGCTCAACGCATGTTGCGGTTCACCATCGCCCAGCTGCGAGGGATGGGCGTTTCCGCTCGGATCGCTCTGCCCCACATCTGCCGGCGTTGGTTTGGATTCGTTTTCTACACTCATGTTCGACTCCGATTTCTGCGAAACCTGATTACGTGCCCGGTGCCCGTTCCTGGCGTGCCAGCCTGGATTCCCGGCGTCCATGGAATATGGCAAACACGCTCGGAACGAAAAATAAAGTTGCGACCGTGGCAAACAACAAGCCGCCAATCACCGCGCGGCCCAGCGGCGCGTTCTGCTCGCCGCCTTCCCCAAAGCCCAGAGCCATCGGCACCATTCCGATGATCATGGCCAGCGCGGTCATCAGCACCGGGCGGATGCGCGTATAACCAGCCGCAACCGCGGCCTGCAAGGCGGGAATCCCTTCGTCCATCTGTTCTCGCGCGAAGCTGACCATCAAAATCGAATTGGCCGTGGCCACGCCCATGCACATGACCGCACCGGTCAGCGAGGGCACGCTTAACGTGGTGCGGGTCAGCAGTAGGAACCAGCAAATCCCCGCCAGCGCTCCCGGCAGAGCCGCGATAATGATGAACGGATCGAGCCACGATTGGAAATTGATGACAATCAATAAATAGACCAGAAGAATCGCGCCGGCCAGTCCTACTCCCAGGCCAAAGAACGACGACCGCATAGTCGCAACCTGCCCGCGCACCACGATATGGGTGCCGCGAGGCAATTTGCCGTCGAAGGTCTTCAGCACCTTGTCGGTCTCCGCCGCTACTGCTCCCAAGTCCCGGTCCTGCGTGCTGGCGTAAACATCGATCACCGACTGCACGTTGTAATGATTCACGGTTGCGGCTCGCGCGACCGGAGTCACCTGCACCAGGTTGCTCATCAATTGCGCGCCTTGCTGTGAGTTCACCGGAATGGTCATCAGGTCCTGCATGCTGGTCATGCGGTATTGCGGCGACTGCACGGCAATGGAATACGTGACTCCGTTGCGCGGGTTCAGCCAGAAATTCGGCGAGGTCTGAAAGCTACCGCTCAGAGAAACCAGCAGGCTCTGCGCCACATCGCGCGCCGTCAGCCCAACCTGAGTGACCCGCGTGCGCTCAATATCCATGTGCAGCGTGGGCAGGGAAAGCAGCTGCTGCACGTGCACGTCGGCCGCTCCGGGAATGTGCCGCATCTTGTTCGCGATCTGTTGCGCGATCTCATAACTGCTTTGCACGTCGGTGCCGACAACCTGCACATCGATGGGGGCGGGCAGGCCAAAGTTCAGAATCTGCGTAACGATATCGGCCGGCTGGAAGAAAAACTCTACTCCGGGAAAGCGCTGGGGCAGCACCTCGCGCAGACGCCGGATGTATCCAGCGGTAGGATGGTGATGCTCGGGGTCGAGCCCGATCAGGATCTCGACATCGCTGCTGCCAATGGTTCCGTTCGAGCTGTAGGACTGGTTAATTCCGGAGTTGGGCAGGCCGATGTTGTCGAGGATCGTCTGCAATTCATTACCCGGAATCTCCTCTCGCAGAACCGCTTCGATTTGATCACAGAGTCGCGCTGTCTCCTCGACGCGCAGCCCGGGCCGCGCGCGTACATGCAGGCGCAGAAGCCCTGCATCTACCTGGGGGAAGAAGTCTTGCCCTAAAAACGTAAACAGCCCGAGCGACAACAAGCAGAATGCGAGAAAGCAGATTACGAAGCCGCCTCGATGCTCGAGCGTGGTTTCCAGCAACTGTTCATAGCTGCGGCGGAAGTCTTCGAATTTCCGCTCGAAGCCGCGCTGAAAGCGGCCCAGAAACGACTTGGGAGCCTCCGCGCGGTGCTCGTGCCCACGCATGATGTACATCACCAGCGTGGGAATGAGCGTGCGCGAAAGCAGGTAACTGGCCAGCATGGCGAAGCTGACTGCCTCGGCCAGCGGCACGAACAGAAATTTCGCCACGCCCGTCAGAAAAAACATGGGCACGAACACGATGCAGATGCTGAGCGTCGAGACGAAGGCGGGCACCGCGATCTGTTGCGCGCCATCCAGAATCGCTTGCCTCATCTCCTTACCCATGGCAAGGTTACGCTCAATGTTTTCAATCTCCACCGTCGCATCGTCAACCAGAATGCCCACCGCGAGCGCCAATCCCCCCAGGGTCATGATGTTGATGGTCTGGCCGATAGCGCCCAGCACGATGATGGAAACAAAAATAGAAAGCGGAATGGAAATGGAAATGACGATGGTCGGGCGCCAATCGCCAAGGAAGATCAGGATCATCACCGCAGTAAGCGCCGCCGCAATTAACCCTTCGCGCAACACGCCCTGAATGGAGGCGCGCACAAATAAAGATTGGTCAAACAGTGCAGTGATCTTCAGTTCCGGCGGAAGGCTTTGTGCGGCTTGCGTCACGATGTTCTTGACGCCGGCCACAATTTGCAGCGTCGACGCGCTACCGTTCTTGTAGATCGACATCAGCGCGCCGCGATTCCCATCCTGCCTCACAATATTGGTCTGCGGAGCGAAGCCGTCCCGGATATGCGCGACGTCGCGCATGTAAAGCGTGGAACCGTTGACGGTCTTGACCGGCAAGTCGTTCAATTCCGCGATGGTCTGCGGCGTTCCGTTCATCTCGACGTTGTACTCCAGCGGGCCCATCTTGATCGTGCCCGTGGGAAGAATCAGGTTCTGCGCGTTGACCGCGTTGACGATATCGTTCGGCGAAAGCCCGTAGGACTGGAGCTTCGGCAAATCCAGGTCGACCTGAATCTGGCGAAGTTTGCCTCCGTAGGGATAAGGCGTCGCTGCACCCGGCACCGTCGCCAGAAAATTGCGCAGGAAGTTTTGACCAAGATCGAAGAGTTGCTGTTCCGGCAAAGTCTTGCTGCTCAACCCCAGCTGAATGATGGGTGTGGTCGAAGCGCTGTAGGAGATGATCAGCGGCGGCGTGGTGCCGGGAGGCAGTTGGCGCACGCTGGTCTGCCCGATAGCCGTGATTTGCGCGATGGCTCCCTGCACGTTCGTGCCCGGCCGGAAAAACACTTTGATCACGCCCAGGCCGTACACCGACTGGGATTCCATATGCTCGATATCGTTGACCGTGGTGGTGATCCCGCGCTCGGAGTTGGCCACAATGCGGTCGGCCATGTCCTGGGGCGACATCCCCGCATAAAACCAAACCACCGACACCACCGGAATATCGATATCCGGAAAAATATCCGTGGGCGTTCGCAGAATCGTGATCGGCGTCAGCAGAATGATGACGAGCGCCATCACAACAAATGTGTAGGGACGCCGGAGAGCTAACGCAACAATCCACATCGGCCAGGCACCGCTTCAGATTCAAATACAGAGTTCGGATAAAAGAAGGGGTTCCCGACACGGATTTGAAGGGGACCCCGTAGACTCGATTTTAGATTCGATACTGATCGTATTGGATTCTAAAGTCTATCTTAATTATTATATGGTAGGGTGGGAACATGCGCCAGAAGCTACCGGCTCGTGGCAAACGCAGTGGAGGCAGTCGCAGGCGTTTGCCGGGTCGGCCGCGTAGTGAACACGCCCGCCTGGCCATCCTGCGCAGCACCTTGAAACTTCTTGGGAGAGAATGGCTTTTCCGATCTGACCATAGAAGCCGTGGCTGCTCACGCGAGCGTTGGCAAGGCCACCGTTTATCGCTGGTGGCCTAATAAGGCCGTGCTCATCGCCGATGCATTCGCCAGCAGCACCACCCGTAAACTCCACTTCCCCGACACCGGCTTCGTACTTACGGACATGAGCCAACAGATGCGTCAGCTCATCAAAGTTTTTCGCAGTCCACGTGGACGCATTGTTTCCGCTATTCTTGGCGGAGGTCAGAGCGACCACGATCTCATCGCCGCCTTCCGCGAACGCTTCCTGTGGCCGCGCCGGAGGGAGGCCTACGCTACGCTCCGCCGCGGGATTCAACGCGGTGAACTCCGGCCTGACCAGGACCTGGACCTGCTCCTGGATTCGCTCTACGGACCCATCTACATGCGCTTCCTCATACGGCACGACAATTTGACTTCTGCCTTTGTCGACCGTCTTTGCGAACTGGTGCTCGGCGGCGCGAGTCCACGGCGAAGCCCGTCGGGCGGAAAGTTGCCAGCACCAAAGCGCCCGAGGCCCAAATCTTCCGCGTTGTAAATCGCCCGCGCCGTTGCCCAGTGAGTGCGTTTCTCCCCTCTAACTCACTTCGCAGCCGTAATCGTGATATTCCGAAAAGTGACGTGCCCGGCCTCGGTACCCTGCAAATAGATCGGGCCAGGCAGTCCTTCGTGACTATCCAAAGCTCCGCCTGTGATGCCCGGAATTTCCTGCCGGTCAATAATGGTCTGACCATTTTGTACGACGGTGACCACTCGTCCCACGAGCGTGACGTCATAGGTCTGCCATTCTCCCGGCCTGCGCGGCTGTTCCGGCGTGGGAGCCAGGAAGCCATACACACCGCCGGTGCGCATGGTTGGCCCTTCTGGCTCGGGATCGTCTTCGATCTGAAGCTCGTACCGGCCACGCAAGTACACGCCGCTATTCGATCCCGGCGCGCAATTGAATTCGATGTGTAACTTGAAATCTTCAAACTTGGCTTCAGTGATCAGTTCCGCGCCGTGTCCAGGACTCACCAGAGTTCCGTTCTCCACCTTCCACTTTGCCGTTGCCGCCGGATCGCTCGTCGTCCACCCGCTCAGATCTTTTCCATTGAACAACTGCGTCGTCTTCCCCCACTTCGGATGGTCCTTTCTCTTCAGAGACGGCGCTCGCTCGCCGGTCCATCGCCACGCAGTTCCATCGGGCCCGGTGGTGGTCCCCGCCAGCGTTTTCCCAACTAGCTTGCCCTCAAAGACCATGTCGTCTTTCCTATCTTCCTCTTCCTTGGGAGAAACGAAGGTGAGCGTGCCATTCGCGAGCTCACATTTCGGGAGCGGCCGCGCGTGTCCCCAACGGCTGACCATTCGAGCTTTGAGCTGCCCATTTTCCTGGGTGATCTCCAGCCACGAGGGATATTCGCGGAGCGGAGTCTTCAGGGTCAAATCCCACCGTCCCAGAAAAGATGCCGTGGTGTCCCCAGAGTTTTTCGGCTCGGAATACACAAGTGTCGAAAGCAACAGGACAAAAGTCGTCAGGGCGAATACGCTCCCCCGCAGACTTGACTCCCACACTTTCCATGCCCACGCCCTTAGATTTGTCATGAATTGCTCCTCAGCAAGGGATTGTAACCAGAACACCGGCATCAGTGCGTCGGTTAGAACGGCTGAGAATTTGACGGTATCGGATTGAACAGCCGTGGGAGTTGTTTCGGTTCTTACATTTAGCACAGGGGTGGCCGACAGATGTACGTCGCTGAGTGAGCCCAACTCGCTATGTAACCATTCACCGTCGCGACCGCGAGGATGGCTACAGCTTCACCATTCGAAAACGAAAGGATTACCGCAATGTCCTAAGAACGGTACCGTCAGTTCCGTCGATCACCGGCAAGCTGTCAGAAGTAGACCTTGGCGCCTAACTGAATCACACGAAAACCTCCTGGGCCAGTGTTGGGCGTGCTCGCTTTCGTACCCCAACCTGGGTTTTGCGCAATCGTCAGCGGAGTCGTGGGGGTCTCATAATTCCACGGCCCATTCACAGTGACCCCGTAGTTTTGCGAAGTAAAATTTGGATGGTTAAAGACGTTGAACGCTTCGAGCCGCATTTGTAAGTATCGCGCCTCGTTCTTCCCCAGCGGGAGATTCTTGAACAAGGACATGTCCCAGTTCTGAATCCCCCCGTACCGTAAGGTGTCGCGTGTTCCTCTGTCCGGGAAACCAATTTTCGGTGTAACCAGATTCTTGTTCGCATCGAGAGTGTAGTAGAACGGGATAGCTCCGTATTGATCCGAACCGGTTACGCTCCCTGGAGGGAATGAAAAGCCGCTATTCATGTCCACCGGAGTGCCGGTCATGAACTGAGTCACGCCGCTCAACTCATAGTTGTCCGTTACATACGAAAGCCATTTCGGCCCGCTGAAGTGCTTCGTCAAATTGGGCAGGTCGTAAACGTAGTTTGCCGCAAACACTTGCGTCCGGTCCCACGGTGCTGCGCGGTAGTCCAAGAGGGCATTAAACGGATCCTGCGTGTCTTGATCCGAACCTGCGGTGGTCATTGATTTCGACCAGGTGTAGACTGCACCGAAGGTCAGTCCTTTGCTGAAGCGCCTTTGCAGCGAGGCTTGGAGCGAGTTGTAATTAGAAGTGCCGTTGAATTCGAGGTACGCCATCTGCCCATAACCCTTGTAAGGCTCGAAAAATGCCGAACTGTTTGCGAAATTGTTGAATCCATATGCGCAGTATCCATTGAAGCTATAGCCCGCCGCTGCATATTGCGGCTGCAGGTTTGGCTGGACACTGGGCACAATGCCCCCCGGAAAAACCGGGTTGCCGTTGTTGTCTACGCAGTTGGGATCTTGGGAGGACTGTAAGAACGCTGTGCCATACGGAACGGCATTGAGATCTCGCGACGTCACTAGGTGGCGGGATGCCGTACCGACGTAAGCCAGATCAAGCGTCGTGCCGGTGCCGATTTCGTGCTGCACGCCCAGGCTGAAGCTATACACCGTCGGTACCTTTCCGTTCCGATCCGCACCGACAATATTGCTCAACACCCCATTTCCGAAGCTCGATTGCAAACTCGGAAGGCTGGAAATACTGCCTGCCCCTACCGAGGCGGTCTCCACCAGCGCCGGGTTGTCAAATACTGTGTTGAAAATGAGGTTGCCTTGCGTGCGGTCGTGAGTCATTCCGAAACCGCCGCGCAGGATCGTCTTGTGGTTAGCGAACAGGTCGTAGGCAAAACCAAACCGTGGCTCCGGCATAATGCCGCGGTCATCCCAGCCTCCCATTGGGATTTGACTTTCCTTAGTGAATTGGACGCCGTTTAGCGGATTGCCTCCATCGGCAGTGATGATATTGCCAGAGCGGGGATCGATCGTCACGGCGTTGGCCGGGTTGTATGCCGAGGGCTCGAAGAGCGCGACTTGGTTATTGGCGTCGTACTGCGGCGGAATCCAGACGAAGCGCATGCCGTAGTCGAGTGTGAGCCGCGTCGTTGCCTTCCACGTATCCTGCACATAGAACTCGAGCTGGTTATAGCGGAACCTCCCGAGCGGACGCGCGGTGGACTGATCGAAGCCCTGGAAACCTCCCTCCAGCGCGCTCGCAAACGGATCGCCAAGCTGGCAGGTTCCCGGCCCTTGCGGGCAGGTGCCACCGTTGGTGGGGCTGTCGCCGAAGCTGAACTGCCCGTTAAAATTACCCCAGGCAATCTGGTCCTTGCGATTGCGCTGGTAGAACATCCCCGTCTTGAAGACATGACGGTTCCGTACCCACGTCAGATTGTCGTTCACGTTGATCGTGGTGTTGGACTGGTGCCACGGCGTCGCCCCCAGATACGGGCCTTGGAAATCGATGGCGTTCAGGCCGCCGAAACTCATATCCGGAATGGCCTCGCTCTGGGGAACCGCATAAAGCAGCTGCAGCGTGACTCCGTTCGCCGCACGGGAAATATTTCCGTTCTTTCCTTCCGCTAAAGACAGTGTGTGGCTGGGACCAACCGAAAACTCATTCAAAATGGTGGGCTTGATCGTACTGACCAGGTTTGCGGAAAAGTTCCACCCTGGATGTTGTTGAATACAACCGCCCGTGAACGTCGTTCCTGACGAACAGGCGAAGATTCCAAATGGTCCGGGAAAGGGTGTGAATGGCGATGTGTCTGTCTCGGAATTGTGAATGTAGCGACCATAAAGATGATTCTTGCTGTCAATCTGCAGGTCGACGCGCACAATATCCTCCCGCCGGGGAGCTTCACCCGAAAGTGATTTCGAGTAGTTGTAGAATGCACCGTTAACCAACCCACTCGCGTTCGGCAGCGGGAAGAGGTTCAGCATCGTCTCTACCTGCTGGAACGTCGCCTGCTGGGTCGCCGACAGCTGGGTTGGATCAATTTTGTTGTTCGTAACGCCAGGTCCGGAAATTACAATCGGCAGGCCATTTCCGTCCGTAGACTGGGAAAAGTCTCCCGTTCGCTCCAGGGCAGTCGGGGTGTAGAACTGTGCGAGGGCAAGGGGAATCAACTGCCGGTAGAATTCTTGACTCCAGAAAACGAAGAGCCTGTCCTTCTTGATCGGTCCACCGATCTGGTACCCGAAGTAGTTGTAGCGATAGATTTCGGGTTCATTTGGCGAGCCGGCCGCTAACTGATTTTGCTTATTGAAGAACTCATTGGCGTTAAGGCCATCATTGCGATGGAAGAAGCGGCCATCACCGTGCCACTGGTTGGTACCGCCCTTCGTCGTAAGGGCAATCTGTCCTCCAGCGGCCTTGCCGAACTCGGCCTGGTAGTTCGAGGTCAGCACCTTCACCTCTTCAATCGCATCGAGGTTGATGGTGACATGGGTTCCACCGTTGTTGCCGGTGTCTACGTTCGAGGCTCCGTCAATGGTGAACTCGTGCTCATTGGCGCGCGTGCCGTTGATGTTGTAGGCGTCAAGTCCGCCCGTGCCTGACTGGTGAGCATCGAGCGTGCCGGCCACGCCGGGAATGAGCTTCATGTAATCCAGCACGTTGCGGCCGTTCAAAGCGACATCATTCAATTGCTTGCTGGTGATCAGGTCCGAGCGTTCGCCGGAGTTCGACTGGAGTTGTACCTGTCCTGCGTCAGCAGTAACTGTGACTTCGTCGGTGGCCGCACCGACAGCCAGCACCAGATCGCCCGCGTTCAGCTTGTCAGCGGCGCTGAGCACAAAGCCTTGAGACTCCAGCTTCTTGAAGCCTTTTGCTTCCACGGTGATGGTGTAGGTGCCGGGAAGAAGATTTGGGGCGACGAACTCCCCACTGTCGGAGGTCGTGGACTTGCGAGTGAGTCCAGTCGCCGGGTTCGAAATGCTAACAGAGGCGTCTTTGATGACGGCACCGGTTCCGTCTTGCACCCGGCCAGAGATCGTGCCGGAGGTCACCTGCGCCGACAGCGTGGCGCAGCACACTGACAGCACGATGGCAGACACCGCTATGGCAGCGATTCGAGAATTTATTGATTGAGACCAGCGGGACATGACTTCTCCTTCCAGGGAGCGGTCGACGGCTCGTCTTGGAGTCGTCTGAGCGTGTATTGGGTCAACCCGAAAAATGGGCAATCTTGACTTCGGTCCAGAAAAACGAAATTAGCTTCGCGGTCCTCACGAAAAGAATGCGATCTCCAGTGATGACTTCGCGCTGCTCTCAAAAACGCCGCGAACCCATCAATAGAAAACACTCAGGGAGGGCTGTCAACTGTACTTTCGTACAGCTGCCGGATTGTCTTGAAATTCTAGAAATGAGGCCGGATACTCTTTGCGCATCGCGTGCGTGCGAGCGCTCAGCATTCGTCGGGATTAGCATCCACGCAAATCAGTCGAGCGAGATAATTCCCCGTTGCAGTGCAACGGTTGCCGCCTGAGTACGATCCTTTACGTTGAGCTTTTCCAGCACGTGACTCACATGCAACTTCACCGTGACTTCGGCGATGTTCAGTACGCCGGCGATCTCTTTGTTGCCCAACCCCTTCGCCACCATCCGCAACACCTCCAGTTCGCGGCTGGTCAGGGAGCGGTGGGAGAGCCGCTCGGTCAACCGCGAAGCCACAACTGGGTCCAGATAGCGCCCGCCCTGGTGAACCTCACGGATCGCACGCAGAAGTTCCTCGCGGATGATGCTTTTCACGATGTATCCCCGGGCGCCGGCCTGCATGGCACGGTAGATTTCTTCTTCCCCCGAGTGCGTAGAGAGCATGAGGATGCATGCGTCCGGAAACTCGTGAACGATCGCGACCGTGCAATCGATCCCGCTCATCCCCGGCAGCCGCAGGTCCATCATCACCAGGCTGGGACGATGTTTGCGGTAAGCTTCCAGCGCGATCTGGCCATTGCCCGCCTCGGCCACCACCTCCATGTCCGGTTCCACGTTCAACGACGCGGAGAGACCCATGCGGACCATGAAGTGATCGTCAACCACCAGAATGCGTATTGGTTTTGAGCTCTTCATCCATCGCTTCCGCGGAGTGCACGGGAATCTCCACGGCGATACGCGCTCCGCGCCCGGGCTCGCTCTCGACCCTTAAATGGCTGCCCATCGATTGCGCGCGCTCGCGCATATCGAGAAGTCCGAAATGTCCCGTCGGGGATGCCTGCGCGGCCATGAAGCCCTCACCGTCATCGCTCACGGTCAGGCACACCGACGCTGGAGCATACCGCAATTCGATCGAAACATGCCGGGCGCGCCCATGCTTTACCGCGTTGGCGACGGCTTCCTGGCCAATCCGCAGCAGGTTCATCTCCGCCGGTCCCGGGAGTCGCACCGGGCTGCCCTGAATCTTGAAATCGAATTCCGTTTGCTCGTGCGGCACCAGTGGCTCAACGATCTGCGCCAACGCAGAAACGAGATCTCCATCTTCCAGCAGTTGGCAGCGCAAATCCCACACCGAACGGCGCGCTTCTACCATGCTGTGGCGGCTCATATCGCGCGCGGTTTCGAGAGCGTGCTGGGCTACGCCCGGCGCCTGCTGAAAACAATCGACCGCCAGATCCAGTTGCATGGTGATCCCGGCGAGTTCCTGCTCCAGCGTATCGTGCAGTTCGCGGGCAATCCGGTTGCGCTCTTCCAGCACTGCGCTGCTTCTCAACTTCTGGCGAATAATATCCATCTGCACTTGCAGTCTCCGGCCCAGCACCACGACCCAAACGATGACAGCCAGCAGCACTCCCCCGGTGATGCCTAGCAGCCACAGCGTGTGCCGCAGATTCCACCACGATGGAGCTCTGAGCACCACAACATCCTGCGGCAAGCGCAACAGCATGCGGAACGACTGCGGCGTCTGCCACAAACCTCCGCTCCGCACCAAACAAATGCCGGTGACTTGCACTTCACTGTTCAGCGGGATCGACAGCAACCGCTCCGCGGACGCGCTCGCCGGCAGCGCCGCATCGAAAAACACGTCGCCATCCTGCAGCATCAGCCGCAGACCATCCGGCTGCGCCTGGCGGTTCAGCAGCCTCGCCGACGTGGTCACGACCGCACCGTCGAATTGCTCCCAAGGTACATCCAGGTTGAGCTTCACCGGTTCCGGAGCTTTCTCGTGGCCCAAACGATGAAATAGCGCGTCCTCCAGAATCGGCGCCGAATCCCCCATTGCAGGAAACCCCAGCACGTCCACGAGATCGCCGATCTCGAGCGCCGTGGCCTGATGCGTGAGCACGCGCAGTCCCTTGCCTTGACTCTGAAGAAACAGCGCGTTGCCCAGTTGCTGGTAGCCGACGATGCCGCGCACGCGCACGCGGTGCCGTGCTCCCTCCGCTGGGGAAAACCGCAACAGCGCCGACAGTGGAACTTCCGTGGCGGGAGCTTCCACTTTAATGAAGCTCAAGCGAGGAACATAGAACAGGATCCCGGTCAGCTGCCGGTTCGCGTTGTAAAGACTGCCACAGACTCCTTCGATCAGTACTTCACTGTCGACCCACTTGTCGACCCGCTTGTCGACAGAGGGAGACAAATCCTGATCGTGTGCAATCGGCACACGCACATTGAACTCTCCTCCTTCGGACGCGATGCGCATGGCCAGCGTCGGCTCCTGCCACGAGCTGCGGTCAACGGCCGCAGACCGCACAATCCCTCTCACCTGCGCCCACTGACTATCGTGTTGCCCGTTAGCCAGTTCGGAGAAAGGAAAAAGCTGCGCCCTGGGCAACACTCCCTGGCCAAGTACGCGCAACTTTGTCTCGCGAATTACAGGAGCGAATTTGCCGGGCCCAGTCACTCCTTCAACTTCGACGAACTGGCTGAGCAGATGAGGAAACCTCGGAGAGACGCTGCCCTCCACATAGATGCCGGCCGTCGCATCCTGAACAATGATGTCTGGCGCCGGAGCATCCATCGTGATCACGCCCCGTACCAGCACGGGATAGCCCAGAGATGCCTGTTCGGGACTCAGACTTCGTATCTGATCCACATGCGTGAGGGTAGGAAGTGGTTTCGCAGCAGGCGGAACCTGTGCCCAAACGCCCACACGAACAACCCCCGCCACCAAAACAGACACTGCGACGCGCCTCAACACTTGCACGAATTGCGCCCCAACACCACGGGCTCGCATAGTTTCCTTGGGCATAACGGCGAATTGTAGAGTCAAGTTGAGCCGCCTTCACAACGCGTTCATTCAGTCCGTGCTCGCATTAGGTTAGTCCAAACCAAGGGCGGGGGGGAAGTCAGGCCCCTGAGCAGCTCCTACGAGCTCTACTCTTGCTTGTGCGCAGAAAGAACCACGACGTGATTTGACACGCATGAGATTCTTGTCGGCAACATTCACTTCCGAAAGTGACCGGCAACGAGAGGCCAGAATGTCGGAACACGAGCTTACGATTTTTCCCGACGTTCTAACTGGCGTTCGATCTAATATTCGAACGGATGCTCGAACGCACTTGCGGCATCAGCGCAACGTCATCAGATTCTTCCAGCTTTCGTATGTATGCACCGCCTGCCTCCTCATCACTAGCTGCCCCCGTTCAAACGGAACCGCACCGACCCCAACCGGCCTCAGCGTGCAGATCGTCGAAACCACCGGCGACCACACGATGCTGCTGCAACCCCAGCCCAGTGTCTCTTTCGCAACTGCCGCAGATTTCAGCAGCCTCGTCATCACCGTCGACAACACAACCCAATATCAGCAGATGGACGGGTTCGGCGGTTCCCTCACCGACTCTTCCGCCTGGTTGATTTGGAACAAGCTCAGTGCTTCGCAGCAGACTTCGTTGATGCAAGAACTCTTCAGCGCGACCAGCGGCATCGGAATCAGTTTTCTGCGCCAACCCATGGGTGCATCCGATTTCTCGGCAAGCGGCAACTACAGTTACGACGACATGCCCCCGGGCCAGACGGATGCCAAGCTCGCAAACTTCTCCATCGCGCACGATGCGGCTTATATCGTTCCGCTGGTCAAGCAGGCTCTTTTGATCAACCCGGCAGTCAAGGTGGTAGCACTCCCATGGAGCCCGCCCGCCTGGATGAAATCCACTCAAACAATGAATGGCGGAAACATGAACCCGTCCTACTTCCCAAGCCTGGCAAAGTATTTCGTCGATTTCGTCCAGGCTTACCAGCATCAGGGCATTCCCGTCTATGCCCTATCCGTGCAGAACGAACCGCTCTACTCGACTGCGGGATACCCGTCCGAATCCCTCCCGGCGGCCGACGAAATAACATTCATCGCAAGTGATCTCGGACCCGCACTGAGCACCGCCGGACTCGGGAATGTAAAAATCTTCGCCTACGAACACAATTGGGATAACACCGCCTATCCAGAGTCGGTGCTCGGCAGCTCCGCCTCGCAGTATCTCGCCGGTAGTTCGTTTCACTGCTACGCGGGCGATCCCAGCGCGCAGTCCACCTTGAAGGCGACCTTTGCCGCTAAAAACATTTGGTTCACAGAATGTTCCGGCATTACTTCAACCACCTTCGCCGGGGACTTGGTGTGGAACGCCGAGCACTTATTGATTGGCGCCACCCGCAACTGGGCACGGTGCGTCTCCCTTTGGAATCTGGCTCTCGATCAGAACTCCGGCCCCAGGAACGGAACTTGTTCCAACTGCCGGGGAGTCGTGACCATCGACGACAGTGTTTCGCCGGCCCGTGTCACTTTCAATGTGGAGTACTACATCCTGGGCCATCTGGGAAAGTTCGTCGTCCCGGGCGCGCACCGGATCGATTCAAACACTTTCGGTGCCGGCAGCATCGAAGATGTCGCCTTCCAAAATCCCGATGGATCAATCGTGCTGCTAGTGCTGAACTCCGCCGGCAACTCAGCAACATTCACCGTAAGTTTCAAAAAACAGTCCTTCAATTACACGCTGCCGGGCGGAGCTCTCGCCACCTATAGCTGGAAGTAATTCGCGTTCTCCTTTCTTCGTCAGACCTAGCGTGCCAGAGTAAACTTGCCCCGCAATTGAACATTGTCCGAGGAACCTCGCGCCCTGTGCCATGCCAACCTGCACAACCCAGAGCAGGATGATTCCAACTGCCAACCTTCTGACTATCATCAGTGGATCCATAGGTCCTCTCGAAGAAACCTCGCGAAATTCCGCTCCAGAATAACCCCGTCTCTGACTCCGACTTTTCTGTTTGACACCGGAAACCGTAGACTGCTTAACTGCTTGCGGTGTAAATCTACACCGAATCCTCCCATGTCTTCTCGTCGAAAATTTCTCACCGGATCCGTTGGTGCCGTGGCCGGAGCACTCGCCGCGTCCAACTCCTGGGCAGCAGAACCACCCGCCCGGCGGTCCGTAACGGAAGTTTTCAGCCTGTGCGGGGACTGGTTCTTTCGTACTGACCCCCACAATCGCGGCACGAAAAACAATTGGTATGGCGTGAATGCTCCCGATGAAGGCTGGCGAAAAGTTACGGTACCTCACACCTGGCAGGTGGAGACCCCGTTGGCCGACTATCGCGGAGTTGTCTGGTATTGGCGGCCCTTTGATTTGCCTGCAAGTTTTAAACCGGCCAGTCGACAGGAATGCATCGTGCGCGTGGAGTTTGAGGCGGTCTTCCACTCCGCCATCGTATGGGTCAACGGCCGGCTCGCCGGAGAACATGCGCGCAAGGGTTACACCGCTTTCACGTTCGAGATCACGAACCTCCTGCAGTGGGGGCGCAGAAACACGATTGCAGTCCGCGTAGATAGTGCCTTCAACGATCACATGCTGCCGCGCGGCCGGTCGAGCGACTGGGCCAACGACGGAGGCATTTTCCGCCCGGTGCGACTGCTGGTTACGCCAACAACTTTTATAGAACGCGTCGACGTCGACGCGGTGCCCGACCTCGCCACGGGCGATGGAAACCTGACCATTGCCGCGTACACCCGCAACTCAGGTACCACGCCATGGACCGGCAAGGCTTCCTTCCGCATCATGGAGGAAGAGGAGTCCCTGACGGTTTTCACGGACTCGCCGGATAAATCTTTTTCCATCCAGCCGGGAGCAGTCGAAACCCTCACCCTCAAAGCGACTTTGCCAAAAGCTAAGCTGTGGCACTTCGATCATCCCCACCTGTATCGTTTGGAATTTTCCATCTCAAATGGGAGCGCCGACCACCGCTTCACAACCAATTTCGGCGTGCGCAAGTTTGAGATTCGAAATGGCAAGTTCCACCTTAACGGCGAACCCGTACGCCTGATGGGCGTGGAACGCATGGCCGGGAGCAATCCAGAGTTCGGAATGGCGGAACCAACCGAATGGATCAACCACGACCATGCAGATATGAAACATCTGAATTGCGCTTTTACACGAGTCCATTGGCCCCAGGACAAGCGAGTTCTGGATTATTGCGACCGCTACGGCATTCTCATGCAAACCGAGGTTCCCGCCTGGGGACCCGACACGTTCAACGGCATGACTGCCGGGCCTGACGCCGACATCCTGGAAAATGGCCTCGAGCAACTGCGCGAAATGATTGCTCGTGATTTCAATCATCCCTCGGTCGTCGTCTGGGGACTGTGCAATGAAATCGGAGGACAGAGTTCGCCCGCTTATCAGTTTGCCCGACGCATCCTAGAGGAAGCCAAGCGCCTGGATCCCGGTCGTCTATGTTCCTATGCTTCGAATTCCTTGGACACCAACCCGGAGCGCGATGTAGCCGGCCTTATGGACTTCATCGAAGCCAACGAATATTTCGGAACCTGGGCGCCAGGATCCGCGGCAGACGCCACACACTTTCTCGACGAGATTCACGCCGCATTTCCCGATAAGCCCGTCGTCGTCTCCGAATACGGATATTGTGCTTGCACGCCCGACCGGCCCGAGGGCGACGAAAAAAGAATGGAAATTCTGCGCTCGCATACCGCCACAATCCGTTCGAAAGATTTCGTCGGCGGCGCGATTTTCTTTTGTTACAACGATTACCGCACTCAAATGGGTGACCGCGGTGTGGGCGCCTTGCAGCAGCGGGTCCACGGAGTTGTCGATCTCTACGGCGCGCAAAAACCGTCGTATGAACTTCTCCGCCGCGAGTCCAGCCCGATCGAAGCGCTCACGGTGCAACGCCAACTGAATGGATCCCAAGCGCCGACCCGAGTGCTGATCCAAGTAGTAATCAAAGTGCGGCGCGATCTCCCTGCATACACACTCAGAGGCTACAAGCTTCAAGGTTTGTTCTTCGGCCAGGGAAATATCCCGGTCGAGCGACAGGAAGTTGACCTGCCTGACGCCGCGCCCGGCAGCGAGACGAAGTTAGAACTTGTCTTCACCCAGCCCGAGGCGCCCGTGCACGTCCAGATCGACGTTCTTCGCCCCACTTCGTTCTCGGCTTACTCATTCGACTGGAAACCTTAGCGGCTCGGGCGCCAAGTTGAACTCGCGCCGCCACAGCCCTGCCCGAGCGGGACTGGCCGCCTAACCTGGTCACTGCGCCAATGAACCCATTCTTTTAGGTCTTGTTCTTGTAGTAGTCGGGATAGAGGCGCGTCGCACATTCCGGGCAGATACCGTGCGTGAAGTCAGCCTCCGTGCGGTCGCGCACGTAAAGTTCGAGGGCGGTCCAGTTGCCCGCTTCATCTCGGATCTTTTTGCAAGAGGCGCACATGGGCAGCAGACCGGTGAGAGTTTTTATCTTGGCCAACGCCTCGGTCAATTCCGCGATCAGACGCTCATGTTCCGCTTGAGTGCGGATGCGCTCCGTGTCGTCGCGGTCAATGCTGAGAACAACCTTTCGTCCATCCCGTTCGATGATGGCGGAGTTGGCCATGATATTCATCGCAGTTCCGTCCTTGCGGAGGTGGACAGTCTCGTAGTTGCGGCAGGATCCGGTTTCCAAGAGCCTGCGGAGTCCTTCTTCTCCCCGCGTGACGTCTCTCGTCAATGTTTTAAGGCTCATGCCGGTCAGTTCATCGCGGCTGAAGCCATAGGTCTCGCAGGCTTTCGGGTTCGCATCCAGAATAGTTTCACCTTCGAGTTCGAAGATCATTATCGAGTCGTTGGCGTTTTCAAACAGAGCGCGGTACTCGCGTTCGGATTTGCGGAGAGCCGCTTCGCCGCGCTTGCGTTCCGTGACGTCACGAATCGCAACCAGAATAAATGTGCCCTGCTCAGTGGTAAGCGGGCTCAGACTAATGTCGACTGGAACCTCACAACCATCTCTGCGCCGTGCGAACAGTTCCAATCCTACCCCCATCGGTCGCGCCTTCGGACCGCCGAGAAAGCCCGCGCGGTGAAGGCTGTGCCGCTGGCGAAATCTCTCCGGCATCAGGGATTCCACCGTGCGTCCCGTGAATTCGATTCCAAAATACCCGAAGAGCTTTTCTGCAGGTGGGTTGGCGATCACGATTTCTCCATCACTGTTGACGACCAGCATCGCGTCTGGGGCCGCG
The DNA here is from genome assembly GCA_963851165.1 of uncultured Acidobacteriaceae bacterium. Classification (GTDB taxonomy): domain Bacteria; phylum Acidobacteriota; class Terriglobia; order Terriglobales; family Acidobacteriaceae; genus Sulfotelmatobacter. Next base: position 1,762,289 of record CAWKNM010000003.1, on the reverse strand, counting down.
TCCAACAGCGTGCGGCAGTCAGCGGAAAGCGGAGAAACTGTGAGATGCCCAACGGAGGGCGTGGGCGTTTCGCGCATTTGCGATTTTCCTGATTGTTCGCTAGCGATTATAGCTCTTCCCTAAACAACGTTGCGGAGCGGCGAGCCGCGTATTTTTCGGCACTCGACTAATAGCAACGGCCGGCCCACGCGACAGATCCTGGGTCGTGCTGGTGGCACTGCCTCCATTCGTCGAGATCGCAATCTTACCTGTCGTTGCGCCCTCGAGAGGAATTATGAACAACTTGTCATTTGTTCGCCACATTGTGTTCATCCTTTAGTTGATAATCTTCCTCATGGGATCTTGTGAGTTCGATTGGACAACGCAGGACCGGCAACTCGCCATCGTATTTCTAGTCTTCATCTTTGCAGCATCTCTCAGCCGCGCTCAAGACAATTACGAAATCCAGGTGTACGGGGCCGACCTGGTCGATCCCCGACACACCATGGTTGAACTGCATAGCAACTTCACTATCGACGGATCGAAGACAACCGTCGACGGCGTTTACCCCACCAATCATGCCGAGCACGAGACCGTAGAGATCACCCACGGCTTCAACGATTGGTTCGAGTGCGGCTTTTATATCTTCACTTCCATAACCGAAGGACAGAGCTGGCAATGGGTGGGTGATCACATCCGCCCGCGCGTTGCCATCCCTAAGAAATGGCACTGGCCTGTAGGCGTGAGCATTTCAAACGAAATCGGCTACCAGAGGCGGCAATATTCCGTGGACACCTGGACGTGGGAAATTCGCCCCATCGTGGACCAAAAAGTTGGCCGATGGTATTGGTCCTTGAACCCCACGCTCGACCGGTCTTTCCACGGCGAAAGCGTGAACCAGGGCGTTGTCTTTTCGCCAAACTTCAAATTCAGTTACGATCTCACTCCGAAAGTTGCGGCCGGGCTCGAATATTACGGCTCAGTAGGTCCAGTCACCGGATTCGATGCCGTGTCACAACAACAGCACCAGATTTTCCCCGCGATTGATTTGAATATTGCTCCGCAATGGGAGATCAATTTCGGCCTCGGCGTGGGCCTCACCGGCGCGACCGACCACCTGATTGCCAAGATGATTCTGGGTTATCGCTTCAATTTCTAATCGAGAAACCGTTCGTCTCGATTCGCATCATTCGCCGCTGGCGATCACGGGTGCGCTGCGAGCGACGTCGAGCCCTCCCGGCCACCAGTTCCAATCACCCGCGACTCGAAGCAGCGCAGGTCCAATCACAATACGAACCAGGGTTGCGTCAATCAATACCGCTACCGCCAGCGTAAATCCGAGCATCTTCACCACCAGGAAGCTCCCAAAGGTGAATGCCGCGAATACCACAATCATGATTGCAGCGGCGCTCGTAATCAGTCCTGCCGTTCTGGCAAGCCCCTCGGGGATTGCCTCCTCTTCACTCAGCCCGCACCTCCTCCCTTCGAGGACTCGTGCGACCAGAAACACTTCGTAATCCATGCTCAGTCCGAAGACGATTGCAAAGGCCACGATTGGCACAATGGGAAATATGCTGCCCGTTCCTTCAGGAACTCCAAAGAATCTGACTCCGTGTCCGTCCTGAAACACCAGAACCAATGCCCCGAACGACGCCGCGACCGAAAGCAGGTTCAGCGCAATGGCCTTCACCGCGACGAACAACGATCGGAACCCGCCCAGCAGCGCCATGAGCGTTCCAATCACCACCAGCGCCATTACCGATCCGAACCGGTCCCTGACAATCGTCTGATAATCGGCAGTGAGTGCCGGGATGCCTCCAATGCGCAGCGTGGCGCCGGGTATCCCCGTGAGAGCCGCCGCGCCGTCCTTCCGCAGCTCCCTCACCCAGTTGACCTGGTCGTTCAAGGAAACCCCAGACGCGGGTAACACTTCCAGCAGCGCCGCCTGTCCGTCGCGACTCAGGAACGTTCGCCGGGTCTCACGCGTGAGGCTACCCAGGGCAGACCGGTCGCTCCCCGCCATCGTTGTGATCGAAATCACGCGCCCGGCACGGGGGTCGCTCGCGATCCGCTTGCTGAAACGATCGACTGCATTCCACCCCGCATCCGTTTGCGCAATGGAATCGTTTGGAAGTTCGAGCATCACGCGCAACGAGTAAACAATCCCAACCCGATCCATGCGTTCAAGCGTATGCAGCGCGCGAACCGATTCCGCCGCCGCCGGAAGCCAATCCCCTCTAGGCACTTTGGTATCGAGCCGCGCAGCCTGTGACGCGAGCACAACCAAGGGCACGCCCGCCACGACGATGGCAACCCAGGGATGCGCGACAATCACCTTCCCCCATCTCCTCCAGCGGTTTCCCGTGCGTGCTGCGCGATGCGCATCCAATTTCGCAAGAAAGGGCAACCGGCCCGCATTGATTCGCGTTCCGAGAACTCCCAGCAGTGCCGGAACGAGCGTAATTGACAGCAACAGACTCGCTCCCGCCACCAGGAATCCAGATACACCGATGGAGCGGACTTCGCTGATAGGGACGGTCAAGAGGGCCAGAAATCCGATGGCCACAGTCGAGGCCGAAATCAGCAGAGTCTGACCCGCCTGACGTGCCGCGATGGACGAGGCTTTAAGCCCGTTCGGTTCGACCGCAATCGCCTCCCGGAAGCGGCTCACCATGAGAAGCGCGTAGTCGATTCCCAAGCCCAGCCCCAGCATCGTGGCCAGATTCTGAACCAGAATCGACAAGTGCCAACGCAGGGCCAGGAATCCCGCAATCGCCAGAGCGGTCGCAATCGCAAGCTGGCCAACGGCGACTGGAATCAGTGCTGCCACCAGGCTTCCGAAAGCCACCAGCAGAAGTGCGAGTGTGGCCGGAATCACAAGGGTTTCGGCGTGGTGTACGTCGTCGGCGCTGGCTTTTCGAATGTCGAAATTAAGTGGCGTCTCTCCCGTCAGTTCGAGCTTCACCGCCGGATAACGGCCCCGCAGTTGGCTTTGCAGAGCACTCGCCAGCTCGTGAAGCTTCGGGACGAGCGACTCCACGGGACCATCGGTCGACGCGAGTCCCACCAGAATAAAAGTTCCTCCGCCCTTGCCCAGGAAAATCGGATCGCGAAAATCAAGATGGGAAACCACCCCGGACACACCGGGCTCTTTCCCCAGTCTCTCTTCAATGGTGCCTAGCGCCTGCTCCCCCTCCTCCGAATCGACAGGGGGGAGTCCCTGAACCACCAGCACTACGCGGTCCACGAATGGCGAACGAAAGCGAGTGGCCAACTCCTGTGTCACAATTTCCGCTTCGCTGCCTTCGATGCGCGTCGCGGTTTCCAGATGGTGCTCGGCATGAAAAGAAAATGGAAGCAGCGCAAGAACCGCGACCAGCACTACTCCGGCCAGCCAGAAACGCCGCACATACACGAGATTCATAATTTCACGCGAAATCGGAGCGGGTTAATTCTTCTTCTTTTGGCTAGAAGTCATCTCATAAATGGTTTTGGGCGGGCACGGCTTTCAGCCATGCCAGTCACTGGCTCGCCACCCGGGCTTCAGCCGCTGAGGCTTCGCTCGTCTCCGGCCCGAGGATTTATGAGATAGCCTCCAGTCGAAATCCTAGAGGATCGTCAGAAAGATCGCCAACACGGAATTGGCCCACTACCCAAAATCGTTACCGTTAAGGAAATTCTCATCCGTGAGAAGCCCGTTTCGGGCTTCCCGATCAATCTGCATTCGCCGGCTCCGTTTCCGCCTGACCCGGATGCCCGCGGGGTCGCATTGCGGACGAATTCGTATTATGGTGGGGTTAGGATAGTTAGTCTCTCGGGGGATCAATGCAGGAGGACCAATGCACAAACTCGCATTGCTCGGGCTAGTTATCGCCCTTCAAATTGGTGGGCCAGACCCCCGCATCGGCTCCTGGACGCTAGTCTCCGCCGAGTCGACCCTCGATCCCCCCAACAAACTTTCCGTCAAGTCTCTACACCATGAGGTGCACGTGGTGAGTTCAGGCGAATCCCGCTTCGATTTCACCGCGAAGTTAGACGGCCACGAAGCGCCCGTACAAGGCAATCCGGCAATCAATCAAATCGAAGTACGCAGGGTCGATAAGCATCAAGTCGAAGTCAAAGAGAAGAAGGATGGAGCCGTAGTGGCCACGGTTCGTGACAAACTTTCGAAAGATGGTGACGAGTTAACCAGCACGACTTCACGGAAAGGCCGCGCCGACCGGATCACCGTGTGGAAGCGGACCGGGGGAACGAAAGCTCCCGATGACTTATTCGGTGGCGAGTGGACCGAGGATCTGAGCAAGACCCGATTGCGCCAAGGGTTGACGCTCAAGATCGAGGCGGACGGAAGCGGAGGGGTCCGCTTCCTGGGCGACTTCAGCTACAGCGCCCGCTTCGACGGCAAGGAATACAATCTGAAAAATTCCAGCAACGATACCGTGAGCCTGCAACTTGTCGACACTCACACCGTCGATTCGACCTACCGCCGGGATGATCAAATCTCGCAAAAGGATCGATGGGTGGTTTCCGCCGACGGAGCACAGATGACGCTAACCACGACAGGCACGTTGGAAACCGGTCAGCAGGTAAAAGAGACGATGGTATTTCACAAACAGTAACGTCGCCGAGCCGCGCCGGATGCATCCGCTCGGGTCAGCCACCTACCGGCAGGTTCCCACGGCCTTAGACTCACGAGCCGCAACCGAGATGATTCCCTTTCGGTGCATGAATTTCAGGATGCCATTGACCGTATCTTCGAGCGACGGGTCCGGCTTGCCCCATTTGGAAGCATCCCGCGCCGCCTGATAGCTGGAACTGTCGTAGCGTTTGAACTCCATCGCCGAGATGTTGTCCACCGACCCCACCAGAAAGTCCAGCAGCGGAAACAGCAGATCTTCTTTCCTGCATCTCCGGATTAGCTCAGGAACGAAGTCAGGCAGACTAAACACTTCGAATTGCCGCCCCGTCGCCTTTGTAATCAGCCCGGTAATATCCAGCATGTTTGCGTAATCGTCTCTCACCACGTGATATGTCTTATTCTCAGTGCCGGGCGTAGTGGAAATCGCAACGATATTGTTCGCCGTGAGGTCTGCGGGAACGAAACTCACCTGGTTCAGAGCATCGACTCCAATGCCGTGGTTTACCATGAACGCCACAAGACGCACGGCTATGTCGAAGTTATTGCCTCCGCCGCTAATCGAGGGACTCACCAGAGCGGGCCGGAAGATCCGCGTCGTAAGCCCCCGTCGGCACGCGTCCATCACCACTTGCTCCGATACCCACTTGGACTGGCTATATCCAAAATCGAGAAGCTCCATATTCTCGTTCAAGTCGGTCTCATAAAGAACACTCTTGACCGCCCAGCCAAACACAAACGTAGTCGAGACGTAATTGAAGCTCTTGGGCCGTCTTTCGAACCCCAGTCTCAACACCTCATTCGTCCCCCGCACGTTCGCGTCACGCATCCGGTCGTAGTTAAGCAAGTAGTTCACCGTTGCGCCGTTATGGAACACCGTATCGATTTCATTCGCCAGGAAATCCCAGACCGCCGGCGTCAATCCCAGCTCCCTCTGGCCGAGGTCCCCGCAAACCGGAACCACGCGACTCTCGAACATCTCCATGAGCTCGTCCGGGCAAGGCCCCATCGATTCCATCGCCGCCCTCAGCCTTTGCCTGCCCTGCTGCTCGTCGGAAGACCTCACCAGAACATGGATCTTCGCACCCGTTTGTTCCAGCAAACTTTTCACCAGGAACGGCCCAATAAACCCCGTACCGCCCGTGAGCAGAACATTATTCAGCATTGGTGTTTCGGGCAACAACGCAGGTCCTGCGGGCTCGAAGATCAGCTTCCTGTCGCTACGCATCATGCGCTGTTCCGCCGCGCGCTGTTCGTCACGGAAAGCCGCCAGCGAATGCCGCAGCGGAGCCAGTGCTTCTTCGGGAGCGCGCTCCAACTGCTCGGCCAGTCGAAACAACTCCGCAACGCTCACCCGTTGCACGAGACCAATATCCACCTGCCTCGCCAGCATGTCGGCGCCTTTATCTTTTAAAAGCTCCTTGATCTCGTGCATGAACACAACAAGATCCAGGGAATCCAGCCCAGCTTCGACCAGGTTGTACGATTCCGTGCCCGTCAGGCTGTAACGGGCTTTCAATACGTCAAAAGGCGACTGCCCGGCACACGTGGAAGGTCCATCGTCCTTTTCCCGCGAAAACTCCGAGAGAACGGTAAACTGACCTTCCAACCACATGTGCTTGGTTTTATGGCGCATGATCTTGCCCGAACTGGTTCTCGGTATCGCACGGGGCGCTATAAAAGAAATCAGCGCCACTTCCACGTTGAGGTAATTCCGCACCGCAGCTGCAATCTTCAGTGGATCCGGTAGCGCCTTTGGATTTTTCACCTCAGCGACGATCGCCAGCGCCGGCTCGCTGTCTTCATTAATCTGGAACGCCGCAACACAATTCGTCCGGATCAGCCCGGACGCTTTCTCCACCACGGCTTCGATATCCTGCGGGTAATAGTTTTGCCCGCGGAGAATAATCATGTCCTTGATACGACCGCAGACAAAAAGTTCGCCATCATGGAAAAAACCCATATCCCCGGTCCGAAGGTAGCCGTCGTCATAGGGACTATCGTCCACCAGCCGCGCGTGAAACAGCTTCAGCGTCAGCTCCGGATTGTTCCAGAAACCCACGCACTTGCTCCCTCCAGCAATCCAGATCTCGCCGATTCGCCCCGGCTCCAGCGCGACGTGCTTCTCCGCATCCACGATCTTTACCGTGATGCCCGGCAGCGGAGTTCCACAACTCACGATCTGCGTAGCCGCGCCGATTTCGGAAACCTCTGTAGTCATGCGCGCCTTCCCCAGCGCGATGCCGTTCTTGTTGACTGAAATAATGTTGCGCCCGCCGAGCGAAACCGCCAGAGTATTTTCCGCCAGCCCGTACGCGACAAAAAGGCTTTCCGCCTTAAGTCCATGGGGCTGAAAAGCCTGCAGAAACCGTTTAAAAGTGTCCGGTTTCACGGGTTCCGCGGCTACCATCAGCAACCTGAGCGTACTAAGATCGCAACTCTCCAAACTCTCCTTCGAGAGCCGCCCGGCGCGCAGGCAATAGTCGTAAGCGAAGTTTGGTGCCGCTGAGGCGGTCGCCCCATAAGTCTTGATCGCGTCGAACCACAGGGTCGGACGCTGAATGAAATCCGTAGGTGCGAAGCCGTAGGTGGTGCCGCCCGTAAGCGCGGGATAAAGATAGCACCCGATAAGTCCCATATCGTGATACTGCGGAAGCCACGATACGACGATCGGTGCGTCATGGTCGATCACCAGCGGGCAGTTATGCAGGATGTTTTCGTGCGTCACCATCACGCCTTTAGGATCTCGAGTCGACCCCGACGTGTACTGCAGAAACAGAACCTTCGATGCGCAGTTGGAGGCCCCGTTGGATCCGCCGTTGGAAGCGCCGGTGAAAGTTTCGTCCGAAACCATATCCACGAAGTCTTCCGTTACCACCCAACGCAGCCCGGAAATATAGTCCACGTCCACTCCGGATGCCGCGACTCCGCTCCTGGCAAGATTGGTCTTCAGCGATCCGAGATAGTCTTTGCTGGTTAAAATCCCCGCCGCCTGGCAATCCTTGGCGATGTGGACCATTTTGTACAGCGCACTCTGGAAGCCATGGGAACTGGGAGGATAGACGGGCACCGGGATCAACCCCGCGCGCACGCAGCCAAAAAACGCGCAAATCATTTCCAGCCCCGGCGGGTAGGCGAGCAGCAGACGGTCCTGCGCCGCGAACCCATGCTCCTTGCGCAAATGTCCGGCGATCACCTTCGTCCGGCGGAGAAACGACTCGTAGGAGTAGCCTCCTATCTGGTTGCCGTTCAGGTCAATGTACGAATACAGAAGTCGGTGTGGGTGCTGGTCCCCTAGACTATCCAGCTTGTCTAAAATCGAAGCCATCATAGATTCGAATCTGTACTCATGGCGGTGGCACCGCCATTTGCTAACCTCCTGCGTGGAATAACGAAACACCGTATCAGAAAACCAAAGTCGCACCCCGTGCACAGGGGCCAGGTCGACTTCGTGAACCGCCGCACAACCATCCTTAAGTCCGTTCTTATACCGGTCCCAATTCAAGACTAAGTCCGGTCAAGACTAGCCCCTCCGGGCGCCGAATCGCTCGATCAAGGTTCTTCGTTCCATTTTTGTACTGAGCGGTCGATGTTACCAGAGATTAGCATGCCTGGGAAGCAGCGAAACGGGTTACCGCTGCGATTAGCGCCGTTACGATGGCTCGACGTAACCCGAAATTCCCTTGATCTTCCTTAAGTTTTCGAGCTAACATCAATTTCCCTTCTTTGCGCCAGAGGCGGTATCTTCGGCAACGCAATCCGCCACTGGCCTGGTCGATCTGAAGAATGCCCCTCGGCAAACCGGGCCGGGACGCATCGGACCGACCTTACATCATTGCGCCGGTGATATCCGAGACGAGGCGGTTATTAGTTTGAGACCGGACATTGATGAGCTTGTACCCGCGGAGGCCTCGCTGCGGGACTCCGTTTCCGCCTCGGCTCCTGAGTCTTCCTTCCCCAAGGTCTTGCGCCGCCGCCTCGACAATTTCTTTTCCGACGGAAACATTTCCCCCAAAGCCGACTTCGCCATGTGGCTCAAAATCGCGGTGGGACTGGCCGTCCTCGCGGGCAGTTGGATCGCTCTTTACGCGTTCAAGCCGGATTCATGGAAGTTCATTGCCCTCTACCTTTTAAACGCCATCGCGCAGACATTCCTTCTGCTGAACATCGCGCACGACAGCAACCACAACGCCATCTCGTCGGATCGCTTCGTTAACAAAGCGCTGAATTACGTTTTCGATGTTTGTGGAATCAGTTCCTACATGTGGCGCATCCTCCATCATCGCGGCCACCACTCCTGCATCAATCTCCACGGCGAAGACGACGCGCTTACCGGACGCGGCGTCTTACGCTTCACGCCCCACGAACCTCGGACGCGCCTGCAGCGCTTCCAGCACATCTATGCGCTGTTGATGTACGCGCTATTTTCGCTCGATTATGTGTTCCTCAGAGACTTCGAGTGCTTCTTCTTCCCCTCGCACGATTATCTGAAACGCACGAAACATCCACTGCGGGAATACATCACGCTCTTTGCGGGGAAAGCCTTTTACATCACCTACATGCTGATTTTGCCGGTCGTGTTGTTGCGGAAATCGCCCTGGCTGGTCGCTTTGGCTTTCGTGCTTTCCCATTTGATTATCGGCTTGAGCGTAGCCCTCGTATTCCAGACCACGCACGTGATCGACAGTACGTACTTCCCGTCAGACCGCGACGAGTTCGACAACTGGATCGACCACATCTTCGCCACCACGGCCGACTACGCGACCGAGACCCCGCTGGTCGGTTGGCTGGTCGGCGGGCTCAACCACCACATCGTCCATCACCTGTGCCCTTTTGTATGCCACACTCACTATGCTCCGCTCACCCGGATCGTGAAGCAGACCGCCGAAGAATTCGGCATTCCCTATCGGCAACATCCCACCATGACGCAGGCGATCAAACATCATCTGCTCCTCTTGAAACAGTTGGGAAACGAGGATCAAGTTTCTCTTCTGAACCGGTTGGATAGCGAGGCGTGACCTTGCCGCAAAGCATACCCGCCGTCTCCCGATTCCAATCCTTCCAGGATTCGCGCGCGATGGCCCGCAATCCCGTACAGGTTCTCACGAAGTACACCGAACTCCACGGCGACACCTTCCGGTTCTATTTTGGCGGCGTCAAAGAGGCCATTGTCACTACCAATCCCGTCGTCATTCAGCACGTGCTGAAGACGAATTCGGAGAACTACCACAAGTCCGAAATCCAAAAGAAGCGCATGGGCCATTTCCTGGGCAAGGGTCTTCTCACCACCGAAGGCGAAGCCTGGCGCACGCAGCGCCGTCTCATCCAGACCGGTTTTGAGCGAAAGCAACTCGAAGTTCTGTCCTCAATCATGCAGGACTCCCTCGCCGACTCGCTGCGGGACTTCGACCGCCAAGCCCGCACCGGCCCCGTCGATATCTACCCCCTCATGATGAAAATTACCTTCGCCATGGTCGGCAGATCTCTGTTTGGCGCCCGCTTGAAAGAGGAAGATATCGACCTCGTCAGCCTCGCCATCTCGACCGTCCAGGAATTTATGGTTCGTCAAACCATTCAGCCCTACCTGAATCCCTGGTTTGCCGTCTCGGGCGAGTTGCGCCGGCACTGGGACATGCGATCCCGCGCCTTCGGCGTGCTGGACGAATACCTCCAGCGGCGGCGCAAAGAAGCCCCCGGCCACGACCTGCTGCAGATCCTGATGGATGCTCGCTACAGCGACGGCCAGGGCATGCCCGATGAGTTGGTCCTCAGCGAGAGCATGCAGTTGCTGGTCGCAGGCCATGAAACCTCGTCGAATGCCCTATCGTGGCTCCTCTATTTACTAAGCTCGCGTCCAGATTGTGTCGAAGAGATAAGGCAGGAATTCGATTCTGTTCTCGGCGAAAAGCCTCTGAGTTTCTCAGACGTTCCCAAGTTCGAGTTCACGACTCGGGTCATACTCGAGGCGCTGCGCCTCTATCCACCGTTCTGGATGGTCGATCGCATGGCTCTAGCGGACGACCGTGCCGGCGACGTCGCCATCCCCCGCGGCTCGACGGTGGTTGTGTTCATCTACGGCGTACATCATGCACCGCAATACTGGGAGAACCCGGAGACTTTCGCCCCCGAACGCTTCACCAAAGCAAAGGAAAAGCTTCAAACACCCTTCGCCCATCTACCCTTCGGAGCCGGTCCGCGCGGCTGTATCGGCGGCAACTACGCCATGCTGCAGATTCTCATGATCTTGAGTGTTCTGCTCAGAAAATACGATTTCCATCTAGTTCCAGGCCAGACCATCGCAGCCCGCCCCATGGTCATCTTGCGCCCCGAACACGGAATCCGCATGACCTTCACCGAAGCGGCGAGCCAAATGGAAAGTCGCTTCGTTGGTCTTGAAAATTGATTCCAGAATGATTCCAGCGAGCGTAAGCCACTGAAAGAAATGGCTCCTCAGGTAGGACTCGAACCTACAACCCTCCGGTTAACAGCCGGATGCTCTGCCATTGAGCTACTGAGGAGTGTGGTGGGGTGTGCGCGATGCGCGCACCGCCGCTATCGGATTCCATCATAACATCTTGGGTTGACGTCTGAAAACTGCGCTGACGATTGCGTCATCGCTTTCTGATACGCTTTTGGGTCGAGACTCCCGCTCGCGACGAAGCACACGATTTCTAGCTGTCCGCGCCGTTCGGGACCTGCGTTTCTGCATGAGGTGTTTATGTCAGGAGGTTTTCGTTTGCTTTGGGCTTTTGCGTCTTTGACGTTCCTGGGCGCCGCGATTTTTGCAGCGGATCCATCGGACTCATCCACCTCTGACTCTCCCTCGGCCAGTTCTTCCTCCGGGCAGTCCAGGTCTCCTTTGGTCCAGGCACCACCGTCCTCGGGCCAGTCTCCCTCTTCTTCGGGTCAGTCCATTTCTTCCGCCAACCCTGCCGAGGCAGCGGCAGCGGGGCCTCCGGTAGCGGAGAAGCGGCCGCTGGAAGAGACTTTTCACGGCGTCAAGATTGTCGACAGCTACCGCTGGCTGGAAAAAAATAGTGCCAACACGCAGAAATGGGTGGAGCAGGAAATGTCCTACACGCGTTCCCTGCTCGATCCTCTGCCCGGCCGCGCGCAGCTTCACCAGCGGCTCACCGAACTGCTGAGCATCGGCAACATCGGCGTGCCGCAGCTCGAGGGCAGACATTATTTCTACACCCGCCGCGACGGCATGCAGAACCAGCCCATCCTTTATGTACGCGAAGGTGTCGGCGGCAAAGACCGCGTGCTGGTCGACGCCAACCAACTGGCCGCCGACGGAACGGTCGCGCTCGACTGGTACCAGCCCTCGGAAAATGGCAAGTACGTGGCTTACGGAACGTCCGCGAGCGGATCGGAAATGAGCACGCTGCACATCATCAATACCAACAGCGGCGAGATGCTGCCCGACACCATCGAGCGCACGCGCGCGGCCAGCATTGCATGGACGCACGACAACCTCGCCTTCTACTACACGCGCTATCCCAAGAAGGGCGACGTCCCCGACGGCGAGGAGGCATATCACCGCAGCGTCTTCTACCACGTGCTCGGCACCGACCCCTCCACGGATCAGCCAATTTTTGGCGTAGGCCGAGACCCGGAAGACTGGCCCAGCGTGAGCATGGACAACGATGGCCAATTGCTCCTGATCACGGTGTCTCAGGGCTGGACCAAGACCGAACTCTTTTTGATGGATCTGAAAAACGGCACGCCACCCACGCGCATCACCACGAACAAGAATTTTCTCTATAGCGGGACGGTGTACAACGGCAGGCTTTATATCGTCACCAACGAAGATGCGCCGCGTTATCGCGTCTTCATGGCGGAAGCCGGCAACTATGAACGCGACGACTGGGAGGAAATCATTCCGCAGACGGGCTCGGTTTTGCAGACCATTGGACTATGGGGCGACAAAATTGTTGCCCAGTACGAGCAGAACGCTTCGTCGCAGCTCAAGATCTTCGATACCGATGGAACGAACGTTAAGGATGTTGCTCTCCCCGCGATCGGCACCGTCTTCGGATCGGCCGGAAAATGGAATAAGGATGAAATTTTCTACGGCTTCCAGTCATTCACATTTGCGCCAGCGATTTATCGCTACGACCTGAAAACCGGCGCCACCTCGCTGTGGGCCAAAGTAGATGCACCGTCGATTGATCCCGCAGCCTACGAGGTCCACCAGGAGTGGTTCAACTCGAAAGATGGCACGCGCGTGCCCATGTTCGTAGTCCACAAGAAAGGACTGAAGAAGAACGGTGACAATCCCACGCTGCTCACCGGCTACGGCGGCTTCAACATCAGCAACACGCCCACCTTCCGGCCCGCGACCTATTTATGGCTGGAACACGGCGGAGTCTATGCCGTGGCCAACCTCCGCGGCGGCTCCGAGTTCGGAGAAGACTGGCACCGCGCCGGCATGCTCGGCAACAAGCAGAACGTATTCGACGACATGATCGCCGCCGCCGAGCATCTGATTGCGGAAAAATATACCGACAAGAATCATCTCGCCATTCAGGGCGGCTCGAACGGCGGACTGCTGATGGGCGCGATGATCACGCAGCGTCCCGACCTGTTTCGCGCCGTGGTGTGCCAGGTCCCGCTGCTCGACATGCTGCACTATCAGGATTTCCAGATCGCGAAACTCTGGATTCCCGAGTATGGCAACGTGGAGAGTGCGGAACAATTCAAGTGGCTCTACGCCTACTCCCCGTATCACCACGTAAAGCCCGGCGTGGAGTATCCCGCAACCTTATTCATGACCGCGGATACCGACACCCGCGTCGATCCCATGCACGCAAAAAAAATGGCAGCGCTGATGCAAGCGGAGGCAAAAAACGGCAGAAGCCGTGAGCGGCCAATTTTGTTGAGAATCGAGCCGAAAGCCGGACACGGCGCAGGCAAGCCGGTGGCGAAACAAATCGAAGAGTTCACGGACATCTATTCCTTTTTATTTTGGCAGTTGGGGGTGAAGGAGTGAAAGAGTAGCTCAACACCCCTCCTTGTCATTCCGAGCCGTTCGCAGCCGCGAAGCGGCGAGAACGAGCGAGGAATCTGCTGTATGTTTCCACCGCCCGAATCCTCTCGCTGGTTGATACCTGGCGTTCGCATCATTCCCGATACTCGTACCGGTAGACGAACCATTCCGGTTCGATCGGGACTACATAGAGACCGCTGGCAACGTTCCCTTTTTCGTGAGGAAGTTTCGCGCTGTCTAAAAAAGTGACCACAGTCTGCGTCCCTTCTACGGAAGAACCCGCCTTGTGATCCTTCGGATAGTAGCGCACGCCCATGTAGGAATCTGAACAAATCGCGCAGCCGTCCCCCCAAAGTGCAAACTCCATTGCGCCATCCTCGCTGACAATCACGAACTTGGCTCCAATCTTGCGAATGAGTTCCCGGTATTCAGGAACCACCCGTCCGTGCTTTCCATCGAAAAAATCAACCTTGCCATCGCCGCCGACATACCGTACAGATTGATCCTCTCGAAGGAGTGCAACAAACCGCATGTAATCAGTCCTGTTGGTCTCGAATTGCTGGACCACGCGTTGCTCAGGCGGAAGATAATAACGGGGCATACGCATAAGCCACCACCAAAAGCCAACCCCGGCAATTAGAAGAAGGCCAACAGCCGAAAAGCAGACGTAGAGCAAATTCCTGAGCATCGTCTTCGACATTTGCATAACTCAGATTACGCGCCCATCTCGACGATAATACGTCTCAGGCGCACGAACCTAGCCCGACATATCAAACCCGTTAACAATGGATAGGAAAACATCCACAACTTCGGCGTCCCGGTGAGAAGCAGGCGGCCCACTTCCCCCTTGTCATTCCGAGCCGTTCGCAGCCGCGAAGTGGCTCAGTACCCTCACTTTGTCATTCCGAGGCGTTCGCAGCCGCGAAGCAGCGAGAACGAGCCCGAATCCTCCATTGCAGGACGAAGGGCGGCCCACTCAAGCCCGGTTTTGGTTTGAGTGGGAATGTCCAGACTCCGTCAACTCTGTCATCCCGGCCGCAGCAGATCATCGCGAAGGCGATGATCCGCGGAGTGGAGGGACCTGCGGTTTTTTTGGGAGTGGACGGGCCCACCTTTCCTTGTCGACACCATCCCAACTGAGGGTGCCCCGGTCTTCGCGGTTTTCGAAGGCCGGGAATTTCGACTGCCGACCCCTTGTGCTCTTGACTTGTCTAGTCGGACTGATCACCAGACTCCCTTCAACATGACCTGCCTCAACGGCCCGCAGTGGTTCGAAGAAGACTTCGAAGACCGAACCGGGGCTGACGAAGAAGGCGCAGAGGAAGAAGACGCAGACGAAGCAAACGCCACCGCTGGCCACGAAGCCGATAGCGACGCCGCCCCGAAACCACCGGCGGAAGTGAAACCAGTAAGCATCCAGGAGGCTCGCATGCAGGTAGAGGGAGTCCTCCGCGATTGGCTCTTGGCGAGAGTGGGCGAAAAGCCGCAGTGACGAGGCTTCCCAAGCCGGGCATATTCCCCGAGGTTGTTGTCAAAGAAAGTGCCGGTGATGACCCTGGTAATTAGCGGCGCGCGGTCCTAAGTGGGTAGAGTCAGAATAGGTGAGAGTAATGAAGAGAGTCATAAGAGCTACGATTCTGATTTTGATTTTGGCGATCACGAGCCTGGCGGCGGCGCGCGACAAAAAAGAAAAAGTTAAGCCGGGCCCGTACGTGTTCACGACCAAAGCGTCTGCGCGAACCGTGAAGGCGCTCATCGTTCAGGCGAGTCTGAGGGATGGTTACGCGCTCGATTCCGATTCCGATTCCGACCACCAGCTGCAGTTTCGTTTCTCGAGATGGGCGCAGATGCCACTCTACGGTCAGATCTTCATGGCTTCGAATGCGTGTCCGGGGATGACCACGAAACAGGTGTGGTCCTACACGTTGGCGGAGAGCAATGGTGGAACGAAGGTGACGGTGCAGCCGGCGTGGGATTTTCCGGACGATTACTGCAAAGTGCAAACCAACCCTGTGCCGTGGAACAAGCCTGAAGAGATGCAGGCATTTCAAGCCATGCTGGATAAGGCGCCGGCGGCGGTTGCTTCGGCTCCGGCCGCGAGTTCTACCGCGGCCGCGGCAAAGGTTGCTGCGGTGCCTGCTTCGACCGCGATGGCGTCCGCGGCGCAGCCGGCAACCCAGCCGCAAGTGGTTGCGCAAGACGACGCCGCACGGCGAGCGCAGCAACGCCAGGCATGCCTGGACCTGGCGAAAAATAATCCCAGCATCACCTGCAAATAACGGCAGATTGGGTTGGCCTGCGACTTGTATTTGCAGCGCGATCTGCATGCTTGCCGATGGATTTTTGTGATTTAATTGTCGGCATGGAACAGGCTGAAATTCGTCCGCGCCCAGTGGTTGGAGCGATCATCGTGGTGAGCGGCCTCGCGGTGTCATTCCTGCTGTGGCTGCTGTATGTGCATCATCCGTCGGCTGATTTTGCCGGACGCTGGATGTTTTTGCCAGCCCTGAACGCGCTTCTGAACGGATTGTGCGCGATTACGCTCTGCGTGGGATTGTATTTCATCAAGCATCACAACCGGGACGCGCATCGCACGAGCATGCTGCTGGCCTTTGCCTTCTCCTCCGTTTTTCTGGTCAGTTACATCGTGAACCATGCGCTGCACGGCGACACAATTTTTCCCGGCCACGGCGCAGTGCGCACGCTCTATCTTTCCATTCTAGCCAGCCACATAATCCTTTCCATTGTTGCGCTGCCGATGGTGCTCACCACGTTTTTTTTCTCGCTGACAGGGCGGTTCGTAATGCACCGCCGAATCGCACGCTGGACATTCCCCATCTGGCTTTACGTTTCGATCACTGGTGTAGTGGTTTTCGTCTTCCTCAAGGCGTATGTGTATTAGATTCTGGTGTTGAGCCGGCCTGATTTGAGCCCGTCACTGAATGCAGATTCCTGCAATCTCACGCCGCTGGATGAACAAATTGTCATCTTCCAGAAAAGGCGCAGTAATGTTAGGGACATAGTATCTCGACAGGCCTTGTCGCGATGCAAGGTCGGCGTGTGATCAGGGAGGGTGCGAAGGCAGATGCATAGGACGAATTTTCGCAACTTGGGCGGTTGTGTCCCCGGAGTCTTTGTTGTCTGGTTGTTGGTTACGATGGCTCCGTCTCTGGTGGCTCAAATGTCCGGAACAGGGGTATTGACGGGCAAGGTCACCGATGCATTCGGCGGTGTGCTTGCGAACGCCACGGTGACGGCGACGAGCATAGACAATGGCGAGACTCGAAGTGCAACCACCGGGACTGATGGCTCGTACAAAATTGAGGGGCTGACACCGGGCGAGTACCGGCTGAAATTTGAGGCGGCCGGTTTCAAGACGATGGAGCTTGCTTCCGCAACGGTCAGCGGGAGCGGGGCGTCGGTTCAGGACGAAAAGCTGGATGCGGGCGAACAAAATAGCGGAAAGCCATCGGCGCAAGAGAATTTGCCGAATGCTCCGTCCGCTACAACGACGGCGCCTTCGCTTGCGGATCTCGGCCTTTCTCCGGAGCAGACCCAGGGAAACGCACGGGAACAAGCGCTGCTGGATAAACGAACGCGGATGTTGAAGATCCATCAGCGGATGGGTTTGATCACGACGATACCGCTCATTGCGACGGTGATCCTCGGTCCTGGCGCTGGCGGCAAAAGTGAAGGCACGGCTGCTCGCGATTTACACGTGGCGCTAGGCGGCCTGACCGGCGATTTGTACGGTATTACTGCTTACTATGCAATTCGCGCCCCCAGAATCCCCGGAACCAAAAAGCGCGGTCCGATAAAATTTCACGAGGCGATGGCTTGGATACACGGCCCCGGAATGATATTGACGCCCATCATGGGGATTATGGCTTTCGATCAAAAAAACAACGGCGAAAAAGTTCATGGCTTCGCCTCCGCGCATGGCCCGGTGGCCATCGTTACGGCGGGTGCGTTTGGGGCCGCGCTGCTGTCTGTTTCCGTTAAATTCTGACCACTTATGACATCGCTGCTGAGAATAAAAACCGTCGCCGCCTGCTGCCTGCTTCTGGCGGTTCCGTCGCTTGTTCTGGCGGCGGATAGCCAATGGATTCTGCAAAAAAGCACTCTCACCTACCATGTGTCTCATCCGTTGCATCAGAGTGAGGGTGTGAGTCACACGGCGCGAGGAAAGGGAGTTTGCCACGCTGGACAATGCGATTTCCTGATCGCGGTACCGGTGAAGTCGTTTGATTCGGGGGACAGCAACCGCGACCTTCACATGATTCAGGTGACACGCGGCGCGGAGTTTCCCATCGTGACCGTGCGCACGCGCCTTGCGGAATCGGCGGCCGCATCGACGACGGTTAACGCCGATCTGGAGATTCAGTTCGCTGGCCAGACCGTCCAATACAAGCAGGTTCCTTTCAAACTGGAAACCCAGGGTGGGGAAACTCACATTACGGGGACGATTCCGGCCACACTGACTGATTTCAAAATTGACCCGCCCTCGCTCTTGACGATGCCGGTCAAGAACGAGATTCCGGTGCGTGTGGATATGACATGGCGTCCGCAATAGGTTAATGAAGTGGTCTAACTTCGGCTATCCGCAATTGATGCACGTTCAAGCAGCCTGCCTTAAGAAACCGGTGCCTCTTCTTTGAGGGCGATTCAACGTTCGGGGAGTTTCCTGCATCCCACCTTGAGGTGTAAAGTGCTTGGTGCGGACGGGACCTTCCTATGCGATTGTTGTTGGTAGAGGATGATGTATCGATTCAGAAGTTCCTGAAGCGGGCGCTGGTAGAGGCCGGATACCAGGTGGATACGGCGGGGACTGCGAAGGCGGGGGAGACCTCCGCCCTGGAAGGTATTCACGATGCCTTCATTATCGACCTTGGTCTTCCGGACCTGGACGGATTGGACCTGATTGCCCGCTGCCGCGCGCAAGGAAGTTCTGCACCGGTTTTGATCCTGTCGGCGCGGCGCTCCGTTGACGAGCGCGTTCGCGGGCTGGAACAGGGTGGAGACGACTACCTCACGAAACCATTCGCTCTGCCGGAGCTGCTGGCAAGACTGAGAAATCTGTTGCGCAGGTCCGCGGTTCCGTCGAATGAATCAGTGCGTTTGCAAGCGGCCGACCTGCAACTTGACCTGGTGCGTCGTGAAGCGCGACGGGGCGATCAGTTGCTGCAACTGACTCCACAGGAGTTTTCACTGCTGGAATATCTTTGCCGGAACGAAGGCCGCGTGGTGACTCGCACCATGATTCTGGACCACGTTTGGCGGATGCGGATCGATCCGGCAACGAACGTTGTGGATGTGCACATTTATCGCCTGCGCAGCAAGGTGGACCATGACACTCCTCGGCCGCTGATTCATACAATTCGGGGGGTTGGTTACGTGCTCAAGTATGCCTAAGAACTTACGCGCCACCGCCGCCTGGCGGATTTCGATTTGGACGACTCTGGCCTTCGGCCTTGGCACCGCCGTGGCGTTCTCGATTGTTTATTACCTTGTGGCGCAGGGAATCCGCGAACGCAGCGACACCTGGCTCACCGGCGAAGCCGAGGTTCTAGCTCAGGTTTCGGCCGATACCCCGAGCGATCGCCTGTACAAGCGAGTCGTGGGAGAGGTGGCCGAGCTTGCTACTCAGGAAGTTCCCGATGAGCGTAATGCGCGCGGGGAGAGATTGAATTCTGTTTTCTTTTTGGTGACAGATCCTAGTAACACTGAAAGTCCGTTGTGGGTGGGGCCTGGCTCCAACGAAGCTTTTCTTAGGGCGATTCAACAGGCGAAGCTGGTTCCGGGCGCTCCAAAATCCATAGCGGTGGAAGGTTGGAGCCAAACATTTCGAGTTGTGGTGAAGGATCAGAAAGGAAAAACTGTTTATCTGGGACTTTCGGATCGTGGCGCCAAGCATGTGCTGCACATACTCGCCCGTCGTTTTCTGATGATCTGGGGCGGCATGTTCCTGCTGGGGTTCGTGATTTCTTATTGGAGCGCCCGGCAAACTTTGCTCCGCGTGGAACGCATTACGGAGACCGTCGCGCGAATTAACACGGAAGACTTCGGGGAACGCTTGCCGGAACCTGGGAATTCGGATGAGATTTCGCGACTGGCGAAAACCTTTAATCGCATGCTGGACCGCCTTCAGGCCTCGGTGAATCAGCTTCGCACCGTTACCGGCGGAATCGCGCACGACCTCAAGAGCCCGGTAACTTTAATTCGCGGGACGCTTGAATCTGCTTTGTGTCATGAAGGAAATGAGAAGTGGCGTGACTCGGTGGGAGAAGCGGTGGAAGACCTGGATCGACTTTTGCAATTGCTGAACACCACGCTCGACCTGGCTGAGGCGGAGGCTGGCGCGCTCCACATGGAGCGCGGTCCGGTGGACCTCTCTGATGTCGTGAGGCAACTTGTAGATATTTATCAGCCGGCCATGGCCGAACGCCATCACGAAGTGACGACTGGCCTTGAGCCTCATGTGGTGGTAGACGCTGACTTGCCTCTGATGAATCGTGTGGTAAGCAATTTGCTGGAAAACGAATTGACTCACTTGCCGTTGGGATGCCACGTGACCATTCGGCTGCACGCGCATGAAGGGTCGGCAGAACTGGTGGTCGAAGACAATGGCCCCGGATTCCCGCCTGAGATCGGGAGCCGTGCTTTTGACCGCTTCGTTAAGGGAAAACATTCTCCTGGGCACGGTCTCGGACTTGCATTTGTAGAAGCGGTCGTCCAGGCTCACGGCGGCGTCGCTGGGATCTCGGATCGGGCAGGAGGCGGCGCGGTAATAACTCTGTCTTTACCTGTCAGCGTGCTCCAGGTGGCATAGGCGCGAAAAAGTACGTGGCAACTCTGCCCATCAGAGATTGCTATTCGCTGCCCGCTGTCTTGGTCGGCTCTGACGGCGAAGTCGCCTTGATGTTGAAATCTGCCGGCGGCAGTGCGACCAGCGCCTCGGGGTTGTAGTAGTCATACAGGACTGAGGGCGCGGTTCGAGCTTTCAGGCCGTAGCGAGGATGGAACGCGAAGGTCAGCCTGGTACCTCCGGCGTTGGGCCAGAGATAGAGCACAAGGCGGTCGGGGAGAACGTCATAGTGCGAAACCGTCCAGCCTGAGTTGCTGACTACTTCGTCGAGCACGCGGCGGTCAACGTCGGCGCCGGGCGGCAGGCCGATTTCGGCAATCATCATGCCCCAGCCACGGCTTCCGATTCGTTCGGCGTCGATGGTACAACGAACTTCTTCTCCGGCGCGGGCTTCGGTCTTGTCAAATCTGACTGCGAGACGGAGGGCATCTGAATCGCCGGGACGCGTAGCGTCGGTGACAGCGGCGCCGGTCCAGGGAGTGTAGTACTCGGCGACGGCCTGAACACTGGCAGTGGAGAGCGCGCTTCCGTTCTGGACGACGATCGTGTTATCGCCGGGCTGCATCAACGCCGAGATGTCGATAATCGCTGGAGCGTCTGAGGTGGGAGACCAGGCCCCGACTAGCGGTACTGACTTGCCATTGACGGCAGCCGCAAGCCTGGCGTCGGGGTTTCTGTAAGCCTCCGTGTCGATCCCTTTGAGTAGCGCGGATAGAACATCGACGGTCGCTTGACCGGAGTACCACACTCCATAGCGATCTTTCTGTTGCAATAACCAGAGTGTGCCGGCATCCACGAGGCGACGGGTTTCGTCGGTTGGATCGGTGGTAGCCAGCGCCAGGACTGCCATCGCGGTGCTCTCGACGCGGCCAGCATGTCCCCAGCCGTAGAACGGAGTGTTGTGTTCGAGCGCCCAGTACATGCCATTGTGTTCCGGAGTTGCCAATTTGATGAGCTTCGAAATTGCGCCGGAAGCACGCTGCCGATCGCCGAGATTCGAGGTCGCGATGGCGAACTCTGCGAGTGCGTACGGTTCACTCAGATCACGGTGGGGATCGGACAGATACGCGAGAGCGCGTGAAACCGATTCGTGGAGAATCTTTTTCAGCGGGTCATTCGCACCATTTTCGGATTCGGCCAGAGTAACCGCGATGTAAGCGGTAAGCCCGCTGTCATCGTATCCATACTTCGGTTGCCAGTGGCCATCTTTCGCCTGTTGCTCGACAAGCCATTTCTCGGCACCGTGAATGATCTCGGAATCCACGTCGGTGAAGACCGAGACGTCCGACAAGAAGCGCACGGCGTACGCAGTGAGCGCCGCATCCGGTGAACCGTGGCCCCAATAACTGAAGCCGCCGCCGGACTCGCGGTAGTTGAGCAAACGGTGATAGCCAATGCTGACATAGCGAGTGGCCTTTGCCTGCATCGGAGCACTCGTGACGCCGGAAGCTTTGTAGTATTTCAACAGCATGACACTGGGATAGGTCGAGGATAAAGTTTGCTCGCCGCAACCGTAAGGACGCTCAAGTCCGGCCTCGATGCTCTCGGTAACCTGCGCCAACAGGTTCGGATAAATCTTCAGCCGCGCCCGCATGCTGCCCGGAATTAAATCGGCCGGTATGTTCAGCGAAAGCGTGGAGTCGCCGCGGAGAATGCCTGCCACGGTTGAGGTTTGGTCCCGGCCGTCCGGGTGCACCGTGACTGTCTTTTCGACGGCATCGCCAGTGGTACGGTTGGCGCCGTAGACCTGCTGCTTGCCGGCCTTCACCATCGCGGTTGCGCGGAACGGGAATGTGGCGGTCGTCGATTCTCCAGCTCCGACTGAGATCTCTTGTTTGCCGGGATGCTCCAGCTCGAACCAACTCGCGGGCTTCATCTCCACGCTGAGTTGCTGTGCTTGTGGAAGGTAGTTGCGGATTACAATCGGAAGGTCGATCACATCGCCGATGGTGAGAATTTTCGGCGGGTCATGCTCCAGGAAGAATGGCTGGAAGGCCTGGATCTCGCGGTCTGCGACACCGATCTCTCCAGTTTTGTTGGACGCCAGCACAGTCATCTTCCAGGTTGTGATGTTGTCCGCAAGTTTGAATTTGAGCAGAGCGCGACCGTTGGCGTCGGTGATGACAGAAGGCGACCACAAGAGAGTTTCGGGAAAGTAGTCACGCAGCCGCGGTGTAAATGTCTCTTCGTGCACCTGAACCTTGGTGCCCTCGGCGGACTTGATAACCGACATGGACGAGCTTTCTGTCTGGAGGCTGAAGGCATCTGCCGTAACTTCGACCGTTTCCGACACCGAGCCAACGCTGCAGCGCAACATTTACCGCCGTAATGCTGGTGGAGTGAACTGGCACTATGCGGATTTGTGTCGCCCGAAATCCCGGAGCAGAAATGGTTAGGTCATAAGTGCCAGGGGGAATGTTACGAATGATGTAGGCGCCGTCCTGGCCCCGTGGTCGCAGTAAATTGCTGGCCGGTCTGGCGGAGAATTGCAATCACAGTGACGTTCGAAATGACAGCGCCACTCGGATCGGTCACGACGCCGTTGATGGCACCTGTGTTTCCGCTCAGCGGCTCAGAATTAACGGACTGCGGAATGATGTCTTTGCCGCTCTGCTCGGCAATGTCACGGGAGAAGCTGGCGACGGGAAAGTCATCCGGCGTGTTCGCTTTGCCGTCCGGACCGGGACTCATGATGCGAATCCACGCGAGCTTTCGAGTTACGGCAGTGCCAGTCTGGACTCTGGCGTCGGGCTGATAGGTGATCCGCGTGGCATCGCCGTAGTCCGACTCGATGCTGTAAGTGACGTAATAAGGATGCCCCCAAGGGTCAACCAGCTGGCGGAAATTGACGCCACTGTCCGTCATGGCTTTGTCGAAGGTTTCGTTGTCCTGCGGAAATATCCCGGTGGAGCGAGAGAGTTTGTAAATCGCGGAATCGATCTTTCCGCGAGCTTGCTCAAAGTAGTCGATGGCGCTTGTCCATATGGCGAACAGCCCGTTGGGATATCGGGCCGCATTGGGGCCTGTGCTTTGGACAACGACTTGATACAGCGAGCCGCTGGGCTGGAAACTGAATGTGTAAGGATTACCCCAGGGATCGCGAATCGTTTTGAGGTCAACTCCACGTGAAAGCACGGCAGTGCGAAGCGCATCAAAGTCGCGGATGTACGCGCCCGAGGAAGCGTAAGTCTCCTTCACCACCCGGTCGATGACCTTTCCCAACGGTTGGAAGTAAGGCCAACTTACGGTAAGAACCTCGATGTCGTCGGCGTTGCCCAACTGCTTGTCGGGGCCGGCAGACAGAATGTTCAGCGTGCGATTGCGGTAGTCGATGCCGAAACTGTAACGATACGGCGTGCCCCAGGGATCGACGATGCTGGCGGGGTCAAGCCCAGCTTGGCGAAGGACGGACGCTAATTCGTCGTTGTTCGTCGCAAACTTCCATCCGATCGCGTCTTCGTTGAGAAGGGCTGTGCGGAGGGGTTCAAGTTCATTCCGCATCTTCTCCGAGAACAGCGCTCGAGTTTCGTATCCGTAGTTGTTGCCTTCGATTTCCGGCAAACCGACCCAGGAGTTGCTAAGACCCTGCAAGAGTATCTCGGCGACGAGATCCATGCCGTCGGGCAGCGGTTTTGAAAGATCAAGTTCATCGAGGTCTTTGAATGTGATTCCGCCAACCGACTCTGGTGGATACCACCAGCCCCAGTCCCAGAAACCGTAGTGCCCTTCCCCAAATTCCTGGTCGGTGCGAATGCGTTCTTCTACCGCCTTGTCGACCACGACGACTCCCATGGCGCTGGCCGACGAGGAGCCAGATGGCAAGCTGACGTTGAGGACGGCGGACACGTCGTCCCCCGGCTTGTAGGTGGCGTGGTCCGTCTTGACTTTCACGGTCAGGGTGGACGGAGTCGGAAACAGAATGGCTCGGGCGCCGGAAGGAATTTCGTAGCGTTGTTCACTATCTGTTTCCAGTGAATAGGCTGCAAGTGTCAGCTCGCCCTTGAATTCGGGAGCATATGGAATGACGGTGAATCCTCGATGATTGTGCAGACTGATCCGGCCGGTCCATAGGACGGCTCCATCGCGCGAGAGATCGACGATCACGTGTCCCGAGAGTGCATTGGGAGCGCGAACCGAGACGGTGATCTGATCCTTTGGCCTGATACAAGGACTTATCCGTTGTAACTTGAATCAGCCTGCCGGAGTCACTCCAAAATACTTCGTCATAGGAAACGCTAGCTCCGCTCTTGTCGTGAACATCGAAGACCAACTGATAGCCATGGTTATGGCCAGGGTCGTCGTCGCGTTCGGTCAACAATTGTAAGCCGGAGACTTTGGCCACGCCGAACCGGTTGGTCTTGATGGCATGAAGAAAATCCCGGATGCCAGATGAATGTTCCTCGTAGTAGTTGGTGTAGTGGTTCCGGTCTTCGCTGACATTGACATGGCACTCCGCCGGCGTGCCGTCGGGATAATAGGTGGAAAGATAAAAAGAAGCCCGGTCTCCACTGAGATTCATGCCAGAAACGTAGACGTGAATCGGCTGGTGACTGAGGCGGACCTGAAAGCGGCGTTGCTCGGTCTTCCCCGTGCTGGGATCGGTGACATACAGCCGCGTAATTAAGATCCATGAAGCGTCTGTACGTCTGCTCTGCGAGTTCATCGTGCAGCTTGGCTAAGTCGAGCGTAAACGTCGCGCGGCCAGAATGGTCAAGTTCGGCCGACTGACCATCAGCTTCGTCCACTACCCATTTATGTTGTGTAGAGTCCCAGTGGCCCTGCTCTTCGCGGACCAGTTTCACCGCGCCGTGAGTCAGTTCTTTGCCAAACAGGTACTTGGCGGATATGGCAACCGATGCGTTCTGCCCGGGCAAATAGTAGGAGTGATCCGGCTGGGCTGCGACTGTAAAGTTCGGGAGATCGTAACGGCTGACGCGAACATTGGTCATTCCCTGCGCGCTGCCGTAACGATCACTTGAGAGCGAGACTTGCAGCGCGTAGGGTCCGAGCTCCGTAGAGTCGGGCAGCTCCCAGTCGATGCTGGCGATTCCGAAGTCGTTTGTCTTTGCTGTACCGCTGAACAGCAGTATTCGACTCTGGATCGACGAGCTTGAACTCCGCGTCTTCATTTGCGATGGGGTGCTTGTCCACACTGAGTACAAGCGCGCGGGCATGCAGTGATTGACCAGGCTGATAGAGAAGCTTGTCGGTATTGATAATGATGCGAGCCCGCGGGTCGAGGTCGAAGTCGAAATCTTCCTTCCGCGTTTGATCGCGTTTCCGAGCTTCAATGTTGACTGAGCCACCGTCAGTGACTGCTGCTGGAATATGGAAGAGAAGAACCGCATCGCCGGATGAGTTTGTGGTGTGCGTTATGATCGCGTGGTTTTCGTCCACATCGAATTCCAGGTCGCCGCGAACCTCCACACCGCCCACTGGCTTCCGCGTAACCGGGTTGGCCGCGTGTACACGCACTTGATAAGGCTGGCCGGGCAAGGCTTTGTCAGCGTGCGCAACGCGGAGTTCGAACATGTCGGGGGCGATCGCTCCGAGGGCAACCACGCCACTGGCGGCTTGCTTGTCATCGGCTTGGTTGTCGGATGGCTTGTCACCCAGCAGAAGCTGGTACTTCACGCGATACCAGAGTGTCGGGTCATTGTCCGACGCCATGGGGACTGCCGGTCGTGGCAAAGACAACTTGATTAAATTACGGCCGGGTTTGAGGTGCTCAGTGGTTTTGGATGACGCTACGACTGCGTCTGCTGGATCGAGCAGATCAACGTAAAGAGTTCCGTAGACGGCGGCTCCGGACTGGTTCAAGGCGGGTACGATGAGAGCGATTTCTTTTTCGGAAATGACGGCGCTCATCTCCGAATCATCGATCCGGAGGGCGGTGGAACTCGCGAAGAGACACGTCGAGATGGCGGCGAGCAGAATAGCGGACAGACAAATGCACTGCGCAGATCGCATGTCAACCGCCAAGGCCAAGACTTACGCGAATGGTAGCACGGAAAAGACTTACTTTTAACGCGTCATGAAACGGCCCTTGGTTTATCCGCGACTTTTCACAAGTCGGCGCCTCTCATGCCCTATTTTGGCCGCTGCCGGGCACACCGCGACAGCGGCCGTGGGCGAAGAGGAACAGCCAATGCCTGCGACTACTTCTGTAAGCTGCGAAGGTACGACACAACCGTCTTCACCTGGTCAGGCGGCAGGCTCTTCACCCCGGCCGGGTGTTTTGCCTTCTCCGAAACTGACTTGGCCAGGTCGTCATCCGAGAGCTTCTTGATCTCGTCCGAAACCAGGCTCGGAATCTTGGCCGCGGGTTTGCCCGCTGCATCCGCGCCGTGACAGGCCGCACATTTAGTCTTGTAGATCGCCGCTCCGTCATCGGCAGCCCATGACAGATTGGGAATCAGCATGAACAGGGCTACCGCGATTGTCATTACCAACATCACCAGCTTCGTTGTTTTCATAATGTCGTTTCCTCTTCTTATAAAGTTAGGCAGCGCGACGAATGTAGCGGTTCTTGCCGTTGAGCGCGCTGCATCCATACTCACCGATACAACGCTTCAGAAACTTATGTAAGAGAACTCAGCAACTCCTTGGCTGCCTTGTTGAGAGTTTCAACGCTCGGGGGCACAGCTTCAGTGATCCCGATCACCGTGAACCGTGATCCCTGCGGACGAAGTACAGACCCGGACCGAGCAATGCCGAGCACGGATCTTAACGTGACTACCAGATGTGACTACCAGCTTCGCCGCCGATGCCCCTCACAACATCCGGTGATCGACATCACAGCACGATGGACAGATGAGGGGCACACTTAGAGCGTAGGAAGTTCGGCCTCGATGTTTAGCAGGAGGTAGCTCATGAAAACCTCGCACAGCATCATTCTGATTCTTGCGGCTGTTGCGCTGGTCCTGACGTTCGCCCCGATTGCTGTGGGGCAGAAGTCCGAACATGGCGTGGCGGTTCCGAAATATGATCCGGCAACCGAAGCCACGTTCAAAGGAACGGTGGAAGAAGTAAGAGATCGCCAGTGCCCAGTGAGCGGTGGTATGGGCTCGCATCTGATCTTGAGGTTGTCTCCGAGCACGACAATTGAGGTGCACCTCGCCACCACAAAGTTCGTAAAAACCTACGATCTTGTCTTCAACAAGGGCGACGTGGTCACGGTAGTTGGCAGCAAGGTCCAGTTTGAAGGAGTGGAAACCATCTTCGCGCGGGAAGTCACAGTCGGAAGCGCAACCTACTCCTTCCGCGACAAGAATGGCACGCCGATCTGGTAGCGGCTTGCCGCGGATCGACTAGCAGGTGGGGGCGGCTATGGCGTCTGCGAGTTCAGAAGATCGCCGGTGACTTAGCTTGATTCACGCAGGAGGCACTTATGTCAGCGATTGCACAGATACACGAACGGAAGCAGCGCATAGGGTTCAAGCAGATTTTATTGGCAACAGACTTTTCGGAAGGTTCGCAGCGAGCGTTCGACTATGCGATAGCAGTCGCACAGCGGCACGGTTCTGCGCTCTCCGTGGTGCACGTGATTCCTCCGGAGCCGCGTGATCGGATTCCGTTAGAACCGCTGCCCCGGGAACTAAACCGCCGCCGGCTTGATGCCGAAGAGCAGTTGAAAAAACTCGGCGTACGAATGAATAATCTCGACCATCATCTGCTGCTTGAACAAGGGCCGGTTTGGAAGGCGCTCGCGAGGGTGGTTCAACGTGAAAAAGTTGATCTTCTTGTTCTGGCGACCCACGGACGCGGCGGACTGAAGAAGTTGGTGTTGGGTTCGGTTGCAGAAGAAGTTTTGCGCCTGGCTCCGTGCCCGGTGCTCACGATAGGTCCGCACGTCCCCTCTGCAGGCTCGGGTGTAGGCTCGGGCATTATCGAATTCCGGCGCATTCTTTTCGCCACCGACTTCGGGCTGGCTTCCGCCAAGGCCTTTCCGTATGCGCTGTCTCTGGCAGAAGAACATCAGGCGAAACTTGTCCTTCTGCACATGGTGTCACCTATGCCGGCTGCTGATCTAAGCCCGCCCGCTTACGGGTCGTCGGCTTACGTTGCTGACGAGTTTATGAAGTGGCAGCGCACCATGCGAGACAAGAGCATCAGTAA
Source organism: uncultured Acidobacteriaceae bacterium (assembly GCA_963851165.1). Taxonomy (GTDB): domain Bacteria; phylum Acidobacteriota; class Terriglobia; order Terriglobales; family Acidobacteriaceae; genus Sulfotelmatobacter. The sequence goes on along the minus strand of CAWKNM010000003.1, from coordinate 1,733,699 downwards.
GTTGATGCAACTGCTTCCAGACGACGCGAAACTGGCGGCGGCACCAGAGTATGTAGTCGGGACGGATTTCCTGCCGGAAGGGATCCTGGATGTGGCAGCCACATATAAAACTGAGTTGATCGTCATGGGGGCGAACCGAACGACCTCGCCGCGGTTGGCCGCGCATGTGCCGTGGGCTCTTACTCATGAAGTTATATGCCAGGCAAAATGTCCGGTATTGACGGTCAACGATTACCAAGAAACGACCGCTCAGAATGGATGACGTTAGCGGGCTTGCCGTGAGGCGGGCCATGAGAACCACGCGGCGATGAACCTTCATCGCCGCGTGGGCATTTTGGGTCGCTGACGCGTGGCTGGCAAACTGGGGAAATCCAACGGCAATTCCAAAGCGGCTTGACCGAGCACTCTCCCTCGCGTTGAGACGCAGCCGATGGTAAGCTTGCAAGGCGAATTTTCATACGCGAGGCGAGCGTAGCATTTCGGAAGGCGAAATCCGCGCACGCCCCGGGACGTCGCCTGATGAAGACCGATCCGATGAACCCGCCCGAAGCGGCCACTAGAGTGCCTGCCTTGGCGCAAGCAGTCGCGGCGCCGCTTACTCGCGCCGCCATCTTCCTGGTCGCGACATTCAACTCGGGCCCCGAGAATCGCGCCACGCTGCGCTCGTTCTGTGGGGACCTCGCCGGGCTATTGCGCGCCGTGGAGTTTCGCGACCTGGAAGGAGGGCTTTCCTGCGTCGTTGGATTTGGGTCCGACGCATGGGACCAGCTCTTTGGGCCACCACGGCCGGCGGAACTGCATCCGTTCCGCGAGATTCGCTCCGGGGCGCGGCATGCGGTCTCTACGCCGGGTGACTTGCTGTTCCACGTCCGTGCCAAGCGCATGGATTTATGCTTCGAGCTGGCCACGCAGATAATGGCGCGGCTCGGAAATGCCGTTTCCCCGGTCGATGAGGTGCAGGGCTTCCGTTATTTCGACGACCGCGATCTTATGGGTTTCGTCGACGGAACGGAAAATCCCCGCGGCGCTGCCGTGCTCGAAGCCGTGCTCATCAGCGACGAGGACGCCGAATTTGCCGGCGGCAGCTACGTCATCGTGCAGAAATATCTCCACGATCTTGATGCATGGAATGCGCTCTCAACCGAAGCGCAGGAACGCATCATCGGCCGCACCAAATTGTCCGACATCGAATTGGACGACTCCGTCAAGCCAACCTCAGCGCACAACGCGCTCACGACCATCGTGGAGGACGGAAAAGAAATTAAAATCCTGCGCGACAATATGCCCTTCGGCCGGCCTGGGCATGGCGAATTTGGCACCTATTTTATCGGCTACAGCCGTTCGCCACGTACGATTGAGCAGATGCTTGAGAACATGTTCGTCGGGCGGCCGCCCGGCAACTACGACCGGATTCTCGATTTCAGCCACGCCGTTACCGGCAATCTGTTCTTCGTGCCGTCGGCGACGTTTCTGGAGAATGTCACCGAGGACCAAACTAACGAACACCAGCCTGCGGTTGCGGAACCCTCGGCAGCACCGGCGGTGGCCGAAACTTCTCCATCTTCATTCAGCGCATCCTCATCTGTCCCATCTTCATCCAAGCCATCGGTGCACGACGGTTCCCTCGGCATCGGATCTCTCAAAGGAGACCTACGAAATGAATAATCTCCATCGTGAGCTTGCTCCCATTTCCGATTTGGCATGGAGTCAGATCGAAGAAGAAACTTCGCGGACTCTCAAGCGCTACCTTGCCGGGCGGCGTGTCGTCGACCTAAAGGGACCGGCCGGCACCGGCCTGTCTGCGGTCGGGACCGGCCACCTGCGGACGATCACAGCCCCGGCGAAGGGTATTGTCGCGACGCAGCGCGAGGTGAAGGCGCTGGTCGAGCTGCGGGTTCCGTTCGAGTTGGATCGCCAAGCGATCGACGACGTCGAGCGCGGCGCGAATGACTCGGACTGGCAACCTGCGAAGGACGCCGCGCGACAGATCGCCTTTGCCGAGGACGCTGCCATATTCGAGGGCTATGCCTCCGCCGGTATTGGTGGCATCCGCCAAGGAACCAGCAACCCGATCATGACGCTCCCCGCCGATGTGCGTGAGTACCCGGATGCGATTGCTCAAAGCTTGAGCCGGTTGCGTCTCGTCGGTGTCAACGGCCCCTATGCCGCGCTGCTCGGCGCCGACGCCTACACCGCACTCGCCGAGACCAGTGACCACGGATACCCGGTGTTGGAGCACGTCAAACGGCTGGTCAAGGATCAAATCATCTGGGCGCCCGCCATTGCCGGCGCATTTGTGCTGACTACCCGTGGCGGCGATTTCGACTTGCACATCGGTCAGGATATCTCCATCGGTTATCTTAGCCACACCGATGCCTTGGTCCGCTTGTACCTGCAGGAGACATTCACGTTCCTTCTGCTCACCACCGAGGCTGCCGTGGCGCTGATTCCTCCCGCGAAGTCGAAGAAGACGTAGGGTTTCTCCGGCAGGAGGCCACAGCCTGCCACACAGTTAGTGCGAGATGGAAAGCTCTTCACTCGGGGAACGTTCTGCTACTCGATCGAAAGGAGAAATTTCCGATGAATCAGTCTTTGAAGCAGTCGTCGTTCGCCGCGGTTGTGCTCACTCTACTGGCTACCGCCGGAATGAGTCCTCACAGTCAGGCCCAAACGCAGAATCAACCTCCAAGTCCTGCGCGCTCTCGATCCGAGGAGATGCTCGAACGATGGAACGACATTGGGAACAAACTCATCGCCATGGCGCAGGATTTTCCCGAAGACAAATACGACTTCAAGGTGCAGAAGGACGAGCGCACCTTCGCCCAGAATCTTCTCCACGCCGCCGCACTGGATTTCGTCCTGATACGCAGGATTTCGGGGTCAAACGTCGGACCCGACTTCGGCGAGGGCGACAATCCTTCGCGTGACGCTTTCAAGACGAAGGCCGACGTGGTGAGGTTCGTGCAGGAGGCCATCGCGGACGGAGCGAAAGTGATTCAACAGCAGGGCGACGCGGGGCTGGACAATTCGTCGAAATTTTTCGGGAACCGGATGGCACACAACTCCTCCATCTGGACGTTTGCTATCGAACACAGCGGCGAGCACTACGGCCAGCTGGTTGTGTACTATCGCGCGAACAACCTGGTGCCGCCAGACTCGCGCCGGCCCTAATGCCCTAAACGTATGGACACTACTTTCGGAGTGACGCAAAGCCCCGGCGCTTCCAACTAGCGGCTTCACTCCGAGGATTTTACTTCCTCAAAGCTGAACTGCTTGTCGAGCTTATCGTACGGCTTGCCGTCGACCTCGACATAGGGATAAACGAAGTAATTGAGGGCTGGACCATCCTGCTTAGGAGACAGTGCAATGTCGCGGCCGGTGGAGAACTGCACGCGATTGGCGTCAACGCTGCCGAAGAAATAATCTTCTTTCTGTTTCGCCTTCCACGCCTCCGAGATGTCAACCGGGACCCAGCCGGTTTTGGGCGCATAGAACTCCGCCCAGCAGTGATAGCCGGCGATGTCTCCTTTGTCCTTGTTTTCGGGCAGGGGAAAACCGATGTCGAAGCGAGCCGGAATCCCGTCAGCGCGCAGAAATCCGATGAACGGAGAATGAAAGTCCGTACAGTTGCCGCGCTTGGAATCACAGGCCCACACTGCGTCCCCGCGTCCCCAGCCGGAGCCCGTTTTGTCGTAACGCATATTTGTGAAGAAGTAATCATAAGCGGCCTTAGCTTTTGCGACCGCGCCGGTCTGGGATCCGGTTACCTCGACGGCCAACTCTTTGATCTTCCCATCGGTGGGAATCAGACTGTCAGGCGCAATCAAACGGCTCATCGATGCAGCCACGAGACTAGGTTTCCGGTCTGTTCGCTCGAGTTGCGCGTAATCGCCCCGCGAGTATTCGCGGCGCGTGATTTTGTACTCAACAGTAAACTCTGCTTTACCCGGAGCAAAATTCTGCATCTCGGGATACTGGATCTCGGCATACATCACCAGATTGCCGTACTCGCGCTCTCGCGTCATCCGCGTCTTAGCCGGAGCCTTGACCGCCAGAACGCGCACCGTCTGATGCTGGTCGGTCTGCGGCACCGGAACCCAGACACGCACTCGCTTCGCCCTAGAGGGAATATCCTTCACAGTGAAGTTGTACGTGAAGTGAAAGGTGCGGGATGGCGGGCTGAATTTCTCGGCACTCGAACTGTCCTGGGCAGCCAACTCGCCTGCCGGAAACTGGGGTACCAGAAAAACCAGCAGCAGCAACGACGAGAGAACTCGCAGCTTCACGGAGACACTCCTAATCGGCGGACATGAATCGAGATTTTACCAGCAGCCAACGCGAGCTGTCGCGGCTGCGGAGGAAGTCGCGGGCCTACGCTTTTTCACACCCAGCCGCACTTGCCACGCGGGTTAGCCCGTCAATCATGGCCCGTCAATCAACGGTGATCGCGGATTATGACGCAAAGGACATGAATTGATTTGTGGTAGCTTGGTTCCGGTTAAATATCCCACGGTGCAACCCGAACGGGGTGCGATCGGAGGATGGAAATCCAAATGAAAACATTCCTGCGCGGAGCGCGTCTCCGGCTCTTTCTCGCATTCATTGCCTCAATCGCTATTTTCCCAGTCAATCTTTGGAGTCAGCTTGGGAGCCAGCTTCCGAGTCAAGAACCAATCGAGAGCAAGCTACTCTCCGGCATGCAGTGGAGGCTGATCGGCCCATTTCGCGCCGGGCGAGTTACGGCCGTCGCTGGCGCGGCTGACCCGAACACTTATTATTTCGGCACTCCCGGTGGTGGAGTCTGGAAAACTACCGACGGAGGACAAGTCTGGCACCCGATTTTCGACAAGGAGCGAGTCGCCTCCATCGGCGCGCTTGCGGTGGCTCCGTCCGATTCGAACGTTCTGTATGTTGGAACCGGGGAACAGACGCGGGGCAATGGTGTCTATCGATCGACCGACGCGGGCGTCACATGGAAGAACGCAGGGTTGCAGGACGTGCCCTACATACAGGCGATCATCGTCGATCCAAAAAATCCCGACGTCGCCGTGGTCGGCGGAAACTCGATCGGCTTCGGGATACTTTGGCGGCCGATGCCGGCAACGGCAAAAACCGCGAACCGCGGAATCTTTAGAACTGTCGACGGCGGCAAGAGCTGGACGAAAGTGTTCTCCGCCGAAGACTCGATCGGGGTGGTCGACCTATGTTCCGATCCCGGCGATCCAGCCACGTTGTACGCGGTGCTCTATCGTCCCGCATCCGGCTCCGGCGATTCCGCGATTGAAGCGACCTCAGACATCGTGAAGTCCGGAGATGGTGGTTCGACCTGGACTCCTCTTGCCAGCAAAGGTCTGCCTGAAAAGGCTCGCGGCAGGGTTGGCATCGCCGTCGCTCCGGGAACCGGTGGACGACCGCTTGTATGCAATCCTCAATCAGGGGTTCTTCCGCTCGGATGACGGCGGCGCCACGTGGCAACAGTCCAGCAAAGACCCGCGCGTGATAGCCAGCGAATATTTCAGCCGTATCTTCGTCGACACTCGGAATCCCGACGTGCTCTACGTATCGCAGACTTCGATGTATCGTTCCACCGACGGTGGCAAGACGTTCGAAGCTTTCGCTGGAGCCCCCAGCGGCGACGATTTCCACGTGGCGTGGATCGATCCGCACGATCCGGCGCGCATGATTTTCGGCGTGGATCAGGGAGCCATCGTCACTGTCGACGCCGGCAAGACCTGGAGTTCCTGGTACAACCAGCCGACGGGCCAGTTCTACCACGTCTCCACCGACAACTTGTTCCCCTATCGCGCCTACGCCGCGCAGCAGGATAGTGGCACGGCCGGCGTGCTCAGTCGCAGCGACTATGGCGAGATCCTTCTGCAGGATTGGTATTCCATCGGAGGCTTCGAGTACGCGTTCATCACTCCCGACCCCGCGCATCCCAACCTCGTCTATAGCGGAGGCTGGTACGGCACGGTGGTTCGCTACGACAAATCGACCGGACAAATTGCAACCGTCTTCGAGCGCGGCGAAAAATATCGCGCCTCGCAAATGCCGCCTCTGGTCTTCTCGCCCCAGGACTCGTCCACTCTCTACTTAGGCATGCAGTTTGTGCTCAAGACAGGCAACGGAGGAAAGAACTGGCAGGAGATTAGCCCTGACCTTACCGGCTATGGCGAGCAGGAGGAACCGGAGAAGCGCGATCCAGACAAACCGCGTCCGCCGGCCATCACCGCCCTGTCACCCTCGACCATGCAAGCTGGCGTAATCTGGGCTGGCACGAGCAACCGGCTGGTTCAACTCACCCGCGACGGAGGAAAGAACTGGCAAAATGTCTCTCCGCCCGGATTGACCGAGCCCAGCCAGATCCTCTACGTCGAAGCCTCGCATCACGACCCGGCCGTCGCATACCTGACTGTGGGCGCGACGCGAGAGTCCATTCCTCCGTATGTCGCTCGCACCGATGACTACGGCCAGACCTGGCAGAAGATCGTCAACGGATTTCCGGAACACGAAATGGTCCGCGTCGTGCGCGAAGATCCTAAGCGCAAAGGCCTGCTCTATGCTGGTACTGATACGAGCGTTTACGTCTCGTGGGACAACGGCGGCCACTGGCAGCCGCTTTCCCTGAATCTCCCAGCAACACCGATCACCGATCTCCAGGTGCATGACAACGACCTTGTAATCTCGACCTTCGGACGTAGCCTCTGGGTTCTCGACGACATCACTCCCCTGCGCGAAATCAATCCGCAAATCACGGCCACTGATGCGCACCTCTTCTCGCCTGCACCTGCCATGCGTGTACGGTGGGAGAACTATCAGGACACGCCCTACCCCATCGAAACTCCGGCTGGCCAGAACCCGCCCGACGGAGCGATCCTCGACTACTACCTGAGGACTCCGCCGGCTGGTGATGTGACGCTGACGATCTACGACGAGAAAGGTGCCGAGGTAGCACGATTTTCCAGCGAAACCAAACCGGCCTCATATCCTCCGGCCAATGTTCCCAGCTACTGGTTTGCTCCGGAAGACACTTTGCCCAAGGCGGCGGGCGTCAATCGCTTTGTGTGGAATCTGCGGTATCCGCCTCCGCTTTCGCTTCCCTACGGATACTACGGCGAAATGCTGGAGTACACGGAATATACCCTGGCCGATCATGCCGTACCCGGCCTCACGCCGCGGGCGCAACCTCGCGGACCGCTGGTCGTGCCCGGCAAGTACACAGCAGAACTGAGAGTTGGCGCTCAAACCTTGCGGCAGCCTCTGACGGTGGAACTTGACCCACGGGTTCAGGCCGCGCCGGGCGACCTCTCAGACCAACTCGACCTGGCGCAGCGAATCAGCCGAGGCATGAAGACGAGTTCTGACGCTTTTTACCAGGTTGCAGGGTTGCGTAAAGCCTTAACCGAACGGAAGGACACGTTGAAGCGGTCCGAAAATAAAGACACCAAAGACGCCGTTACCGAGTTCGAAAAGAAAATCGCTGCCATCGACAAAGGCACCAGGCGCGCTCCCGGATTTGGCCCTGTGAACCGCGATCTGACCCGGCTCATCTTCAGCGTCGAAAGCGCTGACATGCGTCCTGCAGACACCCTTCACTCCTCGGCGCAACAAAGTTGCGATGCACTCGACAAGGATCTCTTGAATTGGCGGCAGTTCAACGAACACGATCTCCTCGTCTTCAACGCAGTCCTAGCCGCCAACAAACAGGCCCCATTGCCGATCATCACTGGAATCAGCAGCACGGGTTGCAAACCGTAGGAATGCGGGGTGTATCGGAGGCCAGGAGGATGGAGTTTCAAGGCAAGCTGGCTCACCCTTGCCTGCCGGCACCATACCATTTGACAGGTTCATTGCTGTTGCCTCGGTTGTAAGCGTTGAATAAAATATCTGCGCGGTTCCGGCCCCGAATTCAGTTGCTTTCAGGAGCCCCTATGCGGAACAACACCCGTCTCTTTGGGATGTTTGCTTCCTCCCTCGTTTGCCTTCCCGCGGTCTTCGCGCAGACGAATCCCCCGCCGCCCGATGCGCACGAGATGGTGACGCGTGAGCCGCACACGCTCTCGAAGCCGGCCGACCGTTCGGCCGCGATCAGTCTTCTCGACCGCGCTCGAACGAATTACGACCTGCACAGCATCGCCGCTCCTTACTCGCTGAAAGTTTCATTCGAATCCAGCGGCGCGTCGCAGAGCGAGGGCACAGGCACCATGGAGGAGTTGTACGACGGCCACTCGCACTGGCGATGGACCGAGCAGTTGCAGGATTCGCACGTAGTTCGCATCGGCGCCGAAGGCCACATCTACGGCACGAATCCATCCGACCCGGTTCCCTTGCGGGTGCAACTGGTGCGTACCGTTCTGCTGCGGCCGATCGTGCACGATTCGGGCTCGTTCGTATTTCGCACCGCCGATCTCGAGCGTGAAGGCAAGCCGGTCGTGTGCATGCTGCTCAGTTATTCGCTGCCGCCGAATCCCGCACCGCGCTCCTGGGTGGAGCGGGAAGACTGCATCGACCCCACCACCGGCCTGTTGCAGATGTGGTCCGAAGCGCCGGGAATTTACGCCGTCTACGATTACACGGGCGCCATGGAATTTCACGGCCACACGCTCCCGCGCCAGATTTCGATTTTTGAAGAAGGCCGTCTCACGGTTCAGGTGCGTGTAGAAAGCCTCGAAGACGCGCCCAATATCGATGCCAGTCTATTTCAGCCAACGCCGGAAATGGTGGACGCCGGCGAATCGTTCGCGCTGGCCGGCCCGCGCCGCCTGCCCCTGCGCGTTGATCCTACGAACGAGCCGACTTCCCGTTTCTTCCAGCCGGTAATCGTGCACGCCACGCTGGACGCGCAAGATGGCACTGTGCTCGATGCCGAAGCTCTCCAGACCACGGACCCGGACCTGAGCCGCGCCGCGCTCGATATCGTAAGAAGCACGTCCTTTGATCCTTCAGGATTTCAGCAGGAAGTTTTCTTCAATGTGCAGTTTCACTTTCCCGCAGCGCGACTGAACGGCCCGCCACTATTCCACACTTCGGTCCACTGGATAATTTTGGATCACCACGGCAAACCACCGCGGATAAGAAGGCCGCCGCACGCCGGCAACTAAGAACCGGAGGGTGCTGCCCCATCCTTGTCGCGTTCTTCGCGACAGAGACAGCCCTGAGCGAAGCCGGAGGGGAGATTTTGACTTTGAAATCACTCCGCTCGCCCTCGAGGAACTACTTCCCTTCCAGATGAATATCGCCGACTCCGACGTGCGCCCGCAGTTCGTATTTCCCGTCGCCGCGATACTTCAGCGTCTTGCCCAGCCAGCCGCTGGTCTCGCCGTAACCATCGCTGTTCACATCACCGATCCCAGTGCTCGCGTTCACCAGTCGGTAACCACTGTGCTGGTTGGCAACTCGAATGTCGCCCACACCGAGGCTTAGATCCTTGTCGCCCTCAACATTCTCCACGGTGAGGTCGCCGACCTTCGCATGCACGTCGAGGTTCGTATTCTGCGGGACTTCCAGCTCGACGTCGAATTGCGTATTGCCTCCCGTGGGCGCGTGGAACTCGATGCTGGCATCGTTGCCACGAACGTCGAAATCGACGCGCGCGTCTTTCACGTGGCTCTCGTGCCGTGACTTGATCGTGTAGGTCACATGAATCTTCGTGGAATCACCACGGCGAACGTGCAGGTCGCCAACGTTCAGCCGGACGTGCACCATGCCTCCCGCGGTGAAATCCCGCGCGTCGGTGTGTGTCTCCTCATAGTTCCAGTCGGACGCGGACGCAAAGGACACAAGCAGCAAACACATGGCGATTGTCGTACAGAGCGCGGTGAATCGCATGACAGGCCAACGAGTGGAAGATCTTCCGGGCACAGACCACCTCCGGGGCGCAAGGGCGCCTGCTTTGTGGTACGAGAGGCTTAGGCGCTTGGTTCCCTGAAAATTCGGGCACGATGGACGCAGTCGCGGGCAAGAGTGCCTGCGGCACACGTTCAGGTTCGGAAGTCGGCCACTCCATCCCACACCAACTGGACGGCGATGGCGAGAATCAGAAAACCGAAGATCTTATTGATGGCGCCCACGGCGCTCGGACCGAGCCGCCGCACCAGCGGTCCGCCTAACCAAAAAAACAGCAGCACAGAAAGCGCCACAGCGGCGATGCCGATCACCATGCCGAAGTAAGAAGCAGCGCTGTCCACGTGCGCGGCCAGCGCCATGACCACGCCGATCGCTCCCGGCCCGGACATCAGCGGCATGGCCAGAGGCGTGAGGGAAATATCTTCTTTGTCTTCGGCCTCATGGCTTTCGGCGGGAGTGATGCGCGCGTGAGAAGTCACCATGCCCCAGGCGGTGTTAGCCACGATCAGCCCGCCAGCGATCTTGAGCACGGGCAGCGAAATGCCGAAAAAGTAAAGAACAAATCTCCCGAAAAACAGAAACGTAACCAGAATGATGAAGACCCAAAGTCCCGTCTTCACTGCGGTCCGCCGGCGATTTTCGGGAGTCCAGGTGGACGTCATGCTGAAGAAAATCGGAATGCCTCCGAAGGGATCGACAATAGGAAATAGTGCAAGAAACGTGGCCGCCGCCGATGCCGGCAGCGTGCGCAGAAATGTTCCGAGAGCGTGAGCGGAGGTCATGGGATCACTTGGACTTGAACGGGTTGACGATGTCTACCCTAAGGTCTCTGAAACCTTTCTCGTCTCGGGTCGCCACCCTGAACCCGTGCACGCGGGCGGTGGCGGCGATCATGGCATCCTCTCTTAGGGAGTCGGGCCTTCCGGCCATCAACCGCGACCATTCCCGGAAGCAAGCCGTATCCATCGGCAAAATGGCGAACGACATCTCCAGGGAATTCAACCAGTTCTCGATTTCAGAAGCCTTAGCCACATCTTGCTTGCGGGTGAGTTCGACTCCGTCCTGCAATTCTCCTATCGTTGCAGCTGAAAGAAAAATCTGCTCGGGACGCAGGGCGGCCATCCAGGCCACCACCGCGCCATGAGGCCTGGTCTTGCGCACTTCGGAGATGACATTGGTGTCGAGCAGATACCGAATCACTTGAAATCCGGATGAGTGAAATCAATAGGCGGCCGGCGCTTCCACTTTCGGCGCGGAGGAACGATATTGTCAAAGCGCGGCCCGGGACCAAGCAGTAACTCCTTAATGTTGGGACGGCTGGATTGTTGCATCCGGCGCCATTCTTCAATCGGCACGAGAACAGCCGTCTCCACCCCGCGGCGCGTTACTACCTGCGGCCCCTTCTTGAGCGCGGCGTTCAGGAACTCACTGAATCGCGCCTTCGCGTCTTGTAGCTGCCAGGAACCCACTTGTCACCTCTGAAACTAAGATATTGTATAACTAGTCAGCTGACTAGTCAATAAGACCTACCGGTATCCCTCCAACGCTTTGGCGCCACGCTCCAGCGCTGCCGCCAGCACCGCCAGCTGCTGCCTCGCCCGCTCGGCATCGCCGCGATCCAGCGCTTCATTCACTCCTGGAATCACCACGGCGGCATAACCGGTGTATTCTCCCGGGGCGTAGATGGCATGCCGGAACCACGGGCGATGCGGCAATCCCTCCGGCACCAGGAGAGCGTGCTCGGCGTTAAGAAGAGCCATGTTGAGCTGATTCGCTTTCGTGGAATCCCGCGGTGGAGTCTTTTGCCGCGACGCGATCCTCGCGCCCGCCTCCTGAAAGCGTTTCGCTGCCGCAGTCACCGCGTTGAAGTCGAGCGCACGATCGCCAAACTTTGCGTCGGCCCGCTTGCGGGCAGAATCAACGTAGGCTTCAATCTCTTTTCCATATTCGTCGTAGTTATACGGCAGCACGTCCACCTGCGCCATGCGCAAAGCCTCGAGACCGAAGACCCGGGCCATTTCCTGCTCGTAGACGAAGTCCGGATCGGCAAACTTTTTGAACCACGCAAAATCGTCGAACGCCGAGTGATACACGCCGTAGGAGCCGCTCGAACTGACATCCGTCGACGGTACGCCTAAATGTTGCAGAAATGCGGTGTAGTCGGAACCGCTGCCCAAATCTCCCACCAGAACGTCGGCTTTGGTCTGCGCCGCCGGAGTGCGGTGGGCGTCGCCGATGGCTTCCGTCGGCGACTGCGTCGAAGGCGCGCCGGGCTGGTCGAGCTTTTCCCAGGCCTCGTAGACGGTTCCGCCCTTGGGACTGGGCACGGCTTTGGTGACGTCGCGCAGGAACTGCTTCAGACTGGGCACGGCGGACGCCCCAAATTTCGATCCGGAGACGGCCACATCCATGTTGAAATACGCTGGCGCATTTGCCAACTCCGACTCGTGCTGCTCCGCCCATTCCGTCGAACCCATCAAGCCTTCTTCTTCACCGTCCCAACTGGCGAAAAGCAGCGTGCGCTTCGGCTTCCATCCCGACTTCAACAACTCGCCCACGCCGCGCACTGCTTCCAGCATGGCTGCCGTGCCGCTGTTCGGGTCGACCGCGCCGTATACCCAGGCATCGCGATGATTGCCCGCAACCACCCACTGGTCGGGCAGTTCGCTGCCGCTAGCCCGGCCAATCACGTCCCAGAGCGTGCGGAATTTATAGTCCTGCTTCAAATGCATTTTCACTTTCGCCGGACCGGGGCCTACGTGATATGTGAACGGCAGCGCGCCTTGCCAATCGCGCGGCGAATCCGGTCCGCCCAAGTGCTCGAGCATGGGCCAGGCATCGTGATAAGAAAGCGGCGTAGATGGAATCTTCGGCATCTGCGCCGATTTTTCTGGAGAAATGCGCTGCGACTCGGGCAGCGAAGGCACGGACGCAATTCCCGGCGTGGTCGGGTCTCCGGGAAACTCGAACATGTAACCCACCGACCCGCGCTGCACGCCCGTATCCGGCCGCCACGGGCCTTGCGGATACTTGTCGCCATGCCGCCAGCCGTCGTCGGCGGGATCCGAATAAATGATTACGCCCGCCGCTCCGCGCTCCTGCGCCAGGAATACTTTCACTCCCCGAAAATTCTGGCCGTAGCGCACGAGCACGATCTTGTCGCGCACGCTGACTTTCAGCTTGTCGAGCTTTTCGAAATCTTCGGGCGTTCCGTAGTTGGCGTAGACCACTTCCGCCTCGACATCGCCGGACGGCGACATTCCGTTAAACGGCATCACCACGTTCGGATCGTCGGGGTACGTGTCTCCGTCCACGTGTTCGCGCGTGGGGCCGTGCATTTCCACTCCCGCTGGCGCGGTCATATCCACACTGATTTCCAGCGGGTAGTTCATCCAGACCCTGTATTCCACAATTTCGGTTTCGAGCCCGGCCTCGCGGAATTTCCCCGCAACGTAGTCGGCCGTGACTTTGTCCGCGGCAGTGCCGGCCATGTGCGGAACCCGCGTCAGCGCGCGCAGGTCCTGTTCGGCGAGTTTGGGATCGGGCACGGCGAGGAAGCGCGCTTCGGTGGCGATTTCCGCGGCGGGATCGCGAAAACCGAAAATTGCGGGCGCTCTGGACGACTCGGAATTATTTCCTCCCACGCTGAACGAAACACTGGAAAGCATGACTGCGGACGAAACCAGGGCTGCGGAAAGGAATCTCATCGGGCTCCCGCCGGGAAAGTTAGTAAGGTAGCACAGAGGCCGTCAAAATAAAGCGATGAAGCGCGCGCGAAAGCTATTCAAGCCGCTCAAGATTACTCCGGCGAAGACGGGCAGCGGGCGCAGCGACGTGAGCGAGAATCATGACCGCTACCTGGCTGAGGGCGAGATCGCAGCCACGAAAAAATCGGCCATCGTACACAAGGCTAACGCACCTGCCCGGTCCCCACAATTTCGTACTTCGAAGAAGTCAATTCCACTAGGGCGAATGGCCCGCGGCAGTGTAGTTTCTGCGTGCTGACCCCCATCTCGGCACCGAAGCCGAACTCTCCACCGTCGGTGAAGCGCGTCGATGCATTCCAATAGACGACCGCCGAGTCCACGCCGCGCAGAAACTTGCGGGCATTCGCTTCGTCGCGCGTCACGATCGCGTCGGAATGTTTGGTGGAATAACGATTGATGTGCGCGATGGCTTCATCGACACCGGCAACGACGTGGATCGCCATGCACAGCCGCAGATATTCCTCGAACCAGTCTTGCTCGGCCGCGGGGCCAACGTTTAATCCGGCGGCCAGGGCACGAGACTTGCCGTCGCCGCGAACCTCGACTCCAGCCTCGATTAGCTTCTTTACGATTCGCGGGATGTAAGCAGCCGCAATGCGCTCGTGCACCAGCAACTTCTCCGCCGCATTGCACACCGACGGCCGCTGCGTTTTGGCGTTGATCACAATGCCATCTGCCATGTCGCAATCGGCCGACTCGTCGACGAAGATGTGGCAGTTCCCCGCTCCAGTCTCGATCACCGGCACAACCGAATTCTCCGCGACGTAACTGATGAGACCCGCTCCGCCCCGAGGAATGATCACGTCGACGAGTCCGCGGGCCTTGATCAGCTCCTGCACCGATTGCCGGGTGCTGGCCTCGAGCAGTTCGATGGCGCCATCCGGAACTCCAGGCACCGCCGAGAGAATCTCCACCAGCCGATGATTGCTGTGCGCGGCCTCTTTACCACCGCGCAGAGCAACCGCGTTGCCGGTCTTCAGCGCCAGCACGGCGGCATCGACCGTAACGTTGGGCCGCGACTCGTAAATAATTCCCACCACCCCGAGCGGCACGCGCAGCTTGCGGATGCGCAATCCATTCGGCCGAGTCCACTCCGCCAGGGTTTCGCCGACTGGATCGGGAAGGGCTGCGACCTCGCGCACTCCGCGCGCCATGTCCCCGATTCGCTCCGCGGTCAGCAGCAGGCGGTCGCGCATGGCGCCTTCGAGGCCGGAGCTTTCCAAATCTTTCTGGTTCGCCGAGAGAATACTTTTTGCGTGGGCTTCAATCGCATCCGCCATCGCCCGCAGCATCGTATTCTTTTGCTCCGAAGAAAGCAGCGCGAGTTTGGCGGCCGTCGCGCGGGCGCGGATTAGCTTCTCCCGCGTGGAAAGAGCGTTGGCGACCGTGGCGGGCATTAGCTTTTCTCCCGACGTGCCGGAACATGACGCGAAACATCACTCGGAGCATGACGCGGCGGCGAGTGTGGAGGAAAGTAAGTTCCAATCTTTCGCGCCATGCCCAATGTGATCCCCGCGGGATTCCGTCCATTGACAATGGCGACATGCACGCCCGCTTCACTCGCAAGCTTCGCAGCCTTCAGCTTGGAAATCATTCCCCCGCGGCCCAGCTTGCTCTTGCCATTACACTGCGCTTCCAGCGTGGGGGTCAGCTTGCGCACCACGCGCACCAAACGTGGCTTCCTGCTTCCATTGGGAACGAGGAAACCGTCCACATCCGTAAGTAAGAGCAGCCAATCCGCGTTCACGGCGGTTGCCAGCAGGGCGCTCAACTCGTCGTTGTCGCCGAACGCTCCGACCAGTTCTCGCACCGAGACGCTATCGTTCTCGTTCACAATGGGAACCACCCCCAGCGAGAGCAACTCCGCCAGAGCATTCTGCAGGTTGCGATAGCGCACGGGCGAAGTGAAGTCATCGCTCGAAAGCAGCAACTGCGCGACCACCTTCTTGCCGAAAAATAGGCGCTCGTAAGTATGCATCAGCCGGCTCTGGCCCACCGCGGCGCAGGCCTGCATCGCCGGAACATCGCTGGGCCGCTTCGTCAGTCCAAGACTCGCGATGCCCGCGGCGATCGCGCCGGATGTCACGATCAAGTACTCGTTCTTGCCGAGATCGAACTGATCGACCAGCCCACGCAGCAGGTTGGCGTCAATCTGCCCGCCCGGAGCGATAAGGCTGGTGCCGACTTTGATGATTACTCGCATATCTTTAATGTTCTTGCGCTTACCAAAATGTAAAACCCGCGCCCACCGGCGGCAAATCCAGGGACAACACTTCTATCGTGCCGTTAGAATAGATTTCTGGCAAGCTGAATCACGTTACCCATTGTGCTGATAGCTTGAACTCTATGCCTGCTTCCAACGCAACCAGCCGTTTTTCCGGGCGCGTGGAAAACTATATCCGCTACCGGCCGAGCTATCCGCCCGAGGTGCTCAATGCGCTGCAAACAGAATGCGGCCTCACGAGCGCCCACGTGATCGCCGACATTGCCAGCGGCACCGGCATCTGGACGCGCCTGCTGCTGGAAAACGGCAATCCGGTTCTCGGCGTTGAACCGAATGCTGATATGCGCGAGGCGGGTGAGCAACTGCTGGCCGAGTTTCCCAAATTCACCAGCATTGCGGGAACCGCAGAGACAACCACCCTCGCGGACCAAAGCGTGGATTTTGTCACTGCTGCCCAGGCCGCACACTGGTTTGATCGCGCGCGATCACGGCAGGAATTCGCACGTGTTCTCAAGCCCGGCGGATGGCTGGTACTGATGTGGAACGAACGCCTCATCGATTCCACGCCGTTCCTCCGCGACTACGAAAACCTGCTGCTTGCCTTCGGCACCGATTATCAGGACGTGCGCCACGAACGCACCGCGGAAGTGGTCAACGAATTTTTCGACCCCGCCCCGTTTCGAGAGCGGTCATTCCCCATGCAGCAGGAATTCGACTACGCAGGGCTGGAAGGCCGTCTGCTCTCGTCGTCGTATGTACCCGGGCCGGAGAGTCCCAAGCATGCGCCCATGTTGAGAGAACTGCGGCGAGTCTTCGACGCGCACGCCGTCGAGCGGCAAGTCATTTGTGAATACAAGACGCGCCTCTACTTCGGGCGCCTAGACTGAGCCACGTTACGGGCGCACATTTCCTTCGTGAACCTTAGTGGTCAATGATCTCCTCGAAGCCAAATCATCTCCCGCTTTTGATACGATCTCTGTTCGCGCCCCGAGGTCGAAAACGTGCCCCCAGAACACGCAAGCCCAGAAAAATCTTTCCACATGACGCCCGACGAATTCCGCCGCCACGGCCACGCCGTGGTCGACTGGATCGCCGACTACCACTCCCGCATTGAATCGTTCCCCGTGCTCTCGCAGGTAAAACCAGGACAGATTCGCGCCTCGCTGCCGGCGAATCCTCCCGCGCACGGCGAGCCTTTCGATGCGCTGCTGAAAGACGTCGAGAAGTTAATTCTACCTGGCGTCACGCATTGGCAGTCGCCGAATTTCTTCGCGTACTTTCCCTGCAACGCGTCCGGCCCGGGAATTCTCGGCGATCTTCTGTCCTCCGGGCTCGGCGTGCAGGGCATGCTCTGGTCAACCAGTCCCGCGTGCACCGAACTCGAAACCCACGTTCTTGACTGGCTGGTGTCCATGCTCGGACTGCCGGAAAGATTTCTTTCGTCAAATACCGGCGGCGGAGTGATTCAAGACACAGCATCGAGCGCCGCGCTCTGCGCCCTTCTCGCCGCTCGCGAGCGCGCCACCAACTACACCAGCAACAAGAAAGGATGCGACGGGCGCATCGTCGCCTACGTTTCTACGCAGACGCACTCTTCTCTTGAGAAGGCGGCGATGATCGCCGGTCTCGGCGTCGAGAATCTGCGCCTGATCGAAGTCGACGAGAATTTCGCGATGCGCCCCGAAGCGCTTGCCCGCCAGATCGAAGTCGACAAACTCGCCGGGCTCGTGCCGTCCCTGGTCTGCGCGACCGTGGGCACGACTTCCTCGAACGCGATGGACCCCGTCCCCGCGATCGGCGAAATCTGCCGCCAGCACAATCTCTGGCTGCACGTCGACGCTGCCATGTCAGGCACGGCCGCGCTCTGTCCGGAATTTCGCCATCTGCAAAACGGAGTCGAATTAGCCGACAGCTATAATTTCAATCCGCATAAATGGATGTTCACGAACTTCGACTGCAACTGCTTCTGGGTCGCCGACCGCAAAGCGCTCATCCAGACGCTAAGCATCCTGCCCGAATACCTGCGCAACCAGGCCACGGAATCGGGCGCGGTCATCGACTATCGTGACTGGCACATCCAACTCGGCCGCCGTTTCCGCTCTTTGAAATTGTGGTTCGTCATTCGCCATTACGGCGTAGAAGGCCTGCAGCACCACATCCGCCGCCACGTGGAACTCGCACAGCAGTTCGCCAGCTGGGTCCGCGGCGACAAGAATTTTGAGCTCGCCGCGCCGGCTCCGCTGAATCTTGTTTGCTTCCGCCACAAAGGCGGAGACGCCATCAATCAAACCATCCTCGACCGGCTTAACCGCAGCGGCGATCTCTTCCTCACACACACCAAGCTCAACGGAAAGCTCACTCTCCGCCTCTGCGTAGGCCAAACCAATACGCAAGCGCGGCATGTGGAGAAAGCCTGGAAGCGAATCAAGGAAGAAGCGGAGAAGGCTGCCGCCTGAGACTTGCCGGCTTGCCAGCCGGGAAAATTATTTCATCCTCGCTGAAACGAGAAACACCTCTCCAGCACCATCCTACGAGGTTCATCTGCAGGTTTGCCCGGACAGAATTAAGAGACAAGAAAAGAACACGAGAGGAGCACTTTCCATGCCCAACTACCGTTTCGGAAAGCACCCACCCAAGATCGACTATCGCACCTTGCGCTTCGAGAATTATGTAACCGCTGCGCTCGCTCCGCCGCCCGCCACCTACAACGTCTTGACCAGCGTCTACCAGAAGCTGAAGACGAGCGACCCGACCAAGCTGTTCCCCATGGACGGCAACGACACTCTGGGAGATTGCACCATCGCCGCTCTGGCCCACGCCATCACCACTTACGACGGCCTAGTCGGCAAGCAGACAATTATGCCGAAAGCTTCCGCGGTCAAGTTGTATATGAAATTGACAGGCGGCGTGGACAGCGGCCTGAACGAACTCGATGTGCTGAACTACTGGCGCCAGAATCCCGTCGACGGCGACGAGATTATCAGCTACGTGGCCCTCACTCCAAAGAATCACACCAACGTCCAGCAAGCTATTCGACTGTTTGGTGGGGTCTATCTCGGTTTTCAGGTGCAGGCCAATTGCCAGCAGGAGTTCGACGCCCACCAACCCTGGACTCCGGGCCCGCTCACCAACGACGGCCACGCCGTCTTTGCCGCTGCTTACGACCAGAACGGCGTGACTGTGCTGACGTGGGGCAACACGCAACAGGCCACCTGGGCATGGTGGGATGAGTGCGTCGATGAGGCCTACGCCATCCTGCCGCCGGAAGCCAAAAATCCAAACTTTGCTCCCGGCTTCAACCTGGCGCAGTTGCAAGCAGATCTCGCGGCGGTGGCAGACTGACGAGAAGGCATCAGGCGTTTCATATACAGCTCGGTCAAAATAACAAAGGGGGCCATGATTCGGCCCCCTTCCACCATCGCTGAATATTCGACCTCAAGCAACTGACCACTAGCAACTGGCCACTGCTCTTCAATCCGCCGGCATCGGCGCCGGCTTTGCCGTCAATGCGCGCGGCCTCGTGTCCGAGAACTCACCCACCGGCGTCTCCAGCCACTTGCGCACCTCGGGCAGCGCGTTCCGCATGGCCACTTCTCCGGCGCGGATGAGGTCATCGGCGCGCTTGAAGTCGTCATAAGCGAAGCCCGCCACATCCGGCTCCACCACCAGATCGGCCGCGCCTCGCCACAACGAGGACATCGAATCCTGCGCAATGGCGAACGACTGCCCGATCACGTCGAACAGATGCCGCGGAGGTCCGCCCGTCGCCCACGTGCCCTTCAAATGAATGGCCAGCACGCGGTCCGCGCCCATTTCGCGCAGCGGCCGCGTGGGCACGGGATGCGACAGCATCCCATCGATCAGGTAACGCCCGCGAATCTCCACCGGCAAAAACATTCCCGGATACGCGCAACTGGCGCGCACTGCATCCGTGATCCCGCCCGAATGAAACACCACGCCTTCGCCGGTATTGAAGTCGGTAGCGGCCACGCCCAGCGGAATTCGCAACTCTTCAAACGTCTTCACCTTCAAAGTGCGATCGAGGAACGCGACCATGCGGTCGTTCGAGGCAAAGCCGAAACGCGAAATCGTCCAGCGCGCAAAAGTGGTAAAGCGCACCGCGTGCGCCACGGCGTCCAGTTCCTCGCAGGAAAGTCCGCTACAGTACGCCGCGCCAATCAATGCGCCCACGCTGGTTCCGGTCACCGCTCGAATCGGGATGCCCGCTTCTTCCAGAACTCTCAGCACGCCGATGTGCGCAATGCCGCGCGCGAACCCGCCGCCCAGCGCCAACCCGATCGCAGGCGCACGCCGCGAGTCTTCGGGCACGCTCGACTTGCGAGACAGTTCGCGGCCAATCGCCTGAACGGAACGAATTATTTTTTCAAGACTCTTCACTGCATTCCCACCTTGCCGAGCTTCGGTTCCACCCCGAACCTGCTACCTAAGATGCCATAAGCCCCGCAAGGGCTGCAGGGCACATTGGTGCCATCAGGGGTTACCGGGATACTTATACCAGGATGCTTATGCGGTAACTCTAGCCGGTTACCCTCCGCTTCCTCTCGCCCGCCCCTCCGTGACTAACTCCCGTAATTCTGGTAAGTTGCAAGCCATGGCGGAGAAAATGGCCCGCGAAATCTCGGCTGGCGGCGTAGTCCTCCGCAACCGGAGCGAACAATGGTGGATGGCCGCTATCGAGCTCCCGCAGCAGCCCCGACCGGTCAACCCGGATGCCGCCAAGCCGGCGCCCCGAGGCGCGAAACCCACTCTTTGCCTGCCTAAAGGCCTGGTCGACGCCGGTGAAAAGCCGCTGGCCGCCGCCCTGCGCGAGGTGCGCGAAGAGACCGGCATCACCGCCGAACTGGTCGCCAAGCTGGGAGATAGCAAGTATGTCTACGTCCGTTCCTGGGGCGACCGCCAGAAGGTTTTCAAAATCGTCAGCTTCTACCTGCTGCGCTACCTGTCAGGCCGCATCGACGACGTCACCCCCGCCATGCGCATCGAAGTCGCACGCGCCCGCTGGATCCCTTTGCAAGATGCCCCTAAACTGCTCGCCTACAAAGGCGAAAAAGAAATGGCCCGCCGCGCCCTCGACTACGTAACCGAACATCCCGATCTCGCCTCTCCCCCGGCGCACCGCCCCACACCCGCAGCCGGAAAAACCCGAAAAGCCCCGCGCAGGTAGAATGCAGAGTTGTCCGTCCATTGCTTCACGGGTTTCACGCAACCGAGGTTTCATTCATGAAGCGCATTCATAAAGTCGCAGTCCTGGGCGCCGGAACCATGGGCGCCCGCATCGCCGCGCACTTCGCCAACGCCGGCGTCCCCAGCTACCTGCTCGATATCGTTCCCAGCGACGCTGCGGTTTCCTCCGTGTCCCCTGTGGTCAGCTCTTCGTCCACTGCCGCCCGCAACAAAATCGCCGCCGCCGGGCTCGACGCCGCCAAGAAATCCAAGCCTGCCGCTTTCATGGACGCATCCCTCGCCCGCTTCGTCACGGTCGGCAACTTCGAGGATGACCTTAAGAAACTCTCCGAAGTCGACTGGATCATCGAAGCCGTCGTCGAAAATCTCGACATCAAGCGCGCTCTCCTCCGCAAAGTCGAAGCCATCCGCAAGCCCGGAACCATTATCACCACCAATACCAGCGGCCTGCCCGTTGGCAAAATCGCCGAAGGTTTCTCCGACGACTTCCGCAAATCCTGGTTCGGCACGCACTTCTTCAACCCGCCGCGCTACATGCGCCTGCTGGAACTCATCCCTACTCCGGAAGCCGATCCCGCGCTGATCAATGCCGTCTCCAACTTCGCCGACGTGCAACTCGGCAAAGGTGTAGTCCTGGCCAAAGACACCCCCAACTTTATCGGCAACCGCATCGGCACATTTTCAGTCCTAAACGTCATGCGTCTCATGCAGGAGATGGACCTCACCATCGAGGACGTCGACTCGCTCACTGGGCAAGCCGTCGGCTGGCCCAAGTCAGCCACCTTCCGCACCATCGACCTGGTCGGCCTGGACATCCTCGGCCACGTAGTTAGCAACATGACGACGAACGTCCAAGGTGAACGTAGCGAGCTTAAGCTCCCAGACTTCTACTGCCAAATGCTCGACCGCAAATGGCTAGGCGACAAAACCAAGGGCGGCTTCTACAAGAAAGTAAAAAGCACCAACGATAAAGAAGACGAACGTCTCGCCCTCGACTGGAAAACCCTCGAATACCATCCCCGCCAAAAGCCAAAATTCCCGTCCCTCGACATGGCGAAGAACATCGAAGACACCGGCGCGCGCCTGCGCATGCTGCTGGGCCTCGAAGGCGGTCCACAAAAAGCCGACAAAGCCGGAGCCTTCCTCTGGTCCGCGCTCTCCGATCTCTGGACTTACTGCGCCAACCGCGTCCCCGAAATTTCCGACTCCATCGTCGAAATCGACCGCGCCATGCGCCTCGGCTTCAACTGGGAACTCGGCCCTTTCGAACTATGGGACGCCGCCGGCGTCGAGCCCACCGTAGCCCGCATGAAAAAAGAAAACAAGCCGGTAGCCGCAAACGTAGAAAAGCTGCTGGCCGCGGGCCAAAAGTCCTGGTACGCCGACGACCCGAAAACCCCCTCAGGCCGCAAATACTGGCAACTGACCACTGGCAACTGGCAACTGCTCCAAGTACCCCCAGGTGTTTGGTCCGTCACAGTCGCAAAAAAATCCAACGGCGTCGTCAAGAAAAATTCCGGAGCCTCCGTCGTCGACCTCGGCGACGGCGTAGCGTGCATCGAGTTCCACAGCAAGATGAACACGCTGGGTGCCGATATCCTCAGTCTTATCAGCCAAACCCTAAAGCCGACCGGCCCCGGCGACAACTTCGACGCCTTCGTCATCACCAACGACGCCACCAACTTTTCCGTCGGCGCCAACCTCATGCTCCTGCTCATGAGCGTGCAGGAAGAAGAGTGGGACGACGTCGACCTGGTGATCCGCCAGTTCCAGGGCATGACCCAGGCCATCAAGTTCTCGCCGAAACCCGTGGTAGTCGCGCCGTTCGGCTTGTGCCTGGGTGGCGGCACGGAAATTTCGTTGCATGCCCCAGCGCGCCAACCGCACGCCGAACTCTACACTGGACTGGTCGAAGTCGGCGTCGGCCTGCTCCCCGGCGGCGGAGGCTGCAAGGAAATGTTGCTCCGCGCCGTCGACGGAGCCGCCGCCGCACACGGCAAATCTTCGAGCGAAGTGCTCGCCGGTTCCGTCGAAATGCTCGAAGCCATGAAGCAAGCCTTCGAAACCATCGCCACTGCCAAAGTCGCCACCTCCGCCCACGAAGCGCGCGCCCTCGGCTTCCTCACCGCGAGCGACCGCATCTCCATGAACCGCGAGCGCGTCCTCTCTGACGCTAAAGCCCGCGCCCTCGAACTCTTCCGCGCCGGATACGAGCCGCCCATCCCCCGCACCGACATTCCCGCTCCCGGCGAAAGTCTTCTGGCTGCGCTGAAAATGGGCGTCCACATGATGCGCCAGGGTGACTATATCTCCGACTATGAAGTAAAGCTGGGAGGCAAAATCGCCGAAGTCCTCTGTGGCGGCAACGTCACTCCCGGCACGCCCGTGAGCGAGCAATACATCCTGGATCTAGAGCGCGAAGGGTTCAAGTCTTTGTGCGGCGAAAAGAAAACGCAGGAGAGAATTCAGTACACGCTGAAAACCGGGAAAACGCTGAGGAATTAAGTTTGGAGGTGAAAGCGTGAGCAACAAAGTGGAGAGCGGCAAAGCGGAGGACGCCACGCCCGAGAACGGCAACGCAGAAAAAGACAAAGCCGGGAAGGCTACCCCGAAGTTCGACTGGGTAACCGAGCGTTCTTCCTGCTCGCTGCCGAAAGTGTTCAAGACGCTCAGATTACAAATTGAAGAGGACGTGAAGTCTCGCAACGCCCTGCGCCCCGACAACTCCCCCTACGAGTTTTCACTCGCGGAGAATGCGGGCGATTTCACAGTTCGTCTTGAAGCCAAAGATGTGCGCCAATCCGTAATATTCAGCCTTGGCGAGCACGCGATTTCAGTGCACGACGACAAAGGCAATCCGATGTTTGACGTAACCCTCACCTTCACCGACGAAGGCAAGTGCAGGCTGAACGTGAATAACCAGCCGCGCGAACTTTGGCAAGTTCGGCGAATGGCTCTGGAAGAGCTATTCTTTCGAGGCTATTGAGATTTGTTATCTCGAGCCGTCGAGCCGCGGCCTGGCCGATTTGACAGGGATCATTCGCCTTTCCTTTCCCCGCTTGTTCCCTGCCGGCATTTCGGTAATAATATACTTGACTAACCAAGGCACGACATGCAGACTAAGAAAACCGTGACAGGGAAGCGCACACTTCTGCCTGTGCATATCGGAGCACATGGGGCGGATATTCTTAACCCTTACGGAGACGCTCAACCAGCGAAGAGACAATTGAATTCTTCAAGGCAAGTGGGTCCATCTCCACGCCCAGAACGCAGTGGCAAGAAGGGCAAGAATAACTGACGCCCTTGTAACCTTCCTTTGGCGAAACGTTTAAATCGACGG
The DNA here is from genome assembly GCA_963851165.1 of uncultured Acidobacteriaceae bacterium. GTDB lineage: Bacteria > Acidobacteriota > Terriglobia > Terriglobales > Acidobacteriaceae > Sulfotelmatobacter. The sequence goes on along the minus strand of CAWKNM010000003.1, from coordinate 1,709,317 downwards.
CCTCAGCTTTGGCGCTTGTGATTGTGTGATCGCATTTTGGGCACCTCGCGGAATGGAACATGGGTCTGCCTTTCTTCCCCTTCGGCGTTGCATTATACCGTTTATGAAAACCCAGTTACGTGACGTTATACATTCCACGGAATTCTGCGATGACTCGCGCCACCATGTTGTAGGCATGAAAAATTACTGGGAACAGGGGTTCTCCCTCGAAGACCCCCGTCTCGTTGAGCGCTATCTGAATGAAGAACTTCGCATTCTCATTCGGTTTCGCGTGCGGACTATCGACCAAGAGTACATCGCCTGCTTTCAGCGGATAGGTAGCTTTTCTTATCTCGGTCCAGGTGCTATCGGAGGCATAGGCACGAGCCATCCTCTCCAATATCTCAATGGGCGGATTAGTAGCGTCAATATGCTGAGTGATGCCGAAATTCGAGACGTATGCTCCGACGGTGAACAGCAGTCTGTGTTTTTCTCGGTTGTTGAGCTCATGGATGGCCCAAAGAAAGTGGTTCCCTCCTTTGTATGGATTGACACGTTTGATAATGCGAATAGCGTCTTCACTTATGCCCCGTACTTTTCCAGCAAAGGAGTCGTCGTATCCTTTGGAGCCCGGAGCATTCTCGGAGATGGGGAAATAGGTTCCGCGATGAGGCTTATTCCCATTTGCAACGACAAGGGCGCAAGCCAAATAGTCGAGAGAGGTTCTGAGGCTTTGGATCACATCGCCAGCGAGCAGCGGAATTGCTGGGTCAATGAGGGGATTACTCGCGAGCCGATACAGCAGTTCACCGGTTTTGCCGTCTCGCTCTATGACAATCGGCTGTGCGTGAGAACTAAAAGCGTGGAGCAGGGTATCCAACTCTCGGAGACGCTTCTCGGCCCACTGTAGTTTTAAAATGACGGGATTTTTTATCGGCTGTACCATAAGCGCATGAAGTCCAAAGTGAAAAACTCTCCCGAATACGATACGTTCCGAACAGCGCTCAAACAAGTTCTCCAGGTATCGCATGCCGAACTACAGGAACGCATCGCGGAAGAAAAAAAGGCCAAGGCTAGTAAGCCTCGACCTTCTTCGGACCGCGCTTCTTCCGATAAGGGTTAGAAAGTCTCTTGACTGCCATCCTTGCCAGTGACTTCAGTAAACGTGAGACGGCGTCCGGCGATCTGGGAGAGCGCGAGGCTAAAGCGGTCGGCGTCTTTCTTGTTCTTGCGGTTATTGAAACGGAACATCTGCTCATCCAAGTAGCGCTCCAAATGAAACGGCTCAACAGCAACATAGGTTCCGCTCAGAGAGCGTTTAAGCAACGACCAGAAGTTCTCGATTCCGTTCGTGTGCACGTGTCCGTCAACGTACTTCTCCATGTGGTTTACGACGCGATGGACGAAGTTATAGTCCAGTCCCTTGTATCCCTTCGCCTCATCGGTATAGACGCGAGAGCCATGCTTGATTTCTTTCAAGACTTCACGCTGAAGGGTCTCACGCTTTACGTTGGGCACAACCTTGGCGCGGACCTTCCGCAGATCGCGGTCAAACATTCCCATAACGATTGTCTTGCCATCGTGTCCGCCGCCCTTCTGGTAGATCATGCGTTTGTTGGCGTGCATGTTCTTGAGTTTTCCGCCGACGAAAGTCTCATCCACTTCGACGGTGTCCGACCCGCCGCCGAGCTTGGTAAACGTCTTGTCTTTCAGGGCGAGTCTCAGCCGATGCAGCATGAACCATGCCGTCTTTTGGGTAACGCCAAGATCGCGGCCAATCTCGTAGCTGCTGACACCGTTCCGGCAGTTAACCAGCATCCACAGAGCGGTAAGCCACTTGTCCAGCGGGACGGGCGAATCCTCGAAGATCGTGCCCTGCTTGACGGAGAATTGGCGCTTGCAGTTCTTGCACTTCCAGCGCTTCTGGGTAGCAAGGTAATAGTGCTCAGTTCCGGCACACGAAGGGCAGCGCGGAAGGCTATCAGGCCAGCGAAGGTTAGCTATGGTGTCAATACAGACCTGCTCATCGCTGAAATGCCGGATAGCTTGTTGAAGGGTCTTGACTTGCGCGTCCATGCAGCAACATTAGCAAATTGATGTTGGTTAGTCAAGTATATTATTACCGGCATTTCGGCACCCGCTGCAACCGGAAGCAGAGAATGGGCTTAGCCGGCACCGCCCATAGCTCCAAGCTAATTATTCACATTTTCCGCAATTTCCACAGGCGTTCCTTCAGGAACACTTCTCCATTTTGAACGCAGCAATCCACCCGCCTTTCCAGTAACAGCCGCCTGCTACAATCGCCCTCATGTTCGCTCCCAAACGAAGTTTCCTTCACATCGCCATCGTCCTGCTGGTCATCATTCTCGGAAGCGAGATTCTGGGAATCCCATCCGCGAACGCGCAATCCAAATCCCAGAGCGGCACGCAGAAAGAAGCTCCTTACAAGGAAGAGCCCCCCGACGTTCCGGACACCATCGCGGTTCCCGCAGGCCAGGAAGTTGTCCTGTTCGCGCACGCCACCGGATCGCAGATCTACACCTGCCAGTCCGGCGCTGACGGCAAGTTCGCCTGGACCCTCAAGGCCCCCGACGCCGAGCTGCACGACCGAAAAGATAAAGTCATCGGCACTCACTTCGCTGGTCCCACCTGGAAACTGAAAGACGGCAGCGAAGTCACCGGCAAAGCCGCAGCGAAGGTGGACTCTCTCGATGGCGAGTCTGTTCCCTGGCTGCTGGTCAACGTCGTCGGACACGCCGGCAAAGGCCTGCTCACCACCGTCACCACCATCCAGCGTGTCCACACCCACGGCGGCATGCCGCCCGGCGACGTCTGCGACGCCGCCCACGTCAACACCGAATCCAAGAGCAGCTACTCCGCCGACTATTACTTCTATGCGCCGGCGAACGGAAGCGACGAGGCGAAGTGAAGCTCCGCGAGATCAAGACGCATCCAATGAGATGTCGTTAGTACGCCTGTAGCTGAGAACCATGTGGAGCGGGCTCTCTTGCCGCTGGTTTTGGAAGCTGCAGGCAAGCGGGCAAGAGTGCCCGCTCCACACAGGCAAAGGGAACCGAGAGCTTTCTATGCGTGAAGTCATTATTGCTTCTTCCGTGCGCACGCCCGTGGGACGCGCCTACAAGGGCACGCTCCGCGCCACACGTCCTGATGAACTGGCCGCGGTCGCTATCAAAGGCGCGCTGGAGCGCGTGCCGCAGCTTGACGCCAAAGAAATCGAGGACGTCATCCTGGGCTGCGCCATGCCCGAGGCCGAGCAAGGGATGAACGTGGCCCGTATCGCCTCGCTGCGCGCGGGCTTGCCGGTAGAAGTTTCGGCGCTCACCATCAACCGTTTCTGCTCGTCGGGACTGCAGGCGATCGCAATGGCGGCCGAGCGCATCATGAGCGGCGGGGCCGAGGTCATCGTCGCCGGGGGCACCGAATCGATGACCATGATTCCGATGGGCGGCCACAAGATTTCGCCGAACCCCTGGCTGGTCGATCACTATCCGGATGCGTATCTCAACATGGGCCTCACGGCCGAGCGAGTCGGTCAGCGCTTCGGCATCACGCGCCAGGCCGCCGATGAATTTTCGCTGCGCAGCCATCAGAAAGCTCTGGCTGCGATTCAGGCGGGCAGGTTCGACGAGGAAGTGGTTCCGGTGCCAGTGAGCTTTACAACTCCGAACGGATCGAAGCCGAAGCGGCAGGAGATTGTTTTCAAAATGGACGAAGGCCCGCGCGCCGATACTTCGCTTGAGGCCTTGCTCGCACTGAAGCCCGCGTTCCATGTCAAGGGCACCGTGACCGCCGGAAATTCCTCGCAGATGTCGGATGGCGCTGCGGCCACGGTGGTCATGTCGGCGGAGCGCGCGAAAGCACTCGGCATCAAGCCGCTGGCGCGATATGTTGCCTTCGCGACCGCAGGCTACAAACCAGAAGAAATGGGACTCGGTCCAGTCTTCGCGATTCCGAAAGCACTGAAGATGGCAGGGCTTAAGCTCTCTGACATCGACGTGATCGAGTTGAATGAAGCGTTCGCGGCACAGTCGCTGGCGGTGATCAAAGAAGCTGGACTCGATCCGGACAAAGTGAATCCCAACGGCGGCGCGATCGCGCTGGGACATCCGCTCGGTTGCACCGGCGCGAAGCTGACCGCAAGCATCATCCGCGAACTCAAACGCCGCAACGCGCGCTACGGGCTGGTCACCATGTGCGTGGGCGGAGGCATGGGCGCCGCTGGCATTTTCGAAAACCTGAATTAACCACAAAGGACACCAAGGTACACAAAGGAAATCCCAAGTTGGTTGGATTTCCTTTGTGTACCCTCGTGTCCTTGGTGGTCCCGATTTGGATTTTGATTTGGATTTTTCTTTCTGGTTTTGTGACGGTTGACCTTGCGGCAAACGGCCTCGACGGAAAACGATCTTGATCTGGAGATCACACCTATGGCCACCGCCGTTATCCACAGACTCACCGCTCAGCAAGTCAGCCACGCAATCATCACGGCTGCGATGAAGGTCCACACCGAACTTGGGCCAGGATTGCTCGAAAGCACTTACACTGCCTGCTTGCAATACGAACTCGGCATGGCAGGAGTTCATTCTGCCGCGCAGGTAGGCCTTCCGGTCGTTTACTGCGGAGTAAAGCTGGAATTGGGTTATCGCATCGATCTGCTGGTCGAAAACCTTGTCGTTGTCGAAATCAAATCGGTCGACGGTATCGCTCCCGTCCATCAGGCGCAGATCCTTTCGTATCTCAAGCTCAGTGGCAGGTCTATCGGGTTGCTGATGAACTTCAACGTTGTCCATCTTAAGGATGGCATCAAGCGGTTCGTGAACGGTACTGGCTGGAGAGATCAGTAATAATGAGGCAGAAGAGCAATTACCACAAAGGACACCAAGGTACACGAAGAAAACCTTTACGTTTGCTTAGACACCCGGAAGTTGCGATGCGGGATTATAATGCGGCGTAGAGGAGGGTCTTATGCACACTTCCCGCCTTCTGGTTCTCGCGCTGATATCCGTATGCGTTTCGCCACTTGCGGCGCAGACGGCGTCTGCACTCCTTCCGGATGTCCAAGTCAACCTTCGCCTCGATCAAATCCAACGTCCAATAGATATCGATAAACTCTACCTGTCATACCAGAAACCGCAGACCCTTCAGAGAGGCGAGTACGATTGGAACGCCAAGGCGCCTTCCCAGTTCCGCAAACGCGTTGCCGTGCAGAACGACGTGACCTGCCTTTCCATCCGAAGCTATCGCGTGACGCGCGACGATCCCGCATCAGACACAACTCGGCTTGTGGGCTATTCCACCTGCCAACCGTCTACTCGGTTTCAGGTGAAGGAGGCCGACGATCGGCAGGAGATTAAGCCCCGTTGAAGTGCAATCGGGCGACGCGCTTCGAACTGGCATGTTGAAACGACATTTCTTTACTTAGTCGTTACGCTCTTTTACTCAATTCGGCGCTACCATTGCGGCGGCTCGCCTGGTCTAAGGGATGTAACACAGAACGTTTCGCCTGCGTCTGCCCGGAGGTGCTTTTATGCGGCTCTCCAGCGTGGTGGTGGTGGTAGTCTTCTTATTCTCCTCGGTAATCTTCGCACAACATTCCTCCGGCGGCGGTGGTGGATCGTCGGGCGGTTCCTCCGGCGGTGGGTCACATGCTTCTTCGGGCGGGAGCTCTTCCGGGAGTTCGTCTCACGCCAGTTCGTCCGGTAGTGGCTCGAGCCACTCTGCCAGCAGCCATTCCTCAGCCGGCAGTGGCGGTTCTGCGAGCGCTCACAGCTCCACTCATCACCCTGGCCCAAGTTCGCAGGGCTCTTCTGCGGTCGCGAAGGGATCGCGTTCGAATCTCTTGTCACACTCTGCTGCCGCGAAGACTGCGCAGCCCGGGAAACGAAGCTTCTTCTCGTTCCTTCGGCATCCGTTCCGCAGATCGGAACCGAAGCCAACCGAGAGTGACCTGAGGAAGCCGGTTTGCAAGGGCGAAGATTGCAAGAAGCCCGCGCCCGAACCACCAGAGACCTCGGCGCTGGTGGAGAGCGACTTGCGGCGCCCCGTCTGCAAAGGCAAGGCATGCGCTTGTCCTCCGGGAGAAGTTCAGGGAAAAAACGGAGGATGCGTCGCAGCGCCTACGAATAACTCACCGTGCGCCGTGGGGCAAGTCTGCGCGGATTCTGCTCATCAGTGCTCGGCCAACGCGTACTGGAACGGAACAACTTGCGTAGCACGCCAAACCGATTGCGCAACCATCAATGCCCGAGCAGCTTCCATGGCCAGCGAGGTGCGAGCGGCACGGGCGCAGATGCAGAGCGCCTGCTCGAATGATTCTTCCGCGCAAGAGTGCGGCGGTGAAAAGCAGAACTACGACGGCGCGGTGGAACGTTACCGGATGCTGATGAATGCGGCCCCGGCGAACTGCCGGTCACTGGTGCCGGATCCGTTATCTCTTTGAGAGAACTTTCCCACGAGCTCGCGTCGGGAGAAGAATTTTCCGCTTCGGCCGAGCTGGCTCACGACCCGAACGAACCACCCGCGCTTTCCCAGCTTCTCCCAGCAGTCTGGAAGCCGTTACACCTGGCCCGGTCCCGGGAACAACCGGGCTCCGTGTCGTCAGGTCAGCGACGTTGGCCGCGGGACATTATCCTTTTGTACCTCTCTCGCACATCCAACTCAGTGGTAAATCCATCGGCATACTTATAAACTTCAGATGTTGGGCATTCATGAAGCTGCATCAAGAAGGGGTTCCATGGCCACCACTGCGATTCCGAGTACCAAAATCTCCGGCGGAAGTTTTCTGCTGGAAGAGCGCCGTCCCGAAGAAGTTTTCACGCCGGAGGATTTCACCGAGCAGCACCAGTTGATCGGGCAGACCGCGGAAGAGTTCGCGGTGAACGAGATTCTGCCTAACGCCGAGAAAATCGAGCACAAAGATTTTTCGATTTCACGCGCGCTGGTGAAGAAAGCGGGAGAACTGGGACTGAGCGCGGTGGAAATTCCAGAGGCGTACGGCGGCCTGGAGATGGACAAAGTCACCGCCGCCGTGATTGCCGACCACATCGCCAAGTACGCCGGGTTTGCCACGACCTGGGGCGCGCACAGCGGCATCGGCCTGTTACCGCTGGTTTATTTCGGCACCGAAGAGCAGAAGAAGAAATACCTGCCTCGGCTGGCGGCCGGGGAAATCGTGGGCGCATATGCCTTGTCGGAAGCGTCGTCCGGTTCGGACGCGCTGAACTGCCGTACGCGGGCGCAGCTTTCGGCCGACGGCAGACACTATGTTCTCAACGGCGAAAAAATGTGGATCACCAACGCTGGCTTCGCCGACCTGTTCACCGTGTTTGCAAAAGTGGACGGCGACAAGTTCAGCGCGTTTCTCGTGGAAAAAACCTTCCCTGGGATTTCGATTGGAGGGGAAGAGCACAAGCTGGGGATTCGCGGATCGTCGACGTGTCCGGTAATTCTGAACGACTGCCAGGTGCCGGCGGAAAATCTGCTGGGCGAAATCGGCAAGGGGCACGTGATTGCATTCAACATTTTGAATGTGGGGCGATTCAAGCTGGGCGCGATGTGCGTGGGTGGAGGCAGAGTGTCGCTGGAAAATGCGATCGCCTACGCCAAGCAGCGCAAGGCGTTCGGCAAGGCGATTTCCGACTTCGGCCTGGTGCGCGAGAAACTGGCCAACATGGCGACGCTGCTCTATGTGGGCGAATCGCTGGTCTACCGCACGGTGGGCATGATGGACGTGGCGCTCAACGAGGTCGACAAGTCAGGCGCAGACGCGGCGCGGGAGACGCGCAAGGCGATCGAGGAATACGCGGTGGAGTGCTCGATCATCAAGGTGTGGGCTTCGGAGATGATCGATTATGTGGTCGACGAGTCACTACAGATTTACGGTGGCTACGGCTTTGTCGAGGAATATCCGGCGGAGCGAGCATACCGCGACGCGCGCATTAACCGGATTTTTGAAGGCACCAACGAAATCAACCGACTGATCATTACCGGCTTCCTGCTGAAACGGGCGATGAGCGGGCAGTTGCCGCTGAGGGCTGCCATCAAGAAGTTGATGGACGAAGTGCTCTCCGGGCCGTCGGCGAGTGAAGAGTTCGAAGGCGCACTGGCCGACGAGCGCAAACTGGTGGCGCAAGCCAAGAAGCTTGGCCTGTTTGCCGCCGGAGCGGCTACGGAGAAATACATGCAGGCGATTCAGGACCAGCAGGAAATCATGGGCGCGATTGCCGACATGACCATTGAAACGTACGCGATGGAAACGGCGGTGCTGCGGGCGCAGAAGATTGCAGAAAGCGGATCTTCGTCCAGTCAGAGCGAGGCCGCGGCGGCATTTCCCATCGCCATGACGCGGGTTTACTTGACGCAGGCGTTTGAAAAAGTGGAATCCGCGGCCAGGAAAGTGATCGCGGCCGTCTCCGATGGCGACATGCTTCGCACGCAACTGGCGATTCTGCGGCGGCTGAGCAAGCATGAGCCGTTTAACACGATTGAACTTCGGCAACTGATCGCGCAGAGAGTGATTGAGCGGGGGAAGTACACGTTGGCGTAGGATTTGTCACTGCAGCGTCACAGAGACCGCGCGATCAGAGAAGAACAAGCTAACAGCTCTTATCGCACCGTTCTCGGCTGCGAGGAATTTTCGTCTCGTTCACTTGCTGCCGCGTTGTGACACCTTTATTTACTTTCTCTCTTGGTCATCTCGCCTTTCGCGCGGCACTCTTGTCTGTTACAACTATTCCGAATGAAAAGCAGATGGCTGTACACCGCGCTCATTTTATTTGCCACGATTTCCGCCTCCGCAAATGTCACGCTCCCCGCACTGCTCGCCGATCACATGGTGGTGCAGCGCGGGCTTCCGGTTCACGTCTGGGGCTTGGCCGCGCCGCACGAGGCCGTCACCGTCACATTCCGTGGCGAGACGAAATCCGGCACCGCCGACGATCTCGGCCGCTGGAGCGTCTCGCTAACTCCCGGCGAGGCCGGGCTGCGAACCCAAACTGCAATCTCTTCAATCGCGAAGGCCTTCCCGCTTCGCCTTTTCGCGCGCCGGAATGAAATGTCATAAATAAAATCGCTCCAACAAAGTGGCTAATCCGGCCCCGATTCTGGTAGAAAGTTGTCTATGAAAACGAAGCACCCCGTCGCTGCATCGTTATTTCTTCTCTCCTCGTTTGTGATGATGTTCGTCATGCTGTTCGTTCCCGGTCTGATCGCGCAGGAGAGCACATCTCCGTCCGCGCATCTCGCTCTCACGCCGCCCATGGGCTGGAACTCGTGGAACAAGTTCGCCTGCAACGTGAGCGAAGACATGATCAGGAGCATGGCCGACGCTGTGGTCAAGTCCGGAATGAAGGACGCCGGCTACCAGTACGTGAACATCGACGATTGCTGGCAGGTGAGCCGCGACGCCAATGCCAACATTGTTGTCGATCCGCAACGCTTCCCGCACGGCATGAAGGCAGTCGGAGACTACATCCATTCGCTCGGGCTGAAGTTCGGCGTCTATTCTGACGCCGGCTCGAAAACCTGCGCGGGACGGCCCGGCGGGCTCGGTCACGAATATCAGGATGCGATCCAGTACGCGGCCTGGGGCGTCGACTATTTGAAATACGATTGGTGCAGCACGACAACGCAGGACGCCCGAGCATCCTACGCAAACATTCGTGCCGCGCTCGACGCGTCTGGGCGCGCCATCGTGTTGAGCATCTGCGAATGGGGCACGGCCAAGCCCTGGCTCTGGGGAAAAGAAGTGGGCGGCAACTTGTGGCGCTCCACCGGCGACATCACCGACAAATGGACCGGCGCCACCAAATGGCCCGACGGCAGTTGCTGCTCGACCGGCATGCTCTCAATAGTGGATCAGCAAGTGGGCTTGGCGTCCTACGCCGGCCCCGGACACTGGAACGATCCCGACATGCTCGAAGTCGGCAACGGTGGCATGACCGATATCGAGTACCGTTCTCACTTCAGCCTGTGGGCGATTCTCGCGGCGCCGCTGATCGCAGGCAACGATCTGCGCAATATGCGGCCGGAGATTCACGACATCCTCACCAACAAAGAAGTCATCGCCGTCGATCAGGATGCTCTGGGACGCGAGGGCGAACGCGTACGCAAGAACGGCGACGCGGAAGTCTGGTCTAAACAACTGAAAGATGGCAGTCGCGCCGTGGTCTTGCTGAATCGCGGCAGCGCCGAGCAGGAAATTTCCGCGAACTGGGAAGACCTCGGCTATCCCGATCATCTGAGCGCGTCGGTACGCGATTTGTGGCAGCACAAAGACCTGGGAAAGTTTACGGGGAAGTTTTCAGCGCCTGTGGTTTCGCACGGGGTGGTGATGATTACGGTGAAACCGTAATCGCGCGGAGCACTTCACCACGTTGGCTTCCCGCGGCTTTGTTCGCGCATCAAACCATTTAGCAGTTGGGAGTCAACACTCGGCGGTAGACCGAAAATGGTCGAGCGGGAGCCCACGGGTCCCCGATGGCAGGCGCCAATTGCTAACCACGAACACTGAGTTAATACAGCTCTTCAGGAGAAACCATGCAAAAGCGAATCGTCCTTCTCACTTGTTTCCTTTTCAGTTTAACGATCATTGCGGCGTGTCAGGGCAATAGGCCCAGCCCGGCCGCTTCGGCCTCGTGCGATCTTGGCGGCGGCAAAACCATCACGACCGCTTACTCCAGCCCGCGTTTGAAGGGGCGCAAGATGATCGGCGAGCACGAGCCCTACGGCAAGGTCTGGCGCAACGGCGCGAACGATGCAACCACCTTCGTAACCAGCACTGACCTCATGGTCGGCGGTAAGGCCGTGCCCGCCGGAAGTTATACCTTGTTCGTGGTTCCGAATCCCGACAAGTGGACTCTGATCATCAACAAGAAAACCGGAGAGTGGGGTATCCCTTACAAGTACGAGAGCGATGAACTGGCGCGCATGGACATGAAGCTCTCGAAAACATCCTCACCCGTGGAGAACTTCACCATTGCATATGACAAGACTGGGACCGGCTGCACGCTGCGCGAAGAGTGGGACACGACCCGCGCTACCATCGACATTGCGGCGAAGTGAGCCAAGCAAGATGATTCTGATTTTCATGATTGCTGATTGAACCCGGCACATTGAGCCTGGGTTTCAATCAGCAATCAGAAATCAACAATCAGCAATTACACCGCGGGCTTCCACCGCAGCACCGGCTTCCTGGCCGCTGCCGTCTCGTCAAGCCGCGAAACCCGCGTGGAATGCGGCGCATCCAGCACCGTCTGCGGATCTTCTTCCACTTCTTCCGCAATCGACTTCATGGCCTCGACAAACAAGTCCATTTCTTCCTTGGACTCGCTCTCCGTCGGCTCAATCATCAGCGCTCCCGGCACAATCAGCGGAAACGCCGTGGTGTAGGGATGGAATCCGTAATCGATCAGCCGTTTGGCAATGTCCATGGTGCGTACGCCTTTTTTCGCCTGCAGCTTGTCGCTGAAAACAACCTCATGCATGGTCGGCGTGGAATACGGCAAGTCGTAAGTGCCCTCGAGACCCTTGCGAATATAGTTGGCATTGAGCACCGCGTCTTCCGTGGTCTGGCGCAAGCCGTCGGGACCATTGGCCTGGATGTAGGCCAGGGCGCGGACGAACATGCCGAAGTTGCCATAGAACGCGCGCACGCGTCCCACCGACTGCGGACGATTGTAGTCAAACGCGAGCGTGCCATCGGGCTTCGTGACCACAACCGGTGTGGGCAGAAACGGCTCGAGAATTTTCTTGATCGCGACCGGCCCTGATCCCGGGCCGCCGCCGCCGTGCGGCGTCGAAAAAGTTTTGTGCAGGTTCAGGTGCATCACGTCGACGCCGAAATCTCCGGGGCGCACCTTGCCGACCAGGGCGTTCATGTTGGCGCCATCCATGTACAGCAGGCCGCCCTTGGCGTGCAGAATGTCGGCGATCTTGTGAATGTCCTGTTCGAAAACGCCGAGCGTGTTCGGATTGGTCAGCATGAGTGCGGCAACATCTTCGTTCATCTGCGCTTCCAGTGCCGCCAGATCCACCATGCCACGGGAATCTGATTTCAAATTCTCGACCGCGTAGTTGACCATCGCGGCGGTTGCCGGATTCGTGCCGTGAGCGGAGTCGGGAATAAGAATCTTCTTGCGCGCGTTGCCTTTGGACTGATGATACGCCCGCACCATCAGCAGCCCGGTCATCTCGCCGTGGGCGCCAGCCGCGGGTTGCAGCGTGATCGCATCCATGCCGGTGATTTCGATCAGCTGTTCGCTCAGAGTTTTTAGTATGCGCAATGCGCCTTGCGAAATCTTCTCGGGCTGGTACGGGTGCCCGTTTGCGATGCCCTCCACGCGCGCCACTGCCTCATTCACGCGCGGGTTATATTTCATGGTGCATGAGCCCAGCGGATACATGCCCAGATCGATCGCGTAATTCCACGTGGAGAGCCGCGTGAAGTGGCGGATGATTTCGATCTCGCTCACCTCAGGCATGCTGCCGAGGTCCTTTCTTTCGGATGCGCCGAGAAGCTTCGCAGTGTCGACCTCCGGCACATCGAGCGGCGGCAACTTCCACGCGGCCTTGCCCGGCGACGACTTTTCGAAAATCAGACCTTCATTCTGATTCACCTGGAGCGAGGCTTTGCGAGTGATCTGCCTCATCGCGCCACCTCCGCGGCTTCTTTCTCTTTTGCTTTGGACGACCGTTCTTTCGCCGATCGTTCGGAGCCTTCGTGCAGCAGTTCCACTGCGTCGTCGATTGCCGTCCGCGTGGTTAACTCCGTGCAGCACCACAACGCCGCGTTCCCTAACTCGGGATAAAATTTCTTCAACGGCAACCCGCCCACGATCCCGTGCTCCAGCAAGCGACTATTAATAGCCTTTGGATCTTCGCCGGTTTGAATGACAAACTCGTTGAAGCGCGGCGCCCCGGCAAACAAAACCTTGCCATGTTTCGCGAACTCGCCAGCGGCGTATGCGGTCTTCGCCAGATTCTGCCTGGCCAACTCTTTCAATCCAACTTTTCCGTACACCGTCATGAAGATGTTGACCATCAGCGCGACCAGCGCCTGGTTGGTGCAGATATTCGACGTCGCTTTCTCGCGGCGAATGTGCTGCTCGCGCGTGGCCAGCGTTAGAACGAAGCCGCGCCGGCCTTGCTTGTCGGTCGTCTGCCCCACGAGCCGCCCCGGCATTTGCCGCACGAATTTTTCCCGCGTGGCAATCACTCCGCAATAGGGACCGCCGAATCCCAGCGGCACTCCGAACGACTGCGCCTCCATAGCAATCACGTCGGCCTCACGCGGCGGCTCGACGATTCCCAGCGAAACCGCTTCGGCGATCGACACCACCAGCATCGCGCCATGTTTGTGCGCGATCTCGGCAATCGTCGCCACGTCTTCAATCGTCCCGAAAAAGTTGGGCGACTGAATCAGCACACATCCGGTCTCGGGGGTGATCGACTTCTCGAGTTCCTCGACATTCAGCCGCCCGTCGTCGCCAAATCCCGCGACTGTCAATGGCATTCCCTGATGCGTGGCATAGGTCGCCAGAACTTCGCGATACTCCGGATGCAGGCTGCGCGCCACCACCACCGAGCGCCGTCCAGTGAGGCGAACCGCCATCATCACGGCTTCCGCGGCCGCCGTCGAACCGTCGTACATGGAAGCGTTGGCCACTTCCATGCCGGTCAGCTCGCAGATCATGCTTTGAAATTCGAAAATGGATTGCAGCGTGCCCTGCGAAATCTCAGCCTGGTAAGGCGTGTAAGCGGTGAGAAACTCGCCCCGCGAAATCAGCGAATCGATAATCACCGGGCGGTAATGAGCATAGGCGCCGGCGCCGAGAAAGCTGGTGTAACCTTCACCGTTTTCCCGCGAGCGCTGCCGGAAGTAATCTACGATTTCCGATTCCGCCATCTGGCGCGGAATCTTCAAGTCGCGACTGAGGCGGTATTCCGCCGGAATCGGCGCGAACAGTTCGTCGACCGAGCGCAAGCCAATGGCCTTCAGCATAGCTTCGCGGTCGGCCGGAGATTTAGGTAAATAGCGCATAGAAATTCATTAGATGAGCCCCGAGGTCGATTGGATTGTGGAGGCCCGGCAGCCGTTCGGCGGTGCCAAAACTCGGATTTCAGAGCACCGCCAGCACCGCCCGATGTCCAAGGCCCACTGCCGGAGGTCGATTTTCAGTGTCCCGCCTCTTCGGCCACGAATTTCTCATAATCTGCGGCGGAAAGCAGTCCGCTCAACTCCCCAGGATTTTTCAGCGTGAGTTTCAACATCCAGGAACCATGCGCGTCCTTGTTCACTTTCTCCGGCGACGTGGCCAAGTCGCCGTTAACCGCCGTCACCGTCCCCGAAGCCGGAGCATAAAGATCGGAGACCGCCTTCACCGACTCGACCGAGCCAAACGTCTTGCCCGCCGCCAGTTCCGCGCCTACCTTGGGCAACTCGACGAAAACAATATCGCCCAGCGATTCCTGTGCGTGGTCGGTGATGCCAACGGTACCGGACGTTCCGTCCACCTGAATCCACTCATGCTCTTTGGTGTATTTACGATCTGTGGGGTAAGTCATAAAGGCTTCTAGCTCCTAGCTTCTAGCAACGCGGTTTTCTTCGGACGCTTGTAAAACGGCGTCGTCACCACCACGGCTCCCACGCCTTGCCCGCGAATCTCAACCTTCAACGCCGTGCCGATTGCCGCGAACTCCGGCGGCACATAGGCCAGCGCAATATTCTTCTTCAAGAACGGCGCCGGCGATCCGCTGGTCACATATCCAATCTCGCGTCCAGCGGCATCCAGCACTTTGTAACCATCGCGCGCGATTCCGCGTTCCGTCATCTCCAGGCCGACCAGTATCCGTTTCACGCCGGCGGGTTTTGCCTTCTCCAAGGCAGCGCGGCCCACGAACTCCGGCTTCTCCATCTTGCAGAAGCGGTCGAGCCCCGCTTCCCAAACATTAATGGTATCGGAAATCTCGTGCCCGTAGAGCGGCAGCTTGCCTTCCAGCCGCAAAGTATTGCGCGCGCCCAGACCGCAGGGCACGGCGCCGAATTCCTTGCCTACTTCGAGAATTCTGTTCCAAACCCAGGCACTGGTCGCTTCGTCCGAAGGGACGTAAATCTCGAAACCATCCTCGGCGGTGTATCCAGTCCGCGCGATCAGAGTGTTCCCCAGGTAGCGCCGCGCCGACTTGTTGACAAGAACGATATTTCCCCGTGTCACCCAATAGAATTTCACCGCGGAGAGATCGGCATCGGTCATCTTCTGTAACAGATCGACCGCCTTCGGCCCCTGAATGGCAATCTGCGTGAAGTCGTCAGAAAGATTCTCCACCGCGCAGTCGAACTCCCGCGTATTGTCGCGCACCCAGTTGAAATCTTTTTCGCGCGTACCCGCGTTGATCACCAGCAAGTATTCGTCCTCGCCCAACCGGTGAACGATCACATCGTCAACAAACGTTCCCTCGGGATAGAGCAGCGCGGAATACTGCGCCTGGCCCACGGCGAGCCGCGAAGCGTCGTTCATCGAAATATGCTGCACCGCGGCCAGCGCCTGCGGCCCGGCCAAACGAATGTCGCCCATGTGGCTGACGTCGAAAATTCCCACGCCCGTGCGCACTGCCATGTGCTCGTTGATGATGCCGCAGCCGATCGCCGCAGGATATTCCACCGGCATGTCCCAGCCATTGAACTCCACCATCTTCGCGCCCATCTGGCGATGGACGGCGTTCAGCGCAGTCTTGCGAACGGCGGGAGTGGTGGTCGCTTCAACAGCAGACAAGCAAAACCTCAATCAGCGGCAGGGGGGCCTGCTGGGATGGTGTGACTGATTACCGTATCACGCGCTTTTTCAGTGGGTCAAACCGGAGGCGTTTCACCGCAGAGGTCACAGGGCGGACGAAGGAAAATCGCAATTGAGAAGCACGCGTTACCCTGCGTTCCTCTGTGCCCCCTGTGGTTAAGATTTCTGTTCTATCGCCCGAACTGCACGGTGACTCGCGACCCGGCCGCCACATGCGCTCCCGCGGCAGGAGATTGCTGCCGCGCCAGGCCACTACCGACTGCTTCCAGTTCGAGGCCGGCATCTTGCGCAGATTCTACCGCGCCGCGCACAGTCTTGCCGACGAATGACGGCACCTCGATGCCTCCAGGTTCCACGTCAAGAACCACAGTTCCGCTCGCGGGCGGATTCGCCTGCGCCGCGGGTGCGGGTGCCCCATTTCTCGCGTCTTTTGCGAGAAGTGGGGATTTTGCCTGCGTCTGCCGGAGCTGACTTCCGCCCGAGGCTGTTGTGGAAGGTGCAACTACTTCACCCTGGCGGATCGCCGCTTGGAGGACGGCGCCATCTCCGGCAGAAGTAGTGCCGCCGCCGGCAGTCGCAGGAATGAATGCCCGCGCCATATTTGCATTCGCACTGGCCGCGGTTTCCGGAGAATCCGCATTCACTTCCGCCGTCTCCAGCGGCTCCCCGGGATGGTCCGGCGTGCCTTCCTCCAAATCATTATCTTTCATCTTCGCTCGCGCCAGCAGCATCTGATGTTGCGGCGCCAGCGGCAAGTCGTGCGGCACATGTAAATATTCGAGCACCTGCTGCGAAATGCGCTTGAATACCGGAGCAGAAATTTCGCCGCCCTGGTGTCGACCGACGGCCGAGTCGAGAATCACCGTGACCACGATTTGTGGATTGTTCACCGGAGCAAATCCGGCGAACGTAGCGACATATTTCGTCTTTGAATAAACGCCGGTCGCGGGATCGACCTTCTGCCCCGTCCCCGTCTTCCCGGCCGACGAGTATCCCTCAAGGGTTGCCTCGCGGCCCGTGCCTTCAAGCACAACCTTCTGCATCATCGAGCGCATTTCGGCGGCAGTGTAGGACGAAATCACACGCTGGCCTTCGGCGGGATGAAACGCCACCGTTTGCAGAGATCCTTGCGGCGGCGTGGTCCCCATCACGATGCGAGGCGCGATGCGCACACCGTCATTCGCGATGGTCGAGACGAGCGCTGCCAACTGAATCGGCGAAATGCCAATCTCCTGCCCGATCGAAATCGCGGCGATCGAAACCTTCGACCATCGGCTCGGTGGTTTCGTCAGCCCACGCGTCTCTCCGGGAAGTTCGACGCCGGTTTGCTGACCGAATCCAAACGCGCGAATGTATTTGTAATAACGCTCTTCGCCCAGGCGCAACGCAATTTTAATCGTACCTACGTTGCTCGATTTCGCCAGCACCCCCCACACCGGAAGCAGACCGTGGGGCTTGGCGTCGCGGATGCGCATGCCGTTATAGACGATCGCCCCCATCTGGCAATCGAAAATCTCGTCGGGATTCGTGAGCTTCTCTTCGAGCGCGGCGGAAATCGTAACTACCTTGAACGCCGACCCCGGCTCGTAGACATAACTCACCGCGCGGTTGGTGAGCGCGGCGGGCGTGACCTGCTTGCGCTGGTTGGGATCAAACGTAGGCCGGTTCGCGAGCGCAAGAATTTCTCCCGTGTGCGGGTTCTCGACAATCACCGTGCCCGCAATCGCCTGCGTATCGTGGATCGCCTGCTCTAGTTCCTTTTCCGCGATGTATTGAATATTCTTGTCGACCGTCAGCACCAGGCTGTCGCCGGTCTCGGGCTGCTTCTCCACATCGCTGAACCATTGCTTGCGCGCGTCGACCGAGATAAACATTTTTCCCGCGCGCCCGCGCAGCTGGTCGTCAAACTCGTGCTCGATCCCGCTCTGCCCGGAATCCTCCATGCCAACTTCGCCCAGAACCTGCGCCGCCAGATCGCGATTGGGATAAAAGCGTTTCGGCTCTCTCTGAAAATGGATGCCCTGCAGGTTGAGCGACTTGATGCGCTCGATGGTTTCGTCGTCGGCCTTGCGCGCCAGCCAGCAGAAACTTTTGTGCGCGCGGCAATCGGCCAGCACCACGCGCGCGTCTTCGCCGGTGATGCGCGTGATCAGCGAAACAGCGGTGGGCAGATCCTTGGTTTCGCTGGGAACCGCGAACGCAGAATCCACCAGAACAGACATTGCCAGCTCACGTCCCGCGCGGTCGTAAATAACGCCGCGCTTCGCAGCCAGCGGAATGGCCCGCTGCTGCTGGTGTTCCGCCTGCTTCACAAAACTTCCGTAACGAAAAATCTGCAGGTAAACCAGCCGCCCGCAAATCGCAAAGCACCACAGCAACAGCATGGCCCCCAGCAGGTACAGCCGGGAGTTCTTACCGAGCTTGGAATCAGAGGCCATGGAAAATCCGTCGTTGGTCGTTCGTCGTTGGTCGCTCGTCGTTAAGTCGCTCGACGTTGGCCCTCCTCGGCCCTGTCATCCTGAGCGGAGCATGTCGATGAGCGAAGCGAATCGACATGCGCAGTCGAAGGACACCTTGCACCTATGCAACACCCGCGGCCTCAAAAGATTTCCAACCACAATCTCGGCCGCACGTCCTCAGACAAACATGGCGGCCCATTTACAACCAGGCCGCCATCCACATTCGTGTGGGGACAGCCGCCCTCGGCTGTCCGCCGAGCGCAGCTCGGCTAATTTTTTTCTCGCGCAAGCTACTGCCCCGGCAACACCACCACCGGCTCCGCGCTCGCCATCACCGGCGCATTCGACTCACCGGACGCGCTATCCATGTGAATCACCTGCCCTGGCTCCGGCGGCACCAGTCCCATGCGCCGCGCCATCACATCAATCCGCTCCGGATCGCGCAACGAAGCGTGCGTCAGCCGCAACGCGCGGTTCATCTCCGTCAAGTTGCTGAGCTCGCGCTTCGCCGACTCGATCTGGTATCCGTATTCAATCGCCTTGAAATGCTGCCACGCATAAGTGAAGACCAGCAGAAACAGCACCGCCAGCGCCGATCCAAATTGCTTCATCTCGCGATTGCGTCCGGCGTCTTCCACTTTGATCAGTCGGGAATTGTCGATCGCCTTGGCGAAATAAATTTCCGGAGTGCCGGTCCAGAGCTGACGCGCCCGCGCCGCTCCAGCATTCGCGAAACCTGAACTCGCGGAGCCCGCACCCGGCGTGACCACAGATCGAATTGCCATTGATGCTGCTGCCATTTAAGCCGCCCCCGCAAAAATCTGTTCGCCCTGTGCCGCCGGACCCTGCAATTCGAAAATTCTTTCCAGTTCCATTTCGTCGGCGATGATCCGCTGGTGGCCCATCTCTTCCACCCGCTCCACCACCGCCATTAAATCCGCAATCAATGTTCCCGTATACATAGCCCACCCTCAATTTGGATTCCTACCACGGAACCCGCAAACCCGGCTTCGGGCTTCTGCTTTCAGGCTTCGGCCATTCCGTTCCGGTTTGCTGAAGCCCGCAAGCCGAAGCCCGAAGCCCGCTCTTCCCGCCCCAGCGGATCTTCGTCCGCCTGTAAACCTGATTCCTTAAGCCCGGCACGCCATTACAGCTATGCCGGGGACTCCGGCAGGTTTTCCGGAATCTAACTCGTAAAGCGGCTTCGGGCTTCGGCTTTCAGGCTTCGGCCAACCTTTTTGGCCTCGCCCTTCAATCCGTACTCAATCACCGCAAACCCTGGCCTCGGAAACCATAACTTCAGCATTCAGCTTCCCCGCACTTCCTGAAGCCCGACAGCCGAAGCCCGAAGCCCGCTCCTAAACTTTTTCCGCCGCCCGCAATTTCGCGCTGCGGGCCCGCGGATTGCGATCGCTTTCTTCTTCAGTTGCCGTTACCGGCTTTTTGGTTAGCACCCTGAAGTAACTTTCTTTGCTCCCCTCGCGAAACGCATCTTTCACGATGCGATCTTCCAGCGAGTGAAAACTGATCACCACCACGCGTCCCCCTGGCTTCAGAATCCGCGGCGCCGCTTCCAGCAGCGCCCGCAGATCGTCCAGTTCGCGGTTTACGAAAATTCGAAGAGCCTGAAAGGTTCGGGTCGCCGGATGAATTCGCCGTTGCTCAGAATTCATTGGCCGGGCCGCGGCTGATATGACGTCCGCAAGATGTGCGGTAGATCGTATCGGCCGCGACCGGCAAATGGCTCTGGCGATTCTCCGCGACCTCCTTTCCTCTCCGAATTCGTAAATCACATCGGCAAGCTGACGCTCGTCGAGGTGGTTTACCACTTGTTCGGCGCTACGCTCGCCACGCGGGTCCATCCGCATGTCGAGCGGTCCATCCGCCTGAAAACTAAATCCGCGCGCCGCATCGTCAAGCTGCAAACTGCTCACTCCGATGTCGGCCAGCAAGCCGTCGGCTATCGGGCTTCGGGCTTCAGCCAGGCCCGCAAAAGACGCCTGCCGCAACTCGATGCTCGGCCAGTCGGCAGACTCCGCTTCGCCGAAGCCCGAAGCCTGAAGCCTGACTCCCGCGATTTCCAGCGCCGCCGGATCCTTATCGAGCCCAATCAAATGTCCCGCTGCGCCGAGGCGTTTTGCGATTTCGTAACTGTGCCCGCCCAGGCCCACCGTAGCGTCGATATAGGTCCCGCCACGCCGCACTTCTAAAAAGTCGATCGCTTCTTTTAAAAGAACCGGAACATGATTGGCTGGAAGATGCCGCGCTTCCCTTCCACCACCATGCCCAACCCCCTGAGGGGTGTCTGTTGATCCCTCGCCCACTAGATGCCCAATTCGTCGAGCGTCTTCTCATCGTCAGGCGTGAACTGTTCTTCCTCGATCTGCTTGCGATACGCGCCCAGGTTCCGCACAATCAAATGCGTCAGATTTCCCGTGACCGCGACCTCGCCCTTGATCGCGCCGCTTCCCGCAGCAACTGCGGCATCAGCAAGCGCCCCTGCCCATCCATTTCCACCACTTGCCCGTAGTAGTTCACCCGGTCGAGAAACTTTTTCTTCGTAGGATTGAACGTGGAGAGCCCCGCCAGCTTCTGCTCGATCCGCTCCCACTCCTCGAAGGGATACACTTGAGCAACCTTCCCATCCAGACTTGTGATGTAAAATTGCACTCCGTATTTCTCGTCGATCACCCGCTTGAACTCGGCCGGAACTTTCAACCGTCCCTTTTCGTCGACCCGAGTTGGATGATTGCCGCGAAACATTTTTGCTCTCTGTCATCCTGAAGCGCCTGCATTTGGCGCTGAAGGATCTGGGCGCGCCGTGCGAACCGCTTGTCATCCTGAGGCGACATGCTTTTCGTCGCCGAAGGATCTGGGCGCGCCGTGCGAATCGCCCGCGTTCTTTGCGGGCGAATAAATCGCACGCTTGGCACGCTTCCATATCGGCTACCACTGCTGCGAGGGAGGTAAAAAACGAGCAAAGTTCGATCAAACTCAGTTGGTTCGGGCTGTTTGTCGTGCTTTCGGGTCGGTTTCCCACCGGCTCCTCGTTATCAGCTCCTGAATCCCACTGCTCAAACTCTGCTTACCACTTCTAACCACTTTGTACCACATCTTAGCTGTAAGTCGTTTATTGTCAAGCAGAAACTTGAAGGTTGATGTCCCACTCGTGCGGCGTTTTGGGAAAGTACGAAGGCTAGTGGTTAACCAATCGAGCGACCACAAGGGGTTGCGTTTACGCTTCCGGTTCCTTCGCTATTCTTTCGCTTAGATTTTTCTTGCATCCCGCGACCCGCGCGGTTTCCCCTGTGCAAATGTCGGACGAGATAGCGCCGGACGAGCGTCTTTTGCCGATATCACGCGAGTGCGCACCTCATTCTAGAGGGTGCCCCATTCTAACGTCGCGCCTTTTGCGACGTTAGAGTGGGGACGTTGACTTCTTACCCGAAGCACTTGTCGTGAAACATGTTGCGGAGGCGGAAGCCGATTTTTGGTGTACACTTCCGCGCATCGGACGGGGGGGAACTCATGTCACTCAACAAAAGCAGAATCTGGCTGGGCGGATTAGCCGGGGGCGTGGTCTGGACGCTGTGGAGCTTTATCGTCGGCCGCTTCATCATCACCGACGCGCGTTACCTGGCCGCGCAAAACGCAGGATACTTTCTGAAGGCGCCGCGTTACCCGTTGTTCGCCGTGCAGTGGATTGTTCTGACGTTTGTAGGCGCGATCGTGCTCGCGCATCTCTATGCCTGGGTCCGCCAGACGCTCGGCCCCGGCCCCGGCACCGCGCTGCGCATCGGCTTCTGGGTAGGCTTCGTTGCCGGCTTCCCCGACAATTTCGCGCAGGCCACCTGGTTCGCCGGCGATCGCGGCCTTCCCTTCGGCTGGATGCTCGACATGTGGATCGGCTGCATCCTGGCCACGCTGGCCGCAGGCTGGCTCTATAAAGAATGAACCGACTTCCCGGTCGGAGGGAGCGAACCAATGCCCTGGCTGCTCAAAAGAACGGCGACCGCTGGTCTTTTGGTCATATTGCTTCTCGCGGACCGGGCGACTCCCGCTTACTGGAATAGTTCGCCGCCGCGTTTTCCCTTTGCCTATATGCAACACGACTGCGCCCCGAACGATGCCGTCGAGCTCGATCTCTACTTCACCGCGAAAAAGAGCGAGTGTGGAAAATACAGCGAGCCCTTCCTCCAGATTTCCATTTGGAACAACCTGCCCAAGCCTGCCGCTTATTCCGCGGAAATACGCAGACAGGATGGCGCCGCCGTTCGTTGCCTGAAACCAAACGCGTGCGAAGCTGCCACTTCTGTGATTCTGCGTTTCGATAAGTTCATCAACGAGAAGAGTTCCTCGGGCGAATACGAACTCCATTTCAAAGACGGAAGCGTCGAAAAGAGTAAGTTCGATGCCACATCCTGCTACATCTATTTCGTCTGCGGTTAGCCATGTTGGCGTTGCGTCCGCTGTCTCGCTTAACGCGTTGGCGATCGTCGCCGCGATGCTGAGTTTAGTCCTGCTTAGCCCCAGCCTCGCCCAGGCTCCCGCCGGAGACTTCCGCGCCGTGAGCCCCGCGAGTCTCTGCGTGACCGAGGGTGCAATCGAAAAAGCGGGAAACAACCGCCTGGCGGTAAACGTCCCCAAGATGCGCGCCTACGTCAACGCCTGGACGTCGCAATCGATAGCAGCCCGCTTCACCTATCTCGGCCCCACGAGTAAGGAAGAAGCGCTCGGATCGGGCGAGATGCGCCGCCAGTTTGGTTTCAAGCTGCGCGCGCAAGACGCGTGCAACCTGGTGTATGCGATCTGGCGCATTCATCCAGAAGAAAAATTAGTAGTGTCGGTGAAGCGCAATCCCAACGCGCACACCAGCGCGGAGTGCGGAAACCGCGGTTATGAAAACATCAAGCCGCGGAAATCTGCGCCGCTGCCTCCCTTGCGCTCCGGAGATTCGCACACGCTCCGCGCCGAAATGAAAAAAGAAGAACTGCGCGTATTCGTGGATAACCGCGAAGTCTGGGAAGGAGACGTTGGAGCCGACGCCGTCGCGCTCGCCGGACGCGTCGGCGTCCGCTCTGACAATGCCCGCCTCGAATTCGACCTCAAGACTGGCCCCTACGTGGGAGCGCATCCAAACTACCTGAGGGCCTGCCAAACCACGGATTCCGACTGAGTCGGCGTCGCTGTCTTACTCTGTGGTCCCCTGTGACCTCTGTGGTTCTTCTTCTTGCTGCTCGTGTCACAAAAAAGGCCCGGCAGTCTGCCGGGCCCTTGCTTCATACACAGTTACGAAAGAGCGATTAGTCTCCCGCGGCGTTGATGATCAAATGGTCGATGATGCGATGCGCTTCATCGATGTGATGAATGGCGCGATCCCGCAGGCCGCGCGTGTAAGGATCATCCTCTTCGCGAGCCACGTCGTTATGCGCCCTGTCGATCAGTTCCAGCGCCTTGTGGTAGCGTCCCTTGTGCCCGAGATGAGTATCGATCGGCATATGGTCGTGAAGATCTTTGCCGTCGTCGATGGATGCCTTCTTGATTTCGCCGATGGCGTGGTCGATTTCGTCAATGGCGCGCATCTCCTCGTCATTCTGTTTGTCGGAAGCCGTGATGCGTTCGAGGTGAGCCCGCGCATCGCGCAAATCGCTGAGCGCATGCAGGTAATGGGGATGCTTCCCCGGTTCGTCGGCCAGACTGAAACTGGCGCAGACGGCAACGAGAAACACGACTACGGCAAGATGTCGCAGAGTTTTCATTCGATTTCCTTTCGGTATGTTGGTCGTAAGTCCGAATTGCTGACCCAAACGCAATGGACGAATCGGGCAGAACCGCACGCCCCAATGGAAATAAACCCGGCATGCGCACTTTTGATGCGCGCCGTGAACAAATTGTAGAGAGAGCTCCAGTCCGCCGGGAAGATTACGTCAGTACAAGCCGACTCCGCCGCGCACGCGGGATACTGGCCAATTCGTTCGGCGACGATTAAGCGCGTCTCATTAGCCGACCTTCACGTAGCCGCTGATTGTCATTCCGCCGATTTTCATTTTGCCGATTCTCATTTGACTGGTTCGACGAACACGGCCGTGCCGTAGGCCAGCACTTCGGTGACACCTTGCATCACTTCGGTAGCGTCGTATCGTGCGCCGACCACGGCATTGCCGCCCAGTTCGGCGGCGTGCTGCAGCATCAGGTCGAACGCTTCGGCGCGCGTTTTCTCGCACAGGTTGGTGAGTAGTGTAATGTTGCCGCCGACCAGAGTCTGCAATCCCGCGCCAATGGTGCCGAAGATGGACCGCGACCGCACCACAATGCCGCGCACCACTCCCAGCGTGCGGGTCACGCGAAAACCGTCCAGCTCGAATTGCGTTGTGACCATATTGTGCGCGACCATTCTTCCAGCACTGTAGCCTGTTGCCATTGCGTTCATTCCTTTCCGTGAGCCACTACCGGCTCCAGCCCGCATCGAACTGCTAACTATAACGCGAGACGGGCAGGAGGGGGGCCGTCTTCGCGCCGACTCGGCCCATTCCTGGCGGATATCCACTCGCAAACATTACTGTTGGTTTGTCCTTTCCCTTGCAGTATAAGAAGGTGGCGTCAGGCGGTTCCTCCTCCTAGTCACCCGTCCGTCGAGGTTTCCATGAAGCGTTTGTCGATTCTGTGCCTGCTCTTCTCAGCAACTGTCTTCAGCTTCGCCAAAGTTATTCACGTGCCTGCGGCCCAGCCCACGATCCAGGCCGGTATCAATGCAGCGGAGAGCGGCGACATTGTCCTGGTCGCTCCCGGCACCTACTTCGAGAACATCAACTTCTCGGGCAAGGCCATCACCGTCAAAAGCTCGGGCGGCGCCAAGGTCACAATTATCGACGGCGGCCATCAAAACAGCGTCGTTACCTTTGACAGCGGCGAAGGGCTCAAATCTGTGATCCACGGATTCACCATTCAAAATGGCGATGGCGGCGCCGGCAGCAGCTACGAGGGTGGAGGCATCCGCATTTTCAATGCCTCACCCACAGTCACCGGAAATATCGTAACCAACAACGTCGCTTGCGGCGACGGAGCCGGAATTGCGGTCGAGTTTTCCTCCGCGCTGGTGCAGGGCAATGTCATCTCCAACAACTTGCAGTCGGGCTGCAGCGGAGGCACCGGGGGCGCAGGCATCAATGTCGGCGGGGCGGGCTCCGCGCAAATCATCGGCAACACCATCGAGAACAATACCTGGGGGTCCGGGAACGGAGGTGGCATTGCGCTATTTGCCGCGGGCACTCCCACTCTCAAGAACAATATTATTCGTGGCAACGTGGCGACCGGAGTCAGTCCCGCAGCACAGGGCGGCGGCATCTCGATCGTGAACGACTCGGATGCCATCATCGTGCAGAACTTGATCTACAACAACACCGCGGGCCAGGGATCAGGAATCTATTTCGGCGTGCCTTACGGCAGCCCCGGCCCCATCCTCGTCAACAACACCATCGTCGGCACTGGCTCCTCGTCACAGGGATCGGCCGTCTACGCGGACGGCTTCGACGACCAGGTGCAGTTCTTCAACAACCTGATGATTGGCGCGAGCGGCACCAACGCCGTGTTCTGCGATTCCACCTACGACCAGAATCCGCCCACCTTCACGAACAACGATGCGTTCAGCGCCACCGGTAGCGGCCTGCAGGGAACGTGCTCGGCGCAGAGCAGCACCAACGGCAACATCTCGGCCGATCCGCTTTTCGCCGGGAAGGCCAACTTCCACGTGAAGGAGAAATCGCCAGCCATCGGTGCTGGCGATGTTTCCGCGCCTGATCTTCCACCACTCGACCTGGGCGGGAAGCCTCGCTTGGTCAACGGCGCGATCGACATGGGGGCGTATGAGTATCAGCCACCGGCGCCGGAATCGGTCACTCCAGCTCAGCCCTGATGAAGAACTCCTGCGACGAAACGTCGTACTCGACCTGCAGAATGTTGGGCTTGCAGCAGACCTGGCAATCTTCCACATAGCTTTGGCGGCGGCCGGCGGTCGCGTCCACGGTGGTGGTGTTCCATTCGCCGCAACCTGCGCATTGAAAGCCGGCTTCCATTCGACCGATTATCTCTTACCGCGCGCTTCGCGTCGGACTTCTCTTTCTACTTGGCGTCACTTATCGCGCCATCCTCTCACCCGGACGTCCCAATTTCGACTGGACAAGCTGGAATTAACCATTTGGTTATAGCCTGATGAGATAACGATAGGCCCCTGGAATTCGATTTAAGCCCCCTGTGCTACTCCAACAGGGAAAACCATCATGCAGCCTGTAAACATCGCCCTGCGGGGCTGCGAGAGGCCCTGGCGTGTCTTTCTGGAAAGCTTCCCGCCGGAAAAACGTCTGGCGGGTCGACTTGGGACCCACCGTCGCAACAATAGCTCATAGTTTTCAATGACTTCTACGAACATTCAACGACTTACACCAGAAGTCAACAACTTGCGAACATTTTCAATCACTTGGAAGAGCGCAAAAGATTCCCGTCATCTGCCCGCGGCTCTCTTCAGTCCCTATAATGGCCGCGCTTTCATTTTTCAAGGATTTTCATTTTCGAGTCTGGAGGCTTCATGATTTCGCGGCGGCGGTTTCTGGAAGTAAGTGGGGTGGCGGGAGTTGCGGCGGCGTCTGGTCCGCTGGTCGCAGCGGCGGCGCAGAAATCCAGCGAGGCGGAACTGCCGCCTTCGCTGGCGCAGCTGCAGTCACGCAAAACCGAAGCGACTCCGATTACGAACGAAGAACGGCAGGAACGCCTGGAACGTGCCCGCAAGTTGATGAGCGAGAACGGCCTTGATGCGATCGTGCTGATGGAGGGTACGTCGCTGGACTATTTCACCGGGATCCGCTGGTGGGGTGGCGAGCGCATGTTCGCGCTAGTGCAACCCGCGAAGGGCGCGGCATTTTATGTGTGTCCGGCGTTTGAAGAAGATCGAGCGCGCGAGCAGATTGTTAAAGCTCCCGATGGCGATCGCGCGGACGTGCGCACGTGGCAGGAAGATGAGAATCCGTATCAGCTGGTGGCGCAGGGACTTAAAGAACGCGGCGTGGCCACGGGCACGGTCGGAATCGAAGAGACCATTCGCTTTCTCTTCAGTGATGGCCTGGCGAAAGCTGCGCCGTCGGTGACGATGGCGAGTGCGACTCCCGTAACAGCCGGGTGCCGCATGATCAAGAGCGCGCATGAGATAGCGCTGATGCGGCTGGCGGCGCAGGTGACGCTGGCGGCGTATGAGGCGGTTTATCGCGCGCTGCGCGTGGGCATGACGCAGAATCAGGTGGAAGGATTAATTTCTACGGCTTATGGAAAGCTCGGATTTCCCCGGCGAGGCCAGCGTGGAAGTGGATGAATACACGGCGTTTCCGCATGGGTCGACTACGCCGCAGGTGATCCGCGAAGGGTCGATCGTGATGATTGACGATGGCTGCGTAGTGGAGGGATATCAGTCGGACATTACGCGCACGTTCGTGATTGGCAAGCCAGCGGCGAACGTTGGCGACAAAATGAAAAAAGTGTTCGACATTGTGCATCGGGCGCAGGCGGCGGCACTGGCCGCGGCAAAGCCGGGAGTGGAATGCGGCGCGGTGGATGCGGCGGCGCGCAAGGTTGTCACCGACGGCGGGTATGGACCTGATTACAAATACTTTGCGCATCGGCTGGGCCATGGGCTGGGCATGGACGGGCACGAGTGGCCTTACCTGGTCCGCGGGAACAGGACGAAACTGCAGGCGAACGTCACCACCAGCAACGAGCCGGGGATTTATATTCGCGGGGAATTTGGCGTGCGGCTGGAAGATGACATGCACATTACCGAAAACGGCGCTGAATTGTTCACGGGGCAGAGCTTGTCGCTGGAGGAGCCGTTTGCGAAAGGATGACGGACCATGTTGATTTCCGCCTGGGTGCTGGGTTTGGTGGCGGTGGCGGGCGCAGTGACGGCCTTGGTCGCGCGGAGGTTTCTGCGCAGCGGGGCGTCACGAAAAAGAACTTGCGCGCGTTGTGGAGCGGCGCCGCAACATGGATACTCCCGGAAAGCAGAATCTGCGCATCAGGACATAGAGCCGCTGTGCACTGCTTGTTTGGTCAAACAATTGGAACAGGACTATGCGGCGTATCGCGGACGCGCCGTAGTGCTGCAGCCGGTGGGCGACGTACCTTGCTACGTTTTTCGCGATCGCGAATATCTACAGTGGGTTTCGCCGGATGCGCAGACGCTCGATCAGGATGTCGGGAATCTACTGAAAGAAATCGGACGGTGCAGCGAGTGCGGAGAAGCGGCGCACTGCATGTGGATTGAATCGCGGGGGCTCGACGGCAAGACGTTTGAGGTGGTTCTGAAGCGCGGGTTGGCGAAGACGCTGCTGGCATGGGGAAATCCGGCGCCGGTTCCGTTGTGCGGGAAGTGTGCGGTGAAGCGCATTGCTGAGGGCTTGCGCGGATTTTCTTACAGTGAGGTTTGCAGTCCGCATGGGACGGATGAGGGTGTGGTGATTCCGATGGGGTACTGAGGCGCGGCGGGAAACGTCAAGGTGGAAACTTTGGGGCCGGTGGTGATGCTCGTTGCATGGGTCCCTTCGACAAGCTCAAGCCAGGCTCTTCGCTTCGCTCAGGATGACAGGGATTATTTGGAGCGACATATCAGGGGTCGCACGAACCAGAAGGCTGGACAGTGGTGAGGACTCGTTGAGAGGCCGGTGGTGGTGCGGGGTTGCATGGGGTCCTTCGACTGCGTAGTCGTCCGCTTCGCGAACGACTACTTCGCTCAGGATGACAGGCTCGAGAGAGTTGCTCAGGATCAGGGGCTGGTCGAGTCGACTCAGGCTTCGGGGACGGGGGGACAGCCGGGAAATTCCATCAGGTATTTGTTGCCGATGTAGCCTAAATAATTGATGCCGATTTCGCTGGTGAAGAAACCGTCGGCGGTGAGTTTGCGCAGCAGGGAGAAAAATTCGATACCGGGGCCGAGGCTGGGATCTTGTTTGACGTTTTTGCGGTAGGCGATCTGGTCGAGGATTTCTTTTTGCTGGTCGGCGGTGCAATCGAGATAGAGCTTGCCGTAGCGATCGGTGCAGGTATCGTTGAGCCACATGATGCCTCCGCCGAGGGCTAGTTGGTAGTCTTTGTTTTCGCTGGTGATGAGGTCGATGAACTCGGGAGCGCCGGCTTCGATGGCGCCGCCGGTTTCGGCGTCTCCGTTTTGATCGGCAGGAATGATGGTCTGGCAGAGGGTTTGCAGGGTTTTGTAGTCGTGGGCGGAGAAGAATTTGGGGGTGTAGGTTTTGGTGGCGGTTTTTTCCGCGGCCACCATGCGGTGGGCGTATTCGGCGGCCTGCAAGGGAATGACGCGCAGCACGGATCCCGTGACGGCGGTCATGGTGAGCGATTTCAGAATGTCGCGGCGGGTGGGCATTTTAATTTTCCTCACATTGCGAATTCGTCCGGCGATGCTTCGAATCAAAACCGTGGCGTCCCTTCGGGACTTGAACCATAACATCGCATGTCGTGCCTTCGGGACTTGAGCCATAAACTCTGATTACAGATTGCCTTTCTTCGCCTGATCGAGCAGGTAGTCGGAGGCGCGCCAGGTCAGGGCCATGATGGTGAGTGTGGGATTTTTGTCGGCGTTGGTGACGAAACAGGCGGCGTCGGTGACGAATAAATTTTTTACGTCGTGGGCCTGGCAATATTGATTTAAGGCCGAGGTTGCGGGGCGTTCGCCCATGCGGACCGTGCCCACTTCGTGGATGATGACGCCGCCGTCGGCGATGCCGTAGGGATTTTTTCCGTCGGGCTTCGTGGTGGTGAGGTACGTGCCGCCGGCGGCTTCCACGATGGCGCGGTAGGTTTCCTGCATGTCGCGCGCCATTTTGATTTCGTTGTCGCTCCACTTCCAGTGAAAGCGAAGAACCGGAATTCCCCACTGGTCGACGACCGAGGGATCGATTTCGCAATAGCAATTTTCGTTGGGGATCATTTCGCCGCGTCCGGCGAAACCGATGTAGGTGCCGTAATTTTTCTTGGCCTTTTGCTTGAGCGAAGCGCCGTAACCTTCTTCATCGTCGCAGAGGTCGTCCCAGTCGCCGACGCCGGGCATGCCGCGTCCGCCGTAGAATTCGGTGTGGTAGCCGCGCAGGAAATCATTCTTGCGGTCGAACTTCCACCAGGGCAGGTACATGTGCATTCCGCCGACGCCGTCGTGATTGTGGGCGGGCATTTTTTCGAGGATGGGGAAATAGCCTCCGCCATCGCTGCCGACGGTGTCCATCAGGTTGCGGCCGACGACTCCGGAAGAATTCGCGAGGCCGTCGGGAAAAAGCGTGGATTTGGAATTCAGCAAGAGGCGCGTGGACTCGCAGGTGCTGCCCGCCACGATGAAGGCGCGGGCGTAGATGCGCTTTTCGCTGCGCGTGGCTTTGTCGATGTAGGAGACGGCGGCGACTTTGCCATCTTTGCCGACGATGAGTTCGCGGGCCATGGCGCCGGTGATCAGGGTGAGGCGTCCGGTGTCCTGCGCGGGAGGAATCATGACCTGGCTGGAACTGAAGTTGGAGGCGCTGATGCAGCCGCGTCCGCATTGCGCGCAGTAGTGGCAGGCGGCGCGGCCGTTGAGCGGCTGGGTGAGAATGGCGAGGCGCGAGGGGACGCAGAGAATGTTGAGGTGGTCGCAGGCTTTCTTGATGATGGTTTCGGTGCAGCGCGGCTTGGGCGGGGGCAGGAAAACTCCGTCGGGCGCGCTCGGAATATTTTCTTTGCTGCCGAAGACGCCGATGTAGGACTCGACTTTGTCGTAGTAAGGAGCGACGTCGTCGTAGCTGAGCGGCCAGTCGTCACCCATGCCGTCGTGGGAGCGGACTTTGAAGTCGACCGGGGCGAAGCGAAGAGCAATGCGTCCCCAGTGGTTGGTGCGTCCGCCGACGATGCGGGAGCGGAACCAGCGGAAGGTTGAGCCGGGAGCGGAGATATAGGGCTCGCCGTCGATTTCCCAGGCGCCGTTGGGGGCGAGGAATTCGTCGGTGAGGCCCTGGCGGGCTCGGCCGCCGACGCCGGCGCCGCGATGCGGGAGTTCGTAGGGCCAGACGTGTTCTTTGTAATCTTTGTCGGGATATACGGGCGGGCCGGCTTCGAGCAGGGCGACGGTGAGTCCGCCTTCGGTCAGAACTTTGGCGGCGGTGCCTCCGGAGGCGCCGGAGCCGATGATGCAGACGTCGTAGGTTTTCGGTGAACGGGCGAACTGCATCGATTTCCCCTATCCCTGACTCGGCGTGGAAACAGGCGGTGCCGGGCGCTTCCAAGGTAGACGCCAGCTTCTCTTCGGTCCGAATCGTTGCCACAAGAACCGCAAGATGCGAAGCGCTACGACGATCAGCGCAACGACAGATAAGAACCAAACCGCAATCAGCGGCAGATTGATGAAGAATGCGACGACTGAATCGACCCAGTCTCCAAGGCCTGAAACCATATCAATCGCGGCAATTTTTGCCTGACGCAGAGGTCGCCAGTGGATTCCAGCTACGGCTGCGTCGGCCTCGGATCGGAGCGAGATTTCCAGAGTCGACATGTCGACCTGCGCGGTGAGGAACTTCATCTCGCCCTGGAGCTGTTCGATGCGACCGCGGACGTCGCTGAGTTTTTCGGTAACGTCGAGAGTGTCCTTGATGGTTGTGGCACGTTTCAGAATCTGCAGGTATTGCGTTTCTTCGGCTTGAGCGTTCCGAAGGCGGGCGTCGAGATCGATGTATTCGCGGGTGACGTCGCGTACCTCCACGCTTTCGCGGTCGACATTTGTGGCCAGGCCCTTGATCTGGGTTATGACCTGGTCGAGGCGGGCGGCCGGAACGCGGACCGTCACAGAAGCGGAGTGGCTGCCGCTATTGGTCTGTGTCGACTTCTCGACGAATCCCCCTGTGCCGGTAACGATGGACCCGATCTTGGCGATCGATTGCCCGACGTCGTTGACCAGCAGATCGAGCGATCCGTTGCGGATGATCTTGCGGGTGTCGGGAATGTCGGATTGTCCAGAATCCGCGAGCGCTACGCTGACGGAGGCCGGAGCCTTATCGAAATCCCCCCCACCGCCCCCACCGCTCAAGCTGGCCGTGGCCGATATTTGAGACACGGATCTAGCGCCGCCGGCCCTGCCCTCTTTGTAAGTAGAAATCGGCGCCTGGCGAGGCGGTGCCGCCTTCTTCTCGCAGGACGCGCCCAGCAAGACGAAAGCCATCAATAGCGCTGCGAAGACCAATCGATCCGCGGAGGATCGGTGTGAGGTGATCGAAATCATCGGATCGAAGTCATCGTTCCAGGCTCGACGTCCACGCTTCAACCCTACCAGCGCAGCTTGCTTAGATATTCGTAGCTGCCTTTGATGCTTTCGATGGGCTGCTTGGGGTGGTCGTGTTCGACGATGTAGTGCTTGATGCCGGCTTTGTCGGACTGCGCGAAAATTCTTTTCCAGTCGATGAGGCCGCTGCCGACCTCGGTGAGGTCGACGGTGTCGCCGTAGTTCTGCGCGCCTCCGGCGGTGATGTGAGGGAGCGTTTTGAGATCTTTGACGTGAACCAGGGGGAAGCGTCCGGGATACTCGTTGAAATATTTCAGTGGATCGCCGCCGGCGGCGGTGATCCAGCACAGGTCCATTTCCATCTTGACGAGATTGCTGTCGCACTGTTTGAGCAGCTCATCGTAGGGGAGCTTGCCATCGACGGGAAGAAATTCGAACCAGTGGTTGTGATAAGCGAACTGCATGCCGGCCTTCTTGCTCAGCTCGCCGCAGTGGTTGAATTTGGCGGCGGCTTGCTTCCAGATGTCGGGCGACTTGCGGAGATCTTCGGGGATCCAGGGGCAGACGATGTATTTCAGGCCGATGACTCTTGAGGTTTCGATGACGGAGGGGAACTTGTCGTCGAGTTCGTCGTACTGCACGTGGGTAGAGATCGGCACGAGATGGTTCTTGTCGCAGACGGCGCGGACCTGCTGGCCGGTGCGGCCGAAGTAGCCGGCGAATTCGACTTCCTTGTAGCCGATGGCGGCGACTTTGGCGATGGTGCCGTCGAAGTCGTCCTTCATCAGGTCGCGGACGGTGTAGAGCTGGAGGCCGACCTTCTCGATCCGGTGCTCGGCGGCGGCCCAGCTGAATTTGTCGGCGAGAAACGAGGCGGCGGTAACGGTGGTCGCGGTCTGCACGGCGGTCTTCACGAACTTGCGGCGGTCGATCTTCTTCATGGCGTCATTATCCTCTTGGGTGCACGGCGAGAATTATACTCGCGGGGTGCGTGGGCGCAAGAAAACGAGGTGGTGCCCTAAATTCGTTACCACAGAGGACACGGAGGAACACAGGGTAAACCAGTGTTTCGTCGAACTTTGTCTATTCTTCTTCTCGTTGTTCTATGGCGAAACCTGCAGGTTGTTGTCTACAGAGAAAATGCCGGAGACGCCGTTGGCGCGGATGCCGGCCAGATTTTTGTCGGCCTGGCTGTCGACGACACCTTCAAGCGCGACGTGGCCGTTCTTGACGATGATGCGAATCGGCTTCTGCACGCCCAGCGCATAACGTTGCAGAGCGGGGTAGCCGTAGATGGCGCGGAACAGACGCTGGCGAAGGCGATAGTCCATGGGCGAGGGGGGAAGCACTTCGATCTGATTGTCGACGTGCTCGACACCTTCGATGTGCTTGACTGCGTTCTCGGCGTCGGACTTGGTAACCGGGCGAGTGACTTGTCCGAGAAGAGTGACGTTGAAGCCGTCCACTTTGTAGGCGATGTTATCGAAGACGGTGAAGTAGGGGAGCATGAGCAGTTCGTGGCGAACTTCCTTGGTGATGCGTTCCGTGGAGCGGGCAGTGGGTTGGTCGCGCTGGTCTTTGCCTTGTTGATCTTGCGCGTGTTGATCTTGTGCGATGGCGGGAAGGGTGAGGAGACAGAGGGCGAGAACAAAGAGTTTGGGGTTCATGACGTTCTCCTTGCGGTTGAGATCCCCTGGACGGGGAGATTGTACCTCCAAGCAGGCCTCGATTTCAGCGTGCGATCGGAAGCCCTAAGGAATCTGCCGGGTTCGTTTCTATGCAGAGGGAAATGGTTGCTGGATGATTTGGATGCAACGGTATGAAATGCTTCGCGGGAGCATCAGGGCGGTGAGCGGGCTGGAGACTAGCACCCGCTCACCTGCGCTGACCGGCAGCTGACTAGGCCGCCACGCTGAGGCCACTGCTGTTGGAGAGGGCTTGCTGGCCTGGCCAACTTCTGGGTGTTAGGGAGATGATCGGCAGGCGGGGTTTGGACTTTAGGAGAAGTGGGGATTTTTTTGGCGCACCACGATTTATTGCGGCTCCGGCTCGGACAGGGTCAGGGTGAGATCTGGGCTGGAGCTGATCACATGGATGTCGGCGCAATTGTTCAGAATCCAATCCGCGCCGGCGTCGCGCAGGGCTGCGGGTGGGGCGGTCGTTTTGAGGGCGATGACCCTGGCGGCAGCCGACTTCCCTGCTCTGATTCCGGCGGGAGCATCCTCGAGAACTACACATTGGTCTGCGGGGAAACCGAGCAGCGCGGCGCCCTTGAGATAGGGCTCGGGATGCGGCTTGCCGTGCGTGATGTCGGTGGCGGTGACCATGCGGGCGGGGAGTGGCAGTCCGGCGGCCTTGATGCGGATCTCGGCCAGGCGACGGGTGCAGGAAGTAACGATGGTCCAGCGATCGGGCGGAAGGCTGGCGAGCAGAGCGACTGCGCCGGGCAGGGGGACCACGCCCGCGAGGTCGGCGATTTCGCGGCGTTCGACTTCGCGATTCTCGGCGTCGTGGTCGGCGTTGGGCAGGTAGTCGCGCACGGTGGCGAGGCTGGGGCGGCCGTGGGCGCGGGCTACGACTTCCTCGGGATTGAATCCGTGTTCGAGAGCCCACTGATGCCACACGCGTTCTACGGCAGGCGTGGAGTCGATGAGGACGCCGTCGAGGTCGAAGAGCAAGGCGCTGCAGGTGACGTTCATGCGTTTTGGTTCACGGGCTAAAGAAGATCATCTTCTGGTTTCTTTTCGTGGCGTCGCTTTGCTTGTGTGGAGGGGGCGCTCCCTTCGGCTTCGCTCAGGGCAGGCTGGCCCGCTGGTTCTTGGGAGCTGCAAGCAAGCGGGCAAGAGTGCCCGCTCCACACAGGCCAATTAAATCCACACAAACCAATTAAAAACGATATCAAGGTTTGATCACGGCCGCGCCGTCTATGGCATCGTTCTTCACCGCGATCAGCGCCTCGTTCACCTCATCCAGGGGAAACACCGTCACCTTCGGTTGCAGTTTGATCTCCGCGGCCAGCGTGAGAAAGTCGCGGGCGTCGGCGCGGGTCATGTTGGCGACGCTGCGTAGCTGGCGCTCGCCCCAGAGGAGGCGGTCATAGTCGAATTGGGGAATGCGATCGAGGTGGATGGCATTGATCGCCACTACGCCGCCTTTGCGCAGGCTGGCCAGCGCGGAGATCACCACGTCTCCACTGGGCGCGAAGGTGACGGCGCGGTCGAGTTCGACGGGCGGCTTTGCGGTTTCAGGACCCACCCAGGTCGCGCCCAGTGACGCCGCTAACTCACGATGAGATGCGCCGCGCGTTGAAACGTACACGTCGCACTTCCATGCTTTCAGGACTGCAATCGCGAGGTGAGCGGAAGCGCCGAAACCAAACAGTCCAACGCGCTCGCCGGGCTCGACACCGGCGACGCGCAGGCTGCGGAAGCCGATGATCCCGGCGCAGAGCAGAGGAGCGGCTTGCAGATCGTCGAGCGCGGGGGGAAGCGGGAAGACAAAATCGGCGCGGGCGACGGCATACTCCGCGTAACCGCCGGAGACGGAATAGCCGGTGTACGTGGGCGAATCGCAGAGATTCTCCATTCCGTGCCGGCAATAGAAACAGGTTCCATCGGTGCCACCGAGCCAGGAAACTCCAACCCGCGCGCCGGCGGGCAGATCCGTGGTGGCTCCCTCTACCACTTCGCCGACGATCTGATGGCCGGGAATAATCCGCGCGTGGAGCGGCGGAAGCTCGCCTTCCACGATGTGCAGATCGGTGCGGCAAACTCCGCAGGCACGCACGCGGAGCAAAACTTGCCCGGGTCCGGAGTGTGGCTTCTCGACGTCGGTGACGCGCAACGGGTGTTGCGAGATACTTTGGGGCGAGGAAAGGATCGCGGCTTTCATGTCAATCTTTCGTATCAATCATGATACTGCCGCGCTAACTGGTCGCGTTCGCAGTCTCCCAGGCTTTTGAGCGGGAGACGGCTTCGTTCCAGCGCTGGCGCAGGGCGGCGGCTTGGGACGCGGGCATCTTCGGCTCGAAGCGGCGGGCTTTCGCTGTGGTCTCCTGAATGGATTTCCAGAAATTTACGCCCAGTCCTGCGAGGTAGGCGGCGCCGAGCGCGGTGGTTTCGGTGGCTGCGGGACGAACCACGGGAACGCGCAGCAGGTCGCATTGAAACTGCATGAGGCTGTCGTTGGCAGAAGCGCCGCCGTCGACGCGAAGTTCTTCGACCGGATGGCCGGCGTCGCGCTGCATGGCGTCGAGCAGGTCGGCGACCTGATAGGCGATGCTCTCGAGCGCGGCGCGGGCGAGGTGCCCGGCGGTGCTGCCGCGGGTCAGGCCGAAGATGGAACCGCGCGCGTAGGAATCCCAGTGGGGCGCGCCCAGGCCGACGAATGCGGGGACGAAATAAACTCCGCCGTTGTCGGTGACGGACTTCGCGAGCGGCTCGACCTCGCTCGAACTGCGGATTACTCCCAGGCCGTCGCGCAGCCACTGCACTACGGCGCCGCCCACGAAGACGCTGCCTTCGAGCGCGTATTCAGTTTTATCTTTTATTTTCCACGCGACGGTCGTCACCAGGCGGTTCGACGACGGAACCGCGTGCGTGCCGGTGTTTTGCAGCATGAAGCATCCCGTGCCGTAAGTATTTTTGGTGAGGCCGGGGCGAAGGCAGCGTTGTCCGAAGAGAGCGGCCTGCTGATCGCCTGCGATGCCGGAGATCGGAATGCCGTTGAGGCCGGGCACGGCGCTGACTTCGCCGTAGATTTCAGATGACGGCCGCACCCACGGCATCAGCGACGCGGGGATGCGAAAGAGGCGGAGCAGCTCTTGGTCCCACGCGCCGGTGTGAATGTTGAAGAGCATGGTGCGGGAGGCGTTGCTGGCGTCGGTGACGTGGACGCGGCCGCCGGTCAGCTTCCATACCAGCCAGCTGTCGACCGTACCGAAGGCGAGTTTTCCGGCGTCGGCATGTTCTCGCGCGCCAGCGACATGGTCGAGGATCCAGGAGATTTTGCTGGCGGAGAAGTAGGAATCGATGAGCAGGCCGGTACGCTGCTGGATCAGGGGCTCGTGTCCGGCGGCTTTGAGGCTTTCGCAGACGTCGGCGGTGCGGCGGTCCTGCCAGACGAGAGCATTGCAAATTGGAGCGCCGGTTTCGCGGTCCCACAGGATGGTGGTTTCGCGCTGGTTGGCGATGCCGATGGCGGCGATGTCTTTGGGCTGTGCATTGGCTTTGGTGAGGGCTTCGAGGGCGATCGCGATTTGCGACGACGCGATCTGCTCGGGATTGTGTTCCACCCAGCCGGGCTGAGGAAATATCTGATCGAACTCGCGCTGGGCGACGGCTCGGACTTCGCCGTCGCGATCGAACAAAAGTGCTCGCGAGCTGGTGGTGCCTTGATCGAGTGCCAGTACGTATTGCAAGAATTCCTCCTCGAGTTGGTGCTCACTTCCACCGACCTTTATTGAGACGGCCGCAAGAAGCGGCGGATGCCGAAGTCGTAGAGGGCGGCGCCGATTAGACCGCCCAGCAACGGCGCGACTACCGGAACCCACCAGACGCGGACGCCGTCGGTGAGGCCATTGTTGCGGAAACCCGCGAATACGGTGAACAGGCGCGGGCCGAAATCGCGCGCGGGGTTGATGGCGTATCCGTGCATGCCGCCGAAACTCATTCCGATCGCGACGACGATGAGTCCGATCATCAAGGGCGCGAAGTTAGCGCCAGGCGGCATGTTGAATTCGTCGGTGACGGCGAAGACGAGAAGAACTAACAGTGCGGTGCCGATCAACTGGTCGAGAAAGCCTGCCTGGATGACGGCGGGAAATGCGGGAAAAGTTGTGAAGACGCCGGCGGTGTGGTTCAGTTGCGGATCGACCTGAAGGAATGCCGGGCGATAGTCCCAATAAACCAGGGCGGCGGCGGCGAGGGCTCCCGCGGTTTGCGCGATGGAATAAGGGACCACCTTGCGCCACGGGAAACCACGGAAGACGGCAACAGCGAGCGTGATCGCCGGATTGAGATGCGCGCCGGAGATTTTCCCGGCAATATAAATTCCCATCGTGACTGCCAGGCCCCAACCCAGAGTGATGTTGGTGTAGCCGCCGTGAATGGTCTCGCCCGGGTTCGTCGAGGGGAACAACACCACCATGGCGACCACGCCGATGCCGAACAGCATGAGCACGAAAGTGCCGAGAAATTCGGCCAGCAATTCGGCCGTTAAGGTGGGCTTTGGGTTCATAGTTATCCGTCGCTCCGTGCTGGAACCGCGCAGTAGTCTAACAAGGCTGGAGCATCCGCGGCGGACTTTCTCTCACAGAGCTCATGGAACCCCGGACGCCCTCGTCCGCGGGAATCGTGACGCTGCGGCCGGGGCTTCGCCCCAGGCCGAAGGGACGAGGCGTCATCGCTCCACCGGCTCGCCGAAACCAAACATTCGTAACCTGGTTTGCACACGACTCGGGTCACGTTTTCATTTGACAATTGGCCCAGAGTCTTTAAGATAAGAACATATTTATTCACTGGAGTGCATTTTTATTCATCATGAATAAAACCTTGCGACAACGGGCGGTTTTGGCGACGCTGCGGCACGGGCCCGTGGCCAGCCAGGAAGATCTGCAGCGGGTTTTGCGGAAGCAGGGATTCAAGGTGGGGCAGGCGACGCTGTCGCGTGACATCCGCGATTTGAACCTGAGCAAGACTGCGCACGGCTATTCCCTGCCCACAGGCGAGAGTTCTGCCGCGCTGGCGCTGCCACCGGTTTCTCGGCTGGTGCGGGAGTTCGTTCTCGGCATTCGCTCGGCTCAGAACCTGCTCGTGGTGAAGACGATCGTGGGCAGCGCGCAGCCAGTGGCCGCCGCGATGGACGAGACCGACTGGAGTGAACTGGTCGGGACGATCGCCGGCGACGACACCATCCTTATTGTGTGCCCCGACAAGGACGATGCGAAAAAACTTTCCAGCCGCCTTGAGGGCATGCTGACGTAATGTCCGGGAAACTCAAAACCGCGGTGCTGGGCGCGACTGGCTATTCGGGGCTGGAGCTGACGCGCATTCTCCATCGTCATCCGAAGCTGGAGAAGCCGGTGCTGCTGCGGCGCAACGGAAGCAACGGCGCGGCGAACGTGTCTGATGGGAACCAGATTGACGCAAATCGGGCCGACGTGAATCTGGCCGACGTGTTTCCGGCATTATCCGGCAACGGAGGCTATCCCCTGCGGGCTCTGTCGTGGCCGGAGTTGCAGCGACTGGGAGTGAAACTGCTTTTTCTGGCGACTCCGCATGAAGCGTCGCGCTCGCTGGTGCCGGAGGCAATGGCACATGGGTTGCGAGTGATTGACCTGAGCGGGGCGTGGCGGCTGAAACAGGCGCAGCATCGCGCGGTTTATAACTTTCAGGATTCGGATACGGCTACGGCGGCTCAACTCACCGACAAAGCAGTTTACGGACTGCCCGAATTGCATAGTGATTGCATCGCGGGTGCCGATCTGGTTGCGAATCCGGGCTGCTATGCGACCTCGGTGATTTTGGCGTTGGCGCCGTTGTTGCAGGCGGGCGTCGTGGATCGGGAGCATGGAATTATTTCGGATTCGAAGTCGGGAGTGTCGGGCGCGGGGAAAGAACCTACGGCGCGGACGCATTTTGTCTCGGTGGCCGACAATCTATCGGCGTATTCGGTTTTTGGACACCGACACGTGGGCGAGATCGTGGAGCAATTGCATCTGACGGCGCAGGAACTGATATTCACGCCGCATCTGCTTCCGATTCCGCGGGGGATTCTTTCGACGATTTATGTGCGTCTGAATCGGGCGATGCAATCCGCGGAAGTAGAGGCGTGCTTGCGCGAGTTTTACGTGCAGAAGCGCTGGGTGCGGATATTTGCGACTCCGAAGCTTCCGCAAGTGCAGTTTTCGCTGCACACGAATTATTGCGATCTGGGTTTTTGTTTGGCGGAGGACGGGCGGCGGCTGGTGCTGGTCTCCTGCATTGACAACCTGCTGAAAGGCGCGGCCGGACAGGCCGTGCAAAATATGAACCTGATGTTTGGATGGACAGAGGAAGAAGGTTTGCTGTGATCATCGTCGTCAAAATCGGAGGAGTGGCGCTCGAAGACTCGGGCACACTGCGGAAGTGCGCGCGGGCCGTGGCGGAACTGGCGCAGGACGGTCATCGCGTGGCCGTGGTTCACGGCGGAGGCAGCACGCTGACCCGGACGCTGCTGCAACTCGGTAAGAAAAGCGAATTCGTGAATGGGCTGCGCGTGACCGACGCGGAGACTCGCGACGTGGCGTTGATGGTGCTGGCCGGGATGGTGAATAAGAAGGTGGTGGCGGCGATCCAGGCCACGGGCATGCCGGCGGTGGGATTCTGCGGCGGCGATGGCATGACGTTCCGAGCGCGCAAGAAATATGTCGACGGGCACGATCTGGGATTCGTCGGAGAGATTTGTTTTGCCGAACCGTGCTGGATCGAGGCGCTGTGGCAGCAGGGCGGCATTCCGGTGATGGCGTCGCTGGCGCTGGGCGCTGACGGCGAATACTACAACGTGAACGCCGATGAGATGGCAGCCTCGTGCGCGGCGGCAACCCATGCCAACGCGCTCATTTTTCTCACCGACGTGGCGGGAGTGAAGGACGCGCAGGGCTCGGTGATTCCCTGGCTGAACACGAAACAGGCCGACGACCTGGCGGCTGGTGCGATCGTGAGCGGAGGCATGCTGCCTAAGCTGCAAGCGTGCCGGCAAGCGCTGAAACAAGGCGTGGGACGCGTGCGGATTTTACCAGCCGCGGAAGCGGACTTGCTGCCGCAGTTTTATCTCACCAAGCTGTCGTGCGGCACGGAGGTGACGTGCGCATGAGCGAAGCGGTATCGGCGAAATCTAGAGTTACAAATTTGCGAATTGAAAATAAGGAGTCAAAGTTGAACAGTCCCTTAACGAAAACTGCGCCGGCGGTGCCTGAAGTTTTTCCGGGCATCTTCTGGTGCCCCGATTTGATTTCGACACGCGATCTGGGGCCGCAGGGCGTCGAAGCTGTGCTGCACCTGGCAGAACTGATGAAGACGCGGCCTTCGGTTTTTCAGCGTGCCCTTGCGGGAAAACAGATGGTGATGTTTTTCGAGAAGCCGTCGTTACGGACGCGGCTCACCTTTGAGGTAGGGATGGCGAGTCTGGGTGGCGCCACGCACTTTGTGGATCAGACCAGCGGGCGCATCGACGCGCGCGAAAAGTTGAGCGACGTCGCGCATAACCTGGAACGCTGGGTGGATGTGATCGTGCTGCGGACATTTGCGCAGGAGACGATCGCGGGCATGGCCGAGCACGCTTCGATTCCGGTGATCAACGCGCTCAGCGATCTCGAACATCCCTGCCAGGCGCTGGCCGACTATTTCACTTTGCAGGAACGCTATGGCGATCTTACCGACGTTTGCCTGGCATACGTGGGCGACGGAAATAATGTGGCGCATTCTTTGCTGCTGACCTGCGCGTGCCTGGGATCGTCGATCAAAGTTGCGACGCCTCAAGGCTACGAACCGAATGCGCAGATTGTGGCCGACGCGCGGAAGATTGCCAAGCAGACTGGAGCGAAGATTGAACTGCTCACAGATCCCTATGCGGCAGTGGCTGGAGCCGATGCCGTCTACACCGACGCTTGGGCCAGCATGGGACAGGAACACGAAGCGGATCAGCGGGCCAAGATATTCGCGCCTTACCAGGTGAATCGCGAGTTGATGGCTGCGGCTGGTCCGGATGCGGCGTTTATGCACTGTCTGCCGGCGCATCGTGGCGAGGAAGTCACCGACGAGGTGATGGATTCGGAATGCTCGATTATTTTCGAGCAAGCCGAGAACCGCCTGCACGTGCAAAAGGCTATCCTTTATCTGTTGCTGGGCGGCGCGGTGCGGCTGCCGGTGAGGAGCGCTCATGCCTGAAAAAATTGTGCTTGCCTATTCTGGTGGGCTCGATACCTCGATCATTATTCCTTGGTTGAAGGAAAACTATTCTTACGACGTGATTGCGATGGTCGCCGACGTCGGCC
Source organism: uncultured Acidobacteriaceae bacterium (assembly GCA_963851165.1). Lineage (GTDB taxonomy): Bacteria > Acidobacteriota > Terriglobia > Terriglobales > Acidobacteriaceae > Sulfotelmatobacter. Next base: position 1,666,744 of record CAWKNM010000003.1, on the reverse strand, counting down.
AGGGAGAAGATTTGCAGGCTGTGGTCGAGAAGGCTTACGCCACCGGCGCGAGCAAGGTGGTGGTCGAAGATTTGCGCGAAGAATTTTTGACCGGGTACGTGTTTCCCGCACTGAAAGCGGGTGCAGTTTACGAGCACAAGTATTTGCTCGGAACTTCGCTCGCGCGTCCGGTAATCGCGAAGCACCAGGTGGAAGTGGCGCTGCGCGAGGGCGCGACCGCGGTGGCTCACGGTTGCACGGGAAAAGGCAACGACCAGGTGCGGTTTGAATTGACGTATCAGGCGCTGGGGCCGGAACTGAAGATCATCGCGCCGTGGCGGGAGTGGTCGCTGAAGTCGCGCGAGGACTGCATCGATTACGCCGAGCAGCACGGGATTCCCGTGGCGGCGAGCCGTGAGAAGATTCACAGCCGCGACCGCAATCTGTGGCACATCAGCCACGAAGGCGGAGAACTGGAAGACGCGGGGAACGCACCTCTGCCGACGACCTGGCAGATCACGCGCTCGCCGCAGGAGGCGCCAGACAAGGAAGAAAAAGTTTCTATCGGTTTTGAGCGCGGAGTTCCGATCGAGGTGAACGGGATGAAGCTTGATCCCGTGGCGCTGGTGGAATTGCTGAACGAGATTGGCGCGCGCAACGCGATTGGCCGCGTCGATTTGGTGGAGAACCGGTTTGTCGGAATCAAATCGCGGGGTTGCTATGAGACTCCCGGCGGAACGCTGCTGATCGCCGCGCATCGCGAACTGGAAGCGCTGTGCCTGGAACGCGAAGTCGCGCACTTCAAGCAGCACATCGGGCTGAAATATGCGGAACTGGTTTATTTCGGTTTGTGGTTCACACCGCTGCGCGAGGCGCTAGACGCGTTTGTGGAGAACACGCAGCCGCTCATGACTGGCAGCGTTTCTCTTTCTTTGTACAAAGGAAATGTTTCCATCGTGAGCCGCGAGTCGGAGCATTCGCTTTACCGCACCGACCTTTCGTCGTTCACCATGGGGGCGGAATATGACCAGAAAGATGCGGCCGGGTTCATCCGCATTCTGGGACTGCCTTCGCGCTCGCGCGCGCGTTCGCGCGTGGAGGTGGGTTGATGAAGATGTGGTCGGGCCGGTTCCGGCAGCCGCTGGACCCTGACTTCGAGCGATGGCAGAGGTCGTTCGGCTTTGACCGGCGGTTGGTGCAGTACGAACTCGCGGCCAGCAGCGCTCACGCGCGCGCGCTGAAAGATGCCGGCATACTTTCGGCGGACGAACTGATCAGCATTCTGCAAGGACTGCAGCAGATTGGGGCGCAAGCAGCGGCTTCTCCGGCGTTTCTTGACGACGATGAAGCTGAGGATGTGCATCACTTCGTGGAGAAAAAGCTCGCCGCGTTGATTGGGGAAACCGGATACAAGCTGCACAGCGGCCGCAGCCGCAATGAGCAGATCGCCACGGACCTGCGCCTTTATGTGCGAGCGGCGATTGATCAGCTGCAGGTTGAGATTGCCGAGTGGTGCGGAGTGGCGGCTGATCGCGCGGAACAGGCGGGCGATTCCGCCATGCCGGCTTACACGCACTTGCAGCGCGCGGAGCCGGTTCTGCTGGGGCATTGGTTGATGGCTTACGTGGCAATGTTTCTGCGCGATGCGGGGCGGCTCGCCGATTGCCGCAAGCGTCTGAATGTTTGTCCGCTGGGATCGGGGGCGGTTGCGGGAGCCACTCTGCCGCTCGATCGCAAGTTCATGGCTGAGACTTTGGGCTTTGACGACTCCACCTCCAACAGCATCGATGCCACCAGTGACCGTGATTTTGCGCTGGAGTTTGTGAACGCGCTGTCGCTGATCGCGTTGCACCTGAGCCGCTGGGCGGAGGAAATGATTTTGTTTTCTTCGCAGGAATATGGGTTCATTGCTCTGCCCGAAGCTTATTCCACAGGCAGCAGCGCCATGCCGCAGAAGAAAAATCCTGACTTGCTGGAACTGGTCCGCGGCAAAGCTGGCCGTGTGGTTGGCCACGCAACGGCGCTCATGATCACGCTGAAGGGACTGCCGCTGGCCTACAACAAAGACCTGCAGGAAACGCAGGAGGCTCTTTTCGATTCCGCGGACACCATGCTCTCGATGCTGCCGCTGGTGACCGGGTTTATGAAGTCCGTTGAATTTAATCATCCGCGCATGGAGCAAGCCGCGCAATCGGGATTCACCAACGCCTGGGCGGCTGCTACTTATCTTGTGAAGCGCGGCGTTCCGTCCCGGTTGGCGCACGAGCGGATCGGCAAAGCAGTGCAACTTTGTCTGGAGAGAAATTGCGAGCTTCAGGATTTGGCGCTCGAAGAATTGCGGGCGCTCGATCCGGCCTTTGAATCGGATTTCTACGAGTGCCTGAGCCTGGCCGCGGTGCTGGCAGTGCACGATGTTGCGGGAGGCACGGCACCGGCGCGGGTGCGGCAGGCAATCAAGAGCGCCAGGACAAAAATCGAATCGCTACGGGAGGAAATTCATGCGCACGCGCAAAGCGATCTTGCCTGACGCTACGCACATTCACGACTTGATCTCGGGATATTCCGGCGACGGCACGCTTTTGCCTCGCACGCTCGCGGAAATCTGCGAAAACGTCAGAGACTTTGTCGTGCTCGAAGAAGATGGCCGCATTCTCGGCTGCGGCGCCCTGCACTTGTATGGCACGCATCTGGCGGAAGTTCGCTCGATCACCGTCGCACCGTGGGCGCAGGGCAAGGGCGGCGGTGGACGTTTGATGAAAGCGTTGATGGCCGAAGCGAAAAAACACCGGGTCACGTGCATTTGTCTGTTCACACGCAGTCCGCAGTTTTTTGCGCGGCAGGGTTTCGCGGTGGCGCAACGCGAAGATCTGCCTGACAAGATTTACAAAGACTGCCACGTTTGCCCGCGATTCCATTCGTGCGATGAAGTCGCGATGGTGCGCGGTGAACTTCCGAAGTTCGCGATTCTGCCGGAACCGCCCAACTGGCTGGTCAAGCTGCAAGTGTGAATTCTCTTATCAATTCTCTTGTTAATTCTCTTATGTAGCGCATAAACAATATGAATTGGACGAGGCGCGTGACAGGGACGCTACAATAGCTCATGCGCCGCGCAAGGGTGCGCGTGCGAGTGGAGGCTGCAAGAGTTTGGACCGACCGAACGAAGTGATTGAAAAGTCAGGTGGCGTGATGGCTTCGCCCGACGGCGCCAGCGTTCTGACTCTCGAGGAGATTGCCAATCTCGCGCACGAGGGCGGCAAGCCAGCCGAGACTCTGATGAACGTGGTCGCGCTGATCGCCAAGCGATTTGGGACGGACGTGTGCTCGGCGTATTTGCTGGAACCGGATCGCGCCCATCTGGTGCTGGCCGCGACTCTCGGACTACGCAGCCAGGCTATCGGCGTTCTGCGCATGGGTGTGCATGAGGGTCTTGCGGGCCTTGTCGCTGAGCAGGTTCGTCCGGTGGCAGTCGAGCAAGTTAAGAATCATCCGCGCTTCAAGTATTTCATTGAGGCTGGAGAAGAAGCTTACCAGTCTTTTCTCGGCGTTCCTCTGATCGATCGCGGAGTGCTGCAGGGCGTGCTGGTGGTGCAGACCGTGGATGCTCGCGTCTTCCGCGAAGATGAAATTCGAATGCTTACCGAAGCCGCGACTCAAGTCGCTTCGGTAGTGAGCGAAGCGCGCACACTCGACCGCTTCATCGCGCCTATCCAGGAACGGCTTTGGGCGCTCGCGCGAAATCTCTGGTGGAGCTGGGATCACGATTCGGGCAGTTTGTTTCTCGATCTCGATCCCGTGCGGTGGAACCAGCTCAATCACAATCCGGTGGCACTGCTCGCGGAATTTCCGCTGGCGAAACTGGAAGCGCGTGCCGCGGAGTTGGTGCTGCACAGCCGCATCAACTACGCGTACCGGCGCTTGCGCGAATATCTGGAGTCTGACAAAACCTGGGGAACGCGCCATGCGGGAGTGCTGCGGCCGCGGCCGGTTGCGTATTTTTCCGCCGAGTTTGGATTGCATGAGTCGCTGCCGGTTTATTCCGGAGGCCTCGGCGTACTCGCCGGCGATCACATCAAGAGCGCGTCGGATCTTGATATCCCGCTGGTGGGCGTCGGGTTGTTCTATGGCCAAGGATATTTTCGGCAGTGGCTTGACCGCACCGGCTGGCAGCACGAGGAATATCTCAAGACGGATGTGAATCACCTGCCGATGCAGGCCGCTATCGGAAGAAACGGACGTCCGATTGTGGTGCAGATTGACACGCGCCACGGTTCGATCCGGGCAAAAGTCTGGCGGGTTGCGGTGGGACGCTGCGATTTGCTGCTGCTCGATTCGGATGTCGAGGGCAACGCTCCGGAAGACCGCGAGTTGACTTCGCGACTTTATGGCGGAGACCGGCGCATCCGCATTCGCCAGGAATTGCTGCTAGGGGTGGGAGGTTTGCGTGCGCTTCGCGCGCTCGGCATCACGCCTGGAGTTCTTCACCTGAACGAAGGGCATAGCGGCTTCGCCGTGCTGGAAGCGATCCGGATGCGCATGGAAGACGAAGGCCTCACTTTCGACACCGCCGTGCCACGCGTTTCGCGCGAGGTCGTCTTCACCACGCACACTCCGGTGCCCGCGGGACATGATCGCTTCGACGCCGATTTGATCGAGGAGCATCTGGGCCCGCTTCGCGACGCGCTGGGCCTCTCCCACGAAAGCCTGATGGGGCTGGGCCGCGAAAAACCGACCACGCTAGACGAAACTTTCTGCATGACGGTGCTGGGCTTGCGATTGTCGCGACGCGCCAACGCGGTGTCCGCGCTGCATGGAGAAGTTTCCCGCGCCATGTGGACGGGCTTGTCCCCGGCGAAGCAGGAAGATGCTGTCCCCATCGGACACATCACCAACGGCGTGCATGTTCCCTCGTGGCTGGCGCCGCAAATGTTTCGCCTCTACGACCGGCACCTGGGAACCGGCTGGAACGAGCGCAGCAGCGAAGCCCGCATCTGGGAAGGGATCGCGAATGTGGATGACGGCGAACTCTGGGAAACGCATCTCAGCCTGAAATCGAGTCTGATCGAATTTGTGCGGGATCGTGCTGTGGAACAAGCGGAGCGCCGCAGCGAATCCAAAGAGGTTTTGCGGCGTCTGGTGCGTGTGCTCAGCCCGGACGCGCTCACCATCGGCTTTGCCCGCCGCTTTGCTACGTACAAGCGCGCCGACTTGATCCTGACCGACATCGAAAAATTAACCTTGATGGTGAACGACCCGAAACGCCCGGTGCAATTCGTTTTTGCCGGCAAAGCCCATCCCAACGATGAGCCGGGGAAGCGCATGCTGCAGAAGATCGCGGAGTTGATGCGCGATCCCAAGTTCGGCGACAAGTTCGTCTTCATCGAAGACTACGACATCAACGTGGGACGGCATTTTGTGCAAGGCGTTGACGTCTGGCTCAACAATCCCCGCCGCCCGCTCGAAGCCTCTGGCACCAGCGGCCAGAAAGTTGTTCTCAACGGCGGCCTGAATCTTTCCGTGCTTGACGGGTGGTGGGCGGAAGCTTACGACGGCCGAAACGGCTTTGCCATTGGAACCGGCAGGACGCATTCCAATATGAGCGTTCACGACACGCGCGACGGCGAGGACCTGATGCGCACCTTACGCGAAGAAGTGATTCCGCTTTACTACCAGCGCGACCATGACGGGCTGCCCCGCGGCTGGATCAAGCGCATGAAGCGGACTATTCGCACGCTCGGCTGGCGCTTCAATGCCGACCGCATGGTGATGGATTACACCACGAAATGTTACGTGCCGGCCGCGGGTGGCACATCCAGCGACATGCGGGCGAATGTTTGATCGCTATCGCGATCCGGAAGTGATCGCCGACACATTTGCGTAAGAAGCGGATTGGCAAGAGCTCGTGCTTCCTCGCGCCTTCCGCAGGTCAACCACAGTCCTTCATGCCATCCGCCTAGGCTCGGGCTCGCGGTCTACCACCAACTCAGGATGAACATGCCGGAAATTCATGGCGATGTGGCAGGTCCAGCAGACTGGACGATGCGTTCGAAATACCTCGGGGAGCTGTTCGGGCCGAATCTGGTTCCACTCGACCGTCACCTGATCCGGGCCCAGCAGTGCGGGCGCGTGATCGAGATGATGGAGCGTGCCTATAGGTTTGTGGCAGTACACGCAACTTTTCCCTGCGTACCATTTCGAAACCATATTCCACACCAGGCAATTCTCCGGGTCGACTTCGATTTGCTTCAGGCACTCCTGTCCGCAGTCCTGGCGCTCGGGCCAGCGCGAACACTGGTTCAGGCGCAGCGTGGGTTCGCTGAGAAACGCTCCCAGAGCCGCTTCTTTTGCGTCGACGTTTACAGCGACGGGTTTGTGAGTTTCCGGGCAGGTGACGATTCGTTTGCCGCGGTAATCGAGGAAAGCCCGCACGCCCGGGATGGCGCGGAATACGAAAAGCCCCACAGCCAAGGCCAGTACTACCATGGAGATCAGGATCATGATCGTCACAGATCACCTCCCGTTAGAAGTGAGCGGTCAGCCGTCAGAAGCTGTACTTCGTTCTTAGCTTGCACTTCCGGTAGATATATGGTGTCGCAATGCGACGGGAAGTACGGTGCGTTGCATCACCCGACATCGTGATTGCGGTCACTGGCAGAAATTTGCGGTCTGTGTGGAGTCCAACTTCTGATAGCCTCGCCGCGCACGCCAACGCCTGCGCCCGACGCTCGTCGGCATTTGACAGTGACTTTAGTGCGGGGTCATCGGTTGACTGAGCCACTTCACGACTACAATCTAACCTGTGAGCCGTTACGCCATCGACATGATGACGGGCACTCTCCAGCACACGACGTAGGAGTGGGAAATGTATAGAGCTACAAGAAAAAGCGTCACCGCTTTCCTGGGACCTCTCATCGCGATTCTGCTCGCCTCGCTAATCCTCCAAGGCTGCAACGCCATCAATCCGTTCTGCGGGAGTGCTCGGCCAGCTCCGAACATTTCGTCGCTTTCTGTCAACGAGATCACCTTCGTTGAAGTGCAGCACGGCTATCCTCTCGGCGTGAACGGCAGTGCGTTTGTTTCGTCCTCTGTCGTCGTCGTCAACGGGATCGAGGTAAGCACTGAAGTCACGAGCAGCACGCTGTTGCAGGTTACACTCACGACCGCCGAGATCACCGGTCCTGGAGTAACGAACATACTGGTCAAGACTCCGAGTGGGAACTCGGGCGATGCGGGCTGCAAGAGTGGTGGAAACAGCCGCACTCTCGTCTTGATGATTAGCTAAGCAAAAGCAACAGGATCGGCCGAAGCTCCAGCATCGTCTCGAACGGGCACAGACTGGATCCCAGGCATCGCAACACCAGCGAGACCTGAGCCCCCGGCTGCAGAGTGATAAAGTGTCGAGATGCGATCCAACCGATCCGTGCCGCCCTGTGTGGTAATTCCTGTACTCATTTACCCCGACCCCGGCGCAGCGGCCGATTGGCTGTCCAAGGCTTTCGGCTTCACCGTCCGTCTCCGCATCGCCAACCACCGCGTCCAGATGAAAGCCGGCGATGGCTGCCTCACCATCGCCGAAGGCAACGTGATCGCCAACAATTCCCACATCATTCAGGTTCGAATCGAAGATGCCAAGGGTCACTGCGAGCGAGCGCGAAAGAACGGTGCCATCATCCTGACGGAACCCATAGACCAGCCCTATGGCGAGCGCCAATACAACGCTCAGGACTTTTACGGCCACCGCTGGGACTTTACGGAGACCATCACCGATGTCGCTCCCGAAGAATGGAGCGGCGGCGCATTTCATCTGGAGTGACTCGATTCTGGGCGCGGCTTCATTGTGTGCCGCATCAGGCGAAGATCGTCGATATTTGGTAGCGCTGACGGGAATCGAACCCGTATACCCGCCTTGAGAGGGCGGTATCCTAACCGTTAGATGACAGCGCCATCTGTTTGCTTTGGCCCCTGACCGACTTCTTCTGGGGCAACTGGTACGTCTCGACCTTCCGCATGGCCGTTTCTGAAACCCGGCTTGGATGGGATTCCTGATGGCGCTGCGGCGCAAATCGTGAATCGTCGGGCCGACTTAGTGCGGGTCGTACTCCGTGCCTGCGATTTTGATGATAAGGCCCAGACCCACCGCTGCGCAAGCCTGACGCCACTCCTTGCGGAGATTCGTGCCGTCGGGAACAGGACTGACTTTTCGAAGGGAGGGTCTGCTATCGCGTCATTTCTCCGTCCACCATGCGCCAGATTCGCAGAGGATTTGAGTTCTTCAATTCTGCAGGGAGTGCTTCGTCGGGAAATCCCTGATAACAAACGGGCCGTGTGAACCTAAAAATCGCCCGAGTGCCCACGGACGTGGAGCGTCCGTCCGAGGTTGAAGGATAGGGGCCTCCATGCACCATGGCGTGACAAACTTCGACGCCAGTCGGAAAGCCGTTGAATACAAGACGACCGACCTTGCCCTCGAGGATCGCGACGAGATCGGCGAAGTCATGAAGATCCTGCGCCGTGCCGTGAATCGTGGCGGTGAGATGGCCTTCGAGGGAGCGGGCAATCTCGAGGACCTGATCGCGGTTCGAGTGGCGAATAAGCAGCGTGGTGGGGCCAAAGATTTCGTCATCCAGGTTCGAGCCTAGAAACGTATCTGCATCGGTTTCAAAGAGCGCTGAGTTCACGGCAAACCCGGCTTGTGGTGTGGCCTTGGGAGCCTCGGCAACGAGAGTAACGCCAGCATCTGTTTTTCGCCCGGCGAGTGCGGAATCATACGAAGAATGAATGGCGCGGGTCAGTAGATGGAAAGGCGCCGATGCTGCGACCAGTTGCCGCAGCTTATCGGTCAACTTGGCAGCATCGTTGCCGTGTGGGAGAAACACCATGCCCGGCTTGGTGCAGAACTGTCCGGCGCCCAGGGTGAATGAGGTGTGCAGACCCGCCGCAAGATTCTCGCCGCGTTCTCGAAGAGCGCCCGGCAAGATGAATACAGGGTTGGTGCTGCTCATTTCCGCATAGAACGGAATCGGCTCGGGACGAGCCGCAGCCACGTCCATCAGCACTCTACCCGCGGCGCGCGAGCCTGTGAATCCACCCGCCTTCACCAGTGGATGCTTCATCAACGCCGTGCCAATCTGAGCGCCGCTGCCGAACAGAAGAGAGAAAACTCCTTCCGGCAGGCCGCTTTCCCGAACGCTCTCCCGAACCATCTGCCCCACAAGTTCGCTGGTGCCGGGATGCGCCGCATGGGCTTTCACGATGACCGGATTCCCAGACGCCAAGGCCGACGCGGTATCGCCTCCGGCAACGGAAAAAGCTAACGGGAAATTGCTGGCGCCGAATACGACGACCGGGCCGAGGGGACGCAGCATAGAGCGAATATCTGGCCGGGGAGCGGGCTTGCGATCAGGATCGGCGTTGTCGATGCGCGCAGCAACCCATGAACCCTCTTCCACCACCTCGGCAAAAAGCCGCAGCTGAGCGCAAGTGCGGGCAATCTCTCCCTGCAAACGCGCCGGGGGCAAAGCAGTCTCTTTGCCGGCGCGCTCGACCACGTCGCCGGCGATGGATTCTATCTTCGCTGCGATCTTGCGCAAGAACGCGCCGCGCTCACGTCCGGTTGTGCGACTGAAGGAGGCAAAGGCTTCTGCCGCAAGGCGCGCAGCGAGTTGTACTTCTTCCACAGTTGCGCTCACGAATCCGGGCTGGAGATGTTGTCCGGTTGTGGGATCGGTGGCAAAGACCGGCTCCGACGAACCGTCGCCTTCGCGAAACCCGATCAGCGACCTACCTGAAAGTTTTCTCATTTTCCAGAATAACTACTTTCTGCTGGTGAACGCGTAACCGCTCACTGGCTGCGGACGCGAGCGCAACGCGTCGCGAATGATCCGGCCGGTTCGTTCCAATTCCTCGCCAACCAATTGTAGGCGCGGCGGACGAACCCGCGGATTTCCCATTCCTACTTCGGCTTGCACGAGCTTGATGAGCTGAACGAAATTCGGAACCGTATCCATGCGCAGCAATGGCAGGAACCAGCGATACAACTCAAATGCCTTGTCACTCTCTCCGCTGATGCCGCAGTTGAAAAGATCGACCGATTCGCGCGGCAACGCGTTGGCCAAGCCGGCGATCCAACCGGTCGCGCCGACTCCGATGGCTTCGAGCACCGCGTCATCCACACCGACCGAGATCTCCAGGCGGCGGTCGAGCAGCGCCCGGATGGCAGAGACGCGCCGGACATCCGTGCTTGACTCCTTCACCGCTTCGAAGTTCTCATGCTCGGCCGCCAACTCGCGAATCTGTTCGGGAAGGAAATCCGTTCCGTAGGCCACAGGATTGTTGTAGAGCATGCAGGAGAGCGGCGTGGCCGCAAACACGGTGGCCACGTGGGTCTTCATTTCCCGCCAATCACCCTGATAGACATAGGGCGGCAGCACCATCAACGCGTCGCACCCGGCATCCGCGGCCACCTTGGCGATGGCCACAGCTTCTGAAGTGGTGAGCGCGGAGATGGAAGCCACCACCGGTCCGCGACCATGAACCGCTTTGACACAGGTACGCAGAATCTCGACCTTCTCGTCGAAAGACAGAGTCGCGCCTTCTCCGAGGGAACCGAGGGCGACGATGCCAGCGCAACCGTTGTCGAGCAGCCAGTGGCAATGCTTCGTCAAAAAGACGTGATCGACACGAAGATCTTCGGTAAAACTGGTGGTGATTGCCGGGAGCACACCCTTCCAGTTCATGATTGTCCTCCTGTTACTTCGCTGTGCTGCAGTTGCGAATGGGAAGTGATGGTCGCCAAGGTTTCAACGCGGGCTGGGAACACGGGCGGCCGAACGGAATCTGGATTCCACTGGAAAAGAAATTGCGTGGCGGGGCCGCAGACTCGTCCCTGGCACGGGCCCATACCGCAACGCGTGTGCAGCTTGGCGGCGCGCCACGAGCTGTGCTGCCGAAGACGCGCATAGGAAACGTCTTCGCAACGGCAAACGATCGTGTCTGACGATGCCAAGCTCCGCAGCTCCGGGCGCAGGTGGAACGTGCGATCCAGTAACCGCGCAAAGCGACGCGCCTTTCTGCGCTTGCCAAATAATGCCTTCGCTTCAATCGCGCGGCCAGACGCAGCCAGTCCTGCTATCTGACCTTCGATGAGCGCTAACTCCACGCCTCCAATGCTGGTTGGTTCCCCCGCACAGAAGACGGAGGAGACAGTCGTCGTCTGAAAGTCGTCGACTTGAACACAACCATCGTTGACCACACACCCCAGCAGCAACGGCAATTCGATGTTCGGGATCAGATGAAAACCGCAGGTGAGATAGTCGCAGGAAATGTTCTCGCTTTTCCCGGCGCGCGAGATGGTTACGCTCTCGAGAGCCTGCTGGCCGTGAGCGGCGAGTGGCCAACTGTTTGCGGCAAACGGAACTCCTGCGAGATTACGGTTCAGTTGGAACCCCTGGATAATCTTCTCCGGCCAGCTGAACAGTGCGAAACCGAATTTCGCCAGATCGCTCCAGGATGCCTGCTCGCAAATGACTGCGATCTCGGCGCCATGCTTGCGGAGGTAGGCCGCCACTGCCAGCAGCAGAGGGCCGGTGCCGGCCACGACCACGCGCTTGCCGCGAATCGGCAGGCCGCTCTTGACCATTGCCTGCAGACCGCCCGCGCCCATGACATTTGGCAATGTCCAACCGGGAAACGGCAGAAATTTTTCCCGGGCTCCGGTTGCCAGCACCAACTTCTGGTAAGTGAGTTCGCAGAAGCCTTCGAGATTCTCCGCTAATAGAACACCGGCCTCCGGCTGGTGCACCACGCGCAGCCCACAGAGCGCGATCGCTCCGGACGCGAGCACGCGCTCGGCCCATTGCGAAGGTTCCGTCTTTCTCGCATCGTTCGAACGGGATTCATCCAGCTCGCCCCGCCAGATCTGGCCGCCGAGCCGGAAGTTGTCGTCGACGATCCCAACGCGGGCACCGCACTCCGCCGCGCGAGCGGCGGCCGCCATGCCTGCGGGGCCTCCACCGATCACGAGGATTTCAAAGTGGCGTTGCGCTTCGTTGGTCATCCGTTTCGGTTCTCGTTATTTGTTTCAGTTCTCGTTGTCTCAGTTCCCGTCGTTTCAGTGGTCTTGTTTCAGTGCTAGCGTCAGTTCTCGGTAGTTACGTGCATTCCCTGTTCGCACAGCACCTGACAGCTTCGGCAATGCAGTATCCCGCCGATAGTCGCGCGACACTCAAAGCAAATTCCCATCCCGCATAGAGGGCCGCGCGGTTCGCCGCTGACCGACGTTCGGCAAGCCTGTCCCGCGATCACCATCGCAACTGCGACAGTCGTACCCGAGGGCACCAGGACCGGCGTCCCGTTCACGGTTACGGCGAGCTGGTTAGGCATGCACATACTCCTTCGCGGTTCGCGAGGGAAGGTATGGTTCGACCGGAATCTCGGGCTTTGTGCCGCTAATCTGATCGGCCAGGATGCGGGCCGTGCCTAAAGATGTGGTAATTCCCAAACCCTCATGCCCGGTCGCCAGAAATACGGAATTGTCTTGGGTCGCGGCTCCAGTCCAGGGGCCGATCAGCGGAAGCTTGTCGGGAGTGGCGGCACGAAATCCCGTCCAGGTTCGCACCGTCGACAACTGCGCCAGGCCTGGCATGTATTCCTGCGCCCGTTGCAGCATGCGCACTAGGATGGAGTGATCCACTTCTTTGTGCTCTGCGCCATACTGCCGCGAAGAACCGATGAGAATCTGACCAGTGCGGCGCGGCTGCACGTTGAACGCTACCGAATCGCCGGTGACGGAGTGGGCGCTCTTCAAATAGCCGAGCTCCACCAACTGGTGCCGTACAAATCCGGGATAGCGGTCGGTGATCACTAAGTGGCCTTTCCGTTTCTTGATCTCCAATCCCGGCGTGAGTTCGGCGGCGAAAGCCCCAGCCGCGTTCACAATGATTTCCGGGGAGATTTCCGTGCCATCGGTTAATCGGACTTGCCCACGGCCAATCTTCGCGACAGAAACACCAAGATGAAGCTTCGCTCCCCGCTTCTGCGCGCGCTCCATCAGAAAGCGGGCCGCGCATGGCGGATACAGCACCCCATCTTCTGGAACCAGAAGACCCCCAGCCATCCCCGGACGAAGGTTCGGCTCGAGACGCTGCAAAGCCTGGGCATCGAGTACTTCCGTGGGAACTCCGCGTTTGCCGTAGTAGTCGCGCTTGCGCCGAACCTCGTTCATTTCTTCCTCGTCAGCCGCGACCCAGATGGTTCCACACTGTTCGTACTCGACGTCATCGGGCAATTCGGGTCTCAACTCCTGCCACAGTTGTTGCGAGTAGCGTGTCAACGCGAACTGCGCGTCGGAATCGTCCATCACAACGATGTGCCCCATGCCGGCAGCAGTTGCGCCGCTACCGATGATGTCTCCGTCTACCACCATCACGCTCAGGCCACGGCGCGCGAGTTCGTCCGCACACGCCGCGCCTACAATGCCGGCGCCCACAATCACTACGTCATGGGCAGAACCGTTCATGCGCGAATGCCCATGCACAACGGGTCGCGTGGATCCAGCACCAGCTCGGCCTCGGCGTTCACAAATGCTGAGCCCTTGATGCTCGGATACACCTTGCCATCCCGGACTCTCACGCTGCCTTCAAATACGCTGCCCACAATGCTTTCCTGCTTCCACGTTTGCCCCTCGCGGATTTTGCCATCCGCATAAAGGCACGCCAGCTTGGCGCTGGTCCCGGTGCCGCAGGGAGAACGATCATAAGCTTTGCCCGGACAGAGCACGAAGTTCCGGCTGTCCACTCCCGGAAGCTGAGAGGGAGCATAAAGCTCGACGTGGTCGATCTCTTTGCCGTCCGCGCCGGCGATCCCATTGTCGCGAAGAGCCTGGCGGATCGCCCAGGTGAAATTGGTCAGCGCGTCGATATTCGGGAGAGTCAATTCCATGGTGTGCTGGCGCACAAGGAAAAACCAGTTTCCGCCCCAGGCCACGTCACCGCGAACCTCGCCGTATCCAGGAACTTCGACTGCAACATCCGCGGCGCTGCGATAACTTGCAACATTATTGACCGTGACCTCGCCAGCCTCGTTCAGAATCGCACTCACCGTACCCACCGGAGTTTCGATCTTGTGCTCTCCCGGACCGATGCGTTTCATATAAGCCAAGGTCGCAACCAGTCCGATGGTGCCATGACCGCACATGCCCAGGTAGCCGACGTTGTTAAAAAAGATGACACCGGCCGCGCTGGCAGAATCGAGAGGGTCGCAAAGCAAGGCGCCCACCACGACGTCGGACCCACGCGGCTCATTCACGACGGCGGAGCGAAACTCGTCATGTTTGCTGCGAAAGCGTTCCAACCGATCGGCCAGCGATCCGGTCCCAAGGTCGGGGCCGCCGCTCACGACCAGGCGGGTGGGCTCTCCCCCGGTATGGGAATCGATCACCCGGACTCTACGGGATTCTTGAGCAGTCATTTTCGGAGGCGTCTTCGTGGTCTGGCCCAAACCCCTTTTATCAGAATGCCATTGCGGAGAAGCAGAGCCCTCTATTTTTAATTAGTTAGGCGCCTGTCGTATTTTATGGATACAATATGCAATCGTCAAACCTAATTCCTTCAAGAGGCTTAACCGTTGACCGGAAAACTCGAGCGGGGAAGCCCAGAACCGACTGATTCTAAACCACGGGAATTTGCACGCGGCTTAACCTTGTTCGATTCGATCATGCTGGTCGTAGGGGCGATGATTGGGTCGGGGATTTTCATTGTTCCGGCGGAGATGGCGCGTCACATTGGAAGCGCGGGCTGGCTGCTGGTGGCATGGGGCGTGGCGGGTGCGCTCACCATTGCGGGAGCGCTGTGCTACGGAGAACTCTCGGCGATGATGCCGCACGCCGGCGGCATGTATGTCTATCTTCGCGAGGCGTATTCGCCGTTGTGGGGGTTCCTCTATGGCTGGACATTATTCTCGGTCATTGAGACGGGCACGATCGCCGCGGTCGCGGTGGCGTTTGCGCGTTTTACCGGTGTGCTCTGGCCGCTGATCTCGGAAGATAAATATCTGCTGGCTCCGGTCCGGCTTTCGGGTCATTACGCCTTGTCGCTCTCGACCGCTCAACTGCTGGCAATTGGGGTGATTGCGCTGCTCACATTCGGCAATACTCTGGGGCTCCGATACGGCAAGCTGATCCAGAATGTGTTTACCGTGGCCAAGACAGGAGCCTTAGGCGGTCTGATCGTTTTGGGGATTCTCTTTGGACGGAACGCAGCCGCGCTCCACACAAATTTCGGCGACGCGTGGCATGCGCGCGGGGTCGATTCTTTGGGAGGCGGGCTGACTGCGACCACCATGCTCGGGTTGTTCGTGGCCATCTGTCTGAGCCAAACCGGATCGTTGTTCTCTGCCGATTCCTGGCACAACATTGCTTTTGCGGCGGGCGAAGTGAAGCGACCGGAACGCAATGTGACTCTGGCCATGGTGATTGGTGCCAGCATTGTCATCGGGCTGTATCTTCTGGCCAATATTGCGTATCTGGTGACGCTCCCGCTGGAGGCGATTCAGCATGCGCCGGCGGATCGCGTGGGAACGGCCACGTTGCGGGCGATCTTTCCGGGGGTTGGCACTTCAGTCATGGCGGCCGCAATCATGGTCTCGACCTTCGGCACCATCAATGCTCTGACCTTGACGGGAGCGCGCGTCTATTACGCGATGGCTCGGCAGCGGCTCTTCTTCCCTTTCGCCGGAAAACTCAACGCGGCGAACGTGCCGGCATCTTCATTGAAGCTACAGGGCCTGTGGGCGGCTTTTCTGGTGTTGCCTCGCACCTACGATCCGGCAACCCAGACGTGGGGAAACTTATACAGCAACTTGCTCGAGTATGTTATTTCCGCAGCGCTGATTTTTTACGTTCTGACGGTGGCTGGAGTGTTTCGACTGCGCATCAAGCGCCCCGATGCACTGCGACCTTACCGCACGATTGGATATCCGGTGGTGCCGGCTCTCTACATCCTTGCTGCCAGCACGATTGTCGCTGTGTTGTTCGCGTATCGCCCAGCGACGACCTGGCCGGGGCTGCTGATTGTTTTGCTGGGAATTCCCATTTATTTGCTGATTGGCTGGGCGGACCGAAGAGCGGCTCCGCAAGATGTTCAGCCTCAAACCGTCGATCTTTAAAATGCGGAGTGAACGCAAAGAACTGAATTGTCCGGAGGACTTCGAATGTCAGCGAGAATCGCCAGAACGAAAAGCGCCCAACAACCGAGACGACTGACGCTCTCGCTCGAGTTACTGCGGAGGATCACCTATTCGACCGTAATTGCCTGTCTCGCGGCGGTTGCGGTAAACGCACAGTCTGCGGCCACGACCGATATCCTGCGGCGAGCGTTTCTTAACCAGGAATTCGCGGTTAAGTCTTTTGGACCGGTGCGCTGGCTGGATGGAGGACGTGCCTACACAACTTTGGAAGCCTCCGCTCTGGCGCCTTCGGCCAAAGGCGCTTCCGACGCAGGTGAAGCTGCGGTTGATCTGGTGCGCTACGACACGGCTACGGCGCAGCGAGAGATTCTGATCTCGGCGCAGCAGCTTACGCCCCCTGATGGCAAGAAGCCAATCACCATTGAGGACTATTCATGGTCGGCAGATATGAACCGGGTGCTGATCTTCACGAACTCCAAGCGGGTGTGGCGCGAAAACACGCGTGGCGACTATTGGGTGTTCGACCGGGAATCTGCCGCTCTGCGGAAACTCGGGAATGGCGGGCCGCCCTCTACGCTTATGTTTGCGAAGTTCTCACCCGACGGATCGAAAGTGGCGTACGTGCGTTTCAACAATATTTATGTCGAAGATCTGCAGAGCGGAGAGACCACGCGCGTGACTCCTGACGGTTCCGAAAAAATCGTCAATGGCACATCGGACTGGGTCTATGAAGAGGAGTTTGGCGTACGCGATGGATTTCGCTGGAGTCCCGACGGCAAGCGTATTGCTTACTGGCAGTTCGACACCAGCGCGGTGAAGACTTTTGGTTTGATCTACGACACCGGAGCGCCGTACAAAGTCGTGACCAATATTCCTTATCCGGAGTTCGGAGTGTATCCCACGGTCCGGCAAATACCCTACCCGGAGCCGGGAACTCCTAATTCTTCGGTTCGCGTTGGAGTGGTTCCGTCCGCCGGCGGTGAAACTCGATGGATGCAGGTTCCGGGCTACGCGAATGACAATTACATTGCGCGCATGGAATGGGCTGGCGATTCAGATTCTCTGGTCTTGCAGCATTTAAATCGCCTGCAAAATACCAACGACGTGCTGCTGGCGGATGTGCGAACCGGCGCCGTGCACAGCGTCTACCAGGACCACGACAGCGCGTGGGTGGACATAGTGGACGATTTGAAATGGCTGCACGGCGGCAAAGATTTTCTTTGGGTCAGTGAACAGGACGGCTGGCGGCATATTTACCTGATCGCCAGGGATGGCAAGCAAGTGCGTGTGCTGACCCCGGGACCGTTCGATGTGGTGGATCTCCTGGGGGCTGATCCCGAGGAACGGTGGATCTATTACATCGCGTCGCCGGAAAATGCCACGCAACGCTATCTTTACCGTACTCGGCTCGATGGCAAGGCGACGCCCGAGCGCCTGACGCCGGAGAATGAGCCGGGAAGCCATTCGTACAATGTTTCACCGGACCTGCGCTGGGCCATCCACAGCTATTCGACTTTCGACACGCCTCCGGTGACCGACCTTATTCGCTTGCCCGATCACCAATCTCAACGCGTGCTGGAGGACAATGCCAAGCTGCGCTCCAGTGCGAAGGATTTTGTCTCTGGCCCAACTGAATTCTTTCGTGTCGATGTCGGCGCGGGCGTCTCGCTGGATGGGTGGCTGATAAAGCCTAAGGACTTCGACCCGGCAAAGAAATATCCGCTGCTTATCTATGTGTACGGAGAGCCCGCCGGGCAGACTGTGCTGGACCGGTGGGATGAATGGAATGGGATATTTCATCGGGCACTCGCGAATGACGGGATACCTCGTCGCGAGCTTCGACAACCGCGGGACGCCGGCTCCAAAAGGACGAGCCTGGAGGAAAGTCGTGTACGGCAACGTGGGAGTTCTGTCGTCAAAGGAGCAGGCTCTGGCCCTGCAAGCTTTCGAACGATCCCGGCCCTACGTTGACGCGGATCGGATTGCCGTCTGGGGACGCAGCGGCGGCGCTTCCAACACCCTGAATCTGATGTTCCGCCATCCTGAACTCTACAAAGTCGGAATGGCTGTGTCTCCCGTCGCCGACCAGCGTCTCTACGACAGCATCTATCAGGAACGCTACATGGGATTGCCGCAAGATAATGCCGAAGGCTACAAGTCCGGCTCGCCCATCAATTTCGCGGAAGGCCTTCAAGGCAAATTGTTGCTGGTTCACGGGTCAGGAGACGATAACGTGCATTACCAGGGGACGGAGTTGCTGGTGAACCGGCTGGTGGAGCTGGGAAAACCGTTCGACTTTATGACTTATCCGGGCCGAACCCACGCGATTGTAGAGGGATCCGGAACTGCATATCATCTTTACTGTCTGCTCGCGAGGTACCTGGAAGAGCATCTTCCGCCCGGAGCTGCGGAGCGCTAGACAAGACTGATTTGAACATAACATGCGATATAGTAGATGTTGGATACCAGTAAATCAGGCGTCAAATCTCTCATCCCGGCGTTGGAAAAGATGGACTTAGAAACCGCATCGGACTCGGCAATCCCGCGGCAGTCGCTTACTTCGGCAGTAGCCGATAAGTTGCGCGACCAAATTATTCGCGGCGAGATTCCAGAAGGCGCACAGCTCCGGCAGGATGCGATTGCGAATCAGTACCAGGTGAGCCGGATTCCGGTTCGCGAAGCGCTGCGGCAACTGGATGCGGAAGGTTTGATCGCGATTGTTCCAAACCGGGGCGCAGTTGTGCCCGCCTTGTCGCCCAATGACGTGGAAGAATTATTTTCGATTCGCGCCCTGCTGGAACCTGAGGTCTTGAAACTTTCGATTCCGCACCTCACGGAAGAAGATTTCTCGGAAGCGGACGCCGTGTTGCGAACCTATGTAAATGAGCTGCGGCGGGACGACCACGTCTCCGCGTGGGGACGGCTGAACTGGCAATTTCATTCCATCCTTTACTCGCGGGCGAATCAACCTCGTTTTATGGCCATCATCCGCAACGTCAACAACAACGGCGAAAGATATACCCGCTTGCAGCTCTACCTGACCCACGGCATGAAGCGCGCCAATGAGGAGCATCACCAGATTCTGGAGTTCTGCCGCCAGCGTGACGTGCTCCAGGCTTGCAAGCTGTTACGTCAGCATATTCAATACGCTGGCGAGTCGCTGAAGCAAGCGCTGGAACAGAAGCGGAGCGATGCGCAGGTTAGTCCGGGTGATGGCGCGGGGCGTTCGAAATCCTAGTCGTGACAGCGTTTCGGAGTGTGACATAGCTCAGAGTGTGTCATAGCTCGGTCTGTGACATAGCTCAGAGCTAATACGTCGTTTGAGCTAAAGCTGGCCTATCACTTCAAACCTTTTCTCGTTCCTCGCTGTAATGATGACGGTATCCTTGTGAACTCCTCCCAGTTTGTCGGGTTGTCCGTTCACAGTCAGGCTTCGGAGTGACGTTTGCACGGGAAGACGAAGCTTGAAATGGATTTCTCTAGGCGCTTTTGATCCGATCAGTTCTATCTCTCCAACAATCGAATTCGCACTCGGCTTGGCCGCCAATGTGAAACTGACCTTGCCCCATCGCGTTGGAGCTTGCTCGATCCGAATTTCCTTTCCTGAACCGACCCACTCGCGCGGCACGCCCTTCGCCAGGTACAGAATGTCCTCATCGGAATCTTCCAGCACCAGCATCCAGCGCACGAGCAGGGGGATCGTCTGCTGGGCAGGAACGCAATAGGTTCCCGAGTCACCAGTGATACCGGTCACTTCGCCCGCAGTCCAGCTTCCGCGGGTGTGGGCGTGGTAGCGATGCGAATAGAGAAATAGCAGGAATTCCTCGATGCGGTCGAGACGCAGCAACATCTGGGCGTAACCGTAGGAAATGAACCCGAGAATCTCGCGGCCATCTTCCTGAAAACGCCACACGTTAGCGACAACTCCGAGCGTGGTTGCGCCGTAGGCTCGCATGCAATCGATTACCTGATTGGCCAGGCGCGGTGGCAGCACGTCCGCCTGAAGCAATTCCGCATAAGGACGATGTGGCCACTGCTGCGGGCTGGGCCGTTCCTTCTCCAGCGACTCGCGAAAAGTGAGCGTCGTACCTGGGAACAAGCCGATGTAGGGTGGAGTCTTGTCGTTCTGGATATTCTTCTCGATGCTTTCGACGGTCCGTTGCTGAAGCGTCTGGCTGCGCTTGAGCCAACCTTGTGCCAAGGTCTCCATGGTGGGCGAAGAGTTGATGTGTGCGAGTTCCGTCCAGGCTCGTGCGATATCTTTGAATCCGCGCGCCGCGAATGCGCTGTTGGCGTAGTACGGCTGCCAATAGAGTGAGGGATTTTCGCCGAGGCACGAGTCTGATTCGCTCCATCCGCGGATCAGTCCATAGCCGGGATTTTCCGGCGGCAGGCGAAGACTCTCGTCGTGCATGTCGCCGAGCAACTTCGCTGTCGCTTCGATCTTTGTGCGATGCTTCAGGATCAGAGCGCTGTCCCGCGTGTAGTTGAAATATCGCGCCAGCAGCGAGAGGGTCATGCCAAACTGCGCAGTCTCTGGGCCGCGCATGTCGACCATGCCCTTGGAATCCACATACTCGGTGAAGTAGTTATCGATGAAGAGCCGCGCCGTCTCCAGGCGGCCCCATTCCATGTTGGTGTAGATCGCGCTGGTGAAGATATCCTGGAAGCCGTCGTACTCCGAGCCGGCATAATCGCGGTCCACCGCGCCGTACTTGGGATACACTCCGCCCGGGCGGGTCATCAACTCTTTCGCGAATGAGTGCTTCGACATGTCAACCCAAGCGTTCTGCGGAAGTGACGCCGGAGCGAGATCGTGAAGTTGTTCATCCCAATATTCCGCGAAAGCCAGCAACGCGCGATAGAACTCCTCAGGATGTGGATCTTCGCGCGCCGGTGGGTACGCTGGATAACTGTGCCCGTACACGACCTTGGCAATCCTGCCGTCCTCAATCCGTGCCGTGCGATGCCAGGTATGAACGATATATTTATTCTTGTTCGCGCTCACATCGCCGAACAGAATCACTTCCCAGAAGGAGTGATCGGAGAGAGGAATCACCTTGCGGACGGCCGGCATCCAGCCGCCCACCAAACCGTCATAGACCTGACCCTTCTTCAGAGCCTCATGCAATTCGGGAGAATACTGAATCGGATGGTAAGTCCGCGTGTTGCCGCTGCGGTAGACCGGAGTAACGTCGTAGGCCTCTTTGGTGCCAACAAATGTGGTCCAGGTCCGCGGATTCTTCTCCGCGGAAGCCATGGGGGGCGCTGCTGACTTTACTTTTTCGGGGTCAGGATCGCCATCCTGCAGAAGACGGTCGGCAAGAAGATCAGGCGACGAGACTCCGATATCCTTCAGCGCAAGACCCAAGTAGGGATTCCCTTCCGGCATGGAGGCTTCGGCGCTTTTAGTGAGCACCCGCCTTTCCCCGGACGATGAAACGAAGATCAGCGATCCATCGCGAGTTCTAAGGTCTTCAAATACCTTCCACGAATGGGATTCGGCCTTGAATTCCGTGACCAGCGTGTAGCCTTCCAACGAAACGGCGCCTGGCGTCGGCTCGTGCTTAGGCTTTGGAGATACGGCAGCGTTCGTCTGCGCGCGGGCCTCTACCGTGTGCGAGAGGATCTCGAGACCAGCTGCGGTAGCTGCTATAGCTTGCAGAAAATCGCGGCGATGCATGAAGGTGACCTCGGTGCTACTTTGGCTTACGGCCCATCGCTTCAGCGCCGTCGACGCCTGGCGTTACCGAGAGAGTCGCGATCTTCCTTGATTTCGAAGTTCGCCGGCGGAGTCACGCCGAGCAGATATTGGACGAAATAATCCCAGCGGCGCCTCACCAGATACAACGCGTGTTCCCCGCTCTCGCCGTGGAACATATTGGGCACGAACAGCATGTCGAAGTTCTTATTTGCTTTCATCAATGCATCGACGAAACGAATCGTTTCCACCGGATGAACGTTGTCATCGATGTCGCCATGCTCCAGCAGCAGATGTCCCTCGAGTCGTGCCGCCATGGTCACGTTCGACTGCGCCGCATAGTCGTCCTGCACGGGATATCCCTGGTAAGCCTCATTCCACCACGCTTTGTCGAGGCGAGCATCGTGATCGCCCGAAGTGGAAACTCCAACCTTGTAGAACTCCGGAAAGGCCAGCATGGCGTGAGCCGCGCCGTAGCCTCCCGCTGAGGTGCCGAAGATTCCGACTCGTGTCACATCCATATACGGATAGCGCGCAGCCATCTGTTTGATCATGGCCACGTGGTCTTCAAAAGAGCCGCCGAGATTCCTGTAGGAGAATTGGTGAAAGGCCCGTGAGCGACCGGCCGTTCCTCGGCCATCCACCATGACCACCACAAAGCCCAGTTCCGCCATTGACTGCAGTCCCAGCGTGCTGCCAAAACTCTTGGGCACAAAGAACCACTGCGGACCGGTGTAGACGAACTCAACGATCGGATATTTCTTCGCCGGATCGAAATTCGACGGCCGCCAGACTAGGGCGTAGAGGTCGGTGGCGCCATCCGCAGCTTTACCTTGGAATGGTTCCGCGAACTTCCATCCTGTCTTCAGCAGTTCACTGGCATCCGTTTTCTCGAGAACACGGACTTCCGACCCATCTTTGGTACGCCGCAACACGGCTTCCCCCGGCAAGTCGGGACGAGAATAGTTATCCACGAAAAATGTTCCGTCCGGTGAAACGCTGACGGAATGATTAGCGTTCTCCGGCGACAGCAGCTGCAGTCCTTTGCCATCAAAACCAATGCTGTACAAATGCGCCTGATAAGGGTCTTCGCCTTTTTCGCGGCCATTGGCCAGAAAATAGACTCGCCGATTCTTCTCGTCGATGTGCTCGATTCCGCGCACCACCCACGGACCCTGCGTTATCTGGTTCTCCTGCTGCCCTGTTTTCCGGTTATAGATGTAGAGATGATTCCAGCCATCTCGCTCTGACGACCAGATGATCTCTCCCGTGGCTTCAACAAATCGATAGAAGGTTTCGCCAGGGTCGAGGTACGAGTCTGCCTGCTCACGCACCAGGACTTTTTGCTCTCCGGTCGATGCGTCCACCACGCGCAGTTCCTTGGCCTTGTATCCACGCTCATCGTAGTCGTAGTAGAAACTCTTGCTGTCGGGAAACCAGTCAAAGCCAGGGCCATCCTGGAAAGGAAGCTCGATCGACGCGGACTGAACATCGATGCGCTTGCCTGACTGAATGTCGAAGATGATCGGCTCCGCCTTCGCCAGAACTTCTCCCGGCAGTGGATACACATAGGTGAATGCGCGCGGCCTCAACTGGTCAGGCGGAACGAACTGCAGGCTGGTGAAGCGGCCCGAGTTTCTGGAATCAAGACGGTAGGTCAACAACTTCGACGAATCGGGCGACCAGAACACCGCTGCCGGTTGCTTCACCTCTTCCGTTCCTTGATCCACCATCACGCGCAGCGAGGGCAGCGGAGTTGCATAATCCCAGCCCGCCACGCCGTCGTGCGTCAGTTGCAGCACCGTGCCCGTCGACACGTCTCTCAGGTACAGGTCGTATCCCTTGACGTACGCGGCCCAACGCTTGTTTGGCGAGAGCACCTCATTTCGCGTCTCCGGATGCGCCGGTTCTTTCTGGCATTCGTACGTGGCCAGCGGGCAGGTCCATTGTGCGCTCTCGATGGAGAAGCGAATCGCCTTCCCGCCGTCTACAAACTCGATTTCAGAAAAGGGCAACGCCGTCGCAGAATATTCTTGCTTCGCCGCTTTTGAAAGCGCCGTTGCGAGACGTTCCTGATCGAAAGCTGGAGCGCTCGTGTTCTGCTCGGCATCGACCAGAACGAACTCGCTTTCGCTTATGCCATTTCCTGTGCCGACTTTGGCGCCGACTCTGCGGTACCAGAAGCGGTTGGTTTTTTCGATCCAGTGCGGCGTCACATCCGCGACGTAAACCAGATGCCGCACGTTGCCGGGCAGAAACCGTTCGGCCCGCTGGTAGTCTTCGAGGGTGCCTTGCGCGAACGCCGCCGGCAGCGCGAGAGACAGCAACAGAATGCCGACGATCCGAGGATGACAATCCGAACTCATAATGTTTTGTGGCTCCAAGCAAACCGCGACCAACTAAAAATGCATTCGCCGGAGGCGACCACCTTCGTCGCACCCAGCGAATGCATCGCGATCTCGATCAACCGTCAAGCGGCTCTCAGAACTCGAAATTCGCCCGCAACTCGATCTCGCGTGCTCCGCCATTCGGAGAATTTTGGTAGGGGTTGAGGCTCCCGTTGCTGTTGACCCCAAACGCGGAGTTTTGAATGGCATTCCACCCGAAGTTAAAACCTCCGTTCGTCGCACCGGAACCGAAGGTCGGGTGATTAAAAGCGTTCAGCATCTCAGCTTGCAGGCTGAAGCGCAGTGCCTCCGTGATCGGAAAGTGCTTCGTGATCGAGACGTCGTCGTAAGTATTATGGGGCCCGTGAATCCATATTCGTTGGCCGAAGGTGCCCGGTGTGATGTTGGGAGCGATGTACGACGGGTTAGCACCACCCGCCGGGTTCAGGTACTTGGGATTAATGAACGCAACGTTGGTCGTTCCTGCGATGGGGTACTTACCGACCGAGCTTTGCAGTTGTGAAGCCGTGACCCCGGTCAAAGTTACTCCCCCATCGCCGTAGTCGTTGAAGGTATTGGTTCCCCCCAATAACAAGAACGGCGCACCAGTCTGGAAGCTATAGATGGTTCCCACTGTCCAACCACCAGCCAGACGATCGACCACGCCGCCACGGTTCGCGAACTGCTTACCTTTCCCAAACGGCAGATCGTAGGTGCCATTGATATGCACGACATGCGTCAGGTCGAAAAGGGTTGGGCCGTAGGTTAGCCGCATATCGCGGAGGCTAAACACGGCACCTTGGCCTAGCCAGTTGTTTTGAGTGGCGATACCGAGGGTATGACTCCAGGTGTAATTCGCGTCAAACTGCAGGCCGTGCCACGCGCGCTGGCGGAAGTCAACCTGCAGCGCATTGTAGTTCGAGTATCCCTCGGCTACGGTGTAGCTAGGGGCGCCTCCAAGACTTTGAGCGTAAGGATTGGCTTGGAAATAGTTGATCGGATAACCCGCCCCTGCGGCATTGAATGTTCCTGGGGTTACATTCGTCGCACACGGACTGAAAGTGGTGCCGACCAGATTGCAGAGATAAGGCGCCGTTCCATTGATACCGGCCAAGGTGCCTGCCATCGTTCCAGCCTGCCCTGTCTGCAGTTCGGTAACGAAATTGCCATTGCAATAGTCAGCAGCGTTGCCGTCGGGGCAGGTTGTGGGGAACTCAGCGCCCCCTTGAAAGGCAGCAGCGAAAATGGGTGTCGGCAGTTGGCCGGGCAGCCCGTGATTGGCAAAAGACCCTTGGTAAGCGGAGTTGCTGCTGGCGTTGTTGATCGCCAGGTTTGTCTGCGCATTCTTGAATTGGGTGAGAAAGCTGTTCGGCAATTGACTAGTAACCCCAAAGATGTTGACCTCATTCGGGTTGATATTGAACCACTGGCGTAGAGAGCGGCTTCCTACGTAGCGCACTTCGAGCGCAAGGGCCTGACCAACTTGGCGCTGAATACCCAGATTCCACGATTCCGTGTAGGGCTGCTGAATGTTGGGGTTGATGCCGTTCACCGAACCCAACTGTCCGGGGCTAGGCCCAAACGTGAAATTTGATACTGCTTCGCTCGGCTGATAAGACAATGGGGCGAGAGCATAGGGAAGCCCGGTAAACTGCGCCGCGGTTGCTGGATTTGTGTTTGGGTTGAAGCTGCTTATCGACAAGTTTCCAGGTTTAAAGGTTCCAGTCGACCCAGATGTGTTTGCGGCGAGAGCGAACGACTGATAGTAAAAAGAGGCTCCATCCGTAGCCTGATTCCAGACGTATTGCTGAGGCTCGGTTTCCGTTCGGAGGGAAAAACCAGCGCGAATTACGGTTTTGTCTCCACCCGTCAGTTTTCCCAGGAAACCACTGTCAAAAGAAGGAGTCCAAGCAAACCCAAGGGCCGGTTGCGCAGCCTTGTTCCATGCATTGTAGGGCTTGGCATTCTGAACTAGCATCGGATTCAGACCATTTGGATCGCTCGTGAAAGATCCAGGATTGAAAAGATTGCCAACCCCGGAAGGACCGTAAATGGCGGCTGGACTCGCGGAGTGGTACAGGTTGGAAAGGTCTTTATCCATCGAGGTGAAGTCCCAGCGCAGACCGTAATTGAGCGTAAAATTTTTGCGGATGCGATAGGAATCCTGAAAGAAAAGACCCTTGGCTCCGATCAGTTCATCGAGGTTGTATCTTCCAATCTGCTGCACGTAGTTATGCTGCGAGGGAACAAACGCGTAGTCTCCGCCAACGCTGGCGATCCTTCCCGTTAGAATCGCATAGAGCTGCTGGGCCTCGGCTACTTGGCCCAAACTTGCGCCGGGGAGCGAGATATAGGATCCGCTGTTAGCAAAAGCACTCTGTGCCGGATCTCCAGTCGCAAGGCCGAAGTTGACGACTGGATATCCCAGCTCGGGGTTGTAGTAATGGTCCTGCTCGCGCCACCAGGAGAAGCCATAGTTCATGGTGTGCGCATGGTGTTGCCAGGTCATGGTGTCAGAAGCGTTGAATACAGGGTACTCAGTATTGATACCCGAATAAAAGATCGTCCCTGACATTTGCGAGCCTTCCGGATAAGGTGCCGACGGATAATTCCACCCCAGCTGCGGGTTGTTAACGCTAAGAGGGGGGGCATTGTAAGCGCCAAGACTGACGTTATAAAGAAAGCCGCCTCGAAACTCGTTAACCAGCGTCGGCGACAATGTCCAGGTAAATCCGAAGCTTAACGTATAGTTCTTGTCGCTGTTGCCGGCCCCGGTCTTGGAAAAAGCCGAGCCTGGGAAATCGGGTGGATTGGCGCCTGGGAAATTGTCCTTCGTCATGTTCCAAGCCAGGTTGAAGCGCATTTTTTGCGAAGCATCAAAATCAACACGGAAGGCAGGAAAATAACTCGTTTGCGCGTTGTTCACCTGCCAGGTGAGGTGATTGAGATTGGGATCACCATGAGCGTTCGGGCTAACTTGTCCGGAAGCCGTTGCTGCCTGCGCTGCCGCCAGAACCGTTGACGGGCAAAAGACAGCAGAACAATTTAGAACCGCTGTCGGAAGGTTTGCTCCAGGATTAGCGGTGTTATAGCCCTGCGCCGCCGTGAAAAGGTTCACGGTTTGGCCGTTGTAGGAGAAGACTCCCGTTTGTGCCGCCGGGGTAAACACATCATTTGCGGTCGTGTACGCACCCGGAATTTTCCGCTCCGCATAGCTGCCGAAGAAAAACAATTTGCCTTTGAGAATAGGACCGCCAACACTGGCTCCAAAGTCGTTCAGGTGGACAAGGTTCTTAGTCGCCGGGTTAGCCGGGTTTATTGCGGTCAGGGTGTCATTCAGCCAACTATTGGCGTTCAGCCCGGAATTGCGAAAGTCATCGTAAACGCGCCCATGAAATGCATTACTGCCACGCCGTGTGACGAAATTAAGCTGCATGTTGGCCTGGCCGTACCCTTGGTCGAGATTGAGCGATTCCGTTTGGACCGTCATCTCTTCGATAGATTCGAGCCGCGGAGAGACGATGGGGGCTGCATTGCCGCCGAACTTCATTCTGCTCGGGCTGCTGATCACCCCATCAATGTTGTTTCCCTGAGCGATCGCCGGAAGGCCATCGTAGGTTCCGGACTGCTGTACAAAGCTAGCTCCAGGGACCAAGAAGGAAAGCTGCGTCAGATCCCGGCCCTCGATCGGCAGGTCTTCAATCTGCTTCAGGTCGATGGTCGTGCCAATCGCATTCGTCGTGGTTTCAACCAGCGGGGCTGCTCCGCCGGTGACCTCGATCGTCTCATTGATAGCACCAACTCTGAGAGTGGCAGAAATATCCGTCGTCTGGGCCGCCTGCACCACCACATCGCTGAACACTTCGGTCCGAAAACCGGTCTTCGACACCGTGAGTTTGTACTTTCCAAGGGAAAGATTGACAAAGGTGTGCGTGCCTTTCTCCTGAGTCTCGCCTTTCTGCACCTCGTTCGTGGCGAGGTCCCGGAGCTCGAGTTGCGCGCCCTGCACTACGCTGCCGATGGGGTCGAGGACGCTCACGCTTACCGTTCCCTCGGAACCCTGCTGAGCCAGGGCGAACGGAACGAGGCACAGCGCCAGTAAAATCAACAGGGCGGGCATCACCCCCCTGAGTACCAAACTCGAAGATCTGGAAACCATATAAGTCCTCCTCCGGCTCACTAGAAAGAACGTTGCGGGTTTGCACGCCTCGAAGCTGGCGCAAACAGCATCGCGGGAATCGTCCAGACCTCGTGGTTTCGGCCATTCCGACTCTTACTACTTCACGTCTAAAGGAAACGTTTACCCATGGCCGGATTTTGTATACTTTATTCGATCCGTTTGTCAACCACATTTTCATTTTCAGGAGTTTCCCAGGGATAAACCATTAGCCGGACGCCGGATTTGCGCCCCCAACGTGCGCTTCCGTTCCTACGCCCAGGCTTTGTTGGAGTTGCGGCAACCCTGCTACGCTGAGGGAGTCGTCTCGGGAATCGTTTACTGTGAAGCCAATTTCTCGTATTTCAAGGCGAGAGCTGTTGAAGTACGTCGGCTCAATCGGGCTAGGGCTGACAGCGAAACCGCTCGCATGGGCCTCCTCCGAACCAAGAACACCGGTGGCCTTCACCGATGTAGCTGCATCGGCAGGAATCAATTTCCAGCATAGCAACGCCGCTTCCCCAGAAAAGTACCTGATCGAGACGATGGGTTCGGGATGCGGGTGGATTGACTACGACCAGGATGGACTGCTTGACCTCTACCTGGTCAACGGGGCCGCCACTCGCGTGTACAGCCCGAATCGCCCACTGCGAGGCGCGCTTTACCGGAATAACGGAGATGGCACCTTCACCGACATCACCGGCAAAGCGGGCGTCGGCGCCGAAGGTCTGTTCGGCATGGGCGTGGCTGTAGGCGACTATGACAACGACGGATTCCCAGACTTGTTTGTGCTGGGTTACGACCGATGCATCCTTTACCACAATAACGGGGACGGAACCTTTACCGACGTGACTGTGCGCGCCGGCGTGGCGAATTCCGGCCGCTGGGCATCGAGCGCCGCATGGTTCGACTACGACAATGATGGCCGCCTGGATCTGGTGATTGCCAACTACGTCGACTGGTCGCCGGAGCGCAACTTCTACTGTGGGGATCAGGGTCCGGGAATGCGAAGCTATTGTCATCCCGATGACTTCCGTGGCCAGCCTCCAACGCTCTTCCACAACAACGGCGACGGAACATTCACTGACGTCAGCAAGTCCTCGGGCCTGGGGTTGAAGGGAAACAATGGCCTGGGCGTAGTCACCTTTGATTACGACAACGACGGGTGGCAGGACATTTTCATCGCCAATGACCATATGCCGAACTTCCTGTTTCACAACAACCGCGACGGCACGTTCCGCGAAGTGGGATACGCGGCCGGCGTCGCGGTCAGCGCAGACGGTTTGTTCGAGGCTGGCATGGGAACGGACGCCGCTGACGCGACCGGCAGCGGGCGCATGGACCTGGTGGTCACTCACCTTGACATGCAGCTCGCACGCTTCTACCAAAACCTCGGAGACCAGACTTTCGATGACGCAACTCTGCGCTCGAAGATTGGCTACGCTACCTACCACATGAGCGGGTTCGGTACACGCTTCATGGACTACGACAACGATGGAGCGCGCGACCTTTTCATGGCGAACGGACATGTCCTCGACAACATCCAGCGCTATCACGCGGATTCCCGGTACGCCGAACCGAAGCTGATGTTTCGTAATAACGGACATGGAATTTTTGAAAACGTCAGTGACCTTCTGGGAGCGGATTTTCAGCTGCCGCGGGTGAGCCGCGGAGCAGCCGTCGCCGACTTCGACAATGATGGCGATCTCGACATTCTCGTGAACAATAACGGTCAGGCGCCGCAACTACTGCGCAATGATGGAGGAAATGCCAACCATTGGTTGGAAATCCTGCTGATCGGCACGAAGTCTAATCGGGACGGCGTGGGCGCCCGAGTAAAGTTGTCAGCCGGGGATCTGGTTCTCTACGACCAACGAAAAGGCGGTATGAGCTACCAATCCGCGCAGGATCCGCGCCTTCATTTTGGATTGGGGCAACGTTCGACTGTTGATGCAATCGAAATCCTCTGGCCCAGCGGAAGTGTGACCAGGTTGGCCAACCTCAAGAGTGACCAGATTATCGCTGTCAAAGAAGGCGTGGGAATCGTGGAGCGTCCCTTCCCTCGCGTCCCGGAGAAATGAGAATCGATCGCCATCGCCGGGCCGGATCTATTGATGCGGCGGCGATGTTTCTTCGTCCGGGAGATGCTGGCCCGCGTAACCCATCCTGCGATCTCCGGGAGCGGAACTGATTCGGTCGGCCTGAGCCTGATTCAACCTCTGAAGAGTTGCCAGCGCATCTTGCGCCTGCTGGATGTCTCCGTGCCGCCGATATGCCTTCGCGAGGTTCGCGTAAACGGATTGGTTGCTGGGTTCAAGCTGCCGCGCCGTCTCCAGACGTGCGATTGCATCCAGCAGGCGGCCAGCTGTCAGGTAAAGGCCGCCAAGAGCAATCTGCGAAGCCGGGTCGTTCGGTCGTTGCGCGACGGCTTTCTCCAGAACTGTTTGCGCTTCCGCAAATTCAGGCTGATCAGGGATGACGCCGGAGCGAATCAATGCTTCGCCAAGAATCGTCAACAAGGCGGGATTTTCGTAGCCCTGTTTTATACCTTCGCGCGCGGCTCGGATTGCCCCAGAGATGTCTCC
Organism: uncultured Acidobacteriaceae bacterium; assembly: GCA_963851165.1. GTDB lineage: Bacteria > Acidobacteriota > Terriglobia > Terriglobales > Acidobacteriaceae > Sulfotelmatobacter. The sequence continues at coordinate 1,635,757 of CAWKNM010000003.1, read as the reverse complement.
TTCGAATAATGCTTCGTGCGCGCCAGCGAGATAGCTGATCTCGCTCGCGGGTGCGAGTTTACCCACTATTTCAAACTCTGGCTTGGCCCGGTCAAACTGATCGAGTTGGGTAAGAAACATGGCTCGCTCGTAGTGGAGTCGCGCCGATCGCGGCAGGTTTTGCAGTCCAATGTCTACGACTTTCAGACCTAGGCTGTAATCTTCCTGGTCTCTGCAGGCCTCCGCAACGAACGAAAAAAGCCTTTCATCTTGTGGAGACAGCGAGGCCGCTCTTTGCAGAGACGCCAGGGCTTCTTGCGGTTGTGCATTTCCGATGTAGGCTTGCGCCAGCAGATTCTCGACGGCCGCGCCTTCGTGTCCGCTGGCGCGCAGACCGTTCAGAAGCTCGATTGCCGGTTTGAACTGGTTGATCGCTATGTAGCAAAGAGCAAGGTTGAAATTAGCCGCGTATTCGTCGGTGCTTCGCCCGCGCGCAACCAGCAGGTGCGGGATGGCTTCGCGGAAACGTCCTTTGCGAGTGAGAGCCGTTCCGGCCTGAAGTTCGGCGTCGGCATCCTGCGGAGAGGCAAACCCGGTCTCGCGCTGCTGTATTGGGGTCGATTGGTTCTGGCTAGCCGGAACTTGCTGTCTTCCCGGCACAACCTGGGCTTGGATCTTTTCTCCTGGACACAGGACGATCACAACGGCAGCGAAGGTTGCGAAACAGCGCGACCCAGCCATAAAAAGCTGCTGCTCATCGCACTCACGCTCGAGAAGCTTGCCGCGGGAAATGCTCGCTACTTCCATTTGCCCTGACCCTCGACGATTGTGACGTAACGATCGATCGGCAGTTCCGTGAAACGTTCGGTCCGCCCGCTCGGCTGCGGCCATTGGACTTCCAGCCAGTCGATTTTCGTTCGCTTTCCTAATCCCAGAACCATGCGCGGATCGTGCGAAGAGAGATAACTGCCGCCGCCCACTTTGAATTGATGGCGCTTCAGGTCGCCGCTTTGATAAGTAATCTTAGCGCCGATGCCATCGATATTCGCCTTCGTCCCCACGAGTCGCACGCCCAGCCAATGGTTCTGCCGCCCGAGGTTGTTGCGCAGAAGAACGGGCGCCGCGTTGTTCTGGGTCACGAGCACATCTACGGAACCGTCGTTATCGAAATCGCCAAGCGCCAGGCCGCGTCCAGAGAGCGGCTTCGAAAAAATGGACCCGCTCTGCTGGCTGACATTTTCGAAACCTTTGCCGGTGTTGTGAAACAGCAGCAAGGGTTCCAGGAACTTTACGCCTTCCACTCTTTTGTCGACCGAGTCATCGGGGTGTCCGTTGCACAGCAGCAGATCGAGATCACCGTCGTTATCGTAGTCGAAGAATTTCAGTCCCCAGCCGCTCATCATGCGCGTGACACCGCCAATCCCGGTGGGATTCGCAACATCGCTGAAGGCCTCGTTGCCATCGTTGTGGTACAGCGAGTACATCTCGTGATCAACGTTGGCTTCGAACAGATCAATCCGGCCATCCTGATCGTAGTCGGCAGCGTCCACTCCCATGCCGGAGCGCGGCTTGCCAAAAACATTCACTCCCACGCCGGCCAGCAATCCGATTTCTTCGAACTTTCCTTTGCCACGGTTGGCGAAGAGAAAGTTAGGAACCGTGTCGTTGGTTACATAGAGATCCATCCGTCCGTCGTTGTTGAGGTCCGCAGCGACCACGCCCCAGGCTTTCGCGAGCGACTGCGAAATACCCGACTCCTTGCTGACATCGGTAAACGTGCCGTCGCCATTGTTGCGAAACAGCCAGCACGGCATGGGATCGTAGATGCTGGGGATGCAGTAGAAACGCTGGCCCGTCAGAGTATCGCCGCAGAATTTGAGCTTGGCCTTGCTGTAATCGACAAAATGGCAAACGAAGAGATCGAGGCGTCCGTCATTGTCGTAGTCAAACCACACGGCGCTGGTTGCCCATCCCGGCGCGGCGACCCCGGCCTTCGCCGTCACGTCGGTGAAGGTGCCGTCGCCGTTGTTGTGGTAAAGAATGCTGTGAGGATACTGCGTGACGTAGAGGTCGGGAAATCCGTCGCCATCATAGTCACCGACGGCGACGCCCATGCCGTAGGCGTCTCCAGCCACGCCCGCTTTTTGTGTCACATCAGTGAAAGTTCCGTCGCGGTTGTTGCGATAGAGTGCGTTCCGCAGCGGCTGGGGCGGCTCATAGAAATCGCAGCGGCCACTGTTCACCAGATAGATGTCCATCCAGCCGTCGTTGTCGTAGTCAAGAAATGCGCAGCCGGCTCCAACTGTCTCCGGCAAATGCGCCATCGGAGAACGTCCGTTTACATGGACCCACGAAATGCCGCTGGCGGAAGCGGGAATTTCTTCGAAGGCAGCCGAGGATGGGACGGGCTGGGCAGAAGCCAAGGCCGGCAACAGATCTGCACTGCTCAACGCGGCGCCGATTCCCGTCCAACCGATTCCAGTGCATCCCAACATTTTCAGGAAGCGGCGGCGGGAAGCCAGGTTCCACAAATCGTTGCGGCGTTTCGCCATTCACTCAACCCTCGCTCGCATTCCTTCGCTGTATCGCGTATTCGCGTTACCTGGGAGCCTGCGCGCTCTGCGGACTCTTCGCTGCCGCTTCGTGTTGCAACGCCATCTCCCGCTCTGCTTCCGGCTTCCGCCCGGTGCGTGCATAGGCCGTGGCGAGTTGGTAATGTCCCGCAGGATCCCCGGGCTGCATCTTTACATAGCTCTGCAGCGGCGCGATCGCGTCGGAAAACTTCCCTGCCGAGTTAAGCGACATTCCCAGCGCCAGATACGCTTCCTGGAAACCTTCGTCGAGTTTCGACGCGTGCGAGAAATGTTGGATGGCTTCGTCCCATTGCCCGGCTTGGCGAGCAATTTCTCCCAGCATGAATTCCGCTGACGCATTATCAGGATCGCTCTTCAACTCTTCTGCGAATTCGGTTTTTGCATTCTCGGCGTCCGGCGGCGACTGCGAAAGTAAGATGCGGCCGACCCGATAGTGAATGCCGGACACTTTGGGATCTTGCTCGATGATCTTCTTGTATTGGGCGATGGCCTTATCCCAGTTTCCCTGCGACTCGAAAGCTTCTGCCTCGAGTTGTTCCGCCTGATGCGAAGTTGGAGCCGTCGCCGCAAGATCCTGCGCGGCCCGGGAAGCCAGCTCCGAGTACACATGAGTGGAAGTGAAGAGAACGTCGGGATCATGAGGAAACTCGCGGTTGAGCAGAAGCAGAGCTTCAACTGCGGTTTCGGTCTGATCGAGACTCATGGCGCAGCGAGCCGTCGACATGAACGCACGGTACTTGAGTTGCTTGTCCGCAAGATGCACCGCGGCTTTCTTCAGAACCGGTAACGCCTCCCGGCAGCGGCCCTTCGCCGCGAGGCTGATACCTCTCTCGGCTGATGACGGAAGAGTCCGTCGGCGAAGCTTTCGCCGGCGACTGTGCAAGGGACAACCCCGGGAGCAACCCGCAGACGCCGAGAGTGATGTGGAGAACGAAGAGGCGAATCCGAACGAGCCGGGCAATCGAGAATTCAGCAAGCAAGGATCTAGCCATGACGACGCGTGCAACCTGACGGCGACGCTCCGCGAAGTATATCCTGCGGCCCCCAAGGCAAAGACGATCGAAGCAAAAGCAGCCGGACGGACTTGAGAGTTTGCGCATTCGTGAGACTCCAGCGTAGTGTATACAATATCCACACCCGATCCACGGTCAAACAGAAGACACTTTGGGAAACGGGGGTTTGGGAGGAAACAAACATGACGCGATTCGGAGAACTCTCTCGCAGACATTTTATGACGTCGGTGGCCGCAGCCGCCGGCTCAAGTTTGCTGCCAAGAGCGTTGATGGCGGCTCCTCCGCAAGACCCGGTGGTGAACACGACCCAGAAAGCTGGCAAGTCCAGTCAGCTACGAGAAAGTTCCCTGGAAGGCGCGCCCATTTCCTTTGAAGCAGGTGCGATTGGGCGAAGGCCCATGCAAAGTTGCGATGGAAGCCGACCGCCAGTACTTGCATTCGCTGCCTCCGGATCGCCTCCTGCACACGTTTCGAATCAATGCCGGGATCTCTTCCTCGGCGCAACCACTCGGTGGATGGGAAGCTCCCGATTGTGAGCTGCGCGGCCACTACGCCGGCGGCCATTATCTTTCCGCCAGCGCGCTGATGTATGCCAGCTCGGGAGACGAGGACCTCAAGAACAACGCGAACACGGTGGTGGCGGAACTCGGCAAATGCCAGGCTGCGTTGAAGAGTGGTTATCTCAGCGCGTTCCCGGTTGAATTCTTCGACCGGCTGCGCGAGCGCCAGAGAGTGTGGGCTCCGTTCTACACGATTCACAAGATCATGGCCGGGCTGCTCGATATGTACGTGTATTGCGGCAACGAGCAGGCGCTCGACATGGTCCAGAAAATGGCTGACTGGACCGCCGGCTACACTGGCTCGCTGAGTTACGAACACATGCAGCGCGTGCTGGGCACGGAGTTCGGCGGCATGGGCGAAGTGCTTTCAAATCTGTATGCGGTCACGGGCAAGGAGTATTACCTGGAAGTCGCGCAGCGATTCGACAAGAAGCAGTTCTTCGATCCGCTGGCGGCGCACCGCGATGAGCTGAAAGGTCTGCACGTTAACACGCACATCCCGCAGGTGATCGCCGCGGCGCGGTACTACGAACTCACCGGCGACCGGCGTTATCGAGATATCGCGGAATATTTCTGGGACGAAGTGGTGAGCGAGCGTTCGTATTGCACGGGCGGCACCAGCAACGGTGAGTCGTGGAACACCGACCCGGGCAAGCTTTCGACCGAACTCAGCACCAACACGACGGAATGCTGCTGCGCCTACAACATGATGAAGTTGACGCGCCACTTGTTCGGCTGGGCGCCGGACGCGCGTCTCATGGACTACTACGAGCGCACTTTGTTCAATCACCGGCTGGGCACCATCAACCCCGAAGATGGCACCATGATGTATTACCTGCCCCTGGCGGCGGGTTACTGGAAAACTTTCGGCAAGCCGTTTGACGCGCTGTGGTGCTGCACCGGAACCGGCTCGGAAGAATACGGGAAGCTAACCGATACGATTTACTTTCACGACGACGATTCACTCTACGTGAATCTCTACGTCGACTCGCAACTGGAATGGCCGGAAAAAGGCCTGCGGGTGAAGCAGGAGACCCGCTTTCCAGAGGAGCAAGGAACCACCCTCACGGTTACGGCGAAAAACCCGGCACAACTTGCGATCAACCTTCGCATTCCGTACTGGGTTCAGGGCGGCAGCGTGAAGATCAACGGCGCTCCTCTGCCGGCTTTCGCCAGCCCGAGTAGCTATCTCACGCTCAACCGCGTCTGGAAGACTGGAGACAAAATCGAACTCAGCTTGCCGATGGCCCTTCATATCGATAGCATGCCCGACAACGAGACGATCCAAGCCGCGATGTATGGCCCCTTGGTGCTGGCCGGGCGCTTCGACGCGGTCACGAAAGAAATGAGCTACGGCGATTACGAGCCGAAGCCGGGCGACCAGAAAAAAGTTGCGGACATTGTCGCGGACCCGAACAAGCCAACAGCATGGATCGAACCCGATGCCAGGCAGCCGCTCACATTCAACACGGTGGGACAGTCGCAAGCGCAGACGCTTGTGCCACTCTACAAAGTGATTCACGAGCGTTACGCGGTTTACTGGAAGGTGGACAACAAGACCGCGTAGGTCTTTTGAGGTCCTGAGTCTCCGAGCTGCAAAATCGTCAAAGCGGGGAAAGATAACTCATGACTCTTTGCGTGCGACCAGCCCTTGGCAGCCTAATTCTGGTTTGTGTTTTGACCACGATGTTCCCGCAATTTTCGTCCGCTCAAAACAACGCATCCGCAACGGCTGCTGTCGAGAGTCGCCGGCAGCAGCTTCTCTCCCTGTTTGACGAACAGTGGCAATACACGTTGCGCACCAATCCCGAGTGGGCGACCATGTTGGGTGACAACCGCTACAACGATCGCCTGAGTGATGAATCTCCAGAGTTCTTCCAATCCGAACTCGAGCAGGAACGCAAATTTCTGGCACGCTTCGAGGCGATCGATCCCGCCGGCTTCTCGCGGCAAGACACGCTGAGCCGCGAACTCATGATTCGCGAATTGCGCCAGGAGATCGAAGGCGCGCAGTTCAAACCGTGGGAGATGCCGGTGAATCAGATGAACGGCATGCATCTCGAACTCGCGGACATGGTTGCACTCATTCCGTTCAACTCGGTTACCGACTACGACAACTACCTGGCGCGCCTGCGGCAGATCCCCCACGCGTTCGATCAAGTGACCGCCAACATGCGGCAAGGCCTGCGCGACGGCCTGATGCCTCCACGCTATCTTCTTGAGAAAGTTTCGGCCGAAGCCGACGACGTCGCAAGCAAGAGTGGCGAGAACAGCCCGTTCGCCAAGCCGGTAAAGGAGTTTCCATCGAGTGTGCCCGCAGCCGATCAAAAGCGCTTGCGGGACGCCGTGCTCGCAGCAGTGTCGGATCAGATCATACCGGCGTACGAGCGTTTCGCCGCCTTCGTTCGCGACGACTACGCACCGCACGGTCGTCTCGATCCGGGAGTCTGGTCTCTTCCCGACGGTGCGGCGCGGTACCGCTTCGCCATCCGCCGCATGACCACCACCGACCGAACGCCGGAGGAAATCCACGCCCTCGGCTTGAAGCAGATCGACGAAATCGAAGCCGAAATGCTTGCCGTCGCGCACAAGCTGGGATTCAAAGACCTCGCGAGCCTGAACGATCACATCAAGAACGAACGGCGCTTCTACGCAACCTCGGGCCAGCAAGTGCTCGATCTATATACGAACTACGCGCGCGGCATGGAACCCGAATTACCCAAACTCTTCGGCCACCTGCCGAAGAGCAAGCTGACGGTCATCCCCATGGAAGCATCCCGCTCGAAGAACGCTGTGCCTGCGGACTACACCGACGGCGCGGCGGATGGCTCGCGCCCCGGACACATCAACGTCAACGAGTGGGATCCCGAGCACCGCCTGATCTTGAATATTGAGGCCATCGCCTACCACGAAGGCATTCCCGGCCATCACCTGCAACTCTCTCTTGCGCAGGAGATGCAGAACCTGCCCGAGTTTCGGCGCCACGCCGGGTACACCGCGTTCGTCGAGGGCTGGGCGCTCTACGCTGAGCGACTCGGAAAGGAAGTTGGTCACTACCAGGATCCATACAGCGACTACGGTCGTCTCGAAAACGAAATGTGGCGCGCGATCCGTCTGGTGATTGACACCGGTGTGCACGAAAAACATTGGTCGCGCGATCAGATGGTGGCTTACTTCCATCGCTACACCGCAATGGATGAACCAAATATCCAGAGCGAAGTCGACCGTTACATCGCGTGGCCCGGCCAGGCGTTGGCGTATAAGCTCGGACAACTTGAGATCCTAAAGTTGCGAGAAGAAGCGCGGCAGAAACTCGGCAACAAGTTCGACATCCGCTCCTTCCACGATGAAGTGCTGGGGAACGGCGCGCTCCCACTCGATGTCCTGGATTCGGAAGTAAACGGCTGGATCGGTGGCCAATCGAAGCACTAAGAACTTCAGAACGAGACTTCCACCGGCTTACCCTCAAATGTGACACTGCGCTTGGTTTCGGCAAGTTGCAGCGTGAGGGCCCTTGTTCCCGAGGGCAGCATCCGCGAACCCGAGGCTAGATGCATCTTGAGTTTTCTGTGCGCGTCCTCCCACGTCATCTGGATTCCCGTCCATTCACCTTTGCGATAGTCGAACGACGCGCCGTCGTCTTCGTAGAGCAAGAACGAGGCATCCGCGCCGGGATAGATCGAAACCGAAAGCGGCTCGTCAACTTTCTCGCCGGTAAACTGCTTCACCGGGCCCAGCGGCAGGATCGATCCGGCGCGCACGTACAGTGGAATCGTTTCGAGGTCCACGGGGCGGTTGATTTCGCGCCCTCCTTCCACACGTTCGCCAGTCCAAAAATCAGACCACGCACCGGACGGAAGGTAGACCCGGCGCGCCGTTGCCCCGTTCTCGAAAACCGGAGCAACCAGAATGCTGCGGCCCCACATGTATTCGTCGCCACACTCGACCGCTTTCGGATCGTCTGGAAAGTGCAACCACAGCGCCCGCATGATCGGCATTCCGCTGGTTGCACACTCATGCACCGCACTGTAGAGATAAGGCAACAGGCGGTAACGCAGCTCAAGATATTTTCTGCAGATCGGTTCCACGCGTGCATCGTGCAGCTGACTCGAATCAGGAGTGGCGGCGCCGTTGTAATTCCTGATTTCTACCGGGCCAGGATCTCCCGTGTTCCATCCCCATGGAAGCCGTAACTTCCAGGTGCGGCCGTGACAACGAAACAGCGGGCAGAACGCCCCGAACTGAAACCAGCGCACATACAATTCCGCGGTAAATTCCGGCGTCGGAACAAAACCTCCAATGTCCGTGCCCCAGTACGGAATGCCGCTGAGCGCGGTATTCAGCGCAATCGGAATATGCGTCTTCAAAGTTTCCCAAGTGGAGGACACATCGCCCGACCAAAGAAACGAACCATACCGCTGCATCCCGGCATAGCCATTGCGATGCAGCGCATAAGGGCGCTCGTTCGGACGGTCCATCTGCGGGCCTTCCCAGTACATGCGATTGCGCACCAGGCGCGAAGCGACATCCAGCGGATCCCCTTCATCCGGCCACCATCCGTCGACGCCGAGAGCAAAATCCTTCCGATGCGCGTCCCAGTAGCAGCTTGCAGCTTCTTCATCGAACCGCGAAACCTCGCACGGATCGTGAACCGTGCCGTGTAGCTTGTCCGACAGAATCACCACATGCACCACGGCCTTGAAGTTGTCCCGGTGCAACTCGTCAAGCATTTCCTTAGGATCGGGAAAAACTCGAGAGTTCCACACAAACGAGCCATTTTCGGTGTTCCAGCCCGAAGGACAAAAGCCCGTGCCCAGATAGATGAGAGCGTCACACGGCAATTTCTTTTCGCGGAAGGTCTTCGCCTCGGCGAGCACTTCCTCTCGACTGGCAAGCGTGCGGTGTGACTGTTGATAGCCGAAACTCCACAGCGGTGGCTTCTCGGCGTGGCCGGTGATGCGCGCGTATTCCGCCATAATCGTGGCAGGATCTTGCGATGCCACGAAAAACAAATCGAGCGCAACGCCCGCACTCGCGGATTGAAACTTCCCCTGCGCCCCCGTGAAATCGAAAGTGCCGTAAGGCTGGTGAAAAAATATTGCCCAGCCGGACGTACTAACAATCCAGGGAATAGGAACGCGGCCACCGTGGGTAGCGAGTTTGTACGCACCTTGTCCACTTCGCATGGAATCCGTGGAGCCGCGACGGTCGAACTGCGGCCCGCCCTCCCCTAAACCGAACAGTGGCGAACTTCCATTGAGAAACGTCAGCAGACCAGTGTTCGCATCCCAAGCCAACTGCTGGAGGATGTCGCCGTGCTCGTTTGCAACTGAGATGCTGACGGGGTGGAAGGAAATCTTAAGCCGAAGATTTCCTACAGCAATCGGGTTGGCAGGCTCCGCCCGCAGCTTGGTAACCGGAGCTCCCCAGGAGTCAGCGGCAGGGGAATCATGGACCAGGGATCCATCAAGAGGTATCTGCCCTGTCCTCCCGTTGTCGATGGGGAGGATGCTCAGCCGAAACGTATAGTCGCTGATCGAAGTGACCTGTATCTCAATCGGCTTTTCTGTCGCGTTGGTGCCATCCTGTGCAGTTCCTTGCTTTGAGGAAACAATGATACCGGTGGCCGCGGCCAACAATCCCTTCAAAACATCCCGACGATTCCACCGCGGAGTCATCACTGTTTACTCTCGATTAACTTTCCCGCTTGAGGTCGGGGAGATTGTAACCGAAACCGACAAATGGAGTAAACGTTTACCATCTATCGCGTATAATGCCGATTCGTCTCGAGCAGAAACATAGCGAAACATTCGGAGCGGAGCCTTCGTGGACGGCGGGAGCAATTTTCGGTGGCGAATCGCCATCCTGGTCAGCGCAGCGATCGCAATCAGCTACCTTGATCGGCAGACTCTGCCGGTCGCGGTCCAGGCGATCAGTAAAGACATTCCGCTGACCAACGGACAGTTCTCCGCGCTTCAATCCGCGTTTCTGTTCTCCTACGCACTCATGTACGCGGGCGGCGGTAAATTGGTGGACCTGCTTGGAACGCATCGCGGGTTTACGTGTGATTATGTTGTTCTGGTCGCTGGCTTGCGCCAGCCACAGCCTGGCCACCAGTTTTGCGATGTTGGCTGCAAGCCGATTCCTGCTGGGTGTGGGCGAGGGCGGCGGTTTTCCCGCCGCGACCCGCGCGGTTGCGGAGTGGTTCCCTACTAAGGAACGCGCCACCGCGATGGGCATCATCAATGCCGGCACGGCAATCGGAGCGGTCGTGGCCCCTCCGCTGATCGCCGCCATTCTCGGCTACACCAACTGGCGCTGGATCTTTGTTCTCACCGGCGCGCTCGGTCTGCTCTGGGTTGCCTGGTGGCAGTTTTCGAATTCTCCCCCGCCCTCAACTCCCGGAAAGATAATCGTCGACACGATTTCACATCCGAATCCGGGGACAGAATCGACGTTGCCTTGGATCCGCTTGTTTCGCATCCGTGAGACCTGGGGGCTGGTGAGCGCTAAATTTCTGAGCGATGCCGCCTGGTTTTTCTACCTGTTCTGGCTCCCCAAGTATCTCTACGACGCTCGCGGCTTTGATATCAAAGCAGTCGGGACATTCGCCTGGATGCCCAGCGCAGCCGCTGGTGTGGGATGTCTGCTCGGTGGCGGATTCTCCAGCTATCTTGTGCGCCGCCAGTTCTCGCTGGGAGTAGCGCGAAAGCTCGCACTCGGACTCAGCGCCGCAGTCATGCCCTTCGTCATTCTGGTGCCCCATGTTCCCGTGTCCTGGGCCATCGGCCTGTTCTGCCTGGCGTATTTCGGCCAGCAGTCGTGGTCGACGCTGGTAATGGTTCTGCCCGCGGATCTCTTTCCTCAGAATGTGGTCGGCTCGGTAGCCGGTTTGGTGGGTTTCGGGGGCGCGATGGGCGGGATTGTCTTCGGAGAAGTGGTCGGCTATTTGCTCGATCACGGATTCGGTTATGGCGCTGTTTTTGGTATCGCGGGAACGCTTCACGTGGCTGCGTTTCTGATTATTCTTGCTGCCGTTCCCGTTCTGCTGCCCTTGAAGCTGGAGAGGAAAATGAACTACCAGGGAGTCGCATGAAAATTACTGAGATTCGCACTCGGGTGGTGCGCTGGCGTGGAAAAACCGTCCCGCTGCCTCCGCATTTCTGCACCAACCCAATGGATCTATTGGAGTTACCCGAAGCCTCCATGCAAACGTTCACATTTCATGGATGGCTGGTGGTGGAAGTGTTCACCGACAACGGGCTTGTAGGGTTAGGCAACGCCGCGCTGGCGCCACAAGTGACGAAGCAGGTGATTGATCTCTATCTCAAGCCTCTGCTGATCGGCCAGGACCCGTGGGACATCGAGCGCCTATGGCAACACATGTACCGCAAAACAATGGCTTTCGGCCGCAAGGGCATCGGTATGGTCGCAATCAGCGCGGTGGATATCGCACTGTGGGATCTGCTCGGCAAATCAGCCAAACAGCCCGTTTATCGCCTGCTCGGTGGCAGAACGAAGAATCGCATTCCCGTTTACGCATCGCGGCTTTACAGCGTCGAGCTGAGCGAGCTCGCGGCGGAGGCAAAGCGTTACAAAGAAGAGGGTTACCGGGCAATGAAACTCCGTTTCGGATGGGGACCTGCGGACGGCGCACAGGGCATGCAGCGAAATGTCGAGTTGGTGCGAACTGTCCGGGAAAGTGTCGGCGATGACATCGATGTAATGGCCGATGCCTACATGGGCTGGACTCTCGACTACGCGAAGCGCATGCTGCCGTTGCTGGAGCCGTTTCACCTCCGATGGCTGGAAGAGCCCGTGATCCCAGACGACATTCATGGCTATGCGGAGTTGAAGGCCTACGGGCGAATTCCGATCGCGGGCGGCGAACACGAATTCACGCTTTACGGATTTCGCGAACTGCTCGAGGCTCGCGCGCTCGATTACATCCAGTTTGATACCAATCGCGTGGGCGGCATCACGCAGGCCCGCAAAATCGCTGCCCTCGCCGAGGCTCATTCCGTTCCGGTAATTCCTCATGCCGGACAGATGCACAACTACCACGTCGTCATGGCGAGCCTGAACTCGCCGATGGCAGAGTATTTTCCCATCGTCGATGTGGAAGTGGGCAACGAATTGTTCTGGTACATATTTCAAGGCGAACCCAGGGCGAAAGACGGCTTCATCGATCTCGACGAAAACACTCCGGGACTCGGACTGACCATCAACGAATCCGGGCTCGAGCGGTTCGAGGTAATCGAATAATTGTTGAAGTGCTGGTAGGAGCTGGTGAAGAACTTTGGTGAAGAAGTACCGATCCTATGACGAGACTGATTCAAATCAAGAAAGGAAACGTCCGGCGGGTGGCGCTGGTGGAGGAACCGAGCGTTCGCTTGCTGGACAACTGCTCTTCCATCTACGAGTTGGCTCATATCGCCGTCGCCGCGCGCATGAAGCTCAGTGAAGTTGCGCGCCAGAGAGCCAGACTCGAAGCCATCGACTACAACCCGATTTACAACGGCAGCTCGGAATGGCGCCTGCTTCCCGCCATTGACCATCCTGAGGATTCCGCTCGCTGCCTGATTTCCGGCACAGGACTGACCCACCTTGGCAGCGCGCGCGGTCGCCAGTCCATGCATGCAACAGCCACCGAGGATTTGACCGACAGCATGAAAATGTTTCGCTGGGGAGTGGAAGGAGGGCGCCCGGCCGACGGAAATATCGGGATCGCTCCAGAGTGGTTCCACAAGGGCTCTGGGTACGCACTGCGCGCCCATGGAGAGCCGCTCGACATTCCCTCCTATGCTGAGGACGGCGGAGAAGAGGCTGAGATTGCCGGGATTTACCTGGTTGCTCCAAATGGGCAGCCTTATCGAATCGGCATGGCGGTGGGCAACGAGTTCTCGGATCATCAATTTGAAAAGAAGAATTACCTGAATCTCGCGGGCTCGAAGCTTCGCACCTGTGCGCTTGGACCGGAACTCGTGGTGGATGCGGAATTCGAATCCGTGCCGGTTGCGGCGACCATCGAGAGGGTCGGTAACGTCCACTGGACAAAGACTTTCCGCACAGGAGATTCCGAAATGTGTCACAGCCTGCAGAATATTGAGCACCATCACTTCAAATTTGAAGGCCACCGCAGGCCGGGAGACGTTCACGTTCACTTCTTTGGAACGGACTGTCTCAGCTTCAGTGATCAGATTCGCTTGCAAGATGGTGATGTCATGCAGGTTAGCGCCGAAGGATATGGGCGACCTTTGCGAAACGCGGTGCGCATCGACGCGTCAAAACCCACTCTGATTAACGTCATCGCGCTGGAATGAAGGAAAACATGGCGAAACCTAACGTAGCAATTCTCGGACTTGGCATTATGGGCGGGGGCATGGCCCATCGCCTGCTCTCCGCAAACTTCCCGCTGACCGTGTACAACCGCAATCGAGAGAAATGTGTTCCCTTCGCGGACGCCGGCGCGTTCGTCGCCGCATCGCCGCGCGAAGCTGCCTCGCGGTCGGAAATCGTTCTCAGCATGGTGGGGGATGATGTTGCGTCGCGCAATATCTGGCTGGGCGAGAACGGAGCATTGGCCGGGGCGCGTTCGAATGCAGTGCTGATCGAGTCCAGCACCCTCAGCGGCGACTGGATTCAGGAACTTGCGGCCGAGGCGGCCGAGCATGGCTGCCGATTTCTGGATGCGCCGGTCACCGGCACCAAGCCCCATGCCGCATCCGGAGAGTTGGTTTTCATGGTCGGAGGTTCCGCAGAAGCACTCGATGCCGCGCGGCCTGTGTTCTCGGTTCTGGGTCGTGACGTGGCTCATCTGGGCGCGGTTGGAAGTGGCTCTTTGATGAAGCTCATCAACAACTTTGTCTGCGGCGTGCAGGCGGCGTCGTTTGCCGAAGCTGTGTCGATGATCGATGCGGGCGGCCTCGACCGCGCCAAGGCTGTCTCCATTCTCACGGGCGGCGCTCCGGGGAGCGGAATCGTGAAGCGAATCGCTGACCGCATGGCCGCCGATGATTTCACGCCAAATTTTGCACTGCGCTGGATGGCGAAAGATATTGCGTATGCCCAGGGAGATGCGTCCAAGAAGGGAATTTCGCTGCAAACCGCGGCCGCCGCGCTCTCTGTGTTCCAGCGCGCCATCGCTGAGGGCTATGGCGACGAAGATTTCTCAGCGGTTTCCAAGGTGTCGAAGAAACCATCGAACTCATAACTTTGCGTTGAATCGAAGGACGAAATCGTGAAACTCAAACGGCTTATCCGCGAAGACCTTATCCCGGTAATCGCGTCGGTCTTTTGCATGTCGATCTTTTGCATGTCGATCTGTTGCATGTCGATCTTGTGCATGATGCCAACACGCGTCGCCGCACAACCCGCCGCCAGTAAGCCGGCTCCGACGCCAGGGCCGATGCTCGACCAGGGAATCGTGAACTACGACACTCCCGACTTCACACTGAGCCTGGTGCGCTCCTCGCAAACCGTGGCCGCGCTGAAACCGAAAGGAGCTGATGGCTTCGACTTCACTCCCGGGGACCTGCTCACCGAGCGTTCACAAAACGGATTTTTTCATCTGGGCGACATTACGCTTCGCTTGCGCGCGGGAGACTCCGGAGAGTGGGCGAACTATTCGACAGCCGCGGCACGCGTGCCAGTACGCGCGCTGCCTGCGTCGGCCGGTGTGCTCGCCGCCGCCGACCTTGCGCCCACGCTGCCCACGGATATCTCCACTGCGCATCACGAGAACCTGGGCCGTGGACGAAGGCAAGCTCGTCCTGCGTTTCGTCTTGACGAACATCTCGACGAAGCCGGTGCAGATCGGGGCGCTGGGCATTCCCATGATTTTCAACAACGTGCTCAACGATCGAACGCTCGACCAGGCGCATGCGATCTGTTCGTTTTACGATCCCTACATCGGCGAGGACGCGGGCTATCTGCAAGTGACGCGACTGAGCGGCCACGGTCCGGCGCTGGTGGTCGTCCCCGATGGCAGAACCCCATTTGAGGCGTATAACCCGATTCTGGATCGCAAGGGCCATTGGGGCGCGGCTCCGGTATTTACTGATCCCACGCCGCGAGGAATCACGTTCGAGGGCTTCTACGAATGGATGGTTCACAGCCAGGCCTACGCTGAAAATGAATGGAAGAACGCGCAACCGTGGAACGCTCCCACCAGCCTCACGCTTGCGCCGGGCGAATCGAAAACTTACGGGCTCAAGTTTCTGGTTTCCGATTCGATTCGGCATGTCGAGAAAACTCTCGTCGATAATCGGCGACCGGTCGCCGTTGGCGTGCCCGGTTACATCCTGCCGCAGGACATCGAGGGGACGACTGTTTCTCCAGTACGGCAAGCCCGTCACCTCTTTGAAAGTCGAACCCGCATCGGCGATTGAGATTCACGAAGATGCCTCGGATCACAAAGGTTGGCGAGCCTACACTTTGCAGGGCAAAACATGGGGGCGCTCGCGTCTGACGATCACCTACGCCGACGGAACGGTGCAGACCATTCACTACTTTGTGATCAAGCCGGAGGTACAAACCGTGGCGGACATGGGACACTTTCTCACCACGCGCCAGTGGTTCACCGACACGAACGATCCGTTTCACCGCGCTCCGTCGGTGATCACTTATGATCGCGAGGCGAACCACATGGTGCTGCAGGACAGCCGCGTCTGGATCGCCGGACTGGGCGATGAAGGCGGCGCTGGCTCCTGGCTCGCGGCCATCATGAAGGAGTTGGTCCAGCCTGACAAAGAAGAACTCGACAAATTGCAGCAGTTCGTCGACGGCGTGTTATGGGGCGGGCTGCAATTTCAAGGACGGTCCCCACGCCTACGGCGTGCGCAAGAGCCTGTTCTACTACCAGCCGGACCAGATGCCGGCGAACTACTACGACAGCAGCTTTGACTGGAAATCGTGGACCAGTTGGAATAAGCAAGCGTCGGAGGCGGTCGACCGTTCGTATGACTATCCGCACGTGGCGGCGGCGTACTGGGTACTTTACCGTCTGGCTCGTGATCACAAGGGGTTGGTCACCAACCATCCCTGGGATTGGTATTTGAATCACGCCTACGAGACGTCGATGGCTATGACCAGGTATGCCGGGGACCTTGCCGTGTTTGGCCAGATGGAGGGTTCCATCTTTGTGGAGATACTGGCCGACCTCAAGCGTGAAGGCATGAATGCTCAAGCTGCGGCTCTGGAAAGCAAGATGCGCGAACGGGCCGACCACTGGACGAAGCAAGCTTACCCGTTCGGCAGCGAAATGCCGTGGGATTCCACCGGTCAGGAAGAGGTCTACGCCTGGACAAAGTATTTCGGTTATCACGACAAAGCCGAGGTTACGCTGGACGCAATCCTGGGATACGATCCCGCAATTCCTCACTGGGGCTACAACGGCAGCGCGCGCCGGTACTGGGACTTCATCTTTGCCGCCAAGGACCGGCGACTGGAGCGGCAACTGCACCACTATGGTTCGGGACTGAACGCGATTCCGGTGCTGGACGAATACCGTGAACATCCGGAAGATTTCCATCTATTGCGAGTGGGCTACGGTGGAACGATGGGCGCGCTCACCGACATCGACCAGGAGGGGTTTGCCTCGGCGGCTTTCCACGGATTCCCGGACATGCTGAAGCCTGATCCCTACAGCGGCGACTACGGTCCCAACTTCTTTGGACACGCCTGGAACACGGCCACTTATATCGTGAATCACCCTGAGTTCGGCTGGATAGCGTTTGGCGGGAACGTCGAGACGCAAGGCAAGGTGGTCACGGTTACACCGCGCGACTCGTTTCGAGCACGCGTCTACGTAGCGTCCCTGGGATTGTGGCTGACGCTCGATGCGGGTCAATTTGAAAGTGTTGAAGTGAATCGCGAGTCCGGCGTCGTACGAGTGGGACTCGCTGCAGCGACCGACGCCACGCCAGAAGGTCTATTGCGAATCGAGCAGCCGGCGAGGATTAGCGGTGTCGGCAACTATCGCCCTACGACGCCTTTGCAGTCTCGGCGCGGAGCGTATGTGGTTCCGCTCCAGAAAGAAGACAACTTGGCTGGAACTAACCCCTGGCCGTTGATGTGCAGCAAGGTTTGCGGGGGCCGTTTTGTCCCCAGAAGATGGAAAACGTTTGCTACAATGCCTTCCCGGAATTCATGAGTCTGCCCGTACGCTATGGTAAGATGACGTGGATAAAACTGGCTTTTTTCTCTAAATAGCCCGATGGATATCCGCGAAATCGCCCGCAGAGCGAAGGTTTCCACCGCCACCGTATCCCGGGCAATTAATCGTGTTCCGACTGTTGATCCCCAACTCGCCAAGCGGGTGTGGAGGGTGGTGGACGAACTGGGCTACTACCCCAACACTCAGGCCCGCGCTTTGGTTTCGGGACGAAGCCGCATTTTTGGCCTGATCGTCTCAGAATTTACTAATCCATTTTTCCCAGAGATCGTTCAAACTTTTGAAAATCTCGCGGTCGAAAACAACTACGAGATCTTAATCACCTCGACCGTGAACGACCCGAAGCGGATGGAATTGTCGGTCCGGCGAATGATCGAACGGCGTGTGGATGGGGTGGCGATCTTGACGTTTGGCATGGAAGAGTCGCTGCTCGAACACCTTCGTTACCGTAAGGTTCCTCTGGTATTCGTGGATGTGGGACCCGATGTAAGAGGAATCGCCAATATCCGGGTCAACTATCAGAGTGGAATCCGGCAGGCTGTGCAGCATCTGGCGGCCCTCCGGCACACGCGCATCGCGTTCGTCGCGGGACCTCCGCATTTGAAGTCTGCTATGGCCAGGCGAGAGGCATTCAAGACGTCCATGATGGAGATCGGACTTTCTCCTGACTTGATCACGGTCGGAGATCACCGCATGGAGGGAGGAATGCGTGCCCTGATTGAACTTAACAGTTTAAGTGTTCAGCCGACTGCCGTGCTGTGCTCCAATGATATGACCGCGATCGGAGTCATGCGACAAGCCTATGAGCAGAATATTCGGGTGCCGGAAGGCCTTTCCGTGGTCGGGTTCGACGACATCCGTTTGGCGGAGTTCACAACGCCTCCGTTGACGACGGTGCAAATGTCCCAAAAGGAACTGGCCAAGATTGCTTTCCGGGCTCTATTGAACGAGATCGAAGGCGATCCACCCTTGCACGAACGCCACGAATATGAGCTGACGACCAGCTTAGTGCTCAGACGTTCTACCGCATTGGCGCCGGCTGGACGGTCCGCAACGCCCCCCAAAGGATCCGGGCGCAGCAGATCCCGAAACGCCTCGGTTACGCTCCCGCGCTAGAACGGATCGTATCTCTCGCTCTCACCCTGCCCTGCTGGAGAGAGCTTCCGCCCAAATCCCTAGAAAGCCCTTGCCAAGTTACCGGACGCGGGAATAATGTACAATACGACTATTTGAGTAAACGATTACTGCAGATGGGAATGCGGGTACTGGGGAGCATAGGGCAAAGGGAATGCTGCTGCAAGAGTTGCGGGAACAAGTGCTGGAA
The DNA here is from genome assembly GCA_963851165.1 of uncultured Acidobacteriaceae bacterium. GTDB lineage: Bacteria > Acidobacteriota > Terriglobia > Terriglobales > Acidobacteriaceae > Sulfotelmatobacter. The sequence continues at coordinate 1,617,113 of CAWKNM010000003.1, read as the reverse complement.
GCCAATCTGGAACTGGTGAGAAGAAATCTGGTTCTGTATACGTTTGGCAATGCCAGCGGGATTTCGCGGGAGGATGGGTTGGTGGTGATCAAGCCCAGCGGTGTGCCTTACGAGCAGATGAAGCCGGAGCATCTGGTGGTGACCGACCTGACCGGGAAAATCGTGGAAGGGACGCTGCGGCCGTCGTCCGATCTGCCTAGTCATCTGGTACTGTATAACGAATTTTCCGAAATCGGCGGGGTCGCTCACACCCACTCGGAGTATGCCACGGCGTGGGCGCAAGCGCGCAAGCCGATTCCATGTTTTGGCACGACTCACGCGGATTATTTTCATGGTCCGGTGCCGGTCACGTCGGAATTAACCGACGAAGAGATTGCGGGAGAATACGAAAAGAACACCGGCCATGCTATGGTTCGGAGTCTGCGGCAAACGAATCCGTCGGCGACTCCGGGCGTGCTGGTGGCCAATCACGGTCCTTTCGCGTGGGGAAAGGACGCTTTGGCAGCGGCTCATCACGCAGTGATTCTGGAAGCGCTGGCGCGGATGGCCTGCTTCACGCTGGGGATCAACGCCGCCGCACAGCCAGCGGGAACCACGCTGCGCGACAAGCACTACCTGCGAAAGCATGGCAAGGACGCGTACTACGGGCAGGAAAAGAAAAAGTAACGGCGCACGATAAACGAGCGGTGGTGAGAAATCGGCGATAACCAATAGCGCCAGTGCTAACGAACCCGCGGCGGTTCAGTCGGGACAGGGAGTGATATGTCGGCGAACGCGAAAAAGATGACGATGGGAGTGATCGTGGGTAACCGGGGATTTTTTCCCGACCACCTGGCCAAGAGCGGGCGGGAAGAGATCCTGCGCGCGCTGGAGACGGCGGGCATGGACGTGGTCGCTCTGGACCCGAAAGAGAGCAAATACGGGGCGGTGGAGACGCGGGAAGAATCGCGGCGCTGCGCCGAACTGTTCAAGCGCCACCGCGAGCGGATTGATGGCGTGATCGTTACGTTGCCGAACTTTGGCGAAGAACGCGCCATCGCGGATGCCTTGCGGCTGGCCGATCTCCGCGTGCCGGTGCTGATTCAGGCTACGCCCGACGATCCCAAAAAGATGACGATCGCCTCGCGCCGCGACAGTTTCTGCGGCAAGATGTCGGCGTGTAACAACCTGCGGCAATACGGGATTCCTTACTCGATCACCACGCTGCACACGGAGAGTCCCGACTCGCCGGAGTTCGCAAAAGATCTGGAATGGTTTGCCGGGGTGTGCCGGGTCGTGAAAGGATTCCGCAACCTGCGAGTGGGCGCCATCGGCGCGCGCCCCACCGCGTTCAACACGGTGCGCTACAGCGAGAAGATTCTGGAGTCGCAGGGCATCTCGATCGAGACGCTGGACCTTTCCGAAGTGCTGGGCCGGATCGAGCGCATGAAAGACAACGATGATCACGCGCAGGCCAAGTTGGCAGCGATCAAGAAATATGTAGACGCCAGCAGCGTGCCCGCGCCTGCGCTCATGAAGATGGCAAAGCTGGGCGCAGTGGTCGACCAGTGGATGGCGGCGACCGAAGTTACGATCAGCGCGGTGCAGTGCTGGACGTCGATTGAAGAAAACCTGGGAGTAGTTCCCTGCACCGTAATGAGCATGATGAGCAACGAACTGCTGTCGAGCGCCTGCGAGGTGGATATTTGCGGCGTGCTAGGCATGCACGCGCTGCAACTGGCGTCAGGCACGCCTTCGGCGCTGCTTGATTGGAATAATAACTATGGATCAGATCCGAACAAGGCGGTCTGCTTCCACTGCTCCAACCTTCCGAAACATTTTTTCCGCTCGGTGAAAATGGATTTTCAGGAGATCATCGCCGGCACCGTGGGCAAGGAAAACACTTTTGGAACCTGCGTGGGACTGATCAAGCCCGAGAAGATGAGTTTCGCCCGCTTCTCTACCGACGATACTGCCGGCAAAATGCGTGGCTACGTGGGCGAAGGACGATTCACCGACGACCCGCTGAACACGTTCGGTGGCGCGGGCGTGGTCGAGATTCCGCAGCTGCAGAAGCTGTTGCACTTCATCTGCGAACGCGGCTTCGAGCACCACGTGGCGGCGAACCTCTCGACCGTCGCTTCTGCCGTGCAGGAAGCCACCACGCGCTATCTGGGCTGGGACATGTATTACCACGGCCGCGATAACGGAGCCTGCTAATGGCCATCGTGGCCGGAGTCGATTTTGGAACGCTGAGCGTTCGTGTCTCTCTCGTCGACAGTGACCGCGGCCTGATCGATTCTGCTACTTCCGAGTATCCGCTGCACCGTAAGCGCGAGGATCCCGAGTACGCCACGCAATCCCATGACGACCACATGCGGGCGCTGGTCGCTGCCACGCGCGAAGTTCTGAAGAAAACCGGCATCTCGGGAAATCAGGTGCAGGCCATCGCGCTCGATACCACGGGTTCTTCGGTGATTCCGGTGGGCAAGAATCTCGAACCCCTCGGTGAATACTACCTTTGGTGCGATCACCGCGCCAAAGGCGAAGCGGCGGAGATCACCGCAGCTGCGCACAAAGAAAACCTGGAGGCGATCCAGTGGTGTGGTGGCGTCTACTCATCGGAGTGGGGATTTTCCAAACTGCTGCACTGGCTGCGCCACAATCCGGAAAAGCGCTCTGAGTTTGCTTCTGCCTTCGAGCATTGCGACATGGTCGCGGCCACGCTGTGCGGCATCACTGATCCCAGGAAAGTAAAACGCAGCATCTGCGCTATGGGGCACAAGTGGCTGTGGAATGCGCAACTGGGCGGCCTTCCTCCGGAAACCTTTCTCGTAAAAGTCGACCCTCTTCTAAAGGGCGTCCGCGAAAAACTGGACGGCGAGTACGCGACCTCCGATCAGATTGCCGGCAGCCTCTCTTCTTTCTGGGCCGAAAAGCTGGGGCTCAAGGCCGGCATTCCGATCCCGGTCGGCGCGTTCGATGCGCATTGGGACGCCATCGGTGCCGGATGCCGCACCGATGACATGGTGAACGTGATCGGAACATCGACTTGCATTATCGGAATCACTCCGTCGGTGAATCTCGTGCCGGGTGTTTGCGGTGTTGTGCAAGGCAGTGTGCATCCTCTGCGTACGGGAATCGAGGCTGGACTTTCTGCAGTGGGAGATATTTTCAGCGCGATCGCTGCCCGCGCGGGGACCGACGTGAAAACGCTGAGCGCTGGCCTGGAGAAATATCGCGCCGGGCAGACTGGGCTGCTGCGCCTGACCTGGGACAACGGCGACCGCACGGTGCTGGTGAATCCTAACCTGCGCGGGGTTACGCTGGGTTGGAACTTGCAAACCACCGCGCAGGATGAACTCTTCGCCGCGATCGAAGGTACGGCGTTTCATACGCGCGTGATTCTGGATCGCATGGCTGGGAATGGTGTGCACATCAAGCGTGTGATCAACGCCGGCGGGATCCCTCAGAAGAACGATGTCCTGAATCAGGTTTATGCCAATGTGCTGGGACGTCCGGTGCTGGTGCCGAGCAAGAGTGTGGTTAGTCTGGGATCTGCAATTTTTGCTTTTCTGGCCGCAGGAACTTTCAAGACCGTCGAAGAAGCACAGGACAAAATCTGCCCTCCCAACCGGACGTTCACTCCGAAAGCCCAGGCGCAACAGACTTACGAGCAGCTTTATCCTTTGTACAACAAGCTTTATTTCACTTTAGGCCAGCGTGGCAGCGACGGACTGGGCGATATCCTGCCGACATTGATCGCCGTATCCCAGCTCGCCGTATCCCAGGCTGCTACGGGAAACCCGGGCAGTTAGGTGCAAATCGAGGAGCAATAATGCGCGTACAGCAGAGTCCTGCGAATGATCGCGATCGGCGGATTGTGTCTAGCTCTATTTACTCGGAGTGCGGAGGCTGAAACAAAAGTGACAAGCCAACCCTTTGGGAAAATGCCCGATGGCACTGCGGTAGAACTTTTCACGCTGACCGACGGCCCCTACGAAGCTCGCATCACAAATTACGGCGGCGTTGTGGTTTCCCTGAAGGTTCCGGACCGCAACGGCAAGTCGGCGGATGTGGTATTGGGATTCGATGATCTCAACGGGTATGTCGCTAACTTCAATAGCCCGTCCACTGCGTTTTTCGGGGCAATCATCGGCCGCTATGGCAATCGCATTGCGCACGGCAGCTTTACGCTGGATGGTAAGAAATATTCTTTGCCGCTCAACAACGGCGAGAACACCCTTCACGGCGGGCCGCATGGCTTTAATAACGTGGTGTGGAAGGCCAAGTCCATCGCGAACGGAGTGGAACTGGCGTATCTGAGTAAAGACGGCGAGGCTGGATATCCCGGCAATCTGTCAGCGGTGGTTCGGTACACCTTGGTGAAAGGCGAACTGAAAATCGAGTACTCTGCCACCACGGACAAAGATACGGTGGTGAATCTCACGAATCATTCCTATTTCAATTTGGCAGGCAAAGGTGACATCCTGGGTCATCAACTAACACTGCGCGCCTCTCGCTTCACTCCTGTCGATGCCGGCTTGATTCCGACGGGAGAGTTGAAATCCGTGGAAGGGACTCCTTTCGATTTTCGCAAGGCGACTGCCGTCGGTGCGCGCATCAACGCAAACGATGAACAACTTCATCTGGGCCGCGGATACGATCACAACTGGGTGCTGGATAGCGGCGGAGGAAAGTTGGCAGAAGCCGCTGAGCTCTATGATCCAGGCAGTGGACGCGTGCTGAAGGTTCTTACGGATCAGCCGGGAATTCAGTTTTACAGCGGGAATTTCCTGGACGGCTCGGTCAAAGGCAAAGGCGGAAAGCCGGATGAGTTGCACGCTGCGCTGTGCCTGGAAACACAGCATTTTCCCGACTCGCCCAATCATCCCGATTTCCCTTCAACCGAATTGAAGCCCGGTGAACGCTATCACACAGTCACCATTTACAGCTTCTCTACTCGCTAAAGAAGACCCGAATATTCCGTCGCACGAGCGGCGGTCATTGAAGCGACGCACCCGCATGTGCAATTGCCGCCGCCATCACAGGTTGGTAAATCTCCTCATGGTGTTCGCTGTCTTTTTTCTGATCAGTCTTTTCGGCTGGTCTCAGGAAACTTCGCAGAGCGTGAACATCCAGGTGCGAATCGACCAATCCGATGGGCCGATCGCGCACGCCTGGAACTACTTCGGATACGACGAGCCCAATTACACCTACGCCCCGGATGGCAGGAAGTTGCTCGCCGAGTTGGCTGCGGCAAACGCCGCACCGGTTTATGTGCGGACTCACAATCTTCTCACCAGCGGCGACGGGACGGCTTCTCTGAAGTGGGGTTCCACCAACGTCTATTCGGAGGATGCGTCCGGACATCCAGTTTATAGTTGGGTGATTCTGGATCAGATTTTCGACGCGTTCCACGCGGCTGGCGTGAAGCCTTTGGTCGAAATCGGATTCATGCCGCAGGCTCTGTCGACTAACCCCGAACCTTATCGCCATGACTTTCCGCGAGGCAAAGTCAGCAACATTTATACCGGATGGGCCTATCCACCAAACGATTATCAGAAGTGGTCTGAACTTGTTTTTCAATTTGTCCGCCATCTCCGCGAACGTTACGGCGATGCCGAAGTGAAAACCTGGTTATGGGAAGTGTGGAATGAACCCGACATTGGCTACTGGCAAGGAACGCCGGAAGAATATTTCAAGCTTTATGACGTTTCAGTCGAGGCGGTGATGCGGGCGCTTCCCGCAGGTCGGATCGGCGGCCCGGACACGACGGGTCCGGGCAACTCGAAGGCAGCAGACTTTCTCCGCGCATTCCTGGAGCATTGCGCGCACCAGAAGAATTACGCAACCGGCAAAATTGGATCGCACCTCGATTTCATCAGCTTTCATCCCAAGGGATCTCCCACGTGGCAAGGCGACCACGTGCAGATGGGGATCAGCCGCCAGCTTACCGCGATCGAGCAAGGATTCAAGATCGTGGCATCTTTTCCGGAGTGGAGACAGACTCCGATCATCCTTGGCGAATCGGACCCGGAAGGCTGCGCCGCATGTTCCGCCGAAAAGAATCCGCAGAACTTGTACCGCAATGGACCGTTATACGGCGCCTATACTGTTGAGGTCCTGAATAATATCCTGGCTCTGGCGCGCCAAGATCGCATCAATCTTCTCGGAGTGGTCACTTGGGCATTCGAGTTTGAGGGCCAGCCTTACTTCGCTGGTTTTCGTGAACTGGCGACCAACGGGGTAGACAAGCCCGTCCTGAACGCCTTTCGCATGCTGGGGCTGCTGGGCAACGAGCGCGTGAAGGCAACAAGCTCTGGAGCATTAACAAGCGAGGACGTTGCGCGCAACGGAGTTCGTGCTCAGCCGGATATCAACGCCATCGCCACGCGCAAAGATCGGGAGATCGAGATCCTGATCTGGAACTACCACGACGATGACGTTCTATTCCCCGCCGCGCCCATCGATCTGGCGATCACTGGCCTCCCTGCGGACGCAAAACGCGGCCTGCTCGAACATTTCCGGGTAGACACCGACCACAGCAACGCCTTTAGCGCATGGAAAGAGATGGGCGCACCACAATCGCTCTCCGAGAGCGCGCACAAACGATTGGAGAGCAGCGGCCAACTACAACTCCTGGACTCTCCCGCTTGGGTAGAGATGCAGCAGGGTAAGGTCCAACTGCACTTCACTTTGCCGCGGCAAGGTCTTTCCCTCATACGCTTATCGTGGTGAATCTCCAACGCGAATCTTCGATCGCCGCTTATGACTGCAGCAAGAGATTCCACACCTGCATCGAAGTCGCCTGCCGGTTGGCCCACGCGTAGTACGGAATGAAGGTGAGCGGAGTCTTCTGGGTTCTCAACGATTCTCCGCCGTAACGCGAGTAGAGCATTTTTTCCGCGCGTCCCCGCTCATAGACCGCGCCCGTATGATGAAGCACCACCATCCCACCGAGCAGATCATTCTTGAATTCAGTCTGAAATTGTTCTGCTGGCCGGCGCCCCGGATTGACCGCCACATCGCTGAGCGATATCCCGCTGGGCTGATCGATCTCTTCCAGACAGTAGATCAGCGGCCCGCGCTGTATCGCGACTCGTCCGCTGTCATCGGCCACGCGCGGATTCGCCGCAATCACTTGCGGTACGACTTCTATTTTCAGTTGAATCACATCGCCGGGCGACCAGCGGCGGCGGATGGGTAGATACTGCCCCGGCGTCGCGCCCCCTAACGCTTTCGCATTCACTGCTACCTGCGCGTGGTCAGCCCATCCGGGAATGCGCACATAAAAAGTGAACTCAGTCGCTTCCGCCGGCGTGACGGCGATCTCCACGTTGCCGTCCCACGGATAACTCGTCTTCTGCACGATCTTCAAGCCAACTCCATTCTCCAGATGCCAGTTGAGTTCCGAATTATCGTAGAGGTGCGCGTAGATTCCGTCGGCGCTCGTGCTATAGAAATATCCCGGCAGAGACCCGAACGTGCGCTCAAGATTCGGTGGGCAGCAGGTCACGTCGTACCAGGGATTTCGGATCTTATCTCCAGTAGACGGGTCAAAAGCCAAAGGATTGCGGTAACAGTAAAGCGTTCCGTCGAGTGACATCCCAGAATTGATTCCGTTGTAGAGCGCGCGTTCGATCACATCGGTAAACTTTGCGTCGCCGGTCACAGCCAGCATGCGCCAGTTCCACATCATGTTGCCGATGGCAGCACAGCTTTCGCCGTACGCGCGGAAATTCGGCAACTCGTAGGCGTCGCCAAACGCCTCCCCGTCGGACCGCGAACCGACTCCACCCGTGACATACATCTTGGTGGTGGTCATGTCGTTCCAAAGCGCATTCAGCGTTTGCAAGTACGCCGGATCGCCCGTCTCCAGGTAATAATCGGTGGCGCCGCAACAGGCGTACATCGCACGAACCGCGTGGCCCTGCATCTTGGTCCGTGCAGTAAACGGAGTTCCGCTGAACATGTAAATCGTCCGGCGTTCCGGTAACTCGATGCGCGCGTCTCCCTGCAGGATGTAGCCCGCAAGGTCAAGCTGGCGCTTGTCGCCCGTGATGCGGTAGAGCTCGATCAATCCCATTTCAATTTCGGGATGCCCTGACACGATGGGCTTCTTAGGCGCTGGACCGTAATTCGGAATCAGAAAATCGTCGACGAAACGAATTCCGGCGTCGAGCAGCTTGCGGTCGCCGGTCGCCCGGTAGTAAGCGATGGCACCCTGCAGCATGTGTCCGATGTTGTAGAGCTCGTGACCCGTCGTCTGGGTCTGCGGGAGCATTCGCAGAGACTTGCGGTCATCCTGATAGTAACGTGTTCAAGTAGCCGCTGGATTCCTGAACAGCAACCACTTCATCGATCAGCTTTTCGGCGCTTGCCCGAAGCTCAGGACGATCACCCGATTGCAGCACAAATCCAACCGCTTCGGTCCACTTGTAAACATCGGAGTCAGAAAACACAGGACCAATCTGCGCAGCAGTGCTTTTTCCCACCAGACGGCGGAAATTGTTCATCCGGCCGTTCGCCTCCAGCAGGTCGTGCATGGTGGGGATGCTCTTGGTCACGTTGATCTCGCGGCGTTGTCCCCAGAAACCGCCGGTGATCGTCACCGCGCGCACGGGGACATCGCGCAGTTTGGCGTGAGGCGACTTGGCGAGATTCTCAACGCCCTGATCTTTCCAACTGGGTGAGTCGATCAGCGTCGCGGAAGTCTGCGCTCCGGCGTTCCCTGCGGCTTCGAGCTCAGCGAAAACCGGATGAGTCGGCAGAGACGATACGGCAGCCGCCGAAATCGCAGCACTCACAAACTGTCTGCGCGAGATGCTTCCTCTTTCAGACATCCTCTCCACCCCGTTTCTACATCGACCACTGAATGACTGTGTAGGAACGCGCCGGAACCTCGAACTTGGTTCGCCCCCCGTTGCTGGCAGGGGCCGCAAACGATTGCGGCACAACGCGTTTCGGCGCCGCAAAGCTGTTCGAGGCCTTGAGGTCATCGCCCGTCAGCACCGATGCAGAAATCACGCGCGCTGGAACGGCATCTTCCCACATCACCTCCACATCATGAGCCTTCGACAAATCTCGGTTCAGAATGAAGAGAGAGAGCTTGCCGCCGTCATGGTCCAACGAACCGGCCACGTCGACATGCCCTACCTGATCCAAGCCGGCAACCTCGTAAGTGGATGACTCCACCAGCAAGTTCAGCACCGCGCCTTTGGCAAATTGCAGCGCCCAACTGTAAGGGTAGTAGATGGTCTGCCGCAGAATACCGTTCTCGTCTGTCATGATCGGAGCGATCACATTGACCAACTGCGCGAGACACGCGAGTTTTACTCGATCCGCATTGCGCAACAGCGAGTTGATGAGTCCGCCAACCAGCAGCGCATCTTCCAGGTTGTAGACCTCTTCCAGCAAATGCGGCGCTTCCTTCCGGTGGCCATCCACGTCATCTCCCCCGGTGGTGCGATACCACACGTTCCATTCATCAAACGACAGCCACAGCTTTTTTGGAGATCGTTTGTGTCCGCGCACCAAATCGCACACCGCGATGGTCTCCGCGATCTGACGCTCCATGCTCAAGTTCAGCGCGAGATACTTCGAAGTATCGCCGCCCGAGTCGCGTTCATTGTTGCCAAAGTAGCGATGCAGCGAGAGACCATCCACATAGTGGTAGCACTGTTCAAGCACCTCGCGGTCCCACTCGAGATACGTTGGCATGAGAGGACCACTTGAGCCACAAGCAATCAGCTGGAGAGAAGAATCCACGTATCGCATCTGCCGGGCCGCATCTGCTGCTTTCAAACCATATTCCGTCGCGGACATGTGCCCGATCTGCCAGGGACCGTCCATCTCGTTGCCCAGGCACCAATGCTGCACCTTGTAGGGATCGGCGATGCCATGCTGCCGCCGCAGATCGCTCCATTTCGTACCTTTGTCGACGTTGCAGTACTCGACCAAAGCGGCCGCTTCCTCTGCCGTCCCAGTGCCTAGATTCAATCCCATGAGGGGTTCCGTGCCCGCGGCTTTGCACCAGGCCAAAAACTCGTTGGTTCCAAACTGATTCGACTCGATTGAGTCCCAAGCCTTATCGAGCGTGCGTGGACGGTCTTTTTTCGGCCCGACGCCGTCCAGCCAGTTGTATCCGGAAACAAAATTCCCCCCCGGATAACGAATGATCGGAACTCCCATCTGGCGAATTTCGTTGAGCACATCCTTGCGAAATCCGCTGGCGTCGGAAAGCTTGGACCCGGGTTCGTATACGCCCTCGTAAATCGCGCGCCCCAGATGTTCGAGGAACGAGCCGAACAGATTGCGATCAAGCGGCGCAATGGTTCGTCTGGAGTCGACATAGACTCGCGCGGTTGTGCTGCCACTGACGGAGGAAGCGGGAGTAGCCTGGCCCAAGCTGTCCGCTGCCCACAAAGAGCGGCCCAGGAAGGCCGTCGCGGAACAGGCCATTCCAGCGTTGGAAGCTTGTTTTATGAAATGGCGTCTGGAGGCGGAAAACTGATTCATGGCACCCCTCAATGGATGAACCTCCTAAATCTACTCGCTGATGCGATCGCTGGGAAGCATGTCTTCAGTTTTGAGGCAACATTTAAAGAGCGTACGCAATGCGTGCGGTCGCACGCCACGCACCAGCCATTGCTTGCAAAAAACTGGCGAGCCGAAGTTCGATCCTCCGGCTCGCCGCGCTTATACCCTTTCGATCGCAACTAGAACGATATCCTCAGGCCCAGCTCAATCTTCCTGGCGTCAAACGGATTGAGGGTGCTGGTGACTTTGCCAAAGGTGCCGTCCGCCATGTTGGGATCTACGGTACCCAGGTTCCCGTGGTTGAAAACGTTCAGGAAATCGAAGCGGAATTGCAGGTTGCCCTGTTCCCCGAGCCACGGCAGGTGGTTGTTTTTCAGGACGCTTGCATCTGCCTGGAACATCCCCGGATTGCGATAGATATTACGCGGCTCAGTGCCCTCTGTTCCTTGCGTTGGCTGTCCGAAGTCTGCAGCGCTAAACAATCCGTGCAGGTATGCCGAGCGGCTATGGCCGCCGGTGAAATTCTGCGTGGCGGCCAACGGGATGTCATAGCCCAAGCCATCCATGTTGTAGTCTCCACTGCCGGGGGCTAGAACGTTCGGCGTAATGACAGGAGCTGTCGGATTCGACAAAGAAATGCTGTTACACGGAGTCGGTGCTCCCCCTACATCGCACATCACCGACAGCGGACGATTGTCGATCGCCCAGAACGGGGTACCCGTTTGGACGGCGATAATGGTGGACACCTCCCAACCGTCGGTCAACACTTTGGCAATTCCGCTCTTCATCCCGGGCAGGTTGTATACGCCGGAGAACGAGAAGCGCTGGCGCACATCATAATTTGCATCGCCGTAGTAGTTGAAATACGCATTCTGATCGGGGATGTTCGCGCCGCCGTCCTGGCCGTCCTGGTCGAACCTGGTATTGGCTTCGGGATAGTCTTTGGCGTGCGAAAGCGTGTAGGAGCCCTGGAAGTTCCCGCGGTGGCCAGCCCTCCCGCGAAGCGACAGAATCATCGCGTTGTACGTGGCTTGATTAGCGTTGTTAACGTAAGTGATGGCGCCGAAGTTAGGGTTCGGGCGGTTGAAGCTTTCGACCTGACTGCCCGCGGTCCCAGAAATGCTGACATCCCCAGGCAGTCGGTTTACGTCCGCCCCCGTCAAGCCGTTATAGCTGCGCGAGCCAGAGTAGTTGGCGCCCGCCACCAATCTTCCGGGCAACTGGTGCTCTACGCCGATGACATAGTTCACCGCCAGCGGCGCCTTCATATTTCGGTCGAGCGAATCGACATTGGTCGGCACCCCGACAATTCCTCCTGCGGCATTCAGAGATCCTGCCGGAATCGGCGGCAGGACAAATCCCCAGGGGTAGCTGCCAGAAGGCGCGATCGCAAAATAGTTGCCCAGCGGTTGACCTGGCACCCCATTTACCGTTGGAGATACGTCCGTAAAAGTCTCGCTCAACACGCCGGGAGGGTTATTGCGAGTTTGGTCGATGGTCTGGCCCATCGCAATCCAGTCATGGTAGACGCCAACCCCACCCCGCACCGCCCACTGACCTCTCTTGGTTGGGTCCCAGGCGAAACCGATCCGCGGACTAAAGATGTTCTTCATCGCGTTGGCGAAGACGGCCGGAACTACGCCGACAGTGGCGTATTGAACCTGTTCGTTGAATGTGCCCGCAGATCCCAGATTCAGAGCGCTGAATTGGAAGCCACTGTTTCCCCAGGGGGTGTGATTCGAAAAATCGTCCCAACGCATGGAAAGAGTCAGGGAAAGATTTGGTTTCACCTTCCAGTCGTCCTGACCAAAAAAGCCAAAGGGATTTTCCTGGCCGCCAAACTGCACCGTCCCGGCTAAACCGGTGAGCGGGTTGTATGCACCCACCGATTCCTGGAACACATTGTCTTGCACGAGATCCAGAAGATTGTTAAACGTGAAGCCCGGACGAATGTTATCCGGAGTGAAATCGCCGTGCTCAATGCCCCTCGCGCCGTCGTAGCCGAACTTCAAACTGTGCTTCCCGTGCACCCAACTCAGCACCGAACGCCAGTTGTACATCGGGCCTCGGTACTCGCCCGGGCCCCATCCACCGCCAACGGACCAACCCGTGAGATTGCCTGCGACGCCGACATTCGGCACTGCCAAATTCGCGTCCTGACCGTTAGCGCCACCGACGCTCGCGAAAGCGAAGGCGGATTCCCACAGAAGGCTGGAATTAAAGGTGTGGGTGAAATCGATTTGCGCGTACCGGTTCCTCATGATATCCAGAGCCCCCAGCTTCGGCCTGGGAGACTTCTGTTGCTGATCGAACGAGTCGTTGTAGTAACTCAAGTAGAGCCGATCCCGGTCCGTGAAGTACTGATCAAGCCGGAAGTTGTACTGCAGGGCGTTGTAGTATTCGCTGGCGTTGAAACTGCCGGTATCCACCATTTGAAGGCTGCACGGCGGTGCCCCAGTCGTACCGCACTGGCCTGAGGGAAGGTAGTTCAGCGCCGTCTCCGGCAAACCCGCCGAGTTGTTTGCAAGAACGCCGCCAAACAGATTACCGGCCGGCCATCCCGTAAGAACCGCGGTCCCGACCGTGTTGGGATAGTTCGTTTGCGCCCACTGCACAAACTGGGGATCCTCAAATAGTTGTTGCCCCGTCGCACCAGGCACAGTCGACCAGAGTTTTTCGAAATCTGCGAAAAAGAAAGTCTTGCCTTTGCGGATTGGCCCACCGAGCGCACCTACCAGATCCTTCCGGGAGTAAGGCTCCGCCGCTCCGGTCACAAAGTCCGGTGTCGCTTGCAAATCCTGATTCGCGAAAAACAGACTTCCCGTACCGTGAAATTCGTTCGTTCCAGATTTCGTCGTAACCTGAATCAGAATCGAACTACCCAGATTGTCTTCCCCGCCCCAGGTGTTGGTTTGCAGCGAGGCCTCCTGCACTGCATCGGGAATCGGCGCGAGAATGATGTTGCCGTTCTGCACCGGGCTGGTGACATTCATACCGTCGACCATGACCACATTGCCGGTGTAGCTGCGTCCGTTGGCGCTGATTTGCGGAGTCTGGGTTCCGAAGTTGTCGGGCAGACCGCCGGGAGCTTCTCCGGCCAGGCGCGTGCCTACGCCCACTACTCCGGGCGTGACGGCCAGGATGTCCCAGAGATTCCGATTCGCTGAAGGCAGATCCCGAACGGTATCCGCTGAGAGTGTCTCCTGCAGGCGGCTGTCATCGGTGTCGACCAAAGGTGGGTGCACCTCGACCGTGACGGTTTCCTTGGTGGCTGCGAGAGGCAAAGCCAGATTGATGCCTTTCGTTTCGGAAGTGCTGAGCGCAAAGCTCGCTTCCGTTTTCTTGAAACCCTGGGCCTGGGCTGTCACCAGGTAGTTTCCCGGGGGAAGGCTGCTGTACCGGTAGTTGCCGGAATCACTCGTGGTGGTCGTGGCGGTAACTCCCGTGTCCGAGTTGAGCAGTACAACGGTCGCCCCGTTGATCGCCGCGCCAGCCGGATCGGAAACCACGCCCTGAATGTTGCTGCTGTATTGCGCGAAGGCGGGAAGACTGCAAGCCAGCAAAACCAGAAGGGACGACAGCCGCAGAAAAAGTCGAAGCCCAAAGTTAGCCACGATGTAATTCCTCCCACGTCGCGGTGGCGAGTCAAAGTAAACGATTTCTCAACTAATCGAAACAGTTTATAGCGCTCTCCGTCGGTGCCTGTCAAGAAGTTTCTGCCCCCTGTTCTACGCCAGCAAAGCAACAATCGTGGCGGCGGACTTGGAGGCGCGGCCAGCTCTTGAGTTCCTCTCCGGGGCTGCTTGAAGCGATGCAAAAGATTAAGGTCTGTGCTTCGCCACAGCGTCCCGAATCGTCCACTCACACCCCGGCAGACACAGCGTTAGACCGCAGTTATGTTGAATGTAGTCAGTCATTTACGACGAAACTTCGGTTTGGAGGCGCACGCCGCAGGAACAGTTGCCGGGTTTGGATGAATCTCGAGTGCAGGGCTGACCTTAGTGAGCTTCGCGAACGCCGCACGCGTCTTGTCGGCGAAGTGTTATGTGCTGGCCGTCTGTCAATGTGCACGCCAGTCGACAGCCGCAAGAATCTTCAACAGCATTGACGAATGCGATTCTGGATTCTATTCTTTCGCCGTCGCAGGTATTCAGTTTCTCAGCTTTCCGGCAAGCGCTTTCACAGTTTTTCTCAACTCTTCGCTTTTCACCAGGGAACGAGGCATTCTTATGGAAACACGTCAACTTGGAAACAGCGACCTCCGCATTACTCCCATCGGAATTGGCGCCTGGGCCATGGGCGGAGGTGGCTGGAACGGCAGCATGGGGCCGCAAAATGATAGCGACTCGATTCCCGCCATCCATGCCGCTTTGGATCACGGCCTCAACTGGATTGACACCGCCGCGCTCTACGGACTAGGTCACTCGGAAGAAATAGTCGCCAGGGCAATTCGTCGGGCGCACCCCACGTCCCTACGTGTTCACCAAGTGCGAACGGGTATGGGACGCCGCAGGAAACATCGGCGCCTCGCTCAAGGCCGATTCGATTCGCCGCGAGTGCGAGGCCAGCTTGCGCCGCCTCCAGACGGACGTGATCGATCTTTACCAAATCCACTGGCCCGAACCTGATCAAGACATCGAAGAGGGTTGGGCGGAACTCGCGCGGCTGCAACAAGCCGGCAAAGTGCGTTACATCGGCGTATCCAATTTCAATGTTCCGCAAATGAAGCGAGCGCAGGCTATTGCTCCAATCACATCGCTGCAGCCGCCGTATTCGATTGTCACTCGCGCCATCGAGAATGAAATCCTCCCCTTCGCATCTGAGAACAACATCGGTGTCATTGTCTATTCGCCAATGTCCGCCGGACTGCTCACCGGGACGATGACGCAGGAAAGGGTCGCAAACTTTGAGGCCGAGGACTGGCGCCGGAATCTTCCCAACTTCCAGGAACCGCTGCTCTCCCGCAATCTCAGAATCGTCGAACTGCTGCGCACGATCGGAAAACGCCACGGACGTAGCCCGGGAGAAGTCGCGATTGCCTGGACTCTGCGTCATCCAGCCGTCACAGCAGCAATTGTAGGTTTTCGCAATGTCCAGCAGGTTTCCGGTATCATCGGCTCAGTCGAGTTCCGCCTGCTCCCGAACGAGATTGCAGAGATCGAAGATGCACAAAAACGAGAATCTGCGGCCTGAGCAAGTCGCAATCTGCTTGCTCAACATTTGCCCCAGAGAGGCAGTTGACAAACCTCAAGCAAGAGGACGAAGCTGGCCTAGTAAACGTTTGCCATCAAACCACCGCATCGCACAGGAGACGCCCATGGCCCGCCGTGTCAGCCGCAGAACTTTCCTCCAAGCCGCCGCCACTACCACCGCCGCCACCTACGCGGCTCGCGTGCTCCCCGCCGGGGCCAACGCAATCTCGGCCAATGCAATCTCGGCGGCCGCAGATTCGGCCGCCTCAAACCGCGGTTCGGTCGCCGTCGACACTCCGCTCTCCACCTTCGCCTATTCCGAAGTGACGTTGCTCGACGGCCCCATGAAACGCCAGTTCGAGGAGAACCACGCCCGCTTTCTCAACCTCGACGACGATCGCCTGCTCAAAGTCTTCCGCCAGGTCGCCGGCTTGCCCGCTCCCGGAGAAGACATGGGAGGCTGGTACGACCTCACCGGCTTCAGCCTCGAGCGCAACGACTTCCACGGCTTCATCGCCGGCCATACCCTCGGGCAATATGTCTCTGGATTGGCGCGCGCATACGCCGTCACCGGATCAGAACCGACGCGCGCGAAAATCAATCGCCTGGTCAAGGGATACGCCGAAACGCTCGACCCCAAAGCGACTTTCTTCGTCGACTATCGCTTGCCGGCCTACACCTACGACAAACTTTCCTGCGGCCTGATTGACGCTCATGAGTTCGCCCACGATCCGATGGCGATGGACGTTCACGAAAAGCTCACCCACGCCATCACCGCCTATCTCCCCGAGAAGGCGCTCTCACGTCAGGAGCAACGTTCGCGGCCCCACAAAGATACGTCCTACACCTGGGACGAAACCTACACGTTGCCGGAAAATCTTTTTCTCGCCTATCAACGCAGCGGCAAGCCGTTCTATCGCGACATGGCCAAGCAGTATCTCGAGGACGACACGTACTTCAACCCGCTCTCCGAAGGCAACAACGTTCTGCCCTTCGAACACGCCTACAGCCACGTAAATGCCTTCAGCTCCGCCATGCAGGCCTACATCACGCTGGGCAGCGAAAAACATCTGCGCGCCGCCAAAAACGGGTTCGAGATGCTGGTAAAGACGCAGAGTTTTGCTACAGGTGGATGGGGACCGAATGAATCCTTCGGCGAGCCTGGCACGGGGCAACTTGGCGACAGCCTCGCCCTCACTCACGCCAGCTTCGAAACCCCGTGTGGCGCTTACGGACACTTCAAGATCACGCGCTACTTGCTGCGTGTCACCAAAGATTCGCGCTACGGCGACAGCATGGAGCGCGTGCTTTACAACACCATCCTCGGGGCTTGGCCCATCCAGGCCGACGGCACTTCGTTCTACTACTCCGACTACGCTAACACCGGCAAGAAAGTTTGGTACGGACAAAAATGGCCGTGCTGCTCGGGAACTTTCCCGCAACTCGCCGCGGACTACCACATCAGCACCTATCTGCGCGCGGCCGACGGCGTATATGTGAACCTCTTCACGCCGTCCACGCTGAACTGGAGCGACGGCGGCGGACGCTACGGACTGAAGCAGGAAACCAGGTATCCCTTCGACAACAAAATCCAGATCCAGGTGTCCGCTTCGCAGGCGAAGGACTACACGCTCTATATCCGCATTCCCAGCTGGGCCGCACCAGACCCGGTGCTCTCGGTGAATGGGAAGCGAGTTTCCGATCCTGTGCAGCCGGGAACTTTTGCTGCGGTCCGGCGGACCTGGAAAGATGGCGATCGTGTCGAGCTCGAACTTCCCATGCCGCTACGTCTGGAGCAGGTAGACGCGAACCATCCGCGCCTGGTCGCACTGGTGCAAGGACCGCTGGTGCTTTTTGCCGTGGCCGATTCGCAGCCCAGCTTCGACCGCAACGCATTGCTGCAAGCCAAGCCAGTCAACAACGCCAAGGGAGATTGGCTCGTCAGTTCAGCCGACGGGAGCAGCGTGACCATGCGTCCCTTCATGAACATCGACAAGGAAAGCTACAGCACCTACGTTTTGCTGAAGTCTTGAGTTGCTGAACACGAGTTGCTAAAGATGCGTGGAATATTCCGACGAGCGACGCATTCCCGCTATTTGGGTTGAGTGTCCCCTTCGACCAGCTTGTACTGGTAGCGCTGGCTCTCTTCATGCGCAGTTTGCTTGCGCAGCAGCGCCAGGCGTTTCAGCAAGTCAGGAATTTCGCGCCGGTCCCCTGTCTTCCGCAGTCCCTGGATCAAGTGATAAAGCGCCGTCTGGTCCTTCGGGTCCTGCACCAGCGCCTTCCGGCACTGCTCGACCGCTTCCCGGTAGTTACCAGCCTGCAGATAGAGCTTGGCCAGCACGGTCCGAGCGCCGCTGAGCCCGGGCCGCAAGGAGACAGCTTCCTTCGCCGATCGCATCGCCAACTGAAAGTCTGGCGTGCCGGGTTCGACCCCTTTCTGAGAAAGAAAATCGGCTCGAAGGTAGAGAAGAACGGGGTCGTTGGGCTTGTGTGCCAATCTTGACTGCACCGTTGCCAGCGCATGATCCAGATCGTTCTCCTGCTCGGCCAGCAGTCCCTGCGCGGCAGAGCTCAGCGACTGCTTTGGGTCCAGTTGGTGGGCGGTTTCGAAATCCGCTTCGGCGTTGTCGTACTGGCCGAGCTGAACATACAAAACGCCTCGTGCCAGGTAGAGCGGCGCCGCTTTCGGCCGCTGCCCAATGCCGTCGCTCACTACGTCAATGCCCACCTGAAACGAATCGTGCGCCGAGCTCAGATTTGCAAACTCCACGTAGAGATTCACGTTCTGCGGGTCGAGCAGAATCGCCTGGCGAAGAGTCGCGACCGCTTGTGGCGTGTCCTTGGAGTCCTCGTAGGCCGTGGCCGCCAGCTCCAGGGTCGCGGCTTCTGGATTACTCCCTCCAAGCATCGGCTGCAGCGTAGCCAGCGCGTCTTGCGGCTGGTGAGCCATCAGTTGAACGGCCGCCAGAAGGCGACGCTCCTGTCCGTCTTCCGGCTTAAGCGCCAGCGTCCGCTGAAAAACTTCCGCTGCCTTCTCGAACTGCTTCAGTTTCACCAGGCAGGCCGCATCGGCATGCAGGCCCTCGGGTTGCGAGTCAAACAACGCTCCCGCCGCTCTGAAATCAATCACCGCGGCGCCACAGTTTCCTTGCTGGTACTCAAGCACCGCCAACATGCCGTGACTCGTCTGGTCGGTGGGATGCAATCGCAACATGTGCTTCAGAAGCGGAATCGCCTCCGCGCTTCCGGCGTCGTATTCGATCTGCACCGCCCCGTGCAGCGCAGGAAGGTAATCCGGAGAAATCTTGAGCGCGGCCCGGTAGGAAACCAGCGCATCCGGCTTGTTTCCCTCGCCCGCGTACCCTGCGCCCTGCATCGCCCACAGCTGCGCGTTGTTGGGGAATTCTTTCAAGGCAGCGCGGGTCATCTCGACTGCCCGGTTGTACTCGCCGGCCCGCAGTGCCGACGCGATTGCCTCGATCCGCGGTTCCTGATCTTGCGCGAAGGCCACGCCCAACCAGAGAATTCCGAGACTAAGTTTCTTCAGGACAATCATTTGCGGCGATCATCTGCAATGACCTGGCGCACTGCCCCGGCCCCCTGATCACTGACCCCTGCTCTTTGACCTGCGCTCGCTACTTCTTCCCGAAAAATGCGTCCAGCCCCGCCTGCGCAACAGCCTCGTCGACTTCGGCCTTCGCGCCGCTGGCGGCGATTCCACCGAGGGTCTGGCCGTCGACTTGAATGGGAAGTCCGCCCTGATTGGGAAAGTAGTCGGGAAACGCCAGCGCCTCGACGTTACCCTTTTTCACATTCTCGGCAGCGTCCTTCGATGGACTTCTGTAGAACGCGGCGTGCCGGGCTTTCTTCTGCGCCCAGATAATCGTGTTCAAGGGTGCGCTGTCTGCCTTTTGCAGAAAAAGCAGATTGCCGCTTTCGTCCACCACGCAAATCGTCACGTCCACGTGAAGCCGTTGCGCTTCGGCTTCGGCTCCGGCAACCATCACTTTGATGGCCGCCAGATTGAGATATTTTTTTGTCGGCAGGTCGGCGTATGACGTCATCACCCCAACTCCAAGCACAAGAACCAGCAGTACGAGCACCCGAGGCGCTCCGGTGAGCAGAAGCTTCATGGCAGCCCTCTAGATTCAGATATCCGGATTTCGACCACCCGGACTGTCAATCATCCGGATTTTCGATCATCCGGAGCAATCGTAACAGAGTCGACGACACTCACCACGAAGGGCACGAAGTCGCACGAAGGAAAGCCTACCAGCAAGCCCTTCGTGATACTTCGTGCCCTTCGTGGTTAAAGATTTTTCTCTCTTCGAACAACCTAGAACGAAAGCTTGCCTCCCAATTGCCAGAATCTCGCTTCGTGGGACGAAGTTGCTACGCCGAAGTTTCCGTCCGGGAAGTTGGTATCGACGGTTGAATAATTTGCCCGGTTGAACAGATTGAATATGTCAAACCGGAACTCGAAATTGACTCTCTCGGTAATGTGCGTGTTTTTGTAGAAGTTGACGTTGGTTTCGTAGAAGTTCGGCCCGCGGAACCCGTTCGACTTCTCATTCCCCTCCGAACCGAACGCGGGAACGGCAAAGTCAGCCTTAGGGATTCCACCACTGGTCCACGCCTTGTTGTTTTTTGGCTGGCTGTAGCTGAGCGCATCCGGGTAGGCGATATTGTCTCCATCCGCCAGGTAGTCGCCGCTGGAGGCACTATAGCCTACGGCTGGGTTCGCAGCTGAGGGGCAAGGCGGAGCTCCGACCGCGGTATTCCCGCAAATGGGCTGGTAGGAATTGCCATTGCCGGCGGTCAATGGATAACCGGACTGGACAATGCTGGTGCCGCTAATTCCCCAGCCACCAGTCAGATAGCCGACCGCACCCCGGCCATCATGCATGCCTTTCAGCTGATAATTAAAACTGAGGGAGAAGCGATTGGGGACGTCGAAAATGGATGGCCCATAGTACTGGCCAGGGTTCAGGCTCTCGGAATTGGGATAGGAGAGCGCATCGTCCTGCGACTTCGAGCGAGTGTAGGAAGCATCGAGGAATCCGCGCGAGAAATGCCCTCTCACGTCAAAGATCACGGCGTCGTAATTGCCATAGCGGTCATTGTCCGCGTAGAGAATCTGGCCAAAGCTGGGATTGAGCCGGACGGGATTCAGGCTGTTGTGGATGATCAGATCGTTGGGAACAGCATTGATATCAACACCATAGGAGACATTGCCGATGGAGTTGCCGTTGCCGACCATGTTGTAGGAATGGGATCCGTTGTAGCCGACGCTGGCCTCGAAGTTGTTTCCCAGCTTGCGCTCCAAAGTTCCCGACCAAACATTGGATTTCGGAGATTTCAGGTGCGGGTTGATGCCCCCAATGCTGAAGCTGGCTCCGATAACCCCACCTTGCGCGTTAAGGCCGCCTCCGGATTGCGGTGTAGGACCGGTGCCGGGGCCGAACGTGGGGAATGTAAATCCAAACGGGGGCTTGCTGCTGTTCCCCAGAACGAAAATGGGAGCCTGTGTGCTCGCTGTCCCTCCCGCCACAAAATTCGGGTTAACAAATCCTGGGGGGTTGCCGCGGAATTCTTCCTGCACGTTCGCCTGGGTCAGCCAGTTGTTGTAGATACCAAACCCGCCGCGCACTACCCAGTCGCCGTGTCCCGTGGGGTCCCAGGCCACGCCAACACGCGGACTGAACAGGTTGTTCACCGAACTCACCAGGGCGTTGTGCGTCGGCCGGGCAACACCGTCCGCCACCTGCGCCTGCTCAGTCGAGCCTGTGCCGCGGTAAAAGTTTCCAAAGACCGTGCTCGCACTCTTCGACCACGGGTTGCCGCTGTCGTCATAGCGCAGGCCCAGGGTCAAAGTCAGATTCTTCCGCGCCTTCCACGTGTCCTCCACAAAAAGTCCAAAGGTTCTGGAAGCCGCATCCCAACTCCACAACTGCTCGGTGCCGGTTTGCGGGTTGTAATAAATGCCGTTCTCGTTGATGGGGGCATCCTGCGCCAAGGTCAACAGGTTGGCGAAAGAGAATTTGGGTTGTGACCAGGGCCCCTGGAAGGGCTCAACATCGTCACCATACCAGCCTTCATAACCGACCTTCAGGGTATGCGCGCCCTTCACGTGGGTGAGCACGTCGCGCCAGTGATAGTTATGCTGAATGAAATCTCCCTGCGCGAAACCCACGCCGAAGGCCTGGCCGGAGTCCACGTTGATGCCGTTTACGGATATGGAAGGAACCGTATAATCCTTGGCTCCGCTTCCCAGCACGCCTTCCACCCGGCTGGTACCGATGGTGAAGTCATTCAGCGTGGTGGGAGAGAAAGTGTGCGTCCATGAGGCCTGTCCGGCGACTTGCCACGTATTGTTCAATGCGGAGAATTGTGGCATGGCTGAGGGCGCGCCGGTTTGCAGAAGAGTGCGGAAAATGCTGGCGTAGACGCGGTCGTTCTTGAAAACCTGGTCGATGCGGCCAAAATACTGCGTGCCGTTCCGTATTTGAAGTTGCGCCGAATGTGCCGGTATCGATCATGGGTGTGGAGCAAGGAATGTTCTCGACCGCGGGCGTTCCACAAATGTAATTACCATTGCGTCTTTGCCGAAGACCGCTTGCGCCGTTTGGGAGACGGCGGCTCCGGACACTCCTACCGGCTGGTAATTGGTGAGCAGACCGGTTCCAACCGTGCCTGGGTTATTCGTTTGAGCAAACTGTATGAACTCGGGGGCTGCGAATGTCACCGAACTGCCTGCACCCTGCGATGAGCGCAGCGGCTCTACCGCAAAGTAAAAGAAGCTATTGTGATGCGGAATGATCGGACCGCCTATCGCAAAATCCATGTTGTTGGAATGGAAGGGCTGGTAAGGCTGCGTCGGCGAGCCCACGTTGTGCTGGCTGGCGAACATTTTCTGGTAATTAGAAATAGTCCGACGCGGAACCATGGAACGCGTTGGTGCCAGATCGCGTGGTGAACATGGTTTGCAGTCCGGCGGCGCGGCTATACTCGCTGCGAAAAGGTGTTGACCTGAACGCTGGTTTCCTGAATGGCCTCCGGTTGGGGAGTAAGATTCAGCACGCCCTGGCGAATTCCGCTGGTCACGTCAAGCCCGTCTACAACGTACTGGTTATTGTTCTGGCCCTGGCCATTGGCGCTGGCGTCGACCTGCTCTTCGGTGGAGTAGTTGTCCACGCCTGACGCGGGACTTCCAGATGCGCTGGTTCCCAGGCCGGAGGCGCCGGGAGCCATGGTCACGAGCGTGACCAGGTTGCGGCCGACGATGGGCAACTGCGCGACCGCCTGATTTTCCAGAGTCAACTGAGTGCGGCTATCGGTGGTGTCGACCACCGGAGCTTCCGTGGTGACCGTGAGCGCCTCGGTTACCGAGCCCACCTTCAGCGTGATTGGCACGCTCAGGTTCTGTTCCGTCAGCAGGGTAACGTCGACCTCAGATTTTGCGAAGCCAGCGGCTTCGGCCGTGATCTTGTAAGAACCAGGGGCGAGGCTCAGGAAGCGGAACGTGGCCGCCGCATCTGTAGTGGCAATTTGCGTAGCCCTGGTGGCGGTGTTGACCAGCTGCACCGTGGCCTTAGGGATGCCAGCCCCCGATGGATCCTGCACGGTGCCTTGGACACCGCTAGTGAACTGCGCGAACGCGGCAGTGCTGAAAAGGACGGCAGACAGTAACCACGGATAGCGACGGAGCTGCATGGATCCTCCCGAGCGCGCGCCTCGACAGAGAGGCGCCATGAGCAAACGTTTACTTCAAGCGCATACTATATAAATACTAGGGTTTACTGTTGTCAAGAACTTTCTCGGGTACGCCCTCCTCGTGAACGTTTACTGCGGCCCAGTGTTATGTAGAAGGAAGACAGTGTTAGAAGAAAGACAGTGTTATGTAGAAGTAAAGACTTCGAATGATTGAACCAGCGGAACTCAGTCGCGGCCCCAGCCCTTGTTCTTCACAATTCCCGCTCCTTCACGCAGGGTGACGAGCTGGTTGGCAGGAAGCTCCTTGTATTTCTCGTGCAGGCCATTGGGCCAGTAGATGTCGAGGTCGACGGAAGCGGATCCACCCAGGCCAAAGTGCAGGCGGGAATCGCTACAGGAATAGAAACTGGACTGGCTGAGCACGGCCTGCGCCTGCACCTTGCCGCCGTAGTGGGCCAGCACCCGCGCTCCAATCGCGCTGCGGTTGGATTTAACTCCCTCGAGCTTGACTTTGATCCAGTTCTGCTTTCCCTTCATGTCGTTTCGCAGCAGGGATGGAGGTTCGTTCAGGTTGACGATGAGGATGTCGAGGTCTCCGTCGTTGTCGAAATCTCCGAAAGCGCAGCCGCGGCTGCAGTGAGCATCGGTGACGCCCGGCCCAGCCTCTGTCCCTAGTTCCTCAAACGTGCGGTTGCCCAGGTTGCGAAAGACTGCGCGTGGGGACTTGTTGGGATATTGCGGCAGCTTGCGTTCCACTTCCGGGTAAACGTTGCCTGTAACCATGAACAAATCGGGATAGCCGTCGTTATCCAGATCGACGATGCCGGCGCCCCAGCAGATGTACCGGGTATCGACTGCCACGCGAGAAGATCGAGTCAGGTCGTCAAAGTTTCCTTTGCCGTCGTTGTGATAAAGGCCGTTGGCGTCCTCGGCGAAGTGCGTCTTGAACAGATCCAGATGGCCGTCCAGATCATAGTCGCCGACTCCCACGCCCATTCCGGCCTGCTCCATGCCGTCATCACTGAGCGCTACGCCGCGCAGCACGCCTTCTTCCCGGAACGTTCCGTCATGATTGTTCATGAAGAGCAAACTTGGGGTGGAGTCGCATGCCACTAAGATATCCGTCCAGCCGTCTTCGTCGAGATCGGCAGCGACTACGGTCATCCCGTAGCATTCGGTTGCATTCGCGATGCCGGATTGCTGGCTCACGTCGGTGAAGGTGCCGTCTCCGTTGTTGCGATAGAGAGAATGTCTGCCCGTAGGCAATCCTCGCGGCCCGCACTCCACCGGTACACCTTTCCAGTTGCAATTTACGTTTTCGCCCGGCACCGGCGCGTGCTCGAAGGAGAAGCGCACGTAGTTCGAAACAAAAAGATCGAGATGCCCATCGCGGTTGTAGTCCAGGAAACTGCAGCCTGCTCCCCAGCGAGGTTGATCGTTCCAGAGGCCGGCGGCCTTGGTCACGTCAGTAAACGTTCCATCGCCGTTGTTGCGATAGAGACGATTTTGCCCAAAGTAGGTGCAGAAGATGTCCTCGAACCCATCGTTGTTGTAGTCGCCGATGCAGACGCCGGACGCCCAGCCCACAGCTTTTAGTCCGGCTTTTTCCGTCACATCCGTGAAGGTTCCGTCGCGGTTGTTCTTGTAGAGGCGATTGGTCGCGCCCGGCGGATCGCCCTCCAGGCGTGTGCCGGACAACAGAAAAATATCGATCCAACCGTCGTTGTCATAGTCGAGGAAGGCGCAGCCACAACCGGTAGCCTCCAGAATGTATTTCTTGCTTTCGACTCCGCCGTAGATCACAGGAGCGTGCAACCCCGCGGCCGCCGCAACGTCAACGAAATGTGCATAGAAAGGACGCCCGGACGGCGCTGGTCGCGCCACAGGTTTGACGGTGTGCGAGGAAACGCCCTGAGCGAGGAGGCGTGGAGCTGCCGCCAAGGCCGCAGAACCGACGGAGAGTCGTACAAAATCGCGGCGCGTAAGAGTCAGGGCTGAGGTTTCTCCATTGACGGTGACTTATCTTCTATCAGCTTATACCGATTGTGTGCGGCTTCTTCTTTCGTGCCCTCCATTCGGAGGTCGGCCAACCGCTTGAGCAAGTCCGGAATGTCGTTGGTTCGCCCGCTTTTTCGCATTGCCTGGATCAGGTGATAGAGCGCGGTTTGATCCTTGGGGTCGCTGCTCAAGGCTTTGCGGCACTGTTCGATGGCGGCGGCATTGTCTCCGGCCTGCAGGTAGAGCTTCGCCAAAACATCGTGCGCGGCCGCCAACGAGGGGCGAAGCGCGACGGCCTTTCTGGCGGACTCCATGGCTTCACGAAATTGCGCGCTGCCCGGGTCGGGGCCGCGTTGCGTCAGAATGTCCGCCTGCAAGTAAAGCAGGAATGCATCGTTGGGTCGCTTGACCAATTTTGCTCGTACCGTAGCCAGCGCGCGGTCGGGATCGTTCGCCTGCACTGCGGCCAGTCCTTCCGCAGCCGAGCCCATCGACTGCCGAGGGTCGAGCGCGTCGGCGGTTTCGAAATCGGCCTCGGCTTTGTCATATTGCGCAAGCTGCACGTAGAGCACGCCACGCGCGACGTAAAGCGGCGCCGCTTTCGGCTCAGCTGCGAGTCCCGCGTTAATCATATCCACGCCAACCTGATACGACTGATGGTCCATCGAAACGTTGGCGAAATCGAGATAGAGATTGACGTTGTGCGGGTCCGCCACAATCGCCTGATGAAGAAGGCGGACGGCCTCCGGAGTATTTCCGTCGGCTTCGTAGGCAGTCGCGGCCAGATCGAGGACGTTGGCGTCTGTCGAGTTTTCTTGCAGCAGCGGCTGCAGAGTCGCAATGGCATCCTTGGGACGCTGCGCTATCATTTGCACGGATGCAAGACGAGAGCGGAGACCGGCGTCCGCATCCGAATGCGCGAGCGCGGCGCTAAATACCGAAATCGCCTTCTCGGTTTCCTTCAGACGCACCAGGCAATCGCCATATTCCTGCAACGCTCCGACTTGCGATTCCGCCAGAGAACCGCTCTGCTCAAAGTGAGGCACCGCAGTGGCACAGTCTCCGCGCCGGTACGCCAGCACGGCTAACATGGCGTGGCTGGTCGGATCGTTTGGACGTAACTGCAGAATATGTTGCAACAGCGCGACCGCATCCTTTCCGCCATTCTCATACTCGATCTGCGCCGCCCCTTCCAACGCGGGCAAGTAATCCGGCGAATTTTCCAGCGCGTGGCGGAACGCACCCAGCGCTTCTTTTTTGTCTCCTTTGCCGGAAAGCGCAATGCCGCGCAAGGTCCACAGTTGCGGATTTTTAGGGCTCCGTTGCAGTTCGGGTTGCAGCAATTGCAGTGCTTTGTCGAATTGCCCCGCGCGTAGTGCGGCGGTAATGGCTCCGACTTGCTCGTTGGCGGTCTGAGCAGCCAGGAAGGAACAAGCAGCAAGCATCGCAGCTAGAATACCCAGCCGGGCGGGGAAACGCATACCCGCCATTATCTCCCCTTCTCTCGACGCGGAAGACTTTGGAAAAGGTTTCCCCACATAGGGCCCGGAATCAGACGGTGAACCGACATCTTCATGCATCCGCGAGATCGCTTTCAAGCCAATTTTCTCATTTGAGTGGGTAAACGGGCTACAGGTACAATCCGGTGCCAGGAGAGATCAAACCATGCAGCTCCGGAGAAATCGTTTGCTCGCACTTGCTCGGAAGCTGGTCCCAGTCGCGATTCTCGTCGTAACCGGTGTCGCCTCCGATTCCGGAGTCCGCGCTCGCTACCCTGAAGATGATATGGGAAAGGATTCTCTTCCTGCCCGGAAGAAGGCCCAGATAGAGGCCGCCAGGCAGTTTAAGGTTTTTTATCAATTCCAGTTCGCCGACAAACTGAAGGAAAGCGGCATCACCTTCACCTATCACGCGGTGGACGACATTACGAAGCACATGCGGATGGGCCACTACGATCACGGCAGCGCCGTGGCCGTTGCCGACGTCGACGGCGACGGGCTGTACGACATCTACTTTTTGAATCAGGTTGGGGGAAACGAACTCTGGAAAAACCTCGGCAACGGCAAGTTTAAGAACATCACGCAGGAAGCCGGCGTCGGACTTCCGGGCCGCATCAGCGTGGCCGCCGCCTTCGCCGACGTCGACAACGACGGCAGCCAGGATCTCTTCGTCACCACGGTTCGCGGCGGAAATGTGCTGTTCAAGAACGACGGTCACGGACACTTCAAAGATATTACCCAGGAAGCAGGCCTCGGACTGGTCGCTCACTCTTCCGGAGCATTCTTCTTCGACTACGACAACGACGGCTTGCTCGACCTCCTGGTCTGCAACGTCGGCAAATACACCTACGACGAAAAAGGGCCGGATGGCGAGTACGTTGGAATCCCCAATGCCTTTGACGGACACTTGCACCCCGACCGTTATGAGTATCCCGTCCTCTACAAGAACCTGGGCCACCATCGATTCAAAGATGTAACCGCGGAGGTGGGACTAACCCCGCATGGCTGGTGCGGCGACGCGAGTTTCACCGACCTGAATGGCGATGGTTTTCCTGACATCTTCTTCCTCAACATGCAGGGACACAGCCACTACTACGAAAACCAGGGTGGCAAGAAGTTTGTCGAGAAAACGGACCAGTACTTCCCCAAAACTCCGTGGGGAGCCATGGGAATTAAATTTTTCGACTACGACAACGACGGCCTGATGGATCTCTTCATCGTTGACATGCACTCCGACATGAGCGATGAACCGGGCCCGGAAAACGAAAAGAAGAAATCCAACATCACCTGGACTGATTCCTATATTCAGGGAACCAAGTCCGATTACATCTGGGGAAATGCCCTCTATCACAATCTGGGCAACGGGAAGTTTGAAGAAGTTTCCGATCGTCTGGGAGCAGAAACCTACTGGCCGTGGGGGCCCAGCGTGGGAGACCTTAACGCGGACGGATGGGATGACATCTTCATCGCATCCGGCATGAGTTATCCCTATCGCTACGGCATTAATTCCCTCTTGTTGAACGACCGCGGAAAAAAATTTGAGGATGCCGAGTTCGTTCTCGGAATCGAGCCGCGCAAGAACCTCTACACACCATGGTTCGAAATCGACTGTTCCGATCCGCAAGAGAGGCAGGCACAAGAAAAACTGGACAGTAAAGTCTGCGTCGGCCAGAGCGGCAAATCGATTGTCATGGCGCCACGCTCCAGCCGGTCTGCTGTCATCTTCGATCTGGATAACGACGGCGATCTCGACATCGTGACCAACGACTTTAACTCCGAACCGCAGGTGCTGGTCAGCGACCTCGCACAGCGCAAGAAAATTCACTGGCTGAAGATCGTGCTGGAAGGCACTCGTTCAAATCGCAACGGGCTAGGCGCAACTGTCCGTGTGCGCGCTGGCGGGCAAACTTACACCAAGTACAACGATGGCAAGTCCGGCTATCTGGCTCAGAGTGTTCTGCCGCTTTACTTCGGCCTGGGTGATGCACGACAAGATCGACCGCATAGAAGTCGATTGGCCGTCGGGTCACAAACAGGTTCTGACTACAGGAATCGACGAGAATCAAACGCTCCGGGTCACCGAACCGAAGTAGCGCAAAGGCACGAGCATGCCCAAACTCAGGATTCCGGGCTCGCGCGGCTTGGCAAACATCGTTGCACTTTCGGCAGTTCTCATATTTCTTGTAACCCCGCGTGCAGCGCAGGCTCAGGCGAAAGACAAAATTCCGCCAACCGCGGCTCAGAATCCAACCCCTCTCACCCTGAAGGCAACCAGCAATCTAGTGATCGTTCGAGTGGTGGTGCGGGACGAGAACGGCAAACCGCTCGAAAATCTCAAGAAAGAGGATTTCCATCTTTTCGATCGAGGCAAGGAACAAACCATCACGCAATTTGATGTGGAAACTTCAGCTACTCCGGTTGCTGGCTCTGCGGTTCAACCCGCATCGCCAAACTCCTTACCTCTTCCCGCAGCTGCGCCGGGGAGATTCCTGGCGTTGTACTTCGACGATCTGAATTCGTCGGATGCCGACATGATCCAGGCGCGCGACGCGGCCGATCATTATCTTTCCACCAACCTCCAAGCCCGGGACCGCGTAGCTATTTTCACCTCGGGACAGATGCTCTCGGACTTTACCTCTGATCCGAAGCAACTCCACGCAGCGCTGCTCAAGCTTCGCACCAACGCCGGGGCGCTGATACGGACGCATTATTGTCCGGACTTGTCCGACTATCAGGCGCTGCAGATCACGCAAAACAATCAGGAAGCTTTGGCTATTGCGAACGACGAGGTGAAACACTGCGACGGCGGCGTCCTTGTGGGTCCTGCGGGAGGCGGGTCGGGAGGCGGATCGGGACCAGCGAACGGTCCATCTTCTCTGGAAGCTGGGGGCGGGGGCGGAATCGCCCAGGTGGTGGTTCAAGCATTGGCGCAAAACATTGTGGATCAGGCTCAAATCCAGGCACGCACCAACTTGCGACAACTCGAGCAGGTGGTGACGTCCATCTCGCAGAAGCCGGGACAGCACATCGTCATTCTGGTTTCTCCAGGCTTCCTGTCGCAGAGTGAGCAATACCAATTGGACCGTCTCATTGACCATGCGTTGCGTTCGCAAGTGGTCATCAGCGCTCTGGACCCCAAGGGTCTGGCGATTCTGATGCGTGAGGCCGACACTACCCGGGGTTACATTCCTGCAACCAATCCCGGCATGCTCGAAGCGGCGCACCGCGTGGACTCGGAGCGGGAATTGGTCGCCAGCGCCGTTCTGGCAAACGTTGCGGAAGGCACGGGCGGCGAATTCTTTCACAACAGCAACGATCTGAAAGCCGGATTCAGCGCGTTGACGGGATCTCCGGTGTACTACATTTTGGCCTTTGCCCCCAGCGACCTGAAACCGGACGGCAAGTTCCACGCCTTGAAGGTCTCTCTCGCGGAGAAGGAGAAAGGCGTCAGCGTGCGCGCTCGTCGGGGATATTTCGCGTCCAGGAACGAACCTGACGCCCCACTGCCGGCGAAGAGAGCGGAGAGCGAAAACGAACCGGGAGTTCCTGATGCCGAGGCGCTCGCGCAGGAAAATATCCGGCAGGCGGTTCTTTCGACGACCGAGTCGCAACAACTTCCCGTGACGTTAAGAGCGAAGGCCCCTGCTGGGCAAGGTGAGAACCGCCAGCTTTCTGTGTTCGCTCACCTCGATGCCACTGCGCTTCGCTTCCGCAAAGACGGAGATCATGACTTCAATACGGTGACTTTCGTCTTTGCCATTTTCGATCAAGCCAACAATCTGGTGAATGCGCAACAAAGGCGAGCCAGCTTGAATGTGCTGGACGCGCAGTTGCCGAGCTTGATCAAGTCCGGCGTGGACGTGAGCGCGACATTCCAGCTCAAACCGGGAATCTATCGGTTGCGTGAGGTGGTTGTCGATTCTGAGGATCTCCATCTGACGGCGCTATCGCGCGAAATCCAAATTCAGTAGTTCCCGAATTCGGCTTCCGTCTTTAGCACCATCGCCCTTGGCTGAAAACGCGGAAATAACCCGGTTCAATTCTTCGGAGACAAAACCATTTTGCTCCGGGCTTTGTACAGCCGGTATTTCGAATACTTATGTTGCTCCTGGACGATCTGCCCGCGAGCTTCCATTTCGACGTGTACTGCTTGCGGCAACCACAACATCAAGTCAAGCGTGGGTATTTTCACCGCGCCAAAGAGGATATTGGCTGTCTCTCTTTGCACCAGAATCTCGGGCTGCGGGGCCAACAGGTCAGTCCGCAGGCGAACAATACGAAAATCAGATTGATCAATCCACGCGATGCCCTGCAACAGCATAGGGGCTGATACCCCGTCACCGAGAAAAATTCCAGGGGACGCAACCGCACCCGGAATTTGAGCAAACCCGATGACATACGTGCTGTGCCCGTCAGTCTGCTGCTGGCCTAAGTAGCGGAAGCGTGATTCCACTTGATTCGCGGAAGAGAAAACAATCCAGGCAGAGATGAAACCCTGAAAACTTGGCGCTCCCGCTCCTGCTTCCTCGACTGGCCTACCCTTGCTGCCAGTCCGGTATTCTTGCAGTGCCACCGTTCCTTCCGGAGCAGGATGTGTCAGGATCAGATAGCTGAAGTTCCGGTCCCATCCCGAGCTACGTCCCGCGGACAAGCAACCTGTGCCAACGCACCCTGGAGTCAACCCCAAAGACGCAGCGTATTGCGTCTGGCTCACGGCCTCGTCAGAAATGAGATCGGGGATCTTCTGCAATAGCTCGTCGGCTTTCGCTCCAACTTTGGCGACCAGATCGGAAGGTTGTTCCTGACTGGGAGGCGGCTTCAATCCTGCCAATTCACGCACCGTCTTCTTAAGCTCGGGCAGAGGTTCGTCCATGTAAGGATGGACGTCAGAATAAAGCCTTGCTATGTCCGCTTTGATCGCGTCACTCGACTGGGAGGGGGTTTGCGGGGTTTGCGGCGATACCGTCCGCACATCGCACGCGTATTGCACTGTGGCGTAGGTTACCTCTTTCCCGGCGGCTTGATCCGCGGGAGTTCCCGGCCAGGTACAAGCAAAAACCCGCCACGGATTATGCGCCGAGGCCGCGATCGACCCTGAGCCACCGGAGTCGAGACTTTTTACCAACTGCGTTCCTTCGGGGGTCGATGCCTGAACTGTGATCCTGAAGCCGCAGGTGTTAGTGACAACAACGTCTCCCGCGTCACGCTTCGAGGTGTCGGCGCACTGCATCGCAGGCTCAGTATGAGCGGCGACTTGTGCCCCACTGATGCCGACGGACATGATCAACACACACACGAGGAGGAGGCTTCGCGCTGAATTCTCCGACAGCAGAATCGAGGCGCTACGGCGAACCACTGCGGATGAGTGCATGATCATGCCTCCGGCTGCGCATCAAGACGAGGCCGTCAGAACAATCCCCCAAACCTCGACTCCAGTCAAGCGCTACGGCCTCGATGATTCTTGCCCTGGTGCTGTTGGCTTGGCAAACTCAGCATCGTCGATCGGCACATTCTGCCGGACTTGTTCCACCTGAAAAGTGGAACTCTCGCCAGGTTGGGCCACTGTCCTGCGGAACGGACTCTCAACGCCATCGACATTCCGGTAGTCGGCGAAATCGATTCGAGTGGGAACAAGCCCGAGGGGCGATGGAGCATAACGCACGACACGTTCCAGCAGTCCAGACCGTTCATCGAAATAAAACTTCACCAGTGGCTGCCCATCTCTTGCGCCCGAAACCACGTAGGCTTCGCGGTCGCCGATTTTCTCCGGATATTCGACGCGCAACTCGGCAAACACTTGCTTGATGTGCAGCGGGAAATGCAGGTCGGCGTCCATCTGAGCGGCATCCAGGTCCGCTCCATGCATATCCCGAACAGGCCGCCCCGGCACGCTGGACCAGCCCTCGTGACCATCGAAAACGGTCGTGCTGTCGCCTGAAGGCATGTGCCGGATCACGGCCTGCTTGTCCGGATTCCGGTTGAAAACTTCAAAGCGAATGGCTTGTCCACCGAGAGTTGTCGTGCCGTGCTCCTCGCGGCTGGTGATGTTCTCGATCGCAGCCGCTCCGCCGAGTGCGCGAATGTAGTTGTCGATCAGTTGGTCTGCGGTAGGCATGTTGACGGGAAGCTTGTCCTCTGCGAGAGCCGCCGTCGTTTGTGGCTTCACCTGCACCTCACTCCCAACGATCGGAGCGGCTTCGGGCTTAAGCGAGCCCCGATGGCAAGAGTAGCAAGTGACTTCCCGATTGCCTTCGAAGGTGTCTTTATCGATGGCAAACATCATTCGCATCATGTCGCGCGCAATCTGTTTGGGCTTCTTGTCGTCCTTGTCAAAATGATCCTGCACGTGACAATAGCCGCACTCCACTCCGAGTGATGCCGTGATGAATCGCATCGCTGGAATCAGCTGGTCGGAGGAAACACCCTTGAGCACCTGGATATTCTTGAAGACCGCTTCGGCCGTCTGGGGCGAACTGCCGGATAAAAGCTTTTCCCCACTTTCGTCAGATTGCTTGTCCACGACCGCGCTAATTTTGTCGGACAACGCGGCGGCCTTCGCCACATTTCCCTGGCGTTTATAAAGATCGATCAGCGGCATATCGGCGGGCAGATGGAACGGATCAATCGTGACTGCGCGCTCCAGGTGAGTCACCGCTTTATCGATATCACCAGCTTGCAGGTACGCTGACGCGGCGTTCGTCTCGCCCGTGGCCGAGCTTGGATCGAGTTGCAGTGCGCGCTCGAAAGCGAACTCTGCTTCCGTCGATTGCTTGCCGAGGAGCAAGGCAGTCCCCATAGCGGTAAAGACTGCGCTGTCGGCTGAGAACTGGTCCTGCACTTCTGTCAGCATGCGGTACCCGCGAACAACAAATGGCGGGGAACGGCGTTCCGCGCCGACATTCACATAAGCAATGCCGAGATTCCTCTTCTGCAAATCCGGCGCTGGTTCACGCCACGCTGCAATGTCGGTGTCTTCAGGCAGAGTCTGTTGCGGCGCGGGATGTCGCTGGATTCGATGATCGGTGAAAGCCGTATGCCCCCCGTCCTTGGCATCGCGGCGGGGCATGTGGCAACCGATGCAATTACTCTGCTTGTCAGGATGAGAACTGGCGAAATTCTCCATGTGGCAGGAAAGGCATTTCGATCGGTAGAACTGCACCGGCTCCAGAGGTTTATCGTGTGGGTCATGGCAGGTTCCGCACCACAACTGCCCATTGCTCTTGCGCGCACAGGTGCTTCTAGCGAGTTGCTCCACATGGCTGATAACTTTGAATTTCTCGGCGTCCGCGCCAGGTGGCGAGACATTTCGGTAAGTGGTGAAAACATCTTCCAGGCTCTGTCCCGGCCGAAAATCAGAAAACTTCTTTCCCGGATTAAGCACCCTGCCAACCCCCAACAAATGACACTGTTCGCAAATGCTGTCGCGAGCGGCGTGATCAAGCTTTGCAGGATTGATAATTGTGCCGGCTCGGGGATCGCTCAAGTGCTTCTCAGCCGAGCCGTGACAACGCTCGCAGGTAATCGCCTCCGCGGAGAATGGCGGCGACCGGTACGCATTCGACGTCCCGGAGATGTGTAACGCGGTTCCGGAATGACAAAACAGACACCCTTCCGCCACGGGCCGCGTGAAATCCGGATTTGGCAGTCCCTCGTATCCCGGCGCCAAGTCATACGCCGCGCGGCTTTTGTAGTAAGCGACGGGAGATTGGAACAGGTGCCCAGCCAGGTCGAGCAGGTAGCCCGAGGCGTGATTGCCCGAGCCGATCACATAATCAATGCGGTAATCGATCGCGTCTCCACCACTCTGCAGACGCTGCCAATAGCCCGTCGGCGATGAATGCATCGTGATCTTCGCATCGGGCGTGTTGACCGCGCCATCCGGCTCCTGACCCGCGCTGCGGAGGGAGTGCGCCATCGCCGAACGCGCGTACCCCTCGACTTGGGAAGGATGGCAGAACTGGCAACGGCTCGCTCCGGCTGGCTCGCTTACGATCGGCTGCGCCGTGATTTGCGGATCGGAAGGTGCAGCTGCACGGTTGCTGGATTGTCCTCGTCCAGCGGAAATAACAGCCACGAGAACGCCCAAAACAACAAGCAGCCGCTGAAGAGTATGTTTTGGGTCCATGACTCGGCCGGGTTTAACCGTCTAACGGCAGGTGGAATTGTACCTTTGTTGCCCGTGATTTTCTTGCGCGCGCGGGTTCGGGGATAGGAATCCGACGTTTAGGACGTTTTGAGAGATCAATTAAAAAGATCAATTCGGAGGCATTACGCTCCACCAAGCGATGACGACTCGGCGTCTCACGAAGTAGCCGTCGAACCGGAGCGATTTTGGCCGAGGAAATCGGAGACAATCCACGCCGCTCCCGTTATCGCTAGATTCTGAGCGTTGCCCGCCCAGCCGAACAGCTTATGCGGATCGGCGAAAGGCACCGGCAGCCACACCAGCAAGCCAAAGCCGACCATCATCGCCGTGAGTAATCGCGACGCTAGAAGAGCGGAACGTCCGGAAAGCAGTGCAATGGCCCCGAGCCCCAGCGCAACCGTGGTGGTGATCGCCCAGAACATCTGTCCGGGAGGAATCCACTTGGGAACGAACGCTGCCGTTCCGGAAAGATAGAAGAGTTGTTCGAGCGTGAATGAAACGACACAGATTCCAAAACAAAGGTACCCAATCCGGGCCGCCTTCGCCGGTCGTGCCGAATTGCGCTGACCGTTCGACGCGTAGGCGACCGACGCGTAGCCGCCCGCCGCGTAGTCGCCCGACCCGTAGATGATCAGGGCCCCCGCGACCAGAGAAAATTGCTCGAAAAAGTTGCCCCACCGATCATAAATCTGTGGTGTGGCAATGATGTCAGGCACCCACAGCAATGCAAACACAAGATAGATGGTGCCCAGCGCGACGGCGCCGACTCGCGCCGTTCTGGGCCACTGAATCGCTATGCCCCCTGAGAGCTCGATCGCAGCTGCAAGGTACACGAGAATCTCGCGATGAGGAACGTTGCCGAGGGCGCGAATCTGCTGCCAGGTGTTGAAGTCATGCCAGACGAGAGTGAGCACGCCAAAAGCGACGGCAGCCGTGCCATATACGTGACGTCCCAGATGGGTTTTGTTCATCTCATCCTAAGAGGAATGTGGTCTCAGTTCGAAAGAGACTAAAGCCAAGTCCCGGGAATTCACAATGACCATTCTCCGGTGAATTCACATAGCCACTTTGCAGCGACTCAGGCCTCTCCCTGGCCGCGTGTTCCCCGAATCCTGTCGCTAATGATTTGGTACGGGAGGGTTTCATCCACAGGGGAGAAAGGTTTATAGTAAGTACACCTCTGGGAAAACTGAAAATGAAGGCAAAATCTCAGGGGCGAAGTGTATGCGCTCCACTTATAGGCAACTTAATTCATACTGACTCTTAGAGTCGGCAAGGAGTGTTCGATCATGGCAAGGTCCAAAACCCGCACCGGAAAGCCGTCCGAAACCAATCCAGAAGCCACGCCCGTCGCTCCCGTCGAAGCGGCAGTCGTGCCGGTGGCTTCGGTCGGAGAAAATGGGAAGTCAAGAGCCAAGTCGCATTCTACGTCACAACCCCGGCCTGAAATCGTGAAGGCAGCGCCCCGGCCCGGCGTAGTCCCGTTCAGCCTGGAAGAGGAAATCCGCCGTCGTGCCTTCGAACTCTACACGCAGCGCGGGGCCTCGTCCGGAAGCGAGACGGATGACTGGCTGGTCGCGGAGCGCGAAATCCTGGATCGTTACCAGGAGCATCGGGCATAGGCGAGCATTTCCGGCTTGATCTTGTTTGGCGGCCAAGCTACCGGCTCCGCCTTAAGGAAGTTTCTTGCGCGCGTAGTCGTGCGCTTCCAGGCAGCCAGCCGCTTCTTTGTGAACTCTAACCGCGACCAGATCGCGACCATCAGCCGCTAGCGGGGTGGTGTAGTTTTCTGCGCCACCCCGGCAACAAGACCCCCGCGATGTGGGACAATACTCCTGGCGTTCATTTCTTGGCCTTCATTTCCAGGCCTTCCGCCACCTCTGCCCGGGCAGAAACTTCTGCGTTTGCCCGACCACGGGTTTTTTGAAAAGATACTGAGGATTCCCCCTCATGGCGCAAATTGGTAGTTTCGCTCTGCTGCTGGCTCTCGCGCTCGCTGCCTATTCGTTCCTCGTCGGAATGATCGCGCTGTTCTTTCAAAGTGGTCATGAGAGCGAAGGTATGGACCGCGTCGGCGAAACCGCCCGCCGCGCCGGAGTTGCCTGCTTTGCCGCCGTACTGCTGGCCGCAGTCGTTTTGGTGACTGCTGCCTTTCAGAACGACTTCACCATCGCCTACATCTTCCACCACAGCAACCGCGACCTCTCCGCTCCCTATAAATTTGCCACGCTCTGGTCGGGGCAGGAAGGTTCGCTACTGTTCTGGTCGCTGCTGCTGTCGGCTTACGGCTTCGTGCTGCGCCTGCGTTACAAAACCGATCCGCGCCTCTTCGCCTACGCTTCGGTAGTTCTGGCCGCGGTGCAGGTCTTTTTCTTGTTGCTGCTTAATCTGGCCGCGAATCCTTTCGGCATCCTCGAAGGCCCGCTGCGTGCCGATGGCAGCGGCCTGAATCCGCTGCTGCAGTATCCCGAGATGGTGATCCATCCCCCCATGCTCTACCTGGGCTACGTCGGGTTCACCGTACCGTTTGCTTTCGCACTGGGCGCGCTGATCATGAAGTATCCCGGCGAAAAGTGGATTCACATCACCCGCCGCTGGACCATGGTCACCTGGATTTTCCTGACCTGCGGAGTTTTTCTCGGCGCGCACTGGGCCTATTCCGTCCTCGGCTGGGGCGGCTACTGGGGATGGGATCCCGTGGAAAACGCTTCGCTGATGCCCTGGCTGGTCGGCACCGCGTTCCTGCATTCGGTGATGATGCAGGAAAAACGCGGCATGCTGAAAGTCTGGAACATGTGGCTGGTGTTCGCGGCCTTCTGGCTGGCAATCCTCGGAACCTTCCTCACGCGCAGCGGAATCATCAGCTCGGTGCACGCCTTCGCGCAGTCCTCGATCGGCGACTGGTTCGCGTGGTTCCTCGGCATCACGTTTGTCACGTTCCTGTTTTTCTTCATCAAGAACCGGTCGCACCTGAAAAGCGAGCACAAACTGGAGTCGCTGATCTCGCGCGAGTCGAGTTTCCTGTTCAACAACCTGCTGCTCCTGCTGGCCTGCTTCACCGTGCTGTGGGGCACATGGTTCCCAAAAATCTCGGAATGGGTGCAGGGAAACAAAGTCACCGTGGGCGCGCCTTTCTATAACAAGGTGAACATTCCGGTGGCGCTGCTGCTGTTGCTGCTTACTGCGGTCGGCCCGCTGCTGGCGTGGCGCAAGACTTCTTTCGAAAGCCTGAAGCGCAATTTCTTTTGGCCAACTCTCGGCGCCCTTGCGGTTGCGATTTTTCTGATCATCACGCCGCAGAACTGGGGTTCGATTTTCGGCATGAGGCCGTGGCGTGACGTCACTTATCTGTACTCGCTGATGACGATTTTTCTCTCCGCGCTGGTCATCTTCACGATCGTCTCCGAGTTCTATCGCGGCGGCCGCGTCATCTCCGGCCACACCGGACAGGGCATGTTCGCCTCCATCGTTCAGCTCGGCCATCGCAACACGCGCCGCTACGGCGGTTACATTGTTCATTTCGGCGTGGTGCTCGCCATGATTGGCTTCGCCGGCTCCGCCTTCAACCAGGAGAAAGAGGCCGACAAGGGATTGAACTACGGCGACCAGATGACCATCGGCAACTACACGCTCATCTGCCGGTCTTACACCGATGAAGAATTTCCCAACTACGCCAGCGAATGGGCCGTGCTCGATGTCTACAAGAACGGCAACAAGATCGACACTCTCTACCCCGAGCGCCGTTTCTACAAAGCCAGCCAGCAGGCTTCGACCCTGCCCTTTATTCGCTCCACATTTAAAGAAGATCTCTACGTGATCTTCGAAGGCCAGAACGAAAAAGGCTGGCCCATCATCAAGGCGCACCTGAATCCCATGGTTATCTGGATCTGGATCGGCGCCTGGGTCATGGTGCTAGGAACAGGTATGGCGCTGATTCCAAATGCTCCCGCTCCCGCAGGTGTGCCCGTAGCCAAGCGCATACCCGAACCCGTGCACGCAGTGATCGGAGACTGAGATGAGGCGTTTTTGCTTGTGTGGCGCGGGCACTCTTGCCCGCGAAATGCCGGCAGCGGATATTAAGCGGCAGATATTGAAGAAGTCCAGATGCCGAGCCCAATGATCACAAGGCCGATGATCCCAAGGCGAATGACGAACTCGAATCAAACCCGGTCGCGCACCCGCAGCCGCAAAACTGTCCAGGCCCTGCTCCTCTGCCTCGCGGTCTTCGTCTTCTCCGGCGCCGGCGACCCCGCCACGCGCTTCACCGAGCTCGGCCACCAGCTGATGTGCATCTGCGGCTGCAATCAGATTCTCCTGGAATGTAACCACGTCGGCTGCCCGGACTCCGACGGCATGCGCAACGAATTAGCGGCGCAGGTCACACGCGGCGACAGCGACAGCCTGGTGGAGCAAGCCTTCGTACAGAAATACGGTCCCACGGTGCTGGCCGCGCCCACCACCACCGGCTTCAACCGTACCGCATGGATCGTTCCCTTCGCCGCGCTCTTCTTCGGATTCGGCCTGGTAGTCCTGGTGGTTCGCGGATGGCATAACAACCACGCGCCCAGCCCAGCCGGTGGTGGACCGAGCAATAGCTCGGCTTCGGGACCAGCGGGTTCGGGTCCAACCGGCAGCCCCGGAATCAGTCGCGGCGAACTCGAACAATTCCGCGACCAGGCCGACAAGGAGACTGAACTGTGATGATTCTTTTCTACGTCGTGGCAACCGTCGCCGCTCTGGTTTACGTTTTCTATCTTCCGGAAACGATTTTTCTCGGCCCGGAGAAAACCCGCGCCTCGTTCCTGCGCGAGCGCAAAGATGCCGTCTACGAAAACCTGCGCGACCTGAATTTCGAATACAAAGCCGGCAAAGTGCCCGACGCCGACTATTACTCGCTCAAGTCCTCGCTGCAGGACGAAGCCGCCACGCTGCTAGCCGAAATCGCGCGCCTGGAATCGAAACCCGCACCCGCCCCTCGGAGGACAAAAGGTTGAAAGCACCTCACAACATCAAGGGTCTGATCACCACCCAGGGACCTGTCATCCTGAGCGGAGTGGAAACTTCGCGAAGCGAAATTTCCGCGCAGTCGAAGGACCCCGTGCCCGCCGGCGCCAGCAATGGCCTCGGCAAGGAGTTCTCTCCTCGACCTGCATTGCCTTTCGTTCGTATCACGCGCAGAAAAGCACTCACGATCTCAGCGACAATACTTCTCCTCACCACCCTGGCCGCCGCCCAAACCCTGACCGGCACCGTGAAGAACGTCACCACCGGAAAGCCCGCCGCCGGCGACGATGTAGTCCTGCTCAGCCTCACGCAAGGCATGGAAGAATCCGCGCGCACCACCACCGACGCCAAGGGCAATTTCAGTCTCAAGCTCGACGACGCGCAATCCCCGCACCTGGTCCGCGCCATTCACCAGGGAGTCACCTACCACCGCATGGCGCCTCCCGGCACCACTTCGGTAGAAATCGAAGTCTTCGACGCCGGCAAGAAAATCGACGGCATCAACGTGGTCGCCGACATCATGCGCATCCAGGCGGCGCAAGGTCAGCTCGAAATCGTCCGCGAATTCGGCGTGCAGAACGCGTCGAAACCGCCGCGCACTCAAATGGATGAGCGCAACCTCGAGTTCTACATTCCCGACGGAGCGCAGATCATTGCAGATTCCGCAACTGCCACCACAGAAAATGGCAACCCCTTGAAAACCGCCCCCGTGCCCGAAGGCGAGAAAAACCGCTATGCCTTCATCTTCCCGCTGCGCCCCGGCCTAACGCGCTTCGAAGTGGCTTACCAGATGCCTTACACCGGAAGTGCCAATCTGGATCCCAAATCGCAGTATCCCCTGGACCACTTCGTAGTCATGACGCCTAAGGCGATGCAATTTACCGCCGCCGCCACCGCGGCCGGCTACAAATTGATCAATTACCCGAATGAGCCCGACGCCAGCGTACAAGTCGCGTCCAACTTCAAGCCCGGCCAAAACCTGGCCTTCAAAGTTTCCGGCGAAGGCACGTTGACCGACCCGCAAGAGGCTGGCGGCGGCAGCAAGGTGAAACCGCCTCGGCGCCGCCCAGTGGCAACCGCCCCGGCGGCGGACTCGGCCCGCCCATCGACGCTCCCGACCCGCTTGCAGAAATACCGCTGGCCCATCCTCGGAGGCTTCGCGGGCTTGCTCGCTTTAGGCGCCGTTTTCGTAGCCGCCCGCCAACAGTCCGCCGGTCGCGCAGGACGCGCGAAGCTTACAACCATCGAAGATTCCGAGTCCGACTACGACCTTCCCGAAACCCCAGCATCTCGTCGCTCACCGCTCGCCGCCCGCCGAAGCTCCCTCTTCCATGCTGCTCGAAGCCCTGAAAGAAGAACTCTTCCAGCTCGAAGTCGAACACAAACAAGGCCAAATCTCGCAACAGGAATACGAAAAAACCAAAGCCGCCCTAGACCAAACCCTGCAGCACGCCCTAAAACGCGAAGCCCAAAAAGCGTGATCCAAAGCTCGTTGTGGGAACATTCATGTCGGAACGATTTATGTGGGAACGGGCGCCTCGCCCGTTCGAGCCGAGCACAGCTCGGCAGCGGATCCAGCGGCCAGCTGACAACTCCTCTGTTATCAGAATTTTGCCTACAAGTATCGCTGCGCTTGGCCGAAGCCCGAAAGCCGAAGCCCGAAGCCCGCATCCCGCATCCCGAAGCCCGCGTCCGAAAGTCGGAACCAGCATCTAACCTAGAGTAAGATCGAACCAACCATGGGAAACACATTCAAGACCGCATTCCTGCTCACCGCGCTCACGCTGCTGCTGATGTTCATTGGCCGCGCCTTCGGCGGACAGAACGGGATGTTCCTCGCCCTCGCCTTCGCCGCCGTGATGAACTTCGTCTCATATTTCTACTCCGACAAGATCGCGCTGGCCATGTACCGAGCCCAGCCCGTCACGCGTGAAGAATTGCCGCGCGCCTACGCGGCCGTGGAACGCCTGACCCAGAAAATCGGCATCCCGATGCCAAAGATTTACGTGATTCCCACCGAGTCGCCCAACGCCTTC
The DNA here is from genome assembly GCA_963851165.1 of uncultured Acidobacteriaceae bacterium. Lineage (GTDB taxonomy): Bacteria > Acidobacteriota > Terriglobia > Terriglobales > Acidobacteriaceae > Sulfotelmatobacter. The sequence continues at coordinate 1,575,001 of CAWKNM010000003.1, read as the reverse complement.
GCCACCGGACGCAACCCGCAACACGCCTCGGTCGCGGTCACCCACGGAATTTTGAGTTTACTGAATGACGAAGAGCTCGAAGGCGTGCTCGCCCACGAACTCGGCCACGTCAATAACCGCGACATCCTCATCAGTTCGGTGGCCGCCACGCTGGCGGGCGCAATCACCATGCTGGCCAGCATGGGCAAGTGGGCCATGATCTTCGGCGGCTACGGCCGCGGTGAACGCGACGACCGCGGCGGCGGCGGCCTCGCCGGACTGCTCATGCTGTTCGTCGCTCCCATCGCGGCCAGCCTGATTCAGCTCGCCGTCTCGCGTTCGCGCGAATATCAGGCCGACGCCACCGGCGCGCACTTCACCGGCAATCCCTACGCCCTGGCCAGCGCCCTCCAAAAACTCGACACCTATTCCCGCCGCGTCCCCATGCAGGCGACGCCGTCAACGGCGCACTTGTTCATCATCGCGCCGCTGCTGGGGATCAACTTCGGCGGCCTTTTTTCCACGCACCCGCCGATTGCCAAGCGCATCGAGCGCCTGACAGGACGCCCGGCGGAATTTACGCAGTGAAGAGCTTCTAGCTTCTAGCTCCTAGCTTCTAGCTCAAGATTGCAACATTCGGCTTCCGAACAAGCTGTCAGGCTCCGCAAGTTCTCGTTGCCGTTCCGTTCTCGCTTCACTTGGTCGGAGGAAACAGGCGCCGAACGAGCCTCGAAACAAGCTAGCAGCTAGGAGCTAGAAGCTAGAAGCTCTGTGACGTAGGTAACTCCTCCGCCCTCTCAGCCGGATAGTAGAATCGAAACAATGTCGCCCGAAACCGCTAGCGCTATTTCGCACAAGGCCGCCGTTTCCAGCAAAGCAACGGACCTCGAAAAAGCCATTCGCCGCGTCATTCGCGGCAAAGACGACGTGGTCCGCCTCGCCCTGGTCAGCATCTTCGCCCGCGGCCACCTGCTCATTGAAGGCGTCCCGGGAGTCGGGAAGACCACGCTGGGACAGGCGCTGGCCCGCGCCCTCGACTGCACTTTTCAGCGCGTGCAGTTTACCAGCGACATGCTGCCCTCGGATGTGATCGGGATTTCCGTCTACTCGGCGAGCGACCAGCGGTTCGAATTCAAGCGCGGCCCGATCTTCACCAACGTGCTGCTGGCCGACGAAATCAACCGCACCACTCCCAAGACCCAATCGTCGCTGCTCGAAGCCATGAACGAAGGCCAGGTCACGATCGACGCGCACTCCTATGACTTGCCGCAGCCGTTTCTGGTGATCGCCACCCAGAATCCTGTGGAGCACCACGGCACTTACCCGCTCCCCGAATCGCAAATGGACCGCTTCCTCATCCGCGCGCGCATGGGGTATCCCGAGCCTGCCGCCGAACGCGAAATCCTGCGTTCCGAAGCCGGAGTATCGCGCCTCGAAGATTTGCGTCCCGTTCTCACCGGCGCCGAAGTGCTCGAAATGCAGCAAGCCGTGAAGCACGTTCGCGTGGATGAATCTCTGGTGAGCTACGCTCTAGAAATCGTCCGCCGCACCCGCGAATCGGAATTTCTTTCGCTGGGAGTTTCGCCCCGCGGCTCGCAAGCCCTCTACCGTGCCGCGCAAGCCATGGCCTTCCTCGACGGCCGCACCTACTGCACTCCGGAAGATTTCAAGCCGCTCGCCGTGCCCGTTTTCGCGCATCGCGTAGTGGTCAGCGGCCTGTACGCCTCCACTCTGAAAAAGTCGGAACAGGCCGATCAGGTGCTGCGCGAAATCGTGGAGAACGTGGCCGTGCCCGTCTAAGAGCAGTTGCCACTTGTCAGTTGCCAGTTTTTTCTTCCCGCCATCGCAGTTATTGTTTCTTCCTCCCGGCGTGAGAAAATGCGATTTCCGTGATCGCAGAAATAATCCCCGAAGCTTACGACGCAAACGGACATCAGGTTTCCCAGCCCTTTCTTCGCCGCAAAGGTCCTCATCCTACGTTTCCCATGGGCCGTTACGTCAGCCAGCCCCTAACCATCAAGTGCACCACGATCGACGAGGTTCGCAGATTCCTGATCGGGTGCGAGTACGTTTCTGACAAAGAACTGTTCGGCAAGGATGACTATTGGCAACCGCCGGAGGAGTTTGAAAAAAGGAAAAAAGGAGACTGCGACGACTTCGCGCTTTGGACGTGGAGGCAGCTTTTGAACATGGGCTACGACGCGCGATTCATCGGTGGAAAGTGTGGCCGGTACGGCGAGGGACACGCATGGGTCGAGTACTTTCAGGATGGCAAGTGCTTTCTGCTGGAACCTTTGTATCGCAGAGTTGGGAGCACTGTTCCTCGGTTGTGCACGCTCAGGTACGTCCCCAAACTCTCAGTTTCCTGGGATGGTAAGACGCTGAGATACTTCTCCCACAAAAAACCGGAGTCTCACATTGGCTGGGGAATACTAACTCCGCTCGTCGGCGGGTATCTGCTCTTCTGGGGATGGTTCTGGCTCGTGAATTTCGTCAGCCTTCCAAAGGTTGCTTGGAAGGTCCTCCGGAAGAACGTTTTCAGGCGCGAGCTCTGGTTGCAGCCAACGAAAAGACGCGGGCATTAACCTAATTGGTATTCTTTGCGGCTTTCGAAGGAGGATGAGTTCAAATGAGACGATTCGGGAAATGGTTTCTCATCGCATTGGGTTCGTTAGTAGTCCTGTTGGCGATCGCCATCACCTTGACCATCGGGTGGAGTCCGTTTCTCGGCCCCAAGACGCGTGCCCTCACGAACCGCACATTCGAGCGGACGCCGCAACGCCTGGAGCGAGGCCGCTACATCGCGACGGGCTTGAGCGGCTGCATCTATTGTCACACCCCGCACGACTGGGCCGCCCCGGGCACGCCCATGTTGGCTGGCATGTCGGGCGCCGGAGAAGTGCTGCCGTACGCTGATCTTCCGGGGCGAATTGTGGCACCCAACCTCACGCCCGATCCGGAAACCGGCACCGGACACTGGACTGATGATCAACTGGCCCGGGCCATACGCGAAGGCGTCGGCCACGATGGCCGCGCGCTTTTTCCCATCATGCCCTACCAGCACTACCACAACATGTCGGAGGAGGATCTCGCATCCGTTGTGGTCTACCTGCGGTCGCTGTCGCCTGTCCATAATCCGCTGCCCGCCACTGAAATCATTTTTCCCGTGAAGTACCTGATCCGCAGCGCGCCCGATCCGGTGACCGCTCCGGTCGCTGACGTTGGCTCCTCCGACCAGATCCGATACGGAGCCCACCTGGCCGACCTGGCCGGTTGTGTCGACTGCCATACTGCTCAAGTGCGGGGACAAAACGTCCCTGGTATGGACTTCGCCGGAGGCTTCTCCTTCACCGGCCCCTGGGGCACTGTCGCCAGTGCGAATATCACGCCCGATCCATCCGGAATCGCATATTACGACGAGGCTCTTTTCTTGAGCGTACTGCGCACCGGACAGGTTAAAGCCCGCAAGCTGAGCCCGGTCATGCCCGTGATGGTTTACAAGAATCTAACCGATGACGACCTTAAGGCGATCTTCGCCTTCCTTCGTACAACAAAGCCTGTGAAGCATCGCGTGGACAACTCCGAGCCGCCGACCGATTGCAAGGTCTGCAAACAGAAACACGGCGCCGGTAATGAAAACTAGCTGAATCCGCCGAGGCTATAATTCTCCCGTATGTCATTTCTACGTTTCCTGATGCTGCTTTCCCTCATCTGCTGGATCGGCGGATTGATCTTCTTTGCTTTCGTGCTTGCTCCGACGGCGTTTCAGGTTCTGCCCAGCACGCATCTTGCGGGCAATGTGGTCGGGCGGGCGCTGAGCAAGTTGCACTGGATCGCCATCATCTCCGGGATCATTTACCTGATCACTTCCCTGCTCTACAGCCGCCTCACCAACGGAACGGCGCATGTGTTCGCCAGCCGCCACGTTCTCCTGTGTCTGATGCTGGCGCTCACGCTGCTCTCTCAATTCTGGATCATTCCGCGCATGGACACCCTGCGAGCGCAGGTCATAGATTTCGCTTCCGTGCCCATCGACAATCCTGCCCGCGTTCAGTTTGACGCGCTGCATGTGTGGTCGACGCGCGTGGAAGTCGCGGTGCTGCTGCTGGGGCTGGTGGTGGTGTATTTAACGGCAGCTTCTAGCTCCTAGCCCGTCATGTGCCGCCTCGCACCAACCGTTTTGTCATCCTGAGGTCCGCGCCTTTTGCGGCCGAAGGACCTATGCAACTTGCCGCCATCGAGGACGCTGCCGGCAAATTGCACAGGTCCTTCGCTTCGCTCAGGATGACAAGCCAAATTTAAGGGGATTCGCACCACTACCATGCCCCACATCCCGTTGGGCATTTGCCAGCCTGATCATTTATCCTGAAAGGTTGTCCGACGATCGCTGACGCCACAGTGTCAATTCACTCTGAGCACGCGTCAGCGTCGCATTAGCTAAAAGCTAGGAGCTAGAAGCTAGAAGCTTCCCTATGAAAACCGGCATTATCGGCCTGCCTCAGGTAGGCAAAACATCGCTGTTTCAGATTCTTACCAAGGCTCACCTTTCGGAACAGGCCCGCGCCAACCCGCGCGAGGCGCACATTGGCGTGGCGAAAGTTCCAGACGACCGGCTCGACCGGCTGGCCGCGCTCTACAACCCGAAGAAGCTGACGCATGCATCGGTGGAGTATGTCGACGTCGGTGCGATTGGGCAAGATGCCTTGAAAGACACGGCTTACTCCGCGCATTTGCGGCAAGTGGACGCGCTCGCGCATGTGGTGCGAGTGTTCGACGATCCTTCCATTCCGCACGTAGGCACCATTGATCCCTTGCGCGACATCAAGAACGTGGAATTCGACTTGATGGTAAGCGATCTGGGCCAGATCGAAAAACGTTTGGAGCGTCTGGAAAAAGATCTGAAGAAGATGAAGACGCCAGATCTCGAAAAAGAGTTCGAGCTGATCAAGCGCGCCAACGTGCATCTGGGCAACGAAAAACCGCTGCGCGAAATGGAGATGACTCCCGAAGACAAGAAACGGCTGCGCGGCTTCATGTTCCTCAGCGAGAAGCCGATTCTTTATGTGCTGAACATTGGCGAGTCCACGGAACTGGGCAAGGAACTCGAAGAAGCCGTCAGCAAATACAATCTGACGGAAGTTGCCGCCAGGCCGAACGCCGGCGCCAGCGCGATCTGCGGCAAGGTGGAAGCCGAGCTTTCCGAAATGAGCGATGCGGACGCTGCCGAATTTTTGTCGAGCTACGGCCTCGGGGAAAGCGGGCTGACGCGCCTGATCCGCACGACCTATAAACTGCTTGGCCTGATTTCGTTTTTCACCGCCGGAGAGGACGAATGCCGCGCCTGGACAATTCCCGCGCACACCCGCGCCCAGGAAGGTGCCGGCGCGATCCACTCCGATCTGGAGAAACATTTCATCCGCGCCGAAACCATCCGTTGGGACCAACTGCTGGAAGCCGGTTCGGAAGCCAACGCCCGCGCCAAAGGCACGCTGCGCCTCGAGGGCAAAGACTACATCGTGCAGGATGGCGATGTGATGCACATCCGACATAGCGGGTAGTTTCGAGTCCCGAGTTGCGAGTCACCGAGTCCCGAGTCCCAAGTCGCAGGTTCCGGGTCGCAAGTTGCGCCGTGAGTAGTGAGTACCGAGTTGCGGAAACGATCTGAGGTCCCATGGCGTCGCATTATCGAGACTTGATCGCGTGGCAAAAAGCGATGGACCTGGTCAATGCTGTTTATGACGCAACCGAAGCCTTTCCCAAGCGTGAGGTCTACAGTCTGACGGATCAAATACGCCGAGCCGCTGTCTCCGTACCCAGCAACATTGCCGAAGGGCAAGCTCACTACAGCAATCGCGAGTTTATTCACTATCTGCGTCACTCCCGTGGTTCATTAGCAGAACTCGAAACGCAGATCCTCATCGCCAAACGCAGGAACTTCGTGTCCGACGCGCAAGCGGCGGGACTTATGAAACAAGCAGATGAAGTCAGCCGCATCCTGAGCGGCTTGATCAATTCCTTGAAGCGATCAGAAAAGCCCTAGACACGACTAGATTCTGGTCTAGCAACCCTGTACGCTGTCGCTGGAGACAGAGTCCCGAGTCTAAGTCCTAAGTCCTGAGTACCGAGTACCGAGAACCGAGTCCTCGGAGCTTGACTCACCAACACTCAGGACTCAGGACTTAGACTCTGGACCCAGGTCTCGGCGCTTAGTTCTCGGTACTCGCGACTCGGTACTCGGTACTCGCGACTCGTTGCTCAAACCCATGAACCCCATCCTGATCAGCATTCTGCTCGGCCTGACCGCTGCGGCCGCCAATGTGTTTGGCGGCGCGATCATTGTGCAGCGGCACTGGGAGCGGCGCTACCTGCGCTATTTTGTGGCGCTGGGCGCGGGATTCATGCTGGCCACGGCTCTGGTCGAGATGGTTCCGGAGAGCCTGGAACTGCGCGGAAAGTCTGCGGCCTTTCTGGTGCTGCTCGGATATTTGATGATTCATTTTTTCGAACACACGGTCACGCCGCATTTTCATTTCGGCGAAGAAACGCATCAGGATGAGTTCATCCATTCGCACAAAGGATACTCGGTGCTGCTGGGGCTCATCATCCACACTTTTTTCGACGGCATTGCAATCGCGTCCGGTTTTCTGGTCTCGAACTGGCTGGGATGGCTGATTTTCCTGGCGATATTCCTGCACAAGATTCCCGAAGGGTTCACGGTGAGTTCGGTGATGCTCGCGAGCGGACGGAGCCGCGCCACGGCCTGGGGCGCGTCGGTGGTGCTGGGCGGTTCCACGCTGGCTGGAGTTCTCACCATGGCTCTGTTCCGTCATCACGTGGGCGCGGGATTGCCGCTGGCCGCGGGAGTTACGATTTACGTGGCCGCGTCTGACCTGATTCCGGAAGTCAACAAGGAACCGTCGGCGAGAATGGCGTTGCTGGTTTTTGTAGGGGCAGGCGTGTTCCTGCTGCTGGATCACCTGTTTCGCAGGTAAGAGTGGGTCTCGGTTCTCAGATATTAGTTCTCATCTCCCGGTACTCAGTTCTCGGCACTCAGTTCTCGGTACTCGGTACTCAGTTCTCAGTTTGCCAGGAGCTAATTCTAAGTTGTTGATTCTACGCGGATCGCACGTAAGTTATTGATTCTTAATGGGAGCTGTAATATTAGCTAGAAGCTAATTTCGCTGCCACAGGCGATTCCAGGCAGGTTTGATCATGGGACGACGTAAAGCTCGCCCTCGTCACTCGAACGCCTCCCACGAGCCTGCAAACGCGATTACGAGGCATTCTGCGCGGGCTGCCGAACCTGATTTTCCGCGCGAAGGAATCGCATTTACGTAGAATCAACAACTTCCACGCAGACTCAATGACTTAGCCAGAAGCGAACAGTGCCGCCACCATCAATTCTCAACACTCAGCCAAACACCCTCGTCGAAGAATCAACAACTTCCACGCAGACTCAACAGCTTAGAGCGCTCTCGTCCAACTCAAGCGCCGAAGCACCGTTAAAGGACTCACGGGTCAATGAGAGTAACTGAGATTCACCGCCAATTGAGACGATTGCCTAAGCAGGTTGGCGGCTCGGATTACTTCCTGTTTGCCGACCATCCTCAAAGTGGAGAGGCGTTACTATTCACTGCGTAGTGCAATCATCGGATCGACTTTGGAGGCGCGACGCGCCGGTATCGCGCAGGCCAACCCAGACACGAAGCCGAGAAGAATGGTTCCGGCAAGGAGAATGCCAGGGTCGCGCGGGTTCACTTGTGCCCATTTCGCAATGACTTGGTTTAGGGCTAACGAAAGCGCTATACCTGCCAAGATTCCGGTGCCCAGGCTTACCGATGCCGCCCTGAAGACCATTCGCAGCACGTCCGCACGCTGCGCGCCCAGCGCCATACGAATCCCGAATTCGTTGGTCCGTTGTGCGACTGTGTAGGAGACGACGCTATGCAGCCCTACGGCGGCGAGAGCAAGAGCGAGCCAGGCAAAAATACCAAAAATCCAGGCTGCGACATGCTCCTGCTGCCACTCGGGTTCATAAGTAAGGCTAGTTTCGAGATCATGAGCGCCACTGATCTGATCCGGGTTAATGGCCCTCAACTGCTCTTGCACGGCTCGTTGCAGCGTGAGGGGCGGAACCCCAGAGCGAACCAGAATCTCCGTGCCCTCTCCCATGCTGAACGTATAGGGAACGTAGACGGATGGTCTGGGGGCACTGCGGAGTCCATCATTGCGGGCATCCCCGACAATGCCCACAATCTGGAACCAGGTAGCTCCAATATTTGGCGGCGACAGCACTGTGGCGGGATTGCCCTCGAGACCTGCCGATCTCAGCGAGTGCCCAATGGCATCGCCATTCGGAAAGTAGCGCTGCGCCAGCGTACGGTTGATCACGGCTACATGTAGGCCTTTGTTATTCTCGGCTTCGCTCCAAATCCGTCCTTGCAGCACGGGAATGCGCAAAGCCGCAAAGTACTCGGGGCTAATCAGGTTGACCGATCCGACCTCAGCCCCACTCGAATCAGAAAGCGCCCCTGCACCTGGAGGCATCGGTTTGCCCAAAACTTCAAATCCCATAGTCCATCCATTGCGCGGCGGCGTCGCATCGGTGGAAATGGCCGCCGTGATCACGCCCGGTGTCTCCGCGACTTTCTCTCGCAGTTGCTCAAAATAGGCTGCACGCGTCGGCCAAGTGCTGTAGGAGCCTGCGCGCAAAGGAATTCCTATCGCCATCACGTTGTGCGGGTCGTAACCAAGCGGCTCGTGGATCAGTTGGGCGAACCCCTTCATTGAGGAGCCCGCAGCTGCGAGCAACAATAGTGTCAGCGCTACCTGCGCGGTGATCAGCGCACTATGGGCATTGCGTCCGCGGACACTGCCGGCTAACCGGCGCGCGCCCGACTGCATGATCTCCCCGATGTGCGTACGCGAAAGTTGCAGCGCTGGCCAGAGCCCGAACAGCACACCCGTTCCGAGCGCGACCGTGATGCTGAAAAACAGAACCGGCAGGTTGATGCCAATGACGGCCTCAGAGGCGAATGAAGATTTCGGCAGCAGACGATGAATCAGCGCCAGAGCGCCGTAAGAGGTTAGGACACCGAGCAACGCGCCAATCATGGCGAGCAGGAGCGACTCCGTGAGCAATTGGCGAATGATTCGAAGGCGGCCCGCGCCGATTGCGGTTCTCACAGCCAATTCATGTTGCCGCGCCGTACCCCGTGCCAGCAGCAGAATCGAGACATTTCCACATCCGATCATCAGCAGCAACATCACCGCGCCAAAAAGCAAGTACAGTGTCCCGCCCAAGGAGCTAACTACCCAGTCGTTCAGTCCATGCACGTGGACCCTGAAGACATCCGGTAAATCGGTATGCCTGGAATTGGCGAACTGTTCCACGAGGGGCTGCAGTGCGGCTTCGGCTGTGGCGCGGCTGACGCCGGGCCGCAGAAGCAGATCGACGATCGATGTGCGCCCCGGATCTCGCAACAGCTTCAACGGGAGATAGACGTCGCCGTCATACCAGGTGAATCGCGGCGCCGCGACGCCTACGATCTCGAAGTTCCGGTGATCAAGTTGCAGGGTTCGGCCCAAGACATCCGGATTGGACAAGTAGTGTCTCCGCCAAAACCTGTAAGAAAGAACTGCAACAGGTCGTGGGTCCTGGCCGTCCACTGCGTCGGATGGCCAAAGTCCGCGACCCAGCAAAGCGGGCACGCCGAGATCCTGGAAATTATTCGAGATGAGGCTCACGGTGTGCACTGTCTCCGGAAGATCTTGCCCGGTCAGCATCAGAGCGCTGTTGTCCGAGGCCAGAACGCTCTCGACCACTGGTGATTGCCGCAAGGTCTGAATTTCGGCGCCATTTAGATACACGGGGTCCCCGGAACCCGCTACGCTGTCGACCGTGAGTCGTACGATTCGATCTGCGGCCGGGTAGGGATAGGGATGCATCAAGACTGCATAAATCACGCTAAACACAGCGGTGGCCGCTCCAATGCCGAGCGCCAACGAGATGACTGCCGTCAGTGTGAATCCTGGACTTTTGATGAGCTGCCGTGCGGAATAGCGGAGGTCCTGAAGCAAAGTGTGCATGACTCACTCCGAGAGTGGTGCACGAGATTCGCTAATAGTCTCATGGATAACTGGACGTGTCACGGGCAAACCGGAAGTCAACTATCGCTAACGGGCGATGGCGCTCATTGACCGCCGAGTTCGCTCGCGCGACGCGTCGGTCGTCAAAGGGGACACCGCGGTCACCGCACCAGATACTGGGTGCTAGTCCACCGTGTGTTTGGCGGTGTAGCCGTCGCGGGCGACTACCTCGACTTTGACGTCTTTGCCTTTCTGATCTTTTATTTTCAACGGGCCGCCGTCGGGTGCTACGACTTGCACCTTCAGCTTGCGGTAGGTTCCGTCGAGCTTGGCATTGGTGGGGTGATAGGACAGCGAGTACTGGTGGCGGATGTCGTCGCCAATCGCCCGAAAGTCCTCGGTATACTCCCCCTGAAACCGCGGGAAATAGGCCCGGCCGCCGGTCATGGCGGCGAAGTTTCTCAGTTCGTTATCGGCCTGCAGGTAGTCCAGTTCGCCGGCGTGAATGCCCGCGCCGCGGTTCCCGGCGTAACCCATGATCCGGGAGATTTGTCCCACACTGATTGGGAAAATGGTCACGTCCTTCGTATCCTTGATCTTCTTTGTGATCTTATCGAGCGTGAGCTTGCTGAAGCTGTCGTATCCCGTGGTGATCAGTATGATGTACTTTTTCCCTTCGACCCGGTCCAGGCGATCCAGAGTGTCATACAAAGCGTCGAACTCGTTGGTCTCGGAGAAGCCAGGTATCCGCAACTGGTTCAACGCACCGTAGACGGCTTTCTTATCCTGGGTGAAATCCACCAGAATGTGCGGCTGCATGTCGTAATAGCTGACCGCGATCCAGTCGTCCTTGGTGAGGGTCCCGGCAAAGGCGTAGGAAGCCTGTAGAGCTTCAATCATGAAACGGTAGCGAGTGGCTGCGAACTCCACCAGCAACACGGCAGTGATCGGCGCTGGGGTGACGGCAAAATTGGTGATGGTCTGCGGAACTCCGTCCTCGATGATGCGGAAATGTTCCTTCCTCAGGCCAGGCACGAACTGGCCGTCTTTGGTGGTGACCATGACATCCACATTCACTAGCGGAACATTGACCGTCAGCGAGTAGTCAGGAACGTCCTCAAGCTTTTTCGGAGTGGGCGGTGGAGGCGGCGGAGGTGGTTCGGTCGCGGTCTTCTTCGGAATGGCATAGGGGCCGACACTATCGCCGGGGCCGCCCGCTTCGGCGGGAACATCCTGCTTGGGCTTGCCGTTGTCAGGCGGCTGCGCTTGAGCAGGAGTTTGCGCCGGGGGCTGCGATTGGTCTTGGGCCAGCGTGGGCAGAGATGCCAACAGCATGGCTAGCGCGCATAACGCGGTCAGAATAAGCCCCGCGTTTGCGCTGGCGTTGGGCATGAGTCATCCTGGATAAAGCCGCTCGCAAAGTCTCGCAAATTCGTCTATTTCGCATAGGGGACCCCGGGAAACTACTATGCTAGTATAGACGCAAGGATTTGTGATTTGGATGTTTGGCCTGGCCCTCGCACTTCCCCTCCTGGCAACGACTTATAGTTTGGCGGAGTCTAATCCTGGAGCAGGGTTTCCTGGCCGGTTCTTCGGGGGATTATGAAAAAAGTTCTCGCGCTCTTCGTCCTTGGCATTTCTCTCTCTGCAGGCCTGATCGCCCAAACTACACAAGCAGCGCAGCCGACCATTGCCGTGGATCAGATCCACGCAGGAATGCGCGGCGTGGCTTACACGGTGTTTGAGGGCGTGAAGCCGGAGTCCATGGACGTGGAAGTGCTGGGCGTGCTGCGCAACGTGAACGGCCCCAAGGGCGACATCATTCTGGTTCGGCTGCACGGGACCAAGGTGGAATATACCGGCGTGGTCGCGGGCATGAGCGGCAGCCCGGTGTATCTCGACGGCAAACTGGCGGGAGCGCTGGCGTTCCGCATCGGAGAATTTTCCAAGGAGCCGATCGCCGGGGTGACGCCGATCGCGAGCATGCTGGAGATCAATGCCCTCGACCGCTCACCCGCGGAAGAAGCGGCGGCGACGCGGCCCTCGGTGACTAGCGCGGCGGGAAAGACAGCTGCTCCCGGAGACGCTGTTGCGTTCGGAAACTCAACGCAGGATTACGCGAACTACCTGAAGCCGATCGAGACGCCGTTGGTCTTCAACGGATTTTCCGAAGACGCGGTGCGCCGCTTCGCTCCGGAGTTCGCGTCGGCGGGAATTGTGCCGGTGATGGGAGCGGGCTCCGTCAGTGACGACAAGCAGCCTGAGCCCCTCGAACCCGGTTCCGCGGTGAGCGCGATTCTGGTGCGCGGCGATATGGATATTGCCGCTACCTGCACTGTGACTTATATCGATCCGCAGCGGCTGCTGGCCTGCGGACATCCGCTGCTGCAGTTTGGCGCGGTCGATCTTCCCATGAACAAGGCGCAGGTCTTGGCTACGCTGGCCTCGCCGCTTAACGCGTTCAAGATTGTTAACACTACGGAAGAAGCCGGAGTGTTCGTCCAGGATCGCCACACCGGGATCATGGGCGTGTTCAACAAGCAGCCGGAAATGATACCGGTCACGTTGACGATTAACGGCAGTAACGGTGTCCAGAAAAAAGAATTTCATTACGAAGTGTTGAACAATCCCCGGCTGAGCCCGGTCGCGATCATGGCGACGGTGTTCAACGCGCTGCACGGCGTGAATGAGTACGGCGAGGAAATCACCTACCGGCTGAACGGCACGATCAACGTGAAAGGCTTTCCGGAAGTTGCGCTCAAGAACATGTTTGCCCCTTCGGAGAACGGACAGCCCGCCGCCATGCAGGCTGCGCTCACGCTGGGCGACCGTTTCGGCCGCATCTACGACAACGCCTACAACACCCCCGCGGTGCAGAGCGTGAAGCTCGACTTCGACCTGGTGCGCGAGCGCCGCTGGGCGCGCCTGGAAAGCGCCCGCACCGATGTGACCGAAGCGCGGCCCGGCGATCAGGTGATGGTGGAAACCGTGCTGGCTCCGTATCGCGGCGAGCGCGTGGTGCAATCGATCGCGGTGAGGATTCCGACTTCCGCGAGCAAAGGAACGCTGCGCATTCTGGTGAGCGACGGCGATACTCTCGACCGCGTGGGCCGCATGAATCCTGCGTTCGGACGCAAGCTGGACCTGGCCTCGACCATCGCGCTGCTCAACAAAGAGCACACCAACAACCGCGTCTACGTCTCGCTGCTGGAAGCCGATCCCGAAGCCCGCGTCGCCGACAAAGTGATGCCGACCCTGCCCATCTCGGTGATGAACGTGATGGAAGGCATGCGCGGCAATCAGGAAATGATCGTCAGCGGCGAATCGAGCGTGGACGAAACCGCGACGGCTCCGCTGGACTACGTAGTGTTCGGGAGCGCAGTTGCTGACGATCACGGTGAAGTAGTACCTTGCCGCGAGTCTAATCGCGAAATCAGACCCTCACCGATACCGCGCTTTCTCCATGTGCGGAAGCCGTCTGTGTGCTACTGCGAAGAGCAATCATCTCTGTCGCGTTGTAGCCTACGTGCACCAGAAAGCTTGACGCTACCGACCCGGTAGCTGCGCGCACCGCGGTGCACACCACTCCGATCAGAAAGATCAGCAGAACCACTCCCCAGGCGTAGCCGTACTGAAACATGTGGATCAGGCCAAAGGGCAACGCCGTGAAAAAGATTCCCCAGGCCACGCCCATGCGCCGCGCCAGCACGGGATACAGGAATCCGCGAAAGAAAAGTTCCTCCATCAGCGGGCCGAGAGTGATGGCGAATATCGACATCAGGTAGGCGTCGCGAGGCCGCGAGAACAATTCCTCGAACGGCGTGCTTTGGGGCATGGGCAGAAAGTGGCCCAGAAAATTCAGAGACAGCAGAACCAGCGCTCCCAGGCTCAGCATCTTCCATTGCGACCGCGGCCAGTTCCAGCGGATCGCCGGCCAGAAGCGAACGTCATACTTTCCCTCGACCAGCGTCGACCATGCAAATGGCTAGCGGGATGTACCCTGCAAGCTGTGCCAGGACCGCCAGCACAGCATTTTGCGCAAGCTTCTGAACGACCTCGTTCCAACGTCAAGTGCGGATAGATCAGTTCCTTCGCCCCAACGAGCACGAGGACCTGCAGTACGATCAGGCTCAGTACTGCCACGACCGCGATCAGCAGCACGTCCCAGCCATCTCCAGACGGGATTCGCGCGGGGGCTCGGGCGCAGGAGTCAGAAAGGATGGAGCCGCAGGGAACGAGCCTGGCAGCAGCGGTTCGGGCGTCACGAGAGCGACGGCTGAGGCTCGGTGCTCAGCGGTGGCTGCGGATCAAACTGCGGATTTTCGGGTGAAGACAAAACAAATCGCCTCTAACTGACAACTGACAACTGAGCACTGGCAACTGCTTTTCCAAAATATCCCGCCAACGCCTGCCCCGTATACGACTTCTTCACCCGCGCCACCTGCTCGGGCGTGCCCTGGGCGACGATGCGGCCGCCTTCTTCGCCGCCTTCGGGGCCGAGGTCGATGATCCAGTCGGCGTTGCGGATCACGTCCAGGTTGTGTTCGATGATGATGATCGAATTGCCCAGGTCGGTCAACCGGTGCAGCACGTCGAGCAGTTTCTTCACATCGTCGAAATGAAGCCCGGTGGTGGGCTCGTCGAGCAGGTAAAGCGTTTTGCCGGTTTGGCGCTTGCTCAGCTCGCGGGCCAGCTTGATGCGCTGCGCCTCGCCGCCGGAGAGCGTGACCGCCGATTGCCCGAGATGAATATAGCCGAGGCCGACGTCGACCAGAGTTTGCAGCTTCTGCTTTACCTGAGGAATATTTTCGAGAATCGGCAGCGCGTCGGAAACCGGCATTTCCAGCAAGTCGGCGATGGAATTGCCGTTGTATTTCACGGCCAGGGTCTCGTGGTTGTAGCGGCGTCCGCCGCAGACTTCGCAGAGCACGTAGACGTCGGGCAGGAAATTCATTTCGATGCGGCGCTGGCCTTCGCCCTGGCAGGCCTCGCAGCGTCCGCCGGAAACGTTGAAGGAAAAGCGTCCGGCTTTGTAGCCGCGCTCGCGCGACTCCGGCAGCATGGCGTAGAGATCGCGAATCTGCGTGAAGACTCCGGTATAGGTCGCGGGATTCGAGCGCGGAGTGCGGCCGATGGGCGACTGGTCGATGCGGATGACTTTGTCGATGTGCTCCGCGCCAGAAATTGCTTTGTGTTCGCCGGCTTTTTCGCGCGATCGGTAGAGTTGGCGGGCCAGCGCGCGGTAAAGAATGTCATTCACCAGCGTGGATTTTCCCGAGCCGGAAACTCCCGTCACCACGGTCATCACGCCCAGGGGGAACGTCACGTCAAGATGCTTGAGATTATTTTCGTTGGCGCCGAGAATCGTCAGCGCGGTGCCGTTGGCGTGGCGGCGCTCGGCGCGCATCGCGATTGCGGCCTTGCCGGAAATGTAGGCGCCGGTCAGCGAGTTGGGCTCACGCATGATTTCGTCGGGGGTGCCGTGGGCCACCAGCGTTCCGCCGTGGCGGCCGGCGCCGGGGCCGAGATCGATGACATAGTCGGCGCGGCGGATGGTTTCTTCGTCGTGCTCGACCACCAGCACAGTGTTGCCGAGATCGCGCAGATTTTCGAGCGCGTTGAGCAGGCGTCCGTTGTCGCGATGATGCAGGCCGATGGAAGGCTCGTCGAGCACATACAAGACGCCTCGCAGCTTCGAGCCAATCTGCGTGGCCAGCCGAATGCGCTGGCCTTCGCCGCCGGATAACGTCGCCGCCGAACGGTCGAGCGAGATGTAGTTCAGTCCCACGGCATTCAGGAATTGCAGGCGCTCGACCACTTCGTGCATCACGCGGCCGGCGATTTTCTCCTCGCGCCCCGCGAGCTTGATGCTCTGCGCCACTTCGAGTGCTTTTGAAATCGGCAGCGCCGTGAAATCGGCAATCGACATGCCGTTGACTTTCACGGCGAGACTCTCTGGCCGCAGGCGCCTGCCTTGGCAGGCGGGACACTCGGTCGCGGACATGTGGTCCATGAGCCAGTCGCGGTAACCTTCCGATGTTGATTCGTCGAGATTCTGTTTCAGGTATCCGAAGATGCCGTGGAATCCGGTCTTGCCGCCGCGGCCGGGCTCGCCGTGCAGCAGAAAGTCCTGCGTCTTCTCGGGAAATTTTTCGAACGGCGTAGTTCAGATCGATGCCATAGGCTGCCGCGGAAATCTGCAGCATGTGCAGCAGATTCTGTGACGCCGAACCCGGGCCCAGCCCGCCATCGAGCAGCGGCTTCGACCAGTCAGTGATCACCTTCGCCGGATCGAAATCATATTTGCTGCCCAGACCGTGGCACTCGGGGCAAGCTCCGTACATGCTGTTGAACGAAAACGAACGCGGCTCCAGTTGTGGCACGCTGATCCCGCAATCCGGGCAGGCCAGCTTCTCGGAATAAAGCTGCTCTTCGCCGCCGACCACCGCGACCTGCACCAGCCCGCCCGCCAATTTCATGGCCAGGCCAACCGACATTTCCAGCCGATGCTCGATCCCCGGCTTCACCAGCAAGCGGTCGATAACCACTTCGATGGTGTGATTCTTGCGCTTGTCGAGATTGAGGTCGTCCTCGAGATTGACCAGTTCGCCATCGACGCGGGCGCGGGCGTAGCCATGCTTGAGCAGAGTCTCCATCTCTTTCTTGAATTCGCCCTTGCGGCCGCGGACGATGGGCGCGAGAACCATGACGCGGTCTTCCGGCGTCAGGGCCATCACCCGCTGAACGATTTGCTCAGCGGACTGGCGGCTGATGGCGCGTCCGCATTTGGGACAGTGCGGGATGCCGATCGAGGCGAATAGCAGGCGAAGATAATCGTAAATCTCGGTAATGGTCCCCACGGTGGACCGCGGACTGCGGCTGGTGGTTTTCTGCTCAATCGAAATAGACGGGCTCAGGCCATCAATGGCGTCTACGTCGGGACGCTCCATCTGGTCGAGAAACTGGCGGGCGTAGGCCGAAAGCGTCTCCACGTAACGGCGCTGTCCCTCGGCGTAAATCGTGTCGAATGCTAGAGATGACTTGCCTGACCCGCTCAGGCCGGTGACCACGGTCAGGCTGTTCCGGGGGATCTCCACGTCGATGTTCTTGAGGTTGTGCTGGCGGGCCCCGCGGACGGAAATCTTGGTAATAGCCATTTAGTGCTGGTCCGAATATCCCTTGTCCCAAAAACCGGCCCGGATTTCACTTCCGTAACGTCGACAGGTAATCAGATTTGTCCGAGAGTGGGAGTACACAGTTCTACTCCGTATCTTAGTTGTCACTGGGGCCGGACGTCAACGCGGTGAGAAGGTAGTAGATTCGGCCCCGAGTTCTGAGTCTCGAGTCCCGAGAAGAAACTCATAACTCGCGACTTAGCGGGGCGGAAACGTGAACTGTGGAAATTGCGCTGGGTAAGGGTTGACGAAAGATGATCTCGCTCTTCATGCCTCTGGTTCTGTGCTTCACGGTAATCGTATCCGTGGGTCTTGGCGTTCTCGCCGCTTACGCGGCCTTCATGGGCATTTTGCACGCGGTTGGACACAAGTCTGAGCCGGAGCCGGCGCGCCCGCGCCTGGTGCTGGTGCCTACGCAGAATCACGCCAGCGGCGACTAGGGAACTCTCCAGAAATACGCTGTTTTGCACTGCAGGCATTCCGCAGTAGGTCCGCAGTAGGTCGAAGGCGGGCCAGTAAGCAGCCGATCCCATACCGATCTAAGCCCGCAATTTGCTGGATTACTCGACGCCGCGCCTCGCCGACGGATCAAATATTTTATGCGTCATGAAGATGCCCCTTGTGCGGGGTTGTTTAGCCAAGGAAGGAGTTCAGCTATCCTTGCGGTAGAGAAGGTTGCGGATTGCTTGTCTCCGACCCTCGTTGACTTCCCTCTGCGTTTTGCGTTCGTCGGCGCCCATGACGGGATTCGCACCGGGCTCGGCCTGTGGCGGTTCACTGCATGCCGGGCAGCGGTTCGCAAAGCCGGGTTTACCAGGCTTCAGTTCGAACTCCTCGGAGCAGACGGCACACACTTTGATGGGATATGCCATGCGATCTAACTCCGATTTTACGATATCTGCTGGGGTTTTATACAAGATGCCCCTTCACAACAAGCTCGCTTCTAATCGCGAGTGGTGGGGCTGCGTTTTAGTGTCCGATTTGCGATAGCGGTGTTCGGAAACGGACAGGGCGGATCGACCTATCACGTCCTAAGTCATTTACAATGTGGCGCTTAGTATTGGCATGAATGATGCTGATACCCGGGAGAGAGGTATACGAACATGTCCTTCGTCCGCGATCTGAGAGTTGCCGCTTATTCGTTGATTCGGACTCCGGGGTTGGCGATTGCCGTCATTCTCACACTGTCGCTCGGCATCGGCGCCAACGTTGCTATTTTCACGCTGGTGCGCGGCGTTCTGCTCAAGCCTCTGGTTAACCGCGGCGAGGACCGGCTGATCTATATCCGCCAGAGCGCTCCCGGCATCCGCGATGAAAACGCTGCGTTTTCCGTGCCCGAGATACAGGATTTGCGGGCAAGCATGAAAACCCTGAGCGCGTTGGGTGACTTCTCAGCCATGGACTTCACCATGATCGGTCTGGGCGAGCCTCGTTCGATTCGAGGTGGCGTTGTCAGCGGCACGTATTTCGACGTGATGGGCCTTCATCCCGTGCTCGGTCGCCTTATCGGACCTCAAGACGATGGCCCTCAGGCTGCCGGGGTTGTCGTTCTCACCTACCGTTTCTGGACGAACGCTCTGCACAAGGATCCTTCGGTCCTCGGCAAAACCGTTCGCCTCGGCAGCATGGGGGACCGGTCGGCGACAGTCATTGGCGTCCTCGAGCCTTGCGTCCCATATCCGCAAGATACCGAAATCATCTCCAATATTGTCACCAGCCCGCATCATCTCTCCGCAACCATGGTCACCGGGCGCATCCATCGCATGACCGAGCTTTTCGGGCGTCTGGCTCCGGGAGTCACTCTTGATCAGGCTCGCGCCGAGTTGACCTCCGTTTACTCCGCGATGAAGAAGGACCACCCCGAAGCTTATGCGAAGGAAGCGGACTTCCAGGTAGGGGCCAAGTTGCTTCGTGACGAGCTCACATCGGGCGCGCGAACCGTGCTGCTGGTGCTGCTCGCAGCGTCAGGGCTGGTCTTCATCATCGCGTGTTCCAACGTCGCCAACCTGATTCTGGCGCGGACGGTGCGCCGCGAAGGCGAGCTGGCGGTGCGCGTGGCGCTAGGCGCGGGCAGAGGCGCGCTGCGGCGCATGCTGTTGGCCGAAAGCCTTCTGCTCTGCGGCGCTGGCGCCGCGCTGGGTGTAATGAGCGCACAGCCGATGGTGGCTGTGCTGGCCCGCTACGCCTCGCGCTTCTCCGTCCGCGCGCTCGATTTCACGGTGGATTCGAGCTTGCTTTGGGCCGGAGCGGCGCTGGCCATCGTCGCCGCGGTGATTCTCGCATTTGTCCCGCGCCTGCCCTCCTCCGGCGCGCCGAGTGGACTGAGCCTGGCAAGCGGAAGTGTGCGGATCACCAGCAGCACGAGCCGGCGCCAGCGGATCTTCGCGGTGACACAAATTGCAGCGTCGTTCGTGTTGCTGGTCGGCGCCAGTATGTTGATCACCACGCTGATCGCGCTGCAAAGGGCGCAGACCGGTCTGGATACGCAGCATGTCCTTGCGATCGACGTTCCTCCTATGTATTTCGGGAAGACACCGCAGCAGGTCGTCGATTTCTACAAGGAAGCGATACGTCGCATTGATGTTCTGCCGGGCGTGAGCAAGACCGCTTTCGGCAATGTGGTTCCCTGGCGCGATGCCGGCGGCCCCACCGTTCCCGGTCTGCAATTCTCCGCCGACGGACACGTCCATGTCGCTGGCATGGAGGATCCCCGGGCGCAGTGGCGTGTCATCTCGCCTGGATTTTTCGCGGCGCTCGGCGTTCCTATCATTGCCGGGCGCGATTTCAATGCGCTCGATAAACAGAACAATGACGAGAACAACGCCCAGAAGAATGGCCAGAATAATCAAGAGCCTGTGGTGATCATCAGCCAGACGCTCGCGCAGCGCATGTTCCCCAACCAGGATGCGGTCAACCGGCACGTCTATTGGACGGATCCGGTGCTGCAATTCTTCCCCGGGACCGATCTGGAAAAGGCGCGTCTTCTCGCGCCGCACCGCATCATCGGGGTCACGGCCGACATTGATGATGAACACGTCGTTCCGGAGCCCACGCTCAGCATTTATAGCCCCATCGAAGAGGGTCCAATCTTTGGCGGTCGGCTGTTCATCCACACGGGGGCAAACCCGTATACGCTGGTCGCGCCGGTCACGCGGGCGATTCACGAGATGTCCCCCGATCAGCCGGTGGAACGCGCTGCTACGCTGGCCGACGTCCGCGCCGAAGTGCTGACGCCGGACCGCCTGAACTCGCTGGTGTTCGGCGTATTTGCCGCGGTCGCGCTGGCGATTGCGGTGGTAGGCGTCGCGGGGGTGCTGGCATTTTCGGTGAGCGCGCGGACGCGGGAATTCGGCATCCGGCTGGCGCTGGGATCGGAGCCGCGGCAACTGCTCAAGGGCGTGATCTCAGAAGGCGCAGTGATGGCGGCGGAGGGCGTGCTGGCAGGCGCGGCATTTGGGTTCGTGCTGGCGCGCCTGGCGGGAAGATATTTTCTGGACGTGAAGATGCCGGACGCGTTGCCTGTGCTGGTCTCCGCGTTCGTGCTGGTGGCGGTCGCGGTCGTCGCATCGTGGCTGCCTGCGGCCCGCGCTGCGAGCGTCGATATTACGCAAGCGCTGCGTTCCGAATGACCGTTTTTTCGGACCGCTGGTCTGGGTTACCGGCGTCCGCATCTTTATTGGCTCTTTACGGCACGGCTGAAAGCCGTGCCCTTCCCCAACCCATTTATGCGATGGCTCCTACTGGCCGTCATAATCAATAAATCAGCTTCAGTGAGAACTGGATTTGCCGCGAGGTACCGGCGGTTTTGCTGATGATGCCGAAGCCGGTGCCGCGCAGGATGTTCGACGGGAGGCCGAAATTTGCGATGTTGAAGATGTTGAAGAATTCGCCGCGGAATTCGATGTTGCCGAATTCGGCGGCGCCGCGGTGTCCGATGGGAGTGTCTTTGATCACGGCGAAATCGTAGTCGTGGTAGCCGGGGCCGCGGAACGTATCGCGGCCTAGGGTGCCGAAGCGGCCCTGGTTGGGTCCGGTGCCGCCGGGGACGTTGATCGGTATGTTGAAAAATGACGCGTTGTTCGCGCCCAGGCCGAAATAATCGTCGCGGACTTCGCGGCTGGTTGAAAAATGCGGCTGGCCGATCTGATCGGGACGGTCGGTTCCGGCGTCGCCTGCGCCGGTCTGCTGCACTCCGGAGTAGACGCTGAAGGGCGACCCTGTGGTTAGGGTAGTGATGTTCAGAAGCTGCCATCCCTTGGTGAGCGGCCTGGGCAGAGGCTCGAGGAAGGCGATGCGGTCGAGCGGCAGCAGTTGAATCACGCTGAGATTGAAGGCGTGGGTGGTGTCAAAGGTGGATGGGCCTTTTTCGGCCTGCGGGTCCCATGGATTCTGCGGGAGGGTTTGCAAAACGACGCCGGCGTTTCCGAAGAGTCCTCCGAGCACGGCGCTGGTGTCGTCGATCGATTTGGAATAGGTGTAGCTGCCTTGCAGGCCCAGGCCGGCGCGCGCGGAATTTTTACTGACGCTGGTTTGCAGCGAGTGATAGGTGGAGTGCGAAGCGCTGGTCATGACGAATTCCGGGCCGAAGCCTCCGGTGGGCTGTCCGGCGGAATCGAACTGGGTGAAGGGGGCGAAGCCCGGGCTGGCGGCTCCGTAGCTGTTGGGCGAGTAGACGCTCGAAAGATGCACGCCTGCCGTCGCCACATAGGCGGCGGTGAATTTGACGTCGCCGAAATCGTGGTCGATGCCGGCGGTGTAGCTGCCGATGTAGCCGTTGCGGAAATTCTTGGCGAAACCAGACATGGTAAACAACTGCACTTCGTTTCCTGGCGTAAGCGCGGTCAGGTCGGACTGAAAACGCGGCAGGTTCAGGGGAGTATTCGCAGGAACGCCCGCGGTTTTGCCGTTGGCAAAGAGCTGCTGGCCGCTGGTGGAATAGATGGGCGGAAGGTTCACGGCAATGGCCGAATTCTGGAACGGCAGTGCGACGGTGGGGGAGGCGCTTTCGTACAGCGTGACGGCAAGGGGCAGCGCTCCGGTCACAAAATTGTCCTGCCACAGGTTGGGCAGCAGCGTGTTGATCGCGCCTCCCAGGTGCAGCGTGGTGTGCTTGGTGGCGGCGTAGTTGAAGGCCAGGCGCGGGCCCCAGCCGCTCCAGTCTTGATTGTAGGGAGGCTGCGGGTTGTAGAGGAAAATCTGCTGCGCGCTGCGATCCCAGTAGGGAACGTCCTGGCCGCTTGCTCCGACGAACTTTGGCAGCGAGGTGCGATCCGCGGCTTCGTGAATGCGGCTGTTCACTTCGTAGCGCAAGCCGTAACTCACGGTGAGGCGAGAACTGGCTTTCCAGGTGTCTTCAAAATAAAAGTTATAGGCTTCGCGGCGCACCGCGGCTTCGTCGAAGCGGTTGCCGGTGGGCGTTTCGGGAGAGGCAACAACCACGGTGTAGGAATATGGAGTCGCGGTGAGCAGTCCGGTCAGGGAATCCGGGAGCGGATCTCCCGGCAGAATGTTGTGGCTGCCGCTGGCTGAAGGAATCAGCACGGGAGAATAGGCCGTGCCTCCGCCGAAGGCGTAGAGCCCGTTGGGATTGGTGCCGAAAATCGTGTCGTCGCGATTGGCGCGGATCTCGAGTCCCCACTTGAACGAGTGCGAGGCGTGCGTGTAGCTCATGTCCTGTCTGAGCTGGTAGACATTGCCGAACGATCCGAAGATGGATCCGGCTGGGGAGTTGTAACCTTGAAACAGGCCGTCGCCAAAGTCCAGGCCGGGCTGGGTGTGGTTGATGGCTGGGAAGAACGGCGTACTGCGAATGTAGCCGAGCGAAGTTTCGGAAGTGAAGCGCGGAGAAATTGCCCGCGAATATTTCACTCCCGCGCTGCGCTGGTGATCGAAGAATTGCACCGCGAAACTCGGGTTAATCGCCGTCTGGTCGGGATTGGTCAGCGGTCCGGTGACTTGATCGAGGCTGAAGCGCGTGGTGAGCGTGGCTTTGCCTGAGATTTTGTGGTCGATGCGGATTGAGAACTGGTCGGTGGTGGTGGTTACCTTTGACGACGTCGCGTAGGTGCGGTCCCCGTAGGCTCCTGCGGGATCGTTGGGCATGGGGTAACCCTGCAGCACGGGAAGAATCGCGGGATTCACCGGAACCGTGAGCGTGTCGCCGGGATAGGTTTGCGTGTCGATGCCCTGGCGTTCTGCCGCGGTGGGTACGGGGATAACCTGCGTGGTGCCGAGGACCTGGCGGAATCCCTGGTATTCGCCGAAGTAATATGTGCGGTCGCGGCCGTCGTAAATGTGCGGCAGCACCACCGGACCGCCGTTGGCGAAGCCGAACTCGTTGCGCACAAACGGAGGAATGCGGCGGAAATTGTCGGCCAGGCTGGGGTAATCGAAATAATTGCGGGCGTCGAATGCGGCATTGCGGACAAATTCGAAAACGCTGCCGTGGATCTGGTTGGTGCCCGACTTTGTGATCACGTTGGTGAAGCTGGCGGCGCCGTGTCCGATTTCGGCGGGCATCACGCCGGAACTGCCTTGCACTTCCTGGATCGCGTCTACGTTGAAGTTGGAAAACGTGGCTCCGCCCATCTCCGGGTCGGTGGTATCGAATCCGTCGAGCGCAAATACAGTGGCTGCTCCCCGTTGCCCGTTCACGGCGAACTGTTGGGTGAAGTTGGCGGTGCCGTTGGTGTCGGTCATGGTTCCGGCGGCGAGCAGCAGCAGCTTGCTGAAGTCGCGCTCGTTGAGCGGAAGGCTGGAAACCTCGGCGCTGGATAGATGGCCGCCGCCGCTGGCCGAGGCCTTTTCACCCGGCGTGGGGATCGGCGCGACGCTCGCCGCCGGTGTGACAGCTGGGGCGGTTGGGACAATCACGACGCCCGGTTCCTCGCCTTCTGGAGAAAGCTGCAACGCTGAGGTCAGTTCGTCGCCGTCTTTGACGATGATGGAGGTTACTGCTTTCAACCTCTTGTCAGCGGTCAAGACCGAAACTTCGTACGTTCCGGGGGCAATGTCTGAGAACACGAACTTTCCGTCCCTGGCGGTTGTGGAGGTATAGTCACGGCCTCCGGAGGTCCCGTGGAGATTGACGATGGCCTGGCCGACCGGCTTGCCGGCGGCGTCGGTCAGGGCTCCGTTCCAGGAGGTCGCTGCAAACGCATGGGACAGCGCCCCAAGCAACGCAGTGAAGGCAAACAGGATGCGAAGATGATTTCCCGAGCGGGGGAGCATTGCTGGGCATTATACGGTGGGGCTCGTGCGGCGCGGGCACTCTTGCCCGCGAAAACTAACCAGAAACAAAACTGCAGACGCCTGTGCAGGCTCGCCAGCTGGAAAACCTGCAGGTTGGAAAGATGAGGTAGACACCAGCCTTGTTTCCGCTGCCGGCAGGCCACGGGCAAAGCCTGCCCTGAGCGAAGCCGAAGGGAGTGCCCGTGCGCCACACAGGCACCTGGTAATCCTCGTGGTAGCATTGGGTGGAAGGCACGTTCTTCTTTTCTTCGGCAGCACGCAATGGTTCGCGGTTGCTTCATCCCGATTCGATTCCTCCTTGCACTTACGCTGACCGTCGTGGTGTGCCTGCGCGCTCCTGCGGCCGAGAAGTCTCCGTGGCTTGAGATCCATTCCACGCACTTCACCGTCATCACCGACGCGGGCGAAAAAAAGGGGCGCGAGGTGGCGCTGCGCTTCGAGCAGATGCGGGCGGTGTTCGGCGGACTACTGTCCAAAGAAAAGCTGTACCAGCCACTGCCGGTTACTATCGTGGCATTCAAGAACGACAAGTCTTATTACCAGCTTGCACCGTTAAAAAATGGGCAGCCGATTGATGTGCCGGGGTTTTTCCTTCCCGGCGAAGATCAGAACTTTTTCGTGCTGAACGTTTTTGAGGAAGACTCGTGGCGGGCGGTGGCTCACGATTTTGCCCACATGCTGCTGAACGCCAACTATCCCCCGGCCCAGGGATGGTTCGACGAAGGGCTGGCGGAATACTTCAGCTCTATCCACGTAGACAACAAAGAGGTGGAAATCGGTGCCGACCCAGAGATGCACGCTTCCGTGACCACAGACGCCCTGCAGCAGCAGCAGCACGACACGCATCCGCCGCAGTCGCTCACCGAGTTGCTGGGGGCGCAGGTGTGGCTCTCGATGACCGACCTGTTCACCATGAAGCACGACACAGCGAGTTACCACGAGGGCACGCACAACACGCTTTACTATGCGCAGTCCTGGATGGTGATGCATTACCTCCTGCACGAGAAGAAGCTGCCGGAAACCGGCGCGTACTTCGGCCTGGTGCTGAACCAGCACATCCCGGTGGAAGAAGCGATTCAGAAAGCGTACGGAATGAGCCCGGCACAATTGGAGCAGGCGGTGAAAGATTATTTTCACGCGCAGACTGTGCTCTTCACCGCGCTGGACGCGGCCCGGCAGCAGAATCCCAACCCGGAACTGGCGGCAAACCCCGCACAGGTTTACCACTTCCCGGTTCCGGTGGGCCCGGAGGATTCGGCGATCACATCAAAGATCATGCCCGAGGCGGATGCCCAGGCCCTGTATGCCGAACTCGAAATACGAATTCCCGAGCGCCGCGAATACGGGATGAAGGAGTTGCAGAAGCTGTGCGAGGACACTTCTGCCACAACGACCGCGCCCGAAAAACCCTCCAATGATGATTCGGAGAAGAAAATAGTTGTCGCTCCTGTCGGCAATGAATGGGCGCATCGCGCACTGGTCTGGGATCACATTGAGCGCGGCGAGTTCGAGCAGGCTTCCGCGGAACTGGGCGAGGCGGCAGCCATCAATCCGCGCGACATGTGGCTGCGGTATTACGTTTCGGTGCTCAAGTACCGTATTGCCGAAGCCCGGCACGCGGAGATTCAAGGCCTGGCCAACATGATGCAGGATTTGCGCGGCGTGCTCGAATGGTATCCGGAATTTGCCGACGCCTATGACCTGATGGCTGTGGCTCGGATGGAAGGCGGAGGCGCGACCGCCGCTATGCAGGCGGAACGCGCCGCGCTGCAACTGAACCCGCGCGAGCCTCGCTACTTCTATCACATGGCGCAAATCTACATTGCGAATAAACAATGGGATGCCGCGAAAACTCTGCTGGAGCGGCTGAAGACGAGCGGAGATCCGCAGATCGCGGCGCTGGCGCGGGAAAAATTCGATCAGATCGCCACCGAGCGCAAGTACGGGATTCCAGTCGCTTCCGGGGCAGGCGCGCCGAAACTGGCGCCGCAGAAATCGCCGTTCGACGTGCTGGACCAGGACGCGGCGGAACGCGCCAAAGCCGAGAGCACTTCGTCTGCATCTGTTGAAACCACAACTGCCGGAACACCCGACAGGCGGCCCACTAAATTCCTCAGAGGCGAATTGGTTAGCGTGGACTGCACTCCTGCGCCGACCGCCATCCTGACAGTGACGGCGGGAGGAAACACGCTGAAGCTGCGGGCGCCGGATTACAAATCGCTGGTGCTGGTGGGCAGCGACGAATTTTCCTGCGACTGGCACGACCGCAGGGTCGCGGTGAACTACAAGCCCGGAGGCGCGGCGGACGGCGATCTGGTGTCGCTGGAAGTGCGGTGAGGCCTCAGGCTTCCGGCTTCCGGCTCGAATTTGGATGAGGAGAAATCGTATTCATGTGCCGGGCTTTTATTCTGCAGGCTGCTGCGCCGTCGTCTTGCCGCTCCCATCCCTCGAGACAAAACGGTCTCCTTTTGGCCGCAACCCTAGCTTTGTGCATTTGCCTAGGCGGATGTTCATCCTCAGGTTCTGGCACGACTAAGACCACGCCGCCTCCGCCATCGCCAGCGGGGTTGGGCGGCTCGAACTACGGTTGGTATTACCTGGCTTCGCCCTGCAACCGGGAGCCTTACGGAGTGGTCTACAACTACAACACCGCAACCGCAACCATTGATTCTCAGTTGGCTCAGATGTACAACAACGGCCAGCGGCGGCTTCGCATACCGATTTATCACGCCCGCGGAATCAACTCCGGAACCATCATGGATTCGACGGGCGGCACGCTGGCGCCGCAGTTTCTCAGTAACCTCGCAAGCCTCCTGGCCGCTGTCAAAGCGGCAGGTTTTGTGGAGATTGAAGTCAGCTTTCATCCCCAATCCAACAATGATCCCACGCAGTGGACCACCTTCAGTTCCGACTATTTTCAGGAAAATTGGAGCGTGATTCAGAATCTGCATCCCATCATCGCCGCGTCGGGCATTCCCTATCACCTCGACCTGCTGAACGAAGGCATTCCTCCACCAACGGGATACGCGCCGATGCTGCAGTATGACCAGATGCTGTGGAACGATTACGTGGCGCAGTTCGGAAGCAGCGATACTCTCGGCTTTTCGATCATCGCCGATTCGGCCCACGTGAGCCAGGTCAGCACAGTGTATGGACCGAACGCGTATGGGAACTCAGGCCCGCCACAAGTGTTCGACGTTCACATTTACGACGAGACCGGCAGCAGTTTTGCGACCGCGTTCAGCGGGTTGGCCAGCCAGGGCTATCAAGGGATTCCGTGGATCATCGGGGAGGCGTTCTACAACGACGCGGCCGAAGCCGCGGCGCAACGGCAGGCGGCGAACAGCACCGGGCAGAAGGTGCTTTACCTGACGCAGTGGCCTGTCACTTCCGGCGGAACCTGCAGTACAGCCGTGAATGTGGCACCGCCGGCGGATTTTTCGAATTACCAGGCTCAGGATTTCTGAACCGGCGGCGATGCACCGTGGCCGTGATCCTGCATCGCCTGCGATTTCGAAATTAAAAAACCCTCCCGCTGGGACCGGGAGGGTTCTCGAACGGTTTGTTATGGCAGTTAGGCGCGCAGGACGTTTGCCGCCTGAAAGCCTTTGGGGCCCTTCAGCAGATCAAACTCCACGGTCTCTCCCTCGTTGAGCGTGCGGTAGCCGTTCTCCTGGATTGCGGAGAAGTGCACGAACACATCCTCTCCCGTGGAGCGCTGGATGAATCCATATCCTTTCGCCCCGTTGAACCACTTGACTGTTCCCTTCTCTCTCACGGAAAAACTCCTTTCCCCCTGTCGCTATGAATTCGTTCTCCGGACTCTCGACTGAAACACCTCGTTTAAGGCTCCTTCGAAACTCCCGGCGAACCCGGTTGCGTCTTACTTGCGCGGAAGAAGCGCAGCCAAAAAGAAAAGACTCCTCAGTTCTCGTCCACGACTTGTGCTCGCGGCGGAAACTTTCGGAGCCCGACAATTGGTGCTTTTCTGCCACCCAACTCAACGTCAACCTGCCTACTGGTCTCACCACCGGACCGTCTGTCCGGTTATGAGCAAAAGATAATAAGCAGTATTAAAACGATTCGCAAGAGGAATTAGAAGGGAATCGAAACGTGACCAGCGGTCATTATTAGATAACTTTAACGTAGATAAAGAAATAAGCCGGTAACCAATGGCTGAAACTTAGGTTCCGGCAGGACGCGGCGAAAGCCCGCTCCTCTGCTAGGATTTAATAGAATCTCGTGTCCACTCCTCCTCCTACGATTGTTCCGCTGGCCGTTGCCAAGCCGGCCGTTGTTGCGCCAGCCGGTGTTGCGCCTGCGGTCACCGCTGCGAAGCCCAACCCAGCCCCGGGCAATCCTGCGCCGCGAACCAAGCGGAGTTCCGGCCTGGTGCTGGCTACCACCAAGTATCTGCTGCGCACCGAGGTCCATACCTTCGCGTTTTCCGTGGCAGCCAATGCCATTCTTTCGTTCTTCCCGTTTGTCGTGCTGTTGATGACGCTGATCCGCCGCGTGTTTCGTTCGCGCGTGATGTATGACGTGGTGGTGCAGCTATTGCGCGATTATCTTCCTGCCGGACAGGATTTCGTGATTCGCAACCTCAACGCCATGGTGGAAACGCGTCACCAGGTTCAGATCGTTTCGCTGGCTATCCTGCTGGTCACTTCGTCGGGTGTGTTTATGCCGCTGGAAGTGGCGCTGAACCGCATCTGGCGGTTTCCCGAGAATCGTTCTTATCTCGGCAATCAACTGGTCTCGCTGGGGTTGGCCTTTGCCTGTGGAGTGCTGGCCCTGGTCTCCATCGGCATGACCGCGGGGAACGTGGCGTTGTTCGAGTTTCTGCTGCACGGCCACGCCACCGGCCTGGTGCGGCTGGTGGGCTTTTTGCTGATGAAAGTCTTCGCCGTGGCCGCCAGCATAACCATCTTTTTCCTGATCTACTGGCTCTTACCGAACGGGAAAGTCCCGGCGCGCGCTGTTGTTGCCCACGGCCATCATCATGGGCTTGCTCTCCGAAGCGCTGAAGTACGCCTACATCATGGCGCTGCCGCGGCTGAATTTTCAGGAAGTGTATGGCCCATTCGCGCTCTCGGTGAGCCTGATGTTCTGGGCCTTCCTGTCAGGCTTGCTGCTGCTGTCGGGAGCGAACCTCTCTGCGGAAGAACATCTCGGCCGCCGGCTGTGAACCGCGCGGACACGAGCGTCGAAGTTGAAGCGAATCCTTGTCTTCTTGCGTTCCTTCCGTTTCCATTTTTCCATTTCCGGAAATCCACAGGGTAGTTGTGACATCCGTCACTGCTTTTGATTTTCGCACTGGCTAGTGTCAAGTCAGGTTTCCCCGGTTCCTCCGAGCAGACATTCCTGACCAGGTGACTCTCCATGCATGGGAGAAGTTGCAGTTCTCTGCTCGCCGTATGGTTGCTGACTTTGTGCTCGACCCCCGCATTGTGGGGTCAAACGCCCACTATTTCTGCGAAGGCTGGCGTGGACCCGCCAGTTCTGAGCCAGTCGGTTCTGGGCCAGCCGGCTCTGGAGCAGCCGCCTCCAGCGCGTCCGCAGTCCCCCTGGGTTGGCTCGACGCCCGTTCGCCCCAAACCGCCAGGACAGTTCCCGGGGCCGGGCCCTGGGCAAGGCTCCTCTCGCGGCGGCGCGCCTTCCTTCCCTCAATTCGCCCGAACTGCGGGGACAATCTTCGCCGGCACGGTCACCAGGATTGAACCCGGCCCAGCTGCCAGCTCATCTGTGGCCACTGTAGCCATCACCTTCCACGTCGAACATCCCCTGCGCGGAACCGTTCCGGGAGGGAGCCTGACGATTCTGGAGTGGCTGGGCCTGTGGTCGAGCGGGCAGCGTTACGCGGTTGGGGAGCATGTGCTTCTCTTCCTCTATCCCCCTAGCAAGCTTGGACTTACCAGTGCAGTCGGAGGAGCGCTGGGGCAGTTCCACCTCGACTCGGCGGGCGGAATCCTGCCCTCCGAATGGCAATTCGCTGCTTTCCAGGCAGATCCGCTCTTCTCGGGACAATCGGGAGGACGATCGCGCATCGCCTTTGACGATTTTGCCCAGGCGCTGCGCCGCGTGGTTGGAGAGCAGGCGCCGGAATGACCGTAAACCCAATGATGGCAGGGACTTCGATGTTCTGCCACGTGCGCTCGCTGGTCTGCAGGCTGGCGATCGCCCTGGCGATCATCTTTTTTTTCACGCTTCTATCTCGCGCCGGAGGGCCCAAATACGTCGCCGGAACCAGCTACTTCAGTTCTACGGTCACTGGCCAGCCCTTAACCTGGGAGCAGGGCCAGGTGACTTACTTCACCGATCAAGGCGACCTCAGCCCGGTGCTGGACAATGCCGACGCCAACGCCTTCGTCGCGAACGCCTTCAGTGTGTGGACCGCCGTCCCCACCGCGGCTCTGGCTATCACCAGTGGCGGCCAGCTCGCCGAGGACGTCAACGGCAGCAACATTGTCGTTAACAACGGCGTGATCGCCGCCCCCATCGACATCACCCCCGGTGCCACCGATAAGCCCGTGGGCATTGTTTATGACTACGACGGCACGGTCACAGACGCCCTGCTCGGCAGCGGCGCCGGCGCCGCCAGCCAATGTTTCGTCAATGGCGTTTTCGGCGGGGTCGACAATTTTGGCTCCGATGCTTACTTTCTTCACGCCCTGGTGGTCATTAACGGCCAGTGCGCGCAGCAGTCCTCGCAATTCCCCGATGTGCAATACCGTCTGTTGCGCGTGCTGGGCAGCGTGTTCGGGCTGGGCTGGTCCCAGCTGAATCTGAATGTGATCACTGGGAACCCGACGTCACCGACTCCAGAGGACTTCGCCGGGTTCCCTCTGATGCACGATATCGACCCGCTGAATTGCATTCCCATCACATTCTGCTATCCCAACCCGAACGAACTGGCCAGCGACGACCAGGCGGCCGTATCGCGCCTCTATCCTGTGACTGCCGCGAACCAGTCCAGCTTTCCCGGTTCCCAGATTTTTTCTGCCACCACGGCGAGAGTTTCTGGCTCGGTGTACTTCGTCGATTCCTCGGGCAGCGCAGCACTGGGCATGGAAGGAGTCAACGTAGTCGCACGTTGGATCGATCCTTCGACGGGTTTACCGTCCGGGCAGTTCGCGGTTTCTTCCGTTTCCGGGTTCCTTTTCTGTGGCGATGCTGGCAACCCTGTGACCGGACTCATTGACCCCCTGGGTACTGCCTACAGCGAGTTCTGCTCGACCAACCAGAGCGCGGAAGGTTTCTTTGATCTCGGCGGCTTGCCGTTTCCCGGCGGTGCCGGAAGCGCGCAATATGAACTGACCGTGGAAGCTTTGGACCCCACATGGTCGATTGGGGTGGGCCCTTATGCGCCGCTGCAGGTTGCTCCCTCAGGCAGCGCTCAACCGATTGTGTTGACGCTCGTTCCCGGAACCAACGTTGAGCAGGACATCCTGATGTCGGGCAGCGCCCAGCCAGTGCCCCAGTGGGCGGCGTCGGAAACCTGGGCCAATCCCGCAGCAATCCCGGCGGGCGGCGACTGGCTGGGCTCAGTCAGCGGCTACGGCGACCTCCCCTGGTTCTCCCTCCCGGCAAAGGCAAACCGCACTCTGTCGATAGCCGTCACCTCACTGGATGAAAGTGGCAACCCCAGCGAAAGCAAAGTGCAGCCGGTGCTGGGCATGTGGCCGGTCTCCGCTCCGCAGACATCTCCACCGGGAGCTTTCACTCCGTCGTCGTTTAACACCGGAATCTTTGGGCTGACGCGGCTCGACGCGCAGATTCTCGCTTCCGGCGCCTTCCTGATCGGCATCTCCGATTGGCGTGGCGACGGACGCGCGGACTATCACTACCACGCGCACGTGCTCTACGGGGATGCTGTTGCGCCCGCGCGAATCGGCGTAAACGGCGGCGCGGTAGTGGTAACCGGCACCGGCTTTGCGCCGGGATTGGCGGTCGCCGTAGGCAGCGCCAACGCCACACCTCTCGCCGTGGGAGCCGGCGACATGGTGGTGGCTCTGCCGGCGCACGCAGACAGTGTGCAGACGATCACTATCAGAGACCCCGTCAGCGGAGCCTTTTCCGTCATGACCGGCACCATCACGTTCGGCGCTGCGGCCACCGACAGCATCATGCTGGTGAAAGGGACGAATCCGTCCACGCCGGTGGGAACGCAGGCCAACAATCCCATCACGGTGCGCGCAGTCGCCGCGGACGGCGTCACTCCTGTGGCCGGCGCGACCATCGTCTGGAGCGCCACCAACAGCGCGGCGCTCTCTGCCTGCGGCGGAGCTTCCACCTGCTCTGCCGTCTCGGATGAGAGCGGCAACGCCTCCACCTGGATTTCTCCTGCTGTCGCCGGGAGTTCCACCCTCACCGCGACGCTGGCACCCTTCGCCTACCCCTCGTCGAAGCTGACTTCGACCACGGTGGTGGGGACGGAAGCGTCTCTCGCAATCGGGCTCACCTCACCGTATTCCTGGGTCGTTGCGGGCGGCAGCGTTACCCTCCCGCTAACCGCACGGGTGATGGACGATGCCACTCCGGTGAGCGGCGATACCGTGAATTTCACTGTCGCCCTGGGCTCGGGCACTCTCAGTTCTTCGAGCGCGATCACCAACGGCAGCGGCTACGCCAGCGTGGCGCTTACTCTCACGAACGTCGCGTCCCAGGTGCAGGTAAGTGCGTGCGTGGCGCCGTCGGATAGTCCGTGCCAGTCGTTTTTTGTGACCCCCGTCGCCCCTTCTCTGCTGAACTTATGGCCGGTGGCGGGAGCCGCGCAGGCGGTCACGCTCGGCCAACCGTTTCAGCCGGTAATCGTGCGTGTCACGGATTCTGCTTCGCCGCCCGATTCAGTGCTCGGCGCGGCGGTTGCTTTTCAAACTACGGTGATGCGTCCGGCAGGCGGTTCAGGCGGGGACGATGGCGGCGCTCCTGCCCTGCCGGTGATTCTTAGCGTGACCCAGGCCAGCGTGCAAAGCGATGCCAATGGGATGGCGCGCCTGACTCCATCCACTGGCGGATTTTCCGGTCCGCTGGAGATTCAGGTTTCAGCGACCGCGGGAACCTCTGCGGCACTACAGGACGTTTTGCAGGCGTTTCCCGCCGCCCCCAACTGAGGAGAGCCCGAACGGCATTCTCCTTAGACTAATGGGCGGCGTGGCCGCTGCTTCGCGGAAATCGATCGGATGATGAGCTTGCGGCGCGCGGCGGCGGGCATGGGTACCTTCGCGCGATTCAGGGCGACGTTTATCAGGCTGAGAACCTCAGGATCATCCAGCACTTTGGCATCCGGACGGCCGGCGTCGAAGAGCCGGATGTTCCGCACCACGTGGCCGGTTCCCTGCAGGCGCTTCGCTGGATCCGGTAAGCCCGCTCCTTGCAAAAAGCACAAGGTGACGCGGCCCGGAGGCATCACGATCGAGAAGATCGCCTCCGAGGGCCGCTCCGTGGGGCTGAAGCCTATGACCAGCCAGTTGTAGTTGTCGTAGACCATTTCGATCGCGCCCTTGACCAGCTTGCGCATCTTCGCGAGCGCGCGGCGCGCGAAAGCCTCAACCTCCGGGTCATATTTCGCGAGGAAGGAGTCGAGCTGGGCCTTGGCGTCGACCTGCGAAGGATAGGCGGCAGCTTTCTTAACGGCACTGTTTGCAGATTTCGCTTTTCGCATAGGAACCGCGCCCGTCATGGTTGTGGCCGACCGATTGTCGTCGATTCTCATGGTTGTCATTTCGAGCGGAGCGAGAAACCTGCTCTTTGCCGGCGGCGGCACACAGCAGATTCCTCCCTTCGGTCGGAATGACAACCACGGGGGGAGAGGACCTTGGCGCAGCCCGATAGCCGAAGCCCGAAGCCCGCTTCACTTCGTCCACTGATCTTTCGTCCAACGATCCACCCAGTCGTTCACCGTCTTATACCAGAGCTGCGAATTCTGCGGCTTGAGCACCCAGTGGCCTTCGTCGGGGAAATACAGCATCTTTGAGGGCACGCCTTCCATCTGCAGCGTGGTGAAAAGCTGCAGGCCTTCGCTCACGTCCAGCCGGTAGTCGCGCTGGCCGTGAATCACTAGCGTCGGCGTCTTGAAATTCTTGGCGTACCGGTGCGGCGACCACTTCTCATAGCTCGCGCGATTGTCGTAGGGCGTGCCTTTGAACTCCCAGTTGTTGAACCAGAGTTCTTCGGTCGTGCCCCATGCTGACTCGGCGTTGAACATGCCATCGTGCGACACGATGCACTTGAAGCGGTCGGTGTGGCCGAGAATCCAGTTGGCCATGTATCCGCCGTAGCTCGCGCCCAGCGCGCACTCGCGGTTTTTGTCGATGAACGGATAAGTCTTCTCCGCGTAGTCGAGCCCCTTCATCAGGTCTTCAAACGGAGCTCCGCCCCAGTCGCCGTTGATGGCGTCAATGAACTTCTGCCCGTATCCGGTCGAGCCGTGGAAGTTGATCATGATGACGACGTATCCGCTGCTGCGTCGATGAATTTGATGACCAGAGGTTGGCGCCGCGAACAATTCGGCATTCCAGCGATAGCTCCAGTCGTCTCCCCAGGCCCCCTGCGGCCCGCCATGGATGAGAAACTTCACGGGATATTTCTTCGAGGCGTCGAAGTTCGGCGGTTTGACGAGGAAGCCTTGAACTTTGTCGTCGTGAGCGCCAGTGAACCAGAAGAATTCTAGAGGGGACATGGCGACTTGGGACAGGAGCGAGTCGTTGATGTGCGTAAACGGACGAGGACTCTGAAAACAATTCTCCAGAGGATTCTTGCCTCCGGAAGATGCGCAGTTTACGAGAACGTACTTTTCCGTAGATGCTTGAAATATCTCGGTGGGGGCTTGCAGGCTCATCTTGCCGAAGAGTAGGTGTCTTCCATCAGGCGTCGCCGCCAAGTCGTCGTTGTAGCCGCGCACAATGCCCGCCACACCCAGCAAATCGCCTGCTACGGAGATCGAGTAAACTGGCGCGCTGCCCTCTTTCTCCGCGACGAAGTCAATCCTCTGCGAATCGATTTCCCAAACATAGGAGCCTATCCAACGGTCAATATCCTCCGTCAGATTCTTCTTCTCCCCTGTCTTGCGGTCGTACAGCATGAGCCGGAAGCGGTCGCTCTCGTATCCGGGACGCTGCTGGGCGCGGTAGGCGATGTAGCGGCCATCGGGCGAATAGAGCGGCGTCGAGTCGCTGGCGGGATTGTCGGCGGTGATGTTCTTGGCTATGCCACCGCTGACCGGAACAATCCACAGATCGTTATTGGTGGAAGCCGCCGGATTCTTGTCGTGATTCGAGGTGTAGCAAATCTCCTGCCCATCGGGCGAGAAGGCGTAGTCGTCCTGCCCGCCGAGCGAGAAGACGGGCGCGTCATAGTCGCCGGGCGTGAGGTCCCGGGGAAGGCTAAGCAATGTGTGTCACGATGGTCACGTCTGCGTTGCCCCTGGGAACCTCGACCACGAAGATGTGGCTACGCTTGCCGTCCTTATAGGCATTCCAGTGTCGATAGAGCAAGATGGTCGAAGATCTGCGCCTTGACCTTTCCGTTCTGCGCCGAATCGAGAGTCAGCTTGTTGCAGTTGGCTTCTCCTCGATCATCGAACGTGCAGTTGGGATAAACGTCCGAGGTGAAGAGGATATTCTTGCCATCGGGCGACCACAACTCGCCGCCAGCTTCGGTGACGATGTCGGTGAGCTTATGCTGTCGACCGTGACCGTACCAACTGCACCGTCGAAATCCGCAATCCAAACCTGCGAGCCTCCTTCTTTCGTCGAAAGAAAGGCAAAGCGCATGCCGTCCGGCGCCCAGCGCGGGCGGTCGGCATCTTGATCAGCGATGATCTCTCTTTCCGGACCACCCGCCGTGGGCACGATCCAGATGTGCGGCGTCTTGGTGTTGGCTTCGAGATCGACGTCGACCACGCTGAAGATCACCCACTTGCCGTCGGGAGAAACCTCAGGCTCGCCCACGCGCTTCAGCTTCATCATGTCTTCGAAAGTGAAGGGATGCTTGGCCTGGGCGACGGCGGGAAGGGCGAAAGCGATGAGGGCGAAAAAAGCCAGGAAGAAACGGCGCATGAGGGAACCTCCTCGAAATCAATCCCGAAATCAATCCGTAGAGACGTAGCTTGCTACGTCTTCTCGCCACCTGCCCTCCTGCCTCTGGCGGCAAGACGTTGCAAGCAACGTCTCTACGGCAAACCGAAGAGTGTAGCAGGGTTTCCGTTGGGCCGGCCGAGCACGCGTGCTGCGGGTACTTAGGTCAGGACCCGCCGAAGCCCGAGAGCCAAAGCCCGAAGCCCGGCTAACCCGGCAACCCATTCCGCTTTCTGGCATCCAACCAATTGGCAGAGAACTGCAGCATCCCTCCTCCGGCCTTGGTGAGCGGAATGGACCGGAGGCAGGGCTGCCGCAGTTCCGGTGGCGATGGCGGCCTGCCACGTTTTCCCAGGAAGAGCTAGGTTTTAAACGTCTCGCTGCCAATCTGGCGGCAAAGCGATAGACTAGATTTCATGAAATCCGCACTTCGGAATCTTCTAACTTATCTTGCCCTGATGGCCTGTGGGCTGGCCACGCTGCCACTCGCCGCCCAGGAGGGCCCGCTCGATACCGCGCCTCCCACCAACGTCACGCCCGACGAAATCATCACGCACTTCGCGGCTAATGAAACCGAATTCGCGAAGGCCCGCGAGCAATATACTTATCGCCAGGATGTGAAAGTGCAAACTCTCGACGGCGACACTCCCGATGGCGAGTACCGCGAAGTGTTCGACGTGATCTTCGACGCGAACGGCAAGCGCACGGAAAATGTGGTGTTCGCTCCGCAATCGAGCCTTACCAAGATTTCCATGACCCAGGAAGATATGGAGGACATCCGCCACAAGTTGCCCTTCGTGCTCACCACGGCGGAACTGCCGGAGTACAACATTCTCTATGTAGGCCAGCAGCAGGAAGACGACCTGCACTGCTATGTGTTCGATGTCGCGCCCAAGAAAATCGAAGGCAAGAAGCGCTACTTCCAGGGGCGCGTCTGGGTCGACGACAAGGACTTCCAGATCGTGAAGACCTACGGCAAAACCAACGACATCCGCAAGAAACATGGCAATGGCAACGACGAGAACCTGTTTCCCAAGTTCACTACCTGGCGCCAGCAAATCGACGGCAAATATTGGTTTCCCGTGTACACCAAGGCGGACGACGAACTGCACTTCAAGCTGCAGGACGTGCACATCAAGGAAATCGTTAAGTATGAGGACTACAAGCGCTTCGGGTCAAACGTGAAGATTCTCTACGAAGGCAAGGAACTGCCGAAGGATCAGCAGAAGCCGGGTCAGACTCCAGATCAGAAGAAACCGCAGTAACCAGGTTTCAAGGTTTCAGAGTTTCAAGGTTTCAAAGGCTTCTTGCGCAAGGATTCGATAAGACGGTTTAGGAGACCTAGCACCTGGTAGGTTTCGTGGTCCAGAAGTTCATATTTGTCTGCCCTGAGGTAGTTGAGATCTAACGCGATGGCTAGTTGGGTATCGAGCTCCAGCAGAGAGCCGCGCGCCTGCCCTAAAAAATGCAAAAACTCGCCGGAGGTCAATCTGCCCTGACCCTCAGCGATATTCGAGGCCACTGAAACCGCGGCTCGTCTTATCTGCGAGGTCAAGCCGTAAGTTTCAGCTTTGGGAAACTGTTCTGTGGCCTGGTAAACCTGGACCGCCAAAGCCTTGGCTTTTTGCCAGACTAAGAGTTCGCGATAGGAGCGAGCCATAAACTGATGACTTCAAAGTTTCAACGTTTCTGCAATTCACGCGTGCTGCGGTTTCATCTTTGAAACCTTGGAAACCTTGAAACTTTGAAATCTCAGTAAAACAAATACTTCCTCCACTTATCATCCGACCGTCCCATCAAACGCATGATATGCCGGCTGGTGTGGAGGTTGAAGGCGCGGGGCTCGCGCATCAGCTTCATGCTCGCTTCGGTGGCGAACTGGTTGCCTTTGCGGCGGTTGCAGGGATGGCAGCAGGCCACCAGGTTTTCCCAGGTGGACGAACCTCCGCGAGAACGCGGAATCACGTGGTCGAGTGTGAGTTCGCTCGAAGGCAGCACTTCCCCACAATACTGACAAGTGTTGCGGTCGCGCAGCAAAATGTTCTTGCGCGACAATGCACGGCTCTGATGCGGGATGCGGCGGTACTCGAGCAGCCGGATCACCGAGGGCACGCGCATCGCGATGCGCGCGGCGTGCAGGAAGTGTCCGTTTTCTTCCTCGGTCATGGCCACGCCCTTCAGCACCAGCACCAGGGCGCGCCGAGCCGCGCAAACGTTGATGGGCTCATACGATGCGTTCAGCACCAGGACAGGAGCAAGCAGGGCATGACCATCGCCCGCCCGGTGCGCAGCCGCCGGCGAGAACAGGCCGGCGGCGAAGCGGCCGGGTGGTCCGAATTCCTGTTCGATCCTCGGTGACATAAAACTTTGCTCGTTGATTCCCTCTAAGCCTTACCTTCCTAGCTTACAGCTTTCGTCAACGGCGTTTCCAAAGCGTCCGTGGTCACGCCGACGACCGGCTTCATCTCGCCATACGTCATCTCACCGTACTTAGATGCCAGTTTAAGCGTACGCGCGACCGTGGCGACCCACACTTTGGTCGCCCCCGCGCGGCGCAGCACCCGGGCGCATTCGGAAACCGTCGCGCCCGTGGTATAGACATCATCGACCAGAAGCACCTCGCGGCCGTTAACTTCCTGGGCACGCCTCACGGCAAACGCTCCACGCACATTCTCCTGGCGCTGATGGATGGTCAGCCCGATCTGTGATTTCGTTTCGCGTCTTCGTTCCAGAACGTTTTCGCCAAGAACCATATCGTTCTGGAGCATCTCGTTTCTAGCCACGCGCCGATCGGCCGCAAGCAATTTCAGCGCTGCTCGCGCGATCAATTCCGCATGGTTGAAGCCGCGCTGTCCCCGCTTCGAGCGATGCAAAGGCACTGGAACAACCAGCACGGGAGCCGACTCCACCCGGGTTTCGCCGAAGAGTCCGCGGGCGGAAATCGCCTCAGCCAGCATGCGTCCTAGAGCGCCAGCCGCAGGCCGCACACCGCCGTACTTCAGCAGGTGAACTAACTCGCGCAGGCCGCCTTGATAGCTGCCGTAAGCCACAGCCTTGGCAAAGTGCTGCTCCCCGCGTTGGCAAACAGGACAAAGCGGTTGCCCGTCAGGCGCAGCGAGGCCATGAGGCGAAAGCATGCGCTCGCCGCAGACGGAACACAATTGGCCGTGCACAGGAAGGATCTGCTCCAGACACTCGGAGCACACCGGAAGCCGGGAAATTTTGACTAGAGGGGCCGCGCAGATGCGGCAGTCGGCAGGAAACAGAACAGCGAAAAGGCTCTCGGCAGCGCGGCCGGCCCAGGTGGAAGTCTTGCGCGGGACAATAGATAGCCCTGCCCCCGCGACACTGGCCTGGCTAGCCCGGATTCGGTCCTCACTACTGCTGAAGACGGCCTCCTTGCGCGCCGCGCCGGGCCAACTTTGCCCGTGCGGCTCCTTTCCTAAGCCTTTGCTTGCTGAATCTCTCCTACTCCAGCAGTATAACGGCGCGAACGCCCGCTAGGCAACGTTACGACTCTGGGGAGCCGTCGGCTTAACCAGTGGATGCAGTCCGCTGGCCTCCGACAACCGGTTCTTCACCGGCATAAGAATGAAGCGGTAATCGCGGCGGAAGCATTCGCCGCAACGCACCGGCTTCAGCAGGAAAAGAGGCAGGATGAACCGTTCCGTGAAAGTCCGGCGGCGCGAACGAAACCCCACCTCGC
Organism: uncultured Acidobacteriaceae bacterium; assembly: GCA_963851165.1. Lineage (GTDB taxonomy): Bacteria > Acidobacteriota > Terriglobia > Terriglobales > Acidobacteriaceae > Sulfotelmatobacter. The sequence continues at coordinate 1,534,724 of CAWKNM010000003.1, read as the reverse complement.
AGCCGCAGTCACTGCAGTGGAACGTCGGGAACAACGGAGATCGATCGACAGACATACTGCACCTCGGGGGATTAAGTACAACGAAGGGGCAGACCAAACCAGTTAGGCCCATTCTACGCTGTCCCGCCAGAACTAGCCAACGGCGCAGGCGCACTTGTAAACCCGCGCCCCGCGTGCTAAGGTGCGCCGTTCCAGTGTTTGGAATAAGTTAGAGTGAATTCCGCAAAAAAGTTGCGCCCATCCCGCGCAGCACAAAGGATTGAACGATGAGCGATCCCGCCCCCAGCGCGCCCGCAAGCGGCCCCAAGAAACACCAGCCCTACGTTCCCGAAACCATGGAAATGAAGGAGTTCACGCTGCGGGCCGTGCTGCTCGGGCTGGTGCTGACGGTGGTCCTGGGAGCGGCCAACGCGTATCTGGGCCTGCGCGCCGGCATCACTATTGCGGCCACCTATCCCGCTGCGGTGATCGCCATGGCCGTGCTGCGCGCGTGGAAAGGTACTCTGCTGGAAGAGAACATCGCTCGCACGGCGGGCACGATCGGCGAGGGCCTGGCGGCGGGTGCGATTTTTACTATCCCCGCATTCGTGATTTCCAAAGCGTGGCCGTCGTTCCGGCCCGCCGACGCCTACTGGAAGTCCACAGCGTTGATGATGGTGGGCAGCATTCTGGGAGTTTTGTTTATATCTCTGGTGCGCCGCACCATGGTCGAGGACCCAGAACTGCCTTTTCCGGAATCCGTGGCCGCCGCAGAAATTCACAAGGCCGGACGTCGCGGAGCCCAGGCCGCGAAATATCTCTTCTGGAACATCGGCGTAGGCGGCGTGGTGTACCTGCTGGGCCGCTTTGGATTGTTCGCCGCCGACAAGGACATTCATTTCACCGTGGGCAGTCTGGGCCGCAGCCAAGTGCGCCTCGGCACGACCGGCAGCACGAACTTGCTGGCCGCCGGCGGAACCAGCACGTTCGCCGCGCCGAGCGTCAGTCCCGCGTATCTCGGCGTGGGCTACATCATTGGCTTGCGATTGGCATCGATTCAATTCGCCGGCGGCGTGCTGGCCTGGGGATTGATGGTGCCCCTGCTGATTTTTTTCCTGGGCCCGCAACTCAAGCACTATCTTCCCGCCGATACGCCTGACGATTGGGCCACCATGGCCATCGCCGTATGGAGATTCGTCGTGCGCCCCATCGCTGTCGGCGGAATGCTGGTGGGCGCGGCTTACACCTTGTTCAAGATGGGCCGGAGCCTCACTGCGGGCATCGGCAGGGCCTTCAGCGATCTTCGCCAAACGGCCGACCAGCGAGCCAAGATGTCGCGCACCGAGCAATACATGAGTTCGAGAGTTGTGTTCAGCCTGATCGCGCTGATGTTCATCCTCATGTGTTTTCTTTACATTCAGATATCAGGCTTGATCTGGCCGGCAGTGCTGGCAGCGGTCGTCATGCTCGTAGTGGGATTTTTCTTCGCCACGGTTTCCGGCAGCCTGGTTGGGTTTATCGGTTCGTCGAACAATCCAGTTTCCGGGCTGACGCTTTCGACGTTGTTGATCGCTGCGCTGCTGATGGTTTCGCTCGGCGTCTCTGGAACGAAAGGAGTAGCGGTGGTCTTGGGCGTAGCCGCGGTGGTGTGCGTTTCCTCGTCGGTGGCCGGCGAATTGTTGCAGGACTTCAAGGTCGGCTACATCCTGGGTGGAACGCCGCGGAAGATTCAAATGGCGGAATTAATCGCCGTCGTCGTCGCCAGCCTGGTCATGTACTGGCCGCTCTACCTGCTCGATACCGCGTTCGGTTTCGGCAGCCGCCAGCTTTCCGCTCCGCAGGCAGGCCTGATGGCCACGCTCGCCATCGGCATCGTGGGCGGAGACATGCCCTGGGCGTTGGTGGTGGTCGGCATCTTTTTTGGCATCGGATTGATCATGATGCAGGTGCGCAGTCCCATGCTGGTCGCGGTCGGAATGTATCTTCCTTTTGAGACCACGTTCGCCATTTTCATCGGCGGAGTTTTTCGCGCGATCGGAGATTGGATGGCCAAACGGCGCGGACTCAACGACGCGCAGCGGGCGCGAGTGGAAAACGCCGGAGTTCTCACCGCTTCGGGACTGATCGCGGGCGAGTCAGTCTTCGGTCTTGTATGGGCTGCTTTCATCGCTCTCGGACTCGCGACTTCTCAACAGCGCGTGTTGCAACTGCTCGAAGGCTGGGCCCGCCACATCACCTCCACCCAGATCTTTAATCATCCGCTATACCTCATGGGACTTGTCGTGATGGCGCTACTGGCCGTGCTCATGATCTTGCTCCCGCTCACCAGTGCCGGCGATCCCAGCGAGCCGGCACCGCCGACAGCGATGATGTAATCGCGCAAGGTGAGAGAAAATTCGGCAAGAGAAGAGCGTTAGCTCGTGAAGTGTTCCGCCGTAACGCTCAACAGGCGCCGCAGGAAATTCATCGGTTGGGCCATGAACAAGGCGGTCTGCTCAACGAGCCTGAGAGCCGACGTGTCGGGATTGCCTGGCTTGTACCGCACCACTATGGGTTGGCCCTTGAGGGGCGTGACATAGCTCCACGCGTCCTGCTCATCCGCAAATTGCCGCGAGAAGCGTCCGGAGTAACGTACACCCTCCACCGAGTAGGAATACGCGACCTCTCCCAACGATTGACTCGCAAAAGCTTTTACGGCTACGGTTTCGACTTCTCCCGCGGCGGAAGGCCAACTTGCGGAGCGGATCGAGCGAATCCACCCAGGAATCCGCGAGAGGAAAAGCCAGCCTGCCACCAGCGCTAGAAACAGGAAAAAGAAAGCGAAGTCCCGCAGGAGTTCGACAAGGAAATCCGAATTGGGCCTTAGCGCCGACATTTTCACGCAAGAGTATACTCCACCGACCAAGGACCGTCCCGGCGGTTCCTGTGGTTAAATCACAACAGTGTCCGTCGCCGAAAACATCGCGATTGTGCGGGGGCGCATCCACTCAGCCGCGCAGCGTACAGGGCGAAGACCTCAAGAGATCGCCTTGATGGCTGTGAGCAAGACGCAGCCGCCCGAGCGCGTTCGCGAGGCCTACGCTGCCGGACAGCAGTTGTTCGGGGAGAATCGCGTGCAAGAGCTTTTTGCCAAGACGTCGGCGCTGGCCGACTTGGCCAATGCCAAGTGGCACATGATCGGCCACCTGCAGACAAACAAAGTCGGCAAGGCAGTGGAGTTATTCAATGCCGTGGACTCCGTCGACTCTCTGAAGCTTGCAGAAAAGCTGGACGCGGCCGCGCGCCAACTCGGCAAGACGCTAAGCGTGCTGATCGAAATCAACGTCGGCGGAGAAGCCGCCAAGAGCGGCGTTGCACCGGATTCGGAAGAGCTCGACAAATTGCTGCGGGCAGCGCCCCGTCTCGAGGCCCTGTGCTTCCGCGGCCTGATGACCGTCCCCCCCTTCACCGACGATGCTCAAGCCGCGCGTCCCTACTTCCGCAAGCTGCGCGAGTTGCGCAATGCGATTGCCGCGCGCAAACTGCCAGGCGTCAGCTTGGATGTCCTTTCCATGGGCATGTCGCACGACTTCGAAGTCGCCATCGAAGAAGGTTCAACCTGCGTGCGCGTAGGCACAGCCATCTTCGGGGAAAGGACAAAGACTTAACCACAGAGAACACCGAGGAACACAAACACCATGAAGCTTTTCGACCGCCTTTGCGCGGGAGCTCTTTTTCTGCTCGCGATCGTCGAGTGCCTGCTCGTGCCGAAGGCATATACGGGCAGAATCTGGATACTGGGCACGTACCTGGCCCTGCTCTTCACGGCCCTGCTCAACCTGCTGCGCATTCGCAACCGATACGCTGTACGCGGGCTGAGAATGTCCTGCATCGCGGGCAACGTGACCATGCTGTTTTTTTTCGCCGCGCTCATGGCCAGCATCGGAAAAGCAACCACAATGCGCAACCCTCAGCTTCTCCTGGTCGCCGGGCTGTTGATGATTGAAACAGTGTTTTCGCTGGGCAAAAACGCGTGATTTCCATTAATGAATCTGCCGGATGCATTACATTTGAAGTTAAGGTTCATCCGCGGGCGAAGAAAAACCTCATCACCGGCCAAGTCGGCGATGCCCTGAAAGTCTCTCTGACTGCGCCTCCCATCGACGGCCGCGCGAACCAGGCCTGCATCGAATTCTTCGCGAGCCTTTTGAAGGTACCGCGATCTTCCGTTACCATTGCCTCCGGTCAGAGCAGCCGGAATAAAGTCGTACGCGTCGTGGGGCTGACTGCCGATGAAGTTCGCCAGCGCATCGAGATTTAGGCGCTGCAGGAAACGCGGGCAGGAGTGCCCGCGCCGCACGAGCTAGGAGTCACTTTGAGTTTCTCTGAACGACTGCAGAATATCCGCACCGGGTTCGAGCGCCCCTTCTGGGTCGCCAACATCAGCGAGCTTTTCGAGCGGCTCTCTTACTACGCCGTGTTCGCCGTGCTGGCGCGCTACCTGCACGAGGGCCTGCATTTTGACGTCGAGCGAGCCAGCAGCCTTACTGGAATGTTCGGCGGTTGGGTCTGGTTTCTCGCGGTTGTCGGTGGAGCAATCGCAGACCGGCTCGGCTTCCGACGCGCGCTGTCGTTGGCCTACCTGCTTCTTACCTTCGCCTATTTCATGCTAGGGTCGATCGGATCGGCGTGGCTCGCTCCGTTGCGCAACCACGTGCCGCTGGTCACGTTGGTTGCGTTCATCCTGATTTTGCCCGCGCTTGGCGTCGCCCTGGTGAAGCCCGCGGTGGTCGGAACCACGGCGCGCGCATCCAAAGAAAACGTGCGCTCAGTGGGATACTCCATCTACTACACGCTGGTGAACGTGGGCAGCACCGCGGGACCGTTGCTCGCCTCGTGGGCCCAGGAACATGGCATCGTCGAAAATGTATTTCGCATCGCGGCCTTGAGCGTGTTCCTCATGTTCTTTGTCGTTCTTCTGCTGTTCAAAGAGCCGCGCCGCGCCGATGAAGGCGAGCGGGCAAGTCTCCGCCAGGTGGGCCGAAACTTTCTTACTGTGCTTTCAAATCCGCGATTCATGTTGTTTCTGCTGATTTTCACCGGATACTGGGTTGTCTTCTGGCAGGAATTTATCGCGCTGCCCCTGTATATTTCTGCGTACATCGATCCCAAGGCCGACACGGCGCGAATCTTGGCGACCGATCCGATCGTGGTCATCTGCTTCACGATGCTGATCGGATTTCTCACCAAACGCATGCAGGCGTTTCACGCCATCGTACTGGGGACGCTGATCTCGAGCCTGGCGTGGATTCTCCTGATCGTGCATCCCTCGGTCTGGATGGCGGTGGCCACGCTGGTTGTGGTTGCGATCGGCGAGATCGTGCAACAACCGCGTTACTACGACTACATCTCGCGCCTCGCACCCGCCGGCCAGCAAGGGACCTACATGGGGTTTGCGTTCCTTCCGCTCGGTATCGGATCGTTTATTGCGGGCAGGTTCAGCGGATGGCTGATGCATCATTTCGGAGAAGAGATGCACCGGCCGGCAATGGTCTGGTGGTCGGTGGTTGCGGTGGGCGTCGCCACCACAATACTGCTGTGGATTTATGACAAATACGCGAGAGTCCCCACCGCCAGTCCAGCCGGTTAGCGCGCGAGGATGCAGCCTTGACTTCGGCCCCGGCCTCTGGGATCATTCGCCCCCAGCAAGCGAATCAGAAGGAGGCACTATGCCACATTACTTGCACCAGGTAGCATATTCGCGCGAAGGCTGGTCGGCTCTGCTGTCGAATCCGCAGAATCGCATTGAGGCGGTGCGACCGGCAATCGAGAAACTCGGCGGCAAAATCGAAGCCGCATGGTTCTCGTTTGGAGACTACGACGTGATCGTGATTGCGCAACTCCCCGACAACGTGAGCGCCGCGGCGATCGCCATGGCCTTCGCGGGCGGCGGGGCGTGCAAGTCCGTTCAAACCACTCCGTTGATTTCCCCGGAAGAAGCGTTGCAGGCATTGAAGAAGGCGGGGGAATGCGGATATCGCCCAGCGTCGGCCCCCGCGCGCGCTGCATAAGTATCGAATCGGAATAAAGAAACGAACGACCAGAGGCGGCCCTTGCGGCCGCCTTTGTTGATGGGTCAAACTTACTCGTGAATGTTAATCGTTCACTTTCGGACTGTTGAAATTTTATGTCTCCACGCAATGCCACTCCAGCGCCGACGCAGAAAGAGATCGCCGCTCAAATTCGCCAGACGCTGAAAAGCGGCGGATCGCCCAAGCATGCCACAGGCGTGCAGTGGTTCTTCAAAGATGAGATCAAATCGCATGGCTGGTATACAGCCGACCTGCGCCGGGCAGCGCGAAGTTTCCGGCGGGAGATTCGGAAAGAGTTCGGACTCGATTTCCTTGTCAAGGTCGCGGATGAACTTTTTTCCGGCACCGTGCTGGAAGAGAAAATTGCCGCTGTGTTCCTGCTGGAGAAGCTCGATCCCGAGTTCGGCAACCGCGAGTTCAAACTGTTCGAGTCCTGGCTCGACCGCATCAGCAGCTGGGCCGACCACGACGCCTTGGTGCACGACCTGATCGCGCCCATGGTGGCGTCCAGTCCCGCGCGTGTAAAAAATGTGTTTCGCTGGGCAAAGTCTCCGAATCGCTGGCACCGGCGGGCGGCATGCGTAGCTCTGATTCGCGGCACACGGGCGAAAATATTCTTCCCCGAAATCACCAAGCTCTCCGATTCGCTTCTCCGCGACGAAGACGACATGGTGCAGAAAGGCCTGGGCTGGCTGCTGCGTGAAACCGCGAAGTTCAATGCCAAGCGCACCGTGCCATATTTGATGAAGATTCGCAGGCGGGCGCCACGACTGGTGCTGCGAACTGCGTGCGAGACGTTGCCCGGAGCAACGAAGAAGCGGATCCTGGCCGTTTAGCGCGCATTCGAAGCCCATTGATCAGCTTCCGCCGAGGAGGAGCGCGCGATTCGCTCAAATCCTTCGGCTTTGTTTACAATAGAAGTTTGCCCATGAACCTGCCCGCCATCCAAGCTGCGCTGCGCGAACGGAACATCGACGCATGGCTTTTCTATGACCACCACCATCGCGATCCGATCGCTTATCGTGTGCTCGGTTTGTCTCCCGGTTTGATGGTCACGCGCCGCTGGTTCTATCTGATTCCCGCGGAGGGCGAGCCGGTGAAACTGGTGCACAAGATCGAGGCGGGCCATCTCGACACGTTGCCCGGCGGCAAGCATCTGTATTCCGGCTGGCAGGAATTATTCGCCACCCTCAAGACGATCCTGGCTCCCTATCGCGACATCGCCATGCAGTACTCGCCCAATAACATTGTCTTCACGATTTCGCTCGTCGATGGCGGCACAATCGACTTGATCCGCGGACTGGGAAAAAACGTGGTAAGTTCTGCGGACCTCGTGGCACAGTTCGAATCAACTTGGACGGAAGAGCAGATCGACACTCACTTTGCCGCGCGCGACAGCGTCGACAAGATTGTGGCCGCGGCCTTCCAGGAGATTGGGCGGCGGGTGCGAAATGGTGGAACCAAAGAGCACGAAATTCAGCAGTGGTTTATGGAAGCGTTCCAGCGCGAAAATCTGCTGACCGATGATCCGCCCATCGTCGCCGTGAACGCGAATGCCGGCAACCCGCACTACGAGCCGCGCGCCGATCATCCGGTTCCCATTCGCGAGGGCGACCTAGTGCTGCTCGATGTGTGGGGAAAAAAGAACACTCCCGGCGCCGTCTATTACGACATTACGTGGATGGGCTTTGTCGGCGCTGCTCCTTCAGGGCGCATGCGTGAAATTTTTCAGATCGTGCGCGACGCCCGCGATGCCGGAGTGAAAACTGCGGTCGAGGCTGTCGCCGCCGGGCGCCGCATCGCTGGCTGGGAGGTGGACCGGGCCACGCGCGGCCACATCCAGGAAAAAGGCTACGGCGAATATTTCATTCACCGCACCGGACACTCGATCGGCACCGACGTCCACGCCAACGGCGCAAACATGGACGATCTCGAAATCCATGACGAGCGCCAGCTTCTTCCCAACTCCTGTTTCTCCATTGAGCCCGGCATCTACCTGCCGGAGTTTGGCGTGCGCAGCGAAGTGAATGTGCTGGTGCGCGCGAAGTCGGCGGAAGTGACAGGAAAAATCCAACGCGAGATCGTGACCATCTAATGGCAAATTCCACGGCAAAAACCAGAACCGGCGAGGCCGCACCGGTCAACATGATGGCGGTGCTCGCTCCCGCCGTCGGATGGCTGATTCCCGGCGCCGGCCACATGATCCAGAAGCGCTGGATCCGCGGTGTCCTGCTGCTGATCTCAATCGCAACTCTGTTCGTGCTCGGCCTGATGATGCAGGGCCGCATCTACAAGGCGAATGGCGGCGACATTCTCGACATCCTCGGCTTCATCGGCGACATGGGAGCGGGCGGCCTCTACATCGTCACCCTCGCTCAGGATTGGGGCCAGGGCGCGATCGCTTTCGCCACGGCCGACTACGGAACAAAGTTTATGATCGTCGCGGGACTGCTGAACTTTATCGCGGTCGCCGACGCCTACCACATCGCGATCGGGAAGAAACAATGAAAAAGCTCTCAGCTATGAGGCGTCAGCCGTCAGCTGGAACCTGTCGCTCCGCGGAGGCACTGTGACGCTGCACCTCGGCCACTTCAGCGCGGCGGTGGTGTTTGCGCTCTTCACCTCCATCGTCTTCGGCATCACACACCGCGAAAACACCCGCGCCATGTTGCGCTACGGCCTCTACTGTTTCGCCGTGTTCCTCGGCGGAACCATCCTGGCTGGCTGGGCTATGTGGGTGTTGCGAAGATAGCTGCCGGATCGGCTCCTAGCTATTAGCCTCTAGCTATTAGCTCACCCCTTCTCCGCCAACCCGAAGCGTAAGCAACTCCCCGAAATTCCTGCAAAAGCTAAGAGCCAAGGCCTAACAGCTAAGAGCCTCTCTCACCCCTGCCACACAAACGCATCAAAGATTCGCTTCGTATCGAAATTCAGTCGTCGGTAGAGATCCACCGCGCGCGAGTTGGCTTCGGTCACGGTCAGCGAGAGCAACGAAAACTTTCGCTTCCTGAGTTCCGCGACCGTGGCCGCCAGCAAAGATTCGCCGATCCCGCGGGAGCGGTATTCCGGCAGAATACAGATCTGGGTCACGTGACCCACGTCATTGCGCACGCGCGAACACAGAATCAACCCAATCAAACTCTTGGCCTTTCGATCCAACGCCACATACGAAGATTCCGCGTCGAACAAGCCGCATCCCGGAAAGCGCACAATGTTATTGAGAAAGCGCAGCGACCCGCTCAGCGTGTGGTATTGATCGTTAATCTGCGCATCGACGTGGCCGCGATAGGCCGCGGTAATCACGGCGGCCGCCGCCTGGTAATCGCCCTCAACCCACCGGCGGATTTCCACCTCCGGATGAAGAACCGTCGATTGCGCAGCGGCCTTGCCTTCGAGAGGTAACACCATGAACAGCCGCGGGTGGCGCTGAAAACCCTGCTCCAGAAATGGACGCGCCACCGCTCCCGCCTCGTGCGCCAGCAATTGCGCCTCGACGCGGTGGATGCCGGGCGACTGTTGCAGCGTCTCAATCACGTGCGTGAGCAGCCGCAACTCCACCTGGCGCGAATCGGGCAGCCGCGCGCCATTCGTCACATAGAGATCGCCGATCACTCCCTTGCTTCCCTCATAGACAAAAAAGGAGTAACCAAAGATGCGTCCGCGATCCACGGCCGCATAGCCCGGCAAGATTTTCGCGTCGACGTAGCGCAGGATCATCTCCGCCGAGCCGCTATAGTCCCACGAAAGCAGGCGTGCCCAGAGCTGCGTCTCGTCTTCAAGAAGCGGACGCAAATCCACAGAAGAAAAATGCCTGAGGTCGAGAATCTCCAAAGCGCTCCTGCTTCGTCAGCCGCAAGAAAAGAGGTGATGAACATCGCGGCGGCAAAAGTTCGAGTGTAGTGTGTTCCCTGACCAGAGGCAAACACCCCGAACAACGGGCGGCAACAGCCGGGGCCCCTTAGTGCGCCGAGCCTGATCCCGCTGCCGCAACCCAATAGTAGTCAACGTGCTGCGGAGCAAAGTGTCCAAGCAGAAGGATGCGTCGATCAGCAACCTGCCTCATAACTTCCGTTCGCGAATTCTCCGGCGCCACCAGCAGATGCTCCTCTGCGGGAACGTTGTCTTTCTCATAGCGAAGCACGTTTTGGTTGCGATAAAACGCCAGGCCATACTCGGTTTCGCGGTGAACCCCGAAGACAGCAAGCGGCAGTGAATAGGTTTCCACGCTTGCAATTTGCATGGCCAGAGGGCGAGATGAGAGAGCTTGGTCCAGCGACGCCGATCCGATTTTCAGACCGGCCGCAACGGCCAGTACCACTGGGATCAAAGTAACAAAACGCAGCATGCGCAGCCCCGCGCGGCTGAACAGCGTGAAAGCGACTCCGGCAGCCAGCACTAAGCCAAAAGCCAGCGCACCGAGCATGGACTGTCCCCGTGGCAGGCGGTGTTGCACCGCAACGTAGCCAGCGAACAACGCCGGCACGATGCACGCGCCCGCCAGCGCCGCATGCAACGTCACCAGCCACTTCGCAAGACTACCGTCGTCATCTTCCTTCAGATGTCGCCGCAGATAATCCGCCAGTAACAGCGCGCCCGCCGGGACCGCTGGAAGTATGTAGCCTGGCAGCTTGGATTGCGAAATCGAGAAAAACACAACCGGCACGATCAACCAGAGCAAAAGAAAAATGCGAAACTGAGGTTCGCAGTTTTGGTTCGCCTCGGTACTCGTCGACTTCTCGGCCCACCACAGACGAGCCGACTCCACGAACGCCGCCACGACAAAAACCGTCCACGGAACCAATGCCAACAAGGTAACGGGCAGGTAGTACCAGAACGGCGCGTGGTGGTGATAAAGATTGCTGGAAAAGCGCTCCAGATTGTGTTGCAAAAAGAAAACCCGGAAGAATTCAGGATTTCGCAACTGCACGGCAAAATACCAGGGCAGAGCAATCGCGCAGAAAAGTGCGATGCCAGGCAGCCAGAGAGTTTTCATAACAACGCGAAACTCACGTGTAGCCGCGCCGTAAAACCCAATGATCAAGGCAGCGAGAAAGGGCGCCACCGGCCCCTTAGCCAGCGTACCCAGAGCCACGAAAAAGTAAAACGCTGCGAGATACGCTCTCTTCCCGCTCTCGCGCCAGCCCCACCACAACAGCATCCCAATGCAAAACATGGAAGCCAGCGCCATGTCGGTGCCGGCCGCTCGCGAGTAACCGATCACTCCCGCGCAGGAAGCCGTGATCAGCGCGCCATCCAGCTCAACTCCGGGACGGAAACGTCGCAAAAAAAGGTATGCGGCCACCACCAGCAATGTCGCGTCAAACGCCGAAGGCACTCGCGCCGCGGCATCGCTCACGCCGTACAAGGAATAGGCGAGAATTGCCTGCCAGTAATACAACGGCGGCTTCTCCAGCCAAGGCTTTCCACCCAGCACAGGGGTGATCCAATCGCGGCGCTCCAGCATTTCGCGTGCGACCTGCGCGTAGCGCGGCTCGTCAGCGCCCACCAGTCCAAATTGTCCTAAGCCGTAAAAGAAGAGAAACCCACAGAAACCCGCCAGCAAGAGGACGTCGGTTCGAGTGCGGGTGGTCATGGAGAATTTCAGGTTGCAGATTTCAAATTGCAGATTTTAGATTTCAGATTTCAGATTTGAAACCGATGCCGTCGGGCGGGTCTTTCAATCTGCAATCACAAACCTAAAATCTGCAATTGCCTTCCTACTGCACCGACGTCCCGCGCCGGAGATGAACCAAAACCTGCCGCACGGCCTCTGCCAAGGGCCCGTCCACCGAACAGCCACTGGCGCATTCGTGGCCTCCGCCGCCGAAGTTCTGGGCGATACGCGCCACGTCAAGTTTGCCTTTGCTGCGCAAGCTCACGCGCTGGCGCCCGTCGGGAAGCTCGCGAAAGAAGGCCGCTACTTCCACTTCACCAATCGACAGAACGTAGTTCACCAATCCTTCGCAATCTTCTTCCCTGGCGCCGCAACGATCCATCTGTTCCTGCGTCACCCACACCCAGCCGAGATGGCCTTCCTGTTGCAGGTTGCGCAGCGCCTCGCCCAGCAGCCGCAACTTGGCGCTGGAATGCGCAAAGTAAATGCCGCGTGCGCAGTGCGCCGGATCGGCCCCCGCCAGCACCAGTTCGCGAGCCAGCGCAAACGTGTTTTCGTTGGTGCCTTGAAACATGAACGAGCCGGTGTCGGTCATCAGCGCCGTGTAAAGGCAGGTCGCAATCTCCGGAGAAAACCTCACCTGGGCTTCGCGGGCCAGTCGAAAAACCATCTCCGCGGTCGCCACCGCATGCGGATCGATCCAGTTGACGTGCGCGAACGGCCGCCCCGTAGCATGGTGATCGATGCTAATCAGGAAACGATCTTCCAGACCCTCCAGCCGCGTGCGATGAATGCTGTCACATTCCAGAATTATGGCGGCCTCATAGCTCCCGCTTACGGTGCTGGCCTGCAGCACCTCGTCGGCAAACGGCAGAGACCGGTAGATGCGGGGCACCCCATCGTGCAGCACCACGTCGGCGTGTTTGCCCAGGGCGCGCAGAATCTGGCAGCACGCCAGCGCGGACCCCACCGCGTCGCCATCGGGGCGCGCGTGCGAGGTCAGCACAAAACGTTCGCGCTGCGCAATCTGCCTTAGAACATCCTGCAGCATCTAGCTATTTTTTCTCCTTCGCCCGCACCGCGCTACGGGCTGCGCTCTTCTTCGCGCGTAGCCTCGTGCGTTGCAACAATTCTTCCACTCGCGCTTTTTCAATGTCGGAGCGATCCAGCCGGAAATACAATTCCGGTGCGCGCCGCAAGCGCAAGCGCTCCACCAGTTCATGCCTTATGTATTCCCGCGCCGCCGCAAGCCCCTCCAGGCTTCGGTCGGCTTCCGCATCATCGCCGTCCACAAAAACCCACACTTGCGCCGACCGCCCATCGTCCGCCACTATCACGCTGCTCACGCTCACCAGCCCAATCCGCGGATCCGCCAACTCGCCTTCCACCAGCGTCTCAATTTCCTCGCGCAAAGCTTCGCCTACGCGACCGCGATGATACTTGAGCCCACGCTTCTCCAACTTTCACCTCGGATAAAACTCATGACAATATCAGAAAATCGCTCGCGTGTGTTGCCCAGAAGCCCAATTGTCTCGCGCTTTCGTGGGGGTGAGGTAAGTACAGAAGTAACAATGCGATAGCGAGGCATGGGCCGCATGTCCCCTCTAGCCTTTAGTTGTTAATCGTGAAGCGAGACCTAGAAATACTCCACAGAAGAATCCTCAACGTCCGCGCCGTGATTATTGGCGATGCGGGTAGCCGCGCGCTCGACGTTTCTCATCAAGCCATCAAGATAATCGCGCGAGTCAGAAATGCTGACCACCCCGATCGTAGCTCGGTTCCACAAGCTGGATGCTTCAAGCTCGGCGACCGAAATGTTGAAGCTCGCCCGCAAGCGATCCTTCAAACTGCGAACAACTTGCCTTTTATCTTTGAGAGATTGCGCCGCTTCGATGTGCAGTTCGAGGGTGAGAAAGGCGATCAAAAGCAGTTTCCAGTCTCCAGTTCCTAGTTTCCAGTTCCCGCGCGGACCCGCTGGAAACTGGGAAACCAGAAACTGGAAACTATTTCTACGCGATCACTTCTGCGGCAATCCGCTCCGTGACGAATGCCTCGATCACGTCGCGGGCCTTGATGTCGCCGTAGTTCGCGATCGAGATGCCGCACTCCATACCGTTGGTCACTTCTTTGGCATCGTCCTTGAAGCGGCGCAGCGAGCCGATCTTGCCCTTGAACACCACGACGTTGTCGCGCAGCAGGCGCACTTCGGAGTCGCGCTTTATCAAGCCATCGGTCACGCGGCACCCGGCAATCGTTCCCACTTTCGGGATGCGGAAAGTCTCCAGCACTTCCGCCCGGCCCTGGTAAGTTTCCTTGATCGTGGGTTCGAGCAACCCGGTCATGGCGCGCTTGATCTCATCCTGCAATTCGTAAATGATTGAGTGCAGCCGGATGTCCACTTCTTCCTGCTCGGCCAGTTCCTGCGCCTTGCGCTCCGGCCGCACGTTGAAGCCGATAATGATCGCGTTCGACGCCGAAGCCAGCAGCACATCCGTTTCGGTAATTGCGCCCACTCCTGAGCGCAACACCTTGAGGCGAACTTTTTCGTTCGAGAGTTTCGCAAGCAGGTCGCCGAGCACTTCCACTGATCCCTGCACATCACCCTTCAGGATGATGTTCAGTTCCTTGGTGCCCGCAGTCTTGATCTGTTCCGCCAACCCTTCGAGCGACACGCGCGAACTCTTCGCCAGCATCGCCTCGCGGGCTTTCTGCTCGCGATATTCCGAAATGCCGCGCGCCTTGTCGCGGTCCGCGACCACTACAAACTGATCGCCGGCCTGCGGCAAACCTTCCATGCCCAGAATTTCCACCGGCGTCGAGGGTGGAGCTTCCTGCAGGACGGCTCCGCGATCGTCAAACATGGCGCGGACTTTGCCGTAGACGTTGCCCACAACAAAGTTGTCGCCGGCCCTCAGCGTCCCGTTCTGCACCAGCACCGTGGCCACAGGTCCGCGGCCGCGGTCGAGCTTCGCTTCGAGCACAACGCCCGTGGCGGCGCGCTCGGGAGTGGCTTTCAGTTCCCCGAGGTCGGCGACCAGGGCAATCATTTCCATCAGGAGGTTGAGATTGGTTTTCTTTTTCGCGGACACATCCACGAACACGGTCTTGCCGCCCCAATCTTCCGGCATCAGCCCGCGATCGGCGAGTTGCTTCTTCACCCGATCCGGCAGAGCCTCGGGCTTATCGATCTTGTTCACCGCCACGATGATGGGAACTTCCGCGGCGTGCGCGTGATCGATGGCTTCAAGCGTCTGTGGCATCACGCCATCGTCGGCCGCAACCACCAGCACAACAATGTCAGTCGCTTTGGCGCCGCGCGAACGCATACGCGTAAATGCTTCGTGGCCCGGCGTATCGAGAAACACAATCTCGCGCCCGAACGCAGGCGACGCCGTGTCGACAATGCGGACCTTGTACGCGCCAATGTGCTGCGTGATCCCGCCGGCCTCGCCTCCCGCCACGTTCGTGAGACGAATAGCATCCAGCAAAGTCGTCTTGCCGTGATCCACATGTCCCATGATCGTGACCACAGGCGGTCGCGGCACCACTTCCACGCTGGTATCTTCGGTGACGGCCGCGTCAATTTCCTTCGAAGCCTGCTCTTCAAACGTGATTACGTTGGTCTCGGCGCCGAAGAAGCGAGCCATCTCGCTGGCCAGTTCCGCGTCGAGCGTCTGGTTCACGGTGGCGAACACGCCGCGCCCCAGCAGCCGCGAGATCACATCTTTCACGCGAATGTCCAGCTTCTCCGCCAGATCTTTCACGCTGATGCCTTCGGTGATGGTGATGCTCCGCGTGATCGGCAACGGCTCGTTCGACACCACCATGCGCGATGGTGGAACGTAGCCCTTCATCGGGCCTTCCTTCACGCCACGCGGAACGTAGCGCTGCCCCGGCCGGCGCGAAGGCGCTCCCGGACGGCTCCCCGGACGCACCGGTCCCGGCGGCGGAAGCCCCGGACCTACTCCGAGCGGACGTGTGCCCGTGGGAGACTGCCGCGTCGGATGCATCGGACGCCGCTCCCCAGGCCGCGCAGCCGGACGGGGCGGACCACCCGGCACTTGCGGACGCGGTCGTTGAAAAATCGGTTGTCCTGGCACCGGTCGTCCGGGCGCCGGACGCAACGTCCCCGCAGCTGGAGCCCCAGCTTGCGCGGTCGGCGCAACCGGCCGAGGCGGCGGAGCTTTATACACCGGCCTTGGCCCAGTCTGCGGCACAATCATGCGCGGCAAAGGAGTCTGCGGCGCAACCGGCGCAGGTGGACGCGGCGCGGACACTGGTGCTTGGCCTGCAACAGGAGATGAAACTTGAGATGGAACCTGCGGTGAAACAGCAGACACCGAAGCCGTAGGCGCGCTTAGCGCGGCCGGCGCCACAGGCCGAGCAGGCGGAGCCGCAACCGCTGGAGGCGCAGCCGCTGGCCTCTCAACCGGAGCGGGAGTCACGAGCCGCGCCGGGGCAACCGGCGATGACGCTGGTGATGCTGCTGATATTGGGACGCTGCTCGCAGACGACGCAGCCGGAGCGGGCGACTTGGCCACCGGGGGCGGCGCGACCGCGGGCTTACTGACCACGGCCGGAGGCGCAGGAATCGCCGCGGGCGGATGCGCCACTGGCGGCGTCACACGCGCCGCAGGCGCCGACGCAGCCTCTTTCCGCTGCGTAATCGCCTTCAACACATCTCCCGGCCGGGTGATGTGCGACAGGTCAATCTTGGTTTTGATTTCGTCTTCGCCGCGCAGAGTGCGGGCGGATCGTGCAGAAGGCGCCGCTTCGGCGGACGCACGGAAGTGCACCCGTACTTTTTCTGCTTCGAAGTCTTCCAGTGAACTGGAATGGGTCTTCTTCTCGGTCACCCCGACTGCCTGCAGGACATCGAGAATAGCCTTACTTTTAACTTCCAGCTCCCTGGCGAGATCGTTGATTCGAACCTTGCTCATCCGGCCTTTCTTGCTTCCGCGTGTGCTCAGGTCTTCATCTGAGCCTCACTCGGTTCAGCTTGGTGGGCATGCGGGAATGTCTTCGCGCTTGCCATCACTACTCTTTGACTTCCAGATCTTTCACTCGCCCATCTTCACTTTCCGGCGACGCAATTGCTTCGGCGTCTTCGCCGTGCGTTATCTCGGAAGACGCTTCGGAAGACGCCGATTCAGGCGCTGCCGATTCCAACGGAGCTTCTTCCGAGCTGTTCGCTTCGACGTCAGATCCAGCGAGCGCATCAGCCTCCACCGAACCCTCCGCCGTCGCTTCCAGCGACACTGCTTCGCCCTCGGCCAAACCCTCAGCGGAAACTTCCCCTTCCGCGGCCACACCCTCCAGGCTGGCGAAATAATTATTCACCGCGAGGCTGATTTTTTCCACTGTCTTCGGACCGATGCCCTCGATCGCTTCCAGTTGCTCCGGCGTCATATCCGCCAGCGCTTCCACGGTGGTCACACCCGCGGCCGCAAGCTTCTCAATCAGCCCTTCTCCCAGTCCAGGCACGCTCTCAAGCGGTGTGGTCGACGGCGGCGCCATCGCCGCCATCTGCTGCTCCACTTCCTGCCGCTTCTCTTCTTCGCTCTTGATGTCGATCTTCCACCCGAGCAACTTCGCCGCCAGCCGCACGTTCTGGCCTTTCTTGCCGATGGCAAGCGAAAGCTGGCTGTCATCCACGACAACCTCAAGATGTTTATCCGCGCTGTCGACCACGGTCACGCGGCTCACCTTCGCCGGCTGCAACGCCTTCTCGGCAAAAGTCACCGCATCTTCGTGATACTCGATAATGTCGATCTTCTCCCCGCGCAGCTCGCGGATAATCGACTGCACCCGCATCCCCTTCATGCCCACGCAAGCGCCCACCGCGTCCACGTCCTTGTCCTTCGACATGACCGCGATCTTCGTGCGCTCCCCAGCCTCGCGCGCAATCGCCCGAATGACGACCGTGCCGTCGTAAATCTCCGGCACTTCCGTCTGGAACAAATGCTGCACCAGTTCCGGCGCCGCGCGCGACACCACCACTCCCGGCCCCTTGGAAGCTCTCTCCACCCGCGCAATCACCACCCGCACCCGCTCGCTGATCGCGAACGACTCCAGCCGCGACTGCTCCTTGCGCGGCATGCGAGCCTCGGCCTTGCCGATATCGAAAATCACATCGGGACCTTCCACGCGCTTCACTGTCGCGTTCACGATCTCGCCCACGCGCCCGATGTATTCGTTGTAAACCGTGTCGCGTTCCGCTTCGCGCACCTTCTGGAAGATCACCTGCTTCGCCAGTTGCGCGGCGATTCGCCCCAGAATGCCTTCGGTCACCTTGGGAATCTGCAACTCCCCGCCGATCTCCAGCTTCGGATCGACCTTGCGCGCGTCTTCCAGCGTGATCTGCAAATTCGGATCTTCCACCTGCTCCGGAAGCTCCACCACGGTCTTCACCGCGAACGCATTGATCTTGCCGGTTTCCTTATCCAGCTTGGCCCGCAGATTCTCCTGCGACTTGTAGTACTTGCGCGTGGCCATAACAATGGCGTCTTCCACCGCGCTGACCACAATCTGCGGATCAATCCCTTTTTCCCGGCTCAGTGCGTCAATCGTGTTGTAGAGCTCGCTTGCCATATCTGATTCTTCCGTTGCAAATCTCAACTGCGGCTTCGGGCTTCGGCTATCGGGCTTCAGCAAAACCAAAACTCAAGCCCGCTCCCGTACGCCACCCGGCCCGCTAAACCGACCCGCCTCGCCGAAGCCCGAAAGCTGAAGCCCGAAGCCCGCCTTCAGATTTCCGGCACCAAATTCGCCGACTCCACATTGGCGAACTCGATCTCAATCTTCTGTTCCGCTGCCGCAGCCACCGCCGCGCCCATCTTTTTACGAGACTTTTTGCTGGCCACGCTCAAGTCCAGCGTCAGCCGTCCATCGCGAAAACTTTCGAGCCGCCCGTCAAAGTAGCGGTTATTATTCACCGGATGCCGCGTCATCAACTTCATGCGGCTCCCGGTAAATCGCTCAAAGTCGCGCGCCCGCGTCAACTTCCGATCCAGCCCCGGCGACGAAACTTCCAGCGTGTACGAACCGTCCGGCGCGGCATCTTCCACATCGAGCACAGTGCCAAACTCGCGACTGAAGTTCGCACAGTCCTCGTGCGTGACGCCCAGCGGGACGCCTTCTGTAACCGCGGCCAACACACCCGCACTCGCCGCAGGCTTGTCCAGATACACCCGCAGCATGCGGCTCTTGCCCCCGCCGCGGAATTCCACATCGACCACTTCGAGTCCGCTGGAGGAGGCTACCCGCTCCGCGATTTCCCGCACGCGATCAACGTCAAGCGCCATGAATGCAATAACTTACCGTCAAACTCCAAAATACATTCCCGCCGCAACTAAAAAGTGGGCTTGCGCCCACTGGT
Source organism: uncultured Acidobacteriaceae bacterium (assembly GCA_963851165.1). GTDB lineage: Bacteria > Acidobacteriota > Terriglobia > Terriglobales > Acidobacteriaceae > Sulfotelmatobacter. The sequence continues at coordinate 1,515,682 of CAWKNM010000003.1, read as the reverse complement.
GTGCCTCGCCAACTACTGGAATTACACAACAGTTCTCAATTCCCTAATATACGCCCGCAGTCCCCAAAAGACAAACGCCCGGAACGGGGCCAGGAGCCTAAACTAGCCCAGGCCCAGTCATTCCAATCTCAACGAAGCCTTGTCATTCCGACAGCGCGTCTTCTGCTTCACGCGCGGAGGAATCTCAATCTCCTCGGAAGATGGGCGACAGCCTTCGACGGGTGCGGGGCCCCGCGGGAGGAACAGGAAGGCGCTCACGGCACTACTTCAAATACCGAGCCGTAATTGTATTTACCGCCTTGGTATGTCGTGCCGTACAGGTTTCCGTTCGCGTCGATGATGAGGCCTGATGGATGTACGCCATCCCCTTCTTCCCCGAAGTTATGGAGCACCGTTTCATCTCCGCTGGCATCCAGCTTGAAAATAATTCCAAAGTTGTGAACTCCGCCCGCGGCGGTTACGCCGAAAATGTTTCCTTGTTGATCCAGAGTCAGATTGGCGTATGGGTTTGCGCCGGACACGCCGCCCGGGAAACTGTACAAAACTGTGAACTGGCCCGATGGAGTTATTTTGAAAATGGTGCCGTAGTTAGAGGCTCCGCCCTGATAAGCGCTCCCATAAAGATTTCCCTCCGCGTCCTGAACCAATCCTCCATTGGGATACTCACCGTCCGCGGCGCCCTGAAAGCTATATCCCACCGTCTCGTTCCCGCCCGAAGTCATTTTGAACACCACACCGCGTCCGTCAGCACCGCCCCACATCGTGGTGCCATAGACGTTGCCAGATTCATCGAGAACCAGTCCGGGATTGGGATTCTGGCCGTCTCCATCCCCGCCCCCGAAGGCGTGCAAAAGAGTCAGATCGCCGTCATGATTTATCTTGAACACGGTGCCGCATCCGGTAATCTCGCACGAGTAATTTCCGCCGGCGAAAGTGATCCCATACATACTTCCGTTTTTGCCAGGAATCACTCCGCCAGGATAGGCCCCCTTTGTACAAGGAGTTTTTGGACAGAAATTGTAGACGATGGTTTCGCGCCCTTGAGGATCCAGTTTGAACACGGTGCCGTAGCTGTATGCTCCGCCCTGGAATGTGGTGCCAAAAAGGTTACCCGCCGCATCGCGGAATGCCACTGAATCGGGAGGATAGCCATCGCCATCTGATTGGTTGAAGTTGTGGAGCACGCTATCCTGCCCAGTATTACTCAGCTCGAAGACTATTCCTTGGCCGAAGGTCCCTCCAAGCGCGATTCCGTACAGATTGCCTTCAGGGTCCCGGACCAGGGATGACGACGGATTCTGCCCAGCCGCGGAGTCTTTAGTAAAGCTGTAGAGGACCTTGTAGGACTGCGCTTGCGCTGAAGGAGGATGAATCGCCAGCGCCATCGCGACGGCAAACAGCCACAGCAAATGAATAGCCCGAGAAGCCAGATTTTTGTAAGTGTCAGATTTCATCGGAGGATCCTCGACTTCGTACTTGGAGCAAGTATGATGGATTGGAGCGGGAGAGAGTTGCCATTCGCCTGTAGGCTTGGCGAAAATATCGCGACTACGCGTACCAGCTCCCTGAGCCCATTTGCCTGATCTTCCGCGCCTCTCTACAATAAAACCTTCACCCAGCTGGGAGAATTCCCGAGAAACTTATGATTCATTTTCCTGTTCCCGAGGCTCTCACTTTTGACGACGTTCTCCTGCTGCCGGCGCGCTCCGATGTTGTGCCGTCGCAAGCGAATACGCAGACGCAGCTCACGCGCACCATCCACCTGAACATTCCCATCGTGAGCGCCGCCATGGACACCGTCACCGAATCGCACATGGCGATTGCGCTGGCGCAGCAGGGTGGCATGGGGATTATTCACCGGAACCTCACGATCGAGCAGCAGGCCAACGAGGTCGACAAAGTAAAGCGCTCGGAAAGCGGCATGATCGTCGACCCCGTTACCATGCATCCCACCGATCGCGTCAGCGATGCGCTCGAGGTGATGCGCAAATACAAAATTTCGGGCGTGCCCATCACCGAGCACGGCAAGCTCGTCGGCATTCTTACCAATCGCGACCTGCGTTTTGAATCCCGCTTCGATATTCCGATCGACAAGGTGATGACCAAGAAAAACCTGATCACCGTGCCAGTCGGCACCACGCTTGAAGAAGCCGAAAAAATTCTGCACGAGCACCGTGTCGAGAAACTTCTGGTGGTCGACGACAAGTACAACCTGAAGGGCCTGATCACCGTAAAAGACATTCAGAAAAAACTGAAGTATCCCAACGCCGCCAAAGATTCCCAGGGACGCTTGCGCGTAGGCGCGGCCATCGGAGCAACCGGAGATTTTCTGGAGCGCGCGCAGGAACTCGCCGAAGCCAAAGTAGATGTGATCGCCATCGACAGCGCGCATGGCCACTCCACCAAGGTGCTCGAAGCGGTGAAGCTGGTGAAATCGAAGTTGCCGGAACTGCAACTGCTGGCGGGCAACGTCGCAACTTTCGACGGCGCCTGCGAACTGACCCGCGCCGGAGCCGACGGCATTAAAGTGGGCATCGGCCCCGGTTCCATCTGCACCACGCGCGTGGTCACCGGGGCGGGCGTGCCGCAGATCACCGCCATCGCCGAAGCGTTCCGCGCCACCAAAGATGCGGGGGTTCCCATCATCGCCGATGGCGGCATCAAATTTTCCGGCGACGTCACCAAGGCACTGGCCGCGGGCGCAAGCGCCGTGATGATTGGATCACTGTTCGCCGGCACCGACGAAAGTCCCGGCGAATTGATTCTTTATCAGGGCCGGTCGTTCAAGTCGTATCGCGGCATGGGCTCGATGGGTGCCATGGCCGCGGGTTCCAGCGAACGCTACTTTCAGAACGTGGAAGGCGAATCTTCGGCCGCCGCGTCTTCCGGTCACGACTCCGATCCCAACCGCCTCGGCAAATTAGTCCCCGAAGGCATCGAAGGCCGCGTCCCTTACCGTGGATCGGTCGCCATGATCGTGCACCAGATGGTCGGCGGACTGAAATCCGGCATGGGCTATTGCGGCTGCTCCACCATCGCAGAGCTGTTGCAGAAGACGCGCTTCGTGCGCATCAGCGGCGCAGGCCTGCGCGAAAGCCACGTTCACGACGTCATGATCACCCGCGAGGCTCCTAACTATGCCATCGAATAATGTGCAGCATAACTACTTGTCATCCTGAGCGAAGTGATTGGTTCGCAAAGCGAACCGGTCACGCAGTCGAAGGACCCAGTGCCCGCACAATGCCATCACGAACACATACCGGAATTCGCACCATGCTCCCGCCCGCGTCGCAACAATTCCCCGGAATGCCGTCGCAGCCTCCGGCGTGCAAGGGGTCCCCTTCGGCGCGCTTCGCTTGCTCAGGGCAGGCTTTCGACTCCGTTGTCGTCCGCTTTGCGGACGACAGCTCCGCTCAGGATGACATCTCCGCCACGTGTCTCCTGGCCGTGACAACGGGTGCTCGCCTCGCTTGAGCACCGACCGGCACAATGCTCTCAAGGCCTGGATCGCCGCAATCCTGTGGCTGATCGTAATTGCGATCGAGTCGAGCTCGCTGGGCGCCGCCAGCAATACCGCCCGCTTTCTTTATCCACCGCTGCATTTTCTCTTTGGGCTGGATCCACTCCGCTTCGAGCACTGGCATTTCTTCATCCGCAAGGGCGGCCATGTTTTCGGCTACGGCCTGCTGAGCCTTCTGCTGTTTCGCGCGTGGCGCGAAACCCTCCGCCTGCCCGGAGGCGCGAACTGGACTGTGCGCTGGGCGAACCTCGCCGTGTTAGGCACGATGCTGGTGGCCAGCCTCGACGAATATCACCAGAGTTTCAACCCTTTACGCACCGGCTCGGTGCGCGACGTAATTCTGGATACTTGCGCCGGAATCACGGTGCAGATTCTGCTGTTCCTGTGGGTGACATTGAGGAAATCCCGCGATTCACGGAACTAACCGGAGATCGCGGGATTAACGGTTAGGTAGGGCATGCACGTGGCTTACCTAACCTGTGGCCGCAGTTTTGCCGGTTAGCTCCAGCCCTGTCACTCTGCGCCCAGCGACACCCGAAACGCCGGCAACACCCAGTAGGCCATCTCGGTGGCAGTGTCGTTCAGGAAGGACGTGGAGCCGAAAGCATAGATGTTGCGCGCAGCAGAGGGCTCACGCTCGGCGGGTCGGGCGGGCATCCATAGGTCTTATCATGGAGGTTAAAGGCAGTAGCAAGGGACCAGGGGCCAGGGGTCAGTACATCGCGTCGTACTTGGTTACGACCCATTCGCCGTTTTTGTGCTCGGTGGTGACGGTGAAGAGTTCTTTGTCAGGTGCGCCGGAGCTGCTTTCGCGCTTGCCGCGATAGTGGAGGATGATGAGCGGCGGAGCTTCTTCCCACTCCACCAGTTCCCAGGAGATGAGCGGGTGCTGCGCCTCGGAGGCGCAGATGTAGCGGGCATATTTCTTGTGGTAATCGCGTTCCCAGTTGGCCAGCAGCTCGTCGCAGTGGCCGTCGCGCATGGCGTGCAGGAACTTTCCGGCAGCCTTTTCGGTGGAGCGGTCGCGCAAAGGATTCATCTTGATGCTGACGGGCAGGCCGCTGAGCGGATCGCGTTCTTCCGACCGCGCGAGCACGGGTCCTTGATCGCTGAGCCACCACACGTAGCCAAGAAACACCGCTACCAGCAGGACGCCGGCGCCGACCGCGATGCCGATCTGTGTGCGCGTGAAGGCCATTACAAGAAGTTTATGGAGATCGCGGCGGAGACGGCAAGATTACCGCCGGAAGGTTCCGAGGGGACATGTACTAGCGAGGGAGGCGGGAATTGCGCGGCATACAGGGCAGGCCGCTTTGGCTGGCGCTCCACGAACGTTGAGACTGAGATCCCTCCGCCGCGATGAAAAACGCGGCGTTCGGGATGACAAGGAAATCGGCCTGGTTCTCGTCGGCTTCGCTCAGGATGACTGGAGCGAAACGGCTTCCCCACGCAAAAGAAGAAGGCGCGGCCGAAGCCGCGCCCCTGTAAACCGCCAACGGAATTATTCTTTCTTGTCTTCGTCCTTGTCCTTGCCGTCGGCGGGTGCGGATTGGCTCTCGGCCTGGGCTTGCGCTTCGGCTTCTTCCATGGCTTTCTTGGTTTCGGCGGCTTTCTTGGCGCGGGCTTCGGCGCGCTTTTCTTTCTTTTCGTCGAGGATCTTCTCGCTGCCGAGAAGTTCGAGGAAAGCCTTGTCGGCGCCGTCGCCCTTGTTCCAGTGGGTGCGGATGATGCGCGTGTAGCCGCCGTTGCGATCGCCGAAACGCGGGCCGACCGTGTCGAACAGCTTGACCAGGGCTTCATCAGTCATCAGGTAAGCGCCAGCCAGGCGGCGGGCCGCGAGGTCGCCGCGTTTGCCCAGCGTGATCATTTTCTCGACGATGGGGCGAGCGGCCTTGGCCTTGGGAACGGTGGTTTCGATCCGCTCCTCGACGATCACGGATGTGACCAGGTTGCGGAGCAGCGAGCGCCGGTGCGCCGTGTTCCGTCCGAGTTTGTATCCTGCTACTTTGTGACGCATTTCCTAACCTCAGGGGCTAAAGCCCCGACTCTTTTTTGACTCGAGAGGCGCGGCTTGAAGCCGCGCCCTTTCAAAGCAATTCTCTAAACCAGGACGCGTCCGACTAGTCTGCGATTTTCTCAAAGAAGTGGGCAACTTTCTTGCCGCCACCTTCCGTGTAGTAGACCGTAACCTTCGCGGACTTCTCGGTTCCTTTTGCAATGTCTTTACCCGCATCGGCCGTGGCGTGAGCGGACATCCGGAATGTATCTTCCGTACCGTCCGCGGCTCTGACCGTCAGGGTCTTGCCGGCGTGATCGATGTGAGTGATTGTGCCATCCACCGACTTGATACCATCCTTGCCAACCTTGTCGATCTCGACTGCGGTCTTCTCCGTACCCTTGGTGGTGTAGTGCGCTACCACCTCCGTGCCTTCCGTGAGTCCGTGAAAGGCGTCTTTGGCGCCCATGCCGGTTGCGTCGACACCGTGGACCGTGGTCTTGTCGACGACCTTGATCGTATGCTCTGTGCCATCCTTGGTCTTGACGACAGCCGTCTTCGTAGCCGAGTCCAATTTACTGATGGTTCCATGGACGGCGCTGACTACATCCTGCGCCGCGCATGCCAATGCGCCTAAGAACAGCAATACCAAAAATGCCCGCACGATGCTTTTCATTTCAGTCTCCTTAAAGGCTTAATCGGAATTCCTTTTTCTGAGCCCGAAAGCGAGTCTCTTAATCAGCGGCCAGTTGTTAGTGGCTAGTACTAGTAGTTCGTGGTTCTTACTATATACTAGCCACTAGCAACTTATTCCTACCGCTGGTCGTCTTTACAACTGATCGTCCGGCCCGTAAGCGGAAGCCGGCAAGACCTGATTCGAAGTCGGGCCGGGTACGGCGTTGCCGTGCTCGTCGATCTTCATGCCCAGACTCAGGCCCATCGAAGAGAGAATCTCTTTGATCTCGTTCAGCGACTTGCGGCCGAAGTTTTTGGTCTTGAGCATTTCGGCTTCGGTCTTCTGCACGAGCTCGCCGATGGTTTGGATGTTGGCGTTCTTCAGGCAGTTGTAGCTGCGCACGGAAAGCTCGAGCTCTTCCACGGAACGGTTGAGGTTCTCGTTGTGAATCTCGGGCTTGCGGTCGTCGGACGACGAAGTTCCGGTTTCGATTTCTTCCTCGAAGTTGATGAAGATGTTCATGTGGTCCTTCAGCAGCTTCGCGGCCAGGCCGATGGAATCGGCGGGCGTGATGGAGCCGTTGGTCCAGACTTCGAGCGTGAGCTTGTCGTAGTCGGTGATCTGACCCAAACGCGCAGCTTCGACCGTGTAGTTGCACTTCCGCACGGGCGAGTGCACGGAATCGATGGGAATGAAGCCGATGCCGAGATCTTCGTCAAAGTTTTTGTCGGCGGAAGTGTAGCCGCGGCCGCGCTTCAGGCGCATTTCCATGTCGAGCTTGCCGCCTTCGCTCACGGTGGCGATGTAGACGTCTTTGTCGAGAACCTCAACGTCGCCATCGGCTTCGATCATGCCGCTGGTGACTACGCCGGGCTGATCGGCGCGCAGGTAAATAGCTTTCGGGGCGTCGCCGCTCAGCTTGAACGGAATCTGCTTGAGGTTGAGGATGATGTCGGTCGCGTCTTCTACGACGCCGGGGATCGACTGGAACTCGTGCAGCACGCCTTCCATCTTCACGGCAGTGACGGCCGCGCCTTCAATCGAGCTCAGCAGCACGCGCCGCAGGGCGTTGCCCACGGTGGTGCCGAATCCGCGCTCAAAGGGCTGCGCCCAGAAAATGCCGTATTTGTCGGTGAGGGTGGAGGTGTCGACTGCGAGACGTTTCGGTTTTTGAAAACCCTTCCAAAGCATGTGCTTCTCCTTCGGCCGTTTGGCTCGATTCTGACTCGCTGAGTGGTCCGACTCAGGTCTGCGTCAGAAAGGGCTGATTTGGCTCGAATGCAATAAAGACCAAGAACAATTAACCACAAAGGACACAAAGTATCACTAAGGCCTTCGTGGCCTTGCTTACTTACTTGCTGTACAACTCGACGATCAGCTGTTCGTTGACCGGGAGCTGAATGTCTTCGCGCTTGGGCAAACTCAGGACGCGCGCTTTGTAATTGTCGCGGTCGATTTCCAGCCAGTTGGGCATGGTGCCGTGGCTGGCGAATTCCTTGGCGAGTTCCAGCACCGTGAGCTTTTTGCTGTTCTCGCGGATGGATATCTCCTCGCCGGCGCTTACTTCATACGAAGGAATGTTGACCTTGCGCGCGTTGACGGCAACATGGCCGTGACGCACCAACTGGCGCGCCTGGCGCCGCGACTGCGCGAAGCCCAGGCGGTAGACCACGTTATCGAGACGGCGTTCCAGTTGCTGCAACAGCAATTCGCCGGTGACGCCCTTCGAGCGCGCAGCCTTTTCGAAGTAGTTGCGGAACTGGCCTTCCTGCGTGAAGTAGATGCGCTTGGCTTTCTGTTTTTCGCGCAACTGCAGGCCATAGCCTACGATTTTGGCTTTGCGATCTTTCCCGTGTTGTCCGGGAGCGAAGTTGCGCTTCTCGATAGGACACTTATCGCTGAAGCACTTTGCGCCTTTGAGGAACAGCTTCATGCCCTCGCGGCGGCATAGACGGCAGACTGCATCGGTATAACGGGCCAAGTTTGTTCTCCTTTAGATGACCGGTTTACGGGTTTGGCTTCACCCTTCGTCCCGGACGAAAATCAGTGGTCAGGGGCCAGTGGTCAGGGACCAGTAACCCCTTTAGACATTTGCTTATACTCTTCGGCGTTTTGGCGGACGGCAGCCGTTGTGTGGAATTGGCGTGACGTCGCGAATGGAACGCACTTCGATTCCTGAGGCGGCCAGGCGCGTACGGCCGACTCGCGGCCGGAACCGGGGCCGCTGACGCGGACATCCACGCTGCGGACGCCGTGATCGCGCGCCAGGTTGGCGGCATTCGAGGCGGCTTGCTGCGCGGCGAAGGGCGTGCCCTTGCGCGATCCGCGGAAGCCGAGCGATCCGGAACTCTTCCACGACAGGACGTTGCCGTTCATGTCGGTGATGGTCACGATCGTGTTGTTGAAAGACGCCTGCACGTACACCAAGCCGTGGGGCACGTGCTTGCGTTCCTTCTTCTTGAAGGTTTTCTTCTTGCCTTTTTTCTCCGGTGCGGCTGCTGGGCCGCCCGCTGCTGCTGGTTTTGCCATAAATTCGCCTTTGGCTCTTGGCTCTTAGCTCCAAGCCAAAGGCCAAGAGCCGAAAGCCAAAAGCGGTTCTTACGTCTTTCGCCGTCGCCTTCTTCTTTTGTGCGACCGTTCCTTTGCGCGGACCTTTGCGGGTGCGGGCATTAGTGTGCGTGCGCTGTCCGCGGACCGGGAGGTTGCGGCGATGGCGGAATCCGCGATAGGAGCCGATTTCGATGAGACGCTTGATGTTCATCGAAACTTCCTTGCGCAGATCGCCTTCCACCAGGCCCTCGGCCTCGATGACGGTGCGGATGCGGTTGACCTCTTCTTCGCTGAGGTCCTGCACCTTCTTCATGGGCTCGACCTTTGCTTCGTCGAGGATGCGTCCGGCGCGCGGGTGCCCGATGCCGTAGATGTAGGTCAGCGCGATGTTGATGTGCTTCTGGCGCGGAAGATCGACGCCTGCAATACGTGCCATGTTTTCTAAACTCCGCTTTTGGCTCTTAGCTCTTGGCTCTTAGCGAAAAGCCAAGAGCGAAAGGCCAAGGGCGATTTTCAGCCCTGGCGCTGTTTGTGTTTTGAGATGACGCAGATCACCCGCACTACACCTTTGCGGTGGATGACCTTGCACTTGTCGCAAATCTTTTTTACGGATGCTCGTACTTTCATAACCCAGCTTTCAGCTGTCAGCTCTTAGCTGTCAGCTAACCGAAAATCACTTATAACGGTAGACGATTCGGCCGCGATTCAGGTCGTAGGGGGAAAGCTCCACTGCGACCTTGTCGCCGGGCAGGATGCGAATGAAATTCTTGCGCATCTTACCGGAAACGTGCGCCAGCACCTGGTGCTTGTTCTCCAGTTCCACCTTGAACATGGCGTTGGGCAGTGGTTCCAGAACCACGGCCATCACTTCAATCGCGTCTTCTTTACTCATTGACTCCTTGCGGCTCTTGGCTTTTGGCTCTTGGCCTTTAGCTAAGAGCCAAGAGCCAAAGGCCAAGAGCGTGTTTACTGCGTCAAAATTACCGGACCATCTTTGGTTACGGCTACGCAGTGCTCGAAGTGGGCGCTGAAGCTGCCGTCTTCGGTTACTGCCGTCCACTTGTCATCCAGCACACGCGACCCTGGCTTGCCATAGTTCACCATGGGCTCGATCGCCAGCACCATGCCCTCGCGCAACTTTGCGCCGTGACCACGCGCTCCGAAGTTCGGCACCTGCGGCTCTTCGTGCAACCGCGTCCCGATGCCGTGTCCTACGAACTCTCGGACCACGCTGAAACCGGCGGCTTCGACATGTTCCTGCACGGCCGCCCCGACGTCTCCAACCGAGTTGCCGATGCGCGCCTGCTCAATGCCGCGGTACAGGGACGCTTCCGTCACTTCCAGCAGTTTCACCAATTCCGGCTTCACTGCCCCACTCGCGGGAACCGTGATCGCCGCGTCGCCGTAGTAGCCGTCGAGAACTACGCCGCAATCGATGGAAACGATGTCGCCATCTTTCAGCACCCGCTTTTCCGACGGGATGCCGTGCACAATTTCTTCGTTCACCGAGGTACAGAGCACACAGGGATAATCGTAATATCCCTTGAAGGCGGGCTTGGCGCCGAGTTCCCTGATCTTTTTTTCGGCGGCGCGTTCCAGATCCATGGTGGTGACACCCGGCGCCACCAAGGTGCGCACATGATCGAGAACTTGTCGCACGATGCGGCCGCTCTGCCGCATCTTTTCAATTTCCGCCGCTGATTTGCACACAATCGCCATTCCTATGCTGCGTGATGGTCCTCAAGAATCCGGAAAATCTTTTCTGTGACCTGATCGATGGGAAGTTCGCCATCCACCGCGATCAACCGCCCGGTTCGCTGGTAGTAGTCGGCCACGGGGCGCGTCTGTTCCTGATACGCCGTCAGCCGCGGCTGAATCACTTCTAAGCGGTCATCATTTCGAGTCACCAGCTTGGTCCCGTCAAGATCGCACACTTCATCCACGCGGGGCGGCTGGAAATGGACGTTGTAGATCCGTCCATCGGTAGGACAAGAACGGCGCCCAGTGATCCGGAGCAACAATTGATTATAATCTACCTCCAGGCTGATCACAATCGGCCAGGCTCGAGTCGGACGCGAGTTGTCAAAGAGCCGGTCGTCGAGCAGGGCATCCAGCCACCCGGCCTGCGCCGCTGTGCGCGGAAAACCGTCCAGCACATAACCCCGTCCGCAGTCCGGCAGAGTCAGGCGTTCGCGAACCATGTTGCAGACCAGGTCGTCGGAAACCAGCTCGCCCCGGGCCATGACCGTCTTGGCCACCAGCCCTATGTCGGTCCCGCGGGAAACATTCTCCCGCAAGAGATCCCCGGTGGAGATGTGGGGAATCTGGTAACGATCACGCACCCGCTTGGCCTGAGTGCCTTTTCCGGCGCCCGGAGCTCCGAGCAGCACTACGGGACCTACGTCACGCAAAGTTTCCAGCGCCATCAGTTCCCAGCTCTCGGTTCTGGTTCTCGGTTCTCAGTTCTCAGCTCTCAGAAAAATCCTGCACCATCACAACCCGGCAGTCCCCGTTCCGAAAACTGAGAACCCAAAACTGAGAACTGCTTTGTTACGACCAGTTGCGGCGGCCGCGAATTCTTCCACTGCGTGGCGTGAAACCATCGTAGTGCCGCATAATCAGCTGCGCCTCGATCTGGTTGACCGTATCCATGGCCACGCCCACCACAATCAGCAAAGACGTGCCACCGAAATAAAAAGTCACGCCCAGACCGTTCAGCACCCAGTTGGGCATAGCTTCAAAATATCTCCCAATCAGGAAGATGTGATTCAGCCGGATGCCTGCGATCATCCACTCGGGAATGAACGAAATAATGATCAAGTAAAGCGCGCCGACTAACGTGATGCGGGTGAGAACTTCGTTGATGAAATCGGCGGTGCGCTTGCCCGGCCGGATGCCCGGGATAAATCCGCCGTACTTCCGCATGTTGTCGGCAACTTCGCTGGGGTTGAAAACGATCGACACGTAGAAGTAGGCGAAGAAAATAATGCCGACTGCGTAGACCACCGTGTAAAGCGGCTCGCCCCACTTCAGCCAGTCGATGACCGGGCCCAGGTAACGGTTGTTGGTAAACCCGAGGCCCGCGCCGATCATGGGCGGCAAACTGAGAATGGAAGAGGCAAAGATTACCGGCATCACGCCGCCGGCATTCACGCGTAACGGCAAGTGCGTGGACTGCCCGCCCATGACTTTGCGCCCGACCACGCGTTTGGCATACTGCACGGGGATTCGCCGCTCGCTGCGCTCCACATACACAATAAAGGCGACCACGGCGACCATGAAGATAATGAGCCCGATCATCAGCGGGAAGGTGAGCGCACCCCACGCGCCGTTCTTCGCTTTGTCAAACAGGTCGGCGACGCCGCGCGGCAATCCGACTACGATCCCCGCAAAAATCAGCAGCGACATGCCATTGCCCACGCCACGTTCCGTGATCTGTTCGCCCAGCCACATGATGAAGGCGCTGCCTGTGGTCAAGGTCAGCATCACCATCAGGCGAAAACCCCAGCCAGGATAGAGGGCGAAACCATTCTTTTCGAGGCCGATGGCGATTCCGAACGATTGCACGGCGCTCAAGATCACGGTGATGTAGCGCGTCCACATGGTGATTTTCTTGCGCCCGAGCTCGCCTTCTTTCTGCAGCTTGGCCAGCGGCTCGTAGACCACGGTGAGCAATTGCAGGATGATGGATGCCGTGATGTAGGGCATGATGCCCAGGGCGAAAATCGTCATGCGGCGGACTTGACCGCCGGAAAACAGGTCGATGAAACCGAAGAGACCACCCTGCTGGCCCTGGAAGTAAGCTTCGAGCGCGGCGGTGTTGATGCCGGGCGTGGGAATGTGGCCGCCCAGGCGATACACGAACAGCAGGCCCAGCGTAAACAGGATGCGTTTGCGCAGGTCGGGAATCCGGAAGATGTTGAGCAGCTTCTCAACCATTACTGCAAGACCTCAACCTTGCCGCCTGCCTTGGTGATTTTTTCCTGGGCTGACTTCGAAAATTTGTGCGCGTGCACGGTGATGGCGACGGTGAGTTCGCCATCGCCGAGAATCTTGACGGGATGCTTGGTCTTGATGACTCCGGCTTTGCGCAGAATCTCAGGCGTAATCGGATCGCCATGAAATTCTTTGCCCAGCTCGATCAGGCGATCGAGGCTGACAATATTGAATTCCTTGCGGAAGATGTTGGTGAAGCCGCGCTTGGGCATGCGGCGGTGCAGCGGCATCTGGCCGCCTTCAAAACCGCGGATCATGCGCGAGCCGGTGCGCGAACGCTGGCCCTTGTGACCACGGGTGGACGTCTTGCCCATGCCGGAGCCCATGCCGCGGCCGACGCGCTTGCGTTTTTCCGACGACTTTTTAGGTGCTCGAATATTGGATAGATTCATAAATAAGCCTGCAGCTATTAGCTTTCAGCCAAAGCGCTTTCGCGCTGAGGACGATCGCCGCAAATCTCTAGTTCACAAACTCCACCAGATGCGGGACCTTCGCGACCATGCCGCGGATGGCCTGGGTGTCTGGACGCTCGATGACCTGGTTCAGCCGGGTAAAGCCCAGGCCCTTGATCACCAGCTTTTGTTTTACCGGGGCACAAATGGCGGAGCGCACCCACTTCAGGTGAATTTTTCCGCTGCCCGAATTCGTTTTCTTCGCCGTCATTTGGACCTCAGTTGCTAGTGGCTAGTTGAGAGTTGCCAGTTCCGGTTGTGAAATTTTCTACAGTTCCTGCGCGGTTTTGCCGCGCATCAGCGCGACGCTTTCGCGGCTCTTGAGCTGCTTCAGGGCGTCGAACGTGGCTTTGATCACGTTGTGCGGGTTGGTGGTGCCGATGGACTTGGTGAGGACGTTTTGTACGCCGACCGAAGTCATCACGGCGCGCACGGCGCCGCCGGCGATTACGCCGGTGCCTTCCGGCGCCGGCTTGAGCAGCACCTTGCCGGATCCGTAGCGCCCCAGCACGAGATGGGCAATGCTGGTCTGCGTGAGGTTCACCTTGATCAGATTCTTTTTGGCCGACTCGATTCCCTTGCGAATGGCCTGCGGAACTTCCTTGGCCTTGCCGGAACCGTAGCCGACTACAGCCGCCGAGGGATCGCCCACCACCACCAGCGCCGCGAAAGAAAGATTCTTGCCGCCCTTGACGACTTTCGTCACACGGTTGATGGCGACCACCTGGTCCTTGAGCTGAAACGAACCTGCATCGAGTTTCTTGATTACTGTTGGCATTTATAAACCTAGCCTTTGGCTATTAGCTCTTGGCTCTTGGCTTTTCGCTCTCGCTAATAGCTAAGAGCCAAAAGCCAAAAGCGGTTTCCCTAGAACTGCAATCCTGCTTCGCGCGCCGCATCGGCCAGCGCCTTGACGCGTCCGTGATAGATGTAGCCGCCACGGTCGAAGACCACTTTGCTGACGCCCTTGGCTTTGGCGCGTTCGGCAATGGTTTTGCCGACGACCTTTGCCGCAGCCACGTTGCCGCCGGTGCGCCGGTCTTCTTTTTTGCCTTCGGCCGTGCTCGCCGAAACCAGCGTCTTGCCGTGCAGGTCGTCGACCAGTTGCACATAAATATGGTTCAGCGAACGGTAAACGTTGAGCCGCGGACGTTCCGCCGTGCCCTGCATCTTTTTCCGGATGCGGTCGTGCACGTGTCCGCGTTTATGATTTTTCGAAATTCTTGTCAGCATAGAATCTGTCCTTGGTCGTTCGTCGTTGGCCGTTGGCCAAAGACTCGACACTTTCAGCTACGGGTTACTTGGCTCCCGTCTTTCCGACTTTCTTCTTCAGTCGCTCGCCGGCGTAGCGCACGCCTTTGTTCTTGTACGGGTCGGGGGGACGCAGCGCGCGCATTTCCGCGGCGACCTGCCCGACTTTCTGGCGGTCGATTCCGGTGAGCGAAATCTTGGTCTGCTTGGGGTCGACCACCGCATCCACGCCGGTGGGCAGTGGATACTCGATGGGATGCGAATACCCCAGGCTGAATACGACCGTCTTGCCCTTCATCTCGGCGCGATAGCCAATGCCGACGATTTCCAGGTCGCGGGTCCAACCCTTGGTGACGCCCTCGACGGCGTTGTTGACCAGCGCGCGTGCCAGACCATGGACCGCGGCCTGCGAATCGTTCTCGCGGATGGCGACGATGTTCCCGTCTTTTTGTTCGACCTTGATTCCGGCCGGCAGCGCCGTGTCCAGTTTGCCCTTGGGGCCCTGGACTAAAACGGTGTTGCCTTCAATTTTGACCGTCACCCCTTTGGGGATCGCAATCGGCTTTTTTCCAATTCGTGACATAAGAGCTTCTAGCTTCTAGCTCCTAGCTTCTAGCCAGGCGCTGGTTTTGTAATCAAAACTCCGGTTAATTCCGTCCACTATCAGAGATTCCGTCGCGGCGTCTTAGCTAGTAGCTAATAGCTAGAAGCTGCTCTTTTACCAAATCTCGCACAACAGTTCGCCGCCTACGCCTTCCCGGCGCGCCTGGCGTCCGGTCATCACGCCGCGGGGCGTGGTGAGGATGTTGATGCCCATGCCGCCGAGCACGCGTGGAATCTCGCTGCGCCGCACGTAGACGCGACAGCCGGGGCGCGACACACGATTGACGGTGGAGATCGCCGCCTCGTTGTTGGCGCCGTACTTGAGGTAAACCCGGATGACCTTGTGGCCCTCTTCCTCAGCGGCCTTGAAATTCGAGATGTAGCCCTCTTCCTTCAGAATGCGGGCAATCTCCAGCTTCAGGCGCGAAGCCGGGATATCCACTTTCTGGTGCCGGGCCTGGAGTGCGTTCCGCACTCGCGTCAGCATATCTGCGACCGGATCGGTCAACCTCATCGTTGGTTTCTCCTCTAGCCACCCGTTCGCTCCGCGATCCGCGGAGAACCTGCGGCAGCTTTACGTCTTTACGCCTCTACATCAAATCCCAGCTACGAGCATCGGCCCTGAAACCTGTTATCTAAACCTCTACCAGGACGACTTCGAAACCCCTGGAATCTCCCCGCGCAGGGCCAGTCCGCGGAAGCACAAGCGGCACACTCCGAACTTGCGCAGAAAAGCGCGCGGACGTCCACACAGGTTGCAGCGGTTGTGCCGGCGCGTGGAAAATTTGGGCCGCGGCTTCTTGGCGTCGCGGGCCAGCTCAAACTTCTTTTGGATCTTCGCGTCTTTTACTCGTTTTGCTGTAGTTGCCAAACTTAGCTCCTAGCTACTAGCTTCCAGCTGCTAGCGAAACCTTGAAACTCCGAAACTTTGAAACTTCAACTTTGACCCTCAGGCCCGGAACGGCATGCCCAGATGCTTCAACAGCGAGCGTGCCTGGTTGTCGTTCGCGGCCGTGGTTACAATGGTTACATTCATTCCCTTTTGCTTGTCGACCTTCTCGTAAGAAATTTCCGGGAAGATCAACTGATCGTGCAGGCCGAGAGTGTAGTTGCCGCGCCCGTCGAACGACTTGGTCGACACGCCGCGAAAATCGCGCACGCGTGGCAGCACGATGTTTACCAGCCGGTCGAAAAATTCGTACATGCGGTCGCCGCGCAGCGTGACCATGGCTCCGATCGCCTGGCCTTCGCGGACTTTGAACGCCGCGATCGATTTCTTGGCCCGCGTCACCACTGGCTTCTGCCCGGTAATCTGGCCGAGTTCGTTCACTGCCGGGTCGAGCACCTTGGCGTTCTGCGTGGCTTCTCCGACGCCCATGTTCACCACGATTTTGTGCAGACGGGGAACCGCCATCTGGTTGTGCAGCTCGAGCTCCTTCAGCAGAGCCGGCGCCACTTCTTTCTCAAACCGCGCGCGCAGCCGCGGACGCTCCTTGGCGCCATGCCGCGCCTGGTCGGGAGCTTTCTGTTCCTGCGCCGAGTCTTTCGATGATTTCTTGTCTTTTGCCATTTGTAGCTCTTCCACTTCCGCTCACGGTTTCGGGAAGCTTTTAGCTATTAGCTCTTAGGCTTTTAGCTTTTTCTGCGTCTACCGGTTCGTGAGACTCAATTTCCATTTTGCCGCTGCGAGCTTAGTCACAAAGCTGAAAGCTGATGACTGATAGCTGACAGCTATTTATCCAGCGTGGTATCGCACTTCTTGCATACCCGGACTTTGCGGTCGCCGCGCACTTCGTGTCCGATGCGCACTGGGCCGCAGGTGCCGCAGACCAGCTGCACGTTCGAGATTGCGATGCGGCTCTCCTGTTCGGCAATCCCGCCCTTGATGTTGCGCTGCGGGTTGGGGCGCACGTGCTTTTTCACCATCATCACGTGCTCGACCAGAATCTTGCTGTCATTCGGAAACACGCGCAGCACGCGCCCTTCCTTGCCCTTGTCGCGCCCCGTAATCACCTTGACGGTGTCGTTGCGCCGGATATCGACTCGCTTGTTTTCAGTGCTTACGATTCGCATTTCAAGTTCTCAATTCTTAGCTTCGTTTCCCCGGTACTCAGTACTCGGTACTCGCAACTCGGTGCTAAATCACTTCCGGCGCCAGCGAAACGATCTTCAAAAATTTCTTCTCGCGCAGTTCGCGGGCTACCGGGCCGAAGACGCGGGTGCCCACGGGCTCGCCCGCGTCGTTGATCAAAACCGCCGCATTCGAATCGAAGCGGATGTAGGTGCCATCGCGCCGGCGGTGTTCTTTTCGGGTGCGCACAATGACCGCCTTCACAACCGTGCCCTTTTTTGTCTGGCCTTCGGGCGCCGCCTCTTTCACCGCGGCCGTGATCACGTCGCCCAGACCGGCGTTCAATCCGGTCGAGCCGCCCAGCGGCAGAATCATCTGCAGCTTGCGGGCGCCCGAGTTGTCGGCCACCTCCAGCATCGATCTCATCATCACAGCCATAAAGTCAATCTCCCTCTGTGTCCGCTGTCTCGTTCCGCGAGATCGGCTACTTCACCGCAACTTCAACCACAGCTTCCGGCACAATCGCGGCTTTGCGGACAATATCTTTCAGCTTCCAGCGCTTCAGCTTCGACAGCGGCCGCGTCTCTTCCAGACGCACCACGTCGCCGACATGCGCCTGGTTAGTTTCGTCGTGCGCGTAAAACTTTTTGTTGCGCGCGATCACGCGTCCGTAGAAAGGATGAGCCTTCTTGCGCGTCACCTTCACCACGATGGTTTTGTGCATACGGCTGGAGACGACTTCTCCCACGATTTCCTTGCGCCGGCCCTGCACCTGCGGGGTCTGGCTTGCGGTTTCAGCCATTATCGTTTCTCCGTTGCGCTGGCCTTGTTTGCGCTGGCCGTCGTTGCGCTTACAGCGGTGCGGCTACGCTCCCCTTGGATCGTCTTGACCCGGGCAATGTCTTTGCGCAGGCCTCGAATCTTCTTCAAGCTCTCGGTCTGGCCCATGTTCAGCTGAAACTTCAGCTTGAACAACTGGTCCGCCAGGTCGCGTTCCTGATGGGCAAGCTCTTCTTCGGTCAAGTTTCTGATTTTGTCTGCGTTCATAAAATAGCTCTCAGCTTTCAGCCCTCAGCTATCAGCAAAACCTTCACCATCGCCAGATCGAGATGGCTGATCGCTGACTGCTCATGACTCTAATGTACCGTGCCTTCGCGCTTGACCATGGTCGTGCGCAGCGGCAACTTGTGCGACGCCAGGCGCAACGCTTCTGATGCGTCGGCCAGGGTGACGCCTTCCATTTCGAACAGAATCTTTCCCGGGCGGACCACGGCGACCCAGTGATCGGGAGCGCCTTTGCCTTTGCCCATACGGGTTTCGGCCGGCTTCTTGGTGACCGGCTTGTCGGGAAACAGGCGGATCCAGATCTTGCCGCCGCGTTTCACAAAACGGGTCATGGCCACGCGGCTGGCTTCGATCTGCCGGTCAGTAATCCAGCCCGGCTCGAGCACTTTCAGCCCGAAGTCGCCGAACGCCAGCGTCGACCCGCGCCACGCCTTGCCGGTCATACGGCCGCGCTGCTGTTTGCGATACTTCACTTTCTTTGGCATTAACATAGGAAATCGGCTCTTAGCTATTGGCTTTTAGCTCTTAGCTAAACCCTTCGGTTCAAACCACAAGTGCCTAATTCTGACTTCTTAATTCTGACTTCAAACTTCTGCGTTCTGACTTCTCTAGAACCCGCCAGCCACCGCCGTCTGCGGTTCGCGTTTCTTGGCTGGCAAAATTTCGCCTTTGTAGACCCAGCACTTCACTCCGATCACGCCGTAGGTGGTGCGCGCTTCGGTGAAGCCGTAGTCGATATCGGCGCGCAGGGTGTGCAGCGGCAACCGGCCCTGCAGGTACCATTCCGAGCGCGCGATTTCGTTGCCGTTCAGACGACCGCTAACGCGGACCTTGATTCCCTTGCAGCCAAAACGCAGCGCCGAATCCACCGCCTTGCGCATGGCGCGGCGGAAGCCGACTCGCTTTTCCAGCTGCAGCGCAATCGATTCGGAAACCAGCTGCGCGTCCAGCTCGGGCTTGTGCACTTCCTGAATGTCGACAAACACCTCGCGCGAGGTGCGCTTCTGCAGCTCGCCCTTGAGCTTGTCGATTTCCGCGCCCTTGCGCCCGATAATGATTCCGGGACGCGCCGTCTTGATAATGATGCGCAGCTTGTTGCCCGGCCGCTCGATTTCAATGGTGCTCACGCCCGCCGACTTGAGCTTTTCCTTCAGCTCGGTCTTCAGCTTGACGTCTTCATGGAGCAGCTTGTCGTAGTCGCGTTCCACAAACCAGCGCGACTTCCACGGCTTGGTGTAGCCGAGCCGAAAACCATAAGGATGGACTTTTTGTCCCATTGCTTCTCCTAAATCAAACCGTCCCAAACAAAACTAAAATCAACCTTTGTCATTCCGCACCCGCGCAAAGCGCGGGCGAGGAACCTGCTGTTGCCCTTATTTCGCCGCCACTTTCTTCTTGCCCGCGGATTTCTTAGCTGCTGCTCTTGCCGCCGGCGCGTTGCGCTTGATCTTCGCGCCCGTCGCCGTGTCGCCGCTCGCCGCGTGAACCACCGCGCCGTCTTTCCCGCGCTCGGCCAATACCAGTTCGATGTGCGCAATACGCCGCTGGTAGCGGTAGGCGCGTCCCTGCGGCGCCGGACGGATGCGCTTCATGCGCGGGCCCTCGTTGGCCACCGCGCGCTTCACATAGAGGTTGTCGATCTCAACGTCGATATTTTTTTCGCTGGCCAGAAAATTCGCGTTGTCCAGCGCCGACTGCAATAGTTTGCCCACATGCGCCGCGACGCGCTTCTTGGTGAATGCCAGCGTATTGCGCGCGTCCTCCACCTTGCGGCCCTTGATCAGGTCCAGCACCAGGCGGGCTTTCTGCGGCGAAACTCGCAGGTAACGTAATTCAGCTCGAAATTCCATATTCTTGATCTCGCTCTTGGCTCTTGGCTTTTAGCTTTTGGCCAAAAGCCAAGAGCTAAGAGCCAAGAGCGGTTTTCCTACGCCTTCGGCGCCGCGGGCGATGACGGAGCCGAGGGCGTGATCGCTCCCGGACCGCCCGGAATGCCGGCCGGCTTGGCGGCCACTTCGGTCGCCGCCCGCATGGAGTGTCCCTTGAACTGGCGCGTAAAACTGAACTCGCCGAGCTTGTGGCCCACCATGTTCTCGGTCACGTACACCGGGATGAACTTTTTGCCGTTGTGCACTGCGATGGTGTGTCCCACCATCTCCGGCACGACAGTAGACCGCCGCGACCAGGTGCGCAGAACTTTCTTCTCGCTGCGCGCATTCATGGCTTCCACCCTGGTCAGAAGGTAGCCATCCACGAATGCGCCTTTTTTTGTTGAACGTGCCATAAAGTCAGCTTCTAGCTGTTAGCTCCTAGCTAAACCTCAACCTTTCAAACCTTCCACAATCTTGTCATTCCGAACCGGCGCTCTTTGCCGGGGAGGAATCTGCTGCTTCTAGCCACGCTTCTTGCTGCGCCGGCTTACGATGAACTTGTCCGTGCGCTTGTTGTTGCGTGTTTTGTAACCGCGTGTCGGCTGGCCCCACGGGGTAACCGGATGCCGGCCGCCGGAAGTTTTGCCTTCACCGCCGCCGTGCGGATGGTCGACCGGGTTCATCGACACGCCGCGATTGTGCGGACGCTTGCCCAGCCACCGCGAGCGCCCCGCCTTGCCGATGGTGACATTCTCGTGATCAAGATTGCCAACCTGGCCGATCGTGGCCATGCAGTCCTGCGAAATCTTGCGCGTCTCTCCCGAAGGCAGCTTGACCAGCGCGTACTCTTCTTCCTTCGCCACCAGTTGCGCCGCGCCGCCCGCCGAGCGCACCATCTGCCCGCCCTTGCCGGGTTTCAACTCCAGATTGTGAATCTGCGTGCCGGGCGGAATATTGCGCAGCGGCAACGCGTTCCCAACCAAAATGTCAGCCTCGGGGCCGCTGACAACTTTCTGCCCCACCTTCAACCCTTCGGGCTGGATGATGTAGCGCTTCTCTCCGTCCGCGTAGGCCAGCAGCGCGATGCGCGACGAGCGGTTGGGATCGTATTCGATGGTGGTGACCGTGGCCGGAATCCCGGCCTTGTCGCGCTTGAAGTCGATGATGCGCAGCTTGCGCTTGTGCCCGCCTCCGATAAACCGCATGGTGGTGTCGCCCGAGTTGCGGCGGCCGCCGGTGCGCGGCTTGGGCTCGACCAGCGGCTTGTGCGGATGCATGGTCGTGATGTCGTCATTGACGATCGTAGTGCGGTAGCGCAACGTCTGCGTCGTCGGTCGGTATGTTTTAATCGGCATAAACTCGGCTCTTGGCTATTAGCTCTTAGCTTTTTCTTGCCGCTGCATCGGTTCGTGCCAGCCAACGGCCAACGACGAACGACCAACGACTGTTCTATAAATTCTGCGCGTACTCCGGCATTTTTTCGCCGGCGCGCAAGCGCACGTACGCTTTTTTCCAGTCCGGGCGGTAGCCGGCAAACTTGCCGCGCCGCCGCTCTTTTCCCGGATAGGTCGCCGTGCGCACCGAATACACCTTCACCTTGAAAATCGACTGCACCGCTTCCTTGATTTCCGTTTTCGTGGCCTTGGGCGCCACCTGAAACACCAGCGTGTTCTGGAGTTCCTTGATGGCCAGGCCTTTTTCGGTGATCACCGGACGGCGAATAATTTGATATGCGGATTTCATTTTCCTAGGCTACCTCCGCCGCTTTGTCAGGCCGCGCCCGCCGCCGCGGAGCCGATGCCGCTTTCTTCGCGCCTTCGTCTTCGTCTTTGCCGGCGCCGCTCTTGTGCTGCCGCTTGGAAACCGATTTCTTCAACGACACCTGCAACTTCTCGATCGCCGGATGCGAAAAAATCACGCGGTCGTACTTCAGCAGATGATACGGATGCACTTCGCTGCCGCTCACCAGTTCAAGCCCGTGAATGTTGCGCGCGCTCAGTTCCAGATTGCGGTTCTCGTGCTTCGCGGCCTCGACGATCAGAACCGTCTTATCGACTTTGAGAGCGTCGAGCGCCTTGCGGAATTCCTTGGTCTTCGGTTCCTTCACGTCGAAGGCATTCACCACGATTAACTTGCCGTCGGCCAGCTTCGCCGCCAGCGCCGAGCGCAGCGCGCCCAGCAACTTTTTGCGCGGAAAAGCATAGTCATAGGAACGTGGTTGCGGACCATGCACGGTGTAGCCATGCCGCCACAGTGGCGAGCGGATGGAGCCGATACGGGCGCGTCCCGTGCCCTTCTGCTTCCAGAGCTTTTTGCCCGAACCGGAAACTTCCCAGCGGCCCTTGGTCTTGTGCGTGCCTTTGTGCTGCCCCGCGCGGTAATGCTTGACCGCTTCCCAGAGCAGATCTTCGTTGACCGCGCCGAAAATTTCGTCGGCCAGATCGAACGTTCCCACCTTGGCTCCGCTTAAATTGTGTATGTCTATCGTTGCCATATGTCTTCTTCTTTAGTTTGTGTGGAGCGGGCACTCTTGCCCGCTTGCTTGCACCGTCACAAAACCAGCGGGCAAGAACTCCACACGAGCTTATGCTTTCTTCGCTGCCCTCTTCGCCGCCTTCAACGGATCCACCGTCGCCGAACCCGCGAATCCGCGGCGCTCTCGCGGCGGCTTCTTTGCCTTGGTTATCACGATGTACCCGCCCTGGGGCCCCGGTACGCTGCCCTCAACTACCAGCAGGTTCTCGTCTTTATCGAGGCCCAGCACGCGCAGGTTGCGCTGCGTAACCCGGGCGTTGCCCATATGTCCCGACATGCGCATGCCTTTGAACACGCGCGACGGGAACGCCGAAGAACCGATCGACCCCGTAATCTGAAACATCGAACCATGCGACTTCGGACCACCGGCAAAATGATGCCGCTTCACCACGCCCTGAAAACCCTTGCCCTTGCTGACTCCGACGATATCGACAAATTTTTCGCCGTCGAAAATCTCGACCAGAATGCGGTCGCCGACTTTTACCGTAACTTCGGCATCGGCCGCGCCGTCGGTTTCGAGCGGAACTTCGCGCATAAACTTTACCGGCGGCAGATTATTCTTTGCCAGGTGTCCCTGGGCGGGCTTGGTCAGCCGCGACTGCTTCACAAATTCGACCAGGCCAATCTGCGCCGATTCGTAACCGTCCCGGACGGCAGACTTATGCTGCGTGACCACACACGGCCCCGCCTGCAGCACCGTGACCGGGCGCACGTCACCCTTCGAGTCAAACAGCTGCGTCATGCCGACCTTCTTGCCCAGAATGCCTGTAACTCTCGTTGCCATTTCCCTCTCCATCCCAGCGTGGCTCGCCGATAAGCGGCTATTGGCTGGTGAGCTTTTTGTCTTCGCTAGAAGCTAGTAGCTAGGAGCTAAAAGCTACTTATGTTCCTTGCCGAACGCCTTGATCTCGACATCCACGCCTGCCGGCAGATCGAGCTTCATCAGCGCATCGACTGTCTGCTGCGTCGGCTCGAGAATATCGAGCAGGCGCTTGTGAGTGCGGATCTCAAACTGTTCCCGCGACTTCTTATCCACGTGCGGCGAACGCAGCACGCAGTACTTATTCTTCATCGTGGGCAGCGGAATCGGCCCGGCAATCTGCGCTCCGGTGCGCCGCGCGGTTTCCACGATCTCGCCCGTCGACTGGTCCAGGATGCGGTAGTCGTAAGCCTTCAACCGGATGCGAATTCTTTCTTTTCCAATCACAGTGTCATCTCTCTAACCCCTCCCGGCCAGCTTCTCTAGGAAGCCCGGAAGGAAAGAACTGGCGGCAAAATGCAAGCCGCGTTGCTAAATGCAGAAGTAAGAATTCAAAATGCAGAAGTTGGACTTGTTTTTACTTCTGCATTACTACTTCTGACTTCTGACCTTACTGAATAATCTCCGAAATCGTTCCTGCTCCGACCGTATGGCCGCCTTCGCGGATGGCGAAGCGCAGGCCTTTCTCCATGGCGACCGGCGTGATCAGTTCGATTACCAGGCTGACGTTGTCGCCCGGCATCACCATTTCGGTTCCCGCGGGGAGTTCGGCCACGCCCGTCACATCGGTCGTACGCAGATAAAACTGCGGACGGTATCCTTTGAAGAATGGCGTATGGCGTCCACCTTCTTCTTTGGTCAGGATGTAGACTTCCGCCTTGAACTTGGTGTGCGGCGTGATCGACCCTGTCTTCGCCAAGACCATGCCGCGCTCGACATCTTCTTTCGCGATGCCACGCAGCAGCAAGCCTGCGTTGTCGCCAGCCATGCCTTCGTCCAGTTGCTTCTTGAACATCTCGACGCCGGTCACAACCGTCTTGCGGGTTTCGCGGAAGCCGACAATTTCCACTTCTTCGCCGACTTTCACTTTGCCGCGCTCGATACGTCCCGTGACCACTGTGCCGCGTCCCTGAATCGAAAAAATATCTTCAATCGGCATCAGGAACGGCTTGTCCAGTTCGCGCGCCGGCTGCGGAATGTATTTGTCCACCGCCGCCATCAACTCATCGACCTGCTTTTCGCCCTTCTCTTCGCCATTCAGCGCGCCCAGAGCCGAAACCCGCACCACCGGAACATCGTCGCCGGGAAACTTGTACGACTTCAGCAACTCGCGGACCTCAAGCTCGACGAGCTCCAGCAACTCGGGGTCGTCGACGGCGTCGACCTTGTTCAGCGCGACCACCAGATAGGGCACGCCCACCTGCCTGGCCAAAAGCACGTGCTCGCGAGTCTGCGGCATCGGACCATCCGTCGCTGCGACCACCAGAATGCCGCCATCCATCTGCGCCGCGCCGGTGATCATGTTCTTGATGTAGTCGGCGTGGCCGGGGCAGTCGACGTGCGCGTAATGCCGGTTCGCCGTTTCGTACTCGACGTGCGCCGTCGCGATGGTGATTCCGCGAGCTTTTTCTTCGGGCGCGTTGTCGATCGAATCAAACGACCGGAACGTGTTCTTCGGATTATGCTTCGACAACACTTTCGTGATGGCCGCGGTCAACGTGGTCTTGCCATGATCGATGTGACCAATCGTCCCAACGTTGCAGTGCGGCTTGGTGCGATCAAATTTCTCTTTCGCCATAACTCAGCTCTTAGCTCCTAGCTCTTAGCTTCTAGCTAAACCCTTGTCATCCCAGCTTGTCATCCTGAGCGGCGTCTTTTGCCGCGAAGGACCTATGCAACTTCTCAGCGGCTCGCCAACCTTCGCAGGCTTTACTTTGCCGTGCCTTGCACCTTCGCTATGATTTCCTCCGCCACCGAACGCGGAGCCTCCTCATAGCGCGCGAAGTGCATGGAATATTCCGCTCGGCCCTGCGTGGACGAACGCATGTGGGTCGCGTAACCAAACATTTCCGCCAGCGGAACGATGGCTTTGATCACCTGCGAACCGGCGCGGTGCTCCATGCCTTCGATGCGTCCGCGGCGCGAACTCAGGTCGCCCATGATGGTTCCGGCGTAATCTTCCGGCGTGACTACTTCGACCGCCATCACCGGCTCGAGCAGCACCGGAGAAGCCTTGCGGGCAGCCTCTTTGAACGCCATGGAACCGGCAATCTTGAACGCCATTTCGTTCGAGTCCACGTCGTGATAGCTGCCATCGTAAAGCGTCGCCTTCACATCGACCATCGGGTAGCCGGCGAGAATTCCGCCTTCGAGCGCTTCTTGAATGCCCTGATCGATGGGCTTGATGAATTCTTTCGGCACCGAACCGCCGGTAACATCGTTGACAAACTCGTAGCCTGTGCCCGGCGGTTGCGGGTCGAGATAAATCTTGGCGTGGCCGTACTGGCCGCGGCCGCCGGTCTGGCGAATGTACTTGCCTTCCGCTTCCGCGTGGCGGCGAATGGTCTCGCGATAAGCCACCTGCGGCTTGCCCACGTTGGCTTCGACTTTATATTCGCGCATCATGCGGTCGACGATGATTTCGAGGTGCAGCTCGCCCATGCCGCTGATGATGGTCTGTCCGCTGTCGGGATCGGTGTGAACCTTGAAGGTGGGATCTTCCTGAGCCAGACGCGCCAGCGCCATGCCCATTTTTTCCTGGTCGGCTTTGGTCTTCGGTTCGACCGCAACCGAAATCACGGGAACGGCAAAGGTAATCGATTCGAGCGCGATGGGATGCTCTTCGTTGCAAATCGTATCGCCGGTGCTCACGTTCTTCAAACCCACCGCGGCGCAGATGTCTCCCGCCAGAATCTCGCTGATCTCTTCGCGCTTGTTGGCGTGCATCTTGAGCAGCCGCCCGATGCGCTCGGTCCTGGTGGTGCGAACATTCAGAACCGAGTCGCCAGTCTTGAGCTGACCGGAGTAGACGCGAATGAATGTGAGCTGTCCGACGAAGGGGTCGGCCATGATCTTGAAGGCCAGCGCCGAGAACGGCTGCTTGTCGTCCGCGTGGCGGAAAATCTTTTCCCCGTTGTCAGGGTTGAGGCCATGCGTTTCCGGAACGTCGAGCGGCGAAGGCAGATAGTCGACGACCGCGTCGAGCAGCGGCTGCACGCCCTTGTTCTTGAAAGCCGTTCCCACCACCACCGGAAACACTTTCAGCGCGATGGTCGATTTACGCAGCGAGGCGCGCAGCGCGTCGGCACTGATCTCTTCGCCTTCCAGGAATTTGTGCAGGATTTCGTCGTCGTTTTCCGCGATGCTCTCGACCAGCTGGGCGTGGAAGGCCTCGGCTTTCTTCTTCAGTTCGGCGGGAATTTCTTCGGTCAGGTATTCCGCACCGATGGTGTCATCCGCCCACACGATCGCCTTCATGTTGATCAGATCAACGACACCCTTGAACTTGTCTTCCTGGCCGATGGGAAATTGAATGGCGACGGGCTTGGCGCTGAGGCGCTTGCGGATGGTATCGACGGCATGCTCGAAATCGGCACCCATCTTGTCAATCTTGTTGATGAAACAGATCCTGGGAACACCGTATTTATCGGCCTGCCGCCAGACTTTTTCCGACTGCGGCTGCACGCCGTGCACCGCGTCAAATACGGCGACGGCGCCGTCGAGCACGCGCAGCGAGCGTTCCACTTCCGCCGTGAAATCGACGTGGCCGGGCGTATCAATAATGTTGATGCGAATATCGCGCCAGGTGCAGGTCGTGGCCGCGGACGTAATGGTGATGCCGCGCTCCTGCTCCTGCTCCATCCAGTCCATGGTGGCAGTGCCTTCGTGCACCTCTCCGATGCGGTGCGTCTTTCCCGTATAAAACAGGATGCGCTCCGTCGTAGTGGTCTTACCGGCATCGATGTGGGCCATGATGCCGATGTTCCTGCAGCGTTCTAATGGGACTGTTCTGGGCACGACGTTCTAACTCTTTCTGGGCTCCGAAATTCAGCTTCTAGCTTCTAGCTACTAGCTTCTAGCCAAACCAACTGCCAGCTTCACTGTTTAGCTAGCAGCTAGAAGCTAGAAGCTTCTTTTCACCACCGGTAATGCGCGAACGCTTTGTTCGCTTCCGCCATGCGGTGCACGTCTTCTTTCTTCTTGATGGCCGCGCCTTTTCCGTTGGCGGCGTCGAGCAATTCGTTGCTGAGCTTGTCGATCATTCCTTTTTCGCCGCGCGACCGGGCATAGGTAATGAGCCAGCGGATTCCGAGCGACGTCCGGCGGTCGGCATTCACTTCCACCGGAACCTGATAGTTAGCGCCGCCTACGCGGCGGGTCTTTACTTCGAGCAGCGGCTTGGCGTTCTCGACGGCCTTCTTGAACAGCTTCAGAGCCTCGTCGCCGCCCTTCGACTCCAGGCGCGTCAAGGCCTCATAGAAGATGCCTTCGGCGGTAGAGCGCTTGCCCTGCCACATCATCGAATTAATGAACTTCGTCACCAGATCCGAGCCGTAGACGGCATCGTTCGGAACGGTCCGCTTGGCGATATGTCCTTTACGAGGCATTTAGGTTCTAGCTCCTCAATGCAGTTTCCAGTTTCGTGTTTCAAGTTTCAAAACCAAAGCATCACACTGGAAACCTGAAACTGGAAACGCGAAACTCTCTTACGCTTTCTTCGGGCGCTTCGCGCCGTACTTCGAACGTCCCTGCATGCGACCGGCGACACCGACTGCGTCCAGCGTGCCGCGAATCACGTGGTAGCGCACGCCCGGCAGGTCTTTCACGCGGCCGCCGCGGATCAGCACAATCGAGTGCTCCTGCAGGTTGTGGCCAACCCCGGGAATATAGGTGGTCACTTCAATACCGTTGGTCAAGCGCACGCGCGCCACTTTGCGCAAAGCCGAGTTCGGCTTCTTGGGCGTCTGCGTGTACACGCGGGTGCAAACTCCGCGCTTCTGCGGACATCCCTGCAGCGCCGGGCTGGCCGTCTTGTAACGGGGCCGCTTGCGGCCGTCACGCACCAATTGATTGAAGGTAGGCACTCTTCACCACTCCTTAGCCGCGCACAGCCTCGCTTTCACGAAGGCAGCGCACAGCTCATGTCCTGCTTCCAGCCTGCTGTTCTAGAACGCGCATCGTGGGCATGGCCGGCTCATCTTTAGCAAAAACAAAGCCAACCATTACTTCTCACCGCGCAACTTCGTTAGTCCAAGCTAACGCCGGAGAGATTCTGGATTCCCATTCAGACTTACGCTGCCGACGGTGGCACCCGGCCAAACTCCGGGGGCGCTCCGTTTCGTCAGCCTTCCCCTGCATATCCTTCCACAAAAGGGAGGAAGGCACCGCAGGAGCATTTCAGCGAGGAAAAATTTCCGGAACTACCAGACTCAACTGTTCAATCCGGAAACGCATTTCTCGAAAGCTCATCCGTGAATTGCGCACACACAAAAGCGACAACGCACAGCCAGCCTGGGTGATCTCGCGGAACCAATCTACTATAGCAAGTGGATCCGAACATCGTCAACTCGTGTTTTTGCATCCCAGAAGTGGGGCGCCAGAAGCGCAACATTTCCCGCAGGATTCTTGAACTGGGAACCGCTGAGGAGACGGAATTCGCTCGCGGCGCTTGCCGATTCTGCGTTGAGCCTCTAGACTACAGGTTTCCCAATTCATTGGGGTTTGCAGTTCATTCAGGTTTCGCAGTTGCTTGGGAGTCGCAATCGTTTTGCAGTTCAGGATCGCGTAATTCTGGTTTTCGCAAGTCTGGTTCTCGCAAGTCTGTTTTTCCAATATACAAGAGCAGCTCGTCCCCAGCCTGAAGCAGGAGATCGTGGTTCAAGAGATCGTGGTTCAAGAGATCATGGTTCAAGAAATCTGGTTCAGGACATCGTGGCGCAGGGCGAGGAGAAAGGGTTCATGGGCAGGTTGAGGACGGGTCGTCTGGTGTGCGCAATAGCCTTGTGCGGTGTAAGCGTGGGATTGCTGTCCGTTCTCGGGGGCTGCGGCGGACACTCGTCCGTGTCCAGGTCTCCCTTTCCGGCGAAGATTACGCTTAACCCAGGGGGCACCACTTCGCTGCAACTGGGCAACACACTGCATTTTTCCGCCAGCGCCACGAACAGCGCCAACGCCACCCTCAACGTGGCTATTACCTTCCAGTCTAACGACACCACCCTGCTCAACTTCGCTCCCGGCGGAACGGCCTGCGCAGGCGTGTGGACCACCACTTTCACGGTCTGCGTTCCCGGCCCCTCGGGCGTAGTTCAAGTCACGGCCACGGCTGACGGAGTAGTCAGCTCGCCCACTCTGGTCTTTATCCACCCGCCCGTTGACAACATTGTGGTGAACCAGGTGCCACCCAACCCGCCGTACAACAACCCGGTACCGTGTCTTTCGCAGGGTCAGACCATCACGCTACAAGCAACGGCGTACAGCCAGGGCATTGACGTTACTTCTTCGGTGGGTCAGTTTAATTTTTCCGCGGTCAACCCGGGCGTGGTCACCATCACTCCCATCATCACGTCCTCCTATAACGTCGTCACCAACGAAGCCACCGCCACGGCGGCCGCGCCCGGCTTCACCCAGATTTTCGCCTCGGCCAGCGGCGTCGTCAGCACCCCGTTTCAGCAGTACAACAATAACGGTCCGGCGTGGAACTTTTTCGAGACCTGTCCGGTGCAGCAGATTGTCCTGGAACTGGGCCCAGCCGGTTCTCAGAGAAGCGGCGTGACCACTTTCGTCTCCAGCAAGGGAACGACCCAGACGGTGAACGCGACGGTCTACGACGTTCTGGGAAACCTCATGGCCAAGCCGCCTTTGACCTGGAGCTCGACCGAACCCGGCGCCGTCTCCGTGCCAGCGACTTGCACAAACCAGCTCACCTGCGCCGTGTCTACCGCCGGCCCGGGCGCAGGAATCGTCACCGCTTCCTGCACTCCGCCCAGTTGTAATATCGGATTCCCGCTGGTCCCGGCGAATGTACTGACTGACGCTCAGCTGAACAATCCTCAGCTGTATGTCCCCGTGCCGGTCTATGCCGCCACCGCAATCTCCGGCGTGGTCACCGGGACGCCCACCACCACCGGGGTGATCGCTTCCAGTGTGGATTGCACCACCAATTTCGATTGTTCCGTTTCCCTCTACGACGTATCGACTGCCACCAATATCCCCGGCAATCCCGTGGCCATGCCGACGCCGCCCAATTCTCTGCTCTTCGATGCCGCCGGGGATAAAGCCTATGTGGGAAGCAATTTCGGCGCATTCAGCATCAACCCGGCCAATATCGGCAGCGCCAGCAACCCCTTCGGCGGGCTCGGAACTTTCACCGGGCAGGTACTGGCGGTTTCGTCCAACGGACAGCTCGCGGTTTTTGCCGACAACGTCCACACGCCCAACCAGGTTTTCATCACTAATTCCGGCAACGCCTCTTCCCCAACGCTCAGCAGCTTCACAATTTCCGGGGCAGTTGCCGCCGCATTTTCTCCCGACGGATTGAAGGCCTATATTGTGGCCTGCGTCCCCGGCGCCGTGCCTTGCAGCGGTTCCACCGGAAATACCATTTTTGTCTACTCCACGCTGCAGTCCATGCAAACCCTCCCGTTGACCGCGCCCGCCAGCGCGGTCACGTTCTCCTCCAGCGGAGCCTTCGCCTTCGTTACCGGCGGCAGCACAGCTTCCACTGTGACGACGTTCAACACTTGCAACAACGCTCTAAACCCGCTGCTCATCACCCTGCCTGCGCCACCTGTGTTTCTCCGGGTGCTACCAGCAGCCGGCGCCCCGCCTCCGGTAGTAAACGCGCTGCTCACCCCCGACGTGAATGCTGCCGGACTGGACGTGCTCGTCGCTCTCGACAACACTGGCATCGACCTAATCGCAACCGACGCAAGCGTGCCCGGTTTCGGCTTTCCGCCAACGCCGACCCCGCCTTGCTCGCAGTCGCTCACGATCGCGTCGAACCCGACAACCTCTGTGCCTTTCCCTCCGGTACACTTTAATTTCGGGGTCGGCACATTTAATCCCATCAGCTTTTTCGTGTCGCCCGACGGCACCAGGGCCTACGTGGTCACCACCAACTTCAGCAGCATTCTGGTTTTCGATTTCAACACCGGATCGCTCAGCGGCAGCATTCCGCTCGCGAACAATGCCATTCCCATCAGCGCGTCCTTCACCGAGGATGGCACTTTGATCTATGTCGCGGCCACCGATGGAACTCTGCACGAAGTGAACACCATCACCGCCACCGACGTGCAGGAGATTTCTTTCCCCAATCTCCCCAACGTAAACAATCCATTCTGCGGATTCGGAGCCAGCACGATCGCCTGCACGCTGGATCTGGTGAGTGTGAAACCTTAGGACAGAGGCGGGCGTGATTCAGAACAAGCGGGTAATGTTGGGGAGAGAGCAAGTCTTGCTGGAATCGGCCGAATCGCCTACGCAGGTTTTTCCAGTTCTTTCCCAATGCTATCCAGCACGCCATTCAGAAAGTGCACGGATTCCGGTGTGGAAAATTTGCGCGCGATCTCCAGCGCTTCGTTGATCACGACGGCTCTTGGGGTTTCCCGGTAGGCTAGCAACTCCGCCACCGCGGCCCGCAAAAGATTGCGGTCGACCGCGGCCATGCGCTCCATCCGCCAGTGCTCGGCGTGGCGCTCGATGAGGCCGTCGATTTCCCCGCCGCGGTCGGTGGCCACGCGGAAAAGATCGTCGGCAAACCCGCGCACGTCCGCGCTGGTCCCGTCATGCTCGCCCCAGAAGGTGCGCCGAACATGGTCAGCATCCTGCTTCCCCAGGTCCGCCTGGAAAAGCATCTGCAACGCCATTTCGCGGGATTTTCTGCGAGTACCCATAAGAGCCGTCTGCTGTCAGCCGTCATCTTGAGTCTACTCGATATCGTCTGGGAATCTGATTCTGATAATGAGAGAAGAAGAGGTGCAGCAATCGGATCAACGTCTGCCTTTGCCAGAATCTGAAGTTGGCTTCTTCGACTTGTTTTTGCTCTTGCTGGCCCCTGCCCCCTGACCACTGACCACTGCCGTAAGCGACGCCATCTCCACCGCCGCCAGCGCCGCCTCGAATCCCTTGTTGCCCATCTTCAATCCGGCGCGATCGATGGCCTGCTCCAGTGTGTCGCAGGTAAGCACCCCGAAAGCATGCGGCACGCCCGTCTCCTGCGCCGACTGCCCAATCCCGCGCGTGACCTCGTTGACGATCACGTCGTAGTGCGCCGTATCTCCACGCAGCAGACAGCCGAGGCAGATGATCGCATCGTATTTCCCGGTCTCCGCCAGCGTCCGCGCCGCCGAAGGAATCTCAAACGCTCCGGGCACCCGCACAATTTCGTAGCCGCCCCGAAACTCCACTCCACAACGCCGCAAGCCGTCGATGGTCCCACCCAACAGGCGCTCTGTTATGAACGAATTGAAACGCGAGACGACTACCCCAAACGTCTTGCCAGCGCCGTTAAGATTACCCTCAATTGCGAAATGTCCTGGCTCTCTGTCTCCTGTCCGAATTCCGCTAAAGTTGATGATTGTTCCGCCGGGGAGTCGCACGTGGAATGTTCGAGCGGTGTTCTTGGGCTCCGGACCCGAATGATCCTCCACAATCTCCAAACCCAGCTTCTGGATGATCGCGACTGCAGAGTCAGGATCCGAAATGGTGAGATCCATATCCGGATAAACACGCGGCTTCTTGCGTTGCACAACTTCCAGGATCGACTCGAAAGGGAAAAAAGGCTTAAGCCGGAAGTCACGATATTCTTCTAACTCCCGCGACCGAAATCCCAGTGCCTCAAGCATTCTTGTGAGAAGCTCGAAGTCTTCTCCGCTCTTCGCCTGTACCGTAAGGGTGGCGCATTTCATCGAGAATCGTTTCTCCGTGACTCCGTGTCTCCGTGGTGAAGTCGTTCTTGATCCGTGATATCCGCGAAAATCCGTGGCGAAATTTTACTTGCCTTTGAATTGCGCCGCGCGCTTCTCCAGAAACGCCGATGTCCCTTCCTTCTTATCTTCGGTGGCGCAGGAAACCGCGAACAACACCGCCTCGAGATAAAGCCCCTCGGCCAAAGTCATCTCCATCCCTTTGTTGACGGCCTCCATCGCGTACTGCACGGCCAGGGGCGCGTTGGCGATAATCTTCGCCGCAATCGCCTCCGCCCGCGGAATCAACTCCGCCGGCGCGGTGACTTCATTCACCAGCCCGATGCGATGCGCATCCTGCGCCGTGATCATCTCCCCCGTGAGTATGTGCTGCATGGCCAGTCCCTTGCCCACCAGCCGCGGCAGCCGCTGCGAGCCGCCGTAGCCCGGAATAATCCCCAGCTTCACTTCCGGCTGCCCCAGCTTCGCGTTCTCGCTAGCGACGCGCATGGTGCAGGCCATAGCGATCTCGCATCCGCCGCCCAGCGCGAATCCATTGATGCAGGCGATCACCGGCTTGCCCAGATTCTCGATCAGGTTGAGAACGTTCTGTCCGCGATGCGTGTACTCCTTGCCCGTCACCGCATCCTGCTTCGCCAGTTCGCCGATGTCGGCACCGGCAATGAACGCCTTCTCGCCCGCGCCGGTAAAGATCACCACGCGGATCGCAGCATCGTTCTTGATGTCATGAAACGCCGCCCGCAGCTCCTCCATAGTGGCCATGTTGAGTGCGTTGAGCACCTTCGGCCGGTTGACGGTGACGTAAGCGATGGAGTTTTTCTTTTCGAGAAGAATATTTTCGAAGTTCATAAAGTCAAACCCACCCTTGTCATCCTGAGCGGAGCATGTCGATGAGCGAAGCGAATCGGCATGCGGAGTCGAAGGACCCCTTTCAGCTTGCACCGCCTCCGGATCGTAGAGGAGTTTCTCCCTCCGGCCTTTCGTAAAAACGCCTTTCAGGGCCTACCGTTGTGCCATCTAACAGGGATCCTTCGACTGCGCAAGAACTTCGCTTCGCGAAATTCTCGCTCCGCTCAGGATGACAAATCGCTCTCAATATCCGTGATGATCCCTGCCAATCCGTGGCTAAAGCTTATTCGCCTTCGGCTTCTCCGGGTCTGCATAATCATAAAACCCGCGCCCCGACTTCCGCCCGTACCACCCCGCCATCACCAGCCGCTTCAGCAGCGGAGGCGACGCGAAACGCCGCTCCTTGAACTCGTCATACATCACATGCGTAATGTAGTAAGTCGTGTCGAGGCCGACAAAATCCAGCAAAGTAAACGGCCCCATGGGATATCCACATCCCAGCTTCATCGCATTGTCGATATCTTCAATCGACCCCACGCCTTCCTCATACGCACGAATCGCATCGAGCAGATACGGCACCAGCAGCCGGTTGACGATGAATCCCGTCTTGTCTGACGTGCGCACCGGAACCTTGCCCAGCTTTTTTCCGAACTCGTAAGCCGTCTCGTAAACATCGTCAGCAGTGGCAATGGTCCGCACCACCTCCACCAGTTTCATCAGCGGCACCGGATTAAAAAAGTGCAGCCCGACAAACCGCTCCGGCCGCTTCACCGAAGTCAACAAGCTCCGTCACCGAAATCGAAGACGTATTCGAAGCGAAGATCGCATCTTTCTTCACGATGCCATCAATCGACGCATACATCTTCTTCTTCTCGTCCACATTCTCGATGATGGCCTCAATCACAATGTCGCAATCCGCCAGGTCGGATTTGTTGGTCGTCCCCTTGAGCCGCGCCCGGATCGCATCCTTCTGCTGCGCCGTGATCCCGCCCTTCTCGACCGGCCGCTCGGCAAACTTGGCCAGGGATTTCTCAATCCCGGCAAAGCCCTTGTCGAGAAACTTCTGCTCGACTTCGAGCACCGTGACGTCGAATCCAGCCGTCGCGCACACCTGCGCAATGCCGGAACCCATCAGCCCACAACCGAGAACACCAACCTTCTTAATTTCCATACTTAGACGCCTTCGAGAATCGCGCAGAAGAAAGTTAGCTAGCTGCGAATTCTCGTGATGAACATCACCGTCGCAAATAGGCGCACGTTCGCAGAGCACCCAGTAAATTCGCGCCGTAGATCAGAGTATTCACTGCGAAAACGAAGACATAACCCAATGGACTGATTTTCGCAATCCACCTCCGGTTGACCGAACGATGATCAGCGACCAGCCGATTCAGAATCAACTCGACTTTCTCGAGTCCTAAGCCAGGAAGAGCAAACGCTACGGCGAGCTGCAAGAGGAGTCGAAAGATCTTCGTGCCCAGAAGACGGAGAGCCCGAATGACTTCATCGGAGGCCGACATCTATCTGCGATGCTCGATCCTTGGACTCCCTCCGTGCAAAAAGTGGCCATTCTGATACCACGTCGACTGCGATCAGGTGGCAACCGTCGATCGCCCCGTTTTCTGTCGCCGTCGTGAGTTCGCAGCGCTAGCTCATGCTCTCCACCACCATCGCAATCCCCTGCCCGCCGCCGATGCACGCCGTCGCCAGCCCGTACTTCTTCTTCCGCCGCCGCAACTCGTACAGCAGCGTGATCACCAGCCGCGTCCCGGTCGCGCCCAGCGGATGTCCCAGCGCAATCGCTCCGCCATTCACGTTTACTTTCTCGCGATCTAATCCCAACTCTTTCTCGACTGCCAGATACTGCGCCGCGAACGCCTCGTTCACTTCGATCAAATCGATGTAGTCCAAATTCAACCCGGCCTTCTGCAGCGCAATCTTCGTCGCCGGCACCGGACCGCGCCCCATCACGTTCGGCTCGACTCCGGCAATGCCCCAGCTTACGATTCTTCCCAGCGGTTCCATGTTTCGCTTGCGCACTTCGTCGAGCGACATCACCACCACCGCCGCCGCCCCGTCCACGATGCCGCTGGCGTTCCCCGCCGTCACCGTGCCATTCTTCCCGAACGCCGGCTTCAACTTCGCCAGCCCTTCCATCGTAGTCTGCGGACGCCGGTGATCATCTTCCGTCAGCGAATCGCCCGTCGGCTCGCCCTTCGAATTCCGCAGCGGCACCGGAACCAGTTCTTCCTGAATGCGTCCTTCTTTATAAGCCGCGTCCGCCTTCTGCTGCGAGCGCAACGCGAATTCATCCTGCATCTCGCGCGTGATTCCCTGCTGCGAGCCATAGAGCTCTGCGGTGTTAGCCATATAAGACCCGCAATACGTATCGAGCAGCGCCACCATCAGCGAATCTTCCAGCTTCCCGCCCGGAGCCAGCGTAAATCCGTCGCGCCCGCGAATCACAAATGGAGCCTGCGACATGGCCTCCATCCCGCCGGCCAGCACAATCTTCGCCTCGTCGGTCTGGATCATCTGCGCCGCCGACACGATCGCCTGCATGCCCGACCCGCACAGCCGGTTCACGGTCAGCGCCGGAGTCTCAATCGGCAGTCCCGCGCGCAACCCCACATGCCGCGCGCCATACAGAGCGTCGCCGGAAGTCTGCTGCGCGTTGCCAAACACTGCGTGATCGAATTCTTTCGCGTCGATCCCCGACCGCTCAATCGCTCCCTTGGCTGCGATCGCGCCCAGCTCCTGCGCGGTAAAATCTTTCAACTTCCCGCAATAGCGGCCAAAGGGCGTGCGCGCCCCGCTGACAATGGCGATGTCTCCCGGCTTCAACATGGATTTTCCTGACGGATCCCTGACCAGAATAGATCAGAGTCACTAAGCCAAACTTGCTAGTTTATCAGCGGGTGACGAGGTTTGACTACCGGCAGCGTAAGCAGAGGAAATGCCTTAATTGGGGTTTCTTGGCTTCTTCTTCTGGCGTTTGGCATTGGCCATTTTCGTACAGATTTCAGCCATCCGTTCTGAAGTGCTCAGGAAGCACGTCTTCGTTGGCTCACCTTGAAACTTTTCTACAAACTCGGCGTGCTTCTTGGCGCTGCGTCGCCAGGATCTGCGTTGCTTCTTTTTGAGGCGAAACGGGCTGCCCATGAGTAAATTCCAGTCTCGCCTAAACTGATTGTCGTCTTCGTTCTTACGCCACCGCGCCCGCGGCCAGCGCCGCCGAGAGAGCCACCACTTTCCCCGGCCCCTGCGCCAAGGATTGGGCCAGCGCATGTTCCGCGCGGTTGATGACTTCGGTGACGATATCCACCGGATCATATTCCTGCTTCACGACAGCTTCGGCCAGCCCCGCCGAAAACTGTGCCGGCAGACCTTTTTCCGCCCCGTTCCTGGCCGGGAATCGCACTTCAGAAATAATCTTACGCAGCTTCTCAACCGCCAGCGTCGCTTCCTTGGTGGCCGTGTCTCCCAGAATGATGGCAACCGTGGTCGTGTCGTAACGGAAAGCCAGATCGTTCGAGCGAATGTTCGCCGCAAAGAGCTGACCGATTTTTCCCAGCACGCTTTCTATTTCCGCTTCGCCGTATTCCTTCACCATGGCGGCGCTTCGGCCGAACTGCAACAGCAACAGCGAAAGCGGAGCCGAGTTTTGAATCGCGCGCTTGCTCTCCGCCAGCAACAGGTCAATGTAGGACGCGCGCTTCAACAGTCCCGACTTCTCATCGGTCACCGAAAGATTTTTTACCAGGCGCCGCAGACCGGCGTTGTTCAGCGCGATCACCATCTGGTCGGCCACGGTCTTAAGCACCACCACGTCCGACGGCTGCCAAACCCGCGGCCTGGAGTGCATCAGCAGCAACACGCCGACCGGCTCTTCGCCGTCGGTCAAAGGAATCGCCAGCAGCGAAGCCGCACCGAGTTCCGTAATCCACTTCTGCGCGGTTTGCAACTGAGGCGCTTTCGCCGCATCCGGAGCGATCAACGCCTCCGGTCCCGGAGCCGCTTCCTGCACGCAGACAATCAGTTTCGCCAGCGTCGACATGCTCGCGGCCTTGTGTCCCTCGGCGCAAAACTCTTCCAGCGCGGTCGGCGGCAGCCCAGGCTTGGCCATCGCGACGACGCACCGCGTGGTTTCCCAGTGACCGCCAATTTCTTTCACCGCGGTGGTGAGCACCGCCTTCGCCGTTCCCTGGTGATAAAGCTTGCGCGTAATTTCGGCGACGCGGGTAAAGCTGCGAACATCCGCCGCCGGATCTGCGACCTGAGCCGCGGCGGGTGCAGCCGCCGGCGTGATGCCCGGCACCGGAGCCGGAGCGGGCGGCAACGGCGCCGACCCCGCATAGCGCGGCGTGATCCCCGCGGCCAGATACAGCCGCTGCAAGTCTTCGTTGCGCTCTTCTTCGCGCGGAAACATTTCCTGTATTCGCTGCAATCGCTCCACCGCCTTGTTGCGCATGCCGTACTGCACAAGAATTTCCGCCTGCAGCATCAAATCCTGCAGCGTGGACGCTCCCAGGGTCGGCGCTTCCTGATGCGATGGCTCCTCGGCCGCTTTGGTCATCGGCGAAAAACGCGACGCGATCAGCTTGAAGCGGGCATCGTCCACTTTGCCCTTCAGCATGTCCAGCCGCTTCAAGTGCCCGGCTTCATACGGATCCACTTCCGCCGAGCGGTCCAGGCATTCCGCAGCCTTGGCATACTCCCCCGTGCTGCAGTAGAGATCAAACAATTTCAGCAGCGTCAGGCAATATTCATTCTCGCGGTTCGACGCGTTATAAAGTTCGCTGAGAAACTCCAGCATCTGCGACGACGCGCGATGCCCCGCCGTAATGTCCTGCATGATGGCGATGAACTGCCGCCGCTCGCCCCGCCGCCGCTGGAACTGCTCCAGCTTTCGGCGCCAGCGCCACCGCCGCATCGTCCTGGTTGACGTCGAGAAATTGTCCAATCAGCGCGATCACCTGCTGCACCCGCGCCGGATTCTGCTCAAACATCTGCCAGACCATCGGCTCGGCCTCGGCAAATCGTCCCGCCGCGACCAGCGCCTCGGTGTAAACGTCCCGCAACTCGGGAGTGGTCTGGCCCGAGTTCACCTGCGGCTCGAGAATAAAAATCGCCGCGCCCGCCTGGCCCTGTGCCAGTTGGCTTTTGCCGTAAGCCAGCGCGATTCCCTGGTCGGAAGAATCTTCCTGATAGGCGCGTTCATACCACGCCGAACTCTCTTCTCCGCTTTCCGCCGCCAGTTGCGCAACCCGGTGGAACGCCGCCGCTGCTACTTTCCGGTTTCCCAGTTCCGACGAAAGCTCGGCGAAGCGCTGGAAGTTCGCCATGGTTTGCTCGAGCGCAACAACCCGCTCCAGCAGTGTGGCCGCATCCTTCTTATTGTCCAGCTTCATCAGATCGGCGAAGGCAGCTTCGTAGGTGGCCACCGCGAGCTTGCGGTTCGACCCCTCTAGCAACTGACCAAAGCGATATTTCTGCTGCCAGGTCGGGCTTCCGTGCCGGCTCAGTTTCTTATAGGTGAGGCTGGCGCGGGTGGCGTCGCCGGCGGAAACCTGCCGCTCAAACAAATCTCCCAGTAGCTGCACCGCTTCCTTATTCCGGCTCAGCGATAGGCACAAATCAGCCGACAATTGCCGCACCACATCATTTTCCGGATCGTCTTTCAGGACCAGCAGATACTCTTCCAGCGCCTCGGCGGTTTTCCCCTTCTGCAGGAGCTTTTCCGCACGCTCTACCCGCCGTGCGATCTCAACTCGGTCCGGTCGTCTGGTGGTTTCTGCCATGTGCGGATACTGGGTAACGGGTAAAAGCCAACGTGCAACAGCCAACGGGTAACAACCAACGGGCGGAGTAACCCTGCTCCGATTCTAGGAGCCAGCCCAGACCGCAGCAATGCGGGAACGCCCCCTCGCGATTACGAAGGTCACCCCCTCCCCACGGAGCGGCCTACTCGATCGAGATTTTTGTCATTCCGACCCAGTGTGGAGCGAAGGAGAGGAATCTGCTGTCTGCAGGCAGCGGCACGGCGCTTGTATCGAGGCAAAGCCTCATCGGGGTTTTGAGTGTTATGGCTGACTTTGTCAATTTGGGCGCATAACCAGGTCGCTTAGGCAGATAGCGAGTTTGTTGGCGCGATAGCAACCGATGTTTGTTCAAGGCTCCGAGTTATAGGAGCTGTAATTTTAAGAATCGTTCCCGACTGGTCGGACTGGATTTCTAGTACCCCATGTAGCTCCCGCAAACGCTCACGCATCCCAGCTATACCGACTCCAGAGTCGGCGGTGCCGTCGC
The DNA here is from genome assembly GCA_963851165.1 of uncultured Acidobacteriaceae bacterium. Lineage (GTDB taxonomy): Bacteria > Acidobacteriota > Terriglobia > Terriglobales > Acidobacteriaceae > Sulfotelmatobacter. The sequence goes on along the minus strand of CAWKNM010000003.1, from coordinate 1,475,258 downwards.
GAAGTCGCTTTAGCAGCGCAGGTGGTATTCCCTTCCCATTGTCCCGGATGCTCAGCTGCGCCGTTGAGATATCTTTTTTCAAGCTGATGCTCGCAAACGTTGCTTCCGCATATCTGTGAATATTCGTAAGTCCTTCCTGAACAGCGCGAAACATCGCGGTTTCGAGATTCTTCGGCAGTCGCATGCCAGATTCAGACGGAAAGTCGAGCGTGACTGTTAAACCGCTGCGGCGAGAAAACCCTTCCACAAATAAACGCGTGGCCGAGACAAAGCCGAGCTCATCTAGCAGCGGCGGGTGCAGCAGGTGCGATACGGTTCGTGTCTCGGTGAGGCACTGTTCAACAAGTTCCCCGCATTCTGAGAAAAGAACGGTTTCGGCCCCAACCTGGGCTCGAAGAAAGCTGAGATTCATCTTCAGCGCTGCCAAGTATTGACTCAAACTGTCATGAAGTGCTCTGCCAATGCGGCGGCGCTCTTCATCTTCCACCACCATGATTCTGGCGCTCAACCGTCTGGCAGATTCGTTTAGCCGTTCCAGTTCAGCCGTCCGCTCGCTTACCCGCTCTTCGAGTTCCTCGTTGGCTTCGTGCAATGCCTGTTCGGCTTTTTCGCGCTTAACCAAGAGGCGTCTGTTCGATTCTCCTAAGGCAATAATAATGGCGGAGAACGTTAGAAATCCTAAAATGCCGAAGTATTCGACCTGGTTTTTTCCAGAAATGGAATGATAAGGCGGCAAGAACCAGTACCAGATTCCGAGCGCCTCAATTCCAACCGCCAGGATCGACGGGCCCACTCCGCAGTACCACGCAACGAAAATGATCGCCAACCATACCGTGTGATATGGGTAGTGCGATCCAAACTCCGGGCTCAAAACTGCTCGGGAGAGCAGAGCCGCACTCGCCGCGAATACCGCCAGCCCATAATAGATTATCGCTTGGTAGTCCTTCCGAGCGCGGAAAGTCAACGACCAGAAAAACGAGCGGAAATAGGACCTCTGCATTGCGATGACTTCGAATGGACTATATATCGCGAGACGATATTTTCTAATTAAAGCACTGGCGGTACAGAGTTGCAAGAGTGAATTTGGGCCTTTGCCTACAAATAGCCATCCTGAGCAACCCTCAGCCGAAAGAAGATCGCGTTTACACGTATTGACCTTGGTCCCTCTGGCGTAAAATGCTGCCGCGGAATAAAGTTTCCCGCAGCAAAGTGTTTCAGGATCTCAAATACACTCTTCGGCTTTGGGCCAACCGGCCGTGGCACACAGCATTCGCCATCGCCGCCCTCGCTATCGGCATTGGCGCGAACACTGGTGTGTTCAGCGTAGTGAACGCGTTGCTGCTGCGCTCCCTTCCATTTCGCGAGCCCGACCGGCTGGCTCTTCTGCATGAGTTCATTCCGCCGCACGACAGCGCGAACCAATTTCACGCTTGGCGCCAGCACGGTGCGTATCTCGCCGATGCCGCGCTTTTCGAGGAATTCGATTCGAACCTGGGCAGTGTGAACCCGGGTGGAACGTGCATCGGGAGCCGCGTACACGTCGCCCAGACATCGTGGAATTTCTTCTCGGTGCTGGCCACGCAGCCGATACTGGGAACAGGATTCGCCGTCGATGAGGATGTAGACGGAACCGGCTGGGGATTGCCCGGACCGAACGCCGTGGCGGTGATCGGTTACGGACTCTGGCAACAACTTTTCGCAGGCGACCCGAAAGTTCTGGGCTCGACGATCCGACTCGACGGCAACCCGCTGACTATTGTCGGCGTCGCGCCTCCGGGCTTCGATTATCCGGGGAAGGCCGTTCTGTGGAAGCCCGCCGCTTTCAGCCCGGGCAACAACGGCTGGGGAACTGTTGCGCGGCTGAAGCCAGGCATCACCTGGCCGCAGGCGCGTGCCGCATTTGCCGTTGAGGCAGAGCGATTGTCCCCGAATCCGGGAGGAATCGACAGCTCCCCGCTGCGCCCGAGCATGACGTCACTTCAAGACGGCCTCGCCGGCCCCGTGAAGAACGCTTCGCTGATGTTCATGGGCGCAGTCGTCTTGGTCCTGCTGATTGCGTGCACCAATGTTGCGAATCTCCTGCTAGCCCGCACCACCGATCGCGCCGCGGAGCTCTCCATACGCTCCGCCCTCGGCGCCAGCCGCGCTCGCCTGATGCGGCAGTTGCTCACCGAATGCCTGCTTCTCTCGTTCGTTGCCACTCTGTCCGGATTACTGGTCGCATTTTGGATTACGTCGTTCGCAGCGAAAATTGAGCCCCCGCCACTCGGCGCGCAATCGTATTCAATTTTGGACTGGCGCGCACTCGCCTTCACCCTGATGGTGTCCGTATTTACCACTTTGGCGCTGGGCGTCTTGCCCTCGCTCGCTTTACCCTCACTGTATGCGGGCCGCATCCACGCTTTCGCTTCACGAAGTTCCACCGCGACCCCCGGCTCGCGGCTGATTCGCCAAAGTCTGGTAGCCGCGCAGGTCATGCTCACCATGATTCTTCTCGCGTCCTCTGTGTGCCTGGGACGCGCGTTCGTTCACTTGATGCGAATCGACCGCGGCTACGACGTAAATCAAGTCGTGACCGTAGCCGTCTCCCTGGACGGCACAACCCACCAACTGGATAAACGTCAGCTCCCGTATTTTGAAAATGTGCTCGACCGCGTCCGCCAACTCCCCGGCGTTCGCTCCGCCAGTGCAACGGATTTCCTTCCGCTCTACGCCTCGGCTTTTGTCGGCGGACCATTCGGGATTGATGGACGCCCTGCAAAACTCAATTCCACCCTTGTCCCGGTTCTGTCAGGATATTTCCAAACCATGGGCGGACGAATTCTGTACGGCCGCGAATTCACCGAAGCCGAAGTCCGCTCCAGCGCCAAAGTTGCCGTCGTCAATGAGCGATTCGCGGCTGGATTCGGGGCGCCGCAAAACGTCCTCAATCATCAGCTCACGATCGAGGGAGACGACCCACGGAAAATTGTTGGCGTGGTGAAAGGAATGAACTACGAAACCGATCCCACACTCGCCGACAGTAATCAGGTCTTCCTTCCGTCAGAAACTCCCGGCAGCTTCTTCTCGACATTCGTCGTCCGCGTGGACGGTCGCCCGGAAGATCACCTCGCTGAAATCCGCGACACCATCCAGTCAGTGGACCCCCAAGTTCCCGTGTTCGGCGTGAAAACGATGCAGCAGCGGCTGGATGATATCTTCGCTGCTCCAAAGTTTTACCGAACCGCCGTGTGGACTTTCGCTGCATTCGCCGTGCTGCTGGCCGTGATCGGCATCTACGGCATCGTTTCTTACGCTGTCGTCCAGAGAACCCAGGAAATGGGCGTGCGCATGGCCCTCGGCACCACACCTGCGTGCCTTCGGGGCATGCTGTTGCGGCAGGGCTTGCTGATGGTCGCCGCCGGAGCTCTCCCCGGAATCGCCGGAGCCCAGCTCACCGGCCGCTTTCTCGAAACCTTGATGGAAGGTGCGAAGCCCATCGGCCTGGCAGCCTCCGGCGCCTTGGTCTTGCTCTTCGCTCTGGTAGCGTCGGCCAGCATCTGGTCCGCCACCCGCCGCATCTCCAGCCTCGATATCATGGCCATCCTGCGCAGCGAATAGCTCTCGACGCGCGGGCGATGCGCGAGCATTCCGTCTCTGAATCGTCTACAACGCCCGCACCACCTTGGGCGATCCCGCACTTTTTGCTATGGTGCTGCATGCCCTCGGAGCCTGCGTCGCCACCAATTCAAGAAGCGCCACAACCCCGCACGCTACAAATCCGCGAAGAAGGACTCCGCCACCAGCTCACCTCCGGACAAATGGCCATGATCGCCGTCGGCGGCTCCATCGGCACCGGCCTGCTGCTCGGCTCCGGCGCCGCCATGGAGATCGCCGGCCCCGCCGCCATCCTTAGCTTTCTCGCCGCCGCCTTCATCAGCTTCACCGTCGCCATGGCCCTCGGCGAACTGGCCTGCGCCCATCCCGCCGCCGGATCGTTCGGCGTCTACGGCAGCCTCTACCTCGGCCCCTTCGCCGGTTTCATCGCGCGCGCCGGCTACTGGATTGGGATGGCCCTCAACATCGGCGCGGAAATGATTGCCGCCGCCACCTACATGGCCTACTGGCTCCCTTCGGTGCGCGCCTACATCTGGATTCTGGTTTTCTCCGCCTTGCTGCTCGCGGTCAACCTGCGCAGCGTCGCCTCTTACGGACGCTTCGAGTTCTGGCTCTCTATGGTCAAGCTCCTGACCATCGCGGCTTTCATCGTGATCGGCGCTCTTCTGCTGTTCAGCGGCCACGTCGCCCCGCAATACCGCGCTCACGGCGGATTGCTCCCCAATGGCCCACTCTCCCCGCTCATCGCCATGACCTTTGCCATCTACAGCTTCGGAGGCGTCGAGATGGTCGCGGTCACCACCGGAGAATCGCAATCGTCGAAAAACACTCCTCGTGCCGTCTGGCTCACATTTCTTATATTGACCTTTATCTATCTTGGCGCCATCGTGGTTCTGCTCGGTGTCATGCCCTGGAACCACGCTGGAGTCACCGAAAGCCCGTTCGTCAGCGTTTTCCGCATCGCCAAAATTCCAAGCGCCCCCGGCCTCATGAACTTCGTTGTACTCTCCGCCGCACTCTCCGGAGCCAACGCCGCACTCTACGTCGGCTCCCGCATGTTGTTCTCTCTATCCCGCACCGGATGGGCCCCCGCCAGCCTCGGCCGCGTGAACCACTCCGGCTCGCCCCAGTTCGCCGTCGTAGTGTCCTCCTTCGGGGTTCTCGTCGCCCTGGCGCTCGCGCTCTGGGCTCCGCAAAACGCGTTCCGCTATCTCATCGGCGCCGCCTTCACGGGGATGATCCTCGCCTGGCTGGTTTCTCTCGCCGCCCACATCAGCTTTCGCCGCCGCCAATCCGCTCAACAACTCGCCGCCCTGCCGCTGCGCTCCCCGCTCGGCCAATGGGGATCACCGCTCGGCTTCGCGCTCGTAACCATCGCCACAATCCAAACCTGGCTCTCTCCAATCGTCAACCTATGGAGTGCCCTGACCTGCCTGACCCTCCTGGTAGCAGCCTATGTCCTGCTAAAACCGCACGAGAAAGGTTGATGGAGGGACGGCTGCCCTCAGCCGTCCGCCGGGCAAAGCCCGGCAGCTTTCCCCTCAGCCAGAATGAAGCCCGGGGCGCGCCAAAACGCCCCAAAAATAGCGTCTTTCGCGCGATTTTCCTGTCGAAAAACCTACCTTTCGGAGCTACAATGGTGAGCGCTGAAGAGTCCGGAACGCCCGCTAGTCTGGCGTCGCTTGCATAAGAGACTTGCAGCCCCAAAAGATGTTCCCAGGTTTATGTTTCCGGATCCCGCCATGTGCCGCCGTCGGCTTCGAGAAGCCTCTGGGGTTCCGTGTAAAGTTCCCATCAGGTCCGTGAAGGAGAAGTTATGAAGAATCGCCTGTTCGTCGCCCTGCTCTTATCTACAGCTCTCGCGCTTCCCGCACTTGCGCAGCAAGCCAGTTCAACCAGCGCGCAGCCCGCGGCTTCCGCGCAAACCGACCCGCAGTCGGCGACTACGCCCGTCCTGGAGCCGTTGTCGTCTCCCAAAGCTCCCGACTTCTGGGACGGCGACGAGCCCGGCCTGGCCTCGCTCCTGCTGCACCCGTTTGCCACCAAGGAGTACGTCCGGCGCCATGTTCAGCCCATCCGCGACCGGATCGAAGAGCTGGATGAGATTACGGCGTCCAATAAGAAAATGATTCGCGACGTCGACGCCCGCGCCCAGCACGGCCTCCAGCTGGCATCAGAAAAAGTTAGCCTGGCCGATCAGCACGCCACCGACGCCGCGGGCAAGGCTCAGGTCGCCCAACAAACCGCGGCCACGCTCGCACTCGCGTCTCCGCCGACGAAACTGAAGTCAGCAATATCGATCAATACAAGTCCGGCGCGCAGACCGAACTGCAATTCCGTCCCGGCCAGACCGCCTTGAGCAAGCAGGCCAAGGACGCGCTCGACCAGGTCGCCGCCCAACTCAAAGGCCAGCACGGCTACATCCTCGAAGTGCAGGGATTCTCAGCCGGTCGCGGCCAGGCCGCCATCGCCAACTCCCGCAAAATGGCGGACGCCGTCGTCCGTTACCTGGTGCAGAACCAGGAAATCCCGGCCTACCGCATGTACGTACTCGGCCTGGGCAATCCCTCCGCTGAGCGCATGAGCGGCACCCGCGTAGAAGTCAGCGTCATGAAGAACGACCTCGCTCAGGCCGCCCAGCAATAATCAGCAAAACGTCCCTAAATAGCTGGCAGTGGTGCAGTTTCGAACTGCACCACTCCCTGTCGGCCCCGCCTGTTTGACGATCCCCGCTCGTCCCGCCTAACATATGCCCGACCCTCAACGGCCCCCATGACGACCAATAAAGTTGCCTCGCGCCTTTCCCTTCGCTCCCTCGCCACTCTTACCCTACTCGCAGTCTTGGTTCCCGTCCTTAGCCGCGCTCAGGACGCGACCGCCCGAATCACCGGCACCATCACCGATTCCACCGGAGCCGTGATTCCCGGAGTGCAGGTCACCGTCACCAATACCGCGACCCAGATCACCCGCGAAGCTTCCACCGACCACGACGGCTTCTACCAGGTGCTGGCCCTGCCGATCGGCAACTACAAGGTCACCGCGACCCGCGACGGCTTTCGCACGGTCGAGAGCACCGAGTACAAGCTCCTTATCAATCAAGCGCTGCGCGTCGACTTCAAGATGCAAGTCGGCACCGCCAGCGAAAAAGTAGAAGTTGGCGCCGAAGCCGCGCCCGTAGAGACTGTCACCGCCACTCTGGGCCAATCCGTGACCGGCCGAACACTCACCAATATGCCGTTGAATGGCCGCGACACGCTCGATCTCGGCCTGCTTCAACCCGGAGTCACCGAGAGCAACGACGACAACGGCGGCGCCGGCAACTACAGTATCGCCGGCGGACGCAGCGATTCCATCACTTACCTGCTCGATGGCGGCCTCAACAACGATCTCCTCGACAACAGCAACCTGATCGATCCCAACCCCGACGCCATCGCCGAATTCCGCCTGCTCACCAGCAACTACACCGCCGAATATGGCCGCAACGGCGGTGGCATCATCAGCGAAGTCATCAAATCCGGCAGCAACCAGATCCACGGCAGTGCCTTCGAGTTCTTCCGCAACCGCGTGCTCGACGCCAACGACTTCTTCAACATCCCCTTGGGTATCCCGCGGCTCGATCTCAAGCGCAACCAATTCGGCGGCACTCTCGGCGGCCCGATTCGCAAAGATAAGGCCTTTTTCTTTGTCGCCTATCAGGGGCAAAAACAGATTCAGGCCGTACCCGACATCGACATCCCGGTCTACACGCCGAATGAATTGACCGGTGATTTCTCTAAGGCAGTCCCGCAGGGAGGGTTAACCAACGGCGGTCTTACCTGCACCAGCGCCGGCGGATGTCCTGATCCTCTGGTCGCCTCGTTCCTGTCACAGAACCCATTCTTCGCGCAGGGCAACCCGCTGAACGCGACGATCAACCCCACCACCATCGATCCCGTCACCCAGAATTACATCAAGGCCGGCTTGGTCACGACGTCCTCAACAAACCAGACGGTTTGCAATTCGAATCAGATCTGTACCGGCCTGTTTTCCACCTCGCTGGATGAGGTGGACAATCGCGATGAGGCAACCATAAAGTTTGACTTCAACCTCAACCCCAAGGACAAAATCTCTGCCACAATCGGCCTGAACCGCCAAGGCAACCCGTATTCAGGAAGCCTGAATCCGTTTCCCTACGCCACCGTCCCCGGATTTCCCAGCAAGACTATCGCCAATTACTATTTCACCAACATTGGGTATACCCGCATCTTTTCACCGACCGTATTGAACGAGTTCCACTTTCTGACTCATCGCAGCAACTACCTGCAGGACGCCGTAGTCACGCATTTGCCCACCGGACCCAGCCTGGGCGTCGGCATTACTCCCGACCTGGCCACCGGCCCCACCAACATCTATTTTGATACCGGCTACCAGTTCGGTCCGAGCGAAAACGGTCCTACACGCTTCGTGGAAAACACCTTCTCCTGGACCGACGCGCTCTCCTGGACTCAAGGAAAAAACAACTGGAAGTTCGGCGCCGGGTTTTCTCCCTATCAAGAAAACATGCTCTACAACTACTACTCGAATGGAGAGTTCGATTTCTATTCCCTCAGCGGTTCTACCGCCTCCGGAAATCCTTACGCCGATTTTCTTCTGGGAGGCGCGTCCGCTTATTTCCAGGGACCCCTCGCCGCTTCCAACATTCGCAGCAAGAGCACGTACATATTCGGCCAGGATGAGTTGCATGCCTTGAAGAATCTGGTCCTCACCTTTGGTCTGCGTTACGAATATAACCAGCCCAAATACGATACCGAAGGACGCAGCTTTTCGGTGATCCCGGGATTGCAGTCCCAACGTTTTGTGAACGCGCCGCCAGGGCTGGTGTTTCCCGGCGATCCCGGCGCTCCTACCGGACTCAACTTTCCCGACAAGAAAAACTTCGCGCCGCGCTTCGGCTTTGCATGGGACCCAACCGGAAGCGGCAAGACCAGCCTGCGCGGCGGTGTCGGGCTTTTCTACGACATCCTGAAGGGTGAAGATAACCTGCAATTCAACGGCGAAGTCCCTTTTTATGCCGAGCAGGGTCTCTTCTTCAACACGATTGGTAACGGGGCGCCGGGGTATCTCAGCCAGCCCTATCACTATGCGTGCGTTTACGACGCGAACGGTAACTGTTCCAGCACGGGCGTGACCAACCCGTTTCCCTCCAAAACGCCCGCACCCAACGTCAGTTTCGCGCAGTTTCTACCCATCAACAGCAGCGGTGCCGTCTTCGTGGTCGACCCCCACCTGCGCACTCCTTACGTCTACCAGTTCAACCTGAGTTTGCAGCGCAACCTGTTCGCCGACACCGTGCTGGAAACAAACTATGTAGGCAGTTCCGGACACGGATTGACCTCGCTCAAAGACATCAACCCCATGGTGCTGGGCACCACGAATCGAGTGCTGAATTTGGCGCCCGGAAATAACACCTGTGGGGCCACCGTCGCAGTGGTTTGCTACGGCCAGCTTCCAGAATTCCAGAACGTCTCGAACTCCAACTACAACGCCCTCGAAGCCAGCCTCACCCGCCAGCCCAAGAGCTCTAGGCTGGGCGTGGCTTACTACACGTTGGCCTACACCTGGGGCCATAACATGGATAACGCCTCCGGCTTCGAACAACGCAACGACGCCGTGCCCGCATATAGCCCCGACCTGTTCTACGGCTCCGGAGACAGCGATGTTCGCCAACGCATCAGCTTCAGCGGCGGCTGGGATTTGCCCTTCGACCGCGCCTGGGCCACCGGCCCCAAGCGCCTGACCAAGGGTTGGAGCCTCTACCCCATCGTGACTTGGCGCACCGGATTCCCGTTTGATATCTCTGCGGGACTTGGAGGCACCTCTGATCCAACAAACTTCGGAACCTCGGGCGCCGGAGATCCCGCTCTTTCCCGCGCCGCCGTCGTCGCGCCCATCCGCACGTTCGATCCCAGAAAGTTGACCACGATCACTCCCACCATTTACGGCAGCGACGCGAACGGCAATTGCCAGATCTCCACCGGAACACCCATCACCGCCCATTTCATTTTCGATCCCAACAGCTTTTCCAACATTCCTCTCGCCAACAATTCCTACTACCAGGGCGGCAACCCGTGTTTCCCGGAGCTCGATCCCGTAAATAATCCCGGCGACCGCACCTACGGTTTCGGCCGCAACATGCTTCGCGGACCGCACCTCACAAACTTCGACGTAGCCCTGGCCAAGACCACCGCATTCACCGAGCACGTCAGCCTGGAACTCCGCCTGGAATTCTTCAACGCCCTGAATCATCCCGAGTTCGCGCAGCCCACCACCGCCGACGGCGCCACCAACATCAACGGTTCCACCTTCGGCCAGATCACCACCACCGGCAGCTTCCGCGGCGCCGCCCCCCGCATCGGACAACTCGCCGCGCGGCTGACGTTCTAACGCAGGATCCGAACTTACGCAGCGCCGTGAAATTCGTGCTCAAATTAGGGCGAGAATATACTTGCCTCGCCCACGCTAGAGGCGTAACCTTTCGCCCATGGAAGAACAGGAAAAAGAATTCTACGCCCTGCTCACAATATACGGGGCTTTGGCAGGCATTGGCCCGTACATCATTTTTGAGGCTAGTGGAACGTGGTCATTCGTGGCCGGATGCGTACTTACTATTTTCGGATTCGGCGGCCTTCTAATGCTATTGCCAAGCCGCCAGCGTGTCCAGCAACGCCTTGTCGGAACAGTCGGGAACTGGGCTGGCAGGTTGCCGTCGCTCAAATTTATGGCTGTGGTGGGGGTGTGGATTTTAATCGGGACATTGGTCTACATACTGCACGAATTGCGCAGCGAGTTAGATATTTACGTGACCCCGAGGACCGTTAGCGCAGATCAGGCGGAAAGGATTAAAAAGTATTTATCCGACCTCACTCCCGGCCTAGTTTCAGTGGTGGTCGTGCCCCGAGATGACGAGGCCCAAACCTACGCGAACCAGTTGTGGGCCGCGCTACGGGAAACAAAGTGGGAAGTTAATCCGCCGAAGCACGACGGCCCGCAATGGAACTATCGCCCCGATCAACCTCCACAGCGGCTTGACGCAAAAGGCAAGCCAATTTTCCCTAGCAATGAAGACTATCTTTTGGCCCACGCTAAATGGATAGATACCGTAAATCAAGAATTGCTGTTTGAGTCAACTGGACTCACCATTGTGGTACGCGGGGACGAGTCACATTTACTTCAAGACCCGCAGCGTCCACTCCCGGAACAAGTAATGCAAGCCGCGCTCAGTGATGCAAATATCAACGTAAATGGCAGCGGGAGTTGCGACAACGTAGAAATCCAGCGCGACAAAATAATCGTGTGCCTTGTCGTGGGTCATAGACTTCGGCAAATTGGTTATGGGTATGATAGACAACCACTCTCGTTCAAGGTGGCAAGATGGATAGAGGAGAAATTTAGGTAATGAAAGTCGAATCTGAACCACAGTCTGAGGCTCAAAAATTCGACGCTGCTATGCGAAAGATTCTCTCTGTTTCTAAAGAAGAATTGAAGAAACGAGAGAAAGAGTGGAAGCGTAAGCGCGCACGAATAAAGAAAAAGCGGGCTCTTTCTTAGCCCGCTTGCCACGACCTTGCCGTCGTGCGGCCCGTGTCTGGGTAGTCCTTGCTCAATTTGGCTTGCCAGTTAGTTGAGCAAACGTGATGCGCTTTCCGACGATCTGGCGAACAGCTAAATCGAAGCGGCCAGCGTCATCAAGTTCTTTGCGATTGTTGAAGCGGAACATTTGTTCATCAAGGTAGCGATGAAGATGAAACGGCTCCACGCTAACGTAGGTTCCCGAGATACCGCGCTTCAGGAGACTCCAGAAGTTCTCCAAGCCGTTGGTATGCACGCGGCCATCTACGTATTGCGTCGCGTGGTCAACTACCTGATGTGCGTAATCCGTTGCCAGTCCATCGTAGGACATGAGCGCATCCGAGTAGAGAGCAGCGCCAGCAGTTACATGCTTGTGGACTTCCTCCTGAAGGACAGCCTTGCGACGGCTGGGAACGACAGAGGCGCGAATCTTTCCGCCGCGCTCAAGAATTCCCATGACCGCAGTTTTGTCCTTCGTGCCAGTCCCGGTAATGCGGCGCTTGCGTTCGGAGATGTGCATGTTTCGCGCCTTGCCGCCGATGAACGTTTCATCGACTTCCACTTCGCCGCCGAGTTTGGAGCCGAAGAAATCGTCCTGCATTGCAAGGCGAATCCGTTGCAACATGAACCATGCCGACTTCTGGGTGACTTTAATGTCACGCGCAATTTCGTAACTGCTCACACCGTTTTTGCAGTTCGTAAGCATCCACGTTGTCGTAAGCCACTTGTCCAAGGGAATCGGCGAATCTTCATAGATCGTGCCGACCTTGATGGAGAACTCGCGCTTGGAATGATGACTGCCGCATTTCCAAGTACGCCGCTTTGCATTAAAGCTGACCTTTGTGGCTCCGCAACCGGGACAAACTACGCCGTTCGGCCAGCGCCGGACAGCGATGTAGTCGATGCAGTTATCAGGATTCGCGAAGTAGACAATCGCTTCTTGAAGGCTCGTAGGTTCTTGATTCATCTTCGTTCTCCGTTGGCGAAAATGTATCAAAAACACGTGGGCGAGTCAAGTAAATTATTGCCCAAATTAGCCCTGTCATGCTGAGCGTAGCGGTGAGGATCGCTAAGCGATCCTCACCGCGAAGTCGAAGCATCCCTACCAGCATCCGTGCCCTAACCATGGGAGTCATTCCGTAACCATCACCGTACCGGGTGCCCCATTTCTCGCGTCTTTTGCGAGAAGTGGGGCATTTCGGCGGCAGCGGGTAAAACGAGCCAAAGCGTCGCCACAACCACCAACCGCTGCCCGTCTTACTCACAACCATGCAACTCTCGAGCTGGAACCAGAGTCTAAACAGGCATAGGATCAAGGTTGGGTTAGCCCTCCCGGGCAGCCCATCGGATGGTGGAGGGTACTGACATGAGGAAATCCTCCTTTCTCAACGCTCTTCTTGCCGCAGTCGCTTCTGTCTCCCTGGCTTGCACCCCAACCCCCGCTTTTGCCCAGCACGGTGGTGGCGGCGGAGGCCACGGCGGTGGAGGGGGAGGCGGTGGTGGTTTTCACGGCGGCGGTGGTGGTGGCGGCTTTCATGGCGGCGGCTCCTATGGCGGCTATCATGGTGGTGGCTCCTACGGCGGCTACGGCGGACGAGGCGGCTCCTACGGAGGTCGTGGTTCCTACGGAGGTGGCGGCTCCTACGGAGGCATGCGCGGAGCATCAACGTCGGGACGTAATTCCTCCCAGTCGAGACCTTGGTCCTTCGAGGGCCGAGGAGCTTCGCATAACACTTCGCCGGGCTGGCATTCGTTCGGATCAGGCAACAGTGCGGGCAGCGCCGGAAGATCGTCCGGCGGAGCCATGGCCGCGAGATCGGGCAGTGGAACCGCGGTTGGAGGATCGAACGGAAGTCTGAATGGAAGATCAGCCGGCGGAACCGCGACGGCCCGCGGGACCATTGCCGACGGGCAGTTCCACTCCTTCGGAGGCGCCCGCGGCGGGACTGGGTCGGGGACCGGATCAAGGACTGGATCGGCGTCAACCTCCAACGCGCGCATTACGCAGACTGCCAATCTCAGCCGCGGTGACTCGAGATACGGTTACGGCAACTGGGGTAGGCGCGGAGGCTTCGGCTTTCGTGGAGGTTACGGTGGTTTTGGCTGGGGCTGCTGCGGTTGGGGGCTAGGCTGGGGTTGGGGTTGGGCTGGGGGTTCGGCTGGGGCTGGGATCCCTTCTGGTACTGGCCTCCGTACTGGTATAGCCCATGGTTGGGTTTCGACTATTCTCCGGCCTACATTTACCCTAATGCGGACGACCCGGATGCAGGCTAGCAGGCCACCGATCAGTTCGGCGCTCTGGACTTAGAGCTGGCAAACCGTTCCCGGCAACCGCCAAAATGTTCGCAAATAAGTAAAAAAAATGGCGCCGGAAGTTTCCCGGCGCCATCGAGTGCCATACGACTCGCGAGATGCGGTCAAGCGAGAAGAAAATTGGTTTTGTTCCTAGGCCAATAGCCAAAAGCTAAGAGCCAAGAGCCTTACTTACTCTCCGCCACCGACGGGCTGGGCCCAGTCCCAAAGTCGCGGCGATTATTAACCGCGGTCTTCGCAGCCCGCGCGGCCGGTTGCGCCGCCGCGGCCGCTCCGTAGCGTTCCAGCAGTACCGGAGCCATCGTGTTCTCGGCTTCTTTCACAAAAATCATCTTGCCCTCGGAGGCCATGTCGATACGCACGAAATCCCCCAGCTTCACCTGCCCCGTCGCCACTAGATTCGCCAGCGGAAACACCAGGTTCCGTTCAATCGCGCGCTTCAGGTGCCGCGCTCCATACCGCGGATCGGTGCCTTCTTTCAGCAAATATTCCTTAACTTTCGCCGTGCAGTTGAACACAAACTGGTTCGCGCCCGCCGCCATCAGCACCCGCTGTTGCACCATGCCCAGCTCAATATCCAGAATCTGCGAAAGATGTTCGTCGCGCAACGTCTTGAACACCACCGTCTTGTCGATGCGGTTCATGAACTCCGGCGTAAACTTGCGCCGCGCCGCGTCCACCGCAGTGCGCTGAATCTTGTCGTCGAACGACTCGTCCACTTCCACCACTTTCGGCGCAAACCCAAACCCGCCGTCCACCAGGTTGGTCATCTCTCCCGCACCCAGATTCGACGTCAGGATGATGATGCACTGCGACAAATCCACCCGCCGGTTATCGCCCAGCGTCAGCGTGGCCTTGTCCAGAATTCCCAGCAGCAGTTGCCACAGCGAATCGCTGGCCTTTTCGATTTCGTCGAACAGCAGAATCGAAAGCTTCAGCTTCTCCGTGTACCACTGGTTCAACGCTTCCTGCGTCAGCAGCGGATGCGTCTCGCGATGTCCCAAATATCCCGGAGGCGATCCAATCAGCTTCGCAATCTCGTGCGAGTGCTGGAACTCGGCGCAGTCAATCTTGATGCAAGCCCGCGCGTCCCCAAACAACGACTCCGCCATGGCCTCGACCACGCGCGTCTTGCCCGATCCCGTCGGCCCCAGAAACAACAAGTTCCCCACCGGACGTCCCGGCGCATTCAACCCCGCCAGAAACATCTGGTAGATCTGGACCACTTTTTCAACCGCCTGTTCCTGACCGACAATCCGGCGGCGTAGCGAAGCTTCAAATTCTCCCGCATCGCTGCTGCGGCGGTTCGGATCCAGCACTGTGGCAAGATTCGTTCTCATAGGGTCGTCGCCCGCATCACCGGACGTTGTTCCTTTCAGTACCAGTCTTCTTACCAGTTCTTTCGGTTCTTTACCACGTTTTTCCGAAAGTTCCGGGGAGTACTACGGGCTGTTTCACCCTTTTCGCCCCCGCTCTTCGGAACCAGTCTGTAGAACCTGAATCGGATCCCCGTCATCTGGCCCGCCGATCATCACAACGGCGTGCCCGGGTGATTAGGAATAAGCAAGCGGTTCGCCACCGGGAAGCGCAAGTCGACCCAATCTGGAACTCCTGTGTCTATTTGGACTTAGCGCCAATCAAAGCCCGTCGCCAGCCCCCCCGCCCAGTCCCGCACACCGCCAAAGAGAAATACTTTGCACCATCAAGGAAGAAACCAGTAACGCCCTCAGAAGACTCAGAGGTTGCCGTCGGACGAACAATCCGAAGCCCGCCGGGGTGGGGAACGAAACCCGCCGAGGGTGCCCCATCTCTGCCGCGCCCTTTGCGGCAGCCTGCCCTGAGCCTGCCGAAGGGGTGGGACCCAACCAACATCAGACGACAAAATCCCCCGACCCCAACCATCTCCCCGGCTCCAACGGAACCCGCCAACGCATCCCGCAGGGAAGCCACGGAATCCACTCATCCGTCCCCTCCCGGAAAACATCTAACCACCCAGGTGAACATAAGAAGTCAATCGTGTCTGGCCAGCCGTAACTAGCAGGCACCGCAAGCCCAAGCTAGTATCGCAATCGGGAAAGTTTTTTGCGGGACGCAATTCCTGGGAGGAACCTTGGGCCGCTCGTCTGTTCTAACCATCACTGCAGTCTCGTGCATTCTTTTCGGTTCAGCCGCCTGGCAGCTGAACTCGCACTCATCATCAGCGCAAGCGGCGCAGCCGACAGCCCAAAGCGCGCAGCCCGCCGTCGCCACATCCCCGGCCGGACAAGCTGGCACATCTGCCGCCCAGCTGCACCCCGTAAGCGCCACCATCCCCACGTCAGCGAAGCCGGCAGACATTCCCGCGCTGCAGCCCACCGCCGCCCCCGGCACCGAAATCTACACCGCGAAGCGTGGAGAAGCCATCCCCACCGTCGCCCGCCGCTATCTCGGCAAAACTTCTTACTTAACGTCGTCCCAACTCGCCGACGCCATCCGCGCCGCGAATCATAAATCCGACGCCAGCAACATTCTCAAAGCCAACGAACAAGTCATCATCCCCGGAATCCTCGCCGCGCCCATCACCGAGAAGACCATCCCCGTTCCCCGAGATTTCGAAGTCCGCGCCATCTACCTCACCGGAGTCATGGCCGCCAGCGATCACGGACTCCGCATCATCCGCCACTGGCGCGAAGTCGGAGGCAACGCCGTAGTCTTCGACATCAAAGATTCCGACGGCAGCGTCAACATTCCCTTCGAGCACCCGCTGCTCGGCCAGCACAAAATTTATATTCACGACGTTCCCAAGTTCGTCCGCTTCCTGCATTCACAAAACATGCACGCCATCGCCCGCATCGCCATCTTCCGCGACGAGCGCATGGTAGTCGAGCATCCCGACCTGGCCGTCCACTCCCGCAAAACCGGACAGCCCTGGCGCGAGAACGGCAAGCTGGTCTGGACCGACCCCTCGAACCCCCAGGTGCAGGACTACAACATCGCCCTGGCCAAACACGTAGCCCAGCTAGGCGCCGACGAAATCCAGTTCGACTACGTAAGATTCCCCGCCGAAGGCGACCAAAAAGACGCGTTCTTCGTCTTCCAAAAAGGCCAGCCAGTTCAAGCAGAAGCGGAAGCCTGTGGAGATAAGCCAAGTGGAGACGAACCATGTGGTGACGGGCGCCCCGCCCGTCCCGCCGAAGCGAAGCAAGGCGGAACGTTCCCAGAAGATCAAGCCACCACAACTCCAACTACCACTAAAGCCAAGCAATCAGAACCCAAGCACTCGGCCGCCAAGCGCCCCACCCCCACCACCCCCCAACGCACCGACGTAATCACCGCCTTCCTGAAGAAGGCCTACACCGAACTCCACCCCACCGGCGTGCTCCTAAGCCTCGACGTCTTCGGAGTCATGGCCTGGCAGCGCCAGGTTGACCTCTCCCACACCGGACAAGACATCGTCGGCATGGCCCATTACTGCGACGTGCTCAGCCCCATGATCTACCCCAGCCACTTCTTCGGCATGGACAACATCGCCCACCCCGGCGACGAGCCCGCCCACTTCATCGGCGAATCCATGCAACGCTTCGAACTCATCACCCATCCAGATGGAAACCTCACCACCGGCGTAGTCATCCGCCCCTGGCTGCAAGCCTTCCGCTGGCGCACCAAGACCTACTCCCCCGAATACATCAAGATTCAGGTAGAAACCGCCCGCGCCAAAGGCGGCATCGGATTCCTCTTCTGGAACGCCGCCAACGACTACAGCAAGCCCTACGAAGCCATGCCCGAAATGAAAGCCGCCGACTCGAAGGAAGCATCGAAAGACAAACCCAAATACTTCCGCGGCGACGAACTGCCCGCCGCAACGATAAAGGCCAGCCTGTTGCCGGGAAATTAACTTCTCAGCAACTCTTTGTCATTCCGAACCGGGCAAAGCCGGGTGAGGAATCTGCTGTCAGCCTCCGCGACCACGGCAGCCGGCGAGACCACAACGCACTAGAAGTTTTGTCATTCCGAACCGCCGTTCTTTGCCGGTGAGGAATCTACTCTCAGCCGCCACCACCACAACAACCGCCGAGATCGCAACGTAGAGTCACGACCCCGCCCCCTTCCCCATCACCGTCATCACCGCCGCCTCGCCCCATCCCTCCGCCAAATCCTCCCAAGTCGGATTCCTCTCCTCAATCACCGCCACCTTCTTCTCCCGCCGCCACTTCTTAATCTCCGTCTCGCGCGCGATCGCATCCCCCACGTTCCGAAACGAGGCAAAATAAACCAGCCGATGCACCAGATACCGCCGCGTAAACTCCCCACCCTCGCCCGCTCGATGTCGAAGCACGCGCGTCATCAGAAATCCCGTCATGCCCACATAAATAACGCGGCTCTTGCTCGCCATGATGTAAACGTAATAAGTCCGCTGACGCATTTCGGCCCCCTCCAGTTTCTTTGTCATTCCGACGCGCGAGCGAAGCGAGACAGGAGGAATCTGCTGTCCCCGCCGACACCCAGAACCCGCCCACGCACCCCTGCCGCCGCCCAGGACAGCAGATTCCTCCGGGCATACCCCCGCCCGTTCGGAATGACAACACTCTAGGGGTTGCCGCGCAGAACCGCAGCGTCACCCGTCACACCCGCAACGTTCAACCTGTGCAAAACTCCACCAGCGCGACCTCTTCGTCTGACGCCCGAGCGAGCCGTCCCCTTCTTTTGTCATTCCGACACCCGAGCGATCCCTCACAAGATTTTGTCATTCCGACGCCCGAGCGAAGCGAGACAGGAGGAATCTGCTGTCCCCGCCCACACCACGGACCCCACCCCCGTGCCCCCACCCACCCCACAAAAGTCCCTTGCCACCCCTCCCCCACAGGTGTAAAAAAGGACCCACTGCGAGGGGGTCGCGGCCACACCAGGCCTCGGCCCTTTTTTCCTGCGACGCCAATCTCCTCGTCCTCATGTCATTCCGACCAACGCGCGCCCTACCGCTTAGGCCCTGCGATTCCGACGCCCGAGCGCACCATCACAAACTCTTTGTCATTCCGACGCCCGACGAACCCTCACAAGATCCTTTGTCATTCCGACGCCCGAGCGAAGCGAGACAGGAGGAATCTGCTGTCCCCGCCGACACCCAGAACCCGCCCACGCACCCCTGCCGCCGCCCAGGACAGCAGATTCCTCCGGGCATACCCCCGCCCGTTCGGAATGACAACACTTTAAGCGTTGTGGTGACTACACCGCAGCGTCACCCGTCACACCCGCAACGTTCAACCTGTGCAAAACTCCACCAGCGCGACCTCTTCATCCGACGCCCGAGCGAGCCGTCCCCTTCTTTTGTCATTCCGACGCCCGAGCGAACCGTCACAAGACCTTGTCATTCCGACGCCCGAGCGAAGCGAGACAGGAGGAATCTGCTGTCCCCGCCGTCACCACGGACCCCACCCCCGTGCCCCCACCCACCCCACAAAAGTCCCTTGCCACCCCTCCCCCACAGGTGTAAAAAATGACCCACTGCGAGGGGGTCGCGGCCACACCAGGCCTCGGCCCTTTTTTGCATACCAGAAGCGTTCGGAGATCGGGAGCACAGACCCCGTGACACGAGAAAGTACCTGAGATGCCGAAAGCGCAATCCGGTCATCAAGCAAATCCGCTATCCAAGAAATCCTTCAGCACCGCTAAGCTCGGGCAGTCATTCGCGGAACATGATTTGATCCGCGCAAACCCGACCCTCTTTGTGGAGACGCCGGCGATACGTTCCGCACGAGACGTTGCCACCGGGAAATGCTTTTACATAGGCAGACGAGGAACTGGCAAGACAGCGATCACATTCTACGTGCGCGACAAATACCCTAAGAACAGCCTAATCGTGTTGCCGAAGCTCCTCTCGTCTGGCGACGCCTTCCTATCCTACGATTGGGACCAACGCGTCAATCAGAAGCCGTTCAATACCCTAGTCTCTAGCTTTGTTAGAGCGATCCTGGACGAGACAGTGGGCGAATGGAAGCGACAGGGACTGTTCACCTTTCGAAGCTCGGACGAAAGCGAGGTCACCAAGGAACGCAACAACATCGAACAGCTAGAATTCGACCTTCGGCTCCTGAGTTTTATCGAAGAAGGATTCGGCCACCTAAAGAGCGGGAACAATAAGGAATGGCTACGCTTTCGTAACCGCCCGGAAAAGATCGCACGGGAAATCACGGAGGAGTGCGGAGGACAGCAGAGATTCCAACAGCTGGTCCTGATCGATCGACTCGATGACGAGTGGGATAGCTCAGACAAGGCGGTTATCCTAGTAACTGCTCTGATGCATGCCTGCGTAGAGGTGCGCGCCGCAACGCCCGTCGTCCGACCCATCGTCTTCTTGCGGGAAAACGTATTCGACCGCGTTCGGGAACTTGACGGCGAATTTTCGCGACTCGAAACATCGCTGGTCTCACTGGACTGGACCCGGGAACTTCTCCGCGAGCTTATAGAGCGTCGACTAAACGACGGCCTTATCTCGAAGTATGCGGTGGATGGATCGACGTGGCACGCCTTCTTTCAGGGGAGCTCAGACGAGAGCCAAGAACGAGTATTTAGCTACTGCCAATACCGCCCAAGAGATGTGTTGCTCTACACCTCGACAGCGCTCACGCTGGCACAGTCTCACCAGCGGGCACAGATTCACACCGAAGATCTTGACGAGGCCCGACGGTCCTTCTCCGAGAACAGGATCAAGGAGCTTGCCGACGAGTACGCGGACAACTATCCCCGGCTCGCGCTTGTGCTAACCCGGTTTTACGGCCTCGGAATGGAATATACGATCGGTAGCATAGAGGACTTCATAAAGAAACTCCTGGTCGACACGGAGGTGCAGGAAGCATGCAAGACATGGATTTACAACTTTACTGCGCCAGACCACTTCATCCAACTCTTGTACAACGTTGGTTTTTGGGGGCAGAAACAACCAAACGGCATGACTCGCTTCAAGTCCTCTGAGGCAGAAAATCCTGGGAATCTAGCCATCACGACGGATTCAACATTCACGGTGCATCCGTCATACGTGCACGGCCTCCAGCTTCAAAAGACCGTTATAACGTCGCTGGGCGAAGACATCTCGCTCCGGACATCGGGCCTGATCACCGAGGTCCCCGAGTCCTTCTCCACCTCGTCATACCGAGCGAAGCTTGAAGAGCTTTCAGAAGAACTCTCGACGCTCCCCATGGGGAGGAATTCCGCGCGCCAGTTTGAGGATCTGACGGGAGAGGTCATACGGCTCTGCTTTTTCAGGTCACTGTCTAACGTGCAGCCAAGATCGAGAGATGTGAGCGGCACAACGATCCGAGACTGGGTTGCCTCTAACCGTGCACCGGCAGGCTTCTGGGCGATAGTCCGCGAGAAGTACGCCGCAACTCAGGTGCTCTGGGAGTGCAAGAACTACGAAGAGCTCAAGGCCGACGACTTCCAGCAGGTCGCATACTACATAAGCGAACAGGCTGGGAGGTTCGCGATAATCGTGTGCCGCTCTTCCTCTCCCGTTCCGCAGCACGTATTCGACCACGTCCGGAGAGTGTACCAGCAGACTAAGGGCCTCGTTCTCGTCCTTCGTGAATCCGACACAAAGACCTTCCTCCGCCAAGCGTTGAACGGAAAGGAAAGCGAGCACCACCTTCAGGACCTTTTCGACACAACCGAGCGATTCATATCCTAGCCTCCCAATCTCAAAACGCTACACCTCGAGAGGCCGTTTTTAGCGTGGCTTTTTGACCACACTTGCTGCCGGTATTTCGGCAATCGTCCCTAAGTCCATCATGCGGATGCGTTTGCCGTGTTGACGCTTTTTGCCGCTTTTCCACAGATGTTCCTTCAGGAACACTTTTACAAATCGACGATGTGTTCCTTCAGGAACATTCCCGCGACGGTAGGGCGCAGCTGACAACTGAAAGCTGAGAGCTGACAGCTGCCTCCGCTATAATGTTCACAAGGAGTCCGCATGGCAATCCAGAAGACTGACAAGATCTGGCACAACGGCAAGCTCATCAACTGGGACGACGCCACCATCCACGTGATGTCGCACGTCATCCACTATGGCTCGTCGGTGTTTGAGGGCATTCGCTGCTACGAGCTGCCCACCGGGCCGGCGATTTTCCGCGCCCAGGAACACATTCAGCGGCTGCTGGATTCGGCCAAGGTCTACCGCATCGACGTGGACTTCACCCGCGAGCAGATCATCAAGGGCATGCTCGAAACCGTGGCCCACAACGGCGCGTGGCCCTGCTACGTGCGCCCCATCATTCTTCGCGGATACGGCGAGGCCGGCGTGAACCCGTTCAATTCGCCGACCGAGGTTTACATCATCAACTATCCGTGGGGAAAATATCTGGGCGGCGAGACCGACGGCTGCGACGTTTGCGTTTCTTCGTGGACGCGCCTTGCTCCCAACACCCTGCCCGCCATGGCCAAGGCCGGCGCCAATTACATGAACTCGCAGCTCATCAAGATGGAAGCCATCGTCAACGGCTACGTCGAAGGCATCGCGCTCGACATCAACGGATTCGTCAGCGAAGGTTCTGGGGAGAATATTTTCCTGGTGCATCGCGACAAGCTGATCACCGCGCCGCTCGGCAACTCGGTGCTGCCCGGGATCACGCGCGACTCGGTGCTGCAGATCGCGCGCGACCTGAACATCCCGATCGTCGAGCAGATGATTCCGCGCGAAATGCTTTACATTGCCGACGAAGCTTTCTTCACCGGCACCGCCGCGGAAGTCACCCCGATTCGTTCCGTCGACAAGATCAACGTGGGCAAGGGCGTAACCGGCCCCATCACCAAGGCGCTGCAGAAAGAGTTCTACGCCATCGTGCACGGAGAAAAAACCGACCGCCACGGCTGGCTGACGCCGGTCCCGGTGCGCAGCAAGCAGCCAGTCGGCGTATAATTCGCTGGCTAAAGCAATCAACCCGATCTTAAGCAGACCAGGGGCGCATACAGCGCCCCTTTCGGCTTCTTGAAATCAAAAAACATAACACCATCACAGGAGGTAAAAAATGTCCCAAGGTATGAGTCCGGAATTTGCCCTCGGCTATTGCGCGATGATGCTCGACGGCATCACGCGTGAGGCGGAGATCACCAAGAAAGTAATCGCGGCCGTTCCCGACGCGGCCTCCAGCTACAAGCCCGATCCTAAGGCGCGCACGGCGAAAGAACTGGCGTGGCACCTCGCCAACTCCGACGTTCAGTTTCTGGATGGAATTGCCGACCTGAATTTCAAGGGAGAATCGCCGGAGCATCCGCCGCAGACTTCGGCCGAAGTGGTGGCGTGGTATGACGAGAAGGTCAAGCAAGGCGTGGCCCGTATCGCGGCGATGACGCCAGAGCAGTTGCTGACGCCGGTCCCATTTTTCGGCGTGTTCAACCTGCCCGCGGTGCTGTACCTGGGCTTCCTCACCAGCCACAGCATCCATCATCGCGGAGAGTTGTCGACCTACCTGCGCCCCATGGGATCGAAAGTGCCGTCGATCTATGGCGGCAGCTACGACGAGCCGTTCCAGGCACCGGTGCCGGCCGAGACCGCTGCGTAAGGTTAAGCCGTTACAGTAAAAAAAAAGAGAAGCCGCCTGCGAGGGCGGCTTTTCTAATCCGCGAACCAATTAATTTCCCTATCAATTATTTACCGCACCACACCAGATCGACTGAGTACTTCTTGAACATACGGTCGGAAGTGAGGATCGTCATTTCCTCGACGAGCGCCTGAGCAATGATCAGCCGATCGAAAGGATCGCTGTGATGGAGAGGAAGATCGTAAACCTTGACCGCGTGAGCGTGAGTAATAGTGAGCGGCCGCAATCCCTGCTTCGCCATGAAGGCTGGCACCGACGTTGACGGGGGCGCGGGAAATTGCAACTTCCCCAACCGCATCTTAATGCTCAGTTCCCATGCGGTTGCGGCTGACAGATAGATCTCCTGGCGACCGTCGGCGATGATGTCTCTTCCGGCGTCACCGATTCGGTTGACCTCGTTCGTGCTCCAAAGCCAGACCGCGGTGTCGAGCAGATATTTCACCGCCGCTTCCGCCTGCGCGGCTTCTCGAGCTTTGGAAGCTCACCGCCATAAAACTGCTTCAACAGATCATCAGGCAAAGGGGCGTCGAAGTCGTCGGCGACCCACACCTGGCCGCGTGCAAATCCCAGGGGGCGGACTTTTTCCTTCTTGGGTTCGATGGGTACCAGGCGGGCCACGGGGACTCCGGAGCGCGCGATGGTGACCTCCTCTCCAGCGGCGACGCGCTGCAGCAGGCGGGAAAGGTGGGTCTTGGCTACGTGGATGTTAACTTCCATGCTGCCAATATAGACTAAGTCTGTGGACTAAGTCCATACGCATCCGTCTCTACTACACTGGGGCGGCGGACGCTCCAGACGACCGTCGTAAAATACGAGACGTCGATCAAAGCCGGCAAGTTCGTTCTTGTCGCACATGGAACCGCCGAGGAAGTGGGGAGAGCCCGCGACCTGTTGAAGACTTCAGGCGCCGAGCAAATCGACAGCGACGAGACCTCGACCGGAGCAACGCGCGCAGCGTAAGCCGGCTGGGGTCATTCGAGGAGTCGATGCAATTTTTCCCCGCACCTGCCACGGTGGCCTCATCACAGAGGCCACTGTGGTTTATTGTTCGCAGCTTAGGGAAGGCAGATGGCACTCGTACAGACGCTCACTGATCGCGACCAGGATCACTTTGGACCTCCGCTGCCGCCGGGTTTGCGAGAGCTTTACGATGGGGATCTGCGTTTCCGTGAATCACCCGTGGAGCGGCCCTTTGTCATTGCGAATTTCGTTTCCACTCTTGACGGGGTTGCGAGCTACGAGATTAAGGGCCAGGCTGGCGGCTCGACGGTAAGTGGTTCTGACACTGCGGATGGTTTCATCATGGGACTGTTGCGAGCTTCTGCTGATGCAATCATCGTCGGCGCTCGTACCGTCCAGGACGCGAGCCCCGAGGGCCTTTGGATTCCTGAATACACTTACCCCGACGCGAAACTCTTGTTCCGAGAATACCGGGTAAACGTGCTTCAGAAACCCGAATCCCCCCTCCTTGTCGTGGTTAGCGGCAGTGGCAGATTGGAGCTGGAGAGAGCAATTTTCCGAACGCCCGGAGTGCGCACAGCAGTGATCACAACCTCCGCCGGAAGCGATATACTCGCGGCCGCAGGCGCAATGAAATTGCCCTCTGTTCAGATTCACGTTCTGGATGCGAAGTCTGGAACAATGGCTCCGATGGCGATGCTGCGCTTGCTCTATGCGGAGCTTGGGGTACGGAGGCTCCTTCACGAAGGCGGTCCCACACTCTTCGGGCAATTTCTGGAGGCGGAAGCTATAGATGAACTCTTTCTGACGCTATCGCCGCAAATCGCCGGCCGTAAGAGGGACACAATTCGGCCCGGTCTTGTGGAAGGAATCGAATTTATGCCGGACCGTTCTCCTGGGTTCCAACTGCTCAGCGTCAAGCAAAGGGCTGAGCATCTTTACCTACGCTACGGGCGTTCCGGAGGCCACGCACCGATGGCGTAGAGCAAGACATTCCCGGTTTGTTCCTGAGAGCGCGTTGCAGCCCAGGCCTTAGGCGTCAACGGGGGACCGATTGCGTCCTCCTGGAATAAAGAGCAATCCGACGCTGCCCGCAATCGCAAAAATCGCACCGTAATAAAACACCGCGGCGTGACCGATGTGGTCCCACAGCAAGCCAGCGACAACGCTTGCGACCAAACCCAGAAGTCCGACGACAGCGCTGTACCAGCCGACGGCACTCGCGCGCAGGGACTCGGGCACGAAATCGGAAGCAAGCGCTTTTCCGACCGAGCGAAATATTCCCTGAAACAATCCGTAGAACATGAACAAAACAGCAATCGCTGCCACGCTTCTAGCCCTGGCGAAGCCAAGATACGCGACGAAAAAGATCACGAACGACGCCAGCAGGATGTTTCTCCTACCCCATCGATCAGAAAGAGAACCCGCCGGATATGAAATCAGCGCCGCCATCAAATTGAAACCCGCATAGATCAAAATGGTGACCACAAACGAGGCGCCGATGTTTTTTGTCTGGAGAATCAAGAATGAATTACTTGAGTTGCCGATTTCAAAAATCGCTATCACCAGCAGGTATTTCCAATATCCGACGGGAAATTCTCGCAAACTGAGATCGATTTTGGACTTTGCTGCCACGGGGACTGGCTGTTCGTGAACGAACAGGACCATTAAGAACGCAAGCAGGCCGGGAACGATGGCGACGAAAAAGATCCATCGGATCTTGAAATGGAATGAAAACAAAAGCAGAACGGCCAATAATGGCCCTAAGAAGGCTCCTAGATTGTCGCCGATTCCCTCAAGGCCAAAGGCTCGCCCTCTATATTCATCGGCGACGGAGGACGCGATGAGCGCATCGCGCGGAGCGGAACGAAAGCCAGCCCCGAGGCGGTCTAGAAAACGGCCGCCTAATACGCCTGGCCATGCCGTGGCAATTCCCATCAGAGGCTTACCCAAAGCGGACACGAGGTAGCCGATGAGTGCCGGAACCTTTCTTTTCTGAAGCTTATCCGAGAGCCACCCCGAGAAACCCTGAATGACATTCTGGGTTGCTTCTGCAATGCCTTCCACCACGCCAACGACACTTCCGCTGGCATGAAGTACCTGTGTGAGGAAGATCGGCAGGATCGGATAGAGCATCTCCGAGGAGATATCAGCGAATAGACTTGCAAACGCCAGGAGAACTGTATTCTTCGAAATGCCAGCGGGATATCGCGTTCGCATTGCAGCCATGATTAACGACCAGGGATTTTGCTTGCCCCACACGTTAGACGAACCGTGTCGTGAATCCACAATCCAATAGTCCGAAGCGGCGGCTCGAGGTCGCCACTCTTACTACACTTTCAGCGAACAGCAAGCCTGTCTTATGCCGCAGCCCGCTGGATGGGCCCCGCAGCGGCGACCTCAGCGCAGGTAGTCGCGCATTGACGGCACGCTTCAGCACACTTCCTCATCGTTTCGCCGTCGTGTTTCCCGCACTCTGCCGCACACGCTGCGCAGAGCTCGGAACAGATACTACACACCCGGTGAGCGAATCCAGAGCCGTCCGCAAGCAGGGTTACGCAGGTTCCGCACAATTCGAGGCATTCGTTACAAAACCGGATACAGTTCCTCATCATGATCGAATCTTCGTCCAGGGACTCAGCGCGGCATTGAGCACACCAGCGTAAGCACTGCAAACACTCCTCTATACATCGCTGAACTGTTTGATCTGAAATCGTCATCGGATCCTCCATTTCTTATCGTACTATCGTGTATTCTTGGTCCCAACGACTACATCATCCCCCTATATTTCCGCCAGTGCGCCATGCACAAGATGGATCGAGATTGCACCCTCGCCAACGGCTGACGCAACCCGCTTCACGTTTCCGGGGCGGATGCAACTCGATCACCGGATGGCCCTAGGGACCGGCTCCATTCGGCCACAACAAAATAGGCCGCACAATTGGACGATGGTATTGCCCATACTTCCGTTTCAACTGGACGTCTTCACGACTGGCGTGCCGGATGCTGGATATGAGATGTCGTCGATACCAAGGTCCAATTGTTTTAATCCCGTCGCCCGTGGCCTAATGGTGATTGTTCGAGATGCGCGTTGATCGAGTTTAGAATTGTTTGTGAAGGAGAACACACCGTGAGCAAGCACCTCGAATCGCTGTACCAGAATCTTCTCACCGGCAAGCTGCCCCATAACTTAAGTTGGGCCGAGGCCGTCGAACTGGTCGAGCATCTGGGTGAGGTCCGACCGCACGGCAACGATGAATTTGTGTTCACCGTCAACGGCCAAAGCGTTTTCTTCAAGAAGCCGCACACTCATGATCTTGACGTGGAGGAAGTTTCCCGGCTGCGCAAATTCTTGAAGGAAGGCGGACCGGACGCGAATAAGCCAGGTGCGCCTGCGGAAGAACCAGCCCAACCTGGCCGGATGATTGTCGTCATTGACCACCACGCCGCCCATGTCTACCAGGATATCGGTGGAAGCCGTCCGGCCGACGAACACAAAGTTCAACCTTACGATCCTTTCCATTTTCATCATCATCTGATTCATCGAAAGGAAGCTCACTACCGTGGCGAGCGCGTGCCTGAGGAAGATTCGTTTTATGAGGAGATCGCGAAAGATATCACTCGGGCGAATGAGATCGTGCTCATCGGTCACGCCACTGGGAAAAGTAACGCCGCCGACTTCTTGAGAGAATACTTGAAGACTCATCATCCCGACATTTCTCGCCGGGTCATCGCTACCGAAAGCGCAGACCTCTCGGCGGTGACTGAGCCTGAAATTGAGGCTCTAGCAAAGCGGCACATGATCGCAGTCGTCTAAGCAGTTGTTGCGACCTGCATCTCCCACGCTAAGCACGGCGCGGAAGTGCTTGGAACCAGCATGAAGAATGGAGCCGACGAGCGGACTTGAACCGCTGACCTGCCGATTACGAATCGGCTGCTCTACCAACTGAGCTACGTCGGCCTGTCATCGATTTTAAATGGGAGTGTGGAATGCGTAAAGCGACGGTGTCCTTATGCGGCGCGGGACACCACCAAGGCATCGTATTCCTCTTCGGACTCGCGCGGCAGCAAGACCCACATGGTGTAGACGCCGACCGCTGTTCCCAGCGGAATGTTGATGAACATTACGCAGAAGGCCAGTACCAGCGCCAGGATGCGCGCCCATGGTTCGCGATGCAGCAGGCCCCAGCCCGCGAAGAATCCGAGCGCCGATCCGCTGAGGATAATCACCGCAATCGCACTCAGCAGCGGACGCAGAAAAGGCGGCGCCCCCGCTCCGCCGCCGGGCGCGAGCAGCGTATTGGCCAGAATGTAGAGAACCACGCCGATCAGTGAATTGAACGCCGAGATTGCGAACCAAAAAATCCCCACCAGATGAATGTGCTGCTGCACCCGGCCCCGGCGAGGATGCATTGCGACCACCGATCCTAGAATCTGCTTGCCGCAGCTGCTGCAAAATGGCTGACCAGGCTGCACCGCCGAACCACATCCGTCGCAGAACATAATTGCCTCCCACGCCCGGTGTGATCTGGCGCGAATACCAAACAGATACGAGTCAACAAATACTACGCATCAGATGATACGCATTCCGCGCCTGCGAGTTCATTCTATTAAACGAACGATTGAGAAGATCCCCTGAACAATCCGCGCGTAGCTCAGGAATCGATCTCGACGTTTCAAGGCTCGCCGAATCACAACTCAACCATCATCGTCTCTTTTTCGATCTCTTGAGATTCGCTCCGAATGCGAGCGCAGCGTAAGATACGCTGCGCAAACAAAAAGGCCACCCGGCAACGATGGGCGGCCTTTTCTTCAAGGGAGAATAGTTCCAACGGAGGCTAAGAATCCCGTCAAAACTTTCTGGCGAAATCTTATGAGCCGAAAAACCGAGGTGTCAAGTGATTTTTGGTATTTAAATGTCTTTAGTTTCAATCACTTACACAACCAATCAATATCCACCGCAAATGTACCAAAGTGAGACAAAACCCGCTCCGTTTGCGGCCTAACCCGATATTTCTAAAGCTACTTACCCGAGTTCAGGACGATCTTTTCCGCCGCCGGACCCTCCCGGAAGAGTGCCCGGACTCGCCTTCGGAGACGGTTCCATCCAGGTGCAATGAAATGAATTCCATCGCCTCCGGCCGGTCAAAAATCCTTGTCGGGATACAAGCGCTTCATGAGGATTCGGAATCCGCCGAACGCCACGCCGGCCACAATCGAGAGAGCTCCCAGAATTCCGCACAGGATCACGATATTGAGAATCAGCGAATAAAGATCGCGCACCTCGCGGTTGTCGGTTCTCTGGTTCCAAGTAACGTTGGCCTCGTAGTTCACCTGGTCCAGCACATATTTCGCGTCGCTCTCGGAGATTGGTCCGGAAGCGACGGCCACAATGAATCCAGTGCGCTTGTCAGAAAACTGACCGGCACTCTCCACCGTGGAAACTCCCGCTTGCGGTTGAGACAGTTTGTGCGCAGCGTCGATGCGGCGGAGATGCTCGGCCGCCAGTTGCGGCGTCGGGTAATAAATCAGCATCAACGTGGCCTGGCCGCTGGGCGTGGAATATTTGCCCATGACTACGTCGGGCTTCACCGCAAAATCCACCAGCTCCGCGCTGACGGCGGGCGTGAGAGCGTTAAGCGCTTCCGGCCCGATCACATATTTCTCGGTGTTCGGAACATAGCCGCGGTGCGGCATAAAATCCAGAACCGTGGGCAGGTTTCCGGCGTTGCCCGGCGGACGCGGCAGCATTCCGGCCAACTCCCGCAAGGCAGCGCCCGCCATGGGAGACTCTTTGGCGAACGAAGCGTCCACCAGCACGTGACCGCGATAAAACAAAACGCGCTGGCCTAGAGAAGCGCCCTGATCTCCGATCGTCTCGCGCACCATCTCCGGCTGCAGATAAAGCGTGTAGGCCCCGAAAGCTCCGCTGGCGTCGGCGAAGCGCGCGGCGCGAATCTTCAGGGTGCGGCCGTCATCGCGAATGTAAGTGGCGACGGCAACGTCGGTGAAGCCGTATTCCTTGAGGACCTCAGCGTTGGTAGGATCGGCGGCAGCCGCATCCGCGCTGATCTGCGCCGAACCTTGCCTCTGCCACCCGGCGAACTGCTGCGGCAGAAGCGCTGGTCCCTGGTTTTGCGCGGGACCTGCTGCCGGGTTCGCCGCGAAACCCGCACCGGCCATATAAATCGTCACCGTCAGAGCGAAAAAAAATCGTGAAAAGCTCATGGCTGGACCTGGCTGTTTCGAAAATCTCCTCTGGCCATTAGACCACAGAGAGCAGGGAAAAGTTCCGGATGTTGGAGGGGCGGACGCCCTCGTCCGCCCAGCCCGCGCAACGAACTAGCCCTGCCAAGACCCTTCACTTTTCAAGTTTCCACAGTCACCATCCCCCTGGTTACTTCCGCGTCCCCCTCGTCCGTGCCCCTTCCCACCCATCCGAGCCATTCCCCATTCGCGGACTTCGTAGCAAACTGGTCGTGGGTAAAACATGCCACCAACGAATCATCGCCGGCAGGATCGCAGGAAGGCAGTATTCCCCGTAAAAGTCCAGGGTAAGGACATTGCCGGGGCATCCTTTGAAGAAATGGCCCACACCCTGGACGTGACGCCCACCGGAGCGCGGCTGGGCTCGGTTCGGCGCGAGCTGCAGGTGCTGGATCCGGTCACAGTTTGGTATCGCAAGCGAAAAATGGAGTTTCGGGTCGTTTGGATCAAGAAGCTCAAGGGATCATCGGAATATCACATCGGCTTGCAAGCTCTTACGCAGGAGAAGGAAGTTTGGGGACTGAATCCCGCAGACTTTCCGGTTCACCAGGAAAAGCCGGCAACAGCTTCGGCGTCAGCATAGAAGCGAGAATTTTTTTCTCAGGAGAGAGAATTTATGAGCAGTCTCATCCAAAAGTTATGGCAGGACGAACAGGGTCAGGACATTGCCGAATACGCGGTAATGCTGGCAGTCATTCTCGTCATAGTTGTCGGGACGGTGCGCCTGATCGGCGCCAACTCCAACAACGTGTTCTCGCAAGTCGGCAGCGCCCTGCAGTAAGTGGTCTGAGTTAGTACGCTCCCGGCGGCTGCGCCGGGATAGCGTCGCCGGCTGATCCCTTTCCACTGACCCCTGTCCCCTGATCCCTGCTTTTCACTGCCCCGCAGGTTTCTCCAGCTTGCTCGCGACTTTCACCCCGCTCAGCCCGCTCACATAGTTGGCAACTCCGCGATAAAGCGAATCGGCAATGCGCTGGCGGTATTCGGCGGTCTCCAGGCGATGCTCGTCGGTAGGATTGCTCACAAAGGAAATTTCCGCCAGAATCGACGGCATATTCGCGCCGATCAGCACAATAAACGGAGCCTTCTTCACGCCCCGGTCGCGAATCGCCGGGCTCTTGGCGGCCAGGCCGCTGTGCAGCGATTGCTGCACGTCCCCGGCAAACTCCCGCGACTCTTCGATCTTTTCCTTGAGCGCAATTTTCTTGACCAGGTCGCGCAGCTCGTAAATCGACTTCTCGGAAACCGCATTCTCGCGCGCCGCAACTTCCAGCGCCTCAGGCGATGAAGTGAAATTCAAATAGTAAGTTTCGACGCCCCGCGCCGCGGGATCCCGGCTGGAGTTCGCGTGGATCGAGATGAACAGGTCGGCGCGTTCCTGGTTGGCGATGGCGGTGCGCGTCTCGAGTGGAATGAACGTGTCGTCCTTGCGAGTGTAGACCACTTCGGCGCCCAGCCGTGTTTCCAGCATCTTCCCCAGCCGTCTTCCGACTTCGAGCACCAGATCCTTTTCTTCCAGACCGTTGGGCCCAATCGTTCCCGTATCGTGGCCGCCGTGCCCGGGATCGATCACGATCTTGCCAATCTTCAATCCCAGCGCGCGAATCAGCGAGCGGTCGCCGTGGGCAGTGGGCTTGGCCTCGTGAATCTCCAGGTCCGTCGGCCGCGTCTTGCTGTCCAGAGTTTTGCCGTCGAGAGTCTTGCTGTCGAGCGTCTTGCCGCTTAACCCGCCCTTCGTTGTGCGCTTGCTCTTTGCTGCAGGAACCGGGCTGAGACCCGCGCTATCGTCGCTCGCCGCGAGCGTGGATTCATCGCCGGCTTCGGAACCGGCACCGTCGCCCTTAAGCGTAGCTGCGGCGCCGGCTTTCACCGAATGCGGTTTGGCGTGTTTGTCAGATTTCGGCGCCGTCGAGATGGCGGATTCGTTTGCGGCGGGGCTCTGACCGTCGTCGTTGTCGTTGTCAGAATCATCCGCCTCGACGATTTTCTTCACCACGGCTGTCTGCTTCGATCCCGCCGTCTGATTCGCCTTCGCATCCCGCTTCTGATTTGACGAAATCTGATTTGACGAAACCACCGTCTGCTCAGATTTCGAACTCACCGTGGGATCCGCCTCCACATCGGGCGTCACCGCGATTTCGTCCGAGTCCTTGGGCTGCTTGCCGCGCGCATTCTTCGTCGCAGCATCCTTGCCCTGAACGTCCTTGCCGTGAATATCCTTGCCATGAATATCAATGATCAAGCGGTAGGGATTGGGCAGCAAAAAAGCGTTGTAGCCGGAAAGGTCGGCAACCTCGAGCACGACGCGGGTGCGGCCCGGCTGAAACTGCGCCACGCGAATCTTCTTCAGGAAACCATCGTCCACGTCAAAGCTTTTGCCCACCAACGTGGACGCCAGCTTGGTATTGCGTAGGTCAAAGAATATCCGGTCCGGATGCGCGATGCGCTGCGAAGAAAAATTCACCTCATTTTCCAGATCGATGGCCACGCGCGTGTAATCGGGCGTAGACCAGTGCCGAATCCCGGTCACCCGCGGATAGCTGGCAGCCTGCCGCTCCGCCTGAGGATTCGAAGACGGATGATCCGAAGATTGATGGTCCGAAGTCTGATGATCCAACGTTTGGCGTTCCGCGGACTGCGCCGCCGAGCTTTGAAGGCTTGAAGCCTGCCCGCTCGAAGGTCCGTCCGCCGCCGCTTTGCTGGAAACACTGGAGTCGGCCTTCGAACCCGCGCCGGCGGAAGCGCTTCTGCCAGCCGCGTCTCCCTTGTCAATCTTCTCGGAATTCCCTCCCGGCCTCTTCGCGGCCCGGGCCTGCTGATACTGAGTCTGCTCAATCTCGGCAATAGCCTGCCGCGCGTCATCCACGAGGCGGTTGTGCGGATAGCGATGCAGAAAATCCTGGAACGTAGCTCGCGCCTGGTCGGGCTCGCCCAGGTCGTCCTTGTAAATTTCGCCGATCGTGAACAATGCATCGCAGCGATACTTGCTGCCGGGATACTCGCGGCGCAAAAACTTGTACTCCCCGATCGCGCTGTTCAGAATCTTAGTGTCGTCGAACCGCCGGCCCATCTCGACCAGCGTCTCGGCCACAGCCACCACGCTGGGATCGGCCTTGGTAGAGGCCGGCGCGCCGTAGTAAACGCTGCGATAGGCATTGATGACGTGCTGGTAATCCTTGCGGGCAAGCTCGGCGGGCGGACGTCCGTTCAGCGCTTCGCGCATGCGCTCGGCCGTGGCGAAGCGGTCGTGCGCCCACGATTCAGTGTGGTGAACGCGTGCGTGCGCCGGCAATCCGGAGAGCAATGCCAGAAGCAGCGCTCCCCAGCGCAAGCCGCGCTGGCTCGATAGGGTCTTCAAAATCTTCGGCCTATACCTGCTACGTTCCGCCGTGGTTGAAACTGTTGTGGTTGAAGTGTGTTCTGAACCCGCTTCGTGACGCTGAGAGAAAGTCCGCCAAAACTACAAAGTGAACAAGTGTTTCGAACGAATCAGTGTTCCTTGAATCAGTGTTTCTAAAAATCAGCTTTCCGATTAATCCGTGTTGCTGATATAAAGCACTCCCCGCGAATCCCGCATAACCCGAACCGGTTCGCG
The DNA here is from genome assembly GCA_963851165.1 of uncultured Acidobacteriaceae bacterium. Taxonomy (GTDB): domain Bacteria; phylum Acidobacteriota; class Terriglobia; order Terriglobales; family Acidobacteriaceae; genus Sulfotelmatobacter. Next base: position 1,441,349 of record CAWKNM010000003.1, on the reverse strand, counting down.
CGAAGGAGTGGCCGGACCAAAATCGAAACCTCCGTAGTAGAGGTTGGTAATTCTCCTCACGTAGTTCTGGGTCTCGGCGTAGTGCGGAACCCCCGAACTGCGTGCCACCGCGCCCGCGCCCGCGTTATAAGCCGCCAGCGTCAGGTTCACGTCTCCGCCGTAGTTTTCCAAAAGCTGTTTCAGGTGGCGGACGCCCGCATCCACGTTCTGCTCGGCATCGAACGGATTCTTCAGGTTCAACTGCCGCGCCGTCCCGGGCATCAACTGCATCAGCCCCATCGCGCCCTTGCGCGATACCGCATTGGGATTGAAATTCGATTCCACTTTCACCACCGCGCGCACCAGGTTGGGGTCCACGTTGTGGCGATTCGCCGCTTCGGCAATCGCAGCATCAATTTCGTCCGCGGTCGCAATGTGCCCGCTGAAGTTGGCATTCTGAATCTTGGCCCTGGCGGACTGGTTCGAATCATGCGCCAGATACTGGCTAACCTCGGCGGCCGCCGAACGCGCCGCGCGCATCGACGCCGCATTGTGCCCCGGCACCGGCTTCCAGCGATTCTCTTTCGCGCTCCAATACACGAGCGAGCGCCGCGGCGCTTCCGGAGGTTGAGAGTGTGCCTGTTTCTTGGGCGCGTCGTCGTTCACATAGACTTTGTGCCCATGCTCGTCGGTGGCAGTAATGGTTTGGGAGTCTTCGTCGGCCGCCCACACTTTGGACGGAACGAGAGAAAGGAAGGTCGCGATTGCCGTGCTGGCCATCAGGGCGATTTGCAGGCGTTTACGCATGTCCGGGTGTGGTTTCACCTTCTCCTTTGGCCGGAGGACATACCTCACCCCCGACTTCCCTACCCGGAACCTGACGGAGAATAACTACAACCAGAGTAAGTCAATTATAGGCTCGAGGGGGTGGTGCGGCAACCATTCCGAAGGGGTATAGAACCACCAGAGTAACTTTCGTAAGTCGCTGAAAATAATATGGTTAGTTTTTCCCGTGGTTACCTGGAATGGGCCGGAACCAGTAGGACTTCAGGGTTTCGCCGCCGGCACGGTCTGACGATAAAGCGGCCAGTGCTGCGCCAGCTCCCGGACCACTGGACTACCGACGCGATACGCGTTCTCGATCGCCTCGGCGTAGGCCGCGTAGTTGCCCGTCGCCTCACTTTTGAGGAGATCCGCAGCCGAGGTGCCCTTGGGCGGCATCGTGAAGTCGCTGCCGGTTCTGAGATCGAGCACCCGCGCCAGGTCGGCCCGGCCAGCATGGGCAAGGAAGGTAAGCGCCTGCAAGTAGGCGGAATCTTCCTCGGCCGACGTCGTGAAGCGGCCTTCCCCCTTGGTCCAGTAAGGCACCCATTTCTCCGCCCAGTCAGTCATCCGGGCGCCAATCCAGAACCGGTCGGCGGTCAATGTATCGCCCTTCAGCACAAAAGGCGGCCGCTGCGCGTTAGGGCAAGTCCGGATAGCCGGCCCGCGCCGCCTTGAGCTTGTCATCGTCCGGCAGGACGAGGTCGCGCGTCCGCCCGTAGGCCCAGCTGGCAAGCCCGCCGTTCAAATCGTAGGCCTGAGTACCGTTGTCCGACACGACCGGAGGCGCTGGCAGCTCGAAAGGTTTGGCTCTGTCGTAGGCCACGATGCCGGTTGGCCAGTCCGCCGGAATCTCGCGCCCGTCGATTTCGTAAGCCAGATCGCCATCGACAATATGGCTCGCCCAGACCGCCGAGCCAACCGAAGCGCGGTTGGGATTGATTCCAGCGATCCCAGCCAGAATCCAGTAGGCCTTCGTAAGGTCGAAACGCGGATCGAGCCCGAGCGCCATGATCGAAGCCGCCGCACTGGCCTTGCCGGCCCCGGTCACAATGCCCAGCACATGATCCTTGGCGTTGTAGCGCAGAGCCCGGTAGCCCTGCGGAAACGGCAGAATTTCGTTCAGGGGATAATGCTCCACCCAATTCTGGAACTCGCCCGGCTCGTCCCCAGTATCGTTCCCGACCTCGAAGGTGGTCACGACAACAACGCGAATCTCGAGCGGCTCTGGTGCCCCGCTGACTACGCTGGGCAGGGCAAGCGATAAAAGAGTCGCCGCTGCGCACCACGCGAATCGCCAGCTCACTGCGGTCCCCGTCGGCGCGATCCCTTCATTCGACCTCTCCGGACCTCTCGATCGAGGGTGCCCCATTTCTCGCGCACTTTGCGAGAAGTGGGGCTTTTGACTTTGCTTTTGTGTAGGGCGGACACTCTTGTCCGCCGCTTTTGACCTTGGTGTCGCGCTTCGCGCCCCTCAAGCCTTTTCCAGCGCCACCGCAAACGCATCGAGAGACAACGACCGCAGCAGGTTCCGCCGCATGCCGCGCTGCACCTCGGCCAGCCGGTCGGAAGTCGCGGCGATCCAATCGAAGTCAACGGATTCCGCCAGCTTGCCCAGCTCGCCGGGAATGTCAGTGTTGCAGACCAGCTGAGAAGCCCCGGAGCCGAGGAACATCAAGTCTCGCAGCACCGAATAAAGAGCCTGCAACAGGTGCTCGGTCTTTTCCCGACCCTCAGCGCCTGGACGATAAGTTTCCGTGACCTTGAAAAGCTCGCCGTGCTCACCCGCCCGCACCGCGGAATTCAGGATCGTGAGCGCATCCGCCCGAGCCGCCACATAAGCGGCAAGATCGAAATTGCGCGCGCGGCCCAGCGCTCCCTCACTCAATCGCGCAACCAGCGCCCGCTGCGGAGGCTTCCACTCGGGCCGCCGCTTCGCCAGATCGCTCTCAATCTCCTCGACCCCGAGCGCTCGCAGCGGAAACGTCATCGACCGCGAACGAATCGTCGGCAGCAGTTCCCCAGGATTTTCCGACAGCAGCAGGATCGTGGCAAACTCTGGAGGCTCTTCCAACACCTTGAGCAGCGAGTTCGCCGCCTCTTTAATGAATGCCGAGTCGGTGAAGATATAAACGCGCTCGCGCCCCTCCGCCGGCCGGTAATAAATGCTGTCGATCACGCGCCGCACCTGGTCCACCTTGACCATCATCTGCGGAGGGTCAGGAGGAATGATGAGCACATCGGGGTGAGTCTGCACGAAAATGCGCGCTTCTTTCTTGTCGGCATCGCGCATATTGTCGCGAGCCTCGACCGCTTCCGCGAAGCGAGCGTCGAGGTCGGCGGCCTGCGCAATGCGAGTGCAGTTTGCGCAGCGCCCGCAGAAGTCCGGCAGGCTATCGGTTTCGAGCGGCGCCAGGCAATTCATGGCCTGCGCCAGCATCAGCGCAAGCGTATATTTCCCCGACCCTCCCGCACCCGAAAGAATCACCGCATGCGGAAAGCGCTCCCGCGCCAGCATGTCGCGCAGGCGATGAACGGTCTCGGCGTTCCCGTGAAAATCAGAGAAGGGCATGGGCGGCGAAAACCAAAACCTACCACAGAGACACAGAGACACAGAGAAAAACAAGATCATTGTAATCGAGCGCCGCACGGGTTCTCCACAATCGTCGTGCTGGGTTGAGCTTTTCGATTTCAAGTCTTTGATTTTTCTAGATCTTCGTTTTTCTCTGTGTCTCTGTGACTCTGTGGTGAAAGTGCTTTCGGTGAGACTCCTAATTCTTCCCCGGCTTCAGCCTCTGATTCACGATTCCCAAAATACTCCGATGAGTCTGATCGGGCGTGCCCCGCGCGTCGATTACGACCACGCGATGCGGTTCCCGCGCAGCAATCGTCAAATACCCTTCGTGAACCCGCCCAAAGAACGTCCGCGTTTCCTGCTCGAAGCGATTCTCGTCGCCGTGGCCGCGAACGCTGCTCTTCCCGCCACGTTTGTTGCGGCGCCGGGCGCGGCTCACGCTCATGGTCGGATTGGAATCAAGCAGAAGAGTGAGATCCGGCTGCAGGTTTCCGCAAAGCACGCGATGCAACTCCAGCACCGCAGCGCTGCCCAGCTTGCGGCCACTGCCCTGGTAGGCTTCCGTCGAGTCGGTGAAGCGGTCGCACAGCACAATGCTGCCGTGTTCGAGCCCGGGCGCAATCACTTCGGCAATATGCTGGGCGCGCGAGGCAAACATCAGCGCCATCTCGGCCAGCGGATCGAGCCCCGCAGTACGGGAATCGAGCAGAACCTTGCGGATTTTTTCCCCCGTCGCCGTTCCCCCCGGCTCGCGGGTCTCCACCACTTTGTGTCCCGAGGCGCGCAGCGCGGCCGCCAGCTTGCGCATCTGTGTGCTCTTGCCGGTCCCGTCGAGCCCTTCAAATGTAATGAATTTTCCGCGCCGTGACATCGTCGAGATGATAGCAGCGTAGCCGCCAGCCGGTCAGTTCGGAGCTCCCGGTTCGGAAGTGCAGCGTCCGGAAACGAACACTAATTCACAGAAGCGGACATCCAATGCCTGAGCCTGGGCGCATGGCCTCCGCCTATTTCAATGCTGGCGAGCGACTTAGTCGATTCGCAACCGACCAGTTTTCTGGCAGCTAAATTGCGCATTCTCTTGGTCCACGAGCAGCTCACGGAGGTTTTCATGGCGCATTTTGAACGCATTCGCGATGTGATTTCCGGCCCCTTCAGTCCCCAGGTCATCCAGCAGCGCGCCGCCGCGGGATGGCAAATGGTATCGATCGAATGGCGGCGCGAGCTCCCCGACTCGGAAGCTCCGACCCAAGGCGCGTTCAGCGAGGATATCCCCTACGGCCTGCGCATCTCCGACGACTGCCAGCGCCTGGAGATCGATCCCCTCGAGAATCGCACGCTCATGCTCATGATGGAGTTGCTGGTTCAGGACTTCTCTTATTCCAGCATCGTGAGCGACCTGAATGAGAAAGGCCTGCGCATGCGCGACGGCAGACCCTGGACCCGCATCGCCGTCTTCAATATGACGCCACGCCTCATCGAAGTCGGCCCGCGCATCTTCTCCACCGAAGAGTGGCAGAAACTGCGCCAGAGATTTTCGTCAAAGCAGCCAGAAGTTTTCTAAAGCGGCTGATCAAAACACACAGTGATTACGAGCCTGTCACGCCGGTTCTAGGCTGGCTGATCCCTACACTCCCGTCACTCCGAGCCGCCCCGGCGAGGAATCTCGGATTCGCGATCGGCGCGTCCTCACGATCACTCCGCCCACAACCATCGCCAACGGATCAGCACACGACCATAGCATCCACAGACCATCCATATGCCCGTGCGAGGTCGCCCATACCAAGGCCGCCGCAATCAACGCGCAAAAAACCAGAGCCAGCGTCATGGTTGCGACCATTTCTCTTCCCTTCGCCGCCAACGCCACCACGCACCCCACCAGCAACGCGGCCATCACGTGTGCGATCCCCACTGCATTCAGCACCCACAGGTACGCCTGAAAGTGGGCCGACCAGAACGTGAGGTATCTGTCGGTGACTGCCGACAAGAATTTGTCGGGCAGCGCGGAGACAAACCCGTGCAGCCAAAACCCTCCGACGACGACAGCCACCATCAACCACGGCGCGCTGCGGAACGTGGCACCCGCAAGTTGTGCGATAGTTCTGGCGGTCTGTCGCCAATACCAGCGCCGGGCGGAAATAATTCCAGATTTCGACGCGACGTAGGAGAACTCTTCGAGCAGATCCCCCGGAACGGCCTCAGCCTCTTTATCAGAGGTGAACAAACCGACGAGCCAGGCGGCCATGCGCGGCGGCCGCAGCGAAGACTCTTGCGACATCATGCGTAGCTCCTGACCAGATCGAGCCCTTCAGTCATGCTTTGAAGAGCGCGGTGGGTGCGGTTCACCGCCGCCACGCCCTTCGCCGTCACCTGGAAAAATCGTTTCGAACGTCCTCCACGCTCAGGAGTAGGATCGCCGAGTCGCGACTTGACGTAGCCTTTCGCTTCCAGACGATCGAGCGTGGCATACACGGCGCCGATCGATACCTCACGCTTCGTACGGAATTCAATCTCTCGCCGCACCGTAACTCCATACGCGCGATCTTCCAGCCGCAAAAGCGCCAGCATGATGACGTGTTCGAATTCCCCAAGATAATCGCGTGCAGACATTACATATACAATATAGAGCAAATCAGCCAGGGTCAAACGATTTCTGCGTTATCAAAACAGCCTTTCACCGAAGTATAAATTTAAGAGCAGCCCATCCCCCTCTCCCTGCTAAAATCTAAAATTCTGCAAAACGGCTGGAGTCGATCCGTCGTTCCAGACAGCCGTAATCAAGACTGCCATAATCCGGAGCCATCTTATGAAACCCTCGCGAATCCTGGGCATAGTCTGGGTTTTCTTCCTCTCGCTATCGAGTTGGTCCGCAACCACTCCAACCGTCACGCTCTTCGTAGACGCCTCCACCGCGCCGCGAAAGATTTTCCACGCCACGCTGAAGATTCCCGCCAGCCCCGGCGACCTGACGCTCTACTATCCGAAATGGATTCCCGGCGAACACGCGCCCGACGGCCCCGTGATTGACCTGGCTGGCCTGAAGTTCAGCGCCGGCGGCAAGACCCTCAAGTGGCGCCGCGATTTGCTCGATGGCTTCACCATTCACGTCGAAGTCCCAACGGGCGCCAGCGAAGTCGACGCCGAACTTGATTTTCTTTCTCCCGCAACGTTCGAAGGCGGCTTCTCGGCGGGCTCGTCCGCCACCGACAAGCTCGCTGTCATCAGCTGGAATCAGGTGTTGCTCTATCCCAAAGGATTCAAGTCCGACGACATCAACTACACGGCCAGCCTGAAACTTCCCGAAGGCTGGAAGTTCGGCACCCCTCTGCCGATCTCGAAACAGAGCGGCAACGAAATTCACTTCACCACAGTTTCGCTGACCACGCTGGTGGATTCACCCGTGATTACGGGCGAGTTCCTCAAGGTGGTGCCGCTGGCGCAGGATCCGCTCACCGAGATGGATATCGCCGCCGACAGCGCCGCCGCGCTCGACGCGCCCCCAGAAGTTTGGGACCATTACAAGAATCTGGTGGAGCAGGCCAACAAACTCTTCGGCGCGCACCATTACCGCGATTATCACTTCCTCTACAGCATGAGCGATCACGTGGCGCACTTCGGGCTGGAGCATCACGAGTCCGACGACAGCCGCGTCGACGAGCGCGGCCTGGTGGATGAAACCGCGCGCAAGGCAGAGGCCAGCCTGTTGCCTCACGAGTATGTGCACTCGTGGAACGGAAAATACCGCCGTCCCGCCGACCTGGCAACACCTGACTATCAGCAGCCGATGCAGGACGATTTGCTCTGGGTCTACGAAGGCCTCACGAATTATCTGGGCGAAGTGCTGACCGCTCGCAGCGGCCTGCTGACCGCCCCGCAACTTCGCGATGACCTGGCGCGCACCGCGGCCGCGCTCGACCACACTCCGGGCCGTGAATGGCGCAACTTGCAGGACACCGCCGACGCCGCGCCCGAACTTTATTTCTCGCCGCGAGCGTGGCATTCCTGGCGCCGCAGCACGGATTTCTACGACGAAGATACTTTGAACTGGCTGTGGGCCGATGTGATCATCCGCCAGCAAAGCAAAGGCGCGAAGACGCTCGACGATTTCTGCAAGCTCTTCCATGGCGCGCCCAGCACCGGTCCCATGGTCAAGCCCTACACGTTCGACGACGTCGTGAACGCTCTGAACCAGATCGTACCCTACGACTGGCGCGGCTTCTGGACGGAACACCTCACCAACCACGGACCCGGCGCTCCGCTGGGCGGCATCGAAGGCAGCGGCTGGAAAGTCGTCTACGATGAAACCCCGTCGGAAATGGAGCGCGGTGCCGAGGGCGCTTTCCATTTCGTCGACGCAGCCTACTCGCTTGGACTGGATCTGAATGATGACGGCGCCATCACCGACACGATTGAGGGTATGCTCGCGGCGAAAGCCGGCATCGGCCCGGGCATGAAACTGGTTGGAGTGAACGGCCGAAAATTTTCCACTGAAGTGTTGCACGACGCTCTAAAAACAGGAAAGACCAGCGGCGAACCACTGGAATTGCTGGTAGAAAATACCGACTACTACAAAACCTACAAGCTCGATTATCACGGCGGCGAAAAGTATCCGCACCTGGTGCGCGACGAATCAAAGCCGGATCTGTTGACGGACATTCTCACAGCGAAGTAGAGGCAGAGGTAATAGGAGATGCCCATCTGGGGGGACACGAGATGCTCATGCCGGGGCGCGAGATGCTCACGCGGGAATGAGATGCACATGTGGGGACAGCCGCCCTCGGCTGTCCGTCGAGCGAAGATCGAGGGCCTTTTTCTCCACGACCGCGGAACTTGGACACTAGACGATGCCTGCCCCGGATGCCCCATCGCCGCATTCGAAAACCATCAACCAAAACTATTCCCGCCATGAACAGAATACGAAAGTCCGGAGAACCCCGCGTGCAAACCCCATCCTGACAGTCCCTTAGGTGTACATACAAAACGATCTGTACAAAATGTTCCTGAAGGAACACTTCTCAGTTTTTGCTCGCGTAATTAAAGACTGGCGATCGCGGTGGGCTCTTCGTCTTCCTGCATGAACCCGAACGCCTCCTGCGGCGCAGGATTCTGCCACACCGGCGCGAACGACTGGCGATGCAGCGGCGTGGGACCGTGCTCGCGCAGCGCGGCCAGATGCCGCGGCGTGCTGTAACCCTTGTGCGAGGCCAGGCCATACTCAGGGTAGACCGGATCCCACTCGCACATCATGCGATCGCGTTCGACCTTCGCCAGGATCGAAGCCGCGGCGATCGAGGCGGAGAGCGCGTCGCCATGGATGATAGGATCCTGCCGCAGATCGCAGTCGAGGCGCAGGGCGTCGACGAGCAGGTGGTCCGCCGCAGGGGCCAGGCGCATCACGGCCTCGCGCATGGCAAGCCGCGACGCCTGATAAATATTGATCTGGTCGATCTGCGCTGCGTCCACGGAAGCGACCGCCCAGGCCAGCACGTGCGCGCGAATGCGCGGCGCTAACGCCTCGCGCCGTTCCGGCAAAAGAAGTTTCGAATCTCGTAAGCCGCGAATGCGATAGGCGGGATCGAGAATCACCGCGGCCGCCACCACGGGACCGAACAACGATCCGCGCCCCACTTCATCCACACCCGCGACCATGCGCGCGCCGGAGGCCCATGCACGCTTCTCGTAGCGCAAAGTACAGCGCAGCTTCTTCAAGAGACGCATCTTCGCGGCGGACGCCGAGATCGTCCGCGCCGGAGCGGGCTCGATCAGAGCAAGGTCGATCGCGGAGGACGTGATCGTCGACGACGTGATCGTTGATGACTTGATCGTTGAGAACTTGGTCGCAGAGGACATACTTTTCCGAAGACGGGAGTTGTCCAACATCTTCGCTGACAAGCGGCGCCTCCTGCAAGAGAAGAATTTTCAGTGGGGTAATTTCATTTCTTCGTTCCTCGCTCCTCGGAAAATCAATCCCACTTCCGGGCCATGCCTGCGCCGACTGGTAATGGCGCTCGGTAACCATTTCTTCGAGTACGGGCGTTCGTTGCCCGGCCGTACTGGTGCTGCTATGTTGATGGCAGCGTGGAGTGATCTTGTTGGATCTGGGTTGGAACGATCTGGGTTAGAACGATCCGAGCTAGAGCGATCGGCGCGAAATGATCCGAGGCAATTTTGGAATGATCCGAGGCAATTTTGGAGAGTAAAACCAACACCCCGCCACAAGAAGGGCTGCTCAGCGGCAAGCTGGTGCATCTGGCCCTGCCGGTTCGCTGGAGCCTGGTCGAGGAGCGTGGGCGCGGGCCGGTGGAAATGGCCTGCACTTATGACATTCATCCGAGGGGAGCGCGGCTGACCGGATCGCGCGAAATGAACGCCGGCGATCTGGTCCTGGTGGAACGCGGGCGCAACAAGGCGATGTGCCAGGTGGTGTGGACAGGCGACCGCAATTCCGATCTGCGCGGACAGTTTGCGGTGCAATGTGTCGAAAATGGCAAGACGCCCTGGGACGACGAACTGCGGCAGCTGGAAGAAGAATATCAGCCGGTACTTCCTGGCAACCTCAACCGGCAGGCTCCGCGCTCCTTCGGGACGTCGCGCGCGGGCGAGGAGCACCGGCGCCGTCCGCGTTACGAGGTTCACGGCCGAGCGGAAATCGATGGCCGGCAAAACTTGTCGGGCGAGGTAGATCAGCTTTCGGAATTTGGGGCGCGCATTTCCGCGCACATTTTAGGGAATGAAAAATTGCGTCCGGGTACGGACTTCCGGTTGCTGCTGAGCGTGCTGGATGTGAACCTCGCGCTCAAAGCGCAGGTGAAATACATGGCCGGGCCCGACAGCATGGGAGTGGCGTTCCAGGAAATCCGGCGCGGCGACCGGCCCTTGCTCAGCTACGTGCTGAATAAACTCCGGGCCAAGAAACGCGCGATCAAAGAGTTTGTCGAAGTGGAAGTGGTGCACGAACCGCTGCGGGTGTGAGGCTTTCAAAAGCGGCTTCGGGGCTTCGGCTTTCAGGCTTCGGCTCAGGTGGAGGCGGCACCCTTGGCCGCTGACTTTGTGGTGCTGCAGGCAAGCGGGCAAGAGTGCCCGCTCCACACGTTCTTCAGTTTCCTACCGCGAGCCCGAAGGGCTGAAGCCCGACAACCGGAGCCCGAAGCCCGAACTTACTCCGGGCGTTCCACGTCGCGCAGGCGGGCGGCTTTGCCTTTGAGGCCGCGCAGGTAGTAGAGCTTGGCGCGGCGAACTTTGGAGGAGCGCAGCAAGTCGACTTTGTCGATCACTTTGGAATGGATGGGGAAGATACGCTCCACGCCCTGGCCAAAGCTGATTTTGCGGACGGTGAAGCTGGCCTGCGGTCCGTTGTCGCGCTTGATGACCACGCCTTCGAAGGCCTGCAGACGCTCCTTGTCGCCTTCCTTGATCTTCACGTGCACGCGCACGGTGTCGCCGGGGCGAAATTCTGGGAGGTCGGTGCGCCGGGTTTTGGAGAGCAGTTTTTCAATGATTAGGTTTGACATGTCGTTTTCCTTCTTCTCGCGTCTCGCGTTTTTCTTATCTCGTTAACTTCCCGCGTTTGTTAGTCCCGCGTGTTTCTTATGGGCGTCTCTCTTATCGCGTAAATCAATTCGCGTAATTCGATCCTGAGAGTCTGATCGCGCCGCCAAAACCAGCGGGCAAGTGTGCCCGCTCCACACAACCAGTCCACACAAGCGATCTACACCAGCAATCTACCCCGCCAACTGTTTTCGAATTGCAGCGATCAGTTTGTTGTCTTCGTCACTCAATTGCGCAGCCTCGAGCAAGTCGGGACGGTTGCACAGAGTTTTTTCCAGCGCCCGCTGATGGCGCCAGCGGCGAATTTCTTCGTGATTGCCGGATAGCAGAACTTCCGGCACGTTCATCCCGTCAAACTCGGCGGGCCGCGTGTAGTGCGGATAATCAAGCAACCCGCCCGAACCGCAGGTGGAATCCGCACCCTCTACTTGCTTGGCCTCGGCCTGCGCCGTGAACGACTCCTGCCGCGCCGACGCTTCGTTTCCCAGCGCTCCCGGCAACAGGCGCATGATCGCTTCGATGACCACCGCTGCGGCCATTTCTCCGCCGCTCAGCACGTAGTCGCCAATTGAAAGCTCGCGGTCTGCCAGAAAATCGGCCACGCGTTCGTCCACGCCTTCGTAGCGGCCGCAAATCAGGACGATGCGATCGAGCGCGGCCAACTCTGTCGCGATCTTCTGCGAGAAGCGTTGACCCTGCGCCGAAAGCAAAATCACCGATTGCTTCGCGCAGCCGGCTGCACGGTCGTTTACGCGGTCCTCCCGCGAAGACAGGCCGAGCGACTGCAAACATTCAAAGAGCGGTTCCGGCTTGAGCACCATGCCCTCGCCGCCGCCGAAGGGGCGGTCATCCACGGTGCGGTGTTTGTCGTGCGTGAACTCCCGCAAATCGTGAACAAAAATTGTTGCCAGGCCCATCTCGCAGGCCCGGCGGGTGATGCCGTGGTCCAGAGGCCCGCGAAAGAAGCCGGGGAAAATCGTGAGAATATCGGCTCTCATGCGCGGTCAAAACCTTTTCACCACAGAGGACACAGAGGAACACAGGGTAATTCTTTATTCGGTGAGCCTTTGTGTTCTCTGTGGTTAACGCTTTTTTCTTGGCGCCTGCTCGCGCTTCTCTTCCGCGGTGAGCGACGCGTTAATCTCCAGCATGCCACCCGGAAGATTCATGCGCACTTCGCGGCGGCTTACGTCAACGCTTTCCAGATACGCCTCGGCGAAGGGCACATCGAACTTTCTTCCTGCGCCATCCGCCACCACTAACAGAGGAGCCTCGCCCGCTCCGAACTGTACATCGGCAATGCGGCCAATCTCATGACCCTGGTCAAGAACCGTGCAGCCCACCAGATCGCTGACGTAATTCCATCCCGCCCCAAGCTCCGCGCGCTGGCTGCTCGGCACCTGCAATTCGCAACCGACCAGGGCTTCGGCGTCTGTGATCGAATCCACACCGTGGAACTTCAGCACTAGCCATTCTTTGTGCGGCCAGAGATCTTCGACTTCCAGTTCACGCCGCTTTTCGTTTCCGCCGATCTGTCCGGCCGGCAAGGCGAAAAGCTTCATGCCTTGCGCGAAGCGTCCGGGGACGTCGCTGTGCACTTCGACCGCAACTTCGCCCCTTCGCCCTTGCGTTTTCTTCACACGGGCCAGGGTAATGAACTCGCCGCTGGTTCCAGGAGTCAAACTTTTTTCAAACCAAGCTTTTTCAGCCCACGGCAGACTGGTTACTCCACAATCTCGAGCGTGTAGCGTTTGTGGGCGCGTATTCCGGCGGCGTTCAACAGAGCGCGCATGGCGCGAACCGTACGGCCCTGGCGTCCGATCACTTTGCCCACGTCGCTCTCGGCGACTTCCAGTTCGATCACGTCGCCGTCGAGTTGCTCCACGAAGACTTCGTCGGGAGCATCCACAATCGACTTGGCGATGTACTCGAGAAGGACGCGCACGTCTCCAGCATTTTCAGTCATAATCGGCAGCTTTCAAATTCTCACTGTGAAATTGGAAGCATTGGCCACGAAAACCGCAGTGGCTAGGGAACAGTGGTCAGGGAGCAGTGGTCAAGCTCGCAGGCGCTAAGCGGCTGAACCGGCGCTGGCCGGAGCCGGCTTCGAGAACAGCTTGTGCACCCGGTCCGACATTTGCGCGCCCTTTGACACCCAGTACTCGACGCGGTCGCGCTTCAATTCGACGCTGGCGGGGTTGGTGCGGGGATTGTACGTCCCCACCACTTCCACCGGGCGGCCATTGCGCGCGCGTTCCTTCTCAATTACCACAATGCGATAGTGGGGTTGTTTGCGCGCACCCCGGCGCGCCAGACGAATCATTAACACGAGACTTATATCCTTGTTCCGGAAGAGTCCGGCGAGATCAAGACAAACACTTATTATGCAGGAGGTTAGCCGGAATGGCAATAGCCTGCGAATCGTCAGGCCGCTCAATCCTGGACACAGATGTTTTGCTCTCAATCAGCTTTGACCAACTGACCCAAGGTTGAACCAACCCACAATGCATGCTTCAATACCTTTCGCGTGACTTCGCTTACCAATCTGCAGCGACTTTACGATAGCAATCGCTTCCTCGACGCCTTTCAGCAGAGCTCGGACTACTGGAAACCGTCGACTTCGATCCAGAATCTCTCCGTTGAGGAGCTGATTCTTGGTGGCAGGCTGGCGGTGCGGCTGGGAGGATGGAGGCTTTCACGCCGGCTATTTCGAGAGGCGCAGGCGCGCGATCCTGACGATCCGCGAGTGCGCTATTTCACAAGAAATGCCAGCCGCCGCCGGTCGCGATTGCTGGACGACTTGCGCGGGTTCGACGGGAATCCTGATATTTGCGCTGCGGACCCGGAGATGCAGGCGTCATGGCTTGCTTCTCACGCTGTTACCTGGGCATTTCTCCGCGACTTCGCCAAGGCTCACCAATGCTTGGAGCGTGCCCACAGTTTGCCTTGCCGCGATGGATGGATCACGAGTTGTGAGTCTGATGTTCTTGGACTTGAAGACCGCTGGGACGAGGCGTTGAAGTGTGCTGAACTGTCATGGGAGATCAATCCTGGCACACCGCACGGGGCGCGTAGTCTCTCAAGCAGTCTGCTCAACCTTGGCCGGGTGCAGGAATCCGCGCGGCGCCTGGCGGCCGCGTCTGAGAACAGCCAGTCTTATGAAGTCGTTCACCTAGCCTGCTGGTATCAGTGCGCCCTGGCCGAAACCCTTGATGGTGACGGCCGTCGTCGCGTGCTGGACGATGCCCGGGCATTTGCGGAGCGCTTGCCCACGTTGGCGCCGCTGGCCGACCGGAACCCGCGCCGGTTTTTCTCCCGCATCCGCCTTGATATTGCCGAACTGGCGGATGATCACGCCGAGATGGAGCGGTGGGCGGAGGAAGTGCGCATTCCCTTCTATCGCAGGATGCTGGCCAATCTTCGGCAGAATCCTGAAGGCCGCCGCACCCGCCTGCCATTTCCGCGAGCGATTCAGAAGCACGAGGCGTGTCTTCCCACGAGTCTTGCTTCCGCTCTGGCCACTGTTGGAGAGCACCTTGATCCAGATGTCATGGCCTCGGAGATTACGTTTGGTGGCACCGCGGAGTGGGCGGCAGCCGAGTGGCTGGAGAAACGAGGGCTCACGGTGCGGTTCTTCGCGGTCACTCCAGACACGGCCACGCTACTCATCAAGAATGGAATCGGTTTCATCCTGACGCTGGAGGGCGACGACAATGCCCATGCGGTCGCCGTGGTGGGACTGGACGAGGCGGCGGGGACGTTGATTATTCATGATCCCATGGCATACCGCACCGCCGAGTATCTTCTGGAGGGTTTTGCAAAAAGCCGCGAACCTCTGGGAATGAAGGGTATGGCTGCCGTTCCTCAGGAAAAGGCAGCGCTGCTTGATCGACTGCTGCCCGCGAATGATGTTGTGATCATGACCGCGGCGCAGTTGTACCAGAAAATTCTGATTCTGCAGGGGCCGAGCGCAGCTCGCGAGGTTGTCCGTGATGTCGGCGAGAAACTTCCTTCATATCCAGGAACGCGGTTCCTGCGCGCGATTCAGGCCAACGAGGATGGGCACTCGGGCGAAGCGTTGCTCGGCTTTCAGCAGTTGCTGAGCGAGTTCCCCAATTCCCCCTCCCTGCGGTCGCGATTGATAGGGGCTTGCCGGTCGCGAGGGAACACGGCTCTGATGCGCGAGACACTGGCGGGAGTAGTCGAGCGGGGCATTTTGCCCGGAGTTCAATCGCAGCAGGACTGGCTCTTTCCGCCCGCCCGCTACGTCGCTGAATATGCCGACATGTTGCGCTTCTCCGCCGAGACCCGTCAGAACGCGAGCGCCCTGCTCCATGGACTAATCCGGCGCCAACCGCTGTCGGCGGACGGCTGGCACGTGCTTGGCGATCTTCGTTCGAAAGAGCGTGCGACGGAGGACGCGCTGCTGTGCTTTCGCATCGCCTCCTGCCAGGCCACCGGCAATGAGCACTACGCACTTGCGTACTGCTATGCCTTAATCCGAGACCACCGGGAAGATGAGGGGTTTTCGTGGCTTGAGAGTCGAGTACGGAAATTCGGTAGCTCGTCTCGAGCCGCTGGAACCTGGATTACCTGGATCAGATCGCTAGAAGAATGGGGGCGGCCGGATCGCGCTCTCTCCGTTTGCACTGAGGCGCTGGCCCAGCACGGCAGTTTGCCGCAATTGCTGGGATTCGTCGTTCCGTTCCTGGCCCGCATGGGACGCTGGCAGGAAGCCGAAGAACATCTGGGACTTCTCGAAGCAACCGGGAACCAGCCACAATTCCGTGAAGCGGCGGTGGAATTCTATCGCCTGCGCGGTGATTTGCCACGATCCATCGAGCACGCCAAGGGTTGGGTGGACGAACTGCCGCGTCACATGCCGGCTCGCTACGCGCTGGTCGATCTGATTCGGAAGCACGACGGCGCGCGGAGCGCGCTGGAGCAGGCCTCGCGCTGGTTGGCGGAGAATCCAGGTCACGACGAACTCGAACAGCTGTATTACCGTCAATTGGCCGGAGAATCGAGGAGCAAGAAATATTCCTTGCTGTTCCGCCGAGTGAAACGCAACCCAGAAGACGGGTGGGCTTGGCGGGAACTCGCTTTCGGCTGTACGGAAGACTACGAAGGAGCAAACGATCGGCGGCGCGAGAGACTCCGGGCGCGCATGCTGGCGTTCCTCGAGGAATGCGACCGGACGGCCCCGGAAGATCCAGCGACCATACGGGTTCACGCGAAATGGCACCAGGCTTGTGGTGAGTGGACCGAGGCCGTCGCTGGCTGGCTCGATTCGATCGATCGTGAGCCGATGGTCTCCTACGGTTACCAACGGGTTTGGGAATGTTCAGCAGGCTTTAAGGCTGAGCAGCGAAGAGAAATTTGGGAACGGATCGAACCGATTCTTCTGCGCTCCCCCGGGCATTTGGCGATTGCCCGCGAGATCGTGCCCCTGCTCGCCCAACGATTCGGCTCCACTGAAGCCGAGAACGCAGTCTCGCGATGGAACCACCAGCGTCCGGACGATCCAGAGATCGCCGAGTGTTTCGCAGACCTTTTGCTGGACCACGGCCAGGGCCGGACGGATGCAGCGCGGGCGCACACCATGCTTCTTCCCGCGGTCGATCATTTTCCGTATCACCTTGGTCTGCGCTTCTCGCTGGTGCGCGCCTGCCGCAAACTGAGCAAGCTCACCGAAGCGGAAGCTGGCTTGGGCGAGATCATTCGCCGTCATCCAGATAATTCGGCGGCTCGAATTCAACTCGCGTGGGTCCACGAACTCCGCGGACAAGGAGACGAAGCTTGCAGGCTGCTGGAAGAGGCCGGAGCAAGCGACCCCCAGAATCGGCAGGTGTCCGACGCCCTCATCCAGGTTCTGATTCGCCACAACTCTTTCGATCGGGCAAAGCGCATGATCCGCGAGATCTTGGAACAAGCGCCTCGCGACGTCAACTGGCGCGATCGTGCCATTCACTTATTGCTGGAATGCGGTGACGAAGAGGGAGCAGTGGCAACGGCCCGAGCAGGTGTGAGCGTCTACCCACGCGGTACTTACCTTTGGTTCCTGCTGGGCACGACTCTCAAAAGGTTGCATCGGTTTGCGCAGCCCGGCGAAATCGAATCATGCTTTCGACGCAGCCTGGCCCTCAACCCCGCATTTTTTGACGCCGCGGACCAGTTATCGATTCTGCTGGTGGAGCAGCGCCGCTACGGAGACTCTGAACAGGTGATGCAGAACATTCGGCCGCGGCTCGCCGACTCATCGCCGGCTCAGGGGCGGCTTGCCTGGATTCACCGCCTGCAAGACAAGAAGGAGGAAGCGCGTAGAGAAATAAGCATCACGGTTCAGGCCTACCCTTGGTACTTGTGGGGCTGGAGTTTGCTGGTCGACTGGCTGGTTGAGGACCAGGCCTGGCAGCAGGCTCGTGAATTGCTCGGCACAATCCCAGAAGAACTCCGCACCAATCCACAATTCCGAAAGCAGCGCCTGATCGTTCTTGAAAAGGCGGGACTCCCCGTAGGTGAACTGGATGCGGAATGGAGCGGGCTGCTCCGCGATTTCCCTGAGGAAACTCCTCTCCACTTGCATCGTTACGATTTGCTGCGAGCGGCAAAGCGGATTCCCGAAGCCCACGCCGTCCTGAATTCAGTCAACCCTCCGGACCCGAGCAATCCTTACTATCTGGCCCGCGTGGTTGAGGTGCGCGCACAAGAAAAAAATCTCGATCAGGCAATTGCGGCCATGCAACGCATTTTCTACGCGGAAGTGGAAGTCTCCACCTGGCCGGCGGATTATGCCTGGGAACATCTCAAGAAGGCGCAGTTTGTGGACAGAGCTTATCAGGAGGCGCGTGGGTCGCTCGAAAAACAACGCCGCCCCGCACCCCGGGCATTCTTCATTCTGTGTTCGTATGCACTGGAGCATGCAAAAACCGAGAAGAAGATTCCGCAGTCGCAGTGGAGCAGCTGGTTTCCTGACCGGGGAGTCAAGGAACTGTTGAGCCTGCTGGAGCTGGCCGATCGCAGTCCATGGATTGATGGGTCGTATCGCGCCAAGGCTCTTGACCGGCTCAACGGCGTCGGTCACTACCGGCTGGTAATCAAATATTGGAGGAAACACCGGGCAGAAGTGGAAGCCGACGTTTCTACCTGGTCAGAAACGGGGCGTGCACTCGCTTCACTGCGGCGAACAAGCGAGGCTCGCAAACTACTGTCTTCGTGGAGAAGCCGTCGCGGCGTAAGCATGTACGTGGTGGCCAACTATGTCGGCTGTTTTTCGGCGGTCTGGCCAAGCGATTTGAAACAGATTGTTGCGACCTGCGGGGATGCCCTTCGCGACCTTCCTCATGACCACTGCGCCCGATATTTGGCTCATGTGAAGGCCGAAGCCTGCGCGCTGCTGGGGGACAAGCGCGGGCTGCTCGAGACGTGGAACCAATATCGCAGCTACTTTGACTGCAAAGAAAATGCCAATGAGTGGTTCGAGCAACGACGCCGGCCGCTGCTGACTGACATTCCAATGCTGGTGCGCTTTCTCGAACAAAATCAGCTTGGCCTGTACCGCAAGACTGTATGGGGACTGCGATGGCGGCACATTTCGAGCTCCCTGGGTTGGCGGAGGAGGGTCATCAAGTCCCTGCCGATTCCATGGTGGGCATGGGCGATACTTATTTGGATTGTCATACAACTATTTCGAAACTCATGAAACCACGACTGTCTGATGTGGAGGCCGTGAGAGCGACGGTCAGGTTCCCAGCAGGTTGATTTGCAGTTTCTCGTAGCCGTGTTCGCGCGCCCATAGGTCCAAGGGTATGGTTGCCAGCTCATCTACGACGGCCACTGCCAGGCCTGTTTTCGTCAAGTCGATACTCTTCAGATAGGTGTGGCATGTGTCGCAGACGTCCACGCGGACGTGCGCGATCTCGGGAGCTGAGTAATATGCCATCTGCGGTTCTCGTTCTTCTCCGCACGCCGGGCAATAAATTCTCCGAAAAGCCCACTCGTGAGCGCAGAGCATGCAGATCAGCGACTTTTTCGCGCCGTCGCCTTCGCTCCGCAATACGCCGACGGCGGGCTTGCCGCCGCAAAGCGGGCACGTGGATGGAGTTCCGTCTACGGTCGCGACTTCGCGGTGATCCGCTAGATACTCTGCGTACGGCTGGAGAAAAATCCACGCGAGCACGCGATCGGAATAAGTTGGTGCGCGCTCATCGGGGGAGTGGACTTGTTCGGCGTCGTCCGCGGCCGCAGTTAAATCTGAATCGCTGTACCAGAAATCTTCAATTGCGCGCTGCCATGCCGCTGATCCCTTCACCGCCAAGGTGGCGGCGGCCTGGGCGAGCGGTGCGGGCGCAATTTGCTGAATCAACGAAAGAAATCCGGGAAACTTCGGGAGCAGGAGGAAAAAATCTAATTCATCTCGCAGGGGACGATCGCAGGAAATCTTTGGCGAATTCGCGAGCGCTTTCTGGATTTCGCCGTAAACGCCCTTCTGAAATGTCGCAATGCGGGCGTAATAATGCAGCCCTTCGGCGGAGAACGGGTAAGAGGAGGCGAGTTCGTTGGCGCGACGAATACGCGCGTCCCACTTCCTGTCGTTCATTTTCTCGTAGTCGAGTCACGAAGCAGTTGCTGATACCACGTGTGGTGGTGATGGTCTGCCCAGGCACGTGACACGTCGCCGCGAATGACGGAACCGAAAGCGCCACGTTCCATCGCGGTGCCCATATAGACGTGGATGATAAAAAGCGCGATGGTTGCGAGCGCGCACACGGGATGTACGAAAACGGCGATGAGGCGCAGGAAACGCAAGTTCCAGGGAATGTACTGCGGGAGCCACAGAATTAACCCGGTAAGCAAAAGCAAGATGCCGTTCCAGAAGAAGCCCCAAAACAACAATTTTTGGCCGGGGTTGAAACGGTCGGCGGAAGGGACCTGATTGTCTTCGTTGCGAATGTAATGTCCGATCGCCGCCCACCAGGCCTTGTCGGAGGGTGTCTCCTTCATCTGCCGGTGCCACATGTTGTACATCAGCGAAACCCCGACGACGAACACGAGGCCGAACCAGGGATGCAGCTCGCGCGAAATCGTTGCCCCGCCGAGGATGACGGCGATCCAAAATAACCACGGACTCCAAAAGGCGAGACCCGTCAGGAGAAGGTATACGTACGAGACGCCTGCCAACCAGTGCACGAGCCGCTCGCGAAACGTATAGCGCAGGACGCGTCCGTTCGGAAGGAGATAAGGTTCGCGGCTCATTGGCTTTCTCCGTGAGACTGCTGCTCGTCTTCCTTGACGACCTTAGGGCCGAATCGCAGATAGTGAATGAAAACGCCGACGACCCCGAAGATGATCCCAAAGTTCCCAATCCATTTCAGCGGCGCTTTCCACATACGCACCGACCAGGGAATCCGCGGATCCCTCGGCAGTCCGCCGTATAACTCGGGATTCTTCGCATCGTGCAGGACGTAGATCACGTGGGTTCCGCCCACTCCGTCAGGATCGTAGACGCCCGCATCCTGGAATCCGGAGTTGGTGCGAAGTTGCGCCGCGCGAGTTTCCGCCAGTTCCTTCATTTCTGACTTCGTTCCAAAATGCAGGCAACCCGTGGGGCAGGCCTTGATGCAGGCTGGTTCGAGTCCCACCGACACGCGGTCGTTGCACAGCGTGCACTTAAAAACTTTGCGCGAGGGCGGATCGAATTTCGGAATGTTGAACGGGCATCCGGTCATGCAGTACCCACAGCCGATGCAATTTGCCTCCTGGAAATCGACGATGCCGTTGGCATACTGAACAATGGCGGCGTCCGCGGGGCAGGCTGCGAGGCAACCCGGATCAGCACAGTGCATGCACTGATCTTTGCGCATCAGCAGCATCAGGGTGCCGTCGGCGCGCTCATGTTCGTTGAACTTGATCAGGTTCCAGTAATTCCATGCCGTCTCCGGCATCGTCTGGTAAGTGTTATCGAAGGTGGTTTCGCTGAACGTGTAACCGTTCCACTCCAGGCAGGCCACTTCGCACGCTTTGCAGCCGATGCACGTCGTCGTGTCCACCAGCTTGCACACCTGAAATTCTCGGTTCAGACCTTTACCGGGAACGACACCCGCGTGACCGGAAATTCGGATTAGCTCTGTTGCCGCCTGGCTCATGGTCGCTCTCTATTCCTACGCCTTCTCGACTTTCACTAAGAAGCCCTTAGACTCGGGCGTGTGTGCATTCGGGTCGCTGACTGTAGGGGTCAGCAGATTTGCCGGCGTCCGCGCATTTCTCCCTTCATCCTCATCGATACCGCGGAAGCCCTGGTGAATGGGCAAGCCGATCTGATAAACCTTTTTGCCGTCGATCATCATCGGCTTCAGGCGGCGAGTGACAAAGGCTTTCGCGACATAGGTTCCGCGCGCGCTGATGACCTTGATCTTGTCCGCTCCACGAATTCCTTTTTCGTCCGCCAACTCCACCGGAATTTCCACGAACGGTTCCGGGATAAGCTGGACGTTCATCGGATTATTTTTCGTCCAGTAGTGATATTGCTCGGTCAGCCGATAAGTGGTGCAGACGATGCTGTACTCTTCCGGCGATCCAAACGTATCGAAAGGTGTTTTGAACTTTTTCACCAGCGGATTGTTCGACTGGTCGGGATGAAACGGATTCTTGATCGGGCTTTCAATTGGTTCGTAATGTTCGGGGAACGGGCCGTCCGCGATCACACCGATCGGAGCGAATAATCGTCCGATGCCTTCCGGATTCATGATGAAAGGCCCCATGTGATCTTTGGGGTTGGAGTCGGGCTTGAAGTCCGGCACGTCGTTGCCAACCCACTTGCCGGCTGCTTCGTTCCACCAGACCTGCTTGCGATCGGGGTCCCACGGCTTCCCGGCCGGGTCGCAAGATGCGCGGTTGTACAGCACGCGCCGGTTGGCCGGCCACGACCACGCCCAATTGGGATAAACGCCCATTCCAGACGGATCCTCCGTGCCTCGGCGCTGGACTTGCGATCCGGCTTCGGTCCACATGCCGGAATAGATCCAATTGCCGCACATCGTTGTGCCGTCATCCTTCAACCACGCAAACCCTGGCAACTGCTGGCCCGCCTTGATCACTTGTCCCGTCGCATCGTCTTTCAAGTCGGCTAGAGCTCGGCCGTTAAGCTCCATCGCGACCTGGGAAAGTGGAGGATGAGCCGCGTCGGCGTATGCCCAACTCAGATTCAGAATGGGGTCGGGGAATTTCCCACCGTCCTTCTTGTAGAGATCACGAACCCGGAGGAAAATCTGCGCGATGATGTCCTGGTCGAGTCGGGCTTGGCCTGGAGGTGGAACCGCGGCAAATTTCCAGGTGACCCAGCGGGCGGAGTTGGTCATGCTGCCGTCTTTTTCGGCAAAGCCCGCGCAAGGTAGCTGATAAACCGTGGTGTTAATCTTCTTCTGTTCTTCTTTTGTAATGCCCGGCGCTTTCCAGAATTCGCTGGTTTCATCTGGATAAATTTCGCCCACCACCAGCCAGTCGGCCTTCTTTAGAGCATTGATGTTTTTGTTCGTGTCCGGGCCGATCATCACGCCGTTCATTCCGAAGGCGAACATGCCCTTCACCTTGTCGTTGTACATGTCGTCCCAGATATGGGTCCACGAGCAATCCTGTCCGGGCTTGGGCAAATAATCGAAGGCAAATCCGTTTTCTTTTTTAGCAGCGTCCCCATATAAAGACTTCAACAACGACACCATGAATTTCGGTGTGTTCGCGTAATAGTTCATCGAATTCCACGGCGAGGGTTTGGAAGCGGTGGGCGTGGTGCGCTTCAGATACGTCGCCAAATCCACGTCGTCGGGAACCGGCCCTTTCAGATAGCCGGGCAGCGACTCGTAGAGGCCGGCCATGTCGGTCGCGCCCTGAATATTCGAATGACCGCGAAGCGCGTTTACGCCACCGCCCGCCCTGCCGACGTTACCGAGAAGAAGTTGAATCATGGCGGCGGTGCGGATGATCTGCGTTCCGAAAGTATGCTGTGTCCAGCCCACCGCATAAATAATTGTGGCGACTTTCTTCATGTCGCCATCTTTGCGGACTGAGGTAAACAGGTCGACAGCCTTCAAGTACTGATCCTTCGGGATGCCCGTGATCCGTTCGACAACTTCGGGGGTGTAGCGGGAATACTGCTGCTTCATCAACTGGAAAACGCACCGCGGATGCTGAAGTGTGAGGTCGTAGGCGACATTCGGGGGCAACGCTGGCGGAGGCGCGGGTGTCGCGGGATGACTTGCATTGCCGGACGCAGCGGATGCTGGCGGTGCGGGGGCGGCGTGCGCGGAAGCCGTGGCAGCACCCGCTTTGCCGCTCAGGTCTCCGCCCTCTTCGTAATTCCACGTGGTCTTGTCGTAAGTGCTCGACGCCGCGTTAAATCCCGAGTACAAACCGTCTTCGGGAAGTTTGAAACCCTCCTTCACGATGAAGGCGGCGTTGGTGTAGTTGACGAGATATTCTTTGGCAATCCGGTTGTTCTCGATGGCATAGCGGATCAGGCCGCCGAGGAACGCAATGTCGGTGCCGGCGCGAATCTGTACGAAAAGGTCGGCCGTGGCGGACGTGCGCGTGAATCGAGGGTCAACAGAAATCAGCTTGGCGTTGCGGTTGCGCTTCGCCTCCATCGCCCACTTGAACCCGCAAGGATGGCACTCGGCGGGATTGCCGCCCATGATCAACATCATGTCGGTGTTCTTGATGTCAATCCAGCCATTCGTCATGGCCCCGCGTCCGAATGTTGGTCCCAAACTTGAGACCGTAGGTCCGTGTCAAACACGGGCTTGGTTTTCTAGATAGACCAAGCCCAACCCCCTCATGGCCTTGACGGCCAAAAAATTGAATTCATTTGTGTCCGTGCAGCCGCCGATGAACGAGATGCCTTCGCAGCGGTTCACGGTGCGGCCGTTCGCGTCCTTTTCGACAAAGGAGCTATCGCGCGTTTTCTTGGTCCATTGCGCAATCTCATTCAGAGCGTCGTCCCAGGAAATATCCTGCCAGTCGGTCGCACCCGGGCGCCGGACTTGCGGCTTCGTGAGCCGCCGCGGGTTCAGCATGTCCTGTTCGAGCGAAGAGCCCTTGGGGCATAGAGTTCCGCGGTTGGTGGGATGATCAGGATCGCCTTCGACGTGGATCACTTGCGGTGACACGTTTTTTGCACGATCGCCAATCGTGTAGATAAGGACGCCGCAACCTACCGCGCAATAAGGACACGTGGAGCGCGTTTCAGCAGCGCGTGCAATTTTTAGCTCCTTGAGTTGTGCGTAGGCGGGCTTGAGATCGAACCCAAACACCGTAGCGCCCACCGCGCCGACCGTTACTGCCTTGAAGAAATCCCTGCGAGTTGTCGGCATCGAAGAATCTCCATGCCCGTCCGGGAATTGTGCGACTCTTAATGGTTGAGAATTCTAGCGCATCTCCTTCAAATCGGAAATAGTGTTATCTGTCGGGGGCGTCGTGACTGGGGTTTGCGTAGGACGCGGGCGTTAATCACGACAACATGGCATTCGTAGAGAAAAATGTGAAGACGTGTGGCGGACGAGCTTCAATTATGACCGGCCCAATCGGTTTGCAGACTCGGAGGCCGCAATAAGGTCTGCATGACCACGCAATACTGTTCTGTTTTTTCGTGCAAGGCGCGCAGTTGTTCCGGTGTTGCCTTGGGCGCAACAACATCGAAATGAAGGTGAATGCTTTCAAAGCCTACGGGGACGTCTTTTGCTATGCCGAGGGTGCCGCGGAGATCCAAGTCTCCATCCACCGTGACCTCAATTCGTTCGGTCGGAATGCCCATCGCCGCGGCCACCATTTGACAGGTGATCTGCGCGCAAGCTGCCAACGCCCCAAGCAAAAGATCACCCGAACAGGCGCCGGCACCGGCGCCTCCAACTCCGCTGTGCGCTTCGGCCTGGTAAATGGCACGTCCGATATCGACGGAGCAGCTTATTGGAACATCGGTCTGTCCACTCTTCGCACGAATCTTGATTTTCGAGGCATTTGGGTCATTGCGGTATTGCTCTTTCAGCGGCTTTTGAAGCGATCGAATATCCATGGCAACTTCGTTCCTCGATTCCTAATCATTTCTCGCTGGCCTAGACGGCTACCGGCGTCGTAGTCGTCAGTTTTACGGCGTTTACCACTAAGGACACAAAGTCACACGAAGGAAACGCAGCCGGCAAAGCCTTTCGTGATACTTCGTGCTCTTTTTTGGTACATGTCTCTTGGTATTCCTTCGTCAAACTGATTCACCGCCTCCGGCCGTGCCGTGTTGAAGCGGCTGCACGTAGTAATGAGCACCACCTGCATGGTAGCATCGGTGGGCATCGGAGGGGCCGTGCCGAAATTTGTCATTGAGCGGGAAATCCCAGGGGCTGGAAATCTGACTGAGGCTCAATTACGGGAAGTCTCCCAAAAGTCAGTCAACGTTCTGAAGGGATTGGGGCCCGAGATCCAGTGGCTCCATAGCTATGTAACTGGCGACAAGGTGTACTGCGTCTATCTCGCTCCGGACGAAGCTATCATCCAGGAACACGCCAAGCGCGTAGGCATTCCTGCTAACCGCATCTCTGCCGTGCGGCGCCTTCTCGACCCGACAATGGGTGGTGGATAAGCGCAGGTTAAATCTTCCCGGCGAGTTTCGTTCGACGCCAGCGCCCGCCCGGCCAGGTTACGCACAACTAACAAAAGGGAGAGGAAGTCTCGGGCATCAGCACTTCTTCGATCGCTTTCTCGACCGGCAAAGCCCAACCTTCTAACCATGCCTTGGCACCCACCGTGTCGGTCAGAGCGCGCCGTGCCGCTTGCAGACTCGCTTCCAGTTTGGCTTGTTCCGCCGGCGTGAGCGGAGCACCAATGTTTTGGCGCAACGCAGCCGCGGCGCCTGCCAATCGCAGCGAGCGCTCTGCTTCGCGCTGAGCAGCTGCTGAGCACGCGGAACACTCCAACAGACGCGCAATTCCGCGTTTGTGGTCCAGTTCGTGAAAGAGTTTTATGCTTTCGGCGTACAGAGAGTGCGCCGCGGAATAATCTTCCTGTTCTCTCGCCAAGCTCCCAAGATCAGCGAGGGTTCCAGCAACGCCCCAGCGGTCACCGAGCTCCCGAAAGATTTCCAGGCCTTGTTCATACAATTTCCGCGCAGCGGCGGTATCACCACGATCGCGTGCGACATCCCCTTGGTAGTTGAGCGACCAGGCGATGCCTGTCCGATCTCCTAGTTCTCGGAAGATCGAAAGGCACTCCGCCTGGAGCGAACTCACGCGGTCATAATCTCGCTGTACTTTGAGAACATTGGCCAGGTTACTGAGAGCGCGAGCGATCGCCTTCTGATCACCCAATTCTCGCCAGAGCGCAAGGCTTTCTTCGAACAGGGTGCGCGCAATTGCCACGTCACCCCGGTCGCAAGCCACGACGGCCCGCGCGTTTAGAGAGACGGCGACGCCGGTTTTGTCCCCCAGCTGACGCGCAATTTCCTGATTTTCGCCCATCAGCGCATCCGCAGAGGCGTAGTCTCCCTGCCCGCCCGCGAGCACGCCAGCGGCAAAAAGCGCGCGTGCCCGCGCCTTCGTGGGAGCTGCCGCTCCCGCAAGCCTCAGCAGCTTACCCAAACTGTCCCTGCCTTCGGCCAGATACTCTCGAATCTCCCAGAAACGAAAGAGCGCTGTTCCGAGGCGCAGGCCCCACTCCGCATCTCCGGTTTCCGTGAGCCAGTCGAGGCCGGCACGAAAATTGTCGTGTTCGAGCGCGAAGCGTTCCTGCCATTCGGCTGCTTGGGCGCCGCTCTCTTCTGTGGCATCTTCCTCGGCCAATACCAGGCAGTAGGCGGCATGGGCGCGTTTCGTCAAGGGCTGCTCGCCGCTGGCCTCCAGCTTTTCCAGAGCATACTCCCGAATGGTGTCCAGCATCACAAACCGCGATTCGCCTTTCGCGGGCTCGACTTGCTGCACCAGGCTTTTGTCCACCATGGATGCCATGCCGTCGAGCAGGTCCAAATCGAGATCGGCTTTGGCGTCGCAAACGGCTTCCACCCCTTCCAGATTGCATCCGCCCACGAAGACCGAGAGTCTTCGAAAAAGCTTCTGCTCGGCAGCGCTCAGCAGGTCGTAGCTCCAATCGATTGCAGCCCGAAGGGTCTGTTGCCGCTGCGGCAGGTCCCGCGCGCCTCCAGTCAATAGTTGCAACCGGCTGGCCAGGCGCGTCAGCATCAAAGAGGGCGAAAGGACTTTGACGCGGGCAGCAGCGAGCTCAATCGCCAGAGGCAGACCATCCAGCCGGCCGCAAATCTCGGCCACGACAGCCGCGTTTTCTGGATTGAGCGCGAAATCTGGCTTGGCGGCGACGGCGCGTTGTACAAACAGCGCGACCGCCGGGCACCGAGACAGGATCTCCACTGAGGGCTTTGACCGCGAATCCGGCAGCGCCAACGGTGGCACCGGAAATTCGTGTTCTCCGTACACGTGCAGCGCGGCGCGGCTGGTTACCATGATTCTAAGATTGGGGCAACTTGCCAGAAGATCGGAAACGGTAGGGGCCGCCTGAACCAGATGCTCGAAATTGTCCAGCAGGAGCAGGATGGGCGCGCGCGATGAATCCTGCAAGTTTCGCTTGAGTATTTCGAGCGCCGACTGACCTCCGGCTCCCCGGATTCCCAACGTTTGCACGATGGTGGAAGCAATCAAGCCGGGATCGCTCAGGGGGGAAAGGGGAACAAAATAAGTGCCGCCGGGAAAGCGCTCGACGAGGCCGCTGGCCACCTGCACCGCAAGCCGCGTTTTGCCGATCCCACCCGGACCCGTAATGGTGACCAGGCGGACATCCTGACGCAGCAGCAGTTCTTTGACAGCAGCTATCTCTTTCTCCCGTCCCACGAACCCGGCTCGCTGCACGGGAAGATTCGCCGTGAGGGTCTCGACCTGCTCAACTGGCTTCTCCGAGAAGCGGTCTCGTATGGCTGCAAACTCGCGCGCCAGATATCGGGTAAAGATGTTTCCTGCCGGTCGGGAGTTTGGTATTGCGGGCGGAGCGTTGACGACAGGCGACGGAGCTTTTTCGTTTTCCCCCTTGAGTCGCTTTAAGGCCGAGCAAATATCGGCGGCACGCTGGAATCGATTCTCCCGTTTTTTCTCCAGCGCCCTGGCAAGGATGGTTTCCAGAGCGGTGGGCAAGGTCGAATTCGCCTTGGTGGCACGGGCTGGCTTCGCATTCAGGATCGCATCCATCAGCAGTACACGATTCTTGCCAACGAAGGGCCGGCGGCCGGTGGCCATCTCGTAAAGCACCACTCCGAAAGAAAACAGATCGCTGCGGGCGTCAATCTCTTCTCCGCGCACCTGCTCCGGAGACATATAAGAAGTTGTGCCCGGAATAACGCCGTCCAGGGTAAGCGCGTCGTCTCCCGACTGATCTTCCGCGACCTGAGGGCCGCACACCTTGGCCAACCCGAAATCCAGGATCTTCATCTGCCGATAGCCGACGAGGAACATGTTTCCCGGCTTTATGTCCCGGTGGATAATGCCCTTGGCATGGGCCGCTTCCAGGGCGTCGCATGCCTGAATCCCAAAATCCAAGAGCTCGTCGGTGGAAATCGGTCCTTCCCGGATTCGCTGGTTTAAGCTCACCCCTTCCAGCAACTCCATGACGATCACCGGCTGATGATCATGCTCTTCCACTTCATAGATCGTGCAGATGTTGGGGTGATTCAAGGAAGAGGCGGCGCGGGCTTCGCGGGCAAACCGCCGGAGCGCTCTCTCGTCACCGGTCAGCTTCTCCGGCAGGAGTTTCAAAGCGACCCGGCGTCCGAGGCGTATGTCTTTCGCTTCATAAACCACGCCCATGCCACCGCTTCCCAGTCGCCGAAGCACCTCATAGTGTGCAACGGTTTGGCCGATGAGGTCGCGGTTGCCGGGCGCTTCCGTCGGGGCAACATTCTGTATCCCACCCTTGAGCGCGGGTTTTTCCAGGAAATCGCCCAATTCCCCGTGAGAGCGCAATAGGGACTTGACTTCCTGGGCCAGCAGATCGTCGCCAGCGCAAGCCTGGCGCAAGAAAGCTTCTTGCTCTTCCGCTGGCAAGCGCACTGCGGCCTGCAATAAATCGTCTACCCGTTTCCAGCGTTCAGCATCCATTACGATCCGCGATTCATTTCACGATGGAGCCAGGCTCGCGCGGTGCTCCAGTCGCGGGATACGGTAACCGCGGATACGTCGAGTACCTCGGCCGTCTCCGCGAAGGTCAATCCTCCGAAAAAACGCAGCTCGACCACTTTCGCTTTCCGTGGATCCAGTTCGGCCAGAGCTTTCAGGGCGTCGTCGAGAACCACCACGTCAATGCCTTTACCAGTGGAGAGCTGGGATGCATCTTCCAGGGGCAATTCAACCCGACCTGCGCCCCGCTTCCCGGCACGGCGGCGCCGGGCGTAGTCGACCAGAATCTGCCGTATGAGCTGTGCAGCGATGGCAAAAAAATGAGTGCGGCTTTCCCACTGCGGAGGCTGCATCCGAAACAGCCGCAGATACGCTTCATTTACCAGCGCGGCACTTTGCAGAGTGTGGTCCGGACGTTCGTTGCGGAGTTCGTAGTGGGCCAGGCGACGCAATTCCTGATAAACAGCTGGCAATAAGGCATCCAGGGCGGCGCGGTCGCGGCCCTGCCAGCCCTGCAAAAGCTTCGTAATCTCATGTGTAGAGGTCTGCCCCACAAACCAGCCCAAGGCGAAGCGATTGCGAGCAAGGGTAGCCGTGTCGGGATCGGATGTCAACGTGAGGTCACGGAAGTCCCGCTAAGCGAGCGATTCTGCGTGGCGGAAGATTTTTTTTCAAGTCATGATCAGATTTGCCCCGGCGTTGCGCTGTTAGAGATAGAGCACAAGAAGTTCCCAGTGGGAGGAATCTTCGGGGTGCACTCACAATTAAGGAGAAATAAATGAAAACCAAAGGGTTCATCACGTCGCATGCGTATTTGCTGTTTGTTGCCGTCCTGGCGCTTTCGTCCTTTGCCTTGGCGCAGCATGAAATGGGGCAAGATTCTACATCCAGCACACCCAATCTTGTTCAACTCGTCCGCGCCGGCACGCAGCAGTACATTGATGTCAACGCCGCCACCGCGGCCGGCTATGCGCCGTTCCTGGGCTGCGTTGCCGGCCAGGACCACGGTGCCATGGGCGTGCACTACATCAACGGCACGCTGCTCGGCGCGGGCACCATTGATGCCGCACACCCGCAAGCCCTGATCTACGAGCCATCGAACGGCGGCATGCGGCTGGTGGGGGTCGAGTTCATCGTCCTTGCAGACGCCTGGCTGCAGAATAACAACAACACTCCCCCGGTGCTGGATGGTCAAGTCTTCCAATTCGTTGACAGCCCAAACCGCTTCAACACACCTGCGTTCTTTGAGCTGCATGTCTGGGCCTGGAGGGCAAACCCTCAGGGTGCCTATGTGGACTGGAACAATAAGGTGTCTTGCCCAGGTGACTAGGTGCCAACGGAAAGACAGAGGGGGAGGGTGCGCGCCCGAACTAGAGCGTTCAGCCTCCCGCCATTTGCTTGCAAACAGATCGAACAGACTGATCAAACAGACTGATCCAGCAACAGAAAAAGGAGGGGATAAAAACATGCCGAAATACGTCATCGAGCGCGACGTCCCGGGAATTGGAAATGCGACCCAGGAAGAAGTCCGGACCATGTCACAGAAATCCTGCAGTGCTCTCAATAAACTCGGACCGACGATCCAGTGGTTGCACAGCTATGTAACAGCAGACAAGATTTATTGCGTTTATATTGCCCCGGACGAAAAGACGGTTCGAGAACACGCGGAACAAGGAGGATTCCCGGCGAACTGTGTCTCCGAAGTGAAGTCAGTGATTGACCCCACGTCGGCGGAGGCTTGACAGAATTGGGGCCAGCTTTTCGTTTACGCGGGAGGAATCCTGATTGAGATGCGCATCGGTAACGACAAGTCGGCCCGTGTTTACCAATGGAGAGAAGTGGCGAATGCTGCTTTTACCTGAGTCACGGCGAAGCAGGATGCGGTGTCATGAGCGCGTCGCGACCAGTTTTTCTACGATTTCGCTGAAGTCGCTGTGGCACAAACCCCGTGCGACACGTGCGAATGCGGCCGATTCGAGTATCAAAAGTTCCTTTGTCATGAGTCTTTTGATACGCCACTCAGCCATCTTTCGCGTGGCAGCTTCAGGTACCCTTTCGCTCCAATTCTTATGCAAGAGATCACGGCAGTTGCATTTAAAGGATGCCTGAAAAAGGACTGGTCCGCCGATTGCAAACTGCGTGACAACCCGCTACCATTGCGGTGTTTCGGTCAACCCCGTCCAACATTCCGCGACGGTTTCAATCCCATCTCAACCTCTTATCACTTATCTTTTCACATTGGGATGGAACGATCCGGCGTTGTGAGTGCATGGGCTTGCTCTTAGGGGGTTCATGCAGTTTCCCAGGGAGGGAGTAATGAACGAACAGGACCGGGTAGCAAATTCGATTCGTAAATTTCGATGGCCATCTATCGTAATAATGGTCGTCCTGAGCAGTGTGCTGTCATCGGCCTGGGTAAATGGCAAAGTCATTGCCGACAATACTCCGCGGTATGTCGCGACCGCGAAAAATCTCGGATCTGAAGATCCGACAAAAGTGATCGAAGTCAGCATTTGGCTGCAGCTTCATGACCAGAGCACATTCGATGCGCTGACGGCATCGCTTTACGATTCCAGTTCTGCCAACTACCGTCATTTTCTGAAGCCGCAGGAGATTGCCGCTCGCTTTGGGCCGACAGCGGACGAAGCGAAGACGGTGCGGCAGTTTTTCGAAGACCACAACCTGACCGTGGTGAAGACGGGCCCTGACAATTTTTATGTGCGAGCGCGAGGCACGGTCGGCGATGTGGAAAAAGCGTTCCACGTGCAGCTCAACAACTACGAGGTTCGCGGAAAAACGGTACGAGCCAATGTCGGTGATCCCTATGTCGAAGGCCCGGCGGGCGATTTGGTGAGGGCGGTGTCGGGCCTGGATAGTGGTGGATTCGAGCATCACGTGATCGTCCGGCAATCGGGCGCCAGTGGCAAGCCTTTGGCCTTAGCGAAACCGGCGGCGGTAGCGGACTCCGACTTCTTTTCTTCGCAGTGTTTCACCGGTACCGGGACGGAGACGGTGGTGAATAGTGGCAGCGGATTCCCCATCGGCACGTATAAAGGCAATCAGTTGAACCTGGGGAGCGCGACCGGTCTCGGTTGCGCCTACACTCCGCCCGTAATCCAGAACGCGTACAACTTGACTGCGTTATACAGCGAGCACGGGCAACCGCGGGGAGCTGACCAGACCATCGCCATCATCGACTGGTGTGGCTCGGCCACGATTTTGAACGACGTGAATGCATTTTCGGCGGAGTTCGGGCTGCCGCAGTTGATCCCGGCGGACCAATTTCAGCAGCCGTTTCTTGGCATCATCTACACCGCGCCGAGTTCTTGCATCAGCTGGAACGTGCCTGAAATCAACCTCGATGTGGAATGGTCTCATGCCATCGCGCCCGACGCTAACATCAACCTCGTGGTTCCTCCGACCTCGGAGTTTCAGGATGTGAATCAGGCCGAGTTCGATGTCGTGAACCTGGTTCTGGGCACAGTGCTCTCGGGCAGCTATGGTGTGCCGGAACCGCTAGCTTCGACCTCGGAACTGGAAACCGAGAGTCTTCTTTCCGAAATAGGCGCTGCCGAGGGGATTTCAACGAATTTCTCCTCCGGCGATTATGGAGACTACACCATCGAAGGCCCCCCGGCGACGGTCAACGCGCCCGCGGATTCTCCCTGGGCTACTGCCGTTGGAGGGGTAAGTCTGGCGCTCAATGCTGATAACTCGATTGCCTGGCAAGCCGGTTGGGGAACCAATGCGGAGATGCCGGTCTATGACGGAACCGTCGCGGATCCACCTTATATTTTGGGGCTTGAGATTGGAACTCCGATTGGATTCCAGTATGGTTCGGGTGGCGGTCCTAGCGACTGCCTTTACGTGGATTCTCTCAACTTGACTTGTCTCGGAGGATTTCCTAAACCGTCGTACCAGGCCAATCTGCCCGGCAACAATCGCCAACTCCCGGATATTTCCTGGCTCGGGGATCCAAACACGGGAGCCGCGATCCTGATCAGCATTCCAGGCATCGATCCTCCGCAGGTGTGGGAGGTGATTGGTGGGACGAGCCTGGCCGCTCCCATGTTCTCGGGATTGTGGGTCATTGCCAATCAGGCAGCGACGTTCGCGGGTCATCCACCGCTAGGTCAGGCTGCACCCTATCTCTACTCGCTACCGGCGGGTGCCATCCACGATATTGTTCCGGTCACATCGGGCCACAACGTGACCGCATCGATTGAAGAGGCCGCCGGCACGAATAAGTACAACGCGAGTGGAGTTTTCGGGGGCGCTGCACCGTCCAAGTTCGTCAGCGGAATGTGGGACGACGCGTACCTCCAAAACACGCTGCTCGTACTCTCGTTCGGCACCGATTGCGCGGCGATAACGGATCCAATCCTTGATGATGACGGAACAGCCTGCAACTCTCCTCAGGCCCTGACCACGACGAAGGGTTGGGACAACGTAACCGGCGTAGGAACGCCGAACGCGAAAGCGTTCGTCGATTACTTCCGCAAGAAGTAACGGCTGCGAATGCCGGACGACGCCCTGTCATCTCCTGATGGCAGGGGGTTTGTTCTGGAATCGCAAACCGCAGTTGGCGAGCACATTCCGATCACTCTCTATTATCACCGGCGCAAGGCGTTTTCCAGGTCCTCAATACGGCTAGAATCAGTGGGGCAAGGGTCAAAGCCTGCGCAACTCAGTTCTTCACGGGCCCCAGCGCGAGCTGGATCTTAACTCCCGCAAGAATTCGCTGCATTTCCGGATCGTCGTGCAGGTTATCGAACAAGCGGTTCCCCGCGACCCCGACAACGTCATCCTCGTGCTGATCGTAAGCGATTTTCAGGTACTTCAAGGCGTCCCGCTTATTTCCTTCGAGCGCGCAGGTCCCGGCTAGTGCTAGGGGCGAAAATTTTCCCTGATCGTAGAGCTTTTGCTGTTCATTGCGTATGTTCTCGAACATGGCGCGTGCTCCGCCAGATGCATATCCCTTCTCGGCGGCCGAGGCCACAACCAGCGCAGCGCCGTCATGGCTTAGTACCGCGCTCTTTCTTAACTCCACCAGATAGTTCGGATAGTCGCCCATGTCCAGATAAATTCTCTCCAGGTAACGAGACGGGGATACGAACTCCGGTTCGGCTTTTTCCATTTGCCGCAGCAGGTTAAGCGCTTCCTGCCGCCGTCCCATCTGATACAACATGATTCCCTTGTCCGCCAGCACCGACTTGGATGTGGGGTCGAGTGCTTGCGCGCGCTCAATTTCGGTCAGCGCTTCCGTGTAGCGGCCCATCGTTCCCAACACCGGCGAATACCAATGATGGGCATTCGCGTTGTTCGGGTCGAGTTCAATCGCGCGGCGAAATTCGCGATCGGCGGTCGCCGCGTCCCACATTCCCCAAAACGAAACAAACGCCAGCGAAGCATGCGCCTGCGATGATTTGTCATCGAGCTCAACCGCTTTCCGCGCCGCAGCCAGCGCCCGCGGATACGCTTCGCTACTCTTCATTGCGCTATATTCGCGCAGCAGGTTGTAGCAGTCAGCCAGTCCGACATAGCCATCCGAGTATCCCGGATCGTGCACAATCGCCTGCGTGAAATAGTCCACCGCCTTTTGCAGATCGTCGGGCGTGCGTTTGTTCCAGTAGTAGCGGCCTTGCAGATAAAGATCTCTGGCTTCTTGATTCGAGGGATGCAACCCAGCATTCGCCGCCGAGTGCGCCGAATTGCCTGCGGCCTTTATTCTGTGAAACCCGAAGAACATTATCCCCGACATCAGCAGTAGCGCCAGAACCAGCGCGGCATACTCCAACTTTCGCGACGGAAACGAAAACGCCGGTGGCGAAATCAAACTATCGGGAACGGCCAGCGAACTTACAGCCGGCTCTAACTCCGCCTCACGCGCATCGGACGCAAGCGGCGTGACTGTGCTCGAAGTCGGGAGTCCAGAAGTCGGAGCGATCGAAGTCGGGGCGATCGAAGTCGGAGCGATCCAGCGGTACCCGCGGCGCTCGATGGTTTCTATAAAGATAGGATTTTCAGCGGGGTCGCCCAGCGCATCGCGCAGTCGCTTGATGGCGCTGCTGATGGCGCGATCAAAATCGACAAAAACATCCTGCGGCCACAGCGCCTGCCGGAATTCTTCGCGCGTCACAACTTCATTTGGCCGGCTGAGCAGTACTCCGAGCGCGCGAAAGGGTAGGTCCTGAATCTTTACCCTGGTGCCTTTCTTCCGCAGATCCCCCGCGCGCAAGTCCGCCTCGAATATACCGAAGCGCACAACAGTCTGGGGTTCGATGGACACAGTCGTAGGCGTCGACGCTCCCAGGGGAGGGCGGTTTCAAGTCTATCACCACGGAAAGCCCCGTTGGACTGGCACTTTCGGGTTACTTCGCTCCAGACAAGAACTTTTTGTAAACCATTGTAGATAAACAAAATATCCCGTCGCTTGGAGATAGCCGAGCCGTCGCTTTACCCAAGCCCCAATTCAGGTGATAGTCGGCGTGCATTCGCGGTCGTCTCAGCGGGCGGCGTCAGCAATTCCACCACCTTCAATGTCAACTAACCGGTGCAAAACCGCAGCGGGAGAAATTCGAATCAAATTCAGGAGAAAACAATGACTACAGTTTTCAAGGCGAAGCTTCTCGCCGGTATATTCCTGGTGGCGATAGCTATCGCTGCGCCGGCGCAAACGGTCAGCACGATTTACACGTTCAGCAGCGGGACGAACCCAAATCTTCCTGCGGGCGTGATGGCGCAGGGACAAGACGGAAATTTCTACGGAATTACCCTATCCGGCGGAGGTCCCGCGAACCAGGGCGCGATTTACAATATCAGCCCCGAGGGAGTGCTAACCAGCTTGCACGCGATGGCACAATCTGATGGAACGACATGCAGCGGCCTGACGCTGGGCACCGATGGCAATTTCTACGGCACTTGTCACAATGGGGGCGCCAACGATTACGGCACGCTTTTCAAAGTGACGTCCGCCGGCGTCTTGACTGTATTGCACAACTTCGCGGCCCAAGGGTCGACCAGCGACGGATGCGAGCCCCTCGCGCCTCCGATCCAGGCCACGAACGGAGATTTCTACGGAACCACAAGTTTTTGCGGGGCAAATAATTACGGAACGGTGTACAAGCTCACGCTGGCGGGAGCGTACAGCCTGCTGTACAGCTTCCAGGGTCCGCCAAACGATACCGTGTTGCCCTACGGTTTGATCGAAGGCACTAATGGCGAGCTATGGGGCGTGGGAAACGGCTGGATCATCAGCGGCGGCGGAATATTCAAGATCACGCTCGCGGGTAAGGAGTCGCTGGTATACACGTTCGAGCCCAATGCGGATGGCGCTTACGTGGATGGAGAGTACCCGACTGCCAATCTGATTCAGGGCTCCAATGGCGACTTCTATGGAACCACCGCAGAGGGCGGCAGTGCGAACGAAGGAACCATTTTCCAGCTCACCGCGGCTGGCAAAGAGACGGTGCTTTACAGCTTCCCGAATCAGACGGACGGCGCGTATCCTACGTTGCCGTTGACGCAGGGGCCGAATGGCCTGTTGTTTGGCGCCGCAACAGATTGCGCGGGCGGGGGCTGCGCGCAAGCCGGACTCTTCGACATCACCACCAAGGGCGCGTACAAGAACCTTTATCTCTACCCGCTCGTTTGCTCAAACTGCGGCCAGCCTGAGGCTCCGCTCTTGCTTTCCACCAACGGCACGTTTTACAGCACGACCGAGCAGGGCGGGATCGGCGTTGGCTCGTTCTACAGCCTCAGCAATAACTACAAACCCTTCATCTCCCCGGTGAATGTGAGGTCCGGCGCAGAAGGTGCGCAGGTCGGCATTCTGGGCCAGGGCTTCAGTTCGAGTTCCGTGGTGAAATTCGGCGGTACTGCCGCGACCACCACTACGGTAACGGGCACGACCTACATTCTCGCTACGGTCCCGACTGGGCGCGCTAACCGGCGACGTCACTGTCACCACTGGGTCGACCGTGCTATCCACCACCGCCAGCTACAAGATCACGCCTACCTACAAAAGCTTCACGCCCCCGAGCGGGCCAGTCGGAACAGAAGTGACCTTCAACGGCACCGGCCTGACTCAAACCACGAAGGTAACGATCGACAAAATATCGGCACCGTTCACTGTGGTCTCCGATTCCGAAATCACCGCGACCGTTCCCGCCGGAGCCGCAACCGGCAAGATCGTCGTGACCACAAAAGGTGGCAGCATTAGCAGTTCCACCAACTTCACCGTCAATTAGGGTCCGCACTCACATCGCCGATTTCCGAAGGAGTTGCACTGATCAGGGAGGACGTTCCGTTTCGCAAAGTGTGGGCGGAAAAAAGCGGATTCGGCTTTGAATTGCCCTCAGTTGTTCCGAATGTATCGAAAAAAGAGGATCAATCAGAAGCCGCTAAAGCCGCGTAACCGACTGAATGGGCGAGAGAAAGATTGGTCGGGGAGAGAGGATTTGAACCTCCGACCCCCTGGTCCCGAACCAGGTGCTCTACCAGGCTGAGCCACTCCCCGACTGTGCCCGCGCTGAGGAAATATCGGGTGCGCGCGAACTTTAAAGCTAAGGCTTGAACTGTCAAAATTATAACACTTGCTTCTGCGCGCTGAGTTTGTTGCTTTGCGGCGTGGCGTTGTTGTTTGAAATCGGCGTTGCGAATACCATGGGGAACTCGCGGAATCTTCACCGGAAGTTCAGGGGAAATTCGCGAGGATCACCCGAGCCGCTAACTTCATGAAAACTGTATTCGCCGCCCGCTCCCTGTACACGCCTCTGGAGGAGATTCAGAACCCGCTTGTGTTCGTGGAAGACGGGGTGATTACGGATCTCGCCTCCCGCTCAGCCCGGGAGATTCCTGCCCACACGGCTCTCATCGACTTTACGGACGCCGTAATCACGCCCGGTTTTGTCGACATTCACATGCACGGCGGGGCGGGGCTGGATGTGATGCAGGCGTCCGAGGCGGAGGCGCCGCGGTTGGGCAGATTCCTTGCGCAGCATGGAGTGACTGGGTATTTCCCGACGACCGTGGCGGCTCCGATCGATGTAACTTGCGCCGCGCTGGAACGCATCGCCAACGCGATTGAAGCAGGGGAATCAAGCACAAACGGAGATGGCAACAACGATGCTCCGCAGGCGCGGCCGCTGGGGATCCATCTGGAAGGACCCTTTCTCAGCCATGCGCGCCGCGGCGTGCATTCGCCGGAAAACCTGGCGTTGCCAACCGTCGCACTTTTCGAACGTCTGTGGCAGGCTGCGCGCGGACACGTTCGCATGCTGACCATCGCTCCGGAACTTCCGGGGGCGATGGAGGTGATCGCTGAAGCGGCGCTGCGGCAGGTTTTGGTGAGTATTGGGCATTCCGACGCCGACTTGTCTGCTGCCCAGGCCGGGGTGCGGGCGGGAGCGCGCCACGCGACTCACACCTTCAACGCAATGCGGCCGCTGGACCATCGCGAGCCGGGAATTCTCGCCGAGGTTCTCACCGATCCCCAGCTCAGCGCCGATATCATCGTGGACGGAATTCATGTTACTCCGTTGGTCGTGGAGATTTTTTTGAAAGCCAAAGGCATCGAGGGCTCAGTGCTGATCACCGACGCGACCGCCGCGGCTGGCATGCCCGAGGGCCGCTATCAACTGGGGACGATGATGGTGGACGTGAAAAATGGAATGTGCACTATCGAAGGAAAACTGGCGGGAAGTGTGCTCACCATGGATCGCGCCGTGCGCAACGTGATGAAGTTCGGGAGTTGGAGCCTGCAGGATGCGGTGCGCGCCGCAACGCTGAATCCGGCGCGCGCGGCGGGCTTAACCCGTCACTACGGATCCTTGGCTTCGGGGGCCGAGGCAAGCTTCATCGTGCTCAGCCGGGCGGGTAACGTGCAGAAGACGATTGTTCGGGGACGGGGGTTCTAAGCAGCTTCAAGCCGTAGAGACGTAGCTTGCAACGTCTCTGGCAGAGGCGAGAGAGACGTAGCAAGCTACGTCTCTGCATCTGTCTCCTAATTTGGTTTGCGCTGTTTGGACTCAGCCAGATAATGCAGCAACATGGCTTCGTCGGAGCGAGAGAGCTGGTCGAGAAAAGGTCTTTTTGTGGTCGGCTTCTCGTCGCTGGCCAGTTTTTGCGGAGCGCCCTGGCGCAACTTGTCGCCGAGTTCCGGATCGTTTTCCATCACTTGCGAATAGAAAAAGAGAAAGTGCCGCATCTGGTCGAGCGCGGAGCGCAGAGTCGCGATGGGCTCGGTTTGGGACTGCGAGTTGAGAGACTCCATCAATTCCGGGTCGCTGGGAGCCTGCATGGCGGCACAGTTGAGCTCTCGCTGAATGGTGCGCAAGTCTTCGGTGACGCGCGCGATGCGGAGCTGTAGGTCGTCCATTTGATCTTCCTTCGCCATGAGATTTCGCCTGTCCAACATCTCATCGGCAGCAGCCAGCGAGTAGATGTCCCACGTGCATGCGCTTTGGTAATTCACTGTATTACTTTGGTCTAGACGAAAGTTTGCCGTTTATTAGAGCGGTGAAAAGCCGCTACTGGAGCGCATTCCAGAGCATCTGGTACTCGTCGCGACTCGAAGCCGCACTGCAGAACATGGTCGCTCGTTCCAGGAAATCCGCGATTTGTGATACAAAACCGCGATGACGGAACCCGCGCCAATGGGCACATCTGGACTCGTCCGCGCCATTGGCCGCTGGAGCCTGGTTGCACTCACGGTCAACTCCATTATCGGCAGCGGGATCTTTGGACTGCCCTCGGCGGTCGCCAATCTCATCGGAAAAATAAGTCCGCTGGCGGTTCTCTTCGCTGGCGCGGGGATGGCCGTCATCATGGGCTGCTACGCCGAAGTAGCCTCGTATTTTCATGAGGCGGGCGGGCCCTATCTTTACGCGCGCGCCGCCTTCGGCCGCATGATGGGGATTCAAACCGCATGGATGCTGTGCCTGGGCCAGGTATCCGCTCCGGCAGCCAACGCCAATCTTTTTGTGATTTATCTGGGTGAATTCTGGCCGCACGCCAAAGATCCCGTGCCGCGCTTCGTGATTCTGACCGTTCTCGTGGGAGTGCTGGCCGTCATCAATTTCCGCGGGGTGCGCGGCGGCACCCAGGTCAGCAACATTTTTACCGCGGCAAAGTTGATACCGCTGTTCGCGGTCATCGTGATGGGTGGAGCTGTGATGTTGGCTCATCATCCAGATATTTCGGCGGCGCCAGTGCACGCGAGCAACGGGAGAGTGGCTCAAGGCCATGCTCCTGCTGGCATTTGCTTACGGCGGATTTGAAACGGCGCTCGCACCCATGAGCGAAGCGAAGAATCCACGCCGCGATGTGCCGTTCGCGTTGTTCACCGCGGTTCTCGCGTGCACTGTGATTTACGCGCTTATCCAACTTGTGGTGGTCGGCACCTTGCCCAACGCGGCGCACAGCGACCGCCCGCTTGCCGATGTGGCTCGCCTGGCTCTCGGGCATTTCGGCGCGGGACTGGTTGCCATCGGCGCCATGATCTCGGTTTACGGATATCTCAGCGCCAAAATTCTCAGCATGCCGCGCGTCACCTTCGCGCTGGCCGAGCAGGGAGACTTCCCGCACGCGTTCGCCGCCGTGCATCCGCGCTTCAAGACGCCGTACGTCTCGCTGTTGGTTTTCGCCGCGCTGATCTGGGGATTCGCGTTGATGGGCGAGTTCAAGTGGAACGTGACCCTCTCCGCGATCGCCCGCCTGTTTTACTACGCCGTGGGCTGCGCGGCGCTGCCGGTGCTAAGACGCAAGCGGCCGGAAGGCGCCATGTTCCGACTGCCGGGCGGGACGTTGTTCGCCGCGTTGGGGATCGCGATTTGCCTGGTGCTGATAAGCCAGGTCGACTTCGGCCAATCGCTGATCCTGATTGCGACCATCGCGATCGCGCTGGCGAACTGGGCGGTCGTGGCCCGCGGAAAGGCCGCAAGATGACTAAGACCGTGCGCCCCTGAGATTACACTCCCCGCTGTTCCATCTCCAAGAGTGCCTTCTTGCGATCTATTCCCCAGCGATAGCCGCCCATGCTGCCATCTTCGCGGACTACGCGATGGCATGGAATCGCAACCGCCACGGGATTCGTGGCGCAGGCGCGGGCTACGGCGCGAACGGCGCGGGGCTGCCCAATTCCCTTCGCCACCTGACTGTAAGACTGGGTCGCGCCGAACGGAATCGTCTGCAGGTAAGTCCACACGCGGCGCTGGAACGCGGTCGCGCGGATATCGAGCGGCAAGGTGTCATCCAGTTTCTTGCCGTGCAAGCTGGCGCAGGAGCGTTTTCGACCAGGACCGTAATTTTCCTTCGTCCGGTTTGCGAGCGGCGAAGGGAAATTCGCGCTTCAAACCTTCCAGCAACTCTCCATCAGTGCGCGCGAAATGAATGGCGCAGATGCCACGATCAGTGGCTGCGATCAGCATGCGCCCCAGTGGCGAATCGCCGCAGATGTAATGGATGACCGCCGCAACCGCGCCGCGGCGATATTTGTCCGGAGTCATGCCGAGTTGCGATGCGGTGCGCTCGTAGAGGCGGCTGCTGGAGCCGTATCCCGCGTCGTACATGGCTCGGGTGACTGAGTCCCCCGCTTGCAGACTGCGTTTCAAGGTGCGCAGGCGGCAGGAGTCCGCATACTCTCGAGGAGTGATCCCCAGAACCGCCTTGAAACGGCGCTGCAGATGAAACGGGCTCTGCCGAAATTCTTTGCCTAATCGTTCCAGCGTGACCGGCTCGTCGAGATGCTGCTCGATGAAGCGGCAGATCGACTTGACGCTGTCCGGCTGCGCGTGAGGGCCGGCGGCCTTGGGCCGGCAACGCAGGCAGGCGCGATATCCAGCCTGCTCGGCTTGTTCCGGGCGCAAAAAGAATCGGACGTTCTCGCGCCGCGGTCGACGGGCCGGACACGATGGCCGGCAATACACTCCGGTTGAAGATACGGCGAATACAAACCGTCCGTCCTGACTGGAATCACGCGCGGAGAGCGCATTCCACCGGGCTTGTTCCGCGACGGCCGGTTTGGGTTGAGGGACTGGCATTTCGTTCGATGCTGCTGCTGCGAGTATCGCATTGCTGTTCATGGCAAGGAAAGCGTAAGCCAGGCGGTTCAGCGGGCTATCCGAAACTTGCGGGCAAACTAAATTATGCGGGGCACCGCGGACGCCAGTCCGGGTCGTGCGTTCCTCTAGCTGCGCTGCGAGCGAGATTTGCGTCTCAGTGGCAAAGAGATTAACTTTCTCGTGGATGTTCTTAACTGTCTCATCAAGGAGTTATCCATGAAGAGTTTACGATTAGGTTTTCTTGCGATTCTCACTGCGGCATTGCTAGGCACGGGCTTCGCTCAGCAGGCTGCGCAACATTTGCTGAGCGCCGACGAAATCAAAAAAATCACGCCCACGGAATATTTTTTTCGCGGTCAAAAGGCTCCGGTGCAAGTGCGGAACTCAACCGGAGTGCAACTGGCAAATGGCGCCGTCATGATGGCGGCGCTGGTGGACAGTTCCGGATACTCCACGGCGATCCAGCAGAAATATCAGGGTATGCTGATCACCGAGGTCAAGCTGAACGTTGGCGGCGCCGACCTGGCGCCGGGCCAGTACGGGTTCGGATTCATCGCCGACAATAAATTTGTCGTGATGGACGTCGGCAACAACGACGTACTGAGCGCGGCTTATCAAACAGACCAGGCCTTGCCGCGGCCCGTGCCGCTCAAACTGGTGGAGGCCGACGGCGCCTACCGGCTCTACGCAGGAAGAAAGTGGGTTGCAATAAAACCGCAATGAATTTTGCGGGGCTGGTTTGTGACTTCGCCAAGGCGCGAGCACATTTTTGCTGCTAAGACTGAGGTGACGGATGCGATTGCGGCGCTTTTGGTTTGTTATCACAATGGTGCTGGTGATAACGTGCCTGGCTGGCTGGGGCCAGCGAGCCAGCGCGGAGAAACGGAAGATCATCATTGATCAGGATGCCGCTGGCCCCGCGGGCACAGATCAGCAATCGATTCTCTTGCTGATTCAATCTCCACAAACTGAAGTTCTCGGCATCACGGTCGTGACCGGCGACATGTGGCTCACCGAGGAAGTGGCGCACACTTTGCGCATGCTCGAACTGATCGGGCGTACGGATATTCCAGTGGTGCCGGGAGCGGAGTATCCGCTGGTGCGGCAGAAGGAAGAAACCGAGCAGTGGGAGCAACGCTACGGTTCCGTGGCCTGGCTGGGTCCGTGGACTCCGGGGCGCTATCACCCGCCGGACGAATTGGGTCAAATGCCGGAAGGTAAGCCGACGGCGAAACCAGCGGAGGAAGATGCCGCTCATTTTCTGGTGCGGATGGTGCACAAGCATCCGCATGAGATCACGATTTACGCGGGCGGCCCGATGACGAACCTGGCGCTGGCCATCAGCATCGATCCCGAGTTTGCCGGGCTGGCGAAAGAGCTTGTGTTCATGGGCGGTAGCCTGAATCCGGAGACCACCGACCCTGAGTTTATCAATACGCCGCGGCACGAATTCAATCTTTGGTTTGATCCGGAAGCGGCGCACATTGTGCTGCGCGCTCCGTGGAAAAAGATTGTTTGCACGCCGGTGGATATTTCGGTGAAGACCCGCCTGACTTCCGAACTGATTGATCGAGTGAAAGCCAGCGATGCTCCCGCGGCGCGCTATATCGGCACCTACGCCCGGCTGCGCGGACAATACAATTATCTATGGGATGAACTGGCCGCGGCGGCGTGGCTCGATCCGAGTCTGATCACGAAAAAAGAAATGCGCTACCTGGATGTGAATCTCGACCGCGGCGCCGGCAACGGAGACACCTTGACCTGGACTGAGCAGGAAAAGTCGACGCCCGGCCTTCAACCCGCCGAAGTGCAGGTTGACCTGGACACGCAGAAGTTCTACAAACTGTTTGTAGATCTGCTGACCGCACCAACCCCAAAAAGCAATTAACGGCTCTGCGGCCGTAATTCCTGCAATTCCTTTTGGGCCTGCGCGTGATCGGGGTGCTGCTTCAGCAGTTCGAGCAACACTGCGCGGGTCTTGTCCGGCGCGCCTTCCAAAGCATAGACACGACTGAGATTCAAGTAAGACTGGTCGAACGTCGGCGCTACGCGAATGCATTCTTCAAAAGTTGCCACTGCCTCGTCGCGGCGCCCGGTGCGCAGATAGAGAATTCCAAGATTGTTCAGAGCCTCCGGATACGCAGGCCGAGATTTCAATGCCCGCTGCAAATACTCGTAGGCGCGCGCAGTGTCGTCGGTCTGCGCAAA
The DNA here is from genome assembly GCA_963851165.1 of uncultured Acidobacteriaceae bacterium. GTDB lineage: Bacteria > Acidobacteriota > Terriglobia > Terriglobales > Acidobacteriaceae > Sulfotelmatobacter. Next base: position 1,397,010 of record CAWKNM010000003.1, on the reverse strand, counting down.
GACCATCCCAAGGCTGTAGTTCGATTCCGGATCACCGGGGCTGACCGCAACGGCGTGCTCCAGAACTTTGCGAGCCTGCTCCCATTGTTTCTGCTGACGATAAACGTTGCCTAGATTTTCGAGCGCGATCAGGTGATCGGGATTTAATCTCAGAGCCTGCTGAAAATATCCGATAGCTTCGTCGGTGCGCCCTTCCCGCGTGGAAAGAAGGCCGAGATTGTTCCAGGCGCTGGGGAGAGTGTCAGGATAGCTAGCCACAAGTTCAGTTGCCCGCTGGAAGCTCGCCCGTGCTTCCGCCGTCTTCCCCAGATTCAGACAGGTGCTGCCCACACCATAAAAAGCTTCAGCGCTCCCTGGGTCGTCGCGAAGAGCCTCGCGGAAAGATGATTCCGCCTGCTCGAAATACCCCCGCTGAAAGAATATCGAGCCATAAGAAAGATAGTTACGCGCAAACTCGAAAGTATCCGAAACGCCAGGCCAGGGCAGCGCTTTCGCCAGCCTTTCGGCGGGAGTGCGAGGCATGTGACGAAAGTCCTGTTCGACACTGCTCGGGTTGATGGGCCCCTGATAAACCTTGACGATCTCGCCTTGCTCGTCAATCAGAAATGAAGTTGGAAGACCGAGGTCGCGATGACGATCAAACAGGTCACGATAAAGAATGTTGTAAATGGCAGCCACATCTTCAGAACCACGAAGGACCGGAAACGACAAATGCGAAGGCGGGGCACTGTGCTCGCCCGGGCTTGATCGCAGGTTGTCCGCCGCGAAAGCTTCGTCCAAGTTCACGGAGAGAACTTGTAAACCTCGGCTCGCCCAACTCTTACTCAGCCGATTGAAGGTCTTCCAGTCTTCTCGGCAACCCGGCGACCGGTTCGTCCAAAAGTTGAGCAGGACGGGTTTGCCGCGCAGGGCGGTTAGGGTGCGAGTCTGGCCCGACAGGTCTGGCAAAGAAAAGTCCGGTGACGATATCGGCACGAGCAGCCAAGTCTCAACCGAAGTTGGAAACGGCTCGATTTTACTCGGAGAAGGCGCTGAAAGTCGGACGTTCGTCACCTGCGCGTTGAAGAGCTCCATGCGAAACGGCGCCGAGCCTTCCGCAACCCAGATTCTGCGCCCGGGCTCGAGGTCACGAAGTTCCTGCACCAGGCCACTGGGCCAGCGGATCGATGCCTGTACCGGGCCTTCGGCATCTCCGAGCCCGAAGAACAATTCCTTGCTGGACTGCGATAGAAAACCCGAGCCACCTTGCAGCGTCCGAGTCTGGCGCCCGGTTGCGGTCGCAATCGTGACTACCGCGCCGATCGCGTCGCGGTTGCTTTTCGTGCCTTGGAGTCGAAAAGAAATTGCCGGCGGCAACTCCCGCATCACGTTTTTAAGTATGCGCAATTGAGGAGCATTGCGGTTTTTCAGAAACACTTCCTGGCGCCCGTCATGATCAAAATCGGCAAGCGCAAAAGCGCGACCATCTTCGATAAAATCCAGACCGACCGCGCCGGAAACATCGGAAAACGTTCCATCGCGATTGTTGGCGTAGAAAACATTGCGTTCGTACCCGCTCCAGGTGCCGTCGGAGCGAACGAGTTCATTGATGGCGCTCCAGCCTAGTTCATAGTCGCGGGAAAGCCTGGCTTCTTCCGGTGAGTTGGCTACGACTTGCCGCCAGAAGAAACTGTTCAGATCTTCGCGCGACGGTCCCGAGATCATGCCATTCGCGATATAAAGATCGGGGAATCCGTCGTGATCAAAATCCCAGGCGTCGCTCGACCACGACCAGCGGCCCATGCCAACGCCGGCGGAAACAGTTCTGTCCTGAAACGCGCCAGCCGCAACGACAGGACGCGTGCCGCGCACTCCGGAATTGTGAAACAAGGAATTGCCCATGGCATGTTTGCGATAGAGCGCGCGAACTTGGTTCGGCGCATCGCGCTTGAAAATGTCTTGCGCCGAAATTCGCTCACCGGCCGCGGTCCACATGTCTGCAACATAAAGGTCTTCAGCACCGTCGTTGTCGTAGTCGAACCAGCAGACGCTCATTCCGGCGCCAACGTCTTCCACTCCGGCTTCTGCGGCAACGTCGGTGAAAGTTCCGTCACCGCGATTGTGGAAAAGATTCTTGCGACCAAAATCATTGACCACATAAAGATCGGGCCAGCCATCTCCGTCGTAATCATTCCACGCGCAGCAGAAACTGTAGCGGGTATTGTTTTGATCGAGGCCGGATTCTTTCGTGACGTCACGGAAAATTCCGTCGCGATTGTTGCGCATCATGAAATTCGGCGGACCGTTCTCGGCGCCGTAGTACGGGACAGGATATTTGTATTGATCCGTTCCCTGGTAATAAGCATAGAGGCAGAAATAAATGTCGAGCCAGCCATCGCGGTCGTAGTCGGCAACGGCAGCGCCGGTGAAGGTTCCCTGCGGTGGCTGCGCGAAATGGAAGGCATCAGTCTTACGTTTGAACTTGCCGCCGCCCTGGTTCAGAAGCAGCAACGGCCCGTTGGCGCGCACGACAATCACATCCTGAAGGCCATCGTTATCGAAATCTGCAAACAGCGCGCACGCAGTATTTTCCAAGATGCCCAGCTCCGAGAATTCCGTGATGTCTTCAAAAGTTCCGTCGCCGCGATTGCGATAGAGCCGATTAGGCAGCCCGGCGGGCTGGCAAATATAGAGATCATCGAATCCGTCGCCATCGATGTCAGCGACGGAGACGCCGTTGTGGCCGTAAATGTCGATGCCGCAAGCGCCATCGAGCATCGTGCGCCAGTAGTCGACGCCGCGCAGCAACTGTCCGGAGTAGGAAGCATTGCCGCCCAGCACCGGCGCGGTGATGTCGGCAAAAATCGGAGCAAAGGAACGACTGCGTGTTTCGCCGATCGCATGCCAGCCGCGAATCCGGAATTCGCCGGAAGCAGACGCTTCCCATTCGAGTTCCCAATTTCCGGCGCGTTGTTCGCGGTGAAAATCCGTGCCAGTCCCCACCAACTCATAACGCACGCCGGTTCGCACACGCGCAGAGAGCTTCGACGACGGCGCGGACGCTACGCCTATATCACTCGCTTCAATACTCGTAATCTGAAATTCTGCAGTCATGAGTTTCGAAAACGTGCCCATGAACGAACGCAGCTCCCGCAGAAATACGTTCGCGCCCAGACTTGACTGTTGGGAGAATTCAATCTTGCGCGCTTCTAACGAGGCGCTGGTGCGCAGTACATGCGATTCCACTGGATGCAAAGACGAACCGGAAAATTCCGGCCCGAGAAAATTTTCGAGCGCCTGCATCGATTGCGGAGATCGCAACAGGCTGGAACTCCACTCAGCGAGGCGAGCAGCAATCTGGTCTTGATATTTTTCGGTGACAAATTCATCGAAGCCGGCCCTTCTCTTGAGAAGAGTGGCCTCGAGCGGCCGCTGCGCCCGATAGTGAGGGTGCAGCTGGAACTCCGCATCAACCGCACGTGTGTTCGACTCGAGCGAGTCTGGAATGGTTAGGCCCAACGCCCGCCAGTTCGGTGAGATCAGCGCCGCGCCAGCACCTTGACAGCACCGGATGAGAAAATCGCGCCGCCGCTGGTCAACTGAATCAGGCGTCTTCTCGCGCCGGCTCAGAGCATAGCCCCCTGGATATTGCGCACAATGGGTACACTTGTGGAATTGGAATCTAGCATCCGCACGGATGAGGGTCAAGTTCTCGTGTTCGCTCCTCGGACGGGGCGCCTGCTCTTCTTCGCGTTTCTGTCGACAAACTCCTCAGCCTCTTCGTAATCACAGCGCCCTGCCCGCCGCGGCGCCGGAGGCCCAGGCCCACTGAAAATTGAATCCGCCGAGCTGGCCGGTAACGTCCACAACTTCGCCGATAAAAAATAATCCTGCAATCTTCCGGCTCTCCATTGTCTTGGCCGAGAGTTCGTCGGTATCAATGCCGCCGGCCGTCACTTCAGCCTTCTCGTAACCCTCCGTGCCTGCAGGTGTAATCGCCCACGTGTGAGCTTGCTGCTCTAATTCAGCAAGAGCGGAATTCGTCCAGGCATTCGTCCGCGCATTGTTTTGCTCGGGCGGCACGTGCAGATCAAGCCACCGGTCGGCTAACCGGTTGGGCACAACCCTGCGGAACTCTGTGCGCAGCGCACCCAGGTTCCTCGGTTGTTTCGGATCGCGAAACGCAGCAATCAGATCGCTTCCAGGCGCCAGATCAATCACGATTGGCGGTACCTTGGCCCGCGGCTTTTGCCAATAAGAGGAAATCTGCAAAATCGCCGGCCCGCTCAATCCGCGATGCGTGATCAGCATTTTTTCCCGGAACTGCTGACCGTCGCAGGATGCAACCACCTCGGTCGAAACGCCAGCCAGGTCGCAGAAACGCGATCTGTCTTCCGAATTAAAGGCCAGCGGCACCAGGCCGGGCCACGGTTCACGAATCTTTAGGCCGAACTGTTTTGCCAGGTCGTAGCCAAACGAACTCGCGCCCAGCTTTGGAATCGATAGTCCGCCGGTCGCGACCACCAGAACCGGAGCATGAAACTCTGTGTCTGCTGCGCGCACCACAAATGCATCGGGACGACTAACCTCTTGAATCTCGATCCCAAGAAAAACCGTCACCCCGGCGGCGTTGCATTCTTCTTCCAGCATTCCAAGAATGTCGCGCGCAGAGCGGTCGCAAAACAGCTGACCCAGCGTTTTCTCGTGGTACGGAATTCGATGCTTCTTGACCAGCGCGATGAAATCTGCAGGCGTGTAGCGGGCCAGAGCCGACTTCGCGAAGTGCGGATTCGCCGAAAGAAAGTTTTCAGGTTGACAATGCAGGTTGGTGAAGTTGCAGCGCCCGCCGCCGGAGATCAGGATTTTCCTGCCCAGCCGGTCCGCGTGTTCTAAAACGGCAACCCGCCGGCCGCGCCGGCCCGCTTCTATGGCGCACATCAGGCCGGCCGCGCCTCCACCGAGAATCAACGCGTCAAAAGAATGAATCACCGGAAGTCACATGTAGAACAAGCTGAGCCGTGGCAGCGCATATTTTTCCAGCAGGCGCTTGTGAACATATTGCTTGTGCAGTTGCTCAATCTGCGCCGACGGCATCTTGCGGCGGTAAGGGGCAAGATCGCGGTCGGCTTCGGCTCGAACCTTCACAATCTCCTCGTCGGGAGTCGCAGCCAGCAGGGCGGCAAATAGTTTTTCTTCCAGTACTGTGAGCCGTCGTTCCAGGTCTTCCAGGCGGGGTGCGGGTTTCTTGCCCTCTGCTTCGTCCGCCAGTTTCCGCAAAGTATTCGCGGCTTCAGTGGCCGCGGTATTCACGGAAACTCCGCCTCGATTCGGCAACTTGGCAGCGGCTAGAATATCCGCGTTGCGGCGCAGAAACGTTGCGATCGCGTCGGGCTCAAAACCTTGTCCGGCACTGGGTTTGGCGGGTGCTTCCTCTGGCGCGTTCTCTACGCCGACCGCAGCCTCTTTCATATCTTCCGCCGCCGAGAGCACCATCTGCGAACAATAGGCCAAACTATTCACTTTCTTCGATTTCGACAGACGCTGATCGTAGCGATCGAAGGCCGCATCGATTCCGCGCAACGTTGCCTGCAGCGGAATGCCCGCATCTTTCCAGGTTTCAATCAGCGCCCAGTCGAGCGTCGACAACAGCAACCCTCCTCCGCGGCGGCGCAGGAAGTGCTCTTCAATTTCGGTGAAATAGTTGAAGTAGTTTTCCACGGCGGGTCAGCGGGCAGAGCGGGCGCCATTCTTTTCTTTGTTGTTTTTCTGTTCCTTCTCTTTGGGCACAGTTTTGGAGCTGTCTGACTTAGACGCGGACTTTGCACCTGTGTCGCGCCGCGTCGCGGCGTTCCGCTCCCAGATGATGCGCAGGCCTTCCAGGGTAAGAAACTCGTCGACGTGCTTGATATACTTCGATCCCGTCCCAATCATCGATCCCAGCCCGCCAGTCGCGATCCCGAGCGTCTCCGGGCCGAGCTCCTTGAGCAGAAGTTCAAGGATTCCATCCACCAGCCCGAGGTAGCCGTAATAAAGCCCGGACTGCAGGCTGCCCACGGTGTTCGAGCCAATCACGCGCGCGGGCTTGCGAATTTCCACTCGCGGCAACCGTGCCGTGCGCTGAAAGAGCGCGTCCGCCGAAATTCCAATGCCCGGGCAAATCACGCCGCCCATGTATTCACCCTTGCCTGAAACGCAATCGAAAGTTGTAGCCGTGCCGAAATCGACGACTACACAGGGCCCGCCATATTTCTCAAACGCCGCAACCCCATTCACGATACGATCAGCGCCCACTTCCGCCGGATTGTCGTAATGCACGGGCATGCCGGTCTTCACGCCGGGCTCGATAAAAAGCGGCTTCAAATTGAAGTAACGCTCGCAGACCTGCCGCAGCACCGGATCGAGGGGCGGCACCACCGAAGAAATTACGATGCCGTGAATTCCCGTCGCTTCCAGGCCCGCCATGGAAAACAAATTCCGGAACAGCACGCCGTACTCATCTACCGTGCTCCGCTGCACCGTGGCCACACGCCAGTTGGCGAGCAGTTGCTCGTAGCGCGGCCCATCATCTGGGTCGCCAGAGGACGCCTTCGCAGCGCGCTCGAACACACCCAGCACTGTATTCGTGTTGCCGACATCCAGAACCAGAAGCATATCGTCTCAGAGAATCAGTAACCCGCATTTAACGACCAGCATTCATTTCTCTCGCACCGTGCCACTCAAAACTGTGCGCATTCCCTGCGCGGTTTGAACGCGCAAAAACCCACGCTCGTCGAGCCCTTCTGTGATTCCCTCGCACGCGCCCTCAAAGTCCGAACCGCCATCTTCGATGCGCACCGTTTTGCCAATCACCCACGACGAGCGCTCCGCAAACCGGCGCAGAATGGATTCCTTCGCGTCCGGCTTTTCGAGAAACTGCCGGTACTCGCGGTGCAGCGATTTTAGCAAAGCAGCGGCCAGTTCCACGCGCGACCACTCGCTGCCACTCTCAAGCCGCAGAGAAGTCGCGAGCCCAGCTAGCTCTTCCGGAAAACTGGCGTGGTTCACATTGACGCCGATTCCGACCACGATGTAACGCACCTGCGTGATCTCAGAATTCATTTCCGTCAGAATGCCGCAGACTTTTCTCCCGCCGATCAATACATCATTGGGCCACTTCAGATCGATTTGCACGCGCGAATCCATCTGCTGGATGGCCTCGCCGACCGCCAACCCCGTTGCCAGCGACAGCAGCAGCATTTCCGACGGCGGCAGCGCTGGACGCAGCACCACGGAACAGTAAATCCCCGCGGACCGTGCGGAGTGCCACGTGTTCACACCCCGGCCGCGTCCTGCGGTCTGCTCCTCAGCCAGGAAAACGCTGCCCTCCGGAGCGCCCTCCCCCGCGGCAGACATGGCCGTGACATTAGTCGAGCCGATTTTGTAATAGTGGTGAAGATGCGAATCGAAGATCGTGCCCCGGATCAGCCGCTGGAGGATCTCGGGAAGAAGCAGATCCGGCACCGAGCGCAGCTGGTAGCCGGTCGCGGGATGCCCCGCCACATCCACACCGAGGCCGCGCAGTTGCTGGATCAGCCGCCACACCTCGGAGCGGTTCGACGAAATCTCCTGCGCGATTTTCGTCCCGCTCACCACCACCGTCGCGTTCTCCATTAACAAGCGCACGATGCGTCCCAGCCGAATATCCGTGGGCTCGTGAGATGCGGGCGCTCCCTTCGGCAAGCCCGCGGCAGGGTCGACGTGCCGAGACTCGCGCGCGCGAATTGTGGCCTTCTTCTTAATGAGGGAATTATGCGGGACAAAAGGAGAAACCACAAACTATCTGCCGCCACCGGTCGCCTAAAATCTTGCCCAGACGCCCTCGTGACGACTTTGCTGACGGCTCATGACAGATGGATTATGGCTGGGTGTCTACGCCGGGATTACGCGCAGGCTCATGTCCACGGCCTGAGGCGAATGGGTCACCAGTCCCACAGAAATAAAGTCCACGCCGGTTTCTGCGTAAGCACGCACGTTGTCCAGCCGAATCCCTCCCGAGCATTCCAGCGGAACTCGCCGCTCCAGTTTCGCGCAGCGCTCTACGGCGCCCTGGACGTCTTCGGGCGACATGTTATCGAGCAGAATCGTCTCAGCGCCGTGTGTCAGGGCATCATCCAATTCTTCCAGCGTCCGGACTTCCACCTCAATCAATTGTGAGCCGCGCCGGTTGCGCACCGCGTGCTCCAGCGCAGGCGCGATGCCGCCAGCCAGCGCGATGTGGTTGTTCTTGATCAGCACGCCGTCAGAAAGATCGAGGCGGTGATTCTGACCACCGCCGCAGCGCACCGCATACTTATCGATCGCGCGCAGCCCCGGCGCCGTCTTGCGCGTGTCGAGAATGCGCGCCTTGGTCCCGTGCACCGCCTCCACAAACTTTCGCGTCAGCGTGGCGATACCGCTCATACGCTGCAGAAAATTCAGAATCACGCGTTCACAGGAAAGAATCACCCGCGCATTGTGCCGGATCACGGCAACCGACTGTCCGTTGTGCAATCGCACTCCGTCAAAAATCTCCGGATGCGTGGTCACTTCGTAATGCGCCGTGACCGCCCCGTCCAGCGCCGCATACACATCGAGAATGCGCGCCACGCACCCGATTCCCGCGAGAATGCATTCCTGTTTAGCCAGCACCGTCGCCGCCGCCCGCTGGTTCGGATCGACGCAGGCGTAGCTGGTCGCATCGCGCGTAGCCCGGTCTTCGACCAGCGCGTTCTCCAGAATCGCGGTGATGCGTCGTGAATTCCAATCCATATCGTAGAGACGTTGCTTGCAACGTCTTTGCCGGCGGCGGGAGAGACGTAGCAAGCTACGTCTCTACGACAGCCGCTTATCAGCACCCCAACTCAGCCAGCTTACTCTTGCACTTCTCGCGCAACACGCCCAGCTCCGCCGCTCTCTTCCGCAAACCTTCCACCACCGGCGCCGGAGCTTTCGCCAGAAACTGTTCGTTCCCCATCTGCTTCTGATTATTGCCCAGCTCTTTCTCAATCTTTTCCAGTTCTTTCTTCAGCCGTTCGCATTCCGCTGCAACGTCGATTTTTCTTTCGTAAACCGCGTGCACGTCAAACCGTGATGTGCTGCGCGCCCCCGCCCGCTTGGCCAGCGACTCTTCCACGAACGTAATCTTCTCCACGCCCGCCAGTCGCTCAACCGCGCCGTGATTCTGCTCAATCATGGCGCGAATCTCCGCCTCAGGCGCGAACACTTCGATCGGAACTTTCACCTTAGGCTCAACCTTAAGCTCCGCGCGCAGATTCCGGACGCTCACGATCAAATCCTGCAAAACTGCCATTTCCGTCTCAGCGGCCAGATCAAACTGCGTCTCATCCGCCTGCGGATAAGGCGCCAGCGCAATCGACGGTAGCGGCGGCTTCCCTTCGTAAATCGCCTGCCAGATTTCTTCCGTGATAAACGGCATCACCGGATGCAGCAACCGCAGAGAAGCATCGAACAAATCGACCAGGCTCGCGCAGGCAATTCGCGCCGGACTTGTATCAGCGCCCTCTTCGTAAATCAGCCGAGGCTTGATCAGCTCCAGATACCAGTCGCAGAACTCTCCCCAGAAAAAATCATAGATGCGATTCGCCGCTTCGTGAAACCGGTAAGTCTCCAGCGCCGCATTCACATCTGCTGTCACGCGATTAAACCGCGAAAGAATCCACCGGTCCTCAAGAGCGCCGAGTTATTGATCATATGGGACCGGGCGCCCCGCCCGGTCCCGGGCCGCAGGCCCGGCTCCACTCTGTCCACGTTCATGAACATGAACCGCGCCGCATTCCAAATCTTGTTCGCAAACGCCCGGTACCCATCCGTCCGGCTCTCGTTGAACGCAATATCCGTTCCCGGCGCCGCCATCGCCGCCAGAGTAAACCGCGTCGCGTCCGTGCCGAAGCGTTCGATAATCTCCAGCGGATCAATCACATTTCCCTTGGTCTTCGACATCTTCTGCCGGTCGGCATCCCGCACCAGCGCGTGAATGTAGACCTGCCGAAACGGTACGCTGTCGTTTTTCTTGTCCGCCCAGCCGCTGGCCTTCTTGATCGCCGCGTCCTGCTCGTGTCCCTGCATGAAGTGGCAGCCAAACATCACCATGCGCGCCACCCAGAAAAACAAAATCTCGTAGGCAGTAATCAACAACGTCGTCGGATAAAACACCGCCTGGTCGCGCGTCTTTTCCGGCCAGCCCAGCGTCGTGAACGGCAAGAGGCCGGACGAAAACCAGGTGTCGAGCACGTCCGAAACCTGCTCCAGCTTCGCGCCGCCGCATTTCGTACACTTCACCGGAGCCTCGCGCGCCACGATCACTTCCTTGCAACCTTCACAGGTCCACGCCGGAATGCGATGTCCCCACCACAACTGCCGCGACACGCACCAGTCGTGGATGTTATTCATCCAGTTCAAATAAATCTGGCGGTAATTGTCGGGAACAATCGTGATCTCGCCGCTCTCCACCGCTTCGATCGCGCGGTCAGCCAGCGGTTTGATCTTGATAAACCACTGCTCCGACAACCGCGGCTCAACCACCGTCCCACAGCGGTCGCACTTCCCAAGCGCCAGCGCGTAATCTTTTTCACCGACGAGAAATCCCTGCTCTTGCAAATCCGCCAGCACCCGCTTGCGCGCTTCGTAGCGATCAAGCCCGGCATACACGCCCGCGTTCGCGTTCATGTGCGCGTGCTCGTCCATCACATCGATCTGTGGCAGATTGTGGCGCTTTCCCGCCTCGAAATCATTGGGATCGTGCGCCGGCGTCACCTTCACCGCGCCTGTGCCAAACTCCGGCTGCGCCAACTCATCGGTAATAATCGGGATCTCGCGCCGCATCAGCGGCAGCAAAACTTTCTTGCCGTGCAGATGCGTGTAGCGCTCGTCTTTCGCGTTCACCGCGACGGCCGTATCGCCCAGCATGGTCTCCGGCCGCGTAGTGGCTACAGTGATGAACTCCGAGCTCCCAACCACCGGATAGCGAATCTCCCACAGCTTCCCGGCGACATCCTCGTGCTTCACCTCGAGATCGGAAATCGCCGTCTCGCAGCGCGGACACCAGTTGACAATATATTTCCCCCGATAAATCAGCCCTTCCTCATACAGCCGGACGAACACCTCACGCACCGCGCGCGAAAGATTCTCGTCCATGGTGAAATACTCGCGGTCCCAGTCCACCGACGCGCCCAGCCGCTTCATCTGGTCGAGAATCGCGCCACCATAGAGCTTCTTCCATTCCCACACGCGCTCGATAAATTTCTCGCGTCCCAGGTCGCGCCGCTTCTTGCCTTCTTTCGCCAGGTCGCGCTCCACCATCATCTGCGTGGCGATGCCGGCGTGATCCGTCCCTGGCAGCCACAGCGTGATGAACCCGCGCATGCGGTGCCAGCGCACAATAATGTCCATCTGCGTTTGGTTGAGCATGTGCCCCATGTGCAGCCGCCCCGTGACGTTGGGCGGCGGCAACAGCAGCGTGAACACCGGACGCGTCTCTCCCGGCGGGGGAGTGGGCACAGAGAACAGCTTCTCCTTGATCCAGTAGTCCGCCCAGCGCGTCTCGATCGCGCCCGGCTCATAAGATTTTGGCAATTCGTGGGGCATGGGATCAGTAATCAGCCATCAGCGATCAGCGAAAATTGTCAGCAAAAGTCTCAACCGCAGCGGACACAACCCCACACAGAGAAAAAGCGGATCTGCTCTATATCCTCTGTGTGCCCCTGTGACCTCTGTGGTTAAGGTTTCAGCCGGAGATGAGCAATTGCCGATGAACTTCGATCTTACAGGCGCAAGAAAAGAAGGGTCAAACAGGACGAAGGGTAGAAGTAAAGATGAAGCGTGGAGTGAGACTCCAACGAGCCGCAAAATTTATGAAATCTCGCGGCCCGTCGGCAGTCGCTGAAAGCTGAGAGCTAATAGCTGACGACCGTTCCCTACTTCTTCTTCAGCTTCTTCGAAATTTCCTCCGCAATTTTAGGACGCAGGTCGGCCAGCACTTTGTCGACAATATTGGCAATGGCCTCGGGATCGTCCGCCGAAGCCTCGGACGCTTCCTCTACGCTCGGGGTCTTCTCAGCGCCGGCAGCAGCCGCCATGGCAGCTCGGTCCGGAGGCAACTCGGGATACTCTTCGTCATCATCGTCCTGTTGGTTCGCCTTCGCTGGGGCCGCCTTCGACTTATCGCCCGATTCGCGAATCTGCCGCCAGCTTGCCCAGGCAGCCGCGGTGGTCGCAGCTATGTCACTTTCTCTCTTTTCTGCCATTTCCCCTCCTGCAACTTTTTCTTTAGCCTGCACCGGAGCCTCGGACACCGTGGCAACCGCTGCTTCTGAAGCCGACGACTCGGCAGCGGGGCCTGCGTCCTGCAGCGCCGCCGCGGAGGCTGCCTCTGCCGCGGCTCGTGCGGCTGCAGCTTCGGCTTCGGCTTGTTCCCGAGCCGCCTGCTCCCGGGCTTCTATTTCCTTAGCTTCCCGTTCCCTGGCTTCCAGTTCTCTCGCTTCCCGTTCCTTAGCTTCCTGCTCTCTGGCTGCCTGTTCCCTGGCCTCAAGTTCCCGGGCTTCCCGCTCTCTCGCTTCTATTTCTTTCGCTTCCCGTTCCCTGGCTTCCTGCTCTCTAGCTGCCTGTTCTCGGGCCTCAAGTTCCCGGGCTTCCCGCTCTCTCGCTTCTACTTCTTTCGCTTCCCGTTCCCTGGCTTCCTGCTCTCTGGCCGCCTGTTCCTTGGCCTCAAGTTCCCGGGCTTCCCGCTCTCTCGCTTCTACTTCTTTCGCTTCCCGTTCCCTGGCTTCCTGCTCTCTGGCCGCCTGTTCCTTGGCCTCAAGTTCCCGGGCTTCCCGCTCTCTCGCTTCTACTTCCTTCGCTTCTCGTTCTCTGGCTTCCTGTTCCCTCTTCGCCTCCAACTCCCTGGCCGCTGCCGCCACTATCTCACTATGCGTTTCCCCGGCAGGAACCGCCGCAGCCGGTTGCGCCTGCGCTTCGCCGACCGCCTCAAGCTTCGCCAGCGCGGAATCAACCGCTTCCGCGGACGCATTCGCCACGTCGCGAAGGGTACGCGCAATCTCTTCCTCGTCCGGCGCCGGACCCGCAGGCGCCTCTACCATCGCCGCAGAAATCGAATTCTCCACCACCGGCGTCGCTGGCGGCGAAGGCACAAAGCCGGGTTGATTGGCTTCCGCCGCGGCAAACGCCGCGTACGCCTTTTGCATCTCTAGTTCGAGCGAAACGGCCGCTTCTTCCGCCGCGATCGCAACTGGAACCGCGGTCCAGCGGTGCGTCGTCGAGCCCACGGAAACGTAACCCGCTCCCGCCGCCGCCATCGTAACCGGCACTGCCGCTTCGTCGGAGTGCTTCTCCTCGGCGTTCTTCTTGTCAGTCTCCGCCTGCGTGCGTCCGCTCCCGTGTCCCGAACCAGCAGCCGCCCGAACGTTCGCATCGTCGCTCTGCGCCGCCGGCGCGGCGATCACATCAAAGTCGCGTACACCCGCGGCGGGGTTGGATTCCTTCGCGGTGACATTTACCGGAGCCGCAACCGCCTCGTCGGCAACTTGCTGGGCGAACGTTGCGCCTGCCGCGACCTCGCCGGCTTCCGGCTGCGCAGCCTGCAGCACCGCTTGTGCCTCGGGCTGGCTCTCGCTCTTGCTTTCGATCTTGCTTTCGATCTTGCTTTCGGTCGGGGTCTCAATCTTCGCTTCGGTCGGGGTCTCCACTTTCGCCTCGACCTTGGTTTCAGTTTTTTCTTCCGCCTGGGTCGCAGCTTCGAAACTACTTTGCGGAGGCGCCGCTACCGGCTCCCTGCCGTCGACTGCCGCCTGCACCTGCGCTGCAGCCGCAGCCAAAGCGGCCAGTTCTTCCGGAGTCACGTCCTTGGGCAGCCCCGCCGCCGCGGCCAGCGCGGCCACATCCAACCGGCCCTCTTCTCTGGGAGCCATGGCCCGCACCGTGGGACGATCCACCACCGTCCGCAAGTCGCGATTGCCGGGGTTGTATATCTCAGACTCGTCCTGCTCTGGCTGTTTCTTCTTTTTCTTGGACGGGAACCCGATGCGGCTCTTCCATCCGTCATCGACAGAATCGTTCACTTCCCCCGTCTCGTCCCCGCGTCCTTCTTCGACCGCCGCAATCGCGCGTGCAAACCTTCCCGGCTTCGCCGTCTCCGCCCGCGGCACCACCCGGTCTTCCAGCTTGGAAAGCGCGCTCAACAGTTCGCTAGCTTCAAACGGCTTGACGATATAGCCTTCCGCCCGCACCCGCCTGGCTTCCTCGGGTTTGAACGGCTCCAGTTTCCCCACCGTCAGCAGCACCGGAATCCGCGCCGTCTCCTTCACTTCCTTCAGCCGCTGGCACACTTCCAGCCCGCTGTAGCCCGGCATGTAAACGTCCAGGACAATCAGGTCAGGTTTCGTCTCGGCTATCTTCTTGAGCGCCGCAGAACCGTTGTTAACGGTTATTACCTCGTAGCCCGCATCCGCGAGGATTTTTCGCCCCATGTTCTGGGCGGTCACGCTGTCATCGGCAAGCAGTATCTTACGGGCCAAAGGTTTCCTCTTCTAGTGAGGGGAGATACCGCGAAGGTAACCTGCCCCACAACGTAAGTCAATGAGTAGAAGGGAGGTAACAGGTTACCAGTGGTCAGCACCTACCGCGTGATTGCGTGGAAAGGTTGTGTGGCACCCGGAAAGATTGTGTGGGACCGGGCACTCTTGCCCGGTCGCCGGGCGCAGCCCGGCGGGTTTGGCTGGGAGTGGCAGAATGACAGGGTGGGGTGGCTGCCGGAGAAAACCAGCCGAGCTCCGCTCGGCGGACGGGCAAGAGTGCCCGTCCCCCAACAAAACCCAAAACCAAAAACCCGGCACGACAAGCCAACCGCTAAAAGCCTCTTCTAAAACGGAATCAGCTTCTTAATCCCCTTCTTTTTCTTCTTCCTGCTGCTGGAAATGTCCTTATCGCTGGCCGGCGCCGAACTCGAAGTGGCACTCGCGTTCGGCGAACCCTCTGCCGATCCTGGCTGGATTTCGTTCACCTGCGGCGGCGGCGGCAAAGGCGCTTCCCCCGTCTGCGGGTCGACAGCAGGCTTCAGTTCATTCGGGTCAGGCTTCAGCTCGTTGTCCCCACCAGCTGCGGCGGCGGGTTTCAGTTCATTCGGATCGGCCGTCGTAGTCGGCTGGGCGAACGGCGAGCCGTTCGGTGCGGGCGTATCCGAGCGGGGCGCCGCCTCGTTCGGCGGCGGCGTTCCCGTGCCGCCCACCACCGCCACACTCACATCCTTTCCTCCCCCGGCAGGCGTTCCCATTCCCGCCATTAACGTGCTGCGCACCACCTCATTGGCCGAGATCGGCGTCGGGTCTACCAGCTGCGGCTCGCCCACCTTGGCAGCCTGACTCATGTCAGGATGCTTCATGAACACCATGGAGAGTCGTCCATAAGTTCCCACATCCTTCCGGCTCTCGTCTTCTGCCCTGTTGCGCGCCACATCAGCCTTGGTAGGCCGCGGAATCGGCTGGTTCAGCGCCGCCAGGCGCCTCTTCGCGTCGTCCACACGGTCCATGACCGGATAACGTGTAATGATCTGCGCGTATTTCTCGGACGCCTTCTTGGTGTATTCGGCGATCAGGTTCGCCTTGAAGGTCTCTCCCACGCATCCCGGCGGCGTGCCCGGACCCGTACACGTCGGCGCCAGCCTGATGCGCGTGATTTGCCCTTCATAATTCTGCCCCAGCAGATACAGCGCCTCATCCGCCTTGCTGTACAGCGGATACTTATCCACCATCGATTGCAGCCGCGCGATCGACGCCGCGTACGACAGCTTCAAATAATAGAACCGGCCAATATCGAACTCCCGTTCGGCCAGCACTTCCTGCACTTCCAGCAACCGCTGCTTGCCTTCCGCCACCAGCTTGGGATTATCCGGATACTGCATGATCAGGTTCCGGTATTCGTCCTCCGCCCGCTTGGCGTGCGTGTAATCGCGGTCCGCTTTTTCCATCTGCTGGTACTGGATGTTGGCGATCTTCAGCTGCGCCTCGGCCGCCTCCGGCATATTGGGAAAAAATGTCTGGAAGTCGCGATATTCCTGCTCCGCCTGCGCCAGCGAAGCCGTCCCACCCTCCGCGTACCAGGAATCGCCCACCGCCAGCTTGGCGCGCGCAATGTATTCCGAGTCCGGATAAGTGTTGATCAGCGTCTGCAGCGTCATCCGCGCCACGTCGAAGCGGTTGCGCTTCATGGCTTCCATGGCCTTGTCGAACAGCACCTTGTCCGGCTGCACTGACGCCACTTTGCTCAGCGGATTGACCGCCTTCTTGTTCGAGCAGCCAACCGCTACCGCCAGCCCGAGCCCCACCACCGCAATCAAAGCAATTCGACGTGACATTCACACCTCAAATCTAAACCTTCTGCAGCGCCGCTTCCGTCGCCGCCTTCAGCAACGCCTGCGCATTCTTCCTTGGATCGCCATTTCCGAACACGGCGTTGCCCGCCACCAGAATTTCCGCGCCCGCCCTCACCACATCGGCTACCGTGTCGAGCCCCACGCCGCCATCCACTTCAATGCGGTAATTGAGCCCGCGCTGCCGCCGAATCTCCGCTAACCGACGCATTTTGTGCAGCGTAGACGGAATAAACTTCTGCGCCCCAAACCCCGGATTCACCGACATCACCAGCACATAATCCACAATGTCGAGCACTTCGTCCAGCGTATCCACCGGAGTCGCCGGATTAATCACCACCCCCGCTAAACAATCGTGACTCTTGATCAGATGCAGAGTACGGTTCAAATGCCGGCAAGCTTCCTGATGCACCGAAATCCAATCCGCCCCCGCCTCGGCAAACGCGGGAATAAAATCATCCGGATTCTCGATCATGAAATGGCAATCGAGCGGCAACTCCGTCACCCGCCGCAACGACTTCACCACCGGAGGCCCCAGAGTCAAGTTGGGCACGAAGTGTCCGTCCATGACATCCACATGGATCACACTTCCCCCGCCCTCGCCCGCAGCGCGCACCTGCTCGCCTAACCGGGCAAAGTCAGCCGAAAGAATCGACGGTGCCAGCTCAATCAATACAGATCACCAACGCCCCAAAATTCTAACACGCAAAGGTTTGTGCAGGGCGGGCACTCTTGCCCGTCAGCCGAGCGCAGCTCAGCTGGTCTAAGCGTGCAGCCGGAATACGAACAAAATGAACTCGATCACTGGCCCCTGACCCCTGGTCCCTGACCACTGTTCTCCATGCTACCCTCGACACTCATGTCGCCCGCGTCCCAATTCGCGCCCGCAGCCTGCAGCCTGGCCGCGGTTTTCATCTGGGGCACCAGCGACTTTACTGGAGGCTACGCCTCCCGCCGCGCCAACGCTTTCGTCTTCACCGCTTTCTCGCACCTTTGCGCGCTGATCCTCATGGTAGTCCTCGCTCTGGCGCAACACGCCCCATTCCCCTCCCGCACCAGCATTCTCTGGGCACTGCTCGCCGGCGGCATCGGCGGATTCTCGCTGGCAATTTTTTACCGCGCCCTCGCCGAGGGAAAAATGGGACTCACCGCTCCCATCGCCGCCCTGCTCGGTGCCGCCATCCCCACGCTCGCCGATATCGCGATCGAAGGCGCGCCCCACGCCTGGACGTTCGCAGGCTTCGCTCTCGCGATCGTCGCCATCTGGCTAATCACCCGCGCCGAACCCGCGCGCAAGTCGGAGCCAGACAACACACAGAATGTGTGGGACCGGGCACTCTTGTGGGGACGGGCACTCTTGCCCGTCCGCCGAGCGCAGCTCGGCTTGGTTTCAGCCGGCAGTGCCCAACCCCATCACCCTGCCACCCCCACCCAACCCCGCCGGGCTCCGCCCGGCGACCGGGCAAGAGTGCCCGGTCCCACACAGCCCTACGATCAAGTAGACGACGAACAAATTGACGACGAAGAAAAAACCGGCGCAGTTCCCAAAGGCGTAGCCGTAGCCGCTCTCGCCGGAGTAGGCTTCGCCGCTTTCTATCTCTGCATCCGCCAGGCCGGCGCCGGCTCTCCGTTGTGGATCGCAGCTGTCTCGCGCGCCGCATCTTTCCTGGCCACCGCGGTCGCCGTGATCGTCACCAAAGCCCCGCTTCGCCTCGACCTGCCCCGCGCCGCCATGGCCGCCGTCGCCGGAACATTCGACATCACCGGCAGCGCCCTGTTCATCTTCGCCAGCCAGCACGGACGCCTCGACGAAGCCGTCGTCATCTCGTCCCTTTATCCCGCCGTCACCGTCATCCTGGCCCGCCTCATCCTGAAAGAGCACTTCAGCCGCTGGCGCTTCATCGGATTGCTAGCCGCCCTCGCCGCCGTGCCCATGATCGCCGCCGGCTAAGCCACGGATTGTTGGTGGGACTTCAGGATTGTGTGGCGCGGGCACTCTTGCCCGCGAAATCTAACCACGAGCAAATTTTTCAACCCAAAGTACGGACCTGGCAAGTTCTAAGCCTTGGAATTGCTGATTTGCTGGTGGTTAGAGTCCGCGGGCAAGAGTGCCCGCGCCACACGATCTCTGCTAACATCCGCAACGTGCCACTCCTCGAAATCCGCAACCTGACCAAGATTTATCCGCACACTGAAGTCCGCGCCGTCGACAACGTTTCCCTCGACATTCACGCCGGCGAAACGCTTGGCCTGGTCGGTGAATCCGGCTCGGGAAAGAGCACCCTCGGACGCCTCATCCTGCGCCTGATCGAGCCCACTTCCGGCAGCATCCGGCTCGACGGACGCGATCTGCTCGCCGCCAGCCGCAGCGAAATGCGCCGCCTGCGCCGCGACCTGCAAATCATTTTTCAGGATCCCTTCGCCTCGCTCGACCCCCGCTTCACCGTCGAACAAATCATCGCCGAGCCGCTGATCATTCATAGGGAGATCATCCATAGACAGATCATCCACGGGACCACAAGCGGTGACGACACCCGGGCCCGCGTCCTCGAACTGCTCCGCGCCGTGGGCCTCGACGAATCCGCCCGGCGCCGTTACCCGCACGAATTCTCCGGAGGACAACGCCAGCGCATCGGCATCGCCCGCGCCCTGGCGCTCCGCCCAAAATTCATCGTCTGCGACGAACCGGTCTCCGCACTCGACGTAAGCGTCGGCGCGCAAATCGTCAACCTGCTCGCCCAACTGCAGCGCGACTTCGGCCTGACCTATCTCTTCATCTCGCATTCCATGCCGGTGGTGCGCTATCTCTCGACGCGCATCGCCGTCATGTACCGCGGCCAAATCGTCGAAGTCGCCCCCACCGAACAAATCACCGAACGCCCCCAGCATCCCTACACAAAAAGCCTGCTCGAAGCCACCCCGGAACTCCCGGTCTAAACAGCGCACGTAGCGACAGCCGCCCCGGTTGTCCGCCGAAGCGAAGCGCGGCGCTCCGTGCCATACTTTTCTAATGTCCCGGCCACCCTCCAGCCTAACTCGCGATCTGCTTGAGTTGATCGCCGGCTACGGACTCATCGTCGCCATCCTCTGGACTCCCGAACCGCTGCAGCGCATTCTCGCTCCCATCGCGCTGGTCGCGACTTTCCTGGTCGTCGTCGTGCGACGCCGCAATCGAGGTTCAAGCGGAGCCGATCAGCAACCAGACAGCAATTCAGAAAACGCCCCCCTCGGCTTCGGCTGGCGCGGTCTGATTCCTTCGCTCTGGATTCTCCCCGCCGCCGTCGCCCTCGCCGCGCTCAGCATCTTCGTCGCCGCGAAACTCGGCACCCTGCACTCGCTCTACAAAGGCGACTTCCGCCACGTCACCGGCTATCTCCTCTGGACCACCTACCAGCAATTCCTGCTGCAGGACTACTTCATGCCCCGCGCGCTCCGCCTGCTCTCGAGCGAAGCGGCCGCCATCAAAGTGGTCTCAAGCGAAACCGCGGCCATCGCCCTCACCGCCGTGCTCTTTTCCCTGGCCCACCTGCCGAATCTCGTGCTCACCGCGGCCACGCTGGTGTGGGGCGCAGTCTCGTGCCTGCTGTTCCGCCGCTACCGCAATCTCTACGCGCTCGGCGTGGCACAGTGTCTGCTCGGCCTCTGCTTCGCCGTCTGCGTCCCCGACACGCTGAACCACCACCTCCGCGTCGGCCTGGGATATTTGCGTTACCGCGCAACACCGCCGGTGCGGTGAGCAGGCTCGGTGCGCGTTTCAGCGGCAGGGATCACCGGACAAGAAGTCAGTAGTGCTATGGCCTGATTTAAAACAATCATGGGCCGGTGCAAAAACTTGCTCAACAGAATCGAATCAAGGCTTCCTCAATCCCTCACTCAAGCGCGCGACACGGTTCAATGAATTCTTCAAGGCATCGCTGATTTCTCCTGAGGGGTCGGCCCAAAATGCTCTGTGCCCTCTGCTAGGCTGCTTTTCCAGCCACTCGGTTTTGAAGAATCTGGAGAAGCTTATTGCGCTCAGCGGTTGAGAGATGAGCATAGAAATACAGAGCCACTTTGTCTGAGCTGTTTCGGACCGTCAAGCGTATGAACAACGCAGTGGCTTCCGGTGGGCTTGTTGCTTGAAACAACTGCTCGACTATTCGCGCTCTCCCGCCGTATCCCGCCACATCATTGGCTGCATATCGCCGTTGGAGCAGTTCGATGAGATAGGAGTCTGAGAGTTGTGGGCGCTCTTCTCTGGAGGTTTGCGTCTCCCGCGCATATGCTTGCTCGTCCCCCTCAGGGATTTCAGGGCTTCGTATTTGCAACTCAGTGCGCGTCAACTTTCGTGCTGAAGCATCTCCGTTCCATAAGACGTTCTTCACGAAAACAAAGCGATAACCTTCTGTCTTCATTCCCATCTCGAACCAGTCTTCGACCATTTGTGCTTGGCCTTCGAAGCCCATATCGTCCCAGGTTCCGTTTTCCACGTCGTAGCTGTACAAGCGGTCCTCATAAGGGACGTAATCCTTCTTCGGATCGTTTTTACTGTTGCCATACTTCGTGAACTCGTCCTTGATCCACGCTGCCGCATGTGCGGAAAAGGCATGTCCTTTTGACAAGGTGTGGTTATGGTACTGCCAAACGTGCGTCATTTCGTGCACCAGGGTCGTCGGGTCACTCACTGACAAATCAGTATTGAATAGGTTAGGACCGACATTAATCTCGTAGTCCGAATCGGTCCAGGCATCGCCGTTCGCATTGACACCATCGCCGATGCTGATATCGTCAAGATCGGGAAGATTTGCCGTCTGGAAGACCTTGTGGATTAGGTTCCTTTCGGTAATCTTGAGGTTGCGGTCATTGTCACCTTTGCCGCCAAAACGTCCAACAGGCATAGATTCCTCCGTTCTTCACATGCTCTGAATCAGACTTACACGGGGCGGTAAAACAACAGCGCAGAGAGCCCCAGCAGGATGCCAGGGAGGATCGGTGTCCGCGCCTTCACCGATCGGCAACACCTTCGCCCGAGGCAGCAACCGTGTCATAAAGTGCGCTCAGTCTTTCTCCGCAATGCTGAATTCAAAACCGGAGCCGACGCAGCAACCCTCCGAGAGCTTGTACTTCTGTGTAGAGGACACCTCGGAGGACTGGCTAAAGTTCCTGCCTCTAGTTATGAAATCGGAAACGACACGCAAAAGACGACACCTAACGCAAAAAATGTTTCCTGGTGGCGGGTGGAGCTGGAAGTCTGTTGAAGCAGGCAGGCATGTTGTGCGTACTTTCCCCGCCCGGAAGATAGGCTAAGTCAATCAATGAAAGGGACTTGCACGACGCCTCGAGTCAGTTGTTGAAACATCACGATTCCGCTCATCGACCCCTGCAAGGGTGCATTCACAGCACGTACATCCGAAGCATCCACCAGACAAGGAATATCGCGACGATCGCCCCCGCGATGTGAACGATCCAGTCGCCAGCTGTTTTCGGTCTCCCAAAGTTGAACATGCGGCAATGGTAACAGGCCCCGCTCAGGCTGCGTAAACTCGCCGTCCCCCAGCGACAGCCAAGCCGGCTTCCAAGCGAGAGGCGCGCAGCCCCTCTTAAAACCACAAACTCCAAATCCAATCCACGCAGGTATGCGTGATCGCCGAAGCCGGCACGCGCCGCTGCTCTCGCCACGCTCGTCCGTAGAAAATCCCAGCGATCGTCGCCAGCAAAACATAGCGCCAATTGAAATGCGCCGACCGCTTATTGAAATGTGACAGCCCGAATACCACCGACGCGATCCCCAGCGCCGCCCTGCGCCCCACGCGCCGCTCCAGCAGATTCTGCACCCAGGCGCGGAAGAAGAGTTCTTCCGGCACCGCGGTAAAGAAAAATATTCCAATCCACCGCAACGCCGCCCAGCCCACTCCCGCCAGATTGCCCGCCGGATTGCCAAATAACGAACTGCGATGCGGATGAATGAATCCCAGCGCCAGCCCCAGAATTAAAACGGACGGAGTAAGAAACAACAACTCGCGCAGGCCGATCTTCCAGTCATGAGTCTTTGAGTCGTGAGTTTTGCCGTCGCTGCGATTCCAGTCGTGAGCTTTGCCATCGCGACTTTTCGAAGCACTCGTCTTCGGATCGCCGGTTTCGCCGCCACTCGTTTTCCTTCCCCAGTGCGGGCAAAAATCAAATCCCGCTCCCTGCAGCCGACGGATCGCCATAAACCCATACAGCCCCACATCCACCAGCAGCAACTCGTTCAAAGCGCGCAGCCCCGCCGGCCACGCCGACTCAAACCAGCGCAAATCCACGGCCAGCCCCAGCGCCAGCAGGATAATTCCATCGCGCCAGTTGCCGCGCTGCTCCGCGTCCGCCGCGGTCGCCCGATCGAGCAGCCACGCCACCACCACCGGCAGCCCGGCGTACAGCACGAACCACTTCCAGCTCAAAGCATGTTGCGAAATCGAAACCGCAACGTAGGGCAGAACAAAAAGCGCCGGGAAAACTATCCGCACGCCGCGCGGCCAGCGCGCCACCGCCCGCGCGATCGGCTCCGCGGCGCATCCGAAAGCCACGGCCACCGACAACTCAATGGCGAACGCTGCATTCGAAACCGGGGTAAGATTCTGCACGCGACTATATTAATCGCGCCGACGGTCCGCTCTGCACCGCCTTTGCTTTTGATTTATGTAGGGCGGACACTTTTGTCCGCCGCTTGTGAATTTGATTTCCGCGCACGATGGAAATCCGGCTTGTCTCCTCGCGCTTCGCCGAATAGAATGCCAGCGATCCGGCACAAGCAACGATTGCAGAAGCAAAGATTGAAGAAGCAAAGACTTAAAAGAAGAGGAAAGAATTATGGCCGCCGCTCCTGTCCCACCCGCAGAAGTACCCGCATCCGCTCCCGAGCCGCTCTCGCAGGGCGCGCGCCTGGTCAACACTTTCATCGCGCCCTCAAAAACTTTCACTGACCTGAACCGCAGCGCCAGCTGGTGGGCACCGTGGATCGTGATCTCCATCCTCTCGCTGCTCTTCATTTACGCCATGGGCCGCCAGGTCGGCTTCGAGCAGATCAGCCGCAACCAGATCGCGCACTCCAAGCGCGCCGACCAGTTCGACAAGCTGCCCGCCGACCAGCAAGCCAGCCAGATCAAGCTCTCCAGCAACATCATTCGCTACGCCGCCTTTGGCAGCCCGCTGCTGGTGCTGTTCTATTTCCTGGTTGCCACCGTGGTGCTGTGGGCGACGTTTAATTTCGGTGCGGGGGCCAATGCGGGTTTCGGCAAGTCGTACGCCGTCTTTATGTATGGCAGCCTTCCCGGCGTTGTGGGCGCGATCTTAGGAACCATTTCGTTGTTCGCCGGGGTCAATCCCGAGGGCTTCGATATTAATAATCCAGTAGGGACCAACCTGGCCTATTACCTCGATCCGGAGACGACCGGCAAGTTCATTCACAGCATGGCGAGCGCGCTGGACGTGATTTCCATCTGGAGCATCGTGCTCATCGGCATCGGCTTCTCCTGCACCAGCAAGGTGAAGCGCTCCACGGCGATCACCATCGTGGCGGTATGGTTTCTGATTTACAAGCTCATCGGCGCGTCGATTGCGGCTGCGTTCTCATAAACATCCGGGTTTGCGCCGAGTGCGCAGGGATTGCGAGAAGAGGAAAATTCTTCCGCCCCTGCGGCTCGCGAACATAATCTGTGAACGTCTAACCCGCAGGCCCGGGATGTTCTCCCAGCGCGGTGGCCCGGGTTGGTTGACCTGCTCGTGGTTGGGTTACTCTGATCTGGCCAAGTCCATCTGGCCAAATTTATCGGGCCAAATTGTTCCAGCCAAATTCTTGAATGCTCAGGAGGCTTCCCTGTGAAACGTATCTTCGCTCTCTCTTTCGTTGTGTTTTGTGCTGCCGCCATATGCTCGATCGGCGCCACACCCAGCTTCGCGCAGGCTTCGTCCGCGCCCGCAGCCGCGCCCGTCAAGGATCCCGTCAGCACGTCGTTGCGCTTCATGCTGTCGGGGCGCGCGAAGAACACCCTCGCCGCCATCGAGGCCATGCCCGCCGACAAGTTCAGCTACAAGCCCACCCCCGACCAGATGAGTTTTGCGCATCTGGTGGTTCACATCGTCGAGTTCAATAACGGTCTATGCGCCAAGGCGGCCGACGTGCCCGCCCCGAAGGTGGACGAAGTCAAAGAGACGGACTCGAAAGATAAGCAGCTCGCTGCAGCCAAGGCGTCATTCGATTTCTGCACCGACGCGCTCGGCAAGATGGATGACTCCAAGCTGGCCGACAGCATCGAACTTTTTGGCGGACGCCAAGGTCCGCGTGCCATGGCGGCGCTGATCCTAGCCAGCGGCTGGTCCGATCACTACGCAGCCGCCGCGATGTATCTGCGCCTGAACGGAGTCCTGCCACCGTCGGCGCAACCGAAGAAGTAAGGCTAGGGCTTCGGGCTCGTTCGGGCTTCGGGCTTCGGGCTTCGGGCTTCGGGCTTCGGGCTTCCGCCGTCGGCCAAGTCAGGCCATGTGGAGACAGCCGCCTCGGCTGTCCAAGCCTGGCGCTACAGGCCCGAGTTCGGAACCGAGGTTCGGACGCGCGACCTGAAGCCGAAGTGTGTCTCCCTTTGTTTTCAACGCGCAATTTGTAAGTGCTTGAAAACAGGCATGACGCTTGCTCGGCCGCACCGTCTCTTTGTTTTCATGTACTTATCTGTAAGTTATTGATAACACGTAGAACAATCTTTGGCCTACGTGAGAATCTTCATGCAGGTCGCCTCGCAGGATGCCTCTGGAATGCGCAGATTCGCCTTGTGCGCGTCGTCAGCGGGTGGGAACAAGCAAAACCTCACCCGCTCGATTCAAATCGCTGGAATCGCCTGCAAACCGGCCATTATCTCCAAGCTATTGAAAACTATACAGCACACGAACAGACAGCGAACATCCGCCAGCACAATCCGCCATGGACAGGGCAAAGCACCCGACGCGGCCTGTAACTGACTCACTTCAAAGGCAAAACCCTTCACCACGATGGGCACAAAGTATCACGAAGGAAACCCTTGGACTTTCCTTCGTGTAACTTTGTGTCCTTTGTGAGGGATGACTTTGACTTATTTGATTTGCACGAGATCGCCCGCAGTCACGCTTCCAGCGGGATTCTGCGGGGCGCGCCAGGAATCGAAGATCGAAACCTGATGCACGCACGACACGGTGCAATGCGGCGCGCACGATTTCTCAGTCACGAATTCGCGGCGCAGGTCGTCGCGAGTGTAGGTTTCGAGCGGCACTCCGGGATAGCCGCGCTGTTGCGAGCAGTAGTGCACCAGTCCGTTTTCGCAGATGTAGAGATAACGCGCGCCGGCGCGGCAGCGCCAGTCGTTGGCTTTTCCCTGCGCGATGTTGTCCTGAAAAGCGTTGATGCGCGTGAAGCTGGACTTTTCCAAAGACTGCATTTCGTGATAGATGCGGCGTTCTTCGTCGCCCAGCGGCTGCAGCTGGCCGCTGCCATCGTGAATGATGCCGATGGTCGACGTGAATCCGAGCGCGATGGCGCGCTTGCCGATGACGAGCGCGTCCTGCGGATGCGAGATGCCGCTGCCGACAACGGAATTGATATTCACGTGAAAGTCAGCGTGCTCGGCGAGCAGTTCCAACTTGCGGTCGAGAACTTTCAGGCTTTTTTTCGAAACCTCGTCGGGATTCACGTTGTCGATGGAAATCTGCAGCCACTCGAGTCCGGCGCGGTTGAGACGCTGAATACGTTCCGCTACAAGGAGATAGCCGTTGGTGATGAGTCCCGCGATCATGCCATTCGTGCGGATGCGGCGGATCACGTCGTCGAGTTCGGGATGCATCAGCGGCTCGCCGCCGGAAATTGTGACGACTGCCGTGCCCAGCGATCCCAGCTTGTCGATGCGGCGATACATTTCTTCAATGGGCACGGGCTTCGAAAAATCGTCGAACTCGTTGCAGTAGGTGCACGCCAGGTTACAGCGGCGCATCGGGATGATGTGCGCCAGCAGCGGATGATCCGTCGAGGCGAGCGCGCGCACGGCCATGCTCGCTCCGCGCAGGTTGCGGTGCAGGGCTTTGGCGCGGCGGCGCAATGGTAGTGAGGGTTGAGGGCATGTTCGCTACTTCTATTACAGCACAGACGCATGGGAAGTGCATGCGATGCAGCAGCGTGTGGCGGTTTTCCGGGGGCGAAGCGCAGACTTTTGACCGCGAAAGCGAACCCTCAGTGGCTGAAGCCTGATCGTCCGTGGCTCTCGGCGGCACGGCTGAAGCCGTGCCCTTCCCAAAGCAATCTACGCGACAGGTTGATACCGCTAGGAAATCAATTCGTGTCCGGCCTGGCGGAGGAGTTCTACGACGCCGCTCATGTGCTCTTCCTGGATGAGGATGTAATCCGTGTCGTAGGTGCAGACGGCGAAGATGGGGACGCCGTTGCCGGAAAGCGGCTGGATGAATGAGAGCAGGATTCCAGTCTGCGAAAACAGGAACGGGCCTTCGAGCTTCAGGCACGTCCAGCGCGAGGCGGCGGCGACATCTGGCGGAATGTTGCCGGCGGGGCAGACGATGGAGAGTTCGTCGGCGGTGCGGGTGATCGAGGTGAACTCGCGGCTCGTGGCCCAGGCGGGGATGGGAGCGTCCGGTGCGAGGCGGATGATGGCGTAGCGGCCACGGAGCTGGCGGAATTTGAGATGGGGAGTGGGCATGAGTGTCGCGACAGGATAGCAATTTTGGGGGTGGGCTGCGGTGGAATTTACGGACAAGCGCCGGCGCCTACACTTACTGCCTCGCTACGCCCGGCTCGAACGGGCGAGGCGCCCGTTCCCACACAAGCACACCTTACATTCTGCCTCGCTGCGCTCGGCTCGACAGCCGAGGCGGCTGTCTCTACGTGGGCGTTGCTGCATATGGGCTTCCGGCGCGGTGGCGGGTTTCGAATTCTTCGCGGGTGCAAAGAGTCTTTATGTCTACGATGCGGTCGACGGCCAGGATGCCGTCGAGGTGATCGATTTCGTGCTGCAGGAGTTCGGAGAGGTTGCGGTCGTCTCCGGCGCGGAGTTCGTGAGGCGCGCCTTCGATGTCCTGATAACGCACGGTGATTTCGCGGTTGCGTTCGACTTGCATGAAGATGGAGAGGAAGCTGAGGCAGGCGTCCCAGACTACGATTTTTTCTTTGCTGCGTTCGATGATTTCTGGATTGATGAAGGGCCAGGGCTTTTCGCCGGGCAGTTGCAGAAAGATCACGCGCTCGAGGACGCCGAGTTGGGGGGCGGCGATGCCGCGTCCGTAGCCGGTGGTGGCGCGCCAGTGGGCGAGAGTGTCGGCGAGATCCTGGATCAGCGCGGCGATTTCGGGGGAGCTCGGGTTCGGGACTGGGAGCGATTTTTGTCGCAGGATTGGATTGCCGAGTTGGAGGATGGGGTGTGAGTCGGCATGAGCTGGTCGGGCTTCAGCGGCTCCTCGGGGAAAGGCTAGACCGTCCGTCGGCGATTTTGCAAGCGGGAGTTGTCGTGGGCTGGCCGGCGTTGCTCGTCCGGACGGCCGAGGGCGTCCTCACATGCGCTCGTACTGCGGTCAAAATCCTCGGGGGCCGAAGCCCGGAGTGAATCGGGACGCTTTACGCGGCGCCGAAGCGCCGCTCTTCCACGTCACCGCAGACGACGAGTCGGAATCGGCAGAGGGAATCCACAATGCATGAAACCCGCAATCAACGATCTTCAGTCTGAAATCTTCGATCTGAAATCTGAAATTCATCTGGCGGCGGCGGCGTCGAACAGGTTTAGGAATTCTAATTTTTTTTCGGCGGGGAGGAAGGAGGCTTCGAAGGAGTTGCGGGCTAGTTCGCGGAGGTGTTCGTCGGTGAAGGCGAAAGTATCTTGCGCTAGCTGGTATTCGCGGTTCAGGGTGGTGCCGAAGAGGGCGGGGTCGTCGGTGTTGAGGGTGATCATCACGCCTTGATCGAAGTAACGTTTTGCGGGATGCTCGGCGATGGCGGGGCAGACTCCGGTGCGCACGTTGCTGGTGAGGCAGAGTTCGACGGGAATCTGGCGCTGACCGAGTTCGTCGATCAGGTCGGCGATCCTGCGCGGCAGTGAGGGCGTGGCCGATGCGTTCGGCGCGCAGGTTGAGCGCTCCCCAGATGGATTCGGGCGGTCCGGTTTCGCCGGCGTGGGCGGTGGCGCGGAGACCGTGGTCGAGGGCGTAGGCGTAGACGCTGCGGAAAAGTTCGGGCGGACCTTTTAGTTCGTCGCCGCCGATGCCGATGCCGACCACGTTGCGCTCGCGGTAGAACACGGCGAGTTCGAAAACTCTCTGCGCCTGTTCGACGCCGAAGTGGCGGGTGGCGTCGAAAATCCAGAGCAGCGAGATGCCGAAATCGCGGGCGCCGCGGGCGCGTCCGCGTTCGAGGGCGTCGAAGATGGCGGGGAAATCCTGCTTGCGGCGCAGGCACACGCCGACTGCAACGTAAACTTCGGCGTGGAGAATGTTCTCCGCTTTGAGTTGCTGCATGAGGCGGTAGGTGATGAACTCGTAGTCGTCGGGGCCGCGGAGATGCTCGCTGACCGCCTTGAACGCCATGAGGAAGCTCGGGAAATCGGTGTAGTTGTAAAGCTGGGTGGTTTCGGCGAGGGTGGTGCGGTCTCCGTGACGCTCGCGGAGTTCGAGCAGAGGTGGAGGGTTCGACGGCGCCCTCGAGATGAAGGTGCAGTTCGGCCTTGGGAAGCTGGCGGATGAAACTGGAAGGTGGCCGGTCTGGCGCGGACGGCATGGATTGATTGTAGTGCGTGCGGCGGGGGAGGGAAAGCAGTGGCCAGGGGTCAGGGATCAGGGGCCAGCAAAACCGGGCTTGGGCCTGAGGAACACGACGATGGGCTTTCCGTTTACAATCGCGGGTCGTGCGCAATACTTTCCGAGACGAAAGGATTGTTTGATATGCGAATCGTTGATCGAACGTTCTTGCTGGCGATGGTGGCCGCAGTGATTATTACTTCTTCGTTTTCCGCGCAGGCGCAGTCGGCGCTGCAGGTGAAGACGGCTTCCGGCGTGGTGGAAGGGAAGGAAATGGGGCCGGTGCATGCGTTTCTTGGCATTCCTTATGCGGCGGCGCCGGTGGGCGACTTGCGGTGGAAGCCGCCGGTGCCGGCGGCGAAGTGGAACGGGGTGCGCAAGGCTACGGAATTTGGATCGCATTGCATGCAGACGAACGTTTACGGCGATATGGTGTTCCCTGATCCGGGAGGGAGCGAAGATTGTCTGTCGCTGAATGTGTGGGTGCCGGCGAAGGCGCAGGGGAAACTTCCGGTGATGGTGTGGATTTATGGCGGGGGATTCGTGGCGGGAGGGACTTCGGAACCGCGGCAGCACGGAGAAGTTCTTGCGCAACAGGGTGTGATCGTGGTCAGCATGAATTACCGATTGGGCATCTTTGGATTTTTTGTGCATCCGGAGTTGGCGAAAGAATCCGAACATCATGCCGCGGGGAACTATGGGCTGCTCGATCAGCTGGCCGCGCTGCGCTGGGTGCACGAAAATATTGCCGCGTTTGGAGGCGATCCCGGCAATGTGACGATTTTTGGCGAAAGCGCGGGATCGTTTTCGGTGAGCGCGCAGATGGCGTCTCCGCTGGCGAAGGGATTGTTTCAGAAGGCGATTGGCGAGAGCGGGGCGGCGTTTTCGAGTCGCGGGCTGAGGTTTGGTCCGCGGGCGGAGCGCGAAGCAAAAGATGCGAAGCTGGCAAGTTCGACGCTGGGGGTAAGCACGCTGGCGGAGCTGCGGGCCATTCCGGCGCAGAAGTTGCTGGACGCGTTTTCGAAGCCGGGCGGGCCGGGGGCGTTCTCGTTCGGTCCGGATGTGGATGGATATTTTCTGCCGGAGTCGGTGCCCGCGACTTATGCCGCGGCGAAACAGAATGACGTGGCGCTGCTGGCGGGATGGAATCACGAAGAGGAGGGACTGCATCCGTTCCCGCCGGATAAGTCGGCGATGGATACGCTGAAAGCCACGGCGAACAAGGAGTTTGGCGCGAGGGCGGCGGAGTTTCTGAAGCTGTATCCGGGTGAGACCGAGGAGCAGGCGCAGCGTTCGATGGCGGATTTCGCCGGGGACCGTTTTATTGCGTTTGGCACGTGGAAATGGCTGGAAGCGGAAGTGAAGACCGGGAGGAAGCCGGTGTATCGCTACCGGTTTGACTTGTCTCTGCCTCCGGATGAGAAAGGGCAGCCGCGTGGGGCGTATCACTCGGCGGAGATTGAGTATGTGTTCGGGCAGCTGGATTCGAAAACGGATGTGACGTGGCGTCCGGAGGATCGTACGCTTAGCGCGATGATGCAAAAATATTGGGCTAACTTTGCGCGCTGGGGAACGCCGAATGGGCCGGGGCTGGCGAAGTGGCCGGTTTACTCACCGGCTGAGGGGTGGCCGGTGATGCATTTGAGCGCGACGCCGGAGGCGCAGAAGGATGAGCAAAGGGGACGGTATCTGTTTTTGAGTGAGGCGTGGGAGAAGTAGGGGACGACGCAGCTCGCAGGTGGGCGCTATTGCTGTGCGGGCGCTGATGCGACTGTGGAAGCCTTGGGCAACGGTTCGGGGAGATCATCACGGATGTCGACTTCGGCGACGTCGCCAACAAAGCTTGCGTCGGCCGAAGTTTTGTAGTGGATGACTGCGCGCATTCCTTCCAGGTGATGGCAAAAGCTGAAGTGGTCCTCTCCATACCAGATGGTGTCGGAGAAGCCGGCGCCGAACGGTCCGATGAGGCGAAACCGGAATGACTTGCCGTCGTGGCTGATGGTGAAGATCACGGCGGGTTTTGCGGGCGAATGATCTGCCGACGCGTGTTCTGCCGGGCAACTGATGGCGGTTATGCGGCCCTGCATGATTTGAGTATCTTTGATCTGCGTTGCTTTGATCCACGTCTCCTGGATTTCCGTCAGATCGAGCGACGCGCCGGCTTGCGCGCTGGTGACGGGACGCTGTTCCGCGGGAATCGCATCCCATAGTTCTACGGCCTCGTCATGATCCGGTCCGGGCCAGCGATCGGCAACGTACTTCGCGAACACGGCCGCATCCGCGCCCTTTCCCATGTGCAAAAGAAACTGCCCGCTCTGCGAATGGTAGCCTGCGCGCGTGGGCTCCAACTGTTCTGCTTTCCGTGAAAGCTGATAAGCCAGTTGGGGATTATTTTGCCGCCAGGCCAGCCGCGCCAACTGCACGTACGCCGGAGCAAACTCGCTATTGAGGCTCACGACTTGAGTGAGGGCATCCTGAAAGGCATGCTGATCCGCGGGCGCATTCGAGGTGACAAGCGGCGACATCATGGTCTTCGCGAAGAGTGAGAGCCAGAGCGTTGGGTCGAGAGCGCAGGCTTGTGAAAATTCGCTGAGCGCATCGGCGTCCTTCCCTTCGTCGAAATCGGCGAAGCCCAGGACTTCGTGAGCCAGGCCAACTTTCGGATCGTCTTTGATGGCCTGTTCCGCCAGTGACCGCGCGCCAGTAAGATCGTGAGTCCAGAGGTGAAAACCGCTCAGTTCGGCTTTCGTTTCGGCGAGGCTCAGAGTGCGGGAGGTGAAATTTTTTTCGTCAATTGGCGGCGGATTTGAAATCACGGCAGCCGTGAACGTGACCCTCGACACGTAGCTTTGCAGCTGGGCATTCAGTTGTTTGAAGTCGCCGAAAACCTGCCGAAAAGCCGTGTTCTGCTCCGTTCCCTGCTGCAGGAGCGCAGAGAACCGGTTGAGGCGGTGGCCGTTCTCCATGCCCGGCCCGAACATCAGAAAGTGCACCAGCACCCAGGATTCCGCATAGAAGCGGTAGGCCTTGTCTTCCTGGTGGTAGTAGGGCGAACTGCGGTCGACCGAAATGAGGGTCTCGATGGGGATGAGGGGCTGGTTCGCCATCATGCGATAACGATCAGGCGGGGCGCCGATATAAATCTTGTTGCCCTCGAAGCGAGTGAAACCATAAAAGTCGGCCATGCCTTCGTCGAGCCAAACCGGGATCCAATGCAGATTTCGATGAAGGATGGAGTGGGTGTATTCGTGATACACGACTTCATGCGCCCCCTGTTTCCAGGCGTCCACGCGCAACATGACGTACTCTCGCTCCCAGCCGTGGTGAAAGATTCCAACCGGCTTCACTCCTTTTTGTCTCCATGTAGCCGGTTCGAGTGCCTTGGCGGTCGGTTCGTCCTCAGCGGCGAGAACGACCATGGGCGCGCCGCCCTCGAGTCGAAACTTGGGATCGCGGTCGGCAAACACAAAGCGCATTTGCTCGAATTCATGAGCTACGTGGCGGGCTTCGCCCGGACTGCCGTTGGTGAGCACGCGGAAATGGGCGCTGCGGACCTCGGTCCAGGGCTTCTCGGCGGCGGTCGCGGAAATGGCGAGCGCTAGCAGGAAGGCGATGAGGATCGGGAGTCGAGGGCGCATGTGGCGCGAATCTTGACGCATTTTGGGGAGGGCGTCAAATGGTTTCGCGGGAGCGGCTGATGCGGGCGGGCTCGGACCTGATTGAGAACCCCCGTTGAGGCCGGTGGTGGCTTGTGCGGCCAAGGGGTCCTTCGACTGCGCAGACCGGCTCGCTTCGCTCACGGTTTGCTTCGCTCAGGATGACAGGGTTTGTTTGAGGGCCCAGGGCAGAGGTCTGAGGTCAGCGGTCCGAGGTCTGAGTTTTGAGCTGATGGCTGACAGCTGATGGCTGACAGCTATTTCTTCGCGAACTCGCTGCGGTGGCGGCTGTAGAAGACGTAGATCAGCAGGCCGAGGGCGAGCCAGATTACGAAGCGAAGCCAGGTGATCAGGGTTAGGCCTAGCATCAGGCCGCCACAGAGCACGACTGAAATCAGCGGGAACCACGGGACGAACGGGACGCGGAAGGCACGCTTGCGGTCGGGCTGGCGGCGGCGGAGCAGGATCACTCCCAGCGAAACCAGAACGAAGGCGAACAGCGTGCCGATGTTGGCGAGGTCGGCGGCGTCTCCGATGTCGACGAGGCCGGCGGGAATTCCTACGGCGAAGCAGGCGATCCAGGTGGACCAGTAGGGGGTCTTATATTTAGGGTGCACGGCGGAGAACAACTTCGGCAGCAGGCCGTCGCGGGACATGGCGTACCAGATGCGCGCCTGGCCGTACTGAAACACGAGCAGCGAAGAGATCATGCCGGTCAGCGCGCCGATCACGATCACTGAGCGGAAGAACGGGTGCACGCCGAGATATTTCATCGCGTAGGCCACGGGCGCTTCGGCGGCTGCGCCGGACACGAAGGTGGTGTACTTCATCATGCCGAGCAGCACGACAGCAACGCCGACATAGAGCAGCGTGCAGACAATCAGCGACATGATGATGCCGAAAGGCAGATCTTTTTGCGGATTGCGCGATTCTTCGGCGGCGGTCGAAACCGAATCGAATCCGATGTAGGTAAAGAAAACGATGGCGCCTCCGGTGACGATTCCGGCGAAGCCGGAAGGCGCGAAGGGCACCCAGTTCGCGGGCTTCACCAGCATTCCACCGACCACCAGGAAGGTGAGGATGGCGCCGATTTTTACCGTCACCATGATGTTGTTGGTCTCCGCCGACTCCTTCACTCCGCGCACCAGCAACAGCGTGAGAAGGAAAACGATGAGGAAGCCGGGGAGGTTGAAATACGCGCCCGTCCACACGCCGCCAGCCCAGACGGGGCTCGCCCATTTTTCCGGCAAGTTGAGGCCGAAGACCGCCAGTTGCGCTTTCGTATAGCCGGCAAAGCCGACGGCGACCGCGACGTTCGAGACTACGTATTCGAGGATGAGGTCCCAGCCGATGATCCAGGCGAAAATTTCGCCGAGCGTGGCGTAAGAGTATGTGTAGGCGCTGCCGGCGATGGGGATCATCGAGGCCAGTTCGGCGTAGCACAATCCGGCGAAGCTGCAGGCGATGGCTACCAGGAAAAACGAAATCGCAATCGATGGTCCGGCGGGTGGGCGGCCGTGCATGAGCGCTCCCGCGGTGCTGCCGGTGCGCAGAAAGTTCACGAGTACGTCGAGTGCCTGCGCGTGCAGGAGGGACGGCGCCTGAAAATATTCCCCAGCGGCCGCGGTGCCAGTGAGCACAAAAATGCCGGAACCGATGATGGCGCCGATGCCTAGCGCGGTCAGCGACCAGGGGCCCAAAGTTTTGCTGAGCCGGTTTTCCGGATTCTCGGATTCCGAGATCAGCTTGTCGATGGACTTGCAGCAGAGGAGCTGGTTGTCGGAGGTGCGGATGACAGCAGCGGGCTCCGTGGTTGGTTGTGACAAGCGGTTGTGGTCTCCTGAACCTCGGCTCCGGGCTATTGGCTCTTGGCCTATCAGCTTGAAACTTGCTTCGCTTCGCGACGGAGCGGGCTGGTCGCCCGCTCCTCCACGAAATTCTGCGCTTACCGCTTCGCCTGGCCGCGGGCCAGCTTCTTTACTTTGGGCTTTTTCGATCCGCGGGCGTAGTCGCGGGGCTTGAGCGGCTTTTCCGCTTTACGTTTCTTGCGGGAGGCGCGTTTGGACTTCTTGCGTTCTTCTTTGGACAGCTTTGTTGTATTGGCCATGAGTCCTTTTTGAATTGTGTAATCTGGTAATTGAGTAATTTAGTAATCGAAAAAGCTTCAAAGGCTGGCTTGGAAATTTCCCAATTACCGAATTTCCCAATTACTGAATGTGCTTTACGCCCGCTCCAGCTGGGCGTACTTCTCCACCAGCTTCTTCAAACCGAAGCGAGGGAATTGTACCGTAATCTTGGCTTCTTCGCCTTCTCCTTCGCGCTGGTAGACGGTGCCTTCGCCGTATTTGGGATGGCGAACCTTCTGGCCGGGGCGGAATCCGCGCTTGCCGGTGGGCTCTTCGACGGGAGTTTTCGGGACGGTGAACTTCTTGCCGCGGCTGGCGAAGAACTCGGCGATGTTCTCGATGGAGTTATAGGGCTTGGCCGGGGCGGTTGGCTTGGGGCCGCTGGCGCGGCTGGTGGCGCTGGCGTGGCCTTGCCAGGCTGCGCTTTGGTCTTCGTCTTCGTAGGAGTAGTGAGTACTGGTGGTGTCGTCGAAGGCGGCGGGGCTGCGCCCCGCTGGACGGGCAGGAGTGCCCGTCCCCACATAACCTGTCCCGACATAGCCCGTCCCCGTGCGGGCACGTCGCGTGCCTAGCTCTTCGATCAGCGGGGCGGGGACTTCTTCGAGAAAACGCGACGGGACGCTGGCTTCGGGGAGGTCGCTGCCGTATCTCCGGCGGTAGACGGCGCGAGTCAAGATGAGCTGGTCCATGGCGCGGGTCATGCCGACGTAGGCGAGGCGGCGTTCTTCTTCGATGTCGTCGGGATTGAGCATGGTGCGGGAGTGGGGGAACAGGCCCTCTTCGAGACCGCTGAGGAATACCAGTGGAAATTCCAGGCCCTTGGCGGCGTGCAGGCTCATCAGCGTGATTTGCGAGCGCTGGTCGTAGTCGTCGGTGTCGGCGATGAGGGCGGCGTGGTCGAGGAACTGGTCGAGAGTTTCGGCGCGATCACGGGAATCGGCGGCGGCGTTGACCAACTCGCGCAGATTTTCGATGCGGGAGTAGGCTTCCTGCGTGTCTTCGGCTTCGAGAAGTTTGATGTAGCCGGTGCGATCGATGAGGAATTTCAGGAGATCGGCGGTGGAGACTGTGGGAGTGGGGAATGAATCGGTGGAAGCGGGCGATTCCGCGGGATCAGGTTGGGGAGCATCGGTCTCTTGTGGGCTGCGATCGGCGAGTGCCTCGTCCCCACTGGCGCCGGATTGAGGGTCCGCGGCCCCGAAGTCGAAGGAGAAGTTTCCGAATTCGGTGGGGTCGAAGGCGGTGGCGTCTTCGCTGGCCATGACGTCCCTAACGGGACTGGCTCCACTCTCCTCGCCTACCCAGGACTTCCGTCCTGGGCTATCACTTTCCGTCCCTTCAGGACTGGGTGCGTTCACGTCGCCGCCGCCGGTGGCTCCGGCAGAGTTTGCTAGTTGATCAGTGAAGCTTCCGTTCAGCAAGGCTCTTGCATCTTCGATCAGCTGCTGGAAACTTTTCAGCGAGGCCAGGGCGCGCTGCGGCAGGAGTTGGCGGCGCACGGCTTCGCCGATCGCTCCCCAGAGTGACAGACCCGTTTCGAGGGCCAGGTGTTCCAGCGTGTCGATGGTGCCTTTGCCGATGCCGCGGGTGGGAGTGTTGATTACGCGCAGGAGCGAGATGGAGTCATCGGGATTTTGGATCACCTTCAAGTATGAAATAAGGTCTTTGATTTCGGAGCGCTCGTAGAAAGAGAATCCGCCGACCACTTTGTACTTGAGGCCGTAGCGGCGCATGGCTTCTTCAAACAGGCGCGACTGCGAATTGGTGCGGTAGAGCACGGCGGCGCGCGGAGTCTCGCGGCCGTTTTCGTGATGTTCGGTTGCCTCGCGCAGATATTTGGCGATGTGGTCGGCGGCGAAGAGGGCTTCGTTTTCGCCGTCGGGGGCTTCGTAGTAACCGATTTTCGTGCCGCCCTGGCGCGCGGTCCAGAGATTTTTGCCTTTGCGGCGGATGTTGTTGGCGACCACCGCGGACGCGGCCTGCAGAATGTTTTGCGTGGAGCGGTAATTTTCTTCGAGGCGGATAATTTTAGCCTCGGGAAAGTCCTGCTCGAATTCCAGAATGTTGCGGATGTCCGCGCCGCGCCAGGAATAAATCGACTGGTCTTCGTCGCCGACCGCGCAGACGTTGTGGCGCTCGCCGGCCAGCATGCGCATGAGTTCATACTGCGGGCGGTTGGTGTCCTGATATTCGTCGATCAGCAGGTATTGGAAGCGGCGGTTGTAATATTCGCGCACGGTCGCAGACGACTTCAGCAGGCGCGTGGCTTCGAGAAGAAGATCGTCGAAGTCGAGGGCGTTGGCCTTGAGCAGTTCTTTGCGGTATTCCTCGAACAGGTGCGCGATTTTTTCCGTCTTGGGATCGGCCGATTGCAGGTAAAGTTCCTGCGGATTGAGCATGTGATTTTTCGCCCACGAAATGCGGCCGAGGACGATGCGCGGGGTGAGTTGCTTGTCGTCGAGGCCGAGGCGCTTCATGATGCCTTTGACCACGGCCTGCTGGTCGCTCTCGTCGTAGATAACAAATTTTTTCGTGTGGCCGATCTTTGATGGGACACCAGGCTTACCGGGCGAGGCCGAGGGAATCTGGAGGGCTTCGATGTCACGACGAAGAACGCGCACGCAGAAGGAATGGAATGTGGAGATCACCGGCTTGGCGATGCTGAGTCCGCCGACCAGTTTTTCGACGCGCTCGCCCATTTCGGCGGCGGCCTTGTTGGTGAACGTCATCGCCAGGATGGATTCGGGCATCACGCCTTTGTGCTCGATGAGGTAGGCAATGCGGTAGGTGATGACGCGCGTCTTGCCGCTGCCCGCGCCGGCGAGGATCAGCACCGGGCCCTCGGTAGTTTCGACGGCCTCGCGCTGCTGCGGGTTGAGTTGATCGAGAAACGACAATGCGGAAGTGGCTCCGGGAGTGATGACTCAATTTTACAGGATGCTGAAGCCGCGGAGCGGCGGCATGGAAAAGCCCGGCACGGGAGCTCGCGACTACGGGGTCTCGCCATGTTTCCCGGTTTGGGAGGTCGAAAATCTTTTTGTGATCTGCGGCCGTGATTATTTCAACGAATCGAGCATAAGCTCTTAGGCGGGCCCGTGGTGTAACGGCAACACAGCACCCTGCGACGGTAGCAGATGCGGGTTCGAATCCCGTCGGGTCCACGCTCCGAGATTCGGAGCGCGGGTTCTGTGGGGAGCAAAAGCAGGGATAGCTTCCCTACAAAAGTAACTTGACTGTGGTTCCGGGCGACCTATACTGGAATTGTCGCAGGGTGCTGTAGGTGCCCAGATTTGTTGGCCCCGAGAAATCGGGGCCTTCGTTTTTTTGGACGACAATTTACTTCTGCATCGCATGCACGGCCTTCACGAACTCGTCTTTGCCGACGAAGTGTCTGAAGGAATCGTCTTTTAGCGGATCGGGCAGCGTCTCTCCGGCGATCATGTTGGCTTTGTACTTGTACACAAGGCGAAGCTGG
Source organism: uncultured Acidobacteriaceae bacterium (assembly GCA_963851165.1). Taxonomy (GTDB): domain Bacteria; phylum Acidobacteriota; class Terriglobia; order Terriglobales; family Acidobacteriaceae; genus Sulfotelmatobacter. The sequence continues at coordinate 1,358,604 of CAWKNM010000003.1, read as the reverse complement.
GCGAGCGCTTCATTCATTTTGTCCATCTCGCCGTAAGTGCATGCCAGGTTGTAGTAAAACATCGGGTACTCGGGATCCTGGGTCAGTCCGTACTCGAATGTGGCCTTGGCTTGCGGCAGATTACCGCTGATCCCATACGACATTCCGAGATTGTCTACCAGCACGCGGAAGTAGTCCTTAGACAATGTGCGTTTTGCCTTTTCCATGTCCAGAGCCTTCTGGTACGGGCCCGCTGCCTGGGAGTAGTTCTGCTGCAAAAAGAATTTGCTGCCCTGGCCGAAATAGTAGGAGCTGTCATGATCCTGGGGCTGAGGCGGGTTCTGAGACTGGTCTGCCGAGGGCGAGGCGTCTGGCAGGAGTCTGACGCTGGCCAGCAAATCCTCGAAAAGTTTCTGGTCCTCGGGTTTAAAGCTAATCTTGGAAAGATGAATTTCTGCGCAGAGGTCGCTGGCGCCGACGTAGGCATGAATGTTCTTCTGCTGTACCTTGATCCCCTTGAATTCCGGCACGATGAACTCGACTCTGGCGATTCCGTCTTTGACGATCGTTTCCTGGAGATTGTCCCGTTTAAAGGGGCCTTTCTTTGTGCCGGGCCACCATTCATCGCGGCACTTTTCTGAACTGGCTGGAAATGTGACGCGTTGAAGGAAGGCAGTGATGTCAAGTCCGTCCGGCCTGCCGAAGGCGCGCAACTGCACTTCCTTGCCGTCGGGACGCACTCGAGTTTCGGGAGTCGCCGGTCCCACGTCGAACTCCAGAACTCCCTTGACGCCGGGGATGGCTATCTGAGCTTTATTGCTAGACGATTGTTGACTCGCAGCGTTGATGATGGCGCAGCAAAGCGCAACAACGAGGGCGGGGATTCTCATACGGACGCGATTGTACCAGCACAATTGCCTGCGGGTTAGTCTCGCTTCGGGGGATTACACCCAGGCGCTCATCAGGTGGCCGAGGCCGCCGCGGACGCAGAGGCCGTCGGCGCGATCTTGGAAGTAGCGGGCGTTGATTTGGGTGCTTTGCAGGAATTCGGTGCGGTGGAATCCCAGAGTTTTCAGTTCGTGCTGAAGTTTTGCGGGGTCGAAGAAAAGTTGGAAGGGCTCTCCGGCGGCGGCTACGCGTTTGGAGAGTGCGTCGAGCGCCTGCCTCTGGCCTGCGTTGAGCAGCGCGGGGTCGATGGCAAAATCGAAGACTACGCCGCTGCCTGGGGGCATTTTCGCGATCACGCTGAGTGTGGTCATGCAGGCTTCGCGGGTGAGATAGGGGGTCACGCCCAGCCAGGAGAAAAATGTGGGCGCGTTTGTGTTCAGTCCGGAGTGGGCGAGCGCGTTGGCGAGAGTTTGGTGCTCGAAGTCGACTGGGACGAACGTCAACGACGGGGGTATCGGAATGCCGGCTTCCTGAAGTTGCTCGCGCTTCCAGGCTTGCGTGGCGGGGTGGTCGATCTCGAATACGCGCAAATGGGGATGCGGGTTTCGGTAGGCGAAGGTGTCGAGGCCGGCGCCCAGGATTACGTATTGGGCTACGCGCTGTTGCGGCACCCCACTTTCAACAGCGCGGGTGAGTTCGTCTTCGGCGAAGCGGCTGCGCGCGGCCATGAAGGCGCGGAAGGCGCGGGAAAACGCGTGATGCTCCTTCGGGTCGGAGCGGAGCGCGGCGGCGGCTTCGGCGCCGATGATCCGTAGGGCGAGAGGATCGTCGAGAACTTTGGGCTGGTCGAGAAGCTGGTGCGCGGCCCGGCGAATGGCTACGCGCTGCGCGGTTCTGCTGAATTTGCCTTCTTGCATGGTTCGGGCTGGCTATCGTAGCAAGGGAATTCGATACGGAAGCGAGCCAAGCGCGCGATTATTGCGTCGCCAAGACCGCGACGCGTCGCGCGGCTCGCCCAGATTCCTCTCTGCGCAAAGAACGCTTGTTCGGAATGACAATCCAATTCCACTACTTCTGTCTCAGCGCCGCCTTGCATTCTTCACAGGGGCAGACTTCGCGCAGAAATTTCCAGGAGTAGAGGCCGAGGTCGTGCTTGTCGTTCCAGTTGAACTTGATCGCGTATTTGCCGATGGCTTCCGCCGAGAGCGGCTTGGCGGCGGGCTTGAACATGGGCAGGGTTCCGGGAGCGAGTTTGGCGGGCTCGCCGTGTTTGCGGCCGGCCTGGGCGCGCTCGTCTTCGCATAGCGCACAGGGGCAGGCGTCGCGCAGGTAAACAAAGTTGTAATGGGACACGTGGCCGTCTTTCCACTCGATATCCACGCCGGTGCCGGTGGAGAGATTCACCTTCACTGACTTGGGATCTGTGGCCGCGGAGGGCGCCTGAAGCGGAGACTGCATCGCTTCAGTATCGCACAGGGAGGAATCGAATCCGCGACCGGGGGCGCCGCGGATGCTCGAGAGCTTACCAGCCCAGACTTAGCGCGCGGTGCTGGTGCTGCTGCTTGTGGACGCGGTGCGTCCGGTGACGATGCCGATGGCGAGACCGCCCGCCGCTCCGGCGAGAATGCCCATCAGAGCCAGGACCAGTACGTTTTCCATTAGGCTTTTTTTACCACCATTCCGCATGACTTCCCCCTGTAAAGCTAGTATTTTACCCTGTCCATGCGCGGTTTCGGAGAATTTGTCAGGCGGCGGTAAGTCCTGTAGAATAAGGGTTTACCAGACGACTCCTGAAAGGAATCTGTACCTGTTATGGCTCAACAGTGTGATATTTGCGGCAAGAAGCCGCAGGCGGGAAACCGCATCAGCCACGCCCACAACGTGACCAAGCGGCGCTGGAATGTGAATCTGCGTCCGGTGCACGCCCGTGTGGGGCCCACCGCCGCCAAGCGCATGCGCGTGTGCACGTCCTGCTTGCGCAGCGGGAAAGTGGTCAAGGCGTAGTCCTAAACCCAAGTCCAGCCAAGAACGGGCCGAGGTCATTCTGCGTCGCGTCCCTCACAGCACTTACAGCAAGTGCCAAGGCCTTAACCACTAAGGGCACTAAGGTGCACGAAGGAAAGCCTTCGCGGCAATGGGTTGCGTGAGCTCGGCGTTGCGGTTGGGCTTACCGCACTCCTGACTTACTGCACCGCCAGCAACTGGATGTCGAAGATCAGCGTGGCGTTGGGCGGAATGGTGGGCGGGGAACCGTCCGCGCCGTAGGCGAGTTCTGGCGGAAGGCGCAACTGGCGCTTGCCTCCGACTTTCATTCCGGCGACGCCTTCTTCCCATCCCTTGATGACCTCGCCGTTGCCGATAGTGAAATCGAACGGCGACCCCCGATCGACGGAGCTGTCAAACTTTTTGCCCGTGGTGAGCCAGCCGGTATAGTGCACCCGTACGCGGCTTCCCTCCTTGGCAACTTCACCCGTGCCCACCCGGATCTCCCAGTATTGCAGGCCGGAATCGGTTTTCATTCCGTCGCCAGTCACCCTGGTGGGAGCATTGGTGTTGGGACGGGCCGCACCAGCGGGCTTCTTTGCCGCGGTCTGGGCGATTGCAAATGCGGCAGCGAGCGCGAGGATCACGGCTCCTGCCAGCAAACGCTTGGTCATGGCTTCCTCCGAGAACATATTAACCACAGAGGGCACAGAGTTCCCAGGGGTTGCCTGCGCTGCTCGGTGATTGCTTTCGTGTGGTTGAGTTTTTCTATTCCAGCGCGATCACGTCAATTTCCACCAGCACGTCCTTGGGCAGGCGCGCCACTTCCACCGTGGAGCGGGCGGGCGGAGCGGAACCGAAATATTTTCCGTAAACCTGGTTCACCGCGGCGAAGTCGTTCATGTTCTTGAGGAAGACGGTGGCCCGGACAACTTTGCCGAGGCCGCTGCCGGCCGCTTCCAGAATCTCCGACAAGTTGCGCAGGACGCGGTCGGTCTGCGCCGCTGCGTCTCCGGCGACGACCTGCTGGGTCGCGGGATCGATGGCCACCTGGCCCGAGACGAAGATGAATCCGTTCGCCTTGATAGCTTGCGAGTACGGGCCGATGGCATGAGGAGCGTCTTTGGTGGAAATGACTTCGCGCATAGCAGTTGCCTTGTCAGTTCGAAACTTCGAGTGAGTCTCAGAGGATTCTAACTTATTAGGCGGAACTGGGAAGAACCGCTTCGCTGCGCTGGGCGGGACAGCCGAGAGCCTGCCCTGAGCGAAGTCGAATGGGCGGCTGTCGCTACGTGAGCATCCCTATTCAAGTTCGGCCGGGAACCTGCCGATAGCACAGGTGGGAGGAGTCTCGTTCATGGGAACCTCCGGGCAAACGAAAAAGGACGTGGAATGAAATCAACATCGCTATTGGCTAACGAGCGCGCGCTGGGCAATCCAGGAACGGTTCCGGGAGAAGGCACGGATTCAATATCGAAATTCAAGACTGGCCTGTCCCGAATTAACCAGGAACTATGGCTGGTGCTGTCCCTGTTCGTGATTGCCGGACTGTTCAACTGGCTGGTGGAATCTCACCGCATGATTCTGGGGCTGTATACGCTGCCTACGATTTTTTCGGCGTACGTTTATGGGCGGAGACACGCCGTGCTGACCGCCACCGCGAGCATTTTCATAGTGTTGATACTCATGTGGAAAAATACCGGACTTTTTGCGGGTACGGGTCCGTTTGCGTTGAGCTACGCGGAATGGTCGGAGATCGTCACCTGGGCCTGCCTGCTGGAGATCACGGCTTATGCGATGGGAACGCTATATGACAAGAAAGAGCGTCATATGGTGGAACTGCGGCAAACCTACTTTGGTCTGCTGACAATTCTGCAGCAATTTATTTCGAACGACAAATACACGCACAATCATTCTTACCGGGTGGCGTTCTACGCGTCATCGATTGCGACGCAGATGGGGTTCGACCAGGATCGGGTCGACGACGTGCGGGCGGCGGCTCTGCTGCACGACGTGGGCAAACTCGAAACCAGCCGCCAGCTTCTGTACAAGGCGGCCAGCCTCACGCCGGAGGAAATGCTGGAAATGCGCAAGCATGTGCAGAAGGGCGTGGCCTTGCTCGAGCCGGTTGGGGGATCGTTGCGGCGTGTGCTGCCCATCATTCTTGCTCATCATGACAAGTTCGACGGGTCGGGATATGGTCCCGCCAAGGGCAACGAGATTCCGCTCGAAGCCCGCGTGCTGGCCGTGGCGGATGCCTTTGACACGCTGACCAGCGACCGGCCTTATCGCCGGGCCGTGACTCCGTTTGAGGCCAAGCAGGTGATCGTCTCCAGTGCCGGAACAAATTTCGATCCTTCGGTAGTGGACGCATTTGTGCATGCCTTCGAACATGGCGAGATGGAAATACCCGAGGTTCTCGCCATATGAACGTCCGCCTCGCCCACGCGACCGCGACCGCGCCATTGAGAAAAAATTGAGAAAAGAGACTTCGTGCCCTCCAAGAACCTAGGCGTCAGGGCTCTGCTGGTGAGTGCCGATATTCAGACCATCGACTTGCTTTGCTACTACATGGGCAAACTGGCGATGCATGTGGACGTGTGTTCGGACTTCGTGTCCGCGGCGCGCAAATTGTGCCATTCCAAATACGAAGCGATCGTGGTGGACTTCAAAGATGCAACGGTGGCGCTGGACCTGCTCAAGAAGTCCCGTGAAATGACGTCGCACAAGGCGGCCGTGGTGATTGCCATTCTGAATGGCAATGACGAGATGCCGAGCGCATTCCGCGCGGGCGCCAGTTTTGTTTTGGTGAAGCCGATACCTCCGGCGGTCCTGGTGCGAACCCTCAAAGTGTCGTATCCGCTCATGGTGAACGAACGACGGCGCTATTTCCGGTGTCCGGTGCGGATTCAGGTGGAGGTTTCGGGCGGTTCCCGCACGGACTTTATGGCGACGACGGTGAATATCAGCGAACTCGGCATTGCACTTACCAACGCGCCGGCGCTGCAGGTAGGCGATCGAGTAGTTTTGCAGTTTACCTTGCCGGGTCCGCCGGCGAGCGCCAAGATCAGCGCGGAAGTCTGCTGGCGCAATGATGAGGGCACTGCGGGGCTGGAGTTCGTTCAGGTTCCCGCCGTGGTAAAGGAACAATTGAAATCCTGGCTGGGCGGGCGGCTGGAGGAGTCGCTGCGCGCCGAGGCGGTGGGGACGGGCAGTGGCTAGCGGCTCGTCAGCGCGGCAAGAGTTCGCGATTAGCATCGGATCTACTCGCTGCCAGCCACTACGGCTGGCGCGCCACAGCAGAGCAGACTGAGCTTCCTCCGCCGCTATGAAAAACGCGGCGTTCGGAATGACAATGACTGGCAACTGACAACCGGCTACTGACAACTGGTCTTAGATTTTCTGCAGTCTTTGCACTTCGTGCACGCCGGGAATTTTTCGCAGGCCGGCGATGATTTGCTCGAGATGTTTGAGGTCGGAGATATCGAGCACGACTTCGACGCTGGCCTGGCTGTTGGCGGTGCGGGCGGAGATGTTGCGGATGTTGCTTTTGGCGTCGCCGATCACGCTGGTAATGTTCTTCAGCATTCCGAAACGATCGTCGCAGAAGACGGTGAGTTTGACGGGATAGGCAGTAGGAGTGTTCTCATCCCGTCCCCAGCCGACTTCAATTTTTCGCTCGGGCTCGTAAAGAAGATTGGTGACGTTCGAACAGTTGATGGAATGAACGGCAACGCCCTTGCCGCGGGTGATGTAGCCGATGATGCCTTCGCCGCGGATGGGGTTACAACAGCGCGCGCGGTAGACCAGCATATCGCCCTGGCCTTTGACGGTGATGGCGTCCTGATCGCCGCCGAAAACACGGCGCACAACGCTGGCGATGGTTCCGGTTTTGTCGCCCAGTTCGTCGGAAGATTCGATTTCTCCTTCGATGGTGGGCGTGACGCCTGGCGGCAGCAGCCGGGCCAGCACCTGGCGAGCCGAATATTTTCCGTAGCCGATGCCCGCCATCAAGTCGTCGGCCTTGCCCAGGCCGTAACCGGCCGCGACTTTCAGCAGCGCTTCGTCTTTGATTTCCTTCAGCGCAATGCGGTACTTGCGCGCTTCTTTTTCGATCAGCTTGCGGCCAATCTCAATGGCGCGTTCGCGCTGGTGCACGTTGAGCCAGTGCTTGATCTTGTTGCGCGAGCGCGAGGACTTGACCAGCGCCAGCCAGTCGCGGCTGGGCTTGTGGCCAGGTTGCGTAAGAATTTCGACGATGTCGCCGGAGTGCAGCTTGTGGCGTAGCGGCACCATGCGTCCGTTGACCTTGGCGCCGACGCAGGTGTGGCCGACTTCGGTGTGAATCGTGTAGGCGAAATCGACGGGCGTGGCATCGCGCGGCAGCACCACAACTTTTCCCTTGGGCGTGAACGTGTAAACCTCTTCGGGATAGAGATCGACTTTGAGAGTGGAAAGAAATTCGTTGGGATCGCTGACGTCGCGCTGCCACTCGACCACTTGCCGCAGCCAGGCAAGGCGCTGCTCGTCCTGCGCAGAGACGGGGCCGTCTTTGTATTTCCAGTGGGCGGCGATTCCCTCCTCCGCCATCTTGTGCATTTCTTCGGTGCGAATCTGGATTTCGAACGGTGTGCCGTCGTCGGTGATGACCGAAGTGTGAAGTGACTGGTAGAAATTCGGGCGCGGCATGGCGATGAAATCCTTGATGCGCCCGGGCACCGGCCGCCACAAGTTGTGAATAATGCCGAGCACGGCGTAGCAGTCCGGCAACGAGCGCGTGATCACGCGCATGGCGCACAGATCGTAAACCTGATCCACGGCGATGTGCTGGCGCTGCAGTTTTTTGTGGATGCTGTACAGGCGCTTGATGCGGCTCTCCACGCGCGCCTGAATGCCGGCCTCCTTCAGCTTGTCGCCGATGACCTGCTGCATCTTCGCCAGGAAAGCTTCGCCCTCTTTGCGGCGGGCATTCACCGATTTTTCGACTTGCTCATAGCCCAGGGGATCGAGGAAGCGGAAACCTAAATCTTCGAGTTCGCCGCGAATTTTTCCCATGCCCAGGCGGTGGGCGATGGGCGCGTAAATCTCGAGAGTCTCTTCGGCGATTTTGTGGCGGCGGTCGGGCTGCAGGTGTTCGAGGGTGCGCATGTTGTGCAGGCGATCGGCCAGTTTGATGAGCACCACGCGGATGTCATCGACCATCGCGAGCATCATTTTGCGCAGGTTTTCGGCTTGCTGTTCTTCTCGCGTTGCGAAGTCGATTTTGCTGATCTTAGTGACGCCTTCGACAATGTGCGCGACCTGCTCGCCAAATTCCTTTTGGATGTCGACGATGGTGACGGAAGTGTCTTCGACCGAATCGTGCAGCAGGCCGGCCGCGACCGCGACCGGGTCCATTTTCATTTCGGTCAGCACCAGCGCCACTTCCAAAGGATGGACGAGGTATGGCTCGCCCGAGGCGCGCATCTGGCCATCGTGATGTTTCAACGAGTAGTCGTAGGCCTTCTTGACGATGGAGAGATCGTCCTGCGGGCGGTTGGCCTGCATCTGCTTCATCAGTTCACGGAACTTCGTGAAAGTGAGAGCAGTGGTCGCGATCTGTTGGCGGAGACTCGCCATGTACGATTATAGCTTGCGAAGCCTGTTTCGACTTAGTGCGCGGCAGGGTGCGGCGGGACGTTCGAGGTTAGCTTTTTCATGAAAAATTCTTCGAACACGCTGGCGGCGGCCGTGGAGCCGATTCCGATCAGACCGTTTTCGAGAGTCAATCCCGCACCATTACGATTTTGCGCCGGGTAGTAGAGGTTTGAAATTCCCCCGGAGGCGAGATTTCCAAGAATGTTCGAATAATTTGTCTGCCAGCGTCCGTTATCGCCCTTGCAGATCACGGCGTTGGCAATGGCATAAAAAAACCGTGAACGAGTGCTGCCGGTTCCTTTGTAGTAATAACGCGGATCTTGCTTAAAGACCGCTGGCAATACGGCGCCTCCGAGGAAGGTGCCGATCGCGATGTCGGCAAAAGATGCGCCGTAGCGCTTGCCGTAGCCTTGGGCGCCTTGCCCGTATCCGCTGAAAGCGTTATCCGCCTGCTGCACTCCCGCGATGGCCCCAACCATTGCGAAGGTGAACGGATCGATCGTGGTCTTCCACGCCAGGTTATATTTTTGCCTCATGTTGAGGGGAAGCGGGTGGGGATCGTAGGTGACGTAAAAATTAGGGATGATGCCGAACACGCGCTGCTTCTCTTCGTCTTTAAGCTGCTCTTGCGCTACCTGGATGCGCGTGAGGTTGACCTGCACATCGGTGACACTGGCGGCCACGGCCAGTGCGATCTGCGGAACCAGGTAGAACTCGCCAGCATGCAGAATTCCGGAGGACGTTTGCGTCGCGAAACCCGATGCCGTGATGGTGAGTTGGAAAGGTCCGGCAGCCACGCTGGCGAAAGAAAACTGCCCGTCCTCGCCGGATAGGGCTTCCTGTTTGGCGGATTGGGCTTCCGAAGACTGATTTTCGCCAGCCTGATTCTCGCCCGTCCTGGTAAGGCTCACCCGCGCCCCGGCCAGGACGGCACCACTTTGATCAAGCACCGTTCCGCTGATGCTTCCGAAAGCTTTTTGATCGGGACCGGATGGTTCTGCGGGTTGCGGGGCAGCAGGCGCGGGCGCTTCCAGAGCGGATTGTCCGAAGCAGGGCGCCGAGCAACACACTGTGAACAACGCAAAAAATATGAGTCCGGACTTGAAGCGGAAATTCATGAATATAGTTCTTCGTCCTCTCGTGCGGGTCAGCCCCAGTTCATCTTAGACACATTTGCGTAGATTGCGTGGCAACGGCAACGAAGAGAAATTTCACTCACAAAGACTACATCAGTCACTCGGACGAATCGTTACGATGCGAGCCTTTTATGAGACAGCCTATAGAGCCTTCTCGCATTTCGCCCGTTACGAAGGTTTCAAACGCTTCTGTAGTTTGGTGAGACGCGCCGCGCACTGGTAAAGTTGCATTCGGCAGGTCATGAATTCCAGAATCCTGGTCAGCGGAGTCTCGGGGCCGATTGGCGCGGCGCTTCTTCCCGCGCTTCGTGCGGGCGGATCATCGGTGGTGCGCCTGGTGCGCGGAACGGCAACGGATGGAGCGCGGGGCGCAGCGCAAAATGACGGGCAGATCGCTTGGGATCCGGCGCAGCCGATTTCTCCTGATGCGGTTTCCGGGTTTGACGCGGTGATTCATCTCGCGGGCGAAAGCATTATCGGGCGCTGGACGGCGGCGAAGAAGCAGAAGATTCGTGAGAGCCGCGTCGCCGGCACAAGCAATCTGGCGCAAGCGCTGGCGAATGCGAGCGTGAAGCCGAGGGTATTCATCAGCAGTTCCGCGATTGGATACTACGGCGATCGCGGCGACGAGATTCTGAAAGAGGAAAGCGCGGTGGGGAACGGTTTCCTGCCCGAAGTTTGCCGGGAATGGGAAGTGGCGACGGAAGCCGCGGCGAAGGCCGGCATCCGCACGGTGCAGATTCGCACTGGGATTGTGCTGAGCGCTGCCGGCGGCGCGCTGGCGAAAATGCTGACGCCATTTAGGCTGGGGCTGGGCGGCATCGTGGGAAGCGGCCGGCAGTGGATGAGTTGGATTGACGTGCAAGACATGGTGGGCGCGATTCAGCACATCGTTTCCACGAAGAGCGATCGACTGCAGGGTCCGGTCAACCTGGTCGCACCGGCTCCGGTGAGGAATGCAGAGTTCACCAAGACGCTGGCCAGCGTGCTGTCGCGTCCGGCAATTTTTCCGATGCCGGCTTTCGTGGTGAAGCTGGTCTTCGGTGAAATGGGAGAGACGGTGTTGCTGGGAAGCCAGCGAGTGGAACCTGGGCAGCTAGTCGCTAGCGGATATCCGTTTCAGTTCCGTGAGTTGCAGGCTTCGCTGAAGGCTATGCTGGGCCACTGATTCAACTCACTGCTTCCGCTCAGTCAGGGTCGGCTGGCCCCGCTTCGTCTTCTTTTTGCCCCATTTCCTGCTGCAGCTTTGCCAGAAGCTGCGCGCGCTGCTCGGTGCTCAACTCACGCTGCAATTCTTCCAGGGCCAGGGCCACGATGTGGTAGTGGTGGGCTCCTGCATATTTCGAATCGGCGGTAATGTTTAGCCAGAGTTTGTGCATGAGTTCCACGTCCTGCGGGCGCAGGCGTGGAGTATGAGGACCGAGCGCGTATTCGCGGACGGTGCCGTCAGGGGCGCAAACTTCCAGCGTAAGGCGCGGACGCGGCTCGGGCATGCGCTCCCACGCATCGCCGGTGAGTTTGGCCTGCTCATCGGCGGTGAGTTTGTTGGAGAGTCCGCAGATCACGCGGCTGGATTCGAGGCGCTGCGCCGTCACCATGATGGCTTCAAACACATCGGTCGCCGGAACGACGAGAAGAGAAATTGGCTTGCCTTCTTTTTCCGCGACCGCGACGGCCGCGGTGAAAAGTTCCTGTTCGTAGTGATCAAAAACCTGGCTGGCTTCGAAAACTGTGCTGCCACTGAAACTGTGCTCACGATGGTAAAGGCGGGCGCTCATCACGACCACATCCTGCTTCATGGTGTTGGTGTGGCCGAGGATGTGCCGCAGGTAGTACAGATTGCGCGGATCGCGCACCGCGACCAGGATGTTGCCCGGCCGCACGCCCATCGCTCCGCTGCCCAGTTCCTGATTGCCGTAGACGCGGAACTGGTCGAGCTGCTCGGGCTTGCCGTGGCGCTCTTTGGCAACGTGATGCTCGGAGAGTGTAAAGATGGTAAAGAAGACTACGCTGAATATCACGCCGGCGATCGTCGCCTGATACTTTGTAAACAGGTTCACGATCGCGGTCGTAAACAACACCGCGGAGATGATGATCAGGCCCAGAGGAATTTCCGTCTTTCCGATGTGCAGGTTTCCCGGAACTTTCCACTGGCGATTCCCCGGCTCGGTAAAGCGCAACACCAGCACGGCCAGGGACTTCATGGTGAAACTCCAGATCACTCCGAAGGCGTAGAGCGCGGCCAACTGGTAGACGTCGCCGCGGCTGAGCACAATAGTGAGCAACTGCATCCCGACAATCAGATTGATGATGCGGTAGCTGGTTCCATAGCGGTGGTGCGGCCTCTGGAACCAACTGGTGAGCACTCCATCTTCGGCCACGCGGTTGAGGACTCCGTTGGCGCCCACAATCGAAGTATTCTGCGCTCCTGCGAGAATCAGCACGCCCACGAGAACGACGAAGCCATGGAACAGCAGCTTGATGCTGGTAGGCCCGACCAGGTACATGGCGATGCCGCCGATAAGGTTGGCAAAATAGTCCGGCCGCACGCTGTCAGGAATAATCATCACCGCGAAAAATGAAACCAGCGAGGTGAACAGCAGGCTGTAGATAAAAATTACCAGCCCGGTTTTTTCCAGGTTCTTCAGCTTGGGATGTTCAATCTCGCGGTTGACCTGGGCCAGCGTTTCTTCGCCGCTCATGGCCAGCACGGAATGTCCGAAGCCGACGAAAAGAATGATGAAGGTGAGGTGACTGAAGAAAGTGCCGTTGAGCCAGCCCAGCGAATCCTTGTTCAGCGGAATGGCGCCGGCTCCGTGAAACGGGCTGGGCGGCAACTGCACCGGAGCGCGCAGCACCGTGACGGTGCACCACAAAATCAGAATCACCACCATCACCGTGGTGATCGCCATGATCTGCAAAGCTTTCTGGCTGGACTCGTGAATGCCCTGGGTATTTTTCCACCAGAAATAAATCACCACGATCACGGCCAGCCCGGCGGCGAAATGGTCGTCAGAAAAATTCAGCGGGCGGTGGAAATACAAGCCCATGTCTTTGATGAAGCCGGCCATGTATTGACCGGCAGACACGGCGCTGATGGGCCCCGTGAGCACGTAATCGAAGAGCAGCGCCGAGACCGAGAACTTGGCCAGCGTTCCGCCCATGGCCTCTTTGACCACGCGGTAAACGCCGCCGCGCACAAACATGCTGCTGGATTCGATGTAAAGCGCCCGCACGGCGTAACTGAACAGCATGACCGCCAGGATGAACCAGGGAGCGCTCTTGCCGATCACCTTCTCGGCGTCGCCGCCGGCGTAGTACGCCGACGAAGCCAGGTCGGAGAGCACGATGGCGGACGCCCGCCAGAACGATATAAAGGTCAGCATCACCGTGGTGGCGACGAAGACCTTTACTGCCGGCCGGGAACCAGAGGAAGTAGCCATTCAATGAGCAGGAGCGACCAGAACGGGTAAGCCTATTGAAGATAGCATAGGGCGGGACGAACAGGCATGGCGTGCAGCCCTAAGTGCAGCGGTCCTAATCACGCTCTCGGAGGGTCCAGCTTTACCCTGTGAACCCCGTGTCCTCTGTGGTCAAGAATTCATGGACACAACTGACAACACGCCTCAGCCTTTCTTCTTGGGCGCAAGGTAAGTATGCGTAATCCGGTCGTGCCAGCAGAGCGCGTCCTCGTCGAGGAAAACCCAAACGTATCCCATGCCCAAAGAGACCGCCCCGAGATAGGACGCGAGAACCCGCCAGCGGCGCAGGCGGCGATTGGCTAAGGTTCCGTCGAAGCGAGCCACTTCGAGCCCGGCAAAGCGTAGACCCGGCGTGGTGCCGGCGTAAACCAGCAACAGGTATTGGTAGGCTGCCCACAACAGGCAAGGCACGACAGTGATCAGGCCGAGAATTTGCGACAGAGGCGGCCGTATGGCCGTCACCTTCCAGAAAATCGAGCCGAACAGCGCCGTAGCGAGAAGTATGACCAGGCCATCGATCGCCGCAGCGGCCATGCGGCGGGAAAGTGGCGCGGCTTGCAGCGGAACTTCGATCCCGGGCCGGCGCTGGACTCCTACGGCCGCGGCGGCTTCAATCGTGATCCCGCCAAGCGCCGGAGGTGGCGGCACGATCTCTGGAGCCTCCAGGATGCGAGGTGGGGCCATCACCGGGCCGGCCAGTTCGTTGTAGGACGCGGGAGGCGCCGGATCAGATCTTAAGAACTCGGCCGGGAATTCAGAGCGAAATTCAGGAGAGCGGGGAAACTCTATGATTCTTGCCCCGTGACTTGCTTTTGGGCTGGCTGAGCCCCGCGAGTTTCCGCATTCTGCAGGCTCGGCAGATGATTCGGAAGGCAACGTCTCGCATTCGGCTTCTGCGGGAGCGGGAAGTTCAGTCATCCCATCCAGCGCTAAAGCCTGGTGGGATAAGGTCTCGAAGGCGGGGAGTTCCGGGTCGGCCGCGGCGGAGCTCGACGACTCCGCCTCAAACCGCAGGCGCAGCGAAGGATATCGCGGCGGGCGAGGCTTGCGACGGGCGCGATAGTTGCTCAGCTTCGCGGTCAGTTCGTCTCTCCACGCCGAGGCGGTCTCGTCCGGCGTGTCGGCGGGTGCCCCATTTCTCGCGTCTTTTGCGAGAAGTGGGGCTTTTTCCGGCAGCATATTGAATCCCCACTTCTCGCCAAGAACGCGAGAAATGGGGCACCCGTCTTTTTCCTGCATGGCTGCTTCCCGCGGGGCAGTTTCCTGCAAGGCGGGCTGGGCCGCGGGCGGCAGACTCTCGTTCGCATCGGGCGTCAGCCGCGGCGTCGCGGTCGAGGATGGTTCCGGATCGCAGCGGCAAACTTCACCGCATCGCAGACAATTCATGGGTAACAATTCGGACAACACTTTTGGATAAATATTTGGTTGAGTCGCAACTTGGTCAAACCAAGCGTGGGCCGGTCTCTTGCAAACAACTCAGCCACTATACTTAGCGAAACCCCAGCCGCCGCGCCACCACGTACAACCGGGAGCCGGGGCACTGGAATCCTAACCTTTTCAGCTATTATCTCGGTGGCATCGCCGTGCTAAGTTCACGATACCGCCAATTCAGAGACACGAGTATTGCGCGCTCCCGATGATCCGCTCCCGATGACGCCTCGCAACAGATTCCTTATCACGGCCGCGTTTCTTTGTCACTTGCTTCTCGGCACTCCGCTAGTAACCAGTCAGTTGCTTTCCGCCCAAACCTCTCCTGATTCGCAAAATACCGGCGCACAGAGGCCGGCCGCCCCCGACCCGAACACCCCATGCGCGAAACAGGCCGAGAACCAGGAAAAAAATGTCCCGACCATCTGCGCTATCCAGCAGGAAATGATCGGGTCCATCTACAAGCTGCACGGCAACGGCGAAATTCATTACGGCACCTACATCCTGCGCGCAGACGAGGTCACCTATAACTCCGACACCGGCGAAGCCACCGCCGACGGACACTTCCGGCTCGACGGCGGACCCAACGACGACCACATCCGGGCCAGCCACGGCACCTACAATCTGATCGCCGAAACCGGCCGCTTCTACGACGTCATCGGCACCACCGGAATTCGTTTCGCCGGCAACCGCGTTGTCCTGACCTCACCCTCGCCCTTCAGCTTCACCGGCAAGGTCGTGGAAAAAACCACCCCCGAACACTACCTGGTGTATGACGGCACCATCACCACCTGTGAACTGCCGAAGCCAAAATGGAAATACGAAGCTCGCAAAGTGAGCGTGGACGTCGGCGGCAACGCGACCATTTACCACAGCACTTTTCTCCTGCACGGCTTGCCCGTGCTGTACTTTCCATACGCCACGTATCCCGTGGACCGCGAGGCGCGCGAAACCGGCTTCCTCATCCCCACCATCGGCCGGTCTTCGACCCGGGGCAACATTATTGGCGACGCTTTTTACTGGGCCATCAACCGCAGCATGGACGGCACCATCGGCGCGGAATATCTCTCGAAGCGGGGATGGTCGCAGCGCGGCGAGTTTCGCGCCCGCCCCAGCGACACTTCCTACGTGGACCTGACCTACTACGGAGTCATCGACCGGGAACAGCAGGGCGGTGAAGAAGTAAAGCTCAACTCGGATGGCAACTTTCACGGCTTCCGGGCGGTCACCAACATCGACTACCTGAGCTCGTTTCTGTTCCGCCTGGCCTTCAACGATGTTTTCACCCAGGCCGTCTATTCCGAAGTGAAATCGCAGGCGTTTCTGTCGCGGTCGTTTGGTGGTTACTCTGTTAGCGCCATGGTGGAACGCTATCAGAACTATCAGAGCACCACGTCTGGCGATGTGATCACGATTTCTCACGCGCCCAGCTTCGATGCTTCCAGCGTGGATCAGCGCGTTTGGCAGTCTCCGTTCTACTGGTCGTTCGACGCTTCGGAAGCAGGAGTCGCACGCAGCGAACCGGGATTCCGCACCGGCAACCTGCTGGGTCGATTCGACTTTAACCCGCAAATTTCCTTGCCCCTGGTTTTCCGGGGATGGTCGGTGCGCCCGGAGCTGGCTCTGCACGACACGTTTTACACGGAACAACTGGTCCCCGGCGCGAACGGCGGCCTTGCGGTGAACGAATCCCTTAACCGCCACGCTTTGGAAACCGCAGTGGAGTTGCGCCCACCGGCGCTGGAGCGAATTTACGACAAGGAATTCCTGGACCGGAAATGGAAGCACGTACTCGAACCGTTCGCCACGTATCGCCTGGTTACAGGAGTGAACGATTTCTCGCACGTTCTGCGCTTCGACGAACGCGACATTCTCAGCAACACCCACGAAGTGGAATACGGCGTAGTGAACCGGCTCTACGCGAAAAGCAAATCAACCAAAGTGGAAGACTGCACCAACACCATGCGGGCCTTGCTGGTGGGTGGCGCCGCGCCGGAGGTGGCCATCCCCTGGCAACACAGCGCCAGCCAGCAGCCCAAGTGCCTGCCCGAACCGCAGGTGCGGGAAATTGCAACCTGGGAAATTGCGCAGAAATATTTCCTCGACCCCACCTTCGGCGGCGCGCTGGTTCCTGGCCAGAGAAACGTGTTTACCACCACGGCCGATCTGACGGGCATCGCATTTCTCACCGAGCCGCGCCATTTATCTCCAATTATTTCGCGCCTGAAAGTGCAGACCAGCGACCGCACCGACACCGAGTGGGATCTGGATTACGACTTTCAGCTGGGCCGCATCAACGCCAGCACCTTTCTGGCGAACTACCACGCGGGACCGTTCACCATCGGCGGTGGGGACGCGTTTCTGCAGATTCCGCTGGCCAGCACGGCGCCGCTCCCGACGCAGGCCGCAACCCAGGAATTTCAGCAGTTCCGCGTCGCCCTGGGATACGGAAAGCTGAACAAACCCGGCTTCAGCGCCGCCACCAGTTTCGGCATCGACTCGAACACCGGCCTGCTGCAGTTCGCCACCGCACAAACCACCTACGACTGGGATTGTTGCGGCATGACCCTGGAATACCAGCGCTATGCCATCGCCAACGTGCGCAATGAAAATGTTTTCCGCTTCACTTTCACACTGGCCAACATCGGTTCGTTCGGCAACCTGCGCCGGCAAGAGCGGCTGTACTAAGCAACTGACTTCGAGAAAGCTCCAGCTCTCTTAACGCTTGTCATTGTCACTTGAGCTTGTCATTCCGAAGCGAAGCTGAGGAACCCCATGCAGGCCGGCGCCGCCCCAGGCTTCTCAGGGAGTTCCCGCCACTGGGTTAGAGCTTCGCAGCACGGACGATTCCGATTTACAATCGTCCCATGCCCGAAGCCCCGGCTCTCGCGTCCAAACGCCAGCTCCTGGAAGAACTCCTTCGCGCATCCGGACGCCTTCTCGTCGCCTACTCCGGCGGCGTGGACTCCGCGTATCTCGCCTGGGCAGCGCATCAGCAACTGGGAGGCAACATGCTGGCCATCATCGCCGATTCCCCCAGCCTGGCCCGCACCCAGCTTGCCGACGCGATTGCCTTCGCTCGCGAACAGAACATTCCGCTCGAGGTAATCCCCACTTCTGAACTCGACCGTCCCGAATACGCCCGCAATGACGGCCAACGCTGCTTTCACTGCAAAGACGAACTCTTCGCCGTGATGGAGAATCTGCGAGCCGAGCGGGGGTTCGATATGATCGCGTATGGCGTGAACCAGGACGATCAAGGCGACTTCCGCCCCGGCCAGCAAGCCGCGCAGCAACACGACGTCGCTGCGCCGTTGCTGCAGGCCGGTCTCACCAAGGCTGAGATTCGTGAACTGTCCCGCGAGGCCGGGCTGCGCGTCTGGGACAAGCCCGCCTCCGCCTGCTTATCCTCACGCATCGAATACGGCCGCGAAGTTACCCGCGAGGCGCTCGCGGTAGTCGAAGCCGGCGAAGATGCGATCCGCGCGCTTGGCTTCCGCCAGTTTCGCGTGCGCCATCACGGCGACATCGTCCGCATCGAGATTGCCCGCGAGGAAATGGAAAAGGCTCTGAATCCCGTGGTTGCCGCGGAGTTTGCCGCGATTTTCAAAGCTCTCGGCTTCAAGTTCGTCACCCTGGATTTGGAAGGCTTCCGCTCCGGCTCCATGAACTCGCTTCTGCCCGCCTCAGAATTGCTCCGCCGCACCGGCTGATCAGCGACGCTGAAAGCGAGTCCTTATGTGGGGACGTCTCATGTGGGGACGGGCACTCTTGCGAGCCTGCCCTGAGCGAAGTAGAAGGGTCCGCCGAGCGCAGCTCGGCCGGGTTTGTTCGTCGGCCAGCAAACGGAAGGCAACCTGCTACAACTCCCGCCTCACCGCTCCGGCCCTCCCCACCCCCTGTGAGATAATCAATACCGATTAGCAATGCTGAGGCGTCTTCTGGTGATTCTAATTCGACGGTCTTTTCTGGTTCTCATTCTGATCTGTTTGGGATGCGCGGCCCAGTCCACTCAGCCCGACTCGGCTCGAAAGCCGGCTCAGGCACAAGCATCCGCGCCAGCACCGGCGCCGGCTCTGCCGCAGGAAATCGAGCGGCAGGTACGCGCCTACTACAGCATTCCGCCCGACGTGAGCGTGCAGGTGGGCGCGATCGTACCCAGCACAGACTGGCCCGGCTACGACATGGTGCCCGTCGCCATCGACAGCGGAGACAGCAAGAAAGACTATAAATTCCTGGTGTCGCAGGACCGCAAGACCATGCTGCGCCTCGTCAAGTTCGATCTGACGAAGGATCCTTTCGCCGAGGTGATGAGCAAGATCAACGTGAGCGGGCGGCCGGTACGCGGAGCCAAGGCCTCCAAGGTTCTGGTGGTAAATTACGACGATCTGGAATGCCCTTTCTGCTCCCGCATGCACCAGACCATGTTTCCTGAGCTGGTGAAGGAGTATGGCGACCGGGTCACTTTTGTCTACAAAGACTATCCGCTCTTGGAGATTCATCCCTGGGCCATGCACGCCGCGGTAGATGCCAATTGCCTGGCGGCGCAGAATGGCGATGCCTATTGGGATTTCGCCGACTACATTCACGCGCATGAAGACGAAGTGAAAAGCGAAAGGACTCCCGGCGCGCGGCTGGCCGCGCTCGATCGCCTGACTCTGGACCAAGGACAGAAACACAATCTCGACAAGCCGAAACTTGAGGCCTGCGTCAAGACGCAGGATGAAACGGCGGTAAAGGCGTCGATGAAAGAAGGAGACGACATTGGCGTGTCGGCCACTCCCACGTTGTTTGTGAACGGAGAGAAAGTCGACGGCGTAGTTCCGGTGGCCGAACTTCGCGCCATGCTGGATCGGGCTTTGAGAGATGCGGGACAGCCCGTGCCCGATCACGCAGTCGTGGCTCCTGCGCCCGCCAGCAAGTAGCGCTTGCGAGCGCGAGCCCTAATCGCAGTTCCCGGCCGGAATCTTCGTTCGTGGTTCGCGCGCTGCGCATCAGAGTACGAGGAAGGGTCTTGAGGAAGGAACCTTTTGAGAACCGAATTCCCGAGAACTGAATCTTCAAAAAAAAGATTGCTCGTTGCCGGAATCATCCCGGCGTTGGCCGCCGCAATTCTGCTGGCATCCCTGATGGCCTGCAAATCGCCGGTCGGAGGCGACGTTGTGGCCACGGTGGATGGCCGCAAGATCCTGCGCTCCGAGGTCGACAAGTATTACGAGAACCAGATTTCGTCCGCCCAGGAACAGCCGGCCGGCGAGCAGGCAACCTCGCTGCGCCTGAGCATTCTCCACCAGCTGATCGAAGATGAGATCGTGATGCAACGCGCCGAGAAACTCGGCCTGCTGGCCACAGACGAAGAGGTGGACCGCAAGTACACCGAGATTCGCTCCCCACTCTCTGAGGAAGAATTCGCCCAGCAACTGAAAGAAAGAAAGATCACTCTGGCAGATTTCAAGCGCGAGATCCGGCGCTCCATCACGGTCGAGAAAGTGATGAACAAGGAAGTCGCTTCCAAAATCAACGTCACCGACCAGGACGTCAACGACTATTACAACGCGCACAAGTCCGAATTCAATCTGATCGAGCCCACCTATCACCTGGCCCAGCTATTTGTGACCCCGCAGCCCAACCCGCAGGTGCACAACCAGAACAACAAAGCGCAGAATGAGGCCGAGGCCCGCAAGAAAATCCAGATGATCGCCAATCGCCTCGACAGCGGAGACGACTTCGCCAAGCTTGCCATGGATTATTCCGAAGACCCGCAAACTTCAGGCAGCGGTGGGGACCTGGGCACCGTTCTTGAATCTGCGCTGCGCAACACCGACCCGGCTACCCGTGACGTGGTGCTGAAACTCAAGCCCGGCCAGTACACCCCGATCATTACGGTGATCAATCCAACCAACAAGCAACTGGTCGGCTTCCGCATCGTGAAGCTCATCGCGAAAGAGCCTGCGGGGCAACGCCAGCTCTCGGACCCGCGAGTGCAGCAAGCCGTCCGCTCGCAGCTCCACGACCGTCGCGAACAGTTGCTGAAGGCCGCCTATTATGAAGTTCTGCGGGATTCGGCCAAGGTGGAAAATTACTACGCCAAGAAAGTGCTGGACAGCAACGGGATTGAGAAGTAGAAGCTGGGCAGTGTCGTACTTCTCTCGTGCGCTGTGCGATTCGGGCCTTACCCTGTGTTCCTCTGTGTCCTCAGTGGTTAGCGAATTTAAGCACTACCCCAGTCGAAAAAGACTCAACGGTCATTCCACAATCGCCAGGACGTCCCCCGCATTAACCGCGACCCCTTCAGCCGTAAGCATCTTCTGGATGGTTCCCTTCTTCGGCGATTTGATTTCGTTTTGCATCTTCATCGCCTCTACTACCAGCACGCCCGCGCCCGCCTCCACCGCATCGCCTTCCCGCACCAGCACGCGCACCACTTTGCCGGGCATGGGCGCCGTCAACTTCCTGGGACCATGATCATCCGCAGCGCGGGCGCGACTGCGCAGCGAGCGCGGATCGCGCACCTCGCAGGCAAATCGCGCACTGCCCACCCACAGGTGCCAATCATTCGCAACGCGTTCCGACTTGATCTCGTAAGCCTGCTTGCCGATGCGGAGGGAGATCACGTCAGGCCGAGCCAGCACCGCGTCAATCTCTACCTCGCGCCCATCCAACCGACACGACCAGCGCCCCTCGGCTCGCTCGAGTTCGAGCCGGTAGTTGTTGCCGTCGATGGTGACGTCGTAAAGCATAAAAGCAGTTGCCAGTTATTCCCGCCTTACCGCAGAGCCTCGCGTCGGCCGGCGCTCTTCCAGTTGGAAGCGGTCACGGATTTTCCCGCGGAAGTGTCGTTGGCGCGTTCCCCAGCCGCCGCAGCGGAGACTCCAAGCACCGCGAAAATTCCCGCAGCGATCGCCGCCACTTGCACAGCCTGCGGATCAACCCGTTGATCATCCTTCCTTCGCAGCATCCGGTCGAGGAACCCGGTGTCCAGGTTCGCTGCACGAAAATCGGCGTCCGCCAGAATGCGGCGGAACAGCGAAATATTGGTCTTAATCCCGCCCACAAAATATTCGCCCAGCGCGCGGGTGAGCCGCGCGATGGCCTGTTCCCGGTCGCTGCCATAGCCGATCAGCTTAGCCAGCAGCGGATCGTAATCCATGGGCACGGACCAGCCTTCATACATACCGCTGTCCCGCCGGATTCCCGGCCCCGACGGCGCCAGCAGCAAAGTGATCTTCCCCGGGCTGGGAAAATAATTGTTGTCCGGATCTTCCGCGTAAATGCGGCACTCCATGGCATGCCCGCGAATACTCACATCCTCCTGGCGAAGCTGCAGCTTCTCCCCAGCCGCAATCCGAATCTGCAGATGAACCAGATCAAGGCCCGTAACCAATTCCGTCACCGGATGCTCCACCTGCAGCCGCGTATTCATTTCGAGAAAGTAAAAATTCTTCTGCTGATCCACCAGAAACTCAACCGTGCCGGCGTTGGTGTAGTTCGCCGCCCGCGCCACACGCACCGCAACCTCGCCCATGCGGCGCCGCATATCTGCGTCAACAATTGGCGACGGAGCTTCCTCCAACACCTTCTGATGCCGCCGCTGCAGCGAACACTCGCGCTCCCCCAGGTAGAGCGTGTTGCCGTGTTCATCCGCCAGTATCTGCATCTCGATGTGGCGCGGGTTCACGATAGCCTTCTCGATGTAAACCTCGCTGTCGCCAAACGATCGTTCCGCCTCGCTGCGCGCCGCTTCCAGCGACGACTTCAGCTGATCGGGCGCATGCACCAGGCGCATGCCCTTGCCCCCGCCACCCGCCGCCGCCTTCAGCATGACCGGATAGCCGATACGCGCAGCCACTTCCTCAGCCTCCTCGCTCGATTCCAGCCCGCGCGATGTGCCCGGAACAAACGGCACTCCGGCGCGCTCCATCGCCTGCCGGGCGCGGGTTTTCGACCCCATGGCATTCATCGCGGCAGCCGTCGGGCCAATGAATTTCACGCCGGCGTCCACGCAAGCCTGGGCAAAGCGCGCGTTTTCAGAAAGAAATCCGTAGCCAGGATGGATCGCTTCCGCACCCGACCGCCGAGCGACGTCAATAATTTTCCCGATGTTGAGATAAGACTCCGCCGCCGCCGCTGCGCCGATCGGGTAGGCTTCGTCGGCTTTCCGCACGTGCAGCGCCGCGCGATCCACGTCGGAGTAAACCGCAACCGCGGCAATCCCCATTTCATGACAGGCGCGAATCACGCGCACCGCGATCTCGCCCCGATTAGCAATCAGAATTTTCTTGAACATACGAATCGCATGAGCGAACCCAAGATTCTACAGGAGACTGCCGCGAACAGTTTTCCCTTCAAAAACAAAAACCTCCTTCGCATCAACTGCGAAGGAGGCTAAGTTACAAATCAAACCTGATTGCGAATCTGCGCTTATTTCGCCCGATCTTATTTCGGCTGATCTTATTTCGGTTGATCGATCGTGATACCGCCCGCGCTCGCTGCTGCCTGCTTTTCAGCCTTCACCTTTTTCGCGGTGAGAGCTTTGTCCGTCCACTCGTCGGCGGTTTTCAGATCGGCGGCGCGCGCGGCAAGGTCGTCGCACTCCACATCCGCCTTTTCGCGGTACATCAGATTCATGTACGCCATGGCGTCGTCGTAATCTTCACGCAACTGAATCGCTTTTCCCAGGGTCTCGATGCCTTCCTGAATCGAAGGCATGTTCTTCGCCTTCAGTTCGTCGCAGGCTTTTTTCTGTTCTTTGTCCTTGGGGTTCAGATGCTCTTCCGGCTTCAATCCCAGCTTGGCGCGCTCTTCCATGCGAGGCTGGTAGCAGGCCGTCCAATCGATCACGCCCACGGAGTAGTAGGGCTCCGCATCGTTCGGGTCCACGTCCGACGCGATCCGGTAATACTTCTTGGCCTCGTCGAACTTTTTCATGTTCAAATCCAGATACGCAATGCCCTTGGCGCTATTCGCCTTCTGCTCGCGCGCAGGATTGTGGTCGATTACGTACTGGTATTGCTCAATCGCCTGTTCCGCCGCGCGGATGTTGTCCGGCGAATCGACGCCGGGAATGTATTGCGAGACAAAAGCCGTAGCCAGATACATGCGCGCGTTAATCAGCGCGGGATCAAGTTGAACACTCTGCTGAAAATGGTCGATGGCCTGCTCGTAATGGCTGTTCTTGTAGGCTTCGACGCCTTTGTTGAGCTGATCGCGGGCCTTCAATTTGTTGCAGCCCACGGAGGAGGTTAATGCCAGCGCAGCTGCGGCCAGCATAAGCAGTCTTAAGTTCTTATTCATTGCAGTATAAGTCTCCCTCGCCACAGCATCCTAGGCCTAGAGACGGCGCGTTGACAAGAGCTAAGCGCGGTTGAGAGATCCTGCGCGGGAGCGGCCGGCTCCTGCGCGGAACAAATTCTCGGCCGGGCATATCCTGTTTGCCGAATCCCGGTTGCCGAACTCTAGTTGCCCGCTTCGATCTTCGCGGTGATGAGGCCGACCTTGTCCACGCCGGCGGCGTGGGCAATGTCAATCACGTTGGCCACGTTGGCAAAGGGAATGGAATCGTCCCCCTTCACGAACATCACCTTCTCTGCGCGCTGTTTGTAGATGTCGGTCAGGCGCCCTTGCAGGTTGTCCCAGGTCGCGTCGTCCGTGTTGATTTTCAGGCCTGGTTCCTGCCCCGGCCCGCGGTCGAGCAGTTGCACCACGATGGTGCGGTCCGGAGTATTGTTTGGGGGCGAGTGGGGCGGAGGCGGCTGAGGCACCAGCGCATCCAGCCCTTTCGGGGTCACCGGCGAGATCACCATAAAGATGATCAGCAGCACCAGAAGCACGTCAATGAGCGGCGTGACGTTGATATTTGCGCTTTGGCCTCCGCTCGGGCCAACTGCCATACCCATGGTCGTTCTCCTCTTATTGCGCCTAACTACTGCCCGGGCGCAGCCGGAGCTGGCGGGGCGTTTGGAGCTGTTGTTTTTCTTTGATCGGTCAACAAGCCAAGATCATCCACTCCGGCAGCCCGCACCGCGTCCACCACCAGCACCACTCCGCCGTACCGGGCCCGCATATCGGCTTTCACATACACCCGCTTGTCCTGATGGTTGGCGAGGCGATCCTTCACTTTCGTCGTCAGGTTGTCGATGGAAATCTCATCGGTGCCGAAGAAAACCTGCCCGTTATGCGTGATCGATACCAGCAGCGCGTCTTCTTTATCCGCGTCCGGCATCTGTTCTGGATTGTTCACCTGGGCCATGTCCACGCTGACGCCCTTCTGCAACATCGGCGTGACCACCATGAAAATGATCAGCAGCACCAGCATCACATCCACCATGGGCGTGACGTTGATTTCGGAGCTGACCTTGGCGCCTTCGTTTCGTTTCGCTAATGCCATAGCTCAATTTCTCCCGTACTTCCGCTGCGGTGCATCTTCTCCGGTCGACTTTCCGCTATAAGTTGGGAAAGCCCGGCGCCCGGAATCCGGGCGCCGGACAGCAACTCAATGCGGACCGGTTACGTCCGGGGCCAGTTAGGCCCGACTGCGGACGTCGCGCCGCTTCAGGAAGTAATCGATCAGTTCGCTCGAGGAATTGTCCATCTCCACGTCGAACGCTTCCACGCGGCCGGTCAGGTAGTTGAACATCATCACGGCCGGGATGGCGACGAGCAGCCCAATGGCCGTCGTGACCAGCGCTTCCGAGATGCCGCCGGCGACTGCCGCCAGACCGGTGGCTTTCGTGTTGGCGATGCCGGTGAACGCGTTCAGAATGCCCATCACCGTGCCGAACAGTCCCACGAAAGGAGCCGTCGATCCGATGGTGGCCAGGCCGCCCAGTCCGCGCTTCAGTTCCGCGTGGACAATGGCTTCCGTGCGTTCCAGCGCGCGCTTGGAGGCTTCAATAGTGTCGCCCGGAATCGCCCCGGGGCTATCCTGGTGAGCCTTGAACTCCATCAGGCCGGCAGTAACGACCTTGGCCAGATGGCTCTTCTTGTTGCGCTCGGCCACTTTGATGGCCTCGTCAATGCGCCCATCGCGTAGTGCTCCCGCTACTGCGGGGGCAAAGGCGCGCGATTGTTTGCGGGCGGCGTTGTAAGCCATAAAGCGGTCAATCATCACGCCGATCGACCACCCCGACATGATGAACAGAATGACCACTACGGTTCTGGCGACCCAACCCATTGCCTTCCATAGGCCGAGCGGATCGGTGGGCATGCCGCCGCCTTCCTGGATGATCCAGGTGGCTGCAGCCGGAATGTGACTGAGAATGCCTGCTGTGTGAGCTGCTAACATGAGTTGCTTTCCCTCCTCGGAACTTTCTGGACCAGTACTCTCTGGAACTCAAGAACTGTCTGAAAAAGAACTGCCTGAACAAGAACTGTTCGCAAAAGAACTGCCCGAACTTAGATGCACTTTCCTGCCAGCCGTCAACGGAGATTGCTAATTAAGCTCCGCCCTCCGGCATTGGAACCGCCCACCCGGCCTTAGCCGCGCGCCAGCTTTAACATCGTTTAATACATGTAAGGCATGGCGGCCGCGTCCGAGCGTTTTGGCGAGCCCGCTCCCGGCCACCACTCACGGTGGGAAAAGGGGAGGGCTCAACCCCGACCACGCTTCAATTGCACACTTCGACTGCAACCACGAAACTCTCGTCACGCTGCGCCGGGCAAAACCGCGCGAGTTTAACCCCCGGAGAGCGTGAAGTTCACCTGCACCGTGGTTTCCACCTCGACCGGTTCGCCATTCAGCAGATACGGCTTGTACTTCCACTGCTTCACGGCTTCGATCGCGGCGGGCGCCAGCATGGGGTGACCGCTGATCAGGTGCAGGTTCTGAATATCCCCAGTCTTGCTGATTTCGGCCTGCAAAACCACCGTTCCCGCGATGCGTGCCTGTCGAGCCAGCGGCGGATACGTCGGGTTCACCTTGCGCACCAGAAGTCCCGTAGACACGCCCTGCGAAACGCGTACGCGCTGCGGTGTGGCAATGTGCGGAACCGCAACCGGCGTGGAGTTGATGATGCCGCCGATCACGCCGCCCATCTGGCCTCCCGGTACGCCACCGGGCACGCCGCCCACGACGCCGGCCGCGCTCATCTGCGGCGGGGCTTCGTCTTCTTTCAGATTTTCCAGGACTTTCTTAGGAATCTTGGTGGGCTGGCGCAGTTGGCCATTCACCATATCGGTCTGAATCTGTCTCACCACATGCACGGCCGCTGCCGGCGGTGGTGGCGGTGGTGGCGGTGGCGGGGGTGCCATCAAGTAGCCGACCAGTTGTGCCTTGGGCAAGGCGTCCGTAAAGATCAGCGGAATCAGGACCATCACAATAATAATCCCAATCTGAAACAAGAAAGCGATGAAGCTGGTTGCTCCCCGCTTTGTTTTCAGCTTGCCGCCGGACTCGATGAGGCTGTCTTCAAACATAGAGGTTTCTCCCTACAGCTAGAGCGCACAGAAGGTTAGACACCGCCCGCTTCCTCTTTGCTCCCACTTCCGAACCCGCGTCCGTGAGCCACCCAAGCCCCCAGCCGCTTTTACTGCTGAATCACGCTAACCCCTTACAAAATAAGGGCGATAAAACCGACAGCTATAACAAAACGACCACTATCCGAAACGTATCAACAACCGCCAGCCCGTCTTAACTGGCTTTCTTACCCGGCATGGCCACCGGACGCTTGCCCTTTTCAATCCGCCAATCCTGGTAAGCCACCAGAATCGGTGCAGCAATCGCGATCGACGAATACGTCCCGATTAAGATGCCAATTACCAGCGCGAGGCTGAATCCGTGCAGCACCTCGCCACCAAATAAATACAGAGCGAGTACGGTAAGGAAGGTAAGCCCGGCTGTCAAGATAGTTCTGCTCAAAGTCTGGTTGATACTGCGATTTACAATGTCCGCCAGCTTCTCGCGCCGCATCAGTTTAATGTTTTCCCGGATGCGGTCAAATACCACGATCGTGTCGTTATTAGAGTAACCAATCAACGTCAGGATCGCGGCAATCACCGTCAGCGAGATATCCGTCCTGGTCAGCGAAAACGCACCCACCGTGATCAGCGTGTCGTGAAACACCGTGACCACGGCCGCGACTCCATAAATCCACTCAAACCGGAATCCCAGGTAAACCAGCATGCCTGCCAGCGAATAAATCGTCGCTAGGAACGCCTGTTTCCGCAGCTGCCCGCCCACCTGCGGACCGACGATGTCCACCTGATAAACGCCGAAATCCGACAAGAAAAACTGATCCGGCAGCGCCGCGACCACCGCAGGGTCGACAGCCCCTTTCAGCTGATCGATCGAGCTAAGCACGCCGCCCAGCGTCTTATCGCGGTAATTTGCGATGTCGTGCGCGACCGCCGTGTATTTCTGGTCGGCATCGGACCCCAGATGCAGCGGATCTTTATCCATCAGGAACTTCTTTATTGTCAAAGAGCTGGCGTTGTTCAGGTCAGTCTTGTCTGCCGGAGCATTTCGCTCCAGCGCGTTGATAATCTGGATCTTGCCCCGGTCCAGTTCCTGCTCGTTGGTTTCCTGCACCGAGAGGTCAATCAGGAGCTCGTTACTCCCTTTGTCTCCCAGCGATTGCAGACGAAAGTTGTGCAGTCCCACCCGGTCGAGCGCCGATCGTACCGCGTTATCGTTGGGCGGATGCGAAAACTTCACATAAACCAGTGTGCCGCCGCGAAAATCCACGCCCCACGGGATGCCATGCCAGAACAACATGGAAAACACTCCCGCCAGGCTGAATACCAGTGAAAAGGCGAGAAAATACCACTTTTTCCCGAGAAAATCTATATTAGGATTGCGAAAGAACTCCACCTGTTGTCTAGCCCCTTATCTATCTATGACTTAGCGCCCAAAACGGCGTCCGTTTAATTTTTCGATCCGACCGATCAGTCGGTTTTCGTCTCGAGTCGCCGAACTCAGATCTCAAGTACTTGCAACTCGGTACTCGCGACCCCGGTACTAGATACTTAGCGCTTCTCCGCGTTGATGCCGGCTCAGAACGTAATCAAAAATCACACGGGAAACGAAAACTGCCGTGAACAGATTCGCCAGCAGGCCGAACGTCAGCGTTGTGGCGAACCCGCGAACCGGGCCGGTGCCGAAGAGAAACAGGATTGCTGCCGAAACGATGGTGGTGACGTGCGTATCCACGATCGTGATCCAGGCATGGCTGAAACCTTGATCCACGGCCGAAGGCGGCGTCTTGCCGTTGCGCAATTCTTCCCGGATGCGCTCGAAGATCAGCACATTCGAATCCACGCCCATGCCCACCGTCAGGATCACTCCCGCAATTCCAGGCAAAGTCAGCACCGCGCCGAAGTAGCCCATGAATCCCAGCAGGATGATCAGGTTCAGCAGCAGCGCGACATCGGCGTTGATGCCGGCACCGCGGTAATAAATCAGCATGAAGATTAGGACTGCCAGCATGCCGATAACGGCCGCCATCACGCCGTGATTGATCGAGTCTTGCCCCAGCGACGGACCCACCACGCTCTCGTTCAGATACTTGATACCCGCCGGCAGCGCGCCGGAACGCAGGATCATAGAAAGATCCTTGGCGGACTGCTCACTCATGTGGCCGCCGCTGATTTCACCGCGGTCGCGAATGGCCTCATGAATGTTGGCGACTTCCTGCACCTTGCCGTCAAGCACTACGGCAAGACCGTCTCCAACGTGCGCTGAAGTGAAGTTATAGAAACGCTGGCCGCCTTCGCCGGTCAGCGTGAAGCTGACGCTGGGCTGGCCACTCTGATCGCGGCTGGGCTGCGCGTCGCGAAGATCCTTGCCGCTCACAGCTGACACTCGCGAAACCAGGTACCAGGCCTCACCGCTGTCGGATGTGGTGCCGGGCGCAGTGTGCCCGGGGAGAAGCATGGCATCCGGCGGAAGCACTCCACCCTTATCCTGCAGAGCCGCTTGCTCGCTCGGATACGGGCCGCCCAGCGACTGCTTGATCTCAAGCATCGCGGTCGACTGCATTACATCTTTCACGCGCGCCGGATCGTCGACGTCGGGGAGCTGCACGAGAATCTGATACTGGCCCAGACCGTGGGGCTGGATGGTGGGTTCGTTCACGCCCAACTGATCGATACGGTTGCGGATGGTTTCAATCGCCTGCGTCACCGCTTTATCTTTCAGTTCGGTGAGCAGGCTGGGCTTCATGGTCAGGTTCCAGGTGTTGTCGGCGCCGGAGTTGATGTCGTACTCGGGCAGATGATCCTGCACGATGCTCAACAGGTCGGTGCGTGAAGCCGGGCGGCACACCCTTCAGCACAATGCGGTCGGGAGTATTCGTGGGATCAGGCTTGGTGACGTCCGAAAAATTGATCTTCTTTTTGTTGAGCTGCTGCTTGAGCACTTCAACCGCGTTATCGGAATCCACGTTGACCGCGTCGTTGACCTGCACTTGCAGGATGAGGTGGGTGCCTCCGCTAAGATCCAGGCCAAGATGAATATTCTTCGTGATCGCGGCCAGCAGCCCCTTGCGCGAAAAGTTTTGCGGAATACCGAAGATCCCAAACACAAAGACGAGCAGGATCCCGATGATCGCCACCATTTTCCAGAGCAGATTCTTATTCATGAAAGCGCTTCTTTATGATTTCTTGAAAATGATTCGTTGAAAGCAATTTCCAGA
Source organism: uncultured Acidobacteriaceae bacterium (assembly GCA_963851165.1). Classification (GTDB taxonomy): domain Bacteria; phylum Acidobacteriota; class Terriglobia; order Terriglobales; family Acidobacteriaceae; genus Sulfotelmatobacter. The sequence goes on along the minus strand of CAWKNM010000003.1, from coordinate 1,328,442 downwards.
AACAAACCGCGAATGTTTTTGTTGCGTCTTACTTGGCCTTGGCTTCTTCCTCGGGCGTGGTCACCTGCACCACCGAGGCCTTGGTCACTTCCACCCGCAGATTATCGGGAGGAACGCGCAGGTGCACGGCGTCGTCCTTCAAGGCGATGATCGTCCCACGGAGGCCGCCGCTGGTCGTCACCTTGTCGCCGGTTTTAAGAGCATCCAGCATGGTCTGCCATTTTTTTTGCCGGCGTTGCTGCGGCATGATCAGCAGAAAATAAAAAATTGCAAAAATGAAAAGCAGGGGCGCAATACCCAGCCACGACATCCCGCCAGGGCCCGTCTGCATCGCCAACAAGAGTGTCATGTTCATTTCGTCTGGGCGGATGAACCCGTAAAAAGCCATCCGCGAGCCATCCTCCGCGAACTAACGCCCGCGCCCAACAACGCCGCGAAAGGGCTATTTCACCACGTGAGTTCTGATCGACTTCGGCCGGGTTCCTTCGGCTTTCAGGCGAGAATCCGGGAAGGTCTACGGTTTCGGTCGAGACCAGATGTCAGCAAGAAAACGGGACGCTTCCCCAAGTTGAATAGAATGCCGCACCCGCCGCATGGTGTCAAGGTAGAAACTGAGGTTGTGGACGGTATTCAGGACTTGCGCCAGCACCTCGTTCGATGCGTAAAGGTGCCGCAAGTAGGCACGCGAATAGCGCTGGCACACGCGGCAGGCGCAATTGGCGTCGAGCGGGCCTTGATCCTGGGCATAGCGCGCCTGCTTGATGGAAATTTTTCCCTCGGAAGTGAACAGCAATCCGTGGCGGGCGGCACGCGTGGGCAGGACGCAATCCATCATGTCGACGCCGAGACTGGCATACTCGACGATTTCCTCGGGCGTGCCCACTCCCATAACGTAGCGCGGCTTGTCGGCGGGGAGATGCTCGAGCGTGGATTCGACCATTTCGCGCGTAAGCTCCCGCGGCTCGCCCACGCTGAGACCGCCAATGGCGTAGCCGGGGAATCCGATTTCGATGGTGCGGAGGGCAGATTCTTTTCGCAGCTCGCGATCCATGCCGCCCTGGACGATGCCGAACAGTGATTGCGTCTTGTTCCCCTCCCCTTTGTCATTCCGAGCGAAGCGAGGAATCTGCTTTCCGCCGCCATCTCCCCCGGCTTCGCCTGGCCGATGGCTGACAGCTGATGCCTGAGAGCTCCCCCACGGCACTTCGTGCTTATGCTCCTCAAAATATTTCTTGCTGCGCTCCGCCCAGCGCAACGTCATCTCCATCGAAGCCTGCGTGCGCGTGCGGTCGGCGGGAAACTCCGTACACTCGTCGAACGCCATGATGATGTCCGCGCCCAGGCTAATCTGAATTTCCATGGATTTTTCGGGGCTGAAGAAATGCGACGAACCGTCCAGATGCGAACGGAACATGACCCCTTCTTCGGAAACCTTGCGCAGTTCATTCAAGCTGAAAACCTGGAAGCCGCCAGAGTCGGTAAGAATGGCGCGCGGCCACGCCATGAAGCGGTGCAGGCCACCCAGCTTGCGCACCGTGTCGACTCCGGGCCGCAGGTAGAGGTGGTACGTGTTGCCCAGAAGAATCTGCACGCCGAGTTCTTCGAGAATGTCCTGCGAGATTCCCTTCACCGAAGCTACCGTGCCCACGGGCATGAATACCGGCGTTTCGATTTCGCCGTGCGGCGTGAGCAGGCGTCCGGCGCGGGCGGGGCCAGCGGTCTTCTCTATTTGGAATTGAGTCGGCATCGCTTGCGATTGTAGCAACCGGAATCATCGTGGAGCGGCGGACGCAGCTTGCCCTGAGCGAAGTCGAAGGGTCCGCCTCAGATTGCGCAGGTACGGGTGAGAGCGGCGCGCACCCCGGACGAGGGCGTCCGGGGCTTCATCCGGGGCTCAGCTGTGCGTTGCACGATGCGTCACACACTTAGTGCGACGATCTCAGCCTCGATCTTCTCTCCGCTGAGTTCGATCCGCCCTACGCTCACCGGGAGTTTGAAGCGGCTCGGGCCGGCGCTGCCGGGATTGAAGTAAAGCACGCCGGCGCGCGTCTCGTGTTTGGGAACGTGGCTGTGGCCGGAGATCACCACGCGGAATCCGGCCGCTTCGGGTTTGAGGTCGAGCGCTTTGAGATCGTGCAACACGTAAATGGAAACGCCGTCGACCTCGAGCACATCCGTTTCAGGCAGCTTGCGCGCCCACGCACTGGTGTCGATGTTGCCACGCACGGCTGTTACCGGCGCAATGGCGGCAAGCGTCTCCAGAATTTCAGGTGAGCCTATGTCGCCCGCATGGATGATTCGGTCTGAACCACGCAGCGCTGCTAACGCTTCCGGCCGAAGCAGTCCGTGAGTGTCGGAGATGACGCCGATGAGGATTGGAGTTCTCAGTTCTGAGTTCTCGGGCGCCCGCGTGATCTTCATTAGCCGGCCATCAGCTTGTTCATTTCCGCGTGCCGTGGCGCCCCCTCTAACGCCTGGTAGGTGCCTTTCGTCTTGAGTTCCTGGGCTAGACGGCGGAGCAGGCCAAGCGCGGCGCGCATTGGCCCAGACCCCAGGCTGATGCGCGCGACCCCCAGCTTGCGCAGCTCAGGCACGGAAAGCGAGCCGGGCCCGGCCAAGATATTCACGGGATGCTGCAGGTCCGACACGATCCGTGCGATGGTGGGCGCGTCCGCCAGGCCGGGAACGAAGACGCAATCGGCGCCGGAATCGCGAAACGCCCGCAGGCGGCGGATCGCTTCGTCATAGCGCGTGCCAGGGGCGCCAACTTGCAGCAGATAGACATCGGTTCTTGCGTTGAGCACGAGCGGAACTTGCAGGCTCTCCGCGGCCTCACGCACGGCGCGGATCTTTTCCAGTTGCAGTGGTAACTCGACCAACGGCTGGGCGGAGTCGCCGGTAGCGTCTTCCAGGTTCATGCCCACCGCGCCGGCTTCGACTACCGCGCGCGCAGTGCGGGCCGCATCTGTCGGCGTGGGGCCGTAGCCCGCCTCGACATCGGCGGTGACCGGGACTTTCACCGAGCGGGAGATGCGCGCCACTGCCGCCAGCATCTCCTCGCGCGGAATCTTTTCTCCATCGGGGTAGCCCAGGGAGAACGCGACGCCGGCGCTGCTGGTGGCGATGGCCGGGAATCCGGCGTCCTCAATGATGCGGGCGCTGGCCACGTCCCACACATTCGGGAGGATCAATGGATGGTCACTTGAGTGCAGGGCCAGGAATGTTTTTGCTTTTTTCTTCTGGTCTTCTTGGTGGGCTTCGTTCTGATCTTCTTTACGATCGTCGGGAATGGGCATACGCCGGATTGGATGCGCTTAACTGCCGGGGCTCTTCATCTTTTCGACGAAGCGGCCAATGCTCACCACGCTGCGTCCTACAGTCCCGCGGCCAATTTCACGGACATCATCCCGCGCGGTGACGCGCAGCGTGTAGAAACGGCCGTCGAACGCTTCCAGCACCGCCTCGGCCTGAATGCGGGCGCCAATGCCGCTGGCGGCGCGATGCTCGATGTGGATCGACGTCCCTACGGTGATCTCGTCGCCTTCGCAGTAAGGCTGCAAGGCACGGAACGCCGCCGTCTCCATCAGACGAATCATGTCGGGAGTGGAATACACCGGCGGCAGTTCGGAATGCTGCGCCGTGAGCGTGTGCTTGAACTCCACAGTTTCCTGCGCCTCACCATGCGCGCCGATCGGAACATCTTTGGCCAAAGGCTGTCCTCACGAAAAAATCTTAGGTCCAAAGATTAGGGCAACCGGAACCGTTGAATCACTGCTGTGGCCGGGAGCTGCCCGCCTGGCGCTCATATATTGTCGGAAGCCGGTGCTTTATTGCCCACTCGCTAGCTTTTCGTTTGGCCTGCTCTACCTGTTTGGTTGTCATTTCTTTTTTGAGCGCCTGCTCGTCCTGCTGGGCTCCGGGCACCTTAGCATTGAGCGCCACCCAAATCCATGTGTAAGCCGCGACCAAATCTTTCTGAACTCCGTCACCTTTCCAATATGCCTCGCCCAATTCGAGCGCGGCTTGCGAATGGCCCAAGTCAGCGGCGCGAGCCAGCCATTTCTTAGCTTCAACAGGATCCTTCGCCGTACCAAGTCCCCGTTCGTAGATTAGAACCACGCAATAGGCTCCCGGAGAAAAATTCAGCTTTGCAGCATCTTCACACCTTTGGCGTGCTTCCGCGCCTTCTTCCTGGTTGGGCCGCGTCCCAGACAGCAGCAGCCTCGCCACTGCAACAGAGGCCTTTGCGTCCCCTGCATCGGCAGCCTTGCGATACCACTTCAACGCATCCAAGGGATCCTTCGGAAGCTCATCTCCCTTCGTATACATTTCGGCGATCTTCGTGAACGCAAAACGGGGTTCACTTCGGTCTTCCGTTGTTGCACGTCGTACAGCATCTTGCGCAGCCGAGTTGCCCGCCTCCGCAGCGAGCAGAAACCATGCACAGGATTCCGTCGCATCGCTCGGTACCCCGTCCCCGTTGTAGTAGGAGGCACCCAGATTAAACATCGCTTGAGCGTAGCCTTGCTTCGCGGCGGCGTGGTACCAGCGCAGAGCGTCTTCCTTGCTCTTCTCTACGCCCCGTCCAAGGCTGTACATGACGCCCAGCTTATTCTGAGCCTCTGCGTCGCCCTGGTCGGCCGCTTTGCGGAACCAGTTTGCCGCCAACTGGTCGCTTTGGTTCACCCCGTTACCCTTGTCGTAGGCTTCGGCTAATTTTCGTTCCGCAACGGCATCTCCCTTCGCGGCGCTGCTACGCAGACCCGCGATGTCCGACGGCTGATCGAGCGTTGACTGTTGAGAAAAAGAGAGCGCAGGCAGGAGCAGCAATGCGCCGAGGGCTCGTGCCGACAGAGTCAGACTCATTGCGCCTCCTCACTCGGTTCTATTCCACGCTCAAGAGCGCGAGGGCGCCCGAAACTTCCGCGAGAGGTCTAAGCAGCTGCCGTCGCCAGTCGCCGCGCTTCAATCCCGTCCAGCGCGCGCCACAATGCTTTCGCGGCGTTCTCGGCCGCGTCCAGCGCTGCCGGGGCGGTTTCGGGGTGGGCATCCACTCTTTTTTGCAGCTGATTGCGCCAGACACGCGAGTGGAAAATGTCGGCCGTGGCGTGGAGCGCGAAGTAACCGCAGGTCTTGTCGTCGGCGGTATACATGTCGCGCAGGCCGCGTTCTTTTTCCTGCGCGACGCGCGGCACCTGGGACTCGTACGCATAAAACGCCGCCAGCGCTTCTTCGGGCGTACCCTCACTGGCTACGCCATGAAAATGCCTGATCAGCTGACGAACCTCGGGCACCGGACTGTGCCAGCGCAGATCGCGGCTGGAACCCATGCCTTCCGCGAAATCGAGCCACAGCTCGGAGTGGGGCACAGAATCCTTACCCGGCGCGCCTTCCACGCCCTTCTCGTCGCACAGGTTGGCCAGCACCGCGCGCCGCAGCTCGCCTTCGTCCAGGCGCAGACCGAGCGCGGCCAGGTACGAGGGGAACGCCTCCACGTGATGGTAGTAGTCCTGGGCGTAATGGCGCAGATCCTTGCGGGTCAGCTCGCCCGCCGACCACGCTTTGTAAAAAGGATGGCTGAGCAGATCGTACTTGGCGATGCGCGCGTCGAGCTGAGGAAAAAAATCGGCGGTATACATAATGGCCTCCAACCAGCGCTCGTGTAACCGACTACTATACGGTCAGGCCGGCAGGCGGGCAAGTGATGGGGATCACCGAAGTTGGCATGTTGCTAGAATGAGAGAAGGCGAGCGTGCGCGAGCGGGTTGGGTTGCCCGCAGCAGCAAGTGGCGAAGGCGCATCATTCACGTCGTGGTCGACAGGCAAATTGAAGACCTAGAAAATTCAACATGCTCTTCACCGAACAATTCGATGTAGTCGTGGTCGGGGCCGGCCATGCTGGATGCGAGGCCGCGATGGCTGCCGCGCGCATGGGGCTGAAGACCGCCCTCTACACGCTCAACGTCGACCTGATTGCGCAGATGTCGTGCAATCCGGCGGTGGGCGGCATCGCTAAGGGACACCTCGTCCGCGAAGTGGACGCGCTCGGCGGGATCATGGGCGAGATCACCGACGCGGTCGGAATCCAGTTCCGCCTGCTGAACACTTCGCGCGGCCCCGCCGTGTGGTCGCCGCGCGCGCAATGCGACAAGCAGGCGTATCGCCTCAAGATGCGCGAAGTGCTGGAATCGCAACCAAACCTGAAAATCAAGCAAGCGGAAGTGACGGATCTGATCGTAGAGCGGGCTTCGGGCTTCGGGCCTCGGGCTTCGGCAAACCCCTTCGCCGACACTTCTGTGCAAGTCCGCTCGCAGGACGGGACCGAGAACAGCGAAGTTGCGACTGAGAACTCTGGCTTGGCCGAAGCCCGACAGCCGAAGCCCGAAGCCCGCGTCCTCGGCATTCGACTGCGCGACGACCGCACCGTCGGCGCGCAGGCCGTAATCATCACGACTGGAACTTTTCTTAACGGTCTTATTCATTGCGGAGAGCAGCAGTATCCCGCGGGACGTTCCGGCGAACCGAATGCGGTGCTGCTGGGCGAAGCGCTGAAGAAGCTGGGGCTGCGCGGCTGCCGCCTCAAGACCGGCACGCCGCCGCGGCTTGACGGACGCACCATCGACTGGTCGCGCTTTCCGGCGCAGCCGGGCGACGCCGATCCCACGCCGTTCAGCTTTCGAACCAAGCGCGTGGCGCATCACGATTCGCAGGTGCCGTGTTACATCGCGTGGACCACGCCCGAAACCCATCGCATCATCCGCGAAAATGTGCATCGCTCGCCGATGTATAGCGGGCAGATTCAGTCCATAGGTCCGCGCTATTGTCCGTCGATCGAAGACAAGATCGTGAAGTTTCCCGACAAGGAAATGCACCAGCTTTTCCTTGAGCCTGAGGGACTGAACACGCACGAAATTTACGTCAACGGCATGAGCACCTCACTGCCGGTGGATGTTCAGCTGGCGATTCTGAAGTCGATTCCCGGCCTCGAAAACGCCGACATGCTGCGGCCCGGCTATGCCATCGAATACGATTCGATCGACCCGACCGAACTCGAACGCACGCTCGAAACCAAAAAGTTCGCCAATCTTTTTCTCGCCGGCCAGATCAACGGAACTTCCGGCTACGAAGAAGCCGCCTGCCAGGGCCTGATGGCCGGCATCAATGCCGCACTCAAGGTGAAGAAACAGCCTCCGCTGATTCTCGACCGCACCGAGGCCTATACTGCGATCCTGATCGACGACCTCATCTCCAAGGGGACGAACGAGCCTTACCGCATGTTCACTTCGCGCGCCGAGTTCCGCCTGCACCTGCGTATCGACAATGCCGATCGCCGCCTGACTCCGCACGGCCGACGTGTGGGATTGATTGCAGACAATGCCTGGGAAGATTTTGGGGCCAAGCAACAGCGCCTGGAAGGTTTGAAGAAGTTGCTGGAGCGCACGAAACTGACTCCTGCGATGTTGGAAACAATTGCGCTTTGTCATTCCGAGAAGCGCAGCGCCGAGGAATCTGCTATCGCCGGCAGCGTCCCGGCCGTCGACTGGAATTCCGCAACCGGCCAAAGCCTCGCTCAGCTGCTCAAGCGCCCCGAGATCGTAATCGAGCAACTGGCCCCAGTTCTCCGCGAGTTGAATCCCACTTTTTTCGAGAGACAAAAAGAAGAAGCTCTGTATCAATCCGCGTGAATCCGTGGCCAGGCTTTCTTCCGAAGTCCGCAACGAACTCAAATCCGTCGAGACCGCAATCAAATATGAAGGCTACCTGCTGCAGCAGCAGCGCGCCATGGATCGTCTGAAAAAGTCCGAGCAGCGCGCCATCCCCGACTGGTTCGACTACCGCTCGGTCAGCGGACTCTCGCGCGAGATGCAGGAAAAACTCGGCAAAGTACAGCCGCGCACGCTCGGCCACGCCTCGCGCATCCCCGGGGTCACTCCCGCGGCGGTGTCGCTGGTCAACGTCTACATTGAGATTCAAGCGCGGCGTCGTGACCAGGCGGCCGCACTTTAGCTCTATTTAACGATCATTAACCACAAAGGACACAAAGTCACACAAAGGAAATCCTTCCAGCACGGCCCTTCGTGATACTTCGTGTCCTTTGTGGTGGATGATTTTCTTTCCGCGGTCCCCTGAGTGCTTCCAAAGAAATCAACAGCTGTTAACTCTTCCCGCAATTGTGTGGCAGCGCTTACCGCGTTATGCTGCATCTTCAAGTCTCGGTTCCGGAGCCCATGGCTAATCTTTTCGAACTGCCCCGCTATATTGCAGTGGAAGGTCCGCTGCGAGTCGGCAAGAGCACGCTGGCGCGTATTCTGGCCGAACGCCTGAACGCCCAGCGGGTGATTGAACCGGAAAGCAACCCGTTCCTCTCCGCTTTCTACGAAGGCGAACGGGGCGCGGCATTTCAAACTCAGTTCGCGTTTCTGGTGCGGCGGTTCGAGCAATTGCGCGCGCTCGATCTTAATCCTCACTCGCAGAGAACCGTGGTCGCTGATTTTATTTTTGAAAAAGACAAGCTCTTTGCCTGCCTCAACCTCACCGACCAGGAACTCGACACCTACAACCGCTTTTACAACCACTTCCGCGAGCAGGTACCCACACCCGATCTCGTGATCTATCTGCAGGCCACGCCTGACGTGCTGAAGAAGCGTCTCAAGAAAAAAAATGCGCCGGGCGAGCGCGCCGTCAGCGACGAGTACCTGCAGGAAGTGGTCAAGGCCTACGAACATTTCTTTTTTCACTACACTTCGTCCGATCTGCTGATCGTCAACACTTCGGAGATCGACTTCGTCGACCGCAACGAAGATCTGCAAGAACTCCTGCGCAAAGTCTCAGCCCCGATCAAAGGCACGCAATACTTCCTCCCGCTCGGCGGGCAGGAAGCCGCCAGCGCGTAAACAGATGGCCTGCCCTGCGCGGGGCCCCGTCTTAAATATTCTTTAAACATGCCTTGACAAGTATATACTCAGCGGAGTATATACAGAGCATGGAGTCTGTATTCGAAATCATTGCGGAACCGAACCGCCGCGCGATACTGACCCTCCTGGTCTCATCACAACAGTCGGTGGGAGAGATCGAGCGTCAGCTTCATATGACGCAGCCGGCCGTGTCCAAGCATCTGCGGGTGCTGCGCGAGGCCGGTTTCGTGGAGTCGACAGTGGACGCACAGCGCCGTTTCTATCGACTGAAACCTGAACCATTTCAGCAGGTCGATGCCTGGCTGGCACAGTTCCGCCGGTTCTGGTCCGCTCACGTGGATGCTCTCGAACGCCACCTCGACCGCATGGATCCGCCAACACCAAAGAAAAACGTACCAACGAAAGAGAAGCCCAAGAACACGACGCGGCTCAAACCGCGAACCTAACAAAGGAGAAACGAAATGAAAATCAAAGTGACCAGCATATTCGTGGACGACCAGACCAAGGCCTTGCACTTCTATACGGAGGTACTGGGCTTTACCAAGAAGAACGATTTCAGCCAGGGTCCCTATCGCTGGCTGACTGTGGCCTCGCCGGAGGAACCGGAGGGCACTGAGTTGCAGCTCGCGCTGAACAACAACCCCGCGGCAAAAACCTATCAGCAGGCGATTTTTCAACAGAGCCAGCCCGCGGCCATGTTTTTCACCGACGACATCAAGGGCGACTATGAACGAATCAAGGCCCGCGGCGCCGTGTTCACCATGCCGCCCACCGACGTGACCGGCTCGACCATTGCGATGCTGAACGACACGTGCGGCAACCTGATTCAGATCACGCAGCTCAAACGCTGGTAACGCTAAGGAGCAGAAGATGACCAACCTTCAGCAGTGCGCACCGGGCCCGGCCAGCACCGTGCAGTTCTTCCGGTTGTGGTCCGATCGCGTGGATGGCCTCGAACGCCACCTCTCGGCCAAAACGGGGGCGCGGGCAGCCGTCATCGCGGTGCTGATCGCGTATCCGATTGCACGGATCGCGATTCCCGCCATACTCCATGGCATGGTGCCTGATGTGGTGCGGACCGTGCTCCACTTGATCTGAATTCGACTTGGGCTTTGCGCGAAAAATCGCAGCACGTCGCGGTCGCTCGTGAGGCTTGTCACTGGTGAGGATCGTGAGTTCAGCTCACATGGCGCGGGCTATTGAGACTGGGGCTATTAAGACGAGGAGACGAAGATGACCGAACCTCAGATGTACGAACCGGGTCCCGCCAACCTGGCGCGGGCGCTGAAAGATGGAGAGAAGACGTGGACGCTCATTCTCGTCCGAGAACTGCGCCACTCGCCGGAAAAAGTCTGGAAGGCACTGATCGACCCGGCGCAACTGCGCGAGTGGGCTCCCTTTGTCACCGATGGGAGCCTGGGTGCGGTCGGAACGGTGAAGCTTACCTGGGTCGGAAACCCGACGCCGATCGAAACAAAAGTGACGCGAGTCGAAGCTCCCAAGGCGCTTGAGTATGGCGATACGCGTTGGGAACTCGAGGCCTCTGGCAGCGGCACGCGCCTGACGCTTTGGACCAGGATCGATCGCCGCTTCATCTCCATGGGAGCTGCCGGGTGGCACATTTCTTTCGATGTTCTGGACCACATGCTCAGAGGAACTCCCATCGGCCGCATCGCTGGCGCCGATGCCATGAAGTTCGCCGGCTGGCAGCGGCTGAACGCGGAGTACGCCGAGCAGTTCGGCGTGAAAGCGCCTAACTGGCCGCCCAACGCGCCGAAACCTTGAAGCGCGGGATGAGCAGGATTCGTGGTCGAGGAAAGTGGGCAAACTAAGGAAGGAGAAAAAATGTCTTATTTAAATTCAGCGACGACGTCCCTCCAGCAGGCGGCCGACGGCGCCTCGAAGACCAGCCCCAAGACCACCCCCACCGCAAAGATAATGAACATTGCACTTTGGATCTTGCAGGTGCTGTGGGGCGTCTTCTTTTGCTTCACTGGTTTCGGCAAAATCATGTGTTACAGGCCGGACGTATGGAACCATACGCTTCATCAACCCGTGCCATGGTTCTCCGCGGTGCCGCAAGGCCTGTTCGTTTTTATCGGCGTCTGTGAGTTTCTCGGAGGCGCCGGCCTGATCCTGCCGGCGATGACCGGAGTCAAACCGAAGCTCGTGCCATTTGCGGCCGTCGGCCTGACGCTGGTCATGATTTTCGCAGCTATATTCCACATCGTGCGGGGTGAGTACAGCTTTTTCTTGCCTCTCAATCTGGTGCTGGGAGGAGTCACCGCATTCATCGCGTATGGGCGGCTGATGGCCGTGCCTGGCGCGGCGCGGTCAATCAGCGCATTCCGCCTGGTTACCGGGATCGTGGTTCTCGGGGCTCTGGTTCTCACCGGTTTTCTTCCGGTCTGGTACCAGGTGATGCACACTCACTAGCGGAATTTCCATTGCCCGCCTCAGCCGGTTCCAAAAATCGTGAATCGAAGGGATTAGAAGACTATGAACAAACCATTGAAGAGCAATAAGAAAGAGTTGACACGAGAACAGCGCGAACAATTACTCAAAGGATTAAAAGCACGTTTTGAGAAAAACATGGACCGACATCCAGGTCTGGAATGGGCCAAAGTACAGGCCAGGCTGGATGCGAATCCTGAAAAACTGTGGTCGCTGAGTGAAATGGAACGGACTGGCGGCGAACCGGACGTTGTTGGTCATGACAAAAAGACGGGCGAATACATTTTTTACGATTGTTCGGCGGAGAGTCCCAAGGCCCGCAGAAGTTTTTGCTACGACCGTGAAGCGCTGGATTCAAGAAAAGAAAATAAACCAAAAGACAACGCGGTGGATGCGGCGGCAGCCATGGGCATTGAGCTCTTGACCGAAGAACAATATCGAGACCTGCAGAAGCTTGGAGAGTTCGATGTAAAAACCTCGAGCTGGGTGAAGACACCTCCTGATATCAGAAAACTCGGTGGCGCTCTCTTTTGCGATCGCCGATTCAACACCGTGTTCACGTATCACAACGGTGCGGAATCTTATTATGCAGGGAGGGCTTTTCGCGGCTGGCTTAGGGTCTAGATTTTGCATTCCAGCAATCAAACGCACGACGCCAAGGAGCTCTACATGAAAAAGTCCGTCCCGCCGGAAACTGCCTCTGCATACATCGACGCGAACATCAAGGTGCTCGCGGACTGGCGCGGGAAAACCCTCAGCAGAATGCGCAAGCTCATCAAGCAAGCAGACCCGGACGTCGTCGAGGAATGGAAGTGGATGGGCACTCCGGTTTGGTCGCACGACGGCATCATCTGCACTGGCGAATCGTATAAGAGTGTCGTGAAGCTTACCTTCGCCAAGGGTGCGTCTCTGCAGGATCCGGCCCGTCTTTTCAACTCGAGTCTCGACGGAAACGTACGCCGCGCGATCGACATCCACGAAGGCGAAGAAGTTGACGAGTCCGCGTTCAAGGCGCTGGTTCGCGAAGCGGTCGCCCTCAACAGTTCTAGCAAGTCGAAGCGGTCGAAGAAGGCGAAGTCCTAAGGGATTCCGCCCCTGAACAGGTTTGACCTCGGGGTGGCGAAAGTGTCGTCCCGCCCGTACCAGGTTAGCGTGCCCAGCATTGAAGACGGATTGAAACTCGCCGTTGAGGCGGCTCGATAGAACCTGTTTCTACCGTAGAATCATCTCTTGCTCCTTACAATCGAAAAACTCATCTACGGCGGCGACGGACTCGCACGCCTTCCGGCCGCTTCACCGAGTGACGACCGCGGACGCGGCAAGGCCGTGTTCATTCCGCTGGTTCTCGCCGGAGAAAAAATCGAAGCGGCGCTCACCGAAGAAAAGCCTGGCTTCGCTCGCGCGCACGCCGAATCAATCGTCGAAGCTTCTCCGCATCGCGTCCAGCCAGACTGCGAATATTTCGGCCGCTGCGGCGGATGCCACTACCAGCACGCCAGCTACGAACATCAACTCGAAATCAAGAAAGAAATCCTGCGCGAGAATCTGCGCCGCATCGCCAAGCTCGAACTGCAAAGCGAAATCGAGGTCCACCCCTCGCCGCCGTGGAATTATCGCAACCGCTCGCGTCTGCAACTGCAGACGAAGCCAACATTTGCTGCCGGCTATTTCAAGCTCGGTTCGCACGAACTCATGCCCGTCGAACAATGCCCGGTCAGTTCTCCGCTGGTCAATCGCGGCATCGCCACGCTGTGGAAAATGGGGCAATCGCAAAAAGGCCGCCGACACAATCCCTGCCGGAATCCGCGAAGTCGAATTCTTTGCCAACGCCGACGACACGCAATTGCTGGTGGAGCTCTCCTGCTCCGCTGAAGCGCGCCGAGCCGAGGTGCGCGTGTTCGCTGAAGAGTTGCGTGCTGCCATGCCCGAGATCGAAGGCGTGGTCGCGTTTCGCGGCTCGCAGCCCACCGCGCGCCCGGACGCGTCCGCGCCCGCGCCTCTGCTCATTCTCGGAGAACCGTTCCTCACTTACCGCACCGCGCGTGCCGACTATCGCGTAAGTTCCGGCGCCTTCTTCCAAACCAACCGTCATCTCACTAACGAGCTCGTTAAAATCATCACCCAGGGACGCTCGGGCGAACTCGCGCTCGACCTCTATGCCGGAGTAGGACTGTTTTCCACAGCCTTAGCGTGTGATTTCCGTCACGTCGTTTCTGTTGAGTCGTCACAGCTTTCCGCCAGCGACCTGCAATACAATCTGCCTTCAAATGGAAAGGCGATTCAGGCCGCGACGGGGCAGTACCTGAGCCGTTCTTGGGGCGGCTCGCCACCACGCCGTTCGGACAAGCCGGCACCTACCGGGGAGGGCAGTGCAAAGTCATCCTTCCCCACTCCGGACCTGGTCGTGGTGGACCCTCCCCGCAGTGGCCTGGGAGAACCCGTGGCGCGCGCACTCACGAGTCTCGGCGTGCCGCGGGTTACCTATGTCTCGTGCGACCCGGCGACGCTGGCGCGCGATCTGATTCCATTGTTAGCCGCTGGCTATCGCGTGGAGCGGGCGCACCTGGTGGACCTTTTCCCCCAGACCTACCACCTGGAAAGCGTCCTGCACCTGGTGCGATGAGGATTTAGGGTGCGAATTTCGGGGCGTGATTTTCGGGTGACGATTCCGTGCGATGAATTTTTGGGCGGAGCCGCGCTTCAGCGCTGCGGTCGAGGCCCTGTACTGAATACCGCTTTAGCGGCTGAGATAGGCTTTGTACCGAAGTCCAGTTTTTTCGGTGCTGCGTGACACGAGATGGAAGTGACTCAGCCGAAGCCCGAAAGCCGAAGCCTGAAGCCCGATTCGCCCCCAGTCGGACCTCCGGTCTTCACCTTCCGGCCGCAGCGCCAACCCATGTTCTGGGCCGCCGTTGCATATGCCCTTGGAGTCGTCTTCGGCCACTATCAGTCACGCCCCGCGTCCTGGTGGATCTTCGCTAGTGTGGCATTCGTGGCCGCCAGCGCTCACTTTGCCCACCGTCGAACTATGCCAGGGCGAGTTGGGGCCGGACGAATCTGGCTTGCCGGCTCACTCGCCCTGGGAGCGCTGTTTCTAGCCGGAGCGCTCCACATCCAGCTCCGTAAAGCCTCCGCCCCACTCGACAACAGCATCCAGCCCTTCACCGGCGGAAACGAAGTCGAGATCATCGCCCATGTAACCCGCGACGGCCGCATCCAGCAAGGCAGCTTCGGAGATCTCAGGCAGACCGCCGACGTGGAAGCCGAATCGGTCACAACCGAAACCGGCGAAGCAGCCCCCGTTCATTCCGGAATCCGCCTATCGATCTATAGTCCTGCCTATAGCTCCAGGCATAGCGACAACCGCGGCACCGAAAACAGCTCAGACGAAAAAATCGCCGCGATCCCCCCAAAAAACAGTCCCATGCGTCTGCTGCACTACGGCGAGCGCATCCGCTTCTCGGCTCGCTTGAAACCGGCGCGCAACTTCCGCAATCCCGGCGCTTTCGACTATCAGGGATATCTCGCCGCCAACGGAATCGCCGCGCTGGGTTCAACCAAAGCTGAGAATGTCGAATCTCTCCCGGGCTTCGCCGGCAGCCGCGTGCAGTTCTGGCGCGCCCGTATCCACTCGAGCATCGTGGAAGAGGTGCACCAGTTGTGGCCGCCGCGTGAGGCCGCCCTCATCGACGCCATGGTCATCGGCGAGGAAACTTTCATCGACCGCGACACTCGCGCCGACTTCCAGCGCTCCGGCACCTATCACGTCCTGGTGGTTTCCGGCATGAACGTAAGCATCCTGGCGTTCGTGGTGTTCTGGACGCTCCGCCGTCTTCGCATGGGCGAGATTTCCGCTACGCTCGGCACCCTCGGTTTCTGCGTGGCCTACGCCTTCCTCACCGAGGTGGGAGCGCCCGTCTGGCGGGCCACGCTGATGTGCGCCATCTATCTCGCCACGCGCCTTCTCTACCGTGGCCGCGCCATGGTCAACGCGCTGGGCGCCGCGGCTCTGGGTCTGCTGCTCTTCGATCCACGTCAGCTTTTTACCGCGAGCTTTCAAATGACTTTCGTCTGCGTTCTGATCGTAGCCGCAATCGGCCGGCCCATGATCGAGCGCACTTCGCAACTCTACAAGCAGGCGCTTGCCCATTGGGATTCCAACAATTACGGCGAAACGCTGCCGCCGCGCGTCGCGCAGTTTCGCGTGGACTTGCGTTTCATCGCGTCGCGTCTCGCGCCCTTCATCGGCGAAAAGGCATCGCTGCAAGTGGTGCGCTTCGCCGCGAAATTTTCTCTCCGCGTGTGTGAACTGATGTTCATCTCCGCAGTCATGCAGATGGGCCTGGCTTTGCCCATGGCTTTTTATTTTCACCGCGCCACCACGCTGGGATTGCCCGCCAACCTCGCCGTCGTCCCACTCACCGGAATTATGATGCCCGCGGCAGTAATTTCGTTAGCTTTAGGTTATATCTCGCCGCTGCTGGCGAAGGTTCCGGCTGTGATTACCTCAGCCACTCTCGAAGCCATCGCCGGAACGGTCCACGGCCTCGGCGGACTGCGCCTCGCCGACCTGCGTGTAGCTACGCCATCAGTTGTAATGATGATTGCCGCCGCCTCCGCTCTCGCACTGGCCATGCTCCTATCGCGTCGACGCGCAGCATTTGCCCTGGGCGGATTGTTGGCCATCCTCGTCGCCGCTCTCGCCGTGGCTTTCATTCCACCCAGGCCGCAAGTTCGTCCCGGCCTGCTCGAAGTCACCTCCATCGACGTCGGCCAGGGCGATTCCACGCTGCTGGTCATGCCGCAGGGCGCAACCCTGCTGGTCGACGCCGGCGGGCCCATCGGAGACGGCAATTCTCAACTCGATTTCGGCGAAGACGTCGTCTCCCCTTACCTGTGGTCGCGCGGCATTTCGCGTCTCGACGCCGTCGCCATCACCCACGGACATTCGGATCACATCGGCGGCATGCCCGCCGTGCTCAAGAATTTTCGTCCGCGCGAACTCTGGGTTGGCTTGTTGCCGCCGAGCGCGGCTCTGGAAAATGTGATTGCCACCGCGGAAAAGCTAAACATCAAAGTGGTGCGCCACTGGGAGGGAGACAGATTTCCGATGGGCGGCGCAACCGTGAGCATCCTGTTCCCGCCGCGCGAGTGGCCCGTCGGCCCCAAGCCCAGCAACAACGATTCGATGGTTTTGCTCGTGAGTCTAAAGGAAGTAAGCAGCTCGGAAGCGCCACGCCGCGACGTCTCCGTGCTAATCGAAGGCGACGCGCAACAGCCGGTAGAACGGCGCGTAGCCGCGCTCCATCACCCTAAAGTGGATCTGCTGCGCGTCGGGCACCATGGCAGCTCCAACGCGACGACTCCCGAGCTACTGGCTGCGGCGCAACCCACCTTCGCCGTCATCTCCGTCGGATTTCGCAATCCTTTTGGTTTGCCCCGGATGGACGTTCTCGAAAGGCTGGAAAAATCAGGAGCCCGCGTCTACCGCACCGACGTCGACGGCGCCATGACTTTCTATCTCGACGAACGCGGCGTTACCCCTTCACCCGCGGTTCTCCAGTATTAGTGTCAATCTCCGCAGTCTCGTCGTCCGCGGCCGGCGTCGGCCGGCGGTAATCCTCAATCAACTGGCGCGCGGCATCCGCGTCTTCTTCTTTCACCAGAATCACCGTGCCGCCCACATCTGGGAATGCATATTGGGTCAGCGAAACCGGACCCAGGCTGTTCTCGATGTTCGCCGAGTCCAGCAACCCCTTCACCACCAGGGCCTCGGTTTCCGTCTCCGAGTCGAATATCTTCACCAGCTTCTCATTCGGATTCGGACGCGACTGCGCGCCCGCCGCTGGGTCATCAAGCTCTGCCATAAGCATCTCCAATTCCGGAATCCCAAGGATTCGCAGGCCAGAAGCCGATTCTACTCCCTTCGACGCCGCCGGTAAGAGAGTGGCGCGTGAAATGTTTCGATGGCGATCAAGAAACTCACGTAGAGACAGCCGCCTCGGCTGTCCCGGCCAGAGCCTGCCCTGAGCGAAGTCGAAGGGGCGCAGCCCGGCCGGCTCACCCCCACTTTCGTACGGTTGCTTTTCCCGCAGATTAATGCAGAATGCCCATAAGCGGACCCGCAACGTCCGCGCCGGACGAGCCATCTAAACCAGCAGCACAGTGGGCCAAAGGAGCAACATGCAAATTCCGCACCACGGCCGCGACCGAGACTTCCCGCTCGCCGGCGAAGAATCCCGCGCAGCCACTCGCGAAACAGAAGAAGAGTCCCGCAAAATCCGCCGCCTGCAGCTGATGATGAGCATGGTCCTGTCGGTCATCGGCCAGGACCCCAGCCTCACCGTGGAAGAAGCCTCCGAACTTGCCGCCGGAGCCAAGCGTGCCGCCCTCGCCATGTTCCCCGACAAAGAACTAGCCTTCGATCTCCTCTACAAACCCCGCCTTCAAAGGCTGATGCGGGAAAGATTCCGGCTGCAGTAGAGCAATTTCTGATTGTTGATTTCTGATTGCTGACTGAACGACCACAGCAGACTAGCAACAATCGGAAATCAACAATTTTTTTCCCTATTCATCCACTACGACATTCCTCAGCGTCCCCACCCCTGCCACGGTTACTTCCATCACATCCCCGGCCACCACCGGCCCCACTCCCGACGGCGTTCCCGTAGCGATCAGGTCGCCAGGAAATAAAGTCATGGCCTGCGCGATATGCCGGATCACCACATCCAGCGCAAAAATAAAATCGCGCGTGTTGCCGTCCTGCTTCACCACGCCATTGACGCGGGTTTCTACGCCAACGCCCGCCCCCGCTCCGAAAGATGGATCGATTCCCTCCACCACCACCGGCCCCACGGGGCAGAACGTGTCGAACCCTTTGGCCCGCGACCACTGCCCATCTTTGGTCTGCAGATCGCGCGCTGTCACGTCGTTCACGCACGTATAACCCAAAATATATTTCCGCACGTCTTCATCGGCCGGCGGCTGGTGGCAAGTCCTGCCAATCACCACGCCGAGCTCACCTTCAAAATCCACGCGCTCGGAAATCTTCGGACGCCGCACCGTCCCTCCCGGCGCCAGCAGCGCCGAAGTCGCCTTCAGAAACAGCAGCGGCTCGGTCGGGACGTCATGCCCCAACTCCGCCGCATGCTCGCGATAGTTGCGCCCCACGCAAACGATCTTCGACGGCCGTACCGCTGGCAGCAGCACCGCCTCCTCGAGCGCTATCTGTTCGATCCGCCGCGTGCGCACGCTCTCCAGATCGCCGTCCGCCTCTTCCGGCGCCGTCAGCAAAATCCGCAAAATCGCGTCCCGCCCCGCCACGGGCTCAACCAACCCGTAGTGCGCCTCACCGTTCCATTGAAACCGACAATATTTCATCGCCACCTATCTAACCACGAGCGCACCAACTCGCGCCAAGCTTTTCGAAGAGATGTTCTATTAGTGTTGTCATCCTGAGCGAAGTTTTCGTTCGCGAAGCGAGCGAAAACGTAGTCGAAAGCCTGCCATGAGCGAAGTCGAAGGGGACCCCTACATTCTTTGCGCTACCATTAGCTCCGCAAGGCGTTCCCATCACCGCCTTCCGGCCCGCAAGAACTTGCGCAGCGTTAAGCCGGAACGCCTTAGCTGAAGCCCGAAAGCCGAAGCCCGAAGCCCGCTCTCACGGCACCGTCTCCCCTGCCTCCTCCGACCGCGCACTCTCATTCCCCCGCACATCCACCGCCGACACCGCATACAAATAACTTTTCCCCGCAACCACGCGCGCATCGCGATACGCCGGAGTCTTCACCGGCTCCGCATTCAGTTTCACCGCCACGCCGCCTGCCTCGTGACGGTACACGTTGTACCCTGCCAGGTCCATGTCCGTCACCGGCGCCCAAACCAAATCGATCGCCGCCTGCTGCCCCGGCCCCGAAAACACTGCCTGCAACTCCGCGGGCACCGCAGGCGGAAACACATCGTGCACGAACACTTTCACTTCCGCCGAGTCGTCGCCTTCGATTTCCATTTTCTTGTGATCGGCCGCGACGTCGCCGGAAACCACCGTCACCGCTTCCACATCGTAGTAGTAAGTCTGCTCCCACTCGATGCTCGCATCCGTCAGCGACAGATTCCTCTCACCCAGCACCGGCACATCCCCCACAAGATTAGCCTTGCTCCCCTCGGTGCGCCGGTAAACACGGTAAACGTAGCTCACCGCAGGCCGTGTGGGAGCGGAGGCCTGTGTGGGCGCGGGCAACTCACCCGCTCGGTTTTGGGGAGACACCACCCCTTGCGCGGGAACGGAGCCGCCCGGAGCCGCCGTCCAGCTCAGCACCACGCCCTGCCCCGTCACCTGAGCGCCGAAATCCGCGGGTGCCGGAAGCGTCGGCGCCAGCGGCACCCGCACCGAATTCGACAAGCCCGCCCCGCGTCCATTCGCATTCAACACCTCGACCGCATAGCTGGCGAACCCCAATAGCTCCGGCCGCATGGTTCTCGAAAACAGATTGGCCGTATAGCTCGCCGCAACTTTCTGTCGACTGTTGGACTTCGACCCGGTGCCGCGTGGCAGGCGGCTCGCTCGCGTAGTGACCGGGACCGAGGCGGCAGATGCCGCAGGCGAAGCTTCCCCCACCGCAGTTCCGCACTCCTTCAAAACTGGCTCACTCCCCCGGCAAATGCGCGTCGCTCCCAAACTCCGCACCCCCTGATGATCCGTGGTCAGCGCAGGGACCGTCCAGGTCAGCACCACTTTGTCGCCCTTGCGCGCAGCCCGCAAATCCGTAGGCGGCTTGGGCAATTCCAGCGACGGCGGCCGCGGCGGGCCCATCGCCGCGCAACCCGCCAGCACTAGCGGCGCGATCCCCAGCAGCAGCTTTCCCCTAGGAATTTTCATGCAGAAGAAAAAGACTAACAGATGGAGCGGTGGGAGCCGCCGGAAGTCAAGACAGCCCCGTGTGGGACCGATGACTCGCGGGAACCACCAAGCCTTGTCATTCCGAACGCCGCGTTTTTCGTCGCGGCGGAGGAATCTCAGTCTTCTCTGCAGTCGCGCGCCAGCGAATGGCCACACTGACCGCTGCTACGCCAACTCTTTCACCGCCTCACGAAAAACCTTCGTATGCCGGTCCACGTCCTCCGCCTCGGTCTGCGGCGACATCAACGCCATATTGTGAAAGGGAGTCAGCAGGATCCCGCGATTCATCGCGTAAAGATGCATGAAGCGCTCCAGCTCAAAATCCATCGCGTCATGCGCCTGCGCCCCATTCTTCGGAGCCTCCGCCGCAAACAAATATTCCGCGCGGCATCCCAGCCGCGTCACGTGCCACGGCAATCCCGCTTCTGCGATCGTCTTCGCGACGCCTGCCGTCCACCTCTCCGCCAGTGGGATCATGCGATCGAACGCTTCTTTGGTTAACACTTTTGTCAAAGTTGCCCGCATCGCCGCCAGCGACAGCGCATTGCCTGCGAGTGTCCCGCCAATGCCGCCCACGTCGCAGTCTTCGAGATTTTGTTTCGAGACGATCCGTTCAGCAACTTCCTGCGAAAATCCGTAAGCCGCGCCCGGAATCCCCGCCCCAATCGCCTTACCAAACACCAGCACATCCGGCTCAAGATTCTCCACCCGCGTAAATCCTCCCGGCCCGGCGCAGATCGTATGCGTCTCATCGATGATCAGCAGCGTCCCATGTTTGCGCGTAAGCTCGCGCAACGCCGCGTGGTATCCCGGCTCGGGATGCACAATCCCTACATTCGTCATGGCTGGCTCGGCCAGCACGCAAGCCACGTCTCCGGGAGCCAGCGCCCGCTCCAGCGCGGCCAGATCGTTGAACTCCACAACCTTGGTAGTAACTGCCGGATTCACCGGCGGCCCAATATTCCCGCGCCGCGCATCAGCCTTCCCGTTGGGATCCAGCGTGATAAACGTTTCATCCACGGTCCCGTGGTAGCACCAGTTAAAGACCAGAATCTTCGGCCGCCCCGTAATCTGCCGCGCCAGCCTAATGGAAAACCGGTTCGCGTCCGTAGCCGTCAGCGCAAACTGCCAGTAAGGCAAATTGAATCGCTTCTGCAATTCCTCGGCGACGAAAATTGCATCCTCCCCCGGCAGCATCAGCGTAATGCCGCGCCGCGCCTGCTCTTCCACCGCCTTCACCGTCGCGGACGGCGAGTGCCCCGTCATCGCTCCAGTATCGCCGAGACAAAAATCGGCATACCGATGCCCATCCACATCGAAAAAATGCGCGCCTTGTGCTTCCCGCACAAATGGCGGAAACGCCCCCGCCCACTTCGCCATCCAGTTCATGGGCACGCCCGCCAGCAGCGATTTCCGCGCCCGCTCAAACAGCGCCTTCGACTTCGGCCGCTCGTCCACAAACCTCTTCTGCTCGCGAGCCATCAGCGCAGCCAGCCGCGTCCGGTCAATAGTTTTCATATTTCGGCTTTCATGATTCAAGATTGCATGAGTCAAACCATGAACCACAAAAGGCACAAAGTCACACCGAGGCCCCTGCTAGGATTTCCTCTGTGTTCCCCTGTGCCCTCTGTGGTTCAGTCTTTAACTACAGAATGTATCTCGACAAATCCTGATCTTTCACAATATCGGTCAGCATCTTGCGCACATAATCCGCATCAATCGTCACATGCTCGCCTTTTTTCTCCGGAGCATCAAAGCTGAGCTCATCGAGCACGCGCTCCATAATCGTGTGCAGACGCCGCGCCCCAATGTTCTCCGTGCTCTCATTCACCCGAAACGCGAAGTGCGCAATTTCTTCCAGCGACTCGCGCGTGAACTCCAGCTTCACGCCCTCGGTTTCGAGCAGCGCCGTGTACTGCTTCACCAGCGAAGATTTCGGCTCCGTCAAAATTCGGATGAAATCTTCCATCGTCAGCGACTGCAGCTCCACTCGAATCGGAAACCGCCCCTGCAACTCCGGAATCAAATCGCTCGGCTTCGAAACGTGAAATGCTCCCGCCGCAATAAACAGAATGTGATCCGTCCGCACCATGCCGTAACGTGTGTTGACGGTCGTCCCTTCCACGATCGGCAGAATATCCCGCTGCACGCCTTCCCGCGAAACGTCCGGCCCATGGCCGCCTTCGCGCCCCGCGATCTTGTCGATTTCGTCCAGGAAAATGATCCCGGCATTCTCGACGCGGTCGATCGCCATGCGCGTTACCTGATCCATGTCGATCAGCCGCTGCTCTTCTTCCTGAATCAGATATTCGAACGCCTCGTTCACCTTCATCTTCCGCTTTTTGGTGCGCTGGCCGAAGATGCTGGGCAACATGTCCTTGAGGTTGACGTCCATCTCCTCGACGCCCTGGTTCGTCATAATTTCGAACGACGGAAAATTCCGCTCGCGCACGTCAATCTCCACCATGCGCTCGTCGAGCTTGCCTTCGCGCAACTGCTGCCGCAATTTCTCGCGCGTGCGATTCGAAGATTCCGTCAGCGCAGTGCTGCCGTCAATTACCACTCCACCGGAAGCCGATGGCGAAGATGCCGGCGCACCCGTTGACGAACCCGCCGCAGGCGCTGGCCCGGACGGCGGCAGCAGAATATCCAGCAACCGTTCCTCCGCATTGAGTTCGGCCTTGTCCGCCACATCTTCCAGTTTCTCTTCGCGGACGTTATCAATCGCAATCTCCACCAGGTCGCGCACCATCGACTCCACGTCCCGCCCCACGTACCCGACCTCGGTAAACTTCGAAGCCTCCACCTTCAGAAACGGAGAATTCGCCAGCTTAGCGAGCCGCCGCGCGATCTCCGTCTTCCCCACCCCCGTCGGCCCGATCATGATGATGTTCTTGGGGATAATTTCTTCGGCGAGTTCGGCAGAGAGTTTCTGCCGCCGCATGCGGTTGCGCAAGGCAATGGCCACGGCGCGCTTGGCGTCTTTCTGGCCAATCACATGTTTGTCGAGCTCGACCACAATCTCACGCGGCGTGAGTTCGTCGAGCGCTAACTGCTCTTCTTCAGCGGAGGATGGAAGATAAATAGCCATAGATACTCGTGTGGGGGCAGCCGCTCATCACAACTCTTCAATCGTCACACTATCATTCGTATAAATGCACATCCGGCCCGCGATCTTCATCGACTCTTCCGCGATCTGCCGCGCGCTGAGCTGCGTGTGCAGTGCCAAAGCCTGGGCCGCCGCCTGCGCATAAGGACCGCCGCTGCCGATCGCCGCGACTTCGCCGTCGGGCTCGATCACGTCACCCTGCCCACTCAACAAAAACGTCGTTTCCTTGTCGCAAACCAGCAGCAACGCTTCCAGATGACGCAGAAATTTATCGGTCCGCCAATCCTTGGCCAACTCTACGGCCGCCCGTCCCAGGTTACCGTGATACTGCTCCAACTTGGCCTCGAAGCGGCTGAAAAGCGTAAATGCATCGGCGGTCGACCCAGCAAACCCCGCCAGAATCTTGTCGTTGTAGAGGCGGCGAATTTTCTTCGCGGTGTGCTTGATCACCGATTCGCCAAGCGTAACCTGGCCATCCCCGGCCAGAACCACTTTGCCATCGCGGCGAACGGACAAAACTGTTGTCGAGCGAATCAGTCGTTTCCTGGGCATGAGCGCAATCCTTGATTATACCAGCGCGTAGTCCGAACGAAGCTGACCCGCGGATTACTGTTCCAACCCAACTCGACGCAGCAAATCCTGAAAACGCGGATCGCTCCGCAGCGGATCGTAGATTGGACTTACCTTCAGCCACGTCATCGCATTGGAATGTTGCGTGTAAGCTTTTTCCAGCCAGAAGAAAGCTCGGTCCTTGTCGCCCAGTGCGATGTAGGGACCAACAAACGCTCCCGCATCCACCGGCTGGCGCCGGTTCCACTCTTCCAGTTTTGCCAGATCTTCGCGAGCCCGCGCCGCCTGACCCGTCCGCCCATATGCATACGCTTCTTCGGACAAGAGCCACGGCGCATCCCCGTTGGCTTTTCTCGCCTTCTCAGTTTCGGCGAGAACCTCGGCGAACATTCCTTTCTGGTCGTAGGCGTGCATGATCATGGCGGAGTACGGAAAGTCCGGGTCCATCTCGCGCACGGCGAGAAATTGTGCAATGGCACGGTCATATTGCCGCGAGTAATAGAGCGTTGCCCCGCGATCGGTGGCGATGATCAATGACAGCGGATCCAATTGCCGCGCATTCTCACTCTCGCGCAGCGCCTCATCGAAGCGTCCCAGCCACGTCAGATGCTCGGCATACCAGTGATGGGCGGTGGCGTAGTTGGGATTCAGCGCGATGGCCCGGCGAAACTCTTTCTCCGAGGTTTGCCAATCCCAATCATAATTCTGCACCACCAAAGCCAACGCGGTGTGAGCCTCGGGCAAGCTCGGGTCGAGTTCCACGGCGCGTAACGCGGCGGCCCGCGCTTTGGGCATGAACTCAGTTTGCGGAGCTCTGCTGTAACCGCCAATCAGCGCATAGGAATCCGCCAGCCCGGTATAAGCCCGGGCATAGTTCGGGTCTTTCGCGATCGCCTGCTGGTAATAATCAATCGCCCGCCGGAATCCTTCGATGCTCCGCTTGTTGAAGAAATACTGTCCCTTCAGATACAGGTCGTAAGCTTCATAAGTTGGCGGCGAGTTTTGCGCCGGCGAAGAAAGCTCGCCGGTTGAGCCGGCGCCCCTGGGCACGCCCAGCGTAGTCTGAATCTCATCCGCGATTTCTCGTGCGATCTCCGCTTCCAGAGTCAACAAGTGGCTCACTTCGCGGTCATACTGGCGTGCCCACAGGTGCGTCTGGTCCTTCGCCTCGATGAGCTGCGCGGTGATACGGACTTTCTCCGAGTCGCGCCGGATGCTCCCTTCCAGCACATACTGCACTCCCAATTCGCGGCCGATCTGGTCCAGCTGCTCCGGGCTGTTCTTGTAATGCATCACGGAAGTGCGGGCGGTCACTCCCAGGTGCTGCGGATCCAGATTCCCCAGGCGGGTAATCATTTCCTCGGTCAGCCCGTCGCTAAAGTAGTCTTGTCCGGCGTCTCCCGTGAGATTTTCAAAGGGCAGGACCGCCAGCATCAGGCGCGCGCTGGAAGTCTCCGGGCGAGGTCGCGACCGGAACCATTGAAAATACCCGGCAAGCGCGGCGATCAAAACCACGCAAGCCGCTGGAACAAGCAGAGCGAGAAGTGGCCGTCGCGCTTCACCCGGCGCCCGAGCGACGCGATCATCCACGCGATCATCCACGATCTCGGCGCTGGAGGAGCCTTCGCCAGGAGTGGGCGGCCGGGACACACTCTCGATCCCCACAGATGAAAGCCCCAGTTCCCGCACCGGCGCGATGAACCGGTATCCCCTTCCCGTAACCGTTTGCACGAAACGGGGTTGCTCGGGATCGTCTTTGAGAACCTGGCGAATTTTTCGGATCGCCGCGTTGATGCTGTTATCAGTATCGAGAAAAACGTCTTTGCCCCAGACCCGCTCCACAATCTGCTCGCGCGAAACGATCTGCCCTCGCTGCTCGATCAGCAACAGCAGAAGTTCCATCGGAATGCGCTCGAGCTTCAGCCGGCGGCCGGAGTGCCGCAGCTGGTAGGAGCGCGCATCCAGTTCGAAGTCATCCCCGAATCTGATTGGTTCTGAAATTCCGACCGGTTCCGATGCCACAGCCACCACCCCAAGTGCACGACATTCTACACCGGCTTCCGCCATTGCACGTCAAATGCCGCATTTGCAGCGGTTTACGAGTTCATACAAATTAAGAAAACTTCAGGCTCTCCGCCATTGCAACCAGAACTCCGCTCCGCCAGTATGCGCAACGGCAGGCCGAGTACGCGCAACTTGGCGACACCCCCCCGGGTCGACGGGCAGACCGGCCGACGAAGATTGCCGCTCGGAGATCACAGATCCCATAACTCGAAGACCACAGATCAATAAATTACAGATCAATAAATTGAGGGGAGTATCAATATGAAGTCCAGAAAAGCCTGGCTCACCGCCATCGCCGTCACGCTTATCTTGCTGTTCAGCCTTTCCACCATCACCTTCGCCCAAAGCGACGCCCTGGGGATGATTTACGAATCGTCCTCCTACATCGCAACCAACATTCACGGAGTCCGCACCTTTGCCGATGTGCCGAAAGGGTTCGACATCCTGAAAGCATCGGACGCCGAGCTAGCCACCTACGGCTTCCCGCCGCGCCCCAACGCAGCTACCGACCCGGACGGCTACGGCCAGTGGGCACGCGCCATGAGCGTGGCCAAAACGCGCTGGCATGGCCAGCCCAGAGACATGGGCTTTTCCAATCTGCCCATGAAGTCGGCTACACAGCCAACGGCAGTTTCTGCGGCCGCAGCCACATCCGCAGCGGTATCGGCAACCCCAAGCACAGCTTATAGTTACAACTGGAGTGGCATCGCCAATACCAACAAACTCACAAAATGGAATAAGAGCAGCTCGTTCTACAACGTCTTGTCAACTTTCAACGTGCCCGTGGCGCAGCAGTCGTTCGGTACCTGCAGCGGCTACTACGATCTCGAGGTGAGCTGGAACGGCATCGACGGGTTTTCCAACGGCGATGTATTACAAGGCGGCAGCTTATCCCAGGATATTTGCTCCAATAACACGCTTTCCACCGCCTATTGCGGATGGGTCGAATGGTACCCGAGCTATAACGTCCTCTGCGAATTTGACGTGAATCCCGGCGACGACATGTACGTCGAAACCTATTCTCCGCTGGGCGGCACGAACACTGGTTATGTCTACATTGAAGACCTCACCACTCTCACCTACAACTCCTACGCTCTCACCTGGCTCACTGGGCCCGGTCTGGTCGGGAACAGTGTGGAGTACATTGTGGAGCGCCCAGGTGGTGGTATCTATGGACTCTATCCGCTTGGCAACTACATCGACAATTTCTGGGCGAGCAGCCTCGGTTACACCTTCACAGAGTGGGACCTGGGGAAACCCTCAACCGCCTATCCGGGGAGTACGGCGTCTTCGACGTATCTGGTCGACATGCTGGATGACGCCGGCGACCAGGTCATCTCCGTGCCCGCGGCCCAGGGAAAGACCGGCCTCTTCTTCTATGACACGGGCTGCGCATTTACGGGGGGCTGCGTTCCGTAACGAGGGGGGATTTCTCCAGACCGGCACTCCCGGAGAAACTTTAAAACGGAGTGGCCTAAAACGGAGAAATTTAAAACGTAGCATGGGGCATCCTGTTGCGACGTGAACAGGATGCCCATTTTTATTCCAGCCTTGCTTCTCCCTTCTTCTCCGCTTCGGCGCTCCGTGCGGGGATCCCAATGCGCGTGAAAGGCAGGCTGGGCGGGCGGTTCCAGCCCCTGTCAACCCAGGAATCTCTTAGGAATCCATGCTTCAGTAACCCGCTTCCTGATTACTGGTGTGACGTTTACCCCGCCCCGTCGCCGCCTTAGTTTCAGTGCATGTCCAGGTTCATGTCTGAGTGCAGGTCACGTTTCGCTGCTGTATTCTGCAACCATGCCCCGTCCCTTCGAGTTCTGAGGACCGCCCTCGACGAAGCCGGAATCGACTACCTCCTCTGCCGCTCCCAGCAACAAGCTCTGGAGCTCGCGCTGGGAGGACAATGCTCTCTCGTGGTCGCGGACTTCGTCCTGCCCGAAGCAGGAGAACTCGTGCGACTGGTATCGCTGCTGCCGCCTCCGCAGAAACCGGTAGTCCTGGCCATGGCCGAAGAATATCCGGGAACCGGCGAAGCCTTTCAGTCGGGCGCCAACCGCATTCTCTACAGTCCACTGGACGGCGCCCAAGTGCGGGACGCACTACAGGAAATGAACGGACGGAAGCGGGCTGACCGTGACAACCACAAGTCAGGCTCTGCCAGCTTGACCAAGTTTTCGAGGTCAACAAAGTTTGCGAGTTCAAAAAGAAACGACCGGCGCGCGGCTGCCCGCACCGGCATCAAGACCCTCGTCTATCTCGAACTTGAAACCGGGACATTGCCCGCCATCGGCATCGACCTGAGCGAGCAAGGCCTTGCCGTGCAAGCGCCCGAGCCCGTCCCCGCCCGAGCCCGCATGCCCTTTCGCTGCCTGCTGCCCGGCACCGGCCACACCCTGCGCGGCCTCGCCGACGTAATTTGGACCGACGCCCAGGGCCGCGCGGGAATGTTCTTCTCGCACCTCCCGCCATCGTCCCGAAAACTTCTCAAGCACTGGCTCGCGCGCAGCAGCGCCCACAGCTCCGACGCAGTACGCGTCCTCCTGCCTCCGGAAGGCGTCGCGCTGTTTTCGTAACTTTGTTTTGTGGAGGGGCAGACGGGGCTCCAAGGCGAGTCATTACCGGGTGCCCCATTTCTCGCGTCCTTTGCGAGAATTGGGAAATTTCGAAGATGCCCACGTCTCGCCCAGTTATGACATCCCGCCGCCGCGGCGCACTATGTGTCGTCGCGGGTCAAACCAGAGGAACGCTGCTCCCCGGTTTTGCGAAGTGCCTGCTTGCGCGCGTCTAACGCTCCAATCAGCTCATCAACCAACTCCGACAGACGTTGGGGATCGGATTCTACTGACACCCGATCACAGAGCTCTCGCCATTCTTCTGCCTTTTTAATTGTCATGAAAGAATCTAGGCAAGCTGATTGCCAAATCAGAATGCGCGACGCTGCCCCGCACGTCGTCTCCAAATCGCTCACACCGCAAGGCTTATGCGCGCACCCTCAGACGGCCGGAGGGACGCACTGTACGAAGATATTTCACGAAAACACAAGGCCAGCCGCCTCCTGGGGTTGTCCCATGAGAGCCCGAACAACTACGGTCCTCGCCCGGCTTCTATCAGGTATGCGGTGTATCGAATGAGGCAATCACTCTCGGTAAAATATTGCGGTGCCTCCCTCAACCGAAGCTCGGATCGAAGAGCTTTGCTCTAGCATTCGCGTTCTTTGCGCCCAGCCGTTCACTCTGGAGTCTGAAACAGAGCTCAGAAAACTAGCCAGAGAGCTTCGCGTTACCATCCGGAAGCACGTGCGGATGGCGAAGTCTTCCCTCAGCGCGAAAAGGGCGGCCATAGCCAAACGCGATCCGGACGAAGAGTAGTTCGTCCGGCGCGTCTCGAATCCACTCGATTCGTGGTTGCAATCGATCAAACAACGCCGAGTGCCCCATTTCTCGCGTTCTTTGCGAGAAAGCCTGGCCTGAGCGGAGTCGAAGGGTCGGGATTGCTCGCCGCTGCTCAGTCGCGGTCGTGGTCGTCCCAGTCGCGCTCGGCGTGCCAGCGGTGCTCGCGTTCGTCCCACCACTGGTGGCGTTCCCGCCAGCAACGCTCCCGCGCCTCGTGCAATTCCAGACGCTCGTGATCTGCTTTCCGGCTGTTGCGTCCATGTCTCTCGACGGCTAGGTGGACCTCATGCTCCGCGTGAGCGATTCGGCGCTGGCAGTGGTCGTAGCTCTCTGCGCGAAGTCGAGGAACTGCAGTGAAAAGCAGAGCCACGGCCAGTACGGTTCCTGAAAGTAGCGATATTGTTACCGAAGAAAACCTGTGTGCACGATCCATGAGCGATGCCTTTCTTCTTATACCCAAAACGTGTCGTGACCAAGACATAGAGGAATACCTTCGATGCCCCGCATTCGCCGGAGTTGTCCTTAAGTTTCTCTTTTGTGGCCGCAAGAAAGATTTCTCTTGACGTTACCACACACTCACGTTACCCTTTACTCACATAACGAAACCGCTCCCCGGAGCAGGAAAGAGAAAACCATGACACTCGACGACCTAACCCTCGACCTTCAGCAGCACGTCGACATCAAAGCCACGCCAGAAAAGGCGTTTGCGGCAGTTCTGCATCGCCTCGGAAAAGGCAACACCCGGCCTGACGGCCAATCGCTCAACATGCAGCTCGAGCCCAAACCCGGCGGCCGCTGGTACCGCGACCTCAACAACGGCATCGGCCACTTGTGGGGGTTCGTGCAGGTGATCAAGGCGCCGGCTCTGCTGGAATTGAGCGGCCCCATGTTCATGTCGTATCCCGCCATCAATCACGTGGAAGTAAAGATCGAGCCGGCCGCGGGAGGATGCAAGGTGGTGCTGCGGCATCGCGCGCTCGGCATGATCGATCCGCAGCATCGCAAAGGCGTGGTCGGCGGCTGGGCCCACATGCTCGCCCAAACAAAAAAGGACTGCGAGTAGGAACGTGACTGAAATCGTGGCTCGTCCAGCGAACGAACTCGACCCGGTGTGGAAGGCGCTCTCCGACCCGACCCGGCGCGCGATCCTGGATTTTCTGCGCGAGCGTCCCCACACCACCACAGAAATTGTGGATACCTTCCCGCACCTCACGCGCTTCGGCGTGATGAAGCATCTCGAAGTGCTGCGCCAGGCGCATCTGGTGCAGACGCGCGAAGTTGGAAGGCAGCGGGTAAATTCGCTGAACGTCGTCCCCATCCGCCAGATTTATGAACGATGGGTGGGCCCGTTCCAGGAGCTGTGGTCCAACGAGCTGCTTCGCATCAAGGACATCGCGGAAAAGAACAGCGCAGTCGAAAAGCGGGCAGCTTCGCCGAAAAAGAAAAAACACAGAGTTTGAAAGCTAACACCGAAACCGCGGGTGCCCCACTTCTCGCCTCCTTTGCGAGAAGTGGGTTCTCGCCAGAAAACACAAAGGAGAAAACCATGACGACCCTAACCACCACCAGCGCAATTCAAAACCACGAAGTAGTCTCCCCTCAACAATGGAATGCCCGCCGCAAAGAGTTGCTCCGGAAAGAAAAAGAATTCACCAAGCTCCGCGATGAGCTGAGCCGGCAGCGCCGCGAACTGCCCTGGGAAAAAGTTGAAAAACAATATGTCTTCGACGGTCCGAATGGCAAGCAGACGCTCGCAGACCTCTTCGCCGGTCGCAGCCAGTTGATCATCTACCACTTCATGTTCGGTCCGGGATGGGAGCAGGGTTGCCCCAGTTGCTCCTATCTTGCCGACCATTTTGGCGGCAGCCTGGTGCACCTCGCCAATCGCGACGTCACGCTCGCCGTGGTTTCGCGCGCTCCCATCGCGCAGATCGAGGCCTTCAGGCAGCGGATGGGTTGGCAGTTCCGCTGGGTGTCATCTTTCGGCAGCGACTTCAACCACGACTACCACGTCTCCTTCACGAAAGAGGAAATGGCAAGCGGCAAGTTGAAGTACAACTACGACGCGCTGGCCGACTTCCCCGCCGAAGAAGCTCCCGGCGCCAGCGTGTTCTACAAAAACGACGCGGGCGAAATCTTCCACACCTATTCCACGTACGCGCGCGGTCTCGACATCCTCGTAGGCGCCTACAATTTCCTCGACCTCGCGCCCAAAGGCCGCGACGAAGACGGCCTGGCCTTCAGCATGGCGTGGGTTCGTCACCACGACCGCTACGCCGAAGGCTACTCCGTCAACCCGAAAGCGCAATACGTAGCCCCCAAAGGCGCAGGATCGCAATGCTGCCACGAGGAGCACAAGCCGTGAACCCACACAGTTGTTGCGCAATGAATGCCAAGCCCGCAGTGTCCGGAGCGCGACGTCTTCTCGACGCCGCCCGCCGTTTCGCAGCATGCCGTTTCGTAGCATGCCGTTCCGCGGCATGCCGTTTCGCAGTATGGATCGTTCCGAGCGGCATCCTCGCCTTGCTGCCCAAATGTCCGGCATGCCTGGCGGCTTATCTTGCGATCGGAACCGGGCTCGGAATCACCGTGTCCGCCGCGATCTGTCTTCGACTGGCGCTAGTCACGCTCTGTGTGGCGTCCCTGTCGTACCTTGCTTTAACTCGCGGCCGCAGGTTGATCGCGCGCTTGGCCGCACCGCACGGATAAAGGCGTCCCAACCCGGGTGCCCCATTTCTCGCGTCCTTTGCGAGAAGTGGGGGTTTCCCGCGCACGCCCTCCTCAAGGGCATTTTCTGAGAAGAGGCCAGCGCCGAGTCGAGAGGGCGCTTCCCCCGGAATCCTGTCAATAGCAAGAAGGTAAACGTTCGAGCGTAACTCGATGAGAACAATGACCGAATATTTCCCAAAACCGTGTCCGCTTTCCCTCCGCAAAATGTCATACTGGATATAGAGAGTAAATTTCTGGAATAAGGCGCGGCCACCGGTCGCGCCTTTTCCATTTGGGCCGGAAATGGGGCTTCAGGGGAGCGGGCAAAGATGACAACCACGAGGCGAGAACGTGGCGAGTGGATAGGGCTGCGCCACGTCATATCGTTCTTTCTCAGCCTTTACGGGATGAGGCTGCCCCACCCTTCGCGATTTTCGAAGGGTGGGAATCGATGCCGCCGGGAACCGAGATCTCGCTTACACCCCTACGGTCTGCGCGCTCGGTTTGCTTGCCAGCAACTGGCGCAACACATACGGCAGAATCCCGCCGTTAGCGTAGTAGAGAGCTTCCTGCGGAGTGTCGATGCGAACCAGCGCCTCGAACTCAATGGCTTTGTCGCGGGGCTTGCCTTTGGCGCGGACTTTGATCTGCTTTCCCGCGGCGAATTTTTCCACCACGTCGCGGATGCCGGTGATGTCGAAAGTTTCCTCGCCGGTCAGCTTGAGCGATTCCGCGGTCTGGCCCGCCAGGAATTGCAGCGGAAGGATTCCCATGCCCACCAGATTCGAGCGGTGAATGCGTTCGTAACTTTCGGCGATCACGGCGTGCACTCCCAGCAGTTTGGGACCTTTTGCCGCCCAGTCGCGCGAGGAACCAGAGCCATACTCTTTGCCCGCGAGAATAACGAGCGGAATGCCTTCAGCCTGGTATTTTTCGGACGCTTCGAAGATCGACATTTCGGTTTGCGTCGGCAGATGGCGGGTGAATCCGCCTTCGGTCGCGACCAGCTTGTTGCGCAGGCGGACGTTGGCGAAAGTACCGCGCACCATCACTTCATGATTGCCGCGGCGCGAGCCGTAGGAGTTGAAATCCGCGGGCTGCACGCCGTGCTCCTGCAAGTACTTTCCGGCGGGGCTGTCTTTTTTGATGGAGCCGGCAGGAGAGATGTGGTCGGTGGTGACGCTGTCGCCGACCACGGCGAGCGCGCGCGCCTTGCGAATGTCTTCGATCGGCGAAGGCTTCACCGCCATCTCGTCGAAGTAGGGAGCGCGGCGAATGTAGGTAGAATTTTTTTCCCAGGCGTAGGTCTGTCCCTTGGGAACGGGCAGGCCGCGCCAGCGTTCGTCGCCCAGGAAAACTTCCGCATAGCTCTTGGTGAACATGTCGGAAGAAATGGAATTCTGCATGGCCTCTTCGATTTCACGCTCTGTGGGCCAGATATCGGCGAGGTAGACGGGTTTGTTTTCGCGGTCTTTGCCGAGAGGATCCTTGCGCAGGTCGAGATCGATGCGTCCGGCGAGGGCAAAGGCGACGACCAGCGGCGGCGACATGAGATAGTTGGCGCGAACTTCGGAATTGATGCGGCCTTCAAAATTGCGATTGCCGGAAAGCACCGAAGCCACGACCAGATTATTTTCGTCGATAGCTTGAGAAACTTCGGCGGGCAGCGGGCCGGAGTTGCCGATGCAGGTGGTGCACCCGTAGCCCACGGTGTGAAACTTCAGCTTCTCGAGATAGGGCGTGAGCCCGGCTTTATTCAGATAATCCGTGACTACTTTGGAGCCGGGCGCGAGCGAAGTCTTGACCCAGGCTGGAACCGACAAACCTTTTTCAACAGCTTTTTTCGCCAGCAATCCCGCGCCAATCAGAACGTGAGGATTGGAAGTGTTGGTGCACGAAGTGATTGCGGCGATCACCACGCTGCCGTGTTTGAGCGAGTTCTTCACGTCGGCGGAGACATGCTCGTGCACGTTGGGGTCTTCCACGCCGATGGCGGTGGGACTTCCGCCTTCCTGCTCCCAGCGTCCTGAATTGCCGATGGCGCTGGCGGTTGCGGATGCCGCCGCCGCCTTCGCTCCAGACTTCGGTTTGATCAGCGAAGGCAATGCTTTATTGAACGACTCTCCGGCTTGCGAGAGCAGCACTCGATCCTGCGGGCGCTTGGGCCCGGCTAGGCTGGGCTCGACCGTGTCGAGATCGAGGGTGAGCAGTTCGGAATATTCGGCTTCGGGAGTTTTCTCGTCGTGGAAAATGCCCTGCTCGCGGGCGTAGGCTTCGACCAGCGCAATTTGTTCTTCGCTGCGTCCGGTGAGGCGCAGGTAGCGCAAGCTTTCTTTGTCGATGGGGAAGATGCCGCAGGTGGCGCCGTATTCCGGCGACATGTTGGCGATGGTGGCGCGATCAGCAAGAGCAAGATCGCGCAGCCCGGGGCCAAAATATTCGACGAACTTTCCGACCACGCCGTGCTTGCGCAGCATCTCGGTGATGGTGAGCACCAGGTCCGTGGCGGTCGCGCCTTCGCGCAGGCGTCCGGTAAGCTTCACGCCGACGACCAGCGGAATCAGCATGGAGACAGGCTGCCCGAGCATTGCGGCCTCAGCCTCGATTCCACCCACGCCCCAGCCGAGAACTCCTAACCCGTTGATCATCGTGGTGTGACTGTCGGTACCGACCAGGGTGTCGGGGTAGGCTGCGCGCTTGCCGGGAGATTCCTGGACGAAGACTACGCGAGCGAGGTATTCAAGATTGACTTGATGGACGATGCCAGTGTCGGGAGGAACGATGGCGAGGTTTCGGAATCCGGTTTGCCCCCAGCGGAGGAAAGCGTAACGCTCCTGGTTGCGGCCGAACTCGAGCAGCGCGTTCAGGTCGAGAGCGCCAGGAGTGCCAAATTCGTCGACCTGCACCGAGTGGTCGATGACAAGTTCGACGGGCTGCAAGGGGTTGATCAGCGCGGGATCGCCGCCAAGTTGTTTCATGGCATCGCGCATAGCGGCAAGGTCGACCACGCAAGGGACGCCGGTGAAATCCTGCAAGAGGACGCGGCTGGGGGTGAAAGCGATTTCTTTGTCGGGCTTGGAGCTTTTGTTCCAGCTCGTGAGTGCGCGGATTTCGTTCCCGGTAACGTTGCGGCCATCTTCGGTGCGCAGCAGATTTTCCAGCAGGATGCGCAAGGAAAAGGGCAGGTGCTGAGTGGAGATTCCCTGCTTGTCGAGGGCGTCAAGGCGGTAGATTTCGTATTCTTTGTTGCCGACTTTGAGAGTAGAGCGGCTATTGAAGCTATTCAACGACATGATGGCCTTCCTGAATGAATGGATGCTGCGCGCCTGCTGGAGGTGCAGGAAATACTGAAGTTATTATTTTAGTCGTTCTGTTGCGGATTGCGTAGAGCAGGAGGAGAAACGAAGGTTCAGCATTTGCCTTCAACCTCAGATATCGGTGGGTTCCAGCCCTGTATGCTTCGCAATGCGAGCGAGCATTTTGGGTCCGATCTCAACGCGATCGTGAAAGGCCCAGACGTAGTCGGGAAACCTGGCGTCTCGGTGCCTCAGCTTAATGTGAGATCCGGTTTGGGAAATGGGATGCCAACCGATCCGCAGTAGAGCCTTGTAGACTCTCGCGGCCTTCGCACTGGGCCAACGGCTCACGCCGATGCGCAAATCACACTGATAGATTCGGGGACGGTCTTGGATTTCTCCACGCGGTCGGCAATCACACGGAGAGCGAGTGCGTAGGCATTGGCCTTGGCCTGATTTTCCGTGCGGCCATAGGCGAGAACGCCGGGAATGTCCTCGATTTCGGCGATCCAGCGGCCGTCATTCTCGCGGTCAGTTTCGATATTGAATCGTAAATCCTGGTTCTTGACGCCGCGCTGCGATTTTCGGTTGGCCATGGCTATTATTGAGAATACTCCGTTGCAAGCAACGTTGCATCATGAACTTGCCGCGGCTGCTGCGGCAGTGGAAAAGTTCTCCGCGGGCGAAATCTATAAGGCACCGGACTTTAGGCTCCCGACTTCGAAACTGATCTACCACAAAGGACACTGAGGTACACGAAGGAAAACTTTGCTTCGAACATTCGGGACGTCCGCTTAGTGTGCGCCTGTCAGTATTTGATAGACGACGACTCCGAGCATGAAGACCAGGTAGATGCGGAGAGCCCAGAACAGGATGGTCTCGGCGCGGGTCAGCTTTCGGCGGGGACAGTGGTGGAGGACCTTGGCGGAGATCAGTTGGTCGGGTTCGAGGGAGGCGACGACGGCGGCGGAATCTTCGGGAGTGATTGCGGCGGCGGGGACGGGTTTGAGTTCGTGGGTCATCTACTTGCCTCCGAATACAGCTAACGCTTGGGGAGCGACCACGCTGACGCCGAACAACAGGCCGGCTGCTACCAGGATGATTACGACCGCTAGTGCAAGCACATTGGCCCACGCGGGGCTCACCAGGTCGCCCATGATTTCGCGGTCGTTGACCAGCATGTAGAGGAACAGAAGCGCTGGGGGCATCGCCAGCACCGCGATTACGTTGACTACGAGCACGATGTAAACCAGCGGGATGCCGGGGATCAGGACGAGTCCGGCGGCGGCTGCGGCTTCGAGCAGCAGTACGAGGTAGAACGACTTGCCCTCAGCGAAAGGGAGATTCAGACTGTGCGGGCGGCGGGCGACCTCTCCGAAAGCGTAGGCCGATGCGGTGGAGATGGTGACGGCGGCGACCATGCCGGCTTCGAACATCCCAAGCGCGAACAGCGCGGAGCCCCAGTGTCCGACGAAGGGTTGCAGGGCCTGAGCGAATTCGGCGGCTTCGAAGTTGGCGGGGGTCATGCCGTGGGCAAAGAGCGGAGCAGTCGCGATGATTGTGGCCAAAGCGGCGAGGGTGGCAAGAGTGGCGCCGAGGACAGTATCGATACGTCCGAAGCGGATGTCGCGGATCGTGAGACCTTTGTCGGCGATGGCGCTTTGCTGGAAAAAAAGCATCCACGGGGTGACGGTGGCGCCGATGTCCGCGAGCAGGATGAGCACGGTTTCTTGGTTGATGCCGCCGGGAAGCGGCTTCCAGGTGAACAATGCGCGGCCAACTTCTCCCCAGTGGGGATGGCTTAGCAGGGCGACCGGAATAAATATCAGGTTAAACATGGCGGCGGCGAGGGTGATGCGCTCCCAGGTCCAGTAGCGGTGGGTGAGCAGGGCCACGACCAGAACCAGCAAGGCGCTCAGGACAGCAACCGCCGGTGGGACGCCGAAATATCCGAGGCCGGCGCGGATGGCGATGAACTCGGTGACCAGCGTGAGAAAGTTGCCGACCATGAGGTCGACCATGGAGAACCATCCCCAGAAGGGGCCGAAGCGGTCGAAGATGAGTTCGGCGTGTCCGCGATGAGTGGCGGCGCCGAGGCGGACCGTCATTTCCTGAACCACGCAGGCCATGATGAAGGTGAGGATCACGAAGGGGAGGAAGAACCCGATGCCGAAGCGGGCGCCGGTAGAGGCATACGACAGCATGCTGGGACCGTCATTTTCGCCGAGCATGACCAGGATGCCGGGGCCGATGAGCAGCCACAGGAGCCGGGTTCGATGCCACACGCCCGGGCGGGCGCGCTCGGCGGAGACGCGATCGCGGTCGTGAGCGCGGTCGATATCTTCGTGGGTGATGTGGAGGTCGGCGGGTTCGATCATTTCAGAGATGGTCGAGTTTGACGATTAGCGCTTTCTTCACTACGGAGACACTGACGCACGGAGAAGATACTTCCTAAGCCGAGGTGTTTTCCGCGCGACGGTGTACGTCATTAGCGGAAGTATACATTATTGCATAAACTATAGTTAACTGATTTATGGATGGAGAGGATTGGATTCGGGAGAAGCGTCCGGAAGCAGGGTGGCGCCGGGGAGCGGTGGAAACTTCGCGAGGCCTGCCGTGGCGCAGGTTGTACAGGTCCTTCGCTTTGCTCAGGATGACAAGATTATTTAGAAACAGCTAATGAGATTCTGATCAGCGCTTGGGGCGCTGGTCGGGGGAGACCAGCCAGACGCGTTCGGCGGCGGCGGGGCCCAGGGAGACGCTGCCGCTGGATGTGGAGAGGGTGAGGGTTTGGTCGTAGTTGCGCTCGAGCAGGCGGACTTTGGCGCCGGGGCGGATGCCGCGGGCTTCGAGAAATTCGAGCAGGCGGCGGTCGCGTTCGTAGATGCCGCTTACGGCGTAGGTTTGCGCGGGTGCGGCGTCGGCAAGAAGGACCAGGCCGCGGCGGCGGCGGCTGGCGGGGCTTTCGAGTTCACTGAGATTGCCGTGAGGGCAGGCACCTCCGCGTCCCAGGCGGGCCAGGAGTTTGGCTTCGAAGTCGGGGGAGACGGCGTGTTCGAGTCGTTCGGCTTCGTCGTGAACTTTCCACCACTCCATGCCGAAAAGTTCGGAGAGCATGCGCTCGATCAGGTGATGGCGCAGGGCGAGTTTGCGGGCGATCTTGCGTCCGGCCGCGGTGAGTTGGACCAGGCCGTCACCCTGCACGCGGACGAGACCGTCTTTTTTGAGGCGGCGCAATGCCATGGTAACAGCGGGCGGCGACACTTTAAGCAGGTCGGCAAGGCGTGCGGAGATGACGTCTTCGCCCTCGCTCTCCGCCTGGAGGATCGACTTCAGGTAGTCTTCCTTGGAGACCGTAATCATCTGGAGAGATTATACGGCCAGTTAAGGGCGCTGGTTAAGTAAGGTTAACCCCGGACTCACCACGGAGACACGGAGACAGCTTTCCGGCTTCAGCCTTCGGGCTTCGGCGTATGGGATTACGGTCGAGCGTGACGGCCGGGCAGATCAGGAACCTGGGTTTTGCTGAAGCCCGAGCGCTGAAGCCCGAAGCCGGGTTGCGCGTCTCCGTGGTGAATCGCCTTTCGTTTGACAGTGTTCGGCGTCCGCCTCTAACCTGAATCCTCTGGCTATGAAAGTTCTGGTACTGGGAAGCGGCGGACGGGAGCACGCGCTGGTGTGGAAGCTGCGGCAATCGGCGCGGGTTTCGCAGCTTTATTGCGCGCCCGGGAATGGCGGCATCGGGGATGAGGCGGAGTGTCTACCGGTGGACTTGAACAGCCTGGAGTCGATGACAGCACTGGCGGCGAAGTTGCAACCGGATCTCACCGTGGTGGGGCCGGAGTTGCCGTTGTCGCTGGGCGTTGTCGATGCGTTCGCCGCGCGCGGGTGGGCCGTGTTCGGTCCGACGAAGGCCGCGGCACAGTTGGAAACGAGCAAGAGTTTTGCCAAGGAGTTTTTGCAGCGGCATCACATTCCTACGGCGCCTTATGCAATTTGTGAATCGGTGGAGCAGGTGCGATCGGCGCTGGGGCATTTTCATGCTCCGGTGGTGGTGAAAGCCGACGGGCTGGCGGCGGGCAAGGGCGTGGTGATTGCCAAAAGTAAAGAAGAAGCCGCGAGCGCGGCGGCCGAAATGTTAAGCGGGAGAATGCTGGGTGAGGCAGGCGCGCGCGTGGTTCTAGAAGAGTGCCTGACGGGCGACGAACTTTCGTTTCTCGTATTCAGCGATGGCGAGCGCGTGGCGCCGCTGGTGGCGGCGCAAGATCACAAGCGCGTGGGCGATGGAGATACTGGTCCAAATACGGGAGGGATGGGAGCGTACTCGACTCCGGAGATTGTTGACGACAAGATGCGCGACTGGCTGCTGACGCACATTGCGAAGCCGGTGGTTGCGGGGATGAAGGAAGAAGGCGCGGAGTTCAAGGGCGTGCTTTATTGCGGGCTGATGATGACGGCGCGCGGACCGATGGTGCTGGAGTTCAATTGCCGGTTTGGAGATCCGGAGACGCAGCCGATTCTGATGCGGATGGAAAGCGATCTGGTGGAGGCGCTGGAAGCTTCGATCGCGGGGCGGGTGAGCGAAGGGGATTTCAAATGGTCGCGGGAATCGTCGGTGTGCGTGGTGATGGCCTCGGGAGGATATCCGGGCACGTTCGATGCGGGGAAGAGGATTACGGGGCTGGAAGAGGCTGGCGTGATCGAGGGCGTTAAAGTTTTTCACGCTGCGACTGCGAAACGAGGCGAAGGCTACTACACTTCCGGCGGGCGGGTGTTGGGAGTGACGGCGCGGGCGCGCAATCTGGAAACGGCGGTGAAGCGGGCTTACGAGGCTTGCGGGAAGATTAGTTTTGAGGGGGCGCATTACCGGAAGGATATTGCGGGAAGGGCGCTGAAGAGGTAGTTGCCGCTGGATTTGCGGAAGGGGTCGTGGAGAATCCTTTGGGCCGCGAGAGGTGGGTCGCTGTTAGGGATCCTTCGACTGCGGATTTGCTTCGCGTTCGCGAAGCAAATCCTTCGCTCAGGATGACAAAGTAGATGGATGACAAGGCTGGGTGGATAAGTTTAAGCGACAGACATTGCGAGGGGGAGAATGAGCAAGCCACTGGTTTCGATTGTGATGGGGAGCGATTCTGATCTTGAGATTATGCGCGAGGCGGGCAAGGCGCTGGAGGAGTTCGGGATCGCTTATGAGATGGATGTGACTTCGGCGCACCGGTCGCCCGACCGCACGGGGGAGTTTGCGCGCGGGGCGCGCGAGCGCGGAATTCGCGTGATCATT
This sequence comes from uncultured Acidobacteriaceae bacterium, assembly GCA_963851165.1. GTDB lineage: Bacteria > Acidobacteriota > Terriglobia > Terriglobales > Acidobacteriaceae > Sulfotelmatobacter. The sequence continues at coordinate 1,287,756 of CAWKNM010000003.1, read as the reverse complement.
GCAGGGGCGGGCGGGGCGGCGCATCTGGCAGGAGTGATTGCGGCGCATACCACGTTGCCCGTGATTGGAGTGCCGATTCCGTCGACTTCGCTGCAGGGGATGGATTCTCTGCTGGCAACGGTGCAAATGCCGGCGGGGATCCCGGTGGCGACGGTTGCGATCGGGAAGCCTGGGGCTACGAACGCAGGAATTTTGGCGGCACAGATGATCGGGCTCGGCGATACTTCCGTCGCGGAGAAACTTGAGGCGCACAAGGAAAAGCTGGCGCGGGGTGTGGAGGAGAAATCGAAGAAGTTGAAAAGTTCTCTGGGCGGCTAGGTTTTTGTTTGAAGCGGACCGGCTTGAACCGCGACCATCGGTTTCCTCGCTAAGGGTGCCAGGCTTCCAAGAAATTTGCGAATCTCGTCGAGATCCTGATCTGAAATCGCGGTGAACTTCAAGCCGATTCCGAGGCCCGGACTTCTGTGTGCAACTTCGGCTTCGGCCCAGGCCTTGGTTTGCCCTAACCAGATGCCCACTCTCATCTTCGTGCCAGGATCCAGAGGGATGGGCATCTCAACGTAGCATCCTCCAAGGCCGAGGTCGGCGACGGTGCCCCAAAAAGATGCGCCCTGGTGAACATGAATCTCGATCGAGTTCTGGCAACGAAAGCGCGGGGTCTTGCGACGCTCAACATTTCCCGGCTGGAAGTTATCGGGCGCGTCGGGATATAGCAGCAGGTCCCAAAGTGGTTTGTCCGGATTGATATTGAGCAGGCCGACGCGTCCGGCCTTGGGCGTGCCCGGTTTGCCGATCCACTTTACCCGGAAGTGAACGCGATAGTTGCCATAGGTCAGACCAATAATTTCTTCGACGTTAAGTTCAGGACGAACGTCGGCTAGCTCTGCCCCGGTACGGCTGATGTTGACGGTGAAGACTTTTTCGGAAAAGACCTGACCGTGGCTGTCGGTGCCGAAGATGCGTACCGGGACAGTGACTGGCTTGCGGGGCTGGCTGCGCTTGCCCATCAGAGATGCAATCCCTTCAAGTACTCGCGAAATTCTTCGCCCAGGCCCTCGCGTTTCAGCGCGAACTCTACCGTGGCTTTCAGGAACCCGAGCTTGTCGCCGGCATCGTGGCGGCGGCCTTCGTAGACGCAGGCGTACATTTTTTCTTTCTTCAGGAGTTGGCGCAGACCGTCGGTGAGTTGCAGTTCTCCGCCAGCGCCGGGAGCGATGCTGGCCAGAGTCTCGAACACTGTAGGAGTGAGAACGTAGCGTCCGATCACCGCGAGATTAGAAGGAGCATCTTCGAGTTTCGGTTTCTCGACCAAGTCCAGGACTTCATGCAGCCGCCCTTTTGATCCCGCGACCGGTTTTGTTTTGATAACGCCGTAGGAAGAAATCGCTGCACCTTCGATCACTTGCGTCGCGATCACCGAACATTGCTTTTCGTTGTAGACGTCGATCAACTGCTTGAGGCATGGGACCTTCGCGTCGATCACGTCGTCGGCAAGCAGGACAGCGAAGGCCTCGTCGCCGACCAGTTCGCGCGCAGTGAGGATGGCGTGGCCCAGGCCCAGCGCCTCTTTCTGGCGAATGTAGGCGACGTGAATCATGTCGGAGATGGAGCGCACGATCTTGAGCAGCTCCGTCTTCCCGCGATCTTCCAGCATGCGTTCGAGTTCGTAGCTGACGTCGAAGTGATCTTCGATGGCCTGCTTGCCGCGCCCGGTGATGATGATGATCTGATCGCAGCCGGAGGCCATGGCCTCTTCCACGCCGTATTGAATGATGGGCTTGTCGACCAGCGGGAGCATTTCCTTGGGCTGAGCTTTGGTGGCGGGGAGAAAGCGCGTGCCCAGGCCGGCAGCGGGGAAAACGGCTTTGCGGACGATCCGCTTTTTGCGGCGGTCGCGATTCGTTCGTCGTTCTGGCGTGGGCTTCATGACGCAATCATTGTAAACTGCGGGCGCTTGTGAGTTTGGCGGCTAGTCTCGTTTAGCCTTCAGTGGTTCAACCGCTATGGCAGGCGCAGCCGCGAGTGGCTCGGCGGTCGCCAATTGTTCCAGTACGGTGCGCAACGCGCGGAGGACGTCTTCCGCGGCCGTGGCTTTCAACGCGAACTTCAACATCCCGTCCGGAGTGAACTGCGCGCCGCGCTGCGCGGAGACGAAGCGCGCCAGCCGCTCGGGATCAACGGCGGCATTCTGGCGAAACTTGAAGGTGACCGTTTCGCGCTTGCGATCAATCGCGTTCACGCCTACCCGCATGCACAACAATTTCAGCGACGCGTAGTCGAGCAGATTGCGCACCGGGGGCGGCGGCGGACCGTAGCGGTCTTCTAATTCTGCGCCGACGTCGCTGAGTTGCGATTCGGTTTCTACGCGGGCTACACGTTTATACATCTGCAGCCGCTGATTCTCCTCGGGAACGTAGTCGCCCGGGATGCGGATGTTCAGGCCGAGATTGAGCTGGGTTTCGGCTTCGTCGGGAGCGGCTTCGCCTTTCATTTCGCGGACGGCGCGTTCCAGCATTTGCGTGTAGAGCTCGAAGCCGATGGCTTCGATGTGTCCGCTCTGCTCGCCGCCCAGAAGATTTCCCGCGCCGCGCAGTTCGAGATCGAGCGCAGCGATTTTGAATCCCGCTCCGAGGTCGGAGAATTCTTTCAACGCCGCCAATCGGCGCCGCGCGATCGGCGTCAGCTCAATCTCCGACGGCAAAAGCAAATACGCGTAAGCACGGCGGCTGGAGCGGCCGACGCGGCCGCGAAGCTGGTAAAGCTCTGATAATCCGAGGCGGTCGGCGCGGTTGATCAGAATCGTGTTGCACAGGGGAATGTCGAGTCCGTTTTCGATAATCGTGGTTGCGACCAGAATATCGGCTTCGTGATGCATGAATTTGAGCATCACTTTTTCGAGCTCGCCTTCTGACATTTGGCCGTGTCCGACGGCGACGCGCGCCTTCGGCACCATCGCCTGCAGCTTGGCGGCGATTTCCCAGATGCTCTCTACTCGGTTGTGCACGAAATAAACCTGGCCGCCGCGTTCGAGTTCCTGCTCGATGGCCGATTGAATCAGCTTCTCGTCCCAGTTCGCGACGATGGTCTGAATCGCCATGCGGTCCTTGGGTGGAGTCTCGATCACACTCATGTCGCGCAGGCCAACCAGCGACATGTGCAGGGTGCGCGGAATGGGCGTGGCCGACATCGTGAGCACGTCGACCTGCTTGCGCATTTGCTTGATGCGTTCTTTGTGGCGCACGCCGAAACGCTGTTCTTCGTCGACGATGAGCAGGCCGAGGTCGGAGAATTTAATGTCCTTCGAAAGAATGCGGTGCGTGCCGATGAGAATGTCGATTTTGCCGGCTTCGGTTTTCTGCAGAATTTCTTTCTGCTGTTTGGCGTTGCGGAAGCGGCTGATCATTTCGATCGTGACCGGAAACGCGGCGAAGCGCTGCTTGAAAGTTTCGTAGTGCTGAAACGCGAGCACGGTGGTCGGGGCCAGCAGGGCGACCTGGCGATTGTCGCCGACGGCCTTGAAAGCCGCGCGCATCGCCACTTCCGTCTTGCCATATCCGACATCGCCGCAGAGCAAGCGGTCCATGGGCTGCGTCGATTCCATGTCGCGGGTCACGTCGGCGATGGCTTGCGCCTGATCTTCGGTCTCGTTGAACTCGAATGCATCTTCGAACTCGCGCACCCACTCGTTGCCGGGAGGGAAAGCGTGGCCCACTGCCGTTTTGCGTTCGGCATAAAGTTTGAGGAGTTCGTCGGCCATGTCTTTCATGGCCTTGCGCACGCGCGCTTTGGTCTTCGACCAGGCAGCCGTGCCCAGACTGCTGAGCGCGGGTTTCGCCCCTTCGGACGAGCGATATTTCTGAATCAGGTCGAGACGCGTGAGCGGAACGTAAAGGCGCGCCGCGTCGGCGTATTCGAGCAGCATGAATTCGGCGTTGCCGTCGCCCTGATTGATTTCTTTCAGACCCTGATACTGACCGATGCCGTGCTCGACGTGAACGACGTAGTCTCCGACTTGCAGATCGCGAAAATCGGAAAGGAACGCCGACACTTTCGATTTCTGCCGCTGCGGGCGTGATGCGACTGCGTCTGACTCGTCGAACAAATCGCGCGCGCCAAAAATCGCGAGATTGGCCTCGGGCAGCACGACGCCGTCGGGGATATAGGCCTTGGCCAGCGTGGTCGTGAGAACGTCGCCGGCGAAGTAGCTGGTCTCGTCGGCGTAACTTTCGCCGCCGCGGGTGCGAGTGCCGAGGCGGAAGGACACGTTGTATTCAGTGAAAATGTCGGCCAGGCGTTCGACTTCTCCGTTGTTGGGGACGGCCAGGAGAACCTGCATATTTTCCTGACGCAGTTTCTGGACCTGCTGCAGCATGGCCGGAACCGCGCCGTGGAAGCGGGATGCAGGCTGGGTAAGAAATGCGATTGACTGGCTTTCGTCGTCGGGGTGGGCGATGCCGAGGTGTTCGACATCGGCGCCGGGAAGGGTTCCAACTTTTTTCCACCAATGGTCGGGCGGCAAATACAAATCTTCGGGACGTACCAGATTTCCGACTCCGCTGCGCTCGTGCATTTCCTCGACGCGAGTCCAGAAGCGGTCGAACTCCTGACGGAGTTGTTCGGGCTCGTCGAGCAGAACAGCGGCGCAGGGGAGAAGATCGAAGATGGTGCGATCGGCTCCGGCGACGGGCGCGTAGAATTCCCAGCCGGGAAACACGGTGACGCCGCCGGCGCGGATGGCGGCTTCCACAATTTCCTGCGAGCCCGCCTCTCCCGAACCCAGTTTTTCCGAAACAGCGATGCGCTTGCCGGAAAGTCGCGTGTGGATCGCTGCCAGCAAGTAATCGCTGACCGGAGTTTCGGTGAGAGGCAGAAGGAGCGCTTCGTCCACGGGATTGGAAGAACGTTGCGAAGCGGGGTCGAAACGGCGGATCGAGTCGACTTCGTCGCCAAAGAATTCGATGCGCACGGGGCGTTCAGCTTCGGGAGAGTAGACGTCGAGGATGCCGCCGCGCAGAGCGTATTGGCCGGGCATTTCGACGACGTCGGCCGGGTTGTAGCCGACCGTGTTCAGGTGCGCCAGGAGCGCGTCGGTGTCGAGCGATTCGCCGCGGCGAATGGTGCGGGCGAGGTCGGTATAAAACTCGGCTGCGCTCAGAAGGATGGCCGTGGCCGCGACCGGCGTCACCACGATCGACGCAGCGCCCGTGGCGATCTTCCACAGGGCGGTGGCGCGCTCTTCCTGCAGTTCGGGATGTGGCGAGAGATTCTGGAACGGCAACACGTCGCGGGCGGGCAGCGAGACTACGGCTTCCGGATCGCATGCGGCAGTGAGCTCGCAGAACCCGCGGAGGATGGGCACAAAATCTTCGACGGCGCGATTGTCGTTGACGACGATGATGAGCGGACGTTCGGCACGACGCTGGAAAAGCACGAGCAGCAAGGCTTTGGCGGTAGGAGTGAGGCCGGAGACACGTATCCGCCCCGTGCCCTCCCGCAGATGGGAAGCTGCACGCGCGAAGGCGGAAAGGTTTTCCACGTCCGCGAAGAGTTCGCGGACGAAGGGAAGCAGCATGCAGAATTATTTTATCAGGAAGAATACCGCTTCCCGAAGGATGAGCTTCGGCGTGCGAGTTTCTCTCCCGTTTACGGATGCTGGAAATTGATTTCGACCTCGGTGCCGACCTCCATTGGGACGCCGTTGACTAGATACGGCTGGTAGCGCCATTGGCTTACCGCCGCGATGGCCGAATCCGTAAGAGACTGATCTGGAGAGGAAAGTAGGCGAATATCTTTCGTAGTCCCGGACGTAGTAATCCGGAAAGCAAGGACCACCTTCCCCTTAATGTGCTTTTTTCTCGCCTCAGGCGGATATACGGCTGCGGGCTGCGAAATCAGAAATCCCTTGACCAGTCCGGTTTTCGGACCTGCTGCCGGTGACGAAGCGGGGGCCTCAGGAACCGGCGCGGGCACTGCCTCACCTGTCGCCTGTGCCGGGTTCGGCGATAGCATAGTGTCGAAATGGAATGACAGGGCGGCTTGCGCCTGGACCGGCTTGCCGTCCTCCACCATTGGCTTGAGCTTCCAGTTACGCAGTTGTGCTCGCGCCGCATCCTGCAGGTCCCCATTATCGGCAGTGAGCGGGTAAGCCTCTCGCACACGCCCGTCGCGACCCACCGAAATGTATACGCCCACCAAGCCCGTCGTTTTACCACCTCCTATAGCTGGCCACGTAATGGAGGGCTGGCCTTCGGCTGCCCGCTCGATCGTCGATTGCGAGACCTCAACGGATTCAAGTCGCTGCGCCGGAGAAGTTGGTTGGGTAATCGCAAACAGTGAGGGGTCGGGTCTCTTAAGCTCTTCGAGCAAGACAACGTTCGCAACGATTTCGGTGCCGGACTCTGGGTCCTCCTGATAGCGCCGGGCAATCATCTTTTTCTTGCCGAAGCGCTCGTAATCGTGAAACTCCATGCCGTAGCCGAGCCAAGTGGCCAAAGTCAGCAGACCCTTGTCATCAAAGCACACGTTGCCGAAGATATCGCTCTTCGCGGTGTCCGCACCGTACTTAAGTTGCACTCGAGCACATGCCGTTGAGCGCTGGCCAGTGGGAAGAGTAATCTGTGCGATTTTGGCGTCGAGTTTGTTCCATTGGTCCGCGTTCGGAACAGGATCAAAGATGCCAGTTATGAATCTCCTCAACCACAATGGATAGTAGTCACCCGTATTCTGCTCGCTCAACTGGTCACCGTTGACGATGAGCGTTTGCTTGAACCCTGGCGAATCGATGGAGCGCCGCCACTGTTGGGGCGAGACCCAGTATTCTTCAATTTCACCGCGATAGTCTGACGGCGGGTTGGTGGACTCGAACAGATGCACCTTTAGATGAAACGGGACGGCGTTGGCGCCAGTTAACGACGAGAGTTCAAGAGCGTGAGTCAATGCGTTCCCGAGCGGGATCGACGTTTCCTTGATGCCCTGCCCGAGGCAGACCGATGAAACCAACAGGACGGCCAAGGGAGCCAGGCGCGGCAGAAGCTTTGTCGGGCTGAACACGGCAGCATGATAGCGCAGGAATCCCCGGTCGCAAAGCTTGAGATCTTGCGACGACGTCAGACTAGAACGCCACAGCGTTCCGGGGCCTCTGCATAAATTCCGCAAACCATATTTCCGTCTTCTCGAAAGTTGTCACCCCCCCCCGAATTTCGCGATTTCCACAGGTCTCACTCTGCGACGTGCAACCTCGTACAAGCAATGTATTTGCGATCCACAGAAAAGAGTTTTGCACAAACGTTCCTGAAGGAACACTTCTCCATTTATCCGCGCAGCAGGGGGCGCGTCAGGCAAGTGGGGCCGCCGCTGCCGTTGATGCAGAGTTCGCTGCCGGGGAAGGTGCGGACGTCGAAGCCGGCGGCGCGGAGGCGAGCGTTGGTCTTGCTGTTCTCTTCGAGGGCGAGCAAGCGCTTGCCGCCGAGGGCGAGGACGTTGCAGGCCAGCGTGTCGCGCTCGGAGGAGTCGATCTCGATGAAGCGGTAGCCGCGCGACCTGAGCAGTTCGACAGTTTCGACTGCGAGCCAAGGCAGGTCGACTAGGGCAGTATGCTCGTCGAGCAGGCTGATCAGAGACATCAGATGCAGGCAGGCGGAGGGTCCGGGGCCGTAAGGCAGCGGCGCGGAAAGGACTTCGATGCCTTTGGGCGCGAGCAGATCGCGCAGTTGCTGAATGCCGACGGCGTTGGTTCGGTAGCCGTGGCCGACAAGCAGCGTGTTTGCATCGTGCGACGTCGGAGCGAGCCAGAGGATGTCTCCGGCTTCGGTGGCGCCGGGAGCGACGATCTTGGCTAGCGTGGGGACGGCAAAGCGCGAGCAAAACGCGCCGTGGTGCTGGCCTTCGAATACGCGGTTGGGCTTGCCGGGACGCATGACGATGAGACCGAAATCTGTGGATAGAGAGGCATCGTGGGCATAGACGGCGTCGAGAGAAAGTTCGGGCGCGGGCGCGAGTTCCATGACCTCTGCGCCAGCGACGGCAAGTTCACGGCATAGCGCGTCATGCTGCGCTTGCGCGGTTGCGAAGTCCGGCGCGTGATGGAAGCCGAGGTCGCGCCAGCGCGCAGCGTATTCGGGACGATTCCATCCGGCGGTGCGCGGGGAGCACACCAGCACGCGCTGGAGTGAGCCGACCATGGAGTGTCCGTTGAACTGCGCTGCGGTGATAGGGTCGGCTGGGGTTACTTCCATCGCGCCTCCAGGGATTGGTCGTCCGTCAGAATTGTTGATTGCTGATTTTTAATTGTCGATTGAAGACCAGGGCTGCATGCCTTTTAATTCAGTCGATAATCATTGCAACCGCAAGGCCTCATAGGAATCTAAATGCGCATCATGGCAAAAGCAATGTGGGAAGGCGCGGTGCTCGCCGAAAGCAGCCAGACAGTGGAAGTGGAAGGCAACCAATATTTTCCGCCGGAGGCGATTCGCAAAGAGTATTTCCGGTCCAGCGAACTGCACACGGATTGTCCATGGAAGGGGACGGCAAGTTACTACGACCTGGAGGTCAACGGAAAGCGGAACGCCGGAGCGGCGTGGTATTACCCTGAGCCAAAGGCGGCGGCGAAACAGATTACGGGGTACGTGGCGTTCTGGAAAGGCGTGACGGTGGAGACGTAAGCGGCTGTGGTGGAAAATGCCTGCTGGGGTTCGTCGTGTTGCGGGCGGGCATGGGGTCCCCTTCGGCTTCGCTCAGGGCAGGCTTTCGACTACACAACTGCTTCGCATTCGCCAAGCAGTTGCTACGCTCAGGATGACAAGCTTTGGAAAAGCGCCTGGGACGCCAACTCTAGAACTCCATATGCGCGCGGAAGGAGCCGACGAAGACGGGGCCGCGGTCGCGGTTGTAGCCGGGGTCGACGATGTATTGTGTGCCGGGAGCAACGTAAAGACCGCGCCACACGTGCAGGGTGTAATAAGTTTCGAGAATGTTTTCGCGGCCGTAGTTGAGCTTGCCATCGCCGAGTAGAAAACCGAGGCCGCCATCGGCCAGATAATTCTGATGGTCTTTCTTGATTCCGTTGGTGAGGAAGGCGATGCCGGCGCGGTCCTGCTTGCGATGCCACTTGGCACCGTTCGCTCCGATGCCCTCGACCAAAGTGGAATCGATTTCCGTGTAGGCGAATGATTCGGTTTTTCCATTGTCCCATCCCCAGCGTGCGAAGGCGGTGAAGGTGGGCGTGAGGTTCTGTTCCAGATTCACGCCGAAACCATACTTGGCGGTGATGTGCCAGGGATGGTTCGTGATTTCCGGAACAGTCTCGTTCGACTGCCCGTCTTCGAACTGAATGACGGCGTCGCGGTAAATTCCCATGTTGGCGTGGTTGACGTAGGCCAGAAGGCGCACTACGCCAGCTTTCTTAGGGATGAGTCCGTGGCGGAATTCATACTCGAAGTTTTCGCCGCGGGCCTGCCAGGGGCGCCAGACGAGATCGATGCCGTTGGCGACTTTGGGCATGAGGGCTTCGGCGAAACGGAATCCCCAGTTGCGGTCTTCGAAATCAGCCACGGCGCCGACGGTGTAGCCGCGAGTGTCGGCAGCATAGTCCCATGCGCCGTTGTTATCGGTAGCCCAGTTGATGAATTGGAATTTCGTATCGGAGCCTACGGAGTTGACGTCGAAGAAGTCGGGCAGGCTGAACTTGCCGAAGCGGATTTCGAGGCGGCGACGAGGAAGTTCCTCGAAGAGCGAAAGATAGTTGCGCGTGTTTTCGATTTTGTCTTTGCTCAGGGCGAAGACTTTGTGAATCATGCCGCGGCCGAGATAGGGAGCTTTGGGGAGCAGCGGGTTGCGCACGATGTCGAGATCGGTATTACCGGCCAGGCCCAGGCCGGTACTGAGCGCGGCCCCGCCAGCTTCTTCGACGTCAACGAGGAGTTCGGTGGAATTGTTGAGGCGGACGCCAGTGTAGAGGGTCAGCACGCGGGAAGTTGCTTTCTCGTAGTTTCCGCTGAGGCTGTTCTCGCCGCTGTAGGGGGAAGTGAAGTCAGGATGCGCTTGAAAAATAAAATTGGCCTGGCCGGAGAGCCAGAAACGCGTGTCTTTGAAATGAGGGAACAGGGCTTCGGTGGCGTCATTGTCGGCAGAGGCAGCGGGCGGATCAGTGGGGGTGTCGGCAGGTTTGGCATCGGAGGCTGGGGTGCTGACAGTCGCGGACACCTGGGGCGCGGGAGACGGCGCATCCGGTTGCTGAGCGAAGGCGGGACCTGCCAGAGCGATCGCGAGTGCGGCGCAGAGAATAAAGCAATTGCCGGGCTGCGCGAGTTGGGTGCGATTTCTCATGAATTACTTCGCTATGTTCGGCATCGAACTGGCGGCGCTTCAGGCAGATCGTGACTTCGCGGCTTTAGCGATCCGTATTCAAATCCCCACCCGCGAAGGATTAACGCGAATATAACATAAATGGTTAACTATGGTTAACTATGGTTAACTACGAATCATGAAATGCTGTGATCGCTAGTTTGGGAGTATTTCCCGATCCGGACCGCCGTACTTGTCGATCCGAAGCATTTTCCGGTCCACCGAGCCTACGCAAACCTCATTAAAGGAATGTTAAAGAACGTTCCGTCACTGGTCTCGGCAGCTCATTCCCGCGCATTATTCTTTCTTGTACCATACTCCCCTATGGTATAGTCCAGAAAAAAGTTCGTAGAAACTCAAAGGAAACGGCATGGCTCATACATTGCGGGAGAAGGAAAAGTTGAGGTTGCGGGTGCGGCGCATTCGGGGACAGATCGACGCGATCGAGCGGGCACTCAGCGAGGAGAAAGATTGCGGAGACGTTCTGCAACTGATCACGGCCGCGCGGGGCGCGATGAACGGGCTTATGGCCGAGTTGCTGGAGGATCACGTACGCTTTCATGTGCTTGACCCGGGTCGCAAGCCGACATCGGAGCAGGCGATTGCGGCGGACGAACTGGTAGATATTGTGAGGTCATACCTGAAGTGAGGCGGGGCAGTTTCTGTGCAGAGGCGGCTTCAAAACTTTTCACCACTAGGACACTAAGGCTCACTTAAGGAACCCCAAAGCCTGATCGTTTCACAATTCATGATTCTCGATTCCCGCTGGGATCGGGAGGAGAAACGAAAAAAGACGGCTCGGAGCCCCCGAAGCCGTCCTTCAAACCCTCCCGGTTAGAAGGGCATCTTGATGGACTTCAGAGTAGCGCCGCAATGTTGCAGAATGATGGACGGACGGTGAATATCTGATTAATTTGCGGAGCGGGGCGCTGCTATAGTAGTCGGTTCATCCAGGGCGCTGTCGGAGGAATTGATGCCGTCCACAACATCGCGGAAGGTCGAGCAGTCGCAGCGGCTGCAGAAGCGCGCGGAGAGCATGATTCCGGGCGGGGTGAATTCGCCGGTGCGGGCATTTCGCGCGGTGGGATGCGATCCGGTGTTCATTGTGCGGGGCAAGGGATCGCGCATCTGGGATGCAGACGAGAACGAGTATATCGACTACATCGGTTCGTGGGGACCGCTGATTCTGGGGCACGCGGATCAGGATGTGCTGGACGCGATTCTGGGCGCGGCTTGCAACGGCACGAGTTTCGGAGCGTCGACGCCATCGGAGGCCGACCTGGCGGAACTGGTGCTGTCTGCGTTTCCGCAGATGCAGAAAGTGCGCTTCGTGAGTTCCGGGACGGAAGCCACCATGTCAGCCATCCGGCTGGCGCGGGCTTACACAAAAAGAAAATATATTGTGAAGTTTGAGGGGTGCTATCACGGGCACGCCGATGCGCTGCTGGTGAAGGCGGGCTCGGGGGTGGCGACGCTGGGGATTCCCGGGTCGGCGGGCGTTCCGGAAGAGTTTATTCAGTTCACGGTGGCGTTGCCGTTCAACAACATCCAGATGGTCGAGCATGCGTTCCACAAATTCAAGCACCAGATTGCTTGTGTGATTGTAGAGCCCGTGGTCGGAAATATGGGGTGCGTGCCGGCTGCCGACGATTTTCTGGTGGCGCTGCGTTTGATTACGGAGCGCGAGCATTCGGTGCTGATCTTCGATGAAGTGATGACGGGATTCCGGCTGGCATTTGGCGGAGCGCAGGAGATTTACAACGTTCGTCCGGATCTGACGACGATGGGAAAAATCATTGGAGGCGGTCTGCCGGTGGGTGCCTACGGCGGTCCGAGCGAGATTATGGATCTGGTGGCGCCCTTGGGGCCGATGTACCAGGCGGGGACGCTCTCGGGGAATCCGCTGGCTATGGCCGCGGGATGCGCGACGCTGAAACATTTGCGCGATCACAAGCAGGAGATTTATCCGCGTCTGGAAAAGTTGAGCGGCGAACTGGTGGAGGGCGTGGCGGCGGCGGCAAAAGAAGCAGGAGTCACGATGTGCCACAACCGCGTGGGGTCGATGTTTACGTGGTTCTTTACGAAGGGGCCGGTGAAGGATTGGGAGAGCGCGTCGAAATCGAATACCGAGGCGTTTGGGAAATTCTTCCGAGGGATGCTCGACCACGGCGTGTACTTGCCGCCATCGCAATATGAAGCGGCATTTCTGGGCGCGGCGCATACCGAGCAGGACGTGCTGCAGACGATTGCGGCGGCGAAGCAGGCGTTCGCGAAACCATGAATTTCTGAGATGAATTTGCGCGACCGCAATTCAACCTCGATTACTTAACACGATTGCTCATCATACGCGGGATCGTGACGAACTCGTAGCCTTCGGCTTTATAGGTGGTGAGTAGCTGGTCGGTGGCGGCTATGGTCTGGGAACGGTTGGCGCCCATTGCTTTGTGGCCGCCATCGTGTAACAGGATCACATCTCCGCCGCGGATTTGTTTTGTTACCTTCTGCTCGATGACTGTGGCAGGCGGCGCGGTCCAGTCGTAGCCGGTCACATTCCACATGACCGGTTCCATGCCTAATTCGCGGGCGATGCGGAGCACGGCGGGGCGGCGTCCACCAAAGGGAGGACGAAAAAGATTGGTGTGCTGACCGACGGCGTCGCTGAGCGCGGCGCGGCAGCCAGAGAGTTCACGGCGAATTTCGGCATCGCTTTTGAAAATCAGCAAGGGATGGGTGAAGGTGTGGTTGCCGATGGCGTGGCCGGCCCGGGAGACTTCGCGGGCGATCTCAGGGCGTTGCTGAGCGTAGCGGCCGATCATGAAAAAAGTTGCCTTCACGTTGTGCTTGGCGAGAACTTCCAGCAAGCGCAGGGTGTGGGGATCGTTGGGGCCGTCGTCGTAAGTAAGAGCGATTTGCTTTACGCCGCGCACGAGGCCGGTGAAAGTTTTTCCATACCATTGGCCAGTGGGAGCGATGGACTGGTAACTGGCCGTGGCGGCCGCCGCGGTGACGGCGCCGGTTATGGCGAGCGCAAGCATGACGGGATTGTAAATTGCCCCTCGTCCTCGCGGGTGAAACGGAGATTCGCGCTAGAATGAATCCTTCTTCCACATTCTCCTATGATTGGGCAGACCATCTCGCATTACCGCATCACGGGGCAGCTGGGAAGCGGCGGGATGGGGATTGTTTATGAGGCGCAGGACCTCGATTTGGGGCGGCGAGTCGCGCTGAAGTTTTTGCCGCCGAAACTCTCGGGCGATCAAAATGCGCTGGACCGCTTTCTGCTGGAGGCGCGCGCCGCTTCGGCGCTGAACCACCCTAACATCTGCACGATTTACGCCGTCGAGCGAGCGGGCGACCAGTCGTTTATCGCCATGGAGTTGCTGGAAGGCGACACGCTCTATCATCAGCTGAATACGGGCGCGGCTTCCGTGGACCGGCTGTTGGACTGGGGCATCCAGCTGGCGGATGCGCTCGACGCGGCGCACGCCAAAGGAATTATTCATCGCGATATCAAGCCGGCAAATATTTTTCTGACCAAGCGCGGAACGGTGAAGGTGCTGGATTTCGGGCTGGCGAAGCTGACGCGCGCCGATCTGGCGATAGAAACCATCGGGCCAACGCAGGACGATCCCAGCCCCGCGCATCTGACCAGCCCGGGCGCGACCGTGGGCACGATTGCCTACATGTCGCCGGAGCAGGCGCGCGGCCTCGAACTGGATACGCGCTCGGATTTGTTCTCGCTGGGAGCGGTGATCTACCAGATGGCGACGGGGCGGCTGCCGTTTGTGGGCGCGACGACGGCGGTGATTTTCCACGCCATTCTCGATCTGGACCCGGTTCCGGCGTTGCAGCTGAATCCGGGATTGCCGCCAAAGCTCGCAGAGATTATTGAGAAGGCTCTGGAAAAAGATCGCGACCTGCGTTACCAGTCGGCAGCCGATCTGCGAGGCGATCTGAAGCGGCTGAAGCGGGATCTGGAATCGGGGCGCAAGGCTGGGTCGACGCTGGTCGCTTCGAGTTTGGCTTCCGGTTCGGGCTCGGGCGCCCCGTCGTCGCCTGACGCGGCCACAGCCGGGACATCGGGGTCAACTTCGGGCGTTTCCGCGCGTTCCTCTCACACGTCCGCAGCGGTTGCAGCGGCGGGACGGCACAAGGTTGGAATGGGCGCGTTCATAATTGTGGGCGTAGTAGTTTTGCTGGCGGCAGGTTATGGAGTCTACTCGCTGATTGCACGCAAACACGCGCAAGCCTTCGAGAATTTTTCCGTCAGCAAAGTGACGGAGACCGGCGATGCGGTCGATGCGCAGCTCTCGCCGGATGGCAAATACATCCTGAGCCTGGTGAGAGACAAGGCCAACAAAGGTCTAGCCAGCCTGTCACTGAGGAACGTCCCTACGAACAGCATGACCCAGGTCGAGCCTCCGGCTGAAGTCTGGTACAACGGTCTGCGATTCTCTCCTGACGGAAACTATTTTTACTTTGTGCGCAGCGATCCGGGGAATTCTTTTTTGAAGTATCTCTACCGCGCGCCGCTGCTGGGAGGTACGCCAGAAAAACTTGCAGCCGACGTGGATTCGAACGTGACGCTTTCTCCGGACGGCCGGAAGTTAGCCTTCATCCGCGACGACAATCCGGAGCCGGGCAAATACCAGCTGATCGTACGCTCGGTCGACACTGGCGGCGAGACCGTGCTGGCCAGCGGCCCGAGCAATCAGGAACTTTACAACCCCGCGTGGTCACCCGATGGCAAAACAATCATGTGTAATGTGGTTCAGCCGGGGGACGCCGATTCCGGATTGATGGCGGTCGACGCCAGCACGGGGAAGCAGCGACTGTTTCTGAGTTCGGATGATTTCCTAGCCTTACCTACGTGGATGCCAGATGGGAGCGGCCTGCTGGTTCTGGACAGCGACCAAGCTTCGAACTACGCGCGAAGCCAGATCGTATTCGTCTCCTACCCGGAAGGAAAGTTGAATCCGGTTACGCGCGATACCAACAACTATTTCGATCTGAGCGTGGCATCGAGCGGCCAAGAGCTGGCTACGGTACTCAGCGAGGAGCGATGGAATCTTTTCGTCATGCCAGCCGCGTCCGAGGGCAACGACGCGCGGATGGTGCATTCTGCGAACCCCTTCACGAGCTTCACCTGGACGCACGATGGCCGGCTGATCTACGACAAGGACAGCACACTGAATTGGATCAACCCGGAGTCGGGCGCCAAGGGCGTGGTGGCCCCGGAGTCGGACGCGACAACCGGCGATCCCTGGCAGTGCTCCAACGGCCGCTACACCGTGTTCGACCACCGTCTGCGATCCGGCAACGGCAGCCGGAAGGTTTGGCGCGCGGACGCCGATGGAGGAAATCTAAAGCAGCTCTCGAATGGGAAGAAGGACTTTTATCCGGTTTGCTCCCCGGATGGGCAATGGGTTTATTACGTCGATGGGACCACAGAACAGATCATGCGAGTACCGATTGACGGGGGCACCGCGCAGAAGATGGCCGACTTGCCTTTCGGGGAGAGCTTCGACATTTCGCCGGACGGCGGCACAATTGCATTTGCAACCGTCGACCACGCCGCTGGGCACGAGGGAAAACTGGCGCTGGTGGCGACGGATACGGGTAAGGTTCGCCAGTCGCTTAAGTTCGAACGGGGGCCAGTGGGAGTAATCCGTTTCTCGCACGACGGCAAGGCCATCGTTTACGCCATCCACGAAAACGGCGTTGAGAACTTGTGGCGGCAGCCGCTGGATGGTTCGCCTGGAAAACAGCTCACTTCCTTTGCCTCAGAACGCATCCTCGACTTCCACTGGTCGTTCGATGGCAGCAAACTGGCCATGGTGCGCGGGCATGACGATTCCGACGTAGTGCTGATCCACGACAGGCAGCCTTAGCTCAAACCCGAATTGCCCTCCGGCACAAATTACTCCCTGCAAGCGGACTTCCTGCGGGTGTAAGCGGGATGAGAATCGGCAGCAACTGCGGGACTTCCACATTGGCGGAAAAAATAAAAGGCGGCCATTGCTGGCCGCCTTTTTCGGATTGTTTCGGTGAAGCGGTTTAGTTAGACACCCTTCACGTTCTCGGCCTGCCAGCCCTTGGGGCCTTTGACCACGTCGAACTGAACCTGTTGACCTTCCTGCAGGCTGCGAAAACCGCTCGCCTGGATGGCGGAGAAATGCACGAAGACATCCTCGCCGTTCTGGCGGCTGATAAAACCGTAGCCTTTGGCGTCGTTAAACCACTTCACTGTTCCTGTTTCCATGATGTTGCAATGTTCCTTTTCTTTGATGTGGCGCTGAAACTTTCAAGAATTCTTCTGCAGGCAGGTCACGCGCTGGGTTGAGCGGAGAAACTGGGTACTGCGAAGCAAGCTTAAAGATCAAACGCAGGCTTAGTATATACAGGATTGCACCGGAATAGCTACAAGATTTTTTACAAACCATCCCTAAGTAACTGATTGCATGGGGATTAAGTGGGGAGGCTGCGGCGAGCATGGTGTGCTGAAATCACGAGCTCGTCAGCACCGGGTCGTACCCCGTGTCCCTCTGTGACCTCCGTGGTCAACGAATTTGCTCTCCGCGCATTGCAGCGGCATCGCTAAGCGTTGAGTTGCCACTTTCTGAAAAAAGAATCATCATCTAGAGATGCGCTTTCGTGTGGTTCTGCTGTGGTTCAGCCTGATTGCGTCGGCGTCGGCGGGAATTGTCGACGATGTTCGCCAGACGCTCGCCCAGAATAATTTTTCGGCAGCCGAGTCGGAGTTGAATGCCTACCGCGGGCAGCAGGGAGTGACGCCGGAGTATCTGGAGGCTTACTCGTGGATGGGGCGAGCCGCTCTCGAAGCAAAGCAGTATGACCAGGCTGCGGCTTATGCGAAGCAGACCAAAGCTCTGGCGCTGGAACAGTTGAAGCAGCGTACGCTCGACGCGGAGCCGCATTTGCCGATCGCGCTGGGCGCAGCGCTGGAAGTACAGTCGCAAGTGCTGGTGGCTCGCGGGCAGAGGATACAGGCCGCCGCACTGCTGCAAAGGGCGCTGCAGACTTATGGCAACACGTCGATTCGGGCGAGGCTGCAGAAGAATCTGAATCTGCTTTCGCTGGAGGGAAAACCGGCGCCGGTTTTGAAGGATGCTCAATTTCTGGGAGCGAAGCCTCCGGCGCTGGCGCAGCTCAAGGGTTCGCCGGTGCTTCTGTTTTTCTGGGCGCATTGGTGCGGAGACTGTAAAGCGGAGGCGCCGATCATCACGCAGTTGCGGTCGGAATTCGCGTCCAAGGGATTGACCGTGATCGGTCCGACGAGACTGTATGGCTACACAGCGCAGGTGGAGCATGCCGCGCCGGCGGACGAACTGGCATACATCGACGCGGTCAGGCATCGCTTCTACGGCGGACTGCTGGACATGCCGGTGCCAATCAGCAAATACGATTTCGACACTTACGGGGCTTCAACCACGCCAACGCTTGTGCTGCTCGACCGGACGGGGAAGGTGGCGATGTACCATCCGGGCGCGCTGCCGTATGGGGAGTTGAAAGCGGAGATTGAGAAGGTGGCGCGCTAACGTCCCCGCTTCTCGCAAAAACCGCGAGAAACGGGGCACCCGGCAAAAGACTTTGCATCTCAGCTCTCTAGTCCACTTCCCTCAGCTTTCCCGTTTTCACATCGTAGACAAACCCCCGCACCGGAATGTGCTTCGGGATCCACGGATGCGATTTCACTCGCTGCATTTGCTGTCGCACGTTTTCTTCCAGGTCGTCGAAGGCGTGGAAATGTGCGGGCTCGGCCGACGCGATTCCCATCTTTTCGGTCAGGCGCGCTTTCAGTTCGTCTTCACGCACTTTCAGAAGGCCGCAGTCAGTGTGGTTGATAATGATGAACTCCTGCGTGTCGAGCAGATGATGGGAAACGATCAGCGATCGCAGCGCATCGTCAGTGGCGATGCCGCCGGCGTTGCGGATCATGTGGGCATCGCCGGGATGCAGGCCCAGGCAGTGCTCGAACAGGATGCGGGAGTCCATGCAGGCCAGCACGGCGACACGGCGCTTGGGGCGGACGGCGAGATCTCCCAGCTTGAAATTGCGGGCGAAAGTTTCGTTGGCCTTTAGCAATTCGTCGGCTACGGACAAGGTGTGGCTCCTAATGAGGTCTTAAATGGTTACATTCCAAAACCCCACTTCTCGCAAAAGACACGAGAAATGGGGCACCCGGATGTCGTTTCTCAACGGCGTTGGTTCTGTTTAGTGTACCCGTTACAATCGGCGCGTGAACCTCGACGACACGATCGTGGCGATTGCCACGCCTGCGGGGCGCGGCGGGATCGGTGTGGTGCGGCTTGCTGGCCCTCAGTCTCGCGCGATCGTCGCGCCTATGTTGCGGTTGAAGCATGAGCTGGAACCGGGCCGGGCGATTTTTGGGGAGTTTGTGGAACCATGTGGAGAGGGCACTCCTGCCCGCTTAACGACGGATGAAGCTCAGATTGCCGCGGGAGGATCATCACAGAGTCCTTCCAGTTTTGATCCGCTGGACGCAAGGCGGGCAAGAGTGCCCGCCCCACACAACCCCACTCCACACGAATCTGACCAGCGTATCGACGAGGTCGTGGTTACTTACTTCGCGCGGCCGCATTCTTATACGACCGACGACATAGTCGAGATTTCCGCGCATGGCTCGCCGGTGGTGCTGCGGCATATTGTCGAACTCTGCGTGGCGGCGGGAGCGCGGCTGGGGGAGCCGGGCGAGTTCACGATGCGGGCTTTTCTGAACGGACGCATCGACCTGGCGCAGGCGGAGGCAGTGCGCGATCTGATCGAGTCGCAGACGCTGTATCAAGCGAAGGTCGCGGCGCAGCAACTGGAAGGCGCGTTATCAAAACGGTTGCAGCCGGTCAAGCAGATGTTGGTCGAACTGATCGCGGTACTGGAAGCTGGCATCGACTTCGCCGAAGATGACGTTTCGGTGCTGCCCGATGCCACGATTCTTGGACGAATCGATGGCGTGGAGAAGCCGCTCGAGCAACTTGCCGCCAGCTTTGCTTACGGCAAGATTGTGCACGAAGGGTTGACCCTGGCGATCGTGGGCCGGCCGAACGTGGGCAAGTCGAGCCTGTTCAATCGCCTGGTGGAACGGGAGCGCGCGATCGTGACGGCCACGCCGGGAACTACGCGCGATCTGGTAACGGAAACGGTGGCGATCGGCGGCATTCCGGTGAAGCTTGTGGATACGGCGGGGATTCGCCAGGCTCTCGATGAGGCGGAGTCGATTGGCATTCGCAAATCCAAAGAAGCGCTGGCGGATGCGGACCTGGTGCTGGTGGTGCTGGATGCTTCGCAGCCTGCCTCTGCCGGAAATACGGAGCTGCTGCGGCTTGCCGAGGGTCGGCCGACGATCGTCGTCGGGAACAAGTGGGATCTGAAGAGCAGTGGTCAGGGATCAGTGGTCGGTGGCCAGGATTCGATTCACACCTCGGCTTTGACAGGCGAGGGCATTGCCGAGTTACGCGGCGAGATTTTGCGGCACGTGGGCGGCGAGGCTGGGACGCAGGTGGAGAGCGGGTTTCTCACGAACGTCCGGCATCAGGGGTTGGTTCAGGATTCGCTGGCGGCGCTGGCGACCGCGAAGAATGCGGTGAACGGCAAAGTGCCGCATGAGATGTTGCTGCTTGATCTTTATGGCGCGCTCCGTCCACTGGATGCGATCACGGGCGCCACTACCACCGACGACATACTGAACTTGATCTTCAGTACGTTCTGCATCGGGAAATAGAGTGACGTCCGTGATTTCCACGCCGTTCTGGCTTATTGAGCCTTCGGCTTTGCCTTCTTCCTGGCCGCCGGGCGGGCGGTTTTCTTGGTTCCTTCCTCTTGCAGCAGGGTCAGCGAATCCGCCGCGTTGAAGGGGTATTCGCGGACGGATTCCTGGGGCACCTGGCCCATGTTACTCAGAGTGATGTCCGCCCGGCGATTGCTGGCCAGGATGATCGTCCTCATGTTATTGAGTATCCTCTGCCGGTCTTCTGGACTCAATTCAGGATTCCGTTCGACTGCCCGCCTTACCTGCGCATCGGTAAGATTTTCTTGCTTACCGAATGCCTTGGTCTGGATGCTAGCGGCGGGAACGCCCTGGTCGACCAGGAAGCGCTTCACGCGGTCGACACGCCGTTCCGAGAGTCCCTGATTGTATTCCATCGAGCCACGCGGATCGGCGTGACCTTCCAGGGTCAGGTGCGCATCCGGCTTATTTTGCAGATAGATCAGAAAATCACTAGCCAGCGCCTTGAGCGTTTTTTCCTGGCTGGCAAGCAGGCCAGCATCAGGATTCTCGAGCGAAGGCTTCGCGGTTGCAAAATAAACGCTGTGCAGGGCTAGCCTCTTCTCGATGGCGACGTAATCCGGCGGTGGAGGTGGTGGCGGCGGTGGAACTTGCACGGTCACCGTCGTCGTGGACGACGCCATGAGCGACGGATTGCGGTCATCGCCTACATTGCAGGTTACGGTGATCGTCCCAGGCTCTGCTCCTCGCGTGTCCAGGGTAGCGGCGGCGGTGTTGCCCGCAATGTTTCCAGCGCTGGCGGTATAGCTGTAGGCCAGCCGGCGGCGATCGGGGCTGCTGGCGTTCGAACTGATGGTTGAGGTTGCACCCATCGGCACGCTTGCCGGATCGGACGAGCACGAAATCATCGGGGGACGTGCCTGTTTCACCGTGAAGCTGGCACTGCACGAGGCAACGCCTTCTTTACTGCCATCGCTCAGGCTGGCGCCGATCGGATAGGAGCCCGATCGCAGGCCGGTAGTGTCGATCTGGGTAGAAGCAGCGGTCGCGCCAGGCGGCACGCCGGACCCACTCCATCTATACGCGACGGTACGCTTGGGATTGAAATTTGATCCTGCGGCAGTCGCGGTCACCGGCTCGCCGGCAAAGACTTCGATGGGCTCTACCGAGCAGGTGGCCGTGGGTGGCGTTACAGCCCGCTTACCGCCCCACATCAATACCACGCCGGTCTGCAGTCTTACTCCTCGCACATCCGTGGCGGGAACCACGGACGACGGACCATACTGATGATTCGAGAACAGGTAATCGGCGCGGATGAGACGCAAAGCGAAGTGTCGATTCAAATTCAGATCGAGACCGCCTCCAGCCATGAAACCGAATTCGCGATCGCTTCCGAAGACTTCCGAAGCCAGGCGATGCTCGCCCAGGAGCGCTTCGAGAAACGGGGAAAAATGGCGGCTGCGAAAAGTTATTTTAGGCCCTGCGGAGAGGTTGAAGAATTCGGCGTCGTCAATTCGCATGGCTACGCCTTTTTCGCCGCTGCTGAAATCCCCGCTGACGTCGCCGGTTAATCCGAACCAACGGTTAAAGTTGAAGGTGATGCTGGCGCCGGCGCCCCGCGGATTCGATTCCACGCGGCTGTTCACCGGAAGCACAGCTCCTGGAAGCAGGCCATGCACATCGGTGCCGGGATCGACAAAGGAGTACCCGCCGAAAAGCTCCCATTTGGGAGCAGGCTGATCCTGCGCTGATGCGAGCGTACCAACGCTGCACAGGATAGCGACCATTGCCAACCGCATGACGGTAACCCGGCCAGAAGTATGAGACTGAGATGACATGTGCTAATTCCTCCAAACTTCCTGCGAACTCCGATAACTCGAAACCATGGTTTCCAGCTTGCCCGGAAGTGGATCAGCCCGATGCTGATCCACGATCCGGATACCTCATGGACCTGGACATGGAGGTACATTCACGAGGTTCTCGTCCATTGAGACCGCGCCCGTGCGGGCCAGCGCGCTGCCATCCAGCGTAGCGCCGGTGGTAAGCGTGACGGACGCCTGAGCCATAATGATTCCCTGGAATATTGTGTTGGTTCCCAGCGTCGCTGAACTACCGACCTGCCAGAACACGTCTTGAGACGTGGCGCCGCCAGCCAGGATGACCTGGCTATTGCCGGCTGCCGTGGTCAGGGTCGACACGATCTGAAAGATGTAGGTGCCACTCCCGCTGAGGGTAAGGTTTCCGGTTATTCCCAGCGAGGGCTGGCCGCTCGTCGTCTTATAAACGCCAGGAGCGAGTGTCTCCCCGCCTATATCCGCAGGAAGGACGGCCCCTCCCGGTACTCCGGCGGCGTAGTTATACGCCGTGGTCAAGTCACCCTGAGCGGTCTCGGCAACCGCATCGCCGGCGTGTTCCGTCCCCGTGAATACTCCCGGCGGAAAGCCCGTGATCGAACTCCCTGGCCATACGCCGATATCCCCGGTAACGTCAGTCCCCTCATTGACGGTACTGCTGACGGTGGCGCCGCCCAGAACGCCAAAACTGCAGGCCGTTCCCAACGGGACGGTGGCGTTACATGCCGTGGGGGATGTGGTGAAGGTCCATACAAAATTAGCTGCCAGCATATCGCCAGCGAGATCCTGAGCTCCCGTGGTAATCGTGGCGGTGTAGAGAGTGTTCAGTGCGAGAGGATTGGTTGGGGTGAAGGTTGCCGCATAGATGGCTGGATTGTAGACAATTGCTCCAGCCACGGCCACCGGCGGAGTACCCGGCGATGTCAAAGTAAAAGTTGTCGTATTGATCGTGGCAGGATTCATCGCCTGGCTGAAGGTGGCGACGATCAGTGTGTTGGGGCAGATGCCAACGGCGAGATTAGGTGGGGCCACGGAAACCACCGTAGGCGGAACGCATGCGACACCGGCGGTTGTGAAGGTCCATACAAAATTACTTGCCAGCGCGATGCCGGATGAGTCCGTCGCACCGGTCGTTATGGTAGCGGTATAAAGAGTGCTCACCGCGAGAGCGCTGGATGGGGTGAAGGTCGCGGTTGACCCAGCGTAGGTCACGACTCCGGTTACCGCCACGGGTGGAGTACCCGCGGTCAGCGTAAAGGTTGTGGTATTGATCGTGGCAGGATTCATCGCCTGGCTGAACGTTGCGGTCACTGCCGTGCTGGAACAGACGCCGACTGCACCCGCGAGAGGGGTCACAGAAATCACGGTGGGCGGAACGCAGCTGCCAGGCGTGAAGGTCCAAACGAAATTACTGGCTAGCGCAATGCCATACGCGTCGACGGCTCCAGTTGTGATCGTGGCGGTATAGAGCGTACTCGCCGCAAGAGCGGCTGACGGCGTAAAGGTAGCAGTGTCGCTTGACGCATTGTAGGTAACTGCGCCCGCCACGGGAGTAGTGCCCGGCCCTGTCACGGTAAAGGTCGCGCTATTGATCGATGTGGAATTCATCGCCAAGCTGAAGGTAGCGGTCACGACCGGAGTGCAGAGTCCGGCGGCGCCACTAACCGGCGTTTCGGAAATTACTGTCGGCGGGACCAGTTCCGGGTTAGTGCCTTTGTCATAGTCGCTGCATCCGGCGCCGAAAATGAGCAGTAAGAATGCTGTGAACCAGATCTCGGGGTGGCTGTATCTACGCATGAGCTTTATCCTTCTTCCTCTCGCCTTCACTGAGCCGCACAGTAGGAATCACACACAGCTATTGCAATTGCAGAACCTTTTAACCTTAAAAAAATCTAATCGGCTGTCGGAATTGGGCGTGTTCAAAATTGCTCAATCAGCAAAAAGAAAACTGCGGGCGGGACCATTTTGGAACTGCCGCAAGATTGCGCGCAGCTATGCCATCGTTAGACTGGACCTCAACTGGACTGTTTTGGGCGGCTCACTGCCGGGCGGAATTCTTCTGGCTGGCTTGCGGAGCTACGCCGTAGCTCGCATCGGAGAGTAGCGGCCTCGCTACTTCGACAATGCGGCTAGCGCGTCACGGAACATGGCGTCGAAGGATGCGGCTTTGCCGTTTTTGGTTACGGCGCCGAGAGCCTTCTCGGCGGCTGGCCGCTGATAGCCGAGGTTAACCAGGGCTGAGAGTACATCTTCTTCCGTGCCGCTCATCGGCGCAGCAGCGGGAGCGGAACTCGGCCCCGGCTCGGGCAGTTTGTCGCGCAGTTCGAGCACCATGCGCTCGGCCGTCTTTTTGCCGATTCCAGGAATGCGCGTGAGGCGCGTGATGTCGTTGCCACGGATC
This sequence comes from uncultured Acidobacteriaceae bacterium, assembly GCA_963851165.1. GTDB lineage: Bacteria > Acidobacteriota > Terriglobia > Terriglobales > Acidobacteriaceae > Sulfotelmatobacter. Next base: position 1,263,395 of record CAWKNM010000003.1, on the reverse strand, counting down.
GCGCGGACCATTTCGTCCGCTGCCATTCCGCTCAGGATAGTGATCGCCAGCTTGGGGCCGATTCCGCTCACCGTGATGAGTTTTTCGAACAACAATTTTTCCGACGGGCGCAAAAATCCGTAGAGCGCGATCAAGTCTTCGCGCACATGCGTGTGGATGTGCAGCGAGACTTCGGTCCCGACCGCGGGCAAGTCGGAGAACGTGGGCACGCTGATGGTGACGTCATAGCCGACGCCGCCGGTTTCGACAACGGCCTGGTTCGGGTGCTTGGCGAGAAGTTTCCCGCGCAGATGGGCAATCATGTTCCCGTATTGTAACGGCAGAATCTGAAATCGAGAGTGTTATGTAGGGACAGCCGCCCACGAGAGCCTGCCCTGAGCGAAGCAATATCCCGCGGTCACGAACGTTTTAGATTATTCTATGTAGCTTGCATTCGTGACTGAGGGGGAAATGATCACATCCTGGGTGGTGGTTCGTCGATTCGCGCTCGTATTGCTCTTCCTGCCGGTGGGCTCGCTCCACGCACAACAAATTCCCGAAAGCACGTATCAGGACCTGCATTGGCGGATGATCGGTCCGTTCCGCGGAGGCCGCACGCGCGCGGCCGCCGGCGTCCCGAGCCAGCCCAATGTTTTCTACGTGGGGCAGGTGAATGGCGGCGTGTGGAAGACGGACGATTCTGGGCGCACCTGGAGCCCGATCTTCGACCACGAGCCGACGCAATCGATAGGAGCGATCGCGGTTGCGCCCTCCGATGCAAACATCATTTACGTGGCCAGCGGCGAGGGACTACATCGTCCCGATCTCTCGGTGGGCGATGGGATTTATAAATCCACGGACGCGGGAAAAACCTGGACACACCTGGGATTGCGTGACGGGGAGCAGATTCCCGCGCTGGCGGTCGATCCGCGGGATCCGAACCGGGTGTTCGCGGCGGTGCTGGGGCATCCTTACGGGCCGAGCGACGAACGCGGAATTTACCGCTCCACCGACGGCGGCCAGAGCTGGCAGAAGGTGATTTCGAAGGACGAGAACACCGGCGGGTCGGATGTGGAGATTGATCCGTCGAATCCCGACGTGGTGTATGCCTCGATGTGGGAGGTGCGCGAAGGCCCGTGGGAAGACGGCAACGAATTCAACGGCAGCAAGGGCGGCCTGTTCAAGTCGGTGGATGGAGGCGTGACGTGGCGACCGCTCAGCAAGGGCTTGCCGACCGATCTTTCGCAAATCTATGTAGCCATCGCGCCCAGCGATGCGCGCCGCCTCTACGCGACTTTGGGCACCAGCGGCGGCAAGCTTGCCGTCTACCGCTCCGATGACGCCGGAGAAAACTGGGCGCAAATCACCGACGATCCGCGGGCGTCGGGGAGAATCGGCGGTGGCGATTTGCCGATTCCGAAAGTTGACCCGAAGAATCCTGACATTGTCTACGTCGCAAGCACCGTGACCATGCGCTCGATCGACGGCGGAAAAACCTGGGCAGGGTTCCGGGGCGCACCGGGCGGTGACGACTACCAGAATCTTTGGATCAATCCCAACGACGGCAACAACATCCTTCTGGTGAGCGACCAGGGCGCGCTGGTGACCGTGAATGGCGGGGCCAGTTGGAGTTCCTGGTACAACCAGCCCACCGCGCAGATTTATCACGTGGCGGTCACGAATACGTTTCCTTATCGCGTGTGCGGAGGACAGCAGGAGAGCGGCTCGGTCTGCATCTCAAGCCGGGGCAATGATGGCGCCATCACCTACCGCGAGTGGCATCCCGTGGGCGTGATCGAATATGGCTACGTGGCGCCTGATCCGCTCGATGCCGACATTATTTATGGAGGCGGGCGCACTGAAGTTTCGCGCTTCCACTGGTCGACCGGGCAAGTGCAGAATGTGACGCCGATTCCGGTGCGCAGCGACAAATACCGGGCGGACAGAACCGAACCGACCATGTTTTCGCCGGTCGATCCGCACATTCTGTATTACGCAACGAACGTCTTGTTCAAGACCATCGACGGTGGGAATACGTGGCAAACCATCAGCGGCGATCTGACGCGGGAAAATCCCGGAGTGCCGGCGAGTGTAGGTAAGCTTGTACGCGAGGGCACCGAGAAGCAACGCGGCGTGATCTATGCGCTGGCGCCTTCGTTCAAAAATGTGAACACCCTATGGGCGGGGACGGACGACGGCCTCATCTGGCTCACTCGCGACGGCGGAAAAAATTGGGAGGGCATCACCCCGAAAGACCTCACGCCGTGGAGCAAGGTGACGCAGATTGCGGCTTCGCACTTTGATGAAGAGACCGCGTACGCGTCGGTAAGCCGCTTTCGCATCAACGATCAGCATCCATATATCTATCGCACGCACAACGGCGGCAAGAGCTGGAAGCTGATCACGGCCGGCCTTCCTGAGTTCGGCCCGGCGGATACCGTGCGCGAAGATCCAGTGCGCAAGGGCTTGTTATTTGCCGGCACGGAGAATTCGGTGTGGGTCTCGTTCGATGACGGCGACCACTGGCAATCGCTGCAACTAAACCTGCCGCATACTTCGATGCGCGATCTGTGGATTCACGACAACGATCTCATCGTAGGAACGCACGGGCGGTCGTTCTGGATTTTGGACGACATCACCCCGCTGCGCCAGGTTAGCGAAGCGGTGGCAAGTTCGGATGCGCATCTTTTCGCGCCGGCCGCGGCTTATCGAGTGCAGCGCGACACCTACACCGACACGCCGCTTCCGCCGGATGAACCCGCGGCGGCGAATCCGCCCGACGGCGCAGTGCTTGACTACTACCTCGCGAATGCAGCGTCCGGCCCGGTCAAGCTCGAGATTCTGGACGCGCGCGGCCAGGCTGTGCGCAGCTTTTCGAGCGCCGACCAGCCCGAGGCTTCAGAAGCTGATTTGAAAAAGCAGCTGATCCCGCTTTACTGGCTGCGTCCGTTCCGCGCGCTTTCGGCGGAAGCGGGCATGCACCGCTGGGTCTGGGACCTGCACTACCAGACTCCCAACTCGCTGCGGCACGAATATCCGATTTCGGCGATTCCGGGCGACACGCCGCGCTTGCCGCTCGGGCCCACTGCGTTGCCTGGCCATTACACGGTGCGGTTAACCGCAAACGGCAAGAGCCAGACTGCGAGTCTGACCGTGAAAATGGACCCGCGGGTAAAAACTCCGGCGCTGGGACTGGAAAAGAAATTTGAGGCGGAGAGGCAGTTGGCGTCCCTTGTGAGCCAGACTTCGCTCGCAGCGCAGCAGGCTAACTCGATCGGCGCACAGCTCAAGAAGCAGAGCGAGAAATTGAGAGTGGCTGGAGAGGCAGTGCAGACTTTTCAGGAACAACTTGCATCGCTGCTAGGCAGTGCCGGGGGCTTTGGCGCCCCGGCGGCGGCGGACGGGGAGCCCACTCTAATGCAGGTGAACGGAAATGCGAGCACACTCTACGGCCAGATTTGGCAGGTGGATGCAACGCCAACATCGGCGCAGTTGGCAGCCATCACGGCCGCGGAGCACGACAGCGCAGCCGTGATGAAACGTTGGGCTGCGTTCAAAAAAGACGCTTTGCCCGAACTCAACCGCAAACTGCACGAAGCGAATCTGCCCGAGATCGAGATTGATTCCACCTTGCAAATGGAAGAACCCATGGGAGACGAAGAATAGTTCGAGACAAAGATAAAGATATAGAAGCATCCCATGAATGGTTCGGGAAGGGCGCGGCTCCCAGCCGTTGTGGAAGAACTCTGATCGAAGCGGTTTGGGAAGGGCACGAGTTTACTCGTGCCGCTAAGTTGCCGAAAATGTATCCGCGCTTTAGCGTCTGAGGTATGCATTCTCGCGCGGCTAGCCGGGCTGAGGTTTCGCTCGTGGCCCCCGCGGAGCATTTACCAGATGGCCGCTAGCTCGCTAGAGAAGCTCCACAGCTTTTTGCAATTCCGCCGCTATCTGCGCGGGATCGGTGCCCGGCTCAAATTCGATCGGCTGCCCGATATGTACGCGAATCTTCCACGGCGCGGAAAACCTCTTCCCTGCCCGCTTCGCCTCGAACAGTCCCAGAATTCGTATGGGTAGAATCGGGACGCCGAGATTATTGGCCAGCAGTCCGACGCCGGCGCGAAAAGAATTCATGTTTCCATCCACGGTGTGGCGGCCTTCAGGAAAAACCAGAATGCTGTAGCCGCGGTCGACGGCTTCTCCGGCGTAGGCAAAGCTTTGCCGGAATCCGGCCTCGCGCGGCAGCGGAAAAAGATTCAGAAGACAAACCCCGAGAAACCAAAGCACGCGGTCGTAAATGCCCGCAAAAAATCCGCGAGACGCTGCCGGCGTGCGCAAAGCTTCGAGATCCTCGCCGCGAGTCGCGGTGGCCAGGCGATGGCGGAAGCGCGCCGGCAAGGCGGTTTGCACGAACGCAAAATCCACGTCAGCGATGTGATTGCAGACCACCAGAAGCGGCCCGCCCACGCCGCGCAGGTTTTCACGGCCCTCGATTCGAGGCCAGCCCAGCAGGAAAATCGACGGGCGCAGCAATAAGTAATGGGCCAGGAATCGCAGCCACGTCGCGGGCCAGCGCAAGGTCCAGCGGGGATAGTGATAAGGAAGTTTCTGCTAGCGATTCTCCGCGCAGCATTCCTTCGAGGTCGCCTACCGTGCGGACCGAGCTGAAGCGGGTCTTCACTGAGATCGACCTGGTAGCGGTCTTCCAGGGCACCCAGCAGTTCCACGCGATCCAGCGAGCTGAGGCCAAGGTCGGAGTCAAGGTTGGCGCCGGCGCCGAGGCTCGGAACGGGACGTCCGACGACGCGGGTGATGAGTTCCGCAAGCGGAGCGGACGATGCGCCGAGGGTTGGGCCGCTTCCGGATTTCGAATCTGGTGCGAGGAAGTGCTTCTGGGCGACTTCCTGAATTAAGTTCTTGCGCGGCTTTTGCGTGCTGGTGCGCGGGAAGTCTTCTTGCGGCCACAAGAACCACATGCGCATGCGCTGATATTCGGCCAGGGATTGATTGGCTTGCTGGACGATATTTTCCAGAATCCTCTCGCCACTCGCGCCGCCGTAAGTTGCATTGCCGGCTCCGTCTCGCAGAATCACGACGGCGCAAGGTTCGGCATTTCCTCCTCGGTCGATGCCCACGACCACGCAATCTTTCACTTCCGGCTGTCGGCGCAGGGCGGCTTCCAGATCCTCAGGGTAGATGTTGAGGCCAGCCGGAGTAACGATCACTTCTTTCTTGCGGCCTTTGAAATACAAGTTGCCGCTTTCATCGAGAGCGCCGACGTCGCCAGTGCGATACCAGCCCTGGTCGCCGGTGAGGTCGTGCCGGCCGGCGCTGTCCCAATAGCCGGCGGCGACACCGCCACCGCGCACCAGAATTTCGCCGTCTTCGGCCAGTTTGAGCTCGCGTCCGGGCAGCACTTTTCCGATCGAGCCCTTGCCCAGCTTGAAGGGATGATTCACGCTGATCAGCGATGTCGTTTCCGTGAGCCCGTATCCCTGGATGGCGGCGTAGCCAAGGCGCCCCCAGAACTCTTCGGTTTCCGGGTCGAGCGCCGCGCCTCCGCAAATGAATGCCAGGAACTTCCATCCGAACTGGCGGCGGATTTTTCGGAAGATCCACCAGCGGCGCAAAAAATGCTTCCCCTCGGCGGACCGGAACCGCTGCTGAAATTGATCCGTATTCCCCTGATCTTCCAAATCGCGTTCAAGCTTCTGCTTCAAAGACTGCAAGACTCGCGGCACGCTCACCAGCACCGAGATTCGCTCCCGGCGGATCGTGCGGATAATTTCCGAAGGCTTGAGTTCTTCCTGGAAGATAACCGTGCCCCCCAGCAGCGGCGGCAAGAACAGCCCCAGAAATTGTCCGAAGACGTGGCTCAGCGGCAGCAGATTCAGAAAACGCACCGGATGCACGAAGCGCTCATACTTCAGGTAGCGCCGCATCTCCTGTTCGAGTGGGGCGATGTTAGCCAGTACGTTCCCATGCGTGATGATTACGCCCTTGGGCTCGGTGGTGGTGCCGGAGGTGAAAACAATTTGCAGGATGTCATCGCGGCCGAGGGCGACGGTGGAGATCTGAACCGCAGAATGACCGTCCAGCGCTTGCGGCAAATCTTCGAGAATCAGCGTGGGGACGGCGGTGAATTCGTTCGGCGCCTCTTGTGCGTGCGGGCGCGAACAGACCAGAAGTTTGGCTTCCACCTGGCGAAACACGCGCGCGGCGAAATCGGGGGAAGCGCCGTTGTCCATGGGGACGACGACCGCACCGCGAAGCGCACATCCGAAGAAAGCCGCAACCCACTCGGCGCGGTTCTCTCCCCAGAGCATGACGCGGTCACCCTTCCCGATCTGCCGCGCTTCCAACTCACGGGCGAAACGGGCGGCCAGATCCAGGACCTGGCCGTAGGTTAACCACTCCATGCGGTAGCCGCGACGCTGCCCGTAGGCGCGCTCGTGATTGTGCGCTGCAAAGTGCGTGGAGAAAAACTCTGCTAACGATTCGGCCATGGGTGGCGGCGAGGCTCAGGAGTTCAGCCTCGATCCAGCTCAAGTTTAGTGGAATCGTCTCGCGAAGGAGCGGTAGCAGGACAGTTTTGAAACTGTACCATCCCCCGATGAGGAGAATGTGCTTTAGTCGGCTTTCGCCTTCGAAAGAGTCACCTTTGCCGTCCGGCTATCGCCCACACTTTCGAGTTTCAGGACACCCTTCAACTCTCCCGGACCGGTTTGTTTCAGGTCGTATGCAAATTTCCACTCCCCGGTCGTTATCTCGAACCTAATCTCATTGCCATCGATCCTGCCGTTTTCAATCGGGTATTGTTCGCCCGCGTTCGGGCCGCCGCTGCCGGTGAGCGTTTTGCCTCGCTGTTTCAAGAGGAACAACTGCGGCACGTTGTGGTCTCCTCCGTCGACCTTGAAGGCGCCAGACCACTTGCCAGTCAGATCACCGGCCATCGCACTGACGGCCAACAGCAAGACCACCGCCATCTGCTTCTTCATCGGCGTAATGCTCCTTGTTCCATCAGTTTAGTTTCGATCAGTTTAGGTTCCATCAGTTTGGGTTCGATCAGTTTGGCGGCCCGATTCTCGCGTCGTAATCACCCGATTCTCCGGCGTCGTAACCAAATGATAAGACCGCTTACAGCTTGTACGGGCAGGAGGATGCTTACCAGAGCCGCGATGATCCGGCTCGGCGCACCCAAAATTGTCCCGGTGTGAATCGCCTCATTCACGGCCATGAACCGCTCTCGAATCGTAAGTTCGGCTGAAAGACTAGTCGCGATGATCTTGCCATTCCATGGATCGATAGAGATCGAGTTACGTTCCCTTGCGATCCGGTTGTCCGAAAATGTCAAAGCCACGATATAGACGCCGCCGTACCGTGGCATCTGGACGCGATAGGGCACCGCGCCCGGTAACCGAGCACTCGCAATCGCGACCGCTTGATCCGGCGTTATCTGGATCGCACCGGGCTCAGGTTCGGAACGAGCAAAGGCCGGGATTACGTTAACCGGGCCTGGACCAACCAGCTTGTCCAAGAGCAACGCTACCTGATCTTCGAAGCCAATGACGATCCCAGTACCTGCGAGCGCCAGCAAAGGCAGCAAGGAAAGAATGCCGATCGAGTTATGCAGATCAAACCAAAATCGCCCGCTCCTTGCCGAACCCCGAATTCGTACTCGCTTGAGAGGCCACCAGAGATAAAATCCAGACGCCAGGGAGAACAGCATCGCAACGGCCGACCATCGAAGGATATTTCTGCCAGCATCTCCGCTCGCCAGCCGGACGTGAAGTGCGCGCGCGAACCCCAGGAAGGTTTGCCCCCTCGTCCGGAGGCCCAGGATCTCTCCCGTATATTGGTTCGCCACGACGATTCCGCGCGGCATGATCACTTCCGTGGGCACGTTCGGCGATGCAGAGGGAAGGAACGCGACGATCGGTTCGCCGCCGTATGCCCGAGAGATGGCATCTCCAATTTCCGCGAGAGAAAGGACTCTGCCAGTCGGGGTCACGTACGCCAACCCGGGGTGAAGCAGGCGGTCAAGCTCCGGTTCAAACGCAATGATGCTTCCCGTCGCCCCGAGAAGCACCAGGAAAGCCCCCGCGATGAGGGCGATCACAAGATGAATCTTAAGAACCAGCCTGCGCACGTGAGCATCTTACGTGCGAATTAAGCAGACTTTCTACTCCCGCCCCACCCCTAGCGCATCGGCCACGCGGTTGATGTAGTTGAACCAGGAGGCGATCAGCGTGATCTGCAGAATTCCGCGGTCATCGAATCCAGCCGCCCGCAGGCCTTCGATGTCGTCTTTCCAGATCTTGGTTGCGTCCTTGGTCAGCTTGACCACGTAGTCCACCATCACGCGCTCCTGGGGAGTAATGGGCGCAGTGGTGTAATCCTTCTCCAGGGCCTCGACCAGCGTCTTATCCAACGTCACCCTACGCAGAAACTCTGCGTGTGACTCGATTCAATACACGCACCGGTTGGTGACCGAGACCATGGTCGCGATCATTTCGTGCTGGCGCCGCGTGAGCGGCAGATCGGGCGACATGAGCGCGCCGAACGTGCTGAACGCATGATAGAGCGCGTCAGGAATCAGCGTATGAGAGCCCACAATCGACGATGCGCCCGAGGCGTCGGGGTGCACCGGCGTAGCGTACTCCTTGGGATAAAGGAGTTTCTCGCCCTCAATCGCCTGCCGGAGTTTTTCGTCGGCTTCGGTCAGAGGGACAGTTCGAATCCAGGTCATAAATGTGGATGCCTTTTCAATTTCTTTCGCGATGGCTCCAGGTTCTTTCCAGGTGCGTATCGGAAAGCTATTCGATCGGCCGTCGCGAACACATATTACGTTAATACTAGGGCGCGCTCGGGCAACTGTCTTTCCGTTTTTCTTAGGTGAAATGCCGGAAAAAGCCAGACTCTGACCGAGCCCGTGCCAGCCGCACCTTTTTAAAGGGACTGTTGTGGTCGAATACACAGTTAAACTGCCAAAGATACCCCCATAGCCCGTTCGTACACTCCCTTTTGGTAACCTCCGGTAACCCATCGGTAACCATGCGGTGGATGACGCCCGGAAGTACAATTGGCCTTGTGCGGAGGGTCCTCGTCGAATTGTACGATCGCCGTTCGGACAGCCCGGGAGCGTTTGCCCGGGAGTAGTTCAGATTCTGCGCAAGACGGTTTTACGCAACTGTTTCTGAGCACCACGTTTCTACGTTCGACGTTTCTACGTTAGACCAGGACTGGGGTCCGCACCGACTATGGCGCTGTTCGGGTTCAACAAGCAAAAGGTTCTCAGCAGCGCGGAGAAGTATGTCCAGCAGGGCAAGCTGCAGAATGCCATCGCTGAGTACGACAAAGTCCTCAAGAATGACCCCAAGGATCTCACGGTCGCCAACACCGTCGGCGACCTCTATTCCCGCATCGGGGAAAGCGACAAAGCTACAGAGTGCTTCAAGACCGTCGGCGATGCCTATGCCAGCCAGGGATTCACGGTCAAGGCGATCGCGATGTACAAGAAGATCAGCAAGCTCAAGCCTTCGCTCGAGAGCGTGCTGAAGCTGGCCGAGCTCTACACCCAGCAGGGTCTTTTCAACGACGCCCGCGCTCAGTATCTGCAGGTGGCGGAAGAATTTCTAAAATCCGGCGAGCGTGAGAACGCGGTGCGCATTTTCCAGAAGATCCTGGAAATGGATCCGGAAAATACCGCCATGCGGCTCAAGCTGGCGGAAGTCTACGTCCAGCTGGGAAAGAAAACCGAAGCGTGGCAGATATTCTCCGCGGCCGCCGAGACCATGCGATCGAAAGGCTCGCTCACCGGAGCCGACGAAATACTCACGCGCATGCTCACGCTCGACCCCGGCAATTCCCACGCCTTGCTGCTGCAGGGGAAAAACCTGCTGGAATCGGGAGACGCCGAGGGTGCGATCACCGCGCTGACCAAGGTCGCGGACCTGGACTCGAATCCCGAAGGCTTAAAAGATTTGCTGAAGGCTTACCTGCAGGCGGGACGGCTCTCCGATGCCGGAACCGTTGCTAGCAAGCTGCTCACGGTGCACAACGACCTCTCGGCGATTTCCGATTTCGCGGATGCCTTGATGCAGGCCGGGCAATACGAGAGCGCTCTGCAGGTTTACGACGACAATGCCGAGCGGCTGCTGGCCGAGGACCCGGAAAAAATCCTCGACCATCTGCACGGCATCATCGGGCATGTACGCGATAATTCCGCATCGCTCGAAAAGCTGCTGGCCTTGTTCAACAAGGCGGGTGAGAACACCCACACCACCGAAGTAACCGAGTTACTGGCCCACGCCAGCGTACAGGCGGGCGATTTCGCGCGGGCTCGCGACCTCTACCAGAGCCTGTCGCAACGCGAGCCCGACAACACCATGCACCTGCAGAACTACGAGCAGATGCTGGCGCGGCTCGGCGGGACGACAGGCGGCACCAAGCTCATTACGCCAGAAGAAGCGGTTGTGATCGTGGACGAACTGGAGGCGACGGCTCCCTCGGTTCACCAGCACTACTCGGACGAAGTTTCACTTGCGGTGCGCTCGGCGCTGACCGATGCCGAGCTTTTCATTTCCTACAACATGCCTGCCAAGGCCCTGGGACCGCTGGTCGCGGCCTTGCCGCAGGCTCCGACTGATTTGCGCTTGAACCAGCGCCTGGCCGCCCTGCACACCCGCGCCGGACGTTTCACCGAGGCTGGCGTCTGTTGCCGCACGCTGCAAACTCTCTATTCCGATGCAGGATATCCCGAAGAAGCCACGCGTTACGGCGAGCTCGCGGACCGCTTTGAGGAACGCACCGCCGGACCCGCCGCGGTTGCCGTGGGCGAAGAAGTCGAGACCTCACACGGCGTGGCCGAGGACGCCGTCGCGGTCGCAGACGATGGCGTTACGCAAGAGTTCGCGGTCGAGGACGCTCCCGGAGCGGGACTGGCCGAGGCCGAAGTGGCCGCGCCCTGGCCTACAGCGGAGCCGTCCCATGAAGTGGCCGCAGCTGGCGAGGAGACCGCAGCGGCAGACGCGGAAGAAATCACAGTGCCGGCGGCGGAGGGCGAAGCTCAGACGGATGAGATCGACCTTTCCTCGGAATGGGAAGACTCGGTCACGGTTGAATCGGAACCAACGGCGGAAGGCGAGATCTCTGAGCCGGCTGCAGCAGCCGAGCTCCCCAGCGACGAAAAAATCAACGAAACGGTTGACGAGATTCGTTTCTACTTTGCCCAAGGCTTGCCCGAGCAGGCTTGGGCTGCGTTGGCCAAGTTGCAGACGCAGGCGCCCGACGACCCCCGGGTCGAACAGGTGCGCGCCGAGCTCGAAGCCGCAACGCAGACTGCCGCGGATGCAGAGACTGCCCATGCCGATGAGTCGATCGAGGAAATCACCGTCGACGATATCCCGCAGGCCGAAGTCGAAGAAGTCGAGGTTCCCGAAGCGGAGGCTTCCGCAGTCGAGGTCGCCGAAGCGGAGATCGCCCAGCCTGAGATCGTCAAGGCAGCGCTTGCAGATCCAGAGCTCGTCGAACCAGAGATCGTCGAACCGGAAATCGCCGAAGCCAAAATTCCGGAACCCGAAGCCGCGGTCGAAATCGAAGAACCCGCCCCAGCCGAGCCGGAGCCGGAAGTTGTGCAAGCCGCGGTGGTGCAGCCTAAGGTGGTGCAACCCAAAGTGGAGCCGCCACCCGTAGTGAAGGCCGCGCCCGCGCCGCCGCCCAAGAAGAAGCCTGCACCTAAGCCTGCGCCAGCCCCCGAGCCGGAGGTGGAAGAACCTGCGCCGGCGCTGTTGCAGGAGTTTGTTTCGGATCTCGAGTCGTCGTTGGGCGACAGCTTCCTGCCCGGCGCCGTCGCTAAACCGGCCGAACTGCCGCACGCCGGGAAACACGCTCGCGCCGCCGAACCTGAACTTGCTCCCGTCGCCCACGCCGAACCAGTCGTTACCGGGCAGCAGGCTCCTGTTCTGGGTGAGTTCGTCGCTGACCTTGAAGAATCTTTGGGTGATGACTTCCTGACCGCGGCTCCGGTCGCGGCGCCACCCACCTCGCAACCGGCTGCGAAGCTAACTCCCGGCGTAGTGAGACCGGCATCCACGCCGCAGGTGAGCGCTCCGGCCGCGAGTGCCGCGGCTGCTGCGCCTGCCATGGGACGCGTTACACCCGCTGGGCCGCCGCCTAGTGTGCCTGCGGTTGCCGCGCAAGCTCCACAGGTGATCGAGCCACCCAGGCCGCAACCACCCGCGCCTGTGTCGGTGCCCGCTGCGGCCGCCAAGGCATCACCGTTTGGAGACGAGCCCGGCGTCGACCTGGCCGAGATGTTCGGCGAGCTGAAACACGATCTCGAATCCGATGTCGCATCCGCTGATGAAGATCCTGAGACTCACTACAACCTGGGCATCGCATTCCGCGAAATGGGACTGCTCGACGAAGCGATCGGAGAATTGCAAAAGGCCTGCCAGTCGGTAGACCGCGGACACGCCTTCCCGCAGATCATGCAGACTTACACGTGGCTGGCGCAATGCTTCCTCGACAAGGGCGTGCCCGAGGCTGCGATCCGCTGGTATGAAAAGGCTCTGGGCGTGACTGGGATCGACCAGGAAACCCGCACCGCTCTAAATTACGAACTCGCTGCCGCCCATGAGACCGCCGGGGACAAAGCCGCGGCGCTCAAGCACTTCATGGAAGTCTACGGCAGCAACATCGATTATCGCGACGTGGCCGAGCGCATCAAGGCCCTGAAGTCGTAGAATAGCCGGATGGGTTCTGCCCCCCATCGCCTTCGTCGCGAACCTCCTGCAACCTGCGGAACCGCGCCGGCCACTCTGTGCTTGGCTTCGCGGGGCTGCGTTTCGCGGGGCTGCGCGTGAGCACCGATTCCAAGATGCCTCTGCCCGGCGCCCCTTTGTCCGGCACCCCGGTTCACGGTGAGAGCCCTGCGCCGGGAGCGCCGGAGATTCGCACTGCGGTGCTCGAATCCACTGATCCACCCTCCGCCAATCCGTCGCCGCTCGTGCCCGAACCAGGATTGCTGCCGGGCCTTCAGCTTTGGCTGCACCGCGCCTCGGTCTTCCTTTTCGTTTTGATCAGCGCAGTGGCGGGCGTGCTGCTGATCATTCTGCCCTGGACGCCGGAATGGACGGACAACTACTTACTGCTTTCTTATCCCAGCCTGCGGACTCTGGTTTCGAGCGGCTTTTTCCGCGGTATCTGCACTGGTTTGGGTCTGCTCGATATCTGGATTGGCTTCTGGGAGGCGCTCCACTACCACGAGCATAGGTAGAACTCGGGGAGTTGGGAGTGCGATTAGCGGGGGATGGCGCAGAAGCTGGAGGCGCTGGGAAGTTGAAGCCATTTCAGAAGTCAGATTTCAGATTGAAAATCTGAAATCATCAATCTGAAATCTGCAATGGGAGCCGCCAAGACATTCACCCGGGCGTTGCGGCTCCGGGTCGTGGTCAGTTTGACGACAGAGGACAACGAGACATGAACCGCAAAGGACACGAAGAATCACGAAGGACTTTGCTGGCTGGGTTTTCCTTCGTGTGACTTTGTGTCCTTAGTGGTAAATGCCGTCGAAGTGAGCTACCACGGCTCCGTTGTGCTGTTGCACTGCGCCCGAGCGCCTTATACTTTCAGAACGAGAGTTTCCCATGACCGACCCGCTCAAGTCCGCGCCACTGGCCTATCAGAACGAAACCTTCCTCAACAGTCCCGATGGACGCATCCTGCGAATCCTATCGGAGTATCAGGAGCCCCTGGCGCGCTTTCGCCGCGAGCAGATTCAGGACACGGTCGTCTTCTTCGGCTCGGCGCGCTTTGAAGGAAAGAGCGCCGCGAAAAAGAACCTGACGGCGGTAGAGAAGAACGGCACGAATGCGCCCCTGGCGCAGCAGGAACTAAATCTGAAACGCGCCCAGGCTGGCGTGGATATGGCCCGCTATTACGAAGACGCGCGCCGCCTCGCCCACATGCTGACCAAATGGTCCATCCAGATTCCCGCCCGCCGGCACCGCTTCGTCGTCACCACCGGAGGAGGCCCCGGCATCATGGAAGCGGCCAACCTGGGCGCGCACGAAGCCGGCGGCAAGACCATCGGATTGAACATTGCGCTGCCTTTCGAACAGAATCCCAACACTTACGTCACGCCCTCGCTGAACTTCCAGTTTCACTATTTCTTCATGCGGAAATTCTGGTTCGCCTACCTGGCGAAGGGACTGGTGATTTTCCCCGGGGGCTTCGGCACCATGGACGAACTGTTCGAGATTCTCACGCTCGCCCAGACCGACAAACTGGCGAAGAAGATTCTGGTCGTGATCTACGGCAGCGAATACTGGAACCGCATCATCAACTTCCAGGCCTTCGTCGATGCCGGCACCGTGTCCCAGGGGGACCTCGATCTATTGAAAATCGTTGATTCGCCGGAAGATGCTTTCGAGTTCCTGCGCGATGGACTCACCAAACACCATCTCGGAGGCGCGCCGAAAAAAGAAGGCGAAGTGCTGCCCGAGATCGCCAAGACCCGAGGCTAAGACCCGAAGCGAAGAACCCGAAGCAAAGACCCGAGGCTAGGCCGAAGCGTTGTTGCTCTACTACATCACTGACCGCACCGCCTTTGCCGGGGACGAGCCCGCCCGCCGCCGCCAGCTGCTCAAGAAAATCGCCGACGCCGCCCGCTGCGGCATGGACTACATCCAACTTCGCGAAAAGGATCTCTCAGGTCGTGAACTGGAACGGTTGACGCTGGAGGCAATCGAAGCTCTCGGCAACGCGAAGAAGTTGGCCCCCGGCAGCCGGCAACGGACGGCTCTCCTCATCAACTCCCGCGTCGACGTGGCCCTCGCCGCAGAAGCCGACGGCGTTCACCTGCGATCGGAAGATCTGTCCGCAGGCGAAGTCCGAACGATTTGGCAGAGTGGCGCGAGCAAATGTGGCGCGGGCACCCATTCGGCAGGCTCAGGGCATGCTCTTGCCCGCGAAAACTCACCACGAAGCCCAGTGATCGCAGTCTCCTGTCACTCCCCAGCAGACGTCACCCAAGCCGCGGCAAACGGCGCAGACTTCGCGGTGTTCGCTCCTGTCTTCGAAAAAAAAAACGTGCCCGGCGCTCGTTCGGCGGGTCTCGACGGGCTCAAGGAAGCATGCCGCGCAGCCATTCCGGTGCTGGCCCTGGGAGGAATCACTCTGGAAAACGCTCAATCCTGCGTCGACGCGGGAGCATCCGGAATCGCCGCCATCCGGCTATTTCAGGACAACGACATTGCAATGGTGGTGCAGAAGCTTCGCGGTCTCTCGCGGGGCTGAACGTCGACGGCTGGGTCGCGTTTCACTTCTGGCTAAGTTGTTGAATCTGCGTGGAAGTGATTGATTCTTATGAACGCGGCTTTCTGGGGCGGCAAAATGGCGTCCCGCTGCCCGCGTAGAATACCCCGTAATTGCGTTTGCAGGCTCCCAGGACGCGTTCGAGTGCGGGGGACCGGCTGACCATCGTCCGACGATTAAACCGGCCTGAAATCGCCCCCTAGCGAGATAATTAGCTTAAAGCTAATATCGCAGGCTCCACGTGGAATCAATACTTTACGTGTGATCCGCGTAGAATCAACAACTTAGAATTAACTCCTGGCAAACTATTTCGCGGTACGGTGGCGAACACGCTTCGCGATCTTACCCCGTCCATTTCGCGCTCGTCGTCAGAACCTGCATGATCTTGGCGAGCCTCCGGGCGCGCGTCTCTTCCTGCTTGGCATCGCGGATGGAAATCGCCATTTCTTTCTTATTGGTAAACGAGAGTGTCTCCCATTTTTCTCGCGCTTTTTTGTTCCTGACCAATTCTTTTTTCAGCTGCGGAGGCGCTTCTACCGTGCGTTCTGCCTCGTCGCGCTCCATCACGACATCCACGGTGTCGCCCGGCTTTACGCCCGCACCCTGGCACAGAATTTTATTCACGGGCATCATGTGGCGGCCTCCGCAGGGCATCAGCGACGAACGAAACGGGAAGCCGTTGATCGTCCCGCGGATGGGAACGCGCGCACGCGTCCCGAACATCTCCGGCACATCCACCGGCGGAGTGATTGCGGCCACCACGCCTGCTTCTTTTCCCTCGATCTTCGCTTTGAACTGCAGGGCTTTGACTTGCAGTGCTTTGAATTGCAGTTTCCCGTTCGGCATCGCGACCCTCCGAGACGCGCGCTGGTAAACTTTAAATGCGTCAGGCAAACACGGCAACAGGCTTTTCTGGATCATGACACTCGCTTCAACTCGAACGGACATTTCGCCCTCGCCGGCCACTGAGCCAGTTCTGGTTCGCGTGCCTGAAGGCTGGTTTCTCATGGGGTCGGCCTCTGGCCAGGACTGCGAACGTCCGGTGCACCGCGTATGGATTGACTCATTCCTGCTTGCCGCGGCCCAGGTCACCAACGCCGAGTATGAACGATTCCTGCATGCGACTGCCGCTCAGCCACCGCCGTTCTGGAACGATTCGAATTTCAATCAGCCTCAACAGCCGGTTGCCGGCGTCTCCTGGTTTGAGGCAACCCGGTACTGCGATTGGCTTTGCACGCAGACCGGTCGCAGTTACCGTTTGCCGACAGAGGCCGAATGGGAATGCGCGGCGCGTGGCGGCCTCGAACAGAAAAACTTTCCGTGGGGTGATGAACCGCCGCAGTCGCTTCCCGAGTACGCGACGCGCTGGCAGACCGGTCCGGAGCCTGTTGCAAGCTACGCTGCGAACGCTTTTGGACTTTATGACATTTGTGACAACGTGCATGAATGGTGCAGCGATTGGTACGATCCGAATTACTACGCGAGTTCCCCGGAGCGTAATCCGCGCGGCCCCGCGAGCGGCCAGCGCAAGGCTTCGCGCGGAGGATCGTGGCGGCATCATGTGAAGGTTGCGCGCTGCTCGGCCCGCTCCAGCATCCCGCCCGAATTCAAGTATGCGGATTACGGCTTTCGAGTCGCGTGCGATTTGTAGCGCGACACCGCTCAATCGCCAACACATATACTTCTCTTGTCATTCCGAACCGCGCGAAGCGCGGTGAGGAATCTGCTGTTTGCCGTCATCATCACGATGCCGGAGGGAGCACTTATGTTCCGCACCGATCTTCTTCTTCACAAACGCATCCTCATCACTGGCGGCGGTACGGGCCTGGGCAGAGGCATGGCGCAGCGCTTTCTCGAACTGGGCGCGGAGGTCTACATCTGCGGCCGCCGCGAAGAAGTTCTGAAGCAAACCGCGGCTGAACTGTCGGCCTCCGCGGGCGGACGCATCCACGCTCTCCCGTGCGACGTCCGCGAACTCGACTCCGTTGAGGGCATGATCGATTCTGTCTGGAAGCACGGCCCACTCGACATCCTGGTCAACAACGCCGCCGGAAATTTCATTTCCCGCACCGAAGAGCTCTCCCCGCGCGCGTTCCAGTCGGTAATTGGAATTGTGCTCATGGGGACGCTACACGCGACCATGGCTTGCGGACGCCGCTGGCTCAAGGCCAGCCACAAAGGCACAGTCCTCAGCATCTCGGCCACGTATGCGCCGGTGGGCTCGGCTTACGTGGTGCCATCGGCCGTGTCGAAGGCTGGTGTCGAAGCTCTGATGCGTAGCCTCGCCGTGGAATGGGGCGACCGCGGCATTCGCATGAACGCCATCGCTCCCGGTCCCATCCCCACGCAGGGAGCATTCTCCCGCGTGTTGCCGCGTCCGGAATTTGAAACTGCGGCGCTCGACCGCAACCCGCAGCATCGTTTCGGAACGGTCGAAGAACTGGCGAACCTGGCTGCGTTTCTGGTGAGCGATGGTTCCGCTTACATCAACGGCGAGGTTGTCCGCATGGATGGCGGAGAGTTTCTGCAAGGCGCAGGTGAGTTCAGCAATCTCGGGCGATTGCTCACGAATGAAGACTGGGAATCCCTCAAGCCGAAGAAACCGCCGAAGCAGACGTGAAGAAATGCAGAAGTAAGAACTCAAAATGCAGAAGTTGGATCTTGTTTTCACTTCTGCATTCCTACTTCTGACTTCTGACTTTCTGCAACATAACACAAACCAATTATCAGTTCCGCGCATGCTTTTCTTTGCATGCCCGCGGGACGAAAATTTCTTGAAAGCTGCGAGTTGGCGGTGGTATACGACTCGGATTCGTAATTTCGAACCCGGCTCACCGAATCAGTCTGGCCGCGGCTGAGCAAATCTCGAACTGGGAGGGCAATATGCTTCGTCGACATTTCGCAGTCGCCGTTTTCATTTTGTCGTGCAGCCTGTCGTGCACCCTGAAGATGTTTGCTCAAGGCGGGGCCACCGGCGCCATCAGCGGCATCGTCCAGGACACTTCGGGAGCTGTGCTTGCCGGAGCGAAGGTCGAGGTTACGAACGAAGCGACGGGTGAACTGGTGCGCACCGTGACTGCGGACTCGTCGGGATTGTTTTCCGTTCTCCTGCTTCCTGTCGGCACTTACAGCGTGCAGGTCACGGCCACGGGACTCGGCACCGTGAAGTTTTCCGGCATCGCGGTGAGCATCACCGAGACGACGAGAATGACCGCGGTCCTGAAACCCGCGGTGGTCAAGGAAGTCGTCGAGGTAAAGTCCGAAGTTGCGCAAGTGAACACGGCGGACGCGACTACGGGAGAATCCCTGGGTTCGACGACGATTACTTCCATGCCGCTGGCGACGCGGAACTTCCAGCAGTTGCTGACGCTTTCGGCAGGAGCGTCATCCGACTTGAACAACGCTTCGCAGTTGGGACGCGGCCAGGTTTACATCCACGTCAACGGCGGGCGCGAAGACAACAACAACTATTTAATTGAAGGCATCAGCGCGTCCGACTACGCCTTCGGCGAGTTGACTTACACTCCACTGCCCAGTCCGGATGCGATCCAGGAGTTCCGGGTATCGACCAGTCTTTATGACGCGACCCAGGGACGCAACGGCGGGGGCAACATCAACGCCAGCCTGAAAACCGGAACTTCAAAATTCCACGGCGGCGTGTTCGAATATTTCCGCAATACTAAACTCGACGCCAATGATTATTTTCTCAACGCCGCTGGGCTGCCGCGGCCGGTGATCCAGCAGAACATTTTCGGCGGAGATTTTGGCGGGCCCATCGGACAGAAAGCCAAGCTGGGATATTTTTATGTGAACTATCAGGGGACGCGGCAGCGCAGTGGCGACTCGCCGGGGACGTTCATTAACACGGCGATTCCCGTGTTGCCATCGGCCCGCGACCAGAACACGCTGCTCAATACATTTTTTAATTGCTCCAACTGCCCGGGCACCGGAGCCTCGGCCATTGACACCGTTGCTTTGGCGCTTTTGGAAACCAAAGGCAATCAGTTCGGCGGCGCGGGCGGAGGCTGGCTGTGGCCAACGGTCCCGGGCACGGCAGGCTTCACCTCCACGTCAAACGGTCCGGTTCTGAATTATGGCCCGTTCATCCTTTCCACTCCCGGAAAATTCACTGACAACCAATTCACGCAAAGCTGGGATCGCGAATTCCGCACCGGCAAGGACCATCTCTCGGAACGTTTCTTCTGGTCCGATTCGGATACGTATGAACCGTTCGGGGCGGATTCATTTCAAATCCAGGTCGGACTCCCGTCCACACCGAACAATCTGAATTTTCCGATCGAGGTTCCGCTGCACAGCCGTTTCGGCAGCATCACCGAGACTCACATCTTCAGCACCAATCTGGTCAACGAATTCCGCTTCGGCATCAACATCATCGGCGACAAGCTGAACAATCAGGCGCCGGTTCTGGGCACGCAGCTGGGTATCAATCTGCCCACGGCGACCGGACCCGAGGGCGATCCCAACATGTACCGCCTGCAGTTCGGGAGTTGGGCGTTTGGACCTTATCCGACGCAGTTGCAATATGCGCTTTCCGACAATTTTGTCTGGCTCGACACGGTCAGCTGGACCCATGGCAAGCATCAATTCCGATTTGGCGGAGAGGCCGACCGGGTTGCCCTGCGCCGAAATCTTCCGGTCGCGGACAACGGCCTTATTTTCTTTGCCGGTCCGCAGGCTCCCACGGACTTCCAGGGTTTCCTGCAGGGGTCACCGTTCTTCGGCGAAGCCGGGGGCGGGGCAAGTAATCACGATTACCGCATCCCGGCTTACTCCTGGTTTGCGCAGGACGACTACCGCGTCACCAAGAGCCTTACCCTGAACCTTGGCGTGCGCAACGAATTTCTGGGAGCTCCCTACGACGAACTCTGTCACATCGGCAACACTGATCCTTCGCTGGTTGCGACTTCCCTGCAGCCCTTCACAACGCCAACGGAGCCGTTCGTTTATCCGACGTGCGTGAACAAATTCAATCTTCCAAATTTCAGCGGAACGAAACCGCATTCCTCGCTCAACAATAACTGGGCAACGGTTTTTGAACCCCGCATTGGATTTGCTTACGCTTTGGGAGGGCATCACACTACTTCCATCCGCGGCGGCTACGGCATCTACAGCGTGCGCGAGGATCTGGGCGCGGTCGATAATCTTTCCTTCTCGGCGCCTATCTTCCCCATCGGCATCAACTTTCTTCCGGGACCCTACGGCACTACGACCGGCGGCTTGGCTAACTTGTTCCAGCCGTCAACGAACTTTCCCACGGGCATCCCGGGCCTGGGCCCCGTAACTGCGGCGAACAATGGTTCATTCGTGCCGAGCCCTGCGATTTTCTCCGGCTTTGCGCCACTCGGATCCGGCGGCTGCGAATTAGCCTTTGGGGCCATCCCGGCAGCGCAAGCGATTCAACAATGTGGCGCGGGCTTTAGCGGGAACGTCAACAGCCTGATTGCACTCGCGGTGCCGTTGCACTGGGTCTCCCCGACCACGCAGCAGTGGAATTTCACAATTCAACGCGAACTCGGACGGGAGTGGTTCGCGGAATTGGGCTACGTGGGTACCAAGGGCACTCGCTTGCGCTCCACCTACGATCCTGACCAGGCTACGCTGGCGACGCAGCAGAGCCCGGTGAAAATTCCTTACGCCTGTACTGGAGGCGCGGGCAGTTGCACCATTGTCGACTCCACGGCGGAAAATGCTAGCGCCCGCGCACCTTACCTGGGAATTGCTCCCGCAAACTTTGAAGAGTTCGCGCCCAATTCCGATTCCCACTACGCTGCGCTGCAAGCCAGCCTGGCCCATCACTTTGCCAAAGGGCTTTATTTCCAGGGCGCTTATACCTACTCCAAGTCGATTGATGACGTTTCCACCGCCAGCGTCGCCTTCGACACGCGCTTCAACGACCAGAACAACCCGCGCGATTCTCGCGGCCTTTCGGATTTCGATCGCCGCCAGCGCTTCATCGCCAGCTCGGTGTATCAGCTGCCGTTTTTCTCCAGCGCCAGCGGCTTGGAGAAAGGTGCCCTGGGTGGCTGGGAAGTTAGCGGCGTGGTCACTGTGCAATCGGGCACGCCGTTTACGGTGGTCGACCCGGCGGGCGGCAGCGCCTACGCACTCAGCAGTCCAAATCTGGCGACGGCTACGTTTACCTCCGGATCCACCTGTGCGAATGCGCCCAGTTCCGGAAGCATCACATCGAGGCTGGGCAACTGGGTGAATGCGTCAGCCTATCAGCCGGATGCGGGTTTGACTCTGTCGACCGGAGGGCCCAGCGATGCCACGGTTTATGGCAACTCGCCGCGCAATTGCATCATCGGGCCGCCGCAGAAAAATGTCGACCTCACTTTCGGCAAGACATTCAAAATCACCGAGGGGCAGAATTTGCGCTTCCGAACGGATTTCTTCAACCTGTTCAATCATCCGTCGTTCGCCAACCCATCGGCGGCGGTGGTGGGGCCTGCAGGAGGCTCGGCGCCCATCACAACCGTGATAGGCACGCCACGGCTGATTCAGTTTTCGCTGAAGTATTCGTTCTGAGTGCGTGTTGCGACGGACTGTTCTAAATAGACTTCGTCGGCTGCAGTGAGGCTAAGGATTGCGTCGGTCGCTGGGCACGCTTGGTAGAATGCGCTGGCGAGCGCTGCTCGTCTGGGCGGACGAGGGCGTCCGCCCCTCCACGAACCCTTGTTAGCGCCGGGCGTCGGGCCCGGGACTCACCAGGGCTCTCAGCAGCATGTTGACCAAGCTGAGGAGAATTGCGCCTATGAAGGCCGCAAGGAATCCATGCACCTGAAAATTCGGCGCGAGGAGTGCCGCGGCAAGCTCCAGCATCAAAGCATTGATCACGAGCCAGAAAAGACCCAGCGTTACGAGGGTTAAGGGAAACGTGAGAATCTTCAGCAGGAGGCCGATCGTGGCATTTACGAAGCCGATAACCAGGGCTGCGATCAGCGCCGCGAACGGCCCGCTGACGTGAAATCCGGGGATTACCTGGGCCACAATCCAAACCGCCAGCCCGCTAAGAATCCAGTGCAGAAGCAGACGCATGAGTTGACTCCTTGCCTGGTCGGCGCAGAATGTCCGCGCAGAATGTCGGCCGACGACCGGCCTACTGCGGCAGACTAAACGCTAACCAGCAACTAACTATATCAAGGCAGCCTAAATCAAGGCAGATCAGCAGGCATTTCCGCCGCGCAGCAGAAGAATGTCCGGGGGTCACGCTTCGAGAAAAATTAATGTTTGCGGTTCATCGCCCGCGCCGCCCCCTGCGGTACACTACAAAATTCGACTCGAACCCCAGGAGGAACACCCTATGCCCGACGCCGCTCTCAGCGGTTCCGAATTCAAGAAGCAACTGCGCGCAGGATCACCCAAGATGGGATTGTTCCTCAACGCTCACAGCCCCACCGTCGCCGAGCAACTCGCCCACAGCGGCTACGACTGGTTGCTGGTGGATACGCAACACGGCCCCATGGGCTACGAGAAACTTTCCGCGATGCTCAGCGGAATCGCGAACGGCGGCGCCAAGTCGCTGGTCCGCGTCGGCGGATACGATGATCGCCCCGGCATCCAGCAGGCGCTCGACATGGGCGCCGATGGCGTGCTCGTCCCCTACATCAACACCGCCGAAGAAGCGCGCCAGGCCATCAGTTGCACCAAGTATCCGACGGTGGGCACGCGCTCGGTCTACTTTCCACAGCGCAGCATGAACAAGAATGGACTGCTCGGCTACGCCGGCAACTGGAACAACGAAGGCATCGTCGCGCTGCAGGTGGAGACGGCTTCGTGCATCGAGAATATCGCCGAGATCGCCGCCGTCCCCGGCGTTGATATTCTTTTCCTCGGCCAGAACGATCTCTGCATGTCGATGGGGCTTTATAACAAATACGAGTTCCCGCACATGTACACTTCGCCGGAACTCGATGCTGCCACGAAAAAGCTGATCGAGCATGCGCGCAAGAACAACGTAATCCTTGGACTGTTTCTGTTCGGCACCTCGCGCGTCGGCGAGTTCCTGGAAAAAGGTTTCACCTTCATCAGCATCGGCAACGACTTGCACCACGTGCTCACCCAAGCCGGAACCTACGTGAACGATATGGAAAAGATTGCGCAGGAGAAAGGCAAGACCTGGAAGCGGCGCCCGACCGCGCTGTTCTAAATAAACTTCGCAGGGTGCCCCACTTCTCGCGTCTTTTGCGAGAAGTGGGGATTTTGACTTTGTTACTACACACAGTCGTTTCAAGCCTCCCGCTCCGTTAAAATCGGGAACACACAACATCTTCTGGTCAGTATGTTGAACCTCACGGAAATCGAAACCCGCGTCCTCGGCTCGCTGATCGAAAAAGACATCACCACGCCCGATTACTACCCGCTCTCGCTCAACGCGTTGGTCAACGCCTGCAACCAGAAAAATAATCGCGAGCCGGTGATGACGCTACCCGAAGAAACCGTGCGCACCGCGCTGGCCACGCTGCAGGAAAAGCGCCTCGCCGGGCCGGCCAGTGGGGCAGACAGCCGGGTCACGAAGTATGAGCACCGGCTGCAGGAAGTGTTCAACTTCGACCGGCGTGAGATCGCTATCGTGTGCGTGCTTCTGTTGCGCGGGCCGCAAACACCGGGCGAACTCCGCGGCCGCACCGAGCGCATGTATCACTTCGAGGCGCTCGACGATGTCGTCTCGACTCTCGATCGCCTGGCCCAGCGCGAGCCGCCGCTGGCGCGGGTTTTGCCGCGACAACCGGGAACGAAGGAATCGCGGTACATGCATCTTTTTTCGGGTGAGCCCACGATCCTCGATGTGCCCGCCTCGACCACGTCGGATTTCTTAGCGCACACCGCCTCGTCCGCTCCCGATCGCCTCGCCCACCTGGAAGAAGAAGTTGCGTCTCTGCGCAGGGAACTTTCTGAGGTCCAGCAGCAAGCTCGCCGCCTTCCGCAAACAATTCGAATAACAATCTCGTTTTTCCCCCGCGCATTCTTAGGGAAAAGTTCGAGGGAGCGTGCCATCCTCCGCGAACTCCGCGGCCGTTCTCAGCGAACTCTGCGGTAACGTGTTTTGGTTTCTTGCGTGTAATCTCTTACCAAGCGCCACCGACGTAGGAGGACTTATGTGTCGTCGCGAATTCCTCATTCGCTCCGCTGCCGGCGTGAGAGCAGCGTGGCGCGGACCTGCCCCGAGCGAAGTCGAAGGGACTCTTGCCCGTGAAATGCAGAGGCCCCGCGTACATTAGCGGTGTCATGTTTTCCCACGAAACTCTGACACCACTTCGATGTCTCCGACAATATTGGCGTTCATTCCCGGCAAATCGCCCGCCGGGATCCAATATTCACGATGCATGGAACTCCCAACCACGTGTATCTCATACCGGCTGAGAAATTCGGTCCGCACAGCGAAGCGCAGCACATAGCCCACAAATCCCGAACGCTCATCCTTCGTATTCCAGTCGCGCGCAATCTGCGTGGCATAATCCTCACTCAGTACTGGATAGAAAATTGGCTGCTCCGGCAAACGCGGTGGAAATGAACGGAACCCGCTTGCCCGGATGAGTTCAAGTTCTTTTTCGCCCACCGGTCGATAGAGCGTCGTCGAGTCCGTCTCCACGGTTCAAGAATAGGCGGAAAATCGCTGACAATGCTACTGCTCCATCTCGCCGCGAACGTGTCACCCGATCCACGGCGTGTCTCGCCCTCCACAACTTCCGCCGCGCTCACCGCGCTAACCCCAGCAAAATCAATGCGCTCCCAGTTGGCACATCTTATGCACTGTCACTTGCGCTGCTCAGCAGCAGGAGGTGACCAACCATGACCCGTATCAATTGTTTCAGTTCCGCAAGCAAGATCGCAGAGAACAAGATCGCAGTAAGGAAGATTTCCGAATCCCGCAAATCCATCACATGGGGAAAAAACACTGGCGCGCTTATGTTTGCCGCGCTCTTGATCGTTTGTTCGCTGACCGTAGGCTGCAACAGTGACAAGCCGAAGCCGGTGAGCTCCAACAATCAGATTCCCGTAACCCAGAACCCAACTCCGGACACGATGATTAGTTCCAACACGCCCGCTCCGGCAGGCTCTGCCCGCGAAGCCGGCTCCGAAGAAAGTAGTCAGGAAGCGTCCCGCGACTGTCACGTATGCGGATCAGAGTTATGGCGTTACGTTTGAATATCCGCGTAAATACGGCCTTGAGACTGGCAATGCGGCGACCGAACTGGTTGCGTCCAGTCCGCTGCCCATGAACTTTGTCGTGCCCGGCGGAACTGCGCTGGCCGCGGTGGAACTGCCCGAGACTGCGTTTGCCGATACCGACTTGTCGGCGGCCTACTTCAACGTGAGCGTCAACAGGGATGTCACGGCCGAGCAGTGCCGCGAATTCGCGGTGCCACAGCCCAAAGAAGTAGCATCTTCCGATGCAACGCAAACTGCGGCGCAGCCGGTGTCAACCGATTCCACGTCGACCAAGCCTGTATCGACCGATGCTACATCGACCCAGACTACATCGACCGAAGCCACGCCGACTACGTCTGCGCCAGCCCCGAATACTGCGGAGCAGACTGCGTCGGCTTCAACTACGGCTGTCGCCGCGGCCCCCGTCACGTCGGCGCCGGCACCGTCCACCGCAGTTTCCTCAACCCCGGCGATCTCGACGCCAGCCACATCTGCCACGGCAACATCGACTTCCAAGCTGCTGCTGGGCGATCTGGAATTGCAGTCGGCGGAAGCGGTCGCGGGGGAAGGCAACCGGCAGAGCGACACCAAATACTTCCACATCTTCCAGAATGGCGGCTGCTACGAGTTTGCGCTCAATGTCACCACCATGGCTCATGAAACGGAAGGCACGATGAAGCACGTGGATCGGGACAAAGTCTTCAATCGCCTGGCCGCGATCATGGCCACGGTGAAGATCAATCCCGTAGCCGCTCCCGAGGTGACGGCAAGCGCGCCCGCGGCGCCGGCAACCGCGGCTGCTCCCGCGACGCCCGCGCAGTAGCGGCTCGTGATTGCTGAAGCAACCAGTTAGTGCAGCTCGACTTACTTTAACTCGACAGCCAGCGCCGGCCATCCCAGATGGCCGGCGCTGCTTTTTCGCAACCGCTTCGGTTCTACTTGCACAAAGCTACCGGCGGCAGTAAATTGAAAGACCATTCCCCGGGGCGCCCTTGAAAAATGAGATGACATCGGCGCCCAGTGCCAGTTAGACGATCTGGTTAGACCACCCCGGTTCTGACCGGCTCGCGCGGCCAATCCCCAGGAAATAACGGGTGCTCCGAGCGCGTGCGGAGTTCCCGAGCGATGGAGTTGTTGCGAGGGGGAGTTCCGCTCCGGCGCAGGAAACTGTCACACACTCAACGAAAGGAATGCAGCCATGCCAAGAAATGCCAAGACACCGCTCGTAGCGCCCGTCTTCGGGGAACCGGTTTTCAACGAAGGTGTCCCCACTCCAGACCCAACCCAGTTCAAAGTTCCGCATCCCTCCGACAGCAAGCTCTATAAGCAGATCCAGAATCTGTTGACGAAAGACGTGGTCAGCTTCCCTGCTTCCACCGCCAAGCCCGGCGATCTCTTCGAACTTCAGGAAGCCTGGGGGCCGCATGGGACGGAGATTATTCAAAACATTCAGAACGCCAAGCAGATTTGTTTCCACGTACTGGGCGATACGGGCGCTTCGAGTGCCCAGAAGTATGCAAACGCGATCCGCGTTTCCGACATGGTGACCAACGACTACCACACTTCGATTGCGGCCAACGTTCCTGCGTTTCTGTATCACCTGGGCGACGTGGTCTACGACTTTGGCGAGTCGGAGTATTACTACGATCAGTTTTATGAGCCTTACCGCAACTATCCAGCGCCCATTCTGGCGATTCCCGGCAACCATGATTCTTTCATTGTGCCCGGCACGGCGGTGGCCGCGCAGCCGCTGAAGATTTTTATGCGCAACTTCTGCTCGACGGGCCCGGTGGTCACGACCGAGGCCGGCCCGTTGCACCGCACAGCCATGACGCAGCCCGGCGTTTACTTCACGCTCGACGCGCCTTTTGTGCGCATCATCGGACTGTTCAGTAATGCGCTCGAAGATCCAGGATTGATTTCGAGCGAGTCAGGAAAATGGAAGGGCGTGCCCGACGCTCAGCTTGCGTTTCTCACCGCGCAGTTGCAACGCATCAAAACCGACAATTTCCAGGGCGCGCTGCTGCTGGCCACGCACCATCCGGCGTTCACTTACGCTCCCCCGCAGGGTGGCAAAGGCGGTGGTGGAATACATAGCAGCAGCAACCCCATGCTGCGGGATATCGATACCATCTGCCAAGCCCAGGGTGTATATCCTCACGCGTTTCTCTCCGGACACGCACATAACTACCAGCACTACACTCGTTCGGTAACCTTCGGCGGCAAAAAGTTCGATGTACCCTTCATCGTCAGCGGAGACAGCGGCCACAATGTAACTGCGCTGGTACAAGCCAAGAAAGGCCAGCCCGCGCAGGAACCGGCTCAGGGCGCCAACGTCACCTACCTCGATGCGAGCCCCGCGGTGCAGGCCACCGGCCTCACTCTGGAAAAATATGACGACAAGAACTACGGCTATCTGCGGATCACCGTCAACGCCCAGCAGCTTCGCATTGACTTCCATCCCGCGGTGGCCGGAGGCGCCGCGCCGACCGACACGGTCACCATCAATCTTGCGACGCATACCAAGATGTAAATCAGCGCCGGAGTCTCCGTTACTTTCGCGGAGACCCCGGCTTTCTTTCGTACCAGTGATTGAAGAACCCGATCTATACTCTGCGGGAGGGAGTTGAAGAGAAAGCGCGATGGATCAAGAACGACGAGGAAATCCGCGAATCAAAGTACGAGCGCCAGTGGAGCTGCACACCGAGGAGAGCACCTCGCCGATTCGCGGCGCCACCACCGACCTGAGCATGGGCGGTTGTTATATCGATACGTTTTTTCCTTTTCCGGTCGGCACCACGATCGAGCTGAAGTTGCAACTCGACGACACGTTGCTCGTGCTGGGCGCCGTGGTCACGTGCGATCCCCAGGTCGGTAACGGAATCAAGTTTACCCGCATGCTGCCCGAAGACATCGAAGCGCTGGAAGCATTTCTAAAATCCAAAGAGAAAGAACAGAGCGAATAACCGCCAGCGCAAAACACCTCAGCTTACTGATTGCGGGTTCTCTTTTTTCGCCGCTTGGAAAGATCTTCGAGCAAATACTTCAGCGAAGCGCATTCCTGTATCACGCCTTCCAGCTTGGGGACCGTGGATCTCAGTTCGCTCTCCTCCACGATTCCATCAGCGAGAGTCTCCGCCACACTCTCGAGCGCTTCCCCAACTTCTCGAATCAGATTGGAGACGGCAAGCAATTCCTTCTCCAGCGTCATCTTTGGGTCGGGCAGTTTGAAGGCCACGCGCCCCGCCTGGCTCTCGAGGTAATCGAGGGCTTCGTAGTTGCCGAGGAGCGTGCAGATTCGCGGCAGCAGATAAGCCGGCATGTTCCGCTCGCCGCGCAGCCAGTACATCAGCGAGCGATAGTTCGTTCCCAATTGTTGGGCGAGCAGGCGGATGTCGTAGTCCGCCTTGGTTTCTACAACTCGGCTCAAAATCGAAGGCAGGATCGAGGGAAGTTCGTCAGCGGCCACGTGGGTTCCATTCTCAAAACCGGCGTCCGTTCAAAAATGGTGGTCATTTTGAACGGCGAAAGTGCCCATTCTAGCTGAATTGATCAACTTCCACGTCTGCGATTAAATTGTTCTGGCTCCGGAAGACTCCGGAGGAGTTCCGGTGAGTGACAAATCGCGGTCGAATGCGAACCGTCGATGGCTCGGAACTAATTGAAAGAATTGACAAAGCGGGCACTGGGCATTACTTTTCAGGGTCACGATAGTCCCCGGTTTCTTCTAGACTAGCGTGGACCAGTGTTTGGGCCACGATCGCCGCGGCGGGTTGGAGGACTGAATGTCGAAGAAGTGGTACAACTACATCGTTTCCGTCGACGAGGACAACCCCGCTGCGCCCAGTTCACCCGGCACGTCGCCCAATACGAGGAGCGCATCCGCGGCCGGCAAGAGTGCTGCCCAGAGCGTGGCTGAGATCGCCTCCACTCTGGCCGCGGAGCCGAAGTTCACCACGCCCGTTTCCGATCCCACTTCCTTCGAACAGATTTACCAGGCGGCGGAGATTCCTCCGGCGCCGCAGGGTTACTCCATCCTGAAAATTTCGCAAATGCTCGAAAGCGAGCACATTCGCAACCAGCCTTCTGACGTGAAGAAGTCTTCCGTGCTGGTTGCTCTCGATGCAGCCGGGGTGGACATCAAGGAAGTGATCCAGGATGCGGTGCGCCGCGACCGCGCGCTCGACACCTACGAGCGCGTACAGCAGCGCGCAGCCGACGAACTTGAATCGAGAAAGACCAAAGAAAACACCGACATTCAGGCGCAGATCGACCAGTTTGTCACCGCGCAGCACGCCAAGATTCAGGCGAACAATGACGAAGTCATGCGGGAAAAAACGCGGTTCACCGGATGGCGGCTGAAGAAACAGCAGGAAGAGAAAAAGATTGCTGAAGCAGTGGGCTACTTTGTGACCGAAAACCCGATTACGACCGGCGCCGTGCAAGCGGAGCCGTCACCAAAAACATCGCAACGTTCCTGATCAGGAGGAATTTATGTGGCAACGTCTCTCGAGAGTATTTCGTTCGTTCTTCGGTTTCTTCATCTCGGTGGCCGAAGATCCGGAACTCATTCTGCAGCAGAACATCCGCGACATGAACGATCAGGTCCCGCGGATGAACGAGAGCATTGCCATGGTCAAGGCCAACGTGACGCTGTTGGAGCGGGAACAGGCTAAGTACCAGAGCGACATGGCCGCCTTGACGGCCAAGGTGAAAGCTGCGATTCAAGCCAATCGAGACGACATCGCCGGCACCTACGCCGCGCAACTGGAGCAGACGAAGGGTGCGCTGGCCCGAAATCAGGGACAGCTCACGACCGCGCGCGCCGCCTTCGACAAGGCCATGGCAGTGAAAACCGCTTTCATGCGCGAGAAAGACCGGAAGACGCAAGAGGCTCTGGGCGCGATCGCCGACTATCGCCGCTCTCAATGGCAGAAAAAAGTCGCCGACGCCATGGAGCAATTCGAGGTCGCCGGAATCAGCCAAACGCACGATGAGATGGTGCGCAAGATTGAGGAGACAACCGCGGTCAACGAAGCCCGCATGGATATGGCCATGAGCAACGTCGACCAGCAGAAGATCAAGATCGATGACGAAGCGGAAAAGATGCAGGCCAGCGAACTGGTGAAGCAGTTCAAGATCGAGATGGGCCTGGCTCCGCAAGCGGCAGCGTCCAGCGGCGCGGAGAAGACTATCGCGTCCAAGGAACAACAACGAACTTCTTAGTACCAGCGACGTATAGATAGTAGAGACAAGAATCAGCACGGCACAGTTGCGGAGGAGAACGTCATGGCGATGAAGATTGAGCGGGGCGGATGGGTTCTGATTTTCCTGATCGGCGCGGCCCTGGTGGGCTACAGCCTCAATCGATACGGCATCATTGATTTCAACAAGCTGACGGGCAAGAGTTCTTCCTCGGGGAACGGCGAGACCGTGGATGCCTCGAAGCCCCTGTTGATCCCGGCATCCTCGAGCGACAGCGACGCCGAGGTTCGCGTCCGCGTGAACGTTTGGGTCGGTTGCGTGGGCGGCCTGGTGGCGAATGGCGGGCTGGACACGGTTCCCGACTCCATCTTCGGCAAGAAAGGGCCTGAAGGTTTCGTTCAAGATCATCGACGACTGGACCGAGGGAGCGGCCGCGCTGGCTACCGACAACGTCGACGTCATGCTGACCACCGCGGACGTCTATGCCAAGGACTACGCGCAGTTCAAAGAAAAAGGATTCGGCTCGCACGCCTTCCTGATGGTCGACTGGTCGCGTGGCGCCGATGGCGTCATCGGCAAACAGGGCATCAACAGCATTGAGGATCTCGCCGGCAAGACCGTGGCCTTCGCTCCGTTCACGCCTTCGCACTTCCTGCTCTACAACGGGCTCAAGACCTCCGGCCTCAGCACCGCGCAACGCCAGGAGATTTTTAACAAAGCGGTCCACACGAAAGACGGCATCGAACCGGCCACGCTTTTCGCGCAGGAAAAAGTGGATGCCGCCGTCGCCTGGGACCCGGATATGAGCGATGCGGTCGCCAAGCGGCCGGGCTCGAAAAAAATCTACGACACAAGAATCGCAAATCATTTGATCGCCGACATTCTTGTGGTGAGTGACAGTTTCTCCGCCAAGCATCCGCAGACCCTGCTGAAGTTTTCCCAAGGCTGGCTCGAAGGCGTGGAGTTCATCAAGACTCAGCCGGAGCGGGCCTACAACCTGATCGGAACGGTAAAAGATTTCAACATCCCCTCCGACCTTGCCAAGACCATGCTCGGTGGCGTGAAGCTTGCGGATTACGCCGACAACCGATCGTTCATGGGCACCGCCGGATCGAACGCCGATTACGCCAATATTCTCGGCATGGCTCAGGATATGTATCGGGATTTGCGCGTCATCAAACATACGTTCGATCCTGAGGAGAGTCTGGATCGTCGCTATGTAGAGAAATTGGCCGACAACTTCTCCATGGCGTCTACGGAAGCGCCCATCGAGTACAAGTCGCCGGCGCCCGGCGCAACGCCCATTGCAACCCAACACCGCTCGATTTATTTCGATCCCAATTCTTCAAGCATGAGTATGGATTCACGCGCGATCGTGGATGAACTCGCCGGCACTATGCGCGCTTACGAAAACACGGTCGTCGATATCGACGGCAACACCGATTCGACGGGATCTCGCGCCTACAACATTCAACTCTCACACGCGCGCGCCGATGAAGTGAAGAAATACCTCATGGAAAAGTACGGTTTCCCTTCAGCGCGGCTGCGGACAGCCGGCAACGGCCCCGATAAACCCATCGACAGCAATGCGACGCCCGAAGGCCGCGAGAAGAATCGCCGTACCGACATCAAGGTCTACGCGAATCCGGCAAGCTAGCGAGCAGTGAGCCGGCGAAAGAGCACGATGAAGGGCGCGACATGAGCGGGCGACATGAGCAGGCAACATGAATGACTGGTTCACGATTCGCAAAGAAGCAGCGCCTTGGGTCCGATGGGCGGCCCCATTCATTACCTGGGGCACGATCATATTGCTCTGGATACTCGTGCCCTATTGGCAAGGGCCGCATGTTTCTCTGTTTCCGAAGCCGCTCGGCGTAATTCACGCTTTCGGAATGCTCTGGTCGGATTACGACCTGCTCGGCAACGTGTTCATGAGCTGGTGGCGCATTGCCCAGGCGTTCTTCTGGTGCGCGGTGGTCGCCATCCCGCTCGGCATTTTGATGTCGAGCTATCGCTGGCTCTTCGAACTGATCAATCCCGTCGCCGCGCCCATGCGCGCCATGCCGCTCACCGCGTTTCTTCCCGCGTTCATCGCCCTGTTCGGCATCGACGAAACCGAGAAAATTGCATTCCTCTGGTTCGGAATGTTTTTTTACTTGTTGGCGGTAGTCGTCGAAGAAGTCAATCGGGTGGACAATGCTTTGCTGGAAACGGCTTACACGCTCGGAGCAAATCAACGACAAGTTTTGTGGCTCGTGTTTCGCGCGTCGTTCCCGGCGATTTTCTCGTCGTTCCGAATTCTCTATGACATTGGCTGGACCTACGTGATCCTTGCTGAGATGTTGAATGCCCGCAAGGGCGTGGGTTACATGGTGGAAGCCGCTCGCAAAGTTCTGGATTTCGATCGCGTGTACGCGGGAATCATCGCCATTGGCATCGCCGCATTCTTGTTTCGCTTCCTGTTGACGTTTCTCGAAAGCCGCCTCTTCCCCTGGCGCAAGGGGATGTCACCATTCGCGGGCGGAGGAGCGGGTGTTCCCAGCGCCACCGCACACTTGAAGGCGGCCAAGCATGGAAGCTAAGAAATCGAAAATCACGGTGCGTAAAACCAACAGGACGTTCGTCTCCGCGGACGGGTCGAAGGTCGATGCCCTCGAGAACATCAACTTCGAGATTGAAGACGCGTATTCGCGCGAAGGCCGCGACATTGGCGAGT
This sequence comes from uncultured Acidobacteriaceae bacterium, assembly GCA_963851165.1. GTDB lineage: Bacteria > Acidobacteriota > Terriglobia > Terriglobales > Acidobacteriaceae > Sulfotelmatobacter. The sequence continues at coordinate 1,230,007 of CAWKNM010000003.1, read as the reverse complement.
TCCGCGTCCTGCTGGGTCCTTCCGGCTGCGGCAAGTCGACTCTGCTGCGCCTGATCGCCGGCCTCGATACCGCCGATACGGGCGAGATCCTGGTGAATGAACAGCCGGTGCACGGTCCGGGAAAAGATCGCGGCATGGTGTTTCAGAAATACACTTCGTTTCCCTGGCTGACGGTGGCTGGTAACATAGCTTACGGTCTGAAGATTAACGGCGTGCCGGAAAAGCAATGCAAAGAAACGGTGGCGCAATTGGTGAAGGATATCGGACTGACCGGTTTCGAGAATGCGTACCCGGAAACGCTCTCCGGAGGAATGCAGCAGCGGGTTGCGATTGCGCGCACGCTGGCGCTCCGCCCAGCAGTCATTCTGATGGACGAGCCGTTCGGCGCTCTGGACGCGCAAACCCGCAGCGAGATGCAGCAACTGCTGTTGAAAGTTTGGGATGAAACTGCCAGCACCATCTTGTTCGTCACGCACGACGTGGAAGAAGCAGTTTATCTCGCGGACAGGATTTTCATCATGAGCGCGCATCCGGGGACGATCATTGAAGATGTCCAAGTGCCGTTTGATCGTCCTCGCGAGCTGGCCCTGAAAGAGCGCAATGAATTTCATGAACTGCAAAATTATGTTCTCGGCCGTTTGCGGCACGCTCCCGGGAACGGATTCGTGCGGGTGAGCGTCTAAATGTCTCCCGCCGACTTTCAGGATCAGTCAATTTCTCCTCCTGATCAGTCCCGCGACATTAATTTCGTAAAAGAAGCCTTCCACCTGCAATACAACTGGATTGCGCTGGCAGGCGCCGGCGTGTTCGCGTTGCTCAGCGGCAGCTTGCTGCCGGCGATTCTAGCGGGCGGATTGGAGCTGATGTACCTGGCTATCGTTCCGCAGAACTGGCGATTTCAGCGGCTGGTGCGCTCCTGGAAGTTTTCCGAAGAACAACAAAAGCATCAGCAGAAGCTCAGCCAGATGCTGCGGACCTTGCCCTCCGACATGCAGAGCCGCTACTGGAAGCTGGCCGAGGTGTGCAGTTCGATTCACAACAATTTCAACCAGCTCTCCACCACCTCGCAGATTTTTCTGCAGCAGATGGACGGCCGCCTGAGCGGCCTGCTGAACGGTTACGCGCGGCTTCTGCTGGCGGCCGCGCAGCAACAACAATATCTGCGCAGCACCGACCAGAATGAAATCAAACGCGAGGTTGCCACGCTGCAGAAGTCGCTCAGCACCGACCCGCCGCGAGTCCAGGAAATCAATAAGAAGCGCATTGAGATTCTCACCAAGCGCCTGGAAAAGTACGACAAGCTCTGCGAAAACCGCAAGGTCGTGGACGCGCAGTGCTCCGCGGTGGAAGATGTGCTGCATCTGATTCGCGATCAATCCGTCACTATGCGCGATCCGCAGCAGATCAGTGATCAGCTCGACAACCTGGTGAAGGATGTGGAAGAGACTGAGCAGACGGTGCAGCAGGTGGAAGCGATTTTCAGCGATCTAACGCCGGACATGGAGGGAATCATGTCGATGGACGACACTTCCACTTCGACTTCCTCGGGGCCGAATCGCACGAGAATTCCAAACTAGATTCAAAACCAGAGATTCAAAACTAGAATGACCGCGAACACATCATCGACGGGAAAATACATGGATGCGCTCCCTTCATGGGCGCGGGAACTTTCGGAAAAATATTACTCCCGGTCGTATTCTCTGTTCGTACTTTACGGAAACGTGCGCGACCTGATACCGCTCCGCGGGCAGGACTCGACCGCGTTTGTAGCGCTCGACGAATTTCTCTTCAGCGCGCTTTTCGGCCAGCGCGACTTGATTCTGCATTATGACCGCGGCGGATTAAGTTTCGGCAACCCCGCCAGCCAGTCCGACTTCCGCCGCGCTCTCGAAGGCTACGACAGCTTCCACGGCACCACCTACGCGCAAGGCGGCGTGCCGCGCAGTCCGGACGCCGTTCTGAACCTGCTCGACAACTACCTGCGCCTGCGCATCGCGGACGGCAAGAAAATCGGCCTGGTCATCGACTTCGCCGAAACCATCGCTCCGGCCGGAGACGTTTCCAGCATGTCAGCCGAGGATCGCAATTCGCTGGTGATTCTAAAGCGGTGGGCGCGCAATGCAGCGTTTCTGAACGCGGACGTCACCATCTGCCTGGTCGCGGAAAATCAGATCGAGCTCAATCAAGGCATCGTGCAGAATCCAGGAGTATCTTCCATCGAGATTCCCCTGCCAGATTATGCGGAGCGCCTGGATTTTATCCGCGGACAACTGAAAGATAAAGGCCTGCCCGCCGGCTCCGAAGTCAGCGACGAAACGCTGGCTACGCTGGGCGCGGGCTTGAAGCGAATGCAGCTGCAGAGCCTGATTTCACACGCGGTGCAGAACCAGCAGCCGCTCACGCTGAAGTTTCTATCGGAACGCAAGCGCGATCTCATCGAGTCAGAATCCGGCGGCCTGCTGGAATTCGTGCAGAGTCGTTTCGACCTCTCCTTTGTCGCCGGCAACGATCAGGCAAAGCGAAAGCTGCAGGATGCCGCCGCCGCGATCCGCGCCGGCAACACGGACGTCCTGCCCATGGGCTACGTAATTTGCGGTCCGGTGGGGACGGGAAAAACTTTCATCACGACTTGCTTCGCCGGCGAGGTCGGCATTCCTGCAGTCACGCTGAAAAATTTTCGCAGCATGTGGCAGGGCGTCACGGAAGGCAATCTGGAGCGGGTTCTCGGTCTGCTCAAGGCTATGAGCCCGATTGCCGTGATTGTCGACGAAGCCGACGCCCAACTCGGAGATCGCTCGAGCTCAGGCGACAGCGGCGTAGGCAACCGCGTGTTCGCTCAGATCGCGCAATTCATGGGCAACACCGAGTACCGGGGCAAAGTGATCTGGTTTCTGCTGACTTGCCGACCCGACCTGTTGCCAGTAGATCTGAAGCGGCAGGGCCGAGCCGAAGAGCACATCGCTCTGTTTTATCCGGACACTCCCGAAGAGCGTCTGGCGTTGTTGCGGGCTATGCAACGGAAAATTGGTATGAAACCATTTCCGCCCGATGTCGAGAAATCCTTCCTGGAGCGCGCGTTGAGCCTGTCGGGCGCGGACATTGAGGCCGTCCTGGTGCGCAGTCACATGCGGAGCAGCTTGCAGAAAAAATCGGCCGTGGACGCCGACGATCTCAAAGCCGCCCTCGACGACTTCATCCCTCCCTACTACCCTACCGAAATTAACCTGCAAAATATGGTTGCTGTGCTGGAGTGCACCAGCAAGAGCCTTCTGCCAAAGCAATACCGCGACCTCGACCGCAGCGAAGTAATCCGCCGCACCAATGAATTAATGGCGTTGGCGCGGCAAAGCTCAGGAGGATGAGCGGCAGGCCGTCCTCCCGCGCATCAGTTTTCTCCGAACAGGCCTGGCCCAAACTAGCTTCCTCTTAAATCACGATCCCATCCATTCGGAACGCTCTTCTCGTTGGCGTGAACTGTGGGATAGGTTTGGGCTGAACCAGCTGCGCGTCGTCCCGCCAGAAATTTTGCGGATCGCGCTTCTCTCCGGTGCGATAGAAATGCAGCAGATAAGCCCGGTCGCACGCACTGTAATTCGAAAACCATTGGTCGCCATCGGCGATGCCGCACTCATGGAACAAAGCCAGCCCGTAACAGGCAGCCTCGCCTTCATAGGCGACGATCGCGGGAATCAGCGCCTCGTCCACCGGAGGTTGATAACGCCGCCCGATCTCAAATGCCTCGGGATTCACATCCCACTGCACCGTGTGCCCGAAAAGATGGCCCAGCAGAAAAAGCCGTAACTCGGCGGTGACCGCATAGTCAATGTGGATTTCCAATCCGTCAAGATCGCCAGTAAGAGGATCGGGAATATCCCGCGTCACCACGCGAATCCCGTAAACCTCCTCCAGGTTCTGCTGCACCCGGGCTGCGTAGTCTGCAAACGGAATCGGCATGATGACTATTCTATTCGGCGGGCCGGGAGCGACTCACTCGTCGGTCTTCACTCGCCGGTCTTGCCGCTTTCGCCGGGGTGCGAGCGCAGCGAGCGGGCGATCAGCCCGAGTCCGCCGACAAATAAGATCAGCATCACCAGAGTTTCGAACAGGCTCGCCGGACGAAAATAAATATGCATGTTGGCGATCACTCCCGCCAGAATGAAAAGCACTCCGGCAATCGTCAACAACCATCCGATTTTGCTGCTTCCGTTCCAGAACAAAATTGCTACCCCGAAAAGCAGCGGCACCAACGTGATCCCAAAAGTGTTCGCGCCGTAAAAGCTCCAATAGGAACCAACCACGCTGACCTGGTTGCTCAGCAAATATCCTCCGACGCAGGCCATCACAAAGCCCAGTAGAAACGGCCCCAAGCCGCCAGGTGTTCCTCCCACGTCGCCGAAAGAGCGGTTTTCCATGGCTGCGAGAATACCAGAGCAGTGCCCGAAACGTCTCAGTGGCGACGGCCTTATTACGCTGAGCCATTGCGCAGCCCTGACACTAACGTAACCTCGCCCGGGACGCGGCGAGCGCTACGATGAAGCAGGTATCCGTCCTCCCTGGCGGAGTGCCGGAGGGAGGTTCATCCCGTGCGATCAATCTGCAGATTTTTCTTATTATTCTTCGTTCTCGCCGGGGCATTGCTTTTTGCAGGCCGCGCCCAAGCTCAGGACGAACAGTCATTGGGCGACGTGGCCCGCCAGACGCGCCAGCAGAAACAGCAAAAAGACGTCCCCGCGAAAGACGCACAGCCCGGAAGCGACCAAAATAAAAACGCCCAAACTAACGATGTCCCCAACAAAGAGGGCCGAAGCACGGACCCACAAAGCAAGAGCGCTCCGAGAAAAGACGCGCAGCTGCACCGTGCGTCCCACATCATCACCGACGACGAACTGCCGCAGCACCCTGTTGCCGGTGTAAAGACTCCCGCTTCGCCGACGGGCAAGGGAGAATTCGCTCCCGACCCTGCCTTTGGCGGGAAGATGTCGCCCGACGCGATCCGATCTCAAATTCAGGATCAGAAGAGCGCCATCAGCGCCCTGCAGGCTCAGATCACGGAGCTGAACGACTCAATCCATTTTGCCGGAGCAAACTGCGTCGCCAACTGCGTGCAATGGAATGAGAGCCAGCAGCAGAAGCAGCGGCAGGTGGAAGACATGCGCAGCGAGTTAGAAAACGCAAAACAGGCCCTGGATCAGATGCAGGACTACGCCCGGAAAATGGGCTTCGGCAGTTCCGTCTACGATCCGGAGCAGTGAGCATCCGCGTTACGCATTCCTGGAACATTCCTACTGCTCGGCCTCCGCCTGCGCTCAGTAAGGGTTCTTGAACTTCAGAACATGCGCCAGATCCTTTCCGCGAATGATGTTGACGGAATGGTAGAGCAGCCCCCATGAGTCGATAGTGGAATTATCCGGAAATATGCAAGCCTCGAGGACCTCGTCGATCGCGCCGAACTGCACCCAGCCTCCACCAAACGGATTCACCCCGCCGAACGAATCGGAGCCTCCGAGTTGTGTGCAATAGAACGATGCCGGATTGCCATTGCCCTGACCGTTCCACTTTACTTTCGCATAGTAAGCCAGCACTGCCAGGCTGGGTTCAGTGGCGTTGAGCGAATTCAGAGAAATGTGAATGCGGGAAGTGCCGCCTATCTTCGTGTACTGGCAAAACCATTCCCCACCCGCCAGCACGAGCCACTGGCTCGGGTCAGAATTGGTGTTGTAGTAGGGCTTGCGGTATTCCACAATCCCGCCGGTCTGCGTACAGTATGCAGCCTTTTCGCTGTCGGCAGCGCTGGCGTCAGCCTGTTTTGAGTTCGAACTCTGTGCCGCCGAACTCACCGGCAGTGACAATCCGCAAAGCAGCAATGCTGCCACCATCCCAACGAAGCTTTGATTTCTGAGTCTCATGATTCCCCCGGCATTCAACTTCGGATAAGTTTCATTTGCGAGCGGAAGTTTACCACGAAGCAACGCCATTAACCGGCCAGGCGGCCCGGCCAGGCCGCGAAGCGAGGCCCGAAAATGCTGTTCCCCGGAACGCCCCACTCATGCGAAATTAGTTCATGGCTCTGGTCGTTCGTCCTTCGCCCATTCATTCGGCTGGCGTTTACACTACTCGTCCCATTCGCAAGGGAGCCCGCGTCGTGGAATACGCGGGCCCGCGCATCACGCCAGAAGAGGCCGATCGCCTCTACGACGGCGCGTCCCGCACGTACCTATATGGCCTGGAAGATGGCAAGACCGTCATCGACGGCGAAGGCCTGGGCGCCTTCCTGAATCATTCCTGCGATCCGAATTGCGAAATCGATGAGATCAAAAACCGCGCCTGGATTTTTGCGATTCGAAACATCGCGGCGGGCGAAGAACTGCTGTGGGACTACAACCTCTACGATGATGAAGACCCCGCGCCCTGCCACTGCGGCTCGCCCAAATGCCGCGGCACCATGTATTCCCGGGAGTGGATGGCGAAGATGCGCCGCAAGGCGCGGAAGAATGCAGGAAGAATAGCCGAGAAGAAAACGAGCGGTCCGCGACGCTCGAAGACTAACAGCAGAGCCAACGGCAAGCCCGCCGCAACCTAGATCGATGCGGAGCCGGGAAGTGGTTGTGCCCCGCCCGGGCCGATCGGAGGTGCAGGAGCAGGCGCGTGCACCGGTTCTTTCCCCCGCTCGCGCCAGCCCTCGATGATCAAATACAGCACCGGAATAAAGAAAAGATTCAGCACCGTCGACATGATCATCCCGCCGAACACGGTCGTGCCCACGGAGTGCCGACCGTTTTCACCCGCGCCAGTAGCAATCACCAGCGGCACCACACCGAGAATGAACGCCAGCGAAGTCATCAGAATCGGCCGCAGACGTATCACCGCCCCTTGTATCGCCGCTTCCACCAACGGCATTCCACGCTGGCGCAACTGCTCGGCAAACTCCACGATCAGAATCGCGTTCTTGCTGGAAAGCCCTACCAGCATCACCAATCCAACCTGACAGAACACGTCATTCTGAAGTCCGCGAATCCACTGCGCGCCCAGCGCCCCCAGCAGCGCCATCGGCACTGCGAGCAGCACAATAAACGGCAGCACAAAACTTTCATACTGCGCCGACAGCGTCAAATAGACCACCAGCGTCCCCAGCCCAAACAGAATTAACGACGTCCCGCCCGCCGCCAATTCTTCAAGCGACAATCCCGTCCAACTGTAGGTGAATCCTTGCGGCATTTTCTTCGCCAACTCGTCCATCGCCGCAATCGCTTGCCCAGAGCTGTATCCAGGCGCCGGCGAGCCATCGATTTCCGCCGACCGGAACAGGTTGTAGTGGCTGATCACCTGCGGCGTGGTCGTCTGCGTCACGGTGATCAGGTTGTCCAGCGGCACCATCGCCCCGCTGTCGGAGCGCACATAGAACTGCTTAATCTCCTGCGCGGTCGCCCGGAACTGCTTATCCGCCTGCACATAAACCCGGTACGACCGGTTGTTGAAATCGAAATCATTTACGTAGGACGACCCCATGTACACGCCCAGCGTGTCCGTGATCTGCGACAGCGGCACATGCAGGCTCTTCGCCTTCTCGCGGTCAATAGTCACCAGATATTGCGGGTCGTTTGCCGTAAACGACGTAAACAACCGGGTCAAGTCCTTGCGCTGCGCCGCCTGCTGCAGAATTCCCTGCGTCGTGCTGGCCAGTTCCTCGAGCTTATGCGCGGCCTGATCCTGCACCACAAACTGAAATCCGCCGAACTGGCTCAGACCCTGAATTGGCGGCGGCAGCGTGGGAAACACGATTGCGCCCGAAACTCCAAACATTCGCGGACGAATGCGGTTCAGAATCGCCGACGCCGTATGAGCGTCGCCCTTGCGCTGCGAATAGGGCTTCAACGGAACAAAAATGAGCCCCTGATTCGCGGCAGATCCCGCGAAACTGAAACCCGCCACGGAGAACGTGCCTTCCGCCTCCGTTACGTCCGCCAGCAAGTCCGAAACCTGCTTTCCAATCGCCTTCGTGTATTCCAGCGATGCGCCCGACGGCGCCTGGATCACGATGATGAAGTAGCCCTGATCCTCGTCGGGCACGAACCCAGTCGGCACCCGCGTGAACACAAAGTAAGCGAGCCCCAGTCCGGCGAAAAACAGCACCGCCATCGCCAGTTTGTACCCCATCACGAAATGCAGCACGCGACGGTAGCCACGGGTCATCACAACAACACCATCGTCAAACTTTTGCAGCCACCACCACTTCTGCCGGTGGGGGCCGCTCAGAAAAATCGCCGCCAGCACCGGAGCCAGCGTCAGCGCGTTGAAGGCGGAAATCGCAATAGAAAATGCGATGGTGAGCGCAAACTGGCGAAACAGGATGCCGGTCGTCCCGGGGAAGAATGCAACCGGCACAAACACGGCACAGAGCACGAGGGACGTGGCGATGACGGCGCTGGTAATCTCGGCGGTGGCTGCGGCCGCCGCTTTGTGGGAGTCGTGTTCCCCCTCCTGGATGTGGCGCTCAATGTTTTCGATCACGACGATCGCGTCGTCGACGACCAGGCCGGTCGCGAGCGTGATACCGAACAAAGTCAGCGTGTTGATCGAGAAGCCGAGTAACTTCACGAAGACGAACGTGCCGATCAGCGAAACCGGGGTGGCGATGAAGTGAATCATCGTCGTCCGCCAGTCGCCAAGGAAAATAAAGATGACCAGGATGACCAGCAGGATCGCCGAACCTACCGTGAAAACCACGTCGCGGATCGACTCGCTTACCGCGTCGGTGGTGTCGAATGCAACCTTGTAATGCATGCCGGGAGGGAAGTTCTTCGACAACCGGTCGAGTTCCGCAATCGCTTTGCGGTCCACATCGAGCGCGTTCGCCGTCGACAGCTGCGTGACGGCCAGGCCCATCGCATCTTGCCCGTCGAACTGCACGTCGTTAGCGTAGCTCTCCGCGCCCAACTCCGCGTGGCCAATATCTTTGAGCCGCACGATCGTGCCATCAGCATTCGTCTTCAAAATAATATTGTCGAACTGAGCCGGTTCGCTCAACCGCCCCACCGCCCGCACGCTGATCTGGTAATTCTGTCCTGCCATCGCCGGCTGCTGGCCCACCTGTCCGGCCGCAACTTCCACGTTCTGTTCCGAGAGCGCGTTCACCACATCGGTCGCGGTCAACCCGCGTCCCGCCAGCCGCCCCGGATCCAGCCACAGTCGCATCGAGTACTTGCGCTCGCCGAAGATGATCACATCGGCGACCCCCGGAATGCGCTTCAGCGAATCCCGCACGTAGACGTCGAGGTAATTGCTCAGGAAGAGCGTGGAGTAGAGTTCTTTGCCGCTCTGGTCCTTATCCGCAAAAACGGCCGCGCCAAACACAAAGTTCTGCGAAGTCTTCGCCGTCGTGATGCCGACCGCCTTCACCGCGCTCGGAAGCCGTCCCTGCGCCGTGTTCACGCGGTTCTGGATGTCGACCGTGGCCAGGTCCGGGTCGCGGTTCAGATCGAACGTTGCGATCACGCTGCTGGTTCCGTCGTTGCCGCTGGTGGAAGTGACGTACTTCATCCCCTCCGCGCCGTTGATCTGTTGCTCAATGGGAATCGTGACCGCGCTCTCCACGGTCTGGGCGCTGGCCCCGATGTAGACGCTGGTAACGCCCACCTGCGGCGGAGCCAGGTTCGGAAACTGCGAGATCGGCAACGTAGGAATCACCGCCGAGCCCGCCAATACAATCAGCAGCGCGCAAACCGCTGCAAACACCGGACGCTGGATAAAGAATCGAACAAACATAGGACCTCGGGCTTCGGGCTCCGGCTTTCAGGCTTCGGCTCAACTACTCAGGTGTTACACGGCTGCTCGACGCGGACCGTATTTCGAGAACGGCATGCCCCTCAATCAGCCAAGTGCCAATTACCAGCCACAAAATAGTTTATTGAAAAGCTGTGACGTTAAGCCGAAGCCCGAAAGCCGAAGCCTGAAGCCCGGTTTTCCGAAGCCCAGCTTTCAACTCAGCGGAATCACCGGCGCCCCATCCAGCAGGAACTGCGTTCCCGAGACAATCACCTTGTCGCCGGGCTTGATGCCGTCCTGAACCTCAAAATCGTTGCCCACCGTCTGCCCGATTTTCAACGGTTTCTGCCGCGCGACAAAGGCTCCGCCCTGCTGCGGTTCGGCCACGAAAGCAAAATATTGCCCCGCCAGCCGCGAGACCGCCAGCATCGGAACCTCCGGATTGCTGTGCGTCCCCCACACCACCCGCGCGCGAATAAACTGCGACTGCCGCAGTGCATCATTGCTGTTGGCAATGAGAGCCTTCACCAGCACGGTTTGTGTCGCGTTATCGACCTGCGGAGAAATAAAGCTCACCCGCGAATCCGCCAGCACCTTCCCGTCGCTGTCCAGCACTTGCACCGGAAGGTTCATCTTCAGCTGCCCCGAGTGCTCGATCGGCACGTATACGTAAATCTCCAGGCTGCCGGGCTTATCCACGGTCGTAAGCTGAGTCGTGGTAGTGACGCGATCGCCCACGCGCACTGGCACATCGCCCACGATTCCGCTGCGCGGCGCAACCACTTTGTAGTAGTGCAACTGCACTTCCTGCTCCCGCACCTGCGACGCCAGCGAATCCATCTGCGCCTGGGCCGCGTCCAGGGTCGACTTCGCCTGGTCCAGATCCTGCTTGCTCACCACTCCCGCGGCGGAAAGTCCCTGCGTGCGCTCATACTGCTTTTTCGCCCAGATCAGGTTCGCTTCTTGCGCCGCCCGTGCGCTCTCCTGGCTCTTCACGGTGGCCTGCTGCTTCAGCGGATCGATCTCCATCATCGGACTACCCGCTTCCACGCGCTCGCCGGAATGCACAAATATCTGCGTAATCTGCCCTTCCACCTGCGGCATGATCACAGCAGAATCCCGCGACTTCACCGTCGCCACATACTCGCTGGAATCGGCCACAGGTACGGCCTTCGCTTCCTGCACCTTCACCGGCATTCCCTGAGGCCCGCCGGCATGCGCGCTCTGCGCCGCATGGCTGGTGCAACCGACCGTGAAACCCGCCAACAACAGCGCGATCGCGCACCGCACGCCCGCGTCGTTTCGACCATACTTTCGAATATTGTTCGCCATGGATTTCTTAGCTTACACCGCGATTTCCGGTTCTGCAACCAGCGTACCGCAACCCGAGCCGACCCGACTTTAGAAGCCGCTCATCCCGTATTGGACGCGGATCGCACGCCGAAGTAAACCGTGCACCTAAAGATTCGCCAGACCCTTCCCCGGACGCAAAATTTAATTAGGGCCGCAGACCAGTCGGCTGTTCCAGCACCCTCGCCACTTCCGGCTCTACCCTGTGACCCTCTGTGCCCTCTGTGGTAAACGAATCTAGGTAGCTCCCCACGTTTCTCTGTAATCCCATCCCGCCTCGCTCTGCTCTGCTACATTAGTTTTTCCTATGCCACCAGCCCCCAAAGCAATCACCCGCAATTTCGCCAGCGACAACAACGCCGGCGTCCATCCAGAAATCATAGAAGCCATCGCCCGCGCCAACCAGGGACACGTCGTTGCCTACGGCGACGATCCCTACACCCGTTCCGCCGTCGCCAAATTCGAGGAACATTTCGGCCCCGGCATCGACGTCTTTTTCACCTTCAACGGCACCGGGGCGAACGTGCTCGGCCTGCAAGTCCCTGAATCGCCCGTATCACGCGGTTCTCTGCAGCGACTACGCCCACATCTACACCGACGAATGCGGCGCCCCCGAGAAGCACACCGGCTGCAAGCTGATCCCCTTGCCTCATCACAATGGCAAAATCACCCTCGAATCCGTCCGCCACGCCTACCACGGCATCGGCGACCAGCACCACGTGCAGCCCCGCGTCATTTCGATCACGCAATCCACCGAGATGGGAACCGTTTACCAGCCGGAGGAAATACAAGCCCTGGCCCGCTTCGCCCACGATCAGAAAGACCAGGAAGAAGACCACAAAATGTTTCTGCACATGGACGGTGCCCGCATCGCCAACGCCGCCGCCAGTCTAGGACAAACTCTGCGCCAGGCCACCCGCGACCTCGGCGTAGACGTGCTCTCCTTCGGCGGCACCAAGAACGGAATGATGGGCGGCGAAGCCGTTATCTTTTTTAATCAACCCAATAGCCCCGGCCTGAGCCGCGATTTCCTCTACCTGCGCAAACAAGGCATGCAGCTGGCCTCAAAAATGCGCTTCATCGCCGCACAATTCGAAGCCCTGCTCACGGACAACCTCTGGCGCCGCAGCGCCGAGCACGCCAATCGCATGGCCCGCCTCCTGGAGAAAGAAATCCGCCGCATCCCCGGCGTCAAAGTAGTCTGGCCCGTCGAGGCCAACGGAGTATTCGTCCAAATCCCCCGCCACGCCGTCGAAAAAATCAAAGCCCGCTACTTCTTCTACATGTGGATCGAAGAAGAATGCATCGTCCGCTGGATGTGCTCCTTCGACACCACCGAAGAAGACGTCAAGAGCTTCGCCCAGATAGTCGCCGAAGCCGTGAAATCATAATCCCGAGACGCTCACGTAGCGACAGCCGGCTAGGCTGTCCCGGTCCGACTCATGTGGCGACGGACGCCTCGTCCGTCCCGGTCCGAGCGAAGCTCGACCGGCTTCTTCCTGACCGCCGACACCACCCCAGCCCCGTTCTTGATATTGATTTTTCGCGTACCATTGACTAAATTTGCCGCAGTCCCCAGCACGCGCGTTTAACTCGGCCCTTCGGTCTTAGGAGTCTTCATGAAAGCGAAGTGGTTCGGCATCATCACCCTCATAGCGACCGCGACCCTGTTATTCAGCCTCTCCAGCTGTGCGTACAATCAGCACCTGATATCTCTTTCAATTGCGCCCGTTGCCGGCGCTCAATTTGGAGGGGTCGATCCCGCCCTTTTCGTTGATTTCACCGCCACCGGAACCTACGAACATCCTCCCCAAACCAAGGACATGACCACCCTGGTTACCTGGAAGTCGGACACGCCCCAGGTAGCTCAGGTAAGCACCGGAGGTGTCGTCACTCCGAACACCAACTGCGGCGCAGCTAATGTCACGGCGACTTTCTACGATAGCCCTAATCTCGTCACCAGCAATTCCGCACACATCGTCGTAGACGGCCCCGCTGCTGATGGATGCACACCGGCAGGTCCGCAACCGATACTCACCGTGGTCTTTGCGGGCGCGGGAACAGGCACGGTTTCGGACTCGACCGGCGTGTTGAATTGCACAGCCAGTTGCGGTGCCACCTTCGCGATCGGCTCTACAGTCACACTCACCGCCGCTCCCGGAGCCGGTTCGACGTTTGCCAGCTGGAGCGGTTGCAACCAGTCCAGTGGCACCACGTGTGAGGTTTTCATGCAGGCCAATGTCACGGTGACAGCGACCTTCAACTGAGAAACCGCGCCCTGCGCTTCGTTGAAGGAGAGCCCGAGCACTCTATTCAGATTCTTCCAGCATCTTCCCCAGCGTAGGTTTGTACTTCTCCGGCTTCTTCTTTTTCTCCACTACCACTTGCCCCGACGGAGGCGCGCCCACACGCTCCCGCGCCAGTTCCTTCACCGCCGTCACCGCACTAAACCGTTTCACTTTTTTCTTAGTCTTTGCCATACACCCCCAAGACTCATTTGCTGGTGTGGAGCGGGCACTCTTGCCCGCTTGCGTGCAGCGCCCCAATTTGAGTCCGCAACACAGAAGTTTATCCCCATCCCCTCCCGACGGACTGAATCCTGCCGAAGGCAGGGTTAACTCTCCGTGCGCCCCGGCAAATGTGCAATAATTCTCACTTAGCTATGGAAGAACGCGAGTTTTTCGACGAACGCCAGGAAAAGAAGCCGGCAAACCTGAATTGCCCCCACTGCCATCAGGCGGCGGAATACGAAGTCACCTGGCTGGTCCGCACCAAGAAACGCCAGCTCGCCGGCCGCGCCGACGAACGCGACCGCGCCCGCTTCGCCAAGGCCCGCAACTACATGGTCCGCAAAGACGACGTCATGGCCTGCAAAAACATGCGCTGCCGCAAGCGCTTCGACATCACCGGCCAGTCAGTCGTCATCACCGAGTAGCACTTCGACGGCAGCGTGCCCAATGCTTAATTCCGACCCAAAGCGTCCGCTAGTTCGGATCGTTGCCGGTCTCGCCGGATCGACCGTCCTCGGGTGTGGTCTTGCACCTATCTTTCAGAAGGGGGACTTACACTACCAAAACTGGTTCGGGGAATTAGTTTTCTCGCCGTTCGCAATCCTTTTCGGACTGGCGATAGTCCTGAGTGCTCTTTTCAAGCCGGAAATATTGGGTAGGCCACGAGAACACCCAAAGCGCTAGCATTCTTCTATGGTTTCGACGACTTGCGATTTCCTTCCGCCTCCGTCCGTCATTTATACTGACGTGTTTGCCGTCGCTCTCCGACGCAACAAGTAAGGAGTCAGCTTTTGAAAATCCTGGTCTGCATGAAGCAGGTGCCGCAGAAAGACGCCCCGCTCAAGCTCAACGAAACCGGCACCTGGATCCGCGACGAAGTCCCCTACGAAGTCAACGAACCTGACGCCTTCGCCCTGGAAGAAGCCCTGCGCCAGCGGGAAAAGCACACCGGAGAAGTCGTCGTCATCACCAGCGGCCCCGCCCGCGCCCAGCAAGTGTTGCGCGAGGCGCTGGCCAAGGGCGCGGACCGCGCCATCCATCTCGAAGACAACGCTTTCGTCGGCCTCGATGCCTTCAACACCGCCAAAGCCTTCGCCGCCGCCATCAAAGACGAAAAATTCGACCTCATCTTCACCGGCCTGCAATCCGACGACTACGGCTACGCCCAAACCGGCGTCATCCTCGCCGAACTGCTGGGCTGGCCGCACGCCACCATCATCATGCACATCGAAAAAACGGACGCCGGAATCCGCGTGAAACGCGAACTCGAAGCCGGATACTTCCAGTTCGTCGACATGCCGCTGCCCTCGGTCCTGACCATCCAGTCCGGCATCAACAAGCTGCGCTACGCAACATTAATCGGCATCAAGCAAGCCAAAAACAAACCCATGAGAAAAGTCCCGCTAGCCGAAGTGCAATCGGCAATTGGCGAAAACTTGCAGAAAATCGAGCGTCTCTACATCCCCCAAAAAACAAAAAAGACCGAAGTGATCGAAGGCCCCCCAGCCGAAATCGCAAAAAAGCTGGTAGACAAACTACGCAACGAACTGCGGGTCCTGTAAATGCTCGTGTGGAAAATGCTTGTGTGGGGACGGGCACTCTTGCCCGTCCGCCGAGCGAAAGCTCGGCAGGTTTTGACTTAGGTTTTGACTTAAGCTAAAAGCCAAAAGCTAAGAGCTAAGAGCTGACCCTATGCCCGATTCAATCCTCGTCATCGTCGAACAACGCGAATCCAAACTCAACCGCGTCTCCTGGGAAACCATCACCGCCGGCCAAGCCATCGCCGCCGCCGCCGGATGGCCCCTCGAAGCCGCCGTAGTCGGCGCCAGCGTCAACACGCTGGCCGCGGAAGTGGCCGCGAAAAAGCTCGCGAAAGTCTACGCGGTCGAGTCCCCGAAGCTCGAGCCCTACACGCCCGACGCTTTCGCCGCTGCGCTCAAGCAGTTCCTTACCACAAAGCAGCCCAAGCTGGTGCTGATGCCGCACACCTACCAAGTGCGCGACTTCGTCCCCAAGCTCGCCACCGCCATGGGACGCACCGTGATCAGCGACTGCATCGGCTTCAAACACGAAAACGGCAAGCTGACCTTCACCCGTCAAATGTTTCAAGGCAAGCTAGCCGCCGACGTCAGCTTCACCAGCGACGCCCCGTGGTTCGCAACTTTCCAGAACGGCGCATTCCGCGGCGACAAAGCCGAAGCCGGCGCAGCCCCAGCTCCGGTCGAAGCAGTAAGCATCACGATCGCCGACGGCGTAATCCGCACCAAGCCCCAGGAAGTTTTCAAAGAGGTGAAACAGGCGGTCGACCTCACGCAAGCAGAAATCATCGTCTCCGTCGGCCGCGGCATCAAAGAACAGAAGAACATCGAAATGGCGAAACAACTCGCCGACGCCCTGGGCGGAGAACTCGCCGCCTCCCGCCCCATCTGCGATTCCGGCTGGCTCCCCATGGACCGCCAGGTCGGCTCGTCCGGCCAAACCGTCGCGCCCAAACTCTACCTGGCACTCGGCATCAGCGGCGCCATCCAACACATCGTCGGCATGAAAGGCTCGAAGGCCATCATCGCCATCAACAAAGATTCCGAAGCCCCGATCTTCGAAATCGCCGACTACGCGGTGGTGGGAAACTTATTCGACATCGTCCCGCCGCTGATCGAAGAAGTGAAGAAGGCAAAAGCAGGAGGCTGACTTCTCAGCCACGGATTCACACAGATCAACACAGATCCAAAACCTCGTTTGTCATTCCGAACCGGCCTCAAGCCGGTGAGGAATCTGCTGTTGGCAGCACGTCTGGACACGACCGCTAAGATAGAAGCATGAAGAGGGTTTCACTGCAGTATTTCTGACCGGTCCTAGAGTCCGAAGGGTGGGGGCTACGTTGTCTACGCCGAAGAAGTGCCAGGTGCGATTTCCGAAGGCGATACGCTGGAACGGGCGTTTGAAAATCTACGTGACGCCGTCGAAATCCTAATAGAGGCCGATCGCGAACGCGCCAGGAAGCCACAGCCTTCGTCGTATCGGTTTTAATCCGTGCAAATCCCTGGCAAGTTGAAGCTAGTCCCCGGCCGTCTTCTCCTTCCCAATCGCCGCCGCCGCAATCTGCGCCACGTCCAGCAACTCCGGCGGCGTAGCCGAAGCCGCCGCCAGCCCATCCCTTAACATCGAGTTGCAGAACGGACACGCCGCCGCCACCACGCTCGCCCCCGTCGCCACCAACTCCTCGGCCCGCTCCAGATTCACCCGCTTGCCCGTTTCTTCTCCCAGAAACATCAGCCCGCCGCCGCCGCCGC
This sequence comes from uncultured Acidobacteriaceae bacterium, assembly GCA_963851165.1. Lineage (GTDB taxonomy): Bacteria > Acidobacteriota > Terriglobia > Terriglobales > Acidobacteriaceae > Sulfotelmatobacter. The sequence goes on along the minus strand of CAWKNM010000003.1, from coordinate 1,213,095 downwards.
AGCAGAAGCCGCGTTCTCGCGCCCGCGGCGGATCCACGACTTTGCCGTAACGCGCAAGCACATCCCGCGGCTCGTCATACACGCCACGATAGCGCCCCAGATAACAGGCGTCGTGAAATACTGTCTTCTTCTGTTCGTCTCCGTCGCTCCCCGCCGGCAGCTTGTCGCGATAACGGTCCATCAGCTCGGTGTGATGTTCAATCTCAACGTTCCCGCCGTGCTCCTTCCAGTCCTCGCCAATCGTACGCACGCAATGCGGACAGATCGAAACCATCTTCTTCACTCCGCCCGCGCGAATATTTTCCAGATTCCCCTGTGCCAGTTCCCCGAACAAATAATCATTGCCGAGCCGCCGCACCGGATCGCCACTACATTTTTCCTGTCGCAACACTCCGAAACGTGATCCCCACATGCCGCATCACTTCCACCAACGCCAACAGAATCTTCCGTCCATTCGGATCGAACGACCCCAGGCATCCCATCCACAGGCAATATTCCTGCGTGCCATCGAAATACGGCAGCCCGTTTTTCTCGATGAACTTTTCCCGGTCCGACGGCGGAAATCCCAGCGCGTTCCCCTGCCGCTCCAGAGTGACGAACAGTTCGCTGCCGTGTGAGTTGTCCCACTTGCCGGTATTCACCGCGCCGCGCCGCAGCCCAATAATCATCGGCAAATGCTGAATCCCCACCGGACACTGAAATTCGCAAGCGCCGCACGTAGTGCACTGAAAAGCCGCCTCCATCGAAATATATTTCCCCAGCAGCGGCTCGCTGCTCTTCGGTCCAAACTCGTCCAGGTAATACCGCTCGCCCAGAATAATTTCCTTGGGATTCAGAATCTTCCCCGTAGTGTTCGCCGGACAATGTTCCGTACACCGTCCGCACTCCACGCAGGAATAAGCCTGCAGCGCCGCGATCTGCGTAAGATCTTTGCCCTCGACCAGTCCAAAATCTTCATCCCCCACCAGCGGCGGAATCTTGCTGAACCCGTCGCGCTCCAGAAAAATCGTCACCGGACTCAGCACCAGGTGCATATGCTTGGTGCTCGGAATCAGCGGTAGAAAAACCAGCAACACCACCGTATGGGCCCACCACCAGGCCCACCCAGCCGAACTTCCTTCGACCACGAAGAACCCCGCCAGATAAGTAACCATCAACGCAAAAATCAAAAACGCAATCAGCCCCGACTCCGGCGAAAGTGGCTCCAACCACTTCGGACGAATCACGAATCTTCGAAACGCCAGCCCCGCAATCGAAATCGCAACTGCAACCGCGAACACGCCAGCAACCAGCAAATAACCACGCCCCCAAAAGCTATCCCGCGATAGAAATGGAAAACCGAAGCCCGTGGCCAAGTGATTTAGCGTGACCAGCGCAAACACGCAAAAGCCCCAGAAGACGAACGCATGCGCCAGCCCCGGCAGCGGCCTCTGCGCAATCACCTGCCCCTGCGCCGCAACTTCCCACAGCACCTTGCGAATGCGAGGCCCGATCGGCCTCAGCTTGAAATCCGCGTCCGGCTTCGCCGCCAGAATAATCCGCAGCGCCCGCCCAAACTTCCGCCAGAACAAGAACGCAGAAACGAAAATGGCAATAAGTAGAACGATTCTTCCCGGCCAATTCATATGAATGATGTCTCCCGAGAACCTGACAGTCTACTCCTGACTCGGTGACTGTGGAGCCGAGGCTGATGTGGGCGCAGAGGGCTTGTGTGGGAACGGGCGCCTCACGGAGGACAGACTACGGATTGTCGCCGAGTTGTTCCGTTGCAGTGAGCATGCGCTTGCCGTGAATCACGGCGGCGATCACAACCTCATCATCCTGCAGACGGTAAATAAGGCGATAACTGTAGACCACCAATTCGCGGACGTTCTCGTCGTCGAACTCGGGAACCTTGCGCCCGGCACGAGGAAACTGCGCCAACATCCTTGTCTGGTTCACAACCTTCTTTACCACGATGCCCGCGTAAGCTAGGAGAATCGGCCGCGATGTAGTCGGCTATGGCCTCGAGGTCCATTAGAGCTCGCCGCGACCAGGCTACTCGGTGAGCCATTTGCCGAGTCGGGTCTCGACTTCATCTTGAGAGAGCGTGCCATTGACGCGGGCATCCTCGAGCCCGCGGCGCACCTTGTCGAGCACGTAGAGATGGTATTGAATGTCCTCGACAGAGCAGCTATCCGGCAGCTTATTCAGCAGCAGTTCCACGTCTTGTTTGGTCGTGCTCATGACTATTACTCATTAAGGATACCACCGCCTGGTTTCACCCCGCCAAAGCGGCAGTCGCTGGCCGCTTGGCCGTGATAGCATTCCCGCCATGCGATCCCGCACCATGATTTTCGCCGTCCCAGCTCTGCTCGCACTCACCGCCGTGGCCCAGCAGCCCCTGCCTACGATCCCCACCACCGCTTCCCCCAGCCTGGACCAATACCGTGCCTCGCGCCTCGCCATCTACACCGACGACTTCGGAGAACTCAAACGCTATCGCGATGCCGACGCCGCCCTTAAGCCTCCCGCGGCCGCGGAGAATCGAGTCGTGTTCCTGGGCGACTCCATCACCGATTACTGGAAGCTGGAAGACTATTTCCCCGGCAAGCCCTACCTCAACCGCGGCATCGACGGCCAGACCACTCCCCAAATGCTGGTCCGCTTCCGCCAGGACGTGATCAACCTGCAGCCGAAGGTCCTGGTCGTGCTGGCCGGAACCAACGACGTTGCCGGCGTCACCGGCCCCACCCGCAACGAGGACATCGAGGCCGACTACGCGTCCATGGCCGAGTTGGCGCGCCTGCACCACATTCGAGTAGTCTTTGCCTCGCTGCTTCCGGTAAACAACTACACCGACGATGCGAAGGAGTCCTTTGCCCTGCGTCCGCGCGAAGAATCCTGGCTCTAAACACCTGGCTCAAGGATTACTGCGCGAAGAACGGATTCGTTTATCTCGACTATTTCTCAGCCGTCGTCGACGACAAAGGCATGCTAAAGCGCAATCTCAGCGACGAAGGACTGCACCCGAACGCGGCCGGATACAAAATCATGGCGCCGCTCGCAGAGAAAGCCATTGCGCAGGCGATTGCCGGCAAACCGTGAGAGGTTTTAATTGAGAGGTCTTAATTGAGCGACTTTTCAGCGTCATCGTAGAACGGTTTTCAAACGTGTTCGTGATTACGCCAAGGACAATTACATGAAATCATCTCGCAACTTCCAGGCGGTCGCGTTAGTTCTCTTCCTCGCCGTTTCCGCCGTAGCCCAACAGCCAGCTCAACCGGCTCAACCGGCTCAGCCCGCCCCGCCCGCCATCCCCACCACCGGTTTCGCCGGCCTCGACCAGTACCGCGCCCGGCGCATCGCCGTCTTCACCGACGATTTCGGACAACTCGCCCGCTACCGCGAAGCCAACGCCGCCCTCAAGCCGCCCGCGCCCAGCGAGAACCGCGTCGTCTTCTTCGGAGACTCCATCACCGACATCTGGCACCTCGACGAATATTTCCCCGGCAAGCCCTACATCAATCGCGGCATCGGAGGCCAGACCACCCCGCAAATGCTGGTCCGCTTCCGCCAGGACGTAATCGCGCTGCGACCCAAAGTCGTCGTCATCCTCGCAGGCACCAATGACATCGCGGGCAACACCGGCCCCATGCGCCTCGAAGATATCGAGGCCGACTACGCCTCCCTGGCCGAACTGGCCCGCGCCAACGACATCGCGCGTTGTGTTCTCGTCGGTGCTGCCGGTCCACAACTACACGCCACCGCTCGCAGGATTTTTTCGCGCAACGCTCGCCGGCGAAAATTCTCGAACTAAATCGCTGGCTGAAGAGCTACTGCGACTCCGTCGAACTGCCGCCAACCACATTCGCGTGGTGTTTTCGTCGGTGCTGCCGATCCACAACTACACGCCCAAGTCGCAAGATTTCTTCGCCCAGCGCTCCCCAGAAAAAATCCTCGCACTCAACAAGTGGCTGAAAGAATATGTAGCCGCCCACCCCGAGTGCCTCTATCTCGACTACTTCACCGCCCTGGTCGACGAAAAAGGCCTCCTGAAAAAAGATTTGGCCGACGACGGCCTGCACCCCAACCCCGCCGGATTCAAAATCATGGCCCCGCTGGCGGAGGCGGCAATTGAGAAGGCGCTCCGTCGACAGTGAAACCTTGCAACCTTGAAACATTGCAAGCATCGATGTCCCCGCGAGTCCTATAATGCAAAGAGTAGAGTTTCCGACCGCCCCGGCCCCCAGGCATACCCAGGCTGCGGCGGCAAGGGAAGGATTTTCTTAGCGTCCTCCGCGGCCGTTCTCAGCGACCTCTGCGGTTAAAAGCTCTAGACCGCAAAGTTTGCCAAGAAGACCCGCAAAGTTCGCAAAGAAACCGTCCCAAAGGTGCAGGCGGAAACGCTTGCGCCTCCCGCGCTCCGCAAGGAGCGCATTGGAAAGGAAACAGCCCGCCGGGATCATCCCGCCTGTCTGTGTCTTTTCCAAAACCGCTCTTAGCCTTTGGCTCTTGGCTCTTAGCTCAACCGGAGCCAGGACGCCGACGCCATGGGGTGTAGCTAAGAGCTAAAAGCTAAAAGCTAAAAGCTAAGAGCCAAAAGCCAAGAGCCAAAAGCCAAGAGCTAAAAGCTGTGCTCCTCACCGACAAATTCGGACGCCGCATCAGCGACCTGCGGATCTCCATCACCGACCGCTGCAACTACAAGTGTGTCTACTGCCGCACCGGCAACGAAGGCGCCCTCTACGGCGACCTCCCGTTCGACGACTACCTCCGCATGGCCCGCGTGCTGGTCGGCATGGGGATCACGAAAATCCGCCTCACCGGCGGCGAGCCGCTCCTGCGCAAAGGCGTCGTGGATTTCGTGCGCGAGCTAGCGAAGTTGCAGCCCGAGATTTATGGAACCCCGGACGCCCCCGTCCGGCGTGGTCCGGCTAGTCTGCGGGCGCTAGACGTGCGGGCGGACGAGGGCGTCCGCCCCTCCACCCAAGCCGACCCCCTCGACATCGCCCTCACCACCAACGGCCACTTGCTCGCCGATCTCGCGCAGCCGCTGAAAGCCGCCGGCCTCACCCGCGTCACCGTTTCCATGGACGCCGTCGATCCCGATCGTTTCGCCCGCATCACCCGCGTCCCCAACGGATACGATCACGTCCTAGCCGGCATCCGCGCCGCCCGCCGCGCCGGTTTGTGGCCCCTGAAAGTGAACTGCGTGCTGATGCGCGGCTTCAACGAAGATCAAATCATTCCCTTCGGCATGTTCGCTCGCGAAGAAGGCGTCACCGTCCGCTTCATCGAATTCATGCCGCTCGAAGAGGGCCGCACCTGGTCGCCGACGACAGTCGTCACGCTCGACGAAATCCTGGCCCGCATGGCCGAGTACCGCCCGCTGGTCGAAATCCCGCACTCGCGCTCCGAAACCGCCCGCCGCTTCCGCTTCGACGACGGCGTCGGCGAAATCGGCATCATCGCCCCCGTCTCCCATCCCTTCTGCGGACACTGCAGCCGCATCCGCATCACCAGCGACGGCAAAATCCGCACCTGCTTATTTTCGGTGTGGGACCACGACCTCCACGCCCAAATGCGCCGCGGCGCCAGCGACGAAGACTTAGCCGAATTTATCCAAGGTGTGATCCAGAAAAAAGAAGACCGCCACCACATCGGCGAGCCCGATTTCGTCCCCGCGTCAAGAACGATGGTGCACATCGGGGGATAGGGAAAGTGATGGCCTCGCCGACATTAGAACGCGACGCATCGCCCGGACTGATTGCACAGGTTCAGCAGATTGAGGACCGCTGCGATAAATGGGCGGAAACGCTCGCACTCGCTGGTTACGGCTACGATGTAGCTGTCTGGGGAGTCCTCACGCAGATGATCATCCTCATCGAGGAATACATTAGGGATTACGGCCATGGGTCACAGATGCAGAGAGAAGCCATGACAAATCTCGGCAAGGCAGGGAGCCTATTGCTCGACTGGCTAGAGAAAGCTAAGCCGCCTGAAAAGAACCTATGGCGCCGATGGACCCCGGACCTAGCCGACGCGAGCAAAGACGCAGTCTTCGCGGCCCACAACTATGGGGCGTTCGTATCCTGCTTTACGATGTGGCACAAGAACCGAATGACGGTCGAGGTCCTCTCAGACACGCGACTTCGCTTTCATGTGCTGCCATCAGCGACAGATCGCCGCATTCGCGCGCACCAACAGGGAACGAGGTTGCCGGGCTGGCAGCCGACTCCAGACAATCCCGTTGACAGGAACCTCGTGAATGACCCAGATGTTAATCACTTGCTATCAGAGCTCTGGAACAGGGTGACCACGGAAGGCGCCCTGGCCATGCGCTATCCCGACGATAGCGAGCTTCTGAGTGTCCTGAGAAACATCTACGAGACACGGCTACGAGCCACCTTCAGGCGCGACCCTTTACTTGATTTGGGTGGCTATAACCTGAGCGACTTCCGGCGCTTCTTCTCCGTACTGCTGGCCGTGTGCTCAGTCCACGAGGTCTTCTGCGACTGGTGGCTCAAGAAGAGCGGGAGATATCCGTTTGAATCGGCAGTCATGGTGAGGCGTTATGCCGAATGGGTCGAGCTGATCGTTCATCTCAGCGGTCTTGATCAAGGCAAGGTGGAGCTGATGATCGCCGATCTGACCTTCGGAGCTATTAGGGCGCTTGATGTGTACATCCACCCTTTTGTCCCGAGCATTGGTGGCGAGACGTTGTTTCTTGTGCCCCACTTCATTCTTAACAGCAATGCCGAGGAGAATATTCTTCGGGTCTGCTCATACGCTCGGGATCGATACTACAGTTTGATCGCAAACGCGAAAGAGGCAGAGATGAGAGACAGCATCAAAGCCCACGCTCCGCCAAGATATAACGTCATGGGGCCCTTTAAGCTACCTGACCCGAAACTTCCTGATATTGATCTCGTGATCAAGGACACTCAGAGTGCTGCCGTACTGATCGGCGAACTAAAGTGGCTAAGGAAGGTGGTTCGGGTGGTTGAGCACGTCAAACGAGACGCTGAGCTGGAGGAAGGATTCCGGCAACTGCGGGACGTGCGGACGTTCTTGGAACAGTCCCCCGGGTACTTGAGGGATAGCGGCGTCATCCCCGCCGGAGAAGTCCCACCGGCCCTATCGTACGCAGTGATCGCCCGCGACCATCTGGCGTATCTCCCTCAGCAGGACGGCCTTTGGCTCACCGAGTTCGACGCGCTGATCTGGGCATTGCAGAACTCAGATAGCCTACCCGATGCCTGTCGTAAGTTGCAGGCATACGAGTGGCTGCCGGTCGAGGGTAGAGACTTCACAGTTCGGTTTGAGGCCGCGACTGTTGCTGGTGTGACAATCGACTCCGAGGTATTCCATCGACCCGGGGAGATCCAAACGGCGGGCATTTCCGCATGAGGTGCGCTGTCGTAGCAGTGATTCTGGTAATCGTAGCTAACTCGCCTTCGGCGCATTGCCAGAATTCCTCCCCCTCCTACCTCGGCTTCGACCGCAACGCCTACCCCGGCGACGCCAATCTCAAAGCCCTGCACGAGACTTTCGCCTACACCGGCTACTGGCTCAACCATCCTCCCGGCGAAAAAACCAACTCCTGGACCGGCCACCGCGCCGCCGTAGCCTCCGCCGGCTTCGGATTCCTCGTGCTCTTCAACGGACGCCTCTACGCCGAACTGAAACCCGCTGCCAAAGCCGCGCGCCTCGGCCAATCCGACGCGCAAGCCGCCGCCGCCGCCGCGCACCGCGAAGGTTTCCCCGCGCACACCATCATCTTCCTCGACCAGGAGCAAGGCGGACGCATGCTCCCCGAACAAAAAGCCTACATCTACGCCTGGGTCGACGGCGTCACCTCCGCCGGATTCCGCGCCGGCATCTACTGCTCCGGCGTCCCCGCCGCGAACGACGACAACGTCATCACCGCCGACGACATCAACACCAGCGCCGCGGGCCGCCACATCACGTACTGGGTCACCAACGACGCATGTCCGCCCGCCCCCGGCTGTTCGTTTCCTGCAAATCCGTCCGCGCACCCGCCCAGTCCCGCCGAAAGCGGCGTTCCCTTCGCCGAAGTTTGGCAGTACGCACAATCTCCCCGCACCCCCACCGCCGCCCACTGCACCAACTACAACCGCGACGGCGATTGCATCGCCCCGAAAATCCCCGCCGCCGAACGTTTGCACATCGACGTCAACACCGCAACCACCGCAGATCCCTCGCAAGGCCGCTAAACCCGGCTTCGGGCTTCAGCTTTCAGGCTTCAGCTTCAAGCCCGGCAAGACCCATGTGGCGACGGGCGCCTGCCCGTCCAAGCAAGGCGAAGCCGAGCGCCCCATCCGATAGCGGAAGCGCGACAAGCCGAAGCCCGATAGCCGGAGCCCGAAGCCCGTCTCCTGCTACACTGTACAAACTCAAAACAAATCCACACCAGGGAGCATTTATGCCGCGCACTCTATCCGCACTCGTCATCGCACTCTTCCTCATCCCAGCCGCGGCCCTCATCGCGCAAGACACCTGGCAAATCGATCCCATGCACTCATCGGCGCAATTCACCGTGCGCCATCTCGGAATCTCCACCGTTCGCGGCGCCTTCACCAAAGTCAGCGGCACCATCCTGCTCGACGAAGCCAATCCTTCCAAGGACCAGATCACAGCCAGCATCGACGCCGCATCCGTCGATACTCGCGTCGAGATGCGCGACAACGACCTGCGCAGTCCCAACTTCTTCGACGTGCAGAAATACCCCACCATCACTTTCAAATCGAAAAGAATCGAACCCGCCGGAGCCGGCAAGCTGAAAGTCGCCGGCGATCTCACCATTCACGGCGTCACCAAAGAAGTCGTCCTCGACGTCGATGGCCCATCCCCCGCGATTAAAGATCCCTGGGGCAACCCCCGCCGCGGCGCCTCCGCCTCCACGAAAGTCATCCGCCAGGATTTCAGCGTGAACGGCGCCCCCGGCGTAGTCGGCGACGACATCACCATCAACCTCGACGTAGAATTCATCAAGCCCCCGGCGAAATGAAAGAAAGTGAAACTAGCCAGCCAGTGATCACTGTCCACTGATCACTGGTCCCTGACCACTGGTTTCCAACCCCCACCCGCTCTTTTCAAGTAAAATGAAGTTGTAGCCAATGCCCGAGCGCACCTTCACTCTCGACGAAGCCCACTCGCTGCTCTCCGTGCTCGAGTCACTCCTGCGTGGGGCGATCGCCGGCAAGCAACTGATGGACGAAGTCGAGTCTGAGATGCAGGCCACCAACCACCGCATTTTTCTCAACGGCGGCACTTTCGTCGACATCGTTCCCATCGCCCGCCGCAAGGCCGAGCGCGCCAAGGCCGAGCAGCGCGTGCGCGACGCTCTCGCCGAAATCGATTCCATCGGCGTGCAAGTCAAAGATCTCAGCATCGGCCTGCTCGATTTTCCCTGCGAAGTCGAAGGCCAGATCATTCTTCTCTGCTGGAAGCTCGGCGAAAAATCGATCACCCACTGGCACGGCACCAACGAAGGCTTCGCCGGCCGCAAGCCCATCGACGCCCGCATCGCCAAAGGCAAAAAAGCAAACTAGAGCGGCTTCGGGCTTCAGCTCTCGGGCTTCAGCCTTCGAGCCTCAGCAAGAACCACGTGGCGACAGGCGCCTCGCCCGTCCAAGCCCGGCGCAGATTCCAAGACCCGGCGGGTCCGAGGGCCGGCTTGCCGAAGCCCGAAGCCCGAAAGCCGAAGCCCGTCCTCGCCCACCCCCGAACCCACACATTCCAAACCCCTTCCCGCCCACAACATCCGCCCCACTCCGGGGTTTACACAAACTGAGAGCAATTTAAGGACACCTCGTACCAGGGAACCTTTGGCTACTTGGCTATCGCCGATTCCCAGGTAATCTGGTGTCAAACGCACTTCGCCGGAAACCGTGCCCGGCGCAGGAAGAATTTAAAGAAGACCACGAAAGAGGAAAATTCCATGAACCGCAAACACCCTGTTGTTTACGCCTTGTTATTCGCAGTCTTACTCTCGCTTTCAACCGCATCCTTCGCGCAGATTTCGGTCGGCATCAGCTTCAACGTGCGCATCGCCCCGCCCGCTCTGCCGGTTTACGAACAACCCATCTGCCCCAGCCCCGGCTATCTGTGGACTCCCGGTTTCTGGGCCTGGAATGACGATGCCGGCTACTATTGGGTGCCTGGCACTTGGGTGGAAGCTCCCACGCCAGGCCTGCTCTGGACGCCCGGCTACTGGGGATGGAACGAAGGATTCTACGGCTGGCATGAAGGCTACTGGGGTCCGCACGTCGGATTCTACGGTGGCGTGAACTACGGCTTCGGCTACGGCGGAGTCGGCTTCGGCGGCGGCGAATGGCGTGGCGGAGCTTTCTTCTACAACACCGCCGTCATGCACGTCGACACCGTCCACATCACCAACGTCTACGTAAACCGCACGGTCATCGTAAAAAACGACTCGCACGTCGCCTTCAACGGCGGCGAGGGCGGTCTCACCGTGCGCGCCAGCGTGCAGGAAGAATCCTACGCCCGCGAACCGCACACGGCTCCAGTGGCAGCACAGACCCAACACGTGCAGATGGCCAGCCAGAACCGGGCAAATTTCGCGTCCGAAAATCATGGACGTCCCGCGATCGCAGCCACTGCCCGCCCCGGCGAGTTCAGCGGAAAGGGCGTAGTCGCCGCCAAGTCCGCAGGTGGGGAATATCATGCCCCGGCCATGTCGCCCCGAGAAGCCCGCGGACCTTCCCCGGCGGAGAACCGCAACGCCGCCGCACCGCGCAGCAATCTGGCGCGTCCCGTCACTCCGCCCGTAAGAAACAACGAGGCGGCGCCAATGAGGAACACAGAGGCAACACGCGAGGCCGCTCCCCGGACCGAGACCGCCCGCCCGCAGAGCGAATCTCGCCCGCAGACGGAACCTCGTCCTCAAACTGAGGCGCGTCCGCAGACCGAAGCGCGTCCTCAACCCAGGAGCCAGCCCAAGCCCCAGGCCAAGCCAGCGGCCAAGCCCAAGCCAGCTCCCAAGGGAGAGAAAGAGAAAAAATAGCTCGCTACCGCGGCACGTCACCTCTCAGCATCGGACGTCAGACCTCAGACATCGGCAAACCAAGCCGAAGTCTGAGGTCCAGACGTTTTGAACTGGAAGGGAGAAGTCTGAGACGAAAAGCCGGAAGCCAAGAGCCCGAAGCCACCACGATCCATGTGGCGACAGCCGCCCCGGCTGTCCAAGCCCGGGCGAAGCCCGGCGCCGAGGTCCAGAAATTCCTGACAAGTACAGAAGCGGCCGCCCGTCTCAATTCGTTACGACTATATTCAACGTCGCCGAGTTCGTTGTGCCGTAAGTCACGGTAACAGGATAAGTTCCCGCTGATGCACCTTGGTTCACCTGGCAGGTCTCAGGAGAAACGCCGCTATTCGAACAGGTAATCGTAATTCCGTTCGTCGGCTGCGATACTACTGTCCAAGTAGACGCGGTCGTAAAGTCATAGATTGTGGCGCCGGAGGTACCCTGCGCGATGAAGGTTTGGGTCACAGTACCTCCTGCGTTTGCATTCCAAACCAGCGGGTTGCCACAAGTGGTTGAACCAAATGTAGGTGTACATAGAGTAAAACTGGTGATGCTGCCCAGATACACATTCGCCGAAGCGGTCCCGCTCAGGCCTTGCGCAGAGGCTGTTATCGTGGCGCTGCCTCCTGTGCCCACGCCCGTGGCCACACCGGTGGTCGCATTGATCGTCAGCACCGTGTTATCGCTGCTGGTCCACACCACACCGCTGGTAATCTGACTCGTCCCGGTGTTGTTCGCATAAGTTCCCCAGGCCTGTAAATTCTGCGCTGTACCAACTTCGATCTGCGGGGTCGGAGGCTGGATCGTGATCGCCGTCAGACTGTTCTTCGGAAAAAACCCCGTGCAACTGACGCTAAAGGCCAGTGCAACCAGAACCGCGAAAGCCAGCGTCAACCCCAGTTTGCGTCCAACCAACATACGCCCAATGAACATAAATGATCGCCTCAGATGTTCCTGATTTTAGCAGAATGCCCGGACGTTGCTCGATCTCCGATAGTGCATGCTGCAGCCGCATCTGCGCCCGCCGAGCCTGCCGCCCGTCCCAGTCCGTTCCCAACTATTAAGTATAAAGAACGAGACTCAACCCGGACCTTGCGCGGATTTTTCCGGGGACCGCGCGGAAGAGCTGGAGCTAGAAGCTAGCAGCTAGGAACTGCCTCTCTTCCGCACATAAAACCTCTCCACCTTCGCACGATTTCCGCAGCGCGTTGGGTCGCACCAGCGGTGGTGATGTTCTTGCTGGTATCCAGAAAAAGCCGTTTGCAGGTTTTCGACGAGCATGGCCGAAGATGGGCGAGCGCGTCCGACGCCAATGCCCGAATCCGCGCCTTATCCCAAAATTGCGTGCGTGATCGTGCGCCACCACGCCGGATCGACACGCCATAAATAGATCGCAAGGCTTTGACCAACGATCAACGCGGGCAGCGCATAGCGATACACCTTGTGCACGCGCCCATCCACGAGCAAATCGCGCCCCACGCCAAGTACGATCAGAAGGTCCACGCAAACAAAGAAGAGGCGATGGTCGAACACGAAATCAAAGCGGGCAACGGGCGCGTCCATGAGCCCGCAGGTTCCGACGAACATGAGCCGGCGGTGGAATTCGGGCCTTTTCCTCCAATAGATGGCCAGCGGAATGAGCACGCCAAAAGCGAGCATGTCGTAAAACGGTATCGCCAGAAAAGCGTCTGCGTCGCTCTGATGGAGCTGCACCGTGTCAAAGCGTGCCATGACAATGGCGACGGTAACGCCCAGCGGAACCATCACCGTGGCAAGCCCGGCTCCGAACCAGCCCAGGAAGCGATGCCAGCTCACCCTGCGTACGCGCACCAAAGTGGACTGCGCAATGAAGAACACCACCCAGCTCGCGAAGACGGCGCCGTGAATCCAGAGCAGCAGCGGCCTCGGCAGGACGGCATGAAACAGATTGTCGTTGATCGTGCGGCTGAAGCCCGTCACCACTACCGTGGCGAACAGCAGCGACACAAAGAAGTAGAAATACCGGTTCACGAACCCCTTGAGCTGGGGTATCGTGCTCGCTTTTTTGTCCGGGATTGCTGCTGTCCCGAGAGACTCCGCGAGATGTTCCGCGTTGACGATGGGGACAGGCATATGAATGACTGTAAGAACTCCCCGGCAAAACGCCCCGGCCGCGACACAGTGTAGCTTAGATGGGCCTCTCGGTGGCGCAAAATCGAACTAGCAGCTGCCTTTCTTCCGCACATAAAATCTCTGCACCTTCGCACGATTTCCGCAGCGCGTCATGTCGCACCAGCGGCGATGGTGGTTTTTGCTGGCATCCAGAAAAAACCACTCGCAGGTCTTCGACGAGCATGGACGCACATACGCCAACTGATCCGACACCAGCAGATCAGCCGCCGCGCGGGCGATGGGCCACAGCAGGCTGTCGAAGTCTCCGAAGTCGTCGAATCTCCACTCGAACCCGCCGCTCTTCGCCGGCACCAGATGCATGTGCCCAGCCGCGGCCTGCGCGGCGGCATTCAGTCTGGCCAGTGCACCGGGCGGAACGGGACGCTTGTTCATGATCGCCCAGAAAACATCATGAATCGCTTCTCGCAATTCTCTCGCGTGATTGAGCGCACGCTCTGCGAGATCGGTCTCGATGTAGCTGCGCTCGTAGAGTCGGTCGGCCTGCGGCAATGAAAGCAGTCCAGCATCTTCGCCGAAGCGCACGAGGTCCAGGTAGGTTTCCAGCAACTCCTTGGGCTTGGTGGGGCGGTCGTCGAGCGTGTTGACGAAGTCGAGGCTGACGTTGCCCGCAATCAGTTCGAAACGCGGCGGACGCCGCCGCGAAATTTTCATGGTCTCTTTCGTATGCGTCAGGAGATCCTTCCTTTCCCGGCCTAAAAACCATTATCTAACCATCAAAAGGCTCTTGACAAGTTAGGCGCGGGACGCTTACAGTTTACCTAACCTGCAAAGCATGTTTAGGAGGTTAGTTTATGTTCCTCGCTCAGTCCGCCCAGCTCCTCTCTAAACTTCGCGGCTCCGCCTCGCCGGGAGACAGATTCCCGAATACCAGAGTGCCCCAAACCAGATTTCCCAAAGTAAAGATGGCTATCATAGGAGGCAGACCCGTGATCGTTCCCAACCCCAAACCCGCCAGCCCGCGCGACCGCGCCGACACCATCAAGATGGCGCTGGCATTCGCCGCCATCTACATCGTTTGGGGATCGACTTACCTCGCGATTCGCTACGCGGTCGCGACGATCCCGCCGCTGGTGACGGCAGGAATCCGGCATTCCATCGCGGGCAGCGTCCTGCTGGCCTGGGCCTGGGCGCGCGGGTTTCGGCCGACGCGCGAGCACTGGATTTCAGGATGCGTTCTGGGCGCGCTGTTCTTTCTGATTGGTCACGGCTCGCTGCATTGGGCGGAACAATATGTAGGCTCAGGCCTGGCCGCGCTGCTGATTGCGACTGAACCCATGTTCATCGTGGTGTTGGCGTGGCTCGCGGGGCAACAGAAAATCAGCCGCCTCAGCGCGCTGGGCCTGGGTTTGGGCGTGGCCGGAGTCGCCATCCTCACCGGCTTTGAACTTCACATCAAAGGCTCGAGCCTGCTAGGACTGCTGGCCGTGCTCTTGGGTTCGCTCTCGTGGTCGGCGGGAGTGGTGATCACTCCGCGGCTCAAGCTGCCCACCGACGCGCTCGGCCGCACCGCGCTGCCCACGCTCTGCGGCGCGGCCATGCTGCTGATCGCGGCAGGAGTTACGGGAGAGTTCCACGCGACCCACTGGTCGGCGATTTCGCTGCGGTCAATATTCGGGCTGGGTTACCTCATCACCTTCGGATCGATTGTTGCGTTCACGGCATACACCTGGCTGCTGCAACGCTGTCCGCCGGCGCTGGTGGCCACGCACACGTATGCGAATCCCATCGTAGCCGTGTTTCTGGGATGGCTGCTCGCGTCGGAGCCGCTAACGCTGCGCGTGGTGCTGGCCTCAATCGCAATTCTGGGCGCGATCGTTTTGATTCGCCGCGGTGAGCGGACCGTCGCAGTGAAGGGCCCGGAAGCCGTGCTGCTTCCAGCGAAGATCACCAGTACAGAAGAGTGCGCGTAGCATCTAAATTTTTTCGGAGGTGCGATATGCAATTGAAACCTTTCCTGCTGGATATGTGGCTGGACAGCTACGAGCACGATATTGAATTCAACCTGGCCGCGAGTACGGGACCGCGTTGGACCGTGAATGAAATATTGAACCTCGCGGGCGAGGAAGAGCGGCAGCGGTTCCTGAATCATGCGTTGGTGTATGGCCGTCCGGCAGGGGCCGACGGGCTGCGTGAGGCGATCGCGGAAATGCACGACGTGAGCGCGGAGTGTGTGCACGTCATGACCGGCGCCTCGGAGGCTCTGGTCGTCCTGATGTGGCTGGCGGCTGAGCCGGGAGCCAACGTAATACTGCCGCGGCCTGGATTCACCACATTTTCTGCGCTGCCGGAGTCGCTGGGCCTTGAGACTCGCTTTTACGGAATTCGCAAGGAGAACAATTTCACCATCGACGCGGAAGAGATCATGCGCCTCGCGGATGGAAAGACGAACCTGATCCTGGTGAATAATCCGCACAACCCGACAGGCGCGACGGTGAGCGATGCGGAGATGGAGAGGTTACACGAGTTCACGTCAACGCGTGGAATCCAACTGGTGAGCGACGAGGTATATCACCCGATTTACCACGGACGAGAGACGAAATCGGCATCGCGACTGCCGCAAGCGACGGTGATCCACGATTTCTCGAAAGCATTCTCTGTGCCCGGCGTCCGCATGGGATGGATGATTGAGCATGACCGGAAACGCCGGGAGCGCTACTGGAATGCGCGCGCCTATTTTTCGATCTCGAACAATTCGGCCGGAGAGATACTTGCTGAAATCGCGATGCGAAAACGCGATGTGATTCTCAGGAAAACGCAAGAAACTGCAACGCTAAATCTTGAGCACCTGGATCGCTTTATGGCTGAGCATGATGAAACGCTGGGTTGGATTCGCCCGCAAGGAGGAATGACGGCGTTTCCCTGGCTGGTGAGCGGCGAGAACGCGAGGCCATTTTGCCAGGCCGCAGCGGAACAAGGAGTTCTGCTCGCCCCGGGGGATTGCTTCGATTGTCCGCCGCATTTTCGGCTTGGCTTCGCCGCGACAGGACATGAGTTCCCAGCAGCTTTGGATCGCCTGGGCAAATTCGTGAAGAGCTGGTCGGCGAAGTCGCGAGCACTAGCAGTATGAGCTTCCTAAACGCGATGTCATCCGGAGCGATGTCATTCGGAGCTCAAGGGGCCGGCAGCCGAAATCTCCGGCCTTCGAAAACCGCGAAGAGCCGGCGTTTCTACCGATCCTTGGCGCCTCCCTTTTGCTGGTCTGCGGTATTTGCGGGTTCAGCCGAACCGATCAAGGGTATGATTTTGCCGTCGCCGTGATCGAGCGAGAGAAATTTCTGATCGTGGATGCAGGCGATCTGTGATGGCCTTCGTCCGTCAGCCAGCTCAAAGCGTCTCAGTACGTCACCATCCTCCCGGCGTAGCTCGTAGATAGTTTCTTTGGAGGCGGAATCCGCGCCGGGCTGCGTAACCATCGCGTACAGGTTCCGGTCGCTTGGAATCATCGCTTTAATGCTGGAATTCCGTGGCAGCTTGGGATGGATCGCTTCAATTGCTCCGCCCTCGCTGACCTCCAGGAGTGGAAAAGTGCTGTCGTTCTGAACGATGATAATGGAACGGTCATCCGGCACGAACTGCGCAGGCGCAGTCACGCCACGACGCGCTCCGACTTTCCCGATCATGGATTCCGGCACGTCGCCTTTCTTGATCTCCAAAAGCCTCAACAGACTGCCATCCTCCTTCAGCAGCGCCAGTTTCGGTGATTCGTCCTTCGAGTCATAGCCGAAGGCAAGAAGCGCGCCTGATGGAAAGACACCAAGATTCTCTATGCGAAGCGGAAGATCCTCGACATCGATCGTCTTCCGGTATGTGCCGTCACGGTCAAAGATCACGAGATACTGGCGCTGTTCGGCGGCGTTGCTGGAAAATTCACCCTGGCCGCCGCCCTTTATCGCGTAAGTCTTTCTTTTCGGCTTGTACTCGCGGGCAGCCCTCACCAGCAAGACCACCTCGGACTCGCCTACATAGTGATCGAGCTCACTTGAAATATAAAGATCATTGACTTGAGCAAGATCGAAGGTCTGCCCCTTCCCAGTGGTGGAGAATGAGACCAATCGCGAAAGCGGGAGTACAGGCGGAGGCGCCGGAAGGCCCACGCCAACTGGTGCTGTATCGTTGAGAAAACTGACGAAGACAGTTCCGTCGGTCGTGCACACGAATGGCAGTTTGATGGCGCTTGAAGCGATGATGCCAGGGACAGCGTCCCGGCGCTCGAAGGCGACGCGATACGCCGGCGCCTCAGCTGAGACCGATCCGGCTGCGGCCTCGGAACCTGCCTGCGCTCCCGCTCCTAACGATAGAGAGGTCGCAAGCAGAAGTGTCAGGGCGAAGGTTCTATTGTGCATTCGTCACCTCAGGATATGATCGGCTGCGACAACCCGATCGAGATTGATAGTTCTTTCGGCCCGCGGCACGTATGGCGCATATCGTCCATCGCAATCCGCCACAAGAACCTGCGAGGTTTTCGCAACATCGTCGATCCGGGCCCGCACTTCGGCGCTATGCACAGCCGCGTCACAGGCCCCACCGTCCAAGCATGTTGTCTTCAATTCTCCACAGCAATCGACTGACGTGCACGAATATTTAATCAATTGCGGGCCTGCCTCGTCCGGCATATGCAATATTACGGTTTGGGTGTAGGTTGCAGTTTCACAAGTGAGTGGGACTTCCTTCAAATGGTTCGCGCAATTCTCTCCGCCGCAAAAGGCGCTGCACAAGAAAACGAACGCTAGAGCAATCAGATGTCTAACCATGGGTCGTGCTCCAATCTTCTCAGCAGTCGCTGAGATTCGAATTTGTACCTAAGCTGGTCGGCGTAATTAGCTGATGCTGAAGGGCAAACCCGGTTTTAGATACCACAAACCTAATGTAGGGTACGGCTGGTCGTCGGTTGTTACGTCATCGGAACGCATCCGCTTCTATCCTCATGATTCCTTTCCAGATCAGTCCGTAGTCCAAGAACGTGAAAGGAGGTGCTACTTGCGCCGTATGTTACGAAGTCCGGAAGCTGGTCGTGACGGAATTTGACGGATAGACGACCTGCCGGGGACCCCAGGCCCTCGGAGCTCGCGGGCAGGATCTGGGGCACCCCAACGTGTCTACCGCTTGCCGTCGCGGCGGCGCAGGTAATCGATGAACATTTGCTCGACGGGCTTGTCGTAGGCCATGAGCACGTGGCGGACGGTGCGTCCGCTGACGAAGTGGCAGACTTCTTCGGCGAGATTCTTGGCGTGATCGCCGGCGCGCTCGAGCGACTGGGTCATGAAGATGACCTGCAGACTGGCCTGCCGGTGAACGTCTTCAGGATTTTCGATGTGGCGGAGAAAAATCAGGTTGCGCAGGCGATCCATTTCGGCGTCGGCGCGGAGCACGTCCACGGCCTTGCCTACATCGCGGCCGGAAAATGACTCGCCCACGTCGGTGAGCATTTTTTCGAGGATGGTCGCCATCTGCGTGAGGTCGCGCGTGTCTTCTGGATCGAGGCGTCCGCCGGCCGCCTGGGCGCTGTTGGCAAAACTCAGCAGCAGGTCTCCGATGCGCTCGAGACCGATCATGAATTTCATGCAGGCCAGCAGTTCGCGCGCCTCCGCAGGGCCAACTTCGGTGATCGCCGCGGTGACGCCGGCGTCGATTTCCATATCGAGGGTGTCGAGTTCGCGTTCGCGCTGGCGCAGCGAGTTCAACAGCGGGCTGGAGCCGGTGGCGATTCCCTCCGCCGCGGCGCCGGCCGCTTCCTTAGCCAGGCGGCAAGCCTCTACCGTGCGCCGCACGAGGTATTGATGAGCAGGCTCGGGGCTGGCATTCTCGACTCTGGCGGTACTCATGAATACTTCCCTTCGGCGCAAAGCGGGACGGCGTGGGCGGCGCTTCGGCTTCGGACCTGGATCCTTCCGATCATCTTGCCAATTATTGGGTTGGATGTCCAACGGCTAAGCATAGGTTTTATTTGTCGCGGGATGGTTACAAGCCTGTGAATTTTCCGTGGAAATTCGGGGGGCATTTGGGAATGTCGTACGAGGATGTCATATCGGAATGTCATCCTGAAGCGAGCCGAAGGCTCGGTGAGGGACCTACGTCTGATGAGAGTGTCCCTGGCGGGGACGGGAACGCCTTCGCCGCACACACCGTGACAGCTGCCCGACCGCGCCCATGCCTATTAATTCGCATCGTAAGGTCCCTCACCGGTCCTCCGGCCCCGTTCGGGATGACATCGCAGTCGTGGAGAAGCGCTTGCTATGCCGTGGGCAGCGTGAACAAAAACCTGGAGCCGTGGTTCAGCTCGCTCTCGGCGCGGATGGAACCGCCGTGCGCCAGCATGATGTGCTTCGCAATGGCCAGGCCCAGGCCGGTGCCACCCGATTCGCGCGAGCGGGCTTTGTCCACGCGATAGAAGCGCTCGAAAAGCCGGGGCAGATGTTCGGAGGGAATGCCGGCGCCGAAATCCTGGACGTAGAATTCAACCCCGCGCGGCCTGGGACGCGCTCCCAGCACGACCTTGCCGCCGGTGCGGCCATATTTCATCGCGTTGTCGATGAGATTGGAAAAAACCTGGTGAATGGCTTCGCGGTCGGCGAGCACGCGCGGCAGCGATTCCGCCGAGCGGGACTCAGTCGAGCCAGATTCCGATGAGCCTGCCTTCGCTGAGACTGACTCCGACGAGCCATTTCCCGGCGGTGTTTCCTGTATCTGCAGTTCCACGCCGTAGCCCTTGGCGATCTCGCGGAAACTTTCTTCGGCGTCGTGCAGCAATTCGAGGGGAGGCACAGGCTCGGCGTCGAAGCGCGTCTCGCCCGATTCCACGCGCGCCAGGGTCAGCAGATCCTCCGTAAGCCGCGACATGCGGGCCGCGTTCTTGCGGATGATGTCGAGGAACTCGCGCGTGGGCGCGCCATTTTCAGGGGTGGTGTCGAGCAGCGTCTCCGAATAGCCCTGGATCGAAGTGAGCGGCGTGCGCAGCTCGTGAGAAACGTTGGCGATAAAATCGCGCCGGGTTTTTTCCACGCGCTCGGTTTCGGTGAGATCGCGCAGCACCGCGACCGCACCGCCGCCGGGCAGGGGCGCAGCCGTCACATCGAACGCGCGGCCGGGAACAATGGAGGTAGCGCGCGCGGTCTTCACTTCCTTGTCCGTGGTGGCGGCGTTAACGGTCGCGAGAAAATCCGGATCGCGAATGGTCTCGACCACTGGCGCGTTCAAGCGCACGTGCTGCGAAACCAGGCGATCCATGGGCTGGTTGGCCCACTGCACCAGGCCGTCGGCGCTCACCGCGATGACCGCGTCCTGCATGCTGTTGAGCAGGGTTTCGAGCTGGCGCTGGCTGGAACGCACGGCGGCAAAACTGCGCTCGACCTGGCGCGCCGTCTGGTCGAGAGCTCCACCGAGACGGCCGATTTCGTCGAGGCCGCCATCCTGCACACGCGCTTTTAAATCACCCTCGGCAATGTGCGCCGCCACTTCGACAATGTGTTCGAGCCGCCGGGCAGTGGACGTGGAGGCGACGGCCGCCACTAGTAGCGCAATGGTGAGCGCCAGCACCGATCCCCAGGCCAAGCGCCGGTGCACCGCGGCCTGCACCGCTTCTACATCGCTGAGCGGATAACCGAGGCGCACCGCCCCGCCAGAAATCGGCACGGCAACATAAAGAAACGGAATGCCGAGCGAGGAACTGGGACGCTCGCTGCTTCCGGTCTTGCCGGCGAGAGCCGCGGCGAATTCTTCGCGCGTCGCTTGACTGTCGAGATTCGCAGGATTCGATTCGGAATCGGCCAGCACTTTTCCGGAAGCGTCGACGATGGTGGCGCGCGCGCCCGCCGCCTGACCTTCCTGCGCGGCGATATCCGCGAGCGAGTGGCTGCGGTCGTTTTCCACGCGGTGGGCGAACATCACCGTCTTCTGCGTGAGGCTGCGGTCAATCTCCGCGCGCAGCGAGGCTTCCCAGGCCCGGCCCAGCGTGAAGTCGAGGATCACGGCGCTGGCGGCGATCACGATGAGAAACGCGGCCAGCAGCTTGAAAAAAATCCGGTTCTTCACTGGTTCTTCACTTTGGAGCTTCGAAGCGGTAGCCCGCACCCCGCACCGTCTTCAAGTAACGCGGGTTCTCCGGGTCCGGTTCGATTTTTTCCCGGATGCGGCGCACGTAGACGTCCACTGATCGCGGGGTCACATAAGACGTGTCGCGCCACACGCTGTCGAGCAGGTGGTCGCGAGTGAATACGCGCCCGGCATGGCGCGCAAAATAATCCAGCAGGCGGAACTCGGTGGCGGTGGTGGCCACCAGCTTCCCGGCAACGGTCAACGTCATCGCCGAAGGATCGATTTCGATCTCCCCCACCTTCAGCGGACTCGGCGGCAGTGGCCGCTCAAACCGCCGCAGCACTGCTTTCACCCGCGCTACCAATTCGCGCGGACTGAAGGGCTTGCCGATGTAATCATCCGCGCCGAGCTCGAGACCGAGCACGCGATCAGCTTCGCTGCTTTTCGCGGTGAGAAAAATTACCGGCACCGCGGCCAGGCCCGGAGTCTGGCGAACCGTGCGGCAAAGTTCCAGACCGTCCTTGCCCGGAACCATGATGTCGAGCACGAACAACGCCGGGCGCTGCCGCTCCGCGTCGGCCAAAACCGTGGCCCCGGTAGGATACACGCGCACGTTGAAGCCTTCGTTCTCCAGATGATGCCGCACCAGGCGGGAAATATCCGGATCGTCCTCCACTACAAAGATGCTTGGTTTCACGGGAGTATTGTAGCCGCAATGAGTGGCGAGTACCCAGTACCGAGTGGCGATTGCGCGCATGGGGCGCGATTTTCATCAGATTGTAATAATCAGGTTGCCGGGGAGGTCGAGGTGGAAGCGTTTTCCCGGCGGGATGACCGTTGTCGCGCTGTATTCGGTGATGATGGCGGGGCCAGAATACTTCTTGCCGGGGTGAAGGTTGTCGCGGGAGTAGATTTTCGTTTCGAGTTTCTTTCCGTTGAATAGGACCGGGGCTTTGAGCGTGGAAGGCGAGCCGAGCGTTGCTCGGCCTGGACGGGCAGGAGTGCCCGTCCCCACATGGCCTATCTTTCTGCCTCAGCCGAAGTGATTTCCAGCCGTGGACTTCACCACCGCGCGCAGCCGTAACGTGACCAGTTCGACTTCGCGATTGGGATGGATATATCCGTAGCGGCGCTGATGTTCACGCTCGAATTCTTTCACGAGATTCTTGCTGAGCGGGATGCTGAGTTCGTATCCCTGGCCGCGATAGCGGACGTCCACGCTTTTTTCGTAGCGCGCTTTTCCCGTGCCAGCCTTCCTGCTCGAAAACTTTTGCAGCGTGACTTTCCAGCGTTGCAAATTCCTGATTCAGCCGTGCGTGCGGAACCTCGCCCGCAACCCTCCATAACACGGTGCGGGAATAATCTTTCACAACGTCGCTTGCCAAAATTCCCAGAGCCGAGAGCGCTCCGGGCAGCGCTGGAACGATCACCCCCGGAATGCCGAGCGCTTCGGCGAGGGCGCAGGCGTGCAATCCTCCCGCGCCGCCGAAGGCCACCAGCGCGTAGTCCCGCGGATCGCGGCCACGCTCCACCGACACCACGCGGATCGCTTTCTCCATGGTGGCATTCACTACGCGAATCACGCCGTCGGCAAACTGTTCCAGAGTGAGCCGCGATTTCTGTTTCTTCAGCCATGCCTGAGTGATTTTTTGCGTTCGCTCTAAGTCGAGCTTGAACTCGCCGCCCAGGAAATGTTCCGCCTGAAGACGCCCCAGTAGCAGGTTCGCATCGGTGACCGTGGGCTGCCCGCCGCGCCCGTAGCAGATCGGGCCGGGATCTGCGCCCGCGGATTCCGGGCCTACGCGCAGCGCGCCTCCGGCATCGAAGCGCGCCAGGGATCCTCCGCCGGCGCCTACCGTATGTATGTCGAGCATGGGCACGCCCACGGGCAGTCCGGCAACTTGCGCGTCATTTGTCGTCGAAATCACGGCCGTGGCGATCGCGCCGTCAACCAGCGAAACGTCGGTGGAGGTTCCTCCCATGTCGAAAGCGATCACGCGCTCAAAGCCGCTGGCGCGCGCGGTGGCCGCCGCGCCCACCACTCCTCCCGCCGGGCCTGAGAGCACTGTACGCACTGGCTCGCGCGCAGCCGCGGCCAGCGCGGCGATTCCTCCGTTCGACTGCATCACAAAAATCCGCGCGCGGCCGTTGGCCACTCCCGAGGACAAGCGTTGGAGATATCCCTTCATCACGGGCTGCAGATACGCGTTCACCACCACGGTGGACGTGCGTTCATACTCGCGAAACTCCGGCAGGATTTCATGCGAGATCGAGAGCGGGATGCCCAGCGGGCGCAGCGCTTCCGCCACGGCAAGTTCATTTTTTGGATTCGCAAACGAAAACAGCAGCGAGATCGCGACCGCTTGTGGATGAGTTACCGCTACGCGCGATGACAACGCTTGCAAGTGCTCCAGCGAAGGCGCCGTCAGGATTTCTCCATCGCACGCGGTGCGTTCCTCCACGCCGAAGCGCAGATCCCGCGCCACCAGCGGTTCGACACGGTCGAAGAAAAAGTCGTAGAGCTTGGGACGCGCCTGGCGTCCAATTTCGATCACATCTTCGAATCCCGTCGTCGTCACCAGCGCTGTGCGCGCGCCCTTGCGTTCGAGCAGAGTGTTTGTGCCCACGGTGGTGCCGTGCAGGAGGACGAGGGCTCCTTCGTGCGCGATTTTTCGGAGAGCTTCAACGATGGCCTGCGACGGATCGGCCGGGGTCGAGAAGATTTTCAGTATGCGGAGTTGGCCGCCAGCGGGATCGATCCAGACGCAATCGGTGAAGGTTCCTCCGGTATCGACGGCGATACGCAGAGTTTGAGCGGGGCGCGGCATGAAGAAGAAAGGTTACACCAGGAAGGCGCACAAGAAATCGTGAAGGGCACGAGTTCCACTCCTGCCACAGACGCGGCCTGAAAAGAACGGCCTTAAGCCGCTGAGATACCGCGCATGAGCAGTATGACGTTGCGCCAAAAAGGTCAGAGCTGCGTGAACGGTGATACTCTCGTCGCTGTATGAACGCTATTATTTCGAAAGCCGCGGCGACCTATGTCTCTTGACGAAATTAAAGGCTATTTCAGAAATTACGATAAGAAAAGTTATGAAGTGTTCGCCCAGCAGGGCGCTGAGCCAAGCGTGGCCGACGTCACCGCTTTCGAGGCAGAGATAGGCTTTCATTTTCCCGATGAGTTTCGAGAGCTCGCCATTCATCCGCTTGGGGGCCTGTATATAGCTGTGAAGGAGGAGCTCTGGCCACGTGCTCGTGCCTATGATGTTGGGCCGTTCTGGTCATTTCTTTACGGACTGATGGTCTATAGCCTTTCTTCAAGGGCCCCAGATTGGCTTCGGATGAGCAATGCATGGCGCCACATGTCTGATGATGGATATCCTCAGTTTGTCCCCTTCTTGAAGGTTGTCAGCGACCCCGACGCCTACTGCTTCACACGGGACCAGAAGATCATCATCTGGAGACACGAAACTCCGGGCGAAGTCGAGGAGGTTGCCAGGAGTTTTTCCCAAGTACTCATGTTTGAGATTCGCGAACTGGAGCAGCGAAAGGAACGCAGAGTTAAGAGGGGAGAGATCGCGTGAGCGGCAACGGCCGTAATCAGGCGATCGCGCTCGGGATCCATGCCGGAATATTCGCTACTCGCGACTCGCGACTCAGAACTATCCCCTGGTGAACGCCAGCGTGATCAGCGTTTTCTGTTCCACTTCATGCGCCTTGGCGCTGCCCGTCGACGGACTCGCGCTCGCCGACCGCTTCACCGACAGCACTGGACGCTCGCCTGCGATGCGCCGCAGACGCGTCAGCATGTTGAAGAGCGGGCCCATGTTGGCGGGCTCTTCCTGCACCCAGACGATTTCTCCGGTGCTGCCGTGGCGTTCGAGTTCAGCGACCAGCTCTTTTTCTGGAAAGGGATACAGCTGTTCCAGAAACACGATTGCAGTGGAATTGTCTTTTCTTTTCTTGCGCTCGGCTTGCAACTCGTGGCCGATTTTTCCCGAGCAGATGAGAATGCGGTCGGCCTCGCCCACTTCCGCGTCGGGAATCACGTTCAGGAAATTCTTGTGCGTGAAATCTTCGATCGGCGACGACGCGTCCGGATGCCGCAACATGCTCTTCGGCGTGAACACGATCAGCGGTTTGCGCCAGTGGCGCAGCGCCTGCCGCCGCAGCAAATGAAAATATTGCGCCGCATTCGAGGGCTGCGCGATTTGAATATTGTGCTGCGCCGCTAGCTGAAGAAAGCGCTCGATGCGCGCGCTGGAGTGCTCCGGGCCCTGGCCTTCGTAGCCATGCGGCAACAGCATGACCACGCCCGAAAGCAGATTCCATTTGGCTTCGCCCGCGCTGATGAACTGGTCGACGATGGCCTGCGCCACGTTGGCGAAATCGCCAAACTGCGCTTCCCACAAGACCAGAGCCTCTGGAAAGTCACGGCTGTAGCCGTATTCGAAGCCGAGCACGCCCGCTTCGGAAAGCGTGGAGTTGTAAATCTCGCAGCGCGCTTGCTTCTCGGCAATATTTTCGAGCGGCACAAATTCGTTTTCGTTTTCGGTGTCGATCAGCACCGAGTGGCGCTGGTTGAAAGTTCCGCGGCGCGAGTCTTGTCCCGACATACGGACCGGAACTTTGCCCTTCACCAGGCTGGCGAAGGCGAGCGCTTCGGCCATGCCGTAATCCACGGCGCGCTTGCCGGTGCCCATTTCGGCGCGCTGCTCCAGCAACTTCTTCACCTTGGGATGAATGTGAAAACCTTCGGGATACGTGGTCAGCTTTCCAGTCAGCTCGGCGAGTTCATCGCCGGGTAATCCCGTTTCGACTTCGAATTCCGGTTTGTGACGTCCGCCGTAATACTGGTCCCAATATTTCGGCAGCTCGCGCATCAACGGCTTTTGTTTCAGCGTGCCGGCTTTTTTCTGCGCGGCCTCGAACTCGGCCTTGATTTTCGCCGCACGCTCGGCGGCGTCGGTGGCGCCAATATCGTCGGCATAAATTTCCCACAGCGGCGGATGATCTTTGATTCGC
The DNA here is from genome assembly GCA_963851165.1 of uncultured Acidobacteriaceae bacterium. Classification (GTDB taxonomy): domain Bacteria; phylum Acidobacteriota; class Terriglobia; order Terriglobales; family Acidobacteriaceae; genus Sulfotelmatobacter. Next base: position 1,186,814 of record CAWKNM010000003.1, on the reverse strand, counting down.
TTGTAGAGCAGCGGCTGCGTGATGGTCGGATCATCCACTTCGCTGTGGCCGTGGCGGCGATAGCCGATCACATCGATCACCACGTCGGTGCCGAACTTGTAGCGGTATTCCACCGCCATGCGGCCCACGCGCACCACGGCGTCCACGTCTTCGCCGTTGACGTGAAAAATTGGAATCGACTGGCGCCGCGCGATGCACGCCGCAAACCGCGTGGAATGTTCCTCGAAGTAGTTGGTAGTGAATCCCAGCAAATTGTTTGCGATTATGTGAATCGTGCCGCCCACGGTGTAGCCCTCGAGGTCGGCGTAGTTCATGGTCTCCGCGAGAATTCCCTGTCCGGCAAACGCCGCGTCGCCGTGCACCAACAGCGGCAGATAGGCTTCGCGTCCGCCTTCGCCGGTGCGATCCTGCTTCGCGCGCGTGCGGCCGACTGTAACCGGGTCGACCGCTTCCAGATGGCTGGGATTTGATACCAGATGGATGTGAACCTTGCCGCCGCTGCGCGTGATGTACTCGCCGGTCGCGCCCATGTGATATTTCACGTCGCCCGATCCCAGCACGCTGCGCGGGTCCACGTCTTCGAAGCCCGCAAAAATTTCCTGCGGCGGGCGCCGGGCCACGTGCGCCATCACGTTGAGGCGTCCGCGATGGCTCATGCCCATCACCAGTTCAATCGCGCCGCGCTGCGCGCCCGCATCGAGGATTTCATCCACCAGCGGCAGCAGCGCGGTTACGCCTTCCAGCGAAAACCGTTTGCTGCCCAGGTAGCGCTGCTGCACCACCTGCTCGAAAATATCGGCGCGGATCAGCAGATCAAGAATCCGCTGCTGGTCTTCTGGTTCGGCCTCGGACTCCATCCGTTCGTAAATCCACTGCCGCCTCTCCGGCGAGTAGATGTGGTTGATCTCGACGCCGATGGTGCTGGAATAAATCTCGCGCGCTTCCGCCGCGTACGGGCTTTCCCCGTGCAAGGCTGGGACTACGCGGGGCCGCAGAAAACCAAGCGGATCGAGATCGCCCTCCAGGTATCCCCATTCCCGGAACGCTTCAAACACACGCTCGCGCTCCGGGTTCAACCCGTTGCCCGAGGCGCTTGCCACAAGAACACCACCGCCAGAAGTTTTCGTCTTCAAAGTAGTCATAAATGAGTAATAAGTGCACTACTAGCATAAAGGATGCGGCGGCGGAAGCGATAGATTCGCAAGCGAATCAAGGGCCATCCTAAAGTGCATGATCTGCGGCGTATAGAATGGCGGTGCCCGAGTCGCGACGGGTCGAGCCGCGATCAGTCGGAACGCCATTGAACGCCAACTTGCGCTACATGACTAAGGTTTTTCTGCTGTGGATTGCTCTTTTCTTTCTGTGTGCTGTGCCGCGTGCGTTGGCGCAGGCGGATTCCGGCACGATCGTCGTCATCAATTTCGCGAAAGACGAGGTGGTGGTTGCCGCCGACAGCCGTGCGATCCGTCAGGACACCGGCGTGCCAGACAACTCTTACTGCAAGGTTGCGGTCTTTCGCCACCAGTTTATTTTCGCGAGCGTCGGAGCGTCACGCTTTCTCGACCGTGCGACGGGGAAAACGCTCTGGGACAACAACGATCTGGCCCGCGAGGCCGTGCGCGCTTCCTCAAGCCATAATCGGCAGGTGAGCGATCTCTATGCGGCCGCGGTCGATTGGGCACAGGCCGTCAAGAGTCACTGGGATGAGCACAGAGAAGATGCAAAAAAAAGTCCCGGACCGCGCGGAGGGCAGATCACGGCCGGCGAATTTATGGACAAGACCCTGGCGATCGAAATTGGTGAGATACGGTTCGACGCTGAAAACGAGTTCGACCCGATCCGCGAGAACATCGGCCTGCCGCCGAACGACCGTTGCTGGCCATGCTCAGCCGATGGCCAAACCAGCCGGATTTGCGTGGCCGGGAAACACGCCGACGTCGCGAAGAAATTCTGCACACAAGAAAAACGCGAAGGCAAGGCTCGAGACAAGATTTCTGTTCGCACGCCGCTTAAAGCACCGACTCAAGCCGCGGAGCTTGCAACCAAAATCGTCGAGCTGACGATCGACGCTTACGAGAAAACTGCCGGTGATGTCGGCGGGTTGGTGGACGTCGTCTCGATTTCGAGGGACGGCACGGTCATTTGGCACGCGCGTAAATCCAGCTGTCCTGAGAATCAGGATTGAGGCGGAACTTTGCCCCGTCGAGTGCCCCTTCCCTCTGCGCGGCTTTGCCTCTTCGGCTTTGCCTCTTCGGCTTTGCCTCTTCGGTCCCCGCGGTCTAAAATTCCTCTTGCATCGAAACCCCTCGACCGGACATCAGAGATACTTGGAGGATCAATTATGGCTCACGAACTACCCCCCCTGCCTTATGCCTACGACGCCCTCGAACCCATCATCGACAAGCAAACGATGACGCTGCATCACGACATGCACCACGGTGCGTACGTCAAGAATCTCAACGCCGCTCTGGAGAAGCATCCCGAACTCTCTAGTAAGAGCGCCGAAGATCTCATCCGCGACCTCAACGCGATCCCGGAAGACATTCGCGGCGCCGTCCGCAACAACGGCGGCGGCCACGTCAACCACACCATGTTCTGGAAGATCATGAAACCCAAAGGCGGGGGCGAACCGACCGGCCCCATCGCCGACGCGATCACAAAAACCTTCGGCACCTTCAAAGATTTTCAAACCAAGTTCAACGACGCCGGAGTCAAACAATTCGGCAGCGGATGGGTCTGGCTCGCCGGCAAGCCCGGCGGCGAAGTGCACATCATGTCCACGCCGAATCAGGATAATCCCATCAGCCAGGGCCACTATCCCATCTTCGGCAACGATGTCTGGGAGCATGCCTATTATTTGAAGTACAACAACCGCCGTCCGGAATACTTGGCCGCATGGTGGGGCGCGGTCAACTGGGACGAAATCAACAAGCGCTTCGCCGCCTTCAAGGCCGGCAAAGAGGCGCACGAACCGGCGCTGGCTCACCGGTAAGCTCGTGTAGGGCGGACACTCTGGTCCGCCGCTTTTGATCTTGATTTGCGAGAGGGGCGGACATCACTGTCCGCCCTTCTCGATTTTGACTGGCCTTCCTGAAATCCGAAGAAGGACGGGACCGTGGAATCCCACTTCTCGCGAAGTGCGCGAGAAATGGGGCACCCGACGTTGACATGAGCTGCATTTCGTCGAACCGCACTCGGCTGGTTCTCGTATCATCCTCTAAGCCGGAATGCCGCTGTCTCGCCGAACTCGACGCCTGATTCTCGCCGTCGTTCTCTATCTCACTTTCTGCTCCGTCGCCGGAATCTGGGTCGCCGACGGCACGCTGCACCCTCCTCGCCGTCCGCTCACGCCGGAAGATGAATCCGCCATGATCGACTCCGCCCACGCAGTCGACGCCGATCTGCAAGACGTTTCGATCACCACGCCCGATGCCATCACGCTCCGCGCCTGGACCATCCATCCCCACCACCCCAACGGCGACGCCGTCATCCTGCTTCACGGCCTCGGCGACAACCGCGTCGGCATGACCGGATACGCGCAACTGCTGCTCGCTCACGGCTACAGCGTTCTCCTCCCAGACGCTCGCGCGCAAGGCGCCAGCGGCGGCTTGCTCGCAACCTACGGTCTACTCGAGCGCAACGACATTCGCCAGTGGTTCGACTTCCTTTCTGCGCAAGACCATCCGCGCTGCATCTTCGGGCTAGGAGAATCGATGGGCGCCGCGCAACTTCTGCAGTCTCTTGAAGCCGGCACGCACTTCTGCACCGTCGTCGCCGAATCCTCGTTTTCCAATTTTCACGAAATCGCTTACGACCGCATGGGACAACCCTTTCACCTCGGCCCTTCTGTGGGACCGTGGTTCGGACGTACGTTTTTCCGTCCACTCGTCGAAGCCGCTTTTCTGCGCGCCCGCTGGAAATACGGGCTCAACCTGCGGCAAGTCTCTCCTGAAGACGCGGTCGCGGCCACGCAAGTCCCCGTATTCCTGATTCACGGCCAGATCGACAGCAACATTCCCGTTCGCCACTCGCGCCTCATTCACGTGCGAAATTCCAAAACCGTGCTCTGGGAAGTTCCGGAAGCCGACCACTGCGGAGCGATCAGCACCGCGCCGCAGGAATTTGAACGGCGCGTTCTCGCCTGGTTCGCGGGCCACACCGGGACAACGAACTAAAAGGTGTTGTGCGCCTCCTGAAATCCCAAGAGGGACGGGACCGTGGAATCCCACTTCTCGCAAACTACGCGAGAGATGGGGCACCCCGCCGCAACTCCTTTTCTGCATTTCCTGTGCACGACCTGTGGACAATCCCGTCCCCGCGCAATCCTGATTTCTTCCGCCCCGTTCTGCGGGCAACAAAAGCGCCACTGTCGAGCGCTCAAGCTGAACTCACGTCAGCTTTTCTTTCCTCTCCGTTGCTCCGCGAAAACTCCCGCGAAGGTTTTCCTCAGTTGCACCAAAAATACTGAATTGACCGCGCGCGCTTTCACTCGTACATTTTCTTTCGCCTCATCGGCACGCGCGGCGCCGCCGGTCAGTTATCCCACATGCAAAATCACCGTGACATCGACGTTCAACTGGCAAACCTCCTCCCCCCAAGGTTGGCGAGAATGAAAGCAACACAGACGAAAGCAGCAGAGACCAAAACTTCCCCATGGAAGACCTATCGCACCAGATTCCTGGTGAAAGCCAAACAGCTCAGTTGCAGTCTCGTGTTCACCGACTCGCTGGGCCGCCAGCATTCCGGCCGTAAAGGAGACTACCTGGTGGAGTCTTCCGACGGTGTGCTGAGCATCGCGCCGCGGCAGATTTTCGAAGACGTCTACGTGACCATGCCGCGCGCAGAAGCGGATTCCGACCAGAATGGGAACGGTCTCGCCCAGGACGAACCCGCGCGGGTCCGGCGCAAGCTTCCCCAGCCCTGTAGCGCGCCTCGACCTGCTGCTCGCCTGGGCCTGATGTAGGGTTGGTGCGGAGCGGGCAGCCGCATCGTCTCTAAACTGTTAACTCTTAATCCTTTAGCTCTCATTCAGCTCTCGGCCGGAAGCGCAGCAACCGGCGGGATGCCGTCCCGTAATTGGAGGAACAACCCGTAGTCCCCGGGTTCTTGTGGAAAACGGGGACCTAATTGGGACCATCCCCCGCATCTGGGCCGTCATTATTGGGGATACAACCTGTGGTATTTCCCTATTGACAGACACCATACACGGGAGTAACTTTGCAATCCCAAGCACACAAATTCACCCCGCGGGAACGGGGCGAATTTTTGCAAGCGGTGAAGAGAGTGTAGTCAGGAAACAACGCGGCGGGGCGCCAAGCCAGAGGTGACTTGGCGCCGCCCGCGAGCAGAAGGACTCAGGTCCAAAGGGTGCGGCCTTGCGTGATATTTGCTCTGCACCCGGAAGTCTGAGTCGCGAAACAAGGCAGGACCGGTTTTAGCCGAGGCCCGAAAGCCGAAGCCCGAAGCCCGGTTTTTTGTGCGGTGGCCGTCGCCCCGAACCTCCTCCCGGGGCCACGACAACTCATTGCAAGGATTGTATTTGTACCTGCCCGGCGGGATTGGGGAACTCCTTTTCTCCGCTGCGGCAGCCGAGGACCCAGGAGCCCGCAATATGGAAGGTTTAACCCGCCTCGTCGCCGAATCGTTGGCCCGGCATGGCTTCGATCGACCCGTCGACTACCGCCGCCTGCACTGGTCGCGGTGGTTCCACTGCGAGTCTCCCCATAGCCTGCTGTGTGTTCCCAGCAAGCCTGGAGTCTTCGCCCTGGCCGAGGAAGTGATCGCGCCTGTGCAGGGTAAGCGCATGCTCGCGGTTGTCCAGTTCGGCGAAGATGAAGATATGGCCTTCGTGCTCGACCGCATGTTTGCACTGCAGAATCCCATGCGGGCGCGGCTGGCGTCCGGGCGATGTTTCGTGCGCTTCGTGGTCATCGAAGACGCAGCCCACCGCCGCAGCATCGCCGGCGCGCTCAACCAGTGGATGATCTCCTCTGGTGAGAAAGCTTCTGGAATCGGGGCGCATTTCGCGTCGTCGCTGGAGCTGACCCCGGCCGCCGCCCCGAACCGTGTGGACACCACAACTCGCGTGGAAGCGGGCGACTCGCCCACGAATACCGATAGCGCCGCACCGCCGACGCCGGCGAATCCGCTGGGACTCAAGGTCGGGCCCGCATCCGAGGAAGTGGCGGCCTCGCAGATCGATTCCGGAGCAGCCACCAACATTCACTGTCCTCAGCCCCTGCCCTCCGGCTTCTGACCGGGAGCGAAAAGGGGCGAAAGAAGCAGTTCTTTACCAGAAATTGCACCACCCCGGACCGAATCGGTCCGGGCAGGTCTCAACTCCCGCGTTCACCCCCGACGCCCGAATCGAGCCACGATGGATAGAATCTAATAACTGGAGAGCCCGATGCCTGAAACTAAGACCACTACCCCTGCTTCCCCTCAGGTGACTACCGTTTCCCCCACCCTGTCGACCGTCGCAAACGCCCCCGCGAACACGAGTTCCACAAACGCGACTACGAGTTTCACAAAAAAGACAGCGCCCGGCCTCGCCTTCCGCCGCTTCTTCACCAAGCCCGGCGTTTCGCCTTACAACGAGGTCGAATGGGAACTCCGCCTAGCTCAGATCACCGACGCCCAGGGCGGCGTGATCTTTGAGCAGAAAGACGTCGAGGTCCCGAAAGACTGGTCGATGACCGCGACCAACATTGTCGCGAGTAAATATCTCCACGGCACGCTCGGCACGGCCGAGCGCGAAACCGGAGTGCGCCAACTGGTGGGCCGCGTGGCCGAAACCATCCGCGATTGGGGATTGGCGCAGGGCTATTTCAAGACGCCCGAAGACGGGGCAACTTTCCACGACGAGCTTGTGCACATCCTCGTGCGGCAGTATGCGGCGTTCAATTCGCCGGTATGGTTCAACGTGGGCTGCGACCGCATCGAGCCCAATTCCGACGGCCGCAACTGGCACTGGAACCAGCAGACCCAGCAAGTCGAGTTCGGCGTTACGGGATACTCGAAGCCGCAGTGCTCGGCCTGCTTCATCAACTCGGTGAAGGATTCGCTCGATTCCATTCTCACGCTGGCGAAGACCGAAGGCATGCTGTTCAAGTGGGGCAGCGGCACGGGAACGAATCTATCGTCGCTGCGGTCGTCGACCGAAGGTCTCAGCGGCGGAGGCACGGCCAGCGGACCGCTCAGCTTCATGAAGGGCTTCGACGCTTTCGCGGGCGTGATCAAGTCTGGCGGCAAGACTCGCCGCGCGGCGAAGATGGTGATTCTCAACGTCGACCATCCTGACATCATCGACTTCATCGAGTGCAAGCAGAAAGAAGAAGCGAAAGCTCACGCGCTGGTGGCGCAGGGCTACGACGGATCGTCTCCCGACTCGGATGCCTACTCGTCCATCTTTTTCCAGAACGCCAACAACAGCGTCCGCGTCACCGACGACTTCATGTACGCCGTGGTCCGCGACACCGACTTCTCCACCAAGGCGGTGCGCGACGGCGCGGTGATGAAGACGTACAAAGCCAAAGACCTGCTGAAGAAAATTTCCGAAGCCACCTGGCATTGCGGCGATCCCGGCATGCAGTACGACACCACGGTGAACCGCTGGCACACTTCGAAGAACACGGCGCGCATCAACGCGTCGAATCCGTGCAGCGAGTATATGTTCCTCGACGACTCGGCCTGCAACCTGGCCAGCCTGAACCTGCTGAAGTTCGCTCCCAACGGCACGTTTGACGTGGAAGCCTATCGCCACGCCGTCGATGTGCTGATCACCGCGCAGGAAATCATCGTCGACAACGCCGGATATCCCACGGAACAGATCATGCGCAACTCGCATGACTATCGTCCGCTGGGCCTGGGCTATGCAAATCTCGGCGCGCTGCTGATGGCCGCCGGCCTGCCCTACGACTCCGACGCCGGCCGCGACTACGCCGCCTGCGTGACGGCCATCATGTGCGGCGAAGCCTATCTGCAGTCGTCAAGAATCGCCGAACAGTGCCCGCCCCTGACGCCCGCGACTGAAGCGACGAAGAAGAGCCTCGCCGAAACCAACCTCGGATCGAACGTGACGGGATCGAACGTCATGCCCGGCGGGGCCTGCCCCGGCTGGTACATCAACCGCGAACCGTTCCTCGACGTGATCCGCATGCACCGCGCGTCGGTGAACAACATCAACAAAAATAACGTCCCGGCCAACATCTACGAATCAAGCAAACAATGCTGGGACGAAGCCCTGGCCCACGGCGAAAAACACGGCTACCGAAACAGCCAGGTCACCGTGCTCGCCCCCACCGGAACCATCGGCTTCATGATGGACTGCGATACTACCGGTGTTGAGCCGGATCTCGCGCTGGTGAAATATAAAAAACTCGTCGGCGGCGGGATGATCAAGATTGTGAATCAGACCGTGCCCACGGCGCTGTTCAAGCTGGGATACAACCACGACCAGGCCGACGCCATTGTCAGCTACATTGACGCGACGGGAACGATTGAAGGCGCGCCGCACATTAAAGACGAGCATCTGGCGGTGTTCGATTGCTCGTTCAAGCCGTCGAAGGGGACGCGGTCGATCGCTTACATGGGGCATCTGCGGATGATGGCGGCGACGCAGCCGTTTATCTCCGGAGCTATATCGAAGACCGTCAATCTTCCGAACAACGCTACGGTGGAAGACATTATGGAGTCTTACATCCAGGCGTGGAAGCTGGGCATTAAAGCCGTGGCCATTTATCGCGACGGATGCAAGCAGTCGCAACCGCTCTCGGCGGCGGGGACGAAGACGGCGAACTCCAGCAAAGACGACGCGCGAGTTGCCGCGCCGTGGTGCAAATGGAAGAACAGAACCTGAACGCGCCGCCGCGTGCGGTGCGCAACAAGCTGCAGGAAGAGCGCGCCTCGATCACGCACAAATTCAAGGTGGGCGACCACGAGGGCTACATCACCGTGGGACTCTATCCCAGCGGCGAGCCCGGCGAACTTTTCATCACCATGGCGAAAGAAGGGTCGACCGTCTCCGGCCTGATGGACAGCTTCGCGCTGGCCGTCTCGATCGCGCTGCAGCATGGCGTGCCGCTGAAACTGTTCTGCGAAAAATTCGCGCACACGCGCTTCGAGCCCAGCGGATGGAGCGGCAATCCCGAAATCGGCTACGCCAAGTCGATCATGGACTACATCTTCCGCTGGCTGCAGATGCGCTTCCTCACCGGCCAGCAGCAACTGCTGTTCGAAAGCTTCAAACCGAAGCTGTCAGCCGTCAGCTCTCAGCCGTCAGAGATCGGAGATCTGAACGGGTTGGAGCCGAAGCCCGAAAGCAGAAGCCCGAAGCCCGGCCCCGGATCCATTCACGCCGCCGACGCGCTCTCAAGCATCGTCGACATGGGCGACGCGCCCAGCTGCAGCTTCTGCGGCAGCATCATGACGAGGAACGGGAGCTGCTACCGCTGCATGAGCTGCGGGAGCACGAGCGGGTGCTCGTAGGAATGTCGAGTGATTCTCCGGCTCTTAGGGGGACAGGCTTGGCGAGGGACGGGCGCACCGACCGTCCCTTTTCTTGCACGCGGAGTGAGTGCTGTTTATGTCTTCGCAGCAACTTCCAAACGCGATACGGCGCGCTGCAGTGAATCGAGCGCACGCTCCACATCGACGGTGGAATCTCCGCCGGCCAGCCGTTGTTCCGCGCGTTCTTTGGCTTTGCGGGCGCGGTCCACGTCGATCTCGGAAGGGCGTTCGGCGCTTTCGGCCAGAATCGTTACTTTGCCCGGCAGCACTTCGGCGAATCCCCACGCCACCGCGAGCCGCTGCTCGGTAGCGCCCTCGTGGAAACTTATCTCGCCCACTCCGAGCTCCGTGATCAGCGGGGCGTGGCCCGGCAGAACGCCCAGATATCCGTCCTTGCCGGGAATCTGAACTTCCTCCGCGGGAGTGTCCACCACCTTCTTCTCCGGCGTAACGATCTCGAGTTGGAAAGTGTCTGCCATAAAACTGGCTTCGGGCTTCGGCTATCGGGCTTCAGCGAAGCAAACTTAAAAACTATTTTCAGCTTCGGGAAACCTGCGCCAGCCATTGGGTTTTCTCGGTTTGCCGAAGCCCGACAGCTGAAGCCCGAAGCCCGCCTTTACGCTGCCGCCTTCATCTTCTCCGCCGCTTCCAGCACTTCCTCGATCGGGCCCTTCATATAAAAAGCCTGCTCGGGAATGTCGTCATACTTGCCTTCCACGATTGCCTTGAAGCCTTTCACGGTGTCGGCGATCTTGACGTAACGTCCCGCGGCGCCGGTGAACTGCTCGGCCACGTGGAACGGCTGCGACAAGAAACGCTGAATCTTGCGCGCGCGCGCTACGCTCAGCTTTTGATCTTCGCTGAGTTCGTCGATGCCGAGAATCGCGATGATGTCCTGCAGATCTTTGTAAGTCTGCAGCGTCTTCTTCACCATCTGCGCGACGTCGTAGTGCTCCTGGCCGACGATACGCGGATCGAGAATGCGCGACGTCGAAGCCAGCGGATCGACTGCGGGATAAATCCCGATCTCAGTCAATGCGCGAGACAGTACGGTGGTTGCGTCGAGGTGAGCGAACGTCGTTGCTGGCGCTGGATCGGTCAAATCGTCGGCGGGAACGTAAATCGCCTGCACCGACGTGACGGAACCTTTTTTTGTGGAGGTGATGCGCTCCTGCAGTTCGCCCATTTCCGTCGCCAGGTTCGGCTGGTAGCCTACGGCGCTGGGCATGCGGCCCAGCAGCGCAGACACTTCCGAGCCTGCCTGCGTGAACCGGAAAATGTTGTCGATGAACAGAAGCGTGTCCGCGCCCTCGGCATCGCGGAAATATTCCGCAACCGTCAACCCGGTCAGCGCCACGCGCAGACGCGCGCCAGGAGGCTCCGTCATTTGCCCGTAAATCAGAGCCGCTTTCGAATGCGCCGGATCGCCCGGCTTGATGACGCCCGACTCCGACATTTCCAGCCACAAGTCGTTGCCTTCGCGCGTGCGCTCGCCTACGCCGGCAAACACGGAGTAGCCGCCGTGATTTTTGGCGACGTTATTGATTAGCTCCATGATAACTACGGTCTTGCCCACGCCCGCGCCGCCGAACAATCCAATTTTTCCGCCCTTCAGGAACGGCTGGATGAGATCAATCACCTTCACACCCGTTTCAAACATCTCGGCGGTGGTGGCTTGTTCGTCGAAAGCCGGAGCCAGGCGATGGATCGGCATTCGTTTTGTGTACTCGACCGGCCCCAGTTGGTCCACCGGCTCGCCGATCACGTTCATCACGCGCCCCAGCGTACCGCGGCCTACCGGCACGGAGATCGGCCCGCCCTGGTCGATGGCCTTCATGCCGCGCACCATCCCGTCGGTGGCCGACATGGCGATGCAGCGCACGCGGGCCTCGCCTAGATGCTGCTGCACCTCAAGAATCACATTGATGGGACTCGGCACCGTGAAGCCATCGCTTACCACTCTGACGGCCTGATAAATCGGCGGCAACTTTCCTTCGGAAAACTGCACGTCTACCGCTGGTCCCGAGATCTGAATAACATGTCCGACGTTTTCTGGCATAAATTAGCTTCTAGCTACTAGCTGCTAGCTCCTAGCTTGGTCAATACCACTCTTCGACGGCACAGCTGGCATTGTAGAAATCCAGCAACTTCCACCTCTTAAATCCGTTTTGCTAAAAGCTAATAGCTAGAAGCTAGAAGCTTCTCACATTGCCGCCGCGCCGCTGACGATCTCGATAATTTCTTTCGTGATCTTCGCCTGCCGCGCCCGGTTCATTACCAGCGTCAGCGAATCGATCATGTCCGTGGCGTTGCTGGTGGCGGAATCCATCGCGGTCATGCGTGCAGCGTGTTCCGCCGCCACCGATTCCATCAGCGCGCGGAAAATCTGGATGCCCACATACTTCGGCAGCAACGCCCGGAACAATTCTTCCGGCGGCTGCTCGTAGATGTAGTCCACCGGCGCGGTGCCAAACTCCGACGCGGCTTCGGGCCCCGCTCCGTCGGTGCTGTGCATGCCCACGCCTGCGCTGATCGCGGCTTCCTTCGCTTTTTTCTTTTCTTCTTCCGTCATCTCCTCGGCGAGCCGCACAGCCGGCGCGCCAATTTGCTCAATCGGGAGAATTTGTTCCACAATCAACCGCTGCGCAATCACCGACTTGAATTCGTTGAACACAACGTAGACTGCATCGATTTCTTCCTTGCAGTAACGCCCAATTACGTTTTCCGCCAGGGCCCGCGCCTGCGCGAACGCCACTTTGCCGAGCACGCCCACGTGCTCGCCCGTGATCTGCGTTGGCCCCGCGCGCTCCACAGCGTCCGCATCGGGGTTGGTCTCGATCGAGTCATCAAGCTCGGCCAGACTGCGCGTCTGCACCTTCGCGGCGGGATACCGCCTCCGCAAAAAGTCGCGCCCCTTGCGGCCAATGGCCTCAATGTCAACGTTCTTCCCGACCTTCGACTCGAGGAACCGGCTGGCTGCCTTGGTAATGTTGGCGCTGAACGCGCCCGCCAGCCCTTTGTCACCCGTGACCACGATCAGAAGAATATTTTTTTCCACGCGCTGGGCCAACAGCGGATGCTTCGCCTCACCCGTCTCCGGATCGTAAATTTCCGCCCGCGCCACCAGCGACTTCAGAACGTTGGTCAGCATCTGGGCATAGGGACGCGCAGCCAGCGCCCGCTCCTGCGCCCGGCGCAGCTTCGCCGCCGAGACCATCTTCATGGCCTTGGTGATCTGCCGCGTGTTAATCACGCTGCGGATGCGCCGCCGAATGTCGAGAATGTTAGGCATTTCGAGTTGCGAGTCCTGAGTCGCGAGCCCCGAGCAAAGAACTTTTTCTCGGGACTCGGGGCTCGGAACTCGAGACTATTTCGCTACCGCTTCCCGCGAGGCCACAAACTGCTGCTTCGCTTCCTTGATTACGTTCTGCACTTGCGCCTTCAACGTGTCATCGAGAACCTTTTTCTCCATGATCGCGCGCAGGACGGCGGGATGGGCCGCATCCACGTACTTGTAAAGCTCCGCTTCGAATTCGCGCACCTGATTCACGGGGAGATCGTCCAGGAACCCGCCCGTGCCAGCCATGATGATCAGAATCTGCTTCGAGAAAGGCAGTGGCGAAAACTGGTTCTGCTTCAGCAGTTCTACCAGCCGTTGCCCGCGGCTCAACTGTTGCTGCGTAGCTTTGTCGAGGTCGCTGCCGAACTGCGCGAATGCCGCGAGTTCGCGATACTGCGCCAGTTCCAGCTTCAGCGAACCTGCTACCTGCCGCATAGCTTTGATCTGCGCGCTGCCACCGACGCGGCTTACCGAAAGGCCTACGTTCACTGCCGGGCGCACGCCCTGGTTGAACAGATCGGTCTCGAGATAAATCTGGCCGTCAGTAATCGAAATCACGTTCGTCGGAATGTACGCCGAAACGTCGCCGGCTTGCGTTTCAATAATCGGCAACGCTGTCAGCGACCCGCCGCCATTCTTGTCGCTCAACTTTGCGGAGCGTTCCAGCAGCCGCGAGTGAAGATAGAACACGTCTCCGGGATACGCCTCGCGCCCCGGCGGCCTCCGCAGCAGCAGCGATATCTCGCGGTAAGACGCCGCATGCTTCGATAGATCGTCGTAGATGACCAGCGCGTGCCGCTTGCTGTCGCGGAAGAATTCGCCGATGGCAGTCGCCGCGTACGGCGAAATATACTGCATGGGCGCGGGTTCCGACGCCGAAGCCGCCACCACGATGGTGTACTCCATCGCTCCCGGCGTCTTCCAGAATCTTCACCACCTGCGCAATCGACGACCGTTTCTGCCCGATCGCGTTGTAAATGCAAATCAGGTCGTTGCCCTTGCTATTGATGATCGTGTCGAGCGCGACCGCGGTCTTTCCCGTCTGCCGGTCGCCGATGATCAACTCGCGCTGCCCGCGGCCCACCGGAATCATGCTGTCGATGGCCTTGAGTCCGGTGGCCATCGGCTCGCGCACCGGCTGCCGGTCGATCACGCCTGGCGCCAGCCGTTCCAGCGCGATGAATTTATCGGTGGCGATCGGCCCCTTGTCGTCGATGGGCCGGCCCAGCGAGTCGACCACGCGGCCGATCATGTTGTCGCCCACCGGCACGCTCATGATGCGGCCGGTGCGCTTCACCTCGTCGCCTTCTTTGATCTCGGTGTATTCGCCGAGCAGCACCACGCCTACCTGATCTTCTTCCAGGTTCATGGCGATGCCGGCCACGTCGTGCGGGAAAGCAAGCAACTCGCCGGCCATGACCTTGTCCAGCCCATACACGCGCGCGATGCCGTCGCCCAGCGTGATGACCGTGCCTGTCTCGTCCACGGAGATCTTGGTTTCGTAATTCTCGATCTGCTCGCGGATCAGTTTCGTGATTTCGTCTGCTTTGATTTGTGCCATAGAATCAGCTTTTAGCTTCTAGCTCCTAGCTACACCAACTCCGCAATCTCTGCAGCCCGCATTCCAAAGGCGCGGTTCCGCACCACCAACTTCGCCAAGCTCGAAACCGTTTCAAGCTAGAAGCTAGGAGCTAGAAGCTCCGTAGCTATTCGCTAATCGCTTCCCGAATTTTTTCCAACTGGCCCTTCACCGAACCGTCGTAAATGGTGCTACCGATGCGGACTACCACCCCGCCCAACAGGGACGCATCCTGCCCAAACTTCGCTCGCACTTTCTTTCCCGTCAGCTTTCCGATCTGGGATTCCAGGCCACGCTTTTCCGGGTCGCCCAGTTCGCGGACGCTCGTGATCTGCGCCTCGGCGAATCCCAGCCGCGCATCCAGCTCTTTTTCCAGTTGTTGGATCACCGCATCCAAATATTTCACGCGCCGGTGATCGATCAGCACCGCAACCAGATTGCGCACTATTTTCTCGGTTCCGTCCCGCTCTGCGATCGCATCCAGCAACCCACGCTTCTGTTCCGCGGGGATCGCGGGATTGTCCCACACCCGCCGCAAATCCGAACTCTCGGCCAGCAGCGCGGCGATCCCACGCAATTCGCCGGTGGCACGCTGCGCATCGAGCTTCTCTCTCAAAACCACGTCCGCGAAGGCCCGGGCATAGGTGCTAGCAACGGAAGCCATGCCTAGCTGCCTTCCTTATCTATGTCTATGCGAGCACGATCTATGCGAGCATGCCCGACGCGAGCATTATCCGCGCCCGGCCCGCGCGGAGCCGCGTCCATCTGTCCCGCGAAGCCGCGCACCAGCGCCTGATCGGTGGCTGCATCCACGTGGATCTGCTTCTGCGCCAGGCCCACCGCCAGATCGGCGGCATACGCGGTCAGCTGCCGCCGCGCCGCTTTCGCCGCCGCGGCAATTTCCTGCTCCGCCGAGGCCACAATCTTTCGTGCATCTTCTTCAGCAGCGTGCTTGATGCGCTCTGCTTCCGCGAAGCCCTCTTTCTCTGCCTCGTCGCGGATCGCGCCGATCTCGGCGTCCAGCTTCATCAGCCGCGACTCAATGTCAGCCAGCTTGCGCCGCGCTTCTTCGCTGGCTTGCTGCGCCTCCTGCATCGCTTTCTGGATGGCCGCGGTGCGGTCGCGAAATATTCCCGGCAGAAACTTGCGACCCGCCCAGACAAGTACGCACGCAATCACAACAAAATTCGACACCACGCTCAACCAGTAGGCACGTTGCAAATCCAAGCCCGTCCACTTCGCGATCAACCGGACCGAGGCAGACTGCTTGAACTCGCCCATCTCATCTTTTTCTTCCCCGGCAGCCTCGCGCGTTTCATGCGCCAACTGGTGCCCCGGGCCGCCCGTCTTTTGAGCCGAGTCCTTCTTCGGCTGACGGGCCACGGCGGGCGCCTGGGCACGCAGCGATGCCATGCCCCCGCCAAGACTCAACAGGAAAACCAGCAGGCATCCGCGCACCATCGCCTTGGTGAACGTGGCTCGACGGAACGTCATGTGTCCGAGCGTCATCGTCCCGCTCCCGCCGGCTGCAACACCCGCCGCACGATTTCCTGCGCCAGAGCTGCCGCTTCACCGTGCAACCCTTTTTCCGCCGCGGCGCGGTCCCTCTCGATGTCCGTCTTCGCCGCCTGCACCTGTGTCTGTGCCCGGCCCCGCGCCTCGGTGACGGCGTTGGCCCGCGCCTGCAGCGCTGCCTGCCTCTTTGCTTCCTGCGCGCGAAATACCGCGGCGCGCGCCTCGCGCAACTTCTGCTCGTATTCCGCGGTACGCGCTTCGGCCGCGGCAATATCGGCGCGAGATTTCTCCACCGCGCCTTCCGTCTTGCTGCGCCGCTCGTCGAGCACGCGCTGCAGCGGCTTATGCACGATGCTGGTATAGAGCGCGTACAGAAGCGCCAGCAGAATCACCGTGGGGACCGCCCCGAGCAGTAATTCCCCTAATTGATGAAGCGTCTGATCCATGCTGTGCGTGATGCTGTGCTGATATAGACCGGAAAAATGAGGGCTATGAAAACTGTTAAGTCTAGCGTCCCAGGCAGTTTATGTCAACGCGGAGAAGACGCCGCTCGGCTGGGCTCCGCAGCGGTCGTGAGCGGCGCGAAGCCAGTTTTGGGACAAAGTGGTTCCGAAGATTCTCCTTGGCGTGCCATCGGCCGCCACTGCTCTAACCCGCTAAAAATGCAGGATTTAGTACTGCCTCCCGGGTCGCTCCATAAATTCCCAAGGCTGCACTTCTCTGGCTTGGCCCATAAACTATGCACAAATCTGCAACTAGCCCTTGACTTCCCCGTAAACAGGACTAGCATGGAGATATCACCTCCGATCCAATTCAGGATCGAATGGGCCGATAGCCAAGGAATGTCACCGCTTCTTGGTTGCCGGCCCATTTAAATTGCTGGAGCCCCTTAGTTGCAGCCACTACTGGACTGTCATCCGAACGTCCGCGTTTTTCATGGCGGCGGAGGATCTCAGTCCTAAGCGAGCTCTAAGCGACCAGCCGCTGCGGATTAGCGAATCTAGCCAGCGATCCCTGCGTCCCCGCGTGATTCCCGCCACGCCCCCGATGTATACTCCCACCGAGTTTCCGCCGAACCCTGTTTCCGCCAAACTCTGGATAGGCCCTCACCAACGGCTTAGTCCGCCGTCCAACATTCTCTTACTGAGGAGTAACTCATGCGTGCTTTTCGTCTGCTGTTGATTTCTGCCTTCGCTCTCTGCGCGCTGGGTCAAGCGCGAAATGCGCAGGCCCAGAATATCGATATCCCATACCAGAAAATCGTGCTCGACAACGGACTCACCCTGCTCGTTCATGAGGACCACAAGGCCCCCATCGTCGCGGTCGACCTCTGGTATCACGTCGGCTCAAAGAATGAGAAAGTGGGCAAGACCGGGTTCGCGCACCTTTTCGAGCATCTGATGTTCGGCGGCAGCCAGCACGCCAAGGACAGCTACATCAAGGCCCTGGAATCTGTGGGCGCGACTGACCTGAACGGCACCACCAACGAAGACCGCACCAACTATTTCGAGAATGTTCCCACCTCTGCGCTCGATTACACCTTGTGGATGGAAGCCGACCGCATGGGCTTTCTCGACCTCAGCCAGAAGACGCTGGACCTGCAGCGCGGCGTGGTGCAAAACGAAAAGCGCCAGGACGAAAACGAGCCCTACGCGCTGGCCGAGGAAGAGATCCAAAAGAATACCTATCCCGCCGGGCATCCCTATTCCTGGCCGGTGATCGGCGACATGGCGGATCTCGACGCCGCCTCGTTCAAAGATGTTCAGGAATGGTTCAAAACTTACTACGGCCCGTCAAATGTCGTGATCGTGCTGGCCGGCGACGTCGACGCGAAGACCGCAAAAGAAAAAGTCGAAAAGTATTTCGGCGATATCCCTCCCGGCCCGCCCGTGACCCACCAGCAGGCCTGGATCGCGAAGATGTCGGGGACTCACCGTTCAGCCACCCAGGACCGCGTGCCGCTTCCGCGCGTCTACATGGTCTGGAATGTGCCGCAGTTCGGCAGCGCTGACGCGAACTACCTGCAACTGGTCAGCGCCTGCCTCGGTGAAGGCAAGACTTCGCGCCTGTACAAGCGCCTCGTCTACGACGATCAGATCGCCAGCGACGTCAGCGTCTATCAGGAAGCCCGCGAGATCGGCGGCCAATTTTACATTCAGGCGACCGCGCGCCCCGGCCACAATCTTGATGAGATCGAAAAGGAAATCGACGAGGAACTCGCCCGCTTTCTCAAGGATGGTCCCACGCCGGAAGAGTTGCAGCGGGTGCAGACCCAATATCTGGCCAATTTTCTACGCGGCATCGAGCGCATCGGCGGCTTCGGAGGAAAAGCCGACCGGCTCGCGCAATACGCTACGTTCACCGGGAACCCTGACGGCTACAAAATCAGCCTGCAACGAATTCGCGAAGCCACTGCGGACGATCTGAA
This sequence comes from uncultured Acidobacteriaceae bacterium, assembly GCA_963851165.1. GTDB lineage: Bacteria > Acidobacteriota > Terriglobia > Terriglobales > Acidobacteriaceae > Sulfotelmatobacter. The sequence goes on along the minus strand of CAWKNM010000003.1, from coordinate 1,168,445 downwards.
ATCGGTGGCGAATCGCTGGCTCAGCGATGGCGTCTATATCGTGCAGGTACTGCCGTTCCCCGACTACAAGCCGGCTAAGGCGGAAGTCGATCACGCCAAGACGCCGGCCCTGGGCGCGCCCCCGGAACTCAAACTTCCCAAGCTGCAGCGCGCGACGCTCTCAAACGGACTCAAAGTGATCCTCGCCGAACGGCACGAAGTTCCGCTGGTCGAGTTCTGGCTAGCCGCCGACGCGGGCTATGCCGCCGACCAGTTCACCAAACCGGGCACCGCCAAACTCACCGGCGCGCTGCTCACCGACGGCACCAAGACCCGGAACGCGCTGCAGATCAACGATCAGGCCGCTATGCTGGGAGCTAACCTCTCGACGCGGTCCAATCTCGACTTCACTTACGTAAACCTGTCGGCGCTGAAGACCAAGCTCGATTCATCGCTCGATCTGTTTGCCGATGTGATTCTCAACCCCACCTTCCCGGAAGCCGATTTCAAACGCGAGCAGAAACTGCAATTGGATTCCATCGAGGAGGAACAGAAAGATCCCATCCAGATGGCGCTGCGCGTCTTTCCCGGCCTGATTTTCGGCTCGGGCCACGCCTACGGAAATCCACTGACCGGATCGGGCACAACGGCCAGCACCCAAGCCATCACCCGCGAAGATCTAATTAAATTCCACGACGTCTGGTTCCGTCCCAACAACGCCACGCTGGTCGTAGTCGGCGACACCACACTCGCCGAGGTCACGCCGAAACTCGAAAAACTGTTTTCCGGCTGGAAGGCCGGGCAGGTTCCTGCGAAGAACCTTTCCACCGTGAAGCTCGCGACCGAGCCCGTGGTCTACATTCTCGATAAACCCAACGCCAGCCAGTCCGTAATCGTCACCGGCAATGCGTCCATCCCCGCCAATACGCCGCAGGAAATCGCCATCCAGGCCATGAACGACGATCTCGGCGGAGCGTTCAGCTCCCGCCTGAACATGAACCTGCGCGAAGACAAGCACTGGGCCTACGGCTCCTATAGCTTCTTCTTCGGAGCCCGCGCGCAACGCCCGTTGTTTATCTACGCGCCCGTGCAGACCGACAAAACCAAAGAGTCGCTGGTGGAAATGACCAAGGAAATTAACGGGCTTCTCAAAGACCGTCCCGTGACCGCGGAAGAACTCGCGCGTATTCAGGCCAACGAAACCCTGAGTCTGCCGGGATCGCGGGAGACGATCGGCTCGGTGGGATTCTCCATCCTCGACATTCTGCAATACGGCTGGCCCGACAATTATTACGACACCATGGCCGGCAAAATCCGCGCTCTGAAAACCACCGACCTAGACGCCGCCGCCAAACAGGTAATCCATCCCGAAAGCCTGGTGTGGGTAGTAGTCGGCGACCGCGCCAAAATCGAACAGGGAATCAAAGAATTAGGGATAGGAAAAATCAACTTCATCGACGCCGACGGCCACCCCATCTAGGAACGAGGCGTAGCGAAGTCGATCAGGATAGATCGCAGTAGCTCAGAATTGTCCTGGGTGCCCCATTTCTCGCGTCTTTTTGCGAGAAGTGGGGCTTTTATCTTGATAGGCCGGCGCAGAATAAGATTCGGGAAGGGCACGACTTCAGTCGTGCCGCTCAGAGCTAATAAAGACGCGGGCTTCAGCCCCTGAGGTCGCGGTTTTCGTTCCTCAGCCTACCGATCTTTCCTAGCTGTTGACGGCTCTCCGCCTCTGACGCTGATAAGCCCATAAATCGCGCGTGTAGAACACAACAATAACTGCTGCCCAAGCGAAATAGGGGATAACGAATACGCCGTGCCACATGACAAACCTATAAAGCTCAAGTATCGGGGCGATCCCCAAGTAGATTCCAAAGAATATCAACACCAAATCGGAAACAGTCCGCATGCCAGTTTTCGCTGCAACAACCCTCAGCTTTCCTTCTTTTCTGCCGTCTATCTCAATACTCACCAGATACCACAGCAATCCGACCAGAACAAGGTACATAATGTTCTCAATAATGGCACCGGCCCAACCTCCATACAGTTGGTTAAATAGATGTGGAAACTCTCGGCTGGCGAACCTCAGCCACCAGCCCCTAATCAGCGCAATGGGAGCGTTGAGGGCGTCGCAGAATTGGCGGTCGGGAGCTCTGAATGAAGGATCACTCAAGGGGTCAGGCCTGAGAAGGTTGCTCGTAATCAGCGCAGCAGCGAGTAGGACCTGCAGCAACGGAAGCCAAATTCGCAATCTGAATCTCATTATTTCCCCGAATCGAAGCTCGGGCAGTACTGCAGAACATAATCCTTGATGTAAATGGCGGGGTGGCCTAAGCCTGAGCGGGAGCCACCCTCAGCGCCGGTCGCGCATGATCGTCTCCGAAAGCGGCTCTCCCTTGATTTTCACTGGCTTGACTTCAGGCACAACAAACTCCCTTACCTTCCGTACCACCGACTCCGGCGCCTCCACTTTCAGCAGCACTGCCCCGTCCTTATAAGCCCGCGAATAAATCCGCGCCTTAGCTTCCAGCATAGCCAGAATTTTTCCTTCTTTCTGCGGCACCCGCAGATGCACCCGGCTCACCTGGTCCTCTTCGATCATCGCGTCGACGCGCTCCAGCAGCCGCTCCAGCCCCGTACCTTCCGCCGCCGAAACGTAAACCGTATTTGAGCCGTCGCGCAAAGCGTCCCTCATCAATCCCGCAGCCACTTCCACATCCAGCAGATCCACTTTATTCATCACTCGCAGGCGCGGCTTTTTCTCCACTTCCAGTTCCTTCAGGACAATTTCCACCTGCGCATCCTGCTCGGCCGAGAGCCGGTTGCTGGCGTCGGACACATGCAGAATCAGCGACGCCCGCTGCACTTCCTCCAGCGTGGCGCGAAATGCCGACACCAGCGTGTGCGGCAGACTGCGGATAAATCCCACAGTGTCCGAGAGCAGCACCTTCCGCTTCGAAGGCAATTCCACGCCGCGAATCGTCGGATCGAGCGTCGCAAACATGCGCGGAGAAGCCAGCACCGCCGCTTTCGTCAGCGCGTTGAACAGCGTCGACTTTCCCGCGTTCGTATATCCCACCAGCGCCACCGTCGCCACCGGAGCCGATTCCCGCCGCTGCCGCTGTTGCGCGCGAATCCGCCGCACGTTCTCGAGTTGCTGCTCCACGTGCCGCACCCGCCGCGCAATCTTCCGCCGGTCGGTTTCCAGTTTCGTTTCGCCCGGACCGCGCGTCCCAATCCCGCCGCCCAGCTGCGACATTTCCGCGCCGTGCCCCTTCAGCCGCGGCATCATGTATTGCAGTTGCGCCAGTTCCACCTGTAGCTGGCCTTCCCGCGTGCGCGCATGCCGGGCAAAAATGTCGAGGATCAGCTGCGTACGGTCGATCACCCGCCGCTGCACAATTTTTTCAATATTGCGTTGCTGCGAAGGACTGAGGTCGTGATCGAACAGAAGAACGTCGGCATTCACCGACGCAGCCGCGCCGGCAATTTCTTCGAGTTTTCCCGCGCCGATTAAAGTTGCAGGATCAGGACGATCCCGCCGCTGCAGAATCTCGCCAACAACCTGCGCACCCGCGCTGCCGGCCAGTGTGCGCAACTCGGCCAACGACTCGTCCGCATCGAACTCCGGAATGCTGGGCTTCTTGCCGTTCGAAGAGATGCTCGACTTCGCGCCCGCCGCCCCAGCCGCGACTCCGCTTGCCGCTCCAGCCTTGCCTTCGTCCGCTCCTGCCGCCGCGTCCCGCGCAGCCTGCGCCTGGGGAGTGACCGCGCCCCGTGCCCGCCGCGACCGCACCTCGAGCCCGACCAGAAACGCGCGCTCTTGGCCGCTTGGTTCAGGCTCGGCATGCGACTCCAGAGGCACGCGTCCCCGCGCACGCGTCACTCCGCGCGAATTCTTGGATTGTGCACTGCGCAATCGGAAACGCCTTTATCCTTCCGTGCCCGAGGCGCTCGCCGCCACCACGGTAGAAGGCGACCCCGTCCCGGCCGCCACCGCCGGCTTCGTCTCCGAATGCGTCAGGTGCGCACCGTGCGCCGTCCGTCCCATCACCACGGTGGAGATGGCGTGTTTGAAAATCAGCTGCTCTTGCCCGCTGGCTTCGAGCACCACCGAATACTTGTCGAAGGAGCGGATGCGGCCCGTTAATTTCACCCCGCTCAAGAGATAAATGGTGATGTTGGTTCTCTCCTTGCGGGCTGTGTTCAGGAAGGAATCCTGAATGTTCTGCGCCGGCTTGTTGCTTTCCATTGCCGATCTCCTTACTTATCAAACTGCTTATCAAACTTTGGTCCGGTAACATCGGACCAAAACACCAACCCATTTCCGTCGGCTGGGCCGACAGACTGGGCCCAAAACAACAGCATGTTCCCGTGGGCCTTCCCGCCCGGCCAGAAACAAGGGGGGACATCCGCTGGGCCGCGCCGCAACTACAATCCGCAAGCGCCGTCGCCAGAAGTCAGCTTGAAGTACGATACGGCGTCCTCCGCAGCTTTTCAACCGCGAACTGCAGAGAATCTTTGCGCTCGTCCCACTCTCGCCCATCTTGGCCCTACCCGGTGACCCTCTGTGTCCTCGGTGGTAATGAATTTAGAATGTCGCTGCATCCTAAATGGTTGACATCAGCCCACTCAGAGTGCAGACTGGCCTCGTTTCAGCTTCATTATCTGCTGCGCTGAATCGTCGCCGGTTGACTGCGGCCCGCTTCGTCTCGGGCTGACAACGGTCTCGGGCTCACACATCTGAAAATCTCGCAAGAATTTAAGCACGCAAGGAGAAACTGGATGCACCACTTCACCGCACTGGCCGCCTCGTTCGTACCGCCGCAGCACAGCGGCGCAGAAGTCACTCAGCTGTTTCTGCGCTGGGTCCACTTTATCGCCGGCATCACCTGGGTCGGCCTGCTCTATTTCTTTAACCTGGTCAACGTCCCGTTCATGAAGCAAGTGGACGCTCCCATGAAGCCGAAAGTCTTCCAGTACCTGACCTTGCCGGCGCTGAACCTGTTCCGCTGGAGCGCCCTGCTGACCGTTTTTGTCGGATTCTGGTATTGGGGGCAGTTCTTCGTGGGACCCGACGCCAAGCGTCAGGGCGTAAGCCCGCTGAGCACGATCGGCCTGTTCCTGCTGCTGTGGATCGCCGTCTGGGCAATTCTCTTTTTCATCATCAAGAAAGCTCCCAGCGGTTATGTTCTCGGCGCCGTCACGGCGGTCCTGTGCGTCGCCGCCGCCTGGGCATTCCTGAACTACACGCCCGTCGGCCAGGACGACAACCACGTCCTCTCTATCGGCATCGGCGGAGGCTTCGGCATCGTCATGCTGTTCAACGTCTGGGGCATCATCTGGCCCAACAATAAAAAGATCATCAGAGGAACGCTCGCGGGAACGCCTCCCGCCAACGCCGCCGCGCTGGCGCGACAAGCCTTTCTGGCATCGCGCACCAACTTTTTCCTGTCCGTCCCGTTGCTGTTCTTCATGGCCACCAGCTCCCACTTCGTATTCTTCGGCCGACTGAAGAGCACTCTGCGCGGAAAATCCATTCGCTCTGTCATCCTGAGCGGAGCGGGAAGTGCGCGAAGCGCACTTCCCGCGCAGTCGAAGGCCTGCCCTGAGCGAAGCCGAAGGGGACCCCGCACTTTAATTTGTGTGACAGGCGCATAGTTTCATCGGCGCTGGATCTTGCGACTAAACAGTTGGATGTCCCCGTCAATCCGCTTCTTCCTCTACAAAATCAGGTGTACAATCCCGCTCATACCCTGCTGCCTGCAGGAGGTGCGTATGTCCACTCGCCTCGCTGGTCTGCTTCTAGTTCTTATCGTGGTCCCTGCCCTCAGCCAGCTCAAGTAAACATCCAGTCGCGAATCGAGAAAAAGATCGACTGGCACAACGAGATGGCGGAGAGCTCGGTTCCCCCCGAGGCGTTGGACGCCGCAGCGGCCCGGCGGCAGACCATTCATCAGGACGCCGAGGAACTATCAGCCTTGAGTGTGTCCCTCTATCCGGACTTGCAGCAACTCCGCAAAGGACTCCTGTCCAAAGACCTCGACGAAAAACTGAAAAAGATGGAGAAGCTTTCCAAAAAACTGCACCGCGATCTGCAGCCCTAGCCGGTCCTTCTCGCAATTTGTCATCCTGAGCGGAGCATGTTCTTTCGCAAAGCGGAGGCACATGCGCAGTCGAAGGATCTCTGCCAGCTGATCCGAGGCCGGCAGTGCCGCTCCTACCCGATTCAGCTCTCGGTCAAGGTCAAGGATTGCGGATAGCCGCAATAAAAAAGCGGTCCCGGAAGTCCGGGACCGCATAACCACAAAGCTCAACCTAGAACACGATCTTTGCCTGAACCTGACCCACGCGTCCAGCCGGCAGACCGTTGAAGAACGAGCCGTAAGGCCCGGTCGGCGGTGCCGACTGTCCGGAGATCTGTCCGCACGACCCTCCCAGGGGTTCGCCTGTGGAACAGGTGGAACCTACCCAGGTGCTGTTCGGCGGTTGGAAGTTCGGGTGGTTGAAAATGTTGTAGATGCTCGCCCCGAGTGTAAGCCTGATCCGTTCCGTCATGTGGAAGTTCTTCCCGAACGTGAAGTCCGAGTTGAAGAATCCAGGCCCGCGGAACTGGTTGCGCCGTTGCGTCGGGTACAGCCCCAAATTGTTGGCGCTCTCAAAATCTGCGGAGTTGAAACACTGGCTGTGCCCGTTCACGCAGCTTTGCTGCGCGTTCAGGGAAGTCAGCTGTGCCGGTGTGTTGTTGACCGGGGTTGAGGTGTTGTTCGCGATCGCGGTGGTTCCGTCCGTCACCGTGAAGGGCAAGCCGCTACGGGTGATGAAGTTCTCGGAGAATACCCAGCCTCCCAGAATCCCATTCGCCGCCCGGTTGTTGAAGTGGTAAGGCTCGGTCCAGACCCAGTTTGCATTAAATTGGTTCCGGATATCGTAGTCGGCGTTGCCGTAATTGTTCGCTCTCAAGCTCAGAGGATTCATCTGCCCCAGGATGTTGCCCTGAGCAGCCAGGTTCAGGAGGCCGCCGTTTGAGATCTCGTCAATCGCGTGTGCCCACGTGTAATTGGCGTTCACCACGAATCCAGCCGTCATGCGGCGGGTATAAGTGGCGGTCAGTTCGTTGTTATTCGACACCGCGCCCGAATTCCATTCGGTAAAGGCACTGAACCGGGGATCGGGTGTGGTGGTCGGGTAACCGGTAAGGGCGGACCCGAAGCCAGGGCCGCCGGATGCAGGGCCAGTGCTCGCATTCAACGTGCCGTTCGGGTAACCCTCATGGTAGCCATGGTGCCCCACGTAAGCGAGGGTGATCCTGCTCTTGCTGTCAATCGCCTGCTGCACCTGGAAGTTCCATTCCTGGTACTGCGGAGTGCGCAGCTTGGTCGGGAATCCGGTAACGCTCGGCGGCGCCCCTCCTGCAGCCACCAATTGCTTGAACGTCAAGCCGTTGGCGAGGGAAGGAATACCCAAGCGCAGCGTTTCCGTTGCGGATGGTGTTCGCAGTGTTGGTAACCGTAGTGGCAGCGCCCGCCGGATCAGCCCAATGAACGGCAGACCCGCCGAAGTCCGGTCCGGTCAGCTCGACCGGAACCAGGTAGGGCAGATTCACGAACTGGTCAGTGATGTACGCCGGGAAGGCGTCATAGAAAATTCCGAACCCGCCGCTGACCACCGTTTTGTCGCTGCTCCGTGGCGACCATGTAAATCCAAAGCGCGGAGCCAGGTTGACGTTATCGATCGAGCCGAACGCATCCTTCCGTCCCGTTTGCAGCGCCTGGTTGTAAGGCGTGTCTACGCCCTGCAACTTGAGTTGCGAGAACGGAGCGGTCGGTAAGGTGAAGCAGTTGATATCGCAGGTCGGATTAAAGTTGTGCTCCGCCCGCAGCGCAAGTGTCACCTTCAACCGTGGCAGCACAGACCACTCATCCTGGGCATAAAGGCCGAAACCGCCCGTGTTCATCGGCTCTCTGGGGTGAAGCGGATTGTTCTGTTCGTAAATCGTGGTGTTGCCGGTCATATAGTCCTGTAGACCAGCGATGACAAGAGGGGTGACGAATTCGGACTGGTCGTAATTGGTGATGTCGTAACGGCGGAAGTTGACGCCGAACTTCAGGCTGTGCCGCCCCAGGGTCTTGGCAACATCGTCGATAATCTGCCACTGGGTTACGTTCCGGCCCTGCGGGAAGACAAAGTTGTCGGCGTTGAAACGGTCTATGGGAGCATCTGCCTGCAGCCAAAGCGTGTAGGGGAACGGTGAGTTGCCGCCGGAAGAGGCCGGCCCGTTCGTCATCTCCGTGAAAATCGCCCGGTAGTAGCTGATCGCTGCGACGAAATTGTTCGAGGTCGTTCCGTTAAAAATGTGCGACCAGTTCAAGCTGTTGTTGTATTCCGGCTGGTAGCTGGCTGCGGAAAATGCTGCGGGATCGATCGGGTCCGCGTAGGTGGCCTGCTTGCCTGTGTCAATATCAAAGCGGAAGAACAAGCGGTCCTTGGTTCCAAAGTTCTGGTCGAAGCGGCCGATCAGCAGCCATTCTTTCGCGGGCAGGGCCGGGCTTGCCTGGTAGGACTGGTAGCAGCCCGCGGCCAAGGTTGCTGGACTCAGTCCTGCGGGTTCCGCTCCGGTAAATGCGTCGAAGCAACTGCCCGGTGCAGCTGGAGTTCCCGCAGCAATGGGCACTCCACTCGCGAAGCCCGGCGCAGCTTCCCAGATCGCGGCGGCCTTAGCGTAGGTTGCAGTGGTAACGGATGTCGATGCAGGTCCAAATAGGGCAGCAATATTGGTGTTGACGTCAGTCAAGAAATTCGCTGTCGGCGTGTAGACCGTCTGCGTCGCGGGCACGATATAACGAATGCCTTCAGTGTCGATGAAGAAGAAAGTCTTGTCCTTCTTGATCGGTCCGCCGAAAGACGCCGCCCACTGGTTGTTGTTGGAGAAGGGACGAGGCACATTCGGGCTTACCGCGGTGTTGAACCAGTCGTTCGCGTTCAGCAGGTCGCCATTCCACTGGTACTGCACGTTTCCGTGGTAATTGTTGGTGCCGCCCTTGCTCACCAGACTGACCTGGGCTCCCGCCTGCTGTCCATACTGGCCGGAGTAGGCGTTCGTGACCACGTTCGCCTCATCAATGCTGTTCTTGCCCAGCATGAGGTTGGTCGGGCCCGAGTTGTTCAGGTTGAGGAACGGGTCCATCTGATTTTCGCCGTCCACCGTGAACACGTTCGAGGTCGCGGGCAGGCCGTTCGTATTGAAGTTGCCGTAACCGCCGCCGGTGTTCATGTTGATCCCAGGCGCGGTGTAAGCCACAGCCGTCAAGTCGTTGCCGCCGTTCGGCAGGTTCTCGACCAGGTTGCGGTCGAAGTTCGTGGACATTTCGGCAGCCTCGGTATCGAGCAGCGGCGCCGCGGCGGAGACTTCAACCGTGGTTCCGGCCGCGCCTACTTCCAGCTTCGCGTTCACGGTCGACACCTGGCCGTTGTTCACGCCGACCTTCGCGGCAAACTGCTTGAAGCCGCTGGCGGCGATGATGAGCTCATAGTTGCCCGGGTCGGCCAGTTCGAACTGGAAAACGCCCTGCGCGTTGGTGGTGGTTTGGCTGGTGCCGCCTTTGTCCAGGTTCCGCAATGTGACGGTGGTGCCGGAAAGAACCGCGTTTGACGCGTCCGTAACCGTTCCACTCACGGCGCCTTTGGTGGCGCTCTGTGCGAACAACCCGCTCGGAACCAACAATAGAACGCTCAGTGCGAGCACAACCACACTCGCCCCCGCTTTTGTAAAACGCATGGTACTGACCTCCTGGGAATTTTTCATAGCGCAAACATGAATCGACCGCCTTGGCTTCCTGGCCGCCGTGGCGCGATCCGATCGATCTGAGAACCTAAATTTGAGATTGCGTAAACTTTTGATTCCGTGCTGGATCTGGGAAAATGTCCTGCGAAACCCGGCCTCTCAAAGCTTTGTCGAAATTCGCTCTATCGAATTCCGCCCTGTCGAAACTCGCTCTGTCGAAACCTGAAACCCGGTGCAACCTGGTCGCCCGTCTATCGCGGGCGTACCGGCCTGAGCGCATTACCGCAAGCTCAGTCAACCACTTACACTGCAACTGACAATCCAAAACACTTATGCACGAAACACTTTGTTTTCAATCAGTTGTTGTTTCGTACGCGTAGTGTTATATCGAAATCAATAGTATGTGTCCAGAGAAATATGTAATTTAGAATCCGATTCCCGTCACCCTACCCTCTGGAAGAGCTTTTCGCGTCGAGACCCCCGCGCCTAGGGCGCTCCCCAGCCACTCTTTACGGGGTTCCGCGGCCTGCTACAATCTCCTTTTCCGTGAGCGCTCCGATCACAAAACCGTCGTCGCAACCCGACGGCACGACTCCCCGCCCGGCCGCCGCGGCACTCGCCGGGAGTTCAGCCTCTGGAAGTTGTCCCCATGCTCGATCTGCAGCGCCAGTATGAGCAGGTCCGCGCCGAAATTCTGCAGGCTGTGGGACGAGTGTGCGCCTCGCAGCACTACGTGCTTGGTCCGGAGGTGGAGCAGTTCGAGCGCGAAATGGCCGAGTTCTGCGGCGCGCGCGAGGCCATAGGATGTTCCTCCGGCACCGACGCGGTCTGGCTAGCCTTGGCGGCCGCCGGAGTGCAGCCCGGAGACCGCGTTCTCACCTCGCCGTTCAGCTTTTTCGCGTCGGCCAGCGCTATCGTGCGCGCCGGAGCCCGCCCCGTCTTCGCCGATATTGAGCCTGCCACGTTCAATCTCGATCCGCTGAAAGCCGGCGAAGTTCTTCGCAGTGGCGGCGAAGCCAAGCTCCGCGCGCTGCTGCCGGTACATCTTTACGGCCAGTGCGCCGCGATGGATTTATTCCAGAAACTCGCCGACGAATTCGGTCTCGCCGTCGTCGAAGACGCCGCGCAAGCCATCGGCGCAACCTTCATCGACGCAACACAGAGCGACGCAACACAGAGCGCAAAACGCGCCGGAAGCCTGGGCGTGACTGCCGCGTTCAGTTTCTATCCCACAAAAAATCTCAGTGCTTACGGCGAAGCCGGACTGGTCACCACCAGCGATCCCGAGATGGCCGCGCACCTGCGCCGCCTGCGCAACCACGGCAGCTCGCGCCGCTACGTCCACGAAGAGATGGGATGGAACAGCCGCCTCGACGCCATGCAGGCCGCCATCCTCCATGTGAAGTTGAAATATGTAGAAGGATGGAACCGGGCCCGCCGCCAGCGCGCGGCCACCTACGACCGCTTACTCGCGGACACCGGACTGGCGCGCGCGGCTGCGCCTGCACAGTCGGCAATCGCGCCCGATGATGCGCCCATCCATCTCCCCTACACGATCCCGCGCGCGCAACACGTGTTCCACCAGTACGTAATCCGCGCCTACCGCCGCGACGAACTCCGCGAGTTCCTCACCGCGCGCAAGATAGGGACGGAAATCTATTACCCCATCCCGCTGCACCTGCAGCCCTGTTTCGCTTATCTGGGATACCGCGAAGGCGACTTCCCCGAAGCCGAACGCGCCGCGAAAGAAGTCCTCGCGCTCCCCATGTTCCCCGAACTCACCGAAGAGGAACAGCGCTGGGTAGTCCAAAGCATCGCCGACTTCTACTGCTGATTTTCCGCGATGTGCCCGTCCCCACACGAGGCTGCTCGGGTTCTGCTCTCCCCCGGCACACGGGCTTCATCCTCTACCGAACTGAGTTCGTCCCCGCCGGCCGCGCGCCGCTACCCGCCAGCCGCGCCCAACGTCCAAATCCTTTTGCGTAAAGGTGCCTCTATGCTGAATTTCGCTTCTCAGATCGTGAGAATCATGCTCGCAGGCGCGGTCGGTTGCCTATTCCTCGCGGCCTCAGCTTTTACGCAGCCCGCGCCGCAACTCCCCATCGCCGACGAAATCCGCGCCGGCGACGCGCTTTTCCTCGCGTTCCAAAAATCCCAGGGATTCGCCGACACTCCCGAATCGAAGGCCATCGAAGGCTACCTGCAAAAAGTCGGCGACAAAGTCGCCGCCAACGCCAAGCGCAAGCTGCCTTACAAATTTCATCTCGACCCGCATCCCGGCTTTCGCAGCGCAGTGGCTTACCCGGCGGCCAGATCGTGGTGGGCGGCGGGGTTCTCGCGCTGATGGTGAATGAAGACGAGCTCGCCGTCGTGCTCGGCCACGAGATCGAGCACATCGACCTCGGTCAATGCGCCCAGCGCGTCATCGAACAAATGCAGAAAAATCACCTCACCCCCGACCACTTCGACCAGCTCTCCATCGAAGTCTTCGGAGGTCCCTACGGCAAAGACGGCGAACTCGCCGCCGACCGCGAGGGCGTGAAGCTGGCGGTGGCCGCAGGCTACTCCCCGCACGCCGCCGTGGAGTTGCTGCAGATGTTCCAGTTCCTCTCGCGCGACGCGAAGCCAGCTCCGCCGCGCACCGACGCGCCGTCTCTCGAAGAACGAATCCAGCAGGCGCGCGACCAGATCAAAACCCAAAGCTGGGACGACGCGAAGCCCGAAACACCGTTGAATCTGCCCTAGGGGACCTTCGCCAGCAACTGCCCAGTGTTTTCTCAATGGTAACACTTGTGGTACCATTGCCAGGGATCAAGATTCTGCTCTTCTCAGGTGCCGCTTGACGGTTGCCAAACAATACGTCGACGCAGGCGGGAAAAGTCCTTACGAAGAATGGTTTCTCGATCTGAACGCCCCAGTTGCTGCCCGCGTGACCGGAGCCATTATTCGGATGGAGCAAGGCAATTTCGGCAACGTTAAGGGAGTCGGCCCGGGAGTGTTTGAATACCGGCTCGATTTCGGTCCCGGCTACCGGATTTATTTCGGCAAGGATGGCGAGCGGATCGTCATCCTTCTCGGCGGCGGGACGAAGAAGCAGCAACAGCGAGATATTCAGCTGGCAATCGCGAGGTGGCAAGACTACAAGCGTCGAAAGAAGCTAGGAGAAAAGTAATGGCATTGACCAGAGATTTCAAAGCGACAGTGCGAGCCCGCGTGCAACGCGATGCGGCTTACCGCAAAGAGCTTCTCCGTGAAGGAATCGAGAGCTTTCTGGCGGGCGATGTGGAAACCGGCAAGAGCGTGTTGCGCGACTACATCAACGCCACCATTGGCTTTAAGGAACTGGCAGCCAGCACGCACCACTCTCCGAAAAGCCTGATGCGCATGCTCGCACCTTCAGGGAATCCGCACGCACGGCACCTTTTCGAGATTGTCTCGTGCCTCCAGGCGAAGGCAGGCGTCCAATTTAAGCTGAAGGCGTTGGCGACGGCCGCAGGCCGCTAGCGTACGATGGCACTCTTGCCCGTCCGCCGAGCACAGTTCGGCTGTTTTCCGTTGCCTGTGCGCTAACCCGCCGGCAAGACATAGCAAGCTACGTCTCTATGGAATCAACGCCGACGCTTCGCCGCCCGCGGCGCCTGCTTCTGCTCTCCCGGCGCCAGCACCCGCCGCACGATCGGAGTGTTCAGCTTGTACTTGCGTTCGCTGATATTTCCCGCGTCGTCTTTTACGCGCACCACGAACACCGGCAGGTTGCCTTCCTTGTCAAAATCTTCGTGCGTCACCGTAACCGGGAGAACTCCGTTCAGCCCATGCTCGCGGTAAGCGGTTTCGTAGCGATGTTTCCGGGTGTTCCAGGTGAATACGCGCAGCTGATCGAAGTCATAGGGCAGTCCGTCATGCGGATCGGTCAGGATGCACAAGTACTGCCCCACTTTTTTCTGCACGCCTTTGTCGGTGTCGTCTACTTCATTCAGCTCGAAGAACGCGACGATGCGCTGGCCCTCGGCATATTGCGCGATGTCGAGCGGAGCGTCGACGTCGACCATGCGGGACAGCACCCAGCCCACGCGTCCCTGCGCGTCGCGCACCAGCCACCAGTCTTCGAGCGCTGGGCCGGAGGGCGCATTGCCGCGCGGCTTCGCGGTTTTCGCCGGCATCGCATTGGCCGACGCTGCTCCCACTTGTTTCTCCGCCGTGCCGCGCTTCAGGATGGAAACTTTCGCTCCCGATGCCAACTGGTAAAGATGTTCCGCCTCGCGTCCGGGAGTGACGTGCAGGTTGGTGTCATTGCGCAGGATGCCCGGGGCCTGCACCGGGTCCGCCTGATTATCCTGCGTGAGCTTCTGGATGGCGTCGTAAGTTTTCTGGTCGACCAGGTAGCGCTGCTCGATCCATCCTTCCAGGCCAGCGGCGGTGCGCACGCGGGAAAAATGCTTTTCGTGATCGATCACCTCCAACCGCTCGCCGTTCTTTACCGTGCCCACGCGGTTGTAAGCCGCCGCCACCTGATCGCGCAGCGACGCCTGAGGCGCGGAGACATAAGCCACTTCCAGTACGCGGCGTCCGCGGTGACCGCAGCCGGAGAGCCCGACGAAAGCGGTAGCCAGCAAGAGCAGAAGAATGACGCGATCAGTATTTGCCAGAGGAAGAGGTTTCACGATAGTGCAGCGCCCGCTTTCACTATAACGCGTCGCCGCCGTGGTTTCCGCACACAAAGGTTTACGCGGAATGCACCTAGGGGGACCCGACTTGGCTCCGGGCTTCGCCCTGGCGGTGTCGTGTGGGGACGGGCACTCCTGCCCGTCCGGGCGAGCGAAAGCTCGCCCGGCAGTTCCGCGCAGGCTGCAGTTCCGCACCGGCCGGACAAGAGCAGCCGAGCTGCGCTCGGCGGACGGGCAAGAGTGCCCGTCCCCACACGAGCCCCAGTCGAAGTGGCGAGCCCCGAAGCCGCCTCTTCTCTCAGGTATACTGGCGCACCAATATCCTGACGAAGCCGTACCCTCACTCGCTCACATCCTTCCATGAAACCCGCGATGCAGTCCGACGCCACGGTCTCTGGCCTTTCCCGCGATGCCGCCGGAGCGAGTGGCGCCGCGCGCGGACTCAAGATTCTCTGCGCACTCCTCACAACCGGACTGCTGCTGGTGGGCCTCGCTTCGCTCGCGGCCTCGCTGGTTCCCTTCAGCGTGTTGCTGGCGCGGGTCCGCAGCGTGTCCGACAGCGGGAACGGCACATTTTTTAGCCCCGATTTTTACCACGCGATGCAGGACGCGGCTCCGCCTCATCGGACTCGCAAACCTTGCCGCCGGGATAATTTTGCTCAGCCTTCGTCGGCAAATGTACAAGTGGGTCCGTCGAGTATTCTCGGACGCGCTTATTCTCGTCCGAGATTTCTGCCTCGCCGCGCGCTCGCTTCCGGCGATCGACCGGCTGGTGCTCGCCGGCCTTACGTTTTTCGCTGCCGCCCTGCGCATTCCACTGCTGACTCAGCCCATGCGTTACGACGAGGCGATCACTTTCGTGGAATATGCCTCGCGCCCGTTTTACGTCGCGCTGTCGTTTTACAACACGCCGAACAATCATGTGTTCCACACGCTGCTGGTGCGGCTGGCGTATCTGGCGTTGGGAAATCATCCGTGGGTATTGCGTTTGCCCGTGTTGCTGGCGGGACTGTGCCTGATGCCGGCCACTTATGCCGCGGCACGCAGCCTGTACGACAATAGGAGCGCACTGCTGGCCGCGGCGCTCGTAGCTTCGTCGTCGATGCTGATTGAATACTCCACCAACGCTCGCGGCTACGAAATCGTCTGCCTCCTGTTCATGATCATGATCCCGGTCGGCGTGTATGCCTTGCGTTGCCGGAACTGGGCTGCATGGTTGCTGCTGGCAGTCGTCTCCGCGCTCGGTTTTTACACGATCCCGATCATGCTTTATCCCTTCGGCGGCTTGGTCGTATGGCTGTCGCTCTCGATCGCCGTGGGAGATTCGCAACCAGAAGACGCGGAGGGAGAGGCTCGAGAATACACGCGGGATCTAACCGGAGAATCTGCGCGAGGAAGCTTCCAATCCGCTGCCCGCAGCGCAATGGTTGGACTTTCAGTGGCGATCGTTCTAACCATGCTGCTCGCCGGGGAACTCTACAGTCCAGTGCTGGCGGTCTCCGGACCAAAGGCGCTGTTCGCCAACAAGTGGGTGTCGGCCAGTCCATTTCCTGTATTGTTCCATCAACTTCCCGCGTCGCTGGTCTCCACCTGGCGAGGCTGGAACCGCGACCTGCCAATGGGGCTGGCGGCCGTGCTGGCTGTGGGTTTCGTGATCTCGTTGCTATGGCACCGGCGAATCGGTTCGCAGCGTGTGCCGCTCGCGCTCGCGTTGCTGCTGTGCGTGGGGCCGTTGGTGTTGGTGCAGCGCGTGATTCCTTTTGAACGAGTCTGGCTCTTCGCTCTCCCGCTGTATTTCATATGCGCCGCGGCGGGATTGGTTATGGTGCTCGATCCGGTTTTTCATCGGCTGCATCTGCGCCATGCCATGGCGCTGGTCGCACTCGTGGTCGCGCTGTTTGCCGGACTGCGCGTGGAGCGCCGCGGCTCGGTTTATTTGAGCCCGATTTACCTGGATAACGAAAGCCGTGGGATGCCCGCTCTCGCCGTCTGGCTGAAAGGACAGCTGCATCCCGGAGACACGATCGTCGCGGTTCCCCCCTCCGACGGCCCGCTGCGTTACTACCTGCAGCAGGAAGGCGTGCCGACTTCGTATCTCAATTCGTCAATCAGCTTTGACCGCAAAGCCCCGCGCCGAAGGCTGGTGGTAGTGAACCAGTTTTCAGGAGACACGGTCGAGCAGGTCTGCGAAACCGCAGGCCAACAGCATCAGCCGAGCTGGGACGCGAAGCTCATCGTGCAGTTTGAATCCGCAAAGTTATTCGAGGTGCCGCTCGAGCCGTAGTCTTCCACCTCTGCCCCACCACAGATGTCATCCCGAACCGGGTCGAAGGCCCGGTGAGGGAACCTACGATGCGAATGAAGTGGGATAAACGCTGGCGGGCTCCGTCACGGTGCATGCACTCACGGTGCGTACGGCGGAGGCGGTCCCGTTTACGGCAGGGACACTGCGGCGAGACGTAAGGTCCCCTTCGACTCCGCTCAGGGCAGGCTCTCGCGGAGCCTTCGGCCTCGTTCGGGATGACAATCGCGCGTGCCCGAAGCCCGAAGCCTGACAGCCGAAGCCCGATAGCAGTCCGAACTCCGAAGTACCCACCTCACCCCTGACATCCCACAACCGCTTCGGTTACCATTAAGACAGCCATGTCCAGAAAAGTTTCAGAGAACCTACTCCCGAACCGCTGGCCGCTGCTGCTGGCAGCCTGGTTCGCATTCGCAGCCGTCTCCTGTGCCGCCGCGCAGGACCAGGAACCGGTGAACCCCGCTCTGCGTCCGCCCAAGGGCGCGCAGGTGGCGATTGTGGTGTTCGAGGACCTGCAATGTCCCGATTGCCGCCGCGCCGCGCCGCTGGTGAAAGAAGCTGGCAGGACTTACAAGATTCCCGTGATCCGCCATGATTTCCCGCTGCCGTTTCATTCCTGGTCCTACGAAGCGGCCGTGATGGCGCGCTTTTTTGACACTCATTCGAAAGAGCTGGGCAACGAGTTCCGGGATTACATCTTCTCGAACCAGCTGGAAGTGACTCCGCAGAACCTGCGCGGCTTCGCGGACAAGTTTGCCGCCGAACATAAAGCACCCTTGCCCTTCGTGGTCGATCCCGACGGCAAGTTCGCCGCGCTCGTCAACGCCGATAAAGATCTGGGCAAGGCCATCAACATCCAGCACACGCCGACGCTCTACGTAGTCAGCAACAAGCGCAACGGCAAACCGTTCGTCGAAGTCGTGGACCGCAGCCAGCTGTACGCGCTGATTGATGCCATGCTGAAGGAGTAGGCCGTCAGCTATCGGCTCTCGGCCCTTCTCAGTTTCCCGGCTCAGGAGTTGCGTCACGTCCCGCTCCGCTGCGCTGATGACCAGTTTCCATTCTGAATGCGCGATGGCTTGATCGCAAAACCTATCGGGCCCGTATAATTCACGCCGATGGCCAGTGACGTCTTTCTCTCGTGGGCGAACCGGACCGTGCTTCGCCCGGACCGCGAAGAGCCCTACCTGTCAATCCAGGACATCGTCGTTTTCGTCCGCGATCTGGAAGTGAGTAAGCCGTTCTACCTGCAACAATTGGGCTTCGAACTCATCACGGAACAACGCCTTCCCACCGGCGAACGCTGGATCGAAGTGGCGCCTCCCGACGGCAGCGCGAATCTCGCGCTGGTTGAACCAAAGCCCGACGCGCCGGAGTACAAACTGATTGGCGGCTACCGTTGGGTGCTTTTCATGACCGAAGATGTCCACGCCAAGTACAAAGAATGGAGCGAACGCGGTGTTCGTTTCTCAACTGCTCCGGAGACTCCGGGGTGGGGGGGCACCTATGCGCGCTTCGAGGATCCCGACGGGAATGCGTTTGGCCTGGAAGGGTTTGATGAGGTGAAGCGAAGCCTGGAGTCTCGCCGGCAGGCGCACGCCGAGAAACTTGAATCCGAACGCCGCACCGCCCAGGAACTTGAAATCGCGCGGCAGGTGCAGGCGCGGTTGTTTCCGCAGATTCAGCCCGAGTTGAAAACGGTAGAGTACGCGGGTATTTGCGTGCAGGCGCGCCAGGTGGGAGGGGATTATTTCGATTTCCTGAATCTCGGGCCGCAGCGGCTGGGGTGGATCATCGGCGATGTTTCCGGCAAGGGAATCGCCGCCGCTCTGCTGATGGCGAATTTGCAGGCGAGCCTGCGCAGCCAGTCGGCGCTGGCCTTCGAGCAGCCCGAGGCGTTGCTCCGGTCGGTGAACCGCCTCTTCTATGACAACACCGGCGACAGTGCCTATGCCTCGCTTTTGTTTGCCGAGTACGACGAGGCGACGCGGCGGCTGCGCTACGTCAATTGCGGCCATTTGTCAGGTCTGTTGGTAAGGAGCGACGGCAAGGTAGATCGGCTGGATTCCACCAGCACGCTGCTCGGGCTGTTCAGAGACTGGAATTGCTCGATACAAGAGCAGCGGCTCTCTCCCGGGGACGTGCTTGCACTTTACACCGATGGCATCACCGAAGCCTGTAACGAGCGAGGAGAGGAATTTGGCGAGCGCTGCCTGATTGACTCGCTGCAGCAACATCGGGACCTGCCGTGCCAGGCTTTGTTGTCCGCGATCGTGGATGGTGTTCGGCGATTCAGTTTTCAGGAACAACACGACGACATCACGGCGATCGTCGCGAAGTTCAAGGCTCACTGACCCGAGGTCCACTCGGGCGCGCAGTCACTCTACGGGTTCGAAGTGGGGGGATTCCGCGCCGAGTTCGATGAGCGCTTCGTCGACGGTGCGCACCACGTGCAACTGAGGACGTGTAGGCTCTCCCGCGATCTGGAACATGCGCATCAGGCCGTATCCAGCCGTCACCGGGACTACGATAAAGCGGGGATGATCGGTCAAGCCCGGCGTGACCGGTTTGCGCTTGGCCAGGCTGCGCAGGAAATCGGCGGCCACGGCAAAGTCGTCGACGCCGGAAAGGTCCCAGATGCCCGCACGGGCGTCGGTCGCCCTCCAATTCTTGCCCAGGGCGTTGTGGTATTCCTCCGCAGATTCATTCGTGAGCTGACCCTCGAACCGGGCCAGCAGGATCTTGTTGACCGGGTCGAACTCGAATCGGTATGCCATGCGCGCGATGATTCTACCCGGTTCTCGCAATGAGTTGTTGGCGCAGGATGGCGACTAAATACATTGACCCCTGCGAGCGAGGCTTTGAGTGTCATGTCCTGATAACAGTAGTTCAGGCTAACTCAGCCCAGAAGAATTGGGGCCTTTGGGCCAGTAGCCGCCGCCTTGATCCTCGTCATCGCACAAATGACTTCCAGTGACACCTGCGATGATTGCCACCACGAGAGCAATCACGGCCACTAGGATTCCCATACCAGTCATCGGGGCTAGTATAAACACGACACCTGCGATTCCAGCGACCGCTTTGAGTAGGCCTGCCAGCTCCTGTTTCATATGGGTGCGAGAATTGTAACGCCAGGTTCGCTCGGGACAATGAGTGTAATCGCCTGGTAACAACAGTTGAGCGCTCGGCAGCTCGTTGCTCACTCCCAGAAGATTCGCCAGAAGCTGGTCCAACGCGATTCGTAGGTTGCGATAAGGACCGAGTACCTGATTTTCCCAGATGAACCTGCGCCTAACGAACACACGCCAACACCGAAGCGCGCGGCGAATTTGTACCCGTTGGGCGATGTTGCCAACTGCCGAGCTGCGTCGGGCAGAAGTGTGGGATCAGTGGTTTCGTACTGCACGTCCTTGATGAGTCCTGATGGCATTCGTAGGTCGTGTTTGCAGACCTTTTCGCCAAACACGTTCCCGTCAATCCTAGACATTTTGGGGAGATGAGCCGCTTCGCGAGCCTCAAGGAATGCAGCCGTAACTGAATCTGCAGCCGTGTCGTCAGACTTCGCCGCGACTGCAATCAGGGAACCGATTACACCGACCAGAAGTGCGAAAGCAGTTGTTTTCAGGCGGCAATTCATGCCGCTATTGTACCGAGGTTCGGTCAGCTGACGATAAATCGCCATTACACTCATTGACCTCTTTGCTAGTCTGCAAAGAAGTTGCTGATTTTTCGACGAGAACGTCTGGCTGAGCCGATAGCTGACCGCTGGTTCCCGCTTCACTTCCGGCTAAGTTGTTGAGTCTTCGTGGAAGTGATTGATTCTACGTGAATGCAGTTTTTCCGCCCTGAAAATCATGCCCGGCAGGCCGCGTGGAATACCCCGTAATTGCGTTTGCAGGCCCGCTGGACGCGTTCGAGTGGCGGGGACGAGATGAGCGTCGTCCGGCGAGTAAACCTGGCTGAAATCGCCTCTGGCGAGTAAA
This sequence comes from uncultured Acidobacteriaceae bacterium, assembly GCA_963851165.1. Classification (GTDB taxonomy): domain Bacteria; phylum Acidobacteriota; class Terriglobia; order Terriglobales; family Acidobacteriaceae; genus Sulfotelmatobacter. The sequence continues at coordinate 1,147,733 of CAWKNM010000003.1, read as the reverse complement.
TTAGCTTTAAGCTAATATAACTCGCTCTACCTGGAATCAACAACTTACGTGTGATTCGAGCAGAATCAACGACTTAGAATTTACTCCTGGCAAACTAGCTGCCGACAGTTTCGCGCAGGCTGAGGAGTGCAGCCGAGCTGCTCTCGGCGGACGGGCAAGAGTGCCCGTCCCGACACAGTGCCCGTCTCCACACGAGAAGATTGACACCACCATGCGGCTGCCTTATCGTTTTGCCCTGCTCGGGAGCCGCAGACGGACGTCTGGGCTTGCCGATTCCGAAGAAAAGGGGCAGGGGAAGGACCTATGAGCTTCGATCCGAAGAGCTTCGATCCGAAAAATGACGACGCGAAGATCGACGACACGAACGGCGACGACGTGAAGATCGGCGATTCCAGGAAGGACCTGTTTTCGCGGCGTGGATTTCTGGGCGTAGGGTCGGCGGCACTGGCGGCGGGCGTACTCTCGGCGGCAAATTCCGCGGGCCAGAACTCGCAGCAGGAATCGAAACAGGAATCGAAGCCCCCGTATCCGACCAAGGGCGATAAGAATTCCAGCGCTCCCGGTCCGGGCAATCCCGCGATTGATGCGCAGAACCCTGATTCGTTCCTGCCGCCGCAGACCGATGCGGGCGGCGTACAGACGTTCAAGTATCCGTTCGGAATCTCGCACAAGCGCATGCAGGAAGGCGGATGGTCGCGCGAGGTTACAGTGCGCGAGTTGCAGGTTTCGAAATCGATTGCCGGTGTCGACATGCGGCTGACTGCAGGAGGCGTGCGCGAACTGCATTGGCATACGGCCGCGGAGTGGGCCTTCATGCTCTACGGAAACGCGCGCATCACGGGCCTCGATGCCGACGGCAAGAGTTTCGTGGGCGACGTGGGCGAAGGCGATCTCTGGTATTTTCCGCCAGGGATACCACATTCCATTCAGGGGCTGAATCCGGACGGGGCCGAGTTTCTGCTGGTGTTCGACGACGGCAACTTCTCGGAATATGAGACCGTGCTGCTCACTGACTGGATGGCGCACACGCCGCACGACGTGCTTTCGAAGAATTTTGGCGTGAGTGAACAGGCGATGGAAAAAATGCCGCGGCGAGAGAAATTTATTTTTCAGGCCGCGGTTCCCGGTCCGCTGGCCGACGACCTGAAGGCGACCAGCGGTTCGCTCGGCTTATCCACGCAGGATTTTGCTTTTCGAACTACGCAGCAAGCGGTTACGAAGCGCACCAAAGGCGGCGAGGTGCGCATTGTGGATTCCAGCAAGTTCAAAGTTTCCACCACCATCGCGGCGGCGATTGTCACCGTGCATCCGGGAGGGATCCGCGAACTGCACTGGCATCCCAACGCCGATGAATGGCAGTGCTACATTGCCGGACAGGGACGAATGACCGTGTTCGCCACCGGCGGCCGTGCCCGCACCATGGATTTTCAGGCGGGAGACGTAGGCTACGTGCTGAAGACACTGCCGCACTACGTGCAGAATACGGGCGACACCGACCTGAAATTTCTGGAGATGTTCAAGAGCAACGCCTACCAGGACCTGGCGCTCTCGGAATGGCTCACGCATACTCCGCCGGAGTTGGTGCTGGCACACCTGGGCATCGACAAATCCACGCTCGATGCGATGCCGAAGGATGAAGTTGTGGTGATGCCGAAGTAGTCTGCGCTGTTTGCCGCGGGGAAGAGTCAAAGTCAAAAGCCCCACTTCTCGCAAAAGACGCGAGAAATGGGGCACCCACGCGATACCTGGGTCACCCGCCTCTCGTGCGGGCTCCCGACCGTTGTTCCGTTAACTTCCCGTGCCTTGCAACGTGGCTTGCTGGGGGCTGTTGTTGGCGTCGTCGGTTACCATCAACACTCCACTGCGTGAACCGGCCGCACCCGGACTAAACGTCACCGAGATCGAGCATTTCGTCTTGGCGGCCAGCGACGAAGCGCAGGTCGTGCTGCTGACCGTGAAATCAGCAGGGTTAGCCCCTCCAAATCCGATTGACAAGATATTGAGGGCTGCCGCCTGATTGTTGGCGAGGGTGAACTTCGCCGTTTTGGTCTTGCCGAGTTTTACGGTGCCGAAGTTGGTTGACGCCGGCGTGACGCTTGCCGCCGGCAAGCCGATGAGCTGTGAGACCTGGGGATTGTTGTAGGCATCGTCGGTCGCTGTCAGTTGCGCGGTGCGCTCGCCGGTCGCGGTGGGAGTGAAGGTCAGCGAGATGATGCACTTGGCGAGAGGCTTCAGGGTTGCGACGCAGGTGTTCGCGGTGATCGCAAAATCTTCGGGATCGGCGCCACCCAATGCGAGGTTCGAAATGTTTAGCGTGGTGGCATTCTGATAGTTGGTCAAGGTGAATTTCTCGACTTTACTGGCGACGCCCAGCGATTCGGGAGCGAACGAGAACGAAGCGGGCGAAAGTTTCGCAGGTTTGCATTTGCCTGCGCTACCGGCGTTGAAGATTGCCTGGATCTCGGTTGTGCTGAGGGCGCGCGTGAATATTTCCGTTTCGTCGAGGAGACCGTCGAAATAGCCGAGGCCTTCGGCTTCACCGATGGTTAGCGGCGCGGTGGGGGGAGGAATCGGGGTGGGGTAGGTCTGCGAAGTCGACGTACTCGGTACGCCATCGATCCAAATCGTATAAGTGCCGGAGGCCTTCGTCACTGCCAGCATGTACCAGGTGCCGGGCGTCGGGGAAAACGGAGTCTGGGCCAGCCATTGCGGACCGAGGTTAGGCCCATTGAGGTGAAACGTAAGCACGCCAGCGCTGAGGGCGAAGACCCATTTGTTCTGATCCTCCGCGCCGTTGTCGTCGCCGATGAAGACGTTATCCAGCCGCCCGATGTCCCCGCTGTCGCGCACGGCGGTAAAGTTGGCCCATACATCAATCGTGAAATCTTCGGTGCCGAAGTCCCAAAGTTTGTTGTTGGGCACTTGCACATAAGCATTGGTGCCGTTGAAGCTGAACGCCTTGCCGACCTCGCCTGTTCCGTAGGTGGCATTCACCAGCTTGCCGTTGTGTCCGCCCTGAATGTCGACCGCGATTCCGTCGGCCGACCACCAAGCGATCATATTGCTGGGCGGCAATGTGCAGGTCTGAGCCATAGCAACGCTCTGGCTCAAGCCAATGCCGATCAGGGTGATCGATAACAAGACGCAAGCGGAGCTTGTGAAATGCGAACTGAGCTTGGTTGACAGTTGCAAAGTGTGTCTCCTTGACCAAATATTTCAAGACCAGCATTTAACTTTGAAGCAAGCGCGAATTTGACTCCCTTGGGAAAATTACCCGCAATGCACCTGAGCTCGATCGGCCCGATCGCTGCGCTGATTCGCGGTTTCTTTCCTTGCTCCAAACAAACGGCACCGATTCTCCCCTCAATCGCGGTTTGCGTCAATGTGAAACAATTTGCAGCCTTAGTGCAGGCGTTTTTGCGAAGAGCGCGAGACCTGGGTCACCCACGCAGACTCGCGATTATTCGGGGATGCGGATGCTGCCGTCTGCGGCGATGGGGAAGGATGGATTCCAGGCGACTTCCCAGAGGAAGCCGTCGGGGTCGGAGAAGTAGCCGGAATAGCCGCCCCAGAAGGCTTGCTGGGCGGGCTTGACGAGTTTTGCGCCGGCGGCTTCGGCCTCGTTGAGCACTGAGTCGACTTCGGCGCGAGTGCGGGCGTTGTAGGCCAGTGAGATTCCGCTGAAGCCGTCGCCGTGAGCGGAAACATTGGCGTCTTTGGCGAGTTCTTGTCGGGGATAGAGCGCAAGGGCCATCCCGCCAGTCTGGAAAAACACGACGCCTTCCGCGTTGGCCATGGAACGCCGCCATCCGAGGCGCTCGTAGAATTCACGACTACGCTGTAAATCTGCCACGCCCAGAGTGATCAGGCTTACGCGCTGTTCCAATGCCCCTCCTCGGTCGACGGCTGTAAACACCTTCGACTCGAAACAAATTTAAAGGCGCCTAACCAGCCACGTCCGGGGCTGGACCTGATAATGGCTTTGGCTTTGCGCCCATGATCAAAAGCCAGAACATAAACAACAGTTCCCCGAATCCGAGAGGCCTCATCCATCGGGAGACGATGTTTTCGTACTGTGGCAGGAGCAACGACGTAAAACTGTTTACTGGAAAAGTGAAGCCATTCAGCATCAGCAGGACTCCCAGAATGCGGGGAATAAAGCCCGACCGGTACACCAGCACTCCGAGGGGAAAGAGCCAGAGCCCCCAAAATATGGCGGTAATATCGAATCCGTAACTACGCAGAGTGAGGAACAGCATGGCCAGAGAATCTCGCTGAGGCTTCTCGAAAATGGATAGGAAGTCAGCTCCGCGCATGAGGATGAGGGCAGCGATGGCGTTCAGCTCATTCAGCAGCACGATCGGCACCGGGAGCACAATCAATGTCAACATGAGCGCGGCTTGCCGCCGGTTGACCCCCTTGAGCAGATCGTACAGGGCCAGGGCCACCCACATGAAAAGGATCTGGGAGATGAGGTTGGCCGCGATGCCGAGGCGAAACAGCGTCTCGTGGGCCGCGATGTTGCTGGCCGTCGCGGTCGCGTTTCCGTGCACGATCAGCTTGCCAGGAACATAGATGAGGGAGAAGACGCCCGGTATTGAGATCAGTACATAGAGCAAGCCGGCGAATCTGCCCGGGTTCCTGGTGGAATTCATGGGTCCTCGCTTGCGAGAGTTTAGCCTGAGGTACGGCGGAGGCTGTCGAAAAGTTTCGTCGCGTCCAGATTCATGATTCTTAGACGACCTGCGGTTTCCAAGCTTTTAGCTATTCGTGGCGCAGGGCTTCGATGGGATCGAGGCGAGAGGCGCGGAAGGCTGGGATCATGCCGCTGACCAATCCTACGAAGCCGAGAATCAGCGTGGAGGCGATCAGGGTTCCGGGAGCGATGATGAGGCGGATGTCGCCGGCTTCTCCGTTCTTGGCGAAGGCGCTATACAAAGTGAGCCGGCCCACGGAAAGCGCGACTACGTAGGCGAGGATCACTCCCAGCACGCCGCCCAGGAAGGTGATGGTGAGAGCTTCGGCGAGGAACTGCATCAGGATGTAGCGGCGAGGCGCGCCCAGCGCTTTCTGCACGCCAATCTCTCGGGTGCGCTGTGTCACCGAGACCAGCATGATGTTCATCAGGCCGACGCCGCCGATGCCGAGGGTGAGCGTGCCGATGAAACCCATCAGGATTTTCAACCCGATCGTAATGATTTCGAACTGATGGACCTGGGTCATGAGGTTGAACACTCGCACGGCCTGGCGGTCGGTCTGGTTGAATTTGTGCTCCGTCGCCATGATGGTGCGGACCGATTGCTCCAGGGCTTCGTATTCGGGAGTCTGATAGGTGAACCAGATGGAATCGAGGTAATGAGTATTCTTCAAATCGCCCATGGTAGTGAAGGGGACGTAGAGCACGCGATTGATATCGTCGTTGCCTTCCTGCATTTTGGCCTTGAGGACGCCGATAACCTCGAAGCTGAGGCCGTCGACGCGGACGTGCTCACCGAGAGCGTTGCGTCCGGAGAAGAGTTTTTCTTTGGCTTCTGAGCCGAGGACGGCAACGCGGGCGCGCTGCATCTGGTCTTCCATATTGTAGAAGCGGCCTTGCCCGAGCTTGAGGGAGCGGACATCCAGCACGTTGGGATAATTGCCGGTGACGGCCCAGGTGAAAATCCGGGTGTCGTACTGCACGCTGGCCTGCTTGCTGACTTCGGGAGTGATGCGGCTGATTTGAGGAAGGTTGGTAGTGAGCGTGTCGATGTCGTCTTCGGTGAAGCGGACGAGGACTCCGGCTTTTTGTCCACCGGCCTGCATGGAAGTGCGGTCCGGGACGACGATGACGAGCTTGGTGCCGAAGTTGGCGAAGATGTTGGCGCAGGCCTGGCCAAAACCATCGCCATAGGCGAGCAGCATGACTACAGTCGCGATGCCCCAGGCCATGCCCAGCATGGTGAGGGCAGTGCGGCGGCGATTGTGCCGCATGGCGCCGTAGGCTTCCTGGAGAAGATCACGAAACATATTGGGTTAATGTTAGCTGGAATCCTTTCGCTTCTGATTATGAATGCAATTTGTTACTCGTAACGCAATGCAACCATCGGATCCACTTTCGTCGCGCGGCGGGCCGGAATATAACAAGCTAGCAGCGCGACCGCGATCAGCAAAAGCGTGACGCCCGCGAAGGTGAGCGGATCGGTTGCGGTCACGCCGAACAGCAGCGACTTCACCGTCTGGGTCAGCGCGAACGATCCCACGATTCCGATTGCTACGCCGATCAGGATGGTGCGCATGCCTTGCCCCAGAACCATGCGCAGCACGTCGCGCGGAGTCGCGCCCAGGGCGACGCGCACGCCGAACTCGCGGGTGCGGCGGCTCACCGAATACGCCATCACGCCAAACACCCCGGCACTCGCCAGCAGCAGCGCGGTGATGCCGAAGAACCCGATGAGGATCACGTTGAATTTTCGCGAACCCAGGGACGCGGAATACACTTGCTGAAAAGTCTGGAAGCTCGGTGGGATTTGCGGATCGAGATCGTGCAGGATTGCGCGCGCAGCCGAACTCACCAGGCGCGTGTCGGCGTCGCTCAACATGGTGATCGTCATTTCCGCGCGCGGGCGCTGGAACAGATTCACATAGACGGTGGGACGCGGCGGCTCGTCGAGACCGTATTCACGCGTGTCGCCGACGATTCCTACAATCGTCAGCAAGCGCATGTCGCCATCCATATTTCCAAATTCAATGGTGTGGCCGATGGGGTCCTGGTGCGGCCAGCGGTCGTGCGCGAGGGACTCGCTGATCATGGCAACGTGCGGCGCGTTAGCGGCGTCGCGCTCGTCGAACATTCGTCCACGGACCAGCGGAATTCCCAGTGCCTCGAAATATCCGTTGGTCGCGACACAGAAATCCGCTTCGCCAGTGCGTTCCTTTTGAGTGAACAACACGTCGAAGTCCTCGATGGTTTTGGGAACTTCATTTTGCGTGATCAGCAGAAACGTTCCGTCGGGAAGCCCGCCGGTCAGGGGCAGAGCGCTGGCCGCTCCTACGCTGCGCACGCCGGGGATTTGTTTGAGCCGGCCGATCAGGTTCGAAAAGAAAATTCCCTGGGCTGACTTCGCGTTGGGATCGTCCGGCCGAGGCTGCGACATATTCTCCCAGGGCAGCGAGACGTCCATGGCTACGATTTTGTCGACGCGAAATCCAGGATCGACTTCGAGGACTTTCATCAGGCTGCGCCCCAGCAGACCTGCTCCGATCACGAGAACTAACGTGATTGCGATCTGCGCTGCGACCAGCGCTCTTCCGACGCGCTGGCTGCCTTGTGATCCGGCCTGGGCGCGGCCACCTTCCTCAAGGCCCTTCCGCAAATCGCGTCGGGTCGCACGCATGGCGGTAAATGCGCCGAGGCCGACAGCCATCGCGGTGCAGAGCAAGAAGGCAAAGAGCAGTACCGGCACGCTTACGGAAACGCTTTCGAGCCGAGGCAAATCGCCCGGAGCGAGAGCCACCAACGCGGCGACGCCCCACAGCGCGGCGAGCACTCCCAGAACTCCGCCGATCAGCGAAAGCAAAAATGCCTCGGTCAAGAATTGGCGCACCAGGCGGCCGCGGGCTGCGCCCAGCGCATTGCGAATCGCCAGTTCGCGCTCGCGCACCGAGGCTTGCGCCAGCAGCAGGTTGGCTACGTTGGCGCAGGCTACGAGCAACAAGAATCCCACCGCGCCCAGGAGAATCAGGAGCGGCGACCGCACCGTGACGGTGATGGACTCCTGCAGCGGGACTACGCTCGCATCCCGGAGCAAATAATCGTTCTTCTCACTCGTAGCCTGGTAGATTCTTTTGGCGATTGTGCTGATGTCCTGGCGCGCCTGATCGACGGTTACGCCATCTTTTAGGCGGGCGACAGCAGAATAATTGTGCGACGTGCGGCTTAGATTCTCGCCACCGACATCGGCGGCAAGCCAGACCTCGGCGTCGTCGGGAAATCTAAATCCCGCAGGCAGCACGCCAATCACAGAGTAAATCGCGTTGTTGATTTTCAGATGCGATTGCGAAAGATCCTGCGCCGACCTGAGGTATTGCCGCCAGTAACCGTGGCTGACCAGGGCGACGGGCGCCGCTCCCTTCTGGTTATCGCTGGCCGTGAAGTCGCGGCCCATGATCGGCTCAACGCCTAATACAGTGAGAAACTGCGGCGTTACTGCTGCCACCGCAGTGCGCGTGGGCTGCGACCCTCCGGCCACGGAAATAGGATAGGCCGTGTACTTCGCGATGGATTGAAAGCTGTGGCTTTGATCGCGGAAGTCGTCGAAGTTCGGATCTGCAAGGCGCGAGGGCCGGCCGTAGGAGTTCACCTCAGAGATCGCCATGATGCGGTCGGCGCCCGAATAGGGCAACGGGCGGAGCAAAACTCCGTAGACAACGCTGAAGATTGCCGTGGTAGCGCCGATGGCGAGCGCGAGCGTGAACACCATGATGGCAGTGACGCCGGGATTTTTACCCAGCACTCGCGCCGCGTAACGGAAGTCCTGCCAAAATCTGCTCATGTTTATCTCGCCGTCAAAATCCGCCTGGGTCGTTGGTGTACATCACACCGTCCGGTGGCAACTCAGACGCCACACTTCGGAAGCATCTATGTGGCTGACACTTCGGAAGATAGACTCCTCGCGGCAGCTCGATTTAGCGGCGGGGTGTCCACCGCCGGAACCGACCGTCCACTACCGGACAATTACCGGACCGGACAACGGGCGCTACTCCTGGCGCAGCGCTTCCACCGGTTGCAGCATGGCGGCTTTGCGCGCGGGATAGAGACCGGCGACTACTCCGGCCAACGTCAGGCTGCCGATCGCCAGCAAGGCTGACATCGGCACAAGTTTTGGCGGATCGAATCCACCCGGCCCCTGCACCGTTCCCATCATCGCCATCAGGCCGGCGGCCATGCCCATGCCGAGCAGGCCGCTGGTCAGCGTGAGCAGCATGCCTTCGAGAAAAAAATGAAACAGAATGCTGCGGTTGGTGGCGCCCAGGGCCTTGCGCAATCCGATCTCATGCGTGCGTTCGCTGACTGCGACCAGCATGATATTGATGACGCCGATCGCCCCCAGCGCCAGCGTGACCATGCCCACGGCTCCCAGGAACAGGTTCATGACGTCGAAAATGGTTCCCACCATTTTTGAGGACTGGATGGAATCCCACTCGTCGAAGGCGTTCTCGTCGGTGGCGTCGAATTCGTGGTTGCGGGCGACGATCTTGTTGACCTCTTCCTGGGCCAGCAAGTGCTCCGCGGTGACGCGCGGCTGATATTCGATAAAAGAAATGGAGTTCTGGTGGTTTTCTCCCTTGATCGGAAAATACGTGGCCATCACCTGGAATGGAATGTAGCCGCGCATATTCAGCCAAGTGTTGTCGCCGCGGCCGAGATGCGGCGTGCTGCCGATGACTTCGAAGCGGATTCCGTTCAGCAGCACGAACGCGCCTACCGAAGGCCGGCCGGGGAACAGCGTCTTCTGCAGCTCACTGCCGAGGACGATCACATTGCGTCTCTGCGCGTTGTCCATCTCGTTGAGCCAGCGTCCATCTTTGAGGGGAAGATAGCTGATCTCATTGAGCTGCGGCTCCACGCCCACGATTTCGACGCCCGCGCTGGCGAATTCGCTTACCTCATGCAGATCGGTGCGAGAGAGTAAGGGGCAGGCATTGCGGACGTGGGGAGCTTCCCTGCGGATGTCCTGATAATCCTGGTAAGTGAGCAGATAGGAGCGGGCGGAATTCATGCTGCCGGCTACCGCGGGCGCGCGGCCGGGAAAGATAAACATGATGTCGCGGCCGAACTCGGCCATCTCGCGCTTGTTGCCGGAGCGGAAGCCTTCGCCTACCCCTACCAGCAGCAGTAAGGATCCCACGCCCCAGGCAATGCCGAACATGGTGAGAAACGAGCGCAGCTTGTGGGCCCACAGGTTGCGGAAGATTTGCGCGAAGATGTCGAAAACGGTGCGCATACTTTGGCTATCAGAATATGAACTATCAGATATATGTTACATCTCCGAGGGTTGCATGATGCGCGCCTCAAATTGGCAGAGGCCCGATGCGATCGAAGCCCTTGGAGAACGACAGCAAGGCCCTTATTTGGCCGCTGCGTGGTGGTCGTAACTGATGACGCGGGTAATTTTCCACGCGCCGTCTTTGTACTGCCACAGATGGATGAACTTGCCTTCGCCGACCCCTTCTGTATCCTCATGCCCGGGGTGGTGGAAGCGGTGAACGCCCATCTCCACGGCGCCATAGCCCTTCATGGGATAAACCTGCAGGGTTCCTGGAACCAGTTCGCGGGTCACTTTGCCGCAGATATTCTTTTTGATGGCGTCGGTCAAAGCGACTTTGCCGAGCGTGACTCCGCCCTGATCGTGATAAAACTCCACGTCGTCGACTAAGAATGACGCGAACTTTTCCAGGTCGCAGCGGTTATAGGCATCGAACAGGGAGGCATCAAGCGTGGCGAGGGCTTTGTCGAGTTCCGCCTGGGATTGAATGTTATCAAGCGACGGGACGGCCTGAGCGCCGGCGCGGATACTGCACGTCGCGAATAACGGGAAAAGCAGCAGCAACCTTGCCACGGCGAAGACGTTTTTCATGAAAAGTGACTCTCCTGGCGTTGGCGGCACATGAGGATATACGTCGCGAAGCGCAAGAATGTTCCGTGGCCGGGGCCCATTGCAACGATTGCCGTTTGTGCCCGCTTTTGGCCAAAAGTACACGATGGACGGCCAAGCTCCGACTGGCACACGCTGGTGCTAGACCTGTGGATGCAACGAGTTGCGGCGTGTCGGCGCGGAAGGCCAGCTAAGTGCACCAGTGTAAGCGAGTGAGCGAGCATTCGCCTCCTCTTTCAGGTTCCCTGAAACTAAGTCAGTCCATCTGAAGTTATCCCCTCTTAGCGACTCTAACCTTTATGGAGGTTTCACTTATGTACGCACGCAATGTCACTTTTAATCTGAAATCGAATTCGCATTCTGACTATACCCGCACGTTTGAGAACGAAATTCTTCCCTTGCTCCGCAAGCAGAAGGGCTTCAAGGAAGAGATCACGCTGTCGAATCCGAACAGCCAGGAGACCATCGCGATCAGTCTCTGGGAAAACAAGGCCAACGCCGATGCTTACAACACCAATACCTATCCGGAAGTGTTGCGCACCTTTGGCAAGATGATCGACGGAACGCCGAGAGTCCAGACGTTTGACACGGTCGTCTCGACTTCGCATAACGTCCTGCAAGCTGTGTAAGTACGCATCGTCTCCATGGGCGGCCCCGCGAAAGGGGCCGCCATTTTTTGCGGAGCGTAGGTCTGTGTTCATGTGGGGACGGGCACTCTTGCCCGTCCGCCGAGCGTAGCTCGGCTGCTTTCTCAGGCGGCGCAGCAACTCCCGCCTTGCCGAGCTCTCAGCAAGGGGCGCGGTTATGCTTCCTGAATGCAGGCGGAGGGTTATCGAGTGCGGCGTCGGGCGGATTGCTTGGCTGCTTTGCGCTGCGCCTTCTGGGATTTCTTGATCGCCTTCAGTTGTTTCCGCCCGGCCTTTTTCGAATACTTGTGATACCGCTTGGCCGCTTGGCGGGCCTCGCGACCATTTTCTCCGATGCTTCTGTTCTCGTGCTTGGTCGGCATCGACCATGCCGGAGTCAAGGCGACCAGCAGCAGGAATGTGGCGATGCGTTTCATGACCGGGTGCTTGAACTCACAAATATCTTACAACGGTTGATCGGCGGCGGTTCGATTTCTTGCAGCAAAAGCGTAGCCCGCTGGCTAAAGCCGCAACCCGGAGAGTGCCGTTATCGCAGCGCTGGAAGCGCCGCGCCACCCAAAATCGAACGGGATAGGTTTCCGCGGGGCTTCGTCTCCGCGGGATCCTTCGGCTTCGCTCAGGGCAGGCTCCCGAGGCGTCCGTCGCCACATGGGCTGTGCTGAAGCCTGAAAGCTGAAGCCCGAAGCCTGCTTCCTTTAGTCGCCGAAGCCGATGCCGATGGCCCTTGCGGTGCGGACTACTTCTCCGTTCGGATTCACGGATTTCAGATGGCCGATGGCGTGGGCGATGTCGACGGAGACTACGGAATCGCCGTGCACGGCGACCATCATGCCGAAGCCTCCGGCGGCGATCAGGTCGACGGCGGCGACGCCGAAGCGCGTGGCGAGGATGCGGTCGAAGGGCGAGGGCGTGCCTCCGCGCTGGATGTGGCCGAGCACGCTGATGCGGACTTCCTTGTCGCAGCCACGAGCGATGGCGTTGCCGATCAGGTTGGCGACGGAATCGGTGCGGCGGTTTTCTTTCAGCTCGGGCGGCAGCTTCACGCCTTCGGCGACCACAACAATCGTGAAGTACTTGCCTTGTTTCTCGCGGGCGGCGATGAGCTTGCAGACGTGGGCGATGGTGAAAGGAATTTCCGGAATCAGAATCACGTGGGCGCCGCCGGCAATGCCGGCTTCGAGAGCGATCCAGCCGCAGTCGCGTCCCATGACCTCAACCACCATCACGCGATGATGCGAGGCAGCGGTGGTGTGGATTTTGTCGAGCGCGTCGGTCACGGTGTGCAGCGCGGTGTCGAACCCGAACGTGACCTCGGTGGCGGAAAGATCGTTGTCGATGGTCTTGGGCACGCCGACAACCTTCAGTCCCTTCTGAAAAAGTTCGTAGGCGATTTTCTGCGAGCCGTCGCCGCCGATGCTGATGATGGCGTCGATGCCCAGTTTGTGCGCGTGGGCGATGACTTGTCCGGAAATGTCACGCGTGACCTGGTGGCCGTGGACCACGCTTTTGTAATGGAACGGATCGCCGCGGTTGGTGGTACCGAGGATGGTGCCTCCACGGGGCAGGATGCCGGAGACTTTTTCGAGCGTGAGTTCGAAGGCTTTTTCCGGCCAGATGAGCCCGTCGAAGCCGTCAGGAATGCCGATGACTTTCCAGCCGTGGCTCAGGATGGCGGCTTTGGTAGCGGCGCGGATGACGGCGTTGAGACCGGGAGCGTCCCCGCCTCCGGTGGCGATGCCAATGCATTTGATGTCAGACATGAATTCGTTGGTGGTCTTTCGCTTAGCGATCTTTCGTTGATGATTTTTCGTGAGGCTGACGGGGGCGTCACCACGATCATACCGTTGGAGTAGGTAGGGAGAGCAACGTTACGACCGGGCATGGCGGGTGGAGTGGAGGACGTTTCAGAGCGGAGGTCAAAATCCCCACTCGCAGTCAAAATCCCCACTTCTCGCAAAGAGCGCGAGAAATGGGGCACCCGTCGTCTCGCGAACGGCGCAAGGGATGAGGCCTCCCCGTCGGAGATCAGGCTAGAGGTTAGGCGGAGTGGCGCTGTTTGAATTCCTCGATCTTCTCCTTGGCTTTTTCTTTCGTGTCATCCACGGACTGGCTAATGTTCTGCCGGGTCTGGGCGGCCTTTTCGGAGGCGGCTTGCTTGTGCGATTCATGGACCTGCTTGGCGGCGTCCTTGGCATCGCCCCAGGTTTCCTTGACCGCGCCTTTGGTTTGGTTGACCACGCCTTTGTTGGCCAGCTTTTCGCTGCCCACAGTTTCTCCGACGCTTTGCTGCACTTTGCCCACCGCCTGATCGATCTTGCCGCTCACCTGATCTTTATTCATGAGTTCCTCCTGATTTTTTTCGTCATCTTGTATCGTTGCGGAATTTTGGTTGAGGCGATCACCCTTAAATCGTACGCGGCTATCTCGCGCTAGCCATCGGGACAACATAGGAGAAGGCCCGAAATTGCACTGTAGCCTCGCTCGTGTGATTGTTCCTCTAGTTGCAACGAGCACATCCCGAGTCAAGCCCGCTTGCGGGTTTTGGTTGCCTTGTTTCCGGCGGCGCGTGGCTTCTTGCGGGCCACCACGGCGGTGTTTCTCTTTTTTGTCTTTTTGCTTGCGGTTTTCTTCTTGCTCTTTATTCGTTGCTTGCTGGTCGTTTTCTTTTTGGTTGTGGATCTGAAGGGAGGCACTAATTCCAGTTCCGGCTTCGACTGGTTTGAATTGCGATGGTGGCCATGCTGCAGCGGCTCGATACGCGCAGCTTCTTTTTCCGTGCGCAGCTGAGTGTCTGCAGTTTTCTGGCGTTCTTCCTCAAGGTATTCCGGAATCGTTTGAGTTGACATGCCTGCCAGTGTGGCAGAACTGGCTTGGTCAAATCTGTGTCATTTTGGCCACTCGGCGGAGGATCTGCTGGCGCGCCATGACGCGCTGCGGAAATCAACTTCTAGCTAGGCTCGATCATGCACGAGCAGCGGGTGCCCCATTTCTCGCCTCTCTTGCGAGAAAGCCTGCCCTGAGCGGAGTCGAAGGGTGGGGACTTTGACTTTGCTTCCAAGCGCTTCACGGGTCGGAAGAAACTCTACTGAACTGTCTGAGTTGTCGTCCCTGAACTCTTGGCTGATTCTGTGTCTCCGTCGTAGGTGGCTGAAAGAGTCAGCGTCCCCGCGGGAAGCTTCGTGGTCGTCAGAGCGACACTTCCGGAAATGAGGGCCTTCGTCCCTAAAGTTGTGGCGCCGTTCCTGAACGTCACATTGCCGGTCGGGCCGCCGGGAGCAGAGGAGGTCACGGTTGCGGTCAGCACCACGGCTTGGCCAGCGGTGGAAGGATTCGGACTCGAAGTTAATGTTGTCGTGGTTCGGAACGCCTCTACCACCTGAGTCAATCCCCTACTGCTTGGTGCAATCCAGGTTGCTCCTGCGTAAGCGGCCTTGATGTCGTGGGTCTTCGCCGAGAGGGACGATGTTGTATAGGAAGCATTTCCACCGGATAAAGCCACGGAGCCCAGCACTGTGCTTCCGTCGGAAAACGTCACCAGGCCGCCGTTGGGAATCGCTACCGATTTAGATGTCACCGTGGCGGCGAACGTGACGGGCTGCCCGACTATCGACGGCGATCCAGAAGTGGTTAGCGCCGTCATCGAAACAGCGGGGCCCAGCGTATATATGTACCCGAAGTAGGTGGAAGGTGGTTGGTAATCGGTTGTCCCGTAGAAGCTTCCGTTTGTGGCTTGCACCAGGCCTGCGCCCGGATAGTAAGGCGCGGAGAACGAGTGCAGGGTAGTCAGCGCAGCGCCGGACGTGAGTTTGAAGATCGTGCCTTCGCCGTTGCCCCCGTTTTGGGAAGTTGTCCCATAGAAGTCTCCGTCCGTGGCTTGGATGAGCGTTCCAAGCGGTGCGGAGCCGTCAGCGCATCCGGTTAAGGCGCAAAAATTGTACAGGGTTGTCAGGTTTCCGGCAGGTGTGATCTTAAAGATCGTGCCGCAGCCCGCGCCGTCGCGACAAACGGAGTTGGCACCGCCCAGGTTGGTCGACCCGTAGAAGTTGCCGTCCGTGCCTTGGACTAGTCCACCGGGCTCGTGGCCATCGGCGCAGCTGGCTAGGACGCAGAAAGAGTAGAGGGTGGTGAGGGAACCCGCGGTCGTGAGTTTGAAAATAGTACCCACGATCGTGGTCGAGTTGCCGTAACCCGCAGTTGTCCCATACAGGTTGCCGTCAGTGCCTTGAACGAGCGCTGCAGACGGGAACGCTCCGTCGGAGCAGCCGGTCAGCGAGCAAAAGCTGTAGAGGGTAGTCAAAAGGCCTTGCGGAGTAAGTTTAAACGCGGTGCCGAAGCCCATCGTGCCTCCGAACTGCGTTACCCCGTAGAAGTTTCCATCGGTGGCTTGAGCCAGACCTGCAAACGGCAATTTGCCGTCCGCGCAGCCAGCGAGCGAGCAGAAACTGTAAAGACTGGTGAACTGGCCTTGGGGAGTTATTTTGAAAACGGTTCCACAGCCTTCGTTTGGGCCAGTTCCGCACAACGTCGGGTCGCCGGTTCCACCGTCCCAGGTTGTACCATAGAAGTTTCCATCCGCGCCCAGGGTCAGGGCGGCTGTGGGTCGCGAGCCATCTGCGCAGTTGGCGAGAGCACAAAAAGTGTAAAGCGTGGTCAGCTTTCCTGCGGGAGTCATTTTGAATACGGTCCCCGAGGGGTTGGAGCCGACGCCACCGTCACTCGTCGTACCGTACAGGTTTCCGTCTGGTCCTTGAACCAAGGCATCGTACGGGGTCGCCCCATTGGGGCCTTTGAAGTCAACCAGCGGTTTAAAGGTCTGCGCGGACGCGCCGATCGCTGCCGCGGCACAGACCAGCGTCAGCGCGAAGAAGTTTCTCGACAGGCGAAACATTCTCGTCTTGGGATTCTTGCTGGTGCTCAGCGTGGCTGCTTCGATCGGGCATGGCGTGCTGGCGCGGCTCGGTGTCGGAGGGACGGACTGGAATCGTGGCATGGTGATGTCCTCTCGAAGTGGTCGGCGAGGGACCGACGCGCTGTCTATCGATTTGCGGGACTGTGTCCGCTTCTTGAAAGAAGCGGAGATGGATTGGCTAGATACTATAGCTACAGCTGGGGGGGGGGGCGTCAAGATGCAAAGATTTGCATAAAGCTGGATAGCGGGAGAATCTTTAGGTCAAAGTCCCCACTTCTCGCAAAAGACGCGAGAAATGGGGCACCCGTCGTGGATCAGTTGGCGTATGTTCGGCATGCTTGCCGGAAACCTGCGAGTGGTTTTTCCCGGGTACCAGCAAGAACCGTCACCGCCGCTGGTGCGACATGACGAGCTGCGGGAATCGGGCGAAGGTGCAGAGGTTTCTTACGCGCAGAAGAAGAAAAGCAGCTCCTGGCCGTGAGCTACGGTTACTGGCTCGTCGAAATTGATCTGACTCAGTCCAGCCCACACCAGTAAGAGAAGCAGCCTGTGGGCTGCTCGGATCGCTGTCGGCTACCGACAATGTTTCGCTATAGTTGCCAGAATCCGGCGGCGTGAAGACCACCTGAATGAGGCAATTCGTGTTGGGATTCAAGGTTGCCGGGCAATTGTTTGTTTGGGTAAACGTGCCATCGGCGGGGGCGATCGCAATGGCCGTGAGGTTGATCGCCGTGGTGCCGTCGTTATAGAGCGTGATGCTCATGGGCGCGCCGCTGGTGCCGGGGATCTGACCGGGGAAGCTGAGGACGCTTGGTAACAGGGTGATGGCGTTGGTGGCGCCGGTTCCGGTCAGCGCGATGGTTTGCGTGGGGCTGCCTGGCGAGTTGTCCTTAAGGGTCAGCGCACCGGCGCGAGTTCCCGCTGCGGTCGGCGTGAAAGCGACGGTGATCGTACAGTTTTGCCCGGCGGTGAGCAGGGTGGGGCAGGTGTCGGTGCGGGCATAGTCGCCGCTGCTGACGATGTTTGTAAACTTCGCCGAGTGACTGCTGACGTTGGTTACCGTTACCGTCTGGGACGCGCTGGTGAGTCCGATCTGCAGCACGCCGAAGTTCAGGTTGGAAGCCGATAGCGTGAGGGTCAGCGGGGTATAGACCTGGGCGGTATTCACGACCACACAACAAACGCTGGTAGTACCAATGCCGCCGTCCGCCAATGCTCGTCCCGTGGTCAGGACGGTCATGGAGTGATACGCCAGCGCGCGACTCAGAGCTGACGCGGCGGTGAACTCGCCCGTGGCTTCGTTGAAGATATCTGTCTTATTGGTGGGGATGTAGCCCGTGCAATCCTTTCCGCAACTTATGGATTGCCCCTCTCCCCCTGTCACCAGAACGGTGCCGTCCGTGAGAAGCGCCGCGGCGTGAGCGTAACGCCCGGTCGTCATGTTCGCGGTGAGGGTCCAGGTGTTCGCCGTGGGATCGTAGAGTTCCGCGGAACTTTGCGGGAACCTGCCAACAGCCCCGCCCGTGACCAGCACCTTGCCATCCGAAAGCAGGGTGGAGCCGTTGAGGTAGCGAGCCGCATTGGTGCTGGCCGCGCTGCTCCAGGCGCCGGTGGAAGGATCGTAGAGCTCGCAGGAAGTAGCGGCAGTGGTGGGGGAGCCTCCGATGGCCAACACCTTCCCGGTTTTCAGCCGCACGGCGGTGTGGTAATAGCGAGCTGTATTGAGGTTGCCCGTGGTCGACCAGCTGTTCGACGCCGGGTCGTAGAGTTCGCTGATCGCCGTGTCGGTGCTGCAGTCGCTCGCCGTACAGCCGCCGGCAACTAACACCTTCCCGCTCTGGAGCAGGGTCGCTGTATGACCAAAACGCGCCACCGAGAGGGAACCTGCCGAAGACCACGTTCCCGTCGTGGGATCGTATAACTCGGCGCCCGACAGCACGGTGCTGCCGGAACCCAGACCGCCAGAGACCAGGATCTTCCCGCCCGTCAACACCACGGCCGGAAACGACTCCCGGGCTGCAGCCATGCTGCCGGTGAGTGTCCATTTGCCCGAGGCGCTGTAGACTTCCGCCGAAGCGAGAAGATTCCCGTTGTTGTCGACTCCCCCTATCGAGAGGACCTTTCCCTTGACCAGAGGCACCTGAGCGTTTAACTCGCGAGCAGACTGCATCGTTCCGGTACTGGCCCATTGACCTTGGACCTGAGCGGAAAGCGGCTGGATTGCCAGCATGAAGGCGAGCACGAAGGCGAGCGCGAACCCTGCACACGAGAATTTCTTCACGGTCACTCCTCCCTACACTCGGTTGTTTTTTCGCATCAAAGGCGAAGGGAGCGCTTACGGGAACGTTGGTGGCTGCGCAGTATATCGCGTGGTAGAAGTGGGTGCAAACGCAGAAGGGCAGGAATCCGCGCGTCCTGGTCAAATCTTCAAAGTCAAAATCCACCTCTTCGGCTACGCTCAGCGCATGCTCTGTCGCGCACAAACGCGACGTTAGGATGAGGGCACCCCCGCCGCAAGGCGGTTGCGACGCGAACTCCTCGCGAGGCCGGTGGTGAGGCATAGTTGCAGAGGTTCCCTTCGGCAGGCTCAGGGCAGGCTTCGCGGGCTTAGAATGACAGACTTAAGAAATTTGAGAAGGTTCCGGGAGGATATCGTGATCGCTCGTCTTGCTGCTGTTGTCCTGCTGACAGGTTCGGCGCTAGGTCAGAGTGTCGCGGGCCAGAATGTCGTGCACTACACCACCACCGTCGACAACGTGAAATATCTTTTTGCTACGGCGGAGCCGGTGGCGCGGCTGAAGTCGGGGGACATTCTGGATACCAACACGCTCGACTGTTTCGGCAACACGATCCGCAAGCCGGGCGACACGTTGAGCATGGCTACGGGGGACAATCCGCTGGCGGGGCCGTTTTATGTGGAGGGAGCGGAGCCGGGCGACACGCTGGCGGTGAAGATTCTCGACTTGCAGGTGGATGGCGACACCGGGGTGGGCGCGTTTGCGCCGGGATTTGGCGCGATCAACGAAACCAATTACACGCCCATGCTGCATCCGCCGCTGCCGGAGAAGATCTGGTATTACCACATCGATCATGCGGCGAACACGGCCACGTTCAAGGCGCTGGATTCGGATTTTTCGGTGAAGATTCCGATGCATCCGTTTTTCGGATGCATTGGCGTGGCTCCGGCCAAGGGCGAGGCGCGCAGTTCGGTGGTGCCGGCGGAGTTTGGCGGGAACATGGATTCTCCGGAAGCGAGCGTGGGCAACACCGTGTATTTTCCGGTGAACGTGAAGGGCGGCCTGCTTTACATCGGAGACGGGCACGCGGCCATGGGCGATGGCGAAATTGCCGGCACGGCGATTGAGGTTCCGCTGAAAGCGCGGCTGCAGCTCAGCGTGATCAAGGGACGCACCATCAGCTGGCCGCAGTTTGAGAATGACGACGCGATCATGACGGTGGGAGCGTATCGTCCGGTGGACGACGCGCTGCGCATCGCCTTCACCGAGCTGGTGCTATTGGATTCACAAGGATTACGGATTGTCGGAACTCGACGCCTATGAATTGCTCTCGAAGGTCGGGAGAATTCATTTGAACGAGATGGTGGATCCGAATTACGTGGTGGTGGCGTCGGTGGAGAAGAAGTATTTGCCGAAGAAGAAGTGAGGGGCGAAGTCAAAATCCCCACTTCTCGCGCAGGAACGCGCGAGAAATGGGGCACCCGGTGTGGCATAGGGCGCATAGAGCCACGATTATTCTTCCTTGCTAACGTACAGGTAGACCTCACGACCATCTCCGTCTGTACACGTCAAATCGCTGAGGGGCATTGGGGCTTTCATGACTTTCATGACATTGCTCCTTCCGACGACGCATTCGTAATTCCTCAGCGGTCGCAATCCGCAACTCGCGTTTGGGTCGATCTTGTTGAGCGTGCTCAAGTCACACAGACCATAGATTTTATGCTTGTCGTGAGTGAGTACCAGATGAACTAGATCGTGATCATACGATTGGTCGACACGGCCTGACCTTGCTTATCGACGTAGGTGTCAGAACGTTCCATGACTTGGTATTCGTTTCCGTCGCCCGTAAGCCGCAAGACTGTCGATGGCTTGAACACCATGACTAGAACCGCGATGAGCACCAATCCCGCCAAGACTTCCGTCATTCTGTAGACAGGCTCACCGAGCTTAACTCTTCGCCGCTCCTGCTTCAAAACCACTTGCGCAGCCCCTAACAGCTTAGTGCTGACCGACATGAGTTTGTTGAAGTCTGGGTCACCGACAGACTTGTACAAAAGATTCTCGTACTCCTCCAAGACTTCAAGCAATGCAATCAGGGCTTCTCAGTCGGATTGAGTCGCAATCGAATCTTAGCCGCCGCTTCGTCGAAATTTACATAGTCTGCTAGTCTCGCCTGAGGGTATTACAATCGCGGTGCCCTTGCACTCGAATCCCATGCGGAATGGTTCTATTTTCGCCCGCCTGCCGCAATTTGGTTCTCCAAAACAGGTAAGACTCTTGAGAATGGGTTCCTCACTCTTTTCAAACTCAATATGCGGCAGAAAACTAAGATCATGAGGAGTTGGATTCACTACCTCAAATTCAACCTCAGTTTCAAATATCAGTGAATCTCGCACTTCCACGATTACCACATGCTCAATCAGATTTTGGCGATAGAGCTTGGTCATTCCGGTGGAGTGTTTCGCCATCAACGCGATACGGTGTATCCGTGTCTTTCGTGGTATTCCAGCGCAGTGACGCGCATCATTTGCGATCTTTCCCTGCCGGCTGCTGATAAAGTGAAGATGCCCTCAAGCATGATTAGCAGCGACAAAAGATCGCGTGGGCCCTGCTCGCTCTCTACGCCACTCCTTCCAGTTCTTTTTTGCGCTCGGCTACTCCGTCATAAAGTGTCTGCGAAGTTCGTCATCCGACGCGTCCGCATTGAATAGCGCCACAACGACGACAAGTGCATCTGCTAGATTGTCGCTTCTCAGCTTGTACTGTCGCTCAATCCTTTCGCCACTCACAAAACCAAATGCTCCAGTCTGCTTATCGCGCGTCAGGTCTGGTTTATATGCTGGCCACTCAGACATGGCACATCCGCTCAGCACCTTTACGTGTCGCTGGCTGTCCAGCACGATTTTCTGAATATCTCCACGTGCAGGTAGTTCGTCAATCATTGCGAGACCCCTCCATCTTCCCCTCTTCTTCCATTTAATCACTGGTGTCAAACGGTCTTGAGCGCATACGGGCGGGTTGGCCCACCCTTCCTCGTTCTTGACGACACCATACTAACTGAGGCTGCCCCGGTCTTCGCGGGGTTCGAAGGCCGGGGATTTCTGCTGCATACAGTTGTGGTTGGTTGAACTCTGGACTGCTCTTCGCGGAGCCGGCAGTGATCGAGTCGCCGGCGCTTACCGCGACCTCAAAAGCAGCAACAAAATCATACGGCTTCAGCGGACGGAATCCCCGCCCTCCGAAAACCGCGGAGAGCGGGGCAGCCTCAGTCGTGGAGGTTTTCGACGAGTACAGGAAAAACACAGCCCGCCGGGCTTAGGGCCGTCTCGATTTTTTTAGTTCGACGTAGCGCCCGAGGTAGTAGCCGGCAAAAAACGGGGCGACGAACATCATCGCGGTTATGAAGAGGATTATCAGCAGGTGGAATGGTTGAAAAAATCCTTCGAACATTTGCGTCTCCAATGTTCACGCCAAGAATGACGCGGAATCTGCCTCAAGTCAAGCTGGAGACAGGCCTAACTTCCTCGCTGTTACCGACACCAGACTAACTGAGGCTGCCCCGGTCTTCGCGGGGTTCGAAGAGCCTGCCCTGAGCTGAGCCGAAGGACCGGGGATTTCTGCTGCATGAGTTGTGGTTGGTTGAACTCTGGACTGCTTTCGCGGAGTCGGCAGTGATCGAGTCGCCGGTGCTTACCGCCAATTCAAAAGCAACAACAAAATCATACGGTTTCAGCGGCCGGAATCCCCGCCCTCCGAAAACCGCGGAGAGCGGGGCAGCCTCAGTCGTGGTGGTTATTCACGAGTACAGGAGACGACTGGGCTAGCCTGGTCTTCGAAGTCAAAATCCCCACTTCTCGCAAAAGACGCGAGAAATGGGGCACCCCGCCATTACGTCGGTCATCTTGCCCCGGCCGTCGCGGCGCTCGCACACTTGTTGCCATGGATTCGCCACGGTACTGGTATACAGCCAAGCAGTGGCCTTTTGGTCACAGGCTCGCGCAGACCTGGGAAGGCTGGTTGGTGGATTTGGTCTGGGTCGCCACGTCGCTCGGTATATCTCCATTGTTGCGGAAGGATAGCCAGTATCCGGTGCAGGGCTTAGGGCTCATGTTTGGGCTGATGGCAGTATTTATAGCAATACGTTCCTGGAAGGGTGAACCTAAGCGCTGGGACGGTTGACTAACCTCAAAGTCAAAATCCCCACTCTAACGGCGCCGGGCTTCCGTCAGTAGATGGAGTGGTTGGGTTGGGTGCTCTCGATTTTTCCCGCGGCTACTGACAGGGTGTACGACGTTCCCGCTTCGCTCGTCCATTTATTGAGGTCGAAATCTCCGCCCGCCTTTACTCGGATTACGTCTATGTTGCGAAATGTTAGCGGCTCATCTTTCTTGCACAACTCCGGAGCGTGCGTGGGGCGCAGGAAGTAGGCGCCTTTGCCGGTGCCGACTATTTTGGCTTTGCCATCGGCTTCGACTAGCACGGCGGATTTTTCGTCGACGGCGATTTCGCGCGGAGAGTTCGACCATCCGTCTTGCATGATTCTCGCCAGAAATCCTAGCGAGCGGCCCAGGCGGTCGCGCTTGGCGAAGTGGGAGTCGGTGATGAGATTTTCGAGGTGCGGAATTTTCAGGAAATTTTTCACCAGAGTGACGCGGTCGAAATAGGGATTGGGGAGAACGTCGGTGGAGGCGAGATCTTTGTCGTCGGGCTTGTCTTTGAGGCAGGCGTAGACGAATTCGCCTTCGACGGCGAGTCCGGCGCTGGTGCCGCCGATGGGCTTGCCGGCGGCGATGCCGGCGTTGATGGCGGTTTCGACGGGAGTGTCCTGCCATCCGCGAACGTAGTTGGACTGGTCGCCGCCGGCGATGAAGACGGCCTCGGCCTGCGAAATGATCGTGGCGACGGCGGGATCGTTGGCGGCTTCGCGGTTGGGAATGATCAGCGTGGCCACGGAGTTCGGATGGCAGAGTTTATTGACCCAGGGGTTGTAGTCGTCGTCGCCGGTGGCGCGAAGAATGAGGAAGTCGCCGCCATTGGCTTTCTGGCAGAGCCAGCGGAAAGCTTCGTCGAGGTCAGAGCCTCCGCCCATCATGGCGGTGCCGGGTGTGGGTTTGGTTTGCACGTCGGCGGGGTTACCGACGCGGAAGTATTGGTAGGAGGCGGCGTGGGCGGTGGTGGCTAGAAGCAGCGTGATGATGAGGAGGCGCATGGTGGTTTGGAGACACTATACAGGCGGGCGTGATGACGTGATCTGCTCTCGAGATCTGTCATCTTTCTAGATTTGTCATCCCGAGCGAAGCGAGGGAACCCTATAGCTGCCACGGTCCCTCGTGGCTATAGGGGTCCCTCGCTTCGCTCGGGATGACAAGTCCACTTAGAATTGGGAAATTTTACACTTAAACAAGGCGGGAAAAAATTGAAAGGGCCGTGACATTGGTTATGCTCTAGCTGCCGCCTCCTGCGAGGGAGCCAACAGCGTGGACGCATGCACCGTCACAGCCCCTTGATGCGATCACTGCTTTCACAGTCCCAAACCCCAACTGCACCTCGCAGCGCCGTCGGTTTTTTCAGGTTTGGCTGCCCCTCGGGTTACCCCGCTTGGCTGATCACTCAGTCTACTTCGGGTCAGCAATTTTATTCGCTGTCCCTTTCAACCGTCGACGGGAGCAACCTTAACAGACCATTCATAAATGTCAACGCAAACTATTGGTGCAATAGCTTGCCGCAAACCTGTGCATAACTCAAAGTGCAAGCTATTGGAAAACTGACGCTTACAAATTTGAAAAATCAATTCGTCCCGGTTTTGCACAGAAGGTTGCACAGAGACAAAAATCGGGAAAAAGTAACGTGCGAACCAAGAATCACCTTGACGCGAAAAATATATGGGCGCATGGTGAATCTTACAGGCAAGAATCACGCAGTCACGAATCACGCGGGCACGAACAACGGGGCGAGGGCTGATGTCAGAACTGGTGGCGTATGTGGACGGCGGGTCTCTGGGCAATCCGGGGCCGTCGGGCATTGGAGTGGTGATTGCCGGCTGCGAAAGCGGGCCGATCCGCATCGCGAAGTGGATTGGCCACCAGGACAACAATGTAGCGGAATACGCGGCGCTGCTGGAAGCGCTGCAGTGGGCGGTCAAGCTGAAGGCGAAGGCGCTGCACGTTTATTCGGATTCGCAAGTGGTGGTGCGGCAGATGCTGGGCGAATATACCTGCTGCAGTCCGCGCCTGTATTCCCTGCACTGGACCTGCCGCAAGCTGGCGCGGGGCCTGAATTTTTCCATCTCCCACGTTCCCCGCGAAGATAATGCCGAGGCCAACGGGCTGGCGCAGTCCGCGGTCAGGGAGCGGACGGTTTAGTATTTTCTTCTTTCAAAGGTCGGTCGATTCCTTTCGATCGGTAATCGTGCAGTTCACCTAAAAACGGCTTGTCATCCTGAGCGAAGCGAAGGACCTGTGCAATTTGCCGGGAGCGCCTCAACGGCGGCAAGTTGCATAGGTCCCTTCGACTTCGCTCAGGGCAGGCTCTTCGGCCCGCAAAAAGCGCCAGCCTCAGAATGACAGAACGGTTGGTCGAGGGTGGTACGGACGGTGCCTGCGGGGCAATTGGTTCTCTGGCCTGGGATCGACGGCCTTCACCCCAGGCTGCCGTTTCGGTACTTTCGGCTACCGTCCCGGTACGGGAAAGGCTGGAAGTCCTTGACACTGCGGGGTCTCCGAGGGAGACTCGAACTAACGCATCCTGATATTCGTGGCGGGTTCGCGGGCCGGATTGTGCATCCGGCGGCCCGGGCTCGTCCTCACGCGGGTGAAAGAAGTATGACGGGTGCATGCGCGCGCCGCTTCGATGGAACATTATTCGATTATTGATCGTTCTGTGATCGATCGCTCAGTGGATCAACCCTCGCCTCGGCCTGGCGCAGAGCCAGAGCTGGAGGCGGGTGAGTTGGAGTCTGAGCTGGAGCTTGAAGTGGCGCATGGTGGCGCAGGTCGGTTGAATCCGAATGTTGCGAGTCCGAGTGTTTCGGCGGGGATTGCCGCGGCGAACGCGCTGGCGGCTGCTGGAACGACTGGAGAAGCGGGCTGGCATGTGGGTCCGCGATTTCCTGGGGAGGATGGCGGGCACTCTATGGCGGAAATGGCGCAACGCGATCTCGACGCGGCGCTGCAGCTGCTGGCGGATCGGGCGCAGTACATCACCGGGGCGGGAGGAGCGGCGATCGCTCTGCGCCGCGACGAGGGCAATGAGATGCTCTGCCGGGCCAGCTCCGGGGCAAAGGCTCCGCAGCTGGGAGCGCTGCTTTCGACGGAGTCGGGACTGTCTGGTGAGAGCGTGCGCACGCGCATGCCGCTGCGCTGCGACAATGCCGAACACGATCCACGGGTGAATCAGGAAAGCTGCCGCGATCTGGGAATCGCCTCGGTCATGATTGTTCCGATCATGGGCGAAGATCGCCTGGGCCACGGGCAGGTGCTGGGGGTGTTTGAACTTTTCTCGGGGCAGGCGGACGCCTTCGCCGAACGCGATTTGTCGGCGCTGCAGCGGCTGGGCGAGATGGTGGAAACCGCCGTGAAGCTGGCGCGGGCGGCGGAGGGCGCTCCGCCGGAGATGATGGCGACGGAGATGGTTGCGCCGGATATGGCGATCGACGCCGCAGACCTGGTTCTGCCGGGTGAAGTCCCGTCCGACATCATGACCGAAATCACTACTGAGGTCACCGTGGTCCCCAGAGGGACCACGGGGGTTCTTGAGTCTGCGGGTTTTGTGGACGAAGGGCCGGTGCTGGAAGTGGAGGTGGATGAGGCGGCCGCCCAGCTTCCAAGTGATGCGGCGGTTGCAGAGGATGGCACGGGGGCGACGATAACTGCCGCACCGGACGTTGAGTCGACGATTCCGGTTTTCCCGCCACGGGCCGTTCCCGCTGACCTTCCTGCTGTCGTTGCAGCTACACCCGCGGCTATCCCGCCTGTCGTTGTCCCGCCCAACGTTGTTGTTCCGCCTGCTGCCGTTCCATCTGCTGTGGTCCCAGCGAAAGAACAGCCTGCGAAGCGTCCGCTGATGTGGTCGGCGGCGACCGTGCATGCGAATCCGGGCGCACCGAAGCCTCTGGAAGCAGACCAGAGCCATGTGCCCCCGATGCTGCGAAGTTTGCGGAAATGCAAGGCTTGCGGGTTTCCCGTGTCAGAGGGGCGCACGCTGTGCGTGGAGTGCGATGAAAAGCAGTGGCGTGGTCAGCCGTTGTCGGGGGCGGCAGCCAAGGGAAAAGCGGCAGGCCCGGCCGTCGACTTCCGGCAGGGAGGGGCGGCGCGGGGAGATGCGGCGCAGGGAATCTCGGCGAGTTCGCCGGGATCGAGCGGCACGCAGTCGAAGCCGGCTCCGGTGGGCGGGGTCCGCCCCTCGGCTTCGTCTTCTGCGGCTTCAGCGATAACCCCTTTCGTTTCTCCATCTGCGACCCCCAACAGTTCCTTTTCCAGCCCCGCCGCCGCACCTGCCGCGGTCAGGGTTGCGCCGCAGAGCCTGGCTGCCGCCTTGGCCGAGCTGAACGAACAGGAAAAACGGATCGAGGCGGCGCGGCAGGGGTTGGCAATTGACGTTCCGCCCGCCCTTCCGACTGACGTTCGGGCTGCTGTGCCGGTCGCCGTTCCGGCCCGCTCTTCGGAATCTTCACCCCAGCCGGCCGCGGCGGTCTCCGGACCTGTTTCGCCGGGGGAGATATCGCTTCAGGCTGCGGGCCAGCCGGTTGAGGTCGCTCGGGCCGAGGCTACGGTTTCGCCGGTCGTTCGAGCTGGTCGTTGCGCCGGCTCGGGAAATCCCGCAAAACCCTGCGTCTCTTAACTTTAGCGGGGGCCTGGGGACGTCAGAATCGTGGCTGGGGGCGAACAAGTACATCCTGGGGGCGATTCTGGTGATTGCGGCGGTGGTGGCCGGGATTGTCTTGCTGCGATAGCTGGTTGCGGCTTAAGCTGGCTCCCCTGCCGGCACTTGCGGTCTAATCCTAAGATCGTCGGCTGCAATGGTGGGGCTGTCGAGCTTCGCTCGACCGGACAGCCGGGGCGGCTGTCCCAGCAGGACCTTGCCTCTTCCAAGGCACCTCTGGTTGCCCGGAAACCCTTGACAACACTGGCAACTCTGCTAAAGTGCGAAGAATGCTCGACGAGGAATAAATCTACGATACCCAACCCAGGTGCCCTGCATATGAAGAACGTTTATGAGGTGTTGCGGCAGAAAGAGATGGAACTGACCCGGCTGGAGAAGGAAGTGGAAGCGCTGCGGCTGGTGGCTCCCCTGCTGTCGGAAGAGAAGGAAGCCATGTTGGACATGGGGAAGCCGTCTTTGGCCACGGCCGTGAACGGGCCGCAGCCGACGGCACGGATTCCGGTGCAGACGGCGCCTGCGATGCCCTCGATTCCCGTGACGCCGCAACCGATGCGCGCGGCCGGGTGGGAAGATACCGCGAAGCGCTGGCCGTAGCCTCTAAGGCCAGGCGCTTGCTGCGCGGGCTAGGTTTTTGCTGCTCATGAGGCGGCCGTTTTTTGAGTTTGTTTTATAGTTCGATTGCTGGAGACCAGCCCGGGACACGTCCCGGGCTGAAGTGTATGGGAACGAAGTTGCGGTGAAGAAAACCTAAACCACAGAGGACACAGGGGTCACAGGGTAGTGCTGAGGAGCTTTATCAGGGTTTTTGCCGAGAGAGACTGGAAGCGATGAAAAGACATCTTGATCAGGAGAGGATTATGAGGAAGACATTTCTGCTGCTGGCTGTGGTGGTCGTGAGCCTCGTGCTGAGCGTGGGTGCGGCGTCGGCCAAGGACAAGGAGATGACGGGAACGATCGTGTCGGAGAATTCGGTCCCCTGCGGCTCGGAGGCGAAGAGCAAGAAGCAGACGGTGCAGATGATGTGCCAGGAATATGTGATCCGCACCGACGCGACGGATTACCATGTGCGGCAGGAAAAAGAAGAGCACAAAGCGCTGCTGCCGGTGAACGCTCCGGTGGAGCTGACGCTCAGCAAAGACAAGATGAAGTTCAAGGTGAATGGCAAGGGATACGAGATGCTGGTGGTGTCGGAGTCGGCGGCACCAATGGGGGCACCGACAGCGGCGCCGAAGCCGTAGCGTGGGGAATGTCCCTCGCCTTCGGGAAACCCTCCACGGGGGCTGAAGCCCGCATTGTCTTGTTCGCTTCACGCGGCGCTGAAAGCGCCGCTCTTCCACGGTGGTGCACGCGGTCACTCTCTTACTCTTAGCAACCTTTGGGACGCTGCCGGCAAATTGCATAGGTCCCTCGCTTCGCTCAGGATGACAGCGTTAATTATGCTTTGAAGCGCTCGTGACACCGCACTAATTTCCCACAATCTCACGCAGGGCGGCCAGCAGGCGGTCTACTTCTTCATACGTGTTGTAGTGGACCAGGCCGATGCGCAGGAAGCCGCCGGATTTTTCTACGTCCAATTGTTCGGTGAGGTTTAGGGCGTAGTAGTTGCCGTCCCAGGTGAAGAAGCCGCGGTTGCCGAGTTGGGTGGCGAGCTGGAGCGGCGTGAAGTTCTCGATCCGGATCGCCAGCGTGGCGCAGCGTTCGTCGAATCGCGCGGGATCGGTGATGCCGTAGATCTTCAGGCGGGGAATTTGTTTTAGTCCGGACATGATGCGGTCGAGCAATCCGCGCTCGTGTTCGTGGATGGCTTCGTAGGCGGTGGCGATCGCGGCGCGGCGGGTCGTGGTGGCTACTGGTCGAGCTGCGCTCGACGGACGGGCGGGGCGCCCGTCCCCACACAATCCTTGCTCGTCCCCGCTCGTTCTGTGGTGATGCCCGAGGTCGGCGATGTATCCCACGCAGGCCGCGATTCCGGCGATGCATTCGTGGTTGAGCGTGCCCCACTCCCAGCAATTGGGAATGGCATTTGTATTGGGGCGAACTTTGTAGGGACGCAGGCGCTCGAGGTGCTCGCGCTTGCCGAAGAGCACTCCCATGTGCGGTCCGAAAAATTTGTAAGTCGAGCACACCAGAAAATCGCAATCGAGCGCGGCCACGTCGATGAGGCCGTGCGGGGCGTAGTGGACGGCGTCGATGTAGGCGAGCGCTCCGGCGGCGTGGGCGAGGCGGACGATTTCTTTTACGGGATTGATGGTGCCGACGGCGTTGGAAGCGTATCCGGCGGCGACCAGCTTCGTCTTGGAATTGATTTTCGCAGCGAGGTCGGCCATGTCGAGCGTGCAGTCTTCTTCGTGGATCTCGGCCCAGCGGACGGTGATTCCTCTATCTTCGGCCATTTGCAGCCACGGGGAAACATTGGCGTCGTGGTCGAGGCGCGTGACGACGATTTCGTCGCCGGGGCCGAACATGCCGTCGCATATTGCGCGGCCGATCGCTCGCGACATGGCGTAGGTGAGCGTGGTCATGTTGGGGCCGAAGACGACTTCGTCCGGCGCGACAGTGCAGGAAGTCGGCCATGGCGGCGCGGGCTTCGGCGATCATGGCGTCGGTGTGGCGGCTGGTGGCGTAGGCTCCGCCGGTATTGGCGTTGTCGCGGCCGCAGGTAGTTGGAGATGGCGTCGATGACGCGCTGCGGCACTTGCGTCCCGCCGGGGCCGTCGAGGAAGGTGGCGGGGTGGCCGTTCACGGTTTGCGCGAGCGCGGGGAACTGGGCGCGGATGTAGGACAGGTCGAGGGCGGAGATCAGGGTTTCAGTAGAGGGCATGGTGATCTATTTTTATCACGAAGAGCGCCGGCGTCCTTCGGATGCGAGACACCTAACCGTCCAGCTTCTTGTTGAATCAAGAAACAGCCCGCACAAAATCCGCCAACATTCCATACGCTGTCGCGTACAAGCCGGGATTTTCTTCGGTGATCGCCAGACCGGGGAAGATGTCGGTTTCGAAATAGATGTAGGACGACGTGGTTGCGATCTTCGCCATCGGAGTGCTGCTCGGCACTTTCTCTGGCTTCACGCTGGCCGTTACTTTCGCTTGCGCAGCGGTTCCCTCGCGTTTGGCGCGGCAGACCAGCTTATAGGGCCAGCCGTCGCGGCGGGCGTTGCGCACGCCTTCGGGAGTCAGGTCGCGGATGCCTTCGCGCTGGATATCTTCCAGGCGGATGGGCACGTCCATTAACACCGTGATCAGCGCGGCGATTTTTACGGCGGCGTCCCAGCCGTCGATGTCGTGGGTGGCGTCCGTTTCCGCGATGCCGAGGTCTTGCGCTTTCTTCAGCGCGGCGTCGAGGCTGAGTCCTTTTTCCATTTCACTCAGGATTACGTTGGTGGTGGAATTCAGGATGCCGTGAAAGCCTCGCAGGTGAATCGCGGGAAGCTGATCGAACAGGGAAAAAATTGGAACGCCATCCATCACGGTGGATTCGAAGAGGAAGCGTTTGCCTTGCTTCGCGGCGAGATCGCGCAACTCGCGGTAGGCGTGGACGATGGGGCCTTTATTGGCGGTGATGGCGTGGACTCCGTGCTCGAGGGCGGCGCGGATGTGGTCGACGGCGGGCTGTCCGGTTTCGACGTTGAGAGAAGTGGCTTCGAAGACGACGTCGGCGCCGGAGGCGGTGAGCCAGTCGTTTACGTTGGCAGGCTGCGGATGCGCTTCCCGGCCGTCAGCGGGCAGGAGTGCCCGCTCCACACAACCTCCTGCCACAAACTCATTCGGATCCAGACCCTTCGGATCGACGATCCAGCCCAGGCGGCGGGACGCGATTCCGGTGATGCGGTAGGAAATGTTGTGGCGATCGCGCAATTCAATGGCGCGATCGTGCAGCAGGCGGACTAGCGTGCGATTGACGTTGCCGAAACCGAGGAAGCAGAGGTTATGGGTCTGAATGGGGATTCCTCTCGCCGAGACGGGCATGTCGTAGAGACGTTGCTGGCAACGTCTCTGTCGGAAGCGTCGCGAACGTTCTGATTCAACATGCCGCCGGCAGGGACGTAGCAAGCTACGTCTCTACGGTTTGCCGGTGAACGGTTATCCCATTACCGTGGTGTGCTCGGGTTTGATTTTGTAGAGCACGCGGACTTCGCCGGGCTGGCCGTAGGGATATTTGTCGACGCCGAGATATTTTTTAGCGAGCTTGTCGATCTGCGCGGCAGCTCCGTCTTCGGTGATCTCGACCACGCGGCCGCGGATTTCCATGAAGCGGTAGGGGTTCTCGGGATCGATCAGGGCCATGGAGACGCGGGGGTCGCGGCGGACGTTGCGGTCTTTCTGCCGCCCCTTGGCGGAGTTGAAGATGACGTGCTCGCCGTCGAAGTCGACCCAGACCGGAGTGACTTGCGGGCGGCCGTCGGGCATGAGGGTGCCAAGGCTGGCGAAGGCGCGCTTGGAAAACAAATCGCGATATTTTTCCGGGATCACTGCGGACATAAAGACCTCCAGAGTTTGAACTCGACCAATTATAGTAGACTTCAAAAATTCTTTAACGGAGGAATGGGCGGCATGATGAGTCAACGAGATGAGAACAGAAATTTCCAGCGGCGCCCTTTGATGCCGGCCGCGATCAGGGTTTTGCTGGGCATGTTGCTGGTGATGTTGCTTGCGTTGGCGATGGTTGCGGCAGCGGCGGGGCAGAGCGCGGAAAGATATCCGCCGACAATTGTGTTTATGACGGATTTTGGCGTGGTCGACGATTCGGTGGCGCTGTGCCGCGGCGTGATGTATTCGATTATGCCGGACGTGCGCATTGTGGACTTGACCCACCAGGTCACGCCGTTTTCGATTGCCGATGGCGCACGTTTTCTGTTTGGAACCACGCCATATTTTCCGGCGGGCACGGTTTTTGTGGTGGTGATCGATCCTACGGTGGGAAGCACGCGCAAGGCGATTATCGCGAAGTCGCAGCGCGGGCAATACTTTGTGCTGCCGGATAACGGGCTGCTGACGCTGGTGGAGCGTCGCGACGGGATCGCGGGCGTACACGAAATCACCAATCCAGAGTGGATGATTGGGGCAAAGCTTTCGTCGACCTTCCACGGGCGCGATATTTTTTCCCCGGCAGGCGCACACGTGGCGCGGGGCGACGACTGGACGCAGGCCGGGCCGGAGATTCCGGTAAAGGACTTGGTGCGCCTCGATTTGAAGGCGGCGAAGTTTGAAGGCGGAAGTTTGGTGGGACAGGTGATAGCGACGGACGGCCCGTTTGGGAATCTGGTGACCAATGTGAGCGCCGAGGATTTTTTGAAGCTGGGCTATGAGCGCGGACAGGAAGTTCCGGTAGAGGTCGGCGGCAAGCTGATGAAGATCAAATTTGTGCGCACGTTCAGCGACGTAGGGCTGAAGCAGCCACTGCTGTATATCGATTCGCGCGGGCGGTTCAGTCTGGCGGTGAACCAGGGCAGCTTTGCTGAGGTTTATAAGATTGAGCCGCCGGTGAAGTTGGTGATTGCGCCGAAGGGAAAGTGAGGGCTGCCTGCGCTGATCTTGCCGGCGGTGAAGTGGAGAGGTTTGGGTGCGCCTGGCAAGCCGCTGGGCTTCGCCTTCGCGAGACGGCCGAGGCGGCCGTCGCCACATGGTTCTGTCTCAGTCTCCTGCATCTTCTGCCAGGCGCGGCAGAACTGCGCGCAGCAGGGACTCAAATGTGTGCTTCACGCGCTCGCCGGTTTCCATAACTTCCGCGTGCGAAAGCGGCTGGTCGAGAATTCCGGCAGCCATGTTGGTGACGCAGGAAATCGCGAGCACTTTGATTCCCATGTGGCGCGCGGCGATTACCTCCGCCACCGTTGACATGCCTACCAGGTCGGCGCCGATGCGGCGCAGGTATTCAATCTCTGCGGGAGTTTCGTAGCTGGGGCCGAGCAGGCCGGCGTAGACGCCTTCGTGCAGTGTGATCTTCAACTTGGCAGCTTCTTCGCGCGTGATCGCGCGATATTCCTTCGCATAGGCGTGCGTCATGTCGGGGAAGCGCACGCCGAAGCGATCGTCGTTGGGGCCGACCAGAGGATTCGCTCCCTGCAGATTGATGTGATCGCGAATCAGTACCAGGGCGCCCTGCGAGTAGCTGAGGTTGATTCCTCCGGCGGCGTTGGTGAGAATCACGGCGCGAATTCCCATACGTCCGAACACGCGAATCGGAAACGTAACTTGCTGCGCGGAGTAGCCTTCGTAGAGATGGACGCGTCCTTGCATGGCGGCGACGGGGACGCTGCCGGCTTTGCCGATCACCATTTGTCCGGCGTGCCCGATCGCGGTCGACTGCGGAAAAGCAGGGATTTCGGCGTAGGGGATGCGTGCGGCGTCGGTGAGCGAGTCGGCGAAACCGCCCAGGCCGGAGCCGAGAACCAGCGCGATGCGCGGGCGGAGGGACGTTTTCGCGATCAGAAGTTGCGCGGCGGATTCGGCGGGTGCGAATGTGTCAGTCATAGTTTGGATGGCGCCAGAGTTTGTTAGTCCGCGAAGAAGAGCAGGTCCCTCCACTCCGCTTCTCATTCCCCACGGGAATGAGAAGCTCCCGTCGGGATGACAATACTTGATGGGACGGCAACTGCTAAGACGCCCAAAAAGCCGTAGCTGGAAGTCGGCGGTTACAAATCGCCGTCGGCCAGGAACCGGCCGTGGCCGTTGTGTTCCAGCCAATCATACAGAAATGTTTGGTAGAGATAAGACGCCACAATCTCCTCGCCGAGTTCGTGGGTCTCGGTGCAGATGAAGGGCAGGCGCAGGCCGGCGAGCACGGCGATAAGCGATTGTGTTATGCGGTTTGGATTCGCGCCGCGGTAAGGATATTCGGTTTTAATCTCGCTAAGAGGCGCGGTGACGACGAGCAGGCTGTGCGGCAGACGGCTCATGCGGCGCAGGCGGTTGATGAAGACGCTGCGGTTGGTGGTGAACGATTGAATCAGGTCGGCAAGGTCTTTGCGCTCGACCACGCAGGAATTCTCCATGCCCACGACAGAATAATCGCCGAGCGGCAGGGCACGGTGTTCGATGCGGGTGAACCATCCTTTGAAGCGCCGGAAGGAAAGGGGATTCTGCTCGCGGGTGTCAACGATGGCGACCGGTAAGGGCGTGCGCAGTTGCGTTCCGCCACGGTCGGCAATCACCGGCAGGGCGGGATGCGGAACTGGCGCGGCTGGCATCGACCACGCGAGTGGCGACCGGATCAGCATGCGTTTACGAGGCATGGATTTCTTTCGGCTGAGCTAAGCTTCCGGCTCAGTACTTCTTTTCGAACTTGGCGAACTCAGTTTCCAGTTTCCACTGCTCACGCGCCTTTTCGTTCTCGGCTAGAAACTCTCCGCAGGCGTGCGAGATGTTTCCGGCGGAGTCGGTCGCGCACATCTGCACAGCTCGGAACTCGGGCCTGGTTTGTGTCCACAGGCTTTTGCCGGGGAGAAAGCTGTGTTCCAAACTTTGGCGCGCCATGCGTTTCAGGTCGGTGTAGCTGAAGCTGTAGCTTTCGACGGCGCGCAAGTATTCGTGCGTCATGTCGGAGCGGTTGACGCCCTCGTCGTCGGTGGAGAGCGCGACCGGAACTCCGTACTTCATATAGACGGGTAGCGGATGCTCTTCGCCGCTGACTCCAAGGATCACATCATTCGAGGTCAGGCTGATTTCCACCAATACGTTGCGCTCGGCCATTTCTTTCAGCAGGCCAATGGGATCTTTTTCGTCCATCACGGAAACGCCGTGGCCGATGCGCTCCGCATGGCCGCGCTCAACCGATGCGCGGATGTGGAAAGCGAGAGCCTCGGGCTCGACGAGTCCAATGGCGAGTTCGCCCGCGTGCAGCGTGATGTGAACCTTGGGATAGACGCCGTGCAGGTAATCGAGCATGGCCATGTGCTCGTTGAAATCGTGAATGGGAACATACCAGTCTTCGGCCATCACCAGATTCAGTCCGACGAAATGGGGGTCGGACGAAGCGAGTTCGAAGCCAAGAAGAATCTGCGCGAAAACCATCTCATGAGGAAGTCCGCGCAGCACCTGGTATAGATAGCGGACCGTAACGCCGCATCCGGGTTCGGCGGCGGGCGTGCCACATTTCAGTTCGGTGCGGGCGCGGGCCTCGTCCTCGGCGAGTTTCTTGCTGGTAGCCGCGGCAATATCTTTCAATCCGGCGTCCAGCAGTTTTTTGCGGAAAGCGGCGTAATCGGAGTCGTAGCCGACCTTCGCGCCCAGCTGCGCAGCGTCGAGTCCATCGGCGGTGTGCATGAGCTCGACGTATTGCAGGTGGTCGCGTCCGGCGCGATTCAGCGACGTGGCCACAGCTTCGGCAGCGTGCAGATGCGAGGCCAGGCCGAACTTGTCGAACGTGGCGAAGAAGTGGTCGTGGCCGGATTCGTCGCCGGGCTTCCAGTTGCGCATGGACCACGCGTCAATGATCTGGTTGTAGAGCACCTGGTCGCCATACGAGCAACGCACCGCGGGCTTGTTCGTATATTTTTCGCAAGAGTCGTCGCAGGGCGGGGCCAGCAGACGCGACGACGTTCGCTCCACGCAGAGATTGTCGGAGACGGCGAAGTCGATGAGATCCTCGGCGTAGATGGCGCCGTCGAGGTGGTTGTGCAGGTCGCCGCCTTTGGGCATTTCGCGGAGAAACGCCAGCAACAGCGGCGGCTGCTTGCGGATGGAGTCAAAGTAGCGGGCGGTTTTCTGCTCGGGGATTTGCGCGGCAGCGAGGGCGGAGAAAAGGACGAGCAGAGGGGGCAGACAGAAAAGACGAAGGGCTCGGCGCGTGATCGAATGCAAAGGCAGCCTCCGGAAGCTGGAAATGCATTGTAGTTCGGGAGGCAGGTGGCGGGAAAGCTGGACTGTTTCTAAAGGCAATTCACCACGGAGTCACAGCGGCGCGAGGGAACTCCGGCGCCGGACTGTAGTGCATTTGGTGCCATCGAAGGGACTCGAACCCCCACACCCTTGCGAGTACATGGACCTGAACCATGCGCGTCTGCCAATTCCGCCACGATGGCAATCGAATCAACTTAGCAGCGGCAGCCCGAAAGCCGCCGAATCAGGAAGACCAACCCTTCTATTCTACAGACGCGACGCGATGTGTCAAACAACTACTGCCTTTTCGAGTCTCTCGCCGACGATCAGAGACGGAAGAGCCGCCGCGCGTTGCCACCGGCAATTTTGAGGCGGTCGGATTCGCTGATGGCAGCACGATCGAACCAGTCGGCTGCCAGGGCCATATCCTCAAAAGGGTAATCGACCGAATACAGGATGTGGTCAGCACCAACCTCAAGCATAACTTCCGTCAGCGTTTGCGTGCGGAAATTACCGCTGGTCGTGATGTAGAAGTTCTCCCGCAGATATTGGCCAATCGGCAGTTTTGCTTTCGGCCGCGACCCCAGTGTCCTGGATATGCGGTTATCGATTCGCCAAATGTTGCAAGGCAGTCCTTCCCCGAGATGGCCGAGCACCACTTTGAGCCTGGGATATTCATCGAAAAGACCGCTGCCCATCAGGCGCAATGCATGAATCGAAGTCTCGGCTGCGAATCCCCAAATCGAACCCGTTAACCACGGGTGTCCTTCGTACGCAGGCTGGTGCTTGGGCAGGGGTGACCGCGGGTGGAGATAAAACGGCACGTCGAGCTCTTGGACTGTTTCCCAAAAAGCCCGGTATTGCGGCAGATCATAGAACACAGTCGAATCGGCCTCTCCCACCTGCGAGAACCCATTCGCCATGGCGCCGCAGAAGCCCAGTTCTTTGACGCAGCGAGTCAATTCCTGTGCAGCAACCTGCGGATCTTGCAGCGGCAGCGCTGCAAAGCCCTTCAGCCGCTTGGGATATTTTGCGATCTGCTCGGCCAGATGATCATTCGCGCGACGTGCGACTGCGATCGCTCGAGAAACGTCAGGAATCCCTTGAATTCCCGGCGCTGTCAACGATAGGACGCACAGTTCCACGCCCCCTCGATCCATCTCGGCGATTCGTCCGTCGCCGATTTCTTCGATCTTACGCTGAAATTCAGCGCTGCCCAAAGCAGCGAAACTGGCGTCCAACGTTTCAGAAACCGCGAAGTGTTCTTCCAGCGCAATTTTCCCGGGGAAGCTGCCGAAATCCAACTTGGCTGCCTGCCCCTGCGCGTCAGCCGCGGCCGCCACCGAGTCAACAGTCGCCAGCATTCCTGCCGTTGCGAGAGCGCCCACGCTGCTTTCGAAAAATCCCCTTCGCGTGATCTGAGTCTTCTGATTGATTGCCGTCATGGAGCTCTCCATTGCGATTCGAAAATACTGGAGCGGAGCGGTTCCAATACGGACAGCCAACGAAACGTCCCTTTCCCCGCGTCCTACGCCAGCTTCGCCGTCATCGAAATCTTTGCGTTCAGCACCTTCGACACCGGACATCCCTTCTCCGCCGCTTCCGCATATTTCTGAAAGGTCGCCGCATCCGCGCCCGGCACTTTCCCCACCACATCAATATGGCTCGCCGTAATCGTCCATCCCGAATCCAGTTTTTCCATCGTCAGCGTCACGTTCGTGCTGATGCTCTCCGGAGTCAGCTTCGCCTCGCCCAGCTGCGCCGAAAGCGCCATGGAAAAGCACGCCGCATGCGCCGCCGCAATCAACTCCTCGGGATTGGTCCCCGGAGCGTCCCCGAATCGCGTCGTAAACGAATAAGCCGTATTGTTCAGCACTCCGCCCGGCGCCGAAATCGTCCCTTTGCCATCTTTGAGTCCGCCCTTCCAAACTGCACTAGCCTTGCGTTCCATGATTGTCTCCTCTGTATGAATTCTTGAATTGTCGATCGTGCCGCAGTCAATTGTAGACGGAAGTCAGCAGAGATGTCAGGGACGGAACCTACGAGAGCCGTGCACAAAAGCAAGGTTGGTGTCACTGATAGCGTGATAGCTGATAGCTGATAGCTGAAAGCTGAGGGCTGAGGGCTGACAGCTGCCTCAGTAAAAATCCGAGCAACTCAAATAAAACCCGCACCGCGGACAACTCATCTTGCACCGGCTCTCTTTCAGCCGCGCCGAGCAATTCGGACAATAACTTGCCGCGCTCGCTCCAGCCGAGCCAAGCCTCCCATCGCTTTCAACTTGCGCCGCATTCTCACTTCGCGCAGCATCCACCTTTGGTTCACTCATGTCCGCCGACACTAATTCCTCCACGCGCCCCGGACAAGTGCAAATCCCGGTTCCGCAGCGCACGCTGCTCCAGCCGCGCTAGCTTGCCCGCGAGAATCCTTCGAAAAAATAAAATAGGGAGCCCTTCAGGAAGAAATCACGCAGCCTTCGCCATCGCCGGCATGTTGCTGTTCCAGCAGTCGGCCACAATCATCCACGCGCCCAGCCGCCGCCATACTCTCACATATTTTCCGCGATCCGCAATGGTGGTTCCGTCCGCCTGTCGCATCGCAACCGTGTAGCGTCCTATTTCCATCGCCATGTCGCCGGAGTGTTCCACCCGCATGGTCTCGGCCCGCAGGTTCTCGTACCCTGCATCGCTCATCTGCCGCACCAGCCGCTCCACCGCCCTGGGACCGTAGGCCGGCTCCTGCCGAGGCGCCATGATCACGCCATCAGGCGCGAACAACGCGCCGATCTGGTCAAAATTTCCAGTGTTGAACGACGTGACGTAATCCTGCGTCAATCCGCGGATCAGAGACTCCACGTCCATGAACGGACGCGGGTCCGCGAGGGAGCCCGAATACGGCCGGTACATCTACAACCTCCTGGGAGAGGGCAATCGGCTCAACCCGTGCCCGCCAGGCACCTGGTCAGCCGAAGAAAACGCTCGCACATTCTAGCGCAAAACGAACGTCAGCAAAGTGAAATTTCTTCCTCAGTGCGCCGCTGTGCGGCTCACCTTTCGAAAATAGACGACCGGCTGGGCGCGGACGTCCGCATCCGGCCGGAAATCAGCACAGTCACGGGAGGCTTCGGAGCCGTAACTGGCTCTTTCCCATGCTCTTGCAGTTGACGTTTCACTCGCTCCATGAGCACGACCAGCTTCTTCGATTCATGATCGCGCTCCGCCTGTTTGCACATCTTCTGGAAATCCTGGGGTGCGTGTGCTGCCCGTTGAGTCATTCAGGGGGTCCTCAGTCTCAAGAGAGTTTTCGCGAAAATCTCAGGACAACTTGTAGCCGGGAAAATCTGATTTGACCATCGACTGACGATCTACTGAAAACGATCTACTGAAAATCCCGATCTTGAAATGCCGGTCCCGAAATCAGTCTTGCGGGACCTCGATTGCGACCCATAGCCTACCCCATCCCCAAAAAAATTGCGAGTCCTATTCCACCCCCATTTTTCGGTCACCCGTGACCGTGTGGAAGAAGGCAATCCTTCGTCTTCGCTCAAGGAGGGCTCGTCCGCTCTCTCCTTAGGAAGTTTCCAGATTCTGTGGGAAAACCAAAAGCGGACGCATCTGTGTCACAATGATCCAGCTACAACAACTCAGCCATGAAGAAACAAGCCTCCGACCAGCAATTCCACGATCGCCGCCACCAGGAGCGCAAACGCGCAGAAGCCGCAAAAAAGCCTCCGCAGAAAAAGTCCCCGCCTGCCGCTCCAATTTCCAATCCCGCCGCCGCGGATCCCACCCCCAATCCAAAAGCCTGACGTCCGAGCTCGCGCTGAGCCGACGACCACACCACAGAGTCCATCAGTGCGTTCATGCGTGCTTCTTACCTTGACGACCGCTCTAGCAGCCCCGCCGCCGTGACCGCCTCTTTCTTTCTGTCTCGTGCTTCCTAGCGCGCCGCGGCTCCTTCGAAATCTGAGTCATTTCAAGAATCTCATTCAAAAATTGACGAACCCACCCTTGCCTAACGAACCGCACAGGCCTTACAATTAAAGAGTACTAAATCAGTACGGTTTACAGATTGCCGAGACTAGCTCGATTTAGCTGAAGATTCCAAATGATTCGCCTCAGCAAACTCACCGATTACGGATTGGTTCTGATGAGCCAGATTGCCCGCGGCCCACAGACGGAATTGCATACGGCCCGCGATCTGGCGCAGCAGTGCCAGTTGCCGATGCCGACGGTGAGCAAGCTTTTGAAAACCTTGTTGCAGAATGGGCTGCTGGCGTCGCATCGCGGCATCAAGGGCGGCTATAGCCTGGCGCGCGAGCCGCATCTCATCTCGCTTGCCGAGATCATCTCGGCATTTGAGGGGCGGCTGGCGCTGACGGAATGCAGCAGCGACGTTTCCGGACTTTGCGATCTGGAATCCTCCTGCCGCATCAAAAATAACCAGCGGGTCATCAATCAAGTGGTGCGTGGTGCGCTGGAGAATGTAACGCTGGCCGATTTAATCCGGCCGATGCGGCTGACGGCCGTGCGCGACAACCGTGGAAATATGGTGCCGACGATCATCGGCGCATCCGGGAGAATGCAATGAGCACGAACCTCGATACGATCCGCAGTCTTGCCGAACGCGATTACAAGTGGGGCTTCGTCACCGACATCGAAGACGACCGCATCCCTAAGGGACTGAACGAAGGGATCGTTCGCATTATTTCGGCGAAAAAGAATGAGCCGGAATTCATGCTGGAGTGGAGGCTCAAGGCCTACCGCCACTGGGCTTCGCTGGAGCAGGCACAGGCCGAACCCACGTGGGCCAACGTGAAGTATGCGCCGATCGATTATCAAAACATCATTTATTACTCGGCGCCGAAGCAGAAGCCGGGCCTGAAGAGCCTGGATGAACTTGATCCGGAAATTTTGCGCACGTACGAAAAGCTGGGCATCCCGCTGGCCGAACAGAAGATGCTGGCCGGCGTCGCGG
The DNA here is from genome assembly GCA_963851165.1 of uncultured Acidobacteriaceae bacterium. Taxonomy (GTDB): domain Bacteria; phylum Acidobacteriota; class Terriglobia; order Terriglobales; family Acidobacteriaceae; genus Sulfotelmatobacter. Next base: position 1,106,630 of record CAWKNM010000003.1, on the reverse strand, counting down.
TGGACGCGGTGTTTGACAGCGTCTCTGTAGCGACGACCTTCAAGGCGAAGCTGAGCGAAGTTGGAGTGATTTTCTGTTCGTTTTCAGAAGCGGTGCAGAAGCATCCTGAGCTGGTGAAGAAATATCTCGGCTCCGTGGTTCCGCATACCGACAACTTTTTTGCGGCACTGAATGCCGCGGTTTTCACTGACGGCTCGTTCGTGTATGTGCCGAAGGGCGTGCGCTGTCCCATGGAGCTTTCCACCTACTTCCGCATCAACGCGGCGGAGACTGGACAGTTCGAGCGCACTTTGATCGTGGCCGACGAAGGCGCGTCCGTGAGCTATCTCGAAGGCTGCACGGCGCCGATCCGCGATGAGAACCAGTTGCACGCGGCCGTGGTCGAACTGGTAGCGCTCGACAATGCGCAGATCAAGTATTCGACGGTGCAGAACTGGTATCCCGGCGATAAGAACGGCAAAGGCGGGATCTACAATTTCGTCACCAAACGCGGCAAGTGCGCGGGCGTCAATTCCAAGATCTCCTGGACGCAGGTGGAAACCGGATCCGCGATCACATGGAAGTATCCCAGCTGCATTCTGCAGGGTGACAATTCGGTAGGTGAGTTTTATTCCGTGGCGCTTACCAACAACTACCAGCAGGCCGACACCGGCACCAAGATGATCCACCTGGGGAAGAACACGAGCAGCACGATTGTCTCGAAGGGCATTTCTGCCGGGCATGGCCAGAACACTTATCGCGGCATGGTGAAGATCATGAAGGGCGCAACCGGCGCGCGCAATTACACGCAATGCGATTCCCTGCTGATCGGCGACCAGTGCGGCGCGCACACGTTCCCCTACATCGAAGTAAAGAACTCCACGGCTCGCATGGAGCATGAAGCCTCCACGTCGAAGATTGGCGAGGACCAGCTTTTTTATCTGCAACAGCGCGGCCTGAAGGCAGAAGATGCGGTGTCGATGATCGTGAACGGATTCTGCAAGCAGGTGTTCCGCGAGCTGCCGATGGAATTTGCAGTGGAAGCGCAGAAGTTGCTGAGCGTGAGTCTGGAAGGCAGCGTAGGCTGAGTTTGCGGTTTCTGAGTTCTGATCAACGCACTCGGAAGAAAAAGCTACAAAACACGAAGGAAATAAAATAAATGAGTTTGCTAGAAATCAAAAATCTGCACGCGACGGTCGCTGGACACGAAATCCTCAAAGGCATTGACCTCACCATCAATGCCGGGGAAGTCCATTCCATCATGGGTCCGAATGGTTCAGGCAAGAGCACGCTGGCCCAGGTGTTGTCGCGGCGCCAAACCTACGAGGTAACCGCTGGCGAAGTTTTGTTTAAGGGCAAGGATCTGCTGGCGATGAAGCCCGAAGAAGCGGCCTGCGAAGGCGTCTTTCTGGCGTTCCAGTATCCAGTGGAAATTCCCGGAATCGGCAACGCTTATTTTCTGCGCTCGGCGCTGAACTCCATGCGCAAGTATCGCGGCGAAGATGAAGTGGATGCCATGGATTTTCTCCCCATGTATCGCGAGAAGCTCAAGCTGCTGGAAATGGATGAGAAACTCATGAGCCGCTCCGTGAACGAGGGCTTCTCCGGCGGAGAAAAGAAACGGAACGAAATTCTGCAGATGGCGGTGCTGGAGCCGAAGCTGGCGATTCTGGATGAAACCGATTCCGGACTCGACATCGACGCGCTGCGCATTGTGGCCAAGGGCGTGAATGCCATGCGCAGTCCGGAGCGCGCCATGCTGGTGGTCACGCACTACCAGCGGCTGCTGAACTACATCGCGACGGATTTTGTGCACGTGCTGGTCGATGGCCGCATCGTGCGCTCGGGCGGTCCGGAACTGGCGCTCGAACTGGAAGAAAAAGGCTATGGCTGGATCGAAGCTGAGGCGCGACAGACTGCGCCTGCTTCGGTGTAGCGGGTATTCTCTAGCGAGCAGTCTCTGACGAGCAGTCTCTGAGTGGAGCAAGCGTGATTACTGCAACTGAAAACCTCGAAAAGTATCTGGAAAGTTTCACCGCGTTCGCTAAGCGGTCTTCAGGGCACGGTCAGCCCTGGCTGCGGAAGCTGCGCGAAGATGCCTTTGCGCGTTTCTGTGAGACTGGATTCCCGACAACGCACGATGAAGACTGGCGTTTCACCAGCGTTTCGGCGATCGCCCGCACTGCGTTTTCTTTCGGGCAACCCGCTGTACATCTTTCAAATTCCGATTTGAAGCAATGGCGGTTGGAAGGCGCAGCTGCCCAACTCGTGTTTGTCGACGGAAAGTTTGTCCGCGGCTTGTCGATATTCGGAAATCTGCCCGCAGGCATCACAGTCTCGGGCCTTAAAGAAGAGATTGAGAAGCACGCGCCCGCACTCGAAGCTCACCTCGGCCGCTATCTGAATGTTCAGCGCGACGCGTTTTGCGCTCTGAACACAGCCTTTGCTGAAGATGGAGCGTTCGTGCACGTCGGCCGCGGCGTTTCGTTGGACGCGCCGATTCATTTGCTTTTCGTATCCACGGCGGCCGACGCACCGCGCATGATTCATCCGCGGAACCTGCTGATCTTCGAGCAGGAGAGCGAGGCCACGGTCGTCGAAGATTATGTTTCACTCGGCGGCGGAACAGTCCTCTGCAACTCCGCCACCGAACTGATTGCTGGCGCGAACTCGACGATTGCGCATTACATGGTCGAGCGCGAGAGCCTGGATGCGTTCAACATTTCTACGCTGCGCATTCAGCAGGAACGCAGCGCGAACGTCGCCTCCCATTCGCTTCTGCTGGGCGGCGGACTGGTCCGCAACAACGTTCACCCGGTACTGGCCGGCGAAGGCGGAGAGTGCCTGATCAACGGCATCTTCGTTGGCGACGGCCATCAGCATCTCGACAACTACATGCACGTGGAGCACGCCAGCCCGCACTGCAGCAGTCGCCAGTTCTACAACGGAATTCTGGACGGCCACGCGCACGGGGTTTTCCACGGCCGCATCGTCGTGCACAAAGACGCGCAAAAAACCGATGCCAAGCAGACGAACCGCAACCTGCTGCTCTCCGACGACGCGCAGATCGACACCAAGCCGCAACTGGAAATCTACGCCGACGATGTGAAGTGCACCCACGGTGCAACCATCGGCCAGATCGAAGAAAACGCTCTGTTCTACCTGCAGTCGCGCGGCATCGACGAGATTTCCGCGCGCAAGCTTCTGCTGCAAGCCTTCGCCAGTGAATGCCTGGAGCGCATGAAGCCGGGAGTGGCGCGCACCCATGCGGAGCGCCTGATCCATGAGCATCTGCTATCCATTGCAAATCATTTTTCCGCTCCGCGGCCCGCTCCGGCTACCGGGCCAAGGCAGCGCGCGTAACCAGATTCAGGAAAGCCAGGAGGTCGCTGGATGACAACCATTGCAAGATCGCCATTGGATTCCGGCCGTACCGCGGTGCATGATGCTGTGCCCGGTTTCGACGTGGAGCGGGTGCGTGCTGATTTTCCGATTCTTCGGGAAAAAGCCCGCGGTCACCAGTTGGTTTACCTGGACAATGCGGCCACCTCGCAAAAGCCAAAGGTGGTGATGGACGCGATCGTCCGCTACTACGAACACGACAACGCCAACATCCATCGCGGCGTGCACTATCTTTCCGAGCGGGCAACCGAAGAATTTGAAGAAGCGCGAAAGTCAGTGCAGAACGTTCCTTCATGCCGCTCGGCCCAGCGAGATTATTTTTGTGCGCGGCGCAACCGAAGGGATCAACCTGGTCGCGCAAACCTATGGCCGGGTTCATGTGGGCGCCGGTGACGAAGTTCTCATCACCACCATGGAGCACCATTCCAACATCGTTCCCTGGCAAATGCTGTGTGAAGAAAAGCGAGCGACGCTTCGGGTTGCGCCGATCAATGACAAAGGCGAGTTGATCCTCGACGAATTCGAAAAGCTGCTTGGCCCCAAGACAAAGATCGTTTCCATCGGCCACGTCTCGAACGCGCTCGGCAGTGTAAATCCACTTGCGGAAATTATAGGAATGGCCCATGCCAGAAATATTCCCGTTCTTGTGGACGGCGCCCAGGCCGTGCCTCGCGTGCCCGTGAATGTTCAGGAATTGGATTGCGACTTTTACGTGTTCTCAGGCCACAAGACGTATGGGCCGACCGGAATCGGCATTCTGTACGGCAAGTCAGCGCTGCTCGAAGCGATGCCCCCCTACCAGGGCGGCGGCGACATGATCAGCTCGGTAACTTTCGAGAAAACGATTTACAACAAAGTGCCGCACAAATTTGAAGCCGGCACGCCGGATATGTCGGGCGCAGTCGGCTTGCGCGCAGCGCTCGAATATCTCGACCGGCTGGGCATGGACAACATCGCCGCGTACGAACACGAACTGCTGTCCTATGCCACGGAAGTGGTTTCGGCGATTCCGGGAGTTCGCCTGATTGGAACGGCGAAAGAGAAAGCAGGCGTGCTTTCTTTCGTGATCGAGGGCATTCATCCCCACGATATTGGGACGATCCTCGATCAGGAAGGCATCGCCATCCGCACAGGGCACCACTGCGCGCAGCCCGTGATGGCGCGCTTTGGCGTGGATGCAACCGCGCGTGCTTCGTTCGGCTTGTATAACACGAAAGAAGAAATCGACGCGCTGGTGCGGGGCATCAAAAAGGTGCAGGAGGTCTTCGCCTGATGGGCGACCTACGCGACCTGTACCAGGAAGTGATTCTCGAACACAGCAAAGCTCCGCGGAATTATCGCGAGTTGAAGAATCCCGACCGCAAGGCCGAGGGATTCAATCCGCTCTGCGGCGATCACTTCACGGTGTATTTGCAGATGCAGGGCGACACCATTCAAGATGTCGTGTTCCAAGGCTCTGGTTGCGCCATCTCGAAAGCGTCTGCATCGATGATGACGCAAGCTTTGAAGGGCAAGACGCGGCAAGACGCCGACAAGCTGTTCGAGCGTTTTCACAACGTCGTTACCGGTCACGCTGTTTCCAATGGCGGCGATGCCGAACTCGGCAAGCTCGCGGTATTTTCGGGAGTCTCCGAGTTTCCCACACGAGTGAAATGCGCGACCTTGGCATGGCATACCCTGCAAGCTGCCCTGGCAGGCACACAGGAAGCCGTTTCCACGGAATAGCGGAACCCCACCGCAAGGGAGCGAAATCATGTACGAACAAATTGACCTGAAGCGCGAATGTGAAGCAATCGAGATTCCGAGCGGCATACGCCGCGTCCTTTCCGCCAGCAGCCGAGTGCGGATTTCGCAATTTCTCGGTACCAGCTACACCGTGGTCGGCGATATGGGCTGCATGTTTCGCATCGACGCGAAAGATGCTGACGCTCTGGGCCTGACCCCGCCCGCCGCCGACGAGACGAAAACTTCCGACGGTGTCTTCGCCGAGCCGATGGTATGGGCTCAACTCAAAACGGTTTACGATCCGGAAATTCCGGTCAACATTGTCGACCTGGGCCTGATCTATTCCTGCGAGATCACGTCTTGCGACATCACGGCGCAAGAACATGGCGGCAAGAAAATTGATGTAAAGATGTCGATGACCGCTCCCGGCTGCGGCATGGGAAACGTACTCAAGGCCGACGTGGAGGGCAAGCTGGCGCGCCTTCCCGAAGTGAAGGAAGTGCATGTAGAAGTTGTGTTCGATCCGCCGTGGTCTCCCGCCCGGATGTCGGAAGCCGCCAAACTCCAGCTGGGGTTTGACCTTGACTACGGCAAGAGTTCCGTCACTGGCATCTCCCGCTAGGTCTTTCTTCGCTGAGCCGCGCGCAGCCCTCGAGGTCTCGACGCGGCACGGCGTTTGCGCGCTGAACCCAAACTCCCATCTGCATCATCTATCATTTCGGCTGTCCAGTTGCATTCTGACAGGAAGAATCCATGTCTACTTGGCCCGCACCCAGCGCGCTCGACGCGCGCACGCAAGCTTTTCCGGTGTTGACTCCCGCGCAGATCGACCGTGTCCGTTCCGTGGGCAGCCTGCGAAAAGTTGAGCCTGGCGAAATCCTGTTTCAGCCCGACGATACAGGCGTGCCTTTTTTCGTGCTGCTTTCGGGAGGCTTGGAGATCGTGCAGCCGAGCCTTACGGGCGAGCGCCTGATCGTGAAACACGGTCCCGGCGAATTCACCGGCGAAATTTTCATGATCTCCGGCCAGCGCTGTCTGGTGAGCGGCCGCGTTACTGAGGCCGGTGAGTTTATCGAAGTGAGTGGCGACGGCCTGCGCTCCATCGTCGCCCGGGACGCCGAACTCAGCGAGATCTTCATGCGGGCATTCATTCTGCGGCGGCTGGCTCTGATCAGCCAGGGCTTTGGCAACGTCGTCCTGATGGGATCGCGGCACTCCGCGAATACGCTGCACCTGCGCGAGTTTCTCAGCCGGAATGCGCATCCTTACGTTTACATTGATCTCGACGCTGACAAAGCTTCGCAGGAACTTCTCGACCGCTTTGAAGTGAAAATGTCGGAGATTCCAGTCCTCGTTTGCAACGGCAGCACCGTATTGCGTAATCCGACAACTCAACAACTCGCGGATTGTCTGGGCCTCAACGTCAGCATTGATCAATCGCAGGTGCGCGACGTAATCATCGTCGGAGCAGGACCCTCGGGGCTGGCAGCCGCGGTTTACGCTGCTTCCGAAGGCCTGGATGCCTTGGTGATTGAAGCGGACTCGCCCGGCGGGCAGGCGGGATCGAGCTCCAAAATAGAAAACTATCTCGGCTTTCCGACTGGAATCTCCGGACAGGAACTGTCGAGCCGCTCGATTACGCAGGCGCAGAAATTTGGCGCGAAGATGATGATCGGGCACAGCGTGGTGCGCCTCGGTTGCACTCACCGGCCGTATGAGGTGGTGCTCGACAACGACAGTGTCATCGCCGGACGCTCCATTATCATTTCGACCGGCGCCCAGTACAACAAACCGAAAATAGAGAACCTGAAAAAGTTTGAAGGCCAGGGGATCTATTACGGCGCAACCTTTATCGAGGCACAACTTTGCGAGGACGAAGAAGTCATCGTGGTGGGCGGCGGCAACTCGGCGGGACAGGCCGCCGTGTACCTCGCGCAGACTGCGCGCAAGGTTCACATTCTGGTGCGCTCCAGGGCTTTGTCGGAGACGATGTCACGCTACTTGATTCAGCGTATTACGGAGAATCCCGGAATCGAGCTGCATTGCAAAACGGAGATCGTTGCCCTGGAAGGTGACACGCAACTCGAACGAGTCACATGGCTCGACAAGAAGACTGGGGAAACGTCCGTTCATGACATCCGCCACGTTTTCATCATGGCGGGCGCATCGCCGAGAACCGAGTGGCTGCAAGGCTGCGTCGCTCTCGACGATAAAGGTTTCATCCTGACCGGACGCGATTTGGACGATCCAGCCGGGATTGCCCCACCCACGGCCTGGCCGCTTACCCGAGCTCCACAGATGCTGGAGACCAGCTTGCCCGCCGTCTTTGCAGTCGGCGATGTTCGCTCGGGCAACGTAAAGCGCGTGGCATCGGCTGTGGGCGAAGGGTCCATCGCCGTGCATCTTGTTCATCGCGCACTGGAAGATCCGTAGTAGCAGCAAGAAAATGGGGCGCTAGCGGGAATTCCGTTCCTGCTGCGCCCAGATTTCTTCCGTCTAACGTCTAGCCGTTTACGATCTTTTTCGCCCCACCATCCCACACGGCAATCTTCTTGTTGAAGTAGGAATAGTTTGCCAAATGGCAGCCGATGGCGGCGTGGTTGCCAAATACTTCATTCTCCACGGTTGGGACGCGAGTCCTGACTGCGTTGAAGAAGTGGGCTTGATGATCGGCGACATCGTTGTAGCCCGGGGGCGGGGCGAACGTCTCCGAGTCCTCGTCGATCTTCACGTCCAGCGGCGGGGTCCGCGGATGATCGGCCTCCCACTTTTCTAAATACGCTTCGCGCTCCGTCTTCGGCCAGCCTACGGTCGAGTAGCCCTCCGGCTCGGGTCGCGTGTCTTGCGGCTTAAACGATAGCGTCGAATCCTTGATAATCATCGTGCCCTTGTTGCCGTAGAATCCGATGAATTCCCCGCCGTCGTTCATCAAATTGCAGCGAATGGTGACACGAACATTCGGATAGTCGTAGGAAGTCTGGATCAGGTCCGGAAAATCGCGGCCGTCTTTGAAATGAAACAGTCCGCCAGTTGAGATCGCTCTTTCTGCAATGGTGTTGGTGCCGGTGATGAAGTGGATCCCGGAAATCAAGTGCACGAACAGGTCGCCCGCAAGGCCTTCGCCGTAGTCGCTGAAACAGCGCCAGCGGAAAAAGCGCACCGGATCGAACGGCCTCTGCGGTGCTGACCCCAGAAAAGTCTTCCAGTCAATAGTCTGTTCGCTCGCGTCCGGCGGAATGGGATAAACCCACGCGCCGCTGGGCGAGTTGCGATCCCAATAAGCCTCGATGAAGAAGACGTCGCCGAGTTTGCCGGAATCCCAAATCTCCTTGGCTTTGGCATAGAGGATCGAGCTCACGCGCTGGCTGCCCGCCTGCACAATGCGCTTATTCTTCTGCGCGGCATCGACGATCGCAAAGCCGTCTTCCACCGTGTGCGACAACGGCTTCTCGCAATAGACGTCTTTCCCTGCAGCGCAAGCGTCTTCCACAACCCGCCGGTGCTGGTGGTCGGTGACGGCCACAATCACGGCGTCAACATCTTTGCGGTCCAAAATCTCCTTGTAGCGGCGAGTGACGGGAACGTCCTTCTTCACTGCCTCCCGGCCTGCCTGGTGCCGGCCATCGTAAAGATCACAGATGCCCACACATTCCACGCCCGGAACCTGGAGCGTGGACCTCAGCAATTCGCAACCCCGCACTCCCGTACCAATTGAGGCGAAGCGGATGGTGTCGCTCGGCGGCACCGGCCTGGAGAAGGCGGAAAGCATTCTCGGTTCCAGAAGCGTGATTTTTGCGGCAGCGCCCGCGGCCGCCGCTCCCGTGCCGACGCGCATGAACTGACGACGAGTCCAGGAATTCTTACCCATAGCACTCTCTCCTTCGGCAAAGACCTCAGCCTTTTCGTAAAACAGCAGGTTGCACTAACTCAAGTGGCGCACCAGTCTCTCACAAGTGGCACCCCGGTGGCGATGGGTTGTGGAAACGACAGCGCAGGTGATTGTGCCATACCTTGTCCGGCTGGAAAAGCTTAAATCTGCCCATGAAAATCGTTTTTCTTGGAAAACGTCTGATTCCCGAAAATAAATTTTCGCGTGACTTATCGTCTCAAGCAAATCGCGGTCGTTCTTGCGGGTTTTTCCGCTATCGGCGGCAGGACCGGGCAACACCTGCTTCCCTTTCTGAATCTATGTCCGCAGTTTGATCGCTCGTGGCTCTATCCAACTGGACTAGGAAAGCTCGTGTGATCGTTTCGGATCAGGGTCACTATCAGAGTCAATCAGAGTCAATCGACAAAGAGCCAGCCGGCAAGTTGGACTACAATGGTGTCGTCGCAAAGTTTATGGCCCCGGTTAGGGTTCCGGAAGAAGACAGGCCCACACCGGAGACCGATGGAGAAAAGTATGAAAACGCAGACTGTCGACCAACACGCTGACAGAATCGAGTTCCAGCCTGCGACAAGCAGCCATGTCTTGTCGTTCCGCGGCTTTCGCGCCGTTTACCGGATCGCGTTGTCCGCTGCAATCCTGCTACTGGCCATTTCCGTGTGCACCGCCACCAACGCCGGAGCTCAAGCCGCAGCGCCTTCATCACCAAATCCAGCTGCCGGTCGGAAAGTAACTCAGATTCTCATTCCGGCATCTCTCACCTCATCCGTCGATGCGAAAAAGAAGAAACCGGGCGAGGAAGTGGTCGTCAAGACCGCTGGAAGCGTGCGCCTTGCAGACGGAACCGTAATTTCGCGCGGAACAAAAGTTGTCGGTCACGTGACCGAAGCGAAGACTCGATCCGGGGGCGAGACGCAATCGTCGCTGGGAATTGTGTTTGACAAAATCAATCTGTCAGACGGAAAGACCCTGGCGATCACGGGGGTTATCCAGGCCTTCGCCCCGAACCCCAATCCCGAGCAGGGCGAGGGCGTCGGCTACGGCGGCATGAACCAAACACTCCAGCATGCAACGCCAACGGCAGGCGGTACTTCGCCGGTGATCCCGATCCTGAGCGAGGACTCCGTGGGAATCCAGGGGATCAAGAACCTGCAACTCGGATCCGATGGCGTGTTCAAGTCAGACCAAAAAACGGTAAAGCTGGATTACGGATCGCAAGTCGTCCTTCGCGCACAGTTAGCCAGCGGGAGCTAGCCCGCGCAGCTAGCCCGCAACGATGCCCAGCGCCGAGCGAAGTGAAGCGAGCGTGACCACTCACTTCTGCGAATGGTTGGGGGAGAATTCCCGGCCTTGTACCCTGTCGTGTTCGTTCGCCAGATGGAATCTGAGCACCAGTGGCAGAACCGAAGACCAGTATTTCCACGTGTGCCCGCCCGGGCCAGTCGACCATTCATGTGGGATGCCAAGTGTCGTCAGCTTTTCATGCAAGCCAAGCATTCCAGAGAAAAAACGGTCATTCGATCCGCAGGCCAGGAAAAGTCTGGGCACCGGGCCAGGCACCACGATTGTATGTTTGCCACGGCCCTGGGAATCGAGCAGGCCGGGCTGCGGCGGTTGCGATGGCCAGAAACTCCACTCTTTATCCACGAGCCCACTGATCACGCTGACGCTGCCGAACCGGCCGGGATAGCGCCGTCCCACATCCAGCGACAGATAGCCGCCGAAAGAAAATCCCCCGATCCCCCATCGCTCGCGTTCGAAAGGGATGGCATAGTGGAGCGACACGGTTCCCGCCACCTCCTCTGCCACCAGAGTCAAGTAATTATGGTATGGGATGCGGTCGGAGAACTCCTGGTAGAAGCTGCTGAAGCGAACGTCGGGCAGAACCACGATCGCGGGCCGCACCTCGCCCCGGCCCAGCATCTCGTCGTAGACCTGGTCCACCTTGAGAACTTTCAGCAGGTCTTCCGGCCGGTCCCACCAACCGTGATTCAGGATGAATACTTCGGACAGCGGAACCTTCGTCTTGGGCACGAGCGCCAAGAAGAAGCGGGGCTCATTCATCTCCTTGGACCAGAAACGAATCCGTTCCACGGCGAGGTTCGTGCGTTCCGAGATTCGCACCACTTCGATCTGGCCGGGAAAGAGTGGCGCTTTTTCAAACGCCTCTTTGTGCTGGCACGCGCATAGAAACAACGATGTCGTCAGCGCCAGCCCGCGTAGTCTCGAACGGTTCCACACCGCGACACCTCATCAAGTTTGCTGTCCGCTGCCCGCAGCGTCGGTTTGCTGGCTGGCCAGTTTTTTTCGGATCAGTTCGTCGATCTGCTCGAGCGTGTTCAAACTGTGCACGTCGATTTCTCTGGGCACGAATTCAACCTTGAATCGCGTCTCAAGAAAATTCACGAGGCCGATCATGCCAATCGAGTCGATCAGGCCGCCGGTGACGAGGGGCGTGGTGTCCTCGATGGTGGTCTGATGAATCCCGAGCAGAACGTTCTCAGCGATGAACTGCCGGACTGCGGTCTTGATTTCCGTCGTTTGGTGCATGGTTCGTTGACGCTTGGTTCGGTGCAGCTTGTTCCGCTGACGATTGGTCGAGTATTTCTGCGGCTTTGCTTAAAGCTATGTAATCGATCTTTCCCCGGCTTCCCTTGGGTATGGCATCGAGGAATACGATGTGGTCGGGAACCATATACAGGGGCAGCGTCCGCGCACAGTGAGCCTTGGCTTCGATCCGCGTGACAGCGCCGGCGGATCGGCTGCGGACAAAAGCAACGATGGCGGTTCCCAACTTCCCGTCATCGACGGCCACGACCGCCGCTTCCAGTATATCCTCGCGGTTCGCGAGCGCAGTTTCGATCTCCCCCAACTCTATGCGGAATCCGCGCCGTTTTACTTGCCGGTCAATCCGTCCCAGGAAAAGATAGTTGCCGTCAGGCGCACGCGACACATGGTCCCCGGTGCGGTAATACCGTTTGCCGTCCACGTTGACGAACGCACGTTGGGTATCTTCAGAACGATTCCAGTATCCGCTCATCAGCGAGTCGCCGCCAGCGAGCAACTCGCCACTAGCCGCATCCATCGTCACTGTGGCGTAGGGGCAAGGCTGGCCGATCGGCAGTGGCTGCGATCCGTCGAAGCCACGCGGCACGCGATACCACGTAACCACATTCGTCTCAGTCGGGCCGTAGAGGTTCGCGCAGACCGCCTGTGGAACCGTGGCCACCAACCGCGCCACGTCCGCACCGCGAAACACTTCTCCAGCAAAGAGGATGACACGCAGTGCGGGATAATCATGCTGCGTCATCCGTCCTTCCTCCAACATTCCGGCTAGGATCGACGGCACCGAATACCAGCAAGTGATGCCGGCCTCACGCACGAACTGCACCAGAAAGCGCGGCATCCACACGATATGCTCGGGCACCAGCACGCACGCAGCGCCGCACAATACCATGTTGAAAATGTCGAAAGTGGAAAGATCGAAACTGAGCGGCGACGGGCAAGCGATGCGATCCGCCGAACTAATCTGAAACTCCCGTGCGGACCATTTCACAAAAGCGCCGACCGCGCGGTGAGAAAGCACCACGCCCTTCGGCCGCCCCGTGGATCCCGAAGTAAACAAAATAAGTGCTGGGTCGCAGGCGTCCGCTCGGGGCAGCGAGTCTACGCCGGAAATGCCAGAACGAATATCCGGCGTCTGCCAAGGAATATTCCTGCCGGTCTCACGATCGGTAATTCGTGGCGGCGAACCCTCGCCCTCAATCACCAACCGCGCGGCGCAGTCCGCCAAGGTCGCTTCGATCCTTTCCTTCGGCCACTGTGGGTGGATCGGAACATAGACAGCTCCCGCCAGCAGGGACGCAAAAACCGAGACGATGGCATCGGTCGACTTCGGCAACACCAGCGCGATGCGATCCTGCTTCCGAACGCCGAGTTCGACGAACCGCACAGCCAGCGATGCAGCCTGCTCAAACAACTCGCGGAAGGAAGTAACCCGGGCAGGTTCGGTCCGCCCTTCCTCGACTATCGCCTGAGCATCCGGCATGGCCGCCGCCGTGCGCCGCAGCCAATCCGGAAGCAGATCACTCTCTGTATCGTCGCTTCTGAGTTCGGGGCATTCACGCTCGGGCAAGTGTCACCCCCCAAGTGAACCCGATCCCCGCCGAAGCGAATAGCAACAATTGTCCCGGACGAATTCCGCCTTCGCGCCGCATATGCACATAATTGATCGCAAGATCGCTCGCAAACGTGTGACCATACTCCGCCATGGGAGTTGCCGGGAGTCCGCCCTCGGGCAGCCCCACCATTCTGCGGAACCCGTCGCGGTCCCGCTGGCTGATGTTCGAATAGATGAAATGATCAATATTGTTCAAGCTCAGCGAAGATGCCGCCAGCACTTTTTGCACCAGCCAAAACAAATTCAGATAGTAGACCGGCATCACTTCGTTTTCCATGCACGCCGCATCCACCTTAATTTCGAGGTGCCCGTTGGTTTTGACTAAGGCAATGGCATCGTGCAGATGGCCGAGCGTCATAGCTTCCACGCCCAGCAGCAAAGGGCCTTCGGTGCCTTCGCGCCGCAGAACCACGGCACTCGCGGCGTCTCCCTGCACCGTAATCGGGAGCAGCGACCGGCTGCCGTGGGGCGCGGTGTCACCCGTCACCAGCAGCGCGGTCTGAATGCTTTCGTCGGTACTCATCCAGCCCAGCGCAGTCTTGATTGCGAGATGAAGTGCGGCGCACCCGCCGGATTTGAAACTCAAGTTCAGCGAAGTTTCCGCCCCAAGGTCGTCGCTGAGTTTGTGCGCGAAAGAAAGATACTGCGAATTCTCTCCCGGGAACGTGCTGTAGTCCAAAATCAGATTGATGTCCGGCCCCGTAATCCCAGCTTCAGCCATCGCCGTGGAAACGGCTTCCAGAACCAAGTCGTAAGGTTGCTTGCCGCCGCAGACCCGGACGCGGCTTAGCCCGAGACCTTCCGCGGCCTTTTGTCTCGCCTTCAGACTCAGCGGAGCAAGCGTCGCCTCCACGCGATCGCGTTCCCGCTCCAGGACCGCTTCCACGGATTCACCTTCGGGCGGAACAGCGTACGCCGCGGCTGCAATTCGCACATTCATGTTCAAGGCAACTCCAGCAGAAGCGCCGCAAACCCGCCGTCGCCGGATGTTCCTAGCAACAAAACATGTCCGCTGCGTGGCCGGCTGCTCAAAGCCAAGATTAAGTGTAGAAGAGCGCCCGCATCGGCAAGTCCCGCGGCAACAGCCTGAGCGGGGATGATCTCCGCATCGTGCCCGCTAATCTCGCGCGCCAGGGCGGCTGTAGAACCGGCAGCACAAGGCGCGCCGCTGCCAGCACAAACGGTCAGATTCGGAACCGCACCACCCAGCATCGCGCTGATAATCTCCGCCGCCTTCCCGCCCGCAGCGCAGCGGCCCGAACTGAAGTGCGCATAGGACCGCGCTTCCTTGCGACCCGCCGGTTCCAACACCAAGGCCACTACTCCTTCGCTGGGCACGAAGCCACCTTCCGGAAGACGTTCCGCGTTATAGCAGGCTGGCGACAACAGACCTGCAGCTTCATACCATTCGTAGACGGCGCGCGTGAGCGTATCACCCGCTAACACTATCGCCAAGTCCGCCTGCCTGTGGGCGAGCAACGACGACGCCTGAATCAACGCACTCTCGCCCGCAAAACCTGTGCTGCCAATCGTAATGTTAGGCCCTCGCAGGCCATGCCACAAAGCCACATGACTGGCCGGAGCGTTAGCGAGCCCTTCCGGAAACGGACTGGGGTCCGTCCCGGACCAGCCATTCGCGGCAGCGCTTTGGAAAAAAGCCTCCGTAAGTTCGGCGCACCCAAAGCCAGTGCCAAACACCACTGCAACTCGCGAACGGTCGACCCGGCTCATATCAATCCCAGCATCCTGAATGGCCAGCGAAGACGCCACCAGGGCCCACGCCGAAAGGCGATCCAGACGCCTCGTCTTCAGGCCCGGCACAACGTCGGCGGGGCGAAATGGCTTCACTAGAAACGCACGCCGCAATCCGGCGGTTTTCCACGCCGTGATGGATTCAGGTTCCACCGCGCGCGAGTGAATTAATCCAGTGATCGGACCATACGGACTCACCGAACCGATTCCGGTAATCGCCGCCAAATTCGCAGTCATGAGCGGCCGTTCCCGGACGCACCGTTCCCGAACCCGCCGCTGCCAAATATAAGCGCCGTGTTGCTGCCACCAAATCCGGCCGAAACCGACATTGCCAGCGGCAGAGCCTCGCGCCTCACTTCTCCCCGCAACCACTCCACGTTCGGGCTCTCGATGGGGTCGGTCAGCCGGAGCGTCGGCAACAGCGCTCCACAACGAACCGCCGTGATCGTGATGGCCGCCTCGAGCGCTCCAGCCGCGCCCAGGCAGTGTCCGAAATAAGACTTTGTCGAAGAGACCGGAACGGGCCGACCACGCCCGCGGAACGACGGTCTCGTATGCGTTGCTCTCAGCAACATCGTTCAGTGGCGTGCCCGTGCCGTGGGCATTCACATAGCCGATCTCATCGCCACTGACCTCCGCCATTTCCATGCACAGGCGCATGCAATCCGCCAGGCCGTTGCCCTGAGTCTGCGGCGCGGTGGAATGAAATGCGTCGTTCGTCATGGCCCATCCGCGCAGCACCGCCAGAACGTTGGCATTGCGCGCCTCGGCGGCGGCGAGCGTTTCGAGCACCAGCACCGCGGCTCCTTCACCCAGGTTCAACCCCTTGCGATTCAAGTCAAAGGGCCGGCAAGGCTGCGGATCCAACGCCTGCAACGAACTGAAGCCGCTCAGCGTAAATGGACACAATGCATCACTTCCACCCGCCAACATCATGGGTGCCACTCCGTCGAGCAGCATGTTGGCGGCGAGCGCGATCGCCATGGCGCTGGAAGCGCAAGCCGCCGAGACCGCGCAGCGTGGTCCGCGAACTCTCAAATGCTCGCCCACCGCGTCGGCAACATGCGCCGGCGGATAAGAAGCGGCCCGCGCGAGCCCGCCGCCGCGCCGGTACCAGGCAGCCGGATCCTCGGCAATTCCAGGATCAATCTCGCTCAACCCCGCGACCGTGCTGGCCATAAATACGCCGCTCTCGCGGAAGTTATCGCTCTCGCAATCGAGATTCGCCACTGCGTCGCGAGCCGCCACCATCGCCATTCGATCGCTGCGGGAATATCGCGAATCGGCACCGTCCGCCGGAAGCGGCAATCCCCGCATCTGAGCACTGGAGACCGCTGCCGTGGTTCCTTCGAAGCCAGGATACACATCCTTCGTCGGCGCCAGACAGCACTTGCCCGCTAACATGCCCGCCTGCAGGCAGTCCAGCCCGACGCCATACGGGCTGACCACGCCAACACCAGTAACCACGATGGTTTGCCGCGGATCGTTAATTCGAGGATCGTTAATTCCGAGATCACTCACGGGAGGCAACCGGCCAAAACTCAAAAAAATTCATCCACTGATCGTAATGACTCGTCAACGTTTTTTCCAGAAACCGCACGGCCTGTCCCAAAGCTTCCTGCAGGCCGGCATCGCGGTCGGGGTCGCCGGATGTGACCTGGGATGTGACGGGAGATGTGACTTGAGAAGCGACCTGGGATGTGACTTCAGAAGGAACCTGAGATAGCGCCGGCGGGATCGGATCCCCCATCAGGGCGCGGTAACGCAGCCAACCCTCGCGAATCACGAAGCCGGGCAGCACTGGAGCCCCCGAGACCTGAGAAAGCAGAAAAGGGCCAAGCGGAAAGCTGGTGGGTTGGGAAAAAAACGGCACTTCGGCACTGTGACGCTGGTAAACGCGGTCGCCCTGCATCGCCACAATCTCGTTTCGACGCAGCGCCTGTAAGAGTTCAATCGTGGCCGGTACTCCCCCGCTCAGATCGACAATTCTGAGCCGCTCGCTGGCCATCAAATTCCGCAGCGTGATCTCCGCCGGTTTATCCTCCACCACCCGCGCCACGTTGACCGGTCGGCCGTGCATTTCCAGCAGCCGCGAAGCGAATTCCCAATTCCCCACATGCGCCGTCCACACAATCAGCCCATTACCCGCGGCCAGGCATTGATCGATCTTGTCGCCGCCGCGCTCCGGGTCCACCAGCATGCCTAGCAGTTGGGAATGTGTGGCCTGCGGAACAAAACAATAGGAAACCATCAGATCGCAAAACGAATAGAAGACCCAATAAACTTTCCACTGCAATGCCAACCCGCGCTTGCCGGAGACCTGCCGCAGATTTCCGGTTACCGCGCGCCGCTCCTGCTTCAACATGAAAAAGAAGATGAGCGCCGTCACCGCCGCGACGGGAGGATGAAGGAAGCGCGGCAGCCTCGGCATGATGACAAATATCATCCTCAGTGCCGTGGCGTTGTGAAACCGGTGCTCGTACCAGCGCGTCACCTTCCGCCCGCCGACATGTCGTCGCCCGCACTATCGGTCGATCTACTATTCAACACCGGACGCTGGGGCTCGAACTGGACGCAGTACATATCTGCTTGAGAACGCGGGGGCACTGGGGATTGCAGGTGTCAGGTCTTGGCTTCCGCCACTTTCGATTCGATGATCGCCGCCAAAACGTTAACACTTTCCAGATGTTTCTGGTCGAATTTGGCCTGCACCAGCTTGATCCCGAAATGCCGCTCAATCTCAAGCACGAGTTGAAGGATGTCGATGGAATCGATTTCCAGCTCCCCCCCGAGCAGCGGCTGGTCGTCGCGCAGATCCTCCGGGGTCATGTCGGTGATCCGCAAGCTCCTCAATATAATGGGCTTAAGTTGTTCTTTAACGCTCGCCATATTGTTCATTTGCAGCACCCGAGCATACCACAAACCTCCTCGTTAGAAATTTACCAGAGGGAGTGTCCAAAAGGCCTTCTGAAGGCTTTCCTTTGTGTAACTTAGTGGCCTTAGTGGTGGATGATTTTTTTCTTCCCGCCGGCAAAATGACCCGACTACAGCAGTCCCCCGTCCACTGCGATGACCTGCCCGGTGATGTAGCTCGCCTCCTGGGACCCCAAGAACACCACCAGCGGAGCTATTTCTTCGGGCCTGCCAAAGCGTCCCAGAGGAATTTCGGCGAGCAGGCGTTTCTCCTCTGTTTTTATGAACTTAGCGGACATGGGGCTGGGAATCACACCCGGGCATACTGCGTTCACCCGGATGTGGAATTGCCCCACCTCGCGGGAGAGAGCCTTGGTGAAGGCGATAATGCCGCCTTTGGACGCCGAATAATTGCACTGGCCAGCCTGGCCGCGAATTCCGCTGGGCGAAACGATGTTGCAGATGGCACCACTGCACCGGCGCATCATACCGGACAATGCCTGCCGCGAGCACAAATACGTGCCGCGTAGATTGGTGTCGATCACTTCGTCCCACTGCTCGTCCGACATAAAGGCCAACAGGACGTCGCGGTTGATACCCGCGTTATTCACCAGGTAATCGACCGGACCGAAGTGCTGCCCGATGCGCTCGAACATGGGCGCAACACTTTCCTGCAGAGAGAGGTCGGCCTCCACGGTCAGTGCTTGCCCGCCGGCGGCTACGATGCGTTCGACCACGCCCTCCGCGGCTTCCTTCCCGTGACGATAGTGCACGGCGACGCGGAACCCAGCGCTCCCCAGTGCTTGCGCGATGGCGGCGCCGATGGTCCCCGAACCACCCGTGACCAGAGCCGTCTTCCGGTCAGTCTTCAGATCTTTAGTCCGATCATCCAGCCGTGTCTCAGCCATATCTTCGAATTAGTGCAGCGGCTTGAAGATCAAGATATACGCCGCCCAACGGGAGTTGTAACGTGCGATATTCCCATCGAGAGCGTAGGAAACCGTGCCTTGGACCAGCGTACCCAGCGGACCAGGTGTGTTGAAGTTGACCTCCAGGCCATCGAACTTTCGGAATCGCAGCGACTCCTCCTGGTTGCGTGCGCGCGCGTAGGCGTACATGCCATCGATCTTCATGAAGTCCAGCAGGTGGAAACCGTAGTGCACGTTCGCCATGGCGATGGCGTCAAAAGAATCGGTGCCGGGAGGAATGCCGTGCAGGCGCGGCGACGAAAGAAACGAGGGGAAATAACGCGAGAAGCGGTCCAGCTGATTTCCGCCCCAGTAGGACAGATCCCATCCGCCTTTGGTGAACTTTCCGATGTAGTAATCCTTGTTTAAATCGGCATTGTAGAGCGTGAACGCGTTTTGCGGACGCTGCACCAGCAAAGTGTTTTGCGGCGGCGCGGTCGACGATGAAGAGCCGCATCCAGCCGGAGACAGGGCCAGCGAAGAGCATCCAAACGGCCTCCAATTGATGCGCTCGCCCCGCGTTCCCTGCGCGTCGAACACGTAACCCTTCCGGCTGTATTTTATTTCCAGGCCCGGAAGAACATTCAGGCCGTTGCGCGGCAGTTCGTATACCTCGGCCGCACTGCTGGTCCGGAGAAAGTTGTCATACGCCAGGTAGGTGTTCGCCGTCACGCTGAGATGCGTGCTGGGTTGCCAGGAGGCGCGCAGGCCGGTGGTTTGCTCCCAGGTCCATACTTCCCCTTGCCGCAATTCCGTGTTGCTGCTGTAGATGCGGTTCTCGCCGGGCAATCCGGACAGCGCCAGATCGAGCGCCAGGCGGAACTTGGGCTGGTACTGCTTCGAGAGATCGGAAACCAGGATGGGCCCGGCAAAGAAAGTGGAAAGTTGCGCGCCGGTGTGGTGAAAATCAAAATCCGCAA
The DNA here is from genome assembly GCA_963851165.1 of uncultured Acidobacteriaceae bacterium. Lineage (GTDB taxonomy): Bacteria > Acidobacteriota > Terriglobia > Terriglobales > Acidobacteriaceae > Sulfotelmatobacter. The sequence goes on along the minus strand of CAWKNM010000003.1, from coordinate 1,086,905 downwards.
TGCTGATGCCGAGAAACGGAATCGGAAAGTTGAACGTGCCTCCATACATCGCGCCGGCAATCAGCGACTCGATGCGCTTCACGCTCTTGTCCACCAAAACCCGCTCGCCGCCTTTCTTCTGCAGCGACCGCAATCCCTGGTCGGTGTCGCGGAACATGGGGTCGTCGGAACTATGCTCATCGGCGAGGGCACCACTGAACTCCGGACTATTAATCCTGTAATTCGAAAACTGCACCTTCCTCTGCACTACAAAATCGCGTCCCGCCGCATTCAGCAACTGCTGCGCGGAGATGGATCGCAGCAGGTTGAACTGATGGCCATTGGGATCAGAAACCAACTCGAAATTCTGCGTCTCGGTATTGACCAGCACATTGCTCTTGGCGCCGCGTTGACTCAAGTACTGTTTCACTTCGCGAAAAGTGGTGCCGTCGATCCAGATTTTGCCGCTGTAAAGCGCCTCACTCGGCAACTTGTCCCGCGACTTATCCCGCACTCTGGGCTCGACTCCGATCACATAACACATGGCCCCGTTGACTTGCTCCGTACCCAATAGCTTGTAGTCATAGCGCTCGTTGAGCTTCAATTCGAGGGGCTGGGTCAGCACTTTTTCCGGCTCGATCTGCGGCAGCGGGAACTCATGATTTTTCCCGAACTTCACGCCGTTGACGTAAAACTCTTTCTGCGCCACTTCCATCTGGCCGTCGCGGCTGAAAAACTGCTCAAGCTGCATGGACACGTCGAACCCCGGCCCCAGATTGGTGCTCTCAAAGTGCAGGCTCATAAAACTCGAGGCTAAGTAGTTCGCCAGCCTCTGTTTCTGTGCTTCGCGGTTCTGCTGCCACCGGGCAATGATTTCCTCGATCTTGAGATCGACTCCGCCCTTTAACTTCCACCGTGTTATACGGTGTCTGATCGGCGTCACTTGGCTTGTGGATGGAAATCAAGGCATACTCGCTGGTGCAGTCGCAGGTCTGCGCGAAGCCCTTGTCCGTCTTCGTCGCTTGGCCGGCCGGGAGTTGAGCGCCGGTCGCGGGGTCATACCACTTGATCTCAAATGGTCCCGGCTTCATGCCCTGTAGCCTGACCGTTTTCGAGTGGCCGGGGGTCGCATCCACCCGCGCCACAATCACCACATCCGATGGCCCGCCACTGAACCAGCGGTGCTGGTTGTTTCCGATACCATCCACAGCGATCCTGAACGGCGAGCCCGCGGAATCGGTGGGGAACATATTGCTCGTGATGGAACGCGTTAGCACGCTGTTCACTGTGCACACCGCGGCTGCGGCCTTGACGTCAGATGGTTCCGACCACACGATTTCAACCGAGGTGCCGCTGGCCGCGAGCATCGCGGTCAACAGCGCCGAGGTTGTCGCGGATGCTGCGGCGTCCAATTTAAGCGGATCTAACTTTAGCGGATCTAACTTTAAGGATGAGCGGCTTATTCAGCGCGTGTTCAGCAATCCACGCAGCGTCTTCGCGCCAGCCTTCGTAATAGGTGGTTCCCAGCAGATCCGAATACGTAGCCAGCCGCTTTACGATATCGCCGTGCTGGCCGACGAATCCGGGCTGAAAAACAAATGCCAGCCGCAAGCCCGAGTTGCTGCCCTTTGCGGTTAGAGCCAGGCGCACCAGCCCGAACGCGAACAAATCGGAGGCCGTCAGCGGTTCCCTAATCTCGACGACAAGTCCTCGCACGGCGGCCGCCGAGAGCGGCATCGATTTTACAAACGCGTCAACCCGTTCAGTAATCTGCTTCTCAGTTTCGTTGCCTGCGGGCGAGCCGGCTCCAACCACCGCATGTACCCAGACCTCGGACCCCTCGGGCACGCTCTGAACGGCGCGCACTTGCGCGTCGAAAACGCTGGCGGGACTTTGGCCCCCGGCGAAATCGAAAGCCAGCGGCGGCAGCACGATCAATTTGTTTGGGACATCACACTGTTCGGCGGCCCTTATTCCCGCGGCCAGGTTCTGGTCCGTTGGAACAGAGACTGCAGCCCGCGGCAGACCAGCTTCCGCCGTCAGGGGTAAAAACAGAAAACCCGAAAACAGCAGAACCGGGGCAATTCTCCCAAGGCCAGCCCCACGGGAGAAGGACCGGGAGAAGAATAGCGTTGCCGAGCGGAGCGACGATTTCATGAATATTAAGTCCCAAAACTTAGGATAGGAACTTGATCGACGGTCACGGAAAGGAATCGGTGGTGCAGCCCGGGGTATCGTGACGAGAGCGTGTCGATGACGTTTCGCGAACGTGCTGCCTCAACTATAAATTTCATCAATAAAGGCTTTGGATGTTTGCAGTATATACGAAACATTTGCAGGTCGGCCCGCACGGTAAGGCAGTGTGCAAAATTGAACACCACCGATTCGAACGCCGAATGAAGACTTGGATGCTGATCAACCAGCGCTCGTTTTGTCTGTTACAGCGTTCGTAACCGCGCCGGTTGCCGGGCGGCGCTGTTCCCCCAACAGAACGACAGCCGGAATCAACAACAGCCCACCGACCAGTGCCAGCGCGACTCCCAACGAAGTCACCAGCCCCATTTCGGCCAGCGGCGCGAAACTGGAAGCCATCAACGCCCCGAATCCAACAATCGTAGTCAGGTTCGATTGAATGATGGCCGCGCCCGAAGCCTTTGCGATCACGAGAATCCCGGTGCTGTCGTAATCCAGGCGACCGCCCTCCAGGTGACGGCTCTCCAGGTAACGGCGGACGAGATGAATGCCATTGTCAATCCCTATACCGATGATGAGCGGAATCGCCGTAATCGACATGAAACTGAAGCGGTGCCTCACCAGCAGCAACAATCCGAACGTTACGACGATGCCGAATATGATCGGGATCAGAACGATGAGCGAAACGCGCAGATTGCGAAACGTTAGATTGACAATCAATAAGATCCCAGCCGCGGTCCACACCAAAGCTCTGCGGCTGTCATGAAGCACCTGGTTCTGCATGTCGCGGTTCATCTTGTCGAAAGAGAACTCCACGAATGGACCGAACTGATTCCGCCAGGAAGCGATGACACTCTCGGGAACCACTTCGACAGCGTCGGGATCCGTGCCATAGAACGCAATGGCCGCCACGTAGCTGCCGTCTGCCATCTTGCGAATGCTGTTGTCGAGCATTCCCGGCGGCAGGAACTTGGCGGCCGTTTCCAGGGTAAGGGGATCGTTGGGTTGGCCTTGGCCCAGGCCTTGTCCCAGTTTTCGCAGCCGGTCGATAAAGGGTTGGATTGGCTCGATGCGAAAACCGTTCTCGCGCAGCGAATCTTCCAGCGCGTGGGCGGAAGCCGCCAGATTGACGCCTGCCAGCGAACTCGCGCGTTCGGTTTGCGTTTGAACTGAAGGAAGCAGAGCCGTGGGAGAGAAGATGGACTTGATGACGCCGCGCTGCTGGTAGGCTTCCAGTCCGGCGGTCAATTTTTCGGCTCGGCCCAGCACTTCCTGCTCGCCGCCGGAGATTAAGAGAATGTTCGGACTGCCTTCGATGCCGAACCGTGCGGAAAGCCGGTTCTGGGCGGCCACGGCAGGATTATCGGCGCCCGCAATCTCGAAGTGGCCGCCGAGTTTGATGGCCGGCAGAAATGCTAGCGACAGCAGGAACATCCCCGAGCCCACGCCGACAACCATGCGCGGGTGCCGGCCCACGAAGTCGACGGTTTTGCGCGCTATCCATGGAAGGATGCGGAAGGTGATGGTCTGCGGCGCGCGCGGCTTCGAGACTCGCCACCACAGCCCCATCAGCGCGGGAACAGTCAACAGAGTGTGGAACATCATCATGAACATTCCAACCGTCAGAATGAACCCGAACTCAGCCAACGCCTTGAAACTCGACGTGGCCAGGGCAGCGGTGGCCGTGGCCGCGGTTACGATGCAGAACACAACGCTGAGGCCGGTGGTTTCGAAGGTGCGCAGCACGGCATCGCTCAGCGTCGCAGCATTCAGCGCCCCGGCCTTGGCCCATTCCTGCGGCACGCGGTTGAAGAAATGTACGACCTGGTCGTCGCCCAGTCCCGCCAGGATTGCGATAAACGACAGGCTGATCAGGTTTACTTCTCCGGGGTAGAAACTTGCTATGCCTGTCGTCCACAGAATGCCAAGGCCAGCGGGCAGCAGCGATAGAAGAAGTAGCGGAATCCGCGGATAGATCACCAGGCACAGCAGCAGATTGCCGACGATCGAAATCAGCGAGATACGGCGGATATTGGTTTCGATGAACTGGTGCTCCTGCTCCGCGTAAACGTAGGCGCCTGCGGCGAGAGCCTGCACTCCGGAATCCCGGAATTCTGGCTCGGCAGTCGTTGATTGGATGTGGTCGCGCGTCCAGTGCACGACTTGCTCGGCGAACTTGTAATCCATGGCCGACTGGCGAGGTTCGGCAATAATCAGCAGCGCCTTGTGGTCCTTGCTGAAGAATCGGTTCCCGGATCCCCAGTTGAGGTCGAAATTGGCGAACTGTGAAAACCCGCGGCCGCCGCGCGCCTCCACCTCCATCAGGCCCAGAGGATCGGCAACGAAATAATTCGTTCCCAGAGACGAGAACGGAGTAACCAGTTCGGTCGCTGCGCGGCGAACGGTTTGATGAATCTGTTTTGGATCGAGCCTCCGCTTCAGATCTTCCGTTTGCCCGGGCAGCGCGAACGACGGAAAGTTCCAGGTAAAGAACCGCACCATGTTGAGCAGTTCTTCATCCTGCAGGCCGCAGCGCGCATGCAAGAAAAGCCCGCTGGTCAGCATGTCGGCGGTGAGGCGGTCGGCGAATTCTTCCATCTGGCCGGTGGAGTCGGTTCCTGCCGCCGATTGTCCGTCAGGGGCTTCCGCGGTTCGCGGAGCTTTCGGAGCCTCGATCAACACGAAGAGTTGGTTGCCGTAACCCAGCTCTTTGCCGATCTGGCTCGCGGCCCGCCACTGTGGATCGCGATTCCCGAACAGATCGGTCAGGTCGGTCCCGGTTCGCAGGTTGTGGATGTTCGCGTACAACAATACGGTTCCGACCAGGCTAAGTGCCGTCACCAAACCCGGATGGCCTACGACCACGCGGCCTACCAAGCGCATGAAACGGGCCATCATGCCGTGACCTCCGCCGTGGCCTCCGCTGCGTCCTCCAAAGTTCGCCAGGCCGACGGCTTTCTCGCGATGAATAAGATATGCGCCAGAGGTAGACGGTTTCGGAACCGGCGTTCTTCCACCTGCATGCCGGCGTTCTCCAAAACACTCTGGTACTGTGAGGCCGGAAGCGTCACGGGCTGCACTCCAACACGTCCCCAGGCGAACACGAGTCGATCGAAGGCCATGGTAATAGTCGACCACACGCCCCGTTCGCGATCGTGGACCCGGAAGACCAATATTCCTGCTGGCGCGAGCGCCGCACAGCATCGTTCTAGCAAGTTCAGTTGCTCATCGCGACCCAGATACTGCAAGACATCCAGAATAAGAATCAAACCAGCCGGCGGAAGATCGAGACTACGCACGTCGGCAACGCTCAGTTCCGCATGCAGCGTGCTAAGGGCCTGGCGAGCGACGGCGATGCGATGCGCGTCCAGATCGCAACCCACCAGTCGCCGGCTGGCGCCACCGAACGCTGCAAAACTCAGAGCCATGCCGTAGCCGCAGCCTAAATCCACCACGGTTCCTGATCCCAGATCTTCGTTGGCGAGCAACCCGGCCAGCAATCCAAAGATCCGATCAAGCCGCAACTTCCACCGAACAAACCCGCGGTCAGCCCACGCGCATCGGGCAAACATCTGCCTCACAAAACGAATGCGGTCTCGCAATCCAGCATCAGTCAAACCCGGATTGGCCGGCGCCTTGACCTGAACCACGACCGCCGTAATCGCGGCCCCAGCCCCGCCGACGAGCACTCCCAGCACAACGCTACCAATCACAAAGGCCAGGATCTCTTCTTTCACGTGCGCGCCCTTCAGGGCGGAAAGATGAAATGGCCGGAATGAGCCGCCGCGCAGAAGATAACCGAGTTCCACCGCGGACACGATAATCAGCGGCCGCAGTAGCGCATTGTTTATAAAGGTGCTGGCCACTGTCAGCGGCTTGTTTAGCTTGAATAACAATGCCACACCCACCGCCGCAAGCAGTTGAAATCCATAGATGGGCACGATGCCGATGAATAAACCCAGAAACACGGCGGCGGCGGCTCGGCCGGGCGTAAGGTCCTCCTTCAGCAAGGCGGTGGCGAACTGCCGCGCGCGAGCCTGAAATGTTCGGATCACCCCGTCGCCTTCGCCATCGCCCGCGTGGTTCCTGGCTTGTACATTCTTGGCTCGCACTTCAGGTTCGCCCATCAGGCCGACACCACTGACAACTCGCCGCTCGCTACCATCTCCCCGTCCACCCACACCGTCCCGCCGATGTATGCCAGCCGGCCAGCCTCGGTCATCTTCTTGGTCTCGATGCGCAGTTCCTGCCCCGGAGTCACGGGCTTGAGAAACTTGAACCGGTTTACCGCCCCGAGCAGCGCCACTCCTCCTCCTTTGGTTCCTTCCTGCGGAGCGGCCGACGCCAGCATCACTCCCGCAGTCTGCGCCACCGCCTCGATCAGAAGAACGCCCGGCAGAATGGGCTTGGCGGGAAAATGTCCGGCAAAAATCGGGTTCGCCGGATCGACGAACTTCGTCGCGACACAACGAACTCCCGGCTCGAGTTCTTCCACCCGGTCGATCCACAAGAACGGAGCGCGATGCGGAATCAGCGTCTCGATTTCACTTCGCTCCATCACCCTTCGCTCGATCACGGCTTGTACACCTCAAACGTTTCCGCCGGAATCTTCGGGTTCAGAGAATTGACGTCGATCACGAATACGCTGTTCACGCCGCTCTTCCCGTCCACCTCCAGCGATCGCAGCAGGAATTTCTCTTTGTCCAGCTTCACCACCAGATAATTCAGCCTGCGGCGAAAGTTGTCCGTCCGCGGAACCAGCTTCATTTCAAAATCGCCGCTGTCCTCTTTCACTGTGATGGTGAAGTTCTTTTTCAGGTTCCCGATGGAGCTTTCCCGGCTGAAATAGGACTGGGCGCGGCGGACGTTGCTTCCGACTTCCAGCACCTCGGTGTTGCCGCCAGTCGTGACGTTGAGGGTGTTCTGGTTGTAGCGAATGCGCACGCTCGCCGGTTCGAAATACTCCAAAGCGAATCGGGTCGTGCCCTCGGCGCAAAACTTGCCGCGAAGCACCATCGGCTTCGCCATCAAGCTGGAGGTTCGGGTTTCAGTAATGGTTCCGCAGCTGCTCGTGTATTTTTTCTGCGCTTGCTGAACTCCATCCCAAATCCGGTTCAGCAGATCGTCGGAGTGGGGATCATCAGACTGCGCAGCCAACACTCCCGGAAAAATCAAACTCGCAATGAGTGCCCCTAGAATGATTGCCCACAGCCTGGTCCGCGGGATCATCTCTCGCCCTTCACGTCACGCTCCCAGAAAACGAAACGCGAGCGACCACAGGCAGACCCTCACCGTGTCCCGCACCGGCTTCATCTTGGAGCGCGCATGGCCATCGTGGTAGACCGTCTGCACCGGCGCGTGCGCGATAACGCAACCCGAGCGCGCCATCTTGATCAGCACTTCCATTTCTAATTCGTAGAACCGGCTCCGCAGTTTGGTCCCTTGAAGTTTATCCAGGCGGAACAGCCGGAAGCCGCTCTGGCTGTCGCGGATCTCCCGCCCCACCAGAGACGAGGCGATCCGGCTGCCAATTGTGTTGGAATAATAACGGGACCGAGGCATCGACGCGCGATCGAACGAGCGCGCCCCAATCACCAGGTCCGCTCCCGTCTCTTCCGCCACCCGAAGCATGCCGGGAATGTCTTCCGGCAAATGCTGGCCGTCGCCATCCAGGGTGAGCACGTGGGTAAAGTTCCCGGCCCGCGCGAATTCAATGCCCATACGCAGCGCCGAGGCCTTCCCGCAATTCTTTGGCGATCGCAGGCAAATGGCTCCGGCGGCCCGGGCAACTTGCCCCGTTCCGTCGCCGGAACCATCGTCAATCACCACAACTTTTTCAACATGTTGTTGAGCGCCCTTCACCACCTCGGCGATGTAAGGGACTTCGTTGAAGGCCGGAATGAGCGCGCAGGTTCGCATGCCGCAGCTTCCAGCGTCGGCGGAGATGCGCGAGAGAAGAACGCTGGATTTTTTGAGTGTATCATGCGTCCGGCGACTCCAAAAATACAGTTCAGTCCGGATTATGGTTGAATTCGACGAGCAATGCCCCGGTCGGGATTCATCCCGATTATGGAAAGCGATCAAGACGCGCATCGCGCAGTATCACACTAGCTTTAGCCGGCAGCTTTCCTTTGTGCGCCGACGCCTGCCCTGAGCGAAGCCGAAGGGTGCCCTTGGTGGTAATGGCCCTTTCTTCCGTCGTCAAACTAACCAACGACACGGACCAATTCTGTATTGCAATCCCACCCCCAAGTAAAGTAACCTGTCGCGTTCAAAACGCAATGATTCATCCATTGGGGGCTTTGAATTGAAACGCGCGGGAGCCGGGCCGAACTGGCGCAAGGGGGGGAGCCTGTGCGAATCCTGCTGCTAAGGCCGTACCCGGAAACCGCTCAGTTCGGGTTGAGTCCCTTTTTTCAGACCGAACCCTTAGGCCTGATGTATCTGGCGGCAGCCGTGCGGCAAGCAGGGCATTCCGTCCAGTTGGCGGACATGCGTTTCGAGAGTCGCGGCATCGCCAAAATTCTGCGCGACTGCCAACCTGACTTAGTTGCCATCTCCTGCCTGCATATCCTCGAGGCGCCCGAGTGCCTCCGGCTGGCCGACCAGATCAAAGCCTACAGCTCGGAGATTTTTGTCGCCATTGGCGGTCACGCGATATCTGCTTACCCAAAGGCAGTTGATCTCAACCGGTCCGTGGACGCAATCTGCATCGGCGAAGGGGAGACGTTGCTGCCGGCGTTGTGTGATGCGGTCGCCAACGGCCAACCGCTGGATACGATTCCCTCGCTGCTGCTTCCGAAGGAAGACGGCCGGTTCCAGGCCACCCGCGTGCAGCCAGGACGCTTTCTGGATTTGGCCCACGCGCCCCTCCCGGACCGCTCTGTGGTTGCGCGCTACCAGAAGCGCTACGCCTGCCTGAATTACATGCCCATGTGGACCATGGAGACAGCCCGCGGCTGCTCCTACCGCTGCAACTTCTGTTCGGTATGGCAACTTTATAAGCGGACCTATCGTTGCCACGCGCCCGAGCAAGTGCGTGCCGACTTCGAGGCTACCGGCCGCAACCTGTTCATGGTCGACGATCTCTTCTGGGCCGACCACCAGCGCAGCGAAGAACTCGGACACACCCTGCTCCGGTCGAAAGAGCGCAAGAACCTGCTGCTGGTGCAAACCCGCGCCGATCTGGTCACGGAAAATGCCGACCTGCTGAAGCTGTGGCGTCCGCTGGCGAAAAGCTTCGACATTTTCTTTGGCCTGGAATCAGCCACCAGCCCGGGCCTCAACTCGCTGGTCAAGGACGCCGACATCAACAAGACCGTCGAGGCCGTCCGCATTGCCCGCGAACTGGGATTTGGGGTGACGGGAAACTTCATTATCGATCCGGATTTTACCGAGGAAGATTTTCAACGCCTGTGGGATTTCATTGACGAACACCAACTCTACCGCGTTGGATTTACTATTCTCACGCCGTTGCCCGGCACTTACTACTTCGAAAAAAGCAGGAAGAAGATCGATGTCTTCGACTGGAGCCACTACGATCTGCATCACCTGCTTTGGCAGCCGCGCCTGCCGGTAGAGCGCTTCTGGGAACTTTATTGCGAGTCGTGGAGGCGCAGCGTTCTCAACATCGCGGGAAAAAAGAAGTGGTGGCAGTGGCTCAGCCAGGTTCGGGTGCGAGATATTCCACGCCTGGCCCGGATTCTGGCGCGCACCCAGACCTTGATGGATCCCCAAGCGTATTTGAAGGAGACAAATCTCCTACGCCCGAGGGTGATGGACCCTAGAGGCCTAACGCCCGTTTCCGAATCGTCGACCGAATCGGTCTCTAGCGGCACCGTGCGCGGCGCGTGATACGAGTTCGAATACCCTTTTACCGCGACGGAGGGGCATTACCGCGGAGAGGGCTAATAACTTGAAACAGCGGAGGCTACTTCCGTGGCGCCGGCCGCTACCGTGGAAGAGCGGCGCTTCAGCCCCGCGTAAAGGCGCAATATTCGTGGGGTTTAGCCCCTGAGGGGCGCTACAACCGCACTTGCGTTTCCAACTAATCTCCGCAGCCGCCCACGGCTTCCCGTTCGGGTTCCGAAGGAGCCACCGCGGATCCCAGCCCGATCTGCACAAGGTTCGGAAGTGGCCGTTCCTTCAACACAAACTCGCGGTAGAGCTTGGCCATGCGTGAATTTTCTTCTTCCTGCTTAAGCCGCTCCGCGCGCGCCCGCAGCTTCTCCTCGCGGGCGTTCTTCGCGATGCCGAGCTGCTCGAGATCATGCTGCGCCTCGCTCGTGACGATCTCATCCTTCAATACCAGATGATGTTCCGTACTGCCGAGCTTCACGCTCTTGCCGCCGGCGAAAATCTCATGCCGGCCATGCTCTTCATACCACTTGGTCAGCGTAGCGGTCATATGCATCTTCTCGATGATGTTCCGCCAACCCATCCCGGTGTTGTAAGCGCAAAAAGAAATCTCTCCCTCCTGCGTGGCATAGGGGATGATGCACTGCTCAGTCCGCCGGAAATCATAGTTGAATAGATCCTGGAACCACATGCCCGCCACGAACAGCAGATTCCAGCGGTCGCGCCGGCGACGGAAAATGTCATCCATCGTCCGCTTGCCCGAGACGTCGCCGTAGTCGCGTCCCGACGCCCCCAGCCCCTTGTCGAGTTTCCGCAACATATCGATAGCGCGGAAATGCTTCGGCGCACGAAACGCATCGTAATTCCGCACCAGCGCAAGCGCCATCCCGGCGACGGACAACCACTTGCTGCGAGCCCAATCGTTCACCCGCGCCACGTCCTTGGCGAACTGGTCAGCATCCAGGAACGCGGTCACCGGAACCGCCTCGCGCGTCTCCTTGTCCACCATAACCGCCATCCCCACCCCACAGTTCGGGTGACAACCGCAGGCGACCTGGCCCCAAGCGGCTTCGGGGCCGTGCACGAGGTCGGCCCAGTCGGAGAAGGTGCTTAGGAACGAGAGGGGGAACCAGTCGCGGACGGGTTCGCCGATGTTCAATTGGTCTTTCACGTCGTGGGCGAGGTGCGAGAGGGTGTAGCGTTGCGCCTTGCGGCGTTCGTCGGTGACGGCTTCGTCGCGGCCGGTGAAGGAGACGGGCTGGAACGATACCAGGGCAATTTTGTCCGGGTTGTCGAGCGCGAATTGCACCACGCGGCCCACCTGCTCGTTGTTGATGCCGTTGACCACGGTGGTCACGAGCACGATTTCTACGCCGTTGGAGTGCAGGTTTTCGATGGCCCGCAGCTTCACGTCGAACAGGTTCCCGACGTTGCGATGGGAATTGGCCGGGTTGCCGATGCCGTCGAATTGCAGATACGCGTAGCGCAGGCCCGCTTCCGCGGCCTGCCGCGCGAACTCCGGGCTCTTGGCAAACTCGATGCCGTTGGTGGCCGCCTGCACGCTGTCGTAGCCAAGTTGCCGGGCGTAGCGAATGGCATCCAGAAAATACGGCGACATGGTGGGCTCGCCACCGGAAAACTGCACGGACATCTGGCGCCGCGGCTTGATGGAAAATGCATTGTCGAGCAGCGTTTTGATGTCGTCCCAGGCAAGCTCGTGCACGAAGCCGACCTGGTTGGCGTCCATGAAGCAGGGGTCGCACATCATGTTGCAGCGGTTGGTCAGGTCGACCGTGAGGACCGACCCTCGCCCGTGCTTGATGGTGCTGCTGCCGTGGTTGTGGAGTTTTTCGTCGTTATGGGCACGGATGTCGCGGCCGGGAAATGTTTCCTCCAAGTGCCGGAAGAATTGCGGATCGATGGATATAACATCTTCAAAATGTCCGTGGATTGGACAATCCTTGACCATCAGGATTTTTCCATCGCGCTCGATGATCTGCGCTTTGATTTCGCCGGGCCTCTCCGTCAACAGGACGCGATAATCCTGTTTGCCGTCGACAATTTGCTGGCGAATCTCCGGCACGCAACGCGGGCACAACGAATCGGTTTGCCGCGGCCAACCCAGCGGAGGCTTCGACTTTTCGCGGGACTTCAGCAGCGGCTTGTCCGACCACCTGGGCGTGAACGATGGATTTTCCGGAACGAGGTTGTTACTCAAACAAAATATCTGCCACGCCCCGTTTGCGGCAATCGACATCGCTCTTTCAAGATATTTGATGGGCTTATGCATTTGCCTTGACGGTCGTTGCCTCGATGGTCGTTGCTTCGACGCTCGGCGCCTTGGCACTCGGCGTTGAGCCGGCCACAATTTCGTCTACATGCCGGAAAGAACGATTTTGAAGAACGCTGTACATATCCACGAGATCGCTCTCGGTGTATCCGTTTTCTTTTAGAACATCAATCGAGCGGCGCAGATGCTGCTGGTTACGCATGCCGAATTGCGTATGATAATCGATCAGGTGCTTCATCATCTCGCTCTTTGGAAAAGTGTCGGTTCCCCGGGGCATGTCGTGATAGGAGAGCGCGCCATCGGCCAGGAAGGCGCTGGTATCCCAGCCGGCTTCCGCCGCTTGATCGACGATTTCGCATCCTTCGTATCCGCGCAGACAGAAGTGGTAAGGAAGAAGCGACGGCATGTGCAGCCGGGCCAGATAGTCAAGCGTCTGTTGCGCATCCGCTCCGGTCTCCGTTGGAAAACCGTACATCGTGTTCACGTTGACCACCATCCCGCGGTCTTGGGAGTAGTTAATGATCTCCGCGGCCTGTTCCAGGCGCATGTTTTTCTTGACCAGCTTTTGAATGCGCGGACTTCCGGACTCAACCGCGTAGGTGACCCAGACCGTTCCCGCATCGGCCATCAGGTCCACCAGTTCACGCGTCATGATGTCGGCGCGCAGCCCATTCACGAAATAGAGGCGCCAATTCTTGCGGAGGCCGATGATCATGCGAAACACGGCCTCAGTGCGCTTGCGGTCCATATTAAATATGTCGTCGACCACGTAGAAGTCCTCGATGGCATGGTCGCGCGACATCTTTTCCATCTCGGCAACAACGTTCTCCGCGGAACGCAGCCGGGCGGTCTTGCCGGCAAACGTGTTGCAGTAAGTGCACAGGAAGGGACAACCCCGGCTGGTGAGCAAGACGCCTTGCCGCCGGTGGTTATAGGCGTAACTCAAGTGCTGTTCGTACCGGCTCAGATCGACCAGGCTGTAGTCCGGGAACGGCAGTTCGTCCAGATTGTCGAGAACATCGCCATCGCCCAGGTCGACGATCTCGTCGCCTTGCCGCAATACCATCCCGTTGGTTGCGGTTCCCGAGAGCAGACGCGAAAACGTCAACTCGCCCTCGCCCACTACCAGAAGATCGATTGCGGGGATGGATTTGAGAAGAGGTCCGCGCCGGGCAGTCGCGATAGGGCCGCCGGCCACGATGGGAATGTCCAGAACGCTCCTGGTCAACTCGGCAACCCGCTTAAGTTCATCTTCGAACAGGCTGATGCTGCGGATTCCGATCATATCGGGGCGATAGTCCAGCAGCTTCGCCACCAGTTCTTCGTCGGACCGGGCATCCAGCGAGGTTTCGAGAATTTCGATATGCACGTCAGGATTGTGCCGCCGGGCGCTGCTGGCGACGTACATGAGCCCGACGGGAGGGATGTGAACCTCGGGCGTGACCAATCCACCGACCCAGCGCCGCATATCGTTGGCCTCGATCAGCAGAACCCGGCGGCATTTCGACAACCGCGCCAGGACGTCGCTTTGTGGTTTTTGCTTTGACGAATCGATCGAATACAGCACGCCCATCCCCTTTGGGTTTCGAAGGCTGCCCCACGCCGAGCCCCACGCCCAGCCCACACCTGGTCGAAGACTATCAGATCGCATTCTTCTGCGACAACTTCTTCTTGCTGGGTGCCAGCAATGAAATTACACTTGCGGGACTTCCCCATTTCGGAACGCGATGAGACGACGGTCAGCCTGGAAGATTGAGAACTACGCCTATCGCGAGTGTCCGCAGCCGGACCGCGAGTTCGGCTATGCGGTTTCCCTCCACAACCACTCGTGCCACTCGGTGGAGAAGCTGGCGGCGCTAAACCAGGTCGTCAAGCTGGGATTTATGCGCCCTTTGAGCGGCATTCTGCAAAGCTCGTTCGGCCTGGGCAGTGTTTCCGACTTGAATTACGCAGAGATCACGTTCAACCCGCCCTACACCCCCGAAGACGTTTATCAGATCGAGGCCGCGGCAGCAGCGCATTGGGGCTTCCATGGGGTTCACCTGGCCATCACCGATCACGACGAATTCGCCGGTAGCCTGGCTCTGCTGCGTGAACGGCCCGACCTGAACGGGCGGATCGCACTCAGCGAAGAGCTCTCGCTGTGGTACCAGGGGCACCTGTTTCACCTCGGAGTAAGCGGCATGCCCGAGAGTGGAATCGAGGAAACGCACGCTCGAATTCAAGCGGCCGCGCGGGCTGGACGGTATGACGAATTGTTTGAAACCCTCGCCGCCAGCGGTTGTCTGGTCGTCTTGAACCATCCCCTAATTTTTTGGGGGAAAGGGCCGGAGACCATTCCGATTACGGACCTGCTCACGCGATATGGCTGGGCGATTCATGCTTTGGAAGTGAACGGGATGCGGCGACGCGAGGAGAACGACCGCGTTCTGGAAATCGCCCGGCAGTGGCGCAAACCGGTAGTCGGCGGAGGCGACAGCCATCTGCTGGTCGCCAGTTCCGTCGTCTCATTGTCGCGGGCGGCAACCTATGAAGACTTTGTCGCCGAAGTGAAGGACGGGCATGCGGTGCCCTTCGTGACGCCCGATTACTTTGCCCCGCTCCAATGGAAACTTTTTCTGCGGGTGCTGTTTTTCATGTCTCACTACCGGCAAATTGCCAGCTATAAGGGACAGCCGGTGGCGGCCATGCTGGAACGGCGTAGAGTCTTGCTCGACCCGGTGGGAGCGGCGAGTCGCGCATTTCTGGCCGTAGTTTCAGCACTGGGATTAGCCCGGTGAGCAGGCTCGGTTGAAGGTGCAATCACCGCCCGGATTCGCAGGCTGCGGGTTCGGTAGTCGCGACGGTGGCATCCTCACGCGGGCCGGCCAGCACGAATTCGAATCCCCGTTGCCGGAGTTCGTCGATGACCCGCGGCAGGGCTTCCAGCATGATCTGAGTTCCGCTGGGCAGATGATCGTGTAGCAGGATGATGTCTCCGCTGGCCGCTCGCTTCAGGATGCGCTGGGCCAGGATACCGGAATCTCTGGCCAGCGTGTCGCGGGTGCGAATCGTCCAGGAAACGTACTCCAATCCCGCATCCTTGAGATAGGGGCGCAGAAGCGGGTGACGCAGGCCGACTGGCGAGCGAAACAAACGCGGACGGAAACCACAAATGCGGCGCACGCTTTCCGTGCCGCGCTCGATCTCCGACCGCAGGCGCGAGGGCGTGAGAAAACAAAATAGATGACGATGCGACCAGGTGTGGTTGGCGATCAGGTGGCCTTCAGCCCAGGCGCGGCGCACGATTTCCGGATACTGGTCGGCGCGCTTCCCGATCACGAAGAACGTTGCCTTCACATTTTTCTCGCGGAGTAAGTCGAGTAATTTGGGAGTATCCACGGGGTCGGGGCCGTCGTCGAAAGTGAGGGCCACGCAGCGGGTCGCCCTCCACGCGTGAGCGGTTGTTGACCAGCCACTGGTTGCGCGGATGAAACAGCAGGTAGAGCATGATCAGTGTGCCAGTTCCGTAGATTAACGTTGTGAGCAGGAAGCGCAAAAGGGTGAAGGGGTACAGAAGGAGCAGGGAGGCGTGGGTCGCAAGAAACAGCGCGAAAAAAATCGCGGACCTCACCATATCGTGTTCTTTCTGTGGTAAATGCTACTGCGCGCCGGTATTCCTCCGATCGGCGAATCCGGCGTCTACTTCTTCTGCTTTTTCCCGGGAGTCTCGCCCGTGACTTCCACTTGCACCTTCAAGCCCACTTCGTCTAGTGCGGCTTTCAGGTAATTCTTTAGGCCCCAATCGTTCCCATAATAGGGCCTCACCGGAATCACGGCAATTTCAGAGTTGGTCTTTGGATCGATGAAATGTATAGAAAGAATCAAGTGATAGTTATTGTAGTCGACTCTGACGTCGGAGAACTTGATGTAGAGGTCGTTACCCGCTGCGTTTTCGTCCCCCTTGTCTTTGGCGGAGGTAATGGTTCGACCGGGCACCAGGTTTCGTGAAAACGAGGAGTTCAAGGAACCAATGATGTCCGTCCACTCGGCCTTGCTCCCATAGCCCCAAAGAGCCCAATCCTCGGCGCCGAGGTCGACCCAACCAACAAAGATGTGGTTCATGTTGCTCATGTCAACGCTCGATTCCTTGGTCAGGTAGCGCGGTACCTTGTGGCGCGCTGCCAAAGAGGAGAGCGGACAGGAAATGCAGAGCAAGAGCACTGTCGCAGTGATCGCCAGCCGTTTCATTTGAATTCTCCTCGCGACTTTCTCCGGGTTCGTGGCCGTCTCGAGAACAAGGTCTGCCGGTCGAGAGTCCGTCGCACTCTGATCCAGCTCGGAGGCTTTCGACTCACTTCTTACTCTGCGTCTCGCCTGTAACTTCCACTTGCAGCTTCCTGCCGACTTCGTCCAGTGCTGCTTTCAGGTAACTCTTGATGCCGGAAGCGTTCCCGTAGTAGGGCCTCACTGGGATCGAGGCTATTTCGGAGTTGGTCTTCAGGTCGATGAAGTGTATCGAAAGAATCAGGTGATCGTTTTCATAGTCGACCCGGACATCTGAAAACTTGATGTAGAGGTCGCTGGCCGCCACGATTTCGTTCTCGCTGTCTTTCGCCGCGGTAATAGTTCGGCCAGGCAGGTAGGTCGTTTGCACACTTCGCGCAAAACCGGCATTCAGAGAAGCGATTGTCTCAGCCCAGCCGGCTCTGGAGGTGTAGCCGTAGAGCGCCCACGCGTCCGGCTCCAGATCGACCCAGCCAAGAAAGATGCGGTTCATGTGACTCATGTCGATGCTCGACTCCTTGCTGAGGTAGCGCGGCACCTTGTGGCTCGCCTCCAGAGAAGCCGGGAAAGAAACGCACAGCAACAGGAACGTCGCCGCGATCATTAGCCGTTTCATAAGAGATTCCATTCTTCCAATTCTACTTGCCGCCCGGAGCGGAAGCCGTCGGCGGCTGCTGGATCGACTGCAGATGTCCGTCCTTGAACGTTACGCTGGTGGGGAAGCCGGTTTGGGTGCTCACCTTCTTCCAGGCCCCACGTTTTTTATTCCATCCAAGAACCTGGCCCGGGTCCTGACGGAGCAGCCATGTCTCGGTCTTGGCTCCGTTATCCTCGCCGTTTGAGACACTGAGGGGCGCGCCAACCACAATTCTGGCCTGCTCCACGGTCATGCCCACCGCCAGTTTGCCCGCGGCAATCGACTCGCGCACTTCTGACGGCCACTCCGGATGATCGTTCTGCAGCGGTACCTTCGAAAAAGTCAGGTTAAACGACCTGGTAAAATCGCTTAGCGTTTTGACATCGATAAAGTCAACGGAGAAGTCCGTGTTGGGATCGACCCGCTCGCACCAGACAACATTCGTCCCTTTCTCCCACTCCAGCTTGCAATGGTTTACGGGAGTGTTCGCCAGGTATCCCCAATAGACTTCTTCCTGCTTGAGATGGTAGGCGTTTTTAGGGATAGATTTGAGCGGCTCGGCCAGCTTGCGCTCGGCGCTGATACCCGTTGGAGAGGCCTCCAGCATCGACACCGAATATGGCGCCCAATTCCCCATGCCGTACTTTTGCGGCGCTTGCACCCGCAAATACAAGGTGCCCGAGATCATTTGCTTAGCTGCCTCGTGATCTTCCTTGGACAACTGTGCGCGAAGCGCCATTGGCGCAAAGAGGAGAACCAACAACAGTGCCACGCGTGTGCGCAATCGCAAGTTCATGCCAAGAAGCTCCTTTAGGGTTTTATCAGGTGCATGGGCCTGGTCTTCGTCTTCTCGCCCATGAAGCCCTTTGCGTAAGAGCCGTTGAGGCTTTTGTCGCTTTCCCACGTCAACTCGGCGGTGTACGCAACCGTGCCTTTACCGGAAAAGAGCAGGAAGACCTGCTTGCCGCTGACGACGCCCGTGATAGACCAGCCATCGCCGTCTCCAGTCACGTCTCTGCTGCCGTCAGCCTGAAGCAGGATCACCGTGCCCCAATCCTTTTCGTGCCAGCTGCCGTTCACATTTACAGCCGCCGGCTCGCTATGGGCATCGAGCCAGGCTTTGCCCTTGGTTTCGAGATCCTTCGCGCTCAGGCCTACGTTGAGAATTAGAACCACGACGACAGGCAACAACAGAGAAAAATGCTTCTTCATCTTCGACTCCTTGATCGCAGCAGCAAAGATCGCAGCGGTAAAGACCGCGCCACCAAAGACCGTGGCAGGGTAGACGTTACCAGCATTTCTTGGAATTTGTGTCACACGCGCCGAACGTATCACTTTAGCAAAGCTCCGCTCGTCTGCAAAAGTCGGTGCGCCTTTACTGATCAGGCGCCTAGACCGCGGGTCAAAACTCCGGTCGGAACGCGTTCGACGTCAGATCGCCCAGCAGCTTGTGCCAGGGATGGGTCTCGTTCTGCTCGACGTCGGCAACCATGGTGCGCATCTTCTGCAGCACCGGCGGCGCGGCATCGTCGTAAACGTCACCCTGCAACAACTTCAGCACGTCCAGACGGTACGCGGGATCGTTGATGAAGTAGGTGAAGAGCACGTTCAGGCGGTAATACACGGTGATGAAGTCGTACCAGTTCTTTGTGCCCACGCGCAGCGTGTTCTCAAAGGTGGAGAAACTCTGCCGCGAAAAATCGTTCTTCTCCAGGGCAGCCAGGATATCTTTGTGCGCGAAGCGTGAACTGTTGAGCGCGATGCTGACTCCCGTGGAAAAGATGGGGTCGACGAAGCGGCCGGCGTCGCCGACCAGAACGAAGCGGTCGCCACAGAGCTGCTTCATGGCATAGCTGTAGTCGCCCTCATCTTTGAAGGGACGGATGCGGTCAGCTTTGCGCAGAGTTTCTTCGAGCATGGGCCGTGAAGCAACGGATTCCCAGAAGAATTTTTCCCGATCGCTTTTCGATTTCGCAAAGTTCTTCTTCTGCGTGACCACGCCCAGGCTGGTGACGGTATCAGTAATCGGAATCTGCCAGATCCAGGTGTTCGAAATGGGCAGGAAGTGGATGAAGATATAGTCGCGGTGGTCGTCTTTCCGGGAGAAGACCTTGCGATCGTAGTTGATCGAACCAGCTGTGGATGGCGTACTGGTCGAACACGGCATCCTGCACCTTGAGTTTGAGCTGGTTTCCGAGGAAGGTGTTGCGGCCGCTGGCATCGACGATCATCTTCGCGCTGACGCCCATGTCTTTATCTTTCCCATTGCGCCCCATGGTGAATCGCACCACCGGCTCCCTGGGGCCGAAATCGACTGCGCTTACCTTAACGCCTTCGTACACCTCCGCGCCCAGTTTGTTGGCGTGCTGCAGACAGCATCAGGTCGAACTTGCCGCGGTCCACATGGTAGGTGTAATTCCTGTCGACGCCTGCCTGTTCGCGCTCATCAAAGCGAATGTCGGCGTGGCAATCCGCAGCCAGACCCTCCCATCCCAGCTGGTAGGGAACCTTTTGCTTGTCGTCCGCTGTCCAGACCGCACCAAACTTGTGGGGGAACTTTGCCTCTTCCATCTGGGGAAGAAAATCGAGGTCTTTGAAAACCCGCGTCGAAGAAGGGACCAGCGACTCGCCGACATGCGGGCGCGGAAACAGTTCGCGCTCGAACACCACGCAACTCACGCCAGCTTTGGCCAGGTAGGCACCCATGGATGAGCCGGCCGGCCCCCCGCCGATGATCGCAACGTCGAAATCTGGCCTGGTAAGAACCAACGCTTCGTCCTCGCTTCGCCACTTCGAATGATTTTATGCCATTACGTGGGCAATCCTCTACGGTGCGAGCGTCTCCTCTGTTCGAAAGACATCGGAATGCTGTTCAACTCGGCGTCACTGCTTTCAGCAGTGTCGAAGCAACTTTTGAGACCTCCAGCGCGACGAATACGCTCGCCTCTTTATCGCCAAAGTTAATCTCGGTCGTTCCGCTTCCGAAATCGCTAACATGGTTAACGCGGTCCGCGTTGACGAACGTTTCCCTGCCGTTGATGTCCTGAAACCTGACCAGCTTCATGTGAACCTCCTCAGTTGCACGTGCACGTGTTCCACTCTGTCCTTTGTCGGTCTCCAAATTCTGGCTTTGGAACAACTGTGGTCTTAGACGTTGAGATCTCACGAACTCAGGATGTAAATTCCCAACCCAACAAACACCAGGGGTACAGCCCAATGACCCCACTGATCTAATGAACGCAAAATAAGCGAGTGGCTTCCGAGCCACCTGCCGACGAAACACCACAACGCAACCAGCGCGGCATACTCAATCAGGATCAGCCACAAGTTCGACCGCCCGATGACAAAAAACGGCACGTATACGCTGATGTTGTCAGCTCCGTTCGACAACGTCACCAGAGCGATGGACGCGACGCTCTCCGTACTGGCGAGCGACCGGTCCGCAGCGGTTCGGCGCGCCTGCAACAGGCGCTTGATGCCTATGGCGAGCGGCAACACTCCGAGTAAACGAATCCACCGATGCGGCACTGCCAGCGCGCCCCAGACAACGATTAGACTGATGCCAACGATGGCCGCAAACCCAGCGTACTGACCTGCCACGATGCGCCGCATTGGAATTCCACGGGCAAAGAAGAAAGTCAGGAGAAACACATCATCAATATTCGTGACGCCGAAAGTCGTGATGCCCGCAGACAGCACCGCTAGATATTGATTCACAAAGGACTCTGTCTTTCCGTGAGCTGGGGAGCAAAATGAAGTTCTTCAAAAGCTGCTCCCCGCCGAATCGTTTCTACCGCAGCTCAACGGTCACGAGCGTTGCTTACCGCCTCCAGGAACCGGCGCGCGAGTTCGGCGATTCGGTCTGGCTGCCGCCGCCGGATGGCCTCTCTCGGGATCAACTCTCCGCCAACGCCCAGTGCAACGGCGCCGGCAGCAATGAAGCTGAATGCGGTTCTTTGATTCACGCCTCCCGCGGCGATCATGGGAACTTTGGGAAACATCGCTTTGAGATCCTGGATGTAACTGTATCCCCCGATGTGCCCGCAGGGCACAACTTTGACGAAATCCGGACCCAGCTTCCACGCCCCGATGACGCCGGTCGGGGTGAGCGTTCCGGGAATCACGACGACATTCTGCTGCACGGCGAACGTAACAGTCTCGGGATCAAGGCCGTCGCTGGAAAGGAACTTGGCTCCTGCATCCAGGCAGCGGCGCGCGGTTTCGACGTCATGGACGCTTCCGGCGCCGACAATCACTTCGGGCGTGTGCTGTACAACTTGCGCAATAACTTTGATCGCTTCGGGGACGGTCAACGTAACTTCGAGAATGGGAATCCCCCCGCGGGCGATCGCCTCGGCAGCGAACAGAGCATCCTCCGTCGTCGACACGCGAATGGAGGGAATGATCCCGAGTTCTTCGATCCGGCTCCGTACGTCTTGCTTGTTCAACGATGTGCTCCTTGGGCGACCGGTGCAATGTTCGCCGCGTGAACTCTTACGTCTGAGCTCTTACGTCAAAGCCGCGCAAGTCTCAGTGTGCAATCAGGGCAGCGCCCTCGTACCCACTGCCTGCCGCAACTGCTCCAAAGCGAGCAAGTATGAAGCCAGGGCTTGGCGGTAGGCAAGTTGCGTCGCCCGGTAGCTGCGCTCGACATCCAGAAAATTGAGCAGGCTGATCCCTCCGTGCCGGTAAGCGTATTCGCTAATATCGCGCGACCGCGTGGCCGCATCCAGATACTTCGAAATGTACAGCAGCACGACCTTGTCATTCGTTCGCAGGCCCTGATAAGCATCGTAGACATCGGTGAGGGCCTGACCGTTTGTCGCCTTTTCCAGTTCCTGCGCCTGGGTGATCGCGAAGCGTGCCTTAGCGATTTCGCCCTGGTTGCGATTAAAAATCGGCAGCGGAATGCTGCCATAGATCGTTGCGGCGTTGAGTCCATTGACGTGAGAGTAATTGCCTTGAACGGTCACGTCTTGTTTTCCAATGGCCTTTTGCAATGTCAACTGGCTGTTGGCAGCGGTCACGCCTTGTTGCGCAGCGCGCAGGTCGGGACGATTTTGCAAGGCCTTCAGCTGCAAGTCCTCCAGATTGCCCTTCACTGGTTGATATTCGAAAGGACCAGCGACATCGTAATCCTGAGCCACGGATTCGTATCCCAGTAGCTGCCTCAGGTCCGACAGCGACTGCACCCTGGCCAACTGCGCCTGTTCGACGTCGCTTTCGAATTGCAACAGCTGCAGCTTGATCATCAGGTAGTCGTTCTCGCTGATGCCGCCTGCCTTGTATTGGTGCTCGCTGATATCGACGGTCTCCTGAAAGCTCTTTACGTCTTTCTGGGCCAGCTCGAGCGTCGATTCCGCGAGCTGCACGTTGTAAAACAGCGTGGCCACCTGAAACGTAAGACCGCGCCCGTTGTCCTCCACCAGCGAACGCGTCTGAGCGGTGATATCTTTTTGCGCCTGCAGGCGGTCATGCCGCTTCCCGCCGCGTTCAATCAGGTAGCTGAGGCCGATGTCGCCTTCCGTGCTGTTGTTCAGATAATCGTTGGTTGTCTGTCCGCTGTAGCTGCCAGGATTTTGCTTAGCGGGCGAGCCCAGAGGTAAATATTCCCAGTCTGCAAAGAGCGTGGGATTGGGGCGCAGGTTTTGCGTGATCTCTTCGGCTTGGCTCTGCTGAATCGTGGTCCGCGCGGCCAGCATGTTGTGGTTGTGCTGGAGCGCCAATTGGATGGCCTCGTCGAGCGTGATGCTGGTTGGCCCAGAACTTTGGCCGAATGCCGGGGTGGCCAGCGCGAACGCCAGTGCTACCGATGCGGCCACATAAAAGCCAGCATTCCGGAGCAATGCAGGACTATTCAAGGGCGGCCTCCGGTTCCGGAAGTTGATCGCCATCTCTTGCGATCCAGACATAAAACGTGGGGAGCAGGACGATGCTCAGCAGCAGATCGGAAATCAATCCTCCCACGATCACGATTGCGAACGGCCTTTGCGAATCCGATCCGATGTCGTGCGACAGCGCCGCGGGCAGCAGCCCCAGAGTTGCCACCAGCATCGTCATCATGATGGGACGGAGCCTCAAGACCGCCCCTTCCACTGCCGCATCGGGGATCGAGTAACCGCGGGCGCGAAGCTGATTGATGTATTCCAGCATGATGACACCGGTTTGCACGGAAACTCCGAAGAGCGCGAGCATGCCGACGCCCGAGGATACGCTCAGGTACGTCCCGGTAATTAGCAACGCCAGAAAGCCGCCGACGCGAGCCAGGCCCACGTTCAACAGAATGAGCAAGGCCCATTTGTACGAGCGAAACATAGTGTAGAGAATGATGAAGATGACGAGGATCGTCAGCGGAACGATCAGAGCGAGCCGCGCTTCCGCGCGTTTTTCGCTCTCGTATTCGCCCGACCATCCCAGGCTGTAGCCCGGCGGCAGTTTCACTTTTTGGCCGATCTGCTTGATTGCGTCCTCGACCGTGGTTCCCAGATCGCGGCCTCTCACGTTGAAAGTGACGGCCACGTACCGGGTGTTACCTTCGCGGAAAATGTCATACGCGCCATCTTTGACTTCCACGCTGGTTAATTGTGCGAGCGAGACGCGTTCGCCCGTGGGGGAAAGCAGGCGGACTCTCTCGATAGCCTGTTGTGTGTTGCGGTAGGGAGCCTGGTATCGAACCACGACGTCATAGCGCTGCTCGCCGATCAGCACCTGACTCACCGCATTCCCACCCACGGCGGTTTGAACGGCATCTTGGATGTCGGCGACGTTGATTCCGAAACGAGCGGCCTGGCGGCGGTCGATCGTCAAATCGAGATTCGGCTGCCCGAAATCCCGTAATAGCTTGACGTCGTGCATGCCCGGAATGTCGGACATGACGGCGGTGACTTCCTCGCCCTTGTGTTCGAGAGTCTTCAGGTCGTCGCCAAAAATCTTGAGCGCCAACGAACCTTTGGTGCCCGTCATCGTTTCTCCGACGTTGTCTTCGATGGGCTGGGAGAAGTTCCAGATCGCGCCGGGATATTTTTCCAGCGCACGGTTCATGGCGGCGATCAGTTCTTCTTTGCTCTTGTGAAACACCGGGCGCCATTGGTCGTGCGGTTTTAGATCGACAAAATATTCGGTGTTGCCGAATCCGCCGGTGTCGGTTCCATCGTCGGGACGGCCGGTTTGCGACACGACTGTTTTCACCTCCGGGAACGATGCGAAAACATAGCGGGCGTTGGTGGTGAATTTCTCGCCTTCCGAGAGACTTGTGCTGTTGGCCAGAGTGCCGCGGGCCCAGATGGCGCCCTCGTCGAGGTGCGGCAAGAACTCCGCGCCAATGACGCCACCAAACCCCAGGTAGAGCGTTCCGGCCAGAGCGGCGATGCCAACTCCGGCTACGACCCAGCGATGCTGAACTGCCCAGCGCAGCCGCTCGCGGTAACGCTCCGTCAGATAATCCATCACCCGGTTGCGCCGTTCATGGACCCCGTTGCGAAAAAATATGCCTGCCAGCACAGGCGCAACCAGGACCGAAAATGTCATCGCCCCGAGCAGGGCAAGTGCGACCGTCCAGGCCATGGGCCGGAAGAGCCGGCCCTCCACGCGCTGCAGCGTGAAGATCGGCATATAGGCGGTGATAATGATGGCGATCGCATAAAAGACCGGCCGCTGCACCTCGTGTGCAGCTTCACGAATCGCCTCGGCCGGCGTCTTCCTGCTGCCGGAGCCATGTCCGTTGTTCAGGCGACTCATGTGCCGGACAATGTTCTCGACCATCACCACCGCGCCGTCCACCACCATTCCGAAATCCAGCGCGCCCAGCGAAAGAAGATTGGCGGGAATATGGCTCAAGTCCAGCCAGATCGAAGCAAAGAGCAGAGAGAATGGAATTGTCAGCGCGACGATAAGAGCGGCACGTACGTTGAGTAGAAACAGGAACAGAATCACGCTGACCAGGATCATGCCTTCGGCCAGGTTATGCATGACCGTGTGCAGGGTGAAGTAGAGGAGATCGCTGCGGTCGAGCATGGGAACGACCTTTACGCCCGGGGGCAGGAGGCCGTTATTGAGTTCGTCCACTTTCTTGTGAATGGCATCGAGCGTGGGTTGTTCTTCGGCGCCTTTGCGCATCAGCACCGCACCCTGGATGATATCGGGCTCGTCGATGATGCGCCCGTCTTCCATGTGATTCGCTCTCGCCATGTGCCCCAGCCGGATTTTGGGACCCTGCGTGACTTCGGCGATGTCTTTGATCCGCAGCGCAGTTCCGGTTTGAGTTTTTAGAACCGTCTCCTCAATGTCGCGCACGCTGGAGAAGAGGCCGAGAGCGCGGACATTCATCTGCTGCATCCCGACTTCAACAAAGCTGCCTCCGGCGTTGATGTTGTTGTTGGCGAGCTGCTGCTCCACCTGGCCGATGCTCAATCCGTAGGAGACGAGTCTGTTGGGATCGACGCGCACTTGATACTCGCGTACCGTGCCGCCAAAATCGGAGACGTCCACGACATTGGGAACGGATTTGAACTGCTTCAGCAAGACCCAATCTTCGATCGATCGAAGTTCCATCAGGTCATAGCGGGGATTGGTGCTGCGCAGCGTGTACCAGTAGATTTGTCCGGTTGTGCTCCAGTCGGTTCCGATTTGCGGCTGAAGATTTTGCCCGGGCGGAAGGTTAACCTGGGTTAACCTCTCCAGCACTTTCTGGCGGTTCCAGTCGTTGACTGAACTGTCGTCGAAGATCATGATCACGAACGACAGGCCGAAAATCGATTCAGAACGGAGAAACGTCATGTGCGGCATTCCCGACATTTGAATCTCGATCGGGATCGTGACCTGTTGTTCCACTTCCTCCGCGGAGCGGCCGGGCCATTGCGTAATGACCGTAACGTAGTTGTCGGCGATATCGGGATAGGCTTCCACCGGCAGGTTGTGGAACGAGATGGCCCCCCAGCCGGCCAGCAGGACGGCGATGGCCAGCACCACAAATTTGTTGTTCAGTGCAAAATCTACCAGCGCCCGAATCATTTCTTGTCCTGTCTGGGTTGTCGCTGCACCGGCTTAGCCGCTCCTGACGGCCGCTGCTCTGGAATGTCCGCCATCAGCCGCACTCGCGAGGCCGGATATGTTGTCGCCATCCGTTATTGAGCGAGCACGTGGTCTAAAACCAGAGCGTTGGTAACTACCTGTTGCCCCGGCTTGAGCCCAGATTTGATTTCCTGCAAACTCGTGTTTTCGGTCAACACGTCTCCACTGACGACTTCCAACCGGCGAAATTTTTTGTCGGGCGCGGGAACGAAAACAAAGTCACGATCATGCATACGCAGCACGGCGGATGCCGGAACAATGGTGTGCATCTCGGTGGTTTGACCGCGGAATGTTGCTTTCGCGAACATGCCGAGCCGCATGATCCCTGGATTCTCAACCTCGATCCGAACCTTGGCGGTACGAATGCTGGGGTCGAGGATCATGCCGATGTTGCTGACCTTTCCCTTGAACGGCCGACCGGGATAAGCATTCAGGGTGATGTCCGCGGTGTCCCCGAGCCGCACGCTGGGCATGTCATTCTCATACACGTCGCAGACAATCCATACCGACGAAACGTCTGAAATCGTGAACGGGCTAGGGGATGAGTAGGCCTGCACGAGTGCAGCATTCGTCACTTCCTGATCCGTGATCACCCCCGAAGTGGGTGCGACGATGTCCACCATACCCATGGGCTTGTCGGGATCGTTGCCCAGGAGCCGAAGATGCTCGGTCGCGGTCGCGAGCGTAGTCTTGGCGTCGTCTTCGGTGTCTTGCGCAACCTCGAGGTCCTGCTCCGCGATGGCTCCATGGGCAAACATATCCACGGCTCGATTTAACTGCTTTCGGGCGAGAAGCTCGTCGGCCACGGCCTTGCGATAAGCGTCGAAACCTCCCGCAACGTCATCGCTGCGGATGGTCAGCAACAACTGGCCTTTCTGCACGGTGTCGCCGAGTCGCGCGTGAATCGCCACTACGCGCCCAGAGGCGAGCGAGACCACCGGGACGTTGCGAGCAACATCAGGCGTGACGGTCCCCGTGACCACCAACTCAGAGTTCGAGGGACGCGCAACCGCGGTCTCTAGCGGGAATTGCTCCGGATGATCCACCGTGAACAGCGCGGGATCCGTTCCGGGTACGATGTTTGCAGGCGGCGGCGCCTCCGCTGCCGGGTCGGCATGCGCGGTGCACCCGACCAGCGCCAGCAATGCAGCCAAAGAAAGAACAAACAAGAAACGGAGCAGTGCGGCGGTTGGAACCAACTGCCAAGCACTGCGCCGGTTCATGTTGCGCATTTCGTCGTCTCCTCTCTCTCGTCGCTAAGTTAAAACTTCACCATGACCGCCATTCTCAGGCTGGGCTCGTCCTTGCGCAGGTCGGGAGTCCACAGGCCGCCGTGCGTGGTTGTCGTCGCACTGCAGGCCGCTTGCGCAGCACCGAGGTTCGAGCCCACTGGGTCGAAAGGATTGCTGGGGTTTGGCGACCATCCAATCCCGGTCGAAGTTCCGTCGTTGCAGGCATAGAATTGCGGAGCTCCATTGTTGCCGCCGGGAGGAGTGATCCCGCCTCGACCGCTGTAATACGGCTGCTGGGCCGTACGATAACCGAACTCCCAGAGGAAGCTGAGGTACTGCTTCGGCATGTAATAGAAGCTGACCGATGTGTCCCACGCTTTGAACGGCAACCCCGGAGATCCCGGGAAGTAGGCCGACCCGGAGATGGCGTCCGCTCCGTTGATGGGGGGGAGCAGCGTTAAGTAGCGTCCAGGGTTGTCCAACACACCACCGCCCACTGTGATTGCGTACAGATCCTTCTTGAACCAGGTCCGGTCGTACAGCATCCACCCCGCGAAGCTCTGCTTGGGCCCGCCCTTGGGACCGCCCCCCGCCGGCTGGGTGAGGGGTTCGTTCTTGTGGCAACTAACGCCACCGCCATACTCGCAGCCCAAATCGCCGGTAAGAGAGAAGGCCATTTTGTCGGCGAACCTTTCCGGATGGTCGTAGTACTTGATTTCGATGCTGTCGTCGGTGTGGATGCGCGACCGGCCCAGCGGAACTGTTCCAGTCCACAGCGTGTCTTCACCCATGCCGTAGTTGTTGAAGACCAAGGAAACCCACGGCTTCGGACGGTATAAGATCTGCCCACCGAGGCCGGGTTTTGTGCCCAGCCTGCCATACGATTGCCAGCCGTTGATGATCCAGGGCTCGATCTTCAACTTGTCGGTGGGGAACCACTGGATGCGCAGGCCATTGAAGAACCACGGCGTGTTGGACGAAACATAGGACGGCTGGTAGGCCCAGTTGTCGAAGTTGTAATAGCTGAAAAGACCAATGTAAGAAACGAAGATTCCGGCGTCGATATTGAGCCCGTGATTCACGTTAAGGTGATACCCGCCGTAGGCTTCAGCAAAATACTTGTACGCGCCACGGAGATCCCATTGCCCGCGTCCCGCGCTCGCGTCGTTGCGCGGAGTGGTGACTGCAAACATTCCTCCCAGAGTCAAGACCCGGCCGCGAACGTTTTGCCAGTGAAAGTCCCCGCCGAAACTGATCTGCTCTACCTGTATTTCGTTCGAGCGGAAGATCTCCGTCGATCCACCGAGCGTGTCGTCCTTGGGGTGGTTGAAGCTGCTTACGAAGTCAGTATCGAATCTGATTTCCGGCGTGAAGAATTTCGAATCCCAGACTGCGTCTTTGTTGCGCGCCGTGCCATTCAGCCAAGTCCAGTCAGCATAGGCGAATGGCTCGCTCGGTGGCTTTTTTTCCGGCTTGGTGGCCGGCGTGTCGATTGACGCTTGTGCAATCGATACCGCCGGACTTGCGCTTGCTGCTGCGGCCGGGGTTGGCTCAGACTTTACCGGCGCCGCAGCCTCGGCAGCTGCCGGCGGCGCGGTCGCAGCGCGACTCTTCAGTTCTGCTTCGAGTTGTTCGATGCGCGCCTTCATGACCGCCAGCTCTTTCTCGACCTCGATATCCGGATCGGGCGCGGCGGTGGGCCGGGCGTTCGCCGGCGCCGTGCCGCTCGTCGTACTCGTGTCAGCGGCCAATGGTTCGTGCATCGCAGCCACCTTTGGTGCTGCGTCCGGCTGAGTTTGTGTCTGTGCGTAAGAGCGCGAACCCTGACCCACACAGAGACTCAAGACCAGCATCGAGTACAAAGCTGACACCGCTACGGGCTTACGCAATAGTGCTCTCATGATCTTCAAGTTCGAGTCCTTTCCGGTTGGCACTCAATTCACCATCAAATTCGAAAACTCATAAAGGGCGGATAAAAAGTTCATAAAGAACGCATAAACCTGTTTGCCATATCGAACAGCATTGGGCAGCAGCCTTGCGACTTTTGACTCACCGCGGCGGTCGTCTCGTGCCTCAATGACAAGACCGAAAGCTATTTACACTTTCGCGAAACATCTGCAGAGACGCGCTACCAGCGGAAAGCAAATGGTTCAACGCCCCGAATGTGTTGAGGAGAGTAGACGGGATGGCATGAAGAAACCGTGAAGATTGGACATTAATAATTCGACTAACTCGGATAAAGTTCTTTGATTGGCAGGATGAAGCGATACTCGATGACGTCAGTCGCGGACAGAAAACTTAGTGCGACACATCCCCAGGCACGGCTGGTAACCCATCACGAGAATTGCAAAAGCGGTACCCAACCCAGGGTTCTGTCACAATGTATTTTGGTTTGGCGGGATCTTCTTCAACCTTTTGACGCAGCGTTTTGACAAAAGAGCGCAGGTAGTCAAGTTCCGTGCCGTATTCCGGCCCCCAGACGGAGCGCAGCAGTTTGGCATGCGTAACCGGAACTCCCTGGTTCCGCATCAGCAGCGCCAGTAGTTCGAACTCGGTCGGGGTGAGGTGGACAATTTCCCCCTGTCGGTAGAGCACATGGCGATTAATATCGAGTTCCAAATCGCCTGCCTGCAACCGTGCCGGCTCGCCGGCATCGTCAATACGGAGTCTGCGTAACACCGCTCTTAGTCGCGCAACCAGTTCGCGAAAGCGGATAGGCTTTGTGATGTAGTCGTCCGCACCTGCTTCCAGAGCCTTGACGATCTCGCTCTCGCCATCCTGCACCGTGACCATTACGATGCCGATCTTCGGCATGAGCGCGCGAATTTCGCGGCAAGCTTCCACGCCGCCAATCCCCGGCATATTCACGTCAAGCAGCACGAGGTCGAAAGCGGATTGGGCAAGAATCGCGACAGCTTCCTCTCCACTTCTCGCTTCCTCGATCGCAAATCCGCTGGCGGCCAGAGAGGTCCGCAGCACCCGGCGAAAAGACGGTTCGTCATCGACGACCAATGTATTGAGCCGGTCCGTAGTCATTGAGACTCTGTGTCACTGTTGATTTCGTAGCCTTACCGAAGACCGTCAGCATCCAAGAACCGTCAGCTTCGCCGCGCTACGAAGCTCTTCACGACTCTCTTGCGGCCAGTGGCAGGGCCAGAAGGAAAGCCGTATCTTGACGCGCGGTCGGCCCCATCTCCAGATCCAGGCTTCCGCCGTGTGCGTGAACGATCTTTCGCGCTACATATAAACCCAGCCCCGAACCCGGCGCCTTATCTTGCGCTTCGGCGCCCCGATAAAACCGTTCGAAAATACGTGACCGTTCATTCGGCCGAATGGAACTGCCGCTGTTTGCGGTTCGAATTGCCACCCACTCATCCTGCGAGTCGATGCTTACGCTAACCGCGGAGCCAGGCACGGAATACTTGCAGGCGTTGTCCAGTAGCTGTCGCAAAACCAGCTGGAGCAACTCGGGGTCTGCCATCACACCCGTGGCCACTGCGTCTTTCCGAATGGAGAGCCTGCGGTCGGTCCACTGTCTTGAATACTGATCCGCTACCACCGCAACCAGGTTCGCCATGTCCGTGAATTCCAGTTGCGGCTTAACTTCTTCTCGATCCAATTGCGCGGTTCGCAGCAGTCGTGATGTCAGCACGCTTAGCCGGGAAGCCTCAGTTTCAACAATATCTGTCAGGTCCAGCTGCTCTGGGCACAGAGGTCCGAGTTCGCGAAGGCCCCCCGCTGCGGTCACGATGGTGGCGAGTGGAGTCTTGAACTCGTGGGCAAGGGCATCCAGAAGGGCTCCGCGAAATAATTCCGCTTGCGCCGCAGCCGCAGCATGGCTGGCAGTACGGAAGGTATGCGCCCTTTCCAGCATCGCCGCTGCAAGCGCGGAGAGAGCTCCTGCGGTCAGTTCCGGATCGTGTAGACCTTCGAAGCCGATTGCACCGATCGCTTTCCCCCCAGCATATAAGCATCGAGTCAGAACCGCCGACCCTGCATTCTCGCTGTCTCGGCCTGACAAGCATGCATCTCTGGTCTGGTCCGCCAGGCTGCTGGGAATCGTATTCGTACAGTATGTTTCTGCCTTTGCCGCATCGAACAGGCAGACCGACCGAAGATCAAATACATTTCGAAACAGTTCGATCGAAGTGGCGCGGGTCGCCTCTTCTGGATCAACGGCCAGTAGCATTTGCGCCAGTCGGTAAAGTCGATCCACCTGACGCCGCTGGTGGTCCGAGATCGCTGCCTCCTCGCGCACTCGGGTCGTGAGTCGGGACACGACCAGCCCCGTAGTCAGGAACGAAATCAGCGCCAATATGTCGAGGGGACTTGTAACCTCAAGAGAAAAGAGTGGAAGTGTGAAGAAGAAATCCAGGCACAGAACCGCAACCACGGAAACCAAGGCAGATGAGATGAAGCTCCCTGTTAACGACTGCAGCACAATAGCAATCAGGTAGAGGAAGCCGGTGACCGTGAGATTCAGTTGCAGGCGATAGCAAAAGAAAGTGATCAGCGCGATCAGAAAACAGCCAGGTCCGGTTCGAATAACTGATGCCCGGACTCTTTTTAGCTGTGTCATACGCTCCATGCTTTTACTACCACTGCTTTCTCGCGCCCCAACCATCGATTGTGGTGCGCTACATGCGACATCGCGTTTTCTATGTCTCTATCTTGCTAATTCCGAAAAGAACGAGGTCGCTATCCCCAAAACTTCAATAACGCATTGGCGATAGAAACAATCACTCTGTTATCAATCTTCGCGATTTGTAACTAAGGATTCCAGTGACCGCAGACAGTAAAGGCACACAGAAACTCAGTCCAATTCATATTTCTTATTGCGCCTATCAGGCTCTGCAATACCGGCGGTCGGATTTACCCGACGCTTGAGCCCAGCGGTTCAGAGATGGTGAGAATACCCACCACACGAACCCGCATGAGGCGAGCGAGAGTGCAGCGGAAAGTCTCGCGGTTGCAATGAAGAAGTGGTGAGCGCGGTAGGAATCGAACCTACAACCTACTGATTAAGAGTTATGTGTCCCGACGTGGCTGCACTACAGACAAGTGCAGCCGTGACAATAACTTAACGATCAAAAGACCCGCATGGACGGCTTCTAAAAGCGTTGGAAAAGTTGGTGAAATCGAACGGCATCTAATTGCGAAGGACACAAAAAGGACACAGGACGAAGCTTAACGTCTCAACTGACTTGCGGACCTGGCAGCGGTAGAGCGCTGCCTTTTCAGAGTGGCGTTGACAAGTGTTTACAACGACTTAACAGGTCTTAGGTGGCTGCGTAAGTACTTTGACGGTCGTGGCAGATGCACATATCTTGGGCTGGATTCTTGGGCTAAGGGAGAAAGATCGCAGGCAATCATTGCCCGAAAAAGTGTGTTGCTCTTGGGGCTCAAGAATCTCCGGTTAACAGCCGGGGGAGCAGATGTTGGAGTACATGTACTTGCAATGACTTAGGCGGAGCACTTCGGCGTCTTTGGAGTGCTTTCGGCGATAAACGGTTCCAAAAACGGGTTCCAAGGTTCCAAGTTTGGTCGCGGAGAACCGTTCGTTGTGGCGCGATGGTACCGATGGATTCGAAGCCACCGTGTGCCTGGTCTTCGACATACCTCTTCCCCTTTCCTTCGTCCGAAATCATACTCGGACTTGTGTGGAAAGCGGGGAGCATATATGGACCCATCCGGTTTGCAAGGGCCTCGATGAGAGCGATGTGTGAAAGAGACGCGTGCATATATCCGGCCTCTAAAATGGAAGATATTTCATCTTCCGGGCCCTGATGGAATCTGCGCTTCTTCTCCTAATCAGGTCAACGGCCTTGGAAGGCCCTGCCCCCCGCAGGTTTTGAAGAAGCTGGTCTCACCACTTTCGCCATCATGTTTGGCTCAAGCATCTCGACGAGGACACCTCAACTCAGCCTTCGGCTACAGAAATCTAGACAGCCGGCCGATACACTTGTTGCTTCGCTATCAGGGACCAGAGAATGCGCGCATTCTTGTTGGCGAGAGCGACGCAGGCTCTCGCCGTTCCCAATCTCTGTTGTTTGTCGTTGATCCATCGACTGCGACAGTCGGTCTTAGCTTTGGCTCGATAAACCACCGACCTGGCTCCATGCACCAACAGCGTGCGCAGATAGGGATCGCCGCGTTTGCTGATCCCCAGCAGTTTTGGTTTGCCTCCGCTGGAGTGTTGTCGCGGCACCAGACCCAGCCACGCGGCGAACTGTCTCCCGTTCCGAAAAGCGTGGCCATCACTGATGGCGGCGACTACCGCTGTGGCTGTCACTGGCCCGATGCCTTCCACCGCGGCGATGCGCTGGCATTCTGCGTTCTCCCGGAAGGCCCGCTCAATCCTCAGATCGGCGGAAGTGATTTTGGCTTCCAGTTCGATCAGTTCCTCGTAGAGCGAATGAAACAAGCGTCGCGTAGAAATCGTGAGTTCATTGCCGTCGTCCTCCAGAAGTGCAGGGAGGTGGCGGCGCAACTGAGCCACATGCTGCGGGAGAACAATCCCGTACTCCGCCAGCAGCCCGCGAATCTGGTTGACCAACTGTGTCCGGCAGCCGATCAGCCGCGACCGCACTCGGTGCAGGCATTGCAAATCCTGCTGTTCGACTCGCTTGGCCGGAACGAAACGCATGCTCGGACGACTCACCGCTTCACAGATCGCCTCCGCGTCGTTGGCATCGTTCTTCTGCGACTTCACATAGGGCTTCACAAACTGCGGCGCGATCAGGCGCACCGTGTGCCCCAGCCGGCTCAATACGCGAAACCAGTAGTGCGCTCCCCCGCTGGCTTCCAGTCCGATCAGGCAAGCTTCGACTCCAGCAAAGAACGAAGACACTTCAGATCGCCTCAGCCGCTTCCGCAACACCACCTTGCCCTTGCAGTCCACTCCGTGCGCTTGGAACGTCTGCTTGGCTATATCCAGTCCGACCGTCGCTATCTTCATTGGGAACCACCTCCGGAACAAAGCTTACAATCATCCCGGATGGGTCCATTCCATTAGGTCATTAGGTCACAGTGGAGTCCAATCCTCCCAGACACGTGGGTGAGGGCTGGAGGGCATTGGCAAGCAGTTTCGCACTCTCCGACGACGTATCCGGAAAGCCTAATGGGGAGAAAGAAGTAAGTTTCCTTTCTTGGTGAGGCAAGTTAAACCGTTCCATGACATCGAGAGGCGGAATCGGATCGGTTTTGGACAGGAAACTACCGCGGTGTGTTTGTTGTCAAACAGTTCGACTTTTTCTCCCAGACCAGTCGTGCTCACACCAGTATCATCGTACGCGACCGCGTACGCATTGCCCTTACCATCCCCTGCCAGACCTACCGCCACGCCAGAGTCGGTGCCGTATAAGTCCTGGCGCACATAGAAAGGGCGCTTTTTCGCAAACGATGTTCTAATGCAATTGGAGACTGCGCCTGCGTCTCCAGCGGCTGGCGCTCGACAGTCAACTCCGCCTGCGCCGCTTATGGTCTGCAGCCTGCGATTCATCGCAGTCGGATCATAGATATTTGAGCAAGAATGCGGATCGAAACTGATCCCTTCGGCTGTAGGCTTTAGCTGCTGCAGTTCGGATTGGTGACTATCTATCCACTCTCTCCATCTCGATTTGAACTCCTTGTCCCTGCCGGCCTGAATATCCAACGGGGCAGGCTTTGGAATGCCAGCATCCGGCAGCAGTGCGGGGAGCCTAAGAAGGACGATGCTGCTCGGGGGCGTTAGGAGCTCGTCCGAACTCCTGTCCTCTTTCCGGATATTTGCGAAGAACGTTTGATCGGAGGAGTCGAGCAGACGCCGGTATAGCTCGATTCGGAACTCCCCACCAATTTGATCCAGATCCTGATCCAGCGCAGACCAATTGTCCAGGCTGCGGCAAGCGAAATACTGCAATGCTTCATGGTCGCCCATCTTGGCCAAGAATATGCGCGCAGCGGTTTTCGCGGAGTAGTCGGGATCATGCAGAAGGGCTTGAAGATCTTGAATGTCGCCGCTCTGCTCCATCTCGTATAAAGCTGAGTCGTCACCTTTACGAGCGAGCTGAAGGAGAGACCCCCGAGGGGCCGGCGGTGCATTCTGGGCGAACGCTATGCCCAGCATGGCGAGAACTATGACTGTCAATCCTGTTTTCAACGCCTGTTCACCTTTCCATTGCTATGGCTTGTTATTCTACTGATCCTGCGGCTGAGGTGGGGCAAGCTCCCATTGCGGCGCTGGTTGCCCTGGGGGGGGAGGGTTTCCCGTCGGATTGAGGATGTTCCACTCAAACGCGTGTAGTCGACAAGGAGCCCAGCCGCCAGCAGGGTCTTTCGGAGTCATCAGGTCTTTTTGATCTGCCGTGTTATGGGAAAGACAAGTTCCGGTCGTTGTAACAATACAGAGGGAATGCCCCAGCTCATGCGCGGTTACATAAGGCTGCCCGCTGTTGGTTTGATTTCGAATGAACATCAGAGGATCAGAGCCGAATCCTTCTTGGGGAGCAACAATCTGGTTGACGTACGCCGCTTGGTAGTGGGAGGAATTAGCAGGATTGGGTCCGCTCGGGCCAAGATCGTAGGAGATTGTTAGGGCTTCATTGTTGGTCGAGGGGTCTTGTCCGGTATACGCCAGCATTCCGTCCCCGTTTAAGTCGTAGTGCACGCTGATCTGCGGCATCAAATTGACGGCGAAAGGAATGTTGGTGTGCTTACCCAAAGTTTGTTGCAGTTCGCTCAAAACGCTGGCAGCGGTGGGCACGGTAGGTGTCAGCTTGTCGACCGGTTCATACACAGGATAAAGGTCGAGAGTAGCGTTTAGCGTCTGAGGGTCGAGGGTGATCCCTGCTGGGTTCGTAATTTGCGGCGGAGCTTTCACAGCGACTCGCAGGGTTGCGAGGTTATTTCCATTGCTATTAATCGCTTTGATTCGAGCCAGAAATGCGGTCGCGCCTCCGCTGATCGTGAAGACAGTTGTGGAGGCAGTCGGAGCGGATGGGTTGATGGTTACCGACGGGGTGTCACTCTGGAGAGTGACGGCCTTCCAGGCGTTACTCTGAAGAAATGCCCCCTCAACCTTCAGCTGCACCTGATTCGTGCCGTTCAGCGGAACGACTAAGATGGGCGGTGTTGTGTCATCGAAACCGCCACAATCTTTAAAATCTTGTGTTGATACGGGACCGTTTGGCGTTTGCTTGACAGACGTGAACTGATCGGTATCGGCGTCGATCCAATGCGCGCTCTTCGCCGCCCGGTTCGCATTCTTCGCCGAAACTCCTGTCGGGGTATCCCAGTCTGACACGGGGAGCCCGCTGGTGACCTCCACGTCAGCTATGTCGGAAACTACCGTGTCCGCGGTCGAGGAAGCCCATAGCGTACCATCAGGCCCCCCAAGGTGGGTCAGAGGGCTGGGAGACTGATCTCCAGAGGTACCTACCAAAGAGCTAAGGTCGGCATCGGGAGTCACATTCCCACTGGTATCGACTCTCGAAACACCAGAGCTGTTTGTAATTGCGACCCCTCCGTCACTCGTTGCTGCCGCCAATATCTCCTCAGCACCGTTTGCATCGTCGAACGGAATTCGCCACGCTTCCGACTGGCTGGCTAAGTTCATTGCGACCAACACGTTGCTGTTGTCCATCTGCGTTCCGGGGAGATACAAAAGGCCAGTGCTGCCGAGGACGGCTCCTCCATTGGGCAAGAAGTTGTTCGACTGGAACTTCGTTCCCGTTGCGCTGTCGCTGAAAAACGTGGTCCAGGATGTAGCAACATAATTTGCTATCGCTTGTTCTTCCCAAATGTTGACGGCTCCTCCGTTGCCGTCGGGAAGATTGGACACCCCGCCAATCCCAACATAGGGCACCTCTGTCCCCGCGACTCCTGCCACCGAGGAAGTATCCAAGGCTTGGGTGGTCACGGTGCCCCCTGAAACCGTCCAAAGGCTAAGAACGGTCTGATCGAAATAAGCATTCAAGCAGTTAGATGAGATTTCGAATGCTCGTTGCAGAAAGGTCGAGTTCTGGACCTGGACGGAGCCATCCGAAAGGACCGAAGGTATCCCAGCACCGCTGCTTACAAATAAATCCCCTGGGGAACAGCCGGTGGAGCTGTATTCGGAGTCGGGAGTGCTGACCGACAAAACTGCCTGCCCAGTCGAAGACCCCAGCTCCACAAGGCTGTCGAAGTTCTGTGTTGCATCAAGATTTCGGGTCGACGCATACACATCTCCCTGGCCATCCAGCGCAAACGAGTACTCAATGCCGACATCAAAAGAGTGGCTCCACTCAGGCAGTCCATTCGTGCCATAGAACTTCGTCATGGTGCCCGCAGAGGTTGCCGGATTCAGGCCTGGGATTACGAAGTCGCCATTCTCATCGGCTGCAGCCCCAGAGAAGTTAAGGTTTGGAAGCCCTTGCAAGGACTGCTGCCACAGTACACCGCTCTTATAGCTCACTCCATACAGGTTCGAGCCGTCAGTATAAACAAAGTCGGGCCCGGTCCCAGTTTTTGCCAGCGGCAGCGCTGGTCCCTGCTGTCCGCTGGTTTGCGCGGACCAAAGGGTATTCGCTGGCGCAATTACACTTACCGCGATACTGGCCTGAAGGCTCTGCCATGATGCACGAACTGTTGTCGTACCCAATGCCACTCCCGTGATGCTGTTGTCCGTTGTGTCAAGAAAGACGATCGTCGAGTTGTCCACGGACCATGTCGCTCCCGTTACAGGCATGCCGTTCTGGTCAACCACGGAGAGGTTTTGGCCTCCACCCTCCGGAATGGTCGCGCCGTTCGGAACAATCGATATTTGCGTGGGGTTTGGGAGAGAAACCTGGAGTTGAACGCTAGTGTTCGTGCCTACCGTCACCGAGACCGGACTGATCGAGGGAACATAGCCACTTGCGGTTGCGCCAACTGAATATGTTCCAACGGGCACGGAGGAAAACGCAAAGTTCCCACTATTGTCAGTAGTCGTTGACTGGCCGTAAACGCCTTGAACAGTCGCACCCGGCACCGGTGATCCACTGGATGTCACCGTTCCCGAGATCGTCCCGTACGAAAGAACCGTGAACTGTAGCGATGCACTTTGCCCGCCTCCGGTCACGACCGCGACTGTATGCGTCCCCGAAGCTGACGGAGCTTGAACGGTGATCTGATTGTTGTTCCAACTCAAAAAATTGGCCGACTGACCGTCGATCAACAGCAAATTCCCGTTCGCTCCGTTTGCGGCAAAATAAGTGCCCTGGATCGTCAACACCGCGCTGGGGGCCATCTCAAGGGGAGAGAGTGCATAGATTTGGGGCGGAGTTGTAACCGTAAACTGCAGGGAATTGCTTGACTGTCCGCCGCCAACTTGAACGGTCAGTGGTCCAGAAGCGGCTCCCTGAGGAACCAAAAAGTAAACAGACGTTCCATCGCTGCTGGCTTGAATGCTTGTGACCTGCTGGCTTCCGATATTCACCGTTGTCTGTTGATTAGCGATAGAAAGGCTTTGCCCTACTATTTGCACAAGTGCTGCCGCAGCTGCGCTGCTTGGATTCAGACTCGTGATCGTGGGCCCAACTTGGCTGAGTGTAAATAGTGAGCCGTTGCTATTCACGCCGCTTACGTAAACCACCACATTGCCCGTCGTCGCTCCTGCTGGGACTGGCACGGTGATGGAGCCGGAAAGCCAACTTGTGGGAGTGGCTGCTGTTCCATTGAAACTCACCGTGCTCGTTCCTTGGCTGGGACCGAAACTGGTCCCTGAGATTGTCACCGAGGTGCCCACCGCGCCCGAAGTCGGGGACAGACTCGTAATGTTCGGGGCTGCTGTGAAGTTCACTCCGTTGCTGGCAACACCACCCACTGTCACCACGACAGTGCCGGACGTGGCTCCTGATGGGACTGGCACGGCGATTGAACTGGCTCCCCAACTTGTGGGAGTGGCGGCTGTCCCATTAAAGGTGACTGTGCTCGTGCCCTGGCTCGGACCGAAACTGGTCCCTGAAATCGT
This sequence comes from uncultured Acidobacteriaceae bacterium, assembly GCA_963851165.1. Lineage (GTDB taxonomy): Bacteria > Acidobacteriota > Terriglobia > Terriglobales > Acidobacteriaceae > Sulfotelmatobacter. The sequence goes on along the minus strand of CAWKNM010000003.1, from coordinate 1,047,411 downwards.
CACGGTTGCGCCCACAGCTCCAGTAGCAGGCGACAAATTCGTGATGTTCGGGGCAACAGAGAAGCCGAACCCACCGCTTGCAGTGCCGCTTACCGTAACCACCACGGTGCCACTGGTAGCACCTGAGGGTACCGTCGCCGCAATCGATGTCGGGCTCCAGCCCGTAGCCGTAGCTGCTACACCGTTGAACGTCACGGTGCTCGTCCCCTGCGTCGCATCGAAGTTCGTGCCGGTGATCGTCACCGATGCTCCCACTGGCGCCGAACTGGGCGACAAACTAGTGAGGCTTGGCCCTGTCCCAGGCACAGTGAAGCTCACAGAATTGCTGACAGTGCCGCTGGCCGTCACCAGCACACTGCCACTGGTCGCACCCGTCGGCACGGGCACCTTAATCTGGGTCGCGTTCCAACTGGTCGGCACACCCGACGCCTCGTTAAACGTTACTGTGTTTGTACCCTGCGTCGAGCCAAAGCCTGTGCCCTTGATTGTCACTGATGTGCCCACCGCCCCCGAGGTCGGCGAAATGCTGGTGATGTTCGGCGCGGCAGTTCCTACCTCAAAACCGTAGGGGTTACTTGCCACTCCACCAACCGTCACCAGCACATTCCCCGTGGTGGCGCCGATCGGAACCGAGCACTGTAATTGAAGAGCCACTCCAGTTCGTCGGGGTTCCGGCAGTCCCATTGAACGCGACCGTGCTTGCACCTTGCGACGAACCGAAGTTTGCTCCTGTAATTGTTACCGCTGTGCCTACCACTCCTCCGCCTGGAGAGATGTTGCTGATGCTGGGGTCTGAGGAAGTTACCGTAAAAAGCACTCCGTTGCTGTTTCCGCCGCCGACAGAAACAACGAGATCTCCGGTGGTAGCACCGGCCGGGACCGCGACCGTAATTGATGTGTCAGTCGAACTAGCCGGGCTTGCGTAGAGCTCAGGATTAAAAACCACTTGAGGTGTCTGAGTACCGCCCGCAGTGAAATTGCTTCCGGTGATAGTCAGCGTTGCGCCAACCAGCCCTGAAGTCGCCGACACGCCGGTGATGACCGGAGATGGACTGACCGTGAAACTCTTGCCACTGCTCGACACTCCCCCGACCTTGACCACCACGTTGCCCGAGGTGGCTCCAGCGGGAACTTGGACCGACAGAGTCGTTGAGCTCCAAGAAACCCAAGTCACCGGAGTACCGTTGAACGTGACGGTGCTGGCACCCTGCGATGCGCCGAAGCCGCTGCCTATTATCACAACTAATGTGCCCGCCGGCCCGGTCTGCGGCGTCATCACCGCTATGCTCGGACCAGCGAAGGCGGGCGCGGCACTCACCAAGAAGACGAGGACCAAGAACACGGCCGAAGCTACTGCTCTGCGTTCTAAGCGCCACGTCGAGGGAACATTTGGCCCAAAGCTGGCCGTGCTTTGTCGGGCAGTTAGCTTCATCTCGATCTCCATTCGGGTTGGGGAAACTGTCTCACTGGTGTTGACCAACTCCACACTTTCGGCTCTGGACTCACGCCCTAAGTCGCACACCAACGCCTTTGCGCGATTCCGTACATTGCGCAAGGAACCATGTGCTTTCTTGGGGCGAAGACCGAACCGAACAGAACACTCCTGGCGCCTTTCCGAGTGCGACGCATGAGAAGATCAGAGTGTGCGTGGAAACTATGCTCCGCGCCTGTGGACGGTCAAGTGAAAAAGCGGAGGAGGCTTGACTTTTCCGGAATTCGTAACAGACTCCAGCTTCCGGTCGACAACGTTCGCGTCAAACTATCGCTGCGCGGTCACTTTCAGTTGAATCTTGCCGAGTCCCCCGAAGTTCTCCCGCTAGCGCCGCACTCTGCCACGACAGATGGCCCAATCTTCCGGAAACGAAGGCCGAAGCAACATAGCAGATTCTGGCCCCGTGTCAACACTTGCAGCACAAGCGTTACGAAAATCGGAAATGTGCGCCGACCGCTTCCTGCATGCCGTGCGGGATTCGCAGGCCGCTGCCTGGGCATAGTCCTTTCCTTCTGACATTCCCCGGATAGCTGAATAATAAGCCGAGGCGCAAAGGCCAGTGTCAAGGCTCTTCGACCGCGAACGCGGCGCGCGAAGCGCGGCCTTGACACTGGCCGGGCCTCGGCTACGCTCCGGCTATCCGGGGTATGTCATTCGGGAATGCTGCATCAAAGACCAAGACCGAAACCCTGACTGATCTGATTCGTGTGCGTGGTTTGTGGTTCTAACTTGTGCGCCGCTGGCTCCTGCTGAATGGCGGGGGAATGGGACACGTCGCGGCTGAGTTCCTGGCCGAGCGTCTGCTGCATTGTTCGTATAAATCTGCGCGTCATAGCGTCCACGCGAGACAGCGACGTAGGCCATACGGCTGTTGAGCAGATCCTTGGCACCCAGTTCGGTGTCCACGTGAATCAAGACACGGTCGGCAGTCTGTCCCTGGCTGGAGTGGCTGGTCATGGCATACCCATGATCGAGATGCGGATGCTTGTGCGGATCGAGTTCAACCATACGCCCACCGTCGATCTTCAAGCGCAGCCGCCCGTCTCCGTCGATGCTCTCGATGGTCCCCAACTCGCGGTTCGCAACTCTGAGGTTGTTGGCCGGCGCAGTGAGCTGAATGCGGTCGCCTACTGAAAAACTCCGCATCTCCTCCCGAAAGACTGAGACTCCCTGCTGCCTGCGCGGATCGTAAGTGCGCTGCGTGCCATCCTGCAGCTCGACTGTCAGCCGGTTGTTCGGAGCGTCGATGCTCTTCACCTGTGCGTACGCGCCTTTCCCGATGCCGGTCTCCTTCGATGCGCGCGAATAGCGCAGCACATCGCCCACCTCATAGCGCTCGGCCCATGTGCGGTCCGCGCCGGTGAGGTCTTGGCGCGGCACTAGCGTCCTGATGCGGTGCTCCTCGTTGCTGACGAGGCCACTCCGCTGCAATTCCGCATGGACGCGCTCGTTGATCTCCATGCGAGAGCGATTGTCGGGAGAAATCACCAGCGTGTTCTCCGGCGATTTTGCGTAGTCCTTCGCAATAGCTGCGAGGCGCTCGTCGTGGCCTTGAATCTCATGGACTCGGCCCTGCCGGTCAAGATTCTGTATTGCTTCCTGTACTTCGCCTTGGGCAAGCTGCTCGACTACCTGTTTCAGTTCTGGGTCTTTCTGGCGCACGATCTCTTCGAGCTTAACTGTTTTCATACCGGCGTCCTGGAGCTGCGCGAAAGGACGCCCGGCCTCAACCGCCTCATGTTGCCGCCGGTCACCGACGAGCAACACACGGTCATTCGCATGGAGCCGGTTCACAAACTCATGCGCCTGCCTGGTCGATGCCAGTGAGGATTCGTCGAGCACATAGAGCCGTTTCTCGCCGGTATCCGGTTGCTGTCCACGTACCAGATGCTTTTGTAGTGTGGATGTCTCCAAGCCTGCTTCCCCGAGCTTCTGTGCCGCGCGGGATGTAGGCGCGAAACCTTCCACCTTGTAGCCTTCGGCCTCCGCACCTTCGCGGATCACGGACAGAGTCGTCGTCTTGCCCGCGCCTGCTATGCCATCTAAACCGACAACCTTCTCCCGCGAAAGAAAGATTTCGTCTACTGCTTGGCGCTGCGACGCATTCAACTCCGGGTGGCGGTCTTCTGTCGCGATCCGCACCTGAGGCGAGACCAGCATGGCATCGCTGTAGTCGCGCCGATTGCCTTCCTGCATCCGGCCAACGATCTCACGCTCCATGCGAACCATCACGGCGGTCGTGTATTGTTGGCCAGCACCAATGTGCGGAACTTCGCGGAACTCTCCGGTCTCGATCCGGCGCTCGAACTCCTGTCGGACCTGGGCATAGGTGGTTTCTCCCATGCCTCGCACCAGCGCTGTTTCAAGGATCGCGCGGCGGTCCTGCACAGCCGATCTCTCGAAGACATGATCGCGCGCCCAAGTCACGGCTCGCTGCGCTTGAGCCTCCGGGTCTTGAGTCTCATACTGCCCGTGTTCGCGCGCTTGGGCCACTACACGGTCCGCCTGATGTCCATAGTGTGCGGCAAGCTCGCGGTGCCGCTGTAAGACTTCGTCCGGCGACAATAGTTCCTTGCGGTCGCGTGTATGGTGGGCCGCGATCTGCGCCGCCGCGGCTCCGTCGATTCCTTGTTCCCGGAGATGGTCTTTGATCTGTTCACGCCTCGGACTGGAAGCCTCCAGATATTCCTTCGTGTAGCCTCTTACTTCTGGCTGTCCATGCTTGCCGCGCTCCAGTTCGTAGCCCAGCTTTTCCAGACGCAGAGCCAACTCGGATCGGTAGACCGCGGTGGCGTAGCGCTGTGACACGAACATCTCGTGTGGCTGCAAAGCTCGCATCTGTTTCCCATTTTCGGGACCGTTCTCGCGCTCGGTCATGTTGAAGATCACGGCATGAGTATGAAGCTGGGGCGCGGCATAGCCATCGACGGGCCGCGCGGTGTCGTGCTCGAAAGTGGCGGCGATGAATTTTCCGGTCGTCTCCGGGGCATGGACATTGCCGATCCGCGCCTGCGTGTATCGTTCAAGCTCCTGAAGTGCCGCGCGAACGCTCTCCCGATGAGCCTCCCGCACCCGATCATCGCCGCCTACGAGCGCGGTGAGCGATACCGACTTCGGCGCAGAGAATGTAGCGTCCCACCCCGCGCGATGCTCGGCGCTGGTCACCTCTCTCCCAAATTTGCCTTCATAGGTTCTCGAAACTTGATGCCGCACGAGCTGCTCTTCGGTGTGCGGATGTTGGCCTTCACTCAGTCGTGCAAAGTGTTCGGAACCAACGCCACCTTGCAACCCCCATTGCTCGGCGAGCCTACCCTGCCACTCACTGTGACCCTGCTGATCGCGGCTCCAATAGTTCTGTTCCTGCGAGGCAAACTCCCGCACATGGTAGGTCTGCGCCTGGCTGCCTGACAGCGGTTTCGAGATCGTAAGCATACCGAACGCTCCTCAAGCGGCAAGTGATGTTCTTGGCAATTTGTCTCTCATTCGATTCCCTTCGTTTTCTCCCAGGCGAACGCCTCTTTGGGTTTGGTCTCGGGCGTACCGATGGTCGAACCGAAGAGCGCGAGTATCGGCTGGGTAGGCTTCTTCAGGCGGGAGCATTCGCGGGCACTGATGGCGCTGGTTTCGGCGCGATCTCTGGCATCTGCCGCTGCGAAAATCTCGGCAGTCTGAATCGGATTCTGCCCATCTTTATCCTCCATCTCTGGATCAAACTTGGCCGAGGTCGGCCCCACTCGATCGTGTCTCTATCCCGCCCTTTACGTGGGGACCGGTTCTGCAACATACCCCGCACAGCCAGTAGCAAAAGGAACATCGCGGCTACCCAAAGCAACGGCGTCAAGAGCGAAAAGGTTCTGGGAAAAGGCATGGCACTCATGGCATACGAGCTCTTTCCTCGCCCTCGCGGGCAAAGAATTTTTCGAGAAGTTTGCGCGCCTGATGGAGCTTTCGCGCGTCGGCCTGCTCGCGGATTTTGAGGACAGAATCGGGCAACAGTTGTCTACCTTCCGCTGCGGCCTCGGCGGCTGCATGGAAGAGATTCAGCAGCGCATAACGCACCGCCCAGAGTTCTGCCAACACCAGCTCGCTGGGATCGGCGGGCCGCTGTCGCGCCGCCCGCAAAGCGGTCTCACGCAGCCACTCGGAGAGAGCCTGTCCCGCTCTTTCGGCGGCAGCTTCTATTTCGCCCAGTTCTTCGGGAGTCAGTCGCGTGGCCGCGGTCTTGGTGCGGAAGCCGGGCTTCGCTTCTTCTCCGAACAGCAAACTGGACTGGGGATTAGCCTGAGTGCGGGGACTACTCATTGGACGAACCGCCTTGTTGAACTACTGCGCTTGATTCCGCTGCGATTAAACTGCGTAATCGCCAGTTCACAGGAAGCTCTTGCGCTTCAACGCGTTTACGCGATTCGACGCTCAGGGGCCACCTGTCTCAAACAAACGTCATCGTTCGATATCGCAGTCACTCAGCACGTGACGAAGTTTGTTGACGCAGCGAAAGTTAACCTGCGTAAACATCGAAGCGCCGGCTGGCGCTCCGCAGTTCCCAATTTGGGGGTGACGTGTCCACCCTTCTTCCGGTGCGAAGCACCGCGCTGTTACAGCTCGCCGTATTCCAGCACCTGCGCCTCCCACGTATGGATCACTTCGGTGGCCTGCCATGCGCGGCGAAACAGATTCCGAATCGACTGCCAGTGTTCCCTCGGGAATCGGAATGTGATTCCGTTCTCACGCGCAAAGAAAAATACTTCCCTTTCCTCGTTGTCCGCGATCGCCGTGTGTGCATAGAAATAGTAGCCTTGCCATTGGCAAAGGACCCGCTCCAAATCAAGCTCTTCCAGCATCCTTCGGAACTCGGCAATCCTCGGGTATCCACACACCGGATAGTGTGGGGCAAGTGTTCCGGGAAACTCCAAACGAGGGGAGAATTCATTCCCCTCTTCCCGCACCAGATCGAGGCGGTATCCGCCTTCTTCCAAGGAGGGCAATGCCGGCTGAACCGCAAGCTCAAAATCCTCGTCGTTTGTCTCCGTAGGCGCCTTCTCACGGAGGGGTTTTCGGTGGAGAGAATAGTGGCCGCGCGCGCACACCCGCCACAGGGCCGGCCAGTGCGGCCACAGCACCTCGTTCAGCTTCTCGATATTCGAGAACGTCTCCTCATCGAGAAGTCGGTAGAGATTCCGCACAGCGAGTATCGGCTTGCGCCGCTTTTGAGCCGGGTTCCTCAGCATCTGAATGGTGCACGTCACCACCCGGCGCACGTCATCGCTTCCAACATCCTCACCCTTTGCCTCCACCTGTCTGTCCCCTGGAAGACTCATCAGGTAGACAAAGTCCACTGGGGACTTCTTCGGTCTGCGAGCGATGGTGTAAGCCGCAAGGAATGCCTCCAGGATTTCGGCGAGGGACTCGTAGGAGATCTGGCCTTGTGCGGAGTTCGCAAATGACTCGGCGCCCCGCGCACAATAGTGGGCCACCATGGCCCATTCCGCTTGTGAAAGCGAGAGCCCTGAGTCTGCTTTCCCGCGAATTCTCAGCAAGGAATCGGTCGGCTCCTTGAGCAGGTCTACCAGTTCAAGACGGTCGTCTCGGGCAGACTCAAGAAGCTGCTTTGCCACCTCCGATGTCGAGACATTTTGGCCGCTCTTGAGGAACATGATTTTCCGCAAGGTTTCAAGCCTTAGGCGCAGAGCATCGGAGATGCGAATCGAGATTACCGGCTGCTGCGGTGTCACTGCCTTCTCTGCCATGAAGCCTCCTGGGCGGTTACAGTGAAGATATTTGTAACGTTATGCATTGACTTTATGTGTACGAGTGAGATATTGTCAAGCGTGAAGTCACAGCAGAGTTGCAAATGCGTTTCTCCTACTCACCCCGGCCTGAGGTAGACGACGAATCGCTCGATCACCGCGAGCGTTCTAACGTCAAGATCTCGGGGATCGTCCTTCCGTTCCAACCGCCGGCCCCGGCTGAAAGCTTCGATCAACGTAATCGGCGCCGCCAGCTTGTCAGCACAAAGGAACTATCAGAAATTTGGGGGGTTCCAGAAAGTACATTGCGCTACTGGCGGTGCGCGGAGATCGGTCCGATCTACGTGAAGTTAGGAGGGCGAATCAAGTATGATCTTGCTGACGTAGAACGTTACGTCAGAGCCAACAAGCGAATGCCGTCCGTGCGGGCACATGGAGGCTAGAGCGATGGCTCTGCACAGACGAGGCGGGATCTACCATTACCATTTTTGGGTCGACGGTACACGCTACCGTGGATCTACAAAGAAAGCCAACCTAGCGGCGGCCCGGCGAGTGGAATCGCTGCTGCTCGCCCAAGCCGAAGAGAAAGGAGATGTGGTTCTCAGAAAGCGCAGCCCGCTGTTGCGTGATTTCAAGATCCGGTTTTTTGAATGGGTAGAAGGCAACACTACACTCAAGCAAAAGACTAAGGACTATTACGAGAACGGCTGGCGGTTGATTGAAGAGACTGACGTAGTGGCCATGAGGGTCAATGCGATCACCAAGGATGATGCTGATCGGCTCACCTTCCCAGGTGGTCCGTCAAATCACAACAACGCCTTGCGTACCCTGCGGCGGATGCTCGGAAAAGCCGAAGAATGGACCATCATCAAGGCTTCTCCAAAGATCAAACTCATGCAGGAGCACGCACGGGAGCGCGTCATTGACGCCGACATCGAAGCCAAGCTTTTGCCTTTCTGCAAACAGCCGCTTCGCGATGTGTTGATGATCATGCGTGATTCCGGGATGCGCAACCAGAAGGAAGTTTTCCGAATGCGATGGGAGCACTTGGACTGGGCCAACAAACGATATTTCGTCTACGAGAGCAAATCGCTCAAGGGACGGAGATACGTGCCAATCAGTCCACGAGTTCGCCACGCACTTCTGGCGCGATACTCGGAGCAGAAGGAGGGATGGATCTTTCCCTCAAAACGCGCCCGCGGTGGGCATCTGACAACGGTCGCCAAACAGTTCGAGAAAGCCAGAAAGGAGGCTGGGTTGCCAATTGACCTCGTCCTCTATTGCGCGCGTCATGGCTTTGGAACTGAAATGTATCGGGCGACCAAAAACTTGTTCGCGGTCATGAACGTCATGGGACACACGACTGTGAGCACAACCATGAAGTACCAGCACCAAAACATCGATGAGGTGGCCGAGGTGGCCAGCCGTCGAGTCCAGTAAAGACACAAAAAGGACACAATCGGTGGAATGGGGATCGAGCCGAAGTTGCCAAGTGCTTGAAAAGATGGTGAGCGCGGAAGGAATCGAACCTTCAACCTACTGATTAAGAGTCAGTTGCTCTGCCAATTGAGCTACGCGCCCTCGGTGGGAATGTCGGAGGAAGGACGAAACCAAAATTATAACATCCACTCGCTGTGGCAGCCACCAGATCGCCGCGAAGGTGATGCCCTAAATTCGTTAATTACATAGGACACGAGGACAGATCGTGAAGCGACAAGCGGAGAACGCCCGCGGAACAACGGGTTCGATGTGCGGGCCGCGTTCAATCTGCGGGCAACTACGGTTGTTGCTGCGCTTCCGCTGGAATACCGCGTGAGCCTTCGCTGGCCACCGGTCGACGAGGCGGTAACGGTGCGGCTCCTATCGCTGGACGTCGCTCCACGGTTCCGATCACCGGAGCTTCTTCCATGCCGTCCCCGGAATACGCCATCGATTCAAAGGTCTGCTCCGAACACAGCTGGTCCACCATGCGCTGCTGACGTCCGCTCAGCACCGCGTGCGGAAGAATTGGAAAATTGCGAAACATCCACAACAGTTGCATCCGCTGAAAAAATGATGGCATCACATACCGGGGGCCGATGGGAGTCTGCACTCGCACCACACCGCCGGCCAATTTTTCGATCCACATACTTGGGCCCGCCTGTTACCTGAGATTGGCCAGAGCAATTCTAGGGCCGCCATTATTGCACCAACGCCGATGCAATGGGAAGTTTTTTTTCACAGATCGACCCGGCGCCGATGTGACGCCCGAACATTTCGGTCCGAGGCCAATTCAATTTTGGGAACTTAGATGCAGAAATGAGCAGTTCGACTGCTCCACAATCGGAACTCCGGAGCGCGATCAAATCGCGGCTTCGGGCAGTATGTCCATTCGCTTTATTTTCGCTGCCACGCCGAACTCGCTGCCCACCTGTTCGGCGCGCACAATCGTCGCCTGGCAGCATACCCAGCATTTCTGGCCGTCGGTAAGTTCGGGCGGAAGGATCAGCACCAGCTCGACTTCTGCGCCGGTTTCCATCTTCGACTTGCTGTAGAGAAAGACGCCGTTGCTGCTCACGTCGCGGGTTTGCGCCGAATGCTCCACTCCGTGCGCGGTTCGCACCCGCGCAGCCACGTTGGTAGGTATTCTTTTCCGGGAGCGGCGCTCAGCTTGGGGTGTCATAACGACTCGCAGGTGTCCACCAAATCTACACTAAACCCGCGAGTTTGCTGAGAGTTTCTGGGCCTTGGCCGCTTGATGAATCTGGTTACGGAGGCCCGTTAAATAATCGGACGGCTCGATCGCATCGCCGGAACCACCAGGGCTTGCTCCATGGTAGGCAAATTTGTGCCCCGCAGCTTCCCTTCAATTTCATGCAGCTTGTCGGTCATGCCGGTTTCGTAATAAGCCTGCACCAGCAGTTCCATGGTGAAGGGATTGTCCTGGTCTTCTTCTAGGCGCGCAATCGCGTCTTCGAATTTCTTCTGATCCATCAGCAGCGTGCCCGCCGCGCCGTTGTAGGAACTCAGGATCACACGGTTGCGGCTGCCGGTAGCCATGGTTTGCAATTGCTGCAGAGATTTGTCGGCCAGAGCCTGATCGCCCGCCCGCGCCGCCCGTACCACCCGGTTGCGCAGGATGTGAGAGAGTTCTTCGTTCTTGTCCGAAACCACAATGTCGCGATGGCTCAGCGCCTCCTCTGCCTGCTTCAAGTACTTCAAAGCAACGCTATCGTCGGCCTGGTATTCCGCCATGTGCCGGAACGCCTGCGCCTCCTGCAAATCCTGATCCTTGGCGTGCGCGGTCGCCGCGATCTCCGCAAAGGCCTTGTCGGCTTCGCTGAATTTCCCGTCGCGCACCCAGGTCATCGCGCTTTGCATGCTGTAAGTCAGGCGGTCGGCCTCATTGTGCGCGTAGCGGACGGCGCGCTCGTATTCAATCCGCGCCTGCTCCTGGTTGCCCATCAAAGCGTACGTATCTCCCAGCCCAAGCTGCGAAGTCACGAAGTCCGGGTCAAGCTTCAGGGCCGCGCGATAGTGCAGCAGAGATTGCTCGAAGCGCCCAGCCATGCGGAGCAGCTCGCCATAAGAATCCTGCGGATTCGGTTCCTTCGGCAGCAGCGCCACATAACGATCCATGTTGGCAAACGCCTTATCAAACTGCCGGTTCCGAGCGTAGAGGTAAGCCAGATCGTTCAGCGCCGCGGGAAAGTTCTTATCAATCGCCAGCGCCTTCTCCATGATCCGCTGCGCCTGCTCGTTGCCCTCTTCGAGCATCAGCCAGTTCCCGGCAAGGTAGAGCAGATGCTTGTCATGCGGATACATCTCCAGCAAGTCGTTCATCAGCGAGATGCCCTCAATGTAGTCGCCTTCCTGCACCTTGATGATCCATCCCACCATCAACTGCTCCCCCGCGGTCAGCTTCGGCACCAGCGCTTTCGCCTTGGCGCGAGCCTCGTTCACTTCCTGCGGATTGCCACTGTTCAGCGCAATCGAAATCCAGGCTACCGCCAGATTCGGATCTTCTTTTACGGCCGCGCGCCAATCTTCATTGCAGCGTTCCAGGTAGAGGTTCTCGTAATCGGTCACGCCTTCTTCATAGAGAGATTTCGCCCGCGCGGAGGAAGTCGTCACCGGCAGGGTCACCGACTCGCCCTTCTTCAGGTGATGTGCCGAGAGCGGCGCAGCCAGAAACAGCACAAGTACCGAAACGGCAAACATCGTCGGCCAGAGTTGATTAGCGCAGATCGTCTTAGCCTCGATCGTCTGAGGCTTGATCGTGTTAGGCTCGATCGTCTTAGCCTCGATCGTGTCAGGGCAGACCGAAGTAGAGCAGACGGCAATAGGCAGGTCGCGACGCATCAGGAATCTCCGGAACAGATGCTTTTGTACAGATACTTTGAACAGACGTTCAGATGACTTGCGGGGAGGGATCAAACAAGAGAAGCGTAACATCGCCGAAACGGCAGACGTAGTGACCAAAGACGTAGGCCAGTTGCGCGATGATCCTAGCCCCGGAGAGCCTGCCCTGAGCGCAGTCGAAGGGGGCGTCGCGATATTAGCCCGGCCCTTCTGCGTCGGATAGAGTGGAAGTGCGGAAACTCCCGCAGGGACGACTAGTGCCCTCGCGGCCACCCGCCTAGCGCAGGCACAAAAAAAGCCCCCGCCGCAAGCGGCAGGGGCCGAGGAGTGAGACGACGCTTAGAAAATGATCTTCAGCCCAAGATTGATGTTGAACGCTTCGCCGGGGCCGAGGCCAGGCGCTCCGTTAAAGTCGCCAATGGTATCGGTGATCGCCCCGTTGCCGGGACTCGTTGCGCCCACGCCCGATGCCAGGTTGATGCGGTTGAACAAGTTAAACATCTCCAGCCGGAACTGGGCTCTCACCCGCTCCGTGATCGGAATGTTCTTGAGCACCGATAGATCGAGATCGGAGAAGCCTGGGCCATAAATCTGGTTTCGGCGCAGGTTGCCGCCGAAGATATTCGGACCCGAACAGGGGGCTGTCCCTCCGTCCAACGCGGGCAGACAGAACGCAGCCGGGTTGATCCATGTCACTCCGGTGAAGGCAGCCGTCTTCTGGAAGCTATGCGACACCCCAGCGAACGGGTCGGCGATGATGTCGTAGCCCGTTCGGACCTCATCGAGAGGCTGCCCGCCGTGGAAGGTAAATAGACTGTTGACCGACCAACCGTGCGTAAGCCACTTCGGTCCACGGTCGGAACCTGGGATGTCCCACGTCAAAGTGCCCGACAGATTCTGGCGGGTATCGAAGTCGCCGTTGCCATACTCGGCGGCGGGGTTCGTACTGTCGTAGGGGATGGCGCCTCGATAGGCGCTGATGTCGTCCAGTTCGTGCGCCCAGGTATAAGCAAACGACGCACTCAGCCCGTGATACGCCCGTAGCCGCAGCGTGCTCTGCAGTGCATTGTAGTTCGAGTTGCCGATGCTGTTGAGCTGGTTGATGTGGCCAAAGTTCGGATACTGCGGAAACGCCCCGTCCGCGTGAATGCCAGGAAGTTGATTGATATCCAGCATAATCGAGAGCTTATGGCCCGCGCTTCCTACATACCCCACCTGCCAAACCGCGAACCCATTGCCGAAACTCTTCTGCACATTGAGATTGTAGTTGTAGAAGTAGGGCGTGCGGAAATTCTGGTTCACGGAAAATACGTCGAACACCGTCGGAGCTTTGGTCGCAGGGTTAATGCAATCAGTGGCGCTGGCGACTCCGGAGACGCACGTCGCGACTCCGGGGAAAATCGGCACGTTCGGTTGCCACTGGTAACTCGTCGCGCCCGCAGTATTCGCCGTGTAAACAGAAACGGGCTTCGGCCCTGCCGGGTTATCTTCCAGCCCATCCGCTCCGAAGGGCGGACGGAAATCCAGGAACGGGTTCATGTTGATCTGGTCATAAAACACGCCGATACCGCCGCGGATGACGAGATCCTCGCGGCTGGTCGGCTGGTAGGCAAAACCAAAGCGCGGCGCGAAGTTGTTCTTGTCCTGAGGAAAAACGTTGCTGATTCCGTTGCCCTGAACCACCTCGGCTTGCCCGGGGACGAAGAGCGCGATGTCCTTGCTGCCATTGTGCAGTGGGCCGAAATAGTCCCAGCGGAGGCCCCAGTTGACGTTCAGCCGGCGCGTGAGCTGCATCGAGTCCTGCGCAAAGAAGTCAACCCCGTTGACCACGACTTTTCGCTCGGCATCGCCCACCGTGATGCCGGATGATGAAACGTCACCCGCGAGGAAGTCGGCCAGAGCGCAGGTGGGATCGCCAGTGGCGCATGTGCCCGACCACGCAGTTCCGGGATAGGTTCCCGTAAAGCTGAAGGTCCCGAGAGACCCGCGGTAGTAAAACTCGTCCACGTGCCCCTGGCGGAACTCGCCGCCAAAACGGAACTGGTGCTTGCCCACGTTGTAGGACACGATGTCCGCCAACATTCCTGTGATGTCATTGCGGCCCTCGGGCGGCGTAATGCCGACCTGCTCAAAGCCGGCGATCTGTAGATTCGGCGCGCCCAGGATTGGCTTTCCATTGATCAGGGCATCCGGACTGAGGTCCAGGCCATAGGAACTTGTATTGAAACTGTGGTTGGCGTCGTTGAAGACTTGATTGAAGTAGTTCACACCGAACAGCAACTGATTCGTAATTTTCGACGTCAAAACGGAGTTGAGCGTGGCCGCGTAGTTGTAGACGTGAATGGGGGCCTTCTCGAAGTAGTAGGGATCGTTCGAGCTCGCCGTGGCCAAAGCGGCGCTGCCGCCGAGGGGAGCGATCTGCGAGCCCTGACCTCCGTACCAGCGGATGGAAAAGTGGTGTTTGTCGGTAAAGTTATGGTCAAGTTTGATCAGGCCGTTGTAGCTGTAGCCGATCGATGGGTTGGTCGCAAAGAAGTTGCCCACTTTGGCCGGTAGATTATTGATAACGCTTGGCCAGAGATTATCCATCAACTTGGCTGAGATCGGGTTTTCGTTGGCTGCTCCGCCGATGAGAGTATCGGCGGCGCTCCGGTAAGCCTGTGACGGTTCCGTGTTCAACCCCGACAGTCCAATCGTGTATTTCTGCTTTTCGAACGTAATAAACCAGAACGTCTTGTCCTTGATGACTGGTCCGCCGAGCGAGAAACCATAGTTCTCGTTGCGCAGCGGAGGCTTGCTGTTGGGCAAGCCCTCCGACGCCAGCAGGCTCGGGTTGAAGAACGGTGTGGCCGCACCGAGCGAAGTGTTGCGGTTGAAATAGTAAAGCGAACCGTGAAGCTGGTTGCTGCCGGACTTCAGCACGACGTTAATGATTCCGCCGGCGTTTCGCCCGCCTTCAGCGTTGGAATTAGTCTGGGCGGCGAATTCATCGATCGCATCGAGTGGCATGACGACGCCCGCAATACCCGACACGCCCCCTTGATTCACGGCCGGAATATTGTGCCAGAAGTCGTTGTTGTCGACGCCGTCAATCTGCCAGTTCATCTGGTTGGCGCGCGTGCCGTTCAGAGACCCGAAGCCCCCGACAGAGTATCCTCCGTAGCCCGGCTGCACCGCCGCAAACTGTGTGAAGTCGCGCCCGTTCATGGGCACGTCAGCGACCGCCTCGGCCGGAATTATGTTGTCTTGCGCAGCGGTCGTGGTGTCGAGCGTGAGCGCTGCAGCGGATACCTCCACCACTGTCGTTCCAGCCGATCCGGCGGCTAGTTTCACGGGGAGGGTATAAACGCCGCCTGCCGTGACCGAAATGTTATCAACCGCGGCAGTACGAAATCCGCCTGCCGTTACCTCCACCTTGTACGTTCCCAGCGGCAGATCCTGGAACGCGAACTCGCCGCCACTGGTGGTGGTCGCGGTGATCGCGACCGCCGTAGCCACGTTGGTCGCTTTTACGCTGGCGCCCGCCACTACCGCTCCGGACGGATCTGTCACGGTACCATTAATGGCTCCGCGGAATGTCTGCGCGTATCCGGTTGCCCCAAGCAGCACGAGTACGATGAACCAACTCAGTAGACCTCGCATGTACGTCTCTCCTTCACCCGGCTTTCAAAAGCCCGTTGGTGAACTTCTAAACTCAGCTGGACTGCAAAAGGTTAGTTATCAGTAATGATGCAGGTTGCCCGCCACACCGAACCCTACGTCTATCCAGCTTATTTACAGCAACTTACAAAAGACTACCGAACAGAAAATATGTTCACTGGTAGTCTCTTCTTGATCGATATGAGAATCTGTAGCCCCGAAGCCCCAGGCAAACGTGGACTGGTCAGGCTTCTAGCTGGGAAGAAATGGAGAACGGCAACGGCAATCGGCATCACGCGTCAAAACCATCGCATTGCGCTTCTTGGCTTTGTCCACTGGAATACTCCGCAAGGTGGCAACTTTACCGAAGCACCGACTTGATCGTCAATCTCCGATTTACGAACGGCCCGAAGTTTGAAGGCCAGTCGCTTGAGATCGAAGCCATCTTGCGCTGCAAAATCAGGCACTTAGAGGACAGTCGTATTCGTTTTCCTGATTCGGGAGTTCGATTATTTGCGGCGCGGATTCTTCTGGGTGCCCCATTTCTCGCGTCCTTTGCGAGAAGTGGGGATTTTGACTCTGGGATTTTGACTCTGGGATTTCTACCCTGTGTTTAGAAGTTAAAAGCGAGTCCGCCGCGAATCGAGCGCGCGGCCTGCACCAGGTATACCGTCTGGCCATCCTGGCCCATCACTGGCACGTAGCCTTGCGCCAGCAGGTTGCGCACTTCAATCAGCGCTTCCATGTGTCCGGTTAGGAAACCCATGCTGGGAATAGGCTGACGCAGGAACAAACTCAGGTAAGGATCGCTCTGGCCCGGCGAGGCATTAAACATGTCCACGGGAGTGAGCGCCTGGCCGTTGACCCAGCGGTAGGAAGCAATCCAGCGGGTGTGAAGCCGCGGCAGCGTCCCGTTGAACTTGGCGGCCAATGCATGGCGCCGCACCGTACTGATCCACGGTTGCGCATCCTGCAGCGAAAGCGGTTGAGGCACATCAGGCTGTGACAGGTTAAGCGTCCCGCCCCAGGCATAGTCAAGCGTAGCGGTAAGGTCGTTCGAGAACTTGTGCTGCACCACCGCCCGCAAGCCGGGGGTGTCGAGAGTTCCGCCTTCGTAGCTGAAGGTGCCGGAATACACATCGGGCAGCACGAATCCGCCCACGGCGGTAACTTCACCCGCGCCGGTTAGAGCGGTATCGGCAACGCGATCGGAAAACACGGCAAACTGCACATTGGTCTTGCCCATGCGCCGTGACAGGCTCAACTCCTGATGATGGGCCCGCTCGATCTTGGAAGCGAAGTTCTGCAGGCTGACGCGAGGATCCGATTCGCTTAAATCTGCGGGAGCCGAATCAAAGCCTTTTTCAGTCCGCGCATCCGGCAACGATGTCGCGTAGGAATATTCGACAACCGTGTTGGGCGAGAGGTGCAAATCGGCGGTGCCGTAGGGACGAAACGCACTCACGCGCCCGAGGAACTGAACGGTCTGCAGTTCGCTGCCAAACCTCAGTTCCAGCACATCGCCGACGGAAAACGAGTCTCCCATGGCCACAGCCACGGCTTGCAGCGCAGCATTGTGCAGGTTCGGATCGGAAGGCGCGAAACGGCGCACGGTGACAGCCACGGACGGCTCCGAGCCATCCGGCAACACCCGAGAATACGTGGTGCGGAACACCGCGTCCGGCGTACCGTCGCCGTAACCCACGTTCCCGCTCATGCCCACGCGGCCCGTCGAAAAGATCGAGCGCTCCAAGGTAAAGCCGGTGTTCATGTCCGATCCGCTGCCGTAGCCATCGCTGGTCGAACCAGCCAGGAACGAAAGCGAACCCTTCAGTTCATGATCCTGTTTTTCCGCGGTCTGCTGCGGATCGTCGAATACACGCAAGATGGGCCGGTTGGCGACTGAACGAAGAGTCCACTTCCAATCGTCATCGTCGGGAACTGCGCGAATCCGTCCCACATCCAGCGCGCCCAGAAGAGTGTTCAGGGTGACATTTACTTTGAGGTGAGCGCCCGGAACCAGTCCAATGCGTTCCAGCACGGTGGGCAGAAAAGAGGGAGCCGAGACTTTTACGGAATAAACGCCGGGCAGCAGTCCGGCAGCGGAATAGAAACCCAGGCCGTCCGTAAACGTGGTAAGCGAGCGCGACGCCGAACTAATCTCCGAACCAAGGATCTCCACCACCGCCCCCATCTGCGGGGCTCCCGAGGCATTGCGAACGTATCCTGAGATCGCGCCCGGTTGCTCGCTGGCACACACGGGAAGCGCTAATCCGAGGACCACTACCCAAGTTCCGAGCTTGTATATCAAGCCCTACCCACCCCCGGGGGGAATCAAGCAGGCCGCTACTCTACCGCAAATACGGCCGACGGATCAATGGTCTGCTTGGAGATGTTGTCGTTCACTTTGATATCGATCCTGTAAGTTCCAGGCTGCAGGTTCGCGGCGGCAATCGATTTCTGCAGGGTCACTTGATCGCCGAGATTGCCCATCGAGTCCGTAGACTCAATCTTCTGAATCACGGCCTTGTTCGTTGCCATGTTGATGATGTCATATTCGAACGTGGCCGAGGGCTTGTGGGTTTTCTCGTCGATGCCCAGATTGTAGACCTGCATCCAGAAATTCAGCTTCGGGTCGCGATCTTTCTTGAACAACGCCGGCTTGCCGTCCGCAGCCGCCACGCGCGGCCGTACCTTCATGGTGCCGATCACGAAATTGCCCGCGCCAATCGTCTTGGTGGGCACCGGCTCCATCTGGTCGGCGACGATCAGGGTAGAAGTCGCCAGCTTATCGTCAGAAAAGTCGGGAACCACTATTCCCCGGCTCCATACGCCTCTGCGGTCGCCGTTCACGTCCTTGATGGCGATCTCTAACTTGTAGCGTCCGGGCCGCAAGGGAATCGATTTCCAGTACACCGACGAATTCTCGGCGGTGCGCGGCAGCAATTCTTCCGGAACGTCCACTTGCACCGGATCTTCAAACGTCTGCACAACCTTGCCGGTCAGCGTGGTGAAGCGGGCAAAAATGTTCACCGTGCCGCGCTGGATCCCGTCTTTGTTCACGAAAGTGATGTCGCGGTTCTTCATCTGGATAGTCACGGGCACCAGCACCGTGTCGCTGGTCACCTTCACAAAATCCGTCCGCACATCGAAAGGCATCGGGTTCAGGACGATCTTGCTGTTGACGATTTCTTCCAGATCTTTGTACTTGACCGGCGGAGGCGCCTGCAGCTTGGCGAATTGCTCGAGCCGGTCGAATTCTTTCCCATTCTGGCTGGCGCTATCCGGGCCCAAGCCTAGCCTCTCCAGGCCATTGCCACCGCTGAATCGCTGGGTCTTGCTGGCCATGCCCATCTGCTCCCACATGGTCAATCCTGCGTTGGGCGTGTAGAGCAGGGCATCTTTCTCGGAGCGATCCATGGTCATGTGATATTCGCCGCACATGCAAGTGTCGACGAACTCGATGATGACCTCTTGCCCGATCCCTTCCAGGTAGCGGTATCGCCAATCTTCAAACGGGAAGGTAGAAGTCTCGCCGCCACCTTCCGACATGGGCCGCTCATAACTCCCGCCCGAAGGATGCGATTCGATCTCATCCGCCTTGCCGTACATGATGTAGATCCGGCCCGCGGTCTGACTTCCATCCCGGGATGCCGGCGGCGAAATGCTCGTTGGCGTAAGCAATGCGCTGGTAGTGCTCTTCTTTGTATTCGTTCTCTTCCGTGTCAGGAGTGGGATCGCGACGCTGCCAGAAAGCCTCGATGAATGAATCGCGCTCTTCGTCGTTGCTGAGCTGCTTGAAGGCCGCCTTCTCTTCGTCGGTGATGATCCAGACCACGTCCTCGTCGAGCCACTTCTTGTAGGTCCCTTTGATTTCTTTCCTGTAATCCCTTTCCTGTTGCTTCTTTTTCTTGGGGTCGATGGGCTTCTTGAGGGGATCGACCTCTTGCGCGGTCTGGGCCGGCTGCGCGGCTGCGGCCGCGTCTCCAGCCGACTTGTCGGCCGGTTTGGGATTTGGATCCTGGGCCAGGGCACAGGGCACAGCTACGCCCATAAGTGCCAGAAAAGAAGCGAGAAGATATCGGTGCACGCAAACCCGGAACATGAGAGGGACTCCTGCCAGACGAACCGTTGTCGCCCTATTTTAGGCCGTTATCTGTGTCAAAGCAAGGCTAACTCGCGTCCTGAGAACGGGTCAGTTTAGCGACGGCAAGCGCAAAATCGTCAACCACAAAGGGGCGCTAAGTATCACGAAGGGCTTTCCAGGTCAGGCTTTCCTTTGTGTGACTTTGTGTCCTTAGTGGCAAAATGTCGTCAAATTGACCCCAATTTCGAATCGCGCGAACGGATGGAAGTCTACCATCCCCTATGTAGTTAGAAGCACCCCGGGAAGCCCGGAGTTGCCCGGCGGCACCGAATCTTGGATTTTCGTCGAATGGGGCGGCAAGTTATAATTATTTTGATCTCGCTCGGGGCAGGTCATACTGGCTTCCTATTCGTGTCCTGGGTCTCGGCCACTCGTTCTTCCTGATTGGGCTTCCTGATTGGGAACTTTCCCGCCACTGGGATCGTATTACTGGATGTGTGTCCGTTACTCTCACCGGCTGAGGCGGTATGGCGTTCCTTGCCCGGCGGTCGTGTGCATGAAACTCGTGCATGACCCGGGCATGATCTCTGGAAATGAGCCCAGGGCATGAACCTGAAATCCTCCGGACTGTGACGGCAATATGAAACCTTGGAAAAAAATTGCAATTGGCGCAGGCGCAGCCCTTCTACTGGTGGGCATCGTGAGTTTCACGGTGCACCAGAGTGCCAAGAATGTTGTGACGGTGCAAACCGGCAAGGTGCAGCGTGAAGACCTGGCGACGATAGTGAGCGCTTCGGGCGAAATCAAGCCCAAGACCTACGTCAACATCGGCGCGAACGCGTTTGGAAAAATTACCCACCTGTACGTGAAGGAAGGCGATCAGGTGAAGAAGGGTCAATTGCTGGCGCAACTGGAAAACGTGCAATCCACGGCGGACGTCAGCGCGAATGAAGCGTCGCTGCAGGCCGCGGAAACGGATGCGCTGGCGGCGGACGCTGGGCTTAAAACGTCGCAGGCCGATCTGGTCCGCGCCCAGGCCGACTATGACCGCAACAAGCTGGACTGGGAGCGCGCGCAAAGCCTTTTCAAAGACGGACTGATTGCGAAGTCTGATTTCGACAGCCGCAAGAATGCGTGGGCCACGGCGGATGCGGGGCTGGTGCAGGCGCAATCGAAAGTTGCCCAAGCCAAGGCGCAGAACGATTCCGCCACTGAGCGCGTGGCGCAGGCACGGGCCACGCTGACGCACTACACCGACCTTCTGCAGAAGACCACGTACAATGCGCCTTTCGACGGCGTGATCAGCAATTTGCCGGTGCGCGAAGGCGAGACGGTGGTGGTAGGCATTCAGAACGCGCAGGGCAGCACGTTGATGACGATCGCGGCCATGGGGATCATCACCGCGGAAGTGAAAGTGGATGAAACCGACATTGTAAACGTGAAGATCGGCCAGCCTGCCGAGGTGACGATTGACGCGATCCCGAAGAAAATATTCCACGGGACGGTCTCGGAAATCGGTGACAACGCCATCGTCCGCTCGAGCGGTGTGTCCACGTCGCAGTCGACCAGCACCAGCGAAGAGGCCAAGGACTTCAAGGTGGTGGTGACGTTGACGGATCCGCCGTCCGATCTGCGGCCGGGGCTTTCGACGACCGCCAAGATCACGACGGCGACGCGATCCTCGGCCCTGGCGATTCCCATTCAGGCACTCACGATCCGCACGAAAGAGCAGTTGGAGAAACAGACTTCCGGTCCGGGCGCGGTGCATGCGGCGGCGCCGTCAACCGCGGAAACGGCATCCAAGGGTCCAAAGAAGAATGACGATATCCAGGGCGTGTTCGTAATCCGGAATCGCAAGGCCGAGTTTGTGCCGGTGACAACGGGCATTACGGGGATGACGGATATTGAAGTGCTCGACGGCTTGAAGGAAAGCGACGAGGTCATCACCGGAAGTTACAAAGTGTTGCGCACGCTGCGGCCGGGAAGCAGCGTAAAGATCGACAATTCAGCGCCGAAGAAGGAAGAAGACGAAACATCCTAGCGTTATAACGTTACGTTATAACGTTCGGCGGGCTGGCGCGTCCAAAGGGAAAGCCAGATTCGTGAGTAAGCGCAGTCAGTAAGCGGGACACAACAGGCTAGGGCAAGCGCAACTGGAAGCAGTTCAAACGGATTCGAACTCGAAGTCATTCAGGGCAGTCGTTCACGGGCAATTAATCACGGGCAGTCATGCACGGCTAAGACTTAACGCCAGGACTTAAACACCAAACGATCGGAGAAGTCAGTGGCATCGGACGACGTTAAGGAACAGCAGGAGAAAACAATGGCAACCGCCGAAGTCATCAATATGCCGACCCCCGCAGTTCTGGCGCCGCCGGAATCCTGCATGATCGCGGCTGAGGACCTGTGGAAGACGTATGACATGGGCTCGGAGCAGCAGGTGCACGCGCTGCGGGGCGTGAATCTGCGCATCCAGCGCAACGAATACGTTGCCATCATGGGGCCCTCGGGGTCCGGCAAATCGACGCTGATGAACCTGATCGGCTGCCTGGACACGCCCAGCAAAGGAAAGTACTGGCTGAACAGCCAGCTGGTGAGCGAACTGGACGACGACGAGCTGGCCCGCATCCGCAACAAAGAGATCGGCTTCGTCTTTCAGACGTTCAATCTGCTGGCCCGCGCCACCGCTCTGCACAACGTGGAGCTGCCGCTGATCTACGCCGGCATTCCCACCGACGAGCGCATGGAACGCGCCAAGGCTTCTCTGGCGGCCGTGGGCATGGAAGCCCGCATGAGCCACAAGCCCAACGAGCTTTCCGGCGGGCAACGGCAGCGCGTGGCCATTGCGCGGGCGTTGGTGAACAAGCCCTCCATCATTCTGGCCGACGAACCCACCGGCAACCTGGATTCGCAGACCGGCATTGAGATCATGGCGTTGTTTGACCGCCTGCAGGCGGAAGGCAACACCATCATCCTGGTCACCCACGAAGGCGATATCGCTGAGTATGCCCACCGGGTCATCCACATCAAGGACGGCGTAATCGCCAGTGACGAGAGCAAGGGCCGGGGGCAACGCAGCTAAAGGCGCGCGAAACTGTCCGGAGTTTTACACCGCGCCCAGCCGACAGGCTGGGCGTTGTTGTTTGGTGGTGGAAATGGCTGTCTACCTGTTCGAGCGGGACCGCGCAGAAGCGAGTCTGAGGACGCAAGGTCTTACCCCAACGGCTGAAGCCGTTGGCGTCGGCCTGGGGGAAATCGCTGCGCTGCCTCGCACGAGCCTAGGATATTTCTTGGGAGCTATTGAACCTTGGCCTGAGCCCATTTGGTTTGGTCAATGAGCGTTAGGGCGGTTTTACAACTGTGTCCGATTCGCTGGCCGCCAGCGAAGCTAGTTCTGCACGTCCTTCAGGCGGTTACTAACGATAGCTGGCTACACTTTTCTTCTCGGTGTCAAATTCAAATATGGGACTACGTAGGTTTGTGAAACGGGCCGCGCTGGTCGTCGCCCCTGGCGCGGTTGTTCTGGTGGCCGGTGTTTCGATCTATCTACGGTTTGAGCAGTACAGGTTTCGTAGACAGGCGGAGCGACTCCTATCGGACGTTCGAGAGTTGGAATTGAAGAAGGCGGGTGCGGCGGAGGTGCTTCTCGTCACTAGGAAATGGGGTTTTGAAGAATGGAAGCGGCCATATAGGCCCTGCACTGATGACGACTGCACGTACCGCTTTCAACTCATGCCCAAGCCGGCCCGCGCGCACAACTTCCCAAGCCCTTTCGTCTTCATCCTGGGAGCCTACGCGCGCGTTTTCGAGTGGCTCGGATTGCGTCCGACTGTCGTTGAAGCGTGGGTGCAGATACAAGGAAAGGCACTCCGATCCGTCTCGTTTCTTGTTTACACGCCTGGACGAGGATGCAGGGGAAGCAGCTGCACGCTGATGGGTTATGCGGGTACTAATCAGTGGGAAGGCGGCTCGTTCAGCGATCGCGATAGGCCTGATGTCAAGTTGAAGCACTTGCTGTTGCATCCCGCCTATCTCGTTGGCACCTATCCCACCACGTTGGGTTCGTATGGCTTCACTGGAGTGACGGTCTGGGCGGAGCTTTCGCAAGATGCGAACGCCGCGGACGTATCGCGGCTGATGCAGTTCGATCTGAGCTGCCTCACGAGACTCCGTTCCTGCAGAGATCGCGATCTGATGCCGGCCGTCTGGGCACAGACGGTTGAGGACGAGCGTGACTCGCCAAAGAGCCTGACATGCACTCCGGAATTGTCGAAACGGGCGGCGCAACTCGCGGATGTGATTCTGGTCGTTCGGCCCAAAACAGTCAAACTAAGCTCTCCGCGCTACCACGGCGGGCCGCCACGGCTAACGGACCTTGAAAATGTCAGCGTGATAAAGAAGCCCAAGTATCCGCGACAGGTGGGTCGCTTGTACGTTGACGTCGATAGCCGAGAGATGATGATCCCTGCCGACACGCGATCTGCGATTCGGGCAGGTGAGCAGTATCTGTTTCTCATGCAGCTACTCAACTATGGAGACATCGGTCCGGTCGCGCTCTACCCATGCGGCATCTTGACGGTCAACGACGACAATCTGGCCATGGTGCGCAAGGTGGCTGCCAACGGAGCGGACTGAGCGACCCACGCAAATACGGCTATCGCAGCGATCGAAGCGCCGCGCGACCCAAAGTCAAATCCGGCCTCGGTTGCGCCCGCAACCTTCTAGGACTTGGGGGGATCTCCAGCAACCGCGGCGGCGGCCATTTCTGTGGTGGCTAGCGGTTCTGCGACCATCACCTGGTCGCGGCCGGCGCGCTTGGCACAGTAGAGGGCGGCATCGGCGGCGGCGAGCAATTCTCCCGCGGAGGTGCCGTTCGCCGGCAGTTCAGCCACTCCGACGGACACCGTGATTTTGCCCATCGAGAGTCCCTGGTGAAGAACTGTCAATTCGCGCAGCTTTGAGCGTATGCGCTCGGCGCGCGAGCGGGAGGCTTCGGCGCTGGCTGTGGGCAGCACGATGACGAACTCTTCGCCTCCGAAGCGGCAGACCGTGTCTTCCACGCGAATGCTCTTGATCAGAAACGCGCCCACTTCGCGCAGAATCGTGTCGCCCGCCTCGTGGCCGTAGGTGTCGTTGAATTTCTTGAAATGGTCGAGATCGAGCATGAGAATTCCCAGGGGCTGCTCGGCGCGCGCGGCGCGCCGGATCTCGCGCTCCAGCATTTCCTGCAGGTAGCGCCGGTTGTAGAGGCCGGTCAGAGGGTCCTTGACCGACTGCGCCCGCAGCGCCTCGCGCAGGCGGATGTTGGCAATGGAGAGTCCCACTTGCTCGGCGAAGGTGGTCTTGAATGAAAGCTCGGAGTCGGCGAGCTGGGGCGACTCATCCGTCGCCTGAAAATGCACGATGCCCAGGGCTTCGCCCTGCGCGAGGATGGGAACACACAAGTAAGTATTCTTCACGCCTTCGGCGTGGCGACAGGGCGCGGTGGAGTCGCCCGCGATTACCAGATGCGGATGTCCAGTCCGGAGCGCCCAGCAGGCGATCGGCTCGAACGCGGCGACGGGAAGCTGGCACTCCGCCCACCAGCCAATAACTTCCGCTAAGTCTCGCGCCGGATTCAGGAGCGCAACTGCGCCGCGGCCTAGCGAAAAAATCCGGGGCGCGAAACCGAGCGCCGCGGCAAATACCTCCTCCCGGTTAACGCAGCTCTGCAGGAGCTCGCCCATCTTCGCCAGCATAGTGGCGCGTTGGGAACGCTCGGTGACCTCGCGCAGCATTCTCGCGTTTTGCAGGTCGAGCTCGCGGCGGGCGGAGTCTCTCTCCCACATTTCTTCCTGCAGCCGGGTATTAGCGTCGGCCAGTTCCTCGGTTCGTTCTTTGATTTCCTGCTCGAGGATCTGCTGATTATGTTTTTGATCTTCGATGTCGGTGCAGGTGCCAAACCACTTGATGATTTCACCCTTCGTGTCGCGGATTGGGTTGGCTCGTCCCAGGAACCAGCGGTAGACGCCGTCCGCGGCGCGGAGGAAGCGGTACTCCACGTCGTAGGGTTCTCCAGTGCGCAGAGCGGTTTTCCATTTTTCCAGGCAGGGAGCCAGGTCGTCCGTGTGGATGGCCACGGTCCATCCGCGGCCTACGCTTTGCGCCGTGGTCAGGCCGGTGTACTCCAGCCATTTCCGACTGAAGAAGTCGTCGCTGCCGTCAGGGTCAGCAGTCCAGATCATTTGGGGCAGCGCTTCGGCCACCGCGCGAAAGTACAAATCATCTTTCTGGGACGCCTCGACCGCTGCCCGCTGCGAAGACAGCCAACGGTCCAGGAAAGACGTGGTAATCGCGCCTGCGAGAACCGCAAAGCTCGCGGCGCTGATCGCCGCAATTCCGAGCGAGGAAATACCTATCGCGTTGGTCAGGTCTGGCGGGACCGTGGATGCGCGGAATGTTACCGCCCACATGCCGGTGTAGTGCATCAGCGGAATCGCGCTGCCCATCAGCATCGCGCCGATTAGTTTCCTCGCTCTCGTGCGGTCCTCCGGCGAGACGAGAAAAATCAGGCTCAGTGCCGCCAAAGAAACTCCAATGGCGAGAACCACGGAAAGTACCTCCAAACTCCATGTGCATTCCGTGGTGGCCGGCAGGCGCATGGCGGCCATGCCGATGTAATGCATGGCCGCGATTCCCCCGCCCATCACGAGCGCGCCCGCGATTTCCGGCGTTATTCCAAGTCGCTTACGGCTCACGGTAAACAACGCCACGGCGGACGCCGCAATCGCCACAAACAGAGACAGCACGACGGTGGGGTAGTGATAGAGAACGGGCACGGGCAGGATCAGAGCCAGCATCCCGATGTAGTGCATGGTCCAGATTCCCAGGCCCATCGCCGCAGCGCCACCGGCCAGCCAGAGCGCCTTCGCCCACCCGCGCGTCGCCGTCACTCTACCCGCAAGATCGATCGCGGCATAGGCGGCAAGCAAAGCGAAGGCGACGGAGAGCACGATCAACCGGTAGTCGTAACTGGCTGCCATCATCGGTGCAAGTACGCGCACGCGGCCCTCCTCAGTGTTTCTATCGGCAGCGATGCGTGAGGGGTTCAACATTAGAAGTTTCTTAGAAACAGTGATCCTGCGTTTCTTTGCGATCTCTGCGGCTGTCCTTTAGCGTCATTAGCGGCCAGGTTTTTTTCTTCGGCGTGCAGACAAAAACTCTAAGCGGCAAAGGACGCAACGCAATGGCGGCAGAGGGCGCAAGGGAGAGAGAAAAAAGGCCTCTCTTTCGAGAGGCCTCCTAGTTCGAACGTTTTGGATTCGGAAATGAGTTGTGCGCTACGGATTGTTGCTTGCGGGACGAACTGCAGCCGTGTCGCCCGGCTGGCTTGGTCCGGCGATGAAGAAGTTGTGGTCGTAAAGATTGCGGTACATACGCCCGGCAATTTCTGCAGCCTTGGGACCGAAGGTGGGACGGCCGCCCTGCAGGAAGATCACAACCACGATGCGTCCCACGCTGGTGTTGGCGTAGGAAGCGAACCAGCCAAAACGCGTGCCGGCATGCGAACAGGTTCCGGTCTTGCCCAGGATTTCCTCTTCGTTGAAATTGAGCCGCAGGCTGCGGGCCGTGCCGTATTGCACCGCGCCGGCCATGCCATCAGAAATTTCCGGAATCAGCGGAGCAATATCGAGCGTGCGCTTGATCCGGGGCTGGAAGTTCGCAATCTCTTCCGGAGACGTGGGATGCTGCAGATAGTAAAGCGTTCCGCCGTTGGCGATGGCCGAAACCATTGCGCCGAGTTGCAATGGCGTCATGGAAACACTCTCACCGTAGGAACACATTTTGCCTACGCCGCCGAGCTTGTCGGGAAGCACTTCGTCGGGATAGCTGCCCAGCTGCTCGCCGGGAATATCGTAACCGGCTAGCTCGCCGAGCCCGTATTCATGCGCGTAGTAAGCGACTTTTTCAAAGCCCAGCTTGCGTCCCAGAGTCTCGAAATAGAGATTGTTGGAGTGCGCCAGCGCCTCGGTAAGATTGACGCGGCTGCGGCCTCCGAGTGCGACTTCGGTATCTTTTGAAACCAGGCCTTCGTTCAGCGCGGCGAGCGCGACGGAGAGCTTGATGGTGGAGCAGGGTTGCGCACCACTGGAAAGCGCGAGCTTCTGATTCACCATGGCCAGCACGCGGCCGCTGGTAGGTTCGATCGCGACTACCGTGCCATTCATGTTGCCCAGCGCGTCAAGCGCGGCCTGGCGAACCACGGTATCTTCGCCGGCAGTGGCATCGCCTTCGGTAATGTCCTCGGCGAACGAACTCATGTGGAAACGTTCCTGGTAGCGGCGGCGATGAGCCACGGTTGCAGACAGTTGCGCGCTCGACGAACGCGAGCTGGAAAGATGCGCGCCGGAGGCCGGCGTGGCGGCCTTGCGGGCGCTCGCCAGGTGATGCAGGCGGCGCTTGGTCCGCTGCGTTTCGTTGATCTTCTGAGACTTGGATTTTGCCGTGTTGGTCGCAGGCGTGTTGACGTGCGCAGCCCAGCTCGCAACGCTGAACGGCAGCCAGATCAGGAAGGCAAAAATCCCACGAAAAAAGCGCATTCCCCGCTTTGACATCTTTCCCTTTTTCCCCACTTCAGAAGTTCTGGATACTACGATGCACGCACGGTGCCAGCCGGAAGTAACTTCGTCCCCTGGACTTAACAACTGTCCAATTCTCGGATAATACGGGACTTAAGCCATTTCAGGCAACGATAAAGTTTAGATCGGCGAAAACATTAATTTCGATTTAAACCATTATGGGACAACAACATGCATTGCTAGTTACCTGGGTGCCATCGCCTTCAGTAACGTGTTACCGGTTACTATAACGATACTACCCCGAAAGGAAAAGCTTTTCCTAATCCAAGGGCAGTGGTCAGGGGCTAGGGTCAGTGGGCAGTAAGGCCTCCAGCTTGAATCTTGTTTTCCTCTGCCGCTGCCGGACAATCGTTGGCCCGTGCATCCTTTTTCTGCCTACATCACGTCGCCGCGCTTGCGTAGGAAGGCTGGAACGTCGAGATCGTCTTGTTCAAAGTTAGTGCGCTCGAAGTTCGCGACACTGGCGTGCATCGGGTCCGCCGGGATGGGCTGAGTGGCGTGCGAACTATAGGCCAGCGCGCTGGCCGGCGCGCCGGAGGCAAACGACTCGTCGAACGAGCGGTCATCAAACGAACGATTGTCAAACGAACCAGCGTCAGAAGAACTGGCCGAGACTTCGGAGTGCGATGCATCTGCGCTCGACATGATGTGCCCGGGCGTGGGCTGATCTGCGAGCTCGCGCGACGGAAAATCCATGGCGTCGTCGTTGCGGGCAGCGAATGAGGTGCGCGTTTCCTGCTGGCGGTGCCGCGTTGGGGCGGTGCGAAAGCCGGTGGCGATCACGGTGATTTTCACCGCGTCTTTCATTTTCTCATCCATCACGGCGCCGAAAATAATGTTGGCGTCGTCGTGCGCAGCGCTCTGGATGATGGTGCAGGCCTGCTGCACTTCGGCGAGCTTCAGCGAAGCGGAACCGGTGATGTTGATCAGGATGCCGCGGGCGCCGTCGATCGCGCCCGCTTCCAGCAACGGCGACGCGATCGCCCGCTGCGCCGCTTCCATGGTGCGATTCTGGCCGCTGGCCGTGGCTGTGCCCATCACGGCATAGCCCATGCCGGCCATGATGGTCTTGACGTCGGCAAAGTCGCGGTTGATGATGCCGGGAATCGTAATGATGTCGGAAATTCCCTGCACGCCCTGACGCAGAATGTCGTCGGCGATGCGGAAAGATTCGAAGAAGCCGGCATTTTCCGCGACCGCGAGAAGTTTCTCGTTGGGGATGACGATGGTGGTGTCGACCGATTCCATCAACTCGGCGATGCCGCGCTCGGCCTGCGCCATGCGGCGTTTGCCTTCGAACGAAAACGGCTTGGTGACCACGGCAACCGTCAACGCTCCCATTTCGACGGCCAGCGAGGCGATGATCGGCGCCGCGCCAGTGCCCGTGCCGCCGCCGAGGCCGGTGGTGACGAAGACCATGTCGGCGCCTTCGAGGGCCTCGATGATTTTGTCGGAATCTTCGAGCGCGGCTTTGCGGCCGACCTCCGGATTCGCTCCCGCACCCAGCCCGTTGGTGAGCTTGACGCCGAGTTGCAGCTTCACCGGCGCGTGGGACATGCGCAGCGCCTGCAGGTCGGTGTTGGCAACGATGAATTCGATGCCGTCGACGCCGGCGTCGATCATGCGATTGACGGCATTGCCGCCGCCTCCGCCTACGCCGATGACTTTGATCTTGGCGTCGTTGCGGGCTTCTTCGTTAAAGCTGATGCGAATGCTGGAATCGGTTTTCATTTTGTCCACCATATGTGAAATGCGAAACCCGTTAACCACTAAGGGCACAAAGGTTCACGAAGGAATCCTTTTTTAAGCCCCTTTGCCAACCAACAGCGCTTTTAATCTTGTTCCCCAGCGGTCTTCCTGCAAGCCTCTGGCGACTCTGGCGCGCTGGCCGTAGTTCACCATGCCGAGGACCGTGGCGAATTCGGGCTCGGCCAGCGTTGCCGGCATCTTGGCGAGCGGCATGGGCCAGGAAAGGCGCACGGCGCGGCGCAATACGGACTCGGCCACGTCAAAGATGCCGGGGAGGCGCGACGCTCCTCCGCTCAGCACATTGCCCGCTACGCAGACGTCAAACATGCCGCTGTGGCGCAGGCTCTCGCGCATCATCTCGAATAATTCGCGCGCACGCGGCTCCAGAATTTCCGCGACCAGGCGCTGCCGCAGCAAGCGCGAAGGGCGGTCGCCCACCGACGGCACTTCCACTTCGTTGCCTTCGGGAATCAGAGTGACGATCGCGTTGCCGTAGGCCTTCTTGATTTTTTCGGCTTCCGACAATGGCGTGCACAGGCCCACCGATAAGTCGCTGGTGAAGTGGTCGCCGCCGATCGGAATCACTCCGGCAAAGGCCACCGCGCCTTGATGGAATACAATCATCTCCGTGGATCCGGCGCCGATATCGGCCAGGCAGACGCCGAGTTCGCGCTCGTCGGCGCGCAGCACGGAATCGGCTGCTGCCAGCGGTTCATACACGGTGTCGTCCACATGCACACCGGCCTTGTTGACTGCGGTGATTACGTTCTGCGTGGCGCTGGTCGCGGCGGTCACCATGTGAACGCGCACTTCCAGGCGCGCCGCCATCATTCCGAGCGGATCGTGCACGCCTGCCTGATCGTCCAAAATAAATTCCTGCGGCAGCAGATGCAGGATTTCACGATCGGCGGGCAGAGGAATCGCGCGAGCGCGGTCGACTGCCTGCTTGATTTCATCACGTCCGATTTCCCGCGGACGCGTTCCCATGCTGATGCCACCGTGGCTGTTCAGGCCGCGCACGTGGGCTCCGCCAATGCCGACGATGGCGTGCTCCACGGGCGCTCCGGCGGTGTCTTCGGCGGCTTCTACGGCCTTCTGGATCGCGGCCACGGCTTTGTCGAGTTCCACGATCACGCCCTTGCGCGATCCGCGAGACTCGGCGACGCCGTGGCCGCGATAACGCAGTCCGGTCTCGGTGACCTCCGCCATCAGCGCGCAAGTCTTGGCGCTGCCGACATCGATTGCGGTAAGAAAACTTCCCTGCTGGTTCGCCATGCTTTTATGAATTCCCGATCTTCATTAAATTCAAATACGTTCTACGAATTCCATTTAGTTCGGAGCCTGACTCTCTTGTTGCTTCGCGATTGCCGGACTCGGCTTCGGCAGGGCGGGATTTGCTGCGCGGCGTCACCCCGGCGTGCAGCGATTTTCCCGCCGCCGATTTTTGGGACGCGGTCTTGCTTTCACTTCGGCGGTGACTCTGGGCCTGACTCTGGCCGAGACTGCGTCCTACCGCCGAATTCGTTTTCTTTGCGGCAGCGGAGTTCGCGGGTTTGTTCTGTGCCGCTGCCTTCTTCGGCACTGTGGCGGCTGTGCTCTTCGCGACCGGCTTCTTAGCGTTAGGGTTGGCCTTGGCCGCCGGTTTCTTCGCCATTGTTTTTGTACCGGCGGTTTTCGTGCCGGCGGTTTTCGCGCCCGCGGTGTTTGAATTGAGTTTCTGCTCCGTCATTTCAAAGGCGGGCTTGGGCACCGGCTTATCGTGCGGGCCTGCGTGGACCGGCATCTTCGTTACCAGCGCTGCCGGCTTCACCGGCGCGGGGGTGGGCGTTCTCACTGCCGCGAAAGTCACCGCCGCTGGCTTCGCCGCTTTCGTCACTTTCGGGATATCGGGATTCACCACAATCTGGTTGTCGTAGCGCAGATCGACCGACTCCAGATCGCGGAACTGCTGCCGCCACTCCTGCACATGGCTGGCATAAGTTTTGTAGCGCCGCAAGTAATCCGACGCGCCGAGGTGCACCAGCACATCCCCGGCCGGATCATTTACCCGCACCTTCACGTCTTCCAGATCGATGAGATTCACTTCGCTTAGATCCTGCGAATAACGCGCGCCGCCGGAATCGAGGTCGCGGACGAGGTCCATATAAACTTTCATGCGCGGAGCTCGCGTCGAAAGCGGCTCGCCGGGATTCATCCCTAAAATCACAGGGAAGGAATATTTGCGCTTCGGCGGCAACTCCATCAGCGTGCCGCCGGCGTCGATCAGCACGATGCGCGGCCCCACGCGCGCGAATGCCACCGGCGTGCGCTCGACAATCTCCACCTTCAGGCGATTGGGGACAAACCGCATGACGCTGGCCGACTCCACCCACGGAATCTGCTCCAGTTGCGACTTCTGCTGCGCCAGCGGAATGAAAAAAATGTTGCGGCCGATGTCGCCGCCCATCACTTCCATGATTTGCGCTTTGGTCACGTTCTGCGTGCCGGTGACTTCGATGTTGTCGCTCGACTCGACGCGGAATCGCCAGGAATGCTGGCCGTATTCATAGAGTGCACCCGCGGCGATCCCGGTGGCGCACAGCGCGGCGGCACCCACAGCCACCCACAGCAACCAGTTGACGGTTTTTCTTGGGAGGGCGCTGCGCCGGGCGGGGACCCGCTTTTGTCCGCGCAGAAATGGAGATTCCTCATCCACGTCCAGGTCAACGAGCCGCGCATCGTCTAGATCGTCGTTATTGTTGCGCGCGGGTTCGACGCTGTGTGGATACAACTCTTCCTGCACGATGGTGGAACCGCTTTTTCGCGCCATCAGTTCAGGTCAGTTGTCGAGGAAATCGCTGAGCCTTCAAACTATAACTTCATTTTGCGATTTGAGATAGACAAAATGTTGGTTCGTTTTGCACAGGTGGTCAACCGCTCACGTAGCGACAGCCGCCCCGGCTGTCCGGCCGGAGCGAAGCTCGGACGCGAGTCACCGCTGCCGGGTCCTGTCCCACCCGGAATCCTGTCCCACAATAAAAATGGGCACGGCTGTTTTCCGTGCCCTTTCCCAGGAGACAAGAGGACGCATACCCAGAGAACCAATCGACGAGAAGCTTAGATCGGACCCGTGTCCGACTCAGCCCCCGCAATAACCGGGGCCGGAATCCTGATCACAGGGATCCGTGGAATGTTCACCACGGGGATCCTCACCGCCGGAACGTTCACCCGCACCCGCGGACAGACCACTCGAATCTTTACCGGATCGATCACAATTCGCTCAAACGCAGCCGGTGCAAAGTGCATATGGGCCACCTGCGCGTCGACTCGCGCTTCCACCTGGGCCGCCCGCGCTTCAGCCCGTGCCTGAATAACCTCCGACCGCGCCGCCTGAGCCTCTTCCCGGACTGTCATCCGGTCAAGCTCAACAGAATTCGTCTGGGCGAGTTTGGTCTGCGCGAATCTGGTCCCCGCCATTGCGCTCTGGAACCCGGCCAGAGCCGTCGACAGAGGGCAGGACGCCGTCTCATCGCGCACCGCAGACGTGCGAACTTCCGCCACGAACTGGTCCGCCCGCTCCGAAACGCGCTGGACCACAAAATCCGACCGGTCCGAGATGCGCTCGGCGATCCGGTGCGCCCATGCCGCGCCGCCGTCGTGATAAAACCCGTTCAACCCCAGCGCCACCACTCCGGCCGTCAGCCATGCCCACGCCTGTGTCTTCATTGCCGTACTCTCCGTATGGGAGATAGACGGACCCCGACGGAATCCGTTAGCGAAGGAAGATACGCGGCAGGGGGTTGTTTAGTTCCCGGAGTTGACCGTCAATGAGTGAAATGGCGATATTTCGCCAACTATCCGAGTTCGCTGAGCACAATTGAACATTTTTCTTATGCGGATTGCCGCAGAATCCCATTCTGAGAGATTGATCGAAACGGAACCGCCGCAACTCAAGAGAGAAGGAATGTATGATGCGCCGCATCAGAATCGTTGTTTGTGTATTCGCCACGCTCATCACGCAACTGGCTTTTGCTCAGCTCGTGCCCGACCAAACTGACCCAGTCAAGCCCGTCGCCTACGTCTACGTATCCAACAACACCAGCGGTGAGATTAATGCCTTTGCCGCCGATTCCAACGGTCAGCTCACGCCCGTTTTCGGTTCTCCTTTTGCGGGCAACGTAGGATACCTCGCGGCGAAAAGCACCTATTTATTCGGTGACAACGGCGTCGACATATACACGTACTCCATCGCCGCAGATGGCGCGCCCACCCAGGTTTCCTCGATTAATACTGAGCAATATGGCAGTAACTGCGGTCCTTATGCGCTATTCCTCGACCGGACC
The DNA here is from genome assembly GCA_963851165.1 of uncultured Acidobacteriaceae bacterium. GTDB lineage: Bacteria > Acidobacteriota > Terriglobia > Terriglobales > Acidobacteriaceae > Sulfotelmatobacter. The sequence goes on along the minus strand of CAWKNM010000003.1, from coordinate 1,013,416 downwards.
GGCGCCACTTTGTATGATCGGGTCTTCGAGTGCAATTCCAGTAATGCCTATCAATTCCTTAATATCAAGCCTTCCACAGGAGATCTGACTTATCTCGGAGTTACGGATTCAACGACTCAGTACTACGTGCCACTGAGCTTCCTTGCCAGCAACCTCCACGCCTATGGAGCGCAATGCAATGGCAACATGTATTGGTCCATCTTCGCGTTTCGGCGCAGCCATGATGGAACGCTGACCCCATTGAATGCCAATCTCCCCACGCCCTCTCCCAAGAATGGCGACTTCTACTGTCCCAATCTCACGACTACCGATAATTCCGATCACGTCGTCATTTCCATGCAGGCGGTGCTGCAGGAATCATTTGGTTCAGACGGAACGCCCCAAATGGCCACCTACACAGCCGATAGTTCGGGCAACCTGACGACCAAGAGTACGTATTCGAATATGCCCAGGACCGCCGTGAAGAACGTGACTGACATCTTGTTTTCGCCATCCGGCAAGCTTGTTGCCGTCGGCGGAACCGCCGGATTACAGATCTTCCATTTCAACGGAGCCAACCCGCTAACGCGCGCGAGCAGCCTGCTCACAACTTACGAGATCGACAAGTTCTTCTGGGACAATGCGAATCACCTCTACGCCATAAGCCAGCCTGCCGGCAAGCTGTTTGTGTTCACTGTCACTCCGACTGGCGCCAAGCGAGCTCCGGGATCGCCTTACGCCGTCACCAATCTTGCTGACATAGCCGTCGTGCCTAAATAAGGTCGAGCGAGACTGACCGCGCCGTTCTCACTCCAGGCGCCGGCGCGACAGCAGGGCGGCAGTTTCCCATTGCGCTTCCAGGCGCGTAATGCGGCGGTCGTGGTCGCGTATCTGCTCGGTGAGATCTTTCAGAGTGTCGCTGGCGCGGCGTACGTCGTCGGCGAGTCTCATCGCATCCTTGATCGCCTCTACGGCTTGAGCGAGAAGGCTCATGCACGCTCCGCCGATCTGCGGCGCTCCCGTTGCGTTTTCAATTCCTCAAGCATTGCGTTGGCTTCCGCCAGGCTGCTTCTCAGAGACGACTGGGCCTTGCGCACCTCCTTGCGAAGTTGCGCGGCGAGGTCGGCAACCACCTGTTCCTCTTCCCTGGACTTACGGTTCGAAGACGCGGCATCCCTGGACGCGCCATCCGAAGACGCCCGTTCGCAACGTGTGCGCACCAACTCTGCGACGCTAATGCCCGCTTTTTTCGCGTCTTTCCGAAGCCGGTCCCGAAACGCGGGAGTAGTCAGCACTTGCAGCCGCGCCGTTTTCATTGCCCTCCTCCAATCTGCACATGAGCATACACATGCTCATGTACGATTTTAACACTTCGCGTTGCCCCTGGGTGGAGATTCGGTGAAACCGGAAAGGGCACAGGTTGGAATCTGGCTGCTACTTCCTGGCGTCCCGCTCCTTCAGCTTCTCCAGAATCAGCGGCCCCAGCTGCGAGACGCTGCCAGCGCCCAGGGTCAGGATCATGTCTCCATCCTGCGCAGCCGCTGCGGCGGAACTCACCGCATCGGCGAAGGAACTCGCATACTGCACGCTCAGTCCGCCACTCCCGGCGGTCGAGCCGCCATGCGAGACGCCAGCCGAGAGAATGGTGCGCGCCAGCGCCCCTGCAGTAATGCCTTCGATCGGCTTCTCGCTTGCCGCATAAATGTCGAGCACGAACAGAGAATCTGCGTCGCCGAACGCGGAGCGGAATTCTTCCATCAGGTCGCGGGTGCGGGTGTAGCGGTGCGGCTGGAACACGACATGAATCTTACGGAAACCGCAGGTCTTCGCCGCCGCCAGCGTGGCTTTGATCTCCGTGGGATGGTGACCGTAATCGTCGATCACACTCACGCCCGCCGCCCGCCCGCGCAGTTGGAAGCGCCGGTCCACGCCGCGGAACTGATCGAGCGCCGCGCGGATCGCCTCGACTCCAATATCCAGGCCCACGCCCACTGCAATCGCAGCGGTGGCATTCAAAATGTTATGCACGCCGGGAACATGCAGCGTGAATTCGCCGAGATCTTGTTTGCGATAGCTCACGCGAAACCGGCTCAGCGGACGCGCCTCGGGTGCGGCTGCCTCTTTCGCGGCGTCTTGCGCACCGCCAGTCGTTTCTTCTTTCGCTGCGCTCTTCTTCCCGCTTGCGCTCAGCTTGATCCAGAAATCCGACCCGCGTTTCGTCCCGTACGTCACTGTCCGCCGCTGCACCTCGGGCAACAGCCTCCGCAGCATCGGATCGTCATTACAGGCCACTATCATTCCGTAGAACGGCACGCGGTCCATGAACTCGAGAAACGTTTTCTTCACGTCGCGCATGTTGCGATAGCAATCCATGTGCTCGCGGTCGATGTTGGTGACGACAGAAAGTATCGGAGACAATTTAAGAAAGCTGCGGTCGCTCTCATCCGCTTCGGCCACCAGATACTGCGATTTCCCCAGCCGCGCGTTCGACCCCATCGCATCCACGCGTCCGCCGACCACCACCGTCGGATCGAGTCCGCCCGCGGCCAGGACTGCGGCCACCATCGATGTGGTCGTGGTCTTGCCGTGCATGCCGGCGATGGCGATGCCATACTTCAGCCGCATCAGCTCGGCCAGCATCTCGGCCCTCTGAATTACGGGGACGTGCAGCTTGTGCGCCTCGGCTACCTCGGGATTCTCCACTGAGATCGCCGAACTGGTCACCACTACTTCTGCGCCTGAAACATTTTCCGCGCGATGTCCCTCGAACACCATCGCGCCCAGGCCCGCCAGGCGCTGCGTCACCGCGGAGCTTTTCAAGTCCGAGCCGGAAACCTTGTAGCCGAGATTCAGCAGCACCTCGGCAATTCCGCTCATGCCGATGCCGCCGATGCCCACGAAGTGTATTTGCTGAATCTTGGCAAACATAAATCAAAATCTTTCGCCGCGGATTTACGCGGATTCACGCGGATAAAGCTAAGGATCGATAAATCCTAATAATAGAAAGCACAACACCGGGAAAACGTTTGGTCAGTTAAGTCCGTGCAAATCTGTGACTAAGTTTCCTCGATTCCCGCCACGCGAGCCGCCATCGCCGCGATATCCCGCGCCGCATTGGGATGCGCCAAACTCCGCGCCGCCGCACTCATCTTTTGCAATCGCGATGAATCCTGCAGCAGCGCCGCGATCGTTTCCGCCAGCCAGACGCCCTCCAGCTTCGACTCTTCCACTACCACCGCGGCGCCGGCCCGCTCCAGCGCCTCGGCGTTCACCCGCTGATGATCGTCCGCCGCCCGCGGGAACGGAACAAACACCGCCGGCTTCCCTGCCGCCGCAATTTCCGCCACGGTGCTCGCGCCTGAACGGCACACCACAAGATCGGCGCGGGCAAACGCCGCCGGCATGTCTTCAATGAACTTGAAAACTTCGAACGTGAAACTCGCCGCCGGTTCGCCCGCCGCATCTTGTAATCCGCGATACGCCACCAGCGCGTCATTATAGTCACGCTCGCCGGTCTGATGGATGATGTGAATCCCGGGCGCCTCCTGCTGCAACACGGGCAAGCACCGAATCATCGCCTCGTTGATGGCGTGCGCCCCCTGGCTTCCGCCAAACACCAGCAATGTCGGCACCCCGCCGCGTTTCTTGTTCGCCGATTGAGCGGCAATCTCAAAAAACGCTTGCCGCACCGGCACTCCGGTCACTTCGGCCCGCCGAAAATATTTCGCGGTCTCCTGAAAATGCACCGCGGCCGCAGAAACAAATCGCGCCACCATGCGATTGGCAAACCCCGGCACCACGTTTGGCTCAAACGCCAGCGTAGGAATATGTTTCACCAGCGCCGCCAGCATCGCCGGTCCGGAAGCATATCCTCCCACCCCAATCACCACGTCGGGCGCGAACTCGTTCAGCATGCGCCCCGCATCCCACACCGCGCGCGGCAAATCAAACGCTGTTTTCAAACGCGTTACCAGGCTGACGTTTTTCAGCGCGCCCACCCGCACCAACTCCAGCGGATATCCCGCCGCTGGCACCAGGCGGTTCTCGATTCCGCGCGCGGTCCCAATGAACAGCACCTCGGCGCTATAGCTTTTCTTGAGTTGATTGGCGATGGCCAGCGCCGGGATCACGTGTCCACCCGTCCCGCCGCCCGCCAGGATTGCGCGCATGAGGTGACTATAAACGATTGAACCATTGAGAGATTGAGTCAATGATTCAATGACTCAATGATTCAATGTCTTCTACTCGGCCTGCTTGGTAATATTCAGCAACACGCCCACGCACGCCAGCGTCACAAACAGTGACGATCCTCCGTAGGACACCAGCGGCAGCGGAATCCCTTTGGTCGGCATCATGCCCAGCACCACGCTGATGTTGATGAAGGCCTGCAGCACCACCATGCTGGTGATTCCAACTGCGAGATATCGTCCGAAGACATCCTCCGTGCGCCACGACGCCCGCATCCCGCGCCACAAGAAGATGGCAAACAGTGTGACGACGAACATCGCGCCTACTAGTCCCAACTCTTCGGCGGTTACGGCAAAAATGAAATCGGTGTGCGGCTCCGGCAGGTAAAAAAGTTTCTGCTTACCTTCCATCAGCCCCGTGCCGGTGATTCCGCCCGTGCTCACGGCGATCAGCGATTGAATCAAATGGAACCCGGCCTTCTGCCGCTCGGCATACGGATTCAGAAACGCCAGAATGCGGTCACGCCGGAAGGCGACATGAAAAATCAGAAAATAAAGCGGGACCAGCGACGCCCCAAAGGCATACGCGAAATAGCGCAGCCGCATCCCCGCAACATAAAGAATGCAAGCGGCAATTCCGGCGCAGGCAATCGCTGTACCCAGGTCGGGCTGCAGCACAATCAATCCCAAAAGCACCAGCACGGGCGCGGCCGCGGGCAGCAGTGTGTTGCGCACGTCGTCCATGTCTTTGTCTTTGGTGCGACCGGAGAGAAAATATGCCAGAAACAAAATCAGCACCGGCTTGGCCAGCTCCGAAGGCTGAAAGGAAAACGCGCCCACCCGGAACCAGCGATGCGTGTTGTGCGACCGGTCAAGAAAAAACACCGAGATCAACAGTAGCGTGGTCACTCCCAGCAGCGGAAACACCAGCGCGGGATGCTTGTAGCGCCGGTAATCCACCTGCATCGCCACCACCATGGCCGCGATGCCGGCCGCTGCCCACATCAACTGCTTCGACAGGAACGCATATTCCGACCCGAAGCGCTCCCGCGCCATTACCGCCGAAGCCGAAAACACCATCACCAGTCCCACAAACACCAGGAGCATGGTCACAGTAAACAACCAGCGGTCAACACTCACGCGCTTTGCCATGGGAGTTTCATTTCACCACGGCAGCGCGGGGCAGGCACAAAGAATTGCTGATCGTTGAATGCGGATTGTTGATTGTCTTGGTTCCGGGGGGAGAGCGCGCCCGCGATCGCACTTCAAAGTGCTCGTCACCCTTGGCACCTCAAATCATTCGCGCCTACAATGTCATCGAGATTTTCTATGAGTCCTTCCCCGCAGAATGATCCGAAGACTTCCATCGCCCCCATGCTCTCAGTTCGGAGAGGCGCCAGCGCCATCGAGTTCTACAAGGCTGCGTTCGGAGCGGGCGAGTTGTACCGCATAGACGCGCCGGATGGAGCGGTTGTAGCTCACCTGTCAGTAGGTGCAGCAGAATTCTGGGTCGCGGACGAGTCTCCCGAAAACCTCAACTTCAGCCCCGAATCTCTCGGCGGTGGCACGGTGCGGATGGTGATGATCGTGGAAGATCCGGACGCCGCTTTCGCGCGGGCCGTTGCGGCAGGAGCCACAGTGGTCTGGCCGGTCGGCAACCAGTATGGCTGGCGCCTGGGCCGAATCGTCGATCCCTTCGGCCACCACTGGGAAATCGGCAAGCCGCTGCCGGAAGGCTCCTGACCCTTATCCCGCAGTCACGAGCGGTGTGCGCTTCGCCATGGGGACGAACTCGCGCACTTCGTGTCCCACATAGATCTGCCGCGGGCGCGCGATCTTCTGCTCGGGATCGTTGATCAGTTCCTGCCACTGCGCCAGCCATCCAACCGTGCGCGGAATCGCAAAGAGCACGGTGAACATTTCCGGTTTGAAACCCACCGCCTGGTAGATGATCCCGGAATAAAAGTCGACGTTGGGATACAGTTTGCGCTTGATGAAGTAGTCGTCCTCGAGCGCGATGCGCTCCAGCTCCAGTGCGATCTCCAGCTTTGGATTGTGTCCCGTGACTTCGAATACCTGCTGCGCCGTCCACTTGATGATCTTGGCCCGCGGATCGTAATTCTTGTAGACGCGATGCCCGAAGCCCATCAGCCGGCCGTGCCCTTCTTTCACGCGTTTTACATACGCCGGAATATTTTCTTTGGAGCCGATTTCGTCGAGCATGCGGATCACTTCTTCATTGGCTCCGCCATGCAGCGGTCCGGAAAGCGCCGCCGCGGCCGCCGCCGTCGACAGAAACGGATCAGCCTGCGAACTGCCCACCGAGCGCATGGCGTTGGTGCTGCAGTTCTGCTCGTGGTCGGCATGCAGGATGAAAAGAATGTCGAGCGCCTTCGCCAGTGCCTGATTGGCGCTGTATTTGGGCTCGACCTTCTTCCACAGCATGTTCATGAAATTTTCGCTGTAGCTGAGATCGTTGTCCGGGTAAACGTAGGGCAGGCCGGAATTGTGGCGATATGACATCGCCGCGATCGAGGGCATCTTTCCGATCAACCGCTTGATCTGCAGCATCCGGTTGCCGGCGTCGTGAATCTCGCGCGCCTCCGGATAAATCGTGGAAAGCGCGGCCACCGTGCTCACCAGCATGGCCATCGGGTGGGCGTCGTAGCGGAAACCCTCCATGAACTTTTTGGTGTTCTCGTGCAGCATGGTGTGGTGCGTGATCTCGAGTACCCAATTTTTCAGTTCACTCTCAGTAGGCAGTTCGCCAAAGAGCAGCAGGAAGGCCACTTCGAGAAACGAACAGTGCTCGGCCAGCACTTCAATGGGGTAGCCGCGGTAGCGCAGAATTCCACGGTCGCCATCGATGAACGTGATGGTGCTGCGGCACGACGCCGTGTTCATGAAGGCCGGGTCGTAGGTCATCAGCCCAAAATCTTCCGGGTCGGTTTTGATTTGCCGCAAATCCATGGCGCGGATTGTCCCGTTGTCAATGGGGACTCTATAGTTGCGGCCGGTGCGGCTGTCTGTGATGGCGAGATTATCTTGGTCTTGTCCCACGACGGGCTCCTTGCGCAGAACTCTGCTGCAGTCGCTTCCCTGATCCGATTGTCCCAGACTTGGCTGGGACCTTCTTAATTGTCCCACGATCCCAGGCAGACGCAGTGATTCTAATCACATTCCCGCGAAAACGCATTCCGGAGACGGACCGCGGCTGAAAGGCAGAAGGGATGCGGGATTTCAGATCGCAAACGGTTGAAGCCGCGGCTGTCAGGTCGTGCTGACTTTGGCGTCAGCGGCGAGGGCTCGCACAATCTCTTTGAAAGTCTGCCCGCGGTGCTCGTAATTCTTGAACTGGTCGAAGCTGGCGCAGGCCGGAGCCAGCAGCACTACGTCGCCGGGCTGGGCCGCGGCATGAGCCTTGCGGAGGGCGTGTTCGAGCGTCTCCGCGTGCACAATTTCCGGACCCCCGTTCTTTCCCATGGGCTCCCGAAGAGGAGACGATCTGCGACTCGATCTTCGCCGCGGCCGCACCGATCGTGTAGACGCGCTTCACGCGCTGGCGCAGGAGATCGTTGAGCACCGTATAGTCGCTGCCTTTATCTTTGCCGCCGAGAATCAGGTGAATGTTGGCGGGAAACGATTCCAGCGCCTTGATGGTCGCATCCACGTTGGTGGCCTTGGAATCGTTGTAGTAGTCCACGCCGCCGATGCTGGCGACGAACTCCAGCCGGTGCTCCACCGCCTTGAACTCGCGCACCGCCTGCCGGATCTTTTCATGCGCGCAGCCCATCAGCACACCGGCGCATGCCGCAGCCAGCACGTTCTCCAGGTTATGCGCGCCTTTCAGCGGAATCTCGCTGGCGAGCATGATGGTCTGCCGTTCGCTCGGCCCAATGAACACGCTGTCTTGTGCGAAAGACGGCGTGGGCTTCGCATCCTTTCGCGGACCGCGGAAAACAATCGCCCCATCTTGAACCCACGCGCCTTGCGTCACTTCCTTCTGCCGGCTGAACCAGAAAACCTGCGCCTGCGTTCGCGCAGCCATCGCGACGCAAGTTGGATCATCGGCGTTCAACACTGCGAAGTCGCCCGGTTGCTGGTTCTCGAAAATGCGCGCCTTCGCGTCGGTGTAGGCCTCGAACGTGCGATGGCGATCGAAATGATCGGGTGTCACGTTGAGCACGACGGCAACCTTGGGCCGAAACGTCTGAATCGTCTCCAGCTGAAAGCTCGAAACCTCCAAGCACGATCACAGTTTCTGGCTGCGTGCGTTCGGCCAGCGAAATCGCCGGTGTACCGATGTTTCCGCCCACCAGCGCGGAGAAACCGGCGGCGGTCATGATCTCGCCCGTGAGCGTGGTCGTAGTCGTCTTCCCGTTCGACCCGGTGATAGCCACGATCGGTCCCGGCAAAAACTGCGCAGCCAGTTCGATCTCGCCAATCACGCTCACACCCTGCGCCTTGGCCTGCGCCAGCGGCGGCGCATCCACCGGGACGCCGGGGCTGACCACAATCAAATCCTGCCCGCGAAACGTGCGGTCCCCGTGCCCGCCGGTTTCGACCGTGATGCCGTGATCGAGCAACACGGGAATCTCGTTGCGCAGTTCGTCGCCGCTCTTGGTGTCAGACACGGTAACGCGCGCCCCGTGCGCCTTCAGGAACAGCGCCGATGCCACCCCGGACTTGCCCAGGCCCACCACGAGCACGCGTTTGTCTTTGAGTTCCATCAAAATCATTTCACCACGGAGGCACAGAGACACAGAGAAAAATAGAATCAAGAATTTAGGTTTTCTCCGTGCCTCCGTGTCACCGTGGTGAATTGTCCCCTATCGCAGCTTCAACGTCGTCAGCGCGAACAACGCGAACACCAGCGACGCGATCCAGAAGCGCACAATAATCTTCGACTCCGACCAACCCATCAGTTCGAAATGGTGATGCAGCGGAGCCATTTTAAAAATCCTCTTCTTGCGCAGCTTATACGAGCCCACCTGCAGAATGACCGAAACTGCCTCGACGACAAACACCCCGCCGATAAACGGCAGCAGTAGTTCCTGCTTGATCATTACCGCGACGGTTCCGATGGCGCCGCCGAGTGCCAGCGAGCCGACATCGCCCATAAACACTTCGGCAGGATGCGCGTTGTACCACAAGAACCCGATCGACGACCCAACCATCGCTCCGCAAAAAATCGTCAGCTCCGCAACCTGGGGCATGCGTTGCAATTCGAGATAGGTCGCGAAAGTGGCGTGGCCGCTGACATATGTGAGCACGGCCAACGCACCCGCAGCAATCACGGTGCAGCCGATGGCGAGCCCGTCCAGTCCGTCGGTAAGGTTGACGGCGTTGCTCGAAAACACAATCACCAAGGCAACGAAAATAATAAACGGAAGAAACGCCAGCGGCCAGAGATGGGGATTTCGCACCAGCGTTCCAATCACCAGGTCGGGATGAAACTGCTTGAAGAACGGCACGAACAAACTCGTGGAATACATGCCGTAGGTCTGCATGGCGATCAGCGCCACGGCGATCAAAATGCCGGTGGCAAACTGCAGCCCAAGTTTCTGCCGCGCCGTCAGGCCCAGGTTGCGGCGATGCGCAACTTTGGTGTAGTCGTCGGCGAAACCGATCGCCGCGTAAGCGCACGTGGCGAACACCGCGATCCAAACGAAGCGATTGCCCAGGTCGGCCCACAGCAGCGTTGGCACAACAATCGCAATCACGATCAGCAAGCCACCCATGGTCGGCGTGCCCGCTTTTTTCTGATGTGCCTTGGGACCTTCTTCGCGGATGTATTGTCCGATCTGGAATTCGCGCAACCGGTTGATGACCAGCGGACCGACGATCAGCGCGGTGAATAGCGCGGTGAGACTGGCAAACGCGGTGCGAAACGTCACGTAGCGAAAAATGCGGAACGGCGGAAAGTAATGCTGCAGTTTCGTGAACAACAGCCAGTAGAGCAATCAGCCTCCCGTCCAGGTCAGAAAAGCATTGTTTAGCGTGATTGTTGATTGCTGATTGAATTCGCTGATTGAATTCCAAACAGCAGGTCGGTACCCTACGGTTTTCAATCAGCAATCAAAAATCATCAATCAACAATTGCATTCCGTGCCTTCCACGTCTCCAGCGCCTTTTCCAGTTTCACTCCGCGGGACGCTTTCAGCAGCACCACGTCTCCATCTCGCGCTTCCCGCGCCAACCACTCGCCGGCGGCCTCAGGAGTGTCCACGAACTCTGCTCGCACGCCGGCGGCACTCGCGCTCTCGACCATGGCTTGTGCCAACCCGCGCACCCCGACCAGCGCGTCAACTTTTTTCTCCGCCATGCGGCGCCCGCACTGGCGATGCAAATCTTCGCCGGCCGCTCCCAGTTCCAGCATTTCACCAGCCACCACAATCCGTCGTCGCGCGGGCATCGCGGCCAAAGCGTCGACCATGGCATCGAGCGCCTTCGGATTGGAATTGTAGCAATCGTTGACGACCGTGATGTTACCCAGTTGGACAACTTGCCCACGCTTGTCGGCCGGGGCGAGCGTAGCCAGAGCATCCGCAGCTTCGGAAAGCTTCAGGCCGCGTTCTATTCCCACGGCAACCGCGGCCAGTGCGTTGAGGACATTGTGCGAGCCGACTAGCGGCAACTGGACATGGGCGCGGGAATTGCCGATCACGACATCAAACTCCGAACCGCTGGCTCCCTTGGGCTGAATATTTTCCGCGCGCACAAAGGCGGAGGCTTGCGTTCCGTAGAGGACGACTTTGCCGCGGAAGTCGCGACCGAACCGCGAAACATATTCGTCGTCCGCGTTTAGAACGGCGGTCCCGTTCGCCGGCAAGGATTCAATCAATTCATATTTCGCGCGCGCGATACCCGCGATTGAATCGAAAAACTCCAGATGCACCGGAGCAACGTTCGTGACCACGCCGATTTCCGGCTGCGCAATTTTCGCGAGCGCGCGAATCTCGCCCGCGTGCGACATGCCCATTTCGATGACGGCGACGTCATGCCCCGGTTCGAGTTTAAGCAGCATCAGCGGCAAGCCGAAATGATTATTGAAGTTGCCTTCCGATTTCAGCACGCGAAAGCGCGTAGCCAGCACGTGAGCGATGGCTTCTTTGGTGGTGGTCTTTCCAGCGGAGCCAGTAACTCCCACCAGCGGCTTGCCCCAGAACTTGCGCACGGCGGTCGCGAGCATTTGCAAAGCAACCAGAGTATCTTCCACGGCCAGCAGTTGCGCATGTGACGCGTAGCGATGCAGTTGGTCTTTCCGCACGACTGCAGCGATCGCGCCTTTTTCCAGCGCGGAGGCCACGAAGTCATGCCCATCCAGGTGCTCGCCCTTCACCGCGAAGAAAAGCTGGCCGGGGCCGATGGTGCGCGAGTCGATCGAGTAAGCTTGCGCAACTTGTTCGCGCAAGCCGCGTGGGAGATCGGCTGAGGCGGCGATGAAGTCGGCGATCCTGGAGAGGGGAAGAATCATTTAGCGTTTATCGTTTCGGCGGCGCGTTGGTTGCGCTGCCGTTTACTTCCGGCGAAGGCTCATCACACTTAAATCCGCCGGTGCCCAGCGCTTCACGCGCAACTTCCATGTCGTCGAAAGGAAGCGAGCCCTCGCGCGTGATCTGAACCTTCTCATGACCCTTCCCAGCGAGAAGCACAATGTCACCGGGGCGAGCCTCAGCAATGGCGAGCGCGATCGCCTTGCGGCGGTCGGGCTCAACGCTGTACTTGGTGCCCGTTCTCTGCAAGCCAACTAGCGCGTCATTAATAATCGCCAGCGGATCTTCGCTCCGCGGATTGTCGGACGTGAGCACTACGAAATCGCTGCCCCGCCCCGCGGCTTCGCCCATCAGCGGACGTTTGGCTCGATCGCGATCTCCCCCGCAGCCGAACAGGGTCAGCACTCGCGCGTTCATAGCTCCCCGCGCCACAAATTCGCGGGCCAGCGCGGTGAGGTTGCGCAGCGCATCGTCAGTGTGCGCGTAGTCGACCACCACGGTAAAAGGCTGGCCGCAATCCACTCGCTGAAACCTTCCCGGAACGTGGGTCAGCCGCTCGACCCCGCGCGCAATCGCGGAAGCCTCGCAGTTTCGCGCATAACACGCCGCGGCCGCAGCGAGAATGTTATAGACATTCACGCGCCCGATCAGCGGCGAAAACAGGGGAATTGTTTCCCTCGGCGTAACCAGGTCGAAGCGCGTTCCCCGCGGAGTGATGTCGACACGTGCCGCGTAAAAGTCGCCGCGCTCCCAGCCGTAACGAAGCACGACCGAACTGCGCTTGCGGCTGAACTCTGCCAGCTTCGCGCCATATTCGTCGTCGAGATTGGTGACCGCGGCGCGCGGCGCGTCGGTGCCGCATCCCTCAAACAGCACGCGTTTAGCGGCGAAATATTGCTCCATCGTCACGTGATAGTCGAGGTGGTCGCGCGTAAGATTTGTAAACACGGCCACGTCAAAGGGCACACCATACACGCGCTCCTGCGCGAGAGCGTGCGAAGAAACTTCCATGACCGCATCGGTCGCGCCCTGCGCCAATGCTTCATGCAAAATGCGATTCAGTTCCAGCGCCTCGGGCGTAGTATGCGGCGCGGGCAAGATTTTTCCGGCCACGTGATATTCAATGGTTCCGATCAGGGCGCTCTTACGCCCAGCCGCAGCCAGAATCGATTCCACCAAGAACGCGGTTGTACTCTTCCCATTCGTTCCCGTGATGCCAGTGACCGCAATTCTCTCCGCCGGCTTCTTGTAAAAATTCGAGCTAATCCGTGCCAAAGCCCGGCGTCCGTGCGGAACCAGCGCCCAGGCCACACCTTCGCGAGGTTTTTCCGCAGGCGAATCCGTGACCACCGCCACCGCTCCCGACTGAATGGCGCTATCGATAAAACGGTTGCCGTCGGAGGTTTCGCCGCGCATGGCGACGAACAGGCATCCGGGTTTCACCCGCCGCGAGTCGTATTCCACACTACTCACGTCCGGGTTCCCGCTCTGCGCGAGGATTTCCGCTCCATCAAGAAGATGCTGGAAGGTCATCGCTCAGGATTATATGGCACAGGAGATTCAGCAGAGATTTAGAAGACGACACGTGGGCAGGAGTCACGTGCCCGGTTGATTACCAAGGTGACGTTCCCGCGCTGCCTTCCGAGCGCTAGAGTTAAGTCATCGGAGCGAATTTATGTCCACCGGAACCAGTACTGGAAAATACCGTTGCGCGCAGTGCGAACGATCAGAGAACGATTGCGAGTGCGAAAAATTCTGCTGCCTCTGCCAGACCTCACTCGACGACGTCCGCCTCTGCCAGGACGGACTCATGTATTGTGAGCCCTGCCGCAAGGCCTGCGATTACAAAACGTCGAGCTAAATGCCGCGCGCAATGTCGTCCTAAAATCTCTTCCTCAATGTCGTCTTAAATAACCACGGCTTCCTTGTACTCGCCAAATACCTTGCGCATGGCGTCGGAGATTTCGCCGACCGTCGCGTAAGCCTCCACCGCAGTCAGAATCCGCGGCATCACATTCGCGCCGGAACGCGCGGCGTCTTCGACGCTTTGCAGTGCCGCCTTCCATGGCCCCGCGTCGCGGCGGGCGCGCAGCGCGCGAGTCCGCTCCACTTGTTTCGACTCCAGCGCGGGATCGATGCGCTGAATCGGGATCGGCTTTTCTTCCTCCACCTCGAAGCGATTCACTCCCACCACGATTGCCTCTTCCTGATCGACGGCCTGCTGATATTCGTACGCCGCATTCTGGATTTCCTGCTGCACGAAGCCGCGCTCAATCGCCCTCAGCATTCCGCCGAGAACTTCGATTTTCCCAAGATACTCGGCCGCGCGCTTCTCGATTTCGTTGGTCAACGCTTCTACGTAATACGAACCAGCCAACGGATCAATGGTCTGCGCCGCGCCCGATTCATAGGCGATCACCTGCTGCGTGCGCAGCGCGATGCGAGCCGCCTGCTCGGTCGGCAGAGCCAGCGCTTCGTCATACCCGTTGGTATGCAGCGACTGCGTTCCTCCAAGCACCGCAGCCAGAGCCTGTATCGCCGTGCGCACAATATTGTTTTCCGGTTGCTGCGCCGTCAGCGTCGAGCCCGCGGTCTGCGTATGAAACCGCAGCATCCACGACCGCGGATTCTTCGCCTTGAAATGCTCCCGCATGATGCGCGCCCACATTCTGCGCGCCGCGCGGAACTTCGCCACTTCTTCCAGAAAATTGCTGTGCGCATTAAAGAAAAAAGAAACCCGCGGAGCGAACTGGTCCACGTCGAGTCCCGCCTTGATCGCCGCCTCTACGTAGGCCATCCCATTGCCCAGCGTGAACGCCACTTCCTGCACCGCCGTGGACCCGGCCTCCCGCATGTGATAACCGGAAATCGAAATCGTGTTCCACTCGGGCACGTTCTCGTTCGTCCAGGCAAACATGTCGGTGACCACGCGGATCGCTTGATGGGGTGGATAGATATAGGTTCCGCGCGCGATGTATTCCTTGAGCACATCATTCTGCACCGTGCCCGAAAGCTTGCGGATATCCCCGCCCTGCCGCCGTGCCACGGCCACATACAGCGCCAGCAGGATCGACGCGGTTGCATTGATGGTCATCGATGTAGAAATTCTCGTCAGCTCGATGCCGTCGAAAAGGCGCTGCATGTCCTCGATCGAATCAATCGCCACGCCCACCTTGCCCACTTCGCCCGCCGCCAGCGCATGGTCAGAATCCATTCCAATCTGCGTCGGCAGATCGAACGCCACGGAAAGCCCGGTAGTCCCGTTGGCCAGCAAATATTTGTAACGCTTGTTCGATTCCTCGGCGTCGCCCATGCCCGCGTATTGCCGCATGGTCCACAGCCGGCCGCGGTACATGGTGGCTTGCACGCCGCGCGTGAAGGGATATTCGCCGGGATAGCCGATTTCGCTCTCGTAGTCGGAACCTTTGAGATCAGGCGGCCCGTAGAGAGGTTTCACCGCAATGTGCGAGGAAGTTTCAACCGGGAGTTCTCGTGCGTCGACCTTGTCAGCCGCAACGTTTATCTTGTTGGCCATCTGTGAAACCGCCGTTACCTGAACCGCCCCGCAGCGAGGATTCTGCCTCGAAGGAAACCGTACACCCAGAAGGGAAATGCGTTAGAGAACGCTCATTCGCGTAGCCTGGCCTTCCTTCTCACCCTCCAGAACGAGCTCACCCCAAACCACGCAAACGCCAGCGTAAAGCCAACTGCAATCAGCACGCGCCCGGCGGTCGCGTGTCCCGCCTGGTACTTCGTATACTCGCGCGCCAGCGCGAATCCGCCGAATACTGCCATGAACAGGAAAACCGTGCCCGTCACTTCCAGCCACAAAACGTGGGCCACCTGCCCGAACGACCGCGCCGTGGCACGCGCCCCTTGCAGCACCGCGCCCCAGGCGCGGCTGCGCACGGCCTGCTCGGTAAAGAGCTGGCCCGCCACGCGCGTGGCTGCCCCCAACTTCCGTGCGGCAGAAATGTGGCTCACGGCCTCGATTTTAACAGCCTCCGGCGCTACAATGACGCAACTGAGCCGGGGCAGCGAACCGTTCCCCCGCCCGGGGCATCCAAGGAGTGTGGCCGTGGCCCGGCCAGGGGGACCTAAGTGGATCAGCAACTCAAACAACTCATGAAGGAACTCGGCGAAGCCATCAACGAATCGCTTTCCGACTCGGAAGAAATCGCCGAGGTCGTTTCCCGCATCAAGGAAGGCGGATACGACATTTTCCTGGTCCTCGAAGCCACGATTGGCGTCAGCAAGCAGGGCGAAAAAGCTTCCGACAAAACTTCACTGGTCACCACCATCAACACCAACCCCGAGCTAAAGGTCAACGATCAGGACCTGAAATTTCTGAAGTCACTTCGCATCAAAATAGAAGAAAAATAAGCGCCGATTTCTTGGTAGATGCTCATGTGGGGACAGCCGCCCCTTCGACTTCGCTCAGGGTAGGCTCTTGGCTGTCTGGTCGAGCGAAACTCGACAGGCTAGGAACCCATTCAGACCGGCGCTCCAAACCAAGTAAAATCTCCCAAATGGAACTCAAGGTGGTCTTCACTGAAGATCCTGCGTTCGTTTTAAGCAGAGCTGGAGCATTCCTCTCCTCGCAACCGGTTCTCCACAATCTGGTTCTCTCCATCCTGCACGCGCGCGTTGCGCAAGGCGATCCGGGCCGTTATTGGATGGCAATTCAACGCGAAGACGTTGTTGGCGTCGTACTGCAGTCACCCCTGACATTCCCCGCGACGCTGACGCCGATGGAACCGCCAGTAGCGACGGCAATGGCCGACGCGATTGCGGATGCGCACATCCCTCTGCCAGGAGTCAACGGCGAGGCGGGAACAGCCGCGATTTTCTCGGGCCACTGGAGCGAGCGTTCCAAATCGGCAGCCACGCCTTTCCAGGGGAACCGACTTTATGAACTTCTGGACGTCAGAGAAGTTCCCGATATCGAAGGCACGTTACGGCAGGCTGGTCCGGACGATCGCAGCTTGATGATTCTCTGGACCCGTGCTTTCCAGCATGAGATTGGTGAATCTGCCGACGACACCGAACTGCGTGTAGATCGAGGGTTAGCGGCCGGACAACTGTGGTTGTGGGATCGAAACGCAGAAACGGTTTCGATGGCTGTTGCCCGCGACCCGGTCGATGGAGTAGTCCGCTTGTCAGGCGTCTACACGCCCCCTGAAAAACGAAAACATGGTTACGCGGCGGCCTGCGTTCACGCTCTTTCGAAACGGCTGCGTGACGCTGGCTATCGCTGCATCCTCTACACTGACTTGGCGAATCCCACATCAAATTCCATCTACCGCCGGATTGGATATCGTGCCGTCGCAGAAGCTCTCCGCTATCGCTTTGAGTGATGCGCAGGCGGAATGCGTCGCAGCGAAGCCGATAAGTGATGCATCGCCGGCAAACAGGAAGTTATTCGAGTGCGACGGGTGGGCAGTCGTCTCGATTGGCATAACATCTGTCATCAACCCCGCCGCAAGGCAACTCCAGCGTCTTGCCCAAAGAAGCGAGCGCAACGGGATGCCCGTCTAGCGATCGGTGTGCGACATAATCATGAAGTGAAGCAGGTTGACGAGGACACGAAAATCAGGTCGTTCGAGAAGCACCCGTCGCCATCACCCACGAAGTGAAAGCAGCCCTAAAACTGCGGGCCATCAACACGGGTGTGCGTCGTTCCGAACCCGCCCGTGGCCTCGCTTTTAAGCCGAACACGGTAAGCAATCAATCAAAAGTACAGGCCACCTCTGCGACGCTGGAGGCATCCTATGCGAGCGCGTCGCCATGTCGAACTCTGATCTGACGTCGATTCTCCTCGTACTCTTGCTGCTGGTGGGGCTGGCGCACCTGCTTGGCTATCTGTTTGTAAAGCTGCGCCAGCCGAGAGTCGTCGGCGAAATCGTGGCTGGGATCGTGCTCGGCCCGGCTCTCCTGGGCCGGCTGCCGTTCGCGTCGAGGCTCATGGACGCAGCCACGCATCAGGGAAACGTTCTGAGCTTTGTCTATTGGCTGGGCTTGCTACTGCTGATGTTCTTGTCTGGTGCCGAAACGCGCCACCTTTTCAGCCGTGAGGAGCGCCGCGAGGTGGGCTGGCTTGTCATCGTCGGAACGGGCATACCGTTCGTGCTGGGACTGACACTGGGACCGTGGCTGATTCGCCCTGCGCTCGCGGGGCCGAACGGGAACCGCATTTCCCTAATCATCATTCTGGCGGTGGGAGTAGCTGTGACTTCGGTTCCGGTGGTCTCGAAGATTTTCGCCGACTTGAACATCCTTCACACTCGCTTCGCACGGCTTATTCTTGGCGTAGCCGTGCTGGAAGACATCGTGCTGTGGATGGCATTGGCATTGGCAACCGCGATGGCTGGGAAGACAATGCTCAATCCGCGGCAAATGTCGTATCACCTGATCGCCACGATCGGGTTCTTTGGGCTGGGGCTGACAATCGTTCCCCGTGTGGTCAAGCGTGTCAACAAATCCCGCTTCAACGTTTTCGCGCAGCAGTCGCCGGTGGCCTATGCGATCGCAGTCCTGCTGGGATACTGCGTCGTCGCTGGTGCGCTCGATGTGAGCCTAGTATTTGCAGCCTTTCTTGCCGGGTTCGCAGTGGTCCACAAAAAGCGCAGACTGTTTGCGGAAGCACTCGACGCTATCGGCAAGGTCTCATTCGCATTCTTTATTCCCGTGTACTTCGCCTTGGTTGGGTTGAAACTCGACCTGATTCGGGGCTTTTCGCTATGGATGATCGCAGCCTTCATTCTTGGAAGCTGTATCGTCAAGATTCTCTCGGTATCGCTGGCGGGGCGATTCGCCGGGTTCCGAGGGTTAGATTTGCTTAATCTTGCGATCACCACGAACGCACGAGGCGGACCGGGTATTGTACTGGCCAGCGTGGCATTTGATGAAGGAATCATCAGCCCGAAGTTCTATACGACACTTGTGCTAGCTGCCGTCCTCACTTCGCAAGTAGCTGGTGCGTGGCTCGACTACGTGCTGCGGAAGGGCTGGCCACTGCTGACCGTGGTTGATACGTGCCACTCGCCCATCGTCTCTGTGAAGGAGAGTCCGGCTGCTGTCTAACCGCGTCCCGGGATGGCGCGCCGCGCCTTACCCTCGATAGCTGGCGTAACATCCCCATTTCACTCATCGACCCGCCTGGCGAAAATTCATGGGATGGGGTCGGCTCTAGCCGCTAGCACCTTCGCCCGGTTTCCGACCGCCGCCCTCCACTCACTCTGCCAGCACCCGATCCAGTACCTGCTCCACCGCCCGGTTCCCCTCGATAATCGACGATTTATGATCGGGCATCCCGGAGAGATCCACATTCGCGAAAGCGATTCTTCCAAACGGAGCTGCCCGAAGAACATCTCCCGGCGCTGGCTTGCCATCTTTGCCGAAGTAAAATCCCGGAGCCGGGCTGGCGTAGGCGTGCCCCCAACGGTTCAGAATGATCCCGGCGATGTCGCGGGACGCATCGAATCCGGAACGCGCGAACATCTCGGTAAGCTGCTGCCGAATCTGCCGCTCGTACTCGCGGAACGGAGTGGAAATCATTTCCGCGCGACCCATGTGGCCTTGTTCTTCCGCGGTGTGCCCCGGGTGCGAGTACAAGACTTTGATCGTGAGCACCACCGGGGAATCGGGTCCAATGGTCGGCGAATCGCCACCGCAAAGCGCCAGCTTGCGAATTTGCAGGTAAGTTCCGAGGCCCTCGAACCACTGGCAGCCGGAAATCCCCATCTTGTAAAGGAATCGCCAGTTGCGGACGGCTACGTTGGCCAGCATGCAGGGAGAGCGATGGAACTGGGCATACGCCTCTTTGCGATCGTCCGGAAGGTCGCGAACAATATGCTTCGTGGTCCAGCTGCCGCCGGCCATCACCACGGAACGCGCCTTCACACGGTAGGCCTTTCCCCCACGCGTGTAGACGACTGTGACCGACTCTGATTTCTCCGGATCGCCTTCGTGCTTCACCCACACGGCAGTAGAGTCCAGGCGAATTCGCGCGGCTGCCCCCGCTCGGTCGAGTGCGGCAAAATTCACGTTATTCCGGCAGACGTCTTCCAGCGTGCGCTCGCCGGCAATCGATTCCGGAATCATCGTCTTCACGATCAGGCGCGCGATGCCGCTGTTGCCATCGGGAAACATCTGTGGCTCTTCGTCGGCCAATGGACCGAGCGCATCGAAGGCATAGGCGGCGTAGCCGGAAAGCGCGTCGGCCCCCAGGCCGAAGGCTCCGCCCTCGTCGGTCGAGAGAAATGTTCGGACCGTTTCGCGGCTGATGCCGCGGCTCTCGATGATGTGGTCTTCGAGAGTCATCGTGTCGAGCCGGCGCGAGATGGCGTCGCCCCGGTACCGCGGCGCCTGCGCCGAACTAGGCGATTGAGACTTCAATAACTCTTCCCGCGCCGTCGCGGAAATTGGAGCCCCTTCCAATTTCTTGCCCCAGGGATCGGTCAGCCACACCCCTTGCGGCTGTCCGAATTTCGCTCCGAAATAGAGGCCGTAAGGAGCGGAAGCCAGATACGGCGTAGTGGTTAGTGGAATCTCGGGATCGGGCCCCGCCCACTTCTGATATTGGAGCCGCGGTTTTTCCAGCCCGATGGATTGGTAGAAGCGCTCGATAAAGCTGTGCGGATAATTCACCTGAAATAGTGCCGACCCCTGATGCGCGGTCAGCCGCTGACCATCCACCAGAAACTCGTTGCGCTTGGCCTCGCCGCCGAAGATGGGATGATTGTCGAGCACCAGGCAAGTCTTCCCGTTGCCCGCCTGCCGCTGAAAAATCAAAGCCGCAGCCAGCCCGCTGATTCCCCCGCCGACCACAACAAGATCATAAGTTTCCCCAGTCTCGACCACGCCCGCAGCCGGACTCTCAAACAAGCCCATCGCGAATCTGGTGCCCGGCCTCCAATACCGCGCGCGTATTTCCGTTTGAATTCGCGTAGTCGCCGACGCCGCCGTACCCCGTCCAGTCGTCCTCGGGCGATTTTTCCTGCGCCGCTTTCTGCGCCGCCAGCAACTCCGCCGGTGACGCAGAACCCATCAGCAGCCCGCCCGAAGCCAGCAGCGTAGCGTTAAGAAAATCGCGCCGCGTGATCCCGCAGTCCATCCCCAGACCGCGGTCACCGCTCTCAGTTCCCGCGTTCACACCAGTCTCGCGCTCTGTCATCTTCCCACCCATCCCTTGCCCTCCGCCGCGCCGCTGGCATTATACGAACCTTTACATGTCTCGGGGCTCAAGTCGACCTGAACCACCAAGGACACAAAGTTACACAAAGGAAACCCTACCAACATCGCCTTCGTGATACTTAGTGCCCTTAGTGGTCCAAGCTCTCTCTTCCTTCTTCATCAAAGTGGCCCGACTACTCCTCACCCGCACGACTGCGGCAACCCTCCCCCGCTGTGCTACCATCTACTGTTTTTCAACGGTGCTTCGATGTCGATGAAAGACACTCTCGGAGTTCTACTCGCGGGCGGCGCCGGAGAGCGCCTCTATCCTCTCACTCGCGATCGGGCCAAGCCCGCCGTCACTTTCGGCGGCATCTACCGCATCATCGACATCACGCTCTCCAACTGCCTGAACTCCGATCTCCGCCGCGTCTACATCCTCACGCAATACAAAGCACTCTCGCTGAATCGCCACATCCGCGAAGGCTGGAATATCCTCGGCCGTGAAGTGGGAGAATTTGTCGAAGTCCTCCCGCCCATGAAGCGCGTCAGCGACCAGTGGTATCAAGGCACGGCCGACGCCGTTTACCAGAATATTTATTCCATCGGCTCCGAGCAGCCCAAGCACGTGCTGATTCTTTCCGGCGACCACATCTACAAAATGGATTACGGCAAGATGATGCGCCAGCACAAGGATTCCGCTGCCGACATCACTCTAGCCACCATCCAGATCGCCCCCGAAGAAACGTCCCGCTTCGGCGTGGTCGACGTCGACAAGGACGGCCGCGTCAACGGCTTCGAAGAAAAGCCCAAGACCACCCAGCTCCGTTCCGCGCTGAATCCGGTCAAGGTCGCCGCATCGATGGGCGTCTATCTATTCAACGCCGACGTGCTGATCCCCGTCCTCCTCAAAGACGCCGAAGACACCACCTCCAGCCACGATTTCGGCAAAGACATTCTGCCCAAGATGGTCGCTGACTACCGCGTCTTCGCCTACGACTTCGTCGACGAAAATAAAAAAGAAGCTCACTACTGGCGCGACGTAGGCACGCTCGAGGCCTATTACGAAGCCAACATGGACATCGTCTCCGTCTCCCCCATCTTCAATCTCTACGACGAAGAGTGGCCCATCCGCACCCACCAGCGCCAGTATCCACCGGCGAAATTCGTCTTCGCCGAAACCGGACGCACCGGCTCCGCAGTCGATTCCATTGTCTCCCACGGCTGCATCGTTTCCGGCGGCTCCGTAAAAAATTCCATTCTCTCTCCCGACGTGCGCGTGAATTCCTACTCCGAAGTCGACGACTCCATCCTGTTCTCCCACGTCAGCGTCGGACGCCGCTGCCGCATCCGCCGCGCTATTCTCGATCGTGACGTCCACGTCCCCGAAGGCACCACCATCGGCTTCGACGCCGAAGCCGACCGCCAGCGCTACTTCGTCACCGAAAGCGGCATCACCGTAGTTACCCGCGATTACTCGCTCTTCGAAAATCCCGTGACGGTGGATTACTTCACCAGCGAGTAGCCGGACGATCCTCACCAACCCATGTGGCGACGGGCGCCTCGCCCGTCCCGGTCCGAGCGAAGCTCGACCGGAATGTTCCCAAACGTTGGCACCGCCGAGAATCGCGTCAGCGATCCCCCGCGCTGCTACAATTCCGTTGCTTTACATAAACTTGCGGGCGAGAACTTTGGCGTCCACATCAGCGTATTGTCTTGTGGGGCCGATTTTGAGTACGCCGCACACAAGGCCTAAGTCTCTCAGGGTCAATGGTTTCAGGACGAAAGTTTGCCGGCTGCGGGAGATCTGACGTCAGTTCGGCACGATTTTCGACGTTTTTTCGTTTTTCTGACGCCGTCGTAGGGTTTTGCTTTGCGTCCTTAGCGGAATTTCTTTGCGAGCTTCGCGGCTAAAAGCTCTGAAAGCCGTAGCCGCCAAGCTCTAGAAGAACCCGCAAAGTTGGTCTCATCCAGCAGTTCCGGGGAGTAACGGGTGGAAGACGTCCAGGTCGTTGCGATGCTGGTTCGCCGTTGTATTGCCGGCGATGCCGTGGCCTGGGAGGAAATCGTGCGCACCTACAACCGCCGTATCTATAACATCTGCTATCGTTTCGCGGGATCGGGTGACGACGCCGAAGACCTGACCCAGGAAGTCTTCATCAAGATGTACCGCACACTCACCACTTACGATCACACCAAAGGCGCGTTTGCCACGTGGGTGACGACAATTACGCGCAATTTGCTGGTCGACCACTTCCGCAAAGGCAAGCAGCAGCGCCTAACCGACTCGATCGACGCCACTTCCGAGCACGAGGACGCTGTGCCGCTCAGTGAGCAAATTCAGGACCAATCCGCACCTCCGGACGCGCACGTACGCAGCCGGGAGGTGGAGGAGACCGTGCACGCCGCTTTAGGGAAGCTCTCCCCAGAGCTGCGGGAAGCAGTGATTCTAAGGGACTTACAGGATATGGACTATCGCGAAATTGCCAACGGTTTTGAAGGTTCCGGAGGGTACCGTGAAATCCAGAATAAATCGAGGTCGAGCGGAACTTGCGCGCCTACTTCAACGTACCTATAAGCAGGTGATGTGATGCCAGATCACAAAGACGAAAAGACCAGTAACGGAATGATTTGCAACGAGTTCGACGCTCTGCTCGCGGACATGATGGATGGTGTCCTGAGCGGCGCCAAGCTCGAAGGCTTCCGTGCGCACGCAAAGGTTTGCTCTAACTGCGGAGCGCTGTTTGTGGAAGCCGAGGCAGGTCGCAACTGGCTGAAGTCTCTCACGGAGGTGGAGCCTCCAGCCGGATTGGTCGAAAATGTTCTGGCATCAACTACGGGGATTGCAAGTGATCGCCTGGGCTCTCCTGCGCTCACAACCCGGCCGCGGGTTTCGTGGCTGGAGCGAGTGCAGGCGTGGGCTTTGGGCGTAGGCGAGCCGGTGTGGGGAACCATCCGGCAACCCAGATTCGCCATGTCGTTTGGCATGGCGTTCTTCGCACTGTCAGTGGGGTTGACCGTTCTCGGGGTCAAACCGGCGGACGTGCGGCAGATCAGCTTGCGGCCTACGGCTCTGCGTCACAGCTACAACATGACGCAGGCTCGCGTAGTGCGGTATTACGAGAACATCCGGTTCGTCTATGAAATCGAGTCGCGGGTGCGTGAATTCAAGCGCAGCGTGACTCCAGCCGAGCCGGGTCCCGCGAAAACGAAAGACCATAAGAACGACACTAGCAAGGAGCCCGAACAGAAGCAGGAGCGCAACTACAGCGAGACGGAAAACCATCTGGTTCTCGCCTGCGCTCCGCTCTCTCCATTCCAACTTCTCGAAGGCAACGATCTGCCTGTAGTGCCGGTGACCACGTACAGGAGGTTCGTATGAACTGCGCCACACACAACGACGCTGCAGCAGTGGCGTTTTGCCGCACTTGCGGCAAGCCACTTTGCGGCACATGTACCCGCGATGTCCGCGGAGTGATTTACTGCGAGCCTTGTCTCGCAGCACGCCTCGACAGCACAACTCCGGCAGCGGGATTCACGCCAGTAATACCGCCGCCGCCGGCACAGGCCGGATACCAGCCGTTCGTGGAGGGATTGAAAGTTCCGCCGGGGCCGACTTCGGGGCCGAATCCCACGGTAGCCGGCATTCTGGCTGGATTTTTCCCCTTCGGTGTGGGAGCGGTCTATTGCTCGCAATACGCCAAGGGACTCGCGCACCTGGTGATTTTCGTGCTGATGATCGTTGGCCTGAGCGCAGACCTGCCCTGGTATGTGGATATGGTGCTGGGCATCTCGCTGGGATTTTTCTACTTCTACCAGATCATCGACGCGG
The DNA here is from genome assembly GCA_963851165.1 of uncultured Acidobacteriaceae bacterium. Lineage (GTDB taxonomy): Bacteria > Acidobacteriota > Terriglobia > Terriglobales > Acidobacteriaceae > Sulfotelmatobacter. The sequence goes on along the minus strand of CAWKNM010000003.1, from coordinate 988,748 downwards.
TGCGCACGGCTAGAGCATTGCAGCTGGGCCAACCGGTTCCTGATCCTTTTGGCTTGGCGCAAAACTTCGGCTTCGGCGGTTCCGGAGAAAAGACTGACGCCACCAAGGTCCCGACCGGCGCCGTGATCCTGATTGGCCTGGGTGTGCTTTTCCTGCTGCATACAGTGGGGCTGTTCGAGTTTGGCCTGCATCGTTTCTGGCCACTGATCCTGATCGCCCTGGGCTGCTGGATCTTTGCCAAGAACTGGGGATTGATCGAGTCCAACCGCCACATGTGTCTCTGCGAGCGTTGCCGCACGCGCAAACTGATGGGGCCGGCGATCCTGGTCACGCTAGGCGTGCTGTTCCTGCTCGACAACGCCGGGCATATTGGATTCGACCGTACCTGGCCGGCGATTCTGCTGGTGATCGGCATTGTGAAACTGATGCAGAGCAATGCTTCGTCGGAAGGGCACACCGCTCCACTGCCGCCTGTGGCGGGATTTCCGCCGACAGGATTTCCTCCGACACCGCCGGCGGGATTTCCACCGACGCCTCCACCGGGAGTGCCACCGGACACGACTCCGTCCGGGGCAGCGCCGGACTCGGAGCAACCGCCGTCTTCTGGCGAGGTGAATCATGTCTAACTTTGGAACGCCTAGCCCAATCATGCCGAACCAAACTATGCCAAACCCGGGGCTTCCGCCGCGACGTCGCCGCTCTTTTGCTGGTCCGGTCGTGCTGATTCTCGTCGGGGTGGTGTTTCTTCTGGGCAACCTGCATCTGCTGTCGTGGTCGAGTCTGGGAATCTGGTTTGCGCACTACTGGCCCTTGCTGCTGATTGTTTGGGGAGTGATCAAGCTGGCCGAACATATGCAGGCGCAAAGGACGGGGCAGCGCGCTCCGGGGATCGGCGCCGGCGGAGTTCTGCTGGTGGTGCTGATCGTGATCAGCGGGCTGACGGCGACGCAGGCGGTGCGGTTCCGCGAGCACTGGCCCAATATCCGGGACCAATTCAATATTGACGACGAAGACTTCAACAACATTTTCGGCGACAACTATAACTTCGACGACCATCTGGAACAGGACTTCCCGGCGGGAGCGAGCCTGAAAGTGATCGACAGCGACGGCGCGGTGAGCGTGCATACTTCCGACGACAACAAGATCACGGTGGTGGTGCGCAAGCGTGTGGGCGCGGACAGTCAGAGCGACGCCGACAAATACAATTCTGAAACCAAGCCGACGATTACCGTGTCTGGCGGCGTGGTTACAGTCGACGCGAAGACTCAGGCGGCGGGCGAACACTCGATCAAGAGCGATCTTGATATAACTTTGCCGCGCAAGGCGCCGGTATCGATTGTGTCGCGGCGCGGGGACGTGAACGTGATTGGCCGCGATGGCAATCTGGACCTGGCTGTGCAGCATGGCGACGTTGAAGTGGAAGATGTTACGGGCAATGTGAAGATGAGTCTGGAAAAAGGCTCGGCGAAGATCGAGCAGATCACGGGCGACGTGCGGGTGGACGGGCGGCTGAACGAAACTTCGGTGTCGGACGTGAAAGGCACGGTGCAATTGGAGGGCGAGTTCGATGAGAGCGTGAAGCTGGCGCACCTCGGCAAGAGCGTGACCTTCAAGTCTTCGCGCACGGACATGGAGTTCTCGAAGATCGACGGCGACCTAAGCCTGGATTCCGACGATCTGCACGCCGAGGAGATTACAGGGCCGCTGCACCTGCTGACGCGGTCGAAGAACATCCGGCTGGAGGATGTTTCCGGCGACGTGCGGCTGCAGGACGATAACGGCGGCGTCGACGTGGAAATGCGTTCGATGGGCAACGTGCAGATCGATAATCGCGAGGGCGACATTCATTTGGGCATACCGGAGAAAGCCGGCTTCCGCCTGGACGCCCGCACGCACGACGGAGAAATTCAGTCGGACTTTTCGGAATTGAAAGTGGACAACGGCGACGACAAGGGCAATGCGAGCGGTTCGGTGGGCAACGCCACGGCGCATGTGGTGATCAACAACGAGCATGGCGGGATTGAGATTCGGAGGTCTGCCGTGCATGGTGGGCCGAAGGAGGGCGTAAGTGGAGGCATTTCGGGGGGAGTGCCCGGGGCGAAACACGATAAGCCGGCAAAGTCGCTGCCGGCGCCGAAGGATAAGGTTGAGCCTACGGAGAATTGAAGAGCAGTGGTCGGAGGTCAGGGGTTAGAGGTCAGTTTCTTCTCGGCTAGCTTTTCTATTCTTTCCAGGACTTCGTCCTCGGACAATTTTGTTGAGTCGATTACTACGGCGTCGGCGGCTGCGACTAGCGGGGATACGGACCGGGTGCGATCGCGGTGATCGCGCTCGCGCAGGTCGGCGGCGGTGCTGGCGGCTACTTCCCCTCTGATTTTTTGCTGCTCCATGCGGCGCTGCTCGCGGACCACGGGGTCGGCGTCTAGAAAAATCTTTAAATCCGCGTCGGGAAAAACTTTGGTTCCGATATCGCGGCCTTCCATCACTACGCCACCGCCGGCGCCCATCTCGCGCTGATGACTGACCATCCATGCGCGGACTTGCGGATGTACCGAGACGCGCGACGCGGCTTCGGTGACATCGCGCTCGCGGATGCGCGAGGAAACATCGTGGCCGTCGAGTAACGTGCGGTTGCCTCCGATTGTGGGCTCGAGCTGGATGCGGGATGACTCGGCCAGCTTGGTCAGCGCGGTTTCATCGTCAAAAGAAATATCGTGGTCGATGGCTTTGAGGGCGAGGGCGCGGTACATGGCTCCGCTCTCGAGATTCACGTAGCCGAGCTTGCGAGCTAGGCGCGAGGCGATGGTGCTTTTGCCGGCGCCTGCGGGGCCGTCGATGGCGATGATGAGTTTGCGTGGGGTTGGGCTGGAGTGTTGGTTGGGTTCGTCTGTCATCGCGGAGCTAACGATTGTACACGGGGAAGGGCGGGGGCTCGTGGTGGCTAGCTCGGAACTTTCGGCGGTTGGGATGGGTTCCGCGGGGCTTCGCCTCCGCGGGACCCTTCGGCTTCGCTCAGGGCAGGCTCACGAGGCGTCCGTCGCCACATGGGTCGTGGTTGTGTCCGCATGAGTCGGGTGGTTACGGCATGAGTAGAATTTGTTCGGGGCTCCATCCTTGCTCGCGGAGGTGGCGGATGCTTAGGGCATCGTGGCGTTTGGCGAGGCGGATGCCGGCTGCGTCGCGGATTAGATCGCAGTGATAGTAGGCGGGGATGGAAAGCCCAAGGGCGCGGAGTAAGAGGATCTGGCGGGCGGTGGATTTCAGCAGGTCGGCGCCGCGGACGACTTCGGTGATTTGCATGGCTGCGTCGTCGACGACTACGGCGAGTTGATAGGCGGGGATGTTGTCGCGGCGCCAGATGATGAAGTCTCCGAAATCGCGGCCAGCGATGAAGAGTTGGGGGCCGAGGTGGAGGTCGGTGAAGTGGATGGGTTCGTTGTCGGGGACGCGGAAGCGCCAGTTTGCGGCTTTGGGGTCGGGATCTGAGGAGATTGGTTCGTCGCGTGTCGGGACTGGCTCTCGGCTGTGGGCAGTTGAAGCGGGGCGGCAGTGACCGGGGTAGATGGGCTCGTCGTCGGAGTCGCTTTCGTGGGGGGCGCTGGCGGATTGGGCTACGTCTTTGCGGGAGCAGGTGCAGGGGTAGATTAAGCCGCTTGAGCGGAGAGTTTGCCACGCGGCAAGATAGTGCGGGTGGCGTTCGCTTTGCGAGTAGGGGGCGAAGGGGCCACCGCGGTCGGGGCCTTCGGTCCAGGAGATGCCTAGCCAGTGCAGGTCTTCGTACATAGCGTTCACGAATTCGGGCTTGCAGCGTTGCGGGTCGAGGTCTTCGTTGCGCAGGATTAACTGGCCGTGGTGTTCGGCGGCGCGCTGGGCGGCGGTCCAGAAGGTGCGGGCGTGGCCGAGATGCAGCAGGCCGGTGGGCGAGGGTGCGAGGCGGCCGCGGTAGCGAGAGTTGGAATGGGCGGGCACGGGTTGGGCCTAATTGTATTTGTGGCTTGTCTACGAGTGCGAGCGTCAGCGGCGAGCGTCAGGGCTGGCGGCGTTTGGGGCCGGTGGGCTTGCCGTCGCGAGGACCTGCCTTTCGAGGACCGGCGCTGAACTTGTTGTAGGGACGTCTGGCGCGCGGGGCAGACGACCGCGGCTTCGAGTTTGCTCGGGGCGGACTGCCGGCTGGTGGGACGGCGGCGGTGGTTGCGAGTCTCGCTTTTCTTTCTTGTCTTTCTTGTGTGGCGGCTTGTCTGGCGGCGACCTGCGCGGTGGGGTCGAACGCGACTTTCGCCGGGGTGATCTGCAGCATGGAGCGGCCGGCGACTTGCGTGAAGCTGAGCTCGCGGGCGGCTAGCAGGGCGTTTACGGCGTCGCGGACTTTGGAGCGGGCTACGAAGTTGCCGAAGAAAATTTCCAGTTCGGATTGCTCGACTGCGATTGCGGCTTCCAGATATTTTGAGAGCAGGCCGGAGAGCGCCTCAGGCACGGAAAGGCTGATGCCTTCGCGGACGGCGTCGGGGGCCCAGCGGTAGAGCACATCCCAGAAGGAACCTTCGCTGCGGTTGTAGTCGACGCGAGTGATGCGCAGATTCGACCAGAGCTCGCCGAGAGCTTTGTCCAGTGCGGGAAATGAAACGCTGCCGCCCAGGGCTTCCTGCATTTTTTGTTTCGAGACGGGACCGCTGCGCTGGATAAGGTCGAAGGCGTCGCAGGCGAGCGGAGAATAGGGCGAGCGAGCACCGGATTTCGGCGGCTGCTTGGGATTGCGTTCGCCCACCAGCGCGTAGAAATAGGGGAACGCCGAGGCTGCTACCAGGAAGGCGTTGTTCTCACCGAACAGATTGGCTTCGTAGGCAGCGCGCTCACGCAGCAGGCGGACCATGAGTTCCGTCGCCTCGGCGGCGCGGGGATCGGCGAAGGCGTGCTGCCAGTCGGGCAGGCGATCGTCGGAGCCAACGAAGGCGCCGATGAATGTGGGAAGCGGCACGGCCGGGCGCATGGGATACATCATCGCAAAGCCTACGCTCTCGATGAAGGCGCGAGCGTTTTCGATGGTGTGGATGGGCTTGCCATCGAGATGCCACTTTTCGCGGCGCGCGGTTTTGAGGTCCTGGTCGTTCATGAGTGCAGTGGCTAGTGGCTAGTGGTCGGTGGCCAGTCTCTTGTTTCCAGCTTCCAGCCCTTACTTCTCGGTACTACTCTGTTTTCTGTTTTCACCGGTGGTGCCATCACGATTTGGGGCTTCAAGGGCTGGCTCCAAGCTGAGAGCTGGCGGCTGACAGCTAGATTCTCTTGAATGCCTTTTGAATGTCCTTTACAGAATACCGCAGGACGACCGGTCTGCCGTGGGGGCAGGCGTAGGGGTGGTCGGTTTTGGCGAGTTCGGTGAGCAGCCACTCCATTTTGTGGGGCTCGAGGGGCATGTTGACTTTGATGGCGGCGTGGCAGGCGATGGAGGCGGCGATGCGGGCGCGAATCTTTTCCAGATTCGACCCAGATAAGCGACTGCTCTTCGCGGGTGCACTGGTCGAGGAGTTCATGGAGCAGGTGCTCGACCGCGGAGGCTTCCACTCCCGCGGGGGCAACTTTTACGGCGACGCTGCGGGCGCCGAAGGGCTCGGCTTCGAAGCCGTTGCGCTGGAGCTCGTCGGAGATTTCGGCAAACACTGCCTGCTGCGCGGGAAAAAGTTCCAGCACGATCGGCATCAGCAAGCGCTGGCTTTCTACCTTCTGCGCGGCGCGCTGCTTCAGGATGCGTTCGAACAGGACGCGCTCGTGAGCTACGTGCTGGTCAACGATCCAGAGTCCGGATTCGTTCACGGCCAGGATGAACGAATTGCGAATCTGCCCTAGCGGCTTGAGCGTGGACAGCGAGGCCAGGGTGGAATCATCTTCTTCGCGGGCTTGGTCTCTAGCATCTATTTCAGGGGCGCATCCGTTGTCGGGAATCGGTCCCCACGTTTTCGATTCCAATCCGCGAGCCACGGGGATGGCGGCGTTCGCTTCGACTGCGATTCCGCCTTCGAACTGGAGGCGTCCGGAGATTGGCGGAACGGTTGGAGCATGCAGGGCGAAACCGCGTCCCGTCGCGGGGTCATAAGTTGTCTGCGGAACGGCTGAGGCACCGGGTACAAGGACTGGGCCGAGAACATGTTCAGACGATTGCTCAGGCTGTCTCTCGGATAATCTCTCGGGCACTCTCTCGGAGGATCGTTCCCAGTCGAGTTGCGCCCCGGGCGTGAGGCTTGGGCTGGTCAGGCCAGGCCCGGCCGTGGCGTGAGCACGAATCTCGGTGACGAACTGGGGCACGGGGCGGGCTTTCATCAATGCGGCGCGCACCGAGTCGCGGACGAAGTCGTGCATCACGCTCCCCTGGCGGAAGCGGACTTCGGTTTTTGAGGGATGAACGTTGACATCGACTTCGCCCGACGGCATTTCCAGGAAGAGCAAGACTACGGGATAAACCGTGGGCGGAATAATGTTGCGATAAGCCTCGGTGAGGGCGTGCTGCACCAGGCGGTCGCGGATGAGGCGTCCATTGACGAACACGAAGATCGAGTTGCGATTGAGCTTCTGAATTTCCGGTTTGGAAACGAAGCCGTGCAGGCGCATGGCTCCGGGACTTTTCGGCACGACGGTTTCGCCGTCCTCGTCAACTTCCTTGCGACGCCAGGGCGGAGGTTGCGGCAGGCCGACATGCTCGAGCGGTTGCAACGCGGCAACCGGAATGAGTTGATCCAGCGTTTCTTTGCCGAACACCTGATAGACGCGCTCGCTTGATCCGGCGACGGGAGGCGCGACCAGCATGGCGTTGGTCGCGGAGTGCAGCTCGAAATGCTTGTCGGGATGCGCCAGCGCGTAATGCGTGACAAGCGAAGCGATGTGGGAAAGCTCGGTGGACTCCGCCCTGAGAAATTTCTTGCGCGCAGGGGTGTTGAAGAATAGGTCGCGGACCGTGATCGACGTGCCGGCGGGCAGTCCGGCTTCTTCGACGCGGGCGATTTTGCCGCCGTTGATTTCGAGGACCGTTCCGGCGGCGTCGTCCGGGGCGCGCGTTTCCAGGCGCAGGCGCGACACTGACGCGATCGAAGGCAAGGCCTCACCGCGAAAACCCAGCGTGGCGATGGTCAGCAGGTCTTCGGCGTCTTTGATTTTCGACGTCGCGTGGCGCTCGAAGGCCAGCATGGCGTCGTCGCGGACCATGCCGCATCCGTTGTCGATGATCTGGATCAGCTTTTTTCCGCCGGCTTCGACGGTGATCTTGATGCGGGTGGCGCCGGCGTCGAGGGAGTTTTCCAGCAGCTCTTTTACTACCGAGGCGGGACGCTCGACTACCTCGCCGGCGGCGATTTTGTTGGCGACGTTTTCGGAGAGGACGTGAATGCGGCCCATGGGGCAATCAGTGGCCAGGGATCAGGGATCAGGGGCCAGTCGCCAGTTTCGCAGATGGGATGGAAAAAACAAAGGCGGGCGTGGAGGGTTGGCGGATTCGGAATGACAAATCGGGAAAGCGATCAAAGTGAAAAGCCAGATCAGAAACAAGGTCAAGAGCAGCGGGCAAGAGTGCCCGCTCCACACAAGCATATCTTCCACACAGGCAACTTCTTATTTTGCGTCTTGCACTTGCTCGCGGGATTCGTTGTAGACGCCGAATTTTTTTGCTACTGGTTTCAGTGTGGGATAGAACTGCACGAAAGTGTGCTCGACTGCGGCGTGGTTCTCGTGGCACTGCCAGCAGGGATTTCCCTTGGGCATAGCTTCGGAGGTTTTGTTGCTGTCGCCGTAAGTAAAGTAGGCCCACTTGTCGGGGAAGCGGGTGGAATCCTTCACCTCGACGGCCATGCCCATCCAATCGGTTTGAAATTCGCCGTGCTTGTTGATGGAGCCTTTGCTCTCGGCTCCGCGATCTTCGACGACCCACATGGTCTGCTCCGGCCACTTGCCGGAGTCCAGAAATTCCTGATAGGCCCAGCGCGGCACGAAGACGTTGGTAAACATGTCGTGACTGCCGGGCGCGGGGCTGTAGTTCATGCCGTAGCCGGAGGAGAGGAATATCCATTCGCGGTAGTCGGCGGGACGGGCGAGGTTGCCCTTTTCGTCATATTGCGGCTTGGGAGTTTTGGCGTCGGGAGATGCGCCCAGAAACAGCATACAGAATGCGGCCAGGAGGCTGGCACCTATGATTTTTTTCATGCGAGATTCTTTCTTCCTTGTAGACGATTGTAGAGCACTCTTCGTCCCCTGGCCCTTCAGTGCGTTGGACAGCTGAAGCCTGAGTTTGGATACGATGGCCGGGGCGACTTAGTTCCGGCAGCGCAGAGAAAAGGCGCTCCGTCGCGACGGAGCGCCTGAGTGCCGCTGTTTCTTTCTAACTCCTTGCTGACTTACTGGACCATGAGCGTGACCGTGACGGAACCGGTAACCGCGTTGACGCCTCCTGTAGTGGCGTTGACGGTCACGGGATACGAACCTGCGGGCGTGCCTGGGTTCTTGGTCGAACTGCTGTTGCTGCTGCAGGAAGCGAGCCATAGCGTGGAGAAGCCCAGCACCACAATCAGGCTCAGGAAACGCAGGCTGCGAGCAGCGCGCTTGCGCGAGCCGGCGGTGAAGACGATGCCGAGCAGGCCGGGCAGCAAGGCTGCGTAGAATATGCCGCGGCCCGTTCCCAGAGGCGGATGCATTTGCGCCGTGGGGGCGACGGTGGTGATGTTCACGGTAACCGGGCCAGCGGTCGGGGTTGCCGGAGTGACCGTACATACCGATCCCGACGCTGACAAGATCGGGGCCGTCGTCTCGCTGCAGGTAAACGTGAGTAGGGTGTTGAAACCATTAGTCGGTTGAGTGACTGCGATGGTGGCGGTCCCCGTCTGCCCAGGATTCACCTGCAGTGACGCGGAACCTGATTGCGCCAACGTGAAGCTCTGGTCGGTGGCCGAAACCGTAAGAGTGACCGTGGTAGTCTCTGTGACCCCGCCGCCGGTGGCCGACACCGTGATCGGAACCGCTCCGGTCTGCATGGAAGCGGTAGTCGCGATGGTCAGCGTCACTGGGCTCAGGGTGGCGGTGGACGGGGTAAAGGCGCACATGGTTCCCGCGACTGCTCCCGCTGAACAACTATAGGTGACCGGGGTATTGAAAGGGGGCGTGACGGAAGGCGTCAGGGTGATAGTGATTTGCGCGCTGGTGTGACCGGCTACGACAGTGAGAGAGGCGGGATTGGGGCTAAGGCTGAAGCTGCCCAGGCTGGCTTGCCAGGCGTTAAAGAGGGCGTTGGCGTCGACCGAGCCGAGGCCGTTGACCAGATTGTAGCCGGTGGTGGCGTCGGCGTTGGTAGCGTTGTAACCAAAGGATCCCGTGCTGCCGGTACTTCCGGGCACAGATGACCCCCGAGGGTTCGGCCCGCTGGCGTGGCGCCCGCGCAGTAAGCAATATTGGTGCCCGTCGTGACTGGATGGAACGCTCCGCTCGATGGCGTCGCCGCCGCGAGCTGGTAGAGCTTGGGGTTGATGTTTCCCAAGCCAGTCGAACTTCCCCCGTTCAGAAACTGGTTCAGCAGAGCGACCATGCCCGCAAAAACCGGCGTCGAAGCTGAAGTCCCGCCCACCAGGGACTGATAGGTATCCACGGCGTCGAAGATCCCGGCGCTACAGGTGCTGGTGTTGGTCGAGGGCGGGTTCTGTGGCGTGCACAGGATGTAGCCGGGAAAGTTCGGCGAGGCGAAAAGCGACACGTCCGGCACCCAACGCACCCCCTGCGGAACGCCGGAAACCACCAGCTTCGGGCTCGTCGACTGCCAGGTGGGCTGAGGGAACCCGCCCGCCGGCGCCGCGTCGCAAATACCGGCGTTTTCGTTGACGCAGTTGCTGGCTCCGCCACCACCAGCGGAAATCCAGAGGTCTTCCTGAGCCGTCTCCTGGGACGTGATATGAACCCACCCCGGCACCGCGGGACTGCCACCGCTGGTGCAGAAAGTACTGCTGGGGTTGGACACGCAGAACTGGGAGAACTCGACATCGTCGTTCCAAGTAATCTCAGGCATGTTCAGCGCAGCTGGCAGCGCCGTGCCTCCATTGAGAGGATTGGTGGTGGGCGCGCTCCAGTAGGTATTGGGGGCGGCGTCGTTGGCAATGGTAATCTCGGTGCCGCCGACTGCGGTCGCTTCCGGACTGCTCGCCGGATAATTCACGGCTAATCCGCCCGAAGCCGCCGGATAGGGCGGGTTGGCTGTCGTGGGGCCGTAATCACAAGCGGCGGCTCCGGTGTCACCCGTGGCCATCATAATCGTTACGCCCTCGGCGTTGCCTTGTTGGAGGAGGGTCTCCAGATTTTCCGCCTCCGCCTCGCAGAGCCCGTAGCTCATGCTGATCACGGGAGCCACAGGCGGTCCACTCGGGGGATTGATAGCCGTGTTCAGAGAATCGTTGACCCCGCCGGCGGTCGCCGGGGCATTGACGTAGATGATTTGCGCGTTGCTGGCAACGGCTCCCGACCATTCGACGTCCAGGTCAGCTTCCATAATGTCAGAACCGAGGGTGCCCGGGTCAGTTCCTACGAGCACATACGCGAAGTTCGTGGTCGTGCAGGGGGCAACGACGAGCCCGACGGTGCCGGTGGTGGTGGTGGTGCAACCGCCGCTGCCGGTGGGAATCGGGGTAAGCCCAAAGCCGTTGCGGAAATCGTTGATGTCAGCGAGAAGGATGTCCGTCTGCCCCATGATGGCGAGCTTTTGCCCCGTGCCGTCGATGGGAGTTGCGAGCGCGTAAAGTGGAGCGGTGTCGTAGATCGTGGCTATATCACCTGGAGCCAGGAAATTCGGGAAGAGATAGTTTCCGTCATAATAATCGCGGCGGGGCCCTCGGAGCGCCCCAAGATGGCTCTTTCGGTTCGCGGGATGCGGACGGAAGTCATGCAGGCCCATCACAGTATTGATAACGCCACTAAACGCCGACGGGACCATGACCGGCATAGAGTTTGCGAAATGTTCCTCGCCGCCAACATTGTAGTTGTGAATCTCAGTTCCGAATGCGGTCTCGACCTGAGCAACGGTGCCGCTGAAGATCACCGAGTTGCGGCCCCCACCAACGCTGGTGACCTTGAAGCCCTGCGACTTGAGCCACGCCGTGAGCTTGCTGATGTCGTTCTGGCTGAGGCCAAAACGGCCGGCGAACTCCGCTGGAGTGAGCCACTTGTGGTAGTTGTGTGAGTGTGGGTCCTGCTGCTGCGCGAGAAGCTGGTCCAGGGCTTTCTGCTGGGTCGGCGAGGGCGCGATCAGCAGGGTTATATAGCTGAGCCGCCGCGAGGGCTCGACGCGGCCCTGGTCGTATTGCGGCTGCGCCCTAGGGTGAAGACTCTTGGCCAACGGGACTGTCTGGCTGGCGCTAATCGTACCAATCCTGTCGGGAGCTTCGGCGAAGCTGAGCGTTGCGGCGCAGATCGTGATTACGCAAATCGTCGTTAGGCAGATCGTCGTTAGGCAGATCTTGGTTAAGAGGGTTGAGGCAACGCTGCGGCACAGTGATGAACGAAGGTTTCGCATACACGCTCCGTGACGGGATCCAGACTGACTTAGCCCCAGGCAGAATTTCTTCTGAATAGCTTACACTCGGTTTCGCGAATAGCCTACAACCAAGGATTGTCTGTTTGATCAAGCTTGTTCCATTTTAGGTTGTATTAGGGGAAAATTTTACAAGGGCGAGTTAAAACAGTAACCGTAGTAATCGGAGGCTGCGCGCCGCGTCCCGCACCGGACTGCCGTATACTTCGCATGCCGTTTCTACAGCCGCTTCTACCCGGGCCGCCGCGGTAGCGACCGCGTCATGCGGCTGGAGATGGCCGCGCGGCCGCTACTCTCGTCACGCCGGCAAGCGGCTCGCCAAGCATTTGCGCTGACCATGCCAGCACCGGAATCGGGCCAATCCCGCCTCGCCTATATCGACTGGATGCGCGGACTGGCTTGCCTGCTGATGTTTCAAACTCATTGCTACGATTCGTGGCTCTCCGCCGGGGCGCGGCAGAGCCGGTTTTTCATGTATTCACAGCTGGGTGGGACTTTTCCGGCGCCGCTCTTTCTCTTTCTGGCTGGAATTTCCTTTGCGCTGGTTACGGAAAAACTGTGGCAGAAGAATCTTTCTCCGGCGCAGATTGCCCGGCGGACGATTCGCCGGGGCGCGGAGATTTTCGGCTTCGGGCTGCTCTTCCGCTTGCAGGAGTTCGTCATCGCGATGGGGTGGTCTCCGTGGACGGACCTGCTGCGGGTGGATATCCTGAACACGATTGGCCTCTCGATAGTGCTGATGGGAGGCGTGTGTTGGCTGGTGTTATCGGCGGCGGGCAAGCCCGAGAGCGGTGCCAGGACGCGACTGGCGCTGGTGGCGGCTTCGTCGCTCACGGCTGTGCTGATTTCGCTGTTGACGCCTCCGATGTGGACCACCTGGCGTCCCCAGTGGCTGCCGTGGCCGATCGAGTCTTATATCGATGGGGTGCACAACCTGGGCGTGCCGCAGTCGTGGCTGTTTCCAATTTTTCCCTGGAGCGCGTTCGCTTTCGCCGGTCTGGCTGTGGGATTCGTGCTGCAGAGTCCATGGGTCCGCGGACGCGAGGCGCGCATCTTTTTTGCGGTTGGGGCCGGTGGGATTGCGCTGGTGGAGGCGGCGCGGTGGGTCAACGCGCGACCGTGGCATATTTATGCGGTCTACGATTTCTGGCACACCAGTCCCGCGTTTTTTCTGATCCGTCTGGGCATGCTGATGGCGATTCTTTGGGCGAGCTACGCGTGGTGCCGCTGGGGTGCGGGGCAGTGGGGATTCAGTCCGCTGATTCAGCTGGGGCAAGCTTCGCTGCTGGTTTATTGGGTGCACATGGAATTTGTGTACGGACGGCTTTCCATTCTGCACAAGCATGGGGTAGGGATTCGTGCGGCGACGGTGGGGCTGGTGGTGATTTTTGTGGGGATGGTAGCGCTGGCCGCGTTCCGCACGCGGATGAAGGGGCGGGGGGCAGAGGTGAGAGGCTGGCTGCGGCTGCGTCCGGCAGCGCGCTGGATCGAACGTGACTGTGTGGCGTCCAGGGGACTCTTGCGCGCGATTTCCATCGTGGTCACAGGCAAACGATGTCACCGCTAGTCGTGGCGGGAGCTCAAGCCTGGAGGTCTTGCCGGTTGCGGCAGACACTGCTCCCATGGGGTTCTTCGCTTCGCTCAGAATGACCGACGTCAGAGGATTACTCGACGATCTACGCGAACCTCTTGGCGAATTCCACTGCTGTGCGCTCGGCCCAGCGGCCGTCGTCCTGAGCGCGGCCGTCGCGTTCCCCGAGAAAGGCGCAGTGCCCGCCGTCGCTGGTCTCGATGAAAGTCAAGTTGGGATTGGCGGCGATCCGCTGGCGGGTCTCGGCGCGGAGCCGGATAAAAGGATCGTTCGCGGCGTGAACGATCAAACCCGGCACGGCGATGCGATCGACCACATTGGAGGCGGCGGCGCGGGCGTAGTAGTCATCGGCGCCGGTAAACCCGCAATAGAACGCGGTGATCCGGTCATCAAATTCGCGCAGGCTGGAAATTCCCTTCAGGCGCGCGGCATCGAAATCCGTGCGGGAAACAATTTGGCTTTGCGGCGAAAGCGCTGGAACAACTGCAGCATAAAATAATATTCGTAGAGCCGGTTGGCGGGTTCGTGCAGCGCGTCGGCGGAGGCTGCCAGATCCATCGCCGGGCAAACCGCAACCACGGCGCGGAACTGCGACGGCGCTTCGATGCCCCACTCCCCAGCGAGCTTCAATACCAGATTGCCGCCCATGGAAAATCCGACCAGGACGAAACGGGCGACGCCGTCATTTTCAACGATGTTCCGCGCCACGGCGGCCACATCGCCCGACAGGCTTGAGTTGTAGAGCGTGGGCGCGGCAGCGTCCATGCCGCCACAATTGCGCTGGTTCACAAGCACCACGTTCATGCCGGCGTCGAGACCGTCGCGGGCGACTCCCCGCATGTATTGCGAATCGGTTGAGCCTTCGAGGCCGTGCACCACGATCAGAGTGAGCGCGGCGCGGCGGTCCGGTTGCCAATGGCACAGGCAACGCAGCTTGATCGTCGGAGCGACCTCGATCAAGCGCTCCTCAGCTTTCGGCAACTGGATTCGGCGCGGCAGAAGAAAACTGGCCACGGTCTGCACGTGTCCACCGCGTAACCACGGGCGCGGACGGAATGGCGGAATCTCAGACTTCGCGGCGGGCTTTACGAGGGCAATCGGATGTTCGGCCTGCTCGTGCGCAAGACCGCGCGCCGGATTTTTCTGGCTGCCAGCCTGCCCGGCGGAATCAGTTTGCGAAGTTGGCACGAATTGATTCTAATGGAACCAGCACTGCGAAAGGCCGGGAGACGCTCATATGCCTATATTTGAATACATCTGTCAGGAATGCCATCACCAGTTCGAAGCCCTCGTCTTCGGCAAACAGCGGGCGAAATGCCCGAAGTGCGACGCGACCAAGCTTGATCCTCAACTCTCTGTGTTTGCGGTTTCGGCGAAAGGCTCGTCCAGCGGCGCGGTATCCTCAGGCGGCGCGTGCGGTTCGTGCGGCGATCCGCGCGGGGCTGGAGCCTGCTCGCTCGGCGACATGGATTGATTCGCTGCTCGGGCTTCGGCTTTCGGGCTTCAAGCTTCGGCGGATCTTTTCGTGTGCCTTGCCGAAGCCCGAAGCCAAGAGCCCGAAGCCGCTGGCGCGTACGCCGTAGGTTCCGTCCCGGCCGCCGTTGTAGACTCGCAGGATGCGCGTGAAGATTCTGGGTTCGGCCGCGGGCGGCGGATTTCCGCAGTGGAATTGTGCCTGCGCGAATTGCCGCGGGGTGCGTGCCGGGACTTTCCACGGAAAGGCTCGCACTCAGACTCAGGTTGCGATCACGCAAGATGGTGGGAGCTGGTTCTTGCTCGGCGCGTCTCCTGATTTGCGAGCGCAAATTGAGGCCACGCCGGAGCTTCATCCGCGGGTGCAGTCTGGCGCAGAAATCCCGCGCCAGTCGCCGATCGCTGGAGTTGTTCTCGCTAATGCCGATCTCGACCACGTACTCGGCTTGTTGTTGCTGCGCGAGTTGCAGCCGCTGCGGGCTTATGCCACCAGTTCGGTTCGCCGTATTCTGCGCGAGGACAACACCGTGTTCGGCATGCTGGAGCGCGTGGCTAATCAGGTTTTGTGGAAGGACTTCACGCCCGGGGAATCGTTTCCGCTGCTAAGTCCCGCGGGGGAAGATTCTGGATTGCGCGGCCGCGCGGTGTCGCTGGGAACACATTTTCCTGCATATGTCTCTGCCGCTCGCCAAAGCCAACTCGCTCCGCGGGAATCTTCTCTGGGATTGCTGATTGATTCAGCGTCGGGCAAGCGATTGGCGTACATGCCGGCGGTTCCGGAGATTGATGATGCGCTGCTCGGCGAGTTCGAGTCGGCCGATCTTCTTTTCTTCGACGCGACATTCTGGAGCGACGATGAACTCATTCGCACACAAGGCAGCGGGAACACGGCGCGGCAGATGGGGCACGTCCCGGTGTCGTCGGCGGAAGGCAGCTTGAAGAAGTTGGCCGGGCTGCGGCGACCGCGTAAAATCTATTTGCACATCAACAACACCAACCCCATGCTGGATGAGAGCGGTCCCGAATACCGCCAGGTGCGCGAAGCGGGCTGGGAAATCGCGGAGGATGGATGGCAGTTCGACCTGTAGAAACGTCCGACGCGGCTCGCCGGAACGATGGCTCGAGCGAAGACGCACCGCTGCTCACGCTTGACGGATTGCGCGCCCGGCTGCGCGCCGTGGGTGAGGAACGCTATCATCATCAGCATCCGTTTCATCTGATGATGCACGAAGGCCGGCTTACTCGCGGCCAGCTGCAGGCCTGGGCTCTGAACCGGTACTACTATCAGAGCATCATCCCGATCAAGGATTCGATCATTCTCTCGCGGGGGCCTGATCCGGCTTTTCGCCGCGCCTGGCGTAAGCGAGTGATTGATCATGATGGCGACGCGATCAGTAACGGCACTCCTGATAATGCAACGAGTTTCAGCAAACAAAATAGTAACGAAGGTGGCATCAAGCGCTGGCTGAAGCTCGCCGAAGCCACGGGCCTGAAACCCGACGACGTGCGCGCGGGAAAAGGAATCCTTCCTGCAACTCGATTCGCCGTCAACGAATATCTGAACATCGTGCGCAGCCGTACCCTGCTCGAAGCCGTAGCATCATCTCTCACGGAAATGTTTTCCCGTGACTTGATCACGTTGCGCATGGAGAAGCTGCGGCAGCATTATCCATGGCTCTCGGGAGGTCTCGACTACTTCGAGGCCCGGTTGACGCAAGCTCCGGAAGATGCAGCATTTGCAGTGAACTACGTTTACGACAATGCGAAGACGAGAGCGGAACAGGAACTCGCCATCCAGGCGCTGCGCGACAAATGTGACATTCTCTGGGCGCAACTCGACGCGCTCTACTTTGCCTACGTTCAGCCAGGTTGGCCGCCGCCCGGAGCGTTTCGCATCGAGAAGGTGGAGGCCTGATGGCTACGCCTCTCGATTCGAGTCAGCCGCGGCTGGCCGCAGGTTGCCGTTGGGGAGGAAGCGACGCCGATCGCGTCATCCTTTTCCCCGAAGGGGCGATCAAGCTGCAAGGCACCGGACGGCAGGTGCTGGAACGCTGCGACGGCAAACGCACGTTCGGCGAAATCATCGCGGAGCTGCAAAAACAGTTCGGCGACGCGAATCCCGACAAGATTCGCGCCGACATTACGATGTTTCTTGAGCAACTGCAAAAGAAGCGGATCGTTGATTACTAACCCGTCATTATCGCTTCATCTATTAACCGACGTATCTACAGACTTGATTTAACGACGCATGGTTTCCAACCCTCTCGCGCTCATCGCCGAACTTACTCATAGATGCCCGCTGCACTGCGTCTACTGTTCGAATCCTTTACAGTTGGCGGGAACGGAATCGGAACTCTCGACTGACCAGTGGACCAGCGTCTTCCAGCAATCGGGCAAACTCGGCATGCTGCACGCTCACTTCACCGGCGGAGAGCCTTTGGCCCGGCAGGATTTGACCGATCTCATCGCCGCCGCGCGCGCGGCCGGACTTTACACCAACCTGATTACCTCCGGACTAGGTCTTTCTGAGGAGCGACTGGCGGCGCTAGTTGCGGCCGGGCTCGATCACATACAAATCAGCTTTCAGGATTCACGCGAGGGCCCCGCCAACTGGATTGCCGGCGCCAAAGCGCACGCACACAAAATCGAACTGTCCCGCATGATTCGACGGCGGGTTGACGGAAAAAGACTCGCCTTCACCGTGAACCTGGTCGTGCATCGCCAGAATCTCGACCATCTCGAAGAGATGATCGCCTTCATTGAGCAACTGAACCCCGACCGCGTAGAGATTGCTCACACGCAGTATTACGGCTGGGCGCTGGCCAACCGGGCCGCGCTGATGCCAACCCGCGCCCAGATTGACGCGGCGGTAGAAATTGTTGCGGCGGCAGAGAAGCGCCTGGCCGGACGCGTGCGCATCGATTCGGTAGTGCCTGATTA
This sequence comes from uncultured Acidobacteriaceae bacterium, assembly GCA_963851165.1. Lineage (GTDB taxonomy): Bacteria > Acidobacteriota > Terriglobia > Terriglobales > Acidobacteriaceae > Sulfotelmatobacter. The sequence continues at coordinate 971,202 of CAWKNM010000003.1, read as the reverse complement.
CTACGCCAAATATCCGAAGGCTTGCATGGGAGGATGGGGGCGAAGATTGATGCTCATCAATCCAGCGGGCGCCGTGCTTCCCTGCCATGCCGCGGAGGTGATTCCGGGAATGACGTTCGAGAACGTGCGGGAGAGGACGCTGGAGTGGATCTGGCGGGAGTCGGCGTCGTTCTGCCGTTTTCGCGGGGAAGACTGGATGCCGGAGCCTTGCCGCAGCTGCGATCGCCGCGCGGAAGACTTTGGCGGCTGCCGGTGCCAGGCTTTTCTGCTCGCGGCGGACGCCACCGTCACCGACCCGGCGTGCTCGCTCGCGCCCGCGCACGGCATTGTTGAAGCCGCGGTGCGCGAAGCTAATTCAGATATGGGCGTCGCGCAGGCAAAGTCGGCGTCGTCGTTCGTGCAGCTACAGCGTGAAACAAGCAGCCTCTGGGACTACCGGATAAATCCGGAATAGCTTTTTCCTCACTGCCGGCATTTCGCGGGCAAAGCCTGCCCTGAGCGAAGTCGAAGGGAGTGCCCGCGCCGCACAAGCATCACCATCGAACTCCAAGGGTGAGAGTCCGTGCGTCGGTGGTGTTGCCGTTGCGGCTGCCGTGCAGGGCGCGATACTCCGTGTAGATATCGATTTTGTCGGTCACCTTGCGGGCGATGCCTCCGCCGAAGTTGTAGCCGAACTGATTCTGGCTTTCCTTTTGAAAAGTGCCCAGCGGAAGGCTGCCATTGAGACACGTACCCCACCAATCCCAGAACGGGTTACAGCTCCCGCCGGGAACCGCAGTCGACGAATCGATTTTTCCTGACCGGTGGTAGAAGCCAGGGCCGATCAAGGCGTATCCGCTATAGACGCTGGTAACCGGGATATACACGATGGGATCGAACGTGAGCCCATACACGTGATCGCTTCCGCCCGGAGCCTGGGCCAGTTGCAGAGCGGAGGTGCGCAAGGGAAGATCGGTCCAGGAGAGATCCATCCGGAATCCAAAATACTTGCTGAAGTTGCGAGCCGCGCCAACGTCGGCCGCAGGGCCGCCTCCCCGTACAAACTGCTCGGTCGTGCCGTTCGGCAGATTCGCTCCGCCACCCGCGTTGAACAGCCAGGTCCTGTAATTGCGAGGTTTCAGCTTCCTCGCCGGCGTCTCCACTTCGGGGTTTTCCTGGGTTCCGGCGGGAGTGGCGGCGGGTTTCGGCGCCTCGGGAGCCTGCGGGGCTTGCTGAGCCTGGACGACCCCGGTCGTCAAGAGGCAAAGCATTATCGCGCAGAACATTATCGGGCAGATCGGTGCGGACGAAGCCTTTACCGAGCAGATCGGGGCAGCAGATCCAACAATCTTCACGAACCTTTCAAACATTCATTCTCCTCCCGCTACCGGGCTTGGTTTGCGGACCATAGCGCTCGGTATCGAAAGGCGCTGGTCAAAGAGCGTGTCCACGACTCTCCCGCGGCACGAGTGAATCGCTGGCAGGACGAAGCTTCCATACTACCAAGTTTGATGCCAACTCGGCGCGCCAAGCCGCCCGGTCGGTTGGATGCCCTTGAGCCCTAGAGACAGAGCTCCATTTCGCGGGTGGTCGGGCAGAAACATGCAGGCCTTGTTCGGAATTTCCACTTCCCGCCCAGAAAGCACTAGTCTTGATCCGATGAAGAAGAGTCGCTGCTTAGGTCTGGTCGGTGGGCTTGGCGTTGGAGCCACCGTTCACTACTACGCGAAGTTAGCCAAGGCGCACGAGGAACAAGGCCGTACGCTCGATGTCGTCATTGTCCATGCCGAAACATCAAGAGTTTTTGAGCATGTCTTGGTGAATGATCGCGATGGATTGGCTGAGTATCTAGCTGGTTACATTCGCCGGCTGAGGGCTGCCGGGGCGGAGGTCGCCGCCATCCCGGCGGTCACTCCGCACTTCTGCGTGCGAAAACTCATCGCCGCCTCGCCCTTGCCTGTTTTCAACATCTTCGAGCCACTCGTCCAGGAGCTTGCGGCCCGGGCGGTTCGACGGGCAGTCGTTTTTGGTACCCGCTTCGTCATGGAATCAGCGCTCTTCGACGAAGTGAAAGCGGTCGAAATCATCCCGTCGCAGCCACACGAGATGGACTACATTCACAACACCTACGTCGATCTGGCTCGAACGGGGGTGGGATCCGATGAGCAGCGCAGAAACCTGACGGCTCTGGCTCACACGCTCATCAAGCGCGATGGAGTCGACACCGTCATTCTGGCGGGAACCGACCTTGCACTGCTCTTCAATGAAACCAATACTGACTTTCCCTACATCGATTGTGCGGCATTGCATCTCCAGGCGATCCTGCACGGCTTACTCGGTGAGATTTCGCCGAATTCGCGCTAAATTGATCTTCCCAAAGCGCTTGTATAGGCAGCTCTCGCCAATCATCGTGTCGGCCTCCGCGACTTCTGCTTTGCAGTTCCCGAGAAGCCGTGCCGCAAGTATTATGAACAGGAGCGCGTGCATCGCGCGAGAACAGACCTTGCCCAAACAGAAAGCACCTAAGAAACCAGCAAAAGCTGTCGCCGCGCGCGTTGAGTATGCCGCTGCGTGCACCGTTGCTCGCCCCAAAGCCGCGTGCCGCGTGGCCTTGATCGGCTTCGGCACCGTAGGTCGTGCCGTCACCAAGATTCTCTGTGAAACGGTTATTGGCGAAAACCGCGACGGCTCGCTGCGGCTGACTCACATCTGCAACCGGAACGTGGAGCGCAAGAAGCAGCCGTGGGTTCCGAGCGATGTGATCTGGACCGACGACTTTCACGTGGTCCTCGATTCCGACGCCGACATCGTCATCGAACTGATCGGTGGTCTTTCTCCTGCCGGGGAAATCGTGCGCGGGGCGCTGCAGGCCGGCAAGTCGGTGATCACCGCCAACAAGCAGCTCATCGCGCGCCACGGTCCCGAGCTGCTGCAACTGGCGAGCGCGAAAGGAGTGCGGCTGGAGTTCGGCGCGTCGGTGGCGGGTGGAGTTCCAGTGCTGCCGGCGTTGCGCACTGGCTTGTGCGGAGACCGGCTGCACGGCATTGCGGGAATTCTGAATGGCACGTGCAACTACATTCTCAGCCGCATCGAGAGCGCGCGCATCCCGTTCAGCGAAGCCCTGGAAGAAGCCCAGGCCCGCGGCTTTGCCGAGGCCGACGCCTCGGAAGATCTCGACGGCGGCGACGCGCGGGCCAAGCTCGCGATTCTTGCGCTCGCGGGACTGCAAGCTCATGTGGCGCCGGAGTCGATTCGGGCGCGCAGCATCCGCACGGTGGAGGCGGTTGACTTCGACTATGCGAGTGAGTTGGGCTGCACCATTCGGCAGATCTCGCGGGCGGATTTGAAGCACAACACACTGTTTGCGGAAGTGGGTCCAAGCCTGGTGGCAGTCTCATCGCCGTTCGGGCGGGTGCAAAGCAATCAGAATTTGGTGCTGACTTCGGGCAAGTATGGCGGGGACATGGCGTTTCTCGGGGCGGGCGCGGGCGGAGATCCCACCGCAGTGGCTGTGATTTCTGACCTGAAGCTCGTTGCCGAGAGCCTTGCCGGGGGAAACGGGCCCAAGGGCGGAGCAGAAGCTGCCGCTGCCGCGCTGCTGTCTCCGGAAACGAGTTGCGATTTCGAGACTCCGTGGTATCTGCGGTTTCTGGTGCGGGACCGGCCCGGCATTGTGGCGCGGCTGGCGCAGATTCTCTCCGCGCATCAGTTGAATATTGACGCCGTGCTGCAGAACCCTGGCTTCGACAAAGCTGCGCTTCCGTTTGTGATTACGCTGGAACCTTGCCGCGATTCGCAACTGCGGCCGGCGCTGGAGGAAATGGCGGCGCTGGATTTTGCGATCCGGCCGTGCCTGTGGCTGCCGATTTTGCGTTGAAAGGCGAGCTAAAGGCTGATGGGGCATTTCAGGAATTTAGCTCCGAGTTTCACGGAACCAAACTTGGCTACACTGCCTTTGAGAATCAGAATGGAGAAGTTATGGCAAGAGATATCATTCGAACGCCCAACGCGCCTTCTCCCCCAGCGACCTACAGCCAGGCGGTACGAGCAGCAGGTCTTGTGTTCGTCTCAGGCACCGGGCCGCACGACCCAGCAACCGGGAAGATTGTTGGGGACACGATCCAGGAGCAGACCAGGCAGTGCTTGGAGAATGTGTCGGCCATCCTCAAAGCCGCAGGCACTTCCCTTGAACGGGTGGTGAGTGCCACTGTCATCCTTCTTGAGGAAACAGACTTCGCCGGAATGAATGAGGAGTGGATTAAGTGGTTTCCATCAAACCCTCCGGCAAGGCAAGGTGCGAAGCTCCCGGTTCGAATCCCCGGCATGAGAGTGTCCATCGCGGCCATCGCCGAAGCCTAAGCACTCAATCGAGAGGAAACCACCGAACGGCTCGGGTTTGTCAAAGGCATAATTGCGCAGAAAAAGTTTTGCGCCGCCCGCCGGCTTCATGGCGGCGAGGCGGCGCAATCCAGCAACTTGGAATTAATTCCAGAAGGGATTCTTCAGCCCGGCGGGCGCCAGAGCTTTGTCGGCAGTCGATTCTGTGTCGAACTCGTCCGAGATTTTCTCGTCCATAAAACGAGACTCCGGCGGTGCCATTGTCTTATCTTTTCTCTCCGGGAAACCCAGGGGAGAGGGATATTCTGATTTCATTGCGAACCTCCTGTGCTGCGAATGATCTATCGCTGCTAATGATCTATGTTTATTCAAACACCATGCAGGCAACTGTGGGGCTGCAAAATTTGAATGGTTCGCATCGAAAAAGCCGCAGGTTCTTTCCTTGCAAGCCCTTGCAAAACCGCTCGCGCCCGAACTGGTAGGATGGTCAACGCGAATCGCATTTCCTGCGAAACGCTAACCTCTGTTCAAGGATGCAATCATGAACTGCCGCAAGCTGGGACGCACCGGTTTTGAAGTCAGCGGAGTCGGCCACGGGCTCTGGGGCATGAGTGGCTGGAGTGGATCCACCGACCAGGAATCCCTTGCCGCTCTACAACTTGCAGTCGATCTCGGCTGCAATTTTTTCGACACGGCCTGGGCTTACGGAGAGGGTAAAAGCGACGGCCTGCTGGGCGAAATCATGGCGCACAATCCGAAGAAGAGGCTCTACGCGGCGTCCAAGATCCCGCCGGCTAACGACCGCTGGCCGGCGCTGCCGGAATACAAATACCAGGACGTTTTCTCGCCGAAACATGTATTCAAATACGCGGATAAGATCCGCCAGCAGCTGCGGACGGACACGATCGACCTTTTGCAGTTTCACGTGTGGGACGACAGTTGGACCAACGAGCCCGATTTCCGGTCAACGGTGGAAAAGCTGAAGCACGACAACTGGATTCGCTATTTCGGACTCAGCATCAACCGCTGGCAGGCGGAAAATGGCATCAAGGCGTTGCGCACGGGTCTGGTCGACGTGGTGCAGGTGATCTACAACATTTTTGACCAATCGCCGGAAGACGAACTTTTTCCGGTTTGTGAGGAACTCAATATCGGCGTGATTGCCCGCGTGCCGTTCGATGAAGGCAGCCTGGGCGGCAAGATGACGCTCGAAACCCGCTTCCCCAAAGATGACTGGCGCTCCGGATATTTCGGCCCGGAGAATCTGGCTAAGACGATCAAGCGGGTCGACAAGCTGAAAGAAATCCTGCCTGCGGGAATGACTCTGCCGGAGATGGCGTTGCGTTTTATTTTGTCTCATCCGGCGGTGGGCACGACCATCGCCGGAATGCGCAAGCTGGACCACGTGCGCCAGAATATTGCTTTCGGGGACGCTGGCCCGCTCAACAAAGCTCTGCTGGCCGAGCTGAAAAAACACCGCTGGGACCGCACTCCGCAGAAGTGGTCGGATTAGCTGTGCGCCGGCTGAGTCGCGAAGCGACGCCATTGATTGGCCCGGCACATTGGTGCCGGTTGAGCGCACATAGCAGGAACCAAGTTCCGCAGGAACGACCCCGCTGCTCGATCGAAACTCCGGCATTGATCGAAACACTTCCTACCATTCTCTGGTAGTAGTGCATCGCCTCAGGCTAAGCTTCGTCGGTCGGACCCCAAGTCCCTACCGACCTCAATCCGAAACCTGAACACCCCTCGGACGAAGCATAGAGAATCATGCTTAAAAGCGCGATGATGGCTGCATTGTCGGGACTCTTGCTGGCGAGCGCGCTACAAGCACAGAACCCCAGAGGCTCGCTGCGCGGCACGGTTCAGGACGCAAGCGGAGCTCGCGTTGCCTCCGCCAAAATCGTGGTGCAAGCGGTTAACTCTTCCCAGCGGCGGGAGGCCTCGAGCGAAGATCGCGGGGAGTTCCGTCTCGACGATCTTCTCCCCGGCGCTTACAGCATTACAGTGAGCGCCGCTGGTTTCGCGGCGGCGCAAGCGAATGTCCTGATCGCCGTCGCGACCGTCCGCGATGTGACGGTTACGATGAAGCCGTCTGCCGTGCCGCAAACGGTGAATGTGCGGGCTGAAACGTCATCTATCACCGCCGAAACCATCGATCTGGCCAGCGCGGTTCATCAGGGCGTGGTCGGCAGCCATGACCTGGAAGCGCTTCCGCTCCCGGCCCGCAGCTTTGCCAACATTGCTTATCTCGTGCCCGGAACCGAGCCGGTCGAGCCTTCCGACCCCACCAAGGCGCGCATCACAGCGGTCTCCACCGGAGGAAGCTCAGGCTTGAACAACGAGCTATCGGTGGACGGCGCCGACAACTCCGACGACTGGATTGGCGGATTCCTGCAAAATTTTTCGCCCGACGGCATTCAGGAATTTGCCGTGCGCACCTCGAATGAAGACGCCGACACCGGAGGCACCACAGCTGGTTCCGTCGTGATCACCACCAAGCGCGGCACCAACGACTGGCACGGCGACGGCGCTTTCTATGAGCGTGCAGCGGCACTCAATGCGCGCTTCCCTATTGAGAATCCCGCGCAAACTTGCAGCGACGGAACCTGCGTCCAACAATCCGAAGCAGCCGTTCTCCCGGCAGAACTATGTAGGCACAATCGGCGGCCCGCTGGCCCGGAATAAAGTTTGGGTCTTTACCTCGTTCGAGAATGTTCACGAAGATGCCAGCATCGCTTACAGCCCGGCCAGCATTTCGCAATTCGACGCGCTGGCGCAGCTGGCTAGTAAAGATTTAATTACTGGCATTCTTTCTATTAACGTTCCTGCTACTGTTCCTATCCCTTTCCGCGACTATCTTGGGTCGGTGCGTTTCGACTGGGCGCAGTCTTCGAAGTCGCAATGGTTTCTGCGGACTTCCGAAGACAGTTACCTCACGCATAACGCTTTGGTGCAGCAAGCAACGCTGCCCTCGACCGGACTGATCACCCACAACAATTACTGGAACACCGTGATCAGCAATACTTACACGTTCAGTCCAACCTGGCTCGGCACGCTCGTGCTCGACGCCAGCTTGCTGCACCTTACGCAGACGCGCAACTCTGATCTGGGTTTCGCTCTGCAATTTCCTTTCAGCGTGACGGCTCTGACTGTCTCCGGATTCGAAACCTTCGGCGACAACCAGTTCGCAACGCCCATCACACTTTTCCCGGATCTGCGCAATCAGGATAAATATCAAATTCGCTACGACTTAAGTCATGTTCAGCGCGACCACGCGCTCAAGTTCGGAATCAATTTCATTCACGAACCCGTGCTCGGTGGCGCGTTCGCGGCTACAGCGGAGCAGTTCACTACATATCCCTCCAACCCTGATTGCTACATCAATCCGCCGGGCGCCGATTGCGGCGGCATCACGAGTCCCTTGCCGTTTTATTACACTCCTCCGGCAGATCAGTGCAATCCGGCGCCCAGCACGGCTTCCGGCATCAACTGCACGTTCACTCCCGCCGGCAACGGCAACTTTTCGCAGAATGTTCAGCGGCTCGCGCTCTACGCCGAGGATTCCTGGCGCGCGTCGCATCATCTGACGATTAACTACGGCCTGCGCTATCAGACGACGTTCGGTTTGTTCAATGCATCAGGCCTGAGCCAAACTGCCAACCCTTCATTTTCTCTACTGCCTGCGCTCGGCTATCCACTCGCCGTGCCCCACGACGACCGCAAGCAGATCGCACCGCGCCTCGGCGTCGCTTATTCTCCTGGCACCGAGGGAAAAACCGTGTTCCGCGCCGGCTTCGGCATGTTCTACGACGATCTGGCCCAGAACGGCTGGGCTACGGCGTTTGAAGCGGTGAACCCGAATCCCGCAGCGCCGCCGTCGCTCATCGATCCCAACTACAAGACGCCCTACGCCATCCACATCACCGGCGGTGCCCAGCACGCCTTCAACCAGCACTGGCTGATGAGCGCCGACTACACCCATGAGCAGGGAAACCACGGTTATCGCGCGTTTCCGTTTCCCTCGGCCACCGTGTTCGAGTCTGATAATCGATCGAGCTACAACGCGCTGATGCTGCATCTGCAAGGCAACACGCGCCGCTTCAACCTGACTGCGAACTACACGTTCTCCAAGGCGCAAACCTGGGGATGCCTGCTCGGCGAACTCTTTGACTATGTGGATGGAGTTTGCAAACTGCAGAGCGGACCGCAGGCGGGACAGCTGGATGCTTTCGGCCCCGGCGACTACGGGCCTTCGGGAGAGGACGTTCGGCATCGCTTTGTGCTGGCCGGCACCTTGCACATCCCGGGAGGTTTCGAGGTAAGCACGATCGCGCAGTTCGAAAGCGCCCGCCCCATCACCATCACCAATGAACACAATACCGCCCGCATCTGGGTGAACGGAGCGTACACCAGCCTCGACGAATTCCGCGGCACGCCTTACGTGCAGACCGACCTGCGGGTCACCCGACCCTTCAAGATTGGAGAGCGCACGCAGATCAACCCGTTCGTGGAGTTTTTTAATCTCTTCAACCGCAACAATCCGGGAGCGAACTTCGCGGTCAATGTCGCTCAGTTACCGATTCCGGCGGCGCAGATGATGCCGAACTCACAAGGCATCACCAATGTGACCAGCATTTGCACGGTGGCGGATTGCTCGCAAACGGCTCCCGTCACCAGCCTGAAGCAACTCGAAATCCCCGAAGGCGCTCTGGGAGACTTTTTCGGTCCCGGCACGACGGTCGGCATTCCCTTCGCGGCGCAGCTGGGGGTGCGGGTGACGTTCTAGGGGCATGTGGCGCGGGCACTCTTGCCCGCGAATCTATCCACGAGCAAATCCGGAAACACCATCCCTGAACTCACCAGGATTCCAAAGGCCCAAGTTTCTGAATTTCTCACACACGCCAGCTTGTCATCAGCTGCGGTCATTTCGCGGGCAAAGCCTGCCCTGAGCGAAGTCGAAGGGAGTGCCCGCGCCACACGATCTGGACCTAATACCCCGCCGGAACCACTGCATCCTCGGGATAACCCGGCACGCCAAACTCGGGAACGTCGAGACCTTCCTCTTCCGCCTCGGGCGACACGCGCATGCTCTTCACTTTGTTCACGCACCAGAAGACGACGTAGGTCGCTCCGAACGCCCACACGGCATATAAAGTTGCGCCCAGGAGCTGCATTACAAACTGCCGCGTATCGCCGTGAAGAAGGCCGGTGACGCCCTGTCCGGCGCGTCCCAGGTAGGATGTTGCGCCCACCCCGTTCCATCCTGCGCCATAGGCGCCGTCGGCGAAAATGCCGACGCTCACGGCGCCCAGCCATCCGCAGTAGCCGTGTACGGAAATCGCGCCGCAGGGATCGTCAATCTTGAGCGTCCGCTCGTTGAACAGAACACCGGCGCAAACCAGCAGCCCCGCGAGGATGCCAATCACCGTTGCCGACGTTGGAGATACGAACGCACACGGCGCAGTGATCGCGACCAGGCCCGCCAGCATTCCGTTGCACGCCATGGTGACGTCGGGTTTGCCAAACAGGAAATACCACAGCAGCATCGCAGCAGCCGAGCCCGCAACCGCGGCCAGATTGGTGTTCACCGCGACGACGGAGATGCGAAGATCCGTGGCCCCGAGCGTGGAGCCGGGATTAAATCCCATCCAGCCGAAAAGCAAAATGAACGTCCCCGTGACCACATACACGATGTTGTGAGCCGGGAACGCACGGATCTTTCCTCCTGGACCATACTTGCCCAGCCGCGGACCCAGAATGATCGCGAGAGCCATCGCGCAGAAACCGCCAACCGCATGCACCACTGTGGACCCGGCAAAGTCAACGTAGCCGTGACCCATGTTCATAGTCGAGCCCAGTTGCGAAAGCCAGCCGCCGCCCCAGGTCCAGCAGCCGGCGATGGGATAAAGGATCGCGCCGATAAAAAGTTCGCAAAGCAGGAACGCCCAGAACGTGATGCGCTCGCAGATCGCGCCGACAATGATGTATCCGGCCGTCTCCATGAACACGACTTCGAACAGCGTGAGGCAGTTGCTGCCGCTGTCATAGGCGGGGCCGGTGAGAAAAAATCCTTTGCCGCCGACGAATCCCCACTGGCCGCTGCCAATCAGAAAATGGTTGAGCGTGGGGATGCCGCCCAGGTTGGTGGGCGCGGCATTGATAGCGACCGCGCCAAACTGGAAAGCGTATCCGACGGCGTAGTAGGCCAGAAAAGCGAACACGTAAGCCGCGAAATTCAGCATCATCAAGTGGCCGGCATTTTTCTTTCGCACCAGCCCGCAGGTAAGCAGAGCAAATCCGGCTTGCATGAACAGCACCAGGTAGCCGGTATTCAGCGTCCACGCGAAGTTGGTGGCGACCCGGACGTGGCCCACGCTGTCCGCCAGCTTCACGGCCAGCGGCTCTTTTGCGACTTGTGCCTGATAGTCGTCGAATGCCTTCTTGTTGGCGGCGTAATCGGGAGCCGTCTTGTCCGTGGGCTCGGCAACCACAAACGAATTGCCGGCAGCGTCGACCGCGGTGGTTTTGTCTCCGGTCGCGGTTCCGGACGGATCTGGTTTGGGTTCGTCGGCGAATGCGCGCGTCGATAGCCCGGCGAACATCACCATTGCCATTGCTACTGTGAGCAGGATCACGGCTCCGCTCCGCAGCGAAAAACGCTTAAATGGCGGATACACGATGAATGGCAGAGGGAAGGATCGTTTTTCAGGACGACGCTCAGAACGACCTTCAGAACGATGTTCAGAACGATGTTCAGCACGACATTCAGCTCGATCAGTCATAAGTTTTTTGACAGCTCCTGTATCAGAGGAATGGAGAACCTGCGGAGAGGGTCGGCGGCCGGGCACCCAGCACCAGCAGCGAAAAACTCGGACATTAACTCTGTCGATTTCGCAAGCAGCGCACGTTGGCCCGAAGAATAGACCCTGATTGGCGTGGCAGACACACGAACCCCATGCCAGCCGCCATCCAAACAGCCGCGCCGCACAGCAGCAAACCTTTCAGATAACACGCTTCCTGCGATACATCCTCTTCCGACGGGTTCATTCAAATCTGCAGAAAAAGCTGCCCCAATCACGAAATTTCATGGGTGGTCCGCAGTTTGTCGGCACACAGTAAACGCCGTCATCTAGCGAGTCCAACAGATAATTTTTATTGCGGCCATCAAAAATGGTGCAGGAGAGTTTGCTGGTCGGCCGGCATAAGCCAGGACCTATTTTCCGTGCTAAACGAGACCTTTGGAACGTGAGGGCAACGCGAGAAGTGTCAACAAAAGCGGAAATAAACGACTTGAGAAAATTGAAGACTGGAAATAAGAAACCAAGAAATATGAACGGAGAGAAACACAACCGCGAGAATCCGTCGTCGATTCAACCGGATGATGGCAGTACAGAACGAAGAAGAAGAATGCATCCTTCGACCTGGAGTTTGCCGGCAGATTCTACCTTCGCCGAGAAACTGCGAGCGGGCGCTGCCAGAATTTGTTGGTGCAGAAGAAGTTAATGGTCGGGGCGCGCGGATTTGAACCGCGGACCCCCTGCGCCCAAGGCAGGTGCGCTACCAGGCTGCGCTACGCCCCGACATGTTTCGATTATAAATGAGACGAACGGGTGAGCATGATACCGAGGGCTTCGCTCGTGGGGTGGCGACGCGCAGAAGAGGCCAAAACTACCCCTGGCGATCGCAATTTTAGGAGAAGGAAGAGTCGCAACCGGGATTCAGCCCAGATCCAAACTCAGATACCTATCAGATCAGTGCCGCTCCTGGGCAGGGCAGGTTATAATCTCCCGTCGCATATGGAGAACCCGCGTTACGCGTTGGTGGGCTACGTCAAGGGGCCGGCAGGGGAGTTCGTGGAGAACCTCCGGCGAGAGCTGCATCCCGATCTGCCCCATCTCGCGGCGCACTTGACGCTGTTGCCGCCTCGGTTCTTGCGTGACACTGAAACCTCGGCTCTGCATTTGCTGGAGCGCATCTGCGGCGAAGCCCAGCCTTTCGAGGTTGCTCTAGGCGATATGGAAACCTTCGCCCCGGCCACCCCCACGGTTTACATCCGGGTAAGTCAGGGGGCTGAACGCATGCGCGAGCTGCATGGCCAGCTGAACACGCAGGGGCTCGAATGCCGCGAAGAATGGCCCTATACTCCGCACATGACGATTGCGAAAATGACGGCCGGGCGCTCGGTGCGGAATGCCTTCCAGATTGCCTGCGAACGCTGGGGCCGCTATGCCGGGAGCCGGCGTATCTTGTTGGAACGGTTGAGCTTTGTCCGCGAAGACGATCAGGGTTGCTGGGAGGACTTGGCTCCCGTGCTGCTGGGAAGAACGCTCGTATCACGCTAAGCAGCGCGGTAAGTGTCCGGTTCGCGGTTACTACGCCCTGACCACGGTTACTCCTGCCAAACGTTACTCCTGCCGAACGATCATGGCCCTAAGTACATTTCCCTCCCGTGCGTTGCCAAAGCAGTGCTGACGCTATAAATAAAAGAGTAGGCATTGGTCCGGAAAGCCCGCGCAGAGCCAATTCCGGCGGGGTTTTCCGGAGGGAACCAGAGAGGAAGCATGCAGATCGGTGTCTACGGATCGGGGTACCTGGGAACGGTAATTTCGGCCTGTCTGGCAGATTTTGGCACTCCAGTTTCCTGTTGTCATCCCGACCGGACCCGCATGGTCGAGATGGCCCAGGGCAACATTCCCTTCTTCGAGAAAAATCTGAAAGAGATTATCCGGCGGAACGTGCGCGCCGGCCGGCTGGTTTACTCGACCGACATTGAATCGTTTGCCCGCAAAACGCAGCTGATTTTCCTGGCCGAAGATAACGCGGATAGCCTTAGCGATGTAGTCTTGCGCATTGCCCGGCTGGCGCAGAAGCCTCCGATTTTGACCGTGGTCACGCCGGTTCCGGTGGGTACTGCGGCGGCGCTGGAAAATAGCCTGAAAGAAGCCGGGGTGCAGGCGACCATTGTTTCCCAGCCCATGTTTTTCACCGACGGATGCGCCGTGGAAGATTTTAACTGGCCCGACCGGCTGATTCTAGGGTCTAGCTCCAACGAAGCAGTGCAGGTTTTGAAGCAGATTTACCATCCCCTCGTGATGCGGGGCGTGCCTGTGATTGTGACCAACCAGGCGACAGCGGAGCTGGTGCGGGAAGCCGCCACGGCGTTCGTGGCCACGAAGATTTCGTTCATCAATGAAGTGGCGACGTTGTGCGAGCGCGTGAACGCCGATGCAGTCAGCCTGGCCCTTGCGCTCGGGCTGGACAAGAAAATCGCGCCGCGCTGCCTGCAGCCCGGAGCCGGGATGGGCGGCGTGTTTGCCGAGTCGGACATGGATTCTCTCGCCGAACTGGCGCAATCCAAGGGGGTTCCGCTGAAAGTGTTGAGCGCCGCCCGCGATGTGAATCTAACGCTGGCGGACCGGCTGGTGGAGAAGATCGCACTCGCGCTGAACTCAGTCGAGAACAAAGACGTGGGCATTCTGGGCCTGTCGTTCAAGCCCAACACAAATTCCGTGGCCGGATCGTCTTCGGTGCGGCTGGCGGAGACACTGGTTTCGAAAGGCGCGCGGGTGCGGGCTTATGATCCGGTGGCGATCCCCGAAGCCAAGATAAGGCTCAACGGTTCGGTGAAGTACTGCGATTCCGCATATGCGGCGGCGGAAGGCGTAGACGCGCTGGTGGTTGGCACGGGCTGGCCGGAATTCCGCGCGCTCGATTTCGACCGCATCAAGAACCTTCTGAAGAAGCCGCTTATCGTGGATACCAAGAACCTGCTCGATTCCGTGCGACTGCGGGCCTTAGGGTTTGAGTACGTCGGCGTAGGGCGCGGGTAGCGCCGGACGTTCGGCGCCGCGATACTCAGTCACGGTTGATCTGTCTCGGCATTTTGATTTGTCGTCTTTAGATCTGTCGCCAAGGTGCAGCCCTCCCCCACCCCTCGCACCCGCTCTTCTCCAAGTTTCCGGTTGCTTTCCTGCAACGCCGACTTAAGGTCTGACAGCTCCGAATCACAGTTGCTATAATCACAGTGGCGGTGGGAATAGCTCAACTGGCAGAGCACCGGACTGTGGCTCCGACGGTTGCGGGTTCGATTCCCGTTTCCCACCCCAAAAAATCCTCCCGCTTTGCTGCAAGGCGCGGGCTTGCGCCCGCGGAACGGGCAAGAGTGCCCGTTCCCACACAAGCACAGACACTCCCTAGACACTCAGGTCTCGCAGCCTCCCTTACCTTTCCATCGTGCCTTACGGCTAGCGCCGGGCTTGGGGGTAAGGTAAAATCCGGCCAGCATTTTCCCGGGGCAGGATGAACCGAATCTTCCATCTTCGTACGGCTTCTTCTCAGCTGGGACCACTGGAGCAACGCCTTCTGGAGGCGCTCTGGGCCAAAGGGACGGCGACCGTTCGCGAGTTGCTGGAAGAAGACCACGAGGACCTCGCCTACACCACCCTCATGACCACTCTGGACCGTCTTTTCAAAAAGAATCTGCTGACCAGAGTGGCGGAAGGCCGGGCGTTCCGCTACGCGCCGCGGTTCACGCGCGAGGAACTGCAGCGGGAAGTGGCCGGGAGTGTATTCCGCCAGATGCTGGATGCGAGTCCGGAATCGTCGCTGCCGCTGTCGTATCTGGTGGAGATTCTGACTGAACGCGATGCGCACTTGCTGGATGATTTGCAGGACCTGGTGGAGACCAAGCGGCGCCAATTATCCGGTCACGATACCCGCAAGAAGGAGCAAGACTGAATGTTTGCGGCGCGGCTGGTCGCGGTCTCCTTCTCGGTGTTTGTGCTGGTATACAGCGGGCTGTCGCTGGCGGTGAGTTGCGGGTGGCGGAGGTTCTGGCTTTATAGCCGGAGATATCACGCACGACATAGTGCAGACCTTTTGTTTGGACTGCGGTTATTTCCGTTGTTGGCCGCTGCGGCCGTGACGGCGGCGTTCACGGTGCCTTCGTTCGTGCTGCTGGAGCCGCGCGCCATCGAGGAGCCCATCGGAATCGCTCCATTGTTGCTGGGCCTTTGCGGACTGATGCTGGCCGCGTTTGGAGTGTGGAACGCCGCCCGGGCGCTGAGGACTGCTTCGCGCGCGATCAGGTCATGGATGAGCGAAGCGAAGCTGGTGGAATCGCGCGGAAAAGTTCCGGTGGTGCGAATTTCGCGAGTCGTTCCCGCACTCACAGCGGCCGGTATTCTGAGACCGCGGATCTTGATGTCGGGAGCGGCGGAGTTTTTGCTAACGGAAAAGGAGTTACAAACTGCGGTGCGGCATGAATTGGCACACGTACGGCGTCGCGACAATCTGAAAAAGCTGCTGTTGCGGCTGGTTGAGTTCCCGGGAATGGCGGGACTCGAAGCTGCCTGGCTCGAAGCCACTGAACTGGCAGCTGACGATGCAGCCGTATGCAACGCGGGCCAGGCTCTGGACCTGGCCGCAGCGCTGATCAAATTATCGCGGTTGGCTCCATCTGAGGCGCAAGTGGATTTGACGGCGGCTTTGCTTCACAGCCCCGCGGCCGTGATGAATGTGCGCGTGGAGCGGCTGATTGCGTGGAGCGAAGAACGCCGGGTTCCCACCCGCCGCGGATACTCTCTCTGGTGCGCCGCAGGCGCTGCGCTGGCGCTGGTCGCAGCGTTTGCGGTGACCTACAGCGCACTCCTGGTGCGCGTGCATTCCGCCACTGAATGGCTGGTGCGGTAGAGGGTCTGCAGTATTTCTCAGGGCAGGCGTCTTTCTTGATCCGCTCGACCTCGGTATGAGGGACTTCCACTGTCCAAGGATTCTTTCGGTGGGTCTGGCAAGGCCTTACAATCCCCGTGAGGCGAGCGTGACAAAAGTTATCCTATCGTGGAGCAGCGGCAAAGATAGCGCGTGGACGCTGCATCTTCTCCGGCAACAGCCGAATATCGAAGTGGTCGCTCTGCTCACCACCTTCAACTCCCAGGCTAACCGCGTGGCGATGCATGCCGTGCGGCGCGCGCTGGTGGAAGCGCAGGCCGAGCGAACCGGAATTCCGCTCTGGGCTGTGGACCTGCCCTGGCCCTGCTCCAACCTGGAATACGAAGAGCGAATGCGCGCTGCGTGCCAACGGGCGACGGCTGAGGGCATTACGGCGGTCGCGTTCGGCGACCTTTTTCTGCAGGATGTTCGCGATTACCGGATACGGCAATTGCAGGGCAGTGGGCTCGATCCGCTGTTTCCGGTCTGGCAAATTCCCACGCAGGAACTATCTCGAGAAATGATCGCTGCAGGCGTGAAGGCGAAGATTACGTGCGTGGACCCGGCGAAGCTCGCTAAGTCTTTTGCGGGCCAGGACTACGATTCGCGTTTGTTGCAAGCTCTGCCGGCCGGAATCGATCCCTGCGGCGAGAACGGGGAGTTTCACACGTTTGTGTATGACTCGCCGGTATTTTCCAGCCCCATTGCAGTGCGAACGGGAGAGGTGGTCGAGCGTGATGGGTTTGTCTTCGCTGACGTGCTCCCGGAGTGACTGGGCTACTCCGTTCGCAGGGCTTCCATCGGTTCTACCGAAGCGGCGCGGCGCGCGGGAATGACGGAGGCCGCGACAGCGAGCACCAGGATAGATACGACGGCAAGCGCAAGCACGATCGGGTCTAGCGCATCGACCTGGAAGAGTAGCGAACGCAGCAGCCGAGCGGCAAAAATGGCCACGATGGCACCGATGGCGCAGCCGGCCAGGCCGAGCTTGGCGCCGGAGACGAGAATCATCCGCAGGATGCTGGAGCGCTGCGAACCGAGCGCCAGGCGGATAGCCATCTCCTGGGTGCGCAATGCAGTGGAAAAAGCGATGACGCTGTAGATACCGAGCAGCGCCAGCAGAATGGCGGCGCCGGCGAACGCGGAGATCAGCGCGGTGTTGAAGCGGCGCGGCGCCTGGCCTTCGGAAACCACGCGGTCCATAGATTCCACTTGAGTGAGCGGAAGTTGCGGGTCGAGGGAGTGGACGACAGCGAGCAGGGAGTTCGCCATCTGCTCGGGGGGCAGTTGGCCACGCACGACGATCGAACCGCCTCGGCCGGTGAGCATGCCGGGAGGCGCAAATGATCCTGCATCGGCTTTGGCCTGGCTGGCGGGAATGTAAAGCTGCTCTTCGGTGGGCACGTCGGCGGCCCGGTCTTTGACTTCGCCGATTTCTCCCACGATGGTCAGCCAGGGTAAGTCTGCTTCCTTGGGGCCGCGGTGCAGACGCTTGCCGATGGGATCCTGCCCCGGCCAGTAATGCTCCGCCAGAGAGCGGTTGACGATGACGACCAGCGGAGCATCTTCGCGGTCTGCCGGCGTGAAGTCACGACCGCGGATGATCGAAACGCCCTGCGCCTGAAAGTAATTGCCCATTACCTGCGGTATCCATGCCAGATTCAAACCGGCTCCCTTGGGGGGAACGTAGCCCTCCGGTGTGAATGTGCCCGAGGACCCAACGCCCGCCGCGGGCAACATGCTGGTGACACCGACTGCCTGCACACCCGGCAACTGTTCGAGTCTGGTTCGCAGGGTTAAGTTGAATCCGTCGATCGCGGCCTGAGTGGAGTATTGCTGTCGTGGCAGGTTATACGCGGCAGTCAGAGTGTGATCGGTACGGAAGCCGAGGCCAATGGCACGCATCTTCTCGAAGCTGCGCAGCAATAACCCCGAGGCTATGAGCAGCACCAGAGCGACTGCGAGTTCCGCGACCACCAGGGCCGAGCGCAACCTTGCATGGCCGCCGCCGGCTGTGCCGGTGCGTCCACCTTCTTTCAACGCTTCATTCACTCCGGTGCGCGCGGCGGCGAATGCGGGAATAAGGCCGCAAAGCAGGCCGGTGAGCACAGCCAATCCGAGCGCGAAGGCTACTACCTGCCAGTTAAGGTTGATAGAGCTGACGCGGGGCAAAGTTTCCGGGAGGAAGCTGACGCCAACCCGGAGTGCGAGCGTTGCCAATGCCAGGCCCAACACTCCGCCGGAGATGCTGAGCAGCAGCGCCTCGACGACGGATTGGCGAACAATGGCCGCTCCGCTCGCGCCCAGCGCGAGGCGCACAGAGATTTCGCGCCGGCGACGGATCACGCGAACCAGCAACAGTCCGGCGAGATTGGCGCAGCCGATAAACAGAACCACGGTCACGGCAAAGAAGAGCGTGCGGACCAGCGGCCGAGCCTGCGCCACGGTGGTCTCGTCGAGTGGCTGCACGGCGGGATGAATGCGACGGCTGGAGAGTGCGGGCGGAAAGTTGCGCATGATCTCCCGCGCTGCGTCGCCGGCATCCTGCTGCGCCTGTGCTGGAGTCACGCCAGGCTTGAGCCGGCCGACCATGGAGTAGCCCCAGTTTCCCGCGCCCTGCACCAGTTCAGCCTGCGTGAAGCTCATGGGCACCCAGAGCTCGCTGCGGTTCAACTGTCCGGGCACCAGAGGAAACTCGAATTCGCGCGGCATCACGCCGATAATCTCGTAAGGCTTGCGATCGAGGAGAATCTTCCGTCCGAGAATCTGGGAATCGCCGTGGAAGCGGCTCTGCCAGGTCTGGTAGCTCAGCAGAGCGACTTGCTCGCTGTCGTCATCTTCCTCCTGGGTAAAGCCGCGGCCCATCAAGGACGCGACGCCGAGCACGGGAAACATGCTTGCCGTTAGCCGCGCAGCATTGATCTCCGCCGGCTCGCCCGCGCCGGAGAGTTCATAAGTCGACGGCTGGTAGCCGCCCAGGCTGAAGAAGGCGCGGGTGTCCCGCATATAGATACGAATACCGGGCGCGGTGACGCCGGGCGCGTCGGCACCGTATTTCACACCCTCGAGAATGTCGCCGAGCGTGACCAGCCGGGCCGGATCAGGAAAGGGCAACGGCCGCAGCAGCACTCCCTCGACAATGGAGAAGATGGCGGTGGTGGCGCCGATGCCGAAGGCCAGCGTCAGCACTGCGGTCAGCGTGAATCCAGGCGACTTGAGCAATTGACGCAGCGCGTAACGCAGGTCTTGAACTAAAGATTCCATGCAGGTCTCCGCAACCACGCAAGCGCTCAGCGTGGGACGTTCTCCGAAACATCATCTCAAATTTGAGCAGGTTATTTAACGATTGCCCCGACCAAACGAAAGCTTAATTTAGAAAACGCGGTGCACGTTACCGTCGTAATTATCCAAACCCGCGATCGCATCCGTAGAATCACACGTTACAGAAAACTAATCTTGATATTTCGATTGCGAAAAAAACTGAGAACTCGCGCGGCTGAGATAAACACTGAGATCAACCTCCTCTGCGCATGGGATACGCGCCTGCGCAACTCGCGCAGAGGCAGGCTGTCCACCGCTGGGGGACAGACCGCGACGTAACTTACACACACAAAGCAGTGCCCGTCCGCACCACTTAGGGTAGGCCCGTTTTGCAAATCATTCCGTTTAAGAGGGACACATGCGTTCGTCGATTTCATTTTTTGTGCTTCTGATCGGTTTTACGGTAACAGGCTGGGTCGCACGCGCTCAAAACACCGAGCCAGCAAACACGACCGGCGACTCGAGTTCCGTGAGCGTGACGAAGGAAGAAGTCAACCAGTTGCGCAGCGAGCTTGCTGCGCAGCGCCTGACGATTGAAGAACTGAAGGCTTTGGTCGAGAAGCTGGCGCAGGAAAGGACTGGCGCAGCGGACGGCTCGGCACACATTCCCGGAATCACTCCGGTGGCGGATACCTCAGCGACTAATACTTTGAAAGGTAATACTGCAACGATTGATGGCATAACAGTCATTGCTCCGGGCGTTAGTCCTCGGCTGATGAACGCGGTTCTTGTGCAGCCTGTCCCGGTGCCGGAAGCGGTGGTTGTTGATCAGCCTCAGCCCGCGGCCCCGAAGAAAGATATTCCGCTCACGGCAGGATGGAACGGTGAGCACTTCTTTATTCAGAGCCCCGACGGACAATTCACGATCAGTCCTTACGGCTACGTGAACACCGATTACCGCGCTTACAAAGGCGACGGGGCGCCCTCCGACACGTTTCTATTGCGCCAGGCCCGTTTCGGATTTCAGGGCAGCTATGGCTCGCACTTTGATTTTGCGCTGCTCACCGACGCCGCCACGACCTCTGGTTCGGCCGTGCGCGATGTTTACCTCAATGTGAGATGGAGGCCCGAACTGCAATTTCAGGCCGGCCAGTTTAAGGCTCCATTCGCACAGGAAACCGGAATCGGCGATACCAGCCTGGATTTTGTCGAACGCGGATTTCAGTCCATGCTGTACCCGTCGGCGGCTTCCGCTTACCGCAGTCCCGGCGTCGCGCTGCACGGTGACATTTCCGGCGGCATTTTGCAGTACTGGGTGGGCGCGTTTAACGGCAAGGGATACGCACTTGCAAACACCACGAACGAACCGGAAATCATTGGCCGTCTGCGCTTCTATCCGTGGCGCAAATCCAACAACACATGGTTCAAGCAACTTGCCTTTGGCGGATCCATTGATCATGCGCGGTCGCGGGGATTATCCGGCGATCAAAGCTTCAGCGGCGCGCTGCCCAACGGCGCCTACAACTTTTTCCCGCAGTTTGCCATCAACGGACCCATCGAACGCTACAACGGTGAGTTCACTTACATCAAATCGCGATTCGCTCTGCGCGGCGAATACGATCAGCTGAATCAGTTCCGGCAAAGCGTCGGCTCCGAGCAGTCGGGTGGGCTCGGCTTCTTGAGCCTGCCGGGAATCACTGCGAAGGCCTGGGACCTCAGCACAACTTATCTGCTCACCGGAGAAAAGCGGCCGGAGAACGGCACTCCGCGCGTGAAGCATCCGCTGTTTGGCCCGGACACTCCCGGCGGACAGGGACGAGGATGGGGAGCCTGGGAACTGGCCTTCCGGTTCACCGGCATTCAAGCCAAAGAACCGAGTGCCGCTTTCAACTATTACACGCCGGGCTACGTGCCGACTTTTGACGACCACACCTTTGAGTACACCGCCGGGCTCAACTGGTATCCCAACTACTGGGTGAAGTACGTGCTCAACGTGGGGATCGACCAGTTGAAACAACCAAGCACAATCGGCGCGGAACCACAGAATTACTTCGTGGTTATTCAGCGCTTGCAGTTCAGATTCTAGAGGCGCCTCGCTCGGATGTCCGTGCGGAGTGAATCTTATAAGTTCGGTAGATGCCGGAGCTGGCGACCAGCTCCGAAGGAAATCGCAGGAGGAAATTTTGATGAGACCAAGGATTCTTCTTCTTATTCTTTGTACCGCGCTATTCGTAATCCTGAGCGGCTGTGGAAGCACGCCCAACTGCCCGGTTTGCGGCACCACCACGAATGGCAGTTACGCAGTCATCAATGTGATTACCGTACCGGAACACAATCCCACCGGCGCGCCGGGCGGTCCATTCAATTCCTTCGACATCAGCTGGCTTGATCCTGTCCGCCACCTGGACTACGTATCCGACCGTATCGGCCTGGCGGTCGATGTGATCGACACCACCCAGAATATCGCGGTGAACGCCATCCAGGGTTCCAATGCCGTCGCGGACGCTGGCGATGGGGCCAGTTCGTGCATCCAAACGGCGACGAACCCGCCGATGGACATAATTCCGCCGATCGTGGATGTGTTTGGCAATTTCACCCGGTATGGATGCAGAACGGATATGACCGGTCTTGGAGGGGCGACCGCGCCCACGTTCCATCTCATCTCGGGCTTTGGTGCAAACCATAACTTCGGTGGATTTCCGGGCGCGCAGTGCTGCGCGGCGCGCGGCAACGGCGTCAATCCCATGTCCGGCCCGGATGGCCTGCAGGTATCGCCCGACGGCAACTTTTTATTTACCGGAAACGGCAGTGCTCATTTGGTCGTCTTCGATCTGACTACGATGAACCTGAGCGTGAATCCGCCCACTGCACCTACCGTGCTGGCCACCATTCCTACCGGCGTCTCGGCCGACTACGACGGTCCGCTCGGCATCGCTCCCTGCATCGCCTCCTGGAGCGGCGAAGCGGGCTCCGCCGCCGATTGCGGAGACGACCGGGCTGACGAATTAGCCTACAATCCCGCCGTCACTGCGGCCGATGGAAGCATTCACCAGGTTGTCGCCATCATCAACGGCGATCCGGGATTACCGTTCGTCACGTTTATCGACGTGACCAATGTCGTTGGTAAAACGGGAACGCTGCAGCAACAGCACTGCTTGCCCATCGATCAGACGTCCGCGTACGGACCTTATCCCGCAGGGGCCACTCCAGCCACCTATCCGTACCAGGGATCGGCAGAAACCTGGGTGGCGCCCGCTGCGGGTGCATCGTTCAACCCGCCCAGCTGCATCATTGGGCAAATTTATTATGACGGCGCGGGAGGACTCGCCTCCGGAGGGTCAGGCGCCGGATTCGGACTCAATCCGGGCGCTCCGGTCGACAACGTTGCGGGCACGTTTCCATGCCCCGATCCGTCGAATCCGCAAACCTTCGGCGGTGTTTCCGGATCGGCGGCAGCCTCGATGATTCCGGGCATCGGCGTAACTCCGAGCGGCACCGCGTACACGATTCCGTGCCATCACGGGCCCATCGTCGACCAAACTCTGGGGACGTTCTGCAACCAGACCGCTCCCGGTACAACATGTTCTGGCGCCATATCGCCGGCCGGGATCGGAGCCATGGCCTGGAATCCCAACACCGGACACTTACTGCTGCCGAATGCGAATTCCATCGCCATCACCAATATCGGCAGCATCGATGAAATCGATCCCAGGGTTGGGAACAATACCTGCGGCGGGCCTTGTGGACCGATCGTAGTCAACAGCTTCGTCATGCCGGATTGCATGCCGAGCAGCATTGTGCAGGGCCCCGGCAACAACTTCCTCGTGGGTTGCGCGGATCACGACGGCGAGGCATTTCCCCCCAACGAATATGTGATCGATGGAACTTCGGGGACCATCCTGGCCACGATTTGGAACGTGGGTGGCGTGGACGAGATTTGGTATAACCCTGGTGATAACCGCTACTACGTGGCAGCAAGGGATATGCCGACTGGTCCGGTGATGGGCGTGATCGACGCCGGAAGCAACCTGTGGCTGCAAAACGTTACCACCAACACTAATTCACACAGCATCGCGGTCGATCCTGTCAACAATCACGCTTTTGTGCCCATGCAGGCTGGCGGAATCTGCACCACGCAGAGCGCCAACGGCTGCGTGGGTGTCGTGGCGCGGCAGTGAGGCAACGCGAGACAAACGCAGGTCTCAGGGGATCTAATGGTGAGCAGGCAGATGCTATAGTTCGCCTGCGGCAGCGCGAATTTTGTACGCATATCGGAGAAGTTTCTATGTCCACTATGTCCGCATTTAGAAAGTCCGCTGCGCGTGAGTGCGCCCTGGTGTTCTCGCTGCTTTGCGTGCTGACCGCACTGGCCGGCGCCAGTGAGAAACCCGCGCCAAAGCCTACCGACGTTCCGGCGACCGTGATCGCCCATTTGCCTTTGCCGCAGGCCACCGGAAGTCAGATGCTGCTGCAGATGGAAAATGCGAAGCGGTACTTGTACGTGCAGCAGTCTGCGAAGCAAGGCTTCATGATTGTAGACGTGAGCAAGCCGGAGGATCCCGTACTTTTGAAGCGGTCGGCCGAATCGAACCAGGCGACCGCGGGGAACCTGCAGATCGTGAGTCCGGATGTGGCCATCGCGGAAGCTCCGGAAAAAACGCCGTCGACTTTAACCAGCAGCAACCACACGACCGAAACCGTTCGCGTGCTTGACTTGAGCGACCCGCGCAATCCCAAGACGCTGGAAACTTTTGACAAAGTCACCAGTCTTCTTCCGGACAGTCGTCACGGCCTGATCTATCTCACGAACAACGAAGGCCTGTGGATTCTCCGCTACAATCGTCCGGCCCTTCTGGAGCCAGCCAAGAAGAAGCCGCCATGTGATTCGAATTCAGAAATCATGGCGATGCCGCCCGACTGCGACTAGGGGCTAACTGCTTTCGGACTCATCGCGCCGGACATTCCTTCTCGATGGTCTTGATCGACGTGATGGTTAACGTCACCGAAGCCGGAGAACCCATTCTGGCCATGGCGTCGGAGCTCGTGCTCATAGACGGCGATTCCGTCCCGGTTACTTCCACACGCTGGCCAAGATACCGGTGAAATTTTATCTTGCCGGTCGCCTGAAGTTCGTACGTCATGCCGGGATCCTGCTTGATCAGAATGTAATCGCCGCTCGATCGGGTGACGCAGCCTTGTACGGTTACCTGCCCTTTGGAATCTTTCGAGTTGCGCGGACTGGTTTTGCTCGGACTGCTGTCCTGCGCCAGGAGAGAACCAAGCGAAAACAGCAGCACTATGCACCACTGTCCTATACGCATAGAAGCCTCTGCTAAGTGGGATGGCGACGCGATGGCCGCGGTTGCACTAAATCGATGGCGAGAGCAAGGTTACTTGACGTGAGTTTCCTGATAATGCAGTTCTTTCCACTGACCGGCACGCTTCACCCATAGCTCAGTGATATACACACGGGAGAGGCGTATCTGCGACCTGGGCGGGAACTGCATGGTGCTTTCGTAGATGACGAATGCGGCATCCGGACCCAGTGGAATCAACTTGAAGCCCCAGAGCGTATAGGTGAATACGTTTGTTTCCGCCAGTTCGCTGAGCGCCTGAATCTTATTCCGCTCGCCCTTGCCGTCCACTTCAACGCCCTGATAGTCGTCTGCCAACAGTTCGGCGTAGCCATTCTTGTCTTTATTCTTCAGCGCTTCCCATTCCGCTTTGATCTTCGCTTCGAACATCTGTTTCAGGTCTGAGTCCACGGAGACCGCACCGAATTGCGCATCTTCGACGCTCTTAGCGGGCGCAGCGGGTTGTTGCGCCACGGCAACACACGACAGACAGGCAAGGCAGGCGAAGACGAGGCAGATTCGCATGAGTCCTCCAAAACGAAACGCAGCGAATCTTATCAGTTCTTTCGCATCTCTTCTTTGAACGTGCTGATAATCAGCGACGCGATACTGCTGTTTCTGCGCGGCAGGTTCAGACTGGCGGCTTCAGACTGGCAGGTCCGGGCTGCAGGTTCACCCTGATATGTTCAAAGCGGCCTCGGCGATCTCCTCCAACGGCACAACCACATTCACGGCGCCTCGGGAAATCGCTTCCCTGGGCATTCCAAACACCACGCAGCTGGCTTCGTCCTGCGCGATTGTGGCTGCGCCGGCGACCTTCATCTCACACAGGCCCTGGGCGCCATCGTCGCCCATGCCGGTCATGATCACGCCCACCGCTTTGGCGCCAACCGAAGCGGCCACCGAACGAAACAGCACATCCACGCTTGGACGGTGGCGCGAGACCTGCGGCCCGTCGACCACCTGCACCACCAGATCTTCGCCACTGCGATTGACCAGCATATGCCGGTTCCCGGGAGCAATCAGCGCATGCCCGGTTCGCAAGCGGTCGCCATCGCAAGCTTCCCGCACTTCGATTCTGCAGTCCTGATTCAATCGATCCGCAAACGCCCGCGTAAACACTTCGGGCATATGCTGCACAATCACTACCGGCGGACAATTGGTGGGCAGCGCGGTAAGAAAAACACGCAGCGCCTCGGTTCCACCAGTGGAAGCGCCCACCGCAATTACTTTACTCTGCGGTCCCGCGCCGTTGGGCTTGCCGTTACGCGGCGCAACAGGCTCAGCCGTGATGAGCGGAACCGGCGCCGCCACCAGCCGCGGCCGCGGTCTGATCTGCGCTTGCGCCGCGCTCCAAACGGCGTCCAGCAGAGTCACCGCCGATTCATGCAGGAAGTCACGCACGCCAACCTTTGGCTTGGTGATCACCTCAACCGCACCTTCTTCGAGCGCGCGCAGCGCGAGTTCCGTGCCGCGAGCCGCCAGACCGGAACACACCACGACCGGCGTCGGCATTTCTGCCATGATTTTTCGAATGAACGTCAGCCCGTCCATGCGCGGCATTTCGAGGTCTGTAATCACTACGTCGACAGGCTCTTTCTGCATCTTTCCCCACGCAATCAGCGGGTCCGCCGCCGCCCGCACGTTGATCCTGCGGTCGGTGCCCAGGATCGCCTGCATCACCTGGCGCACCATCGCCGAGTCATCCACGACGAGCACTTGCAGATCGTTTCCGTTCGTGTGTGGCAAACTCTTTGCTCTCCTGTTGCACTGAAGGTCGCAGAGTGAAGCTCGCAGAAGAACGCCCCTTCTGCGATGTCTTTACAGATTCCCTTTGTTCCCCGTCGTGTAGATACTCGGCTCCAGGCTGCGCAGCTGGGGCGAAACGCTGTTCAGATTTTCGGCGTGGCCCACGAACAAGAAGCCGTTGGCCGTGAGGTGGCGCACCAGGTTCGCGACCACCCTGCGCTTGGACGCAACGTCAAAATAAATCAGGACATTGCGGCAAAAGATGGCGTCGAACGGACCTTCGCCGAGGTCGGACTCCTGGTCCAGGTTCAACCTTCGAAAGTCGATCATCTGTTGCAGTTCGATTTTCACTTTCATCTCACCGTGACGATCTGCCATTCCTCGCAGCATAAAGCTGTGCAATAAGTCCTGCGGTAATTCGCCCGACCTCGCCATGGGATAAATTCCCTTGCACGCCTTTTCCAGCACGCGATTCGAAATGTCCGTAGCTAGAATCCGCGCGTCCCAGCCTTCCGCTGATGGAAGATGCCTTTCCAGCAACATAGACAGCGTGTAGGGCTCTTCTCCCGAAGAGCACCCGGCGCTCCAGATGCGCACCCTCTTGGACCGCGACCCTTGTTCTGCGTCGGCCCGCCAGCGCGGAAACACTTTCTGCGTCAGAAACTCGAACTGCCGGGGCTCGCGGAAAAAGCGTGTTTCGTTGGTGGTGATCGACGTCGATCATCCGGGCGCGTTCCTCGTGCTGCTCCGGCCCGGCGACGCGTTCGTAGTAAGTTCTCCAGAGAAGTGATGCCAAGCTCCCGAAGCCGTCGAAAAAGTCGCCCGCACAAAAGAGCGGTCTTCGAGCTTCCCAGCCAAATGCCGGTTTCGGCGTAGATCAGTTTCTGGAATTTTTGGAATACTGCGGGGCTTACCGAGAGCTGAGGAGGCTGCTCACGGCCCGCGGCGGCAGAGGGTGGGTCGACATCACCTGCGACACGGGATCGCTCAACCCGGCGGGACGAGCCCGAATCCTTGCCTGCGGCGGTTCCAGCGAGCAAAGCTACGCTCCAGTCTCGAAGTGCAACTCTTTGGAAGGTGTTTCAATGCCGGCTTCATCCGCCGGATTTCCGTCGGCAACCGATTCCGTCACGGCGAGGATTTCGTCGGCGGAGAGCACTTTGTCGATATCAAGGATCAGGCAAAATTTCTTGCCGAGTGTTCCCATGCCGAGCAGGAATTCGGTCTTCACTCGCGTGCCGAACGGCGGAGTCTGTTCGATTTCGCCAGCGGAAAGTTCAATCACCTGACTCACGGAATCGGCCAACACACCCATAGTCAAGTTCTCGCCTTCGAACATCACTTCGGTGATGATGATGCAGGAAAATTTGGAAATGCCGCTGGCTGGCAAACCGAATTTCACCGCCAGGTCCACCACCGGGACCACTCTGCCTCGCAGGTTGGTCACGCCGCGGATCCACTTCGGAGTGTTGGGCACGGTCGTGACTGCCTCGTACTCAACGATCTCCGTCACCTTCACAATGCTGATCGCGTATTCCTCACCCGCCGTAATAAATGTGAGGTACTGCACCGCGCTCACGGGAAGTTGGTTTCTTCCCGAGCTCGAAGCTTGGTTCGAAGCTTGGCTCGAAGCTTGGTGCGACGTTGGACTCGACGCCCCCATATTTTTTAATCCTCACGATTCTGCCGGTTCGCACCGGCAAATGCTCTGGCTGATCCCGCGGTCAAGACAGCGCAGTTCCGCTGCGCCGCTCCGTTCCGCCTGCTCTATTCAACCTAGAACGGCGCGAAGTTCTTTTCTTCCTGCGCCTTGCCGCCCGACTGCTGAACGACGCCGCGCTGTGCTGGCGCGCTTCTGAACGTCGGTTTTATGGGCATAGCCACGTGCTGCTTGCCGTCGCCGTTGCGATTGGCAGGCTGCTCTCCCGCCACGCGGAAGAAAGTCATCAACTGCTGCAGTTGCTCCGACTGTGCCGCCAATTCTTCCGCGGTGCTTGAAAGTTCTTCCGCCGACGACGCGTTGCGCTGCGTAACTGTGTCCACCTGGGCCATCGCCTGGTTGATCTGCGTGACGCCACTGGACTGTTCCGTCGATGCCGCGGCCACGTCCTGTACCAACTCGGCGGTCTTCTTGATGGACGGCACCAGGTCAGAAAGCAACTGCCCCGACCGTTCTGCCACGCTGACGCTCTTGCCGGCCAGTCCGCCGATCTCCTGCGCGGCCAACTGGCTGCGCTCGGCCAACTTTCGAACCTCGACTGCGACCACCGCAAAGCCCCGGCCCTGGTCCCCCGCGCGAGCCGCTTCGATCGCGGCGTTCAGCGCGAGCAGGTTGGTCTGGTAGGCGATCTCTTCGATCACCGAAGTCTTGGCGGCAATCTGCTTCATGGCTTCGACCGTTTCCTTGACCGCGCCACCGCTTTCTTCTGCCGAGAGCGCGCCCTTGGCGGCCGCCTGCTCCACTTGGCGACTATTGTCGGCGTTTTCGGTAATGGACGCGTTCATCTCCTCCAGGCTCGAACTCATCTCCTCTACAGACGCCGCTTGTTCACTCGTGCCCTGAGAGAGACTCTGCGAGGAAGCCGAAACTTGCTGGGCCGCGGAAGCAACCGCCGCAGAGCCTTCGCGAACGTCCCGGATAATGCTCGAGAGCCGGCTGCTCATTTCTTGCATGGCCTGCTGCAATTGGCCGGTCTCGGAACGGTTGGTGACGGTTATTTCCTTCGTCAAATCGCCGGCGGCGATACGCTCCGCCTGCTCGACCGCCTGCTGGATGGGTACGGTGATGCTTCTTGTAACGCTGATCGCCACGAAGGTGGCCAGGAACAGAATTGCGGCCAGCAGCAGCAACGCGATCTCCCGTCCCGCGACATACGCTTGCTGACTCTCCTTCATGCTTTGCGCCACGGCAGCGGTTTGAAGGTCGATGAACTTTTGCCACGAAGCGCGGTACTTGTCGAGCGCGGGGATCACTTCTCCGCTCAGCGTCGCCACCGCCTGGTCGCGTTTCTTGTCCAGCAACAATTTCTTGGCTTTTTCCCTGGCCGAAATGTAGGCCTGCCGGTTGTGGGTGACCACCTCGAACTGTTCCCGCTCCTGGGACGAGCTAAGAGTCTTTTCAATTTCGGCAACCTGCCCGCTGATTTCGTGACTGATCCCCTCGTTCTCCGTGTTCAGCTTTTTCTCTTCCTCGGGGTTCGTGGTCTCGAACAACTGCAAAGTGATGCGGGCGTTGGTGATTGAATGTTCAATCGTCTGGTGTGTCAACTCAACCGTGTCGTATCGCTTCTGCATGGACGTCGACATGTTGGAGTTGATGCGGCCGAGCCAGCTCAGTCCGAATCCGCCAACCGCGATCACGCACAGCAGAATGGCTCCGAACACAACGCCCAGTCGCGTGCCTATTTTCCGATCTTGCCAAGTCTTCATTTGTCTCTCTCCGCCTGTTCTTTATGAAAGTTTCTTAAATGAACGTTCTTGTAAGCACGTTCTTGTAAACCATCCTCGCTTTTGTAACTAAGCTTGCGCCTGCAGGCTCGACTGCATCACTCCGCGCATAAGACTGGGAACGTCGATGATCAAACCGACCCGTCCGTCCCCCAGAACCGTTGACCCGGCGATTCCCGATACCCCTCGAAAAGCCCTGCCCAGCGGCTTCACCACCGCCTGCATGCCGCCCAGCAATTCGTCTACCGCGATTCCCGCGTGGAACTCATTGATCTTCACCACCACAATGTTCTCCCGCTTCGGAGCCTCGCCAGACACACTGAACAGGCGCCGCAATCGTACGTAGGGAAGCGGACTACCGCGTAAACTAAGAATGCCGCTGGCTTCCGGGCTGCGCTGTTCCGCCGGCAGTTCCGTGCACTCGGTCACGTGCTCCAAAGGGACGACGAAAGTTTCAGCTCCCACCCGCACCGAGAAGCCTTCGATAATGGCGAGGGTCAACGGCAAGCGGATCGTGATCGTGCTGCCTTTGCCCGCCGTACTCGAAATCTCAACCGTTCCACGCAAAATGTCGATGTTTCGCCGGACCACATCGAGACCCACCCCGCGGCCAGAAAGATCGGTTACCGATTCCGCGGTGGAGAATCCCGCCTGAAACACCAGGCCGTAGATGTCCGAGTCACGAAGCTCGTCTGAGGCAGACACAAGTCCAAGACGTCTTGCTCTTTCCAGAATGCGCGCGCGGTCGAACCCCGCTCCATCGTCCTGCAGCTTCACGATGATGTTTCCGCCACTGTGAGCGGCCGTCAGCCGGATCAGGCCACAAGCATTCTTGCCCTGCTTCTCGCGCACCGCCGGAGTCTCAAGGCCGTGATCCACCGCATTCCGCACCAGGTGCAGCAAGGGATCTTTCAGGTGTTCGAGCACCGTCGTATCAACTTCGGTGTCACCCCCTACCACTTCAAGACGAGCCAATTTTCCGTGGCTCTTGGCGAGATCTCTCACGGAACGCACAAACTGCCGGAACAGCGGGCCGACCGGGACCATGCGGATGCTCATCACTTCACTCTGCAGATCCATGTAGAGACGCTCGGCCTCGCGATGCATTTCCAGGATGGCACGTCCCTCTTCGGTGCTGAGCTGCTCGATCATCTGGCGCAGGCGGCCCTGGGCAATTACGATTTCCCCAGTCAGATTCAACATGTGGTCCAGCTTGTCGACATCCGCGCGCAGCGTGCGATGACCGGCGCCCGGCAGCATATCCACCTTCGCCGCTGAACTGGATTCCCCAGCCGAGCCTCTGGCGCTCACCACTCTCTTGGACCGCTTCTCAACTTCCTGCGCGATTTCTTTTCTGATCTTCTGTTGCCCCTTCGTCAGATCCCGCGGCCCGCTCTGTGCGGTTGAGACCATGGCGCGAAGCTCGTCTACAGCCTTCAACAGCAACGAAATCAAGTCCGCGCTGGGCAGCGCCTGCTGCTCGCGAAACACGTCCAGCAGGTCTTCCACAACGTGGGCAAACCCTGCCAGTTCCGTGAGTTGCAACGAAGTTGCGTTTCCCTTGATGCTGTGGGCCACGCGGAAAATCGTGTGCAGCAGTTCCGGATCGGAGGGGCTCGACTCCATCTGCACCAGCGCCTGTTCCATCACGTCCAGGCCCTCTTCCGACTCGACGAGGAACGACGCAAGGACTGCTTCACGATCAAAATCCGCTAAATCCATCGTTCCTCCTCTCTGGGGCGACTCGCTGAGGCGATTCGCTGGGGTGATTCGCTGAGCTGACTGGCATGTTCGCGCCACTCGCGAACCTGGGTTTCACTGCCACTACACCTGGTCGAAATTCTTGATCGTGGTCACGCCATCGGCGATCTGAAATACCAACCTGCGGCCACGCTTCCCCGAGACGTCTCTTTCCAGTACCGGAATGCCCGCGGAACGAAGAAAATCTTCCGCAAGCTGCACATTCCTAGATCCCAGCGACTTCGAGGGATCGGCGCCGAACGCGCTCGACCCGCCGAAAATCTTGGCCTGCAAATTTCTGACTTCGCATCCCAACGCCAGCACCTGCTTCAGCAATTCAGGATTGGCACAATTGCCGTAGCGCAGCCGGTTGGCGCCGTCACTCTGCCCATCCGGCAGGAGATAGTGATTCATTCCTCCCGCCTTCTTGTGCCGGTCCCAGAGACAAACCGCCGCGCACGATCCGAGGATGGTTGAGATGACGATCGGCTCGCGGGTGACGAACACCTGCCCGGGATAGAGAAAATGCCGGGCTTCTTTCTTGGACTTGGCGTCGGCCTTGGCATCCGCGCGTTCAAAGCCTTCCATGACTTCGGCAGGCAGGACCGCTGGATTAAATTTCGGGGGATTCTCTCTCATGCTCTAATTCCTGGTCCCTCGGTTACTGGCTGCGAATCAGAGTTCGTTGCGGACCTGTCTGCTCCGAACGCACTCGGTCCAAACAAGGGCTTAGCGGCCTCGTCGGAAAGAAGTTTGAACAATTCCATGTCGGCGCCGTCAAAGTTCAGCTTCTGCGGAAGCAACCGCAATATAGCGAGTATCGCGATCGTCTGGTTCGCCACGCGGATCGGAACAAATGCCCGCGCCCTGCCCATCTCGCCGGCGTGCTCGCCAGCCGCGAGTTCCACGTAGCACTCGCCGCGCATTACGCGATCGAGCCCGGCAGCGCCCAACGCCCGCCGCAGATCGTATTGCTCAAGATCGATCCCGAAAGACCAAAACGCATGAAAGGCGCCGTTCCCTCGATCCACGCGGAACAAGCCAAGTTCTTCGGAGCCCAGGAAGTTCGCGACGATCTCGCGCACACCATCAATCGCGTCTTCTTGCCCCCTGCTCTCGGCCAGCCTCTTCCGCGCGGCGCCCAGCCGCAGGTCATTCATTGCGTCGGATTCAGTCAGCCCAGATGCTTTGTGCTTGTCACGGTTCATGAAGGTCTGTCTCTTTGATTTCATCCAAGCGGCAACTCAGGAGCCATGCCGCTCTACTCGCCGAGATAACTTTGCAGCAGCGCAATCAGTTCCGCGCTATCAATCGGCTTGGTAATGTAGTCGTTGCATCCACTCTGGAACCCGGCCTCCATGTATTCCTCTTCGCCGCGAGTGGTGACCAGCACAATCGGAATCTCGCGTGTGCTGGCTTGCTGGCGCATCATCTTGCAAGCCTCAAACCCATTCATATTCGGCATCACCACATCCATCAGCACCAGGTCCGGACGCTCTTGCTGCGCCTTTTGCACCGCTTCCCGCCCATCGCTCGCGGTGACACACTGGTAGGTCGTACGCCGTTCCAGAATTTCGCGTTCCATCATCAAGGCAGTCTTCGAGTCATCCACTACCAGGATCTTCTTTGTCATGTGTTTTCCTCGAACGGCAATACCAAGGTTGTTGGCGAGCGCTGGCGGAAGAATCGAATTTCGGGCTGGTGCTGGAGAGCCAGGTTCGCCCGCCTCAATTGGCAGCGTCAAACCCTATTCGGCCGGTTCCGCACTTCCGAGGCGGACGCTTTCTAGCGCCTATCGCTTCTAGCGCCTATCGCCCTCTCGAACCCAATCCTGGAAGATCACGCTTAGCGTGCGGGTCGCACTAACCTTGCCGACCAGCAACCATGAGTGATTTTTAACATAGCCGGTGGATGCTTCAGTAATTACCTTGGTAATTCGGCTTGCGGTTGCGCGATGAGGTTCCGCTGTCGAGGAGTTTGTTGGTCGATGCCACCGGGCTTCGGGTTTCGGGCCGACGCTTTGGCCGACGTTTCAGAGGATGTTCATCCAGACGACGGCGCTGAGAACGAGAGCTGAGAACTCTGGCGTTGGTGAAGCCCGACAGCTGAACCCCGAAGCCCGCTCGTCGTTAACCGATCTTCATCGAACGCCGCCATTTTGCGTGGAGCCAGACCAGAATCCCCAATGCACAAACCTCCACCGGACCGGGAGGCATGATCTGCGTGTGCCAGAGACTGGCGTAATCGTTGGTCGCAACGTAGGTGGCCCAGATGGTCCCGGCCGCGGCAAGCAAGCTCCCGAGCAGTTCTTCCGTGCGAATACGCAGGAGGAATCGCCGTTCCTTGACCTGGCTGGCAGGCTTAGGGCCGGGGACGTAACCGTCGCGCCCCTCGTTCCAATCGATAAAGTCGTTACGCTTGTCCACTACTTCCACAGTGCCACGCAAAGTACCCCGGAGGCACATTACGGGCGTAACTTCGAGGTACGTGCGAGATTCGGGCACAGCCCGCTCTCACACGTTTGGACGACTAGGTCTCCGTATGCCAGGCCAACGCGAGAGTCAGTCCTCTGCCGGTGAAAACTCTATTCTTCATTCGCGGGACTCGAGGACTTTCTCCCCGAGCAGAGCCTGACTCGGAACTTTGGAGCCCAAGCTCGAATGGACGCTCAAATGCAATCGCCACCGCGAAATTCCCGGAAGTTTCCGGCTCCACGCGAAGAACCTTGCCGCGAGCGTTGAGTTGCACGCCATGGTCGGGCAGGTTCGCGACCCCAACCGCCACTTCCACCGTAGAACCCTGCGGAATCAGGGAAGCGCTGGAAAGCAAAATCCCCCGCAGGCTGATGTTCTCCGAATGAGCTTGCATTTGCTTGTGGGCCAGCTTGAGTATGACCGGCATGTGCAGAGGGTAGCGAACATCCCGCCGTTCGTGCCGCCGGTCCTGCAGCTGAGGAGAGTTCATGTAAGTCATGGCTGTTCGGAGGCTACGCCCGACTGCGGTATCGCTTACAGATGCCGGAAGGCTGATGGGGCAGCGGCAAAGGGACGATCGTTTGCGCGATCATTGGGACAGTAATCTGGGGCAGTAATCTGTTACAGCACGACCGGAATTTGGACGCGCCGGCACCGAGGGCTTTCCGACTATATGCCGCTGCTGTGTCCGGCGGCGGCGGAGAAGACCTCGGTACGGTTTCGTCCGTTGTTCTTGGCCTTGTAGAGTGCGACATCGGCCTGTTGGAGAATGTCGCCGCTAGTGAGATCAGGACCGAAGGCCGTCACGGTTACGCCCATGCTGACGGTGGCGGATACCGGTCCGGAAGGCGTGTGGACCGGCTCATTCGCTATCTGATTACGAATCTGTTCCGCACGCCGCACACCGTTCGGCAGGTCGCAGCCGGGCAGGATGATCAGGAATTCTTCGCCGCCGTAGCGGCCCACCACGTCGTAGGGTCGCAGATCAGACTTCATGCGCCGAGCCACTTCTTTCAGCACCTCGTCTCCAGCGGCATGGCCAAGACTGTCGTTCACGCGTTTGAAATGATCAATGTCAGCGAGGATGACCGTGGCCGACTTACCTTCGCGCCCGCTGCGGGAAAATTCTCGTTGCAGAGCCGCTAGTATTTCCGAACGGTTCAGCAGGCCGGTCAGAAAATCATGCGTGGCCGCGAATCGCAGAGACTGCTGGAGTTCCAGGATGCGCTTGCCCGCCATGACGCGCGCTCGTAATTCCGAGGGATCGACAGGCTTGGAGAGATAATCGTCGGCGCCGGCTTCCATGGCCATCAGCAAATCCTGCTTCCGGTTCTTGGAAGTGAGCATCACGGTGTAAATGTAACTTCCATTGCCAAGCTTCCGGATGCGGCGGCAGATATCAATTCCGTCCAGTCCGGGCAGAAGCCAGTCCAGCAGTGCCATGGTGGGCGGCTCGGCGGACTCCAGCAACTTGACCGCTTCCGTGCCGCTGCCGACCGCGACATGGTCAAGCCCCCAGTCGGTCAAATATCCGCCGACCTTGTGCCGGTCGATATATGAGTCTTCCACCAGAAGAATCTTCATGAAACACGCCCGTCTGGAGCTTGGCAGCGCCGCCTGGCATTGGCAAGATGACGAGTGGAAAACCAAAGGTCATGAACTCCCAGCCGGGAACTACAAATAGAAATCGAACAAACAGAAAAATGGCAAACAAAAAATGGGATCAGGCCAGCAGGGTCGCCGGCGCCTGGATCGCCGTGGCCAGATCGTTGAGGAACATCGCCGCGCGCGCGCCATCGGCCACGCGATGATCGCTCGATAGAGTAAGAGTCATCATTGGCCGGACGGCGGGCTTGCCGTCCACGGCCACGACGCGATCGGTAATCGCGCCCACGGCCAGAATCGCAGCCTGCGGCGGCGTAATGATCGCACTGAAAGCGTCCACGTGGTACATACCCAAATTGCTGATGGTGAAAGTGGCATCGGCAATGTCTGCGGGGCGCAACTTCCCGGTGCGCGCCCGTTCGGCTACATCGCGACGCAGCCGGGCAATTTCCGCCAGGCTCGCCGTGTGTGCATTGGGAATCACGGCGGCGACTACGCCGTCGTTTACGGCGATGGCGACGGCCATGTTTATGTACGCGTGCCGACGGATTCCCTGGGCAGTCCAGCTTGCGTTCAGCCGCGGATGCTTCAGCAAGACGCGCGATACGAGCGCAACCAGGAGATCGGTATGCGTGATCCGCACGCCGCTCGTCTTTTCGATCTCTGCGACGATGCGCTTGCGGTAGTCGTTGAGCGCGCTGGCCTCGATCTCTCGGCTCACGAAGAAGTGCGGCACCGTCGTCCAGCTCTGCGTGGTGCGTTCCGCCATCAGGCGGCCGATCGAAGTTGGAACTTCGACGCCGGACGCTTCTTTTTCCGGAGCTGCGACGCTTGAAGCAGTGACACTCGATGCCGGGGCGGTCGCAGCTGCTTGCACATCGGAAGCGAGAATTTCCCCGCCCGGTCCCGATCCGTGCAAGCCTGAAACCTCCACGCCCAATTCCTTCGCGAGACGGCGAGCTTTGGGAGAAATTCTCGCGCTCGTTGCTACGGCGACTGCCTGCGTCGGAGTCGCGGTGACGCCCGCGCCGGCCGGTTCGCTCTTACTTTGCGATACTGCGCGCGCGCCGGGCGTCGAGGCGGAGGGTTCACCCGCCGGCGGTTTTTCTCCAGGCGCAACGATCCACGCGATCGTCTGCCCCACAGGAATGTCTGCTCCAGCAGATGCTGTGATCCCAGCGAGAATCCCGTCAGCCGGAGCTTCCACTTCCACTACGGCTTTGTCGGTTTCTATTTCGAGGAGTGGCTCGCCCTTGGTGACACGGTCACCTTCCTGCTTGCGCCAGGCGATGAGCTTGCCGGTTTCCTGCGCCATCTCGAGGGCGGGCATCACTACGCTGAAGGCCATGGTGGTTGGGGGAGGGCCGCGGGGCCTTCAGTCTGTGACTCCTACGCGCTCGGTCTTGGCGCTGGATTCGATCATCTCGATCACGCGCGCGCTGGCAGTCGCTTCGGTTTCGCGCACCGTGGGAAGCGGCCCATTCACGGTGAAGTAGTGCGCGCCGGCGACAAGAAGTTCTTCAGCGGGGAACCGCGTGATCACTTCGTGTCCCGTCGGAGTCACTACGATTTCTTCTTCAATGCGCGCCGCGCTCCAGCCGTCCGTGGAAGGCCAGAACGTTTCGAGTGCAAACACCATGCCCGGCTTGATCTCCACCGGATGCTCAAATGAAACCAGGCGGCTGATCACCGGCTTCTCCCAGATGGCAAGTCCGATGCCGTGGCCGTATTGCAGCGCGAAACTGGCTTCTTCGTTCGGGAAGCCAAATTCTTCCGCCTTCGGCCACACCGCGGCGATTTCCGCGGTGGTGCGGCCCGGGCGCACGAGTTCGATCGCGGCGTCCAGATATTCGCGGCAACGTTTGTAAGCGTCGACCATCGCGTGCGAAGCATAACCCACCGTGAAGCAGCGGTAATAGCACGTGCGGTATCCCATGTACGAATGCAGAATGTCGTAATAGACGGGATCGCCCGGCCGCAGCACGCGATCGGAAAATACGTGCGGATGCGGATTGCAGCGTTCGCCGGAAATTGCATTCACCGCCTCCACATATTCCGATCCGAGGTCGTAGAGAACCTTGCTCACCAGGCCGACCGCTTCGTTCTCGCGCAGCCCCGGCTTCATAGCGCGATAAAGCTCGTCGTAGGCCGCGTCGACCATCATGGCCGAAGTATTGAGCAAAGAAATTTCATCCTGCGTCTTGATGACGCGCGCCTCGGACATAAGCTGCTGTCCGTCGACCACTTTGATGCCCTCGCGCTGCAGCGCGAACAGCACCGGCAGTTCGATGATGTCGATGCCGACCGGCTCTTTATGCAACCCGCGCATTTCGAGTTCAATGCGAATTTTTTTTGCAACGTCTTCGGCGCGTCCCATCTCCGGCGTCATCGCGCCCCGCAACATCGAAATTCCCGGCCGCGAGCGCCCATCGAGCCACGGGCAATTCAGCTGATGATGTTTGGCGGCGGATCCGAAATCCCAGAGTATGGGCTCGTCATTCTGCGGAAGAAGTGTGAAGCGATTGGCCTTGTCCTGCGCCCAGGTGCCAATGTGCGTCGAGGTCAGGTAGCGCACGTTGTTCATGTCGAAACAGAGCAGCGCTCCCATCTCCGACTTGGCGAGCAGGTCTTTCGCTTTCTGCAGACGTTCGCGGCGGAGACGATCGAAGTCGATGCGGTTCTCCCAGTCGACCGCCATGGTTCCGTGTGTCTTGAGTCCCATATGAACCTCCTGTAGAGACGTTGCTTGCAACGTCTCTCTCGCCACCATTCGAGACGCTGTACGCAGAGACGTAGCAAGCTGCGTCTCTACGATTGAAAAATGAAATTCGTCAGCCTTTACGGCAAAGCTGTCTCGCAGCCTCGAATACGGTTTGCTCGGTCGGCACCGTCACGTCTTCCAGCGGCGGAGAAAACGGAATCGGCACGTGCATCGCGCCCATGCGTTTCACCGGAGCATCCAGATCGTAGAACGCGCCCTCGGCGATCACCGCCGCAAGTTCCGAAGCTACCCCGTAGCGCCCGTAGCCTTCGTCCAGCACAATCACACGAGACGTCTTCTTCGCCGAATCAATCAGCGTTTTCTCATCGAGCGGCCACGTCGTGCGGGGATCGACCACTTCCGCGCTGATCCCTTCTTTTTCCAGTTCATTCGCCGCGCCCAGCGCCACCTGCACCATGCTGCTGGTCGCGACCAGCGTGATGTCGTCCCCTTGGCGTTTCACGTCGGCCACGCCGAGCGGAATCGTGTAATCCTCTTCCGGCACCGGCCCCTTCAGCTTGTACATCATTTTGTCTTCGAAAAAGACAACGGGATTCTCATCGCGGATCGCGGTCTTCAGCAGGCCTTTCGCGTCGTATGGAGTCGAAGGCAAAACAACTTTCAATCCCGGCACGTGACTGAACCACGCGTGCAACGACTGCGAATGTTGCGCCGCCGAGCGCCGCGTCGCGCCCAGCGTAGTGCGCATCACCATCGGAACTTTCCAGTGTCCGCCGGACATGTAGTGTGCTTTCGCGGCCTGGTTCACCATCTGGTCCATGGTCAGCGTGATGAAGTCGCCGAACATGATGTCGACAACGGGACGCAATCCAGTCATCGCCGCGCCGACTCCAACGCCCGTGAAGCCCGCTTCGGAAATCGGCGTGTCCACCACTCGCTTCGCGCCGAATTCCTCCACCAGTCCTGACAAAACTTTGAACGGAGTCCCGGCCTCGGCCACATCTTCGCCAAAAATGCACACGCGCGAGTCGCGGCGCATCTCTTCGGCCAGCGCTTCCCGCACTGCTTGCGCAAATGTGAGTTCGCGTTCAGGCATACACGTCCTGATCGACTTGTTCCACGCCAGGATACGGCGCGGCGATGGCGAACTTTACCGCCGCCTCCATCTGCGCGCGCACTTCGGACGAAATTTCTTCCAGTGTGCCGGCATCGGCGTGGCCCTGAGCAATCAGCCAGTGCGCGTGCAGCTTGATCGGATCGCGCTCGCTCTTCCACTGCTGCTCTTCCTGCTTCGTGCGGTAATACTCGCGATTGATGTCGCCGACGTGATGTCCGCTGTAGCGATAGGTATCACATTGCAAAAACGCAGGTCCGCCCCCGGCACGCGCTCGCTTCACCAGCCGCGACGCGACTTCATACACCGCGCGCACATCCTGCCCGTCAACGCTCGCTCCTTCAATGCCGAATGCAGCGGCGCGGCCCAGAATGGTTCCCGCCGTGGTTTCCGAGTAATGCGTGTACTCGTTGTAGAGATTGTTTTCGCAAACGTAGATCACCGGCAGCTTCCACAACTGCGCCAGGTTCATCACTTCGTAAAGCGATCCTTGCCCCAACGCTCCTTCGCCAAAAAAGCACACGGCCACGCGATCGGTCCCCAGATGCTTCGCCGTGAATGCGGCGCCGGTGGCGATTCCTACGCTGCCGCCCACAATCGCATTCGCGCCCAGGTTGCCGGTCGCGGGATCGGCAATGTGCATCGATCCGCCTTTGCCACGGCAATAACCAGCTTCCTTGCCCAGCAACTCGGCGAACATGCGGTCGGGCGCGGCGCCTTTGGCCAGGCAGTGCCCGTGGCCGCGGTGTGTGCTGGTGATGTAGTCATCGATGCGCAGCGTTTCGCAGATGCCCACCGCCACGGCTTCTTCGCCGCTGTAAAGGTGCGCCAGTCCCGGCATGAGAGCCCGCGTGTAGAGTTCGTTCACCTGCTCTTCAAACAGGCGAATGCTCACCATCTGCCGGTAGACGCGCAACCATTTGTCTTTCTCCGTCTCCGTTGCAGATTCGCGGTTCGCCGCCGGCTTGGAGGTTGCAGTCGTCACTTCTTTTTTCCTCCGGCAGTCACGGGAGTTGACACTCCAGACATCACCGCAAGCACGTCAAACATGCAGGCGAAGTCGTACTTCGCAAACCCCATGCCACGTGCGGCAGTGAGCAGTTCATTGCTCACAGCAGTCGTCGGCAACGGAACATCCAGCTGCCGGCCCAGCTCCAACGCCAGCAGCATATCTTTTTGCATCATGTTCACGTCGAACCAGGCTTCTTCCGGCTGCTGCAAAACAAATGGTCCGCGATACTGAATCATCGGCGAGGCCACCGCGCTGTGTGTGAGCACGTCCACCGCGGTCTCCCGCGCAATTCCGCTCTTCTCGGCAATTAGCACGCCTTCCGAAAACGCTTGCATCTGCACCGCAAGACTCAGATTGACGGCAATTTTCATGGCCAGCGCCAGACCGTTATCGCCGACGTGCGTCACTTTCGGCCCAATGTCGAGCAACAGCGGCTTCACTTTTTCGAACGTGTCGCGACGTCCGCCGACCATCACCGACAATTTGCCTTCCTGCAGCGTAATCACGCTGCCGCTCACGGGAGCGTCCACCATGTCGGCGCCGCGTTCGCGCACCTTGGCCGCCAGCGCCCGGCTTACCGCCGGGCTGATCGTGCTCATGTCGATGAAGAATTTTCCCGCGCTCAGACCCGCGAGCAGTCCGTCTGGACCTTCCGTGATCGCCGCCGTCGCCGCCGCGTTGGTCACCATCGCGAAGGTATAGTCGGAAGCGTTGGCCACCGCGCGTGGCGAGTCGGCCCACTGCATGCCTTTTTCCACCAGCCACTGCGCTTTGCCGCGCGTGCGGTTGTAGCCCGTCACCGCGTGGCCTTTGCTCAGCAGCCGGTTGACCATCTGGCTGCCCATCACGCCCAGGCCGATGAATCCTACTTTCGCCATTCCGCTCCTGCCTCCCAAGTCCTGCAACTTTTGCAATGAACTGCTTGCGCGACGAGAATCTTATTTCGCTCGACTCACTCCTGCGCCAACTGCTTCGCAGGAGTGCGTTTACTGGCTGAGGCTTCGCTGTCCTCGCGCACCTGCTCCAGATGGGCCTTCATGGCTGCGCGCGCCATTTTCGCGTCTCGCTTCTCGATGGCTTCAAGAATTCGCTTGTGATGAACCTGGCCACGCTCCGGACCGCCCTCCACCCGGAAGATTCGCAGGCGCTGTTCCCGCAGCAATCCGACGATGGAATCGATCAAAGAAAGAATCAGCGGATTCGCTGCGGCCTCCGCCAGCGCCAGATGAAAATCCAGATCCGCCTCGATGTAGGCATCCGCATCTTTCAACGCCCGGTCCATCACCGCAACCGCTTCGCGCAGCGTAGCCCTGTCGGCGTCCGAGGCGCGCTCCGCGGCGAGAGCAGCGATCTCTGGCTCCAGAATGCTGCGCACTTCGGCAAGATCCGTCGAGCCCTCAGGCTGGCCGATCTTCACCATCAGGTCAAAAGACTGCCGCACTGCCTGCGACGTTCCATCAGTGATGAACGTGCCTCGCCCGGAGTAGGCTTCCACCAGACCTTTTTCGCGCAGCGCTTTCACGGCCTCGCGAACCGCGGTGCGACTCACCCCAAAACGTTGGGCCAGGTCGCGCTCCGCCGGAAGCTGGTCCCCGGCCTTTAGCGTGCCCTTAAGAATGGACTCTTCTATCTGCTGAACGATCTGCTCGTAGAGCCGAGAAGTGCGAACCAGCTTGTACACTGCATTGCCCCCAGAACAGCGTAGCGCAAGACCAGCCGGGCGGCTGATCGTGGTCTGGTTACTATACCGCATATCCACAGCTAGCGGTCGGGTTTGTTCAGTGAGGGCGATGGGGTCGCTCCAGAGATGGTATTAAGGTACGGTGGTACAACCACGAACATAGTACCACAACTGCAACTTGAGCAATGCTTCAGCTCGGGAATAACGTATTCCTTGCAGCCTACGCGCCCGCCACTGCCGTAGAAATCCTGACGGAGGGGGTTGGGGAGCCATCGCGTGTGGAAACGGCCTGGGAGAGGTTCCGAATTCTCCTTGACACCGTTTCCCACGAAGTGGTATGGCTGTCGGACCACATAGTCCACGGAGGAAGTCCCATGCCATCCCGTA
The DNA here is from genome assembly GCA_963851165.1 of uncultured Acidobacteriaceae bacterium. Lineage (GTDB taxonomy): Bacteria > Acidobacteriota > Terriglobia > Terriglobales > Acidobacteriaceae > Sulfotelmatobacter. The sequence continues at coordinate 928,627 of CAWKNM010000003.1, read as the reverse complement.
ACGGTGGGGCCGCGATTGGCGGCCGGTACCATGTCGTACCGATTCAGTTGCTGGTCGCCTTCTGCAGCCTGCTGCTCCTGGCCTTGCCGGCAGCAGCTCAATCTACCGCCGGACGTATCCTCGGCACGGTCACCGATCAGAGCGGCGCCGCGGTGAGCGGCGCAACCGTTGTCGTCACCGACGTGCAACGTGGCGCTTCCCGCACTCTAACCACAGATGATTCCGGCGATTACGTCGCCGCCGAGCTTCAGCCCGGAACGTACAAGATTCGTGTCGAATCGAAGGGCTTCAAGACCGGCGAGCGGCCCAACGTGGTGATCGAAGTAGCCACCGATGTCCGCGCCGACTTTTCCTTGCAGCCGGGCGAAGTTTCCGAAACCGTCGTGGTCCAGGAAGAAGTCCCACTGTTGAACACCACGTCCTCGACGCTCGGAGGCACTTTGAGCAACGAGGAAATCAACGATCTTCCCCTGAGTGGCCGCAACTACGAGAATCTGCTGCAATTGCGTCCCGGCGTCATGCGTTATCCCGGCGGCGGTTTTTCCACCACCAGCGCCAACGGCCTGCGCGCCGAAGACAACGCGTATTACATTGAGGGCCTGTTCAACAGCGAGCCCTACTCGGGCCAGGCCATCGTGAACGGAGCAGGCATCGCCGGAGACTCGGCGACGATTCTTCCGATCGACGCGATTCAGGAATTCAACCTGCAGCAGAATCCGCCGGCGGAATATGGGTGGAAGCCAGGGGCAGTCGTGAATGTGGGCCTGAAGTCCGGCACCAACCACCTGCACGGCAGCGCATTCATGTTTGGCCGTGACGGAGCCCTGGACGCGCGCAACTATTTCAATGCCGATCCCAATCCAAAACTGACGCGAACGCTGGAGCAGTTCGGGGGCAGCTTCGGCGGCGCTCTTGTCAAGGACAAAGCGTTTTTCTTTGGCGCGTATGAAGGTCAGCGCTACAACGTGGGCAACTCGTACGGGGGCGTGACCAGCCCGTCGATGGCGCATTTGGCCCCCAACGGAACGTGTTCGTTCGGCTTTGCGGGAGACTGCGCCGACAGTATTCCGGATGCGGTAAACGACATAGAGATGGCGCCCGGCAGTGTGGGCGCGATCATCAGTCCCGCGAGCCTGCTGATTTCAGGATGCACGGTTTCAGGAGCCGCTCCAACCGCGACTGTAACCTGCAATGGCACGGGCTTCCCCACAAACAATCAGACGAACGTTGGCACCAGCATCCCCGGCAGCCAGGAAATCGGCATCACCAACGGATTTAACAACGTCGTTCACGTCAACAACTTCGTCGGCAAAGTGGATTTCCACGTTAACAACCGAAACAGCGTCAGTGGAACCTACTTTTTTGGAAACAACTCCGGAAATGTGGAAGACTTCCCCGAACTGCAGCAGAAATGGCTCTCCACGATTCACACTCGCGCGCAAGTGGTTGGCGGCAACTGGATTTGGACTCCGGGCGCCCGCTGGGTGAACGAGGCGCGCGCAGGCTACAACCGACTGTACCAGCCTACGCTGCCTGACGATCTCAACACCCCGGCCTCCGCGTATGGTCTGGATACGGGGATAAGCGGACCTAACACCGGCGGCCTGCCGCGCATTGGTTTTGGCGGTTATTTTTTCCCCGGGCTGGGCGGTTTCAAGTGGCCAAAGTTTCAAGGACCAGACTCCATCACGCAGTTTGTGGATCACGTCTCCTACACCGCGGGCAAGCATGCCCTGAAATTCGGCGGCGATGTCCACTACAACCACGTGACGAACGCGGCATACGGCAACGCCCGAGGCAGCATCACGTTCCTGGGTGGCGTGGTGAGCCCGAACCCCGGTCCCAATGGTTCGAGCCCGCTCGAAGACTTCTTTGGGGGCGCGCCATTCAAGTCGTCGGTCGAGGTGGGAAATCCGACCCTGCAGTTGCACAACTGGGCGTACGGAGGGTTTTTCCAGGATGACTTCAGGGCCACCAAGAATCTGACTCTCAACTTCGGCGTGCGCTACGAGTTCAGCAGTGTTCCGCAGGAAGCCCACAATCTGCTGGGAAATTTTGATCCCAACCTGGGCCTGGTACAAGTGGGGCACCAAATCAGCAGCCTCTATAACTCGGATCACAAGAACTTTGGTCCTCGCGCGGGTTTTGCGTGGGACATCGGCGGGAACGGGCGGACCGTGCTGCGCGGGGGCGGCGGCTTGATCTATGAAACGGTGAACTGGCAGTCGTTCGTCGCTTTCAACAACGCTTTCGGTCCGGGCAGCGTTCCCACGGGAGCCCCGATTGACGCTGCCGGCGACACCTCTGGCGGCACCATTGTCACCGGAAACCAGACCAAGAAGAATTTCCTGGCCTATCCCGGCACTTGGGACACGGTGCCGCTCTATTCCCCCACGGTCAATTGCGCTCCAGTCCAGGCCAGTGGAAATCCAGGTGCCCCGTGCCCAATCATGACGGTGGACCGCAATCTCACGACACCCTACGTATGGAACTGGACTTTGAACCTGCAACACGCCTTCACCCAGAATGTATCGGTCGAGGCAGCGTACGTGGGCAATCGCGGGACGAACCTGACAGGGATTCGGGACATCAACCAGCCGCCAGTGGGCAGTGACTATAATCCGGCCTGCGCAGACGCGTTCCTCAACTCTCTGGATCAGCTTTGCCTTCCATACAACAGTAAATTTCCCTTTTTGATCAACATCTTCCAGATGGGTAACGTCTACCGCTCCAACTACAACGGCTTGCAGGTCACGTTGAACGCGCGCAACTACCATGGGCTTAGCATGGTAGCGGGCTATACCTACGCGCACGCATCGGATGATGTGGGCGCGAATTGGGATTTCGGCTACGGTTCCGGCTTGCCGCAGGATGCGCACAACGTGGCTGCTGAATACGCCAACAGCGACTTCGATATCCGCCAGCGCCTGACGGTATCGCTGACTTACGCAATTCCGGGACGCAAGGGCTTCGGGCAGATGCGCGAAGGCTGGGAGGTTAACTCGATTATTACGCTGGAAAGCCCGCAGTTCTGGGGGCCGATGGACGAAGGAACGGATGCAGCCGGGGTTGGGCCTTTGCCGACGAGCCCGCCCGCAAACAGCCCGATACGCTGGAGTTTCTACCAGGCTGGCACTGCTAAACGGGGCACCCCTTCGGACTTCAAGTCCAGGCGCGGTGTTGGAATTCCCTATTACGCGCCGGGCAGTATTCCGTCGTCCTGCACGGCATCCGCGTTGGCGGAGGATGGCGGCGCTCCCGGTGCAGAAACGACTTCGTTGAATGATTTTGGCTGTTACGTTTCTGGCAACTCCGTGATGATGGCGCCGCCGCTGGGCCAGTTCGGAAACATGGGCCGGAACATGTTCGAAGATACTGGCTTCAGGAATTTCGATTTCTCGCTGGCCAAGAATTTCCACTTTGGAGAAAGCAAGCGGCTGCAATTCCGGGCTGAGTTCTTCAACATTTTCAATCATCCGAACTTTGCGAATCCGTATGGCGGGCAGAATGGATTTGGCCTGAACGATCCGTCGGTGCGTCCGTTCGGCTGCGGTTGCGCTACGCCGGATATCGCGGCAGCCAATCCTGCCGTGGGCTCAGGCGGACCGCGCTCGATTCAACTCGGGGCGAAGTTCGTTTTCTAGATCGAGACATAGTTGCAATTACCAAGGCCGGAGTAATTCCGCCCGGCCTTTTTTTATCGGCTCCGGTCGTTGTTGTTATCCGCGGCGAGCCAGAAGCATTTGGGGACCATGAATCATGATGAAACAAACTTTATTCGCTCTCTTCACTTTGACTTTGACTTTGTGCCTGGCAGGAGCGATGGGTGCAAAAGCATACGGCCAAGGCCAGGAGCGGCGCGAGCGCACCATTGACGAGATCAAAGTGGAAGCTGTCCGGCGAGCGGAGGTTGGCCAATACCCGCTGATCGGGCTCGATCCCGGCGATGTGAAAGAAGCCTTTGCCAGCATCCACACCAGCGACAAAGACGAGTGGGCCGCCGGATTCATGCATGTCGCGGACCGCTACTTCGACGAAGCGAAGTCACTCGAAAAATCGACTGACAAAGCCGATCTGGCCAAGGCCAACGCCGACTATGTTCGCGCCTGGCGGCTGTATTCCTTCGGACGCTGGCCGATTCCGGCTTCTCCGGGCAAGCAGCGATCGTACGAAAAAGCCATTGAGGCATTCCTGGCGCACGCGAAGTTTTTCGATCCGCCGCTCGAAGTCGTGCACATTCCGTTCGAAGGCAAAGAGATCATCGGCTACCTGCGCCTGCCGAAAAATGCGACGGGGCCGGTGCCGCTGGTGATCGCGGTGAATGGACTCGACAGCCGCAAGGAAGATCTCACCGAAAGTTTCGGCGCGATCCTACCCTTTGGCATTGGATTTCTCGCCGTCGACGGACCTGGCACTGGCCAGAATCCGATCAAGGTGAGCGAGACGGCGGACCGGATGCTCTCGCGCGTGATCGACTACGCGCAGTCCCGCCCGGAGATCGACAAGAACCGAATCGCGCTGCACGGCGTGAGTTGGGGAGCCTACTGGGCCACGAAAATGGCGATTGTCGAACGCGCCCGCCTGCGCGGCTGCAGCGCGCAGTCTCCGCCGGTCGATCGATTTTTCCAGAAAGATTTCCTGATGAACTCGCTGCTGGGCAACCGCGAGTATCTTTTCGATCAAGTCCCAGCGCTCATGAACATTCTCGAAGGCGTGCACACGCTCGACGAGATGGGCGAAGTCCTGCCGAAAATGTCGCTCGTCCACCAAGGGCTGCTCGGCAAACCGATGGCGCCCATGCTGATCCTGGCTGGAGTCCTCGACACGCAAGTGCCGATCGACGATGAGTATCTGCTCCTGAGTAAAGGCGACGTGCCGAAAGAAGCCTGGATCAACCCACGCGGCGGACACCTCGGCCGGCAGGTGGGAGTGTGGCCCGATCCCCGAATCTTCAAAGAAGTGATTATTCCGTGGCTGGTAAAGACGCTGGAGGCGCCCGCGAATTAGGGTTGAGCGGCTGACGCCGCCAGTTTGCAGCACCTGACGGTGCGGTTGGGAACCGCACCTTTCCAATATCTCAGAGCTAAGGCGAGATTTTTCGGTGGGCCGTGAATAGATGTCGTGACTGGTTGGACCACCGTACCACGTTCGCACCCAAGGCTCCACTTACTCAAGCAACCACTTACTCAAACTATGTCTACTTCCACTCAAGTCCCGACCTCCGAAGCCGATTCACCAGCCCCGCGCCCCGGGCGCTTCTTCGCCTCGCTCTGGGTGCAGGTGACTGTCGCCATCCTGCTAGCGGTCCTGTTCGGCTACCTCAGTCCGGCGCACGCGGTGGCCATGAAGCCCCTGGGCGACGCCTTCATCCGGCTGATCACGATGATTATTGCGGTGATGATCTTCTGCACCGTGGTCACGGGAATCGCGGGCATGCAGGATCTGCGCAAGGTGGGCCGGGTGGGCGGGAAAGCTTTGCTCTATTTTGAGATTGTCTCGACGCTGGCGCTGGTCGTTGGATTTCTTGTGGGCAACCTCGTGCACCCGGGCACTGGCTTCAATGTGAACGCATCCACGCTCGATGCCCGCGCCGTTGCTGACTATGCGGGCCAGGCCAAGGCGCAAACTGTCACCGACTTTCTGATGCACATCATTCCGACCACGGTGGTCGATGCTTTTGCCAAGGGCGACATTCTGGAGGTGGTGTTCGTTTCCATCCTGTTCGGGTTTGCCGTGTCTGCCGCTGGTTCGCACGCCGCGCCCCTGGTCACCATGCTGGAGGCGCTCACTAAGGTCGTATTCCGCATGGTGAACATCGTGATGCGTTTCGCCCCGATCGGCGCGTTTGGCGCCATGGCCTTTACCATCGGCAAATATGGACTGGCCTCTCTCGGCCCGCTCTTACGGCTGATCGCTACGTTCTACGTGACTTCGATTCTGTTTGTGCTTATCGTGTTTGGCGGAGTCGCGTGGCTCGCAGGATTCAGCCTCATCAAGTTTCTGTTGCACATTAAAGAAGAAATCCTGCTGGTGCTGGCTACCAGCTCTTCTGAAACCGCCATCCCTACGCTGATGGAAAAGCTGGAGGCGCTCGGCTGCTCGCGCTCGCTGGTTGGCCTGGTGGTGCCGACCGGATATACCTTCAACACCGATGGCAGCGCACTCTACATGACGATCGCCGCGCTCTTCGTCGCGCAAGCCACCAACACGCACCTGACTTTATTGCAGCAGATGGCGATCTTTTCCGTCGCCATGCTGACCTCGAAAGGCGCCAGCGGAGTGCAGGGAGCTTCGTTCATCGCGCTGGTGGGCACGCTGTCGGTGATTCCCACGATTCCCGTCGCCGGGATGGCGCTCATCCTCGGCATTGACCGCTTCATGAGCATGTTCCGTGCCCTGGTCAACATGATCGGCAACGGGGTAGCTACGCTGGTGGTGGCGCGGTGGGAAAGCGAACTTGACCGGCACGCGCTGCAGCGCAATCTGGCGTAAGCAATTTCTCAATCCGCGAACGCGGTTCGAGCGGAACTCTGAGTTCCGCGCTCTGGGTCATTTCTTGCGACTTGGATCGGAAGCGCAGTTGAGGATAGAGTGAAGTCATTCATGGCGCTGCCGTTCAAGTCTGGCCTCATCGTTTTTACTCTGGTCACTGTGGGCTGGACGTTGTTCTGGACATCGTTCTGCTTAGGACAGACTCCTCGGCAAGTGCCGGCGCCGGTTCCGGAGAATAGTTCGCAGAATAGCCTCGAACCACGTCGGACACCCGCAACCGGCGAGCAAACTTCCTACCAGCAAAGGACGGGCAGCATCAGCGGAACGGTCGTCGACCAAAGTGGAGCAGTTGTCGCCGGAGCCCGGGTGAGCCTTACCCGCGATCTTACGCGCGATAAGTCCCCAAGCGATCACTCCCCAAGCGAGGAAGCGCTGTCGGACGCCGATGGTCAATTCTCCTTGACCAGCATCGCTCCTGGACCTTTTCAGCTCACCATCGCCTCAGCAGGATTCGCGACGCAAACCATCTCTGGAATTCTGCACCCTGGGGAAAGCTACGTTGTTCCGTTGGAGGCGCTGGCCGTTGCTGCCGCGGTTACGAGTGTGGACGTCGGACTTTCGCGGGCCGAAGTAGCAGAAGTGGCGGAAGAACAGCTTAAGGTTGAAGAGAAGCAACGCATGCTCGGCGTAATTCCAAATTTCTATGTCAGCTACGTCCGTGATGCGGCCCCGCTGAACCCGAGGCAGAAATTCAAGTTGGCTTGGAAGTCGGTGGTGGATCCGGTCACCATCGTACTCGTGGGGGCCACTGCGGGAGTGGAGCAGGCACAAGATCACTTTCAGGAATACGGACAAGGAGCGCAAGGCTATGGGAAACGCTTCGGCGCCAACTATGCCGACACAGTTATCGGAACTTTCATCGGGGCGGCCATCCTGCCATCACTTCTGAAGCAAGATCCGCGTTATTTCTACAAAGGAACCGGCAGCAAAGCATCTCGAGCTCTGTATGCGATCGCAAATTCGGTGATCTGCAAGGGCGACAATAAACGCTGGCAAGCAAATTACTCGGGTATCCTCGGAGGCCTGGCCGCGGGTGGTATTTCAAATCTGTACTATCCAGAGCAGGATCGCAACGGTGCGGGATTGACTTTTGAAAATGCAGCCATCGGGATCGGCGAGACCGCCATCACCAATCTGTTTCAGGAATTCGTCATCCGGAAGTTCACGCCGAAACTTCCTAACAACGCCCCGCCCAAACCCTAAGACGCACTACAACCTCCGCTTTCTCAGTCTGGTGGGCAAAACCCGGAATGCAGAACATCCTGACCTGCTAGACTCTCGCGCATGTCGACATTCATCCTTGTACACGGCGCATGGCAATCGAACCGCACTTGGGACTTGTTGGTCCCGCTGCTCGAAAAGCAGGGCCATCGGGTGCTGGCGCCGGTGCTCAGTGGGCTGGGCACGGACCAAGGCCGTCTGTCTCCTGACATTACGCTGGCGCAACACGTAGAAGATGTTTCGCGCCAGTTGGCAAAGTTGCCGGACTCAGTGATTCTGGTAGGACACAGTTACGCAGGCATGATCATCAGCGGGGTGGCGGAGACAAATCCAACGCAGATCACGCGATTGGTTTTTGTGGATGCCTTCATTCCGGAAAATGGGCAAAGCGTGCTGGACTTGCTTCCCGCTGAGATGGGCACCCGATTTCGCAACATTGCGCGCGAGCATGGAGACGGCTGGCGGTTGCCTGGCGGAGAAGGACAGCTTGATCTCTGGGGACTGAAGCCAGGCGAGGCGCGGGATTTCGTGCGCGCGAGGCTGTGCGATTTCAGTCTGCGCTGCTTTGAGGAGCCGCTTCGTCTTCCGGCTAACCGTAAGGCGGGCATTCCCGCGACTTACGTCAGCTGCGTGGCGGAAGGATATCCGGCAAGGCCGTTCTTCGCGCCGTTTGCCGCAAAAGCTCGCGCTTCCGGCTGGGAGGTTGTCGAACTGAAGACTGGCCACGACTGCCATGTCGAGCTTCCAGGCGAGGTGGCGAACATTTTGCTTTCGGCCACGGCGCCAAACTGAGTGCCGGCGCGTTCCCGAATCGGGAGGTAATCCTTTCGTAACCACCCCCTTTGCACAATTTTTGCTGCACTTTCACACTGCTGAAATATTGTGCAAGTAGCATCTAACCTAGGGAGGGCGCCCCATGGGTTCACCGCGGATTTCGAAATCACTGCCGCTGCAGGTGGCCGCCGTCTGCTATCGCCGGCGCGGTCCCGAAGTGGAGTTCCTGCTGGTGAATACCAACGGCGGGAACAAGTGGACGTTCCCGAAGGGATCTCCCGACGCGCACCTTTCCCACAGCCAGGCCGCCGAGCGCGAAGCCGTGGAAGAAGCCGGTGCCACGGGCACCATCGAGCCGCGCCACTTTCACCTCTACATTCATTCCAAGGGCGTGTTCTGGCAAGCCGGCGGCGTGCAGGAATTCGTGGTCAAAGCTTTTCTGATGGAAGTGCAGCAGATGCGCCGGCCCGATGAGGCAATGCGCCATCCCACGTGGTTCAGTCCGGAGGAAGCCAAGCGCCGCCTGGCCAAAGGCCGCGAAGTGAAATATGCTCACGAACTCGAAAGTGTGATTGACCGCGCTCTGCAGCGCATGCACTTCCACAGCGCTCTTTGGGGAACTGAGTCCGGAAACCGCAACGTCCGCGCCGCCGTCCAGTCATAGCCTTCACTCTCGCGTTGCGCTCTCGCTCCTTCGCTCGGGACTTGGGACCCAGTACTCGCCCCTGATTTTGTGAGACGATAACTCCAGCCCATGATTCAGCTTTCCGCCGCCGGAAAACGTTTCGGCCACAAACTGCTGTTTGAAAATGTCGACTGGCTGATCACGTCTCACGACCGTATCGGACTCGTGGGCGCGAACGGCACCGGCAAAACCACGCTGATGAAGGTGCTGGCCGGGCTCGACACGCTCGACTACGGCGCGCTCACCATCGCCAAAGGAACCACGGCAGGCTACCTTCCGCAGGATGGCCTTTCGCTTTCTGGCCGGACCGTTTTCGCCGAGTGCATGTCGGTGTTTGACGAGTTGCGAAATATGGAGCGCGAACTTGAAACCCTGACGCACAGCATCGCGGAACTCGACCACACCAGCGTCGCCTATGCGGATGTGGCCGATCGCTATCACCGACTGGAGCACGAGTTCCAGACCCGCGGCGGATACTCCATTGAAGCCGAAGTCGGCAGGGTGCTGATGGGGTTGGGTTTTCGAAAAGAAGACTGGGAGCGGCAGACCGACGAATTTTCCGGCGGCTGGCAGATGCGCCTCGCGCTGGCCAAGCTGCTGCTGCAGAAGCCGAATCTGCTGCTGCTCGACGAGCCCACCAACCATCTTGATTTGGAAGCGCGCAACTGGCTGGAAGAATACTTGCGCGACTATCCGCATTCTTTTGTGCTGATTTCGCACGACCGTTATTTTCTCGACGTCACGGTCAACAAGATCGCCGAAATCTGGAACAAGCGGTTCTGGTTCTACACCGGCAACTACGACAAGTTTCTGGCGCAGAAAACGCAGCGCAACGAACAACTGCAGGCCGCGTATCGCAACCAGCGCGACCGGATCGAGCAGCTCGAAGTTTTTATCAACCGTTTCCGCTACCAGGCCACGAAGGCTAAACAGGTGCAGAGCCGCATCAAGGAACTGGAGAAAATTGAGCGCATCGACGTTCCGCCGGAAGAGAAGACGATCCACTTTTCCTTCACCCAGCCCAAGCAGAGTGGCCGGATCGTGGCTGAATTCGAAGGCGTCGCAAAGAGTTATGCAGCAAAAGATGGTAGCGAGAAAAAAGTTTTCAGCAACGTCAACTTCATGATTGAGCGCGGCGACCGAATCGCGCTGGTGGGTGTCAACGGAGCAGGTAAGTCAACGCTGATCAAATTACTCGCCGGCAGCGAGCCGCTCACCAGCGGGGAATTCCGTCTCGGCCACAACGTTGACCCGGACTACTTCGCGCAGGATCAATATAAGGAACTCAACCCTGACGCGCGCATTCTCGACGATCTCGGCGATCTCTCGCCCCGCTCCACCCAGACCGAACTTCGCGGTCTGCTCGGCTGTTTCCTGTTTTCCGAGGACGACGTTTTCAAAAAGCTCGGCGTGCTTTCCGGCGGCGAACGTGGCCGCTACGCGCTGTTGCGGCTGCTGCTGCATCCCGCAAATTTCCTGCTGCTCGACGAGCCCACCAACCACCTCGACCTGCGCGCTAAAGACGTCCTGCTGGGCGCGCTCATGGAATACACGGGAACAGTGGTGTTCGTGTCCCACGACCGTTATTTCATCGATAACCTGGCCACGCGGGTGTTCGAGATCGGCGACGGCAAGGTTGAAATTTTTCCTGGCAACTATGAAGACTATCTCTGGCGCAAGCAGGGTGGCGACAAAACAGCGCCCACGCTCGACGACGTTCCGGGAAAGAAAACTACGAAATCGTCGGGCGCTCGATCCCTCGACAAGCTCAGCGCAGGCTTGCCGGCTGCTGGTGCGGGAAGTGGGTCTCAACCGGTGGCAACACCGCAGCCGACAAACGGGAACAGGAGCGCCGAATCCGAGACGCCGAAGAAGCGCGTGAATCCCATCAAGCGCAAGCAAATGGAAGATCGCATCCACGACCTGGAAGAGGAAATCGAACGGGCCGAGGCCGCCATCGCAAGCCTTGAAACCGCGATGCAGAACTTCGTCAGTGCCGACGAAAGCCAGCGCCAGTCTCAGGAACTAGACCAGCACAAAGCCAGCCACGCCGCCCTGCTTGCGGAGTGGGAAGAGGTGTCCGGGGAGTTGCAGGAATCTGACTGACCTTGTGGAGCCGGCACTCCACACGAGCCAGATCCACACATCCCCAGCGGACACCATCTTCCGTAATCTCGGTAATTCACTTACCCCTGTGCGATAGTCAGATTGGCCGAACGGGCAGCAACTCCCGCCAGCCACAAATTTCAGACCAACCGCATGGAGCGGGCCCAGCCAGCGAGGCGCCGCGCGGGAACCTAAGGAAGGTCGCAATGCTTCAGTCGTCAGAGAATTCTTTCCTGAAGTCGAACACACCGGCTTCCAACCCCAACTCGTTCAACCCGATCAAAACTGTCACCGCTCCGGTGGACCAGGCCACCATCGGCCGCACTCTGGTCATCAAGGGCGAAATCACCGGCTCGGAAGCGCTCTACATCGATGGCCGCATCGAAGGCAAAATCACCATGCCCGAGAGCCGCGTCACCATTGGGCGTAACGGCAAAGTGGATGCCAGCATCTCTGCCCGCGAAGTGGTTGTGATGGGCAAGGTGAACGGCAACATCGAATGCAGCGACCGCGTCGATATTCGCAGCGAAGGCTCCGTCACCGGCGATGTCTCCACCGCGCGCATCAGCGTGGAAGATGGCGCAGTGCTGAAAGGCGGCATCCAGGTGCGCAGCTCCGACACGAAGCAGCAGCAGTCGAAGTCCGCGGATTCGGCGAAGGCTCCGGAAGTGCAGAAGTCTTTGTCCGCGACCGCTAGCGCGTAAGCTTTGGAAAGTTAGCGCAGAATGAAGCAAGGGCACGCTCGCGCGTGCCCTTGCCTTTCTCTGCTAGCTTTTCTCCGCGTACTCAGCGGCCGTTCTCCGCGACCTCCGCGATTAAGCCTTGCTCTTCTCCGGCTTAAAATCCAGCGCCGCCGAATTCATACAATAGCGCAGCCCTGTAGGAGCGGGACCGTCCTCGAACACGTGCCCTAGATGCGCGTCGCAAGTGGCGCAACGGACCTCGGTGCGCACCATGCCGTAAGCGGTATCCTTATGCTCGACTACGCCGCTGCCCTCGGCCGGCTTGTAAAAGCTGGGCCAGCCAGTGCCTGAATCAAACTTCGTCTTCGAATCAAACAGCGGAGAACCGCAGCACACGCAGTGGTATACCCCCGGCTCTTTCGTCTTCCAGTACGCGCCGGTGAAGGCACACTCCGTGCCCGCCTCGCGGGTCACGTGATACTGCTCCGGCGTGAGCTTCTGCTTCCACTCCGCCTCAGGTTTCACAACTTTCTCGGCAATTTTCTCAGCCATGATTTCACTCCATTTCGATCATCTTGGACTTTATATCCATTAGATGTTCCAGCACGCGGAAAGTGGCACAAACCGGCGCGGAACTGGCAGGCGCGGCTCATCTTCCCAATTCCCCTCCCACACCCCAATACTTCCCCCGGAAAAACAACAGCGGCGCGCCCGCCCGCACCACGACATCCTCGACTTCTGCAATGAAGACGGTGTGGTCGCCAGCTTCCTGCGACGAATGCAAACGGCATTCCAGATACGCCAGCGCGCCATGCAGCATCGGAGTGCCGCGCCCGGTGCGATCGAATTGCGCCCCGACCTCGGTTTCGGCGTGCTCGTGGTTGCGGTCCGGACGCGCGTAGTATTCCGAAATCGCGCGTTGATCTTCGCGGAGCACGTTGATGCCGAATCGCTTCCTGGCGTGCAGGTGCGCGTGGGTGCGGGTGTTGTGATCGACGCAAACCAGTACCAGCAGCGGATCGAGCGACACCGAAGCGAACGCGTTGGCGGTCATGCCGTGGACCTCGCCGTCCAGGTCGACGGTGATGATGGTCACTCCCGTGGCGAAGGATCCCATCGCTTTTCGGAATTCAGAAGAGTTCAGGCTCATGCTGCGTTCGCGACTGTACCAAGAACTATCGAGCTCTCGTAAAAACGGAAGCGTTGCTTGCAACGTCTCTCTAACCACCATTTCTCGAACCACCAATCGCGGCGCCGCTGGCGGAGACGTAGCCAGCTACGTCTCTACGAGCGAGTCCACACGCAACCGCTTACATTACCACGGGTTGCTATTGATGTATGATTCGGTTCATCGGAACGTCGTGTCGCTGACCGCAATCACGCCTGTCGCACCCATCTCGCGGGATGCCGCCGTGCGCCTCATCGGCTGCCCAGACTGCGACCTTCCCGAACTTCTCGCCGCCGCCCGCGCCGCCAAGGAACGCTTCAAACCTGGCATCGTCACCTACTCACGCAAGGTCTTCCTTCCGCTGACTAATCTCTGCCGCGATTATTGCGGATACTGCACCTTCCGCCGCGATCCTGGAGACCCAGGCGCGCACACCTTGACTCCTGACGAGGTTCTTGCCGTCGCCCGCGCCGGAGAAAAACTCGGCTGCACCGAAGCTCTCTTTAGTTTAGGCGACAAACCGGAACTACTTTTCCCCGAGATGCGCGAAACTCTGCGCCATCTCGGCTACAAATCGACGCTGCATTATCTCGAGGCTATGTGCGAACTGGTGCTGCGCGAAACCAGCCTGCTACCGCACCCCAATCCCGGCCTGCTCAGCGCCGAATGGATCGCGCGACTGGCCGCCGTCTGCCCCAGCATGGGACTGATGCTTGAAACCACCAACGCCAGCCTGCTCGCTCCCGGGGCGGCTCACGACAACGCCCCCGACAAAGTTCCCGCCAAGCGGCTGCGCACCATCGAAGACGCTGGCCGGCAAAACGTTCCTTTCACAACGGGCTTGCTCATCGGCATCGGCGAATCGATCGAGGATCGCGTCGATACCCTGCTCGCCATCCGCGATCTGCACGAGCGTTACGGTCACATCCAGGAAGTAATCGTGCAGAATTTTCGCGTGAAGCCCGCGATCCCCATGGCTCAATGGCCTGAACCCAGCCTCGGCGAAATGCTGCGCACCGTGGCGGTAGCTCGCTTGTTACTCCCGGACGTGAATATTCAGGCGCCGCCGAATCTCTCCGCGCCATACTATGAGGAGTTGCTGGACGCCGGCATCAACGACTGGGGAGGAATCTCGCCTTTGACCCCCGACTTCATCAACCCGGAAAAGCCCTGGCCGCATCTGGAGCAGCTTCGCTTGCGGACCGAGGCGAAAGGGTTTCGAGTTGCGCCAGCGTCTGCCGGTGTATCCGGAATTTCTTCCGCGCGCTGATGGCCAAGCCGGGACTGCTTTCCCAAAAACTTGCAGCCGCCACCGATCCCTCAGGTTTCGCCCGGAGGGCAGCATGATCTGCGTTCTCACCGGCGGCACCGGCGGCGCCAAGTTTGTCGACGGCCTGCGCCAGGTCATGCCCGCGGAAGAGATCACGCTCATCGTCAATACCGGCGACGATCTTCTCTGGTGGGGACTTTACGTTTCGCCCGACATCGATTCCATCACCTACGTCCTCTCTGGAATGCTGAGTCGCGAACGTGGATGGGGAGTGAAAGGTGACACTTTCCTCTGCCTGCAGGCTATGGGACAGCTCGGTGAGCCCACGTGGTTCCACACCGGTGACCGTGACCTGGCTATGCACTTGCTGCGCTCGCGTCATATGGCCGAAGGCAAGACTCTGTCCCAAGCTACCTCCATTGTCTCGGACAAACTTGGCGTGAAGGCTCGCATCTTGCCCATGAGCGATTCGCGCGTGGAAACGCGAGTCGATACTCCCGTGGGCGAACTGAGCTTCGAAGAATATTTCGTGCAGCGCTGGTATCAGGATCCGGTGAACTCGGTTCGCTTCGCCGGAGCCTCCGACGCGGAGCCCGCGCCCGGCGTGATTGAAGCTATCGAAACCGCCGATGCCATTCTGATCGCGCCCAGCAATCCCGTCACCAGCATCGGCCCCATCCTCGCCGTGCCCGGCATTCGCGAGGCCTTGTGCCGCGCCAAGGGCAAAATTGGCGCCATCAGCCCCATCATCAGCGGGACACCGGTGAACGGGCCGGCAGGAATTCTTATGGTCGCGCAGGGTCTGCCCAGTTCCATTGCCGGCGTGGCGCAAGCCTATGAGGACTTTCTCGACGTCCTGATCTGCGACACGCGCGACGCCCGGCCTGCCGAAGTCTTGCGCAAGACCGGTATGCGCGTGCAGTGCGCACAAACCATCATGCGTACTCCGGAAGACAAAGCCGAGCTTGCCCGCAAGGCGCTGGCGCTGGTCTCTGCTTCGCCGGTTTCCGGGCAGGCCCTCGCCGGGCAAACTTCTTTGGATCATAGTTCTTCGAATCAAACTTCTTCCGGCCCGTCTTTTTCCGACAAAGCTGCCCCCGAAGAAGTTGCCTCCGATAAAGCTTCAGCCGAACAAGCTCCGGTTGAACAAGCTCCCGTTGAACAAGTTCCCGCCGAACAAGCTCCCGCCAGCCGGCCTTTCGTTCGCTTCCACCGGGTGGATGATCCGTCGTGATCCTGGTGCCCGTCAAGAATCTTTCCGGCGCGAAACAGCGCCTCGCCTTGTTGCTCGATCAGAAATTGCGCACCGAATTGGCGCAAGCCATGCTTCACGACGTGCTCTCCACTCTCGCCGCGTGGAGCGATAACATTAATGAAGCCCGCCCCGAGGTCGCCGTCGTGAGCAGCGATCCCTTCGCTGTGGAATTAGCCCGCGAATATGAATTCGAAGTGATTCCTGACCCTGCAAACCCCGGCGAGACCGGCGCCATCGAGATGGCCACACAAATCTGCGTGGAACGCGGCGTCGCCAACACATTGGTGATCCCCGCCGATATCCCGCTGATTCAGTCGTGGGAACTCGCCGAAATTCTCAAACAGGCTCCTTCGGAAGGCAGTGTTCTGGTTCCCGCCGCTGACGGACGCGGCACGAACGCCGCTTACCGCAGTCCTGCAGCCTTGTTTCCGCTGCGCTTCGGCAACGACAGCTTCAAGCCTCATCACGCCGCAGCCCAGGCCACGAACAAACCTTGCGTGGTGCTAAGTCTCCCCGGCATTGCGGTCGATGTCGACAGCCCCGAAGATCTCCAGCATCTCGTCTCGCTCCCCGGCGAAACCCGCGCCCAGCGCCTGGCCCGCAAATGGAGCATCGATGCTCGTGTGGGGCGGGCACCCTTGCCCGTCCAGCCGCGCAGCGGCGATTTATGAGAGTCGGCCCGAGCAACGAAATCCGCCTTATTCCGATCCCTGTCTCCGGAGAAATCCAACCCGGCGACGATATCCTGGAAAAACTTCTAAAGGCACTTCGTCGCCGACGCCAGTCACTCCACCCCGGCGACATCCTGATCGTCAAACACAAAATCGTTTCCAAGGCTGAAAGACACTTAGTAGACCTCGCAACCATCAAGCCCTCCGCCAGTTCCACCGCCTGGGCAAAAAAATACGACCTCGACGCTCGAGTGATCGAACTAGCCTTGCGCGAAAGCCGCGCCGTAATCCGCCGCAAAAACGGAGTGCTCATCACCGAGACCCATCACGGCTTCCTGTGCGCCAACAGCGGCATCGACGTCTCGAACGTTAACGGCGGACGCCACGCCCTGCTGCTTCCCAAAGATCCCGACCGCTCCGCTCAGGACCTCCATCGCGAACTCAAGAAGCGCACCGGCGTCGCCATTCCGGTCATCATCACTGACAGTTTTGGGCGTCCCTGGCGCGAAGGCCTGGTGGACCACTGCATCGGCATTGCAGGAATGAAACCCCTGCGCGACGATCGCGGCCGCCGCGATCCCCACGGCTACAAACTCCACGCCAGCATCGAAGCCGTCGCCGATGAACTGGCCGCCGCTGCAGGCCTGGTCTGCGGCAAACTCAACCGCACCCCCGCCTGCATCGTGCGCGGATTCCGCTACGAACCCGCCCGCGGCAAAACCCGCGACCTGCTTCGTCCTGCAAAGACCGACCTGTTCCGGTAGACTTCCCCTGTAGAGACGTTGCTTGCAACGTCTTGCCGCCAGCGGCAGGCCTGCCTGTGGCGAGAGGAGACGTAGCAAGCTACGTCTCTACGGAGAGTCTCATGCCCCGCGAACTTGCGTCCTCTGAACTCGAAAGCTTTCCTGCGCTCGACTGGCTCGACGTTGAACCACGCCTCACGCCCGCAACCCGAGCCTCACTCGAGAAAATTCTCGAAGCGCAAAACTGGCGCCGCGCTTTCCCTGGAAGAATCCTTCGCGCTCGCCCGCTCCGAGAGTGACGACCTCCTCGGCCTGCTCGTCGCCGCCGATCTGCTCCGCTCAGAACTCGCCGGAAATCTCGTCACTTACGTGGTGAACCGCAACATCAATTTCACCAACATCTGCTTCGTGGGATGCAAGTTCTGCGCCTTCAGTCGCGGCCCGCGCGAGTCTGACACGTACTTCCTCGACCCGGAGCAAGTCGCGCAAAAGGCCGTGGAAGCCTGGCAACTCGGCGCCACAGAGGTCTGCATTCAAGGCGGTCTGCCGCACGGCCTGCCTCCGTTTTACTACCGCGACATTCTTCGCGCCGTGAAGCGCGCCGTCCCCGGCATGCACATTCACGCTTTCTCGCCGATGGAAATTGTCTACGGCGTCGAACTAACCGGGATGCCGCTCGCCGATTATCTAGCAATGCTGCGCGACAACGGCCTGGGCACGCTCCCCGGCACCGCCGCCGAAATTCTCGACGACGAAATTCGCCACATTCTCTCCGCCAACAAACTTTCCACCGCGCAATGGATCGAAGTCATCCGCACCGCGCACCACGCGGGCATCCGCACGACCTCGACCATGATGTACGGACATACGGAAACTCCGGACCACTGGGTGCGCCAGATGATGCTGTTGCGCGACATCCAGAACGAAACCGGAGGCTTCACCGAATTTGTCCCGCTGGGCTTCGTCCACCAGAACACGCTGCTCTTCCACCAGGGGCTCGCGCGCAGCGGTCCTGCGCTGGCCGAGCACCTTAAAGTTCACGCGCTCTCGCGCATTCTGCTTGCCGGTTCCATCAACAATATTCAGGTTTCGTGGGTAAAGTTGAACCGCCGCCTCTCGCAGCTTTGCCTGCACGCGGGTGCCAACGATTACGGCGGCACGCTCATGGAAGAAAATATTTCGCGCGAAGCGGGAGCCACTGCCGGCCAGTACACCAGCCCGGAAGATTTTCAGGCGCTGATTTTGGAGATGGGCCGCATTCCCGCCGAGCGCAACACCACGTACTCGCGCATTCAGATCAAGATGCCGCTGAATGAAGCCGAATTCACCGCGGAGCAAGCCTTCGTTGCGGAGTTCGCATGAGCGACGACCCTGCGCCTGCAGTTCCCGCACGTCCCATTGCAATTCTCGGCGGCACCGGCCCCGCCGGCACCGGACTGGCGCTGCGCTGGGCCCGCGCCCAGGAGAGCATTATCATTGGCTCGCGCGAGGCGCAGCGCGCCCGCGATGTCGCCGCCGTCATTCGAGGCAAGGTGGGCTTTGGAGCGCTCGTTTCCGGCATGGAAAACAGCGCCGCCTGCGCCGCCGCCGACATTTTGATGCTCACCGTCCCCTTCGACGGCCAGGCGGCGCTGCTCAAGCAACTCAAGCCCGCGATTACCGAAGGCAGCATCCTCATTGACGCGACCGTTCCGCTCGCTGCCGCGGTTGGCGGACGCGCTTCCCGCACTCTCGGCGTCTGGCAAGGCTCGGCCGCTCAGCAAGCCGCCGAACTCGTGCCTAAGGGAGTGAGCGTGGTGGCAGCTTTCCACAACATTTCCGCCGAACTTCTGAACGGCGACCTTCCACTCGACTGCGACGTCATCGTCTGCAGCGACGATCCCGACGCCGCTCAACTCACGCGCGAGTTAGCCGCGAAAATTCCCGGAGTCCGCGCCATCGACGGCGGCAAGCTGGAAAATGCCCGCACGGTCGAGCAGATCACCGCCTTGCTCATCGGCCTCAACATCCGCCACAAAGGCCACGCCGGAATCCGCATAACTGGGTTGCCGTCAGAAGCGTATCGCTAGCGCCCCGAGCCGGCCACACCGATGGGGCGGATGATTCCGCAGAATTCAACGTATTGAAACGCTCCTGGTCTCGACCTCACTATCGACAGAGTAGTTTCCGCGTCCAAGTTGCAAGATTGTTTTGCTCGACGTCAGGCGATTGCTGACGTTACGATGTGGAGAAATTTGAATGGCCAGACACCGGCCTGGTGGGCTCGCTTCTTGAGTCATCGCCGTCCGGCGTGTCGATAAAAGGAGGTCGTCATGATTCTGGTCGCACCCAACGAGCGCGGCCCGCGTGTCGCGCTGATCCAAATCCTGCTGAATCGTGCAGGCAACACCCTCAAAGTGGATGGAATTTTCGGCCCGAAGACACGCGCCGCCGTGGTTGATTTCCAGCGCAGCCAGGGCGTTTCTCATGACGCCGTCGTCGGGCCGGATACCTGGTGGAAGTTCCCGCTGGGAGAAAACACAAACGTAGTGGACGTTGTAGATATTGCCGACCCTGGCGTGGGTGGCGGCGCGGTCGCAGCACAAAAAAAGGCTGGCGGCGATCCCATCCAACTGGGCCTGCTGTGCAATGGCGTCGAACAGATGGTCGGCGACGTCGTTCGGGCTCGCAGTTCCGGGGAGATAGCGCTGTTGCGGATTACCGGGCATGGCAACCTGGGGCGCTGGTTCACCGTCTCCGTCGGCGACGTCGTCGATTTGAAACCCGCGGACTATAAGGTGTGGGCCACTGAGTACCACAGTTACATCGACTGGGGCCACATCGACGAATTGGCGGACATCCTTGCCCCGTTGGCCGACTGCTTTGCGCCCTACGGCATGATGGAACACGGCGGCTGCTCTCTCGGCGGCCGGCTGGAAACCAGAAAACTCATGCACCGCCTGGCCGACCTGTGGCGCGTGCCCGTATCCGCCGGCGTGGGCATTCAGCGCAGCATCCTTCGTTTCGATGGACCGGTCTTTACCGCGTACCCCGGCAATGGCACCCTCGAGAGCTGGTCGAAGCCATTCCGTGAAGCGAGTTACTGACGGATCGAAATTGCGGTGCTTCTCGCTGAACCGCGTTTTCTGCATTACCTTCGTTCGCCAGCGACAACCGGCCGCGGTACCGGCTGCCCGATTTCGGCCTGCCGCAATTTCTTCCACACTGCCAGGTGCAGCAATATTGAAACCGGCACCATAAACACTGGAATCATTGCCAGCGGAAACGCGCTAATGAGTTCATTGGGGGCGCTGAACGCGAACCGCTGCAAGGGCGAAGGCGAAGTCAACATGCCCATGGTCAGGGCCACGACCAGATCGCTGATCCCGAGCAGATTCCAGGTGCGAACATACCCCGATGCGCCTCGCCAGCCGCGCGCGTAAGCGAGGCCCACCGCCGGGGCCAATAGCCCGACTGTTATGTCGCCCACGCCCGCCGGCCAGGCAAACTCGCCCGGCAAATGTCCCGCTGCATAGAGAACTAGAAAGGTCACACCCAGCACTCGATAAACCTGTACCGTCACGATCCACTGCAGCGGAACAACTTCAAGAGCCCGCTTCAGCGTGTCCCAACGCCAAAACAGCGCGATGCCGGCAACGATCGGAATCAGCACACCGTATTGAATGGTGGGAATACGAGCACCGCGCCGGTAGATCCCCATCCAGGATAGCGCCAGAGCGGCGAGTAACCAGGTCACGAGCAACACTCCAAAACCCCCAACCGCCTGCCTGCGCACGCGGATCATCCACCCGGCCTGTTTGAGCGCGCTGTGCAGCCCATAGATCAATGCAATCGTGGTTGCAAAAACTCCACCCAGCACGTCGAGAGTTAAGTAATCCGGCGCTAAATTCATGTGTCGATCCCCTTTGTTCTTGTTTCTTGGGTTTCCTTCACCACACTAGATGTATATACATGTGTCTCGATGCGAAATAATTGGCGATCCGTGATATAGTTGTATATACATGCATTTATGAAGGCGACCAGAAACACTGAGACGGCGCGAGGCGCACCTGTTCCGCTGCCGTGCGCCTGCGCGAGCTTGCGCAGGGCTGCCCGGGTTGTCACGCAGTTCTACGACGATGCGCTTCGCCCCACTGGCTTGCGCGCCACACAGTTCACGCTATTGCAGGCCTTGAGACTTGCGCCGGGGATTTCTCAGAAGGAACTGGCTGGATTGCTGGGAATCGACAGCACGACTCTCTCCAGAACGTTGGTTCTCTTGCGGCGGAGAAACTGGCTCCGCATCCGGAGCGGAACTGATCGCCGTGAGGTTCGTCTTGCCCTAACGCCTGCTGGAGAACGAGAATACAAGCGCGTACTCCCCCGTTGGCAGTTGGCCCAGACGAGACTGCGACAGGCGCTGGGCGAGGCGAACTGGAATCAGGTGATGAGCGCTGCAGCGCGCGCTGCGGGAGTCACCCCGAAGCCTGATTGAGACGAGCCCGTTAGTCTTCCGCGAGCCTCGCGGTCATCTCCTCGGCGGGTTCACCGCCCGCCATGGCCTGCGCGACGATGAGCCGTCGCGCTTCCACACGAATTTTGGGTAACTGCAGGCCAAACCACCACGCTCCCGCCACCGCCGCCAGGCCGCCGATCGCCACGGTAACGGGCGCGCCTAGGCGGTCTGAGATTGCGCCGCCCAGCAGCGCTCCAATCGGAGCCATCCCCATGAACATCATGGAATACACAGCCATCACGCGCCCGCGCAGCGCATCCGGCACCATGGCTTGAATCAGCGTGTTCGATGCCGCCATCTGCAGCATGATGAAATATCCCACCGGCATAAGCAGAGCCACCGACAGCCAGAACGATTTCGAAGCTGCGAACAGCATCAGGCTCACGCCAAAGCCGGCGCAGCATACCGTAACCCATCGTCCCAGACCTTTCACTCCCGAACGCATGGCCAGAGTCAGTGCACCCAGTAGTGCGCCTACTCCAGCCGCGCCCATCAGAATGCCGAGCCGTACGGCTCCCAGGTCGTGGGCACCAATCAGCGATGCGAACTCCTGGCCCCCGTGCGCATGCTCGGCAAAAATCGGCATCAGCACCACATAGGGCATGCCCGTGACGCTGACTACACCGAGGAGCAGCAGCAGAGTGCGAATCGGCGCCGTGTGCTCCACAAACTGGAATCCTTCCACGATATGCTCATAGCGGCGAAGCCTTGGTCGGCACTCGTGCGGCTGCTTGCACCTTCATCAGCAGCAATCCAACAATCACCGCGATATAGCTCACCGCGTTCGCAAAAAAACACCAACCCTCACCCAACCTCGCCACCAGGACGCCAGCCACGGCCGGCCCAATCACGCGCGCTCCGTTGAACATTGAGGAGTTCAGCGCGATCGCGTTCATCAGATCTTCCTTGCCCACCATATCCACGAGGAACGATTGCCGGCCAGGAATGTCGAACGCGTTGACCACGCCCAGCAACGCAGCCAGCACAAACACGTGCCACACCTGGATTTTCCCGGTGAGCGTGAGCGCGGCCAGTACAAACGCCAGCAGCATTGAGACGGTCTGCGTGGCAATCACAATTCGCTGCCGGTTCACCCGGTCGGCCGTGATTCCGCCGATCGGCGCAATCAGAAACACTGGAATCTGGCTGGAGAATCCCACCGCACCCAGCAGCAGACCCGACCCGGTCAGCTTGTAGACGAGCCACGACTGGGCCACCGTCTGCATCCATGTCCCGATCAGCGAAATCAATTGTCCGCCAAAGAACAGCTGGAAGTTGCGATGGCGCAGAGCGCGTCCCGCCGACTGCCAGCGCAAACCCGGCTCCGGAGTTGCTTGGGCCGGCGTTGCCAGCTCATTTTCTGAAATGGAAGTTTTCGATTCGGCCACGTTCGTTTCTTGGATGTTGCCGCGCCCGCCTAGGCACCACTATATCGCGAAGCTCTTTTCGAGAATCCACCAGCAGTCTTTTCCGCAGTCAGCAGCCCGTGACTGACTTAATAACTGTTCAACGGGCCTGACTTGCGGTACAGTTCTCTTGCCCTTACGCTCCCCCCCGGCGAGGCGACAGGAAGGAAGTTTGCCACCATGAATCCTCCTCCAGTCCGAGTCGAACGCCGCGCCGGACAGCGCTTTCCGTTTCTTCTCCCCGTTTTCGTTCGCGACCTCTCCAGCGGAATCGAGGCCCGCGGCTTTACCCAGGACATCAGCTCGCGCGGTGTCTTTTTCTTCACCGACGCGGCCTTCGCCGAGGGATCGGCGATCGAGCTCACCCTCAACATGCCTTCCGAAATCACGCTGGGCGACGACATGCGAGTCCGTTGCCGCGGCTCTGTTCTGCGCGTAGCCTTGCCCCCGGATGTATCGCAGCCGGATACCTCGCAACCAGTTCAATCGCAACACGACCCGTCGCAGCCAGCTGCAACCCTTGCCAATCCCCGCGCCGAGACCAAGATCGGGGTTGCGGTCCGTCTCCACGGCTACGAGTATCTTCCCGAGAGTGCAGATTCTTCCTCTTCGTCCTTTCAGCGCGTTTCCGCTCTCCACGAACACCGCCATGAACCCGAAGAGGACCAGCCTGCGGTGGCTGCTGCAGGCCTGATCTCGCGCTAAGCAGGACCGCTGAGCGGCTACGGAAAAACTCACTCGCGTCACCGCTCCTTCATCCATGCCCGTGCCTTCGTCGTCATCTGGCACGATCGTTTGCGCCGCTGGCACTTTTGGGCCTTTTCAACTCCGCAGCCTTGGCTTACAATCATCTGCACTGGACCGAATCTCCTCGAAGTTCTTCCGCAGCCAGCAATTTTCGTTGGGATTTTTTGTGTCGCAACGTTCAGGGGCGGAATTTTCGCGCAAAGAGTACATTCGTCCCGGTATGCCCTATTACCTAAGTCACTTGGCGGGGTGTGCGTTCTCTTTCTAACATGCAAACACCGAGAGAAATCAGCGAGAACCGCACAATGCATGGGATCGCCGTCGCCCTCCTGACCGAGGACCAGGAACACTTATCTGCGCTGCAGGAGCGTCTGGAAGCGACGCGCCTGGGCCGGGCCGTGTTCAGCCAGGTGGGCTTTCCCGTTGGACCTACCGACTCCATCCTTCGCCAGATTCAGGACTCCCGCGCCGAAGTTGTAATCGTGGATATTCCCACGCTGGATTCGCAGCGCGCCATTCATGCGGTCGAACTGATTCACGCCACCACGCAGCAGATTGCGATTTTCGCCAATGGCGAGATGACGCAACCTCCGAACATTGTCGCCAGCATGCGCGCCGGGGCTTGCGAATATCTCGACAATTCCGCCGGGTCAGAGCCTTGGCTTGAAGCGCTTACCCGCTACAGTTCCACTCGTACACGGATTCGCGGAGGCGCTGGCAAAGCGCCCATTTTCACTTTCCTCAGCGCCAAGGGAGGCGCTGGAGCCACCACCGCCGCCGTCAACACTGCAATGGCTTTGCAACTGGCTCACGGCGACGTGGTGCTGGTGGATTTCGCTCCCATCGGCCACGCGGCCCTGCATCTGAATCTGCGACCGCAATTCGGCGTGCTCGACGCTTTACAGAATCTTCACCGCCTCGATGTTTCCCTGCTCGACGGGCTGATGACCACCACCAAAGAGGGATTGCACTTGCTCGCGGGCCCACAGCAGCCGTACCCCACGATGGCAACCCCGGCAGAGCTGGCGCGCCTTTTCGATCTCCTCGTCAATCACTACCGTTACGTCATCATCGACGGGTCCAGCCGGCTGGATGCCACAACCCACTTGCTCTCCGACCTTTCCAATGCCGTTCTGGTGGTCGCCCAAACCGATGTAGTTTCGCTGTGGAGCGCCGGCCGCATTCATTCTTTCCTAGGCGAAGGAACCGGGCGCGATCACATGCGCATGGTGCTGAACCGCTACAAGAAAATTCCTGGATTTACGGATGAAGACGTCGAGCAGGCCACGCACTGCAAGGTTTGGTGGAAGGTTCCGAACGCGTTTCACGCCGTTTCGCCCGCCATCGATCACGGCACGCCCGTGGTTCTGCAAGAAAGCCCGGACATCAGCCGCTCGTACCGCGCTCTGGCCAAGGCTCTTTCCGAGGCCAGCAGCAATTCCGGCGGCGGCCCCGATCTGGCGTACGATCGCGAGACCGCCGACGCCAAGAGTAAAGGCTTTGCCCGTCCCAGCCTCTCGCCCGTCCGCGCCGGCCACTAGCCGCCATCCAGCAGCAAAGTCCGCGGCTGCCTGATTTCAAAACGCTCCACGCGTGATTCTTAGTTCTTCGCCGCTGGCGCCGAATCCGCTTCCTGCGGAAACATTTTGAACGTCACATCCTGATGCCGCGAACTTACTTTCTTGTCGGGGCCGGTCGTATTCTCCGTCAGAGTTCCCTTCAACACATAATAGGCTTCGTCGCTGGGATTCTGGCCTTCTCCGCGCTGCGCCGTCCCATTGAATTCGAACCACAGGTCGTGCGATGGCTTGGTCGTAAAACTTAATTTGTTGTCATCGAGTTTGCCGGTCTTGAAGAACTGGTCGACGAACGTACCCTTTTCGCTCCCACCCTCGTCGTACCGTGAAATAAAGCCCGTCACCTGCCGGGCATCCTCCACCGTGAGCTGCACGTACTCACCTTCTTTCAGAAATGTGTACATGCCCGAATATTGCTTTCCATCGTTTGAAGCCCTCGCCGGCGCAGCGGGCGCGGGGGAAGATGGTTTCGAGGCCGAGGCATCGCCAGGCCTCTGCGCCGGCTTGGCCTCCTGCTGCGCCGCGAACGATGGCAGCGACAATGACAGCGGCACGGCGAAAAACACGGCCGCGAAGATAACTTTGCGCAGTTCTCTTTTGCGCTGTGTTTTCATGATGGCTCTCCTGCCGCTTCCATCCTACTATCGCGACTGACAAGCGCGCGGAGCGGGACTGACTAGTTGCACAATCCCTTTTGCATGTACTCCCGGCTTCCCTGAAACGCCCGAGCGCCGCTAACATAGAGGATCAATGATTGAGATCGAAGTCCAGCCAGCCACCGCAAGCCCGCAATCTGTGCCGGTTCCGGGTTTTCTGGTAGAGCTTGATTCGTGGCCTCGCGTTTTCTTCGGCAATCTTTGGGACTTGATCTTTCGCCGGCGGCTCTCGCTCCGTCTCGATTCCGCTCCTGGAGCATTCTGGTCTGACGTTTTTGTGCAGCGCCGGTTGCCCTGGCGGCGTTTCCTCGAATCGCTGGGATATCACGTTCTCGCTCTCGCGGCGCTGGTCTCGTTTTCGCGCCTCTCGTTGCTGCATCCTCTGCCCCAGCCTCACCCTGCTTTCGACCATACGCAGGTCATATCTTATGAGCCGGTCGAGTACCTGCCAACGGTCGACACCCGCCGTCCGGAAGCGGCGCGCCCGCGGACAGCTGATCCTGAGCTTTCGCGCCAACCGATCATCTCGCTGCCCCCAGAGGCTGACAACCGCTTTCAGACTATCGTCGCCCCGCCAAACGTCAAGCTGAAGGGCGATGTTGCTTTGCCGAACCTTGTGAGCTGGTCTGACCAGGATTCGTCGCGGCGGCCGCAGCTTGCCATCGCGCCGCCGCCGGTGGTTTTGGCTTCGAGCATCACTCGCATTGCGCCGAACGTCTCGAACTCGGTCGTAGCGCCACCACCCGATCTCCGCGCGGACTTGAGGAGCGCGACTCCGCAGGGACCGCAACCCGCCATCATCGAGCCGCCGCCCGAAGTAGAACGATCTTCCGTGCGCACTCTCGGCGAGATAAACATCGGCCACGCAGCCGTCATCGCGCCCGCTCCGCAGCTCTCAGTCAGCGAGCAGCGCGCGTTCTCTGGAACTGCCGTGGCTGGTACTGCCGCACAGGTGGTGCCACCTCCGCCTGCATGGGCGGCATCGGGATACTCCGCCGCACGCTCGCGCGTGATCGCGCTTAATCTTCATCCTGCCGTGGGCGCGCCGCCCACTCCGCCCGCCGGCAACCGCCGCGGAACTTTCGCCGCCACTCCGGAAGGTCACCGTGGAGTTTCCGGCGCTCCGGGTAGTTCCGGAAACGCCAACGGTGCCGGAAATGGAAATAAGGAAGGCGGCAAGGGCGATTTGCCCGCGGGCCTTTATGTTGGGAAAGCAACGAACGCGAAAGCGTCACCCGTGGCGGGAGATCCGGCGGGGAAAAATTCTTTTCCGACAAACTCCGTGAACCCTCGCCTGTTGGCCAGTCTTTCTCCGCCGAGCGCGAACGTTCCGGCGCACCCGGTTCAACCGGAAAGCGTTCAACCCGAACGCGCGAAGCTTTCACAAGAGGAGCGCGCCGTGTTCGGCGACCGCAAGTTTTATTCGCTCACGCTTAACATGCCGAACCTGAACTCCGCCGGAGGCAGTTGGGTCATCCGTTTCGCCGAACTCAAGCAGGATGCGAGCACCGATTCCGCCGGCCTGTCTGCCCCCAAGGCCACGCGCAAGGTAGACCCGGCGTATCCTCTGCAACTCATGCGCGAGAACGTCGAGGGTACGGTCATCGTGTATGCCGTCATTCACGCCGACGGCACTGTGGGCGCTGTCCGTGTGCTGCGCGGCATCGACGACCGCATCGACCCTTTCGCCCGCCAGGCAATTGCGCAGTGGCAGTTCCGGCCCGCGACCAGAGATGGCGCGCCCGTAGACGTGGAAGCAACTTTTCAGATTCCGTTTCGGTCGGGACGAGCGAAGTCTGGCTTCTGACGAATGCAAATCCGCGAGCGCCAGTTTCCGCAGGAGCAACTCGCGAAAACGCGCTCCTGTTCGAGAGAAAAAGCGCGCTTCGGGATCCCGAATCTGAACAAGCCGTTATCGCCTCGGTTTGTTTTTCCTCCCATTGGTTAGTTTGTGTTGAAGTTCCGCAAACGGCACAAGTTCTGATTTGAACGCGCACCGATGGACGCGCCTGACGTTAATCGGCTTAACCTTACGCGATTCACTCGCATACTTGGATTAACGCACCGAGGCCACAGGGGATGAAAATGTCAGAGGTTGAAACCTTGACACGCGACGCAACGACCAGCGAGAGAAGCAGGCAATGGCATGTGCTTCTGGTCGAAGATAGCTTGCACTATGTCCGGCTAATGCAGGAGGCTCTGAAAGAAGTGAACTCGTCCATTTATCTGCACGTCGCTAACGACGGCGTTGACGCTATGTCATTCTTGCGGCACGAAGGCAGCCATGCCAGTGCGCCCCGCCCTGACCTCATATTGCTCGACTTGAATCTTCCACGCATGGACGGGCGCGAGGTTCTGGTGCAGATCAAGAGCGACGATAAGTTGAAGACGATCCCTACCATAATCCTCACGACTTCCGAATTAGACGACGATGTAACGACCAGCTATTTACTTCACGCCAACGCATACCTCAAAAAGCCGTTAGGGTGGGATGCCTTCGTGCTCATGGTGACCAACTTGAATAATTTCTGGCTGGTCAATGCGCAGTCACAGTTGACGCTGCCGAATCACGGAACATGGGGCACGACGGAGCTGAGCTGAGAGCCGGAGCCCCGCCCTTTCTTCGTTTCGCAATCCGCGCCGTGAGCATGCGCAGTCAGTCAGACCTTCGCGCCCTTCTTCTTTTCCAGCGCTGCGTAGATCGCGGGATCGGTGCACACTTCGTAGTAGGAGCGCTCGGTCCATCCCTTCACGGAAAAATCTCGCGGATCAATACGCGGGACGCGGCTTTCTCTGACAACGATCTTGCGGAAAATGTCGCGATCGACCGGCACCATGCCGCTCGACAGTTTGTATTCGCCCTTGTCGGAAGAAGCCATGGACGCCGGCAGCTTCACGTTAAGCGGCTGCAGAGAAATCTCCTGCTGCAACTTGCGGAACGCCGCTTCGTTCATGCGGATGCCGCCCAGGTTGAAGCTGAGAATGGTGTCTTCGCTGTTTCCGCCGGCTTCCGGCTCCGCCGACTGAAACGCGTACACGTGGAACGGACCAGCCTGCGATTCCATCACTTTGCGCGCCTGCTTGTTGCAGGAAGATAGCCGATCACTCTCGTTCAGTGCCTCTGAAATCATGATCTGGTGCTCGCCGTCCATCAGATAGAGCGGCGCCGATTCCTGCAGCGTGATGCCCACTCCCAGTTCCAGCCCGGGCATGCCGGAGCGCTGCACCAGCTGGTTGTAGCCACGCACGATTTCGATGATCTCCCGCGCCAGGACGCACATTCGGCTCACCGCGAGTCCCGGTTCGCCTTCGCGTTCCAGAATCGCGAGAATAATCGCGTCGCCTTCCAGGAAAACCTTCTGCGCGCCGTACTTGGCAAGAAGTTTATTTACCGGGTCGTAAAAATTCAGGCTGAAATAGGAAGCCGGATTCAATCCCTGGTCCATCAACGTGCGCGTCAGGCGGGTGGAATCGCGCACGTCGGCCTTGAGCACGACGTGGCGGGTCACCTTGTCTTCTTCGGTTTGGGCTTGCTCTTCCGGCAGCAGGAATTCGTAGAGCGTACCGTTAACTCGCGACAGCTCACGCATGCGATCGTTAGCGACCAAGTTCACAGTGTCCAGCGCGGCGTTCAGCGTCTCCAGCCGGCGCAGGTCGCGGTGATAGTGAAAAAAATCCTGCAGGAACCGCGCCGCCACTTTCGCGCGCTCCGCCCCCCGGCAACTGGCCACCTTCGCCACCGCCGCATACAGGCTGGTGGGGGAAAGCTTGCCGTGCTCCTGGATCATCCGCTCGACCCGGTCGCACTCGGTTCGGTCGGTGAGCGCCGTCTTGAGCTGCTGCGGATTGATGCGCGGCGCATACTCACCAAGCAGCGGTATCACGCAATAGGAAGCAATGACGTGCTCCATGATGCCTTCGTCTTCGAGGAGCCGCACCCAGGCCGCCAGCCGTTCTTCCTGCGCCTCACCCTCGTCCGTGGATTCGTCAGGCGTTCCGCTGCCCACCAGCGCGAGCGCATTTTCGCGAACGTTCATCCAGGAATCGATGGTCTCTCCGGTAGTTTCCTGGCCGTACAGCGATCGCAGAAACGTCGAGACCACTTCACGCAGCCGTCCGTAGCGGTCGGGGTCGCGGTCCCAGTTGCCCATCATCACATAGTGTTCGGCGCATAAAAAGTCGTCGCGCCCGTCTTCGGAGAACGCCAGCCGGTTCACGAATAAAACGTAGCTGTCGGCGTCCTGGCCGAACAGCGAGCGCCGGGTGCGGGCCAGCGTTCCTTTTTCCACTTCGCGCATGGTCTCGAACAATTCCTGCCCGGTCTTGCGGAGAATGATTTTCTTGCGGACCTGGAATCCGTTCACGCGCTCGCGATATTCCATCGCCTTTTCTTGCCGCATTCCGTCGTAGTTCTTCAGCAGGACGCGGCATCGTTCCAGCACCTGCGCGAACTGCAGGTTCATTTCCGTGCGCAAAAATTTCGTCACGGCGAGGCGGGCCAGCAAGTCGACCGAAATCTTGCCTTCTTTTTTCGCGCGATTCAGAGCGGCGACGTGCAACTCCGCCAGAGTCGCTTTCCATTCGCTGGAATCCGTCTTGGCCCGCGCCCCCGCTCCCGCTAAGACGCGCGTCTGGCTCCGCAGCCACGAGGGTCCCTGTGCCGATTGCGCCGCCTCAGCCGAAAGCAATCCCTCGACCTCGCCGTGCCGCGCGATCTGGCGCGCGATTTGGGCGCGAGTGGCGTCCGCGAACTTCGTGCTCAGCACAACATCGTGCCGCAGGTTGTCCACGCCCACGGCAAGACCTGTGAGCGAGACCGTAGGCACAGATGTGGCCAGCGCGGGCAGCTCCGGCTTGTCCGGCGCGGCGCCTAGGCGAAAAAATGGAATTCTCGGCATCGCTCCCTGGTGGGTTCTGTTCGGAAGTTGCTGATTACACAACTACATATCGAGGCTATCACGCCTCCATCGGCAGGCTAAAGTTACCTAGGTTACGGGGTTAACCTGTGGGTTTTATTGGGCTTAGCTGGTAGTCCCGAGTCGCGAGTCGCGAGCGGCGAGTCCCGGGCACTCGAATAAGTCGGTTTAAACTCGAAAATCTCCTCGATAGGTCCTACGCGGGACTCGCGACTAGCAGCTCGGGACTCGGAACTCGGGACTCGCTACTGACTTTTCGCCCGCGCTGGCTCGAACTCGTCGCCCTTCTGCCATCCGATCAGCTGATTGAAACTCGCGGCTTCCCATCCCAAGGCAAAGCCGAAGCGTGCCATCGCTCCGTCGGCGACGAAGTCCATTTCTGGATGGTACTCATCGCTAGGCTGGTGATAGTGCTTCTCGTTATACTCGCGGGCCTGTTCCAATCCCCAGGCCTCATCGTGGCCTTTGAACTTCATGCCTTCATTGATGGAAAAAGACGGAACCCCCACGCGGGCCAGGCTGAAATGATCGGAGCGGTAGTAGTGCCCGGCTTCCGGTCTGGAATCCGGACGAATCGCCAGGCGAAACTCTTTCGCCATCGCCTCTACCCAGGGATAAAACGTGGTACGCTCCGCCCCTGAAACTTCCACTTCCTGCGGAGCTCCCAGCGGCGGCACGTCGTCATAATTCAAGTCGAGCGCAATCTTGCCCGCGGGAACCGGCGGATGCTTTCCCAGATACTCCGACCCAAGCAGTCCCTGCTCTTCCGCAGTCACGGCGGCAAACAGGATCGAACGCCGTGGCCGCTGCGTGGAGAGGCTGTAAGCGCGCGCCACCTCCAGCAGAATGCCGCATCCGGTGGCATTGTCATTGGCGCCGTTGTAGATGTTGTCTCCTGCCATCTCCGGGCGAATGCCGAGATGGTCGTAGTGCGCCGTGTAGAGCACCGCTTCGCTTTTCAACTTGCTGTCCGACCCTGGCAGCATGGCCAGCACGTTGTTCGACTCGAAGCTTCTCACCTTGCTGACCACGTGCGCCTTCAACTTCGCGCCAAGATTCACCGGACGAAAGTCCCGCGCCCGCGCATCCAGCAACATCTGATCGAAATTCATGCCGGATGCCGTCGCCAACTTCTTCGCGACATCGGACTGTACCCACGAAGCAACTTTCAGCGCCGGACCTTCCAGCTTCAGATAGGACTTTTCCCCGGAATTCGAGTTGCGCACCACTTCCCACGGATAGCTCGCCATCTCTTCCACGTGAATCAGAATCACGCCCACCGCGCCTTTGCGAGCGGCTTCTTCATACTTGTAAGTCCAGCGCCCGTAGTAAGTGAGTGCCTTGCCCTTGAAAAATTTAGGATCGTCCGAAGGCGGCTCGTTCACCAGCATCAACAGAACTTTGCCCTTCACGTCGACATCTTTGTAGTCGTTCCAGTTATATTCGGGGGCCTCGATGCCATAGCCCACATAGACGATGTCGGCGTCTACATCCGATTGCGGCTGCTGCGTCTGGTCGTAGGCGACGTAGTCATCGAGCAACTTCAAATCGATGGGCTCCACCGCGCTTCGGGACCAGAGAAAACTTGGTCTCGGGCAGAGTGGTGATGCCGATCAACGGGACTTTCTGCAGGTAGCTCCCGTTGTCGCCGGCGGGCTTGAGCCCGTACTCGGCAAACTGCGTGGCCATGTATTCCGCCGCGATATCGCCGCCGCGCTGGCCCGTGCCACGGCCTTCGAGCAGGTCGTGGGAAAGGAAACGCACGTGCCAGCGAATGTGCTCGGGATTGATTGTCTCCAGCGCATTGAACGCCGTTCCCGGCAGCTTCACCGAGGCAGCCTCGCGCGCCCCCGCGGGCGCCGCCGGGGCTGGGTTAGCGCCGCCCTCGGCCCACATAATGAGGCTGAGCGTGGCAATGGCTACGGCAAGTGCACTTCTTTTGAAAATGGCTCGCATAGATCGGCTTTCTCCCCACCAAGCGCCGGGCGCATGGGAAAGCACGGAATCCTGGAAATCATGGTAAAGACTGATCGAATTGTAATGGAGAGAAGGAAATTTGATGACCAGGGAAACCGAGTAATCACCCACACGAGAGTTCACGCACTCTTGCGGCTGGCGCCAATTGTCAACCACAGCGGGGCACTGGGGACACAGGGTAAAGCCACAATCGCAGAAGGCACGGACAACAGCGCAAGAGGGCCCTGAAGCGCCGCCTTTGGAGATGACTCATTAGCTGCGAATCTGCCTAACTTCGGCCCGCGCACGGCGGGATCAATTCTTCGAGCTTCAACCGGCGCGGAAGTCGCGCACATCCTCGCCCGGCTTGAACATCGCGGCGGGGCCTATGTTTCCCGCCTCCGCCATCTTGCGGTTAATCTCTTCGAACTCCGCCTTCACCCACCCGACGCTGGAGACTTCAATCTCGCCGTCCTGCGCGATCCAGAAGATGGTCGGAACGTTGGTCAAGCCGTAGGCGTTCGATACAGGATACTTTTCAGTATCGTCGAGCAGAATCGGAAACGTCACCCCGAACTCTTTGGCGAACGCGGCCGTGTCTTTGGCGTTGTTCTGCGAAACTCCCAGAAGTTTCACGCCCTTCTGTCCGTAGGCCTTGTGCAGCCGCTCCAGAAATGGAAACGCATATTGGCAGGTTGGGCAGGAAACCTTGAAAAACGCGAGAACGACTGGCCCGGACCCGAGCGCTTCCTGCAGCGAAAACCGCTGTCCATCCATCGCCTTCAACTCAAAATCCGGGGCCTTCGTCCCCACGGTTAATGCCGCCATGAGTCCTCCTCGCGTTCGTCTTTTCAGGATATTCCGCAGCCAGCGCATACGCGTTCCTGCCTTTGGCTTTATTTCATTTTAGATGATGTGGGACGCGGGGAAGACTTGCTTCAGAGCAATTCCGCCTTCCGCAGAATCTTGCGCGCCAGGCCAGTCAGCGCGACTCGCCGCAGGCGCGCGCCGGAATCCATTTTCCGCGGCGCACTCTCGGCGCAGCGGCCCGCCAGACTCGCACCGTGTAGTCCGTCACAGTGATCGAATGCCTGAGCGTGAACACGGCTTGGACGCGCTTTCCCACCGCGCCATCTCCGGCAACTCCCACATGCCAGCCATCAATGACGCATCCCGCGCACGCTGCACCAGAAACACTTCGCCGCCAGCGCTGTCTCCATCCCGATGCCTCCAGTTTCGAAAATCCAGCGCGTAGTGAATTTCACGCTTCTTCTGCCGCTGCGGTTTCACTTCCGCCGGCAACTCTCCCCGCGTCGCGCACAGTTCGACCACCGGACAGATCAAGCACCCCGGCGCCCGCGGCGTACACACCGTCGCACCCAGCTCCATCATGGCCTGATTGAAGTCGCCGGGCCGCTTGCGATCGAGCAACGTCCTCGGCGGCCTGCCATAATTCTGCGCCCGCGAGCCGCCGTCCCGAAAGCCGCTGCAGCACGCGCTCTACGTTGCCGTCGACCACTGCGACCGGCTCGCCGAATGCAATGCTGGCAATCGCCGCAGCCGTGTAGCGGCCAATCCCCGGCAACGCCCGCAATTCCTCAGCCGTGGCCGGAAATTTTCCGCCATGCTCGCGCACCACCACCTTTGCCGCCGCATGCAGCATGCGTGCGCGGCGGTAGTATCCCAGGCCGCTCCAGGCTGCGAGGACGCTCGCCTCGCGGGCGGCAGCCAGCTTCTCCACCGTCGGAAAGCGGCGCAGAAATTCCTCATAGTGCCCAATCACCGCCGCCACCCGCGTCTGCTGCAGCATGATTTCCGACAGCCACACCCGGTAGGGATCGTGGCTCTCCCGCCACGGCAGAGCGCGCGCGTTATGGGCATACCAGGCGAGAAGACTTCTGCGAAAACGCGTCGCTGAGGCGCTGGAAGCGGAACCGGGGAGGACTTCAGGCTTGGTCACAGTTCAAGCTGCGCCCGGCGCAAGAAAGGGATTCGTGATTCGCACGGTGCCATACCGGCGTCCGTGTTCAAAATCCTCGGAGAGAATCTCAGGCAGGCCGTAGTGCTCGGCGTAGGCCCACAGGTGGGCGTCATACCAGGAAAACCTGTACGCTGCCATGCCCAGCAGCGCCGTTCGAAATACCGATTCATTCGGATAAAGAATGGGAAACTCATTGAGCAAGTCTTCTGCCTGCCGCCACGCCTCTTCCCGGCTGAGGATAGAGCGCCCTCCCGGTCGTCTTCTGGTCACCGCATTCACAAATTCCACCATGGCTTGATGCGGAAGGCGCAGTTCGTTCGCCAGCATTCCTTTTCGCAAGAGATCGCGAGCGACACCACTCTTCGCTGGATCGCTGGGATCGCAGCGATACACGAGGATATTCGTATCAACGAGGGAAGCCACGAGGAAGACCCCGATCATCGTTGTACAGGTCCTCGCGCGTCCAGCCCCGGTTTTCGCGAGTGACTTTCTTGCCCCGATTTTTCTTCAATTCTTCCGCCTGCAGTTTGTCGAGACGCTTCGTTCCTTCGTCAAACAGCGCCAACCGCTCCTCCATGGTCAACTCGTGTCCGGCCTTGGCCTTGCTGCGCATGAGTTCGACGCGGATGCTTTCCCCTGCCGGAATCCATTCCAGCTCGTCCCCCGGCCGGATGCCGTATTGATCGGCAATGGCCTTGGGTACGGTCAACTGCAGTTTGCTGGTGACCTTTGGCATTTCCTTACTATAACAAGGATTGTATCCTTACTTCAAGAGCTTCGCGGTGGGGTTTTCCGGGCCAGCAGACCTCATCTGATCGCCTCTGCTTTCGCCGCGCCGCTCTGTCATACCTGCACGAACCAGTCTGCGAACCAGCAAAATCTGTGACTCGGCATTGACCCCGCCCTCAGACCACGAAATAATACCCTTGCCTGGCATCCGCAACATTTGCGTGAGTTGGCTCACGCCTCATCTCGAGGAGCACCATGAACGACTTCAACCGCAAGGTGGAAGACGCGTCCGCGCGCGTTGGCAAGACCATCAACGAGGCCGCCGAACGTCTGGAGCAGGAAATCCCGGAATTCATCAAGTACCTGAACGACGAGGTCGTGCCCGCGGTTCGCACGCATTCGACCAAGGCCCTGCGCGTGGCCTCGGAGAAGCTCACCGCCTTCGCCGACTACATGGAAAAGCACCCAGGGACCACCGCCAAGTAGCTTCCACGGGCACGGTTGCGATGACTCTGGTTCTCCTGATCACGCTTCTGCTGCTCGCCGCCTGTGGACATCCCAAGCAGGCGCGGGTCGAAGTGCCGCCGCCTCCTCCGCCCGCGTCAGGCAGCGTGGCCAGTGCCGGCAAGCCGTCGTCCTCGCCGCCGTCGTCATCTTCGTCTTTGCCAGCCAGGACTTCCCAGCCACGCCGCAATGAAGGCGATGAAAACGTCGACGTCTCCGAGCCCGACCTCGCCGAGCCTTCGATCCCCGCCGGCGCGGCTCCGATCGCAACCGAAACCGGGAAGGCCAGTTGGTATGGACCTCCTTACCACAACCGCCGCGGATCGAACGGAGAAGTCTATAACATGCATGCCATGACCGCCGCGCACCGCACACTGCCGCTCGGTTCCGTCGTGCGCGTGACGAATCTAAAGACCGCGCACTCGGCGCTGGTTCGCATCACCGACCGCGGACCGTTCATCCCCGGCCGCGTTCTCGATCTGTCTCTCGCCGCCGCCCGCAAGCTCGACGTGTACCAGCCCGGCATCGCGGAAGTGAAAGTCGAAGTGATGGAGACGCCCGCGCCGCTCGATTCCGGCGGGAAGT
Source organism: uncultured Acidobacteriaceae bacterium (assembly GCA_963851165.1). GTDB lineage: Bacteria > Acidobacteriota > Terriglobia > Terriglobales > Acidobacteriaceae > Sulfotelmatobacter. Next base: position 891,947 of record CAWKNM010000003.1, on the reverse strand, counting down.
GGGCGGTGCAAATCGGCAGCTTCCCCGACGAAGACGTTGCCACCGAGTTCGCCGATCACCTCACACGCCGCTACCGCACCGCCAAGGTGCTGCGCTTCGCCAGTCCCGCCGGAGGCTGGTGGATCCGCATCCGAGTCCTCGACGACGACCACGACCGCGCCCAGCAGATGGTCGCGGAAACCCGCACGCGCGAGGGCGCCGTGTTTCTGGTGAGACTGGACTAGCGCTGCATTGATGGGAGAGTCATGAGCGAAGCCACCACAAATTGTCTTTTCTGCCGGATCATCGGCGGAGAGATTCCCGCCAGAAAGGTTTACGAGGATGACCATGTCTTCGCGTTTGAGGACATCAGTCCGAAAGCGCCTACGCACGTGCTCATCATTCCCAAGAAACATTTTGCCGGGCTGAAAGAAGCTGAGGCAACTGACGCTGAGGTCATCGGCCGCTGCCATCTGGCCGCCGCTCAGATTGCCCGCGAGCGCAAAATCGAGAACGGATACCGCACGGTGCTCAACGTTGGTCCGGAAGCGGGGCAGTCCGTATTTCATCTGCATGTGCATCTGCTCGGGGGACGGCCGCTGGCGTGGCCTCCGGGGTAGACCGGGCGTCGGGCTTCAGCTACCGGGCTTCGGCTTTTCGCGACGCCGGGACGTGGGCGCATTGAGATTGGTAGCACGAAAGAGAAAAAACCGATGAACCACTAAGGACACGAAGTTACACGAAAGGGTTTTTTGTTAGGAGTTTTCGTCGCGTTAAATTCGTGCAGATGCTCGTCGCTAAGGGAACGCCGAAGCCCGAAAGCTGAGGCCCGAAAGCTGAAGCCCGAAGCCGGCCCTACTGCACCGTGGGACTTTCCTCTTCCGGCGCGCCGTGACGGCGCAGCAACTGCGGCAGGTTCTGCGAGAACGCCGAACGCGGCAGCACCATATCGCAGCCCACTTCGTGCGCCTTCTGCTTGAGGTCTCCCTGCACGTGCGAGAGAAAGCCAATGATCGACGTTCCCTTCTTCAGCTTGATCTTGAGTTTGGGAATCAGCGCGAGCGGCTTCACGGTATTGTGATTCAAATCGAAGATGATCAGCGAAGGTTTTTCTTCGCCGTTCTGCTCCATGCGGTCCATCAGGTCTTTGTCGGTCTTCACGAACTCGACCTTGACGTTCATCTTGCGCGCGGTCTCCTGGATCTTTGCCGCGAAAAACAAATCGTCGACGAAGGCAAAAATTCGCGAGTTCGCGTCTTCGCGCATCGGTAAAGGCTCCGGCTCAACCACCGGATACGTCGACCCGAAACCCGGCCTCTGCCGCGGCTTTTGCCCGTTGTTGCCGCCGGCCTGGGCGGCGCGGTAGCTGTGATCCATGGGCGCGGTGTAAATTCCGTCCGGGTTCTGGCCGCGAGCCTGGCCCTGTCCCGGCCGCTGTCCCCGTTGATTGCTTGGGCGGCGTCCGCGCCGCCTTCTGTTTCTCCCTCCGCCACCGGAGGGCTTACCCGGTCCTGCGTTCATATTCCTCTCATGTTCTACAGCGTGATTCGAATTTCCGGACTTCTACCGGCGAAAAGTTTCGCAACCGCCTGCTGCCGCTAGCGCCGAACGGCGGAACCGTGCAACTCGGGTTCGCGCCGAAACGCGAATTCGCTGGCTCTGCGCAGGCCTTCTTTGCACCGGCGAGCTTCGGCTGGACGCGCTTGCGGAATAAAGTTCAAGCCTTGAAAACGAATACTTGTTCGCAACGAAAACCTAAGTGTTATGCGTCGGTTTTGCCGTTTCGGATCCGTCGCGCCGGTTCGGAATTTCTGGGGCGCGGAAGGCCTTCGCGGGAACGAGGCCAAATGAGAACACGACCATGTTACTCGCCTCGGCCGCGTCGCGCAAGGGGGGCCCGGCGCCATCTTTTGCACAGGAGGACATGACTTGGCGTTCGGCCGCTGTCACCAGGCTGATCGTCATCAGGCTGACCCGGGCGCCTTCCTTACGAGACCGCATGCCGCCCCGTCCCTCAGGGGGCTTAACTCAAGAAAAACCGCAATCACGCCGATGAAACAAGTTGCATTCCTTTATCAGGCCCATCGTGGGCAGATCACCATGGGCAGGGGCCGGAGGGCCGTGAGACACCTCGGACTAAACGCGAAGTTGGCGGCTGGCTTCGGCGCACTGGTGGCCATGATCATTCTCACCGGAGCTGTGGCCTACTTTTCAATCGGACGGCTGGTTAGCGCGTCGAGCGATGTCACGTTCTCTCTGAAACAGAAGTCCGCAGCCACCTCCATTGAGATTGGAATCCGGAAGCAGTTAAGGAGTGCGGCGGACTACGTATTCAACCGCAAAGAGTCATCGTTGCAGCAATACCAACACGACAAGCAGGAAGTCTCGCAGCAACTGGAGGAACTGGGCAGAGTCCTCAGCGACGAAAAAGACAAAATGTTACTCGCCAAGATCCGTACCAGCACCGATCGAATCAGCGTGCTCACCGAAAAGCAGATTTCTCTGCGCCTGCTCAACAGGAGTCACGAAGCCGAAACCATGACCTTCGGGGCCGCCATCACGGAGGCTGTGAGGAACGTAGTCGCCGACTGCAATGAACTTGAAATGCGGGAAGACGGCCTGGTAAAAGAGCGGATCAATGCGGAATACCAAACGGAATCTCAGGCCAACGAAATTACTCTGTTGCTGGTAGCCGGCGGCGTGTTACTCGGAATCTCCACTTCGGTGCTCATCGTCCGGTCGATCAGCCGCGGCGTGGCCGGCATGCTCAGAATAATTCAGGAGATTTCCGCCAGGAATCTCGCGGTGGAAGACGTGGAAGTGGAGTCCGAGGACGAACTCGGCGAAGCGGGAAACGCGCTCAACGGCATGCGGGACTCGCTGCGCGAGATGGTGCGCGGCATCGCGGCCACCGCCGAAAATCTGGCCGCCGCCAGCGAAGAAATCTCCTTAGGAGCGGGCCAATCCGCAGAAAGCGCCAGGTTACAGGCGGATCAAACGCGGCAAGTGGCCACCGCTATGACAGAGATGTCGGCCACGGTCGAGCAGGTTTCCGAAAACTCGCAGACGGCCTCCGATTCTTCAAACAAAGCCGCACAAGCCGCGCACCAGGGCGGCCAGGTCGTGAAGGAAGCGCTGGACACCATGCGCCGTATTGCGGATTCTTCCCGCACCGTCAGCGCGCGCATCACCAAACTCAGCAGCAGCTCCGAGCAGATCGGAAAAATCGTAGCCGTCATCGATGAAATCGCCGACCAGACGAACTTGCTGGCCCTGAATGCCGCCATTGAAGCGGCTCGCGCCGGCGAGCAGGGCCGGGGCTTTGCCGTCGTGGCGGATGAAGTACGGAAGCTCGCCGAACGCACCAGCCGGGCAACGAAAGAGATTGCCATCATGATCGAGTCGATTCAGGCCGAAGCGAAGAGCGCGGTCGAGGCCATCGAATCAGGAACTCACGATGTCGGAATTGGGGTCGAAAAGACGACCGCCTCCGGCGCGGCTTTGCAGGAAATCATTCGCATGTCGGAGCACGTGGGAGACATGATTTCGCACATCGCGACCGCGGCCACCGAGCAGTCCAGCGCCACCGTGGAAATCAATTCCAGCATCGGCCAGATCTCCAATCTCACTGACGAGTCGTCGCTCGCCGCAGAGCAGACCGCAAAATCTTGTGCGACACTTTCAAAAATGGCGCTCGATCTGCAAACCCTGGTGAGTCAGTTCCGACTGGACAGCCGCTCCGGCCCAGATGCCCGAACTCCTAGGCACTCTCAAGGAGACGTTCCCCGCAGACCGAAGGATGGGAACACCAGGAATGATCGAGGGGAATTCGGGACTCAGGCCGCCGGCGCGACTGCTGGCCGCTAGCCTCGTTTCTATGCCCGCTGTGTTCCTCCCAGCGCTTGCAGCGCCGCCACAATTTTCGCCGACCATTGCGCCACGTCTTCCTCGCGCAGAGTCCGCTCGTTCGATTGAAATTTCGCGCGCAGCAGAATCGAATATTTTCCGGCGCCAATGGACTTGCTGCGAAACATTTCCACCGGCTTGAATTCGCGCAGTTCGTCTACCTGAGCAGCAGCCACCGCCCTTCGCATCTCTTCGAACGAAACCGCATCCGCGAAGATGAACGAAAAATCCCGCTCCACCGCCGGATACTTCGGCAGCGGCGCGGCTAGCGGTTGCCGCAATCCGCGGCGATAAAGACTTTCCAGATCGAGCTCGGCCAAGAAAACATCCTGCCGCAATTTCCGCGCCCCAGCCACGTCGGGGTGAATCTGGCCAAACTGCGCCACCGGCGCGCCATCCAGCAGTGCCCGCGCCGACCGGCCAGGATGGAAATATTCCGCGGTCCGGCGATCGAAACTCAAATTCTTGCCGGCAAATGGTACCAGCAGATTTTCAACGTCGCCCTTGAACACGCGAAACGCCTCGGTTGCTGCGGCGTGCTCGCCTTTGCTCGCATCCTTGCTCAAATCCAGAATTGCCTCCGCCGGCGTCGCTCCCTTCACCGCGGCCAGGGTCGCTCCTAGACACGCTCGCCGCGGCTCCGCCCGCGCGCCATCCACGAGTTCGTAGACCTGGGCCATTTCGAATAGGCGAACGTCCTCCGAGTCCCGGTTCAGATTCCACGCCAGCATATCGAGCATTCCCGGCACCAGCGACGTGCGCATAACCGAAGCTTCGTCGCTTTGTGGATTCTCCAGCTCCAGCACCTTTGCCCCTGCGGCCGAAATGGAAAACTTCTCCGCGTCCGCGTGCGAAATAAAAGTCAGCGAGATCGCTTCGTTGTAGCCCAGTGCCAGCGCCCGTTTCCGCACGGCGGCATCGGCAGCCGCATGCGGCAATTCCACCACCGCTCCGCTGTAAGCCGGCAGCGTATTTTCAAACTTGTCGTAGCCATGCAGGCGGGCAATCTCTTCGATCAGGTCAATCTCGCGCTCCACGTCGAGCCGCCAGCTGGGCACTTTCACGTCGAACTGACCGCCCGTCAATCCCGCGGGAACACATTCAAAGCCCAGCCTTTTCAGAATGCGGAGCATCTCCGCCTCTTTCAGCTTGCTCCCCAGAATCCTCCAAGCCTCCGCCACGCGCAGGACGATCAGCGCCTGATCCATTTTTCTTGCGACCACATCCACCAGGTCGCCCTGGAGTTCGCCGCCGCCAGATTCGAGAATCATCCCGGCCACCAGATCGCACGACACTACCGTCGATTCGAAATCCGCTCCCCGCTCGAAACGGTGCGAAGCGTCGGTGTGCAGGCCATGCCTCCGCGACATTTTTCGCACGATCGCGGGATCCCACCACGCCGACTCGATCACGATGTTCCGGGTCTTCTCAGTAATCATCGTGTCGTACCCACCCATCACGCCGGCCAGCCCTACCGGCTTTTTCGCGTCCGCCACCACAAGGTCTTCGGAAGTCAACGTTCGTTCGACGCCGTCGAGCGTTTTCAGTTTCTCGCCGTCTCTCGCCTTGCGGACAATCAGCCGCCCGCCGTCGAGCAAATCCTGATCGTAAACGTGCGTCGGCTTGCCGATTTCCCACAAAACGTAATTCGTAGCGTCCACCGCATTGCTTATGGGCCGCTGGTCGATCAGTCGCAACCGGTTCGCGATTTTTTCCGGCGAAGATTTGATGCGAGTGCCGCGAATCACCCGCGCCGTAAACCGCGGACAAAGTTCCGGCTCCTCCAAAATAATGGGGAACGGTGCACCCTCCAAGCCCGCGGGTGCCCCATTTCTCGCGTCTTTTGCGAGAAGTGGGGATTTCTCGCCGAGAGCTGCCAACTGCTTGAGCGGCACCTCGTAAATCGCCGCCGCCTCCCGAGCCACGCCGTAATGATTCATCGCGTCAGGACGGTTGGTGCCGATCTCCATTTCGAACACGGTGTCAGCGCCCGATCCGCTGATGCCTTCGGCCGCGATGCCGACGGACGTCAAGTCTTCGGCCAGCCGATGGTCATCGACGGCGAGATCGACAAATTCGCGAATCCATTGTGGTGAGAGTTTCATGAAATCAGCTTCTAGCTATTAGCCACTAGCGAAAACCAAAACCGATCAGAGGCATTCTACGAGAATTGTTGCAAGAACCTGACGTCTCCCTGGAAGAACGCCTGCAGATCATCCACTCCATACTTCAACAGCGCGATGCGATCCGCGCCCATCCCGAAGGCGAATCCAGAAATTTTCTTCGGATCGTAACCGTTGTTTTTCACGAACTCGAATACATTGGGATCGACCATGCCGCAGCCGAGAATCTCAATCCACCCCGTCTGCTTGCAGGGACGGCACGGGTCCGACCCGCGCCGGCCGCTGCCGCCGCAGATGAAACAGCTCACAAACATCTCCGCACTCGGCTCGGTGAACGGAAAGAACGACGGCCGGAAACTTGTCTTCACGCTCGAGCCGAAAAATTCTTTCATGGCATGGTCGAGCGTGCCCTTCAAGTCGCCGAACGTGATATTGGTATCAACCGCCAGTCCCTCGATCTGATGGAACATGGGCGAGTGGCTGGCATCGGGCGGATCGTTGCGGTGCACGGTCCCGGGAATCACAATGCGGATCGGCGGCCGCATCTTCTCCATCGTGCGAATCTGCACAGGTGAAGTGTGCGTGCGCAGCAGCAAACGTTCGCGCAGTGGCTTGGACTGCTGTCCGGCGATGAACAACGTATCCTGTGTGTCGCGCGCCGGATGGTTCGGCGGAAAATTCAGCGCTTCGAAATTGTAGTAGTCGGTCTCGATTACCGGCCCGTCCGCGACCGAGTACCCCAGCTTCTCGAACACCGCCACCATCTCCCGCGAAGTCCGCATGACAGGATGCTCTGCTCCGATGGGGCGACGGATGCCTGGGAGGGTGATGTCGACAGCGCCGCTTGCGGGAGATGCCGTTGCAAGTTCGAGTTGAAGGTGCTCAGCCTTGGCAACTACATCTTCGACGTGGACCTTGATCTCATTGACTCGCTGGCCTACTGCGCGCTTGGCATCTTTCGGCGCAGCTTTCAGCCAAAGGTCATTGAGTTGCGTGAGTACACCGTTCTTGCGAGCTATCCAGCGATCACGGAACGCTTTGTACGCAGCTTCGCCGCGGATCGACTTCGACTCGTCACCCAGCGCACCAAGAAGATCGTCGGCAGCCTTTTCCAGCACCGTCGCCGAATAGTCCGTCAATTTAGGAACGGTGTACGCCAGGTTCGTATCTCGCAACAAAATAATGTTTGTCATTCCGAACCGCTTTAGCGGTGAGGAATCCGCTGTTCTCTCGCCGCGAGCAGAAAAGCAGATTCCTCGCCGCCCTCACCGCGCGTTGCGCGGCTACGAACCGCTCGGAATGACAACGATTAATTCTGACATCCGAAAGCTGAAAGCTAGGCTTTGACTTCCACTGCCGCACTCTTGATCGCGTCCTTGGCCTGTTGCGCCAGGCTCGCAAATCCGCCCGGATCTTTCACGGCCAGATCGGCAAGAATTTTGCGGTCGAGCTCAACGGCCGCCAACTTCAAGCCGTGGATGAACTGGTTGTAGCTCAGTCCGTTCAGCTTGGCAGCGGCGCCGATGCGCACGATCCACAGCGAGCGGTATTGCCGCTTGCGCTGCTTGCGTCCGGAATAGGCAAACTTCAGGCCACGCTCGACGGCTTCTTTCGCCGAGCGGTAGAGTTTCGATTTAGTAAGAAAGTATCCGCTGGCGCGGTCTAATATCTTTTTGCGTTTCGCGCGGCGTTTGGTTCCGCGTTTTACACGAGGCATGGAATTCTCCTTTTAGCTTTCTGTTAGTGGCGGCTGGAGGTAAGGACGATTCGCCCTGCGGCGATCTCTGACCTCTTCACACGCCTGAAGCAATTGCCGATTTCTGATTGTTTGATTGCTGATTGAAACCCATCCGAACGAAATCACGCTCGATGCGACAGATTTTCAATCAACAATCATAAAATCAACAATCAGCAATGGTCCTCACTGGTACGGGATCATGCGCAATACCTTGCGCAGATCTCCGTCACTCACCAACGCACCGTGACGCAGCTTGCGCTTGTGCTTGGTTTCTTTGGAAGTCAGGATGTGACGCAGTTTCGCGTGTCCCCGCTTCACCTTTCCGGTTGCAGTTTTCTTGAAGCGCTTGGCGGCGCCTTTGTGGGTTTTCAATTTCGGCATAGGTCCTCAAAATCGGCTTTCAGCTCTCAGCCGTCAGCTTTTAGAAATTCAAAATCTGAAGTTCACACGCTGGTATTCACCGTTAGGAGTATCGCGAAAAGCGCCGCGTCTGGCTTACGCCTGCGGAGTGGGATTGGGAGCCACCGCCGCGGCTGCGGCCGGCGCCGGCTGTTTCTCTTTCTCCTGCTGCAGTTGCTTTTCCTGCTTCGCTTTTTGCTTGGCTTCTTTCTCTCGTTCCTTCTCCCGTTCGACCGCCGTCTTCTTCGGCGCCAGAATCGCGTGCAGCGTATTGCCTTCTTGCCGCGGACGAAATTCCACAATGCTGTGCGGTTCCACGTCTTTAATCAGCCGCTCCAGAATCTGCCGTCCCAGGCCGGTGCGCGTCATCTCGCGCCCACGGAAAAAGATCGTTGCCTTTACCTTGTCACCTTCATCGAGAAAACGCAGCACGTGGTTTTTCTTGGTCTCGTAATCGTGGTCGTCCACATTGATGCGGAACTTGACCTCTTTCACCGTGATCGTTTTCTGGTGCTTCTTGGCCTCGCGCTCTTTCTTTTCCTGCTGATACAGATACTTCCCGTAGTCCATAATCCGGCACACGGGAGGCTGCGCGGTAGGGGAAATCTCAACCAGGTCCAGATTCTTGGCTCGGGCCATCTTGAGCGCTTCGAAAGGCGGCAAGATTCCGATCTGCGCCCCTTCGTCGTCAATCACGCGGATTTCGCGCGCCCGGATGCGATCGTTGGTGCGGATAAAACGCTTATCGATACAGCCCTCCTGCTAAACAACAGAGAATAAAAGATTATAACATGGCAAATCGGGACAGGCATCGGCCCGCCAGCGCTGTCCGCGGCTCGATTGGACGCACCCTGAAACGGGCGCGGCCTAAAGCCAGCTACGACGCCTTGGAACTCTTCCATGCGGCCTCCGTAGCGGCGGGCACGGCGCGGAATCGCTTCACCGCGAAAATTCCGAGTACGATGAAGATCGCCATCACGATGAGTTGAACCACCAGGAATGGCGGCTCTTTTTGCGTCGGCGCCAACGTGTGCACCGCCGGTATTTTCAGGAACGACTGCACCACCAGGACGAATACATTCAGATAGAGCGCAAGTATCGCGGAGACCACATAGATCGAGCGCCAGGCGCCCTCCAGGTGAAGCGCATAGCGCGCCACGATCGCGACCGCCAGCACCACCAGCGAAATACTGCCGACGATATGCGACGGCAGCAGATGCGTGAAAGGAAACAGGAATCCAGTCAGGCTGGTTAACACTGTGGTCGCCAGAAAGATCGCAGTCGCGCCGTCGAACCGCTTCCCCTTGATCAGCCCGTAGAGAACCAGCAATCCAGAGACGATCCCCACCAGGCTGATCAACACGTGGACGAGAGTGAATGTCGACAAACTCATGCCTAAGACCATAAGCGCCGTCCTTACAGGGACACGATTGTACGTTTGCCGCGGAGAAAATACCATGCGGATCGAGCAGTCGAATCGAACCAAAAAACTGATCGAAGCCAGAAGCCCTTTCCGCGCGCCAGACGCGTCCCCTATGGCAATCGCTCGCCTCGCTTCTGGCCGCCAGCTTCCAGCTCCTAGCTTCTGGCTAAATCATGGCGCGCTTTGGCTAGAAGCTAGCAGCTAGAAGCTGTTTCCCTCTCCTGCTAGACTCAAGGGTTTGGAGGCATGACTTTGCAGGCTGTCTATATTCTCTCCGCGGCGCGCACGCCCATCGGCAAGTTCGGCGGATCGCTGGCGTCGCTCACCGCCGCCGACATGGGCGTGGTCGCCGCGAAAGCGGCCATCGAGCGGGCCGGAGTGCAACCCAACCAGATTGAGGAGAGCATCTTCGGCAACGCGCGTCAGGCCGGAGGCGGCCCGAATCCCGCGCGGCAGATTTCCGTGCGCAGCGGTGTCCCCGAGGAGGCGCCTGCGTTCACGGTAAACAAAGCGTGCGCCTCGGGGATGAAGTCGATTGCGCTGGCGTACCAATCCATCCTGCTCGGCGATGCCAGTTGCATTCTCGCCGGCGGCACGGAATCAATGTCGCGAGTTCCCTACTACCTTGAAGCGCGCTGGGGATTTCGCCTGGGAAATCAGGAACTGGTCGACGGCATGTATCGCGACGGCTTCTTCTGCCCTCTGGCGAAAATGGTGATGGGAGAAACCGCAGAAGTCCTGGCCGAGCAGTACAAAATTTCACGCGACGAGCAGGATGAATACGCTCTCCTGTCGCAAACCCGCGCCGCTCGCGCCATTGCCGCCGGACGATTCAACGCCGAGATCGCCCCCGTAACCATCGAAGGCAAGAAAGGCAGCACCACGGTCAGCCGCGACGAGCATCCCTTTCCCGACGCGAGCCTGGAAAAACTCGGAAAGCTCGCGCCCGTATTCTCGCAAACTGGCACCATCACCGCCGGCAATTCTTCCGGCATCACCGACGGCGCGGCCGCCGTCATCATCGCCGGCGAGACCTTCGTGAAGCGCAACAACCTGAAGCCGCTTGCGCGAATCTCCGCCGTCACCGCGGTGGGAGTCGACCCGCGCATCATGGGCATCGGCCCAGTTCCCGCTCTCCGCAAGCTGGAAGAGAAACACAACCTTAAACTGCACGATTTCGGCCTAGTCGAACTGAATGAAGCCTTCGCCGCACAGGTGCTCGCCTGCGACCGCGAATTGAATTTCAACCGCGACAAGCTCAACGTCAACGGCGGAGCCATCGCCCTCGGCCATCCCATCGGCTGCACGGGAACGCGCATCACCGTCACTTTGCTGCACGAGATGCTCAAGCGCAACACCAAACGCGGCGTGGCCACGCTCTGCGTGAGCGGAGGCCTGGGCATGGCGCTGGTGCTAGAGAACGTCGCGTGAGCGCCGAGCCATCCTTCCGCGCGGCGACGGAATCCGATGCCGACACTCTGCTTCCGTTCATGCGCGAGTACTACGCCTTCGATGGCCACGCCTTCGACGAGCACAAGGCGCGCGCTGCCTTGATCAAGCTGTTGCGCGATCCTAGTCTTGGTCGCGTGTGGCTCATCCTTACCAACACAAATGAAGCCGATAAACACGAAAAGACGAAGCGCGAACTGCCCGTCGGTTACATCGCTCTCTGCTTCGGCTACAGCCTGGAATGGCTGGGCCGCGACGCCTTCGTCGACGAATTCTATCTGCGCCCCGCCTACCGGGGCCGCGGCTGGGGACGCACGACGATGGCCTTTCTCGAAGATGCCGCACGCAAGCTGAATGTCACCGCACTACACCTGGAAGTGATGCACCACAACACGAACGCACTAGAGCTCTACCGAAAGCTGGGCTTCGAAGGCCATAAGAGTTCCTTCCTCTCGAAGTGGATCGCGAAGGATCTTTCCAAGCCCAAGAAACCAACTGCACCCTCATCGTTTCAGCCCTCGCGTCGATGATGACGATTGATGTTGATGATCTCCGTTGAGAGTTTGGTTCCTCTCCTGCGTTCCGGGCGGAAATTCTGCTATGCTTCCTCCGCTGTTCCGGCGCAACTTACCGATTCCTGTAGTGAGGGAAATCATCATGCTCCGATCGATGATTCGTATGATCGTTCGCATCTCAAGTATCTTCGCGGTCATGCTTGCAGCGAGCTTCGTAATGGCGCAGGCCGAGTTCTCCGCCGAGGTTGTCGACCTGCAAAAGCCGGGCGCGCCAACCACTGCCAAACTCTACTTCGCAAAAGACAAAATGCGCATCGAACCCCTGGCCAGCGGCCCTCGCAGCGGTGGAGCGGTCATTGTGAATTTTGCCGCTCAGACCTCGACCGTCCTGATGCCCCAGCAGCGCATGTACATGGAAATGTCCGTTCAGACGCAGGCACAGCGCCAGACGTATTCCTTCTTTGCGGCCGGGGACGTGCAAGATGCATGCGGCGACTGGCAGAAAATATCGCACATTCAGGCCGGCACCTGCCACAAGGTGGGTACTGATACCGTGAACGGCCGCAGCACAGTTGAGTACGAGGCCACCAACTCGAGCGGTGACGTCACGCGCATTTGGCTCGACGCCAAGGTGCGCTTTCCATTGAAATGGCAGGGCAAAAACAACGGCGGAGAACTGCGCAATCTTCAAGAAGGCTCGCAACCTGCCAGCCTGTTCGAAGCCCCGGCCGGTTACACCAAGATGGACATGGGCGCCATGATGCAGCAGCACCAGCAGCAGTAAGCGCTCGCCCAGCGCTCGAATCAGGGTTCGCAAGCTCCGCCTACCCGCTCCGGCCCGGGCAAACGCAGTATACTTGTGTAAGTAGTCCTTCTGGCCAGCGGGAGTTGGAATGTCCTTATCCGCCGTAATCGTGGACGACGAGCAGCTCGCCCGCGACGAACTCGCTTACCTGCTCAAGAATGCTGGCGACGTCGATGTGGTCGCGCAGGGCAAGAACGGCCTGGAGGCCGTGAGCCTCATCAAAGAGCACAATCCCGACCTGGTGTTCCTCGACGTGCAAATGCCCGGCCTCGACGGCTTCGGCGTCATCAAGAAGTTGCTGGATAAGAAAGTCCCGCTGCCCAAAATTGTTTTTGCCACTGCGTTCGATCAGTATGCCGTAAAGGCTTTTGAAGTCAACGCCGTCGATTATCTGCTGAAGCCATTCGACAAGAAGCGGGTCGCGCAGTCGGTGCAACGCGCGCGGGCCAAGCAGGAATCCGGCATTCTGCCCGCAGAAAAAATCGACAACCTGGTTCGCATGCTGGAAATGCAGAAGCCGCAGCTTTCGAAAATTCTTCTCAAGTCGGTGGGACGCATGCTCCTGGTGGATCAACGGGAAATCTGCTATGCCTCCATCGAAGACGGCGTCATCACCGTGGTCACCGCGGGCATGTCGGGCTTCGAGGGTCATTCGAATTGCCGGACTCTGGAAGAACTGCTCGATAGTCTCGACCCTAACCTATTCTGGCGCGCTCACCGTTCCTTCCTGGTAAATATCAACCGCATTCGCGAAGTGGTGCCCTGGTTCAAGAGTTCCTACCAGCTGCGCATGGACGACAAGAAGCAAACCGAAGTGCCCGTCAGCAGGGCACAGACCAAGCGCCTGCGCGAACTGTTCGGTCTTTAAGTTCGTCAGGATCTTCCACGGGACGGACCTGCAGGAAAGCCGATTTCAATGCATAAAAATAGAGAGGGCCAAGACTCCGGCCCTCTCCAGGCACAGGGGGGACTCAGACTGCTAAAGTCTCGAGCGCGATCCGGCTGCGGATCACCAGCGTGGGTCCATCCAGCCGAATCAGTTGTTTGCGCTTCAATTCGGTTAACAACCGTGTGACGGTTTCGCGCGAGGAGCCGATGCGCTGGGCCATTTCTTCATGCGTCATCACCGACCTGAGATGGAGTTCATCGGAACCTGTTTGTTTGGGAGAAAACGACAGCAGCAGCCGCGCCAGCTTCCCCTCCGAAGAACGCGCCATCACCAGATCGCGAATATCGCGATACGCGGACTGAAAATCGCTGCTCAGGCTTTGCGCGGCGTTCACTCCCACTTCGCTGTGCGCATGCAGCATCTCCAGCAGATTTTTGCGGCCGACGAAGTTGAGCTGGCAGGGCGTCGCCGTTTCCGCCGTCATTTCATAGCTCAACCCGGAAACTGCGGCGCTGAGCCCCAGCACTTCACCAGCCTCCACCGTCTTCAGAATCAGCACTTTGCCCTCCCGCGAAGCGGTCGAGAGTTTTACTTTGCCCGAGCACAGTATGAAGATCCCGCGCGAGACCTGCCCCTCCACAAACAGGATCGCCCCGGCCGGCATGGTGCTGTGGTGGCTGACTTGATCGAGCGATTCCACAACACCGGATGACATGGCACAGAAAAATCCAGCTTTGCGGCAGAAGCACTGGGAGCAGTTTTCGATGATCTCGAGTCCGTAAGGGGTCTTCATGTTCGCCTCCACCGTCCGATACCGCCGCGGTTTGAAAACCTGGAGCAGCCCGGCGACCGCCGCGCTGCTGCCCTCCAGGTGCCGTGAACTCGCAAGCAGCTGCCTTGCGTTGGCCCGCGTGTCTTCGTGCGGGCTTTCTGCCGCCGAAATCAGTTCCCAGGCTGAACTGGTGTCTGAACGCCGCTCCCATTCCACGCGACAAGCGAACAGGTACAGCGGATCAACTTCTCCCGGACGGCTCTGGCTCCCCGCTTCCGGGCCGCGCGGGTTCACCTCCGCGATCGGGTGGTTGACACCGAGGGCTTCGTCGCCGAACCCTTCCTCGCCGGAGTGTTCCTCGCCGAATCCGGGCTTCCGCCGGGGCAGCAGTGTGGGTTGCGTCAAACCTTCCCGGCGAATTGGCCGCAGAATCGCGGGTGCGTTCAAAGACACTTGAACGGCCACGCTCGACTTCACGGGTTGAAACCTAGTGGGAGAAAACACTGGTTCCACTCCACGGCTGAGCCGGATTTCAGATTTTGTAAGGGAGGCTGGGCCGATCTCGACTCTGAGGCAAACCTTTAAGAAGTGGCTGTCCCAAGCGCGACGTAAAGACTGAAGCAATTCAAGTTCCGGAACGGTCCGAGTTTCGGAACGGTACAACTTCCCTGTTTGGAATAAGTTCCGTAAAAGACCACTCACGACCCAAAGCAGGAAATTGCCGACCAGTCGGCGGCTTGCCGATTAGTCGGCAGGCCTAAGCCTAACGGCGCTCTTGGCTCTTGGCCTTTAGCTCTTAGCCTTTAGCTTGAAGCGCTCAACTCTTGTGGCTGTTGATCTGTGAACCAAGCGGTTGGGTTCTACTCCTTCCCAGGTGAGAACAATCGATGGCGTGTCCGCTTGGCGACGGAAAAAACTCATCAAGCGAAGGGTCACAGGGCTTCGCTGGCCGGCGTGCATCAAAGCACGCGCCAAGAGCTTTAAGCTAAGAGCTAAATGCTAAGAGCTAAGAGACCGCACTTCACGTCTGCTTTGGCCCAAGGTAGTCTTCGCGGGCGATGCGCAGGCGCTGCATTTTCGATTGCAGCGTGGTTCTCTTCAACCCTAGCCTGTGGGCTGCGCCGGTGGGGCCGGAAAGCAAACCGCCGGTTTCCCGCAAGACTCCGAGAATATGTTGACGCTCGGCGGTGTCGAGGGTGTAGTCGGAAGAGCCGCCTTCCTGCATCTCGATTTCAAGTTCGGCCAGAGGAGCTCGCAATACCGTGTCGTCGCTGAGAATCACCGATCTCTCGATAAAATTTTCCAGCTCGCGCACGTTTCCCGGCCAGTGCCAGTTGGTGAGTGCGTTCATGGTTTCAGCGGGAATGGTCTCGATGTGGCGGTCCATGCGGAGCGCATAGTGGCGCACGAAGTGACGCACCAGCATCGGGATATCCTGACGCCGTTCGCGCAAGCTGGGCACATGGATGGGAAACACGTTCAGGCGGTAGAAAAGATCGCTACGAAACTGATGTTCGGCGACGTCTTTTGCCAGATCACAATTCGTGGCCGCTACCAGACGCAGGTTCACTTTGATGGTCCGGGTGCCGCCCAGCCGCTCGAATTCGTGATCCTGCAGCACCCGCAACAGCTTGGGTTGCAGCTCGAGCGGAATCTCGCCGACTTCATCCAGAAACAACGTGCCATGGTCGGCCAGTTCCATGCGTCCGATCTTCTGGCTTACCGCGCCGGTGAATGCACCCTTCTCATGGCCAAAGAGCTCGCTTTCGAGCAGTCCCGTTGGGATGGCGGCACAATTCACCTTGATGAAATTCCGCTCCTTGCGCCGGCTCATGCGGTGGATGGCGCGGGCTACCAGCTCTTTTCCGGTTCCGGTTTCTCCCAGAATCAGGACGGTGGCATCGCTGTCGGCAACGATCGGGACGGGATCCAGAGCTTTTTTCAGCGCCGGGCTGTCGCCGATGATTTCGTGAAAATTCAGTTCCGTGCGGATTTCGCCCTCCAGGTATTGTTTTTCCGCAGCCAGGCGGTTCTTGAGCTGCTCGATCTCCCGATAGGCGCGTTCGTTCTCCAATGCGCCTGCGACCTGGGCAGCGATCTGACCGAACAGCTCCAGGTCTTCCGTCTGGAAGGCATTGGGCCGGGTACTTCCAAAATTCAGCGTCCCCAGAACGTCCTTGGAAGTGGTCAGGGGGACACAGCACAAACTTTGCAGGCCTTCCTCAAGGATCAGTGTCGAGAGTTCGGTGTGCCAGGCGGCGATCTCGTCCCTGGAAAAGATCAGCGGTGCGCCGAGCTCGAAGGCTCGCCCGGCTGGACTGTCGAGAGGTACTGTGAACTCCGGAGGCAGAATCTTTTTAGCCAAGGGAAAATCCACGGCGTGTCGCCGCAGCACGCCGTGCTCGTCGTCACGCAGGATCAGGCTGGCGAATTCGTGCTGTTTGACGTGGCGTACGTGCGCCGAAATCGAAGGAAAGACCTGGCGGATATCCAGACTCGAGGCCAAGCTGGCGCCCGTCTTCAGCAACACTCGCAGCCGCTCTTCCTCTATCCGCAAGGCTTTGTGCGCCAGCGCATTTCCCAGCGAGTGCGCCAGGGCCGCTGCCACCTGTTCGAGAAAGCTCACGTCTTCCGCGTCGAAAGCACGGTCGCTATGGCTCGACAGCGTCAACACTCCCAAAGCTCCTTTCGCCGTCAGCAACGGAATAAAGCAGGAAGAGCGCACTCCTAGTTCGAGAGCCTTTTGTGTCACTGGAAACGGCACGTGCACCAGGTCGGCGTGTTCCAACACTTTCGTCTTGCCCTCGACAAAGGTCTGACCCGTCAGCGTGTCATCCAGCCCCAACAGCCCGTTCTCGGGAAGGATTTTTCGCTTAAGGTCCGAGGTGTTGGCATGGCTGCGCAAAGCGTTCGCGCTCGGGTCATAGAGGCAGACCGCAACGTGGTCGTGAGGAAGCGTCTTCCGCAGGAACGCGGAAACCGCGGGAAGAAGCTCCTGGATATCCAGACTGGAGAGGAGAGTGGTGTCGATTTCCTGGAGAACCCGCAGCCTCTCCTTTTCGCGGACCAGAGCGCTCTGGATGGTATTGCCTTCCACTGCCAGCGCCATCTCCGAGGCCACTCGCTTCAAGAAATCGAGGTCTGGCGCGGCGAACGCAAGGTCGTCCTTGCGAGCCAGAAACAGGAACCCGACCGTCCCCCGCGGGGTTATCAGAGGAACAAAGCACATCCAGAGAATCCCTTGCCTCAGCAATTCCTTTACTCTTTGCGAGCTTTGCGCGTATTTCTCCAACTGGCCCGGGTTGAGGTTTCCGGGTTCCAGTTGTCCCAGGAGTTGGCCCGATATGGTCTTTTCGATCGGGACTTTTGCGCCACGTTCGTACCCTGTCCCTTGCGGCGTACCACCCAAGGCCAGCATTCGTACCGTCCGAACGCCCTGATCCACCAGGCTGACGAACGCCGAGTCGTGCTTTACCGCTTTTTGCAGAATCGTGAAAATAGCGGGAAACGCCTGTTCGAAATCGGCTTTCGACTCGGTCAGGGCTGTGCTGACTTCGAGGACCGCCTGCAGGCGCGCTTTCTCCTGTTGCAGCTTGTCGCCAAGAGTCGTGATGGCCTGCTCCAGCCGTCTTCGTCCGGTATTGCCGAGCACCATCACACCGATTTGCTTCACCTGGCCGGTGCCGTCCTGGATCGGAAAGTAATGGCCAAGCTGGTGCTCGACTTCACCTCTTGCGGGCAGCACGCCGCTAACCTCCAGGTTCAAAACCGGCTTGCCCGTATCCAGCACGCGCTGTAGCTCAGGCTCAATCTTGTCGGCGAGTTCTCCCACAACTTCACGCAAGGTTTTGCCCAGATGGGCTGCTGCCGGCCTGCCGTTCATGTCGGCGAGGGCGTGGTTGACCGCCACGTAGCTCAGATCTTTGTCCAGAATGTAGAAGCCGACGTTGGATGCGCTGAAGAAGGCAGCCAGCAGTTGTTCGGGCTCGCTGAAGGCATCAGGAGTGGTGTAGGCGAGAACGCGGTTGATGAGGGCTTCCGCCTGAGCGCTCATGACCTCCACTCCTCGGTCACGACCGCGGCAATGATTGCGGAACGAAGGCAGGCCGACGGAGCCAATACGCTGACCGAAACCGGGGAGCGAAGGAGGAACAGACACTCGGAGCAAAGGCTTGCGAGCTCGCGCAAGCGAGGGTGCAGGTCGACTTGTGCCTGCGGCGGGGCGTAGCGCCGCAAGGCTCTCCAGCGTGGCGCGCTCAAGAAATGCACGAAACCCGAGCCTTTGGCGGTGGCTGCGCCCCCTCAAGAGCAGCCCACCTTTATTCGAACAGAATTATGAAGCTAATCTAACGTGTCCTTGTGCGATTGTCTGTTCAGAATTGAACACCACCGCGCAGAAAAGTGCGGCTTCGGGCCTCGGGCTCCGGCTCTTGACTTCAGGCGGCGGGAAAAGGAGGACGGGAGCGTGGAGCGGGAAGCCGAAGCCCGAAAACCGAAGCCCGAGGCCCGAGCTTCAGTCGTGCAGGACTACGCTCAACAGCGAGCTGTGGACTAAAATCTCGCCGTTGTATTCGATCAAGCCAAGCTTTCGGAAGCGGTTCATGAAGAAGTTGACTCGGGAGCGGGTGGTGCCAATCATTTCCGCCAGCGTTTCCTGACTTATGTTGGGGATGACTTTCTCCGACTTGTCTTTCCCGAAGTTGGCCAGCAAAAACAGGGCTCGCGCTAGCCGCCTTTCGCTGGAGTTGAACAGTTGATCGACCAGGTCTTCCTGAGTGCGGCTGTTGCGCATAATCAGGTAAGCCACGAAAGCGTCGGAGAACTCATGCTGCGCGTGCAGGGTGCGAAGCATCTGTTTCTTTTGGATCTGGAGGATGGAACACGGGGACGTGGCGGTGGCGGTGGCCATGCGAAGGGGCTGATCGGAAGCGATGCAGCCTTCGCCGAGAAAGTCGCCGGGACCAAACAATCCGAGGGTGGCTTCCTTGCCTTGTTTGGACACGACGCTGAGCCTCACTCTGCCTTTCTGAATGTAAAAGACAGACTCGGCGTTTTCTCCCTGGGAAAAGATGACCGCCTTCGGGGCATATTGACGAATGGTTTTGCCCATGCCGGCATTCGCGAGAAATGTCGCGGGATCAAAACGCGCAGACGACTTCCTGGCACGGAGCCGGATCGGCAACTGACGGAGGGAACTCATAAGAATTCGGATCGGGGTCACCCGTACCAACCCCTATGGTTTGGCGAATTATACCCGTATGCGTCAAGGACGGAGCGGCTTTTTCTGGCGCGTTACGTTTTCGTAACGAAAGGCAGCCGCGGCTGAGGACTGAGCGGTTTGGTCTTTAGCGTTAGCATTTTGAAGTCATCTACCACAAAGGACACCAAGGCACACAAAGGAAAGCCAATGCTCGCGCGCTGCTTCCGATACTTCTTTTTTTTACCAGATGCGCACACGGTCGGGCGGGGCGAGGTAGAGTTTCTCTCCCGACTGGACACCGAAGGCTGCGTACCAGGCGTCGATGTTGCGAACGGTCGCTGCGCGGAACTGGTCGGGGGAGTGCGAGTCGGTCATCACTTCCTCGCGGAGGGCGGCTTCACGCTCTCTTGATCCCCAGTTCTGTCCGAACGCGATGAAGAACTGCTGGTCTCCGGAGAAGCCGTCGTCGGAAGGAGCGGACTTGCCGGCGAGGGCGGCGTGGTAACCGTCGTAGGCGGCGGAGATGCCCGCGACGTCGGCGATGTTTTCCGCCAGCGTCTGCTTGCCGTTCAGGGCAAGGTCGGAAAAGGGTTTGTAGGTGTCGTACTGCGCGGCGAGCCGCGCGGTGGCGGCGTTGAAATGCGCCAGGTCGGCGGGTTTCCACCAGTCGCGGACTCGGCCTTTGGAATCGAACGCGCTACCCTCGGTGTCGAAGGTATGGCTGATTTCGTGTCCGATGATGGACCCGATGGCGCCATAGTTCATCGCGGCAGGAGCCTTTGGGTCGAAAAACGGCGGCTGCAGAATTGCGGCCGGGAAGCTCAGCGCGTTTTGCAGCGGCAGGTTGACGGCATTCACGGTCTGCGGCTCCATGGTCCATTCTTTGCGATCGACGGGAAGGCCGAGGCGCGCGACATCGCGCTGGTAATAAAACAGCCGGCCGCGCGAGATGTTACCGAAAATGTCATCCGCTTTGATTTCGTAGGCGGAGTAGTCGCGCCAGGTTTCCGGGTAACCGATTCCAACATACAAAGTAGTGAGCTTGGCTTGGGCTTCGGCCTTGGTGGCGGGATCCATCCAGGGGAGGGCCTCAATGCGGTGCCGGAAAGCGGTGATCAGGTTTGCCACCAGAGCTTCGGCCTGGGCCTTGGCCTCGGGGGAGAAATAGCGCTGGGCGTAGATTTGCCCGACCGCGTCGCCAAGCAAGCCGTTGACCACGGCGACTCCGCGCTGCCAGCGAGGACGCTGTTCCGGGGTGCCGGAGAGAGTCTTGCCGAAGAAGGCGAAGCTCTCGTCGGCGAACGCTTTGGGCAGGACGCCGGCGTAAGCATCGATCAAGTGGAAGGCCAGCCAGTCTTTCCATGTGTCGAGCGGGGTGGAGGCGACGAGAGCGGACTCTCCGGTAAAAGCTGTGGGCTGCCAGACGATGAAGCTGGTCTGGCTGTTGAGACCGGCCGCACGAAAGTATTCTGCCCAGTCGAGGCCGGGAGCGTTGGCGGCGAAGTCGGCTTGCATCCAGGTGTTGTTCGCCTTATGGATGTCTTGCTCATCCGCCAGGCTGAGGTGTTTTTCCGCGATGGCGTGTTCCAGTTCGATGATGTGTTGGGCGCGGAGATCCGGATCGGTGAATCCGGCAAGTTTGAGCAGGGCGGAAACGTACGCCTGATATTTGGCGCGGATGTCGCGCATGCTCTGGCTATCGGCGAGGTAGTATTCGCGGTCGGGCAGATCCAGGCCGCCTTGCATCAGGTAAGCGGCGTAGTGTTCGGAGTCGTTAAAGCCGGGGGCGACCCAGAGACCGAAAAGGTTGGGGGTGTGAAAGTTAGTGTTGTTCAGGGCATCGACATCCGCCCTGAGGGTCTCGCCTAAAGCCCGGGCCAGGTCGTGCTTGTCGTGGATGGCAGCAATGGCGTCGAGCTCCTGGCGAAGGGGGGCGAGGCCCTTGGCTTCGATCGTGGCCTCGTCCAGGTAGGAGTTGTAGAGATCGGCGATTTTGCGGGTATTGGAACCCGCAGGGGCGTTGGCCTTGGCTGCTTCTTCAATCAGGCCAGCGGTGCGCTTGCGGCTTAGGTCTTCCAGGGTGTCCCAGGTGCCGACGTAACTGCGATCGGCGGGGATTTCGGTGCGCTTGATCCAATCGCCGTTCGCGTAGTGGAAGAAATCGTCACCCGGCTTGACTGCGCGGTCCATGTTGGCGATGACGATGCCGTGGGGCTGGGGCGCGTTCTCCGAATAAGTGGCAAGCGGGGCGAGGGTTATGAGAGCGTATACGGCGCTATTGCGGGGAAAGAATCGAAGTGTGAATCTCATAATTGGTGCTCCATATTGGTGCTCCAGGGGACGCTCCAAAGCGGTTGCGTGCCGAGCGTGACCAGCCGGAATTAGACGGGGGCCAGGCAAAGAGGGTAGCACGGCCGGGACGCCGAGTCCTTCAGGCGGGATCGTCCGTGGGAGAAGAGCTGTCGAGAGGAATTATAATCACACTATGGCGCGGGGGTGGGAGAGCAAATCTGTTGAGGCGCAGCAGGAAGATGCTGCCGTAAAACCCGGCCCACATCGCGTGGCGATGACTCCACCGGAAGCTGCCAGGAACCGCGAACTCGAGGGCCTGAGGCTTTCCCGGCAGAACATTCTGCAGCAACTCGAACGCGCTCACGATCCCCGGCATCGCCGCATGCTCGAGGAAGCGCTGGCCGAACTGCAACACCGAATGGACACCGCCAAACGGCAGGTTTGAACGCGACCCGCCTCTCGGAAGCTCAAGTTCTCTGACGTATAATTGGGCGGCGAATTAATACGACAATGAAAGCTTACGTTTATGTCTCGCTGAAGAAGAGTGTCCTCGATCCGCAGGGCAAAACCATCCAGGGAGCACTTAAGAAGATGGGGTACAAGGGGCTCGAAGAAGTGCGCCAGGGCAAATATTTTGAGCTGACGCTCGACGGCGGGCTCTCCCGTGAAGCGGCACAGGCCGAAGTGGAGCGCATTGCGCGTGAAGTGTTGACCAATCCGGTTATCGAAGAGTTCCGTTTCTCCCTCGCAGACTAGAATAAGAAGACTGGAAGCAGATTAGTAACGATTGGGGCGCCGGTCATGTGTGGAATTGTCGGTTATGTCGGTAAGAAATCTGTTGTTCCTGTAATTCTGGATGGCTTGCGGCGGTTGGAATACCGCGGCTACGATTCCGCCGGAATCGCCGTGGCGGGCAATGGCGAGGGGCTGCAGATTCGCCGCGCCGAAGGCAAGCTGCGTAACCTGGAAGAAGCCATCCGCTTGCATCCGCTGGATGGAACCTACGGCATTGGGCACACGCGCTGGGCCACGCACGGACGTCCCACCGAAGAAAATGCGCACCCGCACCGCGACTGCACCGGCAAGATTGTGGTCGTGCACAACGGCATTGTCGAAAATTATCTGAGCCTGAAAAAGAAGTTGATCGAAGAAGGCCACAGCTTTACCACCGAGACTGACACTGAGATCATCGCGCATCTGGTGGAAAAACATTTGTACAAAACGGGAAATGGGCGACGTCCGTCGCTGGAGGAAGCTGTGCGCCGTTCAGTGAAAGAACTGACCGGTGTTTTTGCGCTGGCGGTGATCTGCACCGACGATCCCAACAAGATTGTGGCGGCGCGCAACGGGCCTCCGGCGGTGATTGGGCTGGGCAATGACGAATATTTTGTGGCCTCTGATGTGCCTGCGATTCTTGCTCACACGCGCGACATTCTTTTTCTCGGCGACGGCGACCTGGCGGTGGTGACTTCCCACGGCGTGGAGTTGACCGATTTTGACGGCAAGCCGATACAGCGCAAGGTGCAGCACATTACCTGGGACCCGATCATGGCGGAAAAGGGCGGGTTCAAGCATTTCATGCTCAAGGAAATTTATGAGCAGCCGCGCACCGTCCGCGATACCACACTGGGCCGCGTTTCACAGGATACCGGCCACGTGTTTCTCGATGAAATGGAGATCAGCGAAGCCGAGTTCCGCGCCGCCAGAAAAATCAACATCATCGCGTGCGGCACCAGTTGGCATGCCGGACAGGCCGGCAAGTTCATGATCGAGACGCTGGCGCGGATTCCGGTGGAAGTGGATTATGCCAGCGAATGGCGATATCGCGACCCTATCGTGGCTCCGGACACGATCACGCTGGTGATTTCTCAGTCCGGCGAGACCGCTGACACGATTGCCGCGCAGCGCGAGGCCAAGACACGGGGCTCGAAGACTTTGGCTATCTGCAACGTGGTGGGGTCCATGATCACGCGCGAGGCGGCCGGCACGATCTACACACACGCCGGTCCGGAGATTGGCGTGGCCTCGACCAAGGCGTTTACGGGGCAACTCACTGCGCTTTATCTCTTTGCTTTGTATCTCGCGCAGGTGCGCGGCGCGATGGCGACGGAGCAATCCATCGCGGCGGTGCAGGCGCTCACGCACATTCCCGCCAAGCTCGAACATCTTCTCACTCACGACAAGCACGTCGAAGAACTCGCCAAGCAATACCAGCGGGCGCAGGATTTTCTTTTTCTCGGGCGGGGCATTCACTATCCCATCGCCCTCGAAGGTGCGCTCAAGCTGAAGGAAATTTCCTACATCCACGCGGAAGGCTATCCTGCGGGCGAGATGAAACACGGCCCGAACGCACTAATCGACGAGAATCTGCCAGTCGTCATCATCGCCACTCGGGATCTGAATAATCCCGGCTCGCTGACGCGCTATGAAAAAACCAGCTCGAACTTGAAAGAAGTGAAAGGCGCGTTCGGGGGTGGTGATTGCGCTGGCCACCGAAGGGGATGAAGAAATCAAAGAGGCCGCCGACCACGTGATCTACATTCCGCCCGCGCCGGAAGAACTCTCGCCGATCCTGGAGATCGTGCCCGTTGCAACTGCTCGCCTATCACATTGCGGTACGCCGCGGCTGCGACGTAGATCAGCCACGGAATCTGGCCAAATCCGTCACCGTGGAATAAGACAAAAACGAACGCCTTATGTGAGCGGGGCGCTACCTCGCTGGCGCTCGGCGTGGGACAGCCGAGGCGGCGTTCCCGCGCAGCCGCAAATCATGCTCGACAAATTTGGCGATCGGGTTCTTCCTCTCGCTCCTTCATTGTATGAGCGCCTGACTGCGCGGGAGCATCACTCTGGCCTGGCAACCGCTCTGGTCAGTGCGGTTCAGAAGTTCGATTGAGCCGCCGTGGGCTTCGGCGATTTGCCGGGAAAGCACCAGGCCGATTCCGCTGCCGGACGGCTTGGTGGTGTAGAAGGGGACAAAAACGTTCGAGGGATTGCCCAGTCCGGGGCCGTTATCTTCGATGGTGAGAACCAGATCTTTCTCTGTCAATTCCCAGCGTACATCGACCACGGGCTTGTGGGGCGGCGCGGTCGCGGCTCCGTTATGAGCGGGAGCCGGGTGTTGCGGTTCCATCGCTGCCTCGACCGCATTGCGCATCAGATTGATCAGCATTTGCTCTAAAAGATCGGGATCAACCATCAGCTCTATCGGCGGACTGGGAAGCACATGTACTGGCAAAGCGGCTTCGAGGGCTGCGACACGTTGAACGATGGGAGCAAGCTCGGTCTTACGTGCGATGGGCGGCGGCATCTGGGCGAGTTGGCGGTAGGCCTGCAGGAAGCGATTGAGGGAGTGAGCGCGGGATTCGATGATCGAGAGGCCGCGTTCGAAGTCTTCGCGTTGATTGGAATCCAGCGCCTGATTCGAAATTTGCGTCCGCAGGGTTCCGGCAATTGATTTGATGGGAGTGAGCGAGTTGTTCAGCTCGTGGCCGAGCACGCGAATCAGGCGCTGCCATGCGCCGCGTTCTTCTTCACGCAAAGCGCGGCTCACGTCGGACAAAACGATGAGAGTGTGAGGCACGCCTTTCTGGCGAAACGAACTGCGCCGTACTTGCCAGCGCGCGTTGGGACCCTGGAAGTGCAGCGGGACCACCGTTTCACTTTCCGCGCTCATGCAGGCGGCGAGTCCGATTTCTTTTGCGGTGCGGCCGAGGAGCCTGACCGCAGGCTGCTGCAATAGGCGTTCTCCGGCGGAGTTGACCAGGCGCAGAATCTGGTCGGGATCGAAGGTGAACAGGGGGACTTCAATTTCTTCGACCACGCGGCGCAACAGGGCGGTGGCTTCAATGGCGCGAATGCGCTGGTCGGAGAGCAGGTCGGCCAGGGCATTCACTTCGATGGAGAGCTCGCCGAGGGCGTCATCGGTGGCCGCTCCGCGGGCGCGAAACGAGTAATCTTCTTCGCGCAAGGCGGAGATCACATTGGCCAAAGTCTGCAGGGGACGGGTGGTTTGTTCCTGCAGCGCCATCGCTAGTATCCACCACACGAATAATTCGGCGAACAGCAGCGACAGTTTGGATTCGAGGGTCCAGGATTGCTGCCAGATGAAGATGCCGCTCGTCAGCAGGGCGGGAAGTGCGACCAGCAACGCGAACAGGCTGACGCGCCGTTCATAGAGGAGGCGAACGCGTTTTGGTGGAGGCTTGCGCCCGCGGGGATTGAGGCTCCCTTGCGGGCTAGAGGCCATACTTTTCCATTCGGCGGTAGAGTGCGCCGCGGCTTAGGCCAAGGGTTTCGGCAGCCTGGCTCACGTTCCCCTGGGAACGCTGCAATGCCTTGCGGATGAGAATCGCTTCCACGGATTCGAGGCTGAGCTCTTCGAGATTCTGGCTCTGCGGACGCAGCATGTCGAGGCCCAGGTCGGCTCGCTGAATCTCGCTGCCACGGCACATCAGGACGGCGCGCTCGAGAGTGTGCTCCAGTTCGCGCACGTTGCCGGGCCAGGCGTATTGCAAGAGAAGTTGCAGAGCAGAAACCTCGAAGCCTTTTATTGGACGGCGGTAACGTGAGGCATAGCGAGAAAGAAAATGTCCGGCGAGGGCGGGAATATCCTCGCGGCGTTCGCGCAACGCGGGCACGTGAATCTCGACGGTATTTAACCGGAAGAGCAAGTCTTCGCGAAACTGGCCGGAAGCGCAGGCGGCGCGAAGATCGGCATTGGTGGCAGAGACTACACGCACATCCACGCGCAGAGCGCGGGAGGAGCCGACGCGCTCGAGTTCGCCGGCTTCGAGCACGCGCAGCAGCTTGGCCTGCTGGCGCAGGGGGACATTTCCGATTTCATCGAGGAAGATGGTGCCGCCATCGGCGAGCTCGAAGCGGCCAATGCGGTCGGAGCGGGCATCAGTAAATGCGCCTTTTACGTGGCCGAACAGTTCACTTTCAAATAAGGCTTCGGGAACAGCGCCGGTGTTTACCGAGACCATGAGGCGCGAGGCGCGCGACGAGACGGCGTGCAGGGTGCGCGCGACAACTTCTTTTCCCGAGCCATGCTCACCGGTGATCAGGACGTTCGCGTCGGAGGGTCCGACGCGGGCAATGGCGTCGAGAACCGGCTGCATGAGCGGAGCGGTGGCAATGAACTCGGGACGCCCCTCGGCCTGCAGGAGACGATTCTGGGCAGCCAGGCGTTCGGCGCGCTGCAAGGCGCGGCGAAGGTCAACTTGACCGCGAATGATGGTGAGGAGCCGCGCATTTTCCCAGGGCTTCTGGATGAAATCACGGGCGCCGCGGCGCATGGCTTCGACCGCTAATTCAATGTTGGCCCATGCGGTCATCACAATGACGGGAATTGTGTTGTCGAGACTTACGATTTCGGAGAGGAGGTCGAGGCCTTCCTGTCCGGAAGTAGTGTCGCGGGTGTAATTCAGGTCGATGAGCAGTGCATCGTAGAAGCCTGTAGCCAGCGCATCGCGGACCAGCGCGGGGGATCTCGCGGTCTCCACTTCATATCCCTGAGGACGCAAGAGGAGTTCGAGAGCTTCGAGAACATGCTGCTGATCGTCAGCGGCCAGGATGCGAGGGCGCTCGAAGCTGGGCCTCTCTGGGTTGGCAGTGGCCGGGCCAACGGGAGCCGGGCCAACGGCAGAGAGCCCTCCTGGTTTGGCGGAAGTTTGCATGGCTGTTTATGGGTTCGCGGCGCTGATGTTATCACCCACCGTGCCGGTTACCGCATTTTGGAGCTGGATGCCATTATGTTCCAAAGTGGCGCCGGTTGCGCGATCAAGTTCGACTTTTGCTTTTTCAAAGATAGTCATCGCCGTGACCAGATCGAGTTCCGCCAGCGAAAGATCACGCTGGGCAGAGAGGGTTTGATAGCTCGATCCCGCGCCCAGGTCTTGCTCTTTCTTGGTGATGTCGAAGGTGCGCTGGGCGAGGTCGCGGGCCTTGCGGGCGGCCTGAACACGAGCGCCGGTTTGTTCGACGGCATATTGCGCGTTCCGGACTTCGATGCGGACCTGCTTCTTCAGTTGCTCCAGGCGCAACTCGGCTTGCCGGTACTCGAGTTCGGAGCGGTACTGATCGGCTTTTGCGACTCGATTGCGGAGCGGGATGTTCAGGTTCAGTCCGACATAGTAATCGGGAGAAGAATTGTTGAAGGTGTTGAGGAGCGCTCCGCCGAAGTCGCCTGGCACGCTTGAGGTGCAGGTTGAGGCTGGAGAACCTTGGGGTGGGCAGGCTGGATTCTGCAGGCCCGCCAACCCGGAGCCCGAATAAAAGCCCACGAGCGACAGTGAAGGCAGCAAGGCATTGCGTGCGGCGCGGCGGCTGATCTGGCGGTTCACCAGATCGACGTCGGATTCCGCGAGTTCGGTGCGGTCGTGCAGGGCTTCAGAAATCAAATCCTGGATCGACTGGGTGTTGGTCTGAGGCTGCGCGCCTTCCATTCGGTCTGTAGGAACAACCGGCATTGCTTCCAGCACCGGATCGTCCAGGCTTTTCGTGATGGCATTTTTCATCAGTGTCTCCTGGAGTTCGAGACTGGTACGGGCCACCGTCAAATCCTGGTCACGCCTGGAAACTTCCGCCTCAGCACGCAGCACGTCCATCTCCGGAATGCTTTGCAGTTGCAACTGTTTCCGCGCATTCTCCAAGGTTTGCTTG
This sequence comes from uncultured Acidobacteriaceae bacterium, assembly GCA_963851165.1. Classification (GTDB taxonomy): domain Bacteria; phylum Acidobacteriota; class Terriglobia; order Terriglobales; family Acidobacteriaceae; genus Sulfotelmatobacter. The sequence goes on along the minus strand of CAWKNM010000003.1, from coordinate 863,791 downwards.
GCGAAAGAGGACGATTGCTCGTTCACCTGCGTCTGTTCATAAGCGCTCACCAGATCCCAATACATATTTTCAATCTGGGTGACGGTGGCGATCACCTGGTCCTTGAAAGCGATATCGGATATTTTCTTGTTGTTCTTAGCGATTCGCAAATAGCGCAGGTTGGGCCCGAGACCGAATCCCGCGAGGAGTTCCTGTTGTATCGTGAAACGATAAAATGAGGTAAGAGTAGGAGACAGCGTGAAATCCGGGCTATTCGTGGTCTGACGTGCGTTGTTGAACGAGAAACTGATACTGGTTCCCGTGGCAAAGGCTTGCGAGTAATTGATGTTGAACTGCCCAGTGTTGAGCTGCAGCGACGGAACATCGTAGATCGCAGGGTTGATTACGGGCGAAGTCTGATGCTCGTCGCCGATATTAGCGATGATGAGGGGATCGTAGGAAGACACCACCGTTCCAGTGCCCAGCGTAGACTGGACTAATCCGGACGCGCCGGCTCCGGCCCCGCCCGCACCGCTGGTTGTGCCGCCAGCGCCGGCGCCCGGAGCGCCTGTGCCGAAACCTCCGACGCCGCCGCCGGGGGTTCCCTGAACTACTCCGGTGTTCACGCCGCGAAAAAATCCTCCCGCCTGAGTGCGGAGAATATCTGTATTTGCAATCGGTAGATTGTAGCGGGCAATGGCCAAATCCAGGTTGTTTTCGAGGGCGAGATTTATGCAATCTTTCAAGGCGAGATAGAGCTTGCCTTCACGGATGAGCCGGTCCAGACGCGGCGAGTTCGCCAGCTCCGGCTTGGGAACGTAGTCCGGCGAATAGGCGGTGATCGGGTTGCGCGATTTCGGCATGTCGAAGCGAACAGGAAGGCTGGTCTGCGCGGCGGTGGACGCCGGCGTGGCGGCGGGCATTGATGAGGTCTGCGCCAGCAGGGTCGAAGCCAGCGTGGCATAAACACAAATGATTGCGATCGATCTCCAGAAAATCGAACGTTTCAAGAAAATCGAACGTTTCAAGAAAATCGAGCGTTTCAAGAAAATCGACCGTTTCAAGAAAATGGGACCCGGAACTGTCACGATGCACTGACCTCCGCCGATTGGTTAAGACTGGGGTTGGCTGTGTCGCCGACCAGCCACCCGTCACGCAGTTGAATGGTGCGGCTTCCGTAAGCGGCATTCGCCTCGGAGTGGGTGACCTGCACGATCGTGGTTCCTTGCTGGTTCAGCCCGCGAAAGAGCTCCATGATTTCCCGGGCCTGGCCGGAGTGCAAGTTGCCGGTGGGCTCGTCGGCGAGCAGCAGCGGAGGCTTGTGGATGACGGCCCGGGCGATTCCCACGAGTTGCTGCTGCCCGCCCGAGAGCTGATTGGGATACAGATCTTTTTTCCCGACGATCTGGAAGCGATCAAGAGTGTCGGCCACCAGGCTCTGGCGCTGACCGCGGGGAATGTCTTTGTAGGAAAGGGGCAGGTCAATATTTTCCTGCACAGTGAGGTCGTCGAGCAGGTGGTAGCTCTGGAAGACCATTCCGACATTCTTTTTCGCCAGCTCGCTGCGCTGCTTGCGTTTGAGATCGTGAACGGCTTGTTCACGAAACCAGTACTCGCCTTCCCACTGGTCATCGAGAAGCGCCAGCACATTGAGCAGCGAAGACTTCCCTGCTCCAGAGGGTCCCATGACGGTGATGAACTCACCTTCGCGGATGTCGAGGTTGACGCGGCGGAGCACCCAGGTTCGTCCAGCGCCGGTTTTGTAGCTGCGGTCGACGTTTTTCAGTTGGATCATTTCACTCTCGATTCGTGAATTTCGAAATTTCTATTCGTAACGCAGCGCGACCATGGGATCGACCTTCGCCGCCCGGCGCGCGGGAATCCACGCACCAAACAGCGCCACGGCCAGAAGCAGCAAAGCCGCTTCGGTGAGCGTCACTGGATCGTTGGCGCGTATCCCGAAGAGCAATGCACCGATCCAGCGGGCAGCAACCAGCGACCCGAGGACCCCCGCGACGGCACCTACACTAATCCACAGGGATGTTTGCCACACGACTATGCCAATGACGTCCCTGGGGGTCGCTCCCAGCGCCATTCGGATGCCGATCTCCTGTGTGCGTTGATTCACCAGCAGCGAGACGACGCCATAGGTGCCTACCGCTGTCAACAGAAGGCCAATGACGGCAAACAACGAAAGCAGGGCTGCGCTGAAGCGCGGGCGCTCCGCCAGTTGAGCCACAGCCTGCGCCAGCGTGCCCACATCAACCGGTAATGTCGGGTCCAGCGCCGTAATGGTGTTCCGCAATTCCTGGGTTACAGTCGCAGGCCCGACTGCGCTTCGAAGCAAAATACTGATGTGCTGTGAATCGGGATAGCGAAAGATGGGGTCGTCTTCTCGGTGCCGGCGAACCAGATAATATTCCGGACCGACCCGGCCCCCGAGCCCTTGATTCTGAGTGTTGCCGGCCACGCCGATTACGGTGAAGCCCGCGCCAGCTACACCTTCCGCCTGGGGAAGGCGGACGATCCGCCCCAGCGGATCTTCGCCGGGGAAAAGACGCTGCGCCAGCTCTTGATTGAGGATGACCGCACTCGCGCCGGGCTTCCGGTCCGCGTCATCGAAGGCGCGCCCGCGCAGCAGGGGAATATTCAGAACCGAAAAATAATCCGGTGTAACTGCTCTCCATCCTACGACTCCACCGATACCCTGCTCTGGCGGAAGCGGCGGGCGTCCTTCGGCCTCGACCGACACAAAAGGCACGGTGCGAGCCGTTGGACCCGGCGGAAGCGAGTCGCTCAAGGCGACGCCGCTGACACCGGGAAGGTCTTTCAGTTTCCGTTCGAGTTCTTCAAAGAACGCAAGACGCTCGGGAGGGCCCGGATATTTTGACTGCCCCAAGGTGATTTCCGCAGTCACGATGTTTTCCGTGTTCATCCCGAGAGATTCGGTTTGCAGCGTGAGCAGGCTACGCACGAACAACAGAGCGCCGGCCAACAAAACGACCGCCAGCCATACCTGGGTGGCCATGAGGAGTTGCCGCAGCCGACCACGGCGCACATCCAGTGTGGCCGTGACCACCAGCATCTGGGTGCTCGGCTTTTCCAGCGAGGGCACCGTTCCAAAAACGATCCCAGATACGAGCGACGCAGCGATCGAAAACACCAACACTCGCGCGTCTACCGTTGCCTGCGACAAGCGCGGAATACCCACCGGCGCGAGCGCGGCAAACGCGTGAACAACGGCGTAGGCTAATGCGGTCCCGGCGGCGCCTCCCAACAACGCGAGCAAAATGCTTTCCGTGAGCCTCTGCTGGAACAGCCGCGCGCGTCCCGCCCCGATCGCGCAGCGTACTGCCAACTCGTGGCGCCTTCCCGCGTTGCGGCCCAGCACAAGGTTGGCCGCGTTAGCGCAGGCAATTAAAAGCACCGCCAGCGCGGACACCAGCAGAAGCCAGGCGGCCCGCCGAGAGTCATGGACCTGCAAGTCCCGGATCGGGCGAACCTCGAGTCGCAGCACCTTGCGAAAAGGCGGCGGCGCAGATTCGACGAAGGAGCGAAACAGCGGCTCTAGCTGCGCCCTGGCTTGCTCCACGCTCGTTCCCGGCTTCATCCGCCCAAACGCGCGGACCACCGGGCCCATCACGTTGCGCTGCACAATGGATTCGTCCAGCGCTTCTGGCACCAGAATGCTGGTGCGTGCAAGGGTCGGGAACTCGAAGTCGCGCGGCAGCACTCCCAGAACTTGAGTCGGCCGCCCGTCCAGCGAAATAACACGGCCAACTACGCTGTGGTCTCCGCCGAACCGGTCCTGCCAGAGCCCGTAGGCCAGCAGCGCCACTCTGGGGGCGCCGGGCCGGTCCTCGCCAGGCGTGAAGTTCCGGCCCAACACCGGCTGGATGCCTAGGGTCGGCAAGAATGTCGCCGCAACCGCCGCGCATGCCACGCGCACGGGATGCTCGTCCGTGAGATCGCAGTCGTTGACGCCGGTGGACGAGGTAAAGCCAACGAATGGAGTCTGGTGCTCTCGCCATTCGAGATAATTCGACGCAAAAAGAAACTCGCCGTCGATAATAGGTGCGACGATCCCGACCGACACGAGTTCGTCATCATGGGGGTAAGGCAGGCTGCGAAACAGGATGCGGTCCACGAGGCTGAACATCGCGGTGGTCGCTCCAATGCCGAGTGCCAGCGTAAGTATGGCTACCGTCGCGAAGCCCGGGCTCTTGCGCAGTTGACGTAATGCGTAGCGCAAATCCTGCAGAAAGCCGCTCATGGTCTTCTCCTGATTCTCCTCACTCGTTCCTCAGCGCCACCATGGGATCGACCTTGGTCGCCCGATAGGCTGGCGCAATGCTGGCAACAAATGCGACGACGGCCAGGATCGCCGCAACCGCCAGGAACGTAATAGGATCCGTCGGCCGCACGCCAAAGATCAGGTTCGACAAAACGCGTCCCAGCGCGAGAGCTCCAGCGGTTCCAATTGCGACGCCGAGCAAAGTTGGTTTCATGGCTTCGAACACGACCATGCGCAGCACTTCTCCCACAGGAGCGCCCAGAGCCAGGCGGATTCCGATTTCGCGCACGCTGCGTTTCACGCTGTAGGAGAGCACGCTGTAGATGCCCACCGCAGCCAGCAACAGAGCGAGTGCCGCAAAGGCGCCCAGCAGCAGCATGTTGAAGCGCTGCTGAGATAGAGAGTTCGCGACCAGGTCGTCCATGGTGGAAATGTCGACCAGAGGAATATCGCGGTCGACTTCGTGCACGGCATTCGATACAGCGGAAGCGAGTTCGCCGGAACCGGAGTGCGAGCGCACCACCAGCGTCATGGGAAACGAAGTCCATCCGCCATTCGCAGGTACGGAAACCTGATCGAATGGAAAATACAGAGTGGGGCTGGGCTGCGCCTGGTCGAGGCTGTCGAGTTTTACGTCGCCCACTACGCCCACCACTTCGCGGACTGCGCCGGGGAAAAATGTGAGTGTAAGGCGCTTGCCGATGGGATCTTCGCCTGGCCAAAACTGCTGAGCCATGGACTCGCTGACCAGAACCACTGCAGGCCTTCCAGCAACGTCCGTGTCGCGGATGTCACGGCCACGAAGCGTCGGAATGTGCATGGCACTCATGTACCCCGGGCTGACGAGGCGTACATCAACCTCTGGCTGTTCCGACATGGGCACAACAGGGCGGCCCGCAACGGCAATGGGCTGATGCGAACCGCCGGTCAAAGGAATGTTGTCGATGGCAGCCGCGGATTCCACTCCGGGTAGCGACCGCACACGCTGCAGCACACGGTCGAAGAAACGGATCGCCTGGTCTGGCGAGGGAAATTTCGCCCGGGAGACCATCGCGGTCATGGTCAAGACCTGACGGGAATCGAAGCCTGGATCCACACTTTGGAGTTTTTGAAAGCTCCGAATCATCAGCCCTGCACCGACCAGCAGCATGAGTGAAAGGGCAACCTCCGACACAACCAGGACGCTGCGGGTGCGATGACCGCCCGAATCCGCGTCGGTTCGACCCAGACCCTGCTTGAGCGCCTGATTGACGTCACGCCGTGTCAGCCGCAACGCCGGCAGGACCCCCGCAACAATGCCCGTGACCACGGAAATGACCGCAGTGAAGATAAGAACCTTCGAATCCAATCCCACCTCAGTCGATTGCGGCAACCTGTCAGCGAGAAAAGCCACAATCAGGCGAACAGCAAAATGAGCGAAGGCCAGTCCGAGTGCGCCTCCCGAGAGTGCGAGCAGAACAGTCTCCGTGAGAATTTGGCGAAGCACACGGGCCGGAGTCGCACCCAGCGCGGTTCGGATTGCGATTTCCTTCTGGCGACTGAAAGTCTTCGCCAGCGCCAGGTTGGCGACGTTGACGCAAGCGATAAGAAGAACGAAAGCCACGGCTCCCAGCAAAACCAGCAGCGCTGGCCGCACATCGGAGACCATGTCGTCATGCAAGGGCACAACCACCGCGCCCCATCCCTTGTCATCGTCGGGATACTGTTGCTGCAGCCGGTCGGAAATTGTGTTCATTTCGGCCTGCGCCTGCTTCAGTTCAATTCCGGGCTTGAGACGCGCGATGACGATGGAGTGATGCTCTCCCCGCACCGCACGTTCCTGGTCGGTCCAGGCCATCGGGGTCCACATCTGGGCGAAGTCGGGAAAGCGGAAGTTCGACGGCATGACCCCGGCCACGAGATAAGGTTGACCGTCCAGATTAATGTCGCGGCCCACGATGTCAGGATTCGCGCCGAAGTGCTCTTGCCACAAACGGTGGCTGAGAACCACAACGTGGGAGCGTCCCGGCTGATCTTCATCCGGTGAAAGGACGCGGCCGAGTATGGGCCGAACTCCCAACGTTGCGAAGAAGCCAGAGGACACCGCGCCGGCGGCAAGTTGTTCAGGCTTGTCACCTCCAGTCACGGTAAACCCGTGGTAGGTATAAATTGCCATGTGGTCGAATACTTGGTTCTGGCGCTCCCAATCGAGGAAGTTCGCGGCAGAGACCGGAAACGTGGTCATGCCGGGAAAACTCTTTGGGGGTGGAACATGCCAGATCCGCACCAGCCGGCCGGCATTCGCGAACGCCAGCGGACGAAGCAGCACGGCATTTACCACGCTGAAGATGGCCGTGTTGAAGCCAATCCCTAGTGCCAGCGTGATGACCGCGACGGCAGCGAAGCCGGGACTCTTGCGGAACTGTCGCAGTGCATAGCGGAAATCCTGAAAGAATCCGTTCATAGTTCACCTCATCATTCGTAACGCAGTGCCACCATGGGATCGACCTTCGCCGCCCTGCGGGCCGGGATGTAGGCCGCCAACGTTGCCACCGATGCAAGCGCGAACGTCAGCAGGGTGGTGGTAATCAAGTCGAACTGAACCACTCCAAAGAGCGCGCTCGAAACTGCACGAGTCAACAGCAGAGCGAGCACCAGGCCGATGCCCAAACCAATCGTCGCCGTCTTCAGCGCTCCGCCCACGACGAGCCTTAGCACGTCAAAACGCCGCGCACCCAGCGCCACCCGCACTCCGATTTCGTGAGTGCGCTGGGTCACCGAGTACGCCGTGACCGCGAAAATTCCGGCGGCCGCGAGCAGCAAGGCGCAGGCCGCGAAGACGAGCATCATTTGCGAGGCCAGATCGATACCGCTGAGCCCATCGAAAATCACCTGGTCCAGACTCCGGAGGTCATAGGCGGGCTGGGCCGGATCCAGGCCGAGTATTTGTTTGCTGACAAGGCTAGAGAAGTTCAGAGGATCACCGGAGGTTCGCACTACGAACGCGGAAGCGGATTCGGGCTGCTGTGCCAGAGGCACGTACGCCGTCGGAGAGGGATCGTGGTCCATGGCGTTTGGTTTCACGTCACCAACAATTCCGACGACCGTGCGGACAGGCAGTCCGGCGTCCGGATTGCCCATCTGAATGTGTTTTCCCAGCGGATTCTGGCCGGGCCAGGCTTGGCGTGCCATCGACTCGCTGATCACAGCGACCGGAGGAGCGCTAAAAGTGTCCTGATCGGAAAGCAGACGCCCTCGTTGCAGAGGAATGCGCAACGCGGAGAAAAATTCCGGAGTCACGATTTGCGAAATAGCCGACGGCTGATCTCCGGGAGCCGCAGGTGGCGCGCCCTCGGCGGTAAACGCCATCCAGTTCCAAGTCCATCCTGAAGGCACGCTGGTCAGACATGCCGCGGACTCCACTCCGGGCAGTGCCTGAATGTTCCTCAGGGCCTGCTCGTAGTAGCCGCGGATGCGATCCTTATCGCGATACTTCTCCGTGCTCAACACCGTATGAAATGTGAGGACGTGGCTGCGATCAAATCCCATGTCATGGGTGATGAGCGCACGGAATCCCTTGACCATCAGACCTGAGCCCACCAGCAAAACCAGCGAAAGAGCGATTTCACACGTGACGAGCAGAGCGCGGAAACGCTTGCGACTGGTAGTGGAGGTGCTGCTGCGCGCGCCTTCCTTCAATGTGTCATTCACGTTCGGCCGGGAAAAATGCCAGACGGGCACAACACCCGCGACAACGCCGGTGGCCACTGCCACGAGAAGCGTAAAGAGAAACACTCGCCAATCAATTTGCAGGTGTTGGAGTCCGGCAATATGCTCAAGGATGAACGGGGGAATGCCGCGACTCATCAGATTGTTTCCCCACGCCGACAAAAGGAGCGCGCCGGCGCTGCCGAGAAGTGCGAGCAACACGCTTTCTACCAGCAACTGTCGTGCAACCTGCCAGTGGCTGGCGCCGAGCGCAGTCCGCAGCGCGATCTCTTTCTGACGCCCCGAGCTGCGAGCCAGCTGAAGGTTCGCCACATTGGCGCACGCCAGAATCAGAACAAAAATGGCTGCGCCCGTTAACAGAAGAAGAAACTGCCGCGAATCGGAAGTGAGATCGTCTACCGTGCTTCTGACATTGACCCCATGGCCGGTGTTGCTCTTGGGAAAGCGTTGGCCGAGGCTCGCGGCGATCGTGTCAAGGTTGGCCTGAGCCTTTGATATGGACACGCCATTCTTCAGCCGTCCGAATACAGTCAGATTATGATTGTCCCGGTCGGTTTTCGCAGTGCCAGTCAGGTCGAGCGGAGTCCAGATCTTGGATCCAGTTGGAAAGTCAAGATCGGCTGCCGCAATTCCGATCACGGTGAACGTCTGGCCATTCAGGAGTAATTGCTTGCCGACGAGACTGGGATCGGAGCCGAGGAATTGCTGCCAGAATCCGTGGCTGACGACCACGACGGGCGCAACTCCTCCCCGGAAGTCAGCTGGGCCGAGGCATCGGCCTGACTGCGCCGGCATGCCAAGCAGCGAGAAGAAGTCCGCGGTTACCTGGGAACCTTCGACGTGCTCGGCCAGAGTCGCGCCGGTCACATTGGCGTCAAAGCCGCGGACAGCCGCAAGCTCTTCGAATTGTGTGCTCTGTTCGCTCCAGTCGAGAAAGTTTGCGGGAGCCGGACTCTGGTGATTGTACTGAGGCACTGTTTCCCAGATCGTGACCATGCGATCCAGGTTGGGGAAAGGGAACGGGCGCAGCAACATGGCGTTCACCGTGCTGAAGACGGTTGTGTTGGCGCCGATGCCCAGCGCCAGCGTGATCACAGCCACAGCCGTGAAGCCGGCGTTCTTGCGGAGCTGCCGAAAGGCGTAGCGAAGGTCTTGAAGTAGTCCAGTCATTCTTCCGTCTCCTTCTTACTCGTATCTCAATGCGACCATTGGATCGACCTTCGCCGCTCGTCGTGCCGGCAGGTAGCTGGCGAGCAAGCCTACGCAAGTCAGCAAGAGCGAAACCGAGGCGAGCACAATCGGGCTCGATGGTTTCACGTCATAGAGCAACGTGCCTAGCAGGCGGGTGAGGCCTAGGGATCCCGCGATGCCGACGCCAACTCCCACGGCAACCCAGGTCATGGTTCCGCTCACCATCAGCTTCAGCACGTCGACGGCGCGTGCCCCTAGTGCCATGCGAATGCCAACTTCATGAGTACGTTGCGCTACCGAATAACTGACCACTCCGACGATTCCCACAGCCGCCAAAACCAGCGCCAGCAACGCGAACGCGGAGAGTAAGAGAGTGGGGAAACGTCTTGACCCAAGCGAATCCTGCACGATGTTCTGCATGGTTTCGATATCGGAAACCGGACGATCCGGCTCAACCTCGCTGAGGGCCTTTTTGATCGCCGGCATATACGACATGGGAGCTGCTGTTGTTCGCACAACGACACTCATCACGGGCCAGGCCGCCTGGGTGTAAGGCCGGAAGAATTGTGGCTCGTTCCCACTATCCAAACCCCAATGCCGCACATCGCCCACCACGCCAACCACCGTGAGCCATGAGTCATCTTCCAGAATGCGTCTGCCTACGGGACTCTCTTTGGGCCAATACTTTTGCGCCATGGTTTGGTTGATAATCACAACGCCAGGCGCAGCGACGGTGTCCTGATGAGTGAATTCGCGCCCAGCAAGTAAAGGCACGCCCAGCGCTTTGAAATAGTCGGGACAGGCCACGCTGTAGTGCGCGCTTGGCCGGTGTCCGCGCCCTGGGTCGGGTTGTCCTTCGACGGCGAAACTTCTGCCGGCATCACCTTCCATCGGTAGTTGAGCGACGGCGCCTACGGCGGTTACGCCTGCAATGGCGCTCACGTGCTCGTCCAAGTCCTGGCAAAAGCGCGGATGTCCGGGGGGTCCGTTGTAGAGGTCCTCCTGGGGCAGAGACATTCCCATGGTAAGAACGTTTTTCGGATTAAACCCGGGATCAACGCCGAGTAAGCGCGACATGCTTTGAATCATGAGTCCGGCTCCGGCGAGAACGACCAACGCCAGGGCTACTTCCGATGCGACCAGGGCATGGCGCAAACGGCTGCTGCGACCTGCGGTAGAACCGCGGCCGCCTTCTTTGAGAGGTTTCGAGACATCACCGCGCAACGCGCTGACCGCCGGCACCAGGCCAAATAGAATTCCGGTGACGCAGGAAGCCAGAAGCGTGAAGCCCAGCACCCAGCGATCGACAGGGATGGTTTCGATCTGGCGGAGAGGAAGGTTCAAACCGCCTTCGGGAAACATGGCGGGCAGCAGGCTGGTGCCCCAGACCGCCAGCACCAGACCGCACACGCCACCGAGCACAGCGAGCAGCAAGCTTTCCGTGAACAACTGCCTTGCGATGCGTGCGCCAGCGGCGCCCAGCGCCTGCCGGAGAGCGAACTCCTTTTGCCGCGTGGCGCCGCGAGCCAATAAGAGATTGGCGATATTCACGCAGGCGATGAGGAGCACGAAACCAACTGCCCCGAAGAGTGCCCACAGCATTTTTCGAAGCCATTCAAGACCGAAATCGCCCATGGGCACCACGGTGGCGCTCATGTCGGGGTCGTCGCTCGGATACTGTTGTGAGAGCCGGGTTCCGATGCCTTGCATCTCGGCCCGCGCCTGCGCGACAGTCACACCCGGTTTCAGGCGTGCGAAAGAGATGAAACTCTGCGACGACCGATATTTGTCACCTTCGGCGTATCCCACCGGAACCCAGAGCTGACGGTGCCCGCTCCAGAACTCCCAGTGAAACTCGCGCGGCATCACGCCCACTACAGTGAAGTCCTCGCCATCGATTTTGATCGTTTTGCCGACCAGCGAACGATCCGCGCCATAGCGGCGCTGCCAGAGTCCGTAGTTCAAAATCACTTCGTGATCTTTTCCTTGGATTTCTTCCTCGGGCAGAAAAGTGCGTCCGAGAAAGGGCCGCACGCCGAGCACGCTGAAAAAGTTTGCTGAAACCCGCACCCCGGAAACCTGCTCCGGCTCACGGTTGCTTCCGCTGGCGGATAGGTTGTAGCCTCGGCCACCGGAATCGCACAGCGCCATGCCCTCAAAAACATGATTCTGACGCTCAAAATCCCAAAAGTTGGGCGCAGAAACAATGCTGTAGTGGTCGGGCGCCTTGCCGTTGGTTTGCCACACCAGGACTAGCCGGTCGGGGTCAGGGAACGAGAGCTTCTTCAGGAGGGTCGCATTCATCACGCTGAAGATGATTGTGTTGGCGCCGATCCCCAGCGCCAGAGTGAGAACCGCGACCATCGTGAACCCCGGGCTCCGGCGAAGCTGGCGGAGCGCGTAACGAAGATCCTGGAGCAAGGTTGTCATAAGATTTCCCACTTACTCGTAGCGCAGTGCAACCATAGGGTCGACTTTCGCGGCGCGGAACGCCGGAACGTAGGCCGCGGCCAGTCCAGCCACTGCGACTGCCGCGCAAACCAGCATCAGCACAACCGGATTGCGCGCTCCGACCCCATACAACATATCCTGCAAGACGGACGCCGAAAGCAACGCGGCCCCAATCCCAATCACGATGCCCACTCCGAGCAGGATGGCTGCATCGCGCAAAATCATGGCGAGCACCGCGCCCCGCTGCGCTCCCAGGGCCATACGAACGCCGATCTCGCGCGTACGCCGCGAAACTGAATAGGTCATCACACCGTAAAGGCCAACGATGGTGAGAGCCATGGCGAGCCCGGCAAACGTGCTCAGCAGGACCGTTGCGAATCGCGGCTGGGAAAGCTGGGTGAACATCAACTCGTTCATTGTTCGCACCTGGGTGACGGGAATGTCCTTGTCCATCGCTGAGACGATGTGTTGAACACTTGCCCCCACGCTCGTTCGATCGAGCGACGTGCGCACGACGGAATACAGGCAACACCATTGGGGCAGTTGGCTGGACGCCAAGTACATCGCCGGGCTCACTTCGCGATCCGTGGCTCCCAATCTGATATTCCCGACTACACCGACGATCTCTCGCCAGGGTGGTCCGCCCGGGGTTCCGTTGCCGGCGCCGGGCTTCAGCTTCTTGCCGAGCACATTTTCGCCAGGGAAAAATTTATCGGCGAAGGCACGATTTACGATAATCACCTGCTCGGCCTTCATGTCGTCGCGGTCAGAAAAGTCACGGCCCTCGAGGATGGGAATCTGCATCGTGCTGAAATATCGCGGCGTGATGGGTGCGAGATCTGCGCTGGGGCGCTGTCCCTCGGTAGTGGGGTGCTCAGGATCTTCAAAGCTGATCACGATTCCGTCGTTGGTCATGGGCAGAACCATGACGCCGGCGGCAGACTGCACACCCGGCAGCGCACGGAGTCTTTCGAAGTAATCGCGGTAGAATTGCGGGCGCGTGTCCTTGTATTGCGCGTCCGGAGTTTCGAAGCGCAACGTGGTCAGATGATCAGGATTGAATCCCTTGTCGGTGTGGAGCAGCCTCGAAAAGCTGGTGATCAGCAGGCCGGCTCCTGCGGTCAACACCAAACCCAGCGCCACCTGTCCGACAATCAGCGAGGAGCGCAGCCAGTCGCGCCCAAGGATTTCGCTTCTGCCACCTTCCTTTAAAGTTGAAACGAGGTCCGTACGCGAACCGGCAATCGCGGGAACCACGCCGAAGATGATTCCCGCCACGAATGACAGCGCAATCGCGAATGCGAGCACGCGCAGATCGACGCCGGCGTCAGCCGCGCGCGGAACACTGTCGCCGATCAGGGAAAGAATCACCGGCGTGCAGAAAAAAGCCAGGGCGCATCCCGCGATTCCGCCGCAGGCGCTCAAGACCGTGCTCTCGGCGAGCAACTGCCGCACGATGCGGCGTTTCCCCGCTCCCAGAGCCGCGCGCAGAGCGATCTCGCGCTGCCGCTCGCGCATGCGCGCGAGCAGCAGATTGGCGATATTTCCGCACGCGATCAACAACACGAGCGCGACCGAGCCAAGCACAACCAGAAGAGAGGTTCTCGTATTACCGATGAGCGCATCGATTTCGCTAATCGCGCGGGCCGAATCATGTCTAGTGTTCGAATTGGGGTATTCCTTGGCAAGATTCAGTGCAATCGCTCGCAGATCCTGATTCGCTTCCATGACCGTGGTTCCGGCCTTCATCCGGCCGAACACGCTCAGGAAGTGCATGCCGCGATTGCTGGTACTTGGATTCTTATCATTCGGATCGTTGTCCACCGCCAGCGTGGTCCAAATGCCATTCGCCGGCTCGCTGATCGGAAAGCGGAAGGATGGGGGCATGACACCGACGATGGTAAAAAGATCGCCGCTGAGATGAACGGCGCGCCCGAGGATCGACTTGTCGGCGCCGAACTGTGACTCCCACAGCGCGTGACTGATCAAAATCACTCGCGTTCCAGGTTTTTCTTCATCAGGAGTAAATCCGCGGCCGAGTTCCGGACGGATTCCGAGCGCCGAAACAAAATCCCAGGAGACCACCTGCGCATCCACGTGTAGCGGCCGCTGCTGCCCCGTCAGAACGAAGGAAGTGTCGTGATAGGAGACCAGATGTTCGAGCGTGTGGTTCTGCGACCGCCAGTCGAAGAAATCGGGATAGCTTACGTCACTGGACTGAGGATTGTGAGATTCAAACGATTGCGCCTCGATGAGCTGCTGCGGCTGATAGTAAGGCAATGGCCGCAGCATGACTGCATCCACGACACTGAACACGGCAGTATTGGCGCCGATTCCAAGCGCCAGCGTGATTACGGCAACCGCCGCAAAGCCCGGATTCTTACGCAACTGCCGCAAAGCGTAGCGGAGGTCCTGCATCAGGTTGGTGAACATTTCGGTCGTCCTCCTCATTCGTACCGCAGCGCCACCATGGGGTCGACCCGCGCCGCCCGGCGCGCGGGAATGTAGCTGGCCAGCATTGCCGCGATTGCGAGTACTGCAGAAACTGCGGCCAGCGTGGCTGCGTCCCAGGTTCGAACTCCAAAGAGCAGCCCGCGAATCAGAGTTGCAGCGGCGATCGAACAGAGAAGGCCCGCGGCAATTCCCGCGCCGACCAGCCATCCCGCCTCTTTCATGATGAGTTGATACACCGAGCTGCGCTGCGCGCCGAGAGCCATGCGAACTCCGATTTCGCGCGTCCGCTGGCTCACTGAGTAGGCAATCACGCCGTAAAGGCCGACCACTCCCAGCAGCAATGCGAGGAAAGCGAAACCACCGACCAGCCAGGCTGAAGAACGGTGGAGATAGGCGGTCGGTGAATCGTTGATTCGGTCCGCCATGGTCGCTTCGTTCATCGTGCCAATGCCAGGATCGATCTGATGGATGGCCGCAACCAGCGTTGGCAGCAATGACTTCTCGTCCCCCGAGGTACGAGCAATGAGCGAGAACTCGGTGTCCGTATCCTGATTAAACGGGTGATAGACGGCCGGCCAGGTCTCAGAGTCCAGCGAGCCATCCTTCACGTCTTGCACGACGCCAATGATTTCTCTGATCGACTTGGGCGTCAGCTCGGTGTCGCCGATGCGCTTGCCGATTGGATCTTCGCCGGGAAAATATTCCTTTGCCAGAGTCTCGTTGATGATGACGACAAAAGGCTTCGCCGCATCCTCGGCATCGGTGAAGTATCGGCCGCGCAAGAGCTTGGCGTGCAGCGTGGAGAAAAAGTCAGAACTCACATCCCGCTGGTTCACCTCATTGTGCTCTCCATTGTAGGGTCGGCCCACGATCCTGATCCAGGTGGTGTTGCCGTTGAAGCTCACGGGCAACACGCTGGAGATGCCCGCCGATTCCACACCCGGCAGGCTCGCGACGCGGCTTATGATCTGCCGCTCGACCGCCACCATCTGCTCATCCTTGGGATAGCTGGCATCGGACAACGCAACTTGTAGCGTGGCAAGATGATCGGGCTGGAACCCAACATCCACATGGAGCAGGCGATAGAAACTCTTCCCCAGCAGACCGGCGCCCACCAGCAGCACAACGGCAATTGCCAGTTCGGCGACCACGAGGTTGGCGGCAAAACGGCGCCACAGCGTTCCAGCGTAACCGCGGCCGCCTTCGCTCAGGCCCTCTCGCAGCTTGGTCAGCGGAAGGCGCACAGCCGGCGCAAAAGAGAACAGCGCCGCAGCAAGCACGGAGACCACCCCCGCAAAAAGCAGCACATGAGAGTTCAGGCCGAGTCCGGCCAGGTAGGGCATGCCCGCCATCATGTCTTTCGAGATTAGGTGTGTGAGGACCTGCATCGCCACGTCGGCCGCTGCCAAGCCCAGCAGGCTGCCCGCTGCCATCAACACCAGTCCCTCGGTAATGAATTGGCGAAAGAGACGTCCACGCGACGCGCCCAGCGCACCCCGCACCGCAATCTCACGCTTGCGGCTTTCGGAGCGAACCAACAGCAGGCTCGATACATTCACGCAGGCAATCACCAGCAACAGTCCCGCGCCCCCCAGTAGCACGAGCAGAATGGGACGGATATCCGCAACGATCACTTCCGCCAAAGGCAGCACGCTGGCTCCTTGGTCGCGATTGTCGTTGGGATACTGCAGCTCTAGTTGCCGCGCAATAGTCTTCATTTCGGCGCGAGCCATCTCCACGGAGACGCCATCTTTAAGCCGACCGATTCCGTTGAGGTTGTGGCAGCTGCGGCGGAGGGCACACTGATCGGAGGCGTGCAACGTCGTCCAAAACTCGACATTGCCTCGCAGGGCGAATTGGAAATCCTCCGGCAGCACTCCGACTATGGCGTAAGGAATGCCGCTGAGAGCAACGGTTTCGCCGGTCACATCTTTTCTTCCGCCAAACCGTTTTTGCCAGGTGGCGTAGCTCAGGATCACAGTGCGGGGCGCGCTCGGCAAATCTTCGCCAGTATAGAAATCACGCCCGAGGCGAGGAGCAATCTCCAGCGTGCGAAAGAATCCATCACTCACGCTGAGTCCGGTTACCGGCTCGGTGCCCGCCGCAGTGCGCAGCAGGTAGCCGCCTCCGGTGTAGACCTCCATCGAACTGAATACGTGGTTGAGTCTCTTCCAATCGAGATAGTCGGGATAAGAAAGGTTGGCGTGCGGAATCATGGCGACACTTTCCGTAACGTCGACCAGTCGGTTCGGATTCGGATAAGGCAACGGCTTGATCAGCGCCGCGTCGACAAAACCAAAGATGGCCACACTCGCGCCGATCCCCAGAGCCAGTATGAGAACAGCAGTGCAGGCGAACCCCGGGCTCTTGCGCAGTTGCCGAAATGCGTAGCGAAGGTCCTGGACCAACCCGTTCATTCCCGTCCTCCTACTCGTATCTCACTACTCGTATCTCAGGGCCACGTTGGGATCGACTTGGCTCGCGCAGCGGGCCGGCAGATAACACGCGCTGAGCGCGACCGCGGTCAGCAACAAGGCAACTCCGACAAAAGTGAGCGGATCGGTCGCCCCGATTCCGTATAGCAGCGCGGCCATGAACCGGGTGAGGCCCAAAGCCGCGGCGAGTCCAACTGCAACCCCGAGTCCGGCAAGTTTCCCGCCGCTGCCGAAGATCAGTCGGAGAATGTCCCGCGGCTGGGCTCCAAGAGCCATGCGAATGCCAATTTCATGTGTGCGCTGTCCTACGACATAAGAGATGACACCGTAGATTCCCAGGGCTGCGAGCGCCAGCGCCAGCACCGCGAATACCGCGAGCAGGACCATGGAAAATCGCTGCGAGGCCACGGAATCGGCGATCACCGAGTCCATGGTTTGCGCGCCGAAGATGACCTGCTCGTGGCTCATTTGCACACTGATTCGACGGATGGAATCAAGGAGCCCCGAAATATCTTTGGCCCGCACAATCACGGCGGAACCGGAAGGCGCCATCGCAACAAAAGCGTCGGGCATCTGCATGCATGGGATATAGAGGCCGGAGCGCAGCGACTGCTGATCGTCGGTGGCCAACCCCCATTGTTTGACGTGGCCAACCACGCCGACGATCTCCGCCAGCTGAGTGAATCGGTCTATGTGGATGCGCTTGCCAATGGGATTCTGGCCCGGAAAATATTTCTGGGCAAATACTTCATCGACCACGACGACCAGCGGTGAGTGCTCGTCGTCCTGTGGAGTAAAAAAACGGCCACGCTGCAGCGGAATTCCCATCGCCTTCAGGTAGTCCGGTTCGACGATGTAGTCAATGGCCCAGTTCATGTCATTTTCGCTCGCAGGTTTTGGCTGACCCTCAAGCCAAAATAGTTGCTCATCGTCGCTGCTCAGGGGAATCGCTCCCCACGTCTGCGAAACTGCCTGAAGGCCTGGCGCTGAGGCGAGCTTGTCATCAAACTCGCGAAAGGCAGTACGGATCGCATCCGGACTTGCCTTCATCATCGACGGCGGAAGTGAAAGCCCGAAGGTCATCACATTATGCGCACTGAACCCGGGGTCCACGCTCCAGAGCTTGATTAGACTGCGGATGGTCAATCCCGCTCCAGCCAGTAGGACCAGGGCGAGCGCCACCTCGGCAACCACGAATACACCATGTGCGCGGTGCCGCGTTCCGCTGGCGCCACGGCCTCCTTGCTTCAGCGCTTCGTGCAGATCCGGGAGGGATGTTTTCAAAGCGGGGGTGAGACCGAATAGGACACCGACGAGGAGCGATAGACTCACCGTAAAAAGCAGCACGTGCGGATCAAGTCCGACCTGTTCGGCGCGAGGCAGCGCTGCCGGCAAGACTGCGAGGGCCGCACGTGTTCCCCATGCGGCAAGAAACAATCCCAGCCCTCCGCCCAGCAAAGCGAGCAGCGCGCTCTCGGTGAGCAACTGGCGAACCACGCGTCCCTGGCTCGCGCCCAAGGCTGCCCGAACGGCAAACTCTCGCGTGCGTCCGGTGGAGCGCGCCAGCAGCAGGTTGGCCACATTCACACATGAAATCAGCAGCACGAAGCCGACCGCCGCCATAAGCACAAGCAGCAGAGGACGGACATCACCAACCATTTCGTCTTTTAGGGGAGTCAGCTTGGCCGTGATGCCTTTATCTGAGTCAGGAAAAGCGGTGGCCAAATTCGCGGTGACTCCTGCCATGTCGGTCCGCGCCTGGGCAATCGTCACGCCGGGCTTAAGGCGGCCGATGCCGTGGAATCCCAGGCCAGCGCCGCGTTGAAGAAGCAGCGGATTGCCCCATTGCCCGATGGGTGCGTACACCTGAGTGTCGCGAAACCCCGGAATCACCAGATGGAAGTTTGCAGGGATCACTCCCACGATGGTGTAGGGCCTCGCGTCCAGAGTGATGCTCTTGCCTAAAATATCTGGCGCCGAATTGAACTTACGCTGCCATAATCCCGCGCTGATGAGCGCGACCGGGCCGGTGCCGATCTGCTCTTCCTCCTGCGTAAACAGGCGGCCGATCACCGGCTTCACCCCCAGTACCGAGAAGAACCCCGAGGAGATAAACTCGGCGCCCACTTGTTCAGGATCGCCGGTGCCGGTCAGACTAAAAGCGTAAGTACGCGCAAGTGCTAGCGCTGAGAACGTGTGATTATCCCGTTGCCAGTCGCGAAAGTTTGGGTAGGAAACGGACCCGCCTTCGAAATTCGGCTTGTTCTCATGGAAGCTCACCAGTTGGTCCGGTTCGGGGAAAGGCAACGGGCTCAGTAGCACACCATTGATCACGGAGAACAGCGCGCTATTAGCCCCGATACCCAATGCCAGGGTCGCTACCGCAACCAGCGTGAAGCCGGGACTCTTCACCAGCATGCGAAGACCGAAGCGCAGGTCTTGGATCAGCCCGCTCATGCATGCACATCCGCCATCAGTTTCTTCAGTTCTTCTTCCGCCACAACCTTGCCGTCGAACAAATGAACTTCGCGCTGGGCGTGCTTGGCGAAGCGGGGATCGTGCGTCACCATGCAGATCGTCGCCCCCTCGCGATGCAGGTTTTGCAGCAGTTCCATCACGGCTTCGCCGTTGCGTGAATCCAGATTTCCGGTGGGCTCGTCCGCCAGCAGGATGGAAGGCTTGCCGCCCAAAGCGCGCGCCACCGCGACGCGCTGCTGTTGACCACCCGAGAGTTGCGACGGGTAATGCCGCACGCGGTGCGCCATGCCCACACGTTCCAGCGCTTCCATGACGCGCTTCTTTCTTTCCGGCGCGATCATCCGCTGGCGATAGGTGAGAGGCAGTTCGACATTTTCATAGACCGTCAGGTCGCCAATCAGATTGAAACTTTGAAAGATGAATCCGATTTCCTGGTTGCGGATGCGCGAACGTTCGGCAAAATCCAGGTTCTCGACCGACTTGCCGTTCAGCGAGTAGCTGCCCGCGGTCGGCGTATCGAGCAGACCGATAATCGAGAGCAACGTGGACTTCCCGCACCCCGACGGTCCCGACATGGCCACGTACTCCCCTTTGGCAATGGAAAGGTGAACGCCCGAGAGAGCGTGAGTTTCAATCTCGTCGGTATAGAAAACCTTCGTCATTTCCTGAATCTGGATTAACGGCTGCCCGGCTTCTGTCATGGCTTCTGCCTCGATGTTTTTGATTTCGATTTTTCTTGGTTTCTTCGTACCTGATTTCGTCCTTCATTCCAAACGAATGCGGTCCGTCTTATCCCAGCGCGACATGTCGGAGAGAATCACGGTGTCACCCTCGCGAAGGCCGTCAAATACCTGAATCGAATTCACGGATTCCCGTCCAACCTTCACTGGCACGCGACTCGCTTCCTTGCCATCTGCGTCCAGCTTGAACAGGCTGATGGTGCTGTTCTCCTGTCCGAATGCCGGACGCCCCACATAGAGAATGTTGTCCAGTCGCTCGAGGTCGATTGTGCCATCCACGCTCAAGTCCGGGCGAGCGCCCATGGGGAGTTCGCCTGTGAGTTTGACGTCCACCGTGACGGTTCCGTTTTGTACCGCGGGGTCGACCCGCATCACGGTTCCGCTGATGATCCCGTTATGCGTATCGATCGCCGCCGGTTCGCCATCCTGCACGTCCCGGGCCTGGGTTTCCGCGATCTTCAACGTCGCCATCAGATGATTGGGCTCGACCACCTTTGCCAGCATCGCTCCCGGCTGAACATGCTGCCCGACCTGGAGTGGCAGATCCACCAGCACTCCGTCGATTCCCGCGCGGACTTTCAGGGCGTCGAGTTGCCGCTGCTTCAACTCGGCCAGAGTTCGTGCCTGGTCAACTTTGTCCTGTTCCTGAGCCATCTGAGTGTCGATGGCCTTCTTGTTGATCACCAGTCGCTGTTCTTCCAGATCGTTTCTGGTGGTGAGTTCGTCGGCTTTTCCTTTAGACGCTTTGTAGGCCAGGCCAGAGATCACGCCGAGATCGTAGAGAGCCTTGTCGGTGTCTGCCTGCCGTTGCGCCTGACTGTAGTCCGCGGTGACAGTAGCGGCGCCCGCTTTCTGAGTCATCAGATCGCTTTCGAGCTTCACTCGCAAACTCTGGTATTCGGCTTCGGCAGCCTTCAATTGCAGCTGTGCATCGACGGCCGCCTGCTCCACTTGGGGATTGCTCATCTCCAGAAGAATGTCGTTCGCTTTCACTTGCGAGCCCGGCAGCATGCGGATGCGCACCACGGTCGCTTCGGTTTCGGCGGGAATCTGGCGAACTGCTTCCTGGGCAGGAACGAGTGATCCTGGCCCGCGCACTTGCCGCAGCATGGACCCATGCTTCACCGTGTCGGTCCACACAGTTCCTCGCTCGACAGAGGGCGCCGCCGGCCTCAGTCGCATAACTCCGACCGTCGCTGCCGCGATAACCACGATGCCGATTACTCCAAACACAATCTGGCGGCGGAGTTTCTGACGCTTGAATTCTGGGCGGGCGATGTCCATCGAGCTTCTCTATGGCAACTCGACCGCCAGATCTCAAGAGGCTCTAAATGGCTGTAACGATGTAAGATATGCCCTCGTGGCCGTTCGACGGTCAGGGCAACGGTGTCCACTGCCGGAACCGATTGTCCATTACCGGACAACACAATACAGATGGGACGGAGCGCGCGATGGGGAAGGCCAATGGCCGGTGAAGGATTCGGAAATCTGCGCGTGCTCTCGCTGGAGAGCCGGCGTTCGCGGGAAATGGGTGTGCTAATCGCGAACCATGGTGGCCAGGCCACCGTCGTGGCTTCCACGCGCGAAGTCCCGGCAGGGCCGAATGCCGAGGAATCCGCCTTCGCGCAGGGACTGGTTCAGGGTCAATTTCAGATCGTGATTTTCATGACCGGAGTGGGGACCCGCGCGCTGGCGCAGGCGATCGAGCCTACCTGTCCGCGGGAGCAATTTGCCGCGGCCTTGAGTAAGGTCACCGTGGTGGCGCGAGGACCCAAGCCGTCTGCAGTTCTGCGCGAGTTCGGTATACCCGTATCGCTGACGGTGCCGGAGCCCAATACCTGGCGTGAGATCTTGCACACTCTCGATCAGAATGCGGAAACAATCCCTCTGAAGGGAACCCGCGTGGCCGTGCAGGAACATGGCGTGCCCAGCCGCGAACTTTATGCGGGACTTGCAGAACGCGGAGCGCAGGTGTTTCCCGTGCCAGTGTACAAGTGGGCGCCGCCCGAAGATGCGGAGCCATTGCGCCGGGCGGTTGGCGATCTCGCCCGTGGAAACTTCGAGGTTGTGCTATTTACGTCGTCCGTCCAGTTGCATCATTTGTTCCGGTTCGCCGACGAGATGGGGCAGCATCATGAAGTCGCAGACGGATTGCGCCGCGCGGTGGTCGGGTCGATCGGCCCGGTCACATCGGAAACCCTGCGCGAATATGGAATCACTCCCGACCTTGAGCCCTCGCATCCAAAGATGGGTTTCCTGGTGAAGGAGTTGGCTGAGCGTAGCGCCGATCTCTTGCAGCGCAAGAAGTGAACTAAGCGGCCGTTGTTCGCATTTCGTAACAAACCCAAACTGTTCTTTACAACTACAAGACCACGGCGTAAACTCCCGCAATTCCCCCCGAGAATGGTGTGACGGCCGGTATCCCTCCGCGTCTGGATTGCTTCTGTGACGAACATAAACGGCAAAGCGTATGCAATGAACGCCATCACGCCTATGAAGCCGTGGAAGACGCCTATTTTGCGGGTCCTCTTCTTCGTTCTGGGTGCGATCAAGCCACTGCAGTCGGGCCTGAAAAACCTTTCTTTTATCCACTTCGCCCGCTGGGTGATCGTAGACCGTAACAAGTTTCCGCACCTTGGGCCAAAGCAGCCTCGCGAGGACCTGCAATACGACTACCTGATTTTCTTCAGCAACTTTAATGGGACGTGGAACCAATACATCGACGCCTTTTCCGCCGTCCTTTCCACGGGGCTGAACGCGATTTGGATGTGGAGTGAAAAGTTTCCTGGTTCCGTGCCGGTGACTCCATTTAAAGGCTACATAAACCAGGTTCAGTTCGATACGGACTATTACTACAATGCTTATCCAAGGGCCGCGACGAACGACGTGAAAGCCGCGCTTCGCGTGCAAGATGCCTTCAACGATTTCGCGAAGACCAGCCAGACTCTTTCCCCGGCGGATTTCGAAAAGGCGTATCTGGAACTTCTGGTCCGTGTGCAAGTGGATCTCGGCTCGACGGGGATGGCTCCGGTTGGAACGTAATGGCAAATCAGAGTGGACAAATATACGGGCTGACCATCCTATCGCCCATTCTTGAAGGCGATACTCTCGACATCGGCCACGCCACAGCGCTGCGCTGGTATCTTGCGAGTTTGCCGAGAGACCATACGAGCCCCTTCGCGCAAGTTTCCAGCACGCACTTTGCGCGCCTAGTGGTCATGGACGACGTGGTCTTCGTGGGTGCGCCTGCAATCGAGGAGCACCTGAAGTCCCGCTATCTGGTGTTCGAGACAAATTTCGACGGGGATCTCGACACATATCTCACTCGCATGGCGCGGGAAATTCCTGACTTCGTGGATTCCGTCTGGAAGCACTGTGCGGGCTATCCGGGATTGACGGATCCAGCCGCGTTCGCCGCCTACATGAAGAAGTGCCAGATCGAGACCACATTTTTCTTCGCGGACGTCAACAACAAAACCGTTCAGCAGAATTTGAAGGCCCTGGAGGTTCAATCAGCTCTCTCGCACTTCATCGAGCAAAACCAAGGCAAGCCCGCGGCCGAGATACAGAAATCGTTCGGCATGCTGTTGGAACGGCTGGCGAAAGCGCCTGCGCCGCTACCCGGCGGAAAGGACTCCGAGAAAACTCCCGCGGAGGATCGCCCCTATGACCGCTAGCACCAAGATTGCTGGTACGAAGATTGACGTTACCGATATCCAGGGCTTCGCGCTGAAGGGCTACAACTTTCCCTTCGCGCGTTATCTGTTGCTGGAACTCACTCACGTCAAAGGGGCTCGAGACTTCATTGGCCAGATCGTGCAATACCTCACCACCGGCGAGCGTTGGGATAAAAAGCCGGCTTCTACTGTGAACATCGCATTCACCTTCCATGGGCTCGCCAAACTTGAACTCCCCGCGCCAACATTGTTGAGCTTCCCGGTCGAATTTCAGCAAGGCATGAAGGCGCGAGGAGAGATTCTCTACGACACGGGCAAGAACAGTCCCGAGCATTGGGAGCCGGTTTGGCGAGACAACCGCGTGCATGTCTGGCTGGCCGTGAACGCGCAGACACCGGCAGAGCTCGATGAGCGATGCTCGCTCCTGCTGCAGATCGCGAATCAGACCGGAGGAGCCGCATTGCTGCAAGCGCAGGACGCGCACGCCATTTTCATCGACGGCAAGCCCACCACGAAGGAGCATTTCGGCTACACGGACGGATTCGGCAATCCGGACTTCAAAGGCGCCGAGCGGGATTGCGTCCCCGGCCAAGGCAAGCTCACCGCCGAAGGAAAATGGGAGGCCTTGGCTACCGGCGAATTCTTGCTGGGATACGCGGACGAATCCGGCGAGCTGCCGGTTGCGCCCATCCCTCATCTGCTGGCACGCAATGGCACGTTCATGGTTTATCGCAAGATGCATCAAAACGTAGCCACTTTTCGAGCGTTTCTCGAGAAGCAGGGCGCGCTCTATCCCGGCGGAAAGGAAAAACTGGCTTCGAAATTTGTGGGCCGCTGGCGCGACGGAACTCCGGTTGAGCTTTCGCCCGATCATCCAGATCCCGCTATTGTCGCGGACAACGATCGCAACACGAATTTCACTTACGGCAAAGATCTGAATGGCCTGCGCTGTCCGGTGGGCGCCCACATCCGGCGCGGGAACCCGCGTGACTCATTTGGATTCAACGGCGAGCTGGTCAATCGCCGGCGCCTCATGCGCCGCGGCCTTACCTACGGAACTTATGTGCCGGAGGGTCAGCCGGTTCGCGATGAGGACGAACACGGCATCATCTTTATGGCCTTGAACGCCAGCCTCTTCCGCCAGTTCGAATTCGTTCAACAGCAGTGGATTGAATACGGAAATGATTTACACCAGGGCAACGACAAGGATCTGGTGATTGGAAATCACGGAGGCAGAGGCAAGAGCGTCTTGCAGGGAACAGCCGATCCGCAGAATCCTCCGTTCGTCTGTGTCAACCTGCCCAACTTCGTCGAGCTTCGAGGCGGAGACTATTTTTTCATGCCCAGCCTGACGGCGCTGCAGATGATCGCGAGCGGAACCGTCGATCCGAGATAAGGTGCAGAGATTGAGACGCCAGTTACGGGGTGCAATAAGTAAGAAGCACAATAATCGGAGATGCTGATGTTCGAAAACCTCAAGAGCGTTCTGGACAAGATTGACGCGGAATGCGTTGATCTTACCCGCGAGGTTATGGAATCCGTCGATCGCGAACTCGCCCAGGTGAAAGGCGAGGTAACGTCCTTTCTCGACGCAATCAAAGCGCACCTCACTCAGTATCCGGAACCGATCTTCGCCATCCTCCGCCGAATCAAGCCTATTCTGCTTTTCGAAAACTACGCCCTGGTCACGCGGTTTGAAGATGTGCAGGAAGTGCTCGCGCGCGACGAAGTCTTTCTGGTGATCTATGGCAATAAGATGAGGGTGGTCACCGGCGGAGAAGATTTTTTCCTGGGCATGCAGAATTCGCCCGAGTACACGCGCGACGTTTCGCACATGCGCAGCGTGGTTCGCCGCGAAGATATCCCTGGGAGAATCGCTCCTTTCGTGCAGAAAACGGCAGGCGATCTGGTTGCTGGGGCAGGCGGTCAACTCGACGTCGTGCAGCTGAGCAAGACTGTGCCAGCCCGCTGGATCGCCGACTACTTCGGCTGTCCCCCGCTGTCAGACCAACAGGTCGAAGCCTGGGGAAGCGTGCTCTTCCAGTATCTTTTCCTCGACGTCGAGAATGATCCAAAGCTGGCGCAGGCAGCGGCCACAACTGCGGCCCAAGTACGGAACTGGCTCGACGAAACCATTGCCGCGCGAAAGGCAAGCCGAGTTTCGAAGGATGATGTGCTCGGGCGCTGTTTGCTCCTCCAGAGTGCCGGTCTGCCGGCCATGGACGATGTCAGCATTCGCAATAACATCCTTGGCCTGCTGGTGGGCGCGATTCCAACCACTTCCAAGTGCTGCGCTCAGGTGCTCGATCAATTGTTCCAGCGACCCGAACAATTGAAGGCAGCGCAAGCCGCCGCTCTCACCGATGACGACGCGCTGCTGGCGAAGTATGTATTCGAAGCGCTTCGCTTCAACCCCAACAATGCGGGCGTCTATCGCCTGGCTGCCGAAGATTATCCTCTGGCCAAAACGTCATTCCACGGAACCACGATTCCGAAAGGAACCTCCGTGATTGCAGCAACGCAATCGGCAATGTTCGACGAGCGCTTTGTGGATCAGCCCAACGAGTTTCGCATCGACCGTCCTGAATATTTGAGTATGCATTTTGGATACGGCCTTCACACTTGCTTTGGGCAATACATCAATCGTGTGCAAATACCCGGAATACTGAAGCCGCTTTTAAAACGCCCCAGCTTACGGCGGGCCGGGGACTTGCAATACGCAGGGCCATTTCCGTCGAGCTTACTGGTGCGTTTCGACTGACCGCTTGCGGCGTGACTGAAAATCTCAACCGAGGTTCGAACGGAAGGATCGAATCCGTAGTGGAGAAAGGGCAAAGCCATGATTCCTGTCTTGATCACATTTCCACCCAGCCTCGACAGCGAAACCAGCCGCTTTCTGGTTGAGCACTACGGAATCGAAAGCGTCGAGAAACGACAAGCGCTCATCTTTTCGTTCTTCGTGACGCTGTGGCACGGTTTCACTCCGATATTCCCCTTGCTCTACAACGACTCTTTCAGGCTCATCGGCCCGCGCCCTATCGTCGACCATTTCGATTCTCAGTCTTCACCGGATTTAAAACTGTTGCCCGCGGACCCGAACGACTTGACCCAGGTCAATTCGGACTGGATTCTCTTCAATTCGACTTTAGCTTTTGCTACCGCCAAGTTTGCCTACTACTATTTACTTCCCCATCGCGACATCATGATCCGCCCACTGAGCGAGGGAACTCCGGCTTTCGAGCAGAAGACCGTTGAATTCGCGTATCCAGTGTTCGCCGGACTGCTGAAGTTGCTCCTGCAACTCAACCTGAATACAGCGGAACAATCCCTCGCCACAATCAGGACAACATTCGATTCCGTCGACGCGCGCCTCGCCGACGGACGGAAATTTCTCGTAGGCGGATGCTTCACGCTATCCGACCTTGCCTTCGCCGTCGCCGCAGCACCCGTCGTCCTGCCCGCAGGATACGGTGGCCCGATCCCGTCGTTTGAACAAATGCCTCCCGAAGTGCAGGCAGTGGTCACCGAAATGCGCGCTCATCCCGGGGGAGCTTTTGCGTTACGGATTTACCAGGAACAAAGATATCGACTCCCCGAAGCGCGAGCCATAGCAGGATAAACCCCTAGCGGGATACACGAAGACGTGCTCTGCGAAGAAATAACCCGCGGCCGTTTCGCAACTTTCCCAACTCGATGAAGCTTCAGGATGCCTTCGTTTTTCCCGCTTCGAGCCGCCCGATCGTCGCTCGTAGCCAAGCGCCGAGCGTTTCCTCGATCTCCTGCTGCGTCCCGGTGCGGTACAAAGATTCCAGCGTTTCTCCGCTCGGCGACAACGGGATATGAATGCAAGGAGTTTGCTCCGTCCGCGCGTTCTCCGGGACGAATTGCATCAGAAGGCATTCGCTGCACGGTTCGCGGTCTTTGGAGTTAAAGTTCATGCAGGTCGGGGAATCCTCAAAAACAAAACGTGCCCGCCAGGATTCACGCGGCAATCGCCCGTATCCGCCTTGCTCAAGAAACGCGAGTTCGAACTTCAGCACATCCAACAGGTTGCGATTGTCTTTCGCCATAGACTCACCCTCGCCACTGAGTGTGATCTCGGGCCTAAGGCGGTGCCGTGATCTCCATCACACTTGCCCGTGCCCGGCATCACGAATGTTGGCAGCGGATCGGCAGCGCAGGGATGCTCAACGGTATTTGTGTTACCACTACCTGTGACGGGGATCACAGAACCACCGCCCAGCCGGGTGTTCAATATTGCACAGCTTACAGTAATATTCCCGCTTTAAAGTTGGGGCCAACTAAATTGATCGAACCAAAACTCGTACAGAACTTTAAAGATCAAACGGAGCTTAAAGATGAAGAGAATTAACCTAAGAGTGTTTACAATCGCAACCGTATTCGCTGTTCTTCTCAGCATTCCCTTGACAGCGCGTGCGCAAGACGCGGCAACCATCTTCAAATCTAAATGTGTGGGCTGCCACGCAGCGGATGGCACGGGCTCCGCAATGGGCAAGAAAATGGGCGCCCACGACTTCACCACCGCCGAGGTCCAGGGCATGTCCGACGCTCAACTTACCGACATTATTACCAATGGCAAGAACAAGATGCCCAAGTATGGCTCTCTGAAGCCCGAAGACATCAAGGGCCTGGTGGCTTATATCCGCACGCTGAAAAAGTAGTCCTGCCGGTTGCTGCGATCGAGATTGGGTTGGGGGATCGTTTCCGGAAATGGTGCAGAGCCGCGGACGTCCGCGTCGCAGTCTGGAGTGTGCCTGCGCAGCGGCGCATGGAATTGACATCAAGAAGTGAACAATAAGGAGCGGCAGGTTCTTAATGAGCGCACGACAACGCATCCGAGACTGGACCCAGCCCATCTATTTCCTGGGGCAGAATCCCACTACTCTGACGGGCGCGGTTATCACGACCAGCACAGCCCTCACCACCATTGCCTTCTGGTTCTATGACATCTTCCTGTCCGGGCCACCGCATCCCTATATCGGCCTCCTGGTTTTTCTGATTCTTCCGGGAATCTTTGTACTCGGCCTGCTGTTGATTCCGATCGGCATTTGGTTCAGGAGACGAAGTCTGCGCGTAAGCGGGAAACTCCCGGGAGTTTTCCCCGCCGTCGACCTGCACCTGCCCGTCGTGCAGCGTACCTTGGAGTGGGTAGCCTTCGCGACTATCGTGAACCTCTTGATCATTGGCACCGCGTCTTACCGTGGCGTCGAGTACATGGATTCCACCAGCTTCTGCGGGACGACTTGCCACACCGTGATGGCCCCGGAATATTCCGCCTATCAGAATTCTCCGCACTCGCGCGTGGCCTGCGTGGATTGCCATATCGGCCCAGGAGCAGGATGGTTTGTGCGATCCAAGGTTTCCGGTCTGCGGCAGGTTTTCGCGGTAACCTTTCATACCTACTCACGCCCCATTCCTTCACCGGTAAAATATCTCCGCCCCGCGCGTGAAACCTGCGAGCAATGTCACTGGCCGCAGCGCTTTACCGGCGACAAGTTCCTGGTGAACACCAGCTACAAGGACGACGAAAAAAACACGCCGCAGACCGACGTGTTGCTGCTGAAAGTGGGCGGACGCACCTGGCAGGGTTCGGTCGGCATCCACGGCCACCACCTCGCCGATAACGCCCGCATCCGCTACATTTCGACCGACTTCGAGCGCCAGACCATCCCCGTCGTTTATTTCACCGACGATCAGGGAAAAACCACCGAATTCATTTCCACCGATGCCAAGCCGACGCAACAGCAATTGGACAAGGGAGAGCATCGCACCATGGATTGCGTGGATTGCCACAACCGTCCGACGCATGCCTTCGACTTACCCGAAAACGCAGTGGATAAGCAAATGTCGCTCGGCCACATCAGCCCAGCGTTGCCCTTCATCAAGAAAAAAGCCGTCGAGGTTCTAAAAGTCAATTACGTCACCCGCGACGTGGCCAGGCAGACCATCAGCGCCGAGATCGATAAGTTTTATCAGACGAATTATCCGCAGATTTATCAAACGCAGCGTGCCGCAGTGGAGCAGTCCGGCCAGGAAATCGCCAACATCTACCTGCGCAACATCTTCCCTGACATGCGTGTGACATGGGGCGTCCACCCGAACAACCTTGGCCACAACGATTCCCCGGGTTGCTTCCGCTGCCACGACGGCAGCCATACCAGCGCAGACGGCCAGACCATCACCAACGACTGCAGCGCCTGCCACCAGGTCCTGGCCGCCGGTGAAGAGAATCCCAAGATCCTGACCGACCTGGGAATGAAGTAGCCTGTAGCATTGTGAGCAATGCAAACCGAAAAGACTCATGGTTGCCCATCCGCGCCATGCGAGCGCGTGCCCATTTTCGCGCCCTGCGAGAACTCGGCCGCTGCAAGGTGCCGCGGTGTCTAAACTCTCAGCGCCCGCGATGGCCAATTTTCTCCAGGTTTTGCTGGCAGTGGTGTTGGGCAATGTGGCGTATTTCGTGCTGGCTCCGTCTTTCCCACCCCTGGCCCGGCATCGTCCGTTTCATTTCGACCTGGGGATGGCCATCGACTTCTGGTTCTGTCTCGTGGCCTACGGTCTGATCCGCACCGCGCGCAGATGGAAGTAAAGGAGAACAACCGTGTGTGCCGTTTTCGCGCGCTTCGCGAAAAGGCGCTCCGCTGAACGCAGCCGAACGAGTGGGGTCAGCATCCTCCCCGAGGTCAGTTACTTTAGGAACCTCGGGACGCACCACCTTCCGCGATAGAATCCGCACAGAATGTCGAAAACCGCAGTCCTATACGATGCGGGCCAGGCCGTGCTTTCCACCTTTGATCCAGATGAGGTGCTGCAGCGGATTCTGGCCATTGCACGCGACTATTTCCATCTGCAGAATGCGGCCATCCTTCTGCTGGATGAGGAATCGCAGCATCTGTGTGTGCGCTCGCAGATTGGCTGGGACGAAGGACAAGACCAGATTCAGCTGGGGTTAGGCGAAGGACTTACCGGCGCCGCGGCGCTCAAGAAGCAACCCATTTACGCGCCCGACGTCAGGAAGGATTCCCGTTACGTCTGCGCCGCGAAGTCGACCCGTTCGGAACTCGCGCTGCCGCTCATGGTCCGCGACGAAGTGGTGGGAGTGCTCGATTGCCAAAGCACCCGGCTCAACCATTTCGATAAAGAAACCATCAATCTCCTTATTTTGTTTTCGACCCAGGCATCCATGGCTCTGCAGAACGCCCGCCTGTATACGCTGGAGCGGCAACGAGCGCGGCAACTGGAGGCCATCAACGCCATCGCACAGCAAAGCACCGCAGTTCTCGATCTGGGAGAACTGCTGGGCAAGGTGTGCGTGCTGATTCAGCAGGCGTTCCAGGTGCCGCACGTTTCTTTGTTTCTCCGCGAGGAGAGCGAGCTGGTTTTGCGGGCACACCACGGAACCCTCACCGCGCGAATTCCCGAAGGCGGCCGCTTTCCCGCGGATCGCGAGCCCTGGTCGCATATTCTCTCGACCAGCGGCACGCTCATCGAGAAAGACCTGGCTACCAAGCCCGAGTGCATGCGGTTTTTTGTCGAGTCCGCCGCGCGCATGAGCATCCCGCTGGTCTCTTTCGGGCAGATCCTGGGAGTGCTGGCGCTCGAAAGCGCGAATCGCAACGCCTTCCGCGAGAGTGAGCTGCAGTGTTTGGAATCCGTGGCCGACATTTGCGCCACCGCCATCCAGAATGCCCATTACGTGGAGCGGGTAAAGCAGCTGGCCTATCTCGACGGCCTGACCGGAATCTTCAACCGGCGTTTCTTTGAGTTGCGCATTCTCGAGGAGATCGAGCGCTCGCGCCGCTACGGCACTGGCATGGCCGTGATCATGGCCGACATTGACCAGTTCAAGCGCCTCAACGACGAGTTTGGACATTTGTTGGGAGACGAAGTCCTGCGGCAGGTTTCGTCTCTGTTCCACCAGCAGCTGCGCAAGATTGACGTCGTGTGCCGCTACGGAGGCGAAGAATTCGGGATTGTGCTCACGCAAACGAATGCGTCGCACGCGGTAAGCGTTGCAGAAAAACTCAGAAGGATGGTGGAGCAGTGGCAGTTTCCGGGTGTGCCCCAAACGGTCACGATCAGTGCCGGAGTCGCCGCTTTTCCCGACCACGGCACCACGCGCGATGAGCTAGTGCGAGCCGCCGACAACGGCCTCTACGCCGCGAAGCAAGCTGGCAGAAACCGCATTGCCCTCGCGACTCTAGTTCGAGCCAGCTCCGCCAGCAACTAGAATGGTCGCCGGCTGTTAGTTTCTAATTGCTATTTCCGAGCTCGTAGTTCCTGCTCCGACTTGTCATCCCGAGCGAAGCGAAGGACCCCTGCGACTTCGTACCACCGCCGGCTCAAAGAGTTTCCACCAACATTCTGAGCGCTAAATATCAAACCCGCCCCTGCGCGTTTCCCGCAGCATCCGCTCCATATCGATTCTGAGCTTTTCCTGCTGCTGCTTCATCAACTTCTGCTCGCGATTCATCTTCTCCAGCATCTGCGGCTGCAGTGCCTTTTGCTGCGCGTGGCGCATCTGGTCGAGCGCGGATTTGAGCGCTTCACTCTGCGCCTCAGTTCTTTCTTCAAGCTTCTTCATTTGCTCCGCTTGTTGCTGGGCGCAAGCAGCCTGGCGGAGCGCGTCCACCGCCTGCTCGGCGCTCTCACTCTCGTCCGAAATCAGGTTCATGTCGGGCTGCACTTCTGCGAGCTGATCCTGCAGTTCGCTCAATTCCATTTCAGTTTCAGCATTGAAAACGGGCTCGTCCAAACTTTCTTCCTCGATCAACGCGCCTGAGTCCCCGTGCGGCGGCAACTCGAGGTTCAGGTTCTGTTCCTTCTTGTCGCGAATTACGCCAACGCTCACCGTCCCGCTGTCTCGCGAGTGCATCACGTCGGTGAAGTCACCCGTATCGTGGACGGGCTTGTCGTTGATCTTCACGATGATGTCGCCGGCGCGGAACCCAGCTTTCTCCCCGCGGCTGCCCTTTTCCACGGCGCGAACGAGCACTCCGTTTCCGTCTTTAACGCCGAAAAATTCCCCCAGCTGCGGCGTAATATTTTCCACCATCAGCCCGCTTCGAGCGGACGATCGCACCACCATAACGTTGATCTGCGGTATCTCAATGTCGGGATTGATGGAAATGGACGGGATTTCCACGTGGAAATCCTTCATCTTCGGGCCCACCCAGGCATACTGCTGACGGCGGTCGGCCAGTTGCACCTTGATCGTCATCGGCTGTCCGTCGCGGCTGATCCCAAAGGTCACGACCCGGCCCGGCGGCGTCTCCCGGATCATGCGCTTCAGTTGCACGTGGCTCTCGATCGACGTGCCGTTCATGCTGAGGATCACATCGTGTTCCTTGATGCCCGCTTTGCCGGCCGGAGCATCCTGATCCACCATGGTGACCTCAACACCTTTTTCCTCTTTCAACTTCAACGCCGAAAGCCGTTCTGTGCTTACGTCGCTGATATCCACACCCAGATACGATCCGGTGCTGGAATCCTCGCTGGGAAAACCGTAGGCCGCCGGAGGATCCACCGACCAGTTTTGCGAAGCATGAGAAAAGCTGAGCAGCAGAGGCAGTACCGTGAGAGACGTCAGAATATATTTCCGCATGGTCGTTGCCCTCAGAATAGTTTTGCAAGCGTGCCGCAAAAGCTCGCGGGAAAAATGCAGCGAGCTTCAGAGATTTCTTTACTCGGTCCCGATCGTCGTCCAGACCAGTCGTCCCGATTAATGATCCGCCCGCTTGATGCAGATGTCGCCGGTGGTCGTGCGCACCTTCAACACCGGACCACCGCCGTTCAACTTGCCTTCGGCCATTAGCGTCTTCGGGCCGCCCCAGTCACCACCGCCTTCGCTGCTGACGTGAATGTCGGAAAAGTCCGAGGTGATGCGGTGACCATTGCCCAGTTCGACGCTGGCCCGCACCGAAATCGCCACATCCGGCGCAATGTATACGGTGATGTCCCCGGCAGATGTCTCAAGCATGGAATCGTTGCGCTCGGCGCCCGTGTTCACCAGCTTCACGATGATGCTGCCCGCGCCGGTTTCCGCGCGTGCCGAAGGCACACCGTAGAGCTCAATACCGCCGCCGCCGGTTTGCGCCCGAACCGCGCCCTTCGCGGAACTAAGATGAATCGTGCCGCCGCCCGTTTCAATCTCTACCGGCCCGTTGATATCTCCCAGGTCGATGCTGCCGCCACCAGTCGAAACCTTCAGCTTCCCATTGCACTGCTTCACTTCGACGCTGCCGCCGCCCGTTTCGATCACCGCGCCCTGCGCGCCCGATTGAATTTCCACGCTGCCGCCGCCGGTCTCGGCAACCACTTTTCCGTTGGCGTGACGAACCATGATCGTGCCGCCCCCGGTGTGCAGCCCAAGATCGCCGCTCACCGTGCCTACCTCGATCGAACCGCCGCCGGTCTCGGCATTGGCGCCTCCGCCAATGTCGTCGAGATGCATGCTGCCGCCGCCGCTCTCCGCTTCCACCCGGCCCGCAACCCCCGACGCATCCACGTTGCCGCCTTCGGTTTCAAGCTTAACCAGCATCATTTCACGGGGAACGTTGATCGAGACCTCTCCGGAAAAATGTCGAGGCCGGCGTCCTCCCTGCCAATCGCCCACGACCCAGGCGGTGTCGCCCTTCACGTATGCGGTTACTTTGTATTGCTCGAACTGGCGGCGCGCGTCCTGCTCAGAAGAAGTCTTGAAGTTCGTATGAACGACGTAATTAATGCCTTGCTGCTGTCCTCCGCGCACCACCACCGAGCCCATATCGACTTTCACTTTCAGAATCTTCACCGACGCCAGCGAACCGGTGACCTGCTGTCCCCAGGTGTCGCCTTCGCGGGATATGTGCGTTTCCTGCGCCCAGCCCTGCGGAACAAGGGCGAGGGGAGCAAGCAGGGCGAGCGCTCCGGCCAGCCCAACGATTTGTGACCAACGTTTCAATTCATCTGCCTCTTTCTGCTTTCGCTTTCTTAATCAATTTCCGGCAGCTGGGCCAGCATAGTGCGAGCCTGCGACCGGATGTAGGTACTCTGATCTTTCGCCGCCAGCGTCATCAGCACGCCGCGCACGCTGCCATCGGCCTTGACCGGCTCAATCAGCCGCAGCGCTTCGGTGCGCACGCCCTGGTTCGCATCGTTCACCAGCGCCATCAACACCGCATCGCGTACCCGCTGGTCGCTCTTCACATAAGCGCCCAGCGCGCCGAGAGATTTCAACCGCGCCCCCGGATTCGAGTCGTACTGCAGCACATACAGCAGAGCTTCCTGCACCTGGGCGTCATTCGGCTTCTGCGTCAGCAGATTGACGGAATCCATGCTGAGCCCGGAGTTGTAATTATTGCGAGCCGCATACAAAAGCAGCTGCTGGATTTTCTGGTCGTTCAGCGAGCCCTGCGCATCCTGCGTGGCGACAGTGTCGTATTTGATGTCGATCTGACTCGAGCCCGGAGTTTGCGTGATAGACCGAATGCCCGCGATCGCGGACTCGGTGGGAACCGCCGACGTTACAGGTGTGGGGTTGTTCGCAACCTTGGCGCCAGGGAACATTCTGTAAGCGGTTCCAACTCCACCCGCAAAACCGAGAATCAAAATCGCCGAAGCCAGCGCCGGCGAGAACCTTACCTGCCGCAGCCAGTTCACCGGATCAAACGCAAACTTGTGCCAGAACGCGCCCTGCTGGGCAGTTTCCAAAGCTTCCTGCAACCGCATGCGCGACGCCGCCACCAGGTTGGGCGTCGGCTCAACCGACGGAGCGTTCGCCAGCAGCACGTGGAATTCCTGCTCCGCCTTAAGTTCCGCCGCGCAGTCCGCGCAGCGCGCCACATGCTGCTCCAGTTCATGACGAGCGTCATCCGCCAGCTCCCCATAAACCTGCAGCACGATATTTTCTCGAACCCATTCACATTTCATAATCTCTCTCCCTGCACGGTCCCTGTGGTCACGGGC
This sequence comes from uncultured Acidobacteriaceae bacterium, assembly GCA_963851165.1. Lineage (GTDB taxonomy): Bacteria > Acidobacteriota > Terriglobia > Terriglobales > Acidobacteriaceae > Sulfotelmatobacter. The sequence continues at coordinate 828,417 of CAWKNM010000003.1, read as the reverse complement.
TCTATGTGGGGACGGGCACTCTTGCCCGTCCGCCGAGCGCAAGCTCGGCTTCTTTCCTGCCTACCTCATATCCGCCAGCGCTCCGCGCAACTTCTGCGTGGCCCGAAACAAAGTATTCTTCGCCGTCTCTTCCGTGGTATGCAAAATCTCCCCCACAGTCCGCAGCTTCAATCCGTGGTAATGCTTCAACTCAAACACCATGCGCTCCCGCGGAGTCAGCTTTTCCAGCGCTACGTGAATCCGCGCGCCCAGTTGCCGCCGCATCAAATCGCGCTCTGGATTCGCTCCCGCCCGCCCATCCGGTACCTGATCGAGCAGGTCATACTCCCCTCCCGAAGCATCTTTAGCGACTGGAGCGTCTTCCTTGCGCACGTTTTTCTTGCGCAGGTGATCAAGACACAAATTGGTCACGATCCTATAAATCCACGTGTAAAAGGAACACTCAAACCGGAAGCTGCCGATGTTCTTGTAAGCCTTCAGGAACGCGTCCTGGTAGACGTCCTGAGCGTCTTGCTCGGTGCCGGTGAGATGAAGCGCCAGTCGCAGAACGGACTGGTCGTAGTGACGCACGAGCTCCTCGAATGCGCCGCGGTTACCCTGCTGCGCCTCGCGAATCAGCATCGTGTCGTCGATGCGGCGGTCTTGAGTTTGGCGATCTAGCCCAGCCATGCGGCCCCGCGCGGGGTCCTGATTCTCCGTACGCTGGTTCTCACTTCTTCCACCGCCGACTTTTTCCGCTCTCTCGCTTCGTCCCGAGTGGGCCCGTTGGCTAACCGCAAACGGTACTACCCATGCTTCGGCCGGCATTCTGTCGTGTCCTCTGCAGGTCCCGGGTCAATGCATATGGTTCAACACTGTATCCGGGCTTGCACAGGAATAGACGGGTGGTCCGTGGAACCGTGAGCAGAAATTATAGCCGTCGGGATGATTTTTGTGGGCGCTAGGTCGTTCTGGGACAAAGATTTACGAGCGAAACAGAACAGTGGAGCACAACCATTCGTCCCAGGGTGGCAAGGGAATTGCCCTGGTTGTTGGGCATTATGGTGGGATCCGTCTCAATAGCGCGGTCGCACAAATCGGGCCCGACTCTCCGTAGAGTGCAAACGGGGGCCTTTGGGTGTAAGAGATGAAGGATTCCGAGAAGGTAGACGTTTCAGAAGCGCAGCTCGAAGATCTGGTGCGCTCCCCTAAAACACCGAGCGCGAAGGTTGCCCAATCCCGCACGTTCTCATCGGGGTCCTTGGTAAGCGCAAGCAGCCCCTCGGAGGTTCGAGGGTCGTTTGGGAATGACCCTAATGCGAACGCCACAGCGTGCCTAACGTCGCAGTTCGAGTGCGATAAGAACTGGAGGATCGACGGGATCGCAGCGGGGTTGTCCAAGTGCCCTTAGGCTCGTAATCGCGGAATCTTACGGTCGGGTTTCCCGCTCGTCCTTCAACACGCCGGCTACGATACGGAAGGATTCGTCTGGAAAGGAGTTCCTGGGGTGTTCGCCTGATCTGCCGATCTGCGCTAAAACATCGAGACCGCGCGTACGGACCAGGGGATCGTTTGACCTGCACCACTCCGCAGCCCTGTCGAAGACTTCCCGTGACCCAATGCGACGAAGATCGTGAACAGCGTGCCACGCCGCGTCGCCTTCGTAGTCGCCAGCCAAGGTCTTTGCGAAAAGCTCGTCAATCTGTTCCTGAAGTCGTGACCATATCGAGCATTGACGACCACCTTTCGTACTTCACCGATCCAACGGTTCGCAGCAACGTCACTTCACTGCTTGACCCGAGACCCTCAGGATGCAAGACAACTTAAGCGCTACAAAGACCTATGGCGCATCCGAATCGGCGACTGGCGTGCCTACATCCCATCGATGCCGCGAGAATCGTGGTGTGACCCGGGCAGACTCCAGACGCACGCAAAGTATACGACCGTACCGTCGAATCGTATGAAGCAGGAGAGACGTAGCCTTACGCCACTACCGCTTCCTTCTCGATAACCACCTTCAGATGCGCGGTCACATCCTTATGCAGCTTGACCGGGATGGTGAACTCGCCCACGGTCTTCAGCGGCTCATGCAGCTGGATCTTGCGCCGGTCGATGTTGAATCCCTTCTTGGTCAGCGCCTCGCCGATGTCGCTCGACGTGACCGACCCGAAGAGCTGATCGCCCTCGCCCGCCTTACGGTGGAACGATACCGAGACGCCCTCGAACTGCTTGGCGAGCTCTTCGGCCTGGGTCTTCTCCTTGGCGGAGCGGCGCACCGACGCGGCCTTCATCTGCACGATGACGGCCTTGTTCCCGGCGTTAGCCTCAATAGCCAGCTTGCGCGGCAAAAGGTAATTGCGCCCGTATCCCTCGGCGACTTTCACCACATCGCCCCGTGCACCCAGTTTGACTACATCTTCCTTAAGAATGACTTCCATGATGACAAAACCTCGCTCTTGGCTTTTGGCTTTTGGCTTTTGGCTAAACCCCTAGCCCCGCTCGGTCGAGCCAAGAGCTAAGAGCCAATAGCCAAAAGCGTTTTTCCTACGATGCCCGCCCGGCAAACGGCAGCAGCGCAATATTCCGCGCCTGCTTGATCGCGGCCGACAGCCGGTGCTGGTGCGGCGAACACACGCCGGTCAGCCGCCGCGGCACAATCTTGCCGCTTTCGGCGACGAACTGGCCGAGCATGCGGTAATCCTTGTAGTTGATGCTTTCGATTTTCTCGACGCAGAACTTGCACACTTTCTTGCGCCGGAAAAACTTCCGTCCGCCTTCGCGCGGAGGACCGCCCGGACCCCGTCCGCCGCCGCCCCCGCCGCCAAAACGCGGCCGGTCGCCGCCGGGACGATCTCCACTCGGACGATCTCCGAAAGATCGCGGGGCATGCGCCTCGCGCGGTGCAGGTGCATCGCCGGCCGCTCGTTCCGCCGGTGGCGCTGGTGCTTTCGTTTCTTCAGCCATGGTGCTCCTTAAATCGTGCTCGCTCAAAATCACTGGTTACTGATTAGTGGCTAGTCGTTTGTCAAATCCCCGCATATGAGCTCACAGAACTGTTGCCAGTAGCTCGCGGTAAGTGCCCGTCTTGCTGGCAACTGACCCCTAGCCTCTGGCCCCTGCTCTTCAAGCCGTCGCCGGAGCTTCCGCCGCCGGCGCCGCCGCGGTTTCTTCCGCGGGCGCAGCAGCCGCCGCCACAGGTTGCGCGCTTACTTTCTTGCGCGAGTCGCGGATGGCTTTAATCTTGTCGAGGCGCTTCTGTTCCTCGTCGATGCGCACGGTCAGAAACTTGATCACAGGCTCCGTCACACGCAGCCGGCGCTCCAGTTCGTGCATCACCCCGCCTCCGCCTTCCACGGTCAGCAGGACATAAACGCCCTCGTGGAACTTGCGCACGGTATACGCCAGCCGCCGCTTGCCCATTTTTTCCACGCTCTTGACGGTTCCATTCGAGGACGTTACCGCCGTCCCCAGCGTGGAAACCAGTTTGTCCAAATCCTCGTCCGTCATGTCAGGCCGGACGATAAACATCAATTCATAAGTACGATTCATTCGCAGTCTCCAAATTCTAGGCCACCAAACCGGCCACGGATCTTCACCGATCACACGGATAAACCGAATCAACCAAGAAAATTCTCAAAGATAGAAGATCTTGATCCGTGAGAATCCGTGGCTATTTGCTCTTGGCCGAAGCCCGAAAGCTGAAGCCCGAAGCCCGCTACTCTTTCCGGTTGAAGCGATTCATCGCCGCTGCCGGACCATCTTTCAAAATCACCTTAACCGCTTCCGCCGCAGTGTCGAGAACTTCGTCCACCACTTTGAGGTCAGCCTTGCGCACCGGAGCCAGCAAATAGCGCTGGCCGTCTTCCACCTTGTGCTCCGGCGCCACGCCAATCCGGATGCGTAGGAAGTCGTTCGTTCCCAGCGCATCGATGATCGACTCAATGCCGTTATGCCCCGCCGAGCTGCGCCGCGTGTGAATGCGCAATGTGCCCAGTGGAAAATCCAACTCGTCCTGAATCACAATCAGGTCCGCTTCCGGGACTACTTCGTGCTTCTCTACCAGCTCCCGGACCGACAACCCGCTCAAATTCATGTACGTCTCAGGCTTGGCCAGAAGCGCCGGAACTCCCTCAATCACCACTCGCGCCGTCAACGCCCGGCACAGCCGATTCCTGACTTCAACTCTCAAATCCTCGGCAATGCGATCCACCGCCAGAAAGCCCAGGTTATGCGGCGAAAACTGGTATTCGATACCCGGATTGCCGAGACCGACGATCAGTTTCACGCCCTATCAATTTCCTCCGCCCGCACCCTCAGAATCCAGTTGTCATCCCGAGCAAGCGTTCTTTGCGCAGCGAGGGATCTGGGCGAGCCGCGCGACGCGTCGCGTTCTTCGCGGCGCAGTAATCGCGCGATTGGCTCGCTTCCTTGTTATTTCTTCTCCTTCTTCTCGGCCTTCTCTGGCTTCTTCTCGGCCTTTTCCGCACCCTCGGCGCCTTCCTCGTCGGTCTCCTGCTTGCCCTTCTTGATAACCTCGGGCTCGGCCGGAACCGCTCCTGCCTCCGCCGCCACCGCTTCCGGCGCAGCCACAACCTCTTCCTTCACCGTGGTGACATGCGCCACCGGCTGATGCGGATCGGTGAGCACCTTCACCTTGTCTCCAAGCTGCAAATCCGACACGCGCAGCACTTTGCCGAACACCAGTTCACTCACATCGGCATCGACGTGGCTGGGAATATCCGCCGGCAGGCACTCGATTTCCACCTCGCGCAGAATCTGCTCTAGAATGCCGCCTTCCTGCTTCACGCCCGCCGCTTCGCCGCGCAGGAAAATCGGCACGCTCACCTTCAGCGCCTTATCCATAGCAATGCGCTTCAGGTCGATGTGCAGCAGTTTGCCCTTGATGGGCTCGTACTGCCAATCGACGATCATGGCTTTAGTTTGCTCGCCGCCGTTCAGCGCAAGGTCGAAAATTGTGTTGTGCCCGGTCTTCGAGTTCAGGATGCGCGTCACCTGCCGCGGATCGACGCTCACCGAAAGTGAGTTCTTGCCCGCGCCGTAAAGCACGCCCGGAATTTTTCCGCCCATGCGGACCCGCCGGGCCATGTTCTTGTTCCCCGACTCCCGCGGATGCGCTTCGAGTACGTTGGTTTCAATTGCAGTCGCCATAAATTCGATTCCTGTCTAATTTAAAGATTGTCACCCTTTAAGGATTGTCATCCTGAGGCGACGGTTTCTTGTCGCCGAAGGATCTGAGCGAGCCGCGCGATCAATCTCGCTTTTTTTGCGAGATTGCGAAAGCGCGCGTTTGGCTCGCTTCCTTATTGAACTCCTACACAAACAACTTGCTCACCGAAGTCTCTTCGTGATTCGCCTGAATCGCGCGCCCGATCAATCCCGCAATCGAGAGCACCGTAATCTTCCCGCCCTTTTCCGTGCGCGCCGCATCCGCCTCGGCATTCAGCGGGATGGTATTCGTCACCACCAGTTCCTTAATCACCGAATTCTTGATGTTCTCCACCGCCGGCCCCGAAAGCACCGCATGTGAAGCGCAGGCATAAACCACAGTCGCGCCGTTTTCCTTCAGCGCCGCCGCCGTTTTCACCAGCGTCCCCGCCGTATCGATCAAATCATCGATGATCAGGCAAGTCCTTCCGTTCACATCGCCGATCACGTGCATCACTTCTGCCACGTTCATTTCCACGCGGCGCTTATCCACGATCGCCAGGGCCGCGTCCACCTTCTTCGCAAAAAACCTCGCCCGCTCCACGCCGCCCGCATCCGGCGAAACCACCGTCAAATTCGGCAGGTTGAGCTTGCGGAAGTGATCCACCAGCACCGGCGAAGCAAACAGATGATCCACCGGAATATTGAAAAATCCCTGCAACTGCGGCGTATGCAAATCCACAATCAGCGCCCGGTGTGCCCCCGCCGTAGTCAGCAAATCCGCCACCAGCTTCGACGATATCGGACTGCGCGGCTTGTCCTTGCGGTCCTGCCGCGCATAACCGAAATACGGAATCACCGCCGTAATGCGCCGCGCCGACGCTCGCTTCAACGCGTCAATCATCAGCAGCAACTCCATCAAGTGCCCGTCCACCGGACGGCACGTGGGCTGCATCACGAACACATCCGCGCCGCGCACGTTCTCCTGAATCTGCACGTACGCCTCGCCGTCGGCGAAGCGCGTCACCTGCGCCTGCCCCCGCTGCATGCCCAGAAACTGGCATACCTCGTCGGCCAACTGCGGGTTGGCCGTGCCGCAGAAAATCTTGAACTTCTCATCCACCCGCGGACGCGGCTTCCGCTCCAGCTTCTCGTCAGTCACAGGTGGACTCTTCTTTTCAACCTTCTCAGCCTTGTCGGTCGGCGTGACTAAAGTAGCCATAGGTTAGCTCTCGGCCGTCAGCTTTCAGCCATCAGCTAAACCCCACGGCCGTCGGCTCTAATGCCCAAGCTGAGAGCTGACGGCTGAAAGCTGATAGCTGGTTTTCTGGCTGGGCCGCTAGGATTCGAACCTAGACAAAGTGCTCCAAAGGCACTTGACCTACCATTAGTCGACGGCCCAGTAAGCCATTGTTGATTGCCCGATCGTTGATTGCTGATTGAAAATCAGCCGACCTCATTGTCAATCAACAATCAAAAATCAACAATCAAAAATTCACGCCGCCAACCGCGGCCCGCCCGGAGCACAAGTCCTACCTTGTAACAATCCGCCGCCAATAAGCCCGCCGGGTCAAAGTAGCCGTAGCCCGCGCCGCCCAGCCTTCACTCCGCAGCCGAACTGCAGCTTTAGCCGCCTCCGCCCGCGAAGCGAACAACCCATACAGCGCAGACCCAGAACCCGACAACGACGCATACTTCGCGCCCGCGCGCAAAAGCACACGTTTTCCTTCACTCAGCTCGGGATACTCAGGAAAAACGACTCCTTCGAAGTCGTTCTCGATCCCAGCCCGGACAAGCCAGAGAAGCGGATTCTCGGCACGGCCCCCTCTTTCAAAGAAATCAGAAGGAGCACTGGAGTAAGGCTCGCTCGGCCACGCCGACAACCCGCGGCCAAGCCTGTTAATTGTATCGGAGGCCATCATCTCCGTCAATTTCACTTCTTCGGGATGCGGAGCGGACTGAGCTCCGTACGTCATCTCCCGCGCCTTCTTCAGGTCAGCGCGAAGGATCGGCAACAACTGCCTTTGCTGCGCGTGCAACCGATCCCACTCCGCAAACGCCCTCGGAGTCGAAACCCCCACCTCTGGAGTCACCACCACGCACGCCATCGCCGGCAAATCCTGCAGCGGATAAACCTGCTCCCCGCGCCCCACTCCCAGCACCGTCCCACCCACCAGAAACAAAGGCAGATCCGACCCAACTTCCGCCGCAATCCGCAATCGTTCCGCCGAAGCCAGAGTTTTCTTCAACGCCCGCTCCAGCCCCAATAACGCCGCCACTGCATTCCCCGACGCCCCTCCCAGCCCTCCCTGCACCGGCAGTCGCTTCTCAATCTCGACGAGCACCCGGCCCTTCGTCTTCAACGCCCGCAACGCTTTCTCCACAATCCGAAAGCAAGTGTTCGATTCATCTCGAGGCACGCGCGGATCGGCACACCGAATCTCAACGCCACTCCCCCGCCCCACACTCACCCGAACCTCGTCATGCAGTCCAATCGTCTGATAGACAGTGATCAACTCGTGAAATCCATCGTCCCGCGCCGCCCCAATGCGCAGCCCAAGGTTAATCTTCGCGAAGGATCGGAGGGTTACAGGCATGGGCAATGATTGTAAAGTCTCACCCGCCCATGTGGCGACAGCCGCCTCGGCTGTCCAAGCGAAGCCGAAGGCGAGCGCCCCTCCACGAACCAATGCCAGTGGGGCCGTGCGTATGTGTCTCCAGGTGGCCACGGGCACTCTTTCGCGTCCAGCCCGCAAGGTATCCCCCGCCCTCGCAGGTGACTTCAGTAATCTCGACTACTTACCATTTAGGGCGCACCCTAAAAGGGATTCCGCTTACCTGCCGTTTTTCGAAACGGCTCCTCCATTTGCTGGAATCGCAAGAAACGCAACCACAATTGCTGTACCGGAAAACATCCGGCCTGTTACAGCCTTGTCCCGAAAGTAGGGACGAAAGCCCGTGGGAGCGCGCACGATGTAACGCCAATTCTCTTGCATGGTGGGGCGCCAGGACGCGCCGGCCACCAGGCATTGGAGGGGAACGATGCGCCGGGCATTTCAAACTATTTTTTTTCTGACTCTCTGTCTCGCAGCCACTACGGCAGCCTTCGCCCAAAACTACCAGGTCATCCAGGTCACGGACGGAGGCACCATCTCCGGCACCGTCAAATGGGCTGGCCCGTTGCCGCACAACCTGGACTTCCCGATCACCAAAGATCCGCAGGTTTGCGACCCCGATTCCCGCAAGACCACCGATCTGGAGCGCCTGATCGTCGGCCCCCAAGGTGGCGTCGCCAACACGGTCGTCTATCTGAAAAACATTTCCAGCGGCAAAGCCCATGGACTTGCCCGAGCAACGCCGGCATCTCGACCAGAAGCAGTGTCACTACATTCCCCACATTCTTCTGGTCCCGCAGAATGGCGCGCTAGCCATGCAAAGCTCCGACGCCACGCTGCACACCATCCACATGGACGGGGCCGCCAGTTTCAACCTGCCGTTTCCTTTCCAGAACCAGGTCACCTCGCGCACTATGACCACTCCGGGACTGGTTCACCTGCACTGCAACGGCGGCCACGTCTGGATGAACGCCGAGATGATGGTGGTGACTCATCCTTACTACGCCGTCACCGACGACAGTGGACAGTTCGAGTTCACCAACGTGCCTCCCGGAACCTATCAGATCGTCGCCTGGCACGAAGGCTGGGGAATCCTGGGACGGCAACAGGCCTACGACGTCTTAACCGAAAAGAAAGTCGACCGCCCACTTTTCTCCGAACCAAAAACCTGGGAAAAATCCGTAACCGTCACTCCCAATCAGCCCAGCACGGTGAACTTCGTGATCAGCAAGTGAAGCTCCGCTCTGACTCCGCCACTCATGTGGCGACAGCCGCCTCGGCTGTCCAAGCCCGGCGCCCGTGTAGGACGGACACTCCTGTCCGTCGCCTTTGACTTTAGCTTCTGACTTTAGCTTCTGACTTTAGCCTTTCACCACAGCTTTGACTCCCGCCCTCGCCCCCCCGCCCCAACCAGATAGAATCCCTACCTAGCCCCGAGGTCCCGAGCCATGCCACGATTCAAAGCGCCAGCGCTCCTGCTGGCCCCCGCCGTCGTAATCGCCATCATCGCCGTGCTCTTGCCGCCGATCCCCCAACCCCTGTCTTACCACCAGTTCGCAGACCATCGCGCCTGGCTCGGCATTCCCAACTTTGGAGACGTCGTCTCCAACCTGCCGTTCGCAATTGTAGGTATCTGGGGCCTGACCTTCCTCCTACATCCGTCAGCGCAAAATCGTTTCGCCGATCCGCGCGAACGCTGGCTCTATGTCCTCATGTTCGCCGGACTACTCTTGACCGCCTTCGGTTCCGCTTACTATCACCTCGCCCCCGGCAACGCCCGCCTGGTCTGGGACCGCCTGCCCATCATGATCGTCTTCATGGCGCTGGTGGACGCGGTCATCGCCGAGCGCGTCGGCGTGAAAGCGGGATTGTGGCTTCTGCCCGCGCTGCTCGCCATCGGCGTAAGCAGCGTTCTCCAGTGGCGCGCCAGCGAACTGCACGCCCACGGCGACCTCCGCTTCTACGCTGCCGTGCAGGTCTACTCGATCGTGGTCCTGCTGCTGGCGCTTCTGCTCCCGCCCGAGTACACGCGCGGCAGTGACTTCGCCGTAGTAGTCGGCCTTTATGTTCTAGCCAAGATTTTGGAGACTTTCGACCACCAGATTTTCGCTGTCGGCCACATCGTAAGCGGCCACACGTTGAAACACCTGGCCGCAGCGACCGCTAGCTACTGGATTCTAAGAATGTTGCAGAAGAGAAAAGTATTTTCGCTCTGATCCCCAACTCACGTGGCGACGGCCGCCTCGGCTGTCCGCGAAGCGAGCCGCATCCTTCTCTGGTGCAGCACCCCTTTACCTGCACTCGCCACCGCTTCAATACCCGAAAACCGAAACTAGAAACCGGAAACTGACTAGCCCCTACCCGTGCCGCCTATACAGCACCGCAAACTCAAACCCCGCATTCGCGGGAAACAACTCCGCCACTTTCTTCAACCGCTCAGCCAGAGCCGAAGGCGCCAGCAGAGGATAATCCCGCTCCCGCAGATCCCGGTAATCCACATCCAGATACAGCGACAGCAGATAAATCGAAATCGTATCCGCGAACGTGGCTTCAAAATACTCGTTCTTGAAACGCTCCGCGTCCGGCCCGCCAGCGGTAGCCAGTTTGCGCGCTTCAAACGCATCCAGAGAGGTCTCGCCCCGAACCCCAGCTTCCACCTGGCTCCACGCCAGCTCGCTGAATTCGTGCGACACTCCCGCCCGCTCCACCAGCGCGTGCCCCACGTTGATATAAAACTCAAACGCCACCGAAAACTTGTCGTCCATCAGTCGCGTCGAAATAAAAACGCACTGGGAATCGCCCAGATTCAAATTGCGATGGCAAACCGCATTGTCGCTGAGCGCTACATCGTAGCGGTCGGCGATCACGGTCTCCTCGCCCTGACTCACCGCCAGCGGAACGAAGTAATACGCCTTGCGCTCCAGTGCCGACGCCACCTTCCCCGGCACCGCCGCAATCATGCGCTCCAGATCGAACGAATTCACCGCCGTCTCGCCCGCCACGGCATAGCAAATCCCGTTCGCGGCCTGCGAAACGGGCGTCACCCGTACGACTTCCGCCGGACTCCGCGTAATTGCTGGGGCTGCTTGTGACATTCTAACTATCTTATCCTGTACCCCCGCCCGGACCAAGTTTCGCGCCCGCTTCCCCTGCCCCTGACTCGGGCGCATCAACTCATGTGCAGGCACCACCTCAACTCATGTGGCGACAGGCGCCTCGCCCGCCCAAGCAAGCGAAGCGAGCGCCCAGTCTCCCCCGAAGCCGCCCGCTTGTCCCACCACAAACTCATACTGCGAACCCATCTCGCGAATTTTCGCCGCCATCCTAGTAGAATTCCCTTGGTACCCATGCCGCCCCCACGCTCCCCACACTGGTACGCCATCCCCGTCCGCGTGCTTCTCGCCACGCTGATCGGCACTCTGCTCTGCTTCGCCGTGACCCTGCTCTTCGCCATCCTCGGCACCGTAATTACGGCCCGGCTGCGCGGTATCCACCCCGACATGCGCATCGCCTACCGTTACATCGCCCTGCCCGTAGCCGCAGTCGCAGGCAGCATCATTTTCGTTCTCTCGCTAGTCATGGAAATCCGCCACTACCGCCAAACGAAAGTCCTGGCCACCATCGAGCGCATCAGCTAACCCGAGGTAGGAATGTGTGGATGTAGGAATGTGTGGGGACGGGTACTCTTGCCCGTCCCGTCGAGCGCAGCTCGACGCCGCTTCCCTCTCCCCACATCCACCAGCCGAAGCGAAGCCGCCTCAACTCATGTGGCGACGGCCGCCTCGACCGTCCAGCGAAGCAGAGCGAGCCCCCATCTTCCCCGAAACCGCCCGCGAGATGCCGGCCCGCCCACCCAGCAGGAAAGCTACAATAAAACGATGCCCCGCATCGCCATCCCCCTGCCCCACTCCTCCGACCGCGAATACGCCGAGCGCGCCATCCCGCAATACGAACAAGCCGTGACTCAGGCCGGAGGCGACCCAATCCGCATCCCGCTGGATCAACCTCAAACAGAAATCAAAAAACTAATCGCCACCTGCGACGCCGTACTCCTCCCCGGCAGCAAAGCCGACGTCGATCCCGCAAAATTCCAAGCCCCGCGATCCCCGCACACCGCCCCCGCAGACGTCCCGCGCAACATGGTCGACGAACTCCTGCTCGAAGACGCCTACCGCCACCGCAAGCCCATCCTCGGCATCTGCTACGGATTGCAAAGCCTCAACGTCTTCCGTTCCGGCTCCCTGATCCAACACATCCCCGATTTTCTCCCCGAAGAATTGCGCACCCGCGTTGACCACGAAGCCGGAAAAAAAGTAGCCATCGCACACACCGTCAAAATCGAGACCAATTCCAAGCTGGCAGAGATCCTACGCAGAGACACCGCCGCATCCATGTGCCGAAAGCCACCACAGCCCACGTGGCGACAGCCGCCTCGGCTGTCCAGCGAAGCGAAGCGAGCGCCAATTCTTCCCGACCGTCGCCCGCTAGAGCCCTTCCATCATTTCCCGAGGCCCCCGACGCAAACCCGCTAATCCTCCCCGTAAACTCCTCCCACCACCAATCCGCGGACGCCATCGGCACCGGCCTCCGCATCGCCGCCCGCTGCCCCGCCGACGGCATCATCGAAGCCCTAGAAGGCGCCGCTCCCGATCATTTCGTGCTGGCAGTCCAGTGGCACCCCGAACGCTCCGTAGAAGAAGACGAATCCTCGCGCGCAGTCTTCCGAGCATTGATAGAAGCTGCGCGCTTACGACCAGCCGCAGCTCACGAATGAGTTCGAAGGAGTAGAGCGAGAATCTTCGAAAAGAATTAGATAAGAAGAAGAAGAAGAAGAAAATAAAAAGAGAAAGGAAGAAATAAAAATCCGTGAAGATCCGTGCAAACCCGTCGCAATAGATCTCGGCGTCTCTACTTCTGCTTCCGCCGAGTCGTGCGCCGGACTTTCTCCAGCAGCACCACCACATGCGACAAAGCCGCATTCTCCAGATTCAACCCCTCCGGAGTCTTCGCCTTCAGCCCCACGCAATCGCCGCGCACTCCTAGCAACTCCGCCACGCGCGCCCGAATCGCCGCGGCATGCGGACCAATCTTCGGCGCCGCCAGAATCAGACTGGCATCCACATTCGCCACGCCGTAACCCGCGTCCCGCAGCCGCTTCAGAGCCTCGCGCAAAAAGATCACCGAGTCCGCGCCCTTCCACTTCGCCTCCGAAGGCGGAAACAGCGTCCCAATATCCGGAGCCGCAATCGCCCCCAGCAACGCATCCGTAATGGCATGCAGCAACACGTCGCCATCCGAATGCCCGCCCAGCCCGCGATCATGCGGCAGTTCCACCCCGCCAATCTTCAGCGGAATCCCCACCCGAAACTCATGCGAATCAAACCCATACCCAATGCGAATGGTGGGTTCCGAGGCTCTACGTTTCGAGTTTCCAGTTTCTGGTTTCAAGTTGTTAGGAGATCGCGGTGAAATCAGAGTTTTTGGCTTTTCAAGTAGAACTCTGCTAAATCCATGTCTCCCGGACTCGTAATCTTGATGTTCCTGGCCGACCCCATCACCACCGCGACTTCCTGCCCCGCCCTCTCCGCCAGCGACGCCTCATCCGTCCCCATAAATCCGTCCGCCGAGGCTTCATCGAACGCCTTCTTGATCACGCCATAGCGAAACCCCTGCGGCGTCTGCGCCAGCACCACGCCGGCCCGCGGAATTGTCGCCTTGATCACCGCGCCCTCAGCCGTCCGCTCCACCTGTTTCACCGTATCCACCGCCGGCAGCCCCGCAATCGCCGCTCCATATTTCTTCGCCGCCTCGATCACTGCGCCAATAATCTCCGCCGTCACGAAGGGACGCACCGCATCGTGCACCAGCACAATGTCATCCGGCGCCGCCACGACCGCATTCAGCGCATGCTCCACCGACTGCTGCCGGTGCTCGCCACCCACCACCAGTTCCACCTTTTTCTTCAGCACATCTTTCGCTTCACTCTCCAGCCGCGATCGAAAGCCCGAAATCTCATTCTCCCGCAGCGCAATCCATATCTCGCTCACCGCGTCGACCGCGGCAAATTTCCGCAGCGTGTGAATTAGGATCGGAGTCCCTCCCAGTTCGGTGAATTGCTTGGAGAGAGCCGGCTGCGCCGCCTTACTCCTGGCGCCCGGCATGGGACCCATGCGCGTCCCTAGTCCCGCCGCCGGAATAATCACAATTACCTTCATTGCGGCCTGCAAGTATACGAGGCCCAAGCAGGGACTTCAAATCAACCTCAGCTCATGTGGGGACGGGCACTCTTCCCGGTCCGCCGACCGTACAAAAGAATCCCCACTTCTCGCAAAAGACGCGAGAAATGGGGCACCCGTGGTTTCTTGGTCCGCTTACTTCGGCTGCGGAACGATCCGAATATACGGCTTGGGCGACTTCCAGCCTGCGGGATACTGCTTCTGCGCTTCTTCGTTCGACACGTTGCCGCTGATGATCACGTCGTCGCCCGGCTTCCAGTTCGCAGGTGTGGAAACTTTGTGCTTGGCCGTGAGCTGCAAGGAGTCGATCACCCGCAGAATCTCGTCGAAGTTGCGGCCGGTGCTCATCGGATAGCTGAGCTGCAGCTTCACTTTCTTGTCGGGACCAACCACAAACACGGTCCGCACAGTTGCATTGTCGGCCGCGGTTCTTCCATCGGAGGTGTGTCCGCTCTCGGCGGGCAGCATGCCGTAGAGCTTGGCGATCTTCAGTTCCGGATCGCCGATCATCGGGTAATTTACTTTGTGCCCCTGGGTTTCTTCGATGTCGGCGGCCCACTTGCCATGGCTGCTGACGGGGTCCACGCTCAGTCCGATGATCTTGGTGTTGCGCTTGGCGAATTCGGGCTGCAGCCCGGCCATGTAGCCCAGTTCGGTGGTGCACACGGGCGTAAAGTCCTTGGGGTGTGAAAATAAAATGGCCCAGCCGTTGCCGATCCAATCGTGGAAGTGAATGGTGCCTTGCGTAGTTTCGGCGGTAAAGTCAGGAGCCGTGTCGTTAATCCGGGGTATGCTGGCGGTTGCAGTTGCGGTCTCGGTAGGCATGTTTTTCTTCTCCTCGTGAATTCGATTTTTGTTGCGAAAGCTGGTCCGCAGCAGCTTTCAAATCCGGGCGATCTCGCCTGAAAGCGAAAACCCACCCGGTTTGCCGCGGGTGGGTTGATAGGAAGTCTCGCTGACCCTGTTACCCACACCGCGGCGCGTGCATACAACAACACATACGGCCGCTGAAGGCAGGGTTAAGCACGTAGTCAGGATAAAAGGCCGGTTCACCCGGTGTCAAACGTCTGCCACCGCGAAATCGCCATAGAATCGATTGACCTCAAAATGTAGAATGCCGCGATGAAACAACTCGTGTTCCTGGCGACTATCTTGGCGGCTCTGACCGTGAAAGCGCAGCAGCCGCCGGTCAATTCCCCCGTACTCGACCATCTTGCCGGCAAGTGGCTGCTGCAAGGGACCGTGGGGAAGCAATCCGTAACGCATGACTTCGATGCCGAGTGGGTGCTCCAGCACCACTACCTGCGCTTCCGTGAAGTCTCCCGGGACAAGAACGACAAAGGCGAGCCGCAGTACGAAGCAACCGTATTCGTCGCCTGGAATGAGAAGACCCGTCAATATTCCTGCGTGTGGCTGGATGTGTACGGCGGAGCAACCCCGGAGTCCATCGGGGTGGCCGCACCCAAAGAAAATGAGCTGGCTTTCGTTTTCACCGATGAGCACGGCGAAACCAGCTTCACCAATACTTTCATCTACGACCCCAAAACCAACACCTGGGAGAACCGGCTCGACAATGTAGTCAAGGGCGAAGCCAAGCCATTCGCCCGATTCAAGCTGACCAAGCAATAAGTGCCACCCCGAGCAGCATGCAAATTTCTGGATGGCAAATCCCAGGACACAAAGCGCGATCGCTGCCGGTGTACTGGCCACTGATCTCTGGCCCCTGACCCCTGCTCTTCAACAGCCCCCGTCTCAAAACAATCCACCTCGAGAGCCCGTTTTTACCGTGGTTATTTTGCCACACTCGCTGCCGATATATCGGCACTTGTCGGTAAGCCACTCCTGATAAACGACTTACTACCGATCCGTTTTTTCGGGCTTTTCCACAGGTGTTCCTGAAGGAACACTTTTGCAAATCGCAGTTGTGTTCCTTCAGGAACATTTTGTCAGTCACGGCCGTTCCGCCCGCATCAATAACTCCTGGCCTTAAACACGATTCTGGGGGAGCAATCCTGTGAGCGGACAGGTACGACGACTGGCAATGGCACAGTGGGACGTTTTTTCCTCGCGGCCTTTGGAGGGGAACTCGCTGGCAGTGTTTTTCGATGGGCGCGGGTTAAGCGACGCGGAGATGCAATCGATTGCGAAGGAGATGAACCTTTCGGAGACGACTTTCATTCTGCCCAGAGGCGTGGACGGCGACGCGGCCGCCGGTGACACAGAAATGGAGCGGGAGCGCGGCGTGCGCGTCCGAATCTTTACGGTGCAGGAAGAACTGCCGTTTGCGGGGCATCCCACGCTGGGGACGGCGTTCGCCTTGCGCGGCCAGACCCGCGCGCGCGAAGTCAAACTGAACCTGAATGTGGGCACGGTGCCGGTTCGTTTTGACGACGGCGCCACAGAAGATGGCGCCAGGAAAAATTCCGGACAAGCGTCTGGGGCGCCGTCGCTTCAACCGGCGTTCGCAGAGATGACTCAGGTGGATCCAGTCTTTGGAGCCGCGCACTCTTGCGAAGCAGTGGCCCAGGCAACCGGACTGCGCATCGAGGACTTCGACGACTCTGTGCCCATCCAGACGGTCTCGACGGGACTGCCTTACACGGTGACTCCGCTGAAGTCGCTAGCGGTCATTCAAAATCTGCGCCTCGACATGAACCGCGCGGCAGAGTTTCTCGCGAAGACTGACACCAAGTTTTTCTATTTTGTGACTCGCGAAACCGTAGACCGCGAAGCCCGGCTGCATGCGCGGATGCTTTTCTACAATGGTGAGGATCCCGCCACTGGCTCAGCCGCCGGCTGCACTGCGGCGTGGATGGTGGCGCATGGCGTGGCCAAGCCCGATGAGCGAGTCCTGATCGAACAGGGTCTGGAAATGAAACGGCCGAGCCGGATCTTCGTGCGCGCAGCGCGAGACAATAACCGTGTAGTTAACGTGCGGGTTGGAGGCAACGCCGTGGAGGTCTTGCGCGGCGAAGTTTTTCTGTGAGCAATCTTGCGCAAACGGCGGAAAATGGTGCCGCCCACGAGCGCGAGAAAAGATCAATAGCCAGAAAGTTCCATTAGCGTCCGCGGCACTTTACAGCCGCGCGCTCCAACCGTTAGCATGCAGGTCGCTCTTACATTCTTCATATAGAGAAAACCATCCGCGGGCGCGCGATTTCCTTTCGCGGCGCAACGGATTGCTAAAGGATTGATGAAGCCTAAGCGCACTATCCTGTGTGTAGACGACAACGAACAATCGCTCTCCCATCGCAAGATCATGCTGGAAACGCGCGGCTACCGCGTGGTGAGTTTTTCGCGCGGAGAAGAAGCGCTGGAGCGCTTCCGGCAGGGAGGCATTGACCTGGTGGTGACCGACATGGCGATGCCCGGCCTGGACGGGCCGCAGCTGATCGCGGCCATCAAGAATCTGTCGCCGCAGACACCTGCCGTGCTGATCTCGAGCAAAGTGCGCATCTACAGCCACGAATCACAGGCCGACGTGTTCCTTACCAAAGGCATGTACGCGCCGGCGGACCTGCTGGAACGGATTCGCATCCTTCTGGTCCGAAAGCGCGGCCCGAGACGCATGCAACAGCGGCCCATGCAGGCGTCATCGCAGGCCGGCGCGGCCTGAGACCGGATTCCTTTCAGTCCGTTTTCAATCCAGCAGCGAGCGCTCCCAGCTGACCCGCTTCGTGTAAGATCATGCGTGGGCATGGCCGGCGCATTTATCGAAGCGAAAGAACTTCGTAAGACCTACCACATCGGAAAGATCGAGGTTGAGGCTCTCCGAGGCATCTCCTTCAGCGTGCAAAAGGGGGAGTTTGTCAGCGTGGTGGGGCCTTCGGGCAGTGGCAAGTCCACGCTGTTCTACCTGCTCGGCGGACTCACCCGCGCCGACTCCGGCAGCGTGGTGCTCGATGGGGACGACTTCGCCGCGCTCTCCGACAGCGAGCGCACCCGCATGCGCAAGCGCAAGATCGGGTTCGTATTCCAGAAGTTTAATTTGCTGCCCACCCTTGATGCGCGGTCCAATATCGCCATCGCGCAGGAGATTTCGGGCAACGGCGCGGCTGATCCTGCGTATTTCAATCGCATTACCGACCTGCTTGGACTCAGCAAGCGGTTGATACACAGGCCAGCGGAACTTTCCGGTGGAGAACAGCAGCGCGTAGCTTTAGCACGAGCGCTGATAAACAAGCCGGCAGTCGTGCTGGCCGACGAGCCTACGGGCAACCTGGATTCGAAGAACTCAGAGATCGTGTTGAAGATGTTGCGGCAATCGAATCAGGAATTAGGACAGACGGTCCTGATGATCACGCATAATCCGGAAGCCGCGAAGTATGGAGACCGGATCATCCACATGCGCGACGGGCAGATCGTGAGCCCGGAAGAAGACCCGCAGTGGGCGCCGCACTGACATCTTCGCGCGGGTAAGTCACGGCGCGGTCTTATCGGCCTCTTCCCCATGTGCTTGTTTCAGGTGGGCTTCGAATTGCTGTTGCAGCGACTTCGCGTATTCCTCTTGGTTTGGGCGGTGACTTCCGGTGCTTGCTCTAAACTTCGCGCCGGCGCAGGCGGTGCATTCGGCTTCCACCGGGATCGTACCAAGCCACTTGGTGCCACGCAGAGAGGGTTTCTTGGTTGGCATGGGTTTGCAACGAAGAGAATACACCGCTAGTTCGCTGGACCTTCGGCAGGAGCGAGTAGCGTTGCTCCCCCGGAACGCGTCATTTATAATTGCAAATGCTGAGCGGGAGTAACTCAGTGGTAGAGTGCGACCTTGCCAAGGTCGAAGTCGCGGGTTCAAATCCCGTCTCCCGCTCCAGATTCCTTAATCTCGAACTCCACCCGATGGACTTTTTCCGCCCGGAAAGCTAACGTAGGGACGAGGGGCGCGGTACCCAAGTGGTAAGGGAGAGGTCTGCAAAACCTTTATGCGTCGGTTCGATTCCGACCCGCGCCTCCAAATTTTCCAGTCTTTTTTCCACTCCAGGTCTTTCCTCTTTCCTCTTTGAGTCTCGCGGCGCCCCGAAGAACCGATTTCTGCCTCGATTATCTCTTGGGCTGGGCAAAATGAAAGACGATGGTGCGGTGCCGATAGTCTTCGCTCGTTCCTGCGGCGCCGTCACTGGATCCCGAAAACTCGATGTTTATTTTTCCCTGGCCGAGCGTCGCGCCGTCAATCGAACTGATCTGCGACGGATTCCAGGCCGCAAGTTCGTACTGCATTCCGGGCAGCCCTGAGACCTCAACCGTTAACTGAGTCCGCGCCGGGTTCCACGATTCGGAGAGGACGCGTAGTTCGCGGCTGGTGCTGCCGAGCGGTGGAAGTTCGTTCGACAGCGACAAGCCGAAATCATTCTTCACGTGGATCACCACGCGGTTGGAGCCAGCATGCGCGGGAAAACGGACGGACACATGCTGGTCCGCGCTCTGACTTTCATTTTGACTTCCGCTCTTATCTTCTCCGTTCGATTGCAACTTGAAGGGCAATGGCCGACCGTTCAACTCGACGCCAACTACCCGGGCACGCAGGCTAAGGGCGGGCGAGAACTCCACCCAGCAATCTCCCGCGCCGGTGGACTTGGTCTCGAGCACGATGCTGTCTGGCGTTTTGTGATATTGAAAATCCACGGCGACCGGTCCCGCGTGAACGTTATGAATGGCGAATGAGGCCCAGTCGGCGGGCACGTGGGGAGTCAGCGAGATCGTGTGGTTCGCCGCATCTACCTGCAATCCGAAAAGGCCGCGCAGAATGGGGCTGATGACCATGGCCGCGGACCAGATCTGGTGCGGTGAACTGGTGGAGAAGGACTGGTAGTAATCGCCTGACAAAACTTCCGTGAAATGACCAAGTGAGCCGCCGAGGGCCAGCAGCGCGTTTGCGCGGAGGTTGAAGTACGCGGGCAGCGAGCGGTGGTATTTGTACTCTGCGACGGAGGCCCAGCCCGTGAACAGCGGCCAGACGGAGCCGAAGTGATATCCCGATCCGTCGTAGGATTTGGAACGCGATGAGATGATGCGCATGCCCCAATCGGTTTCGTGTTCGGCCTCGGAGAGTTGCGTGATCATCTGATCGGCGTGGCCGGGATCGGGCAAACCAAACCACATGGGGACGGTGGCCAGCACGCTGGCTTCGTCCGATCGTTGGTTGTTTTGCGTCAGCCCGAATGCATAAATCTTTTTCTCGGGCGACCAAAAAGATTGATCGAGCAGCGTTCGCTTCTGGTCGAACTCTGCGGCCAGTTGTTTTTTCAGATCATCTTTGCCTGCGAATCCGGCCAGGCTGGAAAGCGCTCGCAGGGCCTCAACTCCCAGCCCGGCCTGATAGAACTCGTTCTTGACGGGCCACAGCGGACCACCCTCAACCCAGCCGGTGCCTACACCGGCATTTTGCGCGAGGCCTTGCGCATCGTAGGTCGAGCGCAGGAATTGGTATGCCCTCCAGGCGTTGTCCCAGTGGTCGCGAAGGAAAGCGAGGTCGCCACTCTGGGTCACGTAATCGTTCATCGCAATGACGAGAAGCGGAGTGGCATCGGCGGACACGTAGGGATAGGGATAATCTTTGAACCACGGCACCAAACTCGCGCTCTGCGAAATCTCGTGCGGAACCTTGCCGTCTTCGCGCTGGTATTTGCTGATGAATTCAAGGGCGTTGCGGGTGGTGGCGTAGTCTCCTTCGGCGTTTAGGGCGAACGAGGTCCACAGGGAATCGCGGCCGAAGAACCAGGCGAATCCCGGGCGCTGGCTGGTTCCCGAAGTTCTGTATCCTGCGACCAGGCCGGTGCCGAGGTAGGGATTGTTCACCAGTCCCTGGATGGTGCTGATGCGCGCCCAGTCGTAGGCTTGCTGCAAGGTGGCGTCAGGAAGTTCGAGGCTTACGGTTTGCGCGAGATAGTTTCGGTAGTAGCCGGCAGAATCGCGCAGCAGGTCTGCGTAGGAAGACGACAGGCGCTGATAAGTCTTACTGGCATCCTCCATGCCGGCGACGGAACCTGCGATCACCAGCAGCCGGGTTTCGTGCCCCTTGGGCGTGACGCCCAGGCGAAACGAGTTCTCATTTGAAGATGAATAGTTTGTTTCGTAGGACTCGTGCGCGTCCTGCGCGGTGGGGGAGCCCACGATCGCGGCAAACTTCCTGGTTTCTTCGCCGAAGACGAAGGCGCGGCGGTTCGCGTCCCAATCGACGTCGGTACCGCCGATCGCGGCTGGCCATTCCAGGGCGAAGTCCGCGACGAAGGCCGCTTCAATTTCCAGCGGTTGTTCGGTTTCTATGTCGAACAGAATTACGGCTCCTTGTTCGTGCACCGGGACAAAGAGAGTTTCCCGCACTCGAAAAGAATCGCCCGCGTAGAGCAGGGTCGCCGACTCGGGTCGCACCTCTAAAGTTCGAGACAGACTTTCCGCGGGCAAGGCGCGGTCCCCGGAGTGGAAGGTCAGATGTAAGTCGCGAAAAATCTTCAGCGGATAGACCCAGGCCTCCATGCGTCCAGACTCGTCGCCGAACAAGGCTGCGTGGGTACCGACCACGGGAAGAAACTCCCAGGTGCGAACGGTTCGCGACAACTGCAGAGTCGGATCCTTCTCCTGCGCAGGCAGAGAGGCGGGAAACACAAGAAGTAAGAAGAATAGAAGCGCGAGGTCTACAAGAGCGAATCGGGCGCCGCACCACGAGCGGCGCGACTTTCTGATGGCGTTGAACTGAACGGTGGCGGCGGGAGAATGGAACCGTCGCAGGCTTGCGCCGGAGCTTGCTGAATGAAGGCTCACGACAAGAATGAGAAGCAGCGGCGAATTCTAGCACGACCTGCACGGCAGATTCGGTGATCGCGCCGAATAATTCCGAAACACAACAGATCTGATTTATATTTTTTTCTTTTATATGTTTCACTGATCGGACGACCCGGCTGCGTGCGGTGCGGCCGTCGTTATAGTCCAGGCCGGGTTACGATTTGCAGGGATCATGAAGAAAACAGTGGTTGGCCTCGGCGAGGTTTTGTGGGATATCTTGCCGAACGCGACGCATCTGGGAGGCGCTCCCGCCAACTTTGCCTACATCACCAGACTGATGGGGGATCGCGGCGTGGTCGCCAGCCGCGTAGGAGCGGACGCGCGAGGCCAGGAGGCTCGACGCCGCATGGAGGCGCTCGGACTGCCGGTGACCTTTCTGCAAACCGATACGGACAAAGAGCATCCCACTGGCACGGCGCGGGCTCGCGTCGACGGCAAGGGACAGGCCAGCTTTGTGATTGCGCAGCCGGCTGCGTGGGACTTTATGCAGTGGACAGCGCAATGGCAGGATCTTGCCCGAGAAGCAACTGCGGTTTGTTTTGGATCCCTGGCGCAGCGCTCACCTCAGAGCCGCGAAACTATCAGGAACTTTCTCCGCGCGACATCGCGGGACGCACTCCGCATTTTCGACGTCAACCTCAGAGGCGATTTCTTTTCTCGAGAACTGCTGGCGGAATCGATGAGCCTCGCCGATATCGTCAAGCTTAACGACGAAGAACTCCCTCGGATCATGAAACTCGTCGGCCTCGTTCACAGTAACGACCACAGCGCCGGCCAAGGCGGCGAGAAAGCGTCAGCCGAAAAGCTGCTCAGCCTCTACGATCTGGAACTGGTCTGCATCACGCGGGGGAACCGCGGCAGTTTGTTGGTCAGCAAGTCGGGGTCGAGCGAGCACGCCGGGTTTCGCGTGCAGGTGGCAGATACCATCGGCGCCGGCGACGCCTTTACTGCTGGCCTCACTCATGAATACCTGCACGGTGCATCGCTCGACGGCATGAACGAAGTCGCGAATCGGGTGGGAGCATGGGTGGCGAGCCAACCGGGGGCCACTCCCAGGCCGAAGCAAGGAGCGCTGGAGAAGTCGCTGGCCGAGATTTCCTGATTTCTATTAGCGGCCTTCGCGCTATTTTTTCGGCAGTCCGCGAAGCAGTCAGGGCCGGCGAACTTCGTCAGCCCGAAGATCTTTCGCGGTAGAGCGACTGCTCTACTTGCCGGGCCATCGCATCCACATCCAGATCTAGTCCCAGGAATGCCTTAATTTTAGTAGCCTCGGCGTGAGCGTCCCGCACGACGGCGCCATACTCCACATAAAGCACCGCCATGTTGGGCTGCGCGGCGAGCCATCCGCGGATTTGCAGGATGTGCTGCTCGAATGCTCCTTTTACGGATTCCGACGGCGCCGGCGGAACTACCCGGCCGAGCCGCTGCATCATCCGGTCCTGCGATGCGAGAACCTCATCGAGCGGGCGGCACATGAAGATCACGCGGTAGTCGTGGCGATTCGGCAGAAACGTCAGCAGCGAGGAAATCACTTTCACCGCCTTGCCTTCCCCTTCGGCGATGGCATCCGGGTTGCGCGCCAGAGTTTTTACCGACTCCAACTCGTAATACCCGCGAGGATTGTTCGCATCGGCGTTGCGCTGGCTGTCGGTGAGCACAGCCATTCCTCCCGCCGCGATCATTTGCATCATAAGAGAAGTGCCCGACCTCGGAATTCCGGATACGATCGTGATCATTTCTGGCCCTGGCTGATCGCCCCCAGCTGATTCGTGCCTGGTAGCTCGCAGCCATCCTTCCTTTTTTGGAGAGAGCTTTCCCCTCGCCGTATTTGCCGCTACAACTATGAAACTGAAAGTTCAGCGCGCTCCCAATGGAGCCCGGGACGAAAAAATCCGGAAAAGAAGTCAGATTCTTACTGGGGGGCTGTCGCAGACAGCTCGGAGATTTTCAGCCCCACTGCTCAACTGCGACGTTGGAGTCACTATACAACAATTTGAAAGTGAAGAATTGAAAGCGGCGAATTAGACTACAGATTCCATTTTTGACGGAGAACACACCATGCCCTCACGACGCGCGTTAGCAGCGGCAATATTTTTCTCACTCGCGGTTTCCACGTTACTCCCGGCTCCGGTCATTGCTCAGAATTCCTCCGCCGCTCCGGATTCGGTCGGCGACTACGTCCGCGGCGAAATGCAGAAACAGCGCATTCCAGGCCTCTCGCTGCTGGTTTCGAAGGGCGGGCAAATCGTGCGCGCCGAGGGCTTCGGTCTCGCCAATGTGGAACTCCAGGTTCCGGTGAAACCGGAAACCGTATTCCAGTCAGGGTCCGTCGGCAAGCAGTTCACCGCGACCGCCGTGATGATGCTGGTGGAAGAAGGCAAGGTGGCGTTGGACGATCCCCTCACAAAATATTTTCCCGATGCGCCCGCACGTCTGGAAGGAAGTGACCGTGCGCGAGCTGCTGAGCCACACCGCGGGTTTTGGCGATTATCCCGAGAAGTTTGATTTTCGCAAAGACTGGACCGAAGACGAACTGCTCAAAGTGGTTGAGGGGATTCCGCTGGCCTACCCTCCCGGAACGAAGTGGGACTACAGCAACCTCGGATATCTTACGCTGGGCATTCTGATTCACCGAGTGACCGGAGAATTCTATGGCGATTTTCTGCAACAGCGCATTTTTCAGCCGCTGGGAATGCAGACGACGCGCATCATCAGCGAGGCCGACATCGTTCCCAATCGCGCGGCCGGCTACCGGTTGGTGAAAGGCGAATTGAAAAACCAGGAATGGGTCGCGCCCATGGTGAACACCACCGCGGACGGCAGTCTGTATTTCTCCGTTCTCGACCTCGCGAAATGGGACGCGGCTCTTTACGGCGAAAAGTTGCTCAAGCGCTCCAGCCTCGATCTGATGTGGACGCCCGTCAAGTTGAAGGACGGGAGGCCGAATAAAGGCGCCGACGGTTCCGCTTACGGTTTTGGATGGTTTGTGGGGGAACATCAAGGTCATCGCGTGATCGGACACGACGGGGCCTGGCAAGGCTTCCAGACCACGATCGACCGCTACGTGGACGATCGCCTGACCGTCGTTGTGCTGACAAACCTGGCCGAAGGCAAGCCTTGGGAAATTGCCCAACATGTCGCGGACATGTACCTGTCTGGGAAAAACTAGTCTAAGGCTCTTCCTTCGATCTGCATCCTCATTCCATATTTCGGACGCAGCGTGATCAAAGGCTGGGGCTCGACGCGCTGACCAGGAACCAGGTGCAGTCTCCATTTCTGCATGAAAGCGGCCAGGACGAGCACGCCTTCCATCCAGGCAAACGATTCGCCGATGCACTGTCGCACTCCCGCTCCAAAAGGAAAGTAAGTGAACTTGGCGCGCTTCAACTTCGCTTCCGCAGTGAAGCGCTCGGGATCGAAGCGCAGAGGATCCGTAAAATAGCGCGGATCGCGGTGCGTGACAAACTGGCTGATCAACACCGTGGTGCGAGCAGGCAGCCGATAATCTCCTAACTGAAAATCATTGCGGGCGTAACGGCCCATGGCCCACGCCGGAGGATAAAGCCGCATCGACTCTGCCATCACCATTTCCACGTAGCGCAGGCGCGGAACATCCTCCGCGGTGGGCAGACGGCCTTGCAGCACAGAGTCCACTTCCTCATGGCACCGGCGTTCGCAGTCGGGATTCTGCGAAAGCAAATACCACGTCCAGATAAGAGCGTTGGCCACGGTTTCATAGCCGGCCAAAAAAATTGTAATGACCTGGTCGCGCAGCGCTTGCTGCGCCTCCGGGCCTTCATCAAAAGACGCACCGAGCATCAGATCAAGCAGACTGCCTCCGCCGCCACCGCGCCGTCGATGCGCGTCAATCATGCGATAAACCACCGCGTCGATGCGTTTGCGCGCCTTTACAAACGCGGCCAGGCCCGGCGGCCGCAAGTGCACCAGCCACTCCGCCGCCGGCAGCATCACCAGAAAATTGTAGAGCCCCATGATGCGGTTGATGGCGTCCGCCAGTTCCAGCACTTCGTTCTGCAGGTCGGCGGCGAACAGAGTGCGCGCCACGATCTTCAGAGTCAGGTGCATCATGTCGATGGCGATGTCGCGTTGCTCTCCGTCTTTCCATGAATCGCGCGCCTGTGCCGCCTCGTCGACAATTGCGGCCCCGTATTCCTGGATGCGCTGGCGATGAAACGCGGGCTGCGCCACCTGCCGCTGCGCCCGGTGTTGAGCGTATTCACTGGTGATCATGCCCTCGCCCAGCAGCATCTTGGTGCGCTGCACCGTGCGCTCTTTGATGAAGTTGTCGTTCTGCACCACCAGCACCTCGCGAATGTATTCCGGATGATTCAAAAACACGATGTGGTGCCGGCCGATCTTGTAGTGCGCGATGTCGCCGTATTCTTCCGCCAGGTGTTGAAACAAAAGGATGGGATTGCCTGGACGAAACTTGCGAAAGGCAAACCACAGCAGATTCCGCTGAAACCCCGGCGGGAAGCGGTATCCCGCGGACTCACGCAGCTCGGGACGGTTGGCTACTGTGGCCATGGTCTGAGTTTAACGCGCCAGAAACGCAGGGTGGGTGAATAACGGAAGACGCCGCATCTCTAACTTCTGGAGCCGATCACTTTTGCAGCCGGTCCAGGTCGGCAAGAACCTCGTCGCTGTGATGCGCGGGGTTCACGCTGCCATAGGCCTTCGCCACTTTTCCCTCCGGGTTGATGATGAAAGTGTTCCGAGACGCAATCTGCACCACGCCCAGGTTCATGAGCGAGCCGTATGCCTTGGTGACGCTGTGCCCGGTATCGGACAAAAGCTTGAAGTTCAGCCCTTCCTTGGCGCAAAACTTTTTGTGGGATTCCACGCTATCCAGGCTCACACCCAGCACCACGGCGTTGCGCTCGGCAAATTTCGGCTGATCGACCTGAAAATTGTGCGCTTCCCGAGTGCACCCCGGAGTCTGGTCTTTTGGATAAAAGTAGAGCACCACCCACTTGCCCCGATAATCTTTCAGGCTCGCGGTCGAACCCTCCTGCGTGGGCAGCGTGAAATCTGGAGCGGCGCTACCAACTTCTGGAAGCGTTCCGTGTGAGAGCAGTCGCGGAACCAGAAGAACCATCCCGATCACCACCAGCAGCAGCAACACAATCTTCAGCATTGAAACCTCCAGCTCCGGGCCGCCCGAACGAATTCTAAATCAGAAGTAACCCGAAACTGAGAGTTTCCGCCAGCAAAAATCCTCGCGATTGCATATGATTAAGTATTGCGCCTTACACACCGGAGAAACTAGACGTGGCTCAGACTGAAACTGATGGCTTAGAGGTATTGGAAACGCGGGAGTGGGTCGATTCCCTGGATTACGTTCTTTCCCAGGGAGGCCCCAACCGCGCCGGCAGATTGCTGCAGCAGCTGGCTTTGCACGTCCGGCGCGAAGCCGGAATTAATCTTCCATTCTCGGCGACCACGCCTTACCAGAACACGATCCCGAGCAGCCAGCAGCCACCTTTCCCCGGCAGCCAGGAGATGGAGCGCCGCATCAAGAGCCTGGTGCGCTGGAACGCCCTGGCCATGGTGGTTCGCGCGAACAAGATTCAGGAAGGCATCGGCGGCCACATCTCCACTTACGCCTCTGCGGCGACTCTGTACGAAGTAGCCTTCAACCACTTCTTTCGGGCCAAGACGGAAAGCGGCGATCGTGACGTAGTCTATTTCCAGGGACACGCCGCACCGGGAATGTATTCTCGCGCTTATCTCGAAGGCCGCATCCCCAAAGAAAAACTGCAGAATTTTCGCCGTGAATTGAAACCCGGCGGCGGCCTGAGTTCCTATCCTCATCCGTGGCTCATGCCGGAATTCTGGGAGTTTCCCACGGTCTCCATGGGGTTGGGGCCGATCCAGTCGATTTACCACGCGCGCTTCATTAAATATCTGGAGAACCGAGGCCTGAAGCAGACGACCGGCGGAAAAGTTTGGGCGTTCCTCGGCGACGGTGAAATGGACGAACCCGAGTCGCTCGGTTCCATCAGTCTGGCCTCGCGCGAAAAACTCGACAACCTGATTTTTGTAGTGAACTGCAACCTGCAGCGGCTCGACGGCCCGGTGCGCGGCAACGGCAAGATCATCCAGGAACTGGAAGCGATTTTCCGCGGCGCCGGCTGGAATGTCATCAAGGTGATCTGGGGCACGGACTGGGACAGCCTCATTCAGAACGACCGCGACGGCCTGCTGGTCAAGCGTCTCGGCGAAGTCAGCGATGGGCAATACCAGAAATATTTTGTCGAGAGCGGAGCATATTTCCGCCAGAATTTATTCGGCTCCGACCCTCGCCTGCTCAAGATGGTCGAGCACCTGTCGGACGATCAACTGGCGCGCATGCGGCTGGGCGGACACGACCCCATCAAGGTCCACGCAGCCTACAAGGCCGCTGTCAACCACACCGGCGCCCCGACCATAATCCTGGCGAAGACCATCAAGGGTTACGGTCTCGGCGAAGCCGGCGAAGGCAAGAACATCACCCACCAGCAGAAGAAGTTGAACGAGGACGAGTTGCAGATGTTCCGCTCGCGTTTCGGAATTCCGATCCCCGACGACGAACTTCACGAAGCGCCTTTCTACCGCCCGCACGACGACAGTCCGGAAATCAAATACATGCAGGCCCGCCGCGAGCAGCTTGGCGGATACATGCCGCAGCGCAAGGTCCGCGCCACGCCGCTCAAGCCGATCGCTGATTCTTTCTTTGATGAGTTCCACAAAGGCACCGAGGGCCGCGACGTTTCCACCACCATGGTGTTCGTGCGTTTATTAGCGAAACTGCTGCGCGACCCGGAGGTCGGCAAACTAATTGTGCCCATCGTTCCTGATGAAGCGCGCACGTTTGGCATGGAAGCGCTGTTCCGGCAGGTCGGAATCTATTCCAGCGTGGGCCAGAACTACGAACCGGTCGACATGGACACGCTTCTCTACTACAAGGAAGCGAAGAACGGGCAGATCCTCGAAGAAGGAATCACCGAAGCCGGGTCCATGTGCTCGTTGATTGCCGCGGGCACGGCGTATGCGAATCACGGCATCAACACGATTCCGTTTTTCATTTACTACTCCATGTTCGGGTTTCAGCGCATCGGCGACCTGATCTGGGCCGCCGCAGACCTGCGCTGCCGCGGATTCCTCGTCGGCGGTACCGCTGGCCGCACCACGCTGGCCGGCGAAGGCCTGCAGCATCAGGACGGCCACAGCCACGTGCTCGCGCTGCCCGTGCCGAACCTGATGGCCTACGATCCCGCGTTTGCCTATGAGATTGCCATCATTATTCAGGACGGCATCAAGCGCATGTACGTGGACCAGGAGTCAATCTTCTATTACCTCACGGTCACCAACGAACCTCTGCCGATGCCGCACATGCCTGAGGGCGCGAACATTCGCGAGGGCGTACTGAAAGGTCTCTACCGCTTCAAGACTTCCGCCAAGACCGACGCGACAACTCGTGTGCAACTCCTCGGCAGCGGCACGATCATGTACGAAGTGTTGAAGGCGCAGCAGATTCTGGAAGAAAAATACGGCGTCGCCGCCGACGTATGGAGCGTTACCAGCTACAAGGAGCTTTATCGCGACGCCAACGAATGCGAACGCTGGAACATGCTGCATCCCGGCGAAGCCGCCAAGGTTCCCTACGTGACGCAAATGCTCAAAGACGCTCCAGGCCCGTTCATCGCGGCTTCGGACTATATGAAGGTGCTGCCGGAGAGCCTCTCGAAATGGGTGCCCGGAGAATTGGTTTCTCTCGGAACCGATGGCTTCGGCCGCAGCGAAAGCCGCGTTGCGCTGCGCGACTTTTTCGAAGTCGATGCCAAGCACATCGTGCTGGCCACGCTGGGAGCGCTGGCGCGGGAAAAGAAAATCGGCGCTGACGTGGTAAAGCAATCGATTCAAGACTTAGGCATCAATCCGGAAAAGGCGAATCCGGCGAATACCTAGGCGACTGTGGTCACCGGTCCGGCCGCTCGATTCGGGTCGCTGGACGCTGGAAATCGAAAACCGGAACTACGTAATCTAAGCTAGTAGCAAAAGCTGCGTTAAAGGAATCAGAAGAAGTGATCGAATTCAAACTTCCGGAGTTGGGTGAAAACATCGAGCAAGGCGATCTGGTGCGCCTCATGATCGCACCTGGAGCCAAAATCAACGCGGGCGAGTCGGTGATGGAACTTGAAACCGACAAAGCTGTCTTGGAAGTGCCTTCCTCGGTCAGCGGCACCGTGCAGGAAATCCGCGTTAAAGAAGGCGACAAGATTAAAGTCGGCCAGGTTATTTTCACCGTGGACAACGGAGTTGCGGCCAAACCGGCAGCCGCGCCAGCCGCGCAAACTCAGCCGACTCCGCCAGTCGCATCACCTGCGGTGGCTCGCGTCCCACTGCCCCAGCCCGAACCGAACGTTGCGGCAGCTCCGCCGCGCGCAGCAGAACCGGCGCAGCCCGCAGGCGGCGATCGGCGAGCTCCTGTCCAGGCCCCAGCCAAGCCCGGCGCCAGCGAGTTCACTTTGCCCGAGCTAGGCGAAAACATATCGCAAGGCGATCTGGTTCGATTGATGATTGCTCCGGGAACAAAAGTTTCCGAAGGCCAGCCAGTCATGGAGTTGGAAACCGACAAAGCGGTCGTGGAAGTTCCGTCGTCGGTGAGTGGCGTGGTCAAAGACGTCAAAGTAAAAGAAGGCGAGAAGATTAAAGTCGGACAGGTGATTTTCACGCTGGAAGGCGGCGCAGCCGCGCCCGAACCGGCGAAGAAGCAGGCCGGCCCCGTGGAACACGTTTCCGGCCAGCACGGAGCTCGCCTCGCATTCCAGGCCGCGATTCGTGCCGAAGGCAAAACCGAAGAACAGGCACTACCTCCCGATCAACCGCAACTTGCTCCGTCCGCTTTCTCCATGCCTCTGCAGCTGGGTAAAGTTGCGGGCACCGAACATCGTCAGCCAGTTCCCGCTGCGCCCAGCATCCGGCGTCTGGCGCGGGAACTTGGCATTGACATCTACGAGGTCAAAGGCTCCGGCTCCGGCGGACGCATCAGCGAAGACGACGTCAAGGCCCACGCGAAAGTTCTGCTCTCAGCCGCTATCTCGGCAGCCCAGGCACCCCCGATCGCCGGGCATTTCGCCGCTCCCAAGCTCCCCGACTTTACCAAGTGGGGCAAGACTGAGCGCGTCTCCATGCGCGGAGTTCGCCGCAAAACCGCCGAGCATCTCGCCGAATCCTGGAACACGATTCCTCACGTCACTCAGCAGGATCGCGCCGACATCACGGAACTCGAGCAACTGCGCGCGCGTTTCGCTCCCAAGGCCGCGGAAGCCGGTGGCAAAATGACGGTGACCGCCATCGCGCTGAAAGTTTGCGCCGCCGCTCTCAAAGTTTTTCCGCAGTTCAACGCCAGCATCGATATCGAGAAGGAAGAAATCGTCTACAAGCAATACATCCACATTGGCGTCGCTGCGGACACGGATCGCGGCCTGCTGGTTCCCGTGATTCGCGACGTGGACAAAAAGAATATCGTCGAACTCGCCGTGGAACTTTCGCAGCTCTCCAAGAAAGCTCGCGACAAAAAGCTTACCCCGGCGGAGATGGAAGGCGGAACATTCACCATCACCAACCTGGGCGGAATCGGCGGCATCGGTTTCACTCCCATCGTGAATCATCCGGAAGTGGCGATCCTCGGGCTATCCCGCTCCCGCATCGAGCCGGAGTGGATCCAGGATAAAGATGGAGGAAAGTTCGAACCCCGGCTGATTCTGCCGCTGTCGCTTTCCTACGATCATCGCCTGATCGACGGCGCCGACGCGGCACGCTTCCTGCGCTGGATCGCCGAAGCGTTCGAGCAGCCGTTCCTGTTGTCGGTGCAGGGATAAGGAAGCGGGAAACAAATCATCGCGTTGAATTGGTTTTTACTTCGTGTACCTTAGTGCCCTTTGTGGTTGAAAGCCTTTGCAGTTGAAAACTCTCATGTCTGAAACTCCAAACTTCAACATCGCAGTAGTCGGCGGCGGCCCCGGAGGCTACGCCGCCGCATTCCTCGCCGCTGATCTCGGAATGACCGTTACCTTGATTGATCCCGAACTCAACCCCGGTGGCGTCTGCCTCTACCGCGGCTGTATCCCGTCGAAAGCCTTGCTGCATGTGGCCAAGCTGCTGGAAGAATCGCATCAAGCCAAAGACTGGGGCATTGAATTCTCCGCTCCGAAAATTGACCTCGCACGCCTGCGCTCCTGGAAAGAAGGCGTGGTCAAGAAATTAACCGGGGGTCTCGGCATTCTCTCGAAGCAGCGCAAAGTAAAATACGTGCAGGGCCGCGCCGCATTCGAAAACTCCACCACGCTTCGCATCACCAAGGCCGACGGCTCCGAAGAAACACTCACTTTCGACCGCATCATCCTCGCCACCGGCTCGCGCCCCGCAATCGTTCCTTCGCTGAAGATCGATTCGCCCCGCATGATGGATTCCACCGGCGCGCTTAATCTCGAGGACATTCCTGGAAGCCTGCTAGTAGTTGGCGGCGGCTACATCGGCCTCGAACTCGGCTCGGTCTACGCCGCTCTCGGTACGCGGGTGACCGTTGTCGAAATGCTCCCCGGCCTGCTCCCCGGGGCCGACCGCGATCTTGTTCTTCCCCTGCACAAGCGCCTGGAGAAAATGTTCGAGGCCATCCTGCTCAACACCACGGTCGCCGCCGTCAAAGACGAAGGCACCGGCATCCGCGCCACTTTCGAAGGCCCGGAAGTAAAAGAGCGGGAAAAAGTTTTCGATCGCGTTCTGGTTTCCGTCGGTCGCAAACCCAACTCAGAAATTCCCGGCCTGGAAAAAACTCAGGTCAAGCTCGGCGCCAGGGGATTCGTCCAGGTAAACAAACAACTCCAAACGGACGACCCTTCCATCTACGCCATCGGCGACCTTGTTGGCGAGCCGATGTTGGCGCACAAAGCGTCACATGAAGGCCGCACCGCCGCGGAAGCAATCGCCGGACACAAAGTTGCGTTTGAGCCCGCTGCAATCCCCGCGGTCGTTTTCACCGATCCCGAGGTCGCGTGGTGCGGCTTGACCGAAACGCAGGCGCAAAAAGAAAACCGTGAGATCAAAGTAGCGAAGTTTCCCTGGGCCGCCTCGGGCCGCGCCATCACCCTCGACCGTCCCGAAGGCATGACCAAGCTGCTCATCGATCCGCAAACCGAACGCGTGCTGGGAGTCGGCATCGTCGGCGTCGGCGCCGGAGAACTCATCGCAGAAGGCGTGGTCGCCATCGAAATGGCTGCGCTCGCCAAAGACGTGGCCCTCAGCATCCATCCCCACCCCACGCTCTCGGAAACAGTGATGAATGCCGCCGAAGTTTTCTTCGGCACCCCCACCGACATCTACCGCCCCAAGCGGCCCTGATGCGCTGACCGGGGCTCCCCACTGTAACGTGGCAAATTTGTTCCGCTACAATTAAAACTCGCGCGGACCTTTCACGCACTCTGCCCGCACAACCCCGGGCGCGGGAGAAAACCATGTCCCCTTTCTTCTCACTGTTCAGGCGAATCCCGTTTCATATTTTCTCCTTCCTCGCCTGCTTCCTCTCATGTTTGTCCGCAACCGCGCAATCTCCGCTCACCCAAATCCTGCAGCCATCAGCCTCCGGAGCAAGCACATCCGCCGCCGCGCCCGCTGACCCCCTCGGTCGCGGAACACCTTCCGGCTCCGTCCTCGGTTTTCTGCAGACAGCGCAGTCCGGCAACCTCAACATCGCCGCGCAATACCTGCAGATGAGTGCGGCCCGCCGCCAATCGGAAGGCGAGCAACTGGCGGCCCAGCTCAAGAGCGTGATGGACGGCACTGCCTTCAGCGGGCGAGTCGGTAACTTCAACCAGCCCGAAGGAATTCCTCAAGAAGGCGTTCCGCTCGGGCGCCAAAGAATCGGCACCATGGCGTCCGGCGATGTGGAGGTCGACCTCGACCTGGTGCGCATATCCGATCCAAACGCGGGCAAGATTTGGTTGGTCTCCTCCGACACGCTGGCCAAGGTTCCCGAACTCTACGACCAGGTGGAGGCGCGCCAAGTGGAGCACAAACTCCCGAGCGTTCTGGTCAAGCACCAGTTTGCCGGAATGCCATTGTGGCAGTGGCTGGCTCTGCTGCTGGCGTTGCCTCTTGCCGCCGCAATGAGTTGGCTGGTTCTGGTGCTGCTGGAAATTCCCCTGCGCTGGTGGGCGCGGTGGCGAGGCCACACTGACATCGCGAACTGGCACTCGGTTTCAGGCCCGGCGTGGCTGCTGGCAGGCACTCTCACGCACGAGTTTTTCGTTCGCTATCTGGGAATCGCGCTCCTGCCCCGCCACTATTATTTTCAAGTCGCTTCGATCGCCATGATCGTTGGTTTCTCCTGGATTGCATGGCGAGCCATCCGATGGTTTCTGCGCGGCGTCCGCACTCGAGCTTTGTCCCACGGCCACGCCGGCACCGGATCGCTCATGCTCCTGGGTGAGCGCATTATCAAAGCGATCATAGTTGTTACGGGCGTGTTCGCCGCGCTCGGCACCCTGGGTTTCAACATGACCACCGCTCTCGCCGGCCTCGGCATCGGAGGCTTGGCCATCGGCTTCGGCGCGCAGCAGACGATCGCGAATCTTTTTGGCGGAGTTTCCGTTCTGGGCGATGAAGTCATGCGCGTCGGCGACACTTGCCGCTTCGGCGACCGCACCGGCACTGTCGAAGACATCGGCCTGCGCTCCACCCGCATTCGCACTGACGAACGCACGTTGCTGGCAATTCCCAACGGCACCGTTGCCGCCATCAACCTCGAGAACCTCAGCCGACGCGACAAGATTCTGTTCAAGACTAATCTTGGCTTTCGCCCCGAGACCAAGGCAGACCATCTCCGCTACGTGCTATCTGAAATCCGCCGCCTGCTCTACAGTCACCCCAAAATCGAAACTAAAACCGTTCGCGTGCGTCTCACTGACATCGCTGCCGGTTCCCTCAGCGTGGAAGTTTTCTCCTACGTCCTCACGGTCGATTTCAACGAATTCGCCGCCGTCCGCGAAGACCTGCTGCTGCGCATGATGGATCTCGTCGACGATGCTGGCACTAGCGTCGCCATGCCCTCGCAAACCCTGTACATCAGCCGCGACTCCGGACTGGAAAAAGATAAAGCGGAAAATGCCACGAAGAAAATCACCGACCTGCGCGACAACAAGAAATTGCCGTTCCCCGATTTTCACCAGCAAGATATTTCGTCCTTCCAGGGAACCATCGACTACCCGCAACCCGATTCTGCGGTGCGTAACCCTAATCCGAAGTCCTGAGCCGCAGCACTGGCGTTGAGGCGCTTGGGTAGTGTCCGAGTTTCGAACTGGGGCTCAGGTTTGATCTGGGTGCCCCATTTCTCGCATCTTTTGCGAGAAGTGGGGACGCTTCCACCGCCGCGTCAGCCAAGCCAGCAACCGGTGTGTAGGAAAATAAACCACCAGCGGCACCACCACCAGATACGCCAGCAGATAAACCGCTCCCGGAACCGCGTGCTGATCTCGAAAAAATAATCCGCGCGCCCAGTTCACATCGTATTCCGGACGCCAGAAATAATTAATCGGCACCACAATCCAGCACGTGACCGTCTGCCACTTCCACCCTCGCGGATCGTAACCCAGCCGCCAGATCGCCCACACGAGCAACGGCGGCGTCACCACATGAAACAGGCTGAGCAGCCGCATGTAGAGCGGCAGCTCCGGACTGAACATATACTCCGTGCCGCCAATCACGTGGTGGCTGCCGAGCAACGCGCCCACGAGATCAATGGTATAAAGCGTTTGAAAAACCAGCAGACTGCACGCCTGCCACGAAAATATGAGCGGGCTTTCCAGCCACAATCCAATCCCAATCAGAACGTTGCCGATATCACAGAAAAAAAGAAAATTCTGCAGGCCGTAGTGACTCCAATAAATCGGCGCCCACGCGATCAGCCAAATAGTCCAGGCAATCTTCAGCCACAGCGGCACCCGCATGGCCGCCATTCTACGCGGAGAGCTGTCACGAAGCGCAGCCTTGTCATCCCGAACGTCCCGTTTTTCATCGCGGCGGAGGAGCCTGTCCTGATCGAAGCCGAAGGAATCTCAGTCTCCAAACCTCTGGAGCATCAGCCGGCGCAGCCTTTCCTTCGGAAAGCATCGTTGACCGTCCACCACATTACTTCCGTCCATGTACCCGCAGCGATCGCGATCCCGATTCCCCCGCACTCCTCAAACACCCATCCCATCGCCCGTAGTCAATGGCCCTTGAATTACCGCCGTAACTTGCCGCCTCTTACCGCTGTACCTACGATGACCTTGGTATGGGTTACCGAGCTCTTCTCTTCTGTCCCGACGAAAAAATCGCCCGCACAGTGACGCAAGTCCTGAGCGAGCTGGAGTTTGCCGTCGAAGCGTGTGTCGAGCCTTTCGCCGCCGTCAAGAAATTGATGGCCGAGCACTTCGACGCCGTCGTGGTCGACTGCGATAACGACCAGAACGCGGCCTTGCTGTTCAAGAGCGCGCGCAGTTCCGCGATCAATCAGGCCTCTCTCGCGGTCGCCGTGGTTGAGGGACAGCCAGGAGTCGCTAAAGCATTCCGCATCGGCGCCAATCTTGTTCTGACGAAACCCATCAACGTGGAACAAGCGAAGGGAACCCTGCGCGTAGCTCGTGGACTCCTGCGCAAGGGCGAAGCGGCCAAGCCGGCCGCGCCTGCAGCCGCACCAATGCCCACCACGCCAGTTCCTCCGAAGCCCGCCAACACCATGCCAGCTGCGCCCGCTAGGCCGGCGACGTTATCGGCTGCGACCGCCGCCAAGCCGCGTCCGGCCGCGCCAGCAATCTCAAAACCTGCCGCCAGCGCTCCTGCAAAACCTCAAATCCAAACTTCGGTTGCATCCGCCGCAAGCTCGGCGAGCACGGCATCCGCGAAGGCCGCAATTGAAAGTACCGGAACGCAGCCAGCCGCAAAGTCCGCGCCTCTGGCCGAGTCTTCGATGAATCCGCCGTCGACGCTCAACACGGCGAACCACTCAGCGTTGCCCGCGTCTGGCAGTGGAGCCGCAAGCGCCCCAGCGCCGGCCCGCGAAGTCGCACCACCATCCGCGGAAGTATCTGCGCCCAGCCAGAACAAACCGGCCGCTTCACTCGACAAAATCTCGTCCGACAAAATTGCGGTAGAAAAAATCGCAGTAGAAAAGCCGGTGGATGCGAACCCGGCAAGCGTGAATCCCGCTGACTCGAAGCCGGCAGAATCCACCGCCGCGGCCGCACCCACTTTCACATTTGGCGGAGCCAATCTTCCGGAGAGATCCGAGAGCGCCGGCAGCAAAAAAATATTTCTCGGAATCGCTGCAGCCATTTTCCTGGTCTGCGCTATTTATTTCGGCTGGACACAGCTGCACGACAAATCGAGCGCTCCCGCCGCTACTCCGAATCTAACGTCGCCCGCCAAGGTCCCTGCCCCTGCGCAATCTGCGCCGGTTCAACCTTCAGCGGCTTCCGCCACGTCAGCATCTTCGCCGGGCGCGCAGGCCAATCTGCCCCAATCGCACACGGCAGACGCTCAGCAATCCACCACGGACAATGCCAGCGACGACTCCGAGAAGAACGATGCAGGCGCACCGGGAGCCAATTCCAAGCCTTCCGCCTCCGCGCCCGCAACTAGGGCTGCCACCTCTGCCGCGACGAGGACCGCTGCGTCTTCTAATTCCGCTGCTCCGGCGAACGCTCAGCCGGCTGCCCCGGAAACCTCTGCTCCGCCGATCATTCTGAAGAACGGCTCCACAAAATCCTCCGCCAAACCGCCCGCGCCCGACGCGGCAGCTCCCAGCATGGTCGGCCTTGCTGCCGGCGGTTCCGACGGGTCGTTATCCAATATCACCGCGGGCAACGACGATGCCAAACCCATCCTTCAAACCCTCACCATCTCGCAGGGAGTTTCTCAGGGTCTTCTGTTGAAGAAAGTTCAGCCCGCGTATCCGCCCACCGCGCTCCGCATGCGCATCGAAGGACCCGTCAAGCTAATGGCGACTGTCGGCAAGACGGGAAATGTCACCGAAGTAAAAGTCGTCAGCGGCGACCAGCTCCTGATCCAGTCCGCCGTAGACGCCGTGAAACAATGGAAATACAAACCGTACCTGCTGAACGGCAACCCTGTCGAAATCCAGACCGAAATCAGCATCAACTTCAAGCTGCCCCACTAGAAACGGTTTCTAGTTTCTGGTTTCTGGTTTCTGGTTTCTAGTTTCCGGTTTCTAGTTTCTAGTTTCTAGTTTCCCCTGCGCTCATATCTCTCGCGGGCCTTGTCATCCCGAGCGGAGCGAGGGACCCCATGCAAGCCGGCATTCCCACCGGCCCTGCAGGGAATTTCCTCCACCGCCCTTCTCCCTCCTCATCTCTGCGCAGAAATAGATTCGTCAGTCTTGTCATCCTGAGCGAAGCGAAGGACCCATGCAACCAAAGCCACCACGGGCCTCGACAAGCGCCCCCGCCCCCTCTGTGTTGAAATAGATTCCGTGCAGCTGAAGCCATCCCTCACCTCCGCCATCTCTCGCCTCACCTCGGACCACGTCCCATCCCCGCGCCTGAACGCCGAACTCCTCCTCATGTTCATCCTCAACTGCGATCGCGCTTATCTCCACGCTCACCCCGAGCGCGAACTCACGGTCGACGAGCAGTCCCGCTACCAGGCCGCTCTCGCCGAGCGCGCCCGCGGCGTTCCCGCGCAATACATCACCGGCCATCAGGAATTCTGGGGCATGGATCTAATCGTCACCCCCGCCGTCCTCATCCCCCGCCCCGAAACCGAGCACGCCATCGAAACCGTGCTGGAACTTGCAAGCCAATCAGCAAATGTGGACTCAGGAAATGTGAAATCAAAAAATGTGGGGCGGGCACTCTTGCCCGCCAACTCTATCCACGTCCACACCGCCAACTCTTCCCCGCTCAACACTGCCAACTCCATCCGCATCGTCGACGTCGGCACCGGCTCCGGCTGCATTGCCCTCGCCCTCGCCAAAGAATTCCCGCAAGCAAAAATCCACGCCACCGACATTTCTCCCGCCGCTCTCGAAATCGCCCGCGCCAACGCCGCCCGCCATCAACTCGAATCCCGCGTCCACTTCCACGAAACCGATCTCCTCACCGGCCTGCCCTTGGAAACCTTCGACTTCGTCGTCTCCAATCCTCCCTACGTCGGCGAATCCGAAGAAGATCAAGTCCAGCTCGAAGTCCGCAAGTTCGAACCGCGCAACGCTGTCTTCGCCGGACCCACCGGCCTCGAAGTCATCGCCCGCCTCATTCCCCAGGCCCGCGCCGCTCTCCGTCCCGGCGGATGGCTCGTCCTCGAAATCAGCGGCAGCATCGTCGCGCCAGTGCAGCATCTCCTGCAGAACTGGAACGACGTTCTCCTCATCCCCGATCTGCAATCCATCCCGCGCATCGCCCGCGCCCGCAAGCCTTCCCGCTGACTCCCGGCACTTCGCCGCGTGAAAATTCTCAACCCACTTCCTGCACTCTCTATGCAACTTTCTGCACACGCAAACGATTATCTGATTTTTTTTCGCTTCCGCGCTTGACGTAGCTCACATAACAGTGGCTTACTACTAGCCCTATGTTGTTGTGCTGTGCGGATGGATCACAGAATTGCCGCGACCTCAGGCATTCGCGCCCCGATTCTCGCAACCCGCTCCTCGCAGTCCAGCGGCAACGTTGCATCCCGCAATCACGGTGGTTGATCAAGGCTGCCCTTTTCCCTTGCAAAGGGCGATTACCGTACCGGTGCCGTAGGTCGCAGACGATCGCAGCACATCATCGCAGCTGCTCATCGCAGCAGCATGATGGCGAATGTCTCCACGGTTCGGGCGACGTTTCTCAGAAAAACTCACTCTCAGGGAGGAAATAAATGCATCAGGACAAAACAGCGTTGAACACCTCAGCTCACATCGGCCGCGCGCGGACGATTTGGCTGAGCCTTGTTGTGCTCAGCTTGGTTGTGCTGGCGCTCACCGCAGGCGCGGTTCTACCCGCCTATGCGGCCGCCGGACGCCTGGTTGCGCATAACACACCCACCTTCGTCTCCACCGCCAAGAATCTCGGCGCCGAAGATCCCGCCAAGACCATCGAAGTCAGCGTCTGGCTGAATCTGCACAATCGCGCCGCTCTCGATACGCTCGCTCAACAGCTTTATGACCGCACTTCGCCCAACTACCGCCACTGGCTCAAGAACTCCGATCTCGCCCGCTTCGCTCCCACCGCGCAGGAAGCCGCCACGGTGCGCGAATTTTTCGAGTCCCATAACCTCAAAGTCGTCAACGTCGGCCGCAACAATATGTTCGTCAGGGCGCGCGGCACGGTCCGCGACGTGCAAACCGCATTCCACGTGACCCTCAACAAATATCAGGTGCATGGCGAGGTCGTTCGCTCTAACGACCGCGATCCTTACGTCGATGGCGTCGCCGCTCCTCTGGTGCGCTCTGTCTCCGGACTCGATACCGGGAAATTTGTGCATCCCGCCATGTCTCGCACCACAACTCTTCCTGCCGTCAAGACTTCGGTCAGCGCGACGGCCGCCCCTAAACCGGCTAACGTCACTCCCGCTGATTTCTACAGCTCCAACTGCTTCGACGGTCTGGAGAGCGAATCGTTCTCCACTCCGCCACCCGACGGCGGACCGCTGCCCACCGTCTCCATCAAGGGCAATCACCTCAATCTTCAGAGTCTGACCAGCGCGGGTTGCGGCTACACCCCGCCGCCCATCCAGGCTGCCTACAATCTCACTGGCCTTTATAACGAGGGCTACACCGGTGCGGGACAGACCATCGCCATCATCGACTGGTGCGGTTCCTCCACCATCCTGGGCGATGCCAACGCCTTCTCGGCACAGTTCGGCTTGCCCGCTCTCACTTCGGGAACGAATTTCAACATCTACAACATCCCCTCGCCCAGCTATTGCGAGTCTCCCGATCAGGTCGAAATTAACATCGACGTCGAGTGGTCCCATGCCATTGCTCCCGGCGCCAACATCAACCTCATCGTTCCGCCCGATGCTACTTTCCAGAACATCGACGAGGCGGAATACCTCACCATCTACGACGGCCTGGGCACCGTCATCTCAGGCAGCTACGGCGCTCCCGAAGCCTTCGTTTCCACCGCGGAACTCGAAACCGGGAACTTGCTCTCCGAACTCGCTGCGGTCTACGGCATCTCCGCCGACTTCTCTTCCGGCGACGATGGCGACTTCAGCGCCTTTTACGGGGTCACAACCGTCAGCTATCCCGCGGATGCTCCCTGGTCCACGGCCGTCGGCGGCGTCACTCTCGCGCTGAATTCCGACAACTCCATCGCCTGGCAAGCAGGCTGGGGAAACAATGAAACTCTGTTCGCCGAAGAGGGCTTCATTGAAGATCCGGTCTACTATGGCGATTCCGGATTCATTGGCGGCTCCGGCGGCGGTCCCAGCATCTTCGCCAAGCCGGCATACCAGAATCACCTGCCCGGCAAGTTCCGTTTGCTTCCCGATATCTCCTGGCTGGCCGACCCCTACACCGGAGTCGCAATCGCGATTTCGATTCCCGGCCAGCTTCCCGAACTCGTGTGGCAAGTCTGGGGCGGTACCAGCGTCGCTTGCCCCATGTTCTCCGGACTCTGGGCGATTGCTAACCAGGAATCCGAAGCCAACGGTGGTCCGGCGCTTGGCCAGGCCGCTTCCCACGTCTATTCACTGCCCGCAGGAGCCATTTTCGATGTCGTTCCCGTCAGTTCCAAAACGAACGTGACCGCGACCGTCGTCGACTCAGCTGGCACAACCGCCTACACGGCTGCCGAAATCCTGGGCGGCCCCACCCCAAATCCGCCGGCTAAGTTCGTCAGCGCGATTTGGGACTATGCCGCCATCCCAGGCACAGCGCTGGCAATTTCCTTCGGAACCGACTGCGCTGTCCCGTCGCCGAGCTTCTTCTTCGACGGCACAGCCTGCAACGCTTCCACTTCCCTGCACACCAAAGTGGGCTGGGACAACGTAACCGGAGTAGGCACCCCGAACGCGCAAGCCTTCGCCGACTCCTTCAACCCCGCCAACGCCGCGGCCGCAAAGT
Organism: uncultured Acidobacteriaceae bacterium; assembly: GCA_963851165.1. Classification (GTDB taxonomy): domain Bacteria; phylum Acidobacteriota; class Terriglobia; order Terriglobales; family Acidobacteriaceae; genus Sulfotelmatobacter. The sequence goes on along the minus strand of CAWKNM010000003.1, from coordinate 786,535 downwards.
AACGTCGCGACCGAAGACGCCGGCAAAATCAAAGCCTCCGCAGCCCACAAGCCGCGGAGGCTTTTTTGTGCGTGTGTGGGCCCGTGTCTGAAGCTTGTGTGTGGCTTCTGCGAAGCTTTTGTGGGGCGGGCACTCTTGCCCGCCACGGCCGCGCCAGCGGCCGGCTTTGTCTTCCGCCACAATGTGAAGCTTGTCATCCAGAGCGAAGCGAAGGATCCCTATAGCCCCCACCCCGCCGAAAGCTAGAGCAGTTCTCACCGCCGAAGCGCCGCCAGAGCAGAGGTGCGCCCCAAAATAAACATCTCAGTGCAGTATTTTGAGAAGCGAAGAGAAGAAGAGAAAAAAAGAAAATAAGAATCCGTGGAAATCAGAGACAAAAAGAATTAGCCTCTACCGCCTAACCGCCGCCGGCTGAATCTCTTCCACGTCCACAATGTTGGTAGGATAACTCCCCGTATAACAAGCCGAGCAATAAGAAATCTGCAGCCCTTCGCCGCAAGCCCGCTTCAACCCTTCCAGAGAAAGATAAGCCAGAGAATCCGCCCCAATGTACTCGCGAATCTCCTCAACCGACTTGTTCGCCGCGATCAATTGATTTTTCGAAGGCGTGTCCACCCCGTAATAACAAGGCGAAATCGTCGGCGGACACGAAATCCGCATATGCACTTCCTTCGCCCCCGCCCCGCGAATCAACCGCACAATCTTCCGGCTGGTGGTCCCGCGCACAATGGAATCGTCAATCAGCACCACCCGCTTGCCTTCCAAAAGCGAGCGCACCGGATTCAGCTTCAGCTTCACTCCAAAATCGCGCACGCTCTGGCTCGGCTCAATAAACGTTCGCCCCACATAATGATTCCGAATCAACCCGAAGCGAAACGGAATCCCGCTCTCCGCCGCGTACCCCACCCCTGCCGTCACGCCCGAATCCGGCACCGGAACTACCACGTCCGCTTCCACCGGAGACTCCCGCGCCATCTCCCGCCCCAGCTCTTCGCGGCTAGTCTGCACCGCCCGCCCAAACACCGTGCTGTCCGGACGCGAAAAATAAACATGCTCAAAAATGCAGCTCGATTGCGGCGCAGCCTTCGCATAAAACTGTGACGTGATCCCTTCCGGCCCCACCACCACCAGCTCGCCCGGTTTCACATCGCGCACGTAATCGGCGCCAATCAAATCAAACGCGCAAGTTTCGGAAGCAAACACAACGGTATCGCGCTTCTGCCCCTCCAGCGCCGGAATCCGTCCCCATGGCCAGCGGCCGGAATCCGCGCGGATCGCGCACCGCGAACACTCGATCCGTGCTCATCATCACCAGCGAAAACGCGCCTTCCACCTGCCGCAGCGCATCGGCCATTGCCTCCGGAAGCGTGTGCTCCTTCGAAAGCGCGATCAAATGCACAATCACTTCCGTATCGCTGTTGGTCTGAAAAATCGATCCCTGCCGCTCCAGCCGCCCGCGCACCTCAACCGCATTCACCAGGTTGCCGTTATGCGCCACCGCAATCGCGCCCTTATTCGACTGCACCACAATCGGCTGCGCATTCAGCAGCGCCGAATCCCCCGCCGTCGAATACCGCGTATGCCCCAAAGCCACCGACCCGCGCAGCCGCGAAAGCACATCTTCCGTAAAAATATCGGCGACCAGCCCCATCGCCTTGTGCTGATGCAAATTCAGCCCGTCGGAACTCACAATCCCCGCCGACTCCTGCCCGCGATGCTGCAGCGCATGCAGCCCCAGATAAGCAAGCTTCTCCGCCTCGGGATGTGCAAACACCGCCACCACCCCGCACTCATCCCGAAATTTGTCAGCAGTAATCAGCTTCTAGCTCCTAAAGCTTCTCGCTCAACCCACCACTACTCATGTGGGGACAGCCGCCCTCGGCTGTCCTCACCACTGCTCTTGAAGGACCGGTTCTCTACCCTGTGATCCCCTGTGCCCTCTGTGGTTAAGTCTCAATCCGCCCGCAAAGCCGCTTCCAGCGCCCCCTCATAACCGGCACTCAACTCGGAAATGGCAGCCGACACCACCAAATCCCCATCCACCAAAATCTCCAGCCGATCAGAAGAAGTCTCTCCGATCACCTCAGCCACAACCCCCAACTTCCCCGCTACCTCTTGGATTGCCCCCACCTGCCCCGCGTCGCAAGAAAGCAGAATCCGGCTCGCATCTTCTCCAAACAGCACAAACTCCGCTGGAAGCACACCACCAATAAGATTCACCCGCGCCCCAATGCCCTTGGCAAAAGTTTTCTCAGCGATCGCAACCGCCACGCCGCCATCCGAACAGTCATGCACCGACTCGACCAACCCCAGCTGAATCAGTTCGATCACAGCTTTCTGCAGCGCCGCCTCGCGCTCCAGATCCAGATCCGGCGGATATCCCCACAAAGCGCCCAGAATTTCTTTTGCGTATTCCGACGACCCGAACTCACTCTCTACATCGGTAATATCGCCAGCCTCGCCGGCGCGCAATAGCACAATCGTGCGTCCCGATTCGCCTGCAGATGACGCGAAATGCATTTTCGCGGACTTGCTCACGTCGTCAAGAATCCCCACAACCCCAAGCACCGGCGTGGGATAGATGCCCTCGCCCAGCGTCTCGTTATAAAAACTAACGTTGCCGCCTGTGATCGGAATCTCCAGTTCTTCGCAAGCTTTCGTGATTCCATCAATCGTCTGCGAGAACTGCCACATGATGTGCGGCTTCTCAGGATTGCCAAAGTTCAGGCAATTGGTTGCCGCCACAGGAGTTGCCCCCGAACACGCGACTTTGCGCGCCGCCTCCGCCACCGCATGCATCGCTCCCAGCCGCGGATCGAGATAACACCACCGCCCGTTCCCATCCAAAGCCATCGCCAGCCCGCGCTGCGGCCCCGGGCCGTCAGCCTTGATGCGAATCACGCCCGCATCGCCGGCCCCCGGCGCTTCCACCGTGTTGGTCTGCACCATGTGATCGTATTGCTGCCAAACCCACCGCTTCCCGCAAATGTTCGGGCTGGCGAGAAGCCGCTTCAGATCAGCAGTGAAGTTGGGGATGATTCCGGACGTGTGCCCCATTTCTCGCGCGTCTTTTGCGCGAGAAAGCCTGCCCTGAGCTTGCCGAAGGGTGGGGATTTTCGACGAAAGCTTAACGAACTCCGGCATCTCCCGCGGCACCGGAGGCTCCCAGCGCGCCAGCGGACGCTTATAAATAGGCGCATCGTCCGTCAACGCCTGATTCGAAATTTCGGCGACCACTTCGCCATGGTGCAGCACGCGCAACTTGTTGTCAGTCGTAACCTTGCCGACCTCGACCGCATCGAGTCCCCACTTTTCAAACACGCGAAAAACTTCGCCCTCGCGTCCTTTTTGCGCCACCAGCAGCATGCGCTCCTGCGATTCGCTCAGCATGATTTCGTAAGGACTCATACCGGTTTCGCGTTGCGGCACGCGATCGAGCTCAATCTCAATGCCAACATTTCCGCGCCCGCCCATCTCGCACGTGGAACACGTAAGTCCCGCCGCGCCCATATCTTGAATGCCGACAATAGCTCCGGTCCGCATGGCTTCAAGGCAGGCCTCCAGCAGCAACTTTTCAAGAAACGGATCGCCCACCTGCACATTCGGCCGCTTCGCCTCTGAAGCTTCGCTGAATTCCTCACTGGCCATGGTTGCGCCGTGAATGCCGTCGCGTCCGGTCTTCGCGCCCACGTAGATCACCGGATTGCCTTCTCCGGCGGCGCGCGCGTAAAAAATTTCATCCTTGCGCACCAGGCCGAGCGCGAACGCATTTACCAGCGGGTTGCCGGAGTAGCACGGTTCGAATTTCGTCTCCCCGCCTAAGTTCGGCACGCCGAAGCAGTTGCCGTAGGAAGCCACGCCGCTGACCACGCCTTCGAGAATGGAATGGTTCCTGTGAATCTCAGCCTGCGTGGCTTGTGTGGAGCGGGCACTCTTGCCCGCTGCCTTTGACTTTGACTCGTCGACCAAACCAAAGCCGGCCGCTGGCGCGGCCGTGGCGGGCAAGAGTGCCCGCCCCACGTGAGCCTCACCTACATTAATCGGACCGAACCGCAGCGAGTCCATCACGGCCACCGGCCTGGCGCCCATGGTGAAGATATCGCGCAGGATTCCACCCACTCCCGTGGTCGCGCCCTGGAACGGTTCGATAAAGCTGGGATGGTTGTGCGATTCGATTTTGAAGGCGCAGGCCCAGCCGTCGCCGATGTCGATGATGCCGGCGTTCTCGCCCGGTCCCTGCACCACCAGCTTGCTGCGCGTGGGCAGGCGCTTCAAATGCACGCGCGATGATTTGTAGGAACAGTGCTCGCTCCACATCACGCTGAAGATGCCGAGCTCGGTGAGCGTGGGCTCGCGGTCGCCCAGAAGCTGCTTGATTTTTTCGTACTCGTCAGGCGTAAGGCCGTGCTGCCGGAGGGTTTCCGGCGTGGGCGCAGAAGTCAGGGCAGTGGGCATGAGGAACTTCTATTGTCGCATTTTGAGGCGCGGGTGGGTAGGACCAATCTTGACGGAAGCGGCTTAAATTCTTCACCACAGGGGACACGGGGGAACACAGGGTAAAACTAAAATCAGGCGCGGCTGATCATTATGGTTCCGGCCATCATGGGTCAGGCCAGCACTTCGTACTCGCTTTTCACCAGGCCGCTGGGATAGTGCTGGGTTGCGATATGACGCAGCTGCACATCGCGCGGGAGAGCACCGAACAGAGGAATGCCTTCGCCGATGAGCACAGGCACGCGCGTTATCGTGAGACGTTGAATGAGGCCGGCGTGCAGAAAGCGTTGAATGGTGATGCCTCCATCGATGTAGGCGTGCTGGACGCCGCTGGCGGTGAGTTTTGTGACGATCTCGGCGGGAGTTCCGGACATTTGCTCGACACTACCTCCGCGCACGGCAGAGAAGTCGACGGGGCGGCTGCTCAGGACGACTACGCGCTTGTCGCCATAGGGCCACTCGGGAAAAGCCAGAACCGTTTCGAACGTCTTGCGGCCGATCACGATCGCATCGACGGTCGCGATGAACTCGTTGTAGCCGTGGGGTTCGCCGCCGCCTTCCGGCAGAAAATCGAGATCGCCGTTGAGGCGCGCTATGAAGCCGTCGACGCTGGTTCCGATAAAGACGGATGCTTTCATCCGGGAGTCCTCGTTTGGGGAAGATTAGAGTTAGAGCGTAGGCAAGCGCAACCTGGTGATGGCTTACACTGACGACTTTTGCCACCAAGGACACCCTTCGACTTCGCTCAGGGCAGGCTACGTTGCGCGAAGGAATGCCCATCGACGCGGGGGCCGCGGCGCGACTCTTTCGTTTCAGTGACTTATCTGTAAGCTATTGAAAACAGGCACGGCTCGAATTCAGACATGATTCCGAGCTGCGCGATGTTCTTTGTTTTCATTGTGGAAATCTCTAACTTGATGAAAACAGGTGCGGGCGGTGCGGAGTTTGCCCGCTTCGATGGCGGGCGAGTCTGCGCCTGGGAGGGCTCTGGGGCGCACAGAATCGGACTGTGAGCGAGTTTGAGTGCTCGGGCCGACGTTCAGTGTGTTCGCGGCGCTAGCGGGGCTTAAATCGACTCCTGACGCGAAATCGGTGTAAGTGATTGAAAAAGTTTGTAAGTTGTTGCAATTATCTGGAAGCTATTGGAAACATTGGATGGCTTGTGGGCTGTCGTGGCGCTGCCCGCTAAAGGCCGGCCGCTGGCGCGGCCGTGGCGGGCAAGAGTGCCCGCCCCACATTTGCTTCTTCCAGTAAGATTCTGGGTGATGAAATCTCTCATTGTGGGGACGGCGGGGCATATTGATCACGGGAAGACGGCGCTGGTGAAGGCGCTGACCGGGATTGATGCGGACCGGCTGGAAGAAGAGAAGCGACGGGGGATCACGATTGATCTGGGCTTTGCGCATATGGATTTGCCGGCGGCAGGCGATTCTGCGGCAGGCATTCCTGCGAAGAGCGATGCTGCGAAAAATGATCCTCCGGAAAAAGGCGAGATGCTGCGCATTGGATTTGTCGACGTGCCGGGGCACGAGCGGTTTGTGCGCAACATGCTGGCGGGGGTGGGCGGGATTGATCTGGTGCTGCTGGCGATTGCGGCGGATGAGGGGATCATGCCGCAGACGCGGGAGCATTTCGACATTCTGCAGTTGCTGGGAGTGCGGCGCGGGATCACGGTGCTGACCAAGGCGGATGCAGTGGATGCGGAGACTCTGGAAGTGGCGCGGATGGAAGTGCAGGAATTTTTGCGCGGGAGTTTCCTGGAGGGGCAGCCCATTGTTGCCGTGAGTTCGCTGACGGGCGCGGGGCTGGAGGAATTGAAGCGCGCGATGATTGCCGCGGCGGCGGAAGTGCAGGCGCGGGATCCGCGGGCGCTGGCGCGTTTGCCGATTGATCGCGTGTTTACGATGAAAGGATTTGGCACAGTAGTGACCGGGACGCTGGTCTCGGGGACAATTCGACGCGAAGATGAGCTGGAAGTTTTTCCCACGGGTCGAAGGGTTCGGGTGCGCGGAGTGCAGTTGCATGGGCAGGCGGCGGACGCGGCGACGGCGGGGCAACGCACGGCGCTGAATCTGGCTGGAGCCAGCACCGAGGACTTGGCGCGGGGGATGACGCTGGCGCCGGTGGATACGTTCGTCACGACGCGACGGGTGGATGTTTCGCTGCGGCTGCTGGCGTCGGCGGCACGGCCTCTGAAGAATCGGGCGCGAGTGCATTTTCATTCGCACACGATGGAGACGGTGGCGGAAATCGCTTTGCACGGGGTGAAGCAGATCGTTCCGGGTGCGGAAGCATTCGCGCGGCTGAAGCTTCCAGAACCGGCGCTGCTGCTGCCGGGAGACCGATTTATCATTCGCCAGTTTTCGCCGGTGGTGACGATTGGGGGAGGCGTGGTGCTCGATGTAGCGCCGGTTTCGCGGTTATCGCAGGACGAGGACTTTCTGACTATCCTTGCGGACGGCAACCGAGAACGCGTGCTGAGGATGAGAATTCTACGCCGTGCCTACATGGGAGTTTCGCTGTCGCAACTGGTCGCCGATAGCGGCCTGGGGAAGACTGCGATCGAGGCCGCGCTCTCGCGCGCCGTGCAGAATGGGGAGATCCTGCGAATCGGCGATCTGCTGTTGCATGCCGGACACTTGGCCGGTCTCCAACAGACGATGCTGCGTGTCATCGGCGACTATCAGACGCAGAATCCGCTCGAGAATGGTATGGCAAGGGAGCGGTTGCGCGAGAATTTGAAAGCAACAGACTCAGTATTTGACCGGGCCCTGGAGGACTTGGATCGGGAACGAATGATAACGATCGCCGGTGAGCTGGTGCGGCTTCCGGGACGCGGCGTCGTGATGAAGGATGAGGAAGCGGAATCGAAAAAGAAGATCGAGGAAGCGTTCGCGGCGGCGGGACTGAAGGTTCCGGCGCTTCAGGAAGTGATTGCGGGACTGAAGATCGACAAGGCGCGGGCGCAGAAGATTGTGACTTTGTTGTTGCGGGATCGCGTGCTGGTGAAGGTTTCGGACGAGTTGGTGTTTTATCGCGGCGCGCTGGAGCAACTGCGGCGGGATCTGGCGAGGTACAAAACCAAGTCGGCGAAGATTGATGTGGCGAAGTTTAAGGAGCTGACAGGGGTGACGCGGAAGTACGCGATTCCGTTGCTGGAGTATCTGGATCGGGAGCGGGTGACGCGGAGGGTGGGGGACGTGAGGGAGATACTTTGAGGTTCCGGTGATCCGGCAACAGTTGTGGCGCCGGACGCAGAAAGCAGATTCCTCGTTCCTTCGCTCCTCGGAATGACAAAGAAAAGTGGGATTAGATCTTTTCCGCGTGACAAGGAAAATTGGGATTAGATCTTTTCTTCGGGGAATTCCAATTCCAGGCCGAGCGGGTCGGTGAAGCGGTTGGTCAGGTTTGCGAGGCCGGTGAGCAGATGCACGTCGACGATTTCGGGGTCTGAGAATTCTTTTTTCAGAGAGGCGAAGTCGAAGTCGGTGATGTCGTGGGGCGTGCGGGTTAGTTTCTCGGCGTAGACTAGCGCGGCTTTTTCTTTTGCGGTGTAGCGCGAGTACTCTCCGGCGCGGAGCGCGGCCCAGTCTTCGGCGGTGAGGCCTACGCGTTTTGAACTGGCTACGTGATGTTGAGTGCAGTAATGGCAGCCGTTGATCAGCGAGACGCGGAGGTAGATGAGTTCGTAGAGCTTGCGGTCGAGGGAACGGCCCACGCTGGCGTAGAAGGGGAGAAAGTTCTTGAGCATTTCCGGACGGTGGGCCAGGGCTTTCTGGGCATTGCCGGGTTTGCCGCGGAGAGCTTTTTCGTAAATCTCGTTGACTTCGGGAGAGGCTGATTCGGGGGCAATCAAGGTGATGCGGGCCATGTATCCTCCGGGATCAGGAGCGGGGCTTGCTCGTGTCGGGCTTGCTTCGCATTCATCATCGCAGATTGGCTGATTTTGTGCAGGACGGCGAGCACTCAAGAAAGGGCGGCGGCTGGCCGATAGAGAGTAAGAGGTTCCGGCGATGAGAACGTGGAGGCTGGCTATGCGGAAGCGACTTTTTATTATTCCGTTGCTCTTCGTTCGGTCCATCTTCGTTCGGTCACTCATCGTTCGGTCATTCATCGTTCGGTCATTCATGGTTCTGTCAATCGTGGCTCTGTCACTGCCGGTGGCGGTTCAAACCAATGCTCAGACGGTGGAGCAGACTGCTCCCGAGGAAGCCAGGATTTTGACGCTGGAAAACGCATGGAACCAGGCGGTGCAACAGAAGGACGCACAGGCGTTGAAGATGCTGCTGGCGCCGGAGCTCATTGACGTGGAGTACGATGGCACGCTGATGAATAAGGCAGAGTACCTGGCCAGCGTGGAGTCGCCGTCGATGCATCCCGTGAGGATTGTGAACGAAGGCATGACGGTACATCTTTACGGCATGGTCGCGGTGGTCAACGGGATGTGCCGCGAGAGCGGCGTAAAAAAAGGGAAGGCCTACGCGGTGCGGGAGCGCTTTACGGACACGTGGGTACGGCGGGGCGATAAATGGGAGTGCGTGGCCAGCGAATCGACCCTGATTCCGCATTGAGATGGTCCCTCCACGGCGTGGCGAGCTTAGTCACGCAAATCCGCTACTAATGTATTCTTCCTGCTGATGGTGCTGATTCGTGCGGCAAACATCGACGACTGCGTGGTGTTGCGGACGATGATCCGCGAGCTGGCGGAGTTTGAACGCCTGCTGGAATTCGTGACGATCCGGGAAGAAGAGTTGGCGCGGGACGGGTTTGGGGAGAATCCGCGATTTCGCGCTTTGATCGCGGAGTGGGATGGGCAGGCTGCGGGGTACGCGGTTTTTTTTGGCTACTATTCCACCTGGGCGGGGCGCGCGTTGTATCTGGAGGATTTGTTTGTGCGGGAGAAGTTTCGCGGCCGGGGCATCGGAAAAGCGCTGCTGGCGGCGGTGGCGCGTGCGGCTCTGGAAGACGGCTGCTACGGAATACACTGGGAAGTGCTCGAATGGAATCAGAAGGCGATTGAGCTGTATAAGGCGCTGGGAGCGGAGTTTCCCGATCAGTGGCGCCGGGTGATGCTGAGCGGCGAGGCTCTGCAGAAGCTGGCGGAGATTGGATCGTGAAGGCGAAGAGCGGCAAGGGGGATGCGACGCCGGCGCGATTGTTTGCGAATCCCGCGGCATGGAACGCGTGGCTGGAGAAGAATCATCGGAAGCATGAAGGCTTGTGGTTGCGGCTGGCGAAGAAAGGGTCGGGCATGAAGTCCGTGACGTATGGGGAGGCGCTGGAGGTGGCGCTGGCTTACGGATGGATTGATGGTCAGAAGAAACCCGAGAGCGAACAGGCGTGGTTGCAACGGTTTGTGCCGCGTGGGGCGCGGAGTATCTGGTCGAAGATCAACCGGGAGAAGGCGCTGACCCTGATTGCGAGCGGGCAGATGAAAGCGGCGGGGCTGGAGGCGGTGGAGCTTGCGCGGAAAAGCGGGAGGTGGGAGTCGGCTTATGATTCTCCGAAAGGGGCGGTCGTGCCGAGCGACTTTCAGGCGGCGCTGGATGCGAATCCGCGGGCGGGAGAGTTTTTCCAAGGGCTGGATCGGGCGAACCGGTATGCGGTGCTGTTTCGGATTCAAACCGTGAAGAAGGCGGAGACGCGCGCGCGGAAGATTCGGGAGTTCGTTGCCATGCTGGAAAAGGGCGAGAAAATTCACGAGGCTTCAAAATGAACTGGTTCGAGGTGGCGGTCTAAAGTCCTGAACCACAGAGGGCACAGAGGAAACAGGGTAAACCAGAATCGCAGAGGGCGCGGGCAGATTCGATTCCGGACACTACGTAGTCAAGATGGCAACTATCAAAATCATCGGAGCGGGGCTGGCGGGGGCGGAGGCGGCGTGGCAGTGTGCGCGGCGGGGCGTGGAGGTGGAGTTGTTCGAGATGCGGCCGGTGCGGACTACGCCGGCGCATCAGACTGGGGACTTTGCGGAGTTGGTGTGTTCGAATTCGTTGAAGTCGGATAGTCAGAACACGGCTCCGTGGTTGCTGAAGGAAGAAATGCGGCGGGCGGGGTCGCTGCTGCTGGAAATTGCCCGGGAGTGCGCGGTTCCGGCGGGACATGCGCTGGCGGTGGATCGGGTGACGTTTGCGGCTAGAGTGACTGAGAGGATTTCGCGCGAGGCGGGGATCGTGGTGCGGCGGGAAGAAGTGACGGCGATCGATGAGGGGGACATCACGATTGTGGCGAGTGGGCCGCTGACCTCGGAGGCGCTGGCGGGGGAGATTGCACGGTTGAGTTGGGCGGGGGTGAGTGAGCGAGGGACCTCGGCGGCTGAAGGCGCATTCTCAACCCAGGCTGACGTCGCAGCGCTGAAGCGCTGCGCCACCCAAAATCTGTCTGCTCCGGATATTAGTGGCGGAGCGACAGAGTGGTTGCCGGACAAGTCAAAACCTTCGCGGGCAGGAGTGCCCGCGCCACACAATCTTGGTGCACCCAATCTTAGTGCACCCAATCTTGCTGCACCCAATCTTGCTGCGCACGGGCTTGCTGCGGACAGTCCTGGTGCGGGCAGTCCGCACCTTTATTTTTATGATTCGATCAGTCCGATCGTTGAGGCGGATTCGATTGATATGTCGCGGGTTTATATGGCGGCGCGGTATGACAAGGGGTCGGCGGATTACATCAACTGCCCGATGACCGCGGAAGAGTACGACGTGTTCTATGGCGCGCTGGTGGCGGCCCAGGCGGTGGAGGAGCGGGATTGGGAGAAGCTGAATTATTTTGAAAGCTGTTTGCCGATTGAGGAGATTGCGCGGCGGGGGCGCGACACGCTGCGGTTTGGGCCGATGAAGCCGGTGGGGTTGAAGGATCCGCGAACGGGGCGGATGCCGTATGCGGTGGTGCAGTTGCGGCAGGAAAATCTGCGGGCGGATTCGTACAACCTGGTGGGGTTTCAGAATCATTTGAAGTTTGGCGAGCAGGCGCGGGTGCTGCGGCTGATTCCGGGCCTCGAGAATGCACGGTTTCTGCGGTATGGGCAGATTCACCGCAACACTTATATCAATGCGCCGACGCTGCTGCGGGAAACGCTGCAGATGAAGGCGCATCCGCGGGTTTTGTTTGCGGGACAGATTTGCGGCGTAGAAGGGTATGTGGAATCGATTGCCACGGGGCTGATGGCCGGGATGAATGCTGCGGCGCTGGCTCGCGGGGAGGAGCTTGTGCCTGCGCCCCGGGCTTCTGCGTTTGGGTCGCTGACGCATTATGTGACTCACGCGGATGCCAGGAATTTTCAGCCGGCGAACATTACGTTTGATTTGCTGCCGGGGCTAGAGAAGAAAGTTCGCGATCGCAAGGAACGGCACCGGTTGCAGTGCGAACTGGCATTGCGGGAGTTTGATGGGTGGTGGGAGCGGACTGGGGCGGTTCTCGCGGCTCGATAAAGATTTGATCGCTGGGGCCGCGGAGAACAGCCACGGAGGACGCGGAGAGATGCGGGCGGCGGTTACGATTCGGCGTGCGCGGGCTGAGGATGCTTCGGCTATTTCGAGCGTGCTCTACAAATCATTCGTGGAGTTCAAGGCTTTGTATACGGATGGCGGTTTCGCGGCGACGGCCCTGGGCGCTGAGGAGCTTCTGATTCGCATGCATGAAGGGCCGGTGTGGGTCGCGCTGCGCGAAGAGACGGTGATGGGCACGGTGGCTGCGGTTGCGAAGGGCGCGTCGGTTTATGTTCGGGGAATGGCGGTTTTGCCGACGGCTCGGGGATCGGGTGTGGGAGCGGGTTTGCTGCGGACCGTCGAGAGCTGGGCTGTGCGTGAGGGGTACGGGCGGCTGTTTCTCAGCAGCACTCCATTTCTTGTTTCGGCGATCCGGCTGTATGAGGGATTTGGATTTCGGCGGACGGAGGAGGAGCCGCAGGATTTGTTTGGGACGGAGCTGTTTACGATGGAGAAGATGGTGGGTAAGGAAGGCAGGGGTCAGGGGTCAGGAGCCAGGGGTCGGAAGTGACTGGGGCACTGCCAGGCGCGGAGGTTGCAGTTTTACTTCTGCATTTTGACTTCTTCGTTCTGCGTTAGGCTTTCTGAATTGATTTGATCCGTGGGGCAATTCTTAGTAACTTGCTGGGAAGCGATTTAGAGTGAGGTGCGCGCTTGCCTATTTCTGCCGTGGACGCAATTTCTCCCGCCCTGCTGCATACGAAGAAACAGTTGTTTCAGCCCTTTCGGTTTGGGCAATGGACCAAACTGGCCGTGGTGGGACTGCTGGCCGGAGAACTGGGCTCGGGCGGCGGCTGCAACCGCAGCTTCATGCAGATTCCGGTTCCGCGCGGCGACAGCGGCCGCCATTTTCTGGAGCAGGGCTGGGCGTCGCAGAACTGGTCGATGCCTGATCTCGCAATCTATGCAGGGTTGATTGCAGCGCTGGTGGCTTCCGCGTTCGTGCTGGGAATCATTCTGATGTACGTGAGCAGCGTGATGCGCTTCATCCTGTTTGACAGTGTGCTGGTTGGGGATTGCCGGGTGGGCGAGGGTTGGAGCCGCAGGCAGGGGCCGGGGTTCCGGTATTTCGTGTGGAAGCTGCTCTACCTTCTGGCCTCGCTCGCGTTTTTCGGGGTAGTGATTGGAATTCCTGCTGCTTTTGCGGTTGCAGGAGGTTGGTTCAAGGCGCCCGGCGAGCACGTGGGGCCGCTGATTCTGGCAGGGATTCTTCTGTTTGTTTTGGTGGTAATTTTCGCGGTGGTCGCGGCGGTAGTTTTTGTTCTCACCAAAGACTTTGTGGTGCCGCAAATGGCGCTGGAAGGAGTTGGTGCGTTTGAGGGGTGGCGGCGCCTGTGGGCGATGATGCAAGCGGAAAAGGGCGACTATGCGATTTACATCGTGATGAAAATTGTGATGGCGCTTGTGGCGGCGGTGGTGATCGCAATCGTGACTGCGATTGTGGCGGTGTTCTTTGTGGTCCCGACTGTGGTTTTCGGCGCGGTGGGAGTGCTGGCGGGCAAATCGGCGGGGCTGACCTGGAACGCGGGGACCATCACGCTGGCCGTGGTGGTGGGATGCATTCTGATTTTTTTCTTTCTGTATCTGGTGTCGCTGGTTTCGGTGCCGGCGATTGTGTTCTTCCCGGCGTATTCGATTTATTTTTTTGCGGGGCGATATCCGGCGTTGAGCAAGGCGCTTTATCCCGCGCCGCCGGTGCCGGTGCCTTCGATGGGAACTGCTCCGCAGGGGCAGCCCCCGCCGTTGCCTGCACTCTGATTTTTCTATTCTCGATCTCTTCACTCTGATTTCGTCATTCATTCTGACTTTTTCATTCTGACTTTCTGCGAACTGGAGGCGAACAAGCCATCAGGGCCGTGGAACTCTGCGCCTGAGCGGGGTGTCTGATGTTGCAGACACGCGCGTGCCCGAGAGGAGCGAGTTTCTATGGGATTCTCGATGGCAGGCGGAGGTCCGTCCGGTCCGCAGATTAACGTTACGCCGCTGGTTGATGTGCTGTTGACGCTGATCGTGATGTTCATGCTGGTGGTGGCGATGGATCAGGAACAGGGAGAGACGGCGCAGATTCCGCAGCCGGATCAGAAGCAGACGGCGGAGGAGAAGGAATCGCGCACGGTCGTGATCGAGGTGATGTGGACTACGAAAGACGCGTCGCCGGCGCTCAAGATCAACAAAGAGGACGTGCGGTGGGAGGATTTGGACGCGCGGCTGGCGCGGATTTATTTGGCGCGGGCGGAGAAAGTGGCGTTCGTGCGCGGCGATGCGGATGTAGATTTTCAGTATGTGGCGGAGGTGATCGACGCGGCGCATCACGCGGGTGTGCAGCGAGTGGGGTTGCTGACGCAAGGGCGGGAGGTGGCGGGGGAGTGAGGGGCAGTGGGGCGAAAGCATCGTAAGTGAGCGCCTCGCTGCGCTTGGCTGGACGGGCGAGGCGCCTGTCCCTACATGAGTCGTTCCGCCTAAGAATTTCTTGCTCGGTTTTTTATCCAGATTGGGGTGCCGATGAAGCCGAAGGACTCGCGGATTTGGTTTTCCAGGAAGCGCTGGTAGGAAAAGTGTAATTTTACGGCGCGGTTGGTGAAGAGCACGAAGGTGGGCGGAGCGACTGAGGCTTGGGTCATGTAGAGGATTTTTACGCGCTGGCGCATGGGGACGGAGGCGCGCTCGAAGTCGACGTGCTCGATGAAGCGATTCATTTGTGACGTGGTGATGCGCTTGCGGCGTTCGGTGGCGACTTTTTCGAGCAGCGGGAAAATTCTTTCGACGCCTTTGCCGGTGCTGGCGGAGATGAAGACGACGGGCGCGTAGTTTAGAAATTTCAGATCGTAGCGCAGGCGTTCTTCGTAAGCTTCGCGGTCGCCGGGGCGTTTGCTTTCGCGCATGCGCGTGGCTTTCGACGGCCTTCCCGGTTTCAGCGCGCCGCTCGAGACCAGGTCCCACTTGTTGACCACGATAATCATGGAGCGTCCGCTCTCGTGGGCGTAACCGGCGATGGCGGCGTCGAGCTGGCTGACGCCTTCGGTGGCGTCGATGACTAGCAGAGCGACGTCGGCGGCTTCCAGATGCTTGCGCGCCATGACGACCGAGAGTTTTTCAGCCATGAGATGCGTTTTGCCTTTGCGGCGAATGCCGGCGGTGTCGATGAAGCGGAAGCGGCGTCCGTTGTGCTCGAGGATTTCGTCGACGGCGTCGCGCGTGGTGCCGGGGATGGGCGAGACGATGGCGCGGTCGGAGGCGGTGAGCGCGTTCAGCAGGGTGGACTTGCCGACGTTCGGATGGCCGATGATGGCGACTTTGGTTTCGTGGGGAGAATCGTCGTTGGTGGCCGGTTGTGGGTCGTCGTCCGTTTCGGATTCGTCTGGGAACGGGAAGATTGAATCCAAGTGCTTTCGGCTGCGAGGACGTGGCGCCTTCACGACTGCGGGCGGAACGCCGGCGCTGCCTTCTTCGCGCGAGTCTGGTTCTGATGATGGCACTTCGGGGAGGACTTTTAGGATTGCGTCGAGGAGGTCGTCTACGCCACGGCCGTGCTCGGCGGAGACAGGAAACATTTCGCGAATTCCGAGACGGTGGAAATTGTCGACCAGAGCGGACTGCTTCTCGCCGTCAACTTTGTTCACGGCGAGGAACAGCGGGCGACCGGCTTTGCGCAGGAGGCGGACGAGTTCGAGGTCGGGGCCGGCGAGTTCGGTGCGTCCGTCGACCACCATGACGATGGCGGCGGCTTCGTCGAGGGCGACGCGGGCCTGGCGGAAAATTTCTGATGGGATGAAATCCTTTTCTTCGGGAAGAATGCCTCCGGTATCGACGATGCGCAGGTGGCGTCCGTGCCATTCGGCGTCACCGTAGAGGCGGTCGCGGGTGATGCCGGGCTCATCGCCAACGATCGCGCGCCGCGAACCGACGATGCGGTTGAACAGCGTGGACTTGCCGACGTTTGGTCGTCCGACGATGGCGAGCGTGGGAACGCCGGCTGCGGTGGTGGCGAGGGTGCTGGTCGAGTTGTAGGTGGGTTGCGTCAAAATAAGTTTGTGGAGACCGGTTGTCCTCGGGCTCTTGAAACCCGAAGTTCTTCTGCATTGTGATAGCGCAGCCGACTCTTCGAGTCGGCCTGACGGGCAGGAGTGCCCGTCACCACACGATCTCGTCACCACACGAGCCGCACCGACAGTTTTGCCTGAACAGCTATTATAGAGACTTCTTGGCTTCGCCACCTTCAACTCGTTCCGCGTCCAGCGGCAAGGATGCATCGCTTTACCAATTCTTTGCTCCGGGGGGAGTGCTTTCGCGGACACATCCGGCGTATGAATTTCGGCGCGGACAGCTGCAGATGGCGGAGGCGGTTGAGCGGGCGCTGGAAGAAAAGCGACATCTGATTGTGGAAGCAGGCACCGGCACGGGGAAGACGCTGGCTTATCTCATGCCGGTGATTCGGTCGGGCAAGCGCGTGATCATCTCGACGGGAACGAAGAATCTGCAGGAACAACTTTTCTATAAGGATGTGCCTTTTCTGGAGCAGGCGCTGTTTAGAGCAGAGGCTCCGGGCGGGGAAAAGCAGATTCCTCGCTTTGCTCGGAATGACAAAGGGAGTGGGGGCAAGCTTTCGGTTTGCTACATGAAGGGGCGCAACAATTATTTGTGCCGCAAGAAGCTTTACGACCTGACTGATCAGCCGGTGCTGAGCGGGCTCGATGAGATTGAGCAATATCGCGCAATGGCGGCGTGGGAAAAAACCACGCAGACGGGCGACCGCGCGGAGCTGGCCGAACTTCCTGAAGCGAGCATGCTGTGGCACAAACTGGACGCGCGCGCCGACGCTTGCCTGGGGCAGAAATGCAGCCAGTGGGAGCGGTGCTTCATCACGGAGATGCGGCGCAAGGCGATGGAAAGCGACATTGTCATCGTGAATCATCATCTGTTTTTTGCGGATCTTGCCATCAAGCTGCAGGCCGAGGGCGCTGCCGATGCGGGGATTCTGCCGGAAGCGGCGGCGGTGATTTTCGATGAGGCGCATGAGATTGAGGACGTTGCCGGAAATTATTTCGGGATTTCGGTGAGCAACCTGCGCGTGGAGGATTTGGCGCGGGATGTGGAAGCTTCGCTGCAGCATAACCGCATGCTTTCGGGGGGGCTCTCCAGTGCGTTGGGAAGTTTACGGGAGCGATCGCAATTCTTTTTTTCGCTGCTGCCTCCGGGAGAGGGACGATTTTCCTTCGAGACGCGGCGTGAGTTTCTGGAAGAAAACGGCGACGAGTTTCTGGCGCTGAATCAGGCGTTGACGCGGTTGGCTGGTGAGTTGGAGGGATTGCCGCAGAAGCCGGAGGAAGTCTTCAACTTTGTGCGGCGGGCGCAGGAGATCCAGGTGCAGCTTGGGTATGCAATGGAATCCGAGGATCGCAATACGGTGTTTTGGATCGAGCGGCGCGGCGGGCGCGGAAGAGCGAATTCATCACAGAGACAGCGAGACATTGGGAAAACAAAAGAAAGTTTTCAAGGCTTTCGCAATGAGGGCGGCCGGCAGAATGTTTTCTTGCAGGCCACGCCGATTGATGTGGGGCCGATCCTGCGCGAGTGCTTGTGGTCGAAACTGGAATGCGCGGTGCTGACTTCGGCTACTCTTGCGGTCGGCGGAGGGTTTGAATACATCCGGCAGCGGCTGGGGCTGGAGCATGCGCGGGAGTCGGTGCTGCCTTCGCATTTCGATTATCAGAGCCAGGCGCTGCTGTATGTGCCGCCGGATTTGCCTGATCCGCGGACGCCGCAGTTCGGGATGGCCGCGGCAGAGCGCATTCGCAAGCTGCTCGAAATTACGCGGGGACGCGCGTTTGTGCTTTTTACCAGCTACGCGCAGATGAATGATATTTACCAGCGGCTGTTGGGGCTGATTGAATTCCCCATGCTGCGGCAGGGGGACGCTCCGAAGAGCGCGCTGCTGGAAGAGTTTCGGCTGACGCCGAATGCGGTGTTGTTCGCGACTTCGTCTTTCTGGCAGGGTGTGGACGTGCAGGGCGAGCAATTGAGTTGCGTGATCATTGACCGGCTGCCGTTTGCCGTGCCCAGCGATCCGGTGGTGGCGGCGCGGGTGAAAGCGATCGACGCCGACGGCGGGAATGCGTTTTTTCAGTATCAGGTGCCGGCCGCGGTCATCACACTCAAGCAGGGTTTCGGACGGCTGATCCGGTCGCTGCATGACCGCGGGCTGCTTTGTTTGCTCGATAACCGCATTTTGAAGAAGCAATATGGACGCGTTTTCGTAGAGAGCTTGCCGAATTATAAGAAGACCACGGAGATGCGAGTGGTGGAGGAGTTCTTCGGGGTGGGCTCGGCCCAGTGAGCACTAGCTTGGCGTAAATGGCAAAGACTATATATTCTTAAGGAGTCGCATCCCGGTAGCCACGGCGCGTTTGTCGAAGGTAGCCGTATAGATGCATTCCGCCGCGTGGCCGCAGCGTTCGATCAGGCAGTCGGGGAATCCTGCATTGCCGGTCTTGAATTTCCGCAAGGCCTGCCAGACTATTTCCGACTTTTCGACAAGCAACGCATCACTGCGCAACAAGTTTTCGAGGACGAGTTCGATTTCGCTCTTTTCAAAGTTGTACAGCGACCCCAGCACCCAGCTCAGTTCAGCGATCACAACGAGCGAGACGAACCCCGGAGAAGCAGGGGACAGCGAACGCATCAATCTAATGGCGGTGGGAGTTTGCGCCGCGTCGTCGTGGGTGAGGAAGCGGACGAGGACATTTGTGTCGAGACCGATCATGTTAGGACGATCAGCTTGGGACGATCGGGTTCCGCCGATCACAAGGATTCGGCGGCACCTTTGGCGATCGCCTCATCCATTTCTTCGACGGTGGCGGCCGTTTTCCGCCTGCCCTTAAATAGTCCATTCAATTCCTGAAGCGAACGGGTGGCGGGGATGATTGCGAACTGGCCCTTCTCCAACTCGACGAATTCGATCCGGTCTCCGGAATCGACGCCCAAAGCTGCACGCACGCGAACGGGAATTGTGACCTGCCCTTTGGATGTGATGGTTGCAGTGGCCATGAATCCTTACTCATTTACAACTTCCTTACTTTAGTATAAGGCGAACTGGCTGTCAAGTTTAAAAGTGAGTCCGCTATTCGGACAAATTCTGGTATCCATCCTGTTATCAGTTATTTGCCGGCTATCACTCCGACGGCAACTCCCGACGGCTCGGCTTTCGTGTGGTACACGCGTTCGGTGGCTTTTACGAAATCCGCGGGCTTGGCGTCGGGGATGTTTACGAAGGTTTGCGGGTTGCGGTCGGTGAGGGGGAACCATGAACTCTGAACCTGCACCATGATGCGGTGGCCGCGGCGGAAGGTGTGATTCACGTCTGGGAACGTGGCATTGATCTCTTCGACTTTGCCGGGAGTAAATGACTCGGGCTTTTCGAAACTGTGGCGGAACTTGCCGCGGAAGGGCTCGCCACGTACCAGTTGCTGATATCCGCCCATGATGAAACTGGGCGGAGGCACATCGGACCGCGGCTTGGCGCTGTCTTCGGGGCGGGGCGCGTCGAGCTTGCTGTCGGGATAGTCGGGTGGGTAGACGTCGATCAGCTTCACGTCGAAATCAGAATCGGTTCCGCTGGTCGAAACGAAAAGTCGCGGCGAGATTGGGCCGGCAATGGTGACGTCTTCCTGCAGAACCGACGTTTGATAGACGAGCACGTCGGTGCGACTGGAAGCGAAACGCTGATCGGAGAGCATATATTCTTGCGGCACTTCCTGGTCAATGTAGTTCACAAAAGGTACGGGCTTGGCGGGATCGCTGACGTATTCATCGAACGCCGGCGAGTCGACTGCTGGCGGGTTGAACGAGAGTCCGCCGTTGGCGCGGAAATATAGAGTTTTCATTTCGGCATTTTTCGGAGGCCAGGCCGAATATTGCCTCCATACGTTGGTGCCGGTTTCGAAAACATAGGCTTTGGGCAGCTTCGCGTCGCCATTAGCTTTTAGATATTGTTCAAAAAACGGGAAAAGGATTTTGCTGCGGTAATACTCGCCGGTGTTGGCGGCAAACTCCACTCGCCCCAGATGCTCGCCGTCGTAACGGGCCCAGCCGCCATGGACCCACGGACCGACGACCAGGGCGTTGAAAATTCCTGGATTATTTTTGTCGATGGCGTGGAAGGTGGAGAAGGGACCCTGCAAGTCTTCGGCATCGAACCACCCTCCCACGGTGAGCACGGCGCAGTGGATGTTTTTCATGTGGGGCGCGAGGTTGCGGGCCTTCCAATAATCGTCGTAGGTATTGTGGTGGAGTTGGTCGTCGAACAGTTCGCTCTTGCCTTCCAAATATTTTGAAAGATTTCCGATGGGCCCGACGTTGAGATAAAACTCGTAGCCGTCTTTGGTGCCGAAGTCGAAGGGCACAAAAGTCTTCGGCGGGAGCTGGGGATTTTCCTGCGGCTTGAACGAACTATAAAAGCCGAAATTTGCGGCCAGCATGAACGCACCGCCGTGGTAAGCGTCGTCGCCCATGAAGAGATCGGTCATGGGCGCCTGCGGAGAAGCCGCCTTTAGCGCGGGATGCGAGTCGATGATGCTTGCCGAAGTAAAAAAGCCCGGATAAGAAATTCCCCAGATGCCGGCGTTCCCGTTGTTGTTGGGCACGTTCTTGAGCAGCCAGTCGATGGTGTCGTAGAGATCACTAGAATCGTCTACGTCCTGCTTGGACTTCTTGCTGTCGAGGTGCGGACGCATCTCAATGAAGGTACCTTCCGACATGTAGCGGCCGCGCACGTCCTGAAAAACGAAGATGTATCCCGCCTTGTCGAACTCGGGTGCGGGTCCCAGGGTGCGGCGATATTGATCCACGCCGTAAGGTCGGACGCTGTAGGGCGTGCGGTCGATCAGGAATGGGAAGGCTTTCGAGCTGTCTTTTGGAACGTAGATCGACGTGAACAGGTGAACGCCGTCGCGCATGGGAATTCGATATTCATACTTGGTGTAGTGCTCCTTGATGCTGAACTCTGGGGGCGCGTCGGGTCGGTTCTGGGCGGCCGCGTTGAAAGAGACGAGGTTGGGCAGAAGTAGATTCGTGAGAAGAAAAAGAAGAACGGAAGGAAGCAGAACCGAATTGCGACGTTGCATGCGCGCTCCTGGTTGCGGGGTGGAAGCCGAATAGGCAAGCTAACTGCCGCACTCGGCGGGAGTCAAGTCGGGGTTGTGCGCGGCGTCCTGAGTTCTTGAACCTTTGGGGACACGGGGGAAGACGGGGTAAGGCCAGCGCGGCTCCACACTGCGTTGGCGCGGTACAATAATATGTTTGGCCGAAGATTGCGGTTGGGCCTGTATTTGCACGGGGCCGCTGAGGAATGCATGTTTGAAGTTACGGTGGAAGACACGTTTGCCGCGGGCCACTACCTGCGCAACTACAAGGGCAAGTGCGAGAATCCGCACGGGCACAACTACAAGATCCGCGTCACGTTGGCCGGAGCAGAACTCGACAAGGCCGGGCTGTTGCTCGATTTCAAGGACGTGCGCGAGGTGATGAAGCAGGTGATCGAGCGGCTGGATCATCAGATGATCAACGATATCGAGCCGTTCACCGTCATCAACCCCTCGGCGGAGAATCTGGCGAAGTATTTTTATCACGAGTCCGACACCCGGCTGCAACGCGTGACTGGCGGGCGCGTGCGCGTGAAGGATGTAACCGTGTTTGAGACGGACACGACTACGGCGAAGTACAGCGAGTAGTGGTGCGAGAAGCAGGGGCCAGTGATCAGTGGCCAGTCGTCTCCGAAGAAATATCCGTGCAGATTACCGAAATTTACAAGTCGCTTCAGGGAGAGTCTACTTACGCGGGGCTGTCGTGCGTGTTCGTCCGGCTGACGGGCTGCAACTTGCGTTGCTCGTGGTGCGACAGCGAATATACGTTCACGGGCGGGCGGAGAATGGCGATTGAAGAAGTGCTCGGTGAAGTGAGCCGCCTCAACCCGGATGGCGGCCTGGTCGAGATCACCGGGGGCGAGCCGATGTTGCAGGAGCGCGAAGTGGTTCCACTCATGGAACGACTGCTGCAGGGCGGCTGCGGCGTTCTTCTTGAAACCAGCGGAGAGCGGCCGCTGCAGCGTGTTCCCGCGGGAGTGGTCAAGATTGTCGATGTGAAATGCCCTGACTCCGGCGAGCCGAATACTTTTTGTAGGGACAATCTGGAAGCGCTGACATCGCACGACGAGGTTAAGTTCGTGCTCAGCAGCCGCGCGGACTACGAGTTTGCGCGCGACTTCACGCAGGAGCACGGTTTAGCGCAACGGGTGAATGCCGTTTTGTTTTCGCCCGCGTTTCGTAAGGATGCTAGCGGGACGCGAGACAGCTCGCACTGTCTGCTCGATCCCCAGAAGCTCGCCGAATGGATGATTGCGGATAATGTTGCGGCGCGGCTGGGGATGCAGTTGCACAAGTTTATTTGGGACCCGGCGGTGAAGGGAGTTTGACGGACTGTAGATGGCTGACTCAACAAAATCCCGCGCGGTGGTGCTGCTCAGCGGCGGGATGGATTCCGCCGTGTGCGCGACACTGGCGGTCCGCGACTATGGCGCGGCGGCGGCGGTGCATATCAGCTATGGCCAACGTACCGAGGAGCGGGAGCGGCAGTCGTTTCTGGCCATTTGCCGCCGGCTCAACATTCTCGACCAGCTCATGGTGCGCAATGACGCGTTATCCGCCATCGGGGGTTCGGCGCTCACCGATGAGGGCATCGCCGTGCCGGATTCCGATGCGGCAGGGCCGGGGCTTCCAGGTCATGGGGTTCCGGGGGGTGGGATCCCCGTCACCTATGTGCCTTTTCGCAATGCGCATTTTCTGGCGGTTGCGGTGAGCTGGGCCGAAGTGCTGGGCGCGGAAAAGGTGTATATCGGCGCGGTCGAACAAGACAGTTCGGGTTATCCTGATTGCCGTCCCGCTTATTACCAGGCGTTCAGCCAGGTGGTGCGCGCGGGGACGAAAGCAGGACGCATCGAGATTGTCACGCCGTTGATTGCGATGCGTAAATCTGAGATTGTGCAGCTTGGCCTTGAATTGGGCGCACCCTTCGATTTAACTTGGTCATGCTATCGGCGCGAGGATCTGGCCTGCGGTACGTGTGACAGCTGTGTTTTGCGCGTGCGCGCGTTTCAGGCTGTGGGAGTGAAAGACCCGATTTCGTATGTGGAAGCGGCAAGGTAGATAAGGTTTCGGCCGGGAGGCCAAAATGAAAAAACATCTCGCAATTTTTGTGCTCGTGGTTCTGGCGGGGGCTTTGTGCGTGCCTCCAGTTTTCGCTCAGGCTTCGGGGTCGGTCAAAGGCGTCTGCAAGGACGCGCAGGGCAACCCTTTCGCCGACGCTGTGGTGGTCTGGGTCAATACGGATAACGGCCAAAAGTACACCCTCAAGACGAATAAGAAAGGGGAATATTTTTCGTTGGGGATTGCCCCTGGCACGTACACGGTGACTCTTTACAAGAACGCCGATGATCTGAAGGCCAGCAAAGAGACGGATCACGTCAGAGGATTTCACGTTCAGATCGACGAGAACACCGTGGATTTCGACGTAAAGAAGGAGCAGGAGAATCAGGCCAAAGGCGTAGGTCTGACTCCGGAGCAGTTGAAGCAGATGCAGGAGGCTCAGGCCAAGCAGTCCAAGGAAGTGAACACCGTCAAGGCCCTGAACGAGAAGCTGCTGGCTGCTAAGGCGGCTTCCGATGCAGGCGATTTTGACGGCGCGATCGCGATTCTCACCGAGGCCAACCAGGTGGACGCAACTCGCGACCTGGTCTGGTTCAAGCTGGGCGATGCCTACCGTTTGTCGGCTCCCAAGCAGACTGATGCCGCCGAGAAGCAGAAGCGCTTCGGAGAGGCGGCAGACTCTTACTCGAAGGCAATTGAACTCAAGCAGGACGCCATCAAGTCCGGGAAGGACAAGGATCCCAACGCCACCAGAAATCTCGCCGCCTACTACAACAATATGGCGGACGCATACAACAGGGCAGGCAAAATTGATGATGCGGTGAAGACGTATGAACTGGCCGCACAAGCCGATCCCAGTTCCGTGGCACAGTCGTATTTCAACATCGGCGCAGTTCTCACCAACGCGGGCAAGGTTGACGATGCCGTCGTCGCCTTCGATAAATGCATTGCCGCGGATCCCACGCGGGCCGAAGCTTACTATCAGAAGGGAGTAAATCTTCTGGGGAAAGCCACCTTGCAGGGTGACAAAATGGTCGCTGCTCCCGGCACTGCTGAAGCTTTCCAGAAATATCTGGAATTGCAGCCTACTGGAGGTCACTCCGAGGAAGCGAAGGCCATGCTGGCGTCGATTGGAGCTCCGGTGCAGACCAGCTTCGGCACCAAGAAGAAGCCTACGAACAAATAGCGAAAACCAGAGAAGCGTGGTATGCCTGACACGAGGGCGGCTGTAGTGGCCGCCCTTTTTATTTTGCCGAAAGCCCGGCCAGGTTACGAAGGGAGATGTACTTGCTGCCCTTAGCGTTACAGGGCGCGGCGCGGTACAGTTAAGACAGTTCACATCGTTTTTCCCTCTCTGTGGTGCGTGCGATTCCGCAAGTGCGAGGAGCGAATGGCATCACCGGGCATTGCCCCAATCTCTGTTGTTCTTGAAGGCTTTTCGGGAAAAGGCAGGGTAGCTACGCCTGCCTTGCTGAGCGCCATGCTGGGCGCCGCCGAGAAGATCAGCGACCTCATTTTCTCGCCCGGCCGTCCGCCGCAGGTGCAGGTGTATGGCCAGTTGATCCCGGTGCAGGTTCCGGGGATGACAGTGCTGAATGCGGACGACACGCGGCACATCGCCGTGGATTTGATTGGCGACAACAAGCAGGCCATTACCACGCTGCGCGAGCATGGCGCCTGCGACGTTTCTTACGGACTGCCCGGCCTGGCCCGTTTCAGGGTGAACATTTTTATTCAGCGCGGCAGCTGTGCTGTGGTAATGCGCGTGATTCCGACCGCCATTCCCGATTTCGCTACCCTGCGGCTGCCCGAACAATTGGCGGATGTTGCGAAGCTGCGCGATGGCATCGTTCTGGTCACGGGTCCGGCAGGTTCGGGTAAGTCGTCCACTCTGGCCGTGCTGCTCGACTGCATTAATCGCGAAAAGTATTACCACATCATCACCATCGAAGATCCCATCGAGTTTCTGCACAATCACAAGAGCTCGACGATTCATCAGCGCGAGTTGCACAGCGACACTCCGAGCTTTGCCCACGCGCTGCGATCGGCCCTGCGGCAGGCTCCCAAGGTGATTCTGGTGGGTGAGATGCGCGACCGCGAGACCATCGAAATTGTTCTGGAAGCGGCCGAGACGGGACATTTGGTTCTTTCCAGCCTCAATACTATGGACGCTTCGAAAACCGTGGAGCGCATCGTCACGTCCTTTGCGCCCAACGAGCAGCAGTCGGTGCGCGAACGCTTCGCCAAATCGTTCCGCTACATTATTTGCCAGCGCCTTCTGCCCAAGACCGGGCGCAACGGCCGCGTGCCGGTGATCGAGATTCTCAAAGCCAACGCCCGCACCCGCGAATGCGTCGAAAAAGGCGAGCGCGAAGATAAGACCCTGCTTGATGCCATGAAGGCCGGCTCCGAGGAAGGCATGCAGTATTTCGACGGCGAGATCGCGAAACTGGTTCACGACCGCGTGGTGGACCTCGAAGTTGGAATCTCGTTCGCCAGCAATCCCGCAGTGCTGGGACAAGAACTGGCGAGGTAGAGGTGGCAGTTTCTCCGTCCTGCAGCGAAAACTAACCTGCGCGCAATCTCATGGAACGTATGTGGCGGCTTGGTCTTATCATGGGGGCATGACTCCCCAGGCCGACTCGCCCACCGTGCTCAGCTTCGAAGAAGCACGCCGCGTCGTTCAAGAACAAGCCAGCTCGGTCAGGCTCCAGACAACCGAAGCCGCGGGCGCGACGGAAGCTGTGGATCTGCTCGCCGCCGCCGGCCGTGTGCTTGCTGACCCGGTCGTGGCCGACCGCGATATCCCGCCGTTCCCGCGCTCTACTCGCGATGGCTATGCTGTGCGCTCCGGCGACTTGTCTCAGCTTCCCGCGACCCTGGAAGTGATCGGAGAGATCCGCGCTGGAGAGACTCCGAATTCACTTCCTGCTCACATATATCCAGGACAAGCCGTTTCCATTATGACCGGAGCGCCCGTGCCCAGCGAGACGGACGCAGTGGTGATGGTCGAGTACACGTCGCGGCTGGGGCAGCACGTTGAAATCACGAGAGACGTTGCCTCTGGAGAAAACATTGTTGCTCGCGGCGCCGAGGCCCGACAAGGCGGACTCCTGGTGGATCGCGGCGTCCGCCTGAATGACGCAGCGATTGCGCTCGCCGCTTCCGTGGGAAAATCGCGGCTGGAAGTGTATAAGCGGCCGCGAATCGCGGTGCTCACCACCGGCGACGAGATCGTTGGTGTCGACGCTACGCCCGGCCGCACGCAAATTCGCAACTCCAACAGTTATTCACTCGCCGCGCAGATTTTCGCTGCCGGCGGCGTTCCCGTGCTCTTGCCCATCGCTCCGGACGAAAGTGAAAAGCTTGGGCGCTTGATTGAGTTGGGCCTGCAATCTGATCTGCTGCTTCTGACCGGCGGCGTTTCCATGGGACGATATGACCTAGTCGAGCAGGTACTGGCGGAACTCGGCGCGGAATTCTTTTTCACGGGCGCGAAAATCCAGCCGGGGCGTCCAGTCGTGTTCGGGCGAGTCCGGTCGGCAGAGCACAAATACTTCTTCGGCCTCCCAGGCAATCCGGTATCGACGATGGTGACGTTCGAACTATTTGCGCGGCCAATGGTTGAAGCCTTGGCAGGGATGTCTCCGCGTAAGCTGACATTTCTGCATTCCCGGTTGGCATCGGAAGTCCGCGTCAAGACCGGGCTGCGGCGGTTTCTCCCCGCGATACTTTCTGGAGAATTGGAAAACTCGCAGGTCCATCCGGTGGCTTGGCAAGGCTCAGGGGATATCGCGGCCACCGCGCGCGCGAATTGCTACGTCGTCGTGCCACCCGACCGCGAACTCATCGCAGCGGGGGAATGGGTCGCGGTGATGATGCGTTAAGACGGTGGGCTCTCGACTCAGCGTCGAGATCGGCCTTTTTACAGCATGTGAAATAATGATTACGAACCAATGACCAAGCTCTCCCACTACGACCGCGCGGGGCGCGCCCGCATGGTCGACGTTTCCGGCAAGAAGTCTGGCAGACGCGAAGCCGAGGCCAGCGCCTTTGTCGCGATGAAGCCCGCGGTGCTGGCGGCGCTGCCGAAAAATCCCAAGGGCGATCCTCTCGAAGTGGCTCGCATCGCGGGCATCATGGCGGCCAAGCGCACTGCGGAATTGATCCCCATGTGCCATCCGCTGCCGCTAGCGCGCGTTGATGTCGAGATGCGGCTGTGCGAGAATGGCGTCGCAATCGTCTCCAAAGTCGCAACTACCGCGCAGACCGGAGTTGAGATGGAAGCGCTGGTTGCCGTCACCGTTGCGGCGCTGACCGTTTACGACATGACCAAGGGGATGGATAAAGGAATCGAAATTCGCGAGATCGTGCTGGAGCGGAAGACGGGTGGAAAGAGCGGCGATTACCAGCGGCCGCGGCGCTCGGAAGAAAAGCGATCGAAGAAATAGTACTCGAAGAGTTCGCCGAAGCTCGCAGAAGTAAAGCTCGAAGAAGTTAGAGAAGGACTAGTTAACTCGATTCATGGCCAACGACGTCAAACTGCTGCTGGTGGAAGACAATCCGATGGTATTGGGCATGCTGCAGCAAGCCCTGTCTCCGCTTGCGAACGTGACAGCTGCGTCGGAATCCGCCGATGCGCTGCTCAAAGCCGTGGACGATCCTCCGGACCTGGTGGTGTGCGACTACCGGCTGCCAGGAATGGATGGGCGGCAGCTGATCGAAAAATTGAAGAGCCGCCCCAAAACCGCCAATTTTTCCGCCGTACTCATGGCGAACAAGGCTGACATCGCCGAGCGCTTATCGCCACAAGACGCCGCGGACGACTATCTGGAGAAGCCCTTTTTCCTGCGGGAAGCGATAAAGCGAATCAAGCGCATGATCGACCGTATCGCGCTGGAAAAAATGGCGAAGACGGCGCCGTCCGATGGCGTGGTGCGCGGCAATCTGGCTCAGATGAACGTCATCGATCTGATGCAGTCGCTGGAGATGGGCCGCAAAAGCTGCCAGCTCACGCTGACCAAAGACGGCGACAAGTGCGAAGTGTTTTTCGTCGAAGGCCAGGTCAAGCACGCCACTTATGGCGCGCTGGTGGGCGACGAGGCGGTCTTCAAAGTTCTGCGCTGGACGGGCGGCAGTTTCGAACTCGACTTCGAGGGCAAGACGGACAAGGAAACCACCCAGCTGAACACGCAGGGCTTGCTGATGGAAGGTCTGCGGTTGCTCGACGAATCGGCCCGTGACAGCGGTGCAGACGGCGGCGAAAGTGCGGTTGCGAGCGGCGATCCGGCTGGAGCGGCTATAGCCACGCCCGCAGCGACTAACTCGGGTAGCGGCCGAAGGGAAGAGGAGGAAGATGTCCTCCTCGACAGCTGATGTAGAAACGCCCGAGTCTTTCCTCGCCGCCGTGGTAACGGTCAGCGATTCCTGCGCCCGCGGCGAACGGAAAGATTTGTCAGGTCCGGCCGTGGCGCAAGTTCTGGAAAAGCTTAGTTTTCAAATCGTGGCGCGCGAAATTGTGCCGGACGATTCCATGCAGATTCAGAATCTGCTGATGCGCCTGGCGCTGGATGTGCAGTTGATCGTGACCACCGGCGGGACCGGAATTGCCCCGCGCGACGTCACACCGGAAGCGACGCTGGCGATCTGCGACCGGATGCTGGACGGCGTGGCAGAGCAGATGCGCGGCGCAGGCGTAAAGAGGACTCCGTTTGCCGCGTTGAGCCGGGGCGTATGCGGAGTGCGCGATAAAACTCTCATCCTGAATGTGCCGGGTAGCCCCGCCGGCGCGGTGCAATCGCTGGAAGCGGTGGTCGAGCTGATTCCGCACGCGCTGAAGTTGCTGCAAGGGCATACGAAGCATTTTTGATGCCGGACGTTTCCGCTTCACCACGTGACACTTCCGCCTTTCACGTAAACTGAATTCCTGTTGAAAACCATTGGACACATCCTGGCGCGCTATACCGCGTGGATCTTCCGGTTGCTGGTGCCGCTGGGAATCTGGGGCCCGTTTGTAGTCGCGTTTGCGGATTCGGCGTTATTGGGGATGCCCGTGGACGCGGTGGTCGCGGCCTATGTGTACAACGACCGCAGACACTTTCTCTTGTATGTGATCCTGGCTTCGCTGGGATCGGCGGTGGGCAGCATTCCGCTCTACCTGCTGGGATATCTTGGCGGCGAAAAGGTGTTACGGAAGCGGATTTCTGAAGAGCGCTTTCAGAAAATTCATGCTTCGTTCGAGCGCCATGAATTCTGGGCGCTGATGTTTCCCGGAATGCTGCCTCCGCCCACTCCGTTCAAAGCGTTTGTGCTGGGAGCGGCGGTGTTTGAAATGCGATTCCGCGACTTCTTGGCTGCGATTTTTGCGGGAAGATTCGTCCGCTTCATGGTGCTTTCGGTGCTGACGCTGTGGTTCGGTCCGCAAATTGTGGATCTTACGGGCAAGCTGTTTCGGCAGCATTTCTATTGGGTATTGGGAGCGGCAGTGGCAGGAGTGGCGGTTTGGCTGCTTCTGCGGATGCGCGGGAAAGCCAGAAAACTCGCGGCTAATAGCGAGAGCTAAGTCGGGTCGAGGCTCGCTCGGGTCGGATTGTGCGGGTTTCCGACATCTCGCGGGCGAGTCGCTGACGACCACACGTACACCTATCGAACATGCCGTTGAGTTCTATCGCAACTCTTAAGCTGCGGCAATGTCGTCGTCGGCGGAGCCACGCGCCCAGCGGGAAAGAGCTTGCACGAATACGGGCACTCCGAAAAACGCTGTCGAGAAGAACAGGTCACTGGCCACCGTTCCGCGGAGAAACGGGAGGCCCATGGTGTACGACGTCATGAGGCCGCCGAGAGTCCGGGGATACATTCCTGA
Organism: uncultured Acidobacteriaceae bacterium; assembly: GCA_963851165.1. GTDB lineage: Bacteria > Acidobacteriota > Terriglobia > Terriglobales > Acidobacteriaceae > Sulfotelmatobacter. The sequence goes on along the minus strand of CAWKNM010000003.1, from coordinate 756,500 downwards.
CCAGGCCCAGACGGCGAAATTGCTCAGCAGAAAGAACGAGGCGGAACAGGTCAGCGCGGCACCGACCACGCGAACCGGGCCGGACTTCTCGCGCAGATTCGATCCCAGCCACAGAATGGCCGCGTACCACGCCCACACGACAAGCTGGTCCCATGAAAACGGAAACGCGTAAACGTACTTGGTGAGGATGACGTCGGTGATGGCAAGCAGCACCACGGGTACCCACATCTGGCGGCGCGAGCCGCGCGCTCCGAAGAATAATAGCGACGCGCCGATCGGCGTGAAGTGCCAGGCATGCGGCAGAACGTTGAGCGGGCCCGCGAAGGGCAGAAAACGTATGGCGATTGCCAGTAGCAGGAATAGATAAGCCAGCATGAGGACCCTCGAATACTAACTGTGGATACGAACTCCTATTCTGGTCTACAGGCGGGAGCGCGTCAAGCCTGAAGGAGGAATATCGAAGCCCGAAGATCGAAGGGTGGCTAGCCGGCGAGCTCTTCCATCTGCTTTTCGTCGATCACGGCCACGCCCAGTTCCCGGGCTTTGTCGAGCTTGGAGCCAGCGTCGGATCCGGCGACCACGTAGTCGGTTTTCTTGCTGACTGAACCCGTTACTTTCCCGCCTGCATCTTCAATCATCTTCTTAGCCTCATCGCGAGTGAAACGCGGCAGGGTCCCAGTCAGCACAAATGTTTTGCCGGCGAGCTTGGTTCCGCGCTGTTTCTGCTGGCCAGTGAGCGTCAACTTCGCTTCGCGCAGACGCTCCACCAACTTCCGATTCGCGGGGATGCTGAAAAATTCGGCGATGCTCTCCGCGATGCGCGGGCCTACTTCGTCGACGTTCTGCAATTCTTCGACTGATGCTTTCTCAAGCGCTTCCATCGAACCGAAATGTTCCGCAAGGAACTGCGCGGTGCGCTCGCCGACGAAACGAATGCCGAGTCCGTAGATGACCCGATCGAGCGGCAGTTTCTTCGACCCCTCGATCTCATCGAGAATGTTTTGCGCGGATTTGTCTCCCATGCGCTCGAGGCTCAGCAGATTTTCTTTGGTCAGTTTGTAAATGTCGGCAACGTTCTTGACCAAACTGCGTTCGGTGAGTTGGGTGACCAGGGCGTCCCCCATGCCGTCAATATTCATCACGCCGCGGGAGGCGAAGTGCAGAATAGTGCCCAGCAGCTTCGCGGGGCAGTTGGCGTTGACGCACCGGTAGTCGACCTCTCCTTCAGTGCGCATCACTTTGGTGCCGCAGACCGGGCACTTATCCGGCACGTCGATGTCGTCCCTGCCGCGGGGATGATCTTTGTCCACCTCGACCACTTTGGGGATTACGTCGCCGCCGCGTTCGACTCGCACCCAATCGCCAATCTTTACACCCAATCGCTGGATTTCGTCCATATTGTGCAGAGTCGCGTTGCGAACTGTCGTTCCGCCAATTGAAACCGGGACCAACTCGGCCACTGGAGTAAGTTTGCCGGTACGGCCAACCTGCCAGCGTACATTCTCCAGTTTTGTAGTGCCGCCGCGCGCCGCATACTTGTAGGCGATGGCCCAGCGCGGAGCCTTCCCGGTGAAGCCAAGTTCGTCCTGCAGCGCAGTGCGATCCACTTTAACGACGATGCCGTCGATCTCGTAAGGTAAAGAGTCGCGCTTGGCTTCCCAGTGCTGGATGAAATCCCAAACTTCGCCCATCGACGAAACGAGCTTGCGGTTTTGATTCACTTTGAATCCGGCAGCGTCGAGTGCCCCCAGCGTTTTCCAATGACGATCAAAATAAGTGCGGCCGTTTCGCAACAGCATGTAAGGGAAATAATCGAGCCTGCGCTGCGCCGTGATATTCGAATCAAGCTGCCGCACGGTACCGGCCGTGAAATTGCGAGGATTCGCAAATGTTGGCAGCCCGTCCCGTTCGCGTTCTTCGTTGATTTTCTTAAACGACGCTGTGGGCATCAGCAATTCGCCGCGCACCTCGAAGTCCCGGGGAATCCCGGCCTTCTTCAACTTCTCGGCGGGAATCACCAGAGGAATCGAGCGCACCGTGCGCACGTTCAGCGTAACGTCCTCTCCGACCGATCCGTCGCCGCGCGTCACGCCCCGCACCAGCTTGCCATCTTCGTAGATCAGCGCCAGAGACATGCCGTCGAGCTTCAGTTCGCAAACGTAGTCCACATCGCTGCGGCCGCTGAGTTCGTGCACGCGGCGCTCCCAGTCGCGCAGCTCGTCTTCGTTGTAAGTGTTGTCGAGCGACAGCATTGGCGACGAATGCGCGACCTTGACGAACCCCTCACGCGGCTTGCCGCCGACGCGCTGCGTAGGGGAATCCGGCGTAATCAGCTCCGGATGCTCGGCCTCCAGGTCTTTGAGCTGCCGCATCAGCTTGTCGAATTCGGCGTCGCTGATCTCGGGTTGGTCGAGAACGTAATAGAGGGATTCGTGGTGGCGAATTTTCTCGCGGAGAGATTCGATCTTTTTCTCGAGGTCTTTGGCAGCAGCAGGCATCGCAAAAGATTATAGGCGGAAGAAAACACGTAGGGACAGCCGCCCATGGGCGGCCATCCCTACGTGAGCACACTAGTTATCGTTACACCAGGTCATCGAGCTTCAACACGCGCGCCCCACCCTTCCACGACGCTTCAAACTCTTTCTGAATAAATCCCGCGTCGTACTCGCGTTTCTGCTGCAGCAGGGCCTGGCGCAGTCCCCACAAGGAACGCGGATTTCGCGGGTTGCGGTCGAGGTCGGCGCGGAAAACTTTCTCCGCCGCTGCGGCATCGCCAGTCATCAGCAGCGCACCCCCCAGAGACTCGCGGACCGGATAAAACCAGTCGGGCGGCTCGCCATATTTGAGCGTGTCCTGGATCGCGACCGCTTCGCGCAGCGTGGCGATCGCTCCAGCGCTGTCTTTCTTTGCCATCGCGATTTTCGCGCCCAAAACATCCTTCGCGATTTCGAGGATGTCCTTGGCCTTGTTGTTGATCGGCATCTGGAAGATGACGTCGGGAGGCGTGGCCTCCTCGGCGTCGGAAACAATCTTGTATTCGGCTTCTGCGTCCGTCACTTTGCCCGTACCGGCCAGGGCCAGCCCATGTGCGAAATGCCAGAACACCGTAGCCGTCTTCATGGCGGCATCGGGCTGCGGCATCTTCAGAATTTCGTTCCAATGATGGAAGCGAATCTCCACCGCCACCGGAATGGTCATGAAACCTTCGAGCGGCGGCATGTCTTTCACGTGCGGGCCGACGTTCTGGGTGAGCAGGTCGGCATTTTTCCTCGACTCCACGTAATTGCCGTTCATAGCCGCGCACATGGCGATGAAGTGCAGGTTGTGGCTGTAATACATCATCGGATAGATGCCCTGCACTCCCGTAGCTTTGATGTAGGCGCGGTCCACCTCGGCGGCCTTTTCGTTGGTCTTCACCGCCGCGTCGTAGTCTCCGGTACGGATGTAGACGTGCGCGGGCATGTGCACAATATGTCCTGCCCCGGGGGCAAGCGCAGCCAGTTTGTTGGCTCCGGCGAGGGCGCGCTCGGGACTGCTCGACGCCTCCACCGCATGAATGTAGTAGTGAATCGCTCCCAGATGATTAGGATCTCGCTTGATCACCGATTCGAGAGTTGAGACGATCTCTTCGGTCCCAGCCTCAGGCGTGCCATCGATATGCCACAAGCCCCAGGGATGCAGGTTCATGCCCGCCTCGGCGAACAGCGTCGCAGCATCCAAGTCGTCGGGAAATTCGCTCACCACCTGGCGCATGGCGTCGCGATAGTCCTCCGCAGCTTTCTTCAGATCGGAGGCCGAATCTGCCGGAAAACGCTTGGCCAGAGCCTGAATGTACGCCTGTTCGCTGGGCGAGGCCGAGGCGGAGAGGTCAACAGCTTTCTGTACCGCCTCGTGCGCCTGCTTGTAGCGATCAGGATCGGCCGGGTCGTTGTAGTTCGGTCCCACGGCCTCCGCGACGCCCCAGTACGCCATGGCCAGCTTGGGATCGAGTTCCGCGGCATGCTGAAAAGAACGTGCCGCTTCGTCGTGGTTAAAGGCATAGATGAAGCGCAGTCCTTGGTCAAAAAACTGCTGCGCCTGCGGATTGTGCGTGGATACAGGGTGATGGAGATCGCCCAGCCCGGTCACCAGGGTAACCGGACGGGTTTTGGCGTGGGGTGTTGCGTGGGAGGTGTGATCCTGCGCTGCCACGGCCAAGCAGAAAAATGCTGCGCACATAACGGTAGCCAGAGTTTTCATCTGGTGATCCTCCTGAATTTCGTTTTGGTACAAATCGCCCCGGAGCGTCGAACAAAAAGACGCTGTGGAAAAGACGCCCCTTGCAAGTGGCGTCAGCTTATGCCAAATTGGGGGTTCTTGCCAAGAAGTTGAGCTCCGGGCGCTAACGAATCATGCCAGATGCTCCATCAGCAACGGATGCGCCTTCCCGCGGCAAGGTGTTCGCCGCCGAACTTCCGATCGCCCTGCTGAACGCATTCAACACCAACAATCGCATCAACCAATATCTGATCGACCATATCCCTACCGCTGCCTGGAAAGGAAAGACGGCCAATGGCAAAGGCCGCACCATCCCGGCGATCATCGCCCACATGCACAACGTACGCGTGATGTGGCTGAAGGTTTCGGCCAAGGGCAGCAAGATTCCCGCGCAACTTGACCGCACGAAAGTGACGCCCGCTCAGGCGTTGCACGCCCTGGAACGCAGCCGTCACGCTCTGAGCGTGGTGATGATTGCAGCTCTGCAAAAAGACGGGCGCATCCGCGGTTTTCGCCCCGACGTGGCTGGCTTCGCCGCCTACCTCATCGCGCACGATGCGCACCACCGCGGTCAAATCGCGATGCTGGCACGCCAATTCGGGCATCCTCTGCCGCAGAAAGCGACGTTCGGCATGTGGGAATGGGGTAGGCGCTGAGCCGGCCCTGACCAGCCATCTGCGACTCATGATGCGCAAAGCAGCTCTGCTCTACAATCCTGACTCCGGAGGCCGCCGCCTGCAACGGCAGGCGGACCTGGAATCTGTTCTGCACCTGTTGCGCGCCGCCGGCGTCGAAGCCGGGCTGGTGCTCCCGCAATCGCGCGCCGATGCCATCGAGCATACGCGGCAAGCCATCGCTTCCGGTTGCGACACCATCTTTGCTTGTGGAGGCGACGGCACTGTCCACAACATTATCCAGGCGCTGGCATTGTCCCCCGTGGCGCTGGCGATAGTGCCGATGGGCACCGCCAACGCTCTGGCCCATGATCTGAAGCTTCCATTCGATGTCATCGCAGCAGCGAAGGCCGCTCTCCACGCGTCTCCACGCCGCGTGGCTTTAGGACACATTCGATATTTGGATTTCGAGGGCAAGCCGGGCACGCGCTATTTCACTGTGACAGCGGGCATCGGCGCGGATGCTCACCTCTTCTACAAGCTGCACGCCGACAGCAAGCAGCAATTGGGCATGGCCGCTTACTACGCCAAGGCCTGGAGGCTCTGGCTCACTTATCGCATGCGACACTTCTCTGCGGAATACATTGTGGCGGGCACGGACGAATTCCGCAGCGCCCAGGTGACGGAATTGATGGCAGTCCGCATCCGCAATTTCGGCGGAGTTCTGCAGGAGTTTGCCCCCGGCGCCTCGCTGGATCGCGATGACCTGCGCCTCATCGTATGTCGCACAGCGGGCCGCCCGGCGTATCTCGCCTACGTGACCCGCGCCGTGCTGCGCCAGAAGTGGTCCATCCCGGGCATCGACCTGGTCTATAGCAGCAAAGTTTCCTGCCAATATCTTCCCGCACCCGCCAACGCCGCCTCGCACCAGAAAATCTACGCCGAAGCCGACGGCGAATTGCTAGGCACCCTGCCAGTAGAAATGACAATCGTGCCCAACGCCCTAACGCTGCTGGCGTAAACGCTCACGTAGCGACAGCCGCCTCGGCTGTCCGGCAAAGCGAAGCGAGCCGCGAAGCTCCACGCGTCAACCGGTTCTCCCAGTCAAACCAGTTTTCCAGCCACATGCGCACCCACCCTCCGCCATGTCACAATACCCCGAGCCCGCTTGGAACCTGTCACCCACTTCCTGACCGGCGCGTGCATGGGTCGCGCCGGATTGAACCGCAAGACAGCCCTGGCCACGCTGACGCTCACGCTCGCGGCGGAGGCCCCCGACCTGGACATTCTCAGCCGATTCGGCGGCCCCGCATTCGGCTTCGCCCATCATCGCGGCTTTACCCACTCTTTTCTGGGCGTTCCCATCGATGCTGCAGCGGTGGTTGCCTTCGTCTACCTGATCTGGCGGCTGCGCGGGCGCAAGCAGAACAATCCCAACCTGCCGCCGCGCTGGGGACTGCTCTACCTCTACGCCTGCCTTGCCGGACTCAGCCACATCCTGCTGGATTTCACCAATAATTACGGTGTGCGCCCCTTCTGGCCCTTTAACGAAAAATGGTACTCGTGGGACATCGTCTTCATCGTTGAGCCCGTGATGCTGGCCTTCCTGTTTCTGGGGCTGATCGTGCCGGAGCTCTTCTCATTGATCGATCGCGAAATCGGCGCGCGGCGCCGCGGACCCAGAGGCCGCGTCGCCGCAACTCTGGCGCTGGTGGGAGTGGTCTTGATGTGGGGAGTGCGCGATTACGAACATCGCCGCGCACTTAACGCGCTCTCCGCCCGCTCTTATGAAAGTGCCGATCCGCTGCGGGTTTCCGCCTATCCCGCGATGACCGATCCATTTCACTGGTACGGCGTGGTGGAAACCCCGAGTTTCTTCGCGCTCGCGCCGGTGAACTCGCTGGAACCCGAGGTCGATCCCGAAGGCCGCCTCGACATCCGCTACAAGCCAGAGGAAACTCCGGTGACGCTCGCGGCAAAAAATTCGTATCTGGGACGCGTCTACCTTTCGTGGGCGCAATACCCCATCACGGAAACCGAGGCTCTGCCCGACGGCGGCTACATCGTATATCTTCAGGATCTGCGCTATATACAAATGCCCAGCGCGTTCAGTCGCGGAGCCCGTCCGCGTCGCGGCCCGCTGGGCGCCGGGGTGCGCCTGGACAAAAATCTAAAAGTTGTAGGCGACGTCTACGGCTCCGGAAAAAATGAAGTGACCGTCCCAGAACCAGGCCAAAAGAAAAAGTGATTTAAAGGCACTACCCTGTGACCCTCTGTGTCCCCCGTGGTTCACCGCCTTCTTCGACCCCTAAACAGGCTTCACCAGCGCCCCACTAATCCGTTTCCAGGTCACATCCAGCGTCTCCGGCAAAATGCGAGTCTCGCCCACGACCGAAAGAAAATTCGCATCCGCTACCCACCGCGGCAGCACGTGCATATGAATGTGTCCCGCGATGCCGGCTCCCGCAGCCTTGCCGATGTTCATCCCCAGGTTAATTCCGTCCGGGTGGTAGAGCTCGCGCAGCACCGTTTCCATGCGCTGCGAGAGCTCAATCATTTCGTGAGCCGCTTCCACCGGCAGCTTCCGCAACTCGTCCAGGTGCGCATAAGGAACCACCATTACATGCCCCGGCGTGTAGGGATACGCATTCAAAATGATGAAGCAATGCTCGCCGCGATAGACAATGTGCGCCCGGGAATCGTCTCCCTCCTTAACCGCGTCGCAGAAGACACACCCCGAAGTTTTCCCCGCAGAGGAAACGTAGGCGTAGCGCCACGGCGTCCAGAGATAATCCATAGCGGCAGGTTAGCAGATGCGAACCAGAGCGGGAAACTCGCAGCCCGATGTTTATGGAGGGACGGACGCCCTCGTAGCCTGCCCTGAGCGAAGCCGAAAGGTCCAGTCGAGCGCAGCTCGACGGTTTGCTCGTCATGCCTGGCTCGAGGCTACCGCCGCGTCCCACACGGCACGATTCCCGTAACACCCTCCGCATTATGCAACCTGGCTGTAACATGCCCAAGATTTGCGTTTGACACTGTTTGTAAGCCGTTGCTATAGTCGAGGTGTTCCCTTTGGACGCGGGTTTCTGTAAAACGTCCGACAGCTGGTTTTGTCAGCTCACTCGCCAGGGTGAGCCCACTACAACCAAACGACGCACTCCAGCAGTCCGTCAGGCAGGCCCCGCATCCCGTTCATCAGAGAGGCATGACCTTGCTCGACGAGACTACCGCCCCCAACTCAGATTCCAACACCGCCCTTGCGACTGAACCCGAGCCCGCCGTGACAGCGGCTCGTCCCCACGCCAGCGAGAGCGCCGCTCCCGCCGTGTCCGCGGATGAACCTCGCTTTGCCGCGCACGACGTGACTCAGCATGACACGGCCGCGCACGACACGACTGCGCAGGAAATAGCCGAGCACGAGGCCGCACAGGACGACAAGCCTGCAGGCGAAGACTTCGCCTCCGCCCTTGAGACTTTCACGACTGAAGCCGAAGAAGCCGCAGCCGGCGCCGACCGCGTCATCAAAGGCACCGTCCTCAAGCTCACCAGCACGCATGTGGTGGTCGACATCGGCGCCAAGTCCGAAGGCATGTTGCCGCTCTCCGAAGTGCTCGATCACGAGGGCAAGCCCAAGGTAAAGCCCGGCGACGAAATCGATGTGATGCGCGACAAGGGCCAGACCGAGGAAGGCTACATCAACCTTTCTCACCAGAAGGCGCAGCGCATTCACGCCTGGGACGAAATCGAAAAGGCGTACCACGACAAGAAGCCGATCAAGGCCGTCGTCATCGAACGCATCAAAGGCGGCCTCACCGTCGACATTCTCGGCGCGCGCGCCTTCCTGCCCGGTTCGCAGGTAGACGTGCGTCCCGTCCGCAACCTCGATGGAATGAAGGGCCAGACCATCGAAGTCGCCATCATCAAGCTCAACAAGAAGCGCGGCAACATCGTCGCGTCGCGCAAGGAACTGCTCGAAGGCGAGCAACTCGAAAAGCGCTCGAAAACCCTGGAGCACCTCGAAGAAGGCGGCGTGCTCACCGGAGTCGTAAAAAATCTCACCGAATACGGCGCATTCGTCGACCTGGGCGGCCTCGACGGTCTGCTCCACATCACCGACATGTCCTGGGGACGCCTCACCCATCCCCGCGACCTGGTTAACGTCGGCGATCAGATTCAGGTGAAGGTTCTCAAGTACGACAAAGAAAAACAGCGCGTCTCCCTCGGCTTCAAGCAGCTCACGCCCGATCCCTGGCTCGACGCCGAACACCGCTATCCCGTGGGCGCGCATGTTCCGGCCGAGTCATCAGCGTCACCGACTACGGCGCGTTCGTCGAACTCGAGCAGGGCATCGAAGGCCTCGTGCACGTCAGCGAGATGACCTGGTCCAAGCGCATGAAGCATCCCTCGAAGCTGGTCAACGTCGGAGATCAAGTCGATTGCGTGGTGCTCAACGTCAATCCCACCGAACGCCGCATTTCTCTCGGCATGCGGCAACTGGCCGCCAATCCCTGGGATTCGCTGCACGAGAAATTCCCCGTCGGCATGACCGTGGAAGGCCGCGTCCGCAACCTCACCGACTTCGGCGCCTTCCTCGAAATCGAGGACGGCATCGATGGTTTAGTCCACGTCAGCAATCTGAGCTGGACCAAGCGCGTAAAGCACCCGTCAGAAGTTCTGAAGAAGGGCGACCGCGTAAAAGCGATCGTGCTTGCCATCGAACCCGACAAGCGCCGCCTGTCTCTCGGCGTCAAACAACTGCAGCCCGACATATGGGAATCGTTCTTCGAGACTCACCACATCGGCGACGTCGTCCACGGCAAAGTGCTGCGCGTAGCCGCATTCGGCGCGTTCGTCGAAATCGCCGAAGGCGTCGAAGGCCTGTGCCACAAGTCAGAAGCGGTCGACGGAAACGGCCAGCCCATGACCCTCGAGCCCGGCTTCGAGCACGATTTCAAGATCATCAAGATGAGTCCCGAAGAAAAGAAAGTTGGACTCAGCATCCGCGCCGTCGGTGAAGAAGCCTCCCGCATGGAAGTGGAAGCCTACAAGCAGCCGGTTTCCAGCACCAGCTCGACCATCGGCGAACTGATCAACTGGAAGCGCGCCAGCAACGAAAACAACTAAACTCACTCTGTTACCAACGCCCTGTCATCGCGGCTCTAACGCCCTGTCATCCTGAGCGAAGCGAGACGATGCGCAAAGCGCACCGTCTCGCGCAGCCGAAGGACCCCTATAACCTTCTCTGCTGGATGTTCTCACGATTTACCCTGTGCCCCCCGTGTCCCCTGTGGTCGATGAATTTAGTGGGCCATCACTCTATTCTCCGGTTTTGCCCGTGCCCCGCACCCTGTTCTAGAATCATTAGTCCATCCAATCTCATCTCTTCCTACTGAGGACTATGCCCGAAACTCTCTACGACATCGCCATCATCGGCAGCGGCCCTGCCGGCTACACCGCCGCCATCCGCGCCGGCCAATGGGGCCTGAAAACCGCGCTCATCGAGAAAGACGGATTCCTCGGCGGCACCTGCCTTCACGTCGGCTGCATTCCGACCAAGGCGTTACTCTTCAACGCCGAGCTCTGGGATCACCTCAAAGACGCCAAAGAATTCGGCATCGAAGGCGTGGACGCCCGCAAGCTGAACTGGGCCGCCATCCAGGACCGCAAATCAAAAATCGTCGCCAAGCACGCCAAAGGCCTCGAATTCCTGATGAAGAAAAACAAAGTCGAAACCCTGAAAGGCTACGGCAAGCTCACCGGTTCCGCGCAAAACGGAGTGTTCACCGTAGAAATCGTCAACGACAACAAAGCCACCCACATTAAAGCGAAAAACGTAATTCTCGCCACCGGCTCCGAAGCCCGAATGCTGCCCGGTCTCGAAGCGAATGACCGCATTCTGACCAACATCGAAATCCTCAGCCTGAAAGACCTTCCGAAATCCTTGGTCATCGTCGGCGCCGGAGCAGTGGGCGTAGAGTTCGCCTCGATCTACCGCTCCTTCGACTGCGAAGTCACTATCATCGAAATGCTGCCGCGCCTGGTTCCAGTCGAAGACGAAGAAATCTCCAAAGAACTCGCCCGCGTCTACCGCAAGCGCGGCATCAACTTCCACACCAGCGCCAAAGTCGACAAAGTAGAAAAGACAAAAGCGGGAGTCGCCGTCACCATCACAGTCGCCGGCGCACAGCAAAAAATCGAAGCCGAAAAAATCCTGATCGCCGTAGGCCGCAAGCCCCGCACCGAAAACATCGGTCTCGAACGCACCAAAATCAAACCCGACCGCGGCTTCATCAAAACCGATTCCTGGATGCAGACCTCCGACCCTGGCATCTACGCCGTCGGCGATATCGTGCTCGGCAGTCCGCAATTAGCGCACGTCGGCGCCATGGAAGCCATCGTCGCCGTCGCGAAAATCGCCGGCAAGCCCGGCAAGCCGATCAATCCCGAACACATCCCCGGCGCCACCTATTGCCATCCCGAAATCGGCAGCGTCGGCCTCACCGAAACCCGCGCCCGCGAAGCCGGATACAACGTGAAGATCGGCAAGTTCCCCTTCACCGCCAACTCGCGCGCCTCGATCGTCGGCCAGCACGAAGGCTTCATCAAAATCGTCAGCGACGCCGACTACGGCGAAATTCTCGGCGTCCACATCATCGGCCCCCAAGCCACAGAATTAATCGCCGAAGCGGTAGTCGCGATGGAACTGGAAGCGACAGTCGAAGACTTAATGTGGACCATCCACGCCCATCCCACGCTGGCCGAAGCCATGTTGGACGCCGCAAACAGCGTGTATGGCATAGCAATCAATGCGTGAACCTTCACAACCAAAGATCACACAGATGAACGCGGATAAAACAACAAGTCTTGTCATCCTTCGCGAAGCAAAAGTGAACCCTGCGGGCAGTCGGAAAAAAATAGCATTACCCTGTGTCCCTCTGTGCCCTCTGTGGTAAAGATTTAGGTCTTTGATCTTAGTCGTAATCCGTGCAGATCGTGAAAATCGGACCGCGAAAAGCCTTTGATCTCCGTCCTCCAACTCGGCACTATCGACTACGCGACCGGCCTCCGCCTGCAGCAACAGCTAGTCGCCCTGCGCAAAGAAAACAAAATCGGCGATATCCTCCTCCTGCTGGAACACAAACCGGTAATCACACTAGGCCGCAACGCCAAAGCCGCGAATGTAATCGCGTCGCCCGAACTCCTCAACCAGCGCGGCGTCGAACTCTTCGAATGCGACCGCGGAGGTGACGTCACCTTCCACGGCCCCGGCCAACTAGTCGGCTACCCCATCTTCGACCTGCGCGGCTGCGCCAGCGAAGCGGAGAAAGATTATGGAGCGGCGGACGCTCTCGTCCGCCGGGGCGAGTCGCAGACTCGCACCGAGTCGGTCACCCGCAAGCACCTGGGCGCAGTAGATTTCGTCCGCCGCCTCGAAGAAGTCCTGATCCGCACCTGCGCCGACTTCGCGATCGAAACCAAACGCATCCCCGGCCTCACCGGCGTCTGGACGAATCCGGAACTCGCCACAAGCCATGTGGCTACGGCCGCCTCGGCCGTCCAGCCAAGCAAAGCGAGGCCGAACGTTCCAGCACCGAACCTCCCGGCACCCGAAGCTAAAATCGCCGCCATCGGCATTCACATCTCCCGCTCCGTCACCTCCCACGGCTTCGCCCTCAACGTAAACCCCGACCTCACCTACTTCAACCTGATCATCCCCTGCGGCATCACCGCAAAACCAGTCACCTCAATGCAACAACAACTCAGCAGAGAACTCGACATGACCGCCGTCGCCGAATCCATCTCCCGCAACTTCGGCAAGGTCTTCGCCAGCCAGATGCTTTGGGTCGAGACGCTAGACGCCCTCCTCGGCCGCTCAACAGGCGTGCCAATGCGCGTGCCCGACAATCTTCGTCGGCTTCATCAGGACGAAGACCTGCACCAGGTCTAGAACTTCGCGAATGCTCTGCCTGACTTATCGTCGCCCCGAAAAGGCGATCGCGCGAAACAATACTGCGGAAGCCGAGGCAGCTAGAACAGAGAAGAGAAGAAAAGGATTTGCAAAAGGGTTAAACAGCCTGGCGAACGCAAAGGATACGCTAAATAGAACTTCGATCCGGCTCTGGACAAACGCATTGAAGAACCAGCCGATCAGCGCGCCACCAAGCGCGAAAGCCCGGACCGACCGGATGTGATAGTGATTAAAAATCAACCATACCGGCAGACCAAGCACCACCTCGACAAGATACGCGATCCCAAGCCCAAGGATTACGTAAGGAAATACATCCCGCAGTGCCCCTCGAAGCTGAACGCCATGCCAGCCCCCAACGAAAAAAATAACCAGGAAAAAGACCAGTGGCACCGGAATCGGCGAGACCAGAAACGCGAGCGCAAGTCGTCGCTTGTTCATCGGCGCACGATCATAACAAAATCGCAAGCTGAACTGGCACCGCGCCCCGCTCTCGCGTTACCATCATTAGGCCGCTCTACGCAGCGTTCCACATGGCGATCAAAAAGAAGAAATCCAGTTCCAAGCCAGGCTCCAACGGCAGCCGCCCGCGTAACGGCTCACGACCGAGCACGGATCGTGTGGGGACGGATGCCCTCGTCCGTCCAGTCGAGCGAAGCTCGACCGGCTCTCCCAACCAGCATCTCCGCACCTACAGCATCCCTGACGCGCGCCTCGAGCACCCCAACCTCAGCGTCCGCCAAGTCGTAGTTAAGGAAAACGAGAAACACAAAGACGCCCCCGACCACGTCCGCTACGAAGTCACCGGCAACCTCGACGCCCCAGTCCCGCCCATCCGCGACTCGAAATATCTAACCAAGCAGCAGTGCATCGAGATCTACCGCTTCATGCTGCTCAACCGCAAAATGGAAGTCGCGCTAGAAAATCTCTACAAGCAAGGCAAAGTCGTCGGCGGAGTTTATTTCGGACTCGGCCAGGAAGCCTGCTCCTGCGCCTCTGCCTACGCTCTCGACAAGGACGACTGGTTCGCCCCCATGATCCGCAACCAGGGCTCGCTCCTCGTTCGCGGATTCGCCGCCCGCGACACCATGATGCAATACATGGCCAAAGCCGACTCGCCCACCCGCGGCCGCGACGGCACCAGCCACTTCGGCGACATCGAAAAGCGCAACATGGTCTCGCCCATCTCCATGCTCGGCGATTTAATTCCCGTGCTCTCCGGCGTCGCGCTCGGCGCGCGCCTGCAAGGCCGCAACGTCGCCGTCATGACCTACATCGGCGACGGAGGCCAGTCCACCGGCGTCACCTACGAAGGCATCAACTTCGCCGCCGTCCAAAATCTCGGCTTAGTGCTCTTCATCGAAAGCAATCTCTGGGCCTACTCCACGCCCTCCGAAATGCAGTACCGCTGCCACGACCTCGCCGAACGCGCCATCGGATACGGCATCCCCGGCATCATCGTCGACGGCACCGACGCCTGCCAGGTCTACGACGCCGCCCGCGAAGCCGTAGAACGCGCCCACCGCGGCGAAGGCCCGACACTGATCGAAGCGAAAATGATGCGCATGAAAGGCCACGCCATCCACGACGCCGCCGCCTACGTCCCGAAACCAATGTTCGACTTCTGGAAAAAGCGCGACCCCATCGCAAGATTCGAAAATTATTTAGTAAAAGAAAAGAAGTGGCTGACCGCAAAAGAAAATGCAGAATTGATTTCAGAAGTAGAGCGCACCATCGAAGCAGAACGCGAAATCGCCGTGAACTCCCCGATGCCCACTCCCGAATCTGCCGAAGGCGGCATCTACTGCGAAAATGGCTGCCACGACGTCAAACCAAAATACGGCATTCCAAAAGTAAAGAAAGGAACCGGCGGCTACAAAGAAACCGAAGCCGCAGTGCATCTGAAATGAAGACCAAACACATCTTCAGTTCAGTGGTTCTGTGTTTGTTCTTGCCGATGATCATCATTGCCCAGTCAGCGAAGGAGTACGCGCCGCTCCCCAAGAACCAACGAGTAACAATCGAGCTTGAGCGATTCGATGAAGCCAGCGGGAGGCTGTGGCTTCGGCTCCGCAACTCGACCGCTTGGGATATACACATTCCGGTGGAGACGGCTTTTCCCGGACAGAAGATTACGGGGGAAATCATGAGGTCAGCCCGGAGCCACAAAGATGGAGCGGAAGCTCCCGTTCGCTATTATCTGGAAGAATTCAGCACCAACAACCCGGCCGCTGACGCTAAGCTGCCGCCGGTTCCAAAACTACACAGGTATGATTTCTTGACCGAGTGGTGGATCCCCAGGAACGAGAGCATCGTATTCGAAGTGCCGAAGGAATATCTGGCAATGAATGTCATGCTGTCGGTATCTCTGAGATATGAATGGGAGGATCTAGGACCGGAAACCCTCGACGGTCCAGTGCACCTTGTTTATTTTCGCGGAATCGATTTACCGGGCGATGTGCAACTGAAGGTGAATGACAAGTTCTGGAAAGACTGGACTGGCCCGAAACCTTGAAACTCTGAATCTTATGCCCCAACTCACCTACCTCGAAGCCATCCGCCAGGGAATCTGGGAAGAAATGGACCGCGACCCCACCGTCTTCTGCCTCGGCGAAGACATCGGCATCTACGGCGGCGCCTTCAAAGTCACCGACGGATTCATCGACCGCTTCGGCCCCGAGCGCGTCATCGACACGCCCATCGCCGAGTCCGCCATCGTGGGCGCGGCCTTCGGAGCGTCGCTCACCGGCATGCGCCCCGTCGCCGAATTCCAGTTCATGGATTTCATCGGTTGCGCCTTCAACCAGATCAGCAACATGGTCGCGAAAACGCATTACCTCTGGGGCGCGCCCGCGCCACTCGTCCTCCGCGGCCCCAGCGGCGGATACGTCCACGGCGGCCCCTTCCACTCGCAGAATCCCGAGATGTGGTTCGTCCACAATCCCGGCCTCAAAGTCATCTGCCCCGCCACGCCCTACGACGCCAAAGGCCTCATCAAAGCCGCCATCCGCGACAACAATCCCTGCATTTTCTTCGAGCACAAATATCTCTACCGTCGCATCAAAGGCGAAGTCCCCGCCGAAGACTACGTCGTCCCCATCGGCAAAGCCAACATCGTCCGCGAAGGCCGCGACCTCAGCATCATCACCTACGCCGCCATGGTGCACTCAGCTCTGGAAGCCGCCGACATCCTCGCCAAAGAAAATATCGATTTAGAAATCCTCGACCTGCGCACTATCTCCCCGCTAGATCGCGAAGCGATAGCAGCAACCGTAAAGAAGACAAACAAAGTCATCATTCTCCACGAGCACTCCCGCACCGGAGGCCTCGCCGGCGAAATCGCCGCCATCATCAACGAAGAAGCCTTCGACGATCTCGACGGCCCCATCGTCCGCATCGCAGGCCTCGACTCCGCAATCCCATTCTCCCCGCCACAGGAAGAACACTACCTGCCAAAAGTACAAGACGTAGTCCGCGAATCCCGCCGCCTGAAAGCGTATTGAATGTCGACGCTCCAATCGCCACAGAACGCGAAGGAACGTCTGACTCGCGCGATCCATTCTTTGCACGGCCTAAGTTGCGGCGACGCATTCGGCGAGCGATTCTTTCTTCATCCAAAAGTGGCGCAGTCTCTAATCGCACAGCGCACCGTTCCTTCTCCGCCCTGGCGCTACACCGACGACACCGCCATGGCGATTGCCATCACCGAAATCCTCGAAGAGCACGGTGAAATTCGACAGGAATTCTTAGCGGAAAGTTTCGGAAGAAACTTCCTGGCCGATCCCCAGCGCGGCTACGGGGCCGCTATGCATACTCTGCTTCCAGAGCTGGCGAGCGCTCCATCCGCTTGGAAAACGATAGCGCCGGCTCTATTCCGGGGCAGAGGTTCGTTCGGTAATGGTGCTGCCATGCGGATCGCCCCACTAGGGGCCTATTTCGCTGATGACCTTGTCAGGCTGATCGAGCAGGCTGAGCTCTCCGCGGTTATCACTCATAGCCATCCTGAGGGAGTTGCTGGCGCAATCGCCGTCGCGCTCGCGGCCGGTTTGGCATGGCGACACAAAAGCTCGCGAACAGGATCACGAGAGTTCTTGACTGAGATTTGCGATCGCGTGCCGGAGAGCGAAGTTCGTCGTGGCATCGTCACTGCGCTCGCCCTTCCGTCCAACGCCACAGTCGAATCTGCCGTGGCAGCCTTAGGAAATGGTTCAAAAATTAGTGCGCAAGATACGGTTCCCTTTGCTCTCTGGGCCGCCGCGTCTCACCTTCATAACTATGAGGACGCTTTGTGGACGACCGTCGCTGGCTTGGGAGATCGCGACACGACTTGCGCCATTGTCGGAGGTATCGTGGCGATGTCATCCGGCGTCGAAAGTATTCCGCCGTCTTGGATTCAAGCGCGTGAACCGATTCCGGCTTGGTTCGTCTATCCCAAACCCGGCCCCAACTAGCGCCCCACCCCGCCCATCTGCCACAATAGCCATTCCGGAGGCTCCATGGGCAAGTTCCTTCTCGGCGTCATCGTCACTCTTCTCGTACTCATCCTCGGCGGACTCGGCATCGCCATGCTCGGTTTCATTCCCACCACCGCCAACGTCGCCCCGTCGCACCTGGAGCAGCACCTGGCCAACACCGCAATGGACGCCTCCATGGAACGCCACGCTCCCCACGTCGCCAACCCGCTCACGCCCAGCGACCAGAACCTGATCGACGGCATGAAGCTCTACACTATGAACTGCGCTCTCTGCCACGGCACACTCGACCGCAAGCCCGCCGCCCTGGCCAAGAATTTCTATCCGCCGGCTCCCAATCTCATTTCCGATCCGCCCGACGATCCCGAGTGGCACATCTTCTTCACCATCCGCACTGGCTCCCGTCTCACCGCCATGCCCGCCTGGGAAGGCGTCCTCTCCGAGCCGGACATGTGGAAGCTAACTTCATTCCTCTCCCACATGGACAAACTCCCCCCCGCTGTCCAGGACTACTGGAAAAACAGCTTCACTGTCGCGCCGGCAACCATGAGCGACGAAAAGAAAGCAGACGAGAAAAAAGAAACCCACAAACACTAGCGCGAATGAAGCTTCAAAGATGCTCATGTGGGGACAGCCGCCCTCGAGAGCCTGCCCTGAGCGAAGTCGAAGGGTCCGTCGAGCGCAGCTCGATGGGTTTCTCTGTCACGGGCCCGGCAAACTGAGGCCATGACAAAGCTCACGCCCGTTCCCACCGCCAATCCCCACCCGCTATAATATGAAGTTTGCACCGGGCCCCATCTCTCGACCCATGGGCCTACGGAAGGAAATCATGCCGACTGACATCATCATGCCTCAGATGGGCGAGTCCATCGTAGAGGGCACTATTACTAAGTGGCTGAAAAAGCCCGGCGACAAAGTGCAGCGCGACGAACCGCTGTTCGAAATCTCCACCGACAAAGTGGACGCCGAGATTCCCGCCCCAGCCTCCGGCATACTGCGCGAGATCAAGGTGGCAGAAGGCACCACCGTCGGCGTGAACACAGTCGTCGGCACCATCGCCGCAGACGGCGAAGCTGCCGCACCTGCGCCCGCCAAAGCAGAGCCCGCCGCGCCCGAGAAGAAGCCAGAAGAGAAAAAAGAAGAAAAGAAAACCGCGCCCGCCCCGCCACCCGCCGCGGCGCCAACGGCAATCTCATCCCACAAAGAAGAAGAGGACGAAGCCCGCTCCTCCCCGCTCGTCCGCAAAATCGCCCGCGAGCACGGCGTCAGCCTCTCGCAAATCACCGGCTCCGGACTCGGCGGCCGCATCACCAAGCAGGACATCATGGCGTTCATCGAGCGCCCGGGATCACAACCGGCTCCCGTGGGGACGGACCGTGTGGGGACGGACGCATTCGTCCGTCCCGCCGAGCGCAGCGAGGCGCCACCATCACCAGGACCTGCTCAGCCAGCAGCCGCCCGCCCCGCAACCCCAGCTCCCGCCCCATACCCCGGCGACCTCGTCCCCATGACGAACATGCGCAAGATCATCGCGCAGCGCATGATCGAGTCGCGCCGCACCAGCGCTCACGTCCACTGCATGTACGAAGTGGACTTCACCCGCATCGTCACCCTGCGCGCCAAACAAAAAGACCGGATTCGAGCAGCGCCACGGCGTCCGCCTCACCTTCATGCCGTTCTTCGTGCGCGCCGCCATCATCGCACTGCAGCAGTGGCCCATCATCAACGCGTCGCTCGAAGGCGATAACATCCGCTACCACCGCGGCATCAACGTGGGCATCGCCGTCGCGCTCGACTGGGGACTCATCGTCCCCGTCCTCAAAAACGCCGGAGATCTCAACTTCCTCGGCCTGCAGCGCGGCATCACCGACCTCGGCGAGCGCGCCCGCACTAAGAAGCTCAAGCCTGAAGACGTCGAAGGCTCCACCTTCACCGTCACCAACCCCGGCCAGTTCGGCGCTGTCTTCGGACTGCCCATCATCAACCAGCCCAACTCCGCCATCATGGGCGTGGGCGGCATCACGAAAATGCCGCTGGTCGTCACCGATAAAGAAGGCAACGATTCCATCGCCATCCGCTCCGTCGTCCATCTAACGCTGGGCTACGACCATCGCCTCATCGACGGCGCCGTCGCCGACCAGTTCATGGCCTTCGTGAAAAAAACCATGGAAAACTGGAGCGAAGAAATCGGCTAGGAAGGCAGAAGAGTGTTGACCTTGGGCGCACCCCATTTCTCGTGCGTCCTTCGTGAGGGGGCTTCCAATCCTCCCGCAGCCCTACACCTGCGCACTGACGGCTGATCCCTGACCACCGCTTTTCGTCCAAGCCGAAGCATTCATACACTGCACTACTCCATCAATGATCTGCGAGATCCCATTCTTGAACTGCTCCGGATTCACGATCTCCCGCGCGGCAACCGCATCAGACATCGCGAGCGCATTTTCAAGAAATAACATCGCCGCATCTTTTTTTTCCGCACCGGATTTCCCCCCGAAAAGCCCTTCAATCCCATTCACCAGCGCGGGTACAAACGCAATTCCGCGCAATAACTGCTGCAAGAAATCCATAAATGTATCCCCCTCAATGATTTTTTCTCAAGCGCGCCGCGGCCGCGCCGCTACTTGAACCAATACTTATGCAGCGCGATCACCAGTCCGATCGCCGCACTGATGGCCGCATTCACCACGCGGTTATGCAGGCTATTTCGCATCTCGCTTTTTTCCAGCGCCTCAATCTTGTTCTCCGAAGCTTTCACGCGTCCCAGCTGACCGTTGCCCACCAGCGTGTCCATCTTGGTTTCGAGGCGTGCCAACTTGTCCAGCACTTCGCGCTGAAACACTTCGTCAACCATCCGCATCGCCAATAGTTCTTTCCCTGTGAATTCCATAAACTGAGTCTCCTGAACCCAACCCCTAAAGCGGATAATCCACATGCAGCGCCGCCGAATAGCGTGAATACCGCGGCGGCGAAGAACTGTCATACAACCGCAAAAAATAATTCTGACTCCGCGCCAACCGGGGCAAGCTGAAAGTTTCCGCGCTGAACCTGCCCAGCAGATTCCGGTCATTCGACTCGCCCCACCCGTAGTCGTGAGCCCTCACCTCAATTCCGCAACCGCTGGGCGGCGCCATCCCCGCATCCACCGTCACGGTTGTCGAAGTCACCACCGTGACTTGCGCGCCCGTCAGGTTAACCTGGTAATACGCACCCACCTGCGTCGTCGCCAGCACCGGAGGCAAATCCTGCAGTGGCACCGTCGCCAAAGTCACTGTTGACTGCATCGCCAGCGGCACGGCCAGATCATTCGCAAACTCAATCTTGTACAAACCGCGATCGTCTGCCGGATCGGCGACCTGAATTTCCACCTGACGCACAACTGCAGTGAATGCCGCTCCTCGCGAAGGCACATTCACCGCCACCGCATCTCCCGGAAAAATATCCGCCGCGGCCCCAGGCAGAAAATCACTCCAGGTCTGGTAAGTTCCCGACCACGCCGCCCCGCCTGCATTTTCCAGAATCGCCAGCGCGGCATTCTCGCAATCCGCAGCTGTGCGCGCCGCCGGCGTCTTCACGTCCCGCACCGCGCCGCGCGTCCCATCGTCCGGCCCATTCTGCAAACTCGCCACGCTAGCCGCGTTCTGCACTTCCGCCGACGCCCGCCCCGACCCGCGATAACTCACCACAATCAGCTCATTCAAAGCCGGCACATACTGCGGATAAAAATCCACCGACGGCGAACTCGTAATTTCGCACTCCGCTCCGTCCGACAAAGATCCCACCAGTTGCGTCACATAACTCGCACTGGGCAATGCCGTTCGCACTTCCGCCAGAGAAATGTGCGCCAAATAGGTGTAAGCAATGCCGCAATGCATGCTCGCTGCGTTCACCAGCGCATAAGTGCAGAAACCCGGAGCATTCGTGATCACGTCATCAAAAAGCACGGTTCCCGGCGCAATCAGCGTTGCCGGGTTCGACGGATCCACATCCTGCACCTCCAGCACAAACCGCACATCCGCCGCCACCGCCCCTCCGCCCCACCCCGCCCCAGCCGGATGCAGCGACGAATGGTAAGTCTGCTGCGACCGGTAAACCTCCATCGAATAAAAGTAAGTAGTCAGAATGTACCGATGGCCCGCAGTAGTCGCGATCACAGCGCCAGTAAGCGCTCCCTGAATCAATGCCTGAATATTCACTCCCGCGCCCGAAGACGTAATCTGGAATCCCGCCAGGCAGTTCGCCACCGAAACCGCTCCCGCGTAAAGCCCGCCCAGCACACCCTGCGACGCACCCGTGAAGCTGACGTCTCCATGCTGCAACTCCAGCGCCCCGCCCAATTCAATCTGCTCAAGGAAACTCACAGTGGTCTGCCCATCCGCCCCAGTTCCCCCCGCAACCTGTAAGGTTTGTGCCGCCACCGAAATCGCCGACGACGGATCATTCACCACCCACGTCGTCCCATCCAGCGCCGTCCCCACAAACTCTTCATCGATCAATGCAGAAGAGCTTTGCGCAAACGGTTTCTGCGAAAGATAAAAATCCAGACTCAACCCATCGCCCACCAGATAGTCCCGCACATAATCCTGTGGTTCATCGAGCCCAATCACCTGCACCTGGTTCATCAGCAGGTTCGGGTTGACCAACTGCAATCCGCCCGGCGAAAAATTAGCATCGCTCTCACTCAGCGCATAAGTTGCCGTGCCCACCCCCGCCAGCGTCAGCGCCCCATTCATCGCCCGGTAACTCGCCCGCGCCGACAGCGCGATCTCGCCCGCATGATAAGAAAACTTCTCCTGCGGATTCACCGCATACGACGCCAGCGTGTCCACGTCGGCCACCGCGGTGGTATCAAAACCACCCGGAAGCAAATCCTGCGCCAGTTGCCGCAGTGCCGAACCCGCCGTCCGCTCCACAAACGGCGCCCGGTTCGGCAGCGCCTTCTGATCAAGCAATACCTCATCGCTCTCCGCCACCAGCCCGTAGCGATACACCGGCACCTGTTGCCCCCATCCCAAATATTCGCATTGCGGAGCCTGCGTCAAATATCCCGTGAACACATAACTCCCATTCGCCTTCGCCAAAATCACCCGCGCCCCAATCGCTGGCACCACAAAACTCGGCGAGTTCGCCAGCAGCGTCAACTGCAGCGTCGCCGCCTTGTTGAGCTTCCTGACGACCTTTGGCGCAACCGTCGCGTCAAGCGCCGCCGTATAGTCCTGCGCACCCGCGCCCTGCAAATTGTCAATCGTAAGTTTCATAGCGTAATTGTTATCGGAAAAAAGCTTTACCCTGTGAACCCCTGTGTCCTCTGTGGTAAAGGTTTGTCTGACAGCAGACAGCTGACCCCTGACCCCTTGGCCCTGACCTTCAATACACCGCCGCCTGCGCCGCCGGAAAATAACTCCGGTAGCACACTACTGTCTGCCCATCATTCGGGTCCGTCGAAGGCAACGCCAGAAACGCCGCCCGCAACGAAATTGCAGACAAAGGTTTCTTGATGCCCGCGAGTTCCTCCCGAACAAACCCACTTGCAACCCCAGCCTTCGAGAAACCCGAGCTCTTCGCCGCCGCCCCAGGATTCGGACTCAACCGCGGATAGTAAAAACAAACTCTCCCGCCGGTTTCCTGTTCCGCCACGAACAACGCCGACCACTCCTGAAAAAACGATCCGCCTTCGCGATCCACAAACGCCACCACCGTTTGTGCCGATGCTCCCGTCGCCGGCGCTCCCGCCAGCAGCGGCTGAGCCAGCACCACCGCCGTCGCCGTCACTTCCACAACTCGGCCCACGTTGAACGTCACCCGCCGCACGTAGTTCACGTCATTGTTCACAGCCGCGGGATTGCTCACATACGCCCCCGCGATCCCCGCTCCCACATACCCAGTCTGCTGTGCGTAATCCAAATCCACCGCAATCAAACTCCCCACCGCAAAGCTGCTCACCGCGCCCGTTCCGAACACCACTTCGCTCGCGGTCGATCCCGCCAGCACCGCCACTCCCGGCAACGGCGTTCCCCCCGAAGGCGCCGGAGTTGCACTTCCCACCGGCGCCAGCACGTTCATGTGTTCCGATCCGCAGGCCAGCGCCATTTGCAGCTTGCCCCACTCCCGAAAATCAAATTCCACCCGCGCCTCCAGCGGACCGCGAAATTGCGCCGCCGGCAATTCACCGCTCCCCGACCTCACCACATCTGTCGGCGTGTCATAGAAGCGCTCAAAGTTATCGATCCATCCCAGGTCAAGCCACGGCGCCGGCGGAGAATCCAGCGCGAACGCCCCATACACTCCCGGATCAAATATCGTCGGCGTCTCCGTGGTCCGGTTCACCGGCGCGAAATAGACGCGCATCTGCCGCGACACCGGAACCATCGCCGCTCGTAAAGGGAAAGTGCTCATAGCAGCGTCACCTCCGAGAAGAAGTAAACGGTCAAGAGCGCTCTGCGCGCCACGCGCCCGTCCTGATAATCCTGCGTGTAGAACAAACGCTTTGCAGACCTTCCCGTTTGGTAAGTCGTCGTGTCATCTTCAACTCCGCCCGTCAGAGCTTCATCAAACGCAGGCTGGCTCCAGAAGATGCCCGTGCCCAAGTCCGCGCTCGGAGATTGCGTGTAATCCGTTTTCTCCGTATTCGGCGGCTGGCAGATTCCCAGCAGTTCGTCGTCGAGTTGCCCCAGCAAGCGCCCGCGATCCACCATGCTCGCAACGGTTCCCAGCGTGAAGTAGGAAATCACGCACGCCAGGCTCATCAAAGCCGAATTGCCGGCGTGACCATCCAGCACATTGGCCGCTCCCCACTCGAGATAAAACGTGTTCGGTTGCGGGTCCGCCGCCGCTGGCAGAAGATTCTCCACCACCACAATCGCCGGAACCGTCGCCCCATTGAGCATCACCGTACGCGCCGGGTTCAGCGCCGCCAGCCGCTGCTGCAGCGCCATAAAAAAACTATCCTTAGCAAATTGCATAAGAACCAGCTTTTAGCTGTTAGCTCTTAGCCTTTAGCTTGGAGCTCCCAACTTGAGAGTTATCGATCTTTGAAAGTCGCAACGGTCGTGTTCTATTGCTTCCGGGCCGGAGCCGTCCCGGCAAAGTGCAGTGAGAGGTCGAGCCAAAAGCCAATGGCTAAGAGCTTCTTCTCACTCCACCGCCGTCACCACATAGAAATACGCCGTCCCCGCAAAGTTCTCCGTGGTCACCATTTCAATGTGAAACAAATCTGCGTCGTACATCAGCCCCAACGCCGCATCGAACAATTCTTCTGCCGTTCCCATCCCCAGGGACGGCAACTGCTCCGCGATCACGGCCGCCGGCAGCGTGAACTCAATTCGGCGCCGCGGACCAAGAGTGCCCGTCGTCAGATTTCTGGTCACCACCGGCGACACAATCACTTCCTGCGTTCCCGGATCCACCAGCCCCAACTGTCCCGCGGCATCGCTCGCCGTCGCCGTCGCGGGAAGCACAATGCTCACTTGATCTCCGCCCAGCGCCTGCAACATCGCATTCGCCGCCCGCACCAGCGCAGCCCCACAAATTCCGCCACCCATAATTTCCTCCCTTGCAGTCCTCTCGCAGAGCCCGCTCGCAAAGAACGCTTCGCAATGGAACGACAACGCCAATCACTCTCGACAAGCGGCTCTTTCCGGTTCGGCTACGCGCCCTTCAGCGACACATACGGAGCCAGCAAGCTGGTCACCGTCTGGTCCACCAGCGTGTCGCCGAAATAATCCAGGCGCATGCGGTCAAGCTGACCCGACTTCACATTCAGGGCCGGAGTTGCCTGCGCGTTCTTCACAATCTGAGCGCATGCAACCTGCACGGGCGTCGGAATCGTGCTCCATCCCGCGTTGTAGACCACGTCGATTTCGTTGAAAAATAATCCCAGCGCATTCACCGGAAACGTAAGCTCCCCGCTATCCGCCCAAATATCAATCGTGGTCGGGTCAATCGTCGTCCACATCCCGGGCAACGAGAACACCAGAGCAAACTCCAGGCTCAACTCCGGAAACGGCCACTCGCCCCGTCGCGGCATTCCGTAACGCCCCTGCAGCGTCACAATCGGAGTCGTCAACGGCGCCACGGTCACCATTGGCAAGTAGCTGACCCGCACCATGTTCATCTCCGGGGGCAGCTTCAGCCGCTCTTCGTACTGATTCACTCCCAGCGTCACGCGCCGGCAGTGCGCGTCGATCACAGCCGACGCCGCCGTAATCCACGAGGGGTCGGTCGCAGGATCCAGCCCATACGTTAGGTAGTCAGTCGTAGCCAGATAATTCATGATGAGTTCTTTCGTCCTCGGCTTTCAGTTCAGTTCTCAGTTCTCGGTTCTCGGTTCACAGAATGAGTTCTGGTGGTCGCTAGTCAACGATCAGCCCTCAGTTCTCAGTCCGCTCCCCAACGCCGCCCGAAAAGCGCCGCACTGAGAACCGAGAACTGAGAACTGAGAACCGATTTCCTAGTCCGTCACCTTCACTTCGTAGTGCGCAAAGTTCGCCCCCTTCACCACCGGAGCGCCGAACTTCACCACCACCATTTGTTGCGTCAATGCACCGGGCAGCCCGAGCTTGAACACTCGCGGGTTCGGATCGGTCAGCCAGTGGTACTCGATCAGGTCCTCGGTCACGATGTACGCCGGTAACACCGCTCCAGATCCAATCGTCCCGGTGTACCCGAGCGCCCACTCCGGAATCAGCGGCAGCTCGCCGGCCTGAGTCGAGAGTGCTTTCACTCGGACCCCGGCCGTGATCTCAACCGTGCTCAGTGCGACGTTGAAGAGAACCTTCATCTCCTGATCGATCAGATCAAGCAGCATCGGATTGGCGTAAATCGCCGTCGGCCGCACCTGGTAAGACGCGTTCGATACCATTTGCGCGACGGCGGTCCTGAAGGTTTGCACGATGTTGCCTGTGCTCTTCGCGACCGTCACCGTGTTTCCGCCCGCCTCGATCTGCCCGATCGCTCCGAAATACTGCGTCGTCGTCGGCGCGCTGAACGACGTGTCTGTGCCATTCCACAGCGCCACATCGTGCGTGCGCAGTATCCCGTCCACAGCGTCGGCCAGGTCTTTTGCCTGCAAATAGGCAAACTGGCTTTGCTGTGCGGTTACTTCCAGGTCGAACAGGTTGTAGTTGATCTGGCTGACCAGTGCCTTCAGCGGCACCGCCAGTTCCACTCGCGTCGGCGCTTGCACCACCGGCGCTATGTTGCGAGGGTCCATGAACCCCTGCGCCGCCGTAGGGGCCGGAATGGCCGTCTCCTCAAAGAACCGCGAAGGATGCCCCGTAGCCGGCACCTGCTTGATCCTCTGACCGAAGACGCCCCTTCGCCGCACGATGTCGAAAATTTCCGTCTGGTACCGGTTGACTTCAACCGCGCCAGGCCCCAGAAAGTCCGCCGTCGCAAACAAATCCACAAATTGTCCTTGCATGTCTTCTCCTCTGTAGTTGATTTTTCTTGCAATGCTCTTCTGCAATGCTTTCCTGCAAATGAAAGTTGATTCCGTCGTTACACTGCCCACCCTCTTCCTCGGACCTGTCATCCTGAGCGCAGGAGTTACTCCACGAAGTGGAGCAACTCCGAAGTCGAAGGATCCCTGCCCTGTTCGCAACGCCCGCAGCACCGAAGGTTTTTTTTCATCGGATCCGCCACGTTGACCTAGAAGCACCGCCCCGCCCCTTCTGCCACCGCCCAACAAAAAAGGCACGACAAAGTCGTGCCCTGCTTTGCCGAAGCCTGAAAGCCGAGGCCCGAAGCCCGCTACTCGATCATCCCTGCCCGCGCCAGCTCCGCCTTCACCGCAATCCGCTGCTCCACACTCAAGCTCTGCAGCGTTTTGTCCAGCACGCCGCGGTCAAGCTTCTCGCTGCCAGCTTCACTACTTTTGGCGAGAATCGCCGAGACCGTCGAAGGCAGCGTCTTCCGCATCATCCGCGCTGCCTGCGCTTTCAGATCGGCGTTCGACTTCTCCAGCTCGGCAACCCGCTCCATCAGCTGCCGGTTTCCTTCGGCGCGGTCCGGCTCGTAGAGCGGACGTTCGTCCACCGCCGCCACAATCCGGTCCACCTTGTTGCTTAGCGCTTCCTGCTGCTGCTCCATCTTCCCCAGCACGCGATCCAGCGCCTCGGCCGCACTCGCCAGCCGTTCTGCTGTCGCCATCCACTGCTGCATCACTTCTTCGTTCATGCTTTCTCCTTCCCGGTGATTTCACCGGCTGACTCGCTTGCAACTTTTTCTAACTGCCCAGCTCGATCCACGTATCCTGGTAAGCCGCCTTGTCACGACGCAAAATCGCCGCGCCCGTAAAAATTACTTTCGTCAACGTCCACACCCGGGCCCGCGCATTCACCAGTTCCACCCCGGTCACCTCGTACGACATTCCCAGCTCCGCGTCCTCCGCATGCAGGCTCTCCGGTGGTAACACGCCCTGCACCCCCTCATCCTCTTCCTCGCGCTCTCGCGACCCTCCCCGCAGAGCGATGGTCAAACGCAGCAGCCGGTTCGCCAAGCCCGAGAGCGATCCTAGGTCGTGTGGTGACGGGCACTCTTGCGAGCCTGCCCTGAGTGAAGTCGAAGGGTCAAAGCCGAGCGCAGCTCGGCAGTGCACACCACGCGAAGCGCCGATCACTCCGAAAATGTTCCCAGCGTGGACAGTTCCAACCGGGACGGTTCCCACTCGAACAGTCTTGGAAGATGAGACACTCGCGGTCTTCGCCCGCCCCTCGCGTCTTCCCGACGCCGCAATCTTTTTCACCACCTCCGGAAAGTCCCGCGCGAATAAATACCCGCCAATCTCCAGCGTGTGCCCCACGACCTCCGCTTGAGTGATCACGCCCACTTTGCGCTGCACATCGTGCCGGTCATACGATGGCGCATAGTCAAGCGCCATCCCCAGCAGCGAAGGCAACGCCGCTTCCGCGGCCGCCCGGGTCAGCACCACCTGATGTCCCCGCGCCCCCGACGGAGCCCGCTGTGAAGGAACATCGACCAGCGTCAATACACCACAGAACGCTTCGCGGTTCGGATGCCCCACCACCTCCGGCATCGCAATCGCCATGCTTTCCAGTTCAATCATCGCCATGCCCCATTTCTTGTGTGTGCATCATCAACTAAAGCGGGTGCCCCATTTCTCGCGTCCTTTGCGAGAAATGGGGATTTTGACTCAGCCCGAAGCCCAAAGCCCTGAAGCCCAAAGTCGGAAGCCAGTTAGGTCACTTCCCCCACCGCTGGCAACTCCGGCAGCCCCCGCATCCGCCTCACTTCATTCACCGTCAGCACGCCCGTCTGCAGCAGAATCTGCTGGATCTGCGCCTCCTCCAGCGGATCGGTCGTCTCCACATCGGCAAACACAAACTCCAGATCCGTCCATCCCAACTTCTTCGCAATCGCGTCCCGCGTCAGATACTCAGCCAGCAACCGCGCCGTCGGAACAATCGCCTGCCGGAAAGCCAGGTCGTTATACTCCTCCGCTGTTGACCGGTTCACATCCGCCTCCACTCCCAAATAGAACGGAGGCAGATCGAAGGCATCAGCGACAATGCGCAGCAGAAATTCCTGCCACTGCAATCGCAGGTCAGCATCGGTGCCGCCACCAAAGCGCAACACTTCCGGCTTGCTCTCCACCGACAAAATCGGAACGCGACCCGTACCTTCAATTTCGTCCTGCCACCAGCGAATCAGCCGCTCGTGATGTTCCGGCGTCAAATCCTGCAGCCACAGCGCGTACTGCACCACCGTGTTCGAAGCCAGCCGCGACGCGTAACGATGCGCGCCCAGGAAGGAATTGATCGTCTCGAACGCCACTTCCAGCCGCCCCAGCCCAAATGGCGTGTGCGTCCGCGGATTCAGCCGGATATAAATCAGCTCATCGTCATCCAGCTTGATCTGCGAATTCACTCCGGACTGATCGTTCACCTGCATGTAGCGCTGCCCGCTCGGCGATCCATCCCAATCGATATTCATCCGAATCGACGCCCCATCCACTGGCCACAGCACCAGCGGCCGCGACGGATCTCCAGTAGCCTGCACCTCGATCGCGCCGTAGCCGCCTACGATCACGTCCTCCAACACCTGCTCCGCGAACGACCGGAACGAGTCGTCCGGATTCGGCGCTTCAAAGTTCGAGGTCAGAATCCGCACACGATCAGCGCCGTCCGGCATCGCCTCGATCGCATGCCCCTGCCGCGGCTGTACGCGCCAGCGCATCCCGGCGATGCGATCCTTGATGCAGTTGATCGCCCGCCGCGCGATCGGCGTCTCCGAAAATCGCCGCAAGTTATAAGGAGACGGTTTCGGCATGGCATCGTTGATGGGCCCATAAGCGTTGAAGATCGAAGGCAGCGCCGAAGTCCGCCGCCTCTTCGCCAGCTTCTCGTCCGAAGGCTGACCAGCGAACAGCCCAGCCAGGGAACCAGTAGACACTCCCGCCATCCGGCGCCATGCGCCGCGCAACGTCTCTGTAATTGTCATGATGTTTTTTCTCTTATGAAAAATAATGTGGCATGCCCAGTTGGCATTGCTTGTGTGGCGCGGGCACTCTTGCCCGCGACTCTATCCATGAGCAATAAACCCGCCCAATAAAAAAGCCCCGCCACGGCGGAGCCCATTCCAACTCGGACTTCAACTACACTCGCACTCAAATCCTCACTTTCATCTCGAGCGAAGCGAAGGACCTATTGCACCGTCGCATGCTCAGTGAACAAATGCCATCGTCCAAACAAACACCAGCCAGACCGCGGCCAGCAACAGCAACCCACGCCCCTTACCTTTCCCGATCAATCCAACGATGCCTGCTAAAACGGACAAGGGCCAGTTGAACTTCCCCCAGGCCAACGCCACAAGGTACTCGTCCCAGTATCCGATTCGTTTCTTTTGCAGATACCACACCAGGCTGACATAGCATATGCAGGATATCGATGCCGCTCCCAGGCCTGCTGCAATCGCATATTGACGTTTTCCGCGCGGTGCTGTGATTCCTGATGTTCCGCACCATTTCGTCCAACCCACGAGCACGATTACAGGCGGGATCAGGACAATCAGAGTCCGGACGGTTGCAACCACCGTGTCTCTCACGCTCGCAACTCCCGCCGCGCCACTTCCGCAATCCCCGCCATCTCCCTGGTCGTCGAGACTCGAATCCTGCTCTCCTCCATCATCTCCAGCGCAAATCCAACCTCACTCCTGGTCCGGTCCAACTCAGCCTCAACCACCGCCGTCAGCATCGGTGTGGTCGCGGTCAACTGCGCCATCACCGGCACAATCTTCGGATACCGCGCCGCCAGCATCACCGCAGAATCCACGCTCGCCCGCATCGACACTGCATGAAACAACTTGATCTCGTTTCCATATCGATACCCGAAGTCAAACTCAAACGGATCACCCTTCTTCGTGTACGGCTCCGCAGAAACCGCATTCAACAGCGGCAGGACTCCAGCCTTCTCGAACTCATCTCGCATCGTTGCCAAAATCTTCTGGCGCCCCGCCGGCTCGCGGGTACGGTGCACCTTAGCCGTTTCCAGGAACATCCTGGCCACGTCCTCGATTTCGCTAACCGCCGTCCGTTCCGTCAACACCCGCAAGATCGGAGAAACTTGAACCACACCCGAAAACGAATCCTCCATCTTCTTTAATAGCGTTAACTCATCTTTCTTCCGGCCAAGCTCCTGCCGAATCTCTTTCTGCAAAGCCGAGAGCACATCCAGATCTGCCTGCGGATCAAGACACAACACTCTTCCCCAGTCGCGAGTGAAGCGCACATCAATCAACTCCGCGCCGTTCGCTCCATTCTCAATTGCCATCAACCCGAAATTCACAAACTCCCCCTTCACCGCGTCCGGCACATACCGCAGCAGGAAAAATTCGAGATGTCTTTTTTCAGCCATCAAATTTCAGCAGTTAGCGATCGGCAATTTGCACTTGGCACTGCCCACCGCTCACCCTGATCGGACTACGCCGTCCACATGCCAAGTGCTTATGCGAACTGCTTTATTCTCCGCCGCCAAAGACACGCCATCAATGCTCCACCCACCCCGGAAACGGTCTTCGTGGCGAAGTCCGAAACGCTTCAATCAACTGCCGCACCGCGCTTCGCCGCGCAATCAAAGTCTGCGCCAGTTTTTCCAGTTCGTGCCACTCTCCGCCGTACCACTCCGGAGGAATCTCTCCCGCCAGCGCCCACACCACATCGGCTTCCATCTTCTCGATCCGCGAAAGCCACGGTTCAAACGATTCCCACCCCCGCACATCCTCATACACTTCATTCCTCGCGTAGACCCCGCGCAGCGGATAATCCGGAAACGTCCACTCCCCCGCGTTGAAGCAATATCCCTGATCGATAAACGACGCCGTGTATTTCCGCTCGCGCAACCTCCGCCAAAACGCTGCCTGCCGCCCGTTCGCGTTGCCAGTCCATTTATCCACGACCAGCATTCCGGCAAACGCCTCGCGGTTGCGAACCATGCCCAGCATCTCCACCGGAAGATAATCCAGCACCTGCCCCTCCAGCGGACTCACCACATACCGCGACCCGAATTGTAGTCCCGCCTGGCACCGGATGGTGTTATGCGCGAGCTGAATATGCAACTCCGGCGTGTGCTCCACCAGCCAGTCTTCCACTTCCACAACTTCAGTCGCCGGCACCGGCAGTCCCGCTCGTTCCGCCAGCCGTGTCGCCAGCATCTCGTTCGCCAGCACACGCAGATGCTGCGGATTGTTCCGAAACTTCACCACATAAAAGTTCCCATCCGAGCAGCGCATCAAATGTCCCTGCGCCCCGCCCCGCATCCTTCTCACGTGTTGGACCGCGTAAACTGGCAAGTTGTTTTGTAAAAAAATAAAATGTGGGGACAGCCGCCTTCGGCTGTCCGTCGAGCGCAGCTCGACTTCCGTGGCTGCCCGCACCACAAGGCCGGACATCATACCCCAACTCCCGCCTCAAAGTATGTGACGCCCAACCCAAATCCAGCCGCAGCCCGAAAGCCGCAGCCCGAAGCCCACTCTCACCCCACCACCAAACTCGCCATCGCCATCGCCCCCCGCCGCGCCACGCGCCCCGCATCTTCCCGCCGCACCGCCAGCGCGACGGCCATCGCCATCACGCAATCGTCATGCGCGCCATCCGCGGCCGCGCCGTTTCCATCTTCCCGCCGCACGAAAGTTCGCAACTCTCCTAGCAGGCGCGGACTATGAAACAATTCCGGCTTCGCCATCAACACCGCCGCCAGATTCTCGATCATCGCCGGACGGCTCGCCGCAGAAGTCAGCCATCCATCCTGCCCGCCCTGCTCGAAAATATTTTCGTAATGCAATTCCTTGAGATGCGCCAGCACGCCGTAGCCGTGATTGTTCCGTTCCACGGCCACCAGCGCCGATTCGTACTTGCGCCCGAGCGCGGCCACTCTCCGCGCCAACTCGAACGGAGGAAAGTGTCCGTGCAACTCCGCGCATTGCAATCCCATGGTCCGCTCAATCACCTGGGCGCAGGTGTAGTCCCCCTCCGACCCTCCGCCCGCCGTATCCACTCCAATGATGTAGCGCCGTCCGGGCGTCGGTGGAAACCAGGTCAGCATGCGCCCGTTGTCCTCCGATTCGAAGGGCTGGTCCGAATGCACCAACGCCTGCTCCACCGCCTCCAAATCAAACACGCACTCTCCCGACGCCAGAAAACACGCCACCGGATCTTCCGCAAATTCCTGCACCGCCAGCCGTCGCAAATCTTTCCAGCGCATCCGCCGCCACGCGATCTGCGCTTCGCTCAGCCCGTGTTTCGCCACCAACTCTATTTCTTCCGGAGTCGGCGCCTGCGGAAGCCACTTCTCTTCCTGATACTGCGACTCGAACCACCACGGAAAAAAATGCTGCGTGTAGCCGGTCTCCGCAGCCTTTTGCCACTCTTCGTAGAACACGCCAGTCGCGCCGTTCGCGGTCGACTCCAAAACAATGTCGCCATCCGGAACGACCGCCGCGCGCAGCGAAGCCAGCGTTTCCAAACCGTTGCGGGGCCAGCGGGAGACCTCCGAGCAATGCAAATTATGGATGGTCATCCCGCGCCCCGCGTTGTCGTCCGCCGTTTCCACGCGATACTCGCTGTCCAGCTTGGGAAACACAATCTGGCGAACGTTGGCGCGCGACCGAACCAGCGCGCCCTCCTGCATCTCTTTGGGCAGTTTTTCCCAGAAGCGATGCACCACTCGGAAGATGGCTTGCGCCGATTCTTCGTTATGCGCCACCTGCACGGTCAGCGTCCCCGGCCGCGTGATGGTCTGAATAAAATAGCGCGCGGCCACATATGTCGTGATCCCCAGCTGCCGCGCCTTCAATACAATGTTTCGCCGCGTGCACCTCCGCGAATATTCCTGCTGCGCCCGGTTCAAGTGCAGGCATGTCAGGCTGCCCTTCTTCGGCCGGATCTTCAGCAACTTCCCAATCAGCCAGTCCCGCACGGTGTTTTCGTCCAGCTTGTGGTCGAGCACCGCCCCGAGTTGCTGCAGCAGATAAAGGTCGCTTGTCAAAATTGTTTTCCTTGCGCCCAACAATTAACTTCCCGTCTCCGTC
The DNA here is from genome assembly GCA_963851165.1 of uncultured Acidobacteriaceae bacterium. Classification (GTDB taxonomy): domain Bacteria; phylum Acidobacteriota; class Terriglobia; order Terriglobales; family Acidobacteriaceae; genus Sulfotelmatobacter. Next base: position 722,652 of record CAWKNM010000003.1, on the reverse strand, counting down.
GCATCCTCGTTCCGCATGCGCCCGTACTGCCGGATCCCGTCCCGCAGCATCGTGCTTCGCTCCGTCAGCTGAAACAGCCCCTGCCAGTCGCGCTTCAAATCAATTTGCGGATCGTATCCCGTTTGCGTCAGCAGCTTCCACCGCTGGTCGTACACGCGATTCCGTTTCGTGCCGTGAAAAAAATGATTGACCAGGCCCGGCACGTACCCCACGTTCCTGCGAATATGTTTCTCCGCGCGCGCCTGCCAATCCCGGCACAAGCGGATATACGCCGGCGAATATCCCGAACACAACGACCGCTCTACCTGCCCCACCAGAGCTGAAGCCATGTGCCAATCTCCCGAACCGAGAATGGCCCAATCCATCAGCATGCCCACGCTATCGAGCGCGCTCCGCTTCGCCGCCCACGCAAATCCTGGATGCCAGAACTGCCCGCTGCCCACGCTGTAATACCCATACGCCGTCCGCGGCACCCCAAAGTCCGCGTCGTGCGGGCTCGGCCGGTCCACCACCCACTTGTAAAGAAATCCCGGCGTCGTGCGCAGCGGCTCGTACTCCGGACCCACATCCTGGGCATGGCTGAACATCTGCACCACGTCATAATGCTGCAGCTGCTGCAGGGTTTCCTGCGCCCAGTCCGGCCGCGCGAACTTCAAATCCGCGTCCACCCACGCTACATACTTCGCATCCGCGGGCAGTCGCTGTATGAGTAAGTTCAGCGCATTCTCTTTGTGCCAGATCTCGCTCGTGGTCCGCAGTTGCAGGTGCCGCGGATCGTCCGCTTTCGTCACCTCAAAGTGCCGCTCGCCAAAAGCCACTTCGGCAGTATGCAGAATCGCTCCCGCCGCCTCGCACTCCCGCTCGAACATCCAGTAGTTCCAGTAGCGCGACCGCCAGCGCTGCGGATTTTCCAGCATCGTCAGCACATGCAGCCGGTTCGGAAACACATGCACGCCCGGCTTCGCCTGCGATGGATGATCAATGCATTTCACGCACCCGCACTGCACGTGATGTTGCAATCTCCAATCGTTCGCGGAATTTCCTGAGGCGGAGTTTTCTGCGAGCGCGCCCGGTTTCTCGGAATGCGAAACGAACTCTCTACTTTCCAAACCTCGCCTCCCCAATGGCCTTGCCCAGGCTGTGCCAGAAGCCTGGACCATGCAGCTTGCACTTCGCCGCCGCACCGTCAAGCTTTGCGTTGCCCGTCTTCGCCGTCATGATCGCGTTGTAAGACGCTCGAAACTGGCTGGCGGAAAGCGGCGGCTTCACGGTTTTCGTTTTCAGCTTCGCACTCGCACGCGCCGCCGAAGTGCTGGAAGTGGCCACGGGCTGCACCGCGGGCAGAATCGCCTCCAGTGATTGCACTTCCGACAAGATCAGGCCAATCACAGCCGTCACCTTGGCCTGCGTAGCCGGGTCAGTAATATGGAGAGCCGGCAGCAGCGTGCTCAGATTCGATTGCACTGTAGTGATCGCGGCCTGGATCTGCGTCAGGAGCGAAGCCTGCGTCGCGGCGTCCGTCGCCTGCTGATATTGCGTGACCAGCGTATTGATCAACTGCAAATCGTTCTGCGCCTGGGTACTGGCGCTCTGCATCGCCTGCAAGTCCTGCGTCGAGACTCCATTGCCTTGCAGGGCTTCGATCAGCGTGATCAGGTTTGCAGCCGCCGGAATCAGCGCCGCCACAATGTCTTCCGCCTCTGTGATCCACGCAGTCGAACACGCAGTCAGAATCATCGTCGCGCACAGCACCAGCACCGCCAGCGCGCGCCCAACATTCAGTTTCTTACTCATAAGTTCTTTCTCCATTTCGTTTTAAAGTTTGATGTCCAACCCAAATCACACCTCCGCGCCCCCGGCCAAAATGGCCAGGCCGGCGAAACCTATCTTTAGTTGTTGGCGATTAATTCTGAAAAGCGCATTGCCCTACGGACTGCTCAGCTTCACCACAAACACATCGTTCCGGCACGCCGTTGAACTGTTCGGCGAATTCGTACAAGTCCCGTTCGCTCCGCCCTCGGTGCCCAGCGTTCCCTGCCAGTCTGAAGTGAAGGCGTAGAACCGTCCGTCCTGCGAAACTCCGCCAATGGCATTCTGCCCGTCGAAACTCCAGTTCTGTCCCGTCGTATACGTATGCGCGAAGCGATACACCGTCCCGGTTATCGTCGAGACTCCAAGAATTTCGTTCACCCACGCGCAGTTGTAAGAGCCCGGCGTCTGCGCATTTGCCTCGAGCGCCGCGGTACTCGCAAAAAACGGATAGCTGTCCAGCGCATCCACGTTCGACCAGTTCTGATGCTGATCGGTTTGCACATCCGTGCAGGCATTCGCGCCGGTGGTCGGAGGCAGCGTAGCAATGATCGCGCTTCCCGGATTGGCGTTTCCATACAGCCGAATGTCCTGCTGCAAGAACGGAGAATAGTTGGCGTTCACCATATGGTTAAAGCCCTCCGTCCAGTGCCCTCCGCAATTTCCGCCCGGCAGGCACGACGGATACAAATTCGTCGTCCCGATCTGCCAGAGATACGGCAACTGCGAAACGCAATTGTCGAGCTTGCCCGCTCCAGTTCCAGTAACGTTCGCCCCAGTCACGGCAAACTGCACTGTGTTGGTCCCGCTGTTCACCGAAGTTAAAGGAACGTCGTTTACGTCCAGATAATTAGGGCTGATCAGGTTCACGTCGACCATGGACCCCACAGAGAGCCCGGCAGTTGAACTCAAAACCGCCGTCACCACGTTCGAGGTCAATGAAATCGACGTGATGTTCGGAAAGACCACACACTGCTGTTGCGCCACCAGCGCCCATTGTCCGTCTTTCGAAATTTTCACGTTGTGCACATAAAAGCGATCTGGAATCCCAACCGTTCCCGTTGTTCCCCAATCGCCCGTGACGGTTCCGGCAACCGTGTTCAGGTAACTGCAGCCGCTGCCCACCTTGTAGGCCACTATGTCGCTGCCAGTTCCCTGGCCGCCGGCGTTTGATTCCGCAGTCACGAAAACCTGATCTGCAGGATATTTACTGGTTTCCCCAAATTCCGTCCACGTTGAGGTGTAGCCCGAGCCCAAACAATTCGAACTCGTCGTGAAGTCGTAAACCGTCGTCGCGCTCGGGGGACTTCCTCCCGTGTTGTACCCTGCGAAGTTGTAACTCTGCAGCAATGTCCCGGTCATGGTGTACAGCAGCGTTGGATTCGTGTAACTCCACGCCGTCCCGCCCCCAGCCAGCCAGAACCCGCCTTCCGCCGTGTAGGTCGGGTTTGTGGGATAAAGACGCGAAGCCTGCATGGTGACCGGGTTGAAGGCCTCCGGGTAAAGTCTCGATCCTTCGTTCTGTATGGTCAGCAACGTAGAATTCGTATTCCAGAGATTCACGTCACCAGATCCGCTCGAAGTTGTAATCAGCGAAAAGTTCGCCTTGCTCGGGTCGAGTGACGCATCCGTGATGCGGCAAATCGGCAACCCAAAGTCCGCCGGCGTCACGCAAGTCCCAGCTCCAATCAGTCCACCCATGTTCGGTGTCGGCGTCACCGGCTGCACAATGCTTACGTCCGTCCGTGCCGCGCTGTAATTGGGACCGGACCCCTCGCCAATCGTGGAGTGCGATCCGCCTGCTACCCCGCCATAGAACGAATATCCGGCGAATACATGTGCTCCAATTTCCCATCCCGCCCCATAGGAGTTCTGATTCACTCCATTAATATCGAGCGCATACGCCGCGCCCAGATTTTCGCCCGCATCCACCACCGGAGAATTCAACGTCGGCGCGAAGTCCAGCGTCGTACTCGCCGTCTGAGATTTGTAATAAGCATCTCCGTCAGTCCCTGCATAGAGTGTTCCGCCAAGCAACAGGTTCACCAGGTCCGTGTTTTTCAGAATGGTCGCTCCGCTCGCCTTGAAGTCGGCAATCAGATTTGTGATCTCGGTCGCGCTCAACTCATTCAAGTGCCAGAAAATTCCCCACGGCGCTCCCCACACTTGCTGCTTCCAAACCAACGCCTGAATTTTCTGATTCAAAACCGCCGGCGCCAGTCCCTGCCAGGTCGGGTTCACTCCAAAACTCGTGATGTTCTGCACATCGAACCCGCTGGCATACGTGTCCTTCACTCCCAGATCTTCTTTCAGCGCTCCGCGCGCACCCACATAAGGAACGCCCGCCGTGATCCCTTGCATCGCTACCGTCTCGTACCCGCCGGGATACACATACACCGGGCTCGTCGGCAGCCCCGTCAGGTTCGTCGTCATCCAATTCCGCGACAATGTGATCTCATCGGTGGTCAGCCGCGTCACGCTCAGCTGCATGGAATAAATGCTGCTCTTCACATCCTGCCCGCTCACGTCGGCCAGATCCTGCGCCAGCAGCGCCGACTCCGTGTATGCCGAACACCCTGTCCCATAAGGTCCCTGGCAGGGCGTCGCTTCCGTCGCGGTAAATTTTCCCGTAGCAAGGAGCGCCAGGCGCAACCCCTCAATCGTCCCCTGCGGTTGTCCCCGCGTCAGGCTGTAGCTCACACTGTCCGCAGCGCCGGTCACAGTAATCGTCAGCGTCTGGCCGCTGATGCTCAACACCGCCGCCGTCCCGCTTCCCGTGTATTGAATGTCGAGCGCATCCGTATTCGTGTAATAGGTATGAGATATCGAGTGCGACGTCACATCCCGCCCCGCGTTGATCCATCCCTGAAATTCCGAAATCAAAGTCTGCGCCAGCGAATACCCCACCGTAATCGCCGCGCCCACCGGTACTCCCGCCGCATCCGCGATCGGCAGCACCGTGCTCGCGTAATACGTATCCGCTCCCGGCGTCATTCCCGCATCGTCTACCGTCAGCGTCACTCGCGCCGGATATCTTTGCCACACCTGCACCGCCGGCGGAGTATCCGCCGCAATATTCCCCGCTCCCGCCGTCGGCCCCGGCCCGGTCGTCGACAGCACATCCGTCGAACTCGCAATCGCCAGGCTCGACGCGTAGAAGTGACAGTAGGAGTAAGTCACCGCCCCCGTGTTATCTACCAGACTCGAGTCCCGATTGGCATATCCTTTATCGTTCACCATCGTGATCGCCGTCGCCGAACCGTCAAATCTGAATCCGTCGTAGTTGAGATGTGCCTCCGAGTTGTAGATCTTGATATCCCCAGGCCCCGGCGTGCTCTCATTCACATAAAATCCCAGCGGCTGCGCTCCCTGCGGGATCATCGAGTCCGCTTCCATATTCGCAAACACCAGATGATCGCTTGCCCCCTGCACATACACGCCCTCATCGTCGAACCAGTTCACCAGGAAGTGCTGAAACGTCAGCCACGTCTTCCCGTTGATGTTGATCACCGGCACGTTGCTCAGTGCCATGGGAACGATCGGCGCGTTGTAGTGAGTCGCAGGATTTCCTGACGAATAAACGTAGATGTACCCGCTCGAAAGATAAAAATCCCACTGCGCCGTCAGGTTCCCCGTCCCGAACGGAACCTTCTGCCCCCACACCGACCCAAACAAACAAAAGTTCACCGCCGAGTAAGTCGACGGCACCGGAGCCTTCCACGCATTCCCCGTCACAAACACCCAGGCCGAAGTCGGCACCGCGTAATATCCCGTCAAGTTCGGCGCTGGCCCGTTGCCATAGGCGTCAAACGCAATCGGATTTCCCGAAGTCCCCGAAGAAGGCGGTACCAAACTCTCATTCCAAACATCTCCTCGCCGGAACAGAATCGAATCTCCCGGCAGAAACGTTTGCGCGTTCACATGGGCAATCGTCTGCCACGGAGACGTCGACGCCGTCCCGCTGTTGCTGTCGCTCCCCGTGCTCGAGCTGACGTAGTAAGTCGTCGCCGACGCCGTCCCGCCTCCAAAGAGGGCCAGCACCAAAATGACGAATATCTTCTTCATGACCTCTGTGTCCTCTGTGGTTACGTTTCTTTATCGCCCCACCACAATCCGCTCGCACCCGTTCCGGTACCGCACCCGCGCACTCTTGCACTTGGGCGGACTCATTCGCGCATCACAATGCATCAGCGTGATCTCCGACGCGCACGCCACCGGAATCACCATATTCGGCAGCACAACTCGCGCCGTCCTGCGTTCGCAACCCACGCCAGTCAGCGTCAAAGCCGCCGCCAGAAAAATGAACTCCCGCACACCACACCGCCAGTCTCCAATAAAAAAGGCCACCGGCTCCAGCCGATGGCCCCACGTCCAATCACTGGCCACTAACCACTAGCCACTGACCACTGCCTCATCCCGCACCGATGTGCGCGCACACCCCCAGGCAGTCACCGCCAACGCCGCCACGCGCTCAATACTGCAGCCCGGCATCCGGCGAAACCGCCGGAGCCTCCGGCGTCATCCGTATCTCCGTGATCGCCGGCGTCGGCAACTGCCCGCCGTCCACCTCCGCGCCCCCAAACACCGTCACCACCGGATTCCGGTCACTCTGATTAAATGATTGAATCGTCGCCGGCTGTGCTGCCTCTGGATTAATCTCGCTGCTCATAATGTTTCCTCCCAAAAATGAAATGCCGATTCCGTCCGCCAACCGCTAGTCTCAGTTCGTCATCTGATACGTCACCGCCGCCGTCACGTTCGCCGCGCCTGTCGTACATCCCGCCGCCGCCGTTGTCACCCGCAGCCGCAAGCCGTGCCCCGAGGTAAATGCGGTGCTGCCAGTAACCAGCGTCTCCTGGCTCGTGCTCATCGTGATCGAGTAACTCCCCACTTCCGCCGCCGCAGTCCCGTCCCACACCTGTACCACCGGAAATGTCGTGCATCCCGACGGCGCCGTCGAAGCAAATAGATCGAACTGCGTGATCGTTATTCCCGCCGGTGCCGTCCAGTTGCAGTAACTCACGCTCGCGGTAGTAGTTCCACCAATCGGACAACTGAAAACCATCTGCATCTCGCTCTTCACGTATGCCGTCGTCGCCAACTGCGTCGAGTTGTTTCCCGCCGCCGCCGTCGGCGCAGTCGGCGTCCCCGTCAACGCCGGCGAAGCCAGCGCCGCCGCTCCCGTCACTTGCCCCACCGAGTAATCTCCGCTTTGTGCTGTCACCGCCCCGCTTCTTCCAAATGCCGAAGTCACCGGCGACGCGGTCGAACTATTCGGAGCCTCCAGCGATGCCCTCACTCCATACGTCCCCAGGCTGCCGTTCGTCGACTCCGCCCTCCCGATCACCTGCACGCCCGTCGGCCGCGTTGCGCCCGCGTCATGGCAATCCCCCGCGTTCGTCGTACTCGCCACCACAAAGTCTCCCGCGGTCGTCGCTCCATCAAACGAGCAGGGAACATATCCGCGATACGTGATCACCGCATTCAGCGTCGTCCCCGATCCGTTGCTCACCACCCCAATCACGCCGTCCGTGGCTGATGTCCCCGCCTTCACCGCGCATGCCGGCGTCGCGCCGTTATACACCGCCAGGAAATTCAGCGCCGTTCCTGTCGTCCCGTCGTTACATAACTCAAAATTCTCGCGCCCCTGGGTCAGCGTGTCGAGCGACGTCGCCGCGTAGATGGTTTGCGGCGCAAACGTCGTGCTCCCGATGTTGAAAGAATTATTCGACCCCGGCTTCAGCGTGCTTACCGTGTCAATCGCCCACCGTACTCCCGACCCAATCCAAAATCCGATCCCTCTCTGCGAGCCGGTTCCTGCATTTTCATTCTTCAGCACGAAGTATCCGTCTGTCGCATCCCAACTCAGCCCGGTCCGCTCGTAGTTCGACACATTCGTATACGTCCCGTAAACGTGCAGTCCCTGCGCGGTCGTTCCGTTGTACTCGCCCAGGTCATTCGCATCTTCCTGAAACAAATTCGAAAAGTAGGAACTCGTCGCGGCCGTCGCTACTTTCTGCGGCGTCCCCGCGTTCGCCGAGATGTAAAAATTTCCGTCATTCGAAATTCCCAGCGCCGAGGTTCCTGACGGCGCCGCTCCCATCGCGCTCCCCGGCACCGGAGAGTCCACCATCCACGGTCCCGCCACCATCAGCTGTCCATTCACCGTCACGTTCCCGCTGAAGGTTCCCGCCGCCGCCGAAATCCCGCCGCTTCCCGCATAGTTCAGCGTGGTTCCGCTGTCGCTCAGCGCGCTGTCTCCGCTCACCGCCGCTCCGTTGCCCGGGTAGACTGCCACTTGCGACGCGGTCCCGCTGTTCACCGTCCCTGATCCCGACCCGCCCCCGCCGCACCCCGTGCACACTCCCGTCACCGTCAGGTTCCCGTTCACCGTCACCGGCACGTTGATCGTATGCCCCGATGCGGAAAGTTCCTCTGTCCAGTTGTTGCTGGTGCCGCCTGGACTATTGGGCAACGCTCCCACATACCAGTCGAAGACTCCGGTCCCGGGAACCCGGTTGTACAGTCCCGTCCCCGCGTTCTCGACTCCGGTGGCGACGTCTCCCACATCCCATTGCGGACGATTCACCGATCCATACACGCTGCCCACTACTCCACTGCCATACTCCGATTTGCTTGCCAGCGTCTTCGCTGGATTCGAATCCACCCACGTGAACGCATCTCTCGGATACGTCCCGCCTCCGATCAGATTGATTCGTCCTTTCAGATTCGTCCAGTTTCCGCCATCCGCCGTCTTGTTCCGGTCGGGCAGCAGCAACCCCCACTGTGTGTACCCTCCACCATTGTTGCTGAACGAGGTCAGCGCCAGGTTAAACGATCCCCCGGAGGGCAAACATCCCGCGGGTGCTATCTCGTTGTCGAAAACCGACGCGAAGTTATTCAGCCATCCTCCCATCACCACCAGGCAGGCCGGTTCGCCCTGGTACGTCGCGCTGCTGTCCAGCACGATCCCTCCCGGACTGAAGCTGTTCGTCGGAAAATATCCTGTCCCCGCCCCGTCAATTCCTGTGTAAGGCGTTACCGCGCCCGGAGTCTGCACATTATCGGTGAACGTGCACGCCCCATGAATGTCGCAAACCGTCGCGGGAGAAATGTTCGTAGCCACCAGGCAGGTGGGGTCGCCATTCACTCCGTCGCAGACGTTCGCGTTCGGAACGATCCCCGGAGTCCCCGCCAGCAGCGCCACTCGATATAGCTCGAAGTTGATCGTCTTGCCGCTAAGTGCATCCGCCGTCACCCACTTCACCGTCACGTTGTTCGCATTCGGATTGGCAACGTTCGCGGTTCCCAGCGGAATCGGAACCGTCTTGGTTCCGTCTGTCACATCCACGATCGACAGGTAGTACGCCTGCAGCTGTCCTCCCGGAGTGCCCGCCACGGCAAAGCCCGGAAACTCGTTGACTCCATCTCCATTTCCGTCCGAGGTCACGCTGTAGCCCTGCACGATAATGTCCGCCGCACCCAGGCCCGTGCCCAGCGAGTTGCTCAATCCTCCGCGTTCCCGGTGCACCGTGTGCAGCACCGCATGCTGCAGACTCCCGCCGCGCTTGGTCGACATGAAAATCGCGTAGTTCTGGAAGCCCTGGCATACCGTCGGCCCAATCGAAAGGTCGTTCCCGTCATACCACTCCGCGCACGCTTGGTTCGTGCCTCCGGAAAAAGTCGTAATCCCCGCGTTGAACGTATTCGGGCCCGGACCAAACAAAGTCGCTCCGCAAAAATCGTTGTCGCATCTCGTCCCGCCCAGCATGTTGACGTTCGTCACCGTCTCGGCCTGATTATTATCGTTCTGTATCACGAACCCGTAGCCCACGTTTCCCGTCCATCCGTTGGTCATGATGTTCGAGATCACCGAGTTCTCCGAATTGTCTTCGATGTAAGACGTCGCCCCATTGGATAGCGTGTATCCAGTTCCGTGCGCCACGAACGCGCTGAGCCCCGGCGTAGCCGGCACAATGATGATCGTTCCATTCGTCGCTCCCGGCGTACACGTCCCTCCGGTCACCTGAACAAATTCTCCCGGACCCGGCGCCCCGGCCTCATACGCCGTGGTCACCAGCCCGCCGCTGGTTCCATTCAGCCAGAGAATCTGATTTGGAATCTTCGGCCAGAAGCCCGCCGGGCAGGTCGGAATCTGCAGCGTCGCACTCGTGCTCCCCGCCGTGATCGTCGTTGGTGTTGACGGCGCCACATCCCAGAACACCATGCTCGCGCTCGGCCGCAGCCAGAACCCATCCATCACGTTGTTGAAATACAAACTCGTATTTCCACTGGCCCATCCCAAAGAGTTCGTGTCGCCCACGTTGATGCACGACATGTTCACCGTGCACTCAATCAGGCTCTGTCCCGAGAGCCGCCCCATGCTCGTCTGCCAGTAGAGCGGAGCTTTCATCGTCGTCACCTGGTTCGGCGTCAACTCCACCCACGTGTTGTTGCCGCGCACCGTGTCGTAGCGCACCTGGTTCGCGTCCACGATCGCTTCCTTGATTCCGCCGGTTCCGCTTTCCAGCGCATATCCCGCCGCGTGCGCGTACGCCACCGAAAACGTGATCGTCCCGGAAGCCGAACCCGCCGCGCAATTTTCTCCCGTGATCAGCACCGGCTCGCCTGGCTGTTGCGCGTCCCCCGTCGCCGAATCCACATAGATCCAGTGATTCGAGTTCGATCCGTTGACCGTATTCAGAAATCCCTGCGGACACGGCGAGAGTGTCACCGTCACCGCACCCGGCGTCAGCGCTGCCGGAGTCGTCGGACTTTGTTTCCAATAAAACTGATCCGCCATGCGCTTCTGCCCGATGCGATTCGCCGTGAATACCGCGCCCGCAGGTTCTGCGATGGCCTGCGTCGCGCTGGGCGTCGTGCTCACATTTCCGCATGCGCCCCAGGTCTGGTTGCCGTACAAGCACACCGTCGCGCTCGTCGTGCCCGTCCCCAACTCGCTCGTCGGCACCCGTCCTGACACCAGATCCGCTTTCGTCGCCAGCCCCGTGTCCACATATTGCTTCGGAGCCGCCTGCAGTGCCGCCACCGGACTTCCACTCAAGGTCAGCGGCCCCGTCATGGCTCCGCCCGCCACTGGGACGTAACTACCCGCTCCCACAGTGCTCACCGCATTGTCGACGTATCCCTTGTTCGCAACATCGCCGGCGTTCGCCGGAGCCGGCACATTCGGCACCGCCGAGAATGTCTTGGTGCCCGTGATGGTCTCCGCCGTGGCCAGATGCACAACCGCGTTGTCGTTCGCCTTCCCGGCAATCGCAGTGTTTACGTACTGCATTGAGACCGGCTGCGCTGCCGTGCCCGACCCCGGCGTGGTCCGCACCGTCGCCAGGTTCGCCGGAGAAGTGGTCGGAACCAGCCAGTACTCTGTCCGCGTCGTGCCATCGTTCAGTTGGTAAACCACCGTGTAATACATACCCGCCGGTGTTACTCCAACATTCGGCACCAGCGTCGTGGTCAGCTGGCCGGCTGTTCCCAGCGTCACGTTGTTCACCCCCGCGGCGATCGGCGTTCCGTTCGCCAGAAGAAACGCGGGCCACGTGATCACCAGGGTCCCCTGCGCGGGCGTCCCATCCGCGCGGTAGACCGTATCGCTCACCGTGGTCACCGCCGGTCCACTCTGCGGCGCCGGCGCGGCCGCGGCCCGCAAGGCCAGAATCCCGCACACCAGCGCCACTCCACCAGCCACCCGCCAAAGCGGACGCCGCCTCGCGCCCATCTTCCTCGTCTGGCCCGCGCCCATCTCGCCCGCGTCAAACATGATCTCCTCCGTCATGGCCTCGGCGTGCTTCTCCCCCGCCGCAGTCAGATAAGAAAACGCCGAATATCTTTCTACTCTCTTAAGTCTGTCATCCTGAGCGAAGCGAGGGACCCCATACCGCAGTCGACATGCACCACCGCTTCAAAGGGAGTTTCCACCACGGTCTCGCTCCTGACCTGTGGCGCTCCAGCTTCCGCGGACGCACCACCGCGCCCCACGCTCCGCAGAAGCATGCTCTCTCACCTCTCAAACTTTGCCAAGAAAATCCGGAAGCGTTCTGACTTTCTCCGCTCCCAAAGAAAAGCTCTAATTGCGCGCGGCGGTACCCTGTGCCCCCTGTGACCTCTGTGGTTTAGGCTTTGTTTTCTTCAAAGCTGCAAATCAAAAAGTCGAAAATCGAGAACCCTGCGGCGTCAGCCCTTCCAGAAAATCCTCCACGCTGCGCACATACACCTCTGCAAAATCCGCCACCGGACGCCGCTTCTCAATCAATGCCATCGCATCTTCCACGGTCCATCCCATCGACCCCAGCAGCGCCAGCGCCATCATCGGCGCCCGGTGCACTCCGGCTGCGCAATGGATGAACAGCTTCGCCGTGGGTTCTTCCAGCGCGATTCTGGCAAAATCCACTCCCCGCTGAAACAACTCACGCGGCTTGTGATCAAAATCGTCGTCCGTGGGATTCCACAACACTTCGATCCCGGCTTCTTCTCCCAGCGGCGTGTCATCGAACTCGATCTGCATGTCGATGATGTGCGTCACTCCCTCTCGCGCCACCTTCCCCATGTTGTCCGACGTCCAGATACCGCCTCCGACCGCGATCCGGTCGGTCAACCACGTAATGTCCATTCCCGTCCTGTGCCCCGAAGTCTTTGCACAACTAAATGCGTCGCTGCGCCGTGCAGCTCTTTCAAGTGTCATCCTGAGCGAAGCGAAGGACCTGTGCAACGCGGCGCTACCGAAGGCCTCTAGGGAGTTTCCACCACTGCCTCGCCCTAATGACGCTCGCCCTCGCTTCATTCTACGACACTGCCTTCACCCGCTTCGGCCGCTTGTTCTCCGGGAGAACGTTTTCCGTCAGCGCCGGTTCCCGAATCGGCGCCGCCCTGCTGCTTCGTCTGCCCAACTCCCGGAACCACCGGAGGGTTGCCGGAATCCGCATCCTCGTCGTCCTCATTGTCGTCCTCATTGACGATCGGACTCTCCGGCAACTTCAAGTTTCGCATCAGCGTGTGCGCCAGAGACTCCTTGTCGGGCTTGGTCTCGCTGATCTCCGTCGCGGGATACAGACCCATCGCTTCGAACAAATACTTTACCGGCGCCAGTTGCCCCTTCAGGCCTTCCCCCATCACCGCTCTGGTAAGGGCGGCGGCATTCGTTCCCACGATGCTGCTGATCTCTCTCCTCACCTCAGCCAGGTCGACCGGCCGTTTGTCTGTCGACGACGATGATGATGTTGAAGACGAAGATGTTGTTGTCGTCGTCGTGGTTGTCGTCGTCGTTGCTGCTTTTTTCCCCGCCCGATTGCTCTTTCCCCTTGCCTTGGCTTTTTCCTTTTCCTTTGCCTTTTTCTTTATGCTCGACACCCGGACCCCCATGGCAACCACGGTGGTTCCGGCAAGAATGCTCTCTGCCAATATCTCTTGCCGCAAAACGCAGAGGGCGCGCCCGCAGGCGCGCCCTCTACCAGAGAGTTCTTTTTTCTCACTCTCTATATTCAGAATAGCAAATTGCAAAGGGAAAGCGGACACGGTTTTCAACTTTTTATTTGCCGTCTTCACAATCACTTAGCAAAAAATCGGTGACGTCACCCCCTTGACAAGCTTTTTCCACAGGCCCCTCCGGCGCTTGGGAAAGTGAATTCCCCGAAGGAGGCGCAGCGATAGGAAGCGCTTCCAGCAATCCTACCCCGAGAAGAACATCGGCCATGCGGTCGAGCGCCTCCGCCAGATTGCGACGAAGGGTCCTCGGAGTACAACCGAACAGGCGCGCCGCTTCGTCGCGGTCATGTCCCTGCAACACCACGCGCGCCAGAATCTGCCGCGACAACTCGTCCAGCCGATTCAGGCACTTCTCCATGTCATGCACAAAGATGGCCCGGTCTTCGAATGTGCTCACGCCGTAGGACGTAACCCGGCTGCGAAAGAACTCGCCGCCGAGGATTGACGGGATCCGTCCTGTTTCCAGCGCGTAACGCATGTAGCGCTGCAGCATAGCAGCGGTCCGCCCGCGGTAGACGCGCCGCCGCCGCTGCTGCTCAAAGACGTCCGCCTCGATAGCGGTTTCTGTGAACAGCGGGTCGTTGGCCCAGTCCGCGCCTGCATCGCTGGTGCTGGCCGCGGCTGCGCTTGCCTCCGCCGCCGTTTCCGCGGGCCCTGGAAACTGATGAAGCGGAAGATGTTGTGGCGGATGTTGCAACAGTTCTGACGTGGAATATTCAGTGGACGCAGAATTCAAGTCGTCACGACCTTTCGCTTTTTCGCCAAGTGGTCCGTCCGCAGTCCCGCCTAGTGGAAGAGGCGCAGGTGGTTCCCGCCCATCGGACTCGGCCGCGATCCAGGAAATGATTTCGCTCATGCTGCACCGCCGGCCGCCGCGAACCGCATGGCGAAGCGCGTGGCGGCCGCAGCCATCGCATCCAGGTCTTCGGATTCCGAGTGGTCCGAATCTGGCTCGTTAGAATCTGGCTTGCTGGAATCTCGCTTGTTCGGAGCGGTACAGTCGCCGAGCGTGCTGCGCCTACCGATAGGAAGAGTCGGGCGGCGCGACGGGGTCTTTGAAACCGGGAGCTCTGCCATCTTGCGCAGACAGTCGTTGCAGTAGACCTGCCCACCGCCGCACTCGCGGATTCCCAAACCGCCGCAGCCTTCGCAATACTTCAGTTCTACCCGCTGTTCGTTTTTCGGCTTATTGGTGCGATCGTTTTTCATAATTCCTCTTTTCTGATTCGTTCAGTCGTGATGCGTCATTCGTGATGCGTCAGTGGTTTTCGGTTGCAAACAACAAAAAAGCCCTGCGCCGATCTCCGCGCGGAGCGGAAATCGAACGCAGGGCTCGTTTCGATTACGATGACCTGCCTGGGCTATTTAGTTTTCAAGGCCGCGGAGGTCGCGGCCTCGTACTGCTGAACATCTCGATCTTTATTGGCCAGATCCTCCTATTCTCTAGAGCTTCGAGCCCATCTCGCCGTCAGCGCCATGGGCGTCATAGCGCTGGCGGAAATAGCCTTCCTCGTAGCCCGACTTAAGAACGCGTCCGTTTTGTACAACTACGCTCACGCGTCCGGTAAACTGCAGCGACAGCAGCAGCCGCTCCATGGCCGCGGAGAGCACTTCGGCTTCCCGCACTTTGCGGCGGAATTCGACGAAGCCCCTCTCCTCATTGACGATGTCTCCGTTGCTCATCACTTCTTCATCCCTGAACCGGAAATGTGTTTGATGCTGCGCGATGGTATAGCTGCTAATTTCCTCAGTCAAGGTTGAGCTACCAAACGGCCTGTGGAAAACGCTCTAAATGAGCGCCTGCTCTGGACACCGGTGCTATACTCCAAAGCTATGAAATTCCGCGTCTTGCAAGAAAATCTCCGCAAGATTCTGTGGGAGCGCATCGAGGCCAACGAATTAACCGGGCTGCGACTGGCGCAACAAACCGGATTCAAACAGGCGCACATCTCCAACTTCCTCAACCGGAAGCGCGGTCTGAGCCTGGAAGGGATGGACAAAGTCATTGCGGTACAACATCTTTCGGTGCTCGACCTGCTGGATCCCGCTGAGGTGAACAAGCGCGCCTCGATCCTGCCGCCCAGCGGCGACGAGTTCGAAAACATTCTGCAAGTCGACGGGAAGGTGGCTGCGACCCACCCTCTGATCGCCAGCATGAACGTGAAGAAGATCCTGAAATTCAAAAAAACGTTCCTGCGCAAGCTGCGCGCGGAGAGCGAAGGCGGCCGCGGGAGCTGGGAGCGGTTCGTATTGATCAAAGCCGACAGCCACGACGGCGTGAGCATGTATCCGCGGCTGGCGCCGGGAGCGACCCTGCTGCTCGACCGGCATTACAACTCACTCAAACCCTACCGGAAGGGCGAGTTCAATCTCTACGCCGTGCTCAAGAACGGAACCTGCACGGTGAGGTACGTGGACGTCGCGGACGACCAGCTCATCCTGCGCCCGCATAGCCAGACTCATCCCATCGAAGTGATCACCATGGCCGAGGGCAAGAGCGCCGCCGATTATCTGGTTGGGCGTGTTTGCCATGTGGGCCTCGAAGCTTGACCTCGGCGGCTGAAGCCGCTTGCGAGGCGGCACCGGGATCGCGGCGCTGAAGCTCTGCGCCACTCAAAACCCGCAAAAGTCAAAAGCAAGAAAATCAAAACATAATGGCAAGAGCCGAGCTGCGCTCGGCGGACGGGCAAGAGTGCCCGTCCCCACAGAGTGCCCGTCCCCACAGCGATTGGGCTCCGGGAAAGATTTCCTCCAGCAGACCGAGCCGCTGGCGACTTGCGTCGCCAGCGGCAGAGAGAAGGGGGGAGGGAGTGCCAATCCTAGAACGAAAAGCGGTAGAGCGGCGCACGAGCGGGAGAATTGTTACGAAAAACGAACAGAGAGAAGGCCGGCTTCCCCGAGGCGCCGAAGCGGGGTAGCGCCCGGGCGTTCGTGGCGCGGGCGGGAGTAGCCCGGGCGTAACCTGGAGACGCTGGCCGCTGCCGCTATAATCGCGAAAGTGGCAACCACTGCAGAAACTCTGAGCCGCGTGGCGACGCGCCCCACCTGGGCCGAAGTATCTCTCGCGGCCTTGCGGGAAAATTTTCGCATCGTGCAGAAGCACGTGGGCGCGGGCGTGATGGTGTGCGCGGTGGTGAAGGCCGACGCTTACGGACACGGAGCGGTGGAATGCTCGCGGGCGCTCGAAGCCGAAGGCGCGAGCTGGCTGGGCGTGACCTCGCTCGATGAAGCGATTCCGTTGCGCGAGGCCGGCATTGAGGCGAACATTCTTTTGATGACCGGTTTTTGGCGCGGAGAAGAAAGTGAGATTGTGCGCCTGCGGCTGACGCCGACGGTGTGGGAGCCCTGGCATATCGAGGTGATGGAAAAAGCGGCTGCCGCATTGGGCGGGGCGCGCCACCCGGTGCACCTGAAGGTGGACACCGGCATGGGGCGACTCGGCGTTGCGGTGGCAGAACTTCCGGCATTGCTCGCGGCGTTAGAGGGGGCGAAGCATCTTGAGCTGGGAGGATTGTCGACTCACCTGGCGTCGTCGGAAATTCTGGACGCACCATCGGTGGCCGACCAGCTACACAAGTTCGAAGAAGCACGGCGCATGGTGCGCGATGCTGGGATGACTCCGACGTTTGTGCACGTGGCGAACACTGGCGCGGTGATCTCGCGCCGCGAGGCCTTGGCCAGTGAGAACCGGGCCAGCATGAACCGGAACACCATGGTGCGGCCGGGCATTGCGCTTTACGGATATTACTTGCCGTTTCAGCGTGCGGGGCGCGAAGTGAGCGGCGGCACGTTACGTTTGCCGGTGAAACCGATTCTCACCTGGAAGACGCGCATTCTTTCTCTGCGGAGTTTTCCGGGAGATCAAGCGCTTGGCTACGGCGCGACCTATGTCACCAAGGCGCCGGCGCACGTGGCCGTGCTACCGGTGGGCTATGCGGACGGGTATAACCGCCAGCTATCCAATCGCGGACGCGTGATTGTGCGCGACCACTACGCGCCGATCGTGGGCCGCATTTCGATGGACCTGACTCTGGTCGACGTGACCGGCATTCCGGGCATTGCGGTGGGAGATGAGGTTGTTCTGCTTGGTTCCGGGGACGGGCTCAGCGTGGATGCGCTGGAACACGCTGCTTTGGCTAACAGCTCTCCTTACGAAATTCTCTGCAATATTTCGAAGAGGGTGCCTAGGAAGTACGGGAGCTAGAAGGCAGGGGTCAGAGGCTAGTGGTCAGTGGTCAGAAGTAAGACTGTCTTTCTTAACTCCGTACATTCCTGGCGGAGCCACTCAACGGTTAAATGCCAAGTGCTAACTACTAATTGCTGCCGTTGAATGTTTCGCGGCCAACGGCGCGCCCTGCGCTTGTTAGACTAGAAGGTTGATTATGCCTTCTCGTTACGCACATTCTCGCAACGCCCCTTCCCGGTACGCACAATGGATGTATGACTGGGAGCACCGGCTCACGTCGGTGGACAACAATCGTGTGGTGCGTCCGCTGGAGTGGGGCGTGGAGTGGGCGCGGGATTGGCCTTGCCGCAACGGGACGCGTCCGGGGCACGCGGTGGACGATCCGGCAAAATTCTTTGTCGATTTCAACCGGCGGATCGTGGCGGCGAGCGATGAGTTTTATTCCTACACGCCGCCGACCGACTTCAGGCTGGAGAAGCGCGAGGTGCGAGTTTTCTCGACGCGCGAAGTTCCTGATCCGAAGCTTGAGGCGAAGGTGAAGGGAACGTTTGCGGAGTTTCTGCGATTTACGGCGCCGGTGAAGACGCCGTATTCAGAAAACAATCTGGTGAATGCGCGCTGGTTTCCGGCGCGGGGGCGGCGGGCGATTGTTCTGTTGCCGCACTGGAACGCGGACGCGGTGGCTTACGTGAGCTTGTGCAAAGTGCTCAACATGCTGGGGATTTCCGTGCTGCGGCTGAGCATGCCTTATCACGATATTCGCATGCCCGCGGAAATCAGCCGGGCGGATTATGCGGTCTCCGCGAATATTGGGCGCACGCTGGATGCGGTGCGGCAGGGCGTGGTCGATATTCGCTGTTGCCTCGACTGGCTGGAGCAACAAGGTTACAGCCGGTTGGGGATTTTGGGCACGAGCCTGGGATCGTGTTATGCGTTTATCGCGGCGGCGCATGATCCGCGGATTCGCGTGGCCGCGTTTAATCATGCGTCGACTTATGTTGCGGACGTGGTGTGGCATGGGCAATCGACGCGACACATCCGGCAAGGGATTGAGTCGCAGATTACGCTGGAGACGTTGCGGCAATCGTGGCTGGCGGTGAGTCCGATGGCATATTTCAAACAGTTCGCGCGGTGGCCGCGGAAGTCGCTGATTATTTATGCCAAGTATGATCTGACTTTTTTGCCGGAGCTTTCGCGCGACGTGGTGACGGAATTCGAGCGGCATGGGCTGGATCATAAAGTGGTGGTGCTGCCTTGCGGGCATTACACGATGGGCGAGGCGCCTTATAACTATATGGATGGGTGGCAGCTGGCGTCGTTTTTGCGGACGGCGTTTGATTGAGGAAGAGAGGGTGAGGGCCATTTTCAGATTCGCCGCAAGCATTCCGTGGTTGGGGCTCGGGCTCTTTGGGCTCGCGAGCTTGCTGGCTGTTTGCGGTCAAGCGCAATTCGCACAAATGAGCGTTCCAGAAATAGAGCCAGGGAAAGCTCACGAAAGGATCATCATTGACACTGACATTGGCGATGACGTGGATGACGCGTTTGCGATTGCGCTGGCGCTGCGTAGTCCGGAATTGGAGATTCTCGGCATCACCACGACTTTCGGAGATACGGAAACTCGCGCCAAGCTGGTGGACCGGGTGCTCGGCGAAGTGAACCGGCTGGACATTCCCGTCGCGGTAGGTTCGCCCACGCCCACTCCCGCCAACGATCGCTTCACGCAGCGCCGCTATGCTGAGGGCGCACACTTCGCGCGGGTGTCGCATCCCAAGGCTGTGGATTTTATTCTGGAGCAGATTCGGCGCTATCCGGGACAGATTACTCTGGTCGCGATCGGGCCGCTGATGAACGTGGGGGCAGTGATCGACAAGGATCCGGAGACTTTTCGCAAGCTGCGGCGAGTGGTGCTGATGGGTGGATCGATTTATCGCGGTTATGGCGATATGGGATATTTTCCGCCGCATGGGCCGCAGGCGGAATGGAATATTTTGAACGATATTCCTTCGGCGCAGAAACTTTTTGCCTCGGGTGTGCCGCTTTATGTGATGCCGCTTGACTCGACGCAACTAAAGCTGGATGAGGTGAGGCGGGCGATTTTGTTTCAATCGGGTACGCCGCTTACCGACGCGTTGACGCTGCTTTATCACGAATGGGGACAGGAGACGCCTACGCTTTTTGACGTGATGACGGTGGCTTACATTTTGAATCCGAAGCTTTGCCCGGTGCAGGCGATGCACATTCGTGTGGATGACGAGGGCTTTACGCGGCCGGAGAAGGGCGCTCCGAATGCGCAGGTTTGCCTCGAGTCGGATGCGGAGGGTTTCTTCCGCCTTTATATCTCGCGTGTGGGCGCACCCTAGCGAGTTAAAATGTGGGTGTGGAATCTACGCGTGTCAATAGCGCTGTGACTGAAATCGTCGAGCACCGGCGCGGCGAATTTGTGATCAGCACCGATCCTGGGCGACTTGATCTGGATGTGATTCACAATTTCCTGACGAATTGTTATTGGGCTCAAGGCGTTCCGCGCGAGGTTGTGGCGAGGTCGATCGAGCACGCGCTGTGCTTTGGTGTTTATGATGGAGGCGGCGCGCAAGTGGGCTTTGCGCGCGTGATCAGCGACTTTGCGACCGTCGCGTATGTGGGCGATGTGTTTGTGCTGGAATCGCATCGCGGGCGCGGGCTGGGTAAATGGCTGATGCAGTGCATCGTGCAGCATCCCGCGTTGCAGAATTTGCGGCGCTGGATTCTTACGACCCGGGACGCTCACGGACTCTACGCGGAGGTTGGCTTCACGGCTGTGAAGTTTCCGGAGCGATACATGGAACGGCATAATCCGAACGTTTACGAGAGGCCTTAGGAAATCGACATGATGAATCCTGTTTCTGTTGCGCGAATGTATTGTCGCTGTACGAAAACGATCCGCAGATCGCGGCGGCCATCGAAAACGAAGAACGCCGCCAGCATGAGGGGCTCGAGCTGATTGCGTCTGAGAACTTCGTCAGCGAAGCCGTGCTGGAAGCGGCGGGGTCGGTGTTCACCAACAAGTATGCGGAGGGATATCCGGGCAAGCGCTATTACGGCGGGTGCGAGTTTGCCGATGTGGTGGAGAACCTGGCGCGCGACCGCGCGAAGCAACTGTTCGGGGCCGAGCATGCCAACGTGCAGTCGCACGCGGGATCGCAGGCGAACATGGAGGCTTACGCTTCGGTGCTGCAGCCGGGCGACATTATTCTTGGCTTGAACCTGGCGCATGGCGGACATTTGACGCACGGACATCACCTGAATTTTTCGGGGAAGACGTACAAGATTATTCCTTACGGCGTGACCAAAGAGACGGAGACGATTGATTACGACTCGCTGGAGAAGACTTGCCGAGCAGGAGCGCCCGAAGCTGATTATCGGCGGGGGCAGCGCTTATCCGCGGACTATTGATTTTGCGCGCATGCGGCGGATTGCGGACAAAGTGGGCGCGCTTTTTCTGGTTGACATGGCGCACTTTGCGGGGCTGGTGGCTGGGGGCGCGCATCCTTCGCCGGTGCCGCACGCGCATATTGTGACTTCTACCACTCACAAGACGCTGCGCGGGCCGCGCTCGGGCATGATCCTTTCGAAGGCAGAGTTTGGTGCGGCGATCGACAAGGTGGTGTTTCCCGGGATGCAGGGCGGACCGCTGGTGCACATTATGGCGGCCAAGGCAGTTTGTTTCCTTGAAGCTCTGCAACCGGAATTCCGCGAGTACGCGGCGCAAGTTGTCGCGAACGCTAAGGTGCTGGCGCAGACGCTGGCGGAGGAAGGTTTCCGGATTATTTCCGGCGGCACGGACACGCACTTGATGCTGGTGGACGTTTTTTCGAAAGGGATGCTGGGAAGCGAAGCCGAGAAGGCCCTGGGCGATGCGGGAATCACGGTGAACAAGAATGCGATTCCGTTCGATACGAATCCGCCGATGAAGCCGAGCGGGGTGCGGATTGGCACTCCGGCGCTGACCACGCGCGGCATGAAGGAAGGCGAGATGCGGCAGGTGGGGCGCTGGATCGCCGAGGTGCTGCTGCATCGTGCGGACGCCAGCGTCGCCAGCAAAGTGCGCGGACAGGTGCTGGAACTTTGCGAAGCGTTTCCATTGTATGCGGAACGCAGGGCGAAGGCGCAGGCGGAAGTCAGGAGTTAGGGCGTCGACTTGGACTTCATTCGCGGAAGTGTGTTCTTTCCATCGCTTCCATGAACTCGATGACCTTTCATTCCCAGGAAAACAGTTGAAGACAGTGTTTGAAACGCCTCTGGAGGCCGCTGGCGGCACAGGCTGGCGTGGGGTCCTTCGACTGCGTTGTCGTTCGCGTTGCGAACGACCACTTCGCTCAGGATGACAAGTTTTTTGGATTAATCTCTTCTTCTCGTCCGACCCTCATTATTCATTTTGTGTTTCTGCGTGGGTTCTGTGGTTAAATTCCTTCCGTGAAGATTGCTATTGATGTCCGGCGGATGACGGAATTTGGCGTGGGCACTTACATCCGCAATGTGGTGCGAACGCTGGGACGACTGGATCGCGAGAACAAATATCTGCTGATCGGGCCTTCCGCCAAGGTGGAGGAAATCGGCTCGCTGCCGCTTAATTTTCATGCTGTGCCGCTGCACCAACCGGAGCGGTCGGTGAAAGGGTGGTGGGAGTTCCGCGCGGTCCTGCAGCGGCTCAACTGTGATCTGCTGCATGTGCCTAATGTTTTCTCGGTGCCGCGCGCCCTGCCCTGTCCTTATGTGATGACGGTGCACGACATGCTGGAACACATGTCGCTCGGCCGAAAGCGAAACGACCTTTGGCGATCGGTTCACTTTCAGCTAACCAGGCGAGTGCTAAGGGAAGCGGCGCGCATTTTCGCGGTTTCGAATTTCACCAAAACGGAAATGGAGAAGCTGTTTGGAATTTCGCCGGAACGTATCGAAGTCGTGTACAACGCCATTGATGAGCGTTTTCTGCATGGACATGCCAGCGCCGCCGACCGGGAGTTGATCGCCAAGCGATATCAGGTGACGTATCCCTTTTTGCTATATGCGGGGCGGGTGAGTGCGCACAAAAATGTGGTGCGCATGATCGAAGCATTCTCGGCGCTGAAAGGAGAACTGGAAAAAGAAGGAGCGTTCCCCGACCTTAAGCTGATCATTATCGGGGACGATCTTTCCGGTAATCCCGATTTGCGGCGCACGGTGGTACGCAGCGGGGTGCAGAATGATGTGCGCTTTCTGGGATTTGTTCCCATTGAGGTGCTGAGAATTTTCTATGACTCGGCGAAGATATTTGTGTTTCCGTCGCTGTATGAAGGGTTCGGGCTGCCTCCGCTGGAGGCGATGGCGCACGGGACACCGGTGGTGACGTCGAACGTATCATCGCTTCCCGAGGTGGTCGGAGATGCGGCGGTGCTGGTGAATCCGGAGAACGTGTTTGAGATCATGCGCGCCTTGCGTAGGGTGCTGCTCGATCAGGGGTTGCGCGAGCGGATGAAGGAACGCAGCTACCTGCAGGCGGGAAAATTTTCGTGGGAAAAATCGGTGCGGCGAATTCTGGATGTGTACCGGCAGGTAGGCGGCGCGGCGGGAAGCGGTGAGCAGCCGAGCCCGGGATCTCCCTCAAGCGAAGCGGAGAGACTCAGCAGCGGCGTGGCCTAGCTTGACGCGTTTCACGATCATCGGATCCGCTAGTGGTGGCGGCGACAGAGAGCTTTTAACCGCAAAGGTCGCTACGAAGAGCCGCTAAGAACGCGAAGGAAATCAACCCCGCGCGGGCTCGCAACGGCCGTCGCTACTTGAGCAGCGGCTGGCCGGGAGAACCGACGGCGAGTTTGTGCAGCTTGGCGGTGTAGCGGTCACGATCGGCGTCGGTTTTGGCGGCGGCCAGGCGCTTGCGCAAGTGGACGATTTTTTCGTTGCGGGTGCGGCGCCGGCGAATTTCCGGACGGCGGCTAGGTGCGGACATGGGCGAACTCCTGAGCTAGATTTTAGTTGCTTGAATTTCGTGGCAGGCGGACGGCAGGCAGACAGCAGAAACGCCGGGTCGCTGCTCTACAATTCACATACCAGAAGAGAACGATCCATGATATCAAGTCTGAGCGAGCCGCGCTTGGGGACTAATCAGTTGAGAGTGTCATAGTTCGTCCACCACAGGGGTCACGGGGGATCACAGGGTAAATCTGGAATCGCGCGGGATACGATTACCAATGAATATTCTTGATCTTGTAGTTGGGAAACCTATCTCGACCAGCGACGAACGCGCCGAGCAGATCGGTCCGACGCAGGGCATTCCGATTTTTGGTCTCGACGCTCTGAGTTCGGCCGCATACGGGCCGGAAGCGGCGCTCAGTCTTCTGATTCCGCTGGGATTGCTGGGCGTTCACTACATCGTGCCGATCAGCGCGGCCATCATCACGTTGCTGGTGATCGTTTATTTTTCGTACCTGCAGACGATCGCCGCCTATCCCTCGGGTGGCGGCTCCTACACTGTGGCGCGATTTAATCTGGGCGCGCCTGCGGGATTGCTGGCGGCGGCGGCGCTGCTCGCGGATTATATCCTGACGGCGGCGGTGGGTATTTCGGCGGGAGTTGGTGCATTGATTTCGGCGGTGCCGTCTTTGCTGCCGCACACGGTTTCGCTGTGCGTGGGGATTCTGATCGTGATCACCATTCTCAATCTCCGCGGGGTGCGCGATGCGGGGACTGCATTTGCAATTCCTACGTATCTTTTTGTGGGGACGATTCTCATTACGATTGTCGGCGGGATCGTGCGGGTGCTGCTGAGCGGCGGGCATCCAACGCCGGCCGTGGCGCTACCGGCTCCTCCGCCGGTGACGGCGGCCGTGAGCTACTGGCTGCTGCTCAAGGTTTTCGCCAGCGGGTGCACGGCGTTGACCGGAGTGGAGGCGGTGAGCAACGGGGTGAAAGCTTTCAAAGAGCCAACGGTGAAGAATGCGCAACGTACGCTGACTGTGATTATTTTTCTGCTGGCGGCGATGCTGGCGGGAATTTCTTATCTGGTCAGTGTGTACGGAATCGCGGCCACCGATCCGGGCGCACCGGGCTACCAGAGCGTGCTCTCATTGCTTACGAGCGCGGTTTTCGGCAAAGGCATTTTTTACTATCTGACCATGGGATCGATTCTCGTGGTTCTTTCTCTCTCGGCGAATACGGCGTTCGCCGATTTTCCCCGTCTTTGCCGCGCCATCGCACAGAACAATTATTTGCCGCATGTTTTTGGATACCGCGGAAGGCGGCTGGTTTATACGTACGGCATCGTTATTCTTGCGGCGCTTTGCGGCGGCGTTCTCATTCTTTTCGGCGGAGTTACGGATCGACTCATTCCGCTCTATGCGGTCGGCGCGTTTCTGGCTTTCACGCTTTCACAGTCGGGCATGGTGATGCACTGGTGGAGGCGGCGCGGGGCGCATTGGCTGAAGAGCACGCTGGTGAATGGGTTGGGTGCTTTGGTCACCGGCGTTACGACCTGCGTCGTGCTGGTTGCAAAGTTTGTGGAAGGCGCGTGGATTACGCTGCTCTTCATTCCGTTGACGATTACTTTATTTACCGTGGTTCGGCGCCACTACCACGCGGTGAAGATGATGACCAGTTGCAGGGTTCCGGTCGACGCGGCGGGTCTCAGCCAGCCTCCGATTGCGGTTATTGCGATTGATCGGTGGAGCAACATTACGCGGCTGGGAATTGAATTTGCGGCACGGCTCTCGGCGGAAGTGATTGCATTGCACGTTGACCCCAGCGAGCACTCTGAGTTGCTGCAGGAAGACTGGGATCATTACGTGGAAACACCTTTCCGCGCGGCCGGCAAGGAGCCGCCCAAGCTGCATATTTTGCCGTCGCCGTATCGCTTTGTCATTATTCCGATCGTGCAATTTGTTCTGGATATTTCGAAACAGAATCCTGGTCGCAGCATTGTGGTGGTGATTCCGGAGCTGGTGGAGGACCGATGGTATGAATATTTCCTGCACAACCAGCGGGGGCGGTTGCTGGAATGGGTGCTGCTGGCGCGGGGGAATGAACGGATCTTTACGGTGAGTGCGCCGTGGTATGTGGGGCGGCAGCATCAGGAACGGCTCGACGTGAACCACAACCTCAGGGGCTAAAGCCCGCACCCTTCGTGGCGCTAGACGGCACGACTGAAGTCGTGCCCTTCCCGAACCCATTTATGATGCGCCTCGCAAGGCGCGGCATCATTTCACGTACTCGCCGTTGTGTACCTCGTACTCGACCCGAAAAGGTTTCTGCGCGGTGCGGTCTTGCCAAGCGTTTTGCGCGATGAGTTGATTCGCTTGCGCGAGGCGTTCAGAGGGCATTGGGTGGGAGCGGAAGTAGCCTTCCAGGCTTTGCATGGCGAGTTCCGAAATTTCCTGCTCGGGGCTGTGCGCGTGGATCACGTATTCTTCATGCAGCCTGGCGCACTTTTCAAACAGGCTGACGGCGCCGTAGGGCGAGTAGCCTGTGAGAACCGCGAGGCGGAGTCCTTCGCGATCGGCTTCGAGTTCTTCGTCCTTGGTGTAGCCGGCTTCCCAGACCTGAAGCGGGATTTGGACGAGAGCACCGACGACTTCGAGTTGCAGATTCTTCAGCCGCGCTTGCACTTGAACGCGCTCGGCGCAGTGATAGTGATCGATGTGTTCAACTTCGTGACTGAGGATGAATGCCAGCTGATCTTCGCTGGTCATGAGGTTGAGCAGGCCCTCTCCGACGTAGACGTGGCCGCCGGGCAGCGAGAAGGCGTTCATCAGATTGCGGTCGGGCAAAAGATGAAAGGAATACGGGAGACGACGATGCGCGCGCTGCCCGAGCGCGAAACCTACGCGCTGAATGTAGAGTTCGTAGGCGTGTTCTTCGGCGGTGAGTTGCACGGTAACGGCGTAGCGCTGGGCGAGTTCGTTGCCGATGGCGATTTCTTCGTCGTCGGAGAGACGCGTGAACCGCATGGGGGTGCGGGTGAGGTCGCGTTGCGCGTCGGCGACCATGTCGACGACGGCGTTGGCCGAAACTGCGATGAGCCGCTGATGGCGCTGAGTGTAGTAAAGCGCCGCGAGGGCTACGAGCAAAACTACCAGGAACGCGGCGGAACGCTTCATAGGTATTGGCGAATCTTTTCGCTGTAGCGAGTGTAAAGGAAGGATGCGAGCAAGATTGCGCCGCCCACCATGATCAGCGTGATGTAACGGTCGCGCGCCTCCAGTCGCCACATATCGATGAGAACGATTTTAACGAAGCAGGCCAGCAGAAGGACGAGTCCGGTCAGGCGGAAGCTGCGTTCATTGATGGCGAATGCGCCGAGCAGAATCAGGAAACCTTCGATGCCCCAGCCCACGGTGACCATGCCGGCGCGCAGTTGGAGTGCGAGCAAAATCGTAAGCAGCATCACCGGCGCGAAGAAGAGGATTTGCTCGGGATGCCTGAGGACGGGGCCGAGCAAACTCGCGATTCGTCCGCTGGGCGGCTTTTCGCGGTAGCGATCGCGCAGGCTGAAAGCGAAGGGCAGGCACACGAACAGCACGGCGACGGCCGAGCCGAGGACGGCGTAGCGTCCAGTCCAATTGCCGGCGGTGAAATAGCTGGCATCGAAAAGATTGTGAACGATGCCACGGGCGCAGGCGCCGACGGTGAGAAGCAATCCCTGGTAGAGAAAGATGGGACGGTGCTCTCGCAGGCGATTCGTTTTCAGGGCGTCTGTTTTCAGTTCTGGCGTTGGCTTTTCCAGCCACAGAGAAACGCCCAGAAGAATGAAGACCACCACGGACCACGCGGTCACTACCCAGACATGCGTGAACTCGAAATAGAGCAGAGCGACGATGCTGCCGGTTCCGAGGCAAGCGAGGAGTTCGTCGAAGTGCAGGCGCTGGTCGTCCTGCGCGTTCTTTTCGTCCGTTTCCAATTGCGAGTAGACAAAAAAGATGATGAGTGCGATGGGGAGAACGGTATACGTGCGATCACTCCAGAAGTTTCCGGGATCGCCGGCCGTGAGATTTACGAAGAAGATGCGGGCGAAGGCGGCGCTGAGCGCCACGTAAGATTGGAAACGGAACTGCCGGACTTGGCGCACGAGTCCGTATTCGAACAGCAGCAAACCGAACACGGCCCAGCCAACAGCCACGCTGAGCGCCGGCAATTCGTACCACGCCAGCAGCGAAACCAGCGCGGATGCGGCCCAGGAATAAATGTGATGGAACTCGCGCTGACGCCACTCCTGGGGCATGCGGACTAGGTACGACAGTGCGTAAAAAATCACCGCGACGATGGAGAGCGACACTAGGCGGACGCTGATGCCGTGCCAGGTGTCGGTGACATAAAGATTCACTGTGACACTTCGCAGCATGGTGATCGCGGCGAGCGCGTGCGCCTGCCAGCCCAGTTCGTCGAGCTTGAAACCGCGATCTACGAGCGCAAGAACGAGCGCGAACGCGGCCCACACCGCGGCTAACCATCCGGCCGGAGTTTCGTACCATGCCAGCAAAGCAAGCAGAGCTGTACTGGCGGCGCTGATGAGGAACGGTGAGATTCGGGCGTACGATTCGTTGAGCTTGATGGGCTTGCGCGAGATGGAGTAGAGGCCGGCGGCCACGATGACGACCGTCAGGAGCCGCACCGAGATGTGCGGCCAAAAATCGATGTCGAACGCGTAGTTGTACGTGTATGTGCGTGCGATGGCGAGAAGCGCGACGGCGTCGGCTTGCCAGGCGAGATGACGGTAGCGGATCCAGCGAGTGGAGTGGGCCAGAGCGACGGCGAAAATAATCCAGCCGACAGCGACCCAGGCTGCGGACAGGGCCTCATTCAGGCCCCAAACGACTAGGCCCGCGGCGACCCAGGTGTAGGCGATGGCGGCGAAGTGGGCTTGCTGCGAATCGTTACTGCGCAGATCGGTAATGCGCGGATCGGCGCTGCCGGGGAGGGCGAAGCGCATGCGTTCGGCGATCCAATAGGCGCCGACCACAACCGGCAGAGCGGCGAACGCGTGAACGGGAATTGTTCCCCAGCGGAGCGCGGCCAGAGGATCGGCGGTGACGGCAAAGAACACCGCGAGCGCGGCTACGGCATGCGTGTGCCATGTCAACGGGCGATATGGCAGGCGATGTCCAGCTTCCAGAAGCAGGACTGCGAATGCGATTGCGGCGAGGGGCTGCCAGAGCGCGGGGACTTCGAAATAAATCAGTGCTGCGATGAGAAAAGTTCCGGTGGCGGAGAATAGTCCGCGGAGAACACTTAGGTCGACGTCGCCGCTGCTGTTCTCGCTTCGATCGCCGAGGTACGCAGTCGCGTAGAACGCCGCGGCGAGAAGAGGCAGTGTCAGCAGGCGCATGCCGACGTGAGCGGGCAGCAAAACCTCCGTGTGTAGATTGACGACAAACACGCGGAACATGGTGAGCGGCGCGATCACGCCGGCGTATTGCACGACCAGGTGCAGGTTGCGGAGCTTGCGCTGGAACGCGGCGAGCGTCAGCATGATGGCAGCGAAGCCGAGAGCGGTCCAATCATTCGAGCAAAAGGCCCAGACCGAGCTGACAGCGGCGAATCCGCCGATGTAGGAGTGGAGCGCGAGCAGCGGAGCGTCGGGAGAGTCCTGAAAAAACTTTGGCCAGCGGCGGCCGATCAGCAGGGCGTTGGTGTAGAAGACGACCGCGCAGAGGCCGAACATCACGCCTGCGTCTAACAATAGATTTTCGCTCAGGCGGCGGGCCGCCATGAGTTGCATGAAATCGAAGGCCGCCAGACGAAAGGCGACCAGCAGCCCGATGATCAGGCCGAGGCGGCGGAAGACCACTTCGCTCGCGACCGATCCCGCGATCAGGAACACTTCGGCGCCGATCAGCCACAGGATGGCCACGTCGTTGCCCGAGTAGTGGAAGGGAACAGCCGCGACCATGAGCGCCGCGCCCAGCACGGTCAAGACGACGAACGCCTCGCGACGCCGTTTGACCATGGGAAGCTGGCCGAAAATGA
Source organism: uncultured Acidobacteriaceae bacterium (assembly GCA_963851165.1). Taxonomy (GTDB): domain Bacteria; phylum Acidobacteriota; class Terriglobia; order Terriglobales; family Acidobacteriaceae; genus Sulfotelmatobacter. The sequence continues at coordinate 693,182 of CAWKNM010000003.1, read as the reverse complement.
ATTCCATTGCGCCGACGACCAGAAGAGCGATCCACGCCAGCTCTGGTTGGACTGACTGAAACTTCAACACGCCGAGCAGGAGCAGCGTGTTGAGCAGCGCGGCTGCGGTCGAAACGTGTTCTTCAAATGGATTCTTCGGCTTTCGGACGACGTAAGAAATGCGATAGGTCAGCCAGTAGAAGAAGAGCAGAAGCGTGCTGACGTGATAATCCGGGAAGGCTTGATGCTGCGCGCCCTCGGGACCCAGCAGCCGGTAGAGCCAATAAAAATGATTGAGAAAACTGGAGAGGATGCCGAAGATTTCGAGCTCGTACCATCCCATGCGGATGACGACGGTGACCAGCCCGATGGCCAGAATCAAGCCCGCAGACAGGCTGTAGACCTTGTCCTGGCTGAGCGTGACGGTGAAGTAGCCGAGCAGAAACGCGAGGCCGGTCACCAGCTGCGAACGATAACGCAGCGTGTTCACGACCATAGCGAAGGCCACGGCGAGCATCAGAATGAGGTCGAGCACTTCCGATTGCACGACCTTCATTGCGGCTACGTGATTCAACGCATAGGTGGTGAAGTAGAGCGTGGCCCATCCGCCGCCGATCAGGGTGTAGCCGAGCACGCGGTAGCGATCGCGCTTCTCGACGAAAATTCCGCCACCCAGGAATGCGAAGGAGACGGAGTAGAGCAGAACATCTTTGAGCTGGGGCCCCAACTGGCGGAACTCGTAGATCCCGAACGAGGCTATACCGACTACCAACAGGACGATGCCGATTTTGTTCAGCCAATTGCGGCCGAGGGCATCTTCGATTGCGGACGCCGACTGGATGCGGTGCTGCGGATGTGACGATGACGACGCAGACCGAAGTGGCGCGACCTGTGGCGGGGCCACGACTCGCGCGGCGGCGGCTGGTGGTGTAACTCGGAGTTGTAGGTGGGACCTTTGGAACATCGACATACCGAGGCGGTCGCGGCGGAATTGCTGGTGGTTCGGGAGTCCGCGGGGGAACGGGGGGCGCGGGTGGCCGCGGTTCGGCGGGAGGCTTCAAGGTTGTGGGCGCGGCCGGCGTTGGTGGGGCAGGCGTCTGCTCGACGGGGGGCGCGGGAATTGCGGCGGGAGCTTTCGGTGATTCACCGGGTGCGCCGACATTTGTGGCGGCAGAAACCGGAGCGGTATTCGGGGGAACTGGGACAGGGGCGACCGGAATCGGCGGCGTTGCTGCGGTCGGTTTCAGGACCACCGCTGGCGGCGGGGCAGGCTGCTCCGGCTGGGGAGCGATCGCCGAAATGCGCAACGTTGGTTCGGTAGGCGGTTCGGCGGGCGATTCGGCAGACGGTTCGGCGTGAGGCTTATCCGGAGGCGGTGCGACGCGGGGCAACGCGGCTAATTGACGCTTTAGATCGAGCAGTTCACGATGCAGGGCATCGTTCTGCTTCGCGGCGAGTTCGGTCAGCTCCGCCAATCGCTGGCCGAGCCTGCGCTGCCGCCAGAGAGCGTAAATAGCCAGCGGCGGCGTGCCTAACATCAATACCACTAACAAAACTAACGGTACGACTAGGAGCTCCACCCGTGGCACTCTCCCGTGTGTACGCGGTTCTGTTGGCCCTAATGCTAGCGGCCATATTAGAACGTCCAGAGTAGAGAGTCTTGCTCTTTATTTTCCGCCATAAACCCTCCAACGCGAGCTTTCCTGCAAAACCAGAGGTAACCAGCGTTCTAACGGTTGCGATAGGAAAAGCGTAAAGTCCGTGACAGAATGTGCGTGAAGTCGAGGATTCGCAATAGCTTAGTGACCTTTCACTTTTTCTTTGTCTGTCTTTTTCTTTGTCAATGTTTGTCTATCTATGAGCGAAACGAGCGTTGCCAGCGCGGTCGAGCACTCAACATCCACAGCCGTAGAAAACCATCCCGCGGTCGCCGGGCCGTGGCGCCGCGGATTTTGGTCGCTGGTTGCGACGCAGTTTCTCGGGGCTTTCAACGATAACGGTCTCAAGCAGTTAGTGATTTACACCATCCTCGGGATGGGGATTGAAAGGGCGAGTCGCGACAAGCTGGTACTGGCCGTTGGCGCTTTGTTTTCGCTGCCGTTCATTCTCTTCTCCATGACCGGCGGGTTTTTCGCCGACCGCTTCAGCAAACGCACGGTCACAATCTGGACCAAGTTTTTCGAAATTGCGGTGATGGCCCTAGCCATTGCCGGGCTGGGTTGGCAGAACCTGAAGCTGGAAATGGTGGCAGTATTTCTGGCGAGCACGCAAGGTGCGCTCTTCGGGCCTTCGAAATATGGCTTGCTGCCGGAGTTGTTGCCGGAATCCCGGCTGTCCTGGGGCAACGGCGTGCTCGAGCTCGGAACTTTTCTGGCGGTGATTGCCGGAGGGTTCTCGGGAGGTTGGCTGGCGGATGTCTTTCACGGACGGCAGGAGTGGTCGGGGCTGATTTTTCTGAGTCTGGCGATTCTCGGGCTGTTCTTCAGCGTGGGAATCGCCAGAGTGCCGGCGGCGGATCCGGGCAAGAAATTTCGCGCGAATCCGATCGGCGATCTTTGGGTGCACGGACAGTTGATCCGGAAGGACCGGGTTCTCTTTCTCGCGGTCCTCGGCAATACGTATTTCTGGTTTCTGGGAGCGGTGCTCACTGCCAACATCGTTTTCTACGGAAGCGATGTGCTGCACATCACTCCCACGCACTCGGGAATTCTTCAGGCTGCGGTTGCGATCGGGATCGGGCTGGGTAGTCTGGCAGCGGGATACGTTTCGAGCGGCAAAGTCGAGTACGGACTGATTCCACTGGGCTCGGTCGGCATGACCGTGTTCGGCATTCTGCTTTCGGGGCCGGGCCTTTCATTCAATCATGTGCTGGCGCTGCTGGCGGCGCTAGGATTCTCGGCGGGATTCTTTGCGGTTCCGGTTAACGCGCTGATTCAGCACCGTCCCGACGAGAAAGACAAAGGCGGAGTAATCGCCGCGGCCAACCTGCTTTCTTTCGTGGGCATTGGCGGCGCGGCCGGGATTTACTACGTGTTCCAGCACTACTGGCACTTTGGGCCGTCCACGATTTTCTTTTCGGTTTCGCTGGTTACGGTGGCGGCAACGATTTATGTGCTCTATCTGTTGCCCGACGCACTGCTGCGGTTGCTGTTGTGGTTCGCTACGCACACCTTGTATCGGATGCAGGTCAAAGGTCGAGAGAATGTTCCCGCGAAAGGCGGAGCACTGCTGGTTCCGAACCATGTCTCCATGGTGGATGCGGTTTTGCTGATCGCTTCCATCGACCGTCCGATTCGCTTCCTGATGTTCAAGGGCTCCTACGATCATCCGTTGGTGAAGCCGTTTGCAAAAATCATGAAGGTGATTCCGATTTCGGCGGAGCTTCGCCCGCGAGAGATGATCACGTCGCTGCGCACGGCGACGCAGGCTCTGAAGGACGGGGAAGTCGTCTGCATTTTTCCGGAAGGCCAGATGACGCGGATTGGGCAGATGCTTCCGTTCCGGCGAGGCATGGAGCGAATCATGAAGGGCGTGGATGCGCCCGTCATTCCGGTAAATTTAGGCGGCGTGTGGGGTTCAATTTTCAGCTTCGAGCGAGGAAGGTTTTTGTGGAAGCTGCCGCGGAGAATTCCGTATCCGGTTTCGGTTACGTTTGGCAAACCGATGCCGTCGACCACGGGGCCGCAGCAGGCGCGGCAGGCAGTGCAGGAACTTGGGGCTGAGGCTTACAAGGCGCGCAAACGTTATATGCGGCCGCTGCATCGTTCGTTTGTGCAGACGGCGCGGCGGCATCCTTTTCGCTTCGCCATGGCCGACGGCCGCACTCCCAAGCTGAGTTTCGGCGGAGCACTGACGCGCACTGTTTTTCTGGCGCGGCGTTTGCGCTCGGTTTGGCGCGATCAGCCGATGGTCGGCATTCTGCTGCCGCCTTCGGTGCCGGGAGCGCTGGTGAACATCGCGGCGCTGCTGATGGGAAAAGTTCCGGTCAATCTCAATTACACGGCTTCCAATGAAATTCTGGCCTCGTGCGCGAAGCAATGCGAGTTGAAGACGGTGATCACATCGAAAGCGTTTCTGGAAAGAGTTCCTGTCCGGCCGCCCGGGGAGGTCGTCCTGCTCGAAGATCTGGCGCAGAATCCGGGCACGCTGGAGCGGCTGGCCGCGGCGCTGATCGCGTGGTTATTGCCGGCGCGGCTGATCGAGAAGTCCGTTGGAGCGAGACGCAAGATCGCGCTCGATGACATCGCAACGATTATTTTTTCGAGTGGAAGCACTGGCGATCCGAAGGGCGTGATGCTTACGCACTACAACGTAGCCTCGAACGTGGACCAGCTGAACCAGGTGTTCATGCTGAATCGCAACGACAAGATTCTCGGCATTCTGCCGTTCTTTCATTCGTTCGGATTCACGGGGACGCTGTGTCTGCCAACGGCGATCGGCATGGGAGTCGTGTACCATCCCAGCCCGCTCGACTCGCGCGCCATCGGCGCGCTGGTCAGCCAATACGCTGTTACGTTTCTGCTGGCGACGCCGACTTTCCTTCAGACTTACATGCGACGCTGCACGCCGGAAGAATTTGGCAGCCTGCAGTATGTGATGGCGGGAGCTGAGAAATTACCCGAGCGGATCGCCGTGGCGTTTGAAGATCATTTCGGAATTCGCCCGCTCGAGGGCTACGGCTGCACCGAATGCGCGCCCGTGGTGACCGTGAACACGCGGGATTTCCGCGCGGCGCAGTTTCGGCAAGTGGGCGCGAAGCGCTCCAGCATCGGCCATCCTCTGCCGGGAATCAGCGTCCGAATTGTTAATCCGGAAACCTTCGAGCCGGTTCCTCAGGGCGAGACGGGATTGCTGCTGGTGCACGGGCCCAACGTGATGCTGGGATATTTAGGTCGTCCGGAGAAAACGGGAGAGGTGCTGCGCGACGGCTGGTACAACACCGGCGACATTGCCGCGATGGATGAAGATGGATTCGTGCGGATCACGGACCGCATGAGCCGGTTCAGCAAAATCGGCGGCGAAATGGTTCCGCATATCAAGATCGAAGACAAGCTCCACGAAATTGTGGGCGCAGCAGAACAGACTTTCGCCGTGACCTCGGTGCCGGACGAGAAAAAAGGCGAGCGCCTGATTGTGCTGCACACTCTGCCCGAAGACAAATTGGAACCTTGCCTGGAGCAGCTCGGCAAGTCAGATCTGCCGGCGCTGTGGAAGCCTCGAGGGGATCAGTTCGTCCGCGTGGAGATTCTGCCTTATCTTGGCACAGGAAAGCTCGACCTGCGCCGCATGAAGGAGATCGCGGTCGAATCCGCAGTGAGCGAAGTAAAGTGAGCATCGCGGAGACGCCGCGGCATTTTCAGGAGCGGACAGCAGTTGGTGCGAAATTCGGCTCCCAGTTCTGACCACGGTTGTTGCTATGGTGCTGGGGTTTTTCCCATGAGATATTGATCGAACCAAGCGATGGTGCGCCGGATGGAGTCGATCTGGTTCTCGCGTTTCACGAAGCCGTGACCTTCATTCGGGTAATAGTGAACATCGACGACCCGGCCCTCTTTCTTGAGGATATCGACAACCTGTTGCGCCTCCTCCTTCGGCACGCGCGGATCATTGTCGCCTTGCAGCACGAGTAAAGGCGCCTTCTCGCTGCGAATGTAAGTGATCGGCGAATCTTCCTCATAGACCTTGCGGTTCGTGTCCGGGTCGCCCAGAAGCGCCTTCAGGTACTCGTTCAACGAGGGGTCGGAACTCTTCAGCATAGTGGACCAACTGATGATTCCGTACTCGTCTACGGCGCCTGCCCAGATATCGGGCGTCTTCCCGATGGCCATCAGTGTCATGAAGCCGCCGTAAGAACCGCCGTAGATGCCGATTTTTTTCGGATCGACGTAACCCGTGGCTTTGAGGAAGTCTACGCCGGCAATCTCGTCTTTGAGGTCGCCGCCACCCAGATCCTGAAAGTTAGCCTTTTGAAAATCCAGGCCGTACCCCGTGGAGCCGCGCGGGTTGGGAGCGATACAGATGTATCCGCGCGAGGTCAGCGCCGCCACATCCGTGTTCCAGTAGTCGACCATCTGGCCTGTGGGGCCGCCGTGCGGCAGTACGATGGCGGGATTGCTGCCATCGCGCTTCAGATTGAACGGCACCCAGAGCAACGCCGTGATGATTTTTCCGTCGAAACTTTTGTAGTGGACAATCTGGGATGGCGGAAGCGGGGTTGCGCGCAAACTGGCAATCGCGGAAAAAGTCAGTTGGTCGGCATGGCGCGTGCGGAGATTGTAGATCCAAATGTCGCCGGGCTGATTGGAGGCCTCGTGGGAAACGATCACTCGATCGCTTTGCGGCGCGAACTCGTTGGGATTACCAGAGAAAGCATTCAGGCCGTGCGGCAGGTTTATCTTCTCCGCATGGTTGGTGGAGCGATCGACGACGTATGGGTCGATCACCCCGTCTTCATTGATTACGTAGCTGTAGCGTTTGCCGTCGGGTGAAAAACTTCCAGCGAAGGTTTCCCATTTCAAGTCGGTGACCCAGTTGATTTTCCTGGTGGCCACATCGAGGAGAGCGACGTTCATGTACCCGCCATGAGCATCCGAACTCAGCAAGAGTGTCTTGTCGTCGGGCGAAAGCGACGAGGCGAGATAGCGAATCGTGCCCTGATGGGCTGTGAGATTCTCCGTCTTTCCGGTCGCCACATCGATGCGGTAGAGGTTCGCGTCGGTGAAAGGAGGGTTGACGCGACCGGCATAGATGGTTTTATCGTCGCGGCTCCACGCCACCACGTTCCAGGAGTAACCGGGTTGCTGCTCATGGGTCAGAAGCCGAACCTTGTGCGTGCCCCAGTCGAGCAGAGCAATGTCGTAATGGGAACCATCCTTCGGCTTATACGAGAGAGCAATGGTGCGGCCATCGCTAGACCAGTGCGGATTCTCTTCACGAATGTCTGACGTGTTGGTCAGGTTGATAATTTCTCCGCCATCGCTAGGGACAGCGTAGAGATCCCAGAGTTCATCGCCGGCGTGGTCCTGCTGGTAGACGATCCATTTCCCATCGGGGGACCAGGCAGCGTTGTACTGCCGGTCGTCGGACTGCGTCAGTTGAATCGGCCATCCGCCGGAGGCGGCCACCTTCCACAGATTGGGGCGACCGGCGATGTCGCCGGTGAATACGATCTGCTTCCCGTCAGGCGACCAGGCCGCGCCAAATATACTTTTTGTGTAGTAAAGGTCGTCGATGGGAGCAGGCCGGGCGGCTGAGTTTGACGACGAGACCACCGACTTGGGATCGGTGAGGGGGCGGTCATCGGGCCCAGTGGAGGCGGCCAAGATCGTGCACAGGCTGCAACAAAAAACGGCCAACAGCGTCAACGATTCGCCTCTTCGCATATTCACCTCGTTTTTCCAACGATATCCTGAACCTGCTCGTTGGGGATGTGGTTCGCCAGGTCGTGCGCACGAGAGTTCTCAGCGCTTATTCGAGCCATTGATATACCACGGATGCTCCGAACTTGAAAGGCCGTGGGTGCGGCGCGAGTTGTCCAATCGCATTGCGGTGCCCGGATTGCGCGCGAAACGCGGCACCGCGGACCACATCTAGACCACAACTAATCGGTCGATGACACGCATCGAAAAAAAGTGCTTGACAACGCCGGCTCACGATCCCTAACCTTCCCTGATTCTAGTAAGGTTGTGCACCTCGTGCCGGGTGTATTGGACTCTGCTGAGGGCGCGTAAGGCGCAAGGCGGGCGCCTCCATGAGTTTCAAATCTGAGTTTCAACTCCTTCCCAAGGTGGGCCCAGGTTTGCCGGCCGGTTCTGCTCTTTCCGTTTGTGCCGCATCTCGGTCTTCTTTCCGCAATCCTGCATTCGTCCAATCCAGACATTTTCAGGAGGTCCCGATTGCCATGTTGCCCACGACTGGTCGTTCGTGTTTCTTGTCCGGTGTGCGGTGGTTCGTGCTTGCATTGATTCTTGGCGGTTCGCTTGGGGTTTCGGTTTTCGCCCAGAACACGAACGGCCGGGTGATCGGCGTCGTAACCGACGCGCAGGGCGCCGCCATCGCCGATGCAAAAGTTACGGTGACCAACACAGGCACGAACGTCCGCTGGAATGCTGCGACCGACAACGCGGGAGCTTACCAAGTCCTGGACGTTCCGATCGGCAGGTACTCGGTTACAGTCGAAGCCACGGGCTTCAAGAAAGCTGTCACCGAGGCGCAGGAACTCAGCATCAACCAGTCGTTGCGCGTGGATGTAAGTCTGAAAGTTGGCGCGATCAGTGAAACCGTCCAGGTGCAATCGGAAGCGGCTCAGGTCGAAACGGTAAATCCCACGGTTGGTGGCACCGTCGCCGGTGCGCCCATCCAGGATCTGCCGCTCAATGGCCGCGAGGTGTTGGACTTGGCGTTTACCCAGCCGGGCGTGCTTCCAGCGCCCTCGACAGGTTACGGTTCGGAAAAGTCGGGCGCGTTTCCTGAGGGCTTTACGGTCGCCGGAGGCCGGCCAGACGCGGTGACTTACCTGCTGGATGGCGGCCTTAACAACTCGGTCACCAGCAACAACGTGGTATTCGATCCGAATCCCGACATGGTCGCCGAGTTCCGCATCCTGACCAACAACTACACCGCGGAATACGGGCGCAACGGAGGAGGCACGGTCACGGTAGTGATGAAGTCCGGCGCCAACCAGTTGCACGGCAGTTTGTTTGACTACCTGCGAAACGATGCTTTCGACGCCAACGATTACATCGACAACGAGCTTGGGCAGCCGCGTCCGGTGCTGAAGCGCAACCAATTCGGAGGCACGTTCGGCGGCCCTATTCTGAAGGACCGTCTGTTCTATTTTCTGGGATACCAGGGCCAGCGGCAAACCTCCATCTTCCACGGATCGGCGATTACGACTTACACGCCGGCCGAACTTAACGGAGATTTCTCTCAGGCAGTAAATGGCGGCCCTGATCCCAACGTGGTGGCATTTCTTCAGGCAAACCAATATTTTCAATCCAGCTCTGCACTCGCAGCGCAGGGCATTATCGATCCCACCAAGATCGATCCCGTCGCCCAGGCGTTTATCAAGGCGAGCCTGATTCCCACCTCGCCGACCGGACAGTTATTTCCCGAAGGGACGAACATTGACAATGTCAGCCAATACTCCGGCCGGCTTGATTTCTACGCCACCAACAATGACCGCTTCTCGCTGAGCATCGGCTCTAACCGGGAACCGACGGTACTGCCGCTGGTTGGCGCCACGGTGACGGGCTTTCCCTCCGATACTACGACCACAAATCAATTCGTGAATCTGGGCTATACAAAGACGTTTTCGTCGGCGCTGCTGAATGAAGCTCATGTCACCGCGCAGCGCTTTTATCAAACCTCGGTGGCGGGATCGCATCCTCCCAATCCTTCGCAGTTGGGAATCAGCATCAATTCCGACCTCGCGTTTGCTCCTCCCATCATCACCATGTACAGCAGCAATCTGGTTCTCGGGTTCGATCCAAACCTGCCACGCACGAAGGCGGATGACACTTACGGAGTGTCGGACACCCTTACCTGGACCCGGGGGCAGCATACGATCAAGGCCGGGGGCAGGTTCGCCATGATGCAGGAAAACTCGGTCTACGCATACGCCACCAACGGCTGGTTCTTCTTTTACGGCTCCGGCACGACTGTCGGTTCTGGAACCGATCTCGCCGACTTCCTGTTCGGGGCGCCCGACGAATACCAGCAATATCCTCGAGCGAATAACAATGAGCATCAAAAACAGTACGCGTTGTTTGCGCAAGATGAATGGAAGGTGACGCCGCGACTCGTCCTGACTTTGGGACTGCGCTGGGAATACACCAGCCCGGAAACCGATATTCACGGACACACGTTCGACATTATTCCCGGGCTGCAGTCAACCCGGTTCGAAGATGCACCGCCGGGGCTGGTGGTGCCGGGAGATCCGGGCGCGCCAAAGGGTTGGTATTTTCCTGACCACAAGAATATTGCCCCGCGCTTCGGATTTGCCTGGGATCCGTTCGGCAACGGCAAGACCAGCGTTCGCGGTGGCGCGGGCATGTTCTACGACACTTTGAACGGATGGATGTCGGATTGGAATAATGGCGTGCTTCCCTGGTGGCCTTCGACCGATCTCTTCTTTAATCCGGCCACGGCCACAACCGCGGGGTATGCGAGTCTGTCGAACCCATACGGGGCAGCAAGCGCTCCCGATCCATTTCCTTCCACCCCACCTCCCTCCGATCTAAACTTCGCCAATGCCGGTTATTTGCCTTTTGGCTACGGGGACCTGTTTGTCGATGCGCACCTCAAGACGCCTTATATTTATCAATACAACCTCAGCGTACAACGGCAATTGGGAAGCAGCCTGATGGCGGAGGTTAGCTATGTCGGGAGTTCCTCCCACAAGTTGCTGACCTGGATCGATATCAACCCGGTTATTCCATCCACATGCGGGCAGCCCCTTGGCTGTAACCGGCTGTTGAACGTGGATCTCGGACTGACACCGGTCAACGGCTACGCCCCGCTGCAAGACACCTTCGAAGGCAGGAACAACGCAAATTACAACGGGATGCTGGCCAGCCTTATGAAGCGGACTGGAAACTGGCACAACCTTGGCGAGACGTACTTCACTCTTTCCTATACCTGGTCTCACAATCTCGACAACGGATCTGGATTCAACCAGCGCAGCGCGCAGGTTCCCTACTTCAGCCCGCAGCAGTTCTATGGCAACTCAGATTTCGATATGAGGAACAGAATTGAGCTGAGCGCTGGCTGGGATCTGCCCTTCAACCATCTTTGGTCGAATGGCCCTAAACGCCTGACCAGCGGCTGGAGTCTCTATCCCATTGCTTACTATCAAGCAGGCATTCCGATGGATTTATACGCTGACCCTGTGAATCCCAGCGAAAGCTTTGCCGGTCCCTCCGGGTATGGGGATCCTCAGTTGATACGGCCGGACCAGCTCACTTCGTCGGTGCAGAAGTTTAATCCGCGGACCGTTCAAACAATTACCAACGCCTCGACGGGCCTATCGACGACCGGAAACTTCTATTTCAATCCCAATGACTTTGCCGCAGATCCCTGTATCGGCAACGGCAATTGCCCCGTAGGCTTCTATGGCACGTTCCGGCGCAATTCCCTCATCGGGCCCAACCGCGTGAATTTTGACCTGGCATTGGAGAAGGCCACCGACCTGGTAGGTGAGCGGTTGAAGATGATGTTCCGGGTTGAAGCCTTCAACATTCTGAACCACACGCAGTTCCAGAATCCTGGAAGCACGCAAGTGAGCGATCCCAACCTGGGTTTGGTTTCAACCACTTTCGATCCTCGAATTCTGCAGCTTGCTTTACGATTCACTTTCTGAGGCTGTTGTGGCTCCGCGAAGTCGCGGTGCTTGATATGCGCGAAATCCATGTTCAATACCTCTAGACGCGAATTTTTCCTGACGCTGGGCGCATTTGCGCTTTTTCCTCTCGAGCGCACGGAACCCGATCTGATCCTATACAACGGAAATTTCTGGACGGTGGATCCCCACACTCCGCGAGCTCAAGCCGTCGCGATCGGCAACGGCCGTTTTATCGCAATCGGTTCCAATGAGGAAGTGTTGAACCTTGCCGCGGGACGCAGCCGCAAAGTTGACTTAGGACAGAAGACGGTTCTTCCCGGTTTCATCGACGCACACACTCACCCTGCCGAATCTGGGCGGCTTCACCTGCGCCAGGTAGATTGTGATCTCCGCTCGATAGGCGCGATCCAGGCGGCGCTACGCGAACGCGAGGCGAAAACGCCTCCCGGTCAGTGGGTCTTGGGCTTCAAGTATGACGACACCAAAACTTCCGAGGAACGGCGGCTTACCCTGCAAGACCTGGACGCCGCGGTTCCTGATCATCCAGTGCTCGTCACCCATCGCGGTGGTCACGAGGCGTTCGCGAATTCGCTGGCATTGAAGCTGGCGAAGGTCGATGAAAAAACGCCTGATCCCACCGGCGGACAATTCGAGCACGACCCTGCCGGACATCTCACAGGGCGCATCAACGAGCGCGCCGTCGAATCTTTCAATCGCGTGATCCCCTCCACCTACTCGCGCGACGACTACCGCGAAGGCGTAAAGCTTATCGCCAAAATGATGACCAGGACCGGAATTACCTCGGTCGGTGATGCGCTGGGCAGCCCCGAAGACCTGCAGGCCTACCAGGATGCCCGGGACAGCGGCGATTTGTTATTTCGCGTGTACTGCTTCATGCACTCCTCTTCGATTGATCGCATGATCGCCGCCGGCGTACGCACAGGCTTCGGCGATGAGCGGGTGCGCGTGGGCGGCATGAAGCAGATCGCGGACGGCGCAATCTCAGGGCGCACGGCTCGCCTGTCACAGCCCTATGTAGGTCGTCCGAATGACTACGGAACTTTTTCGGCGACTGAGGAAGAACTCTACGAGTACGGTCGCAAGGCCCATGCGGCAGGCTGGCAACTTGGTACGCATGCCAACGGCGATGCGGCGATCGAGAGAGTCTTGAACGTCTACGAACGTATTAATCGCGAAATGCCGAGAAAAGACCCGCGATTCCGGATCGAACACTGCACCGTGATCAACGATTCGATTATCCGGCGCATGCGCGCATTGAATGTAATTCCGACTCCGTTTTCCACTTACGTTTATTACCACGGAGAAAAAATGCAGTACTACGGTGAGGAGCGGCTCAAGCACATGTTCGCCTTGCGCACTTTCCTGGATGCCGGCCTGCGCCCCACGCAAGCCTCGGATTACCCGCCTGGAGAGTTTCCTCCCATGATGGCGTTGCAGTCGGAAGTTACGCGGACCGACATGAAAGGCCACGTGTGGGGTGCAAACCAGCGTATCAGCGTCGAGGAAGCAATCTACGTCGGCACCATGAACGGCGCTTATGCTTCGTACGAAGAGAATTTGAAAGGTTCGATCGAGCCCGGCAAATTGGCGGATCTGGTGGTGCTCGGCCGTGATCCGTTTAAAGAAGATTCTTCCACGTTGGTTACGATTCCGATTGAGCGCACCATGATGGGCGGCAAGTGGGTGTACGAATCCTGATCGCCGCAACAGCACGAGGACACAATGAGCCAAAAAAAACAAGATCGTGAACTGGGCATGCAGGAGAAGATCACGCGGCGCGACTTTCTGAATGGTGTGAGCGTCGCCGTGGGGGCATCGCTGTTGGCCACGAATCCGTTGTGGTTAGAGGCTTTCGGTGTTCCGCAATCGCCATTTGCGCCGGAGAAGGATCCTGGCTACTATCCTCCGGCCAAGACCGGAATGCGCGGGAGTCACGACGGCTCATGGGAGGTTGCCCACGCCCTGCGCGACGGCGCGGAATGGCCTGAGCCCGTTGCCGACAACGAATCCTACGACCTGATCGTGGTCGGCGCCGGCATCAGCGGTTTGGCGGCAGCATATTTTTACCGCAAATCTGCCGGCAACAGCGCTCGCATTCTCCTCCTCGATAACCACGATGATTTCGGTGGACACGCCAAGCGCAACGAGTTCCGGGCCGGCAACCGATTGTTGCTGGGCTACGGAGGAACGCAGTCCATCGAAGCCCCGGCTCATTACAGCAAGGAGGCAATCGGTCTTCTCAAAGAACTGGGAATCGACGTGCAGCGCTTCTACAAGTATTACGACCAGAAGCTCTACGACTCTATGAAACTGGTGGAGCACACGTTCTTTGACAAAGAAACGTTCGGTGTGGATCGACTCGTGCCGGAAGCCGGCCTGCACTACGAGGGCCCAGCCTTCACGGCGGAGACTGCACCCCAACTCCCTATCGCGGAGGCGGCACAGCACGATATCATTCGCCTGCAGGAAACCGCTGTAGACTATTTTCCCGACCTTAACCCGGAACAGAAGCGCGTCAAGCTGATCAAGATCAGCTACAAAGATTTTCTGCTGCAATATGTCAAAGTGCATCCCGATGTGGTGAAGGTTTTCCAGACCGCGCCGCACGATTTGTATGCTGTTGGAATTGACGCGGTCTCGGCCTATGACTGTGCCCGATACGGCTATCCTGGTTTCAAGGGAATCACTCTTCCCAAGCGCCATCGCGAGGACGATCAGGAAGAGGAAGAGCCTTATATCTTCCATTTTCCCGATGGCAACGCCTCCATCGCAAGAATGCTGGTGCGCTCGCTTGTGCCCGGCGTTCTTTCCGGCAACACGATGGAAGACATTGTCACCGCCCGCGCAAATTATGCGCGGCTCGATGATGCAGCTTCGCGCGTTCGTGTCCGCTTGAACAGCACCGCCGTGCGCGCGAAGCATGTTGGCGATCCGGCAACCGCCAAGGAGGTCGAGGTCACTTATGTCCGGGGCGGACAAGCGCGCCGGGTCCGTGCCGCCAACTGCGTACTCGCGTGTTACAACATGGTGATTCCTTACCTGTGTCCGGAGATGCCGGAGAAACAGAAGGCCGGTCTCGCCTATTGCGTAAAGATTCCGCTGGTTTATACCAACGTTCAAATCAGCAACTGGAAGGCATTTCAGAAACTGGGCGTCACCGGAATCTACGCGCCCGGAGCATACTTCAGCAATGTGACATTGGACTTTCCAGTGTCCATGGGCGACTACCGGTTTCCTAGTTCGCCTGATGAATCCTGCATTTTGCATCTGCTCCGGACCCCCTGCAAACCGGGGCTGACCTGCAAAGAGCAATATCGCGCCGGGCGCTACGAACTGCTCAGCACACCGTTCGAAACGTTTGAGCGCAATGTGCGCGATCAGCTTGGCCGGATGCTCTCTGCGGGTGGCTTCGATCCCGCCCGCGACATTCAAGCGATCACCGTGAACCGCTGGCCTCACGGATACGCTTACGAGTACAACTCGCTGTTTGAACCCATCGACCGTCCCAGCTCCGAACGTCCGTGCGTCATTGGGCGACAGCCGTTCGGCCGCATCCACGTTGCCAATTCCGACGCCGATGGCCACGCCTATACCAACATCGCGATCGATCAAGGCTATCGCGCGGTTGCCGAGATAGTAGCGGACCGGAAAAAAGAATCTCCGAAGGCCTAGAACTCCATGACCAACGACAAAGCCAACCGCGTCCGCGATCAGGAACTGGGCATGCACCGCAACATCACCCGCAGGGATTTTCTGAATGGAATTGCCGTGGGAGCCGGCAGTGCACTCGCCAGCGCGTGGGTGCCAGGCCTCGCTCTAGCAGCCGAGAGCGCCCACTTTGCACAAGATGCGCCGGGATACAATCCTGCCGCTCTCACGGGCATGCGCGGAAGTCATCCGGGATCGTTTGAGGTTGCGCATGCGCTGCGTGACGGCACGTTCTGGGAGACCGCAGGCAAACCTGTCGACACTCACGAGACCTATGACCTGATCGTCGTCGGTGCGGGCATGAGCGGACTGGCAGCCGCTTACTTCTACCGCAAGCATGCTGGTTCCAAAGCCCGCATTCTCATCCTCGATAATCACGACGACTTTGGTGGCCATGCCAAGCGCAACGAGTTTCGTCCGGGTGGCCGTCTGCTTCTCGCCAACGGCGGGACTGTCGCCATCGAATCTCCTTTTCCTTACAGCCACGAAGCGCGTGGCCTGCTCACCGAACTTGGCATCGATCCTCCCGCGCTGGAAAAACAGTGCGTAGACCGCGACGTCTATCGCGGCCTCGCATCCGGCTATTTTTTCGATAAGGAAACTTTCGGCGTCGACCGCCTGGTCACCGGCGTTCCCGGTGGTTTGTACGGCTCGCAAGCGGCTGCCGGAGGCCACGCCTGGTCGGAGTTCCTGGCCAAGACTCCGTTGTCGGCCGAAGCCCAGCGCGATATCGCTCGCCTTCAGGAAGAGAAAATTGATTACATGACAGGTGTGCCGCAGGCGGAAAAGAAAGCCCGTCTCTCGCGCATGAGCTACAAGGACTTTCTTCTGAAAGTGGTCAAGGTGCATCCGGATGTGATCCCTTTCTACCAGACGCGTACGCACGGTCTCTACGGCATCGGAATCGACGCCGTACCTGCGTTCGACTGCTGGGCAATAAATTTCCCTGGGTTCCAGGGCCTGGATCTCGATCGCGTCCCATCGAAAGGCCTTACATTCACAGCGCTCGGGGAAGTTACGCCGCAGGAGCGTTATCACTTCCACTTTCCTGATGGCAATGCCTCTATCGCCCGAATGCTGGTGCGGTCGTTATTCCCAGGCTCGATTCCAGGCAGCACCGCTGAGGACATTGTCACAGCCAAGGTGGATTATGCCCGTCTCGACAGCAACAGTTCACCCGTCCGCATGCGTCTCAGCAGTACCGTTGTTGGAGTAAAACACATCGGCGATCCTGCGTCGGCTCAGGAGGTGGAGGTGACCTACGGTCGTGAGGGCAAGGCGTACACGGTGCGAGGCAAAGGCGTTGTCCTCGCCTGCTGGAACATGGTGATTCCTTCCCTGTGCGAGGAACTGCCGGCAAAACAGAAAGAATCGTTGCACTACGGTGTGAAGGTGCCGCTGGTTTACACAGTCGTCGCTATCAAGAACTGGACTTCTTTCCACAAGCTGGGCATTCGCGGCGCATCCTGTCCCGGCATGTACCACTCCTCGGTGAACCTCGATCAGCCGGTGAATATCGGCGACTACAAGTGTTCGCATTCGCCGGAAGAGCCGATCCTGGTGCGCATGTTACGCACTCCATGTCAGCCCGGGTTGTCCGCTCGCGAGCAGCAGCGAGCCGGACACTACGAATTGCTAGCCACTCCTTTTGAGACCTTCGAGCGTAATATCCGTGACCAACTGGAACGTGTGCTCGCAGGTGGTGGATTCAATTCCGCGCGCGACATCGAGGCCATAACCGTCAACCGCTGGCCCCACGGCTATGCCTACGAGTACAACCCGCTGTGGGACCCGGATTGGCCGGATGGCCAGCGCCCGTGCGATATCGCCCGCCAGCGTCACGGAAGAATTACCATTGCCAACTCCGATGCGGCCGCAGCCGCTTACACCGATCAAGCCATCGATCAGGGCTTCCGGGCAGTGCAGGAATTGTTGTCGCTGAGCTGATGATTGTTCCTGATTCCGCAACTGAGCGCCACATGGTACCATTCCCGCGTGAGCGACTCCGCTTGCGTCCCAATTATTGCCTCAGCCGTCCCAACCGCGGCGGTGCCTTTGCGGCACTCTGCCCTCGTTCGCGTCACTCACTGGATCACCACCCTGTGCTTTCTTGCTCTGCTGGTCAGCGGAGGTGAAATTGTCGTCTCTCACCCTCGCTTCTATTGGGGTGAAACGGGCAACGATTTGACTCCAACGTTGTTCAAACTGCCGATCCCTGCCTCAAGGGCATTGGCGCCGACCGGCTACGGGTATGTGCTGCCGGACCAGAACGGCTGGAGCCGCTATCTTCATTTCCAAGCTGCCTGGCTGGCGGTGTTGACTGGCTTACTGTATGCAATCTCCATCCTGTTGAATGGGCATTTGCGGAGAAACTTGCTCCCGCACAAAGCCGATCTGTCGTGGAAAGCGTTCTCGACGGCAATCGCGAGCCATTTGCGCTTCGAGCAGCCGAGCGAAGCGGAAGCCTGGTCGTATAATTTGCTTCAGCGGCTGACCTACCTGTTTGTGATCTTCGTTCTGTTCCCCCTGGTGATCTGGACGGGCCTGGCGATGTCTCCCGCGTTTGTTTCGGCGGTTCCGGCCGCTGTCAATGTGCTGGGCGGCCAGCAATCGGCGCGCACGCTTCACTTTTTCGTGTCCCTGGCTCTTGTGCTGTTTCTGCTGGTCCACGTCGGGATGGTTTGGATTGCCGGGTTCCGGAGCCGCATGCGAGCCATGATTACAGGGACCATGATCACGGGCCGCGCCGTCACACCTCGCGCACGTACGAAGATGGAGCGCACATGAGCAAACTGTCACGCCGCAAACTGATCACAACTGGACTCGCGGCCACGGGTGGCGTATTGGGTCTGGGCGTGGCCGCGCGCCTTGCGCAAAAGTATGGACTGATCCCGCCCGATCACGGCGGAATCTACGGCCTCGGCGAAACGCTGACCTACGCTTCCCAGCGGTTGTTGACGAGGCACTCGTTAGCGCGTGAGTTCTCTCGAGAGCCAGATTTCGAAGCCTCCGTTCGCGAACGAAATTCCGCCTCTGCAATGAGGCGTTCAAGAATTTTCAGGCCGGAGGATTCGTTGACTGGCGGCTCTCCGTGAACGGCATGGTCGCCCGGCCCGCCTCGTTTTCGCTCGCCCAGCTCAAGAGCTATCCGTCTCACAGCCAGATCACGATGCTGCAGTGCGAAGAGGGCTGGTCTTATATCGCCGAGTGGATCGGCGTGCCGCTCTCTCAAATCCTGCAAGCCGTGGAAGTCCAGCCGCAAGCCAGATACGTTGTCTACTACTCGATCGATCCCGACTGGTGGGAGAGCATCGATATGGCCGATGCGTTGCATCCGCAGACTTTTCTCACCTATGGAATGAACGGCGGCGAACTCCCGTGGGCAACGGCGGGCCGCTTCGCCTCCGGCTCCCCCGCCAACTCGGTTACAAGAGCGTGAAATACATCACCCACATGACGGTCACCGATAATCTGAAAAGTTTCGGCAAGGGTCTCGGTTCCGCGTCTCCCGAGGGAGGCTATGCCTGGTACGCCGGCATCTGACAGGTTAGGCGCAGCGATTTTACATCGGAGTTCAACATCTCCAACTTCAGCATGGGATATTCCTATTTTCTTTGGTAGCACCCGATGTCTATTTTCCCGGACTTGACTCGCGGCGAGCCATCAAGATCCACATCTCCCACTGGCACTCCTTCAATTGTGCCCGCAGCGATCGCGGGAGAATCTGATCGCAGATGAAAATCCTTGGAGGCGTCAACGAAAAGCGGATCCAGAAAGTGGGAATGACGGTCATTCCCCGTTGACTGAACATAGTTGTCGAATCCCGTCACGCTTCCAGAAGCAGCTCCCCACGTGCTCGCCTTGGAGCCGGATGCACAGTAATACAGGTTGTGATCGATAGTCACCGGCGGCTGATTTTTGTCAACTTGGGATTTGTTCACCGCGATTAGACAGCGACGCCCCGCGTAGACGATGTTGTTCGCGAAAATATTGTCGGCCATGTTCCACTGCATCTGGAATTCGCCGGACCCGGTTCCTGACGTATCGTTATCGTAGAGCGTGTTGTTGACCACGGTGCAGTGTTCGGTGTGTCCACGCTCGGGCGCATAACCCCCGATAGAAACACCCGCCGTATGGCCGTGGTAGATAAGGTTATTTCGTGCAGTGATATAACTGGTGGCGCGGTCCTTGTGCTCACTGGCCAGCTCGATTCCAAAATCCACATCGTGCATGACGTTCCGTTCGATCAGGATCCTGGTGCCACCGTCCACGTAAATGCCATCGGAATTTTCGTCATTGCCGTACGCCGGATTGCCCCGCGATGTAATGTTGTAAACCAGATTGCCGCTTACGACCCCGTCACGAGCCTGGTCGACGGCAGGGTCGGGTGCCGTGCGCTCGAAACCGATGACGTCGATCCCGATGTTGTTGTTGTCGTGCACAACATTGTGAGTAATGCGGAAGTTCGTGACGTTTCCGTTTACGACCAGCGACTCGCTCGACCCGGTCTTGAGATGGTGCACCTCATTGCCGTCGATCACCAGTTCACTGATAGGAGTCTTGGCGTCGGTACCGTATACAGCAATGCCAAACCCGTTGCCGCCGCTCCCCGGGGCATCACGGCCCGGAAAAGTCTGCTCAATATGATGGACGTTGTTCTTCAGCAGTTCTATATGGGAGCCGGCCCCCATTACGCTTATGCCCAACGGAGTGAGCCGATGTTCAGCGGTGTGGAAGTTGCGAATTTCAAAGCCTTCGATTTTAACGTAGCTCTTGTTATGAATGGTCACTATGGCGCTTCTGCTATCCGGAACAAAATGCTGTGCGTCGAGGACGGCCGTTTCGCCGGGATAGCTTTGAAAAGTGATATATCCATCCGTCGCATTGCCGGATGTCTTGATGGTCACGAGTTCTTCGTAGACCCCGCCCCGCACATTTACGGTAGCGCCCGCACGCACGGTGTCGGCGGCATGTTGGATGGTGCGCCAAGGTGCCGTTTGGGTGCCGGGATTCGAATCATCCCCGGTTGTCGACACATAGAACGTGGAGCCGGCCTGGCCAAACACCCCGGAGACGCACATCAAGAACAGCCCTAGAGACAAAACTTTCACGATCGTCCTCCCCAGAAAAACACCCTGCTGGCTTGTAAGAACTGTCCAATGTGGCCGCACTTCCACGGCAGATTTTCGTAAAACTTCGCTCTGCTGTGCGCGAATCAGCGCGTGCTGGGCCATGGTTCGCAAGATCGTCCTGCTTACAAACCAGAAGTGTACGGCATGTCGGTGCAGTTCCGATACGGTTTCACCCGGAATTTGCGATACTCAGACAAAATAGGACGCTCGGCTTGATGACGCTTGGCATCAACTCGCGAATCACGGCGCAGGAGTCATCCTTGGAGGTTCGTTTCGAACGGATGCGTGAATTGAGCGGTACGGAGAACACTACGAGCTTTTTCAGTGCACCGAGCTTAGGTATAATGGAATCAAGCAGTAGGCGCGTAGCTCAGTTGGTTAGAGCGCTACCTTGACACGGTAGAGGTCAGGAGTTCGAGTCTCCTCGTGCCTACCATATTTTTCAATACGTTAGCCATGCTCGACACCTCTTTCGTTGCTCCAAAACGCTCCATTAGCGGCCTAAGTCCTTGGTTCTTCAAGTCAATCCCATGATGGATTCTCGCTTTCCCATATTTCCACAAATAAGGATGCGGGCTATGCGGCGTCGTTTTGCGTGCCTCCGAGCGAAATCGCTGGCACCGCATCGTCGATCATCTCGGGAAGGACCATTTGGACTACCCGCTCTTGAGCTTGTCTCTTTGCTGCTTTCCGTGCCTGCGAATAAACATCAAGCGTGAACCGACTACTGGCATGCCGCATTAACTCTTGCACAACCTTCACGTTCTCGCCGTTCGAGACCAAGAGCGAGGAGTACGAATGTCGAAACGTGTGCCACCCGATTCTCTTATCGATTCCAGCTCGCCGCGCCGCCGGCCGAATGATTTTCAGTAGTAGAACATCCGGCCAGTAGGGGAACTTCCCCTGAGTGCGAGGACTGGCGAATATCCAATCATCGACCTTCGAATACTTGCTCGCTTCCTTCCACAGCCAGAGGTCGGCGGCCACGTGAGTGTCGAACCGAGGCGCGTTCAGGTCGCTTATCACATCCCGATTGGCGACGTAATCAATGGTGGATGCCAAGCCGGTGAAGACGCCAATGGGGCTGGCAGCCGCACGGCAAGTGCATGCACTTGGACGTCAGCGAATCAATCGGAGCAACGCCCGGAACATTCTCCTTCGGCTATCGGCTCTGCGCTGGATTCCCGTTCGCATCTGGAATCGTGGAATAGCTAATTTCAGCAGGGAGTAGTCCCGACGTCTGCGCCCCGAGATTGCTTGAGTAAACCAGATGAAAATTGGTGATCAGATTCGGCCCGACGTAAGTTCCTGTAAGCGTTCCAGCGTCTTTTTCGACTGCGATCCCGGCATCTCCGGTGACGTCAGCCCCAAACCAATTGTTCCGGGCGATGGACGTGTTCGTTACTGACGCAGAGGAGCTATTCGACTGCACCCAAACTCCAACAGCTTTGCCAGTTGATCCGGTTAAGTAGCAGTTGTTCCCGTGGATGGATACGGAAGTCACCGTGCTCGTCGTTGACGTGCCGACGTAAAAACACCCACCAGTGCCCCCACCTGTGTACTGCAATTGCACGGCGTTTCCAACGACCGTGACATTACTTTCCGTTCCGCTGTCGGCTATCAGTGTAAACGCGAAGGGTTCGCCCGACATACTATTGTTTCCCAGGTACGCTGTGTTCCCGGATTCCGTACCGTTGGAATTGTTGACGGACTCGAACGGTGCATTGCCTGTGCCTGCCGAAGGCGATGCGGTGCTGTCAAAGATGTTCCCTGTTTCAGTGTAGCCCTTGATTCCTGCCAAGGAGTACCCGGTTCCGCTTCCCCCAGACTGAATGATGCAGTGATTTCCCGTCACCGTTACATCCTCAAGCTGGTTACCTGACAACCTCTGCGCCTGTACGCAGTCGGAGGTTATTCCATTAAATATGATGTTGCCGGACACGTTTAGGTCCTGGATTACCGTACCGGAATCAGAGGTTTGCGCGTTAATGATCGGATTGTTGTCCGTGGAGGAAGCAGTGACAACTGTATTGTTGGTCACGCTGATCCGGATCGCGTAATCCTGAATATTGACGTGGATTGCAGAGTTCGCTGTGAACCAGTTGTCGTGAATCCGTATGTCACTGACAGCAGCGCCTAGGCTTAGGTTCGTGCGGTTCCCCACGAAAATTACCGTATTTCCACCACTCGCCGGAAACCCAGAGAAAGAATTGCCGGAGACGTCCCAGTCTGCGACTGTATTCACAATGACGATGGAATCAGTCGAAGTCCCAGCGACGAAAGCGCATCCCCGAATGTGGCCGTGGCTGGCTTTTATGTCTATGCTATCCGAGCCGCCCGCATTTTGCGTGATCGTTGTTCCTGGTTCACATTCAATCGAAGTCTGCGGGCGCGTGATAGTGAGGTTCGCTGATTGGATGATCTGCCCAGTAAGGCGAATCGCGCAAGGCCCGCCAACGGGACAGCCAGATTGCGCTCCGCCGAGTGTCGCCTTCGCTGTGCCCCAGCTCAGCCCGTCATTCGCATCATTGCCTTCAGCGGTAACAAACTGGATTCCGTCAGCAGGGGTAGGTTTAATTGCGTAGCTCTGCGCAGACACGACCAAAGGTGAAGCCAGTGCCACCAAAAGTGCGACTAGCCATTGTCTTGCTCTCTCAGACGCATAAGCGAGTTGCATAACGCCTCCCTCACCAAGAAGGTTTCTTAATTATTTACACGACCCTGTGCCCTGCGTTAGAGAAGAGCGTGTGGCGATTCGACGGATTATCAGCATTGTTGAATTCGCTGTCAAGTAGGTTTTCACTTGACATCCACAACTGTCCACGCGTAACGTCCCGTGCAATCAGCGCTTGGGATCCACCGGGGGGTGGCGGATTCTCAGTTCCGTCTGTGATCCTAGTCGCTGCTTCCCTTGGATGTGGTTAAGAAAAGCTACTTCGTGTGGGCCTGTGGTTTGTATGGGCTCTCGCCTAGCAGCCCGTGGTGCAAGGAGGAATTGTATGGGTCGCACGCCTGCCCGTGACCGATTGATTTCAACTTTTTTCGCCGCCCGTTTCCCGTCAAGGTCGCTCAACAGAGTCTTCACATTATCCGCACTAACACTCGCTGTTGCTCTTGTCGGAGCCAGCCAATTACTTGCCCAAGAGACCGGATCGGTCTTGGGTCAGCCAACCTTTCAGAAGTACATCAACGTCGGAGGCGGCGTTGACGAGGTAAATGTCGGGGATCTCACCGTCCATGTGTCCATTCCACTGACAAATAAAGGGTCATATGGGCCCCCCGTCGGCGCGTCCCTCAATATGGATAGCCGGACATACCTGTACAACTATAATGAGGGTTCAGGAAATCAAATCTTTGCTGCTGGAGGTTTTAGTTTTGCCTCCAGTGCACGGGCGTCAACGCAATTTTCGTTTTCAGCCAATGGTAACACCGGGAATTGTTCGCCACCCTATCCGAGTTTGGTAGGATACGGAGCCTACGATGGTATGGGAACTTTTCACGCCGTTGCAGCTGCAGCCACCGGTTGCAGCGGGAAAGTCACCACCGGCGGTGATGGCTGGTCACTCGGAGTGGGACTGGCATGGAACGGGAGCGGTTGGGAGTATCTATCGGAAGTGATAACTCCTTCTGGACTTACCACTCCGTACAACTTCGGAGTTGGTAACACGATACCCCCCTGCTGGAACTACTCAACCTCCGACCTGCATTCTAATTCTGCAAGCGACAACCTCTGCTGGAGCGCGAATTCCGGTGGTGTTGTCAACCAGGCATCAGGTGCAGTCGTCGACGCCGCCGGTAACAACGTGCTGTCCGCCAGCCTCAGCCAGAATAATGTCGTACTACTGGAATACCCAGGTCCGAACGGAACGACGCCAACATACAAGCTGACTTTTACCCCCTATGCCGTCAATGTGGACTTCGGTTGTGGTCTAACGGTTCCTACCGCATACAGCGGGTCGTTCCTCACCTCGATAACTTACCCCGACCTGTCAACAGCGTCCTTTACGTACGAAAACAATTCGTTGCACAGCGGTACCATCACAGGTCGCATTGCCTCGATCAAAAGTCCAACGGGCGCGACGTACACCTACGCATACACGGGAGGAACTAATGGTGTCAACTGCTCCGACGGAACGACATCCGGCATTACCAAGACTACTCCCGACGGACAATGGAAAATAACTCATACGGCATACTCCGGAGCTGCAAATCTTAGCACGACTAAAGTCGTTGCTCCATCCGGAGATTACACCGTGGATACGATATCCACCGTACCCCCCAGTTTCGAGCCGCAGACGTTTGTGATCCCACAGATGTCGACTGTGGCATCCCAGTCCTATAACAGTAGCGGCACTCTGATGGCTGCTTCGTACACTTGCTACAATGGATATCATCCTACTTCACCGACCTCCTGTGCGAGTCCAACGTCGGCTCCTAGCTATCCGATAACCGAAATTGATGCCTGGCACTACGTGTCCGGGGTCACAAATCCTTCGTTAGCGGTGACGCTACGCGATACGTATTCCAGGGTTTACGATGTCAAGACATACGATTTCGGCGGAGTTGTGGGTGGCACGAATTACGACACCGACGTGCAAACTGCCTACGGTTCGTGGAACGGCAGCTCTTGCGCGAACATCACGAACAGCAACACCTTTGGAACTTACGACCTGATGGATCGGGTCTGCTCCAACCTGACATTTATCAGCGGAAACACTTCTGCAGTCAGCGGCAGCTATTATGCGTATGGAACTTCAGGTGACAGCTTTGGCGAAGTGGTTTCAGAGCAGAACATTCTCGGCGGGAAGCTCACCACCGTTGATACGAGGACATACGACAGCTTCGGGCGGGCGCTGAGCTCATCGGGACCAAATGGGGAGTTGACGACGTGGGCCTACGCTGAGTGCAGCGGACAGCAGCTATCGTCTGTAGACGTAAAGACGAGTACATCTGGGCCATTGTTGACGACGTCCTACTCTGGCTATGATTGTACCGGCGAGAAGAATACCACCATCACAGATGAGAACGG
This sequence comes from uncultured Acidobacteriaceae bacterium, assembly GCA_963851165.1. GTDB lineage: Bacteria > Acidobacteriota > Terriglobia > Terriglobales > Acidobacteriaceae > Sulfotelmatobacter. The sequence continues at coordinate 667,972 of CAWKNM010000003.1, read as the reverse complement.
CAATCAGTCGTCTGCCAACTACGGTAGTGACCCCTCCTGGCGTCCAGTGTCGACTATCGATGCTGCTGGTGTGGTGACGAACTACACCTATACGGCGGCGGCGGGTTCCAGCCCAGCGACGATTGACGTGCAGAGGACGATTGCTTCCGGTTCTTCGGAGGAAACGCTAACGCAGTTTGATTCGATGGGAAGGGTGAAACTGTCCCAGTTGTGTCAAACTCTACCTCCGTGCAGCCAGTTCACAATCACGGAAACCGACTACGATAACGATGGCCGGGTATCGCGGGTCACCTTGCCTTATAGCGGTGCTGCAGGAACCACAAATGCCACAATTGATGGCACAAAGACCATTTATGACGGTCTTGGTCGTCCGCTGGCTATAACCGGACCCGCTTACAGCGGCGCGATACCGGGTGCGACCACACAATACGTCTACAACGCGAACGACGTATTGGTCACCCAGTCTCCCGCCCCGGCCGGGGAGAATCCAAAGTCGACCCAGACTGAAACAAATGGTCTGGGTGAGATCACATCCGTTTGCGAGGTAACGACTCAAACGGGAAGCAATTCTTGCGGCCAGTCTAAATCTGCTGCAGGATATCTGACAACGTATACATATTATTCCGGGGGAGCGCTCAAGGCGATCACGCAGAACGCAAAGGGCACCACGCAACAGGTTCGCTCATTCACATACGATAATAACAATACAGGCCGTCTACTGACCTCGACATCCCCAGAGTCAGGCACCATCACAACGACCTATGATTCGGATCCGAATGGTCTCTGCCGTCCCTTCGTAGGTCAACCGGTAAAGACCGTTGACAACGGCGGAGGCACCGCATGCTTCGGATACGATTTGGCGGATCGAGTCATTTCACAAACGTTTCTCGGACTCAACTCTGAGGTCACCAGTCCAAAAACGTTGGTTTACGATTCTTCCTCTAATCCAAATCTGTCATGCAACAAGACCAACGCAGCAGGTAGGCTGGTCGAGATCACTACCGGAACTTCAACTACCGCGTCCGTAGCCATAGGCGGCAGCGAACAGAGCTTCTTAACCGGTACGCCAAGCACCGGGTCCGTTACCATCAACATGGCCTTGAACCAATTTAATTCACAAGGACTAGCTGCAATCATTGTTAATGATAGCACCGCGGGTTCTTACAACTTCAACTCAGGAATGTCCGGTGGACAGATTGCTGCAGGCCTTTCATCTAGCATCAACGATAACCAAAATTCTCTGGTGACATCTACGTACAATAGTGGAAACGGAAAGACAGCTGGTAGTGTATATCTGACAAGTAAGGCCAACGGTACTGGGTCTGACTATCCATTATCAGCTACTTGCCAATTCTCTAGTGGGTCGTGCTCTAGTTACATGGCGACATCTGGCTCAACAATGACCGGCGGGACGGGAAGCCTGGTTTATGACACAGGCTCTGTCTCGATCACCCTCAATGGGGTTCAAACGTCCGTAACCTACGGGCAGAGTTCCACGTCCACAACCATTGCGACAGCATTGGTGAATGCGATCAATGGCAACTCCGCACTGCCAGTTACAGCGACGCTTTCCGGTTCGACGGTGAATCTTGTGCTTAAGTCTGGATCGACCTTGGATGCATTCACCTGGGGCTCCTTGACTAACGAGTCGGGCACATTTCCTGATCCTTCGTTTACAGCTAGCGCCACCCTGGGGCTGGGGCCGATCGCTTCCGACGAACTGCTCTGCTACGACCCAGTGGGCAGGCCAACAGATAGATTCCTTTGGACGTCCAACGGCTACAATGCATATGGGCACATATCGGAAGGGTACTATGCCAATGGGGTCCCTCAGTCAATCTCCTGGGCATCAGGAAGCTGGCCAACTCCAATTCCGCCGACCGTAAACTATGGGATTGACGTGATGGGCAGACCCAATTCGGCGTCTGATACCAGTGGTAATACTCTGGTTAGCAGCACATCGTATTACCTCGATAGCAAAGTCAACACAGTTGTGTTCGGCAATGGCGATAAATCCGCGTACACCGAATACGCGAACTTCACTCCCTATACCGAAACTCATACGGTCGGAACCAGCTCCAAAAATACCGTCGCTCACAATCTCACTTGGAATTCAAATGGAACCCTGCGAAGCCTGCAAACCACTGATGCACCAAACTCTGCGAACTCTCAAACTTGCACTTTCCAATACGACGACCTGGTTAGAATCACAAGCGACAGCTGTGGGTCGAACTGGAATGGATCGTTTGCATACGACCCCTTTGGTAACGTGACCAAGTCCGGCTCGCAGCCGTGGCCTCCATCGGGTGTTACGTACAATCAAGCGAACAACAAATACTATGAGTCCTCGGGCAATCCTTTTTCCTACGATGCGAATGGGCGGTTGGTAAGCGATACGTTTGACACGCTGTCATGGGATGTCAACGGCAATCTGATCTCCCGCACTGGGACAACTTTTACGTACGATGCGCTGAACCGACCCGTTTCCGCCACCGCTGCGGGTGTGACGACCTCATACGTATACGCTCCCGACGGATCGCTGATCGCGACACTAACGGGAAGCACGCATGCGTTTTCACAATTATTTGTGCAGCTACCGGCCGCCAGGGCTGTCTATACGGGAGGCACGCTTAGCCTCAATCACATTGATCGCTACGACTGGCAGAATAGCGCTCGTGTATCCTCAACGTGGGCGCGGGGGTTCTACAACGATGTGTCCTACGACGCCTTTGGCGTGCCATATTGGAGCGCGGGCACCACAAATAATCAGTTTGCAGGCCTGAGTAGTGATGTGTCCAGCGGTACTGAGCAGGTGTCGGACAGTCGGAGGTATCATCCTTCTCAGGGAAGATGGGAGTCCCCAGACGAACTGATCCCGGACCCATACAATCCTCAATCGCTTAATGCCTATCACTATGCGTTGAATGTGCCCACAACTGCCACCGACCCCAGCGGCGACCAGGAAACAGGGGTTCCGCCCCAAGACCCAGATCCACAGTGCATTGAGTACCCAGGATGCGGCGGTGCCTCCTCCGACGACAGCACTGTTTATGCCAGTTTTAACGTTGATCTCGTTTTCAATTTTGATCCGGATTTGTCTTTGGCTGTCGCTAATGGTAGCGGACAGGGCGCGGCTAGTCTGGCGGCCGCGGACGCAAGCTATCTCGCGATCCAGCGATCCGATCAGGCAGCGCTCGATCAAATGCAACTAGGTCAGATTAGCCAAGCGGCGCAAGCAACAGCTACAGGAGGAGGCAGCGGAGGCATTGGAGCGCCTAGCTTTGGGTGGAGCTTGGTCCCAGTGATTGGATCCGGCTGGCAGGCGATTCATGACTTCCAGACCGGTCACTGGGGGTGGGGACTGGTTAACACAGGCCTCGCCATTTCTGATGTATTTCTGCTGGATTCTGCAGTCACGACAGGTGGCAAACTCCTGGCCAGAGGCGTTGCAGCTCTCACAGAAAAAACAGCAATCGGCGCGACAGGACGGATGGGCGAGACGATCCTGAGAGACCTGGTAGGAGGCGCGCCCAAGTTCTTCCGAACAGCTAGCGGTGAGGCACGCTTTGTGGACGCCTTTGCGAACGGTGTCGCTCATGAATCAAAGGTCGGATACACGGCCGCCACAGCCTTCGTAAAGGAGCAAATTGCAAAAGACGTTGAGCTGAGAGAAGCGGGACAAGTCAACCAGGTCGTTTGGCACTTCTTTACAAGTCCTGCGACGGGCCGAATCGGCCCTACCAACGCTCTACGTGCCGCTTTAAGGGGTGCGCGAATAGTCATTGAGCTGCACCCTTAGAATTGTTTCTCCGGGGCACGCTGATATACTTCCATCTCTATGGAGACGATCTCTTACAGGACGATACAGCCGCCGTTCGAGTCCCTCAAGTTTGCAGAGATGTCCAAGAAAGAACTGAAGGACTACAATCGCTGGTTTCATGAGGTGTTGTCGCAACGGGTGGAGGAGTTGGCTAACGCCGTAAACAGGTCACCGGGTTTTGAGGACTGGAACCCCAGCTACGCACCCGATTCGTTAGATTCTTTGGGCCAGTGGTTTATGACTCAGGTGAATGTTAGGCAATATACACCAGAAGAGCTAGATAGAATTCCCGCCCACGTAAGGGATTGGGGGGGTACGGGCGAGCTTACAGATCGCACTATTTCGCTGGCAATGGATGTAGGAATGTATCTGAGTCAAGTCTTTCTGCGCAGCAAGCCGACCCTGAAGTGGGATCAGATTTTCGGAAGTAGAAGGTTTATCGATTATGGGCAGCCTGTATTAGTCGGTTTTCGGCGCAACGTGCCATTTAATCCAGTGAGGATGATGCTAACGATGGCATACGGATTGGTGGACAAGACAAAAGGCAGCAGGGCGTTGCGCCAACTGTACGATTATTGGGTTGAGAAATAGTAGATGAAAAAGCCATTGGTTCTTGCATTGCTGTTGTTGCTGGCCATTTCTGTCACTGGGCAGACTACCGCGAAGAAGCACGATTCCACGCCAACCGATGAAGCAAAAGCCAGCCTTGTACCTTTGTTGCACCATCCTATGGATGGACGCATTAGAGTCAAGAACGTTGGCAGTGCTCCGGCAGGTCCAAGCAAGTTGACTCTGGATTGTGTCAGGCTGGGAACGCCTGTTCAGATGAACAGCTGCCCAGACCTTCCTCCGTTAGTAGCAGCAACCTATTTCGATCCGGCGTTTGCCAAAAACGCCACCATCCAGGTCCCTCCGCTGACTCCAGGAGAGACATTTACGCATACACTCACATTCTGGAGCATGGTCACTTGGCCGACGGGGAAGTACAGGTTCACCGCCATTGCGGACGCAAGCCATGTGGTTTCAACGAGCACGACTGAGGGTAATATCGCTACGAGTACGCTAACGGTGCCATGAACGGTCCCCTAAAAAGCCGTTTTCGATGGGCCTTCGACGGGGGTATCGCAATGTGGGAGTCCTGAGTGCAGCGAATGAGTTGCGGCTATTTCCAGCGCCGCGCCGCCGGCCGAATGATTTTCAGTAGTAGAACATCCGGCCAGTAGGGGAACTTCCCCTGAGTGCGAGGACTGGCGAATATCCAATCATCGACCTTCGAATACTTGCTCGCTTCCTTCCACAGCCAGAGGTCGGCGGCCACGTGAGTGGCGAGGGGAACAGGCTTTCGCGAAGTGTTAGTCTTGCAGTTTCCTACGATTCTGCGATAGATGGAGCGTACGACATTCAACTCCAAGCTCGAGAAATCCACGTCGCTCCACTTCAGTGCGAGCAGTTCGCTACGACGAAGTCCAGTAGTAACGTCCAGAAGCACCATGAGCCGGAAGGGCGAAGTGAGCTGCAGCAACAGACTTTGGATCTCAGGCGGTTCCAGAATCTCCGGAGTCCGTTTGCGCTGGGCGCCTTGACGGACAAGGGTTATCGGGTTTCGCCCCTGGTCGAGCCACTCATAACGAATTGCATGGTTGAACAAAACGCTCATGAGATTGCGTATTTTCGCCTTGGTGGCGTCCGCCAGGCGTTCTCCATCGACTCGACGCAACTGCTTAAGCCAGCGCTCCACGGCTACAGTTCGGACATCCGTGATGCCCACGGATCCCCAGTGTGGGCGTACCCATCGTTTTAGAAGCTCGCCATATACGATTCGCGTCGCGTAGGAGTGCCAATCAGCTTCATCGGAAAGCTCGGTGTGAATATAGTGGTCGACCAAATCTGCAACCGTGATCGATTGTTCGCGTTGGCGATTTCGATCCTGGTTGATGGACATTCTTAAGCCGTTTACAGCGGTTTGAGCCAAATCTTTGGTCGGGAACTGTTCCAAGGTCCCGATCACCGCGGTTCGTCGCGTACGATTTCCGTCCGCGTCGTTTTCTCGCCAAAGAAACTCCCAACACGGCGGGCCGGTCTTGCGCAGCGTGCACCTTAAACAGCCACGTTGATAGCGTAGACGCTGAGTGTGCTTCCCTCCTGATCGGTTTGTGCAACATGTGCGAATCTCTTCAGAAGGGTATACGCGCGCATCGGTTAACGCTGAGTCTGTCCGAACGTGACTCAGCAGGTAGGCATGATCGCTGTCTCAAATCACGGTGATAGCGCTTCTGCGTCGAGAGTTTGAGCGTAGGAAAGAAATTGGGGATTGCGGTGCATATCCCCCTGATTTAACGAACGGAGCTTTTCGTCGGCGAGTTTCCCAGCTTCGCGGCGCGTCAGGTCTGCAATGCGCCGATTTTCCAGGGAACTAACTAGCTAGCTAGCCTTCTGCCAATCGTTCCGTCCGATTTGATGTAATCTTCCCGCCATTGCAATTCCCAATACGGATTACACTTGCCGCGTTTTCGGAGCGTACCTCCCTGATAACGTCGGCGAGCCATTTTTTTTGTCAGCCTCCTAGTGATATTCAAAGGCGTAACCTACGAATTGCCCAGTGACCCCGAGTTCATGCAGCATTGCCAGCCAGATAATCCCCTCACTTGACACGCTTCATGATGAGTTTGATGCAGCCAAAGCCGAACAACAGGCTGGCAAGTAAACATCCCGGTCCCAGGGTTGATCCTCATTCAGATCGACCGGAGGTCAATGCCGCAGAGATTCTTACTACTTCCCAGAAGCTCGTTTTTTTCTGGACAGTCCGGACGAAATGCTACCGGTGAATTCGGCAGATCCCCTGTCTTAGAGATGGTGCTTTAAAAGCCTGACACGAGGCCTTGCACCCGACGGAGAAGCATTCGAAGATAGTTCCGGTCTACGCCTAGGTCGCGGCATACTTTGTCCTCGTCCTGTTCCTCCAGAAGAATCTTTCGCAGCAACTGTTGGTCGACTTTGATAAAACCGTTCATGATTTCGCCGACCTTTTCGGCGGCTTCCTTGGCGGCCAGGAGACTGACCAACTCGGGCGCTTCCTCAGGAAACTCTGTCCGTTTCCATGCTGCTGACCTGCCTAGCCGTGCCCCCTTGTGAGCCTCCAGTAAGACGTCGTCGCAGATCGAGTTCACGAAGGAGCCTAGGCGCTCCGGTTCCGTTATCTTCCCATCGTGCAGGACCGAGAAAAATCGGGCGAAAGTCTCCTGCTGGATTTCCGCAATGCCCTCTGGAGAATTCAGCTTTGATTCCAATTTCATTTTGATGAGCGTGCCAAAGTACCTACCGAAGTGCTCCTGAGTCCTCCTATCGCCCGCGCGGAGGCGTTCCAGATAGGACAGCTCGAAGTTCGACCCCAAAACGTAAGGTTTCCTCGGCGGAGGAGGAAGTGAGGTAGCTCGCTGTTTGACTTCGGTGACGTCGACGAGCATGGTCTCGACCAACAGAGCCAGACACTCAACCGTGGGTCCTTCAAACAGCTGTCGCAATGCCAGATCCACACCGAAAGCGTCCCGCATCCGCTTCACGAGCTGCATACCCAACAGGGAGTGCCCTCCCGCCAAGAAAAAGTTGTCCTCTGCCCCAACTGCATCGTTTCCGAGAAGTTCCCGCACCATGGCTAGCAGCTTTTCCTCGATCGGTGTAGCAGACGCCTTCGCAGCCTCAGCTTCGATCCTTCTCGTTATTTCTCGAGCCGCATCTTGGCGGACCAGCAGCCGCGCGGAAATCTGAATTTTTTCGGCGATTGAGGCGCTGCGGAGTAGTCGCCCCTCGAAGCGACGTCGATCAGGTTCGTCCAGCTCGCCGGTAATGTAGTCTTCGATCAGTTCGTCCTCGACGACTTCCAGAATCGGCTGTGATGCTTCGCTCAGGAGGGCACGGTCGATTTCATTCGATTCTTCCGGTGTGCACGCTCCAAGGAGGTAACGGCGAAGCTTTGCTTCGTCGTGGAGTTGTTGCTGCGCGACCGGCTTTTTCTCTCCAGCCATCATTGCCCCTGGGCCAGACCGCCGGATTGGCAACAACGCTTGACGCATTCCGCCACGGCCCGCTTCAAATGGCAGGCCTTAAGTCGTAGGGCGTTCAACGTCAGGCGCCGTGCTTCGGCCATCGCCTTGCGGTGAGCGATTTTTGCGCCCGGCTCATAACTATGGTACTCCAGAAGTAGCTCTCGTTCCGGCAGCGCCGCTACGCACTTGTCAAGACAGGCAGATCGTATTTCCTTCTGGTCGATTTCCGATGGCTTCCCGGTCGGGCTGGGCACCTGGTCAGAGATTTCCTCCGCAAGCTGAAGTTCATCATCATCCCAGTACTCTTTAAGCACATTGCGAGCGAATCCACGGAGGACATCAATGTGACTACGACCTTCCACAATCGGTGGAAGCTTCTTCGCCACTCTATTCATCGTTTCGTCCGCTAAGTCCTCCGGCCGATTGCAATAGTTGTAACGAAAAAAGACAGTCAGTTTACAGTGTGCTGCCAAGTACTGATCCGCGGAAGCGCCGCGATCCGGCCCGAACCAATCGAGAAGCCGGTCAAAATCATCTTGCGAAATCTCAGTGCGGTGTAGCATCCGGCGACTAAATTCTTGCGTGAAGCCTTCACGCGCTGCCCCCAACAAGTCACCAATATTACGCCGGTGCAGCGAACTACTCAAAAGCCTAAGAACCCTGAAAACTTCAATATCCGGGCCCGAGCAATCTGCACATTCCACAGTTTTCCACAGACATGTTTTTCGAATTTCGACCATAGGGATTAGGAAGATAAATCCTGAGGGCCGGAGCTCTCACTAAGTTCGCTAAGGAGATGTGCTGTGAAAATAACATTGTGGATTCTCATGGCGGCTGTAGCCTGCCTGTCGCTTCCAGCGAGCGCTCAACTCAATAACCCCAACAACATCGTGTTCGACAGCTCGGGCAACCTGTGGGTCGCAAATTACGGCGCGAGTAATGTCCTCGAATTGAACGGGAAAACCTGCCCGAGGGGCCCAATTTGCGGGACTGTTCTCAACACCATTACAACTGGCGTGAATGCCCCTACCCGGCTGTTCTTTGTCGGTAGCGATTTGTATGTCGTAAACACCGGTGGTAATTCCATTGCCGAGTATGACGACTTGAGCACCCCAGGGGCGGCCCTCGTCCGGACGATCGACGTCGGCGGCTACGTCAGCCGACCCCTGGGAGCGGCGCTTGACGCTTACGGTGACCTCTACGTTGCGGGCAACGGAACAAATAACATCGCTGCTCTCAACATCGGAGGCGGCTTGGTCGAAAATCTCACCCAAGACAACAGCGGATTTCCGTTTACTGCTCCAGGAGTACTCGTGATCAATGGGCAGAACATCTACGCCGGCTTCGGATCGGGAGACAGCTCGAACGCGGTGGTCAGCTATAACGTGGGAGAGTTTCTGACCGGTAACCCGCAGGAGATCGTGAGGTACGCCGATGGTGTCAACACCGGACCTACGGGTGTTGCGTTCGACAGCGCGGGGAACGTCTACATTGCGGAATACTACAGCGGCACGTGGGTGAAATATGCCCCGAACAATGGCACAGTGCCCGTTTGTGTGGTAAGCAGCCATGTTAATGGTCCCGAGGGGATCGCCGTTGCCAAGAACGGCAGAATCTACGTCTCGAATTCGGCGACGAACAATATCACTTGGTACTCCGCAACGTGCAATTACGAGGGAACGATCAACCTAAGCGATCGTAGTTCGTGGTAGATGTGAGCCGCCCGTACAGACACTTGAGATGGACAGGGACCCGTAACTCTTCGAGGCTGCAGAGGTCAAGGCACCCACGAACCCCTTGACCTGCAGCCGTTTCTCTCCAGGTCAAGCACGATCGTGGCGAGACCGTCGACTTTGCGAATGGTGGCCGCGCGAACACTGCTCGATCGGCAAAGATGGTCAGTGTGGTCGCATCGAGGAAAGCAATGAGCGACACCTATTACATCGCCCTCGGTCTCCCTGAGACCGCAACGCAAGCCGATATTGAGCGGAGGCGCCGGGAGTTTATTGCAGCTTACCTGGTGCTCTCGGAATCAACCCTTCGTTCATCGTATGACGAACTGCTGGCCCGGCAGCGGCAGCAAAGAGCTTCCGCAATTCCTCCTTCGCGTTCCTTGTACGAGTGGGATCAGCAAGATCCACAAGTTGAAGGAGCTCACGTCAGGGTCGGACCGACTCGCCCAGACGGAAGACCGCATCCACACGCGGGCAAGACTGGCAGGATAACGAGATTTATAAACCTATACTCAGATCCGTACTGGCTCGGGCTACCGAGCGCAATGATACAACTTGACCCAGGAGTCAGGCCCCAAGGATTCATCTGGGTTTCCACAAAATGTTTGGAAGCTACCCGGAGAGAAAACGTACGTCCTCCCTAATTACACACCATTAAATATGGGCATGGGCGTCGGGGGGGCGGGGCGTGTCGGCGCCCTCACTCGATCCGAGAAGATTCAGCTAGCCGAGATTGGTCTTACGGGTTGGCGTTGACTAGGTTGTCGAGTCACACTACAGTCTGTCGTCACAGGAGGTCACTATGTCGAAACTCAAGCTCGTATTGTCGCCCTTGTTAATTGCAGCAGGCTTGTTATTTGCTTCTGTTACCGTAGCCAATGCTCAGAATGAGCGCTCAGCGGGCGATTCCGAAAGAACCGCAAAAGTTTCCATCGCCCCGGTGGAACTGACCGCTTCCGATGGTGTAGCGGGAAATGCTCTGGGCACCTCTGTAGCCGCCAGCGGCAGGACAATTGTCGTGGGAGAGAACTGTGGGGAAATAGGGGGCAACACAAATTGCAACCCGAACCACCAGGGCGTGGTGTATGTGTACAAAGAGCCCAAAGGCGGATGGGAGAATATGGCCCAGACTGCGGAGTTAACTCCGTCCGATGGATATGTGGGCGATGGGTTTGGAACGTCGGTGGCGATCAGCGGTTCGACCATCGTGGTCGGCGCGTTGAACGGATTGAATGGAAAGGTTTATGTTTTCGTCGAACCGCGCGGCGGTTGGAAGAACATGACGGAAACGGCACAACTTACCGACGGCGTGTCGGGAGACTATTTTGGCGGTGCAGTAGCCATCGATGAGAACACGATTGTGGCAGGGGCGCCAACCGCGACTATCGGCGGAAATCAATCTCAGGGGGCGGCGTATGTTTTCGTCGAACCGCTGACCGGGTGGGTGACAACATCTGCGTTTAGTGCGAAGCTTACTGCCTCGGACGGTTCCTTCCGGGACGGATTTGGTTTTTCGACAGCGGTGAGCGGGGAGACGATCGTGGTGGGGGGGCCTGACCACCAAGGTCAGACCGGCCCCGGTGAAGCCTATGTTTTTGTGAAGCCTCCGGCTGGATGGGCAAGCACGACCCAAACCGCGAAATTGACGCGATCAAATCCTGGCCCTTATGACGAGTTCGGTTCCGCCGTGGCCATCGAGGCGAATACGATTTTAGTTGGCGCCCCCCAGGCAGTCGGGACGAACAATGGGCAGGGCGTGGTCGATATATTCGTGAAGCCATCCAAGGGATGGGGGAACACAACCGAGAAAGCCGAATTGGTGTCGCCATTTTTTGTTGATCTCTTTGGTTTCTCGATCGCGATCGAAGGCCGCGATATTGTAGTAGGGACATTCAGTACGAGCAACACGATTTTTGTTTATGCTAAACCCACAAAGGGTGGATGGAAGTCCACGTCCCAGCCTGAGTCCGAGTTGACCGCGGGTAATAGTATTTCGTTATTCGGTTTTTCGGTCGCGATTACAGACAGCAGTATCCTGGCAGGTGCACCGTTTCAAACTGTCGACGGACAGGAAGATCAAGGTGCGGCATTTGTCTTTAGCCAGTGACCCAGTTTCCTGAGCACGGAAGCGCGATGCCGGTTCACACAGAGGGCGGAAGCCAGCGCTATTGACCGACGTCGTCTGCCCTGTTTTCGGGGCTTCGGTACGGCGGGCAAATTAAACATCCGTCCTGGGCTGAGGAACGGCTGAAGGCTATGAGCCGGATTGCCCCTCAGTTTATGCTCAATCAAATGGCGAATATAGCGCGCCCCAAGAAGTGAACGGGCCTTGATTTCCGGACCCACAATCCAACCCACAAAATGCGATGTCTTATACGACTTCCGCGAATTTTGGCAGTCCCCGCGGCGGTTAAGTTGTTGAAAAGCCTAATCGGGCTCGATTGACACGGTAGAGGTCAGGAGTTCGAGTCTCCTCGTGCCTACCATTTATCTCATTGAATCCGCTCACTCGCGAGCGGCAGGTTCTCTCCGAGATTGGCCAACTCGTCACCATTGGTCACCAAATCTGAAAGATTTTCGACTGCCTTGCGCTGCGCCTGCGGAATCGAGATTGTGTAAATTTCGAGGGTAGTGGACATCTTCGAGTGACCCAACTGCGCTTGTGCTTCTCTGAGTACGCCGTGCCTCCCGCTTGCTGAAACAGCGTTGCATGAGTTCGCCGGAGGGTATGCCAGTTGAGCCAGGGCATCCCGAGTTTGCGTCCTACCGGCTTCAAATGCTGATGGAGCAGGTTGGTATCGCTGAACGGGGTGCCGTTGCGGGTCTGAAATATCAGTTGCTCTCCCGATGCCGCTTTCTCGCTCAGACGCTTTAATCCGTCTTTGAAAGACTCCGGCATGGGAAGGGTACGGCGGCTGTTTTTGGTTTTTGGCGTGCCGATCAGACCCCGATAGTCGCCCGAGCGTATCCCCTGCACGGTCTTCGGTTCAACCTTCGCCTTGTTCGTGAGCCAGTTGCTCAGCGACTGGCGCAGGTTGTGCATCCCGAAGCGGTAGCCCTCAGGGACTTCCCACCCCGGCTGCGATAGCAGCCGGACGCAGGATCGTCTTTCGCGATGTTTCACGTGCGGAAACCACGTGGTTCAGGCTCAATCCCTGACCGCGGCCCCGACCGCGCCGAACCTTAGTGGCAGGCCCCGCTGCCTGAGTCGGTGAATGTTTTGCCAGCCTCGGGGACAAATTCCCAATCGTAGCTGGTGGCCCGGAGAGTGAGCTTCAGAACTCCGAACGTATCCGCTTGCCGCACTTCGCTGTTGGGTTTGGGAGTTGACAACTTGCGGTGTGAGTTCTTGCCACCGGTACCCACGACAAACTCCCGTATGCCCCGCTGAGAGTCCGCGGTTCCCGCCGGGTCTTGCGGAGCGAAACGCTCGTAGTGATGATCATGACCGTTGATTACGACGTCGACGTCGGCAGAATAGAGCGCGTCCCACAGCGGTTTGATTTCGGGATCGTTGCCATGCGCAGCTCCCGAACTGAACAAAGGCTTGTGCCAATATGCCAACGTACATTTCGCCGGATGCGCTTTGAGGTCTTGCCGCAGCCACTGCTCCTGGGCCGATCCGGCTTCGCATCCGCCGACTGCGTCACACTCGCTGTTCAGTACAATGACATGCCAGGCAGCCAGATCGTAGCTGTAATAGCCCTTTTTTGGGTCGCCCGCAGCGGCTCCAAAGTAGCGCACGTAGCCGGACGCGCCGTCGCTATGGTACTCGTGATTTCCCGGGGCCGGGCGAGTGCGATCTTTGAAGCGTCCCCAGGTCGGGCCATAGCATTTTGCGAACTGTTCGTCGGAACCATCGGGATACGCCAAATCCCCTGCGGCAAACACCGTGCCGGGAATGTTATCCAGCAGTTTGGCGGTGGCTTCCGCACCTTTAAGATCGTCGCAACTTGCGATGTCCCCCGCGCCTACGAGCACCGCCACCGATGCGCTAGACGCCGGGTTCGCCTTGGCAGAAGCTGATGTGGTGTCCGCAGGGCTTTGGCCAACGACAGATGCCGTCATCAGCAACAGCCACAGTAGTGCGATGGCGGAGAGTTTCATCATTCCTCGATATAAAGCCGAGTCCTACTTCTATTTGCCAATTCTATTTTCCAACCACCAGCACTTCGAACTGACCCGATTCTGCCGTAGACAGAAAGAGTTGGTGCGTTTTCGGATCCAGCGCCATAGTCTTGGCACGTGGCAACGTCTTCACGGTCTCAACCGCGGAATACTTGTCCGCGGCATCCTGGTGAATTACGGTCACGCTGCCTTCGCCGTTCGAGTTGAAGATGAGCTTCGTTTCCGGATCGAACGCCGTAGCGTCCACATGATCGCCGATAGGCAGCGTGGTGATGATTTGCCCGGTGTCGGCGTTCATCACGGCCATTACTTTGCTGCGGCAGCCGAGGAACAAGCGGTGGTTAGTCCGGTCAATGGCCATGCTGCTGGGGGAAGCGCACGGTGCGGTCGGCCAACGCTGTTCCACGGTGAGTTTGTTGGCGTCAATCTTCAACACCAGGTTTTCGTCTTCGAGGTTGTTGTAGACGAAACCCCGGCCGTCTGCCGCAGCAAACTCAGGACCGCCTTTGAGATCAACGGTGCCGGCGACCTTGCCCGTGGCCGCGTCGATGGCCGTGGCGCTGTCGCCGCCGCCGTTGAAGGCGAAAACCCGCTTCGTGGCGGGGTCATAGATGATTGCGTCAGGCTTCTTGCCGGTGGGCACATCAGAGATAGGCTTCAGCGTTTTCAGGTCGAAGATGGTAACCGTCGACGATTGCCCGTTGCTCACAAAGCCGCGCCCGAACTCGGCCGCGATGGCGATTCCGTGCACCCCCAGGGTGTTGGGGATGTTGCCGACCACAGTGCCGGAATCCACATCGAGTACTTCCACCTGCGTGCCATGCGAGACATATAAACGGCGTCCGGCTTCGTCGACTGTGAGATAGTCAAAACTGCCCTGGCCAGAGATCGGAATTTTCTTGGTGACGGAATATCCCGTCGCGGGGGGCACGGGCGCGGCTAGCACGGTTAAGCTCGAAATCGCAGCGGCGAGAATCAGCGAGATCAGATTCGCGGTAGTTCGGAGTTTCCGGGTCATGCGTGCATCCTTTCGGCGAGCGAGATTGACTCTACGCCTGGAATCTGAAGGTTCCCTGAATTGCTCTCGAGTTGCGGTCAAAACTCACCGATCGTTTTTCCGAGGCGCATTGCTACAACGAGAGCCCTCGCCGCGCAAAGAACTCAGCTCTTCGCAACTGTGGTGCGAGTTCCACGGCCTGACTGCTCAGTCCTAGAACTTGAACCGAACCATAAACTGAAGCTGCCGCGGCAACCCGGTGCCAGTGTTCGGGGACGCGGCATTGTCGTTGTTGATGTTGAAATTCACCGTAGTGTCGATGATCCCGAAACCTTGCGGAGTTGTCAGATTGCCCGTTGAGGTAGCGGTAGGGTCGTAAACCAGATTCAGGGAGTTGGGGTCGCCGAATTGCACATGGTTGAAGATGTTGAACGCTTGCACGGCAAACTCGAGTGCAGTGTGCTCTGTGAGTTGTGTCACTTTGGTAAGTGCGAGATCGACCTGCCAATAGCTTAGCGCGCGTATGATTCCGTTCGGCTCGTTGCCGAACCGGGTGAAGTTTCCGTTGGCATCGGTGGGTGGGGCCTCGAATGCGGCGGCGTTAATATAAGGCGAGCCGGCACTACCCCCCACCGCGGGATGCTGGTGAGGCAAGATGACCGGTACTCCGGGGATAAGGTCGGGACGCTCGCTGTCCTGGTCATCCCCGTTGGGTAGCAGATAAGTGTAGGGAAATCCGTTGAACGGGCCCGTACTGCTGATGGGGTTGCTGAGGTCCATATCCACGGTCAATGGATGACCGGTATGCCAAAGACCGACTCCGCTAAACTCCCAGCCTCCGAATATCCTGCCAAGAACCCCCTGGCTAAGGTAAGGCTTTCCAGGCCCAAACGGGAGTTGGTAGATCCCATTCACCGCGACGTTGTTGCGCACGTCGAAAACGCTTGGCCCCTTATCGCACTCCAGGCAGTTCACGTTTTCCGGGCCATTCGACTCACCCCCGCCGACCGAGCCGTCATTGATGGAGTGCGACCAGGTGTAACGCGCCTGAAATTCCAGTCCTGCGCTAAAGCGGCGCTCCAGGGACAACCCGAGTCCGTTGTAGGTGCTCGCCCCAATATCACTCTTGTAGTCGACCGAACCGAAAGGATTGCCTCCCGGATAGTACTGGTCCAAGGGGCGGACGCAATCGCCATCGACTGGATTGAAGGTAACTGGCTCGCTACAGAGATTCACTGCACCGCGGGAGAATAAGCGTACCCCCCGGCTGCCGAGATACTGCGCTGCGGCCGTGAAATTGTCCGGCAGTTGATGCTCCACGGTCAATCCCCACGTTTCCACGTAGAGATCCCGGCGCCTTTCCCGTTGCAGGGCACGCGGATGGTTTGCTTGTTTGCCAATACCGCTGAGTCCCGTGAAAGTCGGATCCTGCTCCTCAAACTGAGATTGCAAATTGGGGCAAATAGTTTGCGGAGGCGCCGGATTGCAGGTGCCGAAGTTATTGACCAGAACGCGGAATGTGTCACTCTCCAATCCCGCATTCAAGTCGTCATTCTGCGCCGCCCCATGATAGATGCCAAAGCCCGAACGGATGACCGTCTTTCCATGCAGTGCGGCGGGAGCCCACGCTAAAGCCAATCGCGGATCAAAGTTCAAGTAGCTCGTGTTGTATAACGCTGGATTCGCGGGACAAGGCGGGGTGTTGATGGGACCGGGGCTCGGTGCCACGTTGAATGATCCGGTCCCAAGGCACACGCCATGAAACGTATTCACATCGAACACCGTTGTGCGATTGGTCGCCTCGTGGGCAACGCCGTAGTAATCCCAGCGCAGCCCTGCCGTAAGGGTCAATGTAGGAGTGGCCTTCCATTCGTCCAGGAAGTAGGGCATGAAGAAGTTGCGGCGCAGACCATGGCAGCACCAGGGAGCAATGTAGTTGATGTTGGCAAGCGACGCCTGGGACAACGAGTAGTCGTCACCAAAGGTGAGTACGTTGTTGGAAGTCTGACCCTGATTCAGCCGGACCCGCCGGTACTCCATGCCAGCCTTGAAGGTGTGACGGCCGCGGGACCAAATCAGATTGTCGATCAGACCGAAGGTGCTTCCGACTTCGATATCGGCGCTGTCATTGTTCAGGCCCACGAAATCGTTGGTGCTCACCGCGTAGGGCAGAGCGCTGGCTTGCGGATTATGGAAGGGAGCGCGGTTGACATAAAATTTGACTTCGTCGAACAGAGTCGGGCTGAAGGTATGCTCCAGCGCGATCAGGTAGTTCGCCGGATGATTAATGGTTTGTAGTTTATCCGACTGAAGACTGCTGCTCCCATTAGGCGCATCCACCAGGCTGATGTCGCGCTGCGCACGACCGTAGAGAAGAGTCTTCTCGCTGATTTTGTGGTCAATCCGTATTAGCCCAGTGTCTTCATGCACCGTGGTGGGGGCCGCGAACGTAACCAGGTCCTGGTTGCCTCCCTGATACTGAAACGCACTGTCGGGAAAGACAAATCGCGGCGCGCAGCCGTCAATTGAGCCCACCGAGGTGCGCCACGCGAACGCCTGCATGATTTGGCACATCTGTGGCCCGTAGCCCAGGCTCGTCGCCTGATCTAAAACGTACTTCTGGTAAGGGACATTGATCTTTTGCGGCTCGGGCTTGGGGAAAGCCGCGCAACATATCCCGGCGGGTACATTTACTTGGTTGGTGGTCGACTGCAGCTGGCGCAGCCCTTCGTAGCTGATGAAGAAGAAGGTCTTGTTTTTCTTGATCGGACCACCCACCGTCAAGCCGTACTGCCCCAGGCGAAACGGAGGAATGGCAGGATTTCCAGCGAGGTCATAGTCATTGTAATTGCGGGCGTCAAAAACGGAATTCCGAAAATAAGAGAAGATGGTGCCGTGCCAGTCGTTCGTGCCGCTCTTGGTTTCGACATCGACCTGGCCGCCCGCCTGGGTGCCATATTCGACGTCGTACAGACCGCTGTTGACGCGATATTCTTCGATCGCGTCCTGAGAGATTTGCAAGCGGGTCTGCGACTTTTGCGCCTGCTCTTGAATGCCGCCGGCGTCGACACCGTCGATGGAAAAATTGTTGTCGTCGCGGGCGCGGCCAGCGAAGCGGATCGTACGCTGATCGCCGCCGCCATCATCCTGAGCGAAGGGAGCGAGTAGCGTAAAGCTCGCCCAGTCGCGCCCGTTGTTCGGAAGATCGGCAATCTGGTCCGTGGTGATGACGGTGGCTGCGGCCGCGGAGGTGCGCTCCGAGGGCGCGTTAGTAGCGTGGACCTCGACTTCCTCCTTGATCTCGCCGACGACGAGCGCGATGTCCAGCGTGTGCGTCTGGCCAACTTGAAGGATCACATCGTCAATGACTTTGGTCTTGAAACCGGGATCGCCGACGATCACTTTGTAACGGCCAACCGCCAGGCCAGGGAAGCGGTAATAACCCTTGGCGTTGGTTGGCTGCTCCTCGCTGATTCCCGTATCTACGGCCAGAGTTTTTACCGTGGCGCCCGTGATCACTCTTCCCGACGGATCGGTCACCGTCCCTTCAAGCTCAGCGCGATCCACCTGCGCGAACAATGCCGGCGTTCCGAGTAGGAGCAGCAAAAGACTGATGATGGGAACCGCTGCGAACTGCAAACTGAGGTAGAAACTGTTGGGGGAGGGCTCAGGTTTCATGACTTCAGCTCCTTGTCAGAACCGCGACGTTCGGAACAGCGACGTCCACAACACGACCAACGAACTATGCCTAAACTTCCACACCGAGGGAATCTCGCAGCCGACGTGGGCAAGGCGAGTCTTATGGAGGCCGTGACCCCATCGCACCGTTTTCAGCGCGTCGAGATGTTCGAAAATCCTAAGAGGAGCTTGTGACGCAGTGATGAAAGGAAGGTTAATATTTCTTCAGGTTGAATTTTTCTTCAGCTGAGTGCAAGGTTGTTCGATTATCGTGAAACGCCGACTGTCTTCAGGTTCTAGACTCAGCTTGTGCGCAGGACCGTGAGCATGTGACCTGGAGCTCACCGATTCCCGTTCCTGGGTTGCCGATGAAGCTACTGATTGTTGAAGACGAAGCCCGTATGGCTGAGCTTCTCCGCAAGGGGCTCACGGAAGAAGGGCACTCCGCGGTCTGCGCTTTCGACGGCGCCGAGGGGCTCGCGCTGGCCAAGGGCTTCGAGTTCGACGTGATCATCCTCGACATCATGCTGCCCAAACTCAGCGGGTACGAGATGGCGAAACGGCTGCGGTCCGAGAAAATCCGCACGCCCCTCCTAATGCTTACAGCGAAAGACTCCGTGCCGGACATCGTCCGCGGGCTCGACCTCGGCGCCGACGACTACATGACCAAGCCCTTCTCTTTCGAAGAGCTCCTGGCCCGGCTGCGAGCCGTCCAGCGCCGCGCCATGGCAGCCTCGGATTCCAGTCTGCGGGTCGCCGACCTTGTGCTGGAACCTTCCAGTCGCGAGGTTTCGCGCGGCCAAACCCGCATTTCCCTTACGCGCACGGAATACAATTTGCTGGAGCGGCTGGTCTTCCGCACGGGCAAGGTGGTTGCCCGCCGGGCGCTGATCGAAGCCGTGTGGGGTTTTGATCGCGAGATTGAAGAGAATACCCTGGATGCATTCATGCACCTGCTGCGCAACAAGATCGATTCCCCCGGCCGCGCCAAGCTCATTCACACTGTCCGCGGCGTGGGATATGTAATTCGCGAGGTCTCGCAACCATGACCAGGCTCTCCATCGGCTGGCGCCTTACGCTGTGGTATCTCGCGATCTTCGCGTTGGGCCAGTTCGCCTTCGGAGCCGGAATGTGGCTGGTGTTGCGCCACCATCTCGTCAGCCTCGTGGACAAGAACCTGCAGAATCAGGCTGCGGACGTCCAGAGTTTCCTGGTGGCGCAGAAAAAAAATGCCGATCTACCCAAGTTTCAGGAAGAAGTCACGGAGACCTACGCCGAGGAGCATGCCGGAGAATATCTGGCGATCTACACATCCAATGGCGAGCCCGTGTACGTGTCCGACTTTCTAAGAAGAAATTCTTTCGCGCCCCCAGTTTCTTCTTCCGGCAGTGTTCCTCCGTCCAAACATTTGTTCGAGAATCGGGTTGTCGCTGGGCGGCATCTCCGCTTTCTTCAATCGAGCACAAACACTCACGGCCTTACTTTCCTCATCGCGACAGGCGCTCCAATGAAGGAGGTGCGGGAAACTCTGGGTGCTCTTCGAAACTATCTTTTGTTATTGGCTCCGCTGGTACTGTTGATCTCAGCCATCGGCGGTCACTGGCTAAGTCACCGCGCGCTGGCCCCCGTAGACGCCCTGACCCGCACCGCGCGCAATATCAGCGGTCACAATCTCAGCAACCGGCTGGAGAAACTGGATACCGGTGACGAACTGCAGCGTCTCTCCGACACCTTGAACGATATGCTCGACCGTATTGAGAAAGTGTTCCTGCGCATCACCCAGTTCACAGCCGATGCATCGCACGAGTTGCGCACCCCGATCTCGCTGATGCGCACCGAGGCAGAAGTAGCATTACGCAGGGCTCGAGATTCCCATGCCTATCGGGAAGCGCTGCAGCACATTCTGAACGAAACTAAAAAAACTTCCATCTTGATCGAGGATTTACTCGCATTAGCTCGCGCCGATTCGGGCAGCGAATCTCTTAAACGGCAACCGGTTGAACTTGGGGGGTTGGTGCGGGACTGCGTGGAGGGCTGGCGACCTCTCGCCGCCCGAGCCGGCCATGAGCTTGCCTTCCGGTCGGGCGACGCTGGCCACGTCTGGGCAGTGGTGGATGAATCGGCGCTGCGAAGGGTTTTGTCCATCCTGCTGGATAACGCCGTCAAATATACGCCCGCTCCCGGACGCATCGATGTGACCCTTGATGTGAGCCAGCTCGATGTGAACCAAGTCGATGTGAATCAGAATGATGTGAAGCAGGATGACCGAGAGCGGCGCGCGGTTGTGAGGGTGAGCGACAGCGGAATCGGAATCCCCACCGAAGAACAGTCGAAGATCTTCGAGCGCTTTTACCGCGTCGATAAGGCGCGCGGACGCGCCGTCGGTGGAGCAGGACTAGGTTTGGCAATTGCCCGCTGGATCGTCGAGCGGCACGGCGGTTCAATCACTGTCGAGAGCGCACCCGACAAGGGATCCACGTTTTCTGTCCAAATCCCCACGGTCTCCCGTTCTGTACTCCCAGCCGCAGAGAGAGTAGTTCAAACTTAATTTCGATTTGCGTGATCGCCTGTTTTGCACGACTCTGTGCCCCGTGTTCTTCGTCTCGGTTCCAGCTGCGCCGAGGTGGCCTGTCCGTAAACTTAGCTCTGCAAGCGGAAGACGTTCCCTTCCGGTACAAGTCAGAAAAGCTCGTCACCAATTCGTCACCAAAACCAAGCTCTTTTCGGGCGTTTCTGCAGGTGTGGTAAATCGGAAAAGCAAGGGAGCTAAAGGATTTAAGGGGTGTCACCTCAAAATTGACACCGTAGAGGTCAGGAGTTCGAGTCTCGTCGTGCCTACCATTTCTTTTTGAAGAACTTATCAGCGAGTGGCGCAGGTTGTGCAGCCCAAAGCGGTAGCCTTCGGGACTTCCCCCCGGGTAGCGATTGCGGCTGGACACAGATAGTCTTTCACGAAGGCGCATGCGCTTAGTGGAACCTCGCCGCGCATCGGAACGGCAAGGAGGCGCCGCTAGTATCACTTCGGTTCCGATCATGAAATCCACATCCGTTCGGTTGATGACAGTTAACTTGCTTCTGGGCACGCCGCGCGTATAATTAGAATTGGGATTGTCGTGCGAAAAGCTGAAACCAGAGACGCTTCGCTTTGCCCGGTGCCGTGGTGGCGCTGGGCGCTGGTCGGTGTTGTCATGTGTTCGCTTGTCCTAACGCTGGCGACGCGGACTTTCGGCGCTACAACTTCTATCTCTGCAAGCGTCCAGTCCAGCTCGCGACAGGCTATGCAGCAGCATATGGATCGCGATGCGATTGGTTGGGTTGCCCCAGTAGCGGCAATCGCGGTGGCACACGCTTCCACGTTTTATCCCTGCGTGGCGCCGGCCGGCCCACCTCTGCCAATTCTTCTTCTGGCAGAGAATCTCAACAATCGACCACCTCCCGCCTGCTGACTTTTCCTCCTTGTATTCAAAAGCTAGTCACTCCAACTGAACTTCAACTCAATCGGTGATTGATGCGTGAGTTGGTTGCTCTTTCGCGGGGTGAGGACTTTCTTCACCAGTCTCAGGCATCCAGATCTAGAATGAAAAAATGACGTTACAGCGCAGACACATAATGGGTGGAGCCGTTGCAGCGCTCACCGTGGTTATTGCGATCATGCTACTCGTGCATTCGTTCGGTGACGCGGATGACAAGAAGGCCGAGGAGTCGCCGCAACGGGTGGCGCCCGTTGTGGTGGCCGTCCACGGTCCACTCGAAAACGTCATTACTCTCACGGGCGAATTTCGTCCTTTCCAGCAGGTGGATGTTCACGCCAAGGTAGCCGGCTACATCCGTCATATTTTTGTGGATGTGGGGGACAAGGTTCGCGCCGGGCAGGAACTGGCCATTTTAGAGGTCCCCGAATTGAATGCGCAGGTCATGGGCGCAAAATCGGACATCGGCCGCAGTCAAGATGCGATTCGCCGCGCGCAAAGCGAAATCGAGCGGGCGGAGTCCACGCACACTGCTTACCACGCAGCCTATACGCGGCTCAAGCAGGCATCGGAGGAACGGCCGGGTTTGGTCGCCGAGCAGGAGCTGGACGATTCGATGGCAAAGGATAAAGAAACCGAGGCGCAGATTAACGGCGCTCGGGCGGCGCTGGCTGAATCGCAAAACCAGCTTGGGATGGCGCAAGCTACGCTTGATCGTCTTTCGGCGTTGCAGGCTTATTCGCACATCACGGCTCCTTTCGCGGGCGTGGTCACCAAACGCTATGTCGACACCGGTGCCTTAATCTCAGCCGGAACCTCATCTGAGACGCAATCGCAGCCCGTGGTGCAACTCGCGGAGTGGTCCTTGTTTCGGTTGGAGATTCCAGTTCCCGAATCCGCCGTGCCGATGATCCATTTGGGCAGCATTGTGCAGGTGCATGTTCTCGATTTGAATCGAGACTTTCAGGGTCGCGTGTCCCGCTTCGCTGACGCACTCAATGACGAGACCCGAACCATGCACACGGAGATTGACGTCGAGAATCCGCAAGACACTCTCACCGCTGGCATGTACGCCGAGGTGAAGCTTGCGCTGCACGGGAAAAAGAGCGCGCTCACGGTTCCTGTCCAGGCCGTGGTTCAGGAAGGCAACCAGCATTACGTGCTGGCTCTCGACGATCAGAATCGCGTGCAGAAGCGGAACGTTGAACTAGGGGAGCAAACCTCCACCACCGTGGAGATCGTTCACGGTCTCTCAGAAAAGGATCGAGTGGTCAGCGCCGGTCAGTCCGACTACGCGATCGGCGAGGTGGTGACGCCCAAGTTAGAGTCTGCTCCTGCAGGTGCGAGCGAAGGCCAGACGGGAGAGCGAAAGTAATGCCCAGATTCGCTCTGAAGAACCCGTTCTTCATAATCATGCTTTGTCTGGTAATCGCCGTGGTCGGCGTGACGACGGTGGTTCGGATGCCAGTGGATCTGTTCCCGCAGATCAAGATTCCGGTAGTCGTGGTTGCGACCTTCTACGCGGGAATGCCGCCGGAACAGGTCGAGGCCGACATTACCGACACTTTCGAGCGTTTCTTTACCCTGGGCAGCAACATCGACCACATCGAGTCGCGCTCTCTTACGGGCGTGAGCCTGATTAAGATTTACTTCAAGCCGGGCAGCGATGCCAATGCTGCTCTCAGCAATATCGCTAACCTGGCGATGGCGGACCTTCGGCGTCTGCCTCCAGGAACGTTGCCACCGGTTGTGCTCAAGTTCGATGCATCCAGCCTGCCGGTTTGTTTGGTAACTCTGAAAGGGGAAGGCCTCGACGAAACCCGGCTGAAGGATCTGGCGCAATTCCAGGTTCGCAACCAGATTGCGAACGTGTCCGGCGCTTCTGTGCCGCAGCCTTTTGGCGGGCGTTATCGCCAGATTATGGTTTATGTGGACCCAGTCAAACTGGAGGCGCACCAGCTTAGCCTGATGGACGTGGTTCACGCGGTGAATGATTCCAACTTGATTCTTCCTGCTGGGGATGTCCGGATCGGTCCTCGAGATTACAACATCTATGCCAATGCGCAATTGCCGGACGTAGCCGAGATTAACCGTATCCCGCTGAAGACTGTGGGCAACGCGTCGGTGATGGTCGCAGATGTAGGCGAGGCCAAGGATTCCGGAGCGATTCAGACCAACATCGTCCGTATCGACGGACAGCAGTCGGTTTACATCCCTGTCCTAAAGCAAGGCGGCGACAGCAACACCATCACGATTGTGAATGGAATCAAAGCGGCGATTAAGAATTTATTAGACATTCCGAAATCTCTCAAGACGGCGGTTGTCTTTGACCAATCCATCTTTGTTAAGAGCGCCATCAAGAATGTAATGAAGGAAGGCGGAATCGGACTGCTGCTGACGGGCATCATGATTCTGATTTTTCTCGGGAGCCCACGAGCCACGGTCGCTGTCCTGCTCTCGATACCTCTTTCCGCTTTGGTGTGTTTTTTGCTCATGAATGCCATGGGCGGGTCGATCAACGTGATGCTCCTGAGCGGCTTGGCGCTGGCTTTTTCGCGGCTGATTGACGACTCGGTGGTGGTGCTGGAAAACATTTTCCGTTACATGGAAATCGGCGAACCTCCGGCCGTGGCCGCGGAAAAGGGAGGGATGGAAGTCTCGCTGGCAGTGCTGGCGGCCACATCTACCACCTCGATTGTGTTCTTCCCCGTGACCCTGTTCTACGGTGTCAGCCGGTATCTGTTCATCGACCTCGCTCTGGGCGTAGTCTTGTCTATTTTTGCGTCCTATGTTTTTGCCATGACGGTGGTGCCGCTCTATTGCGCGCACTTCATCCACGTCGAAGACGTGGAACAGGAAATTGAACACGAATCAGAAGACAAAGCCGCGACGAGATCTATCTTCCGGAGATTCCTGGGCCAGTTCAATAAGCAATTCCAGAAGCTGCTGGATTTTTACGAGCGTTGGGTGACTCGCGCTCTGGCCCGGCCGGGAAGAACCGTGGCGTGGATCGCCGCTGGCATCGCCCTGGTGCTGGCGGGAATTTTCCCATTCGTAGGAACAGCGTACTTTCCACGAACTGACCCAGGCCAGTTCGTGATCAACGTGAAGGCGCCGAGCGGTTCCCGCCTTGAGGTCACCAATCAATACATCGCGCGCGTTGAGAACGATATTCGCCAAGTGATCGGCCCCCACGACCTGGGAATAATCGTCTCCAATATCGGGATCACTCCCGACCTCTCCGCCATGTACACCAGCAATTCGTCCATGGATACGGCATTTGTCCTGGTGAGCTTAAAAGAGGACCACAAGATAGGTAGCTATGAATACATGGGGCGCGTTCGCCGCAAGCTATCCGCAGACTTGCCGGATCTCGATACCTATTTTCAGGCGGGTGGACTCGTCGATGCAGTGATTAACCTGGGACTACCCGCACCGATCGATGTCCAGGTCCGAGGTAACGATCTCGACGGCACTTATAAAGTGGCGACGAATATAGCCAAACAGATCCGAGGCCGCAAGGGCGTCGGTAGCGTGCTGATTCCTCAAAATCTTCTTTATCCCGGCTTGCAGTTGAATATCGATCGAGAACGCGCCAGCCTGATCGGGCTTACACCGAAACAGGTGGTGGACAACGTGATCACTGCGCTGACCTCCAACGGCATGATTGAGCCCAGCTACTGGATCGATCCCAAAACTGGCAACAACTACATGCTGACTGTGCAGTACTTCGATAAGCAGATCCAGAACATGAGCATGGAGGATTTCAAGCAGATTCCTCTGCGAGCTCCAAATGTCAGGAATTACACGCCCTTGCAATCCGTGGCCGATATAACGCCGATGAACACGCCGACCGAAGTCGACCATTATCAATTGCAGCGCGTCATCGACATCTATGTGATGCCCTCGGGAGAGGCGCTAGGTGGAATCAGCCGCCAAGTGAATAACATTGTGCGTCACCTTTCGTTGCCGGAAAACATGCGGATCGACGTACTAGGGTCGGTGGTCGGCATGCAGGAATCATTCAAGCGCTTTTCCATCGGTCTTGTGCTGGCTATCGTGCTGGTCTACCTGATTCTGATGGCGCAGTTTGCGTCCTTCAAAGATCCGCTGATCATTCTGGTTGCGATCCCTCCAGGATTAGCGGGGGTAGTGCTGATTCTTTGGCTCACGCACAGCACGTTCAACATTATGTCCCTCATGGGCGTGATCATGATGACTGGCATCGTGGTCTCCAACAGCATCCTGATCGTTGAGTTCGCGCGCCAGTTGCAGAAAGAGGACTTCTCGTTGCAGGAAGCCCTGGTGCGGGCATGCAAGATCAGGCTGCGCCCGATTCTCATGACCTCGCTCGCGACTTTGTTGGGAATGCTGCCAATGGCGCTGGGTCTGGAGACGGGCAGCGAGCAATACGCTCCTCTGGCGCGTGCCGTGATCGGCGGTCTCGCGGTTTCGGTGGTCGTCACCGTTTTCCTCGTACCCGCTGTCTATCTGATGGTTCACGGCAAAGATGAGGATAAGAAGCACGAGAAAAAGGAGGGACAGCCGGCATGACATGGAGACTGGTGTTTCTGTTGGGCGCTCTCGCGCTCTCAACCCATACGCTCTCAACGCGAGGAATGGCGCAGTCGGTACCGCTCGTGCCAGGTTCGCCTTCCTCGAATGTGACACGGCTCAGCGTGAAGGACGCGGAGGCGCTGGCGCTCAAGAACAATCCAGCAATTTCTGTCGCGCGTCTGAATGCACTGGCGTCGCGGCAGGTGACGAGGGAAGCGAGCTCGAATCTCTGGCCGCAGGCCTACGGCAACCTGACGGCAGTCGATGCACGCGCAAATAGCCGCATCACCGCTGGGGCGTTGAATAATCCCAGCGTCTATACACGAGCCGCGGGCGGTGCCACGGTCACCCAGCTCATCACCGACTTCGGGCACACTACGAACCTGGTAGCCAGCGCTCGCCTTCAGGCGCGAGCCGACGAACAGAGCGCGGCCGCTACGAAACAAGATGTTTTGTTGGCTGTGGACCAGGCCTTTTACAGCAGCCTTCAGACGCACGCTGTGCTGCAGGTAGCAGAACAGACCGTAGCTTCGCGCCAGTTGTTGTCCGACCAGGTTTCCGCTCTAACCAAAAGCAAATTAAGGTCAGACCTGGACTTGAGCTTTGCCAACGTGAATCTGGCGCAGGCCAAGCTTCTCTACCTGGACGCGCTGAACAATGACAAGGCTTCTATGGCGGCCCTGTCGGCGATTCTGGGGTTTCCTACTCTTGAAGCATTCGAGCTTGTCAACGATATGGAACCGTTGGCCACACCCCCAGCGGATGTGGATCCATTGATCGCCGAGGCCTTTGCCAAGCGTCCCGAGATTCTTGCGTTGGAATTTCAGTCGGACTCCGCGGAGAAGTTTCACCAGGCAGAGCACGACCAATTGTATCCGACCATCAGTGCCCTCGGAGCTTTCGGAGATTCTCCGGTACGAACCGATCTTATCTATGGGCCCTACGCTGCCGTGGGGGTCAACATAGAGATTCCCGTCTTCAATGGTTTTCTTTTTTCAGCGAAGTCTCACGAAGCGGATTTGCGTGCCCAGGCTGCGCGGCAACGTCTGATGGATCTTCGAAATCGGATCTCGCGAGATGTCCGCACAAGCTGGCTGGCGGCAAGCACTGCATTCGACCGCGTGAATGTCAGTGAGCAGTTGTTGGCGGAGGCGAACCAGGCGCTTGATCTTGCCCAGACACGATACAAGCTGGGCCTCAGTTCAATTGTAGAACTCAGCCAGGCGCAGCTACAGCAGACCCAGGCTGAAATCGGAAATGCTCAAGCCGGATATGAATACCGGTTGGCCCTGTCGGTTCTGCGCTACCAGACTTCAGGACTGTAAGTCGGATCGCAGGCGTGCTAGGCGACACTCTAGTAGAAAGGGTACAAATTGATCTGGGTAAAGGAGCGATAGAATCAATAAAAGCGTGTTCAAGGGAGAAGGCCGGTCGCTACGCGCTAAATTTTGGCGAGCAGGATGGCGCTTTGCAGACTGCGCACATTCTCTTCGAGCACCTGCACGCGCTGATAT
Organism: uncultured Acidobacteriaceae bacterium; assembly: GCA_963851165.1. Lineage (GTDB taxonomy): Bacteria > Acidobacteriota > Terriglobia > Terriglobales > Acidobacteriaceae > Sulfotelmatobacter. The sequence goes on along the minus strand of CAWKNM010000003.1, from coordinate 640,032 downwards.
TCGCGTCCGTGGAGCTTGCCCATCGAAAGGCGCGGGTTGTGGTAGCGAATTGGACTGGGTACGGGGGTACCTAATCCCACATGAATCTCGCGGACTCCTGTGCGTTCGATGATGGAAGCTACGTCATGGTGGCCGATGCCGCCGCAGGCCATGATAGCGATGCGGCCGTTGGCCGACTTGGCCAGCCGGGCGATGGTTTGGGCACCTTGCAGGCATTTTTGTTCGCCGCCCGAGGTAAGAAGACGGTCGGCGCCAGTGGCGCAAACGTCTTCGAGGGATTGGAATAGGTCGGCGGACATATCGAAGGCTCGATGAAAGGTGACGTTAAGCGGACGTGCCAACTCAATCAGTTGACGGGTGCTGTGGACATCGACATGGCCCGCGGCATCAAGGATGCCGAGAACGACGCCGTCGGCACCCAGTTGCTTGGCGACGGCGATGTCGCGGCGCATGATCTCGACTTCTTCGCCGGCATAGCAGAAGTCTCCGCCGCGGGGACGAATAATAACCTGCAGGCCGATGGAGATACGGGCACGAACCACTTCGATCAGGCCCGCACTGGGAGTGACTCCTCCCTCGAGCAGATCACTGCACAACTCGACGCGAGCCGCCCCGCCCTGCTGCGCGGCGACGGCAGAGGCCACCGAGTCGACACACACTTCAATCAGTACTTGTTCGGCCATGAGTCCCATTTATGAAGATCGTGGTGAGAGTATGAGCATTCGGTCCTGATGATTCGCAGCCGCGCGAACCTCCCATCACCGGCAAGAGAATTCAATGAATGTTCTGCTCGGCGAAAGAGACTCCCGGCCGTGGGAGGCACTCGAAGCGCATGCCTCCGGGCAGTCTCGCGCCGGTCAACCTAAGCGGTCAAAGCTAGAAGGCGTAGTGCAAGCCGATTTGAATATGCCGTTCCTGGGAGCGAACGCTGCTGATTGCCCCGAAGTTGCTGTCACCGATCCCGCTGTCCGGATTTCCGTAACTGGCAATATTGAAGAGATTGAAGAAGTCAGCACGGAAGCCCAGCACGCGTTCCTCGCTCCACAAGTGGAAGTCCTTGAAGAAAGACGCGTCAACGCTGCGATAGCCCGGCGCTCGCTCGGTGCTGTTCGCGGCAGTCCCGAACGTATTCTGAGCCGCCTCCCCATAGGCACAAGCTCCGTTCGACGGGCACAAAACGGCGTTGAGCGCAGATTCGTCCGTACCCCACCAGTCGGAGAGCGAACGGTGCCGAATGATCATGGGACGGTACTGATTCGCCCGACTGAAGCCCCATCCAGCGTTGTTCGTGTTGCTGTTGTTTGGACCAAAGATGGTGACGGGCAATCCTGAATACAGGATGGCTGAGGTCGCAAGCTTCCATCCTCCAAATACTGCGTCAAGCACCCCCTTCGCGTCGCCACCGTAAGCTCTGCCGTGGCCGAAGGGAAGGTCATAGACGCCTACGAAGTTCAGGCTGTGCCGAACGTCCATGGCGGAAGGGCCGTAATCGGCGTTGAGATCGTAACCGTTCTGGACGGAAAGCCCGTTGAAACTTGTATTCGAAACCGCGTAGTTCCCGGATGAGTCCGTCATGGATTTTGAAAACGTGTAGTTCAGCGTATATTCCAGGCCTCGGTGCATTCGCTGGCGCAACGTAAACTGGCCCGCGTTATACGTCATACGGGCCTGCGATTCGGTAATCAGAATACTGCCGCACTCTCCCACCAGAGAAAAGTAGGGCGTTTGGTCAACGGCGGGGATCGTCGCAGCGCCGCATCCTCCGACCGTCGAGAGGTCTTGCGCTTGCGCGGCAGTCAGCTGATTGCCGTTGCGATAATCGGCCAGGTGATGCCCGACTTGGCCGTGATATCCCGCGCTAAAAGACAGCTCATTCGTGATCGCGTATTCGGTGACCAGAGTGACCTGCTGGTTGTAGGCAGGCTGCGTATCCTGCGGCCAAACCGAGTACAACGAGTTGTTGATTCCCAGAGGCTGGCTGAAAGCATCAGCGACCGTAAATGGCGACCCTCCCGACGTTCCCGTCGGAGTCGTAGCATTACTGTTGATGGCAAGCGAGAAGGGTGGGCTGGACGTCAGGCGCTGATTGAAAGAATAACCTTCAAAGAAGCTGGTAGCGCCGTAGCCGCCGCGAATGACAAGCTTTGGCATAGCCTGGAACGCGAAGCCAAGGCGGGGCATGATTTGCTTGTAGTTGGCGTTGTAGCACGAGTGAGTCGCGCAAACGATCGACCCAGGCGCCGCTCCGGCAGGCACACTCCCCGCGTACTCTACGATACCGCCTGGAAGCACGTTGGCGGTCTTGTTGTTTTGCTCATACCAGGGCTGGTCGAATTCGTACCGAATCCCAAGATTCAAGGTGAGCCTGGAAGTGATCTTGTAATCGTCCTGGAAAAAGCCAGCCGTCCGCCACTGGCGATTGCCGACGAACCCGAGGGGAGACGCTAGCTGAACGTTCGAAATCCGGCCAAGAACGAAGTCTGCCGCACCCCAGCCGGTGCCGCCCGCAGGACCCGTGAATTGACCGTTGTAACTGAACTGACCCAGAAATCCGACGTTGCCGGCGTTTATGTAGTTCTGCTGGTATCTCGTGGCCTGTCCGCCGATTGAGAGGTAATGCTTGCCCTTTTGCCAGGTCAGATTATCCTCGTAGTTGAAGGTATTGTCGGTAAAAACCTGAGGATTCGCATTGGTTCCCAGATAACTTACGCCGTTGCTGATGCTTTGTCCGGTGAAGCCCACATACTTCTGGGTGCCAAACGGAATGCCGACTTTTGCGTCGCCCGTGTAGCCAAACAGTCCTGTCGGATCGCTCGGGACACCATTGTTCCAGCGCACCCTGGTGAACCCGAAGCGAAATTCATTGACGATCGTCGGTGAGAACGTGTGAACAAAACTGGCGCCGGCAATCTTCGTCGGGTAGGTGTTGTGGTTGGGAAAATCTACCGGAATAATGGCGGTCGTGTAATCGCTGCCCGTGCCCTGCGAATAGAAACCAGAAAACTTGTTTTTGTCGCGCGGAGTCCAGTCGACCTTGAAATCTTCCTGATTGTTCGAAACGTAGGTGGATTGTGGGCCTACAAAGTCTCCCTGAACTAATCCGTCCCCTCCGCTGCTGGTTGATACCGGAGTTCGGTTGGGCAGCGGGTAGAGCGCTGGATTTGCAAACAGGTAGGTCGCAACCGGATTCACGATAGGAACCTGGTCATTTGCATAGGGCGTGAAGTTGTTCTGCGTGTCGTAGAGTTGGATCGGGCTAACACCAGGGGTCGTCAGGAGAGCAGAGAAGTCTCCAGTACGCATGTCCCCGGTAAGGACGTTCGTCGAACTCGACCCACCCGAGTGATGGCGGATGCCCTCGTAGTCGCCAAAAAAGAAAAGCCTGTTCTTGAGGATCGGCCCTCCAATCGTTCCGCCGAAGATGTTCTGCGTGTAAGAATTCTTCGGAGTGACCGGATTGTTCAGGCCGTTCGCCCACGAATTGGCATCGAGCTTCTCATTCTGCAGCAGGTCGTACAAAGATCCGTGGAACCGGTTGGTGCCCGATTTCAGAATGGTTACGATCGCGCCCCCATTGGCATTTCCGTAAGTCGCGTTGGCATTGCCCGAGACCACCTTAACTTCCGCGATAGCGTCGGGAGCGGGGTTATAGCCGATCAAATTGTTCTGCGGCTCGTTGTTATCGGCGCCTTCGATCGTGTAGTTGTTCGCCTGTTCGCGATTGCCGTTGATTGCCGAGATGCCGCTGTTGTATGTATTGCGCTCGATGGCGTTATTTCCGCTCATCCCTGTGGGATCGGTATCGATTGCCCCGGGCTGGAACAGGGTAAGCGCAGAGAAGTTCCGCCCGTTCAGCGGAATATTGGCGATTTCGTTGGTCGACAGCGTGTTCCCCAGGGTGGCGTCGGTGGTGTCGAGAATCGGGTGAATCGTTTCCCGCACTTCCACCGTCGTCGACTCGTTGATTGTCAGCTTCGCATCCACCTCGGCGGTTTGGTCGATCTCCAGGGGGAAGGCTTCCACCTTCTGGGTGGCAAATCCCTTCGCCGAAATCGTCACGGTGTAGGTGCCGATGGGCAGGAATCGGAGGGTGTACACGCCGGCGGAATTGGTCAGCACCGAAGTTCTTACTCCGGTCGCCGTATTCTCAGAAACTACTTTCGCTCCCGGGACCACGGCACCGCTGGGGTCAGTGACCACTCCAGCAATGGAACCCGTGACGGTTTGTCCCGAGGCGGATGACAACAAGAATAGGGCCACCAAGCAGCCGGCGAACAGGCAACGGAACAGCTTTGTTCTCATAAGCATCCTCTTTCGATGAAGCGACGTTAATCAGGAACGTTGGTCACTGTCAAGGATGAAATGATTGGTTTAGGCATATATGATCATTTTTTTAGACTATTTTTGGGGTTTATTGCACAAGGAGGACTCCGGAACGCTCGGGTGCGCGGGCTGGATCGTATTCATCCAAGGCCGGGTTGATCGAATTGTGCGAGCGCAATCCAGTCGATGCTCTATACGCAGAATTGTGAGCGCCCAAGAGGTCGCTTGCTATAGTCTGAGCTCGAGTTTCTTTCTTGTCAGTGTTCACACCGCCACGGCCGTTGGGGCATTCCAATGAAGACACGACCCCGGGAAGACCAAATCCTGAGAGAGTTGCGGCGGAAGGGAAACCTGTCACTGGACGAGTTGATTGCGGACCTCGGGGCGTCGGCAGCGAGTGTGCGGCGCGATCTGGCCAAGCTGGAAGCGAGAGGGTTGGTACGACGGACACACGGTGGTGTAACCCTGGTCGAACCGCTTCTTTATGAGCCTTTCCGATACGATTCCCTGTTTCAAAACCGGGAGCAGCATCGCCCGGCGGAGAAGCGCAAGATCGGATTGGCGGCGTCCGAACTGATTTGCGAAAACGAGACTGTGGGTTTCACTGCCGGCACCACGACGACGCATGTGGCGCGAAATCTTAGGAATCGGCACAACATTCGCGTGATCACGAACGCGATTAACATCGCGATGGAGTTAAGCAACTGTCCGGGGTTGAAGACATTCGTAACCGGCGGATTCGTGCAGTGGGCGGGATCTTTCTCGTTGGTGGGACATGCCGCGATCACTTCGCTGAACGACATTTACATGGATCGCGTGTTCGTGAGCGTGTGTGGAATCGACCTGGAGCGTGGCATCACGGTAATCGAACCGGAAGAGGGATTAACGTTTCGCGCGATGATTCAGCAGGCCAAGCAGACAATCGTGGTGGCGGATTCAAGCAAGATCGGGATGGTGACGCCTGCCCTGATTTGTCCGATCTCAGAAATTGACGTGTTGATTACCGACAAACGCGCTTCCGACAAGGCGACTGCGGTCTTCGTGGAGCGGGGCATTGAGGTCCAGCGGGTGTGAGTTACGGCGAAGCGTCGTTCGCATCGTCTTTCAAATCGTCGTTCGCATCAAATAGCTGGAATTCGCGGATGTGGGCCTCGGCAGACGATGAGAGTATGTTGAGGCGCACTCGTGACGCGGTCACGGGCGCGAAGTGATCGATTCGCTTGTGCCCGATAGCATTGCCTTTGAAGATCTGGATCCACTTCCCATTTCTGTTTATTTCGATTGCGTATTTCTGGATGTGCTGGCCAGCGTTGAGCCATTCCATGGTGAGCGCGCGGTCGAAGGTGATTGGAGTTGCGAAACTCACTTCGATGGTAGCGTGGTGCGATCCGGCCGGCGCAGACCAGAACGTGTCCGGGTTGCCATCGAGTGCGAGTTCCAATTCCGGCGTCGTCTTGACATGCCTTGCGGCAAGATTTTTCCCGTACCGCTGGCGGAGCGCAGCGCCGAATTCCTTCAAGCGCAGCACGTCAGCCTCGGGCAGCAGGCCGCGCCGGTCAGGCGCGATCCCAAGCATCAGCTGTGCCCCTCTGCCCACCGTTTGCTCGTAGGTTGCAAGCAGCTCGGGCACGCTCTTAAGACTGGATTCATCATTGGGATGCCAGAACCAGTGCCCCTTGCGCAGCGGAGTGTCAGCCTCAACGGGGCGCCAGCGGAGATATCCGTGGCGGTCGATCACGTTCCAGTTCTCGTAAGGAACGACTCCGTCTTCATTCCCCACCCAACGAATGTCGCCGTAGTCGAACAGCGCCACGTCGGCAAACACCAGCGTGTTGGGCTGGTAGGTGCGGAGTTCCTCGATGATGCGGGGAAAGTTGTAGACGTGACCCGCGCTGCCGGCGCCATCGAGCCAGAACTCTTCTAGATCGCCGTAGCCCTGGACGAGTTCGTCGAGTTCCGCAGAGTAATACTTGTCGTATTCGGAAGAGTTGCTGTAGCGGGGCTCGTGGCGATCCCACGGAGAGAGGTACACGCCAAACTTCAGGCCATATTTCCTCGCGGCTTGCTCGACCCGGCGAACGATATCTTCGTGGCCGTTCTCCCAGGGGCTGCTCTTTACGCTGTAGTCGGTTTGTGCCGTGGGCCACAGGCAGAAGCCGTCGTGATGCTTGGCGACGAAGACCACGTACTTGATTCCGGCCGACTGCAAAGCCTGCATCCATTGCTCGGGATTGAATTGGGTGGGGTTGAATACTTTCGGGTCGGCGGTGCCGTCGCCCCATTCGCGGTCGAGGAAGGTGTTTGGACCGAAGTGGATGATGGCGCCCATCTCGAGATCCTGCCATTCGACCTGCTGCGGAGAAGGTTTTATGTCGGTGAATGTCTGCGCGTTTCCGCGCGGGAGCATGATCAGCATGAACATGTTCAGGACGAACAGGATAATTTCTTGCTCGCGCGAAGAGATTCGCATGACGCAAATCGTAACACTCAATCGCGTTCTTCGTTTCTTCCCTGGCCGGCACAGAGAAACACTACCGGCCGGTCGTCATCGCTTCGCCTTGTCAGACGCTGCCGGATCGATGCGCACGTAGGCGCTGCCGAAAGCGGCGATCTCAAAGTCCTGCGCTGGGTTGGTGATTTGTCCTGCGGCATCGCTCGATCGGACTGAAACGGGAGAACCGTTGTTCCCGAGAAAGTCAAATCTCTGAATCTTCTCGGTTGGGTTGTAGAGATAGACCAGCCAGCTTTGCCCGTTCGCAATCGGCTTGAGCGAAGACACGAGGACGTTGGGAGAAGAAAAATGCAGCAGGGAAGAACGCGGCGGAGTGGAGGCGTCGGCCAGGGAGACGATCAGGGGCTGCCGCCGTTCGGTGCCGAATCTCGCGGCATCGACGGCGTTGAAGGCAGCATGGGGCAGGATCGAGTAATTGAAGGTTACCGGGCCTTCCTGGTCTGCCTTGTAATTGGTGTGCCAATAGTTGTTCATTACGTAGGAGTAAATCGAGGACGAGGACGCAATCGATTTCATCCAGGGCTGCTCGGCAGTGATGGCGCCGATTTCTATCAGTGGGGCGTTGGGTGAGGCCCAGGTCACACCGTAATTACTGTCGGAGATGTCGACCCAACTCTGTACGGAAAAGAAATTCTTACAGGCGCCGACTAGCTGGTCGACTTCGGGACGAACGAACGCGTCAGCGACGTCGTAGCGTAGCTGGCCGCCGGGCACGGCGAAGGGGAAGGAGATGTGGACGGCTTCTTTGTCGCGCACCGGAAGCTTGTCGATATTGGTGATCAGGTCGAGGCGGTCGACACCTTCGACCAGACGAATCTCGGTGGAATAACGCTTCGCACCGGGTGCTTCGGCTTCGACCAGCAGCGAGACCACCAGATTCCCTTGCTCCTTTACTCGTACGCGAACGTTCGAAGGCGACTGCGCTTTGTCAGGATCTGTGCCCAAAACGTAGAGGTACTGATTCAGTCCAGTGCGTCGCTCGTGATCTACCAACTGAATTCCTTTTTCTTTCCAGTTCAGCGTGTCGATTGCCCCGCTTTGCGAATTAACGGAGACGGAGATGAATTCATTCTCCAGGCTATTGGGTCCAATCCTGGCGGCATTGCGACTGAAAGCTTGCCCTTTTTCTACGAACAAACGCTTGGCGGAAAACGGCGCAAGGTTCTCGGCGAGGACAGCGAGCTCCCCGGTGGAGAGCCGTTGGCTCGGCACGGGATGACCATCGAGGTCAACGACGCGATCACCGGCCGCACTCAGTTCGTTCGTGAGGAATATCACGTCCGTGCGTACCCAGGAATTTGTGTTGTAGACATCGATCGGCGTTCTGGCTTTGGACGGCACGGTGGGCGAATACAGGACTTCCGCGAGCAAGTCGCGTGATGCGTGATCGGCGTCGAGCGCGAATTTGCGCTTGATCTCCCATTGCTGTTTAACGAACGGCAGATCTGGTTCCTCGATGCTGTTGTGGGCTCCCCAGGTGTGCTCGTCATAGAAAGTTACGTTGCGCCAGGCGGAATCGTATCCGCCGGCCGGATAGGAAGCCGGCGAGAGCATCGACCACAAGGCTTCGCCCTGGATGAGCCGATCGACGGCGGCACGGTTTAATGCGGTTTCGAAGGCCGTGGATGCGGCTCCGTCTTCCCAGTACGGCGTGAAGTCTCCCTGCACCACGGGGAGTCTTGAGCCGTAGCGCTTCTCGAACTCCTCGAACATTTGCTCGTGGGTCGCCACGATGAGGCGCGGCGTGACGTAGCGATCGTTCCACTGCCGGACAAAGTCGGCTAGCGTGGGATCGGGTGGGCCGTTGTCGCCAAGCGTGTAGGGGAGCTGGACCATTTCGTAGGGATAAGAAACATCGTCCAGCTTGCGCGCGAGCTTCATGATCTTGTCGTCGCCCAGTTTACTGAGCGGTCCCTCGTGGAAACTGGCGTAGCTGGCGCCTGCCATCCAGGTAAGCACTTTCTCCTGACCGGATTGGGAGGTCCAGTAAAAAGGCTTGTCACCCCAGGCCTGCAGGGTGTAGCCGATGCGATCGCCAGAGTTGGGCGCGGTGGCAAAATACTTGACGCCGCTCTGTGCCATCGCGGAAACAATTCCCCAGCTAAAGCCGGGAACATCGGAGGTAACGGCGGTCGTCATAGGAATGTGGTAGTCGGAGCGCAGAGCGCGGGCAAAATCGAAGAAGTGACTCATCTCCACGGAATCTGCCAGGCCAGTAAGCATGTTGGCGTACAGCGCACTGAGTCCGATGCTGCCGGAGCGGACGTCGGCGAAGAATTCGTCACGCTGGGCCGCTGAAGCCTGTTTCAGATAACTTTGCAGGGCCCAGATGGTTTCCATATTCCATTTGTAGCGAGCGTCGGCGGGATAGTCTCGCGTGTCGCGGATGAGGCGCATGGCCTGTTCCAGGTTGTTCCACTGTTTGCGTTCGACGTCGCGCTGCACATCGGTGTATCCGATGTCGTTGTGAGAGTAGGAGAGAAGATAGATATCTCTCTTGTGGACGGGCGCGATCGAGACTGTGCTTGTTTCGACGACGTCTCCATTGAGCTTGAATACGAGGGGGATGGTAGTGGCGGAAGCGACTGCTGGGATGGGCAACCGCAGAACGTTTGCGCCGACGTTCAGATCGGCGCGGATCGGCTCGTGATCGGGAATGTGAACCTCGACGCTGCGGCCGGCGACGAGGTTATCGAGGCTAAGCCTCAACTGTTGCAAAGTGCGTGCGCCGTCCTTGACGATGGCGGGCTCAGAGCGCACCTGGGGCACAAAATTGAAACGGTGCTGAAACGTCATGTACCAGTCTGCACTACCGGAGTTGTCGCCTTGCACTTCGAGCGTGAGGGGTCTGCCAGGCGGAAAATCGTTTGCAGGAAGTTTTAGTGTCATGTAGCCGAACAGGTCGCCGACATGGTCGGTGGTCGTTGCAGTAAAGGACAGTTCTCCGCCGTTGTTCCCGGCAATTTGCCATGCTTTCGCGGTCGCGTCTTTGGCGTTCTTGAAAGTGAACCAGATCTGGCCGTTGATCAGAAGGTTGAATGGATGACTTTCCTTCTCCTCGGCGAAGCCAGCGCATTCAATGCCCGCCAGCCAGATGAATTGGTAGAAATCGCCCGACGGTTCGGGTAAGGGATCGGTTTCCCAGGAGACGGTATGGGCCACGCGCTGCCCACGAACAAGCAAAGCAAAATCGGCATCGGGATCCGAGGAGTGGTACTCGATGGTCTGCCCTTCGATGGCAGAGTGGAAACCATTCAGATATTTGCTCGGGGACGCGACAGGCGCGGTTGGCGCGACAGAGTCCTTCGCATGAATCACGATTGCATTTTCGGTTTGCCGCCCTAACGCATTGGCGGCGAGAAAAGTGACAGTGGCGAGGAGCGCTGCGGCGGCTCGTAGCTTCATCGAATCCTCCCGGTGTCTCTGAGGATGTTCAATCGTGTTCCTGCATCGCGGAAGGAGCGTCACTGAGATAAACGCACACTCAGACTTTACCCCTCCTCGCCATTGGACGAATGACGTATAAGTCTATGGGCAGCAGAGTACGCGGCCCGGGTCAAACGGGTCAAAGAGTACCATCGGGGACCTATGCTCCGGGGCCGGTAACGCCTGACTTCCACTTTCGACCTCCGCGGAAGTGAATGACATCATCTGTCGTGATTTCTGGGGGAAAGAATTCGAGCGGTGAGCCAAGTGACGCTCGAACCGTCCGAGTTGGTATTTCAACTTCCGGGGTGTCGAGTTGCTCAACCCTCAGTTTGTTTGGCGAGTATGAAGGTCTCAATCTTGTGAGCGACGGTTGCTTTCTTAGGTTGGTCAGGTCGCAACACGGATGCTGGCTCGTTCAGTTGGCCTCCTCGGGGAGACGGAACCCGCACTCAAATTCGGGTTCCCAACACAGTTCCAGCACATTAGCAACGTAAGTCGTTGATAAATAGTGGCGGAAGCGAGTGGGGGTCGAACCCACCGGTGACAGGAAAACCTGCCGCCCTCCGGTTTTGAAGACCGGGAGAGTCACCGGACTCTGTACGCTTCCACTCGCATAATCAAGAAGTTACAAATGGCATTCTTGAGCCTGCAACCACCTGTGAGAAAAAACGGGCGGGCATCAAACGGGATACATCTTTGAATGTTCATCGGGCGCATTTCACGTCCGATATTACACGACTGAGATTGTCGATGGTCAGCCGCGACGAGTTCAGAAATCGCATCTCCTGTCGCAAAGGAACAAGCACTTCTCAGTGGCGATTGCGCCGGCGTTGTCGGTCGGAGACTCCCGAAGTGACTCGCGAGCTTTGCCAACGGGCGGCTGGCAGGCTGGCGCCGGTGACTAGAGCCGTTTGAGACGGTGGCATCTGGTCCTCGTGCGTCGGATTAATGCATGAGGTGTTCCCAGTTGAGGACGAAGTCGATGGGGACCGGAGTGCTGTCGCCACTGGGGCGGACCGCGAGAATCCGTTTGTCGTCGGGGAGAAGAGCAACGTCGAGGATGTTGGTGGGCAGCGATAGCAGTTCCCTGGGAACGGAGAAGTCGGGTTTGCTGGCGCCGGAGTGCACTTCCACGTTGAAGATTTTTTCTGCCTTGCGGTAACGCAAGTTCTTGCCGTCGGCAGACCATTCGCCGGAACTGCTGGTGCCTCCGCTCGAAACCTGCCAGCGCGAGCCGGGAACGGGGAACGAAGTGACGAACAGTTCGTCGGTGCCAGTCTCGTTCGAGATGTAGGCCAGCCACTTGCTATCAGGGGAGACGCGGCCGTTGCGCTCGGCCGCGGGACCGTTCAGCACCGGGACGAGCTTTTTCTCGTCCTGCAGATCCATCGTGTAGATGTCGAAATCAGTCTTCGGGTCCTGGTGATTGAACACCAGGTAACGGCCATCGCGCGAAATGTCGAAGAGCGTGAGTTGGCCGTTATAGTTTTCCAGCACTTTTTCTTCCGCGCCCGAGGCACTCAGCGACTTGCGCGTCAGATTGCTGACGTAGCCGGTGGTGGTGGAAATCCACACGTCCTTGCCATCGGGCGAGACCGCACCAAACGAGGCCCGATCCGAGTCCTGGGTGAGCCGGTTCACGGTCTTGCGGGCAACGTCGGAGATCCACAGGCTGTACCCACCGCCGGAAGTGGCTCGCAACAGGAGGGCAGTTTGCGTTGCAGCAAAGAATTTGCCACCGAGGTAAGGAGCGGGATCGCCCCAGTGGTCGACTTCCTTGCCCGACAGATCGAACCAGACGAGTTCGCGATTCACCACGGAAGTAGGGCGATAGAGCAACACGTTGCGGCTGACAGAGAAATTCCCCTCGTTGCGCGCCGGGGCGAACTCAACGTTCGAGGCGATGGAGACGGGCTTGCCTTTGAAGGTCAGGCTGGAGGGATCGAATTCCTGCGCGGTCAGCGCTCCTTCCTTCACGTAAAAAAGATAACCGTCAGTGTAGGCAACGTTCGAGCCGTTGGGAAGAATCTGCTTAATGCCGCCGTCGCCCTGCTTTGTAACGGAAGAATCGAGCGAACCGGCATAGACGCTGCCGGAGTCTTTGGCGCGCCGCACGAACAAGAAGTGCTTGCCGTCGGGCAGGAAGTAGGGGTCGCGGTCGGTGTATCCCTGGCCGCCGCTGTCGCCCTTAGTGATTTCGACGGGAGTGCCTCCGCCATCGGAGACGGACTGGAGCGACCCGGCGATGCGTGGCGCGAAGATAATCGTGCCTTGGTCGTTCCAGCTGCCGCCGCGGCCTTCAGGCGCGTCGCACAGGACTTGCACCGTACCTCCGGCGACGGGAACCTTCCTGAGTTTGCCCTGAGAGAAGAAGCCGAGATATTTTCCATCGGGCGACCAGAAGGGAAACAGAGCTCCCTGAACTCCGGCCACGGGAGCAGATTCGCCTGTGGAGAGCCGTAGCAGATAAAGTAACCCCCCGCCGGGCGTGAAGGATGTGCCTTTTTTATTGACCAAGAATGCAACCTGCTGGCCATCGGGGGATAGAACTGGGGCGCCGTCGGCGACCGAGAAGAAGTCAAATCCAGCGGGCGGCTCAATGCTGGTGTGAACCGGCTGCCGCGCGGAGGTGAGCCGGCCGGCGTAGATCAACAGCAAAATGCCGAGAGCCGCAGCGATGAGCCATCCGGCAATGGTTGCAGCCGTAAGAACAGACGCAGTTTTCTTGCGGCGCGAAGAGACGATCGCAGGGGCGCCGACCTGGCTCCCTCCGGCAGAGATCCACTGCAGTTGCAGTTTGAGATCGTGCACGCTCTGAAAACGGTCGTCGGGATCCTTTGCCAGGCAGGTCCGGACGACTTGCTCAAGCGCAGGCGGCGTCAGCGGCTGAATCGTTGCGATGGGGTCCGGATCTTTTTCCAGAATCGCGCTGGCCAGCGAGAGCTGGCTTTTGCCCTGAAAGGGGCGTTTACCGGAAAGCATCTCGTAGAGCATGGCGCCGAAGGCAAAAATGTCGGAGCGGGCGTCGGCTTCTTTGCCCTGAATCTGTTCCGGGCTCATGTATTGCACGGTGCCGATGAGCGTGCCGGCAACGGTCACAGGCGAAGCAAGATCGGCCATGGTGGCGGCCATGGTCGCCATCGACGAGACATGCGCCGATCCGGACTTTGATCCGGCATGGGGTCCGGTGACCAGGCCGAGAGGCTTAGCGAGACCAAAATCCATAAGCTTGGCGCCGCCCTTGGTGAGCATGACGTTGCCGGGTTTCAGGTCGCGGTGCACAATGCCGGAGCGATGCGCTTTGACCAGCGCCTCAGCCACTTCGGTAGCGATTTTCAGGGTTTCGTCGGGCGTGAGCGGCTTGCGCGCAAGGCGGGCGAAGAGGGTCTCGCCTTCCAGATACTCCATGACGAGGTAGTCGATGTCGCCTTGCGAACCGACGTCGTAGAGGACACAAATATTAGGATGCTGCAGGCAGGAAATGGCCTTGGCTTCGCGCTCGAAGCGGGCGCGGAGTTCAGGATTCGCGTTGAGGTGCGTGGGAAGAACTTTGATGGCGACGGTGCGTTCCAGGCGGGGGTCCCGAGCACGATACACCTCGCCCATGCCGCCTGCGCCTAGCGGTGATTGAATTTCGTAGGGACCAAGTTTTGTGCCAGAGGTGAGGGCCATCCGTGTGGTGAATTATAGACTACCTATTATTTCGCAACGGATTTCCGGAGATTTCGGACGTATCACGGGCAACTGGAAAGGATCTCAATAAATGTAGTTGGCGCGGAGCGCGCCTCGCATCAGCAACCGACTCGGGGTTGGCAGCGCGGGATTGCTGCGGTTTCGCGCAATCGCTATTCATACCGTGGCGAAGCAGGACTCAAGAGCAGAAGGCCAAAGCGTTTTCTTTTTGTTGACACAACCATGCACGCTCCTCTAAGTTGTATCCGCTAAAGTAAGCGTTAACGCCGCCGCATCAAGGCGGAATTTTCGGGACTCAGGCAAAATGAGCCGCACCGATCCTCTAACTACGAACCTTAAGAAAATTCTGTTGTACGCGACAGCATTTGGCTTGGCCTTCAGCGCGAGCATCGTTCATGCATCCGAATTGTTTGAGGTGACCGTCGAGCGGGGCGTGACCGCGAAGATGCGCGACGGCGTTGTTCTCCGAGCTGATATTTACCGGCCAAAGGCGGAGGGAAAGTTTCCCGTCCTGCTGCAGCGCACGCCTTACAACAAGAGCAACGGAGTGATCTTCGGAGTTCGGGCTGCGGCGCGCGGATTTGTGGTCATCTTTCAGGATGTTCGCGGCCGCTATTCTTCGGAAGGCGAGTGGTACACGTTCAAGCACGAATCCGATGATGGCTATGACTCGGTGGAGTGGGCCGCGGCCCTGCCCTATTCCAATGGCAAGGTGGGAATGTTTGGCGGCTCGTATGTTGGCGCGACCCAGATGCTGGCGGCGATCGCGCATCCGCCGCACCTGGCGGGCATTTGCCCGGTCGTCACCGCCAGTAACTATCACGATGGATGGACTTACCAGGGCGGCGCCTTCGAACAATGGTTCAACGAATCGTGGACGTCTGGCCTTGCGCAAGACACTTTCGACCGGACCGTCTCGCAAAACACGAATGCTCTGCAGGGCATGTGGAAGCTTCCGCTGACCAACTATCCTCTGTTTAACTTGGCAGACTCTTCGGCGGGGCTCTACTCGACCCACGAGCTTGCGCCCTACTTTCTCGACTGGCTGGCTCACCCCAACTACGACGACTATTGGAAGCGCTGGTCGATCGAAGAACACTACGCCGACATTAACGTTCCGGCTCTCACCGTGGCTGCCTGGTATGACATTTTTCAGGGCGGCTCATTGCGAAATTACACGGGGATCCGGGCGCACGGCGGTGCTGGGGCGCGTTCCGGGCAGCGCCTGCTCGTGGTGATCGGCGGCCATGCGGGCGACGGCCGGAAGATTGGTGACGTCGACTTCGGACCGGCCGCAGCTCAGTTCGAGGAAGATGCGGTCACGTTGAATTGGTATGAATACCTTCTCAAGGGAATCCAAAATAATTTCGCGAAAGAAAAGCCGGTCAAAGTTTTCGTGATGGGACGGAACGAATGGCGGGAGGAAGATGACTGGCCCCTGGCGCGAGCGCAAACGACCAAGTATTTTCTGCATTCGGATGGAAGCGCAAATTCTCTTCGCGGGAGTGGCAGCCTTTCGGCTGCGCCCCCGGGTTCGGAATCGCCGGATCACTATGTGTACGATCCCGCGAATCCCGTCCCGACTATTGGCGGTCCTCTGTGTTGCGACAGTGGGCACTTGCCGCCGGGGCCGCGGGATCAACGGCCGGTGGAAGCCCGCGACGATGTCCTGATTTACTCCACTCCAGCTTTTGCCCGAGACTCGGAAATCACCGGACCGGTCAGCCTGGAATTCTTCGCAAAGTCTACTGCTGTGGATACAGATTTCACCGCCAAGCTGGTAGATGTGGCGCCGGATGGTTTCGCGCAGAACCTGACGGAAGGAATTATCCGCGCGTCCTTTCGCGAATCCCAGGAAAAGCCCACGCTGATGAACCCCGGACAGGTTTACAAGTTCACCATCGATCTGTGGTCGACCAGCAACGTGTTCCTCAAGGGGCATGAGTTGCGGCTCGAAGTTTCCAGCAGCAACTTCCCTCGTTTCGACCGCAACTTGAATACTGGAGGGGCTCAAGCTGCGGGAGAGCACTACGCACCGGCCACCAACACGATCTACCACGACGCGGAGCATCCTTCGGCCTTGGTGTTGCCGGTTGTGCCGACTCATTAGGCGCACCAGGAAGTCAGGAAAATTATGCGATGGCGGATTTTGTCTTTTATCTGCTCGATCTTCCTGTGTTCGCAGAATCTCATCTCGCAGGACACATTGGCCCCGACTCCGCCCATGGGCTGGAATAGCTGGGATGGTTACGGAACCACGATCAACGAATCCCAGGTCAAAGCCAACGCACAATGGATGGCCGAGCATCTGAAGGCCTTCGGTTGGCAATACGTCACCGTGGACATGGAATGGTTTGTCGCGAACCCCACGGCCGAAGGAAATTCCAAAACTTCTCAGTACTCGCTCGACCAGAACGGACGCTACACACCTGCCGTCAACCGGTTTCCGTCGGCTGCGAACGGAGCCGGCTTCAAGCCTTTGGCAGACTACGTTCATTCGCTCGGCTTGAAATTTGGAATCCACATTTTGCGCGGCATTCCCAAACAAGCGGTGGTGAATAAACTTCCGATCGCTGATTCATCCTATTCAGCTGCGGACGGCGCCGATTCTTCTGATACCTGCCCCTGGAATTTCGATAACTTCGGCACCAACCCGGCACAGCCGGCAGCGCAGGCCTATTACGACTCCATCGCGAAGCTGTACGCGGGCTGGGGAGTGGACCTGATCAAAGTGGATTGCATCAGCAGCCATCCTTACAAGGGCGACGACATTCGCATGATCCGGCAAGCTTTGGACAAAGCCGGCAGACCCATCGTGCTCAGCCTTTCCCCCGGCCCCGCGCCCGTGGAAAAGCTGGATGAGATGCGGAAGTACGCACAGATGTGGCGGATCTCCGACGATATTTGGGACATCTGGCACAACGATGCCCCGTATCCGAAGGGGCTCGGCGATCAGTTCGATAACGTCACCAAATGGGCGAGCAAATCTGAACCGGGGCATTGGCCCGATGCCGACATGCTCCCGTTCGGGCGTCTTGGGCCGGCTCCGGGATGGGGCAAGCCTCGCGATACCCGGCTCAGTCACGATGAGCAACGAATGCTGATGACTCTCTGGGTAATTTTCCCATCTCCGCTCATGGTCGGCGGAGATCTATCCGCGGGAGACACTTGGACGTTGTCTCTGCTCACCAATTCCGAGGTCATCGCAGTGGACCAGCAGTCCCGCGGAAACCATCCCGTCATCAACACGGACAAGACCGTGGTTTGGCTGGCGCAGTCGACATCAGAAAACGCACAGTACCTGGCAGTCTTCAATCGCAGCGAATCCAGCGCAGTTGTGCGTTACACATGGAAGGAACTGGGGCT
This sequence comes from uncultured Acidobacteriaceae bacterium, assembly GCA_963851165.1. GTDB lineage: Bacteria > Acidobacteriota > Terriglobia > Terriglobales > Acidobacteriaceae > Sulfotelmatobacter. Next base: position 622,709 of record CAWKNM010000003.1, on the reverse strand, counting down.
CGCCGGGAAAACATATAAGCTTCGCGACCTTTGGCAGCACAAGGATCTTGGCGCAACAAGCGCGCTGACGGCGACACTACCGCCGCACGGCAGCCTGCTTTATCGCCTGTCGCCCTTTCCCATCGCAACTGCATCGAAGTAGTTTCAGCGTGCGCTCTGCGCGTATTATTCTAGCTACATGCCTAATATTGACGATTTAACAGTTGTGACCGGAGCGGGTGGCTTCATCGGCGGAGCCCTGGTGGCGTCGCTGCGGGAGCAGGGCCACAAGCGCATTCGGGCGGTGGATATCAAACCGTTCGATCACTGGTATCAGCGCTTTGATGATGTTGAGAATCTGTCTCTGGACTTGAATGAAAAGCATAATTGCGACGTCGTGACGCGCGGCGCGCATGAAGTATACAACCTGGCAGCGAACATGGGCGGCATGGGATTCATCGAGAAGAACAAAGCCCTCTGCATGCTCTCGGTGCTGATCAACACCCACATGTTGCAGGCAGCGGTGAAGCACGGCGTCACTCGCTTCTTCTATGCGTCCTCGGCGTGCGTTTACAACGGTGACAAACAAAAGAGCTTCGAAGCGCCCCTGCTTAAAGAAGAAGACGCCTACCCGGCGCTGGCCGAAGACGGCTACGGCTGGGAAAAATTATTTTCCGAGCGCATGTGCCGCCATTTCCGCGAAGACTACGGTCTCTACACCCGAGTTGCGCGCTTTCATAACGTGTACGGCCCCTGGGGCACCTGGTTCGGAGGCCGCGAGAAAGCTCCCGCCGCGATTTGCCGAAAAGTGATTGAAGCAAAGCTGGCCGGGAAACACGAAATCGAAATCTGGGGCACCGGGAATCAGACCCGGAGTTTCATGTATATCGACGATTGTCTGACCGGCATTCAGAAGATTATGAATTCGGAAATCCTCGAGCCCATCAACCTGGGGTCGAGCGAGGCCGTCAGCATCAACCAGTTGGTCGATCTGGTCGAAGGAATTGCCGGCATCCGCCTGAAGCGTAACTACGATCTCTCAGCGCCCCAGGGTGTAAATGGGCGCAACAGCGACAACACCTTGATCAAGAAACTTCTCCACTGGGAACCCAGCACGCCGCTGCAAACCGGCCTGGAGAAAACCTACGCCTGGATTTACGACCAGTATCTTGCCCGGGAAAAAGGTGCGGCGGGTGTGGTGAGGGAGTTCGCCATCACGTCATCGTAGGCCCGAACGTTCGAGCGGACCTCGACATCACGATCAGGCGCGCGTTCATTCCAGCAAGAGTGTCAGCTTCGTAACCGACGCAGGCGGGAAAACGTTGTTGGCTACCTTTCCACTCAACTGCAAATCTATCGTCTGAGGAACTACAGCATTCGGCCGATCAAATGTATTGTGCGCATGAATATCCGAACTCTTCAGAGTCGAGATGGATACGGACTTGATGCTGGCGCCTCGAACACCAATCTCAGTAGGCCTCTCTTCGCGAACGTGAGGATTCACCACGGTGAGCACCAACTCTTTCCCCTGCAGAGAACTCGATCCCTTCAGTCCCCAGAATGTCGCGGGTTTGCCGTCGCGATCGTAATTCACCGCGGGAGAAGAAAAAATTGTTCGCAAGCCCTGCCCGCCCTGGTGCGCGGCGTACATGCCAAACACGTGACCCACCGGAGTGACCACGAATTTGTCGCCATGCGCCAGGTACAGGCTGTTCAAGCAGTTGATCAACTGCGCGCAGTTGGCCATGGCGATTTTTTCCGGATGCCGGTTAAAAATGTCGAGCGTCATGCCGCTGAACACCGCGTCACGCAGGGTGGGCATCTGCTCCAGTTGATCTCCCGGAGTCGCTTCGCTGCCCGGCTTGTACCACGGCCCCCATTCGTCCACAACCAGTTTCACGGAATGTTCCGGATCTTCCTCACTCATCACTTGCCATTGCCCTGTGATGAGGCTCTCCATGCGATCGCCCTCGCGCAGCAACTCATACCAGTCGACGGCGTCGAACTTCACCGCGTCGCCCTTGCCTTGATCCCAGTCCTGGGTTCGACCGCGGCTAAGGTTCCAGGCGTAGTTATGAAGCGCTAAGCCAAAGATGTCGCGTAGTTGCTCACGGCCTTTCCGTACGATTTCCTCGAAGAACCCACGGCTCCAGGCCCAGTCGTCCCCGTTCGGCCCCGATGCGATGAACGACAACTTCTGGCCATAACCCGGCACCCAGGCCGTGAATCGCCGGAACTCCACCGCATACTCCTGCGCCGTAAAGTTTCCGCCACACCCCCACGATTCATTGCCGATGCCCCAATAGCGAACGTTGAACGGCTCTTTGAATCCGCCGCTCGCCCGCGTATCGGCCAGCGTTGTGCTTCCCGCGGGAGAATTGCAATACTCCACCCAGCGATAAAATTCTTCCGCAGGCAGGCTGCGCAGGTTCGCGGCAAGATACGGTTCGCTCCCAATCAGCTTGCAGAAGTGAACGAACTCGTTGGTGCCAAATTCGTTGGGATCGTAGCGATGATTCGCCGGTGACGAGTCTTTCTCGATCCCCACCCAGAAGTTGGTCCGCCGCGGGCGCTTCTCGCTCGGACCAATGCCGTCGCGCCAGTCGTAACTGTCCGCGAAGCACCCGCCGGGAAAGCGCACCACCGGCGCTTTGATCTTTCGCATCTCATCGATCAGATTCTTGCGAATGCCGTCAACGTTGGGGACCTTGGAATTCGGTCCCACCCAAATTCCGTCGTAGATCACGCCGCTCAGGTTCTCGGCAAAGTGGCCGTAGATGTTGGGTGAAATGATTCCCAGCGGTTCGTTGATGAGAACCTCAATGCGCGACTCCTCGCTGCTGGATTCTGCCCAGCTAAAAGGCGAACAAACTTTGCTGGCAAGTACGGCTCCAGCGCCAGTCAGCGTTCGATGAAGAAATTCGCGGCGTCCCAGCATCCTGATCCTCTTTGTCAATCCTCTCAGATTCCTGGCCCTTGGGCTTCGCGAAGCGTATCACGCTAGATGGATTCGTCAGGGCTCGCGACAATCTGGATTTCCACCTGCTGCAGTCCTAACGATGGATGGACGGCTTTGAGCCGCACGTTTCCAGGTTTCTCCTGGGCTCGAATCCAAATCGCCCCGGTTCCGCCGATCAGCGAAAATGGATTATCGCCGATAATCTCGGCCGGGCCTTCGACTGCCAACTTGATCGCGTCGTTCGCAAATGGCCGGACCGCGCCGAACTCATCGGTCACCCGGAGAACGACCCGCGTGGAGTCTGCGCCATCTGCAATCAACTCGGCATCGTCGGGCAGAAGGAGGAATTTCGTATCTACGCCCGTCCCCGAGAGCCGCTTTGAGACCACTTGCCTCCCCTGGATGTAGCCGTCGAGACGCAGGTCTCCCCACTTGTGGAACAACTCTGACATTTCAAGGATGAAGGGTGCATAGCGGAGGTGAGCAAACTCTTTGCGGTCTGGGTCGACCTCCGCAACCAGCTTGTCGTCAATGTAGAACTTGATGTGATCGCAATTGGAGCACACCACGGCTTTCGAAAATCCGACCGACGCATCACCCCGCGCCCAATGAAACGCCGGCTCGAGCACAATCTCCTCCGCAGGGTCACACTGTGATTTGTAGAATCCGGCTGCTGGCTTGGGTTCGCGGAAAATGTCAGTGACGCCGTGATAACAAATGCGGTCGCCCGACCCGAAATTACCGTGCGTGTTGTAATCGAAGGCGCACCAGCCAATGCCGCCGGCGTATTGCGGATTTGAGGCCAGCTGGTCGTGGATACGGGCGTGACGCATCGTATGTTCGGTGAGGCGCTCTACCTGGTCGATGGTCTTCGTGGGATAGGTGTGCCCGACAAATTCCGTATTCAAATACCGCGGATGGTTCGGCGGCTTTAGCGGGAAACCGAAGTCGTTCATGGTGAAAACATCTTCCAGAAATTCGGATTCCTGGAAGTAACGAATGCCGCCGGTCTGGCGCGTCGGATCGAGCTGGTGGGCCAGCGCGTTTGTCTTCGTATAAAAGTCGTGGTTGTCGCGAGATTCGTTGATACGCACGCCCCAGAGGATGATCGAGGGATGGTTCCAGTCACGACGAATCATGCGCCGAACATTGTCGACAGAAATTTGCTGCCAGGCTTCGTCTCCAATGTGCTGCCAGCCCGGGATCTCTTCCAGAACCAGCAGGCCGATTTCGTCGCAGGCATCAAGAAAATGACGCGACTGCGGATAATGCGAAGTGCGCACGATGTTGCACTTGAGGTTATTGCGCAAGATCTGAGCGTCGCGGCGTTGCGCGCGGCCCGGCATCGCCTGCCCGACGAATGGGAACGTCTGGTGGCGGTCGAGCCCGCGCAGCTTGACGACCTTGCCATTTAGCTCAAAGCCGTGATCGGTAAACTGCGCCTCGCGGAAACCGAAACGCCGCGTGTCTTCGTCCAGCATTTGCGTCCCGTGGCGCAATTGCACACGCGCGGAGTAAAGGTTCCGCTCTTCCATGCTCCACAATTTGATTCCGCTAAGTCCTTCAAGATGTGCGGTGTGCGCAACCGGCTCGCTCGCCGCGCCAGAGGACGGCAATGACTGTGAAGCTTTTGCCACAACACGTTCGCCGTCCAGCAGTTCCACTTCGATAGTCAGAGCATCGTGCGATGCTTCCATATGCTGAACAAAACAATCCACATCGAGCCCCGGAGTTGCCGTGAGCACATTCTTCGGCCGCACAAAGATGTTCTCGATGAACGTCGCGGGCACAACTCGCAACGAGACCTCGCGGTAGATGCCACCGAAGGTGAGATAGTCAATTTCGTACCCAAAAGGCGGAATATCGGGACGCTCGCTGGAGTCAACATCGACCGCCAGCACATTCTCGCCGTCAAAATCCAGGTGCGAAGTCAGCTCAAACGAGAACGGCGTGTAACCGCCTTTGTATTCACCGAGTTTCGTGCCGTTGATCCACACTGTAGAGGCCGTCATCACCCCCTCAAAGTCAACAAAAACCCGCTTTCCCCGCGTTTCGGGCGGAAGTTTGAAGCGGCGTCGGTAGAGAGATACAAACTCGTAGGTTTTTTCATCAAAACCATGCCACGGGAGGCGGATATTGGTGTGTGGAATCACGACTCGATCAAATCCCGAGTCGTCGAAATCCTTGGCGTGGCCGTTTTCGACGACGGTTCGACTGTAACGCCACTTGCGATTCATTGGGAGAACGAGGCGACCGGCGGGCGCCGCGGCGCCAGCTTGCGCGCTGGCTTCCGCGAGAGCATAAGGTGCGAGAGTGGCCCCCGCGATGAGCGTGCCTGTTTGTTGTAAAAACCTGCGTCGATCCATTTTGTCTACCCTCTCCCTTTAGCCGATTGCACATCACAGCCGCAACAGGACTGCGAACCTGGAAAGCTCCCTCATACTCTTCAAACTGCCCAGGCCAGCAATTGCCCCAGATCGGCGGCTGAAGTGGATTCAGTTCCGCGCGGCATGGACGGACCAATCACCAGCGCCTGACTGTGTCCTTCAAACCAGACTAAAAACGAAGACTGCTCAGCCCCCGGAAGCCGCTGCTGGTTCAGCCAGTTGTAATACGCCCCGAAGTCGGCGTCGACCAGGGAACCGACGAAATCCAACTCCGGACGCGCCGCGACCGCGGAGAGCAGTTCATTCATCGGCCTCTGCCTCTGCCGCGGAGCAAATCGCACCAGGAGCGTAAGCGGTTGAGCGCGCCGCAGAGCTTCGCGTGCGGCCCACTGGGCAAAACTCGTACTGAAGACTTGAGTGCCCGATCCCTCAGTTAAAAGGCTAACCTCGAAGCGCCGCATTACTTCGTCTCTGGCGTTGTCATCGCCCGCTCGGTCCATACCGAGATCCGCAGGGCGCAGCTGGGCCAAAAGTGTGCGAAGCGCTTCAGGTCCCATGCCCGGACGATCGAGTTCCGGTTGCATCCTGCGCAATAATGCGGCGCGCGCCGGTTCGAGAGACTTGTAGGAGACGAAAGTAAGCGTCGAGGAGTGATCGGCCTCTTCACCACCATCGATGTACCAATGGCCGTAGGGAGCAGGATGCGACTTTGCGCGCGCAGCGACTGCATCCAGCAGTCGCTGCAAACCGTCTTCAGGCTTCACACCGCTGAAATATGCGCCATGGGCTCTCAACTTGCGGAACAGAGGCTCCTCATAGGAAGCCACTCCCTGGCCGATGACCGTAATCCCCAGCCTTGGAATCGCCGGAAGATCCGGCGGCACGGCCGACCGTAAATGATCGGCATAGCCCGTGGATGCCTTGCGAAATGCGTCAAGTTGGTGGGTACTCCAGAGATAAGCAGACAACCGTTCCACAAACTGAACAGGCGACTTGGCCCAGTCGAAGGCTTCGAGATCAGGTGAAAGACGGATTCGGACAAACGCCTGAAACAACTCCTTTACCCGGTCCGGCGAAAGTGAACTAAGATTCGCCAATTCTTTTTCGCGTGCTTTGCGCTCGGCCGGAAACTTGAAATCATAGTCAATGAGCTCTCGAAGCAGGCTCGGCACAAAACTCAGCGGCAATTGCCGTAGGGTCCCCAAATAGTTGGTGACCAGTTTGCGCGCCTCCGGCGGATAACCAGCGAATTGCTCCGGTTTGAGATCGCTTGGAAGCATGTCAGCTACAACAGCTCACCGATTGGTTTTCCTTGAGCAAGTGACGGTGAAAATCCCATCATCGATCCCAGCGTCGGAACCAGATCGGTCGAATCGACAGCCCGGTCGAAAACCACGCCCTCGCGAATGCCCGGACCAGCGACCAGCATCCAGGTTGTGCGGGAGAGCGCATCGCCGGTGCGATGATGCTGGAAGCCGTTTCCTCCGGCATCATCGTCAGAATCGCGGCCGAAGTCAGGAAGGATGAAGAGAGTTGTCTTGCCCGCATATTCCGGCTCGCTCTGGATCGTCTTCCATAAATCGGAGCAGAGCCGGTCGGTGCGGCGTATTCCCTCCACATAGAGGGAATACGCCCCCGCATGCGCAATGTCGATGTCATGCATGGTGATCCACAATAGACTGGGTGCCACTTGTCGCATCAACCGGCGTGCGATGTAGACGGAAAGCTCGTCGGGACTCGACAACGTCTGCGCGTGGTCTTTGAAATCGTCGACCGAGAGTTTCAGGATCCTATCAAGTTGTTGCAATTCGAATTCACTGCCAGCCAATTCCGGCGCGTAAAAAGGCGTTTCGTAGTTATCGCGCAGCAGATGCTGGTAATCGTTGCTGCGGCCGGAGGTGGCGGCTGTCAACAGGTGCTTCGGCAGAATTACCTGCGCGCCCAACCCGGCGCCGTAGGATCGATTACTGCTTTCGCCGATCCGGTTGAACCCGTTGCTAGGAGCCACAACCCAGGCATCTGAAGGCGGACGCTTCAGGTCTTTGCGAAAGTATTCGAATACCGTTGGCGATTGGGGTGCGACCGCAGCAAAATTATTGAACGTTTCATACACGCCGGTGGCGAGACTCGCAGTCGCCACGTAGTGGCCCAGAATTCCACGATTCACCACTTGCGTAAAAAAAGTGGCTTGTGGGATGAGTTCGCGCATGAGGTGGGGAATATTCTCCTGACCTTCTGGCGCAAATGTCTCCTGGTCGCGTGCTCCGCCACCAAAGGTAATGACCACGATTTTTCTCTTCGACGAGGCAGTGGCGGCTCGGGCCCAGGAGGGGCGCATCACTGTGCTCCCCAGCGTCACGCCCGCTGCGGCGCGCAAAAAATCACGACGCGTGCGGGCAAGATGGCGGCTCACGTCCTGGCTAGTCGCATTCCGCGCCGCCAGCCCTGCTCGCCCCCCTCGATTCTGCGGTGAAACTGTCATCACGAATCCACTGCCAGAGTATCCATTGCAATGCTGAACGCAACTGCGACATTGATCACGGTTGCCCCGGCGCCTGATTTTTCTCTGAGTAAACGAACTGACGAACCTCCGCTCTCTGTTTGTCGCGATCGGCCGTTTGTTGAGCGCGCAGCCGCTGATAAACATCGAATTGCTCCTGCGCGCTGTCTTTCTTGCCAGTATGCACGTAAGCCTGCCCCAATCTGTAGTGAGCATCGGCGAGCTCGGGGTTGGTTTCCAGCGCTTTCACATATTCAGGAATGGCCTCGGCAAATTTGCTGCGGTCCGAATAAAGATTTCCCAGTTGCAAGTGAGCCTCCGCGAGTTTGGGGTCGAGCGTGATCGCCTTCTTGAGCAACGATTCGATCTGATGAAGATCCAGATCGGGATCCTGCGCTCTTTTCCCTTTCCACAAGCTCATCGCATAATAATAGAAGGCCCGGGCATCGTTTGGCTGCAACTCTGAAAAACGGGCGAACCGCTGGATGACTTCATCCGCCTGGTTCGGCGCACTGTCGTAGGCCTTGGACAAAAAGAAATAACAACGCGAGTCGGCGGGACTTAAATCGGCGGCCCGGATCAGCGATTTGACCGCCTCGTCATAATTGCCACGCGAGTAGAGCGCGATGCCAAGGCCGATTGCCAGTCGCGATGAATTTGGGTAGCGCTCGGTCGACTGCCGGAAGACTTCAATCGCCGGCTCGAGAGTTCGATGCATAAGAAGTTCGCTGGCCCAGTCAAAGAGATTGCTCTCGCTCGGGTCCTGGTGGGCTGCGATCTCAAATTCATTGGAGGCAGCCACGAACTTTCCATCTTTTTCCTCGATCTGCCCTAACAGGTTATGCAGTTCCGCAGTGTCTTTTTTTTTCAGCAGGGCGTGGACCAGTTCCCGCGCCTGCGCCGGCCCGCCGGTGAGCAGATAAGCCAGCGCCAGATCGTAGCCGTTGTCGTAAGAGGCTGGATTGATTTGCTGCGCCTCCTTCAGGAACGGCACAGCGTCCGGAAGTTTTCCCATGCGGACATAGAGCTCGCCCAGATCATGGTTGGCATCATAGTTCCCGGGCTCGAGCGCGACCGCTTTCTTGAATTGTTCTTGCGCACTTTCCAGCTTTCCCATGCGGAGGAGGTTGGTGGCCAGGTTGGTTCTGGCGGCAGACGAGGCCGGTTTTAAGCGCACAGCCTTTTCAAGGTGAGGATTAGCCAGGGCGTCCTTCGATTCCTCGGTATAGACCAATCCCAGGAGTTCATGCACTTCGAAGCTTTCCGGAACGTCGCGCAGAAGATTTTCCAGCTGTGCGGCAGCTTCCGGAAAATGGCCCGCGTCATATTGCGCCACCGCCGCCTGGAACACGCGGTCGAACTTTTGGTTCTGTGCTCGCTCTTGCTCTTGGCCGGCGGCCGGTAGGCGCGCCAGCATCACGAGAGCCGAGATCGTCACGAGAACAGAGATCGACCAACGGTTCGGGCTCACAATGTCCGCATGGTACCACCCTGCCGCGAACGGGCGCGAGGGCGCGATAGAACAAAGTGGAGGACGCCTTGGACGACGCCCTCCGCTGAATAGCTTCGAACCTAGAAGTACAGCTTCAAAGCGAACTGAATCTGTCGCGGATCGTAAGGAGCATCGCGAGTGGATCCAATCTCGCCGAAAGTGTTACTGGTGAAATTGCCCGATCCAGAGACCGCCACTACACCATTACCGCCGAAATTCGGAGCGTTGAAGTTCGGGTGGTTGAGGATGTTAAAGAACTCGGCTCGGAACTCCAGGCGGAAGCGCTCGTTCAACGGGATCTGCTTGAAGGTCGAGAAATCCATCCGTTTGAACGTCGGCCCGGCAATCTGGTCCGGAGGACCTCCTAGCGTGGATACCGGGCAGGGCAATGCCGCGCAAGTCGCCGGTTGAGAGAACGCCGCGCGGTTGCCAAAGAAGCTCACCTTACCGTTGGAGTCGATGTGGACGCCTCTGTCCAAGGATTGCCCCGGGACGATCAAGTCATAACACCCGCTCCCTGAACTCGTGTTTGAAGGACAGCTCAAGGTAATCGGTTGGCCTCCCTGAAGCACGACGCTCGTGTTGATGCTCCAGCCTCCGAACACCTTGCTGGCGATCCCGGAGTCGCCCAGGAAGTGCTTACCCTTGCCAAAAGGAAGTTCGTAGCCGCCGCTTAGGTGAAATACGTTTCGAATATCAAAATCACCCAAGCCGTAGTCGTAATGGATCCCGAGCCCGGGAACGTCCGGAGCGCGGAAGTTTGCGTTGCTTCCGCCGTTAAGCAAGTCACCCGCGTCGGTTCGCGTCTGGGACCAGGTGTACGTGGCCAGGAAGTTCAGCCCAGCGCCAAACCGCTTTTCTACCTTGGTCTGGAGCCCATTGTAGTAGCTGTTGCCGTTCGTGACGGCGTAACTGCCGCCGTTCCCGAAATCAGGAAATGGAATTCCACCTTGGGCAGCAGGCCAGGCGCCAGAGCCGACGCCACCATTGTTCCCGGCAGTATTTGTGAGTTGCGTGCCAGTAGGCAGAATCGCTGTGGGGTTGTTGGAATTGGGGAAGGTTTCCAGGTGACGCGCCAATGAAGTCACGTAGCCTGCCTGCACGCTCAACGTGGGCGTCAGCTGGTATTGCAGGGTAAAGTTGCCACTCATAGTGTACGGAGTCTGGTAATTAAACTGGATTCCGCGCAATTGCAAACCGTTGGCAAGCACAGCGGTCGGATCGAGTGGAATACAGGCGAACCCGTTCTCGAAGGTTGCCGTGCCCGCGGTTGATGCCGCCGCTGTGCAACTGCTCGGATAGGTATGCGGGATACCGTCATTCGGGGGCGTATAGTTGAAATCGAACTGGAAGGGATAGCTTTCGCCCAGGTTCGGTGAATAGCCGCGGTTTTCAAAGCCGTTGTAGAACAAACCAAACCCGCCTCGGGCCACCAGCTTGGGAGAGACTTGGTAGGCGAAGCCAACCCGAGGAGCAAAATTTGCCTTCTGCGAATTGCCCAGCCCCTTGCCGTACTTGTTCGTGATGTCGAGCGCGATTCCGTCCGCGGCCAGCAGATTCGTGAAACTTGAAGACAGTGAAGCGGGGTTCGTTCCCCCTGGCAGTAGGTACATAGGACCCCCGGTGGGGGCGCCGCTGGGAACGAAGTTGGCCTGGGCTCCGTGGTGCTCATATACCAGCGTGAAGAAATCCCAGCGTAGGCCCAGGTTGACGGTCAGCTTGGGATTGATTTTCCAGTCGTCGTTGAAATAGGTGCCGTAATAGTTCTTTCCGTTATCCGTGAGGAAGATGTTGGAGGCGTATATGTTGGTCGATCCTCCCACGTCAAAGGGCACCCCGTTCTGAGCGGGGGTGTAGGTCGGGGCGACCGGCGTCAACAAGAACGCGGCCCGCCCCGTACTGCCCTGGTCGCCGCTGGAAGTGGTCGTGCCAACCATGTCGGGCGCCCCGCTTGGTAATTCCGTGAAATTGCCGTTGTAATCGAATTCTCCGTGGGACCACGATGGCTGCAGAGTGGAGAACTTTACGTGCTGCCACTCGAATCCCATCTTGAACGTATGTTTGCCGTAAATCTTGGTGAGGTCGTCCGTCAGCTGGAACGTGGAACTGACCTCATCCGAAGGCAGGAATGAGTTGCTGCCCAAAGTGGCCAGTCCGTTGATTCCAAAGGCAGGAAGGCCACCATTCTTGGGAACCTGCGGAATGTCGAGGATGTTATATTTCGCAGGAAGACCGAGGTTGCCAGCCTCCGGGCTTGCGCGGGTAGTATTTAGGTAATTGAACCCCGCACGGGCCACGTTTACCAAAGTCGGGGTAAAGACATGGGTGTAGGCTAAAGCGCTCTGTTGCGCAATCGCCGTCTGTGGGCCTTGTTGGAAAGCGCCGCCATCGGCTACGCCTCCGAAAATGCCGGGAATGAACTGGGGATCATCCTTGTAGCTGAAGCGGTAGAACAACTGGTCCTTGTCGCTGAAGTTGAGGTCGAGCCGCGTATCAAAAGAATTGCTGTGCTCGAACAGTTTTGGGGAATTGCCGAAATTGGAAAAAAGCGAGGAACTGGTCGGCGCAGGATAGAGATTCAGCAGCGCGATCGCGTTCGCGTCCAGGCGACCTGCAGGGATCTGGTTCAATCCACAGCCAGCGAGAGTATAGGCAGTGGTACTAGCTGGGCACGTGCCGAACGGATCGCGAACATAGCCTGACGCGACCGCCGTTATGCCGGACACGGGATCGACGCTGCCCGCGGTGACCGTTCGCGTAGTCGCCGGATCTACAATGGTGCCGTACGGCATCGTTCGTCCCAACTGGTCAACAAGTGTCGGAGAACTCGATTGGCCGGTGATCAGGTCCGAGAAATCTGAATAGCCGCTGGTTCGCTCCGCCGTGGTGGGCACTGATCCTGTCAGAATCGTTCCCTGCACCCGCCGGAATCCTTCATAGTCGCCAAAGAAGAAAACCTTGTTCTTGATCACCGGACCACCGAGCATGGCTCCGAACTGATTCTGGCGAAGCTCGCCCTTTGGCACCCGATCGGCGTCTTCAAAATAGTCCGCGGCATCCAGCTTGTCGTTGCGGAAAAACTCCCACGCCGCGCCGTGAAACTGATTGGTGCCGGATTTAATCGTCGCATTGAGAACCGCGGCGCCCGAGCGTCCGTATTCTGCGCTGAAGTCCGAGGTCTGAACCTTGAATTCCTGAATCGCGTCAACCGGAGGAAGGACGACAAAGTTCGTGCCGTTGAGGAAGTCAACGGTGTCGGAATTATTGTCAATGCCATCGAGCATGTAATTGTTCTGCGCCGGCCGGTTGCCATTGGCCGCAAACGCTCCGGACGCCGCGTTCCCGCGCGTATCTGCCTGGGGCGTGTTCACGCCGGCGGCAAGCTGGGCCAGGAAGGTGAAGTTCCTGCCGTTCAGAGGGAAGATTATTCACGCTGCGCTGGTCGACGACTTGGCCAACTGACGCATCCTGGCTCTGGAGCACTGGAGCGGTCGAGGTAACTTCTACAGTTTCGCTCACGGCTCCAGGTTGGAGCTTGAAATTGACGAGGACCCTGGCGCTCACGTCGACGACGACGTGAATCTGGAGTTCTTTCTTGAAGCCTTGCGCGGAAGCATCAAGCTTGTAGCTCCCAATTCTCACCGGGCTAAACTCGTATACGCCGTCCGCCCCGGTTGCGGTTGAGAGGTTGGTGCCCGTGCCTTCGTTGGTGAGCGTAACCTTGGCGCCACTGACGACGGCTCCCGACGTATCCGTGACCGTACCGGTGATGGAGCCGGTGTCCACCTGGGCCTGGAGCGGCTTGACGTTGAGTGTAGTGAAGACTGCAACCGCCAACAGGCCGCGCAGAATCCAGGCAAATGCGTTTCGATTCATGAGCTCTCCTTTGAGCCTCGCTGGCTTGCGTCCGGGCAAGCCTCGCGCCACCAAACTCTCAACTGCCTCCGCGGTCAAACGCCGAAACCTTCACCGCTCAAACGCTAACCGAGCACACCCTGATAATCTGATTATGTGATTAACCGCTTAACCTAAAAATACTAGCGGGGTTCCGAATATCACGGTGCCACCCGCATTGTCAAGAAATTTTTTTTCGTTTACACTCCGCGCTGTCCCTGCTCCACGGGGCTACTAATCCCGTTCCACGAGGATGCTCGGCGCTTTACGCCGGGCCGGTGCCGCGAACCATGACAGTTACCATTCGCGATGTGGCGAAGGCAACGGGCGTCTCCACCGCCACCGTCTCGAACGTCCTGAACAAGACCGGCAAAGTGGGCCGCAGCACTCGTCAACTCGTGCTGGGAGCGGTTCGGCGCATGGGATATATTCCTGACGTTCATGCGCGTCATCTCGCTTCGCGCGATCACCGCACGCTCGGCATCATCATCTCCGATATCGAAAACCCTTTTTTCCCTGAAGTGGTCAAGGGCTTCGAGACACGCGCGAGACAACTCGGTTACGACGTAATACTCAGCGATACCAACTACGACCCGCGCAGAACGCGCGAGGCCGCCGAGCGCATGATGGAACACAAAGTCCGTGGAGTCGCGGTCATGACTTCCGAGATCAGTGTCAAGCTCATCCATCAACTCGCCAGAAGACGAATCGCAGTCACTTTTCTTGATCTCGTTCCCGTTCGAAAATATATGAGCCATCTGCGCATCGACTATTCCTCTGGCGTGACGCAGATCGTGCAGCACCTGCACGCACAGGGACATCGCAGAATTGCTTTCGTCGCCGGCCGGCCCGGGCTCAAGTCCAACGTAGTGCGGCTGGAAGCTTATGAAAAGTGCATGCGCGATTTAGGACTCGAAGCCGGTCCCGTACTGCCCGGCGACCTGCGCTTTGAAGGTGGCCTGGCTGCGGGCATGAGCATCGGCAAGCTTGCTTCACGCCCCACTGCCGTGGTGGCCGTGAACGATCTCACGGCCGTTGGCGTGGTCAAGGGATTACTGAATTCCGGCCTCCGCGTTCCGCAGGATATTTCCGTCACAGGTTTCGACAAAACCCGATTAGCCGAATACAGCAACCCTTCCATCACCACAGTCGACGTGCATCGCGAGACGCTCGGCCACATGGCAGCAGACGCCTTACACGAGCTATCGAGTTCAGCCGACCCTCAAGGTCGCGAGTATCTGATCGGCGCCGAACTCGTCTTAGGAGGCTCGTCCGGGCCGGCATCCCATTGAACTGGCGCTCCAATTGGTAGACTGGCGGAGCCTGCACCAATGGAACGCGCGCCCATGCCGCATCGACACGATAGCCAACCAGACGATCAACGAAACGACGACCAGACTTTTTCCCGTCGACTTTTCCTGAAGCAGATGCGGTGGGCGCCGGTGCTTTTTCTTCCCGCGCCGGTGATGAACCCTTTCCTTCGTTCTGGATTGCAGCGAATGAAGGCTGCTCGACCTTCGCATTTTCCTTTCGCTGATATTCACGCTGACATTCGCTATACGCCGCACTATCCTGCGAACTCGCCGCTGGACGCCGTTCTTCGCCTGGCCGCTCCCGGCACCGATGAATACGTCACCGAAGGATATGCATTTGAGCTCATGGCGCTGCTTCACGAGTGGAGTCAACATCTGAAGCTGGACCCTCCAGCAGCAGCAATCCTAAGCAAGTTCGTTGACTCCTCGATCCAATCGGCTGCACTCACTCCAATTCGCGAAACGCCGTTACGCTCCGGCGATCGTATCGAAGTGTCGCGGCGGGAGTTTTCTTCCGCGTTGCTTCCCGGCCGCGAGCGCTTTCTTCAAGAGATCAAGAGCTATCTGGCTCCGCTGAAGCATGTGGAAACTGCTGACTTAGAGATCTACGAGTGCACTCATGCCGCCAATTCACCCCTGACGCTCGAAGCCAAAATTCGGTACGACTTTGTGGGCACGCGCAACGACCAGAATCGAAACGAGCAGGTGCGGGAGGAGCGCATCGGTTCGTGGCTCACGCAGTGGTCGCGCGATGACTCCGGCGCGTGGCGAGTCTTGAAGTGGATCGCATCCGAGGAAACCCTCAGCCGTGCCACTGGACGAATCTTTGTCGACGTTACTTCCCAAGCCCTCGGGCAGACAGCCTCCTACAAGGAGCAACTGCTGCGAGGTGCCGACTATTGGCGGACGGTTCTCGACGGGGCCGTCGGAGTCGACGTGTACGGAAACAACGGCGTGGCGGCCGGCGATTTCGACAACGACGGTCTCGATGACTTATACGTCTGCCAACCCGCTGGACTTCCCAACCGGCTCTATCGCAATCGTGGCGACGGAACATTCGAAGATGTCACGGAAAAGTCCGGCGTCGGCGTCCTCGATTTCACGGCCTGCGCGCTGTTCGCGGATTTCGACAACCGGGGATTTCAGGATTTGCTGGTGGTCGCCGCGACCGGACCACTGCTTTTCAGGAACGATGGCAACGGGAAATTTTCTCTCAAGCCAGACGCATTCCGCTTCGCGCGTCCGCCGCAGGGAGCATTCACCCACGCCGCTGCCGCGGATTACGATCACGATGGGCGCCTTGATATTTATTTCTGTCTCTACAGCTACTACCTGGGACTGGATCAGTATCGCTATCCAGTTCCGTATTTCGACGCGCGGAACGGCCCTCCCAACTACCTGTTCCACAACGAAGGCAACGGGGTGTTCGAAGACCGCACCGAAGCCGCCGGCCTGAATATCGAGAATGACCGTTACTCGTTCGCCTGTTCCTGGGGCGACAGCAATGCAGACGGCTGGCCGGACTTGTACGTGGTGAATGACTTTGGTCGCAACAATCTCTACCGAAACAATGGCAACGGCACATTCACGGCCGTGTCCAGCGAATCCAAAGTAGACGAGGCTGGAGCCGGCATGAGCGCGTGCTGGCTGGATTTCGACAACGGCGGCAAGCAGGATATCTACGCTGCAGGAATGTGGGTCGCGGCGGGCATGCGCGTGTTTGAAGACTCACATTTTCACGGTGGAGAACCGGAAAATGTTCGCTCCCTTTATCGCCGCCACATGGCCGGCAATTCGTTGTACCGGAACCAGGGCGACGGCACGTTTCAAAATGTTGCTCCGCACGCTGGGGTGGAAATGGGCCGCTGGTCGTGGTCGGCCGACGCCTGGGACTTTGACCAGGATGGCTTCGTGGATCTGTATGTCGCGAATGGTTATATTTCCGGAATCGATCTGCGGGATGTCTCGAGCTTTTTCTGGCGCCAGGTGGTCGCGAAATCACCGCAGGACTCGAGCCCCTCGCCCAGTTACGAACTGGGATGGAGCGCCATCAACGAACTCATCCGTTCCGACGCGACCTGGAACGGTTACGAGAGGAACGTCTTCTTTGCCAACAATCGCGACGGCACATTTTCCGATGTCTCCGGCGTGGTTGGGTTGGATTTTCGCGACGACAGCCGAGCCTTTGTGCTCTCCGATTTCGATGGCGACGGCAAGCTTGAAATCGTGCTCAAGAATCGCAACGCTCCACAAATCCGCATCTTGCGTCTCGCGATGGAGGGCATCGGCGATTCCATCGCTTTCCGTTTGCGCGGACACAAAAGCAACCGCGACGCGATCGGAGTAGCGGTCACCGTCGAAGCGGGGACTTTTCGTCAGACGAAGTATCTCCAGGCTGGCTCTGGATTTTTGTCGCAACACACCAAGGAGCTCTTCTTCGGCCTCGGAAAATATCAGAGCGCGGTCCAGGCTACCGTGCGATGGCCCAGCGGCCTTACGCAGACCTTCACCGGTTTGCCAGTCAACCGCCGCATCGAAATCGAGGAAGGTTCGCCGGACTTCGTAGCCAGGCCGTTCGCCGCTTCCCCGCAGGCATGGGCCGAACTGGCTGATCGTCCCGTCGCAGGTCTTCCAGGCGGAGGTGGGGAAGCGCTGCCGTCCTCAGTGGGAACCTGGCTGATCGAACCAGTGAGCGCTCCAGATTTCTCTCTGCCCGACCTCACCGGTAACTTGCGCGATCTTCGCTCGTTTCGGGGCAATTACTCGCTGCTGATTCTCTGCGCGGCCGCCTCACCGGCCTGCCACGATCTGTTGCAGCGTCTCCGCAAATTTCAATCAACCCCAGATTCCCGCGGTCTTCGCATCGTTGCCCTGCTTGTCGATGATTCGTCCGACCCCGACACGGTAAAGGAATTCGTTACTAAAGCTACGAAAGAAGGCCTGTCGTTCCCGATCCTACTTGCGAATCCGGATGTGGCGGGCGTTTACAACATCGTCTATCGATATCTGTTCGACCGCCACCGTGATCTGTCATTTCCTACGTCTTTCCTGATCGATGAAGCCGGAAGCATCGTCAAGATATACCAGGGAACGCTAGCTCCCGAGCAGTTGATGCTAGATCTTTCATCCGTCCCCAAAACTCCGGCCGATCGCACCCGCAAAGCGCTTCCCTTCCCGGGAACTCTCCATCAGGGCACCTTTCAACGCAACGCTTTCACGTATGGTGTGGCTTTTTTCCAGCATGGATTTCTCGACCAAGCCGCGCAGTCGTTCCAGCAAGTCATCGCAACGAGACCCGATGATGCCGACGCCTATTACAATCTTGGAACGCTCTACCTCCGGCGCAACTCTCTGCAAGAGGCACAACAGTATCTCGAACAGACGGTGAAGTTGCGCCCGAACTATCCGGAAGCTTGGAACAACCTGGGCATGATCGCCGCGCAGCGGGGTGACTCCGACAAAGCAATTCGAAACTTCCAGCAGTCGCTGCAGTTGCGGCCTTCCTACGCAACCGCGCTTCTGAATCTCGGGAACGTCTACCGGCGGCAGGGCAATTTCGGTGAAGCGGAAACCCTCCTGAAACGCGCCTTCGATAGCGAGCCCCGGAATCCCGAGGTCAACTATGGCCTGGGAATGCTCTACGCCCGCCGTGATCAAACGGATCGCGCGGTCGAGTATCTCGAAAGTGCGATAAAACTGCGCCCGGACTACGCCGACGCTCTTAACAACTTGGGCGTAGTGTTTGTTCAGCAACAGCGTTATCCCGAAGCGGAAGAGAAATTCAAGACATGCATTCATGGCGCTCCGGATTTCGACCAGGGCTATCTTAATCTTGCTCGTCTCTACTTGGTTCTGAAGGATAAAGAAAAAGCGCGAGCCGTCCTGCAAGCGCTGTTGCAAAAACAGCCGCAGCACAAGATGGCTCAGCAGATGCTTCAACTGCTATATTGAGGCCTTTGAAGAGGCATGTTTAACGAAGCATGTTTGACGAACAAGTCTGGAGAAGCATCTGGAGATGTTTGATCACGCCCCGATTCAAGTCCAGAAAGCCAATCGCGGTTCTGTATTCCTCCGGCTTCTTGCGCTCGCGGCGCTGGCAATTCCCGCTCTGTGTGGCACTGCTCAACAGCTCCCTCCCAATCACAGCCCCGGCCATTCATCCTCAGCGAATGCGGCTCTTCGGCAAGCCGAGGAGCTGATTCAGCAAGGTCTTTTCGAGCAGGCAAGAAAAATAATCAACGAGCAGCTCGAGCAGAACCCCAGCGTAGACGCATACAACTTGCTCGGAATCGTCTGCACCAACGAAAAAGACTACGATCACGCTGCTGATGCCTTTCAGCGCGCGTTGACGCTGGCTCCCAACTCTACGAAGACCCATAACAACCTGGCCAATCTATATGTCGCCCAGCAGAAGATCGACCTCGCCGAAAAAGAATTCACGAAAGTCCTAAGCCTGTCTCCCACTAACCGCGATGCAAACTACAACCTGGGTCTCCTTCTGATGGCGAAGGGAAAACCACTCGCGGCGATTCAGCACTTTCAACGCGTCCATCCTGCAACCGTCGAAACTCGATTCAATCTGGTGCGCGCTTATTTTCAGGCAGGAAAACCTACCGAGGCCCTGAACGCAGCCCGCGAACTTTCGGCCGCGCACAAGCAGGATGTGCAGTTACACTTCACGCTCGGCCTGCTGCTCGCCACCGCCAAGCAGTACCAATCCGCGCAACTCGAACTCGAGCAAGCCAATGCCTTGCAGCCGGAAACATTCGAGATTCTCCACAACCTCGGGCAGGCCTACCTTCGAGGACACGAATACGCGAAAGCCGAAGTCGCCCTCAACCGCGCTCTGAAGCTAAAGCCCGATTCTGCGGAGACCCTCTATCTGCTGGCGCAGGTTTATTCCGAGCAATCAAGACCGGTGGATGCTCTTGATCTCCTGGTGCGCGCCCATAATCTGGCACCGCAGAACATCGACGTCATCTTCTTGATGGCCCGCGTCAGCATGACTCAAAACTATTTTGAAGACGCGATTCCTCTGCTCGAATCCGGCATCAAACTCGCGCCGCAACGAACCGATCTCCACGCCGCCCTGGGAGAAAGTTACTTCATGGCGGGCAAAACCGAAAAAGCGATTGAGGAATTCCAGAAGCTCATCGAGTTAGAGCCGTCCGCGCGCTCCTATGCTTTCATGGGCCTTTCTTACCGCCATCTGGGACGATTCGACGAGGCTCTGAAATATTTCGAGCAAGGACTAAAGCAAGATCCGCACAATACCTCGTGCCTGTTCAATATCGGCTATATCGAAGAGCGCCAGGGAAACTATGCGCGCGCCGAAGACTTGTTCCAGCAGACTCTCCATTCGAGTCCGGATTTTCCCGAAGCGCTTCTGGAGTTGGCGAATCTCCGTGTCAAAGATAAGAAATTCGCCGAGGCTGTTGATCTGCTTCGCAGGTTCGTGAAAGTAAGTCGCAATCCCGCCGACGGCTACTACAAACTGGCAATGGCCGAGCGCAGTCTCCATCAAACCGCCGCCGCGCAGAGAGATCTAAATGTTTTCCAGACGCTCTCGAAGAACGCGGCAACTGGGCCTTATCCATATCAGCACCTTTTCGACTATCTCGACAATCGTTCAAAGCTTTCTTTGCAGGCACGTACTCAACAGGATGTCGACGAATTAAATGAGCAGATCCAGAAACATCCCGGCCAGCCCCGGGATTTGTACCTGCTCGCCGAAACTTACCTGAAGCTCGGCAAGCCGGACGCCGCCCGGGAAATCATCGCCCAACTCGATCAAATCAGCGCAGACGACTATCGCACACAGACCGGCACCGGTGTATTGCTTGCGCGTTATCGTTTGTACGACGATGCGGTTCAGCATTTCCAAACCGCGCTGCGCGCCAATCCCGATTCCGACGACGTGAAATTCGACCTCGCCGATGCGTATTTTCGTAAGGGTCTTTATCCAGATGCGCTCGACGCAGCCCAGAAAGTTTCCCCCGCAGGCCAGCAGGACGATGCTTTTCTGGCTTTGCTCGGCGATATCGAAGCTCACGCCGGTGAAACCGCCAAAGCGATAGAAATTTTCCGCAGCGCCATCACCCGCAATCCCGACAACGACCAGTACTATCTCTCGCTGGCCCTGGTCCAGCTTCGCGAAAACGATCTCAACAGCGCCGAGCAGACTCTGCAGAAAGGTGTCGCCCGAATTCCCGGCTCAGGAAAAATTGTGTGGGGCCTCGGCCTGGTTTCCGTGCTGCGCGGCAACAGTGCGCAGGCTGCCGAGCGTCTGGAGCGGGCGGTGGACTTGCTTCCAGAGTGGGCCGGCAGCTATTCCACCCTGGGTGTTTTCTATTATCAGACTGGCCAAATCGAAAAAGCCCGCGAGGTTCTCAACCGTTTCAAGGGAAGCAACGCCGGGGGTTTGGATGTCGGCCGGATCGAAGAAACTCTCTCCAAAGCTCCAGCCAACCCTTCCACGGCAGACCAACCCATCCCGATGGTCGCTCGCCAGCAACTGCTGCAGTTAGCCCTGATGATTGCGGATCGCAGTTTGTGACAAGTCGAAGCCGGTTCGGGCTACACTGAATTCGAGATGGAAAATAAAACCGCAAGAAGCAAAAAGCGTCTTGCTCCGGCAATGAGGTGCGGTGCGATCCTGATGCTCACGATGCTGGCGCTCGGTATTTCGATCAGCCCGCCTGTCCATCTCAAAGTCGTCGCTGCGCAATCATCAACCGCGCCGGAATCGCCCATTCCCGTCCGCTACACCGATGTCCGCGAAGCCGCCAAAATCACTTTCCAGCAGGACTCTACTCAAACCGACGAAAAATATTATCTCGAAACCATGGGCACCGGCGTTGCATGGATCGACTACGACCAGGACGGTCTCATGGATTTATTCTTCGTCCAGTCCGCCGCCACTGACATTTACAAACCGCCGCATCCTTTGCATTGCGCGCTCTACCACAACAACGGCGATGGCACCTTCACCGACGTCACCGAGAAAGCCGGCGTCGGAGGTGAAGGCCACTACGGCCAGGGCGTTGCCGTCGGCGACTTCGACAACGACGGCTATCCCGATCTGTACGTGACCGGCTATGGCCGCGCCATTCTTTATCACAACAACGGCAATGGCACTTTCACCGACGTCACCGCCAAAGCCGGAGTCGCCGACGAAGGCGGATGGTCCACCAGCGCGGGATGGTTCGATTACGATAAAGACGGCTGGCTCGATCTGGTCGTCACTAACTACATCGACTGGACTCCGAAAAATAATATCTGGTGCGGCGAGCGCCGGCCCGGCTACCGCTCCTACTGCCATCCCGGCAACTACAAAGGCCAGCGCATCAAGCTCTACCACAACAATCACGACGGAACTTTCACCGACGTAAGCGACGCCTCCGGAGTTGGAAAGCCCGAAGCCAAGGGCATGGGCGTGGTTCTGGCAGATTTCAACAACGATGGCTGGCCCGATATCGCGATCGCCAACGACACCTGGCCGAACTTTCTATTCATCAACAAGCACAACGGAACTTTTGAAGACGTTTCGCTGTTTTCCGGCATTGCCGCCAGTGAAGATGGGCGCTATGAGGCCGGCATGGGCATCGATGCTGCCGATGTGGACGGCGACGGATGGCAGGACATCTACATCACTCATCTCGATTTCGAATTGAATCGTCTCTACCACAACAACCACGACGGCACGTTTACGGATAGCACGTACAGTTCGCGCATCGGAAACAAAGCGGTCTTGCTGAGTGGCGTAGCCATGAAATTTCTGGATTACGATAACGACGGCTGGAACGATATTCTGCAACTCAACGGCGCCATGCTCGACAATGTTTCGCTGTATCACGATGAAGTGTCGTACAAAGAACCCTTGCTCATGTTTCGCAATCTCGGCAAAGGCCAGTTCGACAAAGTATCCGAGTCGCTCGGCTCCGATTTCATGCGCCCCGTCGCAGGGCGTGGCCTGGCCACGGCTGACTACGACAACGACGGCGATCTCGACATCGTCACCAACAATCGCGGCGACTATCCATCGCTCCTGCGCAACGACGGCGGAAATGCCAACCACTGGCTGACTGTCTTGCTGATTGGTACCAAATCGAATCGCGACGGCATCGGCGCTTCGCTGAAACTGAATTCAGAAGGCTTCGTCCACGTCGAACAGGCCAAAGGCGGCATGAGCTACATGTCGGCCAGCGATCCTCGAATTCATTTTGGCTTGGGGAGACGCACCAAGATCGAATCGCTGGAGATTACCTGGCCCAGCGGTCAGGTCGATCGATTGACAAACCTCGCCATCGACCAGATCATCGCAGTGAAAGAAGGCGTCGGCATTATCCCGCGCCAGTTTCCAAAGATTCCGAGTCCGAAATGATTCTTCCCCGGCGACGTTTTCTTGGTTCTTCCTTAGTGGTTCTCGGCAGCACGCTGCTCGATGCACTCACTACGCCACTCTGGAAATGGAACCGCAGCGCGATTCTTCAGTCCTCGCCACCGACAACCTCGCCTTCGCCCGTCCAGTTCGTCGACGTAGCCGGCGAAGCCGGACTCACCATTCCCAACGTCTGGGGCGGTGTCGACCACAAGCGCTACATCATCGAAGCCAAAGGCAGCGGTATCGCCTTCTTCGATTACGATCACGACGGCTGGCTCGATATTTATTTGACCAACGGAACGCGTTTCGAGCGAACAATGGCCCGCCGGACAGGCTCCCACCTCGCACCTTTACAAAAACAACCGCGACGGAACCTTCACCGATGTCACAGAAAAATCCGGCCTCGCGCGCACCGGCTGGCAAACCGGCGTGTGCGTCGGCGACTACGACAACGACGGATGGGATGATCTTTTCTGCTGCTTCTGGGGGCACAACATTCTTTTCCACAACAACGGCGATGGCACCTTCACCGACGTCACCCGCAAGTCCGGTCTCTATGACGAACGCATTCGCTGGGGCGCAGGCTGCACATTTCTCGATTATGATCGCGACGGCCACCTCGATCTTTTCGCCTGCAATTACATCCAACTTGACCCCGCAAAGACTCCAGCCGCCGGCGATCCCGCGGCGTGTCAGTGGAAAGGCATCCCCGTGATGTGCGGCCCGCGCGGCCTCACCGGCGACACCAACGTCCTTTATCACAACAATGGCGATGGCACTTTTACCGATGTCTCCGCGAAGTCCGGCATCCTCAAACCTGGCCCGCGATACTCCATCACCGCAGTCGCCGCTGATTTCGATAACGATGGCTGGCCCGACATTTATGTGGCCGTAGATTCCGAGCCCAGCATTTTGTTTCACAACAATCACGACGGCACCTTCACAGACATCGCGGTGATGGCGGGTTGCGCCTACAGCGAGAATGGCCACGAGCAGGCGGGCATGGGCGTTGGCGTCGCCGATTACGATTGCGACGGCTGGCTCGATATTTTCAAAACAAATTTTGCCGACGACACTTGCAATCTCTATCATAACAACGGAGACGGCACCTTCAGCGATGTGACCTTCGCCTCCGGAATCGGAATCAATAACCAGTACGTCGCGTGGGGCTGCGGATTTGTCGACTATGACAACGACGGCTGGCCCGACATCATTCAGGTCAACGGCCACGTCTATCCCGAGATCGGTGGCCACGAAATTGGCCAGACTTACAAAAATCCAAGGCTCGTCTACCGCAATATCGGCAATGGCCAATTCAAAGATGTGTCATCCGCGATGGGCCCGGGCATCACCGAGCGTTTTTCCAGCCGCGGCGCTGCCTTTGGCGATTACGATAATGACGGCGACGTCGATGCGTTGATTCTGAACATGAACGATGTGCCCTCGCTGCTGCGCAACGATGGCGGCAACAAACAAAACTGGATCAAACTCAAGCTGATCGGAACCAAGTGCAATCGCACCGCAATCGGCGCTCGCGTGCGTGTAGTCACCGACAAGCACGCCCAGATGGACGAAGTCCGCAGTGGATCAAGCGTCATGTCGCAAAGCGACTTGCGTCTGCACTTCGGCTTGGGCAAAGTTCAAACCGTAGACCTGATCGAAGTAAAATGGCCGACCACTCAAAAGATCGAACGATTCACGCAGGTGAAAGCGAACCAAATACTCACCATTCGCGAGGGCAGCGGGATTGTCGGGCCGTCCCCTTCGCAAACGAAATCGGTAAAATAAAGCTTTGCAAATGAAGCTCCGGTGAAGTTTCGATGAAGCTCAGACCATGAAAGCTCTGCTGCTATCGCAATATCGTCATCTCGAAATAACCGATCTCGCCGTGCCCGAGCCCGGACGAGACGAGGTCCTGATCCGCGTCGCGGCTTGCGGAATCTGTGGCAGTGACGTCCACGGCTACGATGGCTCTTCCGGACGCCGCATTCCGCCGATCGTGATGGGTCACGAAGCGGCCGGAACAATCGCAGCCCTCGGCAGAGATGTGAAGAAGTTTTCCGAAGGCGATCGCGTAACCTTCGACTCAACCATCTATTGCGGATCATGCGCCAACTGCATCCGCGGAGACGTCAATCTCTGCGATAACCGCCAGGTGGTAGGCGTGTCGTGCGGAGATTACCGCCGCGCCGGTGCCTTCGCCGAGTTTGTCGCTGTCCCCGCGCGCATTGTTTATCCCCTCCCGGAAATCCTTCCGTTCGAAGAAGCCGCTATGCTCGAAGCCGTGTCGGTCGCGCTTCATGCGGTATCGCTGGTTCCCGTTCATGCTCAGGACAAGGCTTTGGTCGTGGGTGCCGGCATGATTGGACTCTTGATTTTGCAGGCGCTTCACGCAGCCGGCTGCTCGCATATATACGTTTCCGACCTCGATCAGACCCGTCTGAATTTAGCTCAAGAGCTGGGAGTAGCGACGACATTGCCTGCTGGGCCCGGCCTCCTCCCGCAAGTCATGGCAGTAACGGGAGGAGCCGGCATGGATCTTGTGATCGAAGCTGTCGGCATCGACGCAAGTGTAAGAGCCGCGATCGATAGCGTGCGCAAGGGTGGCAACGTAGTCCTCGTCGGCAATGTTTCGCCGGAGGTTACGCTGCCTCTGCAAAAAGTTGTCACGCGCCAGATCCGTTTGCAGGGCTCATGCGCTTCCGCCGGTGAATATCCTCGCGCCATGGAACTCATGAGCAGCGAATCCATCCGAGTCAAGCCGCTCATCACCGCCATCGCTCCGCTCGAAGAAGGTCCCCGATGGTTCGAACGCCTCTACGCGCGCGAACCGAATCTGATGAAAGTTGTCCTCGCGCCAGGAAAAATCTCTTGAGCCGCGATCTCAAGATCAACGATCTCACGAGCAACGATCGCAAGATCGACGATCTGTTCGATCTCAGCGGCCGAGTCGCAATCGTCACCGGCACCAGCCGTGGACTCGGACAGGTCTTCGCACGCGCTCTCGCCAGAGCCGGCGCCGATCTCGTTCTCACCAGCCGCAATCGCGAATCGCTGTCAACATTCGAAGCGGAGATCAAAGCCCTCGGTCGCCGTGCGATATCACTTGAACTCGACGTCCGCGACGCAAAAAGCATCGACCGTATGGCGTCCGCAGCCGAAGCTGCGTTCGGCCATCTCGATATTCTCGTAAACAATGCCGGCTGCAATGTCCGCAAGCCCGCACTCGACGTCAGTTGGGACGACTGGAACCTGATCCTCGACACCAACCTGCGTGGAAGTTTCTTCGTCGCGCAAGCCGTTGCCCGCCTCATGATTCCGCGGCACTACGGACGCATCATCAATATCGGCTCCGTCACAAGCGTCGCCGGTTACGCGGGCCTCGCTCCCTATGGCGCAAGCCGCGGCGGCATTCGTCAACTCACTATGAGTCTTGCGGACGACTGGGGGCAACACGGAATTACCGTCAACTGTCTTGCTCCGGGCTGGTTTCGCACCGAACAGAACAAAATTCTCTACGAAGACAAAGAATGGGTGGAATATCTCTGCGACCGCATTCCGCTCAAGCGCCCCGGTAATCCGCATGACCTCGAAGCAGCGGTCGTCTTCCTCGCCGCCGAGTCGAGCCGCTACATCACCGGCCAGACTCTCTTGGTCGACGGCGGAATCTCCACCGGCGCAACCCGCGCGCTACCGAAACCTCGCTGACTTCCTCAGACCCGTTGCCCTACTGATGAATCCTCGCAGCCCATCCCCCGCCGCTCGCCAGCGGAAGCTTCACCTTCGTCGTTCTGTTCACCTGAATCGTTGTCTTCTTATAATCGCTCGCGTATCGATCCGCATTCACCCCGTCCTGGTAAGCCTCCATCGTAAAAGTTCCTTCAGGCAGGAACGACAAATCAATTTCAAGATTGCGCGCCGTCCAGTCAGTCATCGCGCCCACATACCAGTCCTTGCCATTTCTTCTCGCCACAACCACGTAATCTGCGATGCGCGCATCCAGCACTTTCGTTTCGTCCCACTCCGTTGGCACCGGACCGAGAAACTCCATCGCTTCCGGCTCCCGCAAATAATTCGATGGGCTGTCCGACAACATCTGCAGCGGACTTTCAAAAACCACATACATCGCCAGCTGATGGCAGCGCGTTCCCAGCGCCATCGGCTGGCCATGAATCGCCGCGAAGGTCGTTCGAGTCGCGTTCCGCATCGCACCCGGCGTATAGTCCATCGGGCCCAGAAACATTCGCGTAAATGGCAGCGTCACATTGTGTTTCGGCTCCGAGTCCGCGCTCCATTTGCTCCACTCCATCCCGCGCACGCCTTCCGTGCTGATCAAATTCGGCCAGGTGCGCGTCATCGTCGCGGGTTTCTGGTCGCCGTGAAAGTCGACCAGCATTTTCCGCTTCGCGCATTCCCGGCTCACTCGATAGTAATAATCGATCAGGATCTGATCGCTGCGCTGCATGAAATCAACTTTGATTCCTTTCACGCCCCACTTCGCGTACTGATCGAGCGCCGGAATCAGTTGGTCGTCCAATGTCTTCCACACCACCCACAAAATGATCCCAACATTTTTCTGCCGCGCATAAGCAGTCAGCTCGTTCATGTTAATTTCCGGAACCACCTCCAGCACGTTCCCCAGCTTGTACCAGCCTTCATCGAGAATGATGTAAGGGATCCCGTATTTCGCCGCAAAGTCGATGTAATACTTGTATGTCGCCGTGTTGATCCCCGCCTTGAAGTCCACGCCGTAAACATTGTTGTCGTTCCACCAGTCCCACGCCACTTTCCCCGGTTTGATCCACGACGTGTCCGCAACCAAAGAAGGCTTTTCCAGAAGATAGATAATTTGATTGGTGAGCAGGTCGCCGTCCCGGTCCGCAATACCAATCACGCGCCACGGAAACGTGCGCGTCCCAGCAGTCACCGCAATGTAGTCGGCACTCTCCACCACCCTGTAATCGCGATCTCGCGTCAGGCTTTCCTTCAGCGGGTAAGGAGGAAACGTCGCCGCCAGCCCGTTCCCGCCCGTTCCCCGCAGCCAGAGGCCCGGGTAAGACTCCAAATCCGATTCCGCGATTGCCACCTTCGCGCCTTCCCCCACATCCACCACCGCCGGCAGCGTCGCGAGAAACGCCGGAGCAATTTCATTCAAATGCTGAGGAAGATATTTGCGTTCGTTGTGCGAAAAAAAACTATCCTCCTGCGGATAATAAACAATGTCGTTTGCAGAAAAGTTAAACGCAGATTCTTCTCCGTAGATTTTCACCTGCGCCTGCGGTATCGAAGTTTCAAAGCGGTAAGCCGCGCCCTCGTTGTAAGCGCGGAACACTACCGCGTATCCGCCGTCAAAATTCAGCTTCAGTTCGTTGTAGTGGTCGCGAATCTTCGCGAACTTCTGCCGGACCACCGGTTCCACCACCTGATCGTACGAACGCTCCTTCGCGTCCACCAACTTCGGCTGCATGCCAAGCTTCTTGTGCTCCACGTCGAGAGAGAGCGTGCACTCCTCAAGCACGGCGCGACCCTTCAGAACAACGTCGTAATGGATCTGCCCTTCAGTGCGGATTCTGATTTCGATTCGCCCGTCCGGCGAGCGCAGGTCGTAGCTGGATTGCGCGGCTCCATCTTCAATGAAGACAGCGGCGAACAGGAGCGATAGCAGCAGGGGAGCAAGTGTCTTCATCGGAGTCACCTTTCAAAGCGGAGGAGTTTGTCGTACGGGAAAAGGAATCTTACTCGCGCCCACGGCAGCAATACAAATGATTGCCGCACCGAGTAGGGTCTCAGTTTGCAAGATGCTCATGTGGAAACAGCCACCCTCGGCTGTCCGTCAAGCGAAGCTCGATGTGTTTTCGTCACGACAGGCGTTACCGACACGCTACACCAGCAGGGTGAATCTCGTTCTTGCAGGCAACCCTGGGCCACATTATTTCGAAACCGCCGTTGGCCGCGGATCCGAAGTCGCGTGAGAAATCGGCTGGTCTTTCAAAGCTTGATTCTTCAAAACAAAGATAAATTGCCGCAGCTCGCGCCGCTGCCGCTCGATCGCAGCGGTTTCCGTCTTATCGATCCGTTTGTACTCCTCGAATTCGCGCTGCGCCTTTGCCCCATCTCCGATCCGCTTGTAGGTCAAGCCGAGCCGGTAGTGAGCCTCGCCGCCAGCGGGATTCGCCGCCACCGCCTTCCGATAAGCGGCAACCGCTTCCTGAAAAGCTCCACGCGCAAATTTTAAATTGCCAAGTTGCAAATAGGCCAAATCGAGCTTCGGATCGATCGCCGACGATTTTCGCAACAAAGCCTCGACCTGCTGCAGCGTGTCGGGATTCTCCGATCCCCGGTCGCGCTTCCACAGAGCCAGCGCATAGTAGTAGTTCGCGAAAGCATTTTCCGGTTGATCGTGAGCAAAACGCGCCAGCTTCTGCTCAATGCAGGGCAATGGCGTGGACGTAGCTTCCTGCATCTCGCCCAGAAAAATATAAGGAGCGGAGCCTGACGGAGAGTCTGAGCGAGAGTCTGAATTAGTAAGATCCGAAGCCGCGCACAAGCGCTGCGCCGCTTCCTCCACGGACCCGCTCGTATACAGCGCCGCTCCCAGCCCAGCCAGCATGCGCGCCGAATCCGGATGCAGGCGCACTCCCCGCCCAAACACTTCCAGAGCCGGCGCGACCGCACGGTGCAGTAGCAGTTCCGCCCCCCAGGCAAAATAATTTTGCTCGCTCGCATCCAGTCCAGCCGCGCGCTCATACTCGCGCACCGCCTCCAGAGGATCCTCCAGTTTCTCGTCAAGATCCCCCAGCACACGTCGCAAATCCGCTTCGTCTTCCTTGCCCAGTTCCTTTTCGCTCGCAAGCATTTGGTTCACCTGGTCGCGAGCACGGGCAAATTCTCCGCAAGCCTTATAGGCCAGCGTCAGTTCGAACGCGTTGGCATGATCTTCGGGACGGACCTGATGAGCCGTCTGCAGCAGAGGAATGGCCTCACGACATTTTTCCGAGCGGAAGTAGAACTCACCGAGCTGATGATTGGCTGCAAAGTCCCGAGGACTCTGCAGCAGAGCCGCCCGCAGCGCGTTCTCAGACCCATGAACTTCGTGACCAGCCGATCCCGCGGACGCGGCTCCCCTCGATCCACCGGATTCGAGGCTCAAAGTTTCTTTGGCCAGCACCTCACCAGTTCGCATCCGAGTTTCTGATCCGTGGCCACCTGAGCCCGTCGAATCGGTAATGCCGGCCACAATGAAGTTAGGTCTGTCGTCAAGCTCGATCGCGGACGATGTGTTTGGAGAAGATGCGCTCGGAGAAGAAGACGCAAAAGATTCCTCCTCCCCTCGAAACACAAGATCACAATGCTTCTTTTCCGCCGGAACCAGATTAATAGAACTCTCAATCGCGCCGCGAGCCCCAGATTTCTCGACCTTCACCGTGTACTGGCCGGCGCGAACCGCGACAAACATAAAAGCTCCGCCCGCGTCCGTCTTGGTCTCAGCAACTTTTGATTGATCCTCTTCCTGAAGCAGCACAGAAGCCCCGGCCACCGGCTTTCCCGCCGAATCATGAACAACGCCATCAATCTGCGCCTCCGCCTGCGAAGCAGAATCCTGCGCCCGCGCCGCCGGCCCCAGCAAGTTCACCATCGCAGCCAGGAGCAACGCCAGCCCGCCCCAACTGCCAATCGCTCGCAGCGCGAAACGCAATTCGCGTTCGCTGTTCTCGGCACGCAGGAATTTCAACCTCGCAAGCTCCTCTCCGCGGGCCAGGCCTCCGCGCCTTGCGCGGGCTCACAAACATAAATATCGGGCGCAATCCCCGTTGCTTCCTGGTAGGTCCGTGCCACGTGCATGCCGAACGCTGTTGCGTACTCTTCCCGCACCAGATTCACCGTGCATCCGCCAAATCCTCCGCCCGTCATCCGCGCGCCATACACGCCCGGACTCGCAGCCGCCAACTCGACCAGCAGATCCAGTTCCTTGCAACTCACCTCGTAGTCATCCCGCAGGCTCGCGTGCGACGCGTACATTAAACGGCCAACTCCGCCCGCATCGCCCGACTGCAATGTTTTCGCCGCGTCCAGCACTCGTTGATTCTCCGTGACCACGTGGCGGCAACGTCGATAGATCGTCTCCGGCAACGCATCTTTATATTTCTCAAGGTCTGCGATCCCCACATCGCGCAGCGCGTGAATTCCGGGAAGATGCTGCGCCAGGAGTTTGACTCCAGTCTCGCAATCGGCGCGGCGCTGGTTGTACTCTCCCGACGCGTGTTCGTGCCGAACCATGCTGTTGCATACCACCAGCCGAAGATCCCGCGGGACCGGGATCAGCTGATACTCAAGCGAACGGCAGTCGAGCATCAGCGCGTTTCCCGAGACGCCGAAGGCCACAATAAACTGGTCCATGATTCCGCAGCGCGTGCCCGCGTATTCATGTTCCGCCGCCTGGCAAAGTTTCGCCAACTCGAGGCGAGGCACCGTGATCCCCGAGCACACGGTCAGAGCCAGGGCAGTCGCCACTTCCAGCGAAGCCGAAGAACTAAGCCCCGCCCCCAGTGGAACCTCCCCGTGAATCACAAGATTGGCCCCGGAGAGCCTGTGTCCCGCGCCCTGCAACTTGGCCGCGACCCCGCGAATGAAGTCACTCCAATGCTTTCGCGGCGGACCATTCAGCACATCCAGAGAAAACGTGACCTTCTCGTCGAAGCGGTCAGAGTACGCTTCAAGAACGCGATCCTCACGCTTCGCCGCCGCAATCCAGGTGTAAAACCCAATCGCCGCCGGCATCACGAAACCGTCGTTGTAGTCGGTGTGCTCGCCGATAAGATTGACGCGCCCGGGCGCGCGAAAAATCCGCATCTCCGTCCCGAACATTTCCCGGAACCGCGCCGTCAGCAAATCGCCAGTCGATTCGGGCCGCAACACACTGTCGATCATATCCGCCCGCTCGCGGAGTTCTTCCGCTCGTCGAAGCAGCGCCGTGGGCCAACGGATTCTCTTCTTCGCATGTCGGTTATCAGCTTTCCCCGGTCCATAATTGACCGTCCACGAATGTGCTGTCAAACACAACCCGTCCGCGATCGCCCATTGGCCTTCCATTGTTACTTGAATTTAGACACGACCCGGCAACCTCCCAAATCGAATCTACTCCGGAACTTTTTTCATGCCTCGCACCGCCCAGTGGCCGCCAACCCGCGCCGGTTTCGCATTCCTTATCACAAACTTAGACGAGTTCCGCGTTTTGCGCCTCCAACTGGCATCCCAGTTGCAACTCTCCCATAGCCTTCTCAGCCGTCGGAGGTCGGGAGCCTGTGTGGGGACGGGCGCCCTCGCCCGTCCGAGCGAAGCGCAGCTTCGCAGTAGAAACCATGTGCCCCATCAGGCCAGCGTCTCCAGTTGCCTGTCAGGCCGATGCAAGGGACACCGCCTGCGCTCTAGGCCCGCAACCGAAGCGCATGCAAACAAGGCGCATGAATCATGAATGACGATGCATGTCAAAGATGCGCACAAAAGGATGCGCACAAAAACGACCCGCATGAAAACGAAGGCCATAAGCATAAAGACAAGGCGTTTCTGGATTGAGATCATGGGGCTCGCCGCCGGCGCAGCCTGTGCCTTGGCGCTGTTGCTCGCATGTCTGGGAGCCGTCGCCGCCGTGGCCGGCGAGCACAAACTGCCGCCGCCCTCATCGCCGCCGAGTCAAGAAGGTCCGCCGCAAAGTCAAGAAGCGCGGCAGCAGAATCGCCAGCCCCCGCAGCACACTTACACAGGAATGGTCACCTGCTCCCAATGCGGAGCTCGGCACCCCGCCGCTTCGGCCAAAACCGCGGCAGACTGCAGTCGCACCTGCGTCCGCAGCGGCGCGCAATTCGCACTTGTCGCAGGTGAGAGAACTTATCTGCTGAACGGCGATGTAGCTCCGCTGAAAAAGCTGGCCGGCCAGCGCGCCACGATTGTCGGCGTCATGAATGGAAACACAATCACAATTTCATCCGCTGCCGCGGCAATTTGATTCCGCTCCCCGCAAAACCCTACGACTGCCCCGGCTTCTCCGGCCCCGGAATCACCACACCCGCCCCGGGCGCCACCACCGGGACCCCCACCACCGCCGCCGGCACAACCGCAACCGCCGCGGACTGCCTCGAATACGCCGTCCGCTCGTCCCACTTTCCGAAAATCATTTTCCCCGCCGTCGTCTGCAGCACCGACGTCACCGACACATCAATCGTTTTCCCAATCATCTTCCGCGCGTTGTCCACCACCACCATCGTCCCGTCGTCCAGATACGCCACGCCCTGGTTATATTCCTTGCCTTCTTTCAGAATGAACACGCGCATGGTCTCGCCCGGCAACACAATCGGTTTCAGCGAATTCGCCAGCTCGTTGATATTCAACACCTCAACCCCTTGCAACTGCGCCACCTTATTCAAATTGAAGTCGTTCGTGATGATCTTGCCTTCATACACCTTGGCCAGCTCAATCAGCTTCAAATCCACTTCCCGCACTGCCGGAAAATCATTCTCCACAATCTGAATCTGCAGCGTCGCAATCTTCTGCAAGCGTTGCAAAATGTCCAGCCCGCGCCGTCCCCGGTTCCTCTTCAGCGAATCCGCCGAATCCGCCACCAGCTGCAACTCGCGCAGCACAAACTGCGGAGTCACAATAATCCCGTCGAGAAATCCAGTCTCCGCAATATCGGCAATGCGCCCGTCAATAATGACGCTGGTATCAAGAATCTTGTAGCTTTTCTTGGATTGCTTTTCCCCGCCGAAGATCCCGCCCAAAGCAGCCAGGTTCAGCAGATCGCCCTTGGTCGCGCCCACCGCCAGCCCCACATAAGCCATCAGCAGCATCACCAGAATCTGCAGAAAGCTCTGCGTGTTCCCCGCAGGCACACTACTGCGAATCACCAGCGAAAACAGATAAGCCCCGCAGATCCCCAGCAGGCTCCCGATAGCAGCGCCGATCAGCCGCTTCAGGCTGACCCGCCGCAGCTGCCATTCGAACAGGACAATCGCCGCCCCTACCGCCGCGCCCACTCCAGCATCCTGTATCTGCGTCAGCCGGAACGGACCAATCACGTAGCAGGTAGCAGCCACCACAATGACAAAAAGAAGCCGAATCAAAACCAACTGCATATAAACCTCCCCGGACGCAACCCAGCCCAACCCCAGCTGTACTAAATCCGTCCGTGCCGTGCTCCCGAAGCCCCACTCGGGAACAAGCATTTCGCATGCAGGGCGCGCATGAATAGATGAATGAACCTGCGCCCCGTCCCGGCCCATAAGGGCTAGCCAGGAATTCAGTAAATCCACAACAGCAATTCCAACGCCAAGAGTATATACCCGCCAAAGCCTGTGTGGGGACGGGCGCCTCGCCCGTCCGAGCGAAGCGCAGCTTCGCAGTCGAACCCGGGGCCCGAAGCTCTCAGACTTTCCTGACCCCTGACCGCTGACCTCTGACCCCTGACTCCTGACCTCTGACCCCTAGCCCCTGACCCCTGCCCTCCTCACCTGCTAAACTCTCCACAAATGCAAGCCCTGGTCATCACCGCCCTAACCGGCCCCGACTCTCTTGCGATCCAAACCGTCCCCGCCCCCGTCCTCAAGCCCGGCCAAATCCTAATCAAAGTCGCCACCGGAGGCCTCAACTTCGCCGACTTCATGACCGCAAAAGGCGGCTATCCCGGCACCCCTCCACCTCCGCTAATCGCCGGACGCGAGTTCGCCGGCACCGAAGAATCCACCGGACGCCGCGTCATGGGCTACGCCCAGTGGGCCGCCTTCGCCGAAAAAACCGCCGCCTACCCAAACATGCTCTGGCCCGTTCCCGACCACTGGACCAACGAACAAGCCGCCGCCTTCCCCGTCAACTACTTCACCGCCTACCTGGCCTACTGGCAAGCCGGAATGATCACGGAGGGACGGACGCCTCGTCCGTCCGAGCGAAGCGCAGCTTCGCAGTCGAAGCCAGATTTAGGCTCCGCCAAATCACCCCGACCCCGAGTCCTCATCCACGCCGTAGCCGGAGGCGTCGGCACCGCCGCCGTCCAGATCGGCCACCTCCTCGGCATTGAAATGTACGGCACGTCATCCTCCGACGAAAAGTTATCCCGCGTAAAACCCCTGGGCCTCCAGCATCCCATCAACTACAAGCAACACGACTACGAAGAGGTCGTAAAAAATCTCACCCACGGCGAAGGCGTCGACGCCGTCTTCGAAATGCTGGGCGGCGAACACACCGCCAAAAGCCTGCGCTGCCTCCGCGATTTCGGACGCGTCATCCAATACGGCACCGCCACCGGCAAACCGCCCCAACTCGATATCCGCGCCATGTACGCCAAATCCGCCGCCGTCCAAGGCCTCTGGCTCACCTACTTATCGCAAAAGCCCGAAATCATGCAGCCCGCCTGGCTGCAACTCTCCGCCTGGATCGAGCAAAAAAAACTAACTCCCCAAATCGGCCACGTCTTCCCCCTGTCCGAAGCAAGAGAAGCCTACAAACTCCTCGAGTCCGGCAAAAACTACGGCAAGGTAATCCTGCAAATCGTGTAGGGCGACACTCCTGTCGGCGCCTGTGACTGACCCCTGATCCCTGCCCGCCCTTGACTGACCCTGTCCACTGACCCCTGGCCACTGCCTCTTTGACACCCGCCCCACCCCACCCCATAATCCGAACGTGACCTCGGCCAAGAAGTCCTCCGTCTTCCGCCGTTCCTTCAAAAAAGATTTCCCCATAGCCGTCCGCGGAGAAGGCGTCTACCTCTGGGACTCGAGCAACAAAAAGTATCTGGACTTCTCCGGCTCCGCCGCCGTCAACCTCATCGGCCACGGCGTCCAGAAAATCTCCGCCGCCATGGCCGAGCAGGCCGCCAAGCTGGAGTTCGTTCACACCAGCCAGTTCACCACCCCCGTCGCCGAAGCCTACGCGGAAGAGCTTCTCGCCTTCGCCGGAAAAAACTTCCGCGGCGGAGCCGTCTACTTCACCAGCGGCGGTTCCGAATCAATCGAAACTGCGCTCAAACTCGCCCGCCAATATCAAGTCGAAATCGGAGAGTCGCGCCGCTACCAGATCCTCAGCCGCAAGCAGAGCTATCACGGCTCAACCCTGGGAGCGTTATCCGTCTCCGGCAACAAGCGCCGCCGCGAAATTTATCTGCCGATGATCCGCGAATTCGCCCACGTCGGCATGCCCTATTGTTATCGCTGCGCCTTCGATTGCACCGACAGCTGCCGAAACTGCGGCCAGCAATACGCCGCCGAACTCGACCGCGCCATCGCCGCCACCAACGGCGAGACCGCCGCCTTCATCTTCGAGCCATTAAGCGGCGCCACGCTGGGAGCAGTCGTCCCCCCGCCCGGATACCTGCAATCCATCGCGGAAATCTGCCGCCGCCACGGCGTCCTTCTGATCGCCGACGAAGTCATGACCGGCATGGGCCGCACCGGCCGCAACTTCGCCGTCGAGCACTGGCTGGGAAAAAACGAGAAAGCGAAAAACGAAACGAAAAATCCGCCCGGCGAGAATCTGTTTCTCGTCCCCGACATTCTCGTAACCGCCAAAGGACTCTCCAGCGGATACGCCCCGCTAGGTGCAGTCATCGCCAGCAAGAAAGTGATCGACGCCATAGCCTCCGGTTCCGGCGCCTTCCTCCACGGCTTCACCTACAACGCACATCCCATCTCGCTGGCCGCCGGCCGAGCCGTGCTCCAACACCTGCGGTCAAGCAACCTGATCGCCGCCGCAGACTCCAGCGTCGCCGGCACCGCAGCCGCCCACCTCAAACAAGCCCTGGAATCCCTGCGCAGCGTCGATCCGCGCAGCGATGTTCCCCATAGCAGCGATGCGTCCTGCGTAATCGGCGATGTCCGCGGCCTCGGCCTCCTGTGGGCCGTCGAGTTCGTCGCCGACCAGAAAAGCAAGCGCCCCTTCGCGCCCGACCTAAACTTCGCCGCACGCGTGGCCGCCGCCGCCCTGAACCGCGGCCTCCTCGTCTATCCCATGCAAGGCTGCGTCGACGGCATTTCCGGCGATCACCTCCTGCTAGCCCCTCCCGCCGTAATCACCAAAGAAGAAATCACCTGGTCCGTCGATCAGCTCCGCGCCGCCATAGACGAAGCCGCCTCCTCTCTGCGCTGACGTTTCTGCGCTGACGTTTCTGCGCTAACCTTGGTCCGTTTGTCATTCCGAACGCCGCAAGGCGTGAGGAATCTGCTTTTTGTCGGGCGCCGCCACGAATGCCGCCTTCCATCACATTCCCCAACACCGTTCCCGAAGCGCATCGCCGCAGCTGACCTCCGCTCGCAACCCCCAAGTTTCCAACCACTTACTGAATGACCTCCATTTGACTCCCGCATGAGTTCCAGTGCATTGCGGCCCCGCCGCTTCTCGCACAAAGTGTTCGCAGAACCTGCACCCAGAAGACGTGCCCGAAAAAGTGATACCTGAAAAAACGCGCAATGAATTTCGAGAGCAACGAATCATTCGAGGAGGCAACATGGCAACCCCTGGTTCCAATACCATGACCGAATTCTGCGAACAGGTGAACCCCAGTGTTTTGTTAGAGATGAAGATGAAGCGCGCCCGCCCTCTCTCCGAAATACCGAACGAAGCACAGAGCGAGATGCGCCGCGTACAGGACAGTTGGTCCGCGGCGGCAGAAAAGCGCGCGCTAGTTTGGATGGCCGCGCGCGCACCGGCCAGCATCAGCCCGGACCACCTGACAGCATTGGGCTTAGCCGCGCAGATCGGCGCAGGCGCGTGCTACGCGCTCGCCTCCTGGAGTCGCTATTGGCTCTTGGCAGCGATCGCGGGCCTCGCCCTGAACTGGCTGGGCGACTCACTTGACGGAACGTTGGCGAGAGTGCGGCAACGGCTGCGTCCGCGCTACGGATTCTATGTGGACCACATGGTCGATACCATTGGCGCTCTTGCACTTATGGGTGGTTTGGCGTTGTCGGGATACATGCATCCGTGGATCGCGATTGGGTTGCTCGTTGCGTTTCTGATGCTTTCAATCCAGACATATCTGGCGACTTATACGCTGGGCGAGTTTCGCTTGTCGTTCTGGCGGTTTGGGCCGACGGAGTTGCGCATCCTGCTGGCGGCAGGGAACTTAGCGCTGTTGTGGAAACCGGTGATTCATCTTCTCGGAGGCAAATATCGTCTGTTCGACGTGGGCGGGGCGATTGGTCTGGCGGGAATGGGGCTGATGATGGTGGTTTTCACGATTGAGAACACAGTGCGGCTGTATCGCGAAGAAAGAATCACGCAATGAGCGCGATCCCGACGAAAAGCACGCTGAAGACCGGCGCTAACTCCTGCGGCGAGAATGGGCTGCGCGAAATGTGGGGGTTCACGCGGGCCACTGCCTCGCGGCAAGCGGTTGACGGGGAACCGGTTGCGCAGCATCGGCCCGGCGGAAATTCGCTGAATGCTCCAACTTTTGTTGGAGCAGGTTCCTGTAATCCCAGCGCTGGCAATGACATGCAGGCTTCCGCAGGGCGCGCGGCAAATTCGCTTTCGGGCAAGTTGCTGGCTGCCAACAGCTTGCGCGGATTCGGCCCGTGCACGGGCGGCGAAAAAGCGGCACGAATCGCGAATAATTTGACGCGCACCTCCACGCTGGCGCGCTGGTGCAAGTTTAATTTGGTGGGCGCGATTGGGATTCTGGTGCAGTTTGTGGTGCTGTTCTTCTTGAAAAGCGTGATGCACTGCAACTACCTCGCCGCGACCGCGCTCGCGGTCGAGGCTGCGGTGGTGCACAACTTCATTTGGCATGAACGGTACACGTGGGCTGAGCGCGTGCGGCTGTCGTGGAAAAAATCGCTGCCGCGATTTCTGCGATTTAATTTTACGACCGGATTGGTTTCGATCGGCGGCAACCTGGGGATGATGCGGGTGATGGTAGGGCGGGCGCATATGAACTATCTGGCTGCGAATGGGATTGCGATTGCGGTTTGCTCGCTGGTGAATTTTGCGGCGAGTGATGGGTGGGTGTTTGGGGATTAGCCAAAACTTTTTCATCGCCGTTTTGAGTGGCGAGGACAGCAGATTCCTCTCTCGCTTTCGCCGCGTTCCGCGGCTGCAAGCGGGTCGGAATGACAACGTTTTGCGGAACTATTTGCTGCGGGGGTGCGTGGCCCTATTCTACTCACGGGGTTGACGGTGGGTTTGGTCCCGCGGCGCGAACAGCTCAGGCCAGGTTCTTCGCGGACCAATTATTCTTCTTTTGTTGGGGCGCGGCCGGAGGTGAAGCGCTGCGGAGAACCGGAAGTTGAAAGCGGCAGTGGTTCCCACCCTAGTCGCAAAGAACGCGACTAGGATGGGGCACCCTCGCACCTGGCCTCGACTGCGAAGCTGCGCTTCGCTCGGACGGGCGAGGCGCCCGTCCCCACACAGGCAAAAGTCAAAAGCAGCGGGCAAGAGTGTCCGCCCTACACTTCTACTCGGGGAGTTCGGATTCTTCGGGGGCGGTGGTGGGGCTTTCGAAATCTAGTTTGTAGCCGTCGGGGTCGCTCATGGAGGTGACCCACATGGCGTTGCCGACGAAGGGGCGCTTGGCCTGGATTCCTCGCGATGTGACTTCGCGATAAATCTTGAGGGCGTCGGCGCATTGGAAGCAGATGGAGACTCCTTCGCCGAGCTTGCCGGTGAAGACTTTGTCTTTGCCGTACTCCTGCAGCATGAGGGCTGCGCTGCCGAGTTCGAGCCAGCACCAGCGGAGTTTGCCTTGGTCGATCCATTTGTTGGTCATGCGGAAACCGAGGCCGTCGACGTAGTAGCGGAGGGA
Source organism: uncultured Acidobacteriaceae bacterium (assembly GCA_963851165.1). Classification (GTDB taxonomy): domain Bacteria; phylum Acidobacteriota; class Terriglobia; order Terriglobales; family Acidobacteriaceae; genus Sulfotelmatobacter. The sequence goes on along the minus strand of CAWKNM010000003.1, from coordinate 583,019 downwards.
GGCTTCGATGTTTGACACCATGAAGAACGGGACGGCTTGCTTGACGTTGGTGGCGGTTTCGACTTGGTTTTGAATCATGGCTCGAACTCCATGGCAAATGGGCGGCCAATGAGTGTGATAGATATTACGTCAACCGTCTCGGGCCGAGGAACGACGGCCGATTGCTCGCTACGGTTTTTCGGGGTATTATTCCCCGGTTTATTATTCAATTCGGCTTGCGGAGGCGCTCATGAATTCTCGACTCGTGTTCGTCTGTGTAGTCGTCCTTCTGTTCGCGGGAGCGGCGGCGAACGCTCAGGATTCCGCGGAGAAAGATGTTCGGAAAGCCATGGAGGATAACTTCGCAGCTATCATCCACAAGGATGGCGCTGCATTGAACCGCCAATACACCGACGACTACTTTCGCATCAGTGAAACGGGCACAGCATCGGGAAAGTCGGAGTTCATTGCCAGCGTCGTGAATCCAGGTTACGAGGTTACGAAGCTCGAACCGAGCGATGTGAAGATTCGAGTTTATGGAAACGTTGCAATCGTGACCGAACTGGTAACCTCCCTCGCTGGGCCCAAAGGGAAGGCTCCCACCCAGCATGTTTCCCGGCAGACTGTGGTGTGGGTGAAGCAGCAGAACATTTGGCAGAAGCACGTTCTCCAGATGACGAGCACGACCCCAATACCAGAGTCTGCCTATCCCCATTAATCCTATGTTGCGCTGCGCGGAAAGAAGAGCGTCCAGGCCGAAGCTCGTTAGCGATTCTGGTGGCCGCTAGTCTTGCCGCTCTCATCCCAACGAACTGCAATAGGAGTAGCGGGCTAGAACGTGCCTGTTCCACACAGGCTGCTCCACATCAGCCACTCGGCACATGGTGCCCTTGTCGCGTAATCTGAGCAGGCATGGGCAAACTGCTTCGGTTCTTCCGGCCATCGCACCAGCACACGGCGTTTTCGGCGACGCTGTTGATGATGGGGGCGGTGATGCTGTCGCGCGTGATCGGGTATGCGCGCGAGGCCTATATTGCGTACGCGTTCGGCGCGGGGGCGCGGACGGACGCGTACGTGGCGGCGTTCACGCTGCCTGACTTTCTCAACTACATTCTGGCCGGGGGCGCGGCTTCGATTACATTCATCTCGATCTATACGCGTTTTCTGGCGGAGAAGCGGGATGCCGACGCGCAGAAGACTTTTTCCATCGTGATCACGGTGATGACCACGGTGATGATTGTGGGAACGATTCTGACGGAGATTTTCGCGCCGGAATTTGTGCACTGGTTCGTGAAAGATTTCAAGCCGGACCAGATCGAACTGTGCGCCCACCTGACGCGGATTCTGCTGCCGGCGCAGATTTTCTTTTATGTGGGTGGAGTGGTTTCGGCGGTTTTACTTTCGCACCGGCTGTTTCTGCTGCCGGCGTTTGGGCCGCTGATTTACAACCTGTTCATCATTGTGGGCGGAGTGGTGGGCGGGCGGCATTACGGGATCGCGTCGCTGGCGTATGGGGCGCTGATCGGGAGCGTGCTTGGTCCATTTCTGGCGAGCGTGATTGGGGCGGCGCGCATTGGCACGGGCTACCGGCCGTCGTTTGACGTGAGCAATCCGGCGTTTCGGGAGTGGGTGCGGTTGTCGATTCCGCTGATGCTGGGAGTGTCGCTGGTGACGGCGGACGATTGGATTCTGCGGCATTATGCCTCGGGCGTGGTGGGTGCGATTTCGCTGCTGAACTATGCGAAGCGGCTGTTTTCGGTGCCGATTGCGGTGTTGGGGCAGGCGACGGGGCAGGCGTCACTGCCATTTTTTGCGCGGCTGTTCAACGAGAAACGGCTGAAGGAATTTTCCGCGACGGTGAGCGATTCGGTGTACCGGATTTCCGCGGCGGCGTTTCTGGCTACCGGATGGATGATGGCGGCGGCGCTGCCGCTGATTGATCTGGTCTACCGGCGCGGGCGATTTCTTTTTTCGGACGCGGAGACTACGGCGGTTTATTTTTTCTGGTTTTCGCTTTCGCTGGTGCTGTGGTCGGCACAGGGACTTTATGCGCGGGCATTTTACGCGGCCGGCGATACGCTGACGCCGATGACGGCGGTGAGCGTGATCACGGTGGTGTCGTTGCCGATTTATTCTTTTCTGTTTCACACGTTCGGGGTGATCGGGCTGGCGTGGGCGTCCGATATTGGGATTGGGATGAACCTGGTGGCGCTGGCCTGGCTGCTGCACTATCGCAAGCTGATTCGGCTGGGCGAGATGCGCTGGGGAGAACTGGGCAAGGCGATCGTGACTGCGGTGATTGCGGGAGCTGTCAGTTTCGAAGTGGCGAAGGTTGTGCCGCTTGCAACTTCCGGGAGTGGAAGCCGGGTGGCGGATCTGCTGCGGCTGGGGATGATCACGCTGACGTGGGCTGCGGCGGTGGCGGCCGGGCTGTGGCTGCTGCGGTCGGAGTTGCCGGGGGATTTGCGGCGGCGGAAAGTTACGGCGTATCCCGGGGTGGCGGAGGGGCAGAGCAAGGAAATATTGGGAGCGGGGACGCAGCCGTAGGGTTGGATTTATTCAGTGATCAGTGGTCAGTGATCAGGGGCCAGCTTCATTCATGAGCATTTACGTCGAGATTTTTATCTTCGGGAGCATGGAGGATCTCTGGGCTAAGACCCAGGAGCCGCAGGTGCATCAGCGCTGGGATCTCCGCTTTTCGCAGATTGAATATCTTCCGCGGCAGGCGGGCGAGCCGCAAAAATTCCTGTATTCGACGCGGATTGGCGCGGGGCTGCGGATCGAGGGCGAGGGCGAAAGCACCGGGGAACGCGACGATTTATCGGGACGGCGAACTTCCGCGCTCAAGTTCTGGTCGAAGGATCCGAAATCGTTGATCGAGGTTGGATCGGGGTATTGGCAATATGTTCCGGCTGACGGCGGCATTCGCTTTCTTACTTTGTACGACTACCGGACGCGATTCGGCGTGCTGGGCAGGATCGCGGACAAGCTGGCATTCCGGCCACTGATCGGGTGGGCGACGGCGTGGAGTTTTGACCGGCTGCGGTTGTGGATGGAACGAGGCATCCCGCCGGAAGTGTCCCGCAACCGGGCTTTGATTTATTGCCTGACGCGGATGACGCTGGCGTTTATCTGGTTCTATCACGGGATCGTTCCCAAGCTAATTTATCGCAGTGCGGACGAACTGCGGATGCTGCGCGATACGGGCGTGCCGGGATCTTATGTGGTGAATGGCACGCTGGCGTTCGGATGGCTGGAGGTTGGGATCGCGCTGACGATGCTGATTTTCTGGAGGGCGCGCTGGCCGCTGTGGATGACGATCGCGACCATGTTCGCGGCAACCATCGGGGTGGGGATCTACTCGCCCGATTATTTTCACAACGCGTTCAATCCCCTTACTTTGAATCTGGCGGTCGCGGCCTTGGCGGGTTGCGGCCTGCTGGTGGCGGAGGATCTGCCCTCGGCGAGGAAGTGCCGCAGGAAGCAGCCGGAAGGTTCGCGATGAAATCGATCTACCAGCAGGCGCTGGGAGAAAAATTCGAGCTGCTGCATCCGCGCATTCAGGAACGGTTCGGGTTCTGCGGCGGCGACCAGCGCGCCTCCATCGGCACGGGCGTGATGGACGAAATTTGGCATGGGGCGCTTTACACGCTGCCGTTTTTGTACGTGGGAAGCTGGCGACGCATCATGTTTCCGGAGCGGGGACGGGCGGTGCCGTTCACCATCCGGAATTATGCGTATGTCGACGAGTATGGACGCGAGACGGTGACCTGGATTCGAAACTTTGCTACGCCCACGCCGCGCCGCTTCGATGCTTACATGATCTTCAGCCAGCAGCGCGGGCGCATTGTGGATTATCTGGGCACGCATCAGCATCTGGCGGTGGACATTGAATTGTCGGTGGATGAACGAGGCGGGCTTCGGCTGCGATCGGGAGAGCAGCGCTTCTACGAAGGATGGATTGGATTCAGTTTTCCCTTGCTCTTCTCCGGAGTGGCGGACGTCTGCGAGTGGTTTGAAGAGAAGGACCAGCGTTTTCACATTGAGGTGAACGTGGTGAACCGGGTGTGGGGGCCGTTGTTTGGGTATCACGGTTCGTTCGATGTGGAGTGGCTCAGCGTGCGGCCTGAGGAAGTTCCCGCCGATCTTTTGCCGGTGCGGTGTGAGCGCAGGGAATAGCAGAAGGCGACAGCGCACGCGAGCCGGAACTACTGACGAAAACGAAGTGGCAGCGGGGTTCAAAACTGAACTCGCCCGGAATCGAACTCGCCCCAAAAACTTTATGTACCTCAGTTATGACATTCGACTGGACGTCCGCTCAATGATGGGCACAGCCGCCGTCGCAGCGTCCGTTCGCACGCTCGCACGGAAGAAGGTCTCGAGCAAGATCGAGGCGGACCAGCAATGGTGGCGGACCTCACAAACTTACGAAAAGGACGATTGAATGAAAACGCATCTGGTCTTCGCCACGCTGTTCCTGACTTCTGTGGCTGCCTTCGGCACCACCCACACGCAACCCAGCCCATCGAGCCAATTCCGGCGGAATCATTCCCGGCAGACCGGCAAAGCAAGCCGCAAGACCGTGCCGCACGCGAGCGGCGGGGCGGCGGCACGGCCAGCGACACCAGGAAAAACTACAGGCACGAACCCGGCGGTCAAGGGGAAATTCGCAAGCCGTCCGGCTGCGTCGAGCACCGCGACCGCGGTGAGTTTTGTGGCTGGGGCGCGGTTTCCGCTGTCCGGCGTGGACGATGACAATACCGTGCAGGTAGCCGGCGATTTCAACGGCGACGGAAAAACAGATGTCGCGAAAATCGTGCAGAACGCCGGGACTTACAGCATTTCCGTGCTGCTGGGGAACGGCGATGGAACCTTTCAGGCGGCGAAGCTGACCGCCACGCCTAACAACACGGACGATCCGATTGTGGTGGGGGATTTGAACGGTGACGGAAAAGACGACATCGTGATGATTCATCCTGGAAATCAGTGCGGTGGTGTCAACAAGCCAGCCACTGCGAAGCCAGCCAATGCGCATTCAGTGAGCGAGTGCGTGGCATCTTCGAGCAACGGGCCGGTCAACCTGTCATCTTCGATGGACGTACTGCTCAGCAACGGCGACGGGACGTTCGCCACGGCCGTCAACTACCTGATCAGCCCGGACGGCCTGAGGGGCGGAGTGCTGACCGATATCAACGGCGACGGCAACCTGGACGTGCTGGTTGTCGACGATTTGAACCCGGCAAACGTGATTGAGTTATTGGGAAGCAGCACCGGAACCTTCCAGGCGGCGGTTACGCTGGCGCCGCTGAGCGGACCCGCGCCCGACGATATGATTTTTGCGGACTTTAACGGCGACGGGAAACTGGATTTCGCCGGCGACTTCGACGGGGAGGTACAGGTGACGCTGGGGCTGGGCAGCGGCACTTTCGGACTTCCGGTTGCGCTTACCGCTCCGGGCGGGCTCTTCAAAGGCTGCGGCTTGGTGGCGGGAGATCTGACCGGGGACAGCAAGCCCGAGATCGTAACCCTCAACTGCAACTCCAACACGCTGACGGTGTACGTGAATAACGGCGATGGAACGTTCCAGGCCGGCATTTCCTACAACAACAATGGCGATCAGCAGCAGTATCCCGATAGCGCGACGATCGGCGACATGAACGGCGACGGCAAGAATGACATCGTGGTGGCCAACTCCGGGACCGCCGATGTCAGCGTTTTCCTGGGGGATGGAACCGGAGCGGTCAAGGTCGAGCCCCTAAGCTATGACGTGGGCGGATTTGCGTGGGCGCCGCCGCTGGTGGCCGACTTCAACGGCGACGGGCTGATCGACGTGGTGGAATCGGATGACGAATACAACCTGGTGTACCTGGAGGGTTACGGCGACGGCAGCTTCCGCGCCACTCCCGCTTACGATTTGCCCAACAGCTTCTCCGAATATGCCCAGACCTTTGGCGTGGCCACGGGCGACTTCAATGGAGACGGCATTCCGGACGTGGTGGTGGGGCAGGAGAACAATTATGGTTCCACGGGCGTGACCGTGTACCTGGCCAAGGGTGACGGCAGTTTTTATCCCGGAATCAGCTACGGTGCGAGCAGCCAGATGGGCAATGTGGCGGTTGCCGATTTCAACGGCGACGGCAAGCTGGATATCGCCGCCACCGACGTGGAAGCCGGTGTGGTCCAGATCTTTCTGGGGAACGGAGACGGGACGTTCAGCATAGGAGGAGCGTATCCCACCGACACGAACTCTAATCCGAGTTCGCGGGACGTAGTTACCGGGGACTTCAACCACGATGGGGTGATCGACCTGGCCATCGCCAACTCGGGCACCAGTTCCGTGGGAGTGCTGCTGGGAAACGGTGACGGGACTTTCGCGCCTGCCGTCAGCTATCCGGTGGGGGAGGGTTATTATCCGAGCAGCATCACCGCCGCCGACTTAAACGGGGACGGCTTCGTTGATCTTGCAGTGGCCCCCTTCGTCGACGGTCCATCGCCGGCCGTCATCATTTTGCTGGCGAATAACGACAAAAGCGGCACGTTCCAGGCAGCGACGTATTACGCCGTCGACGGATTTCCGCAGTTTGTAGCGTTTGGGGATCTGAACAAAGACGGAAACGTCGATATGGCGGTGACGCTGTCTCAAGGAATCACCTATGCCGGAACCGTTGAAATTGCGCTGGGGAACGGAGATGGCACGTTCAAAACCGGCGTGGACTATTCGAGCTCCGCGTTCGGCCCTGCTTCGTCAAATACGGACCCAGCCAATATTCAGATGATCGACTGGAACGGAGACGGCAACCTGGATCTGGTGTATGTCAACAGCGAAATTGGCGCGCTGGCCATTATGCTGGGCAAGGGTGACGGGACGGTGAGCGCTCCGGTTGAGTTCCCGGTGACCGAATATGCGTGGGGCATGGCGCTGGCGGACGTGAATAACGACGGAGCCGTGGATGTGCTGGTGGGGAATGACGAATCGGGCGGATTCAGCGTGCTGCTGAACGGCGCCGGCAGCGGTACCGCTCCTAACTTCACGATGGGGACGGGGACGCCGAGCGAAACCGTGACTGCGGGTTCGCCAGCAACCTACGTGCTGAATCTGGCAGGGCTGAACGGCTACAACGGAACCATCACGTTCACCTGCGGCGAACTACCGGCGGAAGCGACATGCACGTTTAATCCGGTATCGGTGGTCGCGCTGGGCAACACGCTTCTCACAACCACTCTGACCATTGACACGACGGCAGCGTCAACAAGCAGCCTGCTGAGGCCGGCGGGGCCAGGGGCAATGCCTGGTTCGCCGACACACGGGTCGCCGATATCTGGTTCGCCGATCTGGCTGGCCAGCTTGAGCGGTATGGGCCTGTTGGGCCTGCTGCTTTCGGGAAGCGGGGCGAAGGGCCGCCGTCGCCGGGCAACCGTGCTTCTCGGAGTTGCGCTTCTGGTGACGCTGGGCGCGCTGGCAGCGTGCGACAACGACAGCAGAGCGAAGGTCGTCCCGCCGCCCCCAACGCCTAACCTGGGCACGCCAGCGGGGAGCTACACGGTGACGGTAACTTCGACCGGAACCGGTACAGCAGCGCCCACGCATAGCGTGAACGTTACGCTGATCGTGCAGTAAGTCTGGTGGAAGTGCGACAAGGAAAAGCGGCCGGGGGGAAATTCCCGGCCGCTTTATTTGGTCAGGGTCAGACGGGCTTCGGCTTTCGGGCTTCAGGCTTCGGCTAATCTTTTCGTATGCCTTGCCGAAGCCAAAAGCCCGAAGCCGGTTCTACCTGTGGTGACGTTCTTCTGGACGCGCGCGGCCTTCGCGGGGGGCGCGGCGTTCTTCTTCGCTGCGTCCGATCAGGCGGTGACCTTCGGCACGGCGCGCGGGTTCAAAGCGGTGCACTCCGGCGTAAGGATGCGCGTAGAAGCGGCGGTTGGCCCAGGTGCGTCCCCAGGGCGCGTTGTTGATGAAGACACCGTGGCCGCGCCAGTCAAAGCGGGCGAAGCCCCATCCCCAGGGACGGAAGGCCACGCCGATATTGATGCCGAAGCCAAAGCCGATGGCGCCGCCCACGAAAAATCCCGGACGCGGCGGCCAGAAAACTACCAGCGGGTCGTAGGCCGGGACACAGATGAAACCGGGATTTACCGGCTCGATATCAATGTAGGGTCCGTCGGCGTCAACGGCGATTTGATCGTTACTCTTCAGGTAGCCGAAATCTTTGGCTTTCTGGCGCATGCGCTGGACCGCGTCCATTACGTCTTGACGCTGCGCGAGAAAAGCGTTGCCGAGATTCTGCGTCCAGTCGAGGTCGGAAGCCATGGTGTCGAGGACGGACGGAAACGGCAACAGCGCCTGCACGCTGGGGTCGTAGGAGAGCTGGTCGGCGGTGATGGCCTTGGCGAGATCGTCGCCGCTGAGGTAATGGTGATTATCGGCCCATTTTGCGGCATCGGGAATCTGGTCGGAATAAGTTGCAGCGGCGAGAACCTGCGCCAGAAGTGGGTCAGGATAGAGCGCGATGCGGGAGACCAGCTTGTCCAACTGGTCGGGGGTATAGGAAGGCGGCGGAGCCTGGTCGGAAGCCTGGTCGGGGGGTGGAGCTTGATCCGGTTGCTGGGCGAGGGCTGAGGTTGTGCATGCGATGAATAGTGATGCAGCGAGCAGGATTGCGATGAATTTGTTGCTTCTTGATTTATTGCTTCTTGGGGAAGGTTGCATTCGCTTGCTCCGTTTGAGTTAGGACGTTAGATAATGAATGCTCTATATCGGAAATGGATGCGTTTTTCTGGCTGCGCGTTGCGGGGAAATTAGAGTGGGGCCGGCGCAGAGATGGGTGGGCGGCGGTTGCTAATCAAAGCGCCGGGCTTCGCCCGGGCTTGGACAGGCGAGGCGGCTGTCGCCACATGGTCCGTGGTTCCGCCGGGTTATGCTGAAAAAGAAAACAGGCATCCCGTGTGTGGAATGCCTGTCCTGAATTTGACACCCCGGGTGAAGCTTACGCGCGGGCGCCGACGGCGGCAGGCTCGGGCGTGGCCGCGCTCTTGTCTTCGCCGTTGGCTTTTTGCTGGCCGCTCTGGCCGGTGGTGCCGCCTTTGCGAATGTCGATGCCGCCTTTGAAGAAGGCGCCGTCTTCAATGGAGATGCGGGCCGCGACTACGTCGCCGGTGAGCGAACCGTCACTGCGGATATCCACGCGGTCGCTGGCGGTGAGGTTGCCGCGCACCTTTCCCAAGACCACGATTTCGCGGGCGTTGATGTTGGCTGCGACGATACCGTTGCGGCCGATGGTGACGCGGTTGCCGGCGAGATTGATGGAGCCTTCGACCCGTCCGTCAATATAAAGGGACTCGGAGCCGGTGACCTCACCCTTGATCACCAGCGACTTGCCGATGGTGGCCTGGTCGGCCGTGGTAGTTGCAGTAAGGGGGCGCGGGACAGAAGCGGGCTCGCTGGCCGCCATGGCGGGCGTGCTTGGGGTTGACGTAGTAGGACGCTCGGGCTCGGCTGGCCGGCCCGGGGTTTGAGGCTGATTCGTCGGCTTCCACATGGGGTAAAAAGTCCTTTCCTTTTGGGGATTAGGGGTCACTCGCCGCACTTCCATGACCAAACCCGATTGTACTCCCAGTCTCAAAGTGAGCGCTGTGGAAAAGTCCTTTATTTTCAACGGGAGTTCCTAATCAGGTACGGTTTTTAGTGCATGTCCCGATGGGGTACTTTCAGGGCTTAGAGAGGTTGGTTGGGGAGGATCGTGTAAAGGTTGCCGGAAAAAATTGCGGGCCGGAGGAAACTTTCCACGGCGGGGGGGAGTATGCTCTAGGACGAAGATTAATCGAAGATCGGTTTCATCCGTCCAATGAAGTGACGCGGTAAGAAGTGACGCAGTATGAAGTCACCGGACATGAAATGACCCGGTTGCAATCACCTAAATCTGGAGTGAAATTATGCTTGAAGAAGTTGCCGTCCAGCCTACCCTCGTGATCGCCCGGCCCCAGGCGGGCGAGTATGCGCCTTACTACGAACGCTACATTTCGTTGATTCAGGAGAACGATATTCTTGCCACGCTCGACCGGCAGCGGCGGGAGACGGTGCTGCTGCTTTCCGGGTTGAGCGAAGAGCAGGGCGACTTTCGATATGCGCCGGATAAATGGAGTGCGAAGCAGGTGCTGGGACACGTGTGCGATTCGGAGCGCGTTTTTGCTTATCGCGCGCTGCGGATCGCGCGCGGCGATGCCACGCCGATGGAAGGATTTGAGCAGGACGACTATGTGAAGAATGGTCCGTTTGCGCGGCATGCGATTGCCGAGGTGATTGAAGATTACATTGCGGTGCGGCGGGCGACGATCTCGCTGCTGCGGAGTCTGGAGGAAGCGGCGTGGTCGCGGCGCGGGATCGCGAACAAAAATGAGGTCACGGTGCGGGCGCTTGCTTACATGATTGCGGGGCATGAGGTGCATCACCGGAGGATTCTGCAGGAGAAGTATTTTGGACGGTAGTGTGGCATTGTTGATTTCCGATTGCTGATTGAAAAGCCATGTGGAGCGGCGGACGCTCTCGTCCGCCCAGTGGGCGGCACTTCCTAGAATGTCTGAACGCGCACTAATCGAATTGCTGCATGGGAAAGGCGCGCACGCGGACCCGGTGGCGTGCGTGGAGGATTTGTCTGCGGAGTTGGCGGCGCGGATGGTCGCGGGATTTCCTCATTCGGTGGGGCAGCTGGTGTTTCACATGAATTACTGGATGGATTATGAACTGCGGCGCATTCGCGGCGAGAGGCCGCGTTATCCGGAGCATTCGGCAGAGAGCTTTCCGGCGGCGCCGTCACCTGCTGATGATTCGGAATGGGATAGCCTGCGGGAGCGCTTTGCCGGATTGTTGAATGAATTCGGGGCGCTCGCCAAATCGTCACGGCAGGAACTCGACGGTGTGATCGAAGCGGTGCAGGAGGGCGATACGAAAGTTGCGGGGACGCTTGAGGCCGTGTTGTGGCAGATGGTGGCGCACAACAGCTATCACACCGGACAGATCGCGATGATCCGGAGGGTGCTAGGAGCGTGGCCGCCGCGGGGCGGCGGAGACACGTGGTAGGAGTCGCCTCGAAAACAATCCTCACGGTGCCTCTTCACGCTGTCATCGTGAGGCCCGCGTTCTTTGTGGGCCGAATGACCAGTGCAACTTGCCGGCGCGGAGGCGCTGCTGACAAGTTGCATGGGTCCTTCGCTTCGCTCAGGATGACAGCGCAAAGGCTGATCGGGATGACGGCCTGCGCGTGCGGTATCCTGAGGGCTGACAGCTGACAGCCGAACTCCCCATGCTTTCTGATTCCATCATCCTCAAGCACATTGCGCGACAGCCTAAGCGCTCGGCGGGATTTAAGCAGCTGGTGCGCGAGCTGGGAGTGCGCGGCGATGGGCGCGGCGAACTCAACAATCTTCTGCAAAAACTTACCCGCAGCGGACAACTGATTCTGGTCGACTCCGACCGCTACGTTTTGCCCGCAGCCGCGGCCGACAAGAATCTGGTCGCCGGGCGGCTTACCATGCATCGCGACGGGTTTGGGTTTGTGATTCCCGACGCGAGCGCGCTCAGCCCGCAGATGAAGGCGCGGATTACCGGCGACATTTTTGTGCCGCCGCATCTGATTGGCAATTCCATGCATGGGGATCGGGTGCTGGTCGACATCAGCAACGTGCGCCCGGATGGGCGGGCGGAGGGAAGGATTGTGCGGTCGGTGACGCGGGCGCATACGACGGTGGTGGGGATTTTTCACTACGGCAGCCGGCACAATTATGTGAAGGCCATCGACAGCAAGATTACGCAGGAGATTGTGATTCCGGCGGGGATGGAATATCCGGAGGCCGCTGCGGTTGAGAGGGCCGACGTTACTTCTCAACCACAGAGGGCACGGGAGGCACAGGGTAGAACAAAATCTGTGGATCGCGTGCTCGGCTCCGAGGTGGCGCGGCGCACGGAGTGGGATGATCTTGAGGGCATCGCCGTCGATGTCGAGATTACGGATTGGCCGACCGCTACGCAGAATCCGCGCGGGCGGGTCATCGAAATTCTGGGGCGCGAAGATGATTTCGGCGTGGATGTGGAGATCGTCATTCGCAAGTTTCATTTGCCGCATCACTTTCCGGCGGAGACGTTGCAGGAAGCGCAGGACACTTCCGCGGTTATTCCGGAAGCGGAGCTGCGGCGGCGGCGCGATTTTCGCGCGCTGCCCATCGTCACCATCGACGGCGAAACTGCGCGCGATTTTGACGATGCGGTCATGGTGCGCATGTTGCCGAACGGCAACTTCGAGTTGCAGGTGCACATTGCCGACGTGGCGCAATATGTGACACCGGGGTCGGCGCTCGACCAGGAAGCGCGGCTGCGCGGCACCAGCGTTTATTTTCCCGACCGGGCCGTGCCCATGCTGCCGCTCGAACTCTCCACCGACATTTGCAGCTTGCGTCCGCAGGTGGAGCGGCTGGTGCTTTCGTGCGTGATGGAGATGGACCATCGCGGCGAGATTGTTGGCTACGACTTGTGCGAAGGTGTGATTCGGTCGGCGGAGCGGATGACTTATACCGCCGTCAATGCCGTGATCGAAGGCGATGCGGCGACGCGCGAACGTTACGCTCCGCTGGTGCCGACGTTTGAGTTGATGCGCGATCTGGCGTTGATCCTGAAGGGCAAGCGCGAGCGCCGCGGGTCGATTGATTTCGATTTGCCGGAGCCGGTGATCGAGTTCGACGAACTTGGATTGATGAAGAGCATCACGCGCTCGGAGCGAAATATTGCGCATCGGCTGATTGAAGAGTTCATGCTCTCGGCGAATGAATGCGTGGCGCAGTATCTGGAATCGAAACGCATCGCGTCGTTGTATCGCATTCACGAAAAGCCTGATGCCAAGCGGGTTTACGACTTCGAAGTGATTGCCGCGACGTTTGGATATTCGCTGGGGGTGGGAGCGTTGCCGATTCATCGCGTGCAACTGAAGACCGATCGCCGCGCTGCGTATGGCACGGGGAAGCGCGTGCGGGAGATTGAGATTCCGAAAGAAGTTCACATCACGCCGCGCATGTATCAGAAGCTCACCGAGAAAATTGCGGGCAAGCCGGAAGAACGCATCTTGAGTTACCTGATGCTGCGTTCGCTGAAGCAGGCGCGATATTCGGAAGAAAACCACGGACACTTTGCGCTGGCGGCGACGAGTTATACGCATTTTACTTCGCCGATCCGGCGGTATCCGGATTTGATTGTGCATCGGATTTTGAAGAGTGTGCTAAGTCAAAACCCCCACCCTTCGACAGGCTCAGGGCAGGCTTTCTCGCAAAGAACGCGAGAAATGGGGCACCCCTCGTCGGATGAGAAGCCTTCGCCGTGGTCGAAGCGGCGCGATCATGCTGCGCATCGCGAGGCGCTCGAACCGCTCGGTGGGCCGATTTCGATTGACGAATTGCATGACATTGCCGAGGAGTCGAGCCAGGCGGAGCGCCGCGCTGACGATGCCGAGCGCGATTTGATGGAATGGAAAAAAGTTAAGTTCATGCAGGACCGCGTGGGCGATGATTTCGATGGCCTGATCACCAGCGTTACCAAGTTTGGATTTTTTGTGGAGCTGACTGATCTGTTTGTGGAGGGGCTGGTGCCGTTGAACACGATGGTCGACGACCGCTACGTTTATCACGAGAGCACGCGCGAAATTATCGGGCAGCGGTCGCGCAAGACTTATAGCTTGGGACAGAGGATTCACGTGCTGGTCGAGCGCATTGATCCGGTGGAGAAGAAGATTCAGTTTGCGGTGTTCGAGGAGCTTAAGCCATTGCCGCCGTTATCGCGGGGTTCGCCCAAGCCCAAGCGCAAGTCGAAGCGCAAGAGAAGGTGAATGCCGGATCTGGCAACGCCCTTTGAATAAGTAAGTTCGGACTGGGGGCGCCGGGCTTCGCTCGAGCTTGGACAGCCGAGGCGGCTGTCTCTACATGAGTGGGGCCATGTAGTGTAAAATTCTTGAGTCAACCCTATCCGCTGATTTGGACGCGGCGGATTCCTTCCTAGTCGGGACGTGGCTCAGCCTGGTAGAGCACTCGCTTGGGGTGCGAGGGGTCGGCAGTTCAAATCTGCCCGTCCCGACCATTCTTGATTTTTGTTCGTTGGGATATCAGCAGGTCGAATGGCTTTCTGTAGGCCATAGACTTACGCTGTCCTTTCACAACATTCGCGCGCAAACGAAGCAGCCCGGCAAAGGCAAATTCATGATCGCGGTTGATGGGGACTTTGCGTTTAAGGCGTGAATTAAAAAACCCCTCTCCCCGGTTATCGGGGAGAGGGGTGGTTGCAGCCGGAACGTGCTTTTAGTCGTCGTCGTCTGCTTTGGTGGGTGCCGGTTTGTTGAACTCGCTCGGCGGGCGAACCGTGCTCTCACCGGGATAGGGGCGCGTAAACCCGGTAGACATGTACCAGTTCAAATGGTTGACGGTGTCCGGGTCCTCGGAGTCGGGCTTGGTCAGCTTGCCGGCGAAGACTTGCGCCTTCTTCTGGAGCCAAGCCGCCCTCAGGGCCTTGATCTTCGGGCTGCTCTTTGTGTCGGTGGTCGCTGTGACACCGTCGGTTAGCGGGACCTGGTTTGGCACGTGCGTCCACGGCTCGAAGTTCTCCGCGGGCGGCACGCCCTTGACGAAGGCCGTCCCCATCGGCGAGGCCACGAGGTCGAACTGGTTCATGGGCGTCAGACCGAGGATTTGCTCGATCGTCCGCGTCATGTTGACCTGCGTGTAGTAGGTATGGTCGGTGGGTCCGTTCTGCACAACGTATGGGCTGACGATGTAGCCCGGGCTGCGATGACCGTCAACGTGGTCGACGCCGTTCTGCGCGTCGTCTTCTTCGAGGAAGATCGCCGACGTGGACCAGACGTTGCTGTGGCTGATGTAGTCGATAATGCGCCCAATGGCCAGGTCGTTATCGGCCTGTTCGGCGTCCGGAGTCGGCGGGCCACCGGTGTGGTCGTCCATGATCCACAGGACGCTCAACGTGGGCACCGTACCGGCCGCGACGTCATTGTTGAAGTCCTGCAACCACAGATCGACGCGGAACTGGTCGGGGATGCCCAGATCGAACTGCGGGAAGTTCTTGATAAGGTGGTTAGACACGGCCGGGACCGAGGAATATGCCTGGACCGTGTTCTGATAGTAGAGAGTTGGCTCGCCCCCAGCCTCGAAGTTCTGCGAGTCGGCGTAAAAGTCACTCCAGCTCGGCTCGCTGGTTGACCCGTTCGGTTGCAGGAAGTAATCGGTTTCTACGGATTCGCCGTAGATCTTCACCGTCAGACCGGCGGCTGCCGCGTTTGAGAACACGAAGCCACTTTTCTGATACGCAAGTGCATCGCCGGCGTTGCCGCCGGGATAGCTGCGAACCCAGTCCGGCGACTGGATGTCGTCGGCGTAGGGTGCCATGGCCTCGGTGATCCACTGGTGACCGTCGGCCGACTGGCGGCTAGGGTCATAGAAATTGTCGAAGAGAGGGAAGCGCTGCACCAGCACGTGGGCGTTCGGGGTATCCTGGCCGCCGAATACTGCCAACGACGGGTCGCCATTACCAGCGGCCACATCGCCCAGGATCTGATCATAGGTGCGGTTTTCACGGACGATCAGGAACACGTGCTTGATCAGCGATGGATCGCCGATCTTTTTCGGGAGAGCGACCGGCTTGGTCTTCGGGCTGCCACCGCTGGCAGACGCGATATTTTGCGCCAGATCCCAGTGGTTATTTGTGAAAACCTGGCTCGTCATGGTCGCCAAGGTCGCGCTATTCGGCACGGGGACGATGCTGACGGTGCCATTGTCCTGGTGAGTGTTGTAGCCGCAGACACCGTGGTCGCACTCGTACGACAGACGCGCGCCGATACCCTTGTCGTTGGCAACGATAAGCGTGTTATTGTTCTCGTCCAGCACGACCGAGCTCGGCGCATAGGCTACCGGGATCATGCCTAAAACCGGACTCGTCGCGTTCTTGCTGAGGTCGATCACCGCGACCGCGTTGGCGTTGTACAGCGCGACGTAGGCAATGCCATTCTTGCCGTCGACGGCAATCGAGTTCGGCGCGGCACCATAGGCCGGCCCTTGGCCGGGCACTCCTATCGGCAGCCCAAGATTGATCGTCCGCCTCACTGTGTTCGTAGCCGTGTCGATAACCGAGATGGTGTCGCTATAGGTATTGGCCACCAGCAGGTTGTCTCCGTACAACGCCATCCCGGTTGGGTGCAGACCGGTCGGGATGGTAGCCGTGACCGTCAGTGTGGCCAGATCAACCACGGAAACGGTACCGGTGATGGCGGCGCCGACCACCGGGTCGGCGACGATTTCAGTGCCGGCGGAGTAAATCTGGAAGTCCGCCTCAGTAGCAACCCGGCCACCCTCGTTGCTGACGTAGGCGGTTGTTCCGTTGCGGTCGATCACGATGCTGTGCGGTGCGTTGCCGACGCGGATCTGCGCACCCTGCACCGGAGGGTTCGCGGTGAGGTCGATCTGGGTAAGGGTATCGTTATTGTTCAGCAGAGCGTAGGCGCTGGTGCCGTCCTTTGAGAACGCCACGCCGCCGGGATAAGAAGTGTATGTGGTGTAGAACGTGGCGCAGGGTCGGGCGTATGGACCGTTAGGGCTGTTGGGAAAGCAGCTGATGAAGGAATTGTTCGGGGGCACGCTGATCTGGGCGTCGTCTTCCAGCAAGCCCTCGGCATTGACCTTGGCGACGGTGACGTTGCTGCTGTCCTGGCTGAACACCAGGTGTTTGCCGTCCGCCGAATAGGCGATGCCGCTATAGCTGCCGCTCGAATCATGTCCAAAGGTGGCGTAGTCCTGGAGGACAGTGCCGGTGTTGGTGTCGAATATCTCGACGGCCTCCGTCGCCCCCAAGGTGAGGACGGCGGCGGTGTGACTTTTGGCGCTTGGGTTAAGCGCGATAGCCTTCGCGCGAACCCGGATGCCGAGGTCGACTTGGGTGCCGGCTGGAGTAATGATCTGGCCATCGCTGACCACCCACGATCCGTTCTTCTGCGGGCCGGTGACGTAGGTCGGGTACTCCTTGGACTGCGCCGCGGCGAGCATCGGAAGGCTCAGCCCCGCTGCCAGCAAGCCGGTGAGCGGACGCAGACGGTTGATCCGTGACTTATTTCGAGACCTGTTTCGAGGCTTGTTTCGAGATGCTTTTCGGGACATATACCATTCTCCTCATTGAATTTTTTTCATCGCGCAACTGTTAGCAGAAGGACTTCGTAGCGGTTCTCGTCTTGTTCCTGAATTTCCAACTGGGCTTGGCGCAGGGACTGGTGGACAAGCGCGACCAGTCTAGTTTTGAGAAAGGGACACCAGCATGACGGCGAGATTACATTTTTGTAACCTCGGTCGGGAGGTTACGGCCGGGCCTGTCGCGGAACCGTGCTCCGAATTTCCGCCGAATGTTTCGACCAGCAATCTGCCATAATTTACGGAATGTGCGGCGTTACAGGCGGTTTGCGCCGCGACGGGGCAATACAATTGGGGCAAGACGATATGGATAAACCGGCACTTGTTTCTCTTACTTTCGACGACGGGCTGCGATGCCAGTTTGAGCGCGCCGTTCCTATCCTCGAACAATACGGCTTCTCAGCTACCTTCTTCCTGGTCGCCAACACGGACGCGATCCACACCGATGGTGGCGAACATCCAGACTGGCTTAAGACCAACTGGAGTGAACAGGACATCCAACTCCTCAGAGGCATGGTTCGACAGGGACATGAAATCGGTGCCCACAGCGTCAGCCATAGGCGACCAGAATTGGACAAAGACCCAAAGCTCGAAGCTGAAAATTCCAAACGATGGGTTGAAGATCGGTTAGGAATAGAGGTTCTGTCTTACTGTTACCCGTTTTATTACATGACTCAGCCCATTCGGAACGCCGTGATCAGTGCGGGTTACAAGCAAGCACGTTGGGGGACGCAAAGTTCGTACTACACGCGGCAGAGTAATTTGGATTGGTTCGCTGTGGACTGTCATCAGATTTCAAGGACCGATGAAAACGTCGGAGCATGGGTACGATCTGATTGCTGGCATGTGCTGACGTTCCACGGAATCGGGGATGAGCAAGATGGCTGGGAGCCTGTCACGGCAGCCGAGTTCGCAAGGCAAATGGCGGAACTGGCGAAGCATCGGGACTCTGGCTCCGTGGAAGTGGTTACTTTCAAAGATGGGGCAGACCGCCTGCGGCATCCGAATTAAATGGCGCGGGATGTTTGCATCGCGACTCAGCGACTCGATCAAGTGGTGAAAATCTTTACTTAACATTCTTACTCAACATCGATGAGCTCGCGCAGGGGCCCTAACCAGGGTTCGTAGCGTCGCCAGCGCGCGACGGAGGTGCGATAGATTGGCTGCCGGGTTTGCCACTTGCTGGGGGTCTTCACCGCCCGTGGATTCGATTCGGGGTGCAGGCACGCTTCGTGCCACGCCAGGCCGCAGGCCGCGATGATCCGCCGGATGCCATTTTCGGGCGCGCGGGTCAGGTCCTCGTAATCGACCTCGAGGAAGCGATCGGCCGGCAGAACGCTCCGCCAATGGTCAATGAGCCGCTGATAGCAGCGGTAATACATGACCAGTTCGGAACCCCCGGTCGGAAACGGCAGGCTCGGATTGAAGTGAGTCTGATGGATCGACAGCGCCGTGTCGACCGCAGTGCGCCGGCAATGGATGATGACGGCCCGCGGGAATGCCAGGTGGATGAGCCCGGCCCAGAGGAAGTTGAATGGCATCTTGTCGGTCACCCGCGCTGCCTTGGGTGCCATCGTGCGCAACACGCGGAGATAGTCTGCCGCCGCCTTGGCCAGAAACTCCTTGGCCATGAGTTCCTTGGTAACGAACGGCATCTCGTTCCCGGGCGTGCCGTTTACTATCGCGCCCGAGCGGTGCCACGCCGCCCCGCGCTCGTTCCAGAAATTCAACTCGCCGCAGGCCCCGGCCTCGGGATGCATGGAGACGATCTGCTCGACGAGAGTTGTGCCGGATCGCGGCATGCCGATGATGAGCACCGGCGTTGCATCGCGACTGCCGAGTTCGGACGCCCGCGCGATTAATTCCGGTGTGCAAAGGGCAATCAGCCGGTCGACTTCGATGGAGAACGCGGCTGAGTCGAAAGACCCAAAGCCTCGCCTGACAGCGTCTGCGGCGTCGAAGTGCTGCATGGCCAAGGCGTAGTCGCCAAGGTCGTCCGCCGCCTTGCCGATCGCGAGGTGAAGCCGCAGGAGCTGCGCCGCCTCCAGCCCCGGCGTGGCCAGGGCGGCTTCCATCCGTCGCAGCAGACCGCCGTCATTGCTGGTGACGCCGCGACAGCGGACCAGATCGTAGTAGCTTCCCGCCAGCAGCGGCGCGATCTCGATGGCGCGTTCGAAACATTCGCGGGCTTCGCTGAAACGGCCGAACTCAGAAAGAAGATTGCCCAGCAGATCATGCGCCATGGCGTTGCCTGGATCACGCGCCAGCGCCTTTCGCAGCACCAGTTCGGCTTCCTGATTGCGATCCTCGATCAGCAGTGCCCGCGCCTTGCCCAAGCGGCCGAAGCTAGTGTTGCCGCCAGTCGCCGCCGCGCGGCGGAAACAGCCGATCGCCTCTTCAAGATGGCCCAGGGTGTACACCAGGGCGCCGGAGCGGAACCACGCCTCCGTCAGGGATGGGAGTAGCTCAGTGGCGCGGTCGTACGCAACGATTGCCCCGCCGATGTTGCCCAGCTTCTCCAAGGCGAGTCCCAGGTGGAAATGTGCGTCGGAGTAGCCTGGGTTGCTGGCGACGGCCCGCTGCAATGCCGCGATCGCATCCGGTAAGCGGCCGACCTCAAGGCAGGCGAGGCCGAGATCGTGCTGGATGATGGGATTGGAGGGCTGCAGCAGCGCCGCATCACGCAATGGTGCGATCGCATCGGCTGGCCGCCCGGCCCTGAGAAGCGTAGTAGCCAACGCAAGCAGAGGCGCAACTTGCTGCGGCGCGGTTGGGTTTGAAGACTGAGACATGGTGCGAACCTGGCGCGGCGAACCTGTATGACGATCCGGTGCTACGCGATCCGGGAGAATTTCGCCATAGGCCATTCTGCAGCGAACGAACGACAATCAGGTTTGCTGTGGAAGCTTTTTCATCAGAAATTAACACTTGCTTCAACTTTCCCTAACTCAGTGCACGTAAGGTTTCCATTTCCGGTTCCCTGCCTGAGGCGACTTGGTCCTTCACCCGGTGCGGCGAATGCAGAACCGCGATCCACCGGCGACAACGGCCGAACTCAAATGAACGGGAAGCCCACACATGAACTCTCACCTTTCGCACAGGTCAATTCGATGAAAGCCAACTCGAAAACTTTTCGTCTACTCACCACAACTCCAAGCCTGCTCACAATCCGCGCGCTCGTCTGCGCATTGTTCGTATTAGCGGGCGTGCTCCACGTATCGGCCCAGAACGCAGTACTAACCGGCGCAATCGGCGGTCGCGTCACCGACCAGACAGGAGCAGTTGCGCGCGGAGTGTCGGTGGTCGTGCGCAATCTTGCGACCGGAGTGGAACAGTCCGCCGTCGCAAATCACGCCGGACTTTACCAGTTCCTGGCGCTCATGCCGGGAACGTATTCCGTCACGGCGACTGGAAACGGCTTTCACGATGTCGAGGCTCTGGTGCGAGTCCTGGTGGGAAACGTCACATCGCAGGATCTCAGGCTCCAAGTGGGAGCCAGCGGGGAAACGGTAAAGGTCAGCGGAACGACGCCGCTTTTGCGACCCGCGGAATCCTCGGCGAGCACGGTGCTTGACCGGTCGTTCATCGATGATCTGCCGCTCAATGGGCGGCGCTATACCGACTTTACGGCGCTGACGCCCAATACCAGCTACGACGGCGATACCGGCCTGGTCAGCGTCGCGGGCCAGCAGGGCGGAGAAGACTCGGGTTACGCCAACGGAAACGGCTCGAATGCCTTCACCGTCGACGGAACCAACGCCACCAACAACTACTTCGACGACATTATCGGACGTTATCGCATTCCTTATCTGTATGGCGAAGAAGCGATCCAGGAATTCCAGGTTTCGGTCAGCCCGTACTCGGCGGTCTACGGCGGTGGCGCGGGATTCGTTAACGCTGTAACTCGTTCGGGTAGCAATACGTTTCACGGCAGCGCCTTCTATTACAACCGCAACTCAGCAATCGGCGCCAACGACGCACTCGACGAGGCGGCAGGTTTTCCGAAACCGCAGGATAGCCTGCAGCAATTCGGTGGCGGAGTGGGCGGACCGATCGTGCCCAGCCGTTTGTGGTTCTTCGTGGATTACGAGCAGCAACTGCGGAGCGACCCGATTTCCGTGATCAACCCAGCGTTGGTTGTCGCGCAGCCCGGCTTCCTCTCCTCTAACTTCGGCATCCCTGATGGGACGGCTCTCCCGGCACCCAACGGACCCTTGCCCTTACCAGGCACTGACACCGCCCCGGATGCCGGCAATCCCGTGTACCTGCAACAGGTGTCCAATGTGATCGGTGCGTTGAATTCAAATCTCGGCAGCAAAGCCCGGAAGCGCAATGACCTGGTGTTTACCCCCCGGCTCGATTACCAGCCGAGCTCCCGCGACGGCCTGTTCCTTAGTTTGAACTACAACCATTTCGACTCGCCCGGAGGCGTCATCACCGACCCGACGGTGGGCAATTACGGTCTGCAAACTCTGGCCAATGCCTACGTGAATACGTTTGGAGCCAGCGTGGGATGGACGCACGGTTTTTCTTCGAGGGTGTTAAGTGAGTTCCATGCGGGTACGTCGCAAGACAACGAAATTTCGACACCCACCGGTTTAGCTCCAAACACGCCGACGGTGATTCTGGATAGTCCCGCCGCCTTTACTCTGGGAAACGCCGCGTTCTCCATCGGAAGAGTTTTTGAAAAACAGTACTCTGTCTCCGAGCGCGTGGATTATGTGATTGGCAAGCACACGTTGCAACTTGGATTCGATTGGAGCCGCTCCTGGGATGCTGACACCGACGATGGCGGCGCCGACCCCAACGAGGCTGCCGATTTCGGGTCGCCGCTTGGGCTCTACGAATTCCCCAGTCTGCAAGCCTTTGCCCTCGGGCAATACATCAATTTCAGCCAGGCAGCCGGGCAGCCGAGATTTTCTTTTTCAGTTCCTTACTACGGGTTCTACGTGCAGGATACGTTCCGCGCCTTGCCGAAATTGACTCTCGAACTGGGCTTGCGTGAGGACTTCCAGGTTTATCCGCAGCCCGTGGCGAATCCAGCCTTCCCGCTGACCGGGCAGTACCCGAACCAATTCCAACGTTTGGCTCCGCGTTTCGGATTTGCCTGGCAGCCGATGTCGAAGACTGTGGTTCGGGGAGGGTTCGGGATGTTCTATACGAACATGAATGGCCTGAACTACCGCAACGCGGTGATTTCGAACGGACTGGCCTCACAACAGTCGGAGGTAAGTGAGCAATACATAGGGGGCGCACCGAACCAGCAGTTGCCCACGTTCCCGAACATTCTTCCGTCAAGTTCGCCCTTGTTCCAGGCCGCTCCGGATATTTCCCTGATTTCACCGCAATTCCGCGTGCCCTACATTCTGCAGGGAAGTTTGCAGATTGAGCGCGAGATTGGGGAAAACACAACCTTGAGTGTCGGCACCATGCTTAATCACGGGGTCCACATCCTCTCGGGGAGCGCCTATGACTTGAACTTGATGCCGTTGACGGGGACGACGACATACATCGTGTGTCCTCCTACAACTGCGCAGTCTTGCAGCAGCGGACCCACTTACGTGCTGCCGAACATGGACAGCGGTCTTCTCGCGGAAGGCCGCATCACTTCGCAGTTCGGCGAGATCAACGAACTGATCAGCCCCGCGCAGAACTACTACAACTCTTTCTTCGTGCAGCTGCAACGGCGCATGTCGCGTGGACTCTCCTTACAGACTTCTTACACGTTCGCAAAAAGCATGATGCTCGACGGCATGGACTTCAACAATCAGTTCGACTTCAGCAATACCCACGCGCCTTCGCTGCTGGACCAACGCCACCGGTTCACGCTGGCCGCCGTTTATCAGCCGCAACTTGAAAAGCTGATCGGTCCCAGCACCGCACGCACCCTGCTTTCCGGCTGGATGCTGAGCAGCGTGATGGAGTTCTCCTCCGGGCGTCCGTATGCGGGTTTGCTGGCCCCCGCCGCCGACGGCGACAACCTGAACGACAGCGCCTTCAACCAGGACACTGCGGCGACCGCAGGGGGCATTAATGGCGCTGGCCCAACACCGGGAATCGGCCTTAATTCTTTTTACGGTCCGTGGCTGGAGAGGATTGACGCGGGCTTGGGGCGCCGCTTCGAAATTCGCGAAGGCAAGGAACTGGAATTTCAGGCACAGGCATTCAATCTGTTTAATCATCCCAACTATTACGTTCAGAACGGCGACGGGATCAACCAGATCCAATACAACCCATTCGGCAGCACTTGCGGGGACGGGATGACTCTAAACCAAACCTGCTACCTGGTGCCGAACTCAGGCCCGGGTAACTTCGGCGCTCTACAGGAAATCAGTCCCAACGGCCTTCCCAGGGTATTGCAGTTTTCCGTGAGATTTACGTTCTAGGGAGCTTACTCGTGAGAATTCTGATCATCGAAGATGAAACCAAGACGGCCAAGTTCCTGAAGAAGGGACTCGGCGAGGCAGGGTTCGTTGTCGACGTCGCCGGAGATGGATTGGATGGGTTGCATCTCGCGCAGGAATTGCAGTTCGATCTCGTCATTCTCGACGTGATGCTTCCGAGTTTGGATGGCTGGCAGGTTCTCACTCGCTTGCGCCAGCAAGGCCGGCGCTCGCTGGTGCTTTTTCTGACCGCCCGCGATGCCATCCACGAGCGCGTGCGAGGCTTCGAACTGGGTGCGGACGACTATCTGGTAAAACCGTTCGCCTTTTCCGAATTGCTGGCACGTGTGCGATCGCTGCTGCGCCGTGGGCCTCAACGCACTCAAGAGACGCTTTGCCTGGCCGATCTTGAAATCGACCTATTGCGCCAGCGTGCCACGCGCGCCGGTCAGCGGCTGGATCTGACTTCCAAAGAGTTCGTTCTTCTATCCCTGCTGGCGCGGCGCTCGGGCGAGGTGCTATCGCGAACCCTGATCGCCGAAGCGGTCTGGGACATGAACTTCGACAGCGACACGAATGTCGTGGACGTCAACGTGCGAAGGCTGCGCGGCAAGGTCGACGACCCTTTCTCATTCAAAATGATCCGGACCGTTCGCGGCGCAGGCTATGTCCTGGAATCCAACCACTAGCCTCGCGCCGGTCTCCCGCTTGTGGGGAACTTTGGCCTTCCGGCTGACTGCCGGATACGCGCTGGCAGGCCTGTTTCTGGTGTTCCTCGCCACCGCCAGTCTTTATTTAGTCCTGGTGAGTGAACTGGAAAAAAGCACCGATTTGTTCCTCGCGGACAAGGTGAACGTGCTGCGCACCATGCTGCGCGAGAGACCCGACGACTTGGACGCGTTGCGGGAGGAAGTTGAGCTGGAATCGGCCGCGCGACGATACGAGCAGTTCTACATCCGCCTGCTGGATGAACGCGACACGCCCCTGTTGATGACGCCCGGCATCGCCGATCAATTGGACCTGGCGCAATTGGCCAGCCAAATCGAACGCCGTCCTGATCACACCATCCGCATGAGAGGCAGGAACGGACACTCGTTTCGGGTGGCCAGCGCGTCGGCGCCGGTTGGTCTCGCGGCAACTCAAACCGACACAATCCAGATTGCGGTGGATGTCTCGCAAAAAGAGATGTTGCTGGCACGCTACCGGTTTTGGTTTTGGACCGTCTTGCTGGCGACATTCGCGATTTTTCCTTTGGTCGGTTACAAGATTGCACGGCATGGCATTCGCCCAGTGGAGGAGATGGCAACGACGGCGCGCCACATCAGTTCGACGAACCTGCGGGAACGCATTCTTGCGGAAGGCTATCCGTCCGAACTGGCGTCCCTGGCCAATACCTTCAACCAAATGCTCGACCGCCTGGAAGAGTCCTTCGAACGGATTTCCAGATTCTCCGCCGATATTGCGCATGACCTGCGCACGCCGGTGAATAACATTCGCGGCGAAGCCGAAGTGGCTTTGGCCCGCGCCCGAACCATCGACGAATACCGCGATGTGCTCGAGTCCTGTCTGGAAGAAGCCGTGCGCCTGTCGGATCTCGTCGGCGACCTTTTGTTCCTGGCCCGTGCGGAGAGCCCGCTCACCCATTTGCGTCGCGAGCGCGTGAACGTAGCCGAATTGCTGGACGCCGTGCGGGAATACTACGAAGCTTCGGCTGCCGAGGGCAGCGTCTCGCTCACCACTGCTGCCGCTGACGAACCAGTCATTGCCGAACTGGACCGCACACTGTTGCAGAGGGCAGTGGGCAATCTGGTTTCGAACGCCTTGGCACACACGCCACCCGGCGGGGTCGTCGTGCTGCGGTCGAACGCCGACTCTTCCACGATTCGCATCGCTGTCTCCGATACCGGCGTCGGCATTCCGGCGGAAGCCCTGCCGCGAGTTTTTGATCGCTTCTTCCGTGTCGATTCGTCCCGTTCTCAGGGTTCGGGGGGAACCGGCCTGGGCCTGGCGATCGTGCAGAGCATTGCACTGCTTCACGGCGGTAACGTGAGGATTTCGAGCCAGCCGGGACGGGGCACGACCGTCACTCTCCACATGCCGGTCGCCTGCGAAAGATGACAAGAACGTAAATCTCTGCGCCGTCATGTTGCGATTGCCACTCGCGAACCAAGAAGAGTACTTCTGACCGGCGGTGTCAATCCCTGACAATCGTGGAAAGTTTCTTGCGCCACGCTGGGTGCGCGCCACCTCGTCGATGTTTTTCAGGTTCCAGTTGAGGGAAGGTTCACACTCGGGGGAAATACTATGTCGGGACAAGTCATTCTGTATTTCGAGGATCAGACGGACGCGTTGCGCTTTGCCCTGGCCGCGGGCTCAGTCATGGCCGGAGACGGGCCGAATGCGACCGACTCGCTGCTGCAGGAAACCGCGCGCGTGACCAGAATCCGGCTGGACGCCGCCAACGCGGGCAAGGCTTTGAAGTCGAGTCCGCCGGAACGTGCGGCCTAGGCGGCCGCTGCCTCGAAAGATCCACGCTAGAGACAGCCGCCCCGGCTGTCCAAGCCTGAGCCTGCCCTGAGCGAAGTCGAAGGGGCGAAGCCCGGCGCCGATGTTTCAGTTCACCCGCTCACTGGCTCGACTGGTATTTATTCTCGCGGTACACCCGGCTGAACAAAATTGCGACCAGCGCCAGCGCGATCGGCGTAAAGATGCTCGCCTCCGGCCCCACGCTGCCTCCCGTGAGCCACGTCGCTCCGTTGAAGGCGCAGTTGAAAAGATTGTGATACGCGGGAATGCCGCTATCGGGGACGCCATAAAAAAAAGTCTGCCCCCAGTCCCAGCCCGCGTGAAAGCCGACGGCCCACCACAGATTGCCAGTGCGGCGCAGGAAAAAACAGAAAAGCAATCCGAACAGCACGACAGAGAAGAGACCTAACTTGGTCTCGCCTGGATTGCCTGCGTGGGCCAGCCCGAAGAGCAAGGACAACAAAATCGCGGAGGGCCAGAATCCCATTCCAGTAGTGAGCGTGTACTGAAGATATCCGCGGAAAGAAAATTCCTCGGCGAGACCGACGAGCACAAAAGTGGCGCTCCATGCAGCCGTCGCAGCCAGCAGCGTGCTGCCGTGCGTGGCGATTCCGGTCAGATGAAACCCGTGCAGCGCAAAAATTCCCAGCAGGGCGGTGCTGATCGCCAGAAAACCCACGACCAGACCAATCCAGAAATCTTTGCCGAACGCGAACCTCGCAGGCAGGCCATACTGGCCAAACTTGCGGCGCTCGATGCGCGCCATAATCAGCGCGGCGACCGCGGTGAAAAAGAGAAGCGTCCCCTCAGAAATCCCCAGGCCGAGAGGAGTGAGTCCAGACACGCCGAAACCAACTCCCACGCTTGGCTTGCCGCTCAGGCGCGCCCTGATCGCAAAAGGAAGGGAGACGACGAACACCAGCGCGGCCAGAATGAGGAAAAACATCAGCACTCGCCAGCCCGCGCGAATGCCGTTGGGTCCGCGGAAAGCGTTGTGAACGGGAGGTTGCGGAGCGACCGCCCCCGGCGGAAGGACGACACCTTGGTCAGACATGGTTTCTTAGTTTACTCGAAAAGAACTTCATACCTCAGACTACAGCCCACAGACAAAGCCCCGAGCGCATCCATGTGGCGACAGCGCCTCGGCTGTCCAAGCCCGGGCGAAGCCCGGCGCCCCCGTTCCAAGAGGTCGAAAATCCGCAGCACATCTCCATCCGTCTGAAGCCCGAAGCCCGCTCTCACCTACCAGTTAATCTTCATCGCAAACTGGAACTGCCGCGGATCGTAGGCCGACGTGGCCTGCCCGGCGTTCGTAAACAGCGGGCTCACCGCGGACACGTTGTACTTGTTGGCAATGTTGAACATGTCGGCAATCAGTTCCAGATTGTAGCGTTCGCCAAAATAAATTCGCCGGGCCACACGCAGATCGTTGAACACATTCCACGGCGAAACACCGGCGTTTCGACCCAGGTTGCCGTCGAGCTGCTGCAGCGTGGGCGCCACGCCCTCGACAATAAACTGTTGCAGGCAGGGTTCCTGGAACATGCCGGTGGGCGAATACTTCGATGCGACGGGCGTGTACCCGGCCGCCGTGCAGATGGGATTGACCGTGGTACTGGGCCGGCCGGTCAGAGACGATAGCTGCAGATTGTCGTCGTTGCCGGTGATGATGTTGAATGGCCGGCCGGAAGCGACCTCGATCAGCGGAGCGACCGTCCAATTGCTGAAAAACCTACTGGCGAAGCCGTTTCCGCTAAGCCGTTCGCTCTGATAAACCCCGCTGAAGACGAGGCGATTGCGCTGGTCGAAAAGCGAGGTGGAACGATCCTCAGCCGGGAAAGTAACTGTCTTGCGGGGTGAGCGTGGATTGCAGATCGGTGGAGTCGTCAATGGCATGCGACCAGGTGTAAGAGGCGAGGAACTCATAGTGGCGGTTGAAGCGCTTGCGCAGGTTGGCGCTGAACCCATGGTAAATCGAACTGCCGTTGGAATAGTTGGCGTCCATGTCGCCGAAGGGCACGCAACCGGCGAAGGTGGCGGGATTGCAGTTCACGTTGAATCCCGGGATGGTGGCAGCCAGGGCCGCTGCCTGCGCGATACAACCCAGCGGATCGTGAAGCGAGCCGTATGCGCCGATGATCGAGGGATTCAATCCGCCAGGGCGGAAAAAGTTCATCAGCGATGCGTCCACAAAAGGCTTGGGGCCAAATGGACCACCGGCGGGATTGCATTCGCCGACAACGGTAAAGGGACTGGTGAACGTCTGGCCGTCGGCCAGCGCCGCTTCAAAGTTCGCGGTCATC
This sequence comes from uncultured Acidobacteriaceae bacterium, assembly GCA_963851165.1. GTDB lineage: Bacteria > Acidobacteriota > Terriglobia > Terriglobales > Acidobacteriaceae > Sulfotelmatobacter. Next base: position 554,614 of record CAWKNM010000003.1, on the reverse strand, counting down.
AGGTCGCCGCGAATAGTGTTGGCGTTGATGGGGCGGTTGAGATGCCGTCCGCCATTGAAGTTGTAAGCCAGGCTAAGCGCGAAGCCGCCGCCCAGGTCGCGTTCAATCGTAAGGTTCGCCTGTTGCGCGTAGGCATACACAAAGTTCTTCGACTGCGGATAACCAAAAGGCTGAAACGCCAGCGGCAGAAAGTTCGTCGGGTTGAGATAGTTCTGGTTCAGAAAAATTGATTGACTCGTCGAGGCCACGCCGCAGTTGGTTCCGGCCGTGGTGCACGAGAAAAGCTGCTGGTTGGGCGAGTAATTTAACAAGGGGAGCACGGCCGGGTTCCCGGTGGGCGAGCAAGGGGACGCGACGGACCCAGACGCCGACGGAACCAGCCCCTGAAAAATCTCGACCGCGTTCAGGTTGCCCGGGCTTCCCGCGCCCTGGCAGGGCGAGCCTGGCCCAAACGCAAGCTGTCCGCTGCTGGAACCATCCGAAGCATCGCCGAGGAAATAAAGGCCGAGCAGCGGGTGATCGTAGAAGATGCCATAAGAACCCCGGATCACGGTCTTACCGTTCCCGCCAGGATCAAACGCCACGCCAAGGCGCGGCTGGAAATTGTGAGTTGCCGTCTGAATTCCTTTTTGCACGTTCAGCAGGTTGTAAGCGGCATGCGCCAGCGGTGAAGTGATGGGCTTGAGCGTAGGCGGAATTTCAATGTCGTAGCGCAGTCCGTAGTTGACCGTAAGTTTCGGATTCACCCGCCAGGAATCCTGCCAAAAAGCTCCGATGGCGGTGTTGTGGAACGAGTCGCTGGGACTGCCGATGCCCTGGATGACGTCGGCAGGAACCCCCGCTCCGTACGCTTGCACCGGAGACAGGCCGGGGCCAAAGCTCAGTCCCAGGTCGGACGCCGACTGAGAGGAAATATCGACGACACCGCCGTAGTTCACCGTGAAAATGGCGGTGAGCGGGATGTAGTTAAAATCCACGCCAAACTTGGTATCGTGACGGCCGATAGTCCAGGAAAAATTATTGGTGAACTGATAGCGCTGTTCGGTGCGCTGAATGTAGGAATAAGGCTCGCGGCCGAAGTAGGCGTAGCCCGGAATATTGACGGCCGGGTCCGATCCCTCCGGAGTGTGCGTGTTGTAGAAATAAGCCAGACCGCGGCGCGCATACTGGAAGCGGAATTCATTCACCTTGTTGTTGCCGATGGTCCAGGTGTCTTGCGCCGTACCGGCGACATCGCGGAAAGTCTGCTCCGAGGTGCGGGAATAAGCGTTCTGGCCGAAAGGCTGGTCCTGTCCGCCGACTTCGATGCCGGTAATCGTGGAAGGGCTTACGTTCGCCCGCAGCATCAGCCGGTTGTTGCTATTCACATTGTGATCAATTCGCAGCGAGTAAACGCTGGTGCCTTCGAACACGGGATAGTTTCCCATCTGCGATGCCAATGTCTGGAAGGACGCAGGCACAGGCGCGCACGGGCCCGGGGGAGTGCACGTGGTCGGAAACCCTGACCAACTGGAGAGCAGGCCACCCGTCGCACCCTGCACCAGCGCGGTCGGCCAGGTGCCTTGGATTGCCTGCCCAGACGAGGCGCCGACGAGTAATTCATAGTGCTCGAGATTAGTGAGACCGATTGTGCCTACGTCCGCAGGAGACAAGCCCTGCAGGTACGCAGCCTCGTCCGGCGTCGCTTGGATGGTTCCAAACGGTAGGGGCACCGCTCCACCTGCTGTCGTAGCGGTATCGAATGGCACCAATCCGAAATTGCCCTGTCCAATGCTTGAAAATCCCGTCTCATGCCGCCGCGTGATCTCGTAAGAAAAATAAAAATACGTTTTATCTTTTTTGATCGGCCCGCCGAAGGCCGTCCCGCCCTGCACTCGCGTGTACGCCGGATTCGGAACCGTGCTGAACGGATTCACCGCCTGAAAATTCCGGTTGCGCAGGTAGCCGAACACGTCGCCGTGAAAATCATTCGACCCCGACCGTGTGATGATGTTCACCACTCCGCCCGAGGCTCGGCCGTATTCAGCGCTGTAACCGTTCGTAATGATCTGGAATTCCTGCACCGCCTCCTGGGAAACTGTGGAGCGAACCCCGTTGACACCATTGTCAGTCGCGTCGGCGCCGTCCACATTCACCAGGTTCGAGCGCGCCCGCTGCCCACTCATATTCAGACCGGAAGTCGGTGCAGCACCCGTGTTCGGCGCGTTGTCCCGTACCACCTGCGAATCGGTCAAAGTAAAATTGATGTAGCTGCGCCCGTTGATCGGCAGATTATCGATGCGGCGCTGCCCAATCGTATCGGTAGTCGAACTGCGCGAGGTCTCGACCAGGTCCGCCTGCGATGTCACCTCCACTACTTCCCTGCCGGTCGCCACGGATAGTGTCACCGGAAGCTCAATCAGTCCGCCGACGGTGATCCCGACCCCTGTGCTTAAAATCCCGTTAAAGCCGGGCGCATCGATCGTCACCGAGTACGTGCCCGGCGGCAGCAGGCGAACGCTATAGCCACCCTGCCCGTCGCCGTTGCCGGAGCGCTCCAGCGCCTTGGCGGTATCCCGCACCGTGACCACCGCATTCGCCACCAGGTTTCCCTTTGGATCCTTTACCGTCACGTGCAGATCGCCCGTGGCCACGCCGCCCTGGCCAAACGCAAGCGCAGAAACCAATGAGAAAAACAACGACAAAAACATTGAGACGGAAATCGACCTGAGGATGCGAATCATAGACTTCTCCCTGGCGCTCGCGGACGCGAGCCGACGGCGGAACTTGCGGCAGCATGCCGAAGTGGATGCGAAAGACAATTTGAGGGCGGCCCGATTACCGCTGGTTTTTATAACAGAACGTAGCTCGAAAACAAGAACAAATGGGGGTAATGCAGGAGTTACCCCCGCCGCTCTGTTCGATCGGAAAAAATCGTTTAAGGACCTCTTTTAAGGAAGCTCTGAGGGGGGTACGCCACTTCTCGCATCCTTTGCGAGAAAGCCTGCCCTGAGCGGAGTCGAAGGGAATCTCAGCTGCCAGAAGTGAAGATTTTGACTCAGATCATGTGGAGAGGGCACTCTTGCCCGCTTGCTTTTGACCTTAGCTCTGGCCAGCCCAGTCTCCGGCTACCCCGCCGTGACCCGCACCGGAACCGCGGGATTGCGCAACCTCCCGAGCAGCATCGCGGAGTCGCTCAAACGCTCGTAGCGGTCAAGAATGCCGGCAGCGGCTGCGCTTCGATTGGGCCAGGCCATGTCGGCATAAATCCGCAGCAGAGCGAACCCTGCATTGCGCCGTACCAGCAGCGCCTCGTTGACCAGCCGCAGCGCCGCTTCGCGAATGTCATTGCGAGCGCGGGCATCACTCGTGGCCAGAGCAGTCTGCCCCATGCGAATCAGGACGGCGGCGTTTCTTCCCACGACGCGCACGTAGGCCGCGCGGGCTCGCAGCCGCGCTCGCTGCGTCACGCGGAATTGTGCTCCCGAAAGATGACGCCTCAGATATTCGTCCTCCGCTGGATCGATCAGGTTGCGAAACGCCGCCACGTCGATCGGCTCGATCTGCGCCTCAAGGTCTGCCTTTGAAGCAGGCCGCAGCGCCCGCGAGACTGCCAGCCCGGCCGCTGACGCCAGGGTGGCCACCGCAGCGACAATCAGAAGGACGAGAATCATCGTTTCAGTAGCCGCTCCAGTTCGCGATTCCAAACCACCAAATCATGCTGCCGCTCGTCTTCTTCGCTCGAATCGTCTCCACTCGAATTATGTCTGCGTGAATCGGGTCCCCCCGACTCACGGTCGTCATGGTGATCGCCATCGTCTCCCGACTCGTCTACGAGCTTTAACTTCGGCGTCGTCAGTACGTAATAAAACCAGATCAGCACGCTGAGCTGGTAGACGCCCATGTTCACAAAGTCCAGCAAATGGAGCTGGTGAAGAGAGAGCGCAAGATTCGAACACACAGCCCATGTCCCCAGCTGCACCGAACCCGCCAACCCTAGACCTAAAGCGATTCCCGAGGCCAACCGCCCCCAAGCCAGGTGAAAGTATGCGGCAAACAATAAAATGCACAGCAACATTCCACACTGGATCACGTAATCGGCCAAGTCCAAGCGATGGGAGTTTGCGACGACCGGGGCAAATTCACTCTGTCGAGACAAGGCTACTATCCAGGTGGCGGTCAGCACCAGAGCCGGCCCCACAATTCGAACCATCAACTTTCCCAATTTGGAAAGAGCCGGAAAAGGCTTTAACAGTTGTGAGAAAATTTCTCCGATTACGGCAAATTTCAGGGCTACCTCAATCAGCAGGTGAACAAAGTTTGCCTTCCACCAAAACGGAGCCCAGGAGAGCGGCAGCGTAACGTTCAGCACGTAGACCGCCAGCGTTGTCACGCCCTGGACAATCGCAAAGGTCAGGAAAATCGGGAACTCCCGATGCAGGGAGCGCCGGTAAAAGATCACCGCAAGCAGAAGGAGAAGAATGCAGGGAGCGGCGTAAAGGTAATGCCAAAGCAGTGAATGAGGCTGAAACATCGTGGCTGCTGGCACTATACCCCTAGTGCCAGCAGCCAGCCAAACCTTGTGGGCTTTGTTCGTTTTTCGTAACTCAGCCAGCAAACTACGGCATGCAGATCTGAGATGGGGGACAATTAGGCATCTGTGGACCGTCGGCATGCGCTACCGGGGTTGCGAGCACATTGAGTAGGATCAAAGCTGCAGCAAGGGTAAGTACCAGGCGTTGCATAAGTTTCTCCTTTTTTGGGAATTGCGGGGAGATACTGGCATGACCTGGCTGTAGGAAAACCACATGCGCCTGAGTTCGCAGATGTCCGGAATTCGTAACAAATGACCCTGAAATCTGCTTTGCAGGATGTTCGGGAAACTACGCTGGCCGCGGTCTCAGGGCTGTTAGGGAAACTCTTTTACCTGGCCTCTTTACGCCGGGAAGATGGGGCCTATCAGCACTGGGGAATGTCACGGGTGCATGGGCCGGAGTCCGCGGAGCGAGCGCTGAAAACCGCGCACGGGGAAGTGCTTGCCGGCGTGCTTCGGGCTCCCTTGGCGTCTCTAACAGAGGATTTAGAAGAAACCAGCCGCAGCCAGGGACTCCAACCCCAAACCTGCGTCGAGGAAATGCGCGGTAAGTTCGATGATCTTCTATTGGAAGAACGCAAGGACTCGCCCAAGGCGACCCATCTCAGTTCAGTGCTGACGGCGCTTTCGTACCTGGAGCAGGCGGCCCTGGAGCAGGCTCAATCGCCCGCCACTCCGTCAGCTTCATAGCGACTCCCACAACCTGCCCGAGCACTTCCGCCTCTTGGGGATGCCGCAGAATTCGGATCGCCACCGGCGACAAAGGGTGCGGTTGCAGAACCAGCTCGTCCTTGCGCATGCTGCACCAGCAGCAGGTATAGCCGTCACGGGTTTCGACAAAATAGATCGGCCGCTCATATTCCGACCGCCACGCCCCCTCCACTACCTTGTTCCTCGATTCGTCCACCTGGACGAAACTGCCCGGCGGCAGTATGGGATACATCGTGAAATCCTGATGACCAATGTAGCCGTAAGTGAAGTCGCTGTTGGAAAATTGGGCCAGGTAAGCGGCCGGCACCGGACCCCACTGCTCCACCATTCGTCCCAGGTGCACCGTGCGCCGCTCGTCGAATGCCGGGTCCATGCGCAGCGGTACCTGTGCCTCCGTCAGCCCGGCCAGTGCATCGCAAAGATGCGATTTCGGAGGTGCCACCAGACCCAGATCCGCCGCCGTATTGTTCACATCAATGCCATACCAGGAAAGCAGCTCCCGCAGGTCGCGGCGGTAGATGACCGAAAGCGTGTACAGCCGGTGAATGCTCGGCAGAAGCCCTTTCGTTTCAATGTCGGAGAGCCGGCTCGGGGGGAGTTCGTACTCCACATTATGATACTTATCGGCGATGCGCGCGCTCGAGTTTTCCACATCCCGCATCGTCAGCCCCAGCTTCTCACGCAGAGTCCGCAGGCTCTTCCCAGCTCGAAGCATGGAGCACCCCCCGTTCAGATGCGGGCCATAATACCAAACCAGTGCCAGCGTTGCAGAAACTTGTGAAAAACCAGTTTGATCCCGCCCCTGTTACGAATTTCGGAAACCCCGCGCGGCCTTATCCATGGAGTAACTACTACTAAAGAATAGTAAATCAGCTCGAGCAGATTCCCCCGAAATCCTCGCTGTGGATTTCCTGTGCCTGTTCGTAATTTGTAAGTGTGAAGCGGTTGTGTGGATCGGGCACTCTTCCCGCCGCTTTCGATGCCTGACTACCCTCGCCAAGAATCTCTAAGACGACCGCGAATCACTTTCCACTGGACCCGGACACTGCTTTGATGTCGAACCCCTACTCCGTCAAGCGCCAACTCGTGGAAAAGAAACTATATGAGAGGAAACCGCTGCACACGGCCGAACCCAAAAACTATACCGCCCGCTCCACCCCAGACTCTTGCTTCTTCACCGTCTTGTAAGCCCAGGCCATGCGCGGAGTGTTGTGGGCAATGCCGATGTGGCCCGTTGGGTCGAGCACAATAATCCCGCCATGGCCATTCACGCGCTGCTTCAAATAATTCATCGCTTCCAGCGCCGACCACTCTGGCATGTTTCCCGCGGAGATGCGATCCGCAGTCCACTTGGCCAGCACCAGCTTCATGATGGGCTCGCCCCATCCCGTGGTAGAAACCGCCGCGCTTTGATTGTCGGCATAGCATCCGCACCCAATCAAAGACGAATCGCCGAGTCTCCCCGGAGCCTTATTCAGCGTGCCTCCAGTAGAAGTAGCCGCAGCAATGTTCCCGTCGCGGTCGAGCGCGACCGCGCCCACGGTATCGTGCGGGATAGTGGCATCGTCATCCTCCGGAGCAAACATCTCACTCCCCGTCGGCTGCACGGCTGGGTGCGGGGTTGGGTGCCCCATTTCTGGCGCGCCTTTTGCGCCAGAAGTGGGGGTGTTCGCGGCCGCCTGATATTTCCTAAGCCGCTCCACCTCGCGCGGAATAATCAGGTCTTCATTCCTGCACAGCGGGATGCCGTGCTCCGCCGCAAACTTCTCCGCGCCCTCGCCGACAAAATAAACATGCGGACTTTCACTCAGAATTTTTCGCGCCGCACGCACCGGATTGCGCAGCCGCTCCACGCACCCCACCCCCCCAGCCCGCAGGGTGGAACCTTCCATGATGAGCGCGTCGAGCTGCACCTTGCCATCGCGGTTCAGAAAGCTGCCGCGTCCCGCGTCGAAAGTCTCGTCGTCTTCCATAATGACGACCGCTTCCTCGACCGCGTCGAGCGCCGGCCCGCCACGCTCCAGCACGCGCCATCCCGCAGCCAGCGCGTTGTTCACCCCGCGGATGTGCGCCTCGACCATGTCATCCGGCATAGCCCACGCACCGCCATGCACCACGAGAACGGGATCAGTTGGCATCAGTTTAGTTTCGAGTACCGAGTCGCGAGTACCGAGTTGCGAGTGAGACGACTGGATAGTCTAGCAGGCGCGTGTGGGGACAGCCGCCCTCGGCTGTCAGGCGGCCCGGGTGTATCGGGCCGCAGTGCCCCGAAGCGAGCCGCGCCACAAACCAGAGAAGTGTTCCTTCAGGAACGTTGTGGATAACTCAAGGAACGGTGGAAAACGTCCGGAGCACGGCTGCAAGTGTAATGGGTGGTGAGGCTTGGCGGAGTGCGGTCAAACCAGCGAAAAATGTGGAGAAAAAGGCACAAATCGCCCCTCTAATTTCAGCTATTTAGCGGCGCAGCCGACGAGTCGCGTGCGCACCTCAGCGGTTTTTCCTTAGACCCGATAGGACTAACTCGGAGGCTTCCAGTAGCCGTCCCGCGAGGAATTCCGCCCTAGCTGGATCATCGTCTTTGTGTGGTATCCCCTTCACGTTTGCATGATTAATGTCATCGGGGACCACCTCCAAGGCCAGCCCTCTCACGGATTGCACTCGGAGACGCCTCACTCCGTAAGTCGTCTTGAAGCGCGCTTGCGCTTCCTCAGGGGTGAGGTCGAAATTGACTGACAGGCCGTCACGTTCGTCGTTGCGGATGAAGAATGCTGTACGCGGGTCTTTAACCTCGGCGCTCCTAAGGAGCACACGTAGAAGCGCGTCTGTGTCGACCAGCGTGCGCAAGACTGCACCCTGGCCGCCCATCAGGCGTTAAGCATCCACTTGAGTCTGTTGAACAACGTAGAGGGTTGGAGGGCCAGAACATCGTGCTCCGCAGGTGATTCGAAGTACAAATAGGAACGGAGGCCCTCCGCAGCCGCGAAGTTGATGCGCACGTGCCGGTCCCTATTTTGCCACGAGAGCCTAACCCCACCTCGTTCGTCAGTTGTTATCAACGGTAGTCGTTCTCTCGCCAGTCGGCGGAGCTTTTCGTCACTCGGTTCCTCGCTAGTAGAGAGGCGACCGTACGCCGACTCAACGACCGCACGAGCGTTTCGGTACGCGTGTTCTGTCGCTGCCGGATCGCCGCTGTCCTCCTCAGGAGACAACAGGCGATCAATCGCAGTTTGAATAATCGGAAGCGGATCGCTCTCGCTTGATCCTTCGGCATCTTCTCTCGGCGCATCATCCAGAATTGCGACTGCCGAACTGTTCCGAGCATCTGCCAAAACGGCGAAGAAATCTGCTGCCGCGACCTCCTTTTTTTCTGAAGGTAAAGGTTGGTAATAGTGCCTTTCGGGAGTGTTCGTTTCCCGGCGCGGAGGGATGCGGCCCGATGCCATGCTGTCAGGTGTCACCATCGTTCCCCAAAAATTGGGCTGTGCTGCCATGTCTCTGCTCCTAAGCGACGGTTTCGGGAATCACCAACTCCAGTTCGGCTAAGGCGTCCGCCAGATACTTGCGGCCGTCCATCATCATCTGGGCGTAATCTATATCGCCTTTGTGTATCCGTATCTCAAGACTAACAAAGAGTCCTCCCGGCACGTGCTGCGATTTGTCAATCAGTAGCTGCGTCTCCCACTTCTTGCCGGGCACAGCGTAGTTGTAAATCGCACCATTGCCTAGAGTAATTCCAGGACTCTTCAATTCACGCACATTCAAGGCCTTGAGCACTTCCTGCGGCGTCGCGTCCTTTACAAAGGAATGCGAGAAATACGAAAACGAGTGCGATGCAAACTTAAAATCTGGAATCGCCGTAACGATCCAAGCTACCAAACCGTTCATGGTTTGGGGCAACGTCTCAAAGAATGCCTCCGTGAAGTTCGCCAAGTTAACTTCCATCTTATCGAACCCAAACTTCACAACTCCGACGGCCGGTACCTGTGCTGTAACGACGGTCTCAGACGCGTTCGCCAGATTGCCACTGACCTGGATTTGCTTAAGAGTGACGCCGTGGGGGCCCAAGGCATCGAGCAGTCCTTTGATGATTACTCCACCGCTGCCCCAAAGCTCTAGGGTCGGGCGGGCGTAGCGGCCGACATAGTTCAGCGCCTCGTGTTGCAAGTCAAGTTCGAACGGCATCGGGGTTCCACTAGGGAGTATAGCCTACATGTATCCATGGACATCCTGTTCTTCCGTTCCGGAACGGAATCTCCCGGGTTACGGACGTCACTCGCCCACGAAAAAGTTGTGAGGGCGTGGTGTCTGCGAACATCAGGTCCTTCGACTCCGTGGGCCGCTTCGCTTCGCGAACCAACCCACTCCGCTCAGGATCACAATTTTTAGGTGTGGATTGCGGCTACGCGGCTTGGCCGGCCTTCGTGGCGCTTACGGGCGGGTCTTGGGTTCGGGTCCAGGTGTAGCGCATGCGGTGGATGACCGTGATCGTGCTGAGGACAGCGATCACCCAGAGGACGGGGGCCATGCGGTTGAAGAGGGCTCCGAGGATTACCAGCACTAAGCGTTCGGGGCGTTCCATGAAGCCGACGCGGCATTTGCCGATCAGGCTTTCGGCGCGGGCGCGGGTGTAGCTGACCATGATGGCGCTGACCATGACGTAGGCGCTGAGCACGACGTAGAAGAAGCGGTCGCCGCGAGCGTAGAAGACGAGCAGTCCGAGGAATTGGGAAGCGTCACTGTAGCGGTCAACGACGGAATCGAAGAAGGCTCCGAAGCGGGTGACGCGGTTGGTGGCGCGGGCGACTTCGCCGTCCACGAGATCGAAGAAGCCGGAGAAGAAAATTACCAGGCCGGCGTAGAAGAACAGGCGTTTCTGGTTGGCGGCGTTGGCGCTGCCGAAATAGTAGGCTGCCCAGGTGTTGACGACCAGTCCCATGAAGGTGAGTACGTTGGGATTGATGCGCGAGAGGGCGAGCCAGCGCACGATCGTTTTCAGCAACACCCCGCATGCGCGGCCGAAGGCGCTGGTCCAGCTTCTCCATCCGGAAGATTTTGCTGGAGGCGCGGCCGACACGGATCCGGCCACGGACGCGGTGGGGACGGGCGTGTTCGATGCCGAGGAGGTCACCATTAGGCTTTCGCCTCTTTCGGCTCGCCGTTTTCCTCCAGGTCGTGGATCGTGTAGAGATGGAGAATCTCCAGCTCGCGCTTGCCGTTGGGGCTGACGACGACAACGGTGTCGCCTACTTTCTTGTTAAGCAGGCAGCGGCCGATGGGCGAGGTGGTGGAGATTTTTCCGGCGGCTACGTCGGATTCTTCGCTGGTGACGAGCTTGTATTCGATCTCTTCGTTCTTCGTGCTGTCGTAAACCTTGATGGTGGAACCCAGGCCAACCTTATCCTTGGGGATGTTGTTCATGTTGACCATGGAGAGGTCGGCGAGGCGCTTGCCGAGCTCACGGACGCGCGCCTTGACAAATTCCTGGCGCTGCTTGGCCATGTGGTATTCGGCGTTCTCGCTGAGGTCGCCGAGAGCGGCGGCCTTTTTGATTTCTTTGGGGAGCTCGTGGATCAACTCGTGCTCGAGCGCGTTGATCTCGTCGGTTAATTTTCGCTTGATTTGGTCCGTCATAATTACTACACGGCGATTACGACACAGCCTAGGGGATTATAAACCCGCGGGGAGTGGAAACGTGCAGGGCGGACACACCTACATGAGCAGTGGTGGCGTCGACAGACAGCAGATTCCTCACTTCGTTCGGAATGACAAACTTCTCGTCGAAGCAGCATTGTTCGTGCGGGCAAGAGTGCCCGCTTCACACAACCCAAACCACACTCGCTTACTTCAGGCCTTCTACCAGATATAAATCGGACAGGGTGCGGACGTAGCTGTAGACGTAGGACTTGGTGTCGCGGGAGAGGTTGACGCGGCCGATGGTGTCGATGCCGGCGGAGTCGGCGGGTTCCATAGACTTCCAGAGCTCACGCTTTCCCGTCGCGACGTCTACGCGGAAGACTCGGGCTGGAACCTCGCCTCTCTGAATGACGAACAATTCGCGGCCATCGGCCGACCAGCCGGTGGGAACTTCGGAGGGCTCGATTCCTGGGACGAGGCGCGGGTCTCCACCGGCGATTGGGTAGACATAGATCTTGCGGTCGGGACCGGTGTCGGCGACTACGTCGCCTTTGGGAGAGAGAATGGTGCTGGCGCCGACTCCTTCGCCGCTGATTGCTTTGGGCTTGCCGTCGGTGAGCGATTCCACGTAGAGACGCATGCCGTGACCGGATTCGATGCCCGAAAAAACGATGTGCTCGCCATCCGGCAGCCAGGCTGCGCCGGTGTGGTTGAGGCCGTCGTCTTTCACGGGCTTCATTTCGCCGACGCCAGTGGGCAACAGGACGAATGGAGCAGGCGTTTGATTTAGCCGGGCCAAGGCCCACTTGCCGTCGGGCGAGAGCGCGATGCCGCTGCCTTCGCCGAGTCGGATCGCCGGGGAGCCATCGGTCTTGCGGATGTAGACGGCATATTTTGGTCCGCCGCCTTCGCCGGCTTCCTGGAAAAGAATCTCGCTTCCGTCGGGCGAAAGACTGGAGGGTACAGACCAGTCGAGCCAGGACAGGTCGCGCTCTTTGGTCTCGCCGGGGGCGAGGCCGATCATGCCGGCGCGATCGTTGCCGCGGGTCAGAAGAACGGTGCCGTCGCGGCTTACATCGAGCAGGGTCAATTCGCCGGGAACGCGCGCCAGCAGGCGGACAGTTCCCGAGAGATTCACGGCGAACAGGGAGCGGTCGCCTCCGGTGCGCGTGGCGCTGAACCAGACTTCATCGCCTTTCGGCGACCAGGCCAGGCCTTGAATGCTGTCCCATCCCTCGGAGAGAGTTTTCTTTTTTCCGGCGAGATCGACGATGGCGACCGAGCCGCCGTCGTCGCGGGGCTGGGGATGGTCGATGAATGCGAGCAAGTCGCCTTTGGGCGCGACGCGAAGGTTGCCGATCCAGCCGTCGGCTTCGTAGATGACTTTGCCCAACGGAAATTCCAGGCGCTTGCGTCCGTCGACTTCGTGCACGACGGCGAGGGTTGTTCCGTCGGGCGACCAGTCAGCCCATTCCACGTTGTCGAGAATTTCGCGGGGCGCGCCGCCGACCAAGGGGACGCGGGCCAGGGTGCCGGAATAGAGGAACGCGTCGCGGGGACGGCTGCCCAGCGCCAACAACATTTCTCCGGCGGAGGAGATCGCTAAAACCTCTGCGCCTTTCGGCAGCATTTCCTGCGACTGCGGGCTTTCGGGGCGAGTGGTGAAAAGATCGAGCGGCTTGCCTTCCCAGGCGGCGCTATAGATTACGGTCTTGCCGTCGGGAGCGAAGCGCGCGGAGAGAACAATGCCGCGGCGGAAAGTGAGTGGTTTGTAGACCGGGAACGACGGCTGCGGGGTGCGCTGGAGCAGGAACATTCCACCGGCAAGACCCACGACCAGCGTGATCGCTGCAAGAGCTACCATCGGAAGCAAACTGCGCCTTGGCGGAGGAATAGACGCGTGCGTTGCTTGCGCTGCGGAAATTCCCGATGCGCCTGATGTTCCCGAAATTCCTGACGAGGAAATCTGCTGCGCGCTGCCGGATTGCGATCGGGAGCGCGAGGTGTCGAGATCGCGCTTGATGCGTTTTAGATCGCCACGCAATTCGGCGGCGGTCTGGTAGCGCAGGTCGCGATCTTTTTCTAATGACTTGGTGATCAGTTCGTCGAGCTTTGCGGGGATAGCGGGATTCAAGCTCGAAACCGGGGCGGGCATGCGGTTGAGGATGGCCTCGAAGATCACGCCGCTGCTGCTGCCCTCGAACGCCATCTTGCCGGTGCCCATTTCATAGAGGACTGCGCCGAAGGCGAACAGGTCGGTGCGGGCGTCGAGTTCCTGGGCGCGCACCTGCTCGGGAGACATGTAGGCCACGGTTCCCATGGTCGAGCCGGGGCTAGTCATGAGCGCGTTGGGAGTGGCTTCGGTGGCGGTGTGCTCGCTGGCGGCCTGCGCCACTTTCGCCAGGCCGAAGTCGAGCAGCTTGGCTTGTCCACGCTTGGTGACGAAAATGTTTGCCGGCTTGATGTCGCGATGGACGATTCCCTTGCTGTGCGCCGCGTCGAGCGCGTCGGCGATTTCAATGCTCAGGCCGATCATGGTTTCGGTGTCGAGCGGACGGCCCATGATGCGGTGTTTCAGGGTTTGTCCGTCGAGGAATTCCATGGCGATGAAGGCCTGGCCGTTCTCTTCATCGATTTCGTAAATGGTGCAGATGTTGGGATGGTTCAGGGCCGAGGCGGATTGCGCCTCGCGCTGAAAGCGGCTGAGCGCCTGCTGGTCTTTGGCGACATCATCGGGCAGAAACTTGAGGGCGACAAACCGGCGCAGCTTGAGGTCTTCGGCTTTGTAGACGACTCCCATGCCCCCACCGCCGAGCTTTTCGATGATGCGATAGTGGGAAATCGTTTGGCCGAGCATCGTTTGGAGATCAGTCGTGGGGGTCGGTTTATCTTAGGGATGCGGAGGAGCGAAGTCAAAGGGGAGTGAGGTGCTGACACAAATTCTTCACCACAGAGGGCACAGAGGAACACAGGGTAGAGCCAGAATCGTGGAGGACGCGGAGAACGGCCGCGGAGAGAATCTGGGATTGGAAAGCGATTAGGCTTGGAACTCGCTGGCTTCGGGGAAACGCAGCTTGCACTTGGCGAGGGCGGTGGTGAGGATTTCTTCGATTTTGGTTTCTTCGACGTTGCGGGCCATGGCCAGTTCGCTGACCAGAAGGTAGCGGGCGCGCTCCAGCATCTTTTTCTCGCGGAAGGAGAGCGGCTTGGCGGCGTGCAGGGCGATCAGGCTCTTTAAGACTCCGGCGACTTCGATCAGGGAGCCGGTACGCATGCGCTCGGAATTTTCTTTGAAGCGGTCTTTCCAGTCGCCGTTGCTGCCGCTGTCGCTAACGGAAAGAATATCAAGGACTTTCTGGATCTCCCCGTCGCGTACGACTCGCCGCAGGCCGACGCTGCCCACGTTCTGGCAGGGAACCATCACTTTCAGGCTGCTGGCTTTGATGTTGAGCAGGTAGAACTTTTCCACCGTCGTGCCCACCGAGCGGCTGCTGATCTGTTCGATAACACCCACGCCGTGGTTGGGATAGACGACCTTGTCGCCGATGTGGAAATTCAAGTCGTTACTACTCATATATCAGGCACCCAAGGATGGCGTAAGGCTTTTGCGGGGAAGTGCGAAGTCGATGCTAACAGCTAGGTTACTCCCATGGGGGGCCGAAAGCAAGGCATGAAAAGCGCCTTTGGCGCCGGCTCGGAGGTGGGTTAAGTCATTATTATGATTGCATTTACGCCTGGGCTGGTATCTGGCTGATAATCCCTGGTGAGCCGAGCCTTGCCAGCGGAAGGCTGCGGCATCGATAATCGCGCGGTGGATTCTGGCGACAAAGATTCCCGATTCGGGCAAGAGGCAGACGGCTTGCCTGAACATTCCTCTGAGAATTCCTCCGATGATGCTGGGGGACCTCGGACGTCGGACTTCGGACGGCGGACGGCGGGGCGAATCCTGGGGCTCGATGTTGGGGCGAGGCGCATCGGGATGGCAGTGTCTGACCCGTTGGGGATTACTGCCCAGGGGATCGAGACTTTACAACGGCGCAACAAGCGTGCGGATTTTGAACAGTTGCGGGGTGTGATCCGGGAATATCACGTGAAGGAGATTGTGGTGGGGTTGCCGTTGCGCATGAGCGGCGCGGAGGGGATTCAGTCGGACAAGATGCGCGTGTTTGCCGAGGAACTTCACAAGCGGTTCAAGCTGCCGGTGCATCTTTGGGACGAGCGGTTGACGTCGGCCGAGGCGAACCGGCTGCTGCGCGAGACGGAGTTGTCGATTGAGAAGCGCGGGAAGGCTGTGGACAGGATGGCGGCGGTTTTGATTTTGCAGGGGTGGATGGAAAGCAGGGGTCAGGGGTCAGGGGCCAGGGATCGGTGATCGGTTAGCGGGCGCGCATGGCTTTTCGATAGGCGGCTACGTTCTCGTTGTGCTCTTCGATGCTGTGGGCGAAGCGGTGGTGGCCTTCGGCGTCGGCGACGAAATAATAGTAGTCGGATTGCGCGGGTTGCATGGCGGCCTGGAGAGAGCTGCGGCCGGGGTTGGCGATGGGGCCGGGAGGCAGTCCAGGGTTGCGGTAGGTGTTGTAGGGAGATTGGAACTGCATGTCGGCGTGGTGCAACGCGCCGGTGTAGGTTCCGGCCAGGAGTTCGGCGTAGATGATGCTGGGGTCGGCGTCGAGGGCGATGTGATTGCCCAGGCGGTTGTAGTAGACGCTGGCCACCAGCGGACGCTCATCGGGGACTCTGGTTTCTTTTTCTACGATCGAGGCCATGATGACGGTGCGCTCGATGTCGGTTTGAGGCGCAGGATCTGAGGTTGAGACCGGCTGTGCCTGCCGGCTGGCGATGAACGACGTGTGTGGGGCTTCCATTAAGCCAATCTGGTGCGCGACCTGGCGGAATTGCTTCACCATGGCCGCGGCCATCTCGTGCATGGTCATCAATCGAGTGAAGTCGTAGGTGTCGGGAAAAAGATAGCCTTCGAGCGAGTGCGCTCCGGGGGCGATGTCTGAGATCAATTCGGTGTCGGACTGCGCCACCTTCAGGAAGTCCTGCGCCGGGCCGAGGCCCGCGGCCTCGATAGCGCGGGCGATGTCGAACATGGTGAATCCCTCGGGGACGACGACGGTGTGGAAATAGACGTCGCCGCGGCGGAGGCGATTCTGTATGCCGATGATGTTGTCGGGCTTTTCGAAGAGGTACTCTCCGGCTTTGAGCGAACGGTGGCGGTGAACATAATGCCAGAGGATGAAGGCTTGCTCGCTGCGGATTACGCCGGCAGACTTGAGTTCCGCGGCGATGCGGCGGGTGGAGTAGCCGGGATGCAGCAGGACGAAGGTTTGCCCCGCGGGTTCCGTGGGACTGGAAATTGCCCACGCGAACCAACCTGTGGCCGCCAAGAGCGCAACGAAGATGAGCCAGAACAACTTGCGCACAATGAGTTCAGTTTAGATGATGAGGGAGCGGGGAGCGTTGGTTTTGCGGCGTGAGGGCTGACTTTAGTAAGGGGGCAGGGATGCAGAGGTTAGGGGCTGGGGGCCAGAGTGCAGAAGCAGTTTCGGTCTAGTCGAATCAATTCAATGCTTTGCATCCTTCCTGGTCGCGGTATACTCAAATACTTTAGGAGATCATCTTTATATTTTGATAAGACGTACCCCGCTTTTCCAGGCCCTGACTTTGCTGCTCGCGGTGCTGCCGGCGATCGGTTGTGGAGTTTTCTTGCGGACCCGGCCCGTGGAAGAGCGATATTCAAAGGCTCCGCTTCTCACGGCGACGCAGCAGGAACTGATCGACTCCGTTAACCAGCAGGCGGCGAAGATTGGGTCTCTGCAGGCCACTGTCGACATTGACACCTCCGCCGGGGGCATCAAAAAGGGCGAGGTTACCGACTACAAGGAAATTCGCGGCTATGTTCTGGCGCGGACGCCTGCCATGCTGCACATGGTGGGGCTGTTGCCGATCGTGCGCACCACCGCATTCGACATGGTGAGCAACGGGCAGGACTTCAAATTGTGGATTCCACCCAAGAACCGCTTTGTGATGGGGCGGAATGAAGTGCAGACGACCAACACCTCCCAGCCTCTGGAGAATATCCGTCCGCAGAATATTTATGACGCGCTGCTGATTCGTCCGATTGTGCCGCCGGAGCGGGCGCTGGTGGAGAACAGCTACGAAATTCTGCACGATGCCAAGGGGCATCCCATTCTGCAGGAGGACTACGTACTGCTAGTGATCCGCATGGATGGCGATAATGATCCGGTGCTGTCGCGCAAGATTATTTTCAGCCGCACCGATCTGAAACCACATGAGCAATTAATCTTCGACGATAAGGGCAATCTGAGCACGGACGCCCGCTACGCAAACTACAAGGACTACGACGGAGTGAACTTCGCCTCGCGCATCGAGATCAGACGGCCGCAGGAGGAGTACGACATCACGCTGAACATGTTGAAGCTGGAAATCAATAAGCCGCTGAAGGATGAGCAGTTCGTGCTGGAACAGCCGGCGGGAGCGGACGTGGTGCATCTGGACGGGCCGCAGTCGAGTTCGGTGAAGGTGCCGTCGGCGGATCGGGAGCGGTAGGAAGATGGGGTCCCTCGGGGGCTGAAGTCCGCATGTTTTCGGGCTCTGGACGGCACGGCTGAAGCCGAGCCCTTCGCAAAACAAGTCAACGCTGAACAAGCCATGTTGAACCAATCATGATGAACAAAATGGTGGTTGCCAATCTGGTGCATCGGCCGATCCGGTCGCTGATCAGCGTTGTGGCGATTGCGCTCGAGGTTACGCTGATCCTGCTGATCGTGGGATTGTGCTACGGCCTCATGAACGACAACAAGAACCGAACGGCGGGGATAGGCTTTGACGTGATTGTGCAGCCGCCGGGGTCTTCGTTTTTTGCGGCAATCAGCGGGGCGCCGGTCTCGGTGAAGGTAGGCGATGTGCTGCGCGGCATGCCGCACGTGAAGGTCGTCAGCCCGGTTGTCTGGGCGATCGCCACCGGCGGCGGACTGGAAGTGATTGACGGGATCGATATCGCCAGCTTTGAGGCACTGAGTGGACCGTTTACTTATCTCAAGGGCGGACGCTTTCAGGGGCCGAATGACGTGCTGGTGGATGACTTCATCGCGCGGCAGCGGCACGTGAAAGTCGGCGACTCGATGGAGATTTTGAACCATTCCTTTCGAGTGTGCGGGATCGTGGAGAACGGACGAGGGGCGCGGAAATTTGTGCCCATGGCGACGATGCAGGAATTGATTGGAGCGCAGGACAAGGCCTCGGTTTTTTACCTGAAGCTGGATGATCCGGCAAACACGGGGGCAGTGGTCAACGCCATCCAGAGCCACGCCGGGATGGAAAAGTATTCCGTGCTGTCGATGGAGGAATACCTGAGTATGATGACGCCCAGCCACTTGCCGGGATTTCGTCCATTCATTGGAGTGGTGATCGGAGTGAGCCTGATTATCGGGTTTCTGGTGATTTTCCAGGCTATGTACACCGCGGTGATGGAGCGCACGCGGGAGATCGGGATTTTGAAATCGATTGGCGCGTCGAAGGCCTACATCGTGAACGTGATTTTGCGCGAGACGATTCTGCTGGCGCTGGCGGGGATTGCGGTTGGAATTGCGGTGAGCTTGTTGGCGCGCCTGGGAATTGAGCATCGCTGGCCGCTGGTGCACATCGACAAGAGCAATGAATGGATGCTGCGGGCGACGCTGATTGCGCTGGTGGGGGCGACGTTGGGGGCGCTGTATCCGGCGTATAAGGCGGCGCAGAAGGATCCGATTGATGCGCTGGCGTATGAGTAGGGCAGCTGTTAGCTCTTAAGCCCCCTTAGCCAAAACACCGGCGACCTCCTTCCGTCGTTCTTCTGATTCGTGCCTTGCTTCGATTCCTGCCCGATGAAGGAATCTTCGCGGTCCTCTTTCTTCGGCGGTGCTGCGCTAGTGTCCTACAATTCATAACCACAGAGGACACGGGGGACACAGGGTAAAGCTGGAATCGAAGAAGGGCGAGGAGAACGGCCGCTGAGAACGCAGAGGAATTGGGCAGATGCGGATTAGGACGTTACCTTGGTTAACTCAGCGTTGACAATCGGTTGCGGGGTCCGGTATCTTAGATGCTTGGTAGTTGTGTGGTTGCCCGCCTGATGGCCTGGCGTCCTCGCCGGGGAATCAACGAGCGGTCTTCTTATCGCAGTCTTTTCATTCTGGGAGATTTCCGATGTCAACCTATTTCCCCAAAGAGGGGGAAATTGTGCGCAAGTGGTTCGTCGTGGATGCGGATGGGCAAACGCTTGGGCGTTTGGCCTCGCAGGTGGCGCGCGTCCTCATGGGCAAAGAAAATCCGCAGTACACGCCGTTTCTCGATACCGGCGATCACGTGATTGTGATCAATGCGGAGAAAATCCGGACGACCGGCTTCAAGGCGGAGTCGAAGGTATACCAGCATTACACCGGGTATCCCGGCGGATTGCGGACCGAAGAATACAAGAAGCGTTTGGTGCGCAAGCCGGAAGCGATTATTGAAGCTGCCGTGAAGCGCATGTTGCCGAAGAACAAGCTGGCGGCGCATATGCTTTCGAAGTTGAACGTGTACAAGGGCGACAAGCATCCGCACCAGGCGCAGAAGCCGCAGGACTTGAAGCTGGAAGTGCGCGAGCACAAGACGAGCAAGGTTGCGGTTTCGTAGGGCGGCTTACGTTGAGTCCGAGATCCTTCGTCGACAAAAGACGTCGCCTCAGGATGACAAGATTAGGAGCTAAAAGCTAAATGGCTGAATTGGTTCAATATTACGGAACGGGACGACGCAAGCGGGCGATTGCGCGCGTGTATTTGCGTCCGGGCAGCGGGGAGTTCAAGGTGAACGGGCGGGCGTTCGAGGAATATTTCGTGACTCCGGCGCAGCGGTCGGCGGCGAAGGCTCCGCTGGCGTCGACGGATTCGGCGGCTACGTTCAATGTGATTGCCAATGTGCTGGGCGGTGGCGTACGCGGGCAGGCCGACGCGGTGAAGTTGGGCATCGCGCGCGCGTTGATGGTGTTCAATGCCGAACTCCGCAAGAAGCTGAAGGCCGAGGGCATGGTCAGCCGCGATTCGCGCGGCAAAGAGCGCAAGAAGTACGGGCAGAAGGGTGCACGTAAGCGGTTCCAGTTCTCGAAGAGGTAGTTGCGAGTACCGAGTGCTGAGTGCCGAGCAAGATCGAGATTCCTCCGCCCCTCGCGTTCGCTCGGGGGTCGGAATGACAAAGAGTTTTTGTTGGTTTTTGGTTTGGCTAGAAGCTAAGAGCTAGAAGCTAATAGCTAGTTTTTAGGTGTTCAATTCTTCCCGAGCCTCGCGGCGCGGGGACGGGAATGGCAATCCGGAGCTGCAGTTTCTAGTTTCCGGTTTCTAGTTCGGGCGCGTGCGCCTGTCACAGCTAGAAACTAGAAACTGGAAACTGGTTTCAAAGCCGGATGCAGACTGAACGAGGAGGTTCATTGGCTACTATCACCATGAAGGAGCTGCTCGAGGCGGGAGTCCACTTCGGGCACCAGACCAAGCGCTGGAATCCTAAGATGAAGGAATACATCTTTGGAGAGCGCAACGGGATCTACATTATTGACCTGCAGAAGACGCTGAAGATGTTCAAGGAAGCGTCGAAGTTCGTGCAGGACCTGGCTTCCGACGGCCGCATTGTGCTGTTCGTGGGCACCAAGCGCCAGGCGCAGGACGCGATCTCTGAAGAAGCTCAGCGCTGCGGGATGTTTTACATCAACCAGCGCTGGCTGGGCGGGCTGCTCACCAACTGGGTTACGGTGCAGAAGTCGGTGAAGCGGCTGAAGGAACTCGACGAGATGGCCACCGACGGCCGCTACGAGTTGCTGCCCAAGAAAGAAGTCATCAAGCTGGAACGCGAGCGCAAGCACTTGCAGGCGAACCTGGCGGGCATCAAGAACATGAGCCGGTTGCCGGACGCGATTTTTGTGATCGACTCGAACAAAGAGCAGATCGCCGTGCGCGAGGCGCGGAAGCTGGGCATTCCGGTGGTCGCGGTGGTGGACACGAATTGCGATCCCAGCGAAGTGGATTACGTGATTCCTGGGAACGACGACGCGCTGCGGGCGATTCGCCTGTTTACGTCGAAGATTTCGGAATCGATTGCCGAGGGCGCGCAGTTGATGACCGACAAGCAGGTCGCCGACATGCAGGCGGCGAGCGATGCGGCCCAGGCGGCGGAGACGGCCCGCGGCGAGGCCCGCGAGCGCGAAGCTGCCGCGGTGGATGCCGGGGAAGAAATCAGCATGGAAGAAGTGCTGGGGGCGGGAACGCACAAGAAGCCGGTGGTGGCGGAAGAAGCTGAACTGCCGAAGGTGGAGAGCCAGACGGTTTAGCGAGTCCCGAGTCCCGAGTGCCGAGAAAAACCGGGATTGAAAATCTGACCCGCGCGGGTCGTCTGGCGCGGGTCGAAGTTTATAGAGAGTAAGTTTCCAGTTTCTAGTTTCTAGTTTCAGGTTTCCAGTTTCGAGGGTGCCTGAGACGAGGATGAACGTGGATCGCTGGAACTGGAAACCAGAAACTAGAAACCAGGAACCAATTTATGAGCACTACTATGACGAATATTTCTGCGGCGCAAGTGAAAGAGCTTCGGGAGAAGACCGGAGCTCCGATGATGGATTGCAAGCAGGCCTTGACCGAGGCCAAGGGCGACATGGAGCAGGCGGTTGTGGTTCTGCGCAAGAAGGGCGTTTCGGTAGCGGCGAAGAAGGCGACGCGCGTGACCAGCGAAGGCTCGGTGACCAGCTACATTCATGCGGGCGGCAAGATTGGTGTGCTGGTCGAAGTGAATTGCGAGAGCGATTTTGTGGCGCGCACTGAAGACTTCAAGGAACTGGTGCACGACATCGCCATGCACATTGCGGCCAGTGATCCGCGGTACGTTCGCAAGGAAGACGTTACGCCTGAAGCGTTCGCGCGCGAGAAGGAAATTTTTCTGGCGCAGGCCGTGGCTTCCGGCAAGCCGCCTAACATTGCGGAAAAGATGGTGGCGGGCAAGATGGAGAAATTCTATGAGGAAGTCTGCCTGCTGGAGCAGCCCTTCATCAAGGATCAGACCATCTCCATCTCGCAGTTGATTGCGGCGAAGATCGGCAAGCTGGGCGAGAACATCGCGGTGCGGCGCTTCGCACGCTTCAAGGTTGGCGACGCGGGCGAGACTATTGCTGTTACGAAACCTACAGAGCCGAAAGGCGAGTAAACTAAAGGCGCCCTACGGGGCGCTTTTTTTATTCTACGAACTTTCAAGGAATGGATCGTGGACAAGGCAGAACGCGAACGGCGGAAGGTGTTGCTTCGCGCAGTACGATCCGAAGAACACGAACGAGCCGAACAGGAACTACCTGCACTGAAAGTGACCCTGGACTCGCTTTTCGATTGGCTCGATGAGAAACTTGGCGAGACGAACTGTGACGATACGCTACGTCTAACTCTGGAATTCGCCAGCTAAAAGGTCTTGACGAGAAGCGTCTTTGTGATTGGACCGAAAAGTACGGCGGTTACTGTGATTGTGAAGTCCTTGCGAACATCCCGGATACGAACCGTGTATTCAGAAGCTAGATAATGACGATCAAGCCTGTCTTCAAACGCATCCTGCTCAAGCTCTCCGGTGAGGCCCTCGCAGCAGACCAGGGTTTTGGCGTGGATAACGCGCGTATCCATGAGATTGCGGCGGAACTAGCCGACGTCCACAAGCTCGGCATCCAGATCGCCATCGTGGTGGGCGGCGGCAATTTTTTTCGCGGCGTGGCGGAACAGGCCAAGGACATGGATCGCGTTTCCGCCGACCACATGGGCATGCTGGCGACGGTGATTAACGCGCTGGCGCTGCAGGATGCGCTGGAAAAGCAGAAGGTCTACACCCGGGTGCAGACCGCGATCGAGATGAACCAGGTGGCCGAGCCCTTCATCCGCCGGCGGGCGATTCGCCATCTGGAAAAGGGGCGGGTCGTGATTTTTGCGGGAGGAACCGGAAACCCTTACTTTTCGACCGACACGGCAGCCTCGCTGCGAGCGATGGAGATTAAAGCTGACGCGATTCTGAAAGCCACCAAAGTCGACGGCATTTACGACGCCGACCCCATGCTGGTGAAAGACGCGAAAAAGTTCACGAACATCACTTACATGGACGTCCTGCAGAAGGGACTGAAAGTGATGGACTCGACTGCCATCAGCTTGTGCAAGGACAATAATCTGCCCATCTTCATCTTCAGTTTGAACGAGCACGGAAATATTCGGCGCGTCGTGACCGGAGAGAAGATTGGATCCGTCGTTAGCGCGTAGGGGAATGCAGAAGTAAGAAGTCAGAGTGCAGAATTGAAGGCGGGTCGGAGCCGGTTTTACTTCTGCAATCTGACTTCTTCCTTCTGCATTCCGCCATTTGCCGGTTTATAATGCAACGTTTTGATGATTGACGTTCTACGGAGTTGACCCCATGGCCCCTGCCACAATGGCCGCGATCCCTGGCCTCAAAGAAACGTACGTACAGCTGAAAACCCGCATGGACAAAGCGGTGGAAGATTTTCGCAAGGCGATGGCGGCCACGCGGACCGGGCGCGCCTCGGTGCACATGCTGGACAGCGTGAGCGTGGACTACTACGGCTCGCAGATGCCGCTGAACCAGATCGCGCAGGTGCACGCGCCGGAGCCGCAAATGATTACAGTGCAACCGTTTGATCAGTCGCAGGTGGGCGCGATCGAGAAGGCGATCCGCTCCGCCGAACTGGGGCTCAACCCGATGAACGATGGCAAACTGATCCGCGTCCCGGTGCCGGCGCTGACTGCGGAGCGGCGCCAGGAGATGGTGAAGCAATTGCACCGCGTGCTGGAAGAGCATCGCACCGCCGTGCGTAACATCCGGCGCGACGGCAATGAGGCTATCAAGAAGGCGCTGAAGGACAAGAAGATCAGCGAGGACGAAGAGAAGCGTTCCCTCGATGAGATCCAGAAACTCACCGATGGCGAAATAAAAAAGATGGAAGACATGAGCAAGGCCAAGGAAAAAGAAGTTCTGGAGCTGAAGTAAAGCGGTCAGCCGTCAGCTCTCAGCCCTCAGGCAAGACACGCCGAGTTAGCTAGAAATTCCATCGTTTAGTGCGGCTGAAACGGGCGCCGGTAAGGCTTTCCGGCTCCCGGAAGTTCATGCCCCAAAAGCCTCTACTCGCCAGGGGCCCTCCTAACTTACTCAAAAACAAGGCAATAGGCCAGAGGTGCGGGCCGGATTCTCGCGGGTAACTCGTCCGGGGGTTACGCGACATTTTGCCGGAAGGCGTGTTTCGATATGCGTGAGACGAATAGTTTGCTCCCCCAAAATAATCCAGCACCCGGAGCTTGCCATGAAAAGATTTCTCGCTTTGACCGTTGCTGTGCTGCTCGCGGCGATCATGATTGGTTGCTCAAGCAGCCCGAAGACTCTTACGACCGGAGCGCAGCCTGGTAACGTGTTCGTTACCGGTGAAGACGCGCCCCTGCCCTCGGTTGTGGGTTTTGACGTCACCATCAACTCTATCACCCTGAATGGCGAGAGCAGTTCGCCGGTGGTGGTTTCGACCCCGACCACGGTGGACTTCGCACGCCTCGTCGGATTGCGTTCGCCACTCGCATTCAACGCCGTTCCGGCTGACACTTACAGCAGCGCAACTTTCGTGCTGACGAATCCGGTCATTTCGTTTGTGGATCTGACGCAGAATCCGCCGGCGCTGAGCACGATCACCGGCACGCTGCCTACGTCTCCGACTTACTCGCTGACCGTGAATTTCCCCACGCCGATGGTGGTGGGAAGCAACGGGCTCGCCGGACTGAAGATGGAATTCGACATCCGGCAGTCTCTGGTGGTTAACGGCAGCGGACAAGTCACCGGCGCGGTGAATCCAGTCATCTTCGTGAAGGCAACGCATGCCAGCGATCCTGACGGGCAAATCACGGATCTGACGGGTGGGCTGGTTTCCGTCGCTACTGCTAACAACTCGTTTGTGATCCAGGGTCCCTACGGGCGCCAGTTGACGGTTTATGTCAACAACGGCACGACGTTCAACAGTGGCTGGAGCATCACCAATCTCGCGGCTCCGGCGATTGTCGGGGTGCAGGGCGCATTTCAGGCGGATGGCAGCCTGATGGCCAGCGGAGTGGAAGTGATCACGACCGCACAGTCTTTTGTGTCGGGCCGCGTGCTCGCATTCACCGTCAATGGATCGAACCAGGTGCAGCAAGTCACGATGTGGGTGGGTGAAACGGGTGCAGACATGGTCAGCGACGTGGACACGATCCAGACCTTCGACGTAAGCGCGGTCACGGATTACGAAATCTGCTTCCTCGATGGCCCGCTGACTAACGCTCTGTTCAACAATACGACACTCGAAATCGGGCAGAGAATTTTCGTCGGCGGAAGTTTCGTGAATCCCACGTTCACTCCGCAGATGATTTCGCTGCGCCGCCAGGGTGCGTACGGCATGCTGGTGCCGGGAACCGTCGCTGTGAACAACGCTCCCAACGGCGGGAACTTTGAGCTCAACAACAACGGACTGCTCGGCTACTCTGCCGGCGGCCCGGTCACGGTCAACACCGGCAACCTAACGTACTTCTATGACCTGAACGGCCTGAGCGCGCTGGCGGCCGACACCACTCCGGTGCCGATCGTCGCGCGTGGTCTGTTCCTCAAGGACCCCATCAGCGGCAATCCGGAGTTCTATGCCGGCTTGGTGGCAGACCCGCCGCAGGCGCAGTAGGTTAGGAAGGTACACTGAAGAACCGGGCGGCCGCGAGGCCGCCCGTAATTTTTTCTGGAGAGCTTGCCTTCGTTTCTGCACGCGATCCGCCGGAGCGTTTCACTGCAACATCTCACTGCACATCGGAAACCTTGCCGTCCATGAACGTCACTTTCAGGTCCTTGTAGACAAAGATCTGCTTCGGGCCGAGGTTCACAATTTTTTCGGGCTTGTCTAGAGCGGCCAGAACCTGGTCGGTGCTTTGGCCGAGCTGGATGGTTTGAGGCTCGGCTTGCTGTTGTTGTGTCGCCGGTTGTTCTCCTTGCTGTGCGTTTTGCGCCCGCTGCGCGCCCTGGTTCTGGCCGCTGTTCTGGCCACCGTTCTGGTCGCTGTTCTGGTCGTCGCTGCTGATAGAGAACACCTGCCCGATCGTGTCCTCCACTGTGCCGGCATTGGCCGTCTCGAGGTAGCCCTTGGGGAACTGGAATACGACCCCGCCCTTCATCGAAGTCGAAGAGTTGCCTCCGTCGCAGGAATCACAGGCCACTACCTCGAAGGAAATCTTCGCCTTTTCCAGATTGACGTCGATCTTCAGGGGATAGACCTTGCTCCCGGTTTGAAAGTAGCTGGAAACGTTCTTCAGCATGGCTGCGCAAAAGCCGACGGAGGGATGAAGTTTGTTGTCCTGGAATTTTGCCGAACAGGTCGTCAGCGCGGTCGACGGCACGCTCAACACTCCGCCCTTTTGAACGGCGAGCACCGTGCCCGCTTCTACGACGGTCGCCCCGCCGAAACCCGATTTCATCTTGGCGGGCTTGTATTGCGCGTTGAGTTGCTCTTGCAGGGAAACGGGCGTTTGGGCGCTGACTGCCGGCGCCTGGATGAGCGTGGCGATGCTGACAATCGCAACCAAAGCGGCTGAGTAGAGGCGGTTGTAAAAGTATTTGTAATTCATTTTATTGGCTCCAATATTTGTTTTTCCGAGCGACCTCTCGGACGTATTGCATGACCTGCTCACTCTCTAAACCGGATTCCTGGATCGAATCGGCTCATCCTTATCGAAAAAAGTTCCCAGCCCGCGCTCCTTTGGTGGGCTAGACACGATCGGCCGGCGCGAGAGGGAGTCCATCCGGCTGCTCCTCCTGGAGAAAGCGCCGTATAATCGAATGGCGCATAAAATAGATTGTTCACGCCGCTTGCCCGCACGACTGCTCGGAAGATTGAGAGATGTTGATCCCTGTCGAGTGGGGCTGAAAGGGCCAGCGGCTGGCACCGCCAGCGCGGGCAGGAGTGCCCGCGCCACACAATGCATCCACACACGAGCCGATGCGGCCCTCGGATGTAAGCCAGCAGGGGGCTGTCGGTGTGGTAACCTCAGAAAAACTTGCCGACGTGGGCAACTCGGCCACGGTTTATTCCGTCTTGGTTGAGGTAGAGTTATCCAGGCCATCCTCATAGAGCAACCGCGGGCTTGACCCGGAAGTTGGACTTAGAGTTCGACCCGTAAAGTCGGACCATTTAAAAGACAACAAAAGAGTTGCGGCTTGGACGGTTGTCAGTGCGCTACCGTATAATGGCAGTTTTCCTACATCCCACGGTCTGAGGTCGTAGCGATTCAGCTTCGCATTCATTCGGAGAGTTCTTTTGTGCCCAGAGAGGGGCGCACACGATGCGCCGTTGCGGCGTCATCTCCTTCATTTCCACGGTGTTGGCTCGGGTTGAGCCTGGGTACGACCCTCCGGTGGACCGCGAGGTGGACGGTCGCGCTAGCGCTGTTCACCCTGCTCCTGTCGGCTTCCCTGACCTGGGCGCAAACCGACGTGATCTCAGAGATCATTCCCCAGGGCAACCGCCGTATCCCCGCCGAAACCATTAAAGCTCGCATCTTTACCAAGCCCGGAGATATTTACGACGCCGCCAGCCTGGAGCGGGATTTCAACTCCCTGTGGAATACGGGATACTTCGAGGACATCAAGTTCCTGCGCGAACAGACACCGAAGGGCTGGCGCATCATCGTGCAGGTAAAGGAAAAACCGACCATCCGCGAGATCCTCTACGTGGGTAACAGTTCGGTTTCGCAAAGTGACATCCTCGACCGCTTCAAGCAGGACAAAGTCGGGTTGTCGGTGGAAAGCCAGTACGATCCCACGCGCATCAAGAAGGCGGAAGTTTCCATCAAGAACCTGCTCGCGGAACACGGGCGGCAATTTGCCACGATCCGCAGCGAGGTGCGCCAGATTCCTCCGGCCGCCGTGGGTCTCACTTTTGTAATCAAAGAAGGCCCGAAGGTTAAGGTCGGCAAGATTACGTTCGTAGGCAATAAGAACGTCAAGTCGCGAATCCTGCGCGCGGCCATGAAGAACCTGAAGCCGATCGGGATTCCGCACTCCATCTTCCTAGAGAATATTTTCTCCAAGACTTACGACGCAACCAAGCTGGAAGAAGACACGGAGCGGGTGCGCGCCGAGTACCAGAATCGCGGCTATTTCAAGGTCATCGTCAACGAGCCAAAAACGCAAATGCACGATACCGGCCACAAAGGGTTTCACATTCCTTTGCTGCAATCGGGGCCGGGCAAAGCGGTTGACCTGACCATGCCGATCGAGGAAGGCGATAAATACCGGCTGGGCAAAATCACGTTCAAGAACAACAAAGCCATCACCAACGTGAATATTCTTCGAGCCCAGTTCCCCATCAAGGACGGCGACATCTTCAGCCGCGAGAAAATCGCCAAGGGCCTGGAAAACCTGCGTAAGGCTTACGGCACGGCCGGCTACATCAACTTCACGTCGATACCGGGGCAAACTTTTGACGACGAGAAGATGCTGATTTCTCTGGAGATTGACGTCGATGAAGGCAAGCAGTTTTACGTTCGCCGCATCGAGTTCCAGGGCAACACCACCACGCGCGACAAGGTGATCCGGCGCGAAATGGTGCTCGAAGAAGGTGGCGTCTACAACTCGCGCCTGTGGGAACTCAGCCTGCAGCGCCTGAACCAGCTTTCCTATTTCGACCAGTTGAAGCCGGAAGACCCCAACATCACCGACAAGCGCCTGGACGAAAAGAACGGACTGGTCGACCTGACGTTGAAGGTGCATGAAAAAGGCAAGAACAGCATCGGCTTAAATGGCGGCGTCAGCGGACTGGAAGGCGCTTTCGTGGGGCTGAACTACGCCACGAATAATTTCCTCGGCCTCGGCGAGACAGTGCAGATACAGGTCAGCCTCGGGAACCTGGCGCGCAGCGCGCTGTTCGGCTTCACTCAGCCTTACATGTTTGACCGTCCGCTGCAGCTGGGCGTGAGCGTGTTCGCCAACAAGACCAGCTTCAACCAGGCCCGGCAAATTTCGGTCTTCAGCGGCCAGAACCTGAACCTGCCGAACGCCATTCTGCAGAACCTGCAGAACTATTCGCAATCCAGCGCGGGGCTGACCACGTCCCTGAGCTATCCGCTGCACAGCCGTTCGTTCAAACGGCTCGGGATTACTTACTCTCTCGATCGCTCCACCCTGCTGGCCTTGAGCACGGCATCCAAGAGCTTGTTCGAGTACATCGCGTTCCGCGGCATTTCCGGCCCTAATGCGCTCTCGGGAATCATTACCAGCAAGATCTTCCCCAACTTCTCGATCAATTCGCTCGACAGCGGCCTGTTCCCGCACAAGGGCCAGCAGATGACGGTGGGCGCGGAGATCGCGGGCATCGGCGGGACTGTACGCTCGGTGCGCCCCATCATCCAATACACGCACTGGACGCCGGTGCAGAAACGCCGCAACACCATCGGGTTCCGGGTGCAGGGCTCGTTCATCAGCGGCTTCGGCGGCCTGGTTCCACCGCCCTTCCAGCGCTTCTACATGGGCGGTGAAAACGATATCCGCGGCTTCGACATTCGCTCCGTCTCGCCGGTGGCTTTCCTGCCCAGCGCCAACTCCATCATCTTGCGTGACCGGTCGAATGTGCCGCAACCCGCCAATCCTAATTATCCTTGCGTACCCGGTAATGCAACGCTTGGCGTGCCCACCAACTGCTGGACTGTCCCGATTCCCGTGGACCAGATTGTTTTCCCGGGCGGCGATCTCAGCCTGGTCAGCAATCTGGAGTACCGCATCACCATCGCGGGTCCGGTGGCGATTGCTCCCTTCGTCGACACCGGCATGGACCCCATCATCCGGCGGTCGCAGCTGCAGATTGCTTCACAGCAGTACTCAGCCGTCATCAGCACGCCGTTCGGATGCCCGCAACTGGATACCGGCTACAACTGTACCGGACAGGCGATCCTGAACCCCGCGCCGTCGCGGGACCTGGAGGTCCTGCACTCGACCGTCTGGCGGCCCAGAATGTCCACCGGTCTCGAACTGCAGGTGTTCATGCCGGTGGTCAACGCGCCCTTCCGCTTCTACTGGGCGTATAACCCGGTGCGGCTCGATGACCAGGCCAACTCGCCCATTCCGATTACGCGCGGCATGTTTCCGCCCGGCGCAGCCGGGGACTACACCTACCAGCAGGCCAAGTTCACCTATTCTCCCAACTTCCTGTTGCGGGAGCCGCGTAAGACGTTCCGCTTCACGGTGGCGACCACGTTCTGAGGAGTGGTGCCGGGTTACTGGGGCAACTGCCGTTGAGTTTGACGCCATACAACTCCGGTCACTATAATGTTGTTGGTTCACGTCATAGCAGACTCGTTCGGGTGGACGTCACGCCCGCAGCTTCGGCGTGTGACGCTTGGCAACCTAGTGCGCCTTTTGCGACGGCGGCCGTTACAGCAGCGGAGTCCTCTTTTCAGTGCGGCCCAGCGTTTGCGTAAGTGAAATATCACTGAGAAAAATATAGGAGTTCATTTCCGGAGCTATGCTTCCCTGAGCCATGTTCCATGCAGGCAGACTTCCAGGGAATCAGGTTCCAAGGAGTTCAAGCGATCCAATGACAAGCAAGTTTCTGCGCCCATTCCTGGCCGTTGCGGCTCTCTTCGTGATTTCTGCAATCGCCCAAACCAGCACCGCTGCCCCCATGGGCGCATCCACGCCCGCAACCGCTTCGCCCATGGCTACCGGCTCCGGCACCAAGGTCGGGACCATCAACATTGAACAAGCCATCGTCCTCACCAACGAAGGCCATCGTGATTTTGATGAGCTCGCCAAGAAGCTCGAACCCAAGCGCACCCAGCTGACCAGCCAGAGCGACGAACTCGAAGCTTTGAAGAAGCAGTTGACTACCCAGGGCGACAAGCTCAGTCCAGAGGCGCTGGAGACCCTGCGCAAGCAGATCGAAACCAAACAGAAATCGCTGGAGCGCGCGGGCCAGGACTACCAGGAGGATGTGGGCAATCAGCAAAACGACATTGCCCAGCGCATCCTGCAGAAGATGGCTCCCATGATCGTCAAGTATGCGCAGGACAACGCCTTCGGCATGATCGTGGATACGTCGAAGCCTTGGCCGCAAAGCCCGGTCCTGTGGTACGACGGCCAGAAGATTGACGTCACCCAGCCCGTTGTGGACGCCTACAACGCGCAATCGACAGTGCCTCCGCCGGCGACCGCGGCAAAGCCGCCAGCCAAGCCTGCTGGAGCCGCTACTACTCCGAGGGCGCCAGCTCCCAAGCCAGCTAATCCTTCGAATTAGTCATTCGAGCGACACCTCTGGTGTCGAAAATGTTCCCGAAGGCCGCGTTCCACGCGGCCTTTTTTCTTTTCTCGAGCTCTGCCCGAGCACGCTCCCGCGGTGTCCATAGAAGCAAGCGCAATCCAAAAGGACACCTGGGGAGGACACCATGTTTGACAACGGCATGTCTGGGGAAACTGGATTCGGTCACGAGATTTTGAGCGGAGAAACGCTCAACGCAAGGATGTTTACGGGCAGCCTGCTGCAAGCCTCCGCAGATCAGCGCCTGCGCCGCAGTTGGACCACTTTAAGTTCATTCGGACTGCAAGCCCTCGCCATGGGTCTGCTTCTGTTTTTGCCGCTGGTGAAGCCGGATCGCATTCCGCTGCTGCACCGGCTGGCCGCGCCGGTCAGCCTGGGCCAGCCCGTGCCAGACGCTCCGCCGATCCACGCCCGCGCCGGATCGGCAACGCCTGCGCCCAGCAATCTCTTGAACAATCGTGTGCTGGAGCCAACGCGAATTCCAATCGGCGTCACGCAGATCGCCGGAGACAACCCGCCGCAGCCGTTCGGCTCTCTCGGGACGGCAATCCAAACGGGCGGCGGATCAGGCGTTCCCGACGGAATCTCTTCTCTCGATGGCACTGGAACCAGGCCCGTCCTCGCCACGCCGCCGGTTCCCTCGCGTCCCATCCGCGTCTCGCACATGGATCCGGGCAGTCTCATCTACCAGGTGCAGCCCGTGTATCCGCCGCTGGCCAGGGCCGCACGTGTTGAAGGACCGGTCGTCCTCGCCGCCCTTATCAGCAAAGACGGCACTATCGAAAATCTGCGCGTGGTCGCGGGACGTCCCATGCTGGTTAGTTCCGCGGTCGAAGCTGTCAGCAAATGGCGCTACCGTCCCTACATCCTGAACAGCGAACCCGTCGAAGTGGAAACGCAGATCACGGTAAACTTTTTGCTCGAGGCTCATTAGCCGCGGCTCGTGTGGCGCGGGCACTCTGGCCCGCGCACCGCCGGCGCCATCGAAACTCATGTGGGGTCAGATGCCCTTCGACTTCGCTCAGGACAGGCTCTCGGCTGTCCTGTCGAGCGAAGCTCGACCAGCATTTGACAGCGCGCCTCACACCCCCAGCGCCTTCTGAATCTCCCCCGCAATCCCCGCCGCCAGCGCCCGCATCTTTTCCTCCGACTCCGCTTCCACCATCACCCGCGCCAGTGCCTCAGTCCCCGAATACCGCACCACCACGCGCCCGTTGCCATCTAACTCTTTCTCGGCAGCTTCGATCGCCGTCTGCACTGCTGGAACCTGTGCGAACGGAATCTTCTCCCGCACCCGCACATTCTGAATTTTCTGCGGAAATACTTTCAGGTCGCCCACCAAATCCGCCAACGATCTTCCGCTCCGTACGATAATGTCCGCCAGCCGCAGCGCGGTCAGCAAACCGTCACCCGTGGTGGCAGCACCGTCGCGAAAAATAATGTGCCCGGACTGCTCTCCGCCCAGCACCGCTCCCGTCTTCAGCATTTCTTCCAGCACATATTTGTCGCCTACATTCGCCCGCAACATGCGAATGCCCGACTTCTTCAGCGCAATCTCTAATCCCATATTCGACATGGTGGTCGCTACCACGAGCTCGCCCGTAAGCTTGCCGTGCGAGTGCAGGTCGCGTGCCACGGCCAGAATCACGCCATCTCCATTCACGATCCGTCCGCTCGCGTCGCAGAAAAGCGCACGGTCGGCATCGCCGTCAAACGTGACGCCCAGATCAAATTTCCCCGCCGCCGCCACTGTTTTCCCCAAAGTCTCCGGATGCAGCGCCCCGCAGCCTTCATTAATATTTCTGCCGTTGGGCGAAACATGAGTAAACGTCGCCTGAATCCCGATTCTGCGAAACAATTCCGGAGCCTCCGCCGTGGCCGCCCCGTTGGCGCAATCCACCAGCACTCGCAGTTCGCTCAAATCCGACGCTACGTCCCCCACCAGCGATCCCACATAGGCGTGCCGCAGCTCCGCTTCGCCCGGCAGACACGGCCCCGGAACCTTCTGCGCCGTTTCGTCCGCCACGCGTGGATTCTGCAGCAGCCCAAAAATTTCCTTCTCGATCGCCAGCTCGCGTTCGTCGGTAAGCTTGAAACCGTCGCCGGAAAAAACTTTGATCCCGTTGTCCGTCCACGGATTGTGCGACGCCGAAATCACCACGCCCGCGGCAAACCCTCGCGAGCGCGCCAGATAAGCAATTCCCGGAGTCGTGATCACTCCCGCGCTATGCACATCCACGCCCACGGCGCCCAGACCTTCGGCGACGCGGTCGGCAATCCATCCGCTCGACTCGCGCGTGTCCTGGCCTATCACAGCCTGCGCCTTGCGCGTGTTGCGGACCAGGTCGTGCCCCAGCGCGCGCCCTATCAGATAAGTGCTTTCCAGAGTCAGCGGAAATTCTCCCGCCACTCCCCGAATTCCGTCCGTCCCAAATAGTTGCCGCGTTGGCTGGCCCATAGAATTTAAGAAAAAATTAACCCCGCATTCGTAAAAACAACGACCGACACTGGATGATATACCGGTGACGACAAAGGGGTGGGATTACGGGAGAACAATTACGTCAGGTCCGAGAAGTCGTCCGCGAGCTAATGCGGAGAAGGAGCGGCCGTCTCCATCACCACCGTCACGTGAATCGAAGTTGGCTGCACCACCTGCACCAGCGGATCGGCCACATACACATTCGTCGTAAAAGTCTGACGACTCCTGGTTCCGGAAGCATCCACGGGATCGGTCGTGGCCGATTCCACCCGCTCCACGTGGTGCCGCGGCCCCGTGACCGTGATCCGCTCCGGATCTACTTCCACTTTGGCGATTTGCAGCCCGGCGATGAACGTCCCCGTCACCCGCGGATGAATCTCGACCTCGCGCGTGAGCCGCGTGTCGAATGCCAGATGCACCTGGCTGGGCACCACTTGCACCACTTCCACATCCTGCGGACGGCGAATCTCCTGTGCCGTCAAATCAAATGTGCGCTCGCCCGGTTTCGCGTCGCGCAAGTCGAGCTCGGCATGCACGTCCGTCGCTCGCAGTTGCCGAATGAATCGCCCCGGCCCGCGCACGCGAATCTGTGCCTCGGGAATCTGCTCAGAGCTAATCTCGATATTGTCTCCCACATGCAGAAACTCAATGGGCACTCGGATCGCCACCTCCGCCACCGGATCGCGCGCAATCGCCAGCCACAACCCGGTCGCCAGCAGCAGCGACAGCACTTTCAGCCCGAGATTGTGCAGCACGTAGCGCTTGAAAAAATTGATCAAGGCTCAGGCTCCGTTTCCGAAAGCGATTCCTTCTCCGACTTCGTCCCCGCAGGTTGCAACGGCGAATCCAGCGCCGCATCAGATTCTTCTTCCTGCGCAATCACCGTCGGCAGCGTCACCGGAGACATATATCTCCGCAGCTCGCCGCCCAGCCGCTCGCGCAGCTGGTCCACCGTAAGGTCGCGCTCGATCTTGCCGCCAATCGCCAGGCTGATCGCTCCCGTTTCTTCAGAAACGATCACCGCAATCGCATCCGTTTCTTCCGTGATGCCGATGCCGGCGCGGTGGCGCGTCCCCATTTGCGTGGAGAGCATGGGATTCATCGATAGCGGCAGAAAACATGCCGCAGCGGCGATGCGGTCTTTCTGAACGATGACCGCGCCATCATGCAGCGGAGCGCTGGGCCGGAAAATCGTCGCCAGCAGATCGTAAGAAAGCCGCGCATCCAGCGGCACGCCGCTTTCCACGTGCGTGCGCAATCCAATCTCGCGTTCAATCACAATCAGCGCGCCCGTCTGGTGCTGCGAAAATAAATTCGCGGCCAGCACAATATCGTCGTAGGAATCGCCGTCCGCAGACGATCCCCGAAAACTCAGCCGCCGCCCCAGATCGGCCAGCACGTGCCGGATCTCCGACTGAAACACCACGATCAACGCGAAAATCACATACGGCAACAGCCGGCTCACCAGCCAGTTCAACGTGGTCAGCTCGCCAATCCGCGCCAGGTAAAACGTGATCGCAACCACCGCCACGCCCGCCAGCATGGGCGCAGCCCGCGTCCCGCGGATCATCACCAGGACCTGGTAGATGATGATCGCCACCAGCAGAATGTCGAGCGCCACCGACACCCTCGACCACGAGGTCAGAAATTGGGTCACTCGGAGTGCTTCTCCTGATCAAAATGTGGGCCCGAAAATCCAATTGTAATGCAGCCACTAATACGGCCTGTAATGCAGAGAGCTATTCCCGCTTCTTCGTCACTCCTTCTTCGTCACCCGCGCCCCGAGCTGCCCCCGCGCCAGCCGGGCCGAAATTTCCTGCCCAACTTCCGTGCCGTTCGCATCTTTCAGCAACTTGCCCGAAGCATCGAACACCAGCGCATACCCGCGCTCCAGAACCGCCAGCGGAGAAAGCGATTCCAGCCCCGTCGTCAACCGCTCCACTCGGGTCCGGTGCAGCAGCAACACGTTGCGCATCGCCCCCGCCAGCGCCGCCACGCCCGCGCCCAGCCCCACCCGCATGCTAGCCAGGATCGACGCCAAATCGTAATGCCGCACCGCCCCCGCAACTATTTCCCACTGCCGCCGCATCTGCTCCAGCAATCGCCGTTCCCCGCGCTCCAGGCGATACGTGAGATCATCCAGCTTCTGCTGCCTTTGCCGGATCGCCCCCATGATCCCGCCGAATGCCCCGTGCTGCGCCAGTTCCGTCAGCGCCTGTCGACCCATCAGCAGCCGGTAACGCACCGCCCGCTCCAGCCGCTCGTGCAACGCCGCAGCCTGATCCTCCACGCCCTGCCGCGAGCGGATCACCAGCTCCGCCGCCGCAGAAGGTGTCGGTGCCCGCAAGTCGGCCACGAAATCCACAATCGTGAAATCCGTTTCGTGCCCCACCGCCGAAATCACCGGAATCTCCGAAGCCGCCACCGTGCGCGCCAGCCCCTCATCATTGAACGCCGCCAAATCCTCCGCCGACCCTCCGCCGCGCGCCACCACAATCACTTCAACGCTTCTCTCGCGGTTAAAGTGCCGCACTCCTGCCGCAACTTCCGCGGCAGCCGCCTCGCCCTGCACCTGCGCCGGATAAATCACCACATTCACCGTGTGATGCCGCCGCTGCAAGATATTGAGAATGTCGCGCAGCGCCGCCGCCTGCGGAGACGTCACAATCCCCACCCGCGCCGGAAGTGCCGGCACCGCCTTCTTACGCTCGGCCGCGAACAAGCCTTCGGCCTCGAGCTTGGCCTTCAGCTGCTCAAATGCAATCTGCAGAGCCCCCGCGCCCTTGGGCTCGATATATTCCGCCGAAATCTGCAACTCGCCGCGGTCTTCATACACTGTCACCCGCCCGCGCACCACCACCTGCATTCCGTCCGCCGGACGAAACCTCAGCAACTTCGCCGACGACCGGAACATCACCACGCGAATCTGCGCGCTGCCATCCTTCAGCGTGAAATAAAGATGCCCCGAATCTGGCGCCCGAAAATTGGAAATTTCCCCTTCCACCCACGCATCCGAATACTCCCGCTCCAGATGCGTGCGCACCGCGGCCACGAGATCGCGCACCGCCCAGACTCGCCGTTCTGGCGGACGAAAGCTGAACCCCATCTGATCAGAAAGAGAAGACATCCAGCGCAGTGTACCGCACTGCCGTGGTGTCTTGATGTGGGAGGAACCCCACCTCAGCCGGCATCACCACTGACGTAAAGAGGATCGCAATGAGACGTGCAGCTGAGTG
Source organism: uncultured Acidobacteriaceae bacterium (assembly GCA_963851165.1). Lineage (GTDB taxonomy): Bacteria > Acidobacteriota > Terriglobia > Terriglobales > Acidobacteriaceae > Sulfotelmatobacter. The sequence continues at coordinate 517,616 of CAWKNM010000003.1, read as the reverse complement.
CTGGCGCTACGACGGCCGAGGCGGCTGCACTTTTCGGGGTTTTCGGAAGGTGGGGATTCCGGCCCAAACGACGGAATCCAACTCAAGCCTTTTCTACTCAATCCTTCACCAGCCACACTAAAGCTTCCTCGCGCGTCTTAAAAACTGAAAACTCGCGACGGGAAAAGCTACTCAAGTTCTCACAGAAACCCTGAGGAAACCTCTCCCAGCGCGCCCACGCGGATTTCCTGACATGCTGTTTGTCAAAGACGGCGGCCTCTTCCATTGCCCGAATGGCTTCTGGATCAAAGGATGCTCCGGTGAAATCAGTAAGTATCAGGACCGAACCAAGTGGACGGGGAATCACAAACTTCGGAACTGCCCGGAAAATCTTTTCGACCTCGGCCGCCGAGCAATGCGACACGTCGATAAGAAGAATCTGCTTAGCCCGATGGCGGATGAACCGAAGGCGGTCGTCTAGAAGTCGGCCGGAAGCGGCGAGATCCCTGGCGCGGGACGCATCATAAACCCCCGCCAGCCGCGCTCGCTCGTCATCCCGCGGGAGTGTTGAATGGGGCGTCACTAGTTATATGCTACGCCCTCAACTGATGCCCTCGGCCGCACGATGGGTCAATGACCCGAACCGAGCAGGTACCACGCCACGCGGCGGTTCAGGTGACCCGCACCTTCGTCGGATTCCGGACTCCGGGGTCATGGTCATGCGGAGGAGTCATCCCGAGCGCCGCCACAGGCGCGCGCGCGGGACCTCCAGGAACACTGTGGAAACTCTTGGGGCTAGCAACGCCGTCAGCCCGACGGCTCAGCCCTGCCCGACGCGCACCAGCGCGAGCAGGCTCCATACCGTGTTTGCGGCCAGCAATCCGATGACGCCGGCGGTCACCCAGCGACGATAGCCAGTCTCCATCAGATCAGCCAGTACTCCGGCCACAAAGAGAAACAGGAATGGCACTGCCGCGAGGAAAAATCCTGCGCCGCCGACGTGCGGATGCGCCATCCCCAGCGCTAAGAAGAGCAGCGCCACCGAGAGCGGAGCGGTGTTTCCGAAGTAGCGCGTGCGTGGCCACACAACATACGTCACCAGCGCCACGGGCACGGCCAGCACAAACGCCGGGCACGCGCGTCCCAGTTGCGCCGCCACCTGGCGGTAGACTTCCGGTATGGCGAAGGCTCGCCAGGTCGCTTCCCAGAACGCGGCGTGGCGCATGCTTCCGGCGAATGCATGCGGATGAAAAAAATACGTCGCAAACAACAGCACGAAACCTACGGCGCACGCGGCCAGCCAGATGACCACTCCCGCCTCACGCCGTACCGGCGCCACATAGAGCAGAAAAGCGAGCGCCAGCGGCACGACCACGATCATGGAAAACTGCGAGCCCGTGGCGATCGCCAGCGACACTCCCAACAGCACAATGCGCCGCCAGTTCCACAGCACCACTTCGCGCGGCGCGTAGAGCGTGTGCGCGACCGCGATCGCGGTGAAGATGGCCCCAAAGGCTCCCCACGCAGCCGCGATTTCGGGTTCCGTATGCCACACCGCGCTGGCCTGAATCATCGCCGGCGAGAAGCAGTAGAACGCCAGGGCCACGAACCCGCCATGGTTTCCGCAGAGCCGCCGCGCTACGTACCACAACGACGCTCCCAGAAATACGCCGCACGCCAGAAAGGGCAGGCGGGTAAGCCATCCCCAGTAGGTGAACGAATCTGAATTCCACCAGCGCTCCGGCATCGCCAGCAGCGGCGCGGCCGACACGAGTGGCAGCAGCGGCGAGCGCTCGGTGTCGTAGTCGTCTTTGCTGTTGGAGACGTCTGACCGCAGTGTGGCCGGCGCCTCCAACGCGTCGCGATACGGCGCGCCAGCGATGCCGTGACCGTGCCACTGGCTCCAGCCGGCGGCTATGCGCTCACCCTCGGATTCTTCCGCGCCATTTCTTACTTGCGATTGCGAGCTCCACTGCAGGCGCCACTGCGACTGCACCAGCCAACCAGCCTGGGCGAGGAACGCCAGCAGCAGCAGCCCGGCCAGGAACTGCGGACGTCCGAAACGCTCGCGTGTGAAATATCCGCTCACAAGGAAACCGAGTGTTTTACCATGACCCAGCCCCTCTGCGGGGAAACTTCTTTGGCGGACGACATCACAGTAACGAAGGCCGAGGTCGCACGGGACTCATCCGGCGAACCAGCTAGAGTATCAGCCGGAGAACCCGGCGGCCATGCGGCCACTGGCGGCGCGGATGCGCCGAGCTTCGCAGCGGCGACGCAACCTTCCTACGCGCACTCGCTTTTCTTTTTCCGCGAGGGTGGAGGCAACGGCGACCGCGACGGCCTGCGCGCGGGCTGGGGATTTGCATTCTACGCGTTGACGTTTTATCTGCTGCAGAGAGTTGCGGGCGACCTGGTCGGAGCTTGGAACCTGGGCGCGCTGCGGGCGGCGACGGCGCTGGAGTTCGCCTTCTTTGTGGCGGCGGCAATTCCTGCGCTGGTGCTGGCGCGGATCGAGCATCGCCGCTGGGGCGTCTACGGATTGCCGCTGCGGCAAGCGTTCGGCAAACTTTTCTGGATGGGCACACTGTGGGGCTTCGCCGGGATCACGCTGCTGCTCGTGGTGCTGCATGGGCTGCACGCTTTCAATTTTGGCCACATCGTGTTGCATGGCGCGCGCTTGGCAAAGTTCGCGGCGTTCTGGGCAGGGACGTTTCTTCTGGTTGGTTTCTATGAAGAGTTCCTATTTCGTGGTTACTCATTGTTTACGCTGGCGCGCGGCATCGGCTTCTGGCCTGCGGCGGTCGCGCTCTCGGCTACGTTTGGTCTGATCCACCTCGGCAACGGAGGCGAAGACTGGCGCGGCGTGCTGGCGGCGGCGGCGATTGGATTTTTCTTCTGCCTCACGTTGCTGCGCACCGGGTCACTGTGGTTTGCCCTGGGATTTCATGCGGCGTGGGATTGGGGCGAGAGTTTTTTTTATTCTGTGCCCGATAGCGGGAGCGTTTCCCCCGGGCACTTGCTGAGTTCGTCGTTCCACGGTGCGACTTGGCTGACAGGAGGGTCGGTGGGGCCGGAGGGAAGTGTGATGTGCTTCGTGGTGATGGCGGTGGCATGGGTGGCGTTTTCGCGAATGTATCCGGCAGCGTCTCCCGCCCGCGCGTCCGCGCCGCTGCCGGCGACAGCAGGTTCCTCGTCGCTGCGCTCCTCGGAATGACAAAGGAACGACAGATTTTCTTTGAGGGTGCCTGCGGCGTCCCAGTTTGGGAGACGCCGACGCAATGAGCCGGCCTTCTTCTTCTCCTAATCTTCGCCTCAGCCTATACTGCTTGCATGACCCCGGACACTGATCTGATCGAGCCTGATCTGCTCGCGCCGCTGCGCAGCTACTGGGGATACAGCTCGTTCCGGCCTTTACAGGAACGCATCGTGCGCAGCCTGCTGGCGGGGCGCGACACTTGCGTCGTGATGCCGACGGGAGGGGGCAAATCGCTTTGCTACCAGTTGCCGGCGGTGGTTTCGGGGCGCACTGCGGTAGTGGTTTCTCCGCTGATCGCGCTGATGCAGGATCAGGCGGCGCAGCTGGCGCAGATGGGGATTCCGGCGGCGGTGCTCAACAGCACGCTCAACGACCAGCAACAGTCGAGCGTGGTTAAGCAGGCGCGGGAGGGCGCTTACCGGCTGCTCTATCTTTCTCCGGAGCGGCTGGCGCGCGGCGATACCATTGGATGGCTGCAGAAAGTTCCGATCTCGTTTTTCGCCATCGACGAAGCTCACTGCATTTCCGAGTGGGGACACGAATTCCGTCCCGAATACCGGCAGTTGAACCGGCTGCGCGGGCACTTTCCCGATCATCCGATCGCGGCGTTTACTGCCAGCGCGACGCAGCATGTGCGGCACGACATTCTCGCGCAGCTGCAGCTGCGCGCTCCGGATAAATATATTGCCAGCTTTCACCGCGCGAACCTGTCTTACATCGTCCGCGAATGCAATGCTGTCGAGCAGCCGGCGATGCTGGTGAACGCGTTGCACAGCTATACCGAGGGCAGCGTGATTGTTTACGCGCCCACCATCAACAAAGTTGAGGAGACGGTCGATTTTCTGGAAGACCAGGGCCTGCCGGCGGCGGCGTACCACGGCAAAATGGATTCGACTTCACGCAAGCGCAGCCAGGAACGCTGGATGTCGGACGAAGTGCGCGTGCTGGTGGGGACCATCGCGTTCGGGCTGGGGATTAACAAGGCAACAGTGCGCGCGGTGATCCATTTAGCGCTGCCGAAATCGATTGAGCAGTATTACCAGGAAGCGGGCCGCGCCGGGCGCGACGGCAAGCCCGCGGATTGCGTGATGCTGTGGCAAAAAGCGGACGCCGGGCTGCTGGGATTTTTCGCCAACCAGATTCTCGATTCCGCCGAGCGCGAGCGCGCGTGGCAGCGCTACCACGTGATCCGCGCGTTTGTGGAATCGAACCGCTGCCGCCATCGCCAGATTTGCACGCACTTTGGGGAGATGCCGAAGTGGGAGTCTTGTGGAGCGTGCGATGTATGCGGCAGTTCTCCGGCGTGGCTGGCAAAGGTATTTGCTTCGGACCCGCGGAAGCGGCAGCGCTTTGGCACGGCGGCGACTGGACGCGCCCCGCGCGCGGCTGGAAGTTCAGAGCAGTCGTTGCCTCTGGCGTCGTCCGTGTCGCCTCCCGCTCTGGTCAGCGCCGAGGAAGAGGAATTGCGCGAGTATCTTCGTGAATGGCGGCGGACGACAGCCAAGGAGCAGGGTGTTCCCGCCTACGTGGTGCTCCATGATTCTTCGCTCGAGGAGATCTCCCGCGTGCGGCCGAAGGTTCTCGCCGAGCTCTTGCAAATCACAGGAATCGGCGAGCGCAAGGCCGCGGCGTTTGGACAGCCGATTCTCGATGCGCTGTTGCGATTCAGCAAGGGAGCACGTGCGGCTGCGCCGCCATCGAAAAAGACGGCTCCCGCGTTGGAGACGCTGAGCCTTCTAACTGCGGGAAGAACTTTCGAAGAAATTGCCCAGATTCGCGGACGCCAGGTTACGACCGTGGTGAATGCGGTGGCAAATCTGGTGGAGAGCGGCTTGCTGGAATTTCAGCAGGTGTGGATCGACCCAGCGCGGCAATCTGTGATTGAAGCGGCCTGCGGGCAGCTTGGATTGGAACGGCTGCGTCCGCTGAAAGATGCGTTGCCTCCGGAAATTACGTTTGATGAGATCCGGCTGGTGGTGGCGCGGCTGCGGCGGGAGCAGGATGGGAAGAAGGATGCGGTTTCAGCTTAGGCGGTTGTCATTGGCGGTGCACGCGACAGCAGGTTCGTCATCGCTGCGCTCCTCGGAATGACAAAAGAAAAATTACGACAAAACAAAACCTCCCCTCCTACGGCAGCAGTCCGAAGGCGCCGACTCCCGTAGTGGTGCCTACGTAGACTTTGCCATTGGCGATCGTGGGGATGATGAATTTGTTGCCCGCGCCAAATTGATCGCGGCCGCCGGAGGCCTGGTTGCTGTTGTAAAGCTCGACTAGAGTCTTAGCGTTGAAGGCGTGCAGGACCGCTGGGTTGCTGTTCTCCGAGGTCCACACAATCGCGTTAGCGTCGCCGTCGGCGGAGACGCTGGGCGTGGCGCCGGGATAGCCAAAAGCTTTCGTGGTTTTGGCGACGGGGCTCGCCAACAGCTTGGCGCTCTTGAATTCGAACTCAAGAATCGGCTGGCCTACCGGACCATAATAAAGTCTGTCGTCGAAGTACGCGGGCATGGACCAGATTCCGCCGGGCAAGGCTCCAGCAAGTTCCTGATACATTTTGTTGGTGGAATTGAATCCGCTCATGCCGTTGCGGTTCACCACGTAAAGATTGGAATCCTTGCCCGCGCCCACCGCGAGATCCCAGATATTTCCCTGAGCGTCTTTCATCGCAGGTAAGAGCAGAGCTCCGCCGGAGCCCAGGTCGGTGTCTGAACCGTTCTCGTTTTCCTGATTGAACATCTCAAAATAATCGGCGACGGCGAGTCCACCTTTGGTGGTAAGTTTCATGAACGCGTTGCCGTAGTCGCCCTCGCTGGGAAAGCCGCCGGCGTTGAGCGTGGTGTCGAAGTAGCCGTTGGCATCAAGGAAATAAATGTTGTTCTTGGAGTCTGCGGTCAACCCGGCCCCGGCGCCCCAGATTGCGCCTTCGTTGCCATTCGGGGTGACATTCAGCACCGTGGTCTGGGCGAGGGTGGAAGCGCTGTACCCCATGATCCAGCCGGTGTACGGACGGTCGTCACAGTGCGAGGCCCACGCAAGGTAAACCGTGCCGTCGAGCAAGAGCAGGCCCGAGCGTTCTTTGTATTGCGCCGGATCGAAAATCACCACGCCGTTCGAGCTGTTGTCGCCAGTGCCAGGGTACGTGGCGGAGATGTCGACGGGACCGTTGTGCAGCTCGTTGCCGGTGGCGGCGTCCAGCGCATGCAGGCGCTGGTGGTAGTTTCCAGAACTGTCCTTCGACATGGCCACGAGATAGATGACGCCATTCGAATTCTTGGGGCGGGCAATGACCGGCGTAGAGGTGATGCCGATCTCGGGACTGACCTGGCCGCAGCCGCGATCGTCAGAGGGCGTCTCGTTAGCCTTGAGCGCGGTCACCTGCCAGACGAGAGCGCCGCTGTCGGCGTCGAAAGCGTAAGCGCTGTCGTGTTCGCTGACCACGATGAGCAGGTTGTGCGTGCCGCTGGCAGTGGAAACGGCGTGCAAATAGAGGGGCTGAGCGTCTACCAGGCCGTCAACCGTGACGGTAAACAATTTGCCGAACGTGGCCGAGTTCACGTTGGCGGGCGTGAGCGTGGTTTCCTTCGAGTTGAGCCCGGTGCGGGAGTTGTTGTTGTGGTAGGTGAGGACGTCCTGCTGAGAGTGGGAGAGCGCCGGAGCGAGACACAGAAAGCAGCCCAAAAGCGCGGCCAGGAGCGGGGAACGGTGGGTGAATGCAGATTGGGGAAGGATTCGCATGTTGTTCGTCTCCCGGGTATCGTTAAGAGGTTCGTCCGCGCTGGTAGCGACGCGCGCTCGGAAAAGCGCCGATAAGATGCTCATCGTTAGACTCCAGTTGCGCCATTCGTAAATATTTCCTGATCGGTGGCGGAACACTTAGCGCTGAGCAAAGAAGCTGGCGAAGCGGGCGATCTGTTGCGAAGTACTCTTGTCTCCAAGTCTGGCAAAGTCTCCGCTAGAGCGCAAAGGGTCTTTGGTACATGGGGTGGGCGGCGATAAACTCGCGACGGCCCTGTCCGAAAGCACGGGGGCCCGAGCGAAAGTCTCAAAGAAAAACTTTCCGAGGAAACCGGGAAACATGGAGGGGCCGACGCCCTCGTCCGCCCAGGCAGTGGTAGATGAGAACCGCGCACGTGGAGCCCCGGACGCCCTCGTCCGGGGTGCAGCGCCACGAACTCATCCCCGCAAAAACGCTCAGTGCGCTTCTTCCGCGGCCGGCGCGGTATCCGGCGTGTCGACCTTTTGGAAAGTGTGAGGCAGGGCGGGCGGAAGCTCGAAGTCTCCCACATCTTTTCCGGAAGTAGCGGCGGTCATAAAGTTCAACCAGATCGGAAGCGCGGCGCGAGCTCCGGTTTCTTTTGCGCCCAGCGTTCTCTTTTCGTCGAAGCCCACCCACACCCCGCAGGTCATCGTCGGAGAGAAGCCGACGAACCAGGCGTCGGTGAAGTCGTTGGTGGTGCCGGTTTTTCCGGCGACCGGAAACGGCAGCTTCGAAGCCGCAACGCCGGTGCCGTGCAACACAACCTCACGCAGCATCGAAGTCATGATGCGGGCGGTGCGCTGGCTGATGGCGTCTTTCACATCGGGAAAATCTTCTTCCAGCAGGCGCCCTTCGTAGTCGGTGACGCGGGTGATGTAACGCGGCGTGATGCGCACGCCGTCATTCGGAAAAACGCTGTAGGCGGAAGTTTGCTCGTACAGGCTGATCTCATCCGAACCGAGTGCCACAGAAAGATACGGTTGCAGCGGCGCCGTAATGCCGAAGCGGCGTGCATAGCTGATCACGGCGGGCATTCCGATTTTGTCGGCGAGCTTCAGCGCGGGAATGTTACGCGACTGCGCCAGAGCGCGGCGCAGCGTAATGATGCCTTCATATTTCTCATCGTAGTTGTGCGGAGAATAAGGTCCGTTGGAAGTGGGAAAGCTGATGGGCTCGTCGAGGATGGTGTCGTCGGGGCTGCCGCCTTCGTCGATCACCGCGGTATAGACGTAAGGCTTAAACGACGACCCAACCTGACGCCGCGCCTGGGTGACGCGGTCGAATTTGGAATCGTTGAAGTCGCGGCCCCCAACCATGGCCAGCACGCCGCCAGTAGCGTTATCGAGGGCGAGCAGCGCACCTTGCGCACCGGAATCCTGTTCGAGGCTGACTTTTGCCGCGCCGTTCGCGCCCAGCGAGAGAATCTTGACGTAGCAGATGTCGCCAGCCTTGAGAATGTTTTGCAGCTTGGCGGTGGTCCAGGCAACGTCAGGCTGGCTGAGCGCAGCGGTGTAGCGGCCGAATTTCAGTGTGGCGATCCCAGGTCCGGCGGAAGTGATCAGGGCATGGATGTAGCCGTTGACTTCAGGTTCATCGTCCCAGTCGGCGTGCGCGTATTTTTCGATGGTCAGGCCTGCGGCGAGAACGTTATCAAGATGACCCTTCCATCCGTGGCGGCGTTCATAAGCGGCGAGGCCGTCAAGCACAGCCTGGTTCGCGGCTTTCTGCAGGTCGACGTCGAGCGACGTGTACACCTTGAGGCCGCCTTCGTGAACCTGGTCGGTTCCGTATTTCGATTCGAGGTAGCGGCGGATTTCCTCGACAAAATAAGGTGCGAGCGAGTTAGGGTCATGGGCCAAATGTAAAACGATGGGCGCGGACCGGGCGTCAGCGGCCTGCGCCGCGGTGATTTTGCCATCTTCGAGCATGGCGTTAATCACCAGGTTGCGGCGTTTCTGCGCGCGGTCGGCGTGGTTGATCGGAGAATACACGATCGCGCTTTTCGGTAACCCGGCAAGCAGAGCGGCTTCGTCAAGCGTGAGCTGTCGCGCGGGCTTGCTGAAGTAATACTCGGACGCGGCTTCGAATCCGTAGACGCCGTGCCCAAGAAAAATCTGGTTGGCGTAGAGCGTAAAAATTTGCGGCTTGGTGAAGCGGCGCTCGATCTGGATGGCGAGCATCGTCTCCTGCACCTTGCGATGAAACGAGCGGTCGGGGGAAAGAAACAGATTGCGCGCCAGCTGCATGGTGAGCGTAGACGCTCCCTGCACCCGCCCGCCGGATTCCACGTCGCGATAAGCTGCTCCGACGATGCGCCAGAAATTAATTCCAGAGTGAGTGTAGAAATCCTTATCTTCGATGGAGACCAGCGCGTCGCGCAGCACGGGAGGAAAATCTTCGTAAGTGGCAACCACGCGCCGCTGCAGCGCAAACGAGCCGATGACGCGGCCGTGGTCGTCGTAAAGCTCAGTGATCGAACTGGGCCGGTAGTTTTCGAGGGCGTCCACCTGCGGTAGATCCGTGGTGTAGACCAGCAGAAGTCCAGCGGTCGCGCCGACCAGCGCGGAGATGAGCACGAGCAGGCTGAACAGCACGCGCCCCACGAACTTGCGTCCGGCAATTTCTACGGTCGGAAGTTCGTCATAGAGGGATTTCATGATTCGTTCGAGTCTGTGCGGATGAAGTCAGGATAGCATTTTGGAGCGCAGGCTTCGGCAAGTGTCAGGCTGGCATTGACTCAATCAAAACACAATCGCGCGCCTTGCGGCGCGCGATTCATTTCACCGAGATCTAATTTTCCAGCTAGCTGCTGCGGGCCTTCAACACCTCGACGGCTTTGTTCAGCTGGTCGTCCTGAGTCTTCTTGGGCTTTTCCTGCTCGGTCGTGTCGGGCTGCGAGTCTTCATCGTCGGGGCCGACGTTTTCTTCGTCATCGGCGACCACAACGTTGGGAGTGACTGCGGTGTCCTGAATGGCCTTGCCGCTGGGCGAGTAATACTTGGCTACTGAAAGAATCAGTGCTCCGCCATCGGGCAGATCGAATGTCTTCGGCACCGAGCCGTCACCGAAAGTCTTTTCGCCGACAACATCGCCGCGGGCATTTTCGAGAATTGCGGAAGCCACGATCTCAGCCGCTCCGGCAGTACCTCGATTGACCAGCACGACGACCGGAAGCGTGGTGACGGCTTTCGCCGGATCGGCGTTGTAAGCTTGCCGCGGAACTTTTTGCCCCTGCAGGTAAGTGATGGTGCCGTGGTTGAGGAAAAGATTGGCGACCGCAATGCCTTCGCTCTCATCCCCCGCGGAGGTGTAGCGCAGGTCGAGGAGAATTTTCTTCGCACCGGATTTTTCCAGCGACTTGATCTTCGAAGCGATTTCCTGAGCCTTGCCCTTGGTCAGCGCATCGACTTTGATGTAGCCGATTTCGTCCGGCATGATCTTGTCAGTGATCGGCGGAACCGTGACGATGTCGCGCGTGATCACAACTTTCTGCGGCTCGGCGCGGCGGGCGCGCACTACCGACACGTTTACCGTGGAGCCCGGTACTCCAGCCAGGATGCTGCGAATTTCCGGCAGCGACATTTCGCGCGTGCTCTGGCCTTCGATAGATTCAAAAATGTCGGTCGGCTCAATGCCGGCCTTCTCGGCCGGCGATCCCGGCAGCACCGACACCACCGCGGCGTAGCCAAAACGTTTCGAGATGGTTGCGCCGATCTCTCCCTTGGCCTCAGCTTTGTGCGCCTTATAGGCCTTGTAGGCTTCGGGCGTCATGTAGCTGGAGTTCGGGTCGAGCGATTCCAGCAGGCCGTGCAGGGCGCCGTCAGTCACCTTGGGAATGTTCGGTTCCTCGACGTACTCACTGTGCACGCGCGACAGAACTTCGCTGTAGACCTGCAACTGGCGGTAAGCGCCGTCGTTCGAGGAGGCGTGCACTCCGCCCAGCGAACCAACAACTACAAACAGCAGGACGGCGAAAGAAGTAACAAGAACGGCGGCCTTCGTTTTCATGGACATCAGATTTTTCGTTTCCCGGCAGGAATCGACTTCGGAGGAACTACAAGCATTATATATCTTTAGATGCCGATTTCGAGCGCCAAGGTGCCCGCCTTGTCTCTTCAGTAACTTAGGGAGCACCTTGGCCTGCCGGATTAGACGAGCCGGAGTTGGGCCGGTTATCGGCATGGGCGGGCAAGAGGATTCGTCAACATAACAAAGGGCTTGCGGCGGTTATCAGCGAAAAACGCTTTACCACAGAGAACACAGGGGATCACAGGGTGAGCTTGCCCTCGGAGCCTACGAAGTGGGCTTGAAGCTCAGGGTGAGCAGGGTTTGGGTAGACGCTGGACGCCCATTCATCAGGTAAGGCTTGAAGCGCCATTGCTTGACCGTGTCGATGGCGGTGCGGGCGAAGGCCAGCGAGCCTTGGATGAACTTGGCGTCCTGCACGGTGCCGTCGCGGCCGATCAGAACTTGCAGAGTTACGGTGCCAGACTGTCCGCGAGCCGACGGAGGGTACACCGGAACAGCTTGTTCGAGCAGCAGACCGCGCGCGGTGGTTTCGGGCAGGTTTACCGGCTCAATCGAGGGCAGAGCAGCTTCGGGCGGTTTATTGCCGCTGGCTTCGGGAGACATCGTCGCCATTCCAGATTTCAGGCTGGAAGGGATTCCCGCGAGATTCGGAGTGGAAGCATTCGAACTCGAGGCCGCCGCGGTAGAAACATTGTTCACTGGCTGAAAGACCGGAGCGGATTGGGTTGTCTGAACCGCTGGCGTCGGAATTGAAGCCGCGGCCGTTGGCGCCACCGATGGATTGGAGCGGAATGGATCCGCTGGCGCACTGGCTACTGCCAGTGTCGTCGAACCCTGCGCCGGGCCAGGTGCGGGAGTCGCCGGTTGCGACGTCGCGTTCTGCACGGGACTCGCTGAAGTCTGACTCTGGATAGCTGGATTTTGCACGCCTGGATTTTGCACAGCTTGGCCGTCCGGCGTTTGACCCGCTGCGGCTTGACCTGCCGGAATCTGACCGGTAGCGACCTGGTTTGGCGAAATCTGGTTTGGATCCGACTGCGCCGGAACGCCGCTGGCCGGGGTGGCGCCGGCTTGAGCCGCGGACGGGTCAGAGTTGGCGGCCCCGTTCGCTGGCGGTTTTATTGTTGGATCGACTACGGGCAACACGCGAATCTGCGAGGGGTCGGTATTGGCGTCGGGGATATTCTCCGCGACCGGGAGTTTGTATTCGTCGCCGGCGCGCCCGAAACTTTCGTGAGCCTGGGGTGACGGCGCGGTAGGGGCCGGCTGCGGGTTCAGCCAGCTGTGTCCCGCTCGAGTGACCTTGCCCACGACGAGCTTCACATCTTTTACTGCTACGTCCTGGGGCACGGTAAAATATGCAACCGCGGCGGCGACAATAACGGCCGCGACGATCGCCAGTTTCTTGAGCCACGGACGCGGCGCGGAGGGCTCTTTCTCGGAGTCGGTCTTTTCTCCCGTGATGTAGGCGAAGAGCGCGGCTTCTTCGCGTTGCTGACCATCGTTGTGCGGAAAGCCGGGGCTCGCAGAATCGGACTGCGGCTCGGCGGATTCCACCCCATCCGCTTGCGCTTCCGGATTCTCCTGCGCGCGCGCGACCGGCCGGAAAGATGCCGGCTGGTCGTAACCGAGCAGTTGAGCTTTCTCTGGCGGCGGCGTTGGTTCCGGCTGCGCCTCCTCGGCGGGCATCGATTTGGCGCGCGATTTCAGATACCAGGCTAAACCCCGAGGCTCGTCGTCCGGGAGATCCGGCGTGGGGGCCGGTGCGGGCGCTGCGGCGGCGAACTGCGTTGGCCGTGTATTCGATTGCGATACCGGCCCGGAAATGAGCTCCAGATCTTTGAGCGGATCGATTTGCGCCGCGGCTGCCTGGTCCAGTGACTTCTGTACGTCGGAAGACTCCGTGTCGAATTGCGAGCCGGGGCGCGATCCTGAGGACTGCAGAAATTCGCCGTGGTGCAGAGTGCTTTGCACCTCCATGGGGAGCATCGCGTTCGCGGCTGCGGAACTGGCCGCCGCGGCGGCAGCGGCGGCTTGCGCCGGGGCCTCGAGCTTGGAGCGCAGAAGATCGCGCGCGGTGGCCAGCGTGTCCTTCACCTGGTTGACCATCAGCGGCTTGCGCAGAACCGAGTTGGCGCCCGCCTGCAGCGCGGTGGGCACGCTGGCGTCATCGCTCACAATCGCCAGCGTTAACGGGCGGTCGGCGGGCTTGCGCTCGCGCGCGGTATTGAGCAGGAAGCCGGCTTCCGGCTGGCTGCTCCAGTCGATAATGACAATCTGAAATGGCCGGGCCGAAACTTTCTCCACGGCTTCAACAGCTTGAATGCAGGATTCTCCTTCGATCTCGAGTTCGGTCAAGACCTGGCCGATCGTCCGGAGAGTTTCCTCATCCGGGGAAAACAGGAGGCAACGAAGGGGCATACGCTCCAAGATTAGGAGTGGCAGTAACTTACGGCAAGATTACCGTGGTGGATTACCCGGCCGCGCGGAGACACTGGAAGTACATGTACCTCGGATACTTGGTTCGGACCTGGGGCGTCGCAATCTCGGCTTCGGGCTTCAGCTTTCGGGCTTCGGGCTTCAGCTTTCGGGCTTCAGCAAAACGGCTCATTCATCAGTGGGCGCCGGCACAACCGTCTCGTGCAGCATTCGCAAAAGTATAGTGTCGGCGCCGAAGCCCGAAAGCCGAAGCCCGACACGCCGGACCTCGGACCTAACCCTTCGGGTGCGCTAGAATGCTCGGTCACTTCGGCAATGAATCATGGGAATGCAGGAACACAACTATTGGCTGACCACCGTGGAGATGCCGCGGCCCGAGGCGTCGCCGTCTCTGCCGGAGAGCGTGGATGTGGCGGTAATTGGGGCTGGTTTCACCGGGCTCTCGGCGGCACGCACGCTGGCGAAACGCGGGGCGAAAGTCGCAGTGCTGGAATCTGAAACCATCGGCTGGGGCGCCAGTTCGCGCAACGGTGGAATGGTGCTGACCGGGATGAAGCTGGGCGTGAACCGGCTGATCTCCATGTATGGCCGCGAATTGACGCAGCGCATGTATGCGGCGTCGCTGGCTACGATTGATTGCGTCGAGCAGATTGTGCGCGAAGAGGGAATCGAGTGCGACTTCTCGCGCAGCGGCCATCTGGAGGTCGCCTGCAAGCAGAAGCATTTCGACGACTACGCGCGGCAAGCGGAAGTGATCGCGCGGGAATTCAATCACGAACTGCGCGTGGTGCAGCGGCACGACTTGAGCGCGGAGATCGGGTCGAACATTTATTTCGGCGGCATGGTGGATGAAGTAAGCGCGGGATTGAATCCCGCGCGCTATGTGGCCGGTTTGGCACGCGCCGCTATGAAGTCCGGCGCGGAGATTTTCGAGCATGCCCGCGTCGAGAGCCTGGAACGCGAGTCACGGCAAGGCGAAGCGGGATGGAAGCTGACCACGTCGCGGGGCGTGACCTGGGCGCACGATGTGTTCGTTGGAACCAGCGGATACACGGGGCGCGCGACTCCGGCGCTGCAGAAAAAAATCATTCCCATTGGCTCGTTTATTATCACCACCGAAATCCTGCCGGAGAAACTTGCGCAAGAGCTCAGCCCGCGCAATCGCATGATCTACGATTCGAAGAATTACCTCTACTACTACCGGCTTACGCCCGACTGCCGCATGCTGTTCGGCGGGCGCGCGGCGTTTTTCCCGGAAAACGATCAGACGGTGCGGCGGAGCGCCGACATTCTGCGGCGCGGCATGATCGATGTTTATCCCCAGCTCAGCGACGCCAAAGTCGAATACGTCTGGGGAGGCACGCTCGACTTCGCCTTCGACATCATGCCCCACGCCGGCCAGATTGACGGCATGTACTACGCCGTCGGCTACGCCGGACACGGCGTCGCCATGGCCACGTATCAGGGCCAGAAGATGGCGGAGATGATCGCAGGGGAAAGGACCGCACACGCGACGGCAGGCGATAAGCCGGAGAATCCATTTGTGGGCATCCCGTTCCCGGGCGCCCCGCTCGGGCTGTACAACGGCAGGCCGTGGTTCCTGCCATTCGCGGGCGCATGGTACAAGTTTCTGGACTGGGTGAGATGAAAGCGTGTTGCACTGAGATGCACCATAACGGTGTACAATGGTGCCATGGCAGCAACCAAGCAAGTTCGAAGAAGCGTTACCCTGCCCTCACGGCTGGCTGAGCAGGTGGAGCGTATCGCGAAGAAAAGACGCCTCAGCGACAATCGCGTGCTGGTCGAACTGGTCGAGCAGGGCCTCGAGGCGCAGAAGGAGAAAGAGAAAGCTTTCTTCGCGCTCGCGGAACGCTTTCGCGCAGCGGCTGATCCCGATGAGGTAAAGCACCTGGGCAACGAGATGGGGCGCTTCGTCTTCGGTGAGTAAGTGCGGGTGAATGAATGCCGCAGATCGAGACCTGGTCCAGATTCCCAGCCGCTCTTCGGAACCATCTTGTCGAGCGCATGCATCAGCGCAATGTCAGCGTCCAGGATCTGAATCAGCTCCGTCTCTGGATGGAAACGAAGCCCAACGTGCCAGAAGGACCTTGGTACAAGGATTTCGGCTCATTCAAGCTCTGTGGCGAAGGCAGATTTCCCAAGACGTTTCTGCTCGCCGGCCAAGCGGCCTTGGGGCGCAGGCTCTAGAATGGCGATCATACAATGTCGAAATCTAAGGTCAAATCGCGCGTCATGTATGTCGAATGCAAAGCCGACAGCCTGAACGGGTCCGCGCGGATCAGTCGGGTGACTTTTTCAAAGACTGGGCTGTCCATCTACTACAAAGGTAAAACATTTCTGAGGACCCAGGGCTTCAAAGCGAATTATTTCGATGCGGAAACGCACGATAAGTATTGGATTTCTGGGCCCCGTCGCGATGGAAAGGATCGTCTCTACGTCAGCAATATTCCCGTGGAGATCGACGAAGACGTGCGCGAAGAGTATTGGACGGAAATTCGAAAAAAGCCTGAGCTCAGAAACCGGCCTCAGACCTGAATGGGTTTCGAATGGTCAGGCGATGATCGATGACCTGCCCGTCTTGCAAATCCTCTGTGTACAGGCTGGTGCAGTTGGTTCCCAAGGCGGAGGCGAGAATCAGCGCGTCGTAAATTCGAATGTCGTGCCCTTCCGCGATACTCAAAGCGCGTTCGTGGGTGTCCATCGTGATCGGCACCGGACCGGGGCAGAAGAACTGTATTACCCGGAGGGCTTGCCTTACGTCGTCCCAGGACATACGAATCTTGCGGCGGGCGACATCGGAGAACTCGTTCAGAACCTGCACACTGACTACCCCACCCTCCAACAACAGCTGCTCAGCGCGGCGTCCGCGGGGATCCTTCGCATCCAGGCTGTAAATCAAAACGTTAGTATCGAAGAACGCCCTACCGGTCATAGATGTCGTCGCGGTCGAAGACAAATCCCGCGGGCAAGGGGCGTTGCAGCTTTCGCAGACGCTCCAAGGCTCGTTCCCGACTGCGGTCGCGGCTCACTTCAAAGGCTTTCTTTCCGGCGACCCGAATTTCGATATCGTCGCCCTCTTTCAGATCGAGCGCCTTTACCACCGCGGCGGGCAGACGGATTGCCAGGCTGTTCCCCCATTTCGAGACCTGCATAAAACCTCCCGACCATCGTGAAAGATATACATTGATAATTGTATATCTATCGCTTCCGGAAGGCAACAATTCCATACACTACCGGACCCAGGACTATTGCCACGGCTCCGCCGATCAGCGCAAAGCGGTCGCTGCCTAACAGCGCGACCAGGGCCATCACCACTGGCGCGGCCACTACGTAGAACAATCCCAGACGCCCGCCGGGAATTACGAACGCGCGCGGCATATCGGGACGGGTGCGGCGCAGCTTCCATGCTGAGAGGACCGTTAGAACAGTCGTCGCGGAGCGCAGCCAGATGTAGATCGAGATCAGCTGCGTCAGCTTGTGTTGCGCGAGCACGCCGTAGATGACGGCCGAGATCACGATCGCCAGCCACGGCGTGCCGTAGCGCGAATGCTTACGGGTGAGGGCGGCGGGAAGGTATCCGTCCTCGGCCATGGCAAAGGGCATGCGGGTGGTGGTGAGCACGGTGCTGTTGAGCAGCGCCACGTTGCCGACCATGGCGGCAAGCGTCATCCAGGTTCCCAGCCAGGGATGTCCCAGAATCATCCCGCCGATCTGCTGGGCAGCATCGGAAAAATATCCGGTATGCCACTTCTGCCAGTCGCCGCCTGCAGCCAGGCCTGCCAGCGTGGGCAGGAAATATGTGGCGATCGACAGCGGCACGACCAGCGCCAGCGCTCGAGGATAACTGCGCTGCGGGTTGTCCACTTCTTCGGCGACGGTGGAGAGCTGTTCGTATCCGGAGTAGAGCCAGAGGCCTAGAGCCAGTCCCACGCCGAAGACTTTGAAGGGCGGCTGGTGCGGTGGCACGAAAGGGACAAACGGATTGTGCCGCCAATGGGCGAGGCCGATCACCACCATCGCCATCACCGGAGCGAAAATGAAAATCTCGAGCGCGGTGGCCACCCGGCCTACCATCTGGATGCCGCGCACGTTGATCCAGGTGATGACCGCGATCAACGCCAGCGAGACCAGGTAATGTTTCCATCCCGTGAGCGACGGAAAATAGTAGACGAGATAGTCGGTGAAGAGAACGGCGTAGGCTCCGCCGAGCAGAAACGATGCGGACCAGTTCCACCATCCGGCGAGAAATCCCCAGAGGTCGCCGAAGGCGGCGCGGGTCCAGCGATAGAAGCCGCCTTCGACCGGCATCGCGGTGGTCAATTCGGCGGAAACCAGCGAGACCGGGATGCACCAGAAAAACGGCAACACCAGCAGGTAGAGCAGTGTGAGCCCCGGACCTGAAGTGGTGACCATGTCTTCGAGCCCGAACGGGCCGCCGGTGGTGTAGGAGAACATGACGAAGACGAGGTAGAAGAGGCTGGCCTTGCGGAGAGCAGAGGATTTGGTGGGAGTCGTCACGAGGGCGGATTTCAGATTGCAGATTTCAGATTGTAGATTGAAAGGCCAATGCGTGTTGTTCGATCTGAAATCTGCAATCTAAAATCTGAAATGTTCGTTACGCCGCCAGCATCCCGGTCAGCGCGCCTTCCAGTTCCAGCAGCTTGCGCTTCACATCCAGACCGCCGCCGTAGCCACACAGCGTTCCATCTGAGGCGATCACACGATGGCAGGGAACCACAATCGCGACCGGGTTGCGGTTGTTGGCCATGCCGACGGCTCGAAAGGCGTTGGGCTTGCCCACGGCGCGGGCGATGTCGGCGTAGGAGCGAGTTTCGCCATAGGGAATCGCCAGCAGTGCGCGCCAGCAGGCCAGTTGGAAATCGGTGCCACGGAGATCGAGCGGGAACGTAAACTCGCGGCGCTTGCCGGAAAAGTACTCGTCCAGCTGCTTCGCGTACGGGCGCAGGAGGTCAGGAGCTTCCTGGAACGCGAACTTCGCGCGCTCGGCCTGCCGCGTCGCCTCGCGGCGGAGATCGCGGGGATTGGGCCGAATCGACTGTTGCCCGGGCATGCGGGCGTCAAATTCCAGGGCCACCAACCCTTTATGGGACGCGGCCAGAAAAAGCGGGCCTGCGGGAGACGTAACCGTCGTAGAATGAATGGTTTCCATAGAATCAACCAGAAGCCTCGGCGCCACTTTCCGGGCTTGCCAGATCACAATATCATGCCTGGCAATCGTGCTTGACGCGGTTTTGGCTTATACGAAAGTTGACAGAACGGGGTTTTTGCTCCAGAGTGTTCGCGTCCATCGCTTTGGGGCTGATTGAATTTGAAAAAAGCCGTCTTTATCCTGATTGCGGTCGTGCTGGCGCCGGTGGTGCTGGTGAGCGTGGTGGCGTTTGCCGCGGGCGACTGGCATCCGATTGGCGAGACCGGAGCAGGAGACCGGGTGTCGGTGAGTTCGCTGCGGGTGCGGAAGAATCTGCGGACGGCCTGGGTGCGCGTGGAATACAAGGAACCGGTTGAACTTCCTCAGGGTGGTCCGTTCGTCGAGATGCGCGCGCGCGTGCGCTTCAACTGCGGGAACGGTGGCGAGGTTTCGACCGCGGAATGGTTCTATTCGCGCGATCACAGCGGCAGGTTTGTAGTCAGCAAGAAGGCCACTCGCGACGACCAGATTGGAAGAACCCCCGAGGGCGGTTTTGGCGAGATGGCCAGCAAGTACGTCTGCGGGCAGAAGTGAAGTTGGACCGCGAGTGCAGATGAGTTCCGCAAGAAAGAATCGCCCTGCGGGCGATGGACGGGCAAGAGTGCCCGTCCCCACATGAACTTTCCCACACAGGCAAGAGTGCCCGTCTCTACACCAACATTTTCAGGATTTCCACAAGCATGACACCTCGGTAACTGCTGAACCACTTCCTCGCGGTTCGATTTCCGCATATGCTGAATTGGAGATTAGCCGCACCTTGCGGCGGAGTTTTCCTACCTCGGTTATGGATTCACTGCGAATTTATGGGTTGGTCGTGGCGGGAGTTGCCCTGGCGGGTGTGGCGTATGCGCTGTTGCGGCGCAAGGCGAAGACGGCAGACGATATTGAACGCGAGCGCCGGACATGGCTTAACGGCGTGGGGCGCATCACCGACGGCACCGTGATTGACGTTCAGGAACTCGATTTGGAGAGCAGCCCGCGGCCGGCCACCATGCTGATCTACAAATATGACGTGGCGGGCGTTTCCTATGAATGTTCGCAGGATGTCACCTATCTGCGGCATTGGGTGAATCTGCACTCCTGCCGGCTGGGGCTGCCGACTTCGGTGAAATACGATCCGCAGAATCCCGGGAACTCACTGGTGGTGTCGGAAACCTGGATGGGGCTGCGGCAGTAGGACGGGTCATCAGTTTGGTCCGGTTTCCTTAGTTACGTTGACACTGGCCCGGAACGGATAGTAGCGTATCGCTTTGCCAACCCAAACCCTGATCGGGAGGCGATTCATGGCGTCCAAGCTGTTGCTGGCGAGCGTAGTAGTGTGCCTGGCGGTTAGTTCAGCACGCGCGCAAGATCCCACCAAGGTTGAGCCCAAGCATTACAAGCTGGACTTCGAAAATGAGCGGGTGCAGGTAGTGTCGGTTCACTACGGGCCGCACGAGAAATCTGTTCTCCACGATCATCCCGGGGGCGTCGTGGTGAGCCTGACGGATGCGCATCTGCGCTTCACCGACGAAAACGGAAAAGTGCGCGAGGTCTATGCCAAAGCCGGTGAGTCGCGCTGGTACGCGCCTTTCAAACATCGAGTAGAGAATCTGGGCGATACCGCTTACGACGCCGTCTACATCGGGGTGAAGGGCAAACTTGCCGCCTCGGCGGGCGCAGACGGGGCGGTGGTGGCCACGGATGCGGAGACGCAGAAAATCCTGGCTGAGTATCTTGCGGGCGGCGCCAAGCGGTAGAGTTCGGACTGCTGACGCGGCCGCTTCGACAATGCAAAATGATTTCAGATTGCAGATTTAAGGCGAAGCGTCCGGGTTTCAATCTGAAATCTTCAATCGGAAATCTTCAATCTCCAATCTGAAATTGCGGGTGATCCGAAGTCCCGCGCCAGGTTCCCTTTTCATCTGCTGTCCGGCCCCTCCAGGTCCCGCTCCCGGCTTCCGTGTAAGATAAAGGTTCGCGTTCTTATTTCTGATTTCCTATTTCTGATTCATGGGGAAGGTTATGGCGCACGACGTTTTCTGCGTGAAACTGAAAAAAGAATTGCCGGGGCTGGACGAGCCTCCGTTCGACAACGACCTGGGACGCAAGATCTACGACAATGTCTCGAAACAGGCCTGGCAGATGTGGGCGGAGCACTGCAAGATGCTGATGAACGAATACCGCCTGAATCCGGCGCGCCGCGAGGATCAGGAAGTGATCGTCCGGCAGCTGGATCAGTTCTTTTTCGGGGAAGGATCGACGTTGCCGAAGGAGTACGTGCCTCCGGCACCGAAGTAGGTTTCCCGCCTCAAATATGCTTACTCACTGAACGAGGCGGAATTGCTACATTGGGCAAAGTAGTCTCATTCGTTCCACGGCCGACAGGCAGCAGCACGCTTACCAAGAAAAGTTGGAATCGTGACGCCCTACTCTCTTGTTAAGCGAGTCCGAGAGGAACCTCTGAAATTCCCATTTCGGTGAGAAAATCAGACATTGACCTGTTCGAACGGCTGCGGGGATAGCATTATCCTGTGTTTCAACTTCTGGGGGTCAGATAATGCGCGCACGATCAATGCTGTCTCTGGCGATGCCGGCTGTGCTCATGTTCTCGGCAATTCAGCTCGGTGCACAGACGGCGCCTTGCGGTAGGACAGTGATTCGGATGGGTGGAGAGAACGAGGAGGAGCGCTTCATCCCTGCCCCCTTCGAGCATGCGAAGGCGTCCGTCATCAGGGCGCTCCCAGCCGTGGCCGCGCGGCCAGCAAAGGACGAGGGCAACCACCTTGAAGCGAAGATCGATGTCAATCTTTGGGGCGCATTGAAGAATACAGCTTTTGGGTCGGGAGGAGAAAAAGGCAACGCAGCGATCGGCACACTCCACATCGACCTTGCAGGCGGGACCAAAGACGGTGTCGCGGGCACGACCCTCAAGGTTTCCTTCTCCAAGCATGGCCTCGGAAGCGGCAGGTATGCTGCTCCACTGTTGGACGAAACGGCTTGCCTAGCCGCTCTGCTCAGCTCCAACGACCCTTCGGCAAACCCTACGGGCTCCGTCAGACTGGCATCGTCTTCCGTTCCAAGCGACGTGACATTGGCAGCGGGAAAACCCGTGAAGGTCGCGCTTCGTGACTATCTCTACACCGGGGATTTTCCCAAGAAGACATCGACTGTGGATGTGGTTCTTCAGGTCATTGACGATGTCGAGGAAGACGGGGTTGTGGTCGTCCGGAGGGGCGCTCTGGCGAAGGGCAAGATCACGGGCTGGAACGGCCCCAAGAGCTACGGTCGTGGCGGATCCTTCGGGTTTGTCGTCGAATCGGTGACTGCGGTGGACGGTCAGGACGTTCCGCTGGCCGCGGATGCGGTGCAGGAGAAGGGTGCCACGAAAGGCGACGTAGCCCGCACCGTCGCCCTTGGAGGCCTGTTGGGTGGCTTCCTGACCAAGGGCCCCGACGTCCTGATTCGTGCCGGGACGAGCTGGGAGATTCCGACATCCAAAGATGTCGTCATCAAGGTTGCACGATAGGCGCTCCTTTCCAGCTTGCAGAGAGGTACCAGCAGCACCAAGACAAACAGCAGCCGCTTGCGCGTGGCGGTCAAAGCGAGGCCCCACAGCGTTCGCCATAGTTCCATGTCCTCAGCTTTGGAACAAAAACAACCTCAGAGTTCCCTTACTTTCTTTCACTTTTTGCCAGATGCGATGGCTAATGCCGCCCTTGGGAAACCTTAGACAGCCCGACTGAAGCCGAGCCCTTCCCGATCCCGTGCCTGAAATTCCACTCAACGCTCCAGTTACTTCGGTAGTTACTATGCACCAATATTGATGCATATTTCATCACCCCTTAACATTGCTTTGATACAACCGGAGCATGGATCTGCATGGCTACAACACGCTGATCCTCTCTGACCTGCACCTGGGTGCAGAGACCAGCCACGCGCGCGAAGCCACTCGCGTGCTCAAGCAGAACCGCTTCCAGCGGCTGATTCTTCTTGGCGATATCTTCGCCGATCTCAACTTTGCCCGGCTGACCAAAGAGCACTGGAAGTTTCTTGGCTATATCCGCAAGCTCTCGAACCCCAAGCGCAACGTTGAAATTGTGTGGGTCGAGGGCAACCACGATCACGGCCTTACCGACATCATGTCGCACCTGGTGGGAGTGCGGGTTTATCAGCACTACAGCTGGGGCTACCAGGGGCTGCGGCACGTGGCCATCCATGGGCATCAGTTTGACGGGTTTCAGGTGAACCGGTTGCGGCTCAGCCGGCTGGGGACGTCACTGTATTTGCTGTTGCAGAAACTCGATTTCAAACGCAAGCCGGTGGCACGGCTGATTGACCGGCTGAATACGCGCTGGCTGCGCATGTCGCCCAAGGTCTCCAGCGGAGCTCTGGCCTATGCGCATCACCACGGCGCGGATCGCATTTTCTGCGGGCATACGCACGAGGCCGTCCACGTGGAGAAAGACGGCATCCAATACTACAACTCCGGCGGGTGGGTTGATTCCCGGCTCACATATTTGACGATCGATGAAGAGGGGGTACGCATCCATGACTATAGCGAGCATGAATACAACGAGCATGACGACCGAGAACACGGAGATCGAGAACATGATCATCGAGAACATGATCATCGAGAACATGGCGACCGAGAACACGTCGCGGAATCTGCAGCCTGCGAGCCCGATGGCGGCGGGCGAGTTGACGATCGTGATTCCGGCGAAGAACGAGGCGAAGCTGATTCCGCGGCTGCTGACTTCGCTGACGATGCAGGACTACTCGAAGATGTCGAGTACGAGGGTGTTGGTCGCGGACGCTAATTCGACCGACGGCACTCCCGAAATTGTCATGAGCTTTCGCGATCGGTTGAACGTGAGCGTGATTCGCGGCGGGATGCCTTCGGTGGGTCGCAACCTGGGCGCGGCGCAGGCGGAGAGCGATTACGTGCTTTTTCTCGATGCCGACATCGAGCCGGCGCATGTTTCCGTGGTGCGGCGTGCTGTGGAACTGGCTCAGCGGAAACAATTGCATTGCGTGACCACGAATATTCTCTGCCGCGGCGGGAGCTGGATCGATACGGCAGTCTACACGGTCAACAATTTTTTCCAGTACGCGTCACAGATACACCATCCTTTTGCGACCGGAATGTTCATGCTGTTCGATCGGAAGAAATTCTGGGAACTCGGCGGATTTAACGAGCGGGTGCTTTACGCCGAAGATTACCAGCTTACGCTGCAAGTGGAACGCAGCCGGTTCGGCATTGTTCGCGGCGGCGTCTACACCACCAACCGGCGATTCCAGAAAATGGGGCACCTGCGGGTGGGATGGCTTTTCCTGAGGACCGCCATGAACTACTGGAATCAAGACTACTTTCTGCGCGATCACAAATATTGGCAGGCGTAGTTGTTGTATACCGAGCTTGGACGATTTTTCTGCGTGGCCATAGAAAACAGGATTCGGCTTACCGGCTGAATCCTGTTTTTGCGTAGCGCGTCTTTCGGTGGATGATTTTCTTCGGTCCGCGTTCAAAAGCGGCTCAAAAGCGAAAGACAATACCGGTCGACAGACGGAAATTGTTTTGCGTGGTGCTGAAGAAGCGAGTCTGCACGTAGTCGCCTTCTGCGCGCAGAGCCAGAATGCGGATGATCTTGTAGTCCAGGCCGCCGCCCACCGTGGTCACCAGGGAAGTGTCGCTGGTGGAGATTCCCTGCCCCGTGCTCACGTGCCCGACGCCGAACAAAGCTTCTCCGAACGGCCGGAATTTCCCGATGGGAAAGGACAACCGCGGACCAAAGGTCACGTCGTTTTCATGCCCTGTGACGGTCACCGTGGTCGGCCCGGGTGTAGGCGCCACGAAACTTTGCTGGCCATAATGGCCGCTGAGGTCGGCCACAATCCCCACCCACGGCAGTACCTTGCCTTCGAGGGAAGCGTCCCACCCGTTCATGTTGGGGCGGCCCACGTCGGTGAGATCGAGCGTGGAAGGACTCGCGCTATAAAAGGAATAACCGATAAAAATATTTCCGGACGTTGGCACCTGCGCGCTCGCCAAACCCGCGAACAGAATCAGAGTAAAGGCGACCAGTGTGACTTTCCGCATGCAAATATTTCCTCCCTCTTCGGATCGAATAACACATGATGCATTCGAAAGTTGTTGGATGCAGGCGGAGGAAATAGCGGAGATGACGAAAGTGCAGAATGGCAATTAGCAACTGGCAATTAGGCTTTGGCCGTTACGAGCCTTGCCGATGGCAGCGACAACTCCGCCTCGCTAATTGCTAAATGCCAATCGCCAATTGCTAAAAGCGCCAGACGAGTCCGGTGGAACCGCGGTAGTCGCTCTGCTGGGCGCTCAAATAGCGCGTGCGGACGTAGTCGCCCTGCACCCGCCAGGAGAATTTCTTGAAAAAGAGTTTGTAATCGACGCCTCCGCCAACATCGATTGCCAGCGGGTTGTAACTGTTTCCTCCCGAATGAATCAACTGAAGGCCGGCCATGCCGTGGACAAAGGGTCGCCACTTCCCGTAGGTGACGGAAAGGCGCGGACCAGCCACGACGGTGTACTGGGTGATAGCGTGGCCATAGATGCCGCTACCGTCGAGCACGAGTCCCAGGTGAGGAGTGCGCGCAAAGGGCAGGAATTCGCTGGAACCCTCCCAGCCCTTCAGGTGGTACACATTCGTGGGAATGACAAATTCTGAACGGCCGTAAGATCCGCCGCCGTAGGCATTGCCATGCGGAAGCAACTGCGCAGACATCGGAATCGCGAACAGCGCCAAACACACCAGTGCCAGCACAGTGGCTGCAATTTTCGACACGAAAAATCCTCCCCGGCGCCCGGCGCCGGCAAAAAGCCCTCTAATGAAACGAAAAATCCTTTAGATGCAGTGTACCGGACGGATCAGATGTCCCGGTTAACAAAATGTTTCCCACCGGGACGTTCCCGTTCCCGTCCTTGGGGCGAGAAATTCACCCGGTTTTAATGATGCCAAAACCCGTTCCAGGTCGTCTAATCGACTAGGATGCATTTTATGAGTACAAATTGGCAAGCGCGGCCACAAAGTGGAGCCGCTTTCGCAGTAGGTAAGGAGTCGGCGTTGAAGTTGAGTTTGGAAACCCGCTATCAAGCGGACGTGATTATTGTTCATTGTCAGGGGCGCATCGTTTATCGCGATGAAGCTGCCGCACTCTCGCGCGTTGTAGGCGACGTGATGTCGCAGGCGCGCAAAATCGTGCTTGATCTTAGTGGCGTCAGCTCATTGGATAGTGCCGGTATCGGCGAACTGGCGCTTTTATACACCTGGGCGCAGAAAGAGAATGTGGACTTCAAAGTCGCCGGTCCCAACAATCTCGTTCGCACGCTGCTCGACCTCACCAAGCTCGACTCGGTGCTGGAGATTCATTCTTCGGTGGATAATGCACTTGAAGCGTTTCACGAAGACAGAGTTTGCGCCGACTGCTGAAGCGGGCCGTCCGAAATTTAAACGAGAAGTTCGCGTGAGGAAGCAGGATTCTGCTTCCTCATTTTTCTTTGTCGTGAATATTAACTCTCGCGTTGAAAACGGTAACGGCCTTTGCGCTCTCGCGCTACGGCTTCCACTACTTTGAGGAGCGCGCGCGCGGCGTGGGAAAGGTTGGCGTCCTTACGGTAGATGAGGCGCAGTTTCCGTTTCAACTGCAGCTCGCGAACCGGGATGCGGACCAGTTCTCCCCGCGCCAGTTCGGTTTCGACGCTGATTTCCGGAAGGAATGCCACCCCGTTTCCCAGCGCCACAAACTGCTTAATGGCCTGTAAAGTCGGGAGTTCCAGATCCATGTGCAGCGGGGTTTTGTGCGTCTTGAACAACTGCAAGACTTTGTCGCGGTAAGGCGACGACACGATGTGAGCGACGAAAGATTCCGCCCCTAGTTGCCGGATGCTGACTTGCTTTGCGGAAGCGAGCGGATGCTTGGGAGGAACCACAAAGACCAGTTCGTCCAGATACACGACGACGGAGTGGACGCTGGGTTCCTGCGGTTCGTAGGAGAGCACGCCGAACTCGGCGCGGTAACGCAAAACATCGTCGGGAATGTGGCTGCCCAGCGCGCGCTGCACGGTGATCTTGATCATGGGATGCAGGCGGCGGAACTCGGCCAGGATCGGCAGCAGGTAGAGCGCGGTAAACTCGTTGGCGGCAATGACCAGCTTGCCTTTCTGCAGTTCCCGCAATTCAACCAGCGATTCCGCGGCCTCGCTGCGCAGGTTCAGCAGCTTCTCCGCATATTCGACCAGAACCTTGCCGGCGTCGGTGAGAACTCCCTCGCGCGAGGAGCGGTCAAACAGAGCCTCGCCTAGCTCAACTTCCAGCTTGTGGATGGTCTGGCTGACTGCCGACTGGGTGCGAAAGAGCTTTTCCGCGGCGCGCGAAAATCGGTGCTCGCGCGCCACCATCAGAAAGACTTCAAGTTGCGCAAGTTCCAAGTGCTTAATCCTTTAGAGTCTGGCTGTTTATGGGCAGTCTGAAATCCATTAGCGCTGCTTATTGTATAATCTGTACTAATGCCAAGTAAATAATTATAAGTTTTTCTTCTGTTGATCAGCAACGTAGCATAGAGTGTTCGTCAGAGTGTTAGTCTCTGAGAAAAACATGACCGACCGAGCCCGCATCACCGTTTTCGATACCACGTTGCGCGACGGCGAACAATCGCCCGGCTGCAGCATGAACCACCAGGAAAAGCTGCGTCTGGCGCACCAGCTCGACCGGTTGGGCGTCGACGTGATTGAGGCGGGTTTTCCCATTGCTTCAGATGGCGATTTTGAGGCGGTGAAGGCAGTTTCCGAGGTGATCCGCCGGCCTGTGATCGCTGCTTTGGCGCGGGCCTGCAAGCCTGACATTGAGCGGGCCTGGGAAGCGCTGCGAGAGGCGGAGCGTCCGCGCATTCACGTGTTTCTGGCAACGTCCGACATTCACCTGCAGTACAAGCTACGGATTACGCGCGACGAGTGCCTGGCACAGGCGCGGGAATCCGTGCGGTTCGCCAAGTCGCTGTGCAACGATGTGGAGTTTTCTCCCGAGGACGCGACCCGCACCGATCCTGAGTTTCTTTGCCGCGTGTTGCAGACCGTGGTTGATGCCGGCGCAACGACACTGAACATTCCGGACACCGTCGGTTACAGCATGCCGTCGGAATTCGGCGAGCTGATTTCTACGATTCGCGCGCGCGTAAAGGGCCTCGAGAATGTAACGATTTCCGCGCACTGCCACAACGATCTGGGACTGGCAGTGGCCAACGCTCTGGCAGCGATCGCGGCGGGAGCGCGGCAAGTGGAGTGCACCATCAATGGCATCGGCGAACGCGCGGGCAATGCGTCGCTCGAAGAAATCGTGATGGCGATGCGAGTCCGTCCCGACCGTTACCCGTTCGAAACCGGCGTGGTGGGCGAGCAACTGTTTCCGGCGAGCCAGCTGCTCAGCGAAATTACCGGCGTTCCAGTGCAGCCGAATAAGGCCATCACCGGGCGCAATGCCTTTGCGCACGAGGCCGGCATCCACCAGGATGGCGTTTTGAAGAACCCGCTGACGTACGAGATCATGACGCCGAAATCGGTGGGCGTGCCCGATTCGCGGCTGGTACTGGGCAAACATTCCGGACGCCACGCACTCAACATGCGCTGCGAACAGCTGGGCTACCAGTTCGACCGGCGCGCGCTCGACGACATCTACCGCCGCTTCGTCCGCCTCGCCGACAAGATCAAGCACGTGGAAGATCATCATCTGCTGGAGTTGATTCGTGACACGCACAAGCCGGCTGGGTCGGCGACTCCGCTCATCGAACCGCTCCAGGGAGCGGTCGCGGCGTCTGCGAACACTCCGGCGCAAGAATCGCCGAAAGCGTTTCCGAACGCCGCGCCCACCAATGCTTTCGGAATGTCCGTGCCGGTTGCGCAGGAACACCATCCGGAGCAGGAAGACTACCTCTGGGGCGTGTAGTGGTTCGCAGGATTTCCGCGCTACACTAATTCCCGCATGATTCTCAAACTCACTATTCTTCCCGGCGACGGGATCGGCCCGGAAGTGACGGAACAAGCTGTGCTCGTGCTGCAGGCTGTGGCCGATGGGTTCGGCCACCGGCTCGAACTCCAGCACAAACTGATTGGCGCCGCGGCGCTGACTGCCGTGAATGATCCGCTGCCTGCGGACACAATCCAGGCGTGCTTGTCTTCTGCTGCCGTGCTGATGGGAGCGGTGGGGAGCCCGGGGTTCGATCACTATCCCAATCACCTGCGTCCCGAGGCTGGGCTGTTAGGGCTGCGGCGGGAGTTGGGCGCGTTTGCCAATTTGCGCCCGGCGGTGCTTTTTCCGGCGCTCGAAGATTGCTCGCCGCTGCGGGCTGAGGTCGTGCGCGGCACGGACATGCTGATCGTGCGCGAGTTGCTGGGCGGCCTCTATTTCGGTCAGCCTCGGTCGATCGAAGGCACTGTCGGGACACGAGTTGCGATCAACACCATGCGTTATGGCGAGCTGGAAATCGAGCGCATTGCACGGGTCGCCTTCGAGCTGGCGATGAAGCGCCGGCGCAAGGTGTTATCGGTGGATAAGGCGAATGTTCTGGAATGCTCGCGGCTGTGGCGGGAAGTGGTGACACGCGTTGCGCACGGCTATCCGGAAGTAAAGCTCGCGCATCAGTATGTCGACTCCGCGGCCATGCTGATGGTGCAGCATCCGAAAGATTTCGATGTGATCCTCACGGAAAATATGTTTGGTGACATTCTTTCTGACCAGGCCGGCGGAGTGGTCGGCTCGCTGGGCTTGCTGGCTTCGGCCAGCATCGGCGGTCCTGTTGGTTTGTATGAACCGGTGCATGGATCGGCTCCGGATATTGCTGGAAAGGGCATCGCGAATCCGCTGGGTGCAATTCTTTCGGTGGCGATGATGCTGCGGCATACGTTTCAACTGGAACGCGAAGCTGCTTGCATCGAAGATGCGGTCGGCTCCGTGCTAACAGAGGGTTGGCGCACTGCCGATCTGGTGGGCAAGACTCAGACTGCGATTTCCACGACCGAGATGGGACGGCGAGTTGTGGACGCGGTGAACTTGCTTCTGTGATTTCAGCTGCGAAGGAAAAAGAAAAATCCGCGTGAAGATGCGGCGTTAGATTCGCTGTCCAGGTTCTCCCGGCGGTGTGTTCGCGGGTTCCTTCGCGCGCGGCGGCTGCCATCATACTTTCCCGTCAAGTCATACCAGCGGATTCTCAGCATTTCCCAGAACATGCGCGAGCCGTCGGTCAGGGGATGAATTCGAGTGCCACCGCTGTGGGCCCAGGCGACGGAAACTTCCTGCACGCGGAATCCAAACTTGCGAGCCAGGAAAAGAATTTCGGGATCGAAGCCCCAGCGCTCGATTTTCTGCAACGGAAAAATCTTCTGCACGGCGTGCTTTTGAAAAGCCTTGAAGCCGCACTGCGTATCCTTGAAGTGCAAGCCGAGAATAATCCGCAGCAGCAGATTGAAAATTCGCCCGAACAGCTGGCGATGCAGCGGCTGGCGCTGGGTTTGCGTTTCGGACTGCAGCCAGCGCGATCCGATGGCGATGTCGGCGCCACCGCTCAGCGCATCGAGAAGTTTGGGAAGTTCTTCAATCGGCGAAGACAGGTCAGCATCGCTGAAAATCACCACCCCGCCACGCGCCTGCAGCATGCCGTGGCGCACGCTGTAGCCTTTGCCGCGGTTGCCCGGATTTTCCAGCAGTCGTAAAGCGGGATTGCTTTTTGCGAGGCGGCGCACGATTTCGGCAGTGTCGTCGCGCGATCCGTCGTTGACAACAATGACTTCGGCGGGCGATTTCTGCCGCGCGATGTAGCTGAGGATTTTTTCCAGCGACGCGCTCAGGCGGGCGCTCTCATTGTAGGCGGGGACGACGATGCTGTAGATGGGGTCCAAGGCAGTTTCCAGTTTCTGGTTTCTGGCTTCCAGTTTCCGGTTCTCAGCTCTCCGTGTCTGCCGAATGATTCATTGAGCGTGTTCCCGGCTGGTGAGCGAGACTGAGCGCCGCCGCTATTGTACGTGGGCACGCACCGGAGGAACATCCACGGAATTGCTGGTTTCTGGCGGGAGGTGAGGAAAGGCCTACGCGGCGTTGCGCTGGCGTTCCAGCATGGAGAAATATTCGGTCACCAGATCAGCGTCCCACAGGCCGCGGCGGGCTTCTTCGTGCATGGTCTGGGCGGCCTGGTCGTGCGAAAGGGCGGGCTTGTAGGGCCGGGCGGTGCGCAGGGCATCGTAGACGTCGACCACTTGCAGAATCCGCGGCAGAAGCGGAATCTCGCCGGCACGCAAGCCATCGGGATAACCCGAGCCGTCAGAATGTTCGTGGTGATGGCGGATGATGGGCAGCACCAGCCGCAGCGACTTCAGCGGCTTGCAGATATTTTCGCCGGTGATGGGATGAAGCTTCATTACCATCCATTCCGCGGGTGTGAGGTCGCTGCCTTTTTTCAGAATCTCGTCGGGGACGGCGATCTTGCCTAGATCGTGCAGATATCCGCCGCGCTTCAGGGCGCGAAGGGAATCTTCGTCCAGGCCCAATTGGCGGCCCAGTTCCGGGGCGTGCAGAGCCAGCCTCTCACAATGACCTTCCGTGTAGGGATCGCGACCTTCCACGATCTTACCCAGCGTGCATAGCACGGAATCGGCGGTCTCGAGTTCGTCGGTAAAGTCTTTCAGCCGCAACAGCGACTTCACGCGGGCGATCAACTCCTCAGCCAGCACTGGTTTGTTCAAAAAGTCGTCGGCGCCGGCGTCGATGCCGCGAACTTTATCGCCGCTGTCGCTCAGCCCGGTGATTAGCACAAACGGGATGAGGCGCGTGGCTGGGTTTTCCTTCAGCTCGCGGCACAGATCGTACCCAGACTTTCCGGGCATCATTACATCGGACAGAATCAGATCGGGGAGCTGGCGGCGAATCTCGGCCTCGGCCTCTTCGGCGCTGGCCGCAGTCACTACTTCGTAGCCGCGCAGCGTCAGCAACTGGCTCATCAGTCCGGCAATGGCGGGCTGGTCGTCGACCACTAAAATGTGCGGCACACGCCGGTGAAACAACAGGTCGCCCACTTCTGGATAAGAAGCGAGTTCCTTCTGCGAAGTTGTCCTGGAATCTTGCCGCAGCGGACTACGCGAGGGAGGGAAGAAACTCATGATTGCAAATCGTATCGCTATAGTACTTCAAATGTGCCATTTGCGCGGGAGTGGCGACCGGATATCGTAACAATCTTTGTACAAGTGGACGTTGGCGGGTCCCGATTCGGAACCGCGGCGCCCAGTTTGTGACGGGTTTCCTTGCGCAGGGGCAGGCGTCGTGCCTAATCTCGACACATGCGCTGTAACCTGCTCGGCTTCGCGGGCAAGATGATGCTGTTCGCGCTCGCGTCTTTCTCGCTCTCAATCATCTTCCTCTCAACTACGGTCCACGCCGCCGCCAAGACTCATGTGATCACCTTCGGAAAAACCATGCCGGTGAAATGGTTCAGCGCCAACGAGACTCAACCTCGAACTTTGAAAGTGCGTCCGCTGCTGGTGGACGGACGCCTCAAGGAATACACGATTGGTTCCGCGCACGAAGTGACGGAGCGGCAGTTCGTGGTGCAGCGCGCGTTTCGCCTGAACGACAGTCTGCCGGAAGACTCCGGCGCGCCGCGCTGGCAGTGGCAGCGCGGAGGCTGGCTCCTGGTGGACCGGCTGACTGGCCACGTTTCCGCCATCAATCTCGCGGAGTTCGACAGCACCTATTCCGCCGCCAGCTGGTACCGGGATTATGTGGCGTATTGCGGCGTGTCTGACGACGGCAAGAAGATTTCAGCCGTAGTCGCACAACTCAGCCGCCGCAAGCCGGTGCTCAAGAAGGCTCTGGCGGGGAGCATCGCTGACGATGCGCTTCCGGATTCCGCGTGTCCGGCGCCGACCTGGCAGCGAGGCCCGGTGCGGGTCAGCTTCGAGCCTGCCAGCGATACAAAACAAACTTTCGCGATTCGCGGGCGTGCTGTGGATTTGGTGAGTGATGCGGATGAGGATGAGGAGGCGTCGAAGTAGGGAGAGCACCTGAGTTCTAGGCTTTTAAGCAATCCGTAATTTCCTTCTTTATCAAGTACCCTCCCAAGAAAGACACGAAACCAAACCATGCGGCCAAGCCGAATGCAAAAAAAAAGAAGGCACCCTCCGGTTCCGACTCGGCCAACAGCGCGACGACACCTATAGCGCTTAGAATCACATAGAACACTACAAACAGTAACGTTCTGAGCCTGTTCACTTGAACGACAATTTCTGTAAGGCCGCTCTTGTCCGACTGGCATCTCACATCGACGCCACTGATATATGTAAACGGGTTCAGGCCGACCCAATTCCGATTGCTGTAGTGCATGCGCTGAAAAGAAAGGAGCGCAATCGGCGTGCTTGTAGAAACGATAGACAGACCTTCAGTCCTATATCGCACCCCCGCTTTTGTCAAAAGGTCTCCGACTCGCGCAATCGCCGTTTCTGCGGACAACCGGGAACTAAGTATGTAGGTCTTATGTTTCATCAATTTGTAGCGCCGGCAATTCCTCAGCTACCGTCTTCTCCTTGACTTTCGCGCTGGTTACCAGCACCACGGAGAGCACGACGATCGCGCTGCCCAGCAGGATGAAACGGTCCACGTGCTCGTGCAGAATCAGCCACCCCAGAAACACGGCCACGACGGGGTTCACGTAAGCGTAGGTCGAAACCTTCGACGTGGGCACATGCTCCAACAGCCAGATGTAGGCCGTGTAGCCGATCCACGAGCCGCATACCACCAGATACATCACGGCGCCGACGCCGCGCCGGGTCCAGATGACGCGCGAGAAATCTCCAACCACGAGCGCGAAAAGAAAGTTCGCCACGCCCGCCGCCAGCACTTGCCAGCCTGTGGAACTGAATCCGTCCATGCCCGACTGCCAGCGCTTCGACAGCACCGATCCCAATGCCCATGAGAACGATCCGCCGATCAGGCTCACCGAGGCCCATAGCTCGCGGCGTCCCAGCGTGGTTCGCGAAGTGAGTTCAGGATAGAAAAGAACGAACAGGCCGAGAATCCCCAGAGCCAGCCCCGCTTTGCCGCGGCCGGAAATGTGATGGTCGCCGAGCAGCAGCGAATCGAGCACCAGAAACCACAGCGGCGTGATGGCGATAATCAGCGCGGCCAGGCCGGAAGACACAGTCAACTCCGCATACGAAAGCGTCAAGTTGCCGCCCATCAGCAACAGCACCCCGACCACCGCCGCCAGCGCGATCTGGCGCGGCGAGTACAAAACTTTATGTCCAGTCAGCGCGCACACCGCCAGCATGACGACTCCAGCGATGGAGAATCGCATGGCGCACATCAGCGCCGGAGGGATGGTCTGCACCGCAATGTCGATGGCCAGATATGTCGAGCCCCAGAACAGATACACAAGTCCGAAGGCAAGAATCACCATCCACGGGCTAGGGCGCTGTGCGGAATGCATGGGAGTAAGGACCCTGGGGGAAGCTAAAAGATATCAGACGAGTGCGACGAGGATTGGATTCTAAAGTTGAGCGTGGCGTATGAATAGCTTCGTCGTGGATGTTTTATTTCAGCTTTTCGTACTCAGCCTTCGCGGTTTTGAGAATCGGGATGTCCGGATCGGCGTCTTTCCAAGCGGCGAAGAAATCCTGATAGGCCGTTCGCGCCTTGGCGTTGTTGCCTTGCAGTGCATAGGCGCGGCCGAGATTGAGGCGCGCCAACGGATACTCCGGGGAGAAACCCGCGGCGCCCTGGTGATCGAGGATGCGTTGAAACTCGGCGGCGGCTTTCGCGCCATCGCGCATTTTGAGATAAATCAGCCCCCGCAGAAAAATCGGAGTAACCCCGCCGCCGCGGGGGCCGGTTCCCAGTTCGTGGGAGCGAACAATCTCGAGCGTGCTGATCGCCTCGGAGAGTTGGTTTTTGTCGAACTGCTGAGTGGCCCTGGCCTCAGGGATTAAAAGCGTCTGGAGGAAATGGTTCTCTGGAAACTCATGATCAACGCTGCCAGAGATCGCCGCCGATTGCTGCACATCCCCAATGACCGCCAAAGCCGTCGCTGCAAGCGTGCGGGCGTCCGGATCATTCGAAAGCGCCAGCGCCTGCTGAAGTTTCTGACGGGCGTCAGCAGTATAGCCAAACAAGGCGTCGGTGTAGCCTTCGAGCGTCATAAATTGGGCGGCCAGGTCTTTGGCGCCCGCGTTCACGCTTACCTGATCGGCGCGTTGCCACAGCTCGTGCCCGGCCCTGA
The DNA here is from genome assembly GCA_963851165.1 of uncultured Acidobacteriaceae bacterium. Taxonomy (GTDB): domain Bacteria; phylum Acidobacteriota; class Terriglobia; order Terriglobales; family Acidobacteriaceae; genus Sulfotelmatobacter. The sequence goes on along the minus strand of CAWKNM010000003.1, from coordinate 482,663 downwards.
CCTTGCCTTCGGAGTCCTGCCATGCGGCATTGAAGAGGAGTATAAAAGGCTCGACGGAAGCACCTTTGTTGATCTCCAGTTCGTGCTCATAGGCAGCGCGGTCGCCGCGCATGTAGGCCAGATCGGTGAGCACGAAGTGAACCGCGATTCCATCCGATTTTTCGGCCACGGCCTGTTCGGCGATGCTCTTGGCTTCATCGAATCGGTTGAGCGCCTCATAAGCCTCCGCCATGTTGTCGTAGGCGTAGGGATCGTGAGGATTGATGCGGTGGGCCTGGCTGGCCATGTCCAGCGCTTTTTCCGGCTGGCCTAGTTCGGAGAAAGCTAACGCCGCATTCTCGTAGGCGACGGTATCGCGGGGATAGGTTTGCCGCCACTCGGCGTAAACCTGCAATGCCTTTTCTGGATCAATCGTCACCTCAGAATAGTAATGCGCCTGGATGTAGAGCTTTTCCCGCTCGCTGGCGCGATCGCGCAGGTCATAAGCCTTGCGGACGGCTTGATCCCCGTCGGCGGTGCGGCCCATATTGTTGAGAGCGACGCCCAAGGTTGCCCAGGCCATGGCGAAGTTCGGGTCGAGTTCCACCGCTTTCTTCAGGTGGGGAATGGCCCCGTCATCGTTCATTCGTTGGTGTTCTTCGTTGCCGATGGTGAAGGCCTGCAGCGCCTCCAGCGATGAGGTGGTCGCTTCGTCCAGGGGCTTGGCGAACTGCTGAACCGAGGCCAGCGACTCCCCCATTTTTTGCCGCAGGTCGGAGGCGGCTTTGTCGAGCGATTTCAGAACCTGCTCCTTGTTCTCGACTTCGACTTGCTCCGTGGCCAGGGTATCGCCGGTCGATCCATTCGCCGCCGTCAGGGTGACGACGTAGTGATTGCCCAGGCTGGCGATGGTGCCGGTCAGCATCGCTTTGATGCCCTGGCGCTGGCAGATTTCGCGGGCGATCTCGTTGGTCAGGCGTTCATCCGGCGGCTTGCCCATGAAGCGCAGGGCCTCGCGGATCTTTGACTCCGGAACGATGTTCAAGTAGGGCGACTGCTCCAGTTGCACTGCCAGAGCCTGTTTCAGAGTGCCGTCGAACACCGCGTCGCCCGTGGTGTTCACGAAGTCGGCGAGCAGGACGCTGTCTTTCTCCCCGAGCTTGGCGGATCGGTGCGAGCGCCAGTACAACCCTGCGGCAATCACAATCGCCAGGAGCACTAGCGCCGCCGGAACAAGAATTCTCCAGGGCTTTCTTGCTGAAGCAATTCCACTTTGCGTGGCAGACATTTGTGGAGTGCTTATTTGCGCGGCGCTGGTTGGAGCAATCGTCGAGCCCGAAGATGCGGCTGCGACTTTTTCTGAACTTGAAGCCGGCACGGGCTGCGTGGCCGCCGCTGCGGCAGGTTCTTGTGCGGCCGGCGCGGAAGCGGAACTGGCGGCGACGGCTCGGCCGCTATCGGTATCGCGCTTCAAGCGCTGCAGGTCGGCACGAATGTCGGCGGCGTGCTGGTAGCGCAGGTTGCGGTCTTTCTCCAGCGCCTTGTTGATGAGGTCTTCGAGTTTCGGCGGCACGTCGGGATTCAGGCGCACCGGCGAGGTGGGCGCGCGGTCGAGGATGGCCTGAAACATCAGCGCCGAAGTTTCCCCGCGAAACGGCAGCATCCCGGTCGACATTTCATAGAGCACGATGCCGAACGAAAAAAGGTCAGTCCGCGAATCGAGTTCCTTTCCCTTGGCCTGCTCCGGCGACATATAGGCGACCGTTCCGAGAGTCGAGCCGGGGCTGGTCAGGTGCTCCTCGATCACCACGCTGGTGGGCGCGGTCACGTCGGGAATTGCGCCCGCGACTCCCCCGGGAGGGGCCGGCGTGGCCTTCACTTTGGCGAGGCCGAAATCGAGAATCTTGGCGTGCCCGCGCTTGGTCACGAAAAGATTCGCGGGTTTAATATCGCGATGGACAATGCCCTCGGTGTGCGCCGCGTCCAGCGCGTCGGCGATCTCGATGCCGAGCGACAGGATCGTTTCCAGCTCCATAGGGCGCGCCCCGATCACGTGCTTGAGCGTGACGCCGTCGAGGAATTCCATGACCAGAAAAGCCCGGCCATCTTCCTCGCCAATGTCATAGATTGTGCAGATGTTGGGATGATTGAGCGCGGAAGCGGCCTTGGCCTCGCGGCGGAATCGTTCCAGCGCCTGGCGGTCCTGGGCTAGTTCTTCTGGTAAGAACTTCAGAGCGACAAAACGGCCCAGCCGCGTGTCCTCGGCTTTATAGACCACACCCATGCCACCGCCGCCGAGTTTCTCGATAATCCGGTAATGGGAGATGTGGTCGAGCAAGGAAAACTCCGCCCCAAGAGTTGAGCCATGCTAAGGCGCGGGCTGATGGAAGTCAAAACTTTCGCTTTCTCGGCGGCGAGACGTTTCTCATTAGTGCAAACCGCTGATTACCAAAGGGGGTTACGCCGCATGCCGCGGCCAGCTATAATGACAATGACTTAGTAATGTTTGCCGTTCGCTATGCTGCGCAACCAATCCAATTCGTGCCCGCGGCGCTATCGGGCGAATCTGCCTTCGCGTTTGCGTCCTAGCCTCTTCGGTAGCGACTAGTTTCATTTTCCTCCTTTTGATTCGCTTCAGCTTTGCATTGCCTGAACCAGAGCGGTGCGTTCTGAGGTTGCATTGATCTACAACCAGCGACTGACAACTGACAGTTTGCCTCGGAGGATTCCATGACTACCAAGACCATGATTGCCGGGACTACGACTCTCGGACCCAAGCTCAAGACCGCCTTGCCCGGGCCCAACGCCAAGCGCGTGCTCGAGGGCGACAAGCAGTACATTTCGCCGTCTTACACCCGTTCTTATCCGCTGGTCGCGAAAAGTGGTCGCGGCATTGTTGTGACTGACGTGGACGGCAACGAGTTCTTTGATTTTTCCGCCGGCATCGCCGTGACTTCGACCGGCCATTGCCATCCCCATGTGGTCGCTGCCATTCAGAAACAGGCAGCCGAGTTGATCCACATGTCGGGCACGGACTTTTACTACGAAAGCATGGTGACACTGGCGGAGCGCCTGTCGAAGATCGCGCCCATGCCCGGGCCGCATCGCATCTACTACGGCAACTCCGGGAGCGGAGGCGGTCGAGTGCGCGCTCAAGCTGGCGCGCTACCACACCAAGCGCCAGAACATCATCGCTTTCTTCGGCGCGTTCCACGGACGCACCATGGGCGCGGTTTCACTGACCGCATCGAAGCCGCAGCAGCGCCGCCGTTTCGGTCCGCTCATGCCGGGCGTGACGCACGTGCGCTATCCCGATGTGTACCGCCACACTTCAGGTGGCGCGCAGGAGGCCGACGAGTTCGCGCTGGGCTGCGCCCGCTTCATCGAAGAAAAGCTATTCAAGACCACGTTGCCTCCGGAAGAAGTGGCCGCGATCTTCGTCGAGCCGGTGCAGGGCGAGGGCGGATATGTAGTCGCGCCGACAATCTTCATGCAGGAACTACGCCGCATCTGTGACCGTCACGGAATTCTTCTGGTCGTTGACGAAGTCCAGAGCGGGATCGGCCGCACCGGAAAATGGTTTGCGGTCGAACATACCGGCGTGCAGCCCGACATTGTCTGCATGGCTAAGGGCGTTGCCTCGGGTATGCCGTTGGGAATCACCATGTCGCGCGCCGACGTAATGGACTGGGTCCCGGGATCGCATGCGTCAACCTTCGGCGGCAATCCTGTCTGTATCGCCTCCGCGCTGGCTACACTCGACGTGATCGAGAACGAGCGCCTGCTCGACAACTCCACCGCTGTCGGGGATCACATGCGCAAGCGCATGGCGGACTGGCCTGCGAAGCTGAAGCTGGTGGGCGACGTGCGCGGCCGCGGCCTGATGATCGGCGTCGAGATTGTGAAAGACAAAGTCACGAAAGAGTACGGCGCCGCCGATCGCGACCGCATCGTCGAGCTGGCTTTCGAGCGCGGCGTTCTGTTTCTGGGTTGCGGACCCAGCACGGTCCGAATCTGTCCGGCGCTGGTCGTGACCAAGGACGAAGCCGACGTAGCCGTCGACGTGCTCGAAGAGTGCATCCGGATCGTGGGCAAAGACGCGTAGCGTTGTCCGTGAAGGTGTTCGTAAAGTCGCGCGTTAAGCCGACTCGCGAATAAGCAGGGCGGCTGGTGAATCACGGCTAGTGAATGCTGTTCGAGGATCAAGAGGTGCGTGATGTGGACTGGAACCGTCGAGTCAATTCATGTGGCTTCTGCCGCCGCCGGACCCATGCAGGCCGTGAAGCAGGCAGAAGCCATTCCGGGCTCCGGGCTGGAAGGTGACCGCTATGCGTCCAAGCTGGGCACCTTCTACAAGCCCCAGCCCGATTACGAACTCACGCTGATCGAATCCGAAGCGGTCGAGGCCCTGCGTCGCGATTATGACGTGGCCCTGGCCCCCGGCGATGCGCGCCGTAACATTGTGACCCGCGGCGTGCCCCTGAATCATCTCGTGGGCCGCGAATTTCACCTGGGTGGCGTGAAAATCCGCGGCATTCGCCTCTGTGAACCCTGCGATCACTTGCAGCGGGTTACCGGCGCTTCTGTAATCAAGGGCTTGCTCCATCGTGGCGGCCTGCGGGCGCAAATCCTGAGCAAGGGCACCATCCGCGTCGGCGATGTGGTCTCCGAATAATTCCCGAAACGGAACCCAAATTGTTGCAACCAAACGCGGTTGTGACATCCGTCACATCCGTTTCTTGCCGCCTGCGAGTAGATTTTCCTGAACTGGTGCATTCGAAAGGCGCATCTCAGGAGCCCCATTCCTGTTCTCCGGCCGTCTCACTCACGCTGCCATCCGTAGCCTCGACTGGCTGGCGCGGCATACTCTGCCGCCGGACAGGAAGCCGGCACATCAGCGCACCGGCCGCCGCGGGGAGGACGATGCCTGCTTCCATCTGCGCCGCCTGGGGTATGTCATTGTCGCCCGCAACTACCGTACGCCGCGGCAACCGGGAGAAATCGACCTGATCGGCTGGGATGCCGATGTGCTTTGTTTTATTGAGGTTAAGACGCGCACGTCGAGGGACGTCAAGACTCCCGAGGCCGCCGTCGACCGCCATAAACGCCGCGAAGTGGCGGCGGTAGCGCGAGAGTACCTGCGCCGCCAGCCACCCTCGTGCCAATGGCGGTTCGACATAGTAAGCGTATACTATGCGCAGTTGTCGGCTAGCCAGCCGCAAATCGAAGTATTTCGCAATGCCTCCCTCTCGGCGTAGAATATCGGTTTTGTTATAGCGAAAGGAATCAGTAGTGCCTGAGCTGAGAAAAGATCCCATTGTCGGCCGCTGGGTGATTATTTCGACCGACCGGGCCAAGCGCCCCACCGACTTCGTTCGGGAAAACATGAAGATCAAAGGGGGTTTCTGCCCTTTTTGCTATGGCAACGAGGGCAAGACGCCCCCTGAGATTCAGGCCTACCGGCCGAATCAGAACGGCGGGCCCGCGCCCCAGCGCGACACCCCGGGATGGACCGTCCGGGTCGTACCCAACAAGTTTCCAGCGTTGGGGATTGAAGGCACGCTGAACCGGCAGGCCGATGGCATGTTCGACCGGATGAACGGCGTGGGCGCGCACGAAGTGATCGTGGAAACTCCCGACCACGCGGCGAGCCTGGCCACGCTTCCGCCCAAACGCATTGAAGATGTGTTGTGGACCTTCCGTGACCGCATTCTCGATCTGAAGAAAGACCGGCGGTTCAAATACATTCTGCTGTTCAAGAACCACGGAGAAGCCGCGGGAGCATCGCTGGAGCATTCTCACTCGCAATTGATCGCGCTGCCGATTCTGCCCATTAATGTGACCCAGGAACTGGAAGGCGCGAAGCAGTATTTCCTCTACAAAGAGCGCTGCGTATTCTGCGACATCATCCGGCAGGAAATGGACAGCGCCGTCCGGGTGGTGGCGGAAAACGAAGACTTCCTCACCCTGGCGCCCTATGCTCCGCGCTTTCCGTTCGAAACCTGGATTCTGCCCAAGCAGCATGAGTCGGCTTTTGAGAATTCGTCGTCGCACATGTTCGAGAACCTGGCCCGGGCGCTGAAGACGCTGCTCACCAAGGCCGACCGGGTGCTCGATAATCCGCCTTACAATCTGGTGATTCACACTTCGCCGGCGCAGGACCCCACTAACGACCACTACCACTGGCACATTGAGTTCATGCCGAAGCTCACCAAAACGGCAGGGTTTGAATGGGGAACGGGTTTCTACATCAATCCCACGCCGCCCGAGGAAGCTGCGAAATTCCTGCGGGAAGCGAATGTCGAGGAACCGGCGGCGGTGCGCGTCGGCTGAGATCTGGGAACTCCTCGCTGGGAAGACAAAAAGACAAAAACGAAACAAAAATTGGGGCACGGCTTACGGCCGAGCCCCTTTTAGTTGGCCGGAGAGAGAGGGGCCAAGATCATGCATCCTCACGATGGGTTCGTGAGGATGTCTGACCACAAAAGGCTAAGATGACGCCGCAAGGCATTTGTCACGAAAATGTAAAATTGCGTCGGAAGCAGGATCCAAAGCCGCCCGCACCGAGGACGTCATGAAACGTTTTCTGCCACTGCTTTTGCTTGCCGGGTTCGCGTGTGCCGTTCCGGCCTATGCTGCTCCCGCGCCGTCCACTCTGATCGCGAACCTTCCCGGCCGGACCACCATCAGCCTCGATGGCGCCTGGCGAGCGATTGTGGACCCGTTCGAGAATGGCACGTCGGGCGCTTTCTACCGCAATCAGATCCCCAAGGACAAGACTGAGAGAGTCGAGTACAGCTTCGACGCCTCGCCGGTGCTCAACGTTCCCGGCGACTGGAACACGCAACGCGAGCAACTGCTTTTCTACGAAGGCCCGGTCTGGTACCGGCGCGTCTTCAATTATCACAAGCGGGCTAACACTCGCGTCTTTGTCTACTTTGGCGCGGTTAACTACCGGTCGTCGGTTTTTCTGAACGGCGAAAACCTGGGAGATCATGAAGGCGGGTTCACGGCCTTCAATTTCGAAGCGACGAATCTTCTGCGCGACGGCGAGAATTTCCTGATCGTCGAGGTGAACAACATGCGCCGCGGTGACGGCGTTCCCGCCCTGAAATTTGATTGGTGGAATTATGGCGGGATTACACGCGACGTGTCGCTGGTGGAAGTGCCGGAGACGTTCATCCAGGATTATTTTGTTCAGCTCGCCAAGGGGACGCCCGGGGAGATCGCGGGCTGGGTGCAGCTAAACGGCGCGCAGTCGCCGCAGAAGGTCACGCTCGAGATTCCGGAGGCCGGTGTTCACGAAGCTCTGACCACCGACGCCGGGGGCCGCGCGAGTTTTCGAGTTTCAGCAAAACTGGAATTGTGGTCGCCCGAGCATCCCAAACTCTACGACGTTGTCCTCAGCGGCGGCGCCGACACGGTTCACGATCAGATTGGATTTCGAACCATCGAAGTGCAGGCCGGCAAGATTCTGCTGAACGGAAAGCCGATTTTTCTGCGCGGCATTTCGATGCACGAAGAAGCGCCGTTTCGCGATGGCCGCGCCTTCAGCCCGGAAGACGGGCAGACTCTGCTGGGCTGGGCCAAAGACCTGGGATGCAATTTCGTCCGCCTCACCCACTATCCGCACAACGAAAACGAGATTCGTCTGGCTGACCGCATGGGCTTGCTCCTCTGGTCGGAGATTCCCGTCTACTGGGACATTGACTGGCAGAATCCCGCGACCCTCGCCAACGCCCAGGCACAATTGCGCGACATGATTGCCCGCGATCGCGACCGCGCCGCGGTGATTTTGTGGTCGCTCTCGAATGAAACTCCCGTCAAGCCGGAGCGCGTGACATTCTTGAAGCAGTTGGCACAAGACGCGCGCGAGCTTGATTCCACGCGCCTGATTACCTCGGCGATGAACCGTACAGACAAATCTGGTCCCGACGTGCGCACGCTCACCGACCCGCTCGGTGAGGTGCTGGACGTGCTCGGGCTCAACGAGTATATGGGGTGGTATGAGTCGAAGATGGAAGATCTCGACAGGATGCAATGGAAATTGAAGTGGGACAAGCCCCTGATCGTGAGCGAATTCGGCGGCGGCGCGCAGTACGGCCGCCACGGCGACGTCGATGAAGTGTGGACCGAGGAATTTCAGGCCAGCCTATATCAGCATCAGCTGGCGATGATTCAGCGCATGCCGAATCTGGCCGGGATCACTCCGTGGGTTCTGATGGATTTCCGCTCGCCCACCCGCCTGCTTCCCGGCATTCAGGACTACCACAACCGCAAGGGCCTGATCTCAAATCGCGGCCAGCGGAAGCAGGCGTTCTACGTGTTGCAGAAGTTTTATAAGGAGCGAGCAGGGGGGAACTAACTGCCGGCGTTCAACTCGCGCAGGTGCGTGACGGTTTCGACGATGCGGTCGGCTACGTAGTCAATCTCAGCATCCGTATTGAAGCGGCCGATGCCGAAGCGGATGGAACTGTGCGCCAGGTCGTCGCTGATGCCGATGGCTCGGAGCACGTGAGAGGGCTCGATCGCTGCGGTGGTGCAGGCCGAGCCGCTCGAAACCGCGATGTCGTTGAGGGCCATCATCAGCGCTTCGCCATCGACATGCGCGAAGCTGAGGTTGAGGTTGCCGGGAAGCCGTTGCTCCATGGAGCCGTTGATTGTGACCTCATCGAGGCGTCCCAGGATGCGGTCGCGCAGGCGGTTGCGCTTGCCGGCGAGGTGGCAGGATTCTTTCAGCATCTCTTCCTGCGCGATGGCGCAAGCCTTGCCCAAGCCGACGATGCCGGGGACATTCAGCGTGCCTGAGCGCATGCCGCGCTCGTGGCCGCCGCCATCGAGGAGCGCGGAAAGCCGCAGGCGCGGATTCTTGTTGCGCACGTATAAAGCGCCCACGCCCTTGGGGCCGTAAAGTTTGTGGCCGGCGATCGACATCAGGTCAATGTTCTGCTTGTCGACGTTCATGGGCATCTTGCCGATGGATTGCGCCGCGTCGGTGTGAAAAATGACTCCGCGCTTGCGGCACAGTTTGCCGATTTCCTCGATGGGCTGCAGCACTCCGATTTCGTTGTTGGCGGACATGATCGTTACCAGGATGGTTTTGTCGTCCAGTGCGCGCTTGAGACCGTCGAGGTCGATCAGTCCGTCTTTCTGCACTGGCAGGTAGGTGACGCGGTATCCGTTTTTTTCCAGATGCTTGCAGGTGTCGAGGACGGCTTTATGTTCGGTGACCGCGGTGATGATGTGGTCCCCGTCTTCGCAGTACATCTCGACGGCTCCCTTGATCGCGAGGTTGTCACTCTCGGTGGCGCCCGAGGTGAAAATGATCTCTTTGGGAGTGGCGCCAATTAGCTTCGAAATGCGCTCCCGCGCTGTCTCGACGGCTTCTTCCGCCGCCCAGCCGAAGGAATGGTTGCGGCTGGCGGCGTTGCCGAACTTTTCGGCGAAATAAGGCAGCATTTCTTCCAGCACCCGCGGATCCACGGGGGTGGTGGCGTGGTTGTCCATGTAAATGGGGAGTTTCACACCCGGCGGGGCTGAATGCTGAGAATTCTGGTTTTGGGCGGGCGCCTGGGGGATCCTAGTGTCCGTGCTCATAAATCGCTCTCCTGCGTCCCGGTCCAGCGATTGCCTGTAACGTCAGTTCGACGACGGCGACGAAAATCATCAACCACGAAGGGCGCGAAGTATCACGAAGGCTTTACTGGTAAGGGTTTCCTTCGTGTGACGTTGTGTCCTTTGTGGTAAAAGTCCTCAAAACTGAACAAAGCAATCGGATGCCGTCGCTCTTTTGAGTCTACCGCCGCAGGGGAATTTCGGGCAATGGTCCCCCGCGATCTCGAAAAGCCCGCAGTGAGCGGTAACTGTAGAAAACTGAAGGGCTTGCGTGAAAGAACTCGTCGAGTGGAAATCGCGGCGCCGCACACAGTGGATCCGGGGTCCATACTCCCAATCGCGGAAAATTCACCGGGAATGCGCTTAAAGGGGCTTGACAAGCCATTTAGCCAGTCTAAAATACCCGAAAATTCCGGCGTGTTCGTGCTCCGCCCTTTGTATTCAGGACTTTTCCGGATTTATGACCTCCAAGTCGCCCACTCCTCCTCAAAGCGTAGACAAGAAACCACCTTGCAAGCATCCACGCGTGCAAATTGTGAGCCGCGACGAAGACGCTGAATTCGTGGAATGCCTGGAATGCGGCGAAATCTTCGACTACAGCGAGCTCAAGGACATGAGCATCGAGGAACGAGCCCAGAGCAGCGACCTCTGACTCCCGTTCAGGGGCAGGTGACCAAGGTACCATCGATACCCTTTTCCCTGTTGTTGCCGCGCGCGAGGGCTGCTATTGTCCCGCCATGGGGCCGTGCGCGTGTGTCTGCACGCCTCCATTTCCATTTTCTATATGCCTGCCGTCGCCCTCGTTGTCGACGATTCCATGCTGATCCGCTATACGGTGAGCCGTCTTCTGGAAGAGTATGGATTCACAGTTGAATCGGCTGGGAACGGCGCTGAGGCGCTCGAAATCCTGAATCGCGTGCGGCCAGACCTGATTGTGACCGACCTGGAGATGCCCAGGATGTCGGGTCAGGAACTGATTGCATCCCTCAAAGGCAAGCCGGAAACGGCTCAAATTCCTATTATCATTATCGCCAGCCGATCCAGCGGATCGAAAGAAGCGGAGAAACTCGCTAACTTCTTCGTGTATAAGGACATCGACATCGAAGAGCAGCTTGAAAAAGCGCTGAAGGCCCTGCGCGGCAAGACGAGCGCGAAAAAGCATTCGGCGACGAAATAGCAATTGCCGCGACATCCGCCCACTCCCACAAACTAATCTGACCGCTAAAGTCGCATTCCAGCCTCGGCCGAAAAATCAGCCGGCGCAAAATCCTTTGACAGAAACTTGGGATAGGCTGCAGCGGCGATCATGGCCGCGTTGTCGGTGGAGAGCCGGAGTGACGGGAAATAGACGGGGATGCCCTCCGCGGCGGCATCGCGGTCAAAGGTGCGCCGCAACTCGCTGTTGGCGGCCACTCCGCCAGTGACGAAGAGCGTGGCCACGTCGAAAGCCCGCGCCGCAGCCAAAGTTCTCGCGGCCAGATCTTCCACGATGGCGCGCTGGAAGGACGCTACCAGGTCAAGGGTTTGTTTGTCGCAATGGGCGAGGTAGTCCTCGAATTTGGGCTTGGGGATGGTTGCCACGGCCTTGCGGCGGAGTTCGATGGCGGCCTGCATGTGGTGGCATTCGACGTAGCGCAGCACGGCCGTCTTGATGCCGCTGTAAGAAAAATCGAAGCGAGGACGATCTGCGTCTCGTCCAGCGTTGTGCGCAGCGCTTTGTTCGGCGCTGCCTTGAGTTCCTGCGCGACGGTCGCGATGTTTGATCTGTGCCGGAGGAAACTTTACGGCTCGGGGATCGCCATGGGGAGCGAGGCGGTCGATGATGGGGCCGCCGGGATAACCCAGGCCGAGCAATTTGGCAACTTTGTCGAAGGCTTCTCCGGCTGCGTCGTCGCGAGTGTGGCCAACATTTTCGTAAGTCCAGCTGTCGCCGTTTTGTTCCGCCAGATAGAGATGCGTGTGACCGCCGGATACGACCAGAGCCAGCAATGGAAACTGCAACTCGTGGTTGCCCTTCTGCCGCTCTTCCAATAGGACTGCATGAATATGACCTTCGAGATGGTTGACCGCGATCAAAGGCTTATCGAGCGCGAACGCCAAAGCCTTGGCGTAGCTGATCCCGACCATGAGCGCGCCGGCGAGGCCCGGTCCCTGGGTGACGGCGATGGCGTCGACCGAAGAATAAGTATGCTTCGCTTCAGCGAGTGCTTGGCGCACGACGGGGACGATCGCACGCAGATGCTCGCGCGACGCCAGTTCGGGCACGACTCCGCCGTAGGGTTGGTGCATTGCGATCTGCGAAGCTACGACATTCGAGACTACCTGCTCGCCGGAGCGAACCACGGCTGCCGCGGTCTCGTCGCAGGAACTCTCGATCCCGAGGATGTAGGCAGAGGGCATGAAACTATATTATTAGAAATCTCGTGAACGACTTACTCAAACAACTCGCGGAATCGGAATCTCCCTCCGCCGGATTCTCGACCACGATCGTTCAAACCCTGCGACAGCGGGGCTATCAGGCATTCCTGGTTGGCGGATGCGTGCGCGATCTGCTGCTGGGGCGGGAACCTAAGGACTACGACGTGGCCACGAATGCTACGCCTGAGCAGGTTATGGCTATTTTCCCGGAGACCTACGCGGTGGGAGCGCGGTTTGGTGTGGTGCTGGTGCCTGTGCCGGAGCCGCTGCATGAAAGAGACGTTGCAAGCAACGTCTCTACGGAAAATTCTGGTCGCCGGGACGCGGGCGCTTCCACCCACGCCCGCGCCGTAGAGGTCGCTACCTTCCGCAGCGATGTTGGCTATTCGGACGGCCGTCATCCCGATGATGTGCGCTTCAGTCAGGATCCGCGGGAAGACGTGGCTCGGCGCGATTTCACGATCAACGGGATGCTGCTCGATCCCGTGAGTGGCGACGTATTGGATTATGTGAGCGGCCGCAGAGACTTGGAAGACAAGATCGTTCGTGCCATCGGCGATACCGATCGACGTTTCGCTGAAGACAAGCTGCGCATGCTGCGGGCGGTGCGCTTTGCGGCTCGTTTTGAATATACGATCGAGCCGGGCACATTTGCGGCGATCCAGAAGTTGGCCGGGGGGATCGGCGTCGTCTCGCGGGAACGGGTGCGTGATGAACTGACGCGCATGCTCACCGAGGGCCACGCCCGCCGTGCTTTCCTGCTGCTCGACGAAAGTGGTTTGCTGCAGGAAGTTCTGCCTGAAATTTCTGTCATGAAGAGAGTGCAGCAGCCGCCGCAATTTCATCCCGAAGGCGACGTGTTCGTGCACACGCTGTTGCTGCTGGAGAATCTTCCGCAACCCTGCCCGCCGGCGCTGGCCTGGGGCGCGTTGCTGCATGACGTGGGCAAGCCGCCGACGTTTCGCGTGGCGCCTGACCGCATCCGGTTTGATGGGCACGTTGAAGTCGGCGTGAAGATGGCGGAGGAAATTTGCCGGCGTTTGCGGTTTTCGAGCGATGACGCTGAGCAGGTGATAGCGCTGGTGGACAATCACATGCGGTTTGGCCAGGCCACGCGGATGAGCGAGTCCACGCTGAAGAAGTTTCTGCGCATGCCGCGTTTCGACCAGCACCTGGCGCTGCACCGCGCCGATTCTCTGGCCAGCCACGGCAAACTTAGCACGTATGAATTCGTGAAAGGAAAACTGGCCGCGATTCCGCCGGAGAAGATGAGGCCGGTGCCTCTGGTCAGCGGCGACGATCTAATTGCCGCGGGACATAGGCCCGGACCGAAGTTCCGCGAGATTCTGGAAGCCGTGGAAGATGCACAGCTCGAAGGCCGCCTGGCCTCGAAGGAGTCGGCGTTGGAATTTGTGAGGCGTGAGTTTCCCGCGTAGGGCGAATTCATTTGGCCTCGGGCGGCGTGACGGAATGCTAGAATCGACATCTCGCTAATCGTGAGTGTGCCGGAGCGTGGACCGGAACTGGAGTTCTGCTTGGAGCAGGCTGGAGCAGGTTTGGAGAAGGTGGTCGCCGATTCTCTGCGGCGAATGCCGGCGGACGAAGCGACTCTAACGGCATGGCCGCTGGTGTGCGGGTCGGTGGTCGCCGAGCGCACGCGCGCGCTGGATTTTGTGGGCGGAGTCTTGCGAGTCCAAGTGGCCGATGCGGGGTGGAAGCGCGAACTGCAGGCTTTGGCGCCCCGTTACGTGGCCACGATCAATCGCTACACGATCGAGAGCGTTCAGAGGATTGAATTCGTGATTGCTTCCCCGTAAAAGTGAGCGAGTCCGCACCATTCACAGATCTGTCGTCGAGATTTCTACGATGATGGTTACTGAAAATGAAAGTCACCGAAAAAGATGTTGCCTACGTGGCTGACCTGGCCAATCTGGAACTCACGGCCGAAGAACGGGCGGGCATGGTGCGCGATCTGAATTCAATTCTGGATTACATCGACATGCTCAATGAACTGGAAACGTCGAATGTCCCGCCGATGGCGCAGGTGTCGGATCGCTACGGCGTCGATGAATCGAAGCGGGGCAGCGAGCGCTTCGCCTATGCCAGCCGCGAGGATGTGCTGGAGGGTCTGCGCAAATCGCTGCCGCAGGAAGTTGCGCTGGAGAACGCGCCGGACTCGGACGGGATGTTTTTCAGAGTGCCGAAAGTGATTGAAAGATAAATGCAGAATGCAGAAGTTGCCGTCGCCAAAAGTTTCACTTCTGAATTGTGAATTCTGACTTCTGACTTTTTTCCCGTGCACTTAACTTCCCTCAGCATCGACGCCGCCCGCTCCGCCGTGCAGGAGCACAAGACTACCGCGTTCGCGCTGGCCGAGGCTTACTACGAGCGCATCCAGAAAGAAGACGGCCAGATCGGAGCCTTCCTCACGCTGTCGAAGGAGCGCGCGCTGGAGCAGGCTGACCGCATCGACCGCCTGGCCGCCGAAGGAAAAATTCTTCCGCCGCTCGGCGGAGTGCCGGTCGCGATTAAAGATGTGATGAGCACGCGCGGTGTGCGCACGACTGCGGGATCGAAAATTCTCAGCAAATATATTCCACCTTACGATTGCACTGCGGTTGCGCGCCTGGAAGCAGCGGGAGCAGTTGTGCTCGGCAAGACGAATTGCGACGAGTTCGCCATGGGGTCGTCGAATGAGAACTCCGGGTTTCATCCCGTGCGCAACCCACGCGATTTGAGTCGCGTGCCGGGAGGCTCTTCCGGCGGCTCTGCTGCGGCAGTTGCGTCCGACATGGCGGTGGTTGCTCTGGGATCCGATACTGGCGGATCGATTCGCCAGCCTGCGTCATTTTGCGGTGTGGTCGGCTTGATGCCCACTTACGGGCGCGTCTCGCGTTACGGGCTGATCGCGTTCGCGTCGTCGCTCGATCACATCGGACCGCTGGCCAAGACCGTGAAGGATGCCGCGATCGCGTTGCGCGCGATTGCAGGGCGAGATGCCATGGATTCGACCTCGGCGGACGTGCCCGTTCCCGATTACGTTGCCGAACTCGACAAACCTGTGCGCGGTTTGAAGCTGGGCGTGGCCAAGGAATATTTCGGCAAGGGGTTGGACGAAGAAGTGCGGCAGGCGGTGGAAGCGGCCATCGACAAGTTGAAGGGATTGGGCTGCGAGATCGTTCCCGTCTCTCTGCCGCACACGCCGTACGCGATCCCGACTTATTATTTGGTGGCGACGGCGGAGGCCTCGTCGAACCTGGCGCGTTACGACGGAGTGCGTTACGGCAACCGGGCTAACGGGGTGAAGACGCTTTCGGAAATGTACCGCCGCAGCCGCGATGAAGGCTTCGGAGCGGAAGTGAAACGGCGCATCATGCTCGGCACCTACGCGCTGAGCGCCGGTTACTACGACGCTTATTACCTGAAGGCGCAGAAAGTGCGCACCCTGCTGACACGCGACTTCGAAGAAGCTTTTCGCAAAGTCGATGCGATTGTCACGCCGACGAGTCCGACAGCGGCGTTTCGGCTGGGGGAAAAATCGAACGATCCCTTGGCCATGTATCTGGCCGACATCTATACCGTGACTGCTGACCTGGCGGGCATTCCCGGGATTTCGATTCCGTGTGGCGAGACGAAAGAGAAGCTGCCGATTGGTTTGCAGATTCTCGGGAAGCATTTTGATGAGGCTACGATTCTGCGTGTGGCGCACGCGTTCGAGCAGGCGCGGAAATAACCCACCGTGAGTTAGCGTTAGTGCTTTCCTAGAGCGCCGAGTAGTACCGTTCCCCGGCGCACGAGCGACACAGCACTTTTTCATCCCGCCGGACCTCTCGGCGGAAGTTGATGCCTTCACCGCACGCGTCGCACACGACGCGCTCGCCCTTGTATCCAGGGAACTCTTCGGGGGGCAGATCAACCTTCACCCACTGCAGCGCAAAAAGATCGTCATCGGAAATCTCGCGGTAAGCCAGCATCTGCTGCTGATTCTTATCTTCGATTTCAGGATGCATCTGGCGAGCCAGCGCCTTGGAGGATTCCCTGGCTGCGATGCGGATCGCTCTGCCGATGCTGACGTCGACGAACGTGGCCGCGACTTTTCCCCAGTCGCGAAACTTCAGCGCACGTTTTCCCAGCCGGCATCCTGTGACCACGGCAACGGCATCGGTGGCGCAACGGTCGATTTCCACGAACGTGACGAGTCGCTTGCGGTCTTTCCCGCGGGGGTCGTCGATCTCCAGTTCTTTCAGCCCGAGCATTGCCAGGCGCACGCCCAGCACCTGGCCGGCGCAAAGATGGCCGTGGGCCTGTTCCGCATCGTGAAGATATTCGTCTAGGGATTTCATGGAGGCAGCTGTCGGGTCTCAGCTATCGGTCCTCAGCTTAACATCGGCGGCCGCAGCTTCCTGACGCTGCAGACTTAGAATTACTTTCTTCGCCAGCGGATGCCGTCTTTGGTTTGTTCGATAATGATGCCCGCGGCTGTCAGTTCAGCACGGATCGCGTCTGACGCTTTGAAGTCGCGGGCGTTACGTGCCGCTTTCATCGCGTCGATCTCTTTTTCGATATCTGCGTCCGAAAGCTGGCCAGACTGAATCGTGTCACGTAGATTTTCGCTGACATCCTTGCCCCGTCCTTCCGTCTGTGCCCAGTCGAAGACCTGTTTCATCTTGGGGCCATCGTCATCATTGAGCACGGCGAAAATTTCGTCGAACTTGCCGAGCGCCGCCAGCAGCGGAGCAACGTCGTCCTGCTTGATTTCGCCAGTATCGAAGGCGCCGTTGGCGCGACGCACCATTTCGAAAATCGCGCCTTGTGCCTGCGCCGTGTTGAGGTCGTCCTCGAGAGCAGCTCGCATGCGGTCGATAGTCTCGCTCGCCAGCGTCTGCATTTCCTGGCTCGCACCTTCCGGGAAATTTCCCGCGGTCAGTCGCAGGCTGAAATTCCGCAAACGTTCCACGGAGACTGCCGCCTGCTTCAGTCCGTCGAATGTGAAATTCAACTGGTTGCGGTAGGGGACCGACGCGAGCAGATAACGAATTGAGGACGGCTTGTGCCCTTTCAGTACGAGATCGCGGAGAGTAAAAAAATTCCCCAGACTCTTCGACATCTTCTCGCCTTCGACCAGCAGAAAGCGGGCGTGAAACCAGAAGTGCGCGAAAGGCTTTCCAGTGAGCGATTCGGACTGGGCGATTTCGTTTTCGTGATGCGGGAAAATCAGGTCTTCTCCGCCGGCGTGCAAGTCAAAGCTCTCACCTAGTTTCTGCATCGACATCACGGAGCACTCCAGGTGCCAGCCTGGGCGTCCTGGCCCAATCACGGTGTCCCACGAGGCTTCGTCCGGCTTCGGGGCTTTCCACAGCGCGAAATCGCGGGCGCTGTCCTTGTCGTATTCGTCGATGTCTACGCGGGCGCCATCGAGCATGCCGCCGAAATCTTTTTTTGAAAGCTTACCGTACTGTGGAAACTTGACAATCCGGAAATAATACGAACCGTCTTCGGTGCGGTATGCGATGCCTTTTTCCACCAGCTTCGCGACGAACTCCGCCATCTGAGGAATAAATTCGGTGGCGTGTACCAGCACTGGCTCCTCAATGCCAATCATGGCCGCATCTTCGCGAAATGCTTTTTCGTATTTCGCGGTATATTGCTGGACGCTTACTCCATCGCGCGCGGCATTGCGAATGATCTTGTCATCCACGTCGGTGATGTTCATCACGTAACGGACTTTGTATCCGCTCTGACGAAAAAAACGCTGTAAGAGATCCACCGCAATAAATGTGCGAAAGTTGCCGATATGCCCGTAGTCATACACCGTGGGCCCGCAGGCGTACATGCGGACTTCGTTGTCAACGAGCGGACGGAATTCCTCGACTCGCGCGGACATAGTGTTGTAAAGGCGGAGCGCCATAGCAACTTTCAGGAGCAGCGACGAACCTATGATTCTAGGGGGATACTAGAAATGCGGTCAAATGGGGGTTCCGGAGGACGAGACCTGTTCCGGCAGAGCGTGAGCGTGTGCCCGCAGCCGGTTTTGAACCAGAAAGACGTAGTGCAATGCGGAAATGATGGTGAAAATAAATGTGGCGCGCAAGCAAACCTTGCGTGCGACCCAAACCCACCACAGGGGCCGCACCTCGAACATCAGGACGAAAAATACGGCGGCGATTTGGGAGAAGGTGTTTGCCTTGCCGAAAATGCTAGGCCGGAAATCCCGCAACCCGGCAATGGCAAACAACACGGCGCTCGCAGCCAGAATCGAAATGTCGCGGCTGAACACTACGACCGTGTACTTCCACGGAATCTTGTGCAGAATGGAGAGCACCAGAAACATCGTGCTCAGCAGGAGTTTGTCGGCGATAGGATCAAGGTACTGGCCGAGCAAAGTTTGTTGATGAAGGGTGCGGGCCAACAATCCATCGAGGCCGTCGCTGAAACCCGCGATCACGAAAACCACCAGCGCCCACAGATAGCGGCCTTCCACCAGATGAATCACAATGAACGGAACAAAAATCATCCGCAACAAAGTGAGCTGGTTCGGCGCCGTGAAAATCTGAGAGAGCTTCACGCAGGCCCCCGCTCGGAATCAGCCCGCGACTCGGCATGACTCGCATCTGTTTTCCTTGCACCCTTACCCGTCGAGCCCAGCAAAGCGGAAGGCTCCAGGCCCGTCTTCGCCTGGAATCGTTGGGACAGCGAGGGAATGTCTCCATCTGGCAGGTCGAGTTCGATGCGATGAATGCGGTGCATGGGGAAGAAAACCACGGACGGCGTAAACACCTCGCCGTCTTTGACCATGACGGCCAAATCATCAACGGACGCGAGCTCAATCCCGCTGACACTCAGGCCCTCCGGGGCAAGCGCCAGAATCATTCCCCAGAATTTGTCTCTAGGGTTGCTTAGAGTCACCACCACCACGGCGCCCGGCGAGAAAGGGGCACACTCGACGGGGGGCGAAGCCTTACGGCGAGCGGACGAGAGCTTTTTCACGACGCCATGATTGTCGCCGCACCGGGCAAGGTTTGCAACCGGTTCACATCGTTACTTCGCGTCCGGACGCACGCATCCAACAATCGGGAGCTATTACGTCACAACAGGGACGTTACTCATCCCGGCAGCGCCGAACACTCGCCGGTAGCGCTCCACTTCAGAGGGCAGGCCGAGCGCTTTGGCGTAATTATCGGAAAGCTTTACGGCCGGTCGGCCCTCCGCACTCGAGACTTTACAGATCAGGCTGATGGGATCGAATCCGCTGCCGCCCTGCGGATCGCAGCCGCGGAAATCATTGGTCAGCAGCGTGCCCCACCCGGCGCTGAAGCGAATGCGGCGGCCGGGAGTCCACTTGCGGCGATCGAGAAAATCTGCCGCCTCGCGGAAATCGGCAGCGGTTGCGCCGTTCGCCATTACGCCCCCATAGTACGCATGGAGGCCCAATATTTCGTCGACGTCGAGCGCATCGGAGGCAATGATGAGCTTGGCCGCCGGGTCTCGGCCGCGGGCCTTCAGCCACGCGATATATTCGTCGCCGGCCGCAAAGGGATTCTTGCTGTCGATGCGCTGGCCCGTCCAATCGGCTGCCCACTCCGGCGCGCCTTGCAGAAACTGCGTGGTGCCGAAGGTGTCGGGCAGCATGATCCGCAATTCTCCATCGTAGGTTCGCTGCCACATCTCGAGGACGTGATATTGCGAGGCCTTCAGCGATTCGTCATCGGGCGCGAGGGCGGCAACCACCATCGGAATCTCGTGCGCGTTCGTTCCAATCGCTTCCAGATCGTGTTTGTGGGCAAGGAACGCATTCGAGGTGCCGACGAAATTTTGCCCGAGATTCGACGCCATGGCCTCGACCACATACTCCTGCCACAGAAAGCTGTGACGGCGTCGGGTGCCGAAATCGGCGAGCCTGAGATCGGGCACGCCGCGCAGTCGCTCGATCTTGCTCCACAGCTTGGTCTTCGCGCGGGCGTACAAGATATCGAGGCCGAACTCGCTAAGCTTTTTCAGGTGGGCGCGGGTTTTCAGCTCATCGAGGATGGAGAGCGAATACAGCTCCCACATAGTGGTTTCGGTCCAGAGGCCATCAAACGTGAGGTGAAACTGGTCGCCGTTAATTTTCAGTTCGTAGTCTGACAGCCGGAAATCGCGCTCCAGCCATTCCAGGAATCCGGGCTCGAAAATGCCGCGGCGGCCATAGAACGTGTTGCCGGCCAGCCAGACCAGTTCTGATTTCCGGAATCGCAGTTTTCTCACATGCTCCAGCTGCTGGGTAAATTCCTCTGTGGTCAGGAGATCGGCGAGACGAAATGATGTGGTGCGGTTGACGAGCGAGAACGATACCCGCGTCTTGGGATAGTGCTTCCAGATGAACTGCAGCATCAGCAACTTGTAGAAATCAGTATCGAGCAGGGATCGGGTGACCGGGTCGAGCGCCCAGTTGTGGTTGTGAGCCCGTTCTGCGAAATTGACAATCATCGGGTCGTCTCCGCGAACGCAGCAGTTTGAACCGGGCGAAATCACTCTCCCGGAGAAGCTCCGAATGATTCTAGCCGCGGACTATCCAAACTGTCGAAGCACAACAATCTCACCTCGCGCCCGTTATCCTGAATGGGCGGGGGTTCGCCGTGGTTGGACTAGTGGGGACTGTCCGCCGGGTTAAATGAATGCGAAGATAGAGCATGGGGCTTGGGGCTTCGAGGACTGCCGAGTTACACGAGGAGGAAGCCGTTTGCCATTAAAGCAGGATGTGCCCTGGTACAAACGCGCGATTATCTACCAGGCTCACGTTCGTACTTTCTACGACAGCAACGGTGATGGCATTGGTGACTTTCAGGGGCTCGACCAAAAGCTTGACTACCTGCAGGAACTAGGAATCGACACGATCTGGTTGATGCCGTTCTTTCCCTCACCTCTGCGCGACGACGGCTACGATATCTCCGACTACTACTCGGTCCATTCCAGCTACGGAACTCTGGAAGATTTCAGGACGTTCCTGAAATCGGCTCATGCGCGCCAGATACGGGTGATCATCGAGATGGTGCTCAATCATACCTCTGATCAGCACCCGTGGTTTCAGCAGTCCCGCAGCTCCCGGGAAAACCCGCTCAGGAATTGGTATGTCTGGAGTGATGGCGACACGGGGTATCCCGAAGCTCGGATCATTTTTCTCGATAGCGAGTTGTCCAATTGGGCGTGGGATCCGATTTCCAAATCCTATTATTGGCATCGTTTTTTCAGCCACCAGCCTGACCTCAATTATGACAACCCTGCTGTCCGGGAAGAGATGTGGAACGTCATGAAGTTCTGGCTGGAAATCGGCGTTGACGGCTTCCGGCTGGATGCGGTGCCTTATCTGGTGGAACGCGAGGGCACGAATTGTGAGAATTTGCCCGAGACTCACGGAATCCTGAAAGAGTTGCGGCGAAGACTCGATGAACAATTTCCCGGCAAGATGCTTCTGGCTGAAGCCAATCAATGGCCTGCGGACCTTCGGCCCTATTTCGCTGACGGGAATGAATTCCACATGGCGTTTCATTTTCCGCTGATGCCAAGAATGTTCATGGGGGTGAAATTGGAGGACCGCAAACCCATCACTGAGATTCTGCAGCAGACGCCGGAGATTCCGCCTTCCTGCCAGTGGTGTTTGTTCCTGCGCAATCATGACGAACTCACTCTCGAAATGCTTACGAATGTCGAACGGCAGTATATGAACGACACGTATGCCCAGGACAAGGAGATGCGGCTGAACCTTGGAATCCGGCGCCGGCTCGCCCCTTTGCTCGACAACGACCGAAGGCGGATCGAGTTAATGCACGGAATGCTGATGTCGTTACCTGGCACTCCAAACATTTATTACGGCGACGAAATCGGAATGGGTGACAACACCAAGCTGGGCGACCGCAATGGAGTGAGAACTCCCATGCAGTGGAGCGGTGGATGGAACGGGGGCTTTTCCGCTGCAGAGGCGGAGAAACTCTATGCGCCGTTGATCCAGGATCCAGTCTATGGTTACCCCGCCGTCAATGTGGTTTCGCAAAAAAAGACGGAACACTCTCTCCTCAACTGGATTGCGCGCATCATTGCAGTTCGAAAAACCACCAACGTGTTCGGCAGTGGGTCGATTGAGTTTCTCTATCCTGCCAATCACAGAATACTGGCCTACGTGCGCCAGTTGGAGAATGAGACGATCCTGGTGGTCAACAATCTTTCGAATGCCGCGCAGGCTGTCGAACTGGACTTGCGCCGTTACAAAGGAAATATTCTGATCGAGATGTTCGGCAAGAACATTTTTCCGCGGGTCGGCGATTTGCCGTATTTGCTGACCCTTGGTCCTTATCAGTTTTACTGGTTTCGGTTGCGGCGCATCTGAAGTGATCGCTGATTGGGGAACGACGTCTCATGCCAGAAGTTAAGTCGGCGGAAGAAAGTGTTCTCACGGACGATTTACTTCGCCAGCTCATCGATGTCGGTGAGGTCGACATCCTGGTGGGCGTGTCCACGCACAATAATGCCAAGACGATCGGGCCGATTGTCGAAACGATCCAGGCCGGCATCCTCACATTTTTTCCCAGGGAGAGAGCGGCAATCATCAACGCCGACGGAGGTTCGCGGGATGGCACTCCCAAACTGATCGCGAGTGCCGCCATCCACGATGCGCGGCCTAATTCCAAGCTGTATGCCCTCAGAACATTCCACTCGATCAGCACGCAGTATGCGAGCAGCCCTGCGCGCGGGACAGCGCTACGGACTATCATGGCTGCCGCGGAACTGTTGCGAGCCAAGGCCTGCGCGGTAATCTCTCCCGAGTCCGCTCAAATCACAGCAGATTGGCTCAATACTCTCGTGCGTCCCGTTTACACAGAAGAATTCGATCTCGTGTTACCCACCTATAGCCGGCACAGATTCGACGGAATTCTCCTGACCAATCTGCTCTATCCCATGACCCGCGCGATTTATGGATTGAAAATCCGCGAACCCTACGCATTGGACTTCGCATTTTCCGGCCGCCTCGGAAGCCAATTCCTCACGCAGAACGCGTGGCACGACGAAACAGCTCAGGCCGGTTCCGAAACGCAACTCACGCTGGCTGCGATCGCCGCAGAGTATCGTATTTGCCAATCTTTTCTGGGAACCAAGGAGCATGTGGAGCGGCACTCCGCCGACCTGGTTCCGGCGATGCGACAAACCGTCGGGGCTTTGTTTTCTTCTTTGGAGCCGAATTTTTCGTCGTGGAGTGCACGGACCGGGTCCCGGCCAATCCTTACCACCGGCGCCGAGCGGGAGTTCACTCTGGAACCACTGCGCATAAACAGGAAACGGTTGCGAGAAATGTTTTCCAAGGGAGTCGCCGAGCTGGAATCCGTATTTCAGTCCATTCTTTCTCCCGCGACGCTGGCGGAACTCCAACGCATCGCCGGTACGGAAGACGTCCCGTTTCGTTATTCCGCGGAATTATGGGTTAAGACGGTTTACGAGTTTGCGGCGGCATATCACAAATCGGTGATCAGCAGGGACCACATCATCCAGGCACTGGCGCCCCTTTTTCGTGGCAGAGCGTTCACATTTCTGGCGGAGAACATCAACGGGTCCGCCGCCGACGTCGAAAACAACATCGAAAGCTTGTGCCTTGAATTCGAACGAACGAAACCGTATCTGCTGGAGATTTGGAAACAGTAGCGAGTGAGGTCATCATGCGGCAAATGATTATCGACGAATTGACTCAGGCCATGCAGGAACTTACCAGAGGCTTCGCCCACATTCTTCCCCGGATCATCGTATTGGTGATCATCGCATTTGCCGGGTGGGTGGTCGCGTACCTCCTGAAAATGTTCTTGCGCAGCATTCTGCGGCTCATCAAGTTCGACAAGCTCTCGGAAAACGCAGGGGCGTCCCAACTGCTCACGAAAGCCGCGTTACCTTCCGCGACGGAACTGCTGAGCCGGTTTGCGTTCTGGGTAGCCTGGCTGGGATTCATTCTGCTGGGTGTAAGCGTGCTGGGGATTCTTGGCCTACAGGACGAAATCGCCAGGTTCTTTCTTTTCCTGCCTCGTCTATTTGTCGCGCTGTTCATTCTGTTTTTCGGTCTGCTCGCCGCTAGCTTTTTTTCCCGCGCCGCGCTCTTGGCCGCCGTGAATGCCAACCTTCCTTCGCCCCGGCTCCTGAGTGTTTCCGTTCGCACCATCATCATTGTCTTTGTCTTGTCCATGGTTTTTGAAGAATTGGGAATCGCAGAACAGACGGTGCTGGTCGCTTTCGGAACCGCTTTTGGAGCGGTAATGCTTGGCCTGGCGATCGCGTTCGGCACCGGCGGCAAAGATCTGGCACAGAAATTTCTGGAGAAGAGATTCGCTTTTGGAAAAAAAGACGACGGAAAAGAAGACGAACTGTCGCCACTCTAGTGGCTTTCCAAGGCTAGTGCAGATGTAATCGTAAGATTTCCGCCAGGCCTGCGGGTCGGCCGTTAGCCCCGCGCGCCGTGGCATCGGTTCAGTGCTATCAGTTCAACCCGGCCTGCGTCGCTTTGACGAGATTCGCCCCGGTCTTGGTCGCGTAGTAGACGCTGGAAGCTTCGTTCAGACCGCTGTCGTTGTCCACGATGATGCCGCTTGTGCCGCCGGCGGCGGCCAGCGCGGTGCTGCTGCCGCTGACGGTCGGGAAACCGCTGGTGATGTCGAGGCTCATCACGCAACCGGCAATTCCGCCGCCCGCAGAAGCGACGCAATTGTTCGTGACTCCGACGAAAAGATAGTCCTTCGCGAGGGTCGCGTTGTAAAACTCCGTAACCGGCGACGAGTCCGCACTGCCGGTAGCCAGAGCCGCCGTTGTAGCGTTTGCGCTTGCATTCAACACGCCACTCCCGTTGAACCCGACGCTGTAAAGGGTCGGAAGTGTTCCACTGCCCGTCCCGGCGATGTAGAGAATCGGCGTCCCCGTTCCGGTGTACCAGGCGTTGTTAAAGGCGGGCTCGTAAGGTCCGGTGTAGATCGTGCTTGCCGTGCCCACCGGCACGGAGACGCTGCTTGCCATGCTTGTGGGTGCTTGCACGATCAGGGCATTGGTCCCGTCGGAGTTGAAGGAAGCATAGACCACCTGATTGGTGCTATCGACGACTACAGCGTTCTCGGCCGAATTGCCGCTAGCCAGGACCGCGCCGTAAACAACCGATGGTGACGGGCCAGTGTCTTCCACATAATCGATGCGACCACTGCCATCCGTAAAGAAAACTTTATTCGATACCGAATCGTATACCGGAGTCGACGGAACCGCGTCGATGGCGACGCTCCAAACCAGAGTAGGAGTGGCGCTGCCGTTGAATACATTGCCGATCTTGTACAGGTAGCCGGAACCGCTCCCGGCCGTACTGTAGGTGGTGACGTAGGCCACATCGTTGGCATCGTTATGTGTGTAAACGACGTAAGCCGCATTCGTGGAGCCCTGGTTCGTGGTGCCGCCATCCGGCGAAAGCAGCACGCTCTGGTCCACGGCGTTGTTTCCACCGGCGCTTCCCGGCACGACTGCCGCAGTGGCGCTGGACCCGTTCGTTCCTGTAGTACCAAGGGTCAGGACGTGGAAGTAAGAACTGCCGGTGCGATTCTCAACGTAGGCAATCTGGCTCCCATTTTGTGAGAGCACCACGGAAGCCGGCACTTGTCCGCTGCCGGAAGCGTAGGCGAACATCACTGTTGGCCCGCTCATGCCGCAGTACGGAGTTGGAGTGGATGTGCCGCTGTAGAGATTGTTGAATCCAACGATGTTGGCTTGCCCGCCCGACGCAGGTTTCGCCGGAACTCCGATCACCACGTAATCGTTCGTGCAGCTCGGCGAGGCGGTCACATCAAACACATATTTTGCCGGGAAGGTCTGGCCCCCGCCGGGCGCGGCGCTCAGGATGAACGAATCTCCCACATTGTTGTACCCGGTATTGTCGTAAAACTCATAATTATCGGCGCCATTGCTGAAGATGTTAATCTCCAAGCCACTGCCAATGAAAAGAAGCCCCTCCAGATCGATTCCCGGGTCGACTGAGGGGTAGAGAACATTGTTGTACGTGAAGTACCCGCTGGGGCTTGAAGTTGTCCCTGGCCCACCTGGATACAGCGGGTAGGATCCGACGTCCTGGCCGGCAGTCACGTTGAGGGTGCCGGCGGTCGCGAGAAATTGACCGTTGCCGTTGTCTGTCGTGTTGAGGCTGCCGCTCCCCATGTCAATGCCATTGGTGAAGGCGAAGTCGAACAGCGGCTCAAAAGCAGACGTCAAAGGGGATGCCGCCAGGGGTACGCTCCAGTCTCTGCGACTGCGCCCACGACGCCCTTGAAAGGGACCCGGCCACCAGAATTCCGGATGGCGGATATACCAATTCTGCATCCAGCGGGGATCTCTTCGGACTCGACGCATCACGGACTCATCTTTCGAATCGGGGTAGAGGACGTGATGATGCGTCCAATCTGAGGCGACTCCCACCCGAACATGTGGGGAGCTTGGCGGGGGGACCTGCAGGGGAATTTGCGGACGAGCGCCCGGCGCGGTCTGGGCTACGAGCGCCGACGCAGTCAACACCAGCACAATGCCTGCAACAATACCCTTCATTTCAACTTCCCATCCTGTCAGAAGCGGGTTGTCAGGAACGAGCGTCGGGCTAAATCCAGGTACCGCCAAGGGTAACTTCTGCCCCGAGTGCCTGTACTTGTCCCGCCCTGCTACCATTTTGCAGGCGCAGAACTCCCCGAAACAAGGTTACCCGAGTACTCTCTGCGGGTACTGGATCCGCGCCACAGCCAGTCGGGGACTGCTGGATCGACCGCCTAAAGGCTCTCGAATCACGGGCCAACCGGGAGTAATCATGCTGCGGCGAAACGGTAACCTGACATCGAGATCACTCCTCTCAGACATCCCGACCGGTAAGCGCAAACGCTTGCTTTTCAGCATCTTTTCAAGCAAAAATTAGACGCCTTGTAGGAAAGCGCCGATAAGTTCTTCAAGATAAATGGTAGGCACGAGGAGACTCGAGCTCCGGATCTCTACGTCGTCAATTTTGAGGTGACAACCGCTAAACCCTTTAGCTGCCTTGCCTTTCCGAGGCACAACAGACTAATTCTTGGCAAAGATCGGTCCGGCATCGCGGTTGGGCGGATCAGAGACTGCACGGATATAGGATATTAGCGCCTGAAGGTCAGACTTGCTGAGAGTGTTGCCCCAGGCCGGCATGAGCGCAGACTTGTTGAGCGCGGGCCGCCGTGGTTGATGATGGCGCTGAGGTCGGCATCGGTGAATTTATTGAGCGTGTCGCCCTCGGTGAAGGGATGGGGCTTGATTTCGAGGTTATCGAAGTTGGAGACGCGCTCCACGGTCGACTCGGGATTGTGGTCAAGGCTCAGTCCATCAAGCCTAAGTCCAGCCGGACTGAGAACCCTGCGGTTAAGGCTCTCAGGGCGGGATGGATGGCGAAGAAGGCCGGGTCTTCGCTGGCAAATATCACACGCCAGACTCCGAAGACTCGGACACGGTTAACCACCTCAACTGGTACGAATCCACCGGTTTCGCTCGGCCCTACCCTGGCGAGAAGACCGTTCGCCCCGCGAGCGAGTTCAACAGACCGGCGCCCGCGAAGGCCGACGACGACGACTAGAACACGTTCCGATTAAAAAAGCCCTCTTCCTGGCGGGAGAGGGCTTTCTTGTTCACACTGTTTACCGGCTCGCCTTTTTTAGAGGTCCCTGCGCTAATTCGCATTTCAGCGGAACCCGCTTTCGTATGTTGCAACGTTCGACCCCCACTCGCTTCCGCCACGTCAACAATCTGCAGACGCTTAAAGAACGAACGCCTCCGCCATCTGAGTCTATGCAGTATCCTTCCGACATGTCTTCGCGGCGATTACCGGCTGGCGACCGGAAACTGATCCAGATTGTGGATGCCGCTCTGGTGGATGCTTCACGGCGCGCCGGGGAATGGCTCGCTTGCCGTCCGGGGTGCACGCAATGCTGTGTGGGAGTGTTTGCCATCCATCAGCTGGACGCGCTGCGGTTGCAGCAGGGGATGGCCGGCCTGGAAAAAGCGGATCCGCAACGAGCACGTCGCATTCGCGCACGGGCGCTGGCTTCGGTCAGGCGGTTGTCAGCGGAGTTTCCCGGAAACGCGAAAACTGGCGTGCTCGATGAAGGTCCGGACGCGGAGCAGCGCTTTGAGGAATTTGCCAACGACGAGCCCTGTCCCGTGCTTGACCCGGAAACCGGGTTGTGTGATCTCTACGAGGCGCGCCCCATGACTTGCCGCACGTTTGGTCCTCCGGTGCAATCGGATGGCGGGCTGGGAATTTGCGAACTATGTTTTCACGGCGCGACCAATGAGCAGATCGCCGCTTGCGAGATGGTTGCCGATCCGGAAGATCTGGAGTCCGAACTGCTCGTGAAACTGGAGAAGGCTGGAGGCAAGCGCGGGCGGACGGTGGTTGCGTTTTGCGTGAAGTGAGGGAAGCTATCAGCTTCAGGGAAATTCTTCAGAAGCTCTTTTTCAGAAGCTCAGGGAAATTTCATTCCGGTCGTCGGGAATGCGGAGATCAATTCCGCGCTCGTGATTGGCGCTGACGGTCGCGCCGATGTCGAGCATGGAGAGAGGGACGGTGCGCAGCTGACGATCGATGCTGACCGACAAAAGGCTCGCCGAAAGCAGAAAGCGCCGGGCTTCCAGTCGATTTCCGTTGACCAGGATGAATACGGCCGGCGGCGGCATTCTGGGAGCGGGTGCATTCGCCGCGCTCGGAATCTCGATAAACTGCGATTTGGGCAGAGATTCCGGCGTCCGCTGAATCACGAGAGGGAGCGCGGTGTTCGTCGCTGCTTCCGAATCCGGCTCTTCATAGCGAGGCTGATCGTTGCCAAGCGAATCGCCGTACGGGAGAAAATAAGATCCGGAAGTGTTGGGGCGGTGCAGACGGGAAGAAACTAATCCGGATCTAGACGGGACTCGGGAGCCACGCTGCCCTACAAAACCCGAGCGAAAATGCGGCCCGGCAGCACTGCCGTGAAATCGCCCTCCGGCTCGCTGCGCTTGCAGAGCCCCGCTCAGCGCGGTAGCGACCAGCAGCGTAAATAAGGCTGCTCTCGGCATGCCGGGATTATACTCGCTTTCGCGCTTGCGCCGAGGAGATGGCATGCCT
This sequence comes from uncultured Acidobacteriaceae bacterium, assembly GCA_963851165.1. Lineage (GTDB taxonomy): Bacteria > Acidobacteriota > Terriglobia > Terriglobales > Acidobacteriaceae > Sulfotelmatobacter. The sequence continues at coordinate 453,508 of CAWKNM010000003.1, read as the reverse complement.
AGACAGAAACCCGTAACTGGATTTGTTTCCGCACTTCTTCTTTTGCTCACCCTTATTTCGGTGGCGCTGCTTGGGATAGCGGCTACTCCGACTTCCAGCGAACACAACCAGACCGACCGGAGTTTGACCGGCCAGGACTGGACCAACTATGTGCGCATCGGAGCCTATGGCCTGTCCCGCAACAGCGCCGACGAGATCGTGCGCAATGCGCAGGAAGGCGGCGTGTTTGGGATCGAAGTAGATAACGACATCCCAGGGCGCTATGAAAGCTTCGTGGATCCCGAGGAGAAGTTGCGCGCGATCCGCGCCGTTGCAGAGAAAGCGCATGCGGCGGGGAACCGTGCATTCGTCTACATTGCCGGAACGGAATGCATCACGGCTCACGGCGATCAGACGCCGCACACGCTTGCGAAAGAACATCCCGACTGGCTGCAGCGCAAGATTACGGGTGAGCCCGCGATCTTCGGCGGCGGCAGCGCGTTCTGGATCAGGAAGGGCGATGAAGATGTTTGGGTCACGCCCTACGCCAGCGAATGGCGGAAAACGTACATGAAACGCGTGCGGCAAATCGCCGCCACCGGAATTGACGGCATCTACGTGGACATCCCCTACTGGATGACGCATTTTGACGGATGGGAAGACACGTGGGCCAGCTTCGACGAGTACACGGTTGCCGCTTTCAAGAAGCAGACCGGGCTCGATGCCAAGAAAGATCTCAAGCTCGGCGATTTCTCTGATCCGAACTTTCGCAAATGGGTTGAGTTTCGCATTCAGACTTTCACAGATTTCATGCACGAGATCGACCAGAACGCGAAGTCAGTCAATCCGCAGATCAAGACCATTCCTGAAATTTATCCTGGCATCGAGGAGGAGGCAGTTCGTGTAGGGGCCGATGTTTACAGCCTCTACCCGGTCGTGGACGCTATTGCGCACGAGTACGAGTTCGGCAACAGCGGCCATATGGCCTCCGAGCGTAACCCGCTCGACTGGTTCCGCTACCAGGTGGGCATGCACACATTCCGCGCGTTTGCGCAGGGCAAAGCGACGTGGATCCTCAACTACTCCTGGGACGGCGACCAGAAAGTGGACAAGCGCGAGGCCATGATGAACCTGGCCATGTCGGAAGTGATGGCGGGTGCGAATTTCTGGGATGCGCCGGGACATTCGATGGCTGGGTCCAACGATCCGGCCACGCGCGTGAAGATTTTTTCGTGGATCAAACAGAACGAAGATACCTTCTTTGCTCCACGGAAGCCGATTGATCCCATCGGCGTTTACTTTTCTCCGCAAACCCGAAACTTCTACGCCGACGAATTCATTCGTTCCTATCGCGGGATTCTGATTCTGCTGATGCAGGCGCATCGTGAATTTCAGGTGGTGACTCCACGAACGCTCGCGGAATTTCGTGGGACGACGCTGATTCTCCCGGATGTGCGGGAGTGGGCCGATCATGAGAAAGACGGGATCGAGCAATATTTAAAACAAGGGAACCAACTGATCGTCACTGGCGAAGATGCTTTGCATCTCGGCGGCCGACCCAACGTGACGCGATTCCCCGAGTGTCCCGGGAAAATCTACAACACACTCCTAGAGAAGAATTTTGACCATGCGACCCCGGAAACGCAGCGGGCATTTCTGGACAGCCTGCAACCCGGCCTCACGCAGACCAATCGCGGGGTTGAGATCGCGGCCTCGCCGTCTGTGGCGATCTCGGTGGCGCAGGTGAAGGGGGCGACTCATGTCTTTCTGGCGAATTTTGCTGGGCTCGTCGCTGGCGCCAACCCGATTCAAACTCCGCAGACCAACGTGAGGGTCAGCTTGCCGGCCCTACCCGGGAACGCCGGATATTTTCTGCCGTTCCTCGGCAATGTGCAGAGATTGCAAGGCACGCAAAAGGATGGGCGGGAAACGTTCGTGCTTCCCGCGATCTCCAAGGGCGGGGTGTTCTGGTACGCGCGCTAAGACGGCGCTTGATGAAGTCGGGTGCGAGGCCGAGGCCAGGGTGGAAACCCCCTTGGGAGCCGCGGGTAGTACGGACTGCACGGGGTCACTCACTTCGCTCAGGATGACAGTCGCAGGGGGAAGACCGTACCTCTGGGGACCCGAGATTGATCTTGACAACGGGTGGTTTACGTAAGTATAAGATCGAAATCGAAATAAATCGTAAGCTGGCCGTACACACGCCGTCGACACCCGTAGGTGCACACACAAAGTGCGGAGGTCCCATGCGACTGGCCACGCCAGTTCTTCCTTTGTTTTTGGTAGCGTTCCTGCTCGTTAGCTCCCCCTTGCTTGTGGCTCAGGGCAGCTATCGCTCACAGCTCCGGGGTGTGGTTTCTGACGCTGCTGGCGCAGTGTTACCGAATGCCACCGTAACGATCACCGACAGCGGCACCAACATTGCCACGCACACCGTCACCGACGGCAAGGGTGAATACGTTTTCACCGGACTGCGGCCGTCGACGTATTCGGTGAAAGCGGAATCCAAGGGCTTCCGTACGTCCGAGCACACGAACGTGGTCTTTGCCGTGGACCAGGAAACCACGCTCAACTTCACATTATCACCGGCACGGGTTAACGAATCGATCGAGGTAACCACCACAGCGCCGCTCCTGGACACCGAGAGTGCGACCCTGGGCACGAGCATCACGAGCGAATATGTGCACGAACTCCCTCTGATCAACCGCAGCTTCTTCGGCCTGACATTCCTGGCAGCGGGCGTGACCGAGGTGGCAGGGTCCGGCACCACGGATAACTATCCGTCGGGGACGAACTTTACTTCCAACGGGCAGCGCAACGCGACCGCCGAAATACGGCTGGACGGCGCCCTGATCAGCGCGCCGGAGCAGGGCGAGGGAGGGAATTCCAACGTCTACTACGAGCCCCTGGTCGAGGGCATGCAAGAGATGAACGTGCAGAACAACAGCTTCTCGGCGGAGTTCGGCAACAACGGCGGCACCGTCGTGAACATGGTAATGAAAAGCGGAACCGACCACTTCCATGGCTCAGGCTGGTATTTCCTGCAGCGTCCGCAGATGGACGCCCGCGATTTCTTCAACCCCGAGCCCAACCCCAAACCTGATAGCCGGCGCGACCAGGGTGGATTCTCCCTTGGCGGCCCGATCAGGAAGAACCGGACTTTCTTCTTCGTTGATTTTGAGAAGGTAAAGAACACCAGCGCGTCCAGCTGGAACGCGACGGTGCCGACTCTGGCGGAGCGGCAAGGCGACTTCTCGGGGACGCAGAACATTATTTACGACCCGACCGCGCAAGGGTGCGGGAATCCATGCATAACCAGGCCGCCGGTGCAGTACAACGGCCAAGCGAACGTGATCCCGCCCAGCGAACGGGATGCCATCGGAATGGCCGTTCTCAATCTCTACCCGAAGCCCAGCAACGCGAACGAATTCAATAACTACAACTGGACCGAAACGGCGAATGGGCCGGATTACCAGTTCGACATCAAGATAGATCACCAGTTCAACGACAAGAACCACATCAACGGCCGCTACAGCCGGGCCTGGAGCAACTGGTACGAGTCCACTCACGCTGGGCGACGGCCTCGATAACGACGGAATCGCGAGCGGTGTGACCGTGGCGCAAAACGCTTCGTTCGAATATAGCCGGACCATCAACCCGCGGATCATCTGGACCAGTCATGTGGGAGTCGGACCGAGTGCATGAACTGTCGCTGCCGGGAATCCCCACGATCTCCAGTTTCAACGCTTCACTGCCGGCCGGCACCCCGGGATTGCCGCCGGTGTTCGAGCAGGCCAACGGGATCGACAAGATGCCGACGTTTCTCATGCAGGGAAATTTGCCGTGGACTAACCTTTACGACCAATGCTGCATTAACACTACCTTCGCCCACACTCTAGTGAGCTACTCCTCGCAATTGGTGATTTCCAGGGGATCGCATTTGCTCAAGATCGGTGGCGAGCAAAGAATTTTCTATAACAATTTCTGGCAACCGAACTACCCCACCGGCTACATGACGTTTACAGATCAGGTGACATCGCCAAATCCGAACAGCGACACCGATGCAAATGGAAATGACACCGGCAACCCATTCGCCAGTCTGGCTTTTGGTTATGCCGACAATGTCAACGGCGGCAATCAGCTGGCGATTACACCTTCGGTGGCGAACCGGTCGCTGGAGACCGGGTTTTACGTCCAGGATGACTGGAAGGTGAACTCGAAACTCACCATCAATCTCGGCCTGCGTTACCAGTGGAGTTCGCCCTACACCTCGCGCGGCAACCAGACTCCAATTCAGCAATTTCACCGCGGACAGTGGCGTCAATCTCAATACGAGCAGCGCTCAAGCGGCTCTGCAGTCGGTGGGTGTGAATTTCCCCTCCTCCGAGGAGCTGATCGGCACGACGCAGTTCCCCACTTCTAGCATGAGGACGGTTCCGACCTGGCGCAAAGACCTGGGGCCGAGACTGGGTTTCGCCTACCAACTCGATCCCTCGACGGTGGTGCGCGGCGGCGCCGGCGTCTATTTCGGAATGAGCCCCGCTACAAACTTCCAGTATCCCGGCGCCGCGTTCCTCAAGACCGCCAGCATGTTTTTTACGAACAACGACTTTGCCACCCAATCCGCGACCCTGGAAAATCCCTTTCCCAACGGCTATACCGGTCCGCAGGGCAGGCAGTACGGCCAGTTTGCAAACTGGGGCTATACAGACGCGAACGATCTGGGCACGACGGCGGCGCGTGACGCCGACATTTACCAGTGGAATCTGGGTATCCAGCGGCTACTTCCCAGCCAGATCGTGCTCGGCGTGGACTACTCGGCGAATCGCAGCACGCATCTGCCCTGGGCCGGCACCAACAACCGGGATTTTATCCCGTCGGCTTTGCTGGCGCAGATTTCGGCCGCGGTAACTCCCACGGACTCGACCTGCCAGACGGATAGCTGCGTGAGCAATTTTTTTCAGACGCAAGTCGGCAACCCGTTTTACTCCATGTTCAATAGCCCCTGCACACCGACCCCTTCTAATCCCTGCTTCAACGAACCTAATTCGAACTACGGGAATGCGACCCTGCCCCTGGGAAATCTGGTGAATAAGTACCCGCAATTCTCGGGCGACTTCGAGGGCCTGATGCTCGAGACCGCGAATTCCTGGTACAACGCGCTGCAGGTTCGGTTCAATAAGCGCACCACGCATCACGTTAGCTTCGAGGGTAGCTACACGATATCGAAGGCAACCGACTATTCCTCGGCGGGCAGGAACAACTGGGTGGGAGCGCTCGGCCAGGGCATCCCTCAACAACTGGACCGGCTGTCTTCGGAACACAGTATCGGAGCCAGCGACACGCCGCAACGGCTCGCGGGCGCCGTGGTCGTGGACCTGCCCGTTGGCCGCAAGCAATGGATTGGCGGTAATATGAACCGCGCAGTCGACGCTGTGGTCGGAGGCTGGTCGATCTCGACCCTGCTCACCCAACAATCGGGGCAACCGATGGCCCTCAGCATGTCCAACGCGCGCCTCGCCAACGGCACCCAGCGGCCCCAGGTTATCTGCCCCCAACTTAAAACCCCCGGTGCCACCATGCACAATGTGGCCTTGCAATGGGCGAACGTGGGTTCGGGGGTGGCCACGCCTTCCTATTTCAACGGGATCTGCTTCGGAGATCCTGGCGATCAGAATCCGGGCAACGCGCCTCGCTATTTTTCCAACCTGCGGGTCGACGGTATCCATAACGCGGATATAAACCTTTACAAGTCGTTCGTGCCCAAAGAAGGCATGCGGCTGGAACTGCGGGCGGAGATTTTCAACCTCACCAATCACCCGCGCTTTGGGCAGCCGAATTCGGCCGTGGGAGATCCGCTTTTCGGGACAATTACCGGCGACGCCACCGGGGAAACACCGCGCTTCTTCCAGTTCGGGTTGCGGTTTGAGTTCTAAGATTGAGTTCTGAGGTTCGAGTTCTAAGGTCTAAGTTCTGAGTTCTAACGCCGTACCTCGCGGACTTCGCCTTGAGCTGCCGCCGAGGGGGAAACATGAACAAGAGGACGGCGGTGAAGTTTGCCCTGCTCACGCCAGGCTTGCTGCTGTTCTCCGCGATCGGCCTGGCTCAAGATACTGCCTCTCTTACCGGAACGGTTCGCGATGGAACTGGCGCTGTGGTTGCCGGCGCTCAGGTCACTCTGAAAAACACCGCGAACGGAATGACCCGTGAGCTCAAGACCAACTCCTCGGGCGAATACGTAGCCGCCGGCGTGCCGCCGGGGCAATATGACGTCTCCGCCAGCGCTGCTGGATTTCGCAAATATCAGGCAACCGGCGTGGTCCTGCGGGTAGCGCAGAACGCCCGCATCGACGTGACTCTGCAGGTGGGAAACATCCACGACGAAATCACCGTTCGTGGAGAGGGTCTGGCACAAGTGAACACCGAGTCGTCCGAGCTGGGCGGGACGATCACGGGCAAGGAGGTGCTCCAACTTCAGCTCAACGGACGCAACTTCACGCAGCTCATCACCCTTGTGCCCGGCGTGAGCAACCAGACTGGTCAGGACGAAGGCGTCGTGGGAGCCAGGGCAACGTACAATACAGCGTCAACGGCGGCCGCACCGAATACAACAACTGGGAAGTGGACGGTGGCGACATGATGGACAACGGCAGCAACTTCTCGCTCAACGTCTATCCCAGCGTCGAGTCGATTGAAGAAGTCCAGGTATTGACCTCCAACTATGGTGCGCAATACGGGCGAAACGGCTCGGGCACGGTGGAAGTGGAAACTAAGTCGGGCACCAACAAGTTCCACGGTTCGGTCTGGGAGTTCGCGCGTAACGAAGCTTTCAACGCGCACAATTATTTCGACATCCCCGGAACGCCCAAGGCGGGATATCACAAACACGACTTCGGCTACAGCGTAGGCGGTCCGATCTGGAAGAACCGTACGTTTTTCTTCTGGCTGCAGAACTGGCGGCGCGAGGTGGTTCCCTACAACTTCGACAACATTGTTCCCTCCGACGGCGAACCGGCAGGGGAATTTCAGCGACCAGTGTGCGCCGATCGACCCAACCCCAACCGACTGCCCCATCGATCCAAACACGGGAAATCCATTTCCAAACAACCAACTTCCGTCCATCGATCCAAATGCCCAACTTCTGCTGCCCATGATCCCCGAGGCCAACATCGGGTCGGGTGTGCAGTCGGTGTTTGCGGCGGCCGTCCCGGAGCCGACGCGCTGGCGCGAAGATCTGGTCCGCATCGACCACGACTTCAATTCCAAGTTGCGCGCCACGTTCCGCGCGATTCACGATTCCTGGGACACCACAAATGCGACAGTTACATGGGGCAGCGAAAGTTTCCCGACGATTGGCACGCATTTTATCGGGCCCGGCGTGGAAATGGTGGGAAGGCTGACCGCAACAGTCTCTCCCACCCTGCTTAACGAGTTTGTCGCGAGCTACACCACCGACCACATTCAGCAGATCAACACGAACCCCGCGGTCTGGACGCGCCCCAGCACCTTCACGATGACCGGGCTTGTTCCCGAACTTTGGGGGAAAGTTGCCCGATTTCTGCCTGAGTACGTCGGGCGCGTACGGCGGCGGATTCTGCGAAGGCCCCACCGCCTTCCCGTGGGAGAACTCGAATCCCACTTTCACCTATCGCGACAATGTCACGAAGAGCCTCGGAAAACACAAAATAGAATTCGGCGGCTACTTCGTGAATGCCGAAAAAAACGAACTGGCCTACACCGATCTTAGCGGCGACCTGGTATTCGACAGTACGGTTCCGGTTTCCACCGGCAACGCATTCGCCGACATGCTGATGGGAAACATCGCCAGCTATTCGCAGTCCAATGCGCAGCCGAAATATCACATCAACTACAAAATGTTCGAACCCTACATTCAGGATGACTTTCACGTCTCCAAGCGTGTGACCCTGAATCTGGGCCTGCGCGTCAGTCTCTATGGCACATTCTGGGAAAGGAATCATCTGGTCTCCAACTGGGATCCCGCAGCCTATAATCCCAGCACCGCGGCCCAGATTGATGTGGACGGCAGCGTGACCGGCCAAGTTGGCGCGCTCATCCCCGGAACTGGAACTGCGTTCGACGGGATCGCGCAATGCGGCATCGGAACCGTGCCTCGCGGCTGTTTGAAGGGACACCTCTTCAACCCGGCGCCACGTCTCGGGTTCGCCTGGGATCCTTTCGGAAATGGAAAAATGGCAGTGCGCGCCGGCTATGGAATCTTTTTCGAGCACACCAACGGCATGGAAGGCAATGCCGAGAATCTCGAAGGAACTCCTCCCCTGGTGCAACAGCCCACGCAATACAACGTGGTGGGCTACACCAATGTTGGAGGACAGGGATTGCTGTTCCCACTGTCAAACGTTTCTATTCCTGATCGCGCGCAATGGCCCTACGTCCAGCAATGGCATTTGGATGTGCAGCATGATCTGCCCAGCCACGCTGTCGCTACGCTGGCTTACGTTGGCGCCAAGGGAACACATCTCACATTGCAGCGCGAACTGAACGCGTTGCATCCAACGCCGGCGTCGTTGAACCCGTTTCTTCCCGGCCAGCCACTCACGGGTGATGTCTGCAACACGCAAAATGGGACAGCACTTGCTCCCACGTTCGCGGTGAACGGCAACACGATAACCGGGCAACCCGCCATCAATCTGGACGTGGCATGCGGAAACGATCCCGACCCTTTTCGCCCCTATTACAGTGTCGGCGACATCCAGCGTGTGGAGCCCGAGGCGAACTCCAATTACAACGCGTTGCAATTCTCGCTGAGAAAAACCAGCGGGGCGCTCACTCTCGATGTGGCCTACACCTACAGCCATTCCCTCGACGACTCCTCCGACAACGTCGACGGCAATTTCGTAGATTCCTACGACGTCCCCGCCAACTATTCCAGTTCCAACTACGACCAGCGGCACATTCTCACTGCCAGCTGGATCTACGAAGTGCCGTTTGCGGGAAGAGGGCTCGCGCGCAGTTTCCTGGGTGGATGGCAGTTCGCCGGCATCATGACCTCCCAAAGCGGTTCGCCCTTTTCCGTGGTGGACGGCATCTTCGGCGATAACGCCGGCGTCGCCGACGGTGTTTCGGGAAATGGCTCGTACGCCGACATTATTGGCAATCCCCATGCCACTCCCTGCCCGGTCCCGTATCCCGGCACGCCCGGCCCTCAGCTTTACAATTCCTGCGCTTACGAGCAGCCCCAGGGCTTGACCTTTGGCGACTCGGGAAGAAACAGCCTGGTCCAGCCCCACCGCACCAATTTCGACATGTCGGTCTACAAGGTTTTCAAGCCCACCGAAAAAGTTAGCGTGCAATTCCGGGCCGAAGCGTTCAATATCTTTAACCACACGCAATGGCGCGGAGTGAACAACTACGTCGGCTCGGCGAACTTTATGTTCCCGGCCTACGCTCATATGCCGCGAGTCCTGCAGTTTGCGATTCGTGTAACATTCTGATCGGTAAATCTGCAGCCGCATGATTTGCGCGGGGCACACCAGGCCACGGGACCAATGACCATCGGCGCGGTTGATATTGGGGGAACCAAAATTGCAGTTGGGATGGTGAACGAGAACGGGCAGGTCTTGTCCAAAATGGAGTCGCCCACCGATCCCGAACGCTACGCGGACGGCCTCGACCGGATCGCGGCCATGTTGCGCGATACAGCCAAAAATGCCGGCGCGGAAATCTCAGGCATCGGAATTGGATCCACCGGCCCGGTGGACCCCATCGCCGGTGAGTTTGGCGACGTAGATTTTCTTCCTGGCTGGCGGCAGAAAAAGCCGGTGGCCGACCTGCAGAGCATTTTCAACGTCCGCGTTGCCCTGGAAAATGACGCGGACGCGGCCGCACTGGCCGAGGCAAGTTGGGGCGCCGGCAAGCACAAGTCGCGGCTTATCTACGTGACGGTCGGTACTGGCATCGGAGGTGGGGTTGTGCTCGATGGCGAACTCTACCGCGGCGTGGATGGAGCTCATCCCGAACTTGGGCATCATGTGGTCGACCCTTCTGGGCCGCCATGTTCCTGCGGTTTTCGCGGCTGCTGGGAATCGCTGGCTGCCGGGCCCGCCATGGCCGCGTGGTTCAAGAGCCAGGCCCCGGCGGATTATCCGCACCTGGAAAGTGTGAGCGCCCGCGAGATTTGCCAACTGGCGCAGCAGGGCGACGACCTCGCGCGCCGCGCGATCGAACGCGAAGCTTATTATCTTGGTCTGGGCCTAGCTAATTTGATTAACCTGTTTACACCCGACGCGATCGTGCTCAGCGGCAGCGTGTTGAAGAGTTCGCTTCTGTTCCTCGACGGCATCCGCTCGGTCATCAGCCGCGGATGCCGGTTCGTTCCCTTCGAAAAGGCCGAGCTGACCATGGCATCGTTGGGAGAAGACGCGAATCTGATTGGCGCAGCCCGAGTGTGGCATCATCGCTTCGAGCCGGGGACAGCTTAGAATCGGAAAGGACGTCATGACTACTCCAATTTCGCGTCGTGAGCTTTTGGCCAAGATGGGCGGTACGGCCGCGGCCGCGCTGGTTCTGAATTCTCCGCTTGCCGATGCGCGGGCCCATACTCCTGCGTCGCCATTCCGTGTCAGCGTAATCAACGACGAGATTTCCCAGGACTTTGGCCGCTCCTGCGAAGTAGCCGCCGGCGAGTTTGGCATGGAGTGGATCGAACTACGCGGCATGTGGAACAAGAACATCGTGAACCTGGATGCCTCGGAGGTGGCGGAAGCGCAGCGTATTCTCAAAAAATACGAGCTACGCGTCACCGACATTGCGAGCCCGCTTTTTAAAGTGGACTGGGCCGGGGCTCCGCGCTCGAAGTACAGCGAGCCGAACGACTTCAAAGCGAGCTTCACCTTCGCCCAGCAGGATGAAGTGTTAGAGCGCGGAATTGAAATGGCCAAGGCCTTCGGGACAGACCGCCTGCGCTGCTTCGATTTCTGGCGACTAGATGATCCCGCGCCCTATCGCGCCGCAATCAACGAGAAGCTATTGGACGCGGCCACCAAGACAGGGAAAAAAGGAATCACGCTGCTTCTGGAAAATGATTCCGGACTCAACACGGCCACCGGCGCCGAAGCTGCGAAGGTGCTCGGTGCCGTGCAATCCCCGCATTTTATGCTGAACTGGGATCCCGGCAATGCGGCAGCCAGTGGCGAAAAGCCTTTTCCTGATGGCTACAATCTGCTGCCGAAGGAGCGAATCGGCCATTGCCATTGCAAGGACGCGGTGAAAAAAGACGCGGGCTACGGCTGGGCGCCGATGGGCGGCGGCATTGTGGATTGGCTCGGACAATTCCAGGCGCTCAAACGCGATGGCTATCACTTTGCGGTGAGCCTTGAAACTCATTGGCGCGGCGCCGGCACTCCCGAAGAATCTTCCCGGCAAAGCTGGGCGGGGATGAAAGGCTTGCTGCAGAAGGCGCAAGCGTGGTGATCCTGGCTCGTCTGTCGGCGCCGGGCGCTTCGATTCAGTCGGCTCGGCTTCAAGAACTACACCCCGGAATGAACGCAATCAACGGTTTCTAATCGCGAAGCCCCGCCACCTTGCCTCGCAGCACAGTAATCGACGCTTTCGGCAGCGTGAACGTGGTTTGCGAACCCGCCTCCACCGTGGAGGCTACCGGTGGATGGTCCGGATCGGCGTGGCTGTTGGGCCCGTCGTTGATCCACACGTATTGTTCGCTGCCGAACGTCACAAACGTAACCCGCCCCGAAAAGTATGCCTCCTGCTTATTGCGCCCGTCCTCAAACTGCACTTGAACCGTATGCGCAGTGGTTTCGTCGCGGTTAACCAGCATCACCGACCAGTTCCCGTCGGGCCGGCGCACCGCATAGGTTGTGACCAGCGCATTCCCGTCAGCGTCTTTTATTTCCACCGAAGATGGATACATGTAGTGCATCCCCGAGCGGTGCTGCACCCACTCCAGATTAATCATGTGCGCGGCGAAATAAGGCGACGTGTATCCCTTGATCTCATAATGCTCATTGGAAACAAAATTCGACCACGATGCCCAGCCCAGGCAAGTCTTCTGCACGCCCTGCGGTTGAATCGGCGAGTGGTAAAACGCCGCGCCTCCGCCTTCAAAAAATGATCCGACGTTGTCGGCCAACCATAGCGCCGCGAAAATCGTTGTCATCGGCCCCGTAAGGCCTGCGGCCAAATGGTTTTCCGTCACCATCAACGGTACGTCCTTGGGCACGCCGTCGTCTCTCCACACCTGCAGAATGTGCTTCATGAGCTGCGGCTCGCTGTATAGCGTCTTCCACGTAATGTCGCAGGGTTCGAACGGATAATGCTCGAACGAAACAAACGCAAGGTCCGAGACGCGGCCATGGGATTTGAGGTAGTCGACGAAACGCCCCATCCACGAAGTGCGCCCTCGCGCGTCAGGCCACACATGAATGTCTTCGTTCACGCCCTCAAAAACCGGCCCGCCCAGCTTTAGTTTGGGGTCGACCCGATGAATGGCGGTTGCCCACTGCAGGTAAAGGGCAGCATAGTCCTCCGGCATGGCGTGTTTCCCATCCGGTTCCTCGCCCATTTCAACGTACCCAATGCGGTAGCCTCGCCGCTCGATGTACGCAATCTGCGCCGCTGCATCGTCAGGCGTGCCGTAAAGCAGAGTCACCGGAATCATCGCCGGCAGGTTGTTGGTGAGTCCGCTGCTAAAGAAAATGTCGAAGCCGCTATGCTGGTTGCCGCCGCCGTCATTGACGTCGCCAGCGGAATGCCAGGGATCGATTGACGAAACGCAGAATGTCGTCAGGCTCTCGCGGGGCTCTTTCGTGACCTCAACGAATACTCCGCTGCCGTCAATTGTCCCCGCCGCAATATGCTGGATGGCATAGCCCACGCAGTTACGGACGTCGCTCGATCCGTGCTCATCGCAAGTGTTCGAAGACTCCTTCATGAGCACGCGCAAAAATCGCGTGGAGACGGGCGTATCGGCAAGTTTTAGAGTCACTGTCCCGCCCTGCGCATTCTTCAACGTGCCGGACGAAAATACTGTCCATTCGCCTTTTGGTCCCGCGTCAAAATCAAGCGCATCCCCGCCCGTCCAATATTCCACCTGATATGCAGTGGCGTAGGGGCTCGCCCAGTCAATGCGCAAAGCGCTGACTGGCTTTTCCGCCCTCAGGTCAACCACCACCCACTGCGGATGCAGTGCATCGCTTTCGCCGGTGAATTTACTGCTGAGATATGGATTGCTTTTCCAGTACGTCAAGTTCGGACCCTGCACCGGGCGGTCTCCGCTGGTGGCAAAGCCGCGATGCGGCAGAGCATAAGCGAGTATGTAGCGAATCGGATCTTTGAGTTCCGTGCTGCCCGTGAAGTATCCACTGCGATGGGCTGCGTCGCTCCACGTCCCGTTTTCGTTCCAGTGCCAGGCCGCCATGCGCAGTTCGGTGTTGTTCCGGTAAGTGATCGGTCCCCAACCTGCCGAGAGAGACTCTTGAATAATGTGTGGCGTGTAAACCCTGTCGATGTCCATGCGAGAGAGCACATCGATCGAACTGCCAAGCGCGCTGTCGGGATCGAAAGAATTGATGATGTGACTCGGCGTTGCATCCACGTGAACGATCGCCGGAGCGGATTGCGCCGACGCTGAAAGACCTCGCAGGATGAAGCTCAGAAGAATGAGAGCGAGAAACGCGCGGGCCAAGAATGACGCCGCGCCCGCAAGCCCGGTCCGTTCAACCCGGCAAAAAGCTGGACGAAACCTCCACGCATCTTTTGCGCTAAAACTCACCGGGATCCGGATTACTTCCCCCTGCGTTTTGCACATCATGTCGGCAGAAATCATAGCATCGGCCCGAACCATTCTCCGCGGGGATTCTGCCGGCGTTCATCTGGATGCGCGCGAACCGGGTAACCAACAACTGGTGACCAAGCTAATTACTATTTGGTTACATATGTGCAATTGTTGGTTAACGCATTTACAACTAGTCTCTTTACAGGCGGCTCATCATTCCCCATCCCCAAACTCTCGATCGCCAGCGGCTGCATCGCACGATTCTCCCTCGCACATTAGCATCTCGCGCGACGCGGCAAGCACAGCCTCGGTCGCGAATGAAGTCAGTCGTGATTTCCACCATCGGAATACTGTTGACCCTGCACACGTTCATCACGATTGCTGCAGCGAAGGAGCTCCCCGACGCCCCCAGCAGCAACGCAGTTGCAGTGAAAAGCTACGCACTCTCCGCCCCGGCGCTGGTCATTGCCCCGAGACCGCCCGAAACTAGGCCGGTCGACGCAAAGTTCGTCAGCCTCACAATAATCTCGACTGGCAGCGCGTTTGCGGATTCTTACACCACACTCTTCGCGCGCCAGAATTGGCTCGCCGGGAAAAAGGGCGTCTGCAACGTCGAAGTTGAGTCTGCCTATCTTTATGGAACACATCCCACGGTTGCGCGCTCCTACGCCGTTGCCTCCGCGAAGAGCGTCACCGCCGTCGCTGCGGCCTGGTATCTACGCAAACACCACCGCAAGCTGTGGAGTTTCCCTCTCGCGGCTAACGCAATCATTAGTCTGCAGGGCGTCACGCAGAACATGATCGCCTGCAACTAGCGGACCGACCGCAACGTCCCTCACCTTCTGGGTCCCCGCGAACCGTCCATTACCTCAGTAATTAAGCAATTCCAACTACATCCGTCACAATTTGTTCTATCTGAAGTCAGGTAGGGAGATTGCCGCCTTCGTGTCGAAGCCTAATTCCATGCCGTCTACGTGTGCCCCGCCGCTGCTTCGCGTTCGCGGCCTGACCGTGGACTACGACGCGCCCAGTCAGCAGCCCGTTCCGGCTTTGCGCAAGCTCGACTTAAATATCGCTCCCGGAGAGATCGTCGGCATCCTGGGAGAATCCGGATCAGGCAAAAGCACGCTTGCCCTCACGATTCTTGGACTGCTGCCGGAAAATGCGCGCCGTGAAGGCTCGATTTTTCTCGAGGGTGAAGACTTGTCTAACGCGGCTGAATCGCGCTGGGCGGAGATTCGCGGCGCAGGGATTGCGATGATCTTCCAGGAACCCGGCCTCTCGCTAAGCCCCGTGATGCGTGCCGGAGATCAGATCGGCGAGGTCATCCGCGCGCACCGCAGCGGGGGAAGCAAGCAGCGCAAACAGGAAGTCGAGGCCGCGCTCAAGGATGCCGGAATCTCCGATGTCGCTCGAATTTACCGGGCATATCCGCATCAACTCAGCGGGGGTGAACTTCATCGAGTTGCCATCGCGCAGGCCCTGGTCTGTCGACCCGCTCTCGTAATCGCGGACGAACCCACGCGGTCTCTCGACGTAACCCTACAGGCCGAGATTCAGAATGCTCTGCGGGAAATCAATCGCAAATACGGGTCGGCGCTGATTTTCATTACGCACAATCCTGCCTTGCTGCCCGGCTTCGCAGATCGCGTCGTGGTGATGTACGCCGGCCGCATCGTCGAGGCCGGCACGGTCGCGCAGGTGTATCGCAGGCCGTTTCATCCTTACACAAAAGGTTTGCTGCAGTTGGTTCCCGAGCCAATGCAGAATTCCGGTCATATCTCAGGTTTCGCGCGGCGTGAACGTCTGCCTGCGATTCCGGGAAGTCTAACCACGTTCGATCACCTGGGCCCAGGATGCGTCTTCGAGCCGCGGTGCGCTGCGAGAACTGCGAATTGCCAGGTCGAATCGCCCGAGGAAATCACGCCGGAACCTGATCGGCGAGTAAGTTGTTTCAACTATGGCAACTGAAACCGCAGCCAGGCGTGCGCTTCAGCCCGCGCTGATGAAGGCGCGCGGGTTGAGCAAGAGATACGTGCAACGCACGCCGTTCTCGCGAAACAAATTCGCGATCGACGCGCTCGTCGATGTCGATTTCGAAGTCGCTCCCGGCTGCCTGACCGCGCTGGTCGGCGAATCCGGTTCCGGAAAATCCACGCTGGCAACTTGTTTGGCCATGATGGAAAAGCCCGACTGCGGCGAGATCTGGTTTGAGGGAAACGAAATTTCACACTGGAGTCACCGAAAACTCGCGCCACTGCGCCCCAAAATTCAAATGGTGTTCCAGGATTCCGCGGGAGCGCTCGACCCGCGCTTCTCCGCGGCCCAGATCATCGAAGAGCCGCTGGAAATCCAGCATCGCGAAAGCGGGCAGCAACTGCGTGCGCGCGCTCGCGAATTGATGGAAGAAGTTGGCTTGTCCCCGGATTGGGCAAACCGCTCGCCTTTGCAATTGAGCGGCGGCCAGCGCCAGCGGCTGGCAATTGCGAGGGCACTTGCACTGAAACCAGTATTGTTGATCCTCGACGAATCGCTTTCCGGTTTGGATCTGTCGACCCAAGCCCAAATCCTGAATCTTCTGCTTGACCTCCAAGCAGCCCGCCCCTTGACGTCTCTGCTGATTTCCCACGATCTCAGTCTCGTGGGCCAAGTCGCCGATTTCGTTGCAGTAATGCACCAGGGCAAAATCGTCGAATGCGGATCGACCGCGCAAGTGTTGACCAGTCCCCAACATCCGCAGACTAGCAAATTGTTGGCATCCGTTCAGGTTCTGGAGTCGGCGTTTCGGACCGCCCGAGCCGGAGGCCCAGCATGAGTCCGAGCCCGGGCTCCAACATGTGGTCGAGCAAGTTGTGGTCGAGCATGAAGTACCTCGAGCGGCGCGTGATTCATGCCGTCCTGCTGATGGTTGGCGCCTCCGTTCTGTCTTTCCTCTTCAGCAGCCTAGCTCCAGGCAGTTTCTTCGATGAGATGAAATTGAATCCTCAAATTTCCCCAGAAACCGTCGCCGCCTTACGAGCGCAATACGGACTCGATCAACCGTTGCCGGTGAAATACTTCCGCTGGGTCAAGTCGGTTCTGCGCGGAGAATGGGGCTATTCCTTCGCCTACAACCAGCCAGTGAGGAGTCTCCTCGTCGTGCGCTCCCGGAACACTCTGCTTCTCACCACGCTCGCCATGATTCTGGCGTGGCTGATTGCCGTCCCGGTTGGAGTCTGGGTCGCCAGTCGCCGCGGCCGCTGGGAAGATCAGCTCACCTCGGCAAGCACGTCTCTACTTCTTTCCGTGCCGGAACTCGTTCTGGCGCTTGGCCTTCTCTATCTCGTCATCCGCACGCACGCGTTGCCGGTCGGTGGAATGGTTTCCAGCGGATTCGACCGTCTCGGCTCTTGCGGACAAGTCAGTGACTTGGCAGCGCACCTGATCGTTCCCGTGACGACGCTGGTGCTGGCGAGTCTCCCGATTCTCATCCGGCACGTGCGCGCGAGCATGATTGAAGTTCTTCAAGCACCGTTCATCCAGGCCGCCCGCGGACACGGAATCGGCCGAGCCAGGCTGCTCTTTTGTTACGCGCTGCCTGCCGCTGCCAACCCGCTGATTTCTTTATTCGGGCTGTCCGTCGCGGGATTGCTAAGCGGGTCATTATTGGTCGAGGTTATTACCGGATGGCCCGGGCTGGGCCCGCTCCTGCTCGAGGCTTGCTTTTCCCGTGACCTATACGTCGTGATTGGTGTAGTGATGGCGTCAACCTTGTTCATGATCTTCGGCAGCCTGCTGGCCGATGTCATGCTGGTAGCCGCGGACCCGCGCATCCGAACGGATCACGCATGAAAACCAACAAGAAGCAGAGCAAGAAAAAACTCATCGCCGCCGCAATCTTTCTTCTGGCGCTGCACCTGGCAATATTGCTGGCAGGATTCGTTGCACCCTATCAACCCGCGGAGCAGAATCGAGATTTCCCCTACGTCCCGCCAACTCGCCTCCATTTTGTGGATGCCCGCGGACACCTGCATCTCCGTCCCTTTATTTATCAATCGGTAGCGCGTCCCGACAGCCTCTACGAATACACCGAGGCTCGCGGCGAGGAATATCCCGTGCATTTCTTCGTCTCCGCGTCGGAATATAAAATCGCCGGCTGGCTCCCATCCCACACGCATTTGTTTGGCGTAACCGCTCCCGCGCAGATCTTCCTCGCCGGCACCGACAACTATGGGCGCGACCAGTTTTCGAGAATCCTCTACGGTGGTCAGATTTCTCTCGCTGCCGGCCTGCTCGCCACGGCAATCTCACTGCTCCTCGGCGCGTGCGTCGGCTGTGTTTCCGGCTTCTACGCCGGCTGGATTGACGAATCCGCCATGCGCGTGGCGGAACTGTTTCTCGTCCTGCCGTGGCTCTATGTGCTGCTGGCCGTCCGCGCATTCCTGCCGCTGCACATCAGCCCGGCAGAAACATTTCTCTTACTGGTCGCGGTGATAGGCACCATCGGATGGGCGCGTCCGGCGCGACTGGTGCGAGGAATCGTGCTCAGCGCCCGCTCCCGAAAATATGTCACTGCCAGCCGCGGTTTCGGCGCCTCCGACGCCTACATCCTCCGACGCCACGTCTTGCCGCACACTTACGGCACGCTGCTGACCCAAGCCGCCCTGCTGGTCCCTCAATACGTGATCGCGGAAGTCACCCTCTCTTTCTTCGGCTTGGGACTCAGCGAGCCCATGCCCAGCTGGGGAAACCTGCTGGCGAACTTGCAACAATACAACGTGCTGGTGTCCTACTGGTGGATGTTTGCTCCCGCACTCGCTCTGGTACTTGTCTCTCTTGGTTACCTCACAGTGGCAAACGCTTTTCACCAGCATTTACAATCTGGCTCAATCTAATAACAGGCCCGCGGATCCCACATATGCCCCGTTTGGGTGGTCTCGCCCTTCTCTTGCTCGCCGGCGTTCATTCCTTCGCGTCTTCCGCACCGCCGCAACCCCCACAGCGCGCCGAAGAACTACAAATCACCGACAATGAAGTTGGCCACTACGGCGGTGTTCTAACGGTCGGCCAGCGCAGTGAGCCCAAGACGCTGAATCCGGCAACCGCCGCAGACGCCCCTTCCCGTGAAGTGATCGGCCGCCTGACGGCCGATTTGATCCACATCAACCGCGCATCGCAGCAGACCGAGCCCGCCCTGGCCAAGTCGTGGACCGTCTCCAAGGATGGCCGCGTGTTCACCGTGAACCTGCGCCACGGCCTCCGTTTTTCCGACGGCCAGCCCTTCGACGCCGATGACGTTGTCTTTTCTTTCGAGGTATATCTCGACGAGAAACTGCACTCACCGCAACGCGATCTTCTGGTCGTCGGCGGAAAACCGATCACGGTGCAGAAGATCAATCAGTACACAGTTCGCTTCACTCTCGCAGAACCCTACGCCGCCGCCGAGCGCATCTTCGACAGCCTGGCTATGATGCCGCGCCACCTGCTGGAGAAGACCTATCACGATGGCAAGTTCGCGCAAGCGTGGACTCTCAACACGCCTCCCGCGGAAATCGCAGGCATGGGACCGTTTCGCTTGAAAGAATATGTGCCCGGCCAGAAAATAGTGCTCGAGCGGAATCCCTACTTCTGGAAAGCCGACCGCAACAAAAATCGTCTTCCCTATCTCGACGAACTCGTCTTTTTGTTCGTCGGAAATGAAGACGCGCAAGTGCTCCGCTTTCAGGCCGGCGATACCGACATCATCAGCCGCCTCAGCGCCGAAAACTACGCGGTGTTGTCCAAGGACGCGCCAAACCGCGGAATTGAGCTCTTCGATCTGGGCCCCAGCCTCGAATACAACTTTCTGGTTTTTAATCTCAACGATCTCGCATCCAAAAACCTGGGCGAGATTTCCGCGAAACAGTCGTGGTTCCAAGATCTCAAATTCCGGCAAGCGATCTCCTTCGCCATCGACCGCGACGGCATCGTCAAACTGGTGTACGCAGGCCGCGGCTCTGCCTTGTGGGGCAATGTGAGCCCGTCGAACAAGCTTTGGGTCGATCAGGCCCTCCCTCATCCGTCGCGCTCAATCGATCACGCGCGGGACTTGTTGAAATCAGCCGGCTTCTCATGGAAGGGCGATAATCAACTCGTCGATGCTCAAAACCGGCCAGTCGAATTTTCCATCATCACCAGCACCTCCAACGCGCAGCGCACGAAAATGGCCACCATCATTCAGGATGACTTGAGCAAGCTGGGAATGAATGTTCACATCGTTCCGCTGGAGTTTCGCGCCGTGATCGACCGCGTTTTTCAAACTTACGACTACGAAGCCAGCATCATGGCGCTGGGCGGCGGCGACGCCGATCCGAATCCCGAGATGAACGTATGGCTCTCGAGCGGCGGCACGCACCTCTGGCACCTGGGCGAGACCAAACCCGCGACGGAATGGGAAGCTCAAATCGATCAATTGATGCAGAAGCAAATGGTGCAGCTCAATTACAAAGCGCGAAAACAGCTTTACGATCAGGTGCAGGAAATCATCGCGGCGAACGTCCCTTATGTTTTTCTCGCCACGCCCAACATCCTGGTTGGCGCGAAAAAGAATCTGGCGAATTTCAAACCCGCGATTCTCGAGCCGACCACGCTTTGGAACGTTGAACAACTCTACTTTCTGAGCGGAAACGCCTCTGCATCCGGTGCAAAACAGTGAAAGCACCCCTCGCGGCGCGCGAGCAGGCGTGGTCTGATGAGCGCCTGGTTCGCGCATGTCGCAAGGGTAACCAGGCCGCATGGTCGGCTCTGATCGAGAAATACAAGAATTTGATTTTCTCCATCCCCATCAAGTTCGGCCTGCAGCGGGAAGACGCAGCCGATATTTTTCAGGCCGTTTGTGTCGACCTGCTTTCAAGTTTGCCAAAGTTGCGCGAGCCCAAGGCGATCGCCAAATGGCTGATGCAGACCAGTTTTCACAAGTGCCTGCGCTGGAAAAAAGACCGCCTGAATCTGGTGGACGATTTGGAAGTCCTCGACGGCGAGCGCCATGCCGGCGCCGAAGAACTTCCGGAGGCTATGCTCCATCAAGTGCAGCGGGAACAGAGCGTTCGCGAAGCCCTGGCAGCGCTGCCTCCCCGCTGCGGCCGCATGGTAAGCATGCTCTTCTTTGATGACCCGCCGCGTCCGTACGAGCAAGTTGCCAAAGAGCTTGGCCTGGCCTCGGGATCCATCGGCTTTATCCGAGGCCGTTGCCTGAAGAAAATGCGGCAACTGCTGGAAGAAAAGGGATTCCAGTGACTCCAGTCCGAAGCAAGACTCGAAGCAGTGCCCGGAGCAAGCCCAATCGCGAGCAACTGCTTCAGGAACTGGCGGGTCTCAGCAACGATGCCCGCAGGCAAAAGTTTTTTCAGCAACACCGTTCTCTGTTGCAACCCGAAATCGTCTCCGAACTCGCCGAAAAAGTGAGAGAGCAAATCCGAGTGGATGTTGCCCGGGCGCTCCGCCTCGCCGATGCTGCTATCGCCATTTCGCAGAGACTAAAAAGCAAAGAATCCAAGGCCACCGCTCTGCGGGCAAAAGCCAATGTCCTATACGTAAAGGGCGAGCACGCCGCTGCCGCCGACCATCATCAACAAGCCGCCGCGCTTTTCGAAGCCGCCGGAGAATCCAACCAGGTCGCGCGAACCTTAAGCAGCTCCATGCAACCACTGCTCCTCATGGGGGAATACAATCGCGCCTTCGCGGCCGCCGAGCGCGCCCGCAAGATTTTCGCCGCCGAAGGCGATTCATGGCGCCTGGCTCGCCTCGATATCAATCTCGGAAACGTCTATTACCGGCAAGATCGTTTCGACCAGGCGCTCACCTCCTACGAGCGTGCCTACCAGGGACTGCCGTCAGAAAAGGACGCCGAGGGAATTGCCGCTGTCCTCAGCAACATGGCCACCTGCTACATCAGTCTGAACCAGTTTTCCAAGGCTCTCGATTCTTACGCGAGTGCTCGCCAGTTCTGCGAAGAGCACGGCATGCCTCTGCTGGTGACGCAGGCCGATTACAACATCGCCTATCTTCATTACCTGCGCGGCGAATACAGCCGGGCCATCGAAATGCTCCGGGCAACGCGGGTCAATGCTAAGAAAATCGGCGATGCCTATCACCAGGCCCTGTGCAATCTCGACCTCTCCGAACTTTATCTGGAATTGAATCTGAGCGCGGAAGCGGCGGATTTGTCGCAACAGGGATACGAGGGATTCCGCGAGCTGGGCATGGGATACGAAACCGCGAAGTGTCTGGCATTTTCGGCGATGGCCGCGGCTCAACAGGGGCACGCCTTTGAAGGGCTCAAGCTCTACTCCGAATCACGCGAAATCTTCGTCAAGGAAAAGAACCGGGCATGGCCGTCCTTGATCGATTTGTATCGCGCCCTTGCGTACTTCGAGGAGGGAAGATACTTCGAGGCGCGGCGCTATTGCGCGCAGGCCCTGAAATCATTCCTCGACCTCAAGTGGAAGAATAAGTCCGTGACGGCTCAGCTTTTGCTGGCACGGATTGCCATGCGGACGGGCGAAACCGATCAAGCCTTCGAGCACGCGAACGCCGCTCTCGTGAAAGTTCCAGAACTCGAATCGCCGGTCCTCACCTATGAGACTCATCTCCTGCTGGGCAATCTCTACTCGGCGGAAGGCGATCGCGAGCACGCCTACGCGTCCTACCAGAGCGCCCGCCAGTCACTGGAGACCCTTCGCGGAAACTTACGCGGCGAAGAGCTGAAGGTCGCCTTCATCAAGAATCGGCTGGAGGTCTACGAAAATCTGGTCGAACTCTGCCTGTCTCGATCAGACGATAGCGGCGCCGCCGAGGAAGCCTTCACCTATGTGGAACAGGCAAAATCGCGCAGCCTCATGGACCTCTTCGCCCGGCCGGCGCCGGCCTTCACCGAAAAGACTCCCGGGCAAAGCGATCTGGTGCGCTCGATTCAGGATCTGCGCGAGGAACTGAACTGGTATTACAACCTGATTGAACGTGAGCAGCTTCAACCGGAGAAGCAATCCCCGGATCGCATCGCGGCCCTCGAAAAAAAGGCGCAACGTCACGAGAAAGAATTGGTGCGCATCCTGCACGACGCCACCGACGCCGACGCTGCTCAGGCTGGCCTGCAAATGCCCAGCCACGTGCCCATCGCAACCGTTCGCGCCGCAATCCCCGACGATACTTTGCTGGTCGAGTACTTCCAGGTCCGCGACCGCATCCTCCTGTGCCTGCTGGGACGAGAAACTCTCGAGATCGTTCCCGTCACGCTGCAACCCAGAATCGCCGGTCTGCTGCGACTCCTTCAATTCCAACTCTCAAAGTTCCGGCTGGGTCCGCAATATCTCGAAACCGTTCACGATTCGTTGCTTCAATCCACGCAAGCGCACCTCAAAGAACTTTACGACGAGCTGATCGCCCCCGTCGCGTCAAGGCTAACCGCAAAGCACCTGATCTTCGTTCCGCACGGCCTGCTCCACTACGTTCCCTTCCACGCGCTCTTCGATGGCTCACAGCATCTGATCGACCGCCATACGGTCTCTTATTCGCCCAGCGCCAGCATCTACGCGCTCTGCCAAACCCGGACCGCCAATTCCTCGGGCGCTTCGCTCGTGTTCGGCATCCCAGATCCGCAAGCCCCCGCAATTCTTGACGAAGTCCAGGCGCTCACCGGAGTGCTCGACCGCGCGGAATTGTTCGTCGGCCAGAACGCAACCGTGAATATCCTGCGCGAAAAAGGTCCCGCGAGCCGCCGCATTCACATCGCCACCCACGGCCGCTTCCGTCAGGACAATCCCATGTTCTCCGCGATCCGCATGGGAGACTCATTCCTGAGCCTGTTCGACCTCTACCAGCTCCGTCTTCCCGTGGAGCTCATCACGCTCAGCGGATGCTCCACCGGCCTCAACGTGGTGGCCGCCGGCGATGAACTAATCGGCCTCGCGCGAGGTCTTCTCCATGCCGGGGCGCAGTCTTTGATCCTCAGCCTCTGGGACGTCCACGACAAGAGCACGTCAGAGTTCATGAGCGCTTTCTACCGCCGAGTGGCCAAGGGTGAGTCCAAAGCCGAGGCCTTGCGGTCGGCTATGCTACAGCTACGGGCAAGCTATCCCCATTGTTATCAATGGGCTCCGTTCATTCTGGTGGGTAAGGCCTGACTCCCCGAATTTATTTCTCCAGCCCTATACTTTTTCACTCCCTCACTGCCCTTATTCCACAGAGCCAAGATAAAAGCTCAAGAGTAGAAATAAAGAAAGGCTGGAGTGACCACCGGCAGTTTCTGGTCCGCTCCCCCCGGCGGAGGTTCTGATGAAGCACTTCAGTGAAGCAACCTGGGCAGATTTTGCGAGGAACCTGGTGGCGCGGGGCACGAAAATGACCATGCAGCAACATATCGACGGGGGATGCACAAAGTGCGCCAACGTATTGAATACATGGCAGATCGTACACTCCATTGCCCAGAAAGAAAGCGTTCTGACCCCGCCCTCCGACGTGGTTCGCGTCGTCAAGAGCCAGTTTGCGGCGGTCGCTCCCGAAAAAAGCCTCGGTTTTCGCTTGTTGTTCGATTCCAGTCTCGCGCCGGTCCCCGCAGGCATGCGCGGTGCGGTCGCGGCACAGCAGTTTCTCTACGAGACCGACGAATATTACATTGACCTTCGTATAGAGGGACTTCGTGTAGAACCGCACCGCGAAGGGCATCAGGCCGCCCTGGTGGGACAAGTCCTGAACCGCAAGGGTAAGCGGGCGGCACAAGGCCTGGCCGTGCTCCTGCAGGATGGCAAGCGCCCGATTGCGGAAACCTCCACTAACCAGTTTGGTGAATTTCAGTTCGAATTTAACGCTACAAACAGCCTCTCCATCTCGGTGAAACGAGACAAGTCCGATGCCATTGTTCTCCCCCTGTACGGAATCCAAGGCAAGCTAACTGATAGAAAACACTTGGATTAGGTGGATGCTTCTGGGCCCGATGGCCTGAAAGTAACCCCGAAAAGTAACCCGTACGAATTACGCGTGTAAGTTTTGAGAATTCTAACTTTTGCGTAGACTCGAGCAGAGCAGAAAACCAGCCCGGCCGAGTCAAAAGGGGAACCCGTGAGAACCATGCGAACCAGCCAATTTGCGAACGGCAATTTTTTCCAATCGACGCTTTTCCGTACTTGTCTCGCCCTTCTGTTGAGCCTGGGTCTTGGGGTCCAAAGTCTTAGCGCGCAAACATCGGCGGCAAAGTCGGTTCCGCAAACCCGCCTGGTGGTCAGCGACAGCCTCGGCCTGAACGGCATTCTAAATCTCTGCGCTCTGCTCGGTTGCTCGACCGTTGAAAGCTTGGGCGATCCGCAAGGGCAACTTTTCATGATCGAGATTCCACCGGCCCTCGCTCCGCTAACGTCGTTGCTTAACCTGAACCTGCTTGGACTGGTCTCGATCGAAACCGACCAGGTCGTCCAGACTCAGGGAGCCTCGGCCGGCGCGGTGCCAACGTACCTGAGCGATGAAGCTCCGTACACGTATTACGGAACTACCGTGTGGCACGGCTATGTCTACCAGCCGGCGAACACGCTCATCCGCACCGGCACGACGCAAACGGCGTTCAATACCGCAGGCTCCGGAGTGGTGGTCGCCGATATCGATACCGGAGTTGATCCCAACCATCCCGTCCTGAAGAACGTTCTGCTGACCGGCTACGACTTCACTCGCAACCAAAGCGGCGGCTCGGAAATGAGCGACGTGAGCCAGTCGACCGTTGCCGTGCTGGATGGCGACAACCTTCAGACCGCGCAGGTTAGCCAGTCCACGGTCGCGGTGCTGGATCAATCGACCGTCGCCGTGCTGGATGGGAACCCCAACTACGCCGCCTTCGGCCACGGCACCATGACCGCCGGCATCATTCACCTGGTAGCTCCGCAGGCCAAGATTTTGCCGTTGAAAGCTTTCCAGGCGAACGGAACTGCTTATAACTCCGACATCCTGCGGGCCATTTACTACGCAGTCGCTCACGGCGCCAAAGTCATCAACATGAGCTTCAACTACACCACCTCTTCGCAGCAGCTGGCGAACGCGGTGAATTATGCGACCGCGAGTGGTGTGATCTGTGTTGCGGCCGCGGGCAACAGCGGCGAGCAGACTACGGTTTACCCGGGCGCGCTGAAGGGTGTAATCGATGTTGCGTCCACCAGCAACCAGGACACTCAATCGACCTTCTCTAACTACGGAGCGCCACCCGTCTGGCTGGCTGCCCCTGGTGAAGGCGTGATGACCACCTATCCCTACGGAACGTACGCGGCAGGATGGGGAACTTCGTTCTCGACCCCGCTCGTCACGGGAACAACCGCATTGATGGTTTCGGAATACAACACTCAGTCCAGCTCCGGCGGCGGTGGGCTCTCGTTAAGCCTGCTCGGGATTTCAATTTCACTCGGCGGCTCGAACCTTCCCAGCTGGGAACCTCAGGCTGCCAAGGCTCTCGCGCACGCCGACAATATTTCCGATCCACAGCTCGGAAACGGGCGCCTGGACACATATCAAGCCGTGCAGGCCTGGATCAAGAACCTGGGGCTGAAATAATTCATGGGAACAGCGACGCAAAGTGCTATCCGCGAATTCGCGGCTAATCTGTCGAAGGGCGCTGACTGCTTGCGGATCAAGGAACTCGAAGAGCAGCAGCGCTCGCTGATGAATTCGGTGATCTGCGGGTTCAATCAGTTGCTCGACCTGCGCGACCTGGGCACCGGAGTCCACAGCACTCGCCTGGCGGAATGGGCGGTGCGCGTTGGGCGAAAGTTAGGCATTGAGGAAACCGACCTGCATCAGCTGGAAGTCGCCGCTCTTCTGCACGACATCGGAAAAATCGGCATCCCTGATTCGATCCTGAAAAAAGAAGGCAAACTCACCGACGAAGAGCGCGCGTTGATGAACAAGCATCCGGAATACAGCTGGTCCATTCTCCGCCTGTTTCCGAACCTGGACAAAGCCAGTCTCTATGCTCTTCACCACCACGAAAGCTACAACGGACGCGGCTATCCCGGCGGGCTGAAGGCCGGCGAAATCCCCATCGGCTCGCGAATCGTCGCAGTCATCGATGCGTACGACGCAATGATTTCGAATCGTTGCTACCGCAAAGGCTTTCCTCACGAAGAAGCGGTGCGCCGGCTCATGGCCGACTCAGGCCTTCAATTCGATCCGATCGTAGTCCAGGCCTTCGTGGAAATCGCCGGCCAGGAAGTAGCCGACGTATTCCTGGCGACCGGAACGAGTTCCTCCGCTGTAATCTGATTCCGATTAGCTTGTGTGGAGCGGGCACTCTTGCCCGCTTGCCTACAGCGGCA
Organism: uncultured Acidobacteriaceae bacterium; assembly: GCA_963851165.1. Classification (GTDB taxonomy): domain Bacteria; phylum Acidobacteriota; class Terriglobia; order Terriglobales; family Acidobacteriaceae; genus Sulfotelmatobacter. The sequence goes on along the minus strand of CAWKNM010000003.1, from coordinate 426,454 downwards.
CAAAACTAGCGGGCAAGAGTGCCCGCTCCACACGAACTTACCCGCGGATTTTCGGAGAGATACAACCAGAGAGGCCGTAACGCAAGCGCAAACGTTACTTCTTCGCGGCCACCATGATCACCAGAACCACCGGCAGATACAACACCGAGGCATGCAGCAGACGTCCAGCGAAAACCTTCGAACTCGAGGCCGCCAGCTTGCCCACGTAGTAGAGCAGAAACGCTCCCGCCAAGCCCATGCCGACGCCGTACCACCAGCCAGCGCGATACACCAGCGGCAACATCGTAGCCGCCACCAGAAGCAGCGAGAAGCCCACAATCTCCACGCGAGTGAAGCGCGCATCCCGGTCGAACGCCGGCAGCATGTGATACCCCGCGCGGCTGTAGTCGTCGCGATACATCAGCGCGATGGCCAGAAAATGTGGAAACTGCCACAGGAAGAGAATGGCAAACAGAAACCAGGCCTGTGTATTGATGTGCCCCGATCCTCCCGCCCAGCCAATCAGCGTCGGCATGGCGCCGGGGAAAGCCCCGAGCAGCGTGCACAACGGTGTCTTGCGCTTCAGCGGCGTATAGACCAGCAGATAAGAAAGTAAAGTAGAAACCGCCAGCAGCGCCGCCAGAAGATTCACTGCCAGCAGCAGGTAGAGCCCTCCCGCCACGCTCAGCAAAATGCCGAAAACCATTGCCTCGCGGCTGCTGAGCCTGCCAGAAGGCAGCGGGCGCGACGCCGTTCGGCGCATCTGCCCGTCCCACACTCGCTCCATCCACTGATTCAGGGTTGCCGTGCCGCTGGCCACCAGCAACGTTCCCACCAGCGTGTTCAGCAAGCCGACAATTCGCATCGGGCCGCGCGAGGCCAGGTAATAGCCCGCTGACGTCGTCATCAGAATCAGCAGGTTCACCTCCGGCTTGGTGAGCGTGTAATAGTCCCGGAGCTTCGACCGCAGCGTTACGAGAGGCGTTTCGAGAGATGGATTTGTGGCTATCACGTTTGGGATTGCGATTCTACCAGTCTTTCAGCTTTTGCTCCATTCGTCGCCCGGCTCCGTGTTCCACTCGCCACCGGACTCCGTCCCGCGAACCTGATTCCGCTTGCGATACATGACACAAATCACGCCAATCGTTCCCAGCGTAGGAGGAATAATCAGGATCAGGATCCCGCTGCGCAACGCCTGAATCATCCGCGCCCCCGAGGACGCGGCCTGCGTGTAGCAAAGCGCGCAACTCTGGGCAAAGGCCGGCACGGGCGCCACCAGCAGGATCAACCCCGCCAGCGCAACCCCAAGAATGCCAATTTTTTTCGAAAGCCTCATAAGTTCCACCCGCCCCAGAAGCCCGAAAGCCGAAGCCCGAAGCCGGATCTTCCTACTTCGCCCACGGCACGCCGTTCGAAAGCCGGAAACTGTCGGTCCAACCGTACTGCATCCCCAGAATCACGGCAACTGTGAAAATTATCACGAACCATTTCAGCCCGCGATTCTCCCACAAGTGCATGAAGAATAGAAGAGCCACGCCGGCCTCGACAATCGCCACAATCAGCATGCGCACAAACATTTGCGACGCGGTAATGTCCTGATACGCAATAAAAAACTGTATCGCGGCCAGGACCAACAGGCACACGTACACGGCAATATCTTTGCCCGCACTGCTGTTCTGCGCTCCAGCGGTAGTCATAGTTAGTTGCTCCGGTTAATTTGCTCCTGCTTCCGTTTGACTCAGTGTGACAGATTCAACAGATAGATCAGCGGCACCACGAACATCCAAACCAAATCCACGAAGTGCCAGTAGAGTCCCGTAATTTCGAGGTCATCGGCGTTGTAACGGCCTCCCCGGTAGCGCACTCCCACTGCGAGCAGCGCCACCACGCCACCGGTTACGTGCAGCAGATGCAGCCCGGTGATGCTGAAAAACAGCGAACTGAACAGCGGCGTGCCCCACGGATTATGGAACAGCGTGGCTCCCTCGCCGATCATTCCAAACCATTCCCGAAGATGCAGGGCGGCAAACATGATTCCGCAAACGGCCGTAATCAGCGTCCAGCGGAAAGCTTTCGCTTTGTCTCCCGCGTCCGCATGCCGGATCGCAAACATCATGGTCAGGCTGCTGGTCAGCAGGATCAGCGTCATCAGCGCAACGTTGGTAATGCCGTGAAACGGCCGCGGCCAATTGGGAGTCGCGTTGCGAATAAATCCGTACGCCACCAGACAGCCCGCAAACGTAGCGCTGTCAGCGATGATGAACAGCCACATCGCCATTTTCTTTGCGGGAACCGAAAACGTCGGAGCAGTCATTATCTCCGTCGCCGCGGACCGCGACACTTGCGCGTGAATCGATAGATCGGCTTGGCTCACGTCTCCTCCCACCTTTGACTGGGGTCGAGCGTCGTTGTTTAGAACTGCGTTCAGAGCATCGTTCAGAGTTTCGTTCAGAGCTTCATCCAAAGCAGCAAAAGCAGATACACCCACAGCACACCCATGAAATGCCAGTACCGCGAAGTCGCGTCCAGCGTGCTTCTCCTCAGAGTGGCGTTCTGCAATTTCACGGTCACGCGCGTCATACCGCCCAGCCCTCCCAGCAAATGCAGGGCATGCATTACTGTCAGCACGTAGAAGAACGAGTAGCTGATATTAGCGGCCAGCCCGATTCCCTGGGCCCTCAGTCGCACCCACGCGAAGGTCTGCCCCGCTACAAAAAGCAGTCCTAACGCAAGAGTTACGTAGAGCCACAGCGCAGGCTTCGCAGCCTGGTGTTTACCCGCATCAACTCGCCCGCCCATAAACGCCGCAATCCGGCGGCGCGCGATTTCAAGAGTCACGCTGCTGGCGATGATCACCAGAGTGTTCAGGTAAAGCACCGGAGGCAGAGTGATTGGCTGCAACGGCGCAGTCCCCTGCCGGACAACTAAAGCACTGGTGAAGGCCGCAAAGCTCATGGTGATGGACGCCATGATCACCCAGATGCCTGTACTCGCGGGCGGAGGAGAGTAGGACTTCACCCTTCGCAGGTCCCCGTCGGCGGGCACCAGATTCCGCCAGCCTCCGTTGCCGGACCCCTGGCTCGGTAAGCGTTCGGGCTCGATCTTCGGCGGTTCGTGGACCGTAGTCGCCATACTGCTGACTCTCCCTTTCAAAGCACTCGTGCTTGCGCGAAGACTAATTTTCTTCGATCACCGGATTACTTTTCGTCGGGCGCGTTCCCAAGATTCTCCGGTGAGGTCTGCATCACATAGTCGGTGCTCGCACCCTCCACGCTGTACTGATATGGATCGTGGTACACCACCGGCATCTTATCGCCAAAGTTGTTATGCGGCGGTGGCGTGGCCGTGCTCCATTCGAGCGATGTGCCTTCCCACGGATTGTCGTTCGGCGCAAGCTTGCCCCAGAGCCGGCTGTGGATCAGGTTGTAAAGAAAAATCAGCTGGGCAAATCCCGTAAACAATGCGGCAATGGTGATGAACTTGTGCACCGGGATCAGGTGGACCAGGTAATCGTCCGTAAAAGCCTGGTAGCGGCGCACGTTCCCGGCGATGCCGAGATAGTGGAACGGCATAAAGATGCAGTAGGCGCCCACAAAGCTCATCCAGAAATGAACCTTGCCTAAAGTCTCGTTCATCATGCGTCCGGTCATTTTCGGAAACCAGAAATAAGTTCCGGCGAAAATGCCGAACATGGCCGCCACTCCCATCACCAGGTGAAAGTGTCCGACCACAAAATAAGTCGCGTGCAGCATGATGTCGATCGAGGGCTGCGCCAGAAAGAATCCGCTGACGCCGCCGCTGATGAACATCGAAACGAAGCCCAGCGCGAACAGCGACGCCGCGTTAATCCGCAACTTCGATCCATACAAACTGCCCAGCCAGATCAGCACGACGATCGTGGACGGAATTGTAATGATCAGCGTGGGAAACGAAAACGCCAGCGAGGAGACAGGATTCATCCCGCTGACGAACATGTGGTGTCCGTAAACCATGTAGCTGAGCACGGCCAGCGATCCCATGGCGTAAATGAGCACGCGGTGGCTCAGCATCGGCCTGCGCATGTTGGTGATCAGTACGTGGGAAACAATGCCCATGCCAGGCACGATTGCGATGTAAACCTCGGGATGCCCGAAGAACCAGAACAGGTGCTGCCACAAAAGCGTCGATCCGCCGGTGTGCGGCAGGACCTGGTCATTGATCACCGAGTTGGAAGGCACAAAGAAACTGGTTCCGGCCACGTGATCGAGAATCAGCAGGATGCAGGCGGGCATCAGCACCGCGAATGCCGTCAGGCCCATGACCGAGGTGATGAACCAGGCCCAGGCGCTGAGCGGGAGCCGCATCAGCGACATGCCCTTGGTCCGCATGTCGAGCGTGGTGGTAATGAAGTTCAACGAACCCAGCAACTGGCCCACGCAGAAAATACCAATCGAACTCGCCCACAGGATCACGCCCAGGCCCTCGCCCGGACCGCCGACAGAACCGATCGCGCTCAGCGGCGCATACTGCGTCCATCCACCCAGAGTCGGCCCGTCGCCCACAAAGAACGACGCCACCAGAACCAGGAAGCCCACGAACGTCACCCAGAACGACATCATGTTGAAATGCGGAAACGGCATGTCCTCCGCGCCCACCTGAATGGGCAGGAAGAAATTGCCGAACGCGGCGAACGGCGCGGTGGTCAGCACAAAAAAGACCATGATGGTTCCATGCATGGTCATCAATTGCAGGTAATACTCCGGCGTCATCACGTCGCCGGGCGCGCCGGTCTTCGAGAGCAGATGCAATCCGGGAATCGCGAAACTGCCCCATCCCAGATGGATGCGCATCAGCCAGGAAAGGAACATTCCGACCAACGCGGCGAGCAAGGCCAGCGCGTAATACTGCTTGCCGATGACTTTGTGATCAAGGCTGAAAACATGCTTCCGAATAAAGCTGGTCGGAGCTCCGTGCACCGCATGTGCGGTATCGTGCATTGTATTCACCTCAAATCAGATGTTCGCCGCCGAATTACTGCAGCGCCGCCTGCTGTTTAATCCATTTGTCGTAATCGTCCTGCGACATCACTTCCAGATACGCCTTCATGTTGTAATGTCCCAGCCCGCAAAGCTGCGTACAGACAATTTCGTACTTGCCGATTTTCGTGGCCGTGAAATGAATCGACACATCCAGCCCCGGAACAAAATCCTGCTGCACGCGCAATTCCGGCACGTAGAAGGAATGGCCCACGTCCTCGGCATGCATCAGCAAATGAATTTCGCGATTCACCGGAATCGCCATCTCCGCGGTTACGATATCGTCTTTGGAATCCTGGTCGTGCGTGGTATCAAGACCGAAGAAGTTCGCGTTGGCCTGGCTGATCTGGTCGGGGTGCAGCGGCCCAAACTTTCCATCCGGGCCGGGGTAGCGGAAATAGAAAGCAAACTGCCCGGCCTGCACCTGAACCGGCATTGCGTCCGCCGCGGGCGGAGTCAAATACACGCTGGCCCACGCCTTCACGCCAAACACGCCCAGCGCCAGGCACTCCGTGCCCACCAGCAGAAAAGCTGCGATCACCAGTCCCGCGGCGCCTCCGGGGAAGTTCTTAACCTTGGTGCCCGGCCCGGGGTTGGAGAACTTCCAGATAAAAAACCCCAGCAGGAACTGCGACGCCAGGAACGAAATGCCGGCTTCCCACATGGTGTCGGTATACTGCTCGTCGATCAGGTACCCGTGCGTGGAAATGTCCTGTGGCATGGGCCACATGTGCATCACAATGGGAATCGCCGACGCAATTGCGATTACAATGATCGTCACCGCGAATAGCTTCGCCATGTCGTCCCGCCTTTAGCCAGAGTCCGTCCGGCTTTGTTTTCAGTGATTCGACAGATACAGATACCGCAATCTCGGCTCACGCACAGGTCCAGCGTTATTTGCGATTTCTAGCTTTACCCTGTGTCCTCTGTGTCCCCTGTGGTTGATGATCCAGGGCACCGCTCACGCGACACGATTCCGTTCTTCACTTCGCTTTAAAAGTGAAATCAGCCGTTGCCGCCGCACCCGCGGCCACCGTCACCTTTTGCACCGTCGTCCCGTAAGTCTCCTGCCACGCCGTCACCGTGTAAGTTCCAGGTGGAACGCCGTTGATGGTGTAGGAGCCGTTGCTGTCCGTGGTCGCGTAAGGACCCTTCACCACCACGAACCAGCCGTGCATCCAGGGATGGATATTGCATTGCACCGGAATCATTTCCGGCGCCTTCCAGCTCTTCTCAATGGGCGCTGCACCCGGAGGCTGCGATTGATTCCACGGGATATTGCCGGTCATCGGGTTCGGCAGCGGGTGAATGTTGTGAGTCGTCGCATCGCTGGTGACCACTTTAAAGCTCTCGCCCACATCCATGGCCAGCACGTGTGGCGTGTACATACAATTCTTCTGATCGAACACCGGTATAGCCGTCGATGTAGTCGCGGGTCCGCTCCAGTTGGAGATGTAGAGAACCACATTCTCCAATCCTCCGTTGGCGCCCACCAATACCGTTTCCAGGTGGCCAGGATCACTCGCGTGGGCCTTGACGCAGTACGGATCCTTCGACATGTCAATGCCCCTCATGTGCGGAGCCACGCCGTCGAGCTTGACCGTCCCAGTGATCTTGCCCTCACCAGCAGCCTTTACGTTTTGACTCAAAATCAACGCCGCGCAGCCCACGAGCACTACCGCCAGTAGTAGAGCAACCGAGTTGTGTCGATTCATATGAGGTCTCCTTAAAGTCTGAATCTTTTGCTTAACTCGAAAAATGCACCGAGCGGCTTGGCCCCGCGATCACGATGCAACTCGACCGTTGCAGTGCTCACCTCGTTATGTGCAACGGAACGCGCGGAATCATAGCCCAAGCTCAGATGGAAGCAATCGAAATCGTGCCTGGATGAACAAATTGTCATCTTCCCGAAAGCGTGCGGTAATATTCCGGCGATGCCGCAAATCGCTCCCCGCGCGTTGCGCCATCGCCGAACCTGTTCGTAGCTCTCATCCTCTATTGCGTCGGGGCTGGAGCATTGGGATCGACCGGCTTCAGCCCGAGCTGTTTCGCCAGCACCTTTTCCTTGCTCTTCTGCTGCATGAACGTCCGCAGATAGAACACCAGGTCCCACGCCTCTTCGGGTTTGATGTTGTCAGCAAACGACGGCATGGGAGTGCCGTCCAGGCCGGTCATGAATATCCGATAGATATCCTGGTCGGTATCGCCGCATTTTGGCCGCGACCCTTCGGTAAAGTTGAAGGCCGCAATGGGCCGGCCGAGATCATCGGTGAGGGTCGCGGCGGACGGTCCGTTGGCCATGCCCTGGACCCCGTGGCACTTCCAGCACTGCACCCTGGCAAACACATCCCGCCCCGCTTTGATGCGCTCGGCGGTGACTTCTGGCTCGGGAGGAATCACGATCGGCGTTCCCGGTTTTTCGTTCGCCCAGCGCGGCGAGAAATGCTTAACCCATGCGACAAGATCGGCCCGTTCCTGTTTGCTCAAAGTGTTCCACGGCGGCATGTTGGTGCGGTCAAAGCCGCGCGTGATGGCGTCGAAAAGATCCTGGTCGCTAGGCAGAGTTCCCGTCGGAGTGGAACGGCACTTAAACACGCCCAATTGGAAGTCGCGTGGCTGTTGGTACATGGGGGGCAGCATGTAAGGGGCGTTTTCGCCATTTCCATCTCCCAGCGGGCCATGGCAACCGACGCAGTATCGGCGATAAGGGGCCGCCGCATCTTTGGCATGACCGGTCGTATTTCCGATATGACTCTCCATGCCCAGGCGCGCATTCAAGTCATACTGCGTCAACTGCGCCCACAAAGACATCGGGAGCGCCAAAACCGCAGTTGCTCCCAATAGAAGCGACCACCTCTGCAATCTTGTCCGCATGTCTATCCCTTTCTAGAAATCGAAGTCAAAGCCAATCAGCAGTTCGCTGGTGTTGATGTTGGCGCTGGGGATGCCAATCACGGGGCCAGTGCCATCTTGGTGCAGCCAGTTGTACTCGTTGTGCCAGGCAAACCCGGCGCGGCTGGTCATGAACGGGTTGTAGCGATAACCGATGGTGTAAGTGGAGATGTTGCCGAAGTTGGAAGCCGACGGGAGTCCTGTTCCTCCGCAAGCAGTGCACGCTGACCCATTGGCTTGCTGCGACATCCGGATGGTTTCGTACCGCCCGATGAAGATCAGTTGTGGGCTGTACACGTAGTGAGGCTCGAACAGAACGCCGTTCCAGGAAGGAGCCTGCGCGCCCGCCGCAAGCGTCGTTCCCGGCACGTTGTTGCCCGAAACTGTGCCCCCGATCAGATCCCCGTAGCCCTGACCAAACCAAGCGTTGTCCGAACCGTGCTGCGTGACCACTTGCAGATCGAAGTGTGGTCCGAAATAAAACTGCCCAACAAATCCTTCGCGGCTGAAGCCTTTATTGCTGATGCCCGAGCCGCCGAGGGGTGTGGTGGTTCCAGCGGTGGTCTGAGTCAGGTAATACGTCGGCGCTTGGCCGATCATCGCGTAAAAGCCAAGCCGCTGCACCCCTGCCTTCCCAGCATCGAAGGCTTGGCTCCCGGTAATGAATGCGGTATAAGCGTTGCCGTACGGCAAGCCCACGTTGCCGTCCACTGAACTGAGCAGCGCTACCGAGTAGCGCGTCCGGTCGTTGGCGGAGTGGCCCATCACTTCCACCCCCAACTGGTTGTCTCCCATCTGACCGAAGACGTTGCCGTCCCCCTGTGGAATGAAGTGATAGAGCTGGTAAATACCGCCGTTCCCGGTCAGCGTCAAAATGCGCTTTTCTGATAGAAGATTATCCAGTTCGAACTTCCCGAACTTTACGTTCAGCCACGGGCTGCCGAAAAGGTTGTCAAGGCGGGCCATGACCGTCTCGAAGTGAAACGACGCGGTGTTGTCCGACGACGGCAACACATAGAACGAGAAGTTCTTTTCGAGGGTGCCCCCGGTGTGAAAATCGAGCCCGCTGAGGTCAAACCCGGAAGTCGTTACCCGCTGGACGGTTGAGCCCGAGGGCAATCCTCCCGCGTAAGTATCGACTTGCACCTTGCCCGTGCTCACCCGGTGCCAGATCGGCGTGATGCGGAACGTGACCGGCCAATATCCCGGATTCTGCCAGATCGGGGCATCCCGGTCATTCATCAGCTGGTAGCCGTTGTCTTTGAATTTCTGGCCGAAGAAGTTCAGCATCGGCCACGATTCATGACACGCCGAGCAGCGCAGCCCATACTTCCTGGCAAAAGCCGGCAAAGCGTTAGCCTGCTGGCTGACGCCTAGAACCAGAAACACCAGAACCAGAGCGGCGGTTAGGAAGGGAGTCAAAAACGACGAGCGACTGAAACGAGACCGCGTCAACGTGGACATGCCGGCTCCTCAAGCAGATTGTTATTTCTTCGCGAACACGTGTCCGTAACTAACAACCCGTAACTAACAAAAGACGAGAGGCGGAAAGCCGAATCGTACAAAAAAATAGGGGGCGCGAACCCCTTTATTCGAGGTCCGAACCAAAGCCCTCAACTTCTTCGTGTGGTCATACCACTTTACCGCAGGCGGGATACTACAATGCCCCGTCAACCGACTGCAAGAAGAAAAACGTAAAATTTTGCAAAAATTTTACAATGTCAAAACACCACATGACCCTCGGTTAGAACATTTGATCCCGGATTTCAGCAAGAATGCAACCGAAAATGCTAATGAAGAGAGGGCGACGCTCATGGAGAGAAAGCCACGCTCATGGGCGACGGACGCCTCGTGAGCCTGCCCTGAGCGAAGCCGAAGGGTCCCGGTCCGAGCGCAGCTCGACCCGGCATCTTCCCAAATGCCGCCAGCGAAGCCGCAACCAGGTCCAAACTTATTTCTGCAGTATCGCCTGAAACGTGAAGTGTGCCGCAGGCAGGAACCGCCCGCCAGCAGTAAGCCCCTCAAGCACCACAGAATAGTTGCCCCGGCCCAGCAAGTGGGAAGGCAGCGTAATCGCAATCGCGTCCGAAGCCGGCGATGGGATGTTCTCGGCGGACCAGAGCACGCGACCCGCACCATCGCTCAGCCGCGCGCGATAGCTTCGGAATGCAGGATCTTTTTCGAACTCCAGCGAAAGCGCAATGAGCGGCGCCGCCGGAGAAACCGCAACCCGGTTCTCCTCAAGTTGGTTCGCAGGCGCCGAACCTTCGTCCGCCCCTCGTGTGACGTTCAAAAAGAACAGAGGAGCCGGCTGCAAGCTCGCCACCAGCGGGCTTTGATCGCCGCCTTGCGTTCCCGCGTTGTCGGCAGTTTTGTTGGCACCCTGCGCCTGTTGCCTTTGCAGGTTCTCCCGAGCCTGACGCTCCTCGGTATAACGGCGTTCCCATTCGTCCGAAGTCCTGCGAGCCTCAGCCACTTCAGAACGTCGGTATCGGGCGTCGACAAAGAAAATCGCCCCCAGTCCGACAATGACCACCATGGCGTAGGCCAGAAGCACAGGTTGCTTCCAGGAGCCAGCCCCCGCCCAATGCGCGGGTGCGACTTGCGGCGCGGCGACGGAAAACTGGGCAACATCCGGCCGGCCCGCATCCTCTTTCGCCACCTGCCGCAGCCCTTCGCGAAGTTCCGCCGTGACCTCAATTTGCTCGACGCACTGCCGGCAACTCGAGAAGTGTTCCTCAAAGCCAGCGCGCTCCTCGGGCGAAAGCTTTCCCGCCACGTAGAGCGAGACCACGCCGTGCTCGTTGATGTAGTCGTGATCCATATTTCTCAAAACAATTTCTCAAAACAAATCGTCAGCGATGTCGGCAGTATTCACATGGGAAGTGCAGTTCAACCCTCAACTATCCCACCGAGTGGCTAAGATGAAGCTAAGACCCTCCAAAGGCCCCTTGTCATTCCGAACGCCGCGTTTTTCATCGCGGCGGAGGAATCACAGTCTTAACGGCACATGTGGCGACGGACGCCTCGTCCGTCCCGGTCCGAGCGCAGCTCGACCGGAACCTTCCCCACAGCCGGCAACTGAGACCCTAGCCCGAACCAGCCGAACCCAAAAAAAACCTTGTCATTCCGAACGCCGCGTTTTTCATCGCGGCGGAGGAATCTCAGTCTCAACGGCCGTGGAGCGCCAGCCTTAACACTCGGTCCCGGAGCCGTGTCCTCATCAAGACCACGCACAGCGCCACTCACGATTCCAGCCTCCGGTACAACTCCCGATACCGTTCCCGCGCCCTGTGCAGCACCCGATTGAAATGCAGACTGCTCAATTTCATGTCCGCACAAATCTGGTCCTTATCCTCCTCCTCGATATAAAAGCGCCGCAGAATCTCGCGATCTCTTTCTGAGAGTTCCACTAGCAATTGCCGCACCCGCTTCGATCTTTCCGCTTGCAACACGCGATCCAGTTGGCTGGGCGCGGTGGCCGCAATCATCTCCACCGCTTCCGGATCGTCCACCTGCTCCGATCGCCGCGAGCGCCGGTAATGATCCGTCGCCAGATTCCGCGCCAGGCTGCAGATAAATCCGGAGAGCTTTTCCGGCTCGCGCACTTCTCCGCCGCGAATCTTTTCGAGCGTGAGCTGAAATGTCTCTTGGGAAAGATCTTCGGACACGGATTGGTCCCCGGTAGCGCGATGGAGAATAATCGCCACACCCCGGCTGTAGCGTTGAACCAGCTCGCTTTCGGCAGCCTTCTCCCCGGCCAGGATGCGTGCCACCAACTCGCCGGAATTCGCCGCTTCCACCATGACCCCGGGACTACTTCCAGTCTCCTTGCAGCGTAAATCCCGCCCAATAGTAGGGCGCGCTCCGCCGCGGTTCTTTCCACATGGCAAACTGTGCCGCACGCAGCGCAGCGGCGGGTTGCAGCCCCTGCTGCAGAACTCCCCGATAAAACTTCTGCATCAGTTCCGTGGTCGCCTGGTCTGGCACTTTCCACAAGCTCGCGACCACTCGCGGCACGCCCGCGTACATGAAGGCGCGAGTCAGCCCCACCAGCCCTTCCCCGCGAATCTCCTTGCCCAGCGCCGTCTGGCACGCGCTCAGCACCACCAGATCAGCTCCCAGCTTCAGGTTGTAAATATCCTGCGCTTCCAGAAATCCATTCTCCGGATTTCCCTGCCGGTCAACTAAAGAGAACACCAGCCCGGAGAGTTCCGGATTGCGGCTGTTCAACAGCCCATGAGTGGCAATGTGGATAATGCGGTATTGGCCGAGCGCCTCGCTGGTGGCAGTTTCGCGGCTGGAATCAAAGTCCAGTTCCTCGACCGCATTATTTTTTCCCGCCAGCTCGACGATCGTCTCCGCCTCGCGCCGGCTGGCCCGCAGCCGATCGAACCCCGGCAGCCCCGACTCTTTCGCCGACCGCTCAGAAAGCTCAGCCCGCTCCAGATCATCCGAACTCGAAGCAGAGCTAGAAGCAGAGTTCAAAGCAGAGCTGGAAGCAGAGCCAGAAACCCGTCCGGAGGTTTCCGCAGCCGAGACTTTCGGGTTCGGATTCTTGGAAACTTCACCGCCTGATTGCGCCACGCGAGGATCATCCTTGCTGAAGACAGGATCAGCCAGCACCACGGCGACCTTCACCGCAGGCGCACGCCCTCCAGTTTCTCTCCGCAGCAACGCCAAAGTCGATGCCGAGGGAAGGCTGACGATCTCGTGATCCGCAACCAAAGGCACGCTAGGGCTCGCGGGAGAGTTTGACTGCCTAGTGTTCGCCGCAATGTCGCTCTCCGGCGCCGGAAGCGCCGCAAACGGAATGTACTGCAACGCTCCCTCCGCGACCACCACCAGCCGCTTCTTCCCCAAATCAGCGCCTACCGGGCCCAGCAGCGCGCGGCTGAGCGCCAGCGCAGCCCCCTGCATGGCCTCGCCGGAGACCTGGCTCGTGCTCATCTGCATGTAGGCCTGCCGCGCAGCTGTTTCCAGCTTTGCCCGTACCGGCAATTCATAGGTATGGAAGGAGTTAGAAGTAATCGCCCACAGAAAACTGCGATCTTCTCCCAGCGAATACTCCAGCAACAGCGTATCCGGATCAAGAATCTGCTTCTGAATCTCATCCAAAGTCAGAGGTTGTGGCTGAGTCAGCGCCGCGTAGCGCGGGCTGCGCGTACGAATCTGCGCTTCCACCTCTCGATATTGAACCGTAAGTCCTTCAATATCTCTATCTAACGCGGCATTCTGGCTGCGAATTCGTTGCTCCGATTTCAGCCTAAGGTCGGTTTCGAGCGATTGCTCCTGCGCCAGCAGTGCAGCGTCGACCCCCTGCCGGATATCCGCGTGGCTTTCGCTCAACAATTCCAGCAGGCTGCGGGCGCGAGCCCGCTCGCTGGCCTCAAAGGCTTGCGAATCATGATGTTGCAGCATCAGCAATTCAATCTGCAGCTGGTAACGGTCGCGCACAGTAGAAGAATAAGAAGCGCGCAAATCCGCTCCCACCCAAGCTGTGCGCAGGCTTTCGGTCATGGCAAGAGCGGAATCGAGCGAAGTTTGCGCTTCATCCAGCTTGCCCTCTGCGATATGCGCCCGCGCCATTCCCGTAAGCACGCTGGCTTCGAGGATGCGGTCTCCGCTGGCGTGCGCCAATGGCAACGCTTCGACCCAATTTTCAAGGGCTTGGCCAGTCTGGCCGAGCAGCAGGCTCGCTTCCCCAGTGTCGGCGAAGTCCTGCGCGATTGCCCGCTTGTTGCCACGCGCCTGGTAGAGCTTGAGCGCTTGCTGGTAATAATCGATCGCCTTTTGAAATTCTCCTTTGTCGCGATAGACGTGGCCAATGTTTTGCATTGCAGTGGCCTCGTTGGGAAGGCCCACATCATGCAGAATCGGAAGGGCTTGCTCGTGGCACTTCAGCGCGGAATCGAGGTCGCCGAGGCCGCGGTAAGTGGTCCCCATATTGTTGAGGATCATTGCCTCGAAGGTGCGATTACCTGACTTTTTCGTCAATTCCACGGCGCTTTTCTGGTTTTCCAGGGCGTGGTCCCAATCTCCCAGCTGCCAATATAAAGAAGCGATTGAGGTTAGGGTCGCGGCTTGCCCATCCAGATCGCCGGCAGCTAAGGCCAACTGCAGCGCCTGGCGCGAGTAATCGAGCGCCTTTTGCGGCTGGCCCAGCGCGGAATAGGCGATTCCCATGTTGCCAAGGGTCGCCCCTTCGGCGGACGGACTGCCCAATCCGTGCTGCAGCGGCAGCGCCTGGTCATAGTATTCAAGCGCCTTCCGGACCTGCCCCAGCCCGAAGTAGGTGTTTCCGATGCTGGAAAGCGCAGTCCCCTCGTTGACCTTGTCGCCGGCGGCTCGCAGCTTTTCGACCGATTGGCTGAAGTATTCGAGCGCCTTCTGACGGTCGCCCAGCCGACTGTAGACCGAGGCAATGCTACCCAGGACGTTGCCTTCGTCGTCGGGGTGTCCCAAGGCCTGACGCACCGTCAGCTCGCGGTTCCAGAATTCCAGGGACTCGTTCATGTCTCCCAAGTCGTAGTAAGTACGGCCGATACTTGAAAGCGTGTCAGCTTGCCGGGGCTGGTCTGCCAGTTCAGTCCACAAAGCGAGGGCGGCTTCGTACTGGGTGACAGCCTGATGCCGCGACGGCCCGGTGCCCTCGACGCGCAACTTGTCGCCCGCACTGTCGGCGTGCTCGGCAGTGATGCGCTTCTGGATCATCCGGCTCGGAGGGGCGGAACTGGTCCACGTTGATCGTGTAGGTCTTGATCTGGGAGTTCCTGGCAACCTCGGCCTATCGGACTGCTTCCGATTCGGCCCGATCGCCTGCCGAATCTCGACGCGGTACGTGCCGCTGGCCGGGGCCACGAACGACAAAGGGATCGAAGAATTCTCGACCAGATTCTCCCTCTGCTCCAGTTCCGTGCCTTCTGGCGAGAGCAACCGGACTGTGAGATCGATCCGCTCCATTTCCACTTCCAGGTGGAGGTATTGGCCGGCAGCGAGGTCGATGGCGTAGACATGGGACTGACCGGGAGCGATCGTTCCCTGAGAAGACTCCCCGCTCTTCAAATGTTCGGGTAACGACTCAGAATGAGAAGGTGTTGGCGACTGGATAGCCGCGCCAGAATAAGCAGGAAGGGGTGAACCCAGCCAGACGATCACCGCGGGCAGTACAAAGCGGAGCACGAAACAACGCCACAGAACCCGCATGCGGAACACCCTGGATTTTCTCTACGACGACTTGCCCCTGCGCCGCGATCGATGATCTCGACCTACTGGTTCTCGACCTGCTGGATCTCGGCTCGGTTGATCGCGCGCCATGATAACAAAAAAAATCGTGACAAAGTGAGATAACCGAGATTGCTTGCACACTTCCATGTTGCGTGACATGTTGCCTGACCCGTGAGCCGGATCAAGCACTGCAGCAACAGCATCTGGCTCGAGGGCGGGGATTGTTCTCAGAACAGCGGTTGCACACCGTTTAGTCGTCCCTTGGGGGGGAGGGCTTATATGGTTGGCATTCTGAGCAGGAAGGGGATCCGCCGGGGGGGCGGGTCCCCTTTAAATTTTTGCCGTGCTTGAGCCGGCCTGTCATACTCGTGCTCTCCTCACAGGAGGGCACACTTCATGGCTGAGGAGTCCGGCTCAGGGCTCACCAAGGAATCGCAAATCCAGCAGGGATCCCCCGGCGTGTCGAACCCGCTGGACGCCGCGAGATCTGAACGGCCACTGACCTGGGGTCGCATTGACCGTAACCGCCTGTTCATCTGGGCCGGGATCGCTGTTATCCCTTCAATGGCGTTTGGATTCCTGCTGCATCGGGCAGCGGGCCACGATTCCTCCGTCCTCACGGTGCGGAACGAACTGCCCACAAAAGCCGTTGCGCTATTTTTTGTTTCTCTGGCGACCTGGATTGTTTCCCGCCTGGAGAAACGTCCGCTCGATGATTACGGCATCCCGCTTCGCAAGGCGTTCGGTGGAAGATTTTGGGAAGGTTCGGTGTGGGGCTTCGCGATGCTTTCGGCGATCCTGCTGCTGGTGCGCGTTACAGGTCACTTTCAAATTGACTCGGTGGCTCTCACGGGAAGCGCTGTCTTCCGGTGGGCTCTGGCGTGGGGAGCAACATTTCTTGGCGTGTCGCTCACCGAAGAGTTCGCGTTCCGCGGCTACTGGCTCTTCACCATGTCGAGGCGCATGCGCTTCTGGCCGGCCGCGCTGTTTCTTTCGGTTGTGTTCGGCGGCGCGCATCTGGGCAATCACGGAGAAAACGTGCTGGGCATTGTGCAGGTGGTTGCCACCGGCCTGCTTTTTTGCCTGATGATTCGACGCACGGGCAATCTCTGGTTCGCCATCGGATTCCACGCAGCCTGGGACTGGGCGGAAACTTTTTTCTACGGCACGCCGGACAGTGGGCTTCTGGGCGTCGGCCGGTTTCTGAACAGCTCGGTTCACGGGCCAAATTGGCTTACTGGAGGTTCGGCGGGACCGGAAGGCAGCGTTTTTGCGATTCTCATTCTTCTTCTTTGTGCGCTGCTAGTCCATTTTCGCTTTCCGAAAGCGGTGTATCCGGATCGTCCGGTCTAGATTCTTCCTCAAAAGTGCAGGTCTCAGGAAAACTTAACTTCCTGGCGACAGTCGGGAAGACTGAGATTCGTTCGGCTTCGCTCAGGGCCGGCCCGCGAAACTAAGCGCGAGCTCTTAGAGTGCCGGGGCTGCGAGTTTGTCGCACCGAGGCTATCGGGAGAACTCCTCGCGATGCCGGGGGATGCTGCAAGCGTTGGGACGGGTCACTCCCCGACCAATCACTCCTCGACCAAGGACTTCTTTGGCGCGCCGTTCTCCGACCTAACCTACATACTTTGGCTGGCGCGCGGCTGCAGGGAAGACTGAGATTCCTCCGCCGCGATGAAAAACGCGGCGGTCGGAATGACAAGGCTTTGACGACGGTTTCGCTTCCGGCTGAGAGCTGACGGTTGAATATAACGGCTGACTGCCGTTGCCCAATAAATTCATTCCGAATACATCGAGCCGATAAGCGACCTCCTTGATTGCTCTAACCCAAACGTAACCTGCTGCCACTGAAGAAGAACTGCGGGCTGCCGAAAGTGACCGTAGAGGGCGTGCGCGCCCGGCTGGGGACCTAGGCATGCGCAGGCGACGGTCTCGGGGAGGCTGCATGAGTGGCAAGGCGTTCCGGGGTAGATTCTTGGCTGGTCATCCTGGCGCTGCGGTGGGGCGGAGCATGCCTGCATGCCCCGGGTCAATCCGTACCAGGTCAATCCGTACCGGGTTAATCCGTACCGGGTTAATCCTGCTCTGTTTTCTTCTATTTGCGCAGTTATTTGCTCTGGCCGCTGGGGCTCAGGACGGAGCCAAAGACGGCGCCCCAGCCCAAACCGGAGTCAAAGACCTGGGGGATGCCAGTCTGGAAGAACTGCAGCACATTCAGGTCTACGGAGCCTCGAAGCGATTGCAGAGCACCAGCGACGCACCGGCCTCGGTGACCGTGATTACGGCCGACGACATCCAGAAATATGGCTACCGCACGCTCGCCGAGATTCTGGAGAGTGTACGCGGGTTTTACATTACCTACGATCGTGCTTACACCTTCGTTGGGGTGCGCGGCTTCGGACGACTGGGAGACTGGAACCCCCGCATCCTGCTGTTGGTCGACGGGCACCGCACCAACAACAACATTCTCGGCCAGGCCATGGTGGGCACGGAGTTCCTGGTGGACGTAGATCTTATTGAGCGTGTGGAAATTATCCGCGGGCCCAGTTCTTCTCTTTATGGCGCCGACGCTTTCTCTGCGGTGATCAATGTGGTCACGCGCAAATCGCCGCAGCTGCGAGGTGTGGAACTTTCTTTTGCACCAGCCAGTTTCGGCACGTATCAGGGGCGCGCCACTTATGGCGGCCGGTACAAAGGGATCGACATGCTGCTCTCCGGCACGTTCTACAACAGCGCCGGGCAGACGCTGTTTTTTCCCCAGTTCGACAGCCCAGCCACCAATTACGGGGTTACCCGAAACACGGATTACGAAAGCTTTCAACACATTCTGGCCACGATCAGTTTCCGTGGATTCACACTGCAGGGATTGTTCAGTGCACGCAATAAGGGTGTTCCTATTGGGTATTTCGGCTCTCTATTCAACGACCCTCGCACTGCCAACATGGACCATCATCAATACCTCGACCTTAGCTACCAGCATTCGATCAGCGAGAAGTGGGACCTGACGGCTCGGACATCCTACGACCAGGCCCGCCTGCAAGCGCCGCTGGCATTTGCCACGGGGTTACCCGACGACTCAACCACGGTAGACACGTATTCCTTCCGGGGAAACTGGTGGGACAGCGAAGTGAAACTCAGTGGAACTTTGCTGGAGAAGCACAAAATCACCCTGGGAACGGAGATCACCGACAACCTGAGGCAGGACCAGGGGGACTACACTCCGATCGGCAATGTCTTTGCCCCGGACCATGGAAACTCAATGATCTGGGCCCTGTATGGACAGGATGAGTTCGCCATCAGGCACGACCTGACCTTGAGTGCCGGGGTTCGCTACGATCATTACTCCAATTTTGGCGGGACCATCAATCCGCGTCTGGGGTTGATTTACCACCTCTTCCATACGACCACTCTGAAGCTGTTATACGGCACAGCTTTTCGCGCCCCCGAGCCCTTCGAAGTTACGCCGGACTACGGACCGTTCTACGACGACGATCTGCACCTGGGGCCGGAAAGAATCCGCAGCGTCGAAGGAGTGGTGGAGCAGGGGCTGGGCCAACATTTCACGCTATCGGGCAACGTTTTCCGCGATTCGATCAGTGATCTGATCTCGCCGGAAACTGAGAGCGACGGCCAGGTGCAGTATCAGAACACCGGTCAAGCGGTTGCCGCCGGCATGGGAATCGAGTTAGACGGCCAACTGGCCGACGGTATCAAAGGCAAGGCCAGTTATAGTTTCGTCGATGCGGAAGAGCCCAACACCCAGAAAATTCTCAGCAACTCTCCGCGGCACCTGGGCAAGCTGGACGTAAGCATTCCGGTGGTGCAGCAGCGGCTGTTCGCCAGCCTGGACGGGCAGTACACCAGCTCGGCCCAGACTTTGGCTGGAAACACAGTGAGCGGATTTTCCGTGCTCAATTTCACGTTGCTGGGACACGCGCTGGGGAAGCACCTGAACCTCTCCGGCAGCGTTTACAACGTCTTCAACAAGAAGTATTTCAACCCGGCCCAACCTGAAGACCCGGAAGATGCGATTCGACAGAACGGAAGAAACTTCCGGATCAAACTCACAGGCAGGTTTTGAAACTGAGGATGCATTTTTTGGGCAAAGACGAAAGGTTGGTCCGGCGTTCGCCGGCCTGGGCGGTTTTGGAGATTAGTCTTGCTTTGCTGGCGCTGCATCTTCTGGCATTTCACGCACTGGCGGCAGGGCAGCAACAAAGTGCGCCGGAAGACCAGGTGAAAGCGGCATACCTGTTGAATTTCGTGAAACTTGGGGAGTGGCCGCGCTTCGCTTTGCCGGAGGGGCCATCGCCGCTGATGATTGGAGTGAGCGGAGGGGAAGAAGGGTTCGTCAACGTATTGAAGGCCACGGTCGCCGGAAAAATGGTCGGCACTCATATGGTGGTTGTGAAAGCGGTAAGCTCGGTTGCGGAGATGAAGTCCTGTCAGATGATTTTCTTTCGCGCGTCGGAGCGGAAACATACGCAGGCTGCGATTGCGGGTCTGGCGCAGGTGGGCGTGCTTTCGGTGGGGGAGGACGAGTCGTTTCTGCGCGAAGGCGGCATGATCAATCTGGTGAGAGAACATGGCAGCGTCCGCTTTGAAGTGAATGCCGACGCGCTGGACCGTTCGCAGATCCATTTCAGCGCGAAGATTCTAGCGCTGGCCAAGATTGACTACGGGGCACCCCAGGCCACGGCGTCGAATTCGCCGGGCGCGAGTTCGGCGGGAGACGACGGGCGGCAGGTGCAGCGCAGAGTTACCCCGGAATATCCTGAAATCGCGGCGCGCATGAACCTGAAGGGAACAGCGCAGGTGGAAGCGCGGGTGAGGCCAGATGGAACGGTGAAAGAAGTGAGAGTGCTCGGCGGCCACCCGGTGCTCGCAGAAGCTTTGGCAAGCGCGGTCAGGCTTTGGAAGTACCAGCCCGCATCCAAAGAAACGGTAGAAGTGGTGAAGTTCAGTTTTAGCCCGCATTGAATTTTGCAACGGAACGCAGGCGGGCCAGGGTCCAAACCAGCGCTGCGATTCCCGTGAGCCACACCGCGAAGGCGATTCGCACCACCCATGCCGGAACTGCTCCTACTCGCTTTAGCAGAAACGGCAGAAAATTCCAGGTGGTGATGTGGAGGTAATCCCACTGGTCCCAGGTCATTGAATCGGTGTTAAGTCCCCATGCGTCCATCTTTCCCAGAGCGAACGCGGCAATGTTTTTGAAGCGCAGCGCGATTACGAACGTGGGATGGCCGAACTCCTCCATCTGATAAATCTCCAGCGGAAGCCAGAACGCCAGCGACGCGATTTGAATGACGAGGCTGGCAGCGATCAGCGCCACTCCCGCGCGCCACATCCATTTGCTGACGTACTCGCGGTAACGCAGCAGCAACGGCACTGCCAGCAGCGCGGCCAACTCCACCGTGGTCGATACGTAGCGGTCACCCCAGGCAAAATCTCCCGCCCAGGCAAAATACCGCGCGTAGAAACTGATGTAGGCGATCAGAAGAAGAAGCGTCGCCGCGGCGTAAGCGCGAACCCCCGGCGCCAGACGCTTCCACAGCAGCGCCAGCATCACGATTGCAAGCAACAGCAGCGGATCAAACAGAAAGATGGACTTCTCCGGCTTGAACAGTGGTCCCAGAAATCCCTCATGAAAGGGAGTGGTCCAGGGATAATTCGGCGGCAGGGTGGGATCCTGCTGGCGCTGCGCCGCCGCGGCGAGCGAAACGTAAGTGTTGGTGAACGATCCGAAACGGTAGAACTGATACACGCGATCGATGAGCACGAAGAAGAAGTAGACCGGCGCTGCGACCCTGGCATAATCAAGCAGACGCCGCCACAACTCTCGCCCGGGTGCGTGCTCGAACCACAAGACCAAAAGCACGAAGGCGCCGCACGCCATCAGATCGAGGCCGGTGGTCAGTCGCGTCAACAGGTTGAGGCCGAGCGCGGCTGAGCCCGCCGCCAGCGCGCGGGCGCTGCCTGTCTGCAACCATTCATACTGAAATGAAAATCCCACCAGCGTCAGCAGCAGGATGTAGTTGTTCTCCATCATGTTCTGCGTGTAGTGGAGATGCGTGGTGCAAAACAGCAACGCAAGCACGCCGGCAAACGCTTCATACTTACTAAAACCCAACTGCGCTAATAACTGCAGCACAATCAGCGCGGTCAGCACATTCACCAGAATGTTCGTGGTGTAAGTGACCACGATGCTGCGCACGCCGGGATCGTCGCCGTAGTCGGAAAAAATCTGCCAGTGCGCGATCCACGTTGCCACCACGTCGGCGGGCAGCATGAGCAGAGACTGGCCAATGCCGTACCAACTATAGAGCCGGCCTCCACGGCCGCGAATGCCAAACTCGGAAAATTCCTGCGGAAAAACCTGCGGCTCGGAAGTCCACATCCAGTGCGTGGTTTGCAGCCGGTGCGTGGTGTCGGCAGTGCCCAGTTCGCCGGACTGCACGACGAATGCGAGCAGGCCCGCGGCCAGGCACAAAAGAAAAACCGGATCGCGGAGCCAGCGGCCGAGGCGTGAGGTCATCGATGGGATGGTAATACAAAGCTGCGCCCGGACTCAGACGGCGACGCCCGGGTGGCGTCACATCCTGCGGCAACAGTAGAGAGGCCGTCGAGCTTCGCTCGACCGGACAGCCGGGGGCGGCTGTCCCCACATGATCATCTCCGTGCGAGATGGAGGGTCTGGGTTAGACTGTAGCGGGAAAAATCATGGCTTTCTGCGCAACCTGCGGCTCTGCCGTGCCCAGCACAGGGCGCTTCTGTACTTCGTGCGGAGCACCGGCGCCGAGCAGCGACCAAACCGCGACCATCGACCTGGGCGCGGCGAATCTGGCTGCGGCGAACCTGGCTGCGGCAAATCTGCCCACGATTGACATGGCCCCTCCGACTCCGCGGCGGCCGCCATCTTCTGGAACTTCTTCTCGAACTTCGAGGCCGCCGAGTTCTGCTGAATATCTTTCGAACGAAGGCCGCTTTCTGCCCGGCCGCCTGCTGGCCAGCCGCTACCGGATTGTGGCTTTACTCGGCAAAGGCGGCATGGGCGAAGTTTACCGCGCCGACGACCTCACGCTGGGACAGGCCGTGGCTCTCAAATTTCTGCCCGATGAAGCCGCGCGCGACGAAGGTCTGCTGGAACGCTTCCGCAACGAAGTGCGAATCGCGCGCCGGGTTTCGCATCCTAACGTTTGTCGCGTCTACGACGTGGGCGACGTCGACGGCCACACTTTCTTCACCATGGAATATGTCGACGGTGAAGATCTGGCTTCGCTGTTGCGGCGCATCGGACGCCTTCCCGGAGACAAGGCGCTCGACATCGCGCGCCAGCTTTGCGCGGGATTGGCAGCCGCCCACAGCAAAGGCGTTCTGCATCGCGACCTGAAACCCGCCAACATCATGCTCGATGGGCGCGGGCAGGTCGTCATCACCGATTTTGGTCTGGCCGGCGTGGCTGACGATATTCGCGGCAACGAAATCCGCAGCGGAACGCCTGCCTACATGGCGCCCGAGCAACTGGCGGGCAAAGAAGTGAGCACGCGCAGTGATATTTATGCGCTGGGACTAGTGCTGTATGAAGTGTTCACGGGCAAGCGGGCATTCGCTGACAAGCCCGCCGACAAACTCGTGGGAGTTGCGCATGGGTCCGGCGATCGAACGCCCAGCAGGCCGTCGTCGGTGGTAAAGGATCTCGACCCGATTGTGGAGAAGGTGATTCTGCGCTGCCTGGAAGTGGAACCGGGCGCGCGTCCGGCCACGGCTCTGGCAGTGGCCGCGGCCATGCCCGGCGGAGATCCGCTGGCCGCCGCGCTGGCCGCGGGTGAAACGCCCTCGCCACAAATGGTGGCGGCGGCCGGAGAATCGGTTGGCTTGCGTGCGCGAACCGCGGTGGTTTGTCTGGCCGCGGTGCTGGTCGGCTTGGCTCTCGTCACCTATTTCAGCATCCACTACAGCGCTTTGGAGAAGATGCGGCTGGAGCAGACTCCCGAAGTGCTGACCCAGAAGTCCCGCGAAATTATCGCGCGGCTGGGTTATGAGGGACGCCCCGCCGACAGCGCGTTCGGCCTTCGCGATGATGACGATTTCGAGGACCACGTGGAGAAAAATGATAAGCCTCCGCACTGGGATGCGGTGCTCGCCGCGCGGCCGTCCCTGTTGCAATACTGGTACCGGCAAAGCCCCGATGCTTTGGTGGCGAGCGATTTCCGTGGCGGCGATTTGCTGACGCCGGGGATCGTCACCCGCAGCGATCCGCCCACAGTGTTCTCCGGCATGATCAATCTGGAACTCGATCCGCAGGGACGATTGACGTATTTCCAGGCGATCCCGCCGCAAAAACAACAAATACAAGTTGAAGATAAAAAAGAAACTGCGGCGCCGCCCTCGGCTACAACTGCGGTATTCGATTGGAACCTACTCTTCGCCGCGGCCGGACTGGATGCTTCGAAATTGCAACCGGCGCAGCCGGTCTGGGCTTCGCTCGCGGCTTCCGACACACGCATGGCGTGGACCGGAACCTGGCCGGGGACGACGCGTCCGCTGCGCGTGGAAGCGGCGGCGTTTCAAGGCAAGCCCGTTTTCTTTTCTCTCATCGGAGACTGGACCAAGCCTGAACGTGACAAGAGTACGGAGAAAAAATCGATTGGAGAACAGGCCGGCAGACTTCTCGGAGGGCTTGTGGTCGCGTCGGTACTGCTGGGGTCTGCCCTGCTGGCGCGCAAAAACTACCGCCAGGGTCGCGGCGACCGCGCGGGAGCGCTCCGCCTGGCGACGGTCATGTTCCTGCTGGAGATCGCGCTGTTTCTGTGCCGTGCCCATTTCGCAACCTTCGGCGACTCCATCGGCCTTCTTTTCCTGCAAATCAGCACAGCGCTGCTTGTTTCGGGCATAACCTGGATGCTCTACCTGGCCGTGGAACCGTGGGTGAGGCGTCACTGGCCGAAAACCATCATCTCCTGGAACCGCCTGCTGTCGGCGGGCGCGCGCGATCCGCTGGTGGGCCGGGATATTCTTTTCGGCGTGCTTCTGGGAGTGGTCTGGATTCTCATTTACCAGATTCGCTCCATCCCCATGATGCGCATGGGCGCGGCACCCTACTTGTTTTCCACCGAAGCGTTGATGGGAGGCCGCGAGGCGCTGGGGGGGTGGTTGCGACAATGGCCGGTGTCGATCCAAACCACGCTGGCGTTTTTCTTTCTGCTGTTCGGGCTGAAGGTTCTGCTGCGCAGGGAATGGATCGCGGGAATTGTGCTGGTTGCGATCTTCGCTCTGCCGCGCGGGCTGAGCAGCACTTACATGGCGGTGGAGATCCCGGCGCAGATTCTGGTCTATGCCATTGCCGTGATAATCGTCCTGCGCTTCGGATTCGTGCCGCTGGCCTGCGCGGTGTTCACCATCAACCTGGCGGCCAACATTCCTTTGTCCGCCGACCTCTCGGCGTGGTATATGCCCACGTCGATCCTGGCGCTGCTAAGTGTGGTGGCGCTGGCGGGGTGGGGCTTCTACCACTCGCTTGGCGGGGAGCCGTTGTGGAGAGTGGAGCTAGAGTAGGGTCCAGCTTCGGGCTCTCGACTTCAGGTTTCAGGCGGGGCATACCGTTTGATGGAGAGGGATCGAGCGTGCTCTCGCGTTTTCGCCACGTCGTAGGCGAGCTGCATGCGGAGAAGGTGATCCATGTCCGGGCCGAAAGCCTTCTCGATGCGCAGGGCCATTTCTGGAGTCAGTGCGGCCTTGCCGTGGAGAAGATCGGAGAGCGTAGCGCGGCGCACTTGCAAAATCTCCGCCGCCTTCGACACGGTGAGGCCGAGAGCTTCAATGACTTCGGTTCTGATCAGGTCTCCCGGATGAGGCGGGTTCTTCATGGGCATTTCGGGCACTCCTAGTGGTAGTCGATCAGGTCAATGTCACTGGCCGTGTTGGTCTGTTCGTCGTAACGGAAAACCAGCCGCCAGTTTCCTGTAACCGTGAGGCTCCATGACCCCTTCAAGTCGCCCTTGAGCGGATGCAGCTTCCATCCCGGAAACCGGCGAAGCTGCTCCAGCGTCTCGGCGGTCCCAAGAGCAAACAGAAGCTTGCGCAGCTTGTCCGCCATCGCTGCCGGCACTCCCTTGGTGCTTCCGTCCTCCCAGAGCTGCCTTAGCCCTTTGTGGCGAAAGCGGACAAGTTGCATGCTGTCCTTTGGTGCAGGCATAAAGCGTTCCTTTCTTCAGTGGTACCGCTTTGTTATTGGGCGCTGCCTGCGGTTGCGCCCTTGGCCTAAAGAGCGGCTGAAGAGAGAAACAGACTTGCCTTACCTTTTGCAGTATGTACGGTTATACCGTACATGTCAAGCGATTTATGCTGAGGCCGGATGTTGAGGGAAGTCGCGGAATCCCGACGGGGCGGTGCGATGGCCACCGGAGTGTTTTCTCCAGCTCTTGCGGCTGTGGGATTCGCCGTTGCGGGTCTTGGCGAGATCATCTAGGCAGAAATAAAAAGGCACGAGTTCCCGAAGAAGTTGCCAATATCGGTGTTCATCGACTTGGACAACAAGTAGTGGTCGCTGGATGGTTAGCGCCCGGCTAGAGCCAGCCGCGCTTCGCTCCGCCTGGACGGGCAAGAGCGCCCGTGTTCCCACACGATCCTACTGTCTTTCCAGACACGGTCCCATGCTCCAGACTGGGAAATCAACGCAACTTCCCTTCCTTCCCCAGCATCTAAACCTTGACAACGATCCACTCAGGTCTTAGCATGGGCTTGGGCGCAATCATAATCACGCTGATTATAAAGCACTTATCTAAGTCAACAAGGAGAGTTTTATGGGGAAGATTATTGGAATTGACCTGGGGACCACGAATTCCTGCGTTGCGGTGATGGAGGGCGGTGAGCCCAAAGTCATCCCGAATGAAGAGGGAGGGCGGACTACGCCTTCCGTGGTGGGGTTTACAAAGACCGGAGAGCGGCTGGTGGGGCAGGTGGCGAAGCGGCAGGCTATCACCAATCCGGAGAACACGATTTATTCGATCAAGCGCTTTATGGGGCGGCGCTATGACGAAGTGCAGGAAGAGATCAAGATGGTGCCCTATAAGGTAGTGAAGTCGGGCGACCATGTCGCGGTGCTGGCGCAGGGCAAGGAATATACGCCTCCGCAGGTTTCGGCGCTGATTCTGCAGAAGCTGAAGAAGGCGGCGGAGGACTATCTCGGCGAGAAAGTGACCGAGGCAGTCATCACGGTGCCCGCGTATTTCAACGACGCGCAGCGGCAGGCCACGAAAGATGCCGGGCAGATTGCCGGGCTCGAAGTGAAGCGCATCATCAATGAGCCCACGGCGGCGGCGCTGGCTTACGGGCTCGACAAGAGCAAGGACGAGACTATCGCCGTGTATGACTTTGGCGGCGGGACTTTTGACATCTCGGTGCTGGAAGTGGGCGAGGGCGTGATTGAGGTGAAGGCCACCAACGGCGACACGCACCTGGGCGGCGACAATCTGGACCAGCGGCTGGTGGACTGGCTCATCGACGAGTTCAAGAAGGACGAAGGCCTCGATCTCAGGGGCAAAGGGAACGAGATGGCTTTGCAGCGTCTGCGCGACGCGGCTGAGCGGGCGAAGATTGAGCTTTCGACCACGATGGAGACGGAGATCAATCTGCCGTTCATTACGGCGGACGCGAGCGGGCCGAAGCATCTGGTGAAGAAGCTGACGCGAGCCAAGCTGGAAGGGATGGTGGAAGACATCATCCAGCGGTCGGTGGGGCCGTGCAAGCAGTGCATGAAGGATGCGGGCGTGGATGCCTCGAAGATCAACGAAGTGGTGCTGGTTGGCGGACAGACGCGCATGCCGCGCATTCAGGCGCTGGTGAAGGATCTGTTTGGCAAGGAAGGCCACAAGGGAGTGAATCCCGACGAAGTGGTGGCGATTGGCGCGGCGATTCAGGGCGGCGTGCTCGGTGGCGAAGTGAAAGACCTCCTGCTGCTGGACGTGACTCCGCTGACGCTGGCGATTGAAACGCTGGGCGGGGTGGCGACGCCGATGATCCCGCGGAACACGACGATTCCGACCAAGAAGACGGAAACGTTCTCGACCGCGGCCGATAGTCAGACCTCGGTTGAGGTACATGTGCTGCAGGGCGAGCGGCCGATGGCGGCGCAGAACCGGACTCTGGGCAAGTTCCACTTGACCGGGATTCCGCCGGCTCCGCGGGGCGTGCCGCAGATTGAAGTGACGTTTGACATTGACGCCAACGGCATCCTGAACGTGACCGCGAAAGATACGGCCACGCAGAAGGACCAGAAGATTACGATCACGTCGTCTTCGGGATTGTCGAAGGACGAAGTCGAGCGCATGGCGAAGGAAGCCGACGCGCACTCCGCCGAGGACAAGGCGGCGCGCGAGTCGATCGAAAGCAAGAACCACCTCGACAGCATGCTCTACAACGTGGAGAAGATGCTGCGTGAGCACGGCGACAAGATCTCGGGCTCGGAGCGTGGAGACGTGGAGAACGCCGTGGCCGACGCCAAGAAGGCGCTGGAGTCGAACGAGAAGGCGCAGATGGATAAGGCGCTCGAGAAGCTGACTGCGTCGTCGCACAAGCTGGCCGAACAGATGTACAAGGCAGCGCAGCCGACGCCGGGAGCTGGTCCGGCGGCGGGCGGTGCTGCGGGCGGCGACCCAAGCGGCAACGGTCAGGCTAAGAAAGACGAAGGCGTGATTGATGCTGAGTACGTCGACGTGGAAGACAAGAAGTAAGTAGTCAGCTTCTAGCTGCTAGCTTCTAGCTTGAAACGGGTGGCGCGGGCAGGGTTGCCCGCGCCATGTCACTTTCGTGATTTGTCATCCTGAGCGGAGTGGGTGGTTCGCGAAGCGAAGCAGCCACGGAGTCGAAGGAGCCCTTGACGGCGTGAAGTGAGATGGACCGGGCAAGGGGTTCTCACGATGCCGGTGGCATGGTTGTGACTCCTCGATACGTTCTTGCTTGGATTAGGAGATATGGGGTCCTTCGACTGCGTTGCCGGCCGCTTCGCGGGCGGCAACTTCGCTAAGGATGACAGGGTTTCATGAAGGATCACGAATACTTCGTTTACATCGTTTGCAGCCGTTCGGGCACGTTGTACATCGGCACGACGAATAGCATTTACCGTCGGGCGTTGGAGCACAAGCGCGGTGAGATCGAAGGGTTTGCGAGTAAATATCACTGCGACCGAATCGTGTATTACGAGAAGCTTTGATGACGTATACAAGGCTATCGGACGGGAAAAGCAGCTCAAAGGTTGGTCGCGGGCGAAGAAGATTGTATTGATTGAGTCGAGGAACCCGCGCTGGCAGGATCTGGCTGAGACTTGGGGAGCGGAGATGGCGTTTGCGGGGCAGGCAATCAGCGGCCGATGAGAGAACACCCTGACAGTGTCGTGGTTGCGCCGACAGGCATGGGGTCCTTCGACTGCGTGGCCGTTCGCTTTGCGAACGGCAACTTCGCTCAGGATGACAGGGTTATTCGCGGATGACAGATTTATTCGCGGACGGGGCAGTTAGAACGAAATGGAGCTTAAGAACGAAATGGACTTTGAAGTCAACGGCGAGACTTATTTTGTGAACCTGGGGGAGAACCGCGGCTGGGAGGTTTTCGTCTCGACTCCGACCGGGGCGCGGACGATCCCTGTGTATGAGGACACGCCTGACGCCGAGGATGTAACCTTTGTCGTCGAGGACGAGAGGAAAAGACGAATCCCGAATTAAGCGTACTCGAATCGTAAGCGCCACATGGCAACCACTCCCAAGAAGGACTACTACGAAATTCTCGGCGTGAAGAAGTCGGCCTCCGCCGAGGATATTCGCAAGGCATTTCGCAAGCTGGCGCGGAAATACCATCCTGACGTCAATCCCGGGGACAAGTCGGCGGAGGAGAAGTTCAAGACGCTCTCCGAGGCCAACGACGTTCTCAGCGATCCCAAGAAGCGCAAAATCTACGACCAGGTCGGGTTCTACTCCGACAACATCGACCCAGCTACGGCTGAGGCTTACGCGCGCGGGGGTGGAACGGCGGGGGATGGCGGCTTTCAAGGCGGATTTCCCGGAGGCGGACCGGAGCAGGCTGGGGGCGGGCAAGGGGTTCACTTCGATTTTGGCGGCTTCGATTTCTCCGACCTTACCGACAGCCCCGGCCGCAGCCGCAAGAGCAGCGGCGGCGGAGGCAGCAGCTTCCGCGACATCTTCGGGGGTATGTTCGGCGGAGGTCGCGGCGCGGCGGCACCCGAGGAAGGTCCAGAGCCGGGCACCGATCTGGAGTATCAGGTCAACGTGCCGTTCTGGACGGCGATCCGCGGCGGGGTGATGCGGCTGAACATTTCGCGCCACGATACCTGCGGGAATTGCCACGGGCAGGGATTTCTGGAAGCGCCGGGAAAATGTCCGCAGTGCGGCGGAAGCGGGCAGATCACGCAGACCAGCGGGCGCATGAAGTTCAACGTGCAGTGTCCACGATGCCACGGGACGGGCAAAAACTTGACGACCTGTCCAGTCTGCCATGGCGCGGGGGTGGTCGAAAAAACCGAGCCGTTCGAGGTGCGCATCAAGGCCGGGACGCGTGACGGGCAGCGCATCCGCATCCCGGGCAAAGGCAATGCCGGGGCACATGGGGGCGCGGCCGGCGATCTTTACGCGATCATTCGGATCGACGCACATCCTGTTTACCGCCGTGACGGCGACGACATCTACCTGAGCGTTCCGGTCAACGCCACCGAGGCTGCGCTGGGCGCCAAGATCGAAGTCCCCACGATTGATGGGCGGGCGTTGCTAAAGATTCCTCCCGGCACGCAGTCGGGGCAAAAGCTGCGGCTGCGCGAGAAGGGCGTTCCCTCGGCCACCAAAGAGGGCGTGCGCGGCGACGAGATCGTCGAGATCACGGTGACGGTCCCGCTGCCCCGCGACGAGCGCACGAAAGAGTTGCTGCGTGAGTTGGCCAAGCTGAACCCGGAAGATCCGCGGGAAGCGCTTTGGAAGAACGTCTGACTGCCTGCCTCAGGGTTCAAATCGGGAACGGGCGAAATCTTTACCACAGAGGGCACAGGGGATCACAGGGTAAACCTCGGTTGGTGTGCTATCTATTTGGAATGATTGCTTCGTCGGCATCTTTCCAAACGATTCGCGTCAACCAGGTTTCGGGAGCCGTTGTGTCTTCCGCCATGCACGTTCACGCAGTACTCGGTCCGGGACTGCTGGAGAGCGCCTACCAGGCTGTCTCGCTCATGAGCTAAGAAAGCGCGGACTTGCAGTCGCTAGCCAGGTCGGGCTACCGGTAGTTTTCGACGGAGAAAGAATCGAACTTGGGTACCGGATCGACCTCATCGTCGAAAAGCTCGTGATTGTTGAAGTGAAGTGCGTCGAGGCGATCCATCCAGTTCATCAGGCGCAGCTTTTGTCGTACATGCGGCTGAGCGGCATCGGAGTCGGCCTGCTGATTAACTTTTACGTCGCCCATCTGCGAGACGGGATCAAGCGCATGGTCGACGGAAATAACTGGGAAAAATAATCCCGCCCTACCCTGTGTTCCTCTGTGCCCCCTGTGGTGAAGGTTTTGGGCTCACCCGCGTTACCTCCGTACCTGACCTGCTCGGAAAAATTTTCGTAAAAAGCTGAAAAATATCTTGCATCTGTGGAAAATTCCCGTAATCTCACACTTGCGAACTAACTTCACCGGAATGCCCGGGAATCGCGGTTACCCGGGAGCCGCGAGATGCGCGTCTTGATGTCAGATTGGACATTAAAGGCCAAGGGAGACGCGGTGGTGAGAGTGAGTCGCTTGAGGAGGAAGACATAGAAATTGGCAACAGCTAGCGCCCCACGTCAACAAACAGAGAATCCCCAACCTCTCGCCGCCGTTCCTAATAAGGCTCCCAACCGGAAAAAGTTCGCCCGCCTCACGCTGTGGCCACTGGTCGCCGCCACCTTCTTTATGGTGTCGGGCGGAACCTATGGCACGGAAGACATCGTGCATGGCGCCGGATACGGACGTGCGATTCTGATTCTGCTGCTCACCCCGCTGCTCTGGAGCCTGCCCACGGCCTTCATGATCGGCGAGCTTTCGAGCGCGCTGCCCTTCGAGGGCGGTTACTACGCCTGGGTGCGCCGCGGCCTCGGCAACTTCTGGGGATTTCAGGAAGCCTGGCTCTCGCTGATTGCCTCGATTTTCGACATGGCGATTTATCCGACGCTATTTGTGGCTTACCTCACCCGCATGTTCCCGTGGTTCCAGCAGGGAAATCGCGGATGGTGGGTCGCGCTGGCGGTGGTGATTGCCTGCGCCGCGCTCAACATCGCTGGAGTGAAAGTGGTTTCGCTGACGTCGCTGTGGCTTTTCTTCGCGCTGTCGGCGCCGTTCGTGATCATGGTTTGCATGGCGCCGTTCAAGGTGGGCGCTCTGGTCAACGCAGTCACCAAGCCGACAACTTCCACGGTCGATATTCTCGGCGGGCTGCTGATCTGCATGTGGAATTACATGGGCTGGGACAATGCCTCCACCATCGCCACCGAAGTGGAGCGCCCGCAGCGGACCTATCCGCGGGCCATGCTGGTGGCGGTGTGCATTGTGGCCGTGAGCTACATTGTTCCGTTCGCCGCGATGTGGATGACCGGCTTGACTCCAACAGCATGGGAAACTGGCTCGTGGGCTGACATTGCCGGTCTAATGGGCGGACCACTGCTGCGCATTGGCGTTGTGCTTGGCGGCATGATCAGCGCGTTCGGCATGTTCAACTGCCTGGTGATGAGCTACTCCCGCCTGCCGTTGGCAATGGCGCAGGACGGCATGCTGCCCAGTGTGTTCGGCAAGCTGCAGAAAAAGTCGCGCGCACCCTGGGTTGCGATCGTCGTGCTGGCCATGGGATGGGCCATGTGTCTGGGCCTGGGCTTTGCCCGGCTGGTGACGATTGACATTCTTCTTTATGGCGCCAGCCTGGTGCTGGAATTCGTAGCCCTAGCGGTGTTGCGCTTCCGGGAACCGGAACTGCCACGTCCGTTCAAGGTTCCGGGCGGCTTGTTCGGCGCGATCGCGATTGGCATCCCTCCGGCGCTTCTGCTGGTCTTCGCGGTGGCGCGTGCCGACCATGAGTCGATCCTGGGCATGAGTTCGTTTGCCTTCGGAATGATTCTGATCGGCGCGGGAGTTGTCGCGTACGCCATCAATCATTTGCTGAAGCCGGCAGGATGGTCGGCTCCAGCGGAGAAGCCACAGCCGGCAGCCTGACTGCGCTTCAGTCAGAAAACAATCTAAAAACAAAAAAGGACCGGGGAAACCCGGTCCTTTTTGTTCTTGCAGTTGAGGACTACGCAGCGGCCGCACTGTCGCGCAAGGTCTTCACGTGATCATGCGCACGCTGAACTCTGCTGGCCTGACGGCGGATAATCTCCATCAGGTTTCCCGGCAAGGAGCCACTGAGAGCCTTCTGGTAGCTCTCCTTGGCGCTGTCTTCGCCTGCCTCCACGGATTCCAGGATCGTCTTATCGCCTCCGCCAAGACTGACCTTGGTATCGATCCAGGCGCGGCGCAGCGCTCCGCCGACGGAACCGGAGACTTTCTTGTCCGGCTTGCCGAACCGGATCAGTTCGGCCTCGAGTTCTCCCACAAAACGGGCCCGCTCCAGGCTCTGCTCGTTGAAATACGTTTTCAAGTCGCTCCGCTTCACGTGCGAAGCGGCGTCCTGGTAGCCTTTTTGTCCGTCTCTGCAGGTTTCGATGAGAGCTTCCACTACACTGACGGCATTATTTTCGTCCATAATTACCTCCACGTTTTGGATGCGCTCGGGCGGTTAGGGTTTGGCTTGATTCTGCAGTTGCGCACCAGATCGTGAATTAGGAAGAACAGTCACCGTGCTCTAGAATCAATTGAGCGATATGACCAAACGTAAATCCAAGGGCGCGTACATGATCTCGGCCGTGGCTGAGATGTATGGCATTCATCCGCAAACGCTGCGGCTTTATGAACGAGAAGGACTGCTCAAGCCTTCACGAACGGAAGGAAACACCCGCCTCTACACTGAGGAGGACTTGCAGCGTCTGGAGTTCATTCTCACCCTGGCTCGCGATCTGGCGGTGAACATTTCGGGGATGGCGATCATCCTGCAAATGCGCGAGCGCATGGAAGAAATGCAGCGGCAGATGCAGGAGTTCGTGCAGTTTATCCAGCAGGAAGTGCTCACCCGCGCCACCGCCGCTGCCGATCCGGCGAAGGGCGCGATTGTGCCGGTGAGAAGGCCGATGGTGGTGCCGGTGATACCGCACGCGAAAAAGCGCTAATTCGATCACATCTACCTTCAGTTTTGTCATCCTGAGCGGAGCAAGACGCGGCGCGAAGCGCGGCGTCTTGCGCAGTCGAAGGATCCCTACCTGCATCCGTGAAGTTGGCCTGGCAAGGGTTTGTCTAGCCAGATGGATCATCCGCAAGAAACCGTTAGTCCTCGCACCTGTACACGCTGGCAGGGATGCTTCGACTCCGTGCGACGGTTCGCTTCGCGAACCATCTCACTCCGCTCAGCATGACAAACCCGCCTAGGGCACTCCATGACTTGAGTCAGTACGCAGTATCATGGGGACGCAAACATGCTTCCCTTCAAACTGATTTACAGCAACGGCTACTATCTCCCCATCGGCCAGCACGTCTTCCCGGCCGAAAAATACCGGCGCATTCACGACCGGTTGCTGGAAACGGGCGTCGCACAGGCCAGCGACTTTCTGGATCCCCAACCCGCCACGGATCAGGACATTCTGCTGGTCCACAAGCCCGAGTATGTAAACAAGCTGAAGACCGGCGCGCTGAGCCCGCGCGAAGAACTGGAGCTGGAAGTTCCCTTTTCTCCGGAACTGGTGAAGGCATTCTGGCTCTCCGCCGGTGGGTCGATACTGGCGGCGCAGCACGCGCTGCGCGATCGCATCGCGATCAACATTGGCGGAGGCTTTCATCACGCCTTTCCCGACCACGGCGAGGGGTTCTGCATGATCCACGATGTAGCCGTGGCAATCCGCCGCCTGCAGCGCGACGACAAAATACGTACCGCGATGACCGTGGATTGCGACGTGCATCAAGGCAACGGCACGGCAGCAATCTTTGCCGGCACGCGGACGGCGAGCGAGCCGCTGCCTTCGACAGGGCCGTCGACTCCGAGTTCGTCATCTCGAAGTTCGTCGTCTCACAAGTTCTGCGCCCCCAGGCAAGATGCGCGGCGCGCACGCGGGAGACGTTTTCACCATCTCGCTGCATCAGCACAACAACTATCCGCCGTACAAACCGCCCTCGTCGATTGACGTCGACCTGCCCGACGGCATCGGCGACGATGACTACCTGGCCTGGCTCGACAACGCGCTCAGCTCCGGGCTGCGACAGTTCGAGCCCCACCTGCTGTGCTATATCGCCGGCGCCGATCCTTACCGCGAAGATCAACTCGGCGGCCTTGCGTTGACGATTGAAGGATTGAAGAAGCGCGACGAACTCGTCTTCCACGTGGCACGTGCGCGCGACATTCCCGTGATGGTGACTTACGCCGGTGGCTACGCGCGCAACGTGGAAGACACCGTGACCATCCACAGCAACACGGTGATTGCAGCGAAGGAAGTGTTCGGTGCGAAGAGTTGAGGCGCGCCAGACGATATACACCCAGAAGATATACTCAAGGACATGATCGTCAGCCCGTCGGACCTTCCGTACAGCGAGTTTTACAACATCCTGATCAGTAGTGTGGTGCCGCGCCCCATTGCGTGGGTGTCCACGATGGGCGCGGCGGGACAGCCCAATCTCGCGCCCTTTTCCTTTTTCAATGCGGTCTGCGCCGATCCTCCGTTGCTTGCGTTCGCGCCTGGACTTCGCCGGCCCAAGCAAGCTGACGCCAGCCACGGCGAACCCAAGGACACCCTGCGAAATGTTCGCGAGACCAAAGAATTTGTGGTTAACGTGGTCACGCACGAACTGGCCGAGGCCATGAACCTGACCAGCGGCGAGTACGACGCCTCCGTGAACGAATTCGAGCTGGCGAAGCTGACTCCGCAGCCGTCGAAGATCGTGCGCGCACCCAGGGTCGCCGAATCTCCGGTCAGCTTTGAATGCAAGCTGCATCAGATTCTCGACTTCTCGCAGGCGCCGACCGGCGGCAGCCTCGTGATCGGCAAAATCGTCTCGATTCATATTGACGACGCGTATCTCAAGGAAGGCAAATTGGATCGCAACTCGCTGGATCTCATCGGCCGCATGGGCGGGATGCAATACACGAGGACGACACAACGGTTCGAGATGGCGCGGCCGAAGGTTGGGTAGATGCCACGGGGGTGCCCGAGCCCCGGCGTTCAGTTTGACGAAATCCTGCCGGAGCCTCGCGGCTGATAAAATACTCGCTTACCCTTATGTTTGAGAATCTTCAGGAAAAACTGCAGCGCGCGTTCAAGAGCCTTCGCGGACAGGCGAAGCTGTCGGAAGAAAATATCGCGGAGGCGCTGCGTGAGATTCGACTGGCGCTGCTCGAAGCCGACGTCAACTTCAAAGTAGTGAAGGAACTGATCGACCGCATCCAGGCCAAGGCCGTTGGCCAGGAAGTGTTGACGGCGCTTTCTCCCGGCGAGCAGGTCATCAAGATTGTCCGCGACGAACTGGTCGAGATTCTCGGCAAGGACACAGCGCGGGTTAAGTTTGCCTCGCAGCCCCCCACAGTCGTGCTGATGGCCGGGCTGCAGGGTTCCGGCAAGACCACAACTTCCGGCAAGCTCGCCCATTGGTTCAAAGTTGGCGGGCATCGCCCGCTGCTGGTTTCGGTGGACGTTTACCGTCCCGCGGCGCGCGAGCAGTTGAAAATCGTGGCGCAAGCGGTGAAGGCACAGATTTACGAAGGCACGGTGGGCGAGGCGACCACGCCCGCGCAACTCACAGAAGCTGTCGAGCGACTGGTGAAGGAAGCCCGCCGCGAAGCTATCGTCTCTGGCTGCGACGTGCTGATCGTCGATACCGCCGGCCGTCTCCATATCGACGACGAACTCATGAACGAGATGCAGTCGCTGAAGAAGCTGCTGAATCCGTCAGAGATCTTATTCGTCGCCGACGCCATGACCGGGCAGGATGCGGTCAACTCCGCCGACGAATTCCACAAGAAGCTCTCACTCACCGGCGTCATCCTCACGAAGATGGACGGTGACGCGCGCGGCGGCGCGGCGCTTTCTATCCGCCAAGTTACCGGACAGCCCATCAAGTTCATCGGCGTCGGCGAAAAATATGATGCCCTCGAGCCGTTCCATCCTGATCGAATCGTGTCGCGAATTCTGGGTATGGGCGACATTCTCTCGCTGATCGAGCGCGCCGAATCGCAGATCGACAAAAAGAAAGCCCAGGAGATGGCCACCAAGGCCCTTACCGGCGACGGCTTTTCGCTGGAAGACTTTCGCGATCAATTGCGGCAGGTTAAGAAGATGGGGTCGATCAAGAGCCTGATCGGCATGATGCCCTCGATCGGACCATTTTCCGGACTGCAGAAAGCCGCCGACAACGTCGACGAAAAACAAATCAACCGCGTCGAGGCGATCATCAACTCGATGACCAACCACGAGCGCAATCATCATGAAGTAATTAACGGCAGCCGCCGAAAGCGCATTGCTCGCGGATCAGGCACCAGCGTGCAGGAAGTGAACAACCTGCTGCGCCAGTACGCGCAAATGAAAAAGATGTTCAAGCAGATGGGCAAACCCAGCTTCGCGCGAAGGCTGGCAGGGATGAAGATGCCGGGAATGTAGGAAAACAGTTGCCGGTCGAAGGCTTGATTCTCTGGCAACTGACCACCGCTTTTATGAAATGGCGCTCTCTTGAAGAATCGAATGCGATAGACACCCGCCCACTCCGCGAAATCTTCGCCGAACGCAAAGAACTGATCGCGAAATACGTTCGGCCGGAGACGCAGGCCATTCATGCCCGCGCGGTTGCCGAACTAAAAGAAAAGCTTCTCGCTGCAAACGTTCTGCCGGTCGGAGCGAAAGCCCCGCAGTTCGAACTTCCGGATCACGATGGAAAGATCGTTTCCTCGGCTGCGCTGCTCGCGCAAAAGCGGCTCGTGATCTGCTTCATTCGCGGGCGCTGGTGTCCGTTCTGTGTTGGACAGTTGGAAGCCATGAATATCATCCTGCCCGAAATCGAGAATGCGGGTGCATCGCTTGTCGCCATCTCTCCTCAGACCGTGAAGCAATCGTTCTTCATGCACGACCAGCACAAGCTGCGTTTTCCGTTGCTCTCCGACGCAGGCAACCTGGTTGCCCGCAAGTTCGGTCTAATCTACCGCGTACCGGAGTTCCAGGCAGAGGTTTACCGCCGCGCGTTCGTGAATCTGACGTTTACGAACGGGGACGAAAGCTGGGAGTTGCCGATCCCGGCGACCTACATTTTGGGCCACGACGGAACCGTGCTTTACGCGTCTGCGGACGAGGACTACACGGAGAGGCCGGAACCTGACGACATCGTCGCGGCTCTTCGAACCAAGCCATAGAGACGTTGCTTGCAACATCTTTTGCCGACAGCACCACGCGCTCGACAGTCCGCAGCGCGATACACTAATACCTCATGCATTACATCTACGGCATCAATGCGGTCACCGAGGCGCTGAAGGCTCGCCAACGGGCTTTCGAGTGGGTCGGCATGGCGAAGGAACGCCATGACATCCGTCTGCAACGTCTCATCGAAGACTGCCGGCGCGCCAATGTGCCAGTACGATTTCTGCTGCGCACCGAGCTTGATCGCATGGCGGGCACGGCAGCGCATCAGGGAGTAGTCGCGGTCACGTCGGCGAAACAATATAGCGATCTTGATGACGTGGTTGGAGCCAAGCGCGGCCAGTACTCGCTGGTGGTAGTGCTCGATGGCGTCGAAGATCCGCATAACCTGGGGGCAATTCTTCGCACCGCCGACGCCGCGGGAGCGGACGGGGTAGTCATCCCGGAACGCCGCGCCGCCGCCGTGACTGGGACGGTGACCAAGGCTTCCGCGGGCGCGAGCGAGCATTTGCCGATTGCCAAAGTGACGAATATTTCGCGTACGGTGGAAGAACTGAAAGAGCGGAATCTGTGGACGGTTGGGCTCGACGAACACGGCCGG
This sequence comes from uncultured Acidobacteriaceae bacterium, assembly GCA_963851165.1. GTDB lineage: Bacteria > Acidobacteriota > Terriglobia > Terriglobales > Acidobacteriaceae > Sulfotelmatobacter. The sequence goes on along the minus strand of CAWKNM010000003.1, from coordinate 388,250 downwards.
CAAACCTACGACGCGCTCGACTACAACATGGATTGTGCGCTGGTGCTGGGTGCCGAGGGTAAGGGTCTGCACGATCTAGTGAAGAGGAAGTGCGATTTTCTGGTCTCGATCCCTATGCTCGGGAAGGTTCCTTCGTTGAATGTTTCGGTCGCGGCCGCGGTCGTGCTGTATGAAATTGTGCGGCAACGACGCGCCCGCGAAGCTTCTCTCAGCTCCAAGCCGGATGCCAAGCCCCGCGCAAAACCGAGTGCGAAATGAAGTGGCTCGTCCGCAGTTTTTGCTTCCTTTCTGTTCTCTGTGCTCCTGCGGTGAATGCGTTTTCTCTCGACCGCGAGGCCTTCACATTTACCAATTATGATTTGAACGCCCGCATCGAGCCTGAGCAGCAGCGACTCGGAGTGCGTGGGAAGATCACGCTTCGAAATGATTCGGCAACGCCGCAGAAAATCGTGGTGCTGCAGATTTCCTCCTCGCTTGACTGGCGTTCCATTCGCGCTGGCGATCAGGCCGTGCAGTTTGTCACGCAAACGTACACCTCCGATATCGATCACACGGGCGCGCTCTCCGAGGCCATCGTGACCCTGCCGCAGTCCGTGGCGCCCAAGGGAACCGTCGAACTGGAGATCGCATACGAAGGCGTCATCCTGCTCGATGCCACGCGTCTCACCCGCATTGGCACTCCCGAGGTCGCGGCCAAAAGTTCTGACTGGGACCAGATCACCGCAAAGTTTACGGCCGTGCGCGGCGCGGGATACGTTGCGTGGTATCCGATTGCAACGGAGGTGGCGGATTTATCCGAAGGTGACGGCCTGTCCGAAGTGTTGGGCCGATGGAAGGCACGAGAAGCCGATTCGAAGATGGAGGTTCACTTCGATTCGCCAACCGTGGCGGAAGATGTGACTCCGCCGATCACGCTGTGCGGCGGCACCGAACTGCACGCGGAAACGCGTGGCGGAAGCCCCAAGTCTCCCTGGTCGCAATGCTCGTATCAGCCGCTTGGCTTGTCTGTCCCGGCATTTGTCGTGGCCAACTACGGAATCGTCGATCGGCCGGCGATCACGGTTTACAATCTGCCCGAGCACGCGGTTGCGGCTGAGGCATACGCCGACGCGGCTGAAAAGACCGTCCCGCTGATTACCGAGTGGTACGGACCCTCGCGACGAAAAGCCGAGACCGCTGACTTGGCAAATCCGGACGCTGCTCCCTTCGAAAGTGGATCTCTGCTGCTGACGCCTCTCACGGTCGCAGATACAAAGCTCGCGGGCCTGGTCGCAGTGCACCAGCTCGCTCATGCATCGTTTTACTCGTCCCGTCCCTGGATTGATGAAGGCCTCGCCCACTTTGCGCAGGCTCTTTATCTCGAACAGCAGCGCGGACGCCAAACCGCGCTCGACTACATGGGACTGCACCGCTCCGCATTCAGCGAAGCCGAGAAACAGACTGCAGCGTCCTCTCCCGACGACGATGCAAACTGGTCGCTGGTCAAAACGACCAACGAAGAACTTTACCGCAGCAAGGCAATGTACGTCTGGTGGATGCTGCGCGACATGGTCGGCGAACAGGCGTTAAAGAAGGCCTTCGCCGCCTATCGTCCAGAGCAAGATAAAGAACCTTCCTACATGCCTCGCTTGATTCAGTCGCAAACACAGCGCGACTTGGGATGGTTTTTCGACGACTGGGTCTATCGCGACCGTGGCTTGCCCGACTTTAAAGTGGAGTCTGCATTCTCGCGGAAAACCGCGACCGATTCGTACATACTCACGGTTACGGTTGACAATCTTGGCAGCGCGGGAGCAGAGGTTCCGCTCACGGTGAAATTTGCCGGAGGCGAAATCGAGAGGCGGCTTCAGGTGCGCGCGAAGAGCAAAGCGGTGATTCGGGTGGAAACTTCCGCCGAACCGCACGAGATTGTGGTGAATGACGGCAGCGTGCCCGAGAGCGACGTCAGCAACAATACGTTCAAGATTGAAGCTGAACAAAAATAGGATTCATGCCACAGGCGCAGAAGCACCAAGCAAGAAACGTCAGCGACTGGAGCTCGTGAACTCTACGAGCGCAGCAAGCTTACTGGCCGCTTCACCAGAGTCGATGGACTGGGCTGCAATCGGCATCGCCTCCGCCAGGTGATCGGCGCGGCCTGCGGCAACGAGGGCGGCGGCGGAATTCAACAGGACGACGTCGCGATGCGGCGACTTTTTCTTTTTCAGCACGTCGCGAATGATGGCGGCGTTTTGGGTGGCATCGCCGCCGGCGATATCCGCGAGGGCTGCGCACTTCATACCAAATTCTTCCGGCCTCACTTCGTAGGTCTTTACCGAGCCGTCGCGGGCTTCGGCAATGCGCGTGGGGCCGGTGATGGTGACTTCATCGAGACCGTCCAGCCCGTGAACGACCAGGGCGCGATGCAAGCCGAGCATGCTCAGCGCTTCCGCCAACTTCTCGACCAAGTCCAGCGCGTAGACGCCGACTACCTGTCCGGAAGCGCGCGCGGGATTGGTCAACGGGCCGAGCAGGTTAAACATGGTGCGCATGCGCAGTTCGCGGCGCACTCCCTGGACCTGCTTCATCGCGGGATGCAGGTTGGGCGCGTACAGAAAGCAGATTCCGACTTCGCGCAGGCATTGGGCGGCGCGCTCGGGCGAGAGTTGGATGTTCACGCCTAACGCTTCCATCACATCGGCAGAGCCGCATTTCGAGCTGATGCTGCGGTTGCCGTGCTTGGCCACGCGAATGCCTGCTCCAGCCGTGACGAAAGCGGTTGCGGTGGAAATGTTGAAAGTTCCGCTGGCGTCGCCGCCCGTGCCGCTGGTATCGACCAGCGGCGATTCCGCGCGCGCCGAGTCAGACGAGTCAGTGGACGAAGAATCCGATTCCGCCAGAGCGTCGCGGCCGGTGCCGCTGAGGTCGAGCGCTGCCAACGGCGCGTCCTCCTTGGCTGCGATACGTTCGATCGGCCCGCGTTCGATGGGCAGCAGCGCGGCCGCGGCGCGGATGGCTTCGGCGAAGCCTACGATTTCTTCGACCGTTTCGCCCTTCATCCGCAGTGCCACGAGCAGTGCAGCGATCTGCGCGTCTGTGCACTTTCCGGCGAGCACTTCCGCCATCACCTCGCGGGATTCCGCGCGGGTAAGCGATTGGCCGTGATTGGAGAGGCGATGGAGAAATTCGAGAATCATGGCTGCGGTGTTCAGCGGAACACCAGAGCGATTCTACCGGAGGGGAAGGCTTCGGGCTTCGGGCTTCCGGCTTCGCTGAATGAACCTAGACGGTGCGGTTCCCGGTTTGGAAGGCATGATGTTAAGGCGGGCTTGCCCCCTCCCCCCAAATCTTTGGAATCATCAGGTCAGCGAGCGAAAGATTCCCCGCAAAATGCAGATACCAAAGAGCTTAGAGGTAACAATCTTGAGAACAAAGGAGTTAGGGGAGAGCCAATCAGGCCGCCGCTTCCGCCATGATCGCGCGATTGGGATGTAGAGGCAAGGTTACATGTCACATCGGGCTGTGGAAAAATCGGCTGAGCGTTGTGGTGACCTCCGGCCGAAAACAGATTCCTTCCGCCTCACTGCGCTCGCGTCGGAATGACAAGGAGAGACGGAGGCTGAGTCTTACGGCTGCCAACGGGAGCAGCGGCTTGAAATGGCGGTACGGGCGTTCAGCCTTTGACCGCGGGGCGATGCAGGCGGGGAGCAAAGTATTCACGCCAGTCTTCCGGTAGGGCGGAGGTGTTCATCGCTTTTTGCAACAGATTGTGATCGTATTTGTTGCTTATGAAGAGCAGGTTCATCTCGGCGATGGTGATAGCGCTGGAATCACGGCTGAGGAATTTGAAAGAATCGCCGACGGCCACTTCGCCTTCCTGCTCCACGGAAAAATAGAAGCCGCTGCGGCCGCTGTGCAGGAAACGCTCGATCATGTCGTCGCGTTGGAATTTCGCCGCCAACTTGTAGCATGGCATGCGGGGCTGGCGAACCATCAGCACGGCTGAAGCGATCTGCAAGCGATCGCCGATGTGAAGTTCGTCTTCGCTCAGGCCGGTGGTGGTAAAGTTTTCGCCGAACATTCCCCAGGGAAGATCAATGCCGGGCAACTGCTGCCGCCAATAGTCGTAATGCTCGGAGGGATAGGCATACACCGCTTTGTAAGGGCCGCCGTGGACGGTAAGGTCGGCTTGGCGGTCGCCATCCAGGTTCAACGTGCGAAGCTGGACTGGGCCGGAAACTGGCTGCTTGAAGATTCCAGTATTGATGGTTGCTCCCTTGTAGACGATAAGCCGTGGGCGCGCGACGTTCAGAGAGATCAGCTTCATTGGAATATTAAGTACAGTTTCAACGCTGGTTCAGTATCCGGATGGCGCTTAGTTAGATGTGTGGCCTGCCAGTAACGACGCATGACAGGGATGGGCGGACCTCGGGCCGCGAAGAGATCCAGCCCGGCGGCAGTGACGAAGGGGCAGTCGAGCTTCGCTCGACTGGACAGCCGAGGGCGGCTGCCCCCACATGAGCATCTTTGGAACTGCGGGCTGATCTGGTTCGTCGGTTTGCTCTAATTCGTTTCTCTTCTATAAAATCAATAGTTTGCTGCCATCGTGCGAAGCCGCAAGCAGGTTGCAGGTTCCTTCCGATTCCTGGCCGACGAGCGTCATCTAATTTATGAAAATCCATGAGTATCAGGCAAAAGCAATTCTTAAGAAATATGGCGTGAATGTGCCGCGCGGCGCGATGGCCGCGACCCGCGACGAGGCGGAGACCATCGCGAAGAATCTTTTTGATGACGGCGCGACCGGAGTGGTGGTGAAGGCGCAAATCCATGCGGGCGGGCGCGGCAAGGGCGGGGGCGTGAAGATTGGCAAGTCAGTGGACGAGGCTGGCGACCTCGCCGGAAAAATTCTGGGCATGAAGCTGGTGACGCACCAGACTGGACCCGAGGGGCGCATTGTTCGGCGCTTGCTGATTGAAGAGACGTTGCCGATTGAAAAAGAGCTCTACCTTGGAATTCTGGTGGACCGCGGGGAAGGCAAGCCGGTTTTCATGGCTTCTGCCGCGGGCGGCATGGAGATTGAGCAGGTCGCGGCGGAAAATCCGGATGCGATTCTGAAGCAATATATCGATCCGGGCATGGGGCTGGAAGCATTTCAGGCGCGGAAGATTGCGTTTCAGCTGGGATTGAAACCGCTGCAGATCAATCCCGCGGTGAAGTTTTTGACGGGGCTCTACCGGGCGTTTCTGGATACTGATTCTTCCCTGATGGAGATCAATCCATTCATCACGACCACCGACGGGCGGCTGTTTGCGCTCGATGCCAAAGTTACTTTCGACGACAACGCGCTGTTCCGGCATCCCGACTTGCGCGAACTGCGCGACATTACGGAGGAAGATCCGCTGGAAGTGGAGGCCTCGAAATACAGCCTGAATTACATCAAGCTCGAGGGCAGCGTGGGCTGCATGGTGAACGGCGCGGGGCTGGCGATGGCAACGATGGACATCATTAAATATGCCGGTGGGATGCCGGCGAATTTTCTGGATGTGGGCGGCGGAGCGAGTTCGGAGCAGGTGGCGCATGCGTTTGAAATTTTGCTCAGTGATAAGAGCGTGAAAGCCGTGCTGATCAATATTTTTGGCGGCATCCTGCGGGTGGACACGCTGGCCACGGGAGTGGTTGAGGCCGCCAAGAAAACGAATATTAAGCTTCCGATCGTGTTGCGGTTGGAAGGGACCAACGTGACTGAGGGGAAGCAGATCCTGATGAATTCGGGATTGAATTTTGTGGTGACGGACACGATGAAGGACGCGGCGGATAAGGTTGTGGCGGCGGCTCGAGGAACGCTTGGCGTGACGGAGTGGCGGTAGACGGGTTAGAAATCCCGCGGTAGAAATGGTGAGGAATTCTGTTTATGGCAATTCTGGTTGATAAGAGCACGCGCGTGGTGGTGCAGGGCTTGACTGGCCGCGAAGGTACGTTCCACGCCAAGGCGAGTGCCGCCTACGGCACGCAGATAGTTGGCGGAGTCACGCCGGGCAAGGGCGGGACCACGCATGAAGGCTGGCCTATTTTCAACACCGTGCGCGAGGCTGCGGACAAGACTGGGGCGAATGCGTCGGTGATTTTTGTTCCGCCGCCGTTTGCCGCAGACGCGATTATGGAGGCGGCCGATGCAGAGCTGGACCTGATCGTTTGCATCACGGAAGGGATTCCGACGCTCGACATGGTGAAGGCGTGGGAGTTTCTGCAGAACCGGCGCTCGCGGCTGATTGGGCCGAATTGTCCGGGAATTATTTCTCCGGGCAAATGTAAGATTGGCATTATGCCGGCCTCGATTCACAAAGAAGGCTCGGTGGGAATTGTGTCGCGGTCGGGAACTTTGACGTACGAAGCCGTGCATCAGCTTACGCAGCGCGGGATTGGGCAATCCACCGCGATCGGGATTGGCGGTGATCCTATCATCGGAACGAATTTTGTGGATGCGCTGGACTTGTTCAATCGCGATCCCGAGACCGAGGCTGTGATCATGATCGGCGAAATCGGCGGCAATGCTGAGGAAACTGCCGCGCAGTTCGTGAAGACTCATATGAAGAAGCCGGTGGTGGGATTCATCGCGGGGCAAACCGCGCCTCCGGGACGGCGCATGGGGCACGCTGGAGCGATTATTTCTGGCGGCAAGGGAACGGCGGCGGAAAAAATCGCAGCTTTGGAGGCGGCGGGGATTCGGGTGGCGAAGTCGCCGGCGGCGATTGGGGAAACTTTGGCGGCGGCGCTGGGTGTGAAGGTGTAGAAGCAGGGGTCAGGGGTCAGGGGTCAGAACGGACTTATGCTTTTTCGACCGCTGTCGATCCGATACTGTAACGAATCACTTACGACTGAGGAATAACGACCGAACTTATGAAGACATTGCAACGCACTCTTACTATCGTCAAACCCGACGCCGTCCGCAGCAATGGGGTCGGCGACATTATTGAACAATTTGAGAAGAACGGCTTCCGCATTCTCGCCATGAAGATGCTCGAAATCTCCAAGCATCAGGCGGAGCAGTTTTATGCGGTGCACGCGAGCCGTCCGTTTTACGGCTCGCTGACTGATTTCATGTCGAGCGGGCCGGTGGTGGCGTTGGCGCTGGAAAAGGAAAATGCCATCGCCGATTTGCGCAAGCTTATGGGAGCGACGAATCCGGCGAACGCGGAAGAAGGCACGATCCGCAAGAAATGGGCGACCAGCATTGAGCACAATGCGATTCATGGGTCGGACGCTGAAGATACGGCGCGGTTTGAGCTGAGCTTTTTCTTTGCGGGGTACGAGTTGGCGAAATGAGTTTTTAGTTCTCAGTTCTCATGCCGATGGTTCAAATCACGATGCTGGCCGGGCGCACAGTCGACCAGAAGCGGAAGATCGCGAAGCGGATAACGGACGCTTTGGTGGAAGAGGCGGGAGCGCGGCGGGAAGGGATTATCGTGGCCTTCAACGAGGTTTCGAAGGAGAACTACGCGTCGGGCGGCGAGTTGATGGTCGACAAGGGAAAGTGACCGCCCAGAGCGGCCGATTGCGGGCCGAAAAAGCGGGCAAGAGTGCCCGCTCCACACAACCTTTCCACGCAATTCAGTTCAAAACGAGCTAACCCAGCGGCTCGAAGAGATGGCCTTCCACGCGGTCGGCGATCTTGGGGAGATCTTTGCGGGCGAATTGCAGAAAATGTGGAGCGTTGCGGTGGGCTTCCAGCGCGGCGTCGTCTTTGTATTGTTCGTAGATGAAGAAACGGCGCGGCTCGGTCTTGTGCCGGTGTACCTGGTACATCGCGCATCCAGGTTCCTGGCGCGATTGTTCGGTAAGCTTTTGAAACAGCGCGGCCACTTCGGCCTCATGCCCCACTTTTGCCATCCAGGTGACTGCCAGAACCACCATCTTTCGCTCCTTACCTCTTTTCGCTCTACCCCAGGGTTGTTCGGGGAGGCAATTCTAGGCTTTCTGGGCGGCGTTCTTCAACTCCACTGCGAAGGCGTCGACAATGATGGTGTGGTCGCGGTCGGGGCCGGTTGAGATCATCCCGACTGCGGCTCCGGTTTCTTTCTCGACGAAGGCCATGTAGTCGCGGGCGCGCTGGGGCAGTTTTTCGAACTCGGTGATGCCCGCAGTCGAAGTCTGCCAACCGGGGAGGTTCTCGTAGATGCACTCGATTTTTTCGTAGCCGCCGGTGGCCTGGGCCGGAGCTTCGTCCGATCTCTTGCCGTTGATTTTGTAGCCGATGCAAACCGGAATCTCAGCCAGTTCGTCGAGAATATCCAGTTTGGTGATGACCAGCCACGAGATGCCATTGATCATGCCGGCGTAGCGCAGGAGCGGCAAGTCGAGCCAACCGGTGCGGCGGGGACGTCCGGTGACCGCGCCATATTCGTTGCCGCGTTTGCGCAACAACTCGCCGGCTTCTCCTTTTTCTTCGGTCGGGAACGGACCTTCGCCGACGCGCGTGCAATAGGCTTTGGTGAGGCCGATCACGGAGTCGATGGCGTTGGGCGCGACGCCGGTTCCGATCACGGCGCCGCCGGAAGTGGCGCTGGAAGAAGTTACGAAGGGATACGTGCCGTGGTCGATATCGAGCATAGTGCCCTGCGCGCCTTCAAACAGAACGGAGTGACCCTCTCGCAGCGCGTGGTTGAGGAGGACGGCGGTGTCGGCAACGAACGGGGCGATTTTTTCGGCTGCCTGGGCGTATTCCGTGTACATTTTGTCGGCATCCAGCGGCTCGGTGTTGAAGAGCGCGTGGGCGATCATGTTTTTTTCGCGGACTGCGTTCTCGATGTGCTTCTTGAGCAACTGCGAGTCGAACAGATCGGCAACACGCAGTCCGCGACGGCCCATCTTGTCTTCGTATGCCGGGCCGATGCCGCGCGAGGTGGTGCCGATCTTTACGCGGCCGGGCGCATTTTCCGCGGCCAACTCGATCATGCGGTGGTAGGGCAGGATTACGTGGGCGCGATTCGAGACGAAAAGACTTCCATCCACTTTGACGCCGAGCTGGCGCAGAGCGTCCACTTCTTTCAGGAAGGCCAGCGGATCGAGTACCACGCCGTTGCCGATCACGCTGCGGCAGCCGGGGCGCAGCACGCCGCACGGAACCAGTTGCAGCACAAATTTTTTGCCGTTGATAATTACGGTGTGGCCGGCGTTATGCCCGCCTGCGTAGCGGGCAACGACAGAGAAGCGTTCCGACAACACGTCGACGATCTTTCCTTTGCCCTCGTCGCCCCACTGGGCGCCGACGATGACCGCGGTTCTGCCTCTTTTCACTGCCAGCTCCGTCACAGGAATCCGATCACATGCATGGCCAGGCCACGCCCCGGGGTTCGCACACTCCTTGCCCGAAGGGGTCTTTACTGAAGATTACTGGGAAAAAAGCCGGGAAGATGTGTACGTGTTATCTTAGCGCGGTCTTGCGGGGAATAGCAACGTAACGGCTGGCCTGGCATTTCATCAAGTCAAATTGCGGGGCGAACCATCTCGTGCGACGATATGTTCATGAAGAAGATTTTCCATTTCGACGCTCCGCGGGAAAAATATCACTGCGACGCCGCCATACTCTGGTGCTTCGACAACCGCTTTGAGCTCGGGTTTCGCAAGTTTCTGAAGCGCATCGGCGTGATCAATTCCGATCCGATCAAAGTGGCTGGAGGCGCGAAGTGCCTGGCTTCGCCGGAGCATGAGAGTGACCGGGAGTTCGTGCTGGATCAGATTCGCAAGTCCATACGGCTGCACGGAACCAGGCGCGTCATACTTATGGTGCACTCCGATTGCGGAGCTTATGGGGGACTGGCCGGGGCTTTCGGAGGCGACACTCAAGCAGAGGCCGCGCATCACGAACGCGAACTGCGGCAGGCGGCGGAGAGTTTGCGGCGGGCGATTCCGGGAATCGAAGTGCAAGGCTATTTTGTGGACTTTGAGGGGATCTGGGACGCCGGGATCGGCGCTGCGGCGGAGGCTGAACAATCCGTGGCGTGACGGCGAGAGGGAACGGGTGAGTCAGGCGGATGGGGGGCAGGAAAGCTAAAACCGCAACGCAGTGGTGGAAACGCCTTTACAAGACGCTGGTGCCGCGGGCTTGCAAGGGGTCCTTCGCTTCGCTCAGGATGACAGACTTACGAGAAGCTAGTTTCGATGGCTAAGTTCGAACATCACATATTTGTTTGCGGGAACCAGCGACCGGCTGGGCATCCGCGGGGGTGTTGTGATCCCATGGGGCAGGCCAAACTGCAGAAGCTGTTCAAGCTGAAGCTGGCGGAGCGCGGACTGAAGGGGAGGGTGCGGGCTAACCAGTCTGGTTGTCTTGATCAATGCGAGCACGGGCCGAATATTGTGATCTATCCTGACGCAGTTTGGTACGGAGGCGTGACCGAGGCGGACGTTGACGAAATCATCGACTCGCACATTGTGGGCGGCAAGCCGGTGGAGCGACTGGTGCTGGCTCCCGGCTGCCTTAATACGCCGGCCTGCGAACATCGTACGCGAAGAGAACAGCAAAGAGAGTAGGGAGCCGCGGACCGCCAACGCAAAACGCCCTATGCGATACTTAAGACGGCGCTCGCAAACGCCGGAACGCATAGCGATGGTCCATGTCAACGGAGCCGTCGGCAGTGCGAAACGTCATCTAGATGGGCGCGTAGCTCAAACGGATAGAGCATCGGATTTCTAATCCGACGGTTGCAGGTTCGAATCCTGCCGCGCCTACCACATCGAGATCCCATAGCATTCTCCCGTTGAGCACATAGAAGATTTCTCGAGCGCTCAAATACTTTTACAGAAATTTACACACTGTTTACGTCGCGATGCTCTTGTGGTTGCAGCCCGCGCCGGTTGAACGGCATCTAACGAGACAAGACAATCTCATGTCTAAGTTGGCGGTCTCACATTGCAAGCGTGAGACATTGCGGCTTAATTTTTCGCAGGAGGTTTTTCGCATCATGAAGAAACTTATGACGCAACTAAAGTACGCCGCACTTTTATCGACGCTCGCCTTGTTGTCTCCGGTGGGCGCCCTGGCACGGGACAAGAACCAGCACTCCGTGGTGATTCCGGATTCCGTGCAAGTTGGCGGCTCGCAACTGCAGCCCGGCAACTACAAAGTCGAGTGGCAAGGAACCGGCCCGGCGGTGCAGGTGAATTTCGTGCGCAATGGAAAGACGGTTGCCACAGTACCGGGAACATTGAATACGAATGACAAGCAGGTGGTTCAGGACGCCGTTGTGACGGACTCGGCGAGTAGCACGAACACACTCAAGGAGATCGACTTCGGTCACGACAAGGAGTCGGTGATCTTTGGGCAGAGTGGCATGTAGCTCGGTTACGATCCTCAGTTAGGTTGAAAAAAGTTGGTTTTCAAAAAACGCCCCGCCCTCAGTCGAAGGGCGAGGCGTTTTTTCTGCTAACTCGTTCTAGAACAAAAACTAGAACAGCAGCCGCAGTGACATCTGGATCTGGCGCGCACTGCCGATAGTCTTGTTCGTGATTCCCAATCCGCTCAGGGTTGGGCAGACGTACAGAGCTGTGTAGGTGGAGTCGCAAGGAGGAATCGTCGACGGCTGACCAACGACGGGGAAGCCCTGGAAGTTGATGTTCTGGCTCACGTCGTCGATCGGGATATCGAAGCTCGCAGTATTCGTCAGGTTGAAGACATCAAAGGTGAACTTCAGGGTAGAACGCTCGGTGATCTGCATGGTCTTGATCAGCGAGATGTCCGCGCGCCTCTGCCAGGTCTGCCGGAAAATATTGCGCTGGCCATTGGCGATAAAGTTTGTCTCGTAGGGATCATTGGCAGGAATCGCGCCATTTAAGTCGCCGGGATTCAGCAAAGGCAAGCCGAAGCAGGACGCCTTCAAGGCATAAGAGTTGGGGTCGGACGGGTTGGCATGCGCTCCCGAAGAGCCCGTCAGCGCCTGTTTGGGAGAACAGCCGGAAAGGGGAACGATTGGATTGGTGATGCCGTCATTCACGCCGTAGAAGATGCTGCCGACTGCTCCGGAATAATCAACGATGCTGTAGGGCTGACCGCTCTGTATGACGGTGAGGCCGGAAAGTGCCCATCCGTCGGCGATCCGTCCCTTGACTGACGTTGCCGAGAAAAACGTTGGCAGCTGGTACATGTAAGTGAAGTTCAGCACGTGCTTGCGGTCGAAGTCGGATAGGCCGTAACCGGAGCGTAAATTCTGAGGATTGTTGCCGTTGTAAAACAGGCCCATCGCGCTCTGCTCGTCGGTGGAGTGAGAGTAAGTGTAGGAGGCGCCAACTTGCAGGCCGTGACTCATTCGCTTTTCAAGATGAGCTTGAAGCGCATTGTAAGCGGAGATGCCGGCTGCGGTGTAGGACTCCGATTCTGCGGAGTAGCCGATGTAGGGGACTCGCAGGTCGACGTTTCCGCCTTCGAAAGTTTGCTGATACGGCTGACCGTTGGGCAGCAGAATCGATGGATACGGGAAGACGGTGTTCTCCGTGACGATTGAATAGCCGTAGGTGTAGTCCTGCTCGATCGGTGTGCCCGCCCGTATGGGGTTGGTGGGCGAGGCAATATGCGCCTGGTTAAAGGGAAGCGGGACGATTTCATGGCGACCGAAATTGCCCACATAGCCGATGTCGATAGCGAGGTCGTGACGCGGCTGCCATTGAATGTCAAGGGTCTGGTTGAGCGTGTAGGGCAGCTTGTTGGAGCGGTTGTAATCGCCGAACGAGAATAGTGGCTGGCCACTCTCGATGAGGGCCGCATTGGGCAGACTCAGATCGGCGGGATTGCCCGAGGGAGGCGCAGCGAGCGTGGTGCCCCAGGGGGCTTCAAAGGTGCTGCAATTGGAGTATCCGTAGACGCTGCAAGACGTCTGATTCACCCACGGTGGAGTCTGATTCACGCCGAAGGGACCGCCCGCTATCACTCCGGATGCAAACCCCGGTGAAAGATACGTAAAGAGTTCGCCGCGATCGTAGTACATGCCCCAGCCGGCGCGAACCACGACCTTGTCGCTGAATATCTTCGGGCTCCAGGCTACGCCGACGCGCGGTCCCAAGCCCCATTGACGTCCGGTGAGAGTCGAATCGCTGACGCCCTTGGTCGGAAAGAGTGGATTGTTTCCCGCGACGATGAAGCCGTTGGAAGTGATGGTGTCGCTGGCGGCGTCATAGCTGTAGGCTGACGGATCGAAATTGAAAATGCGTCCGTTTTTTTCCGTCAAACCTCCGTGATAGTCGAAACGGATACCGGCGCTGATGCTGAGGTTGGGACGGACTTGGAATTTATCCTGAAGAAATCCGCCGGTTTCGTTCGAGCGGTAGTAGCGGTTGGCGTCGCCCTGCAGGAAGGTGGTGGTGATGAAATCGTCGGCCGTGTAGGTAATGGGTGAGCCGATGAGGAACTGCTCGAAATTGGTGAAGCCGATCATTCCCGTGTTGGTTCTTTCATCGCGGGCATTGAGCTGGGTGTAGGAGAAACTTCCTCCGAAGGTGAACGTGTGTTTGCCGTGGCTCCAGATGGCATTGGCGGAGGGCATCCAGCGATTTTGAAAAATGCCGGTAAAGGCGCCCTGGGAAGCGGCAGTAGAGCCGATGTTCGTGCCTGCGTTGAACACGAAGTTGCTGTTTAGCGGAGATTCGTTTCCTAGATCATCTACGATTGTAATTCCCGGAAAAACAGAGGATCCAAACGTACCTGTCATGCCGATCGACTGGGGAGTGAAGGGCTGGGCGATGGTGCTGAAAACCTTTTCGCGGATGAAACCGAACACCTCGGTAACGCTCAAGTTCGGTCTGAGCGTTTGTGTGTTCGTGATCGAGGCAACCTGACTGCCTGCATCCAAATGCTGGGTGAAGCCTTCGACCGAGGAGTAACCGAAAGGCGCCGTGGTGGGATCGTGCTGGTAGTAATACTTTAACGACAGCGTGTCTTTCGTGGTCGCGAGGTAATCAAGATCGGCGACGGCCTGGTCGGAAATGAAGTAGGCCGGCTGTGTGAGGAAGACATTCTCCGGGAAGTTCAGCGTCGGCACGTAATTAGGATTCGCCGAGGGAAACAGGTATTGGCCGCTCGGCAATTTGACGTTCAACAACTGGAGCGCCACCGGATCCACATCGCCGGCGGTCAATGAGGTTCCCCAGTTCGTGTTGGCGACCTGCGCCAAGGTCGCTGCGCTGCGATCGTCGGTAAGGTTGGTGGGCACGGCGGTGCGCGAGGTTCCAATCTCCGTGTCGGAAACGTGAATGTGCTGGTAGCTGGCGAAGGCGAAGAGTTTGTCTTTGATGAGCGGGGCGCCGATGGTTCCTCCGGCGGTGTAACGGTGCAACTGTGGCACCTTTTCGTTGGCAGGGATGTTGGCGTCCTGATTGTAGAAATAGGGGGCGGCGTTCAGCCAATCGGTTCCGCGGTGAATGTAAGCCTGGCCGTGAATGGTGTTGGAGCCGGAGGAGGTGCTCATGTCGATGTGGGCGCCGCTGGTGGATCCCTGTTGCGCGTCGTACATGGAAGTGTTGACGCGAAACTCCTGAACAGTTTCCGGGGCGGGTGTGGGCAGAGCCTGGCCGATGGCGAGGTAGGGTGACGCCGTGGTTTGGATGATTTCCGCGGTAGTGCTGCCGGCTCCGGCGATTCCAGTGTTGTTCACGATGCGCGCTGAGGCTACCTGGCTGGTGCTTTTGCCGTTGAAGAGATTGCTGGCATCGACGCCGTTCAGAAGAAACGTGTTGCTGGTGTCGCGCTGGCCGTTGGCCCAGATGGGCTGATTTCCTAATCCGGCGTTGGCTCCGGTTCCGTTGGGCAACTCTGCATTTACTCCGGGCGAGAGGATTGCCAGGCCTGTGAAACTTCCCGTGGGCAGCGGGACGGAATCAATCTGTTCTTTCTCCAGAATGTAGCCGTTGGTGGTGTCGACGGCGTTCATGAGGGGATCAGCCTGCACTTCGACCACTGAGCTCACCTGGCCGACCGGCAAGACTGCGTTAACGGTGGCGCTACGGTCAGCCTGCACCGTGATGGAGGGAATTTTCTGCGTCTGGAAACCCTCATGCATGAAGGTGAGGGTGTAGGTGCCGATGGGCAGGTCCACGAAGTCGTAGCCGCCGTTCGTGTTGGACTTCTGGGTGCGAGTGAGTTTGGTCTGGTCACCCACGATTGTCACCGTTGTGTCGGGCAAAACGCCGCCCGTTTTGTCGGTGACGGTACCGACGATACCGCCGAGGGTTTGCGCCTGCGCACAGGGAGCGAAGGCACCCGGAATCCAGAGCGAAGTAGCGACGAAAAAGAACACAAACCTGGTTTTGTTGAGCAGCGTTTTGTTTAACATCGGTTTGTTTAACATCGGTGACCTCGTAGAAATCTGTAGATACACTCGTGCGCTGACTGCTATCCAGCCGTCGAACCCACTTGCCAATGTTGAACGGTTGCTCCAGCAGAGATAGCGTGCCCGCCCGGCTTTCCCCAAACATGCCTGCCGCAAAAGATGATGGAGAAATGTACGCGAGTTTGGTCGGGAGCGGAAGCGGGAAAGTTAGTGATATTTTCTTTGCCGCTGATTAGATATTTTTATGGCGGCGCTAGCGCCCAACAAGTGGTGCATCTTTGCTGCGACCGCGAATTACGAACCATAGCAATCCTGCAGAAAGGTATGCGAGATAGATGTAAGGCAGCTTGCCATAAGGTCCTTCGGGGACCGGATAAAAATTTCCCACTAGCGCGAGCAGCATGGCGGCGCCAGCCAGCCAGGGGATGATCTGAGCTCCGGGACGAAACACGGCGTGGTGGCGCAAGTAACTCGGGAGGGCAACGCAAACCAGGGCATAGGCCACGATAAAACCGTAGGTCGCGAGGGAACCGAGCCAGCCATAGACGTCCAGTCCGCTGGCGCCGCGCGCTGCCAGCACTGCGACCGGCAAGAGAGCCGCTACTCCGGTGATGATGATCGCGCGGCCGGGGGTTTGATGCTGGGCGTGAGTGGCACTCAGCGAGCCGTGAGCCAGCCCGTTGTGCGCCATCAGCAGCAAGACGCGTGCGGCGGCTGTGATGCATGCGAGGGTTCCGGCGAACAGGCTCACGAGCGCGCCGATATCGATGAGCAGTCCGAGCACCGGGACGCCTCCGACTTTGGCCAATACATACATCGGCGCCTGGCTCGTGCCTAAATCCTGACCCGCGGTGTGGAAGCCGAGAACCTCCGCGTAGGCGCAGACGGTGAAGAATGCTCCCGCGAGCACCGCGCTTTGAATCACCGCGCGTGGAATCGTTTTCAGAGGATTGCACGCTTCCGAGCCCAGAGTAGTCGCGCTTTCGAAGCCTACGAAGCTGAAGAGCGCAAGCACCAGTCCCAGGCGCAATCCGCTGCCGGTCATGCCATGGAGGTGGAGTTGATCCGGGTCCAAGTGCCAGCCGTGGCGCACCAGCAACAACGCAACCAGGGTCACGATCACGGTGACCGATGCGGCTTCAACCCACAGCATGAGGCGGGCGGAGATTTTCACGTCGCGCCAGGCTATCCAGATCGAAACGCCGGTGACCAGCGTGGCCAGCAATACCGCCGAGAAGACATGGCCCGTGGCATCGCGCAGCAGCAGGTTGGCGTAGTGGTAGAAGCCGCCGATGACGCTCGAACCCGTGGCCACGTAAGCCAGTAGAAGACTCCACGCGACCGTGGCGGCAAGCCACGGAGGCAACGTCAGTGAAGCGTAGGTGTAGAGCGAACCGGGCGAGGCGGAAAGACGCGCGTAGCGTGCGATGCAGAGCCCGACCAGAAGTACGGCGACAGTCGCCAGCACATAGGCGAGCCAGGTGCCGTTACCGGCGAGTGCGCACACCAGCGGGATAGTGGCAGCTGGCGTGGTCGTGGGAGCCATGGTGGAAACCGACTGGGCCAGCGTCTCCATCGGAGAAAGAATCTCGCGTCGCAAACCATAGTCTGTTGTCTGGGAAATCTCAGGCGCGGTTTGCGTCATGCGGAGGGAATCCTTCCTCGGTTCGATTGGGGTGGGATTGTACAACAGCCGTGAATGCGAGGAACGGAGGGCCGCCATGTTAAGGCTAGTTCGTCCCGGTTGCCTGACAAGAACCATCGAGCTTCACTCGACGGACAGCCGAGGGCGGCTGTCCCCACATGAGCATCTCGCAGGCTCAAAACACTCCTGATTAAGAATGTCCGATTGACCGATTTCCACAATGCACGATAAAATGGTTAAGTTTGGCTGTACTCGCCGACCCGTTCTGGGGACGCCTGCTCTGGCTGTTTGAGCGCCGGGGCGGAAAACACAGCAAGCAGGAAAGTCAGCGGGGCCCTTGGTTGCGCTCGTGTGCGCTTTGGGCTTGTGCTCAGTCTGATCGAGTGGGCTGAGTTCCAAGACATTTTGACGGAGGCAGAGGCATGTACGCGGTCATTCGCGCCGGTGGAAAGCAGTACCGGGTGGCGCCCGGCGATGTGATCCGAGTGGAAAGTCTGGGCACGGGCACCGACGGCCAGGTGGAGTTTCCCGAGGTGCTGGCGGTATCCGCCGCGGAAGGCCAGGTCGGCAAACCGCAGGCGGAAGCGCGCGTGGTGGGCCAAGTGGTGGAAGAAGGCCGCGGCGCGAAGATTCTGGTGTTTCATTACAAGCGCAAGAAGCAATACAAGAAGCTGCGCGGACACCGGCAAGCCTACACCGCGGTGCGCATCACCGAGATTGCGTTTGATGGGCAGAGCTTTAAGGCTCCGGAGTTGCCGAAGAAGCAACCGAAGCCGGCAAAGGTGAAGGCTCACGCGGAAGCGCCGGAAGCGGAAGAGAAGCCGGCGAAGAGCTCGGCCAAGAAAAAGGCTGCGCCCAAGAAGGCGGCGGCGAAGAAGTCGCACGCGAAAAAGAAGTAGAGGAAGTCAAGAACTGCCGGGCCTTGGCCCGGCGGACAGCCGAGGGCGGCTGTCTCCACATTTTCTGGAACGAGATTTTATTGGCAACTAGCCAACTGACGATTGGGATTCTATGGCACATAAAAAAGGGCAGGGCACTTCACGAAACGGGCGCGATTCGAACGCGCAGCGGCTTGGGTTTAAGGCGTTCGGCGGGCAGATTGTTCCGGGCGGAACGATCATCGTGCGGCAACGCGGCACGCCGGTGAAGCCGGGGCTGAACGTGGGCCGCGGCAAAGACGATACTCTCTTCGCCAAGATCACGGGCCGCATCAAGTTCCAGAACAAGGGACAGATGGGCAAGTTCGTGATGGTTGAGCCGGTGGAGGTGGAGTAGTTCGGCTTGAACTGAAGCGTTTTTAGCGGCCGCGGCGAGCTGTCAGAGCGCGGCTTCAGCCTCGCCTTCGGGACGAGGCTTTTGTTTTTGGCGGCGCTTGATTCCTTCGTGGTGATTCCTTCAAAAAGCGATAACCACAGAGGACACAGGGGAACACAGAGGATTTGCGGCGGGCTGACCCGCTAGCTCCAACAATTGAGTCATGTTTATCGATGAAGCGAAAATTCGAGTGAAGGCTGGGGACGGCGGGAATGGGTGCATGGCGTTCCGGCGGGAGAAGTTTGTGCCGCGGGGCGGGCCGTCGGGCGGGGATGGCGGCAAGGGCGGCGACGTGATCATGGAATCCAGCGAGCGGCATAACACGCTGGTGCATTTCCGATTCAATCCTGAATACAACGCGCAACGCGGACGTCACGGGGAAGGCTCGAATAAAACCGGGCGCGACGGCGGCGATGTGATGTTGAAAGTGCCGGTGGGGACGATTGTGTACGACGACGATACCGGAGAGAAGGTATACGACTTTTCCGGTCCCGACCAGCGAATCGTGATTGCACGCGGCGGACGTGGTGGGCGAGGAAATGCGCGGTTTGCCACGTCGGTGCATCAGGCTCCGCGCGAGCATGAGGAAGGTCGGCCTGGGGAAGAACATCACTACCGGCTCGAGCTTAAGCTGCTGGCGGATGTGGGGCTGGTGGGATTTCCGAACGTGGGGAAGTCGACTTTGATTTCGCGTATTTCGGCGGCTCGGCCGAAGATTGCGGATTATCCGTTCACTACCCTGCAGCCGAACCTTGGGGTTGTGGTGGTGGGCGACGCCAAGAGTGAAGTGAGTTTTGTGGTGGCTGACATTCCCGGACTCATCGAGGGCGCGCACACGGGCGCGGGATTGGGCACGCAGTTTCTGCGGCACATTGAGCGGACGCGATTGCTTGTGCATCTTGTGGATGTTTCGGACGCGAGCGGGCGTCCTGATGTGGTGAAGGACGTTGAGGTGATTCTGGGGGAACTGGTCAGCTTCGGCGCGCATCTGGAAGAAAAGCCGATGATCATGGTGGCGTCGAAGATGGACGCGGCGAACAAGGACCGGGTTGCGACGCTGAAGCGTTATTGCAAGAAACACAAGTTGAAGCTGTATGAGATTTCGGCGGTGACAGGCAAAGGGATTGAGGAGTTGAAGTACGCGATGGCGGAGGTAGTGCAAGGGCTGCGAGAGAAGGAAATGGCGGCAGCGGCGGATGGCGGGAGCCAGGTGGAGGTCGACGAGAGGTGATGGAGACCTAGAGGCCGCTGGTAGTGCAGGGTTGGAGAGGTCCTTCGCTTCGCTCAGGATGACAAGTCTTTAAGAGTGGCGAGTCCTACTCAGAGACGCTGTTCAGAGACGCTGTTGGAAAAGAAATGGAAAGGCGGCCCTTGGGCCGCCTTTTGTTGCATCATCCACCGCAGAACAGTCGTGCTGGGCTTACGCTCGTGGAAGGTGCGCTCCGTGCTGGAAGTGGTATTGCAGAATCCTGGCAGCGAGCGCGGGGTTCAGGGTTGAGCCATTCGGCTCGACGCTGCGCACTACCTCACCGCGGCAAACCACTTCAGTCGCCGACAGGCCGGCAATTTCCGCCGGGAGCACCAGGTTGATTTCCAGTTGGGCGCTGGGTTGTACCATCTCTTCCGCCTGGAAGAGCATGCCCGAGCGGCTGATATTTTCGGTTTTGCCTTCGTGCCAGTTCTGCTCGCCGAGTTGGCGATAACGGAGAGGCAGGTGGAGTTGGAATCGTTGAGCGCGTGCGGGGATGGGTTGATCCCAGCCCTGCGCCGCATGGCGTTTCACAGCTTGAGCGGACATGGCGACCTCCGGGGGAATTGGGCCTGCGTCGAGCACTTCGCGCACTTTGTCTTTCAGGTCGCGAAGGTTAAAGGGCTTCTGAAGCAGGCGTACGCCGGCGTCCAGCATGCCGTTGGTTCCGATCACATTTTCCGTGTAACCGGACATGTAGAGGATCTTCACGTTCGGGCGAATTTCTGAAATGCGCTGCGCTAACTCGCGGCCGTTCATGCCGGGCATGATGACGTCGGTGAGCAGCAGGTGGATGGTGCCTTCGTGGGCGACGGCGATCTGCATGGCCACCGCGCCATCGGCCGCCTCGATTACTTTGTAGCCTTGCTTTTCGAGGAACAGGCGGGCGAGATAGCGCAGGTTGGCTTCGTCCTCGACTACCAGAATGGTTTCCGTGCCCGGCTCCGTCTTGTGCGACTTTCTCGGTTACGGCGACGGGAGTGACATGTTCGCCGGCCGATGCGACGCGGGGCAGGTAGATTTTGAAAGTGGTTCCGCGGCGCAACTCGCTGAAGACCCAGATGTAGCCGCCACTTTGCTTGATGATTCCGTAGACGGTGGAAAGTCCGAGCCCGGTGCCTTTTGTGCCTTTCGTGGTGAAGAAGGGTTCGAAGATGTGGGACTGAGTTTCTACGTCCATGCCCATGCCGGTGTCGCTGATGGCCAGCATCACGTATTCGCCCGCCTGGAGGGGCGCGTGGACGCGGGCGTATTCTTCGTCGAGGGTGACGTTGGAAGTCTCGATGGTGAGTTTTCCTCCGGCGGGCATGGCGTCGCGGGCGTTGACGGCGAGATTCATGATGACCTGCTCGATCTGGCCGGCATCAGCGCGGACCGAGCCCAGACTTGCACCCGGCATCATGACCAGGTCGATGTCTTCGCCGATCATTCTGTTGAGCATTTTCAAATTTTCGGTGACGACGCTGTTGAGATCGAGGATTCGAGGAGCGAGCATCTGCTTGCGGCTGAAGGCGAGCAGTTGGCGGGTCAGCGTTGAGGCTCGTCCGGCGGCGCTGGCAATCTCTTGCGCCGGATTTCGCATGTCGGGGTCCGGTCCCAGACGATCCAGCAGGAATTCGGAGTAGCCGGAGATCACCATCAGAAGATTGTTGAAATCGTGAGCGATGCCTCCGGCGAGGCGGCCGACGGCTTCCATTTTTTGCGACTGGCGAAGCTGCTGTTCCAGGGTGCGGCGTTCGGTGACGTCTTCGGCAAAGAGCTCGAACACGGTGCTGTCGTCGCCGTCGGACACGGACCGTCCCGAAACTCGGACGACGGTGGTAGTGCCGTCTTTCTTCTTCCACTCGGCGATCAGACCGTTGAAATGCGAAGCCGAGCGGAGATAGTCCGCGAGATCGAACCAGCGTTGGCCGTCGGCATAGAGCCCGCCCAGATGCTGGCCCGCGAGCTCGGAAGCGGAGCTGTAGCCGAGCATGTTCAGCAGTGCGGGATTGGCGTCCAGCAGCTTGCCGGAGGCGTCACAGCGGCAGATGCCGTAGGGAGCGTTGGTGACCAGCGAGCGGAAGTTCAGCTCGGAGCGGCGCAGGCCCTCCTGCGCGGCGCGCAGCGCGGCATTGAACCAGCAGATCAGGAGGGCGACAAAGAAGAACAGGCCCAGACGGAAAATCGCGGTGTGCAACTGCGCGGGGGTCCGTTCTCCGGTGAGCGCAAAATATGAGCTCACGGTCATGGCGAAGGCGGTGGCTGCCAAACCGGGCTTCCAGCCTCCGTACCAGGCGCTCACCATGACTGCGACGCCGAACAAAGCCAGACGGCTTTCGGCGACGTCGGCTAACAGAAGCGAAGGAATCAGGGCGAGGATGGTGCTGAGCAGGGCGACCCCGTAGCGCAGGATGGTGGCGCGAGTGGGCGGCATGCGGAGTAGGGGGAGGTTTACTCGCATAGAACGCCATGCTAGGCCCGAATTGGGAAACGCGCGAGTTACAGGAGTTCATCCGGGTACCGGGGATATACCTAGCGCGACTTCGCAAATGGCCTGAGGGCCGGTGGACCATGGCCGAGCAGGCGATGGCCTAACGGACATGGGTGGTTTGGCTCTCCTGATCTCACTCTGAGAAATCCGCAAAGCCCCGAAAAGTATGGGGCTTGCATCGGGCAGCCCAAATCGAGACACTACCGGAACCATGAACATTGGGCTGCTGGGCGGGACCTTCGATCCGATCCATCGCGGACACATCGCGCTGGCGCGCGCGGCGATGGAGAAGTGCAAACTCTCGCGGATTTATTTTGTGACGGCGCACGTGCCTCCACACAAGCAGAGCCAGCCGTTGTCACCTTTTCTTCATCGTTATGCCATGGTCGCGCTGGCGACCGCGCCGGAGAAGGCGTTCATCCCGTCGCTGCTCGAGGCGCCGGAGGAATTTTCTGGGAGCGAGCCTGTCGCAACCCTAGGCAGGGGCAAAGGGAAAGATCACACGCCGAAGCCGAATTACACCATCGACACGGTGCGGCGGCTCAAGCAGTCTTTGAAGGCTGGCGACAAGCTGTTTCTGTTGATCGGCATTGATGCTTTCGCCGACATCGCCAAATGGCACCTGGCCGAGGATCTGTTTCGCGAGTGCGCGTTCGTGGTGGCCAGCCGTCCGGGATATTCGCTGGCTGACGTGGCGAATGCGTTACCGGAGCGGCTGCGGCCAAAGCCGGCGGTGACGCGTCCTTTTCAGAAGCAGGCGGCCACGGGGGATCTGGTTTTGACTGGGGCGACGGTTCATCTGCTGGAGAAGGTGCACCAGCCGGTTTCGGCGACTTTGATTCGCGACGCCGCGGCTGCGGGCAAACCCCTGGGACGGTTCGTGGACGCGGGCGTGGCGGAGTACATCAAGAAGGTGGGATTGTATAAATAGGCTTCGGCTTTCGGGCTTCGGGCTTCGGCAAACCCCACACGGTACAAGCTCGCAGCGATCCGCCTTTGGACAGCAAACCCTGCGCGACGCTGAGGAAAACGTGGTCGCTCGGATGTCGGTTACAATGGTGATTCAAGTCTACGACCGAAAGACAACGACTGAATCCTGAATGAAGAAGAACGCGACCAAAGCTCAAGTCTCTGCAGCGATACAAGCCTGCCTCGAAAAGAAAGCCGAAGAACTTACTATCCTGGAAATGGAAAAGGGATCGGGGGCATTTACCGACTACTTCGTGCTGTGCAGCGGGACTAATCCGCGACAGGTTCAGGCCATCGCCGATGAGGTCGAACTGCGCCTCAAGGCGGAGGGGCTGCGGCCCGCGCACGTGGAAGGCTACAACCAGGCGGAGTGGGTGCTGGTGGATTACGTCGACTTCGTCGTACATGTGTTTTCCGAGAAGGCACGAAAGTTCTATGATCTGGAACGACTGTGGAAGACGGCGACGCGGCTGGAGCCGGCGCAATTACAATCCGCTCCCAAGAAGCGAAAAGCGGTGAGCGCTCCCATTGCGCGGAAGCGGAAAAAAGCGTAGCCGGCGCTTTCATCAGGTTTCCTGAAATCTAGTTACTTGCGGGGTCTTGTCTTCTTCACTGCGTCCCGTCTGCTTATGGCATCCACTCCCCACTCCGAACCGAATTCCGAGCCTAGCTGGGGAACGCAGTATCGCCTTGTCGCCAGCGAGAGATGGAGAGCCAAATCTGCGGCTATGGGACAGCCGGTGACGGATGCGCTGGTGGAATATGCTCGGCCGAGGCCGGGAATGCGGGTGCTTGATGTGGGCAGCGGTACGGGCGAGCCGGCAATCAGCCTGGCGACCAGCGTTGCAGCTCAAGGGCAGGTCATCGCGCTCGATCTTAGCGCGGAGCTGCTTGCGATCGCACAGGAGCGGGCGCAGGCACGCGGCCTGACCAACTTCTCCACGCGGCAGGCTGATGCTCACAGCCTGCCGTTTCCCGACGGCAGCTTCGAGCTTGCGACCTCGCGTTTTGGCGTGATGTTCTTCCGCGACCCGGAGCTGGCATTTCGGGAGTTGCACAGGGTTCTGCGGCCGGGCGCGCGGGCCTGTTTTCTGGTTTGGGGAACCGTCGAGCAACCTTACTGGCAGAGCATGATGGGCGTGGTGCACGGGCACGTGGGTGGACCGTTGTTGCCGCCGGGTGGGCCCAATCCATTTCGCTACGCGGAGAGGGGAAGCCTGCCGACGGTTTTGCGGAGCGCGGGGTTTGGCGACATTGAAGAAGAAACGAAAACGCTCCCTTGGACCTGGCCCGGGACGGCTGAGGAAGTGTGGGAGCAGGCGCAAGGGGTCGCAGTGCCGTTTCGTCCGCTGCTGGAGCGGGTGCCCGCGGATAAGTGGCCTGAGATCAACGCCGAGGTTATGGCTGCAGTCGGAAAGTATTCGGACGGCGGGAAGATCGCGTTCGGCGCGACTGTGGTGCTGGTATCTGGAAAGAAGTGAGCCCGGGGCGGCGCGAGGTTCTGGCCGGCGAAGCTCCGGCGGTCGATCCTGCATTCATCCTGCATTCAGCTGAGAACCGACCTTGAAGATCAAGATTGCGTGGATTGGAAAAACGAAAGAGCCGGCGCTGCAGGCGCTGACCGAGGAGTATCTCCAGCGCATCTCGCGGTACGTGCCGGTCGAGGGAATCGCGCTGCGGGATGAAATAGCTTTGCTGGAAATTTCCGGACGCGCATCTTCAGCGAGTTCATCAGCGAAATCATCTGCAGGGAATTCTTCTTCCGCGAAGCACAGGAAGTCCGCAGGAGGTGCGAAGTCCACGCTGGTTCTGATGGATTCGCGGGGCCGAGAATTTTCTTCCGAGCAGTTTGCGCAATTCGTGGGAGATTATCAGGACCGTAATCCATTGCCGCTGGTGTTCGCGGTGGGCGCCGCGGACGGTTTCAGCGAAGAGACTCGGGCCGCAGCGCAGTTCACGATTTCACTCGGCAAGATGACACTGGCCCACGAACTGGCACGCGTGGTGCTGCTGGAACAGGTCTACCGAGCCTTCACCATTCTGAAGGGTCATCCGTATCACTGCGGGCATTGATTCGCAGGTGCTTTGCGAGATCAAGAGCTCTTAACCGCAAAGATCGCTGAGAAAGGCCGCAGAGGACGCAAAGAAATGCTTCACTTTTTCTTTTCGTCGGACGACTTGCCTAAAACGATTTTCAGGATCTGCTTGCACAAGTCATTCGCCGGAACACCTTCCATGTTGGCAAGCACCACTATGCCTGCGAGGCGTTCAGGGGCGAGCAGGAAATCGGTGCTTGTGCCCTGCTGGCCGCCGCTATGGCCAACGAAGCGTATCCCGTCTTCAGTAAAAGACCCAAAACCAAGTCCATAGTTATCTTCGGAGCCGTCGGAGGGTTTCAGCGGAGTCCATGCCAAGTCGCGTGTAGCGCGGCGGATTAATTTGTCATTCAGAATGGCAACTTCGAAGTGCGCCATGTCTTCGGCGGATGAGAGCCAGCCTCCGCCGGGAATCTTGTAGCTGGAGTCGAGAAAGTCCGCGTTGAGCACGGCGCCGGTTTCAGTTTTCCGATAGAAGCGCGTGCGGTAGGCGATGATGGCAAAGCGGTCGTCGACCTGTGTGTGGTCCATGCCGGCGGGGACGATCACGTTCTGACGCATAAAGTCGGTATACTTCGCGCCGGAAGCGCCTTCCATCACGCAACCGACCAGCGTGTATCCCTGAGTGGAGTAGTGGAAGTGAGTGCCGGGCGGTGACACCAATGCGTCATTTTCGAAAAAATTCAGGCCGGCTTGAATGGGATTGTCGAAGTGCTTGGTATTGCCGACCTCGGGATCGTCCTGCGAGTCAGACTTGTAGTGGCGAATGCCGGCCAGATGGCCCAGCACTTCGCGCGTTGTGATTGTGGAGTCTTTCCTGGGGAAGGCCGGGCAGTATTTCTGGACTGGAGCGTCGAGATCGAGCTGGCCCCGTTCCCACACTTGCATGGCGCCCGTGGCGGTGAGCGGCTTCGAGATGGATGCGAGGCGAAATAGAGTGTGCTCGCTGGCGGGGACGTTGTTCTCGAGGTCGGCGAAGCCGAAGCCGGAGGCCCACTCATACTGGCCATTCTCCACCACAGCGACGGAGACGCCGGGAACGTGGGTGGAACTCATGAACTTTGCGACGGCCGCTTCAATCTGTGTGCGCTTGTCGGCAGAGAGCAGGGGCTGCTGAGCGGCACAGATTCCGGAAGTACAGATCGAGAGACCGAGAACAAAGACCCGCAATGCGGTTTCGCGTTTTCGAAAGAGCAAGTTTCGAAGTGATGAAACATCGAGCATGATTTTTGCCTTTGTGAGAAAGTGACGCTTCATTGTAGGCCAAACTCCCAGGGGCGAAAGCCGAGGGGCCTGATCGGCTCCGGACCGCACGGCTGACACCGTGCCCTACCCGAAGGCATTCTTGAGATGGCGGAAAGGTTTTACTGAGTTACGGTGGCCTGGTAGCTTACGGTTTGCCAGCGGCCATTGCGTTTCACCCAGATTCTCGTGTAGCGATAGGGGCCGCTGAAATCTTCTCCGAGTTGGTGGCCTTTGACATCGGCGCGGGCGGTGACGACCGCCGTTTCGCCGTAGACGCGGACCACCATGTCAGTGACGTCAATGGCTTCGTAACGGAGTTGCCCGCTTTTGCGAGCGCGGACCGTGTCTTGTTTGGTGGTCACCTGGCCGAGGGGAGTAATGGCGACATAGTCGTCGGCAAGGGTGCGCTGGGAGAATTCGGCGTCACGTTGCAGGCTGGCTTCCTTCGACTGGCGTTCGAGGTCGACAATCTCGCGGATCGCATCCTGCTCGCCGGCCGGAAAAGGCGGCCTGGGATGCACCGCAACATGCTGGGCCGCGAACGCAGGCAAGGCCATAAACGCCAAGATCAAAAACACCAGACACTTGTTGATCACGATTGAGACCTCCGCAAAACGCCGCGAGGGGACAGAGATCCGCCTAGCCGAGCTACGCGAAATTGGATGCAACAGTTCCGTGAAAAATTCCTGTTATTGTCAGATTATTTGCGCGATGTGTTCGGCACGGCGATGGGAGACGGTGTCACAATAAGAAGACGCCCGCGGGAGCCGGTTTATTTCAATTTTTTCGTGGTGGAGTGTCCGCAATGTCCGTAAATGGACACTGGCGCTCTGCGGCGTCATAGGCATCAGGAGCTGTGGGCCATTCGCTATGGATACGCGCACATCTGAGGTTCTCAGAAAGTTCGTGTTGCTGTCGGGGATAGGGCTGACTGCCGGATCGATTTTGGGCAACGGCGCGTGGCAGACGCGTCCTGCGGGGGCGGATCAGGCGACGATCAGGGGCTTGAGGCCAACCTTCTACCGAGATGTTCTTCCGATCCTGCAAAGACATTGCCAGAATTGTCACCGGCCCGCGGAGGTCGCGCCTATGCCGCTGGTCACGTATGCGCAGACTCAGCCGTGGGCCAAGAGGATAGCGGCTGAGGTTGCGATGAAGACGATGCCGCCGTGGTTTGCGGATCCGCGATTCGGACATTTTGCCAACGACTCGTCGCTGACCGAGGCGCAGATTGCAATCTTCTCGGCATGGGCCGAGGCAGGCGCGCCGGCGGGCGACGAGCACGATGCGCCTCCGCCACGAAAGTGGGCCGAGGGATGGAATATTCCGCCGCCGGACCGGGTGGTGACGATGCCGAAGGCGGTGCAGATTCCGGCACGGGGCGAAGTCGAATACACCTACGAGATCGTACCCACGCATTTTGCGGAAGACCGGTGGGTGCAAATGTCGGAGTTGCGGCCGGGAAGCGCGGCGCATGTGCATCATGCGGTGGTTTATATTCGTCCGCCGGATTCGCAGTGGCTGCGGCATGCTCCGTTGGGCGAGCCTTTCACGGCATCGACCCTGACCGATCCCGAGGAACGGCGGCAGGCCCATGAGACCACCAGTGACTTGCTGATCGTGTATGCGCCCGGGAGTTCGCCGGACGAGTGGAAGCCGGGCATGGCCAAGTTTCTGCCAGCAGGGTCCGATCTGGTTTTTCAGATGCATTACACGACCAATGGATCGGCGGATCAGGATAAGACCAGCATCGGGCTGGTGTTTGCGAAGTCGCCGCCGAAGCAACGCGTGATTACGCTGCAGTTGGATAATCACGCGCTCATGATTCCGCCGGGCGCGGACGATTTTCGCGTGGAGGTGCAGGGGACTCTGCCCAACGATGCGACCTTGCTGAGTTTGTTCCCGCACATGCATTTGCGCGGGAAGCGGTTTGAGTACGACATTGTGCATGACGACGGAACGGTGGAGACTTTGCTGCGGGTGAATTATCACTTTCACTGGCAATTGAGCTATCGGCTGGCCGAGCCGCGGCCGCTGAAGGCGGGGACGCGGCTGCGGGCGATCGCATGGTATGACAATTCGAAGAATAATCCGCACAATCCGGACCCAGAGAAGACCGTGACCTGGGGCGATCAGACGTCGGACGAAATGATGGTGGGATTTTTTGATGTGGCCGTACCGGCGGGGATGGATAAATGGCAGTATTTTATGCGGCACGGCGTGGGGGATTCGAAGACGGAGCAGCAATAGACGGCAAAGTAACAGCACGTTAGTCGCGGAAACTCCCGGCGCGTACATTTGCAGTAACGGATCTTCAGTTCAAACCAGCTTGAAGTCGAACTGAAGACGTTTGTTACACTTGCTGGATTCCAACCGAGGCGATTGAAAGATGAACGGGAAACGAAATTTATTCTTGGCAGCGGCGGCATGCATCGTGACTTCCGGAATCGTAGCGGGCAGCCTCAAGGCGCAATCCCCATCTGTACCCGGAACAGCTGCGCAGAGCGCGACTCCGGCTGGGCCAAAGCTGGCGGAGGAGCAGTTCAAGAACATCAAGGTATTGAAAGGGGTTCCGGCCGATCAGGTGTTTCCGGCGATGCAGTTCATCACGATCTCGCTGGGAGTGGAGTGCGAGTTCTGCCACGTGCAGGGCGCGGGCGGAAGGCTGGAATTTGATAAGGACGACAAGAAGAACAAGCAAACTGCGCGGAAGATGATGGAGATGATGTTCGCCATCAACAGAGACAATTTCGATGGACACCGTGAGGTGACGTGCTACTCGTGCCATCGCGGCAGTGCCGACCCGATGGGGACGCCGCCGATCCTGGGCGAGGAACCGAAGTTGGAGGCGAAGGCGGCTCCGGCGGCGGCGGAGAACAGCGATGCTGGGGAGTCTAAGAAAACAACCGGGCCGTCTGCTGATCAGTTGCTTGACAAATATGTGCAGGCGCTGGGCGGCGCTGCGGCAGTCGATAAAATCACAAGCCGCGTGGCGAAAGGTACGATTGAGTTTGGCGACAAATCATTTCCGATCGACTTGTATTCCAAGGATCCGGAAAAGCGCATTTCGTTCACGCACATGCAGGAGGGGGATAGCGTCACGGCATTTAATGGACAAGAAGGCTGGCTGGGAACCGTCGGCCGGCCGATGCGCGAGATGCATGGCGGCGACCTTGACGGAGCCGCGATCGATGCCGATCTTCACCTGGCAACTCACTTAAGGCGAATATTCAGCAAACTGAGCACGCGCGGAACAGAAAAAATTGGAGACCATGACGTTTATGAGGTGGTAGGACAGCGCGAGGACAAGCCGCCGCTGCATCTCTATTTTGACCAGCAATCGGGATTGCTGGTGCGGTTGGTGCGTTTCGGCGAAACGCCGCTGGGGCGTTTACCCACGCAGATTGACTACGCTGATTACCGTGTCGCTGACGGCGTGAAGGTGCCGTTCCGCTGGACTCTAGCTAGGCCGAACGGGCGGTTCACGATTCAAGTAACCGAATTGAAGCAGAATGTTCCCGTGGATGACGCGAAGTTCGCCAAGCCGCCTGCGCCTCCGCCGCCGGTGCCTGGAGCACCTCAGGGACTGAGTGCTCAGCCGCACTAATCGTCTGCGGCTGTTTTGTTTTTTCTTGTAGTGAAATGTGGGCGCGGCTCCGAGTGCGCGCCCGTTCCGCAGTGACGTCCCCGCGAGGCCCCAGGTCAGTTTCCGTGTCTTTCAATAACAAAACCTGATAGGGCCGATAAATAGATTGAATTTCCGGGAACGCGCTGCAAACGATACAGTGAGCGCGCGTCCAGAGCTGAGACAGGCGGCCAGGGACTGCGCCTCGACAGCCACTGAATCTCGTCGACAAGCGGTCGCAACGTGGAACTGAGAATTCTGGATGGTATATAGACGGTCGAATTCTGGAGGCACAAGTCGCGGCGCGATAAATCGCTCAACAGGAACAAGTGCCGGGCCGGAATCTCTCCTCGAAGGCGGAAGAGGAATACTATGGGGAGAAGCTGGCGTGAAGTCTGCCGGCGGGAATTCGCGGTGACCTGGCGCGGCGATGGCGTTAAGGACGCAGAACAGGACTCACAAAACAAAACATGACTAAGGTCGAGGCGATTATTCAGAATTCTAAATTGGACGCAGTGAAAACCGCGCTCCACGAAGTTGGCGTCGAAGGCATGACGGTGCTTGAGGTTCGTGGCCACGGGCGGCAAAAGGGACACACCGAGGTCTACCGTGGACGCGAATACAGCGTGGACCTGATTCCGAAAACGAAATTGGAGATGGTGCTGGCCGACGCGATCGTGGAGAAAGCCGTGCAGGCGATTCTGGGGGCGGCGCGCACGGGGAAAATCGGGGATGGCAAGATTTTTCTTACCCGCGTGGATGAAGCGATACGAATTCGCAATGACGAGCGCGGCGAAGGTGCGTTGTAAGAAAGACTTGTAAGGCGAAGATTGTAAGTCCAGACAAGGCACCAACGGGACGCAACCGGAAAGCATCTGAACTGCAGCTGTGACGGCGGCCCTCCCCACATGCGGCCTGAGCCAGGGGAGTACGAGTTCACTTTCATGACGGCAGCGTCTTCATTAATCAGCGAGTTGCGCGGTTCACTCAGCGCCGAATCGGCGCGGATTCAGCGGGATTTCGCCGCCAGCGGCGACGGCCGCACGGCCGTGGCGCAACGCACCGAGCTGATCGAAGGCATCCTGCAGCGACTTTGGTTGGATTTAATTTCGCCTGAGGCGGACAAGCCGCGGAATTTTGCTCTGGTCGCCACAGGAGGGTTCGGGCGGGGATGGCTGTTCCCCTATTCTGATATCGATCTGCTGTTTCTGTTTTCTGATCGCAGCAACGAGCAGGCTTTCAAAGATCCTGTCCGGCGTTTCTCGCAGGAGCTGTGGGATCTCCGTTTAAAGTTGAGCCCCGCGACGCGGACGCTGGCCGAGTGCGAACGTTACGACCCCAACAATACTGAGTTCACGATTTCGCTGCTTGATTGCCGGTATCTA
Organism: uncultured Acidobacteriaceae bacterium; assembly: GCA_963851165.1. GTDB lineage: Bacteria > Acidobacteriota > Terriglobia > Terriglobales > Acidobacteriaceae > Sulfotelmatobacter. Next base: position 356,956 of record CAWKNM010000003.1, on the reverse strand, counting down.
GCTGGCGACCGCGATTTGTTTGCCCGGCTTCACGACAAGGTGATTCCGAAGCTGGTGGAGCGCGAGGCCGGACCTCTTCTGCAGGGGCTGGCGGAGGTCACGCGCGAGCGGCATGGCAAATTCGGCCAAACCGTTTACCACCTCGAACCGAATCTGAAGGAGACTCCGGGTGGTCTTCGTGACTACAACGTTGCCTGTTGGCTGGCGCTGATTTCAGCCATGGACAAGCTTCACGATTGGCCCGACGCGAGTTCGCTGCGTGCTCCGGTGCGCCGGCAACTGGATGCGGCCCTGGAGTTTCTGATGTCGGCGCGCTGCTTTCTGCATTTTCGCCACGGGCGCGACGATAACGCGCTCAGCTGGGAGGCGCAGGACGAAGCAGCAGCCCGCAGGATTGGCGTCACGGATTCTTCCGAACTGACGGCCGCGGACTGGATGCGAATTTATTTTGGCCATGCCCGCGCCGTGCAGCGCACCGTGGAGCAACTGCTCGAGGAAATTCCGGAGGCGTGGTCTTCGCTTTATCGTCAATTTCAGAGCTGGCGGTCGCGGCTTTCGACTCCAGATTTTTCCGTGGTCGACGGGCTGATTTTTCTGCAGCAACCTTCCGCGATGCAGGATCCGGAAATTTTGCTGCGTCTTTTTCACTTCATGGCCCACCACGGCCTGAAGTTGAGCACGACGACGGAATACCGCATCGAACAGGCATTGCCGGCTCTGGCGTCGCATCCGCCGCGTGGGGCCGAGCTCTGGCTCTACCTGCAGGAAACTTTACTGCAGCCGCACGCCGCCGACGCGTTGCGGTCGATGCACTCGCTGCGCTTGCTGACTTTGCTTTTGCCGGAACTGAAAGCCATCGATTCGCTGGTGGTGCGCGATTATTATCATCGCTTCACCGTTGATGAACATTCGTTTCTGGCGATTGAAAGCCTGCACCGGCTGCGGGAGTCGCAGTCGGAGTGGGACAAGCGTTATGCCGAATTGCTGGGCGAACTGGAAGATCCGGAACTGCTTTACCTCGCGTTGCTTTTGCATGACACGGGGAAAGGCGTGCCCGGAGGCAATCATGTGGAAGGCAGTCTCGACATCGCCGGCCGTTGCCTGGACCGGCTTGATGCCGACCCGAGCGAGCGGGCGGCCGTGTTGTTCTTGATCGGCAATCATCTGGAGCTGTCGGGAGCTCTGCGGCGGGATATTTTCAATCCGGAAACTGTGGCGGCGTTTGCCGAAAAAGTGGGCACGCCGGAGCGCCTCAAGATGTTGTGCCTGATGACCTACGCCGACATCAAGGCGGTGAATCCGGAAGCGCTGACTCCGTGGAAGGCCGAAAATGTTTGGCAGCTCTACATTTCGGCTGCGAATTACTTGAACCGTAGTGCCGACCAGCGAGTGCACGCCGATGTGCACGACGACAAATTCGCGCGCTTCCGTTCGCTGGCTTCGGTGACCAGCAATAAGTTCAGGAGTTTTGTGGAAGGGTTCCCGCAGCGCTATCTGCGAGTGCATTCGGCGGAAGAAGTGATGCGGCATCTGGAAATGGCCGACCAGGTTGCCGACGATCCGGTGCAGATTGATTTGAAGCGAGGACGTCATTGGTACGATTTGACGCTGGTCACGCGCGACCGTCCGTTTCTTTTTGCGACGCTGACGGGAGTGCTCGCGGCGTGGGGGATGAACATCGTCAAGGCCAATGCGTTTTCGAATCAGGCGGGAACGGTGGTCGACACAATTCACTTTACTGACCGCTTCCGCACGCTGGAGCTGAACCTTTCCGAGTGGGCGCGTTTCAAGCGCAGCATCACGGAAGTTCTGCTGGGCGAAGCCGATCTCGACCGGATGTTGCGCGACCGACAACGCTCGGAAAAAAGCATCGCCACCAAAGTGAAGGTGGAAACGAGAATCGAGTTTGATGATGCGTGTTCTTCTTCGAGCACGCTGGTGCAGGTGATTGCCCAGGATCGTCCGCGGCTTCTGCACCGGATTGCGTCGTGCCTTTCGGATCAGGAATGCAATATCGAGATCGCTTTGATCGACACCGAAGGGCAGATGGCGATTGACGCGTTCTACCTCACGTCGAAGGGTGCGAAGCTGACGCCCCAGCATTGCAAGCAGGTGGAGAAGGCTCTGGTGGAGGAGTTGCGGGGGGAGTGAAAGCGGCCAAGGTTAGCAGCGCGACTGAAGAGACTGACAGAAAAACCGCTATAGACACAAATGCGACCACGGGAGCTGGAGCGCGCGCGGATTTTGGGGGCTTTACGCAGCGCTGAAGCGCCGCTCTTCCGCGGTACTGCACACAACCGTGAGTTTTTCCGCAACGTCTGGAGTCGTGTTCTTTCCAAGAGCGCCGATCAGCCAGTTTCAGCGCTACGTCGTTACTTTGTCGAGAACTTGAATACCGTCTTTTCGTGAAACGTCTGGCTAGGCTTCAAAATCGTTGAGGGAAATGCCGGATGATTCGGGGAATCGGGGTAGTGCTGCGTCTCCAGGCAAAAGGCGTTGCGGCGCTTGTAGACGTGGCCGTGTTTCCCGGTGACCGTCCCATCCAGAAAATTGCCGGTGTAGAACTGGACTGCTGGCTGGGTGGTAAACACTTCGAGAACCCGTCCGCTACCGGGTTCAAACGCGCGCGCGGCTATCTCCAGGCCATCACCCTTGCGGTTGATGATGAAGTTGTGGTCGTAGCCGTGGCCGAGCACGAGCTGCTCGTAGTTGTCTCCGATGCGCGCGCCAATCTTGGTCGACGTCGTAAAGTCGAACGGCGTTCCTTTCACCGGACGAAGCTCGCCAGTAGGAATCAAATTCTTGTCGACTGGCGTGAAGCGGTCGGCGTTGAGCACGAGTTCCGTGTTGAGAATGTCGCCCGAGCCCTCACCGGCAAGGTTGAAATAACTGTGCTGGCTTAGGTTGATGGGGCTCGCTTTGTCTGTCGTGGCCTCGTAGTCGATCACGAGTTCATTGTCGTCATTCAAGGTGTACGTGACTTTGGCTGTGAGATTGCCGGGGAATCCTTCTTCACCATCTTTGCTGAGATAAGTGAACGTCACGCCGGGCTTGCCGCCTTGGAGAGGCGCATCGTCCCAAACCACTTTGTCGAACGTTCTGGTGACGCCACCGTGCAAGGTATTGGAGCCGTCGTTCTTGGGCAGGGTGTAGGTCTTGCCGTCGAGAGTGAAAGTTCCGTTGGCGATGCGGTTCGCGTAGCGTCCGACCACGGCTCCGATGTAGGGAGGGTTCGGGATGTATCCCTCGAGAGTTTCGTGGCCGAGGACGATGTCGGCGAACTGGCCTTTGCGGTCGGGGACGCGAATGGAAAGAATGATGCCGCCGTAGTTCATGGCACGGACTTCAACGCCATGGGAATTAGTGAGCGTATACAAGTTGATGGGCCTCCCCTCCCGCGTGCCGAAGGATTGTTTCTGCACTCCGCGTGCTGGTTTGGAAGAAGTATCCTGCGCCGGGAGCAGACCGCAAGTGAAAACAAAAAGGACCGATATAGCGAAGACAATGCGTCGGGGCATCATGGCCAGAGTGTACTACGGAACCGGACCGGTGGGTTTGGGCGAGCGGTGGGGAAGCGCGCTGCAAAAAGACGGGTTCCTGGCACACGTCTGATTCCAGGTGGTACCATCGCGTCCAACAAATTTATGACGAAACTTCGTTGCATCTTGTTGTTTGCTCTGTTGCCGCCACTATCTGGCCTCATTTCGAATGCTGCTGGTCAGTCCGAGTCTGACCCGGCGCACGCAGTTGTGCTGCGTGCCGCGCGGCTGCTGGACGTAAGAAACGGGCGCATCGTGAAGCCGGGCGAGGTCCTGGTGCGGGGTGATCGCATCGTCGAGGTCGGGACTGCCGTGAAGCGTCCCGCCGGAGCCGAAGTGATCGATGTGGGTGACCGCACGTTAATGCCCGGCCTGATTGATGCTCACATCCATCTCTTTCTTCATCCGGGCGCGGAGGATCTGCAGACCGTCCAGGAATCGGTGCCGCAGCGCACGATCACAGCGACTCTGGCGGCACGCGACGACCTGATGGCGGGCTTCACCGCGGAACGCGATATGGGCACCGAAGGCGCGGGCTCGGCCGATACAGCGGTCCGCAATGCTATCAACGAGGGACTCATTCCGGGCCCGCGGCTGCGCATCAGCGGCAATGCGGTGAACATCATGGGCGGACACGAGGACGCAATTGGCTACAACCCGGAGCAGCACGTGCTGCCAAATGCAGATTATGCGAACAACGCGGACGAACTGGTAGCTGTGATGCGGCGGCAGTTCAAGGAAGGCGCGGACTTCACCAAGATTTACGAGACCGGGCCCGACTCGGTGGTGGACGGAAAGTTTCACACGATTTACCAATACACCGAAGCGGAGCTGGAGGCCGCCGTGCATGAGGCAGCGCGATTGGGCCGAAGAGTGGCGGTGCATGCCACTGGAGAACCGGGAACGCTTTACGCCGCGCAGGCGGGAGTGGCCTCGATCGATCACGCCAACCAGCTGAGCGATGAGACCATGCGGCTGATGCGCGAGAAACAAATCTTCGCGGTTCCGACTTTTACCATCTTCGAATATTTTGCGGAGCATGCGGCGACGCCGGCGCAAGCTGCCCGGGAACATCAGATGCTCGACTTAAAGGTGCAGGACTTCAAGAAACAGGTAGCCGCCGGCGTTCCCATGGCGGTAGGTTCGGACGTTGGTCCATTCCCACACGGGACGCAGGCCCGCGAACTCGTGCTGATGGTGAAACACGGAATGTCGCCACTGGCGGTGCTGCAGGCGGACCTGTTGAACGGAGCCAAGCTGCTCGGGTGGGAGGGACATATTGGGGCACTCGAATCCGGCTTTCTGGCCGATATCGTTGCCGTGCCGGACGATCCGCTGCAGGACATCAGCGCAGTGCAGAACGTGGAATTTGTAATGAAAGGCGGCGTGGTTTACAAGAAGTAGAAATCGACGCCCCAATCGCCGATCACACGGACGCCCTGCCACCTCCCCGCAATCAGTGCCGGAGTATTACGGAGTCGTGCCGCCTTGCGCGCTTTTGTCGCTGCCTCTCGCAAGGTGCGTCGCTGGTTCCGTTCTTCAATCGCCATCGCTCGTGACTACCTCCACCGCCGGTTTGCTTTGCTTCCTCAGAATCTCACCCAGAAGAAATAGATCGGTAAGGAGCGCTCGCAGGTGGATGGAAGCGTTCAGGTTGTCAATCAATTGGGAACTGATCGCCGGTTGAGCGAGAACCACTTCAATGGCAGCAAGAGAGTCGCGAGAATCGCGATCGAGCACCGCAACGAACGCCAGGTACTTGGCCGCCGGCTCAAGGCCTTCCTGTTTTACTGCCAGGGCACAAGCTTCCGGCAGCCCCGTCAAGGCTTCCACGGCGCGATGCAGGAACTCGCGGACTTGTGCACCCGATTTGCTGCCCTGGTCACTCGGTAGCCCCTGGGCTGCGTATGCCAGAAGGAACTCGTAGCATTCTTCTACTGCGTCACAGCGATCGCGGATCTCAGCCAGCATCGGTTAGCCCTCGGCCCTCGATCCGGTTGGAGGTTGGTGACGAAGAAACGGTCTCGACCTTCCATCGCTCGGGATCGTGCTCTTCCAGATAGAAGTCGCGGTCCATCCAGCCGAAGATCATCGACTTCGTGATCGCGCGTTTCTCCGGGCGGAGACCCATATAGACGTGCATCATGACGAGCGCAATCAATCCAACGCCCGCCAATCCGTGGAGCACATACATCAGGCCCCAGGTCATGTCGCTGAATAGATACGGATTCCGAGGGAAAAAAGATCGTGCGGACGCGAAACATCATGAAAACGCCGGTAAGGATTACCGACAGACCGCACAAGATAATGACGCCGTGGAAGAGCTTGTTTTCCAGGGGATACTTGGCAAACTTTCGCGGCGGTGGCGCGGGCATTCCGAGAAAGCGGCGAACCCTTTTCCAGGCATCGTCCAGATCGATCCTGTCGGGCCAAATCGACCAGAAATCCAGCCAGAAGGAGGCATGAATGATGTGAAAAACGATGGAAACCGTTAACACGGTGCCGGCGATCCAATGATAGGTCACCCAATTAAACTGGACGCCCACCTTCGGCAGGAAAGCGGTAAACAGCAGCGTGAACATGGAGGCTGCCATGATCCAGTGAAACAGCCGTGCAACCAGCGAGTGCCGGGGAACACGCTTGGGTATCTGCGCCACGATTTGCGGAGAAGCATCGCCGGCGAACTCTCTTGCCTTGGCGAAATACATCACGTAGATGGCGTGAACGATCAGGAAGAGCAACCCCGCGATCAGCGCGACCCAGATCAGGAACCAGGCAATATGGATGGGGACGCTCTGCCCCCACGGACTCGTGGCCCACTCTAAGAAGCCCATGTGGCCTCCTCGACTCCGCTGATGGCGCGTTTCACCAGATTTCTCATGAGCGGGATCTTGTAGGCATTGAACTGCAATGGAACCGCTCCTTGCACGGACAGTTTTCCCGCCATCTCGCCAGTCGCCGTGTTCCGCGGCTGGCCACGAACCGCATCTTCGATTGCCTTCAGCCTTAAGGGTCTGGCGGCGGCGCCGTTCACCGCGATCCGCATACGCTCAATCGTGCCTCCGGACAGGACCATGGCCGAGGCAACGTTCAGGAGCGGAAAGTCCCAAACGTTGCGGTCTCGCACTTTTTCAAAATAGAATTGCGCACCCGCCCAGGTGGATGGAATACGAATGGAAGTAAGCAGATCGCCGGGCTGCAAGATGTGCAGCCGCGTGATGTCGATCTCAGGACCGATGAAGTAATCCTCGGCATCCACCACGCGCTCACCCTTCGACGTGCGAAGGACGAACTTAGCGTCCAGCGCAATCAGGGCCGGGGCAGTGTCGGAGGGATTCACTGCCACGCAGCGGTCCGCGTGCAGAATGGCATGCTCACGGTTGCGGCCCTCCGGCGTATCGGCGTAGCAAATGTTGCCGCCGGCGCGATAGCACGGCCAACCGCCGCGGTAATACCAGCAGCGCGTGTCTTGTGAAACATTGCCACCGAGCGTTCCCTGATTGCGGATTTGCGGGGATGCCACCAGCTCCGCAGCCTGCGCCAGCAGACCGTACTTCTGCTTGATCACGGGATGATTCACGAGTTCAGTGAGCGTGGTCATCGCGCCGATCTCGATGCCATCGGCTGTCGTGCGAACTCCCCGCAGTTCGTCGACCCCACTCAGATCGACCACGACCCTGGGCTTTCTGATGCGATCCTTGAGCCAGTCAAAACTGTCCAGCCCTCCGGCCAGCACCCACGCGTCCGGTGCATGCTGTTCGAGGAGCTTCTGCGCATCGGCCAATGAAGTCGGCTGATACATCTCGAAGGCGGGCATTACGTCTCGTATGACAGCCATAACTTCTCCTCACAATCTCGCTCAAATATGAGCCGTCAAATATGTGCGGCCAAGGGATGTTGCATCGGCCGGCCTGCTTCGAGCGAGGTCAGAATCGTGTCGGCGTTTACCGGTGCGCGCTGGAAAATCTCGTCCCCGAGCGCGTCGGAAAGTGCGTTCAAGATCGAGGCGCACCCGCCTGCAACCGGGGGTTCGCCAACGCCACGCGCTCCCACCGGCGTCTCCGGGTCCGGAATGTCCAATGCAGTCCATTGCATATCAACCGGCACGTCCAGAATCGTCGGGGGTTTGCTGTGATGGAATCGCTTGGAAAGCATTTCGCCGTAGTGTGGATCGAACACCCACTTCTGACCAATCGCATGGCCGATGCCCAAGACCGAACGGCCGAGCACCTGGCCACCCAGCGCTCGGGGATGGATCACCGTGCCGACATCGGCGGAGGCGAGGAAATCGACGATGTCGTACTTGCCGGTTTCCACGTCGACTTCAATTTCGGCGAAGCTGGCCACGTAGGAAAATGTCGAGCCATCGCGTGGGTAGTTATCCTTGGCCGCAGCCACCAGCCCTTGACCCGCAAGCGAGGCCACGGACGCCTTCGTCAGTTTGTGAAGATCGGCGGACGATTCGTGGCCATCGTAGACGCCCCCCAGTTGAATCGCGTATTTCGCCGCCTGCGCCAAAGTCATGCCGGCGCCGCCCTTGCGGAAAACACGTTCGTTCGCGACCTCGTATTGCTCAGGTTTGCCTCCGAGCTTCTTGGCCGCGATTTCCTGGAGCCTCTTCTTGGCGTCCATCGCCGCCGCATATGCGGCCCGTGTCATCGCATGAGTCGTCTGGCTGCCGCCGGAGACGCAGGTGAAAGGAAGGTTCTTTGTCGTATTTCCCCACACAACGTCGCATTTTTCCCACGGCACCCCGAGAACTTCTGCGCCTGCGCGATGAACATCAATCACCGACTCCGTTCCGAGATTGCCGATTCCAGACTGGAAGTTGATTCGCCCGTCCGGCTTGATGACCAAAAGTCCGTCGAACCCGATCGTGCCACCAACGTAGCAACTCAGCGATACGCCGACTCCGCGAACCTTCGTGCCCATCCGTTTCGGAGTGCGCGCAACCCGCTCGCTCCACTTGAATTGCTCCGCGCCGCGATCGAGTGCTTCCTTGAGGAATGCGCTGGTGGCATACTGCTGTTTTCCCTGCACCAGAGGTCCGAACGGCGCTTTGCCTTCCGGGCAGTTGATGCGCCGAATCGCCACTTGGTCAACTCCGAGCTTGCGCCCGGCTTTCGCGATAATGGGCTCGATAATGACAATCCCCTGGAGGCCGCCCGGAGAACTTTGTGCACTGCGGGGCGGTGTATTCGTCAGCACCGTCACGCCACGCCAGCGCATGGCTTGCGGCTGGTACAACAGAGAGACGATGCGGCCCGATGAAGCAGCATCGCCAACGGCTTCGTACGGACCGTTATCGCAAATCACGAACATGTCGAGAGCTGTGATCCGTCCCTCTTTGGAGAAACCAACTTTCATCCTTCCCTGAAAACTCGGCCGTGCGCGTCCTATGAAGGTTTCCTCTTCACGGCTGATGCGCATCATCACGGGAGCATTCGTTTTCTTGGCCAGCAGAGCAGGGATGATCATCGACACGCCGCCGGTGATCTTGCTGCCGAAGCCGCCTCCGGTGTATTCGCTGATGAAGACAACGTTGTCGGGACTAATGTTTAACCAGCGCGCGATCGCAGGCAGCGTTTGCGCGGTGCTTTGCGTGCCCGTGTAAATGTAGACCTTGCCGTTCTGCCAGTAAGCCATCGCACTGCGGGTTTCGAGAGTCTGATGGCTGGTGTCGGGCGTGACGAAGGTCTCGTCGAGAACCAGCGCCGCATTCTTAAAATTGGAATCGAGATCGCCGTACGACCAGGTATCGGGCGCCTTGCCCATGGGAAGACGGCCTTTGTCTAGCTCCGCGAAGTCGGCCTTCGTCCATTTGAGCTCTGTAACCACCGGTGGCCCCGGATTTTGGCCGGCAGGCCGAGCCCAGACGTTGCCATCCGTTCGGGGATTAGGACCACCCGGTCGCAAAGTGTCGAGTGGGTCAATCACGAAAGGAAGCAGTTCAAAGTCGATATGAATTTTCTCGATGGCTTCCGCTGCGGTAAGTTCGTTAACCGCGGCCACGGCAAGAATCGGTTCGCCCTGATAAACCGGTTCATTCGTAAGGCCGCGTTCGCCCCACTTGCTTGCCTTGATCACAGTTCCATTGTCGGTAAGGGTATCGGCCGGCGCAGGAAGGTCGTTCGCAGTGAGAATCGCTTTGACCCCGGGCATGGCCAGCGCCGCGTTCGCATCGATGCGCTTGACCCGAGCATGCGGCATGGGGCTAAGCAGCAGTTTGCAAAACAACATGCCTTCCGCTCGGAAATCTTCGGCATATTTTGCCTGGCCCGTAACCTTCGCATATAGATCTGGCGTCTGGTAGTTCTTGCCGATCAGTTTGTACCCGGCTCCGTATTGGCGTTCGGGGGGTTCGGCGGTCGAAACAATTTTTTTGTTATCCAAGCTTGGCCCTCCGCAAGTTCTCGGCGCCGCGCATCATCGCGGTGAGAATCTTGTCATAGTCCTGGCAGCGGCATAGGTTCCCCGAGATACCCTGCGCCAATTCCTGGCGGGTCGGGTTCGGGTTGGTTTTCAGGTATCCCACCGTAGTCATAATGAAGCCGGGCATACAGAAGGCGCACTGGAAGCCTTGTTCGTCGATGACGCCCTGTTGCACCGGGTGCAAAGTCCCGTCGGTGCTGGCCAGGCCCTCGATGGTCACAACTTTTCGGGCGCGCACGGTGTGGGTGAGTACCGAACACGAATAATAGGGAATATCGTCGATCAGCACGGTGCAAGATCCGCATTCCGCGCGGTCGCATCCCAGCTTGGTGCCGGTGAGGCCCAGCTTGTAACGCAGCGTAGACGCCAAGGTCTCCTGCTTCATCGCGTCGACGCGCCGCTGCTGACCGTTGACGTTGAGCGTAATCAGTCGCTCGCCTACGCCGCCTGACAACTGTTGGCCGTGCAGAAGAGAGGAGGTGCGAAACAGATAGCTCGCCGAGGAGACTGCCACCCCGCTGGTGATGACGCCTTTGATGAAGTTGCGCCTGGAGACACTTTTGGAAACGTCTTCTCGAGGCAGGTCTCGGGTTGCCTTGGGATTTCCCTTCTCGGTCATACCGGGGTCACCTCCTACGCGTGAAGCCGCCGTAGAATCTTGCGAGAAGAAAGGCTCGTGAAGTTTCACATTCTAACAGTTGGATTAGCAGAAATAATGCCCCGATTCGGAAATTGACGAATTGTCCCACATCAGATCGCCGATAAGACGGCGGGGAAGCTCGTTTGCACTCTGCATGGTTTTCTTCGTGTACTTAAGTAATCTAGTGTATTGACATCCGTCTAATACATATTGTAGCCAGTTCGACCCAATCCAATCTCAAGAAGGATCGAATCCATGGAGTTGGCGTTCTCCATGGGTTCTTTGCCGCGCCTCGTTTGTGAGCGCTTGGCCATTACGAGGAGAGGCAGCGAGGTAGTTTACCGAATGAGAACATGCAGATGCGCTCTTGTCTTTGGACTCCTAGCGGTAGCAGCATGTTGGCCGCTGGCACCCAGTGCTTTCGGCCAGATTCAAACCACGACCAGTTGTCCGGCAGGACGCCGCTACTGGGACGTGCTGAGTGTGATGATGATGGACCCGGGGCTTGCCGCCAACTATCACATGGAGGGCGTTACCGATGGTCTGCCATCGGCGTACGTCTACACGATATGGGATCAAAATCAGTCCAAGATCTATTACGTGAAGAATCCGCAGGGCAATCCCTGGGACATCAATCTTTACGACTCAAATTACATATACCAATGGGTCACGGAACTGGGCGTCTGGAACGGTGTCAACCACTGGAACGATCCCACCAGCTGCAAGAAATTCAACAATGGCGGACAGAACAGCGCGTCCGACCTCTCCATGCGCTGGGCCGCCCGGTGCGCGGTTCCGGGAGGAGAGAACAGTTCGTTCTGGAATCCTCCGCCGTCTACCCAACCTAACAATACCAACTACTACACCTATGTGGACCAGGAGCTGCAGAGTCCCGATCAGAATCTTGACTATTCCCGGCTGGAGCTGCTCGGCACAAGTACGCTCACCATCACCGACCACCGCGCAAACCCACCGCGGCCGTTTTCTATTACGACATTGCCCCTGCAATATACGTACAGCTGCAGCGTCGTTCAGAATATCAACTCGTGCAAGTTTCGTGAGATCTTTGAGTATGGAGTGGACGCGGACGTCAATCCAGTCGACAGAGTCAAGCACAGCTATGGATGGATACGCTGGCGCTACTACACCAATTCGACGGATGGCGACCCACATGTTCCCGCCAAATGGAAACTGTCGAACAGCTCCACCTCCGATCAGTTGATGGCAGGGCAGGTCGGCATCAACTTCCAGTGCTTTTAGAGCCGCCCCGCTAGTCTGGATTCATTTCGATCTGCCGGGGAGGCAAGGCCGGCAGATCGGGATGCTGCGGATCTCGCCAGATCACGGTAAAACACTCGCCCTCGCTTTGAGGATGCCAGCTGGTTCCATCTTCATACTTCACCGCATACGGGAAGAAGACCCAACCCAGGACGGACTGGGCGCTGGCAGCACGAATCCCAGGCTTTTCAAGAGTTTGCTCCTGACCGGGCAAAATCGGATTGGCCGATGACCACTCGGAGTTAAAGGGGCGGCGCAAATCCTGGGGTGCTAAAAACATTTCCGATGTGAGCGTCAGGCTGGCAATCGGCTTGTGGCTGGTGTTTTTGACCGTCAGCGTAAAGTTTTCCGGATGCTTCCAGAAATCTCCGGCTGTAAGAGCAAGCGGGCAGGAGCGCTGGGGCGGCGCGTAGACGGTGTAAACCGCCATCATGCCTGCCTCCATGTGATCTTCCACGTGGCAGTGAAACATCCAAGTTCCCGGATTGTCCGCAAGCATGTCCACCGTCGCCATGCTTCCGGGAAGAAGTTCGATCACGTCGGTGTTTCGCCCGCCATCGGTGACGGTTTCGCCGTGCCAGTGAGGAGTGTGCAAGTCAATTTCATTCCCCATCCCCAGCAAATACCAGCGTACTTTGTCTCCCTGTTTCATGGTCAGGCCGGGAAGATTGCCGAAGATGAAACCGTTGATGGCATAAAACTGGCCTTCGGGCTTGGCTCCCAGCTCATTGAAGATCATGAACGAGGCGACAAATTCGCGGTCCACGTCCTTGGGAGATCCGTCGGGCTTGGCTTTGCCTTTCGCCGTAACGATAATCGGTCCCAGCAAACCCGCATTGATCTCAACCCCGGCGTCGACGTGAGCGTGATACCACCACACGATGGAACTGGGCTGACCCGGACCGGGTCCGCTGCTCGGTTTGGCAAACCAGTGATATGTGTAGCGGGCGCCGGGAGCTACGAACGCGCCTTTGGAAATGGGTAGATAAAGAGAACCTTCGTTGCTCTTGTCGTAACGCAAGCCGTGGGGATGCAGATCGTGGCCGCGGTGTCCACGATTCAGGAAGTCGATCACGATTTCGTCTCCAACCTCAGCGCGAATGATTGGGCCAAGAATTCCCAGCCACTCGGGCTGCGGCTTCGGAGTCGTGAAGGTATCGTCTGTGTATTCGATAAAACGGCTTTTATCCCATTCCAGCTTTCGCGACCACGGCTGCGGAACAATATTGCCATTCAACAAATTGTGGCCGCTCGGAGCGTAGTTCCATGTGACGTCTTCGGCGGCTATGTAGTAATGCCGGGTCGCGGCCAAGCAGGAGGAGGAAGCAAACACGACAAGCAACAGGCTTATCCGAACCGATCGCTCAATTCTCACCGGATCATTATCCCATTGCGAGGGTTATTCTGGAATCATTCCGAGCCTGGGGTGCCGAACCTGGGAACAATAACTTCCGGCCCGGGTTGGGCATGGTGTTAATCAGGGAGTCGGAGCGGCCAGACTGCACTGGCCCGACGTGAGCTGAGCCGGCGCTGACGGAGGCGTAGCCCAGGGCTCATTCACAAAATCAAAAAAATCTGTGCTCATGTCGGCCTGGGCAGCGTCACGCTTCGTGAGCGCCGCCACGCCAAAGCGGGTTTCAATGAGCTTCAGGATAGCCGTGTAATCGTAAACCGTGTGGGAAACGTAGTTCTTCTTCGCAAAGGGCGAGATCACGATAAGTGGCACGCGATAGCCGGTATAGGTGAAGTCGCAGGTCCCGGTTCCGATCTGTCCCGGGGCGTCGCAGATGTCGTTGGGCGTCAAATCGACTGGCTGGATACCGTCGGGACTTGGCATGGGCTGCGGCGAAACGTGATCGTAGAAACCTCCGAATTCATCGTAGGTGAAGATCATCGCGGAACTTTTCCAGCTCGGGCTAGCCATAAAAGTATTGATCAACCCTGAGACGTAGCTGGCGCCGGCCTGGATATCATTCGGGGATTCGGTATCGACATCGTTGGGGTGCTCATCGAGCGCCGCGGGCGAGGCTGGTTCGATCAGCGCGACCTGAGGCAAGGTGCCATTTTGCGTATCGGTAGTAAATTGCGAAATCGGAACAATATTTTGCAGCAAAGACGGGGTGTTCAATATGGTCTGTTCGTAGGCGAACATGCTGATATAGGAATTGCCGATAAGACAGGTGGAATCAGTAGGCGTGCAGTTTGTACCTTCGGGATTGACGTAGATCTTCCAGGTAATTCCGGCGTTTTGCAGTGCCTCAAAAATAGTTGTATTTGTGTACCCAGTGTAGGGATAGACGTGTCCTGCGGATGTAGCGGACAAAAGATATGCGCGGTTGAGCTGGGTGCGGCTCATGACGGGAGTAAACCACCGGTCGGAGGTGGCGAAACTGGAAGCCATGAAATAGTAATAATTCAAGTCATCACCGTCAAAATATCCCATAGCGCGCAGGCCGTCTGTATCGTTCAAAGCCGGAACTACTTGACGCGCGTCATCGGCGGCCGTAACTACGAATCCATTGAGAGTGGCTGGATTAAGCCCTATAGGATCGTTCAAGTCCCAATCGACATGAGCTTCATCCCAAAAGGGGCTGGGCTCTTCCGTACACACGGATGCCATATGAAACGAAGTGACTAAAACACTGGGGTCCGGGATACACGTGGTATTCTGCGCCGCCGTTGTACTGGTGGGCGGTATAAACGGATCGGCGGGATTGCAGCCCGTGATCGCGGGAGCAGGGCCTTGCAGAGGAGCGATCCCGCTGACCGGGTTGAACTGCGGTAAACCATCGAAGGACTGATCGGGGATGCCATTCTGAGCCCAGTATCCGCGCATCGCACCGAAATAGTGATCAAACGAACGATTCTCCTGCGCGAAGACAACAATGTGGTTGATGCTTTGCAGCGTGGCGGCGAAGGTTGCGGTCACGGATTCGGCTGCGCTAAGAGTGACGCCGCAAGCTGCATTGCCCGTGCACGCTCCGCTCCAACCGGAAAAGGCATTGCTCGTTCCTGGCGTTTCGATAAGCGTAACCTGGCTGTTCTGCGGAAAACTCGCGGAGCACGTCGTCGGACAATTGATCCCCGCAGGAGTGCTGGTAACAGTCCCCGTCCCCGTTCCCGCCAAGGTCACAGACATGGTTACGGAGGTGGTCACAGCGGCGGCGAAGGTCGCGGTCACGGAGTTGGCTGCGCTAAGGGTCACACTGCAGGCTGAATTGCCCGTGCACGCGCCGCTCCAACCGGAAAAGGTGTTGCTGGTTCCCGGAGTTTCGATAAGCGTAACCTGGCTATTCTGCGGAAAATTCGCGGAGCACGTCGTCGGACAATTAATCCCCGCAGGAGTGCTGGTAACGGTTCCCTTTCCCGTTCCCGCCAAGATCACAGACATGGTCAGCGTGACCGGAGGAGGCGGTCCGGCAACCATTCCTCGGCAACCGGCCAGAACAACGGTCAATAGAGTGGATAACACCGACCAAAACGCGTACCGAGGTTTCATTGTCGCGCTGCTCCTAAATAGAGTCCGACGTTGGATGAAACCGTGTGCAAGATGGTTGTTAGTTAGCAACTTGGATCTCGGCGACTGTGCAATTGTGGTTGCGTCGGCAGACCGCGCCGTTCGCTACTCTAGCGACGGGAAGATCGTCACTGTATCCGGTGGACGCTGTATGCGGAAGTCCGGCATCGAGTAGAGAAAAAGCCTCTGCTGCTCGGATAAGAGCTTCCAGCAGGCGCGTCGAGATCGGCGCGCACGAGCTACCAAATCCCTTTGTCGTCTCCCGTAAGCCGGAAGTTGACGAACGCAGCGGCAGCGAGCGCCGGCAATAGAGACAAGCGCGCCGCGGCACGAAACCGGAGCGCCGCTCCTGTGCCGATGAGTTGCTGCAGAAAAAGTTGTGAGCCCTGTGGCAGCATAGGCACGCGCAAGAACTGTTCTCCTACGTACGTGACCTCAGCTCCGAAACGCGCCGAGCTCACCACAAACTCCGGTAGCGGGAGCGGGCCAGCTCCTGTGCGCTCGTTGTAGTCCGATGTGATTTTCAGCAGCGTCGCCACCCCCGGCCAGATCGACCAGCGTTGGGTGGAATTGCGCAGGCGCATAAAATCCAGACGGCCCGCTCGCACCAGCCCCGTAAGGTTCACCAGGTCAGTGAGGCGAATATAGAAATGGCGATACATCCTTTGTAAAGTCGCGAGCGTCACTTGTTCTTCTGGAGCCGGAACGCGAAAGCGAAAAGAACCTGCATGCCGCATCATGCTGGTTTCTTCCAAGTAGGCAGGGATGGCCTCCTGCTCGCCCGTTTGTCCCAGGCAGCCTACATGGATCTCCACCAATCGC
This sequence comes from uncultured Acidobacteriaceae bacterium, assembly GCA_963851165.1. Taxonomy (GTDB): domain Bacteria; phylum Acidobacteriota; class Terriglobia; order Terriglobales; family Acidobacteriaceae; genus Sulfotelmatobacter. The sequence continues at coordinate 340,728 of CAWKNM010000003.1, read as the reverse complement.
GATAGTCCGGGGATCCGAAAATTCCATTTGTGCGCCAAGCGGTCGCCCCAACTCTGGGGCTGCGGCTTGGCTTGCAGTTCGCTCTGCATCTCGCGCACGGTATCGGCTTCGGTGGCTGCGATAAAGAGATCGAGATCGCTGCCGATATCGGGCCAGTGATCGAGAGTCTTGATCACGATGGGGGAATGCCCCGTCAGTTCCAGCGCGCACGTAACCTTATATAAGGCTGCGAGAGCTTGTCCGACTTGCTGTTGCTCGATTTGCGCTAGTTCCTGAAGGGCCGAAGGTTGCGGCCCGACTGCATCAGCCACATTCCATTTTTCGAGGAGCTGCAACGAGCGGAGGTATGCGCGTTGCAGTTCCGCGAATCGGAGAAAATCGGACCACTCCTCCTTGGACATGCGTTGCAATCCCGAGAGAACTCGCTCGATCTGCGGGTTAGTTTCGCCTCGCTCCCCTTGCGGTGTGAGCGCATGGAGATGTAATACCGCCAGCGTCTCGAACATTGCAGCCGCGCGTTCCCTTCCCTTCTTCATGGACGCCCTCCATGCGAAGTATCCGCTTTCGATTCGTCACAGTGCGGCAGGCCAGGCTCAATCGCCGTTCCTTCTTCATAATCGTTCCAGGTGGCGATCAGGACAAACGGGATGGGATGTGACGAGTCGTTGTTGTCCTCGAACAAGCGCAGGGTGTCTTCGAACGTCTTTCCGCACCGTGCGTCGATGTGCCGGTTCAAACTCCAGGAGGCCCTGGTGTCATTGAAACCCGGCCACACTCCGCCCACCGTAATCTCGTCGGGATGTTTGGTTCGCATCTTCGTGTAGAAATCGCTCAGGTAATCTTCGCCCCACGCCTGACCGTCCGGGTTCCAGCCTTTGTGCCCGGGATTTACCCACGCGTACTCCCCGTCAAAAGCTTTGCCAAACTGCGGGGGCGGCTCGTCCCCATAAATCAGCAGGGGCGGCGATTCCCACTGATTCACCTGCTGACGCACCTGGTCCCAATTCGTATGGCCGCGCTTAGGAAACACAAAGATGACGGGCCGCCCGCGATACAGCAGGTACGCATCGCGTCCGGGAGCGCCTGGGCCAATGTATTTCTGGTATGCCAGTTCCATCGCCTCCATGGCGTCTTCCGTGGCGTGTCCATTGTCATCCTGGGTTTCGTCGTACATGAGAGCGATGTGAAAGTGCTGCTCGCTGGCAATTCGCTGCAGGAGCGCAGTACTTCGATCGAGGAAAGGACGCCGCGAACCATACCAATCCACCGCGAAGGCATAGATACCCATCTTCCGGGCATTCTCAATTTGCTTGCGCAGGACATTTGGGTCCTGGCTGTTATAGCCGACATCGATATGCTCCGGATCGCCGAACCAGGGCTGGTAGTCCGCGAGAATCTTGGGATTGCCCGGCGACTCAGGGATGTCTTTGAGCGTGAGATTCTTGGAGTTCGCGTGAGTGCACGCCCCCGGAATGGAGTTCACGATCACGACGTACGCCAAGAGCACACATTGGTAGAGTTTCATCGGCTATTTCCTGCTCTGATTACGATGAGATGGTGCGGCCAACGGTTGGCACGAATCAGGCGCTCGCAACGAACGCTCAGAAGGTTTTGGCGGAGACTTCCTCTAGATCGCGAACGTACCAGCGATCGGCGCCTGGAGTCATCAGAACCATGTATTCCTGGGGCGCATTTTGCGTATCGATTAACTTGTTTCCGTCGAAGGTCTGGATTTCTAACTGCGCCTGGTCGAGAAGCTGCATCGCCGATCCATCCGTTGAATAAAAGACTGCCTTCAGCTGGTGGCCATGATCGACGATCCGAACGTGCACGCCCACCTGATTTTGTTCACCGATTCTTCGGACAAGGCGATCTTTTGCCAACCCTACAAATTCTTCGCTGAGGCCTGCGGCTCGACCGGATTCAAGGGCCCCCGCCATATCACGCCATGCCAATGCATAGTGCCGCGCAATAATTGTGCCTGTGAGTTCTTCGATGGGGCGTGGAGCGAGTCCAGAAGCATCAAGGTGGACCTGAGGCAAGGATTGGGCGGCCGCCAGAACGCAAGCAGCGACAGTGAAGCTTGCAACTTTGAGAAGCCGGGGCAAGAGTTTCGTGAGTGCCAGCGTCAGATGGGCAATGCTGTTCATAGTTTTCCGTTCAGGGTTACTTCATTGCCCAGCACCACGCCGCATGCGACACCAATCTGTGCCGGCCCGTGAAGGCTGAACTGCACTCGCGCTACACCTTTCTTGATCGGCGTGTCCACGGTGCTCTTACCCTCCCGATCCACCTTAGTGAATGAAACGACGGTGCCATCGGGAAGAGCATTGCCACTGCAATCGCGTACCGGATCAGTTTCGAGGGTCACTGCATTTCCGCTGGGGATAGCTTTCATCCGCAATCCGCAAGCCTCGGCTGCGACCTGTTGAATCACCCGCGGTTCTTCCACGTTGCCGACAACTGCGGTCTACCTGAACCCGGCCCTCATGCGGCGTCGAATCCATCCGCATCCACGCCACGCCCTTCTGTGTTGAACTTTGCCGCGAAAAGCCGGAGCCGCTAGCCGGGGTGATCCGAAAATCCACAATGGCTGGAGTCAAAACCAGATTGAAGTACTGGTCAAATACAAACGCAGTGGCGTCGATCGACTGGGGAGTGGAGACCGGCACGCGTGAAGGATGCAGAAAGAAGCTCAGATGCGCAGGCTTCGCGGCTTCTACCTGGAAGACTGCGGAAGTGCATGATGAGGAGTCACATAGAATTGCCTGATAGCGGCCCGCAGCGCGCACATCGCTGGATTGAATCGCCAGATCAGTGCCGAGAGTGACGCTACGTTTCACGACATGGTCAGGGCCGACTAGATAAAAAGTGGCTTGCCCGGATCCCTCTGCGGGAATCGAGAAGCCTTGGCCCGCTTCCACCGTCGCGGGTACGCGGAGTTCGGCAGCCCGTGCCCAACCAGACAGCACACCCAGCAAGGCCAATCCTGCCAGGCAACTGCGCAATGCGAAATCGCTATGGATTGTGCACCGCATGCTAGTTGCTCAACCGTGAGTAGTGATTCACGATAACGCGATAATTCCTCAGCCGTCCCGCGATGTCATCCGGAATGTCGACGGCAAACGGTACCGGCACCTGCGGCATGAGGGCTTGGTCTACATATCCATCCGACACCCAGATTACTTTTCCGGAGTTGTCGTAGTAAGCTGCCAGAACCTGCGCGATGTTGACGGGGCGGCCGCTTTCGTTCACTAATTCACCCTTCAACACGTTTCGATCCAATCCGTCTTTGCTCACTGCCTGGTCGCTGACCGCAATCACCGGATCAGCGCTGGCTGGTACGAGGAGAGCACGCGCATCCATGCGAACACTCTTTACCGCATCCATACGAACGCCTGGAAAGTCAATGCGATAGGGCGAAACCTGCTTAGGCAGCAGCACGTGCGAGATCAGATCGAAACTGCCTTCTTCCTCAATAGGAGAGCCGTCCGCTTTCAGCAGCGTCGCATTCACGTTCAAATATGCAGGGACGGTGTCTTCATTCTCGACTTCTCCGAGAATCACCACGCGGCCGGGGCGCGAGATCGCATTCATCGACGTTATGCGAACTTTCGGCGAGTCTACGTCTTGCGCACCCCAGCTCTGCGAGGTGTTGCGGCCGATGACTTCCCAACGCAGGTAGTTCACTGATACAACCTGTGGCGGCACTGCGGACGGCGCAGGTTTTGGCCATACCACGCGCCAAACCGAACCATCGCGGCGAACATGCAAATCCCGCACGTCATCAAGCGAACCCAACGCGCTCGACCAATTCATCCGGACGCGCACCAAAGCCTGGTCAGCATCGGCGTGCAGCGGGGAAACCTCCGCGGTTTGCAGCGAGGAGTAGGTGCGCAGACTGCCGTCGCTACCAGCCAGCTCACGAGTGAACGATGCCGGATCCGTGTCGCTGCTGCGATCGAGCGAAGCATACGCCTGCTCGAAGTTGTGCGCCTGAATCTGGCTCATCAGTGCCTGTACTGCTTCTTCGGGCGTCCCAGCGGAGAACATCTCGTGCTGCTTGAGCCCTCCGGACTGCAGCCACGCCAAAGCAACCAAAACCGCAGTAGCGATAGAGAGAAAAGCAACAATCCCCCACTTCATGAGCGCACCCCGTTCGCGTAGACGCCTTCCGGTGATTCCGAGGGAATCATGATCACTTCCTGCGCACGGCGCGGCTCGGCGAGCAAGCACACAAACAGAATTGCCAGGATGCTGCTGCCGATGGGCAGGATGCCCCAGATCAATCCCTCCCATGGAGCAGGCATGGCGTCTGAAGGAATGGTTCGGGCCGGAACTGCGTCATCCTTCGACCACACGGTAATGGTGCCTGAGCTGTAGCTCTCCACCTGACGCCATCCGCCGAAGACCAGGAGAGGCTCGTAGAACGGATCGTGCACGAAAATGAATTTCAGGCCGTAGTGGTTGGCATGTTGGAGCATGGCGCGCAGTGAATCCATGCCGGCGGCGCCGAAGAACTTCGCGCTGGTCAATTGCGCTGCGCCGTAACGCGTCATCTCCGGAAGCAGGCGAGCCGAGTTGTACTCACCATCTATGCTGTTCGCATTGGCATACGTCGAAACTTTGGAGAGAGCGTTACCGAATCCAAGCGTCAGATAGCGGTACTGATCGTGGCCATCGCGATTCAGGAACCCGACGACCGAATCTACATTCAGCGAACTGACCGTTTTAAACGGGCTCCATGTCAGCCAACCCATCGCGAGCGCCAGGCTGGCAACAGCGGCTGTGCTCACGCCGATCGCACCCCAGCGCGGGAAGTGGTCGATCACTTGCTCCACTAGCAATCCGACGATTGGCAACGCCAGCGCCGTTGCCCATAGCGTGAAGCGTTCGTAAGTGAGAATTTCGAAGGCCCGGCCGAATATCCAGCGCGGAATCGGCGTTGTACCGCCCAGCGCAATCAGGAAGGTGACCCAGAACGCCAGCAACAGCACTCGCAAGCGCGGATGCGATGCGCCCTTGACCACGATGAAAGGCAAAGCCAGGATCAAAGCGCCATACGGCACGATGAAATAATTCATACCGTTAGCCCAGTTCATCAGGAAGTTTGAACGGCTCGCGTGCGGGATAGGAAGCTGCTCGATGGGATGTCGGATGATCGCAATCCAATAGGGCAACAGAACGACGCCGACACCGACAGCGGCAATTGCGGCGAATACCAGACCGCGCCCAATGATGGGGATGCCTGGTCGATCGTTCTCGCGACCGTCGTACCACGCCAGCCACAAGACTGGCACTGCGAACAGGACCGAGCCGAAGATGAGCGTGACGTGATGAGCCGATGCGGCGGCCAGCGTGAGAGCAATGCCCTTCAACAGTGATCGCCACCTGGCAAAAATACACCATGAATAGAAATAAGGAAGAGCCAGAAGATACAAAGGCGCTGACAACGTCGTGGGCAGCTGTCCTGCGGAATAGACAAGAAACGCAATGCTACCGGCGAACACGGCCAACACGCCCGCATAACTGGCTGCGCGGTCATCCACCCAAAGCTGCGCGAACCGGTATGCGCCCACCGCAAGCAGGACAACAGCGGCCAACTGCACCAGCATGAAGGCCTCGGTGAGGCCCACGATATACGACAGCAGCGCAATCCACTGGTGAGCCAGAGGCGGGTAAGTGGTCTGAGAAAAGCCGCCAAACCACTTTTCGTTCCATGGATCAAACCAGTGATGCGCGTAATGCGACGCAAAAAAGATGTGCAGATTCGCGTCATAGGACGTCGTAGCCGGCAGCTGCATCACAAGCAAAGGCCCATGGATTGCTAGCGCTAGCAAGATGATGGCGGCAACCGGAATCGGCCGTTGCCAAATGCTGGTTTTATTCGGGAGCACAAACGTTTCCTTGCGGTCTCTCATTTGAGCGACGGTTTGATTACCGGAAGCCCGTCAAAGGTTGGCAGGTATTTTTTGGCGAGGGTGCGTGCACTGCATTCAAAAGTCCGCAACCGAATCGGGAGGTTCCTGCATCTGAGCGACGACGGAAGGGCAGGCGTGTATCCCTTTGCGTCGGCCAGACGATAAGCCAGGAGGTCAGGAAAAGGAATGGTGCATTCGGCGTTCAGGAGATCGCTGGGCTTTGCAGTCCTGATAGTGGCCACCGCCAGTGCTGCCCAAACCTTTGATGTAAACGGGCAAACCTCTTCCACATCGCCCGTTCCTTCGAAAAAGCATGCCGCACCATCCTCGAGCAATCCTGCGAGTAATAGTAATAACGAAACAGGGATGGGATGGGGCGCCAGTATCGAGGTTGCTCGGGAGGCCCGAGCCGCACAGACCGCTCTGCAACATGGGGACGCGGCAGGCGCAACGACGCACGCCCAGCGCGCGGTAAACGCCGCTCCGCAGAATCCTGATCTCTGGTTTACTCTGGCCTACGCGGCCCGATTGACCGGACAGTATTCGCTGTCTGTCGATGCTTATCGTCGCGGTCTCGCTTTGAAGCCATCGTCAATCGAAGGGCTATCCGGTCTGGCGCAAACCTACGCCCGCATGGGACGCAGTGCGGATGCGCAACAGGCGGTGGAGCAAGTATTGGCTGCGAATCCACGAAGAGAGTTGGACCTTCAGCTCGCAGGCGAACTGTTGCTTCCCACCGATCCGAAAGGAGCGCTTGATTATCTGAAACGCTCGGAGGCTGTAAAGTCGTCGCCCCGAACCGAACTTCTATTGGCGCGCGCCTATGAGCGAATCGGAGACGGCGAATCAGCACATAAAATGCTGGAGAACGCACGCCGTTACGCTCCCACCAATCCCGAGGTAGTGCGCGCGGTTGCGTCCTACTACCGCGATACCGGGCATTATGAAGAGGCGATCCGCGCTCTCGAGGACTTGCGCACAAAAGACGCGAGCGCGCTCGCGGAACTGGGATATTCCTACGCTCTGGCGGGCAATGCACACGCGGCTGCCCGCAGTTATAGCGTGGCCGCAGCCCGGGCCCCGCGGGATATTGAGATCCAGCTTAACGCCGCGCAGGCCATGCTCAATGCCGGCGAGTTCGACAACGCTTCGGCGCTTCTGGATCATGCCGCAACGCTCAATCCTGAGCACTATCGTGTGTTCGCCTTGCGCGGACGGCTCGATGTGACTCAGCATAAGAACGAGGATGCGATCCGGGAATACGAGGCCGCACTGCAGCACTTGCCAGAAGGCGTGCCGGAGGGTGTTCTCTACCCCATTTCGCTACGCGTCGATCTTGCCCAGATTTATCGCGACACGGGAGACACCTCCAACGCCGATCGCGTAACGAAAGACGCAACGAACGCAATCAATGCGATCAACGTGACCGACGCCGGCCGGCCCGAATTTTTGCGGCTGCGGGCAGCCACCGAGCTGGCTGCTGGAAACGCTGACTCCGCCGAAAACGATTTCAAAGAAGCCCTGAAAATCGAGCCACGCAACCCTGTTCTGCTTCTTAACTACGCGAATCTTCTCTGGAAGACGAATAGAAAGAAAGAGGCTCAAAAGACTTACCGCGAGGCGCTGGCAATCGATTCATCGAATGCGGGCGCATTAGGCTCACTCGGATTTCTTTCCCGCGAGATGGGCGACTCCGAGGCGGCCCGCGGTTACTTCCTGGAATTGGCCAAAAAACATTCCGACGACTATGTACCTTTCCTGGCCCTGGGCGATTTGTACAGCGCGAACCGTCAATTTCCGGAAGCGCAAGAGAGCTACCAGCAAGCGTTCCAGAGGTCGTCGAGCAATCCCTTGATTGTTTCCGGTGCGATGAATGCGGCCCTCGAAGCGCACCACCTCGATCAGGCCAAGGAGTGGCTCGGACGCGCCTCGGAGACGATGCGGCAAAATCCGCAAGTCATGCGGGAGCATGAGCGATATTTGACGATCACCGGCAACTACGCGGAGTCGGCAGACCTCGGATATCGGGTGATCGAGAAACTGCCGCACGACCGCGAGGGGGTCGACTATCTTGCCTATGATCTTCTGTTTCTCAAGCGCCTCGACGAAGCGATGAAAATCGTGGACCGCTATGAACCTGTGCTCAGCGATGATCGCGACTTGCCGTTGATTGCGGGATACGTACACGCCGACCACAATGAGCACGAGGCTGCCGTTCGTGACTTCACGCGCGCCCTGGAGATTGATCCCAAGATTGCGGTGGGCTACATGAACCGGGGCTATGTGTACAACGACATGCGCTTGGCCACCAAAGCAGAGCAGGACTTCCGCAAGGCTTTGTCGTTGAATCCACAGTACGGCGAAGCCCACCTGGGACTGGCCTATGCTCTGCTCCAGTTGCGGCGTTCCACAGCAGCGCTTAAAGAGGCTGAAATCGCAACCCGTTTACTTCCCGACTCGGAGAGTCTGCATCTTGTCAAGGCCGAAGGCTACCGGCAGCGAGCTATGTTGACTTCCGCGGAAGTTGAATTTCGGAAGGCGCTCAAGCTGAATCCAAATGCTCCAAATTCCTACATCGCCCTGGCGGACGTGCAGTACCGTGCCCATAAATATGCGGCCTCGGTTGACACTTTGCACACCGCTCTCGTGGTCGCGCCGAATGATCCGATGATTTCGGCGCAATTGGGAAGATCCTATGCGCAGCTCAAACGGTCGTCCGACGCTCTGCAGGCAATTGATTCCTCGGAGCGTGCTGGTGGCGGGAAGGACTACAAAGTCCTGCTCGTTATCGCGGACACGCTGCGCATCATGGGCCATCGCGACCAGGCGATGGCCTGGTATGCGCGGGCTCTGGAAGGTTCTGACCAAGATCGTCTTCAGGTTCGGCTTGCCCTGGGGCGGCTGTTTGCGGATGAAGGCAAAACATCCGACGCACAACAACAGGTGGCTCTGGGCTTTGCCGAAGCGAGAGTCGCGCCCACCGACGTAACCTCCGCAGACGACTACTTGAACGCTGCAGAAATCCTGGGGAGTATCCACGAGTATCCACTGGCGCAACGCATGTATGGACGCGCTCAGGCGCTGGGCGCCGACGAAACATCGGTGGCGGTGGGGATGGCCAATGCTTCGCTGGCTCTGGGCGACACGCGTAGCGCGGAACTGCAATTGGCCAGCCTGCCCGACGATCCGGACCGCAACAGCAACTATAACTTTCTGGTGTCCCAGGGCAACGTTTATCGCCAGCGCGGCGAGAATGATCGCGCGCTCGCAACCTTCGTCCAGGCCAACCAGCTCGATCCACAGGACCCAGCAACCCGCACGGCTGAAATAGAACTGGCCGAAGAAGAAGGCCGACCCATTACTGATCATCTTGGCATGGCTTCTGACGCGCGCGTAGATGCGGTGTTTGAGGATGTAAACATCTATCAAATGGACGCTCGTCTGCTCGGCCTGCAAAATAACGGAAAGTTGTTGCCACCCCCGAGGCGGTCCATCGAAACCTTCGCCGATTCGCGCTTTCAATTTCGGCCAGATTCATTTCCTCAAATTCAAGGTTTTATCGGTGAACGCAATGCTGAGGGAAGCATCTCTTTCCCGAGCGAACTTCTGATTCAGGGTCGCAATACCTTCGACACCATATTCAATATTTCTGTGGCGCCGGTTGTGCAACTTGGCAGTGTGAAGCTGAATATTCTGCCCGGACTCCAGTACACCGTCCGTCGCGACACGCTTGCTCCGGTGCCCATGAATCAGAATCTGTTTCGCCAGTTCCTGTATGTGGCCAGCAGCCCGATTGGTGATTGGCTTTCGTTTTCCGGCAACTTAATTCGGGAAGCCGGTCCGTTCACGGAGCAGAATCTGCACTCACGTGATTTCTCCGGGACTATCGATTTTCGCGTGGGCAGGCCCTGGGGCAAGACCGCGCTGCTGACCGGATACACCGCGCGCGACCTGCTGTTCGGACCGTCGATCCATGAGTACTACCAGACAATTTCCTACGCGGGTCTGCAGCGTGCATTTGGATCCCACATCCGGGTTTTGGGGGCGGCGGAATTTCTCCGTGCCTGGCGAGTTGAGGGCGGCCAGTACGCGATCGCGCAAGCTCTCCGTCCGCGCTTCGGAGTCGACGCACTGCTTAGTCAGCACTGGGCCCTCTCCGCATCGGGTGCGTGGTCATCGGGACGCAGCTTCCACGCGTACGACAGTGTGACTTCGAGTTTCCTGCTTTCATACACGCGCGAACGCGGCTTCGGCAAGGCCATATCCTCGGAGACGGCGTCACTCGCCTATCCCTTAAGATTTTCTTTTGGCCTGCAGCAGCAGAGTTTTTACGATTTTCCTGGACAAGGGCGCACCCAGGTCGTTCCGGCGGCGCAGGTCACTTTTTGACGCGCCCGGATCTATCCGCGCCAACTGTGTAAGGACCGCAACTCTAGTTATGACGACACTTCCGGAAGCACAAGCCACCATAAGGTCGGGCCATGTTGAAATCCTGCGTGGGCATGTAGTGCGGGGCAGTGCCATCCTATTGTTCAGCACTGGATTGGTGGCCGCAACCAACCTGCTCTACAACATTCTGATCGCGCGCATGTTAGGCGCCTCAGGTTTCGGCCATGCCTCCGCCTTATACACGCTGCTGATGCTGGTGGCCGCCATCCCGTTGTCGTTCCAGATCGTAACTTCCAAATTTATCGCCCGGAATTCCGAGACCATTATCCGGGCGCAAATCTACGCCAGCATGTTGCGGCGGGCATGGCAGGTAGGTCTGGGAATCGCCGTTCTGCTCGCTGCTGGCAGCGCTTACCTCAAGTCGTATTTCAATCTCCCAGCGCAACATGATCTGGTAGTGCTGGCAATCGCGGCCGGGGTGTATATGCCTCTGGGAGTGCGCCGCGGCAGGATGCAGGGCTGCTACGATTTTCGCGGTTTGGCTACGAGCGTTGTGGTGGAGGTGGCAGTTAAGTTCGCCGGCGCTCTGCTCTTTCTTCACTTCGGGATGGGAGTAACCGGTGTGATGACGGCGGTGCTCCTCTCAATCGTCGCCGCGTACATCGCCGGTGAGCCGGGGGCTCAAGCTCGGGCAAAACCGGGACTGATCAAGATTGCGCCTTTTGGCGAAGGCATGCAGGCCATCCTGTACTTCATTGGGCAGGTGATTCTCAGTAATCTCGATATCCTGCTGGTGAAGCATTTTTTTCCGCCGGCGCAAGCGGGAATCTATGCGGCCGTAGCTCTGGTTGGCCGCGTGGTGTTCATGTTGTCGTGGTCGGTAGTGAGCAGCATGTTTCCGATAACCGCGAGTCACGCGAATCGCGAGGGCGGCCGTTCGGTGTTGTACACCGGATTGTTCATCGTTGGAGCGGTCACATCCGCATTCATCGCAGCGGTGGCGCTCACCCCGGCGGCCGTATGGGCGACGCTGCTTGGGAAGGCGTTCCTGCTGAGTGGGACAGGTTCGTTCTCGGCCCTCCTAAACCAGTATGCAATCATGACCAGCATCTATGGCATTGCCGTGGTTCTCATGATGTATGAGATCTCGCGCCGCACCGGCAGCGCGGCCTGGGTACAGTTGGGCGCGAGCGTTTTGCTGGGCGCAGCGATCTGGCGTTATCACGCGTCGCTGTCCCAGGTGATTGTGGTACAGGTGTTCGTTATGTGTGGATTGCTCGCGGTCGTCGCGATCCCACTCTTTCGCGAGCAAGACGAATCGGTGGACACCCTCCCTGCGCCTTCGCGACCCTTCCCGCTCCTGCGATCCGTTTCCGAAAAAGAGATTATCGCGGAATTCCTGCGCAGCGAGTTCTATCATCCCGACTTTGATCCGTATCGCGAGGATTTCAAGCATCTGGTGGAGCATGTCGATCTCGAGCATCCTCATGAAAACTCCATTCGGCGAGCATTGCTGTTCCGGCGCAGAGGAGGTCTGTGGCGTGAACTGCCTGCCGGGACGGAGTGGTGGGAAATTGAACTGACCCCGCGTGACCTAGCGCGTCTGCGGTCATTTCCCCGCAACGAGTGGCGGCGTTTTACCGGCGGCGGATTTTATCTAACGGAAATGGTTCGCCGCGCCGAAGCCGGACTGGCTCGCGGGCAGCAGAGTCCTTTCCTGGAAAAACTCATGGCGATCGCGAGCGATCTCCGCGGCAGCGACGTGCCCGATGTCGTGCTGCTGATCGGTACCGACGAGCATCACCCCCTGACGATTATCGAGGGGAATCACCGCATGGCGGCGGCCATGATGACCATGCCGGAATCGGCGCACCGCCGCTTCCGTTTCTATTGCGGATTGTCTCCGAACATGGACACCTGCTGTTGGTACGAGACCAACCTGCGAAGCCTGACGCGCTATGTTCGACACGCGATCCGCTACATGTTCCGCGATGGTGATTTCTTCGTCGCGCGGAAAGTGCGGGAAAAACTCGCGGAGATTGAACTGTCTTGAGCCGTAGCGGAAGAGCATCTGTGGCCGGTAGCGAGATACTACTGCCGGCGCGGCACGAGGGTGACAGTGCTCGCGTTGTAGCGGTCGCCGTCGAACTCGGCTTGAATGTTAACCTCGGCGCCTTCTCGCAACAGACCGAGGCTGTTCGCATCCAGCGACCCTATAGCAAGTTCACGTATGCTTTGATCGGTATCGTTCGATAGGGACAGAACACGCGATCGCAAGTCTACGGCGATAATTCGACCCTGAAATGTGAAAGAATTTCCTCGTTCGGCGAGAATCTCAACTTTGTTCGCAGCACTTTGTGCTGGAGAGAACCACACTCGCACCAGCATTCCCGGAGACAAGGCCTGCGGCGACGCGGGCTGGCCCTGGTTCACCACCGCCGTGCTCGAAGTAACGCGTAGCGAAACGCCTTCCGGACTCATGGCATCGCGCAGGGTGAGGCGAGATTTTGCCGCGTTGTAACCAACGACTTGCCCGCTCAACTCAGCCGCATTGGAAGGGCCGGTTCGCACCGCGCGCGCAAACAGCTTCCCACCGTCGATCACCGTGTCGACCGACACGACGGATCCAGCCGGAATACTGGTCAAACGACTGCGCGTATTCTCGGAAACAAGCTGAGTCCGCCCGTCAAAAGCAATCCGCAGATCGCCGCCACCAAAGGCGTGAATCAAAAGCTGGTCGTGGATCGGATCAAGCCGCTTTACGACGCCCCGTACCAGTCCCACTTTACGGCCGGGGATGGGTTCCGAGGACGTGTCAGCAAGCGCAACCGATCGCTGCGGCCCGCCATCATTGGTGGTTGTGGGCGGCGTCACGGGCGGCGCGGCGGTCTGCGCTTGTACACAGCCGGCCAGCAGAGTCAGGGCAAGGCAGAGTCTTGGCATCGCTGCTTGGATGCTACGTTCGGCCATTTCGGATGGGAACGTCAATCTAGGGTGTTTGCTGTAGTCAACCGTACGGGGAGTTCGCACATCATAGTGCCGGTACCGTGATGAACTTTTGCAGAGTGGCACAATTCTGTGCGATTCCGGGTTTGCTGGCAATGCAACTTCTCGCCGGGGCAGGTCTCGGGCTCGCAAGCGATTTGCATGTCTCTATTCCGGGGCGCAGCATATCCACTCCCAGCCAGAAACTTAATCGCGAGGGCGTAGCGGAACTCAAGCATGGGCATCAGAAAAAGGCCAAGCAACTCTTCTATCGGGCCTACCTGCTGGATCCGGACGACCCGTTCACTCTGAATAATCTCGGCTACGTTGCCGAATTGGAAGGCGATGCCGATCGAGCCCTGCGCTACTATGCGCTCGCCGCACGCGACCATACCGATGCGATCATCGACCAATCCAACGAAGCGGCCCTCAAGGGCGAGCCACTGGACGAGGCATTCCGGCAGGTGCAGGATTCCGATCAGGAAGTCAGCAGGATCAACGAGCAGGCGATTGTGCTGCTCCAACAAGGGCACGTGTTTGCGGCCAGGAACCTTCTGCAATCAGCCCTGCCCCGCCATCCGCAGGATCCGTTTCTATTCAACAATCTCGGCTATGCAATGGAGGCTGTCGGAGATCTCCAGGGCGCGCTGCGATGTTATTCCGCAGCGGCCAGCATACATTCCCAACAGCGGGTTGTAGTGACTCCGCGGGTGAAGTGGCGCGGCCGGCCCATCAGCGAAGTGGCCGCACGAAACGCGGCGGCCATCAGCGCGCAAATCGCCCGAGGCGAAGGCGTCGAGGCAGCAGCTGCTCGCCTCAACCTGCGTGGAGTGGCAGCCCTGAACGATAACAACCCGTCCGCCGCACGGGAGTTTTTCCTGCAGGCGTATCAGCGTGACTCGCAGAATGCCTTCACGCTGAATAATCTGGGCTATGTCGCGGAGTTGGCAGGTGATCGGGAGAGTGCGGAAATGTATTACGAAGCGGCGCGCTCGGGGCGAGACGCGAACGCGAAGGTGAGCTATGCCACACGCCCCAACGCCGAGGGACGGAAGATCGACACTCTCGCCGACGACAATAAGGGGGACGTGGACGCCACACTGAGAGCGATTCAAGAGGCGAAGCGCCGCGCGGGCAGGCCCATCGAACTTAAGCGTCGCGACGGCACATCCCTAACCGATGACCGGGATGCGACGCCCGTGCCTTCGATTGGGGTGCAAGCCCCAGCACTTCCTGCCCTGCCGCCGCCGAGTTCCGAACAAGACCGGAATGCGGCGCCAAGCCCGCAACCCGCAGATCCTTCGCCGGCACAAAACTCTCAGTCGCAGAATTCAAATCAGAAATAAATAATTACTGTTGCGGGCGCTGGCTCAGTGCCGTGGAACAGTGGCCCTTCAGCGCCGCGTTGAGCTCCCAACATCAGCGCGGGCTTCAGCCTCTGTGGTCGCCTTTTAGCCTGCAGCGAGGTTTCCGCGCCCTCTTACGCAGTGGGGCTCGCGATCTCGTCTTCGTCTTGCCACCTTTGAATTTTCTCGCCCACTGTGCGAGCAAGCTTCTGTTCCCTTTGAAATCGACCCGCGCGACGCAGTCCAGCCGCAATTTGTAGGGTCTCGACGCGCTCGTGCTGGCGGAAAGACCGGATGTATTCCCGCACTACCTGCGGCATGCTCATCGCGACTCCTGCTGCATAACTGCGCCAAGCCATCTCCTTCAGTTGATCCGGAGAATTCAAGGCAAGGAGCAGTTGCTCCACCAAGCTCTCTGCATCGCCGGGCGTGAAGAATCGCATGGCAATCCCTTCATGTTCCGCGAGGTCCCGAAAGTCGCGGATACCGGACGCAATAACCGGGACCCCATACTGCGCCGCGAGGTGCGCCACACCGCTCGATCCAGCGGACGACGTGTAGGGCATCACCGCCAGGCTTGCCTCACGAAACAGCTCGGCAATCGAGTCCTCAAGCACATAGCCCAAAAAATGAATGCGACCGTTAGCATGGCGCTGTGCCATCGATTGCACATAGCCTGGAGTTTTTGGATGATCACCGCCACCGATTACCAGCTCTACATCGGGTAACGTCGTCGCCACCCGATTGAACGCTTCGATCAATAATTCGAGACGCTTATAAGTCCCCCACTTTCCAAACGCAAGAATGCGGTGGATTGGATTTCCTCGGCGAGTAAAGTCTGGAGGGTCCGGCCTCCCAGCAAAAATACCATGCGATTTCACGCTGACCCGGCCGCGCCTATACTTCTCATCGAGCGTTCGACGATACGCGGGCATCAGTACGGAGAGCGAGTTCGCGCTTAAGAGCAGATGCGTCGCCAGCCAGCCTCCTGCCCGGTATAGCCGAGGCGAGGAAACCGCAGCATCCTCAAGGTCGACCGTCTCGAACAATTGGTGCAGCGTAACGTGCGAGTACACTCTGTTCAGCCGTGCTGCGGCCGGCGCTAAAAGGCCCAGCACAGCCGGAACAGGACGGTCTCCGAAACTGGCGAAACCCAGATTGAACCAGGCCACGTCAGGCTTCACCTGTCGAATGGCGCGCACTAGCGTGGCGATGCTGGCAGACTTTCCAAAACCCCAGCAACGAACGACCTTAAAGCCGGGCAGTTCATCAGCGGCTGTGGGAAGATAATCTCCCAACACCGTCAGATCAACACACGGCTCCTGGCGAAGCTGCTCCGCCACATGGAAGCCATATTCATTCAGCCCCTGGCGACTCGGCGGAAATGCTGTGATAAGCGCGATCTTCATTGCTCGCTCGAACGCAACACCAGATCGCGCGAGAGCCGCCCCAGTAGATGCAAATAGTGAAATGCTACGCTCGCGCTGGCCTTGCTCCTACCCGCGCGCCGAAAGCCGAACTGGTAAGGGACTTCCCGCGCTGTCCGGATGCGGCCGCGAACCAGAATTTCAAGCAGGAGTTTGAAGCCGGTCGTCTGAAAAGTCAGTCCCTCGATGCAGCGGCGACGGATTACGAAAAAGCCCGACATCGGATCGGTGACTCCAAGATCCTTCTTGATGAGAGGTGCTGCGGCGAGTGTGCTTAGCCGGGATACGGCGGCACGCAAAGGATTCCAACCCTTCGTTCCCTGATTTCGCGCGTACCGGCTGGCGATAGCGATATCCGCACGTTCGGTTTGCTTCAACAGCTCCGGCAACAGCTCAGGGGGATGTTGCAGGTCGGCGTCAATCACGCCAAGCAGGTTCGCTCGGGATTGACTCCAGCCATACAACACCGCCCCTGCCAAACCTCGCTCTCCCGTACGTGAGGAGAGGCGAACGCGCGCATCTCGCTTTGTCCAATCACGAACCTGTTCCACCGTCCCGTCGGTGCTTCCATCGTCGACTACCACGATTTCATATTCGTATGGAGTCTCTCGCAGTGCATCCGTTAGTGCAGTGAGTAGCTTGTCGATGTTCCCCGCTTCGTTGAGCGTCGGCACAACCAGGGAAAAATGATTCTCGGAGACTCCAGCTTCCATTCAAGGCCTCGCTTTCGAGATAACGCGCAAGCCTTGGATGGCAACCTAGACGATTGCTGTTGGGTCGTTTCCCACGCTACAGCAACTCTGTTGCTGCACTACTGCGTTGTCTGCGAGAACTTCAGTTTTTCCCTCGGTTGAAACGCGCTCTGCGAGCCGCGAGCGGCCGACGTGAAAAATAATTTCACTTCTCACATCTTCCGGCCTCGCGTCAGAAATGACGGTGAGCCGCGGAGCAAGTTCTTGCAGCCGCAGAAAAGCTCGGCGATTTCGATGCATGAATTCGAGAGGGTATTCCGGTTTTCGCGCAAAAGCTGCGTCAGGCGACGCGTCGAGAACAAACGCCAGGTCTGGAACGGGAGTCAGCTTCAAAAGCATCTTGCTGTAGCCGCGAGTCGCAAATGACGGTGAATTGACATTCGCGATCTGGTCATAGATATAGCGATCGAAGATTACGACATCAGCGTTGCATCACCTGCTCGCTGGCAAGCAGGCGATGCAATCGGGTAACGTCCAGCATGTAGAAACCGGCTCGTGCTACGCTCAAATACCACTTCCGAACGTGCTTGTTATTTCTTGGGGAGAATGAACCCTCAGCCGTCCGATGCGCGTGTCTGGAGTCCGATGTCCGGTCGCCGACTCCTGCGCGCATCTTCGACCACACCGCAACGTCGTCCCAGAAGCTAAGCCGTAAGACGCGAAGGCCCTGCTGCTTCAGAAACGCGGAAAGGTACTCGATCTGCGTGGTCTTCCCGGCTCCATCGATTCCCGAGAAGCTGATCAGGAACGGGCGAGGGACCGTGGCCGGCGAATCGGCTTTATCGGAAGCCATCTCTCAGGGAACTCCTGGTTCGGTCATGAAGATTCAGGGACGAAGGTTTACGGACGAATAGCGGGCGAAGCCCCGGGCGGCCGCGCCGGACTTCGCTCCGACAATGCGACCACTGCACCGGCGGCTATTCCGGCTCCAGCTATCACGCCTACCTTGATCAGAAGCGAGCGATGACCGCGCTGACGGATAGGAGCGACCGCTGCGCCGGCGGGCTGGGCCACGGGAGCTCCTTTCACGTTGGCAGCCTTCGCCGCAGCAGCTCCTGAGGGCGCAGGGGCCGACTGCGGGCTCGATGGTGTCTGTGTCGTCTGAGGCTGAACGGATTGGGCTTGAGGCGCATCCGGAAATGAATCGTCCGGCTTCTGCGTGGCAGCGCTGGATTGGCCAGATTGCTGAGGACTCGCCAAGAGAGGTATTTCGCTCAAAATCAAGCATCCACCCACCAACATGGCGACTAAGAAGCATTTTGAATATGCGTGACCTGTCTGATTCATTTACGCGCTCCAAAGCGTTCGAGATTGGCTCGCACCTTGATGTTCTTCAGTGCGACCTTCAGCACGATCTTCCGCATCACGTTCTGCCGCCATCTGCGGCTGAGCAAGAACTTCTTCAATCGAAGTGAATACCGGCGCGAGCGAAGAAATGCGGGTTACTTCGAGCAGCACGCGGGTTGCACTGGAGCCGGCGACGAACACCACCCGCGTATCTCGCCCCGCCACGTGCGCCATACACTCCAGTAGCAAGTCAATGTCTTCAAAACTCAGGGAGCGACACTCCGAGAAGTCCAGAATCACCGGTGACTCGGAAACGCGCAGAGCGTTGAGCAAATCTTTCCGCTGTGCCCGCCGGCTCGCAGAACTCGACGCAGAGGGAAATGGAAGGATTCTCCAGGCTGCCCCGTTGATGGCCCTATCTTTCATTGATTGAACCTTTCATAGATGTCATAGATGCGACGCGCTTTTCACAGCTGTACCTGCTGCCAAGGCGGCGATTCGGTGGAAGACAAAGCGAAGCTGGGCGCGAAGCCGTTGTCGCCTCTCGAGGAACCATCAGCCGCGGCCGGGCTGAACGGCTGTCTCCGCGATCCACGCCGCGGAATCCTGCTCCCCAAACCTGCGGGCGCCAGATCTGCGACTGCTCCCCAACCCAGATGTTCCAAATGGCTCCCGTCTACCAAACCGTTACGAATGAGCAGGCCCGGCGCCAGGTAGGTATCCGGCAGAACTGTGGATCGCTCCACCGTTGTTCCGCAATCCACCACGCAGTCGCGCTCCACTGAGGCAAACGGGCCGATGGTGGCTCCAGCCCGCACGATTGTGTGCGCGCCGATATAAGTTGGACCGATGACCCGGGCGGAAGTCGCAACTTTCACGCCCTCCCCGATCCACACCTGCTCGCAAATCTGTGTCCCCAGCGGGCGCATTGCGCAGGCTCCAGTCAAGCCATCTCCGACCAACTCTTGTCTTTCCCGGGCTGACAAAATGCGCTTGGCATACCCGCTAAATTGATACGGAGTTTGTGCGCTCACGACCGGAGAGCAGCAAGATTCGCGCTTTTCTCCGGTCGCGCGCAATGCAGGACAATCCAGCAGCCGCACCCCCAGCTGTCCCCCGGCGTCGTGGGCCTCCGTCACCGGATTTCGGCGCTCGCAATGAAAGCGAAGTAAATCGGCAAGATCCAACTCCGCGTACGACTTGAGCTCAATCACAAGCAGGCGCTCGATTCCCTGGCGGGCGAGCTCAGCCAGAGGATTGGTCGCGGCGCCCACCCCCGCGCCGGAAGCAAGCCACAGGCTTTGCACTCCCAGCTTGCGGACGCGCTCCATCCACGACTGCAAGACGTCATTGCCCAGTATCGGCATCCGCGAGGAATAAGGTGCTCGCGGATTTTCGAAAGCTGCTAGCCCATGGGGTTGATCCTCACGCATCCCCGTGAAGTCGCCCCCGCCCGGAACCATTACGAATGCTCCCAGTTCCACGTGCTTACTTCCTTTCCGAAATCGCCCACCCAAAACGGCAAAGGCGTCTCCCCGACCTTTCATCGGGACCGATCGCCCGGTACAAATCGAGGTATGCATGAGATGTGGAGGATACGTTCCGAAGATGTCAGGAAAACAGAAGATGCAGTATCGCGGTACGATATATGGGTGAAACCCCCTAGGCCAAGCAAACTTTAGTGATTGCTCGTGAGCGCCGATTTCGACAGTCGGTCCTAGAACTTCTGACTATTTTTCGTTGCCAATCTGCTTGCCTGCAGCGGTGGTTCTACTTAGAATCACTTACAACCCATCCCACAATCCTGTAGGTACTGCTTCGCCGTACCCTACGACCGGAGTACGCTTATGAGAAGGTTTGTCCTCATTCTGGCGCTGTGTTCAGGAACACTTAGCTTCGCTGATACCACTGGCGCTGTCACAGTTTCTGCACCCGCCAACGGAAGCACAGTGAGCACCACGGTTCAATATGTCGCGAGTGCCAGCACCGGCTGCGCTGCCGGGGTTGCCGCAATAGGAATCTATAGCGCGCCTAACGTTCTCGCCTACAGCACGTCTGGAAGCAGCCTCAACACCGAGCTGTCACTAAGCCCCGGCACCTACCAGACCGTAGTTCAGTCTTGGGATAATTGCGGTGACAGCAGCAAGACGCCAGTCACTATTCACGTTTCTGCGGGCTCCGCCCAGGTGCAAGTCACAGCTCCCACCAATAACTCGAGCGTGGCCACACAAGTCCAATATGTCGCAACTGCGAGCACCACTTGCGCCAAAGGCGTGTCCGCGATGGGAATCTACACATCTCCGGGCGCGCTGGCGTACACATCTCAGGGCGCGAGTCTGAATAAGCTTCTCACGTTGAACCCTGGCACTTATCACACCGTCGTACAGGAGTGGGATGCATGCGGAGGTAGTGCTTCGACTCCCGTCACCATCCAGGTTGAGGGGTCTAACAGCGGTGGGCAAGTCACCGTGACCGCCCCGCAGACCAACAGCACGGTCAGCTCCACGGTACAGTATGTGGCCTCGGCGACTTCCTCTTGTGCCAGCGGCGTCGCCGCCATGGGAATCTATACGGCTCCCGGTGTGCTCGCCTATCAAACGCAAGGCGCTCAACTCAATACGACGCTTGCCCTTGCCTCGGGCACTTACCACACGGTCGTAGAGGAATGGGATAAGTGCGGCGGAGCATCAGTAACTCCTATCACCATCACGGTCGGTGGCAGCTCGACTTCCGGCACCTTTGTCAATCTGCATCAACAGTCGAGCTGGACCGGATATGGTCTACTGCCCCCATCCTACAACATCTGCACCTCCTGCACGCCCTCCGGCCCGCAGGTCACCTGGTCGATGACCCACAACATTTCGTCCCCATCGCTCAGCGGCAACGCAACCCTCATGGACATTGGCGGCCAGACCGACTACTCAGATGTCCTCTGGAACAATCACCTGATCGGAGACTTCTCCTCGCAGGGCATGCCCGACACCAATCACACGATCGTCCCTGCCCTCCACAACTTCACGTATGATGTCTATTTTTATGTCAAAGATCTCAGCGTCTCGCAGGCGTTGGAATTCGATATCAACCAGTTCGTTGGCGGCAACTCCTACATTTGGGGGCATGAATGCCGGGTCGCCGGGGGCAATGAGTGGGACATCTGGGACAATCCCGGCCAGAAATGGCACCCAACTGGCGTGGCCTGCAATCCCGTTGCAAACGCCTGGAACCATCTCGTTATCCAGGTCCAGCGTACGTCGGACAATCAACTCCTGTTCCAATCGATCACACTCAACGGAAACACTGCCACTCTCAACTACTACGAGAATCCAACGGCAACCACGTGGTATGGCGTGACCATTAACTATCAGCAGGACGGAGATTACCAGCAGACGGCTTACTCAGTTTGGCTCGACCAACTGAACTTCAGCTACTGGTAATACGGTCGGAGTTCACAATTACCACCAACCCTCTGCCTCTAAAATTCATCTAGTCCCTCTGAATGCAAAAGGAGGACCGCGCCGTGCTTTGCACAACGCATCGAAGTGTGGAAAAAGGCGCAGGTCACTGCGGCAGGACGCTTGTCCGGATCTCACGATTCCTGATCTCGCGATTTCTGGTGTGCCTCCTGGCTCTTGCGTGCGCTAGTTCGGAGCAAAGTTTGGCGCAGCAAAGTTCGGCGCAGAACCCAGGCACCCCCGCAGCGCCGCCGCCGACCACCGCGCCGGCCTTCGGAACCACATCGCCTCATGATGCAGTCCCATCTCAGGATGATGACTCGAACGGCTTCGTCTTTAAAAAGGAAATCGAAGAAGTCATCTTGCACGCCACCGTCGTCGACGATCAGAATCACCTGATCACCGGCTTGGCCCGCAACAACTTTGCAGTGTACGAAGATGGCAAACTGCAGGAGGTAACTTCATTCAGGCAGGAGCATGTTCCCGTCGCTCTTGGAATTCTGATTGACAACTCGGGATCAATGCTGCCAAAGCGGGCAAAGGTCAACGACGCAGCCCTGCGACTGGTGGACGCAAGCCAGCAGGAGGACCGCGTGTTCGTCGTCAACTTCGGCGAAGATGCCTTTCTCGACCAGGACTACACCCAGGACGTAGGCAAACTTAGAGCAGCTCTGCAGCGCGTAGAGACGCGAGGCAGTACAGCCCTTTACGATGCTCTCATCGGAGCCGTTGATCACCTGCACAAAACTTCCCCGCTGCAAAAGCAAGTTCTTTTGGTCGTGACCGACGGACGGGACAACGCCAGCCAGGCTACGTTCCAGGAAGCTCTCCACAGGCTACAATCAAAAAACGGACCTGTCCTCTACACCATCGCACTCGAGCAGACGGAGCGGCCAGACAATGGTCTTCAGCAATCTCTGCGCACTCTCTCCGAGCAAACTGGCGGCACGGCGTTTTTTCCATCCAGTCTCGACGAGGTGCAATCGATCGCGAGTGCGATTGCGCGAGACATTCGAAGTCAATACGTAATCGGCTATCGCTCTTCGAATCCGCACACGTCGGGCGTCTACCACTCGATTCAGGTTCAGGCTCTTAGCGGCTCCACTACTCTGCGCGTCGCAACCCGGGCCGGGTATTACTCCGGAAACAACGGTAGTTCTGTCTCGCACTAACTGCACTAATTAAAATGACCTGCTACGTCGAAGGAGTCCTGACGACTTAGTACAGGTTCATATTTATTCCCTGTACGCCTGCATCCGGTATTTACTATGGCGCTTTACCAAACACTACCTAACCAGAAACTTCACTTGCACCAGAAGTTTCTGCCTACCGCAGCCTAATCGCGACCCCCGAACAAATGATTTCGACTGACAGGTTGTGGGATTACAAGCCATCGCGACTTTGGCAGCAAGCTTGCACTAGCTTTGTCCGATCGTCGCGCATAGCTTGAGCCATTAAATTCACATTTGGAGGATGGAGATGAAACAGATGTTCACAGCGATCGCAATGTTGGGCTTGACCAGCTTCGGATTCAACTTGGCAGCGCAACAGACGGCCTCGCCCCAAAGCCAACCCGACGCCACTCGGCAGCAACCGGCCGATGCGCAGAGCCAGTCTGCGCAGAGCTTCGAGGGCAAGATCACGAAGGCGGGCGACAAGCTCGTTCTGCAAGATTTGTCAAGCAATGCCGCTTACCATCTGGATGACCAAGATAAGGCCAAACAGTTCAGGGGACAAAACGTGAAGGTCACAGCCACGATGGACCCCAATAGTAATACTCTGCATGTGGTCGACATCGTACCTTTGGAGAGCAAATAATCTTTGCGGCATGGCTAGTCGAATGAAAACCCGCTGCGACTGTCCGCAGCGGGCTTTTTTAGGTGTGTTGTCTAATCCAATGTTAAGAAACCCCCGAGTTAATAACCTTGACCAGGTTTCAGCGGCAGTCTAGGTCTTAAAGACAGAGGTGACTGATATCTTCTTTCCGTTGAGAACGCCACTAATCCTGACGCGCTGCCCCGCTGCCGCCTTTAACAAAAGCGGATCGCCATCGATCACCTTGAGGGCGTCATTATCGACGAGAGCAAACTGCTCGCCTCCGTGCACGCATGCCCGCGTACAATCAGCGGGAGCCTCGCCCATCGCGGCAGAATGCCTGGCGCCGCATTGCGTATCCGTGATCGAGCCCTCGAAAGTCTGCAGACGAACGGCGGATGGTGATTCGCGCTGACCTAATTCCGGCTCCCCGACAGCCGCTCCGGCAACCGCTCCCAGCGCGGCAAACAGCAGTGCCAGCGCGCAAGCGATACCGCAGACTAATGCGATAGTGTCGATCCAGAAGCGTACTCTCCTCGAAGCAACTCCCGTCGTGGTGTGTGCCAGAACCATCCGCATGTGCTCATCTCCCGTTTATGTTTGTGTAATCGTTTTCCGCAGCACTTACGAAATGAGCGCAATGTCGATCACGTGGAGGCTCCTCCCGTTCGCACCCAGCATGCCGCCGATTATTACCTGCTTGCCCTCGTACTGCTTTGCCTTCTCTTGGTCGTCAAGCTGATATGCGTTATTGCTCGAGGCTTTCAACGAATACACTCCGCTATTCTTTACGATGGTGCCTCTGAACTGTTGTGCTGTCGGTTGCTGTTGTTGCGTTGGCAGGTTTTCCTCGGGATTCGGCTGCTCAGGCTGCTGGTCCGGGACGGTACGGTCTGTTGCCGGCAGTGGTTGCAGAATTGGCTGCGGCATCTGCGCTTGCGGCCACACGATCAATTGAAGTCCCAGAATGTCAAATGGCAGCGCCGGGCTCGGTTGGCCCCGCGGATTTTGAGTAAACGTCAGCGGGACGGTCACTAATAGAAATGCAAAGGCCGATAAGAGGCCGGTCTCTCGCTTCATAACACACCTCCGAAAGACAATGCAGCCAAGAGCACGCTCGCAATTTGGCTTACCATCGCCGCTCATTGATGTTTTCACATACGCCGTGCAGCCATGGGATCGTGAGTGAAAATCTTGCTTCATCCCTTTTACATAACCGTGAATCGGTCGGCCATACACCGTTTTCTGTAAAAAAGTTGGCTCGCACCGTGTCAATCTTCCCGAGGTACAGGCGTGTTTGCCACAAAGAGCGCGGTTTGTAGCCGCGAGCAGCAAACTTCTTTCGCCCAACTACACGATTTGCTGTATAGGCGAGGTGTCCGTTCGCCCGCTAATGTTTGGTTTTACCGTGCAGCCCCCGTCGAGCAGGTGCCGGTTTGCGAGAGAACCGGCGCCTGCACCTTCTTTTCAAATCGTACCTTCCATTATTTACGGCGCGTGGAATCACGAAGTACAGGGTGAAAGGGATTTGCCCGCTCGTGCGTGGCCGCTAATGTTGTCGTGAACGCAATCCGTTTGGAAGGAGGCATCATGCTTTACTGGACGCTACTGTTTCTGGTGTTCGCACTGATCGCGGGAGTCTTGGGCTTTACAGGCGTCGCAATCGCAGCCGCAGGCATTGCGAAGCTCCTGTTTGTGATTTTTCTGGTGTTCTTTCTGATTTCACTTTTGACCCACCTATCGCGCCGAGGTAGCGGCGCCTAGGCGAGGGTTCCTTGCGCGGCGTTAATGTGATGCTGGCCGCGAGCCGTGGCGGTCAGCATTGGAGCGGGTGCAGCAGAGTCAATGCAGATCGATTCAATGCAGATCGATTCAACACAAGTTGATAAGGAGACAACATAATGAAACTCATCCGGATCCTCAGGATATTGCTTCTTATTTCCCTTTTTGGCGGAAGCGCGCTGATATACGCGCAAGACCAGCGCGATGATGCGAAGCCTCCTCAGGAACCTCGTCCCGAGGCCACCAAGCCGGCAGGCGATGAAGTCAAACCCCCGAAACAAGACGAGGCCAAACCTCCGAAACAGGACGACGTTAAGCCGCCCCGCGAAGAGGGCAAGCCCGCAAATCAAGAAGCCCCTAAGCAGGCGGAACGCCCTGAACAACCGTCACCACGCGCTCAACAGAGCGGTCGCATTCCTGACGACAAGTTCCGGGCCCACTTCGGCCGGCAGCATACTCTTGTCATCAAGCGACCAACAATAGTCGAAGGCCAGCCCCGTTTTCAGTACTCCGGCTACTGGTTCACGATTGTCGAGCCGTGGCCCGTGGGCTGGGCTTACACCGACCAGTGCTACATCGACTACGTAGATGGCGAATATTTTCTGTTCGACCTGCTTCACCCCGGGGTTCGTGTTGCACTGACAGTTGTACTGTGATCGCGGTTAACTTTTAGCGCGGTGACATGGGCCCAATCGGCTTTCCATCCCTCGGATCAACCAGTCCACAGGGATGGAGAGCCGCTCCTACGACTCCATTGCGTTTTTCAACCGATCAACCAGGCAACATTCCTATCCCAACCTTTGCGACCTCTGGCAGCACCTAAATTCTGTAAAGCGATAAATCTTGAAGGCGTGGGAAGGCCCGCGCTTTCCCAGGAGGGCAATTCATGGCAGACGATATGGAGAAGAAGGGCCAGCAGAGTAACCAGTACGGACAAGGCCAGCAAGGCAATCAGTCTGGGCAGCGTGGTCAGCAGGGTGGCCAGTCCGGAGAGGGTCAAGGCCAACATAGCGGTCAGTCTGGTCAGTCCCAGCCGAAAAAAGGCGGGCAGACCGACACCGACAACGAAGAAAATCAGGACCGCGACCGTCAGCGCCGCGCTTCGTAAGTATTTAGTTTTCTTTTCGATGCACTGAATGATGACTTGGAAGTCCCGGCCTTTTTAGGACCGGGACTTCATTTTATGAAGCATAGGAAATGCAGTTGGGCCGCAAATGTATTTCACAAACTCTTTCGAGGTATATCTATGGCAGCTAAGAAGCGCACTGTAACCCATGAACTTCTTCTAAATACTGTCGCCCGTAAACTCGGGCACGCGGCTGGCACGCTGACCAAAGTGACCCAGGAGTTAGCGGACAACATTTCGGCGGTACCTGAGTCCGTTGCTGCCAAGGTGCGCCAGGCCGCCCGGGCTGCAAAGATCGGCGAGTCAAACGGCAAGTCACGGGCCGGCGAGTCCAATGAAAGCGCGCGGAGTCGTATTCGGCACGCCGGAAAAAAACCTTCTCGCGCCGTGCGGCCCCCACGCAGAACTGGAACCAGCGCGGCCGGTGCAGGCACAAAGAAACGGTCGCCACGGCGGCAGCCGCTTCGGCGCAAAGCGAGAGCTAGCAAACTGAAGAAATAGCCGCTGCGAACCGATTTGCGCTCTGCCCGCCCAGGAGCAGATCAGCGCGCCGTTTGATTTTTCGAGGGACGTGTAGTGTACAGAGTTCGGGGTATTGTCCGCGCTCGTATCCAGAACTATGTTTCGAATAGTCACCGTACACCATAGATTCCCTCGAACTGATGGGCATCGGCACGGCGAACTCAAATTTCAGGAGAGAACATCAAATGTCAAAGGACTCATTGCGAGAGTTGTACATCGATGAACTTCGAGATCTTTACAACGCGGAAACGCAGCTGGTAAAGGCTCTGCCGAAGATGGCCAAGGCGTCCCGCAACGACCAACTGCGAAAAGCATTCGAAGAACACCTGCGCCAAACCTCGGACCAAGTGTCACGGCTCGAGCGGATCTTCGAGCAGTTGGAGCAAAAAGCATCCGGTAAGAAGTGTCTTGGGATGGTGGGCCTGGTCAAAGAAGGGGCTGAGACAATGAAAGAAGACTATGCCGCAGATGTGATGGACGCCGCCATTATTGGTGCGGCGCAGAGGGTCGAGCATTACGAGATAGCCGGTTATGGAACGGTCCGCGCGCTTGCCGAGCTGCTTGGCGAAGACGAGCAGGTATCTTTGCTGAACCAGACGCTTGAGGAAGAAAAACAGGCGGACAAGAAGCTAACGGAGCTTGCGAGGGAGATTAACCCGAAGACGGCTCACGGTGCAGCCTCCACCTCGGAAAGTTCTCACCAAGATCACGGCGGCTCAAAATCCAGGAGAGCCGCGTAGAACGAAAGGTAGAGATGGAAGGGACAGTGAAGCCCTTCCATTTCCTTTCTCTGCATTTCCGATTTAGCCCGAACGAAACTCACAGGCGTCAAATTCTTGTTCAGAATGCGGGATTGACTGTATGGCCTTCCACGGAATGCAAGGCTAGTGTGATACATCGAACCTGATAGCCCAGCATTTTTCCTTTTGAACTGAGGTGTTTATGACGACTAAGGCCCAACCCATGTTTCAGACGTGGCGGGAACTTTACTGCGCTGCACTGTTCGAAAGGCATACGGATAGGATTGCATCACTCATCAAGGAAGCCGAGAAGGCAATTGTGGCGCGGGGGCGGGTGCTCTTCGGCGCCGACACGGACACAATCGAAGAGGACCAGGCGCTGGATGATGCTTTGTATGCCTTGCGGGCGCTCCAGAGTTGCCTGAAGTTTCGCGCGGTTGCCTGATTCCCGACGCCATCCCTGGCTGGGAGTTTTCCACAGTGTTCCTGAAGGAACACTATTGCGGTTTGTAAACCGGGCTGCAAATAACGAGCGAGCAATAAATAGCCAGGAGATATTGTTCTGCAAGTGCCTTGAATTACAGCAGTTCGCCGGGTGCTGCCGAAATACCGGCAGTCAGCGTGGCAAAAAGGACACATAAAAACAGGCCTCTCGAGAGCCGGAAAATGCCCCCGGAGTTCTCAGATTGAGAAAGCGACTTACGACGAATGTCGACGACTCGAGGGACGACACTAGCGTGTCGCAGTTTCCTTACACCTACCTCCTACGTGAACTAGGTAACTATTGCGGATCAACCGGGGCTACACAGTATGGTGGCGGAGTAGGGATCGTCTTACAGTGCGGACAGTGCAGCAAGAAAGTTGAGCTCTCTCCCCAATGGCCTACAAGAGTGCGATACACGGTATTGGAGCACGCCCTATTCAACCCCATGATATTCAAGCGCAACGCTCTCCCTCCCCGGACGACCTGCGGCGCGAGTTCGAGAAGGCCATGATCGAGATTCATCAAGCGGAGCTTCCTGCTGATAAGAAGGTGCGATATCGGTGTCCGATCGTGCAACGCGCAAAGCGTTTGGGGATATCGCAGGCACGAGCTGAGGAATGCGCCATTTCCGACGCCGCACGGGCTCTCGCTCTGTTGTGGAAGATTTAAGCGCGTCTGGCTCGCGGCTCCTGATGCGAGGAACCGTCGCGCGGGTCGAGCTTCGGTCGACCGGCTCGTTCGGCCTCGCTCAGGGCAGGCTTTCGAGGGCGGGCTGTTGCACATGAGCATCTCCGAAAACTGACGGAGCTGATGACCTCTGGGCTGGGCGGGTGGGGTCTGAAGGGCAGTGGCTAGGGGTCGGTATTCGATTCACACCTCGGCTTTGACGGGCCAGGGCATTGCTGAGTTTTCGCGGCGATTTACCCGGCCAAGGAAAACCGGTCGAGGGCACCCGTCTCCATATCAAGCATCTGTCAGCCGACCCTCCCACGTGTGCTTTCACTCAGAGTGCTGGGCTTCGGCCCTGGATCAGGCGGATCAGAATTGCGATTATTGCCAACACCAACAGAATATGGATGAATCCACCCAGTGTGTAGGAGCTGATCATTCCCAAGAACCAGAGGATCAACAATAGCATGGCGATAGTCCAAAGCATTGGCTTTCCTTCCCGGAAGCGGTGTAGATTCTAACGAGCTGCTCTGGAGTCTATGCGGGACTGAAGCGCTGAGGTATCCAGTAAAGTCCCTAGCGAGGCGTCTATCTAGCTCTATTTTCTAAAAGGATACGCGAAACATCTATGTGATGGCTTCTATCCGAATTCAATAGATCTGGACGATTCCATTGCGCACGGCGTAGAGCGTGATATCCGCAACGGAATGCAGGTTGAGCTTGCGCATCAGGTTGGTGCGGTGAGTCTCCGCTGTCTTGACGCTGAGCCCCAGAGCTGTGGCGACTTCCTTGGTGGTCTTTCCTTCGGCGACCAGTTGAATCACTTCCCGTTCGCGCGGGGTCAAGGCGCATTGTGCGGGGGCGTCGCTCTCCTCGTGCGGGCGCAGGTAGCCATCGAGCATCATCTGCGCTACTTTGGGGGTGAAATAGGTTCGCCGGTGCTGCAAGGCCTCCACGGCGACCAACAGGTCGCGGCCAGCATCGGACTTCAGAAGGAAGCCGCGGGCTCCAGCGGCGAGCACTTCGCGCACTACCTGTTCCGAATCGTGTACGGTAAGGATCAGAATGCGAGCTTCGGGCATCATTGCCAGAATTTGCCGCGTGGCGTCGAGACCGTTTAAGTTCGGCATTCCGATATCGAGCAAGAGGATATCTGGCTTCAATCTGCCGGCAAGCTCGACGGCTTCACGACCGTCCGTAGCCTCGCCACAAACTTCCCACTCGGTGTGGCTTTCGAGCACACAGCGAATGCCTCTCCTCGCCACCTCGTGATCGTCCGCAATAAGGATTCGAAGCGCGCTCAAGCCTCACCTCCTAAAACCCAAGGACAACAAGAGTGTCTGGCGGCGGGTTTCTCTGGAGCCAATGCCGCATAGAGAATAGTTGCGCTCAGGACCGGTGCGGTTGCTGATCAGCGCAAATAGACGAGTGGGCTGGGCTCTAACAGCTAAGGCTGATGCCCGGCGGCGGAGAAGACTGGGATTCCTCGGCCGCGATGAAAAACGCGGCGTTCGGAATGACAAGGTTGGGGAGAACACGGGCGTACCCGATCGCAACGCGGCGCGATGTCGCGCGAAGCCGCCTTCAACCGGTGCTGGTTCGAGTCTCAGGCTATAGTCGTCTCCGCAGTGCTGCGGAGTTGCGGCGGCATCTGGATCTGGATGATGTTGTTCTTGATGGCGTAGACCACCAGGTCGCGAATGGAATGCAGACTGAGCTTGCGCATGATATTGCTGCGATGAGTTTCCACGGTCTTGGTGCTCAAGTTCAGGAGTACGGCCACTTCCTTCGAACTCTTGCCTTCGGCGAGAAGTTGCGTAACCTCGCGTTCGCGCGCTGTGAGCGTCGGTAAATCCGGCGGCTCAGTCCGGGATAAGGCATGCCCTTTCTCGAGGAAGCCCGCCAGCACCAAGTCGTTTACCCGGGGCGTGAAGAACATTCGCTTGCTCTGCAAGGCTTCGACCGCGGCCACGAGATCGCGCGCGGCGTCTGACTTGAGCACAAAGCCGCGAGCGCCGGCATCCAGTGCCTCACGAATCACCTGATCGGAGTCGGTGATGGTCAGAACTATAACTTTGAAGTTAGGGTCGAGCTGCAGCAACTGGCGCGTCGTGTCGAGGCCGTTGAGGTATGGCATGCCGATGTCGACGATGATGACATCGGGTTTCAATTGCCTGGCCATCTCGAGCGCTTCGCGGCCGTCGGAAGCCTCGCCGCACACTTCCCATCCCTCGCGCTTCTGGAGAAGCGAACATAACCCGCGGCGCACAATTTCGTGATCGTCAGCTAACAAGATACGCAGTTTCATGGCATCCTCCTGGGGTATAGCCTTTAGAGACAGACACACTCGGACGTATTCATGAATCTGAACTCAGCACGAAGCGTTTGGACTTCGCGCGAGCGCCGTAAACACGCGATGCTGACTCACCGCCTCAACAG
Source organism: uncultured Acidobacteriaceae bacterium (assembly GCA_963851165.1). GTDB lineage: Bacteria > Acidobacteriota > Terriglobia > Terriglobales > Acidobacteriaceae > Sulfotelmatobacter. Next base: position 309,592 of record CAWKNM010000003.1, on the reverse strand, counting down.
CCTCCAACAGGTCTCGGGCGGCATTTGATTTCACAACGTACCCTCTTGCGCCGGCATCCAGGGCCTCACGCATCATCTGCGGAGAATCATGCTGGGTAACGAACAAAACTTCGAGACTCGTCTTCCGCTTCTGCTGAATTAGCCGGCACGCTTCCAGACCGTTCATACGAGGCATGGTGACGTCAAGCACCACAACGTCGGGTTGCAAAACCTCGACTTTATCCAGAGCCTCCATTCCATCCGAGGCTTCACCGACGACTTCCCAGCCGAGGCGACCTTCCAGCAAAGTGCGCAGTCCTTGCCTCACGATGGGATGATCATCCACCAGCAGGATGCGGACCGCCATAAGGTTTGCTCCCTGAGGCAGCCCCGTGCAGCCCCTCGCTACGGTTCACGGCTGGCTCTGTTTTCAACTTTACCCCGTTCTTGCCCCAGGACTCTACTGGCACCAGGCGGAAAGGCAACTCTCAGGTGATGACTCACGCCGAAAATAGCATGATACTATCCTGGCCCGAATACAGGGAATCCTGTATTTCTCGCGCGCCGATTGACCCTCTAGTTGCCGTTCGAACTCATTGGTGGGAAATAGGTCTCAGCATGCAAGAGCGCATCGACGGCCTGGACGATAGAGCCAACATCGGATTTCGCGCAGGCTCCGCGGATGCCCACCCTACGGGCCTCCTCGGCCAGCTGTCTGGACAAGTGAATGGTGACCATGAGGATTGGGATTTCAGGGAAAAGCTTTGTAATTTGCCGGGCCACGTCAAGTCCATTTAAATCCGGCATCTGGAAATCCAGCAGAATCATGTCCGGCGGATTTCTTTTTACACGCTGAAGGGCTTCTCCGCCGGTGCGAGCCTCGTCACAGACTTGCCAGGTGCTTTGCTGCTCGAGCAGCGCCCGTAGATAATGCCGGACCGCCGGGTTGTCGTCTACCACCAGAATTCGAACCAAGCGGTACTTCCTTTAGAATTGGGACCCCAAAACCTAGTACGGTTTCACTCGACCATTGGACGTGCCCGCTATACTGCTGCGCCAGGCCATTCGGTTTGTTCGGCTAATGTCCCTTGCTGTGACCTTCTTCCTTATGTTTCTTCATCACGGTTCGCGCGGCGACTTCCTTGGCGCGGTCCCCGTAACGACCGGAGCGTTGCGCGCTTTCCCTGATGTGCTCGTACTCTCTTTGCTCCTTTGCGCTCACGCCACGAAGATGTTTTTTTCCGGGCATCAGTCCCTCTTTCTGACTTACCGATCAGTCTGTTTCTTCTTTTGTTTCTCAACCATAGGAGTGCAGTCGCCCGCTCGCAATACGGTAAACTCCTGAGCGGCGCAAAAGCGTCGATGCGGCTTCGCGTTGGCTTGCTCCGCATTGGGATCTTCTGCCTCAGCAAGCAGCCTCACTTGCTCACCGCGCCATACGACGGTAAGAGTTGGGGCCGGCCGTTGTTTGCGCTGGCCGCTCTCGGTTCGCCGTTATGGTTCGCGGGGCGTCGCCGCAGGACTCTCCGCTTCGGGAACAGCAGGTCGCGCATTTTCATCTTCGCTTTGTGCAGTTGCGATTTTGAATTGCCCACTGAGCAGTCCAGCATTTCGGCGATCTCATGATGCTGGTAGCCTTCAACTTCGTGCAGAGCGAAGATCTGCCGGCATCCCTCGGATAGTTCGCCCATGGCCCGGCGCAATGCAATACGGTCGACGGTGCCGGAGAGTCGCGGATCCGATTTGCCGATGTCGCGCTTGAGTGATGGAGAGTCCGGCGACGCAGGCTCATCCAGAGATAACACCGGCGGCGACTTGCGGGAACGCAACTTCATCAGCACGGTATTCACCGCAACCCGATAGAGCCAGGTGGAGAACGCCGAATCTCCACGGAAAGAATTGACGCTGCGAAACACCTGCAGGAACGCTTCCTGAGTCAGGTCTTCTGCGTCAGCCACATCTTTTGTCATTTGCAGGCAAACGGAGTAAACGCGCTTCTTATGCAAGTTGAAGAGCGTAGCAAAGGCCTGCTCGTCGCCGCTCTGGGCACGCTGAACCAGACTGCGTTCGGAATCGTTTCGGTCAGATGCATCCCGCACTGGGATCAGATTGGTTGTTGTCGCGGAAATTACGCAAGTCGCCACGGTAGTCTCCTTCGATCAAAGGTGCTGTCTTTTGCTCTCCACGACTCCGGGAGCATTCAGCTTCAAGAAGAGACTAGCGACACCGTGGCATTCGTCCCATCAGGGTGCTCCTGTAATTGAATGCGAGACTTGCTGTACAGGAGTCCGAAAGTAAATGCGGAGTGGTTTTTGTTTTACTTGTGGGGAGGCGACACTATTTTCGGCAAAGAGGGCTGCTGAGCAGCGGAGAGCTACGAAGCAAAATAAGATACGGAGAATCCGCCCGGCGCATCTCCGCACCCAGAGCGGCGAGCGCGAGCGCGAGCTTTTTGTCGCGACGGCGATGACACTCGACAATCGATTCAGTCGCTAATCATTCAAGCGCGAAGTCAATAGAGATGAAAACCTACTTCTACGCTGATCTGTACACTCACCGGGCGTCCGTCCTTCATCGCGGGTTGAAAACGCCATTGCTTGACGGCGTCGATCGCCCTTGCGTCCAGTCCAAATCCCAGTCCGCGGACGACACGAATATCGCGCGGATTGCCCTGGTCATCGACAATCAAGCGAAGCACGCACATTCCCTGGGTCTTGGCGTTGCGCGCTTCTTCCGTATATTCAGGATCTGGCGTTGAAACAGCCTGAGGAGCCGAGATTCCTCCACCGACCTTATAGACGCCTCCGCCGATGCCACCGCCGCTACCAGTGCCCACACCTGCTCCGCTTCCTACGCCGACACCACCACCCGATCCAGAACCAATTCCCCCACCCGATCCGGTTCCGTTTGAGGGAGGAGCCGAAGGAATCACTCGGGCTGTCGGATTGCCCAGGTTTGGCATGTGATTCTCAGCCAATCGCACCTGAGGAGGAACCACCACCGATGGCGCAACGGCGAGCTTGGGGTGTTCGTTACGAACGATAATCGCGGGAGGAGTGATCTGCTCCAAGGCAGGCTTTGGCAGGATCCCCTTCGGCGCGGAAATTCGGTCGTGGTCACCGCCGCCACCGCCGCCGCTGATGATCTTCTTGGCGATCGGCAGAGCATAAGAGTCAGGCGAGGGTGCGATCAACATTACAGTTTCGTGCGGCTTGATCAGTTGCGCAACAGGATGACTGAAGGTTGCAACCCCAAGGATCAAGCCCAGAATTATGACGTGCGCCACTACAGATCCGGCAAGACCATTCGATCGATAATTATTGAACTGACCCCAGATAGCTTCCGGAGCGAGCGTTTGTGGCGCTCGCAGGGAGACGAAGTTCTCTGGCCGCGCGCCTCGTCCACGGCTTGCATCACGGGTGGCATAAAGAGTTTCGAGAACTGCCGACGAAGATGAAGACGATGAGAATAACGCATGGGTGGCGAGGCGGGGACTTTGGGTGTTCGACATTTGGCGCTCCTAATAGCACTACAGCCAGCAATAGCAATCCGTAGCCAGATTTCACGAATCAAGATGAAGGATGGTGAGACGCGGACGTTCTCACCATCCTTCGAGTACGCGGGCGACGGCTACAAACAAACGGTCGACGCCACACAGTTCAGACCCGCCCAGCCAAAAGCAAGACGAGCAGAATCACGACCACCAGGCCCAGTCCACCACTTGGGTAGTAGCCCCAGGATCGGCTGTAGGGCCAGGTGGGCAAAGCTCCGAGCAGTAACACCACAAGCACGATAAGCAGAATCAGTGACATGAACCCTCCGAATCATTTGTACTGTTAAGCGTCTTTGTGGTTTCGAAACCTGGGCCCGGCTTGCAAAGCAACTCGAGCCTGCGCCTCACAATAGCCGTCATCACCGCTCGGCTCAACGGCTCGCCGTGACCGTCTTGCCAGGTGACGGTTTCAGTTCGCTGTGTTCTCTCGCCTGCACCGAATATTTTCGGACCGCAGCTAAGAACGGTCTACCCGCCCCTGCAGGCTGCACTTTTCCACTCAAGATATCGCCGAACGGCACGAAGCTGCCGTAAAGGAGTCGGGTTTCGTCTTTGTCCTGTGTGACGGCGGCGCCGTTCAGATCGATTCCTGCAAAAATGCCACGGGCTCGAGAGTAGGTGAGAACTTCCGCTCTCATCTTCCAATCTGTGTCAGCGCCCGCGTCACGCCCGACCGGGCCCGCGGCTGCCGACGCTTCGGCACCCAACTTAAAGTGACTGGAGATCAGATGCTGCATGCCATCTTCATTGGTCACGATCATCACGACATCCACGGCCTGGCCACCGAGCTGCAAGCCCCAGCTGCCACCGGTCATAGTGATCGGTGCGGGAGCGCTCCACCTGCCGCTTTCAGTGCGGCACGTAGCGACGCCTTTACCATGACTTCCGCCGAAGCCCACGGCGATTTTCACCATCGAGGGAATCACCGCGATGCACTTCGCATCGCTCATCACCTTGTCGGGGATTGCTTTGTCGGGACTGGACATGATTTCGTCCAGAACTTTGGTGGATGCGTCGAGGCGTTTATCGATATCGGAACGATCTTTGTCATCCGCGGACCACGCCATAGCGGCGCAGAGCAGAACGCTGGCACCGAGCACCAGGAGACATCTTGGCAGTGCGGAATTAATTTTTGTCATAAGCGGACCTCATCTTCATTTTTCTGTGCTCGAAGCGAGCAACGTTTAGATTTCCCTACGCACTCCACGCTAGCTCGCCGCCGGCATTCGTTCCATCCGGTTCACGCTGTAAGTGGATCGAGGGGTGGGCGGCGCAGTAGGGGAATACGTGCGGCGATCTTCAGATTCCTAAGGTCGGTAGGCAGGGCTGGTACAGTGCTGCCAGTATTGATTGAGTAGAGTGGACGACGCGGAAAACCAAAATCAGGGCAGGAGCGACGGCAGAAAATTCAGGCGCATCCGTCCAATACAGCAGCTGGGACCCCAGTTGGCGCTCGCAACACCGAACTGCAGGGAATCAAAAGTTCGACGAGGGTTCCAGGTTGGGCATTCGTGAGTCGCAACTCTCCACCGAATTCTTTAGCGCGTTGCTTCATGCCTCCGATGCCCACCCCAACGCTGTCCGGTTGCAGCTCGGCAATTCTCCTGCCGATACCCTTGCCATCATCGCGCACGGCCACCACGATCTGACCTTCCTTTTGGGTCAATGTAATCCACACCTTAGTTGCTTCTGAATGCCGGAAGACATTGGTGAGCGCTTCCTGAACGATTCGGAAAACTGCAGTCTCCACTTCTGGGGCAAGCCGCGGGAATTCGGCCGGACGAACATCGAGAGAGGTTTCAATCCCGCTACGCTTGGTGAGTCCGTCCACGTACCAGGAAAGCGCCGACAATAAGCCGACTTCATCAAGCAAGGGCGGATGCAAAAGGTGAGACATAGTGCGCACTTGCTGAATTGCACGATCAATAATGCTGCTGGCCTGAGCCCAGGCTTCCTGTGGAGGCTCAGCCGGCTCGTGCAGGATCAATTTATCGAGCACGATCTTGGCTACGGCAAGTTCCTGCCCCAAACCATCGTGCAGATCGCGCGCGAGCCGACGGCGCTCTTCATCCTGCATGGTCATGAGCCGGATGGAAAGGCGCCGCAATTCGTCTGTTCTTCGATCGACCATCTTTTCCAGTTCGGCGGCGCTGTCGCGAAACGATTGTTCCAGCACCTTGCTGTCGTGAATGTCGGAACAGGTTCCGTACCACTTGATGATTTGTCCGTCGTTTCGAATCGGGACCGCGCGAGCCCGGAACCAGCGATAATTGCCGTCTTTGGCCTGCATGCGATACTCCGCTTCGTAGTTTGCCCCCGATTCGACACAGAGCAACCAGTCGGCCATGGCCTTTTGCTTATCCTCGGGGTGCACATAGTCGAGCCAGCCGAAACCATTCGCCGAACCTGGGGCAGCGCCGGTAAATTCATAAAATCGGTCGCTGATATAATCCCTGGAGCCGTCGGCTTTACGACTGAAGATGATATCGGGAGCGGTGTGGACGATGGCGTCGAGTTCCTGATTTTTTTCCACCAGCTCCACGTTAAGCTGCAGCAGCAGTTCTGCCTTGAGAGCCAACTCTTCCGTACGTTCCAGAACGCGCTGCTCGAGTTCGCGATTCAGAGTTTCGAGCTGCCGTGTTTTGCGATGCAATTCCGCAAATACCCTTACCTTGGCGCGTAAGAGTTCGGGAACCACCGGAACAGAAATGTAATCGACCGCGCCGTGCTCGTATCCTTTGAGTTGATCCAGATCGGTGAGATGCACCGCTGAAACAAAAATGATTGCGGTCCTCTGAAAGCGGGGGTGCTGGCGAATCATGGCGGCCAACTGAAAACCGTCGAGCTCAGGCATGCTCACGTCCATTAACACGACGGCCACGTCGGTCTTGAGTAGAACCTCGAGAGCCTCCTTCGCGGACTTCGCTTTGATCAGGTTCTCGCGAAGTTCACCGAGCATCACCTCATAGCTGAGGAGCTTCGCGGGCTGATCATCCACCATGAGGATATTGACTTTCTCGTTTGCACCCATGAGTTGTACTACCTCTCTGTCAGGTCTCGACTGTTCAAAGCCAACGGCCGCCAATTGCTACCGGTGAAGCCACATACGAAGCGACGAGAGCAGTTGTTCAGTATTCACTGGTTTCGCCAGATATTCGGACGCTCCTGCTTCAAGACATTTTTCCCGGTCGCCTTTCATAGCTTTTGCGGTCAGGGCAATGATCGGCAAGCGGCGGAACGAAGAGTTTTGCCGAATCACCTGCATGGTCTCGTAGCCATCCATCTCGGGCATCATGATATCCATCAGCACGATCGCGATATCAGGGGTGGTTTCGAGTTTCGCAATCGCTTCGCGACCGGTCCCGGCAGTGATTACCGTCATGCCACGGCGCTCGATCACGCTGCTGAGGGCGAAGATATTGCGGACGTCATCGTCTACTACCAGCACTTTTTTCCCAACCAGAGCATCGTCGGAATGATGTAACCGGTCGAGCAGCCTTTGTTTCTCGACTGGAAGATCGGCGACGACGCGATGCAGGAACAAAGCAGTCTCATCCAACAGACGCTCTGGCGATTCCACTCCTTTTACTACGACGCTGCGCGCCAGCGAATGCAGACGGGCATCCTCGTCGGGGGAAAGTTCCTTGCCGGTGAAGACTACAACGGGCAGGTCGCCCAGTGACGGATTGTCGCGGAAGCGCTCCAACACGTCGAAGCCCGATATATCGGGCAACCGCAGGTCAAGAACGACGCAGTCGAAGACTTGCTCGTTAACGGTCTGGATCGCCTCTGCGCCCGTTGCGACCACCGTGACGTCGATGTCATCGTAACCCAGCAGTTCCTTGATGCTGAGCTGTTCGGCCGGGTTATCTTCCACGACCAGCAATCGCTTTCGTCGGGGAGCGGAATATTCCTTGATACGGGCTAAAGCTGTGTCCAGTCCCTCCGGCGTGGTGGGTTTTGTAACGAACGCGAACGCACCCCGAGCCAGGCCGTGGTGGCGATCTTCGTCCAGCGTCAGCATCTGCACCGGAATGTGGCGAGTTGCCGGATCTTGCTTCAAGTGGTTCAAGACCGTCCAGCCAAGCATGTCGGGGAGGAAAACGTCCAGAGAAACAGCGGTTGGATGGTATTCCTGGGCAAGCGCAAGCGCATCTGCACCGCGACCGGCCACAAGAACTTTGAAGCCTTTGTCGCGAGCGAGGTCACATAATATGCGCGCATAGTGCGCGTCGTCCTCAACAAGCAGCAGAATTGCATCGCCGGGTTGCAGATTATCCCGATCGTCGGGAATCTTCTCGACGGAGTGCTCCGTAACTCCGGCGACCGGAAATTGCACCGGCAAAACGGATGATCGGGATCTTCCCTCCGGCACTGCAGCGATCGCAGTGGAAGGCCCCACATAAGTTTGCGGCAGGTAGAGCGTAAACGTGCTGCCCTTGCCCGGAGCGCTGCGTAACTGGATTTCCCCGCCGAGCAGACTGGCCAGTTCGCGGCTGATCGCCAGCCCCAGGCCCGTTCCGCCGTATTTGCGGCTGGTGCCGGCATCCGCTTGCTGGAACGCCTCGAAGATGATGCGCTGTTTTTCAGAGGGGATGCCGATGCCAGTGTCGGTAACCTCGAAAGCCACCACCGAGGCCGCCTTACTCAAAATCGGATGAGCCTCGGTCCAACCGCTTCTGGCCAACGACACGGACAGGCGGACGCCCCCAACTTCGGTGAACTTAAAAGCATTCGACAGTAGGTTCTTCAAAACTTGTTGCAGTCGCTTGGAGTCGGTGACCACGCTGCGAGCAAGATGCGGGTCGGTCTGCACTTCGAAATTGAGATGCCGGTTTTCCGCCTCGTGACGGAACGGACGTTGCACCGCGTCGAGCATGCTGGCAAAGAAAACTTCCTCGGCTTCGACTGAAACTGTTCCGGATTCGATTTTCGACAGATCGAGAATGTCCGTGATCAGGTTCAACAAGTCCGTGCCGGCGCCGTGGATCGTGCGGGAGAACTCAACCTGCTTTGGAGTCAGGTTGCCGTCCGGGTTATCGCTGAGCTGCTGGCCGAGCACCAGAATGCTGTTGAGCGGCGTTCGCAGCTCATGCGACATGTTGGCCAGGAATTCGGACTTATATTTCGAAGTGAGAGCCAGTTCTTTGGCTTTCTCTTCCAGGGCACGACGCGCTTGCTCGATTTCCTGGTTCTTGCGTTCGACCTCAACGTTTTGTTCAGCGAGCTGCTGTGCTTTCTGCGCGAGTTGCTCATTCGTCTGTTGCAACTCTTTTTGCTGCATCTGGAGTTCCGTCGCCAACTGCTGGGACTGCTTCAACAGCCCTTCCGTCTGCATGGTGGCTTCAATGCTGTTGAGCACGATGCCGATGCTGGCCGTCAGTTGTTCAAGGAATGCCAAATGGGATGTCGTGAAGCTGCTCAGCGAGGCCAGTTCGATCACGGCCTTGACGCGATCCTCAAACAGCACCGGCAGTACGATAACGTTCCGGGGAACCGCCTCGAATAAACCCGAACGAATGGAAATTGTGTTCGGTGGCAATTCGGAGATCAGCATCCGCCGCTTCTCCGTCGCGCACTGGCCCACTAGTCCTTCGCCGAGCTTCAACCGTCGCAGATGTCCATCCTCGCCATCCCCGGCAAACGCCGAAAGCAGCACCATCTCCGCTGACTCCTCGGATCCCATCTGGTAGATCACGCCTTGCTGGGCATTTACCAGAGGCGTCAACTCCGAGAGGAGCATGCGTCCAACCGTGGTGAGATCGCGTTGACCCTGCAACATGCCGGTGAAGCGAGCCAGGTTCGTCTTGAGCCAATCCTGCTCTGTGTTCCGGTCGGTGGTGAGACGAAGATTGCCGATCATCGTGTTGAGATTATCTTTCAAGTCGGCGACCTCGCCGCTGGCTTCGACCTGAATGGAGCGCGTAAGGTCGCCCTTGGTGACGGCGGTCGCGACCTCAGCGATGGCCCGGACCTGGTTGGTCAAATTGTCGGCCAGCAGGTTTACGTTGCCGGTGAGATCTTTCCACGTGCCAGCTGCGCCGGGAACGTTGGCCTGGCCGCCGAGCCGGCCTTCCACACCCACTTCGCGCGCGACCGTTGTAACCTGGTCGGCAAACGTTGCGAGCGTATTGGTCATGTTGTTGATGGTTTCCGCCAGTGCGGCGATTTCGCCCTTGGCGTTCACGGTCAGTTTCTGCGTGAGATCGCCATTCGCGACAGCCGTGACGACCTTCACAATGCCGCGCACTTGTTCTGTCAGGTTGACTGCCATGACGTTGAAACTGTCGGTAAGATCCTTCCAGGTTCCACCGACGCCCGGCACTTGGGCCTGACCACCTAGCTTGCCGTCGGTGCCGACCTCGCGCGCCACGCGCGTGACTTCAGCGGCGAATGCATTGAGTTGGTCGACCATCGTGTTGATGGTGTTCTTCAGTTCGAGAATTTCACCTTTCACGTCGACCGTGATCTTGCGCGACAAATCGCCGCGGGCCACAGCCGTTGTTACCTCGGCAATGTTTCGCACCTGACCGGTCAGGTTGCCGGCCATCGCGTTCACGGAGTCCGTGAGATCCTTCCACGTGCCCGCCACACCGGGTACGTTCGCCTGCCCACCCAAGCGGCCTTCGCTGCCCACTTCGCGCGCCACACGCGTTACTTCGGCCGCGAATGAGCGGAGTTGCTCGACCATTGTGTTCAGAGTTTCCTTCAGCTGCAAGATTTCGCCGCGTACGTCTACCGTGATTTTCTTCGAGAGATCGCCGTTCGCGATGGCAGTCGCCACCTCGGCGATATTACGGACCTGGCCGGTGAGGTTGCTGGCCATGAAGTTAACGTTGTCCGTGAGATCCTTCCACGTTCCGGCGACGCCCGGCACTTGCGCCTGCCCGCCAAGCTTTCCGTCAGTGCCGACTTCGCGGGCCACGCGAGTCACTTCGCCGGCGAACGCGTTGAGCTGATCCACCATCGTGTTGATGGTGTTCTTCAGTTCGAGAATTTCGCCTTTCACGTCGACCGTGATCTTGCGCGACAAATCGCCGCGAGCCACGGCGGTCGTAACTTCTGCGATGTTGCGGACCTGGCCGGTGAGGTTCCCGGCCATTGAGTTGACGGAATCGGTGAGATCTTTCCACGTGCCGGCAACGCCGGGAACATTGGCTTGTCCTCCCAGACGCCCTTCGGTGCCGACTTCGCGGGCCACGCGGGTTACTTCGCCAGCGAACGCATTGAGCTGGTCGACCATTGTATTGATGGTTTCCTTGAGCAGTAGAATTTCGCCGCTCACGTTCACCGTGATTTTCTTCGAAAGATCTCCGCTCGCGATGGCCGTTGCGACTTCGGCGATGTTGCGCACCTGGCCGGTCAAGTTGCTGGCCATTGAGTTAACGGAGTCTGTAAGGTCCTTCCAAGTGCCGCCAACGCCGGGTACCTGCGCTTGTCCGCCGAGTTTGCCGTCCGTGCCCACTTCGCGGGCCACGCGGGTCACTTCTGACGCGAACGAGCGCAACTGGTCCACCATCGTGTTGATGGTGTCTTTGAGCTCGAGGATTTCGCCTCTTACATCTACCGTGATTTTGCGGGACAAGTCGCCGCGGGCCACGGCCGTAGCCACTTCGGCGATATTACGAACCTGGCCGGTAAGGTTGCTGGCCATGAAGTTCACGTTGTCCGTAAGATCCTTCCAAGTGCCAGCCACGCCGGGTACTTGCGCCTGGCCGCCCAGCTTGCCTTCGGTACCCACTTCGCGGGCCACACGCGTTACTTCGCCAGCGAACGCGTTGAGCTGGTCCACCATGGTGTTGATGGTGTTCTTGAGTTCGAGAATTTCGCCTTTCACGTCGACCGTGATCTTGCGCGACAAATCGCCACGAGCCACAGCGGTTGTAACTTCAGCGATGTTGCGCACCTGGCCGGTAAGGTTCCCGGCCATCGAGTTGACCGAGTCCGTAAGATCTTTCCATGTGCCGGCTACGCCCGGGACGTTGGCTTGCCCTCCCAGGCGCCCTTCAGTACCGACTTCGCGCGCCACGCGCGTTACTTCGCCAGCAAAGCGATTCAGCTGATCGACCATCGTGTTCAGAGTTTCTTTGAGCTGCAGGATTTCACCACGGACATCGACCGTAATTTTGCGCGAGAGGTCACCCGTGGCAATTGCCGTTGCAACCTCGGCGATGTTTCGTACCTGGCCGGTGAGGTTGCTGGCCATGAAGTTGACGTTATCCGTGAGATCCTTCCAGGTGCCACCAACACCCGGTACCTGCGCTTGTCCGCCGAGCTTGCCTTCCGTGCCGACTTCGCGAGCCACTCGTGTGACTTCACCGGCGAATGCGTTGAGTTGATCCACCATCGTGTTGATGGTGTCTTTCAGTTCGAGAATTTCGCCCTTCACGTCGACCGTGATTTTGCGCGACAAGTCGCCACGAGCAACAGCGGTGGTTACTTCGGCGATGTTCCGCACCTGAGCCGTCAAGTTCCCGGCCATGGCGTTGACAGAGTCCGTAAGGTCTTTCCAGGTGCCGGCCACGCCCACCACCACGGCCTGGCCACCAAGCTTGCCGTCTGTTCCCACCTCGCGCGCCACGCGCGTTACTTCAGAGGCAAAGGAGCGCAGCTGGTCCACCATGGTGTTGATCGCTTCTTTAAGCTGGAGAATTTCGCCGCGCACGTCGACGGTGATTTTGCGGGAGAGATCGCCGCTGGCGACCGCGGTGGCGACTTCGGCGATGTTGCGGACCTGGCCCGTCAGGTTACTGGCCATCGAGTTGACGGAATCCGTGAGATCTTTCCATGTGCCAGCCACGCCCGGCACCTGCGCCTGACCACCGAGTTTGCCGTCCGTTCCGACTTCGCGAGCGACGCGCGTCACTTCCGCGGTGAAAACGCTAAGCTGCTGAATCATCGTGTTAACGATGTTGGCGGAGCGCAGGAACTCGCCTTCCAGCGGCCGTCCATCCACATCCAGACGGACCGTTTGCGTGAGGTTTCCCTGAGCAACGGCCGCGATGGCACGGGTCACGCCCTCAGTTGGCCGAAGCAGATCCTCAACGAGTGTGTTGATCGACACTTCCATTTCGCCCCAGGCCCCTCGGGATTCATGAAAGCGCGTGCGCTCACGGGTTCTTCCTTCCTTGCCTACTACTTGCCCAACACGCTTCAGTTCTCCCGCCATTTGTTGATTGGCAGCGACAATGGAATTGAAAGTGTCGGCAACTTTTCCCGCCAGTCCTGTCCAGGAACCCGGAAGTCGCACGGAAAAGTCGCCATCCCGCATGGTTTGCAGGCTAGCCAAAATCACACTAAGGTCGCCAGAAGCTGGCTCAACGGCCAGATTGGAATTTCCGTTACGCTTGCCCTTTTGACCTTCGTCGGCCGCACCATTGGCCACGGCAATCGCCGGGTCTTGACTATTTCTTTTCATAATCTTCTCCTGCCTTGGGGGAACAGCCGGCGTTGTGACGAGCTTTGCTCGCGTGGTTCTCCGTATTTCCCAGACTTGCAACGGCATCGAACGCAAACGATTCAACGGTCGTGGCACGAGGAGTGCTCACGCGACGCCTGCCGGAAACCGGCGACCGACCGAAATCAGGAATAGCCCAAAGCATTCTTTGTAAATAAAACTAAGGGAATCTGACGACTAGGACATAGATTGGAACACGATAAATGCGGGGTTGACTCTAGGGTCTTTACTGTATGGGATAAAGGAAATGCCGATGCCAGGGAGAGCCATGAACGAGGGCGGGGCTGGGAAACGAGCTTGGGGTTCCTTGCTCGACCGGGTTGATGCTGCGACGATTCGAGGTGAGACAACTCACGCGCCAAGACCAATTTTCATCGCGCAGCGACATTGGTAAGGGCATCACGGAAAAGCATGCCGTGTTGCCTACTTAGGGGTTGCATTCCACACATAGAATTTTTCATTGTCAGCGACCGTCTCAATATTGAGATTATTGGACGCCGCTGCGCGATGTACCGCGGATCGTAGGTTAGCCAAACCAATGCCGCCCACATCGGCCAGTGGAATCTCAAGAGCCGAACCCGGCTTCAGTGTCGCCAACTCCTGAACAATTCCCTTAACCAGTTCATGGTGTTTGCCGTGTCTGCCGGTCTTCAAGCCAGCAACGTCGACCTGCCGGTACTTCGCCGGCGACTGCTGATTCCTGGTTTTCTGTTCATTCCCCACGGTTGAGTCCTCCATCTTTTCGATCTTTAGTCTCTAGAATCTTTGCTCGACAAAATACCAAAACGGAATGTCTAGGTCAAGTATAGTTTTGTGATTGACTACGGCAGCTCTACCTGCGTAGTATATTTTCGATATTTATACGATACGGCAAGACTACGACTATCATACGCTCTGTTATGCAATGGTCCAATTCGCGTCGCGATAAGCGTTCGTCGCAGCCACGAAAGACGAAAGCAAATAGTCCACCTATTTTTAGTGGCGAGGGTATGCTCAAACGGTTAGGAGGCTCCCAGTGACAACAGACATTTTGTGGCACGACTTGTACGCGGCTGCCCTGCTCGAACTCGATCACGCCAACCTGCACGACCGCATCGAAGTTGCTCGAGCCGCTATACAGCGAGCCCTGAAAGAAGTGCCGAGGAATCCAGCATCTACAGTCGCGGAAGAAGTGCAGTCCATGGCTGACGCACTGCGTAATCTGGAAACCCTGCAGTGGGTGGAATTAAGGGCATCCATTCCAACCTGCAGCCAGGGCCTGTACTTGTCATTTTCAGAGGGAGAGATACGATGAGACGCCTGTGCCACGTGAGGATGACGCAAACATGGCGTAGACGACAGTTGGCAGTGACGGAGTTGCTTCGTCATGCGAAGATCGTAACCGATCCCATCACGTTGGAGTACCTGAACGCCCAGGTTGCGCTGCGTAGAGCAAGAGCCGAGGGTGACACGCAGCGAGCGAGGTGCCAGCCTGCGTCATAAGCTGGTCTACTCCCGTCCCGACGATTTGGATTCGATAAGACTTTGCGCGGCAGGGTCAGAAATGCAGATCGATCATCTCTTGGAAGCTGGCAAAGAAAAGAGTGATTCCGTACGCCGGTACGGGCTCGCCATAGTGGCAGCCATCTTTGCTCTCTGGCTTCGCCAACTTCTCTTCCCTTTTCTCGGAGCGGACAATCCATATCACACCGCATGGGCAGCGGTAGTCTTCTCCGCCTGGTACTGCGGTGTTGGCCCTTCCATTGTCACCGCCTTGCTCTCGGTGCTGGGCGTCTGGTATTGGTTCGTGCCGCCGTTCGGTTCCTTTGGGATTCAGGATCCCAAGACTGCAATTTCCGGAATGGTGGGGTTCCTGGCCTTCTCCGGCGTCATCATCGCTCTGGGCGAGGCAAACCGCCGATCTCTTGCGGCAAGCAAATCGACCGAAAAGCGCCTGAAGGAATTACATGAGGAACTCGAGCAGAAGGTTCTCGAACGAACAGCAGCCCTGAACGCTGCGAACGCTAGCCTGGGGGAACTTTCGAGCCGGCTGCAGCAGATGCGGGATGAAGAGCGCCGACAAATTGCACGAGAGTTACACGACAGCATCGGTCAACTGCTCGCCGCGCTTGCCATGAACATTGCAGTGGTGCAGCGTCAGGCTGACAATCTCGATTCAGCGGGAGCACGGGCTGTCTCCGAGAATGCTGCGATGGTCGAGCAGATCGGAAGGGAGATCCGAACCATTTCGCATCTGCTGCATCCTCCTCTTCTTGATGCGGCTGGGCTTGCATCCGCGCTGCGCTGGTACGTAGATGGATTCTCGGAACGCAGCCAGATAAAAGTCGACGTGCGGATCCCCGAACCGTTTCGGCGTCTACCAGACGAGATGGAGATCGCGATTTTTCGCATGGTCCAGGAATGCCTTACGAATATTCATCGTCATTCGGGAGGAACTTCGGCCGCGATACGCGTGCACGAAGAAGATCACCGAATTGTGGTTGAAGTTCAAGATGGTGGCAAAGGTATACCCCTGGAAAAACAACTTGAACTCAGTTCATCGGGTCGAACCGGAGTTGGGTTCCGTGGGATGCGCGAACGTCTCAGGCAGCTCGGCGGCACTTTGGAAATTCGATCGGACAATGCAGGCACAGCAGTGACCGCGATACTGCCTCTCGCGGACTCGACATCTGCCAGGGGCGAGAAATCAGAAGTTGCCTGAAGTCGTTCACTTTGCTCCTTAGCTTTTGGCTTTTAGAATTACGGCTGGATACGACGGACTACGCTCCAGAAAGACTTCGTGGGAGTGCGACAGCCGCTTAGCCGCCTTCAAACCGGCGCGCAGCAAGCGAAGGTCTCGACTCAACGGCCGTTCCCGTCAGTTCCTTTTCCGTCGCTCTTTGTTGTGTCGTCTGGCTCCGCTTCGATAGTGACTTCTATCTCAGCACCCTGCTTAAGGCGGACCTTATCTCCGTTCTCATCCGTCAGAGTGTTCTCGATGCGAAGCTCTCGGTAAAGGTGATCGGCCCCTTCTACGGCGATCTGGGCCTTTTCAGGTTCACTCGGGTATAGCGGTTTGATAATTTTTTCGACAACTGCCGGCAGAGTGGCGCTCGGTTTTTCGCTCATCGCTAGCTCCTGACCTCAACGGTCTCATCGAAAATCGGAAGGTTATAGTCGTTGCGCCCTATTGCTGGAAACTCGAACGCCCCCCACCTTCCAGACTTATTCGCGTTTTGGCGCGTTATCGCTGTTCTTCCCGACGTTCGCAGGCTCGTCTTTGTGGCCGAAATCCAATCCAAAGTGTGGTGCCGACTCGGTGCCTGTGATTTTTATCGGAACTTCCGTACCCGCTCCCTGCTTGCTGAAAAACGGATCGACCGGCTTCAGAAGAATCGACTTCCACCCTGTGGTCATCTGGGACACCTTCGCATCTAGCCACGCCTTCCCGCGAAAGTCGAACGTTTGTCCATCCAAGCTATATGCGCCCGTCATATCCACGTGTGTTCCGGGGATAAGAAAGTGAAGGTATGAAAAGGACAGCGATCCGTCTTTTAGAGTAAACGCTCCTTGCAAATCAACTGGCACGTTTTCTTCGTCGTGCTCCTGTGCCTGCCTGGGCTTCCCCTGGCTGCGCATACTTAAGGAGTCGAGCCGGCCCTGTACCTTCTCGTTGGTGAAGCGTGCACGCGGCACATGAAAGGTGCCCGCTAACTTCAGTCGGTCGGCGACGCTCGCCTCACCGGGAGAAAGACTCAGCCGCGTCTTCATTTCAACCGGACCCTTCATGATCGGCGGGTCAGTGCGCACGCCCAGCTTCAGTAGATCTTCAATCTGCGCGTGGTCCAGTGCGATGTCGAGCTCTATATCGTGGCCCTTTGGAACGCTCACGCGTAGCACTGATCCGCTCGCCGTGAAGGAGGATTGAAGAAAGGTTGCATTCACCGGCCGCAGATATGTGTCTCCGCTAGTTCCGTCAACAATGGCGTGGAACTCCGTGTGCAGCGGCACCGCGTGCCCACTGGTTGCGATTCGAAAATCCGGTGTATCGGTTTTTCCATGCACAACAATATTGCTCAAGGTTCCCGAGTATTGGCCGGTGGATGAAAGCGTGCCTGCAATGCCTTTGATCGTGCTAAGATCCGCGTCGGTGAACGAATAGTCTCCTTGCACCGGCGTGTCCCGCGGACTCTCGATCTGCCAGGGTCCAAATAGACCAGTTGAGTGAATGTTTCCCACCGGCTTCGGATTGACCAGAGTGGCATCAAACCGGAGAGGCTCGCCACGGCCAACGTCCTTCATTTTCAGGTCACTGATGGCAAATTCAAGCGGCGCCTTGCCAGGCTTTGAAGTGTTGATGATCAGCCTGGTATCTTCGCAATCGAACTTGTCGACGGAGATCTTCATCTTCCCCGTTTTTGACTCCATCGTCGTCATTTCGCGTCGATCTCCCTTGGGCGGGATGTTCAGCATCAGTCCTCTTACATATACGGTGTCTATGTGCATCGGAGAACGAAACACGCTTCGCAGCAACGTGTGAAAACGAAATTCCTGCACTCCGATCAAGGCTTGGACTCCGGGCTCGTATGGATTCGGATCCTTCGCGCCAAAAATCTTCAGCCCAGCCCCGGACACTTCAATTCCATTCATTACGGTGATATGAAAACTCGCCAGCTCGACTTTCCCGTCGAAGCGATTTGATAGAGTTTCAATCACCCGAGTTCGAAGAATGGGTTCAGCACGATCAATCACCAATCGCGCGGCGATGGCCCCGCTAGTTAGCAGGATCAGAGCGACGATGCCCATCCAATTCCATGGCAGTGTGCGGCCGGTTCTCTTCGGAATTCGTGTGGGAGAAACTTGCACAATCGCCATTTGAACATTAGAGGGGGCATCCCGGATAGTCGTCTATACAGCGCTTCCTTCAGATTGCGCGCGATGCGCCAACAAACTCGAGCTGAAGGTGGACGGACAGGTTCGGTGGAAAAAATGCGGATCCGGTGAACCGGACCCGCTCGAGTGGAGTACCAAGACATTCCGGAATGTGTGAAAAATAGCCCTTGGGCCGATTTTGGGCGCGAGACGCCGGCGCTTGGCGCGGCGCAGTAGTCCTTGCAGTCCTGATCAGGCCGAGACTGCGACACTCATGCTCTCTTCCAGCGTAGCGGCTTCCTGTGCTCCGGTGTGCCGAAGCACTTCTCGTGCCCAGTGCGTTTTCGCAACGTCTGCGCAGGAGATATATACAAGGACGCCACGGTGATTAAGCCGATCCTCGTACCTTTCCGCTTCTTCCTCAGTAAAGCCGAGGCCCGCCAGCGTTCTCGCATTCCCGCAAAGCGCAGGAGCATCCCGCGCGACCATGAGAGCGTGAAAGAACGCCTGCGACCGGATGAAGAAACCGACGGTCGGAATCATGACCGCTCCGAATTCGGAGAGCCATCCGATCAGCTTGGTGGTCACGGCACTGGATACCCTTTCGTCATTAAAAAGGTTCGCGTCCCGGATAATCGATGCAATGGGATGGCCGGGAGACAGCAGCATGCAGATACTCTCGTTCTCAAACCCGGCCTGGTTTAAATTGCGCACGATGTCGGCCAAGGCGACGTCCTGAGAATAAATTCCATAAGCGGCTGTTGTGTTCATTGCCATGTCGAATGCTCCATGTAGGTGATGTGCGTCAACACCGTCGGCGATTTCCGGGGCTGCAGAGTTTGATCTGGCGAAGGCTCGAGACGAAGTGAAGCGCTCGGCCGCGATTTGCGTTTCGACACGACGTACAGAATCGGACGGCCGCACGTTCTCCCTATTCTTCGCACAATACGCGCCTTTGCCGTCTGTGAAACTCGGGTAAATCCTGTAGATTCCTGACTATTTAGTGACTACGGAAAGTCCCGATAATGGGAGGGGCAGGTACTGATCGGAGAGATCGCAGCAGGGGGCTGGCGCCTACGAGCCAGCCATGCTGTGCGTCCCCTGCTGCGTTCCAAAGAAAACAACTACTCGACCGTGATCGATACTGGTGTTTTGTAAACGTTTCCGCACTTATCCCAGGCCTGTATGACGGTATTGTAGTTGCCATTCGCCATAGTCAAATACGTGTCGAGCGAACTGCTGTTGACCGTGTAAGCCGCCACACCCGGTGCAGTGTAGATGCGCATCGAGGCGATACCAGCACTGCAATTCGGCGCGGTGGCATTTGCCACGAAGTGCACCGGCGAGGTGGGCGCGCCGCCATTCGTAGGAGATACCACGTTTGGATTCTGGGAATTTGTAGCTGGACCTTGGATCATGATAGAAGGCACGTCGAAACTAAAGGACTTGCCGCAGTTGTCGTAAACCACGATCACCGGGTTGTAGTAATAAACGCTTTGGTCCGGGGCGGGAAACGCAATATTGGCGTCAAGAGTTGCCCCATTGGTAGTGTAAGCGACAACGCCGGGCGCCGTGTAAACCCGCATTGCGGCCACGCCAGAAGAACATTGCGGACTTCGTCCTGTAGCCTGGAACAATACCGGCGACCCGTACGGAAACGGCTGCGCGAACCAGGGAGATGTCATGTTCACACCGCCAGTACCGGGCTTGGATAAATTGTATTTTCCAAACCACAAATAGTAGCCGTCTCCCGAAGTCTGGTTTGGCGGGCTCTTTTGAAACGCATTGGAAGAGGTCTGCCCGTTGGAACCCAGGCCGTACAAATTGTTATGGTCGTCGAGATAAAGCGTCGGCCAATCGAAGAACCCGACGCCAGCGAATAAATCCACCGTCTGGTTGTTGTTTCCGTTGATAGGCGTACATCCGGAGTACACCAGCGAATCCGCGCCGGAAGCTTGCGTGTTGATGGTCGCGACAAAGGCACAGTTGGCTTGTTCGTAGGTCCGGTCGGTAACCGGAAATGTCAGGTCGCCCGCGCGATCACCGGCGAGGGTCACGCTGTTCGGTGAGACGATCTGCGGCAGGGTAAATTCATATTGATCAGAATTGCCGGCCAAGTACGAAGAGTAAACCAGATTGCCCGAAGGATCGATCTCGGTCAGGAAGCCGAGGTGAACGCCCGAGCTCGTGGATGGGAAAGTCTTCTGGAATGCGTTTGACGTCACCGGCAGCTTCGTACCTGCGGAGCCTCCGGCATAATAGTAGCCCGCCGTGTCACGCTTCACGTTGATGTTCAGCACGTTGTTCAGGACCGTCGAGTAAAGTAGGCCGGTTCCGGCGGGGTTCAGGGTTGTAATGAAACCGCCTTCGCTGGTTTGCCGCAAACCGTTGGGAGTGATCGGATAGTTGGGAGAGTAGGTGGAGCCATCGATGGTTGCATCCCCGTCGGAATCTACCAGAATCTGATATGCCGCTTCGTCATACTTACCGCCAACCAGAGTGGCATAGTCCAACGCAGTGCCCGTCGAATTGAACTTCATAACGAACGCATCTTCATCTCCTGCATAAGTCGACTGATAGGCGCCGGGCGTCGCCGGAAACGGGGTCGAGCCGTTGGTGTTGCTGTAATATCCAGTCACATACGCATTGTTCGCGGCGTCGACGGCAACCGCGTATGGAATGATGTTGGGCACAGTGCTCAGGAAAGTCGAGTAGTCCAGAGCGCTGCCTGTGCTGTTCAGCTTCACCAAAAAGTAGCGCCAGTTGGCAACTTCCGCAGTGTTGTAGGCGCCCGCAGTCACAGGAAATGTGGAAGTGTACCAAGTGTAGGTTCCATTTCCACTATCATTGGGTTCAAAGTCGCCGGTCGCCCCGACGATGTAGACGTTTCCAGAGGCATCCATCGTGAAGCCGTTAGGCGAGGAGTAGTTGTTAGGACCCGTACCCCCAACAAAAGTCGACCACACTAAGCCTGACCCGTTCCGGTCTAACTTGGTTACGAAGGCATAGCCACTGTAGTTCTGAGTCTGGTAGGTCGTCTGGTAGGCGCCCGCAGTCGTGGGAAAGTTAGAGGATCCGGTTTCTCCGACAATATATGCATAACCTGCCGCGTCTACTAAGAAACTGTTGTATCTCTCGAAGCTGTTCCCATCGAGGAAGGTGCCGTAAACGAGGACCGGGTCGATGACCAGCGGCTTACTGTGGTCGTAAGCGCCAAGGTTGAAGCTAATCTGATTGCCATCGATGCGATATGCGGCACTAACCTGCTGATTGCCAAGCTCCGACTCCTGATAAACCAAAGGTTTCTGCCAGCGCACTTCTCCGGCTGCAGTTTTCACCACCAGGGTTCCGTCTTCGTCCGTTGTGATTTTGTCGGCACCCTCGAAGGTTAACGCAATCATCGACGGATCGGCTTGTGGCGCGACATCGAAGTCATATTCAAGCTGCCGGTCCCGGCCGTAATACTTCAGATCGATTCCGGGGTACACTTCCTCGTACTTCACGGCAGCGTAGTTCGCTACGCCAGTCTTCCAGCTGCTGCTGGAGCCCAGCAGATAGTTAGTCCTGCCGGCTTGTTCATCTACCCCGGCGATGGAAGCGTTCTCGTTGGCGTTTCGCAAAGTGGTTCGGAGCACGGCATCACGTTCCTTGCCGGCAACCTTCAGCACCGCTGCGTTCCGCGTTAAGTAGATTTGGTATCGCCCAGAGCGAGCTAGGTACCGCACTTGAGAATTAGTTTGTCCTACGTTTTGTTCGAAGAGCAAGGGCAGACGGGCGTCGAGAGCCGTGGCTTGCTCGGAAGGCGACTGACCTTCGCTAAGTTGGGAATTGAAGGCGATGCACAGAACAACGAAGATAGCAGGCCACAGCGTGGCTGAGTGATTGGCGCGTTTCATCGAAGACTCCTGAGAATTTGAAACTTTGCTCGGTAGCGCAGCGTTCGATGAACCGGCCAAAAGGCCGAGTTGCCTTCTCATGTATCAATGTTTGTTTTCTACTCTCAATTCTGTAGCTAGCCAGGCGAGAAAGAAGTGTTGCTTAGTTTCCTGGTGAGTACCGCCACGGTTTTTGCGAGATTGATGTTTTGCTTCGTTGGCGCTTGAGAAAAGGCTCAGTAGATTACCTGCAGAGCGCGCAAAGTAGTTACAGGGATCCCTCCGCCGGCTGGGTTGTTTGGGAAGAGCTGGATTTTCTCAACACCGCGCCCTGGTTAGGACAGCAATCATCCATCCAACGCTAATGCGACTTGGCAGACCGCTTCCGCAATTATGTCCCGGACTTGTTCGATTCTACGAGTATGGCCTTCGACGTGTCGGGCAATTTGTCGGCATGCGCCAGCAGCAACGATACCTGCCACATCTCCGTCGTCGATAGACTCTGATTGAAGCCCGGCATTCCAGTGAGCCGGATACCGTTTGCGACCTTCCAATACGTCTCGCCGGGCTCGTCGTCGGTCACACCTTTTCCTTTAAAAAGATGCGGTGGGCGCGGAAATTCGCCTTTCGCGATCGCGGTCTGCTCTTTTCCCGGAACGCCATGGCAAACTGCACAATGCTCCATGTAGACGTGAGCACCCGCAAGCAGATTCACTTCGTCTGCTGGCACGGGCACTTGGGCAGGCCTCTCCTTTTCCAATCGAGCATGCAGGGCCATCCCAGCCAATGCCTTCTCGAACGGCATTGGCGCAGCCGAGGTTGCAACCGGCGCTATTCCGGTCGCGAAGTAGACGTAGACAACAGCGGCAACGCCCAGAATCGCAACGACGACTCCGAATACAAATCCTTTCATCCTTTCATCCTTCCATCCGATAACTCGGAACCACAATTACGATCGCATAAACCCTGAAAGTTTGCTTAAGAATTGGCACAAGGCCGGGAGAAAAACAAAACTATGTACCTGCACGAAAAACGCATATCAGAATGCGTAGCGGAGGGACTCGGTCACTGCGTTGGCGTGAAAATAGCGGGGCGCGGTCGGGCCTGCGAACGAACCTTCACCGTACTGGTAATAATTCCAGCCCGTGTTGTAGGCCAGCTTATGGCCAATATCGATGCTCAGGTTCGCCACCGGCTGCTGGTACTTGTACTGCAACGAGCCCAGCGGCTGCAGAACATTAAATTGCGGCACGTTGCCGTCAACGCTGGTAATGCTGTAACCCACGTTGAGCGTCGCTCGCTTTGTCGGCTTGAACCGGATCGTGGTCATTCCGAAATTGGTGTGGTTGGTGTAGTAGGAGTTGGCCATCAGGTTGTTGGCGGTATCATTCCCTGCACAACCGTTGTTAATGGCGTTGGCCACGAAGGGAAGAATCACCCCAGCAGGCGGTGTGTCGTTGAAGCAGATCAGGGCATTCTGGATCACGCTGTTGAAGTTGTATGCCAGGTCCATTCCAAAACGTTCGCGCGGCGCGAGCGATGCGGTCAGTCCGTAGTTTTGGTTGTGGGCCACAAATTGAGTCTGTGCGTCGCCGTTGGATTGCTGCAGGATGTTGATGGATCCGCCCAGGGTCGCCCACGGACGCGGCGAGTAGGTGGTCTGGAAGCGGTAGCGCCCTTCCTTGCGTGGCGACAGGCGGACGAACACGCTGTTGTAGTTCGTGTGCTCCAGGTCGAAATTCATTCGCAAGCCACGGATAGGCCGCGCCCACAGCCCGAAGAGCGCCGTTTTCTCCAGGCCCACGAAATGGTCTATGTCTCCGGGCAAAAAGTCGTTGAAGTGGTTGAAGTCCCGGTCGCCATAGCGGTAGCCGATGCGCGTGCCCGCTTTTTTCGAAAAGTCCCAGACCAGTTCGTCCTGATTTCTCGTCCACGTCTGGTTGAATGAGGCCTGTTGCACCGTGGGGACAATCGTGGGCGTTGTAGCGCTCAGCGGAGTCAGCAGGTTACACGGTGTTGGTGGTGTGGTAGCAGTACAATCACTGTCAACTTCGTTGAAACTGCCATTCTGTGGAATGCGGTAGGCCCAGGAATAGAATTTCTCGACCAGGCGCAGATGCTCGGTGAAATGCCATGTGGCCTCGAAATCGACCACATCGGAAACGCGGTTTGGGGCTGCGGTTCCAGTGCCGGTGAAGGCGCGAGTGCCGGTGCGCGTGATCAGGCCGCTGAAAGACTCAGCCAGCGGCGTGCTCGAAGTGGCAGAACTGTAAGAAAAAGAACCGAGAAAGTCTATCTTCCGGGAGTAACTGCTGCGCAGGCTGACCCGCTCGGTGGGGGTCGCAGTGCGGACCCGCTGGTTCCGCACATAGCTGGAATACGCGCTGCATGTGAAGTTGGTCAGGGCTCCGCCAACAATCAGACTGGTTGCCGGCGGCACTACGGCGCAGGGTTCTCTATTCGCAGTGTCAATGGACAAACCCAACGAAACCGAACTCACCGGCGTTGTGGGCACCAGTGCCTGGTTGATGGGATCGAGTTGGTAGTCCGTATCTCCCCTGTAATAGTCGAGGAACTGGTCGTAGCTGAGAACGGTCCGCGGCGCGATTCGAAAATCCACTCCCAGGCGATAGGAGTTCATGGTCGTGTTCCAGCCCTGCAGCAGCAGCGCCTCCGTGCCCTCGTGAATGCTGCTGTACGAAGGCCCCGTCATGTTGTTATGCGTGTACCCGAGCCGCAAGCTCACCACAGACTGCGGCAGCAGCGTGAGATCAACGTCGCTCATGCGCCGCGTGGTATCAAATTCGTGGGGCGAGGTCAGGACCGGAATCGACGGCGTAGATCCTCCAGGAGCGGGCGGAGGCGGGGGATTCAGGGGATTGGCCAGCAAGTCATAATCGAAAAAGCTCTGATCGCGGCGGAAACTGCTTTGCAGGTTATACCACTTGTTCTTGTCCGCCCGCAGCCGCAACGCATTGTTCGGATCGCCTCCCCAACCGAAGCTGTTCACGTAAAGATCGTCGAACAGCAAGCCCTGGTGATCGACCGACTGCATCGAAAGCGTCTGGTCCAGGAATCGCGGGCCGGACTGCAGATTCACCAGCGTGTCGAACATATCGCCGCTGCCGGTTACGTCGTTGACGCGGTAGCCAATCTCGGCTGACGAATGAATTGCGTATCCGCCGTGAATCACGCCATCGGGTTCGGCAGCCGGGGCAGGTGGCGCTGCTGGAGTGGGCGTCGGTGTTGCAGTGGGAGTTTGGGCGAAGAGTGTTTCTGGCAACGACACGATCGTCGTGATGGCGCACAAAAGCATCGCCAGGACCATCGCGATTCGAAGCCTGCTGCAACGCTTTCCCTCCACCTGGAAGGATTGCACTGCGAATTTTTTGCGCGGCTTCATCGCTACTCCCTACTTGAAAAACACATTGCTGAAGTTGGAGCCGTGAATCTGGGTGTGACACATGGTGCAAGCCTGATACTTTGCCGACTGGTTGTGAGCAGGACCGATGGGCCCGCCCGCCGTCAACGTAGTCGAAAAAGTGTGGCACTGCAGGCAGAGCATGTTCACCGGCATCACCTTAAGCAGCCGGGGATTGGTGGAACCGTGGGGCGTGTGGCAACTGCTGCATCCCTCGGTCTTCACCGGCACGTGTTCGTAAATGAACGGACCCTGCTTGTCGACATGGCACTTGTAGCAAATGGCGTCGCCGCTGGGCAGGCTGCGTAGCTGTCGCACGGTCGCCGTTCCATGCGGATTGTGGCAATCAACGCATTGCACCAGGCCTTCGTTCACACGGTGGTGATAGGGCTTGGCAAAGTCCGCCTTTTCGGAGGTATGGCAGCCGTAACACATCTGCGGTTGGTCCTGGACGAGCAGGAACTCTTTTCCCTTGGCGTGGTGAGGAGAGTGGCAATCGAGACATCCCACATCGCTGCTGGCGTGGGCAGATTCGGTGAAATGCGACTGTTCGTGAGCTTCGCCGTGGCAGCTTAGGCAACGCGCGCTGGTCTCCTGCCGCGATTTGCCTTCGAATACGAATATTTTGGTTTTGTCGCCGCCGCCCGCCACGTGGTCGGCTCCTGGACCGTGGCACCCCTCACAACCTTGCTTCGAGGGGCCGCCCTTGGTGTTCAGCGTGGTCTTCCAATGCGGCGTCTTTTCCCACGAGTTATAAATCTCCTCATGACAGGTCTTGCAGGTTTCGGCTCCAACGTACTTCGAAACATCGGGGGAGGGCGTGGTGGCCACCGCCGCCGTGGCGGGTGGAACACTCTTATCTGCGACCGGCGGATTCGTCTGGCCAGCGGCAAAAGCGACTACCACGAAAAGAAAACAGATCGACGGGAGTAACCCGTCGTGCCATGCACGCCTGTGGGGAAAGCGGGGGTTCGCGGCGGCCATTGAGATCGGAATTCTGGTTAAAGATCCAGATTACCGCGATGCACGATGCCGCGCTGCTCAATATTGCACACTTTGAAAAACTTAAGAGAGAATCACGTTATCTGATGAACGTCTGGCAGGACTTGAAGAGATCCTAAGATGATTGAAGATCTCATCTCCGGATGATTGTCCCAAATGGGAACTCTCGAATTTGCGGCTGGCAAACTGTAAAAAAAGGCCGAACCTGTCAGTCCAGCCCTGAAACGTGCACGTTTGAGTATGAATAGACTACAGTGACACGGTCGTGAGGGTCCAAACGTCGGATTCCCGACACTAACCCATGACCCCCTGTGCAGCTCTCTAGCTTGAGACCACCATACCCTGTTGGCGCGTTCCGCTACTGATCAATTCGGACCATCTTCCGAAATGGAATTAAGTCATGCTTCTATTAGCAAATTCTCATCACTTTTGTTTGCTCCCGATAAAGGCGGCCCTTCATGGCTTCAACCGAACAGCCCGTTTCCCCCCGAGTCCTGCTCGTCGACGACGACGATGGCGTTCGCGCCATGATGAATGCGATGCTGGAACGCAAAGGATTTGAGGTCGTCGCGGCCGCCAATGTCACAGACGCCCTCCGGCATATCGCGACCGAAAGTTTCGACGTGCTCATCACCGACCTGCACATGCCGGATCCCGGGGATGGTTTTACCGTGGTCACGGCGATGCGCCATTCTCAACCGAACGCTCTTACGCTGCTGGTCAGCGGCTACCCCGATGTGCAGAGCGCCATGGCAGCCATCCTCATGGAAGCGGACGAAATCATCGTGAAGCCGTTCGATGTCGGAAAACTCGCCGAACTTGTTCGCACCAAGCTGGCTACTCGCAAGCCCGCGGCCCGCACGAATAAAGAGCGAGTTGGCGTGATCCTGCAGCGGTGTCTTCCCAGTATCGTGGAAGCCTGGCTGGTGCGTGCGAAACAGAGCAAAGAACTAAGCTGGCTTCCGCTCAGCGACAACGAGCGCACCGGACACCTCCCGAAGCTCGTGGAAGATCTCGCTCTTCGACTGAGCAAGGCCTCCGCTTCCACCATCAAGGAGATGGTTGCCAGCGATTCCCCCTCTGCCGCGGCCCACGGCGAGTTGCGCTATCTGCAGGGCTATACTCCCGCCATGCTCGTGCACGAGTCGCGAATACTCCAGGTGACCATCTTTGGAACTCTGCAGAGCAATATGAACCACCTGGATTTCAGCTTGCTGCTGCCCGACGTGATGACCATCGCCGACGAAGTAGATTCTCAGTTGACCCAGTCAATGGACAGCTACATGAAAGTCATGCGCAAGACAGCCGCCTAGCCGGCTTCCCGCAGTTCTGGCTTCCCGCGATTTAAAAAAAACTGCGACGTTCCTGCATCGCCGCAATCGTCGCAGGAGTGATCACTCTTGCTCAGAAGAGCGGCCGCGTCGCTGTTACGCTCGAAGCCCCATCGGTAAAGACGCGAAAACAAAGAAATATGGAGGGACCAACTCATGACAACCGCTGAACTCGACCATCCGATTACACATGCCGAAGCACAAGCCAGCAGCACCACCATGAAGGCGCTGGTCTACCACGGTCCGAGCAAGTTCGCATGGGAGAGCAAGCCGCGCCCCGCGATTCAGGATCCAAACGATGCTATCGTGCGCGTCACCACCTCGACCATTTGCGGAACCGATCTCCACATCCTGAAGGGAGATCTCCCCGCCGTAACCGATGGCCGCATTCTCGGCCACGAAGGCGTCGGTGTGGTCGAGCAGGTTGGACCCGGCGTCTCCGAGTTTCACGTTGGGGACAAGGTCATCATCTCGTGCGTCACTGCCTGCCTCAAGTGCGATTTCTGCAAACGAAGCATGTATTCCCACTGCCGGCATGGCGGCTGGATTCTGGGCTACACCCTCGACGGAACTCAGGCTGAGTACGTGCGCATTCCGCAAGCCGATGGCAGCCTCTACCACTTTCCGGCCGGCGCGGATGAAGAAGCTATGGTCATGCTCAGCGACATTTTGCCCACCGGCTTTGAGTGCGGCGTTCTCAACGGGCGTGTACAGCCGGGGGACACAATCGCCATCGTGGGCGCGGGTCCTGTGGGACTCGCGGTTCTGCTGACCGCGCAATTCTATTCACCGGCCGCAATCTTCATGATCGATCTCGACGACAAGCGCCTCGCAGTCGCCAAGAAGTTCGGCGCCACGAATCTCATCAACAGCACGGACGGACACGCCGCCCATCAGGTGATGGAACTGACCGAAGGTGCCGGCGTTGATGTCGCCATCGAAGCCGTCGGGCTTCCAGCAACCTTCGATATCTGCCAGGCGATCGTCGCGGCCGGCGGAAGGATCGCCAACGTCGGCGTCCACGGCAAGCCGGTCGAACTGCACATGGAAAAACTTTGGGATCGTAACATCTCTCTCACCACGCGACTGGTGGACACAGTTACCACACCCATGCTGCTCAAGGTGGTGCGTTCCGGCAAGCTCCAGCCAAAAAAGCTGGTAACTCACCGCTTCGCCATGGACGACATCCTGAAGGCATACGACACCTTCGGAAACGCGGCCCGGGAAGGCGCCCTCAAGGTGGTCCTCACGAATCACGCTCGCTGATGAGTAAGTGATCGGGTTCGCCCAAACCGAGAGCGTTCTCCAACCAGACTGAGCAATAGGGACCAGCTTTCCTTTCAGCGCGCTGCGATAGTCAGAGTGCAGAGTTCATAGCGCAACTTCGCATAATTAGTTTGAGAATTGCGGCAAGGCACCAAGGAGACAAAAAAATGTCCATAGAAAATTCAGTAGTCGCGGTTTATCACAATCATGCAGATGCGGATCGAGCGGTAAAGGAACTTCAGCGCGGCGGAGTCGATATGCACAAGCTATCGATCGTCGGCAAGGGCTACCACACGGATGAGCAAGTGGTGGGCTACTACAACGCCGGCGACCGCATGAAGTACTGGGGCAAAGTGGGTGCGTTCTGGGGAGGTTTTTGGGGACTCCTGTTCGGCTCGGCTCTGTTCATCATTCCGGGTCTCGGCCCAATCTTAGTAGCCGGACCGCTGGTGGCATGGATCGTGGCAGGGCTTGAAGGCGCAGTGGAAGTGGGAGCACTGGGCGCGCTGGGAGCGGGCCTCTACAGCATTGGAATCCCGAAAGACAGCATCGTGAAATATGAAACCGCACTCAAAACCGATCAGTTTGTGCTGATCGCCCACGGCACGGCCGCGGAAGTAGCCAAAGCGAAGGAAATCATCGACAGCACAAATCCCGTTCACTGCACATTGCACGCACCGGAAGCAGTAGCAGCTTAGCAGAGGCGGATTTGTGAAGGCCCGACTGCGAAACATTACCCGAGAGCCACTGGACCAGCGTTAGACCTGGGGGTGGCTTTTTGGTTCTTTCGAGTAATCAACACCAATACCTTCTGGGAGCGAGGTTATGCGTACAACAAACCGACGCGATCGCGACGAACTCGGATCGACTTCGGCAGGGCAGTCTGGCGACATCCAGCAACTGCCAGATGAGGCTTATGCGGATTCCGAGAGTGTGACGGAATTGCTGGAAGAGGGAAATGCCTTCGAGGCCGGGGCCGTAGCGGGTGTGGAGAACGCCAAGGATCCCGACGTGGCTGAGGTAACTACGCACCAGGTTCCGCAGGACGACGTTCCTGAGGAGTACCTGGGCAATGATAACGATTAACGCACAATCACGGCGCCGATGAGGGCTGCAACAAATTTCAAGCCTCGTCGCAACTCGAATCCGCGCAAAGGAGAACCACATGTCAAAGACTTGGGAACATTACCATCACGCTGCTCGTGATCACGAGAAGGCGGCCTACCATTTCAACGAGGCGGCCAAGTACAACCAGGCCGAGGAGCGCGAAAAAGCTGCGCACCAGGCATATCTGGCGCACGGACACAGTCAACAGGCAATTCATCACGCAGCCGAAGCCGCAAAACTTCACGCTGAGCAGTGCGACTGCCACGCGGCCACCACTGCCGAGCCGGGAACAAAGAAAAAGAGCGCCGCCTCACTCCGGGATGAAACATCAGCCAAGATCGCAGAAAGAAGCTGACAAAAATGGACTTCCTCAAATATCGCTACGTTGCCCCATTGCTATTGCTGGCTGCGCTCCCGGGCTGCACTCAACAACAAAGCTCGCCGGACCTGAAGGAACAAACCGCGCAAGCCACGGCGGAAGTGAAGCGCGATGCCCAGGAGGTGGTCGCTGGGATACGCGAAGGCTGGAGCCAGGACAAGCCTCTCGATTTGAACGCTGCGACAAAAGAGCAACTGCTCACCCTGCCGGGCGTGACCGCTGCGCAAGCTGGCCGGGTGATTGCCGGGCGTCCCTATAACGAACCCGGCGAAATGGTGACGCGGCACATCATGCCGAAAACTGAGTATGACAAGATTTCAGACCGGGTCACCGCCAAGAAGTAGCGTCCGCTTGTGCTCAGCAGTAGCGGGCGGGGCACAGGTCATGTGGCGACGGACGCCTCGTCCGTCCCGGTCCGAGCACAGCTCGACCGGCACTCTTCCCAAAAGCTGCCATCCGTTATCGAAGCCGGGTCGGGAGCTGGACTAATTTACTGAACACTTTTTCAATCGGCCCGGTTTTTTATCGACTCTGCCGGTTTTCCTGAGAGAAGGCTGGTGCACTCTCACACAACCGTCATCATCCCATTTCACTTCCGCGTCATCCTCGTTCGATCGCTGAACCGTGCCGAATTCTCCATTCGGCTTGCCGAAGTTCCCCAAGCCTTCCACACGATCTCCGCGAATCAATTCCTCGCCGCTGGCTGGGGCCTGCGCGAGCGGAGGCCTCCGGGCGCGGTCCGAATCAGGAGTCGCTCCGCGATGCGATAACGGCGGTTGAGAAAGCTTAGGCAGCTCGTGCATCGCTCTACGTGTGATGCGGGACATATTCCACTGTTTCTTTCTGGGGGTACAAACATGAGGCGCCTGCGCGGAGCCCTAATCATGCCCCTGGCCGCGACGGTTCATTTCTTCCGTATATCCAGCGTACAGCTTCGAAACAACGCGCGACTGCTCCATACTGCTCAGTTCCGAGAATTAACTTGCGAGAATTAACTGGCTTGATCGGCCAAGTCTGTGGCTTGGCGGCCGTACAAGCACATCTGAGCAAGGCAACCCGCGCTCCCCCTTTGTCATCGAAACCCCGCCTCGTAGACCAAAGGCGTAGAACGAATAGCTCACAGGCGAAAGCGGTCGAGAAGCGGTCAAAGACCGGTCACAGCGCAGTCATAGAGCAGTCAAAGAATGTGCGGCCCAATGTTTAAACGCTATACCGTAGTTTGCTGTCTAGGTTTGATCTGTCTTGTTCTTTCCAGTTGTGGCGGAACCGCGAGCAGCCCCCCACCCCCGGGTTCCTTTCAACTCAGCGTCCAGGCCAGCGGTGCTGGCGGCGGAACGATCACTAGCAATCCTGCCGGCATCACGTGTGGTCAATCCTGCAGCGCCAGCTTCGCCAGCGGAACCAAGGTAACTCTCACTGAGGCCGCCGCCGCAAACTCTTCTTTCGCCGGATGGTCCGGGGGGTGCAGTGGCAGCAACTCAACCTGCAGCGTGACGCTCAGCGCGAGCCAGCAGGTAACCGCAAGCTTTAGTGCAATCCAAAACGGAGTTGCGCTGACCGTCACCGTGGCGGGAACCGGCACGGGTACTGTCGCAAGCACTCCTGCCGGAATTGCTTGTGCCCCAACCTGCAGCGCCAGCTTTGCTCCCGGAACTTCAGTAACACTCACGGAGGCTTCCGCAGCAAACTCATCATTCGCCGGATGGTCGGGAGGCGGCTGCAGCGGCAGCAACTCAACCTGTACCATGACGCTCAGCGCGAGCCAGCAAGTAACTGCCACCTTTAACGTGATTCCAAATCCAGTTGTACTAAACGTAGTCCTCGCGGGAACCGGCACGGGCACTGTCGCAAGCATCCCTACCGGAATTGCTTGTGCCCCAACCTGCAGCGCCAGCTTTACTGCAGGAACTTCAGTCACGCTCACCGAAACTCCCGCCTCGAACTCAACTTTCGCGGGCTGGACCGGAGCCGTCTGCAGCGGGAGCAGTTCAACTTGTGGGCTTACTTTGAATGCGAGTCAGCAAGTGACTGCAACCTTCAACACCAACCCGAACATCACCGCGCTCACTCACATCATCTTCCTGGCTCAGGAGAATCGTTCGTTCGATCACTACTTTGGCGCAATGCGGCAATATTGGGCTCAGAACGGCTATCCCGACCAGTCGTTCGACGGTCTGCCCCAGTTCAATCCCGCATCAGGCGCAGCGCCGCTTGTGGGGCCAGCACCAGCCATTCCCGGTTGCGATCCCACCGCGCCTCCGCCCAGCGATTGCGTCTTTGACATCAATAACCCGATCACTTCCTATCACCTGATTACTCAGTGCATCGAAAATCCCAGCCCGTCCTGGAACGAGGCTCACGTGGATTGGAACTTCAACGACCAGGTTGGTCAGTACCCAGCCACGATGAACGGCTTCGTCTGGACGGCCGGGCACGACGCCCGGGCCGACGTGCCGTCGTTCAACGACGTCGATGGCATTCGGGCGATGGGCTACTACGATGGCAGCGATCTTAATTACTACTATTTCATGGCATCGAATTTCGCCACCTCAGACCGCTGGTTCAACCCTGCACTGACTCGCACGCAACCAAACCGCGCCTATCTTGTCGCAGGCACATCCCAAGGGTATGCCTATCCCAGCGCTACCGACATTGAAGACACCAAGCTGATGACCGCCCCAACCATCTATCAGGAACTCCAGACCGCCGGCATTACCTGGAAGATTTATGTCGACCCCGTGGGAAGCCCTTGCACCGGCCCTCCCTTCGATCCTGCCTGCCTGCTCACCTTGAGCTCCTTGCAGTACTTTCAATGGGGCCAGACCATCCCGACGTCGTATCCGCAGAATATCGCTCCGATCTCCCAGTACTTCACCGACCTGGCGAACGGAACCTTGCCCCAGGTCGCTCAGATCGAACCAGCCTATGATGCCGGTTTCGACGAGCATCCCTCCAACACCGATGCCTCGCCGAACAATATCCAGCGCGGCGCCACATACGTTTCCTCCCTCATCAACGGACTGATGACGAGTACCTCCTGGAACAATTCGGCCTTCATCCTCACCTACGACGAATTCGGAGGCCTCTACGACCACGTTTCACCGCAGCCGGCCCTCAGTCCCGATGGCATTGCGCCGGTGGATCTGCTTCCCGAGGATGTTTGCACGGGAGTGACCGGGCCAACTTGCAACTTCGTCTACACCGGCTACCGCATACCGCTGATCGTCATCTCGCCGTACACGAAGAAGAACTACGTTTCGCACAACGTGGCCGATTTGACCGCGATTCTGAAGTTCATCGAAACTCGCTTCAACGTTCCGGCTCTAACCGCGCGGGACGCCGCCCAAATCGACATGACCGAGTTCTTCGATTTCACCAACCCGGTCTGGATGACTCCACCAACCCCACCGGTCCAGGCGACGAACGGCTTGTGCTACATCAATCAGTTGCCTTAGAAACGCGAAGGCTCGCACCGGAACGGTCAACAGAATGAAGCTAAGACAATGAAGACCAACCACAACAATCACAGCCACGAAGAAAAATTTCCCGCACCCTCCAGTGCGTTCCAGCGCTGGCGCCGCAGCCTCCTGCTGGTTGCCGTATGCTGTTTGCTCGCGCTGGTAACCGCTGAAGTCGAAGCTCAAACCGCGTCTCCAGTCTCCGCTCCCCCAGACGCAACCAGCTCCGGGCAACCGACGCCAGCACCCGATGCCGCACCGGACCAACCGGCCGGCCAACCGCCTCCAGACGACAGCGCCCTCTTCGTATTCAAAAAGCAAGTGCAGGAAGTGGTCTTGCACGCCATCGTCGTCGACGATCAGCGCCGCCTGGTCACCAATCTCGACCGCCCGGCATTCACCGCATTCGAAGATGGAGTGCCCCAGGTCACCACCGCATTTCACCGCGACGACGTTCCCGTGGCCTTGGGCATCGTCATCGACAACTCCGGCTCCATGCGCGAAAAGCGCGACAAGGTGAACCAGGCTGTGCTCAATCTAATTCGAGCCAGCGGTCCCAGGGACGAAACCTTCGTAGTCAATTTCAGTCAGGATTCCTACCTCGACCAGGACTTCACCTCGAACGTCGGCCTGCTCCAGCAAGCTTTGCAGAGAGTCTCCACCAAAGGCAGCACCGCGCTCTACGACGCCATCGTCGCTTCCGCAATCCACTTGAAGAATGACAACCGCGTGGAGAGAAAAATCCTGCTGGTCATCACCGACGGCCGCGACAACGCCAGCCAGCAAACCTTAGCCGAGGCAGCGCGCCACTTGCAGGGCGAGAATGGCCCCACGCTCTACGCCATCGGCCTGCTCGGCGACGAACTGAAGCCGTCGGACAGCGGAGCCCTGAAGAGTCTCGCCGAAGCCACAGGCGGCGTAGCCTATTTCCCCAAAAGCCTCGACGAAGTCGAAGACATCGCCCGCACCGTAGCCCGCGACATTCACAGCCAGTACACCATCGCCTACAAGCCCACCAACCACAGTCACGCCGCCAAGTACCGAGTCATCGAAGTAAAAGCCCAGGCCCGTGGCTACCACAACCTAACCGTCCGCACTAGAACCGGCTACTACCCCGGCCAATCCGTCCGCTAAGCTGTTGGCCCCAACCGACGCCTGGATGTCTCTAGCCAAAGTTCAGGAAGCCGAAAGCACGCCTTCGAACCTCAACGGCTACTCGTTTCCCGCACCCGGGCGATTTCGAATTTTCCTGAGCGTCTGAGTCGTATTGACCAGACTCTTGAGCGCTATGAGTAGAGACTAATGCTATGTGCGGATGCTGGACCGTAACCTCCGCCAGCCGAGGAGTGACCCTATGACTTACACGATGACCAAACCCTGCCCGATCTGCAAACGGCAATTAACCAAGCAAAAGCCCACGGAAAGCGTGGCATGCCCTTGCGGTCAACATCTGTGGCAGGGATGATAAAGATAAATCGGAGCCTCATCCAAACCGGCACCACCGTCCAGCATCGGTCAGCTACCTAGACTACAGATCGTCAGGCTACCGGATTCCTTTGTTCGCGTCCTGTGATCTTCCGTCTCACCGACGGGCTGGCCCACCGTCGGACCGCCACAATGCACCGAACCTGGAAAACCAGTGGGGAAACCGGGGACCGGGAAGTAGCCGGGACCGGCCAACAGCAGTTCTCGTGTGCAATATTGAACAGACAAGCTTGATGAAGTCTCCTACCGTCTTCACTAACGAAACTAGGAACGCCTCTCCGGGCGGAGGGAGTAGTGGAAGTATGCCTAGAGTCTTACTGGCCGAAGACGATGACGCTGTCCGCGATATGTTACGGGAAACACTGGAACGCGACGGCTTTGAAGTAGTTGCCGCGCCGAATGTTCGCGACGCTCTTCACTATATCGCTACCGAGAAGTTTGACGCGGTGCTGTCCGATCTCCACATGCCTCAGGCCGGTGATGGCTTCACCGTCGTGAGCGCAATGCGCCGCACCCACCCCCATGCAGCTACCTTAGTGCTCACCGGCTACCCGGCGATCGACGAGGCCTTGTCTGCCATTCGTTTCCAGGTCGACGAGGTTCTGATGAAACCGATCCAACCCGCGTCTCTTCGAGAGGCCATCCGCAACCAGCTCACCAATCCGGCAGCTCGCAAGCCGGCACCTGTGGAGAGCGTGGCTTCCATATTGGAGCGTGACCTGACTGCTACGATTCAACACTGGATGGCGCTCGTCGAGAAGCATGAAGAGTTGTCCTCCGTCCCGCTGAGCTTTGAGGACCGCACCGGCTATCTTCCCAGTCTCATCACCGATTTGATCCTTCGCTTACGCCGCCCTCCAACGGCAAAAGCCGATACTTCCTCTTCCGCACGCCAACATGGGGATCTACGACGTAGACAAGGTTACAATGCGGCAATGCTGGTGGAAGAGTCGCGCGTTCTGCAAGTAAGCATCTTCAACACATTACAAAACAATCTCTCCAACGTGGACTACAGCAAGCTACTCCGGGACGTGATCACCTTAGCCGACGAACTAGATTCGCAATTGAAGCAAGCCATGCTAAGTTACTCCACTCCGGTTTCCCCATCAACTTGGTCTCCGCAGCAAAGCGCGATGAACGCCTGACCCACCGAGAACCCGCAGACAGACGGGACGCAGGGTGCCCCATCCTTTGCGTTCTTTGCACAGGGTGGGATTCCCCACTGTAACCCACTTGGGATTTTGACTTAGTCCTCAGTTAGGGTGCCACCACGAACCCTCCCACGACCAGAACACTGCATACAGTGGGTTGACCACCCTTTGCGCCGCCACGACCGAGGCTGCCCCACCTTTCGCGGTTTTCGAAAGGTGGGAGCCATAGACCTCAACACCATTGGCTTTCCCTGTCGGACTTCTAGTCCCACCTCAAATTGTCCGGGCTCTTGTGGAAGGAAGCGCGGCACTGCAGGGTGGCCCATCCTTTGCGTTCCTTGCAAAGGGTGGGATTCGCGAACCGTCTCCCTACCAGATCCCCTTATCGCTCCCCGTAATCTTCTGCCCCACTGCCGCCGCCGTAGCCAGGCAGGGCAACAAGCTAAGCCGCACGCTGTTCCGTAACTCCCGATTGAGCAGCAAAGTCGTCAGTTGCGACCCGTAGAGTTTGGCCGATTGCGGCATGATCGGGATACGCAGGAAACCTCGGTGGAAGTGAATCTCGCTGCCGCCAAATCTCGCCGCGATGGTCACGAATGCCGGCAGTTCGAGACCTTTGTCGCGGTAGCATTTCACGTAGTCCGAAACAATCGCCAGATAAGTGCTCACGCCTTTCCAGATGCCGGCGGATTTCGCCGAGAAGCGCAGATCTTCGTAGTCGATGGCGCCGGTCGCCGCCAGCGTGGCCGTGTCGACAATGTCGCACAGCCGGAAATAGAAATGCCGGTACATCCGTTGCAGCGAAGAGATCATCAGGCGGTCCGCGGCCACCGGCACGCGAAACGTGTGGTTTCCGAAATGCGCGAGCTGCGAACGTCCGGCTAGGGAGCTCGCGATTGCCACCTGCTCTCCGGTTTGCCCCAACCGGCCCACGTGAATCTCAACCGACTCCGGCAATCCGGGAATCGCGAAGTTCCATTTGCGCGCCAGCCGATCGCCCCAGCTGCGCGACGAAACTTCTGCGTCGAAATTTTCCTTCATCAGACAGAGCACGTCCGCTGAGGGCGCGTTGGTGTAAAGATCCAGATCGCTGCCCAGATCCGGCCAGTGATCCAGCGATTTAATCACTGCAATGTTCAATCCCTTCGCTTCGAACGCGGCGCAGACTCGCGTCAGGAACGTCATCGCGTTTTCAATACGCGCGCCTTCCGCCGCGAGCGCGGTCGCCGCCCACTCTGTGCGAGTCTCGTCTTTAGCCTGGAACATGACCTGGAGAAAAACTTTCAGCCCGCGCATCACCACGTGATGGGAGCTGGCCAATGCCAGCATCTCGTCAAACTCTTCCCGGCTGATTTCAGCGATACCCAGTTCTGCAGCTGTGAGCAGAAGTGGTGCGCCGCCGTGTGCTCGGCGGCAACAGAAGTCGGGAAAGGAGAGTCAGGGATTTGCTTGAACCGAAGGGGGAAGCGGTTATAGGAGAAGCGGTCTTAGCGTTGAGAGATGTGTTCATAGATGAGTTCATATTGGCAAGAACAGAATGACAAGACTTGATCGACAGCGAATAGATTGACAAGAATTCATAAATGCTACTCGCGGCGATCTGCGACGCTGTTGTTTGGGAAGCGGTGGTTGGACTCGCTGTTGATGGGTCCACGGTTGACGAGTCTACGGTGGACGGAGCCGTCGACGGAGCACTCGATGGAACAATCGACGACTGCGGCTCGTCCGGCGACACCGTGGGTTCCACCACCGGCGTGTCGTCGCGGTGTTTCAGTTCGATCGGACCTGCATGCCGGCGTCTCGCCTGGTTCTCCTGGATAATCCTGCCGTCCACTTTCTGGTCGCTATCGGTGGCCACCGCCAGCAGGTGCTTCCCTTCGGCGGAACTTCGGGTCGCGAGTCCAACCCGGACCTTGGCGTCCTCAGCCTTCTCGGCTCTGGCATAGAAGAACTCCGCAGTCTCGAGGTCGCCCTCCATTTCCGAGAGATAACCGATGTTGTTGAGTGAAAATGCGCTGTAAGGGTCAAGCGAGTACGACTTGAGGAAGTCTTTCCGCGCCGTCGGCCAATCATTGCGATTCGTCGCCGAAACCCCCCGCACGGCCAGTAACGCAGCCTGTGCCTGGGCGGAAGCCGCTTTCTGCATACGTTCTCTCAGCTTTTTCGCGCTATCCGCGGCCATGAGGCTGACCGGCCTGCCTCTCCACGCGCGGTTCAGCGTGACGATGACTGGTTCTGCGGAATGCGCATCGGCGGCGGCCATATAATAGGTGAGGGCCTCGTCGTAATCTCCGCGCGCCTCTTTGGTAACGCCTATGTTGTTCAAGGTAAAGATGTTGCGCGAATCCAGCGCCAGCGCTTTCTGCAGCAAAAGATCAGCTTCCGGGGCTCGTCCCGCAGATAAAAGCCGAACCGCCTCAACATTTAAGCGATTTACCTGCATCGGCGTGTCCTGCAAGGTGCCGAAAGCATCGCGCATCGGCTTTCCTTTCAGTCGTTTAGCGGTGGCGCGGTCGATCACAGCGTCGGTTGCCTGCTCGGACGATAGCGCGTAGAACTTTTGCGCCCGTTCCAATTGTCCCTGCAGCTCAGAAATGTAGCCCAAGTTGTTCAAAGTAAAGGGGTCGCCAGGATCGAACAGATATGCCTTGTAAAACAGCGTTTCAGCCTTTTCATACTGCTGCCTGCGGATCGCATCGACGCCTTCACGATTCAGACGCTGCACCAACGTGAGCTGGCTGTGCCTGGGGAGGGTAAGTTTGAGATCTCCTGCCCGTGCATTCGGAGGTCCGAAGCACGCCGTGACGGCAAGTATCGCTAGCAAAATCAGTGGTTTACGAAACATACTGCGGTTCCCCATTAGCTTGGTCTTGGATGCGCTGAGCGGGAATGCGTTGCCTGCCGTCGAAATGCGATCCGAGGCAACATTTTTGCCTCACGAAGGCGCCTCCGGACCACTGCGGGGCACTTTTCACCATCCAATACGCGGCGAAAATCCAGGCAGCAGATAAAGGTGTCTTAAATGTGTCGTTTCTTAGCTTTAGCCATTCTCAGCGGCGCGGCATTTGCGCAGTTGTCGTCGTCTGCAGGGTCGAAATCAGCACAGGATCAGGCCGCGGCTTCATCTGCATCGCTGGTGGTGGCTTCAAGCGGTGCGTCCAGCCTGCCAGCTGCGCCAAAGGGAAAGAGCACTGTGATTGGGGGCTCAATTCGGGGTGTGGACGGCGTTCGGGACCAGTTTACGCTGGATGTTTTCGGCGGACGGTCGCTGAAGGTTCTTTTTGACGAACGCACTCTGATCTATCGGGATGGAGTAAAAAGCTCGATACGCGATCTGCGCGCGGGCGACCACGTCTCGGTTGAGACGGTGCTGGACGGGACGACTGTGTTTGCGCGCAGCATCCACATGTTGTCGGCATTGCCGAGAAGCGACTGCCAAGGCCAAGTAACCGACTACAATTTCGCCGATCACGAATTAACCATGCGTGATGCGCAATCCCGCCAGCTCGTCAAGTTCCGGGTGGCAGACGGCACCGCATTTTTGCGCCAGGGTCAGGCTGCGACCTCCGCTGTGGAGCCGGGGCCCGGAGATCTGGTCACGGGAACTTTAATCTCCGTGAAATTCCAATCCGATAATAAAGGTCATGGCGTGGCCAGCGAGGTCTCTATTCTGGCGACTCCGGGAACTGCGTTTGTGTTTGTTGGAAATGTTGCATCGCTTGATTTGCACTTGGGGCGGTTGGTGGTGGTCGATCCCCGGGACGACAAACGCTATGACGTGTTCTTTGATTCTGCCCGCTTCCCGGTGAGCCGCGAGCTTCACGAAGGGGTGGATGTGATGGTGACCGCGGACTTTGACGGGGCTCGCTACGTGGCTAATGCGATCACG
This sequence comes from uncultured Acidobacteriaceae bacterium, assembly GCA_963851165.1. Taxonomy (GTDB): domain Bacteria; phylum Acidobacteriota; class Terriglobia; order Terriglobales; family Acidobacteriaceae; genus Sulfotelmatobacter. Next base: position 269,388 of record CAWKNM010000003.1, on the reverse strand, counting down.
GTCAGGGCGGCTGCCGTAGTTCCAGAGAGGTAGGTTAAAAGGCAGGGGCCAGAGGGCAGTGGTCAGAGGCCGGTCAGGCCGACACCCAGTGGAATCCCACCCTTTCGCAAAAAACGCGAAAGGATGGGCCACCCGACAACGTTCACACTACTTCGCGCCGTAGACGTCGAGTTCGCCTTGCGGATTTGTTACGGTTGATAGATCGTGTGCGGTTCCGATGTAGACTTTTCCGTTGGCTACGATCGGGGAGGTGAACTTGATTCCGTATCCTGGAGCGTCTCCGGCATTGATTCCACTGTTGTAGAGCTCGTTGGTCAGGTTGTTGGGATCGTAGGCGCGCAGGGTTGCGGTGGTCGGGGCTGTGGCGGTTGGGTTCTGGTTCTGGATCGGGTTTCCGTGGTCGACAATCCACAGGACTCCGTCCGCGGTGCCGTTGGCGGAAATGAAAGTCGTGGTGCCGTTGCTGCCCTCCTGCATGGTGGGTGAACTCACCAGGGATGGCGTCAAGAAGGTCGTTGCTGAGTATTGAAACTGTACGATCCCGACGGGGATGGTGGTTGCAGTCGGAGTGATCCCTACATAGACCGATCCGTCGAAGTAGGATGCGGTCGAGAAAAACTCGTAAGAATTGACGTCAGTGGTCCATGTTCCCGCTCCAGGGTATCCGGGGACATCGGTACAACTTTGGGAGTAGGGGTCGAAACCCTGATCGACTAAGACGCCGGGTACGGTTTGAGTCGCTCCCGTGTCACTGGCTGTCTCGTGGCCAAGATTGGTCGTGTTCACCAGATAGAGCTTTCCGGTCTTTCCCGCCGCCAGGGCTTGCGTGCTTCCTGGAATCAGCAACAACCCGCCCGCGGCCAAGTCTGCGTCGTTGCAATTCATGTAGCGATAATCGTTGGGCGTGAAGTAATCGAGAGGTTCACCTGATGCCCCTGGTGTCGCGGGTGTTCCTAGTGTCCCGTCGTTCGGGAACTTCAGAACTGAATCACCCCAGGCCAACGACCCGTCCCACGGCCCGTTCCCGGTGGTGATGTATATATTGCCGTTAGCGTCGGCAGCCGGGCCGCCACCGCCCATCCAGACCCCGCCAGCGCTGGCATACTTACCCTCGCCGTTCAGGTTGGGGCTGGCGTTGAAGACGCCGGTCTGCTTCAGGGACTGGGCACCATAAGCCAGCAGCCATCCACTGTGACAACCGCCGAAACCTATGTAGACCGTGGCGTTGGCCAGAAGCAGAGCCGCGCGCTGCACGCAGGATGTTTTCAGAGTGTCCACACCGTTTATCGAATCTGAATTCGTGCCTGACACCGAAGCCTGAATGGTTACCGGTCCGCCGAACTTTTGCTTCCCGGTGGTGATATCGAGTGCATTCAGGCGGAAGGTGGATGTGCTGGCTGCAGTCTGCGCCTGCGTCGAAACCACATACAAGGTATTCGACGTTGTATCGATCACGGGGGTTGACGTGATGCCTTGAAACGGCTGAATGGGACCATCGGTCATCGGCGTTTCTCCCGACAGCAGGAGTGGAGTCCGCCACAAGGGCGTGCCGGTGCCATAGTTGTCGGAATCAAAGGCGTAGACGCTGTCATTTTCGGTCGCCGCGAACACCACGTTGTGCAGGCCACCGGCGATGGTCAGTTGCGACACCAGCAGCGGCTGCCCGTACTCGTACCCGTCCAGCAGGTAAGAGAAGAGCTTGCCGAAGGTTGCAGGAACGACGTTGACTGGCGTCAACGATGCCTCGGTCGGGTTCAACCCGGAACGTTGAGCGTCGAAGTGCCACATAACGACGTTCGTGCCAGCCATTACGGTAAGCGACGCATTCCCGCTGATGCCGCTTAGCGACGCAGTGACCGTCGTGGAATCCGCAGTTGCTCCGGTGGCCAGGCCGGTCGAACTTATCGTCGCTACCGCTGGCGTCGCGACGGCCCAAGTGGCGGTGGAACTTACATTGGCCGTCGTGCCGTCGCCGTAGGTCGCGGTGGCGGTGAACTGTTGGGTGGTGCCCACTACAACGCTGGCTGTGGCTGGCAATACCGAGATCGAGGTCAAGGGTGCGGTGGTCGCGGTTACAGTCAGTGACTCAGACCCGCTGATGCCGCTGAGCGACGCAGTCACCATGGTTGAGCCCACGGCAATTCCGGTTGCCAGGCCGCTCGAATTTATGCTCGCGAACGCTTGGGTCGCTACCGTCCAGGTGGCCGTGGAACTTATGTTGGCCGTCGAGCCATCGCTGTAGGTCGCCGTGGCGGTGAACTGCCGCGTAGCGCCCACTACAACGCTGGGAGTGGACGAGGTTACCGAGACCGACGTGAGAGTCTTGATCGCCGGAGCGCTCGCGACTCCTCCGCATCCCGTGTTTGCGATCACCAGCGGAAGTGACAAAAGGCAGGCAAGGACGGAAAGCAAGGAACGACGACGAATGGCCACGTGTATTAATCTCCCCATATTAGTTTTCCAAGAAGAGCGAGTAAGCCGAGAACGAGTCGGGCGAAGAACGCGCGAGATAGCGTCCACAATCGTCGCGAGAGAACGGGGCGCCACGAGATCTCCACTCGTCGTGCTGCCCGCGCGGAGACGTGCTTTAGTTGCAAGATCTTAATCGGGGGTTGCCCCGAACCTGCAGAGAACCATGCGATTCGCCGGGGCTCGAATCTTCGTGAAAAGGACTATGCACTTCCGATTGATTCTTAAGGCGTTTACCGTTGACCGTACCGGGAACCCTGTATTACTGTTTGGGCAACATTAGTGAAATCTAGTGAAATTTTAGAATCCGAACGTCACTGATCCGTGAGTTCGATCAGGATCGATCGGATCGAGCAAGGTTCAGCAAGACCACAGGGGCAACGTCCCGTTCGCGTCGGGGCTAGTCCATTTATTAAGTAGTGCCACACCTTGTGATTCCACAAGGACGCGCTCCACATACCAGATTACCGGGAGACCTGGGAATGAAAACTTTCTACTGCTTCATCGCCGTGTTTTTGATGACGGCGACATCTGCGCTCGCGACTGTCAGCGTGAGCAGCCCAAGTAACGGCGCTACCGTTGGCTCGCCGGTGTCCTACGTTGCGACCGCGACAACCAGCACTTGTTCGTCGGGCGTGGCCTCCATGGGGATCTATGTGGATGGCAACCTGGTCTACGTTGTGAATGGGGCGAGCATGAATACAACCTGGGCGCTCGGTCCGGGTACTTACAACACAGTCGTGGAAGAGTGGGACCGCTGCGGCGGTGCAACTTACACGACACTGGAGATCACGGTTGCCGGCCAGACTGGCGTATGGGTGACCACGCCCGCGAACAACAGCGACGTGGCCTCGCCGGTGAATTATGTGGCGTCCGCGACCACGACTACCTGTTCGAAGGGCGTGGCATCCACTGGAATCTATGTAGACGGCACACTGACATACGTCGCGCAGGGAGCGAGCCTGAACACTCAGCTTTCCATGAGCAAAGGCTCTCACAAGACGGTAGTGGAGGAGTGGGACAAGTGTGGTGGAGCGGCTTACACCGACGTGGACGTCACGGTGGCGAGCGGCGGGACTAAACTCTCGAATCTCCAGACCAATAAAGGGTGGGACAGCTGGGGACAGCTACCGCCCGCCTATGTTGATTGCTCGCCCTGTTCGGGACTCGACTGGTCGATCGGGTATGGAATCACGTCGCCGTCAGAGAGCGGGAATGCAACCCAATTCAATACCTGGGGATCGACTGCCTACGGTGTTGTGCTGTGGTACAACCCGGTGATTGGCCAATTCTCAACCCAGGGGCTGCCCGACAACGGGCATACGCTTCTGCCGACTCTGCACAACTTTATTTACGATACCCAGGTTTACGTGACCAACCCCTCCGTGACTCAGGCGTTGGAATTTGACGTCAGCATGTATATGAATTCCATCGGAATGTTCTGGGGCACGCAGTGCAACCATTTAGGCGACGGGGACTGGGATTACTTGAACAACGTGACCCAAAAATGGGTGTCGACCGGCGTTGCATGCAATCTCGTCAAGGGCTGGAACCACCTGACCCTTCAGGTGCAGAGGGAATCGGGCAATTCGCTACTGTATCAGTCGATCACGTTCAACGGTACGACGGCCACTATCAACGCGACGTCTTCGCCGTTCACGGTGCCTTCCAGCTGGTATGGCATTACGGTTAATTACCAGATGGATGGAAACTACAAGCAGACGTCAAACACCACGTATCTGGACAATTTGAGTCTCACTTATTGGTAGAGGGAGCGCGAAGGGGAGCCGGGCATCACGGTGCATCGCCGACGGCGAGACTTTCCCCGGGCGCGTCTTGTGGAGCGCTCGGAGCGGGATGTAGCTTTCGCAATACTTGATGCTGTATTTGTAGTGCGACATCCTGGACGGGTTGCGGAGCGATGACTGTCATCCCGGCGAGTTCGCTCAGAGCCAGATACGACGCGCGGCTGCTGTGTAGAAAGTCTAGCGGGTACTCGGGTTTGCGTGCGCGAGCCTGAACCGGATCCGCATCCAGCAGGTAACCGATATCCGGTTTCGGAGCGAGTTGCAGCAGCAGCCGAACATAGAGCCGCGTGATGGGATTGCGCACGGACAGGTTTGCGAGTTCATCGTAAACATAGCGATCGAAGATCACGACGTCGGCATCCGCTCTGAGCGTTTTCGCTACCACCCGGCGGAGCGAGACGGCATCGACAAAATAAAGACCGAATCGCAGCGGCGTCATGTACCAGGACTGGACGTTTTTGTCTTGCCGGTTTACAGGCCGGTCTGGAGTTCCAACTCCCTTGTCTCCCTGGAACAGGGTGTGGCCGCTCACTTCGCGGATGCGCGTGAGCCGGGCAACATCATTCCAAAAAGTGACCAACAAAACGCGAAGGCCAGCTTCCTTCAGGCGCGCCTGAAGAGATTCGATCTGGGTGCTCTTGCCGGCACCGTCGATGCCAGAGAAACTTACCAGCGTGGGGGTTCGGGTAAGTGTGGGTTTATGACTCATGTCCGGGGAGTGCCTTCCTGCTATTGTCCGCGGGTTAGTGACTGCCCACTGGGCGGGTGGGACTGGCCGCGGATAGAGCTACAACCGCTCCAACGGCAACACCAGCGCCGGCGATGGCGGCAACTTTGATCAGGATGGAACGCGCTCGCCGCTGCTTTGCCGGAGCTATGGCCGATCCGGCTGGCTTGGAAGCTGCGACGCCTGTGGTCTTGATGAACTCTGCCGCGGCCGTGCCTACGGGCTGCTGCGGGACGTCCTGCTGTTGGATTGGGGAGGGCTGTGAAGCGATCGACAGTAGGTTGCCGTCGGCGCCTCGCGAACGCACAGTGTCTGGACTGTCGGGAAGGGCCTGAGGCTGGAACGGTTCATAGTTGGACTTCCGGGCGCCACTATCGGAGTCCCGAGACTGGGTCTGGGCCTGAGCTTGGGCCGTGGAGACGTCGGTCTGCCGGCTGGAACTAGTCTCCTGCTGCGGTGCGGCTGCGGCCGCGAGTGGCGCGACCAGCAAAAGTAAAAGCACCAGGCAGCCAGCAATCTGTCGGGTCAACCAACGCCCCGGAGTGTTGATTGCTTCTTTCGAATCCGGAGAACTTCCGTGCGAGTCGAACTGACCATCTGCAAAGCTGTGATTGCGCACTCTGGACGCGAGAGGCGACGACGCGTGACCAAACGCATGCGGAACTGGCATGATCGGAAACCGGTGGAAGCTGTTCACCGCGTCCGCGGTGTTGTCGAAAGTTTCAAAAAGACGGCTTACCCTGGTGAGTTCCAGAATCGCCGCAGCGCCTGGAGGAATGGACGCAAGCTTGACGTCGCCATTCCGCTTCATGGCCTCTTCCAGGACACGTAACAACACGTGGATTCCGGCGCTGTCGAGCTGCCGTACTTTGGAAAAGTCGAGCACGACTCGAGGCCGGTCGGACTGCAAATGAGGCTCGACTTCGCGAAAGAAATTCCGGCCCTGCTTAACGCTCAACTTCTCCGGCAACTGTTTCACCGACACATGTCTTGCACTGGTCATATTCGGGAGCTCCCGTTCAGGAGCCCGGGCTCCAACAACCTTTTTGCTTCCGGCGGTGACAAAAAATGCCTTGATCCCACAAATTCAGGCTTATCTAACAATCTAAATTGAGGACGGTGCGGGGTCTATCCTGTCTTGTCGGTAGAACGCGGAAGGGTTTGCGCTAGGGGCGAAATGCGGATTTCGGTTCGTCTTTCGCTTCATGTTTCGGTCCAGTCAGGAGCTTTGCAGAAGGCGCGCCAAATCGGCCTCGGGATCGTGCACAACGTGGGTCAGCCGGTTGGTGCCATAGCGGAAGAGTGTCGCCACATTGGTTCGGTACCAGCAGCACTCCGTCATCCTCGGAGATAGTCCGCAAAAGAAGCGAAGCCTGAGCATGGTTTCCGGGGACGTCAGGATTGCCGCTACCAGCCGGTGATTTCCGTCGAGGATGGTGACAGGCTGGCTTTCGGTAAGACCGATCAGAAGTACAGCACCCGGATCAGTGTCGTGGCGGAACGAACCGCCCATGTCGGCAACCTTCGAGAGAAATGTCTTTTCGCCGGAGTTGCGGCCGCGGAAAGTGCGCAGACGCTCGACGATGGCTGTGACGGTAAAATTGCCGCGCGCGAGCTTGCGCCAAAGTGCCCGCGGGAACACTCGAATCTGGGTCAGGTTCGCGGGGCGGACCTCTACTTCAAACCATTCCGTTTCTTCCGGCAGTTCTCGCCACAAATCGGCGTGCCGAATAAACAGCAGGGCGCGGCGCTTGGCATTTTCGCCGGAATTTTCCAGGTTTGGAGTTCTCACCAAACCATGGAGAGCTTGCTGATAATCGTCGAATGCGGAGTTATTGAAATCGCTTTTCAGGAATTCGGCGATGACCTCGTCCACTGCGACCGGCCGGATTACTCTGAGCGCAGGCGAGACCGCTCCTTCTTTCGCACTTTTCGCTCCGGCCGGCGCGTTGAGGAGGAATGGCACCGCGACGACAATGAGCAGAACCAGCATCAGCACAAGTTGTACCCAAATCACTTGCTGCAGAGACGAATGGTAGCGGCAAATGCCAATGACGACCGCGCCACTGAAGGCCAACTGCACCCAGCTGGTGTTGGCGATCTTGTAGGACATTTCGTAGGCAATGATCACAACGCTCAGGCAGTAGACGACGGTGGTAACTGCGTACAGCGCCAGCAGGTAGGGAAGGCCTTGTTTGCCGGCGATTTCGAACTGAGGGCCGAAAAATGTTGTCCAAATGCCGGCGGGGGCCAGGCGCAAGCCGAGAGCTAGTGCGGAACCGATTCCCAACACGAGCAGAAGAGAAGTGAGAAGGACTTTGTGATCTTTTCTCTCCTCGGCGCGAGTGCCGGCGACAATCGGAAACATGCTATTCATGACCGCGGAGGAGAAAGCGAAAATTACTCGGCCCACCAATGCAATGGCAGCGTAGAGGCCTGCTACTATCGGCGGAAAGAAATGCTTAACCAGGACGATGTCACAGTTGTTGATGAGCACCTGGCCAGCAAAGAAGATGATTGCCTGCAGCGCTTCGCGGAAAGCGTCTGGAACGTGTAGTTCGTGAACTCCCGCTGCGAGCTTCGGCGCGGCGGCGAGATAGGCTACGGCGACGGCGGCGGCGTTGGCTGCAATAACCCCTGGGACGCCGAAACCCAGTGCGATGGCGAGGAGAGATCCGCCGAGGCGAACCAGTCCTTCGAGAACAAGATTAGTGCCGAGGCGTTGGAAACCGTAGGCGCCCTGGATGTAGCCTCGCCGTGTTCCGAGGGGAACGTAAAAGGCAACTCCAACGGCGAGCAAGACGACGAGAAACGGAGTGGGTAACTTGAGGTAGTCCGCGATTGCTTTTTGAAACAGCAGCAATAACATCGCAACGAAAATGCCACACGCCCACGCGCTCTTGTGGAATCCTCGATAGGCCGCGCTTTTTCCCTCCAGAGAGTTCTGTTGCGCGACGACTTTTGCGGAAACGATTTGGAAGGAAAGCGTAACGGCGGATATCAGAATGAGGAGAGTATAGACAGCCGTAGCGTGGCCAAAGGCGGTAGGCCCAAGGAAGCGTGCAACGGCAATGTTGTAGGCAAAGTTGATCGCCGTGGCGAGGCCGGAGGCGGAGAGCAATACGAAGCTTCCCGACAAAACGCGGGCCTGGAGAGTCTTCGATTCCGGGTTCGGACGATTCACAAGGTTCAGAGGGCTCCAGTTCACAAACCGGCGAAAGCGAAAAAGAAAAACGAATTTTGCGTTGACACTTTGAGCGTTCTAATGCGAACGGATGGATTCTGCTCGCGAGGCAGCACTTCTGATGCGGAAATCGAGGATGAGGCTGCTTGTAACTCTGATGTATATGCCTTGAATTGCTGGACTTGCTACAACCCAAAGGGTTGGCATCGACTCTAAGACCTGAATCTTCAAAATCATAGGACCTACATGATCAATCGTTACTGGGTAATCTCGGCACTCGTGTTTCTCTTGCTGCCGCAAGCGTGCGCGCATTCTGGCTTGCGCCAGGAACTGCGTCGGAATGTGCCGAGTGCGGCGACTGGCGAAGCTGCGCCACAAATTCTGGCAGTTTATGAGCCGTGGTTCGGGCATCCCAGGCACATTTCCGTGGGGTATTCGTCGCATGATCCGGTTGTGATCCGTAAACAGATTGATCAGGCCAAGGCGCTGGGGATTTCCGGGTTCGTGGTGGACTGGTATGGGGATCGCGAGCCCTTTCTTGATAGCAGTTATGCCCTGATGCAGACCATTGCTGCCGAAAAACACTTTCAGGTTGCGATGATGTATGACGAAACTGACGATGAAGAGGCTGAAGCGACGGACGACGCTTTTGCGGCTTTTAACAAGTTCAACGAAACCTATCTTTCGCCGAATTCGCCTGGACGTGCGGCCTATCTGACGTATGAGGAACGGCCGGTGATTTTTATTTTTCCAAAAGGCGGGCACACCAACTGGAATCGAGTGCGGGCCGCCACGGACAAATGGGCTCATCCTCCGTTGCTTATCTATGAAGATCGTTCAAGCTCGTTCACAGCCGATTTCGACGGTTTTTATGCGTGGATCAACCCCGGGAAAAAAGGTTGGGCAAAAGATGGCAGCAATTGGGGAGAAGATTACCTGGGCGATTTCTACCGCAAGATGCAGTCGAAATATCCTGACAAGATTGCCGTGGGCGCGGCCTGGACCGGCTTCGATGACAGCAAAGCTTCGTGGAGTCTTGACCGGCACATTTCTCAGCGCTGCGGGGAAACCTTTGCAGACACGATGAAGCTGTGGCGGCAGTACTACTCGGCGGATCGTCCATTACCCTTCGTGCTGGTTGAAACCTGGAACGACTACGAAGAGGGCACGGCGATAGAGCGCGGCCTGGCCAAGTGCGGACCCGGCTCGCAACCACGAGCCGGGCAGTAACTGTTTAGGCGATCCGAAATGGTTTTCTCCGATCTCCGGTTCGGCGGTTCATGGTTCCGTGATTCATGGTTATTTCAGAGGAGATCAGTTGGGGAGGGCCGTAAATCTTGTTGATGATCGAGAGCGGCCGGCTGCGCACTTCGTCGTAAACGCGTCCGAGATATTCGCCGAGCACGCCCACGCACAGAAGCAGGAAACCTCCCACCAGAAAGATTGCGGCGGCCACGCCGTATCCCAAGGGATTTACCGCGCTCCTTGAAAAGACGGTGCACAGCGCGAGAATGACAGCCACTGAGATCGCAAAGCCCGCCAACCCGAAACTTAGGCGGAGAGGCTTGTAACTGAAACTCGTAATTGCGTCCATGGCGTACTTGATCCGGCTCATGAACGTGAGTTTGCCTTCACCGCCGGCACGATCCTGCCGATCGTAGAGCACGACGCCGGTCTTGTAGCCGACCCAGGCGCGTAACCCAGGCAGATAACGGCTGCCTTCCCGCAGAGAGTTAATCGAATCCACCGCTTGCCGATCGAGAAGGCCGAAAATTCCGGCATTGAGCGGGATGGGAAAGTCGGAGAGCGCTCCCAGCACGCGATAGAAGATCGGAAACAGCTTGGCCAGAATCTTGCGCCGTTCTTGCCGGCTTCTTCGCACAGCGGTTACTACCTGCGCGCCGCCGCGCCAGGCTGCCACTAGTTCCGGCACAACTTCTGGTGGATCCTGGAAATCGCCGTCCATTAAGACGACCGCATCGCCGTGTGCCGTCTGCAGGCCCGCGGAGATCGCACCCATGTGCCCCCAGTTGCGCGACAGGTCTACCACCACTACGTGCGTGTCTTTTGATTGCAGTTCTGTCAGCAGTTTCAGGGACGAGTCTCTCGAGCCGTCGTTTATGTAGACGACTTCCCAGGCTTCGCCAATATCCTTCATGGAATCGGCAAGGGCGGTATGAAACAGATTTAAGATTTCTTCTTCGTTAAAAATTGGTACTACGACTGAGATCATCTGTGAGGCTCCTTGGAGTATGTGCCTAAAGCGAAAGTGTTCTGTGTTGTTCCTCGGCGTCTTTGCGCCGTTCTTACTGCGTCCAGTCTTACCGTCTCCAGGTAGGTGCTGTACGAGGTCGAGATATGGGCATCATTCGGGTTCCGCCTGGAAAACGCGCACTTTCCACCGCACTTCAGTGGGAGTCAAAACTGCAACGTAGCGCGCGCGGACGTGTTGTGTAGTTAGAACCTTTCCGTGATCCAGGATTTGCACATCGTATTCAACTGTGTCGACCAGTTGGAGGGACAGCCCTTCCGGCGAGTAAAAAACGAGTTGAATGTCGTGTGCGCCATCTCGATAACGCGTCTGGATGCCAAGCTTCGCTTGCTCGCGAATCGTGTCTTCCAGCTTTTCTCTGGCCACGCCTACAAAATCCGCATCGAGAATGTCCGCCCGGTTCTGCTCGAATGCCCGGCTGAAACTACCCCAGGCTTGCAGATAGTCACGCACCACGGCGGCCTTGGTCTGCTTTTCCAGGGTGCGCGGCCCTAGCGAATCGGTGGATTGCACGCGCACCGCAGGTTGGTCCGAAGCGAAGACAAATATTGCGGCGAAGATTGAACAGGCGATGAGGATGGGGCTCTTCATTATTCTCTTCCCCAGCGAATCTCATTGCCTAAGACGACTCCGGTTGCGACAGAGATTTTTGCGCCGTTGTAGGCGGGCATCTCCGCTCGCGCCACTCCCTGTTTGAGAGGCGCGTCTACTGTGGATTCGCTGCCGTTATAGGTTTCGGTGAAGGTCACAATCGTTCCATCGGGCACGACGTTGCCGCTACAGTCCCGCACTGGGTCGGTTTGCACTGCGAGTCTCTGACCTGACGGCCGAGCGCTTATCCTCAGGCCGCAGGGCTCGCCGGGAACTTGCTGGATTACGCGTGTACCGGTTGCATTCCCGACCTGAGCTACAAACTGGCCGGAGCCTTCCTTGGCGGCGGAATTCATTTTTGTCCAAGCGACGCCGTTGTGGGTCAGCACCGTCCGCGTCTGTGCTGCTCCAGCAACGCCTGACAGTTGAAACGACACTTGCGTGGGCGCTAAAACCAAATTGTTAAAAGTGTCGAATACGTACACGACGCCGCTGATGCCATCGTGCGAGTCCACTGCGACGCGTGAAGGCTTCGCCAGAAAGCTCAATGTCGACGGCTGCTGCGCGGAAGTAACGTCGAACGCTCCGTTTTCCGTGGAGGAAGCTGACACAAGGACAGCCAGGTAATGGCCGGCGTTGTGGAGATCTCCGGGAGCAAAAAGCTCCGGCTCTCCCAGTTGCACGTTGCGTCTGAGTATCTGCCCGGGCCCTACGATGTAGAGCACTGCTTTGCCGCTGCCGGTGCTTTGAATCGAGAATGCGCTGCCTGCCTCAACCGTTTTAGGCAAGCCCAGGACGCCGGTTTGCGCCAGGGCTATCGGCATCGCGGCCAAGACCACTACTCCCAGAAAAAATGTGAGTCGGCGTTTCATTGGAACCGGCCGGAACTGTACGTGGCGGTGATGGCGCGCTCGCTGCTGACTTTGCCGGCGATATCCGCTGGAATCGACATGGCAAAAGAAACCGGGATCTCAGGTAACAGGGCGCGGTCGACGTATTGGTCGGCGACCCAGACCAATTGGCCGTTTTTGTCATAGAACGTGCCCAGCACGTGAGCCACGTTGACGACCTGGCCGCTTTGATTGATGAGTTTTCCGGTGAATGAGGCTCCGGGCGCGGGATTCAGGCGCTGATCTTCGATTTCGATCACAGGGTCTGCCGATGCGGCGATGAGGGTCGACGATGGGTCCATGTGAACGCTGTCTACCTGAGACAGCGCGACATCGTGAAACGCGATAAGAAATGGGGTGACTTGCTTGGGCAAGAGAACGTGAGAAATTTTGTCGAAGCTGTCTTCGCTCGCGATCGCCGATCCGTCTTTCGCCAATAACGTCGCTTTGACCGTCACAAAGGCGGGGACGACATCTTCGTTGAGAAGTTCGCCCATGATGACCACTCCGTCGGCGCGATCGACGGGATGCATGTCCACAATGCGGACGTGCGGGGCTTCCACGTCTTGAGCTCCCCAGTCATCGGCTGGGCCGCGGTAAATCACGTCCCAGCGCAGGTAGTTAACCGGGATCACTTGCGGCGGTACGCGCGGCTCTTTCACGATGGGCCACGACACGGCCCAATGGTCGTCATTTCGAACCACTTTCAAGGTGCGCGTGTCCAGGAACGTTCCCACTACGGTCGACCAGCGCAACTTGAGTTGAATTTGTGCTTCGTCGGCAGTCGCGTGAAGCGGGCGTAGGTCAGAGCTGTCCAAAGTCGCGTAGGTGCGGAGGCTGGGATAATTTCCGGTCAAGTCGTGAACGAACTCGGGTTCCGTGAATTCGCTTTTGTTGGACGAGACTGGAATACGCCTTCTCCCACTCTTGCCGGCCGATTTCGCCTGCCAGAGTCTCGACCGCCGCTTGCGCTGTTGAAGAGGACGACAAAAGACTGGCTCCTGACCCGGCCATCGCGACTGCGGAATGAACAGGCCAGAGAGTGGCAACTGCGATGAGCACCACGGTGGCAGCTGCGATGAATATTGCAAGGATGCGCCCGGTCACGAGATCAGCCTCCCGAGAACGAGATTTTCATGCGCAGGCGCGGGTTGGACGACGCGCCGGGCGTGCCATCGCTTCTCGGGAATCAGCACGAGGAACATCGCCAGGATGCTGCTGCCGATAGGAAGAATGCCCCACATGAGTCCTTGCCAGCGCGGGGGAATCTGTGGCGCGTTGACGGGAACCGCAGGCGGCACGTCCTCTTTGCTCCAGACGGTGATGGTCTTATCTTCAAGGTCATCCACCTTGCGCCATCCTCCGAAAACCAGAAGCGGCTCGTAGTACGGGTCTCGGAGGAATACCCATTTCAAGCCGTAACGATCGGCGTGGTGGAGAATTGCAGTCAGCGCGTCGAGGCCGGGCTTGCCAAAATACTTGGAACTGGTGAGGGCGCCAGCGCCGTGCTCGGTCAATTCCGGCAACATGCGGCCGGAGTTCCATTCACCATCGACGCTGCTGGCATCGGTGAGAACGGCGAGGCGCGCGATCTTGTTGCCGAATCCCAGCGTGACGTAGCGGTAGCGATCGTGGCCATCACGATTGAGCCACGAGGCGACGGCGTCCACCTTGAAGTCCGCGGCATCCGCGGGGCGGTAAGTTGCCCACGCCACTGCTAGACCGCAGCTCAAAGCTGCTGCCACGGTTAGCCCGGCGACGGCTCGCATTTGAAAGCGGTCAATAAGTTCGGTGGCCAGAAGCCCTACGAAAGGCAGCGCCAGCAAAGTTGCCCAATAGCTGAAGCGCTCCATGGTGAGGACGTCAAACGCGCGGCCTAACAGCAGTCGGCCAACGGGCGTGGTGCCTCCCAGTCCTACCAGGAATGCCAGCCAGAAACCCAGGAGCAGCGGGCGAAGCCGGACGATCGAACAACCTCGCAACACGATGAACGGCAGGGCCAGAATTAGAGCTCCGTAAGGGACGATGAAGTAGTTCAAGCCCCACTGCGGACTCAGCAGGTAATTCGCGCGACTGGGATGTGGGATGGGCGCCTGCGTAACGGGATAGTGAATCAGCGCAATCCAGAACGGCAGAAGCACGAGCGCAACGGCAGCACCGACGACCAGGATAATGCTCCCGGTGCGAAGCAGGAACGCAGGAACAGAGACACGTTCGCCATCTTTTCCATCCGAATCTTGCCGGTCGAAAACTACTAGCGCTAGGACGGGCACTGCGAAGAAAAAAGATCCAAAGAGCAGCGTGGCGTGATGGGCAGCAGCGGCGGCGACGAAGAGCGCTCCGCCTTTCAGAAAAGATCGCCACTTGCCGTGCCGGACCCACTCGAAAAGGTAAGGCAGCGCGTTCAAATAAAGAGGCGCGGCAAACGTAGTGGATAACTGTCCCGCGGAATAAATTAGAAAACTTTCAGAGCCGAGAAAAACGCTGGCCAGCGCCGCGAACGCAGCCGATCGGCGGTCAACCCAAAGCAATGAAAATCGATAAACACCTAATGCGAGAAGCAGGATGGCGACGAACTGGACCGCCATATAAGCCATGTCTAATCCGATGAGCCGGGATGCCAATGCCAGCCACTGCTGCGGCAATGGAGGATAAGTCGTCTGCGAGAAACCCGCATACCACTTTGGGTTCCAGGGATCGAACCAGTCGTGCAGGTAGTGCGATGCGAAAAAAATGTGGAAGTTCGCGTCATACGACTTCAGCGGCAACTTCATGAGCAGTAACGGCAAGTGAACCACAAGAGCCGCCAGAAAGATCATGCTCAACGGGATTGACCCGGATGTAGGCGCGACGGATTCAGTTCTCTGCACAGGTCCCTCTCTGTTGGTTGGGCTTGGATTCGAGGGTGACATTCCGGGTTGTATCGCCGCGTGTCCTCTTTCTGCCCTGCGAGGACTTAAAGTCCGCGACCGTCCAGCCAACGCGGAACGCCTTTCTCGAATCGAAGAGCCTTGCAATCAACTGATTCGGTGGTAACACTTTGAGTTTCGCGCTGGTACGCCGGAAGACCGCACATGTGTCTCTGCTTATTGTTACGTTTGCCTGCTCGCTTGGAGCGCAGACGTATAAGGTGGGGTCGGGCTCGGCAGAAACGCCTCAAGCCAATCCCGAGAAAACACCGCCTGCTCAAGCATCGCCTGCGAACAAATCGCTGGGCTGGGGATCGAACATTCAAAACGCGCGTCTTGCCCGGGCCGCTGAATCGGCCCTGAAAGACGGAAATTATGCGATGGCGGTTGATTACGCGCAGCGTGCTGCGAAGGCCGCGCCCAACGATGCTCAGCTATGGTTCCTGCTCGGCTATGCCGCGCGGCTCGCCAGAAAATCGCAGCTGTCGGTGGATTCCTATAGTCGCGGTCTTCGCGTGAATCCGTCGTCGCTCGACGGAATTTCCGGGCTCGCACAGACCTACAGCATCATGGGACGCACTGACGAGGCCGTTCAGCTGCTGAACCGGGTGCTTGCGGCCGATCCAAAGAGAATCGGCGATTCGATTTTGCTGGGCGAACTTCTGATGCGGTCTGGAGATTACGACGCGGCGCTCACTGTGCTGATGCGAGCGGAACAAATTCAGCCTGGGGCGCGGTCGGAATTGCTGATGGCGCTGGCCTATGAACATCAGAAGCAGCCCGATCAGGCCAGCCGTTACCTGGAGCTGGCCAAGCGGCATGACCCGGACAATCCCGACGTTCAGCGATCGATGGCCGGCTACTACCGCGAGTCGGGAAACTACGCGGCGGCCATTGCCGCTCTGAAGTCAATTCAAAGCCCGAAGCCCGACGTGACCGCCGAGCTCGCCTACACCTACCAGCTGAATGGCCAGCCGGACGAGGGCGCAAAACTTTACGCGCAGGCCGCCAACGCAGTGCCGGGCGATTTGGGCCTGCAGCTTTCCGCGGCGCAGGCTGACGTGGCTCTAGGTTCCGTTGAATCCGCCGAGCCTTTTCTCAAGCGTGCCGCCGCTCTCGATGCGGAACATTATCGGTTGCATGCCATACGCGGGGAAATTGCACGACTCCAGGAGCGCCCGGAAGACGCGGTTGTGGAATATAACGCCGCCTTGGCGCATTTACCTCAAAGCCCCGCCGAAGGGCCGCTTTACGGTATTCAGCTGCATATGGATCTCGCGGAACTGTACAAGAGCCTGGGAGACGCGAGTGCTGCACACCGCCACCTCGAAATTGCGCAAACGCAGATCGGCGCGCTGGACGACCATGGACCGGGACGGCCGCAATTTCTGCGCCTGAGAGCTTCAATCAAGATGAACAGCGGCGACCTCGATGGCGCGAGCAGCGACATTAAGGAGTCGCTGGCGATCAATGCGCAGGATCCCAATAGTCTACAGCTGGACGGGGATCTGCTTCTGAAACTCGGGCACACCGAGGAAGCGACTAGCGTGTACACCAAGATCCTCGCGAACGATCCGGTCAACCGGTCTGCACTTATATCTCTGGGCTATATCGCCCGCAATACTGGGCACGATCAGGATGCGGAGAAATATTTTCAGCGGCTGTTGGCTGCCAATCCGGCGTTATACATTCCTTACCTTGCTCTGGGCGACATGTATGCGGCCCGGCGGGACTTTCCAAAAGCTGAACTTGCTTATCGTAAAGGTTATGACCTGGCGCCGCACAATAGTCTGATCGTGGCGGGAGGTATGAATGCCGCGATCGAAGCGCAACACTTGCCCCTGGCGGCGGAGTGGTTGAGCCGCGCCACGAACGAAATGCAGCAGGAACCTCACCTCATGCGAGAAAAAGAGAGGTTCCTGAGTTTCAAGGGCGAGTACCAGAAATCGGCGGACGTGGGCCGGGAAGCCATCAAGAAACTTCCCACAGACAGGGATGTGGTGGTCTATCTCGCGTATGACTTGCTTTACCTTGAGCGCTACGACGAGCTGCTGCAATTGACTTCTCAGTACGACGCTGTGCTACCCAAAGAGCCCGACATTCCGCTGCTGGCCGGCTATGTGCACAAACGTGCAGGACTGCTGGAACAGGCGCAAGCAGACTTCAGCCAGGCTCTGGAGCGCGATCCTAATATGGTTACGGCGTACGTGAACCGCGGCTACGTGCTGCACGATCTCCACCAGCCGGAGGCCGCCGCCGCAGATTTCGAATCTGCGCTAAAGCGCGAACCCAAGAATGGCGAAGCACATCTCGGCCTGGCTTATGCCAACCTCGATCTGCACCGCCCGCAAGCGGCCTTGCAACAAGTGCTGCTGGCGCAGGAAGAGATGGGCGATGCGTCCATAAATTCCCTGCCCATAAATCTGATCCGTGCAACCGCGTACGGGCAAAACGGGATGTTGACGAAAGCGGCCGCTGAGTATCGCGCTGCGCTGAAGCTCGCGCCCAACGACGGAGGTCTCCATCTCGCGTTGGGTGAAACGTTGTATGGGCAGCGGCTTTATCACGAAGCGATTGATGAATTGCAGGTTGCGCAGAAGCTTTCTCCCGACAACAGCGACATCTACGCGCAGCTCGCGCGCGCCTATGCCCAGCTGCATGATCGCGAGCAGACTCTGCGTTACGTGCAGCGGGCAGAACAGTCCGCCCAACTGACACAGCTCGCGGAAAAGGATCAGAAGAAAGAAAGTCGAGTTTTGGTTTCCACGGGACAAGCTTTGGGCTTGCTTGGAGACCAGAAGGGCGCCATGGAGCGCTTTGAAAGAGCGCTCGAAATGCCCGGCAGTGACCGCATTCGTGTTCGTTTGGCAATTGCCCAGGTGATGGCAAGCGAAGGTCATCTGGATGATGCACACCGGCAGATTGCATTAGCTCTGATGGAGGGTCAAACGGAAGAGGCGTTACCCGCTACGGGCGAACAGTTAATGGAAGCGGCCGACGTGTTCCTCAGCATGCATGATTACCAACTGGCGCAGACCTACCTGCAGCGCGCGCTGGCCGCGGGAGCGCCCGAGACGTCGGTGCGAATCGGCATGGCCAACACTTATCTGGCCCTGGGGGACACGGCCAGAGCGCAGGGCGAGCTCTCCCTGATCGGCAGCTCGGCCGATAGCGAGCCCGGGTATGAATATCTCCTAGCTAAGGCAAATGTGCTGCGTCAGGAGCATCAGAACATTCAGGCGCTTACCGCTTTCGCCCAGGCCGCGGACTCCGCGGGCGAACATCAAAGCGCGGAGCAGGATCTGCTGCAGGCGGGCGCGAACGAAGGACTGAGGGTCAACCCCACAGTAAGTTTCCTTTCAGATTTTTCTGTGGCGCCCATCTTCGAAGACACGACGGTTTACGTTCTGGACGCCAAGCTGGATGTTCCAAATCCGGCGGCAGGCAGCCAGGGGCTGCTCCCGCCTCCACGTTCGTCCCTCGAGACGGAATGGACCGGCGCCTACCATCTCCATCTCGGCGATTTGCCCGAAGCCAGTGGATTCTTTCAGGTGCGGAATGCTCGCGGGCAAATTTCTCTGCCCAGTGAGGAATTGATCATCAATCGTAATACGACCGATTACTCGTTTAACTTTGGACTGACTCCCACCCTGCATCTGGGTACCAATGTGTTGAACTTCAACGCAGGTATTCAGGAAACGGTTCGCCGGGATTCCCTGTCTCCGGTTGAAATGAACCAAAACCTTTTTCGACAGTTTTTGTATATGTCGACCAGTTCGTTTTTCAACATAGTTTCCGTGAGCGGTTATGCCATTCGTGAAGCTGGGCCGTTTACTGAAAGCGCACAGCATTCGCGAGATTTGGCGGGGGCGCTCAATTTCCGTGTTGGGCGGCCTTGGGGAAAGACTGCCCTGTTGACCGGATGGGGAGCACGCGACGACCGCTTCACTCCCGTGATCAGCGAGGATTACTACACTTCCGCTTACCTGGGCATCGAACGTCGAGTTTCCGAGCGGATCAACTTCACCGTTGTCGCAGAGGACTTGCGGGCGTGGCGAGTGCAGGGACCCAACTTTGCAATTGCCCAGGCTCTCCGCCCTGCAGGCAGCGTTCACTATGCCCCGACGCGCAACTGGAGCGTGCAAGCGTCGGTCGCGTACTCACGGAATATGGGCTTTCACTTCTACGATGCCGTGCAGAGCGGCTTCGCCGTCTCTTACGCAATGCCGTTTCACCGCACGTTCAAGGAGGCTGGCAGGGACGTTGAACTCAAGTATCCGATTCGTTTTTCGGCGGGCATGCAACAGGAGACTTTCTTTAATTTCACAGGTGGGCAGAATCAACAGTTCAGACCTTATCTGCGCATCACTTTGTTCTGAGAACGGGATCCGATGAAAATCTGCTTAGTTGCGACTTTTCCTCCGAGCGCGCGCCAGTTGAACGAGTATGCGTTTTACATTGCGCGGGAACTACAGCGCAATCCAGACATCAGTCTGACGATTCTCGCAGACGAGCTGACCGATTACGAATTCGCGACAGACGAGGACGGAAAACCGCTGAACGCTCAGCAACAAACGGAGCTGCCAGGGTTCGACGTAATCCGCTGCTGGAAGTTCAACAGCCTGAAAACTCCGGTGCGCTTGTTGAACACCATCCGCAAATTAAAGCCAGATGTCGTGTGGTTCAATCTCGTGTTCTCAAGCTTTGGAACTCCGGAATTCCCGATTGCGGCTTTTGCGGGACTGTCGACGCCGGCTCTGACCCGCGCTCTCGGTCATTACACTCACATCACTCTCCACCACATTCTCGAACACGTCGACTTTGCCACGGCTGGAGTCCGCCAGAAACGATTGTTCAGTCTTGGCGGTAATATCGCCACCAGAGCCTTACTAAAGGCAAATTCGGTATCGGTGCTGCTCTCCGGGTACCGGCGCACTCTGGTTGAGAAATACGCCGCTCAAAACGTCCTGCTAGGTACGCATGGGACGTTCGCACCCTCCCCTAGTCTTCCGGACTTCAAGATACGTGGTAATCCCGAGCATCGCATTCTGGCGATCGGACACTGGGGAACCTACAAGCGGCTGGAGACGCTGATCGAAGCTTTTCCTGCTGTCTTGAAAAAAGTACCGAATGCCAGGCTGATCATCGGGGGAGCCAACCATCACACGAAACCGAAATATTGGGAATCAATCCGTGAGTCGCTCGGCCCCGGCTCACACATCGAGTTTCGCGGATATATTCCGGAAGAAGATATTCCCGATCTTTTCCGGACATCCACGGTGGTAGTGATGCCCTACGATTCCGCGACCGGCTCGAGTGGACCGGCCCACCAGGCTTGCGAGTTTGGAGTTCCGATCGTGTGCGCCGACCTCGCTGACTTTCGTGATATGGCGGCGGACGAAGACATGGCAATCAGTTTCTACCAGGTCGGCAATGCGGCGGATCTCGCCGACAAAGTTATTGCGATATTGGAATCACCCGAGCAGCAACAGCGAATGTCGGAACACAATTTTTCAGCGGCGATGCAGATGACCATGAGTAGCGTCGTGCGCAACTATCTTCGCTGGTTCGAGCTCAAGAGGGTCAAGGAGGCCATCGGTCCCGCACCGTTGTTTCCGGGGTTGCGTGCCTTTTGGCAGCGCTATGTATCTCCGAACCCTGGTGCGTCTCCCGGAGACTGGTCATTGCGCTCGGCGTTCTTGGCTGAGGGAGGACGCAAGAATGGCCGCAAAGGCCTTGAGTCGGCGAAAAAGAGATCCCAGTCCATGGTGCTCGCGGATACGCACGACTGGCAAAGATCGGAGATCATGGACGATCAGCCGGAGCTTGCGGACGATCGAGAGTAGGGCGCGCGGCCGTCAGGCGCCGAACACCTGCGTGATGCCAAAACTGTAAATGGCAGGAGTGAATTCGCGGGAGCAGACTGCCTCAGGTTAGCGGCCCCCGCCAGCAATCACACGGTATTCTCTAGGCAACCAGCGGCGCTGGAGGCATAACCACGTTGGGGCCCAGTGGTAGATTCCAGTTCTCACGTTCCTTCGTGACGCGCTTCTTGGCGCTGGGTTTCGCGTTTCGCACCGCCAGCTGCGCTGCAGGCACAGGGGCCAGGAGTTCGCGAAATCGCAGTTTCGCTTTGTAGAGCTGGGATTTCGAATTGCCCACGGAACAACTGAGCATCTCCGCGATTTCCTGGTGCTCATAGCCTTCCACTTCGTGCAGCAGGAAGATCGTCCGATATCCGGGGGGAAGTTCTTTCATGGCGCGGGCTAAAGCGACTCGATCGACACAGCCTGCCAGACCCTTATCTCGGGTTCCGTATTCGCGCCGTATTTTGGAACCTTCGCTGTCGCTGTAGGGCTCGTCCAGCGAAATTTGAGACAGGGAATTCTTGCGAAAATGCATCAGTACTGTGTTGACCGCAATGCGGTGCAGCCAGGTGGAGAACGCTGAGTCTCCGCGAAATTTCGCAATCTTGCGAAAAGCCTGCAAGAACGCATCCTGCGTGAGATCCTCCGCTTCGGCGGCGTTGCTGGTCATACGCAAACATACCGAATAGATACGCGACCGATGCGCCTCAAATAAAGTGCCAAAAGCATTCGAATCGCCTGCTTGCGCGCGTTTGACTAACTCAGGGCCCAGAAGAACCGTGCCCGTACTCGCCGAGTCGCTGTTCACCTGTGACCCCCTGGTTTCAACTTGTCTGGTTCAACGTGTGCTGTCATTGTGAAGGGCGAAACGAAGTGAGTTACGCCTTCACTTACCTTTTCAGAGTAGAGTCAGAACTGAGAACGGTCTATCCTGTGCAGTCGGTAAGACTTTCTAATTGTTTCTGTACCCAGTTCGGGCCGACAGTCGTCGAACATAAGTAGTTTTTCCTGAAATGTTGCCTTTGCTTGGGTCAACAAAGCGTTGCGCCGCTGAACTTGGCCGATGACTATCGATATGACGATCGCGCTCGCGAAAACGTAACGGAACTCTTCCCGACAAATACCCACTGGGCACGATAGACCCCGGTAGCTCGACTCATTTATTCCTTACTTAGCCCCAACGCGAGGGGCGGGAAGGCAGGCGTTGGCTCGAACCTCCCCGTTTGTCACCAGCGCTTTGCCTCCTTTCGCACTTTGATCGCCGGCATCACCGCGTCGCGCCTTACTTCAAAGCGTTTGATAGCCAGAATCTCCGCGCCATTGGCTCCGTTTTAGTCCACAGGCCCGCCCAACTCCGTTTTTTGCGATTCTTGCCTCACGGCGACCGGGGCGGAACGTGAGCTATTGTGCTCAGACGGCAAGCCATGGACCTTGGTAACGTAGCCAGAGTACGGGGAGGTTCTTATGAGTTCATTTCGTATCCTGGTAGTTGACGATCACCCAATATTCCGCTTCGGTTTGTCCTCGCTGCTTCGGTCACACGAAGGTTGGGAAGTCTGTGGAGAAGCTGCTGATGGGCGCGATGGAGTAGAAAAATGCAAGCAATCGAAGCCCGATCTGGTGATTTTGGATATTTGCCTGCCAAAACTCAATGGTGTGGACGCGGCACGGCAGATCCTGAAACACAATCCTGCCCAGGCCATACTTATCCTCACCGCGGTGGACTCTGAGCAAGTAATACGGGAATGCTTGGAGGCGGGTGTTCGCGGTTGGGTCTTCAAGTCCGACGAAACTATGGACCTGATAACAGCAGTAGAGGCCCTGCAGCGACGCAAGACTATCTTCAGCTCGCGGGTTTCCGATCTAATTATGGACGGATACAAGCAGCATCGCATCGGCCCCGCCGTGCCCAAGGTAGCCAAACTGTCGCCACGGGAGCGCGAGGTTGTGCAGCTGGTGAGTGAGGGCAAGGCTTCCAAAGAAGTCGCCACCATCTTGAGTATGACAGTGGCAACGGCAGAAACCCATCGCAGCAACATCTTACGCAAGCTCAAGCTTCATTCCATCGCCGAGCTCGTGTTATATGCGGTGAGAAACGAAATTGTGCACGTGCAATCGCCAACCGTGCTGCGCTTTCCGAACCTAGGCGAAGAGCGCGCTCGTCCGCAATCAACTTCTGCCTATGCCGCGCTTCCCAAAGCCGGGAATGGCCGGGGTGAAGTTGTCCGCCAGGAAGCCAACTGAGAAATGCGCTTACATCGCCATCTCGCTTCACGCCCTGGGAGGGCCCGCCTCCAGCGTGCCTCCCGGAGCAAAAGCTAGTCCTCGTTGACTAGTCCTCGCTTATCTCAATCGGTAATGGCGCCAGCGCTGTCAATTGTTGGATGATTTTATCCCGCAAATTGACTTCGAGACACGTTCAAACTTCGCGCATCCGTGTCGCCGACTTGTGCGCCAATGACGCGTCCCAAAATGCCTGGCCAGTGGGTGAGGTTTGCGGACAGCGAATATAGCGTCGGCGTACTCGACGGCGGCCGTGGCCCCGCCATGCCAAATCGATCTGAGGTGTGTAGTTTCACTGAAAACCAGGCCCATCGCCCTATTTGGCGATATGTGCAATATTGCACAGACCCTCTTTCGATCACCAGATACCTTGAATGTTTCGCCAGCAGCGCATCAAGGTGTGACAGGCAATGTTACCTGGGAACCTTTGTTTCTCGTATGTGAGCGCGGTTGGTGCAGTCTTGGGTTGAACTGAGGGACAATTGCCCGGAGATCTTAAAGATGAAAATTCTTGTACCAGCGCTGGTCGTGTCAGTAGGTTTGCTATCCCTGCTGTACCGGGCGCTTTGTTCCTGGGCGCAGAACAATATGCGCAAGGCGATGCACAGAGAGGGACGAGTGCCTGGCAACACGCCTTTGACTCGTTCGGACGCTACCGGCCTTCCGCCCACCTCGCTGCAAGAAAATGACAATTGACCTTCACCCGCCTCGTTATTCGACCCTTCTCTAATCGGACTTGTTAATGGGCCCTTGGTCCAGCCGCGACCGGACGCAATGCTGATTTCATCAATCTGAGCAATCTTGCTCAGACCTAACCCTACGCGTCTGTCATTCTTATAACTGCTGAATGTGTCGAGCCGGGCCCCAGCTATGTTCGTGGCTGTCGGCGCCGGTGGTCGCTGAATTTCGAGGAATGTACTCCGAGAAATCGAGCGCGAGTCGACTACGTTTCGCCATGTTAGTTTGACCCGGGTCGCGACAGACTGTCGATGCGCCGAGTCGAAGATTTGAGGACATCTGGCTGTTTCAGTTGAGAGGTCACGATTGCGAACCAATACACCATTCACCGGAGAAGTCTGGGGCAAATTTAACAACTACCGCACCGATGGCCTGGTTGGCTCCGTTGTCGTCCACATTGTTCTGGTAGGTATTATTCTTGCTGGCGCGGCTTTTGGCCATCACGTTGTGGCGCAAGCCAAGCAGCGCGAGGTCGTAACTCTCATCGCACCCTCTCCCGACACGTATATTCTCCGAGCCGCGAGGACGGTAGTCAGCGGAGGAGGCGGCGGAGGAGATCATGATCCGTTGCCTGCGCCCAAGGGAAGACTGCCTAAGTTTGCAATGGTGCAGATCACCCCGCCGCAAATTGTAGTTCGCAACCAGCATCCGAAGCTCACCGCGGAACCCACAGTAGTCGCGCCGCCGGTACAGGTTGCGGAGAATCACATGCCGAACCTGGGGCTTCCGACAGCCTTGCCTATGCCAGCAGCGCCGCCTTCCAACGGCATCGGCTCGGGCGGCGGCATTGGGTCCGGTTCTGACGGTGGTGCAGGTGTAGGGCACGGGCCAGGTACTGGTCTCGGGAGTGGTGGCGGCATCGGCGGAGGAGTGTACAAGGTTGGAGGCGGAATTTCGGCGCCGCAGGAACTTTCAACACCCGATCCTGAGTACACCGAGGAAGCCCGCAGAGCAAAAACACAAGGCACTTGCACTCTGTGGCTGATTGTCGACGCAGCTGGACATCCGCGCGACATTCGAGTGATCCATGGACTCGGGTTCGGTCTAGATGCCAAGGCAATGGAGGCCGTGAAACAGTGGCGCTTCGATCCTGCCTTGAAAGATGGCCGACCAGTAAGTGTGCAAATTAGTGTCGAGGTAGAGTTTCGACTTTACTGACCTGCCAAGCAGAACCTGAGTCTGACGAATACATCCGGCGAATCGTCGCGAGTCAAGAATCCGGCGATTAGATTCGCGTCTTCTAATTTTGTGAGCCGTATTGAACAGATATTGCCACACCTCCCCAATAAAATTTCTCTTGTAGCATTCTGGATGCTCCAGGTTTCTTCGGCCGAAAACTCGACCCGCGCACAGACGCGAGTTCTGTCTTAGCAGCCGATTTGCAAGGTCATAAGTGCGCATCCTAACTCTTCGCCTCACTATCTCGCTGATCGTTGGGATCACCCTGATCTCACTGCTTTCGTCCTACTATGAAGTCCGCTTTCAAAAGCAGGGCCTGCGCCGGGATATGGAGCACCGGGCGGAGGTATTGGGAGAAAGCCTCGCCGACAAACTCGAACCTTATCTCAATCTCAAAAGGAACTCACGCAAAGAACTACAGCTCGCGGTTGATCGGTTCGCCACTCGGGAGCATCTCTCCGGAGTTGCGGTCTACAACGCTCAGGGCGAATCCCTCGCCATTACTCCCAAGCTGGCGCCACGCCTCAAAGGCGAACCTGAGATGGTGCAGCAGGCAGCTAAACAAGGCCTGAGCGCCGGGGTTTTCATCCGCCTCGGGGAAGTCCCCGTATATATTTACGCGGTCCCTCTACATCAGGGAGACGCGGTTGTCGGCGGGCTGGCGATCGTTGACGACGCCAGCTACATCAATGTCCAAGGGCGAAGGATTTGGCGTGAGACGTTTCTGCGCGTGCTCGTGCTGGTTTTCCTGATCACTCTCACCACTCTTCTGATTGTGCGCTGGAGCATCGCGGGGCCGATTGCGCGGGCAGCGCAGTGGATGCGGGCTTTGCGCACGGGTAAGCCCTCCCTCCGGCCAGCCGCGCCAGATCTGGATATGTTCCGCCCACTCGCCCACGAAATGGCAAACTTCGCCGCAAGTCTCACGGCGGCTCGCTCCGCAGCCGAGCAGGAGGCTCAGTTGCGTCAGGCTGCGGACTCTTTCTGGACCGCCGAGCGACTCTCGGTGCACCTGCGCGGCCGGCTCGGAGAGAGCCGCCTGTTCGTAGTAGCGAACCGCGAGCCTTACATTCATAGACGTCACGGCAAGGGCGTCGAGGCGATCGTACCCGCCAGTGGATTGGTGACTGCGCTCGAGCCGGTGTTGCGCGCTTGTGACGGAACCTGGGTTGCGCACGGAAGTGGCAACGCGGACCGCGAGACCGTGGACAAGCATGACCGCTTGCGCGTTCCTCCCGACGATCCCCGTTACACATTGCGCCGGGTCTGGCTGAGCAAGGAAGAAGAGGAAGGCTACTACTACGGTTTCGCCAACGAGGGGCTCTGGCCGCTCTGCCACATTGCTCACACGCGTCCCGTGTTTCGCGTCTCCGATTGGGAGCACTACGAACGAGCCAACCGCCGCTTCGCAGACGCCGTCCTGAAAGAAATGGAGGGCATGCACCGTCCGGTGCTTCTCGCGCAGGATTATCACTTCGCGCTTCTTCCTCGGATGATTAAAAAAGCCCGCCCGGATGCGCGCGTCGCGATCTTCTGGCATATCCCGTGGCCGAACCCGGAAGCGTTCGGCATTTGTCCGTGGCAAAGAGAACTCGTCAACGGATTGTTGGGCGCGGACTTGATTGGCTTCCACATTCAAGCCCACTGCACCAACTTCCTGCAAACGGTGGATCGCACTTTGGAGTCGCGCATCGACTGGGAACATTTCACCGTCAATCGCGAAGAGCACCGCACCGTGGTGAAACCTTTTCCCATCAGCGTGGAGTTTCCAGAGAACCCCGATCCTAATGAGGCCGCCGAATCTACCTACATGGAACGGGTCGCATTGCTGCGCGAACTGGGCATCGAAGCCGTGTTCCTCGGCGTGGGCGTAGATCGCGTGGACTATACAAAAGGAATCCCAGAACGCTTCCTCGCCATCGAACGCCTCCTGGAGAAGTATCCGAGCTATCGGGAAAAATTCACGTTTGTGCAAATCGGAGCGCCGAGCCGCACTCACATCAAGCGGTATCACGACTTGCTGGTGGAGGTGGAAGCCGAAGCGGAGCGCATCAACTGGCGGTTCCAGACCAGCAAGTGGAAACCCATCGTCTTCATGAAACGGCAGCACAGCCACCAGGAAATCCAGCGCTTTTACCGGACTGCGGATCTTTGCCTGGTCACTTCTCTGCACGATGGCATGAACCTGGTGGCCAAGGAGTTCGTAGCCGCCCGCCAGGATGAACAAGGAGTGCTCATCCTGAGCCGTTTCACCGGCGCTGCCCGAGAATTGCCGGACGCCCTACTGATTAACCCCTACGACATCGAGCAGATGGCCGAGGCCATCCGTTCCGCCCTGGAAATGGACGTCGAGGAACGGAAGACCAGGATGCAGCACATGCGCAGAGTAGTTAGAGAACACAACATCTTTCGCTGGGCTAGCAATCTGATTGCAGAATTATGCGAAGTGCGACTCGACGAGCCCGCAAACCGTTTGGACTCGCAGCTGGGACGTCCGTCAGCTGAGCCATCAGCAGACATTATCCTTATCGATCAATCGCTGGATGACCTCCAGCACGCCCGCCCCGTAACTGCCGCTGGTGACGACATCGGCACGCTGCTTGAGCCCAGGTATGGCGTTGGCCACGGC
Source organism: uncultured Acidobacteriaceae bacterium (assembly GCA_963851165.1). Taxonomy (GTDB): domain Bacteria; phylum Acidobacteriota; class Terriglobia; order Terriglobales; family Acidobacteriaceae; genus Sulfotelmatobacter. Next base: position 241,842 of record CAWKNM010000003.1, on the reverse strand, counting down.
GACTGAGCAACCGCAAAGACCCAACAAATCATGATCGTTCTCCGCGTCGCCGATTCCCACGACGCTCTCGCTCGAAATCCCTAGCTCCGACAACACCGCGGAAAGACCCGTGCTTTTGTTAATCCCGCGCGGCAGGACCATTGCTGATTCGTTGTTAAAAATCACTTGCAGGCCAAGGTTGAGCTCGCGGATCGCACGTAGCACCGCGACATCATGAGGTAGCACCGTGGCCAATATGCACTTTCCCACGGACAGCGGCACGCCCTGTTTGCGCAGATCGGCGACAAGTTCGCCGGAAACAGGCGGGCACAAGAGTCGTTCTTCACCTGTTCCAGGGTTATGAATCAGGGCGCCATTCTCCGCGACAATCCAGTCAAAATGATCGAGGCCCGAAAACACGAAGCGCAAGCTGGGAAGTTCGCGGCCGGTAACCAGAATCAGCTTTCTACCCGATTCCCGCGCACGTTTTAGCCCAGCCAGGGTGTCGCGGTCGACCCCCCCATCCTGGGCCAGGGTCCCATCGTAATCCGAAGCTATCGCGCGAAATCGCATCGTTTCTCCCGCTCGCTCTATCGTAATAGATAACTGCAAACAGAGCTCTCACCTCGGACCACTGTTGGACTAGTGGAAGCAGTCCACCGCAACGGCTTTTGATTTGTTCTCTGGAACCGAAAGTTTTGATTTGGAGTGGCCGCACGGGGCCGCAACCAATTGCTATCACCGGCACTGAGGGAGGCTTCGCTGCCGAACCGCAGGGCTCTTACTTAGGTTTCTGCTCGCCCGCAGTCTCCACCTGCTGCTCATCAGATTCTTGCCAACTGGAATTGGGATTGTATTCCTTCATGTTCTTGGCGGCGACTTCAGTCTTCTTGCCGAGATCTTTCTCGTAAACCACTCCGTCCGCGCCGACGATGAATGTCATCACGCCCGACGACCTGTATTCCGCCGGATAGGCCACAATCGCAAAGCCCTCGCTCATTTTGCCATTCGCGATGTAACTCTTCGCCCCGCCTGGGCTGTTCTTTCCCTGGCGCGTCAGGATCAGGTAATAGTACCCGCGGTAAGGAGTGGGAGAGCCGTCCGCATTCTTGACATAGCCCTTGGCAACCGCCGCCGCCACCAGCGGCCCGATGGGGCTCTGGGGCTCGCCATCCGCCGCCTTCCAGTAGAGCCCATTGTGCTGCCCTTCATCGCTGAAGAATTTCTGCGCATACTCGTGCTGCGCCGCGTAGTACTCCTTTTGCGCCGCTACCAGCTCCTGGCAAACCCGGATGGTCGATATTTCGTTTCGCCCGATTCGCCTGAACAAAATTTCTTTCTTGCCGGCTTCGGTGTCGAAGTACCAAGAATCCCCTTTGTTCACGAGCGGGATAGGCCAGGGCCAGTTATGCGCGCCCACGTACAGAGCAGTCGTTCCATCCGGTTCTTTCACCAGACGGTGCATTTCCTGATATCTCTTTACGAAATTGGCGCGACTCTGGGCGTCCTCGATTTCATCCCCCGAAGAGACGATTTGCTTTCCCTCTGGTCCAAGGATATCGAGCATGGCTTTCTCGTCGTTATTCTGCGTCGCCATGAAGAGTGCGTTACTCGCGTCTTCGGGTGACGAGAAATTCTTCTCCTTCGCCTGCTGTGCCGCGGAGGAGATCGAAAAACACCCCGCCACGAGGAGTACGATCGCAGCCAGCGTAGCGCGGCCAGCGTAGAAAAGATTCGCCCAACAAGATTCGTCGACTTTCAGCCCGGTCCACCGCATATGCCATCTCTCCATTTTCAAAGTTACAAGCCACTGGGACCATTCCGAGACCTGGTCTACCGAAACCTGGACTACCGACGTCCACCACCGCCACCATGCCCCCCACCTCCACCACCGCCGCCATGAAATCCCCCTCCACCCCCGCCACGCGCCCCCATACTGGCGCTTCCGCGTGAGGAATAGCTCTTGGTCTGTCCGCCATGGTTGTAGCCACTGAAGGCGCCGGAGCGGACTCCGCTCTGACCGCGGGGTGCGGCATATCCTCGAGCCGCTTGCCTGTTTCCGTCGAACGGCCTGGCCGTTGCGCCGGGTCGGTTGTAGACTCCGCCGCGAGCACGGATGTTGCCGTCGGGTCTCATCCCTTCCGACCCGCGCCCGCCAGCTCCGCCGCGCGCTCCGTTAAACCCACCACGCCCGCCGCCTCCTCGGGCAAAAGCGCCCCGGTTGTAAAACGTTCTGCTCCCCGAGTAGTACCTGCCGTGGTTGAACATGGCGTAGTGGTTATGCCAGTCGAATCCCCAGTGTCCCCAGCCCCATCCGAAGCCGCCATACCAGCCGATGCCGAAACCAGGACCCCACGACAGATAGGGGCCGCCAAACCAGATTCCCGGATACGGATACCATCCCGGCCACGCGTCTATAGGCCCTCCGTAAACTGCCCACGGGTCATACGCAGGGACGTAAACCTCATCGGGGTCGGCAGGCTCAATGTCGATATTCGAATCTTGCGTCGCCACGGTTTCCTGCGGCGTGCTCTTGAGATTGCCGGCCTCTTGGGCCCGCCTGCGCATCACCTGCACGGCATCCATCACATCCTGCTGCTGGTTGTAGTAGGCATCGCCCAGAGACGACGCCCAGGAGAGGTTCTTGTCCATGTTTCCCAGCACAGATGGAAACGCAACCAGCGCCTTCACGCTTGGGTCCCAGGGTTGTTGGTCCACGGCTTGACCCAATGCGTCGCCCTTCAAATCAGGGTGCGCCTGCACCCATCGGTCGGCCTCCACGACTTGTTCGGGAAACGTGGACGCCGCCAGGATCTGCGCCACCAGCGAATCTGGATACAGCGCGATCGGAGCGACCAACTGCTGCAACTGCTCGGGAGTCTGTTGCGTGTAGGGCGGCGCCGGCGCGCCCTGGGCGGAAGCTTGCGGATCTTGCGCTGGCGGCGGGGCTTGCGCATCTTGCGAGGCCGACACCCTATGGGTACAAGCCGCGAAGAACAGAACCAGCAGCATCAGCGAAATCGAAAGCTGTTTGCCTCGTTGAGGCATGGAAAACGCCGCAGCCCGTTCGAAAATGTTCATATTCCTGAGCCTCCATTGCAAAATCCTACAGAACCCAGCGCCATGAGCGCCAGGAGCTTCACGCATTCATCCACGAACCACAGGGTCCACTCGAGCATCGCGGAATACGCCGAACGCACGACGAAACGGCAGATTGGGGAATCGTTGCTTGATATGGCCAGGACGCGGGTTCCGCGTTGCGACGGGCAAGTTGCGAGAGCCCAAGGCTTGATGAAGGTTGTCGATGGGCGACACGGTGGGGGAGGCAAGGGGGAGGGCAAGTCCATGGCCAAATCTCTTCTGGGGCGTTCTATGTTGGCTTTGCTTCGCCGTGGAGCGACCCGGTTGAGACGACGCCATCATGACACGACAGCCGGCTTGAGCTGAGGCACTCCGCCCTACCACGGTCATATCAACAAAGCTAATCGACCGAAGAACGCTTGTATGTTCAAAATTGATCACTTCCCGAAAAAGTCACGGCAGTGAGATTTCACGATCACCGAAGGAACATACCGTCACGGGTCCAGAACTCATGGCATAGGGTGATTGGGTCTTCCGAGGCGATCTTCACAAAAGCGCTTTGATTTGCGGCTCGTTTCTTATTCGGCTGTTTGTACTCATTTGCAGTGTGGACATCCCAAGCAAGCCGCCCAGCCAAGCTGAGAATGCTATTCTCCGCTTCTCGCTGCTCAAGTTGCGAGCTTTTCTATGAATAGACGCGAAGTAATATCTGGCCTCGGGGCCCTGTCTATCCGTGCCGTAATCCGAAGCGGGGAGAAATATTCCATAGGTTCGGAAAACGGGGCAAAGCCTGCAACGGCACAGGCTGGGCTTGGGCCGTTGCCATCATCCGTAGCCGGCGTTCGCTTGGTGGATTCGGAAATCGCCAGATTGGCAACCGACTTGAGCCGCAGCGTGTCTCCCCCGTATCTATTCAACCATGCGATGCGGACGTTCCTGTTCGGCTCATTGGTTGGTCGGGCACTGGGACAGAAGTTCGACGACGAAGTCCTCTACCTCGCATGCGTTCTGCACGATTTGGGACTGACAGAACGATTCGAAGGAGACTCGCCTTTTGAAATTCAAGGGGCAGAGGCCGCCAGGCGTTTCCTGGAAGAGCACGCTTTCGCAAAGGAAAAAATCGGAATCGTGTGGGACGGAATCGCGATGCATGCTTCCGCCATCGGACAATACAAGCAGCCGGAGATCGCGCTGGTTGGCGAAGGGGCCGGAGCTGACGTAATCGAACCTGACTTCTCACAAATCAAGAGAAGTGATGTCGACGAAATCATAAGCGCGTTTCCCAGGCTGAAGTTCAAGGATGCATTCGTAAAGACCTGCGCGGACGTCGTGCGTAAACATCCGCGCGGCGGGTCCAGTTCGTTCATGCGAGATGTTCGGGAACGCTACGTGCCGGAGTTTCATCCAGTCAACTTTTGCGATCGCATTGCGAAGGCTCCATTTTCGGAATAGACAGGCGAAGCGTCAATTTTTGGCAACGGAACTTACTGTCGAGATCCAAGTTGTCCGGAGGACACCATGTGCAGAATGTTTTCGATTGCGATTCTTTTCGCAGCCAGCCTGGTCTCCGTCGCGCAAACAGCGAACTCAAAACCCGTGAGCATGCCAGAATCCGTGGAGGGCGCCAACGCCGCGGCGCTCGGGCAGCTTCGTGGCCTGGCCGGTGAGTGGGAAGGTTCGTTCGAATGGACTGGGGCACGCACGGCTACGGGTAAAGTGAACGCCACATATTCCGAAACCGGAAATGGTTCGGCCGTTGTAGAGAATTTAGCCGTGGATGGCGTGCCGTCGATGACCAGCGTTTATCACCTGGATGGCGGGGACCTGCGGATGACTCATTACTGCGCTGCACAGAATCAACCGCGGCTAAAGGCCCGGCAGATCGACCTTGCAAAAGGCGTGCTGGATTTCGACTTTGTGGATGCAACCAATCTCCGTTCGCCAGACGCTCCTCACGTCTACGGGCTTGAGATGCGACTGCTCAATGCCGATCACATTACGCTAGCTTTTTTATTTGAAGGGAGCGGCAAGCGCAGCAAAGAACTCATTGACTTGAAGCGTGTAGGCCAGAAGCCTTCCGCTCACTAACTGCTAGTCCGGTTGTTGCGCGGACGACAGCGCGACGAATCAAGGCTCTGTTTCAGGGAAGGCTGCTCAAGAGCTTTTTTCGACAATGCCCTGCAGGGCCGCCCGGTAACCGCGGCTGCACGAAAGTTCTCTCCCGCTTTTCAGCACTACCACATATTCGCCGCTGTTGACCGGGATCAGTTCTTTGATTTTGCGAACGTTTACGATCGTCGAACGATGGATGCGGACAAAGTGATTTGCATCCAGCCGTTCGGAAATCCGGCTGATCGTCTCGCGGAAAAGATACGATTCCTTGCCTACGTTCAGACGCACATAGTTGGCTGCGGCTTCTACCCACTCGATGTTGTCCAGGTCCAGAAACACGACCCGGCCGTTGGCCTTGATCACGAGACGGCTGTCCAGTTCGGGGGCCGCGGGAGGTGTGACCGACCTGACCTGCGACAACAGATTCAGAATCCGGTGCGTGATCTCGTGGTCGCGCTGCTTGCGCAGTTCGGTGCGCGCCCTCTCCACAGCGTGGTGAAGCCGCTCCTGATCGAACGGCTTCAACAGATAGTCAAGAGCGTTGGCCTCAAATGCGCGAATCGCATATTGATCGTAGGCCGAGGTAAAAATGACCACCGGCATCTCTTCCGGAGAAATTTCGCTCAACACCTGAAAGCCATCCAGGTCTGGCATCTGGATGTCGAGCAGCAGCATGTCAGGCCGGAAACTGCGAATCGCCGACACAGCTTGCCGGCCATCCTGGCATTCTGCAACCACTTTGACCTGTGGTTCGGATTCCAGCAGGATGAGCAGCTTCTGGCGCGCCAGCCGCTCGTCGTCAGCGATAACAGTACGCACAACCGTGTCTAGCGGCTGATGTTGCGGCAACGAGACAACTGAATCCGGGATCATTGGTCACTCCCATTTGTCGAACTGTTGAATAGACGTGACAGCATGAGAATGGTTGTTAAAGGCAATTGTCTTAAAGTTGTAAATTTATCCCGCGCAGATGACTTGCGGTCCCGTGCGGAACTTCTCTTATCCCGCGCATAGGTGTCACAGTCCCTCGCGGTCATAATTGTTAGTTTTGTGAGTTCGGTTGATCAGCTGACTGGTGTTATGTATGCCCATTTCTGCGACGGATGGTTTATCGATCAGCTATCTCGAATACGCGGATGAACATCTCCAGGAGCGCAAGCCTGCTCCCGCGTCAACTTCTTCCGCCTCGCCGTACATAACAAGACGTCTCAACATCATTTGTATGATCGTCGTCGGGTACCGGTGATGCGCCACAAGTGCGGGAAAGCGTTCGTGGACTCGGGCTGAGATCTGCTTCAGAGTTTGGGGCTCGGAAGTTTCTCTCAACAACTCACGGCAAGCATCGGTGAGTCCGCGGTTGCGGCGGCGTTTGACTGGCTCTACCTTGAGCAAGCCCTGCAGTTCTTCCCCAACCACCCCGGGACCAAAGACTTCGGCCAGCCCCGCGATCGTATTCTTGATCAATCCGATTCTTTTCGCGATTGCTATTTGCTCTGACCTGAGAGTCTGCAACTCGCGCTGAATCCGTCCGACCACGTGCTCTACATCCTCAAAAGCGCCGCCGAAAGCCTGTGCAGCAGGCGCATGTTGTGGAGCGCCGGAAGATTCTGTAGAAACACTTTGTGTGGCCATAACTGAGTGACACAAGTTGAACAATCAATTGTTACCACGACTTAGCTGTAGAAGAGGCCAGGGCGGGACGAGCACTCGGGAAACTCTAATAGCCAGCTACTAGCAGGGGACAGGAAAGTAAAGCGAGCCGCGTGGAAATGCGCGATTTTGGGTACATTCCGCTCAGGGCAAGGTCCTGGAAGACGTGCCTTACCAAAACTATGTATTAGATGATTTTGCCGGATAACCAAGAGTTATGCAGGCGCGTCAAACAAGTAATAAGACGTTATGCCATCCGTACGATCCAAGTTATCGTCCACTTTTACTGAAAGCTCCGTCGCGGAGACCGTGAGGAAGGTGAACGCGCAAGCCCTGGCCCTGCTGACGCGGCGCGTAGAGATCAATCGACGTATCCGGTCTCTTCACCGCGTAGTGCACGGATTACGGGATCTCGCAACCAACGCTCCGTCCGAAACTTGCACTGCCACGCTCACCGCGCCGGAACGTGCCACGTGGGCTCTAAATGCGGAGCCGCCCCAAAGCGAACGAGAAAACCACGATTGCGACTCATCGCGTGAACATACAGTCGGACGAACACGGTCCCCACTGCCGGCCCAGTCAAAACACGAGCTGGCGGCATTGAGCCGTGCTTGCCGCATCGCGCTTATGGAAGCAGGAAACCCCGCGTCGCTGGATGAGATTCGCTCGCGCATCGACCGCAGGGGATCTTTCGCGTTCTCCCATTCTGAATCTGCGAACGCGACGATGACTCGAACCCTCAACATAATGAGAGACAGTGGCGAGGTGCAGTGCGTAATAAACGGCTCTCAATCGCTCTGGCAACGAATTGCTTCCGTCTCAGAAATCGACAGCTTGCAGTAAGCCTCAGCCATGAGAATTGCGTTCATCGAACCACTGCGCGCTGATTTTCCGTGAGAGCCTCTGGGACTAACGGTCGTTATACAGGGATTAGTTGCACTGGAAGAGGGATTAGAAATCGACCGGCTCCCATGCCTCGATCTTTGATTGCTCTCGGGCGCCGGTTGGTCCATCATGTAAGCCGCATCGTCAATATTGCGAAGCACTTCGCTGAGGGAAATCCTGACATGAAGAGCAATTGCGAAGCTTGCGGTCTCGCCTTGCCGGCTGAGCGCACGGCATACGTATGCTCCTACGAATGCACGTTTTGCCCGGTTTGTACTTCGAACATGCACGGGATTTGTCTGCATTGCGGAGGCGAGCTGGTCCGCCGGCCACGACGCCATGTGCCGACTAAAGTTGAGGAGATAACCAACGGCGGCACTCCTAGCGCTATTCGCCCCTGGGTCATCTGGGCACTGAGTTTCGGCGTGTGGACGTTTGTTGCTCTGGCCTATGGCCTTACGGTTTTCGAGTTGTATCGTTCGACGCGCCAGAGTATGCCGTTCTTAACGGTGCTGGGCATGCAATCCAGCCAGGTGCTCACCTACATTCCGCTGACGCCTTTCGTTTTCGCGCTGGCGAGTCGTTACCAGTTGCAACGCAGCAACTGGGCGAGGAATTCGTTGATCCTGCTGGCGGGTGGATTGGTTTTTACGGTTGCGCAGGTGGCGATGCGGGGCATGACTCCATACGCGTACTGGGACCCCACCGTCCACCACTGGGTTTCCGCCGTCTGGGACGCGCAAGCTCACAGACTCCGAATCCAGTGGTTCATGTTTCGGAGCCTGTTTCTTGGGACGGTGGTCGACGATGTGGTCACCACCTACTTTCCGATTGTCCTGATTGCGCACGTAGCGGCTTACTACCAGAGGTTCCGCGAGCGAGAGTTGCGCACGTCGCAATTACAGGGACAGCTGGAGAAAGCCCGGCTGCAATCGCTGAAGAGCCAGTTGCAGCCGCATTTTCTTTTTAATACGCTGAACTCCATTTCCGCATTGATGTTGACCAACGTCGAAGCCGCCGATCGAATGATTACGCGGTTGGGCGACCTGCTCAGGATCAGCCTGGAAACTGCCGGCACTCAAATGACCACTCTGAGCCGCGAACTGGAATTCCTCAGTTGCTACATCGAGATTGAAAAAGTGCGATTCGAAGAAAGACTCAAGGTGACTATCGATGTGGCTCCGGAGACGCTTGATGCCAGTGTCCCGCATCTGTTGTTGCAGCCTCTGGTGGACAACGCCATCAAGCACGGAATTTCCAGGTTGGTGTCGGGAGGAGAGATTCACATTTCCGTTACGCAGGATGATGCGGATCTCCACATCGAGGTACGAGACAACGGGCCGGGATTTCGAGAGCCAGCCCACTCTTCTTCGGGCGGCGTGGGCCTGAGGATTACGCGCGAGCGGTTAGAAACTATTTACGGCCAGGACCAGAGTGTAGAGGTGCTCAGCCTGCCCCAAGGCGGAGTGGCTGCGCGGGTATGTATTCCGCTTCGCATGACCGCGGCATGAAGCGAACAGCATCCGTTCGCGGAAGCATCAGTCACTCCAACCTAGCAACTGGCGCTCAAAATCGAAACTGATGCGTTTTGGCCGAAGGCAGGACAGGCCCATCAGCCCATCCAGGTCGTTGGCAAAATCCGGCTGACTTTTCACCACGGACGCTGGCTGCGGTCCAACCTCGAGTGTTCCGATTTTAGCCTGAGGAAGAACGACAGCGCCGAAGCGAACGTCCCCGGAAGCATTGTGTCCGGTCCCAACGACGCTGGTCTGCACATAATCCACACCGCGCAGGCGGCTTTCAAACAGCACTAACTGCGGAGTTCCGGTGTCCACAAGCAAATGCAACTGCCGGCCACCGCTTTTCACGTTCACCGTGATGAACTGTTCACGCGAAGTGAACGGCACAGTGTGATGTTCGGCCGAGGCCGTTCCAAACAAAATGCGCCGTTTTGCGTAATCTACGGTGAAGTTGGTCGCGCCCAGCACGTCCAGTCCGATCACGGCGTCAATGCGCACTCCCAATCCGCGGCCGATTGCGGAAAAATCCGCGACCATCATCGACAGATTCTGCCGCCGCAGGGGACCGCACTGAAGATCGGGAAGGGTCACATTCTCTGATGACACACTTTTATTGAAGAGCGAAAGATCTCGCGAAGCGCCCTGCAGTCCCAGCTTTTCGGAAACGCTTCGGTCGATCATGCTTGGGTTGGAGCCAGTATCGAGCAGCAGGTTTTGGTGCTCCAGACTGCCGATTCGCCCGTCCACGACGATCAAGTAGCCCTGGTAGGCCTTGAAGGGAATCTCTACGACGGGTCGCGTGGGGCTGGGGGTTCGCACCGTGAGATCACCGGCGAAGCTGATCTCGCACAAGCCCCAGTTCAGAACGGCCAGCAGCGTAAGTCGCGCAAGCGTTCGACGAGCGGAAGAGAGCCCTCCGCGCCAGCATATTTCTCTTGTGGGTGCGGGCTGGGCGCGCGGGCATTCACGTCTCTCCGGGCCCACGCTGCCGATACTGCCCACGCGCCGTGCCATGCGGGACAGACTTCGAGGCGAGAGTCCGGTACGTGAGCTTTGGGATGTGTCGCCGAGTTACCGGGATGAAGACCCAGAAAACAGCAGGCGCGGCGATAGGGGCGGGCACGAGCAAAACCTCAGAGGCTAAAGCCCTCGTCTTTATTGGCACTTTAAGGCCCGGCTAAAGCCGTGCCCCTCCCGGAATCCATTTGATGAGATGACTTAGATGGCTTGATGACTTCTAGCCGGAACCAGAACCTTCGGAATCGGGTGCGATCGATCTGCCTTCGCGTTCCGCCTCCCACCGCCAGGCGCGTTGTCCGCGATCTCCAGACACTACTGTGGCTTCGCCGTATTCCACCAGCCGGCTCAAGATCGTATTGATGGTTGCCATCGGATCCTTGTGGCGGGCCAGCAAGGCCGGCACTGTTTTTTGAATCTCATCGCAAATCGCGCGTGCACTCATGGGCCGCTCCGCTTCCATCAGTACTCGGCGGCACGCCCGGGTGATGCCGGGCTGGCGGGAACTGCTCTTGCGATCGACCAGGTCTAGAAGAGCGGCATCCAAAATGCCATCGCCGAAAAGATTCGCCAGTCCGACGATCGTTTGCTTCACGGTGCCAATGCGCTTGGTGACCTCCGACCGCTCCTCGATCAACTGCCGCAATTCGTGTTCCGCCCGCCTTATCACATCCTGTACGTGCCGGTTTGCGCCCTGTGCACCCGCTGCCGGCTTATCCGTGGTTGGTCCGTGATCCATCGCAGCTTACATAACACTCTTGTTATCCCGCGAGGGGCGCGCGGGGATTGACACCACGTCAAGCGGGACCACCAAACAGGCATGGTCCACGAAACCCGTTGAAAGCGTGTGTGCTTTCTCCGGGCGCTGCCCCGCAAACGCAGGTCTTAATCCTGGCTTCGCATCCCGGCTTCGCAGCACGCATCAGGGGTGCGAGTTCCTCGGCACGAACCTGACCGGCGGCTCGGGTGCTTCCGAGGGAGAACAGTAAAACCAATTTCCGGCGACTAGTCCCGACGCGGAATGTATTAGTCCCGAAAGCCGCCAGCGATATGGCTAAGCACCCCGTCTCTACCGCAAGATGGTCGGCACTAAGTGCGCGCCTCTGTAGCTCCAGGTAAGGGCTCCAGGCCGCAGTTCCACGGTTCCTGTGAGTCGTAACTTCTGTAAATCGAGTTTTCCGGTAAATCAAAGTTCGGGTAAGAGGAGCTCCCCATGCGGTTTGGCGTACGTGCGGTCTTCGCGGCGATCCTGTTGTTTGCGTTCCACACTCTGGTTTCAGCCCAGTCGACGACAACCTCGCTGCACGGCATCGTGTATGACCCCAAGGGCGCCGTTGTGTCTGGCGCCACGTTGTCCCTCACGAATGTAGCCACCGGCTTCTCGCGCACCGCGAAGAGCGATGACCACGGGAGTTACCAGTTTCTGGAATTGCCACCGGCAACGTACCAGCTGACCGTGAATGCCGCGGGCTTCGCAGCGGTAAAGGAGACCGGCATCGAGCTGCTCGTAAACACTCCCGGCACCGTCAACGTAACCATGCAAGTGTCGGGTGCTACCGTAACGCTTGAAGTGACGGGCTCGGCTCCCATGGTCGACACTGAGGACGCTGCCATGGGGCACGCGTTCAATTCTGACCAGATTTCGAATTTACCCTTCGAAGGCCGCGATCCCACGGGGATTTTGAGCCTGCAGGCGGGCGTGGTGTTTACCGGCAACAGCAGCCGAATCGCCAGCGCGTCCGACAGCCGCAGCGGATCGGTCAACGGTGCGCGCAGCGACCAAACTAACGTCACGCTCGACGGTGTTGACAATAACGACCAGTTGCTGGGCACCGCATTTCAAGGAGCGGTGCGCGTTCCCCTGGATTCGCTTGAAGAGTTCAAAGTTACGACCAGCAACTCGGATGCCGGCACCGGCCGTTCTTCGGGAGGGCAAGTGTCACTGGTGACCAAGAGTGGCACCAATAGCATCCACGGTTCGCTCTACGAATATTACCGGCCGACGTTCACCACCGGGAACGACTGGTTCAACAAGGCATCTGAAATTCAATCGAATGAGCCGAACACGGCGCCGTTCCTGCTGCGCAACACCTTCGGCGCAAACGTCGGCGGCCCGATTATCAAAGACCGCCTGTTTTTCTTTGCGGCGTACGAAGGGCAGCGCAAGCGCGAAGACCTGCAAGCGACACGCGTGGTGCCTAGCGCCAATCTTCGCGACGGGATCATCAGTTATCCCTGCACGGAAGACCCGGCCTGCCCGACCAGCGGAGTTGAAACGTTGACGGCTGCGCAAATCGCCAGCATGGACCCGAACTGTTCGAGCTTGGGCAGTTGTCCACTAGGACCGGGAGCGAATCCGCTGCTGGCGAATATCAGCGGCGCGAATCCGGCAGCGTTATTCAACCAATACCCATTGCCGAACACTGACACGGTGGGTGATGGCCTCGACCTCCGCGGATTCACCTTCGCATCGCCGGTTCCCTCGAAGCAGGATGCCTACGTGACCAAACTGGATTACAACCTGACCGCGAACGGAAATCATCGCCTATTTGTGCGCGGCGTGTTGAACAACGATAACGAAGCGGAGCGCTCTCTTCCCCTCGGCACCTACGGAACCGGCACCATCTCCCAGGATGGGGGATCGCAATTCCCCGGGCAGCCTGCGGGCCAGATCCTGCATACCAATAGCAAAAGCCTGACTGCAGGCTACACGGCTACTTTCAGCAGCACGCTGATCAACAATTTCCGCTTCGGCTATACCCGCCAGGGACTCGATCAATCCGGCCTGCAGACTCAACACTTCATTCAATTTCGCGGCATGGATAATCTCGCCGGCGAGACCGCCACCATTAACACTCACGTTCCGGTGCAGAACTGGGCTGATGACATCACCAAAGTGAAAGGCAACCACACCCTGCAGTTCGGGGGAAACCTGCGCCAGATCGACAATGAGCGCGCGTCCAATGCACAGTCATTCTTTGGCGCGATTACGAACGCGTACTGGCTGTCTACTTCCGCAATCGCGGGCAAAGGAATCAGTCTCGATCCCGGGGCCTTCGGCTTCCCGCAGGTTGATTCTTACTTCGGTGCGAGCTACGACTTCGCGATGATTGCGCTCGCCGGTCTAATCACGCAGATCGGTTCCAACTATCAGCTCAACAAGGATCTCTCGGTAATCCCTGAAGGCAGCCTGGTTTCGCGCCACTTCCGCGCGCATGAGGTTGAGTTCTATGGCCAGGATCAATGGCGTGTTAAGCCGAACCTGACGGTCACTTACGGTTTGCGCTATACGCTGCTGCAACCTCCGTATGAGACGACTGGCACTCAGGTCGCGCCGACGGTGAGCCTGAATAATTGGTTTCGGTCACGCAGCCAAGCCATGGTGAATGGCCAGGTATATGACCCTGTGATTGGCTTTGCACTTTCCGGACAGGCGAACGGTAAGCAGCCTTATTGGGCATGGGATCACAAAGACATTGCGCCTCGCCTTGCATTTGCCTATTCGCCGACCAGCGACAGCGGCTGGGGAAAACGGCTTCTGGGGGGCGCCGGCAAAACTTCCATCCGCGCGGGTTACGGGCTTTACTTCGACCACTTCGGCGAAGGCATTACCAACACCTTCGATCGCAACGGATCTTTCGGTCTGACTACAGCCATTACCAATGCCGCCGGCGTCCAGACGGTGGACGGTTCGGCGCGCTACTCAGGGCTGAATAGCATCCCTACCATCAGTCAGTCTCCTACCGGGAGTTGCGCGAAGAACTGCCCTGTTGTCGAGCCGGCCCCGAGCGGTCCGTTTCCAGTTACGCCTCCTCTGGGCGTTGCCGACGGCGGGTTCGCAATCTACTACGGCCTCGATGACAAACTCAAAACTCCGTATTCGCACGTGATCGATTTCTCGATCACGCGTGAATTGCCCCACAGCTTTGTTCTTGAGGCATCTTACGTGGGCCGCTTCGCGCACCGCTTGTTACAGGAAGAAGATCTCGCCGAACCGACCAATATCTTTGATCCCAAGAGCAGGACCAGCTATTTCCAGGCGGCGCAGGCACTGGCCCGGCAATACTATGCGGGCGTGCCCATTCAGAATGTGCAGGCAATTCCTTACTGGGAAAATATGTACCCGGGTGCTGCAGGTCCTTCCTCGACGCAGATTGGAGGATCCACCGTTGGCTTTGGAACGCCTTGCCTCGGGACGGCCCCCGCGCATGTAACCGCTACGCAAGCCATGTACGACTTGTTCTGCGAGAATGCCGGGAACGAGACCACTGCTCTCGAGCAGGCCGACGTGCCGGGCGTGGTGGCCGGTTGGCCGGCGGCGAATTGCTATCCTTCTTGCGCCACCATCAACGGCACGGTGACGCCGTACGCTTTTTACACTCCACAGTTCTCTTCACTTTACGCGTGGAGGAGCACCGGCAACAGTGCCTATAACTCGGGGCAGTTCAGCTTGCGGCATCGCGCCAACGGGCTCGAGTTCGATTTGAACTACACTTATTCGAAGTCCATTGATCTCGGTTCTAACGCTGAGCGCATCAGTCTTGACGAGGGAATCGGTTTCGGCAGCAGCCAGGTGATCAACTCGTGGGCGCCAAACCAAAACCGCGCGGTCTCAGATTTCGACGCCACTCACCAGTTCAACGCTAACTGGGTGTATGAGTTTCCCTTCGGACACGGAAAGCGATTCGGATCTGGCATGGGTCGTTTCGCGAACGCAATGCTCGGAGGCTGGACAATCTCCGGACTCTGGCGCTGGTCGACTGGATATCCCTTCACCGAATTCAGTCCGGCGTGGGCCACGAATTTTGATCTTGAGTCTCCCGTGGTTCCTCTGAGCTCAACGAAACCGAAGACCGGCAGCTTTATTGTGGCCCAGGCCAGTGGAGGAACCGGACCCAACGTTTTCAAGGACCCCGGAATCACCGATCCCACGAATCCGAATGCCGCTATCAACCTGGTGCGGCCTGCGTACCCGGGAGAAGGCGGCTCACGCAACTGGCTGCGCGGACCTGGCACCTTCAATCTAGACTCCGGCCTCGCCAAGAACTGGCAAATCGGCGAGCGCCAGTCCGTACGATTCACCTGGGAAGTATTCAACGTCACCAACACGCCACGCTTCGACGTAGGCACCATGCAGATCAACGGCAACACCGCGTTATATTCCTCCACCAGCTTCGGAAATTTCAGTTCGACACTGTCCAATCCGCGAGTGATGGAGTTTGCCTTGCGCTATTCGTTTTAGCATGTCCAGATCCGGCATTGAATAACCCGCGAAAGGGGTTGTGCGTTTATGCGCCTGAGGTTTCTCTGGGTGATTGTGCTTGCCGCGTCAGTTTGGGTGCCGGCGTTTTGTTCGGATGCGCCCATGTTCCGCGGCAACCCGCAGCACAGTGGCGTTTACAACGATGCCGGGATGCCAGCACTCGGCCAGGTCAAATGGAAGTTTCATACTGGCGGCCTCGTGATTTCATCCCCGGCTGTGTTTGGCGAGTTGGTTTTTGTGGGGAGTACCGACGGCAACTTTTATGCCGTCGACCACGAGTCGGGCAAATTGAAATGGAAATTCGAAGCCAAGAGCCGGATCACGTCGTCCCCGGCAGTCTCCGGAGGTCTGGTTTATTTCGGCGCCTACGATGGCAATTTCTATGCTTTGGATGCGGCGACCGGCCAGTTGAAATGGAAGTTCCAGACGGCGGGAGAGCGGCGGTATGCGGGAAAACATCTGCACGGGTCGCAGCCGGCCGCGGAATCCATGCCCGATCCATTTGATTTTTATCTTTCTTCGCCGGTGGTGTGGAATGGTGCCGTGTTTGTCGGCAGCGGCGACGGGAACATCTACTCGTTGAACGCAGCCTCGGGCGCCCTGCAATGGAAGTTCAAAACCGGCGACGTCGTGCACGCGTCTCCGGCGATCGCGGACAGCACTCTTTTTATCGGAAGCTGGGACAGTTATTTCTACGCTCTTGACGCTGTGACCGGGAAAGAAAAGTGGCGATTCAAGACGGGCGAAGATCCTGAAATTCACAACCAGGTTGGCATCCAGTCCTCGGCGGCGGTGGTTGATGGAGTGGTGTATTTCGGCTGCCGCGACTCGAACTTCTATGCTCTGGATGCGGCGACAGGCCGGAAGAAATGGTCGTTCTCGAATCAGGGCTCGTGGGTGATCAGTTCGCCCGCGGTCCAGAATGGCAAAGTATACTTTGCAACCTCCGATTCCGGTTTGTTCTACGCAATGGACGCAAAGACCGGCAGCCCGGTCTTCTCGCTGAAGTTCCAGGGATGGCCGATGTTTTCATCGCCCAGCATCGCCGGCAACTTGATCTATATCGGTTCGCACATGGGGAAGCTGATCGCGATCGACCTCACTGCTCAGAAAGTATCCTGGACATTCGAAACTGAAGGCGCAAAACAAAACGCGGCCATCTGGACGAAACCCGATGGCACCCCAAACTATGAAGCGGCATTCGCGTCGGATTTCTACGACGACATGATCGCAGGAGTGAGCAAAATGATGGCCATCGGAACAATTCTCTCTTCTCCGGTCGTGGTGGACCGTGTGATCTACTTCGGCAGTGCGGACGGAAATCTGTATGCGCTGATGTAGCTGACTTGTCACCTCAAGCGAGAATCGTAGACCTGACGCTCGCTTCGTCCCGAAAGACACTCTCACAGCTTCGATGATGGTTGAGTTCCCGCCGTCAAACCCAGCACAAAAGGAGTTACCGGAACCCCATCGTCGACTCAATCGCAGCTACACTATCGCAAATTAAAAAGGCCAATGATTTCTGATTGGCCTTAAGAAGCAAAGCCCAGCCCTCGGGCGGTCTTAGTAAATCACCTTCAGCCCGAAGTAAACGCAGCGTACGCCACCGGGGCAGGCGAGGTTAGCATCCGATTGCACCTTAGGGTCGCCGAACGCGGTGCCCTCACCCGCCACGCCGGCATTTTCAATAAAGGTTGAAATGCCGGGAATGGTGTTGCCGTAGTTGGGGTGGTTGAAGACGTTATTCATCGTCATGTGCCATTGCAGCGTGGCGCGTTCCGCGAACTTGATGTTCTTGAACAGGGTGAAGTTGCTGTTATTGGTGTGGTAATCGCGGACGCTGTTGCGCCGCACGTTGCCGAAGGGAGCTCCGAACACAGACTCGGCTTCCCCGCCGTTGGCGATGAACCGAACCTGGCTGTTGGTAACGGTATTTACGGCTCCGTTATTGATACCGTTCAGGCTAAGCAGAGTGGTTCCTGGTAGACTGCAGCCGGCTCCATAGGCGCCGCAGGCATCTCCTGCATAGATACCTACTTGAGTTACCGGAGCACTCTTGCTCCCTACAAACGGCCGCACGACATCTGGGACGGTGTTGTTGAAGGCGCTGTCAAAGGCTAGATCCTCGATCGGAGACGTTGCTGAGTTGATAAAGAACTGTGTTGGCGTGTAGTTCTGCCCGGATTGCAGAATATAGGTTCCGGACAGCGCCCATCCGCCCGCGATATGGCCTAAAAGACCATGCTGGGAGCGCATGAGGGGAATATCTTCGATGAAGGATAGGGTCCAGGTTTGTGGGAAGTCGATTCCGGAAAGGCTATATTCGCCTCCCTTCACATTGAGCGGGTTCTGGGCGTAGGTTTCGCTGTTGCCGCCAGCGAAGGTATTGAAGATTTCGCTGACGTTGTCCATCGTCTTACTAAATGTGTAACTCGTGCGCAGGGTCAACTGGCGGAAGATGTTGCTGGTGCGGAATTCAGCCTGCAATCCGTTGTAGTTGGAGAACCCGGTATTGCCGACCTGCAACTGGATTCCAGTATTGCAGTTGACGCGTCCCACGGCCGCCGTGACAGATCCCGCACCACTCGCTGAGCATGGCGTATCGCCTGCCGGAATATAACTCGGAAACGCCGAGGCGAGGCCTGCGATGTATGGATTGGCGTTAATGCTTTGGAACAGGTTCTCGCCATGATTCCCCACGTACCGGACTTCCACTGCGGCGTCCTTGGTGACGTTGCGTTGAATGCCCAACGACCATTCGTGGACTTTATCCGGACTGAGATGTGGGTTGATTGTGACTTCAGGCGAGTTCCGTGGGTCAAGTTGTCCAAACGGAAGCAGACTGGCGTAGGCAGAGCGAACCGCCGGGCCGAAAGGCGCCGCGGGAAGACCGGGGATGGGCCCGGGGGTGACCGGAAAGGTTTGTCCTAGCACCACCGGTGATGAGGTGGCATCATTCAGGAAGATATTGTAGTAGGCGGGATCGTACGTGAGACGATAGCCACCCCGGATAACCGTATTGCCGTTCCGAGTGAACGGCGTGTCGGGCGACCAGGCGAATCCGATGCTGGGACCAAACAAATTGTGAAGTGCCGGAATCGAGGGGGTCGTCGTAGCAGAAAGCGGCAGGGATGGAAGCCATACCGGGTTGCTCCCAGTTTGCTGAGCCACGGTTTCCTGATGGAATAAGTTAGCTGGCTGGCCCAGGTAAGACCAGGTCAGTCCAAGGTTCAAGGTCAGATTGTGCCGGATCTTCCAGTCATCTCCAACGTAGAGGAACGTGTCCCATTCCTTGAAGGGGTACTCCGGGTTGCCAATATCGAGGGTTGTGTTGGCCGGCGTGTTTGCCGCGTAAGTGCCCCAATCCTGGAAAACGTAAACACCGTTATATCCGGGCAGAAAAACGTTGGGAGATCTCTGATTCGTGATGTTAGCACCCCATTTCAGCTGGTGCTGTCCCTTCGTGTAGCTGAAGTTGTCCTGCAACTGATAGGAGTTCACGATTCTCCCCTCCGGAAAATTAGAGGCGACCCCCCAGCCGAGAAGGGTGGAATCTTGAAAGCTAATCGAAGCTAATGCATTCGCAACCTGGCTCATGAGTGGAACCGAGCCCAGAGTGTTGCCGCCAAATTGTACGGCGTTGCGCTCGTAGCCCACGCGAAGCTCATTCAGCATCCGGTTGTTAAAAGTGTGCGTCCAGGCCACGAGGCCGGACTGACCTAGCGAAGGAACATTGACCGGGAATCCGGCCGCATTGCTGGTGGCAGTAACAGCAACGTCGAAGAAATTTTCTTTCTGGTACAAGTAACGGATGTAGAACGAATCTTTGTCGGTGGCGTGAATGTCGAGTCGTGAGACCCAGTCATAAATATGAAAACCATTTGGGAGGCTCCGTTGTATGCCGCCCAACTCGACGTTGCAGCCGGTTCCGCCATCGTTTGGAACGGGAACGGTCACCCCGGTTGCAGGGCCGTAGTTGGCCGTGGTCGTCGTGCCTGCGGGTACAGTCGGAGATCCCGCACCGATGGCGAACGGCCCGAAGTTGGAAAGGGCCGTAACGCTCGCGCTTCCGGGAAAACAACCCGCCAACTGCCCAATTCCGTTGGGAGTCGGACTAAGGGAGCCCGTACCAGCGATGGTGCTCGAAGAGTCGACTTGATTGTCAAAACCGCCGAAGACAAAAACCTTGTTCTTCAGAAGAGGACCACCGATGGTTCCACCGGTGAATTCCTGGTTGAAACGTGGTGGTTTGGTAACGCCCTCGAAATCCTTTTCGACGTTCGTAAGGCTCGTCAGAACCGAGTTGGTTTCATCTCCAAATACGGTTCCGTGCCAATGATTGGTGCCATTCTTGGTCACCACATTGATCACCGACCCTGAGTTGCGGCCGTATTCCGGTCCGAAATTACTGGTAGTGGCCTGATATTCGCTCACGAAATCCACATCGCTCACAAACAATGCAGGACCGGCGACGGAGTTGTCGTTATTATTTTGCCCATCAATCTGTTGGTCATTGTTACGGCCACGAATTCCGTTCACGGTGAAGCCGACGCCGTTGGTGTTGGAAAAATTGTTGTCGCGACTGGCGGCGACGCCCGGGAGGGTCAGGGCCATAAAGTCTGCGCCCTCGTTCTCCGCTACTCCGGAAAAGGTTTGCAGAGCTTCGCCAGTGATGGCAGTGCTCACTTGTGCTTGTGCCGATTCCACCAGGGGGGCCGCTGAGGACACTTCGACGGACTCGCTGGTTTGGCCCACATCCAGCTTCAATGCCCCAAGAGTGTGCTCAATGTTCGCGTCCACCGAGATGCCCGAAGATTTCAGGCTGCGAAAACCAGGCTTACTGATTTCCAGGTCGTACCGGCCCACCGAAAGGAAGGTAAAGCGAAAAGCCCCGGCCGTAGATGTTGTCGCCTGTTGCTTTGCGCTGCTGCCTTCATTGATGAGCGTTACGGTTGCGTCAGATACCACGGCGCCGCTGGGGTCTACGACTGTGCCGCTAAGAGACCCGGTGGACACCTGGGCCACCCCGGTGGCAGAAAGAATTGCTGTTCCCAGCACGATTAGCGATACGAGCCTGAAGAAAAACCTGACTTGCATTTATCTCCTCCTACAAACCTGAACATCAACAGTGGGTTCTGAAAAATGCGCAATGCGATGGTGTCGGGACACTCCACGATCCACACAGCTGGAGCATTACGCATCTCCGGCTGAGGAAGAGCATGTCATCACCCACGCCTACACACCTGCGATCGCCGTGGTACAGATGCACTCGTCGATGGGATGAAGTTCGGTCGGATTTACATGAAGTGCAGGTTCTTGGCAGACGTGAAAGCGTGACTCATTTGTAGACTGAGCGAGCATCTCTCCAATTCCGTAGAGCACCACCCCTTTACTATGAGAATTGGAAACACCGGGGCGGTTTGCACATTCACAGTCGCCAGTTGTGCAGCCAAACCGACACATAAAAAAGCCGTGGCGCAGGAGCGCCACGGCATGATCGTGTAACTGGGTTTCGCTAGAACCTGATGCTCAAGCCAAATTCAAACTGCCGCGGAGCGCCCAGTGCGTAGGTTCCAGATTGGAAGCTGGCTCGGTAAGGCAAGAGGCTCTGCGACGTCACGCCGCCGACCGAACTTGCCGCCAACGGAGTCACCGCGCAAGTTCCGATAGCTACACAGCCTGGATCCGCCGGGCCCAGCGTCCCCACAACGGTTCCTGGCAGATTCCCCGGAAGGAACGAGTTGGCGAAGTTGAACATGTTAAAGATGCTGGCGCTCGGCTCTATGGTCAACCGCTCACGGATCCTGATTGGCCACGCCGCCTTCAAGTCCAGCGACTTCAGCCAGGAGAATCCGACCGCGCCATTGGGAACTGAAGCGAGTGCGGGCATCTGCCAGGCCAGCGTTGACATGTCGGCACTGGTCATCACTCCGCCGTTTACCACCGCTGCGCCAGCAGGCGTCAGAGTGCCTGCGGATGAGTTGTTGTAGTGCGTGACCAGACTCTGCAAGTTGTCGATATAGGCGCCACGTTGGAATTCACCATTATTCGTCCCCGGAACCGGCATGCCTGCCTCGCCAGATCCAATACCAGATCCCAGCCAGTCAGTAGCGAAAATCTCTCCGCCGCTCGTCAGCTGAGGCAGCGCGAGATTCTGCGCCAGCGGACTGTAGAAGTGACCGATCAAGCTGAGCTTGGTAAAGAACGGCATATCGAAGGTTCCGCCGAACGAGATCTGATGGGTGCGGTCCAGAGCGTTAGGTCCCGTGAACTGGTCGGGATTGTCATTGTTGATTGCCAGGTTGACGAAGTCTCCATCCTGCACCTGACTGGTGAATCGGGAGAGCGAGTAGGAGACCTGGAAGTTAGCAGACTTTACCCCGCGGAAGGGATTCCTGATCTGCTGCACCAGCTTGACCTGCAGCCCGCTGTATACGGAACGTCCCACAGGCTGCAGCAAGTCGAGAGTACCCAGGGCGCCATCGTTCACTCCAGTGAGGCCATCAGTACCCGGAAAGGCACAGAAGGGACAGGGGCCCCCGCCGGTCACCGCGTTGTTCGAATCCAAACCGGCTGTAGAGTAGGCGGACTGAGAGCCCGCCAGCGCAGCGACAGACGCGGCTTCTCCATTTAGGCCACCTTTTGTTGCAGCCTTCAACTGTGCGGCATAGACGCAGCCTGCCTGGCCCGACCCTACCGGGCACCCGTTGGCGATCTGGGCCTTGTCACGCGCCGCGATGGCGTTGGCAAGATTGAAGGAACGTGCCGATCCACTGTGGTTTGCGTCAACCACCAGCATGAAATGCTCGCCGATATTGCGGATGTAGTCGGCAGTGAGCACCGTTCCCGGACGAAATTCGTGCTGGAAGCCAAGATTCATCTGCCACGAACGCGGCGTCCGGTAGTTCGGAGCAAACAGGTCAAACCCATTGGCGTTGGCGGCATTCAGCGTTGAACCCACAAAATTCGGATTGGGTTGCAGCCCGACATTCGCGGCTGCAGCTGTTTTGAAGGCACCACTCAGCGCCAGAATCTGAGGGCCGGCAGCCGAGATGGACTCGCCACAGAAGTTGGGCGTTACCTGGGTCGCGCTGGTCACGGTCCCAGCCCCGCCGGCAATGGAACTGCCGATTGGTCCTGGACTCGTGGGCCAATTAAAGGGGGCAGCTCCTCCCCCTGCGCACACCAGGGGAGTATAGGAGAAGATGCCTTTCGGAATTCTTGCCGGACTATCGAACAGCACGTTATTCCAGATGGAGTTCTCAAAGAACAGGCCGCCGCCGCCGCGGATTACAGTTTTACCCTTTCCGGTCGCATCCCACGCAAAACCCACTTGTGGGCCAAAGTTGTCGCCGGGAGTTCGCACCTGGTTGCCGAGTCCTTGACCCCACTGGTTGAGGGCAGGCAGGGAGCCCAGGTCGCTATCCACTCGGCCGGTGTCATGCCCGTAGTGCAGGCCCAATTGCAGACTGAAGCGCGGGGTCACCTTCCAGGCGTCCCCAACGTAAATCTCAAAGCGGTTGTCGGGTCCTAAGCCGCCTCCCGGGAATCCGAAGGAGGCCTTGGCCGTAGAGAAACCAATGCCATTGCCCAGGAACACCCAGTCCGACGGGTAAGAGGTTGGATCAGACGACGCGCCAGTGAAGGTTGTGCCGACTTGCGGGTAGGTAAAGAAAGCAGCCAAACCTCCGCCCTGAAGATGATTAAACGCGGCTCCGTAGCGCAGAATATGTTTGCCGATTATTTTGCTGCCGTCGTACTTAAGCTGGTGGTCGCTTTGAATTGTTTGCTGGGGCGCCAGCAGGTTTGGTCCACCGCAGTAGGCGCCGCCCTTGCTGATTACACAATTCCCCAAAATCGGCGCGCCGATATTTATGCCCAAGCCAGGGATCGGATTATCCGGGCCGGGCGTGATGCTTGAAGTGCCGTCCCCTATTCCGTTGCGAAATTTTAGGTATTCAAAGCGGATGCTGTGGGAATAAGCGCCGGTGCTGAAGTCGATGCCGACTGCATGAGTCACAGTGTGGTCGGCGTTTTTGAATCCCTGCAGAGAGCTCGCCGAACCATAGGGGCGAATGTCGCTGTTTTGATCGAAGTTGAAGCGATAAAATGCTCGCGCGTTGCCCTTAATGTTCCAATCCACGCGCTCGTCCGACATAAATTCGCGGTAGGGCTCGACCAAAGTTGTATTCAGCGTGTCAAAAGGAGCACTAAACGGTTCCGCCGCGCCCAGGCTTTGCTTGGTGCGTTCGCCGTCAAGAAACCAGAACAGCTTGTCCTTGATAATTGCGCCTCCCAGATTGCCGCCAAACTGCTCACGCTGGAATGGCGGAGCCGTGGGACCAGGCAGGGCCGCTGCCGTCTGGTTTCCGCGGAAAAGTCCAAATGCCTCGCCATGCATCGTGTTCGCGCCAGAGCGGGTTGTAACGTTCACAGCTCCGGAGGAGGTTAGTTCGGTCGAGAGGTCGAGCGAGGACTGGGAAAGCTGGAATTCCTGAATGGCGCTGGCCGGGATGTTCTGAGTCGTGGTGCCAACTGTCTCGTCGCTGACGTCGACTCCATCCACCTCAATTCTCGCAGTGCGGCCAAACCGGCCTTCGAAAGAAATTGAAGAGAAGCCATTCTTGGTCGGGTCGAAGGTGCTGCCTTCTTGGATTTGAACGCCGGGCTCGAGTTGCGCGAGGTCAAGAAAATTGCGGCCGTTGACGGGAAGGTTCTCGATCTGGTCAAGATTGATCGTGCCTTGCACTGTGGCCTGCTCCGTGTTGATGGCGACCGCGCCTCCCTGAACCTCAACCACCTGGCTCTCCTGCCCGAGTTCCATTTGAAGGTTCACGGTTGAGGTGTTGCCAACCTGAACCGTGACTGCCAAATTCATGGTCTTGAAGCCCTTGCCCTCCACGTGCACGATGTAGTCCCCGGGCTGGATTGGACCCGATGAGTAGCTTCCTGCCGATGAAGCATTGATATGAAACGCCGCTGCCGTTGCCTTGTTAGTGATCGTCACCTTGGCACCCGCGACTACCGCTCCGGTTTGGTCGGTCACGGTGCCTTGAATACTGCCCGTCCCGGTCGTCGATTGTGCCCAGGCAGTGAAGGAGACGCAAAGCAACACTGCGAGGATACATACAGAGGTCAGCTGCCACGCCTTGATGCTGCTTCGTGAGGATCGTGCGCAAGAAACAGTCTTCATCATCATCGTCTCTCCGTTTTAGTGTTTCTGCATTCGCCAACACAGTATGTAGATTTGCCTCATCACATTGGTTAACCCGATGCGGCAGGGCAAACAGCGGGCCAGCGTGAAGGGGAGTGAAGGAAACAGGGACGAACCGAGTCGGAATGAATACGAATGATCGTCGGCGAGCAACGAATGCACACCGGCTTGGAGACCTAGACGCGTGAGACGAATTGGTTCAAATATGATTGTTCGTATAAGTTGCGGTCGCGCCTTCGGGATTCAGTAGAATTTTCTGGATATGTGCGGCGGGATTGGCCGCGTGTCGGGCCGTGGTGACAAGAAGTTCCCGGGCAGCTTGCCAACGCCCTGTGGTCCTCCACTATCATTTATGATTGGTTTTGTCGATGGTTTGAAAGGAACGATTATGAAAATGCTTGTGTTAGTTTTCGTGACTCTAGCGTTGGCCCTGTTCGCGGTTGCGGCGGATCAGCCACAGCCGCCTGCCGTGGGCAACCCAGCCCCGGCATTCAGCTTGCCCAACCAGGAAGGCGCTCAAGTGTCTCTCGACCAATTCAAGGGCAAGTGGGTTGTGCTTTATTTTTATCCCAAGGATTTCACCTCGGGATGCACGATTGAAGCTCACAACTTTCAGCGGGATCTCGACAAGTACACGCCCAAGAATGCAGTGATTCTGGGCGTCAGCGTGGACACTGTCGACTCTCACAAGAGCTTCTGTACCAAGGAAGGTTTGAACTTCAAGTTGCTCGCGGATTCCACCCACGCGGTCGCGGAAAAGTACGGCTCGATCATGGATCACGACGGGACGATTCTTGCCGCGCGCAATACCTTTCTGATTGACCCCACCGGCGTAATCCGAAAGGTTTACGTCAAGGTCAATCCACAAGGTCACAGCGAGGAAGTGCTGGCCGATCTGCAACAGTTGCAGTCGGCAAAGTGAGGTTCGTCCGACTCGGTCGGCAGTGCCTCGTCGGCAGCGACTCAATGTTGTTGCGAGGCGTCCAGCAACTCTTTCAGATATTGCTGCCACAACGCCGCCGAGGTGTGCGTGCCGTGGCCACGGGTGCGCTCGGAAGTAGGTATCAGTACGAAATGTCCTTTCTTCACTCGTTTGATTTCACGTTCCGCAATTCCGAATTCCGGCGGATTGATGAAATCATCGGCCGAATTCACGAACATTACCGGCACTGTGATTTTCTCGAGCTGTGGTGAAGGGTCGTAGTCCCGGGAGGCATTCAACGCGAAAAGCAGGTCGTTGGCGTCGTGGTTCGAACCAAACTGCTTCACGAAGTCCCGAACGGCAGCATCGGTCGCGTCACGCGTGGGAAGGTTTTTCTGCATTTGCAGAGGCGCACCCGCGGCGATATAGAACATTTCCGCGGCAATTTTCAACGCCGTCCAAGGCTGGGCGGTGTACTCGCCATTCTTCCAATCGGGATCGTCGCGAATGGCGTCGATTACCATCTTGCGCCAGATTCGATTCCGCCCGGCGATCTGGACGGGCTGGCAGGCCAGGGGCATAAGGGCGTCCATGAAATCGGGGTAGGTCTCGCCCCAAACCCAGGAATGCATGCAGCCCATGGACGTACCCAGGATCAGGCGCAAGTGGTTCACTCCCAGTCCTTTTTCCAGCAACTCGTGCTGCGACGCCGCCATGTCGTCATAGTCATATTGCGGAAAATGTGCGCGCATGCCGTCGCTCGGCTTGCTGGATTTTCCGTGTCCGATGTTATCCGGCAGAATGATGTAATAGCGTGTGATATCAAGAAGTTGCCCGGGGCCAAACAGCACACCCGCGAACTGTGGTGCCAGGAACTGTCCGCCGGAACCGCTGGTGCCGTGTAACAACAGCACGGCATTCGTAACTCGGCCGCTCGCGTCGCGCACCGGCGCTCCGAAGGTTGCGTAGTGGATTCGCAACTCAGGCAGCGTTTCACCCGATTTGAAATGGAAGTCCCGAGAAACGTAGTCGCCTTCCTTCGGCGTGGGCAATTGGCTAGGCTGCTGCGCCAGCAGAGTGGCTGCGCTGAGCAGCAGAAGGGCTAGAAACGCAAACTTGGCCGCTGGGATGCATGCGGGCATGGTCGCACCTCGGTTCGTCGCATCTGGGTTCCGGGGCAGGGTACCACAGGATAAGAGACCGCCAGAAGGGAACGTCTGCAACAATGGCGCACAATCAAGTATCGGAGCGAGAGCCTGTAGACTTGGCTGACACGCCATTTCTATGCTCCCGTGCAATGATTCACGCCGCGGTCGAAATTTCTTTCTACTGATAGTGGGCGTCGTGTTCTTGTCGTGTGTTCTCGCTATGGGACAACAGGCGGATACACAGGCCGGCGCGCCACCGGACGCGCCGAGGGCGAGCGTCGCTGAATCGAAAAGCTTCTTTGGCCGCTGGGCGGAATTTTACCGCCAGGACTGGTGGGGAACGGCTGCTTCTTCGCCGGCTCCGGCGCGCCGCGGCCTACCGTCGCCGCTCGATTCGCCTCCTTTTCCAAACTCGGATTGGTCCTACGGCGGTTCTCCGGTGATTGGAGAGCCCGACTCAAACAGCTATCCGCTGATGACCGCCATCAACCAGGCCCGCAGCCGCACGAAGATTTACGGATGGGTCGATCCGACGTTGAACTTCAGCACTTCTTCGCATAGCAATGCGCCCGAGGCGAACGATGTCTATTCGAATCGTTTTGAGATGAACCAATTTGTTCTCTACGCCGAGCGGCTGCCGGATTCCGTGCAACGCGATCACATCGATTGGGGCTACCACCTCACCGCCCTCTACGGCACGGATTATCGTTATACGATCGCAAAAGGCTACCTGAGCGGACAACTGCTGAACGATCACCATCAGTATGGCTTTGATCCGACGCTGGAATATGTGGATGTTTACGTCCCGCAGGTCGCGCAGGGAATGAATCTGAGGCTGGGGCGTTTCATCTCTGTGCCCGGCATTGAGGCGCAGCTCGCGCCGAACAATTACATCTTCAGCCACTCGCTGCTTTATGCGATCGACCCTTTTACCGACACGGGGCTGATTACGACGGTTAAGCTGACCGGCCAGTGGCTGGTGCAACTCGGCATCACCGGCGGCCACGATGTTGCCTTGTGGACTTCCGACGCGAAGCCTTCCGGTACAGCCTGCCTGAGCTACACGACTGAATCGGTGAATGACAATTTTTATATCTGCGCCAACGGAATTAACAACGGAAAGTACGCGTACAACAATCTTCAGCAGTACGACGCCACCTGGTATCACAAGTTTTCAAAGACGGTGCATATGGCCACGGAGACCTGGTATATGTACGAGCGCGACGTGCCGGCTCGGGGCGGTAGCATTCAGCCGGAGACGGGCGCGAACCCCGCGTATTGCCTGCCAGGAGAGCAACGCTGCACCGCTCCAGAATATGCCGCAGTCAATTTTCTGCAGAAGGAACTCTCAGCGCATAACTTCCTGTCATTTCGCACTGACTTTCTCGATGACAAAAAGGGCCAGCGCACGGGCTACGCGACCCGGTACTCAGAGAACACGATCATGTGGTGTCATTGGATGGGCACAACGGTCCAGCTGCGTCCGGAATTGCGTTTTGAACGAGCCTGGGACATGAAGGCTTACGACAACGGCCGCCAACATAATCAGCTCACGGTGGCGAGCGACCTGATTTTTCATTTTTGATCGGGACGTGAAACTGGTCCACTCCCGATATTCAGGCGCGAAATTCTGCCGCGAAATTCCGCTTGCATCTGCCGGTGTGCACGCTAACATGGCGCATGCAACGACCTTTGATTGGCCTGCTAGCGGTCGGAGTGCTGCTTGCCGCAGGCATGCCGGCGCAAAATCCGCGAGGAGCATTCGACCAGGTCTCGACTACCGCTGCGCTCGATTCCCTTCCTGCTCTGCTTGTCGAACGCGCGTCACCTTCCGATCTTGAGCTGAGGGGCGATCTTGCGGGTCTGGCGCCGGGCACAACTCGTTACCTGACGCGCGACGACCTGCTGACTTTGCCCCAAGTCAGCTACACCGTGACAGACGACGCGAACTTCACCGGCCCGACGCAAATCAGCGGCGTTTTGCTGGAGGAGTTGATCAGGAAGCTCGCCGCGGCTCCGGACTCAGACATGCTGGTCGCAATTTGCAGCGACCAGTACCATGCCAACTATCCCGGCGCCTACGTTGCCGCGCATCATCCTCTTCTGGTGTTGAAAATCAACGGGCAGCCGCCTGCCGGTTGGCCGAAGGATCCGGAGACTCACCGCTACGACATGGGCCCGTACCTGATTTCGCATTCCAAGTTCACGCCCGCCTTTAGCATCTTGTCGCAACCGGACGAAGCGCAGATTCCCTGGGGCGTGGTACGGCTTGAGTTTCGAAATGAAAAGACGGTCTTTGGGGCGATCGCGCCGCGGGGTCCGCAGGCCGCTGATGAACTGGTACAGGCGGGTTACCGCATAGCGCAGCAGAATTGTTTTCGCTGCCACAACATGGGACAGGAAGGCGGGATGAAGGCGGGACGTCCATGGCTGGTGCTCTCGGCTTGGGCCGCGGCTTCTCCAAAATACTTCGCCGATTACGTGCGCAATCCGCAATCCACGAATCCGCGCGCTCAGATGCCCGGCAATCCTGGCTACAACGACGCCACAATCGGCGCCCTTATCGCCTATTTCAAGACTTTTTCCTCGTCGTCACGGGAGAAACCGTGGCCTCAGGAGAAAGAGAACCCATGACACTACGCATTACCAAGACGCTTATGGTCTTTGCAGTGGCGGGTTTCTATTTCTTCGTCGTTCTCAACAACACGACGGACTACGACTCGAACTATCAGCTTGTGCGTCACGTTCTGATGATGGACTCGACCTTTCCGGGCAACCGCGGAATGTGGCGGGCTTTGAATTCACCGGCGTGGCACACTTTTTTCTACGCCTCAATCATCGCGTGGGAAACCATCACGATGATTCTCTGCTGGTGGGGCGGTCTGAATCTGGTGCGAGCTCTGCGGGGCACCGCAATCGCGTACAATCAAGCCAAGCGCGTCGCAATCGCGGCGCTGACGTGCGCTCTCCTGATGTGGTTGGTCGCCTTTCTAAGCGTTGGCGGGGAGTGGTTCCTGATGTGGCAGTCGAAGACTTGGAACGGTCAGGACGCTGCGTTCCGCATGTTCGCCGTCGTCGGCATAGTGCTACTGCTCGTGGCGCAGCCAGACAGCGAAGGGCAACCCTAGCCCTCGGCCGGCCCCAGAATAACGCTACCAGCATTAACCCTCAACGTACTACTGCTCGATGGTCGTCTCCGACTTAGCCGGTTTCTGCGTTACCTGCTGCGTGGTCGGCAGTTGCGAACGATCCCATCCGCCACCCAGAGCTTCCACCAATGCCACAGAGTAGGTCATCTGTTGTACTTGAAGACCATTCAGAGTCTGCTGGTCCGCCAGCACCGTGGTTTGCGCGATCAGGACATCGATGTAGGGATCGACGCCAGTGTCATAACGCGCCTGTTCGAGCTTGAGAAAGGCTTGAGCTGAGGCCACCGCCTGCTGCTCCTGCTGAATCTCCTTGGATAAAATGCGGACTTGGGCGAGAGAATCTTCCACCTGTTGAAATGCGGCGAGCACCGTCTGACGGTAGCTGGCCAGATCAGCATTGTAAATCGCGACATTTTGTTGAACGGTGGCGCGGCGCAGTCCGGCGTCGAAAATGGTTTCGGGAAGCGACGCGCCCACGGACCAGAAACGGCTCGGCCAGGATAGCCATTTACTGAACGACGAACTTTCGAAGCCAGCCGCCCCGGTCAAAGTCAGGTTCGGATAATAGGCGGCGTATGCAATCCCGATCGCTGCATTCGCTTCAGCCATAGTGCGCTCGGCGGCGGCAATGTCGGGGCGGCGCTCCAGCAGTTCCGAAGGCACGCCAACCGGAATCGGCGGCGGAGCAACGGTCATCGGCTTCACGGGGATGGAGAAGTTAGAAGCAGTCTGGCCCAGAAGGACGGCGATCGCGTGTTCATACTGCGCTCGCGCGACTCCAACATTGGTTGCGCCCGCCTGCGCGCTGTGCAGCGTGGTTTCGGACTCGACCACGGAGATCTGGTCGGCGATGCCAGCCTCATAGAGCGAACGCGTTAGTTCGTATTCCTTTTGATCTGCAGCAACAGTATCGTCAAAGATTTTCTGCAATTCGTCCTGACCGCGAATTTCGAAAAAATATTCCGCCAGGCTGGCCTGCTCGGTGAGACGCTCGTTCTCGAGATCGGCCGCGCTGACCTGGGCGGCGTAGTGGGCCTGCCGCACCGTGTTGCGGACCTTGCCCCAGAGGTCGGGTTCCCACGACGCTTCGAGCGGCAGCGAATAAAGCGTGCTTTGGAGTTGTGGACTAGATGTGCTTGTGCCGCCCGTATTAGTGGTGTTCGCGCCTACGTTCGCCGAGGCGCGCGAGTGAGTCACCGAAGGTGCGACCGAGAGTGTGGGGAAATACTGCGAACGGGCTTCGCGGACGACGGCGCGCGCTGCCATGAAGTTTTCGAAGTATTGTTTGATGTTCTGGTTGTTAATATCCAGTTGGTCTTCCAGCGCGTTCAGTTCGGGATCGTTGAAAATCTCCCACCATTTGCCGCGCAGCTTGGCATCCGCAGGCTGTGCAACGGTCCAGTCTCCAGTCTCTTTGAACTGGGTTGGGGACTCCTTGTAGACGGCGGCAGGCGCGGGCGGAGCGGGAGGGTGGTATTTCGGTCCAACGACGCAGCCCGGCAGGATTAACAGCAGCGCAGCTGCACACAGTCGAAGCATGCCGTTTACTGGTTTTCGCGTGATCATCTTCATAACGTTTCTGCCTGACCAATTCTGGTAGCGAAGTCTGCCTAACACTCTGTGCCTCTCACTCGGGCACTCAGTCGAGCGTTCAGACCATCGCGCTAGCTGGCTTCCCGAGCCGGGGAGCCAGGCTGCACTGTTTCCTTCCCCGCCAGGCGCAGCCGCAAACGGTCGAACGACAAATAGACAACGGGTGTCGTATACAACGTGAGCATCTGGCTCAGGATCAGCCCTCCTACAATCGTGATGCCAAGCGGCCGGCGAAGCTCATACCCTGTGCCCGTTCCCAGCGCCAGTGGCAAAGCGCCCAACAGAGCAGCCATGGTCGTCATCAGGATCGGGCGGAAGCGCAACATACACGCTTCAAAAATCGAGTCTTCCGGACTCTTTCCCTCTTCGCGCTCGGCCTGAAGCGCGAAATCGATCATCATGATGGCGTTCTTCTTTACGATTCCAATCAACAGCACAATGCCAATGATGGAGATGATGTTCAGGTCCTGCTTGAACAGCATCAATGCGAGCATTGCGCCGACGCTCGCTGACGGCAGGCTCGAAATGATCGTCAGGGGATGGACCAGGCTTTCGTACAAGATACCGAGAATGATGTAAACCGCGAGCAGCGCGGTCGCGATCAGCCATGGCTCGGACTGCTCAGATTGCTGGTAGGCCTGCAACGTGCCGGCATAGAAGCCTTGCAGCGTGGAAGGCGCGCCCAGCGCCTTTTGCATCTGGCTGATGGCCAGGGTGGCCTGGCTCAGAGACACGTTCGGCGCAAGATTAAAAGATACTGTGACCGAGGGGAATAAGCCGGTATGGTTGATGGCCAGCGGGGTGGTGTTCGCGTGGCCCTTGGCCACGGTGACCAGGGGGATGTTGCCGCTACCGGAGGTATGGAGATAAATGTCCTTCAAGCCTTCCGGAGTCTGCCAATACTGGGGCGCGACTTCCAGCACCACGTAATACTGATTCAACTGGGTGTAGATGATGGAAACTTCCGACTGACCGAAGGCGCTGTACAACGTCGAATCCAGTTGCTGCGTGGTGAGGCCAAGCTTCGCTGCCGTGACGCGATCGTAATTCATTACTTCATTAAGCCCACCATTCTGCTGGTCTGAGCTCACATCCTGCAGGCCCGATAGGTGCTGCATCCGGTTCAGAATAACGGGCGCCCACGTGGAAAGGTCCTGCACATTATCGGACTGGAGCGTGTACTGGTACATTGCATTGCTGGACCGGCCGCCAATGCGCAGGTCCTGCACGGCCTGGAGGAACGACGAAGCTACCGGCAACTTGTTCAGCTTCGGACGCACGCGATCGATGATCTGCGCGGCACTCACATTGCGATCCGCCAGCGGTTTGAGCGCAACGTACATAGAGCCGGTATTTGTCGCCCCGCCGCCGCCAGTAAACGCAATCACGTTAGCCACGGCTGGATCGCTCTTGATGACAGCACCGATCTGCCGGATGGAGTTGTCCATCGCGGGAAAGGATGAATCCTGCGGCCCGCGGACGCTGCCGGAAATCGCTCCCGTGTCCTCCACCGGGAAAAAGCCCTTGGGGATCTTGACGATGAGCAATACATTCAGCGCGATGGTGGCGGCAAGTACGAAGAGAATGAGGACGGGATGGTCCAGCGCCCAATGCAGGCTGCCGCGATACAGCGACAGCACCCAATCGAAGAAGTTTTCGCTGGCCATGTACATGCGCCCGTGTTTTTCCGTCCGCTCGCTCTTCAGAAGGAAGGCGCACATCATGGGCGTTGTGGTGAGGGAGATGACCATGGACACGAACACAGCCGTCGAAAGAGTGACCGCAAACTCGCGGAACAGACGGCCAACAATTCCGCCCATCAACAGGAGAGGGATAAAGACGGCGATGAGCGAAATGCTGATGGTGAAGACCGTGAAGCCGATTTCTTCCGCACCTTTCAGCGTCGCAGCAAAGGGCTTCATGCCAGCTTCCAGATGGCGCGCGATATTTTCCATCACCACGATGGCATCGTCCACTACGAAGCCCGTAGCAATGGTCATAGCCATCAGCGAAAGATTGTCCAGGCTATATCCAAACATGTACATCACGGCGAATGTACCGACCAGCGAGACCGGCACCGCGACCGCGGGAATGAGCGTGGCGCGGCCGTTGCGCAGGAAAACGAACACTACGACGATGACGAGGCCGATGGAAATGAGCAATGTCCGCTCCACGTCGCCGACCGAGGCTCGGATGGTAGTGGTGCGGTCCAGAACGATCGTGGTCTCGATGCCAAGCGGAATGGATGCCTGAACGTAGGGAAGTTGTGCGCGTATGCGGTCGACAGTCTCAATGATGTTGGCGCCGGGCTGGCGGAAGATGATGACCGTCACCGACCGCTTGCCGTTCAAATAGCCGGCGGCACGAACGTTCTGCACCGAATCCGTCACCTGGGCAACATCGGAGAGATGGACGGCCGCGCCATTCTTATAACCAACCACCAGTGGCTTGTAATCATCAGCATGCGAGATCTGGTCGTTGGCAAGAATGTCCGCAACCTGAATGCCATCCGTGATTTGACCTTTGGCCAAGTCGGAGTTTTGCAGGCTCAGCGCCGATTGCAAATTCGCCAGGGTAAGACCATAGCTGGCCAACTGCGTAGGATTTGCATCCACACGGACGGAGGGCAATGCGCCACCTCCGACGGCCACCTGCCCGACACCCTGGATCTGCGACAGTTTTTGCTCCATGACCGTAGAGGCTTCGTCGTAAATCTTGTCGGGACCGTATTTGTCGGAGGTGAGGCCGAGAATCATGATCGGCGAATCGGCGGGATTGACTTTGCGATAGGTCGGATTGCCCGGCAGGTTGGCGGGCAGATAGGATCGGGCCGCATTGATGGCAGCCTCCACGTCGCGCGCCGCGCCATCAATGTCGCGGGTGAGGTCGAACTGAATAGTGATCGATGTGCTGCCCAGCGTGCTGGAAGAAGTCATCTCCGTCACACCGGCGATATGACCGAACTGCCGCTCCAGAGGTGTGGCAACGGAGGACGCCATAATGTTGGCGCTGCCCCCCGGCAAGCCAGCACTCACTGAAATAGTGGGAAAATCGACCTCGGGCAGGGGCGCAACCGGCAGCACCTCAAACGCAATCGCTCCGGCAAGAGCCACCGCCACCGTGAGCAGTGTGGTAGCCACCGGCCGGTGAATGAATGGTTCGGAAATGTTCATGCCGGCCCTGCCTGTTCTGCGTTTCCGGTTTCCCGTTGGTTCGGCTTGCCCCCAAAGCGCTGCGCCAGATTGTCAAAAAAGATGTAGATGACGGGTGTGGTGTAGAGCGTGAGCGCCTGGCTCAGCAGCAATCCGCCCACCATGGCGATGCCCAGCGGCCTGCGCAACTCGGAGCCAAAGCCAGTGCCGAGAGCGAGCGGCAGCCCGCCCAGCAGCGCGGCCATGGTTGTCATCATGATTGGGCGGAAGCGGAGCAGGCATGCCTCGTAGATTGCGTCGGTCGCATTCTTGCCATGCTGTCGCTCGGCTTCCAGCGCAAAGTCGACCATCATGATGCCATTCTTTTTCACGATGCCGATCAACAGCACGATGCCGATGATCGCAACCACGCTTAGGTCCTGGTGAAAGAGAAGCAGCGCGAGAAAAGCACCCACGCCCGCTGACGGCAGCGTGGAGAGAATCGTAACCGGGTGGATAAAGCTCTCGTATAAAACACCCAGCACGATGTAAACCGTAACCAGCGCGGCAAGAATCAATAACGGCTCATTGGAAAGCGAATTTGTGAAGGACGCCGCCGTGCCTTGAAAACCCGCCTGCAGGCTGGGGGGCATGTGCATGTCCTTCTGCACGTTATCGACTGCTGTAATAGCCTCGCCCAGCGCGGCAGTCGGTGAAAGATTGAACGACACGGTGATCGCCGGAAATTGACCCTGGTGGTTGATGGAAAGAGCTTCGGTCGTCTTCTCGAAATGCGAGAACGTGCTGAACGGCACAGCGTTGCTCATCGTTGAACTGGTTGCGCCCGCGGAGTTGGCTCCGTTACTCGACGCAGTCGAAGTGCTTCGTGAAAGCGCGTTCGCCGGAGGAGCAAGCGTATTCGCCGACGGCGTATACAGTGCGGAACTTGTTAGCGCGTTAGAGCCCGCGGCGGATGCTCCCGAGGAAGCGAATGAGGATGCCGCCCCGGCACCGGTTGCGCCCGAAGACGCATTGGACTGGATGTAGAGATGGTTCAGCTTGTTCGGGTCCAACTGGAACTGCGGAGTGCTCTCGAGAACAACATGGTACTGATTCACCTGCGTGTACATCGTGTTGATCTGCCGCTGCCCGAACGCGTCATACAGAGTGTTATCGATAGTCGTTGGCGCAATGCCGAATCGCGAGGCGGTAACCCGGTCAATGATCAGCGATACCGCTAGTCCTCCCGTTTGTTGATCCGTGGCCACATCTTCCAGTTCCGGCAACTGCTTCAGCCGGCCGACGAAACGATTCGTCCAGTCATTGAGTTCATCGGCATTCGGGTCTTCCAGGGTGTACTGGTACTGCGTGCGGCTCACCCGGTCGTCCACCGAAATGTTCTGTACCGGTTGCATAAACAGCTGTATGCCTTGCACTTGATCCAGTTTTGAATTGAGCCGACGGATTACGTCGGAAGCACTCAGCTTGCGTTGGTCCAGCGGCTTCAGGTTTATCGATATCCGGCCGCTGTTCGTGGTTGTGTTGGTTCCATCCGCGCCAATAAAAGATGAAAGGCTTTCGACGGCTGGGTCGTCCAGAATTACCTTTGCCAGTTCCTGCTGCTTCTCGGCCATAGCCTTGTAGCCAATCGTCTGCGGCGCCTGCGAGATGCCCTGGATCACGCCTGTGTCCTGCACCGGGAAAAATCCCTTGGGGATAATGATGTAAAGAAAAATCGTGAGCAGCAGTGTGCCGAGCGCGACAAACAAAGTAATGGTCTGGAATCGAAGGACAAACTTGAGCGTTCGGCCATAGAACGCGATCATCCCCTCGAAAGCGCGTTCCGAGGCTCGATAGATGCGCCCCTGCTCCTCTTTCGGCTGGTGCCGCAGGATTCGCGCGCTCATCATGGGCGTGAGCGTAAGTGAGACCACTGCCGAGACGATGATGGTGACGGCGAGTGTCACGGCGAATTCCCGGAACAGGCGCCCCACCACGTCGCCCATGAATAACAGTGGAATCAGCACGGCAATGAGTGAAACGGTCAGCGAGAGAATGGTGAAGCCAATCTGCTCCGCACCCTTGAGCGCTGCTTCCATGGGCGCCTCGCCCTCTTCGATGTAGCGCGAGATGTTCTCGATCATCACGATGGCATCGTCCACCACGAAACCGGTGGAGATGGTCAGCGCCATCAGTGACAAGTTATCCAGGCTGTAGCCGAGGATATACATCGCGGCGAAAGTGCCGATCAGCGAAAGCGGCACAGCCACGCTAGGGATGATGGTGGCATAAAGACTTCGCAAGAAGAGGAAGATGACCAACACGACCAGGCCGACCGTCAACAGCAATTCGAATTCAACATCGGAAACCGATGCTTCGATCGCGGTCGTAAGATCGGTGAGCGTGGTCACCTGAATGCCCGTCGGCAGATTGGCCTGCAGCTGCGGCAATAACGCCTTGATGCTCTTTACTACGCTGATGGTGTTGGCCCCAGGCTGGCGCTGGACATTCAGAATCACGGCGGGGGTCTGATTCATCCACGCGGCCTGGTTGTTGTTCTCAACGCCATTCACCACCTGCGCCACGTCGGTCAGCATCACCGGCGCACCGTTGCGGTAGGCCACGACGACCTTCTTATAGTCGTCGCTAGTGACCAGCTGATCGTTGGCGTCGATCTGGTAGTCCTGGCGCGGCCCGTCAAAGTTTCCCTTGGCGGCGTTCACGCTAGCCTGGGTCAGAGCCGCGCGCAGATCCTCCAGATTGATGCCGTAAGAAGACAGAGCCACCGGGTTGGCCTGAATGCGGACGGCGGGCTTCTGGCCGCCGCTGATCGTTACCAGGCCGACTCCGCTGAGCTGCGAAATCTTCGGCGCAAGACGCGTATCCACCAGGTCCTCCACCGCAGAAAGCGGCATGGAGTTCGAGGTGATCGCCAGCGTGAGCACCGGGGCATCAGCCGGATTCGTTTTGCTATAAATCGGAGGCGCGGGCAGGATGGACGGCAACAAACTCTGCGAGGCGTTTATCGCAGACTGCACTTCCTCCTCAGCTACATCAATATTCAGACTGAGGTTGAACTGCAGCACAATCACGGACGTGCCACCGGAGCTGGTGGAGGTCATCTGGCTCAAACCCTGCAGCTCGCCGAATTGGCGCTCCAGTGGCGCCGTCACCGTCGTCGCCATCACGGTGGGGCTCGCTCCGGGATAAAACGTGAGAACTTGAATGGTGGGATAGTCAACTTCCGGCAACGCAGAAACCGGCAGTTGCGTAAAGCCGACAATCCCGACGAGAAGGATTGCGGCCATCAGCAGCGAGGTTGCTACTGGCCGCAAAATAAACGGACGCGATGGACTCACGGGGCGCTGCTCCCGCTTGTATTGGCCGCCGCCGGCTTGGTCGCGGCTTGGTTCGAAACGGCGACTGCTACGTTGTCCTGCAGCTTATCGAAGGTGCTGTTGGCTACAACGTCGCCCGGATTGATACCGTCCACCTGCGTTAGCCCTCCATCTGTAACTCCCGGCTTCACGCTGCGCATATGGGCAACCCCGTTTTGAATCACGTACACGAAGGATGCCTGGCCATTTTGCTGAATCGCTGAAGCCGGAATCAACGTCACGTTCTGCAGCGTATTCACCAGCAGCCGCGCGTTGACAAACTGGTTCGGAAAAAGCGCGTCATTTTTGTTCGCGAAGACCGATCGTGCTTTCACGGTTCCCGTTGTAGTGTCGATCAGGTTGTCAAGCGTGAGCAGCTTCCCGGTGGCAATCTTGGTTTGCGCAGTGCGATCAAAGGCATCGACGGAAAGCTTTGCCTTCTTGCGCAGGCGGGCCGCAACCGGACCGAGGCTGTCTTCCGGGACGGTGAAGATCACCGTGATGGGATCCAACTGCGTAATGACTGCGAGGGTGGTTCCTCCAGAGGCCTGCACTACATTGCCCGGATCCACTAGCCGCAGCCCCACGCGGCCGGCGATGGGCGCAGTGATATGGCAGTAGTCAACCTGAACCTGATCATATTGCACCGTGCCCTGGTCGTTCTTTACTGTGCCCTCGTCTTGCAGCACAAGCTTTTCCTGGTCGTCCAGAATCTGCTTCGCGATGGCGTTGCGTGCCCACGCAGTACGATAGCGTTCCAGGTCCATCTGTGCCTGGGCGAGCAGGTTCTGGTCTCGCTCCAGCGCGCCCTGGGCCTGCAAGAGATTCGCGCGGTACTGGCGCGAATCGATATCGATCAGCGGATCGCCCTTACGGACCACCTGACCCTCCGTGTAGTGCACGGAAATGACCAGCCCATCGACCTGGCTGGTGATCGAATCGGTATAGACCGGAGTGACCGTACCGATCTCATCCAGGTAAACCCCGATGTTGCCTTTCGTAGCGGTCGCGGTAGTAATGTTGATCTTCGGCGGCGCGGGCTTGGCCTTTTTCGCGCTATCGTGGTGGCGCCAGACCAGCACGACTACCAGCACCAGGATGAGCAGCAACACAATCCCAGCCACGATCCACCACCCTTTGTGCTGGCGAGCATCCGATCCGTAAGCCGGGAGTTGATGGTCGCGCTCAATAAAAGGCTGCTCTTTCGTGTCAGCGGTCAAAAGGAATCTCCTTCGTCACCATCGCAATTGCTCGAAATTATAGCTGCGGAGACAGGATTTCGATTCGCAATCGTGACGATGGGTTGGTTTTCGTGTCAGCGAGTTCCGATGTGAAACCTTCTGCACATACCCCGAAAGAAAAACGAATCTCAAATGTGCCAGCGAGAAGAGAGAAGGGAGTAGTAGTCCGCGTACACTAATGTGGGAACGAGGCGAACGCGCGAAGCATGCGAGCCACTTTGATCCTAACCACCCGGGGGGCCAAGAACAGAATGCCGGTGCACGAAGAACTTCTGCAGGAATTTCAGGGTTTTGTCAAAACCGCTCCAACGGCCCAGGCCGTCATGGCGCGTATCGCGCAGCGTCTGCACGAAAAGATGACTCGTTATAACTGGGTAGGGTTTTATCTCGTCGATCCGGCGGACTCCGGCGTCCTGCTGGTCGGGCCTTTCGCGGGCAGCTTCACGCCTAACGCTCGCATTCCCCTCAACACCGGACTCTGCGGGGCCGCGGCCAGCAGCCGGCAGACCGTTGTAGTGCATGATGTGGCGAAAGATCCACGTTATCTTGCCGGATCGCCCCTGGTGAAGTGTGAGATCGTTGTGCCCATCCTCGTAAAGAACAAGCTCATAGGTGAACTCGATATCGAGAGCTACTTTACCGGCGCGTTCACGAAGCCAGAACAGGACTTTGTAGAAGCCTGCGCCGCCCTGGTCGGATACGTATTTGCGGAAAAGGCCGCCGGCTGATTTCGCGACTGCGAACCGCACGAGAATCGTTGTAACCAGACGTTCATCACATAAGAGTAGAATTCCGGAAGCGTTCTTCAGAAACGGTAGCGGCGTTGATTCAGCCGGCTATCCTTCCTGTTGACGGTTAGCAAGCAGCGTCAGGCCCCGTCCAGTCAACCGCGTTAACGCATCAGCCAAGTCCCAGGAGTGATCCTAATGACCACCCTCACTTCGAATATCTCCGCCGAAATTTCTCCTCTGACTCCGTACGGCGAAACGCGATCCACTATCGCCGGAAAGCCGCTCGGCGCCGATGAGTTGCGCGATACGAACGTCTACTGGCGTGCCTGCAATTACCTCAGCCTGGGCATGATCTATCTGTTCGACAACGCTTTGCTGGCGGAGCCGCTGCGGCCGGAGCACATCAAGAATCGGCAGCTGGGTCATTGGGGATCGAGCCCGGGATTGTCGTTCATCTATGTTCACCTGAACCGGCTCATCAAGAAATACGATCTGGACATGATCTTCCTGGCCGGCCCGGGCCACGGAGCTCCGGGCGTTCTCGGTCCCGCTTACCTCGAAGGAACCTACTCCGAGGTGTATCCGGAAAAGAGCCAGGACCCGGAGGGGCTGAAGGAATTCTTTCGCCAGTTTTCTTTTCCGGGTGGCATCGGCAGCCACTGCACTCCCGAAACGCCGGGATCGATTCATGAGGGTGGAGAACTCGGCTACGTGTTGTCTCATGCCTGTGGCGCGGCGTTCGATAATCCGGAACTGATCGTGGCCGCGGTCGTGGGCGACGGAGAATCCGAGACTGGCCCCCTGGCGACTTCGTGGCACGTTAACAAATTCCTGAATCCTGCGCGGGATGGCGCGGTTCTTCCCATCCTGCATCTCAACGGCTACAAGATTAATAATCCAACGTTGCTGGCGCGAATCACGCACGAGGAATTGGAAAACCTCCTTCGGGGCAACGGCTGGACGCCCTATTTTGTGGAAGGCTGCGACCCTGAAAGCATGCATCAGGCGATGGCAGCGACCGTGGAGCATTGCGTTCTGGAGATTCGCGAGCATCAGGCCGCGGCGCGGACGCAGGGCGCGGAGGTCCGTCCGCGCTGGCCCATGATCGTGTTGCGCTCGCCGAAAGGTTGGACTGCGCCGCGCGAAGTCGAGGGCCACTGGCTGGAGGGCTTCTGGCGTGCTCACCAGGTGCCGTTGCCCAACGTAAGAAAAGATCCGGAGCAACTTCGAATCCTGGAAGCCTGGATGCGGTCGCTGAAGCCCGCGGAGTTTTTCGATGACAGCGGCAAGCTGGTCGCTCAACTCAGAGACTTGCCCCCTCAGGGAACGCGGCGCATGAGCGCGAATCCTCATGCAAATGGAGGACGGCTCAAGAAGGCCCTGCGACTGCCGGATTTCCGTGAGTACGGGTGCAAAGTCGAGAAGCCCGCGACAATCCAGGTCGAGAACACGCCCCCGCTGGGCGCCTTCCTGCGAGACGTGATGAAGCTGAACATGAGCAACTTTCGAGTCTTCGGTCCCGATGAAACCACCTCGAACAAGCTCGACGCGATTTACGCGGTCAGCAAGAAATTCTGGATTGAGCAGTACTTTCCCGAAGACAACGACGGCGGCGAGCTCGCCACTGACGGCCGCGTGATCGAAATGCTCAGCGAACACACCATGGAGGGAATGCTGGAAGGTTACCTGCTCACCGGACGTCACGGGTTTCTGTCATCCTATGAAGCGTTCGTGCACGTCATCGATTCCATGTTCAACCAGCACGCCAAGTGGCTTGAAATCTGCCGTCACCTCTCCTGGCGCGAGGCCATTGCTTCCTTGAATCTCCTGATCACCTCCACGGTGTGGCGGCAGGATCATAACGGCTTTACGCATCAGGATCCGGGCTTCATCGACGTGGTCGTCAACAAGAGCGCGAACATCACTCGCATTTATCTGCCGCCTGATGTGAACTGCCTGCTGTCGGTTGCCGATCATTGCCTGCGCAGCCAGAACTACGTAAATGTGATCGTCTGCGACAAGCAGTTGCACCTGCAGTACATGGACATGGACTCGGCCATCACGCATTGCACAAAGGGCATCGGCATCTGGGATTGGGCCAGCACCGATGAGTCCGGCGAACCCGATGTGGTCATGGCCTCGGCGGGCGACGTTCCCACTCAGGAAGCCCTGGCGGCTACCGCGCTTTTGCGCAAGGAATTTCCTGACATCAAGATCAGGTTCATCAATGTGATCGATCTCTTCAAGCTTCAGCCCAACACGGAACACCCTCACGGATTGCCCGATCGGGAGTTCGATTCCTTGTTCACCGTCGACAAGCCAATCATCTTCAATTTCCACGGGTATCCCTATTTGATCCATCGCCTGGCCTATCGCCGCACCAATCACAGCAATCTCCATGTGCGCGGCTACAAGGAAAAGGGCAACATCAACACTCCACTCGAACTCGCGATCGAAAATAATATTGACCGCTTCAGCCTGGCGATGGATGTGATCGACCGCGTTCCTCGTCTCCAAAAAATCGGCGGACATGCTAAGGAGCGATTCCTGAACAAACAGATCGAGTGCCGCACCTACGCAGATGCGCATGGAATCGATCTTCCCG
Organism: uncultured Acidobacteriaceae bacterium; assembly: GCA_963851165.1. GTDB lineage: Bacteria > Acidobacteriota > Terriglobia > Terriglobales > Acidobacteriaceae > Sulfotelmatobacter. The sequence goes on along the minus strand of CAWKNM010000003.1, from coordinate 199,224 downwards.
AAGCCGCTGGTTGGACGTGGCCATACTAAGGACGGTCACTCTAAACCGCGCCGTGCAGCCGGGCCGGCAATGCATTTGGGGTTAGGCGGATTAAGACGGGTGGGGTTCGCCGAGTATGACTCGCACCGTATCGCGTGCAATCAGCAACTCTTCGTCGGTGGGGATCGCATAGGCGAGCAGTTTCGAGTCATCGGTACAGATTTTTCCTTCGCGGGCGACTGTCTCCTGATTTCTGGAAGCGTCCAGCTTGAGGCCGGCCCACTCCATGCCTTCGCAGATCCGCGCACGAATCTCCGGTGAGTTCTCTCCAATGCCGCCCGTGAAGACGACTGCGTCGGCTCCTCCCATGCCAGCCAGGTATGAGCCAATGTATTTCCGGGCACGGTAGCAGAAAATTCCGATGGCCAGGCGTGCACGGTGATCGTCGTGCTCTTTCGACTGCAACTCACGCATGTCGTTGGTGAGTCCAGAGATGCCGAGCAGGCCCGACTTCATATTGAGCAGCGTGTCAACTTCTGCGGAAGACAATTTCTCTTTCCGCGCGATGACATTCACAATCGCAGGATCAAGGTCGCCGCAGCGAGTGCCCATCACTAGGCCCTCCAGCGGCGTCATGCCCATCGAAGTGTCCACCGAATCTCCGCCTCGGATCGCGGCGGCGGAACAACCGTTTCCCAAATGCAGAGTGATGATGTTGGTTTGTTTCCGCGTGAGTCCCCGCAACACCCGGTAGCGAAACGCCACGTAGCGGTGAGAAGTTCCGTGGAATCCATAGCGGCGGATCCGATAATCGCTGTAAAGCTGATACGGAATGGCATACAGAAACGCCGCCTCCGGAATCGAATGATGGAACGAAGTGTCGAAAACCGCGACTTGTGGAATGGCACTGCCGAAGAGTTCGCGAGCAGCCAGGATGCCTTTGATGTTGTTGGGATTGTGCAAGGGCGCAAGGTCGACGCAGTCTTCAATCCCCTGCAACACCTTGTCGTCGATCAGTGCCGATTCCGTGAACAACTCGCCTCCGTGCACCACGCGGTGTCCCACGGCCTGCACGTCCGCCGTGCTCTTGATCTCAGGAATGCCCGATTTTCCCGATGCCATGTAGCGGACCATGTATTCCAGCGCCGCCGCACCATCGCTGAGGGTAGCGGTGAACTTCTGGCTCTGCCCCTGCCGGTTGTGAAACTTGATGGTGGCTTCACCGCCGATCCCCTCGACTTCCCCTTGGCAGAGACGATCGTCCTTGTGCTGCTTGATGCGCTCAAGATCAGTGGAAATCACCTGAAGTTTCAAGCTCGAGCTTCCGAAGTTCACAACCAGGACATTCATGGGCAGGATTCTCTCACTGACCGGGACGTACCAAAGATAAACTCTGCCTGGTACAGTCGACAACGTGGCAGGTCAATGGCACTCGCGGTCAATCTGATCTTCAATTCGCAAACCGCGGAACCTGCACCGAGGCTCATCTTTTCGGCGCTTTGGACAGTATTGGACAAGTAAAAGTTTGTAAACTTGTCACGAAATCTCCGCGAAGTTGGTCTACCTCCTCAATCCACGTGTTAACCTGATCGGCTTTAGCGAGCCGAAGCAAAGCGCCACGTGTCTAAGTCGAAAGCAGACAGTCAAGCAGCGAGGACAACTCAGATTGATCGTGCTGATTTTATATTTCGCCTTGGCAGTGGCTGTACTGGGCACAGTGTCTTCGGCCGTATTCCTTGGCCTCGCGCTGCTGGGAGTCATTCGGTTTCACCGGGATGCACGCACACAGTTCGGAAACATTCCTGACGATGCACACCTCCCTCCGGTTTCCGTGCTCAAGCCGGTACATGGTCTGGAAGCGCAGTTGAAGCAGAACATTGAGAGTTTTTTCCGGCAGGATTATCCCAACTACGAAATCCTTTTTGCCGCGGACGAGGCCGGCGATCCGGCTCTAGAAGTGGTGCGGGAAGTGTGTGCGCGCTATCCGCACATTCGGAGCCGGATTCTGGTGACTGGCACGCCGTGGCCCAACCCCGCCGTCTACTCATTTCATTGCATGTCCGAGCTGGCGGCGCACGAGATTCTGGTTACGACCGACAGCGATGTGGAAGTTTCCCCTCGCTACTTGCGGGAGATTGTGCCGCCATTGCTCGACCCGAAGGTCGGCATGGTGACCTGCGTGTATCGCGGCAAGAATGTCGCGGGATTTTTCTCAGGGCTCACCGCCATCGGCATGTCGGTGGAAATGACGGCGGGAGTGCTGGTGGCTAACCTGCTGGAAGGAATGAAGTTCGGCCTGGGGCCGACGACCGTGGTGCGCAAGGATGCGCTGGCGAAAATCGGCGGCTACACCGCGCTAAAAGACTACATTGCGTATGATTTTGCCATCGGCAACCTGATCGCAGCGGCGGGTTACCGCGTTGTGCTTTCGGGCCACATTATCGATCACGTGGTGAACCAGAGATCGTTCCGGCGCATGTGGCAGAATCAGTTGCGCTGGGCGCAATCGACTCGTTATTCGCGACCTAAAGGCCACTTTGGAAGTGGGCTGATTTTTGCCATTCCTTACGGGCTGCTTGGATTCGTGGCTGCCGCAGGGTTGGGATATTGGCGAGTCGCTGCGGTTCTGCTTGGTGTGGCCGTATTGAACCGGCTGGTCGAAGCGTGGCTTGTGGGCTGGACAGTAGTTCAGGATCCACTGGTGTGGCGCGCGCCCTGGCGTTATCCGTTGCGCGACTTGCTTGGCTTTTTTGTCTGGTTCGCCAGCTATTTAAACCTTCGTTATGTTTGGCGCGACAGCCGCTTTGAGTTGAAAGGAACGCGCATCGCGCTGCGGCAGACGTCTTCGGATGGACGCTAGCGCGTGGCAAGATTCTCCTAACCATGCCGTCTAATTCTGATTCCGAGTGGAGGACATGTTGCGGGTTCTAGTTACGGGCGCGGCTGGCTTTATTGGCAGCAACATGGTAGACCGTCTTCTCTCCGCGGGACACAGCGTCGCGGGGTTCGATAACTTCTCGACCGGTCAGCGGCGGTTCCTGCAGAGTGCCAAAGCCCATCCTCAGTTCACACTCTTGCACGGCGACCTGCTCGATTTGAAAAGCCTGGCGTTGGCGATGCAAGGTGCGGAGCTGGTGGTTCATTTCGCGGCCAATGCCGACGTTCGCTTCGGCACCGAACATCCACGCAAAGATCTGGACCAGAACACGATCGCGACCTGGAATGTGCTGGAAGCGATGCGCGAGCAAGGCTGCAAACGCATCGCGTTTTCGTCGACGGGATCAGTCTACGGGGAGCCCGAAATCTTCCCAACGCCTGAGACCTGTCCTTTTCCAGTACAGACTTCGCTGTACGGCGCTTCCAAACTGGCCGCCGAGGGCCTGATTCAGGCCTACTGCGAAGGCTTCGGACTACAGGCCTACATTTTCCGGTTCGTGTCGATTTTGGGAGAGCGCTATTCGCATGGGCACGTGTTCGACTTCTACCGGCAGCTTGCCGAGCACCCTGACCATCTCCATGTGCTGGGCAACGGGCATCAGCGAAAATCATATTTGTATGTGCAGGATTGCATTGACGCCATTCTTACCGCCGTTGATCGAGCTAACGGCAAGGTAAACATTTTCAATCTGGGTACGGACGAGTATTGCGAAGTGAACGACTCGATCGGTTGGATTTGCGAACATCTGGGATTGCATCCGAAGCTTACGTACTCCGGAGGCGAACGCGGCTGGGTTGGGGACAGCCCGTTTATTCTGCTGGACTGTTCGCGGATCCGCGCCCTCGGTTGGCGGCCACGATCGACCATCAAGCAAGCAATTCTGGCCACGATCAAGTTCGTGAGCGAGGACGCTGCCGCGGTGAAGGCAGAGCGGTAGCGCTATACTGGCCCGGCATCCGGGGTACCCCTGATTGATCATCACACGAAGCCCGCTGCGAATCTCGTTAGGTGGCGGGGGCACCGATCTTCCGTCGTATTACCGAAAGCACGGCGGTTTCGTGCTGTCTGCCGCCATCAACCGGTACGTTTACATCACCATCAACGAGGCGTTTCGGCCGCGCATCATCTTGAAATATTCCAAGCTGGAAGATGTGGAGCGATGGGAAGACATCCAGCATCCCATCATTCGGGAAGCGCTGCGTTTGACCGGAGTTACAGGGCCGTATCTTGAGATTGTCAGCCTGTCGGACATTCCCGCCGGCACGGGGCTGGGCTCGTCGGGGAGTTTCACCACCGCGTTGCTGCGCGCGCTCCATACCATGAACCGAAATTTCGTACCTCCCCGGGAATTGGCGGAACAGGCTTGTCATATCGAAATCGATTTACTGAGAGAACCGATCGGCAAACAGGACCAGTACATTGCAGCTTTTGGCGGCATCACCTGCTTCGAATTTCTGCCGGACGACCGGGTGATTGCGGAACCTCTGAAAATTGCCTCTGAGACTTTGGCTAATCTCGAAGACAATTTACTGCTGTTCTTCACGGGCGCGTCGCGCTCCGCCGGAGAGGTTCTACGCGATCAGGACACGCGCACTCGCGACAATGCCAGCGAGATGCTGGATAATCTGCACCACACCAAACATCTCGGCCACGAAAGCCGGGACGCACTGCTGGCAGGCGATCTGCGCAAGTTTGCCGAACTCATGCACGTTCATTGGGAACATAAGAAGAAGCGCTCCCCTGGAATCAGCAGCGGCCTGATCGACGAAATGTATGAGCTCGCGCGGGCAAATGGAGCGCTTGGCGGCAAATTGATTGGCGCGGGCGGCGGAGGCTTTCTGATGCTTTACACAGAGGACAAAACTCGCCTTCGCGCTGCTATGAGAAGTGCCGGGCTGCGCGAGGTCCGGTTGCAGTTCGATTTCAGCGGGACGTCCGTTCTGGCTCATTCTTAGAAATCCATGCTACCTGTGGCCATACTTGCGGGCGGCCTGGCAACTCGCCTGGGACCGCTTACAAAAAACATTCCTAAATCGCTGATCCCGATCCATGGTGAACCGTTTGTAGCGCACCAATTGCGGCTGCTGCAAAGAAGCGGCATCCAACATGTGATACTGTGCGTCGGTCATCTGGGCAAATTGATTGAGCAGGCGATCGGCGACGGCAGGGCCTTCGGCGTGAAGGTCGAATACTCCTACGACGGCACGACGCTGCTGGGCACTGCCGGCGCCATAAAGGGAGCATTGCCTAAGCTGGGCAAGAAGTTTTTTGTGATGTACGGCGATTCCTACTTGGCTTGCGATTATTCCGCCATCGAGCAAAAGTTTTCGCGGCGCAGCGGGTTAGGCTTAATGACAGTGTTTCGAAATGACGGACAATGGGACGCAAGCAACGTGGAGTTTTCAGAGGGCAGCATTTTGGCGTACAGCAAGAAAAGTCGGACCGCGCGTATGCACTATATCGACTACGGGTTAGGTGTGTTCCATGCGGAAGCTTTTGCCAGAACACAGGCCACAGATCTCGCAGATGTTTACGCTGAGTTGCTGGAGAACGGCGAACTGGCTGCCGTGGAAGTGCATCAGCGCTTCTACGAAATAGGTTCGCCCGCTGGATTGAAGGAGATGACAAGTTTCTTGAGCCGGCCTGGAGACGCGCGGAAATGAACAGACGCGGGTTTGATCAGGATAAGTTTGCCGGAGCCTTTCTCGCTGAGGCCGCCGAGATCATTGCGAAGCTCGATGTTGCGAGCATCGAAAAGGCCGCTGGCCTTCTAGCCAGCACTCGCGCCGCGGGCGGGCGCCTGTTTATTCTCGGCGTGGGCGGAAGCGCTGCCAATGCTTCGCATGCCGTCAACGACTTCCGCAAGATCGCGGGCATCGAGGCTTATGCCCCGACCGACAACGTAGCCGAGCTTACGGCGCGAGCCAATGATGAAGGCTGGGCCTCTATCTTCGACGGTTGGCTGCGCACCAGCCGTCTGCGGGCGGAAGACCTGTTGCTTATTCTCTCGGTCGGTGGCGGAAATGTCGAACAGAATGTCAGCCCGAACCTGGTGGCTGCTCTGAAGTACGCGAAGTCGGTTGGAGCAAAGATCATTGGCATCGTGGGCCGCGACGGCGGTTACACTGCAACCGTAGCAGACGCGTGTGTGCTGATTCCCACGGTGAATCCTGCGCACGTCACGCCGCATACGGAAGCCTTCCAGGCCGTGATTTGGCATCTTCTGGTTTCGCATCCAGCGGTAAAGACGCAGGCTACGAAATGGGAATCGATGGCATCGCCCGGCCAGCGCCGCGCTGTGTTCCTGGATCGCGACGGCGTGATTAACCGGACTTTTGTACGCGACGGCAAACCATTCCCGCCGACCACATTGCAGGAGTTGGAAGTGCTTCCCGGCGTTTCGGAGGCTCTGCAGGAACTGAAGCAAGACGGCTACAAACTGCTGGTGGTGACGAACCAGCCGGATGTGGCACGTGAAAAGCAGTCGCGGCAGACGATTGAAGCCATGCATCAGGCGTTGTCCGCACAACTTCCGCTCGACGATATTCTCGTCTGCTACCACACGGATGAGGACAAGTGCGACTGCCGCAAGCCGATGCCGGGCATGCTTCTCGAAGCCGCGAAAAAACACAATATCGATCTGGCAGCCAGTTTCATGGTTGGCGACCGCTGGCGGGACATTGAGGCGGGTTACAATGCGGGATGTAAGACTATTCTGATCGATTACGGGTATTCGGAGAGACCTCCAGCCCATGCTCCAGACTTGCGCGTAGGATCTCTGCGCGAAGCGGCCGACTGGATTATCCGTACCGCGCCAAAAGGAGCGCATCCCTGATGAAGTCCTTGTCCGGAGTGAAGTCTGTGTCCGACCTGCGAGTCCAAATCTTCGCGGATGGGGCTGACAAAGCCAGTATGCTGGAGCTATCCCGGCATCCGCATATCAAGGGCTTCACCACGAATCCCACGCTGATGCGAGCCACGGGAGTCGCGGACTACACGGAATTTGCGCAAGAGGTATTGGCAAACATTTCGGATCGTCCGGTTTCATTCGAAGTATTCGCCGATGAAGAGCCCGAGATGGAGGAGCAGGCGCGGCACATTGCCGCCTGGGGCAAGAATGTGTTCGTCAAGGTTCCAGTCATGCGCACCAATGGCGCGCCAACCTACGACCTTATCCGCTGCCTCTCCGGCGACGGAATTCAGTTGAACGTTACAGCACTGCTCACGCTGGAGCAGGTGCGGAGCGTGTGCGACGTATTGCAGGGCAGCGCCCCGGCCTACGTTTCCGTATTTGCCGGCCGGATCGCCGATACCGGCCGCGATCCTGTACCGGTGATGCGCGAAGCCGTGGCCATGGTCAATGACGTGAACGCGAAGCTGATGTGGGCGAGTCCACGTGAACTGCTCAATGTTTTCCAGGCTGACGAAATCGGATGCCACGTGATTACCGCGACTACTGACATCCTGAAGAAGCTTCCGCTTGTGGGGAAGGATCTGCACGAATTCTCTCAGGAAACCGTGCAGATGTTCCGGAGAGACGCGGTGAAGTCAGGCTACTCTCTGGCGACCGCGAAACAGGAAGTTGCCGCGGTCTCCCGCCGGTAAAAGCCGGTCCAGCGCGCTATCTCGCGGGCTGCCGTTCGGCGTCCAATCTCCCCGGTTCCGTCTCCGCTACTCGCCTACGGATGGTTCGCAAAAATCACCTTGCCTGAGACGTCGCTGGCAATGTGTAGTGGTCCCGGAAGCAGCGCTTCCACCTTGGCACGCTCGTGCTGTGGCACGAACAGAAACACTCGGTCGGAAGAATTCCATTCGCGCAATAAATCCTGATCGTTAAGAAAAATGTGCGGGGCATCGGGATAGGTCGACCCCCACCACATGGAAGTGGTATTCCCATTAACCAGTTCAATCGGCCTGCGCAGGTAGAACAGCAACGACGATCCAAACGACTGATCGCCATAAATCATCACATGGTCCGTAGGCCGAAGTTCCGGAGCGATTTGCCGGGCCATGCTTCGCGACCCCAGGAAAGGATCGAAGCGCACGAGCGCGATGTGCGCCGCGATCAGGAAGACCGCCATGGTTGCGGCCGTCATCCAGGTGGCAGCGAATTGGGCGCCGCGGCGGCGCAACCAGAAGGCGCTGACGGGTCCGATCAGCAAGACGATAGCGGCCAGAATGGCGGGCAGGCGCAGCGCGGCAAAAGACGCCCCAGTGAGATCAAGCATGTGCCCCATCGAGAGCGTTTCGGCCTGCAAGTCTGGCTTGGCAAGCACGGTGCCGATGTCAGGCACGAACGGCAAGTGGCGCGAGTTCCACAGACCCGCTGCCAGCACTGCCGAGATTGCGATGCCGATTACGGCAAACACGCCGGAAGTCCACAGCAACCAGCGCCGCGAGCCAGATTGCTCCTCGTTGGCGAGTTGTCCCGCGATCAGCAACAGGATCGGCAAGTAGGCCGGGAACGTGTAGTACTCCTGATTGGTGGAGAACGAAAAGAAGACGAGCGTGACTCCAGCCCAAGCCAGGCAGAGCAACTCCGTTCGGGAGCGGAAATTCAAGGGAAGCCGCGGAGGCTTATCTCCGGTGCGTTTGCGGCGTTCGATCCAATCTGTAATCGGCTGCCGCAAAGCCACCGGCAGATACAAACTCCATGGGAACAGCCACACCAAGTGAAGCGTCCAGTAGAGCGAGCTGGTCTGTTTGTTGTAGTCCTTCGGAATGCGCTTGCCCAGGAAGCGCATGAAGTGCTCATTCACGAAATAGAACCAGAAGAAATGCGGATTGCGGATGCCGGCGAGCAAATGCCAGGGCGCAGCAATCACCAGGAAAAGTAACGTGCCCGTGAACAGACGAAACTCGCGCCAGCGCCGCCATTCCCCGCTGATCACCACGTACAGCAACAGCGCCAATCCGACCACAACGATGGCGAGCAGTCCCTTGGTGAGCACAGCCAGCGCCACGCAGGCGTAGGCACCATACCAGCGCCAGCCATCGCCGTCTTCGAGAGCCGTAGCAAAGAAGTAAAACGCCAGAGCGATAAACAAGCTAAGAATCGACTCCGGAATCAGGATGCGCGTGAATAGATAACAGCCCGCAGTCGTAGCGACGAACAATCCGGCGTAGACGGCCGCGCGGTCGCCGAAGGCGCGGCGCCCCCAGCGCATCGCCAGCAGCACAAGCAGCAACATGGAAAGTGCAACCGGCAGGTGGGCAGCGAACTCGTTGGTCCCAAAGAGGAGATAGCAAACGGAAACCGCCCAATACATCAGCGGTGCTTTCTCAAGATAGCGATTGCCATTCACTTTCAGGGTGACGTAATCATGCGTCACCGACATCTCTCGCGCCGCCTCCGCGTGGGTCGAGTCCGCGTCATCCTGCAATCCTGGCGAGAAAAGGGAACCCACGTAGATCACCGAGAATAAGATCAGCGCGCCCGCAATGTAAATGGGAGTCTTTTTGCCTGCGTTGGTGGCCGTCGATGGCTGTGAACTAGTCGTGGAATCTTTCGAGGTCAATGGGACAGGCGCCCTTGGATCGAAGATCGATACGCCGTCTCCAGCATGCCACACGGCGCCGCCAGAGTCACTCTGTCGCGCAAATGGGCGGGCTATTTTTCGAGAAACACACTGAGCAGGCGGCTCAGTTGTAACTTCTCTTCAGGAGTGCTCGGCACCCCCGCGGCGTCATCGGTGAGGGCCGCAAGTTGGTGGGCCAACGTCCGAACCGCGACGTCACTCTGGATGTAAATTGCCTCGGCGGGAATCGTGATCTCCCAAGTATCGTGATCCCTGCGGACCATCAGCCAACGTTGATGTTCAGTGTGCTTGGCGGAATTCGTCTTCTGCTTGGACATCTTCAAGGCACCCTCGACGCGAACTTCGGCCCAACCCCGATCGCGCTGCAGGCGCACTCGTTCCACGGAGAGCCGGTCAAAAACGATCAGAGGTTTGGCAGGGTTGAGCATGTCCAGCCCACGATGCCTCCCATCGGTTTCGCCGAAGATTTGTTCCAGAGCGTCGGTCACTTCGCCAGTCGTGGGGCGCTGCGAATGAAGCGTCGCAACCGAGACGAGGCTCCGCGCGGATTGCGCCTGGACCTGGGATTCATCGTCAGCGTCGGCACTGGTGTCAAAGATCAGGCTACGGCTGATCGGAGGCCGCGTGTCGGTAGTCGCGGCTGTTTTCAGGCTATTCCCTCCACTTGCAGAGGCGAAGCGATTCGCAGCCCGAGCGTCCCTTACGTAGCGCAGGAAACGAGGACGTCCACGTTCTTTCCAATAAGGGGAATCGTAGGGCTCGACGCCGAGCCCCGCACGCAGCGCGCTAAAGAAGGTGCGCTGCGCAGGATTGACGGCGATTCCCACATGCCCGGGCCACACTACCAAGTCACCCGGTTGAGGCCGAGCGACGCGCTCGAACTCGGCTTTTCCCGCATATAGGGATGAGGAATTTGCATAGGAATACGGGAACCCCGCGCGCTCGTAAATCGCATGCACGAGATGTGAACAATCGGATTCGGAATCGGAATTTGCGCGGGACTCCAGGGCGGCGCTCAGCACAGCCAAGCCGTCGTCTGTAGTTAACAACCGCAGTGCACGTGATTTGGCGTGTGTCGCGAGCTTGGGCGCTGGCGATGAGGTGGTGCTCGCAGAATCGTGATTCTGAGCGGTCGCAGCCGCCGCCAGACCTGCGACGGCCACCAACAACGCTGAACAAAGGAAGATGCCGTTTTGCCGTACCCTCATCGTCCCCCTATTCTGACGTGCGCCGGAATATGACGCAGGTTACCTAGGTGTAACTACCAGTTTCGACGAAAGGCACGGGCTCGGCCTACTGCGACTTACGAACCTCAACGACCTAGATTTAGGTGCCTTGGGCGCGCCAAAAGGTTGCATTGGCTGTTCGCCGATCATTTTCCCGACAATCATTTTTCCAGCGAGAAGATCCTCTCCATGGGCAGCCATTTCTCGCCGGGCTGGGCATCGGGCAATGCCTTCTGAAATTTCCACATCAAATCTTCCCACTCCTGAACTTTCGGATTCTTGCGGTCAGCCTCGGCTTTTTTCTCAAACGAAAAGCTATCATCGACTTCCAGGATCATGAACATGCGCGTTCCGCGGAGATAGATTTCGAGATCGCGAATGCCTTCATCTTTTATGCTTTTCGTGATCTCGGGCCAAATCGCCTGGTGGTAGCGCTTGTACTCCGTGATCAAAGCCGGATCGTCGTTCAAGTCCAAGGTCAGGCAATAACGCCTGCTCATGCCAATGCTCCTTCATTCTCCGCGGAGACGTGCCCTACCGGCGCCACGGAGGGCTTATATCCGGACAAACCAAAATAGAGGATGAACACGTAACACAGTAGTGGCACGACAAATGCGCGCTGAATGCTCGACACATCCGAAATGCGGCCCATGATTGCCGGAAAAAACGCGCCACCGATAATTGCCATGACGAGAAGCGATGAGCCACGTTTGGTTTGCGAACCCAGGCCCTTGATGCTCAGCGCGAAAATTGTGGGGAACATGATGGAGTGGAAGAATCCGATAAGCACGACCGCGGCAACCGGAATCAGACCGGAACCCAGCAAAGCCACCGCGGCACAAACCAGCGACGCCGCAGCGAAAAGAGACAACAATCGCGGCGCGGCGATTTTCTTCATGGTGGCCGAACCGGCGAAGCGGCCGATCATGAATCCGATCTGGTGGAGCAATAAATACAGCGCCGCTTTTTTTGCCGGAGTTCCGGGAACAGCAAACTGGGCATAACGAATGACAAAGCTTGCCACTCCCACCTGCGCGCCCACATAAAAAAACTGAGCGATCACACCCTTCACAAGATGAGGATGAGACAGCACGCTCGCAGCTTTCTTTTCCGGCGTTGCAATATCCGCTTCGGCAGGCGCGTCCTGCACGTCCGGCAAATGGGTGAGTTGGATGAGCACCGCAACGACTACGAAAATCCCGGCAATGATTAGATATGGGCCTTTCACCGTGCTGGCCTCCGCTGTTCGATAGGCCGCCAGTTGTGCCGTGCTCATCGCCGCGATCTGTGACGGAGCGACAACGTCAGTAAGAATAAAAGCGCGTCCGACAATCGGAGAAAGCACGGCGCCCACGGCGTTGAACGACTGCGCAAAATTTAGCCGCCGTTCCGCGCTGGCCGCGGGTCCCAGAATCGTGACGTAGGGATTGGCGGCCACTTCCAGGAAGCTCTGCCCGCACGCCATCACAAACAGCGCAAAAAGAAAGAAGCTGTAGACACGTGAAGAAGACGCTGGCACAAATAGGACAGCACCGACTGCGCATAGGAACAGGCCCGCAAGAATTCCTTTCTTGTATCCGATTTTCTCCATCAGTCGGCCGGCGGGAAATGCGGCCAGGAAATACCCGCCGAAGAAGGCAACTTGAATGAACGACGATTGAAAATCAGTCAATCCAAAAGCTTTTTTCAGATGTGGAATCAGGATGTCGTTGAGGTTGACCCCAAAAGCCCACAGAAAAAAAAGACTGGTGATCAGTATGAACGGCACACGAAAGCGGCGCTCTGTCACCGGAACGGACTGGTCATTTTCCACTGCGACTCCTTGAGAAACCGTCGTTGCTTATCTCCGCTTAACTGAGCGCGCGGTCCAAGTGCGTGTACCCGCCGTCCACAAATACGTGCTGCCCGGTGATGTGACTGGCGCGCTCCGAGAGCAGGAAGATCACCATGTCGGCGATCTCCTCCGGTTTGGTCATGCGTTTTCCCAGCGGAATTTTCGAAATAATCCCGGCAAGTTTTTCCTCGGGATTCGGAAACCCGGACAACCATTGCCGATAGAGAGACGTCATTACTTCCGCAGGGATGACTGCGTTCACGCGAATGCCCAGCGGAAGCAGTTCCACAGCCCATTCTCGCGTGAGCCCTAGAATCGCGGCTTTGGACGCGACGTAGCCAGAGGTTCCTCCCTGGCCCGTCACCGCGGTTTTCGAGCTGATGTTGACGATCGAGCCCCGCGATTGTTTGAGCGCGGGCAAAGCGTAGTGCGCCATCGCGTAGTAGTGCACCAGATTCAGTTCGAGTGACGCGACAAACCGCTCGGGCGTGCCGTGTTCGAGTCCGACATGGTCGTTCGCGCCGACGTTGTTGACGAGAGCGTCAAGGCGGCCGAATTTCTGTAGCACCTGCTCCACCGTCTTGCTGCAGGTTTGGGGCGCGGTGATTTCGCCCGCAATAAATTCGCATTCCGCGCCGGAGCCTCGCAGCGTCGATTGCACTTGCTCCCCCGCCTCCGCGTCGCGATCGAGAAAAACGGGGATTGCGCCCTCGTCCGCACTGGCGCGGACAATCGCAGCGCCGATTCCCTTCGCGCCTCCGGTCACGAGAACAACTTTTCCCTTTAGCTGAAGATCCATAGGTTATCCGCGCAAGTTGAAAAAACCGCCATCCAGTGGATAATCGACGCCCGTGATGAACGACGCTTCATCGGAGCAAAGAAACAGGGCGAGCGAAGCGACTTCCGACGGTTCTCCCATTCTTCCAAGCGGTTGCGACTTGGCCAGTTTTTCGTACATCTCTTTCTCGCGTCCGGGATAATTCTGATGGAGATAATCGTCGACAAAAGGCGTGTGCACCCGCGCCGGCGAAATGCAGTTACAACGTATGTTGTGCTGGACGTAATCCTTGGCCACGGAAAACGTCATGGCGACCACGGCGCCTTTCGTCATGGAATACGCAAAGCGGTCGGCGACTGCAGTGGACCCGGCGATCGAAGCCATATTGAGAATGACTCCGCCGCCGCTCGTTTTCATGTGCCCGATGCAGGCGTGGATACCGTTGTAGACACCCTTCACGTTGACGCGAAAAAGTCGCTCAACATCTGCTTCCGTTGTGCTCTCGACCGTTCCTATATGCGAAATGCCGGCGTTGTTCACGAGAATGTCGACACGTTCAGTGGAAACTATTTTCTGAAACGTTTCCCGGACCTGTGGCTGATTTGTAACGTCGCAGGCATGAGCAGTCGCCTTACCACCTGCAGCTGTGATCTGTGACGCGACAGCATCGGCTTGCTTTCGGTTGATGTCCAGGATTCGAACCGCAGCTCCATTCGCCGCGAAGCGCAACGCAATCGCCTGTCCGATGCCGCTGCCTGCGCCGGTAATGACGGCTGACTTACCGTCCAATCGGAAATTGCCGGCGCCGCTGGCCGCGTCCATCACAGCGAAACCCCTCGCTTCCACGGAATAAAGTCTTCCTGACCTTTTTCTTCCGCCTTCGTACGAATCTTCCCGCTTGCCACTTGAATCACGAACTCGAGAACGTCTTCTCCCGTCTGCTCGATGGTTTTTTCTCCGGAAACAATTCCGCCGGTATCGACGTCGATGATGTCTGGCATGCGCTGCGCCAGAGCCGAATTGGTGGAGAGTTTCACCACCGGCGCAACGGGATTCCCAGTCGGCGTTCCCAGGCCCGTGGTGAACAGCACCACGCCCGCCCCCGCGCCCACTTGCGCGGTCACACACTCCACATCGTTTCCGGGCGTGCACTGCAGATGCAGTCCCGCCTCCGTCGCATATTCGGGATAGTCCAGCACAGCCACCACCGGAGATGTTCCACCCTTCTTCGCTGCGCCCGCCGATTTCATGGCATCGGTCAAAAGTCCATCGCGCATATTCCCCGGGCTGGGATTCATTTCGAAGCCGGACCCAACTGCTTTGGCGCGCGCGTTGTAGCTTGTCATCAGGTGCATAAAGCGGTCGGAAACTTCTTTGCTCTTGCTGCGGTTGATGAGTTCCTGCTCGACGCCGCACAATTCCGGAAATTCCGAAAGGATAGTTCTCCCACCGAGCGCAGCCAGAAGATCTGAGGTGTGGCCGATTGCCGGATTGGCGGAGAGTCCGGAAAAACCGTCAGACCCTCCGCACTTCAATCCCACGCAAAGCTTAGAAAGAGGAGCGCCGACCCGCCGGCACTCATTCGCGTTCATCAGGCCGAGAAAAGTTTCCCGAATCGCCTGCGTCAGCATCGCGGACTCAGTCCCACTTTGCTGCTGCTCCACAATAACCAGGGGCTTATCAAAATTAGGGTCCCGCTTGCGCAACTCGGCGCGCAGAATCGGGATCTGCGCATTCTGGCAACCCAGGCTGAGCACCGTTGCCCCCGCCACGTTGGGATGATGAATATAACCGGCGATGAGTCCGCACAGATTGCTCGCATCCTCCCGCGTTCCTCCGCAGCCGCCCTCGTGAAGCAGAAAGCGGACGCCATCCACATTTTCGAAAACCCGCGAGCGTTGCGGACTCGCACTCTCCCCGAGCAGCGCGTGAGTCTTGATCTCGCCCACCCGGCCGTCTCGATAGAGGCGCGCCAATTCTGCGACCTGACTCCGGTATCCGCGCGGCGCCGCAAAACCCAGTTCTTCCTCGAATGCTTGCTTCAGCACGCCGATGTTCCGGTTCTCGCAGAACACCAGCGGCACCACGATCCAATAGTTTCGCGTGCCTACCTGTCCGTCGCTTCGTCGGTAGCCGAGAAATTCCCGCTCCCTCCAACGCGAAACGTCCGGCGGAGCCCAGCGGAATTCACTGGTTTTCTCGTGGAACTCCGCAGCTTGGTGATGGATATTTCCAACCGTAAGAAGTCCGCCCCGCGGGATGGGCTTGACCGCGGTTCCCACGATCACGCCATACATTCGCACGCCCGCACCAATGGCGAGGTTCTCGGTAGCAAACTTGTGTTTCGCGGGAATATCTGATTCCAGCGTGTAGGTTTGCGAGTCAAACGGAATCTGCTCACCTTTTCGCAGGTCGGCCAGTGCGATCAGCACATTATCCCTGGAGTCGAGTTTTAGCACTGTATTCGGCATCGAGAATTATTGAAGCTGCAGGAATTCGTTCCGGAATGTTTCTATCAAGATTTCAAACGCCAGAAATTTGCGGCGTTCCCGCCCAAAACCGCCTCGCGATCTTCCGCCGCACGGCTGCTCATATAATCCTTCACCAGGTTCGCAACCCGGGCATACGAGGCCGCCACGGTGCACACCGGCCAGTCCGATCCAATCATCAGCCGCTTAGCACCGAAGCTTTCGAACGCGACATCGAGATAGGGCCGGACATCTTCCGGCTTCCACGCCTGCCAGTCCGCTTCCGTGACCAGGCCTGAAACTTTGGCATGGACGTTCGGAAACGACGCCAGCTCGCGAATTCCCCGCGCCCACAAATCAACAGCTCCGCTTTTGATCGGCGGTTTTCCCAGATGATCCAGAACGAAACGCTGACGCGGAAACCGCTTTACGAACTCCGCTGCCACCGAAAGGTGCTTAGTGTAAATCAAAATGTCGTAGGCCAGATCGAATTCTTCCAGCACCGATATGCCACGCAGGAAATCCGCATCAAGCAAGAAATCGTCCGGCTCCGCCTGAACAATGTGGCGAATTCCTACAAGTTTAGACCTCCCTGCAAACGACTCCAGGTCCGCACGCACGCGCGGCGAACGCAAGTCGACCCAGCCGACCACCCCCAGAATAAACGGGTTCTTTTCCGCCAGCTCGAGTAGCCATCGGGTTTCATCCAGCGTCTGCCTTACTTGAACGACAACACTTCCCGCAAATCCAGCGTGCTCCAGCTGCGGTTTGAGGTCGGCGGGCAGAAAGTCGCGACGAATCAATGCCATCGTCTCATCGATCCAGTCGTACTCACGCTGGTTATAGATCCAGAAGTGCTGGTGGGCATCGATGCGCATTTCACGGGGTAACCATAATCTGCTTGCCGGAGTACTGGATAATCTTGTCCGCTTCCGCGGGGTCGACTCCTACTCCGTGTTTCTCGCGTACGAAGACCACGTGGAAGGCACGGCTCGTCAGCATGCCGGGGAACTGTCCCTTGCGGTCGCCGATAGTGAGAGCACCGCGTGCGTCATCCCAGTGCAGCGGAATGGCCGAATATGCACCCTTCTCGTAGTTGTAATTGTCGTTTTCGTCTTCGTAGATCGTGAAATTTCCATCCGCACCGCGATAAACGCGAAGTTCGATCGGATCCGCAGGTTTTTCGGTAGACCACTCTTCGTCCGGTCCCAGAGGAAGAATCGAACCGGCACGCACGAACAGGGGCAAGCGATCCAACGTCGTCGCCGCATCGATCATCCGTCCGCCATCGAGAGAAGCTCCCGTCCAGAAGTCGTACCACTTGGCCTGCGGCAAATAAAGTTGCCACGTGGTGGCCGCAGGCTCAGTAACCGGATTCACCAGGAACGCAGGACCATACATAAACTGGTCGCCGATATTGTCGGCTCGCGCATCGGAGCGGAAATCCATCACCAGCGGCCGCATCGGCGTGTAAGCCTCGCTGGTAGTTTTCCACGCCAGCGAATAAATGTAAGGCAGCATGCGATAACGCAGGCGGTCGAAATCCACCAGAATCTTCTGCGCTTCCGGCCCGTACGACCACAACTCGTTCTCGTCGGGACTGCGCGTGCCGTGAACCCGCAGAATCGGGTTGAAGGTGCCGTACTGAAACCAGCGAATGAACAGTTCGCGGAACGCAGGATCGGTGGGACTGCCGAAGACAAATCCGCCAATGTCGGTCGTCCAGTAAGGAGCGCCGGAGAGAGAATAATTCAGCCCCGCGGGAATCTGCCGCCGGAAGCTGAACCAGTCCGAATTAATATCGCCCGACCACGCCGTGACTCCGTTTCTCTGCGAACCGGCGAATGCGGAACGAGACAGAATAAAAACGCGTTTCTTGTCGGACGCACTCCGCTGCCCCTGATAAACCCCCTCCGTGTCTAGCAGCGGATAAACATTCACGTACCGGTTCCCGCTCCCCGCCGCGAGTTTGTGATACAGCAGGATGTTGTCTTCCTGCCCTTCAGTTTCCGGTTCGGTAGTGTCCATCCACCAGGCATCGACGCCGATGCTGAACAATCCTTTATTCACTTCGTCCCAGTAGAATTTGCGCGCTTCCGCGCTGGTGGCGTCATACACGGCCATGGCATCGGCATGGTAGGGCGGCTTCGCGTATTTGAATTTGTCCACGAACCAGCCCTTCTTCTCCATGTAATCGTAGTTGGCCGAGCCCGGTTCGAAAAACGGCCAAATGGAAATCATCAAATGAAAATTCTCGGCATGCAGTTGATCGACCATGCCCTTCGGATCGGGATAATTCTTGTTAAAAACAAACTCGCCCTTCCGGTTCCACCAGAACCAGTCCTGCACAATGTTGTCGACTGGGATGTGCAGGTCGCGATATTTCTTGGCGACGCCAAGGATTTCCTCCTGCGACTTGTAGCGATTCTTGCACTGCCAGAATCCGTAGGCCCACTTGCCGAACATGGGCACCTGCCCGGTCAGTTCGCGATAACCGGCGATGATCTTGTCGAAGTCGGGGCCATAAATAAAGTAGTAGTCGATCACGTCCGCAACTTCGGAGCTGATGTAGAGATAATTGGCGAAGCGGTTGTTGAAGCGGCTGCGCGAGTCGTTGTTCCAGAAGATGCCATAGCCCTTGCTCGACAGCATGAGCGGAACAGAAATATTGCTGTTGTCCTGCGCGATGTCGACTGACTCGCCGCGGTAATTCCACACGCCGGCCTGGTGCTGGCCTAGCCCATACAGCGCCTCGTGCGACCCGTAAATGTTCACAAACGATTCTGCGCGATAAGTGTCCTCCCCGTTGACGTGCACCGGAATCAGCTTGCGCGATTGCTCCTGCACCAGCGGACTACCGTTCGCCTCGGCATAATTGATGGCTCCATCTTTTCGCGCGACGACGATCTTGAGCAGAGCTGTAGTCAGTGTCACGGCGCTGTCGCTGGACTGCATCGCCCACTTGGTCGCGGGCCAATTCTCTTTGAGCACAACAAAGTCCGGCCGGTTCGGAAACGACGATGTCGGCGAGTACAGAACGCGGATCACCGAATCTGAGCACACCTGCACCTTCAAAGTGCCCGAGGCTTGAGTGAAGAGGACGCCGTCCGTCTCTTGCTGCACGGCCGTCACCGGGTTCATCGCGACCCATTGCGCGTGTGCCGCGCCAGGTGCTAGAAGTGAACTCAAGAACAGGACAAGAAGTGAGTTGCGCAAAGCGTACATAAAGGCGCTCTTGATCGCGACGATTTCAAATCCGTTTCGTAAACGCTTGCGAAACGGACAAAGATACCATGCACCCGCCGAGGAACGAAGCCGCTCGAAAAGCAGGTAGTGCCTCGGGCTCGGAGATGCTCGTGTGGGGACAGACGCCCCCGGCTGTCCCGTCGAGCGAAGCTCGACGGCGCTTCTTCGCTGCGGCCGGCAAACTCCGACATCACCCGAACAGCACGAGATCAGAGTTCAATGCGCTGGAACGACCGCAGGCGGCGAAACCGTCCCGTGTGCCGTCGCAACTGCGGGCGGCCCTTTGAGGTAGCGGCCGGCAAACGTTAGAAAAGTCGGCCAGTTCGGGCCGGCCGTGTGCCCGCCGCTGTGTTGCCGGAAGGCGATGTCACCGTCGATCAGCGTGGTCTCCATCGGCGGAAATTCAGTGGTTCCCAAATCCTTTTTTCCGAGCAGTTTGTACACCGGCCCCGCGCCCACCGCGCCCAGAAACATGCCCTTCCCGTCGATCCATCCGCCTTCTACTTGCAGCGAACCGCTGCTGATGAACACCGGTCGCGGGGCGCACAGCGCGATTAATTCATGCGCGTCCACAGGCAGATCGTTGGGCGTGAGTGGCCCCGCATATTTGAGGAAGTTCCCGGCCATCCAATGATATTCCGACGTCGATGCAACGTTTTCCACCTGCTCGCCAAACTTACGGCGCAAAATCTTGGCGCCACCTTCTCCCGAGGAAGCTACAAACGCGATCGCCAGCCGCGGCTCGTAGGCCATAGCTACCAAGGCCGCTTTCCCGTAGCGCGATAATCCTTCGATTCCTACTTGCTTCGCGTCAACCGACTTGTCCGTCTCGAAATAGTCCAGGGCGCGGCTCGCGCCCCAGGCCCAGGCTCGGAGCGCGCCCCAATCACCCAGTTTGCGCGGTTGGCCTTTGTTCACCAGGCCAATGATTCCCTCAGTCAAGCCCGCGCCGTTGTCCGCCTGCACGCTGCCGGGAATAAGAACGGCGTAGCCCCATCCTTTGGCCAGAACTTGCTGCTGCCAGGGCGGACCGTTGCCGTTAAAAGCAGCCAACTGCGCTTCCGTGAAACGCTTTTTCATCGCGGCAAGAATTTCCGGGCTCAGTCCAAACTCCATAATTACCGGCACTGGGCCTGCGGCGTTCGCCGGCGTGGTCAGTGTCAACTGAATGTCGACGTGGATGAGCGGATAGGCTGAGTTGTCGACGTGCCCCAAAAGCATCTTGGTGATGACCGGCACGTCTCCGTTTTTTTCTTGCGTAGTGCTGGTCATTTCCCAATTTACTTTGGGAGTGTTTTTGGGAACGCGGCCGTAAATCTCGCGATCAAAGTCCTCCACAATTTCCGGACGGCGCTGCTTCCACCACATTTTTGCAGTCTTTACCTTCTTGCCGTTCTTCAAAACCAGCGGATCGGGCAGGGAGTAAGGAGGGACCTTGGCTTCATCCACATTGGCGGCGTCAGGCGATTTAGGGTCGCCATCGGGCCCGCGCCGCAGCGCCGTGATATGCAGCAGATCCAACAGCCGCTGGTGATCCTGCTCGGCAGTCAGCTGCACTGGCGGGGCCAGACTACTTACGGCTGGCGTCTGGCCGGCCGCATTTGCCCCCGGTGCGATCAACAGTGCCGCACCAACAAACGTCAACAAACTCGAGCGCAGCCGCACAGTCAGATTCCACGAGCAACGCACTGGAACACATCCTTGCATTTCGAGTTGTTAGATTTTCGCCCGCAGCCTCGAACGAATCAGGCTGCAATCTCGCCCGGGCTGAGCTCGTCCACGTAGCACCAGATCCAGTTTTCTTCGGGCTCGATCGAACGAATCAGTGGGTGTTTGCTGTGATGAAAGTGTTTGGTGGCGTGCTTGTTCTTGGATGAGTCGCAGCAGCCGACATGGCCGCAGATCAGGCACAAGCGCAGGTGAACCCAAGTATCGCCAAGTTTGACGCACTCCTCGCACACGTGCGTCTTGGTTGATCTTATTTTGATTTGATCAAGGTGACTGCATTCCTGTGGCATCGCGCCCCCACGAACCAGCGTGTTGAATCACGATACTACCGCACAGCGCGCACAATGCAAGCTGCGAGGCCCGGAGCAAGCTACTCCGCGATGAACAAGCTTTCCGCAAACGGCCATTCCCCGTCGATCCACTGCGCCTCGCAGCGGAACCCGGCATTTCCCGCCATCTGGAAAACTTCATCTGGAGAATATTTGTGGCTGCTCTCGGTCCAGACCGTCTCCCCCTCCAGAAAGTCCACGCTCAGCCCAGCTGCCGGAATGTTTACGGTCTGCGCCCGCGCCGAACGCAAGCGCATCTCCACGCTGCGGGCTTCGTGGTTGATTCTGGCCAGGTGGGCAAACTGCGTCAAATCAAAGTCCGCGTCCAACTCGCGATTAATGCGCGCCAGCAGATTCAGGTTAAAGGCAGCGGTCACGCCCAGTTCGTCGTCATAAGCGTCCAGCAGTTGAGGAGCGGGCTTTTCAAGGTCGGTGCCCAGCAGCAGCGAATCCCCAGGCTGAAGGATCCGTCGAACCTCCTCGAGAAACGTAACGCCCGCCGGCCGGTCGAAGTTGCCGATCGTGCTTCCCAGAAACAACACGAGAAGATGCTGCCGGCTGCGACGGTGCGCCGCGATTTCCAGCAACCCATCCAGATACTCACGCTCAAAACCGAGAATGCTGATGCTGTCGATGTCACTAAGTTCGCGCTCGCACATGACCAGCGCGGATCGAGATATCTCGACCGGATAATAAAAAGTTCGCTGGCGGCGAGAGAGCGCTTCGAGTATCCACCGGGTTTTTTTCCCGCTGCCACTGCCGAGTTCCGCCACCGCGACCGAACCTGGCAGGCGCTCCACGATCTCGGTGGCGTGCCGGCGCAGCAGCCGCTCATCCGCGCGGGTCAAGCCATACTGCGGAAGATGGCTGATCACTTCAAACAGCGCGGAGCCCACATCGTCGTACAAATATTTCGAGGGAAGTTCTTTTTGGATAGGGTTGGTCAGCCCGGCTCGCACGTCGGCAGCGAAGGCGGGGGCGGCATTGGCAGTGATCGTATGAACCAGCATTTCGTGAATCCCTTTCCACGTCTCCAGCAATCGTCTTCAGCAACCATTCCTGCAACCATCAGCGACTGACGCAGCGGAACCCGGCGTAAACGTATTGGTAGTGCGGCTGGAACCAGTTGCGAAAACTGGGACGCAGCATGCACGCGGCAGTACGTGCCGAGCCGCCTTTCATAACGAAGTGCTTGCCATCGAAAAAATCAGCAGAGTAACCGCGGTAGAACGGGAATGGCTCAAACCCGGGAAATCGATCGAAAAGAGTCGACGTCCATTCCCATCCGTTGCCAACCATGCCGTGCGCGCCAAAGGCACTCTGGTCCTGCGGAAATGCGTTCACGGGTACGGGATTCCATCTGCGAAAATCAAAATTCCCGGCTCTCGAATTCAGATCAGGGTTCGATTCCGTATCGAGCGTGTTCCCGTACGCGGCTCGTTGCCACTCCGCTTCCGTGGGCAGCGCTTTCCCTGCCCAGCGAGCGTAGGCCTGCGCTTCCGCGTGGCTCACGTAGACCGGCCAATCCAACGGCAGAGGCAACTCGTCGAACATCGTGCGATACAGCCACTGATTGCCGTCCCACCTCCAGAAAACGGGATGAGAAATTCCCTGCAGCGCCTTCCACTGCCAATCCTCGTCACTCCAAAATGCACGGGTCTCATACCCTCCAGCTTGGATGAACTCCAGATACTGCTGGTTGGTGACTTTGTTTGGATCGATTTCAAACTCCGGAACGGCCACGGTGTGCGCGGCGAATTCGTTATCCCAGCCGAAGGTTTCAGAATCGCGGCGAAGACCGAGGGTCACCGAACCAGCAGGGATGCGGATCATTCTGTTCGTCACCGCAGCAACAGACGGGGCGGGCGGATCGGCTTGCGGAATTTTCTGATCAAGCGGCAACTGATGCAGCATGTAGGCCAGAGTTTCGAGATGCATCAGCCGGTGCTCGATGGCCACGTGCAGCAGAGTTCGCAGCGGGAAGCCATCGCAGGCCGGGGAATCACACGCGAGATCTCCAGCCGCCAGCTTTTCGTCCAGTGCGGTGCGGGCTCGTCCCACATAGTCGTGCACATGGTCGAGCGCAGGCCAATCAGCGGGAACGTCGGCGGGCAAGCCCCCGCCGACGGGGTCGATGCCGAAAGCAAAGAGCCGGTCCAGCTCGGGTTGCGCGCTCTTCAGTCCGAAAACACGATCCCCGAGCAGATTCCAATCGAACGCTTCGAGGTGTCCCACATAAAACACGATGCGATGGCGCTGTGGGATCGGCCGCTCGTAGAGGGAGTCGCCACGAACCACGCTGAAGAGCGCGTCACTTTCGCGGCGAGCATGGAAAAGGCGGTTTGCTAGGTCACGGCTGGTTTCGGCGAGAGCCTGGGTGGCTAGCATTCGGGCCTCCAGTTTTTTTTCTTCCGCAGAGAACGCTGCCGGTTCGTCCGTGCGACGCCCCGCCAATGCGAATCCTGCGAAAAGGCCAGAGAACTACGTTTGCCGCCCCAGGTCACAAACCGCAGCCAGTATTATTAACGTCATGCCGTCAGCGTTGTTTCACGTCGACGCCTTTGCTGCCAAGCCTTTCGAAGGCAATCCGGCTGCGGTGTGCCCACTCGATTGCTGGTTAGATGACGACCGGCTCCGACAGGTCGCAGCCGAAAATAATCTTTCCGAGACCGCCTTCTTGGTCGCGCGCGACGGCCATTACGAGCTGCGCTGGTTCACTCCCCGTTGCGAGGTGAAGCTGTGCGGCCACGCCACCCTGGCTTCGGGGTTCGTAGTATTGAACATTCTCCACCCCGGACGCAACTCGGTGCGCTTTGAAACTCGCTATAGCGGCACGCTCACCGTGTCTCGCGATGGCGATTTGTTGTCCATGGATTTTCCTGCGATCCCGCCGCGGCAGTGTCCCAATCCGCCGGAGAAATTGTTCCGCGCCCTTGGTGCAGCGCCTGTTCCGCTGACGGTCATCGAAGGAAACAGCAAATACCTGGCGGTTTACGAATCAGAGCAGGTAGTGCGAAGTATCCGCCCCGATTTCGCATTGCTGGAACAGCTCCATCCCTTCACGGTCGGGATCACTGCACCGGGAGAGCAGACCGACTTTGTGTCGCGATATTTTGCTCCAAGCTACGGCGTGCCGGAAGATCCGGTAACCGGCTCGGCGCACTGCACGCTGACGCCGTATTGGTCTGCCCGGCTCGGCAAAACGCATCTTCATGCACGTCAAGTATCAGAGCGCGGAGGCGAACTATGGTCCGAGATGCGCGGAGAACGGGTCGCGCTGAAAGGCAACGCGGTGCTCACTCTGCGGGGCGAGCTGCTGATCTAACTGTCTCGGCTGAACGCCTTGCTGAAGCGTATGCGTAAGCGCAACCCTCTACCCCTGTCATCCTGAGCGCAGCAGAGAGATTCGCGAATGCGAATCGCTCGGCGGAGTCGAAGGATCCCTATATGAATCCAGATTCCGTAAAGCGGGGCGCAGGCTAACGAACCAATCCCTTGCGCCGCAGGAATTCGCGCACCACGTCTTTCACATCGCGACGCTGCCCATCCACCGCGTAGTTCAGTTGCTGCATTTCCTGATCAGAAATTTTGCCGCCCAGCGCGAAGAGCGCCTCAGACACTTCCGGATGCAGCCGCAGAGTCTGTTCGCGGATCACGGGCACGGCCTCATACGGCGGAAAATAATGCCGGTCATCTTCAAGCACGAATAAATCGAGCGCGGGAATCAGCCCGTCAGTAGTGTTGCCGGCGGCCAGGTCGATCTGATGATCGCGCAGCGCTCGCGCGAGCAGCCCCAAATCCATCACACGGGGCGGGACCGCAAAGTGCAGCCCATAGGCTGCGGCCAGACCTTGATAGCCGTCTGCCCGCTCCATGAACTCGTAGCCGAAGCCGGCCCGCCATTGCGGAGCGAATGCGGCCGCCTCGGACAGCGTTTTGATCTGCAAGCGGCGCGCATCCTCACCGCGAATTTCCATGGCGAAAGTATCGTTGAAGCCAAAACCGGGGCCCAGCGTCAGCCCGAGACGTTCGTACGCATTCTTGACGCGTTGATAAACTGCGGCCCGATCGCCGCCAGCTTTCTGCTTGAGTATCGCGCTCAGTGCCGTGCCCGTGTATTCCGGATAAATGTCGATGCGGCCCGCCAACACAGCCTGATGGCAGATATACGTTCCCGCAAGATAAAAGCGCCGCTCCACTTTCAAGCCGGTGTGCGCTTCAATCTGCTGCGCCATCAGCTCGCCCAAAATCAGCGACTCGGTAAAATTCTTGGAGCCGATCACCACGCGATCAGAGTGCGAAGGGGCACAGGAAGACGCAAGCAGAATCAACAGCACCAGAAGAATTGAGCGAAGAACCCCAGCGCAAAAAGTCCAGCGTGTGGCACGGGCCACCACGACGTTGGCGGATCTTCCAGCAACTCCGAGAGGGCGGTGATTCATTTTGAATTTCTTTGCGTACTCTGCGGCTTTCCTCTGCGAACTCTGCGGTTAAAGGGTTTTGCTCTTGTACGAATAAAAAGCTTTAACGGCTAAGTGCGGGAAGAAATTCAAAATGAGCCGCTACGAACCCGACCGTGAAAACAAATCCTCATCGTGGCTGCAGACGCTTCTCCAGCCATCCCACGCTGAAATCTGCCAGCAGCGCGAGGAGCGCGGCGGGAATCGCCCCGGCCAGGATGAGTTGGTTGTTCACCATAGCCAGCCCGCGAAAAATAAATTCTCCCAGTCCCCCGGCGCCGATCGCGGCCGCAATGGTGGCAAGGCCCACCGAGATGACAATCGCAACTCGCACACCCGACAGAATCACGCTGAGAGCCAGCGGCAACTGCACCTGAAACAAAAGCTGCGAGTCCGTAAGCCCCATGCCGCGCCCGGCCTCGACCACCGCCGGATCAACGCCGCGGATTCCCGTGTAAGTGTTGCGGATCACAGGCAGCAGCGCATACAGAGTGAGGGCCAGAATCGCCAGGCGGTCCACTCGGTCGAAGAGCCAGGGCACGGGCAGCAGAAATCCAAAGAGCGCAAGGCTGGGAATGGTTTGAATAATGTTGGCGCACGCCAACACGGGCTTGCTCGACGCCGGATGACGCGCGATCGCAATGCCCAGCGGTATGCCGATCACGATCGCGAACAACGTGGACCACCCGACCAGCCACAGATGCTGGAGTGTAAGTTCCAGCACGTCAGCGTGGTTCTGCCAGAGGAAATGAAAAAAGTTCATTCCGTGCCTCGATTACCAGTCCGTTCCGGTAGATCTTCAAACGCATTAACGTAGGCGGATACCAGTGGGTCGCTCGACCGCAGGAAATCTTTGGGGGCGAGCACCTCAACTAGCCGCCCTGCCTCCAGCAATGCGATGCGCGATCCCAGCCGCAACGCCTCGCGAAGATCGTGGGTCACAAAAACCACCGTTTTGCGAAGCCGCTGCTGCAAAGCCAGAAATTCCTGCTGTAGTTCCGCCCGCGTAAGAGGATCGAGCGCGCCAAAAGGTTCATCCATAAGCAGAATTCCGGGATCCGCGGCCAGCGCCCGGGCCACACCCACGCGCTGCCTCTGCCCACCCGATAATTGATGCGGATAACGCGAAGCCAGTGCCGCGTCGAGCCCCACCATCCGCAGCAACTCGCTGATTCGAGGGCGAATACGTTCCTGCGGACCACCCTTCGATCGTGGGCACCAGGCCAATGTTCCGCGACACGGTGAAATGCGGAAACAGGCCAACATCCTGAATGACATAGCCGATGCTGCGCCGTAAACGAATGACATCGCCTTGCGAGTTGGAAACTCCATTCACGCGCACTTCGCCCGCACTCGGTAAGAGCAGTCGATTCACCAACTTGAGCGCGGTCGTCTTTCCCGAACCGCTGCGCCCCAGCAGAATCAGCATCTCGCCCTCGCGTGCAGACAGATTCAGACGCGACAACACCGTCTGACCGCCGGGGGCGACGTAGGATACGTCTACAAACTCAATCGCTGGGCGTTCTGAGGCCGTCGGGGGCATGTGGTGGGCCCCAGCATACCCGAGTTAGCGTGTCAACCCAACTGCGGTCCTGGCAGGGGTTGCGTCCCGTTCCGTGGGCTCCTGAAGAGGAGAGCCTATCAACCATCGCATTTTCAATGGCTTACATTCATCCGAATGCGCGTTTAGGCGGCAAACCGCCCACTCGCGCGGTTCAGGCAACTTTGGGGACAAATCTCGCAACTAAGTAATTAGTTGACGTTTCACCGCCTGCCGCGTCTGATCAAATGGCGCTCGTGGCAACACAGGAGGAAATTTGGCTCGCAGCCAGTCTGCAACCCTGACCGAAGCGGAGTTGCGCATCATGAACGTGCTGTGGCAGAAGGGGTCGGCGACGGTCCATGAAGTGATGGACGGCCTGCCGGCCGAGCCGGTGCTTGCCTACAACTCGGTGCTGACCATCATTCGCATCCTGGAAAAGAAGGGTTATTTGAAGCACGTGAAGGATGGGCGGGCGCATATTTTTGTCCCGCAGGTCGACCGCGAGAAGGCCAGCCGCCTCGAGGTGAGGCACCTGGTGAGCCGCTTCTTTGGCGACTCCCATGAATCGCTGGTCCTGAACATTCTGGAAGAGAAGGGCATCGACGCGGACGAGTTGCAACGATTACGTCAGTTGCTCGATGGAAAGAGCGCACGCGGAGAGAGCACAAGATGACGGCCACGATCAATCTGAGTCTTAGTCTCAGCCTGAACGCGATTGCCCAGCTGTCAGCGGCGCGCATCGTCGACTGCCTGGTCGAAGGCACGCTGGTGGCTGCCTTTGCTGGCCTGGTGTTGCGAATGGCCCGCCGCTGGAATTCAGGCGCGCGGTTTGCAGTCTGTTTCTCTGCGTTGACGACAATGGCGGCATTGCCGCTGCTGGGAGCCGCCGCTTGGGCGGGCGGCGCGAGTACGTCTACTGCAACCTTAACGAGGCCGGAAATCATGCTGCCGGGCTCGTGGGCGCTTTGGCTATTCGTCGCGTGGGCTGGAATCGCTGCGTTTGGTTTGGCGCGGGTGGGTGTGGGTTTATGGCGTCTGCGCGCGATACGGCGGAGTTGCATCGCAGTCGATACGGCGTCGCTGGACTCGGAGTTGCGGCAAACCTTGGCACGCGCATCCCGAAATCGGAGTCAGTTCAGGCCGGCTGCGCTGTGCGTCTCCGATCGGGTAAGCGTTCCTACGGTGATTGGTTTCGTGAATCCCGCAGTCGTCATTCCGCGATGGCTGCTGCAGGAACTTTCTCCGTCGGAACTCCAGCAAATTCTTTTGCACGAGCTCGCGCACCTGCAGCGTTGGGATGACTGGACGAATTTGGCTCAGAAAATTCTGAAGGCGCTGCTGTTTTTTCATCCCGCGGCGTGGTGGATCGAGAAGCAATTGTCGCTGGAGCGCGAGATGGCGTGCGACGACGCTGTGGTAGCGGAGACGGCGAATCCACGCGCGTATGCGGAGTGCCTGACGCACCTCGCCGAGAAAAGTTTCGTTCGGCGCAGCCTGGCGTTGGCGCAAGCTGCTCTGGGCCGCATTCGGCAGACCTCTTTGCGGGTCGCGCAGATTCTTGACGCAGAACGTCCGAGCGCTCCGGCCCACAGCTGGAAGCCGGCGGCATTGCTGATGACGGGGTTTGCCATCGCCTGCGCGACAGGAGTTTCGCGCGCGCCGAGGCTGGTTGGGTTCGAAGACAGTTTTCCAAAAGCGGCGCAGATTGCCAGCGTATCGAACGAGCTGAGTGACCCTTCGCCCGCGGCTGCGTTTTTGGCGTCGTATTCATCCCCAAGTCCGCGAGCCACTGAATCGGGGATCACACATCATCCAGTGAAGGCAAACTTTACTGCTCCGCTGCCGCGCGTGATTCCGGCTAAGAACGCACAACCGAACTCTAATGTGGCGCAGGATATTTACTGGAACATAGCAATCTTTAACGCAAGCGACGCGAGCAACACTAACTTTCCATCGCCGCAGCCGATGACATCGGATTTATTTTATTCGACGGATTCCGCAACCGGCCAAATGCCAGTCACGGAAGCGGTATTCGTAATCGTTGAAGGCCGCGATCTAACTTCAGCAGGTACCGGTTCCGCGACCCCGGCCGCGTATCGCATCAGCGTCTGGCGGGTTGTGCTGCATTCGCCAAACAACAAATCCACCACCAACACGATTCCACACAAGGAAACTTAGAAATTTTGCAAATGAAGAAGCAGGGCGTAATTCGGCTCTTGGTAACTAACGAATTAGTTGTTAACTCATTTCACGAAAAAGAGGAAAGGAAGTTTCAGTCATGAACTCACACGAACACTCCACAACCAAATGGACGAGGCGGCTACTGGCGTCTGCACTGGCGCTGGCACTGGCTTCGTTTGCAACCTACGAATGGGTGAAGCCGGCCGCGGCCAGCGCGGCCGTTGCGGCTCCCGCAGCGGGACCGTTGAGCGACGACAGCGTCGGCGCACTGCTTGCGATGGACCGGGCCATGGAAACGCTGGCAGCCCGCGTAACCCCGGCGGTGGTCAACGTCGCAGTGACCTCGCGCAGCAAACCGGATCTCGAGGGCCAGCAACTACCGCCAGACATACAGCGATTCTTCGGGCAGGGTAATCCGTTCGGTCAAGGTTTTGGCCAGCGCATGATGCCACAGCGTCCGGAAGTGGAGCACGGCATCGGCAGCGGTGTCGTGATTTCTCCTGACGGATACATTGTCACTAACAACCACGTGGTGGAAGGCGCGGTCGACATCCGCGTGACCACCACCAATCGCCGAGTGCTGAAAGCGAAATTGGTGGGAACCGATCCGCTGACCGACCTGGCGGTGCTGAAAGTTGACGCCACCGATCTGGCCAGCGTTCCGTGGGGAGACTCCACCGAAGTCCGCCCCGGACAAACGGTGCTGGCGTTTGGCAATCCTTTCGGGCAACGCTTTACCGTGACTCGCGGAATCGTGAGCGCGGTCAAGCGCGCGAACCCGGACCCAAGCGATCGGCGCAAGCCCGGTGAGTTCATCCAGACCGACGCAGCCATCAACCCGGGAAATTCCGGCGGCCCGCTGGTCGATGCCCGCGGTGAAGTGATTGGCATCAACACGTTTCTGATCTCTTCCTCAGGCTCTTTCTCGGGGATGGGATTTGCCATCCCATCGCAGATTGTTCGGCCTACGGTGGAGACTTTGATTCGTGATGGCAAAATCACGCACGCCCACATCGGTGTAGGCATCTCGGATGTGACGCCGGAGAACGCCAAGTTCTTCGACGATTCGAGCGCCTCGGGTGCATTGGTCAACCAGGTGGAAGCAGATTCTCCCGGAGCCAAGGCCGGCTTGAAGATTGGCGACGTCATCACCAAGATCGACAATCAGAAAGTAACCGACGCTGGAGAGCTGCAGGCCACAGTGGCGCAGAAAGGTCCGGGAGCGAAGATCACGCTGGAGATTCTGCGCAACGGCAAGAGCATGACTATCCCTGTCACGCTGGAAGCCATGGGCGACCGCGCAGCAGCCGGCAACGGCAGCTCCGAGGATGGCCAGGGCAAAATGCGCTGGGGCATTGGGCTCGGCGATCTCACTCCCGACCTGCGGGACCAGATTCAGGCACCTAGCGACGTTCACGGAGCGGTGATTGAGCAGGTGCAGCCGGGAAGTTCCGCCGACAACGCCGGGCTGCAGCGCGGCGATGTGATCCTGGAAGTGAACCGTCACAAAGTCCAAACCGCGGCCGATGTTCAGCAAGAGCTGGGCAAAGTGCCAAAGGGTCAGGATGCTCTGATTCTGGTTTGGTCGAACGGCGGCAACACGTTCCGGGTGCTGCATTCTCCCGAAGGCGCGTAATTCGGGCGGAAGTGGGGTGGCGCTACGTTCGCACCCGTTTCTGCAACAGCAGAGGCGGGTGCGATGCGGGCCGTCGCACTTGTTCTGTGTCAGGACTGAGCTTTCGGGAACGATGTGCATGACTCCGTTGGAGATAGCCGATTGTCTTACCGATTTTAGCTATGCGGCTGGCTCGCCTTGAAGAACCCAAAGCGTACCGTGCGTTCCCCCTCGTGAACTGTCTTGCAGTGTTTCGTAAATCCAGGCGGCAACCGGGAAGGTCTGCAGACGACCATAGTCGACAACGCTTGCGTTCACAGTCACGTCATCCAACTCCCCCAAGATCACCGGCTGTTCGCATGCCTGCATCTCCTGGCCCTAAGAACATGGTCGCTAAAGGCCCAACATTGTGGGCCTTTTTGTACGCTTGTACTTCTGGAGAAGACTCCACTTTTATTAACGCACTGTTCGGACCATATGACTTAATCGGATCTTGATCGGGTGGGCCAAATGACAGCTGATGAATCCTGATTTCCAAGAGATCCATAGGCACGTCACGTTCGAACATGCGAATCACTCCGTTTGCGTCCTGCGTAACCTCCATCTTAGGGTCATCGGCGAAAACGTCGCGCAAAAGTTCTAGTGTTGGACGAGAATTGTCGGATGGATGGCGGAGCTTTGGAAAGTCCGGATATGACTTCATGGCCTCGCAACGGCCCCAATAGGCAATCGAACCCGAGGCCTTCTGGCTACGAAAAATCTCCGTTAACAGCGGCACAGCCACCTGGGGAGGAGTACCCGCCCTTTCTTGAGAAAAACACAGTGTCAATGACATGAGAGCTAGAAAGAGCACGTAGTATTTCATCTCGAAACCCTACCCTTCGTTACTGGATTATCGGAAGACGGAGCTAAGGATTAAGTATATTGTTCCCACTGATTTTTCAGGACTTACTTCTCGAACCTGGCTTATGCAATCCCTGCAGTTTTGACCCGCACGCGACGGCGCGGTGCGGACGCTGTCTCCACGCGATTTCGTCCATTGCCCTTGGCGCGGTATAGAGCTTTGTCGGCGGCGTCCATAATGCGGTTGGGATCTGGCCTTTCTTCGGTTGCGGCGGCGACTCCCATACTCACCGTCACAGAGAGCGCGCCGGGGCCTTCGACCTGAGCCAGGCGACGCACGGCGTGTCCGGTTCGCGCGCGGCCGCGCTGGCGCACGGTGCGGCGATCCGGGCCGCGCGGAGTTTGCCGGCGATCGACGCCTCGGGGACGAAAGCGGGCGGCCTCGATCGCGCGGCGCAGTTGTTCGAGATGTTCGACAACTTCATCGGTCGTTTTGCCTGCGAACAGAATCGTGAATTCTTCTCCGCCGCAGCGGTAGGCTTGTCCGCCTCCGGTCACGCGGGCCAGCTTCGCTGCCACCAGGCGCAGAACCTGGTCTCCGGTGTCGTGACCGTGCTGGTCGTTGAACTGCTTGAAATGATCGATGTCGACCATGGCAATCGAATACGGGGCCTGAAGACTCAGCAGCGCGTCGTTGAGAGCGCGGCGGGATGGCAGGGTCGTGAGCTCGTCATGATAGGCCAGAAGGTAGGACGTCTCGATGATGGACACCGCGAGGATCAATGCCGCAGTCGCACTGTAGGCCAGGGGGATGCGACCTTGACCTCCGAAATACACCGCCAGGAAAAAAGCAAACAGCGACCAGAGCAGGGCACTCTCCACCGGCTTGCGCAAGAGTAGGAAACGCACCAGCAGGGTGACGCCGGCTGCGGCGAAGATCCACAGAATGTAGGTGGGTAGAGGTAGAGCTAACGGTGCCGCAGCGTGATGCGATGCGTGAGCGGGCAGCGCGGCTGCGACGGGCAGTGCACGGCAGATTGCGAAGACGGCCGTCGCCTGCACAAACAGAAGAAGAAACAGCGGTCCGGTGTTGGGAAAGGCAAACCCGCGTTCGCGCAGCAGCGAAAGCAAAACAAAATTCAGCGGCACCAGCACAGCGACTGCCTCCAGCGCGGCGCGGCCCGAACCTGTCAGAGGAAGCCGTCCCGCCGAAAATGCGGCAGTGGCTTCTTGCGCGAGCAGCAGCAACAGCAGCGCGAAGAAAACGCGGGTCGAGTGGAAGCGCCACGCCAGCAGCAGGCCTGCTGTGACGGCTCCATAGAACACGAACATCAGCCCGGGCACGGTGAGCGTGAGCATGCCGGTTTGCAGCAACGCCACCGCAGCCAGCAACAGTCCGCCGGGCAGCAGCAGAGACTTCACCGTAGCTTTGCTCAACATGTCCAATGGCCGGGCCTCGGGGAGAAGAGTCCAGTAGAAATTATCTATTCTTCTGTGGGTTCGGGGAATTGGCCGTTCAGGTTCGGGGAAGAATCGAGAGAAAGAAACATCAGCCACGATTTCTCTTTTGAACATGCGCCCCGTTTCAGGAAGTACAGACCTTTGGGTCATCACGGTTTCGGTTTTACTTGAGTGTTTTCTCACTAGAATTCACTCATGCGACGCATTCTGATTGCGGAAGACGATGGAGCTCTGGCCAAGTTTGTGAGCCAGGGTCTTGAAGCCGAACACTACGCGGTGGACGTGTTTTCGGACGGCGAACTGGCACGCGCGGCGGCCGACGAAGCCGAATACGACGTGGTGATTCTGGATTTGAACCTGCCTAAGCTCGATGGCGTGAACGTGCTGCGCTATTTGCGGCTGAAGCAGCCCAGCCTGCCGGTCTTGGTGCTGACCCAGCGCACGCGGGTCGAAGACCGGGTGCAGTGTCTGGATACCGGCGCGGATGATTACCTGGCGAAGCCATTTTCGTTCAGCGAGCTTTCCGCCCGCATTCGGGCGTTGGTTCGCCGCAGCCATCTGCCGTCGGAAGCGGTGCTGGAGGTGGAAGATCTCAAGCTGGACAGGATCGAACGCAAAGTAGAGCGCGCCGGCCGCCGCGTGGAACTTACCACCAAAGAGTTCGCGCTGCTGGAATACCTGATGCGCAATGCCGGGCGGCGCGTGACCCGCGCCATGATCATCGAGCATGTCTGGAATCTGACGTTTGATACCACCACCAACGTGGTCGACGTCTACATCAACTACCTGCGCCGGAAAATTGATGATGGACAGCCCAAAAAGCTGATCCGCACAGTGCGCGGCGTGGGCTATGAGATCAGCACCATGTCCGAGGCCCGGGCGTGAGCGGGGCGAAGCCTGCGTTGGTCGCCGATGAGATTCCGGGCCTGCTTTCCGCCGGCCGCAGCCCGCTGCAGCATATGCTGCATGCCCTCAAGCAGCCTTTGACCGGGTTGCACTGTTCCCTGGAACTGGCGCTGGTCGGGCAGCGCACCCCGGAGCAGTATGTCCGCACCCTGCGCGAGAGCCTGGAACTGGCGGGAAGAATGAGCGTACTGGTAGCGGCGATCGGGGAGCTGGTGGAGAACCAGGAAGAGGCTCAGCCAGAACGCCGGCAAGTTCATGAAAATGAGGGGGATGGACTAAGACCGGGTAAAACCGGAGCGGGCCAGCGCGAGGTGAATGCGCTGGACGCTCTGTTGCGCCAGGTCGTGGACGAGTTGCAGCCGGTGGCGGGAGAAAAACAGGGTCAGATTCTGCTGCACTGCAACGCGCCACTGCCGGTCTACGCCTCGCGGCATAAGCTGGCAGGCGCGGTTTTCCGTTTTCTCGATTCGGCTCTCAGTCTTACGGCACCCGGCGGCGACTTGCGAATTCGTGCGCATGCGGAGTCCGGCCAGGCCAGGCTACAGGTTCGCTGGGACGCCGGGACCGAGGCCGCCGGAATCGACCTCTCTTCCCTGCCTGAACTCGGATTGCTGCTCGCCGAGGTGGCATGGAAACGCCTGGGCGGAGACTGGTCCCGGGAGCGGTCTCCGGAGAAAACCGGCAGTTTTCATACCGTGGTCGCCCGGCTGCCCTTGGCTGCCGCCGGAGGTGCGCAGTCGATCCATTCCGCTGGGAACTCGCCAGTTGGAAAGTCGCCAAATGGAGACTCGCAGCCTGGGGACTCGCAAGGCGGAGAGCAGCAACTCGGAGAGCAGCGGCGTGGAGACCAGCAATGATCGGATTGACCACGATTCCTAACCTCTCCCCCTCGGGCGGCGCACTGATCGCCAGTCCCAGCAGCGCCCTGCGGGAGCAGGTTTTGCAGACCTTGAATGGCCGCTGCCGGCCCGTGCAACAGGCTTTGGGCGGAGCCGAAGCCCTGGTTACGCTCGAAAAGTACGACTGCGAGGTGCTGTTTCTGGACCGCCGCCTGCCCGACCTCGATGCCGAGGAATTGATCGCCATCATTGAGCGGCGCTTCCCCGGAACCCAGGTGGTGATGCTCGACTCCGACAACGACGCGCCCATAGGAAGCGACGTCGCAGGCGATGGCGGGCGGGAAACAGCCTCCTGGCATCGGCGGAGCGTGGGCAGGAATGGAATCCGGCGCGAAATAGGGCTGGTCGAGGCCGGGCTTCGCGAGAGTAACTCCCCGAGATCAGGCTTCCCGCGCCCGAACGGGTCGAACCGCTGCCGGGAATGATTGGGACGAGCGAGGTCATGGGCCGGGTGTACCGCCTGGTGCGGCTGGTCGCCCCGCGTCCCATCACGGTGCTGGTCGCCGGCGCTACCGGGACCGGGAAAGAGCTGGTAGCGCGGGCGCTGCATGCCCTCAGCCCGCGAGCGGGCAAGCCGTTCGCGGTCGTCAATTGCGCGGCTATCCCCGAAGCGCTGCTCGAGTCCGAGCTGTTTGGCTTCGTCCGCGGAGCCTTCACCGGGGCTGTGCAGTCGCAGATCGGGAGGATTCACGCGGCCCATGGAGGGACCCTTTTTCTCGAC
Source organism: uncultured Acidobacteriaceae bacterium (assembly GCA_963851165.1). Classification (GTDB taxonomy): domain Bacteria; phylum Acidobacteriota; class Terriglobia; order Terriglobales; family Acidobacteriaceae; genus Sulfotelmatobacter. The sequence continues at coordinate 163,530 of CAWKNM010000003.1, read as the reverse complement.
GAGGTCAGCGAATTGCCGTTAGGGATGCAGGCCAAACTGCTGCGTTTTCTGGAGCAAAAAGAAATCCAACGCCTGGGTTCTCCCGACCTGGTGCGCGTGGACGTGCGGGTGCTGGCGGCCAGCAACGTGGACCTCGCCAGCCGCGCCGCACAAGGCACATTTCGCGAAGATCTTTTCTTCCGGTTGTCCGCGTTCCCGATCGTGCTGCCGCCCCTGGCGGAGCGCCGCGCCGACATCGCGGTGCTGGCCGAGCATTTTCTGGCGTGCATGGCGGCGGCCATGAGCATGCCTTGCCCGCACTTGAGCGCGGAAGCCATCGGCATCCTCGAGGAGAATCCCTGGAAAGGCAATGTACGCGAGCTTCAGCACGTGATGGAGCGGGCATCGATTCTCGTGGAAAATGGCGACACTGTTTTGCCCGAACATCTTAGCTTTTCCTATTCTTTCGGCGCCCAGGCTACGGTCCCGCCCCTTCGGTCATAACTCCCGCCTGAGAAACTTCTTAGATCTCGGCCGATCCTCGCGGCCACAGTCGTGCAAATCCTGCCAGTACGATGAGTTCCTTTCTCGTGCACTCCGCTCCTCCCGCCGAGGCTGGTAAGGCTTTTGCGGCTCGAGGCGCCTGCCCGTGGCCGAAGCACGGGCGTGGGAGTGTTGCGAGGAAGGACAAGTTTCGAGAACAGGAAGTTTCGCGACAGGGACCAAGGAAATGAGAGCCGGTCATGAGGAAGAGCACAGCGCGGGCCTGCAGCGTCTGGCAGGACAAAGAAGAACGCGAGCGCATCCTGCTCGAGCAGTTGCCCCAGGTGCGTTATCTGGCGCGCCGCATCCATGAGCGGCTGCCCCGGCACGTTCCGCTCGACGATCTGGTGCATGCGGGAGTGATCGGGCTGATCGATGCGCTCAACAAGTTTGATCCCTCCAAGCATGTGCAGTTCAGCTCTTATGCCAAGTTCCGCATCCGGGGCGCCATCCTCGACAGCCTGCGCGAAATGGATTGGGGGCCGCGCGAGTTGCGCCGCAAGGCGCGCAAGATCGAAGAAGCTCATCGCAAGCTGAGTCTGGCTCTGAACCGCGCCCCCAGCGAAAGCGAAATGGCGGCGGAGTTGAGCCTTGAGCTCAAGGAATTCCAGCTGCTGCTGGGCGAGCTCGATGGCCTCGAAGTGGGCAGTCTAAGGGTGGAGTCTCCATGGGACGGCAAAGAAGAAGACCTGTGCGACTACCTGCCGAACGCTCCGGAAGACACGCCATTTTTCCGCTGCCTGCGCACCGAGATGAAGGAATTGCTGGCCCGCGTGGTTGCGGAGCTTCCGTACAAGGAACAGCAGGTGCTTTCCCTGTACTACTTCGAAGAGCTGACCATGAAGGAAGTCGGCGCGGTGCTGGGGATCGGAGAATCGCGGGTTTCCCAGGTGCACTCGCTCGCCATGGTGCGGCTGCGGGCGCGCCTGGAACAAGTCATGAGCGCCGGAGGGGGGCTGGCCCGGGCCGCCTCGTCCGGCAGAAACGGCTGAGGCTTCGCGCTCCGCCGGTCGCGGCCTCTGAGCGCAGTCTTCCCTTTCCAGGTCGGGCCCTCGATCTAAAGTTCTGTCCTGAGCTGCCGATGGAATGTTACGTCACCCACAAAGCTGCGCCGATCGCCACAACCGGCGTCGTGCGCCGTAATCGAGAACTCCGTCTCCGAGAACCGAAGGATCATCCAAATCGATCATCCAAACCGATCATCCGCACCGATCATCCGCACTATGGACAGCATTCGCGCTCTTATCGTGGACGATTCGTCGGTGATGCGCAAAATCGTTGCGCGTTCCTTGCGGCGGGCCGGGATCAGCATTTCGCAGGTGGTTGAGGCCGCAAATGGGGCTGAGGCCCTGGGAGCGTTACGCGATAACAAAGTAGACCTCATCCTTTGCGACATCAACATGCCAGTAATGGACGGTCTGGAATTCGTGAAGCAATTGGCCACCGTGGAAAATGCCAAGGGGGTCCCCGTGGTGATGATCACAACCGAAGGCAGCGAAGCGCATGTGGTACAGGCGCTCTCCGCCGGCGCTCGCGGCTACATTCGCAAACCATTCACTCCCGATCAGATCAAAGAGCACGTGCTTCCCGTGCTGGCGGGGAAATCATGAGCGCCAGTGCGGCTCCGTCTCCTAGTACGGGGCGCGAGTCCTGGGGCGCGCTGTTGCAGCTGGCCGCGCAGGAGGTTTTTGACACCATGCTCGGCCCCGGGCTTACGGTTCCGGCGGAGCTCGCGCCCGACGAAGGGCTTGACATCACTGCCATGGTGGGACTCGCCGGGCAGTTATGCGGAGTCATCACCGTCCGCTGCAGTGGCCATTCTGCGGCGGTGATGGCTGCCAGACTGCTTGGCACCGAACCCGACCAGGCGGGGCGCGAAATGTGGGACGCGATTGGTGAAATCTGCAACATGGTGGCCGGCAATTTCAAGAACAAGGTGGCCGGCCTGGGCGAGGGCTGTATGCTTTCCGTACCCACGGTGATCACCGGCGGGGACTACCGACTTCACTCCCTGGCACATGAAGAAGCTCTGCACATGGCGATGGCGTTCGAAGGCGCTCCCGTAATTATTTCGTTGCAGATTCACACCTAAATTTGGCCTCTCATGTCGGAGCCAGACGAAGTCGCGGGGACACGGACCGACTTGCGGCGAGATTTGCTCCGCCTCGCAGTTCAGGATTCTCTTAAGCGCGGCTTTGGCTTCGCTTCCTGTTCCAGCCCAAGCACTTGCTCTCGAACTGGTCGCACGCCGCCGGGCGTAGGATTTGGCATCGCCACCATAATCACCTGGAGTTTTGGAAGCACGAAGGTAATGAGTGAAATCCTTACTCCGAGGATTGGCCATTTTCTCCGATTCGCTAAAGGTTTCCGAACTCCTGCCGATACAAGAAGATGAACGATTTCGGCGGCCCTGAACCTGGATAAGACGCCAAAGAAAATTAAAGCTTTCTAACGCTTCGCCGATAGTTCAATTGCAAGGGGAAACCCCAAGGCGAGGAGATCAACATGAGAATCGATTCCAATCAAAGTTGCCAAACAGTCTCCGAAAGTAACCCGTCGGCCAGCAGTTCGAAGACGGCGAGTTCCGGCAGTTCTCCGGTCAAGGGCGGGCTGAGAGTGAACTTGAACCAAGAGCAGGCGCAGCTTTTCGGCGCTCACGTGCTGGCGCGGGCGCTGGCCGCCGAGGCCGCCCAGTTGCCGGAAGTGCGGCAGGAAAAAGTGAGCGCTCTGCGGCAAGCGGTGCGCAGTGGAGAGTACCGTCCCGACCCGGAACAGGTGGCAGGAGCTCTATTTTCGCATCTGGGCGTGAGCAGCCCAGACGCGTTGGTTGAAACCGATTGGAGGGCCAGTCAGGAATGGGCAACGGCAATGTAGTTACTCACCGGACTCAACCAGATTCATCCGAGTCGACTGCTCCCTCCTCCGTTTTGTCGAGCAGCGCGGATGAAATCGCGCAGGCCATGCTGGGGCTGCTGGCTGAACTGGAGGCCAGTCTCCGGGGGAGCCACACTGCGGTTCTTGCCCATGACGGTGTGGGGCTTGAGAACTGTACTCGGGAGCAAGTCCGCTTGCACCGGGCACTTGAAATGCTGTTATGGCCGCGAGCGTGGCCGGGCACTGCGGCTGGGAAAGATGCGCTCTCCGGGACGCGTCGTTCTATCCCGCGTTCTATCGCGGAGTGCACCTCTTTTCTGGCGGCGGAGTTGCTTGCGGCCGAACGCCGGGTGCTGCAACGAACGCAGGCAGAGATCTCTGGAGTCGCGCTCGACGAAAAAGCGGGGACCATGGTGCAGTACCAGCAGGCTTACGATGCCTCGGCACAAGTCATCGCCACCATCCATGACATGATGTATGCCGTCCTCAACAGAAGCAGGCTTACCGTCTAGCACCCATACGCGTTAATCCCAATCATTGCCCGATCTGGTCCTCCGCTAAAGTCCCGCTCCAGTTCGCCGATGAAATTTCTAGTGTCCCCAAAATTGGCCCTTGCAATGTCCACGGACGGACCCGGTGACGCCGCCTGCGCACACCGATTTCCGGCGGCCGCCATTGGGAAACGAGCGCATGGAATCAAAGCGTGAGGCCAAGACAAATCCCGAAGCGCGGACTTCTTTCCCAAGTCAGGGCAATTCCCACGTGGAAATGCTGCAGCTCGTCAGTTTCCGCGTGGGTGGAGAAGAGTTCGCGCTCGATATTTTGCGGGTGCTGGAGATTCTCCGCCTGCAGGAATTGACTCGCGTTCCCAGTTCGCCCGATTGCATGGATGGCGTTATGAATCTGCGCGGAAAAATCATCCCCGTGATCACTTTGCGCAAGCGCTTTGGACTTGATCGCATTGCTCCGAACGAACAGACCCGCATCGTTGTCATTGAGGCCAAGGGAACCGTGCTCGGCGTGATTGTGGACTCGGTTTCGGAAGTTCTTAGCATTCCGGCGGATTCCGTCGAGCCCCCGCCACGCCTCGGCACGGTCGACCAGCAATACGTTTCCGGAGTGGGCAAGATCGACGACCGGCTGCTCATTCTGCTGGATGTGGACCGGCTCATGGAAGACGCCAGCGAAGTGCGGAGCGTGGCAGTGGCGCACGTATAGCTCACTGTGGAGCCAGGAAAATCAATGACCGAAGATCTTTCTCGGAACGATCTCTCTCAGAACGATCTCTCGCAAGACGCCGGACTGGTTCAGGACTTCCTGGTGGAATGCGAGGAACTGCTGCAGGGAATGGATCAGGACATGGTGGCGCTGGAGTCTTCTCCACAGGACGCCGACCTGCTGAACCGGATTTTCCGCGCGATGCACACCATCAAAGGCACCTCCAGCTTTCTGGGGTTCGAGCCAATCGTCCGTCTCAGCCACCACGCGGAGGACGTTCTCAACTCCGTCCGCCGCGGCGAGATCCGGGTGCAGCGTCGCACCATGGACGCTCTTCTCGCTTCCCGCGACCAGCTGGGGATCATTCTGCAACACGTTCGCGAGGGAGGTCTGCAACAGTACAACCTTGACCCTCTGTTGCAGGAACTGGAAGAAACTCAGAAGTGCGGCAGTCCGCCCACGTTGGGTGACTTGCTGGTCCACGATCATGTCATCACGCCCGCCACTCTCAAAGCCCTGCTCGCCGAACAGGCAGCCAGCCCTGCGCCCCGCAAGCTTGGCCAAATGCTGGTCGACAAGGGCCTGACTTCTCCGGTCCAGATTGGCGACGCCCTGGTGCGGCAGGAGGAAATCGCAAGCTTAACTGCTTCGCCTACTTTGCGCGTCGAAGCCCGAAAGCTCGACGAGTTGGTCGACTTGATCGGGGAATTGGTGCTGGAACGTAATCGCCTGGTTCAACTGGGGCGGGATTTTTCTTCGACGACCGATTTTTCTTCCACGAGCATGGCTGCCAGCGATTTCAATTCCGTGTTCGGCCAATCCACGTCCCGGCTGAGCTTTATCACCGAAGAACTCCAGGCGGTCGGCCTGAAGACCCGGATGGTTCCCATCGAGGCCGTGTTCCGCAAGTTCCCGCGTCTGGTGCGCGATGTTGCGCGGAACCTGCAGAAGGAAGTGGAACTCGTGGTGCGCGGCCAGGATACGGAACTGGACAAAACCATGGTCGAGCTCATCCGTGATCCCCTTGTCCACCTGATCCGAAACGCGCTCGACCACGGCCTGGAAACTCCCGAAGTCCGCGTCCAGTCCGGCAAGACTCGCCAGGGCACCATCATCATTGCGGCCCGCCAGGAGGGCGACCAGATCGTCGTCAGCATGTCCGACGACGGCGCCGGGATCAATCCCGAACGCATCGGACGCAAGGCCGTCGAAAAGGGATTGATCACCGCCGAACGCCTCCGCCTGCTTTCCCAGCGCGAAATTCTCGACTTCATTTTTCTCCCCGGCTTCAGCACTGTCGAAAAAGCCAGCGATCTATCGGGGCGCGGCGTCGGCATGGACGTGGTCCGCTTCAACCTGGAGAAGATGAACGGCGCCGTGGAAATCGACAGCCGACCTGGGCAGGGCACTACGATTCTCCTCCGCTTCCCCCTTACGCTGGCCATTTTCCCGGTGCTCCTGGTGCGAGTAGCGGATGAAACCTATGCCTTGCCCTTGCGTTCGGTCGTGGAGACGGCTGCCGTGCACAGCCAGAATATCCACTGCGTAGAAGGCTCCGAAGTCCTTTGTGTCCGCGGCGAAACTCTGCCGCTCATCCGCCTGGAGCAATTGTTCGAAGAGAAGACGCCCGGCACTGACAGCGTGGACTGGCAAACCCTGCGCGTTCCTGAGCACGGTTGGAAGGCCGTAATTCTGGGGATTTCGGAGAAGCGGGTCGCGCTGCTGGTCGACCAGTTGCTTGGCCAGGAGTCCACCATCATCAAGCCGTTAGGCGCATACCTCCATCATTGCCCAAGCCTGGCGGGCGCCACCATCAGTGGAGACGGACGCGTCAGGCTTGTGCTCGACCCCGCGGGGTTGGTCGCGGCGTCCGCAAGTCTGGCCTGCGGAAAGCTCGCATCCGCTCCCAAGGCCTGGCTATGACAACCGCGGCCGTGCAACTCGTTGCCCTCGTGGAAGGACCTCCGGACCCGGAGCTCCTTCGCATTCGAGACCTGATTTATCAGGTGGCGGGCATCTTTCATCCGGACAACAAACTTCGCTTGCTGCAGGATCGCTGCGGCCGCCGCATGAAAGAGCGCGACGTCAAAAGCTTGCGGGAATACCTTCAGTGCCTCACCATCCAGCCCTCGCGGCAGGCTGAACTCATGGCTCTGCTCAACGAGATCACCATCGGCGAAACCTGCTTTTTTTCGCAATCAGCCACAACTCGACGCGCTGCGCCAGATCGTGATTCCCAAAATGCTGGAGGAAAAAGCCAAACTTCCTTACCGCCGCTTCCGGGTTTGGAGCGCTGGATGTTCCACCGGAGAAGAACCCTACACGCTCGGCATGATGCTCCTCGAGGACGCCAACACCCGCTTGAAGGACTGGACCACGGAAATTCTCGCCACCGACTTGAATGAGCGTTCGCTGGCTCACGCCAAGACCGCGCTCTACGGCAGCTACAGCACGCGCAATCTGTCGGCTTATTACCGCCAGAAGTACTTCTCTGCCGTGGGGGAACAGCTCCAGGTGCAGCCCGTGGCGCGCGCCAGTACCAGTTTTAACCGGCTGAACTTGTGCGATGACGCCCGCATGACCTTCATGAAGGGTATGGACGTTATTTTCTGCTGCAACGTCTTGATCTATTTCGATTTGGCGTCTAAGCGCCGCGTAATCCAGCACTTCTATAACAACCTCTTGCCCCACGGATATCTGTTCCTAGGCCACTCCGAATCGCTCTACGGAGTGAGCGACGACTTTCGCCTGGTTCATTTGCCAGGAACCACGGCGTATGTGAAAGCAGAACGCACGCGGGGAGAAAGTCACAAAGTATGACGACCACAGCAGTAGTCCGAGAAACTCTGCTCAAGCGGCTCGACGGGCTTCATCACATACCGACCATTCCCGCGGTTCTGGCTCCGTTGCTCCACTATCTGCAAAAGCCGGTGGAACAGCTGGATGTGGAAAAGGCGACGGACATGATTGCCCAGGACAAATCACTGGCCGCGCAGTGCCTGCAAATGGCCAACAGCCCACTGTTCGGGCACTGGCAAAAAGTAGACTCCCTGCGAGAAGCCGTGATTGGGCTTGGATTCCAGCGCCTCCGTGACATCGCCATGTCGTGCGGCGTGCTCAACCTGCTGCCCAAAGATTGCGGCGGCGTCGATCCCGTGGCGTTCTGGGAGCATTCGCTGGGATGCGCTCTGGTCTGCCGCCATTTTGCCCGCAAGATTTCCTTTGACGATCCCAAGGCTTATCTCTCCGGATTGCTTCACGACCTGGGAATCATCGTCAATCTATGGGTCTTGCCCCATGAGTTTGGCGCCGCCTTCGAACTCGCCAAAGCTGAGGGTATTCCCCTGCACGAAGCGGAAGAGAGAGTTCTGGGCTTCACTCATTGCGACAGCGGACGGATACTCGCCGAGCGCTGGGATCTCCCTGCTGACCTGGTCGAGGTAATCTCGCTTCACCACACGCCGCAAAGATCGCAGAATCAATCCGGACTGGTGGCTCTGGTCGGCATCAGCGACTTGCTCTGCCGCTTGAGCGGACTCAATTACGGCTATGTCGAGGAGCGCCAGGTCAGCCTCGTCGAGGAGCCCGGCGTTTCAGTCTTGGCTCAGCGTTGCCCAAGTCTCAGATCGTTCGACTGGGCACGCCTGACTTTTGAACTCGACTCCTACATGGACGAGGTTCACACGCTCGTCCACTCCATCTATCGAACCTGATTTATTAAACATGAACGAACCCCTCGAAACCCGTCCGCAGATTGGCGTCCTCATCGTGGACGACAGCGCTTTCATGCGGGCCGCCCTGTCCCGCATGATCGCCTCCGATCCGGACCTTTGTGTACTCGGAACTGCCCGCAGTGGCGAAGAGGCCTTAGAAAAAATCGGCCCCCTGAACCCCGACGTGATCACTCTCGATGTGGAGATGCCCGGCCTCGATGGATTGGAAACCCTGCGCCGCATCATGGCCCAATGCCCGCGTCCGGTGATCATGGTAAGTTCCGCCACGGTCGCAGACGCTGAAACCACCTTCAACGCGCTGAGTGCTGGAGCCTTCGACTACGTCCCCAAGCGGCTGTCTTCCACATCCCTGGATATCATTCACATTCAGTCTGACCTTATCGTCAAAATCAAAGCTGCTGCCCATTCTCACCGGTCCCGGTCCGCCGCCCGCAAACCCCCGCAGTCGGTCGCCTCGCTGGATCGAAACATATTTCCAACTTCCCCGGTAATCGTCGCGCTCGGCACTTCCACCGGCGGCCCTAAAGCACTTCAGGAAATTCTTCCGCTTCTCACGCCCGATCTTTCGGTTCCGATTCTTATCGTGCAGCACATGCCCATGGGTTTCACCACTCCATTCGCCCTGCGATTGAACACTCTCTGCCAGGTCCCGATTCGCGAGGCCGTCCATCGCGAGACCATTCAGGCTGGCACCGTCTACATTGCTCCCGCTGGAATTCATATGACCGTCGAGCGCGTTGCGGACTCTCGCCCTACAATCTATCTTTCCCCGCAGCCCGAAGATCATCTGCACATTCCCTCGGTCGATATCCTGATGCAATCCGTTGCCGCCGTCTACCGGAACCTTTCCATGGGCGTGATTATGACGGGAATGGGGTCCGACGGTGCCCTCGGCATGACGGCCATTCACCGCGAAGGCGGGGTCACCATTGGCCAGGATGAAGCCAGCTGCACGGTCTACGGTATGCCCCGGGCCTGCGCCGAATTAGGAATCCTTGACCGCACAGTGCCCCTGTCTCAGATCCCGCAGCAAATCATGATGGCGACTCGGTCTCGCAAACGCGCGTGATCGCGTTCCGGTTCTGCACTTCGGTTTTACCGTTCAACATCTGCCTGACTTTTCGCAACAGTGTAGCGGCCGAGAACGGCTTCGGCAGGCACGCCGCAGCGGGCTCCGCCGCTTCAATCTCCGCCAACTGCAGCGGATACCCTGTCACGAACAAAACCGGAAGGCTAGGCTGCCGCGATCGCAAATCGCTGGCCAGCGCGCGACCGTTTTTTCCCGGCAGCACTACGTCGGTGAGCAGCAAGTCAACCTCTGGCAAGCGTTCGCGCTGCTCGATCGCCTCCACGGCGTTCTTCGCCGTAACCACGCCATACCCCGCCGACTGCAGAACCTCGTGAGTCACTTTTCGGACGAACGCTTCATCTTCGACCAGCAGAATTGTTTCCGTCCCCCGGAACAGCTCTGCCGCGAGTCCGAGATTTAAGTAATCACCATTCAAATACTCATGATTCACATACTCGCATTCCTTAACAGCAACCGCCGAATTCAGCTTAGCCAAAACGAACCTCCCCGAGGAACATGGGAGGGATAGTGACGATCGCGGCGCATACTGACTCTCCCCTTTGCCTCGCTCACAACCCATTCCAGTGCAAGCCAGCGGCCACCCTTTCGGAGAAGAGCCTAACCGAGACAAGGCATTGTCAGGGCTGCACTTAGAGACACCGCCGCGACACGCTGATCAAATTCGCCGCACGGCGTCGTGCCGCTCCGGGGATCATTACGGGAAGACGAGGACCGAATCGGAACCGGAATCAACCAAATGCGGAGTCGGTCACACGCAGACTCGAGGGCCAAACGAGGCCCGACGAAGTAAGTCGCCCTACTTCGGACTCGTCAGAATCGTCTCATTCGGGTCGAGCACAATCTTGCTAATCCCCGGAGGCGCTGACAAATGAAAGGAAGACTCTCGCCCATCGGCGAACACACGCCCAATCAGCACGGGTCGCTTGCCTGGGCCCGAGCCGTAAACCGGTACGGAGGTCACGAGATCGCCGGGCGCATCCCTTTGAAGTATGGTTCCGCTCACGAGGGTGCGACCATTCTTCGGCAAGAACTTCGCAGCCCGCAATTCCAGCTTCGGGAGCGATGTACCATTCACCCAGCCTTCCAGAAACCAGTCCAGCGAACTCTTGCCCTCATAGCGTAATCCGGGCGGAAGGTCTTCGGCGAGCACGGCTAGCAATTCGCGCGTGTTGATGGACTTCCCCTCATACCGGTCTCGTACTTTTCGCAACGCACGCGCGAACGGTTCATCCTTCCCGCTCCTGCTCCGGCCGACACCTTCCGACTGCAATGCGCCCCATCCTGCATCGCCCCATCCTGCATCATGGTGCGCAGCATATGAAAAAGCCATGTGCTGCGGCCATAACTGATGGCGTCGTACCCCCCGGGAGAGCGCGACGATTGCAGGCGACCTCCTAACGTCACCGGCCCCGCATCCTTCGGCACCGACCCGCTCTTGTCCTTCTCCACCAATTCGCGGCGATATCTATCCATGATTTCGCGAAAGCCCGCGGGATCTTTCTCTTGCAGCATCATCAGCGCCGAGTAGTTCGCCAGCCCCTCGGAGAGCCACTGGTCGCGGTAGGTTGTCCAGGTAATCAGATCTCCCCACCACTGGTGCGCTGTTTCGTGCGCCGTAATCTGTTCCTGCATCAGCGCCCGGAATGGCGAGAATCGCAGTTCCTTACGCTCCTCGTCGTCTAAGAAGGCGTAGGACGACAAAAACACCAGTCCCGGCCAACCCTGGCTATCCCCTCCCGGCATCTGCGTGATGGCAAGATGGCTGTAGGGAAAGGGACCGAACCGATCGGCGTAGTACTGGATGGCTCGGGCAGCCGTCTCTGCCACGGAAAACGCGTTGCGAGCCGGCGAAGGACTTTCCGGAGTAATCACGAGAGGCGGCCTTTGCGTTTGCGGCGTATCCTGCAGGGTCGGCGCGAGTACTTGCGGCGGAGCGCTGGGAAAGCTGCGCTCCACGCCAACGGTCGCGTAAGTCTCCACCGTAACGGTCCCAGTCTTCACCGTAGCCACACTGTACTTGCCCAGGTTGAATCCCGCCACGGGAATGGGCCGCTCCGATACCCACCGCGAAACCTGCTCCCCGGGAGCGACCGCATCCCCTCCCATAACAGCCCCGGCCGCTGCAACTGCGCCTGTGCTCGAAATTGGCGTCGGCTTGCCAGTCGCCACCAGCGTCCAGGCTGCCGGGTAGTGGAACTCAAGGTCGAAGTCGGCCATCACCAGCCCGCGGTTGGGGTACCACGTCCCGTGTTCTCCCACATAGAGCAATCCTGACCCAGCCTCCGCCAGAACATCCCCGCCGTAGACGAAGCGCAGCTCATGTTTCTGTCCGGTTCGTGCGGGTTCCGGCAAGATCACTGCGACCAGGTCGTTTCCCCGCCGCGCCAGCTGCGTCCCTTCGATAGCGGGGTTGTGCAGGAACTCCACCGGCTGCCCGTCCATCTCCACGCTTTCCACCTGCAGGAATCTCGACAATTCGAACAGCAGCGTTCGGGCGCCATCGTGCTTCACCTCGATCTGCAATCTGGCTTCGGCATGAATCTGTTTCGGCGGGGTCACTTTGCAAGTGATCGCAAAGTGCCGAATGGCAATGGGATCTTCGCGTACACCATCGCGCTTTGCCTGCTGCGCGGGTTCGTTCTTGCCCGACAAAGGTGCCCCTGCTGCCGGTGCGAATGAAGTCCAAACATCGTAATACGTCACCCCATCCTCCGCCTTTCTGGCCTGCCCTGCCTGGATTGATTCACCCACCAGGGAATCAAAATAGATATCGAAGACACCCAACTGTGTTCCCTGTACTCGGGCATGCAGCATGCGATCATTTGATGCGCCAGCCTGACCAGCTTCCGTGCCCACCACGCCGCTATTGCCGTTTGCAGCGGGAAGCATCTGGCTGAAGCTCACCAGCAATCTCAGGGCGTCCTGCTGCGCCAGGTTTCGAGCGGTGTCCCCCCATCTGGCTACGAATTCTTGCGCGTTCTCGGGCGCGCGCAGGCCGGGACGCAACTCGGTCATCACATCGTCGTTGAATCGGAAATAGGCTGTTTCAAAATGCTCCTCCAGGATCGCCATCCCGGTAAACAGGCTCATGGATCTTCGTTCGACTTCGTTGGGAGGCGCGAGCAGCACTTCTCCATCCCCCTCGAAAAATGCACCCGTTGCCCGGCCCATGACGTCCTGCGTAAAAGCGATGGTGCCGTCCTCTAAAGTAATGTGGATCGCCGAGCGATCGAGCGCGGCGTCGCGCACGTGATACACACGCGCCGGATCCAGCGTGACCTGGCTCAGTTGCAGATAGAGTGCCTCGGCTGGCTTCACGGGTTGGGCTTCCGGTGCAGGAGCTGCGGCCCACGCAGCCGGCGTGGCACCGATCTGCGCGGCTCCGATCATCAGAGCGCCTGCCGCAAGCGCGACGATCGCCCGCGCGATTCCGACTTCTCGTAGCTTCGCTAGTACCTTCGTCACGTAGGTAGACCCACTCTCAGTTGCTAGAATGCGCCAGGATGCCGCTGCGTGTCACTATTCTCGCTGTCGCTGGGTTCCTCGCGATCGCTGTTTCCAGCGCCAGCGCGGACACCATCTGCCTCAAGAACGGCCGCAAGATCCTGGTGGACCACGTCCGTGAAAACGGAAACCGTTACGAATACGAGATCGGTGACAATTCCTACGCGATTCCCAAGTCTTCGGTCGATCATGTGGAGACGGGCGGAATGCCTGCCAGTTCCGCATCTTCGGGCGGAGCCAGCATCGCCGATCTGCCAGCTTTCACTCCGGCCGACAGTCTCGCCAACGAAGGCGACCTGGTCGCCAAGATCATTCGCGAAGGCAAAGTCGACACCGACGCGCTTTCGGCTCTGGAAGGCAAAGGCAACGCCGAACTGAGCGCAACCGCCAACTTCATCGCCGGAAAGTTCGAATTCGAGCGCGGCAACGCCAATCAGTCCAAGCGCTACTTCGAAAACGCGCTGCGCTTCCAACCGGAAAACTCCACCATTCTTATTTACTATGCAGCGCTGCTGGTCCGCGCGGGAAACGCCGCACAGGCCCTGCCTTACGCCGAGCGCGCAGTGCGATCCGCTCCCGATTCGCCGGACGCTTATACCATGCTCGGCTACGCCCAGTTTGCGTCCGATCACACCAAAGATGCAGTCGCCTCGTGGAAGCATTCGCTGGCGTTGCGTCCGGATGCAACCGTGCAGCAGTTTCTGGCCAAGGCAACGCGTGAACAAACCGCCGAGAGCGACTTCGCACAGCGCGAAAGCAGCCACTTTGTCCTGAAGTACGAAGGCAAGCAGACCTCCGAAGCTTTTCGCGGGCAAATTCTGGCCGCGCTCGAATCCGACTACGACGATCTTTCTCGCGACCTGGGCACACCGCCCCACGATAACATTCTGGTAACGCTTTACACCGAGCAGGCATTTTTCGACGTCACGCAGGCTCCGTCCTGGTCCGGCGCCATCAACGATGGCAAGCTGCGTATTCCGGTCAGCGGCCTGAGCTCCCTGACGCCGGAACTGGCCCGCGTTCTGAAGCACGAACTGGCGCACTCGTTCATCAACCAGCTTTCCGCCGGACGCTGTCCGCCGTGGCTGCACGAAGGCATCGCGCAGCTGCTCGAGCCCAAAAGCCTCGGCGGAAACGGACACCAGCTGGCCCAGCTGTTCAAGGCACAACGAAACATACCGTTGAATATGCTGGAAGCGAGCTTCCAGAGCCTCTCCGGCAGTCAAGCCTATCTTGCCTATGCTGAGTCGCTGGCCGCCGTCTCCTACATCAACGACACCAACGGCATGGGCGATATCCAGCGCATCCTGCAGGCGCTCAGTCAGGGCAGTTCCACCGAGGCCGCTCTGCGCTCTACGATCCACTCCGACTATGGCCAGCTCGAAGCCGACCTCGCCAAGTACCTGACCGACAAATACGGCGACTAAGTCTCCGCGAGCGCGGGCTACATAAACTTCCAGGAAACTTGTCATCCCGACCGTCCGCGTTTTTCATCGCGGCGGAGGGATCTCAATCTTTACTGCTGTGGAGCGCCAGCTGTAGGGTCGCTCGTTTGGCTCGCCTGTTGGGCGGCGCGCCGCCACCCACCGACCCGTTTGCTCAACCCGCGCCCCTGTGCTAATTTCGGCTCTACGACGACGGCTCCAACACCTCCTATGCATTCCCTGTTTCGCTCCAACGCTCACGAGACGGTTCCGGCGGTTGAGCCTGTCCTCAGCGAGTTTCCCGTCATCGATGGCGCGGGGATCGCTGCCGTCACCTACGGAGCCCGGGTCGCCGGAGACTTCTATGACTCTTTGCGGGTGAGTTCGGAACGCATCCTGTTTGGGCTGCTCGATGTCGCCGGACGCCGTGAGAACAATCAGCCAGTTCTCACCGCGGCGCAGGAAATTTTTCGCAAGCTGGCCAGCGACCTGTTTGGCAAAGAGGATCTCAACGAGTCCGAGGCTATGACCGAACTCTGCCTCCGGCTCAACCGCGGCATCATGGACGTTGCAGGCGGCGTCCGCTCCTGCCCCGCGTTTATCGGCTGCTACCACGAGCGCTTCGGCACTCTCTGTTACACCAACGCCGGACACACCCCCGGGCTTCTCCGCGACCGCACCGGCATCGCCGAACTGGGAGCTACCGGCCTGCCACTCGGACTTTTTTCCCATGCCACCTGCGACGCGCCCACAGTGGGCCTTGAAAAAGGCGCAGCCCTTCTGCTGGTTTCACGAGGAGTGGTGGAAGGGAAGTGCAAAGAAGACAAGAAAGAAGACCTCGAATTCGGCCTGGAGGGTGTCAACGATAAGATGCGCAACACTCCCCCTGGCACTGCGCGGGAGCTTTGCGCGTCCATTCTGAACGCCGTCGGCGACTTCACATGCAGGCCCCTCGTTGCTGACGACATGACCGCTTTAGCCTTGATCCGGTCGACCTGACCGTCCAGCCAACCTCGCCACCCAACCTGGCATCGACATAACAGGGAGCCTCCAAATTCACGAGCTCGGGGCGATTCTGGTTTTACCCTGTAAACCCCGTGTCCTCTGTGGTGAAAGGTTTGGGTCGCTACTACGAGCCAAAGCCCGGTTTCGGCTGGTTCCAGAGCAGGTTTCAGGAGTAAAATACCAACAGTCCCGCAGCCACTTTGCCGTCACCATCGGCAGCGGCTCCACAAACAAATTATGAAGAAACTGTGTCTGCTTATAGTTGCTTTGTCATGCTTGTCCGCTCTCGCCGCGGCTCAGGGCGGCCAGGTCGTCGAGGAGATCGTCACCCGGGTGAACGGCCAGATCATTACCCGCGCGGAATTCGATCGCAGCAAGGACACGCTCAAGGATGAATGTAAAACTCAGGACGCGGCCAACCCCGATAAGTGCTTCACGGAGAAAGAAAAAGACATTCTCCGCGATCTTATCGACCAGCAGCTTCTCATCGAGAAGGGCAAGGACCTCAGCATCAACGGGGACACCGACCTGATCAAGCGCCTCGACCAGATGCGCAAGGAAATGAAACTCGACAGCATGGAAGACCTGGAGAAGGCCGCGGCTTCGCAGGGAATCTCCTACGAAGATTTCAAGCAGAACATGCGGAACCAGATCATCACCCAGAAGGTGATCGGGGAAGAAGTTGGCGGTCACCTCAGCATCACCAAAGAGGAGATTCAACAGTTCTACGACGAGCACAAAGCCGAAATGCAAATGCCGGAAGAGATCCGGCTGAGTGAGATCATGGTTTCTCCGAAGCCGAGTCTACCGGACAAGGCCGCCGCAACCCCGGCACCGGCAACCGCGGACCCCGGTGCTGCTCCTGCTGACCCGGCTGCCCAGAAGGCTGCCGATGATGCCGCCCGCCAGGCCGCCGAGACCGCCGCTCTTGCGGCTGCCGAAGCCAAAGCCACCGACCTGCTCGAGCAGATTCACAAAGGCGCCTCCTTTGAGGACATCGCGAAGAAATATTCCGACGGCGCCTCGGCTGCCGACGGAGGCGCGCTCGGCGTGTTCAAACGCGGCCAGCTCGCCAAAGAACTGGAAGACAAAACCTTTGCCATGAAACCGGGTGAGGTTTCCAGCGTCATCCGCACCAAGCAGGGTTACGTAATCCTGAAAGTCGTTGAACATCAGGAAGCCGGAATCCCTCCCTTGAAGCAAGCCGAGCCCCATATTCAGGACGCCCTCTACTACCAGAAGCTGCAACCAGCTCTCCGCGCCTATCTCACCAAACTTCGCGAAGAGGCCTACATCAAGTATTCTCCGGGTTTTGTGGACACTGGCGCCAGCCCCAACCAGACCCAACCCGTCGAAACCGCCGCCGCCAAGGATCCCGACGCCAAGAAGCTCGGCGGCAAGAAGAAGAAAAAGAAGCTGGGCGTCCTCTAAGCGGTTGAGCGCCGATCGCGCTTAGCTCCGGACCGCATATAGCACCGCAGTCGCTTATACTCGTGGAATACACTCCATGAAAGATTTTTATATCAGCGACTGCGTGCGCCAGGAAAACAAGATCGTCACGGCCAGCTTCGTCGTCGTCTCCAAGCAGATCAAGCCCAAGAAAACCGGTGAGCCCTATCTGGCTCTAACTCTCGGCGACCGCACCGGTCAGCTCGAAGCCAAAATGTGGGACAACGTCGAGGAAGTCCTCGAAGCCTTCGAGCAGGACGATTTCCTCAAGATCAAGGGCCTCGTCAACAAATACAAGAACCGTTTCCAGCTCACCATCCACAAGCTCCGTAAGCTGGGCGAATCAGAAATCGACTTTTCGGACTACCTTCCGAAGACTACAAAAAACGTCGACGAACTCTGGCAGACCTTGGCCGGCTTCGTTGCCTCGATTCAGAATCCTTATCTGCAGTCATTGCTACAGGCCTTCATGGCCGATCCTGAAATCGCCCCAGCCTATCGCAACGCTCCCGCCGCCAAGACTCTGCACCACGCCTTCATCGGCGGCCTGCTCGACCACGTGGTCTCGCTTTGCCGCTCCTGCGACCTGATGTGCCGGAATTATCCGCAGATCAATCGCGACCTTCTTCTCTCCGGCGCTTTTCTCCATGACATCGGCAAGATTCACGAGCTAACCTACAACCGCTCGTTCTCCTACACCACCCGCGGACAACTTCTCGGTCACATGGTGATCGAACTTGAAATGCTGCAAGCCAAGCTCGCCCTCGTGCCCGGATTCCCGCCCGAACTCAAGGCCATGCTCGAACATCTGATCATCAGCCACCACGGCCAATACGAATTCGGCTCACCCAAGCTGCCCATGTTTCCCGAAGCGCTGGTGCTGCATTACCTCGACGACCTCGACTCAAAGATGGAAGCCATGCGCGCCCATTTCGAGCGCGAAGCCGACCTGGAAACTCCATGGACCAGCTACAACGCTTCTCTCGGCCGCCCCCTGCTGAACACCGCAAAATTTCTTGCGCCGAAAAAAGCTTCGCCGGCAGAAAGCTCGCCGCCCTCACTGGACGAAGAGTTACAGGACATCGACACGGAATCGCGCAGCACCCAACCCGCGGCATCCCCGCAACAGACTCCGACCTTGTCTGGCCTGACCTTGCCCGGTCTGGAGCCGCGGCGGTAACCTTGAAATCGCTGTGTTCAAACGGAGGTCTGCATGCCAAAGGCGAAAGCTTCGAAAAAATCGGCTTCTCCGATAGGCTCTCTGAAAAGAACCGATTCTCCCTCGCCTCAAATTACTGCGACGGGCTTGCCTCACGTGTCGCCTACCTACGGTCTGAAGGCCCGCGACAAATACCTTCCATTCAGCCATGCGGAGACGCGCCTCGCGAAGTCTCACAATTACTGGGTCTGTACCGCTCGTCCTGACGGCCGGCCTCATTCCATTCCAGTCTGGGGTTTCTGGATAGACGGTGCGCTCTATTTCGGAACCGCTCGAGACTCACGCAAGTCCCACAATCTGTTTCACAATCCGGCGATCTCCATCCATCTGGAATCAGGCGACGATGTAGTGATTCTGGAGGGAACGGCCACCGAAGTTGATCCCAACGACAAGCCAACTTTCAAGAAGCTCGACTCCGCTTCGCGCGCGAAGTACAACATGCCGTTGGCTGCGCCGCCGGGCGGCGATTCGGTTGTTTACCGCGTCCGTCCCCGCGTGGTGCTGGCCTGGACCGAGAAGGACTTTCCCAATAATGCAACCCGCTGGCAGCTTGAGGCTGGCGCAGAATAGCTTCGCTATAGTTTCCCCATGACACTCGATTTCAACCGCTTCGAAATCCTGACCTTCGACTGCTACGGCACCCTCATCGACTGGGAAACCGGACTTTTGTCCGCTCTGCGCTGCATCCTCTCCGCGCACGGCAAGAAGATCGACGACGCCACGCTTCTCGAACTCTACGGAAACTTCGAGCAGCGTTCCGAACAGGGCGCATTCCATCCCTATCGCGAGGTTCTTCAGTCGGTGGTGCGGCAGTTCGGCGAAGAACTCGGTTTCGTTCCCACGGCCGAAGAAGTTCGCTCGTTGCCGGACTCTCTGGCCCTGTGGAAGCCCTGGCCGGACACGGTCGCGGCCCTGCGCCAACTGAAAAGCCGCTATCGCCTGGCCATTCTCTCCAACGTGGACGACGACCTTTTCGCAGCCACGCGGCCCCAACTCGAAGTGGAGTTCGATGAAGTCATCACCGCTCAACAGGCGCAGGCCTACAAGCCGTCGCTGAAGATTTTCGAGCTCGCGCTGGCCCGCATCCAGGCCCCCGCTCACCGCATTCTCCACGTCGGCCAAAGCATTTACCACGATGTGATTCCCGCGCAGGCTCTGGGTTTGGCCACGGTGTGGGTGAACCGTCCTTCAGCGCGGGCAGGTGTAGGAGCCGTGAAGGCCGCGCATGCCGAACCTGACCTGGAAGTTTCCAGCCTGGCTGAGTTGGCAGAGCTGGCAAACGCCGCGTTTCATTGAATCGCTGCTGTGGATTACGGGTGCAGCGCTCCGCCGCTGTTCATCTCATCGATAGGTCCGGGAAGGGCACGGCTTCAGCCGTGCCACACAGGAACGCAGAAATTCTGGCTTTAGCCTCTGAGGTTTCGCTCGGGTTCAGCGTAGAAGATCTATGATACGGCTCTTTTTAGAAGTTGACCGGAACTTTCACCACGCCCATCTGAATCGCGCTCATCACAAGATCCACTTTGTTGTGAACCCCCAGCTTGCGCATAAGATTAAATTTGTGCGCGTCCACGGTCTTCGTACTCACACCCAGAGCTGAAGCCGCAGACCGCACCGTCCTGCCCTCGACCAGCAGTTTCAGCACTTCGCGCTCCCGCCCGGTCAGAGCTTGTTTATGCCGCGCCATGGCTTGCGTCGAACCCCGCCCCAGTCGCGGCATTTCGTAGAGCGCTGGCTTATCTTCGGCTGCGGCGTTCCTCACCATCTTCATGAGTTGTGCTGCCGTGATCTGGCGAAGCCGGGGCAAGACCGTGGAATCTTCCTCGTCCTGATTCAGAAGCACCACTCTGCTCCGAGGAGAAACCTTCCGGATCACCCGTTCAAGTTCCTGCGCAGCGAGTGCGAGCGCCTCCGCATCCGCGATCACCACATCGGGCTGGTGCTCGGACACCCGCCTCAACATTTCCGCGGCGTCGCCTGCCTCGCCCACCACCTCAAAATCAGATTGGTCCTGCAGCAAGCGCCGCACGCCTTCGCGCAGCAGCCTATACGAGTGCGCCAAGACGCAGCGAATCTTCTCGCCGCCACCGGTGTTCTCGGTTTGCATCCGTGCGTTGGGGGACACAGTTCCTCCGAAACATGGCAAGAAGACCAGATCGCAAGCACCACGAGCCGGTCTCCCAACAATTTAATTGTAGCCCTTTCTCTGTTTGTCGATGCGGGCGCGGCTCGAAAAGCTGCCGTACTTGTCGGGGCTACGATCCGGCGAGCCACGCGACGTCCCCCGCGAACTCCGCATCTTGTACAATCGTGCATTCATGCTGCGCTATCTCACCGCGGGAGAGTCTCACGGCGAAGCCCTGGTCGCCTACATTTCAGGCCTGCCCGCCGGCCTCACGGTAGACCAGGCCTTCGTCGACCGCGAACTCTGGCGCCGCCAGCAGGGCTACGGCCGCGGCGGACGCATGAAGATCGAGCGCGACACCGCCCACATTCTGTCCGGCGTTCGCCACGGCAAAACCATCGGCTCGCCGATCGCGATTCAACTCGAAAACCGGGACTGGAAAAACTGGCAAGACTCATTGCCCGTAGCCGCAGGCGATGCGGACAAGCACAAGCGCGTAGCTTCTCCGCGTCCCGGCCACGCCGATCTTGCCGGAGCCCTGAAATACAATTTCCCCGAAGCTCGTTATGTCCTCGAGCGCGCTTCCGCCCGCGAGTCTGCCGCCCGCGTCGCCATCGGAGCACTTGCCAAACTCTTTCTACGAGAACTGGGCATCGAAGTTCTGAGCCACGTGGTGACCACCGGCAGCGTATCTGTGCAAGGCGAAGTTTCATGGGAGAGAATTCGTTCGCTCCACGATCAAGAAAAAGATCGCGAAGAAATTCTGTTGAACTGCGCCGATCCCGACACCGAGCAGCGCATGAAGTCAGAAGTCGACAAAGTTCTCAAGACCGGCGATTCGCTCGGCGGAGTCTTCGAAGTCGTGGCCCACAACGTTCCCCCCGGCCTCGGCACCTACGCCCAGTGGGATGAGCGCCTCGACGCGCTGCTCGCCGCCGCCGTCATGTCGCTGCAAGCCGTGAAGGCGGTGGAAATTGGCTCCGGAGTCGCCGCCGCATTTTCTTCCGGCTCGGCCGTGCACGACGAAATCGGCTACAACGGCGCCGCCGGTTTCACCGCTTTCTCCCGCACCCACAACAACGCCGGCGGCATCGAAGGCGGAGTTTCCAACGGTGAAGAAATTCGCGTCCGCGGCTATCTGAAGCCGATTTCCACCCTGCGCCGTCCGCTGCAGTCGGTGGATTTTTCCACCCGCGAGCCAGTGAAAGCAGCATACGAACGTTCCGACGTCTGCGTGGTACCCGCTGCCGGCGTCGCCGCCGAAGCCATGGTCGCACTCACCCTGGCCCGCTGCGCTCTGGAAAAATTCGGCGGCGATTCCATGCTGGAAACTTTGCGCAATTTCGAAGGCTACCGCCAACAATTGAAAAATTACTGATTCATAAACTACGAATGATCTATCCCATTGTGAAATTCGGCAATCCGGTCCTGGAGAAACCTTCCGCGAAGGTAACCGTTTTCGACGAGGAACTGAAAACCCTCATCGACGACATGTTCGAGTCCATGTACGCCGCCCGGGGCGTGGGCCTGGCCGCGCCGCAGATCGGAATCGCCCGCCGCATCGCCGTCGTCGACGTCACGTTTCAGGAAGACCCCGAAGCCAAGCTGGTTCTCATCAATCCCGAAATCATTCACACCGAAGGCCACCACACGCAAAGCGAGGGCTGCCTGAGCATTCCCGATTTTCGCGAGAACGTGAAGCGCGCCATGAAGGTCACCGTCCGCGCCCAGGATGTGCATGGAAAAACTTTTGAGAAAACCGGCGAGGAGCTTCTCGCCCGCGCGTTTCAGCACGAAACCGATCATTTGAACGGCAAGCTCTACATCAGCCGCATCAGCGCACTGAAACGCGACCTGATGAAACGCAAGATCCGCAAGATGATGAAGGCCGGAGAATGGTAGGAGATATTTAGAGAATTGAGAGATTGACTCATCGGATGATTGAGTCAATGATTCAATGAGTCAATGTCTCAATCCCTCAATCTCGTTTTCTGCGGCACGCCGCAATTCGCCGTCCCCACGCTCGAAAAACTCGCCGCGTCCGGTTTCAAAATTCTTCTGGTGGTGACTCAGCCCGATCGCCCCAAGGGCCGCGGCCTGGAGTTGGTGTCTTCGCCCGTCAAGCAGGCCGCCCTGCACTTAGGATTGCCCGTCACCCAGCCCGAGAGAATTAAAACGAACGACGAGTTTCGCGCGCACCTCACATCTCTCAAGCCCGATGCAATCGTCGTCGTCGGCTACGGCCGCATTATTCCGCAATGGATGCTCGACCTGCCGCCGCTCGGCAACATCAATCTCCACGCCTCTCTGCTCCCGAAATATCGCGGCGCAGCGCCCATTCAGTGGGCGATCGCCCGCGGAGAAACCGTCACCGGCGTTACCACCATGCGCATCGATGCCGGCCTCGACACCGGCAACATTCTTCTACAACGCGAATTTCCCATCGCGCCTGATGAAACGGCAGAAACGATAGCGCCCCGTCTCGCGGCCATCGGCGCCGAACTCACGGTCGAAACCATGCGCGGCCTGCATACAGGATCGATTCATCCCCGCTCACAGAATCACGCGCAAGCCACGCTCGCGCCCATCCTCAAGAAAACCGATGGCCTCGCAGATTTTTCGCTGTCGGCGGGCGAAATATTCAATCGGGTTCGTGGCTTCCAGCCCTGGCCCGGAGTCTACACACAGTTTCGCGGCAAGAATCTTCAGATCTGGAAAGCGCGACCGGCTGATAATGCATTACCCAAAGCTCAATTACACATTGCAGAGGATCGCCTGCTCGTCGGTTGCGGGAACAACTCATCTCTAGAACTTCTCGAACTCCAGTTGGAAGGCAAGAAGCGCATGTCTGCCTCCGACTTCCTCCACGGCTACCGCCCGAAGCTCGCCGAGAAACTCGGCATCTGAAGTCTGCGTCGGGCTTTACCCTGTGTTCCCCCGTGTCCCCTGTGGTTAAGTGGCCAGGACACTACTCAAGTTTCCAATATCTTCCGCCGGCAACAAGCTTCAGTCATACTGAAACCTTGACGCCACACTCTCGCCCACCGAAGTCTCAGTGTTCGCCCGCTCGCGCCGCCGCGTTCGACATTCTGCTGCGAGTCGACCGCGAGTCATCCTACGCTGCGGAACTTCTGCACTCTGCCGCGTACGAGACGCTTTCCACCGCCGATCACGGTCTGGCGACGGAACTAGTCATGGGCGTCCTGCGCTGGCGCTCAAACCTCGACGAAGAAATTTCGCAGACTTCTTCGCAGGCTGTTTCCAAACTCGACCTTGAAGTTCTCACCGCCCTCCGTCTCGCTCTCTACCAACTCCGCAAGCTCGACCGCATCCCGCCGCGCGCCGCCATCCACGAGAGCGTCGAACTAGTGAAGCGCGCGCGCAAGCGTTCCGCCGCCCCATTCGTGAACGCCGTGCTGCGCAGACTGGCTGCAGCCGCGCCACTACCGCACGCTTCCGCTTCCACCCAAGAAACCCCCGCGTCCCCCGAATCGCTTACCCACGCCTTCGCGCATCCGCTGTGGCTGGTGGACCGTTGGGTGCGTGCATACGGACTCGCAGCCGCCCGTGATATCTGTCACTTCGATCAATCCATACCGGCAACTGCCCTCCGTCTGCGGGATCCCGCCGCCGAGAACGATCTCCGCTCGGAAGGCATCGAGCTCGCACCCGGAGCCTTGCTGGCCTCCGCGCGCCGTGTGCAAACCTCAAACATTTCGCAAGCCCGCACGCTCCGCGCCGGTCAAGCCGTGATTCAGGATGAAGCTTCGCAGCTGGTTGCCGCTCTTGTTGGCCGCGGCTCGAGCATTCTCGATTGCTGTGCAGCTCCCGGCGGCAAGACCTTGGCCATAGCCGACCACAATCCGGCCGCGACAATTACGGCAGTCGAACTTCATCCGCACCGCGCGCGCCTGTTGCAGAAGCTGTTGCAATCCGCGGAATCGTCCCGCTCTGCGCGGCCTCACAATATCCAGATCATCACTGCCGACGTACAAATCGCGGCTCTGCCTGCCAGCTTCGATCGAGTGCTGGCGGACGTTCCTTGTTCCGGCACTGGCACGCTGGCCCGCAATCCTGAAATCAAATGGCGGCTTCAACCGGCAGATCTCGAGGATCTCCACGCCCGCCAGCTCGCAATCCTCCGCTCGGCGATGACGCATGTCGCGCAAGGCGGACGGCTCATCTACTCCACTTGTTCGCTGGAAAAAGAAGAGAATGAAGACGTAGTAGAAAAATCTCTGGAGGAGAACTCAACGTTCCGCCTGCTCAACGTCCGCCCCGAACTCGATCGCCTCAAGTCCGAAGGCGTGCTGACATGGCCCGACATCGCGTCGCTTACTCGCGGTCCCTTCCTGCGTACACTCCCTGGTATCCATCCCTGCGACGGGTTCTTCGCTGCGATTTTAGAAAAGCGGTAGAGGGTTTTCCGCCCCAACTTTTCTCGCAGCGTTTCCCGCACTTCTCACCGCACTTCGAAATTCACAAACCCTCCCGCCACAATCCTCTGCCCCGGCGGCGGTGTCTGCGACACGATGATGCTCGCGGGAGTGGCCTGCGCCGGCGCTGCACCCACAGGCGCAGGAGGTACCGGAGAAGGATTTGCGATAGAGGAAGATGTCCCGTCATTCGCCGGAGCCGCTGGCGCTGGCGGCGGCGCTACGCCCACATTTCCCAGCTTGAAGCCCGCATCCTGCAGCGCGCGGCTCGCGCTTCCGAGTGGCTGTCCGAGAAAACTCGGCATCGTAAAAACCTCCGGATCAGCCGTGGCCGTAAGCAGCAAACTGATTTTCGGCGCTGCCACCTGGCTCGCATTCGCCGCCGGACTCTGCGACAGCACCTGATCCGGCGGCAGTCCCGGAATCTGCACCTCTGCGGTCGACACCAGCTCCAGCCCGCGCCGCCGGATATTCAATTCCGCGGCATGTTCGCTCTGTCCGGTCACGTCAGGAATCACCACCCGCAACGGCCCCAGGCTCTGCGCCACACGCACCTGCCAGCCCCGCCTCACTTTCGTCCCCGGCAGCGGCAGCTGCGACATGATCCGCCCTTCGGGAATTTGCGGCGAATAATATTGCCGCTCGATCTCAACCAACAGGCCGGGGCCAGACACGGCCCGTTCAGCCTCCGAAGGCGAAAGCCCCACCAGTGTAGGCACCACAACTTCCTGCCCGTGAATCGCGAACCGCATCGCCGTCAGCGCGGAGACCAGCGCCACCGTCACCAGCACCAGCGCCAGCATCGCAAAACGAAAAAAGGATCGCACTGTAGGGAGCCTGCAGCTATTTCGCTCAGGCTGATTATAATCCTGCAACTATGGCGCAGAAACTCTCTTCGCCTTCGCGCGAGGATGGGTGCCCCATTTCTCGCGGTTTTTGCGAGAAGTGGGGCTTCTTCTCGCCGCCGTCGCTGACCAAGGGATCACTCAGGCAGCCCGCGCGTAAGTCATCTTCGTCCGATCTCGCGACCGCCTTTCCCGCAGCCGCAGCATCGGCTGCTCCACCAGATAATAAGAAACGCAGGCCAACCCCACCGGAACCAGCAGCCAATACCACGCCCTGTGCTGCGGACCGTAGGCGAACAACTGCTGCCAAAGGTAAAGACTGTAGCTAATCTTTCCCAGCCACGCGACCGGCCGGACGTTCAATATCCAATAAGGAGTCTGCACCGCGTGCAGCAGCAGTCCGGCAATCGAAACGTGCAGCAGCGGCCACAGCACCAGCAACAAAAGTGGCGTAGTCCGGAAGCGGACCGCCGCCACGTAAAAGGGAACCAGCGCCACCGGCAAAACCATCAGCAGAGCCCAACCTCGTTTGATCCGCGGTAGCCGCGGCGCATAAATCGCCAGCAGGCAGCCGATCGCCAGAATGTCAGCCACGGCCGGAAACGTTTCATCCGCCTTCGCCATGCAGCTTCAGGAAATGGCACGCCACGCGATAAACCGGAGCGAGTGCCACCACTCCCAGCAGAATCGCGACTTTGTGCCGGTGCCACTTCTTCAACACCCCCGGCCACAAAAAATAAAACTGCTCCTCCACGCTCAGCGACCACAAGTGCCCCAGAAACCACGGATGCGCGTAATCAAAATTCGTCACATAGAGCGCAGCCGCAACCATGTGATACCAGCGCAACTGATGCCAATAGATCACGAACACGGGCAGCATGAACGCAATCGCCGCGGGAAGAATCCGGTACGCCCGCCGCACATAAAACTCGCGCAGGAGAATGGTCGAAGTTTTCGCGTACTCCTTCAGCAGCAGAGTCGTAATCAGGTATCCGGAGATGATGAAAAAAATCCTCACCCCCAGATTCGCAAACGCTCCGCCAACTTCCGATTGGTAATGCAGCGAAGCCCAATGACCGATCACCACCATCAAAATCGAGATGGCCCGCAGCCCGTCGAGCGATGGAATATGGCGCATGCGCCCGCAGCATAAAACGCCCGCCCACTCACAATCAGTGACGCCCAACCGCAATCGACATTTATTTCGCAGCCTGGTCCCAACCTGGGAACTACGGCATCAAAATTGTCATCTTGACGCCTGCCGAGGCTCCCCAAAAATGCCCGCTGCCGTGGTATAATCACGACAGTTCCCAGGGCATATAACATCCTGTAAATACAATCAGTTACAAGCGTTTCACGTGGCCCGTTCTACGCAATAAAGTTTCTCGTTTGTGAGCTGTCAGCGGAACGCTGACGGCTGCGAGCTAAACCATGGCTGACGATCAAAATCCCGAACTTCCCCTCACTCCTCCGCCCGGCGGCGATGGCAGTCCCGGCGCGCTGAATATTCAACCCGTCAACATCGAAGAGGAAATGCGCCGGTCGTATCTCGACTACGCAATGTCGGTGATCATCGGCCGGGCGCTCCCCGATGTAAAGGACGGTCTCAAGCCCGTCCATCGTCGCATTCTGTACACCATGCAGCAGATGGGGCTGCAGCCGAACAAAGCCACGCGCAAGTGCGCCCGCATCGTCGGCGACGTGATGGGCAAGTACCATCCCCACGGAAATCTCGCCGTCTACGACGCACTCGTTCGCCTCGCCCAGCCCTGGAGCATGCGTTATCCGCTGATTTTTGGTCAGGGGAACTTCGGCTCGGTCGACGGCGATCCGCCCGCGGCCGATCGTTACACGGAAGCCAAGCTCGCCCAGGTTTCCACCGCTCTGCTCGAAGATCTCGACAAAGACACCGTCGACTTTCATCCCAACTACGACGGCAGCGAAGTCGAGCCCGACGTTCTGCCCGCCCGCATCCCGAACCTTCTGGTGAACGGTTCCGATGGCATCGCCGTCGGTATGGCGACGAAGATTCCGCCGCACAATCTCACCGAGATCGTCGATGCCACCATCACGCTGATCAACAATCCCAACGCGCAGCTAGCGGAAATTCTCAAGTACGTGCTGGGCCCCGATTTCCCGACCTACGGCATCATCCACGGACGCGCCGGAATTTTCGAAGCCTACCGCACCGGCCGCGGCCGCTTCCAGGTACGCGCCAAAGCTTCCATCGAAACTTTCACCAAAGAGCGCCAGGCCATCATCGTCACAGAAATTCCCTATCAGGTAAACAAGGCGCGCCTGGTCGAGCGCATCGCGCAACTGGTCAACGACAAAGACATCGAAGACATCTCCGACATCCGCGACGAAAGTGATCGCGACGGCATGCGCATTGTGATCGAACTCAAGCGCGGCGCCGAAGCTCAGATCGTCCTCAACCAGCTCTTCAAGCACACCCAGATGCAGGAAAGTTTTTCCATGATCCTGCTAGCGGTCGTGAACGGCCAGCCGCGAGAACTGGGTCTGATCGAAGCCATCAAGCATTTCATTAATCACCGCGTCGACGTAGTCCGCCGCCGCACGGCGTATTTGCTCTCAAAAGCTCGCGACCGCGAGCACATTCTCGAAGGCTACCTCACAGCTCTCGATCATCTCGACAACGTCATCGTCATCATTCGCGGCAGCGCCAACCGCGCCGACGCCCGCGAAAACCTGGTCACCTACTTCGGCGGCAAGAAAATCGAGATCAACACGACCGGCCGCGCCCCCAAGCTCGATCCCGAGAAGCCCTTCACCGCCAAGCAGGCCGATGCCATCCTCGAACTGCAACTGCATCGTCTGACCAAGCTCTCCATCGACGAAATCGCGAACGAGCTGAAGCAGGTGCGCGACAACATCGCCGAATACGAATCCATTCTTGGCTCCGAGAAAAAACTGCGCACCGTAATCATCAAAGAGCTTGAAGAAGTGAAGAAGCTCTACGGAGATGCCCGCCGCACCCGCATCGAAGACGAAGCCGCCGAAATCGTGCTCGAAGACCTCATCGCCGACGAGCAGGTCGCCGTCACGGTCAGCCATTCCGGCTACATGAAGCGCACGCCGATCTCCACCTACCGCATGCAGCGCCGCGGAGGCGTGGGCCGCACCGGCATGAAGACACGCGACGAGGATTTCGTCGAACATCTTTTCCTCGCATCCACGCACGCCTACATTCTCATCTTCACCAACACCGGCCGCGTCTACTGGATCAAGGTCTACGAAATTCCCGACGTCAGTGCCGCCGGCAAAGGCAAGCACGTGGGCAGCCTCGTGGGACTGCAACAAGGCGAAACCGTCCGCACCATGCTCGCCGTCCGCAATCTGGAAGAAGCAAACAAGTACATCTTCTTCGCCACCCGCAACGGCCTCGTGAAAAAATCCGAGTTGCGCGAGTTTATGCACGTGCGCTCGAATGGCATCAACGCCATCAACATCGAGCAAGGCGACGAACTGGTCTCCGCCCGCATCACCAACGGCCAGCAGATCATCTTCATCGCTTCGCACGAAGGCATGGCCGTCCGTTTCGACGAAAGCCACGTCCGCCCCATGGGCCGCGCCGCCTACGGTGTGAAAGGCATCAATCTCGAAAAGGGAGACTACGTAGTCGGCATGGCCACCACGCCAAAGCCGGCAGCAGAAGCAGCCGCAACCACGGACCACGTAGGGACAGCCGCCTCGGCTGTCCCGGGCGCGGAAGCGCCCGCGGTTGTTGATGCCACCACCACCGAACCCGAAGTAGTCGACGTAGCCGTGAAAGGCTCCCTGATCCTCTCCGTCACCGAAAACGGATTCGGCAAACGCACTCCCGCGGACGAATATCGCCTCACCAACCGCGGTGGCAAAGGCGTCATCAATCTCAAAACCACGGAGCGCAACGGAAAAGTCGTCGGCATCGCCCAGGTCGACGAAACCTCCGAAGTCATGCTCATCAGCCACTACGGCAAAATCATCCGCATGGATTCAAAAACCATCCGTGAATCCGGCCGCAACGCCCAAGGCGTCCGCCTGCTCCACCTCGAACCCGGCGACCGCGTAGCCGCCGCCGTAGTCATCGCCCCAGAAGAAGAACCCAACGGCACCAACGGAGGCAACGGCACGCTGATTCAGTAGCTGGCTTTGTGGGAGTTGTGTTGCACTGACTGTTTGGCGCGGGCACTCCTGCCCGCGCTCTTCTCTCCCCATACTCACGTAAGCTTTGTCATCCTGAGCGAAGCATGAGCGCCTGAAAGGCGGTCATGCGCAGTCGAAGGATCCCTTTCGCCATCCGTGACCGCGGCTCGCCGAGGCGTTCCTACGACTGCTCTCCTTGCACAACGACAGAACTCCACCCAAACCACCTCCGCCCCACCCACAGCAACAACTTCCACGCCACCGCCGCGCCCCCCACAATCGTCCCCACCCACAACAGCACAGCCGGCAGATAAAACAGAAATGCCGTCATCGCCGACGCATAACCAGCCACGCTCTCCAGCCCATCACGCAGCGCCAGCTTCACCTGATACAGCGGACGCCAGTTCAAGCCCAAACACTTGCGTCTCAGCCTCGGTCCGCAGCGAAATTGCGATGGCCACCGTCTCCGTCTGCTTCGAAAGCGCGTTGAATTCCGCCTGCTGCTGTTCGATCTGCCCGCGCACTTCGCTGATCCTCTGGCTCACCGCAAGCAAGTCCTTCACCGTATTCGCCTGCTTCAGGATCGCCAGGTACTGCGCCTCCTCCGCCCGCAAATTTCGCAGGTTCGCATCCTGATCCACGTATTGCCGGGTCACGTCCTGCGCCGCGATGGTTTCGTTCTCCACGCGCAGCCCTAGCTTTCGAATCTCCGCACGCGTCTCTTCAAAGCGCGCGGCCGGAACGCGAATCGTCAGCGAACCGCTGACCGCATCCTGCCCACCACCCTGCGAGCTCTCCAGATACCCGCCTTCCATTTCCGCCAGCGCCATGATCCTGTCCATAACCTGCGCGGGATGCTGCACCACGATCGCAAGGGAACTGGAGCGGATGATCTTTCGGTCAGCGGAAGCATCGGCCCGAGGTTGAGCCGCCACGGAACTCTCCATCGCGGCACCCGCCGTCGGCTCCGCCAAGATGACCGGCTTATCCTTTTCCTTTGCAGGGGCAGCCCTGTAGAAATTTTCTGACGATTCATCGCTGATTACTCGCTGCGCTACCGACACGGTGTGCGTAGAGCGATGCAGATTGGGCATCGCCATCGCAATCCAGAACAGCGGCAATGCCGCATCCAGCCGCAATCAGCGCCCAGGTCTTCGTGCGATCCCCTTGTAGTTCCGAGAAAGATGCCATAACGTCCCCCTGAAAGGGAACGTACGATCATGCGAATCTTGCACGCGATCCAGACGGGCGCGGTTGCCTGAGAGTCAGAACCGAAATAAAAAAGGCGGCCCGAAAGGGCCGCCCCAACTTCTGGATTCAATCCCCAGCTCTAGATATCCAAATTCTTCACATCCAGCGCGTTGTCTTCAATAAACTTCCGCCGCGCTTCCACGTCCTCGCCCATGAGGGTTGTGAAGATCGTCTCGCACTCCGCGATGTCTTCCAGCTTCACCGAGAGCAGCGTGCGCCGCTCCGGATCCATGGTCGTCTCCCAAAGTTGCGGCGCGGTCATTTCGCCCAGGCCCTTGTAGCGCTGCACGATAAAATCTTTGCGCCCTTCGTTCAGCACGTACTCGAACAGATCGCGGGCGTTGGTTTTCTCCACCACTTCCACTTCTTTGCGCTTCGGTGCGGCCTTCGCCGGTTTCTTCTCGGCCTTGCCGTCCACACCACCCTCTTCAGCCTCACCTTCAGCCTCTTCGGTACCAGCGGCAGGCGCCGCCTTGACTATGCCCTCCACCACAAACGGAGGCTGCATATACATTTCGATCTGCTTGTATTTCGTGATCAGATGCCGGCACTCCGGCGTCGACGCCAGTTCCCAGTTGATCACGTGCTCGGCCCCTTGCGAGTTCACGAAGTGAACTTCCCACAAGTTGTGCTCTTCGTCGAAGCGCGCCTCGACGCTCTTGAAGTTCTGCGCCTTCTGCAGCTTCTTGAGTTCTCTCTCCAGCTTCTCAATCTTCTTGGGCTGATCTTTCTTGTCGCCCTCAAAATCCGCGCGCTTCGAGAGATCGAGTTTCGGCAACAGTTCGGTGACAGCTTCGCTGCGCAGCCGCTTGTCAGCCTTGTCGAACAGGTCGAGATATTCCTTTAGTACCGTGATGAACTTCGCCAGGTCTTTGCCTTCCAGCTTGGCCGCGCCTTCGCCGTAGCGCACAATCAGCCCGTCCGCCGCGCGCTTCACCATGACTTTCACGAACTCGCGTTCGTCCTTGATGTACTGCAGCGTCTTGCCCTTTTTGATCGAGAACAGCGGAGGCTGCGCGATGAAGACGTTTCCGCGCTTGATCAATTCCTGCATGTGCCGGAAAAAGAACGTCAGCAACAGCGTGCGGATGTGCGAGCCGTCCACGTCGGCGTCGGTCATCAGAATAATCTTCCCGTAGCGCACCTTCGTCGGATCGAAGTCGTCTTTCGCAATGCCCGTGCCCAGCGCCGTGATCATGGCGCGAATTTCTTCATGCGCCAGCATCTTGTCGTAGCGCGCCTTCTCGACGTTAAGAATCTTGCCTTTCAGCGGAAGAATCGCCTGGAAGCGCCGGTCGCGTCCCTGCTTGGCCGTGCCGCCGGCCGATTCGCCCTCAACCAGGAATAATTCGCACCGGTTCGGATCGCGTTCCGAGCAATCCGCCAGCTTTCCCGGCAAGCCGCCGGAATCGAGCGCCCCCTTGCGCCGCGTCAAATCACGAGCCTTGCGGGCCGCCTCGCGCGCCCGCGCCGCGTCTACAGCTTTGTTAATAATCTTCCGCGCAACCGTCGAGTTCTGTTCGAAAAACGCGCCCAGCCGCTCGTTCACGAATGCGGTGACCGTTCCCGCGATATCGGAATTCAGTTTCCCTTTGGTCTGCCCTTCAAACTGCGGCTGCGGCAGCTTCACGCTGATCACCGCGACCAGACCTTCGCGCACATCGTCGCCCGTCAGATTTTCTTTTACATCCTTGAACAAGCCCATCTGCTGGCCAGCGTAGTTGATGGTGCGAGTCAGCGCGGTGCGGAAACCGGAAAGATGCGTGCCGCCGTCCACCGTGTTGATGTTGTTCGCGAAGCTGAAGATCGACTCGGAATACGCGTCGTTGTATTGCAGCCCAATCTCCATGTGGACATTGTTGCGGTCGTCCTCCATGTAGATCGGCTTGTCGTGCAGCACCTGCTTGCCGCGATTCAGATGCTTGATGAACTCCGCGATGCCGCCGTTGTATTTGAACTCCGCATGCTTCGGCTCACCGGACTTCGAGTCTGTGGTGCGCTCATCGGTCAGCGTGATGACCAGCCCTTTATTCAGGAACGCCAGTTCGCGCAAGCGTTGCGCCAGAGTGTCGTAGTTGTATTCCGTCGCCGTAAAAATGCTGCGATCGGGAAGGAAGTGTACTTTCGTTCCGCGATTCTTATTCGCTCCCGTTTTCCGCAGCTTGCTGGTCGGCTCGCCCTTCGAATAAGTCTGCTCCCACGTCGAACCGTCGCGCCAGATTTCCAGCACCAGTTCTTCGCTCAGCGCATTCACGCAGGAAACTCCCACGCCGTGCAATCCGCCAGAAACTTTATACGTGGATGAATCAAACTTCCCCCCGGCGTGCAGTGTGGTCATCACCACCTGCGCCGCGGAAACTTTTTCTCCATCAATGTCCATATCGTCCACGGGAATGCCGCGCCCGTCGTCGATCACGGTGATCGAGTTGTCGATGTGGATGGTGACTTCAATCTTGGTCGCGAACCCGGCCAGTGCCTCGTCCACGGAGTTGTCGACAACCTCATACACCAAGTGATGCAATCCCAGTTCGCCGGTCGAGCCGATATACATGGCCGGACGCTTGCGCACCGCCTCCATCCCACCCAGCACCTTGATGGAATCGGCGTTGTAATCGCCGTTGCCTCCGTTGTTCGAGCTGATAGGAGTCACTTTTCCGTTTTTTGTCTTGGTTTCGACGATGGGAGTATTGATCTCTTTAGTGGCCATTCCGCTCCGCGAAACTACATTGGAGAACGCCCGATTCAGTCTCTGCACTCAGTTCCGTTTACGTGCCGGAAACTGACTGAAAGAATCGTCCGAATTCAGGCTCATGACGCGGCCTGAAATTAGACTTCAAGTTATTGAATTTCCTAATACTTAGGGCCTTTTGCGACTAACAAAATTATATCACGAAAGCACCTTTTTTTCGACCCTCCCAGAGCCCCGAACCGGGGCGGTAAACGGGTAGCCGACTGCGCATACAGCAGTTTGCTTTGAAATACCTTCCATGTGGAATATACTGTGGAATGGATTCCACATATGCAAATCGTTCAAATCGTGCTGGATAAAAAGCTGTTACACGCCGCCGACCGAGCCGCGAAGCGTACCAGACAAAACCGCTCCGCTTTGGTGCGCGACGCCCTGCGGGAACATCTGAGCCGGTTGGAACTACGGGCCAGTGAAGACCGTGACCGCCAGGGCTACTCGCGGCCGTCACCAGCCGACGCGGAAGCACGGAGTTGGGAATCGGAGGCCACGTGGCCGGAAGAATAGCTCGAGGCGAGGTTCGGCTCTACCAGTTTGCAGCGCCCGACAAGAAACGACCCGCCCTCGTGCTCACCCGCAACAGCGCCATCGCGTATTTATCAACCGTCACGGTTGCGCCTGTCACGTCCACGATTCGCGGTGTGCCATCGGAAGTCGTTCTGGACGAGGAGGACGGCATGAAATCCCCGTGCGCGGTGAATTTGCACAATGCAGTTACCGTCTCGCAACAGCGCTTGGGGAAACGTCTGGCCCAGCTCAGTTCCGCACGAATGAATGAAGTATGTGCTGCTCTACGCTTCTCTTTGGGTTGCGATTTGAACTAGTTAGTGGGTAAAGCTGTAGTACACTTTGCCACCTATGTCCGAGCTGCAGCCCGCGCCCGCACCCAAGAGACCGCCGCTGAAGAATCCACCTGTTTTGTTTGAAAAAACACAGAAAATTCTCCGCCAGATCGAAGCGAAGCTCGGGGAACCGTTTATCACGTATTGGAATTCTCAGAATGGTTCGATCTGCGACAACGACGTCAGCGGCCTCTACGGCATTCTGCGTAACATGGGAAAAGTCAATCGCCTGTCGCTGTTCATAAAGTCCGACGGAGGCTCGGGTCAGGCGTCGCTGCGGCTGGTTCATTTGCTTCGACAATACGTGACGCGCCTCACCGCGCTGGTTCCGCTGGAGTGCGCGTCGGCCGCCACCATGCTTGCCCTGGGCGCGGACAACATCCTGATGGGTCCGTTAGCCCACCTCTCCGCGGTGGACACTTCTCTGACGCACGATCTGTCGCCGATTGACCGCGACAACAACCGCGTTCGCGTCAGCCAGGATGAGTTGCACCGCGTTGTTCGCCTTTGGCAGAAAGAAGCCTCTCGCAAGGATTCGAATCCGTACGCGTCGTTGTTCGCGCACGTGCATCCGCTGGTTATCGGGGCGGTGGACCGCGCCAGCGCGCTCTCGACCAAGCTCTGTGTCGAAATCCTTTCCTATCATCTCAAGGATAAGAAAAAAGCCAGCCGAATCAGCAGCATTCTGAACTCGGAGTATCCCTCGCACGGCTATCCCATCACGCTCCAGGAGGCGCGCCGGATCGGCTTGAACGTCAAGCCTTTGGATGAGGGCACAAACCAGCTTCTTTGCGAGCTCAACGAAACCTATGCGGAGATGGCCCAGCGCGCCTCCACCGATTTCGACGAGCGCAATTCGCACGACAACAGCATCCTGAACATCATTGAAGGCAAGGGCTTACAGATTTTCTATCAGAACGATAAGGATTGGCACTATCGCGCCGAGGAGCGGCGATGGGTCGCCCTAAATGACAAGAGTTCCTGGCGCAAAGCCGAAGCCGTGAAAGGCAAGACCGTAGTCTCAATCTTCCACATTCGATGACTGTTCGCTCACGTTTAATCCGCCGAGGGAGTATGGTACTTTCGCTTTCACAACCCGTTACTCCTTCGCTTGCCTCGGACAAATCCTGATAAAATGGAACTACAAGGGGTTACCATTCAAGAATGCCAGTTCCGGTTTCACAGATGTGGACGGTTTCGTCTTACGTCATTCGGCAGAAACTTGCCGGACGCAAGCAGTACCCGCTCGTGCTGATGCTCGAGCCGCTGTTCCGCTGCAACCTGGCTTGTGCCGGATGCGGCAAGATTCAGTATCCCGCCCACATTCTTAAGAAGGATCTCACTCCGGAAGAATGCTTCCGCGCGGTCGATGAGTGCGGGGCGCCCATGGTGTCGATACCCGGCGGCGAACCGCTGATGCATCCGCAGATCGGCGAGATCGTCGAGGGCCTGGTCGCGCGCAAGAAATATATTTATCTCTGCACCAACGCACTGCTGCTGAAGGAAAAGATTCATCTCTTCAAGCCCAGCAAATATCTGACGTTCAGCGTGCACCTCGACGGCCAGCGCGAAGAGCACGACCTCGCCGTGTGCCGCGAAGGCGGATACGACATCGCGGTCGATGCTGTGAAAGAAGCGTTGAAGCGCGGCTTCCGCGTCACGACGAACACTACACTGTTCGACGGAGCGAATCCGAAATCCGTCCGCGCCTTCTTCGACGAAATGATGGACCTGGGCGTGGAAGGCATGATGCTATCGCCCGGCTACTCCTACGACAAGGCGCCCGACCAGAAACATTTTCTGGGCCGCGCCCGCACGCGCCGCATGTTTCGCGCGATCCTGTCGAACCGCAAGAAGAACTGGCGCTTCAACCTGTCGCCGCTCTTTCTCGAATTCCTGATGGGCAAGCGCACTTACCCCTGCACACCCTGGGGTATGCCCACCTACAACGCCTTCGGATGGCAAAAACCTTGCTACCTGCTGCAGGACGGTTACGCTGAAACTTTCTCTGAACTGCTCGCAACCACCGAGTGGGAGAAGTACGGCACAGAGTCCGGCAATCCGGCCTGCGCGAACTGCATGGTGCACAGCGGATACGAAGCCTCGGCGGTCAACGCCGTCTACAGCTCGTTCGGTGGATTCCTGGCCACGGTGAAAGCCACGCTCTTCACGAGCTATCGTGACGAAGAAGCGCTGCGCATGCTCGACGAGCCGGCAGTTCCGGTGCACCCACTGGTACAGATCGCAACGCCAAGCGAGTCGTTGCACGAAACTCGCGTTTAGAAAAACCTGTGAAGCTCTTGGGGAGAGTCGAGAGCGTTTTTGAGATCCCCGGTCGTGGGGCTGTGATCGCTGTTGTTTGGCTTTCAGATCTCAAGGTCCGCAATGGTGACCCGATACAGTTGCGAGCTCCCAGCGGACGGGTAACGAATACGAGCATCCTCTCAGTTGAATCGCTAAATCAGGGGTCCGGCAAGAGCCGTCGCACAGCGTTCCTGTTGCCTGGCGACGTTGCAAAGCGCGAGATTACCGAGGGGGATGAAATCTGGGTTGCGGAGGAGGAGGCGCCATGACAGGCAAAGAAGCCGGACACATCGACCACGCCTCTCCTCAATCGACGCCGCCGCACGCCAACGCGCCGAATCCCGAGACGCTTGAAGTCGCCGCCGGCACGGCCCACGAGCAACTCGAAGGTTGGATTCCACAGCTCGCCAGCGAAGCTGAAATCCGCGCCGCCCTCGAAAAGGCTTTCGACTACCGCGGCGACGTAACCATTACCCGCAAAGACGGATCGAAAATCGAAGGCTACCTTTTCGACCGCCGCACAGCCGCTACGTTGAGAGATTCCATCGTCCGCCTCTACCCGAAAAACGCGAACGAAAAAATCTCCATCTCCTACGCGGACATTGCTGCCCTCGCCTTCACCGGACGCGACACCGCCGCCGGCAAAAGCTGGGAAGCCTGGATGAAAAAGTACGCCGAAAAAAAAGCCGCCGGCGAGAAAAATATCGCCCTGCAGCCCGAACCCCTCGATTAGAAACTGCCGCCAGTCAGAACTCCGCCAGCCTTTCCCACGGCGGAGGAACCCTCACCGACGCCATGCCCGCGGCCGTCGCCGCCTGAATACCCATTCCCGTGTCTTCAAAAACCAGACAGTCTTCCGGTGCCGCGCCCAGCCTGGCAGCCGCCAGCAGAAACGCTTCCGGGTCGGGTTTGCTTTTCGTATACTCTCCCGCACAAACCATGGTGTCGAATCGATCGAGCAGCTTCAGCGAAACCAGCGAAGCGGTTACCGATTCCCGCGTGCTTCCCGAAACCACCGCAAACGGAATCCGCCCGCGCTCGGCTTCGATATGTTCTAACACTTCGGGAACCGCCTTGAGTTCCGGCAGCAACTCGAAATAAAGACTTTCTTTTCGACTGGCTAAAACCTCGACCGGCATATTCAGACCATGCCGTTCGTTCAGCGTCGAGATAATCTCGGCCACCGGCATGCCGCCCCACGAGTAGAAAAGCTTTTCATCAAATTCACACTGCCATTCTCCCAGCGCCTGCTTCCACGCTCGATAGTGCAGCGGCATGGAATCGGCGATCGTGCCATCGCAGTCGAATAAATATGCTTTAAACGAACCCTCGGGTAATTTAAGTTTCATGCGGCGAAATAAATCCCTCTCACGAATCTCCCGACGAACGACCGGATGCTTCTAGTGAGCTGTGGTCTTGCTGCAGCCACAAAACTCAACCCGCCAATCAACTCCTCAACCTCATCCTCCGTTCCGCCAATAAACGTGATCGACACCGCCCAACCGCGCGCCAGCATTACCAGCGTCGACTGCCGCATCACACGCGACCCAACATCTTTCTGAAAATCCTCGCGGGGCAGCGTCTTGGTCCCCACCTCGAATTCGTAGGGCTCCTCGACCACGGTAAATCCCTGTGCCTTGGCAACCTCGCCCAGCGGTCCAAAATATTGCGCCGCATCTTTCAGCCCCGGATACGTTGACACACTCTCCGCCGAAATCACGATCGACGAATTCACATCCTCCGCCCGCGCCTCTGGAGGCCGCGAAAACGCCGCCAGCAGCACACGCCCGCCTGAGTCTGTCTTTGCCGGGGTCGTCGTGTCTGAATCAGCGTCGGCGGCGTCCCGGGCATTCATCTCCTCGGTGCGCAACACCCACGCCAGCGGAATTTTGCAGGAAAGCCCCAGGCTCTTGTTGCGATAAACGCCACCACTCACAGTGCCATCGTCCAGTGCAGAACTTGACGCCGCCGGTTTCCTGACAGCTTTAGCGGGTGAGGAAGAAGTCGATGATGAAGAAGACTGCGCACGACTAAACACGGAAGAAAAAGGCAGCAGAACGACAAGCAGACAAATGCGCCATGGGCGGAGATTCATACCGCCATGTTAATTGATCGGGGCGGATCGGCAAGAACTGACCGGCGCGTCGTGCCAACTTCAACCGGAGTTCAGGCTTACGCCGCCTTACCCAGCACGGGCTGCGTGCAGTGCAGCACCGCCGCGCGTCGATCGGAATGTCGCTCAGGCACTCGGGACACTTCTTGGTGGTCGGAGCAGCCGCTGGTTCTTTATGCATCCGCGCGATCAGCCAGTTCACCGGAAGCACGACGAAGAAATAAACCGCTGCCGCGATCAGCACAAACGAAATAATCGCATTCAGGAAGTCACCGACCAGGAAATTACTACCACGAACCTCATACTTGAGATTGGAAAAATCAGGCAACTTCACGAGAGCCCCGATGAAAGGCGTGAGCACGCCCTTGGTTAAAGAAGTGACC
The DNA here is from genome assembly GCA_963851165.1 of uncultured Acidobacteriaceae bacterium. Lineage (GTDB taxonomy): Bacteria > Acidobacteriota > Terriglobia > Terriglobales > Acidobacteriaceae > Sulfotelmatobacter. Next base: position 124,300 of record CAWKNM010000003.1, on the reverse strand, counting down.
ACGCCGCCAAACGCCGCGCCAATCACCACGCCCACTGCCATATCCACAACATTTCCACGTAGAATGAATTTCTTGAAACCGTCGAGCATAGGAACCTCCCGAGAATTACGTGCTGGTCAATGTATGACAGGCGTGTGCAGAGGTCAAGCGCGGTCGATGAGTCTTTTATTGCGGCGAGGGCGTTTTCTCCCGTGGCAATCGGAATTGAACTCGTGCCAGCGTTACCACTTCCGAGATCTGCCCGTTTCGATCATACGTTTCGTATCCCCATTGCAAAACGGCGTGTCGCGCGGCGTCCCGGAGCATTTGATTTCCGCTCACTACATCGAGCACGGTCACACGACCGTCTGTGCCGATAAGAATTCTGAGCAAAACGTCGCCCTCGATCCCGGCTCGTTTAGCATTCGGGGGTAAATTGGATTTACCTTTTTCAGTAGATGCCCTGCGGCGGCGGTTTCACTGAGGTGTACTCGCGGAGGATCGGCGGCTGTCTTTGAAGTAGCCGACGTAGATTGGGCAAAGCATTCGATGCAGACGAAGACCAGGCAGAGAGGAATCGCCGATCGAAGCCGCATAATTGCTGCGTCTCCTCAAATCCGCATCGGCATCACGATATAGCGGTACTTGTAATCATCGCCCTCGGCTGGCCGCAGCTGGCCCGCGGACTGCGCATCCTTCAACTCCAGGCGCACCTCGCTGGTGCCCGCGGCCTTGAGGAAGTCCACGATGTACTGGGCGTTGAAGCCGATGGTGAGCGCGTCGCCGGTGTAGGGAGCTTCCATGGAATCTTCCGACTCGCCCGATTCCGTCGACGAGGCAGAAAGCTTCAGCTCGCCTTTTTCCAATTTCAGGCGGACCGCGCGCGAGCGTTCATCGGCGAACTGCGCTACGCGCAGAATCGCCGCATTGAACTCGTCGGCATTGATGGGAACAATCTTGCTGTTGTCCTTGGGCAGGACGGCTTCAAAGTTCGGGAATTGTCCCGTGAGTTGCCGCGAAGTAAGCAGCCGCGGCCCGACGCGGAAAAATAAAGTCGACTCGTCTTTCGCGAACTCAACCGTGTCCGCGTCGGTGGAATCGAGCAGCGACTTCAATTCGTCCATTGCCTTCTTCGGCACTAGCGTCTTCATCTCACCGGAAACGCCGTCAAACTTTTCTCCCGCCCGCTCACAATGCGCCAGCCGATGCCCGTCGGTCGCGACCATGGTGATCGATTCCGGCTTCAGCAGCATCAGCGCGCCGTTCAGCGTATAGCGTGATTCTTCGTTTGAAATTGCAAACCCGGTCCGCGCAATCAGCCCGCGCAATACCTGCGCTGGAATCTTGACTGCTCCCGCCGTTGGGAACGTCGGCAAGCTGGGGAAGTTCGACTTCGCCATCCCCACCATCTTTGTGTTGGACCGCCCGCAGCGAATGCTGACCCAGTGATTCTCCAGCAGTTTGATTGTGATGTCCGCATCCGGCAGCAGCTTCACATAATCGTGCAGCTTGCGCGCCGGAATCGTACACGACCCTTCCTTCTTCACCTTCGCTTCACAGGAAGTCCGCAGGCTCAGGTCCAGATCGGTTGCGGTCAGCGACAGCCTGTCTCCTGCCGCTTCAAATAAATAATTGGAGAGAATCGGAATCGTCGTCTTGCGCTCGACCACGCCTTGCGTGGCGGTTAATTCCCGCAGCAACTCAAACTTGCTGACCGTAATCTCCATCGCGGTTGTCCCTGCTGCAACGGCCGCTTCCACGGGCATAAAATACGTCTCCCCTAAACCGTCTGCTTCCTCATGCTACTTTTAGTACTACCTTAAGATCAAATATAAAACTTATAAAACCAGTAGTAACAGTAGGCGCTTCGCAGAAGTGGAAAACTTTCCTAACTCTTCTGTTCTGACCGCGGTTCCGACCAGACCCTAATGTTCAAACTCGGTCCCAAACTCTTCGGACTCGCCACTACAACTTGACCCAACTTCTAATTCCGTTCACTTCTTGCACAACTTCCACATCGCATTCACAGCCACGCTCAAGGAAGACTCGGCTCCAGCGTGCAAAACGCGAAATCTCCTGTATTCATCCGCCTAATTGCTCAGTGAACTTATTGAGCAGCCTGTTCAAATCTTTATCGTTCTTGCGGACCTCTTCGATCTTCTCAACCGAGTGCAGCACGGTGGTGTGGTGCTTGCCCCCGAACTGCCGTCCAATCTCAGGTAGCGACGCTTCCGTAAGATGCTTGGCCAGGTACATCGCAATCTGCCGCGGATAGACAATCGCCCGCGAATTATTCTTAGCCTTGATCTCCACCAGCCGCAGCCCGAATTGTTCGGCCACGGTTTTCTGGATCGACTCAATTGTGACCTTGCGCGCCTGCGAATCGATAAAATTCTTCAGCACCTGCTGCGCGTAGGGAAGAGTGATCTCCGCCCCAATCAGCGAAGAGTGCGCCACCAGCCGGATCAGCGCTCCTTCCAACTCACGCACGTTGGAACGGATATTCGACGCCACATACAGCGCCACGTCGGTGGGCAGCGTGACTTTCTCCTGCTCGGCCTTTTTCTGCAGGATCGCCACTTTCGTTTCCAGATCCGGCGGCTGAATGTCGGCGATCAGTCCCCACTCAAAGCGGCTGCGCAAGCGGTCTTCAATCTCAGCGAGCTCCTTCGGCGAACGGTCGCTGGCGATCACGATCTGTTTCATCGACTCGTGCAGCGCATTGAACGTATGGAAAAATTCTTCCTGCGTACGTTCTTTCCCGGTCAGAAACTGGATATCATCGATGAGCAGCACATCCATATTCCGGAACTTGTCGCGGAAGCTGGTCATCTTGTCGTAGCGCAGCGAGTTGATCATGTCGTTGGTGAACTTCTCGCTCGACACGTAGCAGATCGCCGCCTGCGGCATCCGCCGCTTGATCTCGTGACCAATGGCCTGCATCAGGTGCGTCTTGCCCATGCCCACACCGCCGTAGAGGAACAGCGGGTTGTAGGCTTTCGAAGGCCGCTCGGCCACAGCCTGGCACGCCGCGTGGGCAAACTGGTTTCCGCTACCGATCACAAAAGCGTCGAAGGTATAACGCGGATTCAGTTGCGCCGCGCCGTCCCAATCGAATCTTGATTGCGAGGGTCCGCCGTTCCCGGCAGCCGCGGCCGAGAGTCCGCCATCGTGCCGCATGGTGGTGGCAGCCGGGTCGTCTTCTGGCGTCACGAATTTGACGTCCTCGAATTCCAGGCCCAGATTGTCGATGGCTTCCTGAATCAAGTCCGCATACTTATCGCCGGCGTGGCGAAATTCGACGGTGGGCACGCGCACGAACAGGATTCCGCCGCTGGCGTGGCTGTAGCGCGTCGGCTTGAGCCACGTGTCGTAGGAGTGCCGGTTAATTTTCTTTTCCAGCGCGTCCAGAATTCGAACCCACGGATTGGGTGAAAGATTTGTGCTTGGAACTGACATATATGAAATGCCCGCCATGGCGCTCCTGGCGGCTGGTGAGCGCCTGTTTCTTCTACCACCGTTAATGAGCCGGCTGGCTGAAAACCTTGTCTACTGCGGAAAAGAGCCCGTTTTCGTCTCGCGCCCTTGCCGAAATGAAAAAGAATTTTGAAAGCAGGAACAGACCCGCATACTAGCACAAATTTTTTGGCTGTGTGGAAATCTTGTGACGCGATTTTCACGCGAATGACTATTCAGAACTCGAATCCGTCCGCCTGTCAAGTGCCGTGAATGTAACTGCCGCGCATACTGTGCAGAAATTCGCGGGCAAGATGACAAACGCCTGCTACGCAGCATGGTTCGCCACGCGGAAGTTTGTGACCCTCACGCTTCGATTCGAGTAGTTTGACTTAGCGTGGTACCACCCCTACCATGTGGGTTCGCTTGTTGCGTTCCCTGCGCGCTGCTCATGATCGGTCAGAACATTTCGCACTACCGCATCATTGAAGTTCTCGGCGGCGGCGGGATGGGTGTGGTCTACAAGGCCGAGGACATCAAGCTGCACCGTTTCGTCGCTTTGAAGTTCCTGCCCGACGAAGTCGCCAAAAATCCGCAAGCTCTGAGCCGGTTTCAGCGAGAGGCGCAGGCGGCGTCCGCGCTGAACCATCCCAACATCTGCACCATCTACGAGATCGACGAGCAAGGCGGACAGACCTTCATCGCCATGGAGTTTCTGGACGGCGCGACGCTGAAGCACCTGATCGGCGGCCGTCCCATGGAACTCGAAAAGTTGCTGGCCCTCGGCATCGAGATCGCAGATGCGCTCGACGCTGCGCACGCCGAGGGCATCGTGCACCGCGACATCAAGCCGGCCAACCTTTTCGTCACCAAGCGCGGCCACGCCAAAGTTCTGGATTTCGGACTGGCAAAAGTCTCCGGCACGGGACGCGCCGGCAACGAGGCCGGCTCGTCGTTGCCCACCATGGACGAGCAACACCTGACGAGCCCCGGCACAACTCTCGGCACAGTCGCCTACATGTCGCCGGAACAGGCCAAGGGCAAAGAACTCGACGCGCGCAGCGATCTGTTCTCGTTTGGAGCCGTGCTCTACGAAATGGCGACCGGGGCGCTGCCCTTTCGCGGAGATACGTCCGCGATGATTTTCAACGCCATTCTCGAGCGTGCCCCGGCATCACCCGCGCGATTGAACCCGGATGTTCCGCCGGAACTGGAACGGATTATCAACCGCGCGCTGGAGAAAGACCGCGATCTGCGCTATCAGCACGCCTCGGAAATGCGCGCGGAGTTGCAGCGGCTGAAGCGCGATACAGATTCGGGGAAGAGGATCATCGCCGAAGAGCCGGCAGACGCTCGAGGTTCGGGCTCGGGGCAAGGGGCTGCTGCGGGTTCAGGTGGACAAACTTCCGGCGCACAAAGTTCAGGCAGCACTGCGGCGGCGGTTTCCTCGCAAGTCTCTGCGCGGGTGTCGGCAGCGCAGTCGATTCCCCCGCTCCCGCACGAAGGTGCCGATCTGCGCTCGGGCGGACAATCGAGGGCCCGCCTCACCTGGATTCTCGTGGGGGCGGCACTTCTCATTGCGGCACTGGCCGTCGGCGGATTGTACTGGCGATCGCGTTCCGTACAACGCCTCACGGAAAAAGATTCCATCCTGTTGCAGGATTTTGTGAACACCACCGGCGATTCGGTGTTCGACGGAACTCTGAAACAAGCCCTGGCAGTGCAACTCGAGCAATCGCCCTATCTGAACATCGTGCCCGATCGCACCATCCGCAAAGCCCTGCAGTTTATGGGACGCAGCGCCGATGAGCGTGTGACCGGCAGCGTGGCGCGGGAAATTTGCGAGCGCGAAAACATCAAGGCCATGCTGGGCGGCTCGATCGCGGCGCTCGGCAGCCAGTACGTGGTCGCGCTCGACGCCGTCAACTGCCGCACGGGAGACTCGCTGGCCCGCGAGCAGGTCACCGCCCAGAGCAAAGAAGCGGTGCTGGCAGCGGTGGGCAAGGCGGCCTCGAGCCTGCGCGGAAAGCTGGGCGAGTCGCTGGCCTCGATTCAGAAATTCGACACACCCGTGACCGACGCCACTACGTCGTCGCTGGAAGCTCTGAAGGCCTACGCCGCAGCCGACGAGATGCGCAATGGAGGTGGCGAGGCGGAATCCATGCCGCTGTTCCAGCGCGCCATTGAACTCGATCCGAATTTTGCGTTGGCTTACGCGCGCCTGGCGGCCGTTTACAGCAATCTCGGCGAAGAAGATCGATCCGTCGAAGTCGCCAAGAAAGCCTTCGACCTGCGCGAAAGGGTGAGCGAACGGGAGGGCTTCTACATCGCCGGCCATTATTATTCGGCAACCGGCGATCTCGAGAAAGAAAGGGAAACCCTGGAACTGGCTACCAAGGCCTATCCCAACGACTCCACCGCGTTCGGGAACCTGGCGGTGGTAGCCGACGCTTATTACGGGCAGTTTGACAAGGCCCTGCAGATGGCCAACGAGTGCAAACGCCTGGAGCCAGTAGCTCCTTTTGGCTACGTGCACGCCGCGGTCAGTTACATGGCGATGAACCGTCTGGAGGAAGCGCGCGCCGTGTTGCAACAGTCGGTTGATATGAAAGCCGACAACTATTTCGTCCATGCGCTGCTGTTTGACGCGGCATTCTTAAACGACGATGACGACGGAATGCAGCGAGAAGTAAAGTGGTCGGAAGGAAAGTCCAGCGAGTACTACCTGCTCAACTGGGCAGCCTACGCCGCCGCTGCGCACGGGCAGATGAAAAAAGCCGCGGACCTGATGCAACGCTCCACTCAGGTGTCAGAACGTGCGGGCTTCAAGGGAACAACAGCGGATACCCAGGCGCAATTGGCACTCATGCAGGCAGAAGTGGGAAACGCCGCGAACGCGCGGGAACTGGCCGCGACCAGCTCGGCGCAGGCGCGAGCGCGCAGGAACCTGGAGGCGGTGGCCATCGCGCTGGCCATGACCGGAGATACAAGCCACCCCCAGGCTATCACCGACGAATTGGATCATCGTTTTCCGGCTGACACTCTATTGCATCAGGTGGGCATTCCCTCCGTACACGCATTGATCGAACTGCAGCGCAAGGCTCCCGAGCAGGCGATCCAGCAGTTGCAGGCAACCGCCCCCTACGACTTGGGTCTTGTGCAGGGACTGCTGCCCATCTACATTCGCGGTCAGGCGTACCTGCAGGCGAAGCGCGGGGCGGACGCTGCCGCTGAATTTCAGAAGATCGTCGATCACCGCGGCATCGCTCCATCAATGCCCGTGCACTCCCTGGCCAAGCTGGGCCTGGGTCGCGCCTACGCCATGAGCGGCGACACAGCCAAGGCCAGAGCGGCGTATCAGGACTTCCTCGCCCTCTGGAAAGACGCTGACCCAGACGTACCCATCCTCCAACAAGCCAAAGCGGAATACGAAAAGCTGCGCTGACGGAGTCCAATCCCAGCTCGTGAAGCTACGGGCGCCTCGCCCGTGCGGTTCTAGAGCCAAGCGCGGCCGGCAATCAGAGCTCGAGCCCACGGAATCAATAAAGTAATAGTGGGAGCAATCCGCTGGTTTGACGCTGCATTCCCCCGAGACATTAGCCACATCCTGCAAATGCTGCTGGTTAAGTGGGAGAAAAGCCAAGAATAAGGGTGTTGCTGAGTCGGATCTCGTCGTAATCAGGAATCATTTGGACGGCAGTTTCGTCTTCCTGTCCTTTGCCTTAAGAGCTCTCACAGTGAACCTCCCACACCTCCTCGCAAGCGCCGCCCGAGAGGACAGGAGCCCAAAAACACTTCTGTAACCTCCAAAACACCTCGGTAATCTTACCGCCACACGTTATGTGTCGTACGTTTGGTGCGGGATTCAATCGGGTCGAGTGTTCGCCATCGGTTTGCCTTGCGTCATCTTCGTTCTCAATCCGCGGGAAACATGCTGAGGAGTCGGGCATTGCCGGCTCTCGCGCTCGTGCTCTGCCTGACTGCCGCGTTGGTTCCCGCTTCGCTGGCGCAGAAACCCTCAAAGACCGGCCGCAAGGTTATATCCGACGTGAAGCCGGTCTATCCTCCGACACTGAAAAGCATGCACATTGAAGGACTGGTCCGCCTTACCGCGATCGTGCTTCCAAACGGCAGCGTGGTGGCCGTGGAAGTGAAGGGCGGAAACCCCATCCTGGTCGAGAATGCCGTAAAGGCCGTGAAAGCCTGGCGCTATGCTCCCGGCCCCAACCAGACCGAAGAAGAGGTAGTTCTCAATTTTGGCGCCAGGTAGCTTTCTTTCCCGTTTAAATCCTCTCTGCGAGATTGGCCAACAGCTCCCGTTCCCTAAGTTTGTTGGGGTTTCCTTCGTGTGACGTAGCCTGCCCTGAGCGAAGTCGAAGGGTGTCCTTGGTGGTAGAAGTTTTCAGCCGACCACCGGATCCAGTTCACGCCCGAGCATTGGCAGGCTGGTCGAGAACTTCGCGAATCTTGGCAGCCAGGGCGACTGCCGTAAACGGCTTTTGCAGGAAGAAGATGCCAGGTTCCAGCATCCCCTGGTTCACGATGTTATGCGTGGGGAATCCGGACATATAAAGCACGCGGATATCCGGAATGCGGGTCGCCACCCGCCGGGCCACGTCGCGCCCATTCATCCTAGGCAGGATCATGTCGGCGAGCAGCAGCTTGATCGAGTCGGCATGCTGAGCGCAGATGGCTTCGGTTTGGCTGGGATCCTCGACCGCGAGCACCGTGTAGCCGTAAGACTCAAGAATGGACTGGGTCAGCACGCGCACCTGCCGATCGTCCTCGACCAACAGGATGGTTTCGTCGCCGCGCCGCGCCGGCTGCGCCTTTTCGGCGGGCAGCGGCTGAGCGCCAGGACCGAGGCGCGGCAGATAAATCACAAACGTCGAGCCATGCCCCACTTCGCTGTAGACCTCAATGTATCCCTGACTCTGTTTGACGATGCCGTAACTGGTGGAAAGACCCAGGCCCGTGCCCTTACCGACATCCTTGGTGGTGAAGAAGGGATCGAACACGCGCTTGCGCGTCTCCGCGTCCATCCCGCTTCCGGTGTCGCTGATCGCCAGCCGGACGTAAGGACCAGGAACAACATACGGATGCCGGTCGAGAAAAAGGCCGTCGAGCACGATGTTGGAAGTCTCGAGAGTAAGCGTGCCCCCGTCCGGCATGGCATCCCGCGCATTGGTGACCAGGTTCATAATCACCTGTTCCATCTGGCCGGTATCGACTTTCACGTAGCCCAGATCGTCGGCGAACAGCGTGCGCATTTCAATATCTTCCCCGATCAGGCGTCGCAGAAGTTTTTCGAAATCGCGGAGGAGAGAGTTGAGATTCACCACCCGGGCCTGCATCACTTGCTGCCGGCTGAACGCCAGCAGCTGGCGCGTGAGTGCGGCGGCGCGATCGGCAGCGGCGTTGATCTGCTCCGCATAACCATGGATCGGATCGTTCGGTGCCGTCTTTTCGAGCTGCAAGTCGCTGTATCCGCGCATCACGGTGAGCAGGTTGTTGAAGTCGTGGGCCACGCCACCCGCGAGCTGCCCAATGGACTCCATCTTCTGCGCCTGCTGCAATTGCTGTGCGACAGAACGAAGCTCGGTGACGTCCAGCATGGCGCCTTCCAGAACCCGCCGCCCTTTCTCGTCGGTGGTGACCGAATAGTTTTCGATGGTGTTGACCCTGCTGCCATCCTTGCGCTGATAAGAGTGCTCGACGCCACGCTTGGCGCCGTTCTCCTGCAGATCGGCGAGCAGATCGTTGCGCTCCTGGCTTCCGCCTTCGTAGAGCTCGGAGGCCGGCAGCTCCAGAAGTTCGTCGCGCGTGTACCCAAAAATGTCGCAGAACGCCTGGTTGCAATCGAGAATTTGGCCTTCGAGGCTAGTGATGTAAAGCCCCGCCAGATTGCGCTCGAACAAATTCCGGTACCGGGATTCGGAGGCAACCCTTGCTTCCATAGTCTGCCTCTGTTGCTTTTGCGCGATGAACAGGCGCAGGCTGAAACAGAAAATCGACAACATCATCGCGCCCAGGCCGACCACAATCTGTTCAAACTGAATCGTGCCGTACATGGACAACAGCAAAATCGGCAGAGCGATCGACGGGAAATAAAAAAGGAAAACGCCCTCGACTTTGGCGGGTTTGTGTTCCCACGCAGGACCGATGGCCGATTGCCGCCAGGCGCTCGCCGAGTAGGCGACCAGTAAAAATGGAACGGTCCACGCCAGATCGAACCACCGGGCACTGCGCGAGGCGCTGGTGAATTGCAGGTCGTTTCCGATCCACGTACCCAACGCAAACACGCTCATGGCGATGGCGATCGGTTTGATCAGGCGTCGGATCGCGGGCGACTCGTCCAGAAGAGCTCTGCCCACAAGAGCAACGGCGAGTGCCACCCGCCAGTAGTCCTGCAGTCGCAACGCCACCTGCGTCGTGCGCTCCTCCCCGACATTCATCGTGGGGATATCGACCAGCATGAGATGGACAGCGAGAACCAGAATCAGAACCTGGCTGGCGTCGAGTACCAGATCCCAGTGGACCTTGGCGTCCTCATCTGTGGTTCCCGTCAGCACCGACCCCATGAACATGGGCGCGGTGGAGAGGTAAATGAGCAGGAACACGCCAATCTGGTTCTCGTCCGGAACCGCCGACGTCACGTTGATGTAGGTATTGAGCAACCCGCCGCAGAACCACAACGCGAATGTGGCAGCCGACAGGCGCCAGAAAATAGTGGCGAAATAACGCGATCTCCGGCTGGCTTGCCAGCAGGACGCAGCCGCCAGACCCGCTGCCAGAAGCTGAAACCCCGACGACCCCGCAGCGCCCCACTTGCCGTTCGAGGTGGCGGCGAGCCACAGCACCTGCGCCCCGACCACCGCATAGAGCAGTGCGGGCGACCCGCCCCAGAAGCGGGATTCTGAAGCTTGACCCGAAGCCTCTTTTGCTCGAGGTTCTTTGTTAGGTTCCGAAGTAGCAGCCATTGCGTCTTAAGCCGGTTTCGGGTCGGTATTCCCTGCAGTCGGGGCCACTGCCACTGGCGCACGGAAGCCACCGCAACGGCGGCCACCCGGCTTGATCCGGCTCTGAGGAACTCGCCCGGGTACTGATTCTCAGGGGGAGAACACTACATGGGACTTCGGCACAGAGAACAGCCTGGGTTCCGGTAAGAGTTTCCTACTTGGTTAGCCCCAGTGTCAACGTTACGCGCCAATTCGGCGCCGACCAAAGACACGCAACTTTCGTGTGAGAGGGAATTAATGTAGTAAAGAGAGAATTCCGGGAGATGCTCATGTGGGGACAGCCACCCCTTCGACTTCGCTCAGGGCAGCCTCTCGGCTGGGTTTCCCAGCCACCAAGGACAAACTCAGGCACTACCGCGCGGCCTTACTTGGCAAAGAAGTAATCGAACGACTTCACCGCCTTGAATTCATCGTCCTTGATATCAAAAACGGTATACAGCTTCGCGACGTGGAGAACGTCGTGCACTTTCTGGGTAAGGTTCACCAGCTTGAGCTCCCCGCCGTTCTTCTTCACCGAAATAAAGCTGCTGACCAGCTCTCCAACCCCGGAGCTGTCGATGTAGCTCACCTCGGCAAGATTAAGCAGGATCTTCTTCTTATCCTCGCGGATGAGCCCCGCCACAGCGTCGCGCAGCTGCGTAGTCTCATCCCCAAAAATAATGCGCCCGCTGATATCGAGGATGGCGACGTGATGACTCTCGCGACTGGAGATCTTCAAGCTCAATTCAGTTCTGCCTCATGACGCCAACGGTCCGTAGCCCATCTATACGATGGCGGGAATGTTAGCGGCAGAGCCGCAGTAAGTCAACGTGCAAGGAAGTAAAGAAGAAAGCTGAGCAGGAACGCCGGCGGTTCAGTTTGGGAGATGCTCATGTGGGGACAGCCGCCCTCGGCTGTCCGTCGAGCGAAGCTCGAAGGCTTCTTCTACCTCAGGCGATCCCCGTATTCGTAGGCCAGTTTTCCACCTGCACAGCCGGCGGCGACTGGTAATCGCGGATGTCCTGAATCGCAGAAGTAATGATGGGCGTTGGATATTCGGGGTGATGAAACTCCAGATGCATGCCCCGCCCCACAAACTGCAGCTTCAGCATCGAGCCGCCCCAGGTCGAGCCCGCGATCGCAACCAGAACCGGCTCCGGACAAAACTCAGGATGCCCGGAAATAAGCGCGTCGCTTCCGCCCAAAAGCACAGCTCGGTAGCAATGGTGCATCGTCTGAATTTCCAGCACCGTCGAAGGCGGCAGATCGTGCAGAAATACTCCGCCTTCAATCTCCGATTGGACGATGCCGCCGTTGACCTTATCGCTCAGATTGGGGTGGGGGGTAAACATACAAATGACAGTCCGTTAAGACTAAAGCTTTTTGGCGCCCGCGACAAGAGCCGTTTTTAGCAAGCCTCGAACTTAAGCGTATGGCCTTTTGGGCCATGAAGTCTCCGCGATATAATCGTGAGCTTTTGCCAGGGAAAATCGTCTGCCTGGGATCGTCAATCAGGAGATCGTCAATGCCGCAGGTGATTCGCTCGCCAAAGATCTATGACGTTTGCATCATCGGCTCCGGCGCCGCCGGCGGCGCCGCAGCCAAAGTGCTCACCGAAGGCGGGGTCAGCGTAGTCATGCTGGAAGCCGGGCCCCCGCTTGACCCGCCGAGGGACTTCAAAGAGCATCTCTGGCCCTACGACCTTCCCCATCGCGGCGGAGGCGTGGGTGGAAAACTGAGAGGCGAGGAAGCCGACGAATTTATGGCGCCCAACGGCGCCTGGGAGATCGAGGGCGAACCCTACATCTCGGCGCCAGGATCCACATTCCGCTGGTTCCGTTCGCGGATTGTCGGTGGCCGCACCAACCATTGGGGCAGAGTGGCGTTGCGCTTTTCGCCGGAGAACTTCAAACCGCGTTCCGCCGATGGCATGGGCGACGACTGGCCGATCACCTACGAAGAACTGGCGCCCTATTACGACAAAGTCGAGTCCTACATTGGCGTTTTCGGAACCAGGGAGAACATTCCCAGTTCGCCCGACGGCATCTTCCAGCCGCCGCCCAAGCCTCGCTGCACCGAAACCATTCTTAAAAAGGCCTGCGACAAGCTGAATATTCTTTGCGTGCCGGCGCGCATGGCCATCCTCACCCAGCCGCTCAACGGACGTCCCGCGTGCCACTACTGCGGCCAGTGCACCCGCGGATGCAAATCCGCTTCAAACTTCAGCTCCAGCCAGGTGCTGATTCCGCCCGCCCTGGCCACCGGCCGTTTGACTCTTATCACCAATGCCATGGCCCGGGAAATCGTCGTCGGCAAGGATGGCAAAGCCGAAGCCGTTTCCTACATCGATCGCACCACCAGAACTGAGAAGCGAGTGCATGCCCGCAGCTTCGTCTTAGCGGCCAGCACCTGTGAATCCGCCCGCCTGCTCCTGAATTCGCGGTCCACGTTGTTTCCCCAGGGCTTAGCCAACTCCTCCGGAGTGGTGGGTCGCAACCTCATGGATAGCGTTGGGAGCTGGGGTTCGGGCGATTTTCCTCAGCTTGAGAAAATGCCGCCCCACAACCACGACGGCAGCGGCGGAAATTATTTGCCTCACGTCTACATGCCCTGGTGGAAGTTCGACCGCAAGAACGACTTTCTTCGCGGCTATCACATTGAACCTGGTGGTGGACGCTTCATGCCCGTGGTCCAGCAATTCGACGACGTGTGTGACCGCGTCGAAGGCTATGGCGCTTCCCTGAAGCAAAACTGCCGCCGCAGTTACGGAACGACGATCGGCATGGAAGCCCTTGGGGAAATGATTCCGAATGAACATACCTATTGTGAACTCGACCCCAGTGCCGTGGACGAGTGGGGCATCCCCGTGTTGCGTTTTCATTGGCAGGCGGGTCAGAACGAAATGAAAATGGCGAAAGATATGCAGCAAACCTTCCGCGCCATCGTTGAAGCCGCGGGCGGTACCTACTCCACCGAGGTCGCTACCGACGGTCCAGGTGCCTATGGCCTCTACGATGGAGGAACCGCGATCCACGAATCAGGCACGGTGCGCATGGGAAATAATCCCAACACTTCTGCCCTGAACAAATATTGTCAATCCCACGACGTGAAGAACTTGTTCGTCACCGATGCAGCCGCTTTCGTGACCAGCCCCGACAAAAATCCAACGCTATCCATCCTGGCACTTTCCTGGAGAGCATCGGAGTATCTCTTGCAGCAGGCCAGGCAAGGCGCCCTCTAGCGCCCAGCCTTAGGTCCTATTGTGAGCTGGCGTGCCAGCCACCCGCGGGATTACCACGACTGATTCACCACGACCGAGGCTGCCCCACTCGTCGCGGTTTTCGACGAGTGGGCATTCGTGTCGCTTGGGCAATGGGAATTTGTTCGCGCCGGGGCAGGCCAGCCCTTACAAGGCCGAATTGTATGTACAACCGCGCGCGTTAGGGATGGGTCGTGGTGTACGCCGCCGGCTTAACTTCGGCGCCCTCGCCGATGGCATCCCCAGACAGCACCAACTCCACCCGCCGGTTCTGCTGCCGCCCTTCCGGCGTCTCGTTCGATGCAACCGGCTCCGCCTTGCCAAACCCCCGCGCATCGACCGTACCAGCAGGAATCCCGCCCCGCACAAAATAATCGCGCACCGACTGCGCCCGCCGTTCCGAAAGATCCTGATTGTATTCGTCGCTGCCCACACTGTCCGTGTGACCCTCGATCGAAACGTGCAAGCTCGGGTACGCCAGCACAATTCCTGAAACTTTAGCCAGCCGCTCGCGTGCCGCCGGCAAAAGCTCCACGCTCCCGCTGCGGAAAAGCACGTCTGACATGTTGGCAATCAGCCCGCGTGCGCTGTCGCGCGTAGCCAGCACGCTGTTGAGCTGCTGCAGTAGCCGCGCCCGCAGTTCCTGTTTTTCTTTCTCCGCCTGCTGCCGCAGATTCTCCGACTGCGCGGCCGACGCCTTCGCCTTGTCCGCCTCGGCGGCCAGAACCTGCTGCTGCGCCACAGCTTCGGCCTGCGCCTTCTCGGCCGCTTCTTTCGCCGCCTGAGCCTGCTGCGCCGCGGCCAGAGCTTCCTGCTTCATCTTCTCGGCTTCCGCCTTGGCCTGTTCCGCCTCAGCCCGCGCCTCTTCCGCCTGCGCCCGCGCAATCTCGGCATCGTTGCGCCGCTTAGCTTCCGCGTCCGCATCGGCTCGCGCCTTCGCTTCACGCGCCGCAGCCTCGCCCGCCGCTTCGTCTTCCGCCTTTTTCTTCACCGCCATCAGCCGCGCTTCTTCCGCCGTCTCCACGGCTTCTTTAGCGGCCGCTTCCACGGTCGCCCGGTTCTGTTTCTGCCGGTAGACTTCTTCCGCGTGCATCATCTGCTGCCCGGCCTTCGAAAAAATGAATGCCGCGTACTTGTCGGCAGAAGCGTTGCGCGCGATCCGAACCGCATTCCGCGCCTCAAACAATTCCAGCGGAGTCTTCGAATCAATTCCGAAAATCGCGTCCTGAATATGCGTGTTCGTCGAGGAATAAGTTCCGCGCGGAGCCAGTTCGTACTTCGCCTCAATATTCTCGCTCCCGCCGCCGCTCCCCCCTCCGCTCAGCGACGAGCTCTCCATCACCACCATGTTCCCCGGCTGCGACACCGCGAAATAAGGCTCGGCCGTCACGATCAGCCCAAACGTCTGCAGGTCGGTAAAAGCCTTGACGTGAGCGTTGCCGTGTTCCAGCGTTACCTCGCCCAGATTCACCGGACGCCCCTCCGGTGACACCGCCCACAACACATACGTCAAATATTCCAACCCGAACTTCGTTGCCTCTTCCAGGTTCTGAAACTTGGCCTCAATCTGGAAATTAGTTTTCTTCCCTTCAATCCGAGCCTCGCCCGAAGCGCGCTGCAGCAAATCGGTCCCTTGAAAGTCGACTTTCGCACTCCCGCCCTGCAGCCGGTAATGCACCGCCTTAGTGGTGCGGGAAACGGTGGCGGCGTCCGCCGGAGCGGGTGCCGCGGAAGTGGCCGGCGCAGTGGTCGCGGTCGCAGCGGCAGCCGCCGGAGCAGCAATCTGCGCGAATGCACCCGCACCAAGGCAACCAAGAACGAAGATGGCAAGAAAAGTCTTCATGGCAGAGATCTCAATCCGGGGGAACGTTAAAAGATTTCTAATCTAACTAGTAATCTTCGTCGATCACGCCAGGATTGAAAAGAACAGGAAGGACGATGACGGGATAGCACTTTAGTCACTGCGTGAGGAATTTGACACGATCACCGAGCTCGGTGTTCGCCACAATTGATGTGGCGACAGCCGCCTCGGCTGTCCAAGCCAGGGCGAAGCCCGGCGCAGCCATCGCGACTCCAACCACAAAATCATCTCACCACCGAGTCACAGACACAGAGAAAGCTTTGAGGAGGTCCTTCTTAGGGGGGTTCTAGACGTTGGGTTTCTCTGTGTCTCTGTGCCTCAGTGGTGAAAAGCCCTACGCTCGAATTCCGCCACTCATTGCAAGCGAACGATCACCCCGCCAGGCCCCACCACAAACGCTCCCCCATGCGGCACCGCGCTAACCGCATTGAACTTAAGCGCCATCCTTCTTCGAAGAGCTCACCCGCTGCGGATCCCGAGGCGGCCGGAAATCAAACACAAAGTCCGACCCCACAATAAACAAACGCTCCGTCCCCTTATCATTGCGGTCGTAAGCCACGGCCGAAAAGTAAGCCAGCGGCCGCAGCGGCGACAACTCCCAGGTCTTTCCGCCGTCTGAAGTCGACGCCAGATTCGGCCCGTCCTGGTTGGGATGCTGGTAGTCGCCCCCGGCAATCATCCCGTGAAGCGCATCGCGAAACGCAATCGAAAAAATCCCCGCCGAAGCCGGACCATGCATGATCGGCGTCTCAACAACCTGCCAAGTCGCCCCGCGGTCGCCAGAATGAAACACCCGAGCCGCAGGCCCGCCAGTAGCGAACCAGATGTTCGGATCAGGCGCACCCACCACCCGCACGCTGTCCGGCTGCGCAGCTTTATCAGGTTTGAACGGATCACGCGGCGGAGGCCCGTTACTCAACCGCGAAGGCAGAATCGCAACGCAGGTATTCGAGGCCGCAAACGCCCCCTCACCCTCAATCGCCGCCGGAAGCTGGCTCCCCGGAATCGAATGCCAAATCTGCCCGTCATCGGTAAGCAGAACTTCAAAATGCAGCTTCCCAGAATCGTCCGGAACAGGATCACCCACCACGACCCCATGCGTAGGATCCCAGAACGCCATCGAATCAAAAAAGCCTTTAGGATTGGTATTCCGGAATTGCAGCGCCCAATGCTTGCCGCCGTCGCCGGTGTGGTAGATCCGCGACAACTCCCCCGGCCCCGCAGACATCAGAAACGCCTCGTCCGCCGAGAAAGCAACCACCCCGCGGAAATCAAGCGCCTCCGCCCCCGGCACCTGCCCCGACTCCCAATGCGCCCCCGCGTCCGTCGTGCGCAGATAAGTCCCGTGCGTCCCCGAAGCCCAAGCCACCCTCCGCGAAACCGCACTAACCCCGCGCAGACTTTCCGTAGTATGCGAAAGTCTGCACCTGCGGCTCAGTCTGAGCGAGCGCCGACGCAACAAGAAAGAATGGAAGCAGACACCGCACTCTCGTAAGTCTTGTCACTCCGAAATAGTCTTGTCATTCCGAACGAAGTGAGGAATCTGCTGTTCGCCTACACCACCACCGGCCTCTAAGCCCCTACTTCGCGGTAAAATCCGCAAACGAAGCGCTCTTTCCAAATAAAACCCGCAGCGTGCATCGCGGCCCCACATGCGCGAACGCCACCTCCAGAGCCTCGGCCGGCTGCTGCACCTGGTCCGTTTCCATCTGCACCCGGGCCAGATCGTTCTTCTCGTCGTAGGCCGCGCCCGCGCTCACGTTCTTGTTCACCGCCAGCATCCAGTGCTCTTTCCCCGGAATCGGATACACCGTATAAGCGCCAATTGGAATCGACGAAGTCCCCAGCGTCAGCGGCGCCTCGGTAAACAAAGTCATCGGCGCGCCTCCCGGCGCCCACGCCTTGCCGTTGCTGATCTTCTCCTTGGTCGTCACCGGATTGTAGCGAACATAAATCTGCCGCCCGTCATCCAGGTAGCACGTTGTGGTCGACGTAGGCGCGTTGCCGCTCTGCGCAAAAAGAACCGGAGAACACAAGAACGTCATGACAATACATCGGGTCACGATACGAGCGAACATGGCGCAAACCTCCCGCGCAGCAGTGTAGTCCCGGAAGTGTATCAGGGAAAAGGGAATTTGCACCGGGAGTAACGGCTTCCCAGTCGCCGGAGGCCAGCCCTCCAACCCGCACCCTGACCCCTAATCACAGACCTCTGCCTCTGACCCCTGACCCCTCTGACTTCTGACCGTGACCTCTGACCCCTAACGACTAGCCACTGGTCTTTGGTGACGTACTCACCCGTCCCCGCCGTTGTTACCGTGATGTCAGATTCCCGATCACACGGGAACAGAGGGAAATCACTTTATGGCGAAGTCAGCAAAGTTGAAGATTCTCTACGGCGAAGGCGACGCGGAAATCCTCGCCGGTCAAGCCGCCCACATCGAAAAAGCCGGACACACCGTCCAGCAGGCCGCCGGCCGCAAAGCCGTCGAGCAGGCCCTGAGTAAAGGCCCGTTCGACCTGGTCGTCCTCGGCCCCACGCTAACCCGCAACGACCGCCATCACCTGCCCTACATGGTCAAGAAGGCCAGCCAGCAGACCAGCGTCCTGGTCATGCACGCCGACGGCAGCCGCCATCCCTACGTCGACGGCTGCACCGACACCGGCGCCAGCCTGGAAACCGTCATCGCCAAAATCGAAAGCATGCAGTTAGCCGGCACGAAGCCAGCCGCCGCAGCCGCGGCTGCAGGCCGCTAGAAAACTCGGCTGTCGGCGGTCAGTTGCCCCCAGCCCTCTTTTACGGCTTGTCATTCCGAGCAAAGCGAGGAACCCCATGCAGGCCGGCGCCACCGCCGGCCTCACAGGGAGTTTCCTCCACTGCCGTTCGTCGCTTGTCTGTGCCGAGCTTCCGCATCCTGTCATTTCTCAGCGAAGCGAAAGCCCGCCCTGAGCGAGTCGAAGGGAACCTAATGCAACACGGCACCATCACAAGCCTCAAAGTAGTCTTCGCCGCTGTCCCCGGAACCATCCGCGGCACGAATCAAAATAATAAACCGGTGGGATGAACCACGCCGCTGCCACCTCAATCACAGCGCAGCGCCCTCCGCAGCCGCTCAAAGTGGAAACTCCCGCAGCCTCGCTCACCGCGAACCACAAAAGTAATAGTGGACCATCCGATCATTCGCGCAGCAATAAGTCTGCACGCCACAAGAATCCCCAAGTCTCTGAAACGCCCAAGTGGGAAATCCCTCCCAAAAATCAACATTTCTAAGCCCAGGAATAAACTTAACGAAGCCCTTCGCCTCCCGGAAACATCCAACTCCACGAGACCGCATCACCCGGAGGAAAAAATGTCCCTCAGCGAAGCCCTGCTCCCGGAATTCGACGCAGAAATGGCCAGCACCCGCCGCACCCTCGAACGCATCCCCGAAGACAAGCTAACCTGGAAGCCGCACGAAAAATCCATGCTCTTGGGCCGCCTGGCAGGCCATCTCGCCGAACTCCCCGGCTTCGGAATCCCAGCCCTGACCACCGACAAGCTCGACTTCGCAGCCTCCCGCCCCGCCGACTACAAACCGCTGGTCGCGCAGTCCCAGAAGCAGGTGCTAGAAATATTCGACAAGAAAGTAGCCGAGGTGCGCGCCGTAATCGCCGCAACCCCCGACGAAGAATGGAACAAGAACTGGACGCTCTCGATGGGCGAAAGAAAAATCTTCAGCGGAACTCGCCAAAGCGCCGTCCGCCGCATGATGATGAATCACATCATCCACCACCGCGCCCAGCTGGGAGTCTACCTCCGCCTAACCGGAGTGTCGGTCCCCTCAATCTACGGCCCCTCCGCCGACGAAGGAAAATGAAAATAAAATAAATGGAGGGGCGGACGCCCTCGTCCGCTCAGCCAGCGCCCCAGCCCGAGCGAGAAACAGCAATCACGTCGCCCAAAAACAGCTGTCATCCTGAGCGAAGCGAAGGACCCATGCAACGGCGTCACCACAGGCTCTTCAGGGAATTTCTGCTACTACCCTGGCCCACGCACTCCTGATCGAGGCGGTCGCTACCGGAAGATTTCGCGGACAATCGCAGCAATTTGCTCTCGACGCCACGTCCCGTTCAAGGCCTCAGCGAGTTCGGGCCGCTGCTGGCTCTGTGCCAGTTTCCTGAGGAACGCCTGAGCTTGTTTGTTGGGTCGCTGGTTCGACAGGTGCGGCTCAAGCCAGTCGACCATTTCGGCCGGGCCGAGGCGCTCAGAGTCGCCTTCGGGAATCTCAGTCCCGAAGATTTCCTCGACAAGCATCACCGTCTCAACGGTCTCGAGGCTGTCCATCGTTCTCATGACTGTTCCGCGGCTTCCCGAAATCTAAAATCAAACAATCTAAAATCTGAAATCAAGAATCACCCCGCCCCTACCTCAACCCCACCTGCATATGCAAATTCCACGCCACAAACGACCACTCGTCCCCCACCTCATCAATCTGCTTCGAAATCGGTTTCCCCCCTCCGTGCCCCGCCTTCGTCTCCACCCGAATCAGCACCGGAGCCGCCCCCGCCTGATCAGCCTGCATCGTAGCCGCAAACTTGAAGCTGTGTCCCGGCACCACTCGGTCATCATGATCGGCCGTAACAATGAACGTCGGCGGATATTTCGTCCCCGGCTTGATGTTGTGCAGCGGCGAGTACGCATACAGCGCCTTGAACTCCTCCGGATTGTCGGACGACCCGTAATCCGAAGTCCACGCCCACCCAATCGTGAACTTGTGAAACCGCAGCATGTCCATCACGCCCACTCCCGGCAAAGTCGCGCCGAAAAGATCCGGACGCTGCGTCTCACAAGCCCCAATCAGCAGCCCGCCGTTGCTGCGTCCCGAAATCGCCAGCTTGGGCGTCGAAGTGTATTTGTTCGCGATCAGCCACTCCGCCGCCGCAATAAAATCGTCAAACACATTCTGCTTATGCAGCTTGGTCCCGGCCAGGTGCCACTCCTCGCCATATTCGCCGCCGCCCCGCAAATTCGCCTGCGCATAAATCCCGCCCATTTCCAGCCACACTAAATTAGGCACGGAAAAAAACGGCGTGAGCGAGTAATCGAATCCTCCATACGCATATAACAGCGTCGGATTCTGCCCGTCGAGCTTCAATCCCTTTTTATAAGTCAGGAACATGGGCACGCGCGTGCCGTCTTTACTGTTGTAAAACACCTGCTTGGTCTCGTAGAGGCTGGGGTCGAAATCGACCTTGGGCTGGCGGAAGATTGCGCTCTTGCCCGCCACCGGATCGTAACGATAAACCGTGGCCGGAGACACAAAGCTGGTGAAAGCGTAAAACGTCTCTTTGTCCGTGCGCTTGCCGCCAAAGCCGGCCGCCGTGCCAATCCCAGGCAGATCCACGTTTCGCACAAATTTCCCGTCCAGGTCATAAACGCGAACCTCAGTCCGCGCGTCCTTCAGATACCCGGCAAAAAACGAATTGTTCACCACTCCCACGGACTCCAACTTGTCCGCGCCCTGCGGAATCACCGTCTTCCAATTCGCGCGCTCCGGATGCCGTATATCAATCGCCAGCACGCGCCCGCGCGGCGCATCGAGGTCCGTCTGAAACCAGAAGACGGGACCGTCATTATCAATAAAATCATAAGCCGCGTCGTAATCATCGAGCAGCCGCACCACTTGCGCATCCGGCTGCGTCAGATCTTTGTAATAGATGCGGCTCTTGGGCGAAGTCCCTTGCCAGACATGAATGATCAGATAGTGGCCGTCGTCGGTCACCGTGCCCCCGAAACCCATTTCCTTGTTGTCGGGCCGTTCGTAAATCAGCTTATCTTCGGACTGCTGCGTCCCCAGGCGATGGTAATAAAGCTTGTGAAAATAATTGGCGTCGCGCAGACTCGCACCGCCCTTGGGCTCATCGTACCGGCTGTAGAAAAACCCTTTGTCGTCCTTCGTCCACGACGCGCCAGAAAATTTCACCCAATGGATAACGTCCGGCAAATCCTTGCCGCTGTCGACGTCGCGCACGCGCCACTCGTTCCAGTCCGAACCAGAAGCCGCAGTGCCGTAAGCCATCAGCTTGCCGTCGTCTGAAATGGCGCGCCCCGAGAGCGCCACCGTGCCATCGGCAGACAAAGTGTTAGGGTCGAGCAACACCCGCGGTTCCGCGCCAAGCGACTCGGCCACCAGCAGCACGCTCTGGTTCTGCAGTCCGCTGTTGTGGTCGTAAAAATATCGCCCGCCCTCCTGTTCAGGAATCCCGAAGCGCTCGTAGTTCCACAGCTTCGTCAAGCGTTCGCGAATCGCCGGCCGGTACGGAATCTGGTCGAGATAGCCGAACGTCACTTTGTTCTCAGCCTCAACCCACGCATGAGTCTCCGCCGAGTCCGTATCCTCCAGCCAGCGATACGGATCCGCCACCTTCACCCCGTGATAATCATCCACCTGGTCCCCGCGCCGAGCCTTCGGATAAGGCAAGAGTGAAGGAGAAGAAGAAGAGGAGAAAGAAGAAGATGACGCCGACGAAGACGACGAATCTTGACCGCCGGCCGTCAGCGCCACCGCAAAAACAAAAAGCAGTGGCAGAAAAAGCGAGATGAGCATGTTACCTTGGCGAGCCAGCCTCACAGGAATTTCCCTCCGCAAGAATCGTCAGCGATTCGCGCGTCCTAATTCTGCCTGAGCGCGGATGAAGAAGTACACCCCTGGGCCCAGCTGTTGGTGCTTTGGGTTTAGCGGATGCTCATGTGGGGACAGCCGCCCTCGGCTGTCTGGTCGAGCGTAGCTCGACGCTTTCGACAGCCGGGAAACTGCGACCATCTGCAACGCGCCGCGCACAAACAAAACCCAACCAACGAAACCCTTCGTGATACTTCGTGCCCTTTGTGGTTAAAAGGCTTCTTTCTCTATTTCAAAACTGCATCCGTCCGCAAAATCTGCGGCCTTCGGACTTACGGCACAGTTCTGCGCCCCGTCTTCCCCGCAACCGGCTTGTAATCCGCCGGATAAACCACCACCGACCGCCGTGGCCCCTCCCCATCGCTCTCCGTCCGCAGGTCAGTCTGTTCCCGCAACGCGAGATGCACAATCCGCCGCTCCCGCGAAGACATCGGCGCAAACTGGTAAGGCGCCCCGCTCTGCCGCACTTTCTCCGCCGCAACCGTCGCCAGCATCCGCAGCTCTTCCAGCCGCAGCGACCGCTGGTTCTGGCAGTCAAACGAAATCTTCTCGTGCTCCCCGGAAGGCAACCGCAGAATCTCCAGCGCCAGCAATTCCAGCGCCCGCAGCAATTCTCCGCCGCGGTCCAGCAGCAGCGTGGAGTCCGGCCCCGCCAGATCCACCAAAATTTCCGGCCGCTCCCAGTCCCGATTCTCCGGCAGCGGCGGATCCACCGTAATCCGATATTTAATTCGCAATCCCCCATGCGTAATCACCGCACGCAGGAATTCGTTAATCTTATTAGCAGCAGCGAGTTTGTCGGGGATAGCCACTAGCTTCTAGCTCCTAGCTTCTAGCTCAAGCATCTCGAGCTTAAGAGATTGTCTCGCAAGATAATCACAAATTGAAGGCCTCGCACCAAAGCCCGAAGGTCGGAGATCGTCATCATCCCCGCTCCACGATGCCCACCGGGACTCATTCCAGCGCAGTTAGCGACCGGGTTAGCTAGAAGCTAGCAGCTAGAAGCTGAGCACTTCACTTCTCCTTCTTCCGCGCCCGCTTCTCCAGCATCTCCCGCATCTCGCGCCCCAGCTTCGTCTTGTTCATCACCGCCTGCTGCGCCATCTGAATCAAATTGCTTTCCGCGTAATACAAACTCAACCCCGCCGCGAAGTTCCAAAAGAAAAAGCCCATCATGATCGGCATCATCCACGTCATCATCTTCTGTTGCCCCGGATCCATCCCCGCCGGCTGCGGCGTAATCCGCTGCATCGCAAACATGCTGATCACCATCAGAACCGGCAACAAATAATACGGATCCCGCGCCGACAAATCCGGAATCCACAACCAGTGCGCATGCCGCAAATCCAGCGCCGTCCCCAGCATCCGGTAATACGCAATCAGAAACGGAAACTGAATCAGCATCGGCAGGCATCCGCCCGCCGGATTCACTCCCTCTTTCTTATACAGCGCGCTGATCTCCTCATTCATCCCAGCCTTCCGCGGATCGCGCAAGCTGTACTTCTTATATTTATCCTGAATCGATTTAATCTGCGGCGCCACGCGCTGCATCTTCAGCATCGACTTCATCTGCGTAATCCGCAGCGGCATCAGCAACACGCTGATCATCAGCGTCTGCAGCACAATCGCCCAGCCCCAGTTCGAAACCATGTGGTTGTAAGTCCACTTCAGCCACAGAAACAGCGGCTTGGCAAGAACCCCCCACCACCCGAAATCCACCAGCCCGCGCAAATCCGCAGGACCGTTCTTGATCGCCGGAACCTCCGTCGCCTCCAGCACCGCCAGTTCCTTCGGCCCCACGTAAACCCGCTCCACCGTGGCCCCGCGCAAGTTCCCCACCGCCGCGCCCAGCACATCCACGTTCGAAGTCTCTTTGGAATCCTTCTTCTGCGGATCGCGCAGCACCTGCAAAGAATTCCGCAGCGTGACCATCGAGCTCCCGCCCGCATCCTCCGGAATAAACACCGCCGCAAAATACTGATCCGCCGGCCCCGCCCATTCAAAGGGCCCGTGCAAAGTGTTTCCGCCGCTGATGTTCTTGATCGCCAGCCGCAACACGTAATTCGGAAACACCAGCGCCGTATGGTCCGTCGACGCGTCGCTGTGGTAGTCAATCACCCCGGCCGCATAATTCACCGGCGTCACCTGGTCGCCGAATCCCGCCGGCCACGCCGGCAGCGCGCCCACTTCAACCCCCTTGTAAACCACCGACGTTTCCACGTTCACCACATAACTGTGATCGAACCGAAACGTCTTATGCACGCTGAGATCGTGATCCGAATACTCAAACGTCACATCCGTCGGCGATGTCTGCGATCCCTCGCGCGACGCCACATACAACGCCGAACTCAGCCGCCCGCGCAGCCCTTCATCGAAAGTCCACAGCGACAGCGGATACCCAAACTTCGCCGCCGCCTCCGGATTCACCAGATCCAGCCGCCCATTCTGCGCGTCATTATCAAATTTCTTCAGAATCCACGACTTCACCTGCGCCCCGCGATTCGTAAACGTGATCCGATAAAGATCGTTCTCGATAACTGTTTCAGTTTCGCTGGCCGCCTGCTTCGTCACCCCCACCGGAACCGGAACCGCCGGCAAATTCGAAGCCGTCTCGGCAGAAGAAGCCGCAGCCGCGCCCGCAGATCCTGCAGCCGTAGATCCCGCAGTCGACGACCTCGCCTGTGTCTGCCCAGTCTGATTCGGCGGCGTCGCCGCCGGCTGCGGACCATACTTCTTCGTCCAAGCCTGAAACCCCAGAATCACCAAAAACGTAAGAATAAATACCAAGACCAACCGCTTCTCAGTGCCAGGTTCCTGCTGCGGATTTTGAAATTCAGCCAATTTGTAAGTTTGTCCTATTTAAATCTTGTCATCCTGACCTTTAATGCTTGTCATCCTGAGCGAAGCGAAGGACCTCTGCAACTCTGGTGCTATCACCGGCCCGTAAAGGAGTTTCCACCACCGCGCTCGACTCGCGCCGCACCACCGGATCATGCCCACCCCGCGCCAGCGGATGACACCGCAACACCCGTCCCACCGCCATCCATCCCCCGCGCAGCGCCCCAAAACGCTCCACCGCCTCCATCGCATACTCAGAACATGTCGGCACAAATCGGCAAGCCGGCGGAAACATAGGCGAAATCGCCCACTTGTATCCCCGCAACAAAAAGCAACACAACGCGTTTCGCAAACTCACCCATAAAAAACTTGTCATCCTGAGCGAAGCATGATCGTCCGAAGGACGTTCATGCGCAGTCGAAGGACCCCTATAGCAACTAACCTGCCAACGCCCTCAAAGGGAGTTTCCACCACCGCTGCAAATCGCACATCGCTGGCCACTACCGCACTGCCGCCTTCACCCTCTGCTCTATAACTACGAACGCCCGCTTCACTTCGTTCAGCACCGCCACAAACTCCGCAGCCAGCAACGACTTCTTCGGATTAATCACCACATCCACCGCCCCTGCCTGCGCAACCTGCGCCAGCCGCACCGCTTCCCGCAACCGCCGCTTCATGCGATTGCGCACCACCGCCCCACCCAGCGCCCGTCCCACGGTAAATCCCACGCGCGGCGCTGAGCTGATAGGCTTGCTTCCCGCGGCCTCCGCAGCCGTTCTCGCCAAATAGAAAACAGTCATCGTCGCCGAGAAGTGCCGGCGCCCCTGCTTATAAACCCGTTCAAAATCCGCGTGGCGCAGCAGTCGCCCGCTCCTCGGGAAACCAATTTTCTTCCCCCGCGGCCCCGGTCTGTCCGACTCTTCCTGGGGAGCGATAGCGCTCACGGCAATGGTCTGGTCGAATTCCCTGATCGAGATATCCTGCTCAGAAAAAGAGAAACGAGAAAAAGAGAAAGCGAGTAGAAGAAGCCAGCCGACCAGCCGGGACAACTGTGCTCGGGTGTCCTCTGTGCGACCCCGTGTTCCCCTGTGGTTAAGCTCTTGCTCGGACTAGGCCTACTCGCGGAAACCTGGTTTCACCGAGACCCGCTTGCGCCCCTTGGCGCGGCGGCGCGATAGCACCTTCTGGCCGCCCTGGGTCTTCATGCGCGTGCGAAAGCCGTGCTTCTTCGATCGCCTGCGCCGGTTGGGTTGGAATGTACGTTTGGGCATGAAAAGTACTTGCTCCTGATCTGTTCGTTAGTCTTATGGCAAACCAATAGTATAAATGACAACTCCCACCGGGAGCAAAGCCCCGCCCAAACTGCTCTCTGACCCCTCGTCACTAGTCACTGCGTTTTCAACACCCCACTGACCCCTAGCCCCTGGTCACTGCCTCTTCAACATCCCCACGACCCTCTCATAATCATCCACCGTGTGATACTCAATCACAATCTTCCCCTTACCCTTCCGGTCTTCGATCCTCACCCGCACTCCTAGTCGACCAACGGTCCATCTCCTCAACCCATAAGTTTCCGCCGCGCCGCCGAAAGCTCGAGCTAGCCCCTGATCACTGCCTCTTCAACATCCCCACGACTCTTTCATAATCATCCACCGTGTGGTACTCAATCACAATCTTCCCCTTACCCTTCCGATCTTTGATCCGCACCCGCACTCCCAGCAGCCGTTCCAACTCTCCCTGCGCCGACCGCACATTCGGATCCACCCACCGCGCTCCGCTCTTCTTCTTCACATAACCCGGCATCCCCGACGGCGGATCCAGCATGCCCTGCATCTGCATCACCATCTCTTCGATCTGGTCGAACGGCATCCTCTTCTTCACCACGTCATCCGCCGCTTTCTGGATCATCGCCACATCCTCCAGCTTCAGCAGCTCCCGCGCTTCCGCAAACCCAAGCTTCTTCTGTGCCATGTACTCCATCACACGCTCCGGCAGTTTCAGCAGCCGCATATAATTCGCTACCGACTCCCGCGCCAGCCCTACCCGCTCCCCAATCTGCTGCTGCGTCAGCCCGAACTTCTGGCTCAGCACCTTGAACGCTTCCGCATGTTCCAGCGGACTCAAATCTTCCCGCTGCAGGTTTTCGACGATCGTCATCTCCGCCGCCTGCTGCTCCGAAACCCGCTTCACCAGCGCCGGCACCGTCGTCTTCTCCGCCATCTTCGACGCCAGGCACCGCCGCTGTCCCAGGATCAGGATGTACCGCCCCTCCTTCTCCGCCGGACGCACCACCACCGGCTGCACCACTCCATTGATCCGAATCGACTCTGCCAGCTCCTCCAGGCTCTCCTCGTCCATCCCATACCGCGTCTGGTAAGGATTCTTGTCGATATCGTCAATGGCCAGGTTCACCACAAAATTCCCCGGCGTCCGCGAAGTATCCGCCACCGCCTGAATCGAAATAGTCTCGCCCGCCCCAAATGTGGAGACAGCCGCCACCGGCTGTCCCGAGCGCTGCTCGGCGCTTTCTGCGGTAGCAGCCACACCCCCGGCGGTACCGTCATCACTCAAAACCTTGTCATTCCGAACGGGCGAAAGCCCGTGAGGAATCTGCTGTCCGCCTACGCCACCACTGTCGCGGACAGGAGCCACCACGCCGGAAACCACCCGCGGCCCCGGCAGCAACGACTCCAGCCCCCGCCCCAAAGCCCGCCGCTTCTCGATCTTCTCTTTCTCCACCGGATTCCCCGCCACCTTCTCCACCGCCGCCGTAGTCGTCATCAATCTCTCCTCATTCTCTGTCGCTGCTTCCTGCCCAGCCCTGTCATCCTGAGCGCAGCGGTGACAAGCGCGAAGCGCTTGCCACTGCGGAGTCGAAGGACCCCTTTTACCTCCGGTTGCCCCGCAGCTCCGCCAGGAATTTCTGCCAGGTGCCCCATTTCTCGCGTCCTTTGCGAGAAGGATTTCCCCTGTAGAGCTTCTCCCCCGACAATATATCGACACCCATCGATCTATATATCGACGTCCATCAATCTATCAAGCGCTCTTGTCCATCTCGGGAGTCTCCTCCACGTCCGTGTTTACCCTGTGTTCCTCTGTGCCCTCTGTGGTAAAAATCTCCGCAGATGGCTGCTCCGAAGAAGCCGGAAGCCCGAACCCCGAAGCCCGATCCAGAATCTCCTTCGCCAGCCGGATATAACTCTCCGCCCCCTTCGACCGCGGATCGTACATCAGCGCCGGCATCCCATGGCTCGGCGCCTCCGCCAGCCGTATGTTGCGCGGGATGGTAGTCGTGCACAGCTTCTCGCCAAAATATTTCTTCAGCTCGTTCATCACCTGCTGCGCCAGGTTGGTGCGGTCGTCGAACATGGTCAGCACCACCCCCTCGATCCCCAGCTGTGGGTTCAGCGCCGCGCGGATCCGCTCGATCGTGTCGAGCAGCTCGCTGATGCCCTCGAGAGCAAAGTACTCCCCCTGCATCGGGATCAGCACCGTGTCCGCGGCCACGAGCGCGTTCAGAGTAAGCAAGTCGAGCGCAGGCGGGCAGTCGATCACGATGAACTGAAAGCGTTCGCGCAGAGGCGCCAGCGCTTCGCGCATGCGAAACTCGCGCCCCTCCACGTCGACCAGCTCCAGGTTGGCCCCGATCAGGTTCTTGTGCGAGGGAATCAGCCACAGCTGCTCGAGAGCGGTGACGACCAGGGCCTCCTCGGCCGTGGCCGCGCCCATGAGCAGGTGATAGGAGCTGATGCGCTCCGGGTCCTTCACGAAGCCGAGGCCGCTGGTGGCATTCGACTGCGGATCGCAGTCGACCAGCAGCGTGTTGACCTCAGCCGCCGCAAAGGACGCAGCTAAGTTGATGGCAGTCGTGGTCTTGCCCACGCCGCCCTTCTGGTTGGCAACCGCGATGACGCGTCCCATTGAGTTTTTAGGAGAAGCCTGAGCTATTCGGCAGCATACGTCCATCTCCAATTCAAATGCAACGCAAAATGTCACACTGCTTGCGAAATTCTGTGCAAAACAAGCGTTATGTTCCTGCAGGAACGTTTTACGCATTCTTTGAAGTGGGCTCCTGAGACTTGTGTCTGGTTTCAGGAACTGGTTACAGAATGGAGATGTGTTCCTTCAGGAACACTTGAGCGTTTGTCTAGCCCTCCAGCTACCGGCTCCCCGGAGCGTGTAGAAATCACTTGCCTTTTTTGAGAAGTGTTCCTAGCGGAACACTTCTTTCGTTTTTGAGGTGTCACGTTGGTTGGTTTAGTTGCGTTGGCTGTCCGCCGTTAACGGCTCGAGCCTCCCGGTTAGACGTGTGACTCTCCTGCGTCTGGTCTCTTGCCGCACTTACCTGGCTCCGATTCGTCGAGCGCGCGAGTGTTCCTGCCGGAACATTTCGTCGTTTTGTATGGGAAGATTTGACCGACAGACGTGCAAAATGGAGAAGTGTTCCTGAAGGAACACTGTGGAAAACTCATGTTTGTGGTCGCCGATGGGCCAGCCAAAAACGCTAAATTATTTGCATTTTACTCCACTTACGGCCGTTTGTGGTGGGGTAAAGCTAGAGTTTATTTTCCACTTTCGCGTTGTTGGCTGAGTTTGTTTCCCACCTAGTTACTTGTGGAATTCTCCCTGCGGAGATGGCCTGGTGTCATTTCCTTGGGATGGTTCCGACTGTGATCGACGCGCGATCAGCAGGGTACGCGACGTTGACTGGGGGACCAGAAGGGGAGGGTCCCAGGCGAACGTGGGCAAGGTGGCTTGGGTTTGATCGAGTTGCGAGGCGCCGATGAGGAGGGCAAGACGTCCGCCCGGGAAGACCAGGCTGGCAGCGACCGGGAGTACATCGGCAAAGTGCTCGACGGCGCGAAGGGTGACCAGGTCGAAGCCTTCTGGTTTAGGGCTTTGGGGCTGGCCTCCGGCCTGGGTCGCTGGAAGCAGTTCGATTGGATCAGGTCGCGGGCGGCCATGGCTCTCCGGTGGCTTATGCCGGCCACGCTTGCCTTGCCTGGGCTTGGTCCTTCCCGGTTGGTCGTGCTCTTCGCTGGCGAGGCCCGGATCTTCTTTGCTGATCAGGCCCAGACCGGAGCGCTGCTGAAGCAGCTGCTCGGCGCGGCCGGAGAATACATTGACGTTCGTCAATGTAAGGGCGCGGACGACTTCGCGGAGGAAGGCAGTCTTCTTGTGGTTGGACTCGATCAGGGTAAGGGTGAGGAGCGGAGCCCAGAGCTTGATGGGGATGCCGGGGAATCCGGCGCCGGAGCCGAGGTCGGCTGCGGTGATGAGCTCGGGGGCTAAAGCCCCGGACTCTTCCGTGTGCCTTGCGCGGCCCCCTCGACCAGCTCGGGGCAGGCTCTGATGGGCCGCTCTTTCACGGTATCCACTGGGGCCCTCCTCGGGGAACAGGTGACGGGCGGCGAAGAGGCTTTCGCCGAAGTGGCGGGTGACGATTTCTTCGGGGTCGCGGATGGCGGTGAGGTTGATGCGGGCGTTCCAGCGAAGGAGTAGATCGATGTACGTCGATATATGCTGCAGTTGGGTGAGGGAGAGGACAGCGGATTCCTCGTCGCTGCGCTCCTCGGAATGACAAGGGTTCGGGGTTGCAGACAGAAACGGTTCGAGTAGCTCGGCGATGCGGGCGGGGTGCATGGGAAACCTGATTGTAGACAAAAAGCAGGGGTCAGGGGTCAGTGGCCAGGGGTCAGTAACTTCATCGGGTGGATTGGTCAGGGATCAGTTACGGGGCTTGACAATACGAGGTAATTTCTGTATATTCAGTTCGTACTGAAAGAAACGATATGGCGGAACTGACTGGATTGCAGAAGCAGTACATCCTCCACTGGGGAGAGATGGGGACGCGGTGGGGGATTAACCGGACGGTGGCGCAGATTCATGCGTTGCTGTATTTGTCGCCGCGGGCGCTGCCGGCCGAGGAGATTGCGGAGACGCTGAGCGTGGCGCGGTCGAATGTGTCGACGTCGATCCGGGAGCTGGAGGGGTGGGGGATTGTGCGGGCGGTGCATGTGCTGGGCGACCGGCGGGAACATTATGAGTCGATGAAAGATGTGTGGGAGATGTTCCGGCTGGTGATTGAGCAGAGGAAGCGGCGGGAGATTGATCCGACGCGGGAGATGCTGCGGCGGTGCCTGGCGGAGCTGGATCCGAAGGAGCCGGGAGCGGATTACACGCGGGAACGGCTGGCGGCGATGGCGGGATTTTTCGAGGCAGTGACCGAACTGCATGACCACATGAAGCGGTTGCCTACGGGGACGGTGCGGAAGCTGTTGCGGATGGGGGCGAAGGTGAGCAAGGTGGGGAAGCCGAAGGCGAAGGCGGGATAATTTTTTTGGGCAGTGCGTTCTGTTTGTACAGAACTGTCTGATTAAAAAGGTCGGTGCTCGGGGACAGGGAAACCTGTGATCACGACAGGGGCAAGTGCTAAAGCTGGGTCGCATGGAAAAGCAGTGGTCAGTGGCTAGGGGTCAGTGGCAGTTAAGACCTAACCGGTTGCAGGCTGCGGGGGCAGAAGGAACACCGGGTAACGACGACATGGAGGTGGGTATGAGCGGGAATTTCTTGAGCGCTGCCTTGATGAAAGAGCTGATTTGGGGGGCGGGGGCGGTGCATGTCGGGATCGTGCTGGCTAACGTTCCGTTGCTGGGGCGGTTGCGGGTGGGGGAACGGCTAGCGGGAGTTCCGCGGTTTCTGCGGCAGATTGTTTATGTGCATTGGGCGTACATCCTGATTGTGGTGGGGCTGTTTGCCGCGTTGTGTTTTGGATTTGCTGCGGAGCTGGCGGGGGCGAGTGGGTTGGGACGTTTTTTGAGCGGGTTCATGGCGGGATTCTGGCTGCTGCGGATTGGGTTGCAGGTTTTCTATTACGACAAGGAGCTGCGGCGGGAGAACCGGGGAATGGATACGTTGTATGTGGGGTCGTTGATTGTGCTGGTGGGGATTTTTGGAACGGCGGCGTTGCGGCCAGTGGGGTAACGGCGAAGTCAAAATCCCCACTTCTCGCAAAAGACGCGAGAAATGGGGCACCCGGCGTGCAGTGAGGTGAATATGACGAGTTCGAATGGTGGACAGGAAAAGCAGATTCCTCGGTCGCTTCACCGCGCTTCGCGCGGCTCCAGCTTCGTTCGGAATGACAAGAGTAGTAGCGGGCAAGAGGAGCTTCGATCGGAGCGGTGGGCGGAGGGGTGGACGATTGCCGGTGCGGCGGCTTGGGCTGGGGTTGCGGTGCTGGCGCGGATGGGGATTGCGCGGATTGGGGTGATCGAATTGATGTTTTTGTTTGCGCCCCTGGTGATTGTTCCGCTGGGGATAGAGTTGGGGCGGGTTAAGGGATTTGAGTCTGGCGTGGCGCGGGGGCTGGCGGCTGCGGCACAGACTTTACAACCCGTGGGAGCGGTGCTGGCGGTGGTGGCGGTTTGTCTGTCGCCGGGGGAGCGGGCTGGGTTTTTGGCTGGGGCGTGGATGGTGGTTTGTGGGATCATGGCTTCGGCTGCGGTGGTGGAGTTGGGGGCTTTGGTTTTGGGGCCGGCGAGTACGGGGCCGGCGGCTGAGATAGAAAAGCTCACGGGCGAGGCGCCCGTGGCCACACGAGTTGCGGCGGTGTCCGGACAACCTTCACGGCTTTCCAGGATTGCGGGGGACGTTGCCTGCGTTGACCTGGCGGTGGGTGGGGGTTGGCTGGTGGCGTCGCGGCTGGGATGGCGGCCGATGGGGATTCAGGAGCCGATTGGCTTGCTGACGGCGGTGCATTTTCATTTTGCGGGATTTGCTACCGCGATGATTGCCGGGGCGACTTTGCGGTTTGCGGAGGTGCGATTTGCCGGGCGCGATGGCTGGCTACGATGGTTGCGGAGGGTCGTGGTTCTTGTGTTGGGGATGCCGTTCTTGGTGGCGGCGGGGTTTGTGATTTCTCCGGGGCTGAAGATGGGGGCGGCGGTGGTGTTTTCGGCGAGCGTGGCGGGGCTGGCGGGGTTTGTGTGGATGTGTGCGGGGCATGTGGAGGGTGGCACTGCGCGAGGTTTTCTGCGGACGGCGGCGGGAGCGGTGTTTGTGGGGATGGCGTTGTCGGGGACTTATGCGGTGGCGGATTTTGTGAAGAGTGAGTTATTGCCTATTCCGCGGATGGCTTCGACGCATGGGGTTTTGAATGCGGTGGGATTTTGTTTGCTGGGGTTGCTGGGGTGGATGGTGGAGAGTGCTAGAACCTTCACCACAGGAGACACAGGGGAACACAGGGTAAGACCAGGGACTTCCGCGGGCCGGGATTTGGGGCTGGGGAAGTGAGCGGGAGTTGGGATTGAAAACCGCACGGGCGGGGCGCCCGTGGCTCCACGAGTCGTGACAGTGTCCACACGGTAGAATGATGCGGTTGCAATTGCGATTGGGGACGGGATTCTTATGACAGAGGAAACACAAGGCGGCGCGGCGGAAGCGGCGGCGAAGAAAATCTGGATGACGCTGACGGGGCTGCCGCTGACGATTCGGCTGGAGTGGCCGTTTCATAAGTCGACGTCGGGGGCGGATTTCTGGGTGTTGCATGGAGACATCCGGCTGGAGAATTCGGAGGGGCTGCATGCGGCGGTGGCGGTGAATTTGTCGATGACGGTGCGGGAGGTGATGCCGTCGCTCGAAGCGAAGGATGCGGAGGCGCCGGTGATCAATGCGCTGCGCAAGGAAGTGGACCGGAGGCAGATTGAGTTTGTGAAGTCGGGGAAATTGTTGCCGGTGGCGTTTTCGAGCCGACATTATGATTTCAAGCGGAAGCAGTGGGTGTTTGGGAAGGCTGGGGATGAGGTGGTGGCGGAATTTCTGGCGCGGAAGGTTTATTGGGAGACGCGGGTGGGACTCGCTTCGGAGAAGATAGCAGAGTCAAAATCCTCACCCTCTCGCGAAGGACGCGAGAAGGATGGGGCACCCGCGCGGGTGTGGATTTGTGATCCTACGGAGGCGCAGTATTTGCAGACTACGACGGAGCATTTGCTGGAGATTGCGGGGCGGGTTGCTGCGGATGGGTTGATTCGAATGGATGGGGAGTTCGCGGAGGCGACTTCGGGGCTCATGGGACAGGCATCGAGATTTGAAGGGGCGATGCGGACTTCGGTGGAGGAATTGGAGAAGAAACATGCGTTCGAGAGAGGGTAGGAGCGCTAGAGGGCGGGAGCAGCTTCAAAAGCTCACGGGCGAGGCGCTCGTGGCCACATGGCTTGTGGCGCGGCCGGCACTGCTGGTCCCGATGGTGGTTATTCTTCTTGCTGTCGTCGGCTCGGGGCAGACTAACGGTGCAGCGGGGAGTTATGTGCCTTCGGCGGAGAATCTCAAGGCTCGGGTGGAATTTCAGGATGCGAAGTTTGGGATGTTTATTCACTGGGGAGTTTACAGCGTGCTGGGGGATGGGGAGTGGGTGTTTCACGAGCGGCATCTCAAGGTGCATGAGTATGAGCGGCTGCCGAAGTTTTTTGATCCGGAGAAGTTTGATGCTCGGGCGTGGGTTGCGCTGGCTAAGGCTGCGGGGATGAAGTACATCACGATTACGTCGCGGCATCATGATGGGTTTGCGATGTTCGATTCGAAAGTTTCGGATTGGAATATTGTGCAGCGGACGCCGTATGGGAAAGATCCGCTGAAAATGTTGGCCGACGAGTGCCATCGGCAGGGGATCAAGTTATTTTTTTATTATTCGCAGCTGGATTGGCATAATCCGGATTATTTTCCGCGCGGCGCGACCAGTTGGAATAACGGGCGTCCGGATCACGGGGACTGGAATGCTTATCTCGACAACTATATGGATGGGCAATTGCGCGAGTTGCTGACGAATTACGGGGCGATTGGGGGGATCTGGTTTGATGGGATGTGGGACAAGCCGGATGCGGACTGGCATCTGGCGAAAACTTATGCGCTGATTCATCAGTTGCAGCCGGCGGCGTTGATTATTCCGAATCATCATCAGACCCCGAAGCCGGGGGAGGATGTGCAGACGTTTGAACGGGATCTGCCGGGGCGGAATACGGCGGGATTTAATACGAATTATGTCAGCGACCAGTTGCCGCTGGAAAGTTCGAACACACTGAACGGGGCTTGGGGATTCAATATTGGGGACAGCAATTATAAGAGTCCGGAAGAACTGGAAGAGATGCTGGTGCGGGCGGCGGGGAACAATTCGAATTTGTTGCTGAATATTGGTCCGATGCCGAACGGGGAGATTCAGGAAGAGTTTGTCACGCGGCTGCGAGCGGTGGGCGAGTGGATGGCGCGGTACGGGGAGACGATTTACGGGACGCGGGGTGGTCCGGTGGCTCCGGGGGATTGGGGCGTGACTACGCAAAAGGGTGACAAGGTTTATGTGCATGTACTGCACTGGAACGCTCCGCTGCTGGCGCTGCCTGCGTTTGAGCGGAAGATTGCGGGGGCTCAGATGTTGGGCGGTGGGGCGGTGGAGTTTACGCAGAGTGGGGATGGGGTGGTGGTGAAGGTTCCGGCGGCCGTGGGGAAGGAAGTGGATCGGGTGGTGGTGCTGAGGTTGGAGAAGTAAGTTCGGAAATTATTTAGAGCGATGTTCTTTCGTTGTTGTGGTTAGGAAGACGGCCCTCAGGGGCTGAAGCCCGCTTTGTTCCTGACTTCTTATCGGCACGACTGAAGTCGTGCTCTTCCCGGTGTGCTCGCTGCGGTCGGGCACTAAAGCTAGAGCTTCGCAGTCGTGGTGGGAGCTCCTATTGAAGCCGGTGGTGCTGCTGGCCTGCATGGGGTCCTTCGACTGCGCATGAGCGTCCTTCGGACGATCATGCTTCGCTCAGGATGACAAATCAATTCAGGATGACACGCAATGAAAATGAGGTCGCGGCAATTTTTTTGTTGTGCTCGTGGATAGAGTTCGCGGGCAAGAGTGCCCGCGCCACACTTACCGTGCCACGCATCCCCGTGTCCTTTAGTTCTACGACTCGCTGTACGACGATTTGCGGGAGAACAGGCCCCAGCAGAATCTTGGGGCTATTGCGTAGTTCACTTGGACCAGGACTATGGCGGCGATGGCGTAGTACGTGCTTACGAAGCAGAGGGCGGCGCCGCCGGCGTAGAGGGTTTGGGCTATTACGATGCGGCGAACTACGGCGGAGTGGATTTCTGGTGGGACGTCGTCGGTGAGGAGGTGGTGGCGGGTGGCGTAGCTCCAGCTCCAATATAAGGTGAGTCCGAGGAGGAGGATGTTGCTCCAATAGACGAGAAGCGCGGTGCGGTAGTGGATGAACTCGGCCAGGAGCGACGTGGAGAATGGCGTGAGCGAGACGGCGCAGAGGAACGCGATGTGAATCCAGGCGAGATTGCGGTCGGCGCGGGCGAAGTGGTTGAGCTGGGTTTGCTGGCCGACCCAGAAAATGCCGTTGGTCATGACGCTCATGAGGAAGACGATGAGGCGCGGGGAAAGCTTGACCAGCGCGTGCCAGAGATCGTGCTCGGAGTGGATGGCTTCGGCGGCGGGGACGCGGAGGTCGAGGACGAGCAGGGTCATGGCTACGGCGAAGAAGCCGTCGCTGAGGGCGGCGAGGCGTTCGACGCTTTGTCCGGCAACGCGGTTGTAGAGGGAGTGCATCGAAAGGAGTTTAGCGGGAGTGAAGGGCAGTGGCTAGTTGTTAGTGGGTAGTGGCTAGTTTGGGTCGAGGAGCTTTGATGTCTTCGACTTCGCTCGGGGCAGGGTCCTTAGGCTGGCGCTCCACGGCTGTTGAGACTGAGATTCCTTCGGCTTCGCTCAGGACAGGCTCCTCCGCCGCGATGAAAAACGCGGACGTTCGGGATGACAAGTTTTACTTGGGCAGCTGTCGTAGCGCAAGGAACGCGTTGGGAAAAACAATGGCACGTTTCGCAGCGAAGCCGGGCAGGAATGTGCGGGTGGGGCTCTGTGCTGGGTTTTTTCTCGCGGTGTTGATCGTGGGGAAAAGTGGATGGGCGCAGGAGCCGCAGACGCCGCCGCCTCAGACGCCATCTGACCAATCGCAAGGCCAGGGCAAAGAGAATCCGCCCGCCGATCCGTCATCTCCGTCATCTCCATCGTCTCCATCGTCTCCATTACCTCCGGCGCCTGAGTCGCCGGATAAGCCCTCCCCTGACAAGCCGGAAGACAAGAAAGAGGACGCTCCGAATCCGGCGCAAGCGGTGGCGGAAGCTACGAAACAGGCGGCGACTGCGACGCTGGTGCAACTTCGGGACTGGGAAACGGAGTGGCTGGTGGGAGCTTACGTCAGCCGGAACCACCCGCTGGTCACGCTGACGGGGCCGCAGCGGCAGAGGCTTTATCTGCAGCAGACGGTGTTGACGCCGGGCGCGTATTTGAAGCGGATGTTTGATGCGACGATCGATCAGGAGCGCGGAGTGCCCCACCAGTGGGACGATGGCTGGGCAGGATATACCGAGCGCTGGTGGTCGCGAGAGGGACAATTCATAGCGTCGAACAGTCTGACGGCGGTAGGCGATGCCAAGCTGGGCTACGAGCCGCGTTACGATCAGTGCCGGTGCCGCGGATTCTGGCCGCGGACGAAGCATGCGGTGATGCGGAATTTTCTGACGTATGACCGGAGCGAGCGGGACATGCGTCCGCAATGGGCGCTGTATGGCGGCGCATTTGGCGGGGGCATGATTGCGACGGCCTGGCTGCCGAAACCACGCAATGCGTTTGCGGAGGGCGGATGGGGCGCGCTCGGGCAGGCGGGGTGGGGAATTATGTCGAATTTCTTTACGGAGTTTGCGGTGGATATTAACCGGAAGCTGGGAGCCAGGTGAGAGTGGAATTTTTGATCACTAAAATCTTTGACCACTAAGGGCACTAAGTTTCACTAAGGAAAACCTTACACGAGCGGGCTTGGTTTGCGATTGACGGAATGGAAGGAACCAACGTTCTGCTGCGATAGCCGTCCAATTCGTAACGTTCGATTGCAACCGCTCGGGATTTTGTTCTATGCTGGGCGGACCTCACGACAGCCTGTGGGATGCTGTCGCCGCCGGAAATATGCATCGCCTGACTGCCAGATTTCTTTTGTTGTTCGTGCTGGTGGGGAACCTCGTCCCGCTGGCGCTGGCGTCTGCGGCGGCGAAGCCGCATGCCTGTTGTTTGCGAAACGCGGCGCATCCCTGCCACGGCGGCGGGATCACGGATTCTTCGCGGCTCTCCATTCACGATGCCAGTTGCTGTAACCACGATTGCTGCCGCGCGGTGACGACCGCCCATTGGGCTCATCCGCAGCCGCGAACGGCCAGCCTCTGCCGGGAAGTGATTAGCCGCGTACAGGAACTTCGGAAGAACCCTCCAGCCAGAGAAAGTTTTGCGCTGCAATCGACGCGCGCTCCTCCGTATTGCTCCCTCGCCTAAAGCTGTATTGATTCCCACACGTTGGTATTAAGCGGTTTGCGACAGGGCATTTGTGTCGCGGCGTTCGTGTCGGGAAAGGCCGATCCTCGTGGACTTTGCGAGGCTGGCCATGTTGAGGCTGGAGACTTGTTCCGATCATTCGGAGGGTTCATGCGTTTTTTTCTTCTCACTCTTGGTAGTCGCGTTTCGCGCGGCGGTGCATTCCGTGGTAGTTCACTGGTGCGCATTCCGCTGCTCGCGGCGTTCGTGGCCGTGGCTGTCGCAGCGTTCGCCAACATTTACGGAGCGGTACGCGGAGTGGTGCACGATCCACAACACCGGCCGATCCAGGGGGCCATGGTGATGCTGAAAGCGAAGTCGTCGGACTGGGCCAAGTCGGTGACAACGGATGCGAACGGAGAATTTGAAATCAATGCCGTGGCGCTGGGCGATTATTCGGTGGCGGTTGCCAGCAAGGGATTCGCGCAGGCCGCGCAGGACGTCACGGTGATCTCGGGGACGGTGCCGGTGGTGCACTTTCAATTGCAGATCGCGGCGGCGGACGCGAAGGTTACAGTCACGGGCGCGTCCGAGGTTGTGGCGACGGATTCGGCGACGCCGATTACGCTGGTGGATCGTGTCGATATCGAGCGCACGCCGGGGGCGGACCGTTCGAATAGTCTGGCTATGATCACCGACTACACTCCCGGCGCTTATGTGACGCATGACATGCTGCACATGCGCGGCGGGCACCAGACCACTTGGCTGCTGGACGGGATTCCGGTGATCAACACCGCGATCGCGCAGAATGTGGGGCCGCAGTTCGATCCTAAGGATTTGGAATATGTGGAAGTCAACCGCGGCAGCTATGGTGCGGAGTTTGGCGACCGGACGTATGGAGTGTTCAACGTAGTGCCGCGAACGGGATTCGAACGCAACAAGCAGGCGGAGCTGGTGCTGAGCGCGGGCAACTTCTACCAGACCAACGATGCGCTCAGCTTTGGCAGCCACACCGAACGCTTCGCTTACTACGCCAGCGTGAACGGCAACCGCAGCGACCTGGGCTTGCAACCGCCGGTTCCGCAGGTGGTGCACGACGCGGTGAACGGCGTAGGCGGCTTCGGGTCGTTCATTTTTAATGTGGACCCTTCGAACCAGCTGCGGCTGATGACCTCTCTACGCCGCGACTATTTCCAGATCCCTTACGATCCTTTCCCCAACGACATTGAAAATAATCCGGCGAGCGAGCAGTACACGCCCAGCATTGGATTGCGCGACGGCGAGCACGAGAGCGATGCGGGGCTGCTGTTCACCTGGCTGCACACTTTTAATTCGCATCTGCTGACTACGGTTTCTCCCTTCTACCACTACAACCGCGGAAACTACGACAGTAATCCCGATGACGTTCCGATCGCCACCACGGAAGACCGGGGCTCTACTTACGCCGGAGGTCAGGCGAGCTTCGCGGCCAACTACAAGAAGAACGACTTGCAGGCGGGATTTCTCGGTTTCTACCAAAGTGATAACCAGTTCTTCGGGGCGATTTTCAATGATGGCAGCGGGAACGCGACGATTGCCGACACCGAACACCCAACCGCGAACCTGCAGGCCTTTTACGTTGATGAGAGATTCAAACCGTTTTCGTGGCTGACGCTTTCGGCGGGCATGCGGCCCACGCATTTCTCGGAAGGCAACTTTGCGGTCACATCGACGGCGCGGCCGGTGAGTGAGTCTGCCATCAGCCCGCGGTTTGGGGCTACGGTTACAATCCCGAAGCTCGGTTGGACTTTCCGCGCGTTTTACGGGCACTACTACCAGGCGCCGCCGATCGAAAGCGTTTCGGGGCCGGCATTGATCAACTTCACGCAACAGCAAGGGCTGGGATTCGCCACGCTACCCGGGGAACGAGACGAAGAGCATCAATTTGGCGTGACCATCCCTTACCGCGGATGGGTGCTCGACGCGGATAACTTTCAAACCAATGTCGTGAATTTTCTTGACCATAACAATATTGGGGCTTCCAGCATTTTTTTCCCGCTCGCCGTTTCGCAAGCTTTGATCCGCGGATGGGAAGTCACGCTACGTTCTCCACGCTTCGCTCACCGCGGACAGGTGCATCTGGCATATTCGAACCAGATTGCGGAGGGTGCCGGCACGATCATTGGCGGGCTTACTGATTTCTCGTTCTCACCGCAACTCACGCCGCTCGACCACGACCAGCGCAGCACGCTGAACGTGGGCGGCGACGTCACTTTGCCGCGGCGTGTTTATTTCTCGAGCAACGTTTATTACGGGTCGGGGTTCAGCAACGCTTTTCCGGGCGCGCCGTATCCGGGGGATTATTTGCCGCAACACACTACTTTCGATTTGTCGGTAGGCAAGGATTTCGGCGAACGGTTCACTGCGTCGGTGACAGCGCTCAACGTGGCCAACCGGCGCGTCGAGTATGACAATAGCCTAACGTTCGGCGGATACCATTGGAACAATCCACGCGAAATTTATTTGGAATTGCGCTATCGCTTTCATTATTGATTGTTTCCTGGAGGCCGGAGGTTCGGGGGAGCGGTTTGCATTTTCGATGTGAAGAGAGTGGGCGGACGAGGGCGTCCGCCCCTCCACGAGCAGGTTCGCGCACGGGGTGTGCTCTTCCCCGATGCATTTGTCGGACCTGTTTCTGATACAACTGATTCGGAGACTCTGAGTGCTGCATCCAACTTTTGCCAAACTTACTTTGCTGTTGATTCTGCTGTGCACGATTCTTTCTTTGTCGTGCAGTAAGCAGGCGGCTCCATCGTTGAAGCGCTATCCGTTTACGGGGCGCATCGTTACGCTCGACAAGGCGAACCAGTCCGCCATTATTGACGGCGACGCTATTCCTGGGTTCATGGACGCGATGGCCATGGATTACAAAATAAAACTTGCGGCGGACTTCAGCCAGCTTGCGGCCGGGGATTCGATTTCTGCTGAGGTCGTGGTCGCGGGGAAGGATAAAGACTCGGTTCCCGACTATTGGTTGGAGAACGTCAAGGTCATCAGTCACGCGAAACCGGCCGGTGACAAGGGTGACGCCAAGCCCACCGCGGAGTTGCACATTCCCGCTGCCGGCGAAGAGGTTCCGGACTTCCAGTTCACCAACCAGAATGCGAAGCGTATTTCGCTGAAGCAATATCGCGGGCAGGTTTTGTTCGTCACGTTTATTTACACGCGCTGTCCTTTTCCGGATTTTTGCCCGCGGGTGGGGGCGCAGTTCTCGCAACTCAACGGGGAGCTTGCCGCCGATCCGGCGCTGGCGGGCAAGACTCATCTGCTGTGCGTCAGCTTCGATCCGGAGCATGACACGCCTAAGGTTCTGCGCGACTACGGCTTCTCGCTGGCGCACAGCCGACAGGCGGCGCTTTTCGATCGCTGGGAATTCGCCGTTCCGCGCGCGGCTGACTTGCCGCAGATCGCCAGTTATTTTGGACTTACCTACAAGACTGAGGATGGGTTGATCACGCACTCGCTTAGCACTGCGGTGATTGGGCCTGATGGAAAAATTTTCAGCTGGTATCACGGGAGTGAGTGGCAGGTTTCCGAGCTGGTGAAGGACGCGGCGGGGGCGCTGCGGGGGCAGGGATAAACCACGAGGAATTCAAAGACCCCACTTCTCGCAAAGGACGCGAGAAATGGAGCACCCGGCGCCGCTCTTCCACGGTGCTTTGCAGGTTCGTGGTGTACTGCAATGTCGCTTACGCTCGGCCGCGGATTTTGGCCCACCACCAGCGGACGCCGACGAAGAGGAAGCGCCAGTCGTGGAAGAATTCTGGTTCCTTGCCCTCGAAGGCGTGGCCGATGAATTGGAAAATCCATCCGAGTAGAAATAGAGCGAGGGCGTAGGGCCACAGGCGGTGCACGAAAATGCTGGCTACGAAGATGCCGACCGAGAGAAGAATCAGCGGGATGCCCAGGGTATGGCAGGCGCGGTTTACCGGATGCTGATGGCTGGTGGCGTATTGCGCGACCCACTGTTCGCTGGTGCGGTTGCCTGGCATGCGGAGGGATGATACTACGATTTGAGGGGCGGCGAGGAAGTCGAAAGCCCCACTTCTCGCAAAGGACGCGAGAAATGGGGCACCCGTCACTTCAGCTTGAGAGCTTGCGCTTAAGCAACATCGCGCCCTTAATCAAGTAGAAGTAGAAGACCCAATTCACAACCGCAGATAAGGCGTAAAACACATAGTCATTTTCGATCCACTGGCCCACCCAGAGTCCCACTACGATACCGGGAAGATTGGCGAGCATCAGGCGTATTCCGGGCGTAGAGTGGCTGCCGTAAGCGTGGGCTGCAGCTGCCAGTGAACCTGTCAGCGCTGCCGCGATCAATAGGGCGATCAGATGTGCCTTCATGCGGGTCCAGCAGTCTGGCGTCCAATCATCCCACCGATTCCTCCAAACTTCAAAGTGTACTGACGCCGGTCTCGCTGCGCTCGACCGGACAGCCGAGGCGGCTGGCCCTACGTTGGCCTTCTGCTAAGTTGAGGCCGCCGCTTGCCGCGTGGTAGCATCCTACGTTTTGGCGGGTGATGTTGGATGGCCACGTTGCTGTCTCGTCTTCTTCTGTTTCTGGGCCTTTCTTCGCACGCCTGCTGAGGGAGCCTACTCGTGAAAATCTATTCTGGGGAAAACATTCGTAATGTAGCGCTGGTGGGGCACGGGCATGCGGGCAAGACCACGCTGGCGTCGGCCATGCTTTATACAGCGGGAGCGGCGCCACGGCTCGGTCGGGTGGATGACGGGTCGGCCACGACCGATTATGACGAGGAAGAGATCGCGCGGAAGATGTCGATCTCCGTGGGCGCAGCGGTGGTGGAGTGGGGCAAGACGAAGATCAATATTCTCGATACGCCCGGGTTCAACATGTTTGTCCACGAGGCCAAGATGGTGCTGCCGGTGGTGGACGCGGCCATTGTTGTTGTGGACGGCGTGGCAGGCGTGGAGGTGGTGACGCAGCGGGTGTGGAACTACTGCGAGGAATATAAAACGCCGCGGCTGATCGTGGTGAACCGCATGGACCGCGATCGCGCGAATGCGGAGCGGGTGCTGGAGTCGCTGATTAATGCGTTCGGGCGGAATGTGATTCCGATTGAGCTGCCGATCGGAAGCGAGAAAAGTTTAAGCGGGGTGGTCGACCTGGTTCGGATGAAAGCTTACACGTATGAGCTTGGCGGAAACGGGAAAGGAAAAGAGACGGAGATTCCGGCGAACATGCGGGCGCAGGTGCAGGAATCGCACGAGCAGCTGGTGGAACTGGTGGCCGAGGGCGACGACAAGTTGATGGAAAAGTTTTTCGAGGCGGGGACGCTGGGCGAGGAGGATCTGATTCCGGCGCTGCACAACGCGATTCGGGAAGACAAACTTTTCCCTGTGATCTTCAGTTCGGGGCTGGGCAACGTGGGCGCGGACCGGGTGATGGACTTTATTGTCGACTACACACCGGCGCCGTCGGAGCATGAGTGGGTGCAGGGCGAGGCTCCGGCTTCGGGGAATGGGGATGTGCCCAAGCGGCATGAAGCGGATACGGAGCCGGTTTCGCTGTATGTGTTCAAGACGGTGGCAGACGCGTTCTCCGGCAGGATTTCTTACTTCAAGGTTTTTTCTGGCGTGGTGAAGAACGAATCTGCGGTGCAGAACTTCCGCACCGGGACGCTCGAGAAGCTTTCGCACATTTCGACCATGCAGGGGAAAACGGCTGTGCCGGTGGCCGAGCTGCACGCAGGAGACATTGGTGCCGTTGCGAAATTAAAAGATACGCTTACCGGCGACACCATGGGAGATAAATCGGCGCCGATTCAGTATCCGCGGGTGAAGTTGCCGGAGCCGGCGATTACGTTTGCGATTGAGCCCAAGAGCCGGGCGGATGAAGACAAGCTGGGGCCGGGCATCCACAAGCTGATGGAAGAGGATGCGATGCTGCGATTTTTCCGCGATCCGCAGACCAAGGAATTTTTGATCGCCGGAACTGGGCAGCAGCATATTGAAGTGACGGTGGCGAAACTGAAGAAGCGCTATCACACGGAAGTCGTGTTGAAAGCGCCTAAGGTGCCGTATCGTGAAACTATTCGCGGCAAGGCTGACGTGCAGGGGCGGCACA
Source organism: uncultured Acidobacteriaceae bacterium (assembly GCA_963851165.1). Lineage (GTDB taxonomy): Bacteria > Acidobacteriota > Terriglobia > Terriglobales > Acidobacteriaceae > Sulfotelmatobacter. The sequence continues at coordinate 79,778 of CAWKNM010000003.1, read as the reverse complement.
AGAAACAGACGGGCGGGCACGGACAATACGGCGATTGCAAGATCAAGATGGAGCCGCTTCCGCGCGGGGGAGACTTTGAGTTCGTGAACGATATTTTTGGCGGCGCGATCCCGAAGAATTTTATTCCTCCGGTGGAAAAAGGCATACGCGACGCGGCGGCGCGGGGATATCTGGCGGGGTTTCCGGTGGTGGATTTTCGCGTGACGTTGTATGACGGGTCTTATCACGATGTGGATTCGAACGATCTTTCATTCCAGATGGCGGGGCGCATCGCGTTCAAGAAAGCGATGGAAGTTGCGAAGCCGACGCTGCTCGAGCCGGTGATGGTGGTGGAGATTACGGCTCCGGATGAATTTGCGGGATCGATCATGGGCGACTTGAACAGCCGGCGCGGGCGCATCCAGGGGATGGATAACAAGGGCGGCAATACGATTGTGAAGGCTGAAGTGCCGATGGCCGAGATGCTGACTTACGGCGTGGACCTGACCTCGATGACGCAGGGGCGCGGCAGCTTCAACATGGAGATGCATCACTATGATGCGGTGCCGGGACAACTGCAGGAAAAGATTATTGAGAAGGCCAAGGCGGAGCGAGGCGAGGTGAAGGAAGAGGAAGAGTAATGAGTTGCGAGTCCCGAGTGCCGAGTTGCGAGCTTGGTATTCTTTGGGATGCCGTCTTTATTTTGGGACGGCGATGTCGGTGAGATCGAAATCTGTTCCCTTGGCCAGCAGCGGCTCGCCGGTGGACTTGGCCAGGGCGTAAGAGAAGCAGTCACAAAAATTCAGGGCCGCAGGATGGCGGCCTTTTGCGTATTTGCGCCAGGCGGCGCGGGCGAGGTCGGCTTGTTCGGCGTCTACGGGTACGATTTGAAGATTCGCGCGGACCACGAAGAGGTCGAACTCGCGTCCAGCGGATTCACCGCGGCGGGCTTCGAGAACGATTCCGGCTTCGACCAGAGTGGCGGCGGAGACGAGGCGGGTTTCGGCAGCGATGATGTCGGCGAGGAAGCTCTGACGTTCCGGTTCGCTGAGAAAAATGGCGACGAGGGCAGAGGTATCAATGACCATGCTGTGTCCGGTCTCTGTGCGTTCTTCGGGCCGCCTCGGGTATCAATTTGGAAGCCCGTCATCGTCGTAGCCGAGGATTTCGTCCTCTGGCCGCGTATCGAGGACTGGCATCGCGTCCACGCGGCGAAGAATGTCATCCAATTGGCTGGTCAGGACTTGGGCGCGGCGCTGGTTCTTGATCCGGTCCAGGCGCTCTTGCAAGGCAGTCAGGATGGCCCCGGTCAGCGATTCGCCAGTTTTCGCTGCAATCTCCCGAGCCAAGCGTTCTGCTTCCATGCTCTTGATACTAATGGCCATATAACGCGTAGTATACCATAGTAGACAAAACTATGGAATTGTTCAAAGAGGATTGTGATGAAAACGATACTCATTGCAGTTTGCTCCGTTTTTTGTTTTCCTTTGGCGCTGGCACCGCTTGGCTATGCGGCGGCGCAGACTCAGGTGTTTTCTACTTCTGCCGGGCCGGTGAAGATCACTCCGCTCTATCATGCGAGCACGCTGATTGAGGCGGGAGGGAAAACTATCTATTTAGATCCAGCCAAGCCTGCGAAACTTTCGGGGCTGCCGAAGGCTGATCTTATTCTGATTACTGACATTCATGGCGACCACATGGATCCGGATTCGATTAAGGACGTCAGCAAGGCGGACACGGAGATCCTTGCGGCGCCGGCGGTGGTTGCGACGGTTACCAGCGGCAGGCCGATTGCCAACGGAGAAACGAAGAACTGGCAGGGATGGACGATTGAGGCGGTTCCCGCATACAACCTGAAGCGCGGGCCTGAGGCCGGGAAACTTTTTCACGACAAGGGACGCGGCAATGGCTACGTGTTGACTTATGGCGGGAAGCGCTTTTACTTCTCGGGTGATACGGAAGGCGTGCCGGAGATGCGGGCGCTGAAGAACATTGATGTGGCGTTCGTGTGCATGAATCTGCCTTACACGATGCCGCCGGAAGAGGCTGCGGAGGCGGTGAAGGCGTTTCGTCCGAAGATTGTGATTCCGTATCACTATCGCGGGTCCGATCTCGCGGTGTTTCAGAAGGGATTGGAAGGGACGGGGATTGAGGTGCGGGTGCTGGAGTGGTATCCGAAGTAGGGTTCTCTCTTGCGACGGCGGATCGGGTCGCAGGACGTTATATCTTTTCTGCGGCCGGGCTTCGCCCCTTCGGCAAGCCCAGGGCAGGCTCAGGCCCGACAGCCGAGGCGGCTGTCGCTACGTGGTCCGTGGTAATATCCGGCCAGTGGCTACCGCGCGTAACAATCTCAATTTAGATTCCAACCGAGACCGGTTAGTGTCTGCGGCGGCGGTTGAGGACGATTCTTCGTTTGAGCTCAAGCTGCGGCCGCAGCGGCTCAACGAGTTCATCGGGCAGGGGAAGGTCAAGGAGAATCTGGCGGTTGCGATTGAGGCGGCGCGGTCGCGCGGCGAGGCCATGGACCACGTGCTGCTCTACGGGCCTCCGGGGCTGGGCAAGACGACGCTGGCCAACATTATTGCCAACGAACTAGGCGTGCACTTTCAGCCTACGGCTGCGCCGTTGTTGCAGATCAAGGGCGATCTCACGGCGATCGTTACCAATCTTCAGGACAAGCAGGTGTTGTTCATCGATGAGATTCACCGGCTGCAGCCGGTGCTTGAAGAGCTGCTTTACTCGGCGCTGGAAGATTACAAGCTGGACATCATCATCGGGCAGGGGCCTTCGGCGCGCACGCACACGCTGGAAGTGAAGCCGTTCACCTTTATTGGCGCGACCACGCGGGCGGGGCTGATTTCCGGTCCGCTGCGGGCGCGGTTTGGGATTGTGCTGCGGCTGGAGTTTTATACTCCGCAGGATTTGCGCGTGATCGTGGAGCGCTCGGCGGAAATCCTGGGGGTCGCGATCGATGATGCGGGTGCGATTGAAATTGCCAACCGGTCGCGGGGCACACCGCGGATTGCGAACCGGCTACTGCGGCGAGTCCGCGACTTTGCGCAAGTGCGCGGCGCGGGCAAGATTGACGAGCCTACGGCGCAGGCTGCGCTGCGCATGCTCGAAGTGGATCAGTATGGATTCGACGAAGTCGACCGGCGGCTGCTGCTGACCATCATCGAGAAATATCAGGGTGGTCCGGTGGGCGTGAATACGCTGGCCGCAGTGCTGGCCGAAGAGCCGGACGCCATTGAAGAGATTTACGAACCGTTTTTGATGCAGATCGGTTTCCTCAACCGAACTCCGCGCGGGCGCGTGGCCACGCAGCTGGCTTACGACCACTTCGGCATCACGCCGAGTCGAAGGCAGAGCTCGCTGTTCTAGCCCTCAGCTTTCACCCTCAGCCGTCAGCTCAACGCTCGGCGAAGTCTCGTAAGTCCTATTTATCGCGAAGTGCAGCAACAGCGTTTTACTGTTTTGTGAGACGCGCCCATAGTGTATCGTTCTGACTTCCTCGTCGGGGGGGCGGGGACCGGTGAGGACGCTTTGGGTTCGGGTCGAGGACTACGGGTTCCATTCAAGAAGCTGCTGAGCCTTTCGCTGGGTTTTGCGTTAGTGCTGGCCGCGGCGGCGCGGCCGGGCAGCGTCTTGGCACAGGCGCAGGTAAACACAGCGGCTGCCGCGCCGGCACAACAGAACGCGGGCGTATCCGGCCACGATTCCGGCCAAAACTCCGCGGGACAGGATGTAAAGACTTCTCCGCAGAACCCTGCCGTGCCTCCGCACTCGTCACAACCGGCGATTGTCCCACCGCAGAACCAGGTACCTCCCACACCGCCCACCTCCGCGCTCGGACCACCGGCCCTGACGATCCCGCGGCTGACCCGGGCTCCGGCGCTTGAGAATTTCCTCAACATGAAGCCTGAGGGCGAAGTGGCGCTGCAGATGGTCAGGGTAACCGGCTTCGTGCAGCGGAACCCGCACGACGGTGAAAAGGTTTCTGAGCCTACCGAAGCTTATCTCGGGTACGACAAGAAAAATCTTTACGTGGTGTTTGTGTGCTTCGACGATCCGAAGAAAGTTCGCGGACGCATGTCGCGACGCGAAGATGTTTACGATGACGATAACGTCGAGGTTATGCTCGACACGTTTCACGACCGGCGGCGCGCCTACGCTTTCCAGACTACACCGCTGGGCGTGCAGTGGGACGCGACCTGGACCGAAGCGACCAGCGCCGAGGTGGGGAACTGGGATACGTCGTTCGATACGGTTTGGGACTCGCGCGGCAAAATTACTTCGCAGGGATACGTGGCGTGGATGGCGATCCCGTTCAAGAGCCTGCGATTTCCAGCGAGCAGGCAGCAGGAGTGGGGAATCATTTTGTATCGCGGCATCGTGCGCAAGAATGAAGACGCGTTCTGGCCGGCCGTCTCGCGCAGAGAGCAGGGTCGTCTGGGACAAGCGGCAACGCTTTACGGGCTGGAGGGGATTTCCCCCGGGCGCGACATCGAGCTGATGCCTTACGGCATCCTGCGCGGCTTTCGCGGCGCTCGACACGGTTGATCCTGACAATCCTTTTTTTCAGAGCGCCCGGGCGCAGGGGCAGTTCGGCATGGACGCGAAGTTCGTGATCCATGATCACTTTGTGCTCGACATTACCGCCAATCCCGACTTCAGCCAGGTTGAGTCGGAGGATCCGCAGATCACGGTGAACCAGCGCTTTGAAGTGTATTTTCCGGAGAAGCGTCCGTTCTTTCTGGAGAACGAGGATTATTTTCGCACTCCGATTGATTTGTTTTTCACCCGCAACGTGGAGGACCCGTCGGCGGGAATTCGATTGACCGGAAAAGAAGGTCCGTATTCGGTGGGGCTGATGGCCGCCGATGATCGCAGTCCGGGACTCGCGGTACCCAGCAACTGTCCTGTGCTGGATATTGGCTGTGTCGACAATCTCTACGGCATTCGGTCGTACTTCGGCATCGCGCGCGTCAGCCGCGACATTTTCAAGGAATCGAGCGTGGGCGCGCTCTTTAGCGATTGGCAGTGCCCGACCACGGGTGAATTCAATCGCGTCGGTGGCGTCGATACGCACTTGAAGTTCAGTCCCGCCTGGACGCTGGATGGGCAGGCGGTGGTGAGTTCCAGCAATTTGCTGGGCCTGACCGCGCCCGGCTTGATTACGCAGAATCTCGATTCCACCTGTGAGACCAGTCTTTTCCCGTTCAGCTCGGGCAACGCCGGCAACAACAACTACTATGCCGGACCCGCGGACATACTCACGCTGCGGCGCGCGGGCTTGCACTTTAACTACACCGGAACCTACCAGGACGTGAGCCCCGGCTTCGTCACGGTGCCGGGATTCGTGAACCGCGTCGATCTTCGCAGCGCGGAGCAAAGGGCGAGCTATTTCTTCCGTCCGAAAAAGGGCTGGATCGTGGCTTGGGGCGGGGGGTTGCGCAACCGAACCGCATTCGACCACGAGGGCACGCGCCTCGACACCGACTACCAGCCCTTTCTAGGGATTCAGGCGCGCGGCCAGACTACGCTGATAATGGCTCCTTACGAGGAGTTCCGGGAACGGCTGCGCCCGCAGGATTTCACATTTCTCGGCTTCGCCGCTGCGCCGAACTATGATTACCAGAACCAGGACTACCACGAGCACAGGAGCTACGCCAGCATCCAGAGCGGTTATTTTCCGAGGGTGACCATGGGAGCCGTCTATCGCTGGGGCGATGGAGTGAATTTCGTGGCTTCGCCAACGGCCCCTGCGCCTTTGCCGGACCTTCCCTTTCTGGCTCGGGTGAACACAGCGAGCGCTCTGCTGACTCTGCGTCCGGTGAAGCCGCTGAAGATTGAGAATACTTATCTGTTCGAGCGTCTGCGCGCCACGGAGGCGACGTATCTGCTCGCGCAGACGGCCGCTCCCGGCGTGGGCAAAGGCATCTTCGACAATCACATCGTGCGCAGCAAGTGGAATTGGCAGTTTACGCCACAGCTCTCGCTGCGCATGATTTTTCAGTACAACTCGGTGCTGGCGAATACTCCGGGCAATACGATCTTCCCCTACACTTATCTGCCAACCGAAAAACAGTTCAACGCGGATGTTCTGGTCACCTATTTGATCCACCCGGGGACGGCTATTTACGTGGGCTACAACAGCGACCTGCAGAACCTGGACGTGGTTCCTGGCACGCCGGCGTCGACGGGATACGTGGTCAACACGGCCAAGGGGTATCTCAACGACAGCCGGCAGTTTTTCGTGAAGGCGTCGTATCAGTTCAGGTTTTGAGAACAGGGGTCAGGGGCTAAGGATCAGTTGTCAGGAAAAGCAGGTTGGCTCCGGCTTCCGGATGGTGGGACGCCGGGCTTCGCCCAGGCTTGGACAGCCGAGGCGGCTGTCGCCACATGGGTCGGGGCGGCTTCTGGAATCGAGGTTCCTGATGGCTGATGGCTGCTTTTGGGACAGCGGTTCTTGCTGAATCCGGCGCCTATCCGGTAGAATCTAATGGTTCAGATCAAGATTGGAATCCTTATGAAACCAGCTATTCATCCTGCTTACAACGAAGTGCGCGTGCATTGCGCGTGCGGCAACACGTTTATGACTCGGTCGACCCACAGGGGCGACATCGGTGTGGAAATCTGCTCGAACTGCCATCCGTTTTTCACGGGCAAGCAGAAGCTGATGGATACTGCCGGCCGCGTGGAACGCTTCCGCCGCAAGTACGCCAAGAAAGAAACTCCCGCGGCTCCGGCTCCTGCAAAGGGATAGTCTTTGCTACGGATTAGCGCGGATAGACCTAAGCTTTAGCCCTCGCTCCGGCGGGGGCTTTGTTTTGCCCGGCCAACTAGGCGGGCCCAAGTAGAATAGGAACTGTGAAGAAGTTCTGGGACAATTCGAACGGCTCGGGTGGGGCGGACACTCTTGCCCGCCAGACAGCGCCATTGCAGCCGGTTCCCGCGAGCCTTTCCGTCGGCAGCGTGACCATCGCCCCAGCAACAGTTCTCGCCCCTATGGCCGGCGTGACCGACACGGTTTTCCGCCGCTTCATTCGCAACCTTGGGGGATGCGGGCTGATCATGACCGAGTTCACTTCGGCTGACGGGGTGCTCCGCAAAAAAGATCAGAAGGCTAAACGTTATCTTCATTTCTACGAAGACGAGCATCCGATCTCGGCGCAGCTTTTCGGCAGCGATCCGGGCGTGATGGCTGAGGCCGCACGGATGGTGGAGGGGCTGGGCTTCGATCTGGTCGATTTGAACCTGGGTTGCCCCGCGAAAAAAGTTGTGAAGTGCAACGGAGGTTCGGGGTTGTTGCGCGATCTGCCGGCGATCGGCAGGATTTTTGAGGCGGTACGCGCGGCGGTGACAATTCCCTTCACCGTAAAATTCCGCGCGGGATGGAGCGACGAAGAGATCGTGTGCGTGGAACTGGCGCGCATGGCGGAGTCGTGCGGCCTGGCCGCAGTCGCGCTGCACGCTCGCACGCGGGAGATGGGCTACAGCGGCAACGCGCGCTGGGAGTGGATCGCCGCGGTGAAGGATGCGGTGAAAATTCCTGTGATTGGCAACGGTGACATCCGTTCTCCGGAAGACGCGTGCGCCATGGTCACGCAAACCGGCTGTGACGCGGTGATGATCGGGCGCACCGCGCCGTCGAATCCGTGGATCTTTCGCCAGATTCAGCAGTACTGCGCTGGAATCGGCAATGCAGGAAATGGAGCGGCGGGCGCCCTCGTCCGCCGGTGGGTCTTATCGGACGAGGGGTTGGAAGGAACCTCCCCGGACGAGGGCGTCCGGGGCTCCACGAGCGTCTCCGCCCGACTTTACGAGGTACCCTCCGAGGCCGACCGCTACCAGATGATCCGCACTTACTTCCGGATGCTGATCGAAGAAGAGCTCCCCGACGCTGTTGGCAAGATGAAGCAGTTCGCGTCCTGGTTCACGCACGGCGTCCCCGGCGGGGCGGGGCTGCGCAAAGCCATCTACGAATCGAAGAGCGCGGTCGGAAATTCTGGGAAGAGTAGAGGAATTCTTCGAGGCAAGGTTATGTGGCGCGAGCATTCTGTCCCGCGAAAGCTGAGGCATACTCTGACGCGCGACGCCGGTCACCTTTGCCCGGAACTACCCGTATACGTGCGGTGTCTATAACCTTTGATCGTAGAGATCATCTGGTAACGTCGTTTGATCCTCAGGGCACTCTTCCGCGCGTCATTCGCCGTATGCATACTCATCCAGATTGTTTTGTTCGCTTTACTCTTAGGGTTAATTTCGCACTTCTGGCCTTCTTATTTTCTGATTGTGGTGCTCTTCATCGGACTCTTCCTGGTCGGCGCAGGCAGCTACAAAGAGTTTCAGTGGCTCACGCGCGCGGAGGCTGTTCGACTTGAAGCGGAGAGATGGCTTGCGGAGCGCCGATATCCAAATCCACTTCAGCTGAAGAGGCGAAAGACGATCAAGAGATGGGCCCTGTGGATGCCGACTGTGATCGTAGTGGCTACGTGCTTGTGCTTCGATGGAATTTGGGCTTTCACATCACACCTGTTTCATCCAGGTCGTGGGAGGTTGATCGGATATGAGGTTTCGATCCCTCTCAACTGGACCATAATTTACCCCGACCTTGACGCCAGCAGAAATGGTGCTCACACCATCGTTGTGGCAGCTCGATACAGAGGCCTGTTACGGGCGGGCAGCGGTCTCTACACCGGACGACGGCGACCCTTTTCCGTATCCACTTTGAATTTTCGCAGCACTCCAGCCGGCGATCCGCTCGCGACAAGGCCCGCCACCACGATCATCTCGGAACGTACGCTGCCTTTAGGCAACGGTACCATTCTGTGCCGGGAGGAGGTTCCGCCTCGATGGATGATATCGCCACGCTATATTCGTTGTTCCACTGCCACGGGCGATTTCTCCGGAAATTTCAATGGAGGCGACGAAGACGCGTCGGAGTTTTATCGGACTCTAGAGGGCATAAAGCTGACCAAGTAAATGAGCAGCTAAACCTCCCGCGTCACCATTTTCCCCAACTCATCCTTCTCCACATACGCCCACGGCGTTTTCGGATCATGTGTGAAAACCGTCAGCCACTTCTCGGGAATTGACTTCGCATAGTACCGCTTCTTGCTCTCGATGGTTTGCAGCGGGTAGAGATCGAAGCTCATGCCCCAGGTGAGGTCGATGTGCGCCGTCGTGGGGATGAGATCAGAGATGTAGCAGGCGGTCTTCTCGATGCTCCGCACGATCACGCCCTGCATGTGCGCAGTGTGGCCAGGGAACGTTCGCACTGAAATTCCCGTGACGATTTCTTCGCCGCCTTTGAGCAGCGTCATCTGGCCGCTTTCGACCAGCGGGTCGTAGTTGTCGGATATGAAACTGATGGAGTCGCGCTCGCTGGGCTTCCGCGCGTATTGCCATTCGCCTTCGGGTGCGTAGTATTTCGCGCGCGGGAATGTGGGGACGATGTTGCCGCTACGGTCGCGCACTGTGTTCCATCCGCAGTGGTCGAAGTGGAGATGCGTGTTGATGACAATGTCGACGTCTTCGGGAGCGACTCCGCCGGCGGCGAGATTCGCCAGCAACTGCGCGGGCTGGCCGTAGAACTTGATCATGCGGTCCGAAAGCTTGTTGCCCATGCCGGTCTCGACCAGCACGGTTTGCTTGCCGGTGCGCGGTTTTGCTGTGCGGATGAGTAGCGAGTTGAGTCCGGTGGTGACGCAGTTCTTGTCGTCCACGGAAAACTCAGGCCCGTAGGCGGCCGCGACTTTGCGCGACCACATCACTTTGGGGACAACGCCGAAAAGCGCTCCGCCGTCGAGCGGATAAGTTCCGTCGGAAAAGATAGTGAGTTCGAAGTCGCCGAGAGTGATCCGGTGCATAACGCTAGTGTGCCACACGTAAGGAATAAGTTTTTTCACCACGGAGAAGAACAAAACGAGGGAAAGCTTTCTCTGTGTCTCCGGGCCTCGGTGGTGAGAGCCGTAGCTGGTTTGTTTTGGCTTGTTTGTTCTCTGCGCGTGCTCGACAATCCCATCATGCAGCGGCCTGCGGGAGTCACGGCGATCGCAATTCTTTTCCTTCTGGTGGCCGTGTATTTGTGCGGGGCTGGCGCGACTATGCTGGTATTGCCGGGAACCTTGTCGATGAGAATTGGCGCGCCGCTTTTGCACGGGCTCGAATTGGCGGGGCCGTATATGTTTCTGTTGGTAGGAGCGGTCGCTGCGCTGATCGGCTGGGGGTTGCTGCGGCTGAATAATTGGGCGCGGCGGGCGGCGCTGGTGGCTTCGCTGCTGGGCGTGGCAATGCTGGTCCCGGGCGTGTCGGCAGCCGCTTCGGATTTTGGATGGAGTTTACTCTGGGGCGGATTGGGGATTATGCTGCGCGCGGCAATCGCATGGTATCTGGTGCAGTTGCCGGCGTTTAGTGACAGCTTTACCAGGAAGTAACAAAGGCATTTGCCACGGATCTTCACGGATTTTTCTTGTTCTATTTCTTGGTTTATCAGTGAGAATCCGTGAAATCCGTGGCCTATTTTGTTTTGGCTTTTGCTGGTTCCTTTTCGCCGACTCGCTTGCTCACCTCGAATTTCAATTTGCCGAGTTTCTTGTCGGCGTCGACTACGATGTGGTCGCCATGGAGAACTTCGCCATCCAGAATCTTCAGGGCGAGCGGATCCTGCACCAGCTTTTGAATCGCGCGCTTCAACGGACGCGCGCCGAAGTTGGGATCGTAGCCCTGGGTGAAAAGCAGGTCTTTGGCGGCGTCGGTGAGCTCGAGAGAAATCTTGCGATCGGCGAGCAGGCGGCGCACATCTTCGAGGCGCAGCTCGATGATCTTGACCAACTGGTCTTTGCCGAGCGGACGGAACACGATGATGTCGTCGACGCGGTTGAGGAACTCGGGCCGGAAGTGCGTGTGCAGCGTGTTCATCACCTGTTGCGAAGCCTGTTCGAAATCCTGCTCGGAGCGTAGGCCTTCAGACTGTAGGAATGACGAGCCCAGGTTCGAGGTCATGATGATGATCGTATTTTTGAAGTCGACCACGCGGCCCTTGCCGTCGGTGAGGCGGCCATCATCCATGATTTGCAGCAGAACGTTGAAAACGTCGGGATGCGCTTTCTCGATTTCGTCGAAAAGCACAACGGCGTACGGATGGCGGCGGACCTGCTCGGTGAGCTGGCCGCCTTCTTCGTAGCCGACGTACCCCGGAGGAGCGCCGATGAGGCGGGCCACCGAGTGCTTCTCCATGTATTCGGACATGTCGATGCGCAGCATGGAACGCTCGTCGTCGAAAAGAAACTCGGCGAGAGCGCGGGCCAGCTCGGTTTTGCCGACTCCGGTGGGGCCGAGGAAAATGAATGAGCCGATGGGGCGCTTGGGATCGCTGAGTCCGGCGCGGGAGCGGCGAATGGCGTTGGACACGCGTTCGAGAGCTGCATCCTGGCCAACGACGCGCAGGCGCAGGCGTTCCTCCATGGTGACCAGCTTTTTGACTTCGCCCTCGAGCATCTTCGAGACGGGGATTCCGGTCCATTTGGAAACGATGCGCGCGATATCTTCTTCGTCGACTTCTTCTTTCAACATGCGCGGCTTGCCTTTGTCGTCGATCTTAGCGGTGAACTTGGCGAGTTCCTGTTCCGCCTGCCGAATGAGGCCGTAGCGGATTTCGGCGACGCGCTGCAGGTTGCCTTTGCGTTCTTCGGCCTGCTCTTCGGTTTTCAGCTTTTCGATTCTTTCTTTCAGTTCGCGCGTGCGGGCGATAAGATCTTTTTCTTTTTTCCAGTTCGCCTTGAGCGCGTTGGATTTCTCGCGAATTCCGGCGAGTTCCTTGTCGATCACCCCGAGACGATCCTTGGAGTTGGCGTCGTCCTCTTTTTTCAGCGCCTGCTTTTCGATTTCAAGCTGCGTGGCCTTGCGTTCGAGCTGATCGATGTCGGTAGGAAGCGAATCGATCTGGATGCGGATCGATGCGGCGGCCTCGTCGACGAGGTCGATGGCTTTGTCGGGCAGAAAACGGTCGGAAATATACCGGTGCGAAAGCGTCGCCGCGGCGACGATGGCGGAGTCTTTAATGCGAACGCCATGATGCACCTCATATTTTTCTTTGAGGCCGCGAAGAATCGAGATGGTGTCTTCGACGTTGGGCTCGCCGACAAAAACGATCTGGAAGCGACGTTCGAGCGCGGCATCCTTTTCAATGTACTTGCGATATTCGTTGAGCGTGGTGGCGCCGATAGCGCGAAGCTCGCCGCGGGCGAGCGCTGGTTTCAGCATGTTGGAGGCATCGATGGCGCCTTCCGCCGCGCCAGCTCCAACCAGCGTGTGCAGCTCGTCGATGAAGAGGATGACCTGGCCCTGCGAGTCTTCGATTTCTTTCAACACGGCCTTGAGCCGGTCTTCAAACTCGCCGCGAAATTTCGCTCCGGCGAGCATGGCGCCGAGATCGAGTGCGACCACGCGCTTGTTCTTTAAGACTTCCGGAACGTCGCCGGAAATGATGCGCTGGGCGAGGCCTTCGACGATGGCGGTCTTGCCCACGCCGGGTTCGCCAATGAGCACAGGATTATTTTTCGTGCGGCGCGACAGAACCTGAACTACGCGGCGGATTTCTTCGTCGCGGCCGATGACGGGGTCGAGCTTGCCGCGGCGGGCCTGCTCGTTCAAGTCGCGGGCGTAACGCTCGAGAGCCTGGTATTTGGCTTCTGGATTCTGGTCCGTCACTTTCTGCGATCCTCGAATGGAAGTCAGGGCTTGCAGAATCGCGTCATAGGTAGCGCCGTGACGCGCCAGAATCTGCTGCGCGGCGTCGCGCTTCAAGTGCGTGATGGCCAGGAGCAGGTGCTCGGTGGAAACGTACTCGTCCTTGAAATTGGCGGCTTCCTTGAAAGCCTGCTCGAGCAGCTTGTTGGTTTCGTTTGAGAGCGCCGCCTGGGCGGCGCTGCCGGAAACTTTGGGAAGTTTTTCGATCTCTTTGTAAAGCTCGCTCAGAACCGCCTGCGGGCTGATGCCGACTTTTTCGAGCACGGGCGGAACGATGCCTTCCTTGTCCTCGAGCAGAGCGGCCAGCAGGTGGAGCGGCAGCAATTCGGGATTGCCGTGCTCGGAGGCGATGTCGTTCGCGCGCTGCACGGCTTCCTGTGCTTTAACGGTGAATTTATCCCAACGGATGGGCATGGGAATTCTCTACTTTCCTTTTTGTCATTCTGAGCGAAGCGAAGAACCTGTGCAACAGGGCAGCGCAACATATCCTTCGTTTCGCTCCGGATGACAAAGCATAAAAAACGGGAGGCGGGCACTTTGCCAACCTCCCGCTGAGAGCGAGTCGAGCTTCGCTCGACCGGACGGGCGAGCGCGCCCGTCCCCACACGAGCATTTGTGACCCCGCCAACTTATGCGGCTTTGCTGGGGCCCTTCGCTTCGAGGGTCTTTTCGACGCCGGTGCCGATGTTGACTTTGATCTGCTTCGGCTTGGCTTCAGCCTTCTTGGGCAACGTGATCTTCAACACGCCCTTGTCGTAGGTGGCCGCAACCTTCTCGGCGTCTACAGTGGTGGGCAGATTGAAGGTGCGGGTGAAGCTGCCGTAATTGCGCTCCACACGGCGGTAGTTCTCTTCTTTTTCGTCCTTCTCGATCTTGCGCTCGCCGTGGACGGTGAGGGTGTTGTTCTCCAGGCGGACGTCGATGTCTTTTTCGTCGATTCCGGGCACTTCGATCTTCAGGCTGAAGTTGTGCTCGTCTTCGTAGACGTCGACTGCCGGGGCAAAGCTCGAGGTGGTCAGGGACTCATCCTGGCCCTCGCGGTAGGACTCGCGGAACAGCCGGTTCAGGCGGTCCTGCAGGGTGGAAAGCTCACGGAACGGTTCAAAACGGGTAAGCACGGTCATGGTAAATCCTCCTTCAAAGATTCTTTGGTTGATGGCGCAGAAGCACTGATAAGGGCTTCGCCTACAGCTAATCAGATGCCTGATTAGCACAAAAGAAGCATAAAATATGAGTGTATTATTGTCAAGTATGGTATGCGCTCTGTTTTCATCATGTTACGTAGGCTATGACGCACTTCAGGTAGGCGGTTTCCGGGACGCTCAGCAGAATTGGATGGTCTTTGGCTTGGCCGCGAACCTCGATCAGGCGCAGGCTGCGGTGGGCGTCAAGGGCAGCCGAAGCCAGCATCTCGAGGAAAGCGAACGGGCTGATGTGATAGGAGCAGGAACAAGTCACGAGGATGCCGCCGGGGCGCAGCATCTTGAGGGCGCGGAGGTTGAGTTCCTTGTACCCGCGGAGAGCAGCGTCGAAGTCGCGCTTGGTCTTGGCGAAGGCCGGCGGGTCGAGAACGATGGTGTCGTAGCGGCGGTTGGCGGCGGCATAATCCTTGAGCAGGTCGAAGGCGTTGGCCTCGATCCATTCGATTTCAGGCCGTTTACTGTCGCGATTGAGGATGGCGTTCTGGTCGGCGACTTCAAGCGCGGGGCGGGAACTGTCGACGGCGGTGACGCTCGTGCAGCTCGGGGCGAAGTGCAGGGCAAAGCCTCCCTGATAGCAGAAGACGTCGAGGGCATCACCGTGGGCGTAAGCCGCGGCGGCGGCGTAGTTCTCGCGCTGGTCGAGAAAGGCTCCGGTCTTTTGGCCGGTGAGGGCGTCGTGGTGGAACTGGATGCCGTTCATGGTGATGATGGTCGAATGCTTGTCGCCCTGCACCAGGCCGGATTCGCGGGGCGGGAGAGTTTCCAGCTCGCGGACGCGGGGGTCGACGCGCTCGACGATCGAGGCGGGCTGGAGGCGGTCGGTGAGTTCGGAGATAAGAATTTGGCGCACGAGGTCGGCGTCCATGGCCTGCGTGAGGACCTGAACGGAAACAATGTCGTTGTAGCGATCGACGATGAGGCCGGGTAGGAAATCGGCTTCGCTGAAGATGACGCGGTAGGCGTTGGTGTCGCGCACTACCTTCTCGCGATAGGCGATGGCGGCGGCGACGCGCTCGCGGAGTAAAGTGGGGAAATCTGAGACCGGCTTCGGCGGAGATGAGCCGGATGGCGATTTGCGACGAACCGGAATAAAGAGCGGTGCCGAGCGGCTTGCCGCGCTGGTCGGTGACGGTGACGAGAGAGCCGGGCAGGATGCCGTCGGCCGAGAGAATGTCGGAGCGGTAGACCCAGACGTGTCCGGTTTTCAGACGGGTGGCGCCGCGGGAGGAGATTTCGACGGTAAGAAGACCCGGAAGAGATTTGGGCATGCAGTCATCTTAAATGGGCTGCCCCCACATGATTTGTTGATCTGGACAGCTTGCCTAGCTGGCGGCCTGTTCCGTGGGAACCGCGGCAGGAGCTTCCGGCTTGCCAGCAGGGCGGGATTTCATCTCCAGCCGCGCAGCTTCCAGGTCGGCCAACAATAAGTCGAGGACTTCCATGGGGAGCTCTGTGGCCCAGGTTTCGAGATCGGCTTCACTCCAGGCGCCGTTCAGGCGGATGGCGCCGGTGATGTCTTCGGGAAAGGCCTGGCGGTAATTACCCTCGCGGATGAGGATGTCGCCAAAGAGGCGTCCGGTGTGAATCTCGTAGACGCGGCGGCTGGCCTGGCCCTGGAAGTTGGTGAGGCAAAGATAGACTTCGCCGGTGTCGGCGAAGTCGGCGCGATAGTACCAGGCTTGGGGCGCATCGATCTTGGGATGATGGCGGCGGGGGCGCGCCGCGCCTGGGGCCTGGGCTGCGAGTTCGTCGGCTGCATTGAAATAAAGAATACGCTGGCAGGAGTCGCAGACGATGGTTTGCTTTCCGGACCGAACCTCGTTATAAGTTTGCGGCCGGAGCATGACCTGGCAGGCCATGCATTTTTGATCGCGCACCTCGGAGATGCCGGTGCCGCGGAACTTGGAGACGCGCTCGTAGTGGCGCAGCAGATCGGCGTCGACGCCGGAGCGCATTTGGTCGCGCTTCGCGTGCCACTCGGCAAGCAGTTTTTCGTCTTCCGCGGTGCGCTGGCGGGCCTCGGCTTTTTCCTTTTCGATCTCGGCGGTCTCGGCTTTCAGCTCGGCTTGCGCAGCTTTGACTTCTTTGTCGCGGGCGTCGGCGCTGACCATGATTTCGAGAATCTTGTCTTCAGTGGCGGCGATTTCCTTCTCGGCGAACTGAATCTCGTGTAACAGCGCCTTGTATTGTTCGTTGGTCTTTACGTCGAGGGACTGGTCGCGATATTTCGAGATTTTGCCGCGGAGTTCGGCGATGGTCGCGTCGTGCTTGCGGCGGGCAGCTTCGTCGGCCTTGATGGCGGCCTGCGCTTTTTCGAGCTGAGCCTTCGTGCCGGCCAGCTTCAGTTCGATCACGGCGACGCGTTTGGGGAACTCGGCAATTTCATTCTGCAGACGACGAATTTCCTTGTCCGCATCTTGCAGTTTCAACAGGTTTTCGATGTCAGGAAGCATTCGTGTACTGGCTTTGATTCTAGCATGCGGGCGGAGCGGTTTCTGGGCCGGCGGGATGCCCCGGGCATTGTTTTCGCGTTGCCGGATTTACAGCGTCGCCGGAACTCGGCAAGCAAGAGAACGGACGGGCGGACGCCCCTTCGGCAAGCTCAGGGCCGGCTCTGGTCCGCCCGGCAGCAGCACAAACCATGCGGGGACGAGCTTTGTGGCGCTGCTCCCCGGACGAGGGCGTCCGGGGCTCCACGCGGTGTACACTCGTGGGTTCGCGCGTTGTCGATTTCTGGCTACTTTCTTCCTGTGAGGTTTCTACGTGAAACGCCAAATTTCTTCCGTTGCGTGCTTTGTTGTGCTTGCAATCTTCTGTGTCATCGCTGTAGAGCCAGCGGGGGCGCAGACCGCGCCCACAAAGCCGCTGACCATCGAGCAGATATTCACTCCCGGGGCGATGGCCGGCCGCGGCCCCGAGACCATGGAGTGGAGTCCGGATGGAACCAAGCTCTCCTATGTCCAGCGCGACGAGAAAGGCGATCAAGGAGAATTGTGGTACGTGGACGCGGCGACCGGCGAGAAAAAAGTGCTGGTGACGGCGGCGAAACTGGCGTCGCTGGCGCCCGACTATGCCAAGGTGAAAGACGAGCGCGAGAAAGAGCGCCTCACCCGTTATCACGTGGCGGCGTATTTGTGGTCGCCCGATTCGAAGCACCTGATCTTCGATTCGCAGGGACAGCTCTGGCTCTATGACCTCGGCACCAACACGGCAGTGCAGTTTACTTCGTCCGGCGACCCGAGCGGAGATCCCAAGTTCTCCCCCGACGGAAGCCGCCTGGCCTATGTGCGCAAGCACAATTTGTTCGTACATGGCGTCAACGACAAAGAAGAGAAGCAGCTCACTAAAGATACCGGCGACAGCCTTTTCAACGGCGACATCGATTGGGTCTACACGGAAGAACTGGGAGTGCGCAGCAATTATTTCTGGTCGCCTGACAGCAAAGAAATTGCTTTCATGCACATGGATGAGACCAAGGTTCCGACTTATCCCATTACTAACTGGATGCCGACTCATCCCACGGTGGACAACGAAAAATATCCGAAGGTGGGCGATCCCAATCCAGTGGTGAAGCTGGGAGTGCTGGACGCGGAGAAGGGAAAAACACGCTGGCTCAAGTTGACCGACGACGAAGAAACTTACATTCCACGGTTTGGCTGGGTCCGCGACGGCGTGATCTGGGCCGAGGTGCTGAACCGTACTGAAGACAAGATGGACTTGTATTTTGTGGATGTGAAATCGGGCAAGTCGCGGATTGTCTTGACGGAAACCACTCCCGGTGCGTGGATCGACTTCGAGCATGTCGAAGTTCGATTCCTGAAATCCAGCGGGCGATTCCTGTGGCCTAGCTGGCGCGACGGGAACATGCATCTCTACCTCTACAGCTTCGACAAGCAGAATCCTCTCGCAGCGGACGCCAAGCTCGAACAGCAGCTTACGCGCGGAGATTTCGAAGTGCAGGGAATCGAAGGCGTTGACGAAGCGGCGGGCGTGGTTTTCTTCGCCGCGAATAAAGATGATCCGCGGCAGCGGCATATTTTTTCCGTGAAGCTGGATGGAACTGGTTTGCAAGCGCTGACCCACGAAGAGGGGCTGCATGGCGGAGAGTTCGCGGAAGACGGCAAGCACTATCTCCACACGTCTGTGGGACCGACCACTCCCGCGACCACGTCGGTGTGCGCAGTGGGCGGAACTTGCAGTCCACTGTGGGCTGCGCGGGATACCGTCAGGGAATACGGGCTGCGGCCGCCGAAAATGCTGGAGTTCAAAGCGGACGACGGAACCGTGCTTTACGGGCGCCTGCTGCTTCCTCCTGACACGGCGGCCAGTGGCAAGATTCCGCTGATTGTGAATATTTATGGCGGACCAGCCGCGCAGGAAGTAATGAAAGGCCAGCCCAACCCGTTCGATGAAATTCTGGCACGCAAAGGCTTTGCGATTTTCGCCGTGGACAATCGCGGCACGCCGGGGCGAGATCGCAAGTTTCAGACGGCGATCCGGCACGAGTTTGGCGCCATTGAGTTGAAGGATCAGCTTACCGCGCTTGACCAGCTCTACGCGCAATATCCGCAGCTGGATAAGGACCGCACTGGAATCTGGGGATGGTCAAACGGCGGCTCGATGACGCTGTATGCCATGACACATTCCGACCGCTTCCGCGCCGGTGTTGCGGTTGCGCCCGTGACTGATCAATTGAACTACGACACGATCTACACCGAGCGCTACATGGGGCTGCTCAAGGAAGATAAGGCGGGCTACGACATGTCCGATGTCACCAAGGCCGCCGACCAGCTGCACGGCGCGCTGCTGCTGGTGCATGGCACCAGCGACGACAACGTGCATTTCCAGAACAGCATCCAGATGATCGATGCGCTGATCCGGGCGAGGAAACAGTTCCGGCTAATGATTTATCCGGGCAAGACGCACGGTATCGCTGGGCCGGATGCGCGCGTGCATCTGTTCACTATGATCGAAGATCACTTTGAGCGGGAGTTGAAGTAGATCAGCGGTTGGAGGTTAGGACGGGCTCGGAGCATTTTAGCCGGCTTCGAACCTCCAGAGCAGTTTATTTATGCCGGCCTGAACCTTTGCGCGAACTTTCCTTGGAAGTGCTGTCTTTCGAGGAGCTCTCTTTCGACGAGCTCTCTTTCGTGGAACTTTCCTTCGACGAGGTATCTTTCGAAGAGCTGTCCGACTTGGACTTGTCGTCCTTCTTGGAGTCTTTGCTGCCACCGTCAGATGGCGGCAGCCCGCTGGACTTCTTGGCGTAGTCGGTGACGTACCATCCCGTCCCTTTGAACTGCACGGCGGGCGCAGTAATCATCTGCTCGACTCGGCCGCCGCAGTCGGGACACTTCTTGACCATCCGGTCGGAATATTTCTGAATTTTCTCGAACTGATGACCGCACTTCTTGCATTTGTATTCGTAAAGTGGCATGAGTGTGAGACGGTTGCGAGGAACAACTCAGTTTCACATTGATTTTAGGGGCGCAGGAGCAATTGCGTCAATTTTGCGCAACTGGCGGCCCATGATGGCCTCCAGATTTCAGATTTAAGATTGCAGATTGCGGACTACGAACAGCTGTCAAGATACAAATCCACAATCTGCAATCTGGAATCTGCAATTCTTCCACAATGGTAAACTTCCGGCCATGAGCGATGTCGCCGCAGGTCCGGTGCTGTATCTCGTGGCCACGCCGATCGGCAATCTCGAGGACATCACGCTGCGGGCGCTGCGTGTGCTGAAAGAAGTGGGCGTGATTGCCTGCGAAGACACGCGTCAGACGCAGAAGTTGCTCAACCACTATGCGATTGCGACCCGAACCACCAGCTACCACGAGCACAACGAGATGACGCGGTCGGCCGAGCTGGTGAAAGAGATGCAGGAGGGTGCGAGCGTCGCGCTGGTGACCGACGCGGGCATGCCGGGGATTTCCGATCCCGGCTACCGGCTGATTTCGCTGGCCATTCGGCATCATGTGCCGGTGGTGCCGATTCCGGGAGCGTCGGCGTTTCTGGCGGCGCTGGTGGCGAGCGGCCTGCCCACCGATTCGTTTCGTTTCAGCGGATTTCTTCCCGCGAAGCGCGGCGAGCGGCGGGCGGCACTTGAAGCGATCAAAACCTCACCGCGCACGCAGGTTTTCTACGAAGCTCCGCACCGGGTGGTGGAAGCGCTGGAAGATGTCTGCGAAGTTCTGGGAGAGTCCCGGCACGTGGTGATCGCCCGCGAAGTCACGAAGCTGTACGAAGAATTCCTGCGCGGTCGCGCCGGCGAAGTGCTGCAGACGCTGAAGTTGCGCGACGGAGTAAAAGGCGAGATCACGCTGCTGATCGGCAAAGCCGAGGAAAACGATGCTCGTGGAGCAGCGGACGCCTCGTCCGCCCGCCCTCCCATCCGCCAGAGGGTCGAACAGATCATGGCAGAAGAAAAAGTGGACGACAAAGCCGCTCTGAAGAAAGTGGCGAAGGAGCGAGGAGTTTCGAAGAGCGAGGCGTATCGGGAGTGGCAGAGGAGCAAGTGAGGCCAGGTCGCGGGGGAGCCGATCTCAGGCCCACTAGAAACCAGGTTAGTCCCGCTTGCGTTGCAGTTCTGCCTTGCGTCGTTCGTGCGTTGATCCTTGCTGGTCGTACACGATCACGACGTGTCCCGAGCGCGTAATGCTTCCAACGAGTGGTGCGTTGTACGTTCTGATCAGCTCTCTTATCTGGGATACCGCGGCCAAGAGTGCTTGCGCCATCTCGACTCCGTTGAAATTGCCGGACCCGAAATAGAATTCCCGGACTCGATGCCTCCGGACGGCGTCGCGCTCTATGTCGTTGTAGCGATTCCTTTTGTCTTTTGTAAGAACGATCCATCCGCGCTCGGCTACGAACGGGAGCCAGTCTTCGTCAGGGGTCGCACGCGCAAAAGAATCTCGGTGGCGCCTATACTGAACGCCGTTAGCGATCAAGGCTTCGATGATGGGTTGGCAGTTGTCCAGATTCTCATCCAAGTAAAGGATGAAATCGTCAAGCTGCAACTGCTCGGGTTTCCCAGCGGATTGCCTCTTCGATCTGCTTTTCTTCGAGGCCATATTCCTTGGCGAGTTCGGGCACTGATTCGCGCGCATTAAAACGAGATGCGATAACGGCGGTAGATATACCCGTGCCTGCAATTACAGGCTTGCCGAAGCCGAGGGCTGGGTTGATGACGATAAGTTTGGGCTCTGCAGCGCTTCTCTCCCGGACGAAGGGGTAGAATCGGAACGCTCCTACTTCCTTGTCGTACTCGACGCGCTCCAGATGGGCCTCGACGATCTCCGGAATCGCTAGTTGCCCGTCTCGCGAGAGATTGATGAACTTGTCGATCTCCTTAATGAGTACGTCGACGCGATTGGTATACAACGGTTGCTCAATCAACGGGTGGCTAAATCCGGAAGTCTTGTTCAGATGTGCAACCGCCCGTCGAATCTTGGGAAGGCGCAAATCGTAGAGCGTGCGCATCGAGGCGAGCATGTGGCACTCCAAGAGATTCATGAATGAGAACGCTCGAGGGTGCTTTTGCGCCACTGAAATCAGAGGCTCCACCCTCCCACGTCCGAAGGCCCAATACTCAAGGGTTTTTATCGGTACGCGCAGATAGAGTGCTGCTTCCGACAGGCCATAAACGGGGACCTCTAGTCGTTCATCGGGTGCCACAAACTTCATAGTTCTACCCCTGCGTTTCAGGGTTTCGCAAACTGTCTCTTAGGACTACTGAACTGATATACCACATCCCCGACACTCGCAGACTCGCGAACCATCGAAGTTACGCGAAAAGTCCCGAATTTGAACTACTTCCCCGCCAACTCCCGCTTCACAATCTCACTAACCATCTTCCCATCCACCCGCATGCCGGCGGCGTTAAATCTTGCCATGGCGTTCTTCATCACCGTGCCCATTTCCTTCATCGTGGGCGAACCCATTTCAGCGATCGCGGCTTTCACTCCGGCGACCAACTCGGCTTCTCCGGCGGCTTTGGGCAGGTAGGTTTCGATCAGCACGATTTCGGCGGCTTCTTTGTCGGCCATTTCCTGGCGTCCGCCTTTGGTGAACTGCTCTACGGATTCCTTCCGCTGCTTGATCAGCGTGGCCAGCACGGCCTGGGCTTCTTTGTCATCGAGCGGGGCCATTTTCTCGACCTGGCGAAGGTGCAATGCGCTCTTGACCATGCGCAGGGTAGAAAGGCGGGCTTCGTCCTTCGCCTTCATGGCGGTGACAATGTCTTTCTGGATCTGTTCGGTGAGGCTCATCCAAGGATTATAGACGGTGGCAGACTCGACGACGGTGGGAGTCAGGAAAGTCAAAATCCCCACTTCTCGCGCACAAAACGCGCGAGAAATGGGGCACCTCATCCCAAATGAAATCAAGATTCTCAAATCAAAATTCTTAGATCAAAATTTCGCTACCTGACCGTTGGGTCGCGCATCTGATGCGGAGGAGGAACAACCATGAGCAAACTCGCGATTTGGGCCCAACTGGAAGCTCGACCGGGCAAAGAGAAGGAAGTTGAAGCGTTCCTGAAGTCGGCGCTGCCGCTGGCCGAGCAGGAAAAAGAAACGGTCACCTGGTACGCCATCAAAATGGGGCCAGGCAAGTACGGCATTTTTGACACATTCGCCGACGAACACGGGCGCAACGCTCACCTGACCGGACCCATTGCCAAGGCATTATTTGCCAAAGCGGACGAGCTGTTCGCTAAGGCTCCAGAAATTGCAAAACCCGAAGTTCTGGCGGCAAAAACCCAAAAATAACCTATGAAACACGGCATTTCGCGCCTCCCTGTCAGGCGCGAAGTGCGTTCCAACCGCATTCAATTTCGCTCCGCTTCCGATAGAATGGTGGAGCAACAAGAATCCCGTCTTTCTAAGGACTCCATCCGAAATGCTGCACAAGAATCGTCTTTTTACTCCCGGGCCGACGCCGCTACTTCCGGCCGCGCAAACGGCCATGGCTTCCTTTACCGCGCATCACCGCACCGCAGATTTTCGACAACTATTTCAGCGCGTGCTCGCCGACATGAAGGATTTCGTCGGCACGCAGAATGATGTGCTGGTGCTGGCTTGTTCGGGCACCGGCGTAATGGAGGCGTCGGTTTCGAATCTGACGTCGCCGGGCGACAAGGTGCTGGTGCTCACCGCCGGAAAATTCGGCGAACGCTGGACCGGGCTGGCCAAGGCATTCGGCTGCAACGTGGACGTGCTGAGCGTCCCCTATGGGCAGACTTTTTCGCTGAACGAGATTCGGGCGAAGATTACTCCGGACGTAAAAGCAGTGTTCGTGCAGGCGACGGAAAGTTCCACGGGCGCGCGGCATGACGTGGAAGGCATCGCCAAACTCGTGCGCGCCTCGGGCGGGGCATCGGGAAACGACGCGCTGCTGGTGGTGGACGCGATCACCGGGCTCGGCACGACTCACCTCGATGTGGACGGTTGGGGCGTGGACTTCATCATTGGCGGCTCGCAGAAGGCGCTGATGATGCCTCCAGGGCTGGCCTATTGCGCGGTGAGCGAGCGTGCGTGGAAGCGCATGGAGACAACGACTTCTCCGCGCTATTACTTCGACCTGCGCAAAGAGCGGAAATCGGCGGCCAAGGGAGAATCCGCCTACACGCCGGCGACGTCGCTATTCGCAGCGCTGGGAGCGGCCCTGGAATTCGTGCGTGGCATGGGCAACGGCGATCTGGCCAAGGGACGCGAAGAGCTGGTCAACAACGCGGAGCTTTGCGCCGCGATGACTCGCGCCGGCGCGAAGGCGCTTGGGTTGAGCCTTTACTCCGCCCCGCCGGCGGCGGCTTTGACCGCGATCTCGTCACCCGATGGAATCGACTCGGGAAAAATCGTGAAGGAATTCCGCGAGTCGTTCGACGCGGTAGTCGCCAACGGGCAAGGCGAGATGAAGGGCAAGCTATTCCGCATCGCGCACATCGGCTACTACGACTATCTGGACACGATCGGCATTCTGGCCGCGCTCGAGCACGTTCTTGCCCGGACCACCGGCCGAGCGGTCGACTATGGCGCGGCCGTGAAAGCTGCCCAGGGAGTCTACGCGCAGGCTCTGGCCGACAAGCGGCAACTAGTCGGCGTGTGAGGGCTGGGCAGCACTCTGAATCCATTACCTCTCGGTGACTAGTTGACCGTGAAGTCCACGACAGCCGAGGTTTCACTCTGCGTCCCGCCACCGTATTGGCCGCCGGGCGTGCCCGGGTTGGTGACGGTGACATGGATGGTGTCGGCGGTGGCGATCGCCGCAGCGGGAATCGAAGCCATAAGCTGGTTCCCACTCACATAGGTCGTGGTCATAGCGGTGCCGCCAAAGTTCACCTGCGCCGCCGACGAAAAGCTGGTGCCATTGACGGTCAGCATAAACGCGGGGCTGCCAGCCGTCATTTTGTCTGGTGAAAGTTCGGCGATCGCGGGAACGTTTCCAGGTGCAGGCGCGGTGTAAGACTTGGAGCTGTAGCCGCAGGCCAGGCCGAAGGCGGCCAACCCAGTCAAAAGTAGAATCTGCAAGGTTTTCATTGGTTCTCCCGTTGGGCGATGGCCCATGCAGAGAGCCTACAAATTGCGGGAAGCGCGGGTGTCAGGAGTGCGTCATTTCGTTGTCAAACTATTGTCAGGAAATCAGTTCAGCAAAGTTGTCCAGAAATCATTGCGCAAAATTAGTTCATGACATCGCTTCATAAAATTTGTTCATAGCATTAAGCCAAGCGAGTTGCATTGAACTGAAGGATTGAGGGATTCGGTGAAAATCGTTATCGCGGAAAAAATTTCAGCGTCGGCAGTGGAGCAGCTCAAGGAGCCAGGATGGACCGTGCTTACGGCCGATCAGCTGGACGGGAATCTGGCGCAGCATCTGGAGTCGGCCGACGCGCTGATCGTGCGCTCGGCCGTGCAGGCAGACGCGAAACTTCTGGAACACGCGAAAAAGCTTCGCGTGATCGGGCGCGCCGGTGTGGGCGTGGACAACATCGATCTCGATGCCGCCACGCACAAAGGCATCGCGGTGATGAACACGCCAGGCGCGAACGCCGTGGCCGTGGCCGAGCACACGCTTGGCATGATGCTGGCCATGGCGCGGCATCTGTGCCGGGCGGATGCGCTCACGCACGCGGGCAAGTGGGAAAAGAAATCGCTGCAAGGCACTGAACTGCGCGGCAAAGCTCTCGGCATTGTCGGCCTGGGGCGAGTCGGCATGGAAGTGGCGCGCCGCGCTCGCGCGTTTGGGATGGAACTGGTCGGGCATGATCCTTTCGTCTCGGTTGCGGTCGCAAAAGAGCAGGGGATCCGCATGGCGACCCTCGACGAACTTTATGCCGCGGCGGATTACATCACGTTGCATCTTGGCCTGACCACGCAGACCGCGGGAATGATCAACGAATCGTCGATCGCGAAAATGAAGAAGGGCGTGCGGCTGGTGAACTGCGCGCGCGGAGAACTGGTAAACGAGGCCGATCTGGCGCAGGCGCTGAAAGAGAAGCGCGTGGCGTCGGCCGCGCTCGATGTTTTCACAGAGGAGCCGCTGAAGAGTTCTCCGCTGCAGGCGCTCGACAATGCCTTGCTGACTCCGCACATCGGCGGGTCCACGCACGAAGCGCAGGACGCCGTCGGCGTGCAGATTGCGCAGCAAGTGCGGGAATATCTGAAGCACGGTGTGATCCAGAATGCGGTGAACGTGCCCTCGGTTTCCGCCGAGGAATATGCCGCGATGCAGCCTTACATTGTTCTGGCGGAACGCATGGGCGCGTTTCTGGCGCAGGTTTCAGAAGGAACGGCCGAGGAAATTTCCGTGCGTTACAGCGGCCACATCGCCGAATGGAAAACGGAACTGATCCGCAATGCAGCGATCAAAGGCATCCTGAATCAGGCGCTCGAGGAGAAAGCGAACCTGGTAAATGCCGCGGCCATCGCCGACTCGCGCGGCCTGCGCGTGCACGAGTCGCACAAGCCGAAGACTCCCACGGGCGGCACCGCCAGCGTGCTTTCGATCGAACTGAAGAGCGCCACCGAAGAACATGCGGTAAAAGGAGCGGTGCTGCACGGGAGCGAACCGCGGTTGCTGCACGTAGATGGCATCGACGTGGAAGCCCCGCTGGAACGCAACCTCATTTATCTGCGCAACCGCGATGTTCCCGGCGTGATCGGCAAAGTGGGAACGATTCTGGGCGAGGAAGAAATCAACATCGCGAACTTTTCTTTGGGACGGCGCAGCGCAGAGGCAGGCTCCGATCAGCCGAGCGAGGCGATTGCAGTGGTCCACGTCGACGGGAAAGTGTCAGAGGCTGTGCTGAACAAGCTGCGGAAGATTCCGGCGGTGCAGCAGGCGAAGGCAGTGAGGCTGTTTTGAGACAGCGGCGGGGCGAGATCCGCGCGCGGAGGGGCGTCCGGGGCTCCGTTGCGCGATGGAGTTACTCAGCCCTCCGCTTCGTCCCGCCTCAGCTTACGGCTCTCCGCCAACAGCGTCATCGAGTGCATCAGGTTCTGCAGAGTCACGATGCCGATCAGGCGCTCGTCTTCTACCACAGGAATAATGCTGGAGTTGCGCGCGTTGAGCTTGCGGAACGCCGTGCCCAGCGATTCCTGCCGCACCGACACTTCGAAAATCTTGTTCATCACGGCTTGCACGTAGCCATTGCCTTCCACGCGCAGCGCTTCCAGGATGCGCTGTTTCGAGACCACACCCACCATGTCGCTGCCGCGCACCACTGGAAAATCGTCCTGCAGCGAGTGCACGGCCTTTTCCAGCGCGCCTTCCAGCGTGTCCGCCGGTGAAAGCGTGGCGAAGTCGGTGAGCATGATCTCTTCCAGGCGGACATTGTCGAGCACGGACTGGAAAACGATGGCGCGCTCCTCCAACTGTGCCGCGGAAAAAACGATGACCCCCACCATGGTGAGCCAGGCATCACTGAACAGCCCGGCGATCATGAAGACCATCGCAATCGCATTGCTGATGGAGACGGCGCGGCGCGTGGCGACGGGCGCGTCCAGCGAACTCAGAAAGAACGCCCGCAAAATCCGTCCGCCATCAAGAGGATAAGCCGGCAACAGGTTGAGCGCCGCGAGAAATAGATTCGCCCATACCAGGCTGCGCGGCAGATTCGCGCCCTGCAGCCAGGGAAAGGTCCACAGATCGGGATGGTCGACCAGCGCCAGCACACACCCAGCGGCCAGAAACGCCAACACCAGATTGGTAAGCGGCCCGACCAACGCGAGGCGAATATCCCGCATCGCCGGTGAGCCGCCCAGCGCAGGTTTGCCAGCGTGGGGATCTTCCGATCGTCCTTCCTCAAGCCGCTTTTCTTCGGCTCGTTTTTCCTCCGGACGTTTTTCCTCAAACAACGTGACGCCGCAGAGAGGTAGAAGAATCACAGCCTTGGGGATCATGCCCTCACGCCGGGCCACTAACATCTGAGCGCATTCGCGAGCCGCAACACAGGCCAGAATAATGCCCACCAGAGCGAGGTCGCGTGGTCCGCTGGCCAGACTTTGGTGCGCCCGATAGTCGGTGTAAAACACAAAAAGAAATAGCAGAAGAAAAGTGGGGTGGATGCGAACCTCAACCTCAAACAGCCGCCCGATCGGAATGGACCAGCTTCTCATCCCCTTCTCATTCGCCTCCGCTAGTGTTTATTCTACATGCGCGGAAGTATTCGTTCGGTCATGGTTTCGATCGACGCTTCAATCGAAGTGCAAAGTCATGCGAGTGATTGCGGGGAAATACCGGAGCCGGCCGCTGCGCTCGTTGCGCGGGATGGATATCCGTCCCACGTCAGACCGGCTCCGGGAAACCCTGTTCGACGTGCTCACTGCGGGGAACCCGGCGGCGCTTGAGGGCACAGTCTGGCTCGACATTTTCGCGGGCACTGGAGCCGTCGGCATCGAAGCTCTCAGCCGCGGCGCCAAGCAGGCGTATTTCGTGGAATCCTCGGAGCCCGCGGCGCAACTGATTCGGAACAATCTCGAAAGCCTGGGCGTTAGAAGCGGGTTCAGGATTCTTCAGGAGGAGTGGACGCGCGCCTGCTGGCGCATGGAACGCGAGCACATCACGGCCGACGTGGTGTATCTCGATCCTCCCTACGGGATGAAAGATGCCTACGCGGAAACCCTGCGTGCTCTGGAGGCTTCCAGCGTGATCTGGGCGATGTCGCTGGTAATCGCAGAGCACGAAAAACGGTTCGATCCCGGAGACGAGTTCGGGGCCCTTCGCAGATTCCGGAAACTGGTGCAAGGCGGCGCCGCACTCAGTTTCTACCGCATGGCAAGTGGGGCGGTTGTTCGAGGATAAAGCGGATGACGAAGGTGAGCGCGAAACATACAGAGAGATAGAAATAGAGATAGAAATAAAGAACTGGTAAATCCGGGGCAAAAGTCCGCCCAACAAACCGTCGCTACATAATCAGCTCATCATCCTTGCGCACGATAGGATGCTGCATCTCTTGCAGATCGTTCTTCACCATGTTGAGGCCGTAGACGCAGGCTTCGAAGTTCTTGGAGAGGCTGGCGAACAGAGGCGCGACCTTCGCGTATTCAAAGTGCTCGAACTTGGAAACCACGTAATAGCTTTCCTTGCCCGCCTTCATCCAATCGACAAAATTCTCCAGCCGGTTGCGGCGCAGCCGGAAGTGATTGATGCTCTCGGGAAACATTCCCGCAAAGAAAAGCGTGTAGTCGCCGATATGCTTGCGCACCTGGCGCTCGCGGTCAAACGAAGGCGCGGGACCGTAGACTGGGTCGGATTCCAGCAGCATTTCGCCAACGTCGGCGAGGGGGCGATGGGCATTGTCGCGAATCTTGAACAGCTGATCAGCTTCGCAAAATTCCGCCAGCAAATGTGAAACGTAAGCCACTACTTGCGGATCGCGGATGCCGATTTCCTCGGCATAGTGGCGTCCGACTAAAGCTTGAAAAAGCTGCTGCAGCGGATGCGATTCCTCAATCATGGCTTTGGGCTCCCGAAACTCCGCATCTGGCACGGAGTTTCAACTGCTTAGCGTGTTAGATACATCAGGTTGAATTTATACGCAAGTGACTTTTGTTTATCCTCGCGATTCATTTTCCTGATTGCTTAGATGCGAAGCGCTCGCGGGGAGTCCACTCGCGCATTTTGCTGGCAGTCTCGCAACGCGGCTGCCAATCAGCCTGCGTATTACGTGGTTTCCCCGATGCGAACGTGAATCGGCTAGTAGAATGAGTAACAGGAGACGCAGATGCAACGGCAGAACATTTCCAGCGGCACACAGTGGGAACCGATTGTGGGTTACTCGCGTGCGGTGAAAGTTGGCCCGTATGTCCACGTGGCCGGAACGACTGCGACCGGACCCGACGGCAAGATCGTGGGAGTCGGCGACGTGTACGCGCAGACGGTGCAGACTCTGAAGAACATAGAAACCGCGCTGAAGAAGGCCGGTGCGAGCATGAAAGATGTGGTCCGCACGCGCATCTTTATAGTCAACATCGCGGAGTGGGAAAAAATTGGCAAGGCTCACGGAGAAGTGTTTCGCGACATTCGTCCAGCTACCTCAATGGTGCAGGTGAGCGCTTTAATCTCGCCCGAGATTCTGGTCGAGATCGAGGCGGACGCGGTAGTGACGGAGTAATGGACGCAGGGCCGTGCCCTGCAGCCACCAGCCCGTCGAAAACAACCCTCGCCCTTACTTCAGCGGCTTCGACATGTTCACGAAATGGCAGGGCACTTTCGGCTCCAGCCCGGGGGTGAATGGAGCCGTGCCCGTTTCAACGTACCCTCGCCGGTGATAAAACTCCGGCAGTTCCTTGCGGACATTGACGATCCGCAGGTCCATGAAGTGGCTGCCAGCCTTGGCGCAATAATTTTCGGCAGCGGTCATCAGCTTCGAACCCACGCCAGCCTTCTGACCCTCGGGATCGACCGACAGCAGCCCCAGGTAAGACCTATCACCCCTCATCTCGACGTGCACACAACCCACCACAACTTTGTTTTCCTCGGCGACCAGGAACGTCCCGGTTCTGAGAAGCTCCTGCACCGTCGGCAGATCGATGCGGTCGCGATCAATCAGAAAGCTCTCGGCCTTTCGAAAGGCGGCGTTGATCACGCCGCTGACGGCCTCCGCGTCATCTATATCCGCAACACGGATCAGCACAAAGTCTCCTGATTGACGTTTTCCGACAAGGGCATTCAATGCGCCCAACTCCAAATAATAATCCAGCCCTTGCTCCGGCTCGAGCAGCGAGATTTTTCATAATCACCGTTTCAATTTCCTTGACAAGCGCGTGGCTGCGATCATAATGCGTCAATCCTGATTTTCTCGCGGGATGCCAGTGGCGAACCGGACGGAGAACTCGCCTCTGGGTTGCTCAGCGAAGTTGCTGAGTGAAGTTTGCCGTATGAATTCGCTGACTGACTGAGGGAGGCGCCTATGAGCGTGCTCGAACTTTGTGACCGGGAAATTGCCGCCGTACCGCTCGAAGCCAGCGTAGCCGACGCCATTCACAAAATGCTCGACCACCATGTGGGCGCCGTCGCCGTGGTCGACAGCGATTACCGTGTCGCTGGAATCTTCACCGAGCGCGACGTGCTCCGCAAAATGGCGCTCAGCCGCACCGACCCGCAGACCACCTCGGTTCGCGAGCTGATGACCACGCCGGTAGAAATGGCCACGCGCGGCACCGGCGCAGGCGAAGCCCTCACTATCATGCTCGAACGCCATTTCCGCCATCTACCCGTGGCCGACGATAACGGCAAGCTGCTGGGGATTCTTTCCATACGCAATCTGCTGGAGTGGCGCGTCGACGACCTGAGCCGCGAGCTCGAGTCGCTCGAGCAATACGTCTCCAACGATGGACCGGGAGGGTAGCACTTCTCCTTAGCTCGGCCGCCGCGCTTGCTTCATGACCTCTTCCGTGACCCAGTCCGTCCACACCGCAGACTCGCCGCTGGAAATCAGCGGCGCCCTGTCCAGCACCGCATCCACGAAATTCTCGATCATGGGATAGTGCAGGTTGTCATGCGGCGGAAGCTGTTCCCTTCCGCCGGGATAAACCAACTCAGGCCCGTTCAGCGGACTCAGTTCCATCTCACCGTCAGTCCCGCGAATGCGGCATTCGTCGCGCCTCACCTTGGAATGCCAGCGCACGTCCACGATGCCGCGCACACCGCTTGCGTAGTCGATCATCACCGTGGCATTGTCTTCGACCGCGTAGTGATGAACCGCGTTCGAGAGCTGTCCCGAAACTCGCAGCGGCTCGCCAAACAAGTAATTGAGCACGTCGATGCGGTGCGACGCGATGTCGTAAAGCGGTCCGCCACCAGCCTTCGCGGGATCGATCAGCCAATTGCGCTCGGTTTCCGTTCCGTCGAGCCAGGAATGGCAAGTGAGTTCTGCGAGCACACGTTTCCCGATGGCGCCGGCCTCGAGCAGCTGCTTAGCCCGCTGCACCTTAGGATAAAGACGCCGATAGTAGGCCACGCCGAAAGTTTTTCCGGCTTCCTGCGAAGCCTGAAGCATCAACCGCGCCTCAGCAAGATTCATGGCCAGCGGCTTTTCGCAGAGCACGTGCATCCCCGCCTGAAATGACTGCATGGTTTGCGTCGCGTGCAGAAATACAGGCGTGGCGATATAGACGGCGTGAGCCTCGCTCCGACCTTCGCTCCGAACATGCCCCTTAACATCTGGATCGCCAAGCGCTTCGTCCAGCGAAGACCATACCCTCGTGCGCAGCGCCGCCGCCTTAGCCGGATCACGCGTGACCACGCCGTACAGCCGGCTTCGCGGTTCAGCCTGAATAGCAGGAATGACGCGGCGAATCGCGATGTCCCCGATTCCGACCACGATCCAGTTGAGCATCCCCGAAAACCTTTCCAGGCCAAATGTGGGGCGGGCACTCTTGCCCGCCAACTCTATCCACGAAGCACGACCTCGCCGCTACAAGTAACCCACAAAACCAAAGGCCGGCCTAAGCCGGCCTTCGAAAACCATTTCAAACAAAAACTACTTCTTGGGGGCGATCGCGTCCTTCGCGGCCTTGGCGACGCGGAACTTCACCACGGTCTTGGCCTTGATCTGAATCGGTTCGCCGGTCTGCGGATTCCGTCCCACGCGGGCTTTGCGGTGCGCCTTCACCAGGCGGCCCAGTCCGGGCACGACGAACACGCCGTTCTTCTTCGTCTCTTTGATGGCAGTATCGGCCAGGTGTTCCAGGAACGCCGCGGCCTGCTTGTTGTTGAGTTCATTCTTCTCCGCCAGAAGGCGGACGAGTTGCGTTTTAGTCAAACCAGATGCCATGTACTTCCTCCTCGGAAAAAATAATGTAATTCCGTTGGCCGCCATTTTACTACCACAACCCTGTGGAAAAACACCTGATTTTACGCGGGTTTGACAATTGTGGTACGTGGGGGAGGGCCTTTTTACGCGGTGTTCCATCGACCTTAGTTCCAAAACAGCCATTAAAAGCGTTTTTGCTGACGAAAACCAACCGCGAGTTCACCACGGAGGCACAGAGACACAGAGGAACACAAACGCACACAAATCCCTTCGTGACGCTTTGTGCCCTTTGTGGTCCATGATTTCCTTTCCATCGGCAAACTGTCACGCTGACGGGATGACATAATACTCACAGGAGAATTTTCTTGAGTTGCGCCATCTGTGAAGTTCGCAAAGAGAAACGTTTTTGTCCGGCCCTGCACGGCCGCATCTGCCCGCAGTGTTGCGGCGAGCAGCGCGAAGTCACGCTCGATTGCCCCAGCGATTGCTCCTATCTGCAGCAGGCGCGCCAGCACGAGAAGCCGCGATCGCGAGATCAGATTGACCCGGAGGCATTGTTTCTGAAAGTCGAAGTTCCCGACCAGTTCCTCTACGAGCGCGAGCATCTGCTGATGGGCCTGACCTTCGCGCTCGCCAAGGCCGTCCGCGCCGACCGCACCCTGAACGACGGCGATCTGATCGCGGCGCTCTCTGCCCTCACCACCAGCTACCAGCGCCTGGTGAATTCCGGCCTGCACTACGAACAGGCAATCCCGAGCGCTCCTCAACAACGCGTAGCCGCCGAGGTCGAGACCATGCTGAAGGAATATCGCGAGGCCGAGCAGAAACACATGGGCTACTCCACGGTGCGCGATTCCGACGTACTGAAGGCCTTGGTGTTCCTGGTGCGCCTGGGATACGGCCGCACGTCAGGCCGCCCGAAAGCTCGCGCCTTCACAGAGTTTCTGGTAGCGCAATTTCCCGAGAAAGAATCAAGCGTTATCACGCCGCAGGAAGCGGGCAGCCGC
Source organism: uncultured Acidobacteriaceae bacterium (assembly GCA_963851165.1). GTDB lineage: Bacteria > Acidobacteriota > Terriglobia > Terriglobales > Acidobacteriaceae > Sulfotelmatobacter. The sequence goes on along the minus strand of CAWKNM010000003.1, from coordinate 46,581 downwards.
ATCATCGTCCCGTAGCGAAAAGTTAGATACGAATTTTCCCGGATTCCGCAAACCAAAACCGTCGCGCGAAGCATAACCGCGCCGGGTGCCCCATTTCTCGCGTCCTTTGCGAGAAGTGGGGATTTTCCCTGACCTTACCAGAGCCCTGACGTGAGCAATAGGTTTCAATCCGAGCAAATTCGCATCAATCTCCGGCTCGGATAGCAATTTTTCGCACCGTCTGCCCCGCAGGCAACGCACCGAGCAATTCGCCGACAGTCTTCCCCAGCACCGGATGCCGCGCCTCCGCCGCGATTTCCGCCAACGGTTCGAGCACGAAGCGCCGTTGCTGCATCGCGGGATGTGGAATCGTCAGCTCCGGCGAATCCATCACCGTGTCGCCGAAAAGCAGAATGTCAATGTCGATGGTGCGCGGGCCTTTCTTCTGCGTGCGCTGCCGCCCCATCTCCCGCTCGATGGTGAGCAGCGCCGCCATCAACGGCGCGGGCGTCTTCGGGGTTTCAAGGGCCACGGCACAATTCAGAAACCACGCCTGATCAGTAAATTCCACGGGCTCGGTTTCGTAGAAGGAAGAAGCCGCAACCACGTGCCCCAACCCCTCCAGGCGCGCGATTGCATCGCGAATATTACGCGCGCAGTCTCCGACATTCGCCCCCAGCGAGAGATAGACAAGTGTGCTCATTGGTGACCCCCACGACAGCTTGCCTCTCTATGCTCAGTCATCTTCAGTAGTTTGTCATTCTGAGCGAAGCGAAAGCCTGCCCTGAGCGAAGTCGAAGGGAACCCCTTGCAAGCCCGTAGCATCACCGGCCCCGCAGGGAGTTTCCGCCCGCACTCCCTCTGCGTCATCCTGGACCGCACCGCTCCCTCGAGAGCTCAATGATCCTAAATCAAACAAGATCAACCGCCTCCAAGGAGCGCTCCCACCCCGATTCCCACCCCGGTAATGTCCGCCAGGCCAATCGCAGACCGTTACCTTTGTCACTTTCGGGTAGCCGAGCGTACTCCTAGAATCGAGCCTATGACGTTGGAGTCTCTTCTGCTGAGCCGGGACACCGATCTGGTACGGGTTATCCGGCCCACCCTGGAAAAGCTGTCGATCGACGTCGAACTCTGCCAGGAGGCCCGCGCCGCCGCGGATATTCTGGTCTCCGAAAAGTTCGATGCCGTCATCGTCGATTGCGACGACTTGACCGGTGGCCTGGAAGTGCTGCAGGGCCTGCGCAGCACGCCCAGCAATAAGAACTCCGTCACCTTCGCCATCCTCAACGGAAAAAAGACTACCACGCAAGATGCTTTCGGCATGGGCGCGAATTTTGTCCTGCAGAAACCCATCAGCAATCTGAACGCCTCGCGCTGCTTCCACGCAGCATTGAATTTCATGTTGAAAGAGCGCCGCCGTTATTTCCGCCAGCCCGTGAAAATGCCGGTCAGCGTTTTCCTGGGCGAAAAGGAACTGAAGGCCACCAGCACCAACATCAGCGAGGGCGGAATCGCGCTCGCCATGCGCGACGCCATGCCCAAGGGCGCCACGCCGCGCCTGAAGTTTGTGGTTCCGGACATCAACCTGAGCATCGATGTCGAAACCGAAGTAGCCTGGGCAGACCTGAAAGGCCGCGCCGGCTTCCGCTTCCACGGCATTGCCGAAAGCACGCAAAAGCTCCTGGAAAAGTGGCTCGACGACCGCATGGAAAAAGAATTCCCCGGCGCCAAAGACCGCATAACGGCCGCCCCAGAAAACCTCCAATAATCTCGTCCCTATTATCCCTGTCATCCTGAGCGGAGCATGATCGTCCGAAGGACGGTCATGCGCAGTCGAAGGACCCCGTGCCCGCTGGCACCAGCAGCGCCCGCAAAAGGGGTTTCCACAACAATTTCGCATCTCTAAGCCAGCGCCCGGCATTTGCGCCGGTACCCACCTTGAGACTTGCGCCACCCCACAACCGTGGCACTCTAGAAGTTTACGGGAGAGCCATCCTCATGCTGACCAACGACTTTCGAATTGCCCGCGTGCAAAAAACCCTGCGCTGGTTTGAAGAAGATATGCCGCTGCTCAACTTGCGGGTGAAGGAGCTATCAGCCGAGCGCCAGGAATCAGCCCGCCAATTCGCCGCCGCCCTGATAGACCAGACAAAGGCCGAACTGGAACGCTTGCTGCAGCAGCGGCCCACGGAAACCGTCGCCCCGGACCAGTCCCCCTGCGAGCCCGCAGACTAGCAGAGTCGTCGGTCCTGCCTAGTTTTGATTGTGATTTGGATTGTGTGGAGCCGGCACTCTTGCCCGCTAAACGCCGGCAGCGCCTGAAAGTGAGGGGTTGACCAGAATCCCCGCAGAAGAGTTCGCCACAAGCAGAGGTTCCACCCTAGAAAATCGACCCCGCCGAAGCATGCGCGACCGCCCCATGAACGCTCGCCGCTTCTTCCTGATCGAGAGTGACTTCCTCCCACAACGTCTTATCGCGCAGGATGCGCGAAACCAGCGCCGTGTGCATGGCGTGACCCGCGCGGTCAGCCACCACCTTGCCCAGGATCTGCTTCCCCAGCAAAGCCAGGTCGCCCACCAGATCCAGCACCTTGTGCCGTACGAATTCGTCGGCGAAACGCAGCGGCCCGTTCTCCACGCCGTCCTTGGTCAAAACAATGCAATTCTCGCGCGACGCGCCCCGAATCAGCCCCATATTGCGCATCGCCCGCTCGTCTTCCCGCGAACCGAACGTGCGCGCACCCGCAATGTGTCGCAGGTAGTTGCCGTTCGAGAGTTCCACCTGAAAGGTTTCTTTACCGATGAGCGGATGGGGAAAATTGATGGAGTAGGAAACTGAATAAGTCTCCGCGGGATATACAGCAATAAACTTGTTGCCTTCGCGCATTTCCAGCTCGCGCTTGATTCTCAGATATTTGCGCGGCCTTCTCTGTTTGCGGATGCCCGCCTTCTGAATCATCTCCACAAACGGCCGGGCGCTGCCGTCGAGGATGGGCAGCTCCAGGTTATCCAGCTCCACGATCGCGTTGTCGATCCCCATGCCGATGAAGGCGGAAAGAATGTGTTCGGTCGTGGAGATGAGCACGCCTTTTTTCATCAGGCTGGTCGCATAACTCACACGAGCTACGTTGAGGCCAACAGCTTCGATTTCAAAACCATCCAGATCGGTGCGGCGAAAGCGAATGCCGGTCGCCGGCGAAGCCGGGAGCATGCGCAAAGAAACCGGAGCGCCGCTGTGCAAACCAATGCCCGTGCACTCCACGGCAGTGCGGATTGTCTGCTCCTGGGTCAAATAAGAACCGGTCAAATGAGAGACCTGTTATGTTTCGGCGAACCAATAGATTACCGCTCGCTGAGGAAATCTGTGTGTGGCAAAAAAGCCACACTCCGTGGCAGATCGCGGACTTGGAACCAACTTGGTACCCGCGGCGCAGAAAGCATAAACCCTGTCTGTTCTATGAGTTAACTGCCTGAAAGTAGCAGAGCCGCGATCCCTGCGCCCCACTAGTGCTTGGACGACGGTTTATTCGGCACTTTGTTGGGATCGTACCTAGAATGCGGATCGAACATGGCTTGGTCCAGATTCTGGTTGTAACTTGCTCCACTAAGAAAGCGCTGGCCCGCCATATCTCCGTTGAAATAACGGGTGAGGCTGTAGGGCGTCATGATCCCTTGCACCGGGCGATAATTATCGTAAATCTCTTCCTCAAGATTTGGCTGCTTGTCGACCGGGTCGCGCCAGCGGAATGTCTTTTTCAGCGGAAGATACGTGTCGGCATCAACGAACAAACTAACCGCCTCATCCTGACCGTTGATCAAGGTTACTTTGAGCGCTGGCTTTTCCGCGGCGATGGCGTTGCCTTCATAAAAGAGCGCCACTTTCGGATCGTTGATCCAGGCGCGTAGAAGATTGTCGAGCGAGAACCTACGCCGCCGCAGATAGGGCGTAAGATCTTTTTCGTCCATGGGATGAACGCCCTTGTAGGTGATTTCGTATCCCTTGTTTCCAACGTAAACCTCAGCCACATCGCGTTCCTTGCTGAGTTCGTCGCGCTGTTTATCGGGAAACTCGAAAAAGCTCCAGAACAACACCCCGGTGCTGGTGGGGCGGCCATGATAGAAGCTGTACCCGCGCCCCTGCATCTCCTTGTCGTGGATGTTGAGGTAAGCCTGCCCGCCCAGCGCCTGGATCGCCTGATTCAGCAGATCCTTCGCCTTCCGCGCATTCTCCTGGTCCATGGGAATGTCCGGACCCTGTGTGCTCGCCGGGGCCGCGCTCGGTGCGTTCGAGGGCGGAGAGGATTGCGTGGCCGACGGCGTGGCGGACGGAGTTCCTCCAGCCGGCGCTTGTCCCCAGCCCGGCATCGAGAACAGGATGACCGCCGGACAAACAATCGCCGATAAGACGATCGTCGAAGACCCGATCGCTGGAAACGCGATCGCCCGAAACAAAATAAGAAGAAGCCGTTTCATCCAGGTTTTTGGGGTCGGTACCTGCAAACAGAATTGTAGCGTTTCGCGTGGAATTCCCGCTCGCAGCTGCGAATATCCTCAATTTCTTGGATGCACGAACAGGCCCGCAAGCGGGGCCCGGGAAGCTTTTTTGTCGCGATCTTCTCCGTCTCTATTTATTGCGCTCAACCGATTGCGCTCAGCCAGTGCGTCTGCCCCTCCGACGCGCCCTACCCCGCCAGAACCGCGCCTCCATTCACGTTGAAGACTTCGCCCGTGATGAATCCGGCGAGTTCGGTGCACAGGAACAACACCGGGGCAGCAATCTCCTCCGGCCGGCCGGCGCGGCCCAGCGGAATGTCGCGGCGAATCTCTTCGCCAACCTTCGGATCGTCCAGGGCCGGCTTCGACATGTCGGTGTCAACCCACCCCGGCGCGACGCAATTCACATAAATTCCGGCCGGCGCCAGTTCCGTGGAGAGCGACTTCGTCATGCTGATCAGCGCGCCCTTGGTCGCGGAATAGTCGCAATGAAAGGCCTCGCCGCGCTGTCCGCTGGTGGAACTGATCAGCACAATGTGCCCGGCGGCAGGCGCGGATATGGCGTGCGACGACATGTCGCGGCCCGACACGTCGCGCGCCGCCGTAATCCCGCTCCGCGGCTGTGACTTCATCTGCGCGACGCCGTGCTTCACCAGCCCAAAAACCGCGTCCAGATTGATCGACATTGTCGAGCGCCACTGCTGATCGGACATGTGCTCGATGGCAACATCTTCCGGCGGCCAGACGCCGTGGTTGGCCACCAGTATGTCGAGCCGCCCGAAATGCTTAACGGCTTCAGCAACCAGCGCGCGGGCTGCTTCGGGGCTATCAAGATTGCTAGCGACAGGGAAGCAATTCGCCGCGCCACACTCCCGAGCCAGCGCCTCCGCCTGGGAACGCGCCTTCTGATAACTGAACACAACTTTGGCCCCCGCGTCCGCAAACATCCGCACAGTCGCCGCTCCGATGCCGCGGGACCCGCCTGAAATGAGAGCCACCTTGCCAGAAAGAGAAAGAGGAATGGACATGACAGCTAGTTTCCAGTTTCCGCTTTCCAGTTGCAAGTAGGGAAGTGGAGAGACAAGGAACCGGAGACCAGAAATTGAAAGCCGAGGGCTGAGGCCTGGTGTGGCTGCGACCCTGCCTAATACTGCGAGTGTGACGGGTGACGCTGCAGGTCCCTCGTTGGGAAGCTTAAAGTTTTGTCATTCCGAACGGGCGGGGTGTGCCCGGAGGAATCTGCTGTCCTGGGCGGCGGCAGAGGTGCGTGGGCGCGTTGCGGTGGCGGCGAAGACAGCGGATTCCTCCTGTCTCGCTTCGCTCGCGCGTCGGAATGACAAGATCTTGAGACGGTGCGCCAAAAACTAGAAAGCTTGAACCTAGAACCTAGAACCTACTACGACCCCAAGTTCGGAAACGACATCCGCTCCGATTTCAGTTCGCGCAAGAGCAACCGCACCAGCATGCCGTCAAAACGTGTGCCGCTCATCTTGGCCAGTTCGTCGAGCGCCTGATCCGAAGTTCTGGCTGCTGAGATGGACTGTTCCGTAAGCATGTTGGCGTAAGCGTCGGTGAGGCCGATAATGCGCGCCCACACCGGAATTTGTTCGCCGATCAGGCCATCGGGATAGCCTGACCCGTCGAAGCGCTGGTGATGGTGGGCAATCGCGGCGCACATGTTTTCGCTGTGCGGAAGCATGCCGACAATTTCAGCGCCCACCTCGGCGTGCCTCCGGACTCTGGTGAACTCCTGATCCGTGAGCGGGCCGGGCTTGTTCAGAATGCGTTCGGGCACAAAGATTTTGCCCACGTCGTGCACGCGCGCGGCGTAGACCAGGTCGGCGGTTTCTTCGGCAGGCAGACGCAGGGCGCGCGCGATGATTTCGGTATAACGTGCCACCAGGTCGCCGTGTCCGGCAGTGCGCAGCTCGCGCGATTCCACAGCGCGGCTCAGAATCTCGATCGATTCCCGCATCAGCGCAAGGTTGCAGTCTCCTCATCTCCGCCGCAGAGTTTGCGCAACGTCGTGGTCAGTTCTTCGACGTGCTCAAACCCGGTGTGCTCGCGCTGCAGAAAACCTTCGATGTAGGCGGAAATCTGTTGCCGCTGCCGGGCAAAATCCTGGCCTTCGGCGAACTCCTCCGCCGTCGACACGCGATTCCCGCCCGAGCGCTTCGAAACATACATTCCCGCGTCCGCCACGCGAATAATGTCTTCGATCGAAAAGCCGTGCATCGGAAAACTGGCGACGCCGAAGCTGCCGGTAATTTTGTGTTCGCTCAGCATGGGATCGCTGGCAATCCACTGCCGCAGGCGTTCGGCCAGAACGATGGCCTGATCGGGACCGGTCTCCGGCATCAGCACAATGAATTCGTCGCCTCCGTAGCGGGCCACCACGTTCTGCTGGCGCGACTTTTGCTCCAGCAACCTGCCCAGCCGGGCCAGCACCAGGTCGCCCTCGAAGTGTCCCATGGTGTCGTTGACTTCCTTGAACTTGTCGAGATCGATGAGCACCACCGAGAACGGACGTCCCGATCGCGACGCGCGCTTCCACTCGGCGGAGAGCGCTTCCCAGAAAAAGCGGCGAGTTTTGATCCCGGTCAAGCCGTCGGTAATGGATTGCTGCTGCAGCTTCTGAAACACAAACGCGTTATGCAGCGCCGTGGCCAGCAGGTCGGCCAGAGTGTTGAGGATCAGCACGTCCTGCGGAGCGAATGCGTTTTCGTTGCGGCTCTCGATGTTGAGCGCACCCAGCAGGTTTTCGCCGTAGGTGATGGGAATGCAAAGCACCGCGCGCGCATCCGTCAGGATTCCCGAAAGCTGGCCCTGGCTGGCGTTCTGCACCAACGCCCGCTCGCCGGTGCGAGCCACGCGTCCCAGGATGCCCGTGCCCAGCGGAATTCGCTGGCCCATGGCGTGGGTGGTGACGCCGGCCTCGGCCTTGATTTCGATTTCCTTGGTGCCGTAGTCGAGCAGCCCGATGCCGATGTGATCGAAGCTGAAGTTTTTCTGGATCTCGCTGGCGATCTGGCCCAGCATGTGGACGGGATCTTCGCTGGAAATCGCAGTCCGCGACACGTTGTTGAGAAATGCCAGTTGCCGCGAACGCCGCTGCTCCTCGGCAAACAGGCGGGCGTTTTCGACCGCAACCGAAACCTGGCCGGCCGCCGTCATCAGCACGTCGAGATCGCGTTGCTCAAAAACGTTTTCTCGTTCCCGGTTCATCGCGACCATCACTCCCGCCGGCTTGTTCCCGAGAAAAATCGGCGCCGCGATCAGGCATTTCGCCGGCTGCCGGGGAACGTGCGTGATCCCGAGGCGTGAGCGCACCGCCTCCAGATCGGAGCGCACGATTAGCGGCTGCCCGCTGTGAATCACATATTCCGTGAACGCATTCTCCAACTTGCGCGACCGCTTGGGGCAGACGCGGTGGCCCTCCACTTCCAGTTCGAAGTGGATGCGGTCGGCTTCCTGGAACGCGATGTAGAAGTCGCTGGTATCAAAAATCTGCCCCAGCTCGATCTGAATGGTGCGCAGAATCTCGTCCTGGTCGAGCCGCGAACTGATGGCCTGCCCGATCTCGGTGAGCAGTTCGTACTCCTGGGTGCGGCGGTGGGCATCGTGGGTGACAACATAGTTTTCCAGCGTAAGAGCCAGCTGCAGCGCCAGCCCCACCATCAGACGCGGGCCGGAGGCGCCAAACCCTGCGCGCTCCGCATGGGGAAACACAATCACGCCGAAATTGTGCTCACGGGTCTGCAAACTCACGGCGGTCAGGTTGCGAATGCCGGCATGCGTGAAAACCCGCTTGAAATCCGCGAATGTTCCCACCGGACCCGCCAGCAGCGGCTCGCTCATCTGCGCCAAATCGTAGACGGTGAAGATTCCACTCTGCCGGTAAGCAATCTGGCAGATGTAGTCGGCGGCTCCGCTGGTCTCGATTTCCCGCAGGAACTCCGGCGAAAAACCATGCTGTACTGAAGGCAACAGCCCGCGCCAGCGTTGCGCAATGCAGATGGCCGCGCGCGGCATCGAGAGCGCGCTCACCAGGCGCTCCAGCGCGGTTTGCATATTCGGCGTCAGGTCGCTTGCGGCCAGCAGGCGGCGCGGATCGGCTCCCAGCGTCGACAGGGCGAGCGTACTTTCCTGCAGTGAATTGCGCTGGTTTTCGAACAGCACCATCACCATCGCGATTCCCAGGAGCATCTGCGGCACCGGGCCCAGCAAGCGGCTGGCGCTGCCCAGAGTTTCACCCCAGGGACTATGCAACTGCCCCATCCCCATCAGAGCCGCCCACAAAGCCAGAGCCAGCCCCAGCACCTTGAACGCGAGCGACCCGCGTCTGTGTCCGTTGACGTAAAACACCGCGGAGCAATACAGCAGGACGAGGCCAAGTCCCACGCCGAGCCGAATGGCGGGTTGGGCGTCAGGAACAAAAACACCGGCGACGATGTGCCCGCTGTAGCTGATCCCTACCAGAACCAACCCCGCAGCCCCCAGAGCAGCGTCATACCAGCGGAAGCGGTAAGGGCCTCGCATCAGCCGCGTGGAAACAAAAATACAAAGCGCCATTACCACCAAAAACAGCGAGCTCGCCAGAAACGCCGGCGGCGAGGCGCGATAAAAGGAAAACGCATCCAGAACGTAGTGCAGTGAGTAAGCCGCCCACGCCATTTGCCATGCGCGGAAATATGCCTGCCGGCTTTGTTCGTAGAGGTAGGTAAAGACAAGGAACAGCAATACCGAGACGAAACCCGGGATCACGACCGCGGGAATGACAAGATTGTCCATGAGGCCGACGAATACTCCTGAGGGAAGACTTCCGAGGTTAGGGCTCCAAGGAAAGACTCTCCCAGACATCTTCGGGGGGAACGGCAACTCTATGTTTTCATACGCCGCGTCCCGATACAACAGGATTTAAGTACACTCTAAGAAGTTTGCGAACTCCCGTAACGCGTTGGATTTAAGCCGGGTTGCGCGGGGCTCGTTGCTTGACGATAGTTTTCCACCGCCCGTAACATCACTAGAGATTCCCGATGACTGATTCTTCAAGCAACCCTTTGCCAGACGGCGCATCGTTCGCCCACACAAGCGCGAGTGGCACACCACTGAGCGGCACAACTGCCCTGTTGAAGCCGCGTGTCCGCTTCGCGCCCTCGCCCACCGGTTTTCTGCATGTCGGCAGCGCGAGGACGTTTATTTTCAATTGGTTATACGCCCGCCACAACGCCGGAACGATGATCCTGCGCCTCGACGATACCGATGTAGAGCGCAACACGGACGCCTCGGTCAACTCAATTTTCGAAGGCCTCAAGTGGCTCGATTTGAGCTGGGACGAGCAATACAAGCAGTCGGAGCGAGGCGTGCTTCACCGCAAAATGGCCGAGACAATCCTCGAGAAGGGCCTCGCCTACCGCGACTTCACTCCCGCCCACACCGGGGACAGCGAGCGATCCGGCGCGCAGGGGACTTGGCTGTTCAATCCCGGAATGCGCGAGCTTTCGCGCGCCGAAAGCGACCGCCGCGCCGCCGCAGGAGAGCCGTTTGCGCTGCGTTTCCGCGTGCCCAGGGAAAACGCTCAGTCAGTGCGCTTCACCGACGCGGTTTACGGCGAGCAGATAAAATCCGCCGCCGACATTGAGGACTTCGCGCTGCTGCGTTCCGACGGGATGCCCACCTATCACCTTGCCTCGTGCGCCGACGATGCCGACCTGCGCATCACCCACATCATTCGCGGCCAGGATCATCTCACCAACACTTTCAAGCATGTTCTGATTTTCGAGGCCGCCGGCGTAACCCCGCCGCAATTCGCGCATCTTCCGTTGCTTGTGGCTCCAGACGGCACCAAGCTTTCCAAGCGCCGCCACGGTCCGGTTGTGAGCGTGACTACCTATCGCGACGCCGGATTCCTGCCTGAAGCGTTCATCAATTTTCTTTGTCTCTTGGGCTGGTCGCCGAAAAACGACCGCGAGAATATGTCGCTGCAGGAACTGATGGACGCGTTTTCGCTCGAAGGCATCAACCGCTCGAACGCGGTGGTGAACTTCAAGGAGCCGGCCGTAACTCCGGAGGAAACGTTCGATCCGAAAGCGGTGTGGCTCAACGCCGAACACATCCGCGGCCTGCCCGTCGAAGACCTGAGCGCCCGCCTGCTTCCCATCGTGCACGCGGCCGGATTCAACATCACGTCCAGAAAAAATGCTGCGCATCACGCCGCTGATCCGCGAGCGCATCAAACTGCTCCGCGAAGTGCTCACTGCCGCCGACTTCTTCTTCGTCGACCAGCTCCCGCCCTATGACCCCGCCGAACTCATCCCGCAAAAAGGAGACGCGGCGATGGCGTTGAAAGTTCTAAAGCGCGCGCAGGAAGTATTGCCAACCGTCGAATTCAAACACGACCCGCTGGACCAAGCCCTCCGCGCCGCCGCCCAGGAGCTAGGCGTGAAAGCCGGACAAATGTTCCAACCCATCCGCGTAGCCGTCTGCGGCCGCAAGAATGCTCCTCCGCTGTTCGAAACTCTGGAAGTGCTGGGCAAGGAGACCACGCTCAAGCGAATCGAGCAAGCGATCCAAAAAGTCGGATAACAAGCCGGACGCATCAAAGGGTTTCCTTCGTGCACCTTAGCGTCCTTAGTGGTCGATCCGGTTTGGTGGCTGCATAAATCGCAGCAGAGTTTGTTGCATCCCGGCGCACAGTTTTTAAATCTATTAGCACGTACGAATGATTCAATCGCGTAGCAAGTCTCTTCAGCAATCGCCATCCAATCCACAAATTTCTAAATCAGATACCGAAAGAGGCCTCCCATGAAAGCAGTCCAGATCAGCAAGCCCGGTGGAAATTTCGAAGTCGTCGAGCGGCCCATCCCGCAGCCCGCTCGCGGTCAGGTGCGCATTAAAGTTGAGGCCTGCGGCATTTGCCACAGCGATGCGCTAGTCAAAGAGGGTTACTGGCCGGGAATTCTGTATCCGCGAGTGCCGGGGCATGAGATCGCCGGACGCATCGATGCGCTCGGCGCCGACGTCACCCTCTGGAAGCCCGGTCAGCGCGTGGGCCTGGGATGGCACGGCGGCCACTGCTTCCAGTGCGACCCCTGCCGCCGCGGCGATTTCGTCAACTGCCAGAACGAAAAAATCACTGCCATTACATTTGACGGCGGCTATCAGGAATACATGGTCGCGCCCGCGGAAGCCGTTGCCGCCATGCCCGATGACCTGCCCGCCGCCGAAGCCGCTCCGTTGCTCTGCGCCGGAATCACCGTGTTCAACGCGCTGCGCAACTCCGGCGCACGCGGCGGCGATCTGGTCGCGGTGCAGGGCATCGGCGGCCTGGGCCATCTTGGCATTCAATATGCCCGCCAGATGGGTTTTCGCACCGTCGCCATCGGCCGCGGCGCCGACAAAAAGCCGCTGGCTACGAAGCTCGGCGCGCACGAATACATCGACACCAGCGCCGGCGCTCCCGCCGCAGCGCTGCAGAAACTCGGCGGAGCCAACGTGATCCTCGCGACCGCTCCCGATTCGAAATCGATTTCTTCTCTCGTGGATGGTCTTGCCGTCAACGGCACGCTGCTGGTCGTGGGTGCAGCTTTTGACTCGCTCACCGTCACGCCCATCCAACTCATCAGCGGCCGCAAGCGCCTGCAAGGATGGGCTTCCGGCACCGGCAAAGATTCCGAGGACACGCTCAAATTTAGCTCTCTCAGCGGCGTGCGTCCCATGATCGAGAAGTATCCGCTGGAAAAAGCCGCCGACGCCTACGAGCAGATGATCAGCGGCAAAGCCAGATTCAGAGTCGTCCTGACGATGACATAGGCGCAAAAGGTTTCGCCCCTGACTCGATTTTTGATCATCCCGAGATGAGTGGATCTGCCGCCGCCCTGTCATGCTGAGCGGAGCGGTGACGATCGCAACGCGATCGTCACTGCGGAGTCGAAGCATCCCTATGGTCACCACAGCAGCCTGATTCTGCCGCGCTTTCCGAGACTCCACACAGCCCCTTACCCGCGCGGCTAGTGGCACCGGCAGGGATGCTTCGACTGCAAACGACCTTCGCTTCGCGCAGGTCGTTCTCCGCTCAGCATGACAAGGGCCCGCGGTTAAGCATCGCTCGTGACGACCTGAGCACCCTTTCCATTGACATGAAGTACTTTATTATATAAAGTACATTCATGATCGCCTCCGACGAACCATTTCGTAACTCCGTGAAGAAACGCTGGATCCCTCCGGAAATGACGACCGCCCCGGCGCTCGATCCCAACGAAACCGCAGGCCCGATCGAGCCACACTACGCGCTGCTGATCAACCCGTTCTATGCCAAAGACGCGAATGCCAGCTTCGGCAAACATGTGCTCACGCCGACGCTGGCGCTGACCAGCTTTGCCGCGACCACTCCCGCGCACTGGCGCGTCGACTATTGGGATGAAAACCTGCTCGACGGACGCCCGCCGTTTCGTCCCATGCCGCAGGTGGTCGGCATCACGGTGCATCTGACATTTGCGCGCCGGGCTTACGAGCTTGCCGACTGGTATCGTGCGCGCGGCGCGAAAGTAATCTTTGGCGGGCTGCATGTATTGTCTTGTCCCGACGAATGTGCTCCTCACGCCGATGGGCTGGCTCTGGGCGACGGCGTCCAGCTCTGGCCGCGCATCCTGCGCGATATTGAAAACAATTCTTTGCAGCCGCGCTACGCTGCAACATATGAAAACGACTATTGTGACGATCCCTCGCCGCGCCGCACGATTCTTCCGCGCCACAGTTTTCTCACGACCACCAGTCTGATTGCCACCCGCGGATGCCACAACCGCTGCGGCTTCTGTTATCTCGCGACCGATGGCCTGCGCATGCCGTATCGCATGCGCCATCCGCAACAAGTGGTTGCCGAGTTTCAGAAAGATAATCAGCCCTACGCCGTCTTCATCGACAACAACTTAGGCTCGCGCCGCGACTACCTGCACGCACTCTGCGCCGCCCTGCGCCCGATCAACAAAATCTGGAGCGCCGCCGTCACCATCGACGTCACCGACGATCCCAGCCTGATTCGCCACATGGCGCTAGCGGGATGCACCGGCGTTTTCGTCGGCTTTGAATCTCTCTCCGACGACAACCTCGCTGACGCCCACAAAAAAACGCCGAAGACTTCCGACTACGCGCGCCGCGTGCGCATCCTGCACGATTACGGCATTCAGGTGAACGGATCGTTCGTCCTCGGCTTCGACCACGACCGCAAAGATGTCTTCGCCCGTACCGCCGAATGGATCGAAGAAAACCGCCTCGAGTGCGCCACGTTTCACATTCTCACGCCCTATCCCGCGACCCCGCTGTTTCAGCAGATGGAAACGCAAGGCCGCATCCTGCATCGCGACTGGACTCTCTACGACACCGGCCACGCCGTTTTCCAGCCAAAGCACATGACTCCGGAAGAACTCGAGCACGGCTACGCCTGGATCTACCAGCGGCTGTTTTCGCATGCCTCGATCTGGCGCCGGCGGCCACAAGATTTCCAGGCCGTGCCGCTCTACCTCGCCATGTCGTATCTCTACAAGCGGTCGAACCGCTTCTGGCACCTGCTCATCAAGCACGACCTGGTGAACCCGGTGTGGAAGCCTTTGGTCGAGATGACGCGCTGGCGTCACGTGATGTATCGCAAGCGACTTGCCGAGCAGGAAGCGCTCGTCTCCACTCCCGGCCAGATCGTATCGGCAGGCGTGTAGCTCGAAACGCGGGGAACCGCGGACGCCCTCGTCCGGGAAGCAGTGCCACAGAAGCGTTGCTATAAACACGCCATAGAGCCGTTGATCAAAAGCCGCGATATCCAGAGCTGTGCCACTGCCTGGGCGGACGAGGGCGTCCGCCCCTCCACTAGCTCTTCCGAACGCAAAGCACGAGCCGCGCACCGGGACATTTTCTTGCGGTAAGATCAGAGTATGAAAACGCCGTCTGCCGAGGCCGAGGCCGAAGAAAACAGAGCGCCCGAGTCTCGCCCCTCCAACTTCATACGCGACATTATTCTTGACGACCTGAAGACCAACAAATATCAGGGTCACGTGCAAACCCGTTTTCCTCCCGAACCCAACGGCTATCTGCACATTGGTCACGCCAAGGCCATCTGCCTCGACTTCGGTCTCGCCGACGAGTTCCGCGGGCATACGAACCTGCGTTTTGACGACACCAATCCCGAGAAAGAAGAAACGGAATACGTGGAGTCGATCAAGGCCGACGTGCAGTGGCTCGGCTTTCACTGGGATGGACTTTTTTACGCGTCCGATTATTTCGACCAGCTCTATGAATGGGCGGTCAAGCTGATCAAAGATGGCAAAGCTTACGTCGACGATCTATCGGCGGAAGAAATTCGCAAGCATCGCGGGACGCTCACCGAGCCGGGCACGAACAGCCCGCATCGCGACCGCTCTGTCGAGGAGAATCTGGATCTGTTCGAGCGCATGCGCGCCGGCGAGTTCCCCGACGGTTCGCGCGTGCTGCGCGCCAAAATCGACATGGCCTCGCCCAACCTGAATATGCGCGACCCGGTGATGTATCGCATTCTGCACGCCGAGCATCACCGCACCGGCAACAAGTGGTGCATTTATCCCATGTACGACTACGCGCACGGGCAGTCGGACTCGCTCGAAAAAGTTACGCACTCCATGTGCACGCTGGAGTTCGAAGACCATCGCCCGCTCTACAACTGGTTCATACAGCAGCTGGGAATTTTCCCGTCGCAGCAGATCGAATTCGACCGCCTCAACCTTACCTACACGCTGTTGAGCAAGCGCAAGCTGCTGCAGTTGGTGCAGGAAGGCCGGGTGCGCGGATGGGACGATCCCCGCATGCCCACGCTGAGCGGCATCCGACGCCGCGGCTACACGCCCGAGGCGATTCGGAATTTCTGCGCGTCGATCGGCGTTTCGAAAACCACGGGCTCGATCGAGCTGGCGATGCTGGAACACTTCGTGCGTGAAGACCTCAACAAACGCGCTCCCCGCGTGATGGCGGTGCTGCGTCCGCTGAAAGTGGTGATCGACAACTACCCTGAGACTCAGGTCGACGAACTGGACGCGGTGAACAATCCCGAAGACGAGACCGCAGGATCGCGCAAGATTCCGTTCTCGCGCGTGCTCTACATCGAGCAGGACGATTTCCGCGAAGTGCCTCCGCCGAAATACTTCCGCCTCTCGCCGGGACGCGAAGTGCGCCTGCGCTACGGCTATTTCGTGACTTGCACCAGCGTGGTGAAGAACGAAAAAGGCGAAGTCGTCGAAGTGCACTGCACCTACGACCCCGCGAGCAAGGGCGGCAACTCTCCCGACGGACGCAAAGTGAAGTCGACCATCCATTGGGTGTCAGCGGCGCATGCCGTCGACGCCGAGGTGCGGATTTACGAGAACTTGTTCACCAAGGAAAATCCCAGCGACGTGGAACCCGGCCAGGATGTGCTGGACAATCTCAATCCAAACTCGCTGGAGATTATTCCCGACGCGAAGGTGGAACCGTCGCTAGCCAGCACCGCGGCCGGCACCCGCTATCAGTTCGAGCGTCTGGGATATTTCTGCGTTGATCCCGACTCGAAGCCCGGGAAGCCGGTGTTCAACCGCACAGTCGCGCTGAAAGACGCCTGGGCGCGAGCAGAAAAGAAGCAAGGCGGGAAGAGCTGAACGCGGGACTCAATGATGCTTATGGTTGACGAACAAATCCCAAGTGAAGTCGGGATGAGCCTTTCCCCACTCCAGAGCTCGCTCCCACGCCATCTCCTGAGTCGCTCGTCTCTGGACCAATATTCGAAATACGGCCTCAGGGCCGACGTCTCAAGTGCGTGTTCCAGAAATGCCGTCTCGATGGCATCGCGGGCTTCTTCGTTGGTCAGAAATAAATTGGTAATGGCCTTTGCCGCTCCGGTAATGACGTCGGAGCTGTCGCCTTTCTCGAGCAGACGTCGCAGCCAGAAATGGAGAGCTGTAGCAGCTTCCCAGCGGTTCTCGATCTCTTCGTTGTCCGTTACATCTTCCCGAATGCATTCGAGAAGATAGCGTTGGACGGCCCTGCATGCGGCCTTTTTGCCGAGTTCGGGTTGGATTCTGTAATAGCCTTCTCCGGTGAGACGGTAAAGCTTGGCAAGAGTTGGCAGATCGCCAGCCGCTTCGATCCAGAGCAAAACTTTGTCCCTGGGTATTGAATCCTGCGTGGAAAGGGCGGCGTCAATTTCGGCTCCGTAGTCCATGGGTGTCTTTCGGTTAAGGGGCGGCACTACAAAAAGCGAAACCCCGAGCGCAAATTCCACTCGGGGTCAGCACATCAGCCTGTCCAGCTCAATACGATTATCGAAGGGGACGAATCGGAAGTCAAGATTACTTGAGGAGCCTCCCTGTCCTGAGACTCCCCGGCAGATTCCCTACCATGGAACGGGAAGCTGTGGACCCGACGAGATTCGAACCCGCACCTTTAAGCTGGACAGGCTTACGTGCTACCAATTACACCACGGGCCCACCAGAAGATTACGGTTCCGGCCCAGATCCAACCAGCTTTTCGGACACATATTTCCCACACTCGTCCGGATTCGGGAATAGGCGTGGCCCTTCCGTCTAGGAAATGTCGTCCAACAAGCGAAATCCGGACGCTCGTGAGCTCGCCGCAGGAGCCTGTCACAAGCTGATATCCCCGCCAAATCTTCGATAGTACAATTTGCCGCGCGGCATTGCCCGGGAGAAACTTCCCGCGCAGATGCGAGCTTGCTCCCAGGCATCCCCATGCACCCCACCACTCTCGCCATATTTCTTGAGTTCGCTCGCATCCCGGCCTCGATGTGCGCCGCCGCCGTCCTGCTTTTCCTGATCGCGCTGTGGGCCGCGAAGACCGATCTCGTGCGGGCCCGCGGCCTCGACAAAATCGTCGTGCTGAGCAACTTGTGTTTTGCCGCCCCATTGGCCGTTTTCGGCGCGGAGCATCTCTCCGACCCAGGAGACATCGCGCCCCTCGTGCCTTCGTTTGTGCCGTGGCATTTATTTTGGACGTATTTCGTCGGCTTCGCCTTGCTGGCCGCGTCCCTCAGCATTGCCACAAAAATTCAGGTGCGCTGGTCCGGCCTGCTGTTCGGGATCATGATGTTTCTTTTTGTGGCGATGATGGATATCCCAGGAGCTCTCGCTAACCCCAGAGACAGGTTCGCATGGACGCTTCTCCTCCGCGAACTGGCGTTCGGGGGCGGAGGCTGGATGCTCGCGGGAAACGCCCTGCGCGAGCAAATTAACGAGTACGGCCGCGGACGACGCGGAAGCGAGCTCATTACCGTGGGCCGTGTGTTGACCGGGATCGCCGCCACATTTTATGGAGTGGAGACTTTTCTGCACCCGACGTCGTGCCCCGGAATCCCACTCGAAAAACTGATGCCCGCGTGGATCCCGGGGCAGTTGCTGATTGGCTATCTCACGGGTGCAATTCTTGTCGCCGCGGGGGTGACCATTCTGCTGGCCAGGAAAACGCGAACGGCGGCAACTTATCTCGGTACCTGGATTGTGCTGCTGGTCGTGTTCGTCTATGGCCCGATTCTGATCGCGTCGTTATTGGACCCGAGCACCGCGGTCAAAGTCGAGGGGCTCAACTACTTTTTCGACACGCTGCTATTTGGCGGAACGGTTCTCGCGCTCGCCAGCGCGACGCCGCGAACCGATTAGAAAGCCAGCGCCGAACTATCCGGACTGTTTTCGAGCGACCGGAGATCGCGCTCTTACTTCGCCCTTGCCGCGGCTTCCACTCCCGCCAGCATTTTGTCCAGGTCGGCTCGTGACAAGTAACGCCCGTTGACGACCACAGCGTCAATCTTCTGCGTGTTGCGGATGTCGTCGAGTGGGTTGGCGTCGAGCAAGACCATGTCTGCGACTTTTCCTTTTTCGATCGTTCCGAGCCGGTCTTCCATGCCCAGAAACTTCGCCGGGTTTAGAGTCGCGGTCTGCAGCGCTTCCATCGGAGTGAATCCCGCGGCCACGAATCTCTGCAGCTCTTCGTGCAGGCTGAACCCCGGGAAAACGTAAACCCCCGAAGACGTATCGGTTCCCGCGAGAAACGGAATCCCGGCGCGATGCATGGCGTTCACCACCTCCAGTTCCTTCGCTACGAAGTGCTTGCGCGTCGCGAGATCGTCGGTGTTGAACTCATGCATGACCTGGTCGGTGAAGCGTTTCCAGGTCACGTCTTTCCAGTAGGCGGGCACATACTTGGCGCGGGCGTCGTGGGCAAAATCCGTTTCCTCGATCAGGTTCCCGCCGCGTTCCCATACCAGCGTTGGACATTGCCATGTCTGGTTCTTCGCCAACAGAGCGAACAGTTTCTCCGCCCTCGCCGGATCGTATGTCGAAAGGAACTTGCTCTCGGTTTTTGCGCCTTTTATAAATTCGTCTTCCAGCGGGGAACTGCCTTCAAAGATTCCGATCAGATGCTCGAAACTCTTCTGCCCTGCGTTCGAAGCCTCGGACGCACGCACCGCATCCGGCACGTGGCCCACGAACGTAATTCCCTGCTTGTGCGCCTCGTCGGCGATGGCAAACACAGCATCGCGCGGAATGAGCGACTGCAGCTTGATGAAGTCCGCTCCCCGTCGCTTCAAATCATCGACGGCGCGGCGGCCGTCCTCCGGAGTCTTGATCGCGATCGAACTCGGAAAGCGCGGCTGCGGTCCATCGAGCATAGGCCCGGGAATCACCATGCGCGGCCCGATCAAAGTTCCGGCAGAAATTTCCTTGCGCCATTGCTGAAGCACGTCCATCTCCCCGCCCATATCGCGCACGCCGGTGATGCCGTTGGCAATGAAAAGCGGCAGTGTGATTTCTTTCGCGCGCGGGAACCAGTCCCCGAACACCATGTGAACATGCATGTCCCACAGACCGGGGATCAGGAACTTCCCGCTGCCGTCCACCTGTACTCCGGCGAGTTTCGCGCCCATGGCTCCCGCAGAACTGGCGACTGCGTCAATTTTTCCGTCGCGCACGATCACGGTGCGATGCGCCTGCGCCGGAGCCCCGGTCGCGTCGATGACGGTGACGTCGTGAATAATCAAGACCGAGGGCGCCGATTGCGCACAGCAAATCGCGCACAGACCGGCCAGCGTGAGAACCAGCAAGAACAATTGCTTCATGGGAGGAATCTTAGGAGCGTGGATTGGCGTTAGTCAAAACGCTGACGGTTTGGCTAAGAGCCAAGAGCTAAAAGCCAAAAGCGGAAACCTAGCTATGCACGTGCGGGCTCTGCGCTGGATTGGCGTGGTGCGTAGCGGGTTCCTTCACGACTTTCACATTGAACTCCACGCGCACGGTTTTCGGCGGATAGCAGGCAGAGTTGTCGCAGGCCTGGTAGCGCAGCACGCCGTGCATCACGTATTTGCCGGGTGTCACCGAGAGCAGCGGATGCACCGCCACCACAATCCTGAAGTCTCCGGTATAGACGTTCAGTTTTTCGTCGGGAGAAAAAGGGAAAGCCAAATCGTCCCCAGCGGGATAGTCAATCTTGCCCAGGATGATGTCGGTAGGCAGGTCCATCTTCAAAGCCGTCGGAATCAGAAACTCAGACTTGGGCGTGTTGGAATTAATGTGATAGCCGTGCGGCACGCGGAAATCCAGATTCACCATGGTCTGCGCGGCGCGCGGCGCAGTCACAAGCGGAACGGGCGCAATCACCACCGAGGGCACTTTTCCGGGAACCGGAGCGGGTGCGGGCGCTAATGGCGCATCGCCTAGAGGCGTGACGACCGGCGCCGTTTTCCCCGACTGCGCGAGGGCTGTGCCCGCGAATAACATCGCGAACGGCAGCGCGAGTAGAGCCACCAGGGCCAGGCATCTCGATTTATCGCTGTGAAATATCATTCCAGCTTCCACAATCTCTTTCACGCGATCTTGTTTACGCAATCGTATTCACGCAGTCTAGAGTGATCGCTTCCGCTTTCCTATTGCCAATTCTGAGGCCGCGCAGCCAGGACGGGAACGGCAGGCGCATCAAACGAAATAGTAGGGCACCAGCCCGCGCAATGCACGTTACTTCGGAACACTCACCGGAACGCTGACCGCACTTGCCGAAGCTGCACCCTGCTCGGTGTCGAGCGCCCGCTTGATGTCCTCTTCGATGTCGCCCTTGCCTTTAAGCCCCAGAATCTTATCCACGATCTTTCCATCGCGTCCAATGAAGAAAGTTTCGGGCAACGCCGGCACGCCGCCATACTCGTCGCCCACCGCTTCCTTGCCGATCAGGATGGGATAGTTCACGCCCATATCTTTGGCGAACTTGGCGATGTCTTCCTTGCTGGCGTCATCCATGGCCACGCCGACAATCTGCAGGCCTTGCGCGCCGTATTGCCTTTGCATTTCGACGAACCACGGCATTTCAATTTTGCACGGAGTGCACCACGTCGCCCAGAAATTGAGCAGCACCGCCTTGCCGCGCAAATCGGAGAGGCGCATGCTCTTGCCGTCGAGCGATTCCAGCGTGAAGTCAGGAGCGAGCGTGGCTTGCGTCAGGTGAGGACGCGGCCGCTTAGCCATGTGAAGGCCCAGATACAGCATCCCGGCGACGACCACAGCCACTACGACCAGGGCGAGCGGATTGCGTCCCGCGCCGCCCGACGGCGGTGGGGTGGGCTCTGAAGGCGGAGGCGTAATCGGCGGCGATGTTTCCATAAGCAAACTCCTTACAATGCGAAACGGTTCAAGAACGAAAACCAGTTCGAGATCAGCGTAAACCGGCCAATCACCAGCAGCACTCCGAGCGCGATCAACAGGCCGCCAGACGCTACTTCCAGCGCGTGCATGTGCGAGCGGAAGCGGCTGTAAAACTTGAGGAACCGTTCCATCAGCAACGACGTGAACAGGAACGGCACCGCCAATCCCAGCGAGTATACCGCCAGCAGCAGGATCCCTTTCACCAGCGTGTCCTGCTCCCCGGCGATGGTCAGAATCGCGGTGAGAATCGGCCCCAGGCAAGGCGTCCAGCCGAAAGCAAACGCAAAGCCGATCACAAAAGCTCCAATCGGAGTATTGCTGCCTTTCAGGCTGTGCAGCCGCGCGTCCATGTACAGCGCCTTGATCTTGAAGATGCCGGTCAGGTGCAATCCGAACAAAATAATCACCACCCCGGCCACCTTCGCCAGCGTGTGCTTATAAATTCCCAGCACCTGCCCGATCTCGGTGGCCGCGGCGCCCAACGCAATGAACACCACGCTGAACCCGAGGATGAATCCCACCGAATTCACCATGACGCGGCGCATCAGGTGAGCTTGCGGCGCTTTCAGTTCCTCGACCCCAGCTCCCGAAATCAGCGAAAGGTATCCCGGAACCAGCGGCAACACGCACGGCGAGAGAAACGAAATCAGGCCCGCAAGGAATGCGGCAATGGGGAGTGGAAGATTCGACATCGGCTTCTTAATTCGTATCCGCTTCTGTTCTCAACTCTTAATTGTACCTGCTGCCAGCGATCCAGCGTTGCCGGCGCTTGTGTGGAGCGGGCACTCCTGCCCGCTTGCCGGCAGCACCCAAAACCAGCGGGCAAGAGTGCCCGCTCCACACAAGCAGTTCATCGCGGACAGTACTGCCTAGCGCGATCCGGGACTCGCCGCAACTCCCGCCGGAGACTCCGCCAGCATCTTCTTCAGGAACCCAGCGGGAATGGCAGCGTTGAGCGTGGCCCGGTCGCCCTCCTGCCGCACCTGCAAACTATCAAACAGAGCCTTCACGTCCGCGTCAGTTCCGGAGCTGCCCACCGACCCTTCGGCCGCGTGAAAAACAGTCAGATAGGCCTTCAGCTTGTCGGCGATGCCGCGCGCGTCGTCCACGCTGCCAGTCAGCGCTTCTGCCCGAAGATGCAGCGCGCCCGACCGCAGCGGCAAATGCAGCGGATTGTAGCCAGCGGAGATCACCAGATCCGCTGGCTTCGAAAAAACGTCGCCCCATCCGCCGAACCCAGGCGCGGCTGGCTGCACATGCGCCACTACCCACGCCGGGCTATCAAATTGCACCCGCTTGTAATACCGGCGCAACAAGGCCGGCCCGCCAAACGGAGACGCCAGCCGCCGCGAACGGTCCACGATACCGCGGATCACGGCCGCATCGTCGTGATTGGAGCACGCCACCGCGTCCACCCCCAGAATCGCCACCCGGAACGACCGCCCCTCCAGCGGAATCGTGAAGATGTCCACCGACTGATAGTTCTCGACAGATTGCGCGTGCTGCTTCAGATAGGTGCCCAGCTTCCCGCCATCGAACTTGCCGACGAACACTTCCGAGAACCGAGGCTCGGGCGCGACGCTGCCCGTCCCGCCGCCCGGCCAGTTCACCGGGTAGTGGACAGCGAACGCCGCGGCGTCCAGGTCGCGCTCAAACTCGAAGCCAGTCTGTTCGATGAATTGCTGGTATTCCGGGTCGTGGTAGACGGCAGGCACTCCGCTCTCGGGATTCAGCTTCCGCACCCACCCCAGATTCACATACACGAAGGCGTCCGCGCCGGGCAGCAGCCGGGCCGGTTCCGGTGGCGCGTTCTTTCGCAGCTGCACCGCGACGGTAACCGCCGCAGCCACAACCACCACCGCCAGCACAAGGGGGAAAGGGCTTCGAATTCGCATGAAATGCGACTAGCGGTGAAATGATAGCACTCTGGCGGGGCCATGGGTGGGGAGGGTTACCCTGTGCTCCCCAGTGTCCTCTGTGGTCAACGAATCTGGGTTGCCAATCCGCACGCCCAACCGCCACCCTAGGGTTGCGCCAGCAATTCCCATTGTGATAACTTAATTAATTGTCCCGTACATCTGGCAGGGATCAGAGGGATAAGTTTGCGCGAGAGCGCGTCTTTCCCCGGAATTGCTGGCGTAGCTCAGTCGGTAGAGCACCTGATTTGTAATCAGGGGGTCGGGGGTTCAAATCCCTTCGCCAGCTCCAGAAAACGACAGAGTGCGACAGCGTAATAACTAACAACGAAGAGACGAATTTTCCGGCGGTTCGGCGGACTCGGTAGCGGCGCAGCAGGTTTTTCCAAACCCACTCCATTCGGAAATTTTCCGGCGTGTAGTGATCTTCGCGGTGTCTTGTGCGCGAGCCTTGGTTTCCCTGTGTTGCGAAAGTAAAATGGATTGGTCTGCGGGTTTTCCGTGAGCGGTTCCGGCGTCCTGTTTTGGTGGTCTGCTGGACGGAGCGTAACGGCCGCATCGCCCGGGATTTTTTGCACAGGTGGGTGAGTGGTTAAAGCCAACAGACTGTAAATCTGTCCCTCCTAGCGAGGTACGAAGGTTCGAATCCTTCCCTGTGCACCATATTCGATTCTGTGAGCCGCCTGTCCATAGCGTTGATCTGTTACGCGGTGCTGGGAGCGCTGGCATGGACCACGCTTACGGACCCGAGGTTGAGAGCGGGCACGCTGGTAATTCTGGCTCTGTTCGCAGTGAAGTCGGTCCTGCGCCGCAGAGATGTTCTGCACGTGGACGAGGAAGCGGACAAGGCCAGCGAAGCTGAGAAAGTGGCGTCAGTAGAAGTGGCTGAAAGCTGATAGCTGACAGCGGGTTTGAGCCGATGTTGAGCCGATGTTGAGCCGTTTAGCGGGCGTGAGCGAAGCGGGAGCCCGCTGGCGAAATCCCGAGCGTGGTTTGCGAGGGATCTGTAGCCGAGATGGTTGAGCCGATGTAGCTCAGTTGGTAGAGCACTCCCTTGGTAAGGGAGAGGTCACCAGTTCAATCCTGGTCATCGGCTCCAGAGATTTTTTGGACTCCGCGGTAGAGACGTAGCTTGCTACGTCTCGGGTGGCCAGAAGACGCAGCAAGCTGCGTCTCTACGAGCAGGGGCAGGGCGGGAGTAACTCAGTGGTAGAGTCACAGCCTTCCAAGCTGTTGGTCGCGGGTTCGATTCCCGTCTCCCGCTCCAGAGTTGAGGCGTTTTGCGGGCGTGAGTCTGAGCGATAGCGAGGACGGGAGCCCGCAGCCGAAATCCCGAGCGTTTTTCGCGAGGGATCTGAGAGTAGGAGCTGACGTTGGCATTCGAACAGGCGACTATCAAGGTTGAGAAGGTCGAAGAGTTCGGCAAGCTGCAGGCAGCAGTCGAGCAGGCATTCCTGCCCGGGAAAGCGGAGCGCTTCCTGAAGCAGCTGGATCGCAAAGGAATTCGCGTCCGGGACTTTGATGGAATATTGGCGGCGCGCTTGCTGGAAGATGTCGCCGGTGATGCGGGCTTGAACGCGCAGCAGTTGTATCAGGGGCTGCCGGTTTCTGATCAGGCCCAGATGCGCGAGTTCTACCTGTCGAAGCTGGAAGGCGTCGACGTCGCGCTGCGGCACAAGTTTAAGAAGCTGTATCAGTATTACTGAATCTGTACTACTGAAGTTGTACTTACAGCGAAATTACACAGGTCCTTCGCGGCCAAAGGCGCCGCTCAGGATGACAGAGCTTAGATGAGAAGCTGAGATGAACAGGGTAGAGCTAGAAGCTAAGAGCTAGGAGCTAAGAGCTGAGTTATGGCGAAAGAGAAATTTGATCGCAACAAGCCGCACTGCAACGTCGGGACGATTGGTCACATCGACCACGGCAAAACCACGTTAACGGCGGCCATCACCAAAGTGTTGCAGAAGCATAATCCGAAAATCGTGTTCCGTTCGTTCGATTCGATCGACAATGCGCCGGAAGAGAAGGCGCGCGGCATCACGATTGCCACGGCGCACGTCGAGTATGAGACGGCGAACCGGCACTACGCGCACGTCGATTGCCCGGGCCACGCCGACTACATCAAGAACATGATCACGGGCGCGGCCCAGATGGATGGCGCGATCCTCGTGGTCGCCGCGACGGACGGCCCCATGCCGCAGACGCGCGAGCACGTGCTGCTGGCGCGCCAAGTCGGTGTGCCTTACATCGTGGTCGCGCTCAACAAGTGCGACGCGGTGGATGATCCTGAGCTGCTCGATCTGGTCGAGCTCGAAGTGCGCGAGTTGCTGAAGAGCTACAAGTTCCCCGGCGACGACGTGCCGGTGATCCGGCTCTCCGCTCTGGGCGCGCTGAATGGCGAAGCCAAGTGGGAGAAGCAGATCGACGCGCTGATGGAAGCGGTCGACAAGAGCGTGCCGCAACCGGTCCGCGAACTGGACAAACCGTTTCTGATGCCGATTGAAGATATTTTTTCCATTCAGGGACGCGGCACCGTGGTCACTGGGCGTATCGAGCGCGGCAAAGTGAAAGTCGGCGAGGAAGTGGAAATCGTAGGCTTCCGCGACACGCGCAAGACGGTGGTCACTGGCGTCGAAATGTTCAAGAAGCAACTCGACGAAGGCATGGCCGGCGACAATGCTGGCCTGCTGCTGCGCGGCATCGCAAAAGAAGATGTCGAGCGTGGCATGGTGCTGGCCAAGGGTGGATCGATCACCCCGCACACCAAGTTCAAGGCGGAGGTCTACATTCTGACCAAAGAAGAAGGCGGACGACACACGCCATTCTTCAAAGGTTACCGTCCGCAGTTTTATCTGCGCACTACCGACGTGACGGGAGTAGCGGAACTTCCCGCAGGCACCGAGATGGTGATGCCTGGGGACAACGTCAGCCTGGTGATCGAACTGATCACCCCGGTAGCGATGGAAAAGGGTCTGCGGTTTGCCATCCGCGAAGGCGGGCATACTGTAGGCGCCGGAACGATAGCGGAGATTGTGCAGTAGCAAGGCAGAAGTCAGAAGTAAGAATGCAGAAGTAATAACAAGACCGAGTCGATATCGAGGGTTTAATTCCGCATTCTGAATTCTGCCTTCTGCATTGACTGGAAGCTAGGAGCTGTTTTCATGCCCCGAGAAATTGTGACCTTACAGTGCGGTGATTGCAAAGAGCGGAATTATTCGACGACCAAGAACCGGAAGACGACCACGGAGCGGCTGGAGTTCAAGAAATTCTGCCGCCGTTGCCGCAAGCACACGCCGCACAAAGAAGTGAAATAGTCGCGAGCTGCGATTCCTGAGTCGCGAGGAATTTCCCTCGGGAATTTTCTCTCGGGACTAGGGGCTCGGGACTCGGGACTGAATTCAGGGGCGTAAGCTCAACGGTTAAACTGTCGGTCTCCAAAACCGAACTTGGGGGTTCGAATCCCTCCGCCCCTGCCAGAATTTTGGCCGCAGCGGTTTGAAGCCGCAGTTTACAGCTGCAGTTCGAAGCAGTGAGTGGGAAGGAAGAAGTAGATGGCGACCATGACCGAACAAAACGCACTCGTGACCACGGTGAAGGCCTGGCCGGAACGCATCAAGTCCTTCTATAACGACGTGCGCACCGAAATGCGCAAAGTGACCGCGCCGTCGTGGCAGGAAGTGCAGGCCACCACCACGGTAGTGATCATCACTGTCTTCATTTTTGCGGTGTATTTCGCAATCATCGACTATTTCATCCAGCACGGCGTCACGTACTTGTTCAACTATTTCAAGGCTCACTGATTCAAAGGCCACAGATTCACGGACAGAGTTTCACGGGACAAAGATTCACGAGTCACCATCGGACCACGGACGAAATCGACGGACACAAAGAAGCACCCTATGCAGGACGAAGAAAAAAACCAGGCAGCACCCAGCGGAGAAGGCGAACAGCACGCTCCCGCCGCGGACGGAGCCAACGCCACCACCGCGACCGCCGAAGCGCCGCGCAACCCGAACATGAAGTGGTACATCATCCACTCCTATTCCGGCTTCGAGCGCAAGGTGAAAGAGTCGCTGGAATCGCGCGTCGCCGCCTTCGGTCTTCAAGACAAGATCGGCAAAGTGCTGATCCCAACCGAGTCGGTCACCGAGGTCCGCGGCGGCAAGAAGTACACCTCCGAACGCATGTTCTATCCCGGCTACGTGCTGGTGGAAATGGACATGGACGATCACGTCTGGCATGTGGTCAAGTCCACGCCGCGCGTCACCGGATTTGTCGGCACCGGCCAGCAGCCGACTCCGCTGTCCGAAGAAGAAGTCCAGCACATTGTCTACAAAGTCGCCGACAGCCGCGAGAAGCCGAAGCTCAAAGTCAAGTTCGAGAAGAACGAGTCCGTACGCATCACCGAAGGCCCGTTCGCCAGCTTCACCGGCGTGGTCGACGAAGTGAACGAAGATCGCGAAACGCTGAAAGTAATGGTCACAATTTTCGGCCGCTCCACCCCGGTAGAACTGGAATTCAACCAGGTGGAGAAAGTGGCATAAAGAGAAGATTGGATTCGAGAGCTTCGCTGGAAGCTAAGAGCTAGAAGCTAGGAGCTAAAGAAGTGGCAAAGAAAGTTACAGGTTACGTAAAGCTGCAGATCGCCGCCGGCAAAGCAACTCCGGCGCCTCCGGTGGGCCCGGCCCTCGGGCAGGCGCAGATCAATATCATGGAGTTCTGCAAGCAGTTCAACGCCAGAACCAACCAGAAAGAGATGGAGGGACTCATCATCCCGGTCGTGCTTTCGGTTTACAACGACCGTTCCTTCACCTTCATCACCAAGACGCCGCCGGCCTCGATTCTGCTGAAGCGCGCCGCCGGCATCGCCAAGGGTTCAGGCACGCCGAACAAAGACAAAGTCGGCAAAGTCACCGCCAAGCAGGTGGAAGAAATCGCAAAACAAAAAATGCCCGACCTGAACGCCGCGTCCGTAGACACCGCGATCAAGAGCATTCGCGGCACAGCCAGATCGATGGGCATCGAAGTAGTTGGTTAAGGTTTATGTGGGGACGGACGCATTCGTCCGTCCAGCGAGCGCAGCGAGCGTGGTTTTTGTTGCAAGCTGATCGGAAGACGGCGAGATTTCGGGTTCCGGTTTTGCAGGCCGCTGAGGGAAACGTGGTGGGATTTCGCGGGCAAGAGTGCCCGCGCCACATTGATCAAAAGCATTTGAGTCAACAAAACCACGGCTCTGCAGAATAGTGCAGAAGCGGTGGGAGACAAGGAAAAGCAAAATGAAAAAAGAAGGAAAGAACATCGCCAAGGCGCACGCCGCCGTCGAGCACCGCGCCTACGTTCTGAAGGATGCGGTTCCGCTCCTGCAGAAAGTGAAATACGCCAAGTTCGACGAAACCGTCGAGATCACCCTGCGACTGGGAGTCGATCCCAAACACGCCGACCAGATGGTTCGCGGCACTGTCGTGCTGCCGCACGGTCTGGGCAAATCGAAAAAAGTCCTGGTCATCGCCACCGGCGACAAAGTGAAAGAAGCCGAAGCAGCCGGAGCCGATTTTGCCGGCGGCGAAGAGATGGTCGAAAAAATCACGAAAGAAAACTGGACCGACTTCGACGCGCTCATCGCCACGCCCGACGTGATGAAATCCGTAGGACGCCTGGGCAAAATTCTCGGCCCCAAGGGCCTGATGCCGAATCCGAAGACCGGAACCGTCACCTTCGACGTGGCTCAGGCAGTGAAAGAAGTGAAGGCCGGCAAAGTCGAGTTCCGCACCGACAAGACCGCGCTGGTGCACGTTCCGGTGGGAAAAATTTCGTTCACGCCCGACAAGCTCATCGAGAACGCCACGGTCGTGATCACCAGCGTGATCAAGGCCAAGCCGTCGGTCGCAAAAGGCAAATACATCAAAGGCTGCACGCTGAGCTCAACGATGGGCCCGGGGATTCTGCTGGACGTGGCCCCGATCGAACTAGCGGCGAAAGCGTAGTGGGAAATGTAGGGACAGCCGCCTCGGCTGTCCAAGCCGGGCGCAAGCCCGGCAGCGAGTCAACATTTAGAAGCATCGAACTTAGAAGGATCAGACAATGCCAGTCACCAAAGCGAAAAAGACATTGCAGGTCGAGAAACTCAGCAAAGACCTGAAGAATGTTTCAAACGTCGTGGTCGCCACCTACAGCAAGCTCACCGTTCATCAGGACTTCGAGCTCCGCAAGGCTCTCCGCGGCGCGGGCGCGAAATACCAGGTGGTGAAAAACACGCTGGCCGAGCGCGCGGCCAAGGGCACGAAGGTCGAAGAGGGACTGAAGAATCTGACCGGCGTCACCTCGATCGCCTACACCACCGGCGATCCCGTGGCGATGGCCAAGGCGCTGACCAAGTACGCCAAAGACACTCCGGAGTTCACGTTCAAGGTGGGCGTGGTCGAAGGTCGCGTGGTCACGATCAAGCAGATCGAAGCCCTGGCCAGCATGCCGTCGAAGGAAGAGTTGATGTCGAAGCTGCTGTTCCTGATCAACTCGCCGGCGCAGCGTCTGGTCACCGTGATGAACGCGGTCGGCCGAAACCTGGCCGTAGTAGTCGATCAAGGCGTACAGCAGAAAAAGTTCAAAGAGGCATAGCTCGTGTGGAGCGGGCACTCTTGCCCGCTTGCATGCAGCGCCTAAAACCTCGCGGGCAAGAGTGCCCGCGCCACAAAGTTCGGGATGGCGCAAGCCGTCCGAAAGAGATTTGGTCATCGGCAGTCAGGGGTTGCGCGGTTCAGATCCAGGCGTTGTCTGGCGTCGGGAAACGAGCCTGCCGCACTGGAAACCCGGCTCACCGGTGGCGAAATCAACAAATTCATAAATCGAAGAGTGGAGAACAATATGGCAGACCTGCAACAGCTGGAAGATTCAATCGTAGCCCTGTCGCTGCTGGATGCGGCAGAGTTGGTCAAGAAGCTGGAAGCGCGCCTCGGCGTGTCCGCGGCAGCGGCAGCCCCGGTCATGGTGGCGGGCGGCGGCGCGGCAGCAGCAGCGGCTCCGGCGGAAGAGAAAACCGAGTTTGCCGTCGTCCTCAAAGAGGTCGGCGCGAACAAGATCAATGTAATCAAGGCCGTACGCGAAGTGACCAGCCTGGGCCTGAAAGAAGCCAAGGAACTGGTGGATGGAGCGCCCAAGACCGTGAAAGAGGGCGTTTCCAAGGACGAAGCCGAGACCATCAAGAAGAAGTTCACCGATGCCGGCGCCGTTGTCGAAGTAAAGTGACGCCGTTTAGCGGGGCGTGAGGCTGAGCGAATGCGAAGCCGGGAGCCCCGCTGGCGTCATCCCGAGCGCATTTTGCGAGGGATCTGGCGTGCGGCGGCATTGCGCTGGGGTTACGGGTCGGGGACCTTCCGCACGGAATCCAGTTCGCAGGGCCCGCCAGCTTTCCCGTTTTTGCACCCTCCACAGGGCACAATCGCCCTAAGTTGGTGCAAGAACTGGAAATAATTGACTTTTCTTAGTTGTGAAGCGTGGGCGGCGGTGTTAGCATCTATATAACACCGCTTTCCCTGCCTCACTCATGCGCGAGCGAGGCTCGCGGGGAAGTTTGGGCAACTGCTTCGCAAGGCAGGCGAAGCGGAAACAGGCCGAATAACTGGCGCGAAAGAATTCAAATCAAGAAGGGCGAAACGCTGCGGTTGGCGTCTGCGGGAACCACTGTCCCTGCGGATGCCCATTTGTGTTTTCCGGGTTTCGCGAATCTTGCTTTAACGCTTTTTAGCTTCAAACGATCTACGGTTCAACGACTCATGCTTCAACGACTCATGCTTCAGCGATCTACGGTGCAACGATCTACCGCTTAAACGATCTACCAGGTTAGTACCGCGGCGCGGCTTTCAGTAAGAAACGACGCGCCCCACATTCCGCGGTTTGGCGCCGCTCTCGGCAGCGCCCAAGATTGGGAGTTTCTCGACGATGAAGACAAATGCCTTCCGTAAACGTTTCGATTTTTCCAAAATTCCAGCCACCATTCAGATCCCGAATCTGATCGAGGTGCAGAAGCGTTCCTACGACCGCTTCCTGCAAATGGACAAACTGCCCAGCGAACGCGAAGACGGCGGCCTGCAGGCGGTGTTTCAGTCCGTGTTCCCGATCACTGACTTCCGCAACGTATCACAACTTGAGTTTGTGGATTACGCCATTGGTAACTGGGAGTGCAAGTGCGGTCACCTCAAAGGACTGCATCACCTGCGCACCACTTGCAAAAATTGCGGCAATACCGTAATCACCGACCCGTTCCATCCCGGCGAAGTGCTGTGCTCGAAGTGCGGCACCTACAACGCCAATACGCCCGATTTCTGCAACAAGTGCGGCGATCCGGTCGGATTGCAGCTGAAATACGACGTGGCCGAGTGCGAAGAGCGCGGCATGACTTATTCCGCGCCGCTCAAGGTCACCATGCGCCTGACCATCTTCGACAAGGACGCCGAAACCGGCAACCGCTCCATCCGCGACATCAAGGAGCAGGAAGTTTTCTTCGGCGACGTTCCCTTGATGACGCAGAACGGGACGTTCATCATCAACGGCACCGAGCGCGTGATCGTCAGCCAGTTGCACCGCTCGCCCGGCGTGTTCTTCGAGACCGCCAACAACCGCACCTACTTCCTGGGAAAGATTATTCCCTACCGCGGCTCGTGGGTGGAATTCGAGTACGACCAGAAAAACGTGCTCTACGTCCGCATCGACCGCAAGCGCAAGTTCCTGGGCACGATCTTCCTTCGCGCCCTCGGCCTGCGTTCCGGCGAAGACATTCTGAAGACGTTCTACACCACGGACCGCATCGCGATCCGCGACAAGAAGCTTTACTGGACGCTTGACCCGGCCAGCGAGAAGCCCACGAACCTGCTGGGCATGAAGCTCGCGCACAGCATCAAGAACAAGTCGGGCGACGAAATCGCCCACTCCGGCCGCAAGATCAACGCCCAGATTCTGAAGGACATTCAAAAGGCGAAGATCACCGAGATCGAAGTCGACATCACCGACCTCGAAGGCGCGTGGACGGCCGGCGACATCGTCGACACCACCACCGGCGAAGTCATGCTCGAAGCCAACTCCGAGCTGACGGCCGACAAGCTCTCGAAGATTCTCGACTCCGGCGTGATCGAGATGGGCCTGTTCTTCCCCGAGCGCGACGACGTGGGCACGGTGATCAGCCAGACCCTGAAGCGCGATTCGGTGAAGACGCCGCAGGAAGCGTTGATCGAAATCTACCGCAAGCTGCGCCCCGGCGATCCGCCGACGCTCGACACGGCGACGGCGCTGTTCCACGGCATGTTCTTCGATCCGCGCAAGTACGATTTCTCGCGCGTGGGCCGCTTGAAGTTCAACATCAAGCTGCACGAGAACCAGGAATTTACCAGTCTCGACAAGCGCACGCTTGATCCTGACGATTTCTACGACACCATCAATTACCTGCTGAAGCTGCGCAAGAGCATTGGCGCGGTCGACGACATCGATCACCTGGGCAACCGCCGCGTGCGCGCGGTCGGCGAACTCATGGAAAACCAGTTCCGCATCGGCCTGGTCCGCATGGAACGCGCGATCAAGGAAAAAATGTCCGTGTACCAGGAAATGTCCACGGCCATGCCGCACGACCTGGTCAACGCCAAGCCGGTGATGGCTGCGATCCGCGAATTCTTCGGATCCTCGCAGCTCTCGCAGTTCATGGATCAGACCAACCCGCTCTCGGAGATCACGCACAAGCGGCGTCTTTCCGCGCTTGGGCCGGGCGGTTTGTCGCGTGAGCGCGCTGGATTCGAAGTGCGCGACGTGCACCCTACGCACTACGGCCGCATCTGCCCGATTGAAACGCCGGAAGGTCCGAACATCGGCCTGATTTCGTCGCTGAGCTGCTACGCGCGCATCAACGACTACGGCTTCATCGAATCGCCGTACCGCAAGATCAAGAACGGCCGCGTCATCGACTACGTCACGGTGGTCAACACCGGAGACAGCGATCACAAGGTCGGCGATCACGTGGAAAAGCACGAGATCGAAAAACTGAATGCCGAGTTGAAAGAGAAGCGCAAGAAGCCGATCGAGCTTGAGCCTTTCTCGTTCTATCTTTCGGCTTGGGAAGAAGACCGGCACACCATCGCCCAGGCGAACGTGGAACTGGACGATAAAGGCCGCATTGTGGCTGAACTGGTCAACGCCCGCAAGGCCGGCTCTAATCCGCGCCTTCTATTATGTCCTCCAGAGGTTTCCTGACATCCGGCTAAGGATCGTAGGGGATGGAGATCTCGGATCGCAGCTTCAAAGGCTCCGTAGGGACCTTCTGATCCCGGAGCAAAAAATAGACTTCCTGATCCCTTCGCAATGGATGACGAAGGAGGAAATCGCAAAACTCTATCAGGGAGCCCGCACGGTTGTCGTCCCAAGCATCTACGAACCCTTCGGGATGACGGCTCTCGAGGCATTGGCATGCCAGTGTCCTGTCGTTGCAAGCAGGACTGGGGGTCTTAGGGAGACGATCAAGAATGATGTGAATGGGTTGCTTGTAGAGCCTGGGGATGCTTTGGATCTTGCGCAGTCGCTTATGGCGTTGTTGTCAGATGCCAGGCTTCGCATCCGACTCGGGGAAGAGGGCCGCAGGCGGCTGAGTGCGGAATACACATGGCCTGGGATCGCTCGGCGGGTCATGAAACTATATAGTGGTCTTGTTCTCATGTCCTTGCATGCAGAAAGCGCTCAGGTTAAAGAATTTAGGGATCAAATAACAAGGCTGGCGGAAGAGATGGATTTCGGCGGTGGCAGGTTGCAGGACCTATTCGACTGGAGGCCTCGTCATTGAAAGTCCAAATATTCTCCAGCCAGGACCAGCAGAGGCTTGCTGATGAGATCGAAGCTTTGTTGAGGATCAGCCTTTATCAGCGTATCCGGGTGGAGCATATGGTCTATAACGAAGGGAATGAAGCGGAAGCTCGGAGGATCGGCAGGTTCTATCTGGAACTGATGAAGGCAAGTACAATCACAGTCGGCAGCTTTGGAGTAGAAGTGGAGAACCGACCGGGAAGTTGGGGCTACTGGGACTCCACAGGGAAATACATGCTCAAGCTTCGTAGGGATTTGAGGTCACGAGTGTTTCCTAGCGTTGGGATTATGGACCGGATGGTAATGGTCCCGCGTGAGATCGATAAGGCTTTTGACGCACCTACGGGCTTCTCGTATCTGTTTAGACCGCTCGACGAACTGGGAGTTGTTCTTACGAATTTCCACGAAGGTGAGGCGATTCGGAGAGACATCGCGAGAATAGCATCCCAGATCAAAGGTGAGGTTGTCAGCCTTGCCCGACAGCACATGTCTATGCAAAGAACACGGAGCCCGGACCTGGAGGATCTAGCTAGGCTGCTAGGCGTAGACGAGGACTTCGTAAAGGGACTGAAGCAGGAGATCATAAGCGCCTCGGCCCATCTAGTACCGATAGTTACTAGTGGGGCAGTGCGGCTCGGCAGGCCATCTCGTGTGAAACTTGAGATCCGCAATGAATCTGAAGATGTATACGGAACCGTGCGCGTAGAGGTCAGGGCTCCGCCGTCTGTCATGAGCGTGCCTTTGGCGTGGTACCTGGACTTCTCCCCTGGAAAGGCGAAGCGCTATAGTATCGAATTCGAGGTTGAGCCGAAGACGGCTCCATTCTGTCCGTTGGAGCTCACGTTTCTTTTCGATGGCGCAACTCAAGATGCTACCGTTCCTTTGGTCCTGGATGTGATGGGGAGGTAGTGCAGGAAGACATAAACGTGGTTCGCCTGGGAAGTCTGTGGTGACTGGGGTCACGACGCCGCGAAGTGGCGAACGGACGTGTCGAGCCCGATCGGTGGCGGCGCCCGGCGTGAACCGTTGAGAGCGAGTGCCTGAGTTCGACCGCATAGCGGCATGGTGCCGGATACGTGGGTTACGTGGCCTGCGGTGATGATCGTGGGTCGCGGCGGAGTGGGTGAGCGCTGGGGACTTCGACGAGGACGATCCGGGTGCCGTCGGGGTCCTCGATCCACATCTCGGTCAGTCCCCAGGGCTCGGTGACCGGCGGGCGCAGGATGGGGACTCCGGCTGCCGCCAGTCGTTCGTGCTCGGCGTGAATGTCGCGCACCTGGAGCCAGATCATCAGCGAGTGGCCTGAGGTGCCATCGGAGTGCCCGGAGACCTCCAGCAGGCCTGGGCCGAGGAAGAACACGACGCCGGGCGACGTCGGCGGGCCGAATTCCCGGTAGACCGCCAGGCCCAGCACATCCCGGTAGAAGCGTTGGCTCCGGCCCAAGTCGGCAGGGTGTAGCAGGATCCGGCTGCTCAAGATCTCCACGTCACCATCCTGGCAGGGCCGTGCTCTGGTGACCGGAAACTACTCCCGGCGGGCGGCGCCTGCTGGACCGGCCGCCCGCTGCCTGCCGCCTTGCTCGCATGCATCGGCCGCCTGCCTGAGGAAGGCAGGCCGCCGATATTGCTCCTAGCTGTGAGACTTGCGTGCCTGCCAAGCGGCCAGCTCCGCAGAGCGGCGGCCGCAGTCAGCTGTGTGGCCATCTTCCTGCTCGGGGAGCTCATCACAGGGGCCGTGGTCGGTAATCGGCTGCTGGCATGCTCAAGTGCTAACTGCCGCAAGCGGCAGCTCGGCGGACCGGAGCCGGGCGACTGCTGGGCGGAGGCCGCTGGGCCGTGCCGGGCTGGCCGGCGAGGCCTGCCAGGGGCGGCGCGTCCTCGCCGGCGCGACAGGGCGTAACGGATAGTCCCCGTTCATTGAGAATCTTTGCGGACCACCTATCTGAGACTGCGCAGGTCACGGACGCAGGGCGGCTGACCTGCGCCGGCGCGGCGGGGGAGCCCGAGCTGGCTCCGCTCCGCCGGGCGTCCGTTGGGTTTTCCTCTTACGGACGCCGTGACCTTGGCTGGGTGGTCTTGCGCGGACCCGCGCTGCTTACCCGGCCGCCTTGGCCCCGAAGAGTTCCGCTGCCCTGGCGTGCGCGGCGTTGGTGCACCTGGAGCGCTTGCGGCCCAGGTCAACCCGGGGGTGGAGATCGGTGTCAACCCGGACTCCCACCCGTGGGCCGACGCCCCGGATGGGTGCCGCGCGGCACGCTGACGGCATGAACATCAACATGTACGTGATTAACGCAATCCTCGTCCTGATGGTCGTCCGCCAGATCCGCGAGCACTCACTGGACCTGCGGGCCCTGGCTGTCCCGGTGCTGGCCGTGGGCGCCGCCGCTGTCTTCTTCCTGCACTCGGTGCCGGGCGGCGGCAACGACATGGCGCTGGAGTTGCTCGGCGTGTCGGCCGGCGCGGCCATGGGCGCGGTCGGCGGCCTGGCCACCCGGCTGCGCCGCGATGCCGACGGCCGGGCGCTGGGCCGGGCCGGCGCTCTGGCGGCCAGCATGTGGGTCGCCGGGGTCGGCGCCCGGATGGCGTTCGCGTTCGCCGCCACGCACGGCGCCGGCCCGGCGATCGGGCGGTTCAGCATCACGCACCACATCACCGGCTCCAATGCGTGGGTGGCGGCGCTGGTCATGATGGCCCTGGCCGACGTGCTGACCCGGCTGGTCGTGGTCTACCTGCGCGGCCGCCGCCTGGCCGCGGCCCCGGCGGCCGCCCCGGCGCTCATCCCGGCCGGCACCCGTGCCTGATCTGGTATCCGGGCCCGCCGCGAGCCAGACTGTGTCTGTGAGGGCACGGCTGGCAGCGGCGGGCCTTATTCATGGCACCGCACGGCCCGGGCCGGCTGCTGCTGCCGCCGGGCCGGGGGAGCCCGTTTCGGCCCGGGTGGCGCAGGCGCGATCCCGGGCCCGCGAGCGCGGTGACCGCCAGCGGCAGGCGCTGTGGCCGCTGGGCTGGGCGTTCATCGCGATCGTGGTGACGGCCAGCGTGCAAACTCATCCCTTGCCGGGTCTGCGGAGTGCTGGACTGGGCGTAACACTTGCCCTGGCCGTTTACGCGGCAGCGGTCGCGACCGCGGTAACGCCCGGCTGGGCGCGGCGCGGCCTGGCCGCGCAGGCCGTCGTGATCGGGCTGATCGGCGGGGCCGGGGTGGCGCTGGCCGCCTTGCAGCCGCACGGCCCGGTCGAGCTGGCCGCGCCCATGGGAGTCTGGATCGCCGCGGTCAGGCTGCCTCCGGCCCCGGCCGCTGCCGCCGCCGGGACGATCACGGCCGCGCTCGCCGTGGTCGTCGGCCTGACGGAGCACCCGCCGGTCCAGTCGGCCATCACCGCGACGCTGGTGTGCCTGCTGCTGGCGGTGACGGGCCAGTTCATCCGGCGCGGCCGGGAAAGCCAGGACCGCACCGAACTGCTGATGGCCCAGCTCCAGGACGCACGCGAGGGCGAGGCCGCCGCGGCCGCGCTGGCCGAGCGCAGCCGCATCGCCGGCGAGCTGCATGACGTGCTTGCCCACTCGCTGTCCGGCCTGGCCATCCAGCTGCAGGGCGCCCGCAAGCTCGCCGGCCGCGAACAGGTCAGCGATGGCCTGCGCGCCACGATCGAGCGGTCAGCCGAGCTGACCAAGGCGGGACTGGCCGACGCGAAGCAAGCCGTCAGCGCGCTGCGCGGCGACCGGCTGCCCGCCTTGGACCAGCTGGGTGCCCTGGTCGACGGTTTCCGCCGCGACACCGGGGCAAAGGCCACCTTTCGGATCGACGGGACGAGCCGGCCGCTGCCCGCGGAGGCCAGCCTGGCGCTGTTCCGCGGCGCCCAGGAGGCGCTGACCAACATCTGCCCGCTACGCACCCGGTGCCACTACCGCCGTCACCGTGAGCTACCAGGCTGGCCGCACCCTGGTCACCGTCGAAGACCACGCCCGCCCCTCAGCTGCCAGTCCCGGCCCGGCCGCGGAGCCCGGATCTCCCCTACTTGCCGATGCGGGCGGCGGGCATGGCCTGACGGCGATGCGCGAGCGAGCCCAGCGGGCGGGCGGAACCGCCCGGGCCGGGCCGACCGCCGACGGGTGGCTGGTCGAGCTGGAGGTGCCCGCGTGACGGCAGTACCTGAACCGGGCACGATCCGGGTCCTGATCGCCGACGACCAGCGGGTCGTGCGCGAGGGGCTGAGCATGCTGGTGGCTCTAATCGACGATGTCCAGGTCGTCGGCACGGCCTGTGACGGAGCCGAGGCGGTGCGCCTCGCCGAGGCTCACCGCCCGGACGTGGTCCTGATGGACCTGCGCATGCCGGGGGTCGACGGCATCGCCGCGACAGCGGACCTGCGGGAGCGGCTGCCGGCCGCCCGAGTGCTGGTCCTGACCACCTACGCCGATCAGGACGTGATCGTGCCCGCGCTGCAGGCGGGGGCGCGGGGTTACCTGACCAAGGATGCCAGCGCCGAGCAGATCGAAACCGCCATCCGGGCGGTCCACGCTGGGCAGACCCATCTCGACCCCGCCGTCCAGGAACGCCTCGTGGCCGCGGTCATCAGCCACCCGCCGCCCGCGGACCCGGCCGGCCCCGGCCACGAACCGCCCGATGGGCTCACCATGCGCGAGGTCGAGGTGCTCACCCTCCTCGCATCGGGGCTGAGCAACACCGAGATCGCCCAGCGCCTCTACCTCAGCAACGCGACGGTAAAGACCCACATCAACCGGATCTTCGCCAAGACAGGAGCCCGCGACCGCGCCCAAGCCGTCCGGTACGCCTACCAGCACCGCCTGACAGCAGGCTGACCACCACTTGACCGGACCGGAGCGCGCAGATTCTCACCGGACGGAGCCGCCAGGTCGGTGGTGACGATGTGCAGCAGGTAGCCAGGGTCACCGAAGAGCCGCTGCGCCTGGAGCACATGCGGGATGGCCGCGACTCCTTCTCTCATCCAGAGCCGTATCCATGACTGGAGTGCCGCGCACGCCGATCAGCCGCGAAAACCGGCGGCGCTGGATCGGCTCTGATTCCGCCCGAATGACGATCCCCCGAGTGAGACGTGTGCCGCTCGAATACTCGATTCAGTGGTTGACCTGCACTGTTGCCGACAGGCTGGACACGGTGATGGTTGGCTGGGCGGGTGCTGCTCAAGATCGTCTACGTACTGACCTGCCCGATACTCGGCCTGGTCGTCGTGCTGTTCCGCGGCGACCGGGCGGCAGTGGCCGAAGTGCTGGTGCTCCGGCATGAGAACGCGGTGCTGCGCCGGCAGGTCGGCCGCGTGCGGTACGAGCCAGCGGACCGGGCTTGGTTCGCCGCGCTGGCACGGATCGTGGCACGCCGGCGTTGGTCCGGGGTATTCCCTGTCACGCCCGCGAGGCTCCTGGCCTGGCACCGCAGGCTGGCCACGAAGAAATACGACACGAGCGGGCGGCGCAGGCCCGGCCGTCCTCCGGCCACCCCGGGTATCAAGCGACTCGTGCTGCGCCTGGCGCGGGAGAATCCGCTGTGGGGTCACCGCCGGATCCAGGGCGAACTGCTGAAGCCCGGCATCGCCGTGGCGCCGTCCACCGTCTGGGAGATTCTGCACGCCGCCGGCGTTGATCCGGCGCCCGCCGCTCGGGCCCCACCTGGCGGCAGTTCCTGCACGCCCAGGCCACCGGGATCCTCGCCGTTGACCGGATCAAACAGAAGATCGCGCCGGGCAGCTACATTGCGATCTCGCACGTTAGCGGCGACGAGATCCCGCCGGAATCAGCCAGGGCAGCAGCGGAGGTGTACGCGGACGCATCGGCGCCTGGGTGGCCCGCAGCCGTGAGGAAATCGGCCGGTTCTTCACCGGGCTGGACCTCGTGGAGCCGGGGCTGGTGGAGGTGTCGGCGTGGCGGGCGCCGCCGCTGGACCGGCGGCCCCGCCCGCAGCGCCGCCTGGCCATGTGCCTCAGCTGCAGCCTGGCCAAGATCGAAGTGCGTGGCAGATTGAGTGGCAAACGGAGCTCGTGACAGCCTGTCCCGGGCTTGCGGGCGCTGGTCTGGGCCCGCATTCAGGCTGGTCAGGTGCCCCGCCTGCGCTAAACAGAACCTGCCGGAGATTCATGGTAAGGAGAAGGTCTACGGTTCGATTCCGTAAGGGGGCTCCAGGGTACGAGGACGTTTCGAATTTAGAATCAAGTACCTCTTTCTGGCGAGTGGCATTTGAGTGGCAGCGAAGCTCCCTCTACCAGGCACTTCGCGCACAGTGCATAGAGCGTCTCCTTTCCGAGGATAAGGTCCGGGCGGCCAGAGCCCACTTTTTGGGCGTGCGAGGCGGCCCCGCGGATGTGTGCGGTGCGTCACCGCGGCGGCTTGCCATACGCGGGGCGCGGCTCTCTGGAGGCGGCGAAGATCGCGTTGTACCGGGCTCCGTGCGCTGGCCGGGAGGACTCATCGTGCGGCCGCAGCCTGCAGTCTGCCACGAGCCTGGCGGGCAGCGCGATGTCTTCTGTTTTGGTTTGCTCGGGCGGTTCGCTGACGGAGCCCGTCACTGTGCCATTCCACGCTCGGCCGGGAAATCCCGTGTCCTTTATCTCAGTCGCTGGTTAGTTCGTCGGTGGCGGTCCGCCCTGCGTGTGCGGTCCGGCGGAGGAAGTCGGCGAGCAGCTGGAGTTCGGCGTCGCCGTATTCGGCGCAGATCTGGTCCATCGAGGTGTTCATCCCCGAGTAAAGGTGCAGCAGTTCGGAGTTGCGGTCGCGTAGCGCCCGGATGAGGACGGCGCGGCGGTCGGAGGTGTCGCGGTCGCGGGCCACCCAGCCGCCGCGTTCGAGCCGGTCGATGATGCCGGTCATGGTGGCGGGATGCAGCCCGGCGCGTCGCGCGAGGGCGCTCGGGCTGAGTGGGCCGTGCCGGTTGATGAGATCGAGGCAGTCCAGGTTGACGTCCTTGAGGTCAACGCGCGCACCGACGTGATGGTTGAGCAGGGACAGCTGGATGCTCAGCTCGCGCAGCGATTCCTTGATCGCGGTGCTCAGCCGCCGCCTGCGTCGCGCGGAGTCCGCGCCCTCTGATGATATGGAATTCATATGATATGATCCTCGTGTCTTCTGGAATACAGAGGAAACGATACCCCGGGAGGGGTACCCGTGCACAGGGAAGGGGTTGCCATGATCTTGGTTACCGGAGCGACGGGCAACGTCGGGCGTGAGCTGGTGAAGCTGCTGCTGGACAGCGGCGAGGAGGTCGGGGCGGTTACCCGCGATCCGGGCTCCGCCGCAGTGCCCGCCGGCGCCCGCGTGCTGGGCGGTGACCCTTCCCGCCCGGCGACGCTGACCCCGGCCCTGCGCGATGTCGAGGCGGTCCTGCTCAGCCCGCGCGCCGTCGGTCTCGGCGCCGCCGAGCTCCTGTCGCTTGCGGGTGAGCACGGCGCGCGCCGGGTTGTCCTGCTGTCGGCGGTGACCGTGGAGTACCCCGCCGGGGAGGCCCGCTTCGCCGACGACTTCAAGGCGGCCGAGGACGTCGTCAAAGCATGTGGCCTCGACTGGACCCTCCTGCGGTGCGCCGACTTCGCCGCCAACGCCCTGGCCTGGGCGCCGCAGATCCGCCAGGCCGGCGTCGTGCGGGGCGCCTACGGCGACGCCGCGACCTCTTCGATCCACGAGCGCGACATCGCCGCGGTCGCCGCATCGGCGCTGGCCAGCCCTGCACACGCCGGGCATACCTATGTGCTCACCGGCCCGCGGTCACTTACCCAGCGCGACAAGGTCCGCCTCATCGGCGAGGCCATAGGAAGAGAGCTGTCCTTTCAGGAGATCTCTCCTCAGCAGGTCCGTCAGGCCATGATCGCCCAGGGTCTTCCTGAGGAGATCCCCGACAGGCTGCTCGGCTCGCTGGCCCACTACGCCAAGCGGCCGGGACCGTCCTCAGACGCCGTGCAGCAGGTGCTGGGCCGGCCCGCGCTCACCTTCGCCCAATGGGCGGCCGACCACGCCACCACCTTCCAGAACTGACAGAACCCCTAACCAGCCCATGGAGCGTCAGATGAAACTCACGATCTTCGCAGCGACCGGCGGCATCGGCCGACAGATCCTCGAGCAGGCCGCCGACGCGGGCCACGATGTCACCGCGGTCGTCCGCAACCCCCAGAAACTGCCCGGCGGCCTGGCCAGTCAGGTACGCGTCGTCACAGCCGACCTAGCGGCCCCGAACCCGGCAACGCTCAGGTCCGCCGTCGAAGGAGCCGACGCAGTGCTCTCCGGCCTCGGCCCGCGATCGAACGCCGAGGCCGGAATCGCCACGCAGGGCACGCGGGCCATCACCACGGCGATGAAGGCAGCCGGCGTGCGACGCATCGTCGTCGTCAGCGCAGCGCCCATCGGGACCGTGCCGTCACCCGCCAGGCCGGACCCACCCAAGCACGACCCGGGCGACGGGTTCATCATGCGGCACCTGGGCGCTCCGCTGACCAAGGCCGCGTTCCGCAAGCACTACGCCGACCTCGCGCAGATGGAAGACATCCTCCGCGGCAGCGACCTGGACTGGACTGCCGTACGACCGCCACGGCTGACCGACAAGCCGCTGACCGGCACCTACCGGACAGCCCGCGGGCAAAACCTCCGGCGCGGCCTCTTCATTTCACGCGCCGACGTCGCCGATTACATGCTTCGCGCACTCGACCAGCCCGAGACGATCAGGCAAACTCTCGGCATCGCCAGCTAGCGGACCGAGGGAATCATCGGAGTTCCCATGTTCGCCGCCTACGTCATCGTCACCATCGTGGCCATCGCCGCTAACGCCTCCTCGGGCATCGCCGCCATTCTCCCCTTCAAGCCGATCCTGCCCGGCATGGCCAGGGCAGGCGTACCGGAATCGTCATGGAGTTTTTTCGACTCTAGAACCGAGTACCTTACCGTCGGCGAGTGGCACTTGAGTGGCACACGCGACGACGTGGTGGCCTGACTACCAGCCATTTCGTCCGCGATGAGACGCGTGGAGCGTCTCCTTTTGTGGAAGAGGTTCCGGTAGTCAGCGCGTAAGAACAGTGGATCGATCCACGGCCTCATCGGCGAGGTGCGCAGGACCGGCGCCTATGGCGTTAGCGGCTACAGGGCGCCGATGTTCAACGGTCAGGGCACGCTCACTGTGCTGGCCCTCGCCGGCCGCGAAGTGCCGGGTATCGAGCTGGGCACCGCGGTCATGCCGATGCCTCTCAGGTCGCCGTTCGGCCGGGTCTACTTGGTGTCGAGCCGTGGCGGGGGGAGCTGGCGGAGGAACGGGTCGGCTGGGCGGTGGCTGGTCACGCGGATGCGTGCGTCCACGGCGATGACACCGTCCGGGCGGACGATCACGGGGTTGAGGTCGAGCTCGGCGATTTGCGGTAGATGGTCGGCGAGGCGGTCGCGCAGGCCCCCGATGTCCGCTGCGGGCTGACCGTTGTGCCCTAGGAGCAACGGTGCGGCGCGGAGGGAGTGGATCAGGTCGTCGGCGTCGGCGCCGGTGAGGGGGGCGAGGCGGGCCACGTGGTCACCGAGCGTCTCGGTGAGGATCCCGCCGAGCCCGAACACCACGACGGGGCCGAACACCGGTTCCTGCACGACTCCGATGATGGTCTCGGTGCCGCCGGTGATCATGGGCTCGACGAGCACGCCGGCGAGACGTCCGGCGAACTTGTCCTGGAGGCGGCGCATCGCCCGGCGCACCTCGTCGGCGCTTTGCAGGTCTAGTTCGACGGCGCCTGCGTCGGTCTTGTGGAGCAGGCCAGGAACCTCAGCCTTGATTACAACGTGGCCGCCCAGGCTGGCCGCTGCCCCGACTGCCGCTTCGGCGTTGCCCGCCCGGCGGAACTCGACCATCGGGATGCCATAGCAGCGCAGCAGGTCGTCGGCCTCGACGGCGGACAGCCAGCCGCCGCCCGGCATCCGGGCGAGGAAGGAACCGACGATTGAGTGTGCGTCCGCCGGCCGGAGGTCCCTGATTTCCGGGACCGTGCTAGCTGGCCGGGATCGCCATGAGCCGTAGCGGGTGGCCTGTGCCAGCGCCCGGGCGGCCGCTTCCGGGGAGGCG
Source organism: uncultured Acidobacteriaceae bacterium (assembly GCA_963851165.1). Taxonomy (GTDB): domain Bacteria; phylum Acidobacteriota; class Terriglobia; order Terriglobales; family Acidobacteriaceae; genus Sulfotelmatobacter. Next base: position 2,608 of record CAWKNM010000003.1, on the reverse strand, counting down.
TACGCCGGCACGGCCGGGCCCGCCTCGAAACCATGCAGCAACTGGACCGACTCGGGCTCGTCCAGTACGACCGCCGCGATCGGGACCGGCAGCCGCTCGCCGGTTAGCGTGGGAATCAGGTCCGCAGAGCTGTTCCGGACCACGAGCGCGAGGACGGCGTGCACGCCGTCCTCGCTGGCCGCGATGTGCAGGGCCGTGCGGAATGCTTCCGGACTGACAGCCTCGGTGGTGTCTATCAGGCCATCGAGGGCTGAGCCGGCGGGCAGCACATCCCGCAGGCGGTTGCGGGCCTCCCGGCCCGGCGCGGCAATGGCCAGGCCGGCTTCGCGCACGCGTCGGCCGCCAGCACGCCCGCGCCGCCGCCGCTGGACACGATGGCGACCCGGCTGCCCGCCGGGACCGGCTGGGACGCGATCAGCACGGCCGCGTCGATCAGCTCGCTGAAGCTGGTGGTGGCGATGATGCCCGCCTGATCAAACAGCGCCTGCCGGGTGATGAGCGGCGCCGCTGCCGCCGCCGTGTGCGACGCGGCGGCACGCTGGCCCGGGGCCGACCGCCCGGCGTGGACGGTCAGGATGGGGACCGTGGCGCCCACCCGGCGCGCGGTCCGGGCGAACCGCCGCGGGTTGCCGAAGGATTCCAGGTAGAGCACGGCGAGTTCAGTGGTGTGATCCGCCTCCCACCACATCAGCATGTCTATGCCGCAGACATCCAGCATGTCGCCGACCGAGGCGAACGAGGAGGTTCCGATGCCCAACCGGGAGAAGTGCTCCACCAGCGCCGCGCCGAGCGCTCCGGACTGGACGACAAGGCCGGCCTTGCCGGGGGAGGGGTGGTGTGCGGCGAACGTGGCGTTCAGCCCGATCCCGGGCACCGCGACGCCGAAGCAGTTCGGGCCGACCAGGCGCATGCCCCCCCGCCGGCTGGCCTCAAGCAGGCTGGATTGTTGCGCCGGGGTGAGGCCCGAGGTGATGACCACCACCGATCTGGCTCCGCGTTTCCCGCACTCCTGCGCCACCTCCAGGACGCGCGCCGCTGGTACCGCCACGACCACAAGGTCGGGTGCCTCGGTCAACGCCGCGACCGACGGGACGCACGGGATGCCCTCGATGTCGCCGGCCAGCGAGCTGACCGCATGCAACGCACCGCTGAAACCAGCGTCGCGGATGTTGAGCAGGATCCTCCGGCCGATCGATCCGGGGCGGCTGACCGCGCCGACCACTGCGGCCGACCGGGGCGCCAGCAGCGGATCCAGGCTTGCCGCATTAGCCTGTTGCTCCCGGCCGGCCACCGCGTCCAGATAGGCGCTGGCCTCACCGAGGGCCGCGCTGGCGGGACCGGCATGGACAGCTCAACCACGCCGTTCCCGGACCTGCGCCGCACAGCCAGCCCCGCGTCGGCGAGCAGCCTGCAGCACGGCGCTGTTCCCCGGCAGCACCTCAGCGGTGAAGTCCTTCACGCCGCGGGCGTCGGCCAGCGAGACCAGGTGCTCAAGCAGCAACGTGGCGATACCGCGCCCGTGCCTGCTGTCGGCGACCGCCAAGGCGACCTCAGCGGTCCCCGAGTCAGGGATGAGCTCGTAGCTGGCGACCCCGACCAACTCATCGTTCAGCAGGCCAAGCAGCGCCCCGTGGTCCGGGCCGGGCTCGCGGCACACCCGGCGGGCTTCCCGCTCCGCGGCCACCCGGCTCATGCTGAAGAAACGGAACTAGAGGTTGCCCGGCGACATCGCCTCGTGCAGCCGCTTGACAGGCCCGTAATCCCGCGGACCCGTCGGCCGGATGGTCATTGTGGTGCCGTCGGCCAGCAGCGCATAAGACCGCCCGACCTCCGCGAGCGCGGTCAACCGATCACCTCCAGCGTCTCCGGGTGCCCCCGCGGATCCCGGACCATCCCCGCTACACGGCCGGGCAAGGGGTGCGCGTCCCGGCGCGCCGGGGGCCCCGGCCCGGGTGTGGCAGGAATCGTGGCACGCTGGCGTGCAGGCAGACGTTCACGGCCGCACTCGCCGGACCGGCACGGTCACGGATCCATCATCCCCGGTCGCCGGCCCCGCGCACCGTCTGCGGCCGGAGTTCCACAGTGAGCCCTCACACGTTCACCCCGCGGCGGCCAGGTGATAATTCCGCCCCAGGCCTATGGTCGCTGCGGGCCAGACCGGCGAAGGTCGCAACCGCCTCGCGCTCACCGCCATGATCGAGTATTCGAGCCCAACAGGGCTTGCGGAACTCCCCGGGCACAGACTTTCTCGACCTCGCGGCGGAGGTTGGCGTGCCCCTGCCGCCTCAGGCCGGGCAGACCGTGCAGCAACGATCGCGCCCAGCAAGTCCCGGCCGTCACATCCACCAGGCCCGCCGGTCGTGGGCGCGGGGCTGTCCGGCGATCCGACCTGGAACGACGAATTGCTAGCCGTGTACGCGGTGAGTGCGTCCGGCCCACTCAGCGTTACGCAGTACGAATTTCTGGATCTTTCCCGTAGACGTCATCGGCAGCTCGAGCCTGATCTCGATGTCGCGGGGCGCCTTGTAACTGGCGATCTTGGTACGCACGTGCGCGATCAGCTCTTGCGGAGTCGCGCTCGCGCCGGCCTGGAGCACGACGAACGCTT
>CAWKNM010000002.1:0-849446 GCA_963851165.1 uncultured Acidobacteriaceae bacterium | reverse complement strand
GGTAGAGCAATGCCCTTTTAAGGCATGGGTCGCAGGTTCGAATCCTGCCGCGCTCACCAAGATTTCAAAGTAGTTAGTGAATTTCGGCAGGGCCGATTTCGGGCACCCCCGGACACCCAGAGCAAAAGAGACTCTGGTTTCTACGCTGTTGCGGTAACGCTCCGCGCCTTCAGTTTCTCTGAGAATTCTGCCGGAAGCACCATTTGCACGACCTTCTTGTGGGCTTCCTGCTGATCGGCTGAAACCGCTTGTGCGTAAAGCTCCAGCGTAATCTTCGGGGTTGTGTGCCGAAGCTGTGACTGTGCGACCTTCACATTCTCCCCGTTCGAGATCAACAATGTCGCTAGCGACCGGCGTAGCGTGTGCCATCCGATCGGCGCTTCTTTGCTGCTCTTGATTCCGGAGATTCTCTCGATCACAGGACGGATGTGGCGACGGAAGAGAATTTGATAGGTGTAAGGAGTCTTGCCATGATAATGCGGACTGGCAAAGATCCAATCCTCGTCCGATCGATAGGCCGTGTTTTCGCGCCAAAGACGAAGCACTTGTAGCACACACTCCGCCAGTGGCAGTGGGTTGTTCCTGCTTTTGGTCTCTTTCAGTTCGCCTTCGACCATTGCAAACTCGGACTGAAGGATTCCTGTCTCCCAGCCGACATGTTTCCACTTCAGGGCGACTAACTCCGACGCACGGAGAGCCGTGACTGCATCTACGAGTGCCATCGTCGCCTCTCGTAAAGGCAACTGCTCCAGCGTTTGACGAACGACATCTGGGGCAAGAGTCAGACGCTGAATTGAGACCCTGCTGCTTTGGCGAACCCCCGTTGACGCACCGCGATGGCCGGGACTCCCTCCTTGGCCGCAGACTGGATTGCGTTCTACCAATTCCCAGCGGACGCCGTGCGAGAAGATCGCCGACAGCACATTCTTGATCTTCAGTTTGGTTCCGTCCGGGCGCTGGATTTTGTCCAACCATTCTTGAATTTGCATGGTCTTCATGCCGCCGGCAAGACGACCGTGCCAATTCGGTTCGATCCAGTTCTTGATGTACGACTTGTTTGCTTTGCGAGCCGATCTCGATAAGCGTTGTAGTTCGTGGTTGGCGTAGTGGTTGATGAGTTCCCCAAACGTAATCGCCTTTAGGCTCAAGTACTTTTTGTTTTCGTTGAGCTGGCATCGTCGCCGATCGGCCTCTTTGTTCGCTGCCGCTTCGGTGGGGAACTCTTTCGTCGTACCAATCACATCTTTGTGCTGGCGCCGCTGTCCGTTCACTTCCTCGCTCCAGCGGAACACCCACACCGTTCCGACTGCTCTCTTTTCCTTGCGAACCATGCCGCGGTTGTAGCGGACAGGCTTGCAGTGATCGTGACTCAAATGACCCTCCTTTGTGTCTTGTCACGACCAGCTTCTCCATGAACGGAATTTACCTTACCGCGAAGATGTTCCGCAAGCTCTGAGATGAGGAAATACCATCTCTTGCGAGCACTGGATCCGAAAGGATGAGCGGGAATCCGCCCCTCTCGGGCCATCTGTTTTATCGTTCGAGAGGAATAATTCAGAAATTCCCCAGCGGCATTTGCCTCTACAAAAGGCTCGGGTGATTGTGCACCCAGATGCGGAAGAGCTCTAACGCTAGGTTTTCGGCTGCTTGTGTTCCAACCTGCGGTATCTGCGAAATGAAGGGAAGAAGGTTTTCTTGTTCGATTTGGCTGGGGCATGGTTGATCAACTCCTGGCTGGTATTGCGCTTGACAATAACGCAGGAGTACCAATACAGTCAATATGTAACGTTACATAATTTAGAGTTCGAGGGCGGATGGTAGAGAAAGCCGAAACGCTGCATCAGCCGGTGATTTCCATTCGCATTTCCGAAGAGCTCCGTTCAAGGCTGGAAACACTGAAGGAAGTCATCGCCCATAAGACGGGCCAAACGCGTCTCCACATCCGAGGCCGCAAAGCAACTGCTGGAGTCGGCAAGAGACGACCGTCTTGAGTTGGCAAACCTGCTCACCGAGCCGACCGATTCTCTGCTCAACATTCGCGGGAAAGCGGACGCACATATGCCGCTGACGCAGGCCGAATGGGCTCTCGTTGCCCACTATTGCGCCAAGGGTGCGCAGTCATTTATGAGCACCGAACAAGGCCAGCTTTCTTATGACTCTCTGGCCGAGATTCTGGAGGCATTTCTCGCCGCTTACGCAATCGCCCGCAGAAGGAAGAAGCCGCCCCTAGACTTCCTCTATTTGATGACGCTTCCCGAGGACAAACAGGTCGCTGCAAAGGAGCCGGATGATGTCGCTAGTGACGACCTCCGTCGAGTCGTTACGCGAACGATTCAGATGCTCAGAGACCCGGCTCAGAAGCGTCGAAGGCCACTGCTCGCCGTTCGCAATCTCTACACGCTCTTGGATAAGGAAACGTTCTCGAATATCGAAAAGCTGAACGAAGTACTTTGGCCATTGGAATACCCTCTGGCGGGTCTGTGCCCGAGGCCATTACGCTGTTCACCGCAAGCCTTTACGTCCGAAACCCGATAGGCGACGACGATGACTTTGAAGTCCCAATGCAGCGCGGATTGCCATCCCAGGAAGAGGGCGGATACCGCCTCGATCTGGTGCGAGAGGAGGGGAACGACTTCTCTCCCTATCTGCATTTTCCTGGCCCGCTTGCGCCTCGCTATCCGGTAAATGGATATGCGAGAACTGCGGAATTCCGAAGGATGCTGGAAGGGCTCGATTTGACTCGCCCGTTGGCTCAATGGAAGGGACACTATTTCTACGCCCACGTTGGAATCATGGAGAACCAAGAGTTCGATGTGAATTTCTGTGCCTGTGACAACGGAATTAGTTTCGCTTTCCCATGGAGCACTGGAAGTCCATTCAGAATCTGTTTCGCCGTGCCTGGCAGTCGCCAGACGTGATGCAGCGCGTGGGACACGTTGGCGTTGGAATATGGCGAGATGTGAGCGAGGCGGTGCTTCGCACCGGAAGAATGGTGGTCGCGGTAGGGATACGGATTGCTCCGTACCCCCCGCGCGGATCCGTACGGGCGGATTTCCCGCATACGGCTCTTGCCTTAGGTGGTGGCGCGCAGACGGCGCGACGGATAAGGATGGCAGATACGGGCCGGAGGCAGCCAGCGGCGGATGAGCCGGTTCATTCGCTCCCACAGAACGCGACCATGCTGGCTTCGTCTGCACAGCGTGCGATGCCAGAGGTTGCTCACGGTGAAACGAAAATGGGCCATGGCATGACCGTTACCCGGTACTCCGAAATAACGAAAATGCCCGCCCACAACGGACTTCAACCACTTACCGACTTCAGGAACAGGGTCATGCATGCGTCGCCACAACTCGATTTTCACCTGCTGCAGCTTAGCTTGCATGCGTTTGCGAACCGTCTGCCGAAGCACCAGAAACCGCCCCTTCTTCGTCTTCCCGCAGATGTGCTTGAAGCCGAGAAAATCGAAGGTCTCCGGCTTGCCCAGTCCAAGGCGCTTTCGGTTCGCCGCCGCATGGCGTCCGAACTCGAAGAGTCGCGTCTTTTCCGGGTGCAGTTCCAGTTGGAATTTCGCCATGCGTTCAGCGAGTTCTTTCCAGAACTGTTCGGCTTCCGTCTTGAACTCGAATCCAACCACGATATCGTCAGCGTAGCGCACCACGATTACATCGCCATGAGCACGCTTCTTACGCCATGCTTGAACCCAGAGATCAAAGACGTAGTGAAGGTAGATGTTCGCCAGCAATGGCGATGCACTTCCGCCCTGCGGCGACCCTGCCTCCACAAACGTTCGCGTTCCCTTTTCCAGCACGCCCGCGTTCAGCCATTTCTGGATGAGCCGCACGACGCGCCGGTCCGCTATCCGATGCTGGAGAAACCGGACCAGCCACTCGTGCGACAGCCGATCAAAGAAGCTGCGCACATCCAGGTCCAGCACCCAGTTCACACGTCGCTCATGGAGTCCACAGAACAAGGCGTCCAGCGCTTTATGCTGGTTGCGCTTTGGCCGGAACCCATAAGAGAAGCCGAGGAAGTCAGTTTCGTAAATCGCGTTGAGCACTTCCACCGTCGCTCGTTGAACAAGCTTGTCTTCGAGCGCCGGGACGCCGAGCGGTCGCTGCCGCCCATCCGCCTTCGGAATGTATACCCTACGCACCGGCTTGGCTCGGTACGCTCCGCGCTTCAGTCTATGGGAGAGGCTCTGGAGATTTTCCTCAAGTGCCTCGCCGTAGTGCCGCCACGTCTCTCCGTCTACACCAGCCGCCGCATGCCTCTTCAACTGGAAGTAGGCAAACCGCAGAGTGTCGATCCGGTAGATGTGATGCAGCAGAGCGGTGAACTTTACATCCTTGTTCAATGTTGCCGTTTGTCGTACCTGCGCCAGCTCGCTGGGCGCGTCGACCCGGCTCTGAGTCCGGAACGCGTTTTGCTGGCTCAGGTTCCCCTTGGCCAGACCCCTTCCCTCCATCTCCTCCGCCGCCGTTGTTCTGGTTTTGTTCGGAGACTTCCTCGGTACTATGGGTCTGTCCGACTTCCCGTGTTCGTTCGTCATCGGCTTCTGTCCTTAGACTTCCCGATACGTCCCGAAAGCGCTGGCCTTCGGGAGAACCCGGGATCTCTCAACTTCCGTGCAAGATGCGTCCCTACGTGCCAGGGTCACAGACCGCGCAGGACTCCCGCCAAGCTCGCGATAACGCTCAGCGGGATGTTGCCTTCCGCGTTGTGTCAGGGCGTCGGCGTCCTGAAGTTAGGGGTATTTCGCGGCTCAATAACCTGGCCCATAGTTCCTCCTGTCTACGCTTCGTATCCGGCCTTACGACCGTGCCCGCAAGACTCGGAGCCGGCGTGGCTTGCTAGGCCTTCGCCGTACGACTCTTTCATTCGCTACATCTTGCCGGATTCGATGCCGACGGCCTTGCCTACTCCACCAGTTGTGGTGGTGCAAGCACGCTGCCTACGGCATCGGGTTGACGCTACGACACGTCACCCCCAATTTGGGAACTGCGGAGGGCCAGCAAGGGCTGAGATGTTTACGCAGGTTAACCTCTGATGCGTCAACAGAATTTGTCTCCGCTGGGTAACTGCAATATCGACGGACGATGTTTGTTTGCGACAAACCGCTGCCCATCATCGATCACGTAAACGCGTTGAAGCGCAAGAACTTGCTGTGGACTAACAATTTCGCAGTTTGGTGGCAGCGGAATTAAGCGCAGTAGTGCAACAAGGCGGTTCGTCCAATGAGTGGTCCCCGCGTTCAAGCTAATCCCCAGTCCAGTTTGCCGTTCGGCGAAGAAGTGAAGCCCGGCTTCCGCACCAAGACCGCGGCCACGAGACTAACTCCCGAAGAACTAGGAGAGATAGAGGCTGCCGCCGAATGCGCGGGACAAGCTCTCTCCGAGTGGCTGCGCGGGACCGCTCTGTCCGCTGCGCGACAGCGACCAGCCGATCCCGCCGAACTGGTATTGGCCGAAGTTTGGGCGGTGCGTTACACGCTCTTGAATCTCTTTTATGCAGCCGCCGAGGCCGCATCGGAAGGCAGACAATTGTCGCCCGATTCCGTCCTCAAAATTCGCGACCAGGCAGACGCACGAAAGATTCTGCAGGCACGCAAACTGCTTGATGACTTCTTCGCCCGCGGGGGCAAGGAAAGAGCTCGTATGCCATGAGTGCTCCTTTTCTCGGAAGCTTTTCGCTCTTAACGCCGTTGCTTTGGGCCGCCGCGATGTTCTTTTTGCTGCTGGCTGTGCGGAGCGTGTTGCAGAACCGGTCCTCGCGTAAATGGTCGGATAGGGAGACGACCGAATGGGGCCGGCCTCGGCCAAGTTTGATCCAGAGATGGAGGATAAAGATGGGCAGAATCCGATTAAGACTACCGAGATTCTCGCGGCAGGAGATGTCAGAGATCGCGCCGAAACCGGCGCCATCGGTGTCCGCGAATGCTCCCGCCGATCCGCTGAAGAAGCCTACCCATCCGATCCTCGTGCTCTTTGGTCCGACCAGCGGTGCGCCCGAGACCAAACCCAAAGAGACGTTCGCCTGGGAGAAAACGAAGGGAATCGAATGAGACAGATTGCCAAGAACACCACTTGACGTTTGAGGAACCCTCGGTATGCTCACGATCTCGAAACCGCTGTCAGCCGGCCAGGCACAGACCTACCATGTGCGGGAGTTTGCCTCTCAGGAACAGAGCTACTGGAGCCGCGATCATCTGGGTCACAGTGAGTGGCAGGGCAGACTCGCCGAGCAGTGGGGGTTACAAGGTGGCGTTGGTTCCGAACAATTTGCACGACTGAGTGAAGGCCAGCATCCGCACACCGAAGAGCAGCTCGTACGGCATCAAGTTTCGAGAACCTATGAAGGCAAATTTGGCAGAGAGGTAACCAGCGCCGAGCATCGCGCCGGGTGGGACGCCACATTCTCTGCGCCGAAGTCGGTATCGCTTACCGCCCTTGTGGGCGGCGATGATCGGGTGCGAGAGGCTCATCGGGAGAGTGTACGCGCGGCACTTCAGGAACTTGAAGGATACACGCAGGCGCGGATCGGCAATGTCCATGCCCCGGAGACGACCGGAAAATTTATCGCGGCCACTTTCGAGCACGACACCGCGCGGCCCGTCGATGGCTATGCTGCGCCCCAGCTTCATACTCATGCCGTGATCTTCAACATGACCGAGCGCGAGAACGGCCCTGAAAACGGGAAGCAGATGCGAGCTTTGCAGCCGCACGAGATGTTCGTGTCACAGCGCTACGCCACGGCGGTCTACCGATCCGAGTTGGCGCTGCGTCTGGGAAAGCTGGGCTACGAACTGGAGCGCGGCAAGCATGGACAGCCGGAAATAAAAGGCTACACAAAGGAATATCTGGAGGCTTCCAGTCCGAGGCGTGAACAGATCAAAGACCATCTCCGGGAACAAGGAATCGACGGGGCGGCGGCGGCGCAGATCGCGGCCCACCACACTCGCGACCACAAGGAACTACTGCCTCCTGGAGAAGTCCTACAGCGACACCGCGAGTTGGCCGCACAGTACGGGCATCAGGCGGATCGCGTCATCGCACAGGCGCGCCAACATGGGCAATACCAGATGCCGGAGCCAGTGGTTCAGGCGAAGCAGGCCGTGACATGGGCGCGCGATCATGTCTTCGAGAGATCGGCTGTGCAGGACTGCCGCACGATTATTGAAACTGCATTAGTGCGCGGCATGGGAGAGACAACGTACGCTCAGGTCTGGCAGGAGTTCGAGCGCCGGATCGAGGCCGGGGAGTTTCGCGAAGTCTCGCATGTTGGCGCTGGCAGACAGTACACAACCGCCGTGATGGTGCGCATGGAGCGTGAGATCGTTGGCCGGATGCAGGAAGGCAATCGGCGCGACTACAGCGATCCCATGCTAGTCTCGCCGCAGGTGCGCATCGCCACCGAAGACCGCCACCCGGAGTTGAATGCGTCGCAGCACCAAGCCATAGACGAAATCTTTCTTTCGCGGGAGAAGGTTGTCGGACTAGACGGCGTAGCAGGCGCGGGCAAGACAACAACTCTGGCCGTGATCCGCGAAGGCGGGGAGGCCGAGGGCTACAGGGTGGAAGGTTTCGCGCCGACGTCCCGCGCGGCGCAGAAGCTCGCGGAAGCAGGCATGGAGACATCCACACTACAGAAGCATCTGGTACGTGGGCAGCAGCCGGATAGCGGGGAGAAACGGCTCTATGTACTCGACGAATCCTCTCTGGCATCGACCAGGCAGGTGCATGAGTTTGTGAACCGGCTCCATCCGACTGACCGTGTGCTATTCGTCGGCGACCGGCGGCAACATGAGTCAGTTGAGGCCGGGAGGCCCTTCGCACAGCTCCAGGACGCCGGTATGAAAACGGTGAAGCTCGAAGAGATCGTGCGCCAGAAAGACCCAGAACTGAAACAGGTAGTTGAGCAGCTTGCACGCGGTGAAGTGAGCGAGGCGATACAGAATCTTGACCAGCAGGGCCGAGTCCATGAGATTCAAGGCCGCGACGAGCGTATCGCCGCTATCGCGAAGGAGTACGCCAAATCGCCGGAGAACACGCTGGTGATTTCACCTGATAATCGCTCTCGCATGGAGATCAACGAGCGCGTCCATGCGGAATTGCAGCGGAGTGGCCTCGTCAGCAACGAGGAGCACCGCTTCAGGACGCTATTGCCGCGCCAAGACCTCACCGGCGCGGACCGCACATGGGCCGAGCGCTATGAGGTGGGCGATGTGCTGCGCTATTCGCGCGCATCGAAAGAGACCTGCATTGGGAAAGGCGAGTACGCACAGGTGAAGAACATCGACGCTCCGAAAAACCGGCTGACAGTCGAGCTGCAGGACGGCACCGAACGAACCTACGATCCACGCCGACAGCAGGGCGTTTCGGTCTTCCGGGAGGAGATGCGGAATTTCTCAGTAGGCGACCGCATGCAGTTCACTGCACCGGCCAACGAAGTGAAGGTTGCCAACCGCGAGTTGGGGACCATCGAGAGCATCGAGGCAGATGGGCGGCTGCGCTTGAAGATGGACGGTGGTCGCACGGTCGAGCTCCACCCGCGCAAGCATCTGCATCTCGACTACGGCTATGCAATGACCAGCCACTCTAGCCAGGGGCAAACTGCCGACCGTGTTCTCATTCACGTGGACACCGAGTTGGACGCTAAGACTCTGCTCAACAGCCGCATGGCTTACGTTTCTGTCTCGCGTGGACGCTATGACGCCCAGATTTATGCGAACAATGCAGCGACGTTGGGCCAGGAACTCAGCCGCGACGTGTCCCATTCCCCCGCCATTCAGCAGGAGCCAGCGGCGCACAGGTTAGAACCACAAGCCACGCACACGAATCAGATCAGTCAGGGTTTCGGTCTTGGTCTTTGATGCAGCATTCCCCAATGACATACCCCGGATAGCCAGAGCATAGCCGAGGCCCGGCCAGTGTCAAGGCCGCGCTTCGCGCGCCGCGTTCGTGGTCAGAGAGCCTTGACACTGGCCTTTGCGCCTCGGCTTATTCTTCAGCTATCCGTGGGATGTCAGATTTCTTGTTCTACGAAACGGGCTCGCGGGTGTTTCGTGTTCGTATTTCCGACCAAGGCCCGTCTCAAGTGGCATCCAATGTGTAGGGCCGGGTACCGACCGGACTCCCTTGCGTTTTCTGAAGGGGAGTGGATATCTTTGCATAGAGTCAAATACCGAGGCTCAGTCTCTTCTGATTCGTCATTGTCCAGCACTGCTTAATCTTCTTTCACCTTCCATCTTTACAACATGAGCATCTCCAACAATCGATGTCTTTATGCTGCCGGCCCAGTCGGAAGCGTCATCAGCAAACGAACCAACTCAGCCTGGCGAGACGTATTCGTCTTTGCGTAAATGCTCGACAAATGGGATTTCAATGTGTTGGAACTGACTCTCAGCATTTCCGCAATTTCTCCAGGAGAGTTCCCATCTCCGAGCAGCAAGGCGACACGCGATTCTGCTGCAGTTAGTGCAAACAGGCTCCGTAGAACCTCCGCTGCCGGACGCGGGCGTTGTTCCGGGTCACTGACGAAGATGATGGTGGTCGGCCGCTGCGAAGTACAGGTCAATCCAGCGGAATGCGTCGGGCTCACCAGAACTGCGTAAGGCCGCTTTCCGGAAGGGCGTTCTACGCGGAGCGCCCCGCCCGCGTTCAGGCCGAACCCGTTCCCGGTCGTGGCTGCCGCAGAAATTAAATCGGCGAATTGTCGGGCCTGTGGAGTCCCTATCACAACGATGCCGTTTCGAGTCAACGCAAGTCCGTCATTTTCTTGCAGGATTTTGCGCGCAGAATGATTGGCCATGAGCAATTTGCCGGATGCATTAACGGCGATGATCCCAATCGCGAGCGAATCCACTGCTTGCACGCTCGACTGGAGGGTATGCAGATGATGGTGCATCCGTACGGCGCGTTGCAAGTGCGGCATCAGCTGCCTAATCAGTTCAAGCTCCCATTCCTCGAACTGCCCCTTTCGGCGAGGTCGTTGGATGGAAAATAGAGAGACCACTTCACAATCCGTTGTGATTGGTCCGCCAGCCGCGTAGAACCAGTCGTTCGGTCGAAGGAATTCATTGTAGTAGTCCGATCTGAGAATTTCTTCATCTGTACAAAGCATTCCGCCGTGAACTACGGTTCCCGGCCGGAGACGTCCAACTCCACGTAAAAAGTAGATGTTCTTGACGCCCCAGAGCGTCTCGTATGCCTTCTGCGCCTCGGGACTGGCGCCATTCATTAACGCGACGGTGCCATCGAACGATGTGAGGTCATGAAGCACAATCGTGGCGAGATTGCTGCGAAGAGCGTCCGCCGCTTCGGTCAAGAATATCGGCCAAAGTTCTGGTTTTTCGGCCGCGTCGTAGATTTGGCCTACCAAGCGAAGCGCAGTCTTCTCTGTGCGGCTCATTGTTCACCCCTGGAACTGACGGGAGACTGATATACGCTCAACCGGGGGGAGATTGAGAAATAAGGTATACCAATACTCAAAGCAGAGCAATTACGTTCTCACCCGAACGGGTGATGACACCGTGAGCAGCGTCCACTACGATTCGGCTCGATTTTGTTCCCTCCCCTTAAGGTGCATTTGATCGGTATCGCCGAAGAACGCCTGGCAGAGGAGCAATCCAATGACCGCAGTTCGAGCCTTCGTCCAAGTATTGACCGTATTCATCCTCCTGTGTAACAGCATTGCGGTCGCCCAAACCAAGGGCACTTTTGCGGCCGGAATCAACTATCCGGCCGGGCCTGCGACGGTTCCCAGCAACACAGGATATCTTTTAGGCGGAATCTCGCCGATCGAAGTCCATACTCAGGATTCTAAAGGCAACCCGTTAGACTTCAACGGCGACGGCAAGCCCGATGTAGTGATAGCCGCAAACTGCGCGAACGGAAATGGTAATGGCAGTTATGGAATCCCCAATTGCCCCGCGAGCGGATATGCAATCGTCGTCTATTTGGGCAACGGGGACGGGACATTTCAGTCCGGCATTATTTCTAGCGGACTAGCCCAAAGTCTTCGTTCGATTGCCGTTGCCGATTTCAACGGCGACGGGAAACCAGACGTGGTCGCCGTGAGCGACTGCAATAGTACGGACTGCACGTCGGGGACGATTACCCTTCTGCTGGGCAATGGCGACGGCACCTTCTCGGTCGGCCAGAGCTATTCGTTGAATAGTGCTGTCATAGGGCCGAACACGATGACGACAGGCGACCTGAATGGTGATGGGAAGGCCGACGTCGTCGTGGGTATCGGGTGCTACAACATCTCCGTCAATGGCTGTTCCGTGGGGGCGATATCTGTCTTTCTGGGCAACGGTGACGGTACCTTCCAGTTACCATTAACCTCCACCACGTCTGGCAACGGCGCCATTCCGGTCGTCGTCGGCGATTTCAATAAAGATGGCAAGCCCGACGTTGTGGCTGGAACTCCAGGCAGCACGCTCACATTCTTTCCCGGCAACGGCTATGGCGGCCTGGGTACTCCATTGTCAGTGGTTCTCCCCTATGGCGCAGGGGCGATCACGGCAGGAGACTTTAATGGAGACGGCAATCTCGACGTTGCGGTTGCGGGGGGTACAGGTTCGCTCGTCATTTTTGGGAACGGAGACGGGACATTCCAAACTCCGGCGCAATACTCCCTTAATATCTTCACGGCCTTCATGGTAGCTGCCGATATGAATGGTGATGGTAAGCCGGACCTCATCGTGGGTGGGAGCACAAGTAACTCTCTAAACGCCGCCACGGTGCTACTGAATGATGGCATCGGGAACTTCAATAATATTTCCACGTTTTTCGCCGGAGGATGGAACACGGCTTCCCTGGGCGTGGCTGATTTCAATGGGGACGGCCACAACGATATCGTACTGGTAAGTGGCGCATCGGAGGATCAGTATGCCGGCGGCGCCGACGGAAGCCTCAGCATACTGATTGGCAACGGCGACGGCACCATGCGCAGCGCGCAGTACATGAATGAGAACCCTGACGGCACCAACGAGATCACTGCCCGCGCGGCAGCGGCAGCCGACTTCAACGGCGACGGGTTCCAGGACCTCATCTTTCCGAGCGGTTGCGGACCAGGCGACAGTTGCACACCCAGCGGATTTACCCTTCTTTTGTCGAATGGAGCGGGAGGGCACCAGGCGCCGCTGACCTTCACCGCTCCGGTCAACGGAGCGACCTTTCTGGCGGTCGCCGATTTCAACGGGGACGGCAAGCCCGACGTGGCCGTCTTCAATAATTGCGACGCTTCCTGCACGGGAGCGTCGGTAAGCATTTTCCTAAATACCGGGAACGGCACATTCTCGACTCCGGTGGTTTACGAGAGTGGCGACGTAAGCCCTATCTCAATAGCAACCGGTGACTTTAGCGGCGACGGCAAGCCGGATATCGCCGTCCTCGAGTATTGTGGCACTTGCAGCGATGGCGAAAATACTATTGGAGTGCTGCTGGGCAATGGCGATGGCACATTCCAACCCGTGGTAACACAGCACACTGGGGCTGGAAACACCGCCGACTGGATCGCAGCCGCCGATTTCAATGGCGACGGCAAAACCGACCTCGTGCTGACAGAAAACACCAACAATCCAGATAATCCGTATGAGAACTCGGCACAAATTCTGATCAGCAACGGAGACGGAACATTCAGTTTTGGAGCGATCTACGACAGCGGCGGTGGACGCGGTTTTGGGTCGAATGTCTCGTCCGTTACTACAGGAGATCTCAATGGGGACGGCAGGCCGGATATTGTGATCGGAAATCTGTGCGAACCCGTTGTCCGCGGCCAGATTGTTTATGACATAAATTGCGCCAATGGTTCCATCGGCGTCCTGCTGGGAAATGGCGACGGGACCTTCCAGTATGGGCCTTCCTACGACATCCCCGACGCCAACTTCTACTCTATCGCCCTGGCCGACGTAAATGGCGACGGCAAACTCGACTACATTGCATCCACGGCGACCGGCGTGGCGGTTTCATTCGGCAATGGCGATGGAAGCTTCCAGCCGCCGACGGTCTACGCGGCACTCGAAGCCATTCAGAACGTCCAATTGGCAGTCGCCGACCTGAATGGTGACGGCGGTCTGGACATCGTTCAACCGGGCATCAGTGGCCAGTTCGCAATTCTCTACAATCAGGGATTCAGCAGAACCACGCCCGCGGTCTCCTTACAAAGCTCGTTGAATCCCTCCACGTTTGGCCAGACCGTGACTTTCACTGCGACCGTTACCTCGACATCCGGCACTCCCACGGGGACGGTTACCTTCTTCTTTGTACATGGCGCGGCAACCTTGCCGGTTGCGCTGGTCAATGGCAGCGCATCATACAGCGCGAATGGGATCAACGCGGGAACCTACTCCATCTACGCCATCTACAGCGGCGACTCGAATAATTCTGCAAGCACCTCGGCCGCACTTCCACAGGTTGTGAACTCCGCAAGCAGCACGACTACCCTGGCCTCCAGCGCAAATCCGACATATTTGGGTTATAGCGTCACCTTAACAGCGACTGTGGTTTCGCAATACGGCGGACCGGTGAGCGGTACTGTTACCTTCAAACAGGGCACGACTACCCTCGCCAGTGTGCCATTATCCAACGGGCAGGCCGTTTACAGCACGACGCTGTATACAACTACAGGAACGCGCTCAATCACTGCGGTTTACTCGGGAGATACAAATAATCAGGGGAGCACATCACCGGTACTGCATCAGGCCGTGGACGCCTTCCCAGCCGCAACCACAACGGTGTTGACGACTTCCGGAAGTCCGTCGCTCATCGGGCAATCAGTGACCTTAACGGCAGAGATCACTTGGAGCTTGGGCCCGGTCCCGAATGGCGAAACCGTCAACTTTTTCGACGGTGCGACAGAGATCGGGTCCGCCACTACGGCCCACAGCGTCGCAGTCTTAAGCACATCGGCGCTTACGGCGGCAACACATACCATCAAGGCCACGTTTGTCGGCGACGCCACTTTCAAAACCAGCAGCGGCACTGTAAAGCAGGTAGTCACAAAATACCCAACGACAACCGTCCTGAGTTCCAACTTGAATCCGTCGATCTACGGCCAGTCGGTGACATTGACCGCTCAGGTGACCACGACAGGTTCGACGACGCCCACCGGGACTGTTACCTTCAAGAACGGAACTGCCAGCCTCGGAACGGCGAGCCTGGACGGGAGCGGTGTCGCGATGCTGACAAAGACGACTCTGCCAGTTGGCGCGGACTCGTTGACAGCCTCGTATAACGGCGACGCGCTCAACCGCAAGAGCACATCGACCACGGTAACGGACGTGGTGAATCAGGCGGCGATCAGCATGTCGCTCACCTCAACCCCAAATCCATCGCCTTTCGGCAAATCTGTGAAATTCACCGCGACGTTTACGAGCAACGGCAAACTGCCTACGGGCCCGGTGACCTTCAGTTTGGCAGGGACGACCTTGGGCACCGCGTCGATCGGCGGCACCGGGGAAGCCGTATTCTCGACGAGCGCGTTGCCGGCGGGCTCGGATGTAGTCATCGCGACCTACGCTGGGAACGCGGATTACTCCCCAGCGACGATGTCTGTGACGCAGGTCGTCAACGCGACCACAATCGTGCTCACTTCAAGCCTGAACCCATCGAACCACGGCCAGGCGGTGACCCTGACCGCCCAGGTGACAACGACAGGTTCGACACCTCCCACAGGAACGGTGACTTTCAGAAATGGAGCGACCAGCTTGGGTACCGTGAGCTTGAATGCAGGCGGGGTTGCAATGCTCAAAACAACAACCCTCCCGGCCGGCTCGGACTTGCTGACCGCTTCGTATAACGGGGACGCGCTGAACGGCAAGAGCACGTCGGCAGTGGTGACGCAGGTGGTGAACTAATGCGTTCACAAAATCGGGAGTGATCCGAGAAAATCTCAGGCATTGAGCGAAGCAGTGGTTCCGCGGCAGGGCGAAGCTCTAGTCTCTCTATTCTAGGGCCTGTTCACACTATCGCAGAGCCTCGATGATGAAGGCAAAATAGATGAAGGCCAGAAAGACAACATCGAGTTTCTCGAAACGCGAGAAGATGCGACGGAACCCTTTCAGTCGTCGAAACAGGCGCTCTATCTGGTTCCGTTTCTTGTAAAGTTCGCGATCGTAATCCCAGCGTTCGCGCCGGTTCGATTTGGGCGGCACCACCGGGATCATGTTCAATTCCAGCACCAGTTGCCGGGTTTCGTCGCTTTCGTAGGCCCGATCCATCACCAGCGGAACTTCGACCGGCAGCAGACCGAGTTGCAGCAGCAGTTGCCGGCCCACCGGAGCATCGTGCGCTTCTCCGGGCGACAAGCAGAAAATTATGGCCGTTCGAGCGTTCGCGGCAACCAGATGAATTTTGGTGTTCCATCCGCCGCGCGACTTTCCGATGGCCTGCGGTCCATTTTTTTTAAAGCCCCGGTGCCGTCGGGGTGCACCTTCACCGAAGTCGAGTCCAAACTGAAAGCCTCGATCTTGAGCCGCAGAATCTGCTCTTGCTGCAACTTGGCGAATACCTGATCCAACACACCCTTCTTGGCCCAGCGATTCATGCGCACGTAGATGCTGT
This sequence comes from uncultured Acidobacteriaceae bacterium, assembly GCA_963851165.1. Lineage (GTDB taxonomy): Bacteria > Acidobacteriota > Terriglobia > Terriglobales > Acidobacteriaceae > Sulfotelmatobacter. The sequence goes on along the minus strand of CAWKNM010000002.1, from coordinate 833,880 downwards.
GCCAATTGCCAAAGCGGCGGGGCAATCCACGCCACTTGCACCCATGCTCGGCCACGTAGAGGATGGCGTTGAGCAAGGCCAAATTCTCATGACGCACATTGCCGCGTTGCACCGGCAAGCAATCTTGAATTCGCTCATACTGTTCTTGAGTAAGTTCCATGCCACTAATCTTACTCGTCAATTATTGATCTAGTGTGAACAGGCCCTAATTAGGTGTATTTCAAGTCTGACGAACCTTACGCAACGCGGCTTTTACGTTGAGAGATAGCCAGGGCTTGCTTGGGTGCACCGCAGTCAGACCGTGGGCTGTACGACAATTCTCCTCGATAAACGGTTTCGCTCTCCCTTTAAGATTCCCTAAAACCCACTGCGGTGTCCAATGGCATGCAATCGTATTTGACTTATGGTGTCCAATGGAGTACAAGAGAATTTGTGCAGACGGTTGTCGAGACGCCTACTTATCTCGCAATTGCCAACAAGCTCTTTAGCGAGGAGGAGCGTGCGGACATCGTCGCACTGGTTGCGGCCGACCCAGCATGTGGAGACGTGACCCGTGGAAGTGGTGGATTTCGAAAAGTCCGGGTCGCACGCAAAGGAATGGGGAAAAGTGGCGGGGCGCGAGTTGTGTATATCTGGCGCAACGAGAAATTTCCGGTTTTTCTCATCACGGTTTTTCCGAAGAATGAGAAAGAAAACCTGTCGATGGCAGAGCGGAACGCGCTAAGGAGACGGGCCGATAGTATTTTCGAGACCTACGGGAGGTAGCATGAAAACGCAATTCGAGCAGATGATGGATGGCCTTAACGACGTTGAGGCGTTCCTTGCTGGAGAGCAAGAAGGATTCAAGGCATATGTGCCCCAGGAAGTTGACGTCAAGGCGATCCGTAATCGACTGGGCATGACGCAAGCCAAATTCTCTGACACGTTTGGCTTCAGCCTTGACGCTATCAAGCACTGGGAGGGAGGCCGCAGGACCCCAGAAGCGCCCGCTCGTACATTGCTGACTGTGATCGATAAGAATCCAGCTGCCGTGCTCACTGCACTGAATCCCGCTGCGTTCGCTACCGCCGTCGGCTCTTCTAAGTCCACTACAGTCCACGTCCGCCGTCATAGAAAGACTCAGGCGTTTCGTAACCCTGCAAAACGAAACGCTTATTCTGCCGGTGGAAAGAGAATCACGAAGTGAAAGACGAACGAAGATTGGAGTGGTGATCGTGTGCGCGAGCGTCGAGTTTTGAACCCGCGATTTCAACCCATGATCGCTGCGTCTCTCACGACTTATGAAGAACTTAGGCGGCCACCCAGAGTCACGTAAGTCGTTCAAACTACAACATAAACTAGCCCTGAAAAGGCTGGCGTCGGCGGTTCAACTCCCTCCCTGGCACCAAATCTAGTTAATTCATGTACTTACCCTTCATTGTTAATCTGTCACGTCGACTCGAAATTTCTCATATCGATAGTCTTCGATATTTGTAACCCTCAGCATGTACTAGATTTAAGGATTGGTAGAGCGCAGCCCATAGGGGCTTGGCGTCTACCGTTGAAGTTGCATGAAGTGGGACAGGGGGACCGGTCTCGGGCTAACCCAGATAGAGCTTCCGATTCTCAGGCGCGTCACGGCAGGATCGAATTGCAACACCGATTTTCAGCCATTTGAGCAATATTGGACAGCGCCACCACGCTATGAAGAAGACAGTGGGGTTTGAGGAGAGCCTCAGGCCGAGTCGAAACTCAAGCAGAGCAATCCTGATCTTCCACAATGTGAAGAGCCAAGGTGAAGGGGCCACAAGTGCGGAACCGGTCGAAGTTCGTGTGTGTATTTGTAATAGTGGCACAAATCACGACTGGCGCTGTCGCGCAGCAAGTCCTGACGGAGTCAGGCATCATCTCCGGGATACGTGCCCATGAGTTGAGTGTCTACAAGGGAATCCCATTCGCTGCCCCACCAGTAGGCGAGTTGCGCTGGCGTCCCCCGGTTCATGCCAAATCCTGGGCTGGCACGCGTAAGGCAGATGCGTTTGCTCCAGCGTGCATGCAAGTCGGAGTGTCTATGCCGGGCGAGGCGCCTCCGGCAGTTAGCGAGGATTGCCTCTACCTCAACATTTGGACGCCTGCCAAGCCCGCGCACGAGCACCTGCCGGTGATCGTTTGGATATACGGCGGCGGATACATCAACGGATCAGCCGCGATGCCCTTGTATTGGGGCGACCGGCTCGCGCAAAAAGGCGTCATCGTTGTCACCATCGCCTACCGCCTTGGTCCGCTTGGTTTTCTTGCACTTCCTGAGCTAACGCGCGAGTCCCAGCATCATTCGTCCGGGAACTACGGCCTGATGGATCAGATCGCCGCACTCGAATGGATTCAGAGAAACATTGCAGCCTTTGGCGGTGACCCGAAATGTGTAACCATCGCCGGCCAGTCCTCCGGTTCTATATCGGTCAGCATCCTGATGGCGTCGCCCCTTGCCAAAGGCTTGTTTCAGCGGGCCATCGGAGAAAGCGGCGGCCTGTTTGAGCCGCTCCAGCTCGCACCGAAGTATCTGCTGACGAACGCAGAACGCGAAGGGGAGAAGTACGCCGCTTCGCTGGGTGCGGCCTCGCTCAAGGACCTACGCCGGGTGCCAGCGACCCAGCTTACTGGCAATGCCGGCGGCATCGTGCATGCGGTGATCGAACCGTATGTGCTTCCCCTCTCACCCTACGAAGCGTTTGCTTCAGGTCTGCAGAACGATGTCCCGCTGCTGATCGGCTCCAACGCTGACGAGGCGCGGGCGCTGGTGGATGTTACGCACGACACGGCCGCCACATTCGACAGCGACGTGGAACACAGCGTCGGCCAGCTTCCCCCGGCGCTGCTGGCGGCATATCCCCATGCGACCGACGAAGAGGCGCGCCTGGCGCAACTCGGCCTCGAGCGCGACCTCCGCTTCGGCTGGGACATGTGGGCATGGGCGAGGCTGCAAGCCGGAACCGGGAAGAGTCCTGTCTTTTACTACTCGTTTCGACAGCAGCCACCGTTCCCGGCCGATTCCGTATACGCGGGTTGGGGCGCGAGCCACTTCGCCGAGCTATGGTACGTCTTCGACCATCTGGACCAGTCGTCCTGGAACTGGACGGAGGCAGATCGGAAGCTGGCAGGAGAGATGTCCGGTTACTGGGTCAACTTCGCGCGATCGGGCGATCCAAATGGCACGGGCCTTCCCTCGTGGCCGGCGTTCACCGCTGTGGAGAGCAAGGTTGAGTATCTGGCCGATCCGATCACCGTGGGCGGCGTTGCGAATATTCATGGCCTGAGCACATTCGATGCCGTCTACTCGACTGTGCGTGGCAAGCCCTTTGCCGCACGGTAATCCTTTGCAGATTTAGTGCGGTCGGGAACTCAGAGTCGCGACCAGCGATGGGACCACTATGCCGATCGTCTCAGTGTGCTTCGATAGTCAGCGACAAATTTCTGGATGCCTTTGGTTGTGAGTTCGTGTGCAAGGTCGAAGCTATCCCATGGAAGGTTCAGATCCAGGTCTTTGTACGGAATCGGCTTCAGGACCCTGCCCTTCACGTCGACCGATTTGTACTTGAAATTGTGATCCGGCATAGGGAAACCTGCTGCTGCCCATTCCTGTAAAACCTTGCTCGGCACGGTTGCCAGCTCAGCTCCTAACAAGAAGGAGCAAAGCAAATGGTTGATAGTGCGTATGCTTGCGGCTAAAACATGCACATGGCCATCGCTGCGTTCGTACATATTCTTGATGTTTCTGACAAGGTCCATGCCGTCTTCGCCGCGATCGTCGAGCCGGCCGACAAACGGTGATACATACACTGGCTCCTTCGAGCCTCGTGTTGCGGCATATACGGCAGCGGCTTGCTCCTGCGAAAAACACAGCGTCATGTTGACCCGAATACTCTTTTGCACCGACATTTCTGCGGCCCGCAAACCCTCGTGGGTGCACGGATATTTCACATAGGCATTGGGAATCCATGTGAACATTTCCTGGCCCTGAGCAAGCATCTCCTCGGCACGGCTACTTAGATCTGCGAATACCTCAATGGAGACCCCAGCATCTCCCACGAGTGGCGAGATGCTTTGCACAATCTTCTTGTATGCGTCTTTTTCTTCTTGCTCACTCAATTGGTGACCGGATGCGAGACGTCTCTGAATTTCCGGGTTTTTTGCGATCAGAGATGGATTGGTGGTCTGCCCATCAACAAACCCGATCAAGTTCTTAATTCGGAGGGTTTCCTCGGGATCTCCACCGTCGACAAGCAGTTTTGCCTTAGGCCTATTTGTCAGCATGCCATGCACCTCCAAGAAACCCCTCTTTTCTTGTTCGACCCGAGCGAAATCGTCCGCTGGCAAGGACAACCTTCAGTATCCAACAAAATCTTCCGTTCGGATGTCGTCCTCGTCAATGCCCGCGCTCACAAGCATCGCCCTCAGGCCGGCAACCATGGCGGGCGGTCCGGCACTGTAATAGATGGGGCCCTGCAGTGTGGTCAAATTCCTGGACAGCATCTCTCGGTCTATCGGAACCACCTCGCCCTTCCATTCTTTCTTGGATTTCGACATTTCTGTCATTGTGCAGATTAAGTGGAAGTTGGGATTCGTCTTATTTAGGTTCTGCAGAGTGTCCAGGAAAGGTGCGTCTTCGGGCCGACGATTGGAATAGAAAAGATACAACTTGTGCGGAAGGCGGTCGTGATGGGCCTGCCGCACAATGCTGAGAAAAGGCGTGATTCCGATTCCGCCCGCGAGGAACACGGCCGGCTTTGACGGATTCTTGTGCAGAGTGAAGGAGCCTGCGGCCGAGCCTAACTTCACTTCCGTATCTAGTGGCACTTTCTTCAGCGAGCGTTTAAAAGCCGTGTCACGCATCCGGGTGGTGAATACTAGCTCGTTTTCAAACGGAGGGCTCGCGATGGAAAAGGTGCGTGTGTTTCCCTCGGCGTCGGTGTCCGGCGGGTTGGTGAGCGTCACATCGGCGGACTGCCCCGCTTTGAAGTTGAATCCGGGCGGCTTCTCGAAGTGAAAGGCCATCGTACCTTCGGCAACTTCCTCTCGACGCATCAACCTGGACGTCTGACCTGCTACTAGGACCGCGTTGGTTGCCATGGCTACCTCCTTAACAAAGTCCATAAATCGCGTTCGATTGCAACCACCGGAACCCTAGCCGTCACCGGCCTTCCTTACCGCACCGGCGGGGTTCATGGCAACGTCAGGTGCGCCACCTTCATCATCCATGCGTGATACAGCCTCTTCGTCCAAATGCTGCTGAGTGGATGAAAAGGATTCTGGGGCGTCACTCTTCTCTCGCCGCCAAGAGATGGTCAGCAATAAGGCACTCTCTTCCAGTGCTTCGACGTCGTGTAATACACCGCAGTCCAGCACTAACAATTGGCCTGTGGACAAGGTCACCTTCCGATCGGCCAAATGGATACGGACCTGTCCCTTCAATTGCTGAATGGATATCCGTCCCTCTGCTCTGTGCTGGCGCATTCGAGTGCCGCTCTTCATCAGAATCAGAACGATTCGAAAATCTGGATATTTCGCGAGGGTCTTGGAACTCCGTCCAGTTTCGCGCTGCCAGGAGTCTTCTTGCCGGAGTTGCTGCAGTTCTGGTTCCAAGTCGATTTGCAACAGAGGTTCCGCTAATCCGGGCAATCGATTCAATGCCTGAATGCCATCACCGGGATGGCAAGTGCTGAGATTTGTAGCCATTAGTGAATACCTTTCGCCTGTGAGTTCTGCGCATCTTTGTCTTGGCTACGTGCTGACTCTGAGCTCAAGTACAGGCGCAACCCATCTCTCAAGCCTCGGGAGGCCCGACAAGACGATGATCGACGATACGTTGCGACAAAACTGGTCAACATTGCACAATGCCTTGATAGATCTCTATCGAAAGCAGACTGTCACTGAGTCTTCGTCGCGGAGGTCCCCGTTTTCGGGACTTGCTTCTGAATTCTTTCAAACACATTCTTTACTACTCGATCACATCGCACGGCATGAAAGTTGAATGCTTCTTTCCGTTCCATGCCAGCACGCGCGTAAAGACTCTTGCGTAATAACGCCCGCGCTCGATGGAGGCGGACTTTGACGTTGTCCTCGGTGATTTCGAGGACCTCCGCGGCATCGGTCGTGCTCATGTCTTCTACGTCGCGCAGCATGAAAATGGTTCGGTAAGCGTCCGGCAGCTTTTCGACCGCTTCTTCCAGCAACGTACGAATCTCCGAGTTTGACGCTTGCTGTTCCGGATCCGGCGCCAAAGAGGCAAACCTATCCATGGGGTCTCCTTCCGGTTCTGATATTGGTTCCAACTCCTGGAATCGGTTTGCGCGATGCTGTCGCGCCAGCGCTTCGTGTACCGCAATGCGTGTCAACCAGGTGGAAAACTTAGCCCTCCCGGCAAACTGGTCCAGATGTTCGTACGCGCGCACGTAGGCGTCCTGCATTACATCCTCAGCTTCGCCATCGTTTCGCAGAATAGCCCGAGCCACGCGGTAGAGCCGTTGGTTGTGGCGGCGCATGACGATTTCAAACAGTCCGGTCTCGCCCGCCAACACTCGGGTCACAACTTCCTCGTCGCTCAAGGGCTCTTGCGAAGTAGCCACTTCCGCTGGGCTGACCATACAGACCCTCCATATGGATGGAGTCACGACAGCAATAAAGGTTACAGATCAAACCAACGTAGTTCAGGCGGAAAACTGGAAATTGTCGGTCTGTAACCGATTGGCTCCTGCCGACTCCATTCTCTTGGAGGTGGCACACATGAACAAGGGATTTGATTCACGATTGGACCAGGGTTGGTGGGTACTGCGGATCGGACTTGGGGTGGGACCGTTTCTGGCAGGTCTCGACAAATACTTCAACCTCTTAACCAACTGGACTGGGTACATCAGTCCACTCGCTCTGAAGATACTGCCGTTCAGCGGACAAACCTTCATGCACATCGTCGGTGTCATTGAGATGATCGTCGGCCTGGCGGTTCTGACCAAGTGGACGCGCGTGGGAGCGTATGTGGCTTCAGCATGGCTGGTACTTATCGCCATCAACCTCGTCTCGACGGGAATGTTCTTTGATATCGCAGTGCGGGACGTAGAGATGGCCTTGGCAGCTTTTGTGCTGGCACGCATAACGGAGGTTCGCCGAGATGCGTTACAGAGTGAGGTTCCTCCCGAACGGATTGCAAGAGGGCCTGTCGCTGCCTGATGCGAACGGCGCGGGTTATATCCGGCGCTGTTTGTAACGCTGTCAACCGATTTCTAGGGTCTGTGTTTTGGATTGCGAGAAGACATGCGAGCGATACTTGAATCCCAATCGTTGACCGGTACTGGTCTGCAGGAACTCATGCGGGAAATGTTGGTCCGTATCGGAGAGGACCCCGACCGTGATGGCCTGCGGGATACACCCGAGCGCATGGAACGCTCCATGCAGTATTTGACCAAAGGCTATCAGGAGAACCCAGAGGAAATTCTGCTGGGCGCGATGTTCGACGTGGCTTACGACGAGATGGTGATCGTCAAGGAAATTGAGACGTTCAGTCTCTGCGAACACCATCTTCTGCCGTTTTTCGGCAAGGTCCACGTCGCTTACATTCCGCGTGGGAAGGTGATCGGTCTCAGTAAAGTGCCTCGCCTGGTGGACGTATTTGCGCGTCGATTGCAGGTGCAGGAGCGTCTCACAACACAGATTGCTGAAACGATTGAGAGTGCGATCAACCCGCTAGGCGTGGGGGTGGTCATCGAAGCTAGACATCTGTGCATGATGATGCGGGGAGTCGAAAAGCAGCACTCCTCCACAATAACGTCTTCCATGCTGGGTGCTTTCCGTGAGAAAGAGACCCGGGATGAGTTTCTTGCGCTTATTCAAGCAAGGCCCAATGTGTTCTAGCGGGAAACGAGCCCTTCGATTCTTCGATTGCAACACTCGGGGTGGGCCGAGTGTGGACGGATCATCTGCGCTCTGCCGTCCACGTTCGTAAGACTGGTTTTCGCGAACTTTATGGAGTCTGAACCAAATGCATCTAGCCGCTAACTTGGGAACAAGTACCGGGCCTCTCTCCTCAGCGTTAGCGAGGACGTTTCGAGGAAAACTCTGTGATGTCATCTTGCGGAATCGCAGCGTGACAACCTTCGAAAAAGGTCAACTAATTTACGATGCGGGGGAAGACAACAAGACGTTTTTCTTTCTCCAGAAGGGTTTCGTGAAAATCGGAAGCATCACCGAAGGTCGCCACGAACTCATCTACGATGTCCGCAAAGCTGGAGATATTGTCGGGGAACTGTGTGCTTCCGGACAGCAGCGTCAGGACCGGGCGGTGGCGCTTGAGCACACCGAGATCATCGCTGTGCCTTTTACCGAGGTTCTCGAGATCGTGCAGAGCAACAGACATCTCTTGCAGGAACTGGTGCAGATGTTTTGCGAGTCCTTGTCAGACGCCTACGATCAACTGAATACGTTAGCTTCCAGCGACACCGTCCATCGGCTGGTTAGAGTACTTGTGAGACTCGGGGCCCAGCTAGGCCACACCTCAGGGCAAAGGACCGAACTGTCGGCATATCTCACTCAGGAAGAAATCTCGCAGATGGTTGTGGCAAGGAGGGAAAAAGTTTCAACAGCGATGAACTTCCTCCGCAATCGCGGAATGGTGGATTATTCCCATCGAGGTTATCTGGTTCTCGATTTGAAAGCCCTCCAGAATTATACCGATTAAGCCCACTCGTCTTTCTCAATGTTCAATAGTGGTCACTATAGAACACTGTTACCCGCGTAACTGACAGCTAGGTTGTCAGGTGATATTCATCAAAAGCCTCGTATCCCTTCCTACCCTGAGAGAGTAAGCGACACTGGGCAATTCCATTTGAGGCTGTTCCATGAAAAACCTAAACATCGCGGTCGGTCTCGTTCTCTTTGCAGGGCTGGTTGTCGGCTCATATCGCTTAACTGGAGCGCAAAGGGCCTCAGCCCAAACCGAGGAAACTGGTGCATCGCCCTCGGGATTCGCCGCCATGAGTCCTGACAACTCGGAGCGGATGCTGAAGGAAGGGCAACACACATTCCGTTTCGACACCTTCGGAGACGAAGCCTGGTGGGGCGATACATTGCATCTCCATGAAGCGATCGAAGGAGTCAAGTTCGGCGGAATCGGTCCGGGTATCAGCCCGGCGACGGCACTGTCTCTGGGTCTTAAGGTCGATCTGGATGCGTTACCAGCATCGCTGGTGCAGCAAGTCAAATTGGGCAAAGTAAATTTGAACGATCCCGCCGTGACGCTGGCTCTGCTGAAGCTCAACGCAGTGGTGGGGGTGACCGGGCATTCCAACCCTGATGGGAGCTTGAAATCAGTCGGAATCCAATGTGCTTTGTGCCATTCCACAGTCGATAACGCGCTCGCTCCCGGAATCGGTCACCGACTGGACGGCTGGGCCAACCGCGACCTGAATGTCGGTGCAATTATTGCTGCCGCTCCCAACCTGCAGCCGATTGCCGATCTGCTAAGCACGGATCAGACCACCGTTCGGACGGTTCTAAACCGCTGGGGACCGGGGAAATTCGATGCGGAATTGCTATTGGACGGGAAGGCATTCCGTCCGGATGGCAAGCCGGCGGCAACTCTGATTCCGCCCGCTTTCGGATTGGCAGGCATCAATTTGCATACCTGGACGGGATGGGGATCGGTACCACACTGGAACGCTCTGGTCGCGAATCTCGAAATGCGCGGCAAAGGCAACTTCTATGATTCGCGCCTGGACAATGCTGCGCAGTTTCCAATTGCAGCCGCTAACCATTTCGGCCACGTCCAGAACAATCCGGATTTGATCACCGCCAAACTGCCTGCTCTTCACGTTTATCAGCTCTCAATTCCTGCTCCGGCGCCGCCCGCGAGCAGTTTCGACCACACTGCTGCAGATCGAGGCCGGGAACTATTCAGTGGCAAGGCGAAGTGCAGCACCTGTCACGCCGATCCTATTTTCACGGAACCCGGCTGGAACATGCATAAACCTTCAGAGGTCTGTGTGGATGATTTCCAAGCGAATCGAGCGCCCGATCTTGCGTACAGGACAGCGCCTCTGAACGGCCTGTGGACCCATACCAAGGGTGGCTTCTATCATGATGGCCGTTTTTCCACACTAACTGAAGTCGTGAATCATTACGACACTTGCCTCAGTCTGGGTCTTACGGCGCAAGAACAGCAAGATCTTGTCGAATACATGAAGTCACTGCCGCGGCGTAGGTAAAGGTGAGGTCTGCGATTCGAAACCAGCCGACCTCTGCCGTTAGGGCAGAGGTCATTTCCGTTTTACGACTTCACCTTCAACCTGCCCGAGAAACCTTCTGACAAGCTGCATGCCAGAAGAGAGTTTTGGGGATCAAGCAACAATCCGTTCCCACCGCTTGCCTCTGAAGGGACAGGCACGATGCTTCTCAGATCTCAATGAGTCAGTTGTGCAGGCGTCAAGATGCTATTTTCTGGTTTTTTGTGCGCCATCGATTGGGGCGCGAAAGCGGCCAAAAAATTCTACCTGTTTCTTTTCGCTCGCTAACCGATGCAACATCGTGCGTCGCCGCTTCGGAGAAATAGGATGCTCGTAAAGAGAGCTTCGAGCTTCTCCGAGCCAGCGCAACCAGCGCTCCCATTCCGGCCCGAATTGGGCTTCCATCTGTTTGCGCAGTCGCTGAGCCAGAGCCCCACTATGGCCGGCAGTTGAAATCGCGATTTGAAGCGGGCCACGTCGCACTACGGCTGGGTAATAGAAATTACACAGTGGCCGATCGCGAACAACGTTGCAAAGAATCTGACGCCGTTGTGCTTCTTCATGCACCATTTTGTTGAGGGTCTTCACAGGTGTGGCCACAACTACCAGGAAGATTCTGTCTAAATCGCTGAGTTCGAAGCGGCGCTCTCGCCAAATGATCTTGTCGCCAGCCGCCCACGCCTTAATCGTTCGAGTCGCCGCCGGGGCAACAACAATGACGGTCGCCCCACATCGAAGGAGCGCAAGTATCTTCTCTTCTGCGGTTTTCCCTGCGCCTACTACGAGGCAACGGCGCTTCGTCAATTTCAGGAATATGGGAAAGAGCGGAGTTGTTTCTCCCGACAAACGTGACAACGCTTTGTCCACATTCCTCCCCGAAGCCGGAACACCTACTTCCTTAGATAGCCGACGAAACCCATGCAGGACAAATGCAAAGAACGAATCGTTTGCATAAGAGAATCAGCTCCGCGTCTGTGAGGAAAGGATCCGCAGGTGCAAATCTCAAGGGATTTCGGTGTTGCGTTCTGGAGAATCGCAGCCATAGATTTTTTTGATTTCCAGCTCGATTCCTGCACCGTTAGAGTGCCCAGCAATACAGAGTGCATTTTGCTCTTGAAGATTGAGTCAAGCGCTCACCTCCAGGTTGAGGTCCAAGCGCAGCGATTCCCGATAGTTCGGCACCCCGGATACCGCGTCGTATCCATCTGCCCTCAGGTCAAACCGGCAGGGACGATCGCGGCGTTTGTCCGTCGAAATTCCCCAGCGACTGACTGAGAGCACTGCGCACTCTGGAAGGCTGACGTGGGGTCAGCAAACGACTGGGGAAACGATGTCCTTACCTCTCATCGAACGGGCGGAAAACGATGGCGTCCGGTTTGTCTTGAGCCAGCAATGGCAGCAATCGGCCCAACAGCCCCTGTACGAAATCGAACCACTGGCGGCCGTCCCCAGAATTCCCCAGCGCCTTCCGGAACCAGGCGAACAGTATCGCTTTCACTTTGACATGACGCAGTGCATCGGTTGCAAATGCTGCATTGTGGCCTGCAACGAGCAAAATGGAAACCCAGCGGAAATCAATTGGCGCCGAGTTGGAGAGATCGAGGGCGGCTGGTATCCAGATGCTCTTCGCTTGTACTTGTCGATGGGCTGTAACCACTGTTTGGAGCCGTCATGCCTGATTGGCTGTCCGGTCGAGGCTTACACGAAAGATGCGGTCACAGGTATTGTCCAGCACAGCGCCGACACTTGCATAGGCTGTCAGTACTGCACTTGGAATTGCTCCTATGGTGTTCCGCAATACAACCCTGAGCGCGGCGTGGTCGGAAAATGCGATATGTGCTACGGGCGGCTCACAGAGGGCCGGGAGCCCGCATGCGTCGACGCTTGTCCGGAAGGTGCTATCCGCATCGAGATCGTGAAGACCGAGGAGTGGAGGCGGGAATATTCGGGTAGCGCCAATGCACCGGGGCTGCCTTCCGCCGACGACAGTATTTCCACGACTCGCATCACGCTTCCAGACAAGCTCCCACCGGATATCAGGAAAGCGGACTACTGGCGCGTCCGGCCCGAAGCGCCGCATTGGCCGCTTGTAGTCATGACAGTTCTGACCCAGCTGTCTGTGGGGGCCTTCGCTACGATCTGGCTCTTGCAGTTGGTGGGAGCGAACGCACGCCTGGGCGTCGCCGCTTTAGGATCACTCATCCTGGGCGGACTCGCGCTGGCATCATCCACCTCGCATCTGGGGCGTCCGATTCATGCCTACCGCGCCCTGAAGATGTGGAAGCGCTCGTGGCTCAGCCGCGAGGTTCTTCTCTTCAGCTGTTTTTCCGGGATGGCTGGCCTCTATGCCGCAACACTCTGGCTCGGTTTGCCATTGAGTCTTGGGTTGGGCGGTGTGACCGCAATCTTCGGAGCCGCCGGCATTACGGCAAGCGCTTTCATTTATCTCGTGCCAGCACGCCCTTCTTGGAACACAAAGTTCACGATCTGCGATTTCTTTCTCACCGGGGCACTCCTTGGGCCGTTGTTTGCCCTCTCGATCGGCGCCGCCCAGGGGCGTTTGCTGATGCTGATTGGTGTTGCAGCGGCTTCTGCGCAGTTGCTAAACCAGGCGCTGCGGTTTCTTTGGCTGATCGGTTCTGACTCGTTTGAACTGCAAGCCTCTGCACGGTTGCTGTCTACAAAACTGGCGCGCCCTTTGGTGCTGCGAAGTGGTCTCTTGCTCGTCGGCGGCATAGCCCTGCCCCTGTCCGGTTGGTATCTGACGCGGTTCGCCGCTCTGCCTGTCGCTGTGACCGGGGAAATCCTTGGCCGTTATCTCTTCTACGTCAGCGTGGTGCCGAAAAACATGGCTGCTCCGTACCTGACGGCTCGGGAGCGAGCGGCATGAACCTGAAACGAAAGCTCGGCTTGGACATTCTCTCGGAGAAGTACGCGTACGGCGAAGATCCTCAGTACGGCCACACCTCCGAGCAAAAGATTCCAGACCATTGGGTGCCCACCACCTGCGGATATTGCTCGGTAGGTTGCGGAATGTTCATCGGCGTCAAGGATGGCCGCGCGGTGACCGTGCGCGGCAACCCGAATCATCCAGTGAATCTGGGAAAGCTTTGTCCAAAGGGCTTGTCGGAGCACTACACGCTCGAAGCCTCCAACCGGGCAAAGTACCCCCTCCTGAGGAAGAACGGCAAACTGGTTCCGGTGAGTTGGGACGAAGCTCTTCACACGATGGTCGAGAAGTTTCGCGCCACGCAGGAGCGATTCGGCCCCGACGCTCTAGGTGTGATCAGCACGGGACAGTTGGTCACCGAAGAGTTCTATGCGCTGGGGAAACTCGTCCAACTGGGATTGGGCACAAAGAACTACGATGGAAACACGACGCTGTGCATGGCGAGCGCTGTCTCTGGCTATAAACGGTCGTTCGGCAGCGATGGGCCGCCGGGAGCCTATGAAGATCTGCAGAAAGCAGACGTCATCTTTCTGATTGGCGCGAACATCGCCGATAACCATCCGATTCTCTGCCAGCATCTGGAAGCAAACCCCAGGAAAACTCTGATTGTTGCCGACCCACGAGTCACCAAGACCGCAATGATGGCCGATCTGTTCCTGCCGCTGAAACCGCGGTCCGATATTGCTTTGCTGAACGGATTGATCCATCTGCTGATTCGAACGGGACAGATCGACTGCGAATATATCGCGAACCATACCAGCGGATTCGCGAAACTCGCACGGTTCGTCGAGAAATATACTCCCGCGTACGTCGCACAGATTACGGGATTAAGTGAAGACCTGATCATCAAAACCGCGGATCTCTACGGAAATGCACAGGCGGCTTTCATCGGATGGACCATGGGGGTAAATCACAGCACGCAAGGCGCGGAGACAGTAAATGCGATCAACAACCTTGCTCTGATTACGGGAAATATCGGTCGAGCCGGCGCTTCACCGTTTTCGATCACCGGACAGTGCAATGCGATGGGTACGCGTGAGGCGGGCTTCGCGTCGAGTTTGCCGGGATACCGCAAGTTTGAAGATGCGGAAGATCGAGAACAGTTGGCGCGCTTGTGGAAGATCGATCCGGATCGCATTCCGGTTTCCCGAGGCTTGGCCTATCCCGATATCGTCGAGGCCGCCGTCGGCAAGAAGATTCGTGCACTTTGGATCATTGCCACGAATCCGATTGTTTCGTTCCCGAATCTTGACGTTCTGAAGCAAGGCTTAGAAACACTGGATTTCTTGGTGGTGCAGGATGGATTTCATCCCACGCCAACCACGGAGATTGCTCATCTCGTCTTACCGGCCGCCATCTGGGGTGAGAAGGAAGGAACATACACGAACTCCGAGCGGCGCGTTAGCAAGGTAAATCGCGCGGTCAGCCCACCGGGTGATGCGAAATCGGATTTCGATATCTTCCTTGCGCTGGCGGACACGATTGGGCGCCGCGAAGAGTTGTTTCCCGGTTGGACGTGTCCCGAGCACGCGTTCGAGGAATGGAAGCGCGTGTCTAAGGGGCAGCTTTGCGATTACTCTGGGCTGAGCTACAGCCTGATCGAAGAACACAACGGCATTCAGTGGCCGTTCCCGGAAGGAACGACCGAGGTAAGCACGACTAGGCTTTACGCAGACGGGCGGTTCCCGACGGAGGACGGCAAGGCCAAACTGTTCTGCATCGAATGGATGCCATTCCCTGAACAACCGAACCAACAGTTTCCGTTCGTGCTCAATACCGGCCGGACGGTGGAGCACTGGCATACCCGCACGAAGACCTCTCAAGTCCCGATTCTCGAAAGAATGTCGCCGAACGCATGGCTGGAAATGAATACCCGCGACGCCCAAACTTTGCGATTGAAACCTCACGATTCTGTTGACGTCATCTCGCGGCGTGGACGGGTTCGCAACGTTGAGTTGCGGGTCACGGAGATAGTTGCACCAGGCCAGGTGTTTATGCCCTTTCACTTCGCAGAAAGCAATGCAAACCAAGTCACGCAGAGCGCGTTTGATCCAATTTCGCGCGAACCGAACTACAAGCAGTGCGCCGTATCCGTTCAACTAAGCGATTCTTCAAACTAACGGCGCGCCAGAAATGCCCGGCGGCAGAAGCCAATCTCGGTGGAGGTGAGCTCGTGAAAAAGCTGGTAGTCGTAGGAAACGGAATGGCCGGCGTGGCCTGCGTGGAGCAGATCCTGCGCCACTCGCCCAAGTTTGAAATCACGATCTTTGGCGACGAGACTCACGTCAACTACAACCGCATTCTGCTCTCGTCGGTTCTGGCGGGAGAAAAAGCCAGCGACGACATTGTCCTGAACGGCCTCGATTGGTACCAGCAGAACTGTATTGACCTTCGGCTCGGCGTCCGCATCACTGGTGTCGATTCCCAAGCCAAAACCGTTACCGGCGACGACGGAAGCGTGACTCCGTTCGACAAACTCCTGTTGGCGACCGGGAGCAACCCGCTTATTCCCTCAATCGAAGAAGTGAAAAAGGAAGGCGTCTTTGTCTTCCGCAATCTCGATGACACGCGCGCGTTGTTGGAGCGCTGCCGCCCAGGGATCAAGGCCGTCGTGATCGGAGGTGGCCTGCTGGGATTGGAAGCGGCTCGCGGACTGCAAGTGCAGGGTTGTGAAGTGACAGTTGTCCATCTGATGGAGACGCTGATGGAGCGCCAGTTGGATCCGACAGGTGGCGGATATCTCGCGGCCAAGATGAACCAGATGGGAATCACCGTGCTGCTTGGGCTCAGCACCACTGCGATTCTAGGAAATGGAAAAGTGGAGGGCGTTCAATTCAAGGGTGGCGGCAGCATTCCGGCCGACCTCGTCGTGATCGCCGCCGGCATTCGTCCGAACGTCGGACTCGGCCACGAGGCCGGGCTTGAGGTCAAGCGCGGCATCGTGGTCAACGACTATATGGAAACATCGCATCCTGACATTTTTGCGGTAGGCGAATGCGTGCAGCACAATGGCACCTGCTACGGCCTGGTTGCGCCTCTCATCGAGCAAGGGAAAGTTCTGGCCGCAACCATCACGGGAAATAAAGGTCCGAAGTATCAAGGCAGTGTGCAAGCTGCAAAGCTCAAGATCATGGGCGTCGATGTCTTTTCCGCCGGCGAGATCGGCGACAAGCTCGACGGCTCGGAGGTGATCCGTTATGAGGATCCTGCCCTTGGCATCTACCGGAAGCTGACTCTGAAGGGCGGCAAACTCGCCGGCGTCATCCTTGTCGGTGACACAGCCGACAGCCATCGCTATATGGACTGGTTGCGGACCGCGAAAGATCTGGTGCCGCTTCGAAGGCAATTGTTGTTTCCCGCGCCGACGGAGGATACGGGCATCGATGTCGCCCAGATGGCAGAGAGTGAAACGGTCTGTGGATGCATGGGAGTGACGAAGGGCACGATTATCCAGGCGATTCACGAAAAAGGTGTGAGTACGTTGGCGCAGCTGAAAGAGTGCACGCGCGCCTCAACGGGCTGTGGAAGCTGCTCCGGCCTTTGCCAGTCGCTGCTCAAAGCGGTGGTGCCGGAATTTGAAGAAGAAGTGAAACGGACGATCTGCAAGTGCATTCCTGTGGCCGAAGATCAGCTTCGCGAGATCCTGCGCAGCCAACAACTGAAGTCGGTGCAGGAAGTTCTGGAAATCTACGGCAACGGAATCGGTTGTGAAGTCTGCAAGCCGGCCTTGAGCTATATGCTCGACATGCTGTGGTGCGGCGATCACGACGAGGATCGATCGGCACGCTTCATCAACGACCGCGTACACGCGAACATTCAGAAGGATGGAACCTTCTCCGTTGTGCCGCGTATTCGTGGCGGCGTGACATCACCGGACGAACTGCGCCGAATCGCCGATGTGGCCGACAAATATAGAGTGCCGATGGTCAAGATCACCGGCAGCCAGCGCATTGACCTGCTGGGCGTGAAGAAGTCGGACTTGCCGCAAATCTGGGCCGACCTTGGAATGCCTTCCGGTCAGGCCTACACCAAGGGTGTCCGCATGGTGAAAACCTGCGTGGGCACCGACTTTTGCCGCTTCGGCGTCCAGGACTCAACCAGGGCCGGAATCGAGATGGAGCGTCGTTTTGAGAATCTGTTCACTCCGCACAAGGTAAAGATGGGGGCGGTCGGCTGCCCGCGCAATTGCGCCGAGGCAACTGTGAAGGACATCGGCCTGATTGGGCAGGAGGGAAGCTGGCAGGTGGTTGTCGGCGGTGCCGCCGGCAAGAAAGTACGCAAAGCGGACTTGCTGATCACCGTCGAAACTACAGAAGAGGCACTTGCAGCCGCCGCACTCTTTTTCCAGTACTACCGGGAGAGCGCCAACTACCTGGAACGCACTTACGACTTCGTCGAACGGGTCGGTATCGAGAAAGTCCGCAAAGAAACAGTGTATGCCCAGGATGCAGCCAAGCAGGGTCTGCTGGAGCGTCTGCGCAAGTCGAAGGAACGGTCGAGCGATGCCTGGCTGGAGCGGGATTCTCCGCGCCATCCCAGTCAGTTCGTACAAATCAAGCCGCTGGAGGAGGTCTTCGTATGAAAGAAGCGAAAGAGTGGGTCCGCATTGCCTTTTCTCACGACATACCGCTGCGCGAGGGCCGCGCCGTGAATGTCGCGAATCGCTCGATCGCCATCTTCAACCTGGGTGACCGGTTCCTTGCCGTGGACAATCGCTGTCCGCATAAAAGCGGGCCCTTGGCCGACGGTATTGTTTCGGGTGCTGCAGTCATCTGCCCGCTGCACGCGTGGAAGATAAGCCTCGAAACCGGCAAAAGCCTGAACAGCGCAAGCACGTCGAGTTGCGTTGAGACCTTCCGCACACGCGTGGAGCACGGAGTCATTTTCCTCGAGGTCGCAGCGCATGTGACGCCAGCCGCGACAGAGAGCGCGGAGGATCTGCCATTGCTTTGCACAGAGTCGGGGACACTTGCCGATGGAGAAGCAACATGCAGTCACGCTTAGGAGAACGGCCTCTTCGATTCGGTCGCAACGCAGCATTGGAACCAGATTCCGAGGGAAAGGCGACTCGCATCCGACTGCTCGACTTCCACAGCGCGCCGATGCGCGCCTTCCACTTGTCGTGGTTCGCGTTCTTCCTGAGCTTTGTGGCCTGGTTCGGTATCGCTCCACTCATGGCCGTTGTGCGTGAGGATCTGAAGCTCACCAAGGCGCAGGTAGGTAACACGGTGATTGCCTCGGTGGCGATCACGATCTTTGCTCGATTACTGACCGGTTGGCTGTGTGATCGTTTCGGGCCACGGCGTACCTATTCGGCCCTGCTTGTATTCGGTGCGATGCCGGTGATGGGGATCGGCTTGTCCCATAGCTACCACTCCTTCTTGTTCTTTCGGCTGGCCATCGGTCTAGTTGGCGCTTCATTCGTCCTTACGCAGTACCACACCTCGATCATGTTCTCGCGATCGGTGGTAGGCACCGCCAATGCCGTGACTGCTGGGTGGGGAAATCTGGGCGGCGGCGTCACGCAATGGATAATGCCACTGTTGTTCGGCGCCATCATCGGATTGGGCGCGGACAAATTCCTGAGCTGGCGATTGGCGATGATTGTTCCCGGCGCGCTGATGTTGCTCACGGGCCTCGCCTACTATCGCCTCACCGAAGACACTCCGGACGGCCGACCATTCGTGCCGCGGACTGGTGGGCAGGCTTTCTGGGAAGCTGCTGGCGACTACCGTGTCTGGCTGCTCTTTCTTTTGTACGGCGCGTGCTTCGGAGTAGAAATCACCGTGGACAACGTCGCCGCACTTATATTTCAAAGACTCTTTTCATGTGACGTTGAAACTAGCTGGACTTCTTGCCAGCCTCATCGGGATGATGAACCTGTTTGCCCGAGCGTTAGGCGGAATCGCAGGAGACTGGGCTGGGAGCCGATGGGGCTTGGTTGGCCGTTCTCGCCTGCTGGGACTGACCATTTTTATCGAGGGTTTGCTGATGGTGTTGTTCTCGCGGCTGACGATCCTCGTGCCGGCCACCTTGGCGTTTCTGCTGTTTGGTTTGCTTGTATGCATGGCGTGCGGCGTAACCTACGCCGTGGTTCCGTTGATTCGCCCCCAGGCGATCGGATCTGTTTCCGGCATCGTAGGCGCTGGCGGAAACTTTGGAGCAGTTTTGGCAGCCCTGTTATTCAAGTCAGAAAGTATTTCGGGGGCGAACGCGTTCCTTATCCTCGGCAGCGTTGTGGCGGCGACTTCGCTCTGTGCATGGTTATTACGGTTCGGCGAAGATCGTGTCCCTGTCGCCCAAATCGACGCGATGCCGATTCTCGTCCCTACGGATTGATCAGTGTTCGCGGATGCGAGCCATCAGGCTAAAGGTTTTCTGTTATTGGAGTGGACGGTGACTCGTGGCAGCATCTGACCCAAAGTCTTGAAAAGGGGCTTCCTGAGGTGATCAATTTTAGCGGAAAGCAGCCATGTTTTCCGTGCGTTCACATGGGGTGAGTGTAACTGCACAAAAAGTGGGGGCTTGAAATGAGACTAATACTGAAAGAATGCCTGCTGACCTTTTTTCTCTCAGGAGCGATGCTGGGGCAATCGCTGCCTTCTGCGCAGGGCCAGTCCAGCCTGGCTTCGACACATGCCGATAATTCAGCGGCGACGCCCGATGCGCAAACGCCGCCTGCGCCGGCTCCGGCCCCATCCAAACACAAGCTCGGTCCGCTGGAGATTTCGGTCAACTGGCGTACCCGAGCCGAAGGATGGAACTGGTTTGAGGGCAACACCGGAAACAGCGATTACGGCCTGTGGAACTCTTTGCTGCGAGTCGGAATCGGTCAGACCGGCGAGAGCTTTGAATGGTTTATCGAAGGCGAACAGCCGTCCATCTTAGGCTTGCCCAACGACGCGGTGGTGGCTGCGCCCCAGGGCCAACTCGGATTGGGTGGGACCTATTACGCTGCCAACAATGATCACACGAATGAGGCCAATGGATTCGTGAAGCAGGCGTTCGTGAACTTTAAGCATCTCGGACCAGTCGGATTGAAACTGGGACGCTTTGAGTATTTCGATGGCGCCGAGGTCAAACCGAATGATCCGCTTCTGGCCACCGTGATCCAAACACGAATTGCCAGCCGGCTGGTCTCCAACTTTGGATTTAGCGCGGTGCAGCGAGCCTTCGATGGAATCCAGATGTCGTTGAATTCCGGACAAAATAATTGGACATTCTTCGGTGCGCGACCTACCCAGGGAGTATTCCAGGTTAAAGGGATGGATGAACTGGATGTGGATCTCTACTCCGGAGCCTACACTCGATCCATCAGCACAAAGCAGAACTCAGGAGAGCTTCGCGTCTTCGCGCTCGGATACATTGACCATCGAACGCTTGTGCTAAAAACCGACAACCGTCCACAGTCGGTTCGGGCGGCCGATCTGGGAAAGATCGAGATTGCGACCTATGGCTTGGACTACGCTCATGTGTACAACGCGAAAATCGTCGGAAAGTTTGATTTCTTGTTTTGGGGCGCATTGCAGAATGGGTCCTGGGGAAGTCAAGCGCAGCATGCCGCGGCGTTTGTGGGTGAGGCCGGATGGCAACTGCCAGTGAGCATGCTGAAACCGTGGATCAGTGCCGGCTACTCCTATGGCAGCGGCGACGGTGATCCGAACAACGGACGCCACAGCACTTTCTTTCAGCTTCTGCCTACGCCCCGCCTGTACGCTCGCTTTCCCTTTTACAACATGATGAACAATGAGGATCTGTACGCTACGTTGAATGTGCGTCCGGTGTCGAAGCTCTCGCTACGAAGCGAAGGTCATGCGTTGCGCCTGGCCAGTACCTCCGACCTCTGGTACTTGGGCGGCGGCGCGTTCCAGCCGAAGACGTTTGGATACACCGGGCGCCCCAGCAATGGCAACCGGGGTCTGGCCAATGTTTGGGATGTTAGCGGCGACTATCAAGTCACGCGTTCCTTCAGCGCGACTCTGTATTACGGGCACGCCTGGGGTAAGGGCGTGATCGATGCGATTTATCCGAAGGGAGCGAACGGGCAGCTTATATTTCTTGAAACGAACTACCATTTCTAGAGAAATACAGAAAAGAGTTTCGGCGATGGCCAACATCACTTTCGGAGGACTTTGCGTTCTGGCGCTGGAGAGTCGGCGCGCCCGCGAGATTGCCAAGCTCATCGCGAACCTTGGCGGTGTGCCGATCGTGGCACCCTCTGTGAGAGAAGTTCCCTTGGAATCAAATCAAGAAGCCTTGGACTTCGCCCGAAGACTGTCTGCGGGCGAGGTGGATATGGTCATTTTCACGACTGGCGTTGGAGTCAAGGCTTTAGCGTCGGCAGTGGAGAAAGCGTGTCCGCGAGACGAACTGTCCCGCCATTTGAACCATATCGTCGTTATTGCCCGTGGGCCAAAACCCGCTGCAGCTCTTAGGGAACTCGGCGTGGGAGTCAGCCTTACCGTCCCGGAGCCCAACACGTGGCGCGATCTGCTGATTCTGCTGGACCAGAGCAAGAATACGTTTCCCGTGGCGGGGCGCCGCATCGCCGTGCAGGAATACGGGGTCACGAATTCCGAGTTGTTCGCAGGCCTGCAAGAGCGCGGCGCGATCGTAACGCTCGTGAATGTCTATCAGTGGGCATTGCCCGAAGATCTCGGCCCGCTTCGGAACGCAGTTGAGTCGATCATCGGCGGCAATGTACAAGTGCTGCTCGTGGCGTCCTCGGTTCAGATACGACACCTCTATGAGGTTGCAGAAAGCATGGCGAAGCGGCAAGCGCTGCAGGAGGCCCTTGCTCGGGTCGTCATTACATCCGTCGGGCCATTGACCTCGGAGGAACTGCGCAGCCGCGGCTTGACTGTCGATATCGAGTGCACACGCCCGAAGATGGGATTTCTGGTGCAAGAGGCGGCGGAAAAAAGCGCCGAGATCCTTCGTCAAAAACGCGGGCCGCACCCTGTTGGAATCGAGGATCAGGTATGAGCACCCTCCACCCGTTGTTCTTGAACTTGCAGGGCCGAGTTTGCGTTGTGGTCGGCGGGAACGAGATGGCCGAGGCAAAGGTAAAGGAGCTTCTGGAGGCGGAAGCCAGGATCCGCGTCATCGCTCCCGCCGCCACTGACCAGATTGTTGCGTGGTCTCAGGCAGGAAGACTGGAATGGGTAGGTCGCGCTTATGAAAATGGAGACCTGCGCGAAGCGTTCCTTGCAGTGTCCGTCGCCGACGCCAAGACTAACGCTCAGGTATTTGAAGAAGCCGAAACGCATCGGACCTTCTGCAATGCAGTGGACGACATCGAGCACTGTAACTGCTATGCGTCCGCGGTAGTGCGCCGCGGTCCGCTGCAGATCGCAATCTCGACAGCAGGGAAGAGTCCCGCTCTGGCCCAAAGATTGCGAAAGGAATTGGAAGAACAGTTCGGTGAGGAATACGCTCTCTGGGTCACGAGACTAGGCGAAACACGGAGTCGCCTATTTCAAGACAAGGCCATCGACAGTGAGACCCGCCGCAGAACGTTGCACGAGCAGGCCAGTGCGTCTGCCTTTGACACTTTTCGGAGTTCACTCTAGCGGGCGAAGAATCTTCAAACCTCAGCCACAGTTCCCGAAGGCTGGCGCGAGTCCCCTTCAGTTGGAATGCTTTGTAGACAAAGTGACTGTAATTCCGGTGACGCTGCCGTCGCCAACGTATCTCCTACGATCAGGACGCACGGAGACGGCAGGATTGGGGCGCGGTGAAGCAATCCGAGAGTAGTTTGGTAACGTTGCTCTTCTGGGCTCGACACTCTCGATACCACGGCACATGGCGTAGAGGGCCTCAATCCCGCGCTACAGAGATCCCCGGCGACGCTGGCATACTCCCCAGGCATGTAGACGACAACGGTGGTACGACTGGTCACCAGAGCTTGCCCGTCCGAATCATCTTTTCCGTGCCCGCGGTGAGCGCTGACCACTAGAAGTCGGTCTGCGGTCCGGCGGTCAGTCAGAGAGACTTGCACAGAAGCGGCGGCCGCGAGCGCAGCGGTCACGCCAGGTACAATCTCGACCTCAACACCCGCCCTTCGTAAAGCATCCAGTTCTTCTCCCGCGCGGCCAAAGATCAACGGATCACCGCTTTTCAACCGCACCACGACTTGTCCAGACAAACTAAATTGCAGGAGCAAATCGTTGATTTCGTCTTGGGTGATGCTCTTTCGTCCACATCGCTTCCCGACGTTGATAATCTGGGCGCGCGGAGAAATCTGCGCGAGCACTTCGGTGGACACCAAGGCATCATGCAGCACGACATCGGCGAGACCAAGCGTGCGCACGGCCCTCACAGTCAGCAGGTCCGGATCACCCGGCCCGGCGCCAACCAGATAGACTTTTGCCTTCCTTGGTTGCGATGAATAGCTGAGCAAGAATTCCCCTACGTTGAATGTTGCGCCGCCCCCCCACGGAACGCGCTGCAGATCGAGATGGATCTGCCGTGTAGTTCATACATACATATAGTGTCCAAGGCGAATAGGGAAATTGAAATTATCGATCTTTTGCATCGAGAGAACCGCCCTGAATACACTGGTCCATTGTCCGTGTCTGATTCGGGCCTTCTTACTATGGCAGCTATCAGATCGAGGCGACGAATCTTACTTTCCGGCGAGCAGCCATCTCGTCTGCTACGGCTGCTTTCTCGGTTGAAGACAGGAGCCGTGCTGCCAGAGGAAATACAAGCTCGTCCTCGATGCTGATGTGCTGCTTGTATAAAGAGACAAGAGCGGGAATGGCTTTTCGGAATGTTTTGACATCGGTGGCTTCCAGGCTTTCGGTTGCCAAGTACCGCTGTCCTAGCTCTTCTACCTCTGCGTGCAAAGATCCGACCAAAAGATGGTCATGTTCGAGAGGTTCAAGCGCTTCAATAGCGGTTTCCACATCGGGAAGACGTATCTGGCGCAGGCGTGGGAACAGGGATTCTTCCTCATCTGCAGTATGCTTGGGCGCAGCCTCTCGAAAGTAGCGCAGCGCAGATTCAAGTGCGGCACGAGTCTCTTCGGTCAATGGGCGATCGACGACCGTCGCAACTCTTTCGAGAGCTCCGAGGAACATTTCAATACGACGGTGACAATCCGACAAAAGGCCGGTGGGATCGGAAAAGTTGTGCGCCTGGGCTCCAATTTGTACAGGCATCGTGGGCTCCTTAAAAAGTACCACCAAAGAATTGAAATATTCTATGGCCCTTGCCGTACGACCAGCGAAGAATCATCAGTGCTTGACTCGCCCGCGATGTCACGCAGGATATAGGCATTCAGGATCACGCCACATTCTTCGTGGCATCGGTGGCAGTATCGCGCTCCACAGGGCAGCTTACCCTTTTGGGGGTTCTCTCGAAGATCGTCGCTGCTCCGACTCTCTTCCGGCGGCATTTCCTGTTCCGTACTATGCATTCAGATCTTCTTGCGCCTGCTTGTGGCCCATTCCTCCGAAAACAAGCGTGACAGACTTGTGAGCGGACGCATGTGACTAATGTCACGGGGAATATACGAAGAGTGCTATCTCTAAGCGCCACGAAAGAATGGAGTTAACGGCGGTTGTCGGAACCTCGAACCTCGGAATCGACGCGATCGACAAAGGCATAGAGTCCCAGGCAAATCAAGAACATCACACCTGAAAAGATCGCGGCTGGCAGTGCGGTATGCCGGTTTCCGCCCAGGAAGGACTCCAAAGCAGCGCTCAATAGCCAGATTTGCACGATCAGAAGAACGGCGATCAAAGACATCGCTCCTGCAATAGCCGTCAAGCCACGATTTTGGGGAGGCCGCTCGTTTGTGGGCATTGCGTTAGCCTTTTACCTCAATAGCAACTAATTGTTCGCCGCGCGTTTCGAGAACAATACGTGGCAATGGGCGTGATGGAGGCCCTTGCAGAACGGCACCATCCTTGATCGAGAAGAAGCCTTTGTGGCACGGACATTCAAGTCTGTTTTCCGCCTGAGAATAATAGACTGCGCAGGAAAGGTGAGTGCATTTCTGGCTGTAGCTTACGTATTCATCCTCGCCCGTGCGAATCATGATGCAATGGTCATCTTTCGTCGGATAGCTGAATAGTTTCACTCCCCCGACAGGAATCTCCCCGAGTTGGGCCACAGGTTGCTGCGGGTAGACGGGAACTTTGTAGAAAAGCGAACGAATCAAAATCCAAATGTTGCCGACGAACATGCCGAGGCTCGTCAGCACGAGGAACTTGGTGAGCTGGCGACGTGTGACATAGCGTTCGTCTGCGGTGTGAACCGAGAACTCTTCCTTCCAGAGCGGTTCGCTAGGCGTTCCTCCGCTACTGCCTCGCCGCAACCAATTCATGGTTCTCCTCCCACATGTAATCGACAACATCGAGGGCGATAGCCTCTCGTTCGGCTGGGGCCATCATGTAAACCTTGGTCGTAATCTTCTGGCTGCCGAAATAGAAAATATTTGTCGGCTTCTCACGACGGCTGGCGATCTCCTCTGGTCTAACGTAAGACAATGCCTGGCTCGGACAGACGGTCGCGCACATAGGCCGCTTGCCGATCGAAGTGCGGTCATAGCACATGTCGCACTTCATCATCTGCTGCTCGGGAATCATCATCTTCGGGATGCCGAATGGGCAGGCCAACACGCAGTTGTTGCAGGCGATGCAGCGTGGCTTGAGCGAAGAGTGAACGATTCCATCCTCGCCCTTTTTGATGGCATCCGCTGGACAGACCTGAGCGCACGTAGGCTCGTCACAATGCCAGCATACGTATGCCGCAGAGCGGATACTCTCTTTCCGCTCTATGAAGTCGAAGTTGATCATCGACTTTCCTCGATGAGTGTCGCACTCCTCGCACGCCTGCAAGCAAGAGCGGCAGCCTATGCAGCGCGAAGGATCGACATAGAATTCGTATCCGAACACTAGTCGCCTCCTTGCAGCGCGCCGTTTTTGTGTGCGACTCGGTCGTCAGGGGACGGGTCAGGTCCCGGCGCTTTAGCGATGCGGCAGGCCGAAACTTTGAATTCCGGAATCTTGCTGCGAGGGTCGAGTGTCCGATGCGTGAGGCGGTTTGCACTCCGCGTGCCAGCCCAGTGATAAGGAATGAACACGGTGTCGGGCCGAATCGTTTTCACAACCATTGCGCGAATCGTCAGGTCGTCGCGTCGGGTTGTTACCGTGATCCAGTCGCCGTCGCTGATGCCATTTTGTTCGGCCAGACGCGGATGAATTTCTGCCCGCGGTTCAGGGCTCTGGTCCACTAGCGCGCCGATACGCCGCGTTTGAGTTCCCGAGAGATATTGGCTGACCACTCGTCCGGTGGTTAGGAATAAGGGATATTCATCGTTAACTGGATCGCCGCTGGGACGCCAGTCCGTGACGTTGAAATGCGCTTTGCCATCGTGGGTATAGAACTTCTTATCGACGAATAGGCGCGGGGTGCCAGGGTGGTCGAGCGATGGGCAGGGCCAGAAAATACCCATCTGCTGATCCACTCTCTCGTAGGTAATGCCGTAGTAGTCTGCCACGCCCCCTCGCGACGCGATTCGCAGCTCCTCGAAAATGTCAGCGGGACTCTTGAATGGAAAGAACTGTCCGCGACCAAGCCGGTGCGCCAAATCGATGATGATGTCGGAGTCTCGTCTCGCATCACCCGGTGGATCGATGCTGTTCTTCCAGTGAATGACGCGACCTTCGGCGCTGCAACCAAGCCCATCCTCTTCCTCGTGGAGACTGCCGGCCATAACCACGTCGGCGTGATGGGCCGTTTCGGAGAGAAAGAAATCGACCACCCCGAAGTATTCCAGTTTCGACAGTGCTTCACGGGTGAAGTTCGCGTCGGGAAGCGAAACGAGCGGATTGAAACACAGCGAGAGTAGTCCCTTAATCTCGCCGCTGTGGATAGCGTTCATGATTTCTTGCGCGCTGTAGCCCGGCTGCGGAAGTTCCTCGGGCTTGATCCCCCAGACACCGGCAACGTACTCGCGGGCGGCAGGATCGGTGAGCGAACGCTGGCCGGGTAGTTGGTCGCACTTCTGCCCATGCTCGCGTCCACCCTGGCCGTTTCCCTGGCCGGTGATCATCGTCGGCCCAGCGCCGTCGCGGCCAATGTTTCCGGTGGCAAGAGCGATATTGAGTACCGCTAGACAGTTTTCGACGCCCTTGGACTGATGCTCCAATCCCCGAGCATGCATCATGATGGCGCGCTTTGATTTGCCAATCCAGCGCGCGGCCTTCTCGATCGATTCGGGTGGCACGCCGGTCATATCAGCAACTTTGCGAAGATCCCACTGCTTAGCAGATTCAGCCACGGCCTCAAAGCCGGTGGTGTATTGACTGATAAAGTCGCGATCCTCCAACCCGTCACGAAGAATGACGTGCAACATTCCCATCAACAGTGCAAGATCGGTGCCCGGACGCAGTGGCAGATAAAGATCGGCGTTTCGGGTAATGGGAGTCATCCGAGGATCGGCCACGATCAGTTTTCCGCCATTGTCGCGACAGCGCCAGATGTAGTCGGTCGTGATGGGAGCACACTCGCCTATATTTGCGCCGATCACGAACAAAACCTCAGCTTTGGGAATTTCGCTCCATGGAATTGTGCTTCGATCAATGCCAAAGGCCAGTTTGTAGGCCGTTCCGGCAGAGACCATGCACAATCGTCCGTTGTAGTCGATGTGGCGAGTGCCTAGAGCCACGCGTGCGAATTTACCGAGCAGGTACGACTTTTCAGTCGAGAGTGATGCGCCGCCGTAGATGGCGAAGGCGTCTTTGCCATACTTCTCCTGGATCTCACGCATCCGGCTGACCGTGAAAGTCAGGGCCTCGTCCCATGACGCCGGCCGAAATCCTTGCTCACCTCGCATCAACGGAGTGAGTAAACGGTCGGGGTGATTACCCTGCAGATAGCGCTTCACACCTTTTGGGCAGAGCATGCCGCGGTTGAATGGAAACTCCTCCCATGGCTCGAACCCGATCACGCGATTGTCGCGAACCTTTAATTGGATTCCGCATTGTTGACCGCAGAAGCAGCAATGGGTCTTGACCAACTTCTCCGCGGGATGGACGGATTCGTTGCTCCAACCGCCGGGCGGTTGATAGTTGAGATGCGGCCCGAATTTGTCTTTGAGAATCTCTTCGGAGACTGGAGCCTTAGCCATTCGCTTCCTCTTTCAATCTCAACTGCGCCAGCGAGAGTGACTTGCGCTTGCAGGTAGGACACAATTCCTGCCAATTGCCCACTGGTCCCGACATCGAATAGTTGAATCCGACCTGCGGCAGCACACGCTTCAGATCGTCGACGTGCATCAGAGAGGCATAACGCTCGCCACAGCGGCCACAGATCGCGCCCTCGCCTTCGTCGCCCGCGCGCTGGTAAAGCTTTACTCCCAACTGCGCAGGACGCTGGAAGATGTGAAAGAACTTCCCAAATGGAAGGTAGAGCAAGGCAGCGATCACCGTGATCGCATGCAGAATGGCAATGAAATCGTAGAAGCTACCAGCGAGCCATTCTTGGGACACGGTAAGAGCCAGGCCGGTGATCGATATGGCAAAGAGCAGAATCAACGGCCAGAAATCCATCGCAAGTGTTTGAACTGCTCGCGCGCCTTCATCGCGCATGCGGCGCCATAGAGAAAGTGCAATTCCACCCAGAACCAAAACCGCCGCGACATCAAGACCATGAAAAAGCATCAGCGCGGTGAACGTGTGCAGATGGAATCTGCCTGCCGGAAACCCGAATAGGTAGGTCACGTACGTCATCTGATCGTTCGGAGCGCTGCTGAAATGAATCCATCCGAATACCAGGGGGAAAGTGATCATCGCTGCCAGCACGCATCCCCAGAAGATCATCTGATGCATCGCCCAACGCAGCCGAGAGCGTTTGGCGATGAACGTTTGAGCCAGAAGATGAGTTCCTGCCAGCGCAGTGATGTGGCTGAGGCTTCGAAATACTCCTCGCTCTCTGAACAACTGCCATCCGCGCTTCCAGTACACATAGGTGGGAGGCTTCCGAATCCAGACGGAGTAGTGGTAAATGACGCCCCAAGTCGCGAAAATGATTGCGAACGTGTAGATCACCAGCGCTGCGTCGAAGTTCTGCAGATTGCGTGAGCCCAGCACAATGGCAGCGATCAGAACGAAAGTCCACAAAGTGGCCCAGGCTCCCGCGCGGACTCTGTCCGCGGTGCGGACCAGAGCCGGGGGAAGCTTAGCTGCAAGGGTCTCTTCCCGCGTCAAGAAGACGCGGCTATTCATCCACCAGAGAACACAGGCCACCGCCGATAACAGAACAAATCCAGGCCAGACCACTCCGAGTCGGTCGCGAAACATCCCCAGAAGCAAAGGCGGAAAGAATCCACCCATGCCACCCATCGCGCCCACCAGTCCGGTGACGGTAGCTCTCTGGGTTGGGAAATATCGCGGTACAAGTTGAAATACTGCTCCGTTGCCGATGCCGAGCAAGGCGGCGCATCCAAGCGCTCCAATCGTAAATGGCAGCATCGACTGCACGCCCAGCAACAACCCGAAAGCAGCTACAGCCGGCAGAATCCATGACAGAACTCGCGAGCCGCCAATGCGGTCGGATAGCCAGCCACCGAGCGGGCGGCAGAGCGTGGCGAGCACGACGAATCCAGCTGTCCGGAAACCGGCGTCCGCGGGTCGCAACCCAAATTGATCGCGCAGCAGCGTTGGCAGGTAGATCGAGAAGGCAACGAATCCACCAAAGGTAAGAAAATAGAAAGCGGCGAGCGCCCACGCTAGAGGCTCGCGTGCCAGTACGCCGAGCATCTCAGGCAGACCCTTGGGGCGAGGAGCGTGGGGAGCGTTTCTAGCAACGACAACGAATACGCCAGTCCAGACCAGAAGGATGATCGACATCCCCCAATACACGGCGCGGTATCCGTACGCGGCAGCTACCACCGGTCCGAGGAATACCGCCGCCGATTGGCCGATATTTCCGAGACCGTACACCCCGAGCGCGCTACCTTGGCTCTCCATGGAAAACCAGCGAGAGACGTACCCGACGCCAACGGCAAACGAAGACCCCGCCATTCCGAGAAGGAACGCCACAACGAGCAGATTCCGATAGCTGGTGGTGGCCGGGACCAAGGCCACTGGCACGGCGACAAAAAGCATCAGAACGGTGAAAACAACGCGGCCTCCAAAACGGTCGGCCAACATTCCAATCGGAATGCGCGCGAGTGCGCCCAGAAGAACTGGTATTGCTACGAGAAAGGCCGTTTGTGTGGCTGAGAGATGAAACTGTTGGCGAAAGTGCGGGGCGAATGCACTGATGAGGCCCCAAGCCGCGAAGCAAACCGTGAAAGATAGCGTGCCGAGCAGCAGATGCTTACTCTGTGCCGACTCCGGATTCTCCGCTTCGATGCTCGTCGGCAGGGCCATTTGCAAATTGTATTCCTCAGCCGCAGGCAACAGTATCCTCGCGGTCTTTGTGGTGCTTTCCCAGTTTCAGATTAGCAGGGAGCCTATTTCACCAGGCGCGTCCGGTATTCGAAGTGTACTCACGAATAAATGAAAGCAACCGCAAGCAGAACTCCGAATACGACTCCATACTTCATCTCGGACCAGCCCAGGCTCCTGACATCCAGCGATTCCGGTTTTCGAAAGAACCACCGCGTTCCTCGAACAAGTGCGGGAACAAAAGCAACGATCACCAAAGGAGGGAGCAGGCGCCAAAACGATGCCACGACCAAGAACACGAAGAATACCGGCTGCGCCAGTAAGAAGAGCCTCCCCTGAGCAAATTTCTGAGAGAAAGTGGACGCTCGGGCAGAATGGATCCGCAGTTGAACGAAATGAATCTGGTTGCCTGCGAAGATCCAGTTGGCCACCCACAAGATGAAGGCGCGCTCGCTTAGCCGTCCAGTGCCGATGTAGTAAGCGGCCGGAGCAGTGCAGGTGAGGCCAATTGCGCCAACCAACTGAGCCGCCATCCTCGCTCTCCGGCCCAGTCGTCGGAGCACCGTTTGGATCACAAGGACAAACACTGTTGCGCCCCCGAGAAGAAGCAACTGTAAGTTTTGTCCTTTCCACATCAGCCCGGTCAAACAACCGGTGGCCAGAGCCGCCAATAAAATTGATGCAACAAGCGTCGTCCGCCGTTCGCTTTCAGTATTGGCCGTCAGTGAACTGATGCCAATCAGGCTCTCGACCGGTGTCCGCAGCCAAAACAACGACAGAGCGGCGACTGTGAACATGAGCAACGGCCAGACCCGATGTTCCGAAGCAAAACCTGCTACGACACCGGTGAACAGGGGAACCAGCAGCAGACCCCAGGCACCATGCTCGCGAGGAATAACCAAGGCTCGTATACGGGCTTGCTGAGCGGCATGGAGAGCATCACCTTTCTCGTTCATTTTCTTCCTGCCTTGCAGCTTAGGTTAGTGGGCTTTTTCCATCGCAACTGCGCGCGGAAACAGAATGTTGTTTTCCAAGTGAATGTGCTGGTGAAGATCGGCTTCAAAATCCGCGAGCGCCTTGTACAGTGTTTGGTAGCTGATACACGCGTCGCCCGGGGCCGTATAACCACAGCTGGCTTCGCGCATGGCACGCAGTGCGTTCCCAGCGGAATCGTGTTCATCTTCCATCATGGACACGGGGTTTTGCACGCTGCCAAACGGTGGTGGCAGAACCGGTTCCTTCTGGATAACGGCCTCTTCCATCCTCACTATGTAGGGGAACAGAACCCGCTCTTCCTTCATCATGTGTGTAGTCAGTTCCTGGACCAAGCCCTGAAAGCTGGCGCGGACCTGTTGCAATTCAGCATGGTTCTTCCCGTGGACGGAGTAAACCTTTTCGAGGAGAGGAACAAGGCGAGCCATTTCCTCACGCGTGTACTTATGGTGCGTGTTCTTGATGTGCGCGACCAAGTCCGCGAGGGGCTCAGTTTGCCAGTTCCGGTCTTTCTGCGCGGCGTGTGCCGCTTGCTCGGCCATTTCTAGCGAATCGATCACTTGATCAACCGAGATGTTCGACGCCCGGCAGGCTTCTCCCAGTGACTTGTTGCCTCCGCAGCAGTAGTCAATGCCTAGCTTTTCAAAGACCCTCGTGGCAGTAGTATTCTCCAAAGCTAATTCACGGACGGTTTTTTCGGCGGTCATGCTCATTGCATTCTCCTCACGACCCAGCTCGGTGCTTATAGGTCGCGCTTGATGTTCTAAAGCTAGCGGAATGAAGGATGCCTGCCGATGACTTTTGTCACGAAGGATAAACTTGGACGAGACGAGTCAGAATCGGAGGAATCAGGAAGAAGATGAGCAGGAGAGTAAGCTCTATTCCGATGAATCGGTTTCGCCTTCCAATGCTTTTAGATTGGAGATCGTCACTGTCCGCCCGTCGATCTGAAGCATCCCCTCTGCCTGCAGGCGAGAGAGATTACGGGAAACGAGCTCGCGGACCGTGCCGATATGCGACGCCAATTCCTGATTGCTGGCGGGCAATATGATTTCTACGCCCGCGGCGGAACGTTTGCCTTCCTTCTGCGCGAGACGCAACAAAAACGAGGCCAGCCTGTGACGCACCGTGGTGAACGAGAGTTCCTCGATGATGCCAACCAGTCGGCGCAAGCGCGCACCAACCACCCGTAAGACCTTCAGCGCTACCTGAGGATGGGCCAAACACAATGCCTGAAAATCCTGCTTACTGACAAACAGTAGCTTGGCCTCGTCGATAGCCGTCACGGACGCGGGATAGCTCCCGCCATCGAAGACGGGGAGTTCGGCAATGGAACTGCCTGGACCATCAATGCTGAGTACTTGTTCGCGTCCATTGGCCGAACTCTTGAAGATTCGAACATGGCCGGACTCGACGACATAGAGTCCAGAGCAAGGCTCACCTTCGCCGAACACGCTCTCCCCCGCCGAATAGCTGCGCGGCGCCGCACGTTGCGCCAAGAAACTCAATTCGCCCTCCGTCAACCCGGAAAAGATCTGGACTTTCGCTAGCGTTTGCACAGGTGTAGACGTGGATTCGGGCACGGAACTTATTGTACTGGAGCACCGTGGCGAACATGCGGCGTCCTTTTCTGAGGTCTCTTCAAGTGTGTCGTCGCCGTGACATAAGTCATCGTTCGCGGTTTGCCACTCTCATATGCTCGGTATGGAGGGATGCAGTTGTGTCAGATGAGCACCAAGAGAGAGCCCAAACACAGAAGCCAGCACGCAAAAAACTGATCCGGCGAGATAATCGCGACCACTCGCAACCGCTGCGTGTCACCGTGCAGATTCTGTTCGCAATTCTAAACGTCTGGATCGGTGTGCAGTTCTATCTTTGGGTGCGCTGGGCTGAAAGCGGGGGCCGATTATTCGAAGTCTCTCGACCCGCCGGCGTTGAAGGCTGGCTACCCATCGAAGGCCTCATGCAAGTGAAGTACTTTCTAATTACTGGGAAAGTGCCACGTGTGCATGCCGCTGGTTTCTTTCTCTTCACCTCGTTCTTGGTTATTTCGTTCGTCTTCCGCAAGGCATTTTGCAGCTGGATGTGTCCGGTGGGTACCGTCTCGGAATATCTGTGGAAGTTGGGCCGCTCAATCTTTGGTAGAAGCTTTCAGTTGCCACGCTGGGCTGATATCCCACTGCGCTCGCTGAAGTACCTTGTTTTGAGCTTCTTCGCCTATGCCGTAATCGGCATGTCGGCAGCTTCCATCGCCGAATTTCTCAATAGCCCCTATGCGCTCATCGTCGACGTGCGCATGCTCAATTTCTTCCGGTACATTGGCGGAACGGCAGCTTGGGTCGTTTTAGGGCTGCTGATTGCTTCGATCTTCGTGCAGAACTTTTGGTGCCGTTATCTTTGCCCGTACGGCGGGTTCCTCGGGTTGGTCTCCCTTCTCAGTCCGGTGAGGATCAGCCGTAACGCAAGCACGTGTATTGATTGCGCCAAATGCGCGAAAGCGTGTCCCTCGGCATTGCCGGTCGACAAACTGCTACAGATCCGGTCGGCCGAGTGCACCGGATGTCTAGAGTGTGTAGCAGTTTGTCCAGCCAAAGAGACTTTGCTCATGAGCGTACCGTTGGGTGTGCGAAAGCGCCGTGCAATTCCAGCATGGGGCATGGCTGCGGGAATCGCGATTTTGTTTCTTGGCGTGGTCGGCTACGCAAAGGTCTCGGGACGGTGGAACACGAATCTGCCGAAGCAGGTCTATCTAGAGCTAGTGCCAAATGCGAGCGCGCAGGAACATCCCATCCCTGGCCGACAGTAATCGCTGCCACAAAAGACATCCTCTCACTGCTTCTGACCTCGACAGGCCCGTGACAAAAGTCATCTACTAGGTCTCTGCACTGGCGTACGTTCAAAGGAGTGAGGCGTATGCCATGAGCGAATTGATTGACAATCGCGCGCATCGAATTTCGGTTCTAAAAGAGATAATCCATCACCTGCATGAGGGTGCTGCTCCGGAGCTTGTAAGAGAGCAACTGCGCAAAATTGTCGGCGAGACGGATGCGACTGAGATTATGGCCATGGAGCAACAATTGATGGCCGAGGGTATGCCGGTCGAGGAAGTACGATCGATGTGCGATCTGCACTCGCAAGTCACGCGTGATGTGCTCGTCCAGTTGGCTCCGCCCCCGTCAGTTGAGCCGGGACACCCCCTGGATACCTTCCGCCGCGAAAACGACGCACTCAAAAAGGTAATCGCAACAATGCGAGGAACCTCCGCCGAGATCGCTGACCTCGCCCCGATCGCTGATGCTCAGGAAATCGTCTTTCGCCTACACCAGTCGGCAAACGACCTCATGGATATCGACAAACACTATCAGCGCAAAGAACACGCGCTGTTTTCTTGCCTTGAGAGGCACGGGATCACTGGACCGTCCAAGGTCATGTGGTCCAAAGATGACGAAGTGCGAAACCTGCTGAAACAGATGAATCAAGCAGCCCACGACTGCGGTTCGACAGTAGACGACGTGAGACAGTTCTTTGTTCAGCACGCACAGCCTGCATTGTCGGCAGTCGAGGAAATGATCTTTAAAGAGGAAAACATCCTCTTTCCCATGTCGCTGCAGACCCTCACCCAAAACGAGTGGGCGGAGATATGGACCGCGTCTCCGCAATACGGTTGGTGCCTGTTCGAGCCGCAAAAGGGCTACTTTCCCCCCGTGGCCACCGCTGCCGCGACTGGCGCCGTGCCCAAACACGGCACGATTATGATGCCGACTGGCCACGTCAGCGTCGAACAACTGACAGCCGTGCTCTCAACTCTGCCGCTCGATCTGACATTTGTCGACGCTGAAGACCGAGTTGCCTTCTTCAGCGAAGGCCCGGATCGCATTTTTGCACGCAGTAAGGCAATCATCGGGCGCAAGGTTCAACATTGCCATCCGCCCCGCAGCGCCGATACGGTTAACAAGATACTGGACGATTTTCGCGCCGGCCGTCAGAACGTGGCTGAGTTCTGGATCAACTTTCAAAACAAGTTCGTCCACATCCGTTATTTCGCTGTTCGCAACGAACAAGGTAACTATCTGGGAACCGTGGAACTCACTCAAAATTTGGCACCCCTGCGTCAACTTTCCGGCGAAAGAAGACTCCTGGCGTATGAATCTAACGAGGTCCACTAAAACCTCAACCCACCTTGCTGCCGTTTCGATTCGATCCTTCTACACCGTCAACCGACGCTTAGGCGAACATCGGCGCTGGTCACAGAATGGTCACAATAAAGTGGCCAACTTGACGAATTAAGTTATTGATTGAAAAGGGGTTTAGGCCCAAAAAATACAGCCCTGAAAAGGCTGGCGTCGGCGGTTCAACTCCGTCCCTGGCCACCACATTCCAAAGAACTTAGCGAAATCGCGTCTTGCCCTCCCAGTCCGCTCTCAGTCCTCTATTTTTCGGCGAGATCGGGCTCGGCTCCTGGCTACGACAGGGCGATGAAGCCCACCCAAATGGCAACGGAGAAGTTGTGCCCTGGCGGCTTGAGGAGAAATACGCGCCGCCCAGCCGCTGCGGTGAATGAGTTCTCACTTCAAGGAACGATGTTAGTTTGACCCGGACGACAACCGCAGCCACCACGATCTACCCTGCAAACCTCTATCGTTCATACATAGTCGAATAGTGTCATGAAACCGAAATCCATGTGAAGTTGCTGGTGGCAATGGAAGAGCGTCAGTCCTGGATTATCAGCAACGAAGTCGATTTCGGCCTCCTGGTAACCGCCGAGCATGATCACGTCTTTCAGGATTCCGGAGGTCGGCTTGCCCGACCAGCTCGCGAGTTCGAAGCTGTGTCGATGAAGATGGATGGGGTGGATATCGTCGCTGGCGTTGCGCATGTGGATTCGGTAGCGCTTCCCCTGAATCAAATGATAGGAGGCAGGCACGATCTCGCCGGTCATTGGATAAGACACTCCGTTGATCGTCCATCGGTTGAAGCCCTCTTCGGCGGCATTGTCCTTCACAAAGATCATCTCGAAAGTCGTGTCCGGCGCCGCGGCAGTAGCACCGGGCTTCGCGAAGAGTCCGTAGTGCCAGCGATAGGGCGGCGGCGTAATCCATTGTCCTTTTCCTTTGGTCCCGGCGTATTCGACGATGATTCCCATTCCGTGATGACGATCATCATCGGCTAGATCGCCCATGATCCAGACCCCAGGGTGCTTCATTTCGACAATGGCGGAGACTCGCTCCGCTGTGCCCAGCCAGAGTACTGGAACGTTCGCGGGATTCGGAACGGGATTGCCGTCCAATGCGACCACGTGAAAAGAATGGCCAGGCAGAGCAAGGCTGCGAATCTCGGTCGCGCTTCCGTTCAACACGTGGAACAGAACTCGTTCGCCCTGCTTCACTCGGATCGGGTCCCCGTGGTGCAGCATCCGGCCGTTGATCGTGAAAGAGCCGTAGCCCACTTCGTATCCGTGCGGCATGCCCTTTGCGAGCGAAGCCTTCATGGCCGATTCGCCTTGCTCTTCAAGCGCTTTCACTTTCGTCGCGGGAGAAAGGAAATCCATCGCCATATCTCCGCCTCGGCTGAAAGTCGGCTCGAACTCCTTCAGCACGAGAAAAACCTCACGGTCATAGTTACCCGGCTCATGCTTCGGCTCGATATACACAGGCCCAACCTGGCCACTGTATTGTCCGGCGGCCAGATTTGCGCCCGCGCGGTTATGCGTGTGATAGAAGCGGAAGCCAGCTGGCCTTGGCGTGAATGCTATCCGCCGCTTGCCATGCGCGGGAATGAACGGAGTGCCTTCCTCGGACGCGCCGTCCACGTCAGGCGCTACCATCTGGCCGTGCCAATGCAATTGTTCCGGCGTGTCTGTCTCGTTGTAAACGTCTACGGTGACCGGCTGACCTTCCTTAAAGCGAAGCAGTGGCCCTGGAAATTGCCCGTTGTATGTGGTCGCCGAGATAATCCGGTTGGACGCGATCTCGATCGGAGACGTCTTGATGTGCAACGTGTAGTCGGGAGAACCTGATTCCGAAGCTGCAGCCGAGTCGTTGCCCTGCGTTGAAAGGCCCGATTCCGCGACGACAGTGCTTGAGGACAGGAAAACCGCTCCGGCTGATAGACCTGCTGTTTTTAGAAACCGGCGCCGGGACTCAGACAATTCGTTCATCGAACCTCCATAATCCTCACATCAGCATGCGGCACACATCAGCCACCGTTTCGGTCGTGCTTGGCGAGCCTTGCCTCAAGAGACCAACTCCCGCCACCCACTGAAATAAGAAAGACTAAGCAGCAGAGCATGGCAAAATCGGTGCGCGCGTCGCTGACCATGTACCAGAAACCCTGGTTTGCGCGAAACAATTCTGGAACCTTTGTAGTCGCAATCGCGGTCATGATCACGATCAATAGCGGAATCGATGCGATTCTCGTCCACAGTCCCAGCACCAGCAGGAGACCGCAGAGAACCTCGAACGCGCCGACGAAATGCGCCGTGAAGTACGGATGTGTAAACCCGATTCTTGTGAAGCGAACCACTCCCATGCCGGGATCGATGTACTTCAAAATGCCCTGCGTAAAGAAGATCAGTCCCACCGCAATCCGAACGAGTAGCACGCTGCGTGGGGCTTCTGTGGGTTCGAGGAGGAAACGCAGGATCGTATTCAACGGGTCACCTCACGCGGCTATGATAGCAAGGCTTCTGCCGGACGCAGCTAACAGCTGTCTTGACAATAGTCGTTATAACGCATAATATCTGAATGACGTGAGCATAAAGGTTGAGACAAGAAAAAGCAGGCGGCGCGCCGGCTGTCCCGAGGAGGCTGCGTTTCTCGATTTGCTGCGGACTACCGACATGCTGTCCCGTGGCCTGGTCCGCATTCTCAAGACAGAGGACATATCGGCGACGCAGTACAACGTGCTCCGCATTCTCCGCGGGTCGCCCGCCGGGCTCCCGTGCGGCGAAATCGGAAACCGCATGATTACGCGGGATCCGGACGTCACTCGCCTGCTCGACCGGTTGGAAAAACGCGGGTTAATCTCGCGCTGCCGCGAAACTGAAGACCGGCGGACGGTCATGGCCCGCATCACGCCGGATGGCCTGAAACTCCTGGCCCGGCTGGACGCACCGGTGCAGACCACCCATCACCAACAATTAGGCCACCTGGGGACGAAGCGCTTGCGGGCGCTGACGGAACTCCTGGCTGTGTCCCGCGTCCAAGTGCTTTGATTTTTTGGGCTTAATACCTGTTGCAACGAATATCGTTTACACGCATCTAAGTACTGCACAAAGGAGATTTCTTATGACCACATCGACCGCACCGCAAACCTCCACCACCACCTGGAACATCGACCCGGCTCACGCAGTGGCCGAGTTCAAGGTCAAGCATATGATGATTTCAAACGTGAAGGGCCAATTCCACAAGGTCACGGGAGCCCTGACCCTCGACGAATCCAACCTGGCGAATTCCCGGGTCGAGGCTGTAATCCACGCCGCCTCCATCGAAACCCGCGACGCCCAGCGCAACGGACACCTGAAGAGTGCCGACTTCCTCGACGTGGAAAAATTCCCGACGCTGTCTTTCAAGTCCACGCGTGTCAGCGTGGTCGGCGATGGCGAACTGGCGGTCGAAGGCGACCTCACCATACGTGGCGTCACCCGCAAGGTCTCGTTTGCCGTGGAAGGCCCAACTCCGCCGACCAAAGATCCCTGGGGAAATACCCGCATCGGTCTTTCGGCGACCACCAAGATCAACCGCAAGGATTTCGGCCTGACCTGGAATGCGGCGCTTGAAACCGGCGGCATTCTCGTCGGCGAAGAAGTCACCATCACCCTGGATGTAGAGTTTCTGAAAGCCCAGCTGTGAAAGAGCAAGTGATCCGCGCGCCGCGCGTGGTAACCGCCGCGCGTTCCAACGCGCACACGGAAGAAAGAAGGAGAAATTATGTCGCTCCGCCCAGTTCGACAGATCATTGAACCAAAGCCCACCATCGAGGGCGCAGGCGTGAAACTGCAACGCGCCTTCGGTTTCGGCAAGACCAAGGACTTCGATCCATTCTTGCTCCTCGACGATTTCCGCAACGACAACCCGAAAGATTATCTGAAGGGATTTCCCTGGCATCCGCACCGCGGAATCGAGACCATCACCTACGTTCTGGCCGGCTCGGTCGAGCACGGCGACAGTCTCGGGAACAAGGGCAAGATGACCGCCGGCGACGTGCAGTGGATGACCGCCGGCAGCGGCATCCTGCATCAGGAAATGCCCAAGGGCGATCCGCAGGGCCACATGCACGGTTTCCAGTTGTGGGCCAACCTGCCTGCCTCGCTGAAGATGACCGACCCGCGCTATCAGGACATTCCTTCGACTGCGATCCCCGAGGTCACCGACGATGACGGCACCAAGGTGCGCATCATCTGCGGTGAGTTCTGGGGCAAACGAGGACCGGTGGAAGGCGTCGCCGCCGATCCGAACTATCTAGATATTTCGGTCGCCCCCGGCCAGCGCAAGCGGCTCAAAGTCGAGACCACGCGCAACGCCTTCGCCTACGTATTCGCCGGCTCGGGAACGTTCCGCGACTCTTCAAGTCCGCGCGCGGTTTTAACCGAGCAGGTCGAAAAGCCCGATGCACCGCCGGTCTACGACGTCAAGAATCACTCGCTGGTGCTCTTCGACCGCGGCGACGAAATCTCCGTCCAGGCCGGCGACGAGGGCATCCGCTTCCTGTTAGTGTCGGGCAAGCCAATCGAAGAGCCCGTAGCGTGGTACGGCCCGATCGTGATGAACACGCAAGAGCAACTCCAACAGGCGATGTCCGAATTGCAAACCGGCTCGTTCATCAAACATC
Organism: uncultured Acidobacteriaceae bacterium; assembly: GCA_963851165.1. Classification (GTDB taxonomy): domain Bacteria; phylum Acidobacteriota; class Terriglobia; order Terriglobales; family Acidobacteriaceae; genus Sulfotelmatobacter. The sequence goes on along the minus strand of CAWKNM010000002.1, from coordinate 793,456 downwards.
GCTGAATCGGCGTCAAAACAAAGCCCTGCGCAGTCGCCTGCGCAGGGCTCACCTCCGGCCGCATTGCTTCGGAAAAAAGGCGGGAACAATTTCCTCGTCAGCCTTTGTGAGCGCGGGATCTCAAGCGAGAGACCGGCTATGCCTGCTCGCCGTTGCCGATCACGCTACCTCTTTCCGTTCCAGAACCGGTTGCACGTGCACCAGTTCGTCAAACAACGAACGGTAGTGAATCATCGCCGTTCTCAAGTCTTCCGTAGTAGCTGCGTCTTTCCCGACCCGCAGCGCAATCTCATGCGCCGACCGGTAGTTCTCCACCATTCGCGGATGGTCCACAGAAATGTCAGCGGCCCGCTGCTCGAACTCGGCGACCGGATAACCCCGAGCTTTCATCACCGACGACACCAAATCATCAGCCTCCGTGACCGCCCCCTTCGGCGAATCGACAAAACGGGACTGCACTTCCTGCCAATGTTTCGAAAAGCGTTCGTATTCCATCGGATCAAGATCGCGAATATTGAGTTTTTCCACCCGCTTCTCACGATCCGCCAAATTCGCTTCCGCTTTTGATCCATGCGCCAGCACTGCGCGCTCATACTCCGGCCCAAACTTTTGCCGCAGGCCCGCGGTCGTGCTCTTGCGTTTTCGTACATAGAGCAACACCGCCACTACAATAAGCACAATCACGGCGGCAGCGAGAATAAGCACTTTCGGATCCATCCAATTAAAATTCATTCAAACCTCCACAAAACCTGGGTTGTTCGCGACATTGATTCACGAAATTGATTCGCAATACTGACTCGCGACGTTGATTCGGCTGGGAACATTAGAGAGTTGTAAGTATCGACCCTTCCGCCCCGCAAAGCTGGTCACTATTGATCGTCTTCATGAAAGATCGTCTTCATGAAAAATCGTCTTCATGAAAAATCGTCTTTATGAAAATCCCCGTGACCGCGCGCGACACCCGCACAAAGTGAGCGCTTCTGCACAGCACTTCCCCGGCAAATGAGCGAGTCTTGAGGATGACTCCTCCACTCAAGGGTTGCTCATTCTCCGGGATTCAACCAGATCCGATCAGATAGAGAATGTCCAACCAAGAGATCCGGACCAAAGGAAAATTATGAATACGATCAAATCGCTCGCTATCTCGCTTACGCTGCTCGCGCTCGCAGGCATGCTGGGCTGCAACGAAGACGCCGCAAAATCGCCCGAGGTTTCGGACAACATCCGCAAGTCGCTCGATCAGGCGGGCCTCAAAGACGTCTCCGTCAGTCAGGATCGCGACAAGGGCATCGTGACCCTCGGCGGCCAGGTCGCCACCGATAACGCCAAGTTTCAAGCCGAGTCCCTGGCCAAATCCCTCGCGGGCGCGCAGGTCGTTGCCGATCAGATTGCGGTCATCCCTGTAGGCGCGGAAAAAGCAGCTCGGGCCGTGAACTCCGATCTCGACCAGGGCATCGAGAAAAATCTGGACGCGGCGCTGATCCAGAACAAGCTGCACGACAACGTAACCTACACCGTAAAAAGCGGAGTCGTCACGTTGACCGGCGAAGTCAGCTCGGAAGACACGCGCACCCGCGCCGGAAGCGTAGCCGCCGCGGTGCCGAATGTGCAGCAAGTCGTGAACGATTTGCAGGTGAAAGATCAGAAAGCCAGTTCCTCAGTGTAGGAACGGGCGCAAGCTGTCACCGCGAACTGAATAGCGAATTGAAAAGGAGATGCCTATGTCGTTCGGAATTTACGCGATCGGTTTCGTAATCATGCTCATCGGAGTGATTTACGGCGCGTACCTGATGCACATGCCCACGCACTGGATTGCGGTCGGCGCAATCATCCTCCTGGGCGTTGGGATTCTCTCAGGCGTAAAGGCCACTCGTCAGCGCGATTCTTCTGAATAGGAAGCCACAGCTCGTGTGGAAGCCACCGCTCGTGTGGGAACGGGCGCCTCGCCCGTTCGAGCCGAGCAGAGCTCGGCAGCGTAGACCTGGACGTCATCTCATAAATGTTTTCGGGGAAGGGGACAGCTTCCAGCCGTGCCGCCCAGCAGCCAGCAACCCGGGCTTGAGCCCCCGAGGTTTCGCCCCCATCCAGCCGTCGAGGATGTATCAGATAGCTTCCAGTAAGAACAGTTTGTTGGTCGTTCCGAACAAGCGTTCTTTGTGCAATAGTGGGCAGCGACGGGACTCTACGCGTGCTACAATTAAGCCTGAGGTGGTTTCCACCTTCCCCTCTTTCAGGTTCCCTGAGCTAAGTCAGCCCATCTGAAGTTCTCTCTCCTTAGGCTCGAGGAAAGCGGTGCCCCATGCCTTCGAATCCAATCCTGTATGAAGTTCAGCAACTCTACAAAGTGAGTGACCGTCTGGATCTGCTTGCCGAGGAACATCCCGCCATCTCCGAGGCACTCATCACGATTTCCGGCAGCGTCCGTCACACCGCAACCCTGTTGGAAGTGGTGGTCGCGACCAAACTGGGCCCGCTCCCCGGACCAGCCTAGCCGGCGCCGGTTTCGGTCGACACTACTAGGTGTTTTCTTCCCTCGGGTGATCTTCTCTTGAATGATCCGCGCACACATGCGCCGCAAACTCCTTGTCGCGATACGACTCGAAGTTGCGCATCATTTCCTCGAAGGATTTGCCGCTCGGCGTTTTCGTTGACTTGAACCGCCAGCCGCATTCGGAGCAGCCGAAACCGCGAAAACGCGGTTGCTCGATCCATGTCAGCTTCCTCGTCATGGCCGAGCATCCTACAAAATGCGAATTTCGCTAGTCTGTCGCGCATCCTACATTCATAAACAAAACTCCAGAGCTCTCCAGTCCCGCAACCCCGGGCCAATTTAAAACAGCCTGCCTTGAAGTGATGGATTAAAGCAGCGACCGATCAAGCTTTTCTTCTGCCTTCCTGCGTCTCGATGTGATCATTATTGCTCATCCACAGGGACGCATTCCGCATACTCTTGAGAAGTCTTCCCAGTCGACAACTGCGAGATGCCAGGCGAGCTCCTCACAACATCTGCAAAGGCCCCGTTCTGATCCCCGCCTGTTAAGGATGGTTTGTGAAAAACAAAAGCCCCCAGGTCGTGCAGTCCGGCGAGCGCACCAATCCCGACGGCAAGCCCGTCAGCAATCTCATACTTCTCTCCATTTCCGATACCGACTACGGCTCACTGCGCCCTCACCTCGAATATCTAAACTTGCCCAACCATCTCGTCCTTCACGAGTGCGGCGCCAGGCTGGAATTTGCGTTTTTCCTGAATCGCGGTTTGATTTCTCTTGTCGTCGTCATGAAAGATGGCAAGACCGCCGAAGCCGGCATCGTCGGCAATGAAGGCTTTACCGGAACCGCAGCGGCGGTTGGCCTGACCAGGGGTCCTCTTCAAGCGGTGATGCAAATCACCGGGGATGGGTTTCGGGTCGAGGTCGCCGCATTGCAAAACGTTTTGGAATCCTCTCCTCATCTGCAGTTGATCTTGAGTCGCTATGGAGTCGTTCAGGGAATGCAGGTCGCCCAAACCGCGGCGTGCAATCGCCTGCACGATATCCAGCAGCGCCTCGCACGCTGGTTGCTGATGACTCAGGACCGGGTGGATTCGGAATCGCTGCCCATCACCCACGATTTTCTCGCCACCATGCTGGGCACAGACCGGCCCAGCGTCAGTACTGCCGCAGCCGCTTTACAGAAGAAAAAGATTATCGAGTACACCCGCGGCGCCGTCCGAATCGTCAACCGCAAAAAGCTCGAAGGCGCGGCCTGTGAGTGCTACGGGGCCATCCAGCAATACAACGGCCAGCTCGGCCTGAAGTGACGTGGCAGGACCATTTCAGATTTCAGATTTCAGATTGTCGATTCTCAAATCTCAAATCTGCAATCTCAAATCTGCCCTCAGCACAAGCAGTGACTCAATTTGATTTTCTTTGCGTACTCTGCGGCTTTTCTTCGCGTACTCTGCGGTTAAGATCTTTTGATTCGCACAAGAACAATGACGATTGCAGATGCGGAAAACCGGCGCCAGCCCTGGCTTTCGAAGCGGGTGAGGATTCCTCGCAGAACAGACTATTGGCCGCAGAAAGCAAGAAGCGTCCGATTCACTCGCAACGTCTTGCCTCCAAGCTGGTAATCGATGAAGCCCGACTGCTTGAACCGCTTCATGAAAAAGCAAACGCGCGACCGCGTGGTGCCTACCATTTCTGCAAGCGTCTCATGGCTTATTTTCGGAACCGTGGTTTCGGACGCTCCGTTTCCATCATAGTGGGCGAGCCGCAAGAGAATATGAGCCAGCCTTTTCTCACTCGGATTGCAATGTTGGTCAACCAGGTCCTGCTCATATCGGATGTTCTTCGCCAGCGCGTATGCCAGGAACAGATTCGCCAGCTTCACATGCCGTGTCAGTGCGAGCATCATTGCTTCCTTCTCGATTCGCAAGAGGCTGCAATCCGTGATTGCAGTGGCGGACGCAGAGCGCGAAGATTGACCCGTCAGTGAGTCCTTGCCCACAAACTCCTTGTCACTCAAGATATCGAGGGTTGCTTCAATGGCTCGCGACTTAACGCTGAGTTTCACTGTTCCATTCTTAATTACAAACAAGGCGTCAGCGGCGTCTCCCTGAGCATAAATCGTTTTTCCCTTCCCGACAGAGACCAGCTTTCGCCCCTGCCCAACGTTGGTCACAAACGTCTGGGGATCGAAAGCGCGTCTACCCGTGGTCATTGGCTACTCCGCTCTGATAGCTCCACCTTGAGTCCGTGGCAAGAAAGCGTCCGTCTCAATGCGGCTGTGTAAACCCGTTAAAAGATATATCCGTGCTCTAGCGGCCGAGCAGCAGTCTTTCCGCGCCATGATTCTCGGCCGCTGGCCATTTGCCAGACTGCCCCCTGGTCGTGGAGAAGCTAGTCGTGGAGGACAATGTTCAGCAGCGAACTATGAACCTGCAACCCGCCTTCGCCGTAGTCCAGAAACCCTAACTCCCGGAAGCGGTTCATGAAGAAACTCACGCGCGACCGGGTCGTCCCGATCATCTCCGCGAGGGTTTCCTGGCTGATCTTGGGGATTACGATCTCGGGTTTTCCGTCCTTACCGAAGTGCGCCAGCAACAACAGAAGCCGGGCCAGCCGTTTCTCGCTGGAGTTGAAGAGTTGGTCCACCAGATCCTCTTCGTACCGGATGTTACGTGCCAGCAGATAAGCTACGAACAGGTCGGAGAACTTGTGTTCCCGGTGCAGCGCCTGCATCATCGCCTTCTTTTCAATGCGCAGCAGTTCGCAATCCGTCATCGCGATTGCAGACCCCATCCGTAAATGTTGCCCCGCCAGACCGCCTTCTCCGAAAAACTCTCCCTGACTCAATATTCCCAGGGTCGCTTCCTTGCCAATCTTCGACACTACGGTGAGCCGGACCTTGCCTTCCTGGATATAAAACACCGCGTCGGCTGCGTCTCCCTGCGAAAAAATTGTTTCCTTCTTGGGAAACGACACAACTTTCCTGCCGTCGCCGATTGTGGCAAGAAATTCCTGCGGGTTAAACTCGCGATTGATTTTGGCCGACATGGTGGCTGCTATCAAGGTGCCGCTCCCAGCACTGGGTACACTTACTAACTATTCTCCCAGAGTACCGGTCCTAGGAATGTTCACTTTTGCTCACAATCGCAGAAAACCATATTATGCACCCAATTATGCACCCAATTATGCACCCAAAATGACACCTGCCCCCCGCCAAATATATTAAGAATGTGCAATATAGAACATACTCCCGCCCCGAAAGCGTTGCATTATGTGGTCGTGAAAACCAAAGAACTCACCGCCAAACAAATATCCTCCGTGCCCTGTACCACCTGTGGTGCCGCAGTCGGAGAAGCTTGTGAACTCCATACCGGCGCCCCGCGCACCGAACCACATCGGGACCGGAAACTCTCCGCCGTCGAGGCCATCGAAGCAGCCGAGACCGTCGCCGCCGCCCACGCCGTCGAGGTAAAACCCGTCAGACCGCAACCGGCGCTCTGGTTAGTCCCCGCCGCGCCCACAAGCTGATCATCCTTAAAATGCCGCTCGCAGATGTCTTCATCCGCAGCGACTGGCTTTACCCTGTGTTCCCCCGTGCCCCCTGTGGTTGGCGAATTCAAGACACCGCCCAACCCGCAGCCGCCCTTGCGCTTTCCCCCCTCGCCGACGATACTGGAATGTTCCCTTTCAAACTGAACCAACCATTATGAAAACCACAATTTCTCTCTCCGCTCCTGCCCAGCTGGAAACCGAATCCCTCGTCGCCGTCGTGCTCGATCACTCTGACAAAGATCACTCTGAAAAAGATCACAGCCATCTTTCCGGCGACAAGAAAGACGCCAAGCCGCAACTGCGCGTCGAGAGTAACGATGCGGCCGTGCAATCCGCCGCCGCCGAGCTTCTCGCCAGCGGCGAACTCACCGGCAAGCCGTTTGAAATCAATCTGCTGCACAAGCCCGCCGGATTGAAAGCCAAGCGTATCCTGCTGCTCAGCGGCGGCCAAGCGAAAAAATTTGCTAGTTATGATCTGCGCCGCCTCGCCGGGGCCGCCGTGCGTTCGCTTAAGTCGCGTGGAATCCGCAGCTTCGCCTTCATCGCTCCGTCCGCCATTCCCGCCGACGAAGCCGTACGCGCGATCGTCGAGGGCGCGCTGGTCGGAAACTTCGACGCCGACTACTACCGCAGCGATCGCAAAGATCAAAAGATTGATGCACTTACCATCCTCACCAGCGGCAACACCGACAAAGCCGCTCTCGAAAAAGCCGCCGCCGAAGCGCAAATCATCGGCGAGTCACAGAATTTCACGCGCGACCTGGTCAATGAGCCGTCCAATCGCATGACGCCGACCACGCTCGCCGAGCGCGCGAAAAAGATGTGCGCGGAAGTGGGTTTGAAATGTGAAGTTTACGGTGCCGACAAAATCAAAGAATTAAAAATGGGCGCGTTCTGGGGCGTCGCGCAAGGTTCCGACGAGCCGCCCGCGCTCATCATCATGCGCTACGAGCCTGCGGGCGCGCCCGAGAAACCCGTCTTAGGCCTTGTGGGCAAAGGAATTACCTTCGACACCGGCGGCATCTCCATCAAGCCCGCCGACGGCATGGAAAAAATGAAATACGACATGGCCGGCGGCGCCACCATGATCGGCGCCATGCGCGCCATCGCGCTGCTCAAGCCAAAAGTAAAAGTCATCGGCATTGTCTGCGCCACCGAGAACATGCCCTCGGGCAAAGCGCAGAAGCCCGGCGACGTGCAGATCGCAATGTCCGGCAAGTCAATTGAAATCATCAACACCGACGCCGAAGGCCGCCTCGTCCTCGCCGACGGTTTGCACTATGCCAAGCAACTCGGCTGCACCCATCTCGTTGACGCGGCCACGCTTACCGGCGCGGTCGTAGTAGCGCTCGGCTACACGAACGCCGGGCTCTTCGCCAACGACGACGCCATCTACGAACGCTTCAACAAGGCGCTGAACAAAGCCGGCGAAAAAATGTGGCGCCTTCCGCTCGACGACGAATACAAAGAGAACATCAAGTCCGGCATCGCCGATATCGTCAACTCCGGCGGCCGCTGGGGCGGAGCCATCAATGCCGCGATGTTCCTGAAAGAATTCGCCGAAGACACTCCGTGGATTCACCTCGACATCGCCGGAACCGCGTGGATGGAAGATCAGAAGCCGTGGATCGCAAAAGGCCCAACAGGAATCGCATTGCGCAGCCTGGTGGAATTCGTAAAAGGCTACGCGACCACGGATAAACCTTAGTGTGCAAATCCATGGCAGAGAACTTGGTTACAGCCATTTCGCTCTGCTCCGCATCCAATGCGCGCGGAACGGCTAATCCGCTTTAGTAAATTCTGATTCTGGGGGACATTTTATGAAAGCTCTTATGGTGGTCGGAGTTCTCGTGCTGGTGCTGGGGATACTTTCCTTTTTTGTTCCCGTCCCGCATAGCGAACATCACGGCGTCCGCTTTGGCGATGCGCACGTTGGCGTCACCACGCACGACGACCGGATGGTCCCGCCGTTCGTGAGCATCATCCTGGTTGTGGTAGGCGGCGGTTTGATGATCGCCGGCAGAAAGGGCTAACCAGCCGCCCGCATCCCTAGGGATGCGGTGTGATCGCAACGACGGTGATGACGGCGATTCTATTCTTGCCCTTGATTTCATCGGGGCCGTAGTGCCAAAAAATGCGGTAAGCGCCGGGAGTATTGTTTTGAGCGTAGGCCTCGAACACTTTCTCGCTATTGGCACCGGCCAGTGACGTGAATTCGTGCGTGTTCAGGCTGGGATGGCGTGGATCTATTTCCAGATAACTGAGGGCTTTGCGAACTTGCTCGAAGATAGGAGCTTTCGACGGAGCCCTTTCGAGGGCCGAGTACTGCGCATCCGCTGTGGGAGTAAATTCGATTTTCCGTTGCACGCCTACTCCTTGGCGTGCTTGGCGAACGAGCCGCGATAAACCCTCTTCCCTTCCGCCGACTCCCTCAAACCCTGTTTCACGCTGGCCAGGGCCTGCGGGTTCTCATAAAGCCACATTTCAGACGCAGGAATCGCTTTCACCGGATCGAGGATGAGTTGGCCGAGGCTATTCGTGTAGATGTTGTACGCCGTAGCGTCGCTAACAGCCTGTCCCAGCGACAGGCGTTTTTTCGCATCGGGCTGGGCGAACTCTGAGATCAAACGGAAGTCAGCGCTCTTGATAACCGGGGAACTCGGCATATGGAGACAATAACATAAGTGGGATTATGCGTCAAGTGGGCCACGCCCACTTTATGCGGCCTTCGGAAGCCAAAGTAGGCACGCCTTGAAACACAGCTTTTGGGGTATCCGCGAAAATCCGCGCCGAAGAAATTTTACTTCGCCGTGGCCTGGTCGAATGCATTCTCCAGATCGGTAGCCAGCGGAGTTTCGCCGGTCTGCAGGCCGCTGCGGCTCATCATGCGCCACAGATATTCGTTTTTCGGCCAGCCGTGAGCGTCGTAGACGGCGAGCACGTCTTCGCTGGGACGGCTCATCACCATGAGCACCACGTCAGCCTGACGCGGCTCATAGACCACGACGAACTTGCCCCACTTCTGGATGGAATCCTGCACGGCCCCGATGGCATCGCGGTCCGCGGGAAATAAATTCGGATCGAACTGGTCGCCGTCGTAGCTGGTGACATAAACGTAGCGCGCGTTCACCAGCGTGCCCGGGAACGCCGGGACGGTTGGCGTTTTGGCTTTGGGAGCGGCTACCGCAAGAGTTGTCACCAGAAGCAATGTCGCAAGGATCACGGCGACGATGAAAAAGAGCTGGAGAGCTTTGTTCGGTGTGATCGCGTTTTTTGCTTCCGAGTTTCTGATGGCTGCGTTTTTCATGATTGCGCTTTGCGACCTCGTGATTCTGTGGTGGCTTCAAAAACCAGTCGAGCATTTCGCTCGACCCGATGGGCAAGAGTGCCCATTCTGCACACATCATCTTCTCGATTACTTAGATGTCTGGCGACGGGGCCAAGATGCCCGATTCACGCGCGTCTTCCTAAGTTGTTGAATTCATTGTAGCTGCGAGATAACTGCGAAAACAGAGTACGTCGGTGATCAAACGTGCACGTTACCCGCCTCGTGAAATGGCATTTCCGGGGCCGTAGATGGCTCAGGAACGCACGAAGACATTCGAGCGATCTGTTGGGTTGATCGAAAGATTTCCACAGCTTAAATCGGCAATCTCGGCGAACGGATCGACTCGTTGTATATCCCGCAGATATTACGTTTTGCGGGCGGCAGAATGGATTCAACAACTTCCACGGAGCGTCAACAACTTACGCGACCACCATCTCATTGAGACAGTCACGACGACAACTTCGAGAGTTGTTGCACTTCCTAGAAACCAGTCGAGCATTCGCTCGACCTGGACCCTTCGGCTCCGCTCAGGGCAGGCTCGCAAGAGTGCCCGTCCCCACACAATCCCTCTCTGGGGTTATAGTAGTGCGCATGAACGAACTGCACGGGAAAACTACTATGGATGAAAAAACGAAATTCGCAAATCGATCGCAGAACATTTCTTGGTTCAACAGTTGCCGCCGGCGGAGCGTTGCTGGCGAGCACGGCACTGTCTTACGGAAAAATTCTGGGCGCGAACGATCGCATCTCGCTGGGACACATTGGGACGGGCAGCCGCGGAGGCGATCTGTCTTTTATCGCGGGCAAACTCAAAGACAGTCATCACGTGGAGATGACCACGGTTTGCGATTTGTGGAAAGTGAATCGCGAGAAGGCCGCGGCGGAGACGGCGAAAGTGTACGGACGCGCTCCGCGGGCTCTGCAACATCTTGAGGATGTGCTGGCGCTCAACGATGTGGACGCGGTGCTGATCTCGACGCCTGAACATGCGCACTCGCCGATTCTCAAGATGGCGGTGGAGGCGGGCAAGGACGTTTACGTGGAGAAGCCCATGGGCAACGTGCTGTCCGAGGCGAAAGCTGCGCGCGACGCGGTGCGGCAGAGCAAGCGCATTGTGCAGGTGGGGACGCAGCATCGCAGCGAGCCTTATCCACGGGCGGCGCACGATCTGGTGCAGACGGGCGTGCTGGGCGACGTGAGCAAAGTTGAGGTCGAATGGAATTACCATGGGCCGCGCTGGCGCGGGCGCCCGGAAGTAAAACAAATTCGCGAAGAAGATACGGACTGGCGGAAGTGGCTGATGAATAAACCATATCGCCCGTTCGATCCGCAGCTTTATTTTGAGTTCCGGTTGTACAAGGAATTTTCCAGTGGCATTCCCGACCAGTGGATGAGTCACGGCATCGACCTGGTGCACTGGTTCATGAACGACAATTTTCCGCGCTCGGTGGTGGCGCACGGCGGAGTGCTGGCGTGGCACGATGGACGCCAGAATGCGGACACGTTCCATGCGCTGTTGGAGTATCCCAAGGGGTTTCTGGTGAGCTACTACGACCAGCTTCGGCAACGATGCGCCCAGCTTTTCGCGCTACATGGGCAAGAAGGCCACGCTGTTCAACCTGGGCGGCGAAGGCAGCCCGCGCTATCAAGTGGTGGAGGAAAAAGGCAATCACGAAGACGACGCCGATGTGGACAAGCAGCGGGCGTCGCGCTATGTGACGTTGCCGGGAGAAACGAAACTGCCTCCGATGGGGATTGACGATCTTTCGCTGGGGCACATGTCGAACTGGATTGATTGCATGCGCTCGCGGCAGCAGCCGCATTGCACGGTGGAAGAAGGGTTCTCACATTCGGTGGCGTGCATGATGGCGACGGAAGCGTACTGGTCGGGGCGGAAAGTTTATTGGGACGCGAAGAACGAGGCGATCGTGGGGGAGGCGCCGGCGTAGGAGACCTTTTTCGCCGCGGATCTTCGCGGATTCTCGCGGATAACCGCACGCAACGAAAGAAGACCCGGGCTGGCGCGCGATCGGCGGTTGAGACTGAGATTCCTCCGCCGCGATGAAAAACGCGGCGTTCGGAATGACAAGGGATTTGGGTCTCGCTGATGGCCGACGGCTAGGGCCGAGGACTGAGGGCTGATACCCGATAGCCGAGAGCCGATCTTTGCGGTACGATGTGTCCGCCTTTTCAAGGAGGGTTCCGTGGCACAGAACACTGCGGTCGATGTGGTACGTCAGGCTTCGACGTTTTCCATTGTGTGGGGAGTTTTGCTGATTGTGTTGGGCATGGCGGCGGTGGGTTCGCCATTTCTTGCCGCCGTAGCGGTGAACGTGGCCATTGCCTGGCTCATTGTGCTGGCAGGCTCAATCCACCTCATACTTGCCTTTCGCGCTCATGGAGCGGGCAGCATGATCTGGAAGCTTCTGGTCGGGGTCGCATATGTCTGCTTCGGGATATATCTGATTCTGCATCCGGTGCTGGCCGTGGCATCGCTGACGTTAGTGCTGGCTTCGCTTTTCCTGATTGAGGGCGTCCTCGACATCGTTCTCTTTGTGAAGATGCGCTCTGTGGGAGGATCGATCTGGGTGCTAACCGATGGGATCATCACGCTCTTGCTGGGGCTGCTGATTTACATGCAATGGCCATCGAGTTCGGCGTGGGCGATCGGCACGCTGGTCGGCATAAGCATGATTATCAGCGGCGTGGCGCGGGTGATGATGTCGCTGGCGGTGCGCAAGGCGGCGGGGACGGTATCGTCGCCGACCTCATTAGCGGCTTAGTGACTGCGACCGTCTGACTTAACACTGCATGGGCGAGGCGTGGAGCTGGTTCGACGCTTGAGGAAAGATGCGCCCAGGTGCGGTTTGCCGCGGATTAGAATCAGCACTTTCATGGCAGGCTGGAGACCTTCAATCGCGACGCTCGTCGATAGTCGCGACGCTCGCCGACAATCCCAATGCTGGCGCGCGATTGCGGTTAAGACTGAGATTCCTCCGCCGCGATGAAAAACGCGGCGTTCGGAATGACAAAAGTTCTTGATTTGAGGGCTCGAGCCGGGGAACGGATCGGCGGGAGGGAGGAATACGAAATGGGAGGACTGATCCCATTAGGGGATGTATCCCGGCGGCCTGCGCGCATTCCTGTGGTTACGATCCTCATCATCCTGGTGAATGCGTTTGTGTTCCTGCGCGAGTTGATGGGTGGTGAGGCATTCGTGACCCAGTGGTCGGCGATCCCTGCCCAGATTTTTTCCGGCCATCACTGGATCACGATTCTGACCGCGATGTTCATGCACGCCAGCTGGTCGCACATCATCGGCAACATGGTGTTCCTGTGGGCGTTTGGCCCCGAGATTGAAGATGCGATGGGGCGCGGGCGGTTCCTGGTTTTCTATCTGCTGGGCGGGCTGGTAGCGATGTTGGCACAGGTCGCTGCCAATGCGCATTCCACGGTCCCGAACCTGGGAGCGAGCGGCGCGATTGCCGCGGTCATGGGCGCGTTTCTGGTGACCTATCCGCGGGACCGGATTCGCTCGGTGTTGCTGATTGTTGTGTTCGTAAAGATTACGTTCATTCCGGCCGCACTCTTGATCGGCTTTTGGTTCCTGACGCAGCTGTTCAGCGCCGGGCAGGTGGCGCAGGCGCAGGGCGGCGGGGTAGCTTACCTGGCGCACATCGGCGGTTTCATCTTCGGGGCGATCACGGCGCGTTGGTTCGAAGACCGGAGTCGAATCGCAATGCAGGCGGAATAATCCTTCGGCTGACGCGCGGCGACGGTTGAGACTGAGATTCCGCCGCCGCGATGAAAAGCGCGGCGTTCGGAATGACAAGGGTAGTTTGGGGTTCCGGGGTGTAGCTGAGAGCCAGTTAAATTACCGCATCCTAGGGGATCACTGGCAATTCTATGTATGACGGCTGCGTGGCGGAGCTGTAGATGCGCTGCGTGGCTTTGACGAAATCTGTGGGCTCGGCTTTGTAGATGCTGGGGACAAACTTCTGCGGATTGCGGTCGATCACGGGAAACCAGGTGGATTGAATCTGGACCATGATGCGGTGACCTTTCAGGAAAACGTGGTCGTGGTCGCGCAGCGGGATTTTCCATTCTGTGGGCTGGTCGGGCGCGAGGGGATGCGGTTTCTCGTAACTTTCCAGATAGCGGCCGCGGCGCACTTCCATGGCGATGGGGAGTTCGTAGCCGTTCAGCGACTGGGCGTATTGTCCGGGCCTGGGGCCGGCTTCGGGATTCCAGTCGTTCTTTTGCGCATTCTCGGGATAGACGTCAATCAGCTTGATTATGAAATCGCTGTCGGTGCCGGAGGTCGAGGCGAAGAGATGGGCGGCCAGCGGCCCGGTGATGGTGAGATCGTGGTCGAGCGGATCGCTGACGAAACTTAAGACGTCGGGACGGTGATCGACGAAGCGCTGGTCGGCAACTTCCCAGGTGCGCCAGTCGCCGGCGGGATAAGTCGGCGAGATGGGACGCTGGCGGTAAGGCACGGGATTCGCGGGGTCGGAAATATATTCGCGATACGGCTTGACGGGTTGAACCGCGCCGTGAGCCGCGGCTGGCACGGTTTTCGGCGTGGAGACGGGCTCGGAGAAAGACAACGTGCCGTCAGCGTGCAAATAAAGCTTCGTAGGCTTGGCTTCTTTCGGAGGCCACGCAGCGTAGGTGTGCCAGGTGTTGGATCCGCTCTGAAAAGTGCTCGCCTGCCAGGCGGGCTTCTCGCCTTTGCCGTGCAAATAGTAACGGAAGAATGGGGCTTCGATATTTTCGCGGAACTCGCGCGCGGTTTCGTGTCCTGCAAACGGGATGAGGCCGATGGTGTCGCCCTTGGGACTCCACCACTCGCCGTGATACCAGGGGCCGGCGACCATGAAGTTGGTGTGTTGCGGGTCGTTTTCTTCGGCGTGACGGAAAATCTGCCAGGGTCCCCAGGGATCTTCCTGATCCCAGAATCCGGCGACGTTGAGATTCGGAACGGTTGAGGCGTGAAGCTGATTCACCCAGGCTTCCTTCTTCCAGAAAGCGTCGTAGTCGGGATGCTCGACGCTGGAATTCCAGTAAGGAATGGAACCGTGAAGATATTTCGCATTGATATTTGAGAGCGGGCCGAGATCGAGATACCACTGATAAGTGTCGTAAGTTTCGAAAGTGAAATATGTGTTCTTAGTTTTGTCGGCCTGCTCCATCACGGCATATTCAAAGTCGTAGCTCTCGCGCAGCGCGCCGTAGCGGTGGTCGTCGTCGTTCATCCACTGATCGACGGGCGAGGCTTGCTCGCTGATGGCCTTCAGAGCGGGGTGCGGGTGCAGAAGAGTGAGCGCGGCCGTGAGACCGTCATAGGAGACGCCGAAGATGCCGACGTTGCCGTTGTTGTTGGGAACATTTTTCACGAGCCAGTCGATGGAGTCGTAGGCGTCGGTGGTTTCGTTGGTGGCCTTGGGATCGGTGGGATCGACCCATGACGAGAGATTGAAGACGCCTTCGGATTTGAAGCGTCCGCGGAGGTTTTGGATGACGAAAATGTAACCGTCTTGCGCGAGTTCCTTCATGAAGGCGGGCATTTGTTCGGGAGGTTTTTCGGGGACGCCGTAGGGCGTGCGGCGGAAGAGGATGGGGAGCGGGACCGTCTGGTCGCCGTTCTGTACGACTGGCGTGAGGATGACGGTTTGGAGGTGGACTCCGTCGCGGACAGGGATCATGACTTCCTGGAGGGTGAAGAGTGGTTTGGGCGCGGGCTGCGCGGCGGGTTGTTGCGCGGCGGCGGAAATCGCCAGCAGTAGCGGAAGGGTGAAATGCAGGCGGGAAGGGCGCAATGGTTTTCTCCGTGAGTGTTCTTCGTCAGAGTAGCGGGCAAAGTATAGCAAGGCGCGGGGGAAATTGAAGCTGGAATCCCAGGCTGGCGCGCCACAGATGTTGAGACTGAGATTCCTCCGCCGCGATGAAAAACGCGTCGTTCGGAATGACAAGGGTTTTGGCTTGGCTGAGGGTTGAGGGCTGATAGCTGAGAGCTAACAACTTTCTTCAGAACAATCTCCCGATGGAAAAGTTTATGCGGCTTTGGCCGGTGGGGCTTATGCTGCCGGCCAGAGCTAGCGGGCCGGCGATGGTTTCGGCGATGAAGCCGAGATTGAAGGTGCCGCGCACCACGACTGAGTCGGGATCGTTGAAGGCGGTGCCGGCTTCGTACCATCCGGCCCAGTAGACTCTTCCGCCAACCAGTTGCGGCAGGCGGTATAGCTCGCGGCGAAATCCTAACGAAGAATATCCGTAGTGGTTGCCGAGGAATTCCTGCGGCAGATAGGCCCCGAGATGGAAGGGGCCGCCTAGCGCGAAAACCTGGAAGGGACCGGCGGTGCCGTGGAAGCTGGTGCCGGCGGAGGCGATGAAGAAGAGCGAGGTCCTGGCGCTGAGGGGCGCGAAGGTTGAAGTTTGGACGTCGAGCTGGGTAATGGGATGGGCGAGGTCGGGGCTCTGCAGCACGTGCGAAAGATTCGACACGATGCGAAAACCGCGGCTGGGAACGCTGGGGCTGTCCTGGCCGTCCCAGACGTAGCGCAGGCGGAATTCGCCGGTGTTGCCGCTGACGATGGGAAGACCGGCGCTGCCGATGAGGGGATCGAGTTTGCCGCTGAAGATCTCGTAGCCGAGACGGATTTCGCTGCGGCGGCCGGAATCGTAACCGAAATCGAAACCGCCTCCGGCGCGTTCGTCGCCGAAGACGGCGACGCGGGTTTCTCCGGTGAAGGAATTGCGGGCGAACTTGGAAGCGAAGGCGAAGGGTGCGACGAAGAAGCGGCTCATGGCCAGCGGCTGGTAAAACTCGGAGGCGGCGAGATTGCTGGAGCCGAAAAGAAGATCGTTGCGCCATTCTCCACCGTGGTGGTCGATGTCCATGAAAGTGACCCGGGCGCCGCCGGAGACATTGAAGGCGGCCACGCCGGAACCGTCGACATTCACGGCGAGATCGATGAAGGGCGGTCCGTAGGATTTTTCGTGCGCGACCATGCGGAGGCCGGGAACGCCGTTCTGCACAAAGCCTTCGTAGCCCATGCGGTCGAAGCGGCCTTCGCCGACGATCTGGGTGAGGCGGGCGTCGAGCTTGTCGATGTTGAGATTGGGCTGTAGATCTTTGTGCAGAGTTTTCTGCAATCTTTTTTCGAGATGCTGCTGCTCGTCTCTGCTGACGCCAGTGACTTCGAGAATCTGGGCGGATTTTTCGGGAGATCGTTTGCGGGCCTCGCGCTCGGAGACATAGGTTTGCCAATCGGCGTCGGAAAGTGCGAATGCGCGCAACGCGGCTGCCCGCGCGGCTGCGGCCTTGTAGCCGAGATTGATGATGGTTTCCGACTGGTCGTAATCGAATGCTCCCAGCTTGCCGAGATCTAGGGAAACGACGACGTCGGCGAGTTGCAGGGCGCGGCGCTCGTTGTCGAGGACCATGACGTCGACGGTGCGGGTGAGAATTCCGCTCACGGTTTCGAACTGCGTTGGGGTTGGCGGTTGGGTCACGATATCGACGGCGATGACGACGTCGACATTCATCTGGCGGACGACGTCGGTGGGAAGGTTATCGACGATGCCGCCGTCGACCAGCACTTTGCCGTTGAGTTCCTGCGGAGTGAACACGCCGGGGATGGCCATGGAAGCGCGCAGAGACCGCGACAATGAGCCATCGTGGAGCACGACGGCCTGGCCATTACCAAGATCGGTAGCAACGCAGCGGAAGGGCGTGGGCAGATCGTCGAAACTGGAGATGGTGGAATAGGCGAAGGACATGCGGTCGAGCACCAAGCCCACGCCGTGACCGGGATCGAATCCGTTGGGACCGTTGAAGCCGTGCTTGAAGCCGAGTTCGCCGCCGAACTGATAGTCGCGGCGGTCTTGTTTGCGGCGATAGGAAAGTTGCCCGTATGTGGGTTCGGCGAGCAGCGCGTCGTCCCAGTGAATGGTTTTGACGAGTTGGCGCATCTCGACGCCGTTGCGTCCGGTGGCAAAGGCAGCGCCGACCAGAGCTCCCATGCTGGTGCCGGCAAGTTTGTCGATGGGGATGTGGTTTTCTTCCATCCATTGCAGGACGCCGACGTGGGCCAGGCCGAGCGCGCCGCCGCCGGCGAGAGCCACGCCGATGATGGGACGGTGAGCGGCAGCGGGCTGCGCGGGAGTCTCGCTTGCTTGAGCCGGCGGAGTTGGTGGGGGTTCCTGCTGAGCCGGGGAAATTGTTGCGCACAAAATGGCGGCAAGGAAAATCGGTGCGATCGAAATGCTGCGGGCGTCAGAAGAAAACATCGATGCTCCTGAAACGGCAAAAACGAGAAAGCTGAGCTGCATTACAAATCTAGTGCGCGGGGAAAGACGAGGCAAGGATTCAGGTTCAGGGTGGTTGCGAATCTGGGTTCGGAGAACGAAGAGCGCGCGGACGAGGCGTCCGCGGCTTCATGCTCCGGTAGATGGGTCGGTTACATGACCGGGGGGACGGTGATGCCCAGGACGGCTAGCGCGGCGATGAGTTCGCGGCGGACTACGGCGACTGTGGCTAGCAGGAATTGTTTTCGTTTTTCGTCGGTCTCGCTGAGGATGGGATGGCGGTGGTAGAAGGCGTTGAAGAGTTGCGCGAGCTGGAAGACATGCTTCGCAAGGTATGCGGGTTCAGTGGTGGCGATGGACTTGTCGATGATGTGCGAGGTTTGGGCGGCGGCTAGCCAGAGGGACCAGAATTCGTTGGCGGATTCGCCGCTTAGAAATTCGGTCATGTCGGCCGCGGGGACGCTTGCCGCCGCGCTTCGCGCTGGCGGGACGGGCGAGGCGCCCGTCGCCACACGAGTTAGGAAGGCGTCGGCGTCGACTCCGGCTTTCTTAAAGATGCTGGTGGCGCGGACGGCGGCGTATTGGGCGTAGGGTCCGGTTTCGCCTTCGAAGCTGAGGGCATCTTTGAAATCGAAGGCGATCACGGATTGCTTGGTGTACTTCAGCATGAAATAACGCAGAGCGCCGATGGCGATTTGTGTGGCGATGGATTCGCGTTCGGATTCGCTGAGTTGGGGATGGCGCGAGTCGACTTCTTTTTTGGCGGAGGCGATGAGCTGGTCAAGCAGATCGTCGGCTTTCACGCCGAAACCTTTGCGGCCACTGACTTCGACGTAGGGACGAGCCTTGTCTTCGTCGCTGAGCGTGTAGCCCAGTTCGGCGGCGCAGCGCGGAGTGAGCGCGACCATCTCGTAGGAAAAATGGGTGTAGTGGTCGGCGGCTTCGTTGTGGCCGAGTCCGCGCAGGGCTTCGATGACGGTGCTTTGTGCTTCGGACTGGCGAGCGTCGATGACGTTGTAAATTTCGGCGACGTCGCCGAAGTGGGGATGATTCTTCTCGGCGGCTTCGTCGTCGGGAGTGGTGGAGATCCAGCAGTCGTGATCGTTCGGATAGCGATAGAACTTGCGGTAGCTAAAGTCGCGGCCGAGCAGACCGAACTTCCACATGTGGTAGGCGATGTCTTTGCCGACGTAGCCGACGGTGCCGTTGGAGCGGACGATGACTTTCTGGTCTTCTTCGGAGATCTGGTCGGTGCCGGAACTTGTGCCAATGTGAGTGAGCACGGCATTAAGGTCTTCGGCTTCGTTTTCGGATCGCGCAGACGAGGCGTCCGCGGCTCCACGAGCCGTGGTGGTGCCGGCGCGGCGCATGATCCAGCAGCCTTTGTTTTTGCCTTCGGGTTCGAAGGTGAGTACGCCTGCTTCTTTTAGCTTGGTGAAGGCTGCGTCCCAGAAATGCAGGTGCAGGATTTCGCTCTCGCGCGGGAGGAAATCGTATTCAATGTCGAGGCGGTCCATGGTCTCGAGATGGCGACGCAGGACTGCGGTGGAAATCAGCTCGGCTATCGCCGCAGTCTCACTGCTGGCATCTTCGATGGCGTGTAGGGTTTGCGCGCGAACCTGCAGATTCTCTTTGTTCTTTTCCTTGCCTTCGCCGTACCACTGCGAGACTCGGGCGTAGAGGTCCCAGCAGTAATAGTCGAAGTGAGGGAGGCGCGTGAGCGCTTCGATTTCGGCGCGGGATTTTTTTTCGATGTGCGTGAAGCCGACGACCACGTCGGCGACTTGCACGCCGGTGTTGTCGATGTAGTTCTGAATGTCGACTTCCCTGCCCGCGTAACGCAGCAGGCGGACGAAAGTGTCGCCGAGGATGGCGTTGCGCAGGTGGCCGATGTGGGCAGCCTTGTTGGGATTGATGCTGGTGTGTTCGACCAGAATTTTACCCGGCGGAATATCGGCGGGAGGATTCTGGCCGGCGGCCAGGGCTGCAGCCATGGTTGCGCGATTGACGCGGGCGTTCAGGTATCCCGCGCCGGCGACTTCGAGCTTGTCGAAACCTTCTACCGGGCCGAGGCCGGCAACAATTTCCTCTGCGATTTTGCGCGGAGGCTTGCGCAGTTTCTTCGCCAGCTCGAAAGCCAGCGGCAGAGCGTACTCGCCGAGTTCGACTTTAGGCGGCTGCTCGATGACGATGGAATCGAGTTCGAGGCTGTAGGCGCGGCGCAGAAAAGCGCGCACGGCGTCGGCCAGTCGGCGCTGCAGATGACGGTACAAGGAGTCCCTCTAAAGTGTTGAAGAAGATAGTGATTGTAGCAGAGAGCACGGCGGGCGCAGGTTTGACGGAGAATGCAGCGTTCCCTATGATGAAGCATTCCGTCGCTGGCCGTTCGTCGTTGGTCGTTGGCTGCTCCGCGTGTGATCCGCGGCGTTAGGTTTTGGCGAACGACCAAGGACCAACGACCAACGACGGTTTTTCTTATGCGCATTGCCTACCTTGAATGTTTTTCCGGCATGAGCGGCGACATGTTTCTGGGCGCGCTGGTGGATGCCGGGGTTCCGGCGCGCGTGCTGGAAGAGACTGTGGCTGCGCTTGGGGTGGGAGCTCGGCTGGAGATTTCGCGGGTGCTGCGGAGTGGAATTTCGGCGACCAAGGTGGATGTGTGGGTGGATGGGGAGAAGGATTTGCCGCGGGAGGAGTACTGGAAGGGGCGGGAGCATTCTCAGGAACATTCTCACCAGCACCACTCTCATCCCTCCGATGATCAAGATGAACATGTGCATCCTGCGCATTCACATTCCCATCCTGGTGAGAGTTCGCGGGGAGGAGTGTCCGCGCCACATGATCCGAGCCCACATGAGCATGAGCATTCTCACGAGCATTCGCATGGGCGAGGGCTGACGGAGATCCGGGGGATTATTTCTGCGGCTGCGATTTCTTCTTCGGCGAAGAAGACTGCGATCGCGATCTTTGAGGCGCTCGGTGCGGCGGAGGCGAAGATTCACGCGACTCCCGTCGAGAGCGTTCATTTTCACGAAGTGGGCGCGGTGGATGCTTTAGTGGATATTGTTTGCGCCGCGGTGGGAGCGGAGGCGCTCGGAGCGGATGAGATTATCTGCTCGTCGCTGAACGTGGGCGGCGGGATGGTGAAGTGCGCGCATGGGACGTTTCCGGTTCCGGCTCCGGCGACGGTGGAATTGCTGAAGGATGCTCCGGTGTATTCGTCCGGGTTGCAGGCGGAGCTGGTCACGCCGACGGGCGCTGCGATTGTGAAGACGCTTGCGCGACGGTTTGCTGCATTTCCGGAAATGACGATTGAGAAATCAGGTTACGGCGCGGGGTCGCGGGATTTTCCAGGGCATCCGAATGTGGTGCGGCTGGTGATCGGGGAGGCTGCGGCGTCTGCATCATTGGCAGCGAAGACGGCAAGCGAGACCATCACGGTGCTGGAAGCGAATCTCGACGATTTGAATCCGCAGGTGTTTGGCTACGTGATGGACCGGTTGCTGGAAGAGGGCGCGCTGGATGTTTTTGGCGTGCCGGTGCAGATGAAGAAGAGCCGTCCGGGAACGCTGCTGACGGTGTTGTGCAAGCCGGAGGATGCGGGAAAGCTGACGCAGTTGATCTTCACCGAGACGACGACGCTGGGTGTGCGGCGGCGCGAGGAAGTGCGGCAGACGTTGGCGCGGCGATGGGAGAACGTGCAGACGCAATGGGGCGAAGTTCGGATCAAGATTGCGAGCCTGAATGGGACGGTTACGAATTACGCGCCGGAGTATGAGGATTGCAGACGGATCGCGGCGGAGCATCATGTGCCGCTTAAGACCGTGATGCAGGAAGCTGCGCAGGTTTATCTCGGGGGCGGCTTGAAGTCTTAACCACAGAGGGCACAGGGGAACACAGGGTACGGCTTGGGGTTCGTTGCTGAAGGTCTGATTCTGAAAAATTATGACTCGAAAGTTTTATATTACGACGCCGATTTATTACGTGAATGCGCGGCCGCATATCGGCCACGCCTACACCACGATTACGTGCGACACGATTGCGCGGCGGCAGCGCATGCTGGGGGCTGAGACTTTTTTTCTTACGGGCACCGACGAGCATGGGCAGAAGATCGAGCGGGCGGCGGAGGCCGCGGGGAAAACTCCGCAGCAGTATGCGGATGAGATCTCGGCGGAATTTCGCAATCTGTGGAAGCGGATGGGAATCTCGAACGATGATCTCATCCGCACGACAGAAGATCGACACACGAAGCGAACGCAGGAATTTTTTCGCAAGATTCGCGACAACGGGTTCATCTACAAGGGCACGTACACCGGGCAGTATTGCGTATCGGACGAACTTTATGTGGACGGCGCGCAGCCCGGGGATCCCTGCCCGACTTGCGGACGGATTACGGAGACGGTACAGGAAGAGAACTATTTCTTTAAGCTATCGGCATTTCAGGACAAGCTGCTGGCGCTGTATGCGAATCCGGAGTTTATCCGTCCGGAGGCGCGGCGCAATGAGGTGATTGCCTTTGTGCGTTCTGGATTGCGCGATCAGTCGATCAGCCGGTCGGCTTTTTCGTGGGGCATTCCCGTGCCGGACGACCCCAAGCATGTGATCTATGTATGGTTCGACGCGCTGGCGAATTACATTACGGCGATTGGCTATGGATCGAAGCACGCGGGGGCTCAGGAGGCGTTCAAGAAATTCTGGCCGGCCGATGTGCAGATGATCGGGAAAGAGATTGTGCGTTTTCATTGTGTGTACTGGCCGGCGTTTCTGATGGCGGCGGGGCTGGCGCTGCCCAAGACGATTGTGGCGCACGGCTGGCTGCTGTTTGAAGAGAGCAAGATGTCGAAGTCGCGCGGCAACATTGTGCGCACGGAAACGATTCTTGACGTGCTGGGCGCGGATGCTCTGCGATATTTTCTGCTGCGCGAAGTGGTGTTCGGGCAGGATGGATCGTTTTCGTTCGACGCGCTGGTGCAGCGGTATAACTCCGATCTGGCGAACGGGATCGGTAATCTGGCGAGCCGCACTCTGACGATGATCAACCGATACTTCAAGGGCGAGGTGCCGTATCCGTCAGGCGCGGCTTCGCGCACCGTGGGGGATGCAGCGATTGCCGCGACTGCGCGGAAAACGATCAGCGAATTCGGAACGCTATTTGATCAGTTTCAGTTTTCGCGGGCGCTGGAAACGGCATGGGGGCTGATTGCGGCGGTCGACAAGTACATTGTCGAGAACGAGCCGTGGGCGCTGGGCGAGAAGCAGGATGAGGAAAGCCGGGCGCGGCTTGCCACGGTACTTTACACGTCGGCGGAGGCGCTGCGGATTGCGACGGCGCTGGCACATCCGGTGATTCCGGAGGCGACGACGAAGATATGGACGCAGATGGGGCTGGGGGACATTCAGAAAGTTGATTTGAACACGCTCACTTGGGGACAGTTGCAATTGGGCACAAAGCTCGGCGAGATTTCGCCGGTGTTTCCGCGCGCGGATAAAAGTGCGGTTGAAAGGATGCAGAACATGGAAGAGCAGCAAAGGGATACGGGAGCGGCGGAAGCTAAGCCGCAAACTGCGGCTGCGCCGGTGAGCGTGGCTCCAGTAGCAGCCGGCGGCGACCACGCCCGCGGAGACGGCGAAGATTTCGATCGACGATTTTTCCAAGATCGAGCTGCGAGTGGGAGTGGTGAAGGTTGCGGAGCGCGTGCCCAAGGCCGATAAGCTGCTGCGGCTGGAAATTGATATTGGGACTGAGGTGCGGCAGGTGCTGGCCGGGATCGCCGAGGCTTATGCGCCGGAGACGTTGGTGGGGCGCAAGGTGGTGATTGTGGCGAATCTGGCTCCCCGCAAGCTGCGTGGAATGGAGTCG
Source organism: uncultured Acidobacteriaceae bacterium (assembly GCA_963851165.1). GTDB lineage: Bacteria > Acidobacteriota > Terriglobia > Terriglobales > Acidobacteriaceae > Sulfotelmatobacter. Next base: position 769,914 of record CAWKNM010000002.1, on the reverse strand, counting down.
AATGGAATGATTGTGGCGGCATCGCTGGAGGGCGGGAAGCCGGTGCTGGCGGGGTTTTTGGAGGATGTGCCGGTGGGGGCCAGGCTGAAGTAGGGAGAAGTTTGGTGGTGAGGAAGTCAAAACCCAGTCGAGCTATCGCTCGACCTGAACGGGCCGGAGTGCCCGTCCCCACACAGACTGTCACCACACAAACTTATGTTTGTTGATTCGCATGCGCATCTCGATGGCGAGCGGTTTGATTCCGATCGCGAGATGGTGATTGCTCGGGCGCGGGAGGCTGGAGTCCAGAGCATCGTCGCGATTGGCAACGGCAACGGGCCTGCCGAGGTAGATTGCGGGATTCGGCTGGCGGAGAAATACGACTTCATCTATGCCACGCTCGCGATTCATCCGCATGAGGCGCGGCTGGCGAACGAGGCTGCGTATTTGAACATGGAGCGGCTGGCACGGCATCCCAAGGTGATTGCTTGGGGTGAGATTGGCTTGGACTACCACTACGATCATTCACCGCGCGACGTGCAGAAAGAAGTGTTCACGCGACAGATGGAACTGGCGGCCACGGCGAAACTGCCCATTGTGATTCATTGCCGGCCGTCCGACGGAAGCGACAATGCGTGGGAAGATTGCCTGGGGCTGATCGAACAGCGGTGGGCGCCGAAAGGGATCGGCGGGATTCTGCATTGCTTCACCGGGAACTGGGCGCAGGCCAAGCGGGCGCTCGACATGGGATTCATGATTTCATTTGCGGGAAATGTGACGTTTCCCAAGGCACAGCAGATTCGGGACGCGGCGCTGGAAGTTCCGCTGGAGCGGATGCTCATCGAGACCGACTCGCCGTATCTGGCTCCGGTGCCGCATCGCGGGAAGCGGAATGAACCGGCTTTCGTCAAGGAAACGGCGCGAAAGCTGGGTGAACTACGTGGGCTGTCGGTGGAAGAAGTGGGCGAACGCACCTCGCAGAATTTCTACAAATTTTTCAAAATTGCTGAAACGGCTGAAAGCAAAGTTCCGGCGCGTTGACACCGCGGTTCTGGTAACCTCTCTAAAGATTCCATCCTTTCAGAAAGAATAGAAATGTATGCCCGATAACAGTTTCGACGTGGTCAGCAAGATCGATCTGGCGGAGGTCTCGAACGCCATCCAGCAGGCGCTGAAGGAGATTCACACGCGCTTCGATCTGAAGGATTCGAAGTCGAACATTGAGCTTGATAAAGACGGGATCGTGCTGCACTCGGCCGACGAATACAAGCTCAAGGCGGTGAACGATGTGCTGCAGGCGAAACTGGTGAAGCGCGGCGTTCCGCTCAAGGGGCTGACTTACGGCGTGGTGGAACCATCGGCGGGCGGAACGGCGAAGCGGCGCATCACCATGCAGCAAGGCATCCCGATCGAAAAAGCGCGGGAGATCGTAAAGCTGGTGAAGGATTCGAAGAAAAAAGCGCAGGCTTCGATTCAGGGAGACCTGGTGCGGGTGAGCAGCAAGGATCGCGACACACTGCAGGAAATTATCGCGCTGCTGCGGGCGCATGATTTTGGAATTGATGTGCAGGTTACAAATTTCCGGACGAACTAAAGCGAACAACTAACCACAGGGAACACAGAGGATTGAGCGCATCGGCCACCATTCACGGAAAAGAGGTTTTCGAGCTGCTGCGGGAGGATCTCGTCGCGCTGGAGCAGGAGTTTGAGCACGATACTGTCTCCGGCGTGCAGGCGATTACCGAGATTGGCGAGTATTTGCGGGCGGGCGGAGGGAAGAGGATTCGTCCGGCGCTGCTGCTGCTTTCGGCGAAGCTGCTCGACTATCAAGGGCGGGGCGCGGTGCGACTCGGAGCGGTGGTCGAGATTATTCATACCGCGACGCTGGTACACGACGACATTATTGATGAGGCGAAAACCCGGCGGGGGCGGCCGGCGGCAAATACGCAGTGGGGCAATTCGAAGTGCGTGCTGGCGGGCGACTGGCTCTACATGCAGGCGTTCAAGATTGCAGTACACGAACGAAATTTCCGCATCCTGGATACGCTGATCGCGCTGACTCAGCAGATGGTGGAAGGCGAACTGCTGCAGATGGAAAAGCTGGGCAAGCTGATCACGCTGGAAGAGCATTTCGACTTGATCTACCGCAAGACCGCATGCCTGTTTTCTGTGTGCATGCGGCTGGGAGCGATTCTGGGCGGGGCCACTACCGAACAGGAAGAAGCGCTGGGATGCTACGGCCACGACCTGGGGATGGCATTCCAGATTGTGGACGATGTGCTGGATCTTACCGCGTCGGAAGATGTGTTGGGCAAACCCGTTGCGAGTGATCTGCGCGAAGGCAAGGTCACCATGGCGGTGGTGCACGCGCTGGAGCAATGCACGGCGGAGGAGCGCGGGAAGATTGAGACCATTCTGCGCGATCGCGCTTTCAATGGCGTGACGCACGCGCAGATTCTCGAGATTCTGCAAAAGTACGGATCGATAGAGGCAGCGCACGATCGCGCGGCACGGTATGCGGAATCGGCGCGCAAGGCGATCTGCACTTTTCCGGACTCGGAAGTAAAGCGGGCACTGCTGTGGGCTCCGGAGTTTGTAGTGGCGCGAGAGAAATAGCTCTTAGCTATCAGTCATCGGCGAACCAATCTGCTGAAATCCCACGATCTGGAACCCTATGATTTTTGTCACACACAGGTGTGGCCGGCGCCACAGACTTTTTTCCCTTGGCAGGTGGATAATGCGCGCAGTTGGCGGAGGGTGTCCGACAAAGCGAAGGGGCTAAAACGAGACGCACTGTGATGCGATGGATCGCCAGGAGAGTGATCCAGCTGATCTCGCCCCGGCACTCGCGAAGAACAGAGTCGCCGAGGTTACCTGGCCGCCAGCTCGGACAGAGCCGCCAACACAAAGGGCAGCGGCCTTAGTCGAAGCTTGCTGAAAAGGCGCCTAGGATTATCCGACGCGCCGGCCCTTCCAGGGCCGGGGGGACTTCGAGTGAAAGCCGCTGCCTTGTCGCACGCCGCGCACGGGAGAGTCTCCTAAGAAACATCCTTCCCGTACAATAGCCGGACGCCTGTTCATCGAACGGCGTCCGGAGTTGTTTATACTGAACCTTTCGCGGTTCTGCGCTATCCAACACTACTTATGACCGACATGGTGAAGCTGATGGCGGGGCACGGGTATGTCCTGACATTCTCGCTATTATTCGCCGAGGCGATCGGGCTTCCCTTCCCGGCTGCGATTGCGCTGGTGGCGGCGGGCGCGGCAGTTGCGTCCCATGTGCTGTGGGGACCGTCGGTGTTGCTGATTGCGGTGACGGCTTTGCTGATGGGCGATACGGTGCAGTTCTGGTTGGGGCGTTACATGGGATGGCTGCTGCTGGGATTCCTGTGCCGTGTGTCGATCAATCCGGAAACCTGCATCCTGCGATCGGCCGAGTCGTTCTACAAGCGCGGGAAAGCCACGCTGGTGATTGCGAAGTTTATTCCCGGGGTTAACACCATGGCGGCGCCGCTGGCGGGCAGCATGAAGATGCGGTTCTGGCAGTTTCTACGCCTGGATTTTGCCGGAGCCACGCTCTACGCGACGACTTACCTTACGGTCGGATATTTGGCGCGTGATTTTCTGGCGGCGATCTTCCGCGGCTTTCACGCGGCTGGAGAGACGATGGAAGCCGTGGTTGTAACGGCGCTTGCGGCCTACGCGATTTATCGCGTGGTGCAATACCGGAAGAACAAGATGTATCGCGTGGTGCCGCGGGTGCAGGTAGAAGAATTGGCGCAACGGCTGGCTTCCGACGATGCTGACCGTGTGTTAATTGCCGACGTCCGCAGCCATGGCTACTACGACTCGGGGTCCTCACGAATCAAGAACTCAATCCGCATCGAGCCCAATAATCTTGAGGAAGAGATCAAGAACTTGTCGAAGGACAAGGACATTTATCTCTACTGTACTTGAGCACGCGAAGCGACCAGCGCCCGGGTGGCGCACCTGCTGCGGGAAAAAGGATTCAACACGTTTGTAATCGTCGGCGGGCTCACGGCCTGGCGCAAGGCCGGGGAACCGCTGGAGTCGGTGCCGCAGAATGATCTGGTGAAGCTGCCGACGTTTAGTTAGCGATTCGCAGTTAGCGTGGAGCTCGCGCGCCGGGGTGTAACATTGTGGCGCTTTGCTGCCATGAGCGACACTGCCAGCCACGAGAATCGCATGCTGCGGCCGGCTGTCGCGTCGACCGCTTTTCCGGCTGAGACGCACAGCCCGGGCATGAACCGCGTTCTCTTTCTGTTGAGTCTGTCGGTTTTCATCAACTACATCGATCGCAGCAATCTTTCCATCGCTGCGCCGCTGCTCAAGGACGAACTGCATTTGTCGGCGTCGCAGCTTGGCGTTTTGCTTTCCGCATTCTTCTGGACTTACGGGCTGATGCAGATTCCCGCCGGGCTGGCTGGTGGATCGCTTCGACGTGAAGTGGGTTTTTGCGAGTCGGCTTCCTCGTGTGGTCCGCGGCCACGGCGGTGACCGGAACCCTGCACGGGTTTGCCGCATCTGATCGTGATTCGCATCATGCTGGGCTGGGGAGAATCCGTCGCTATTTCCCTCGTACTCGAAAATCCTCGCGCACTCACTTTGCGGAGCAACGCCGTGGATTTGCCAACGCGATTATGATGGCCGCCCTTTCTCTGGGACCGGCGTTCGGAATTCTGGTCGGCGGAGTGATCGTGGCCGCTTCGGGTGGCGTCCATTTTTCGTGACGCTGGGGCTGTGCAGTTTGCTGTGGCTGGTGCCGTGGCTGGCGTGGATGCCGCGACGTCCGCAACAGCTTGCACCGACTTCTCATCAACAAATTGGGCTATCTGCAAATTATTCGTGCAGCGGTCGGCGTGGGGCACGTGCCTGGGCCAGTTCTGCGTCAACTACTTTCTGTATTTCCTGGTGACGTGGCTGCCGTTCTATCTGGTGCGAGGCCGGAATTTCTCGGCGAACGAAATGGCGAAGGCCGGCAGCCTGGTATTTTTTCTGTCCGCGGCTTCCGCCACGGCGTGGGGCAAGCTCTGCGACCGCTGGATCGGCGCGGGAGCTTCGCTGACGTTCGTGCGCAAGTCTTCCATGGTGCTGGGACAGATCGGAATCGGCATCTCATTGGCGGCGACGGCCTTCACGCATGGCACAATGTTCATTGCGATGCTGGCGCTTGACCGGAATATTTCTGGGCATCAGCATTTGCAGCGGCTGGGCAATCGCGCAGACCTTGGCCGGTCCGCTGGCCGCCGGGAGATGGACCGGGCTGCAGAACTTTATCGGCAACTTCGCGGGTTGGGTTGCCCCTACGCTCACGGGAATTCTGGTGGATAGCACCGGAAGTTTTCGGTCGGCGTTTTTTATTACTGCGGGCGTCGCGTGGCTGGGGGCGCTGAGTTGGGGTTGGGTGGTGGGTCCGGTGGAGCAATGCGATTGGCGAGAAGCACGCGGGTGCGGGGCAGGCTGAGGCATCTGCCGCAGCGGACGCCGTCTGAGCGTAATACACTATTACTTTCTTATGAAGCGGGAAATCGAAATCAAATTTCGCGTGAGCGATGTGCGCGCGCTCGGTCGAAAACTGCGTGCCGCAGGATTTCGCGTGGTGACGCCGCGCACGCATGAAATGAATACTCTGTATGACCTGCCGGGAGAAGTGCTGCGCGCGCGCAAGGAGCTGCTGCGGATTCGGAAGTATGGCTCGGAGTGGACGATCACCTTTAAGAGTCGGAACGGTACGCGGACGGCACAGCAGCCGGCTGGAATTGGAAACGCGAGTGAGCGACGGAAAGATGATGGACGCGATTCTGCGCGGGCTGGGATTTGCGCCGACGTTCTGGTACGAGAAGTATCGCGCGGAGTGGGCGGATGGAAAAGGAAAGGTTGTAGTAGACGAGACTCCGATCGGGAATTTTTGCGAGATTGAGGGGCCGTCGCGTTGGATTGATGCTACGGCGAAGGAGTTGGGCGTGAAGCCGGCGGATTACATTACGAAGAATTATGCGACGCTGTTTCTGGATTGGAAGCAGGAGAGTGGGAGTGCGGCGGGGGAGATGACGTTTAGGGCGGTGAAGGCCGGACGCAAACGCTCGTATCTTACATCGGTTGGGAGAAACGCCTCCTCCCTGCGCTTGGCTGGACGGGCGAGGCGCCCGTCCCCACACGATTTGTGACGCTTTACGCGCCGTGGCATTTTTTGTATTTCTTGCCGGAGCCGCAGGGGCAGGGATCGTTGCGGCCAACTTTTTCCTGGGAGCGGACGACCTGTTGCACTTGCTGCGTGTCTCCGGCGCCGGCCATGCGGGCTTGCTCCAGTTCGCGGCGCTTGCGGCGCATGAAGGCTTCTTCTAGTTCGTCGGCGGAAGTGGAGACCATGCGCGGAGGACGGCGTCCGTTGCCATCGCCACCGTGCTGCGCGGGAACTCCTGAGTCTGGGCCCTGTCCCGCCGGGCCGATTTGCGGTCCGCCGCGGCCATCACCGGCGCCGCCCGGTCCTCCTTCGTCGCTACGCGGCCGCTCCAGAATCTGCATCAGGTAGAGATAGCGGACCGTGTCTTCCTGGAAGCGCTGCAGCATCGCTTCGAACATGTCGAACGATTCTTTTTTGTACTCGACCAGCGGATCGTGCTGGCCATAGCCGCGCAGGCCGATGCCCTCCTTCAGGTGGTCCATGCCCAGGAGGTGATCTTTCCACTGCTGGTCAATCACGCTGAGCATGATCATGCGCTCGTGATGACGCATGGCGTCGGGGCCGATCAGCTTTTCTTTCGCGTCGTAGCGCTCTTTCAATTTCGCGAAAATGGCGTCGCCGAGATCCTGCCGGTTGAGCGTGTCGGACTTCACGCCTTCCGCGAGAAAATCCACGCCGAAGCGGGTAAAGATCGCATCCTTCAGGCCCTTGATGTTCCAGTCGTCGACGTGGGCCTTGGCGGGACAAAACTCTTCCATCTGCTCGCCGAGAATCGCGGAGACGTAATCTTCGAGGATCAGATCCTTCTGATCCATGCCTTCGAGCAAACGGCGGCGCAGGCCGTAGACGGCCTCACGCTGCTTGTTCATCACGTCGTCGTATTCGAGCAGATGTTTGCGCGATTCGAAATGCTGCGCTTCCACCGTTTTCTGCGCCGTCTCGATGCGGCGTGTAATCATCTTCGACTCGATGGGCACACCTTCTTCCATGCCCAGACGCTGCAGCAGATTCGAAACCCACTCCTTGGCGAAGATGCGCATCAGGTCATCTTCGAGCGCGAGATAAAAGCGCGAGGAACCGGGGTCTCCCTGGCGGCCGGCGCGTCCGCGAAGCTGGTTGTCAATGCGCCGGGACTCGTGCCGCTCGGTGCCGAGAATGTGCAGACCGCCGGCCGCGGTGACTTCATCGTGTTCCTTATCAGTCTGCTGTTTGTAACGGTTGAAAGCTTCCGTCCAGTTTTCCGTGGGGACGGTGTATTCATTGCCGTTGTAATAAAAAATGGACGTCTCGCCATCTTCCTGCGGGCCTTCGATCTTGCCCTGGGCCACGCGCAATTGCTGCGCGATTCCCTTCTTCACCATTTCCTGCTTAGCCATGAATTCGGCATTGCCGCCAAGCAGAATGTCGGTGCCGCGGCCGGCCATATTGGTGGCGATGGTGACCTGGCCCTTGCGCCCGGCCTGGGCAACGATTTCCGCTTCGCGCTCGTGCTGCTTGGCGTTCAAGACCCAGTGTTTGACGCCTTTCTTCTTGAGCAGATCAGAGAGACGCTCGGACTTTTCAATCGAAGTGGTGCCCACCAGCACAGGCTGGCCTTTGGCGTTGAGTTGCTGGATTTCGTCAGCGGCGGCGAAATATTTTTCTTTTTCAGTGCGGAAAACAACATCCGGATGTTCGAGGCGCAACATCTGCTTGTTGGTCGGGATGACGACCACATCCAGCTTGTAGATGCTTTCGAACTCGGCGGCTTCCGTTTCCGCCGTGCCGGTCATGCCGGCCAGCTTCTTGTACATGCGGAAATAATTCTGGAACGTGATGGTGGCAAGCGTTTGATTCTCGCGTTCGATCTTGACGCCTTCCTTGGCTTCAATGGCTTGATGCAAGCCGTCAGACCAGCGGCGCCCGGGCATCATGCGGCCGGTGAATTCGTCAACGATGATGACTTCGCCGTCTTTGATGACGTATTCCACATCGCGGCGATACAATGCGTGCGCCTTGATCGCGGTATCGACGTGATGCTTGAGCGGCCAGTTCTCCGGGTCAGCGATGTTGCCGATGCCGAGCAGACCTTCAACTTTCAGCCAGCCATCATCGGTGACGGTGATATTGCGGTGTTTCTCGTCGACCACGTAGTCGCCAGTGAGCTGCGCGGGTTCGCCGGGAGCGACGTCGAGCTCTTCACCTTTTTCGAGCTTTGAAATGATGCGGTTCACGCGATAATACTTGTCTGTGGATTCCTCGCTGGCGCCGGAAATAATCAGCGGCGTGCGGGCTTCGTCGATCAGGATGGAGTCGACCTCGTCGACGATCCCGTAGTTGTGGCCGCGCTGCACGCAATCTTTCAGATCGAACTTCATGTTGTCGCGCAGGTAGTCGAAGCCAAATTCATTGTTCGTGCCGTAAGTCACGTCGGCGGCGTAGGCGGCGCGGCGCTCTTCGTCATCAAGGTCATGCACAATCACACCGACGGTGAGGCCAAGGAAGCGGTAGAGCTTGCCCATCCATTCCGAGTCGCGTTTGGCCAAGTAGTCGTTGACCGTGACCACGTGCACGCCGCGTCCGCTGAGCGCGTTGAGATAAACCGGAAGGGTGGCGACCAGCGTTTTACCTTCGCCGGTCTTCATTTCTGAAATTGTGCCCTGGTGCAGCACCATGCCGCCGATCAGCTGTACATCGAAGTGACGCATGTTGAGCACGCGGCGTCCGGCTTCGCGGACCACCGCGAAAGCTTCCACCAGAATCTCGTTCAACACTTCCTGCAGGGCGTCGTATTGCTCTTTTTCGAGCCGCTTCTGGCGGTCGACATCGGGCTCGGCTTCATCTCCATCTTCGGCTTTAGCCGCAACTTCCGCGGCGCGAGCGTCCGTGAAGCGCGCCAACCGCTCCTGGATGCGCTGCCGGAATTCATCCGTTTTATCGCGCAGTTCGGCGTCGGTGAGCTTCTGGATCTGCGGCTCAAGCGCATTGATAGCCGCGACTTGCGGCATCAGGCTCTTGACGACGCGCTCGTTCTTCGTTCCGAAAACCTTGCCTAGTAGAGTGTTAATCAAACCGGAAATCCTTCGAGGGGCAGCACGGCCCAAAGCGATATTTAAAGCCTAGCATATTTAGATGCAGGGCGATCTTCTTGCGATCCTCCAGCGGGCCGGAGCGATCGCGAATGGTAAACTGAATTTTCCGCGCGGCCTCCTGTAAGATTCCCCACAACCCATGCCATCTTTCTACGATCGTTTTGTCGAGTGTTCCGAGCGCTGGCCTGAGAATGTTGCGCTGCAGATTCAGCGCCACGACCACCTCGAGAGCTGTAGTTATGCCGAACTGCGGCGGATGGCTGAATCCGTGGGGCGATGGATTACCGAGAATGGTTTCGCCCGCGGATCGCGGCTAGCGATTCTGGCGGATAACCATCCGCGATGGGTCGCGGCGTATCTGGGGATTATCGCTTCGGGATGCGCGGCGGTGCCGCTCGATACGGCCTTGCACGCCGATCAGGTCGCGAAGCTACTAAAAGACAGCGGCAGTTCTGTTCTCTTCTGCGATGCAAAACACGGTGCGGCGGCGCAGGACGCGGCTGCCGGATTGCAAGTTGGCCTTGTACTCACTGATCCGGATCGCGCGGCCAGTTCCTCGGCGCACGAACAATGGCTCGCAAATCTTCCTGCGATTTTCGATCGCGGGCCAGGCAACTTCAAAGCCGTCGACGCGAAACTGGATGAGCTCGCTTCCCTGCTCTATACCTCCGGAACCACCGCCGACCCCAAAGGCGTGATGCTTACGCACGCAAACATGCTGGGTGAAGTGGAGGCGGTATTCAACTGGGTTGAAATCGGGCCCAGCGACGCGCTGCTCGGCGTGCTGCCGATGTTTCATGTGCTGGCGCAGATGGCGAATCTTCTGCTCCCGCTCGTGAAGGGAGCGCGCGTGGTGTATCTGGAAACGCTGAACACCACGGAATTGCTGCGCGCGCTGCGGGAGCGCGACATCACGGTTTTTGCCGTGGTTCCTCAGTTTTTCTACTTGATTCACGAACGCATATTTCAGGAGGTTGCGAAACGGGGCGCGATCACGCAAAAAGTATTCAAGGTTCTGATGAACCTCAATCGCACTCTGCGCAAGCTGGGGATGAATGCCGGACCGATCTTGTTCAGCAAGGTGCATGAGACGCTGGGCAAGAAGATGCGCTATCTGGCGACCGGAGGCTCGCGCTTCGATCCGGAAATTGGAAATGATTTTCATGATCTGGGCATTGATGTTCTGCAGGCTTACGGGCTCACGGAAACCACCGCAGCTGTGTTCGCCAATTCGCCGCGGAACAACGTAATCGGCTCGGTGGGCCAGGCGTTGAAAGGCGTGGACGCGAAGATTGTCGATCCGCAGCCGCAGGAAGAAAGTCCGGCGATGGGCGAGGTTGCATTGCGCGGCGCGGTGGTGATGAAGGGATATTGGAAACGCCCCGATGCCACGGCCGCCGTGATGCGTGATGGATGGTTTCTGACCGGCGATCTCGGCTACTTCGACGCTCACCGCAATCTTTTTCTCACCGGACGCAAGAAAGAAGTGATTGTCCTCAGCAACGGCAAGAATGTATATCCGGAAGAAATCGAAGCACACTATCTGAAGTCGCCGCTTATTAAAGAGATTGCGGTGATGGGGCTGGAAGGCGCGCCGGGCGCGGGCGGCGACCGGCTCTACGCCGTCGTCGTGCCAAATTTCGATGTGCTGCGGCAGCGCAAAATCGTCAACGTCAAAGAGGCGATCCGCTTTGAAGTTGAAGGCCTGTCTCAGAAGATTGCTTCCACCAAGCGCATCGGCAGCTACGAGATCTGGCAAGAGGACCTGCCGCGCACCACCACGCGCAAGATCAAGCGTTTCGAGGTAGAGAAGCGGGTCAAGGCCAATCTGGCGCGGAAGAGAAAAGAAGTCGATTCCGAGTTGCTAGCGGAAAAGCCGTTAACTCCAGAGCAAACCACATGGCTTGAGCAGCCAGGCGTGCAGCGCGCTCTGGAGATCGTGCGCGAAGCGGCGCGCGCCAAACCGCCGCAAATGCGGCCCGACCTCAACCTGGATCTCGACCTTGGACTCGACTCCATGCAGCGCATTGAGTTGCTGAGCCAACTGGAAGAAGCGCTGGGCGGCGATGTCGACGAATCGCAGCTCGCCGAAATCTATACCGTGCACGATTTGATCGAAACCGTGTTGCAGAGCGCGGCGAGCGGCGCGGGCGGTCCCGGAACTCGCCCGGTTTTTGCCGGATGGAAAGCCATTCTCGCGGAAGAACCGGGCCCAAACGAAGTACTGGCGCTGGCACAGCCGCAGCCCCTGAGCGATGCGTTCTGGTACCTGGTTTCGCGGCTCATGCAAATGATTGCTCGCGATCGTTTCCGGCTGCAGGTGCGCGGAATCGAAAAGCTGCCCAAGAGCGGACCCTATATTATCTCGTCGAATCACCAGAGCTATCTTGATGCCGCCGTCCTGGCCAGCGTATTGCCGCCCGAGGTGTTTGACAAAGTGTTTGCCGTAGGAACCAGCGACATTTTCGGCCAGGGATTGATGCTGCGGCTGGCGCGTTCGCTACGGGTCGTGGTGGTAGATCCGGACGCGAATCTGATTCCCGCTATGCGCGCCGGTGCGTTCGGGTTGCGCCAGGGACGAGCTCTCATCCTCTATCCCGAGGGCGAACGCTCGATTGACGGCACCCCGCGAGTTTTTAAGAAGGGTGCAGCGATCTTGTCGATTCACATGCAAGCGCCGATTGTGCCGGTCGCAATTGAGGGCTTTTACGAGGCATGGCCCAGGAACAGGCCGTTTCAGGGGTTCGCGCCGCTGAGCATCGTATTTGGCGATCCGATTATTCCGCCGCCAGAGAGTGAAGCTTCGGAGCTCGCTTACGAGAAGCTGACTGCTGAATTGAGAGCGCGGGTAGTGAAGATGTGGGAGGGACTCCGGAGCGAAGGCTCGCGATGAAAAAGAATCAGAGTCTTATTTTCAAGTCGTCCACCAAAATTTTCGCGGCGCCATAGAGCTCGGCCAGCGGTCCCTTCTGAAGCGAAATATCCTCTCGGCACACGTCATCATGCAGCGACCGGCACAGCTGGTAGGCGGCGCGAACCCGCTCAGCGGTGAGATAAGAAGCCACCGTCGTGCGTCCCTCATCAAAAAGCGGAGCGTTCGCCGATTGCTGCGCCGCCCAAGCGGTATTGCGGATGCGATTTAGCGCGTCACGGAAATCAGTAAGGACGCGAGGATCAACTTCTCCGCCAAGCAGCGGCGCCTGCAGCGCGCGCAACTCAGTAATCGCGCTCGCCAGCCGCGACGAAACATTGATACGTGGCACCGATTCAGTACTCACAGGTCCGCCTCTGATTTAGACAGTAATACGTTTTCCCGCTGTACGACAGGCGCTAAAAGAACATCTGCCTTCGTAATCGCCGCTGCGCGCAAAATGTATTAGATATCACAAAGAATGCTGGCGCTTACCTGAGGAGGTGTGCTTCGTCACGACGATCCCAAGCTATTTCGCGCGGGGATGCGTCTGGTCGTAGACCTGGAGCACGTGCTTCATCGAAAGCTGGGTATAACGTTGGGTAGTGGCGAGGCGCTCGTGGCCGAGCAATTCCTGGATGGCACGCAGGTCGGCGCCCTCCTCCAGCATGTGCGTGCCGAAGGCATGGCGCAGGGTATGCGGATGAACGTCGGGTGAGAGCCCCTTGGCGACGGCGATCTTCTTGATGATGCGGCCGACGCTGCGTGTGGTGAGGCGTCCGCCCCGCCGGTTAATCAGCAGCGCGGAAGCGTTCTTGTGTTTCTCCTCCATAAGTTGACGGCGCACGGGGAGATAGGAAGCCAGCGCGTTCGTGGCCGAACCGCCGAATGGAACATAGCGTTCCTTCTTTCCCTTGCCTCGAATCAGGATTACTTCTGAACTCAGCCGAATATCTTCAAGATTAATTCCGATTAGCTCTGAGTTACGAATACCGCATCCGTAAAGCAGCTCGAGCATCAGCCGGTCGCGCTCGGGGAAGGCCGCCGCGTCGGGCATTTCGCCGTCGAGCACGGAGTTCATCTCTTCAATCGTCGGAACGCGCGGAAGTTTCTTGGAAAGCTTCGGTGTGGCCACCAGCTTGGCCGGATTCTGCTCCACCACTCCTTCCCTCGCCAGCCAGCGATAAAGCGATCGCACGGCGGCAAGCGAACGCGCGACCGAGGTTTTGCCCAGGCCTTTTTCGTAAAGTTGAGACAGGAAACCGCGGATGACGATGTGGTCGATCTCTTTCCATCGGCGCGAGCCGGCATAAGCCGCGAAGTTGGCCAGGTCTCCACGGTAGGCTTTGATCGTGTGCGATGAAGCATTGTTCTCACGCAGATGAAGCAAAAAATCCCCGACCGCGCTCGCCACGATGTTCTTGTCCCTGGTCATTGCTGATCTCTGATGTCTCATCTCTTTGACGATCGACGATTGACGAGTAACGATCGACGATTAACGATCGACGATTAACGATCGTGTTGTCGACTCCCGGTTGGCGACCGCTGCTTGAGCTGGCAGATCCTTGCTTGAACCACACCCACGCAGCCAATCCGACAGCAGGCCCCTCAACCCATGGCCGGCGTAACTCCCACTCCGGCTTTCATTTACGGATATGTACGAAACTGTACATACATTTGCGTCAGTACAAAATGTTCCTTCAGGAACACTTCAGCGATTCCAGCAAGCACTCCTGAATCGACATTCATAACTCTCCTCATCTCGCTTTAGCCCTCGGATGATGTTTCTGATACACGGTTCGCAGGCGATCGAGCGCCAGATGGGTGTAGACCTGGGTCGTCGAAATGTCGGCGTGGCCGAGGATGGTCTGCACCGTACGCAGGTCCGCGCCGTTCTCGACCATGTGCGTGGCGCAGGAGTGCCGCAGCATGTGCGGCGACGCCTTGCGTCCCGACGCGGCCGAGGCCGCCCGCACCATTTGCCAGACGCGCTGGCGCGTCAGCTTGTGAGCCCCTCGCGCAAGGAACAGCAGCGGCGAACCTTTAGGCAGCGTCGACACTGTGGAGCTTCGCTTCACTGTTGCCAGCACCGGGCGCGCTCCTGCAAGATATTCCGTCAACGCATCTTGCGCCGATTTTCCCAGAGGCACCACGCGTTCTTTATCGCCCTTACCGCGCACCAGCATGTATCCGGCTTCCAGCTTGAGGTCTTCGAGTTTGGCATCGACAATTTCTGAAACACGCAAGGCCCCGGCATAGAGGACTTCGAGCATAGCCTGATCGCGAACCGCCAGCGCCGCGGACTCTTTCGTCTCCTGCGTCCCAGTTGCGTTGTGCCTCAACCCCGGCGCGGCGAGCGTGGATTCCATTTCGTCACGCGCCAGCGACTTTGGCAAAACCTTCCACTGTTTTGGCGACTCGATGTTCAGCGTGGGGTCGTGCTCGATTTTCTTGTCGAGCAGCAGGTAACGATACAGATGCCGCAGCGCCGAGAGTTTCCGCCCCACGCTGCGCCCCTCCACTTGATTGGCAAAAAGCTGTTGCAGAAATTCTCGAACATCGTTGCGTTGCGCGGTGAGCAGCGTGCGCTTGCGCCTTTCCAGAAACCCGGCGAACTGGCCGACGTCGGTGGTGTAAGCGCCGATGGAGAGCGGCGCAAGACCCCTTCTCGATTCTCAGGTAGTCGAGGAAGCTGGAGAGCACGTGCGAATTGGTTTCCGCAGGCATGATCCAGAAGGAGATTCAGTATCCGCGTTATCGGACGCTGGGAAAAGTGACGAACCGGGTGCCGGCTGGAGTCGTTGCGAGCAACGTCTCTACGTCGGAGCTTTTCTCTTCTCGTGGAGACGTAGCTTGCTACGTCACCCACCACGACTCACGCCTTGCTCACTTCACGCAGCATCTCCACCGCGTAGAGAGCTCCCTCGGGCGTTTCCTCGTGCTTGAAGTAAGCGAACACGTCGCGGCCGGCCGCGATGTGCCCGTGAATGCGATCGATCATGGAGCGGCGTTCGTCGCCGGTGTAACTTGGCTTGCGGAAGCGGTAGTAAACAAATGCGGCGGTCGCAACCTCGGGAGTGGTCATGGTCTCGGTCTCGGCGATGCACACCGCGGCTTGGTGCGAGCGCAGCAGCTCCCACGTGGAATCAGTAAACCAGGAGGCGTGCCGAAACTCGAACGCAGCCGGAGCGGTGCGCGGCAGGATGGCGAGAAAGTCTTTCAGCAACGCCGTGTCGGCCTTCAGGTTTGGAGGAAGCTGGAAAAGTATGGGGCCGAGTTTTCCGGCTGAGGCCAGCGGCTCGATGGTCGCCAGAAATCTGGGAACAAAGTCCTCTGCCCCCTTCAGTCGCTTGATGTGCGTGATTACCTGATGCGCTTTCACGCCGAACCGAAAATGTGGTGGGGTTTCCTTGATCCAGTTCTGGATTGTGTTTTCCTTCACCAACTGGCGGAAAGTGAAGTTCACCTCCACTGTACTGAGCTGCGTCGCGTAGTGGCCCAGGAATTTTTTCTGGGCCAGCTTGGCGGGATAGAAAGTCGGGCTTCCAGCTTGGGTAGGCCCATCCGGAGGTTCCTGCGAAGAGTTGGGGCATAGGCTACTCGATGGCGAGGGTAGCGGCGCTGCCAAGCGGGCAAGAGTGCCCGCTCCACACAAGCCACTCCACACTGGCCGCTCTACACAAGCCGCTCTACACAAGCACGGGATTATACCTTGCGGCGAGTCTTCCCGACGGCGGGCTTCTTTGCAACTTTCTTCGCGGCCCTTTGTGCGGGCGCGGCGCGTACATCCTCCGCTTGAGCGGCGATTTCGATTTGCTGCGGCTTTTCTGCGGCCGCGGTCCCAGCCAGCTTCTTCAGATCGGGCAATGTCTGTTTCAACTCCAGCACCGGCTCAAAGAGATCGCCCATCTTCTCGAACCGGGCCACGGTCTCTTGCGCTTCAAACACCAGCAGACCGGCATCTTTCTTCTTGTGGGCACGTTCGACCTCCTCCCACGTCACCGGAGTAGAAACCGTTGGATGTTCGCGCGCCCGCAGCGAATACACTCCGATCGTAGTTTTGTGCTCGTCGTTCTGGCTCCAATCCACAAACACTTTGCCGGTGCGCACCTGCTTCTTCATCTCAGAGACAACTTGCTCGCGGTGGTCGTGCTCGAGCAGTTGCGCCAGGGCATGCGAGAAAAGCTTGGTTGCCTCGTAGGTCACCGGAGTGTTCAGCGGGACATAGATTTGCAATCCCTTCGAGCCCGAAGTCTTGGGGAAACTCTGCAGACTGAAATGTTCGAAGATCTCACGCAGCCGCAATCCAACCTGGCAACACTGCACTATGTTCGCGGGCGGGCCCGGGTCCAGATCGAAGACCATCATCGTGGGGCAAGTAATGTCTGTGGCCAAGGAGAGCGATGGGTGCAGTTCGAGCGCGGCCAGATTGGCCAGCCACACCAGCGTGGCCATATCGTTCGCGAGGACATAGTGGATGGTGCGGCGGTTGCGCCCGCTCCAGATCGGAGCCGTCTTCACCCAGTCGGGCCGGTGCATGGGGGCGTTCTTCTCGAAAAAAGGTTCGCCCTCCACGCCGTCGGGATAGCGCTTGCGCGTGAGCGCGCGCCCGGCCAGATGAGGAATAATCGCCGGCGCTATACGGACGTAGTAATCGATGACGTCCTTCTTCGTGAATCCGACGGCCGGGTAAAGCACCTTCTCCAGATTCGACAGCTTCAACTGCTTACCCTGCACCTCAATCACGGAATCCATCGTGAGCTCCCGCCCGCATTGTGCCTGAAATTTTCCGAAGCGCAAAATCAAGGGTAGTGGCTCAATTTCACAATTATTTCAGCCCGATGTCATTCTGAGCGCGGCGACAGCCGGGCGAGGAACCTTACGTCTGCTGACGCTGACGCTGTCGATGGCGTGGATGGGAATCCCCGCGCTTCCTGCGGTGCCGGCGCTCCTCGCATCCGTACAACCGGTGCTTGGGTTTCGTAAGGTCCCTCCGGAGCGCTTGGCGCTCTCCTGCGGGATGACATCGGTCAGTGAATCCACGAGTGCGCAGCCTTAATTCGAGCCACCACCAATTACCGGGTGGGTTTGACAAGCTTCCCTTACCGCCACGTACTTTCAAACTTCTGCCCTGCGAGTTCGTCTAAATCATGTCCGTCCATTTCATAGCGATCAATCCGGAGGTCCAGATGAAACCCCGCGCGCTCAGGATCACTGCGCTTTTCTTATTCGTTTTCCTGCTGTTCAGGCCTCGCCGCCGCCCAGGATGTCGCTTCCTTCGAGAAACGCATCACGGTGAAGAAGCTGCCGAACGGCCTGACTCTGCTGATCTGTGAGCGGCCGGAGGCCCCGGTGTTTTCTTTCTTCACGCTGGTTGACGCAGGCTCGGCGCAAGACCCCATGGGCAAAACCGGGCTGGCGCACATGTTCGAGCACATGGCGTTCAAGGGCACGGACAAGATCGGCACCACGGATTACACCGCCGAAAAACCGGCGCTGGCAAAGGTTGAGGTGGCCTACGCGGCTTACATCGCCGAGCGCGACAAGACTGTGGGCCGCGACGAAGGCAAGCTGAAGCAACTGGAAAAGGATTGGAAGGATGACATCGCCGCCGCCGACAAATTCGTCAAGTCGAACGAGTTCGGCAAGATCATCGAGGAGAACGGCGGCGAGGATCTCAACGCCAATACCGATTACGACGAGACCGCGTATCACTATTCTCTTCCCATCAACCGGCTCGAACTGTGGGCGTATCTGGAATCGGAGCGGTTTCTGCATCCCGTGTTGCGCGAGTTTTACAAGGAGCGCAACGTGGTCATCGAGGAGCGTCGGCTGCGTACCGACAGTAATCCCACCGGCAGGCTGATCGAACAGTTCACGGCTGAGGCGTTCGAGGCGCATCCCTATCACCGGCCGACGGTGGGATGGATGTCCGATTTGAATTCGTTTTCGGCCACCGACGCGAAAGAGTTCTTTGACAAGTATTATGTGCCGTCGAATATGGTGGTCGCGGTTGCCGGCGACTTGAACGCGGCGCGGGACATGCCCATCCTCGAGAAATACTTCAGCCGCCTGCCCACGCGTCCGCAGCCCGATGAAACCACCACGACCGAGCCTCCGCAGAACTCCGAGCGCAAAGTCGTGCTGAAGGAACAAGCCCAGCCGCTTTATCTCGAGGGCTATCATCGCCCCGACTATCGCACCAAGGACGACGCGGTTTACGACGCGATCAGCGATCTCATGTCCGAGGGGCGCACGTCGCGGCTTTATCGAGCGCTGGTCCGGGACAAGAAAATCGCATCGTTCTCGGCGGGATTCACTGGGTTGCCCGGCATCAAGTATCCGCATCTGTTCGCGTTCTACGCATTTCCGTTGCCGGGGCACACCCCGCAGGAAATGGCGGACGCCATCCACGCGGAGATTGATCGCCTGAAGAAAGACGACATCAGCGACGACGAATTGAAGATGATCAAAACGCGCACCAAGGCCAACCTTATTCGCAGCCTGGCCGATAACGAGGGGCTCGCCACGAACCTGGCCAGCAACCAGACGCGTTACGGCGACTGGCGCGAGCTGTTCCGCTCTGTCGACCGCATTGATCAGGTAACCAAGGCCGATATTCGCCGCGTGGCCAACGAAACTTTTGTGGACACGAATCGCACCGTGGGCATCATCGAAACCGCAGGTGGCGCGGGCAAGCCGGGCGCGGGCGACTCCGGCGGTCAGGCTGGCGGTCATGCTGGCGATCGAGGAGGTGCGCAATGAACGGGTGCAAAATAAAAGCGAAAGCAATCGTCGTCACTGCCACTCTTGCCGCAGCAATCTTTGCTGCTCCTCCCCGCGCCTCGGCTCAAGCCGGAAGTTACAAGCAGATTCCTATTCCTCCTCTGCCGGCGTTCCATCCGCAGCAACCCAGGCGCGTCGAGCTTTCCAATGGCATGGTGATTTTTCTTCAGGAAGATCACGAGCTGCCGCTGATTGACGGCTCCGCCCGCATTCGCGGCGGGTCGCGCAACGAACCCGCCAGCAAGACCGGCCTCGTGGATATTTACAGCGAAGTCTGGCGTACGGGCGGAACGAAAACCCAGACCGGCGACCAGCTCGACGACTATCTCGAGGTGCGCGCCGCCAAGGTCGAAACCGGCGGCGGACCGGACTCCACCACCATTGGCTGGTCGTGCCTGAAGGCTGATTTCGACGACGTTTTCAAGGCGTTCGTCGACGTGCTGCAGCATCCCGAATTTCGCGCCGATAAAATCGAGATCGCGCAGAAGGGCGAAGACGACGGCATCTCCCGCCGCAACGATCAAGCCGGAGGAATTGCAGCGCGCGAATCCGCCAAGCTCGCTTACGGTGCCGGCAATCCCTACACTCGCGAGCCCGAGTATGCCACCGTCGCCGCAATTACGCGCCAGGACTTGATCGAATGGCACGGCAAGTATGTGTATCCCAACAACATCATTCTCGGCGTAGCCGGCGATTTCGATTCCGCGGCTATGGAAGCCAAGCTGCGCGCGGCGTTCGAGTCATGGCCCAAAGGTCCAGCACTTCCTAAAGACGACATTCAATACCGCCCCGCCGCGCCGGGTTATTACCTCGTCCCCAAAGATGACGTGAACCAGAGCAGCATTCACATGGTTGCGCTCGGCATCACCCGCGACAATCCCGACTATTACGCCATCAGCGTATTCAATGAAGCGTTCGGCGGAGGATTCTCTTCGCGGCTGTTCAACGACATCCGCACCAAGCGAGGCCTGGCTTACAACGTTGGCGGCGGCATCGGGGCCAACTTTGGGCATCCCGGCATTTTGCAAATCGTGATGGGCACCAAGAGCCAGAGCACGATCGAAGCCATTCAGGCCGCGGGCGAAGATATCGACAACCTCGCGAGGCAACCCATCACGGAAGAGGAAATCAAGCGTGCGAAGGATTCCATTTTGAACGCCTTCATCTTCCGCCTGGACTCGCCCGACAAGATTCTCGCCGAGCGCGTGACCTACGAGTATTACGGATATCCTCCCGATTGGCTGGATAAGTACGAAGCTGAAATCCGCAAGGTCACCGCCGCGGATGTAAACCGGGTGGCCGCGAAATATCTGCATCGCGATCAGCTCGCCGTTCTGGTGGTCGGCAACACCAAGGAATTTGACAAGCCGCTCTCGTCGATGGGTGCGGTGAAAGAAATCGACATTGCGATTCCGCCTCCGCCCGGCGCAAAAGACGATGCACAAGGCGGCACGAAACAAGAAGGGGCAAACGACGAGCCCGGTCCCAAAGTCACCGAGTCAAATGCTGAAGGCAAAGCACTGGCCGCGAAAGTGGTGGCAGCCCTGGGCGGCGAGGCTAAACTCTCCGGCATCAAGTCGACCAAGGCGACTCTAACCATCACGCGGAAAACGCCGCAGGGTGACGTCCCCATCCCGATGGAAACGATCATCGTCTTTCCTGACCGCCTGCATGCCGACATGCAAACGCCCAACGGAAACCTGGAAATCGTGGTTACACCCGATGCTGCGTTTATGGCCATGGCTGGCCAAGGCATGCGCGACTTCCCTGCTTCGCAGAAGGCGGAAAGTCTGGAGCAGATCAAGCGCGATCCTATTTTCATTGCCGCGCACTGGAAAGATCCCAACGTTTTCTTCCACGCGGGTGGAACGGAAAAGGTCGGCGACATCGAAGCCCGCATCGTGGACGTGAATGCCGCGGGCGCCGCCATCCGCTGGTTCGTCGATCCGAAGACCGGACACATTCTGAAAGAGACCTACCGCACCTTGGGTCCGAGTGGACCCGCGCAGGGTGAAACGACCATGGAAAATTGGAAGCCCCTCGGCGGGTTGACCGTCCCACTCATTCGCAAGAACAAGCAGAACGGAGAAGATTCCAGCGCAGCGGAATATTCGGCGCTGGAAATCAATCCTACAGTGGACTCGAAAATCTTCGCCAAGCCGGCAGCGAAAGAAGGCGATCAACCGTAGCCTGAGCAAACTTAGTCCGATCGACTCTGGCCCGATCAGCCCTGGCCTGATCAGCCCTGGAGCGGTTCCCGAAACAGCGCAATTCCGCGGCGTTCGTGGATGTTTTCATCGCGCGGTTGATTGACTTGCCCGTTTCCCACACGTAGGATTCTGCTTCTGTGATCGGGCGAACCATCTCGCATTACCGCATCGTCGAGAAGCTCGGGGGCGGCGGGATGGGCGTGGTCTACAAGGCGGAAGACACGCGCCTGCATCGCTTCGTCGCCCTCAAATTCCTGCCAGAACAGGTTGCCCGCGATCCACAGGCGCTTGCCCGTTTTCTATTCGAAGCGCAGGCCGCATCCGCGCTGAACCACCCCAACATTTGCACCATCCACGACGTCGGAGGCCAGCAGGGCGAAGCCTTCATCGCCATGGAGTTTCTGGAAGGACTGCCCCTGAAGCATCGTATCGGGGGGCGTCCGCTGGAAATGGATGTGTTGCTGTCGTTGGCAATCGAGATTGCCGACGCTCTCGACGCCGCGCACTCGAATGGAATTTTTCATCGCGATATTAATCCCTCAAACATTTTTGTCACCAAGCGCGGCCACGCCAAGATTCTGGACTTCGGCCTCGCTAAGCTCGCTGTCGGGGACGAAGGCAGCGTCAGCGGAAATACTTTCGGCGGAGTCACGCAATCGCCCGAGGATCTCACGCGCCCTGGCTCCGCTCTGGGAACCATCCCTTACATGTCGCCGGAGCAGGCGCTCGGCAAGCCGCTCGATTCGCGCACTGACCTGTTCTCGTTCGGAGTAGTGCTCTATGAGATGGCAACCGGAGCCCTGCCTTTTACGGGACACACCACCGCCGCTTTCTTCGACTCTCTCATTCACAGCGTGCCGGAATGGCCGCTGCAATTCAATTCCGCGACGCCCCCCGAACTTGAGCGCATCGTCAGGAAGTCCCTTGAGAAGGATCCGGCGCAGCGCTATCAAAGTGCTGCCGAAATGCGGGTCGATTTGCAGCGCCTGCGCCGGGAAACGGAATCAAAACAAACCCAGGCTAGCGGGACCTCCCAAAGACCGGCATCGGATTCGAAAGAGAGAATCCGTGCTTTATTCGAAACCGCTTTCCGCACTCCTCACCCCCAACCCAAGGCCTTCCGATTGCGGTTGCTGGCGAGCGGTATTTTTGCGGCCGCAGTATTAGCGGCAATTCTCTGGTTCGTTAGATCGCCTGTCGCCCCGCCGCTTGTGATTTCGTCGACTCAGATCACCAACGACGGCACTTCCAAGCGCTCACTGGTCACCGACGGCGCTCGACTGTACTTTTCCGAATATCTCAATGGCCACTCGGTCCTGATGCAGGTTTCCACCTCGGGAGGAGAAACCGCGCCGGTGCCAACTTCGCTGGCCAGCGCCGACATTTATGATTTCTACCCAGCCCGTTCTGAATTGCTGGTGAAGGGCGCGGCGGGAGGCACCGACACGGAGTGGCCGGTTGGGGTATTGCCGCTGCCCGCGGGATCGCTCCGGCCTGTGGGAAACGTTCTGGCGCACGCCGCCACGTGGGCGCCCGACGGCCAGCACATTGTGTATGCGCGGAAATCAAGTTTGTACTTCTGCAACTCCGACGGAAGCGATTCGCACGAGATCGTCGCCGTACCAGGAGTTCCTTTCGCGCCTCGCTTTTCTCCGGATGGACGCCGCCTGCGCTTCACCATCCGCGACACCAACCAGCGCACGTCTTCCCTGTGGGAAGTTTCGGCGGACGGCACGGATTTGCATCCGGTCTTGCCGGACTGGAACAAGCCCGCGCAAGAGTTCGGCGGAACCTGGACGCCGAACGGAGAGTACTTCCTGTTCGAATCCACTCGCGACCACGCGCAGAACATTTGGGCGCTTCACGAAGGTGCTTCCCTGCTTCACAAGACAAGCGACCAGCCAACACAGTTGACGGTGGGGCCGCTCATGTTCAGCAATCCGACGCCGAGCGTGGATGGAACGAAGCTGTTCGTGATCGGCCAGCAGCGCCGCTTCGACTTGATCGGTATGGGTCGCACAGGTCTGGATCGCAAGTCGCAGTTCTCCGTCAACTTGCCCGGAGTTTCCGCGGGCGAGGCAGATTTCGCCGGCAAGAGCGAGTGGATCGTCTACGTCGCGCATCCGGAACTCACTTTGTGGCGGAGCAAGCTTGACGGAAGTTCTCGCACTCAGCTCACTTATGCGCCCATGCAGGCGCACATGCCGCGCTGGTCGCCCGATGGAACCCAGATCGCGTTTATGGCGTCCCGTCCGGGAAAGCCGTGGAAGATATTCGTCATGCCCGCCGAGGGCGGCACGCCGCGCGAAGTCACCGCCGCAGACCACAACCAGGGCAATCACAATCAGGGCGACCCCAGTTGGACAGCCAACGGCGAGTCCATCGTGTTCGCCGGAATGCCCTGGCTGGAATACGGCACCGCAAACGGCCCCAACATTCACATCGCTGATTTGAAGACTGGGCAGGTCTCCGATGTGCCGGGTTCCGAAAATCTTTTCAGTCCGCGCTGCTCACCGGATGGACATTACCTGGCCGCTCTCTCCGCGGACTCGGCCAGGCTAATGCTTTTCGATATGGACAAAAAAAGCTGGACGCAACTCGCCGCGTCGCAGTTCGGTTTCGAGAACTGGTCACATGATGGCAAGTATCTGTACGCAGAAGATTATTCCGATAGCACCGATGACTTCGTGCGCGTGAGCGTAGCCACTGGCAAGGAAGAACGCCTGCTCAGCCTCAAGGAAGTTCCCCGCGGCTTCGATCCGTGGGAATTCTGGGTCGGCCTGGCCCCTGATGACTCCCCGCTCCTGATGCGCGACCGCAGCACGCAGGAAATCTACAGCCTGGAAGTGCGGCTGCCGTAGGAAAAAGCTGGAAGCCCTTCGACCCCAGGCAGCCATGTCGTTTTCGAAAGTCTTATCAGCCTGATAAGTTCTGTCATTCTGAGCGAAGCGAAGAACCCCAAGCAGGCCGCCGCCATTAACCGGCCTTCCAGGGAGTTCCAACCACCACTTTGGCCTTGTTCTCGCGTCATGCTCAGGGCTGGGGAAAATCTTCCCGACTCACGGCCATTTATCGGAGTTGACAATCCCCACATTTGGCGTTAGTGTATAGCGAACAAAAGGCGAACATAAGTATGGCTTCCCTGCCCTTGCTTCCACTTCCCGATAAACCTCAGCTGGTCGGCATCGCCCGCCTGGCATCCGAGGGCGAGTCTCTGCGCGAAGGGCACAACGTGGAGTACTTCACTCTCCCCGCCAAGTCCCTGCTGAACCGCTGCGTGAGCGGCAGGCAGATGCCGTTTACCTGGACCATCAATCCTTACCGCGGCTGCGAGTTCGCCTGCAAATACTGCTACGCCCGCTACACGCACGAGTTCATGGAGATGCGCGACGGCGCGGACTTCGAACAGAAAATCTACGTCAAGCAGCACGCAGCCAATCTGCTGCGCCACGATCTTCATCGCGTGAAACCGGGAGAAGCCATCGCCCTGGGAACCGCCACCGATCCCTACCAGCCGGCGGAGCGGCGTTATGAGGTCACGCGCGGCATCCTCGAAGAATTCGCCCGCCATCGCGGATACGAACTGGGCATTGTCACCAAATCAAATCTGATCGCGCGCGACCTCGATCTTCTGAAAGAAGTTGCGAAAACAAATAAGCTCTCCGTCCACATCACCATCACGACGCTGAATGTTGACTTGGCGCGGATTCTCGAGCCGCGCGCTCCGCGCCCAGACTTGCGCCTGGAGGCGGTGCGCGCTCTCAGCCAAGCCGGCCTGCGTGTGGGCGTGAGTGCTTCGCCGGTGCTCCCCGGGATCACGGATTCCCCCGCCGACCTGGAAGCCTTAGTGCGCGCCGCCGCGGAAGCTGGCGCCGACCACGTGTTCGCCAATCCGCTCTTCCTGAAGCCGTGCTCGGCGGCTGTGTTCCTTCCCTTCCTCGAACAAAACTTCCCGGCGCTGGTACAGAATTACCGCCAGCGCTACCAGGGACGCTCATTTCTGCCGGAAGCCTATGCCAAGCGTCTGTCGCAGCTCATCCATCGCTTCCGCGAGAAATACAAAATCTCGCGTGCTGATCGCCGTGCGGAGCATGGCAGCGAGCGGCCCGCGTACGCGACCAAGTGGCCGGTGCAAGAATTCGATCAGCAGTTGGATCTGTTCTAGGAGTGGTTCCCCCGTGGGTGCTCGGCATCGAGAAGCATCTATAATCAGTGCTGATCCTCATGGCCACCGCCTTCCCCCAACAGCCTCCCGTTCAGCCTCTGCCCATCACTGGGCGGCTGCGGAAATTCTGGCGCCGCGTAACCGAAGGACTGGAAGTCAGCCAGCTCTGGTCGCAGTTCGAGGGCGAAGCCCGCGCGAGTTACCGGCTTTACTCCCGGGACGTCGAAGCGAAAACTCCAGAAGGACTTACCAATCGCGGCCGCCGCCTGCACGTGGTCAAAGAGTTTTTCTGGGCGGTGCTGGAAAAACTATCGCCCGCGCGCCGCGTGCTCCTGCTGGCAGCCCTGATTCTGCTGGTGATCCCTCACAACGGATTCAGCTACAACGGAGAAGGCGGCAAGGTTTATTCGGTTGAATTCGATTCTCATTTTTGGGCGGGCCTGCTGCTCTTTCTTCTTCTCATCCTCGAGATCGCCGACCGCGTGGTCATGAAGCGCGATCTCCAGATCGCGCGCGAGATTCAGACCTGGCTGCTGCCCGGCGCTCCGCCGCAAATCCCCGGCCTGGCCATCGCCTACACCACGCGTCCCGCAAACACCGTGGCCGGCGACTACTACGATGTGTTCCCGCGCCCCGGCCGAACGCCCGACAAAAATCGCGTGGTGCTTGCCGTGGCTGACGTTGCGGGAAAAAGCATTCCCGCAGCGATTCTGATGGCCACTTTCCAGGCCAGCCTCAAGACGCTTTCCACAGCGCAGGTCGCCTTGCCAGAACTCGTGGCTAACATGAATCGCTACGCTTGCTCCAACAGTCAGGGCGGATTGCGCTTCACCACCGCTTTCCTGGCCGAGTATGACCCTGTCCGCCGCACCCTCGATTACATCAACGCCGGACACAACCAGCCGATCCTCCGCCGCAGCAATGGATCCATCGAGCGCCTTGATGTGGGCGGGTTGCCGCTCGGTATTCAGCCGGAAGCGAAATACGAATCGGCGAGTATCGCGCTCGGTCCGGGAGATTGGCTGCTGATCTTCACCGACGGCCTGGTCGAAGCGGAGAATGCTCATCAGGAAGAGTACGGCGAAACCCGCGTCCTGAACACCATTGCGGCCGGCGCCACCCTGAAGCCGAGCGAGATGCTCAAGCGCCTCATGACCGAAGTCGACCAGTTCGTCGGCCAGACGCCGCAACACGACGACGTGACCCTGATGCTGCTGAAGGCTGAGTGAAGCTAATCCCTTTTCATCTGTTCCGCGTACATCCGATGGAACGCGTGCACACCCTTTTCCTGCGTCGCGCTGAAGCGACCGCGCGAGTAACTTCGCGAGCGCAGGTTCTTCTGCACAATTTCGCAGATGCCAACGTCCTCAATCTGAATCTGGTCGCTGAACTCGACTGACGCTTTGGCCGCTGGGCTGCTGTGATCTTCTTCCGGCAGATACCACTCGAAAATCGCCAGCGACCGCTCCGGCTCGAGCGGCAGCACGATGTTCAGCGAAACATTATCCGGATAGCAGTTCAGCATCCAGTTGGGAAAAATCCAGAAATAGTCGGTGGTCAAATCTTCGCCCGCTTCCTGATAGCGGCGCGGCGTCGTGTCTCCGGGCTGCGCTCCGCGGATTGGACTGAACTGGCGCACGTGACGCTCGTAGGGCTCAACCACGTAAGCATTGAAATCCAGTTCGCGATTCAGCCCGGGATGCACGCTGGGCAGGTGATAGCCCTCGAGATAGTTATCGACATAAGTCTTCCAGTTGCACTTCATGTCGTAGGTGCGCCGCTCGAACAGCTTCATGTCGGCGAAGTGAAATTTCTCCGCCTGCTGCGGCAATTCGCCCAGACTCTCGCGCAGCGGCCGCGCCTGCGCATCCAGATTCACCGGATTCAGATTCACCGGACTCAGATTCACCGGACTCAGATTCACGAAGATAAAACCAAACCATTCTTCGGTGCGCACCGGCGTCAAAGCAAAATCTTCGGCGCGAAATCCCTCCACTCCGTCGATTTCCGTGGCGCTGATCAGCGCTCCGTCCAGACCGTAAGTCCATCCGTGATAACCGCAGCGAAAGAGCTTGCGCGAGCCGCATCCCTCTGCCGGAGGCCCGGCGCGATGCCGGCAAACGTTGTAAAAGCCGCGCAGTTTTCCATCCGCTCCGCGCACGATCAGCAGCGGCTCGCCCACCAGTTCCGTCGTGAAATAGTCGCCCGCATTCGCTACCTGGTCGTGATGCCCCACCACTTGCCAGCTGCGCGCAAAGATTTTTTCCTTCTCGGCTGCAAAGACCGCGGGATCGGTGTACAGACGCGAAGGCAGCGTCCACGCCCGCGCCACATCGGAATCAATCTGCAGGGACTCAAGAGGGTTAGGCATAAGGAGAGCGTGCTTATTGTAATCTGGAAACGCAATCTGGAAACCCAGGCCGAAAACGTAATCCGGAATTGCAAACTGAACCTGCCCAGCCGACTCAATCGTGCCCCAACTCGAAACACAAAAACCGATTTCCTCACTGCACCGCACCGAACTGCTTTCCCTGGCGGGCGTGCTGATTGGTACTCTGCTCACTTTCGCATCGACCTTCACCTTCGGCTGGGTCTATGACGACCCTCCGCAGATTCCGCAGAACCCGAATCTCGAATGGAGCCGTTTCGGCTTCCTGGTCACGCATCAGCTGTGGGCCTCGGTGGCCGGCATGGAAGGCCGTTTCTACCGCCCGTTGCTCACGCTCTGGTTTCTGATCAACAAGACCTTGTTCGGTCTCAATCCCCATTACTTCCACGTGACCACCGTCCTGGCGCACGTCACAGCCACGGCTTTGGCATTTTTTGTGGCCCGCGCGTTATTGAAGGATGGAGGTGCAGCACTGTTTGCGGCCGCGATCTTTGCCGTCCATCCCTTGCAGGTGGAGTCGGCCTCGTGGATCTCATCGGTGAATGATTCACTCGCCGCCGCACTTTGCTTTGCCAGCTTTTTGATTTACCGCAAGACCCGCTCCGCGCCGCACAATCCCGTTGCCTGGTGGACGCTCGCAGGAATTCTTTTTCTGCTCGCGCTGCTCACCAAGGAAGTCAGCGTCGTGTTGCCGGGGATTATTCTCGTCGATTGGGCAGCGTCCTGTGAGTCTGACTCCCGCAGCGAGGCACAGGCAACGTCGCCGCAACGTTTCGCTAACCCGGCAACAATGGCAGCAACTGCGACGTACGGCGTGGTCGCCGTAATATGGCTCACCCTCCGCTCCTGGGCGCTTGGCGGAACGGCCGCCGTTTCCTCGTCGCTGCCGTGGAGCACCACGTTCCTGAGCGCACCCAAGGTCGTCCTATTTAATTTGTACCGGGCAGTTCTTCCCATTGGCCTCAGCCCGCACTATGACTTCCGCTTGATCGAATCCCCTGACCCACAATTTCTCCTCACATTACTGGCTCTGCTTACTCTCGTCGCGCTCGCCATCCTCGCAGCGACTCGCGATCCCCGATTGTGGGTCGCATTCGCCTGGCTGATTTTCCCCATGCTTCCTACGCTGAATCTCCGCTGGATGAACGAAGACGACTTTATCCACGACCGTTATCTCTACATGAGCATGCTGGGAGTGGCTCTGCTGGCGGCGTCCGCTTACGCGCGCATCCGAGATTGGATAAAAACAAAATGGCCGGCCATGCAGTTGTTTCGGCCGTTGGCCGCGTGTCTGGTAGTCATCTTGGCCTTCGCCAGCGCCATTCAATCGGAGTATTGGGCCACCGACGTCACTTTGTTTGCGCGCGCCGTCGACCGCGCTCCCGACAACGAGTGGGCGCAACTGAACTACGGCTCCGCGCTGAGCGCTCGGGGCAAATTTGCCGACGCCGCTCCTCACTTCGCGCGCTCCTACGAATTGAAGCCGGGCTGGCGCGCCGCAGATTTCGCGGGCTTCGCCTATCAGCAATCCGGAGATTTGTCTCAGGCCGAACGCTGGTTCAGAACCGCGCTGCAACTCGATCCCTCCTTAGCTAACGCCTGGTTCGGACTCGCGCAGGTTTCCCTGCTGCAGCATCTCCCGGAACAAGCGATCACGTATTTAAGAAAAGCGCTCGAGTTCGAACCCTCTGCCGACGGATATCACTACGCACTGGGAACCGCACTGGAGCAGGTTTCGCAACCGAGCGCCGCAATTGTGGAGTACAAAACCGAATTGCAGCTGCATCCTTACCAGACTGGCGCACGCAAGGCTCTGGAACGGCTTCAGACTCCGGCACGATGATGACTCGGTGGAGTGAAGACGTACCGAGTCGGGAAGATGTGGGGGGTGGCTGGCGCTCCAGGGCTGTGATAAGGGAAGCATAAGGCTGGCGCTCCACGGCTGATCAGACTGAGATTCCTTCGGCTTCGCTCAGGACAGGCTCTTGCGCGCGCGAAGCAAAACGCGCGCTGTCGGGATGACAACGCGTCTGAGGGATGACGACGCGTGTGGAGGATGACAGCGCGTCTGGAGCTAGATGAACAGAGACATGAGGTTGCCCGTCGTGCAAGGTGATAAAACAACTCCGTTCTAAATTGGGAGGCAGTTCCAGCCGGGAACCTCCGGTGACAGGATTTGTCAGTTCTCACGACGGATTTTGACAAGGCATGATTCTTATAGAGGTTTTAGAATAGGGACTGAAGTTTGGCCTCGTAATGAAAATAAAGCCCTTTGCCCAGATCGGTACCGGAACCAAGGTAACCAGCCGATTTGGTCCGGCAGTTGCCAATATATAGCCCGACTGCGTCATTCGTGACCAGAACAAATTCAAAACAAGAACCATACGAGGGGAAAATCGAGATGCGGAAACAGAAGGGTTTCTCACTAATCGAGCTGCTGATCGTGGTGGCAATCATCCTGATCATCGCGGCTATCGCAATTCCTAACTTGATGCGCGCCAAGATGGCAGCCAACGATTCGTCCGCGGCCGCTTCTGAGCGCTCTATCGTCACCGGCGAAATTGGCTACTTCGCGGCTTATCCGACAATTGGTTTCACCAACCTGTTGGCTCTGGGCGGCGCGATCGGTGCGCAATGCGTCCCCGGCACCGCGACTGCTTGCATGATCGACAGCAACCTGGCCAACAACGGTACTCCGGCTGGCTCTGGTAAGAGCGGATACCTCTTTGTCTCGACGCCCAGCACGGGCGCTGGCAGCCCGGTTCCGAACCAGTTCCTGACCACCGCCACTCCGATCAGCGCGACCACCGGTTCCAAGGCGTATTGCGCGACCGACGACGGTGTGGTCCGCACGCAGGCTCCTGGCACGATCACGATCGTTGCTTCGTACGTAGCTTGCCAAGGCCTGAACCCGCTGGCGAACTAACATAACTCGGCGAAGTATCCGCGAGGATACAAGCCAGGGGCGGCGGACGAAAGTCCGCTGCCCCTTACGTTTTTTGGGCACATGTTTCTTGTCACATTATGTTTTCCACGTTTCGCGCCTTGTCATTCCGACAGCGCGCGTTTTGCTTCGCGCGCGGAGGAATCTCAATCTCATCGGCCCGTGGAGCGCCAGCCTATCTTTTCCACGCCTTCCCGTCCTTTACCTAGTCCCGTTTCGGGCTACTGATACTTGTCAACAACCTTCGAAAGTTGACACATATTGTCGGAAACGCCCTCCGTCGGGCCGCCTTCTTCCTCCGGATTTTCTTGCATCTTGCTGAAACCATAGGTCGGAGGAGCCGTAACGTGACCTCACCCGAGTTTGGCCAGCGACCTGCCTCTCAAATAGCGAGCATTTCAAAACGGATCTGAATTTCTTTCAAGGGGCGACAATCATCCGATGCAAAAGCAAAAGGGTTTCTCATTAATCGAGCTGCTGATCGTGGTAGCAATCATCTTGATCATCGCAGCTATTGCTATTCCTAACTTGATGCGCGCCAAGATGGCAGCCAACGATTCGTCTGCGGCCGCTTCCGAGCGCTCCATCGTCACCGGCGAAATCGGCTATTTCTCGGCTTATCCGACAATTGGTTTCACCAGCCTGTTGGCTCTGGGTGGCGCGATCGGTGCGCAATGCGTCCCGGGCACCGCGACCGCTTGCATGATCGACGCCAACCTGGCCAACAACGGCACTCCAGCCGGCTCGGGCAAGAGCGGCTACAAGTTCGTCTCGACGCCCAGCACCGGCGCAGGCAGCCCGGTTCCGAACCAGTTCCTGGCTACTGGCACTCCGATCAGCGCGACCACCGGTTCCAAGGCGTATTGCGCCACGGATGACGGTGTGGTCCGCACCCAGGCTCCCGGCACGATCACGATCGTCGCTTCGTACATAGCCTGCCAAGGCCTGAACCCGCTGGCGAACTAACATAAGTCATTCAGTTTGGCGAAGTACCTGGGGGAGGGTACAAGCCGAAGGGCAGCGGACGAAAGTCCGCTGCCCTTTTTTTTTCGGCACCTTCTGCTCTTTCTGATTAAGTCAGCTTGTGCGCGTCCTGATTCAGCCACAATCACGGCTCCATAAACCATATACGCGTTGTCGGGATGGCAAGGCGGGTGGGGTGTGGTGCGATAGGGGTGATCGGGAGGCGCAAGAGAGGTCTCGATAGGGCACTCGCCCCATCTTCCCGATTTGGCACGTGTTCATCGCACTGAGTCAAAGAGCGCGGATTCTTGTCATCGCCCTTCGAAACATGACATATATTGTCTGGAAGAGCATCCACAACGCGGGCGCAGTCACCGGAATTTGCCGACGGTTTGTTGACAACAAAGGCCCACAGCCCCGCAATCGCACATCACCCAACACGGCCAGCAACGTGCCATCAGCATAGAGACGACATTCCAAAAACGGTCTGAATCTGAAGGGATTACAATCATCCAATGCAAAAACAAAAGGGTTTCTCACTTATCGAACTGCTGATCGTGGTGGCAATCATCCTGATCATCGCAGCTATTGCTATTCCTAACTTGATGCGCGCCAAGATGGCAGCCAACGATTCGTCGGCGGCCGCTTCCGAGCGTTCCATCGTCACCGGCGAGATTGGCTATTTCTCGGCCTATCCGACGATTGGTTTCACCAGCCTGTTGGCTCTGGGCGGCGCGATCGGTGCGCAATGCGTTCCGGGCACCGCGACCGCTTGCATGATCGACAGCAACCTGGCCAACAACGGTACTCCGGCTGGCTCTGGTAAGAGCGGATACCTCTTTGTCTCGACGCCCAGCACGGGCGCTGGCAGCCCGGTTCCGAACCAGTTCCTGGCTACTGGCACGCCGATCAGCGCGACCACCGGTTCCAAGGCGTATTGCGCCACGGATGACGGTGTGGTCCGCACGCAGGCTCCTGGCACGATCACGATCGTCGCTTCGTACATAGCCTGCCAAGGCCTGAACCCGCTGGCGAACTAACGTTTGCGAGCTAGCATAAGTCAGTTTGGCAAAATGCCCGGGGAGGGTACAAGCCAGGAGCAGCGGACACGAGTCCGCTGCTCCTTATGCTTTTCCCCAAGTGCTTTCCTCCAGTTCTTGCCATAATGTCTTTTGTCGCTCGTCGAACCAGACTGACAGAAATTGTCAATCTCGAGCGATTCACCCAAGCCAGCCGCTTCCGCAAGAAGCTGGTCGTCATTGCAAGTCCCACAAAACACAGCCAGTTCCACATGACCATTGGGGCGCTATGTGCAACCGAATTGGTTCATCACGTGCAAAGACTTATGTACGCGTCTGAATCTGCGACGCCGTTGTTTCGGGCTTGGGGAACAAAATGCGCAATCAAAAAGGATTCTCGCTGATCGAGTTGCTGATCGTCGTGGCGATCATCCTGATCATTGCCGCGATTGCGATTCCTAACCTGATGCGCGCCAAGATGGCGGCCAACGATTCTTCCGCGGCCCAGTCGCTTCGGCAGATCACCACCGCCGAAATTGCTTATTTTGCGACGTTCCCGACCATCGGTTATCCGGCAGCATTGGCGACTCTGGGCGGCGCGGGACCTTGCACTCCGAGCATTGCCACGGCATGCGCCATCGACAACTATCTGGCTACCAACGGCGCCGGAGCCGGCAAGAGCGGCTACAGCTTTAACGCCACCGGCTCGGCCAGCGCCGGAAGTGCGGTGAATGACCAGTTCTACTCCACCGGCACACCGCTCAGCGCTCAAACCGGCAGTCGCGCGCTCTGCTCCATTCAAGATGGGGTCATACGCACCCAGCCGGCGGGCACGATCACATTAGTCCCGAGCTATCCCACCTGCTTCGGGCTGAATCCCATGAGTAATTAGCATGGACACTGAGAATGCCCAGCTGAGTTCGTATTCTTGAATTTCACTTCTGATTCTTACTCTTCGTGCACGTGACGGACGTAACTTTCTACCCAGTCTCAAAATTCGCCCGCATTGCTTATAATTTTCTCGAAGCGCAGTATTCCACGTTCACTCTTTCGGAGCAGGCATGCCCGCGATTGAAATTCTCGGCCTGGAAAAAACCTACATGGTGGGATTCTGGCGCAAGCAGCCCAAGCGCGCCTTGTATCCTCTCAGCCTGAAGGTGGAAGACGGCGAAATTTTCGGCTTTCTCGGTCCCAACGGCGCCGGCAAGACGACCACGCTCAAACTTCTGATGGGACTGGTGTTTCCCACCGCAGGCTCTGCGAAAATTCTGGGCCGCGACTGGACCGACCCCGAAGTGAAAGCGCAGATCGGTTTTCTTCCTGAGCAGCCTTACTTCTACGACCACCTCACCGCCCACGAACTGCTGAACTATTACGGGCAGCTTTCCGGCGTGCCCGCGAAAGACCGCAAGCGTCGCATCGATGAAGTGCTCACCCGCGTAGGGCTCACCGATGTGAAGGGCGTGCAACTGCGCAAGTTTTCAAAAGGCATGCTGCAGCGCGCCGGAATTGCGCAGGCGATTCTGCATGACCCCAAGCTGGTATTTTTCGACGAACCCATGTCCGGACTCGACCCGCTGGGCCGCCGCGATGTGCGCGACCTGATGGAGCAGCTTAAGCACGAAGGCAAGACAGTGTTTTTTTCCACGCACATCCTGTCGGACGCGGAAGCGCTGTGCGACCGCGTGGCCATCATCTACAAAGGCGAACTGCGCGGCGTTGGAGCGGTCGAGGATTTAACCTCCACCGTGCAGGGCAAAATTGAAGTGATCTGGCATGGCAACCAGATCCCGGCGTCGCTGAAGGCACTGGGCGCGGAATGCCACGTCAGCGGAGATACCATTCGCGCGGTGCTGGCGGAGAATCAGCAGGACGCCGCCATCGACGCGCTGCGCCGCGAACACCTTCGCCTGATCGCCCTCACGCCGCTGCGCACTTCCCTGGAAGCCTATTTCGTCGAGAAACTGCAGCGCGCCGAAACCGGCGCCGGGACTGGTGCGGGAGGCAAGGCATGACCGCGCGCATCGTTCACATCGCCTCCAACACTTTCCGCGAAGCGGTGCGCGACCGCGTGCTCTACAACCTGATCGCGTTCGCCCTGCTGCTCTCCGGCTCAGCCATTCTAGTCGGACAAATCTCCATCGAGATCGAGCGCCTGGTCGTCATCAACCTGGGATTAACCGCGGTGTCGCTGTTTGGCATCGTGATCGCCATCTTTATCGGCATTGGCCTGGTTTCGAAAGAAATCGAGAAACGCACGCTTTATACCGTGCTCTCGCGTCCGGTGCGGCGCTGGGAATTTATTGTGGGCAAGTTCTTCGGCCTGGCCGGCACCTTGGTGGTGAATACGTTTTTCATGGCCATCGGAGTTTTCGGCGCCCTGCTCTACGTGGCGCACAAGCTCACCAGTTCCGACGCGATGATCCTGATCGCGCTGTATTTCATCGTGCTTGAATTTCTGATCATCTGCGCCCTGGCGCTTTTGTTTTCGTCGTTTTCCACGCCGCTGCTTTCCGCCGTGTTTGCGTTTTCGCTGTTCGTGATCGGCAGCTTCGCCGAAGACCTGCGCGGCTTTGCCGGCATGGCGCACGGCCTCACGCGCTGGCTGGCCACGGGAGCGGCTTACGCGGTCCCGAATTTTTCCGCCTTTAACGTGATCAACTTAGTCGCGCACGGGCAGGCGCCCTCCGGCCAGCTCATTCTGCAGAACACACT
Source organism: uncultured Acidobacteriaceae bacterium (assembly GCA_963851165.1). Classification (GTDB taxonomy): domain Bacteria; phylum Acidobacteriota; class Terriglobia; order Terriglobales; family Acidobacteriaceae; genus Sulfotelmatobacter. Next base: position 734,557 of record CAWKNM010000002.1, on the reverse strand, counting down.
CTATGCGCTCTTTTACGCGGGAATGGCGCTGAGCGGCGCGGTGCTGATTTTCGAGCGGCGCAACCTGAAGTGACGGGAAAGGGTCGGTTCGAGACGACGGAAAGAAAGGTCATTCAACCATGAAGGACACAAAGTCGCACGAAGTAAACCCTTGCCAGCAAAGCCCTTCGTGATACTTAGTGCCCTTGGTGGTTAATGATTTTTTCCTTTCGCCGTCAAAACTGTGGCGTCGAATGACATGACACCAGACGACATGTCGCGCGGCGACGTAACGCCAAGCGAAGTAAAGTGACGCAATGCCGATGACCTCGCAACGTCGAACCACGCTGATCGCGGCCGCCTGCCTCGTGGTCTGCGCGACGGCCAGCGTCCTGACCCTGCGCCGGGTCGACCAGCTTCGTCCGCGGGCCACGCTGGAAGATGTTCTTTACATCAGCTCCCCGAAAGTCGTGAAGCGGGCCAGCCTCGGCTACGACGGCTTGATGGCCTGCATCTACTGGACTCGCGCCGTGCAATATTTCGGCCAGCGTTTTCATGACCGCTCCCTGAGCTACAACGAACTCGCCCCGCTGCTGGAGATGACCACGCAGCTCGATCCGCACCTGATTGTGGCCTATCAGTTCGGCGCGAGTTTTCTTGCGCCCCGCCCGCCTTTCGGTGCGGGCGAACCTGAGCGCGCCATCCAGCTGATGGAATTCGGCATTCAGAACAATCCCCAGGAATGGCATCTCTACTACGACCTGGGTTTCGTCTACTACATGGAACTCAAGGACTACGCCAAAGCCGCGGACGCCTTCGAGCGCGGATCGCACGTGGGCTCGCATCCTTTCCTGAAGATCATGGCCGCGCAAATGGCGCAGCACGCCGGCGAATTCGACACCGCCCGCATGATGTGGAATGCAACTTACCAGTCCAGTCAAGACAAGCTGGTCCGGCAAAACGCAGTGGAGCACCTGCGCGCGCTGAAGGTCGACGAGGACATCACCAACCTACAAAGCACGGTGACCCGCTTCGGCCAGAGAACGGGAAGGCTGCCCTACAGCATGTCCGAACTGGCCGCCGCGGAAAAGTGGCCCGGCATTCCCGTGGATCCCGATGGCAACCCCTACACCATGGATCACGACGGCCGCATCCTGCTGAGACATCCCGAAGATTTCTCCTTCGCGACCCAGGGCCTGCCCCCAGGCTTCAAGCCGGTCGCAAAATTCCACGACCAGTAAAAAGTGTGTGGGCGGAGATTATGTGAGGGCAAGTGCTCGTGTGGGGATGGGCACTCATGCCCGTCCGGCGAGCGCAGCTCGCCGCTTCTGCTACCTCGAAGGCCACAGATCTGAGGCGCTCTTCTCCAAGCTAGCCGGACCTCCCATGCAGCTATGATTGGCAAGCACCACCCATGAACCCACCCTCGCCCCCGTCCCTGCTGCGCGCCGCCCGACAATGGTGGAGCGACATCGCCGACCGGGAAGGCCGCTGAGTCGCATCGAGCCGCCTCCTGGCAACCATCTGGGAGTTCCGCCGCGACTCCACTCCAGCCCGCCGCCGCCAGCGCTACGGCGATGCCGACTACGACTGGGACCACCACGTCAACACCACCAGCGCCGCCGTAAGCTGGCGCGACCGACTGCTGGGAGTTTTCCACTCGCCCTACCAGCCCACCGAGCCGGCGCTATTCCACGAAATGCTCGAAGCGCTGCAACAGCAATCCCATCTCGATTTTCGAGAATTCACTTTCATCGATCTGGGCTCCGGCAAGGGACGCACGCTTCTGCTGGCCTCCGACTATCCCTTCCGCCGCATTCTCGGCGTTGAGTTGCTGCCCGCCCTGCACCAGATCGCACAAGAAAATCTGCAGAAGTACAGCAGCGAGTCGCAAAAATGTTTCGCGCTGGAATCCATCTGCGCAGACGCCACCGCATTCCCTTTTCCCGCCGAAGCCCACAGTGCTTTATCTCTTTCAACCCGTTCCCCGAATCCGGACTGCAACGTACGCTTGCCAATCTTGAGCAGAGCCTGCGGCAGAACCCGCGCCCGGTTTACGTTCTTTACCACAATCCGCTGCTCGAGCACGTGCTGCGCGAGAGTGCGGCGTTCACGAAGGTGGGAGGCACGCACCAATATTCCATCTATTCCATCGATGATTCTCCTGGGAAAACCGGCTAACGGCCGAAACGAGTGGGGTCATAGCTGAAATCGATCAAGGCGTCGCGATAATCAATCTTGATATCGAGAAATCGGAGCGTGGTGAAACCCAGAAAGCCCGAAATCTCCGTTCCGATGTTGTCGCTGAGGTTCTTTGTGTCGAACGAGATCATGTCCTGATTCTCCTGCCGCACGTGACCGAAGGAAAGCACCGCTTTGTTCGCACTGAAAACGTCGTTCACTTTGCCGCTGATACCCTTGACGATCGTGTCGGAGTCACCCTGAACTTTTGTCACTTCCCGCGCCGCCGCGGGCGAAATGGAGCTCATCGTGGCTCCCGTGTCAATGAGGAACAGCTTGGAAGGCACCTTGCCAATCGCTGTGGGAACCAACAGATCGTGGCCGAAGCGGAACACGCGCGTATAGGACTGCATCTCGGGAGCGACATAGCGGTCTCGAAACCGTGAGGCAGACGCAGTCGTCCCGGCATCCGGGGCGACGTGCTCGCCTGCCTTGGCCTCGGCGCCTGATTCGGGAGAGTCGGAATCGTGGGCATTGTCGTCCTCGCTATTGAGAGCAAATCTCTGCTCATTTTCGCCCGGGCGTTTCGGGAGTTGGCTTAATTTGAGTTTTCCATCGGGGAAGTCGATTTCCACGAGGAAATCTTCGAACACGTCGGCGCCAATCAGACCGTCATCTCCAACCACCGAACGCTGCTCGATGACTTCGACGACGCAGTTCTGGAATTCGAGGTCGCCGATCTTGATAGAGTTTGCAACCCCCACGTACCCGTTCCGTTGTCCTTTGTCGCCAATGCCGCCCACTTTAGTCTGGCTAATCCGTGAGATGCCGGCACGTTCCGCGATTGAGCGCGTGATCAGAATCCCGCTGGCTCCCGTGTCCAGCAGCAGCTTGCTCTTGTGACCATTCAGGGCCACCGTTAGCCCGTAACCGTGAAGATGGGTGGGATCGATCAGAAGTGGACTCAAAGGCGTCTCGGTCGCAGTCACTTTGCTTACCAGGCGACAGGATTGTTCTTTTTGTTTTGCGCGCTCTTTTAAATAGGCCAGATAGTTTCGTACTCCTTCGCGCTCCTCGGCGTTCCAATTGTTGATGCCAGCGAGCGAGTCTTCGAGGTATTTGATACGTTGGGCGCGAGGGAGTGTGGCCATCCACTCCTCCTCAATATCGCTGTCGTTCGGGTCCAACGTGTGCGCTTCGTCGATCATGCCCTTTGCGCTCTTGTACATGGCGATCGCATTCCGTATCCGCGCTAACCCCAGAAAGGCGCGGGCCTCGGGGTACCCGCTGTTGATCACCGCTACCCACTCTTTTTCGGCATCAGAGATCTTGCCCTGCCGGAACCAGACCTCTGCACGGGCCGCGTGCATGTGAGGAGAGTCCGATTGCGCGATTCCCTTGTCCGCAAACTCCGCCGCCTGTTCGACCTTGTTCTCCTTGAGATAAGTGCGTACCAGCCCGGAGTATGCGTCCGGAGATTGCGGATGCTGCCGCAAAAAGTCCTGGTACTTGCCGACCGCCTCATCGAAACTACCCTTTCTGTAAAGCACCAGTGCTTCAGCCAGAGGATTGGGTTCAGGGGCCACAGGCGCGTTAGCAGAAGCCGAAGGCGGGATAGTCTCGGTGGTCTTCGCGGACGATGCCGGTGGCAGGGCTCCGCCCGCTGCCACAGGAGAAGCTGATCCGGTTGTGGATTGGGAAAGGCAGGCAGCAGAAATCAGCGCAAGAACAATGCTCAAGCGCAGGACTCGAATCATCAGTGCTCTCCGGCTGGCCGGAAATCTGGGGGAAGTCCGGCTCGGCCGACAGATTCTCACACAGAGCAGACTTGCCAGCAACGGGAAAACCGTGGTCTCCTGATGTGAACTCGTCCCGGCTCCGAGGCTCGTACCATCAAGGCGGAAGATTTATTTGCGACTTCCCAAAATCATAGTCGTGTTTTTGCTATGGACTCTCTTCATGTCCGTCGCGCCGGCTGCCCCGTCCACCGACGTCAAAACCCTGGCCGCGGCCGTGGACGAACATTACAACCATCTCCACTCGCTGCAGGCGCAGTTCACCGAACTCTATCGCGGGTCCGGGATGGAGCGCACCGAGTCGGGTACCTTGTGGCTGAAAAAACCCGGCAAGATGCGGTGGGAGTACCGTTCTCCCAGAGAGAAACTGTTTGTGAGCGACGGGAAAGACGCGTGGTTCTATGTTCCCGCCGACCACCAGGCACGCAAGACGGCGGCGCGAAAGCTGGATGACATTCGTTCGCCACTGGCCTTTCTTCTGGGTAAGACTAAGCTGGAGAAGGAGTTAGATGCGTTATCGCTGGCGCCGGACATTCCGCCGTTGGTTCCGGAGAATGTGGTTCTGCGCGGCGTGCCGCGGGCTTTGGCCGATAGCGTCAACGAAATTTTGCTGGAAATTGCGCCCGATAAACGCATCGTGCGCATCGTAATCGACGAGGTGGATGGATCGGTTACCGAATATCGCTTGAGCGATCAGCAGGAGGACGGAGCGATTTCCGACAACCGCTTCCAATTCAAGCCTCCTGCAGGGACCGAGACGATTGATGGCGATTTAGCTCCTTGAGGAGCACGGTACTCGCAATGCAACGCCGGAATCCTGGTACCGGAATGTTAAACTGGAGTTGTCCCCCGAGCAGCCTCCAGGGACCAGAAAACAGACCAGAAAACAAGGCCACGTGGCGGAATTTGTCATAAAAATCGCGGACGAGCGCGGTCACCTGCACCAGCAGGTGGAGCACGGTTATTCTGAGGCCGAAGTGCGCGACCGTTTCTCTTCGCAGGGCTACCTGGTCTACTGGGTCAAGCCGCAGGGTCTGCTGTCGGGGGGAATGCGGTTCCGGCGCGGCCGCCGGCTGAAGCAGTCGTCTTTTCTGGTTTTCAACCAGCAGTTTCTCACTCTGGTGCGAGCCGGACTGCCCATTCTGAATTCGCTCGAGCTGCTGATCAAACGGCAGAAAGACGCCTATTTGCGCACCATTCTCGAAAATGTGCGGGAACGGGTGCGCGGCGGGGAGCTGCTCTCCGATGCTTTCGCCGCGCAGGGGATGATTCCCAAGATCTATACCACCACGCTGATGGCCGGCGAAAAAAGCGGCAACATCGACGAAGTCTTGACTCGCTATATAAACTTCCAGCGGCTGGCCATGTCATTCCGCAAGAAGCTGGCGGTGTCGCTGATTTATCCCACGCTGCTGGTCAGCGTGGTACTGATCATGGTGACGTTTCTGTTCACCTACGTGGTGCCCAAGTTCGCGGAACTGTTCAACAGTCTGGACGCGAAACTGCCCGAAATCACGCTGTTCATGCTGGCCGTGGGCCAGAACGCACAGAAATATGCTCCGTTCATCTTCGTTGGTCTGGTCGTGACCGGGCTTCTGTTTTGGCGCTGGAAAAATACGGACGGTGGCGCCGACCGCATTGACCGCGTGATTCTGAGCCTGCCGCTGTTGGGCGAAATCCGCTTGAAACATCAGGTGTCGGCGTTTTCCCGCATGCTTTCGACGTTGCTTCAAGGCGGCCTGCCGCTGGTGCCTGCGCTCGAAACCGCCGGCTCCTCCATGACCAGCCGCCGCATCTTAAAGGGAGTGATGCGGGCCAGCGTGCGCGTGCGCGAGGGACAAGGCCTGGCCAACAGCCTGGAAGAGCAAAATATCTTCCCTGGCCTGGCGGTGGAGATGATTGAAGTCGGGGAATCCACCGGAGCTTTGCCGGCGATGCTGAATTCCGTGGCTGAGTTTTACGAAGAAGATGTCCAGACGGCACTGAGCGCGTCTCTGGCGCTGATTGAGCCGCTGATTCTGATCATCATGGCAATTTTTGTGGGCGCGGTGTTGATTTCGCTCTATTTGCCGATCTTTACCCTGGGAGTCCACTAAGCAGAGGGACGCATTAGCAGCGTTTAAGACGTGACGTTTAAGAAATTGCATTTAAGAACTAACCATGGCAGATAAGAAATCCATCTTCGTAAACGGCGGCAACGGCGGCCAGCTGGTCACCACCGGGAACCCGGTCAGTGATCTTGAGCGCGCGCAGGATGTTGCCCGCCGCTATCGCTGCGAATTCATCGACCTCACCGACTTTCAGTTGCATCACGAGCTTTTCAAGAAGATTCCCGTCGAGCTGATGTTCCGCTACAACTTCGTTCCTCTTGAAGAAACTCCCGACGGCCGCCTGGCCGTCGCCATCGCCGATCCCAGCCAACTGATGATGATCGATGAGATCAGTTTGCTGCTCAAGCAACGCATTCTCACCAAGGTCTCCACGCTCAAGCAGATCTCGGACATCCTGAAAAAGACGGAGCAGTCGCAGCGCGTTCTGGAAGAAGCCAGCGAGAGTTTCACCATCATCCGTGAGGACGAAGCCACGGGCGCGGAAGAAACTCTCACCATCGACAAGCTGACGGCCACGGGCGACACCAGCCCCATCATTCGTCTGGTCGATACGACAATTTTCACCGCGCTGCAGCGCCGCGCTTCTGACATTCACATTGAGACTCGCGACGACTCCGTGTGCATCAAGTTCCGCATCGACGGTGTGCTCACCCAGGCGATGCCTCCGATCGGAAAAGAGCACCACTCCACGGTGATTTCGCGTATCAAAGTCATGAGCGAGCTCGATATTTCCGAGCGCCGCGTGCCGCAGGACGGCCGCTTCCGCGTGAAATACAACGGCCGGGCCATCGACTTCCGCGTCTCCATCATGCCCTCGATTCACGGCGAAGATGCGGTGCTCCGCGTGCTCGACAAAGAGTCGATGTCGGAGAAGTTCCGCACTCTGACGCTGAATGTTGTTGGTTTTGATGAGGATGACCTGCGCCGCTTCCGCCGCTACATCAAAGAACCTTACGGCATGGTGCTGGTCACCGGACCGACCGGAAGCGGCAAGACCACCACGCTTTACGCCGCCGTCAACGAGATCAAGACCGACGAAGACAAGATCATCACCATTGAAGATCCGGTCGAATACCAGCTGCGCGGCATTACCCAGATTCCGGTCAACGAGAAAAAAGGACTGACCTTCGCGCGCGGCTTGCGGTCCATCCTGCGCCACGATCCCGACAAAATCATGGTCGGCGAAATCCGCGACGCGGAGACCGCGCAGATTGCCATTCAGTCTGCGCTCACCGGCCACCTGGTGTTCACAACCGTCCACGCCAACAATGTGGTCGACGTGATTGGGCGCTTCCTGAATATGGGCGTCGAGCCTTACAACTTTGTTTCCGCGTTGAACTGCATCCTGGCGCAACGGCTGGTGCGTTTGATCTGCGAGTCGTGCCGCACCCCGGTGCACTACGCTCCGGACGTGCTCGAAGCCAGCGGCCTGGACGCGGCGCAGTGGTCGAAGGTTCCGTTGTATGAAGGCCCGGGATGCATTGAATGCGCGGGCACCGGCTTCCGCGGACGAACTGCAATTCATGAACTGCTCGATTTGAGCGACCGCATCCGCGAAATGATTCTGGCCAAGCGACCGACATCGGAGATTCGCCGCGCCGCCCGCGACGAGGGCATGCGCTTCCTGCGCGAGTCGGCGCTGGATAAAGTCCGGCTCGGCATGACCACGCTGAAAGAGATCAACAAGGTCACCTTCATCGAAGCCATGCGCTGAGAACTTGAGAATTCCGAAACAGCGTTGCAGGAGAGTAACGAGTTCCGAACGGAATGCACCATTACCTGCGGGACTTTGTCCGTTCGGAGCTTTGCCATTCGGGGCCATGCCCGTTCGGCGCTTGCATTTCTTCGCGGCAAAGTTTTTCATTTGTAGATAGGATGAACACAAGGGGCGTCGTCAGGAAATGAGTTTAGGTTCAGGCACATCCAAACCCAAGCTGGCCTGCGAAATCGCAGCGGACCGGGTGATCGCCGGGCGGCTCGCCGACAAAGGCGGCCATCTCGAAGCCTGCTCCACGCGCGAACTCGCCCCGGGCACAGTCGTGCCGGACTTGTTGGAGAACAATTTGCGCAAGCGGGACGCTGTGCGCACAGGAATCGAGGCGGCTCTCAGCGGCGTGGCCGGGCGTTCGCGCGACGTCATCGCGATCGTCCCCGACGCGGCGGTGCGTGTGGTGCTGGTGGAGTTCGACTCCCTTCCCTCTGACACGGAAGAAGCCATCGGCGTGGTCCGCTTCCGCCTGAAGAAATCGCTACCGTTCGATGTGGAGAAGGCCAAAATTTCCTATCATGCGCAGAAGTTTGCCGATGGCGTGCGCGTGGTGGCAGCGGTCGCGCTGGCCAGCGTGGTGGAAGATTACGAAGCCGCCTTCAACCAGGCCGGCTTTACTCCGGGAGTGGTGTTGCCCTCGATGCTGGCTGCACTCGGTGCGGCGCAAGGCGTGCGGCCTACGTTGATCGTGAAAGTTGACCCCCACACCACCAGCATTGCCATTTTGAGTGATGGTCAGCTGCAGCTGTTCCGCACTCTGGAAAATATGCGTGGCATTACTATCACCGGCGAGCAGCTGGCCGAGGAGGTTTATCCTTCGGTGGTGTTTTTCCAGGACACTTACCATCTGAATATTGAACAGATCTACGTGGCGGGCGTACCGGAATCCGGCAGCCTGGCGGTGGCTCTGCAGGCGCAAACCGGAGCCGAAGTTCAGGAACTGGTAGCTCCATCGCTGATGGGAGCAACCGCCGGCACATCGGTTCCGAGCTGGCGCATGGCGGGAGTGGTGGGGGCCTTGGTTTCGTAATTCTGGTTTCGTAATTCATTATGCGTCTCGATATCAATCTCGCCAGTCAGCCTTACCTGGATGCCCGTGAATTCTGGCTGCGCTGGGGCACCGCGCTGGCGGCCGCATGCATTCTCTCGCTGGCGCTGCTGGTGAGCACGGTCACCGGCTATAGCAATGCGCGCCGCGACCGGACCACCATTGCCGACTTGCGGCAGAAAATTGCGCAGCGCGACCAACTCCGGGCCCAGGCCGAGGAATTCCTGAACCGTCCCGAGAACCGCACCACGCGCGACGAATCGCAGATCATCAATTCGCTGATCGAGCGTAAAGCTTTTTCCTGGACGCGGCTGCTCGAGGACATGGAAAAAGTGATGCCGCCGGGCGTGCACCTGGTTTCCATCCAACCGAAACTGGATGACGAAAACCAGCTCGCGGTGAAAATGACGGTGGCGGGCACTTCGCGCGACCGCGCCATTGAGTTAGCGCATCGCATGGAAGAATCGCGCCACTTCACTCAAACCTCGATTGAAAAAGAAGGGATCGCGCAAACCCAGAGCGGAGACGCGGTACAGTTTGACATCGCCGCGATTTATGTTCCGGAATTGTTTAACGAGACGGCTCCGGCGGCAGCCGGTGCGGCTCCCAAAAAAAATGCGCCTCCTAAAACGCCCGGTACGCCTGTAACAGCCGCGCATGCCAAAGGGAGGAAACCCTGATGGCGGACCTGCGGAAAACCCGCAAGAACATTCAGACGGCTCTGTTCGTCATCCTCGCCGTGGACGTGTTCGCGGCCATCGCATTTTTCTCTCCTCTGGTAGGTTCGGCGGAATCGCGCCTGCTCGAGATGCATACTCTGCAGGCGGAACTCACCACCAAGACGCGGCAAGTGGAACCGCTGAAGGACTTACCACATAAAGTTGTGCTGGCGCGGCAGCAGATTTCCGACTTCTACACCAAACGATTTCCCAGCCAGAACTCGCAGATCCTGTCCGAACTGGGCAAAGTTGCCGCCCCTGACGGTGTACTCATCGAGCAGGCCCAATACAAGCCCCAGGACGTGGGTCCAGGAGGCCTGCAACCAGTTGAGATAGAAGCTGACTTCGCCGGCAGCTACCGCTCCTTGGCGCACTTCATCAACGCGCTGGAGCGCGACAACACTTTCTTCATCATCAGCAGCGTGGCCCTGGCAGGAGAGCAAACCGGACCGGTCAAACTGAAAATGAAACTTGAAACTTATTTGAAGGCAGGACCGCAGTGAAACTGGGAACCGAGAACCGGAAGACCATGGCGTGGGCGCTGGGGCTGGGCGTGGTGGCAATTCTCGCCGTCGTCTACGAAGTCGTTCCGCTGTTCATGGGATCCAGCGTTACGCCGGTGTCGGCCTCGCAACCTGCCCAATCGGCGTCTCGGGTCACGGCTACGCCGCGCGGGAAAACTTCGGGCAAGAAGATTCGCGCCGAGAATCTGGACCCAACGCTGCAGTTGAGATTGCTGGCTTCGAGCGAGCAGACCACGTACGAAGGGTCGGGCAGAAATATTTTTGTGTCACAGGCGGAGCCGATTCCGATACCCCTGAAGAACGGCACTGCGGGCGGTGGCCCGGGAAAAGAAGAAAACCGCATTTCTACACCGCCGCCCATACCGCCTCCGGCGCCGATTCCGCTGAAGTTTTTCGGCTTCGCCAGCCGGCCGGGAGAACCGAAAAAAATATTCCTCTCGAAAGATCAGGATGTCTTTATCGCAGGTGAGGGCGAAATCGTCGATCGCCGTTACAAGGTGGTTCATATCTCGGCGTCATCGGTTGAGATTCAGGATCTGGTCGGCAGTGGACCGCCGCAAACCATCCAGCTCACGCCGAGTTAGAACGCATCTGAGCTGGAACGTCAGAGTTGAAAATTGGTCGCAATGAAAAATTCGCCGGTCACGAACTCGGACATAACGGGACGACGCCGGACCCGCCGCGGCCGCTCCTCCGAGCATGGATACGTTCTGCTCACACTGCTTCTCATGGTGGCGATGATGATTATCGCCGCCGGTGCCGTCGTGCAAACCATTGCGTTTGAGATCAAACGCGATCGCGAAGAAGAAATGGTTCATCGCGGCGTGCAGTATGCGCGCGCGATTCGCAGTTACTACAAAAAGTTCGGCCGCTATCCCACCAAAATCGAGGATCTGGAAAGCGCCAACAATCAGCGTTTTCTGCGCAAGCGTTACAAAGATCCCATCACCGGCAAGGATTTTAAGCTACTGCACTACGGCGAAGCCAAGCTGACTCTCAGCAACATGCTCGGTGGCGGAGGCATTCCCGGCGCCAACCCCATCGGCGGGGCCAGCGGATTGAATGGCTCGAGTGGATTCGGCGGCGCAGGCGGATTAGGCGGCGGAGGCGGGCTGAGCGGATCGTCAGGGTTCGGATCGTCTTCCGGATTTGGCGGAGGCATGAACGGCGGCTTCGGGTCAAACAACTCGCAGGCGAATCAGCAAGGGATGAATTCGCAGTCCTCGAATCTAGGCTCATCGAATCAAGGCGCGGGCAATCAAGGCGCAGGAACAGATCCGTCCGATCCTTCCGCGGCAAGTGGGAGCGTCTCCGACCAGAACACGAACGGACTCTCCGCTTCCGGCGACAAGCTGTCCTCTACGGTCTTCGGCGGCGGCCCCATCGTGGGCGTGGTGAGCATCAGCAAGAAGGAATCGATCCGCGAGTACGACCACAAGAAAAAATACGACCAGTGGCAGTTCGTCTACGATCCCGCACTCGACCGCGGTGGCCTGATCAAAGGCCCCAACCAGACCCTGCCAATGTTTTCCCAGAAACCGCTGCAGCCCGGACAGACAGGACAACCCGGGCAACCGGGAAATAGCAGTCCGTTCGGCTCCTCCACGGGAATGGGAGGCAGTTCGAGTTTTGGCGGCTCCAACAACTCCAGCTTTGGCGGATCGAACAACTCGAGTTTCGGCGGATCGAATCAGGGAACGCAAACGCCACCGCCCTCCTCACCGCCTCAGCAGCAATAGCCCCTAAATCACAATGCAGAAGTCAGAAGTAGGAATGAAGAAGTAAAGACGGTGGGATCAACTCAAGGGTTGACTTCGAGCCATCACGCGCCAACCAGGATCAAACAAAACGGCCTCATCCGTTCCCGGCTATACCGGTCGAGGATGAGGCCGTTCAAATTTCTTATGGTCAGCTGATTGCCAGATGAAGATTAATCCCGCCTCGACTTCTTCATTCTGACATCTGACTTCTGAATTCAATTACACCTGGAACGAAGATCCGCAGCCGCAGGTGCTCTTCACGTTCGGGTTCTCGAACTTGAAGCCGGCGCCTTCCAGCGTCTCCACATAGTCCACGATGCAACCGTTCAAATACATCACAGAAGTCGCATCGACGAACACCTTCAGTCCGTCCATTTCGAAGGTCTTGTCCATCATTCCGGCGGCATTCTCAAACTGCATCGAGTACGAGAATCCGGAGCATCCGCCGCCCACTACTCCAATGCGCAGTCCAGCGGGAACCGGGTTCTGCTGAGCCATGATGCCCTTCACCTTGGAAACCGCGTTCGCAGTCAGGCTAACCGGAGGCGCCTTTGGGGTTACTTCCGGGACCGTGGTTGCTGTTTGCGGGACAGTCGTCGTGGCCATGTCGTCTCTCCTGGGCTCTAAAGCCTTTTCTATTATAGCAATCCCTGCACCTCGACGGGAAGCATAAAGCTCCTCGTTCCCGTCGAAAACAGGTTACTTAATCAATCAGTTAGATGACCAATATCGGAGAAGGACGCATTTAGGGTCCAGCTTACAAATTTTTCCGATCTACCCCGCCATATTTTTCGATAGGAGGCTTGATTTCGGGGCTATAATGTTCGCGTTAGGGCTTCCCAGAGCCCGATGCGGATGTAGCCTGACCCGCACCCCCTGAGAAGCCGCTTGAGTGGTTTGGACTCTGCCGAGGTGTTTTATGACAACCCTGACACTGGTAACGATTGTCTTTGGCGTTTTCGCCATTGGTCTGATCCTCCTGCTGATCTACCGCAGCACGCTCACCATGCACGAGGATGATCAGCTGTTTCTGGACGACCACAATTCGCACATGCAGGAAGAGCAGACGGAACTGTTGGTCAAGGTCAACCGCCTGACCATTCCGCTGCGCGTCTTCGCGGCCGGGTCCGGAGTATTCCTGCTCCTGCTCACCGGCATGTACATTTACCAGAAGCTGAACGAAGTGCAGTAGAGTCACGGCTCGCAGAGTTCGCAGAGAGAGTTCGCGAGAATGAACCGCGCCGGCTTTCGCAGCCTCGCGGTTCGACGAAATCGTTTTGCCAGCCGGAATCTCTGTCGAGCCGGAATCTCTTCATGATCGGCGACATGTTAAGCCATTCGGCCAGTCGCGGTTATTCCAGCCCCTGAATTGCCTGCAGCTTCAGACCGGTCCTCTGGATGTCTCCTTTTCGTTCCTCCTTGCGAATACGCCCTGCGAGAAATATCCTACGAAGAGGCCTTGCGAAATAGCTCGCGGCCGGCTCGCGACCAGCTTTGATTCTACGAACTGCGAAAGTGGCGGAATTGGCAGACGCACCAGACTTAGGATCTGGCGGGTAAAACCGTGGGGGTTCGAGTCCCCCCTTTCGCACCAATAACAAAGGGCCGATCTTAAATCGGCCCTTTTCCATTGTGCCCAATTTTCTGGGGTGTCTTGGGGACTGAGCACCGGGCTCAACCGTGAGCCATTAGCTCACGGTCAACGTCACTGCGACGGTCTGCTGGGTCGTGCCAGCGGTACCCGTAACCGTGATGGTGTAGCTGCCGGCCGGAGTGCGGTGCTTGGAGCTTGTTCCGCAAGCCGACTGCAACACGCAACCACCCGCCACCAAAACCAGCAGGCAGCAACTCAGGAGTTTTCTGCGCCTGGGCGCCGCGATCGCTGCCATACCCAACAGCATGCCGGGCAGCACCAGCCAGGTTGCATTCAACGGACCCGGCCGGTCGCCATGCGGGCCGGGCGTCAAAAGCGCGCTTTGGGATGCGGTCGTGATCGTGAGTGTAGCTGTCGCTGGGTTCGCGTCCAGAGTGATCGTAGCCGGGCTAAAGGAACACGCGGCCACGGCGGGCAATGCGCTACAGGAGAAGCTAATCGGACTGGTGTAAGAACCCTGCGGGGTCACGGTAAAGGTAAATACGGCAGATTGTCCCGGGGTAACAGTCGCACTCGTTGGGTTCGAGGTGATGGTGAAGGTCGCGGCCTCAACCTGGAAGCTTTGGCTGACGGACGCGGCGCCGGCATAGGTCGCATTCCCCGCCTGCGTCGCCTGGATGGTGCACGTGCCGACGGCAACCAGCGTGGCCGCAGTGCCCGAAACCGTGCAGACCGACGTGGTTGTTGAGGCGAAGCTCACCGGCAGGGCCGAGGACGCGGTCGCGCTCAGGGTAACGGGCACGCTGCCCAGCGCCATATTCGAGAGCGACCCAAAGGTGATCGTCTGGCTCGTCAGGGATGGTTGCATCACCTGGAAACTCTGGCTGACGGGCGTGGCGGCGGCATAGGCGGCGTTGCCCGCCTGCATCGCCTGAATGGTGCACGTGCCGGCGGCAACCAGCGTGGCGGTGGTGCCCGAAACCGTGCAGACTGACGTGGTGGTTGAAGCAAAGCTGACCAGCAGGCTCGAGGACGCGGTTGCGCTCAGGGTGAACGGCGCGCTGCCCAGCGCCAAATTCGAGAGTGTCCCGAACGTGATGATCTGGCTCTGTTGCAGGCCCGTGCCTTGCAGCGGGATAGTCTGGGTGGCGGGGCTGGCGTTGAGTGCGTTATCGGTGAAGACCGCCGTGCCGGCGAAAACGCCGGCCGCCTGCGGCTCAAAGCTGATGCTGAGATTGCAGCTGGCTCCCGGGGCCAGCGGCGCGGCGGAGAATCCGCTGTCGCAGTCCTCCGGCGTGCCCGAGCCGGCGACCTGCACAAAGTTGGGTCCGGTGACGACCAGACCCGGCGTAACCGCGGTCAGGGGCTGGTTGCCGACGTTGGTGATGGTCACGGTCTGGGGGCTGTCGGAACTGGTGCTGCCGACATTGGTGCTGGCAAACGATACGCTGGGCAATTGTGCGTAGCTGATGAAGAACACAGTCTCTACTTCCGGGTCGGGGAAAATCAGGTTGCCCATCTGATCCACCTGAACGTCATAAGCCGGGGGACCGGGAATGAACACCGACTGGGTATAGCTGCCATCCGACCAGGTTTCCGCAAGAATCTGAATATGGCCCGTGTCGGCGACAAAGACGGTGCCATCGGGAGCCACCGCAACACCGTAGGGATTTTCCATTCCGCTTCCGATCACCGACTGCGTGTAGCTGCCCTCGGTGAGCGTCTCCTTGACGACGCGGCTGTTGCCGGTGTCGGCGATATAAACGTTCCCGCTGGCATCGACCGCGATCTTGCGGGGCTGATTCAGGCCCGTGACCACGGTAGCCGGCGAGGAGTAAACGCCTGCAGACTGCGTGATTTCATAGACCGCTCCGTCGGTGAAGCTGGAGTAATAGACGTTGCCCAGGGCATCGACGGCCAGGCCGGTGGGAAGGTTGAGACCGGGTATGATCGCCGACTGCGCCCAGCTTCCGCCTGAATTTGTTTCCACCAGAATCTGGTTGTTTCCGCTGTCGCAGACGTACACGTTGCCCGCGCCATCCACCGCAACCGCCTGCGGGTTGTTCAAACCCGTGACAATCGTGCTTTGGGTATAGGTGCCCGCCGACGGCGTCTCTTCGTAGAGGGCGTTATTGTTGTAATCGACAACATAGAGATTGCCGCTGTAGTCGACCGCCGCGCCAAAGGGATCGACCAGGCTGTAGGGAGCGGATGGGCCAGCGACGCGGATTACGTCATTTGAGAAAAATGCCGGGGGGTAGGAGTAATTGATCTGCGGACCATTTCCCATGCCACTGACGTAGCCATTGGCCAGCACGGCTCCGCTCGTGCCCAGCAGTTGGACTGCTCCCATCCTTGTTCCGGGATAGAGCGGAGTGAAATCCACGTCCACCCAGCAGAAGTCGCCCGCGATGTAGGGATTCAAGGTCGAGCAGTTTCCCGAGCCCGCGTCGGTAAGATCCTGCCCGGTTGCGCCGTCCGTCAACACCTGCGTACCCGTCAACGACAACATTGCCCCTACGGAACCACCGTTGAACTGAAAAAGCATATTGATCGGTCCGGCAGGGGAGCTCACATTCACGGGCCCGAAATTACCACCCGACCACTGTAGTTTCTTGATATGGAAGCTGAAGGTGTCGGCGATATACAGGTTACCGTCTGGGCCGATGGCTATGCCCAGGGCTCCGCCCAGAGTCGCTGTCGGCACGACGCTCTGTGTATACGAGCCCGAATTATTCGTTTCCAATACAATCCGTTTGTGGGTGAAGTCGCTGATGTAAAGATTGCCGGACGCATCCACGGCAAGGTCGTAGGGATAACTGAGACCGCTGGTCGGAATCGTGCTCGGCGTATAAGTTCCGGCGGAATATGTTTCCGTGTAGACAGCCTGATTATCGATGTCGCTCACATAGATATTGCCGCTGGAATCGACGGCGATGCCCGTGATCTGGGCAAAGTTGCTGCTGTAGGTAAGCGCCGTTTCGACATAGCTTCCTGCCAAAGGCGTCTCCACCAGGATTTTGCCGGCGCCGGTGTCGGCAATGTAGAGATCTCCGCTCGCATCCACAGCCAGTCCGGTGGGAAAGGACAAAGTGGTCGTGGTTGAAACTACAGTCTGGGTGTAACCGCTGCCCGACGGGCTCGCTTCCACGATCCGATGGTGGCCATTGTCCACAACATACACATTGCCGCTGCCATCCACCGCGATTCCGTAGGGCGTGGCCAAGCCAAAGGATGAGGGTACCACTACGCTCTCGGTGTAGACGCCATTCGCCAGGGTCTCCTTGAGGATTTGATTGCCTTGCGTGTCGCTGATGTACACGTTGCCGCTGGCATCGAGTGCGACGCGATACGGGTAACTCAGACTGCCGGTGGGAACGACGCTTTGCGCCGCGGAGAACTGGACATTCAGGCTCTGCGCGTGCGCCGGGGTAAGGCCGCCCAGCAGCAACAGCGCGCAGACTCCCGCCACGGTCACGAACGCCGGGCCGCGGTTTGCGGTCAAGGCGTGGATCGAGGAGAAGAAGGCTCGCTTACAGGAGAACAGGAGTGCGCGGTAGGCGGATGCGGCCGTTTGCGAAATCATGTGCGGTTTTTCGTCCTTATCGGATGCGCTTCGATTGGTTCTCAGCTTGAGCTGGGGGCTCTAGATCTGAGAGTCGGCTAACGCTCTGACGGCTAACCAATCGGTCGTTTCGACTAGAGCAAAACCAATACCAAATCGTTCGCAGCTGGGAGACGTTGTCATTAGGTTCTTCTTAGTTGCGAGTTCATATCCGCACAATGGGATTGTGTAGGACGACCGCAGTATGTCCGAGAACCGGACTCGCGTCGTCGGACAGACACCGAGTCGCAGCATCACTTTAGAGAGTGGTGAGTACAATATTTTGCGATTTGCTTCGCAATGACTTCCTAGGCGCGGTCTTTAGCTATGTGAGGTCGTTTTGCAGCACTGGGTTTTTCGATCGCGCACGGCAAGCTCTCCGCGAGGTGGAGAAAGTCGAGGGCAGGTAACTGCGACTGTTGTTGCAATACACCGATTTAGGGGAACTGGAGGTCGAACGCGTAAATCTCATCGGTACTGATGTCGCGCGGGAGGATAGGAATTCCACCCGGCGCAAGGCCCGTCCACGAGCCAGGCCCGAACTGATCACGGTAGCTGCGAATTTTGGTCAGGTCGGCAAGTTTTTCGATTTTTCCGTCACTGATGCGCAGGCGGAAGAATCCGGCGTCGTGTTGCAGGATCGTGTCGAAGCAGACGTAGTTGCTGTCGGGTGACCAAGTGAGATAGCCGAAGGAACTCTGCTTTGTGTCCACCTGCCGCCACTTCTGGGTCTTGGTGTCATAGAGCATCAGTTTGTCGTTGCCCGCGGCGGTGATTGCAATGATGTAGCGTCCATCGGGTGACCAGCGGGGACCAAAGATTCCCTGGGAATCCGGCAGCATGGAAGACTGGTGCGTTTTAAGGTCGTACAACTCGATGTACGTCTGATCGGAATGCACCAGGTCGTGATGGCCAACTGCGAGTTTATTGCCGTCCTGCGACCAGGTGGGATCGGTCTCCTGTGCATCGGCCGAGGTCAGAACCTGCGGGCTGCCACCGTCTTTTGAGATCAGGAATACTTGCCACGCCTTGCCGGGAGAACTTCCGGAGAAGGCGATCTGGTTCCCGTCGGGAGACCAATGGGACAAGGCGGCGCGCATGGGCGGATAAGTAAGCTGGAGACGGGAGCTGCCGTCAAGTTTGCTGCGCCACAAAGTATTGTCGGGGTAGTTGATGTAGCTGACCCACTGTCCATCGCGTGACGAATTCTACGTCGCCGGCGGAGATGCCTCCGAGATAAGGGATAAACTCTCCGGATTTCGAGTCGTAGCGAACCAGTTCTGCATGCTGTTGGATTCCGACCACAAACAACTTCTTGCCATCTTTGCTGGGAATGGGGTCGCCATACTGTAACGGTCCAGTCGTGAGTTGAACAGGAGCGGGGGAGACCTTGCTCCACCAGTTGGTGTGGTCAGGGACGATCCAGATGTTATCGTCGCCGTCGCGCGCGCTTTGAAAAAGGTAATACCTGCCGTCGGGCGTCCACGCGCCACAACACTCCGACGGAGGGTTGTTCCAGCCGGTGAGCAACGGATGCATGCCGCTGCCGTCGGACCGGACTTCCCACATACTCGAAGTATTGTTGACTCGATTGGACACGGTGAACCTGATCCTGCTTCCATCCGGTGAAAAATTGACGGCTGCGGGAGCGGAGGGCGCACTGAACAGCTTTCGCGGGTTCGCTCCGTCGTGATCCGCGAGGTAAGCGTCATCTCCTTTGCTGAAGAACAGCCGGCCATCGGGCGCCCAACTGCCACTTCGCGCGAGTATTTCGCCGAGCCGGCGCGGCGAGCCTGCCGGAAGCGGCAGCGACCACAGCGGGGTTCCCGAATTCATTCCTGCTTGGGCCACCAGGAGTTCGGATTGGTCCGCTGAAATATCCAGCAGAATCGGATTTTCAATTGGAGCGGCAACCGGGGCCGTTTCGCCTCCGTTCACGGATACTTGCGCGATGGTGTAACGTGCGGGGGGATTCTCCATGAAATAGAGGCGATTGCCGTCGGTCATGAGGTCGAATTTGGGCAACCCATCGTTGGTGATCTGCTTTGCTCCCAGGATTCGGGGAGGCGGCAATGGCGCCCGCAGCCACAGGGCGAGTCCGGCGAGCACGATGAGAATCGCGGCGAGTCCAGCCCACTTCAACCACCATGGCGCGGGCTTCGATACGGAAATCGAGGGAACGCCTGCGACGCTGATCACCCCGCTTCGTCCCGAGTCGGTATCGCGCTTCAGGCGCTTGAGATCGGTTTCCAGATCGGCTGCGGAGTGATAGCGCAGATCCCGATCCTTTTCCAGGCATTTGTGAATGATCCGCTCCAAGTCCGCCGGCAGGTCCGGATTCAGGCGTACCGGAGGGACCGGAGCGCGGTTGACGATGGCTTCGCAGATCATTGCGGTCGTTTCACCGCGGAAGGGCAACACTCCCGTCGCCATCTCATAGAGCATCGCACCGAACGAGAACAGATCGGTGCGCCCGTCGAGTTCTCCGCCGCGCACCTGCTCGGGCGACATGTAGGCCACAGTGCCGACCATGGTGCCCGGAGAAGTCAGATGCTCGTCGACTATAGACTGCGTCTGCGTTTTCAGCGCGGCGATCTGGCTCGACGAGATTACCGCGGGTGTGACCTTAGCCAGCCCGAAGTCGAGAATCTTCGCGTGACCCCGTTCTGTCACGAGAATGTTCGCCGGCTTGATGTCGCGGTGGATGATGCCCTTGCCATGGGCGGCATCGAGCGCATCTGCGATTTCAATTCCTAGATTGAGAATCTTTTCCACTTCCACCGGACGTCCCCCGATGGCGTGCCTCAAGGTCATGCCATCGAGGAATTCCATCGCGATAAACGACTGCCCGGCGTGTTTTCCAATCTCGTAAATCGTGCAAATGTTGGGGTGGTTCAACGCTGAAGCCGACCTCGCTTCGCGGCGAAAACGTTCGAGCGCCTGTTGATCGTGCGCCAAATCGTCAGGCAGAAACTTCAATGCCACGAAGCGTCCTAACTCCGTATCCTCCGCTTTGTAGACCACACCCATTCCGCCGCCGCCCAGCTTTTCAATGATGCGGTAGTGCGAAATGGTCTGTCCGATCATGGTGCTGGAATCTTAGGGTTGTGAGTGGGGCAAGTCAATAAGATCGGGAAAGTTAGCGGGGCTAATCGCCGGCCAGGCGCGCTGCTTGCGTCATGAGGTAATTTCGTTCCGGGATGCTTGTCGTCCGCTGAGCCGCGAGCCGGTAGTGTTCGATGGCAGCTTCATGATCTCCTGCCTTTTCCAGTAAGTGGGCACGAACGGCGGCGAGACGATAGTGAGTGGCTAGGCGGGGGTCGGCATCGAGCGCTCGGAGCAGTTCGAGGCCTTTGACGGGGCCGTGCACCATAGCGGCTGCGATGGCGTGATTGAGTGTGACCATCGGACCAGGAGAGACGCGCTTCAGCAACTCATAGAGAGCGAGAATCTGTGGCCAGTCCGTGTCTTCGGCTCGCTCGGCTTCGTCGTGCACGGCGGCGATCGCTGCCTGAAGCTGATACAGGCCGACCGACCCTTTCGCCAGCGCGGCCGTGAGAAGTTCGATGCCTTCGGAAATCTCCACGCGGTCCCATAAACTTCGATCTTGTTTATCGAGCGGGATGAGTTCTTCGTCCCGTCCGGTTCGGGCTGCGCGGCGCGCGTCGGTTAACAGCATCAGCGCCAGAAGTCCGGCAACCTCGGCATTCTCGGGGAGCAGCGCTTTCGTGTTGCGCGTCAAGCGAATTGCTTCCCGCGCCAGATCGAATCGTTGCAGATGCGACCCGACGCTGCTGACATATCCCTCGCTGAAGATCAGATAGAGCACGTGCAGAACTGCGGGCAACTGTCCAGCACGCTCTTGCGCAGAAGGGAGACGGAGCGGTACGCCAGAAGTCTTAATGATTTGCTTCGCGCGGCTGATCCTCTGCGCCATCGTGGCCTCGGGAACCAGAAAGGCATTGGCGATTTCCGCCGTGGTCAATCCGCCAACCGCCCGCAACGTCAGCGCGATGGCCGAGGACGGAGTCAGCGCGGGATGGCAGCACATGAACAACAAAATCAGAGTGTCGTCTGGATCCATGTCGGTCTCGACCTCGACGGGGGATGCCACGTTTTCCGTTTCCGCGGCCACTGCCGTTTCTCTCTCGCGGCGGGCAATTTCGCTGCGCACCTGGTCGGCCATGCGGCGGCACGCCACCTGAATCAGCCACCCCCGGGGATTTTCGGGCACACCTTGCTGCGGCCATTGGGTGAAAGCGGCAATCATGGCCTCCTGCACCGCATCCTCGGCCGAGGAGAAATCCTGGAAACGGCGGGCGACCGCGCCCAGCACCTGCGGCGCAAGTTCACGCAACAGGTGCTCGGCAGTCGCATCCCATGGCTTGGTCATTGTCGTTTCCAGCAGGTCGTTTCCGTTACAGCATGTCGTTTCCGTTACAGCATGTCCGGTGGCGGCCCGCTCATAATCGGGCGCACCTCAATCGGCATGTTCAACGGCGCACCACCGGGACCTGGCGCGGCCGAAGCCTTGGCTGCTATGGCATAAGCCCGCTCCGCAGAGTCAACATCGACGATCCAGTATCCGGCGAGAAACTCCTTACTCTCGGGAAACACACCGTCGGTGATAGGAACTCCGTCCTTTCCGGCGCGGACCAACTTGGCCTGATCGGGAAACGACAATCCCTCGGCTGAGACCAGTTCTCCGGATTCTCGAAGCTCTTTGTTAAGGCCCATCATAAATGCGATGTGGGCTTGCAGGTCCTTCTTGACCCATTCGGGCACACCGTGGCCAGATCGCATCGTATTCATCATCAAAATGTATTTCACACTCTTCTCCTATTCGATTTGGTTGGGCTGTTTTCTCGCGCCTTCATCGACCGGTCGGAACCAAGGTTGCGTTCTCGACGTTTGTTTATCTGGATTTGCCTTCGTGGGTTGCGAACTGCCGCACCTCAATCGGCATGTTGACGGATGCGGCGGAAATCCGTGCCGCGATCGCATAAGCGCGCTCGGCATTGGCAACGTCAACGATCCAGTAGCCCAACAGAAATTCCTTCGATTCAGGGAAAATGCCGTCGGTGACTGGGACGCCGTTCTTTTCGCCGCGCACGACCTTGGCTTCCTTCGGTTCAGCCAAGCCCTGCGTCGCGACAAATTCTCCGGACTCGGTCAGGTCCTGGTTGATGCGCTGCAGCACCGCCATATGCGCCTCGATATTCTGTTTCGGCCAGGCGTGATACCCTTCAACGCCTGCCTTCGTGCCTGACATCAGCAAAATGTATTTCATGTCCTTTCCTCCTGGTCCTGTTCTCATGGTTATAGCGCCCGCGATCGGCGCTTTCATCCTGTAGTCGGAGCCGTCGCGCCATTCTCTACATCCTCGTCAGAAATATTTCATGGGCCAAAGCCACTACCGGATGTCGATTCAGGAGCGTCAGAACCGACATACATGTGGAGGCCGAAAAATGACGACCGACAACATGGTAGTGGACGTTAGCCAGGACTGGGTACAGGCCTGCGATGTGCAACAGGGCTTTATGCAGGCGCCGTGCACGGCTGGAGATTTCCTGGACTACAGCGCCCGCTGCCGTCAGCTTCGGGCGCTCGGCGGCGATTGCTACAACTTCATCCCCCTCAAGAGGAACCGCCTGGCGTTGGTCGTTGGGGATGCCTCGGGCAAAGGTCTGGCCGCGGCTCTCATGATCGCCAATGTGCAGTCCTCTGTCCGGACGGCGGCACTGTTCACCGGAGATGACTTGTCTTCGCTGCTCAAGGTGGTGAATCGTCAGGCATACGCTTCGTCGTCCGAGGACCGCTATGCAACCTTGTTCTGCGGAGTATTCGACGGGTCGACCCGCACTCTGCGCTATGTAAATGCCGGACATAACCCGCCGGTCGTGATTCGGCGAGATGGTTCCCTGCATTGGCTGGAAATGGGTGGCGCGCCAGTTGGACTATTCGCCGATTCGGAATACGGGGAGGGCATCATCAAGCTGGAAGCCGGTGATTTGCTGATCGCCTTCACGGACGGACTCATCGAAGCCACAAATCCGGACGGTGAGGAATGGGGACTTCAGGGCTTATTGAAAGCGGCCTGCGGAGCGCAATGCTCTCAAGACGCCGGAGATCTCGTCGATGTAATCTTCAACACTGTGGATGGATTCTCCCAGGGACACCAAACCGACGATGCAACGCTGGCAGTTGTACGGGTGCAATAAAGTTGCTTATGTTCTGAACAATTTGGGTAGAAGTCCTTTCCCGCTACCATCCGGCCTTCGTTGAACGGATACTCCTCCGGACGGGATAGTGCTCCCTGTCTCTCTTCCACGATTTTCCCGACCGCCAAGGTGTGATCCGCGTCACCCAGAACCGTGACCAAACGCATTTATTCCCCCCGAGCATTGGCCGAAGATGTAGTTGGGCAAAGCGGAAACGTTGCCTCCGAGACCTCATCCCCGACAAGTGTCGGAGTTGCGGTGGAAGGTGACGTTCGAGCGGAGGAGCGCAATGAAAGGCACTATCGAAATCCATGAGCCAGAAGCGCCGGTAGTCAAGCCGGGGGTTAAGCCGGTAAGCCCGTCGGCAGGGCCAGTCTTACTGCGGAGCGACGTCGCCGCACCATCGGCGGTCCCGCAAAGAGTCCTGTTCTCCGATAGCCTGCTGGAATTTGGCGTGTATAGAAAGCGCAAAGCTTTTGCCACATTTACGTCATTCCTGCTCAACTTTCTAGCGATTGGCGGCTTGCTGATATTGCCGTTGTGCTTCACGCAGGAACTGCCCAAGGCGCAGTTGCTGACTTTTCTGGTGGCCCCTCCGCCTCCACCGCCGCCGCCTCCGCCCGCAGCTGCGGATCAAATGGCAAAAGTTCTCAAGCAGATTCAGACCGACATGCTGTCCACCGGAGCGTTGCGAACTCCTACCCGGATCCCGCAGAAGGTTCAAATGATCCAGGAAGAAGAAGCGCCGGCTCCGGTATCAGTCGGGGGAGGCGTGATCGGAGGCGTGCCCGGCGGCATCCCCGGTGGTCAACTGGGAGGCGTGATCGGAGGAATCGTCAGTGCAACGTCGAATCTTAGTGCGGTTCCCAGGTTTGTGCCGGCAACGCCGCAGCGGATTCGCATCTCGCAGGGCGTGACCAAGGGAATGTGCATCCATCGCGTCGATCCGCCGTATCCGCCGCTGGCCAGGGCGGCGCGGGTTCAGGGAGACGTTGTCCTGCAGGCCATCATCGACAAAGACGGAAACATCAAGGACCTGCAATTGATCAGCGGACACCCCATGCTGGTGCCCCCGGCCATTGAGGCCGTCAAACAGTGGCGTTACAAACCGTACCTGCTGAATGGAAACCCGGTGGAGGTGGAAACCACGATCACTGTTATCTTCACGCTATCCAGCTAAGAAAACTGTGCAGGGCTGTGAGGCAGAGTGCAGCCCCACGAAGGGGGTGGTTATGATGTTTTCCTACCGGTTAGTACGCTTGATTGAGAACCATGCGGATGAACTTGCCCGCGGGGCGGAGGAGAGAGTCCGGGCAAGTTCGGAGCTCGGACACTTTCGCAACCTTCCTGCCCATGAATTGCGGGACCGAGTCTTCGAGATTTATCGCCACTTAGGGGAGTGGTTGCTCAGCAAAAACGTATTGGACATTGAGCATCGCTACCGGGAAATCGGCGCCCAGCGCGCCCGGCAGAATGTGCCTCTCAGCGAACTGGTTGAGGCGATCGTGCTCACCAAGGAAAACCTTTGGGAATTCCTGAAGAGAGAGGCTGTGTTGGACCGCGCGGTCGAGATCATGGGCGAATTGGAATTGCTGCAGATGCTGGAGATGTTCTTTGACCGCGCCATTTACTACGCGGCTGTGGGGCATGAACAAGAAGTTGCGCGCGCACGGCAGGAAGAAGACGTGGCGCGCGCCAGCTAAACGGGGTGAAAGCGATGTCGTGGGAAGCACACTACAAGAAAGCGCTGATGACGGCGGATGATGCCCTGGCTTGCGTCGAGTCGGGGATGCGCGTCTACATTCAGCCCGGATGCGCGGAACCCGAAACGCTGGTGGAGGCGCTCATGCGGCGCGGACCCGAGGTCGAGGATGTGGAAATCGTCCACATGATGACCATGGGTGCTGCGCCTTATGTGGCTCCGGAAATGGCGGGGCACTTCCGGCACAACGCCATGTTTATTGGCGGCAATGTGCGCGACGCCATCAACGACGGCCGCGCCGATTACACGCCGATCTACCTAAGCGAAATCGAGCAACTCTTTGAAAGCGGAGCGATGCCGATCGATGTAGCCCTGATTGAGGTTTCGCCTCCCGACTCCCACGGGTTCTGCAGCTTCGGCGTGGGTGTGGATACCACTCTTACCGCGGCCAAGTGCGCGCACCATGTTGTGGCGCAGGTCAACGACAACATGCCGCGCACGTATGGCGACAGCTTCATCCACGTGAGCCAGATCGACGCGTTCGTGGAGTCGTCGCGGCCCCTGTGCGCCCTGAAAAAGCCGGTCCTGACCGACTTGCATGTCGCCATCGCCCGCAACGTCGCCGGCTTGATTGACGACGGTTCGGTGCTGCAGACCGGAATCGGAGGCATACCGGACGCGGTGCTGCCCCTCCTGATGGATCGCAAGGACCTCGGCATCCACAGTGAACTGGTCTCCGATGGCGTGATTCCCCTGATCGAAGCCGGCGTGATTACCGGCGCGCACAAGAATTTCAAGCCGCGCAAAATAATTCTGGGATTCGCGCTGGGCACAAAAAACTTATTCCAGTTCGTGGATAACAATCCGATCTTTGAATTCCATCCCACCGCCTATACCAACGATCCTGGATTGATCGCGCGCAACGACAACATGGTCGCCATAAATTCCGCGCTGCAGATCGATTTGAGCGGACAGGTGTGCTCGGACTCGATCGGGAACCAGTTTTACAGCGGCATTGGCGGCCAGGTGGACTTTCTGCGCGGAGCTTCGCGGTCCAAAGGCGGCAAGCCCATCATCGCGATGTCGTCGACAGCGAAAGACGGCGGGATATCGCGCATTGTTCCCATGTTGAGCCCGGGCGCAGGCGTGGTCACGTCGCGCGGGCTGATTCGCTACGTGGTCACGGAATACGGCGTGGCGTATCTGCACGGCAAGTCGATCCGCGAGCGCGCCAAGTCGCTGATCGAGATCGCTCATCCCAAGTTCAGAAACGAACTGTACGAATATTGCGAAACCACCAAGTGGCTGCAGAATCCGCAGACGTCGCTGGTCGGAATGCGAGAGTGAGACAGAAGTAACGGAGATGGGAACGGAACGCGAGGGGAAGAGGGAAAAATGACCGTTCAACCACGCGGCAACATCACCATCGATATCGAGGAGTGCAAGGGGTGCGGTCTGTGCGTGGAGTCCTGCCCGCCGAAATGTCTCGAACTGGCGCCCGAGTTGAGCGCCTACGGCGTGCACCCAGCGCGCTATACGGGCCACGACTGCACGGGCTGCGGAATCTGTTTCTACTGCTGTCCTGAGCCGGGAGCGATTGTCGTCTACCGGCTGGCGCCCCCGCCCAAGGCGGTTCCGGTGCGGCAGGAGGGCGAACATGCGGCAACTTTGTAAAGGCAACGTCGCGGTCATCAAAGGTGCAGTGCTGGCCGGTTGCCGCGCCTACTACGGATATCCCATCACCCCGGCCAGCGAAATCGCCGAAGCCGCAGCACTTTACTTTCCCGAAGTCGGCGGAACGTTTATTCAAGCCGAGAGCGAAACCGCGTCTATCAACATGGTCTACGGCGCGTCCGCCGCCGGCGTTCGTGTCATGACCGGCTCCTCCGGCCCGGGCGTGAGCCTGATGCAGGAAGGAATCTCATACCTAGCCGGAGCGGAATTGCCCTGCGTCATCGTCGACGTGATGCGCGGCGGGCCCGGCCTCGGCAACATCGCTCCCGAACAGAGCGATTATTTCGCCATGGTAAAAGGCGGCGGCCACGGCAACTACCGCAACCTGGTGGTGGCTCCCGCTTCGGTGCAGGAAATGGCCGAGTTGACTATCCTCGCTTTTGAACTCGCAGACAAATACCGCAATCCAGCCGTCGTGCTCACCGATGGGTTCGTCGGGCAGATGATGGAACCGCTCGACCTGGAATACCGCGAAATTCTCGCACCGCAAAAACCGTGGGCGGTTCGCGGCACGCCCGGGACGCGCCAGAACATGGTGAGCTCCATCTATCTCGAGAGCGACGATCTGGAAGAACACCAGCGCCGCATGGAAGCCAAATACATCCGCGCGCAGCAGACCGAAACCCGCTGGGAAGAATATCTCACCGATGACGCCGATCTGCTGGTGGTGGGCTTCGGCATCGTCTCCCGCATCCTGCGTTCCGCCGTAGACGAAGGCGCGCAAGCAAGGCATCAAGGTTGGCCTGTTCCGCCCCATCACTCTGTGGCCTTTCCCGTCACACGAGTTGGCGGCAGCTGCAGAGCGCACTGAGAGAGTGCTGGTGGTGGAATTGAGCAACGGCCAGATGCTCGAAGACGTGCGCCTCGCCTTGAACGGCAGCAAGGCCATCGAGTTCTACGGGCGCGTCGGCGGCAATGTGCCGTCCGTGGAAGAATTGCTGGGCAGGATTGAAGAACAAACCGCCGCGCTGATCTAAGGGCGACGTTGGGGATGACCATCATGGCTGAGAAAAGCGCTAGTCTGGCCGAAGTCGAAGTGCACGAAGTCGAAACCGACGAACTCGGGCTGAAGCAAGTCAAGCCGAACACCAACAACTACGAGATCGCGCACGCGAAGTCGAAAGTCTTCTATCCCGAGTACGAACGCAAGACCGACCTCAAACATCAAACGCACTACTGCCCGGGATGCGGACACGGCGTCGTGCACAAGCTGATCGCCGAGGCCATTGAAGACCTGGGCCTGCAGGATCAAACCATCCTGGTGAGCCCGGTCGGCTGCTCCGTGTTTGCGTATTACTACTTCGACCTGGGCAACGTGCAAGTAGCGCATGGACGCGCTCCCGCCGCGGCCACCGGCCTGAAGCGCGCCTGCCCCGACAAAATCGTGATCGCCTACCAGGGCGATGGCGACCTCGCGGCCATCGGCACCGCTGAAATCATCCACGCCGCCAATCGCGGCGAAAAAATCACGGTCTTCTTCGTGAACAACGCCATCTATGGCATGACCGGCGGCCAGATGGCTCCCACCACGCTGGTCGGCCAGCGCAGCACGACTTCGCCCTGGGGACGCCGCCCCGTGAACGAAGGCTTCCCTCTGCACATGTCCGAGATGCTGGCGACTCTCGAAGCTCCCGTCTACATCGAGCGCGTGGCGCTTTCCGACAACAAGAACATCATGAGAGCGCGCCGTGCCGTGCGCAAAGCGCTGGAGTTGCAGCGCGCCGGCGCCGGGTTCACCTTTGTGGAAATTCTTTCTCCCTGCCCCACGATCTGGGGCAAAGATCCGGTCGAAGCGCGCAACTGGGTCGCGGAGAAAATGATTCCCGCGTTTCCGCTGAACGTGTTTCGTGATCGCAAAGTTGAGATTCCCACCAACAACGCGCCGCCGCACAAAACGGTTGCCGAACTCGTCGAAGGAGAGAAAAAATCAGCTGTCGGCGCGCCACTTCCCAAGCACCATCACCACTTTCAGCAGCTCGATATCAAGATCGCCGGCTTCGGCGGTCAAGGCGTCCTGCTGTTAGGCCAACTTCTGGCTGCGATGGGAATGCGCGAAGGACTGGAAGTGAGCTGGCTGCCTTCCTACGGCCCGGAAATGCGTTCCGGCAGCGCCCACTGCCATGTTTGCCTTTCGAAAAACCGCATCGGTTCGCCGGTGATCTCACGCCCGCAAGTGCTGATCGCCATGAACGAGATTTCGCTGCGTAAGTTTGCCCCGCAGGTGGCGCGCGACGGAATCATCATTTATGGCCGCGAGCAGCTTCCTGAAAATTTCACCGCTCCCCAAGCCCAGGTGGTCTGCGTCCCCGCATCAGACATTGCCGACAAGCTGGGCTCCGCGAAGGTAGCCAACGTGGTAATGATGGGCGCATTGCTGGAAGAAACCGAATGCCTGTCTCCGGCGACCGCCATGAACGTGCTGGAAGCCAAGGTAAAGAATCCCGCGCTTCTCGAACTCGACCGCAAGGCGCTCGATGCCGGCCGAGCCTACATCGACCACACTGTCGCCGTCGGCGCGCTCACGCAAGCGGATGGGTTCGCGCAATAGAAGCCAACGGGCAGACCTCTGACCTCTGTCCACTGATTCTTAACTTCATCCCAGGGGTTGATTTTCCCGATGGCTGATAGCTGACAGCGCCTGTGACTCGAATCACCGAAACTAGTGACACCGGGCATATCCCCACAGCGCGGAAAGTGAAAACCTATAGGCGAGTGTGGGAGGTGTCCCATGACACTCGTTGAAGAAGGCGCTCTCCTTCGCGAGGAACTCAACCTCGCGACCGCCGCAAAAAATATCCTGTTCGCAACCGATTTCTCCGCAACCTCAGAAGCAGCTCTACCCTACGCCACGTCGATCTGCCGCCACTTCGGCAGCACTCTGCATGCGGTGCACGTGCTCTCCGATGCCAACATCCTGATGATGACGGGAGGCGTGGACTATGTCGGCATCGGAACCATTTACGAAGAAGCACACACCGAAGCGAAAGAAAAACTCGATCAGATTGTGGCGCGCTCCGGGGACATTCCGTCCCATATCTACATCCGTCACGGTCAAGTATGGGCGAACCTCGCCAGCATCGTCGAAGAAAACAACGTAGGCCTGATTGTGGTGGGCACGCACGGCCGAACCGGACTCGGAAAACTGCTGCTCGGTTCCGTGGCAGAGGATATTCTCCGCCATGCTCCTTGCCCGGTTCTCACCATTGGACCGAAAGTCACAGGCCGCGCGAAGTTACGCGCCTTACGGAAAAGAGATCTCGCGCCGGTGGAGTTGGAAGTGCACCAGGTCGTTTACGCTACCGACTTTGGGCCGGGCTCAGACGAGCATGCAGCCCTGGCTGCCGCTCTTGCAGAAGAGTTCCGCGCGCGGCTCACGCTGATCCATGTCATCGAAAACTACAGGGAGCTCCACAGTCGCCCCGGCCCCATCGAAAAAGGACTGAGACGGCTGCGAGAACTGGTTCCCGAAAGCGCGGGTTTGTATCACGCTCCCGAAACCCTGCTGGAGTTCGGCGACCCGGCGGAACGCATCTTGAGAGATGCGGCAGACCGCGAGGCTGACCTGCTGGTGCTCGGCGCGCACCCCGCCCGCGCACGAAGCAGCGCGACGCACTTGCCCTGGAGCACAGCTCACCAGGTGATTGCGAATGCGACGTGCCCGGTTCTGACCGTCCGCGGCTAGAAACGACTTGTCATCCTGAGCGAAGCGAAGGACCTGTGCAACTTGCTGGCTGGGCCTCAGCATCGGCAAGCTGCCATGCACTTTCGCCGCAAGCAAACTGCATAGGTTCTTCGCTTCGCTCAGAATGACAATCCGCGGAGCACTCATGCGCCCAATCCCGTGAGCCCAATCCTGCATGCTCGTAACCTCTCGAGTGCAATCGTGAAACAGGGTGACCACAATCACCCCCACGGGTGCAGGCCATCACTGCGGTTTGCATACGAACGAAGAGAATTAGGAACGGCATTAATAAACAGCTTCACCTACGGAGGTAGGACTATGACTGTATTGACGTCGCCCGGAACAAAAGTTCACGGGGATTACCTTCAACAAGTCATGATCAGTGTGAAGGCCAAGAACCCGGCCGAGCCTGAGTTCCATCAGGCGGTGCAGGAAGTGTTCGATTCTCTACGGTTAGTATTGGGGAAACATCCGGAATATCAATCCGCGCGTCTGCTCGAAAGAATTGTCGAGCCCGAGCGCGTCATCATGTTCCGTGTGCCCTGGTTTGACGATCAGGGAGAAATTCAGGTCAATCGTGGTTTCCGCATCGAGATGAACAGCGCCATCGGTCCCTACAAGGGCGGACTGCGCTTCCATCCCTCGGTGAACCTTGGCATTTTGAAATTCCTGGCGTTCGAACAGGTCTTCAAGAACTCGCTCACCACGCTGCCCATGGGCGGCGGCAAGGGCGGCTCCGATTTCGATCCCAAGGGCAAGAGTGACAACGAAGTGATGCGCTTCTGCCAGAGCTTCATGACCGAACTGGCGCGGCACATCGGACCGGACACCGACGTCCCGGCCGGCGACATTGGCGTGGGCGGCCGCGAAATCGGTTTCCTGTTCGGACAATACAAGCGTCTGCGGAATGAATTCACCGGCGTCCTCACCGGCAAAGGCCTGGCGTGGGGCGGTTCGCTGATTCGTCCCGAAGCCACTGGTTATGGCTGCGTGTACTTCGCCAGCGAAATGCTCAAGAGCAGAAAAGATTCGCTCGAAGGCAAAATCTGCCTGGTTTCAGGCAGCGGCAACGTTTCGCAATACACCATCGAGAAGCTGCTCGATCTCGGCGCGAAACCGGTCACCGTGTCCGATTCGAACGGCGTGATCTACGATCCCGACGGCATCGATCGCGAGAAGCTGGCCTTTGTCATCGAACTGAAGAACGTGAAGCGTGGACGCATCCGAGACTATGCCGATCACTACAAGAAAGCGATCTTCATGCCCACGGACATCAAGCTGGAGCACAACCCGCTCTGGAACATCCGAGCCGATTGCGCTTTCCCCAGCGCCACGCAAAACGAGATCACCGCAAAAGACGCGGCGAATCTCATCAAGAACGGCATCAAGCTGGTTGCCGAGGGTGCAAACATGCCGAGCACACTCGACGCCACTAAGATGTTCCTCGAAGCGAAAATCCTGTACGGACCAGCCAAAGCCGCAAACGCAGGCGGCGTGGCCACGTCTGGACTCGAAATGGCCCAGAACAGCGCACGCCTGAGCTGGACCCGCCAGGAAGTGGACGACCGTCTGCACAAGATCATGATCGCCATCCACCAGAACTGCTACGAAACGGCCGAAAAATACGGCACGCCCGGCAACCTGGTAAACGGCGCCAACATCGCCGGCTTCCAAAAAGTAGCCAACGCCATGCTGGATCAGGGCCTTGTGTAGGGACTAGGAAGAAAAATGTGGGGACGGACGCCCTCGTCCGTCCTGCCGGGCGAAGCCTGGCAGCGTATGCAGCGCCACAGAAGGGTGCCCCACCCTTGTCCCTGCGTTCTCTACAGGGACAGGGTGGGGATTTTGACTTTCGGACCCAACTCCGTTGGTGTACCATTTGTGGTACAATCGCTTAAAGTGAGAAGGAGTCCCGAATCTCCGATCAGCCCACCCGCGAGGGAAAACGAGTTCCGGCAATTTTCTTCCGGACCGAAGCAGGCGGAGAACCGGTTCGGGACTGGTTGAAAGCTCTCTCCCCGCAAGATCGCAAGCACATCGGAGAAGACATCAAGACGGCGGAATTCGGTTGGCCAATCGGGATGCCTGTATGCAGGCCGTTGGGAGCCGGCCTCTACGAGGTGCGCACGACGCTAACGCAGAACCGGATTGCGCGGGTGTTGTTCTACATCGACCGGGAAAGACGCATGGTGCTGCTGCACGGGTTCATCAAGAAAACGCGTAAGACGCCGGACGAAGATCTGGCACTTGCAAGAAGCAACAAGATCAAGCATCAAAGGGGACTCACATGAAAGGGCGGAAAAACGGAAAGAGAACCGACCATAGCGGCTCGACCTTCGATCGTTTTCTGGAAGAAGCGGGAATCCGGGAGGAGGTTGAAGCAGTTGCCATCAAGCGCGTGCTTGCCTGGCAACTGGCGCAAGCCATGCGGCAACAGCAGAAGACGAAGCAGGAGATGGCGCGGCAGCTTCGCACCAGCCGCTCACAACTGGATCGCCTCCTCGATCCGCAAAATGCCTCAGTCACGCTCGACACAATGAGTCGTGCAGCGCGAGCCCTTGGTAAGCGTCTGATCGTCAGAGTCACTGATGTGAAACCGAAGCGAGCGCAAACCGCGGTCTGAGTTTGCGACACCTGCCGTCCGCCGGGTGCCCCATCTTTGCCGCGTTCTTTGCGGCAAAGGTGGGAATTTTAAGTTCAGGAAACGCCGCAGAATCCAACTGCTCTACGACGCCGTACCGGGCGAACCGACGTTGTACCCCTCCGCCATCGCCCGCCGAAATTTCTCCCGGTCTTCCGGGCTCATGTTCCGGCACCGCCCGCGCCATCGGCGCCCGCCCTGTCCACCATTTCCGCCGTGGTGCATTCCGCCGAAAAGAATCCGGCACAGTAACAGCAGCCCCAGCGCTTGCCAAAAGCCCAGCATTCGCCAGCCAAAAAGCGGCGGCAGCAGCCAGTTCCACAGGTGCATCACCACTTCGCCGCCCACGAAGATAAATAGCGGAATTCCCACAATCGCCAGCGGTACGATCCAAAACCATCTCTTTTTCATAGTCACTCCCTCATTTCGTAAACTCGTCATTTCGTAAACTCGTCATTTCGTAAATTCGTCATACACGCGCTGCAATCGCTCCCGCAGATGCAGCACCGCATATCGTTTGCGCGACAGCAGCGTATTCACGCTTTCGCCGGTCTCCGCCGACAACTCCTTGAAACTGCGTCCTTCAAACTCATGCGCAATAAACACCGTGCGCTGCTCCAGCGGCAGTTCGTCGAGCGCCCGCTCAAGTTCATCGAGGAGCACGCTGCGCGCGTAGATCGCTTCCGGTCCGGCATCCGGCGAGGGCAGCAGATCTTCGAACTGCAACAACTCGCCTGCTTGGTCCGCCGGCTCGAGGTCGCTGAAGTTCTGCGGCTCTTTCTTACGGAACAGATCGGTAATGCGATTTCTCGCGACGCGAAAAAGCCAGCCGGTCACATGCTCGATCGGCATCAGCAAACGGTTCGCCTCCACCAGCCGGTAGAAGACGTCCTGCAGAATGTCTTCCGCGTCGAGCGGATCGGGCACCCGCCGGCGAATGAAGTTGCGCAGCCGGGATTGCTCCCGCTTCACCACTTCAGAGATGCGCTGGTCTTGTTCGATTGCCATCCGTTCGCCTGCCATCCGTTTGAATGCCATTCGCTCGAATGCCATTCGCTTCAGGCTCGGTTGCACGCTAGCCGCGTCGTTCATTCACTGGTGTAGACGAATGAGGGACGCGAATATTGTATGAGGGACGGCAGAGTGAGAATCGGCACCCGCAGAATCGTGGAAAACTCCGGGCAGCGGAGCAAAGTAAGAACCTCAACCCAGCTACTCAGTGCACCTGGAATGGTGCATGCCTATTCTAAGCTCTTGAATCTTGACAGTTTCAAGGCCGTAGGGGGCTGTGCAATAACGGCGTCGTAACTACTGCTATATCAGCAACTTACACCTCATCGTTAAACCGGTTTAGCCAGCCGCTGTGGCGCACTGAATTCGGCATGATGTCCTGTACGGTCGGCGTCCAAAAAGTCCGTGTCGCGGGCTCCAACGCTCCGCGCGGGGCATTTGTGAGAGCGGGCAGCGCAACCGTTTGCGTCTCAGCGGCGACGAATTGTGTCAGGCCGACCGTTGAGTTTCGCCCGATTGGACATCCCAGACTGCCCTGAGCTTAGCGAAGGGGTAGCGGTCCCCAACATGAGATGAGCCATGCCGACGAGTATCATTAGCTGTTAACCATGCCTACCCATGATCGTCCCCCCGATCGCCGAGCCTGTTCTCGACGCTGAAGAGCGCTTTGAAGGCTTCGAGAACCTGATGCCCTTCAAGGTGCAGAATATTCTTGCTGGTCTCGAGCCTCTACGATTCGTTCATCCTGCGCGAAGACGGACGGCTCAACGAACTGCTCATCGACGAATCGCTCGAACTGAGTTTGCAGCACATCCCGGGGATCACGCACGTTTCCAGTTGCGCCGAAGCGCTTGACCTGGCGAGTTCCAACCCGCAATTCAATCTGATCGTCACGAACCTCGCGGTGCGAGACATGAACGCTGCCCAGTTGGCGCATGAAGTCCGGCGCGCGGGGCTTGATGTTCCCGTGGTCGTGCTGGGATACGACTATCGCGAGATCAAGAATTTCGTGGCGCGCAATCCGGTGACCGATCCCCTAACAGGAGTCGACCGCGTTTTCCTGTGGCAAGGGAATGCACGCATCCTGATCGCCATCGTGAAGTACATCGAAGACAAGCGCAACGTGCTGCACGATACGCGCGCCATCGGAGTGCCGGTGCTGCTGGTGGTCGAAGACAACATTCGCTACTACTCGTCGTTTTTGCCGGTGATCTATACCGAGCTGATCAAGCAGTCGCGGCGCGTGATTCAGGAAGGCATCAACGTGGCGCACAAGCTGGTGCGCATGCAGGCGCGTCCCAAGATTCTGCTCAGCTCAAATTTTGAAGATGCGGCGCGAATCGTGCAGGAGTATCGCGAATATCTTTTGGGAGTGGTTTCCGACGTGGAATTTCCGATGGACGGGAATCGTGACGGGAAACCTAGTCCGGACGCAGGCTTCGAATTGGCGCGCCTGGTCAAGAGCCTGGTGCCGGATGTGCCGGTGGTGCTGCAGACCAGCCGCACCGAATTTCGCCCGCGAGCCTATGCCGGGGGTTATTCGTTTCTTCAGAAACGCTCTCCCACGCTGCTGAAAGACCTACGACAAATTCTGACCGACCACTTCGGCTTCGGCGATTTCGTGTTTCGCATGCCCGACCAGAGTGAGGTCGGCCGCGCCACAGATCTCAATGAGCTGGAGGAAAAGCTGCAGACGCTGCCCGCCGAAAGCCTGATGTACCACGCGCAGCGCAACCACTTCTCGCACTGGCTGATGGCGCGTACGGAATTTGCGCTGGCAGCGAAACTGCGTCCGCGCCGGGTTTCCGATTTCACTGGGCCCGAACATTTGCGGCGCGACCTGATCGACTCAATCGCCAGCTACCGGCGGGAGCAGAGCGAGATCCTGATTGGCGATTTCAAGGCCGACACTTTCAAGGTTTCGGAATCGAGCTTTCTGCGCATCGGCTCAGGATCGCTCGGCGGCAAGGCGCGCGGCCTGGCGTTCGTTCGTCATTTCCTGCGGACGCGCCGCATCACCCGGCGCTTTCCGGGCGTGCGCATTGCCGTTCCGCCGGCGGTGGTTTTGGCGACGGACGTATTCGACCAGTTCCTGACGGAGAACAACCTGCAGGATTTTGCTCTGCATTGCGACGACGACAACGAAATCGAGCAGCGCTTCCTCGCCGCCTCCCTTCCCGCCGCGCTGCAGGCTGACCTCGGGGCATTTCTCGAAGAGGTGCATTATCCGCTGGCGGTGCGATCCTCCAGCCTGCTGGAAGATTCGCAGTACCAGCCGTTCACCGGCGTCTATGAAACTTTCATGCTGGGCAATCAGAGCGCCGAGATCGGCCCTCGCCTCGCGCAACTCAGCGAGGCCATCAAGCGCGTGTACGCCTCTACTTTCAGCCAGCACGCCAAGGCTTACGTGCGCGCGACGCCTTACCGCCTGGAGGAAGAAAAAATGGCGGTCATCCTGCAGCAGGTGGTGGGGGTGAAGCATGAAGCGATGAAGCATGAAGATGCCGGGAAGCACGGCGCGCGCTTCTATCCGGATTTTTCCGGAGTCGTGCGCTCGCACAATTTCTATCCTATGCCGCCGATGACGTTCGCCGATGGCATTGCCGCCGTAGCTCTGGGACTCGGCCGCACGGTGGTGGACGGTGGCAAGTGCCTCATGTTCTGTCCGCGATATCCGCGGAATCTGCTGCAGTTTTCTTCCGTCGAAGACATTCTGGCGAACACGCAGTCGGAATTCTGCGCGCTGGAACTGGACGGTGTTCCCGAAGGACCGGCGCGGATGCGTGAAG
The DNA here is from genome assembly GCA_963851165.1 of uncultured Acidobacteriaceae bacterium. Classification (GTDB taxonomy): domain Bacteria; phylum Acidobacteriota; class Terriglobia; order Terriglobales; family Acidobacteriaceae; genus Sulfotelmatobacter. The sequence goes on along the minus strand of CAWKNM010000002.1, from coordinate 697,693 downwards.
CCCACTTCGGATTGAACGTTGCCGAAGCTGACGGCACGCTTGACGCTGTTGGCTCAACTTATTCGGCGGACAACCATGCGGTGTACGACGGCCTGAGCCGCCCCGGCGCGCGCATCGTCACGTTTGCGCCCATGCTTAAGCACGGCATATTTCCGCTGGCGACGATACTTGAGCTGCTGGTGAAAGCTGGCGAAGACGCGCTGGGCAATCCGGTGGAGATTGAATTCGCGGTTCGTTTGCCGCGCAGTCCGGTGGAGTCGGCGGAGTTTGGCTTTCTGCAGATTCGTCCGCTCACGCTGGCCCGCGATCATCAGGATCTTTCGCTCGGCGATGTGGATCCGGCGCAGTTGATCTGCCAGAGCACAAAAGTTCTGGGTAACGGCCGCATCGACAACCTGTGCGACATGGTTGTGGTCGATTCGCAGCGTTTTGAACGCAGCCGCAGCCAGGAAGTGGCGAAGGCTGTAGCTCACTTCAATGCCGTGCTGAGCGCGGAGAATCGTCCCTATCTGCTGATCGGAGTTGGACGCTGGGGATCGAACGATGCCTGGCTCGGCATTCCCGTGGAGTGGGATGAAATTTCAGGAGCTCGCGTGATCGTGGAAGCAGGATTCCGTGACTTTCGCGTGACCCCGTCGCAGGGCAGCCATTTTTTTCAGAACCTGACGGCATTTCAGATTGGCTACTTCACCGTAAACCCGGACGCTGGTGAAGGTTCGCTCGACTGGCAATGGCTGAATGAGCAGCCTGCCATTGCCGAGGAGGGGTGCGTCCGGCATCTGCGGTTTGCCGAACCATTTCGCGTGGTGATGAATAGCCGCAGCAGCCAGGGAGTAATTTTCAAGCCAGCCACATCCTGACCCCCACACTTTTCATTCCAGCATTGTGATTGCCGTCACTCGACCGAGCGACGGTTATCACTGCCGCCACGGGACGTCCGGCTTCTAATTCAGTAAGAGGTCGGTGGCGGAGCGCCAACGGATCTCGCAAATTCGCTCGTCAGGAAGACCTACCATGATTAATGACGACCTTGTGAAATGTCCGCTATGCCACGGCTTCACGCACATCGAAAACCCTGAACTTCTGGCCGCGCTGAAGGATCCACGAATTCGCATGCAGGTCGAGAAGTATGTTGCCGAACTGGTGAACGCTCCGCTGGAGGAGTTGGTCAATGCCGCCGCTAAACCGGAGGCGCGCGACTTCCAGAAGGATGTCCACAGCTGGAATCCGTTCGTGCCGATGTGGCGGAGAAGTCCGAAAGAGTGAGCGAGTTCGGACGGCGCTCAGCTTTCGCGTGGCGGAGCCGATAAATAAGGAATACGCGGAGGAGAGCTATGCCAGTCAGCAAACAGCAGGCCCTGGACTATCACCAAGGTGCGCGACCGGGAAAAATTGAAGTTACTCCTACCAAACCATGCCGCACTCAGCGCGACCTGAGCCTGGCGTACACGCCGGGAGTGGCCGATCCTTGTCTGGAGATCCAGAAGAATCCGCAGGACGCTTACAAATACACAGCGAAGGGCAATCTGGTCGCAGTGGTCAGCAACGGCACGGCGGTGCTTGGACTCGGCGACATTGGAGCGCTCGCCGGCAAGCCCGTGATGGAGGGCAAGGCCGTGTTATTCAAGCGCTTTGCCGACGTGGATGTGTTCGACATCGAGGTGAACAGCCACGATCCCGACGAGATCATCAAGCTGTGCCAGCTTCTCGAGCCAACTTTCGGCGGCATCAACCTGGAAGATATTAAAGCGCCGGATTGCTTCTACATCGAGGAGACGTTGAAAAAGACGATGAAGATTCCCGTCTTTCACGATGATCAACATGGCACCGCAATCATTTCCGGAGCGGCTCTGCTGAACGCGCTTGAAGTGGCCGGCAAGGATATTGGCAAGGTGCGCGTGGTTTTCAACGGTGCGGGTGCGGCCGGCATCGCCTGCGCGGAACACTATGTGCGGCTGGGAGTGAAGCGCGAAAACATCATTCTGTGTGACACCAAGGGCGTGGTCTACGCGGGCCGCAAGGAAGGCATGAATCCTTACAAAGAGCGCTTTGCGCGGGAGACTAACCTGCGCACGCTCGCCGAAGCACTCAAGGGCGCCGATGTCTTCGCCGGACTTTCCGTGAAGGGCGCGATCACGCCGGACATGGTGCGATCGATGGCGGCGAATCCCATCGTTTTCGCGATGGCGAATCCGGATCCGGAAATCACTTACGAAGATGCCAAGGGTTGCCGCAGCGATGTCATCATCGCGACGGGGCGCTCCGACTATCCCAACCAGGTCAACAATGTCCTCGGATTCCCATTTATTTTTCGCGGAGCTCTGGACGTCCGCGCCACGGCCATCAACGAAGAGATGAAGCTGGCGGCAACTCACGCTTTGGCGAACCTGGCCAAAGAGGATGTACCTGACTCGGTCTGCCGCGCCTACGGAGTCGAGCGCCTGCGCTTCGGCCGCGACTATTTGATCCCCAAGGCCTTCGATCCGCGCGTGCTGACGTGGGAAGCCTCCGCCGTGGCGGACGCTGCCATGAAGAGCGGAGTGGCACAACAACCAGTCGATCTCAAAGCCTATCGGGATGAACTGGAACGGCGACTGGGGAAGGCGAACGAAATTTCGCGCATGATGGTGCACAAGGCGCAAGCGCAACCGAAACAAGTTGTATTTCCTGAGGGTGACAACGACAAAATTCTGCGTGCCTGCCACATTCTGGCGGAGGAAAAAATCGCCCGGCCCACGCTGCTGGGGCAGACTGCGGTCGATCCAGGCCAAGGCTGCGGAGTTGGGAGTTGATTTGAGCGGCATGGTGCTGGCTGATCCGGCGGCGTCCCCACTGCGGGAGGCCTACATCCAGGAACTTTTCCGGCTGCGGCAGCGGCGCGGAGTGACGCTCACCGAGGCCCGTGTTCTTATCGATGACCGCAACGTGTTCGGTTCCATGATGGTTCACATGGGAGACGCGGATGCGCTGGTTTCCGGCGTGACCCAGCACTTCGCCGACACGATTCGTCCGGCGCTGCAAATCGTCCGCATGCGGGAGGGACTGCACCGGGTTTCGGGTTGCTATGTGATGATCACGCGCAAGGGGGACATCTACTTTCTTGCCGACACCAGCGTGAACATTGAACCTAGCGCTGAAGACCTGGTCGAGATCGCGCTTTGCACGGCCCATACGGCGCGCCGTTTCGACATTGTTCCGCACGTGGCCATGTTGTCATTCTCGAGTTTCGGCAGCGTGGACCATCCCATCTGCAGGAAAGTCCGCAAGGCGGTGGAACTGCTTCACTTCGCCGATCCTACGCTCATCGTGGATGGAGAAATCATGGCCGATGAGGCTTTGTCTCCCGAGATCATCGAAAGCCAGTATCCGTTCAGCTCGCTCAAGGGAGGGGTCAACGTGCTCATCTTCCCGGATCTCGCTTCGGCCAACATTGCCTGCAAGCTGCTGGCGAAAATCGCCGGCGGCGAAACGATCGGGCCGATTCTCATGGGGATGAGCCGGCCGGTTCACGTACTGCACCGCGATGCATCTGTGGAACAGATCGTCAACGTGGCCGCCATCGCCGTGGTCGACGCGCAGGAAAACGAAACCTACGCGCACGTCCGCGTGCCGGCGGAACCGGAGTTGGTGGGCGAAGACTGAAACAGGGCTTCGGGCTTCGGCTTTCGGGCTTCCGCCGACCCCTTTTGCCCCAGGGAGACACAGAGAAGGGCCGGTCTTGTTTTTTTTCGTGTACTTGGATCTACGCCGAAGCCCGAAAGCCGACAGCTGAGGGCTGACGACTAAGTTTTGAGGAGCCCGCGCATGTCCACATTCTGGAAATCGCGATACGCGCTGCGTACGCTCGGGATCAAGAGCTCAACTATCCGCGAACTCTTAAAAGTCACGCAAAGGCCTGAAGTCATTTCCTTCGGTGGCGGATTGCCTGCGCCCGATGTCTTTCCGGTGCAGCGCTTTGAGGAAGCTTGCCATAAGGTGCTGCAGGAGCACGGGGCTGAGTCACTGCAATACGGCGCGACGGAAGGCTACCAGCCGCTGCGCGAGATGATCGCGCGGAACATGGCGCGCTACGGAATTCTTTCCCGGGCGGAGAACGTACTCATCACTTCCGGCTCGCAGCAGGCGCTGGACCTGATCGGGAAACTGCTTATCAATCCGGGCGACAGCGTTCTGGTGGAGGCGCCTACCTACCTGGGCGCTCTGCAGGCCTTCAATGTCTACGGGGCGCAATACGTTTCCGTGCCTGTCGACGAGGATGGCCTGGTGACCGCCCAGCTGGAATCTTGTTTGCGCGCAGGTCCGAAGTTCATGTATGTGCTGCCGAATTTTCAGAACCCGGCCGGAGTCACGCTGTCCGAAGGGCGGCGCCACGAGTTGATTCTTTTAGCAGACCAGTATGGAATCCCCATTATTGAAGACGATCCTTACGGGCAGTTGCGCTATGAGGGAGAGCATCTGGCGCCGCTGGTGGTGCTGGATCGCGAAAACCTGCGGCGCGACAACGGCTTCGCGCTGGGCAATGTGATTTACCTGAGCACCTTTTCCAAGACGCTGGCCCCGGGCATTCGACTGGCCTGGATCGTGGCTCCCGAAGACGTGATCGGAAAACTGGTGCAACTCAAGCAGGCTGCCGATCTGCATACTTCCACTTTTAACCAGTTCGTGGCGTACGAAGTGGCCCGCGACGGCTTCCTCGACCAGCACGTCAAGTTGATTCGTCGGGTTTACCGCGAACGCCGCGACGTGATGCTGCAGGCGCTGCAGGAATTCTTCCCGCCGGAAGTGACGTGGACGCATCCCCAGGGCGGACTGTTTCTTTGGGTGACCATGCCGCACGGCACCGACGGCCAGGAACTTTTCCATGCGGCCCTCGCCCAAGATGTGGCTTTCGTGCCCGGCGATTGTTTCTACGCCAACGAGAGCGAGGAAGGCTGCCGCCACATGCGCTTGAATTTTTCATATTCCAAACCGGAGCAGATTAGGGAGGGCGTCCGCCGTTTGTCGGTGGCAGTGAAGACGCAGCTATACCAGCACGCCCGCGCATAAGCGGCGGGCTTTATCAGGTGACGACTCGAGGTTCTGTCATGTCTTCCGAGTCCGAACGACCTCGGCTTCAGATTTCGATTCAACAGCCGTGGTTTGCGACCATATCCGCAACTGGGAGAGCACTTGTCAGCCTCGCGCTCGGAGGCTTCGTATTCCTGAGCGGCGGTGTGCTGGATTGGTTCGTGACCCGTCAATATCTTCCTCGCATATCATTCATGTTGGCCGGGGCCGCAGTTGGCTTGGCGGTCGGTTTGCTGGTGTTCCAGATTCTGACCAACGTCCAGGGACGCTATCAAGCGATGCTGGATCAGTTGCGGCGGGTTGCGGAACTGAACCATCACATTCGCAATGCTCTCCAGGTCATCGCTTACCACAATGTACCTGCGCGAAACGAGCGGGCGATCCAACAGGTGAACGCCGAAGTTCTTCGCATTGAGTCAGTACTGCGAGAAGTTTCCGCGGCCCTCGGCACGCACGCGGGTTTTCCCGGCGCAATTGTGCCTATCGAGCACCGCAACGCGTCAGAACAAAATCGGCAGCGCCGGTGAATGATTCGTCTGAATTATTCGTGTGAATTACCCGGAGGTTCCGGTTCGCATGCAGAGTGCATTACGGAAAAGTGAATGAACCGAGAGGTGTGCGCAAAAGCGTATACTGCGGGGCACCACCCCACATGAGACCATGCCTATCGCTTCCAAAAAGCCGTCTCTTCCTTCCGACGACAAGCGCTGGCGAATCGTCGCTGGAACCATGAGGCGGCACGGGTTTGCCCGCGAGGCCCTGATCGAGACGCTGCACACCGTTCAGGAATATTTTGGGTACCTTGATAAGCCAGCCTTGCAGTTCGTAGCCGCGTCACTGCGCGTGCCGTTGAGCCAGGCGTATGGGGTGGCGACGTTCTACCACTTCTTCACACTGAAGCCGCCGGGGAAGCATACGTGCCTGGTGTGCTTGGGGACAGCTTGTTACATCAAAGGAGCCGGGCAACTTCTGGCCGCGGCGGAAGCGTCGCTCAACGTGAAGGCAGGGGAAACTACGTTGGACGGGAATGTTTCTCTGGTGACTGCGCGCTGCATCGGGTCCTGCAGCATGGCGCCGGCTTTTATTTTTGATGGAGAAACCGCCGGCAACGTCAATGAAACCGTTCTTCACAGCAAGCTGGCGCGATGGAATAACTGATGACGATCGAGGAACTTGAACAGATTGCAAGCGATGAGCGAGCGGCGAAAGAAAAATCTCCGCGCGCGTTGAATGTTTGCGTTGCCGCGGGCTGCTTGTCTCTGCACAGCGATGCGATCAAGTCGGCGCTGGAGAAGGCAGTGCAGAGCGCCGGAGTGAATTGCCGCGTAGCGGGAACCGGCTGCATGGGGCTTTGCTCGCTGGGACCGCTGGTGAGCGGCGAGCCTGACGGCAATCTCCTGAAGAATGTGGCGGAATCGGACGCGGCGGAGATCGTGGCGAAACTCGACAGCGCCATGCCAGAGCGCCTGCTGTGCTCTCGCGAGCAGCCTTTCTTTCAACGGCAAACTCCCATCGTGCTGGAAAACTCAGGTCGCATCGACCCGGAAAAGATTGAAGAGTACATCGCCGCGGAGGGCTACGAGGCGCTGGTCCGCGCGCTGAGCGAGATGGCTCCGGCGCAGATTGTGCAGGAAGTTTCGAAGAGCGGGCTGCGCGGGCGGGGCGGGGCGGGCTATCCCACGGGTTTGAAGTGGGGCACGGTAGCCAAGACGATCGGAGCGACGAAATATGTGATCTGCAACGCGGACGAAGGGGACCCGGGCGCGTTCATGGATCGCAGCGTGCTTGAAAGTGATCCGCATCGCGTGCTGGAGGGAATGATCATTGCCGGCTACGCCGTGGGAGCGAGTCAAGGCTACATCTATGTGCGCGCGGAATATCCGCTGGCCATCAAGCGGCTGAAGATCGCCATTCGCGAGGCGCGGCGGCTGGGCTTTCTGGGCAGCCAGATCTGCAATGCGAAATTCAGCTTTGACATTGAAATCCGCATTGGAGGCGGCGCATTCGTTTGCGGAGAAGAGACTGCGCTGATCGCTTCGATTGAAGGACGGCGTGGCATGCCGCGGCCCCGGCCTCCATTTCCGGCGCAGTCCGGCTTGTGGGACCTGCCCACGCTGATCAACAACGTGGAGTCGTTCGCCAACATTCCGAGCATCCTGCGGCGGGGCGGTGAATGGTATGCCTCGCTGGGCACGAAGAAAAGCAAAGGCACGAAGGTATTTGCGTTGTGCGGGAAAGTGCGGAATGTGGGTTTGATTGAAGTGCCCATGGGAACCACATTGCGCCAGATTATTTTTGAAATTGGCGGCGGCGTACCCGAGGGGCATACGTTCAAGGCAGTGCAGACCGGCGGGCCATCGGGCGGCTGCATCCCGGAACAATTTCTCGATCTTCCGGTGGACTACGAATCCTTGAAGGAAGTCGGCTCGATCATGGGTTCGGGGGGCATGATCGTGATGGATGACAGCGCCTGCATGGTGAACGTGGCGCGCTATTTTATGGAGTTCTGCATGTCCGAATCGTGCGGCAAGTGCATCCCATGCCGCGCGGGGACAGCGCAGATGTTCGAACTGTTGACGCGCATGACCAATGGAACCGCAACACTGAAAGATCTGGAACTGCTGGAGGATCTCTGCGACATGGTCAGCAGCACCAGTCTTTGCGGGCTGGGGCAGAGCGCGCCGAATCCGGTGCTCAGCACGCTGCGCTATTTCCGCGAAGAATATACCGAGCACATCCTGAACAAGCATTGCCCCGCGGGCGTGTGCGATTGCGACAAGCTGGCGGAGGTCTCCGCATGAATCCCGCGTCGGCTGTAAAAACCCTCTGCATCGATGGCACGAACGTCAGCGCCAGTGTGCAGCAAACGATTCTCGACGCCGCGCGGGAAAATGGGATTTCGATTCCCACGTTATGCCACCTCGACGGACTGACGGAAATGGGAGCCTGCCGGCTGTGCCTGGTGGAACTGAAGGGCGCGAACCGGCTGCAACCGGCTTGCGTGACCCTGGTGGAAGAGGGCATGGAAGTTACCACCCAGTCGCCACGCCTGCAAAAGTACCGGCGCATGGTGCTGGAACTTTTGTTTGCCGAACGGAATCACGTTTGTTCCGTGTGCGTCGCCAACAACATGTGCGAATTGCAGGATCTGGCAAAAGAGCTGGGCGTGACCCACGTGCGTTTTCCCTACCGCTCTCCGGCTCTGCCGGTCGATGTCTCCCACGAACGCTTTGCTCTGGATCACAATCGCTGCATTCTGTGCACCCGTTGCGTGCGAGTGTGCAACGAAATTGAGGGCGCGCACACCTGGGATCTCATGGGGCGCGGCGTCAATTCCCTGCTCATCAGCGATCTGAACCAGCCTTGGGGCGAGTCCGATACGTGCACGAGTTGCGGAAAGTGCGTGCAAGTGTGCCCCACGGGAGCGTTGTTTGATAAGAGCAAGGTCGGCGGCAAGGTGCGTAAGAATCCAGATTTTCTCTCCTACCTGACCGATATGCGGGAGGGTCTGCGATGAGCAAGCCTACGCTCGCGACCGTCTGGCTGGACGGGTGCTCTGGCTGCCACATGTCGATCCTCGATATGGATGAACGGCTGGTGGAGTTGAGCGAGCAATTTGAGCTGGTGTATTCGCCGCTGGTGGACTACAAGAAATTTCCCGAGCAGGTCGACATTACGCTGATCGAAGGTTCGGTCAGCAGCGATGAGGACCACCGCAAAATACGGGAGGTGCGGGCACACACACGCATCCTCGTCTCGCTGGGCGATTGCGCAGTAACGGGCAATGTGCCCGCAATGCGCAACTCCATCCCAGTGCCCGAGTTGCTGGACTGCGTTTACGAAGGAAATGGTTTGCTGCAAGGGCAAGTGCCGGCAGACGGCCTGCCCTCCTTGTTGGCGCGCGTGCGGCCGGTGCACGAAGTAGTGAACGTGGATGTGTTCGTTCCGGGATGTCCACCTTCTGCCGATACGATCTTCACGGTCATCAGCGAGTTACTGGCAGGCCGCGTTCCGGACGTAGCGGCGTTGTCTCGCTTTGGGGCTTAGCTGAGGCTGGGTCGAGCAAGGCGTGAGAGAGTCAGGAAGATGTCCAAGACGATCACGATCGATCCCGTCACGCGCATCGAAGGCCACGCCAAGATCACGCTGCAACTCGACGATCGCGGCGAGGTCGCCGAGGCGTATTTCCACGTCACGCAATTCCGCGGATTCGAAAAAATCTGTGTGGGGCGCCCGTTCTACGAGATGCCCTACCTCATGGAGCGGATCTGCGGGATTTGTCCGGTAAGCCATCTGCTGGCCTCGGCAAAAGCTTGCGACGCACTGCAGGCGATGAAAGTTCCGCCGTCGGCCGGGAAACTGCGGCGCATGTTGAATCTGGCGCAACTCATCCAGTCGCACGCGCTGAGTTTTTTCTATCTTTCGTCGCCGGACTTTCTCATCGGAATGGATGCCGACCCCAAGGAACGCAATCTCTTCGGTGTGATGCGCAAGCATCCCGAGCTGGGGCGGGGAGGAATCCGGTTGCGGCAATTCGGGCAGCAGGTGATCGAAACGCTCGCCGGCAAGCGCATTCATCCCGGCTGGGTGGTTCCGGGCGGAGTGAATGAGCCACTCAGTGTGGAGAAACGTGACAAGCTGCTGGCGCAGATACCGGACGTGATTGCGATCGCGCAGAAGGCGCTCGCCTGGTTCAAAATAGAATTCGAGAAATTCCGCGAAGAGATTCGCACCTTTGCGAATTTTCCCAGCCTGTTCATGGGGTTGGTCACTCCGGATGAGCGCGCAGGCTACTACGAGGGTAAACTGCGGTTTACCGACTCCCATGGAAACATCGTGGCCGACAAACTGGAGGCCGCGAATTATTCAGAGTATCTCGGCGAAGCAGTAGAGCCGTTCACCTTCATGAAGTTTCCCTATTACAAGCCCCTGGGCTATCCCGAGGGCATGTACCGCGTAGGCCCACTGGCGCGGATCAATCTGGTGGAGAACTGCGGCACTCCTCTGGCTCAGCAGGAATGGGTGGAGTTTCGCGCCCTGGAACGCGGGGCGGTGTTGAGCTCGTTTCATTATCACTATGCGCGCCTGATCGAGATACTTTTTGCGCTCGAGCACATGGAGGAATACCTGCTCGATCCGATCATTACCAAGAGCCACGCCCGGTATTCCGCATCGCTGAATAATCTTGAGGGGGTTGGTTGTTGCGAAGCGCCTCGCGGCACGCTGATCCACCACTATCGCGTGGATGAGCAGGGGCTCATCACGTGGGCAAACCTGGTGATCGCCACTGGACACAATAATCTGGCGATGAATCGCGGAATTCTACAGGCAGCACGCCATTTCGTGCGCAGCGAAAAACTTACCGAAGGCATGTTGAACCGCGTCGAAGCGGTGATTCGCGCATTTGACCCCTGCCTGAGCTGCTCCACCCACGCGTATGGGGAAATGCCGTTGCAAATCCGGCTGGTTTCTCCGGACGGCAAAGTTCTGGACGCAATTTGCCGGGAATCGTCTTCGGAGAAACATGAGTAAGGCGCTGGTGCTGGCTTGCGGGAACTCTCTGCGCGGCGACGACGGCGTCGCGCTCCAGGTTGTGAGTTACTTGCGGAACGATTCGTGCGATCCAGATTCGTGCTACCCGGATTCGTGTTATCCAGCGGCGGAATTTCATTGGCAGCAACAGTGGACGCCGGAACTTGCCGAGCCGATCAGCCAGGCGGAGATCGTGATATTTGTTGACGCCGCCGTGGGCGCGTTGCCGGGTTTAATCGCGTGCCGGCGGTTGCAGCCCGGTCCCGAGACTCCGCTGGCCAGCACGCATCGTACTTCTCCCGAATCTCTCTTGCTCCTTGCTGAGGAGCTTTACGGGAAAAGCCCGGCCCGCGCCTATTGCGTCACCATCACGGGAGATTCATTTGAGTTGGAGGAAACTCTGTCCGATCCGGTTCGAAGCGCCATTGCCCGCGTGGGGGACCGGATCAAGGCACTGCTCTCCGGGAATGCCGTAGCGGGTAACGACAGATCAGCGTTGCATTCTTCAACTTTGCTGTTGTGAAATTCATCGCGTGCTCTCAACATCCGTAAATCCTTGAATACAGAGATGTGTGACTCTCTTAGTTGCTCCCCTAAAGGCATAAAGGCGCTGCTTGACCTGTTGTGATTTTCCTCAACACTCCTGTTGACAATTTCTGCGCGTTGGCCTTGTCGGGGAAGAGCGTTCCCTTATCCCGTTTATTTTGCATAACATCGCCGTCCGCAGTGCGATTGAATACTACCGCTTCGTCGTGGCATCACGATTGCCTTTAGAAAAGTGTGAGTGGCTCGCAAAGTGGCCCTCCGACGAGGTGACTTATGACAGTCCTATTGGTTCTCGTCACATTCGCAATCTTCCTGCTGATCGATTATTTCCGCACACGCCACGCGGTCGTACAGCCGGCATTGCAGGTTTCTGCTGCAAAGCACGATTCCGCGCTTCCCCGCTTACGGCCAGCCTTGGTCGGCGGTTTCGAGGTGCCTGAGAACCTCCGCTACCATCCCGGCCACACCTGGGCGTTGAGCGAGAGCCCTAACCTGGTGCGGGTCGGCATGGATGATTTTGCCGCCAAGCTCACCGGCAAAATGGAGAGCCTCACGCTGCCGCAACGCGGCCAGTGGATTCGCCAGGGCCAGAAGATGTGCACCATTCATCGCGACGACTACGTCGTCGACATGGTGTCGCCCATCGAGGGCACAGTGTCCGACATCAATGAATCGGTGGCGCGCGATCCGAAGCTTGCACTGCGCGATCCGTATGGCGAAGGCTGGCTGCTGACCGTGCAGGCACCCGACGCCAAGACAAGCTTCCGGAACCTGCTGGGCGGCGGGCTTGCCCGCTGGTGGACGGAGGAATCCGCAAGCCGCCTGCAGCGCCGCATGCCGGCGGTAATGGCCGGTGCACTGGCCCAGGACGGAGGAGTCGCCATGGACGATCTCACCAGCCACATCCCGGATGAGGACTGGGTGCCGCTGGCGAAGAGAGTTCTTCCTGTCATAAGTCGACCTTGCGGCCCGCGCAGGAGTAGGCCTAGCTTCGCCGCACGACCGCTGAAAACCCGACCGCCCGAATCCAAGGCAAAACAGCCAGGACATCGGGCGGTCGGTGCTTTGCTTTTGCGATGTGATTCGGAGCACGCAGACTCGGCGCGATGTCAGTCGATTCGCGCCGCCTGGAAGTGCGCCACCGGCGATCACTGCAGCCCGGCACGTCGCACACAGCACGCTGTCCTTGAGGTCGATCCACTCAACGGCGTGGGATGAGGCCATGACACAGCGATAGTCATCGCAGTGAGCCAGGTTCAGGGTGTGCCCCAATTCATGAATGGCTTCCTTGATCAGTCGCTGCCGAAATAGTTCGGGATCACGGGGAAGACCATAGAATTCCTGGCGCAAGCGGTGAGACGAGAGCACGGCACACGGGCCATTCATTTGTGCTTCCCCGAAGACGAAGGTAAGAATCGGGATGTAGAGATCTACGGACGTGATGCCCAGCATTCGCCAGGAGTCGGCGGTAACCAGACTTCGCATCCGCTTGAGGATTTCTGAAGAGTGATATTGCTGGCGCTCACCGTGGAAAGCAAATTCCGGATCGAGGCGAACCGGAAGGACTCTGGCACGAGACGGAAAAACATTCTTCGACGGCGGGACGCAGATCCTTCAACAACCCGTCGTCCACATTCCCGATCGGCAACAGTTGCAGCAGCTTCATGGCGTGCCTTCATCGGGCGACTGCATCGGGTTTCTTATCTCGATCAACCGAAGCGCGAGTCCAGCCATATTTCTTCAGCTTGTGATAGAGCGTGACCCGGTCGATATCGAGTACGTCCGCGGCGTGGCTCTGATTGCCGCCGCATTCCTCCACCACCCGTAGGATGTGGGCGCGCTCCATGTCATCCAGAGTCTTGCTCGCGCCGCCGGCGCCAGCCGCGCTTTGTGGCTTGAAGATGAAATCCTGCTCGTGCAACTCCGGCTCCTGTCCAACGACCATGGCGCGTTCCACCGCATTTTCCAGCTCACGAACGTTGCCCAGCCAGGGTTGCTGCTGCAACTGGTTCATGGCTGAAGGTGAGACCCGAGTAATGCGCTTGTTCATGGCCAGAGAAAACTTGCGAACGAAGTGATCCACCAGCGGCGGGATATCCTCGCGGCGCGCGCGCAACGGGGGTAGCTCGATGCGGAAGACGTTCAGGCGGTAGAAAAGATCGGGACGAAACCTTCCTTCCTCGATTAGTTTTTCCAGATCTTTGTTGGTGGCGGCGACGCAGCGGAAGTCCACCTTGATGATCTGATTGCCGCCCACGCGTGTGATCTCGCGTTCCTGCAGCACCCGCAACAGATCGGTCTGGGTCTTTAGAGTAATGTCGCCGATCTCGTCCAGAAAGACAGTTCCACCTTCGGCGATTTCGAATTTGCCTTTCTTGCGGTACTGCGCGCCGGTAAAGGCGCCTTTTTCGTGTCCGAAGAGTTCGCTCTCAAGGAGCGTTTCAGTCAGCGCGCCGCAGTGAATAACGACCAGCGGATGAAATCTTCGCGGGCTGGCCTGATGAATCGCGCGCGCCACCAATTCTTTGCCGGTGCCACTTTCTCCGGTGACCAGCACGGTTGCGTCCGTGGGACCAACCGTCTCGATGGCATCGAAGACTTTGCGCATGGGCGCGCTTTGCCCGATCAGTTCTCCCGGCCGCGCTACCTCGGCGACCGTCTCGCGCAGAAGCACGTTCTCCTGGGCGGTTCGTTTATGGGCCAGCGCGTTCTTTACCAGGTGTGCGATCTCATCCGGATCGAGTGGCTTGGTCACATAGTCATAGGCGCCGTTCTTCAGCGCTGCGACGGCAGTCTCGACCGAGGCATAGCCGGTCATGATGATCACGATCAACTCAGGATCGACTTCGTGCATGCGGCGCTGCAGTTCGATGCCGTCGGTGCCGTGCATTTTGATGTCCACCAGGGCTGCATCCCAGCGCTGTTCCGCCAATCGGGTCAGTGCATCACTCGCGTTTTCCGTGGTGGCTACTTCATAGCCTTCTTCGCGGAACCATTTGCCGAGCGAGTCGCGCACGCTTAATTCATCGTCGACGATCAGAAGCTTTCCTTGTGTGCTCACTTCGATCACCTCATTTTCATCGCGGCATCGCCGACCGATGTCAGCAATCCGTCGCGAGCTTGAGTTGGCAGGGTCACCGTGAAAGTGGCGCCCCGGCCCAGCTCCGATTGGACTTCGATGCGGCCGTGATGGCTCTCCACGATGCCACGGCTAATCGCCAACCCTAGCCCGACTCCGCGGCCATTTTCCTTTGTCGTCATAAAAGGTTCGAAGATCTGCGGCAGTACGTCGGGAGCGATGCCCGCTCCGTCGTCGCGCACCTTGATCTCGATCTCAGTCTCATCGGGGCTCAGCCGAGTCTCGATCCAGAGGCTACCGCCGTGGGGCATGGCGTCGATTGCATTCATAATCAGCGCCAGCAACACTTGTTCGATCTGTGCCGCATCGCAAGACACAAGCGGCAGATCCAGTTCGCGCTTCTGGTGCAGGTCGATCCCGTTGAGTTCGAGTTGATGCCGCACCAGCAGCAGGCAGCGATCAATCACGTCATGCAGATAAGTCGACTGCACGTTCATGGGGTGCGGTGCGCGAAAGACCCAGCAGATTCTTGATCAAATCACCACACCGCCGGCTTTCCGCAGCGATGAGCTCCAGACATTGCATGGCCTCGTCGCGTTTTTCGTGTTCGGCTTGCCCCGACCCCACCCACTTTCGCAGCAGCTTGGCGTACGTCAAAATGCCGGAGAGAGGGTTGTTGACCTCGTGAGCGACGACCGCCGCCATCTTTCCCCATCGAGGCCATTTTTTCCACGTGCAGCATGTGATCTTGGGCGCGCTGCAATTCCTTCGTCTTCTGCACTACTCGATCTTCCAGAGTCTTTGTCCAGGTAACGATCTCTTCGTTGGCCGAGCGCAACTGCAGGCTCATGCTGTTGAAGGACTGGGCCAGGTCTCCCACCTCGTCGCGGGATCGCACCTCGATCTGGTAGCCGAGATTTCCCTGGGCAAGATGCTCGGTGCCGTGCTCCAGCGCCTTAATGGGCTTGCCCACCACTTGCCATACGAATAGCCAGCTCAATGCCGCCACGATCAGCATCGCGCCCGCCGTGTAGGCGAGCATGTGAGCGCTGCTGGCCTTGAGCTGTGCATCCGCTGTGGCCAGTGAAAGATTGGTGTCGAGAACGCCCAGAACCTGCTGGCTGGCAGGATGTGCGTGACACTCGGCGTTGGAGCAGCTGGTTTGATTCTCGATGGGAGTGATGATTCCGAGCACGCGATGGCCGCCGCCATTGCGGTAAATACGAAAGCGGTCGGGACGATTCAAACGCGCCAGCGGCTGCGATTGATTGTGACATCCGTAACAAGCCTCCGCAGACTTATCGAGGACACGGCTCACTTCCGCCGGATCGGTGGAGTAACTGATCCGCCCCTCCTGGTCGAGGATGCGCACCTTGACCATGCCGGGTTCGTCCGCGATGGTTTGGATCGCGTGGTAGAGGCCCTCGCGATCGTTGCGCATCATGTAATACGTTGTGCTGCGCTTGATTACATCGCTGACCCGCTCGGCGCTGGCCAGCGTGGAAGCCTCCAGATGTTGGCGATGCAATCGGATATTCAAGTACCCAAGAAGAGCAAAGATGACAACCATGACTAACAACAGCGACCCGATCAACTTCGCACTGATGCTGCGAGTCACCCGCTTCCATCCCAGATCGCTGCGAGTTGGTTCAATCTCCCGCATGGCCTAACACCGCCGTACGAACCAGAGGCTCCGGCTGGGTTCGAAGACGCTGCTCGACGGCATGATTCTGTTCGGGAAAAATAGGTAAGTACTTCACCGCTAACCCGAATAGGGCGAAGCCCATCGCGATAATCATCAAGGTCACTGAGAACTCCGTCCACTTCGGCATGTAGTGATGTCCGACGTAGGTCTCGAAACCAATGAGGCTGACATTGAGGCGGTTGGTAATGAATCCGAGCAGACTGATGACGGAGGCTAGATACAAGCCGTCGGGCGATAGTCTGACCTTCTTGAAGCTGAGCAGGGTGATCGGAATCACGAAAGCCAGCATCAGTTCGAGCCACAGGAAATACGCTTCGTAGCTGGGTTTAATAATCTGCCCCAGCATGCCGCGGTGAAAGTAGTCTTCGAAGCGCAGCAGAGCATTGACCCAGAGAGCCACCAGCAAAGCGCCGCCCAGTTCGACCAGGACCGGGAGTTCAAGGTGACGGCCGAAGGCTTTCGCGCTCTGCGTGGATTCGAAGATCGTCATTGCTAGACCAACCGCAATCGCCGAACCGAAGAACAAGAACGGAAGCGCGGGCGTGTACCAAAACGGATGCAGCTTGCTCGGCATGATCAGATACAGCGATCCGAGGGAACTCTGGTGCAGCGTGGAAAGCAAGATCCCCAAAACGATCAGCACCGGATAAATCTTCTTGATCCACTGGATTGGAGTCTTCAGATTGAAGCGCTCGAACACACTGGGCAGGAATTCGAAGAACAGCACCGTGGTGTAGGTCATCACGCACATGCCCACTTCGAAC
The DNA here is from genome assembly GCA_963851165.1 of uncultured Acidobacteriaceae bacterium. Classification (GTDB taxonomy): domain Bacteria; phylum Acidobacteriota; class Terriglobia; order Terriglobales; family Acidobacteriaceae; genus Sulfotelmatobacter. The sequence continues at coordinate 681,000 of CAWKNM010000002.1, read as the reverse complement.
ATGACCGAATGCGGATTCATGTAGATGAGCTGATGCCAGATGTACCAGGGACGGCCAAGATCGAACAACAGTCCCACGATGAAAAGTATGTATCCCAAAAACGCCGTCAGCACCGCGGGGCGCATAACACTGTGCAGTCGCTTGACGTTGAACAGATAGACCGCGCCCACAATGCAGAAACCGCCGGCTGCCAGCATCACCCCGCACAAACAGTCGAACCCAATCCAGAGGCCCCAGGGAAACTGGTCCGACATGTTTGAAACCGCGCCCAGGCCATAGAAATAACGAATAAACGTGGAGTACAAACCCATGACCATGATCACGATGAATACAACTTTCCAGAAGGTCAGCTTGAGCTTCATCGCTTGCTCCCGTTCTTTTCTTCTTCCGCTCTTTCCTCGGCTTCTGCGGCGGCTACTTCTTGCCGGCGATGCGAGATCCAATAAATGCCTCCCAGCACCAACGACCACACGGGGATGAAGTCTGGAACCTTTTCCATGACGCGGCCGGTATATTCCGGCATGGGAGTGTCGCCAATTTTCGCGGATGCCGGATAGCCGTACTCTTCCACTTTCACGCTGGAGAGGATGAGAACGCAGGTTCCTCCAACCTCGTGCAGGCCGTAAATTCGAGGCAGGTAGGTGGATGGGTTCTGGCGAATGCGCTCCTGCGCTTCCTTGATGAGGTCGTCACGATCGCCAAATTTCGTGGCGCCCGTCGGACAGATCTCAGCACATGCTGTCTGCTTGCCGGCTACCACCCGGTCGGGGCACATGATGCATTTGCGGACTCGTGGATTGCGCGAGTGCCATTCATATTTTGGCTGGGCAAACGCGCAGGCCACCATGCAATAGCGACAGCCGATACACTTCCACACGTCGTATACGACTGGGCCTTCCTTGGTCTTGTGGAATGCGCCCACCGGACAAGCCGAGGCGCAAGCGGGATGTTCACAGTGCATGCACAGCCGGCGCATGAATTTATCGTTCTTGGTCATGACGACTGTGTACTTATGTTCCGATTGCACCGACTCCGCCGCTATTTTGTCGTCATACGGCAGCTTGTTCTGTTCCGCGCAGGCAACTTCACACTGTTTGCAGCCGATGCACATGGTCGCGTCATAAAGGAGGGCCTTACTCATAGGACATACTCCGCGCAGCAGCCATGCGGGACTTCCGTTCCAACGGCAGGACGTATGAGGTTCCAGCAGGCTGGGAGAAAACGTGCGTGGGGACCGCACAGAATGGAATTGGTGGCCCCCCAAAGAAAAAAGCGCCGGGTCCGGAGTGGCGGGGATCCGGACCCGGGCGGACTGTTCCATCTGGCCAGGCGGGCTGGGGAGGAAAATTCCGGCTGGCTACGAATCGGCGACCCTTGGGATTCGTCTGCCGAATTGAGCCGGACATCTTCATACTCGCCCTCCCGCTTCGTTCAGCCGTCCCCTGTCAACCGGTGACAGCGCTCGTGCGCAAAGAGGAACAGCCAATCACGACATCTACATCTACTTCTGCAGGCTGCGCACGTACTGCACAGCCATTTTCACTTGGTCAGGACTCAAACTCTTGATTGTGGCCGGGTGTTTCGGCTTCTCCGTCACGGCTTTGGCCAGGTCGTCATCCGAGGCCTTTTTGCTCTCGTCCGACACGAGGCTTGGAATCCTGGCTGCTGGTTTGCCCGCAGCATCCGCTCCGTGGCAGGCCGCACATTTTGCTTGATAAATGGTGGCTCCGTCATCGGCAGCCCAGGACAGATTAGGCATCAGGATGAACAGCCCTACTGCAATTGTCATAATCAGCATTACCAGCTTCGTCACTCTCATGACTTGGTTTTCCTCCCGGTGTAAAGTTCTGCAACAACAGACCTGTCGGTTCTCGTCGAGCCTGCGCTGCGACGGTGAGCACTGATTCAACCGTTTCATGAACTGTGTAAAAGAGCTCAACAACTCGGTGGCTAATTGGTAGTTTTCAGCACTCCAGGGCGCAACCGCAGTGATCCCGATCACCGTGAGTCGTGATAAGGGAGAAGCGGCACCTACACCAGAACCAGCCGGACCCTTTTCGCAAATTCGGACCAGCGTCTGCCAAGGCTTTTCCCTATGCTCTATCCTTGGCGCGAAACCGGCCAATCCAAGCGGGTTTCGGCGCCCCACGGCAACAATCGTATTGCTGCGGACATTTTGCTGCGGACGTGAAGAAAAATTCATTCAACTTTCATCGCTTTTCCCTCGATCCTTCTTGAATCTGGCTAATCCCTTTGTTATAAGAACCCCTTGCTATAAGGACCCAACTATAGGAGGTTTTCCCGTGCGCTTGCCCTGCCTCGATATCTTCGGTTCGCGGTCGAAGTCCTTGCGCAGCCTTTTCCTGAGTGCACTTTCGCTCGCCTTCCTGATGCAGATTGCCTCCGCGCAGCAGACGCTGGGTTCGATCACCGGCACCGTGAATGATCCCTCAGGCGCTGTCGTGTCCGACGCCACTGTGACAGCGGTCAACATCGCGACCAACCTCCAAGTTTCTGCGCAAACCAAAACAAACGGTTCTTTCGTGATCCCGGATCTTCCCGCCGGAACCTATCGAGTCACCGTCACCAAGGACGGCTTCAAAACGGAAACACACACGAGAATTCTGGTGTTCGGTGGCCGTACGACGACCGTGGATACGTCTCTGGTGGTGGGTTCGATCGGCACCACGGTAGAAGTGAGCGCTGTGCCCTTGATGAACCAGACGGACACCACGATCGGCTACGTCGTCAATACTCAAACCATCGAAACCACCCCACTGGGCACCGGCAGCTTCACGCAACTGGCAATTCTTAGCCCTGGGGTTCATGCCGATTTCCTCGGTGGAGGGGGCGCCAACACGGGCCTTGGCAATCAGGCCATCTTCGCGAACGGGAACCGGGCCACCAGCAATAGCTTTTCCTTGAACGGGATCAGCACCAACAACCTCTTTAACGGCAATTCCACCAGCCAGGTGGGTGAAAACCGCTTTGTGCTCAACACCGGTGAGAACTTCGGCGCCGGTGGCACCATCCAAACCAGCGCATCCGTGGAGGATGCGATTGGCCAGGCTCTTCCCACTCCGCCCCCCGATGCCATTCAGGAGATCGCCGTCAACTCCTCGCAATACGACGCCACACAGGGCAACAACAGCGGCGCGCACATCGGCGTACTGACTAAGTCTGGTACGAACGCGCTGCACGGTTCACTTTGGGAACAGTGGCAGAACAGCGATATGAATGCCAATCTGTACTTCTACAATGCTGCTGGCATCAACCCTGTCACCAATCAGCCTTACTTGCCTCGTCCTTTCCTGAATCGCAATGCTTTTGGCGGGACCATCGGCGGGCCGATTATCAAAGATAAGTTGTTTTTCTTTGGGTCCTACCAGGGAACGCGCATTGCCGATGCGCAGTCTTCCACCAAAGATGTGACCGTGCCTCTGGGCCTGACGAATGACCGCAGTACGCAGGGCATCATTAACATGATTCAGGCGACCTACGCTAACTCGACCCCCCCGATTACGATTACCGCCAGCCAGATCAATAACGCTGCCGCACAACTCCTGAATGCCAAACTTCCCAACGGCCAGTTTCTGATACCAAGCGCACAATACAATCCAACGCAGGCCGTCACCCTAGGCTACGATGCCGTCGTGCAAGGCCCCAATACGCAAGCCACTGTAAATCAAGGGATCGCCGGCGTCGATTATGTTATAAGCTCCAAGGATCGCTTGGCCGCGAGATATTACATTCAGAACAATCCCACCAACAATCCTTTTGGCGCGGTCGGTTCGCTGCTCGGATTTGCCCAACAGCTTTCCGCTGGCAGCCAGGTATTTTCCCTCGCTAATTCCGTCGTGCTCTCTCCTAACCTCACCTGGGAACAGCATGCGGGTTTCACTCGCCTGCGAGCTTATGCCAACACGACAAAAGCATTCACCGCAAGTTCGGTGGGCATTAGCTTCCCTGGCGGGGCGACCTTTCCTGACGTCTCAATCAGCACGACAGACCCTACGATCAGTGCTGGTGTGGAGTTTGGTCCCAGCACCAGCTTTGGCGATGGTGGCATGGTCCAGAATGGGTGGGAATACGGGACCTCCGCGAGTTGGGTGAAAGGAAGACATATCCTGAGTGTAGGAACCACATGGGACCACACCCAGCTCAATGTCCTCAATAAAAACACAAACACCGATACGCTCGACTTCCAGACCTTCGCCGACTTTGTAGAAGGCACCTTGCACGGTGGCGACGAATTCATCGGTTCGGCTGACCGCTACTATCGCGCCGATACAGTCGGCACCTACATTAACGACAACTTTAAGATGCGGAAAAACTTCACGGTAACGGCCGGGTTTCGTTGGGACATTGACGGGCCGCTCTCGGAGAAATACGGCAAACTCACCGGCTTTGACCCTTCTAAATACAGTTACGTGCAGTGCACCGTGGGTGGAAAGCCGGCGGACCCGGCTTTGACTGAGTACAACTATGGCAGTTGCGACACAGGGACTGACGTAATTACCGGCTCCGGTCTGGTAATCGCTGGGAATAACAAGACTGGAGCCACGCCCGGAGCCAACAATTCGCTCATGAAAAATCACCAGTGGGGATTCGCGCCGCGCATCGGCTTCGCGTGGGCTCCAACGTCTAAGCTCACCGTGCGCGCAGGGTACGGCATGTACTTCGACCGCGGCGAGTTCTTCAGCTACTTGTCGCCGAGCGCTGGGTCCGGATTCAACGGCCCCTTCGGCGTCACGCTCGCGCCTCCATTTGTCCAACCGATCTCCGTCGGGAAGAACGCGACACTCTCTCAGCCCTTCGGCACGACTTTGCCACCACCGCCGCCAGCCACGGCAGCAGCCTTCCTCGCCTACCTGCCGAACCTCGAGCAGACCGCTTGCGGTTACCCGGGATGCTGGCCGTCCGGGAATCTTTATGGTCCTTTCCTCTTTGGCGGTTACGATATCCATAACAAACTGCCTTATACGCAGAACATGACACTCGACCTTCAATTTCAGCCCTCCAATAGCTGGCTGATCGAGGTCGGTTATGTCGGCAATCACGGTACCCATTTAGTGCTGCCCATCCCCTTCAACCAACCACTCATCGCCACGTCGACGAATGTGGTGAACGGGCAGAAAACTTCCTATGGGGGTACCAGTCCGTTGGCCAACCAGAACTATTACCCTCCAGCCCCACCCCCCCTGGATACTGAACTCATCTACACGAATGAATACGCGGGCAATGCGCCGATTCGCGTACCCTATCCCGGCTATGACATGAACTCGGTGTCGTATAAGGCAGTGGGCGTATCGAACTTCAACGCATTGCAACTCCAGGTCCACAAGCTCCTGTCCAACGGCCTGCAATTCACCTCGTCGTACACGTGGTCTCATGCGATCGACGAGCAGAGCGGCCTGGGACTCTTTTTCACCGGAAACAATCCGCTCATTCCCTCAGCCAACTATGCCTCCGCGGATTTCGATCAGACCCATGTTTTTCTAGTCAACTACAGCTATACGATTCCGAAGCTCGTGGACAGCAAGGCATTGGGTTACCTGGCCAATGGCTGGACCATTGGTGGGCAGACGGTGGCGCAAAGCGGCCAGCCCTACAGCGTCTACGACTATTCAGGCTCGGTGGCGAGTCTGTACTACGGCACCAGCAACTATATTGGCAACCCCATTGTGCCGCTGGCACCGGGCGTAACTGCCAAGCAGGCGGCGCACCCTGGCGCGAATTGCCAGGGATTTTCGACGAAAATTTGTAAGCTTAATTCCGCTGATTTCTTACCCCAGTTCGTGGCTCCGGGGACCAACGGTGTTCCCGCTTGCGACCGTTCCGGATGCGATCTCTATGAATCCTTGTATGGAAATACAACCCGGAACACTTTTCGAGGTCCATTCCAGGTGCGCTTCGATACGAGCTTGTCCAAGATGTTCCAAATCAAAGAGCGCTATCTGCTGAAGTTTGAAGCCGATGCCTTCAATATTTTCAACCATCCCGATTTCGACACTCCGAACAACAACGTGGACTTCTTTCCCTTTTACGAGGGTCCGCCATCGATTCCCCCGCAAGGTAGCCTGGGCCTGATCCAGCACACGATTGGCAGCCCACGCTTCCTGCAACTCTCGATGCATTTGGCGTTCTGATTTGTGCGAGAGGAGCGGACGAATTCTGCATCGTGAAATGAAAACTCGGCGGGCGGGACGGGGGCTGGTCAGCCTGGGGCTGACGGCCCTCGTTCTTTTGCAGAGCGTGGGGGCGGGGGCGTGGGGGAACGAGGGGCATACTTATATCAACCAGGTAGCTGCGGAGAAGATTCCAGCCACTATGCCGCGCTTCCTGCGCCGCGCCGTGGTTGAGATCGCTTACCTCGGCCCTGAACCTGACCGCTGGCGCAGCCCCTCAGAGTTCGCGTTAAAGAACGCGCAGGAGCCCGACCACTTCATCGACCTGGAGCGCGTCTCCTGGCTCAATCCGCTTCCCCAGGGCCGCTATGAGTTCTATCGCAAGCTCTACGAAAAACGTGCCGCGACGCCGAGCACAGATCATCCCGATGATTATTTACCCGAGCACGTCGGGCTGCAGCCCTACATCACGATGGAGGTGTATGGCCGCCTGAAAGCCGCGTTCCGCGAGTATAGGCAGCGACAGGCAGCGCATCAGCCTACCGAGGCGGTGCAACGCGCGATCGTGTTTTACGCGGGCTGGCTGGGTCACTACGTTGGCGATGGATCACAACCGCTGCACACCACCATCCAGTACAACGGCTGGGTCGGTGAGAATCCCAACGGGTACACCACGGAACACAAGATCCACGCCCAGTTTGAAACCGCCTACGTGGCCGCGAACATTACCGCGAAAGATTTTGCCGGACTGGTGAAGGCTCCGGAGCGGCTGGATAATCCATTCGCGGATTATGTCGCCTACCTACGGCAGTCGAACACGCTGGTGGAAAACGTTTATGCGCTGGAAAAGACCGGAGGCTTTACGGGAAAGGGCTCTCCCGCCGCTTTCGACTTCACCACACACCGCCTCGCCGCCGCATCGCAAATGCTGCTGGACCTGTGGTACACCGCGTGGTTAGAGAGTGCAGTCCCAGTGCCGGAACATCCGACGCCAGGTCCCGTGACCAAATAACCGCAGGCTCAGCGAAGCCTAGTTCAGCATGATGGCCGGAGCTGACGCCAGGATCCCGGCGGCCAGCTCCAGGTCGTGCAAGTCTTCCCGGCTGAAGTCCTGGGCAAAGCGAGCATCCAATGCCTTGCGCGAAATCTGAATCACTCCCACCACGGTGGAATCCTGATCCATGATCGGAACCGACATCAGCTTTTGAATAGGATTCGGCGCCGCCTCTTCTTCCGAATCGGTGGCATTGGGCTTGATCGTTTCGAAGATGCTGGCGTGCTTTACACGCGCAAAATTGTTGAAAATCTCTGCCTTCTTGCTCAAAGCCGTGTGTGCCGCAACCGCTTTGCTGGAAAGCGGAATCGCCCCCGTAGTGCGCAGATGCTCTGGGAAGACAAACCGCAGCAGGCCGCTTTCTAGCCGCAGCAGGGCCACTTCGGTGTACTGCACGCGAAATATCTTGGCCAGGACCATGGAAACGTCCATGGGTGTAACTCCATGTCCTAGAATGGCTTCCAGGGGCAGCAAGTTCTCGGGCAGAGAGATTTCTTCAGTCAGCCCGGCGTTGGGTTGTTCGGTCATAGGACCTCACTGGATCGTCCAAATCGAATACATGAACTGTATCGCACGTTCAAAGCCAGACGGCTTCCCGGAACGGAACCGTCGAACACCACATAAGTCGTTTGTTTTCAATATAAACTTTAGATCAGGACCTATTTTCACCGGGCTCCGAGGACTGGTTGGCAGCCATAAGCAACCAAAGATTGACAGTTTTTGTCATGCTTTTGGGATATGGCGCCTGGTGAATGGAAATCGCGCGGTGCGGATTTCCAGGGCCTGGCCTTCCCTTTCGACTGGGAAACTCATTACACTGCGTTGCTATGAGCATTCCAACGCAACCCAATGTGAAGCTGGTAGGCGACCCGGACTACCGGGAAGGCTACGCGAACAGTGTGCAAATGCGGGTCAACATTTGGGATTTCTTTCTGGTTTTCGGTACGCTGCAGCAACAGACGGAAAGCCAGGTGGAAATCCGCAACTTTCAGGGGATTTATTTGAGTCCGCAGCAGGCCAAGGCGTTGCTGGGACTGTTGCAGCAGAACATTGCCGGCTACGAGAGCGCATTCGGAGAAATCAAGCTCGACCCGCGCATGGGGCCGAGCGGGCCGGTGCATTAGAGTGGGCGCTTTGCGCGGGGCCTCCGCGTGGATGCGCAGCGCAGTTTTCTCGGAACCAGAATGCGCCGGCCGGAATGAAGCAGTTCCCTACCGGCCGCACCCGGGCTTGGTGTTCGCCATCATCTTCGCCTCTATTTTTCTGCTGCACTCGCCTCTGTTGCGCTTGCCGTATTTCTGGGACGAAGCTGGCTATTACGTTCCCGCTGCGCGCGACATTCTTCTCAGCGGCAGCCTGATTCCGCACACGACGTTATCGAACGCTCACCCGCCGCTGGTGTTGTGCTGGCTGGCGGTTTGGTGGAAGCTGGCGGGGTACGATCCGCTGGTAACGCGGTCGGCCATGCTGGTGGTGGCGGCGTTTTCTCTGCTGGGAGTTTTTCGGCTGGCCGAGCGCGTGGCTAATCTGCAGGTCGCGGTCGCATCCACGCTGTGCACCGCGCTCTATCCCGTTTTCTTTGCGCAGAGTTCCTTGGCGCACCTCGATCTGGCGGTCGCGGGATTTACGATCTGGGGACTGTGCGCCTACCTGGAGGGTCGCGTTTTTTTTCTTGCACTTTGGTTCTCGTTGGCCGCGCTGGCGAAGGAAACGGCGATCCTGGCGCCGGTGGCGCTGTTCGCCTGGGAAATCCTTCGGCGCTTTTTTCTGCATCGGTTCGAGACCCCGGACTCAGATGTTGCCCCAGAAGAAACTGCACGTAAGTCGGGGACGCGAACTGCATCGCCCTCACCAGGACTGCTGGCGGGGCTCCTGATTCCGCTGCTGCCGCTGATCGCGTGGTACGCGTATCACTATAGCCGGACGGGATATGTATTTGGCAATCCCGAATTCTTTCGCTACAACGTGGCCGCCACGCTTAATCCGGCGCGCTTCCTGCTCGCATTGGGACTGCGGCTGTGGCAGGCGTTCGGCTATTTGCATCTGTGGGTGCTGACCCTGGCGATGCTGCTGGCCATGTTTCTGCCGGGGCTGGAAGACGACGGAATCGAGCGGCGCCGCATTGCGATTCCGGTGCAGTTTGTTTTTCTAGCGGTCGTAGCTGCCTATGTGGTCGCTATGGCTTTGATTGGCGGAGCTGTGCTGGCGCGCTATCTGCTGCCCGTGATCCCGCTCGTGATTATTCTGGCGGTCTCGACACTCAGGCGGCGCGTGCGCATGTGGCCGGCGATGGTTGGTGTGATTCTGCTGGCGTTTGTGGCGGCGTGGTTCTGGAATCCTCCTTACGGATTTTCGCCGGAGGATAATTTGGCGTATCGCGACTACATTCACCTGCATGAGAATGGGGAAACATTTCTGGAGGCGCGCTATCCCATGGCACGCGTGCTGACGGCGTGGCCGGCGTCGGACGAATTGACTCGTCCGTGGCTGGGCTACGTCACGCGGCCCATGCAGGTGGTGCGCATCGAAGACTTCTCGGTGGATGAAGTGCTTTCGGCTGCTGACTTCCGCGCGAATTTCGATGTGGCGCTGGTCTTTTCGACAAAATACGAACCCGCGCATGAACTGCTCGGCCATTCAAAACGCTGGGAGGAACTGAAGACCAAGTTCTTCGGCTTCCATCGTGATTTACCGCCGGTAGCTGTTGCCCGCATTCTGGGCGGTCGTGTTGTGTTTTCGGAGGCGCACAAGGGACAGTGGGTCGCCGTAGTGGAGATCGAGCGGGGTGAGGTGCAGGAGGCCGCGGTCATGGGACCGAATTGAAAATCAGTGGCTAGTGGAATAGTGGCCAGTGGTCAGAAATTAGTATCTTTACTTTTGCATCAGATGGCAGGAGTGGGTTTTGACTACCAGCCAGACGTCTTTGCCAGGTTCGAGTTGAAGCGCTTCGCGTGCAGCCAGGGTGAGATGGACTTCCAGTTCCACGCCGCAATTGACTCTGGCGGAAATGATCACATCCCGGCGTTCGAGTGAAAGCAGTCGTCCGGTAATTACGTTTCTTGCGCTCAAGCCGACGGGTGGTGCAATGGCCAGCAAAATGTCGCCGGCCCGGATGCCGACGCGCAAGGTCGATCCCACCTCGGCACGCACCAGCGGCGTCTCTAATGGAACGGGCTTGGCTTTCATTCCAGATTCGCTTTGGTAGAGCAGGCAGGTCATGGTGCCGCGATCGGGGTGTAACGATTCGACGGTCGCATTCAAAATGTTTTCGAATCCGGCAAGGTGGGCAACGGTTTCTTGTCGTGGCGCGCTCAGCACCTGGTGCGGCGTGCCCCGCGCCAGGATGCGCCCGTGGTCAAGCACCAGCACGCTTTCGCCGAGGGCAAACACTTCTTCGCGGCTGTGCGTGACATAGAGAATCGGGATACGGTGCTCTTCGTTCCAGGCGCGCAGATCGTCGATGATTCGGGCTTTTGTAGCGGCGTCGATCGCGGCCAGCGGTTCGTCCAACAACAGCACGACAGGATCGGTGACCAGGGCACGCGCCAACGCTACGCGCTGGCGTTCTCCGCCGGAAATGTTGCCGGGACGGCTGCGCGCCAGGTGCGGAACTCGGAATGCGTCGAGGATTGCGGCGGTGCGGTGAATGCGTTCCGTTCGCGGCAAGTGTGACAGGCCATACTCCACGTTTTGTTCGACGGTCAGGTGCGGAAACAATGCGAGGTCCTGAAAGACGTAGCCGATGTTGCGCTTCTCAACCGGAAGATTAATTCGTGCTGCCGCGTCGAACAGAGCTTGATCGCCGATCGCGATGCGGCCAGAGTCCGGCTCGATTAAGCCGGCGATGCAATCGAGCAGGGTAGTCTTGCCGGCACCGGACGCGCCGAACACGATGGTGAAGCCGGGGGCGGCGTGGAAATCGACATCGAGCACGAAGCCGGATGCGGCGGTGATTCGCTTGCGCACTTGCGCGTGCAACTCTCGGGATGCTGTTTTATCTCTGTCCATGAATGGGAGCAATCAGCCAAACCTTCCGGTTCAGGCTGTAGACGATGGCCAGCATGGCAAAGCAGATTACCAGCAGGAGCAAGGCGGTTGCGTTGGCCGTGGCGTAGTTCGAAGCCTGTACCTGGTCGAAGATCTCAATCGAAACGGTGCGGGTGACGCCGGGTATATTTCCGCCCACCATGAGCACGACACCGAATTCTCCCATGGTATGGGCGAAGGTCAGGGCTGCGCCGGTGATGAGTCCGGGCTTCGAAAGCGGAACCGTCACGCGGAAGAAAGTTTTTAGCGGCGACGCGCCGAGCGTGGCGGATGCCGAAATCAGCCTTCGGTCGACACTCGAAAAGGAAGCCGCGAAGGGCTGCACCGCAAACGGCAAGCTGTAAAGAATGGAGCCGATCACCAGGCCGCTGAAAGTGAAGGCGAGCGTGTGGCCGGTCAGCGAGATCCACCAGCGTCCCAGCGGGCTGTGCGGTCCGAGCGCAACCAGCAAGTAGAAACCGAGCACGGTCGGTGGAAGCACGATAGGCAGCGCCACGATCGCTTCGATCAGAAATTTCCAGCGCCAGCGCGCAAATGCAATCCAATAAGCGATGGGCAGGCCGATGACGAACAATAGAGCGGACACGATCAGCGCCAGCCGCAATGTTAGCCAAAATGCTTGCCAGTCGATGGACATAGGTTCTTGCGTTCGTTCCCTGAGTCGCTCGCTTCGCTTCGCGGGACAGCCGAGAGCCTGCCCTGAGCGAAGTCGAATGGGCGGCTGTCGCCACGTGAATCGAGGCCCTGCCGCTATTCATCATGGAACCGTGAATCCGTAACGGCGCAGCACGTCGGTAGCATCTTTCGTTTTGATGTAGTCCACGAATGCCGCGGCCTCCGGCTTGTGTTGCGAGTGCGAGACGACCACCACGCCTTGATCCAGCGCGGGATAGGCCTCCGCTGGGACCTTCCAGAATTTGCCTTCGCCTCGCATCGCCAGCGGAACCGCGTGGGTAAGCGCGATGAACCCGACCTGCGCGTTCCCCGACTCAACGAACTGCGCCGCTTGCGAAACGTTCTCACCCATCACCAGACGGTCGTGCACCTGTTCGTAGATTCCAAAATGTTTCAGTGCCGCTACGGCTGCGCGGCCGTAGGGTGCGTGTTGCGGATTGGCGATCGAAATCTTCTTCACCGTGGGGTCGGACAAAACTTTTATTCCCTGATGCTCCGGGTCGAGCGGCGAACTGGTCGGCGCCCACAGCACCAGAGTGCCCACGGCGTAGCGGTAGAGGGATGAAGCATCTGCGTCGTTCGAGGCGATGAGCTGGCGCGGGTAATCCATGTCGGCGGAGAAGAATACATCGAACGGAGCGCCGTTCTGAATCTGCTGGGTGAGCGCGCCGGACGCGGCGAAAGACAACTTCACCTGTACTCCGGATTGCTTTTCGTAGTTGGCAGCGATTTCTTTGAGCGCGACGCTTAGATCGGCGGCGGCCGCGACCGTGATGTCTTTCGACGCCTTTTCATCTGCCGAGGCATCCGCAGAACCCGCAGAGACTGGCAAAGAGATGCTCAGACTGACGCTGAGAAGAACAAAGGCAATCAGTAACCGGCGGATTGGAGGCTTCATGGGATGACTGTCCTCTAGGCGCCCGTTGCGGGAAAAAGCGCGAAAACGATTGTACAGGGCGGAGGGTGGCGATTCCCAAAGTGGTCCGTTCCCGAAATATAGTGCCGCTTTTGATTGCTTCCCGTGTAGATGCTCTCAATACTTGGAGCGAGTCCTCTACCCTATGTCGCGTCGTACCCTGCTTTACTGCGTTTTTTTTCGGGTTTCAATTCTTGCTCTCGGTTGTCTCGTCTATTTCGTCCCAACCTCAATAGCGCAAGTTCACGACGCGGAGAAAACTGTCTCTGGGAATTCAATCCCTGCCGATGTCGATCATAAGCAGGAACGCAGTGCGTGGTTTCTCCGGGGGCGTGTGATTCCTGGACAGAACGCCGCAGAGTTGCGGCGGCGCGCTTACCAGGCCAAGATGCAGAAGCGCGCCGCGCGCTTTGCAGGTGCAAGAGCGCTGCCCAGAAAAACTGCGGGTTCGGTATCAGCGTCGGAATCGCCATCGCCAGCGGCGGTGGCTTCCGATACATGGCAGCCCCTGGGGCCGGTGCCGCTGGCATCAGATGCCTCGGGCAATGGGACACAGGATTACCACCAGGTTTCCGGGCGCGCGACCGCGGTTGCGATCGATCCTGCGGACCCCAGCGGGAACACCATCTTTATCGGTGGCGCGCAAGGAGGCGTGTGGCAATCCGCGAACGCCGCCAACAGTACGGCGTCGGGTGTGACGTGGACGCCAGTCGCCGACGATCAGGCCACGCTCTCGGTGGGCTCGATCGCGATTCAGCCGGGAAATACGAACCCGGCCACAAGCGTGGTTCTGGTGGGCACGGGCGAAGCAAACAACTCGGCTGACTCTTATTTTGGCCTGGGCATTCTGCGCTCGGCGAACGGTGGAAACACGTGGACCCTGATTCCAACCGCGAACAGCGGAGCGCTTTCTTTCGGCGGCCTCGGCGGAACTCGCATGGCGTTCAGCACGACGGGCACTGCCAGCACCGTGGTTTCAGCGATGGCTTCGTCTTCCGAAGGAGTGGTAGCGGGCGCGGTTACCGCCGACACCATGCCGGGGCTTTATACGTCTCTCGATGCCGGCCAGACCTGGGCCTACAATGCGCTGCTCGATCCGGGGAGCCAGGCTACCGACGCCACGTCCGCGACCTCGGTAGCGTATAACACGGCGACTGGCCTGTTTCTGGCGGCGGTGCAGTATCACGGCTTTTACTCGTCTCCTGACGGCGTCACCTGGACACGTCTTGCCACCCAGCCCGGCGGTTCCGTGCTGGGCACATCGGCATGCCCTCCCGTCTCCACGGCAAACGGCCAGACCTGCCCGATGTACCGCGCCGAAATCACGGCCATGCCCGGACGCAACGAAATGTACGTCTGGTATATCTCTCTCAATTCTTCGGGCCTTCCCGTCGACGGCGGCATCTGGCAGAGCCTTAACGGCGGCACGTCATGGACGGCGATCAACGACGCCGGCATTGCAAATTGCGGCGACACCGTTGGCTGCGGCGTGCAACAGGGCAACTACAATCTGGAACTGCTGGCAGTGCCGAACGGATCAGCAGCCACGGATCTCTATGCCGGTGCGGTCAATCTCTACAAGTGTTCGATCAATTCCGCCAACCCCACGTGCAATGCTGCCGGCTTCGTCAATCTGACGCATGCTTATGGATGCGTGCCGATCGCAGCACCGGCCCACGTGCACCCCGCTCAGCATGCGCTGGCGTACATGATTCCAAGTGCGGGCTCCGACTCCGGCAACGACCTGATGTATTTCGCCAACGATGGCGGAATCTACCGCGCTCTCGACGGCTATTCAGGGCTGACCACCGGCTCGTGTTCCGGCACCAACTCGTTCGACGACCTGAATCAGAAGCTGGGTTCGATGACTCAGTTCCTGAGTTTCTCGCAGCACCCCAGCGATCCGAAAACGCTGCTGGGAGGATCGCAGGGCAATGGCTCGCCGGCGACTGCTTCAGCAACCACGAGCTTGGGTTGGATCAATGTGAACGGCGGTGACGGCGGCTACAACGCGATTGACCCCAACACGCCGCTGAACTGGTTTGTTTCCAATCCAGATATTCCGCCGGATGGCTTGAATATTCAGGAGTGTCCCCTCGGGGTCGGTTGCGTCGAAGGAGATTTCAGCGTGGTCGTCGACAGCCCCAGCGTTGGCGGCGACGATGGCGCATTCTACGTTCCCTACGTACTCGACCAGCAATCCACAACGGCGCTTCTGGTGGGTACATGTCGGGTGTGGCGCGGACCGCGGCTGGGCGGAAGCTACACCCTGCTGAGTCCGAACTTCGATACGTTTGGTTCGGGCACATGCTCCGGAAGCGAGATCAACCTGGTGCGATCGCTGGCGGCTGGCGGACCCACAGACAGCAACGGATCGATGGTGATCTATGCCACCACGGACGGGCTCGGTCCACTCGACGGGCCGCTGACTTCGCCTTCGGGTGGAAATGTGTGGGTCACAACCAACGCTACGGCGGGCCCGACCGCCTTCACCGAAGTTACGCAGTACGTTACGCAGAACGGTACGCAGAGTATTAATCCCAACCAGTACCCGGTTTCGAGCGTCGCCATTGACTCGTCAGACCCGACCGGCAACTCGGCTTATGTCACGGTGATGGGATTCACGGGCGGCGCGGGGCACGTGTGGCAGACCACTAACGCCGGGACCACCTGGACCGATTTCACAGGAACCGGAGCGGCCGCCCTGCCGGACGCTCCTGTCAACGCGGCTGTGGTGGATCCCGCCGGCACGGTTTACGTGGGCACCGACGTGGGAATCTTCGAAAGCAGCACCGCCAGCCCTGCCTGGACGGAAGTGGGCCCGGCACCGAACCCTCTGGGCGGCTCGGTCGGTTTTCTGCCGAACGTTGCGGTCACGGCGCTGGGAATTTTCAATCCCCTGGGGGAGAAATTGCTGCGCGCGTCCACCTACGGACGCGGGGTGTGGCAATTCGACGTGAGCGCCCCCGGTTTCCAGATCTTGGTCTCGAACAGTCCGCAGACGGTTTTTGTCGGGCAAACCGCCACTTACAACGCAACCATCGACTCCATTGATGGATACTCCAATCCAGTCACGCTGACGTGCACCGCGGGCGCGACCAATCCGCCGGCAACCTGCACTCCACCTTCGAACCCTGTGACTCCGACACCCAGCGGCGTGGCTTTCACCGTGGCGGCCAGCGACGTAGTCGGTGACTACAGCTTCAACGTGCTGGGGCAGGGCGCGGACTCGAACCTCACGAGCACCGCCAGCCTGGTGCTGCACATGGTCAGCTTCGGGCTTACGTCGCCTTCGCCGAGTTCGCTGACCGTGCCCGATGGAACAACCTCTTCCCCGGTCAGCTTCCAGGTTACGGCTGCAGGCTCATTCAATCAGAGCGTGAGTGTTTCATGCAGCGCGAACGTCCCTGGCGCAACTTGCAATCTCACGCCGGGAACCACAGTCGACCCCACATCGTCCAATCCCGTCAACATGACGGCGAGCGTCGTAATCCCGCCGGGAACCAACGTCAACCTCAACTACACGGTGACTCTGCAAGCCAGCACAAGCGGTGCCGCACCGGTCACAACTTCGTTCGCGCTGAACGTTACGCTTAACCCGAGCTTCATCCTCAGCGAGCCGGCAGCGTTTCCCGTGGTGAATGCCGGCAGCACTACTACGAGCGGGACAATCAAGGTTACGTCGCAGGACGGATTCAGTGGCGCCGTTGCCCTCACCTGCTCCGTCACCGGTGGAACCGGAAGTTGCAGCGTGACCGCTGCATCCGTGAGTTCATTCCCCGCCAGTCCCATCGTTACCATAAACGCCGCGGCCATGATTGCCGGCAGTTATCAGGCCGTGGTCCAAGGTGTATCCGGCTCAACCACGAATACACTGGCGATCCCATTCAACGTAGGCGATTACCAGATCTCCGGCCAGCAGACTTTGAGCGTTCCACCCGCCGGGCAGGGAACCGCCGGCCTCACGATCACTGCGTCCACGTACTATGCAGGAGTGCTCAGCACGAACTGCGACGCCAGCGCGCTCGCCGGCGCCACGTGCACGCTGAGCCCGGCGACTCTGCTGAACGTGAGCCCGGGATCGCAAGTTCCGTTCTCAGCAATTATCATCGTGCCCACCGGGGCGACGCCGGGGATTTACAACGTCAAGGTCAATACCCAGGACACAACGGGCGCGCCCAGCCACGGCTTCACCATTGCGCTCACAGTTCCCCCTCCTGATTTCAAGTTGAGCGAATCAGGATCGTTCCCCACAGTGAATGCCGGCAGCAGCACAACCAGCGGAGTGATCAGCGTTGCATCGGAGAATGGATTCAGCGGCACGGTGAGCCTGACCTGCTCCTTACTTTCCGGAAACGGCAGTTGCAGCGTTGCTCCAGCATCGGTGAGTGCGTTCCCCGCGAGCGTGAGCGTTACCGTCAACGCGAGCAACCTGGCCGCTGGAAGTTATCAGGCGCTGGTTCAGGGTGTATCCAGTTCGCTCGCACACACTTTGTCCATCCCCTTCAATGTCGGGGATTACCAGCTCTCCGGTCCGCCAACTCTGAGCCTTCCTCCCGGCGGGCAGGCAATCGCCAACCTCACCATTGCCGCCTCCACCTACTATGCCGGCATGGTCAGCACAAGCTGCGATGCCAGCGCGCTCGCCGGCACTATCTGCACACTGACCCCGGCGAGCCCGGTGACCGTAAGCACAGGCGCGCAAGTGCCGCTCACCGCCACCATCGATGTCACCAACGACGCCGTGCCGGGAACCTACAGCATCAAGATCAATACCCAGGACACGACAGGCACCCCCAGCCACAGTCTCACGATTGCACTCACGGTGGTTCCCGACTTCGGCGTGAGCTCCACAACCATCCCGCAAACCGTGACGGCCGGGCAAACGGCTGGCCCCTACAACGTGATCGTGCAACCGGTAGGAACATCGTTCAACAACCCGGTTACGCTTTCCTGCACCGCGGGCCTACCTGCGGGCGCGCAATGCAGCTTCACGCCAAACCCGATCACTCCTGGAAACAACGCGGCGGATGTGGTGCTGAGCATTTCGACCGTGGCTCCGCCGCCGGGTATGCGCAAGCCCGCGCAACAAACTGCTGCCCTCGATTTCTTCTACGCGTTGGGGCTGACGATGCCGGGGATCGTAGTGCTATGGGGAGCCACTCGCCGCAGGAGACGCAACTGGCGCAGCGTTATGACTTTGTTGGCGGGGCTGCTCCTGGTATTGCTGCTGCTCTCGTGCGCTGGAGGCACCGGTATCAGCCCCGGAGGCAGTTGCGGGGCCGCGCCCACCGTCCCGACTGGTTTAGCCGCGTCAGCGATTACCAGTACCAGCGCAACGTTGAATTGGGCGCCGTCGAGCGCAGCCTCGGGCTGCAGCGTCAGCTTGTACACCGTCTACGAAAACGGTACCTCGATCGGAGCCCCGACCACCACCAGCTTCGCGGTCACCGGACTGTTGCCCTCTACACCGCAAGCGCCCGAGATCTATAACTTCCAGATCGCAGCCACCGACTCAGCAGGCATCTCATCCCCGAGCGGCGCCGTTTCTGTCACCACTCTTCAGGCGCCCACTTATACGGTGACCGTCACTGGAGTCTCCGGTTCGCTCACCCACAGCACCACCGTCAGCCTCATCGTCCTGCCGTGACGAGAGCTTCCGTTCCCCGGTATCATCGATTGTGATTCTGCAACTGGAGTCCACGGCGGCGTCGTTTCGCGTAGTGTCCGAAACCTGAATGTCTGAAACCCGCTACAACGTAATCGTTATTGGCGGAGGCATAGTCGGCCTCGCGGTCGCGCTCGAGATTACGCGCCGCTTTCCGCAGCTCAGGCTGTTGGTCCTGGAGAAAGAAGACCGCGTCGCCCGCCACCAGAGCGGACACAACAGCGGCGTCATCCACTCCGGGGTGTACTACAAGCCCGGATCGCAGAAGGCGCGGCTGTGCGTGGCCGGAGCCGCGGCCATGGTGGAATTCTGCCGTGAGCACGGCATTCCGCACGAAGTATGCGGCAAGGTCATCGTCGCTACCAGCGCAGCGGAATTACCGGGCCTGGAAGAATTGCGGCAACGCGGCGAAGCCAACGGGCTCAGCGGACTTCGCCTCATCGGGCCGGAAGAGCTGCGCGAAATCGAGCCGCACGCCCGCGGCTTGCGGGCCCTGGTGGTTCCTTCTACCGGCATCACGGATTACGCCAAGGTCTGCGAAAAATATGCGGAATTAATCTCCGCGCAAGGCGGGACCATTCTCACTTCGACAGTGGTCACGGGCCTCAAGCGCAACTCGGATGCAATTGTGGTGGAAACCCCGCGCGGCGCCTACACGTCCGGATTTCTCATCAGTTGCGCCGGACTTTTCAGCGACCGCGTTTGCCGCATGGTGGGCGACGAGCCGGGCGTCATGATCGTTCCTTTTCGCGGAGAATATTACGATCTTGTGCCCGAACGCGCGTCTCTGGTGCGCTCGTTGATCTATCCGGTGCCGGATCCGCGTTTTCCTTTTCTTGGCGTGCACTTCACTCGGCGCGTCGGCGGCACCGTGGACGCCGGCCCCAACGCCGTGCTCGCCCTGCAACGCGAAGGTTACCGCCACTCCGACGTCAGCCTGCGCGATATGGCGTCGTCGCTGGCTTTTCCCGGGTTCTGGCGCATGGCCGCGAAGAACTGGCGCAGCGGGTTCGCTGAGTTTTATCGTTCTTTCTCGAAGCCAACGTTCGTGAAAGCCCTGCAGCAACTGGTTCCCGAAGTTCGCGCGGAAGATTTGGTTCCGGGAGGTTCCGGAGTCCGCGCTCAAGCCTTAAAGCCGGACGGGACGCTAGTCGACGACTTTCAGTTCTTTCCTTCGCGGAGAATACTGCACGTGCTCAATGTTCCCTCGCCCGCCGCAACTGCGTCTCTCGTAGTCGGCAAATCGATCGTCGAGACAGCCGCACGCGATCTCGGGCTCGGCTAGCTGTAAGCCAGTTCCTTCGCCCGCTGCGCGGCCTTCACCACGGCCTTGATCAGCGTGACCCGCAGCTTGCCTTCCTCAAGTTCAAGGATGGCATCAATGGTGCAGCCCGCCGGAGTGGTCACGGCGTCCTTCAACAGCGCCGGATGATCGCCGGTTTCGAGCACAACCTTGGCCGCTCCCAGCGTAGTCTGTGCGGCCAGCAAAGTGGCCACATCGCGCGGCAGACCAACCTTCACGCCGGCCTCCGCCAGCGATTCCAGAATGATGTAAATGTAAGCCGGACCGCTGGCCGAAAGGCCGGTCACCGCGTCCATATGTTTTTCGTCCACAACAACGGTGCGTCCTACCACATCGAAGAGACGGCAGGTCAGGGCAACGTGCTCGGCGGAAGCGTACGCGCCCTTGCAGACGGCGGTCATTCCGGCGCCTTGCGAGCACGGAGTGTTGGGCATGGCGCGTACTACGGGAACCTTGTCCGCGAGATTTTTTTCAATCAGCGAAGTCGGGACTGATGCCGCCACCGAAATAACCAACTGCTTCGGCGTGACGTAACGGCTGATCTCCTTCACCACGTCCTGCACCACTTGCGGCTTCACCGCGATCACGATGATGTCGGCCCCTTTCACCGCATCAGCATTGCTGGTGCCGACCTTGACGTTCCACTTGGAAGCCAGCGCCTTGGCGCGCTCTTCGTGCGCGACAGTCGCGCAGGTCAGGCTCGGCGACAACATCCCGTGCTTAAGCAATGCCTGCAACAGGATGCCGCCCATTTTTCCCGCCCCAAGAAACGCAACGCGTTTCCCGGATAAATCATTGCCTGAAGATTTTTGTTTTTTGGTCATTCGCGATTTTTCGTCCTCAACTGCTCAGCCACTACCGCACTCTTTCTGTTTTCGTCTGGCTCTGCATCCACTTCCAGGCCGACGCAATAATATCGCGCAGCGAACGCGAGGCCTTCCACTGCAGCAGTTCCTGCGCCTTGCGCGGATCAGCCACCAGCGCCGGCGGATCTCCCGGTCGCCGCGCCACCACCCGCCGCGGAACTTTGTTTCCCGTCACTTCCTCGATCATGGCCAGAACTTCCTGCACGGAATCCCCGCGACCCGTCCCCACATTCGCCGCGAAAGAAGGTTTACCCGCAGCCAGATGATCGAGCGCCTTCACATGCGCGTCCGCCAGGTCCGTGACGTGAATGTAGTCGCGAACACAAGTCCCATCGGGCGTGGGATAGTCCGACCCAAACACCTGCAACTCCGGACCCCGGCCCGCGGCCGCGCGCAGCGCCACCGGAATCAAATGCGTTTCCGGATCGTGGAGTTCGCCGATTTCCCCGCTTGCATCGGCGCCGGCGGCATTGAAGTAACGCAGGCTGGCATAGCGAAAACCATAGGCTCGGTCATAAGCCTCCAGCGCCAGCTCGAAAAAAAGTTTGGACACGCCATAAGGATTCACCGGCTGCCGCGGAGTGTCCTCTGCGATCGGAACTTTCGCCGGTTCCCCATAAACCGCGCAAGTCGAAGAAAAAATAATCTTCTTCACCCCCGCCTCGAGCGCCGCGTTCAACAGCGACAACCCTCCCTCGACATTGTTATGAAAATATTTCTGTGGGTTCGTAACCGATTCCCCAACATAGGCAAACGCAGCAAAATGCATAATCGCGTCCACGCGAGGCAGCACTCGCAGCAGCGCGGCGCGATCAAGAACGTCGCCCTTCACCAATTCGAAGCCGCGGGCCAAAGATTCATATCCCGCCGAAAGATTGTCGAAGATGATGACCTGATGCCCCGCGCTCCGCAGGGCGCGCGCCGCGTGACTGCCAATGTAGCCGGCACCGCCGATCACCAGAACGTTCACTTTGATTTTTTCCTTTGCTGGTGGCGAGTTCGCCTAGTCGCCGTCGCCCGTGTCCACCGAAATCAACTCCAAAGCGTTGAGCAGCGGACTCGATTCCGCGACGAATTCCACGTGCCCACACTTCGCGCAGGTCAGAATGGCGAGGCCGTGACTGCCACTCCCCGGAATCAGATGGACTTTCATCAACTGGTAGCGTTCGAGTTGCTGCTCGCACCGCAGGCAGCGGACGGTCTTCTGATAAGGATCGCTGGAGACACGTGTGTCTACTTCGATGGCTGGTTTCATGAATTCCTCTTGAACTGAACCGGCCGAGGGAGCAGGTCCAGCTTGCGCCTAAACCTCACTAAACTTGGCGATTGGCGCAAGTTTATCATGCCGCGAACGACCGGGAAGTCACGGTAACCACGAGGACAAACCCCACGGTCACGAACGTTGGTCTCTTCTTAACTTCGCGGCTCATTTTCCGCGTGCACGGAAGTCGACAAATCAGAAGCGATCCCCCGAGCTCGCCGGTTGATTGAGAACCGCTCCCAGAATCCGCACTCCCGCAGATTTCAAATCCTGCACTCGGCTGCGCGTCCGCTCCTTGCGCGTGGAATGAGTCTTCAGCACGAGCACGATCCCGTCCGCCATCTTGCCGAGAGCGATCGATTCGTCGCCAACATCCAAAGACCCGCCATCGACAAGAACGTAGTCGAAGTCCGCGCGCAGTTCCTGCAATCTCTGGCGCATGCGTTCGGAAGCGGCCAGATCTCGATCCAAACTTCGACTCGGACTTCGATTCGCACGATCCGCAGAAAAATCGGAGCCAGCGCTCACCAACGCCAGATTTCGCCGCGACAACTGGCTCACGTATCCACCAATCGAGCCTTCCTCCCGCAGAGCATCCGTGAGCCCGTGATGGTTGGAAACACCGAAGTGTTCATGCAGCGTAGGGCGGCCGAAGTTGGCGTCCACCAGGCAAACTCGGCCGGCGATCTGGCTGGCCAGCAATTCTCCGGCGCGGGCGCAGATCCAGCTGCACCCGTTGCCGGACTCGCTGCTGGTTAGCACCACGGCTCGATTGGATATGGTTCGATTGGTAATGGCTCGATTTGATATGGCGCGGTCGGATTCCGCCACGTCCTCCAGAAATACGCCGCGTACCAACTTCGTCAGTTCCTCGAGTTGCCATGCCTCCATTTCAAAACGCAGCGGCTGTTGGTCACGCTGCTGTTGCCCTAGCAACCGTCGATGGGTGGAGTCCTGAGGAAATGTTTTCGGCTCCAGCGCAGGCACGGGGACGTCGACAAGTTCGGGCGCTTCGCCAGCCGGTCGAAAGTACTCTTCCTCTTTTCCAACGATTTGTAGAAGTGCGAAATTCCGGCTCATAAATTCAGTCCAGCATGCCGGATTTGATTCCTGACCCGAGGCCGTCGGAAGTCAAACTCCCACTGCGCTTCCAGTCCTTCAACTGCAAAGACAGATGCTGCATGTAGGCAATCGCCTCGGCGGGCGTTAGCGCTCCGGGACGGCTACCGTTCGCCGCCGGCGCTGGCGCCACTGCAATAGTGTCGCTGCTGGTATTCGATGCGGCCCCTAGCCCGACTTTCAGATCCGCACCCACCATCGAGTCGGAAGATCGGGTATCCCGCTCCGCCGCGGCATTTTCCGAAACATGCTCCGAAATGTCGAGATCACGGATGACTTCCTCCACCATGCTCAAGTCCACAACTTTTTGTCCGAGCGCAAAGCCCAGCGACAGCGCATTGAAACAGCAGTTATTGATGTTGCGCGGAATCCCCGCGGAGAATTGCGCGATCGCCTTCAGTGCCTGCGGAGCAAACAACGGCTCTCCGCAATAACCCGGCGACGCGCAAGCGGTGCTGAATGTACCGGCCGCTTTCCTCCACCGAGAGCGGCGCGAGCCGGTTGAGCAACGAAACTCTCTGTCGAAGCTGCGCCAGCCGCGGGCTGGCCAGCTTCTCCGCCAGTTCGGGCTGACCCGACAAAATGATCTGCAACAGCTTGGCCTGCGGAGTTTCAAAATCAGAAAGCAGGCGCACCGTCTCCAGCACCGCAGCGTCCAGGTTTTGCGCTTCGTCAATCACCACGATAAAGCGGCGTCCGGCGCGTGACTCCGCCAGGAGCATCTTGTTGAATTGTTCGTGCAGGTGCACAAAATCCTGGTCCGGCCCTTCCACGCCAAGTTCCGCCAGCAGAAACCGCATGAACTCCCGCGAATTGCACTGGGTTTGAAACAGGAACACTGTGCGGGCGTTGCGCCGAAGTTTTTCCAGCAGATGAAACAGAAGAGTCGTTTTCCCGAGGCCCGGCTTGGCAATCAAGGCAAGAAATCCGCGCTCCGCTTCCACTCCGTAATACAACGAGGCCAGCGCTTCGCGATGCGCCGGACTCAGGTAGAGAAAGCGAGGATCGGGCGTAACCCCGAACGGCTGTTCCCGCAAGCCATAGAAGTCCAAAAACATAATGCCTGATTCCCGCGACCCCAATTCCAACGATTACGATTCCAGCGATTATGATGACCGCGATCTAACTGTCGGCGACGGCATGCGACGCGTGCCCATGATACTCCCGGTGGCTTCTGCAGCGGAGGGGGAACGCCTGATGATCCGCCATTCGGGAGGGAGATTCTTCCCGTTTCGGGCTCTGGCAATCGAGCCCTGTTCAGCGATCGACTCTAGCCAGGCTATCTCAGAAGTCAGATTTCAGAATTCAGATTGAAAATCTTAAATCCAAAATCTGGAGTCTAGAATACCCTTCTTCCTAGTTCGACAATCTGAAGTTGAGCGTGATTCTGGTCTGCATCTCGGCCGGAGCGCCGTCGACCAAACGCGGCTGAAAGCGCCACTGCTTCACCGCCGCCATGGCAGCGTCCGCCAGCAACGGCTCTCCGCTGACCACCTTAGTTTCCTGAACAGTGCCATCCTGCCCGATGTGAATGTCCAGCACCACCGCGCCCTGCAGTTGGCGATTTCGTGCTTCCTCCGGATAGTCCGGCTCGACCCGATGAAGCAGACTGTTCTCCGCGGCCGCCGGCGAGAGAGCCACAACTCTCTCAGGCGTCACGGAAGCCGCTTGCTCAACCGCGCCGTGCGCAGTCGCGAGCGGCTCAGCCTGGCCCTGCGAGGGCGGCATGCGAAATACTTCTTTCCCGTTCTCGAAAACCAGCAAGCTCCCCGCGGGTGCAGCTGGACGCGCGTGGCTGTCCACTGCAGCCGGCGCGGACGCTGCCGGTGAAGATGCCGGCACGGCCGCCGACGCGGTCGGACGTCCGCCAGTCTGGGCTGCGGCCTTCAGGCTCGACACCGTTGCATCAGAGCTCGTTGCGCCCGACGCCCCCGTCGGCCGCACGGCGGGACGTCGAACGGTTGTTCTCGTCGCGCGGGCCTGTGGCGTTCCCATACGTTCCACAACGAGCACCGCCATCAGCACGGTGCAAGCCAGAACCACCGCACCAAGAGCCCACCCCACAACATCGAACCGGCGCCCCGGGCCACCGCTCACTAAATCGGGGCTCACTAAACCTGGACTGACTAAACCTGGGCTCACCACTTCAGCAGGTTCCGGTTCGTGTGCGATCGGGACGGGAATGGACGCAGTTTCCCAACTTAATCGCGGATTATCCGGAAGCAACTCCGCCGCAGGCACGCCCTCGACCGAACTCCAAACGGGAGCCTCGATTCCACTCGCGAACCCAGCCCCCACCGAACTCTCGACGGAACTCTCGACCGGATTCCCGACCACGCCCCCGACTAAATTCACCAGGGGCTCGGCAGCACGCTCCAGATTCCTCATCACCCGCACAGACAGAGCTTCCAGCGTGCGCTCGTCCCGGTCTCCGAACGCCCACGCCCGCGGAGAAAAAACTTCAAAAAGGCCGACCACCCGGTTGCCATCAATAAGCGGCAAAACCAGCGCCGAGCGCACTCCCAGGCGCTGCGAAGCGGTCGCGTCTGCCCGGGGATCGGTCTGCGCATCGTCGCAACGCTGCGTCTGTCCGGTTCGAATGCACTCCCCGGAGAGTCCCGAGGCCACGTCCAGCCGCGCCCCCAACTCCGGAGCCGTGGGCCCGCTGCTGGCCCGGCAGACCATTTCTCCATCCCGCTCCAGCACCACCGCGGCCCCCGTCGCTCCCGTGGCCAGGCAAGCCTGCTCCACAATTTCGTTGAGCACGATTTCCAGAGCCAGCTCCGCCGACAGATCCGCAGGAAAGCTCTCGCCCCCGTGAGCGGCAAACTTGGCGGCAAGCTCAGCCAGATCAGACTCAAAGCCGGCAGTATCCGGCCGCGAACCCGCACTCTCGGACGCCGCCAGCGGCCCATCCGGCGACGCAGGAGGCCAGCCGGGATCGGACATGGGATGAGGAGCCATTAGCGGAGAACTCAGGCGGAAAACAGCGCCTGTAGCGGAGTTTCGCCCTAAAAGCAGAGGTTGTCAATACAACGTTAGCGCCAAGCCGGACCTGCTTGGCCCCCCCGGGTAGTGGCTCAGTTTGTCACATGCTCAAGCCCGGACACCCGGCTAGGGTTGTGTGGAGCGGGCACTCTTGCCGCTTGCTTGCAGCTCCCCAAACCAGCGGGCAAGCCTGCCCTGAGCGAAGCCGAAGGGAGTGCCCGCTCCACACAATCAATCTACCTCCGGCCGTCCCAAAACGGTCGCAGCCCGAAATACAGCACCATTCGGCAATTCTTTTCTCTTCTCAAATGGTAATCTGAAGCGCGTAGGAACGTCGTCAGGAGTCGGAAGCATGCGCATTGCAGTAGTTGGTTCTGGATACGTAGGCCTGGTCGCCGGCGCCTGTTTCGCCGACCTTGGACATCAAGTCGTCGTCGTCGATAACGACGAAGCGAAACTCGATGCCCTGAAGAATGGCCAGGTCCCGATCCACGAAAAGTTCCTCCCGGAGTTGTTGAGCCGCCATCGCGGCAGCCGTCTGGAGTTTTCCGGCAACCTGCAGGAAGCCGTGCGCGACAGTGATGTAATCTTCGTCACCGTCGGCACGCCGCAAACCGAGACCGGAGAGGCCGATCTTTCCTTCGTTGAGTCCGTGGCGCGCGAAATTTCCGGCGCTCTCGGCGGCTATAAAGTCATCGTCGAAAAAAGCACGGTCCCGGTCTACACCAGCGAGTGGGTTCGAAAAGTAATTCTGCGCAACGGAACCGACCCCGCATGCTTCGACGTCGCCTCCAACCCGGAATTCCTGCGCGAGGGCACCGCCGTCGCCGATTTTCTTTTCCCCGACCGCATCGTGATCGGCTGCGATAACGACCGCTCCGCCGAAGTTCTGCGCCAGGTCTACGCGCCCATGACCGATGGCAGCTACTACCAGCGCGCCGAGGCCATCCCGCAACCCGACCGTGCGTCCGTCCCTCCACCCATCCTCGTAACCAGCAGCAAGAGCGCGGAACTCATCAAGCACGCGTCCAATTCCTTCCTGGCCATGAAGATTTCCTTCATCAACGCCGTGGCCTCCATCTGCGAATCCGTCGGTGCGGACGTGAATCAGGTCTGCCAGGGCGTCGGCGCCGATTCGCGCATCGGACGCCGCTTTCTGAACCCCGGCATCGGCTACGGCGGTTCCTGCTTCCCCAAAGATGTCCTCGCCTTTCGCGCCGTCGCCCGCGAATGCGGCTACGACTTCCGCCTGCTCGATGAAGTCATGCATATCAACGAAGAGCAGCGCACCCGCTTCCTGAGAAAAGTCCGCAGCGCCCTGTGGACGCTGCGCGGCAAAAACCTCGGTGTGCTCGGCCTCGCCTTCAAAGGCGGCACCGACGACATCCGCGAATCCCCCGCCATGTTCCTGGTCCAGGCGTTGCTGCAGGAAGGCTGCCGCATCACAGCCTATGATCCAGCCGCCATGGCCCACGCCCAGGACGCGATCAAAGCAAACATCAAATCGCCTAACCTCCATTCGTCAGACATCCACTTGAACACCCATTCGAACGTCCATTCGACCGCCAACTCGAACATCTCGAGCATCGCCCCCAACCTCAAATTCGCCACTTCCGCCTACGAAGCCGCGAGCGGCGCCGACGCGCTTCTCATTCTCACCGAGTGGGAGGAATTCTCCCACCTCGATCTGCACCGCCTCAACCAGATCCTGAAGTATCCCATCGTGATTGACGGCCGCAACCTGTATGATCCTGAAGTGATGGCCGCCCACGGCTTCACCTACTACAGCGTAGGTCGCGCCGCTTGTCACCCCGACGGCGTATCTTCAGCCGTCCGCGGCGAGCCCACAACAAGAAGCGGCACAATCAGCAACGACGCAATAAGCAACGACGCAATAAGGAACGGCGCAAAGCGAGCATGACTTCAAAACGCGCGGCGGTCACCGGCGGCGCCGGTTTTCTGGGATCTCATCTGTGCGACGCCCTCCTCGGCGATGGCTGGCACGTGGTCGCGGTCGATAACCTGCTCACCGGCCGCCGCTCCAACCTTGAACATCTCCGCCGCGAGCCTCGTTTCGAACTCGTAGAGCGCGACATTTGCCAACCCTTCGACACCGGCAGAGTGGATTTCGTTTTTCACTTTGCCAGCCCCGCCAGCCCCGTCGATTACACCATCCACGGCATTGCCACTCTCAAAGTCGGCTCGCTCGGCACGTTTCACGCGCTAGATCTGGCCCGCAAATATGGCGCCAGCTATCTGGTCTCCTCCACCTCAGAGTGCTACGGCGATCCGCTCGAGCATCCTCAAACTGAAACCTATTGGGGCCACGTCAATCCCATCGGACCGCGCTCCGTCTACGATGAAGCCAAGCGTTTCACCGAAGCTGTCACCATGGCCTATCACCGCTACCATCAGGTCGACACGCGCATCGCCCGCATCTTCAACACCTACGGCCCCAGGATGCAGTTGAACGACGGCCGCGTGGTTCCCAACTTCATGAAGCAGGCCCTGCGCGGCGAAGACCTCACCGTCTACGGCGACGGCGCCCAGACCCGCAGTTTCTGCTACGTCAGCGACGAAATCGACGGCTTCCTGCGCCTGGCGAAATCCAAAGAGCATACGCCCGTGAATATCGGAAATCCCAACGAGTTCACCATCCTGGAATGTGCGCAGCAGGTGCTGAAGGTCACCGGATCGAAAAGCAAAATCCGCCACGAACCGCTCCCGCCGGACGATCCCAAGCAACGCCGCCCCGACATCACCAAGGCGCGTCGCCTCCTGGGATGGGATCCCAGAATCGATCTGGAAACCGGCTTGCAAATGTCTTTGGATTATTTCAAGAAGGCTGTCGCCACAGAAACAGAAGAAAAAAACGCAGACAAAAAAGAAGAAAAGAAAACCGCCGGCTAACTATTTTCCGAGCTTTCCGCGTTTTCCGCGCTCGCGGCCACGAACTCGGTGAGCTTCTTCACATGGTCGCGTTCCTCTTTATTATCCAGCTCAAACGCAATTCCCATCCCGAACCCAGGATGCGACGCCTGCACCACACCGCGCAGCCTGAGTTTGATTTCATGCGTGTGCACGACAATCTCCACCGATGTGCCCTTCGCAAACGGCAGCGACACTTCCAGGTAACAGCCGCCCGCACTCAGGTCGGTCAGGCAACAATGATTCGGCACCGAGATTCCGGTGCGGAAGACCTGCGCTCCCAGCCGGCACGCATACCGCACTTTATCCCGCCGGTTTCCGGCCTCGGCGCGCAAACGCGCGGTCTCTGCTCCAGCACCCGCCAGTTCGGTGCCGCCATCATGTCGAGGTTCGGAACGGCGATCTGGGCCGGCTTCTACGCTGCGTTTTACACGTTCGGCACCCACTCCCACTGCCTGCACCGTTTCTTCCATCTCCACCGTGACGCCCGCTACAGATTCCTGCACCTGCGCAGCCGGCAGAACCGGCCTCAAAAAGTCGGTAATCAAGCGGCGCGAAGCCTTCGGAACATCCACAAACTGGATTCCGCTTCGTCCATTCCAATCCTGCCAGACCACCTGGCCAGACAGCCGGACAACTGCCGACTGGTCCGGAAGTTGAAACTGGAAATAGACCTTGGTAGTAGGAGGAAATTTCTTGCCGAATCTTACCGACATTCCATCTTCGGCCAAATCCACCAGCGTCGCCTTTTCCTGCGCCACGTCAGCATAGTCAATCGTGGCATGGGCGTGCACGGTAGCTCGCGGCTTCCGCCGCTTCTCTTTCCGCATCACCGCCCGCGCTGCCCGCAAGCTGCTGAGCGCGCGGTCGTAGGAAACCGGTTTGTAGAGTACGAAATTCACACCGAGCGAAAACATTTCGCGGATGTTGTCTTGCCCCGGCACCACCGCCACCGCCAGCGTGGCGTCGTTCAGCCGCGAGAGCCGGGTTTCCTTCAGCATCGTCGTGACTTCGCGTTGCGACCCGCAGTCGAAAACCACCACGTCGAAGCGCTCCTGCGCCAGACGAATCCCAGCCCGCACCATGTCCGAGCAGGATTCCACCCGGATGCTGAGTTCTCCCAGCACCTGGCGTAATACTTCGCCCGCCGCCTCGTCTACGCACACCAAGAGCGCCGATAGATTCATAGCTAGCCGACATCGTAGAGTCACTCCGGTTCCCCCGACAAGTTACCGGGGTCACGTTCACTCCCTCACTCGCGAGTTAAGTGGTGTGTCCTCATCGCGAATGACCTGAGTAACCTCATGGATTACAAAAGGCCAATCCTCCGTCGTTGCACCGTCGTGCTTTGACGTCACCTCCGGCCCTTCCTAGGATGAATACTGCGCTACACGCCAGGACCCGTCCGGTCTCGGCGAGGGCATGCATTGCGGAAAGTTCTGTTTTCTGGACTCCCTGCAAATCAGGGAACGGGCTTCCGGAAGCCAATGGCGTTTCCCCCCGGGCCGAATTGAAGAAGTGCGAATTTAAGAATTGAAGAATTTATGAGACAGAAATCAAACCGTGGGTTCTCGCTGCTGGAATTGATGATCACCGTGAGCATCATTTTGATCATGGGGGGTGTCACGTTCCTCACGATGCAACCCATCATGCAGAAGAATCACGTCAACACCGCCTATGAGACTACGCTGGAAGTGATCCGCACTTACCGCAATCAGGCGATCACCAAGAGCAATCGTTACATCCTTATTTTCGCTCCGGGAACCACTGTCCCATCCGTCCCCGCTACCATAACGGTTCAGTTCTGGGGCACGGGAGTGCCCGTCGCGCCCGCTCCGGTCACCATCGCCACCTATCAACTTCCGCCGGACGTCAATTTTGGCGTTCTGGGCGGGTTTCCCACGAGTGCAGCCACCGTGCCCGACGGCTTCGGCGCGGGCGCTACGGCGCTCGACTTCGATCAAGGCATGGGTCTGGGCAGCCAGAATTACATCATGTTCATGCCCGATGGTTCTTCGCAGGACACGCTCGGCAACTGGAATAGCGGCGTCCTTTACATGACGCGGGCCAGCGATCTCTACAGCTCGCGCTCCATCACCGTATTCGGTCCAACCGGCAGAGTCCGCGGCTATCGGCTGAACAACGTCGCCGGAGTCAACACATGGGTGCAGCAATGAAAAAAGGAATGTTTGCTCTTAACTCGGTTCGGTCATCCTCGGCTGAGTCGTCCTCGGCTCATTCTTCGCAGCGCGGATTCTCGCTGATCGAGGTTATGATTTCCGCCGTCATCCTCACTATCGGCATTGTCGCCGTCATTGGCGGATTCGGCGCCGCCGTGGGCGCGACTCAGTACGCGCAATACGATCTCATCGCCCGCCAGAAAGCTTTGCAGGCTATGGAGAGCGTCTACACCGCGCGCAACACCCAGCAGATCACCTTCGCGCAAGTCGCCAACATTGGCAGCGGAGGAATTTTCACCGTCGGCCCCACGCAGATGCTAAACCCTGGCCCCGACGGTTTGGTGAACACCGCAGATGATACGAACTACGCCGCCAGCGGCCCCTGCCCGGCAGGTCCGGAGTGCGTGGTTCTTCCCGGTCCCGACGGCATCCTCGGCACCGCCGACGACACCGCCCTGAGCTTGAGGGCCTTCACCCGGCAGATCCAGATCAACAAGGTTTTTGAGGCAGACGGTGTCACCGTGAACCCTAACCTCAAGCAGATCGTCGTGACCGTCACCTACGTCAAGAACGGAGGCACGAACTCCAAGACCTTCACCGTTCAGGCCTTGATCTCGGCGTTCTCATAGATCGAGCTCGAAAAGATCGAACGTGAAAAGATCGAGTTCGAATAGATCGAGATTGAAAAGATCGAGCTTGAACAGTACGAACGTGAAAACCATGAACATGCGAAAACAGAATACGCAACCTGGGTTCTCGCTGCTGGAACTCATGATCGCCATGTCGGTTGGCCTGATCGTTCTCGGAGCCGCCACCAGCTTGTTTAAAACCGGCATGAACGCCACGTTCGTGGTATCGCAACGCGCCGAAACCCAGCAGAACATGCGGGCTGCGATCGATATGATGAACAAAGACATCAGCTTGGCGGGCGCTGGCATCACCGGCGGCATCCAGCTTCCGATCGGCGGCGGCGGCGGCACCTCCAGGTACGGTTGCGATCAGTCCGGCACCTGCTACGTGCCCGGCGGTACCTATCCCACCGGCAACTACCTCTACGGAATTGTTCCCGGCTTTCTGAACGGCGTGCAGGGCGGTGCCGCGGTTCCTTCGGCTCCGGCGCCAGCGGTCAACGACAGCATTACCGTCGTCTATTCCGACTACAATTTTCCGCTGTTCGAATACAACGTTTCCGCCATCAACGCCACCGGCACGCAGATCACGGTCGCGGCCAACCCCGTTTACGTCCCCGCACCGGTTGCCATCAACTCGCCCGGGGGCATTCAGGTGGGCGACTTGATTTACCTCCACAACAGTCTGGGCTCAGCCGTGGGTGAGGTGACAGGCCTCACCGCGACCACCATCTCCTTCGCGAATCTCGATCCACTCAACATCAACCAGAGTGGAGCCACCACCAACAACATCAAGGCCATCGCCGGAGGCGCCAACACCAGCATTTACCGCCTCTTCGCGGTCACTTACTACCTCACGGTGCCCGTGAATGGCCAGCTGCCCCGGCTCATGCGGCAGGTCAACGGCTTGACCCCGGTCCCTGTCGCCGACAACATCATCAACCTGCAGTTTTCCTATGACGTCTACAACGCCGCCACCGACGCCCTCGATTCCAATCAGGCGAACCCCCTCGGTGCAGCCGAGTCCCCCAACCTAATTCAAAAAGTGAACATCGTCGTCATGGGGCAAAGCTTGGTCGCCGGCGGAAAACAGAATCAGAGTATGTACCTGGCCACTTCGGTCAGCGCTCGGGACATGGCGTTCCGCAATCGATATCAGTAATCGTCTTTCGAGGTGGAGGAATATGGCACACAGTAAACATAGCTCGCAAGGTTTCACCCTTATCGCGGCCCTCTTGGTCATGGTGCTGCTATCCGGCGTGGCCGTCGGGCTTCTGTTCATGGTGAGCAGTGAAACGCGCATGAGTGGCAACGGCCTGGAAAATGATCAGGCCTACTACGGCGCCGAGTCAGGCATGGAAAAGCTGACCTCCGACCTCTCCGCGCTCTACACCGCTTACATGGTGCCCACCAACGCTCAGATTCAGGCTCTCGCGACCAATCCCCCCAGTTCGTCGATGGTAGGTTCCGTCACCTACAACGAGACCATCACCTACCAGACCAACCCTCTGACCGGCGCCCCGGTCACTAGTTGGAATACGGTCAGCTCCGGCGCGGACGCCGGCCTCTACGCCGAAATCGTGCCCATGACGCTCAATGTCAGCGCTCTGCGTCCCGAGGGTGCCTTCGTCAACATGACCCGGCAGGTGGAAATCGCCCTGATCCCGGTCTTTCAGTTCGGCGTGTTCTGCGGTTATGACTGCAGCTACTTCGCCGGACCGAATTTCGGTTTCGCCGGCCGTGTCCATACCAACGGCAACCTGTTCCTCGCCACCGGCGCCGACTTGGTCTTCACCGACAAAGTCGCGGCCTTCTCGCAGATCATCACCGACCGCCTGGAAAACGGCTGGGGCACCGGCACCGGCTATACCGGCACCATCTATGTTCCCAAAGCCAGCGGCGGCTGCCCTCTGCCGACGCCGGCAGTTTACCCGCCCACCGGGGTCAATTGCCTGAGTTTCACCCAGGCAACCACGCCCACAGACGCCAGTTGGAGCGGCGGGTATCCCACCATCGCGGGCGCGGCCAATGCCAATTTCCCCAGCATCTCCACCGGTACCTTTAACGGCTACCTCGCCAACTCTTTAACCGGCGTCACCAATTTGCAATTGCCCTTCGTCCAGAACAGTTGCACCAGCAATCCTCCGCCCTGCACGGATCCCATTCAGATCATCCGTAAACCCCAGCCCGGAGAATCGGCGACCAGCGCCCTCGGTAGTTCGCGTTTGTACAACAAGGCTCAGATTCGCATCCTGCTGGCCGATACCCAGGCCGATCTTCATCCCGAGCGCGGTCCTATCGGCGATGGACAAGACGTCTATTTCACGCCCGGCGGAGGCGCAGCCATCAACGCCGGAGTCACCATGCTGAATCTGGGCGGGGGCGCCGTCGCGGGCCCCATGCCTTACGCCATGGCCCTGGTGGGCACCAATAACTGGATCGCACCTCAGGGATATCCCGCCTGGACCCAGTACCCAATTCTCGGCGAGGTCACCACGGCAGGCATCCCGAACAACGGGCAAGGCGCCTGGATCCGAGTGGAGTACCTGAACAACGCCGCGACCCCCGTGTGGGTCGGCATCACCACCGATTGGCTCGGCTACGGCTTCTCCCGGCAATACAACCAGGCCCCCACCGGCCCGGCCGGTGTCGGTCCCACCGCCACCAAACCAGGCGCAGATCCCTACGTCCCAGACGCCATCCTCATCCTCCAACAGATGGCTCCCGGCGCGTTCTCTCCGACCACCGCCAATGGCGCTTATCCCATTAATTTTTACGACGCGCGTGAAGGCGAAATGCGCGACAACGCCAACGGCTGCGCCGTCAACGGAATCATGAACGCAGTCGAGCTCAACGTGGCCAACCTCGGCCTCTGGCTCGCCGGGAAAGCGCCCTACGCCACCGACGTGGGCAACACCGTCAACTACACCAACCAGAACGGATACATTCTCTACTTCTCCGACCATCGCGGCATGCTTCCCGATCCCAACCCCACCAACGGTGGGGGCATTGCCGGAGGCATTATCACCGGCGAATCCGGATTGGAAGACGTCGTCAACTCGACCCAAGGCAACACTTCCACCACTCCCGACGGACTGCTGGAACCAGCGACCTACTACGGTTATTCGCCCGAAGACGCCGATCAGAACGGCTTCCTGGATAACTGGGGCGGAAAAAACATTGGCTATGGCTTCGGCGTAAACACCAACACGGCCCCGCCGAATCCCTACCTCACCACCAACTGCGCCACCACTGGCTTGACCAACGCGGTCAGCGGAGCGCGTCACGTTCTCAAGCTGGTAGCTGGCGGCATGAGCCCCGCTGGCGTCAGCTATCTGCCTATCCTGCCGCCCGCGGCCACATGCACATTCACCGCGACCACCGATTGCGGCGGGTTCACCGTGGCATCCGAGAATCCGGTTTACATTCAAGGCGACTACAACACCGGCGCCGTGGATACCTTCTGGAGCGGCGGCAGCAACAACGCCACCCACTCGGCGGCATCGGTTGTCGCCGACTCGGTCACGCTGCTGTCGAACATCAATAAATGGCCAACTCCGACCAGCGGCTGGCAAGACGCGAACAGCCTGAACAACCCCACAAACTTGGGCGGCCGCGTCCCGAACGACACCTATTTCCGCTTAGCCATCTCAGGGGGAAAGAACATTCCCTTCCCGCAACCTGGCTGGGCTGGCGTGTCCAAAGACTTCGGCACCGACGGTGGCATGCACAACTTCCTCCGTCTCCTCGAAAACTGGGGCGGCACCATCTACTACAACGGATCGCTGGTCAGCATGTACTACTCCGAGTACAACACCGGCACCTTCAAATGCTGCACCGTGGTCTACAGCGCGCCGAATCGTAACTTCTATTTCGACACGCTGTTCCTGAACCCCAACAACCTGCCTCCAGGCACCCCCATGTTCCAGGACATCGTGAACCTCAGCTATCACCAGAACTTCACCCCACAATAACCAAACCGAACCTCCGACTCACCATCCCGGCTCCGCCACCAGCGGAGCCGGAAACTTTTTTGATAGCAGCAAAGTTTTTTGATAACAGCAAAGCCTTGTCATTCTGAACGACCCGTTTTTCATCGCGGCGGAGGAATCTCAGTCTTAACCGCAGTGGAGCGCCAGCCAAAGCTTCCACACAATCCGATAGAATTCCCTGAAGCAAAGCGGAGGAACCCATGCCCCCAATTCGCGCCCTCTTCTGGGATGTAGGCGGAGTCCTGCTCACCAACGCCTGGGACCACGTGCAACGCATGGCGACCCTCGACCATTTTCATCTGGACGAAGCGGAGTTTCACGACCGCCACGAGATGGTCGTCTCATCCTTCGAGCGCGGAAAAATCACGCTCGACGAATACCTCGACCGCACCGTCTTCTACCGCGCGCGCGAATTCTCGCGCGAAGACTTCAAGGCGTACATGTTTTCCTTGTCGAAGCCTTTCCCGGAAGTTCTCAACCTGGCTCGCACGCTGGCGGAATCCGGCAAGTATTTTATGGGCACCATCAACAACGAATCGCGCGAGCTCAACCTCTATCGCATCGAAAAAAACGGCCTGCGAAATATCTTCCGCGTGTTCGTCAGCTCCTGCTTCGTGGGCCTCCGCAAACCCGAAGCCGACATCTACCGTATGGCCCTCGAAATAACCCAGATGCCCGCCGAACAATGCTGCTTCATCGACGATCGCGCCCTGAACCTGGAATGCGCCACCAAGCTAGGCATGCAAACCATCGAAATGCAATCCCTCGATCAACTCCAAAAAAGCCTGGCAGCCCTCGGAGTAATCGCGTAACCCAGGGTCAGGGTCTAGCTCAGGGGTTACTGACCTCTGGCCCCTGATCCCTGACTACTGCCCTTCTCACTTCCGCGGCAAGCTCGACTTCACTCCCGCACTCGGAGGCACACTAGACTCCGCCGCCCCAAACGACAAATCACTCGACCAGCAATCAGAAGCAATCTTCCATTCCCCATTGGCCTGCCGCGCCAGCACCCACAAATATTTCCCGCGCTCCTCGCGACGTTTGCCAGCCATGCCCGGCACCAGAGCCTTGCAGCGTCCAGCTTCGTAAGCCATGTCTCCGGCCACTTCCACGCGGATCGGTTCCACTTCCACTTCCCCCAGCCCCGCATCGAGCGCGCCAAAGAAAAACTCGCGCACCGCCGCCGCCCCGCGCACTGCCGGATAGTTCGAGCGCATGACCATGGCGTCGGCGACATAAAGATCGAGCAGGTCATCCAGATGCTTGGTATTGCAGGCCAGCACCCACTCCTGCGTGATGCGCCGCACCGCAGCCTCGGCCCGGCTCATCGATTCCCCGCGCAGCACCGACATCTGCCGCTTCTCCGGCTCGCGAAAGTCCTGCGCCGCCGGCCGCCCCGCGCCGCCCTCCTGCCCCGCTGGAAAATAATGGTGATGGTAGTGGTGATGGTAATGATGAGTCTCAGGAGCGCCGGTCCCCGGTCTCAACTGAGGTTCCCGTTCCCGATGCGCCATCGGCGCGGAAGGAGGAAGAGAAAGCGGAGCCGAAGGCGACACATTCCCTCCCTGCGTAAATTCGTGCGGGAGTTGCTCGTCCAGTCCTCCGTCGAAACCATCCGCCGGCAGGCCGCACATCGCGCAGAATTTGTTGCCTTCGCGGTTGCGGTATCCGCACACGCGGCACGATCCGACCGACGAAGACCCCAGCCCTGCAGCAGCCTGTCCCTGCGCGGCGTCTTCCGCATCGGCCTCCGCCGCCAGCCGTTGCACCGCTTCGAGCGCCGCCGCCATCGCATCCGGCCCCGGCCGCGGACGCCGCATCTCCGGCTGCAGCTGCTTGTAGAACTCATCCACATCAGAATTCGCGGCCAGTTCGCCTTCCGCGGAATCGCCACCGGAAGCGCCCGCCTCCGCCGTCCGAAACCCTTCGTCAGAGCCGCGAGCCAGAACCTGCCGATTTTGATTTTTTTATCCTTGTCCAAGACGTGAACCACCCCAGGTAGGCTCATTCTAGCCCAGCCCCACTTCGAGCGACGAGAAAATCGGGAGTGCCTCAGTTTGACGGCGGAAGGCAACGAGACACGCGACCAAGGGCCTCGCTAGCTGGGGCTTTCCTTAGTGCGACTTTGTGTCCTTAGTGCTGAACGCCGTTTTAGCGGTGAACGCCGTTAATGTGACTCACTACCGAAGATCGGCAGCTAGAAAATCAGCGCCCGGAAAACTCAATCTTTCCTTCCGCTTCGGTCGGAACTCCGTTGCAGGTAGCCGGGCGATATTTCCAGGTGCGAACGGTACGTAACACGTTGCGGTCGCCAGTGGCTCCGGCGCTCTCCAGGATGAGAGGACTGTGCACGTGCCCGTCAGTCCCGATGATAAAGCTGACCTTCACCTTGGTGCTGGTCGAGGTCCGCGTCATCAGCGGCGCAGGCGTGGTAAGAGCCTGGGGCGGTTGCACATCTCCGCAGCTTGAAACCGCGGCAGCGGTGTGCGGGATATCGCTGAACTGGGAAGCTTTGGCAAGCGGCCTCCAGGCCACAAGCTCACGCTGAGGCAGCGTAGCTGGACGAACGGTGGGCACGGGCGCACTCACCTTCGCAAACGAAAGCGCGGATACAGCGAGAACTAAAACAGGCCAGAGGCGACGCATCGGTTCGAAATCCTTTTTTCAATCTCTTCTTCGAAATCTCGAAAATGCTGGTTCGAATTTTCAGCTCAAACAGACAAGCTACGGCAGGAATCAGGCGCACATCGGGGGCCAAGTTAGCACAATCGCTAACTACATTGCGTGCTATGGGTTAGGAGGAAAACTGCGAGTCGAGCGGCAGATTTGTGTGAAAGTGATTGCATAATTTCGCTGCAACCGCCTTCATCTTCGCCACGAGAGCCCGATTAACATCGTGTTTTGATAGGCATAGGACCCGAACACGAATGTCGCACACGAATGCCGAAATCTCACTCTGCGGGTGAGCTCAGAATGCCCTCAGAAGCTGAATGTTGCCTGCAAGTCGATGCGCCGGTTCGCCACGCCGGTCGAAAACGGCCCGCCCTGAAGACTGTTGTACTTGTCGAAAAACGGCGATCCCAGCACCCACGATCCCTCAGGGTTGCCAACGTTTACCCTGTTGAAAACATTGCGCACAGAAGCACTCAGCGTGAGGTTGTAGCGCCGGTCAGAACCAGGACCGCCGAAGGACGGCCCGCCGCCAAACAGCGGTCCGCGAGGACCGCCTCCGCGACCACCACCGCCGCCAGGACCCTGCCCCAAGTTGCCTGTTCCCTTAAGCTTAGGGCCAAATCCGAAAGTCTTGGCCAACCTGAAGTTAAGAGAAACGTGCGATGGGCTGGTGGCAAAGTTAATGGGAGCAAGCTTTTCAGACGCAGTGGGCATGGCGTCGAAAGTTCCGAGTGGCGTGCAATAGACGGTGGAGCCCGCGCCCGGCGGCACCGTGGTAGGGCAGGTTGCAGTTGAGACCAGGCCTGGACGGTCGTTGAAAATTGAGTCGCCGTTCAGATCGGTGGCGGTGGCGATGTTGATGGGATTCCCGGAACTCGCTACAAAGAATGGGCTTAGTCGGAAGCCATATTTCATGGCGATGGAGCCGCCGAGGAACAGGCGATGGCGAATATCGAACGAGGCCCGGCCGTAGTCCTGGCTGATGTCGTAGGAGTTCGAGGGGAAGCTGGAGACTCCGGAAGTATCGCTGTTGGCGTAGTTCAGGGTGTAGTAAGTGAAGAGCTGCAGTTTGGTCCCCCAGCGAATATTCGAGTTCACAATCAGCTGGTTCTGCCGGAAGTTGCCCTCGGAGACGTAGCGGTAAAGGTTCTGGGCCGGTTCCACACAATTCGGGGCGCAGGGTGTGCCCGGGGCGGGAGCGTTCGCGTTGATGGTGAGAAGCTGATCGAAGCCGCGAGAAGTCAGATATGTCAGCGACAAAGTGGCGGACTTGGTGAGCTGGCGCTCGGCGCTGATGGCTCCCTGCAGAGTGTAGGGCGCAGTGAGCGAAGGGCTGATCTGATAGATGGCCGAAGCACTGGAACTGACGGTGCCGCAGTTGCTGATCGCGGTGGTGAGAGGCTTGTCCAGGCCCGGGAAGCAAGTGGGATTGTTGATGACGAATTGTTGCTGGGTGATGCCGTTCAGGCGCTCGGCCTGCAGAATCTGCCCTTCCTGGAAGCGATTATAAAAAACCCCAAGTCCGCCGCGAATCACGATGATCGGGGGAGCGCTTCTGCCGTGAACGCCCCAGGCGATGCCCAGGCGGGGTGCCAGATCGGCGTGATCGTGAATGTAATTCTGGGTTTCAAAGCGCAGGCCGTAGCTGAAAGTGATATTCGGCTTCACCCGCCAATCATCCTGCACGTAGAGTCCGGCATCGTAGGTGGTGACGCTGGCGATGGGAGAGCCCTGGGTGAAGATCAACTGGGTTGCCGGCGCGGTGGTGGCGCCGCCCTGCAGCAGTTGCTCGGCATACTGGTACATGCCGGGGCCGGGCGCCTGGCTTACGCAAGAACTGTTCGACGGAAACGTATCCTGAGAACACAGCGACGAAAACGTAAATGTGCCGTTGAAACCAGCCGTGGATGAGTTGGCGTCGCGCAAGGCACGCAGGCGGCCGCCGAACTTGATGGTGTGATTGCTGTGAATCACCGAGGTGTAGTTCTGGAACTCGTAGTGATCCTGGTGGTCGGAGCTGACCGTGCCGTTGCCGCCGCCGGTAAACGCGCCGAGGACGGTGGTCTGAGGAGTCAAGTCCAGGGAAGTTGTTCCGCCGTTGTCGCGCAGATACTGAAAGCGGGTTTCGTTGACTACCTTCGACCCGTAGACTTGCGTGTCGCCGAGTTGGAACGTGGTTTCGGTCTCGATGGTATTGGTGGCTTGCGAAGCCAGGGTATTTTGGCCGATCCCGTCGTTGCTCTCGGTCTCGCGGTAGTACTGGTAGCGCAAGGTCAGCGTGTTGTTTTTGCTGAGCGCATAATCCAGGCGCGGACCGATATTGAGTGCGTTGGTGCGGATTGGCGACGGATTCCAGGGTCGAGACCGGACTCAGGTTTTGATCAAGGGTGACGGCATCAATGGCGGAAAGGGCGTTAACGATCCTGCGATCGACATTGACAAAAAATGACCCGTTCTTGTTGAGAGCGCCGCCGATGTTTCCGTTGTATTGCACGGAGTCATAGCCGGGCTCGGGACCGGCGAAGGGATCGGAAGAGTTGAAGGACGAGTCATTGCCATTGACCATGAACTGGCCGTGAAGTTTGTCGGTGCCGGGCTTGGTAAAGATTTCAATGCGGCCGTAACCCAGCTGGTCGTATTCGGAAGAAAACGGATTCTGGTTGATGCGAATCTCGCGAATCGAGGACTTGGGGGGAAGCTGGCCGGCGGTGAAACCGTCGATGTACATCTGGCCGCCATTCGGTCCCGCAGAGGGCCCGGCCAGGGCTTGCAGGTCGGTCAACAATTCGTCGGGATCGTCGGGCAGAGCTTCGAGCTCCTTGCTGGAGATGGTGATGGCTCCTGCGTTGCTCTCGGGATTGACGTCGACCGTGGGCGCGGTGTCGGAAACCTGTACCTTTTGCGTCTGCACTTCGATGGCGAGAGGAACGTTCAGGCGCAGGGGTTGGGTCGCGATTTCTACTTTGGTGTTTTCGTACAACGTGAATCCTGGAGCCACGACATCGAGCGTGTACTCGCCCGGCGCGAGGCCTTTGAATTCATACATGCCCTGAGCGTCGGTTTTGGTCGAGAGCGGCGTGCCAGTCGCCGGGGTGAGGGCGACATCGGCCTGAGTGACAACGGCGCCGGATTGATCCGTGACCTGGCCGCGCAGACTTGCTGAGGGCGCCTGCGCGAACACCGGACTCGATGACAGCACTGCCGAAGCGAGCATGACTGCGACAAGTATGATTGCGACAGATATGATTTTGCTAATCTTCATTCGATCCTTCTGGAAATGCTGTTTATGATTGCTGATTGTTGAGCCACAGAGTGTGCGTGAGAACCGGTGTCGTCCCTCCGGGACTCGAACACGCTTCGCACTCTCACCCGGCACTTCCGTGCCGGGCTTTTACAGTCCGCCGCTTCGCGGCTGGGGTTTTGGTGGATTTGCTCCAACGCTTTCCCAAAAATCTAATTCTCACGCACACTCTTTGGCTCAACAATCAGCAATCAAACATCGACAATGGTCTTATCCAATATCGTCTATCGTCAATTTACGGATTCCCTTCACCCCCGCCGGGCGCTCCTCCAAGACTCCAGGGCGCCAACATCATTGCCTGGCTGGCGCTGGGAGCGGCTTGCAGAATCGGTTCGACGCCACCTACGAGCGTGATCACGGTGCTGGGGATGGTGGGTGTGCCTTCCGTGGCCAGAATCACGACTGCATCGCCCTTGTGCAGATCAGCCACGGCGATCGTGGGAGTGCGGCTCAGCATCTGCTGAAAGTCGGAGCCTCCCGCCGGGCGCGTGCCTGCACCCGCTGCGCCGCCAATCGCGCCGCTTGCGCCCGCTCCGTTTCCACCGCGCGACGCTCCGCCAGCGAAACCTCCCGCCGGCGCACCTGGAGCGTTAGCCGGCGTATTGGCCGCCGCCGCTCCGGGTGCACCCGCGGGCGGATTTGCGCCGGAGCTTGCTCCTCCCGAAGTTGCTCCCCCCGCTCCACTTGGGCCTGCTCCGCTCGAACCTGTTCCTCCACCGCCGGGTAATCCCGCGATGCCTGAAGCTCCCTTAAGCCGCATAGCAAAACGCTGCGCCGTTTCGGGTGGGAGTTTGTGAAGCTCCGACGTGCCGGCGACTTTCACCATCACCACTTTCTTGGTCAACACATCCTGAACGCCGATGTCGCCAGAGCTTGCGTCCACGGAGTTAATAGTGCCCACGATGTTGCGGAAGACGCCGGTCACAATTTCTTCCGCTGCAAGTTCCGTGAAATCCGCGCTGCGGTCGCCGCGCGCGCGCAGCTGGTCGCCGGGCTGGATCTGTTGCAGCGAGCTGGGCTTGGCGTCCTCGAATTTCACCGAGTCGGGCGCGTAGCGGCGAATCACCGTGTCCTTCGACGTGCGCACAACCACTGACTTCTTCCCCATCAAGGTGCTTACGGAGATGGTCACGGTGCCGGCTGCGGGATCGACGGCGCTGACTAGTCCGCCCATGCCGCGCTTCTGCCAATCCTGCAGTTCCTGCTGATGATGCGCCTCGAGGTCGGTGCGAGCCATGACGACGATGGTTGCGGCGGCGATGGATTTGGCGTCATCGGAAGCCTGGCCCCCGACCAGAATGCGGTCGCCGACCTGGAGATCCTGAAGCTGGAGCGGGGTGGCATTCTTGAGATTTTTTTCTCCGGGCGCGATGCGCAGCAGGCGCGTGGTGGGCTGCACCGCGACAGTCACTTCCGGACCGGAATCCGGAGTGAGCGTGATGGAGGTGCCACTGATCGCTTTAATGGCGCCGATACGCCGGGCAGCCGGGGCGGCAGGCGCGGTTTGCGCCTGTGGAGGCGGCACGACTGATGCGGCGGCCAGCGGCGAACTCACGGCGCTGGCCGCCAAGAACAAGCTGGAGAAAATAATCGCCGGCAAAATCAGCGTTCGCAAAGTCAGAGACAGGATGGATGTTCGGTTGTCGTTCATACGCCCTCTATTAATTTACATGCGCTCGTCGCGCCTGAGCGGTTGATTTACAAAGTTTTACCTGAATAAAAATTAATAAGAAATTGAATTGTTCTGTTGAGAAAGATCATCTGAGGAAAATCATCCAGGCACGCCAGCCGGCGCCCGATTTCAGCGAATTACTTCGCGATCGGGCCGCGAATACAGTCTGCTAATAGACGACTCGTACCCCCGCAGCTACGATTTCTACTGGGTAGGTTTGTCCGTGGGAATGAGTGTGCCTATTTTGCGACGCATTTTAGCTTGGATGCTGGTGGTGTGGTTGCCCGCGTCACTGCAGGCTGCCGACACCAAGTCGGCGGTGTTGCACAGCCAGGGCGGCGTCTGGGTGAACGGCATGGAGGCGGCAGACGCGTCGGCGGTTTTTCCCGGCGACTTGCTGGAAACCAAGCCGGGATTTTCCGCGAGCCTGAGCGCAGACGGGTCGACGGTTTCCATCCAGCCGGAGTCGGTGGTGAAATTTGAAGACAACCTTCTGGTCTTGGATCACGGAAATCTGCTGGTGGGGACGACGACGGGCATGCGCGTGCGCGTGCACTGCATTACCGTGATTCCGGTGTCCGACACGGAGTGGACGCAATATGAAGTTACCGACGTGAACGGGAACGTTCAGGTCGCCGCGCATAAGAAAGATGTGCGCATCGAGGTGGAAGGAAATCACGCGAAGACGCCGAGCGCGACGCAGGCCCCGGGCGGGACTTCAGGCGGCACTACGGTGCATGAAGGGGAACAGGCCAGCCGGCGCGAATCGGAAGCTTGCGGCGCGGGGGCAAACCCCATCAGCACGTTGAAGGGAATCAATCCTGCATGGGTGGCGGCGGGCGCGGTGGGTACGGGAATCCTGATCTGCTGGCTGGCGCACTGCTTCGGAGGCGGATCGGGGCCGGTGAGCCCGGATAAGCCGTAGTTCGGTCACACTTCGGTCAGTCACACTTCGTTCAGTCAACTTCAGTTCAGTCAACTTCGTTCATCACATCAGTTCAGTCATTCGCGCAATCTCATTTCGCGAAATCCTGTCTCGAAAATCCGCCGCAGGACTACAGAATTCTTTCGTGCGCGTAACCGGCGGCGACGAGCGCGGCGATCAGCTCGGCAATGTGATCGGGGCCGCGCGTTTCCATGGTGATGTCGATGGCAGTGTCTCCGAGGTTGACGTTGTGGTAGGCGCGGTCGTAGGAAGTCTCGACGATGTTGGCGCGGTGCTCGGCGAGAATTCCGGTGAGGCGATGCAGCG
The DNA here is from genome assembly GCA_963851165.1 of uncultured Acidobacteriaceae bacterium. Taxonomy (GTDB): domain Bacteria; phylum Acidobacteriota; class Terriglobia; order Terriglobales; family Acidobacteriaceae; genus Sulfotelmatobacter. The sequence continues at coordinate 636,348 of CAWKNM010000002.1, read as the reverse complement.
CGCCGGGATAGTCGGGCAGGTGGACGCGGAGGCGAACGAGGCGTCCATCTTTGACCAGGCCGCGTTCGATGATGCGGGAGAGTAGCGTGACGTCGATATTGCCGCCGCAGACCAGGACCGCTACGCGCTTCCCGGCGAGCGGGAGTTTGCGATTGAGCATCGCAGCGATGGCGGCGGCTCCGGCGCCTTCGGCCAGAGTTTTTTCGCGCTCCAGCAGGAGAAGGATGGCGTTGGCGATTTCTTCTTCTTCGACGGTGACAATGTCGTCGACATATTTCTGAACCATGGGCAGGGTTCGCTCTCCGGCGCGGCGCACGGCGATGCCATCGGCGATGGTTGCGGCCGCGGGCAGGGTTACCGGCTTGCCTTCGTGCACGGCTGCTTTCATCGAGGCAATTTTTGCGGGCTGAACTCCGTAGACGGTGACGGCGGGATTCGTTTCCTTCACGGCGCAGGCGATTCCGCCGATCAGGCCGCCGCCGCCGATCGGAACCACGACGGCCTCAACATCCGGGTGCTGCTCGAGGATTTCGAGACCCAGGGTTCCCTGCCCGGCGATGACGGCGTCGTCATTAAATGCGTGGACCAGCGTGAGTCCTTCAGCGCGGCTTTGCTCGACGGCCTTTTCGTAGGCTTCGTCGTAGTTCGCGCCGTGCAACAGGACGTCTGCTCCGTAGGCGCGCGTGGAAGATACCTTGGTGAGCGGCGTGGGGAGCGGCATGACGATGCGCGCGTGGATTCCGTGGCGGCCGGCGTGGTAGGCGACGCCCTGCGCATGGTTTCCGGCGGAGGCGGCGATTACTCCACGGGCTCGTTCATCGGCGGTGAGGGTGAGAAGTTTGTTCAGCGCTCCGCGCTCTTTGAACGCGCCGGTGCGTTGCTGATTGTCGAGTTTCAGGAAGATGGAATTATTCGTGAGCACGGAGAAGGCTTCCGAATACGTGCATGGGGAAACGCGAATGGCGTTGCGGATGCGCTCCCGGGCGGTCTGGATGTCTTGAAGCCCAATCATGAAGGTTGAGCGACCATCTTACCTTGGCGGCGCGAGTTTGCGCGGCGCAAGTTTGCGGGCGACCGCGGCTGGAAAATCGTTAGGCAATCTGTTGCGCCGATGTGGTTACCAAGGTAGGAGCGGGTCGCACCGCGGTGGTGGCTCGGAGATATTTGTCGACTCCGGCCGCCGCTTTGCGGCCTTCGGAAATTGCCCACACCACCAGAGATTGACCACGCCGCATGTCGCCCGCAGCGAAAACGCCGGGGACGGAAGACATGTAGTTGGCGTCAGTGGCTACGTTGCCGCGTGGGTCGAGGTTTACGCCGAGTTGTTCGATCATGCCATTGCGCACCGGTCCGAGGAAACCCATGGCGATGAGGACCAGATCGGCATCCATGGTGAATTCGGTACCGGGGATGGGCTCGAACTTGGGCGCGGGTCCGACGCGCACGCCGTGTAACTGCTGCACGCGGCCATCGGCGGAGCCGGTGAATTTTGTGGTCGCGATGCTCCAGTCGCGCACGCCGCCTTCTTCGTGTGCGCCTTCGATGCGAAGTTGCATGGGCCACAGCGGCCAAGGCGTGAGCGGCGAGCGCTCGTCGGGCGGCTTGGGCATGATCTCGAACTGATGCACGGAGATCGGCTTTTGCCGGTGAACGGTTCCGAGGCAATCGGCGCCGGTATCGCCGCCGCCGATGATGACGACGCGTTTGCCGGCGGCGAGAATCTCCAGCTCGGCGTCGATCGTGTCGCCGTGGCAGCGGCGGTTTTGCTGCGGGAGAAATTCCATTGCGTAATGGATTCCGTTCAACTCGCGACCTGGAATTTTCAAATCGCGCGGCTGCTCCGCGCCGCCCGCCAGAACGATTGCGTCAAAACTATTTCGGAGTTCGTCGACGGGAATGGTCTTGCCTACTTCCGCGTTGGTGACGAACTTCACGCCCTCGGCCGACATTTGCTCTAGGCGGCGATCGATGACGTGCTTTTCAAGCTTGAACTCGGGAATGCCGTAGCGGAGGAGTCCACCGATGCGATCTGCTTTTTCGTAGACTACGACGGCGTGGCCGGCGCGGCAGAGCTGTTGCGCTGCGGCTAATCCTGCCGGACCCGAGCCCACAATCGCGACTCGCTTGCCGGTGCGAATTTTCGGCGGGTCGGGATGGATCCATCCTTCTTCGAACCCGCGCTCGACAATATGTTTCTCGTTCTGCTTGATGGTGACTGGAGGCTGGTTGATGCCGAGGACGCACGACGCTTCACAGGGCGCAGGGCAGATGCGGCCGGTAAACTCCGGAAAATTATTGGTGGCATGCAGCTGGCGGACCGCTTCTTTCCAGCGGCCGCGATAGACCAGATCGTTCCAGTCGGGGATGAGGTTGCTGACCGGGCATCCGGTCTGACAAAACGGTACGCCGCAATCCATGCAGCGCGCGCCCTGGCTCTGCAATTTTTCTTCGGGGAGATCGAGATAAATTTCAAACCAGTCGTTGACGCGCTGAGTGACGGGGCGGCGCGGGGCGAGCTCGCGCGAGTAGTCCATGAAGCCGGTGGTCTTACCCATTTTGCACCTGCCCATGTTGCACCTGCTCCGCGCCAGCGAAGACAGCGACAGGCTCGACCGGAATGTACGGCACGCGATTGCGGCTGACGCCGAGGACGCGCTTGAACTCGTGCGGAAAAACTTTAATGAACCGGGGAAGAACTTCGCACCAGTTTTCCAGAATCCATTTGGCGCGCGGGCTGTTGGTGAGTTCGAAATGGCGCGTGACCAGGTCCTTCACGATCTGCGCGTCTTGCGCTTCGATGACTGGTTCCAAATCCACCGAGCCGAGATTGCAGCGCTTCTCGGTGAAATCGCGGCGCTCGTCGAGCACGTAGGCCACGCCGCCGCTCATGCCCGCGGCGAAGTTGCGGCCGCAGGCTCCGAGTACGAGCACCAGGCCTTTCGTCATGTACTCGCAACCGTGGTCACCGACGCCTTCTACTACAGCTGTGGCTCCCGAATTGCGGACGGCAAAACGCTCGCCGGCCATGCCGTTGAAGAATGCTTCGCCGCTGGTCGCGCCGTAGAGGGCAACGTTGCCGATCAGAATATTTTCTTCGGGAGCGAAGCGCGACTTTCGCGGCGGGTAGACCACAACGCGGCCGCCGGACAAGCCTTTGCCGATGTAGTCGTTGGCCTCACCTTCGAGCGTGAGGGTGACACCCTTGGATAGGAACGCGCCGAGACTCTGCCCGGCGGAACCGGTGAGGCGAATCTTGATGGTGTCGTCGGGAAGGCCCACGGAGCCGTGACGGCGGGCGATTTCGCCGCTCAGCATTGTGCCTACCGAGCGATGCACGTTGCGCACGGGGAGGTCGATGGCGACGGGCGTGAGATTTTCGATGGCGCTGCGGGCTTCTTCGAGAATTTTGTAATCGAGAGCTTGTTGCAGGCCGTGGTCTTGCGCCTGCACGCAACGGCGCGCTACGCGGCCCGGAACCGGCGGGTTGTAGAGAATGGCGGAAAAATCCAAGCCGCGCGCTTTCCAGTGATCGACCGCGGGTTCGACTTCCAGCATGTCGACGCGGCCGACCATTTCGTCGACGGTGCGGAAGCCCAGGTCCGCCATGTATTGGCGTACTTGTTCGGCGAGGAAGAAGAAGAAATTGATTACATGCTCGGGCTGTCCTTTGAACAGCTTGCGCAGCTCAGGATCCTGCGTGGCGATGCCAACTGAGCAGGTATTCAGATGGCATTTGCGCATCATGACGCAGCCCATGGCGATCAGCGGGGTGGTGGCGAAACCGAATTCCTCGGCGCCGAGGAGAGCTGCGACGACCACATCGCGGCCGGTCTGCAGTTTGCCGTCGGTTTGCACGCGGATGCGGCCGCGCAGATCGTTGAGCAGCAATACCTGTTGCGTTTCGGCGAGGCCCAACTCCCACGGAATGCCGGCGTGCTTGATCGAACTGAGGGGCGAAGCGCCGGTGCCGCCGCTGTCTCCGCTGATCAGCACGACGTCGGCGTGGGCTTTCGCTACGCCGGCCGCGACTGTGCCCACTCCGACTTCGGCTACCAACTTCACGGCGATGCGGGCTTGCGGGTTGACGTTTTTCAGATCGTAGATCAGCTGCGCGAGATCTTCGATGGAGTAAATGTCGTGATGCGGCGGGGGCGAGATCAGGCCCACGCCGGGAATCGAATGGCGGATGCGCGCAATCACGTCGTCCACTTTATGCCCGGGGAGTTGGCCGCCCTCGCCGGGTTTCGCGCCTTGCGCCATTTTTATTTGCAGCTCGTCGGCATTCACCAGATAGTTCGCAGTGACACCGAAACGCGCCGAGGCCACCTGCTTGACCGCGCTGCGGCGCAGATCTCCGCTGGCATCGGGCTTGAAGCGTTCTTCGTCTTCTCCGCCCTCGCCGGTGTTGGATTTTCCGCCGATGCGATTCATGGCGATGGCGAGGGTTTCGTGCGCCTCCTTGCTGATGGAACCAAACGACATGGCGCCCGTGGTGAAGCGCTTCACGATTTCTTTTGCCGGCTCCACTTCTTCGAGAGCGACGGGCTTGTCGCTTTTCTTCAACTTCATCAGGCTGCGCAGAGTCGCCATGTTCGCGCTTTGCTTGTCGATGAGGTCGGTGTATTCCTGGAATGTCTTAAAGCTATCTTCGCGCACCGCTTGTTGCAGCTTGCTGATGGTGAGCGGATTGAGCAGGTGATATTCTCCGCCCACGCGCTGGTGGTAACTGCCTCCGACCGAGAGTTCCGTCTCATTTTCCGTGAAGGGACGGAACGCGTGCTCGTGCTTCATCTGCGCTTCGCGCGCCAGGACGCTGAGACCAATTCCTTCCAGACGTGAAGTGGTGCCGGCGAAGTAGGCGTCCACCAGATCTTTATTTAGTCCGATTGCTTCGAAAACCTGCGCGCCCTGGTAACTTTGCAGAGTCGAGATGCCCATCTTCGAGAAAGTTTTCAGCAAGCCTTTCTTGATGGCCTTGAAGAAATGCCTGGTCGCGACTTCGGGAGTGACGTCGCCGGGCAATTCTCCGCGCCAGGCAAGGTTCTCCACGCTCTCGAGAGCGAGATACGGATTGATCGCGCTTGCGCCGTAGCCGCTCAACAGAGCGAAGTGCATCACCTCACGCGGTTCGCCGGACTCGGTGATGAGCGCTGCCTGGGTGCGCGTCTCTTCGCGAACCAGCAGATTGTGCACCGCCGCCAGGGCCAGCAGGCTGGGGATGGGAGCGTAGTCTTTGTCGACGCCGCGATCAGAAATGATGAGCAGCGTGTATCCGGCTTTCACCGCCAGCGAAGCTCTCTGGCATAGTTCGTCGAGAGCGCGCTTCAGTCCGATTTCGCCTTCGGCCGCGCGGAACAAGGCCGGCAGCGTGATGGCGAGCAGGTCGCGAGTGGACACGCGGCGCAGTTTTTCCAGTTCGCGATTGGTGAGCAGCGGATGCGCCAGCTTGAGCATGTGGCAGTTCTCGGGCTGCTCTTCGAGGATATTGCGCTCGCTCCCGATGTAGCTGAACAGCGACATCACGGTTTCTTCGCGAATGGGATCGATGGGCGGGTTGGTGACCTGGGCGAACAGCTGCTTGAAATAGGTGAACAGCGACTGCGGACGATCGGAAAGACAAGCCAGCGGAGTGTCGGTGCCCATCGAACCTACGGGCTCTTCCCCGCTCAGAGCCATGGGGCCGAGAATCATCTTGAGGTCTTCATCGCTGTAGCCGAAGGCGCGCTGGCGGCGCTGCAAAGTTTCGGGATCGGAGTAGTGGAGACGTGAAGGCTCGGGCAACTGGTCGATGGTGACCTGGTTGTCCTTGAGCCACTGGGCATAGGGCTGGCGCGAAGCCAGGTCGCGCTTGATCTCTTTGTCGGAAATGATGCGGCCTTCGACCGTGTCGACCAGGAACATTTTTCCCGGCTGGAGGCGGCCTTTGCGCTGCACATCTTCGGGAGCGACGTCGAGTACGCCCGCTTCGGACGCCATGACGACGAGTCCGTCGTTGGTCACCACGTAGCGGCCGGGCCGCAGGCCGTTGCGATCGAGCGTGGCGCCGATCACTCGGCCATCGGTGAATGCGATGGCGGCGGGGCCGTCCCAGGGTTCCATCAGCGAGGCGTGGTATTCGTAGAACGCGCGCTTCTCCGGCTGCATGTGCGGATTGCCTGCCCACGCTTCCGGAATCAGCATGGCCATCACGTGCGGAAGGCTGCGGCCCGCTTGCAGAAGAAGCTCGACCGCGTTGTCGAAGTTTGCGGAATCGCTGCCGTCCGGCGAAATGACGGGGAAAAGTTTCTTGAGATCGTCGCCAAACAAGGGTGACTTCAGCAGCGACTGGCGCGCCCACATCCAGTTGACGTTGCCGCGCAGGGTGTTGATTTCGCCGTTGTGGGCGATGTAACGATAGGGATGCGCGCGCTGCCAGCTGGGAAAAGTATTCGTCGAAAAGCGCTGGTGCACCAGGCACAAGGCGCTCATCACGTCGGGATCGGAAAGTTCCTTATAGAAATTTGTGATCTGCGGAGCGAGCAGCAAGCCTTTGTAGACGATGGTGCGACACGAAAGAGACGGGATATAGAAAATCTCACGGTCAGCAATTTCAGATTGCCCAACCTCGGTTTCCGCTCGTTTTCGGACCACGTACAACTTGCGCTCGAATGCATCTTCGTCGATGCCTTCGGCGCGGCCTACGAAAATCTGCTGAATGTATGGCTGGGAAGCCCGGGCCACGCGGCCGATTGCCGAAGCATACGTGGGTGTGTCGCGCCATCCTAATACCGTGAGGCCCTCTTCACGAATGATGCGCTCGAGGATTCCTTCGCACTGCAGACGTTCGTGCTTCTCGACCGGGAGAAAGGTCATGCCCACGCCGTAGGCGCCGGGTTCGGGCAGTTGAAAGCCGATCTTGCTACACTCCCGCGAAAAAAACTTGTGAGGAATCTGAATCAGAACGCCAGCGCCATCACCAGTTTCGGGGTCGCAGCCGCAGGCGCCGCGGTGAGTGAGGTTGACGAGGACTTCAATTCCCTTGCGGATAATCTCGTGGCTTTTTTCGCCGCGAATGCTGGCTACAAAGCCGATGCCGCACGCGTCATGCTCGTGCGCGGGGTCGTAGAGACCCTGCGCGGGCGGGAGCCCAGTCTTCGAGTTTAGACGCGTCATCGTTGACATCCTCATTCGGCGGATCCGCACGCTTCGAAATCATTTGTGCTGGGGCTCTGTCCGGGGGCAGATCGAGCAGGCACACCCCGGTCCAGAACAAGCTGGCCCATTTGTTAATACCGCCTGCCAGAACGGAAGTACAATTCAGAATTTCGATGCAGAGGATGCAAATTTCCGGCCCCGCCGCAACCGCAGGGAAATGTCGGCGGACCGCCCAGAGTCCGCTATAATCTCGCCCAAGTCTAATCAAAGACAAAACATGGACTTCGATCAGCTCATTACTTTTCTAGAGGTTGCGAGGCAAGGCAGTTTCTCACGAGCGGGCGAAAAAGTGTTCCGCTCACAGTCGGCGGTCAGCGCCCAGATTCGCCAATTGGAGCAGGAATATGGCGACCGCCTGCTCGACCGTTCGGGCAAAACGGTTAAGCTGACACCCGCCGGCCAGATCTTCTACGAGTATGCCGAGCGCCTGAGGAACCTTCGCGACGAGTCGTTGACGGCCGTGGCCGACCACAGTCGCACTCCGCGCGGCACGCTGCGGGTGGGGGCGAACGAGGCGACCTGCCTCTACGTTCTACCCGAAGTTTTTGCGGAATATTGCCGCCGCTATCCGCTGGTACAGATCAGCATCTATCGAAATTTCAGCTACAAGATCATGGAAAAGCTGGAAAACGGCCAAGTTGAAGTGGGAGTGCTGACGTTGCCTGTGCAGTCGCCGAGCCTGAAGATCCAGCCGATTTTCCGCGACAAGCTGATGCTGATGGTGAGTCCGAAGAATCCGCTGGCCAAACATAAGGTCGTGGCGGTCAGCGAGATCATCAAACAGCCTCTGCTGATTCCGAAGACAGGCCATACGCGGCGCCTGCTGGACAAACTCTTCCGCCCCTACAGCGCGGAGCTGCACGTGAGAATGGAATTGCCCAGCATCGGCATGATCAAGAGCTTTGTCGCCGCCGATCTGGGAGTGTCACTCATCAGCGCGTCGTTCGCCCGCGACGAGGTCGAAGCCGGCCGAGTCAAGCTGATTGATCTGGAGGATGCGCAACTCTACCGCGAACTTGGACTCGCCTATCGCCGGGATCGCACGCTTTCTGTCGCCAGCACCGCTTTCATTGCGCAACTGCGCCAACTGGCCACGCACATGAAAAAAGGGGATTTCTCCGCCCAAGCTTGAAGACCAGGCCGCGTCGCGCCTGCGAGGCCAACCAATCATGACTCTAAGTTCCGACCAACAAGACTCCGTCATCGGTGTGGACATTGGGGGGACCAAAGTTGCTGCGGGCATAGTCGACGCCAGCGGAAAAATTCTCACACAGCTGCGCAAACCGATGGCGGCGAATGACGGCGCGGAAGCTGGATTTAAGGCAGTGACCTCCGCGATCGATTCGCTGTTGGCGGGCGCAGACGCCAATCCGCAAGTTCAGGTTAAGGCGATCGGCATCTGCGCACCGGGGCCGCTCGATCCGAAATCAGGAGTTGTGCTCAATCCGCCGAACCTTCCCTGCTGGCGGAATTTTCCTCTGGCGGCACGCGTCGCCGAGGTTTACCGCGTGCCCGTGAAAGTGGACAACGACGCGAATGCCGCGGCTCTGGCTGAAACCATCTGGGGAGCTGCGCGCGGCTACCGCTATGTTTTTTATGCGACCGTCGGCACGGGAATCGGAACTGGCATTGTGCTGGATGGTCGCATCTATCACGGGCATACAGGCGCCGCCGGCGAAGGCGGGCACGTGAGCATCGACTATCGCGGGCCGCTCTGCCCTTGCGGCAAGCGCGGATGCATCGAAGTTCTGGCGGCCGGGCCGGCGATTGCTATCCGGGCGCGGGCGCGGGTTGCGGCTGAGCCGGGGCGCGGTACTACGCTTCTACGCCTCGCGCAGGGAAAGGCTGAATCAGTGACCAGCGAAATGGTGGGCAAGGCTTACGCCACGGGGGATGAGCTGGCCCGGGAGATTTTGCAGGAGACGGCTGAACTTCTTACTGTGTGGCTCGGCAATATCGTGGACTTGTTCGACCCGGACGTACTTGTCGTGGGCGGCGGAGTGGCGGCGATGCTCAATCCATTTTTCGCGGAGATCAAACGCCTGCTGCCCGGCTGGTGTGTGAACCCGCGAGCCTCGGGGATTCCGCTGGTGCTGGCGCATTATGGGGCGGATGCGGGGATTGCGGGTGGGGCGGCGTTGTTTTCGGAACTGGCCAGCGAATAGAAGTATCGCAATCGTCGGCGGTTGGTGCAGGCGAGCACCTCAGAGGCTAAAGCTGCACATAGGACAGTGATCTTAATCGCAGCGCTGGAAGCGCTGCGCCACCCAAAATCTCTTTACTCCTCTGCAAACACCATCTGCGCTTCGGTTTCAGGATTGGGCGAATTCGTGAGTGCATTCTGGCCGTATTCGAATCCGCGCTCGAAGGCCTTCAGATTCAGATCACGAAAACCTGTTGGGACCGAATCGGCCACGGCCTTGCGCACCGCATCCGCTTCCAGCAGGTGCGTGACCGCCGTGAAGAAGCCGACCATCACTGCGTTCAGCACCATGCGCTTGCCGAGTTCCTCGGCGATGCGAGTCGCCGGAATGCTGTAAACCTTGGGATCTCCCCGCAGATCGGTGACCCGCACCAGGTCTTCTTCCACGATCAGCATGCCGTTGGGCTTGAGCTCGGGAGCGAACCGGTTGTAGGCCTCCTGCGACATCACGACAAGAATGTCTGGCCGGGTCACGTAGGGATACAAAACGGGCGCGTCCGACAATACCAATTGCGCACTGCACGCGCCGCCGCGAGCCTCAGGACCGAAATTCTGAGTCATGGTCGCGAACCCGCTCTGATAGATGGACGCTGCCTTGCCCAGCACGACGGCCGAAAGGATCACTCCCTGGCCGCCGAAGCCTGCCACGCGAATCTCGGTTAGCCGCATACGCTGCACTCCGTTTCTGGTTCCGTTTCCATTTCGTTGACGTAGCGCGCGCCCAGCGATTCAACATATTGCGCCCGCATCATGGTCTGGTAATCGGGGCGGTCGCGGTCGACGAATTTTCCGACGGTAATTTCGCCGTTCAGCGTGAGCCCAACTTCGCCAGTCGGCGCGCCGTGACGGGTCTTACTTTTTTCTTTGTAGTACTTCATGGTTTCGAGCCCGTCGCCCATCTTGTTGCGCCGCTGATACAGCGTAGGACATGGCGAGATCACTTCGATGAAGGAGAATCCTTTCTTGCTGAAGGCTTCGCTGATGGAACGCGCCAACTGTCGTACGTGGAACGTCGTCCAGCGGGCAACATAGACCGCGCCGGCCGCTTCCACCAGATGAGGCAGATTGAACGCGGGCTCAAACGTGCCGTAAGGATTGGTCGCTGTGATGGCATGGCCTGGAGTGGTAGGCGCGGTCTGGCCGCCGGTCATGGCGTAGATGAGATTGTTTACGCAAATCACTTTCAGGTCGATGTTGCGCCGCGCCGCGTGAATCAGGTGGTTGCCGCCGATGGCAGAAAGATCGCCGTCGCCGGAATAGACCACCACGTTTAACTTGGGATTTGCCAGTTTCAGTCCGGTGGCGAATGGTATCGCGCGGCCGTGCGTGGTGTGAAAGGAATCAAGCTTCACATATCCGGCGACGCGTCCAGTGCAGCCAATACCCGAGACCAGCGCCAGAGACTCGAGATCGATCTTCGATTCGATCAGCGCCTGCCCGAAGCAGTTGACCGTGGTCCCGATGCCACAGCCGGGGCACCAGATGTGCGGAATGCGGTCGCCGCGCAGAAAAGCCTCGACCGGATTGACCGGGTCTGCGCCAATCTGACTCGCACCGAGCGGCTCTGCGTTCGCCGGACTCGGGTTGACCAGCTCATTTATTGGCATCGATTCGCCTCCACGATCACCCTGAGAATTTCTTGCGGGTCGTGAACTCCGCCGCCGGCGTGGGACACGGCGAAAGTTTTCGCATGTCCGGCTGCGGCTCGCTCGACTTCGTGCACCATCTGGCCGAGATTGAGTTCCGGAACCACGAACGCTTTCACCTTGGCCGAGAGTTCACGGATTTTGTTTTCCGGGAACGGCCACGCCGTAATCAGGCGCAGCTTGCCGACGCGCAATCCTTGTTTGCGGGCGTTGTCGATCGCACGCTGCGCCACTCGAGAAGTAATCCCGTAGGAAACCACGACCACATCCGCGCCTTCGAGATGGTCCTCTTCAAACATTGCGATACGGTCGGTCGCCGAGCGGACTTTGTTCTGCAGACGCCGCACCAGCTTGTCCTGCGTCTGCGGTGTCATGTTGGGATAGCCGCGCTCGTCGTGCGTTAGACCTGTGACGTGAAACTTGTAGCCTTCGCCGGCATGCGCCATTTCCGGGACCATGTCGCCGTTGGTGCCGTAGGGCAAATAATCTTCCGCTGATTTTTTGGTGTGCTTGCGCGGAACTATCTCGATCTCATCCGCGGGAGGGATCACGACTTTTTCCGTCATGTGTCCGACCACTTCGTCCATCATGAACATGACGGGCACGCGGAATTCTTCCGCCAGGTTGAAAGCCTTGATCGTCAGATCGAAACACTCCTGCGGAGAATTCGGACAGAGCGCGATGATTTCGTAATCGCCGTGCGAGCCCCAGCGCGCCTGCATCATATCGGCCTGCGCCGGGAGCGTGGGCAATCCGGTGGAGGGACCACCGCGCTGCACGTCGACGAAGACGCAAGGAGTTTCCGTCATAGCCGCGTAGCCGATGTGCTCCATCATCAAAGAGAAGCCCGGACCGGAGGTCACGGTGAATGCCTTGGCGCCGCCCCAGACCGCGCCTTGCAACGTGATCGATGCCGCGAGTTCGTCTTCCATCTGAATAAACGTTCCGCCGACGGTGGGCACGCGGGCGGCGAAACGCTCGACGATTTCCGTCGATGGCGTGATGGGATAACCTGCGGCAAATCTTGCGCCGGCGGCTAACGCGCCTTCGCAGCAGGCGTGGTCGCCATCAATGAAATGCGTGCCGGTGAGTACGCCGTGTGGATCAGCTTTCATGGCGGCCTCCGGTGATCTTGTTGCCGTAGATGGCGAAATCCGGACAGTACATTCCGCAGAGATTGCAGCCGCTGCACTTCTCGGGATGAATCACGTGCGGCGGATGATAGCCCTTGGAGTTGAAGGCGGAGGAGAGCGCGAGAACCTTGGTGGGACAGAATTCTACGCAGAAACCGCAGGCCTTGCAGCGCTCCGCGACAATATAGATTTGACCTTTTGCCACTGGCATCCCCCACTCTGGGGAGGGCGAACCTCCCAAGGATTAAGTGGATTATGCCTGCCAATTGGGCCGAACAATGTGACGCGGGTCACATCTGAGGGTGCGTCAGGGCACGCGAGAGCCGCAACCTTCCGCGGATTATGCAGCTCCGAGGAGAATGTCGATCGTCAGTTGATCGAGCAGTTCGTACGGCAAGCGTTTCTGCGCCATGGCATCTTTATCGAAAACGTAGGACAGCAAGGCGGCCGATCCTGCTTTTGAGTGTCGCGCGATTTTGGGAGTACCGGATGGGGTTGCTGAGATTTGCTGAAGAATGGATTTGATCGTTTTGTTCGCGTTCCAGCGGGCCGCCTTTTCCTTGAGAATCAGATAGGTGCGCATGCAGCCGCGGGCGAAATCTTTCACGCCTTCGTAATTTTCCGTGCGGTAGGCGTGCGCGTCAAAGTGGCGCGGGCCTTGATAGCCCACGTCTTCCAGAAATTTCACCAGCCAGAATGCGGACTTGAGATTTGCCGAGCCGAAACGCAGATCCTGGTCGTAACGGCCGGGCATCTGATCGTTCAAGTCGAGGTGGAACAGCTTGCCCGCTTCCCAGGCCTGCGCCACACCGTGCATGAAGTTCAACCCGGCCATGGTTTCGTGCGCGACTTCCGGGTTGACGCCGACCATTTCCGGGTGATCGAGTGTGGGAATAAATCCCAGGTAGTGGCCGGTGGTGGCCATATAGATATCGGCGCGCGGCTCGTTGGGCTTGGCTTCCAGGGCGAAGCGGTAGCCGTAGCCTTGCGCGATGTTGTACTCGCAAAGATAATTGACGCCTTCGCGCAAATGCTTGATGGCTTCATCCGCGCGGCGGCAGGCGTCGGTCTCCACGCCTTCGCGGCCGCCCCACAGTACAAAAATCTTGGCGCCGAGTTCCGCGCCCAGGTCCATGGCGCGCAGAGTTTTCTGCAAGGCGTAGGCGCGCACTTCAGGATCGTTCGCCGTGAACGCTCCATCGCGGAAGACGGGATGAAAAAACAGATTCACCGTGGCCATGGGCACGACAATGCCGTTTGCCTTGCAGGCCTTCCTAAACTCGCGGACTATTCGGTCGCGCTCGGCCGGAGTTGCGTCGATGGGGACGAGGTCGTTGTCGTGCAGGTTTACGCCCCAGGCGCCAATTTCTCCCAGCACCTTGACGATCTCGTTGGGTGGCAGGGTGGGGCGCACGGCTTCGCCGAAGGGATCGCGGCCACGGTTCCCTAGTGTCCACAATCCGAAGGAAAACTTGTGCTCGGGTTTCGGCTGGTACGATGCGCTACTGTTCGCCATGAACTCTCCTGGAAAACTCTTAATAATAGCTTTAAGCTAACTAAGTTGAAAGCATTTAGAACGCACTCCTCGCTACTGCGAGTGCCCCTTCGATTCGTTCAGCGCCGGCGGAGCCGGTGCGATCTTGCCCACCAGACCCTCGTCCGCGCTGCCGTGCAGTTCGCGAACCTTGTCGAGTTCCTTCTGCGCGGCGACCGTGTTTCCCAGAGTCTGATAAAGTCGGCCGAGCCGGTAATGCGCATCGGCCTGCGCCGGATCCAGTTCCACCGCGTGGAGCAGCGCAGCTACGGCCTCGTCATATTTTTTCTGCTGCGTATAGACGGCGCCCAGATCGACGTAGGCCAGGCGTATGTCTTTTCTGCTCTGCACGGCCCGGTTGAGCAGCTCGAGCGCTTTCTCCGGATGATTATTTTTCCATTCGATGTCGCCCAAGTAAGCCAGCGCCTGCGCCTGGTTGGGATCATTGGCTAACTCTGCCTGGAATTCTTTTCCGGCGTCGTCATACTGATGCAGCTTCCAATAGAGAAAGCCAATTCCGAAATGCACGCTAGGCTCGCGTGGAGCTATTTTCGCCGCCAGCCGAAACTCCTCGATCGCCTCCGAAGTTTTTCCCAAACCATCCAGCGCTTCCCCGCTGAGAATATGCGCGCTTGCGGATTCCGGATCGGTCTGCAGAATCTGGCGGAATTCTTCCTGGGCGCAGGCATAATCTTTGGCCCACAAACAGCTCTGGGCCAGCACCTGGCGCAGTTCGGTATTGGCCGTTTCCGACGCTGCTGCCATCTTCAGATATTTCTCGGCTTCCGCAAACTCTTTAACGCCGTAGTAGCTCAAGCCCAGCAGGGTCTGCGCTTGCGGATTCTTTGGGTCGGCTGCCAGCACGGCGGCGAAAGGCTCAATCGCGTTGCGAAACTCACCTTGCTTGAACTCCGCCAGACCCAGATTCAGTTCCATCCCCGGCAGCTTCGGATCCAGCCTGATCGCCTCGCGATACGCCGACGCCGCTTCCGGATACTTCTGCAGCTTCGAGAGAACTACACCGAGACTGGCATAGGCCCCAGCGTCGTCAGGATGCTGCTGGGTGATCGCCCGCCAGACCTGCGCCGCTTCCGGCAGCTTGCCCTGGCTTTCCAGCGCCTGCGCTTCTTCCGGAGTGCCACTCTGCGCATTGGCAAGAGCCGCTGAAAGGGCTGCCGAAAAAATGACGGCGAGTGCGAGCTGCAACTTCCAGGTCTTCATGCCGGCACAGTGTCGTCCCGAGAGATAGCTACCAAGGGCTTAGAGGATAAATGCCCCACTCGCAGGCTATGCGAGTGGGGCATGTTGAAGACCCTGGGGAGGGCCTAGTAGATCAGCTTCAGAGCCAGTTGGAACTGCCGGCCATCGTACGCATTGGTAATCTGGCCGAAGTTGCTGGCACCGACGTTGTTGCTAAGACCGCCCGTGTTGGAGTTGCCTTCAAACTGCGTGTGGTTAAAGGCGTTAAACGCTTCAGCCCGGAACTCCATGTGGAACTTTTCGGTAAAGGCAAAGTTCTTGAGGAGTGCCAGGTCGAAGTTGTTGTGGCCGGGACCGCGAACGGCATCGAAGCCCAGGTCGCCGTAGCAGTCCGCTCCGCCACCGCCAGGGGCGCAGGTCGGCGCAGAGAATGCTGACGGGTTGAACCACTGCACAGTCGTGCCATTCTTGGATTTAGGATAGGAAATGGGTCCGCCCACATTGGGCCGGGTTGCCGAATTGCTGATAATGCTGCCAGCGGTTTCTCCATTCACTCCGATGTTGACGGGCGCTCCTGTTTCTTCGGTGACGATTCCCGAGACCTGCCATCCACCCAACGTCGCCTTCAACAGTCGGCTCCCGCTGTCGCGGAATACTGGGAGATCGTATACGAAGTTGGCGAAGAAGACATTCCTGCGGTCGAACACCGACGGTCCGAAATCGTATCTCCAGCTCTGATACGGATTCGTCGCGTTGTCAAGATCGCCACCGCTGCCGGTCGACGTAGTAGCATCCTCCGCCTTGGCAAGCGTATAGGCAACTTGCAAGTGCAGGTCACGCTTCACGGTTCCCGTCAGCGAGGTTTGGAGTGAGTTGTAGCTGGCATTGGCGCCATTGTAGGCCATCCGCATTTGGCCGAAGCCGAGGTAGGGTACGACTTGATTAAAGCCGGGTCCACCCTTGACTCCGTTCGCAGTGTGAGCTGGGGTGTTGACAAAATACCCCAGATCTGCCAGCGGCGGCAGATTGATTGCCTGGTAGTAGTTCTCGTGCCGACCCTGGCTACCAACGTAGGAGATGTTCAACACCGCGTGCGTTCCCACGGACTGCTGGACACCAGCACTGTACTGGTAGCTGACGGGAGGCTTGTAATTATCAGCGATACCGGTGACTCCCAGGGGAAGTATCGGCAACTTAGCTGCGGTGATGGGAGCGCCCCCGCTGAGGCGCTGGCCTGGATTTGAAAGCGACACGCCGTTGAGCGTGGGGTTCGGATCGCCCGGCGGATTTACGGCGCCGTTATACATGTCGTTGCCCTGAATGCGCTCGTAGGAGATTCCGAAGCCGCCGCGGACGACGGTTTTCGCTCGACCGGTAAGGTCATATGCGAAGCCCAGCCGCGGTCCCCAATTATTCCAGGAATTGTTGACCAAGCCCTTGGGAATGCCGTTCAAACCCCCGGTGCCGATACCGTTGGTGTAGAACTGAACACCGCCCAGAGTGGGGTTGGTGCTAGTAATGACGCCGGGGCTGTTCCCGCCGGTGCAGAATCCGGGGGTGGGGGGGGAGTTCGGGCCACAAATGTTCCCATTGGCGTCGAAAGTGGCCGCAAGGGCTGGGTTATATAGGTTGGGGTAGAAGTTCGAGGAGAGATGGTTGGCTTCATAAGTATGAGGAATGCCATCCCAGCGCAGCCCTAGGTTCAAGGTCAGCCGGTTATTTACGCGCCAGTTGTCCTGAGCGTAAGCCGCTGGCGAGATGTTATTCCAGTGACCGCTGATCTTGACGCCGTCTTCCGTGTATTGCTGGGCGTAGCCGAGAAGGAAATCGGCAAAGTCATATCCGCAGGAGAGGGTGCTCGTTCCCGTGCATCCAGCTGGGCTGGTGAACGACCCGTTGAAGTTGAAGTTACCTTCGGTGTTGGCGAAAGCGTCCTGAATTTTCTTGTAAAGCGCCCAACTGAAGCCAAACTTCAGCTGGTGAGCTCCATGGGTCCAGGAGAGATCATCGCGCAGTTGATAATCGTCCGCCTTGTTGTTCCAAGGCATCCAGTTCACGGTGTAGTCGGCGCCGGTTACACCATTCAGATTGATCGACGGGATGCGGTTGTTGACGTTCGGACCACTAAAGAGCCGGTTAAAGGTGAAATCGCTCGGGGCACTGAACAGGTTGATGTTCGACATGGCAATGCGGTTGCCGTTGTAGTTGAAGGAAGCTTCGTTCAGCAGCGTCGGGCTGATCACGTACGTGGTATGGATCACGGCGCTGTAGGAAGGGTTCCCGAAGGTGTTGGCAGCGGCAGGAGATGTGTCGCCGCTCCACTGCGTGGTCCCGTAAGTCTGGGCGACCTGCTCGGAGATCCAGTGCCCGAACACCGAGAACTTGCTGCTGAACGTGTGATCAACACGGGCAATCTCCTCGCGCAAGTCCGTGGGAGAATTGTTGCCGCCCAGGAACTTCGTACCGCTGTTCGGCTTCGGGAAGATCCCGCCGTACTTGCCGCCGGCGGTCAGCAGAGCTACCGCGTTGGCGTTAATCATACAACTGGGAATCGTGTTGGCGGGGAAGGGCGAACCGGGAGTAACGGTAACGCCGCCCACCGTCGGGGCAACGCCGCCCGGGCAATTGCCGAACTGGATGGTGGGGTCGATCCCGGTTGGCACAACCGCATTAATTGTTTTCGTGCCATATGTGGTTGGGATCACTGCGTTGCCGGTCGTCGCGTCGGGATAGGCGCTTCCTGGGGGCATGGGGTTGTTCAGCAGGCCGCCATCAATCTCCTTGCGCCATTCCATGTTGTAGAAGAAGAAGGTTGGATGATTGTTCATGCCGGGAACCTTGCCGCCGACATTGAAGCCGTAAATGTTGTACCGCAATTCCGGAACGGCGGCAGGCGCGGGAAAGAAATAGTTACGGGCATCGAGAGCGTCGTTGCGGAAGAACTCCCACGCCGAAGCGTGA
This sequence comes from uncultured Acidobacteriaceae bacterium, assembly GCA_963851165.1. Taxonomy (GTDB): domain Bacteria; phylum Acidobacteriota; class Terriglobia; order Terriglobales; family Acidobacteriaceae; genus Sulfotelmatobacter. The sequence continues at coordinate 618,477 of CAWKNM010000002.1, read as the reverse complement.
AGCTGCTTGGTTCCTGACTTGATTACGGTGGCGATCTGTGCCGCGGAAGCCAACCCGTACTCGGCGCTGTAGTTCGAGGTCATGTTCCGGAACTCAGCGAGGGAGTCGATGGAAGGCATGACGCTGCCGCTGCTGCCGCCGCGGTCGAGGTTTTCGCCGCCGTCAATGAGTTGCAGGTTGTGGCCTGAGCGCTCGCCGTTGATGCTGACCGTGCTGTCACCGCTTACCGGCGTGAAAGCGATACGAGACCCCTGGAGACTCGATGCTCCGGGCGCGAGGGCGAAGAGCGAGTAGAGGCTGCGGCCGTTGGTGGCCAGCTGAGTGATCTGTTGGCCGTTAATGACGTTGCTGACCTCGCCGCTGTCGGTTTGCACGGCGATCGCATTGGCCTCAACCGTCACCTGCTCTTGTGCATTGCCTACCTGCAGCTTGAAGTCGAGGCGTAACCGGTCGCCGACTGCGAGGGTGATATCTTTCTGCTCGGCGCCCTTGAATCCGGCTGCGGCGACGCGCACGGCATAGCGGCCGATGATCAGGTCAGGCGCCACGTACTGGCCGTCGCCGCTGGACGGGAGGCTACGGGTCACGCCTGTGTCGGTGTTGGTGATGGTGATGGCTGCGTTGGCAACCGCCGCACCGGTGGGGTCGGTCACGGTTCCGACGATGGTGGCTTCCTGAGCCAGCGCTTGACCAGCGAAGATTACAAAGAGGGCCGCTAGGAGAACCGCAAGGCGAGAACCGTTGCGTCTCACAGCCAGGCCAAAACTCCCGGCGTACGTGGGCGAGAGGAATTTCATAGGTAAAGCCTCCGAAATCAAATTCGTCAGTTAAAGTGGCCGCGAACAACCCGTCGCGTAGTGCAATCTGACTACAAAACCGTAAGCGTTTACGGTGTTACATCCATGCAATGACCGTTGTCAAGAAGAAAATCGATATCCTAGCGGAGTTCTTGAGGTTTCTGGATGCTCGGGGGGGCGTTTTTCTCGACAGCGGGGTTATACTCTTGCTGTACGAAGCGCGGCGCTGCCGCATAGCCGCGAGTTTCTGAACAATCTCGCTCAAATGGCAACGGGGGCGTAATTCGATGTCTACCCGGACTATGGCGGTATTCACCTTGGTACTCTGTGTTGTTTCTACCGTTTCAATCTTCAGCCAGCAGAAACCAGCAGCATCCGCCCCGCCCGGCACACAGGAGTTTCCGGTGGTGATGCAGCAAAACGTGGCTGCCGGCAAAACCCCGGTCGGATCCAAGATCCACGCAAAACTTGAAGTCGCCACTTTGATCGGCGGCACAGTGGTTCCGAGGGATGCGGTTTTTTCGGGAGAAGTGATCGAGTCCACCGCGAAAACTCCCACCGATCCCTCGCGCCTTGCCATTCGCATCGACTCTGTGCTCTGGAAGAAGGGGTCAGCATCCGTCACCGCCTACCTGACGGCATGGTATTACCCCAGCCTGGACACTACGGGACAAGATCTGCAGTATGGGCCGGAACAACCTGCGAAGAGGACCTGGAACGGCCTGGGGCAGTATCCTGATACGACTACAAAGGTGTACAAGCCGTTCCCAGGATCAGATACAAGCAAGGGCGGCTCCGTCCCCGACACACCCACGTCGGTCTCTTCGAACCGCCGTGTCCTGATGAAAGATGTCGAGTCCGCAAGGGGTAGTGACGGGGTTATCGCGGTTGTGTCCAAGCGCAACAACATCAAGCTCGACAAATTGACTACATATGTTCTGGCTTCGGGCGACCTGCTGCCAGCGAAATAGATTGGACTCGCCTCTCTTAGTCTGTCCGCACGCGTTGAAGTCACGGGCGGCCAGTCTCCTTGACCGTGGGATTTCCGCTGTGCTACAAGCGACCGACGATCGTAATCGTTAACGGAACAATAATCTAGAAGCATCCCGTTCTGGCCAGCCGGTTAACCGTGCGGGTTCCCGAGGAGATTTATCATGCCCGAAATGCGTATTCGCCCCACCCTGCTGATGGCTATTATCCTGGCACTATTTCTTGCCCGTTCCGCGGCCCAGACGGCGAGCAGTGCCGTCTATCTTGACCCGGCTCAGCCCATCAACGTCCGGGTCGACGACCTGATCTCACGCATGACGCTGGAGGAAAAAGCATCGCAACTGGTCAACCAGGCGAGGGCGATTCCGCGGCTCCAGGTTCCGAACTACGACTGGTGGAGTGAGGCGCTGCATGGCGTTGCCAATGCCGGGACGGCAACCGTGTTCCCCGAGCCCATCGGGCTGGCGGCCACTTTTGATCCTCCGTTGATTCACGAGATGGCGGTCGTCATTGGCACGGAGGCGCGGGCGAAGCACAACCAGGCGGTGCGAGCCGGGCGCCGCGACATTATGGAAGGGCTGGATTTCTGGTCGCCGAACATCAACATCTTCCGCGATCCGCGCTGGGGACGCGGCCAGGAAACTTACGGCGAAGATCCGTTTCTCACCGGGCGCATGGGAGTGGCGTTTGTCACCGGACTGCAGGGAGACGATCCGAAGTATTTTCGCGTGATCTCGACGCCGAAACATTTTGCGGTGCACAGCGGCCCGGAACCCTCGCGTCACAGCATTGACGTGCAGGTCTCGAAGCACGATATGGAAGATACGTACCTGCCCGCGTTTCGCGCGGCTGTGACCGAAGGCAAAGCAGAATCAATCATGTGCGCCTATAACCGCGTGAACGGCCAGCCAGCCTGCGCGAACACCTTCCTGTTGAAAGATCAACTGCGAGGCGCGTGGAAGTTTAACGGCTACGTTGTTTCCGATTGCGATGCCATCGTTGACATTTTCGAGGGACACCACTTCGTCAAGAGCCAGGCGGAAGCTGCCGCGGCGGCGATCAAGACTGGCATGGACAACGAATGTGCCGACTTCTTCACCATTACGAAAGACGACCACGACTACAAGCCGTTTATCGATGCAGTAAAGCAGGGCCTGCTGACCGAGGCTGACATTGATAACACCTTGCGGCGGCTATTCACTGCGCGCATGCGGCTGGGAATGTTCGATCCGCCGGAGATGGTGCCGTACGCGCAGACTCCGGATTCCGAGATCGATAGCACCCCGCACCGCGAACTCGCCCTGAAGACGGCGCGCGAATCGATGGTGCTGCTGAAAAACGACGGGGTGCTCCCGCTCGCGCCGGCTGTTAAAAAGATCCTGGTTGTAGGGCCGCTGGCGGAGTCCACTCAGGTGCTGCACGGCAACTACAGCGGCACGGCCTCGCACGCCGTTACCGCGCTCGAAGGCATTCGCAAGCAGTTTTCCGGAGCTCAGGTTTCCTTTCAACCGGGCACCGACTTCCTTCGCGAGCATCCCGTGATCCCCACTTCAATGTTATCCACGGAGGACGGAAAGCACGGGCTCAAGGGCGAATACTTCAGCGGAGATCTATCTGGAACCCCGCAGGTCGTTCGAGTCGATCCCTACGTTGATCTTCAACTTTCGCACCCGGACTCTCATGCGCTTCCCGCGCCCGGCGATATGAAAGATTTTTCCGTGCGGTGGACAGGATTCCTCACGCCCTCCGAATCTGGTACCTACCAGATCGGTCTGATGGGTTCGATGCAGCGCTTGTGGATCGACGGCAAACTCGTCGTCGATGATGGCATCCTGCACGATCCCAATCCGCAACTGGCGACGCTGCAGCTGACGAAAGGGCATCGGTACGCAGTGAAGCTCGAATACTTGGCGGGCGGCCGCATCACCAAGCTGGTGTGGCTGCCGGTCATCGGCGATCCGCTTGTGGAGGCCGTCTCCGCGGCACGCCAGGCCGACGTCGTCGTTGCCGTGGTGGGAATCACCTCGAAGCTGGAAGGCGAAGAAATGAAAGTCGACCTGCCCGGATTCCGCGGCGGCGACCGCACCAGCCTCAGCCTGCCCGCCGAAGAAGAGGCGCTGCTCGGAGCCTTGAAAGGCAGCGGCAAGCCGCTCGTAGTCGTGTTAATGAACGGCAGCGCGCTGGCGGTGAACTGGGCGAACGATCACGCTAACGCGATTCTCGACGCCTGGTATGCGGGCGAAGAAGGTGGAACGGCGATTGCGCAGACGCTGGCCGGAGCGAATAATCCCGCCGGGCGTTTGCCTGTGACTTTTTACAAAGGGACGGAGCAGTTGCCCGAGTTCGAAGACTATGAGATGAAGAACCGCACCTACCGTTACTTCACAGGTGAGCCTTTGTACGGCTTCGGGCACGGCCTGAGTTACACGACCTTCGAATACAGCGGCATGAAGCTGTCGAATCCCTCCCTGAACGCAGGCGACCCGCTGGATGTGGAAGTCGACATCAAGAACACCGGCAAGCGGGATGGCGACGAGGTGGCGGAACTGTATGTCAGCTTCCCCAAGCTCCCGGGCACGCCGTTGCGCGCGTTGCGCGCGTTCACCCGCGTCCACCTGAAGGCCGGCGAGCAGAAACACGTAAAGCTCACCCTCAGTCCCCGCGACCTCAGCTATGTGAACGAAGCGGGAGATCGTTTCGTCTCCACCGGCGATTACGTGATCACCGTCGGCGGAGGACAGCCCGGAACCGGCGCCCCGCACGGCGAGGCTCACCTGATGATCCAGGGAGAGCAGAAACTGCCGGAGTAAGCAGCTAGTGCTTGCTAAGTCATGCGGTGACGCCGCCCGAGCTTGCGTTCTGTGTCGGCGAACGGACCTTTTGAGCCAAAGACGCGGTGTAATTTCGCGCCGGGGTCTTGAGTGCTGCGGCCTGGTTTCGTTAACAATCACCCAGGCCGTATACTCGTTCGGTTCCGTGAGACGAGGTGCGATCTGATGAGGCTCGCGATACTGCTGTTATGTGGCGCCTCTTTATTCGGGCAAAGCACCTCACCTACTTCTGGACCGAAGGCGCAACCGCCTGCAGTCTCCTCTGACTCGAAACAAGAGAATACTGGTCCTGGCCCGGTGATCGACGCCAGCGCGCATCTCGTCGAGTTTATCGACATTCTTAGCAACACGCAGCACGTAGATTTCGGACCGTACGCCAAGTTAGTCCAGAAGCGCGTGCGCGATAACTGGTTGCACCTGATTCCCGAATCATCCGAAAGGAAGAAGGGCAATGTGGCCATTCGGTTCGTCATCCACAAAGACGACGAAATATCCGGCATCAAGCTCGTCCTCTCCTCGGGTGACGTTGCTCTCGACCGTCCAGCTTTGGACAGCATCACGGCGTCGAAACCATTTCCGGCATTACCCAGCGATTACACACCGTCGTCTCTAGTGCTGCGCTTCCGCTTCTACTACAACCCAGAGAAAAGCGAGAGCGAACTTGCCCTCGCCAAACCGGGTGACGTCGGGGAAGTGGCGAGTGATCCTAGAGTCATTTCGCAGGTCGACCCAGAGTTCTCCGAACAAGCGCGCAAGGCCAAGTTCCAGGGGCTTTGCGTTCTCAGCATTATGGTCGAGCCCGACGGCACACCCAGCAACATTCGGGTGGCCAGAAAATTGGGGATGGGCCTGGATGAAAAGGCAATTGAGGCGGTCAAGCAATGGCGCTTTCAGCCATCCATAAAGGATGGTCAACCCGCGCGTTACGGCCCGGTCGAAGTTGACGTGGATTTCCACTTGTACACCAAGCACGGCCGATAACAATCTTCCTTGTGGACCGCCTCTTTGCCGCTGGCCAGTAAAGGGCTGGCGAAGGATCGCGTTTACACTCATCGACCCGCTAGATGCCCCATGAGACTAGACGGTCGTTTGTCGCGACCACCTCGGGTTAAGATGGGAACACGTTACATGTGCCCCGGGAGATGAACATCCGCAGCTTTGCAGGCTCGCTGACACTACTATCTCTGCTCGCGGTGTTGATGCCGCAACCGGCTCTGCATTCGCAGTCGCCGTCGAAAGCGTCCACATCTCCCGATAAGCCTGCCGCCGATAGCCCGATCCGTTTCATCTACCAGCCAATCGATTTCACACTAGAGACCGACGAGACCCCCGAACGCCACGCTCCCGAAACCATGGCGGGAGGCGTGGCCGTGTTCGATTACAACAACGATGGCAAGCTCGATATTTTTTTCACCAACGGCGCCGACATCCATACCCTCCGCAAGAGTTCGCCGAAATTTCGCAACCGCCTTTTCGAAAATGACGGCAAGGGACACTTCACCGACGTCACCGACAAGGCCGGATTGGCGGGCAGCGGCTACGACATGGGCGTGGCCATCGGCGACTATGACAACGATGGCTACGAAGATATTTTTGTGGCCGGCGTCTACCGCAATACTCTCTATCACAACAACGGCGACGGCACCTTCACCGACGTCACCGCGAAAGCCGGGCTCAACAAGCCCGACAAGGAGTATGGCCCGCTGTGGTCGGTCGCTGCCGCATGGGTCGACGTTAACAACGATGGCCTGCTCGACCTGGTAGTGATTAATTATTTGGCGTGGGACGCCGATCACGAACCAGCCTGCGAAGCCTACGGGCATCGCGATTATTGCCATCCCAAAATGTACAAGCCCACACCGAACCAGTTGTTTCTCAACAACGGCGACGGAACTTTCCGCGACGCCTCGGTCGAGTCGGGCCTGCGCGCGCATCCCGGCAAGGGGATGAGCGTAGCCGCGGCCGATTCCACATTAGATGGCAGAATGGATCTGATTGTTCCCAACGACAAGCTGATGAACTGGTTCTTCCGGAATAAAGGTGCCGGCAAGTTTGAAGAAGTGGGATTCGACACAAACGTTGCGTTGCGCGAAGACGGCACCTTCATCTCCGGCATGGGCGTCGATTTTCGCGATCTCGATAACGACGGCTATCCCGACATCGTGCTGGTCGCGCTCGACAACGAAACTTTTCCGATTTACCAGAACAACCAAAAAGGCAGCTTCGTGGAGGTCACTGAGCAGAGCGGCATGGCCGCGCTCAGCCTGCCCATGGCGGGCTATTCGCCGAACATCGCAGATTTCGACAACGACGGCTGGAAGGATATTTTTGTTTCGCGCGGACACGTGCAGTCGCTCGATTCAGCGCCTCGCCTGATGGTGGAGCAGCCAAACACCGCGTTCCGCAACCTGGGCGGCATGAAGTTTTCAGCATTAACTGCCGAAGCCGGATTCACATCGTTCGGGCCGTCGCGTCACCGCGGGTCCGCGATCGGAGACCTGAATGGCGACGGGCGTCTGGACGTTGTAGTTAGCGCCATCCACGCTCCCGCGGAAATCTGGATGAATGAGAGTCCAGGCAAGAATCATTGGCTGGAGTTCAAACTGCAAGGCACAAAGAGCAACCGTGACGGAATCGGCGCCCGCATTAAAGTCGTGACCAAGAGCGGCGCACAGTACAACCACATGACCACCGCCGCAGGCTATGCGTCGTCGAGCGCTGGGCCGGTGCATTTCGGCTTGGGGCAAAACGCGTCTGCGGACTTGGTCGAAATCCACTGGCCTTCAGGGATCGTGCAACAAATGCACGATGTGCCAGGCGATCGCGTCGTCCAGGTAAAGGAACCGTCCCGCTAAAAATCACCCTATATCTTAAAGCTATGCCGTAAGAAGTGGGTGCATAAACTAGTTCGGGAAGGCGGCGGCTTCAGCCGTGCCATCCGAGTTGCTGACCTTCTGGCTCCGGCCGCTGAGGTTGGCTCTCCTGTACAGCCGCGGGGATTTATGAGACGGCAAGGGTCGGTTCCAGCCCCTCATTTCTTTCTCGCTTCCAAATTCTCGACGCCGCGGTAACTCTCCGGCGGACCAAGATAGCTGGGCTTTACGCCTCCAAGATTGAGCACCAACTTCTCGATCACGACGCCTGGATCCACCATGCACACCTTTAAGGTGTGATAGCCCATGCCCGTGACCGTGTGCTCCGACGTAACTTTGCGAACACTGTCTTTGACCGAGGTGGACCAATCTTCGACGGAATTGTGGGCCAGCGCGTTCATGACTTGCGGCGGCTGGTCATCGAACGAAATCGCATACCGCAACCCCCGCCCGGGAACAAAATTTAGAGTCGGACCGAGGATGGCCTCCGCCTCAACTTTCCCGGGGTTGAACAAATACACTTGATATTCCAGGCACGGAGCGGAAGCAGGCGGCACAGCACTCGCCGCGGTAACGGGAAATACACTCATGCCCGACAAAGTCCGGCCGTAGTCGTCAATCTCTTCCCAATGAGCCGAATCCGAGTTGGTTCGTCGCGTGTAATGCTCAGCCTCGATGGAAACATAACCATCGGCCTCCACAAAACCGTGCAGCGACGCTCGTGCCGGTTCGGCCGGATTGAAGGTCTCTACTTTTATTCTCGCGGCTTCACCGCTCCCACCATTACCGGCGTTGGTCCTACCAGAGTTGCCCCTGACAATCGAGATGCAGCCGCTGCTCGATCCTTTAGGGGCTTTGCCCCAATCGATCTTCACCCAAAGCCGCTGCTCTTTCTGAACGGCCCCGTGATCCGCGCTCAACACAATCCACGGCGAACTGGCCGAAGCTGTGAAATCGAAATCAGCCTTGCCTCGGTTGAACACATCCACATATCGCTGCTGTTGGTTGTAGACATCAAATTCCGGAAGCGCCGCTTCCCCGGCAGCGCCGGGCCAAGCGGATGCCGAGCCCTCAACAGCAACTCCGATGGCGGATGCTTCGGGAATCGAAAGCTCCGTCACCGCCGGCATTACGTTCACCGGCGGATCTCTCCAACTCGTGTAGCCAATATGAGTTTGATCCATCATGTGGTCCCACTTGCCGTGCGCCAGCGTGTGGTTGTATTGATTCGAAAGTTCCGCGTCGGCCTGAAACAGAGCCCTTGCCTGCACGGCCAGATCGTTGGTGCTGGCGCGTCCTTGCGCCGCATACAAGTGATTCTTGGCGACCGTGATGTAAAGTTCCGTCACTATCTCGGAAGCTTTCGCAGGATGCAGCACTAACTCGAAAAACGCGTCGCGCTGGTTCTCGGGCAATTGCACGGAAAGTTTTTCCGCCTCCGCCGTGATCGCCTTGAATTCGTCGAGCACGCGATCAGCCTCCTGGTAATCAACCAGACTGAAAGTTTGGGGATCGAGCAGTTCCGGTTTTCGCCGCCCGTTGAACTTGGCGTATTTCGAAACGATGCCGGCGATCGCAGCCGCATGCTCGCGCCCAAACTCGCGCTCCGCCCAGAGCCTGGTGAAATCGCCGACGTTCTCGTTCGTCCACGACGAAGGATTCCAGGCCATATTGAGAAAAAACTCGATCGGCACTTCCATCGGCTTCAGGTCGCCCACGTTTACCACCCAGATGCGGTTCGCACCGTAGTGGTAGGCCAGGTTCATCTGCTCCCAGACTTTCGGGAGAGGATTCGTGTTGATCCACTTATACGATCGCGGATCGCCAACGTAGTCGAAGTGATAATAGATTCCCGCGCCTCCGCTGCGCTTTCGTTCTTCCTCGGTCGGCAGCCGCCGAATGTTGCCCCAGTTGTCGTCGCACCAGAGCAGAGTCACATCGTCGGGAACGCGCATCCCGTGCTCGTAATATTGCTGCACTTCCTTATAGAGCGCCCAATCCTGCGGCACGGTCGAAGCGTCGGTGTGCATCACGTCGCCAATAATCTTGCGCTGCTCGGCCACGATTTTTTCGAGCAGCGCGCGATCATCGGTTTCCGCCATCGGCAAATCGCCGTTCCCCCGCATACCCAGCGTGATTACGCTCTCATAGCCATCGTTGCGCTCGATGCCCTGCTTCCAATACTCGCGCAACTCAGCGGCATTCGCGGTGTAGTCCCAGGGACCCTTGCCGCTTCGTTCCCATTCCTTCCACGCCCGCATCATGGGCTCGTGATGCGACGTTCCCATCACAATGCCGTATTGATCGGCCAGCTTCGGATTCAACGGATCATCCGCGTTAAACGAGCTGTTCCACATCGCCGGCCACAAATAGTTGCCTTTCAGCCGCAGCAGAAGTTCGAAAACCTTTTCGTAAAACTGATGGTTGTACCCTCCGAATTTTTCTTTCGTCCATCCGGTGAGCGCCGGCGCTTCGTCGTTCAGGAAAATGCCGCGATACTTCACCACCGGCCCCTGCACATAGCGTCCACGCCTGATGAAAATTTCGTCGCGATGCGCCACTGGAACATCGGCCCACCAGTACCACGGCGAAACTCCAATCTGTTCCGAAAGATCGTAGATGCCGTAGATCGTGCCCCGCTTGTCGCTGCCGGCGATCACCAGCGCGGAGCGCACTCCCGGCATCGGGTTGCGCACGACTCGAATCAGAAAAAACTCCCACTTGCCCCGGATTGCAGTCATGTCGAGTTTTCCGGCGGAAACAAGCTCATCAATCAGCGCACTCTTGCCGACTGTGCCGATGATGATTCCGTTTTTCGCAATCCCGTTTCCCGCAAGCCCGCCTTTCTGATTCACGATGTCCGGAGTGCGGCCCGTGACGCGCGAGATGTCCTGCTGCAAATCATGCGCGGCTCGCACCACGCCCCAATGATCGTTTTCGTCCACGCAGATCGTCGCCAGATGGTTGCGGTCGGCAAGAATGAAACTACCCGGCCGGCGCGCAGTCTCGACGTACCGCTCCTGGCCAATGGCCATCACGTCGCACACTGCGCCAGGAAAAGAGAAAAAGAAAATCAGAACTAGGACGAGCCGTCGGGAACTTGCGAGAAACGTCAGAAGCGATGAAGCCGATTGCTGCATCGGCACTTTTTCTCCTGAATTCGGACCCTGGACTGGACTTCAAGAATACAGCCTCAGGACCCAAAGATGAGGCCAAAAATGCGTCAACGTTTACGACTTGTTCGGCGGCAATTCCCTCGAAAACACATGATGCAGCGCCGGATAAATCTCCCGGTACGTGCCATACCCCTGCCGCATCGTGACCGCTCCCTGAGCGCTGGGAGCAACGCGAGAAGCGACGCGAATCACTGCATCGCAAGCCTCATCAACCGAGGCCCACGCGCCGGCGCCAGCCCCCGCCAGAATTGCCGCCCCATAGGCCGCGCCCTCTTCCGCCTCGACGATTTCCACTTCGTGCCCGTAAACATCGGCCTGAATCTGTCTCCACAACGCCGAGCGCGCACCGCCGCCGCCGAGGCGGATTCGTGTCACCGGAATCTTCATCTCTTCGAAAATCGTGAACGAATCCTTCAGACTGTAGGCAACACCTTCCAGAATCGCCCGCACCACATGCGCCCGCGTGTGCGAAGCCGTCAGTCCCACCAAAGCCGCGCGCGCGTTCGGGTCCAGGTGCGGTGTGCGCTCGCCCATCAGGTAAGGCAACCAGAAAGCGCCCGCAGATCCCTCCGGCGCGGAAGCCGCTTCTTCCGCCAGAACGTCATACGGATCGCGTCCATTCTGCGCCGGAACTCCGAAGCGATCCCGAAACCAGCGCAGCGATAATCCCGCAGCCTGGGTTACCCCCATCACGTGCCAGCGTCCCGGAACCGCGTGGCAGAAAGTGTGGATCCGTCCGCGCGGATCGAGAGCCGGCCGGTCGGTCGCCGCAAAGACCACGCCCGACGTGCCAATCGTGGCGCTGACGGCCCCTGCGCGCACAATGCCCATGCCCACGGCGCCCGCCGCTTGATCTCCCGCGCCCGCGACCACCGGAGTTCCGGCGCGCAATCCAGTCGCCTCGGCGCCCGCCGCCGACACGCGTCCGCAAACCTGCGGCGACTCGTAAAGTTGCGGAAGCAGTTGCTCACTGATTCCGGTCTTGTTTAAAACCTCCGCCGACCAGCGCCGGTTGGCCACGTCAAGCAACAGCGTTCCCGAAGCGTCCGCCATATCGATCGCGCGATCCCCGGTGAGGCGGAATCGCACGTAATCCTTGGGCAACATCACATGCGCCACGCGAGCCCAGTTCGCCGGCTCGGTTTCGCGCACCCAAAGCAATTTGGTCAAAGTAAAATTAGTCAGCGGAGGATTGCAGGTGAGTTGAATCAGCCGGCCCGGCCCGAACATTTCCTCGAGCTCATGGCTTTGCGCCTCGCTGCGCTGGTCGCACCAGATGATGGCGTTGCGCACGACGTCATCGTTCGCATCGAGCAAAACCGCGCCGTGCATCTGCCCGGAAAAACCCACGCAAGAAATTTCGTCCGCGGTCACGCCAGGGGAACTCAGCGCCTTCCGCACCGCCACACCGCTGGCCCGCCACCAATCGCGCGGATCCTGCTCCGCCCAGCCCGGACGGGGACTGGCAAACGCCGCATGCTCTTCCGACCCGGATGCAATCACCTTCCCGTGTTCATCGATCACCAGCGCCCGCGTGCCGCTGGTCCCTACATCAATGCCGAGAAACCTGATGTCCCCTCCTCGTGCCACTCGTCTCACACCCTGTCGCATTGTCATTCCGAGCAAGCGTTCTTTGCGCAGCGAGGAATCTGGGCGAGCCGCGCGAAGGGGCGCGTTCTTTGCGACCCAAGAATCGCGCGTTTGGCTCGCTTCCTTACCGCCCGCTTATGCAATATCTTCCGCAGCTTGCTGCCCCGACCGTTGCACCTGAACGTCGCGGTGCGCTCCGGTTCGCTCCGACTGCGCCCGCAAGAAAAAATCGAGATTCCCACGCGTCACCAGATGCGGCGCCAGCGTCACTTGATGCGAGCTCGCTCCCTCCGCCAGAAACTCGTGCAATTTCCGGAAAGCCATTCGCCCCTGCGTGCGCGGACGCTGGTAGATGGTCGCCACCACTGCTCCCGATCGAATCTCCGGCACCAGGTCGGGATAAAGATCGGTGGTAATAATCGTCAACCGGTGCAGCAGCTTCGCATCCCGCGCCGCCTTCAATATCGGGATCGACGCCTCCGTGGTCACATAGATCCCTGCCAGATCGGGACAGCCTTCAAACAGCCTGCGGCACTTGTCGTAAGCTTCCCGCTCCACGTCGTGATCCTCGATCGGCTTCAGCAACTGCATCTCAGGATAAAACCTCTGCAACGTCGACTCAAACGCCGCGTATTTCTCCGCGTGTTCCGTAATTCCCATGTCAAATACGGTGACTGCGATTTTCCCTTGCCCGCGCAAAAACCGGCCCATGAGATCGGCGGCGATCGAGCCGCTGGCCAACGTATCGATGGCTACGATGCCGAGCCTTCCGCTATTTGGAGCGTCGGTGGCCACACACATCACCGGAATGCGGGCGCGCGCCGCCCGCCGGATCCACGGCCGCAGCTTTTGCGGACGGCTCGGGAAGGTGATGATTCCATCCACTTTCGCAGCCATGGCCGCCGCGAATGCCTCTTCCTCGCCGACCCCGAGTCTCGGGTAAGTCCGAAACTCCACGTCGACGTTTTCCATCAGGATGGAGTTGGCCTCTTCGCGAATGCCCACTCGCACCTCGTCCCAAAACGAAGTGGTCCCCTGCAAAGTGTTGACCGAAATTCGCAGCGTCCTCTTGGACGACAGGAACCGCGCCGCCAGATTCGGCCGGTAGCCCAGTGCTCTCGCGGTTTGCATCACCTTGGCCTTCGTCATGGGACTGACGCCAGGGTTGTCGTGCAAGGCCCGATGAACGGTTCCCGTGGAAATGCCGAGTGCCTTGCCGATATCTAAAAGAGTCGCCGGAGGTTTGCCCATTTTGTCAGCTCGCGCCTGCAGTCAATTCGCACCGCCGGAACTGGCGCTGTCTCCATGGCCAACCCGATTGGGGTCGGAAATGGCCAACCGCGGCGATTGTAAACGTTTACGCAACCGCCGCCAACCGAAACAGATTACCCCAGGACGGGCCGATTCAGCAGCTATTCTTCCGGAGAGCGAAGATAAAACGAAGACTTCAACATCTCGACAAATGTCGGGAGCTTCCAGCGATGCTGCTGAAGACGGGAAGACCAGAAGCAGATCCAGCGATAGCGAGATCCAACGGAACACGCTCACACCACCTCCCAAATTAGCTCTTAGCAATTACCAGATTAGCTGCCAGCAAATTAGCAATTAGCAATTGGCAATCAGAAGTGTCTTAGAGGCGGAAGGAAAAACCTATTTCCCGAACCGCCGAACGCTGTACGCTATCGGCAGCCCCACCATCACCATATGCACAATCAGCCCTTGCAGCACGTCATGCAGTTCGTAAGGCCCCCTGTCCTGAAGCGCCGAGAGCGGCAAAACGATGTAACCCATCACCAGTTCCACTGCGATGCCATAGAACAAGCCGCACACCAGCGGGTACTCCTTCAAAAAAGTCAGACTGCGGCTGGCCGCGTAATACACAGCTGTTGCCGAGAACGCGATGAAAAAGTGCAGCAGGACGCCCAGAGCATAGGTGGCCGCCCCTCCGTGCAAAGCCGGCCGCCCCAGCAGCCCCGCGGCAATGACCAGCGGAACTCTCCGTCCAAACAGGATGAACGCTTGGGTAAGGTCCAAAGTCCCGGCACTCAGCCCGCCCGCGCCGATTGCCAACAAAGCATTTCGTTTCCCCGATGGCCAACCTGCAGAATCTCCAGTCATCCGATTTCCTCCCTTTTCGCCCGTGGCTTTTGCGCCTGCAATGCAGGCTTACGATACCCATGTGAGACGCGCGAAGTCCGAAACCGTGTTCTGAAATGTCCTGAATATTTCTGAAATGAGCGCCACGGGCAGACGCGATTCAAGACCTCGCTGTGGAGCGGGCACTCCTGCGGAGAAACTCACAAATGCATTTAATGCCGTGGCGATGCATGTAATACCGTGGAAGAGCGGCGGTTCAGCGCCGCGTAAGGGCCCCAGAATCAGCGCGGGCTTCAGCCCCTGGGGTCAGATTTTGCATCTGCAACTAAGTTTTCCCGCAACCATCTAGGCCGTCCATCGGCTGCGGAAGACGCGGAACGTCCCTGAGGTCAAATGCTGAATGGTGGGCGCTGTAGGATTTGAACCTACGACTTCCACCGTGTGAGGATGGCACTCTACCGCTGAGTTAAGCGCCCACTGCCTTGCATAACTGCCTTGCATAAAACGACTTGCGGTAAACCGATCTGCGGCAAACCCACTTGCAGTAACACGATCATAACACGCTAGTTCCCAGTTTGTGAGCCTTCACCGGCGTGGCGCGGGCCGAACTTGTCTCCGAAGAAATCGCCCTTGTTCCAGGTTGGCGTGGCCTCCTGCTGCGCCAGGTCATAGCCGACCAAAAAGTTGACTCCCGCCGCCTTCGCACCGGAGCTGTAGTCGAGCGCCTGATCCATGTTGTCGAGCGGCGTGTGATATTTCGTCACCATCCACTCCTTCTGCAGCTTCAATCCGTCGATTTTCGGATCGGTGCTTTGTATCCCGTCGGTGACGTTCATCGCGGGAATGCCCTGCAGCACGAAAGAATACTGGTCGCTGCGGATGAAGAAATTCTCCTCCGGCATGGGATCGGGACTAAGGGAATAGCCGATCCGTTTCGCGGCCGACTGCACCTGCTGCTCCAGGCTGGAGTGCTCGATGCCCAGCACGATCAGGTCTTTCATGTCGTAATACAGCCCCGGCGCTCCGTCGATGTTGAGGTCCGCAACAATCGCACTGCGCGGCACCGTCGGGAAGTTCGCGAAGTAATCGGACCCGAGCAATCCCATCTCCTCGCCGGTAACAAAAACAAACACGACGGAGCGCCGCGGCGCCGTCGGCAGGCTGGCGAACGCCCGCGCGATTTCCAGCAGGCTCGCCGTGCCGGAGGCATTGTCGAGAGCGCCATGACAAACGTTATCGCCATTAACGGGCGGGCAGATCCCCAGATGATCGACATGCGCGGTATAGACCACATACTGGTCACGCAGCGCTGGGTCGGAGCCCCGGACCTTGCCGATGATGTTCGGGCTATCGGCCGAGGTCTGTGTACTGACCGAGTGAATGCGGACGGTGACGGGAAGAGTAAGCGACTGCGGCTGGCCAGCCCGCGCCGTCTCGAAGATCTGCGCCAAAGTCCTGCCGGCGCCGGCAAACAGCTTCTCCGCCCCGGATTGATTGAGCAATGCCGCGCCGCGAAGCTCTGGAAATGTGTTGTGCGGGCTGCCGTTTTTCTCCAGCCATTCCATGCTTCCCATTTGCACTTGCGGCACAGTCCACTCCCACGGATAGCGCTTCTGATCGTCCGGCGTCATCATGTCGATGAAACCCACCGCGCCGTGCGCCACCGCGTTCCGTTGCTTCACCAGGGAATCGGAATAGTAAGCTCGTACCGTCGATGGGAACTTTGCCGGCGCACCGTCAATCACCACCACGATCTTGCCCTTCACGTCGGCGCCCGCGTAATCGTCGTAATCGTGTTCCTTCGCTGTGACGCCGAATCCCACGAACACGACCGGAGCCTCCAAGCTGGTGTCGGTCCGGTTCAAGTCGCCGTATTGCACGTAATCGTTCAATGAAATCAGGGCTTGCTCGCCGCGCTTATCTTGGTGACCGGTGGGGATCAGCACCAGCGAACTCTTGCCGTCGTCGAGCACCGATTTGCGCAGCGGCACGGTCTGATACCAGCTTCCGTTCACGCCGCCCGGATGCAATCCTGCAGCTTCAAGTTGAGCGGCCACATAGCGCGCCGCAACCTCGTAGCCGAGCGTGCCCGGAGCTCGCCCCTGCAACAGCGAGTCCGACAGGAAGCGCATGTGCGCCCGAATCGCGTCCGGCCGGATTGCACTCATCGCCGCCTGCACATCCCCGGTCGGCGAATCCTGGGCCACAACGTCAATACCGAGACAGCCGATGAGGACAAACCACAAAAGACAGCGTTTCATACGCGTAAGCTCCAGATTCGATTTGGGTTGCTGATTCGGAGAGTGTGACGCCTAGCCAAGGGGAACATCTTGGACTATTCCCGCAAAGTTGGCAAGTGCCGCGTCAGCAATCACTTACGAGTAGCGTACGGATCGACACCAGTGCACTAAATTCGTGGCCGGCGGCATTTTGGCACGAGAAAGGAGCATGATAGCCTTACCACAGCAGGACGAAACGGGGCTCACGCCGCGTTTCGTCGGCAGCAAGCTTCTCTTTTGCATGCCAGATGATTCCAGACTCTCCCGATCTCCCCTAACCTCCTCATTGGCAGGGACTTCCCGTAGTTCGCCCAACGACGAAAATGTGCAACTTTCGAGCCGCGGCGGGGTTGAAATTAATGTGAGCACCGCCGCCATGGATCGGGGTATCCTGATGGCCGCAATGGGGCCGCAGGCAGCAGCCAGTTTGCCCGCAGCGGTAACGGGCGGGGAGTCTTCTACCGACGCGGAGGTTATGCTGCGGGTAAAGGCTGGGGACCAGTCCGCCTTCGATTACCTGGTTCAGAAATACCGCCGGCCGCTGGTGAATTTCATGTACCGGATGGCGCGGAACTCCGCCGCGGCCGAGGACCTGGCGCAGGAAGTTTTTCTGCGCGTCTACCGCTCGCGTGAGAGTTACGAAGCCAGCGCCAAGTTCACCACCTGGCTGTACCGCATCGCCACGAACCTGGCGGTGAATCACGCGCGCGACACCCGGCACGAACGTCCGGAAGTGAGCGTGAGTCTCGACGAGACCAACGACGACAGCAGTACGACCACGTTGCAGTTGCCCGACGGATCGCTCACCGCCGAGCAAGCCATGGTGCAGCAGGAGAGGCTGCAGGCGATCCGCAGCAAAGTGGAAGCACTGCCGGAGCAGCAAAGATTGGCAGTGATCATGCACAAGTATCAGCAGATGGATTACAAACAAATTGCCGAAGTCCTGAAGAAGAGCGAGTCGGCAACGAAATCGCTGCTCTTCCGGGCTTATGAAACATTGCGCGACCAGTTAAAAGAATTCTTATGAGAAGTGCCTGGTTATTTACGGCGAAGTTGCAGAGGCGGAGTTGGAGAGGCGAAGAGAGTTGAGGGGATGAGGTTATGAATTGCGATGAAATGCGTGAAAGGATTCCGGACGTTGCAGCCGGATTGGTTGAGCTGAACCCTGTTGAGAGCCAGCACGTGGCCAGTTGCGCGGCGTGCACCGGGAAGCTGGCAGAGTTCCGCCAGACCATGGCGCTGCTCGACGAATGGCGTGCGCCAGAGGCGTCGCCCTACTTCGATGTGCGGCTGCAGGCGCGGTTGCGGGAAGAAATGGCCAAGCCGCAGGTGGGCTGGGTGCAGTGGTTCCGGCGTCCGGTGCTGGCGGCCGCGCTGACATTGCTGATGGGAGTGGGCGTGGGCATGTTCTTTGTTCGAGGCTGGGAAGGTTCAGGGGCCGACAACTCGCTGTCCGGTAATTTTGGAATGGCGGAGCCCGGCACGGCAGTCGGCGACTTGCAGGCGCTCGACAGCAACCACGAGCAGTATTCCGATCTCGAGTTGCTGGATGATTTGCAGGTGCAACCGGATACGGTTGATCAGTAAAGCTGCAGGAGCGGCGAAGCTGGGTAGCTGAATGGCTGTGGAAGGTTTTAACTAAGCAGCCGAGGAAAGCTTAAACCACAGAGGACACAGGGGATCACAGGGTACCGCCGAGCTCTTGGTCGCAGTTTTCTTTGGCAGATGAATCTTGGTCGATGAATCAGAGCAGATGAATCTGGATTGAGAAGTCGCTGGGTCGCGAAAATACTGGGGAAGCAGGGGCTTTTTGAAGCGCGCGAGACACATCACGCGATGGCTGGCTACGAGTGTGGCTGTTATCGCCCTTTCCCTGTCTTGCATGGCCCAGAGATATGCCGACCAACCCTCGGTGGCGAGAGCGCAGGCTCCATCGCATCCCGCGGGCGAATCCCGCACCCCGCGGCCAGGGAGCGCCGCACGAACCTCAGCGCCGCGCCGGGGATTGGCTGCGGCAACACAAGGATTTACCCCCCGGCGAGCAAGAACGGGCGCTGCAGAACGACCCGCACTTTCGTTCCCTGCCCGTCGCGCAACAGCGGCGGCTGCGACAACAGCTGAGATATTTCGCGAGCCTTCCGCCCCAGGAACAGCAACACGTTCTGCAGTTGATGGACCGCATGGGGAACCGCAAGATCATATGGAACGGCTTGACGCCGGAGCAGCGGCAGCGTGCCCTGCAGGTTCACCAGCAGATAATGGCGCTCCCGCCCGAGCGGCAGCGCATGGTGAGAAGCGCGATCCGCGATTTGCGAGCCATGCCTCCTGCGCAGCGCGAACAGGTCATCGATTCGGATCGCTTCAGGGGCACGTTCTCGCCTCGGGAACTCGGAATCCTGCGCGAAGTTACCCGTTTGCCGCTGGCACCGGCAGAGGGTGGCGCGGAACCGGCGCCGCAGCCATAGCTTTTTCAGTTCTCACCTTCTGTGTGGCAGCGCAAGCAAAACACCATTGTTTCGGCGTCTGGAATGTCCACTTCTCGCAAAGAACGCGAGAAATGGGGCACCCACGCTTTTGCGGGGCAGCGTCCGTAAAACCCAGCTTGTCAACAGTCTGGGATGCCATCCCTTCTGCTGAGCGGGGTCGCTACTTCTGGATTACCAGCGCAGCATATTCCTGGCTACAAACAGCGCGTTCGCTGGGCGCTCGCCGAGCCGGCGCATGAAGTAGGGATACCATTCGGTGCCGAACGGGATGTAGACGCGCATGCGCCATCCCGCTTTCACCAAGCTCTGCTGCAGATCGCGGCGGATGCCGTAGAGCATCTGGAACTCGAAAGAATCGCGGGCAATTTTTTCGCTGGTGGCGAAGGCCTGCGCCTGGCGGATCATGTTCGGGTCGTGGGTGGCCAGGCCGTGAAAGACGCCGCTCTTCAGCAGAATCTTCATCAGGCGGACGTAGTTGGCGTCGACTTCTTCTTTCTTTTCAAACGCAATGCTGGCGGGTTCTTTGTAGGCGCCTTTGCACAGGCGGATGCGGATGCCTTCGCTCAGCAGCTTTTCGATATCACTCTCCGAGCGCTTCAAATAGGCCTGGATCACAGCGCCGACGCTCCCTGATTTCCCGGCACGCGGTGCAGTTCGTGAACAAAGTCGAGCGTGCGCTGGGTGTAGGGCGAACCTTCCATATCCACGCGGACGAAACCGCGCGGCTGCATGGCGGCGGCCCGGGCGACGAGTCCGCTGACCAGATCGCGAGCCAGTTTTTCATCCACATCCAAGCCCATATGGGTCAACTTCAGGCTGACGTTGGCGTTGAGCTGGCTGGCGACGATGGCGTCGAGAATCTGCTGGTAAAGCTGGGCGCTGTGGCGCGCTTCCTCGGGGTTGGTGACGTTCTCGCCTAAGTTATCGATGCTGACACTCATGCCTGCTCTATTCACGGCTTGCGTGGCGCGGACGGCGTCGGCGATTTCGGTTCCGGCGACGAAGCGTCCAGAGACGCGGCGGCCGAGTGCGGATCGCTCGGCAAACCTGCGCAGCGTCTGGTTCTCCGAGAGGCGCACGAAGAGCGTCCTCAACATGGCCCACCCGCCGTGTCAGGAGGCGCGAGGAAAAGGCAAGAAGAAAAGTAAAAGGGAGAAATAACTGAGGATTGCATGGAGATCACAGAAATTTGTATCACAACTGGGAGTCTGCGGCAGTGATGGCCACCCGGGGCGATTCAGAACGACAAGCTATCGGCTGACCACGGCGGGGGCCGCGTCGGGCGCCCATCGAGGATGACGTCAATGAGCGCTATGGCCTGATTGCGACAGGCAAATGAAGCTTTTGGGCAGTTGGGAGTAAAATCCGGTCGTGCGTGATTTCATCCTTCCTGTGGCGGTTGGCGTCGCCGTGGCGTTCGCGTGGCTTGCATTGTGGGCAGTTTCTCTTCACGCGTTCGGTATCCAAGCATTGACATTGAAGCGAAGCCCCGACGAGCGCGCCGCTCGAAAGGAGCGCATTCTTGCGATGGGCAAGTTGCGATACGTGCTCATCTTCGGGGTGCTGGGCAATGGGCTGGCGTTCGGGCTGGGAATTGTTGTAGCCAACATGATAGGGACACCGCATTTTGGCCGCTGGATTCGTGCGGCGACTGAATTAGTGCTGTCGATGGTTTTGTTTGGATTGTGGCATGGCGTCTCGACTTGGAACCAATCATTCCGAGGCGAAGTTCCTTTCCCACCGCACTACCCTCCACAGAACTGATGCACCTGAACAATGGTTTGACGTAGAATCGCGATTTCACTCATAGACTTGGCTTCATCCGTTCGACTTCGCTCAGGGCAAGCTCTTGCAAAGAATGCAGTGACGGGGCACCCCAGTAATCTGGCGTGCTCAAACTCGGACGCGCTGTTAGAATCCGCCTCATGTCCGGACGCGCGATCAGGATTTTCTCTCGCATTGTGTTTTTCCTCTGCGGAGGGACTTCGCTTTTCACCGGCTTTCCTTACGTGATGCTGCAGGGCACCGATATGCCGGTGCATCGGGCATGGTTTCTGTTTCCGGTCGCGCTGGGGGTGGTGGGCGTGTTCAGCGTGATGGTTGCGGTGCTGCCCCGCTCGTGGATCGCGAAAGCATGCAAGAAAGATCGGGACGATAAACAGTTATTTTTAACACCCCTCAAATGGCTCGGTGGCTTGGCGGCAATTTCATATCTTCTGGCGCTCCTCGCCTATCTCGCTCCGCACAACTGGGACCTCAATCCCACCCTCATGCTTTCGCTGTGTCCGATGTATTTCGTGAAGCTGGCGTTCGATCCCTCGCTCGTAGCCGTCTTTTTTATGCTTGCTCCGATGAACGCGGCGGTGTTCGGCGCGCTCGGAGTTATGTTGGGGTATGCGCGGTTGGCCTTCGGTGGACGAACGTCGGGTTAGGACTCTTCGAAGCGTCAAACTTTAGTCGGAGACATTTGCACAAACGGAGGATTCGTTATGATCCGAGAGCGCGCTCTTCAGGTTCTCTTGGTCTTATCGGGATTAGTTTGCTTGGCGGGCCTTTACCCGCTCACGGGCGCACTCCGGGACGGCGCGGCAACGTCGATAAACAGGCAGGACCAGATGATCCTCGGCATTTACATCTCGCTCGGCGTCTTCCTGCTGATCGCCGCCCGCAACCCGCGCCAGCATCGCAGCCTCATCCTCTTCGCTGGCTGGTCCACGCTCGCGCATGACGGCGTCATGATCGTGCAAGGCTTCCAATACCACGATCTACGCGGTGATCTGCCCGGCTACGCCATTGCCGCTGTCATCGGTCTCGCTCTCATCGCCTTGACCCCCGCAAAGCAGGCGCGAGCATCCGCCCCTGGCGCTTAGCGCCGTTACCTTGAGCCATCTCGACTTTGGATAAATCGTCATCTCAGTCATTGACTCGGCGGGGTTTCGCCAGTTCGACTTCGCTCAGGGCAGGCTCTGGGCGGACAGCCGAGGCGGCTGTCTCCAGGTGAGCTGTCGCTATGCCAGAACTTTTTCTGGCGTCGTCGCGGTGCCGCGCATCTGGCGGACGCGCTCGTAGATTTTCCCGTATTCGCGGGCGCTGGCGTTCCAGGAAAAATCTTTGTTCATGCCGTTGCGCATCAGGACTTGCCACGAAGTCTGGTCGCTGTAGGCTTGCAGGGCCTGCTTGATGGTAAGCAGCAGGGATTCGCCGATGTATTCGGTGAACTTGAAGCCGGTGCCTTTGCCGGTGCGGGCGTCCCAGGGTTCGATGGTGTCGTCGAGGCCTCCGGTGGCGCGGACGATTGGCACGGTGCCGTATTTCAGGCTGTAGATCTGGTTCAGGCCGCAGGGTTCGTAACGCGAGGGCATGAGGAACATGTCGGCACCGGCTTCGATTTTGTGTGCGATGGCGTTGTCGTAGGCGACTTTCACCGCGATCTTGTTGGGGAACTGCTTGGCGAGACGGGTAAAAAGTTCTTCGTAGGGTTTGTCTCCGGAGCCGAGGACGACCATGATCATTTGTTCGCGGGCAAGGCGATCGGCGATTTGGGAAATCAGGTCGAAACCTTTTTGCGCGGCGAAGCGGGAGACAATGCCGATCACGGGCAGCTTTGCGTCGGCGGCGGGCATGCCGAAGGCGGCGAGCAAATCCTGTTTGCATTTTGCTTTGCCGGCGAGATCCTGCGGGGAAAATTTGGCCACGGCGAATTTGTCGGTCTGCGGGCTCCATTCTTCGTAGTCGACGCCGTTGAGAATTCCGCTCACGGTGGAGGCGCGGTCGTGCAGGACGCCTTCGAGGCCGAAACCATATTCGGCGGTTTGAATTTCCTGACTGTATTTGCGGCTAACGGTCGTGATGTAGTCGGAGTAAGTGAGCGCGCCTTTGAGAAAGTTGACCTGGCCGAAGAATTCCATTTTCGACATGGTGAACAAGTCCCAGGGCAGCATCAGAAGCGGCAATGTCTCGGGCGGAAACAGGCCCTGGTAGCCCATGTTGTGGATGGTGAATACCGTGGCGGCTTCGCGGAGCGCGGGGTCTTCCGCATAGACGGTGCGCAGCAGAATGGGCACCAGCGCGGATTGCCAATCGTGACAATGGAAGACGTGAGGCACGCCGAGAATTTTGGAGGCTTCGATTACGGCGCGGGAAAACAACGCGTAGCGCTCGGCGTTGTCGGGATAGTCGCCGGCGGGAGTTCCGTAGAGGGCGTCGCGGTCGAAATACGGAGGATACTCGACGAAGTAGAAGCGCACTCCGCCCTGGTTGCCGCCGGTGACGACGGAAGCGAAACGGTATTTGTCGTCGAAGGGGATGGTGATGCTGCGAACCACGGTGACCGGTTCGGTGAGCTTGGTCTGGCGGTAACGCGGCAAATAGACGCTGACCTGATGGCCCAGGGCGGCCAGAGCGCGAGGCAATGCTCCGACTACGTCGGCCAGTCCGCCCGTTTTCGAAAATGGAACGCCTTCGGAGCGACGAATGCGATGTGCATGAGAGCGACAACCTCCAGGCTCCACTTTTTGCGGGCACAGGATATTATGAATGTGTTCCCGGGGCTTGCAGGCTGGCAATTCTTTGACGTTGGTTCTTTTAACAATGGCCAGCCGACCAGCCAGTCTAATGCTCTGGTAAAAGAGGGTCAACGTGCCGAAAGTAGCTGCCGCGCGCCGTCCACAAGCGAAGCCGAAATTGGGACAGCATTTTCTCGCGAGCGAAGAATATGCGGCGAAAATTGTCGACGCGCTGGGCGATATTTCGCAGAGCACGGTGCTCGAGATCGGGCCGGGACGGGGCATTCTTACTTCCCTGCTGGCGAAGCGCACGCGGCGGCTGATTGCGGTGGAACTGGATCGCGTGCTGGCGGCGCAGTTGCGGCTGAAGTTCAGCATGGCACGCAATGTGGAAATCATCGAGGCTGACATTTTGTCGATCGAGTTCGATTCGTTGTTTGGGCCGAAGCCAGGGCTGGGACGGCCGGGGATCGACTGGAAGCCGGAACCGGTGCGGGTGGTGGGGAATCTGCCTTATTACATCACTTCGGATATTTTGCTGCGGTTGTTTGAGTTCGCGAAATATTTTGAGAGCATCGTGATCATGGTGCAGCGCGAAGTGGGCGAGCGGATTGCGGCGAAGCCGGGCGGGCGCGAGTATGGAATGCTTTCGGCGACGGCGCAGCTTTATGGACGAGTCGAGAATCTTTTCACTTTGCCGCCATCGGCGTTTGTTCCGCCTCCGAGCGTTCATTCGAGTGTGCTGCGACTGACGCTCGATCCGCAGCAGGAGCGGCTGGGTGTGGCTGGAGACGGGTTCATCGATTTTCTGCGGCTGTCGTTCGGGCAGAAACGCAAGACGCTGTGGAACAATTTGAAGGAGAAATATCCAGAGGCGGCGTTGAAGCGGGCGCTGGCAGAGGCCAAGGTCAAGCCGGGCGCTCGCGCCGAGACTTTGACGCTCGAGGAAAGCGCTGCCGTTTACCGCGCCCTACGGGCGGCGACCGAACCTTCGTAGGGAAGCTCTGATTTAGATTTCTGCGAAAGCTTCGACCACAGAGGACACGGGGGAACACAGGGTACCCCGGTCCGATTGGCAAGGCAGGAGGGTGCATGACTTCCGTCGTTCGCCATCCCGCGGTTGCCGGGCGGTTTTATCCGCGCGATGCCGCGAGCCTGCGCGAAGAAGTGAATTCCTATCTTTTGCAAAACTATTCACCGCTGGACGCCATCGGCTGCATCGCTCCGCACGCGGGATATATGTATTCCGGGCACGTGGCGGGAGCGGTGTTTGCGCGGATGGAGATTCCGCAGCGATGTATTGTGATGTGCCCGAATCATACGGGAGTGGGCCGGGCGCTCGCGATCATGAGCGAGGGTGAGTGGGAAACGCCGCTGGGCAATGTACCGATTGACGGCGCGCTGGCGGCGAGTCTGAAAGAACGTTGTCCTGCGCTGCAGGAAGATGCGTCGGCGCATCGTGGAGAACACGCGGTTGAAGTGGAACTGCCATTCCTGTTGCTGCGCCAGCCAAGCTCACTTTCGTGCCGATTGCATTAGGGACCACGCGGCTCGATGTTCTGGAACAACTTGGGCTCGCCATTGCCGACGTCATTGCCGCGAGTAAAGACCCCGTGCTCATCGTGGCTTCGAGCGACATGAATCATTACGAATCGGACGCCGTGACGCGCGCGAAAGATCACTGGGCCATCGAGCGGATCCTCAGCCTCGATGCTCGCGGGCTGCACGAAGTGGTCGGGCAGCAGAACATCAGCATGTGCGGTATGGGGCCGGCCGTGGCGATGCTGACGGCGGCCAGGAAGCTGGGAGCGAACTCGGCGGAGCTGGTGAAGTATGCGACCTCGGGGGACGTTTCCGGCGAGCGCGATGTGGTCGTGGGGTATGCGGGGGTGGTGGTGCGGTGATCGCCGCGGGAGAATGCTTTCGCTCCGACGTGTGAACCAGCTAAAACAGTTTGCCGAAAACCGAGCACTGGAAGTGCTGCCCCACCCAAAAACTCGACGTGTCGTGGACTGTCTAAATCGCCCAAAAGCGCCCGACGCTGCGTTCCGTTCCGTGTCCCCAACCCCCTTTTGAATCAGTCCTCCTAACGTCCATCGGTTCAATCACATCGGTAACTTTCGAGCTGGATTAGCCTCTACTAACCTACTGGGAAGACCAGCTTGGGGGGGAATCTTCTATGGATGGCCGTTATTGGGCGTGGCTTGGGGTGCGTCTGATTGTGGGGGTGGTGCTGGTGGGCTGGGCGTTCAGCTATCTGAGCCCCGGCGGCGGGAGCGGGGAAAAAGAATTTCAGCGCAGCCTGGACGCGCTGCAGAAGGTGCAGAGCGTGCGCATCGCGCTGACCTCGGATGAGGCTCCTACGCAGCACTCTGAAATGCTCTGGGAAGTTTCCTGCCCGCAAAATGCTTATCACTACAAATGGCACATGGTGGACAGCAGTGCCGTTAATGGCGGCGAAATCAACCGCGACGAGATGCACGTGGGCAACGTCGAGTATGACCGTCAAAGCGACGATTCGTGGTTGCAGGCAAAATATGCCGAGGGACTCAACCCCAGAAACCTGTGCTCGCGCCTGAACCAGGGCAGTGACAACGGCATGATGCCGGCGATTGCGACCATGATCAAGCGCGGCATCCTGCAAAAAGGTGACAAGAAAACCGTGAGCGGAGTGCGCTGCCGGGAATGGAACGTCACCATCCGGGTCGGCAGAGGCCTGGAGCACGATACGGTTTGCCTGGGGCTGGACGATCACCTGCCTTACGAAATGACCGTGGACTGGCGGCACTTGCGAGCGGCTTATTCCGACTACAATTCACTTCCCCTTACGCTGCCCGAGGCTGCGGTGCAGGCGGCCAGCGCTACCAGCAGCTCGAATTGAGGGTTGAGGGCCGAGCATGACAGCTACGAATGGAACGCCAGTTTGGAGAAAAGCCTTTAACCGCTGAGTTCGCAAAGAACATCCGCAAAGGTCGCAGAGAGGGCTCGCGCGATGCATGTTGAGTGCACGACCAAAACATTTGCGTGGGCCACGCTTCTTGCCGCGTGCGTGCTGGGGGCAAGTCTGCCCGTGCGCGCCCAGGATGCTTCTCCGTCCCTCGGCGACGTGGCGCGGCAGTCGCGGTCACAACGCCAGCAAGCGGACACCACTCCCAGCAAAGCGCAGGAACTTGCGGACCAACTGCAGCAGGAGCAGGAAGAATCTGAAAACGCTCCGGTCGGGTACAAGACTTACAATGCGGGCGACTACCGGCTCTGGGTGCCGTTTCCCTACGAGATCGAAGGGCGCGATCAGATCGGTACCGTGCTGGCGGGGTCGCGGGTGGGAGTCACCATCACGCAAGTGATGGCCGGCAATCCGCTGGCTTTTCCGGAAAATCTGGATGAAGCCGCGGAACGCAATCTGTTCACCCAGGTAGCCCGGCTCTATTCTCAATATCCCAGCTGCGCACCGATCAAGCTGGGAGAACGCCGCGCCTACCGCTGCGCCCTGCAGGGGGCGTACCTGATGGGAGATGTGGTTTCGGGAACGATGGTGTTCCTCATCGGATCGGGCACAGTGATTCCAGTGATGTGCGTGAGTCCGGTAAATCAACAGTGCGTCAGCCACGACCGATTCGGCTATCACACCTGTGATAACCAGAATCCGACGTGGGGTGAAGTTCAGAAGACAAGTGCGGAGATCCAGGCGCGATATCAGGAGCAGCGAACCTCGGCGCAGGCTTGCGATCAGATCATTTATCCCTCGATACGCTTGCGGGAAGATTACGCCCCACGATCGTTCTCGGCGCCGTCCAGCAAGGGCACGGATCAGCCTGGGGGTGCCAAAGCGGCCGCCAAGCTCCCTGCTTCCGGTGGGGCGCCAACGATTGCAAAGAGTGATGCGGCGCAAGCCGGGGCGGCGCCGTCGTTGGCCGATGTGGTGCGCCAGGCGAAGGCAGCCGCCGCCAATCAGCCTAAAGCCAAGGTGACGCTGGACGCGACCGACGGCGCGGGCATACCACCAGCCGGATTCAAGGCGGACACATTTTCCTACTGCCACGGCTACGGTTTTTGCTGGCACGCGTACGTGTTCCTGCCGGCGAACGCGGTGCGGTTAAAAGATTACGCCCCCGAATTCGTGTACGAGGTTCCTTTTGACAAGGAAAGAGTGCTGCTTTTTGCGGGGCAGGCGCAGCTCGATGCCGCCAGCCGGGGAAGCAAGGATCCCACTCTCGCGCTCTGGCGGGAGATCAATGCCACCGAGGGCTCGGTGGCGCTCAACAGCCTGCAGGCCGCCACTCGCGACGAGGCTACCATCGCGGGAATGCCCGGCTTTCTTACGCACTTCGAGATCAAGCGGAATGACACGGTCTGGGTGGGCGTGCGCGCCAACGTGGTGAGCCGCGGAGTTGAGCTCATGGTCGGCTGTTTGGCGCCGAAGTCGCGCTTTGGAGACGCCGATCAGGATTGTTCCACGCTGATCGATTCGTTGCGACTGCCATGAAGATGCCACTTTCAATTCGTCTGCTGGCTGGGATTGCGGTGGTGGGCGGCGTCGCCGCTGCTGGCTGGGCACAAGACGCCGGCCAAGGTGCATCGCTCGGCGATCTCGCGAGGAAGACTCGTCAGGAACACACAAGTAAAGACCACGTCGCTTCCAAGCAGGTGTTGAACGAAGACAGCCAACCGGCGGTCTGGGTGGTGCACGCTTGCAAGCGTATGCCCTGCTACTCGCTTTCGATCACGTTGCCGAAGAACGCGCAGTGGAGCAAGCCTGCTACCGGCCAGGTTTACGCAATCATTCCCGTGCCTGGACACGAATCTGACTCGGGGCACATTATCCGCGTGTATGGTGCTGATCTGCTGAACACCTACACCGTCGAGCAAGGCAAGCGAGCGTTTCTGCAGGAATGGTTCTCACGGCCTTACTTCTTCGGTCAAGCGGCAAAATTCGTATTCGACGACCAGACCACGGTTGACGGCACCCCCGCCGTGATCACGCACTTCACGCTGCCGAATAAAGTTGGGCAATATCGCGGTCTCGGCTTGATTGCGGGCACTCCGGCGGGGACGGCCGGCTTCGCGTGCGTGTTCCGCGACGATGACTCCGGAGACGCCACCAGCGCTTGCGAGGGCGTTTTGAATTCGGGGCGGATCTCGGTGATGGAAGAGACCAGACCAAAAGGTCAGGCTGCGGATGCCGATGATGATGAAGATTGCGGATGCGCGGACGATGACGGTCCGAAATGATTTAGGTGCAGTGAAGGCTTGAATTCTTCACCACAGAGGGCACAGGGGACACTGGGTAAAGCCAGGATCGCAGACGGAACGGAGAACATCCGCAGAGAACGCAGAATGAAACCAGCGGTTTCCATTTTCGATGTTGTCAGTCGCGCCTCGGTTCGGAGCGGTGCATCAGGTATCGCGTGCCTTGTGATCTCGCTGTGTACGGGGCCAGCGACGCTGCGACTCAGCGCGCAAGCCCGGACACAGTCGAGTCCGCGGCCGGTAGAGCTTCGCGCGGAACTCAAACCCGGCGACGTCCTGCGCTATGAGCTTGAGGCCAGCGCCTCGTTCCTGCCGCAAGCGGATATTCGCGGAGCCGGCGTAAAGCAGCCGTGGGGACCGTGTGATTATTCGCTGGCGGCGATTGTCACACTGCGTCCGCGGGCGGTCGATAAAGATGGAAACACTCCGGTGGAAGCCACTTACAGCGAAACCCGCGTGACCAGCGTGCGCTGTTTGCCGGTCACGCAGGAGGCATTTGAAAAACGGCTGAGTTCGGTGCAGGCTGCGCCATATTTATTCCGCGTGGGTCCGCATGCCGAGACCGGCGTGATCCCTTCCGGGCAGAAGCGGTTCGACTACTGGAATGGCGCGGCATTGCTCCGGAAAGTAACGCAGGATTTGCTGCAGACTCAGTTTTCACCGCGGCCCGTAACTCCGGGCGCCTCGTGGAAACCGCGCGGCCAGTTCGCGTATGCGAAAGATTCCGGATTGCGCGACCTGGAGTTGAGCGGTGCGGACATGCATTTTCGCAATCTGGTTGAAATTACCGGCAAGCCGTGCGCGTGGGTTACGTCGAAGTATGTGTTCTCGCCGCTCGATGTGCAGGCCAACGTGCTCAACCCGCAGGGACAGCCGCTGCCGGGCGGCGGAAATCTGGCGGTGGCGGCCGTGTTGGAAATTTCGTTGCTGCTGGATACGACCACGCATCGCGTGGCATGGCTGCAGCGGACACAAAACATCGAGAACCGTCTGACGTTGGCTCGCCCGCTGGACGGTGCGGAGGAGGATCCTGCAGATGATCCTGACTCGGACCCCAGCGCGGACGATCCTGAAGATCCCGACGATCCTATCCCGCCCGCTCGCATGCCTGACCTGTCGAGCACTCGCGCCGAGAAGCCCGGGTACCATCCGTTCATGACGTTTCATTTTCAGGAAGACGCCAAGGCGCGGTTGTTGCCGGCAGCGTCGACGACGGAGTGGTTATCGGCGTTGCGAAATTTTGAGCAGTCCCCTGCGCCCGGAACAGAAACCAAGGCAGCAATCGTGAGGGCGAACGCTCCGGAGAGCGCGTTGGCCCAGGCCGCAAAAGCGGGAGGCGTAAAGCACGCGACCCGGATCATGGTGGATTCCGAAACGCTGCTGGCGACTCCGGCAGGATTCACGCGCTATGAGAAGGGACTTTGCCACGATGCCTGGTTCTGTGCCACGGCGTCGCTGGCTTTGCCCGGACGCGTAGAGATCGCCGACGACACTCCGCTGCGCACCGTATACCTCGCGCGCAAAGATGATCTGCTGGTGAGCGTGGCGGTGGGACCGGCGCTGGACCGGCAGTATCGCGGGCTCACCGAAGACGAGGAACTAGAAAGGCACGCGAGGTACTATTTGTCGAACTACGTTTGGCTGGCCGAGAAGCCGGGCATGGGGGCTTCATCT
Organism: uncultured Acidobacteriaceae bacterium; assembly: GCA_963851165.1. GTDB lineage: Bacteria > Acidobacteriota > Terriglobia > Terriglobales > Acidobacteriaceae > Sulfotelmatobacter. The sequence continues at coordinate 587,929 of CAWKNM010000002.1, read as the reverse complement.
TCGAGCGTGACGCTCGATGGATATCCGGGATCGATGACGAATTTCAGCGCGACCCAGCGAGGACTGGCTAACATGCGCGGAGTGCTCGGGCTGATCCTGACGCCGTGGGGAAAAGTGGTGCCGATCAGTTGCACCTCCGATCAGACTTCGGATCATGGATCAACGGCGGAGATGCAGACGCTGTGCGAGCAGATCATCACTTCGGTCAGTCTGCGGAGATGAGTCTGTGGGATTCGGGTATTCGGTTTAGTTCCAGTGAGGACGCTAGAGACGTTGCCAGGCGGCGCAATCGCTCGTCAGGGAACGGCACCTCTACCGGACTTCGTGACAACTTTCTCGGCAGAAAAATGGGGCGGCCCGTTGGCCGCCCCCGATTCTTTACGAACCGTCTTCGTTCCAGGTTCTAGTGGTGGCCACCCGAAGCGTGTCCGCCGCCCGAACTGCCGCTCGAAGAGTGGCCTATCGAGGAACTACTCGCGCTGGACGGCGGCCCGCCGAAGGCAGCAAAACCACCGCTGGGAGCGCTCCCGGCGAACTGCGGAGTTGAGTGCACTTCCACTGAACCCGATTTCGCCACTTCGTGGTTCAGACTCTTCAGATTTCCAAGCGAGCCGCGAGCAATTCCCATGCCCGCTGATCCATTTCTCACCACCGTGCGGAATGCCGACGGCGACGAGAATACCGGACCACCCTTACCGACGACGACGGTTTTTACGGTCCCAACCGGAGCCACGGGAGTGTGGAAAGTAGCGGGCAGCTTTCCGGCAGTACTCGGCAACACGTTCCATGTGGTGAGGGCGCCGGGCTGCCACATCCAGCCGTTTCCGGGAATGAACATCCAGTTGCCGTAACGGTAGGGCATCCAGCCCCACGGATACGCAGACACGAACATCGAACCATAGCCTGGATACCACGACCAGGCTCCGTCCATAAACGGATCCCAGCCGACGCCGGTAAAGAAGGGCTGCCACATCATGCCGTAGCCGGGCACCGAGGTGTAGTTGCCGTAGTAGCCCAGATCGCTGGCGCCGTAGCCGGAGACCGGCGAATTGTTGCGCGCGTATTGCTCGTGATACTGAATGGACTCTTTATCCCAGGAATCGAGCGGAGCTTCGTCAATCGCCTTGGCCAGATGGAATTGATCCTCCTCGCCGACGTTGAATTCCGCCATTTGCTTCTTGCTTACGGTCTGTTTGCCGGAAGGACCTTCGACGACAACGTCACCTTTGAAAACGGCGAACTTGGCGAGCTCGGACGAAATCTCGACACGGAAATGCGCCGGGTGATTGAGCGCGACTTTCTCGCGAGAAAAATTCAACGTGAAACCGTCGCTGCCCAGCCAGTTCACATAGGCCAAGCCTCCGGACAAGTTCACTTCGGAAACTTTTTGGCCGGCATCTGAGAGGCTGAGAGTGCTGAACTCCGCCGCCGTGTTGGGGCCCAGGCGCATGGTGCTGCCATCCTCGAATTCGATTTCGACGCGGCCGTTGCCCCGGGTGCGCAACTGCGCCCCTTGCATGACGGGAAGATTGAGAAACGCATTTTCAAAACCCAGGCCGGTGTTCTTGTCGATTTGAACCGAACCCTGCACGTCGCTCAAACGCACGATACGTGCCTGCGAACCAGCCAGAGCGGGCAACGCATAAAACGCGCAGGCCATGGCGGTTAGAAGAATCAGAGCAGATCGCGATGCGGAGAAAGAAGGGTTGGACATTGCATCCCCCAATTGCTGTGCCTATTAAAGCACGATTTTGGCCGAACGATTGTAAAAACGAGGTCTTGTTCGCCAGTACTGGATGGGACGGTGCCCGGCTGCGGCGACACCCTAGTGGGCCGCCGCAGTCTTGCCCATTTCCATGAGGCGTTCCGCGCGAGCACGAACCACGTTGAGCACAGATGTGTCATCGAGAATCTGCTGCAGCACCGGCTGCACCGCCTGCAGTTCGCTCAGTTCCTTGCTCCGGGCCTGATCTTCCATGCGCTTCAATTCTTCGTCGAGCGCGAGCTTCTGGTAACGGTGAAAGTAGGCCAGATGGCGTCCATATTCCAGCGTTGCCGACAGGTTCTGAAAAAACGCGGTGAGTTCCTGCACGGGTGGAACGCTCGAATAGTTGTAGTTCGCGGACGTGCTGCGCTGGCCGTCTTTGTAGGTCAGGGTTTTCGCGCCTGTGAAGGCCAGCTTGCGATTGCCGGAGTCGATCTTTCCTGCGAAGAAATGTGCCTGGGCGGCCAGATCGAAAACGCGGGCACGGCCGGCGGGAGAAAGCTCAAACTCCGCCTGGTAGCTTTCGCGGTCGTCGGATTCGGGAGCGATCTTCGCCGAGCATTCGTATTTGCCGTGTCCATCATTGGTAACTGAGATGGAGTAACGATCAGGATCGGAGGCGGGAAAGTCCAGCGTGAACGTGACGGTGGCCGGGTCGGCGGCGTGAGCTCCAGCACCGCACAGGATTAGAGCGATGGCCGCCAAGACGAGTTGCGTGAGCGTGCAGCGACGAAGTAGTTTGGGTTGGGAGCAGAGGGCGGCGAGCATCTTATTCAGCCTGTAGCTACTTTCCTGATGCTGCGTTGTCTGGCCAGCGTTGCCGCAGTGTGCAGATGGCAGATGGCGATGGCCAGCGCGTCAGACGCGTCCATGGGCTCGGGAGCCTCAGCAAGCTGCAGGAGACGCGTGACCATGTGCTGCACCTGCTGCTTTTCGGCGCGGCCGTAGCCCACCACGGACGATTTGATGGTAAGCGGAGAATACTCGGCAACTTCGAGGCCCGCGGCTGCGGCGGCCAGCATGGCCACTCCTCGTACCTGCCCCAACTTCAGAGCAGATTTCACATTCAGCGCGTAGAACACATCCTCAATGGCGACTTGATCGGGCTGGTGCTCGGCGATGATTTCGCCCAGCTGCGTAAATATCCGCGCCAACCGCCGTGGCAGCGCTTCGCGGGTGGAAAGCTTGATGGCGCCGCACGTCAGGCAGGATAGCCGGCCGCTGGTGTGGATCTCGACCACACCGTAACCGGTGTACGCTCCGCCGCAATCGATTCCGAGGACGCGCATGCTTTGGACGAACCTGACGCGAGACGAACCTGAGAAGAGTTTACTCCAGGATTGTGGGCACAAAAGATCAAAGTCAAAAGCAGAGTGTCCGCTCCACACAGGCCCAATCAACAGCAGCGCGGACGGCGAGCGTGGCGATGCTCGTGCTCCCGGCGGAAGGCGGCGTAGGCCTGGGGCGACGACGCGGTCTGGGTGCGCTGCAGGAAGCGGGCGTAAGGCGCTTCATCGAAAATCTCGCGCAGGGTTGCGAGAAGAATTCGGGCGAAACTTAGTATCCGCTTCATGCGTTTTCTCCTGCTGCCAGCCGCGTCATCACAAACGGCGCTTCCCGCACTGGAGACGCTCTCTTGCCGCTCAGGATGCCGGCCCACACGCGAACCGACTCGATCACTACCAGACTCACCATCACCACCAAAATCGTCGTCACGGCAGCGTCCAGGCGGTTGTTGAAGATGAGCTGGCCGGTGGCGCTGGTCGCGGGACCTGCCGCCAGCACGCGGGCCTGCGCCAGAAAACCGATGCGCGGATTGGGATCGAGCACTTTGTGCCACGATGCGGTGTAGGTCACCGTCACCAGCCACGCCAGGGGCACTAGCGTCACCAGCGAATATCTGGCGCGGTGCATCTTGATGATGATGGTCGTCGCCACGCACAGGGCCACGGTCGCCAGCAATTGATTGGCGATGCCGAACAGCGGCCACAAGGAATTAATTCCGCCGAGCGGATCTTTCACTCCTTGCCACAGGAAATATCCCCAGCCGGCGACAACAAGCCCGCTGGTTGCCAGAATCGAGGGATACCAACTCGTCCGACCCAAAGGTTTGTAGATGTGGCCGAAGGCGTCCTGCAGCATGAAGCGGGCCACGCGCGTGCCGGCATCGAGGATGCTTAATATGAACAAGGCTTCAAACATGATGGCGAAGTGGTACCAGAGAGCCATCACTTCCTGCCCGCCGAGCGTGCTGGAAAAAATGTGGGCCATGCCCACGGCGAAGGCGGGCGCGCCTCCGGTGCGGTTGTAGAGAGTCTGTTCGCCCACGGCATGGGCCAGGCCCTGCATATCGGCAGCGGTCACGGGAAAGCCCCAGCTTGAGATCGTGTTGGCCGCCGCCTCCGGAGCCGCGCCGACGATGCTGGCGGGACTGTTGATGGCGAAATAAATTCCCGGCTGCAGCACGCACGCGGCGATCACCGCCATGATGGCCACGGCCGATTCACACATCATGGCGCCGTAGCCCACGAGGCGAGTCTGGGTTTCGCGCGCGATGAGTTTGGGAGTGGTCCCGCTCGAAATCAGCGAATGGAAACCGCTAATCGCTCCGCAGGCAATGGTGATGAAAGCAAAGGGAAAAACCTTGCCAGCAAACACTGGACCCGTGCCGTCGACGAACCGCGTGAACGCGGGCATGTGAAGCGTAGGATGCAACACCACAATTCCGACGCTTAGAAGCGCGATGGTTCCCAGCTTGACGAAAGTGCTGAGGTAATCGCGCGGAGCCAGCAGCAGCCACACCGGCAGAGCGGACGCGGCAAATCCGTAGATAACAATCAGAATCGCGAGACTAGTGGCGCTCAGGGTGAAGATGCCGGCCAGCGTGGGGTTCTGCGAAACCCACTGTCCACCCCAGATCGCCAGCATCACAAGAATGAAGCCAAGAATGGAAACTTCCAGCACCTTGCCGGGGCGAATCCGGCGCAGGTAAACCCCCATCAGCAGCGCGATAGGGATGGTGATGCCGACGGTGAAAGTTCCCCACGGGCTCGACTTCAGAGCATTGACCACGATCAACGCTACGACCGCCAGGAGAATGGTGATGATCGCAATCACGGCCGCATACGCGACCACTCCGCCGACGCGGCCGGTTTCTTCTTTCGCCATTTCCGTGAGAGATTTGCCGTCGCGGCGGACGGAAAACAGCAGGATCACGAAATCCTGCACGCAGCCCGCAAACACCGCGCCGGCCAGTATCCACAACGTGCCCGGCAAATATCCGAATTGCGCCGCCAGCACCGGCCCCACCAGCGGCCCCGGCCCGGCGATGGCCGCGAAATGGTGACCGAACACCACCCACTTATTGGTGACGAGAAAGTCGCGACCATTTTCCAGACGCTCCGCCGGCGTGGCGCGGAGCGGATCGAGCACAAGAACCCTTACTGCAATAAAGCGGCTGTAAAAGCGATATCCCAGCGCGTAGCAGCAAGTTGCCGCAACCACTAGCCACAGGGCGTTGATGGGTTCACCGCGATGCACCGCCACCACGGAAACGGCGAGCGTCCCGACGGCGGCAACCGCTCCCCAGGCAAGAATCGAAAGTGGTTTCGTCATTTTCGCTCAGGCATGTTTAGTCAGACAGGCCGTCGAGCATTGTGGCGAATCTTGCGCCGCGGCGCAATCAGAATTCTGCGATGCCGGCCGTGAGGAAGAAGTCGTCGGGCTTCGCGCGACCGGACAACCAGTAGCGGCTGTCCCCACATCAGCATCGCCCTTTGGGCAGGCACGGTTTTGGTGATACTCTGTTTCTTCCGAACGACTGCCGACCGCGTGTTGGGGGCCTCATCTGGTCTACCCTGCGCCCGAGGTGCATCAAGAGTTTCGTCTGATTTCTTACCTGCACAGGAGCGAAAAATGAAGATTGGCATACTGACCGGCGGAGGCGATTGTCCCGGCCTGAATGCAGTAATCCGCGCCGTGGTGCGCAAAGGAATTTTTCACTACAGCGACCAGTTCGTCGGTTTTCTCGAGGGCTGGCGCGGCCTGGTGGAAGATAAGAGCATGGTTCTCGACCTGGATGCGGTGAGCGGCATTCTGCCCCGCGGCGGGACTATTCTGCGCACTTCGCGCACCAATCCCTCCAAGAAACCGGACGGACTCGACCGCTGCATCGCCACGCTTGAGAAGCACAAAATTGACGGCCTCATCGCGATCGGAGGCGATGACACGCTGTCGGTCGCGCAGAAACTTTACGAGCGAGGCGTGAAGGTGATCGGCGTTCCCAAAACCATCGACAACGACCTGGCCGGGACGGACTATACATTCGGGTTCGATACGGCCGTAAATGTGGTTTGTGAAGCCATTGACCGCGTCCACACAACTGCCGAGGCTCACAATCGCGTGATGGTGGTGGAGGTGATGGGCCGCGATGCGGGCTGGATCGCGCTCTACAGCGGAATCGCGGGCGGCGCGGACGTGATTCTGATCCCCGAACGCCCCTTTGATATCGACCGGGTCGCAGACCAGATTCGGCAGCGGCACGAGCGCGGAAAATATTTCTCTATCGTAGTGGTGGCGGAAGGGGCAAAGTTTTCGGCAGACGCGAATTCCGCGCATGGAGCGCCCGTTATGCAGGATATGGGCAAGGACGAGTTCGGGCACGCCAAGCTGGGCGGCATCGCCAACATTCTGGCGCGCGAAATTGAGCGGCGCACCGGATACGAGACACGCGCGGTTGTGCTCGGCCACATTCAGCGCGGAGGGTCGCCGAGCGCGTTTGACCGGGTGCTGGCTTCGCGCTACGGCATCGGCGCGATCGATATGGCGCATCGCGGCGAATTCGGCGTTATGGCCGCACTGCGCGCCAACAAAATCATCTCGATCCCGCTGAAGGAAGCGATCGCGACAAACCGCACCGTGGGCGACGACATGATCGAAATGGCTGACGGATTGCTCGACATCGTCGTCGACAAGGTTACCGCCGGGAAGTGAGCGAGGACGCCTGCTTGCAGGCGGATCTTTTCTCAGCGCCGAATTCAGCAAATCGCATCTCAGCCCGGGATTTTGTCCCGGGCTTTTTGCTGTCTTTTTTCTGTGTGGAAAGTAACGTAAAGTGGATCGTTGATCGAAGTCCGCCGACATGCACGCTCTGGTTAGAATCTATTCCCGCCTCGCCCCGAACCTGCTGCTGATATTTGAGTCGGTTCAAGTGATCGCGGTTGTGGCGTGGATATTCGTTTTCCAACGGAAAGCTTCCGGCTCCGCAGAGCCCCGCCGCTTCCAGGCCATTTCGCGAGCGTTCTCGGGCGTGGCCCGGCGCAAGACACTCTCGGTTGTGCTCACAGGTGCGTCGGTGCTGGCAATTCGCGTAGCCCTGATTCCGCTGCTAGGCGTTCCCGAGCCCATGTGGCATGACGAATACAGTTTCCTGCTGGCTGCCGATACTTTCGCGCACGGGAGACTGACGAATCCCACGCACCCCATGTGGAAGCACTTCGAGAGCTTTCACATCATCCAGCAGCCGACTTATATGTCGATGTATCCGCCGGCGCAGGGTTTGATTCTTGCGGCTGGGCAAGTGCTCGGCCATCCCTGGATCGGGCAGTTGGTGGTCACGGCGCTGATGTGTTCCGCGTTGTGCTGGATGTTGCAGGGTTGGCTTCCGCCGGCGTGGGCGCTGTTTGGAGCGGCGCTGGCGGTGTTGCGGTTCGGAATTTTGTTTTATTGGATGAACAGCTACTTCGCGGGGTCGCTGATCGCCTTGGCCGGCGCGTTGGTGCTGGGCGCATTACCGCGAATCCAGCGCCACGGACGTTTGCGCGATGCAGCGGTTATGGGCGTCGGCCTGGCCATATTGGCCAACACGCGCCCTTATGAGGGTCTGGTTTTCAGCTTGCCGATCGCCGCAGTGATGTTGGTTTGGATCGTGCGCCAGAAAAAACTGCCAACGCGAGCCGTGATCGGGCGTGTCGTGTTGCCGCTGATTTTGATTCTTGGCCTCACCGGCGCGGCCATGGGCTACTACTTCTGGCGAGTCACGGGCGACCCGCTGGTGATGCCGTATCAGGTCGACCGGCAAACCTATGCGATGGCCCCCTATTTTATCTGGCAGCATGCGCGCCCGGAGCCACTCTATCGCCACGCGGTGATGCGCGACTTCTACCAGGGGTGGGAGTACCACGATTATCTGTCTGGAATGACGCCGCTCGGGTATGTGCGCCGCTTGCTTTACAAAATTTATGTGCTGTGGAAGTTCTACGCCGGCCCGGCGCTGACGATTCCGCTTCTTGCTCTTCCGTGCATCTTCCGTGATCGCAGGATGATGTTTCCCCTCGTGGTCGCCGCCTTTGTGGCGGCGGGAACACTGCTGGCAGTCTGGACTGGCGCGCATTACGTGGCGGCAGCCACCGGACTTTTTTTCTTGCTGGTCGTGCAGTGCATGCGGCACCTGCGCTTGTGGCGCTGGTCAGGCAAGCCGGTGGGCGCGGCGCTAGTCCGGGCGGTGCCTGCGATCTGCGTGGCCATGATTTGTTTGCGTCTTTGCGCGGTGGTAGCTGGCGCACCGATCGAGCAGCCCTGGCCGCGGGGAAACCTGAAGCGCGCGGCGATCCTGCATCAACTGAAGGCCGGCCCGGACAAGCATCTGATCATCGTGCGTTACGGTCCGGAGCACGGTTCTCACATCGAATGGGTTTACAACCGCGCCGACATCGATGCCGCGAAAGTGGTGTGGGCGCGGGATATGGGCGAGGAACAGAATCAGGAATTGCTTCGCTATTTTTCGGCGCGCCACGTCTGGGTGCTCTATGCCGATGAATCTACGCCCAAGCTTGAACCATACTCTGCGAATTAGCGCGTGGGAAACTCCGCCCGTCGAATTGCGAGACAGGTTCTTGCAGACGGATGATCGTGGATCGCGGCCAGCCTACTTGCCGAACAAGAATGCCAACGCTTCCGGAAAGCGGCGTGCCCATGCAGCCTCGTTGTGTGAGGCTCCATCTTCAATCACCAGGCGCAGACGCCTCTCATTTACCCCAGCCCGGCGCAAGATTCCAGCCAGCTCCCGCACGTCGTCGACGATGCTTTGATTTCTGTCTTTCCTCCCTGCTTCCGCAGTGCCTATCGCGAGAAACACACGCTCCGGCCAGCGCTTCTCGGCTCGACTCTCCTTCACCGTCTGCCGGTTGGCGGCCCACAGCGAAGGACTCTCCAGCAGCAATCGGCCAATCAGTCCCGGCCGCACGACCACAGTGTAGAGCGCGATCAGGGCCCCCAAAGATGCGCCGCCGAGCCCGGTGTTCTCCGGTCCGGTGGCTGGGCGATAGTTGCGGGCAATGAATGGCATTACTTCTTTGGTCAAGAAATCGGGATAGCGCATCCCCTGCACCCGCAGCATCACGGGATGCAGCGAACGGTGCGGCATGAATTCGCGGATGCGGTCCTTGCCTGCGTGGTCGATGCCAACAATGATCATCGGCGGGATCACACCATCGCGAATCAGGCGGTCGGCAGTGTCGTCCACTTGCCAGTCCACCCCGGCGAACGCAGTGGAGGGCTCGAAGAGATTTTGCCCGTCATTCAGATAAAGGACCGGGTAGCGGCGGCCCTGGTTCGCGGAGTCGTCGTAGCCAGGCGGCAACCACACGCGCAGAAACCGCGTGTTGCGAAAAATTCGGCTGCGAAATTCGTGGATGCGGAGATCGCCGGTCGCCGTCTCGCCACGAAAAATTCCAGGCATGCTGGCCGTCTCGCTTTGACTGTTGTGGAGTTCTTCCATTCGGAAAGCAGTTTTCTAGTAACACCCGCAGTGATACCGTTTAACCGCGCATCACATAGTTTTCGCTGCCCGCAACCTGACTACTCCAGCCAGCACACTGATCAGAAAAATCAGAGCCAGCGAAGTCAGGCATAGGAGGCACCAAGTCATCAAAACGTAGGCCTCGACATAAGTTAAGTACAAAGCAAATACCAATCCAGCGGTCGCGGCTATCAACAAACGAAACGGGGTCTCCTTGCGCGACCGGTAGAAGGCGGAAAAGACAAACAGCACTCCGTAGCCGACAACGCCGATCGCGGCTACCGGAATTCCCATCACTTCCGACTGCTCGCTGCGGTTCACGACGTCGCAATTGAACTTCTCGCCGAGATCGCAAAACGAGGTGGCCGACTTCGCGTAATGTCTTTGCAGCGAGACCCCTGAAACGATCGCGCCCGCCAACGACAGGACTGCAATCGCCACGAACAGAACGCGGCTGGTCGTCCCGGCTGGCCGGGTCTCGCCCGGCAGGGCCTGGAAGCTCGTCACGGCAGGCTGCACCCGGTCTTGTCACTCAGTTCTTCCAGGGACAGAACTCCTTCTTTCGGCGGGTTGTTTCCAAACTGCCAACTGGGAAAAAGTTTCACGCCCGCCGCCTTGCATTCCGCAGTTTCCCCGTGCGGGCCTGCAGCACACTCCTGGTAAGGAACGTACTGAAATGACTTGCCGAACATTTTCTTCTGATCGAGGCAATGCGGACACCAGTAGAGCCCGTACATCTTGGCGTTCTTGGATGCGAGACACTTCGCAAACTGGTCATAGTGATGATTCTTGTGATACCAGCCCGCGGAGTAGGCGGCCACCAACAAGACGATGATTCCTCCCCAGATAAGGGCATTCCGCCACTTCGGCGGCGCCTGACCGGCGCTTTCGCGTTCCTGCTGACGCTTTCTGCGTTCTTCCGACATGATGTTTTTTATATCACGGTTCTATGCAAACATTTCCACGCAACCAGCTTTACGCGACCAGTTCTAGGCAACAACGTTGAGCGCCCCCGGCAACACATCCAGTTCCTCGCAGTGCAACGTAAGGACTTCCCCATCTACCATCACGTCCACGGGCGCATCCAGAGCGAACGTCACCTGCCGCACAGCTTTATGCTCGGCCAACGGGTGCTCGAGGTGAGAACCGTCGTAAAGTCCGGGCAGATTGCGAATCAGCCCGAAACGCCCAATCGGACCCCAGCGGACGTATTCGATCAGCCCGCTGCTGATCTCAGCCTTGGGAGCAATCATCATGGTCCCGCCGGTGAATTTGCTGTTGTTGAAGGTGAGAAACAGGCAAGGCCTGCGGTCGAATTCTTTCTCGCCATCCAGTCGCAACGGAAACGGGCGGCGCTGAAACCGCGCGAGCGCCAGAAAAATCGAGATCACATATCCCAACTCGCCCCAACCGCTGAACCGCCGCGCGCGCAACGTGGCCACGTCGGCGGTAAAACCCATGCTCAGCAGATTGATGTAATGAATCACGCCTCCGCGGTGGCGCAATCGCAATACGTCGCAGGACTGGCTGCGACGCGAGAGAATCGATTCGATGGCGTGCTCCACACCGCGGTTGCTGAAATCTCGCAGAAAAGAATTCCCCGTGCCGAGAGGCAGGAACGCCAGGGTTGGCCGCTCCCCCGCAATAGCTTCAGGATATAGCCCGTTCACCACTTCATAGGACGTCCCATCGCCGCCGACAGCAATGAACCGTCGCACGCCGCGTCCATAGGCCTGGCGCGCGATCTCCGTGGCCTGGCCGGGCGCGCTCGTCTGGGCAACTTCGATCTCGACGCCTCCAGCGCGCAGCCGCTGCAACGCGGGACCAAGCATTTTGCCGCTTCGTCCCCCGCCCGCAGCCGGATTCACAATCGCCAGAAAAGATTCGCTCACGCCGATTCATTTACCCAGATTCGTCGAAGTGGATTTTGTCTAGAAAGTCACAACCACTTTTCGATCCACGCTCTTGCCGATGTCCTCGGCCAATTCCTGTCGCTTCACCTTCATGGAAGCAGTCCGAGGAAAATCCTTGTTCCACACCAAATATGCGCCCACGCGTTTGAAATCGGGCAGGCTCCGGTTGCGGGCGCCCAGTTCTTCCAGTAGCTTGCTGTCGAACCGTTGGTTCTGCTCCAGCCGCAGAATGATTACCAGCACTTCCTGCCCCAACTCCTTCTTTGGCCAGATGTAGTTCGCCGCAACAATGCAGTATTCCTTTACCGGCAGGCCGTCGAAAACCGTCTCAATATCTTCGGGGTAAATATTCTTCCCGCCTTCGGTAACGATCATGTTCTTCTTGCGGCCGAAAAGCTGCAAATGTCCGCTGCGGTCAAAACGGCCGAGATCGCCCGTCAGAAGCCAGCCTTCCACAATGGTCTCCAGCGTGAGTTCCGGGTCGTCCAGATAGTGGGACATAACCGTTTTGCTGCTAGCCGCCACTTCCCCCACGCCCTCGGCGTCCGGATTCAGAATGCGCATTTCGACCCCGGGCATCGGCTTCCCCACCGTGTCCGCGCGAAATGGTTTCAAATCGTTGAGCGTGAGCGCGGTTCCCGCTTCCGTGAGCCCATATCCGTTGACCACCGGAATTCCAAGATCGTAGAAAAACTGCATCGTCGAGGGCTCCATGAACGCGCCGCCCGTAATCAAGGCCAACAATTCCCCGCCAAACCCGCGATGCACCTGGCCCAGCAGAGCCCGGCTGAGCCTCACATTCGGCCGGCGTCGCGTCAGCAATTTGTTCAGCCCGATCATGCGGTTGAGGATCATCCTCTTCCACGACGGCAACTCGTCGAACTTCGCGCGCAATCCGCGCTCCAGATTTTTCAGGATCATGGGCACGAGCGCAACGTAGGTGATGCGGTAGCGCACAAAAGCGTCGCGCACAAAATCGGGACGCAGAGTTCGCAAATGCACCACGCAAGCACCGCACACAAATGGTCCGATGAACCCAACCATAAAATCAATCGCGTGGTTAGTGGGCAGAATACTCAGATACCGCACGCCGGGCCAGAAGGGATACCACGCAGTCAGCGCCATGCACTGTTCGAGATAATTCTCGTGAGTAAGCACACAGCCCTTGGGGCGTCCACCGGTGCCCGATGAATACACAATGCAGGCCACGTCGTCTTTCTGACGCATCACGAAATCGGGCGCGCCCTTGCGCTTGAAATCCTCCCAGCGAAACGCGCCCGCCAAATCGGCACCCAACGGAGCCTCCGTCACCAAAACAATTTTTGTGCCGATGCTATGGAATTCTGGCGCCTGCATAATGGCCCGCCACAAGTGATATTCCACGACGAGCACTTTCGCTTTCGAATGCGCCAGCAACTGCAGGTGCTCGGCCGCAGTCAACTTGTAATCGAGCGGGACCAGCACACCACCGCAATGGAAAACCGCGTACGCCGAGATCAGCCACTTCGACTGATTCGTCATGATGATGGCGGCGCGGTCGCCGGGATCAAAATCGGCGTCTTCCAGGGCGCGGGTCAGGGGCAGCGCGATTTCCTTGAAGTCGGAATACGTCAGCCGAACCTTCTCGCGATCGCGGTCCGCCTCGATCAGGCACACCTGGCTGGCAAAGCGGTCCAGAGCATCGCGCAGGGCCGCGCCGAGGCACGTGTATTGTCGGAGGTCGAGCATCAACAGGTTATTTCATCACAGAGGTGCTGGCGTGCGAATTAAACCTTGTTTATCAGTTCATCACCTGCATGCACGGAAGGGGCGGCCGCAAATGATCGTCACCCGCGATCCAACGCGTTTCAGAACTCTCGCTTCGAACCTTGTCCTTAGAGTCGCGGCGGTCCTCATAGTCGCGCCTGAATCTTCTCCGCGAGGGTGCGAAAGTCGGTGACGCCTTGCAATTCGTAATCTGGCAGTTCGACGTGAAAATGATGCTCTAACCGCGTGAGCAGTTCGAGCGTCTGCAGACTGTCAATGCCGAGCGCCTTGAAAAAATCATCGTCAGGATTCAGTTTCTCCCGCGGCACTTTGAAATGGAGGGACGCCAGGTTAAGGATTTCGTCGAGCGTGCGATCAGCAGTGGCCATATGGTTCGCTCTCATATTCAGGTTGCGCCTCTATGCAGCTACGGCAAGTAAGGCTGGGCCTCGGCGCTCTCGACAAATTTCTTCAACCCAGCTTCCACAGCCGGCCGCGAAAACAATTCGCAGAAGAGGTCGATTTCCTGCCGCAGCTCCTCATGCGGGATCGGCTTGATGAACCGTTTCGCAGCCGCAGCAGTATCGCGATCGAATTTTCCGAGCTGCGCCGCCGTCGCCCGCGCCGCTCGCAGCGCCTCGCCTTCCCCCACCACCTGGCTCACCAGTCCGATCTGCTGCGCCTTGGTCGCGTTGAAACTGCGGCCCGTGAGCAACAAATCCCGCACCACGGCATTCCCCAGATCCCGCTTCAGCCGCGGAATTCCGCCGAAACCAGGGATCAGCCCCAGTCGCAATTCCGGAAAGCAGAAGCGCGCCATCTTGTCGGCAACGATCAAGTCGCAAGCCAAAGCCAGCTCAAATCCTCCGCCGAAGGTGACTCCATGTACCGCGGCAATAGTAGTTAAAGGCGCCGCATCAATCAGATTCAGCACGCGATGAATGCGCTCCAGAAAATCGCGCACGCCCTTCAGGGCTTCGCTTTTGTCCATTGCCTGCGATCGATGGTAAAGCTCACGCAAATCGGCGCCGGCACAGAATCCCGCTTTCAGATCGCTGTAAATAATGAGAGCGTGAGCCTCCCGCTGAAGGCCTCCGAACGCATCAGCAAATTGTTCTAGCTCGTTGAGCGAGAGCGAACCGAGTTCGTTGCAAGGCTCGCGGTGAAGCGCGAGTTCGATGACGCCTTCCCTCACCTCCCAGGACAACGCCTTGCCGTCTTGGGCCGCGACAAATGACTTCATGCCGTTTTCACCGCGCGGTATATTTCTTCAATCTCCCGAGTCATTCGCGATGCGATCAGGTCGCGCTTCAGTTTTCCGTTCACCGTAAGCGTGCCCTCGTCGATTGAAAACGGCTCCGGCCGTACACAAAAAGCCCGCACCTGCTTGTAATGCGGCAGCTGAGGATTCACCGCATCCAGCGCGCCTTGCACTTGCTGTCGAGTCATAGTGCCGGTGACGATGGCAGAAAGATATCCGCGGCCGTTGCCGATGACAACCACTTGTTGCGCTCCGGGCAGGGCGCGCGCGATCTCATCCTCAATCGCTTCCGGCGAGATCTTGTGCCCCGACCCGAGCACAATCAGGTTCTTGATTCGCCCGACGATGCGCCAGTTCCCCGACGCATCCATCTCGCCCTGATCGCCGGTGTGAAACCATCCGTCGCGCAGCACTTCGGCGGTTTGTAGCGGACGGTTCCAGTAGCCAGGGAAAACATTCGGCCCGCGCACAATCATTTCCTCGTTCTCTCCCAGCCTCATCTCGATGCCGGAAATCGCCGGCCCCACGCGGCCCGGCTCCACGTGCTGAGGATCGTCCATCGTGCAGATCGCCGTCGTTTCCGTCAAACCGTACACCTGCAACACAGAAATACCCAGCATCCGGAAGTAAAGCTGGGTCTCCGGATTCAGCGGCGCAGAACCACAGATTAGCGCCTTCAAGTTGGACCCAGCCATCTTGGCGCGAATCTTCGGAAACACCAGCACGTTCGCCAGCCACAGCCAAATTCCGTCGCCAGAAGCCGCACGTTTCTCCAACTGCCGCGCCCATGCGGCCTTCGCGCGCGAATAAATCGCCAGCCCAATACCTCCAGCTTTTTCCAGTTGCTCGTCGATTCCCCGGCGCATGCGCTCCAGTAATTGCGGCACGTTCAGAAAATAGTCGGGAGCGGCCGCGGGCAGATCGCCGGCAATCTTCGTCAAGTCTGTATTGAGCGTGAGCAGGCTGCGCCTCATCAGAAACGTAAGCAGGGCGATCCACGACGCACAAAAGCTGAATGGTAAATAATGAAACACTCGATCCTGACTCGATTGTCCCTGGCCTGCTCGATCCTGACTCCATTGACCATTCATCAAGGCGTCGAGCCGGTCCGAAGTTCGCCCTAGCATAAACCCGACGTTGGCCGCGGTAAGCACCACTCCCTTGGCTTCTCCGGAGGTTCCCGAAGTGTAGATGATCGTGACCGGATCATCACTGCCCACCTGCAGACGTTCGAGCGCCACGCCCTCCACTCCCGCAAAGATTTCGTCGAACAGAAAATGCTGCGGCGCATCGGGCCAGACCTGCTGGATGCGATCGCGCAACGCAGCATCTCCGCAACCAACCAGCGACGGCGTGCAGTCTTTCATCATCGTCACCAGTTCCGCCGGAGCTTGGCGGAAATATAGCGGCACCGCGATCAATCCCTCGGCCATTATGGCGAGATCCATCGCAACCCAGCGAACGCTGTTCGGCGCCAGCAAGCCGCAGCGGTCGCCTTTCTTTAGCCCCTTTGACGCCAGGAAAGTTCGCGCTTTGCGAATCAACTCCAGCAGCGCGTCCCCAGTCACGCCCGTGATCTGGCCGTCGCGGATTTCCTGCAGGATCACCGTGTCCGCCGCCGCCTTCAGTTGCGAAAATATGTCTCCAACAAAGGGCATAGTTGTTGACTCGTGCCGTCGCAAAGATCAGCTATAACTGGCGGCTAATTGCCGCAAAGATGGACTGATCGGCGGCAGGTAATCTTCCCAGCTCCACTCACCTTTGCGAGTAGGAAACTCGGGATACCGTCTCTGCACTTCTTCCTCGAAATAGACGCCCATGCGGGCCATCGTCTTCAAGTTCTTCACGACGGTGCGTCCGATTCCGTCGGCGATCCGGTCCCCGTCCGTCGCCAATTTCTCTAAAGCTGCCAGCAGCTTGGGCTCGAGATCAGGATCGTCCACATTCATCAGCAGATCCTGGTGACCGCGCTCCCGCATCAGATTGCGGATGCGCTCGTCCATCGTGATTCCCGCGGAGGGCACAAGCGCCGGCATTGAAGTCACGATGCCATGAAAACGCGACGACGCCATCATGTTCCCAGCGCGCAGAATGCTCACCATCTGGTACATATCGTGTTCCTCGGAAGTAAACACGGGCAACCCACCACCCAGCTTTTCGGAAATGCGTCGGCAGGCGCGGGCATCGAGCGCCTCGGTCGCAGCCAGAATTGTAAATACCCGGCGTCGCTGCCGGAACGCGTTCACCGCATTCGCGATTGCAGTCAGATAATTTTCAAAGGCCGCGTCCACATCGTGGCCCGACTTGTGAAAGTATACGGTGCGGTAATGACTTTCCTTGTAGGCACCGGTCACCGAACGTGCGGCGTATTTCACCAGAGAAGGCTTCACCGGCCACCAGAACGGATTAATGGGGCAGACGATCAAGACCGGTGTCTTGCCGTCCCATCCCGCGTCGGTCAAGGCTTTCCGGCCATACTCCGGAGGAAGTGGCTCAAAGGTCCAGGCCGTGTCAGTGCCAAGTTCCGTGGGCACGCCGAGCTTGCGCAACACAGTGCGCGATTCTTCATTGCGCGTAATGATCAGCGAACTCTTGCAGTAACGCGCGCACATCCGGGCCACGAGCGGATCCATGTGTCCCGCCTCCGACCCATACCCCACCGCCAATTTATTTTGCGCCGCCGCCATCCCTAAAGAACCGATGATCATCGTAGTCAACGCATTCGCGAACTTGCTCTTGAATGCCGAGCCTTCGACCACCACCACGCCGTGGTGCTTGGGGACCTCACGCGATAGAAATGGCGGGAACACATCCGGCAGGTGAACCTGTTCCGCACCCGCGAAATAACCCTGCGTCAACGCAAAGTTCTGCGACATCGCGCTGAACTCGACATTCTCAGCGCCCATGATGTGCCGCAGCTGGCGCAAAGTTTCCTCGGGGCGCACGTCCGAACCAGTGTTGCGCGTTCCGTTATAGCCGGCAAACAGAAGCTTCAGCTTCTCCCCCGGCTTCCACGGCGTTCCCGCGCCGAGCATCCAGCTGGCCTTGGCGCGCTCGATGGAGGAACTTACCCACGCTTCCAGAACGAAATCCATCATGCCGCGGATCCTCCAGCAGCCGCCGGCCATGGCTTGTAGCGGTATTCGAACTGATTCTCCCGGCTGAATTTCAATAGCGGATAGCTATACCGCGAGAACGGAACCGGTTTACGGCCAAGCTCCGCCGTCACGCGCGTGTTGTCGAACACCGTATTCCACACCAGGTAAGGCATGAACACCTTCATGAGCGCCGCGCCGTGACCCACAGGTCCCTTCCGGTTAGAAAGAAAGTCGACGGTGGCAGCGAACGGTTTTTCTAAGACTGGCACAAACACTGGCCCGCGCTTGTTCTGCGCCGCCGCCAGAGCCGTGGTCAGCTGGCGAAACGTCTGCGACTCCATGCCCGACGAAAGATGATAGATATCGTGCAGCGGCTGATCTTTCTGGTGCAGTGTCGCAATCGCATCAGCAACGAAATCCACATTCACGATGTCGATTTTATCCGTGGGCCGAAACGGAAGCGCGGGCAGGCCCGCAAGAAACACGAATGACCGCACCATGTCGAACTGCGTAGTCTCCGCGTAACGGCTGTCGCCCAGCACAATGCTGGGACGAAAAACCGTCTTCGGTGTGTCCGGCAGCAGCATGCGCATCATGTGTTCGCAGAATTTCTTCGTTCGCGCGTAAGGATCGTAGTCCGACCGGTCCCACTCGATGGAACGGTCTTCCGTCACCACTTCATGATTGCGCCGGCCCGCGACTGCCACCGTGCTCACCTGGCTGAAGCGCCGCAATCCGTGATAGTGCTCGGCGTGGCGCGCTAACGTCAGCACTTCGAGCGTGCCGCGCAGGTTCACGTTCAGGCAGCTTTTCTCCGACTTGCGATTGAGCGAAGCAGCACAATGAATCACGGAATCGGTGGTGTGCACCAACCGGTCGTACTCATCGCGCCCAAGCCCGAAGCCGGGAGAAGTCAGATCACCGCAGAAAACTCGCACCCGCGTCTGCAGATATTCGTAAAAGCGCGGAAAGTCCAAATGCAACTGCATCGAGTTCCACAGGCGCAGCTGCGCTTCCCGCGGATCGCGCGCTCGCACCAGCACATTCAGGGAGGCGCCATGCCCATCCAGCAGATTCGCAGCCACATGTGCGCCGATGTATCCGGTCGACCCGGTCAGGAATATCGCCACGTCACTCCGTTAGTCCCGGTTTTCACGGTCTCGCCGTTTTCTACTGCCGCCGGTGCAAGTTGGAAGTTGCGCGCAGGCCTGGCTTCCAGTGGGCGGCCTTCGATCAGCGGATAAGTCCACCTCCGCAGCGCGGGAATATGCACGTTGATCCAATACTCCCACCAGTCAAGGTCGCGCGTGTGGTAGCCGAATTGTTTTTGCTCTTCCGGCACCAGCGCATACGACAGCTTCTCGATGTTGTCGGCGGCAAAATCGTGCTCATTCAGAAGAATGAAAGGTTCAAAGAGTTCGATCAGCTTCTCCAGCCGTTCCAGATTGCGCTCGGTCTTCGCCAAAGGAGCTCGCTTCAGCGGCAGCGGCGACATCACGCGCTGAATGGATTTCACAATCGCCCGCTGCGCCGGAGCAGACATGCGGTTGTAACGCGTCTTCGAAACCGGAATGGCGTCAAACCGCAGCCGCAGCCAGGATTCCAGCCCCTCCTGCGCACGATAGTGTTTGCGGTGCGCGAGAGAAGTCAGCTCAATCGACCGTCCCATGTCGCAAGGGTTCGTGACCGAGGTCGCAAGTTGATAGAGCCGGTCATGCCGCCGCTCAACAATCGCCGCGGCGATCAGCGTCATCCCGTCGCACACCGCGTCCACAGGAATAATATCCAGCCGCTTGCTTTCGTTCGAAGGCAACTGCCGGAAATAGGTGCCCAGCAAATAAGAGAGCGATGCCGAAGTGTTGATGCCTTCATTCCACCCGCAAAACGGTTTCGCCACAGAAGTCTCAACGATCGCCGGACGCACCACCGCAATCGGCAAACCCGCTCCATACTTCACGATCAGCGACTCCGCCAGACTCTTCGTCAGCGTGTAGGTATTGGGCCAGCCCAATTCCTTGGCCCGCCGCGTTCCGATTTCCGTGAGATACGCCTTCAGCCATCGAATGCGATTCTTGCGAATCTGGTTCTCCAGCGCCGCGCCTTGCAGGTGTTTGGCCGCGTGTTCCTTGGCCAGAGCCTGCATTCTCAAACCTTCGCTGACGTCGGTTCCCTCCGCCTGCGACTCTGCCTCCAGGATCAGTGCATGCAGATTGCGCACTTCCTGTTCGGCATCGAAATCAGGAATGTGTCGCGGAGTATAGTTCGGCACCAGCTTCTCGCCGACTCGCCCATCCTGCTCGCCGGCAACGTAACAAGTCGAGAGATGCAGCAACCCCGCATGGTCCGTGGTGCGCACGAACTCCACGATGTTGACCGCAGCGTCGGTGTTCGTGGTAAGAGCATCGCGAAGGTCAGGATTGAAATCGGTCAAACCCGAACTGTTGATGATCAGATCCAGATCCTTCTGCAGGCGTCGTGCATATTCGGGGGTCAGACCCAGGCCGGACTGAGTAACGTCGCCTTCCAGCACCTCAACCTTGTCGCGCAGAAACCGCGGCAGGTCGTCTCCATGCCGCTCAAAAAGCGGATCGAACACCGGCGACTCTTCCACCATCTTCTCGAAGCGCCGCTCTGCCGGATTCGATTTCTGCCGCCGGATGAGAAGATAGATTCGCCCGACCTCCGGCAACTCGAGCAGCGTATTCGCCAGCCACACTTTCCCAATGAAGCCGGTGACGCCGATCAGCAGCACGTGCTTTCCGCGCAAAGCGCGATGCACCGAGAAGCCGGCCGCCTGTGTTTTGCCGTCAAAGTTCACGATCGGCCGCTCCCGCGGCAGAACTTCCCGGTCGGCCCCAATCACGGCTTCCCGCAAAACTTCCACCGAGATTCCCAGATGCCGCGCCAGAGTCTTCGGCGCACGCCGCCCATCCGGGTGCTGTTCCCGGAGCCGGGCAAATAGTCCGCGAGGCCGAATCACCGGCTCCAGCAGCCGGCCGGTCGCCACGCGATCGCGAAACTCCAGCCGGTTTGCCACCAGATGCTTCGCGCCCAAATAGCGCGCCAGCGGACGCATGACATGGTCCAGTCCCTGACTCACCAGCACCACGTCGGCGCCCGAGCTCAAAAGCTCTCGCACCTTCTGCACGCCTTCCGGCTTCAGCCGGGGCTTCAGCCGGTATTGGAAGTATTCTTCTCCCAGCAAATCCAGCCGATCGCGGGTCACGCCGCGCAGCACCGTATGCACCATGCATGTAGCAAACTTCCGGTTCGCCGCATAAAGAAACGGACGCAGCATCGCCATCAGGAAGATCAGCCCGCGCCGCCGCACCCGCCCGCTGAACGTCTGATCGTTCCACGTAAAAAACGCCAGCGGCGCGACCACGGTCAGGTCGACCAGGCTGCCTTCCACCCTCCAGTAAACGCTGGGAGAGGTGCCGGAGTTGTTTTTTGGCTGTTCCAAAGTTTGCTGTTCGCGTTCCGCTGTTCGTCCTGCTACAGATTCCCGTCAGACGGGCGGAGGAAACTCCTATTGTAAACAATGCCATCAAGTTTGAGGCATTATCCCTTCGCAACCCAGCGGGTCAGACTGGGAGATGCTCATGTGGGAACAGCCGCCCTCGAGAGCCTGCCCTGAGCGAAGCCGAAGGGTCCTGTCGAGCGGAGCTCGACGGTTTTCTTCGTCATGTCCCGTGGCCTCCGGTCAAAGTTCCGTCGAGTGGTAGGATATTTCCATGATCAGACGTGATTTTCTGCGCCGCATGCTGTACGGCGGCACAGCCCTTGCCGCGACAGGAGCGGCCGGCAGAGCGCTTACGCCACGTAGCGGTCATGATGCGGCCCTTGTGCATGATCTACTGAATCTGACCGGCACCGCCCCGCAGGATACGGCGTCACTTCCCACCCTCACCGCCATCCCATTTCGTCTTGAAGATGTCCGCATCCTCGACCCCGATCTGCTCCGGATGCGCGAACAAACTCTCAACTATCTCCTCGCCCTTGATTCCGACCGCCTGCTGCATAACTTCCGCGTCAACGCCAAACTTCCGTCGTCGGCCGAGCCGCTCTATAACCGCGAGTCTCCCACCAACGGATGGCGTGGCCATTATGTCGGCCATTTTCTTTCCGCCTGCAGCCAGATGTATGCCTCCACCGGCGACGTCCGCCTCAAGACCAAGGCCGGCGCCATGGTGTCGGAGCTGGCAAAATGCCAGGCGCAGCTCGGCGACAAGGGCTATCTTTCCGCGTTCCCTGAATCGGGATTTGACGACCTGGAACAGGGTCGTCCGGCCGCGGTCCTCTGGTATGCGCTCCATAAAATCATGGCTGGCATGCTCGATGTCAATGAACACATGCAGAATCCACAGGCGCTTCAGGTGCTCGAAAGCATGGCCGCCTGGACGGACTGGCGCACCGGCCGGCTCCCCGAAGAACAAATGCAGCGCACCCTGCAAATCGAATTCGGAGGCATGAACGAAGTTCTGGCTAACCTCTCCGCCGTCACCGGAAATCCCCGTTATCTACTGGTTGCGAAACGCTTCGATCATCACGCGGTCATCGGTCCCGCCGCCGAAGGGCGCGATACCCTCACCACCCTCCACGCCAATACCCAGATCCCCAAGTTCATCGGCGCCGCCCGCGAATTCGAACTCACCGGCGACCCGCATTACCGCGACGCGGCGCAATTTTTCTGGCAGCAGGTCGCGCTGCATCGCAGCTACGTCACCGGCGGCAACAGCGCCAGCGAACATTTCCGCACGCCGCCCGACGTGCTCGCCTCCGAGCTTACCGATCTCTCGCAGGAAACCTGCAACACCTACAACATGCTCAAGCTCACCCGCCAGCTCTTCACCTGGCAGGCCGGGCCGCAATACGCGGACTATTACGAGCGCGCGTTTCTGAACCACATCCTCGCCACCCCCAATCCAGCAGATGGCTCGCCGCTTTACTACCTAGGAATGCAACCCGGCCAGTGGAAAGTTCACTTCGTTCCACACGAAGGCTTCTTCTGTTGCTGCGGTACCGGCCTGGAAAATTTCTCGAAGCTCAGCGAGGGATTCTACTTTCACAACGAGCAGTCGCTGTGGGTGAATTTATTTTTCGCTTCTGAAGTGAATTGGCGGGAAAAAGGTGTCGTCCTCCGGCAGGAGACTCGCTTTCCCGAGGAAGCCGGGACTCGACTGGTCGTTCAGACGAAATCGCCTGCTCGCTTCACCTTGAACGTACGCATTCCGTACTGGGCCGACGCCGCCAGCGTGACCGTCAACGGCAAGCCTTTCGAGCCAAACCAAAAGCTGGAACCCTCCAGCTACGCGAAAATTGACCGGACGTGGAAAAATGGTGATCGCGTGGATGTGAAGCTGCCCATGCGCCTGCATTTGCAGGCCATCCCCGATGATCCCACGCTAGCCGCCATTATGTACGGCCCGCTCGTGCTCGCCGGCGAACTCGGCACCGAGAATCTCGACTCGAAGCGCATCTATTCCGACGACAAATTTCTGCACGGAGGTTTTCCGGCCATCCCCGTGCCAGAACTCGCCGCCGATCGCAATGCCCTCGACAAATGGATTCATCCGGTCAGTGCCCCACTTGAGAAGGCAGCCAGCCAGAAACCAGTCAGCCAAAAAAATGCAGCGCTCACTTTTCGCACCGTGGGCGCAGGCCGTCCTCAGGATGTCACTCTCAGTCCCTTTTACCGCGTGTTCAACCAGCGCTACTGCGTTTACTGGAAATTCCGCCCCGCCGTCGAGGCGTGATGGGGCTTCGCCCCAACCACCAGCGCCAGGCACCCACTCACCGCCAGCACCACGCCGATCGGCAGCAACCCTCCGAACCCGCCGTTGTTGGAGCGTGCGAACCCGATGATGTAGGGTCCGAAGTATCCCCCGAGGTTAGCCACGGAGTTAATAATCGCGATCGAAATCGCAGCCGCCGCCCCGCTGGCGCGTGACGTTGCCATGGCCCAGAACGGCCCCGCCATGGACTGCGCTCCCAACATCCCCACGCTCATTCCCGTGATCACGAGAAACGGTGCCCGGCTGTAAGCCGCGACGGCCAAGGCCGCTGCCCCCAGGAATGCCATCCCGGCCGTGTGCCACCGCCGTTCGCCAGAATGATCGGAATGCCGCCCCACTACCACCATGGCGACGGCCGTCACAAAATAAGGAATGGCCGCCACAATACCAATCATCTGGTCGCTGAGCCCGGACATGCTGTGGATGGCGGTCGGCAGCCACGCCGTCACGCCGTACATGCAGGCAGGCAATCCGAAATAAACCAGCGACAGCACCCAGACCCGCCAGTCCGCGGCCACCGACCAGAAATCTCCTCGGCGAGCGGAGTCGGCCTGCTCCTCGAAATTCAATTGGTCGACCAGCCATTTCCGTTCGTCGTCGCGCAGCCAGCCGGCGTCTTTGGGAGTCTCGGCGAGTATGTATAAGACTGCGATTCCAAGCAGAATGGCCGGCGTGCCTTCCATCAGAAACAGCCATTGCCATCCCGCCAGTCCGTTCCCGTGGAGCCCCAACAACGCGCCAGAGATGGGACTGCCGACGACGCCGGCCAGCGGATTCGCAGTCATAAACCAGGCCACAGCGCGGGCGCGGGCGCGCGCCGGGAACCAGTGCTTGAGGTAAAGAATCATCCCCGGGAAAAATCCCGCCTCCGCAGCGCCCAGCAAAAATCGCAGCACGTAGAAACTTATCGGTCCGCGAATAAAAATCATCGAGCACGAGACCAGCCCCCACACCACCATCAGGCCGCAGATCCATCGGCGCACGCCCACCTTCTGCAACACCAGATTGCTGGGAACCTGAAAAAAGAAGTAGCCGGCAAAAAACATTCCGAACGCGACTCCCTTGACGCGATCGGTGAGATGAAGCGGCTCGCCCATCTGCAGCACGGCAAAGCCCACGTTGATGCGGTCCAGATAGGCGACGATGTACAGAAGAAAAAGAAAAGGCATCAGCCGCCACATCAGGCGGGAGATGGTGGCGGATTCGAGTCTGGGGTTAGGCAGTGCTCCCGATGTATCCAAAGATGTTCCAGAAGACCGCGATCAGCTGCGCGAGGATTCTACGCTAAGCCCAGCCTTTCTCGAATCTCGGCCACGATCTTCTCAGGCGTTTGGGCGATATCGACGGTGACCGCCGCATCCGGTTCTTCCAGATCGGCAAACTGACCGGCCAGAATTTTTTCATCGGCAAAATGTCCGCGCCGCGACCGGAGCCGTTGCGTGATCAGCTCGGGACTTCCCTTGAGATACACAAACCGGACTTCCGGTCCCACGCTCAATTCCTGCCGGTAGGTTCGTTTCAGCGCCGAACACGCCAGCACTCCGTTTCGACCATTCGCGATCCAATTCGTAATTTGAATTCGCAAACGCTCGAGCCACGGCCGGCGGTCGTCGTCGTTCAATGAAATGCCGCGCACAATCTTCTCCACATTCGCCTGGGGATGAAAATTATCGGCGTCGGCAAACTCCCAGCCAAGTTGTTGCGCCAGCAGGAGTCCGACCGACGTCTTTCCAGAACCGGTCACTCCCATCACAATTGCGATCATGGTTAAGGTCCTGAGCTCGAGCGCATCCGGGTTGCGCTTCAAGATACATCTTAACCTGTTGAAAATGCAGGGCACCCACTCACGCTCTAGACTTGTTATCTCTCAGCTATACGGTTAAGAGGAGAACATTGGGTGGCGGCCGGCGCTGAAGCCGACCCGATTTTCGGCAGCCTCGACTCTTTGTAGAACACCATTTCCCGGGCCGGAAACGGCCCTGGCGTCGACGATCGATGGCACGGACACGCTGGAACCCATCTGCAGCTTTATCGTGCGCCCTGCGGCATCCTGGAGGGCCTCCACGTGTTTTCAATCACTTACACCAAGATGCAATAACTTACAGATAATATCAACGACTTACGGGCATCGGTCAGAATAGAGCACTGCGATGCCGTCCTTCGTGTACCTTGGTGCCCTTCGTGGTTCAAGACTTAACTCCTAGACCAGAAAGACTCAAACCTCTTGTCGCTCAACATCGCTTAGGCTTTCAGGAAGCAAGCTAGAACATCAGAACTCGGTGATCGGGTAGGTTAGAATCTGGCCTATGAGTTTGCAAATCCGCGTCCGGCGGATGGCCAGTATCTACCTGCTGTGGCCGTTGATTGCGTGCTGCCTCGCCGCCCAGACCGGATCGCCGACAAAAAGCCAGCCCTCGAAGGCGACAGAAGCGAAGGGCGCAGAAGCGACAGGCACAGAAGCAGGCACAGAAGCACGACTGCACGCGTACCTCGAACGCGCGGCGGACGCGATGCACAAGGGCGAACTGGCCGCTGCCGCCGACGCCTTGCGGCAGGCGTTGACCATCGACCCTCATTCTCTCGCCGCATTGAATAATCTGGGCATTGTGCTATCGCGTGAGGGGAAACCCGGCGAGGCGATTCCTCTCTACGAAGAGGCGCTGAAGGTTCGCCCGGGCGACGCCGCGACGAAACGCAATCTTGCCATCGCTGACTTTAAAGCGCAGCACTACCGTTCCGCGTGGAGCCTGCTTCAACCCATGGCGGTGGCTTATCCAAACGATTTTCAGGTTCTCGACTTGGCCGGACTCTCTCTCTTTGCGCTGGATCGTTATCCGGAGGCCGCGCAATATCTGGAACGCGCCAACCAGGCGCAGCCTTCCGATCTGGAGACGCTCGACATGCTCGGCAAGGCGTACCTGCGGATGAAAGACTACAAAGCACTTACCAGCGTATTCGCTCGCATTATGCAGCTGAGCCCCAACTCCGCGTCTGCTCACATCATGATGGGCACAGCTTATGACCAGATGGCGAATCGAGAAGAGGCGATCAAGGAATATCAGGCCGCAGTTGCGGCCGACCCGAATTTTATGGGCGCGCATTCCGGCCTGGGCTTTCAGTATTGGCGCCAGGGCGAGAACGAACTTGCGGAGAAAGAATTCCGCGCAGAATTGCAGCGCTTTCCCAGCGATCCGGTTTCGAACTGCATTCTCGGCCAGATCCTTCTGGCGCAGTCGAAGCCCGCGGAGGCCGAGCCCCATTTTCGCGCAGCGATCGCGGTGAATCCTCGTTACACCGAGGCTTTATTCTTTTTGGGCAGGACGGAACTCGCGCTAAACCATCCCCACGCGGCCGCGGAGACGCTTCGCAAAGCCATCCAGATCGATCCCAACTACTTCCAGGCACACTACGTCCTCGGCACAGTGCTACGTCAGCTAGGACAAACCGCCGAAGCGACGAAAGAGCAGAAGCTATCAGTCGAGATCCAGGAGAAATCCAGGACCGAGGCGATCAAGAAAACTGAAAGCCAATGATGCTGTCGGCTTACGTGTTACTCGCTTTGTAGCGACGAAGAAATATTCATTCGGCCAAAAGAAAGGGCGCACGCCGTGGTGGCGTGCGCCCTTCACCCATCATTCGAATCTTTGCAATCAGAACTGGAATTTTGCTCCCAGTTGCAGATTGCGGGGATCGTGGTAGCCCGTAACTTGTCCGAAGGAGGAGCTGCCGATGGTGGTGTTAATCGCATTCGGACTGCCATGGTTGAACGTGTTGAAAGATTCGAACCGCAGTTGTATGCGTGCCCGCTCACCAAGACGGAAGTTCTTGAGTAGCGACACGTCCCACAGTTGGAATCCAGGCCCCAACAGCGCACCCGGCCGCTCGTCGCCGAACGCGCCCGAGGCCGGGGAGAAGGCGGCAGTGTTGAAGAATTCAGCCGGCGTTTTCGGCCCGTGAGGGTCGCCGACCTGGTTCGCTCGAATTTGAATCAAGCCTTCACGCGCTAAGTTAAGTCCCGAGTTGTTGTTTGCGACGGTAGCGAACGGATCGGTGCCCTGGGTCACCGTCAAAGACTGACCGGATTGGATGTTGGTGATGCCGGAAATTTCCCACCCACCCAGCACGGAACTCAGCGCGTTGTGGTCTTTGTTAAAGAACGGCAAGTCGTAGACATAGCTCAGAACAAAGACCTGCGGAGTGTTGAGCAACGATGAACCGTAGGCGGCCTTAAGATCGTAGGTGTCCTGCACTCCCAAATCGCGATCCTGCGGGTTGGTCGTGAGAAGCTTCGCCCATGTATAGGCGGCTCCCAGGGTTAGACCGTTCGTGAACCGACGGTTCAAGGAGACTTGTAGAGAGTTGTAGTTGCTGGTGAAGATCGGATTGCGAGACCGAACGGAACCGTAGCCCGGAAAATTCACGAGTGCGTTGGCGTCCGAGTTAGGATTCGCCAGGCGCGCGGCAACGGTGGGCTGGTTGAGGTCCATGTCGCCGAGCAGGTGGGTGCCCCTGGTGCCGACGTAGCCGACTTCGAGCACCGTATTGTGCATCAGTTCATGTTGAACAGACATGTTGAAATCCTGGTAACTGGGCACTTTGAAGACTCGGAGTTCCGGTTACCACGATATTCACCGGGGTCACCGGCGTGGGTGCTGTCGCTCCCGGCGTTCACATTGTCGAATATATTCAGTGCTGGCGGTTCCGTTGTTGTTGATGGCCGAAGTTTGAACGAGAGGCGGGTCGTCAAAGGCATTCTGCTCCCAAATGCCGTTCAGGGTCCGGTCATAGAAGACGCCGTACCCGGCGCGTAACGACCATTTCCCATTTCCAAACGGGTCGTAGGCGAGGCCCAATCGGGGGCCGAAGTTCTTGTTCGAGTTGGGATTGACCAGGCTGCCAAACGGTGAACAGCTCGCGGTTGTGGTAATCGCCTGAGCTGCCGCACAGGTCGCGCCGGTCGGAAATATCAAACCGTTGGCGTAAGTGGCGCTGTCGGCGTTTGGACTTCCCGTGACCATTGTGCCGGTTGCGGGATCGATCGTAGGCGCGTTGCCAGCAACGAATCGCGCTGGATCGAAGTTCAGCAAGGTATTGTTGCTGTCAGAGGGTGACGGAAAGTAGCTGTACCTTAAGCCCAGATTCAAGCTGAGGCGAGGCGTGACTTTCCAGTCGTCCTGCACGTAAGCTTCGAAATTCACATAGTGAAGATACGGAACCGTATCTTTGCTTGTCTGAGAATAGGAATCTGCCTGCCCTAAAAGGAAGTTTGCGAACTCAGGATCGCCGCCGGTGGCCGTGTGGTCCGAAAAAGTAAACGAAGCCGCGCCATTGTCGGCATTTTCCGTCTTGACCATCCACATGGCAGTGGCGCCAGCACGAACGTTGTGGTTGCCAAGCTGAATCGAAATATTGTCGAAAAGGTTTCGATCTTTGTTTCGTTCGAAGTAAGGCGCACTCTGGTTAGCAAGGCCCACATTTCCTGACGACGCGAAAGTGACGCCGGGGGCGCGTCCGTAGGGGTCCTGATAAGTGGTGCCACCGGTGAGGGTGCTGGTGAAGGCCGCAGACTGTGCAATTGCGTTTACCAGCACAGAATTAATGGCACCGTAGGAATCCACGAACTCGACTTCGTTGACAACCTTCGGCGAGATCGTGGCCGAAGCGTTGATCACGAGATTTCGGCCGGGAGCGTTGAGAGACGTGGGTTCAACTCCCGGGTAGTTTGCGGAACCCCACAGACCAAAGGGGAAGCTTTCTGGCACCGAGTCCTGCATATAACGCGCATACAGACGAACCTTGTCGCCTAGATTCTGGTCAAGGCGGATGTTGTCTTCCCGATAATTGTTCAATTGGCTGAAGTCGGTCACCAGCTGTCCGCTAGGGTTCGCCGGATAGTTGCCCATAAAGGCCTTGATATACGCCTGGGCGTTCTTGCTAAAGCAGGTTGGGCTGATGGTTGAGGTCGTTCCCGTCGTGGTTACGCAACCTGCCGGCGCAATGGGAACGGGACCGGTGATTACACCACTCAGCTCCGCTTTTGTCGGCACGGTGAACGTCTGGGGATCGGGCGTGTTCGCTTTGCGCCATTCCTCGGCCCAGAAGAAGAACGTCTTGAACCTATTTTCTGGGTGGTAGGCCTTGGGAATAAAAAGCGGCCCGCCGATTGTGAAACCGAAGTCATTGTAATGCTCAACCGGCGTAGGTAAGGCAGACGCAGGTGTGCCCTGAGCAATGCCTGCCCGATCCGTGAAGGTGTTCGCGTTGTAATCGTTGTTGCGGTTGAATTCGTAGGCGCTGCCGTGGAACTGGTTGGTTCCGGATTTCGTCGCAACGACTACCTGCCCTCCGCCGCTGCGTCCGAAGGACGCGTCGTAGTTGCTGCGTTCCAGCGTGAACTCCTGGATCGCGTCAATGCTGGGCGTGTTAAGGAGCGTGCCGTTGGAGCCGCTGTCGTTGATGTCGGCGCCGTCGACCGTCCAGTTGTTCGCACCGGTGCGTGCACCGTTGACCGAGATCTCAGTGTTGCTTTGCAAGCCGAAACCGGGTTTATCGCCGAGTTGATTCGAAATGCCGGGCTGCAGCAACAGAAGCTGTTCGAAATTTCGATTGTTCAAAGCCAGTTCTCGGACCTGGTCGCCGGTGACGGTTCCGGACTCTTCGGCCGTGGTGGTTTGGATCGGGGTGTTTTCTGCGGTCACCTCGAGGGTCTCGGTGACCTTCCCGGTTATTAACGCAACATCGAGGGTGTGCTTTTCCGCGACGTTCAGGACGACGTCCTTGGCGACATAGGCCTGGAATCCGCCGTTTTTAACGGTCACCGTGTAACGGCCGGCGGGGAGATTCGTGATATTGAAGTTGCCGGTGCTGCTCGTGGTCACGGTGCGGAGATCGGCGCCGGTGTCTTCACTGTGAACTGAAACGGTCGCGCCCGCGACAACCGCGCCGCTGGGGTCCGTCACCGTACCGGTGAGCGTGGCCGCCAGTTCCTGGGCCAGACCAACCATTGATAAGCTGAGGACGACTGCGCAGACCGCTAGGAATGTAAACAGCGAGTACACAGATCCGCGGTCCGTTGTGTCCTTACACCTTGCGTATGTCGATTGCATCATCACAGCGCCTCCTCGAAAGCACTTTCCACTAAGCGTTACACCAGGGCACTGCACGTGGACGTTGCACACGGCCCTAATGTGAATCGACTATGCTATATAGCACATGGCAGTTCATGGTCAAGAAGAAAATGCAGAAACCTGTGAAAATCTTTTTGGGGGAGTTCCGGGATCGCTCTATATCACTTGCAGCGCGGATCCAGGTGAGGAATTTCTTACCGCAGGAGTTATCCGATTCCACGACTGAAGGGGGACCCTGAGGATACTAACAAATCAGCATTTTCTATGCATGTCACGCAAAAAACTGTTCCGCCCGGCCAGACGCAGAAAACTATATGCTCTATAGCATTCGGGGCGTCCCTAAATGGGACGTTTGGTTAATTTTCGAGCTTTAAGCTTTACACGGGGCTCCGAATACGCTATATAGCACAGGAGCATCTCGGTCTAGTGGACGGAGGCGCGCGCATCACACGCTGCAATTGTCCCGAATCAAATGTCACGGTAGGCTGAGTAAATCGTTTTATGACAGGAAATCACAGCAACGGAACACCGGTTTACAAAAAGATCCAGAACTCGATCCGCAAACGGATTGAGGCGGATCAACTCAGGCCGGGGGACGCCGTTGCCTCGGAGCGCGAGCTCGCCAAGGCGCACAAAGTGAGCCTGATGACCGCTCGACACGCGCTGGCCGGGCTGGAGCGCGAGGGAATTGTAGAGCGGCGGCGGGGCGCGGGAACCTTTGTCGCGTCTCCGAAGATTCATTTCAACAAGCTGATGAGCTACACGGAGCACATGAACAGCCGCGGCCTGGCTCCGAGTTCACGCGTGCTGCTGGCGAAGATAATCGAAGACGAGCAGGAAGTGGCCGCGCGCCTGGGCTTGCCGGCCACCAGCCGCATGGTGAAGATTGAACGTCTTCGCCTGACCGGCGAAGAACCGTTCGCGCTCGAAACCTGTTACCTCCCGGCGGCGGAATACTCCGACCTGGTGAAGGCGCCGCTGGGGAGAAGCTCTCTGTTTGGCGCGCTGAAGCACGAGTACGGCGTGGAGCTGGCTTATGCCGACGAAGAAATTGACGCGACCGCGGCCGATATGAATATCGCCGAGTTGCTTGGGCTGCACCGTGGTGCGCCGCTGCTGCGCATTCGGCAGGTGATCTATTCGACCAAAGGCAAGGCCACCATCTACGGTGTTGGATTTTACCGCTCGGAGCGGCACACGCTGTTTATCCGGCGGTTCCGCTAAGAGCGCCTGACCCGGTTCGGTCTGCGCGATGAGCCAGTTCTGATTCTCCACTGACAGTCTTCCTTGATACGCCCAGCCGGAATGTGCGGAATCGGTTTGCCGGCGCACCCGCCGGATTGGGTAGTGTCTCAGGTTTACGGCAGCTGAGAAGAGGCCGTCGAGCTTCGCTCGACCGGACAGCCGGGGCGGCTGTCCCGACATGAGTGTATTCAACCCGGACAGTTGGGATTCCACGCCGTATGACCCCACAACTTGCTAAAATCGTACGTTTGTCTGGGGTGCGAATTCTCGCCGGGTTGTCGCAATCCGGTCAGGTTCATGGAGGACGCTGGAATGTCGCTCGTTCGCCGCTGGGCTGTAGCCGCCATCCTTTTTATTTTCACTGCTACTTTTTCTTTTTCCCAACAGCCGGAAGGACGCTTGATGCGCTTTCCCGACATTCACGGGGACAGGATCGCCTTCGTCTACGGAGGTGACATATGGCTGGCTTCGGCGAGCGGCGGGGCGGCGCACCGCGTCACGACTCATCCTGGCCGCGAATTGTTTCCGAAGTTTTCGCCGGATGGAAAATGGATCGCATTCACCGGGCCAGTACGACGGCAATTTCAATGTCTACGTAATGAGTTCCGAGGGCGACCAGCCACGTCAACTGACTTTCTACCAGGGCAGCCCCCAGCAGCTCAACGACCGCATGGGCATTCACAACCAGGTAGTCACGTGGACGCCCGACAGCAAGCGCATCGTCTTTCTCTCGCGGCGCGATGCTTCCAATGGCTGGGTCAAGCGGCAGTTTACGGTTTCGATCGACGGCGGTTTACCCGAGCCTCTGCCCATGGACCAGGGCGGGCTCGCTTCGTTTAACGCGGACGGCACCAAGGTCGCTTACAACCGCATCTTCCGCAATTTTCGGACGTGGAAGCGCTACACCGGCGGGCTCGCGCAGGACATTTATATCTACGACATCAAGAACAACGTGCTTCGAGCAGCAGATTCCGCACACCGATTACACCGATACGTTTCCCATGTGGCACGGCAACACGGTGTACTTCACGTCGGACCGCGGCGCGGAGCATCGGTTTAACATCTACGCGTTTGACCTGGGCACGAAACAGGTGGAGCAGATCACGCACTTCACCGACTTCGACGTGATGTGGCCGAGCCTGGGCGATGCGTCCATCATTTTCGAGAACGGCGGCTATCTCTATGTGCTGGACCTCGATGTGCCGAACCCCGGCACGCGGCAGGCGACGAAGCTCACCATCACTCTTCCTGGCGAACGCGACCTGACCATGAAGCACTGGGCCAGCGTGAGCAAAAACATCACCGACATGGATATTGCGCCGGACGGCAAACGCGCGGTGTTTGCGGCGCGCGGCGACGTTTTCACGGTGCCCGCCAAAGAAGGTGCAACCCGCAACCTGACTCGCACACCCGGCATCCGGGAGAAAGAAGTTGCCTGGTCTCCCGACGGCCGCTGGATTGCGTTCGTTTCCGACCGCACGGGCGAGGACGAAATCTACATCACTCCCCAGGACGGGATGGGCAATGTCGACTTAGGCAAAGAGAACGAAGCCAAGGATAAAGAGAAAGAAAAAGACAAGGAAGCGGCTGCGAAGGAAGCGGCGCGAGAAAAAGAGCGCGGCAAAGATAAAGAGCGACAGATCACCAGCGGGTACAAGGGGTTCAAGGGCACGCCGGTCTGGTCTCCGGACAGCAAGAAACTCGCGTGGTCCGACAAAGACCTCCGGCTCTGGTACGTTGATCTCGATAGCAAGAAGGATGACAAAAAGCCGGTCGAAGTGGATCGCGGCAAATTCTTTGAGATCAACAACTACTCCTGGTCGCCGGACAGCAAGTGGCTGGCTTACGACAAGGCACAACAGACCGGACTGAGCATCGTGTATCTCTATTCGACCGTGGACAAGAAAATCACGGCGGTCACCAACGAGCTGGTGAACAGCGCGGGACCCCTCTTCGATCCCGACGGCAACTACCTGTATTTCCTTTCTGACCGCGATTACAACGAGGTGCTGGGCAATTTCGATTTTGAGTTTGCGAATCCTAAGACTACGCGGCCTTACCTCATCACCCTGCACGCGGACGCGCCTTCTCCGTTCCCGGCGCTGAGTGACGAAACCGCCATCAAAGGCGAGGAACCTGCGGCCGAAGCTCCTGAATCCGAAAAGGAAAAAGAAAAGGACAAGAAAGCGGCGGACAAGAATAAATCTGAACTTCAGAAAAAAGAAGAAGCGAAGAAAGAAGTGGCCGAACGCGAAAAGGAGTCGAAGGAAGTCGCCAGGAACTTTCGCATTGATCTCGAGGGGATCCAGAATCGCATCGTCGCCTTGCCGGTGCCTCCCGCCAGCGTGAGTGGGTTGGGAGCAGGAAAGGGTTTTCTTTATTATTCCAGCCAACCTGTGCAGGGACTTTCCGGGCCGCTGCCCGGCGAAGAATCCGCTCTGCACGCCTACGATTTGAAAGAACGGAAAGAGAAGACGGTGATCGAGGGCATCGACCGCTGGGCTATCTCTTTTGACGGCACCAAGATTCTCTACGAGGCGAAAGGCGCCTACGGCATCATCGACGCCAAGGCTGACGCTCCCAAGAAACCGGGCGACGGCGCGCTCAACCTGAGCGGCCTGCGCGCGGAGATCGATCCGCCTGCGGAATGGAAGCAGATGTTCAATGAAGTCTGGCGGCAGGAGCGCGACTACTTCTTTGAGGCCAGCATGAACGGTGTGAACTGGGAGGCGATTCGCGACAAATATGCGCCGCTGGTTCCTTACGCCGCCAATCGCTATGACCTTACCTACATCCTGGGAGAAGTGATCGGCGAGCTTTCTAACTCCCACACGTATGTGGGCGGCGGCGACCAGCCCGATCTGCATCCCGTGAACGTAGGCCTGTTGGGGGTAGATTTCGAACTCGACTCCGCCAGCGGTCTCTACCGGTTCAAGAAAATTTATCCGGGAGAGAACTGGAATCCGCAGACCCGGTCGCCGCTCACCGAACCGGGCGTCAATGTGCGGGAAGGCGACTATCTGCTGGCGGTGAACGGCCGCGCGTTGCGCGCGCCGCAGAATCCTTACGAATTGTTCGTCAACACCGCCAACGAGACCACGGCCATCACGGTGAATTCCAAGCCGGAGATGGAAGGCGCCCGCACGCTGCCGGTGAAGCCTGTCGGCGACGAATATCAACTGCGCGAAAACAACATGGTCGAGAGCAATCGCAGGAAGGTGGATGCCGCCACCCACGGGCGTGTCGGTTACATCTACATTCCTGACATGGGCGCTGACGGCCTCAACGCGTTCGTCAGGCAGTTCTTCCCGCAGATTCGCAAAGAGGGGCTGATCATTGACGTGCGTTACAACGGCGGAGGGTTCGTCGACCAACTTATTTTCGAACGACTGCGCCGCGTCCTGGTCGGCATGAACGCGGCCCGCAACTTTGAAAGCGGCACCACGCCGCCAGTCGTTTTCCACGGCTACATGGCCGCGATCACCAACCAGTACGCGGCCTCCGACGGCGACATCTTCAGCGAATTCTTTAAGGTCTACAAGCTCGGACCGCTCATTGGCGAACGCACATGGGGCGGAGTCCGCGGCATTCGCGGTGAAATTCCGCTGATCGACGGCGGCTACATCACTCGCCCAGAATTCGCCGACTATGGACTCGACAGCAAGTGGGTCGTCGAGAACCACGGAGTCGCGCCCGACATCGAGGTCGACAATCGCCCCGATGATGTGGTCCGAGGAAAAGACGCGCAGCTCGATCGCGCGATCCAGGAAGTGATGAAGCAGATCGAGGCCAATCCCAAGAAGCTGCCGCCACGCCCGCCTGACCTGCCGGCGTATCCGGAAGGGCCGGCGATGTAGACAGTGATTGCAGCGGAATCGCGGAGGCGGGCGCAAGATCCCGCCTCCGCAGCGGAGAGAGTGTCATCTCAGGCGGCGCCGATCTTTCTCCGTCTCCGGCCTGCCGCGAGTCCTGCGCGAACGTCGCAAATGCCCGACTTCCGTGCCACTCCCATGGCACGTTCGGGCTTTGACCGGGGTGGTTACTGTTGGTTACTGTGGACACCATGATTTCCCCCAACCGTAACCTTGATGGAAATTCTCGAAAAACTTCCGACATTTTTAACCGTGGGCGCGCTGGTCATTATTTTTGCGTGCCTCAAACGTCATGCCCGCTGCGCCCGGCTCACGGTTTGGGCCGTGGGATGGGCTTTGGTGTTCACGCACTTTCTAGCGCAACTGCTCGAGCCTGATCGCGGACACGTCAGTTCCCTTCTGCTGGCAATCGATTCCGTCGCCTTGCAAGCCGCCGCGGTTGCGTTTCTGGTTTCCGTCTCTTCGGTGGTTGAAGATTCCGCGAAGCGCACAACCCTGCTGCTGGTGCTCGGTGTGCCTTCTCTGCTTTATTCGGCGTTGTTCTCCACCGGCTCGCAGGCGCGCTGGATCTATGTCCTGAGCCTGATTGCATGCTTCGGAGGCGCGAGCGCATTTTTCTTCCGCGTGCATCGCAAGTTTTCGTTGTATGTGGCGGCGCTCACTTTCGTTTGCTCACTGGTGGGAGCCTGGGCGATTCGGGCTGCATTCCGCGGCTCCTTTGTGGAAGGTACAACAGCGCTGCTGGGAATCGGATTTGGATTGCCCGGCGTGTTCATCTGCCGCAACTACTGGCGCAGGTCGTTTGGCATCCTGACGATTTCCTGCGGGTTTCTTGGCTGGGGAGCGCTATTTCCGATTCGCCTGTGGGTCGAACGCTTCACGCCGAACCTGATTGTCCCCGGCGCGCTCTGGGATGTTCCCAAGCTCTTCGTCGCCTTCGGCATGATTCTCGCTATCGTCGAAGACAAATCGCTCTCCATCACTGGAATGCAACGCAAGGCGGAATCGCTCAATCATCAACTGGAACGTTTCGCATCCATCACCTCGCGCCTGTTGAACGGCACAAAACCGGAAGCGGTGTGCCCCGAGATCGCCACCGCCATCACGGAAGTGAGCAGCTTTGCCGCGGCCGTGATTCAACTCGAAGACGCTGACGGACAGTTAAGCGTGATTGGATCGAGTGGATCGCAAATAGCTTTGCGCAAACTTCAGGCAAAAGACTGGACGCTGGATCGCGTTCAGAGCGCATGCTCCGGCACCCTGCGCATCGGCCACAACTCATTCTTGCTGCCGCGGGAAAAAACTGAAGTATCCGAGATTTCTGATCAGGAGCAGCAGGAGTCCGACAGACTGTGCAGGAACGGTGCTGTGATCTTGATACCGCTCTGTTCGGGAATCGGCACGTATCTGGGATGTATTCGAATGCTAACGCGGGGACCAGTCCTGGGGCTGGATGCGCTCGAACTGGCGCGCATCGAGATGGTCGCAGCCGATCTTGCCGTAGCGGTGCAATTGAAAACTCTGCATCGGCAATTGGTGTGGTCGGAAAAGCTGGCGGCACTGGGCCAACTGCTCGCGGGAGTGGCGCACGAGCTTAACAATCCGTTGACCGTCATCATGGGATATGGCGAGCTGATCGGCGACAAGGTGGCCTCGCCGCAGGCGCGGGATCAACTCACGCGATTGGTCGGCGAGACCCGGCGCATGAAGCGGATCATCGATAATCTGCTGCGCTTCGCGAGGCAAGGGGCGCGGGACACGCACATTGTGCAGCTTTCTCCGCTGGTGCACGAGGTTCTGGCCTTGTGCGAGTACTACACTCGCAAACGCAAGGTGCATGTGGACCTCGATATCGCGCCTGGCCTTCCGTCACTCGCTGTCCATGAAGACGAGATCAAACAGATTCTGCTGAACCTGTTCAAGAATTCCAGCGACGCACTGGAAGGTTTCGCCGGGAAGAAGCACATCAGCATTCGCGCGTATCAGTCCGGGACGCGGGCAATAATCGAAGTGGAAGACAGCGGACCCGGTTTTTCGAATCTCAATCGCGCGCTGGAGCCATTCTTCACCACCAAGCCGGCGGGAGAAGGCACGGGGCTTGGGCTGAGCGTCTGCTACGGAATTGTGAAACAACGCGGCGGGGCGCTGCGAATCGAAAACATAAGTCCCTTGGGCGCGCGCGTCACCGTAGAGCTTCCTATCGCGGAGGCAGTGCCGCAGCCGCTGTTGGCTGCAGTCGCGAACGCGTAGGTTGCTGGGCGGATTCCCCGGGCGGGGGCGTCAAAGGCTCCACGATCGATGACCTGTTACGGACGGCTCTGGCAGATTCTGTCGCCTCGGCTAGACGCTAAGAGCTGTCTCACTCCCACTCAATCGTGCCTGGCGGCTTCGACGTGATGTCATAGACCACGCGGTTCACGCCCTTCACTTCGTTCACAATCCGCGTGGAAATATTTTTCAACACTTCGTTCGACAGCGGGACCCAGTCGGCGGTCATTCCATCTTCGGAGCTGACGGCGCGAACCGCGCAGGTGTAAGCGTAAGTGCGCATGTCGCCCATCACGCCCACCGACATCACCGGCAGCAAAACGGCGAACGACTGCCAGATCTTGGTGTAAAGGCCGGCGTTCTTGATTTCGGTGACCACAATATCGTCGCACTCGCGCAGCAGGGCCAGACGCTCGGGCGTGACTTCTCCCAGCACGCGCACGGCGAGGCCTGGCCCGGGAAACGGCTGCCGTTGCAGGATTTCGTCGGGCATGCCGAGATCGCGGCCGATTTTGCGGACTTCGTCTTTGAATAAATCTTTCAGCGGCTCAATCAGCTTGAGCTTCATCTTCTTCGGCAACCCGCCGACGTTGTGATGCGACTTGATCACCTGCGACGGTCCGCGCACCGAGCGCGATTCGATCACGTCGGGGTAAAGCGTCCCCTGCACCAGCCACTTCACTTTGCCTTCTTTTTTCTCGATGCGGCGGGCTTCTTTTTCGAACACTTTGATGAATTGGTTGCCGATGATCTTGCGCTTTTTCTCAGGATCGCTGACGCCTTTGAGCTTGCCGAGAAAGCGATCGGTGGCGTCAACCGCGTCGAGGTGCAGACCGAGCTTGTCGCGCAGGGTCTTTTGTACTTTTTCGAATTCGTTTTTTCGCAGCACGCCGTTGTTCACAAAGACGCAGGTCAGGCGCGATTTTCCGTTCTTGTCGCGCAGAGCTCGATCCACCAGAACCGCGGCCACCGACGAGTCTACGCCGCCAGAAAGTGCGCAGATGGCGCGTCCCGTGCCCACCTGCCGCTTTACCTGCTCGACGGTCGAATCAATAAAATGCTGCGGCGTCCAGGTAGGTTTCGCGCCGCAAATCTGAAAGATGAAGTTGCGCAGAATCTCCGTGCCTTGGCGCGTGTGGTGCACTTCGGGATGAAACTGCACGGCGAACCACTGCTTCTCGACATTCTGAATGCCGGCCACAGCATGGGCCGTTTTAGCCGTCAGCTCAAAACCGGGAGGCAGTTCCAGCGCTTCGTCACCGTGCGACATCCACACCGGAAGTTTTCTCGACAACCCCTGAAATAGGACCGACTCGGCAACGATTTCGACTTCCGCGTGGCCGTACTCGCGCTTGTCGGCCGGGCGCACCTTGCCGCCGAGCGTGTGCACCATGAACTGCAATCCGTAGCAGATGCCGAGCACGGGCAGGCCCAGTTCGAACAGACGCGCATCGGCCGGCGGCGCATCTTTGTCGTAGACCGACCAGGGCGCGCCCGAGAGCACGATGCCGGCGGGGGCGTAGCTCTTCACTTCGTCGAGCTTGGCAGTGCAAGGCAGCACGACGGAAAAAACATTCTGCTCGCGGATGCGGCGCGCGATCAGCTGCGTATACTGCGCGCCGAAGTCGAGAATAACGATGGACTGGGTGAGAGAAGGTTGGCTGAGGGACGCCACGCGGAGTTTGGATTGGTTTTCCACTGATGAGTATGTCAGATTCGGCTCAATCGTGTAAATGCCGTCGTAGAGACGTCGCTGCAACGTCTCTCTGCCGGGGCACTGAGAACGACGGCTCCTGTGGCGGAGGCTGAGACGTAGCAAGCTACGTCTCTACGGCGAGATTCGGCATGTCACTCAGAATCGGCTCGTCGCGATCGATGGTTGCGGGGGGCAGAGGAGGCGCCGGCAAGGGCGCGGGGGCTATCGGAGCGAGCAGCTCTTCCGGCATTTCCGCGATGCAAACGTATCCCGCCAGCCGCACTATGTAGAGCCAGTCGGCGACCGCGAAATACGCCATGGTGACAAGGACAACCCCGGCCAGCACGATACGCGCGGGCACGATCCGGGCGAGGCTCAGCGGCATGGAGACTACGGTTGTCGCCACCACAAAAGCCGTCAAGTGAGCAAGCCCGGTCCATGTGCTGACCGCGAAAACCGCTCCGCTGCGTTCGCGGCAGAAACTGACCGCTGCAGAAATCGCGCGCAACGCATCTCTGTGAATATCGCTGTCGAGCACGGCAAGCACTCCTGCCAGCGACAGAACCCAATTCAGGGTGGACCACGCCAGGAAAATTAATCCTGCCAACGGGAAGAACAACAGAAAAGCAATCCCGGCGCCGGGGTCGGCAGGCGCTGCAGAATTACTCGAGTTCACTCCAGCGGACCCTGCGCTGTTCGAGAGGCTGGCCGAAACCACATGCACCAGAATCAACGCGCCCACCAAGCCAAGAAGTGCCGCCAGGGCCACGGCCGCGCGCAGGAAGTTTAGCCGCAGCAGCGACCCGAGTGGCGAACCCTTCGGCGACGGGACCGCTAGATCCGTGACCGGAACCAGCTCCTCGCCGCCCATCGACGACTTCCGCCTTTCAGAGAAATAATCGATCAGGCTGCGAACCGTTGCGGCCCGCCCCATGGAAGCGGCGACAATCCACAAACAAGTCAGCGCGACGGCCGCCAGCAGCTCGGCCATCACAATCCGAGGGGCGCTGCCACGAAAAATGTGCCCCAGCGCCTGACCAATCAGGATGGGCTGCCGCGTGCGCAGCAGAAGAATATCGCCGCCGGTTACGGGCAGAGTGTCAAGGTATTCCAGAAGGGAAAACGCGACCAGTGCGGTCGCAGCCGCACCCACGGTCCAGCGCCACGCAATTTCAGCCAGCGTGAGTGAAGGCCGGCGAAAGGCGGCGCGGAAGCCTTCGAGCGTGGGCGAGATGCGGGACATGCGTACTCAGCATAACGCAATCGAGGGCACGTGATGCTGAGGGAAAAGCGAACGAGTGGAGCAGCCCGGCAACGTAGGCGCCGACGTGGTAGGAATGCGTTGATGCTCCGCGGGAACGAACGGCGATCGTGGGGTCCCCTTCGGCTTCGCTCAGGGCAGGCTTTCGACTGCGTATCTGCTTCGCATTCGCGAAGCAGATACTCCGCTCAGGATGACTGTCCCGGTAGGAAGTGTCGGTCACGTCACCTGACCACAAAGTTCAGCAGCTTCCCCGGCACAAAGATCGTCTTGACGATCTGCTTGCCTGCGATCGCAGCTTTCACTTTTTCGTCGGCTAGCGCGCGCTCCACAACAAGTTCTTGCGGGGCGTCCGCGGGCACAACTACGCGACCGCGCAGCTTGCCATTGACCTGCACCGGGATTTCGATTTCTTCTTCCTTCGCTAACACCGCGTCATATTTCGGCCAGGGAGCCTTAAGCAAAGTTCCCTTTTCGCCCAGCATCTCCCAAAGTTCGTGCGCAAGATAAGGCGCGAAGGGTGCGAGCAAAAGCACGAGACTGCGCTGCGCATCGGCGAGAAGCGGAATGGGAATCGCTTTCTTCTCAATCGCAGCTTCCGCATCCTGGAGAGTGTTCACCAGTTCCATGATGGCTGAGATGCACGTGTTGAAATGCCAGCGTCCCTGGAAATCGTCGGTGACGCGCTTAATCGTCTGGTGCAGCTTGCGCTGGATGACACGCGCCTCCGGCGGCACGTCCGCCGCAACCGGCTTATTCCAGTCGGGATTCTCCGGGTGAGCGTTGCGCAATACGAAGCGGTACATGCGTCCCAGAAACTTCCGAATGCCTTCGATCCCGGAATCCTGCCAGTCGAGATCGCGATCGGGCGGCCCGGCGAACAGACTGTAGAGACGCGCGGCATCGGCCCCATAATGCTCCACCGTTTCATCGGCCGTGACCACGTTGCCCCGGTTCTTCGACATTTTCGCGCCATCCTTGATCACCATGCCTTGCGTGAACAGGCGCTCGATCGGCTCGTCGTTCGTGATCATGCCCAAGTCGCGCATGAATTTCGTCCAGAAACGCGAATAGATCAGGTGCAGGATGGCGTGCTCCACGCCGCCGATATACTGATCGATCGGAAACCAATATTGCGCGGCTTTCCCGTCGAACGGCGCGTGGTCGTTGTGTGCGTCCGTATAGCGGTAGAAATACCAGGACGAATCGACAAACGTATCCATTGTGTCGCTCTCGCGGCGTGCCGGGCCGCCACACTTCGGACAGGTGGTATTGACGAACTCAGGTACGCGCGTGAGCGGTGACGCACCGGTGAGCGTGATGTCCACGTTATCGGGCAGCAGCACCGGCAAATCTTTTTCCGGCACCGGGACGATGCCATCTTTCTCGCAATACACCATCGGAATCGGAGTGCCCCAGTAGCGCTGGCGGGAGATTCCCCAATCCTTTAGACGATAGGTGACGGCGGCCTTGCCGAAGCCGTTCTGTTCGGCCTCGGCGGCCATTTTTCGGATCGCCTCGTCGCAGGTCAGGTTGCTGAACCGGCCCGAGTTGATCAGCATTCCTTCGTCCGTTGTAAACGGCAGCCGCGGCTCGGCCACGGTCTCTTCAGGATCGTTCGAGATCGGCAGAATCACCAGGCGGATTTCCAGTTTGTATTTCTTGGCGAAGTCGTAATCGCGTTCATCGTGCGCCGGAACACTCATGATCGCGCCGGTGCCGTAATCCATGAGAACGTAATTTGCCACCCAAATGGGCACACGCTCGCCGTTGAAAGGATTCACTGCGTAATGGCCAGTATTGACGCCATGTTTCTCGATGGCGCCGATGTCGCCGGTTTCTTTGGCCTTGCGCTGCTCGGCAACCAACTGCTCAACTTCCGCGCCCAGCACCTGGTTGTAGCGCGTGAAACTGGCTACCAGCGGATGTTGCGGCGCAAGCTGCACCGACGTCGCGCCGAAGATAGTATCGACGCGCGTGGTAAATACCCGGATCGTTGCACCGGTCGGTGTCGTCCGCAACTTTGAAATCGATCAGCGCGCCTTCGCTGCGCCCAATCCAGTTGCGCTGCATGGTGCGCACTTTTTCCGGCCAGCCGTCGAGCTTGTCGAGATCGCGCAGCAATTCTTCCGCGTAATCGGTGATGCGCAGAAACCACTGTTCCAGATCACGCTGCTCCACCGGCGTATCTTCATGCCGCCAGCAGTTTCCGTTCACCACCTGTTCATTCGCCAGCACGGTGCAACACTGCGGACACCAGTTCACCTTGCTCTTCTTACGATAGGCGAGCCCCTTTTCGTAGAACTTCAGAAAGAACCACTGATTCCACCGGTAATATTCCGGCAGGCAGGTTGTGACCTCGCGCGACCAGTCGTAGGCAAAACCCAGGCGCTTCATCTGCGCCTTCATGTTTGCGATGTTGGCCTGGGTCCACTCGCGCGGCGGAGTGTTGTTCTTGATGGCAGCGTTTTCCGCGGGCAGTCCGAAGGAATCCCAGCCCATCGGATGAAGCACGTTATACCCGTTCATCCACATGTAGCGGGTCAGCACATCGCCGATCGCGTAGTTGCGCACGTGCCCCACATGCAGCGCACCCGAAGGATAAGGCAGCATCTCGAGCACGTAGTATTTCTTTTTCGCGGTGGCCGAATCCGTTACCGGATCGGCGGCGTAGAGTGTGGCATCCCGCTGCCAGCGTTCGAACCATTTGGTCTCCACGAGCTGAGCGTCGTAGCGGACGTCTGGTTGATCGGGACGCGTTTCGTCGCGGCCGTCGGTAGTCAAGGTTCCTTCCGGTTTTTCTTGCGATGGCATAAGAGAATAAAGACAAAATCTTAAGTCTTAGATTCTACAACGGAAGGCCCGTTTCCCCTCGCCCCTTCGCCTGTTCTAAACTCTCGTTATTTCCCGGCAGGAGGTTCCTTGTCGCCCAACAATCCGGTGGGACGCGCCGAGAACCAGGTGCCTGACAACCAACCGCCAACACAAGCTTCTCCGCAGCGCCTCGATCCCAGGTTTTATTATGCCGCACTCTTAGTGGTAATTCTGCTTGTCGCCGGAATTCGACTTCACCTGCGCACCATGCCTCTGGAGCGCGATGAGGGCGAATATGCCTACGCCGGACAACTCATCCTGCAGGGCATTCCTCCGTACGCGCTCGCCTACAACATGAAGCTGCCCGGCACCTACGCGGCCTATGCCGCGATCATGGCCGTGTTTGGGCAGACGGCCACGGGAATCCGTCTCGGCCTGCTGCTGATCGACGC
The DNA here is from genome assembly GCA_963851165.1 of uncultured Acidobacteriaceae bacterium. GTDB lineage: Bacteria > Acidobacteriota > Terriglobia > Terriglobales > Acidobacteriaceae > Sulfotelmatobacter. The sequence continues at coordinate 543,818 of CAWKNM010000002.1, read as the reverse complement.
GGCGACGATTGTTCTGGTTTTCCTGCTGGCGCAAAAGCTGGCCGGATCGATGGGCGGATCGCTCACCGGATTTGTAGCCGCAACCACCTACGCCGTGCTGTCGAATCTGCCTTCGCTCTTGGGATTCGCCGGCCACGCCACGCATTTTGTCGTGCTGTTCGCGTTGGCCGGAATTCTCGTCTTGCTGCGCGCTCTCAACGCCCGTCGTGGGCCTCTCCTCTTTTTCTGCAGCGGTTTGTTGTTCGGTATCGCCTTCCTGATGAAGCAACCCGGAATCGCCTTCGCAGCTTTCGGCGCCCTCTACATCGCTCGCTGCAGTTGGAAACAGCCACGGCTCATGGCTGCACGCGAAGCTGCGTATTTGGCAGGAGTGGCTTTGCCCTTCGCTCTCACTTGTCTCGCCCTGGCGCGCGCTGGAGTATTCCAGAATTTCTGGTTCTGGACTTTTACCTACGCTCGTGAATATTCCTCCGAGACCAGCCTCGCGGTGGGCGGGCAGGCGTTGCAGCAATCGCTGCAGTGGGTGCTGCATCCGTTCCCGCTGTGGGCCATCGCGGAGATCGGTGTGGTCACGCTGTTCTGGGATCGGCGATGGCGCCACAGCTTTTCTTTCTGGTAACGTTAACCGTTTTTTCGCTCATCGCGGTGTGCGCCGGATTCTATTTCCGCCCGCACTACTACATTCTTTTTCTCCCGGCGGCATCGCTCCTGGCAGGATTGGCTGTCACTTCCGCGCACCGGTTTCTGGCGCAGCGCCGGTTCCCGGCAAGCGCGCGGATGGTTCCTCTTTTGATTTTCATTGCCGCCTGCGCCTTCTCGCTCTGGGACCAGCGAGCCTTCCTGTTCGGGCTCGATCCCGTGGCCGCAGGGCAGAAAATCTACGCCGCCAATCCCTTCGCCGAGGCCATCTCGGCAGCGAACACTGTGCGCGCATCGACCACGGAAGCAGATACGATTGCCGTTTTCGGCTCCGAGCCGGAGATTTATTTCTATTCCGATCGGCACTCCGCCACCAGCTATATCTATATGTACGACCTGATCAAAACGCAGCCCTATCAACTGCAAATGCGCCAGGAAATGATGCGCCAGATCGCGGCGGCGCGGCCCCGCATCGTCATCTACGTCGACGATTGGGCCTCCTGGGGATGGCGCCGCGGTCAGGAGCAGGACGAGTTCTTCACCTGGATAGAAAACTACATCCACGAGAACTACGCGCCTGTGCAACAGATTCCGATCAACGCCCTGCCAGCTCATCGCTGGGGCGAAGCGGCAAATCTATACATCTTCCGCAGAACCGCGCCCTGAGCGTGAATTCCTTCGTGATAGTTCCCTTCCAATGCAGACAGTGTCTTCCCGACCAAACGTTTCTTTGCACCCTGGCTAAGGCATGCTTACGTTACACTGCTGCGACGAGGAGGAGGGAAGCGGAATGACCAGCGCAAGCCTCTCTTCCTCTACGTCTCCCAACTCATGACCGCACCTACATCTGCCTTGTCTGACTTCACGCCGAAAGAGCTGCGAAAGTTGCGCAGCATGAAAGATCCACACGGCATCCAGAAGTTTCTGGACGCGATTCCCTATCACCTGGAAGACACGGCATGGTCGCCGCGCAAGGTGCTGGCCGAGGAAACGGCGCATTGCCTGGAAGGCGCGATTTTCGCGGCGGCCGCGCTGCGGGCAAACGGATACCCTCCGCTGCTGCTGGATTTTGAAGCCGAACACGACACCGACCACGTGATCGCCATTTTTCGCGAGAACGGGTGCTGGGGCGCGGTCGCCAAGTCAAACTACAGCGGATGCCGCTGGCGCGAGCCGGTGCACCGCACTCTCCGTGAATTGGCGCTGAGCTATTTCAACGGTTACTGCAACCTGCGGCGCGAGCGCACGCTGCGCCGGTATTCCGGTCCGGTCAACCTGAAGCGTTTCGACCGCCAGCACTGGATGACCACCGAGAAGCCCGTATGGTTTATCGTTTATCATCTTTTCGATATTAAACACTACTCGCTCGTCACACCGGCCCAGGCAAAACGTTTGCATCGCGTGGACGAACGGCTGTTTCAGGCGGAATGCTTGGGGAAGGCATACAAGCGCGAGTCCTAACTGGCCTCGCCGATCCATGTTCACTGAAGTATGCTCGCTGAACATGCTCGCCGAACCGAGGCTCGGCGCGTTATAGTTCGGCAGGTAAATGCGATTTTGGGTAGGGGATAAGATTAGAAGTCGCTCAGGTCTTCATTGCCGGCACTAAAGCTCCAGGGGCTTTCTGCCGATTCCAGATAGTGGTGGGCCGCGCACGGAAAACGCCGCAGTCCGGCAGTTGGTTCGCCAGGACTCGGCTGCGGCCCCATGGAAAGTCTAGAACATGGAGCTTGAGCCGCAGTCCCGAGTTCACGACATGCAAGCTGCAGCGGATGCGCGCCGCCATCCCCGGTTCAAGCTCGAGGCTGAACTCCGCATCTATCCCCGTAACAGTCCGGTGGTTCGAGGACACACCGTCGACATCAGCGAATCCGGCGTCTCCGCTATGCTAAGGGTTGAGGTCCCGTTAGGCGCGGTGGTCCGGCTGGAGTTCGATCTTCCGCTAGGCAGCGTCGACGTTCCTGCCCTGGTTCGCCAGAGAAACGCGTTTCGCTACGGCTTTCAATTCCTGGAGACCAGTACCGCCCAGGAAACCATTGGACGCACCTGCGCTCAACTCGCCCTCGACCAATCTCCCCACCTGCATTTGCGGGACGATAATCCTGGCAAGATCTGAACTCGCGCAGAATACAATAGAAGCATGAAGCCGAAGTGTTTGCTGCCGCTCTGGCTCCTGGTCTTGAGCGCCGTGGGACAGAGAGCCCTCGCACAAACCCCCGCGGGGCAGCCCGCGCCCGATATGGCGCAGGAATCACATCACAGACTGCTGCTCGAAAATTCTCAGGTTCGTGCATTTTCGTTGAAGCTGGGATACAACGAAAGCGAGCTCACGCGCCACGAGCACGCCTTTCTGCTGGTGACGTTGGAGGATTGCCAGCCGGCCATGTGGCTCGAAGGTGAGTCTCCCATCGTACCCGGGACGTTGAAGCAAGGTCAGGTGAACTTCTTGTCCGGCTTATGGACTCGCGGTATGCGCAACGACCAGAAAAGCATGTGCCGCTTCGTCGTGGTCGAGTTTCTGGATCTCAGGGCCACGATGAATGCGGGCTCTGGATTTGCGGACACTGGATTTGCGGGCAACGCCGGGCCTTCGGTGGACCCGGCCGGCAAATCCTCGGCAGCCAAGTCGATCGCCACTACGCCGCTCGGCGCATCGTATGTCACGGCGGCATACCTGCCACATGGCGAGTCCATTCCCGCCCGGCCGAACGACATTGGCGAGTTGCTCATTCCCGTCACGGGCCTGGACCTCAAGACCGAAGACGATCGCCACATTCGCAAATCGCCGGGCGAGGTGGAATGGATTGAGGCTGGGCACGGATCCGCGTGGGAGAGTGAAGATTCATCTCCTGCGCGGTTCGTGCTGGTTCGTTTTTTGCCGGACGATTCTCTGGGAAGCGGGAAGTAGTCCCGCAGGCGACGAGCCTCAAGAACGTTTAATTTTTGAATTTTGGCCGCCACTGTAATTTTTGCCGTTGCCGCGCGTCGACTATTAGCATGAGGACCCGGATTCAGAGCTTCGCGGTTTGCGCATTTCTTTCCTGCCTTCTGTTTTCCCTGTCCGTCCGCTTTGCTGTTGCGCAGGAGGATCATCCGGCAGCGTCGGCCGACCCTGTTGCCGACGCCGCGCCCAGCCCCAATCCAAACCCAAAGCTGGACTTAACCCCCAACGCCAACGGAGGTTTGTCGGAGCAGCAGATGCAGGAATTGTTTCGCGTGGTGGCCAGCAAGGATGAGGAAAACGAAAAACGGCTGCGCGACTATACCTACATCGAGCGCAACGAAGAGCACAAACTCGACGGTGAGGGGCAAACCAAGTCGACCGAAGCAAGAACCTATGAAGTGATGGAACTGTACGGCGAGCAGGTGCGGCGTCTGATCGAGAAAGACGACAAGCCGCTCCCGGAAAAAGACCAGGCGAAAGAAGAAGAGAAGATCCAGAAAATTCTCGACAAGCGCAAGAACGAATCGGACGAGGAGCGCAAAAAGCGCGAAGAGAAAGAAGAAAAAGATCGCGAAGACGGACGCAAGTTTGTACGCGAGGTTGCCGACGCCTACAACTTCAAGCTGGTAGGAACAGAACTGATTGGCGGACGCGAGGCCTGGGTGATTGATGGCGAGCCGCGTCCGGGCTACGAGCCGCACATGAAGGAAGCAAAGTTCCTGCCCAAGTTCCACGGCCGGGTGTGGATCGACAAGGACGATCTGCAACTGGCCAAGATGGAAGTAGAGGCGATTGACACGGTTTCTCTAGGATGGATCCTGGCGCGCGTCCACAAAGGCACGCGAGTGATGCTGGAACAGACGCGGGTGAACGACGAGGTGTGGCTGCCCCGCCATGTGACTTTCAAACTGGACGCGCGGGTCGCGTTGCTCAAAGGCTACAAGATCGACGGCGATGACACTTTCCGCGATTACAAGAAGTTCCGCGCCTCGGCGAAGATCGTGGGCCTGGGGGACGCGAAGCCTTAGCCACCGGACGCTTTCCTATTCCCCGTTAATTCTTGACTTATCCACCAGCTGCGCGATACCTCTAGGGGCACGTCGCCATGTGGAAACGCATCCTGCTGCTCGCAATTCTTGGCTCGGCCGTCCTGGCTCCGGCGCGGGATAAGCCGGAGAACTGGGTGCAGGTGCATAGTCAACACTTCCTCGTCGCCAGCAACTCCAATGAAAAGCAGGCACGCCGCGTGGCCGATCAGTTTGAGCGCATGCGGTCGGTGTTTCACAAGCTCTTCCCCGAGTTACAAATTGACCCGGCCACTCCCATCATCGTGCTGGCCATAAAGGACGAGAAAAATTTCCGCGAGTTGGAACCGGCCGCGTATCTGGCAAAGGGACAAGTTAAACTGGCCGGACTTTTCCTGACCACACTGGATAAGAACTACGTGCTGATGCAGCTTGATGCCGAAGGCGACCATCCCTATGCCACGATCTATCACGAATACACGCACCTGCTGTTGAGCAAAGCGGATTGGATGCCGCTGTGGATGAACGAGGGCCTGGCGGAGTATTACCAGAACACTGACATTCGCGAGAAGGACGTATCCCTGGGTGAACCGAGTACGGAGAACGTGATGCTGCTGCGGCAGAACCGCATGCTGCCGCTGGCCACGCTTTTTACCGTCGATCACACGTCGCCGTACTACCATGAACAGAACAAGGGTTCCATCTTCTACGCCGAGTCGTGGGCTCTTACTCACTACCTGCGTGTCCAGGATTCCCTGCAGAACACGCACCGCCTGACCGACTATGCCACGCTGCTGACGCAAAACGTAGATGCGGTGACCGCGGCCACGCGCGCGTTTGGAGATTTAAAGCATCTGCAAACCGCTCTGGAAGACTACGTGCGGCAAAACGCATTTCACTACTTGAAAGTGGCTGCCGCAACGGATGTTGATGAATCGGCGTTCCAGGCCCAGGCCCTGCCCGCTCTACAGGCCGATGCCATGCGCGCGGATTTTCTGGCCTACAATGAGCGCGCCGCGGACGCTCAGGCGCTGCTCGATCGAATCTTGCAAGAAGACCCAAACAACGTTTCCGCGCACGAAACCATGGGCTACCTCGCATTTCATCAGGGCCACATGGACGAAGCGCGGAACCGGTATGCGCAAGCGGTAAAGCTGGATTCGCAAAGCTTCCTTGCGCATTACTACTTCGCCGCAATATCGATGAATGGCACGGTCGCGCCCGGGGACGAAGCGCAAGTGGAGAACAGCTTGCGCGCCAGCATCAAGCTGAACCCATCGTTCGGGCCAAGCTACAACGCGCTGGCCACATTCCTGGGCATGCGGCACCGCAACCTCGACGAAGCTCGCATGATGGGACTGAATGCTGTTCAACTGGAGCCCACGAACTTAAGCTATCGGATGAACGTTGCGAACGTATTGCTGCTGATGGAGCGCGGCAAGGATGCGGAGGCCGTAATTCGCAACGCCATGCATCTGGCCAAGACTCCGGAGGAGACGGCCATGGCGGAAAACTTCCTGCAGCATACCGAGGAGTACGCGCAGGCCCAGGAAACGAGTCGACGATTCAACGAAGAACTGAAGGCTGGGATGGCTCAGGCAACGGCCAGCGGCAACGTGCCGGAATCCGAAGGCGCCTCCGCTTCTCCGCCACCGGAGGAACCTGTTCCGAACGGGCCTTACCATTTTATGGTGGGAGTGCTGAAAGACGTGCACTGCAATGTTCCCGCAATGGATTTGAATTTAGTTTCAGGCGGGAAGACCCTGGGATTGCATACTGGCAATTATTTCAAGCTATCGTTCAGCGTCCTCAACGTCACACTGAAGGGAGATCTCAATCCCTGCGTGGATCTAGAGGGGAAACCAGCGAAAGTCGAATACGTGGAATTGGCGAGCAAGCATTCGGCGGTAGTGGTGGCCATCGAGCTTCATAAGTGAGTGGGGGTGAGTCGAAAAAGTTTGTGTGGAGCGGGCACTCTTGCCCGCTTGCTTGCAGCAGCACCACGAGGCCGCGGTCAAGGGTGCCCGCTCCATAGGGGGAAATCCTGCCTGCTCGGACCGTCTATAATAGAAAGATTCTCTCTTAGCGAAATTGGTATCTGTGAGGGTGGCGCAGAAAGCAACGATCGCTGCGCTCGCTGGACAACCGAGAGCCTGCCCTGAGCGAAGTCGAAGGGCGGCGGTCCCTACATGGACATTGGTCACCCCTGCCTCGTGCGGGGTGGGTTCAAGCTAAAGGCTAAGAGCTAACGGCTAAGAGCTTTCTTTATGGATTTCAAACTCGTTTCCGATTACACGCCGCAAGGCGACCAGGGCCGCGCCATCGAAGCGCTGCTGCGCGGGATATACGATCGCGAGGCGCACCAGGTTTTGCTGGGCGTCACGGGATCGGGCAAAACCTTCACCATGGCCAAGGTGATTGAGGCAGTGAACCGTCCGGCGCTGGTGATGGCGCATAACAAAACTCTGGCGGCGCAGCTCTATCACGAGTTCAAGAATTTTTTCCCGCACAACGCGGTCGAGTATTTCGTTTCCTATTACGACTATTACCAGCCCGAGGCTTACGTTCCGGCCGCCGATCTCTACATTGAAAAAGAAGCGACCATCAATGACGAACTTGACAAGCTGCGGCTCTCGGCGACGCGGTCTTTGTTCGAGCGGCGTGATGCTCTGATTGTGGCGTCGGTAAGCTGCATCTACGGCCTGGGTTCGCCGGAAGCGTATTACGGCATGATGCTGTTTCTCGAGCAGGGCCAGAAGATCAAGCGCGAAGACATTACGCGCAAACTGGTCGACATTCTTTACGAGCGCACCAACGGGGACTTTCGCCGCGGAACGTTTCGCGTGCGCGGCGACGTGATCGAGGTCTTCCCTACTTACGACGACATGGCGTACCGCATCGAACTGTGGGGCGACGAGATTTCGTCGTTGACGCAGATTGACCCGCTGTTTGGGACCGTGAAGCAGAAATATGGGCGCCTGCCGATTTATCCCAAGACGCATTATGTGATGAAGGACGAGACGCGAGCGTCGGCGGTGGATTCCATCAAGAAAGAACTGGCGTGGTGGGAAGTGGAACTGGAAAAACAAGGGCGCTTGGTGGAATCGCAGCGCATTCATCAGCGGACCATGTTTGATCTGGAAATGATCAAGGCCATGGGCTACTGCCACGGCATTGAAAATTATTCGCGGCACTTTACCGGACGATTGCCGGGCGAGCCTCCGCCGACGCTGCTGGATTATTTTCCCCGCGACTATCTGATGTTCATCGACGAATCGCATCAGACCGTGCCGCAGGTGCGCGGCATGTATGCCGGCGACCGCTCGCGCAAGGAAACGCTGGTGGAATATGGCTTCCGCATGCCCTCGGCGCTGGATAACCGTCCGCTGACGTTTGAAGAATTTGAGCACCGCACCAATCAGCTGGTTTATGTTTCGGCGACGCCGGGGCCGTATGAGCTGACCAAGTCCGCGGGTGTGGTGGTGGAGCAGATTATCCGGCCGACGGGATTGATTGATCCTGAAGTCGAAGTGCGTCCGGTAAAGGGGCAGATCGACGATCTGCTGCACGAAATTCGCGCGCGCGTCGAGAACGGCGAGCGTGTGCTCGTGACCACGCTGACCAAGCGCATGTCTGAAGACTTGGCCGAGTATTACGCCGAGGTGGGTGTGAAGTGCCGTTACATGCATTCCGAGATCGAGACGTTGGAGCGGGTAAAGATTCTGCGCGACCTGCGCAAGGGTGAGTTCGACGTATTGATCGGCATCAATCTGCTGCGCGAGGGACTCGATCTTCCGGAAGTGTCGCTGGTGGCGATTCTCGATGCGGACAAAGAAGGCTTTCTGCGCTCCGCAGGATCGCTGATTCAGACCATCGGCCGCTGTGCGCGGCATTTGAACGGGCGGGCTATTCTTTATGCGGACCGCATGACCGATTCCATGAAGCGCGCCATGGATGAAACTCTGCGGCGGCGCGCGATTCAGACCGCCTACAACGAAGAGAATGGCATCACGCCAGAGTCGATCGTTAGGCCGTTGGATATGACCCTGGCCGGAATCATCGCCGCCGACTACGCCGACCTGACCGGCGGCGAGGCGGAAGGCATTCCGGAGTTTGCGTCACAACAGGAAGTGAATGCCTACATCGCAAAGCTCGAAAGCGACATGCGCGAAGCGGCGAAGCGGTTTGAGTTCGAGAAAGCAGCGAAGCTCCGGGACACGATTAAGGAGTTGCGGACGAAAGAGTTTCTGTTCGCGTGAGAGCGAGGGGGGGAAGCACAGCGGCCAATAACGGGGTAGAACTATCGTCCGTAAGCCGCTGACGCCGCTAATGGTTTCCGGTGGAAGGTGTAGCCGTCGAAAGTTTCGGAGCGGAAGTTCACGTTGGGGGCGCTGAGTTTTTCGGTTTGACTTAGGAAGAGGTATCCGCCGGGCTCGAGGTAGAGGTGCAGGCGCTCGAGCAGGGCGGTGCGTTGGACGCGCGAGAGGTGGGGCAACACGTCCATGCAGAAGATGCAGTCGAAGCGGCCGATGTAGACCGGCTTGGTCAGGTTCATCGTGTTGAATGTGACCAGGCTGCGCACTCGCGGCTTTACCTGCAGGTGCGTGCCGTTCGCCGAGCCATTCTGCGGCGGCTGCGAAGAACCGTTCAGAAGGTCGCCAGACTTTCCGTTAGAGGTCGCACCGGATGCCGCACTGTTTCCCGACCCGCGACTCGGCAATCCGTCGAATGAGATTTTTTGCGACCCGTTCGAGCTTCCGTTGACTCCACTTTTTGAAAACGACGCGCGGATGGTTGCCGGCGGCAGTCCGGCCAGCGCCGACTGCGGATACAAGCCACGCTCGGCGACTTCGATGCTCGACGCAAGCAAGTCACTGCCCACGATGTGAATGGAGAATTCTCTTCCCGGTTGCTGCATCGCTGGTTGAGCGGAAAAAATCTGCCCCGGGGCGCAGCTGGATGATTCGACGATGCCGCCATTGCGGGTGACTGCGTTCTTCCCGGCGCTCGACCCGTTAGAGCTTCCATTTCCGCTGCTCGGAGTCGTGTTCGTGGCACCGTTTCCGTTGCCGCTCACGGCCGTGTTCGACGGGTTCGCGGTGTTCGCGGCAAGCGCGGCGCATGCCGCCATGGCGATCGAATACGCTTCTTCCCCAGTCGAGCAGCCGGCACTCCACATGCGGAGGGTCGCTGGGTTGTCCGGAGACTTGCGGGCAAACAGCTGAGGCAACACTTGCCGGGTCAGCGCATTCATCGCTCCGGGATGGCGGAAGAATCCCGTGTCCGTGTTCAACACGCCATCCAGAAAGTGCGGCAAGCATGCGGGATCCTGATCCGCCGAGCGCAGGCGATCCAGCACGGCCGCCACGGAATCCAATTCCTGAGCCTCGAGATATTCTGCGACGTGGGCTGCCAGCGCGCTGTTGGGACAATCCAGCAGGATTCCAGCCTGGCGCTCGACCAGCAGGCGCAGATCAGAAAGCTCGTGCTCGAGAATGGTGCCGCCGGCCATCAGTCTGTGCATAGGTTCTCAGTTTTCAGCATTTGGCTCTTAGCTCCTAGCTATACCAACATCGACCGGACTCCCGTTACTCAATGCGTCCCTGCAGCCGCTGCGTATAACTTGCCGGAGTCTTTTTCTGCTTCGCGGGCAGCAACATTCATTTCTTTTTCCAGCGAAGAAAAGCGCTGCAGAACTTCGTGGATGCGCAGCGTCATATTCCGGACGGTTTCGAGCTGGGCACGAGCCTGCGCCGAGAGGCTTCCGGGTTCCAGCAGCAAGAGATCGGAATTTCCCAGAACCGAGGTGAGGGCATTGTTGAGGCCGTGGCGCATTTCGAGCATGTAGCGGCCCAGGGTCGCCTCGCGCTCCAATTGCGCACACGCCAGTTCGGCAGTGCGGGCGCGGGCTTCGGCACGCGAGCGGTGAACGGCTTCGCATGCGGCCGGCACCAGAATTTCAAGCCAGTTTTCGGCGCGCAGAATGGAAACCCGAGGCCAGCGCCGGTGCACGAGCTCGGCGGTTTCAGAATTCTGGCAGACGCAAAAAATCGGCTGCCTCGACGAGTGCAGGGGCTCGAGAACAACCGATAACAACTCACGGCGCAATTCGCCGACAATCGCTATATCGAAAGAATCCACCGCGAAGCGCGGCCACAGATCGCCACTGAGCATGGTAAAGGTCGGCACGCTGCGCTCCATCTGCCAGCGGGCCGTAACCCGCCGAGAGAAATCGACCTCGTCGGAGATGATCAGTACAGTGGGCTGATCCACGTTCCTTACCTTTTGCGGCGCTTCTTTTCCCGGCGGTTCTTTCGCGGCCGGGTTTCTGCATCCAGATCTGCAATCAGTGTTTTAGAAACTATTTCTTGCCGGTTGGCCTCGATCCGGACTCTGTATCCCAGTCCTGATCGGCGGAAACTTCAAACTCCGGACCATCGTCGCTGGAAACGGAAAATTGGGCTTGGGGTTTGGCCGCCGGAGCCGCGGGTTTCACCGCTGGTTTCACTGCCCCCGCTGCAGGCTTCACCGGCGCAGCGGCCTTCGCGACCACAGGTTTGACGGCCGCGTTGGAAACAGCAGAAGTTGGTGCACCGCCAGATGCCTTGGCCGCCGCCGCTTTCGGCGCCACCGCAGCAGCGGCCGCAGTCTTTGCTGGAGCTGGAGCCGGAGGCGCCGCAACCTTCGCCGCAGCCGCTGCTGGCGCGGCTTTGGCCGGGGCCACTGCCGCTGCTGGCCTGGGGGGCGCTGGCTTTCCAATCACAATCTTTGCTGCTGCTGGCGCTGCATCTTTCTTCTCGGCCTCAGGCGCTTTGCCGCGTCCTAGCGCGTAATCCACCGATGCCCGCAAGTCCACCAGCATGCGCAACGGCGTGCCGGAAGAATATTCCGCCTGGAACATTACCTTCCACGATTGGCAAATAATCCGCAGCCTCGCGACCGGTTCCTGCGCCGAGAACTGTGCGCGGCGGCAATCGATGGCTTCGATTCCCTTGGTCTCAAGTTCGTTGAGTCCGTCGAGAATGGAGTTGAGATCGTTGTGCATCAGGCGGAAAAACGTCCGCCGCATGAGATAGCCGAACCGGGTAAAGGCCACCAGCGCAATCGGGAGATAGAACAAGTCTCCGGCTTGAGTCTTGGCTTTGCGTCCTTGCTCGAGGATGCCACCGTGCAACAGCTGATCCAGACTTTTGCATTTGCGCGCGCCTTCGAGAACGCGATCCAGAGCATTCAGCCACAACGGAGTCTTCAGATCCACTTCGCCCAGCGCCGGTTCCAGGTACTGGGCTACCATCGCGAGATCCACGTCGTTGTCGTCCAGTTCGCCGGGCGCAGCCGTGCTGAAGTACTGGACCAGGAGAAAATCAATTTTGTCGCGAGTCACGTCTGTACGGGTTGGAGTTGCAAGAAAGTGCCGCAACAGTTCCAGAAGCCCTTCCTGATCGGCAAGGGGGCTCGACTGCAGAAACTGGCGCAATTGATGGACCTGGACGCGCTGGTCCATTTCCTCGAGCCATTGCGTGGCCTGCTCGACTGATTCGCGGCCGGGCGTGTCGGCCCCGGCTTCCAGATCGGCGCAGGGCTGCACGTCGATGACGAATTCGCGCGCGATTTCAAAATAAATGGGGTAGAGCCGACGGGCGGCTGCCCATTGGGCGGCAAGATCTGGCGCTGGCGGTGTCAATGTCATGATTTCACGATCCAGTTGGGCACGTCTCCAATAAAGCGGGCCGCGACGACGGTCTTGCCCGGGTGGTATTGCACAGCAACCACCGCAGCCTCAATGTCCAGAGAACCATCGGAGTTGCGCAGGCGCAGCACGTCGGCAAACTCCAGAGGTGTGGTGCAGGCAAACAAGACTTCTCGCGGAGTGCCAAATTCGATGACTGTACTCTCAGTGAAGGGACGGGCATTGGAGCCGGGCTCACCGCCCCGCGCTAATTGCACCGGGATGCGCACCGGGGCGGCTTCCGGAAAAAAGCGGGCCAGTCCGGCTACTGTGCCGGCACTCTGCGCCGCGCGCGCCGCTGCTGTGGCTTGTTGCGCCAAAGCGTTCGCCCCCTTTTCCCCTACCCGATTTGCCCCTGCCGATTGCAAATGCGGTTGGGCTCCCCTCTTCCCGGTTAGGAAGAGCTTGGGGAGCCGAGAATCCGCGGTTACATCGAGAACAGGTGCAAGGTGGGAACCAAAGCGGCGAACGAAAGGTCTAGCACCACGGGCAGTGCATTTTCAGTGAGTTAGAGGGCGCGGGACTGGGTCCTGGACAGCGCCGGAGCGGCTCTGGCATCTCAGGTTGAGACGGAGTCTCAAGAACAGTTTGCTAGTCTGCCCTACTGCAGCGTATGGCTCGACGAACCCGGCCCGGACGATCCCATGCCAATATTGTAGCGCTTGAGCTTGCGGTAAAGTGTCGCTCGACTGATGCCCAGCATGCGCCCCGCCAAGGCCTTGTCGCCATTCACCTGCTCAAACACGCGCTGGATGGTGGCGCGCTCAATGTCTTCAAGGTCGGTGCTGGAAAGCGGAGTTTGCGGAGATTCGGGCACGGCCACCAGGCTGCCGGACTCCAGATCGGAGGAATCCCCGGAGCCCTGCCCAGAACCCGGCAGCGAGGCCGTTGCCGCAGCAATCGCCGGCGGAAGATCCCCGGAATCAATGATATGCCCGTTGCCCAACGCAACGGCGCGCTCCACGCAATTCTCCAGTTCGCGCACGTTGCCGGGCCAGTCGTATTGCATCAGCGCTTTCATAGCGGCGTTCGAAACCCGCAACTCCGATCCGGGGGCGTAGCGCTCCAGAAACCAGTGCACCAGCATGGGAGTATCGCTGCGGCGCTCGCGCAGCGCCGGAACATGCAGCGTGACCACGTTCAGCCGGAAATACAGGTCCTTGCGGAAGGCGCCGACCTTGTAAGCTGCTTCCAGGTCGCGATTGGTGGCCGCGATCACGCGCACATCCACTTTAATGCGCTGGTTGCTGCCTACCGGACGCACTTCCTTTTCCTGCAACACGCGCAGTAGCTTGGCCTGCAATTCCAGAGGCAGTTCGCCGATTTCGTCGAGAAAAATGGTGCCGCCATCGGCCGCCTGGAATAGGCCCTGCTTCGATTTCAGCGCGCCCGTAAAGGCTCCCTTTTCATAGCCGAAGAGTTCGCTCTCGATTAATGTGGGGACCAGCGATCCGCAATCCACCGCGACAAAAGGCCGCGCCGCGAATGCTCCGCGGAAGTGCATCGCCCGTGCCACCAGCTCTTTGCCCGTACCGCTCTCACCAAAAATCAGCACCGGAGTGCGCGTGTCTTTGAGCCGCGCGACCATGCGCATCACTTCCTGAATCTTCGCCGACGAACCCACAATTCCGTGCACCGCAGTCTCCGAATCCATGCGCTGCCGCAGGAATTCGTTCTCCTCCACCAAACGGATCTTCTCCGCCATGCGCCGCAGAAACAGACGCAACTCCTCGAGCGGTGAAAACGGCTTGGTGATGTAGTCATATGCGCCCAGTTTCATGGCCTGCACCGCGGTTTCAATCGATCCATGCCCGGTCATGAGCGCGACTTCGGTGCGCGGCAGCAGCTTCTTTACTTTTTCGAGGAACTCCAGTCCCGACATGAGCGGCATCACCATGTCGGTCAGCACCATATGAGCTGGCTGTTCTTCGAGCAGAGCCAGCGCCGAGTCTCCACTCTCCGCTTCCATGCAGATGAAGCCCAATGCCTCGCCAACCGTGACGCAAAGCTTGCGGATGCTCTGCTCATCGTCGACCACGAGCAGCCGAATGCGCAGCTCTTCCTTGTTCAAACTCGTCTTATTCAAATCGCTATTCAAACCCTTATTCAAGCCACTCTGATTCATCCCGCTTTTATTCAAACCACTGCTCACTGCGCTCTCCCTAACGTTCTCGAAACAACGTCAATAAACTGCTGCACCCGGAAAGGTTTTTCCACGCAGGGCGCTCCCGTCTGGCGCAGCGTGGCCACGGTCTCTTCGTTGGCGATGTCGCCGGTGATGAACACAATTCTCGACACCAAATCAGGACGGTGCTGCGCCACCCAGGCGTGAACCTGCGCTCCATCGACGCCACCGGGCGTCCGCATATCTGAGACGATGCCCAGAAAATTGCCATTTTCGAGCAGCGGCAAGGCTTGCGCGCCGGAATCGCAGCACACTACCGGATACCCGCTGCGCTCGAGAGCGGCTTGCACGTACGCCATGACGGCCGGTTCGTCTTCGATCAGCAGGACAGGCAGCAGAGCGGGTTGAAACGCGGGTAGGCTCATGTGGGCATAGCTCCTGCGGCCGCGCTGACAGAGACAGTGCGGGCCGTTGCGGGTAGTCGGACAATAAACGTGGCGCCTTGTCCGTCCGTATTGTTGTGGCACAAGATCTCGCCGCCGTGCTCCTTGACGATGCCATAACAGATGCTCAAACCGAGGCCTGTCCCCTTGCCGACCTCTTTCGTCGTGAAGAACGGATCGAAAATGCGATCCGGCTGTGAGATTCCGGCACCGTTGTCGCAAAACGAGACCTCGACCGTCTCCCCGAATTTAGCGGTCATGATCTCAATGCGAGCCGGGCGCCCCACTTCATGCGCCGAGTCATAAGCGTTATTCAGAATGTTCAGGAACACCTGCTGCAACTGGTGCGCGTCGCCGATCACTTCCGGCAAGCCTTCATCGAGGTGCTCGATGACCTCGATGCCGTGGCTGGTGAAATCATAAGAACGCAGCTGGATGGTGCGACGCAGCACCGAATTCAACTGCACCGGATTGCGTTGCGGCGGCATCTGCCGCGCGAAGCTCAACAGGTTCTGCACGATCTGCTTGGTGCGCTGCGCTTCCTGCAGAATGATGCGTAAATCCTTGCGCACAGTCTCCGGCAGATCGGGATTTTCCATCAGCAGGTCGGCGAACCCCAGAATCGCGGTGAGCGGATTGTTCACCTCGTGCGCTACTCCTGAAACCAACTGCCCGACCGCCGCCATCTTTTCCGAGTGCATCAATTTTCCGCGCAGCACCGCGGAATCGGTTATGTCGGTGAGCACCGCCACAATACTCACCACGTTGCCATGCTCGTCGCGCATGGGACTGAGATTGGCCGAGAATTGTCCGGGAGAACCATTGCCCCGCGCGATTTGCAATTCCAGGTTGTCCACCTGCTGCCCCTCGAGCGTGTGGCGGATGGCCTCGGCCAGCGGAGCCACAAACCCCGGCGCAGCCAGCGCCACTAAAGGCCGGCCCAGCACGTCGCGCTGCTCAAAGCCCGCTTCGCTCCAACGCCGGTTGGCGTAGCTGATCAATCCCGCGGTGTCGGCCACCAGAATCAGGCTCTGCGTGTTGTTGAGAATTTTCCCGGAGAAATCGCGCTCGCGGTGCAACTCGGACTGGTAGGCACGCAGGCCGGTAACATCCAGCATCAGACCGCGGATTTGCGTCAGCTGGCCGAGATTGTCATACAAGCCGAAGGCATTAATCAGCACATGAACCGGCAGGCCATTCTTGCGCCGCAGGGTTGCCTCAAAATTGCGCAGGTGCCCGTGCTCCTTCATGACCGCGGCATGCTGCAGGTTCTGGTCGGGAGAAAAATACAGCTGCGACGGAATATCGATCTGCAGCAGTTCTTCGCGGCTGGAGTAGCCCAGCATGCGGACCATCGCGTCGTTCACTTCGATAAAACGTCCCGCGGGCGTGCTGAAGAAAAGTCCTTCCTGAATGTTGTCGAACAACTCGCGGTAACGGCGCTCGGCCTCTCGCCGGTCGGTAATGTCCTTCAGGACGTGAATGGTCTGCACGCCTTCGCTGGACGCGCCGTGAACCCGCGAGGTCGAAACCAGATAGGTGTGGTCGAACACCGGATGCACAAACTCGTCGCTGTCGTTCGCCATCGAACGGCAGAAGGGACACGAGTAAGAAGCCACATCGCCGGTCAGCGCCATCAGCGCCCGCATGTTGACGCCGATCAGTTCGCTCGGAGGCACGCCGATCATGGCCGCCAGCGAGCGATTCACGCGCAGCACCTTATCGGTTTCATCGTGTGCCACGATAAAGTCGGTGATGGCATCGAAAATTTCCAGCCAGTGCTGGTTGGCCTGTTCCACGGCCGTAAAGAGCCGCGCGTTCTCCAGAGCCATCGCCGCGTGGCTGGCCATGGCTTCAAGAAAGACTCGATCCTCCTGCGCCAACGGACGCGACCGACCGGCCAGGCACAGCATTCCCGCCAGTTCGCCTTTCGCCCCGGGCTCGCCCTTCGCTCCCGCTTCCGCTTTCGAGCGCGCCGCGTCCTTCGATTTAAGTTCGTTATTCGATTTAAGCTCGCTGTTCGATCTGAGATCGCTATTCGATTTAATAAGCCGGACCACCGTGCACTCGCCCCAACCGGTACCCGAGGCAACCTCAGCTCCCAGCAGGTCTACGGCAGAACCGGACACCACTGGTTCCGGGTGTCGGGACGCGAGGTCGGCAAGAGCTTCTCCGAGCGCGCGTTCCAGCGCCCGCTGCGAGCGTCGATCGCCGGCGGCAGCGGATTCGGCCAGCGCAACTTCACTTTCCGCGGCAGCGTTTCCGTGTCCCGCCTGCGCCGGCGAAGGTTCTGCCCTGTGGTGTTGCGGCGGCTCTCCCGTCGTCGAGGGAACGGCTGGCGGAACCACCGTGAGAGAAGCGGCAGAAGTCGCAATCCCCCCAGCGGCAGGATGCAAAACCACGGTCTGGGCGCGTCCGTCATGGAACAGCGCCAACGCTCCTGAACTAGCCCCGGTAAGCTCCGCGGCCCGGGTGACGAGTCGGCGCGCAAAATCGGGCACGCGCAACGCGCCGCTAATTTCGCGGGACAGTTCGATCAGCCCTTCCGCCTGGCGGCGGTGCTGCTCCGAGAGGTCCAGATTGCGGGCCACTTCGAGAACCACGGCAACCTGGTTTCCTAACGCGCGGGCGCGCCGAATGTCCTCCTGCGAAATTCCCGAACGATCAAGGCGATCGAGCACCCCAAACATCCCCAGCACTTCCCCATTCGCGCCCAGCAGCGGAACGACCAGAAATTGGTGCACTTCGTACTTCAGCACCACGTCCAGATTGACGCCGGGAGTGTTCTTGGCCTCGTCGGTCCAGAACACTTCTTTCGCCCGCAAGGCGCGAGTGGCCACACCCTCGGGGAAAACATGATCCAGGTGCCGCGGCTCGCCCTTGTTGACCGCGTAGCGAATATGGAACTCACCGCTTTCCAGCAGCGCAATAAAGCATCGCCCAAATCCCAGAAAATCCGCCGCCCGCACCACGAAGGCCTGCAGAAATTGCTCCAGATCCCCGCTCGCGCTCAGAGTCGAAGATATTTCCAGCAACTGGTGAAGTTCGTGAGCCTGGGCATGCGCCGTGGCATAGAGTTCCGCATGCGCGATCGCCACCGCCCCGAAGCCGGCAATCGCCCCGACCAGCGATTTCTCCTCCGCAGTGAAGACTCCCTCCTGCCGGGGATACACCAGAATCGCGCCCCGGGTGCGCGAGGTGCGCAGCGGAGCAGCAATCAGCATCCCCGGTGAAACCAGATTGCCCAGGGAATGCACATCTCCGCCGATCGAGAGCGTGATCGGTTCTCCTGCATTTACAGCACGCTGCGCCAGATCGGCGGCAAAGCGGACCGTCTTCCGGTCATGCCGTGCGCGCACCGAATTCGCCAGCTGCGGCGTCTCGGCGGAAACCGCGCGCAACTCGAACGGGCCATCGCGGCCCAGCAACACACACACTAGTTGAGCCCGGAGCAGCAGGCGCAGGCGGTCAGCCAAAGCTTCAATCACTGCGGCAACATCGGGCGTTCCATGCAGAACCTGGGCCACGTCGGCGAGAATCTCAGCCCGGCGGTGTTCTTCGCGCGAGGCCTCCGTCAGCCGGATCGCCTCCAGCAGGCTTCCCAACTGCCCGGCCAGGATGGTGGCCTTGGTGGACATGTCCTCGGTGAAGAAATCTTCGTCCCGGTCATGAAGAAACGTGACCGCGCCAAGGACTTCGCTGAACACCACCAGGGGTGCCGCCATCAGTGAGCGCGCCTCGAGCATCGCTGCGGCGGGAAAAGCCGTGGAATCAACATGATTGGCCAACATGGTGCGCTGCCTCCGCACGGCCTGCGCGGTCACCGCGCTTTCCACGGACCGGAGGCGAAGCCCGACGAAGACTTCTACCAACTTGCCATCCCCTTGCTGGCCAATGAGTTCGTCCGCCGACTGGCAGCGCCAGAAATAGACCCCGGCCACCTGAAAGAACTCGCGGGTGGCGCGGCAAAAGAACTGGATCAGGGCGCCGCTGTCCGGCCGCTCGCTGGCCTTGGCGGCCAGCCCCAGAAGCAGTTCCTGAAACTTCTCGTCGGAACCAGCGACTTCGGAACCGGGGAGCTTGGAATCTGGGACTGTGGAACCGAGAGTAGGGGAACCAAGTGGTGCGGACCCGAGACCCGTGCCAGTCTGGGACGGCAGAGGCACGGGGCTTCCGCCGAAACTGTTCAGCGCGTCATCGGCGGCGGATGGAGAGGGTTCGTGATTCACAAGTTATTGAATATAAGGGGAAACTACGCTGCCATCTCAATTTGAGTCAAGTGAAATGGGAAGGGTAGGTGCCGAACTGTGAAATCTCAATTGTTGCGTCTTATCTCGTCTCACAATGAGAGCGGTCAGCACTGACGCCGGATCTGAGACGGAACTAATCCTCGGCCGGAGCCGGTTGCATTCCACAGATTGTCGATAAATCTTTTCTTTACATGAAGATCGGCGTTGTGACTTTGGTTTTTTCTGGAAGTGTCTCATGGCCACGGCTTTGCACGCGTAACGGTTCACCACGCTTTGCGCGAGGGAG
Organism: uncultured Acidobacteriaceae bacterium; assembly: GCA_963851165.1. Lineage (GTDB taxonomy): Bacteria > Acidobacteriota > Terriglobia > Terriglobales > Acidobacteriaceae > Sulfotelmatobacter. Next base: position 524,377 of record CAWKNM010000002.1, on the reverse strand, counting down.
GAACCGTGTCTCAACGAACGAATGCGGCTCTATTGGCTGCTCTTATCTCAGTGCCGGTCGCGGCAGCGCCGGCGATCGCCCAGAACCAATCGGCGCAAAGTGAAGAAATGTTGCGTCGGGCCAAAACAAAGGTGCAGCCGGTCTATCCCGACCTGGCGCGCAAGATGAACATCACGGGAACCGTAAAGATTGAGGTAACGGTGTCCCCAAACGGAACCGTGAAAGAAGCCAGGATAGTGGGCGGTCATCCGGTGCTGTCCAGCGCCGCTCTGGAAGCAGCCAAGAAATGGCGCTTTGAACCGTCCCCGGCAGAGAGCTCAGGCATCATCGACTTCAAGTTCGAACCGCGCTAGGCGTCTGGCCGCGGAGGAGAAACTGTAATGACGATTGGCAAGAAGCTCTACATGAACTTCGGCATCATCCTGGCGATGGTGGTGGTGCTGTTCCTCGTCAACCTGCTCGCCGTGCAAAGGGAGCATTCGGCCAAGGAAGGCGCTGCGGCGTCGCTGAAACTGACAGACAACACCAACGCCGAGCGCTTTCAGATGATGCAGAACCGGCTCTATCTCAGCAATTACCTGCTCAGCGGCGACACTCGCGAAGTGGATCGCATGAACGAGGGGTTGCGCTTCCTCAACCAGAAGCTCGAAGACGGCAAAGGGTTCGCCACCTCAGAGAAGGAAAAATCGGACCTCACCCGCGTGCAGCAGCTGGAGACGGCGTGGTCCCACGAGTTTGCCCAGCCTCTGATCGACAAACGTAAAGACGTGGACTCCGGCAATGCTACGGTGGCGGAACTGCAGATCTATTACTTGCAAAAGGACGCTTCTGTCTGGGTCAAGAATTCCACCGACGCATTGGACGTGGTCGATGCGGAAAACAAGAAGCTCGTGGATGAAGCCAGCAGGTCCGATGACACGGCCAGCAAGCTGACTATTCTGTTCTCCGTAATCAGCACCTTGATCGCGCTGGGCCTGGGCATCATCATCGCCTTCCGAACCGCCCGCTCGATCACTGAACCGCTCACCAACTTGATGAAGGTCGCCCGCCTGATCGGCGACACCGGAGATCTCGAGCACACCATCGAACTGAAGCAGGACGACGAAATCGGCGAACTGGCCCGTACCTTCGCCAAGATGGTTTCTTACCTCAAGGAAATGGCCGCAGTTTCCGAGTCTCTGGCCGGCGGTGACCTCACCGTGGAAGTGAAGCCCCGCTCCACGCACGACACTCTGGGCAACGCCTTCGCCCGCATGGTCGACGGCCTGGCCGGGCTGGTGCGCAGCGTCCGCGACGCTTCTTCGCAAGTCGCCAGCGCTTCCAACCAGGTGGCATCCGCCTCCGACGATTCCGCCAAGGTCGGCTTGCAAGCCTCTTCCGCCATCGACGAAGTCACCAGCACCATGCATGAGATGAGCGTCAACGTGCAGAACATGGTGAAGAGCACGCAGGTGCAGGCTTCGAGCGTCAGCGAAACTTCCGCCTCCATCGACCAGATGGTCGCCTCGATTCAGCGCGTCGCCGACACCGCAAAAGTTCTGCTCGACATTTCCAACCGTTCCCGCGAGGAAGTGCACGCCGGCATCGCCACCATGGAGAAGGCCACCGACGGCCTCACCAAAATCAACACCACCATCAACAGCTCCGGAGAAATCATCGGAGCGCTCGGCCAGCGCGCCGACGACATCGGCAAGATCATCGAAGTCATCGACGATCTCGCCGAACAAACCAACCTGCTCGCCCTCAACGCCGCCATCGAAGCGGCCCGCGCCGGAGAACATGGCCTGGGCTTCGCCGTAGTTGCCGACGAAGTGCGCAAGCTGGCGGAAAAATCCGCGCAGTCCACCAAGGAAATTTCCGAACTGATTCAGAGCATCCAGAAAGAAGCCCGCAAAGCCGTCGAAAACATGGACCGCTCCACCGGCATCGTCAACGAAGGCCTCGAACTCGGCGGCGACCTGAACGGCGCCCTGCACAAGATTTCGAACGTGGTCACCGAAGTCTACAAATTTGCCCAGGAAATCGGAGCGGCCACCAACGAGCAGTCGCATGGCTCCTCGCAAATCGCCCGCGCCACCACGCGGCTCAACGAAATCACCCACGAAATCAACTCCGCCGTCGAAGAGCAAGCCTCGGGAGCGCAAGCGGTGGTCAAGGCCATGGAGCGCATGCGCGAACTGGTGCAGCAGTCGACTTCCGGTTCAACGGAGCTGGCAGCGTCCTCGGAACAGATGTCGAAGATGTCGCGCGGCCTGCTCGAATTCATGGACCGTTTCGCGCTGCAGGATTCGCCCAGCCAGAGCAGCGGCCGGGACGAGCACTCGCAAGCGCGGCGGGCTTCGGCGGGAGCGCATTTCTAAAAACCGCAGCCGCTCTTTTGGATTGCAGTTCTTGCTGGCACTTTGAAGAAACAGAAACTATGAGTCGCGAACTTCATATCGTGGGCTTTCAGGTGGGACGCGAGACCTATGGCGTGCCCATCACTTCCCTGCACGAGATTGTGCGCGTGCCGGAGATCACCGCCGTTCCCGATGCTCCGGATTATCTGGAAGGCGTAATCAACCTGCGGGGAAAAATCGTGTCGGTCATGGACCTGCGCAAGCGCTTCGGGGAAAAAGGAGTGACCCTGCAGAAGCGCAACCGCATTCTGGTGGTCGAGCACTCCGGAAGGCTGGCCGGACTCATTGTGGATTCAGCCTCCGAAGTTTTGAAAATTCCTGCCGATGACGTAGAAGCGCCGCCCGCGGTATTTCAGGATGGCGGCTTGAACTGTGTCACCGGACTCGGCAAGGTCAACGGACGATTGGTTGTATTGCTGGATATGAGCAAGTTGCTGGCTCCAGGCAGCCTGCAGATCAACGCGGCCACGGGCGAAGCCAAAGCCGTAGCCAAAGAAGCGAAGGCAACACCTAAAGTTGAAGCGCGGGGCGCTTCGGCGCGATAAGCACTTGTTGCTGGGCTCTTGAATTCAGCTGCGAACGAGAAAAGCATGGGCACATCTGGAGCGGCACCCGCTCCCTTATTGACGGACGCGGAACTAAAATTGTTGCAGGCGCTGGTCTACCAGGAGTGCGGCATGCACTTCGACGAGCGCCGCACCCATTTCCTGCAGGATCGTCTCCTGCGGCGGCTGAAGGAGTGCCGCGTCGATTCCTTCTACTCCTATTACCGGCTGCTGATCAGTCCCGAGGGCAAGGACGAACTGGCCAAGCTGCTGGAAAATCTCACGGTCAACGAAACCAGCTTCTTCCGCCACAAAGCTCAACTCGATCTTTTCCAGAAACATGTTTTCGAAGACCTGCTGAAGCAGAAGCAGGCGCGGCGCGACTATTCGATTCGCGTATGGAGCGCCGGCTGCTCCACCGGACAGGAAGCTTACACCCTGGCCATGCTGGTCACCGATGCGCTGGCGTATTACTACCTGCGCAACCCGCTGCCCATCGAAATGCCGCTTGCCCAAACCGCTGGTCCCGCCGCCGTGGCGGGTGGAAATCCTGGCCAGCGACATCAGCTACTCCGTGCTGCGCTCCGGGCAGGACGGCACCTACAGCGAGACGCAGATGTCTTCGGTCGACTACGCCTACCGCCTGCGCTACTTCGACAAAGTGGGCGAGCGCTACGCCGTGAAAAAAGCTCTGAAAGAAATGGTGCACTTCGATTTTCACAATCTGAAAACCGAATACCTGCCGCAGCGCAATGACGTCATCTTCTGCCGCAACGTGATGATGTACTTCGACGAAGCGGAGCAGAAGCGGCTGATCGAAAAGTTTTACCGCTGCTTGAACGCGCACGGTTTTCTGTTTGTCGGCCATGCCGAGAGTTTGCTGGGCATCACCAAGAAGTTTCAGATGGTGCACAAGGACAGTGGTACCGCTTACCAGCGGGTAGAGGTGAAGGATTAACGTATGACGAATTCCCCCGATGAGCGCGGAGCGGAACTGCGGGAGTTGTTCTTCGAAACCTCGCAGGAATTGCTGCAGGCGCTGAATGAAGAAGCACTGAAGCTGGAGAAAAAGCCCGGCGACGAAGAAATCGTCCGCGGCATCCGGCGGACGGTGCATACATTGAAAGGCGACTCCGCGGCCTGTGGCCTGCGCGAGTTGAGCGAACTTGCGCATCAGTTTGAAGACGCGCTCTCGCTCGAAGAAACCGCTACCCAGGCCGCCGTAGCTGAAATCGCTTTCACCGCCGCGGATGTGTTCACCGCGATGATTGCCGCCTACCGCAAAGGCACCAAGCTTCCCGGCACGGCCAGCCTGCGCAAGAAAATTCAGGAATTAACCTCCGCGCCTGCGGGCAAGAAAACCCGCCGCAAGAAAACCACCAAGGCAGCGGCCACCGCCAAGCGCGGCAGTTGGACGGAATACGAAAAGCTCGCGATCGCCAAAGCCCAGGCCAGCGGACTCGCGGTCTATCACGTCATCGTGAAGATTGATCCGCACTGCGCCATGCCCATCGCCGGACGTCAGCTCATTCAGAACGCGATTGGCGGCATGGGGCAGATCCTGGCAGTGCGTCCGGACGCCAAGTCGCCGGAAGCCACCAAGCAGGTGGAATTCGTTCTGGCCAGCGAAGCGAGTGCTGAAGCGATCGCCGCCAAGAGCCGCGTTCCCACTATCGCGGAAGAAGTAACAGTGGAACTGATGCACGCGGCGACTCCTGCAGTGAAAAAGTCCGTGGCAGAGCCGGAAGCGCTCGAAGCCTCAGCCGAGCCCGAAAGCGAGAACGCATCAGCCGCGCATTCGTCTCATGCGGCAGATCCCGCTACGCCGGAAACCAGCCCCACCTACACTGCTCTCGAAAACATTTTGCGGGTGGAAGCGGGACGCATCGACAATGTGCTCAACCTGGTGGGCGAGCTGATCATTGGCAAGTCGATGCTGCAGCAGGCGCTCAGCGAATTCTCCAAGCGCTATCCGAAAGAACTGCTGCGCGGCAAATTCGCCGACGCCATGGGCTTTCAGGCCCGCGTGCTGAACGATCTGCAGCGCTCGGTCATGAAAATCCGCATGGTTCCGGTCGAGCAATTGTTCCGCCGCTTTCCCCGTATGGTGCGCGACGTCTCGCGCCAGTGCGGGCGCGAAGTCGAACTGGTGCTGAGCGGGCAGGAAACCGATCTCGACAAAGGAATCCTCGACGCCATCGGCGAACCTCTGACCCATCTGGTGCGCAACGCCATCAGCCACGGCATTGAATCGCCCGAAGAACGCGTCCGCCTTGGCAAGCCGGCGCGCGGCGTCGTGCGGCTCAACGCATATCACCAGGGCAATCAGGTGATTGTCGAAGTCAGCGACGACGGGCGCGGCATCGATGCCCAGAAAATTCGCGCCAAGGCCATCCAGCTGGGCATGATCACTGCCGAAGATGCGGCGCGGCTCACCGAGGCCGAGGCCGTGCAGTTCATTTTCAGGCCCGGTTTCAGCACCGCCGAACAAGTCACCGAAGTCTCCGGACGCGGCGTGGGCATGGACGTTGTGCAAAGCGTTTTGCAGCGCCTGAAAGCAACCATCAGCGTGGAGACACGTCCCGGGCAGGGCGCAACCTTCCGCCTGAAGCTGCCGCTCACCCTGGCCATCATCAAGGCCTTGCTGTTCTGGGTGGAGCAGCGGCTGTATGCGGTTCCACTGAACGCCGTAGTCGAAATTGCGCGCACCACCGAGTCGGAAGTGCATCAGGTGGAGAATTACGAAGTGTTGCAGTTGCGCAATCAGGTGTTGCCGGTAGTCCGGCTGGGCCGCGCCATGGCTGACAACGATCACGGCAGCCGCAAGCTGTTCGTCCTCGTCATCACCGTGGCGGAAAAAAAATTTGGATTGATCGTGGATGCACTCGAAGGCGAAGAAGAATTAGTCATCAAAGCTTTGGACGACCAGACGTTCAATCACCGACCTGGTCGCCGGAGCCTCCATCCTCGGCGACGGGCGCGTGGTTCTCATTCTGAACCTGCCTGCCGTAGTCGAGCAGTTTGCCCGAACCCGCCCCACGCAAGCCGGCACGCCTAACTCCGGTTTGCTGCTGACCCATACCGATCGCATGCGTCTGGCCATGACTAGCATGACCGGTGCGACTAGCGCGACCAGCGCGGGAGGTCAGGCATGATCAAGCGCAAGATACGAGTTCTGGTCGTCGATGACTCGGCGCTCATGCGCAAGCTCATCCCGCAGATGCTGGATGCCGACGATTCTCTTGAAGTGGTCGGGACAGCGATGGACGGGACCTTCGTCCTGAAAAAGATCGAAGAGCTCAAGCCTCATGTCGTCACTCTCGATCTCGAAATGCCGGGCATGAACGGCATCGATGCGCTGAAAGAAATCATGCGCCACCAGCCGGTGCCGGTGATCGTGTTCAGTTCGCACAGCACGGAAGGCGCAACCGTCACGCTCAAGGCGCTCGGACTTGGAGCCTTCGATTTTGTCACCAAGCCGAAAGACGCTTCCGCTCACATGGCGGAAACCGCCAAGGAGCTGATCAGCAAAGTTAAAGCGGCGTCCGAAAGCAAGATCACGCCTCGGGTCTTGCCGGGGACGCGGCCGAAGATCGAGAAGCGCGAGGCCGTGCCCGGCGTCAGTCCCAACAAAGTAGTGGCGATTGGCATCTCCACTGGGGGGCCGCAGGCGCTCGAATACCTGCTGCCGCAATTGCCGCGGATTTTCCCGGCATCGATCCTGGTGGTACAGCATATGCCGGACGGATTCACCAACATGTTCGCCCGCCGCCTCGACGAACTTTGCGGGTTGCGGGTAAAAGAAGCGCAATCCGGCGACCTGCTGCAGAGCGGGCGCGTGTTGATCTGTCCCGGCAGTCGTCACCTGAAAGTAAAGCGTCTGCCTCTGGGCGATATCGCCGTGCTTGAGCGACGAGCCCCGGGTCAACGGGCACCGTCCCAGCGCCGACGTCCTGTTTCGCAGCGTGGCGGAAGAGTTCCGGGCGCAACGCCGTCGGTGTCCTCATGACCGGCATGGGCGACGACGGAGCCGAGGGCCTGGGTGCGCTGAAAGAAAGAAGGCGCCATGACTATCGCACAGAGCGAAGACTCCTGCGTGGTCTACGGCATGCCGAAAGCAGGAATCGAACGCGGATATGCCATAAGAGTCGTCGCGCTGGACGTTATGTCAGCCACTCTGCAGGCCATCTGCGGTCGAAATGACGGACGTTCGGAAGCAGGAAATCCCGGCAAAGCCATGAAAGCCGGAATGGGAGTTGAATGGTTTCAGTCGTTTAGCAGCAATAGGTATCGTGACTTGCGTGATCTTTCCGGCCGTAAGCCGGCGTGATAACAGTAGAAAGGGGAAATTCGCTTTATGGAACAGTTTGCACCAGTAAAACGCAGCAAAGACGGGCAGCCGGTCCGCTATTTGATCGTGGACGACTCCGTGTTTGCACGCAAGAATCTCGCCCGCATGATCGAAACGTTCGGCGGGCAGGTGGCGGCTGAGGCCGGCGACGGCTTGACTGCCATCAGCGAGTTCGACCGCGTCCATCCTGACATCGTGCTCATGGATATCACCATGCCGCAGATGGAAGGCATCGAGGCGGCCGAACGGATCGTGCAGCAGCATCCCGAAGCCCGCATCGTAATGGTGTCGTCGGTGGGCTATCAGGAAAACATTGTGGCGGCCTTGCAACGCGGCGCGCGCCATTTCGTGCAGAAGCCGGTGAAGCCGGAAGTTCTCTACGAAGTCATCAAATACGTGATGGGCGAAGATGGTTCGGTAGCCAACGCCGCTGGAGCGGGAGCCTAAATCCATGAAGATGGAACTGATCCAGCCTTTCATCAACGCGGCGGACGCCGTGTTGTCGCAAGGCTTGTCGGGCAGCACCAAGGTGGGCAATCTCACCATGGAAGAGAACGCCTATCGCCGCAAAGGCGTGGCGGGCATGGTGGCCCTGACTGGCGACATTGAAGGCCGGATCATCCTCGATCTGGAGCCGCAGACCGCCGTGCGTGTGGCCAGCCACTATGCGGGTGCGGAGCTCCCCGAGTCCGACTCTCTGGTGAAGGAAACCATCTTCGAACTCGCGAACCAGGTCGTCGGCAACGCCGTCTGCGCCCTGAACGATCAGGGATTCCATTTCCGCGTCCATCCCCCAATGCTGGTCACCGCCGCCGAAGGCGAAAAAACCAGCGAAGACGTGGAAGCGCTGGTCATCTGCTTCGAAACTGCCAAAGGTTCCGTGTTCATGAATGTGGCCTTGCGCCACAACAAGGGCCGCATGGCGGACCACGCGGCTGTCGGGGCTGCGCGTCAGCAATAGCAAGTCATCGCGGAATGGCGGTCCCTTAGGGCCGCGACCACTCTGCAGCCCACGTGCCGTCTAAGCCCCTCGTCTCCTTCCTGGACTTTCTTGGCGGAGCTCGGTTTCCCCTTCCAGCCCTACGCCGGACCTGGCAGCTCAAAGAGTGAAATCGCCTGGTTTCGACAAGGAACGACCTCAATCTTGCAAAAGCAGGTATAGAATCAGTGCCTTAGTTAGTCGCAGCGTGCTCCTCTATCCCGCCATGATCGTGAAGAGAGCGCTTTTCTTGACCCTTCTGGTTCTTGCTTTCAGTCGTCTATCGGACGCAAAGAAGCGGATTTATGAGACGGGGAACCTAATCGATGTCTCTCCGAAGTACATTGAATCCCCTGCGCCCCAGGGCGTAGCTTTGCTACCCACGCCACAGATTCTTGTTGGATATTTATTCGAAATCCAAGCTGGCGATTTCACCTATTTTGTGAACGCCGCAATGTGCTGCCCCCTCAGGTCCCAGTACAAGCTCGAATGGGCGGCGAACGATCCGATAGAATTTCGCTTCGACAAGGACAGGATCTTCGTCAAGCGCCCTAATGGAAAGGAGATGAATGCTAGACTTGTGAAGGTGGTCCACGGAACCGCGAGTCCATCGCTATCCCCTCCGCCTCGCTCTTTGGACCCTCATTTTCCGCTGGCGTTAGAGGATGCTCCACATGGCAGGACGTTGCCGCTAGACATAGATTTTCTTCGCGCAGACGACATGTGTCTCACGCTTTTTGGAAATGTGGATGCGGGTGGCTTCTTCGATCATCTGCATGGGCGGAAAACTGCACAGGGGGTCCAGTTTCGCAATGGCACTCAGGAAGTCAAGATCTTCCCCGAGCATCTGATCGTCAGGCTTTTTGCTGTTTTAGGCACCTGCTCCGCGAAAGCACGCGCTGCGCAACCAGTGAACGCCAAGAGCTTGCACCTGGACGAAGATTTCATGCGATCCGTAAGCTTTGATGGCGCATGGAAGCAAGGGTTGGCCGAACAAGTTGCCGAGTTGGGGCCAGTCGCGGAAGGGCGAATACGCAATCCAATCCCGGAAACGAACAATGACGAGTGGTGGGAATACAAATTCAGAATCCGATCCGAAGGCATCAGCTTAACGGACGCGCTGGTTATCATCTTGCAATCGCCAAATGGGAAAATGGTCTCGCGATTTTCTGCGAGATTACCCGCTAAATGGTAGGCCCCGCAGCGATTGGCGAGAAATCCCCAATTACACTCATTCTGATGCATCGCGGGAATTTGGGTTCACGCACTCACGCCCCTACCCGCTGCATGGCGCTTACTTCATCGCCTCCAGGGTCACTTCCTTCGTGATTTTCTCCTGCCCCGCATCACGGTGACCATCACCTTTTCGCCCTCGGAGTAGACATGTGTCAGTCGGGCGTAGTCAATGTAGTTGTCGATCTTCCTTCCGCCGTATTCGATCAATACATCGCCGGATTTGAATCCTGCCTTGCCCGCGGGACCATCCTCGGGCACTTTCACTAACTTCATACCGCCGTGTGCCGCCCGGTAATCCGGCTCGGCGCCAAAATCGGCGGGAAGTTGGGAGGTATGACCGAACGCGATTTTCCAACCCTCCTGCGTTTTCACCGCCCTGTTTTTTCGCTTCGCCTTTTTTTCGTTCCTGATTTTCCCGCTTCGGTCAAGTCTACTTTGGTGGACTTTTAGGGTCTTTTACGTCTACTAAAGTAGGTACGTTTTCCACAGCCTAAGCTGCTGATTCTTCGTCGGCGCCTGATTTTTTCAATGACTTAGCGGGAAAAAATCCGGACTTTTCCACAGTGTTCCTGCAGGAACACTTCGTTAATTCCGCCGGTTTCTATGCACCCAACGGCAACCGCGGACCTCGCGTGCCATCGTCCAAATCTTCTGCAGGATCGGCAATCCTTCTAAGCTCCGGATACTTCTGAATCAACGTCGGCGGAGCCAGCACTCGCTTCCCCGTGATCATCGCCTTCAACTCCAGCGCATTCACTCCGGCTTTGCTCTCGAAGTGGTTGTTGGTGATCACGTACGTGGTCTGCGCTTTCTCCGCGACGTTTTCGATTCTTTCTTTCCAGCCTTCCAGTTCCCTTTCTTTGTAGAGATAGTTGTAACGGTCGTTGCGATTGTCGGAATCGAACCACTCGCTGTAATTGCGTCCGTGCAGGCGGACGTAGGCAATCGACGCGGTCACATGTTCGGTGGGTGCGAGCGAGAGCCCGAGCACCGGCTGGTCGATGTTGCAGAAGGCGACGTTCTGCTGCGCGAACCCGGCCAGGGTCTCGGCATTATTCCAGCTGGAGTGGCGCACCTCGACCACGCGCGGATATTCGATGAACTGGCGCAGCAGGCGGTCGAGATATTCGCGGTTGAGTCCGGTGTTTTTGAACGACACGGGAAACTGGATGAGCAGCGCGCCCAGCCGTCCTTCATTGGCGATGGCGTCAAGGCCTTCGCGGGTGCGGATTTCATCATCGTCCGTGGGGCGGATCGTGGCGGCGGAAGTGGGTTCCATCACCGCGATGGGCGAGTGCGTGAAGGCGCGAAACAGCTTCGCCGTAAACAGAAATCGCGGATTCACCGCTGCGACCTTGCGGCACCACAGCTTGGCCAGCTCGGGCTTCAGCGGTCCATAAAACGAAGTGTTGATTTCCGTGGTGTCGAAAAAACGCGCCAGATATTCCAGCGCATGCTGCTTGCGCCGCTGCATACCCGAAGGATAGAAAATGCCGTCCCAGTCTTTGTAAGACCAGCCAGCCGTGCCGATGCGGACGTCGTGAGTCCGAGCCTGAATTGGCGAGATTGTGGCCGCAGGTTCCATAGGAAACCGCAGACGGAGGGCAAAGGCAGATTAGCACAGGAAAACCAACGAAGCGGGATTCACGTTAGAATCGGGGCGTGAACATACGCGACCCGCGGACGGTTGGCGAGCAGGTAAAATCGGGCCTTCGTCTCGCCGGGTGGGTGTTGCTTACGATAGCGTTCGTCTTCCTGCTGCTGGGCAGCGCTGCTTTTCTCCTTGGTAAGGGAGACCACACCCAACCGATCTACCGAATCCTGGGAGCCTGCGGTCTGTCGGCTATTTCTACAGCAATGTTCGTGAGTGTTCGCCGCTGGGTGAAGTGGTTTTTTGGTGCGCTGGCATATTGTGCTGTCAGGGCAGCGTTTTTTGGGTTCTTTGCGTCAGGGCCTTCTGCTGGCCGTCAGCGCACCTATTACCTAGAGGTTCTTGTGCTGCTGGCGTTTGCTGCGGTTTTGTGCGCCCGATATCTGAGCCATGTCCCACGCAAGATTGAAGCGGCGGGGCTAGTGGCTTTGGCCGTTGCGATCAGCTTCTCTATGGTCTGCGATTCTGGTCTGCCAATGCTCTCAGGCTTGGCACTACTCGGGCTGATTCAGCTCGCACATAGTTCGGCATGGAAGGAATCACCGGGGCGACCGTAACCTGGCCACCTCACGATTCCCGCGGCGCCGACTGCGGGTCCACTTCATCCCAAATTCTGGTGCCATGGGTTTCGCGCAGCGCGATGCTGCCAACCACGACGGTCGATTCGGCCACGACCATCGGATAGTAGAGTCCGGCGTAGATATTGCCGGTGGCGGCGCAGATCGAGAGGCCGATCAGTGGCAGCATTCCTCCGAAGATGCCGTTGCCGATGTGGTAGGGCAACGACAGCGAGGTGTAGCGAACCTTTGCGGGAAAAGCCTCCACCAGATACGCGGCGACCGGCCCGTAGACCATGCCGAAGAAAATCACCTGCGAGAAAACCAGCAGAATCAGTTTGCCGGTGTCGGGATGCAGCGCTTCCGGCGCGGCGACCAGTGCGCCACTTGCGTCCTGCGACATGGGCGTAAGGTTGATGGCTCCGGTCGCCCGGTTGCGAGTGGATTGCACTGTGACCACATTGTTGCCCGCGGCGCTCTGCATAGCGTGGTAAATCGGGATGTCGGTAAGCGCCGCCAGCAGGCAACCCGCCAGCATGATTTTTTTGCGGCCGATCTTGTCGGAGAGCGCTCCGAAAACCACGAGCGCAGGCGTGCCCAGTGCCAGCCCAGCCGCCATCACGATATTCGCCGTGTGTAGATTCACTTTCAAAATCGTCTGCATATAAAACAAAGCATAGAACTCTGCTGTGTAGGCCACCACACCCTGTCCCGCAGTCAGGCCGAACAGACACACCAGTACCTGCTTCAGATTCGGCCACACGGTGAATGCGTCCTTCAGCGGCTGGATCGAGGCTTTGCCCGAAGCCTTGAGCTGCACAAAAATCGGCGACTCGCGCAGCTTCAACCGGATGTAAAGCGAGACGCCGACCAGGAAAAACGAAACCAGAAATGGAATGCGCCATCCCCAGGCGTTGAAAGCTTCGCGAGTCATGGCCGATTGCGTGGCCAAAATGATGAGCAGCGAAATGAGAAATCCCACGATCGCCGTGACTTGAATAAAGCTCGTGTAAAAGCCGCGCCGCTGGTCGGAGACGTGCTCGGCCACGTAGACGGCGGCGCCTCCATACTCGCCGCCGAGGGCGAGGCCCTGCAGCACGCGAATCAGAATCAGCGTGATGGGAGAAAACCAGCCCGCGGTCGCGTACGTGGGCAGCAGGCCGATGGAAAAAGTCGCGCCCCCCATGATGGTGAGCGTCACTAGAAAAGCGTACTTGCGGCCGATGAGATCGCCGATGCGCCCGAAGAATAACGCTCCGAACGGCCGGACGGCAAAGCCCACGGCAAACGTGGCGAGATAAGCGACCAGCGCAAAGGTGTCATTATTTGGCGGATAAAACTTGAGCGAGAGAACCGTGGTCAGGCTGCCGAAAATAAAAAAGTCATACCACTCGATCATGGTGCCGAGCGAGGAAGCCACGATCACTAGCGCCAGGCTGCTGTGCTGCGTCGGGCTGGTTGTGGCGTCGATGTTGCCGTTGCTGATTGTCCTGTCGCTGGCTGCTGGCTGCTCGACCAAGGTGTTGTCTCCCGGACGGAGAAGGCAGGTTAGCACAGGACCTGCAAACGCCCTCTTACTCCAGCGACAACACTACCCAATACACTCCTGTGGGATAGGTCTCGGTGCGGGCATAGCAGGCGCCGATCGAGAAGCTGCGCAGGTTGTGGCTGGCGATGGCGCGTTCGGAGCCGGTAGGCAGCGTTTCGGGATGCAGGCTGGTAAACGTGAGCACGGTGTAACGTTCAGAAAGTTGATGAACCGCGGGGGTTGCGAGTTTGTCGGCGTGGGCCATGGAACAGGCAGTGTCGTCGGCCGATGCCAGATCGTGGCGCGGTAGGTCGGCCGCGTTTGCATTGTGGCGCGCATGCTGCACGCTGCCGGCAATGCGGTCTTTCACTTCGGGCAACGAATAGTTGGGGAGGGCGTGGCCGAAATCCTGCACGACGTAGAGGCGGTCTCCGCTGCGGATCACGCCCATCCCGACCACGTTGTATGCCGGGTTGAGCAGGTTGGCGCGATGCGGAGGAGAGAGCATCAGGTGCTGCTCGGCCTGCGCGGGATCCATGTCGAGCGCGACGTTTTCGCCTTCCTGATCGAGCTGCAGTTGGGTCGCCGCCGCCAGGCGCTGCGGCAGGGAGGGCTCGCCATCAAATTGGTGCGACAGCTGGCGAGCTTCGAGCATCGCCTCCGCGTGCACGCGGGCAGCATGGGTCAGCCCGGAATCCATGCTCAACGGAGGCGCGCCGGCCTGTTGCCGCGAGCGGTTGGCTAACTCCAGAATCTGCTGCTCGGCTTGCGAATCAAATTCGACGCTATGAAACGGAATGTCGGGAGAGGCGGCAGCTACGGGTTTCAGCGTAGCTTTGCTTCCGGCCTGCACGGCGGGGTCGGGGACCTCGCCAGTCGGTACTTCGCCCATTGCCGAGTGGACCGCCAAAGGAGCGGCCCCTATCCCGAGCCCAACGGTCCCGAGAACGAACGCCAGCAATGGTTTGAAGGTCGCACTCATCAGGCTTTGGTTGCCGATTCACACGGCTTTGTTGCCGATTCGCAGCACCTACTCCGGACCCGGGAGGGACCTGTCTGAAAGCTGAAACTTGCTGCTGGTGCTAGGCTAGAGGCGGGATTGGGGGGTGAGTAGTTAACGCAAGTCTATGGGTCTAGGGACCAGTATCGGCATTGGACTGTTGTTCGGCGGGCTGCTGGCGTGGTTGGCCCTGCGCTCGCGGAGTGTGGCGCTGAGCGCTCGTTTGTCGTTGATGGAGAAGGAATTAGCCACGGGGAAGGCTGATTTCAAGCGCCTTCAGGAAGCGCACGAACAGCTGGTGGCGAGCAGAGCCCGGCTGGAATCCGCGTTGGAGTCGGAACGGAAGGCCAGCAACGAAAAGATCGAATTAGTGACCCAGGCCAGCGACGATTTACGCAACGCCTTCAAGGCCATGGCTTCCGACGCGCTTAACAGCAACAATCGCGCTTTTCTGGAGATTGCTCACGAAACCCTGAAGCGCTTTCAGAACGATGCCAGAGGCGATCTCGATGCGCGGCAAAAAGCGGTCGCGGACCTGGTCACCCCGGTGCGCGAGTCGCTGGGCAAGGTGGACGCGCAGATTCAGCAGATGGAAATCGCGCGAGGCGAGGCCTATGGCGACCTCAAGGCCCAGGTGCAATCGCTGATCGTCACGCAGAAAGAATTGCATTCACAAACTGGCAACCTGGTGAAGGCGCTGCGCACTCCGAATGTGCGCGGGCGCTGGGGAGAAATCCAGTTGCGCCGCGTGGTGGAGATTGCGGGTATGCTTTCTTACTGCGATTTCAGCGAGCAGGAAACGGTGACCACCGACACTGGAAGAATCCGGCCGGACCTGGTGGTGAATCTGCCGGGCGGCAAGAAAGTTGTCGTCGACGCGAAAACGCCGCTGCAGGCTTTTCTCGATGCGTTCGAAACGACCGACGAAGATGCGCGGCGCGCTTGCCTGGCCAGCCATGCGCGCCAGGTGCGCGACCACATCGAAACTCTGAGTGATAAGCGATACTGGGCGCAGTTTGAGTCCACGCCGGAGTTCGTGGTGATGTTTTTACCTGGCGAAACTTTTTTCAGCGCCGCGCTCGAACAGGATCCGGGGCTGATCGAGCACGGAGTGCTGAACAAAGTGATCCCGGCGTCTCCGACGACGTTGATCGCGCTGCTGAAAGCCGTGGCCTACGGATGGAATCAGGAAAAACTGGCGCGCAACGCGCACGAGATCAGCGTCCTGGGTAAAGAGCTCCACGACCGGCTGCGCAACCTGGCCGGGCACATCACCGCCGTGGGCACGGGACTGGATCGCGCCGTCGAAGCTTACAACAAAGCCGTCGGCTCGCTCGAAAGCCGGGTGCTGGTTTCGGCGAGAAAGTTTACCGAGCTGGGCGCGCCGGTCGCCGAAGACATTCCGGAACTCGCACCGATCGAAACCACCGCACGCGCGCTTTCGTTTGACTGGGACGAGGAACCGCCGCTGCTGGAAGCATCAGAAGATGCGTCGGAAGATGCTCCGACCAAGAACGCGCGCAAGGCGGGCTGACTCAGATTTCGCGGGACCCTTTCCCAACCCGTTCTTGCCCACGCGATCTGCGGCTTTGAGTGCAATAGAGATTCCTGGTCAACAATGTCACGAACAGGCGCAGTACTATTGGGATGTGAGCAATAAATTCCAGAGATGGCTCGTCTTAGAACTGATGAAGCCGATTGTCTTCGCAGGCTCTCTTCTGGAGAAGATTGGCAAACCCTTGCTGTTGCCTCGCGCTATCCGGTCCTCGATTGCGAGACAGAATCAATTCGCGCTAGAAATTCAGCGAGACTTGGCTTTCATGTTCGACGATCATCATGGCCAAATTATCCCTGACGAAAGCGTCCGACATCCCCGACCGTTTGACTATGCAATCGTAATTGTTGCTGCCAACGATTTGTGGTTTCGCTTTGTTCGAGGACGTGGTGATTTGAGGGTGCAGATCGCCCCAGAGCACGCCCCAGAGGATTGGGGCGAGCTTCCTCTGATCCTTAGCTGGCTTGGTTGGCGTGACCAGCTCGGGCCAAGGTCGTTTGTCTCATTGCAGGATGTTGCCGATGTTCTAAGGCCGCGCATGCACAGCATCAGGGAAGCATATTCAGCCGAGCGATACACCCAGATGAAAACAATGCTATCGGAGGAAAGGGAGCACGAACAGATGGCCACCCGACAATTGGCAGCGGAGATCAATCGACGGCTCTATCCGTAGTGACCATTTTCGGTTCGTTCGTTCATAACTGTTGAAAACAGACCATTACACGTTTTGACCACCTCGCGCACCGGTCCCACATCCCTGAGAAACCGTTCCTGACGCTGCCCTTCGAGTGGGCGGAAGAATGCGTCCGCCTCTATACGGGCGGTGGCTACTTCAGCAAGCCGTAGACTTCGACTTGGCTGCGGGTGCCGAAGTAGACGCGTCCGCGGATCACGACGGGGATGACGAAGCGGGCGGCCATGGCGGCGCGATCGCGGGCGGCGTTCTGTTCGGAGGTGTAGAGGGGTTGGCCGAGTTTGGTGGCGTCGAAGGCGTAGAGGACGGCGGGGGTCGTTTCAGGGCCGTTCCACATCTTGGTTGCGACGGCCCAGACGATAGCGTTCTTGTTGCCGTCGGAAGAAACGGTCGGCGTCGCGACCGGATTCGCGAGCTTCATGGCGGACGACGCATTTAGCGTGAGTTGACCATTCTTGATGGCATAGTCGCGCAGAACGTCATCGCTCGCCGCGAAGTAGGCGTGGCCGTTCCAGTAGGCCATGGCGCCGAATCCTTCGCCGGACATGTGAATCCGCTGGGGGATGGCATCGGCGTCGGTGTGAAATTTTCCCATTTGGTCGCGATCAATCACATAGAGGATGGAGTGCTTGGTGGGTTGGAGCAGAAGATGACGATGCGGTCCGGGTTGATCGGGGAGCAACGTGGGGCCGCTGGAGCCGACGTCGGAATCACCGGCCAGGATGTCGGCTTGATCGAACGGGGTGAAGTAGTCGCGGACGGCGAGGGATGAGCCGTCGAGCTTGAGAACGGAGTCGCCGTAGTCGCGGCCTCCGCTGGTGGCGTCGAAGGTGCCGTTGCCGGTGGGGACGTAAAGATTGCCTTCGGAATCGACGGCGGGGCCGGTGTCGCTGAGCCAGATTCCGGCTTCGCTGCCGTCGGGATTGACGTTGAGCACGGCTTTTTGCGCGAGCGTTTGCGGGTCGTACGCCATCACCCAGCCGTGGTAGGGGTCCACGTCGCAAGAAGAAGCCCAGGCCAGATATACGTTGTTGTTTGCGAGAGTGAGCGCGGCGCGCGGATTTTCGTGGAGAGGATCGAAGTCGACCTGGCGGTTGGATCTGCCTGCGCCGCGGCCGGGCACCGATGCCGTGATCAGTTTGGGGCCTCCGAATTTCTCGACGCCCGTAGTGATGGCCAGCGCATGGAGATGCTGAAAGTATTCGTTGTCGCCGACCGCGTGGCGGATGGCGGTGCGGGCCAACACGTAGAGCGTTCCGGTCTTGATGTCAATGACGGGCGTAGAGGTGATGCCAACTTCCGGCCGAATAAATGGGCATTGCACCATGTCTTCTGTCGGAGGAACCGTGCCGCGCGCTTTGTCGAGAAAGCTGACGTGCCATAAGGGGAGGCTGCCGGGATGATCGGCGTCGAAGGCGTAGACGCTGTCGTGCTCGGTGGCGACGTAGAGCACGTTGTGCGTGCCCTGTCCGGGGATTTCGACGTTGGGTACATAGAGCGGCTGGGCGTAAACCGGGCCGTCCACTTGGAACGCGCCGAGCTTGCCGAAGTGCTGGGGATTGACGTTCTGCGGCGTCAGGACTTTTTCGGAGAGTGTGGCGCCGGTGCGGGCGTTATCGTACTGGGAGGTGGTGACCTGGGAGAGCGCAGGCTTCGCCATCCACAGAAGGAGCAAGACGATCAGCTTGAGGCGGGTATGCTTCATTTCCTCTCCCCGGCTGCGCCTCATTTTACACGGCCTATGGATTCGCTGCCCTTGCCGATGAAATCAGGCGTTAGCGCTCAAAACCTCTTCTGAAGTCTCGCCTGACTCCAGCGATTCACTCCGACGACGCGGCGGTGGAAGACCGAGTGGTAAGGCTAATGCTCAAACCGGCGGTCCTGCTTTCTTCTCCCACTTAAGACCCATCTAATCCGATTCTGAATATTTCTTCTGGAAGCCAATCCTCACCACGTCAATCCGCAACCCCGTCTATCCGCAGGACATGGCTGGCTGTACTGCGGTGCAAACACTCCGTTTGAGCTCCATCCGGAGGTTCTAAAGCTTATGCCGTCCTCGCCGATAGCTGCCTATAGACGGGGATGGGCCGCGGCCGTCGGCGGCGAGAAGGTGAGGCTGTGTTCTCGATCGGTAAGGAGAAATCAATGAGATCGCTATTTCCGCTAGTACTTTTGCTCGCCATATGTGGTTGCACCAACAGCCCAACTCCGGTGCAAGGGCCTCCTGGACAGCAGGGTGCCCAGGGTCAGGCCGGCCAACAGGGTAACCAGGGCAACCAGGGTGACCCGGGACAGTCCGGCCAACAGGGCCAGCAGGGCGACCCGGGGCAGTCCGGAGAGCAAGGCCATCGGGGCGACCAGGGGCAATCCGGGCGACAGGGTAACCAAGGCAACCAGGGTAATCAGGGTGACCAAGGCGACCAGGGCCATCGGGGTGACCAGGGGAAGAACGGCCAGCAGGGCTCGAACGCTCCATGTCCGGCGGATCAGCATCGCTATACCGACCCAGCGACCGGAGAGGTGAGGTGCGTAAGAGACTAAGCAGTAGTTCGCAGTTCATCGTGACGGGGATGGGCCGCGGCCGTCGGCGGCGAGAAGGTGAGCCTGTGTTTTCGCCGGGCAGGAAGCAAACGAATCGAATCCCTGGTTCCCCCAAACCAGGCACTGGAGCGCAGATACAGATGAGTGCGGACTGCAATCGCCGCAAGCTGTTGCATCTGCCAATTTTTCGTCTCTGTTTTTTTCATCGCTGATTTTTTCATTACTGGTGTGTCGTTAGGAAAATTCTGGTTCTGATGGGTTTTTGTTTCGAGGCAGCGAACCCGCCGAAACAAGGAGACAAATGGAGAATCGTGCCAAAAACGTTCTGCTGATTGAAGACAATCCGGGCGATGCGGATCTGGTTCGGCTGCGCCTGGTGGAAGGCAAAACTCCGGTGGTGGTGAACTGGGTGAGCCTGCTCTCGGAAGGGCTGGCAAACCTCGCCAAAGAGTCGCCTTCGGTCATTCTGCTCGATCTGAATCTTCCCGACAGCCACGGAGCCGAAACCTTCCGCCGCGTGCTGGAGCAGGCCCCCGGCGTGCCCGTGGTTGTGCTTTCTGGGCAGGACGATGAGGCGCTGGCGATCAAGGCCGTGAATCAGGGTGTGCAGGATTACCTGGTGAAGGGCGACATCACGGCGAAACATCTGGAGCGTGCGATTCGCTATGCGGTAGAGCGGCAAGCGTTGTTGCGCACGCTCGAAATCACGCGCAAACAGCAGATGGAATTCAAGAACCAGTTCCTGTCGCACGTTTCCCACGAGTTGCGCACGCCGCTCACCTGCATCCACCAATTTGTCACGCTCTTGGCCGACGGACTCGCGGGCCCGATCGCGCCGGATCAATCCGACCACCTCAAGACGATCCTGAAAAGCGTGAACCAGTTGCACGCCATGATCCGTGATCTGCTCGAAGCCACCCGCGCCGAGACCGGGAAATTGCGGGTCGAGCCCCGCTGCATTGCTGTGGGAGACCTGGTGAGGCAAGCCGTCGCGATGATGCAGATTGCCGCCCAGGAAAAACATGTTGGACTGGAAGTGGGACTCGACCAGAGAATCCCCCTGGTGCACGCCGACCCCGACCGCGTGATCGAAATCCTGATCAACCTGATCGACAACGCCATCAAGTTCACGGGCCCCGACGGCGCGGTCACGGTGAAGGCCTGTCTGGTGGAGGCCGACCCCAACACGGTCTACGTGTCGGTCACCGATACCGGCAGAGGGATTGCTCCTGACGCGAAAGCTCAGATCTTCGAACGGCTGTATCAGGACCCCGACGCTGTCGACAACAACCGCGCTGGCCTGGGCCTGGGGTTGTTCATCTGCAAGGAGTTAGTCCGGTTGCATCGCGGCCGTCTCTGGGTCGCGAGCGAGTTGGGGCAAGGTAGCACGTTCACGTTTACGTTGCCGATCTACTCTCTGGCCAGCCTTCTGCAGCCGGTGATTACTCACCAGAACCAGTTGCGTCCGGATCTGGTCCTGATTCGCATCGAAGTCAGACCCGACGGTAACCCTCCGCGCGGGAACTGGCGGGAAACCTGGCACAAGTGCATGGAAACGCTGCAGCGCTGCGTGTACCTCGACAAAGACCTGGTGCTTCCGCCGCTCGGTTCCCCGGGGCAGGCCGAGACCTTTTTCGTCGTGGCCTCCACCGACCCTGGGCACGTCGATATTATGACCACGCGAATCCGGGAGCAGATTGAGCGCGTCACCGACATTAGGGCCAAAGGGACGCTCACCATCACCACCGCGCCGATTGAGATCGCGACCGCCGCGCCGGATGAGGCGTTGATGAAACAGGTTCAGCGTGTGGCCGACTCCGTGAACGCCATGATTATGAAAATCGTGGTGCAGGAATCGGCGCAGCGCGCGATTGATCTGAAAGCGAATTTCAAAGCATGACAAAACAAGGAAAGAAAAAAGGAGAAACTGGCATGGCAAAACCGAAGATTCTCGTGGTGGATGATGATCCCGATCTGGTGCGGGCTTTGCGCCTGCGCCTGCGAGCCAACCAATACGACATTGCAACCGCCACCGATGGTTATTCGGCCATCGCCACTGCTCAGAAAGAACACCCCGACCTCATTCTCCTCGACCTCGGGTTGCCGGCGGGAGACGGCTTCATCGTTCTGGATCGGCTGCAGAAAAGTGACACGCTGGCGGGCATTCCCGTAATCGTGCTGAGCGCGCGCGACCCGCAGAACAACGAACAACGCGCGCTGAAGGCCGGCGCAGCTGCCTACTTTCAGAAGCCGGCCGATAACGACGAATTGCTGAACGTAATCCGAACCAACCTTGCGAGCTCGGGTTCGGTAGAAGCCCCGCTTCCGTCCTGAGTTCGGCTGGATTGGGTCACCCTCCCCCTTAATCCTCATCGCTTGCCTGGGATCGCATAGCAGGCAAGCGGGCGCGACTGTGCGTCTGCGTCCTGCGACCCCCACAGGGTCGCGTCTGCTGTCCTTGCCCGTCTTCCTCCCCCCAGACCCGTTCGAACCCGCCGCGCTTCGGCCAAAACCAAGCCGAACCGCGAGATACAAAATCCCACATAAACCTCCAAAACCCCATAGTTGGCGTTCGAAAATGCATCTATAATTATAGAAGTGGCTTGATTTGCAGGACTTAGCCGTTCAGAAACGGGAAACCCACGTGGCAGCGAAGTTGCTAATTGAAGAGCGGCGTGGCGTCGGTATGGCGCCGATCCAGACCCCGCAGGGTTCGGGGCCGCTGCCGCAACCCATGAACCGGGAAAGCCAAGTCCGCTTCCTTGCCGTCCTGCTGTCTCTGCTTACCATCGCGGCGGTGGTGTTCGCTGCCTTTAATTTCGAAAAGGAACGCGAGTCGACTGCCCCGGACGACGGAGTGGCCTGGGTGGAACAAGGCGGCCGCCTACTGGCCGACCGGGTCGAGCCCAATGGCCCTGGCATAAAGGCAGGAATCAAACCCGGCGACCAGTTGCTTTCGGTGAATGGCCAGGACGTGAAAAATCTGCCCGGCCTGGAGCGCCAGATCTACCGCACCGGAGTTTGGTCGAAAGCGAATTACTCTCTGCAACGCCAGTCGGTCGCGCTGGATTGCAGCGTGATTCTGATTCCAGCAGACCGTTCCCTCAACAACTGGCTGCGGTTGATTGCGCTGATCTATCTCGGGATCGGCCTCTACGTTCTCTTGCGGCGCTGGACCGCGCCGGGTTCCACGCACTTCTACATTTTCTGCCTGGTCTCGTTCATCGCGTATTCGTTCAAGTACACGGGCAAGCTGAACGAGTTTGACTGGACCATCTACTGGAGCAACATTGTTGCGTGGGTATTGCAGCCCGCGTTGTTTCTGCACTTTGTGCTGATCTTCCCGGAGAAGCGGCGGTCGGTGAGTAAGCATCCCTGGCTGCTGGCGCTGGTATATGTTCCGGGCGCATTACTGCTCGGGACGCGCCTCGCCGCCATGCGCTGGCTGGAGGCCACTGGGCGTCTAAGCCGGAATATGGACCGGCTCGACATTGCCTACGGAGCCCTGTTCTTTCTGGCGGCGGCGGGTGTTCTCTGGTACAGCTATCGCCTGGCCAGCACAACGATTCTGCGGCAACAGTTGAAGTGGGTGACCCGCGGCACGGTTCTCGCCATCGCGCCATACACGCTCTTGTATGTGCTGCCTTACGTGTTCCCGCACCTGCTGGGGTGGCTGCCGCTGGGTGCGATGAAAATTTCGGTGTTGTCGCTAGGCTTGCTGCCGCTGACGTTCGGCTATGCCATCTTCCGTTACCGGCTGATGGACGTCGACCTGATTTTCAAACGCGGCGTGGTCTACACGCTGGCGGCCGCTGCCGTAGTGGGAATGTATTTCGGGCTGGTGGCCGGCGTGGCCACTCTGGTGCAGATGCGGCAGCCCGGAACCGGGCCGCTGGGATTGATTCTCGCGGTGGTGGTCACCGCCTTGCTGTTTGACCCGGTACGCAAATGGATTCAGGATCGCGTCGATCATTTCTTTTATCGCACCCGCTATGACTATCGCCGCACCTTGCTCGAATTTGGCCGCGAGCTGAGCTCGGAACCCGATCTGAACAAATTGCTCTCCGCGGTTATGGACCGGTTGTCCCGCACGCTGGCCGTAGAGCGGATCGCCATCTTCCTCGCTTCGGGCGCGGAGCCGGAAATTTTCCTGCTCTCGAAATCATCGGGCATGGCCGCGCCAGCCCAGCTCGATCTGAGTTTCCTGAGCGTGCCGCGTCCGGAGCAGGCTGGACATCTCTTCTTTGAAAACACGCACCAGGTGCCGCGCGAGACCTTGGGATCGCAGGAAACCATTGCCCGCCTCGACTTGAATTACTACATCCCGTGCCGCTCGCAGCAAAAAACCGTTGCGGTGGTCGGCCTGGGCAAGACCGCGCAAGGGGATTTCCTCTCCAGCGAAGACGTGGAACTGCTCGAAACGCTGGGCGGATATCTTGGAATCGCCATCCAGAACGGCCGGCTGTATGCGTCATTGCAGAAGAAGGCTGCGGAATATGAACGCCTGAAAGACTTCAACGAGAACATCGTCGAGTCGGTCAACATCGGCGTAATGGCGCTCGACATGGAAGACCGCATCGAGAGCTGGAACGCGCAGATGGAAGTGATGTACGCGCTGCCCCGCTGGCAGACTTTGACACAGCCCATGCGCAGTATTTTCCCGCCTGAGTTTGTGGAAGAGTTTTACCGCATGCGCCAGGACGCCGGCATTCGCAACTTGTACAAGTTCCGGCTGAAGACGCCGGCCGGCGAGACTCGCACCGTGAATATGGCGATTGCCCCACTGGTAACGCGCAAATTCCAGGTGGTGGGGCGGCTCGTGATTATGGACGACATCACCGAACGGGTGGAACTCGAGGCCCAGCTTTCACAATCGGACAAGCTTTCCTCGATCGGACTGCTCGCTGCCGGTGTGGCCCATGAGGTCAACACTCCCCTGGCGGTGATTTCTTCCTACACGCAGATGCTGGCCAAGCAGTTGCAAGGCGATCCTCAGAAATCGGGACTGCTGGATAAAATTACGCGCCAGACTTTCCGCGCTTCGGAAATCGTCAACAATCTGCTGAACTTTTCGCGCACCAGCGGAAGCGAGTTCAGTGAAGTCGACGTCAACAAAGTGATTGGCGAAACTCTGGCCCTGCTGGAACACCAGTTCAAGACGTCGAAAATTCAGGTAAGCCGTGAGCTGGCTCCAAGCCTTCCGCCGATTCAGGGAAATCAGGGCCGGCTGCAGCAGGTGTTCCTGAACCTGTTCCTGAACGCGAAAGATGCGATGCCAGGCGGCGGCACGTTGAGCGTGGCCACCACCAACGGCGATTTCGTGAGCGTGCGCATCGCCGATACTGGATCAGGCATTGCGCCGGAACACATTCAGCGCATCTACGATCCGTTTTTCACCACCAAGACCGTGCCGCGCGAAGGTCAGAGCAAGGGCACAGGCCTTGGCCTTTCCGTGACCTACGGCATCATCCAGGAACACGCCGCGCAGATTCGCGTGGAAAGCAATCCCGGCGCTGGCACTACGTTCGCGCTCGATTTTCCTTTGAGCAGGAAGGCAGTTCATGTCTGAAGCGGCCGTTATTTCGCGCAGCACTTTGCATAGCGGCGCGGCTCCGTCGGGAGCGGTGCTCATCGTGGACGATGAGGCCGAGATTCGTGAATCGCTGCAAACTTTGCTGGAGATGGAAGGCTACGCCGTCGAGACGGCGGGAAGCGGAGAAGATGGCCTCGTTCGCATCGGCGAGCATCCCTTCGATCTGATCCTGCTCGACCTGGCGCTTCCCGGCCGCAACGGCCTGGAAATTCTCTCTGAGATTCGCGCTCATGATTCCCGGCTACCGGTGATCATGATCACCGCCTACGGCACGGTGGAGAATGCGGTGCGCGCCATGCAGGCGGGCGCGGCTAACTTTGTTCAGAAACCCTGGGACAACGAAAAGCTGCTGGCCGACGTGCGCGCCGCCGTGGGCTGGCGCCGGGCCGAAGAAGAAAACGTTCAGCTGAAGCGAGCGCTCAAGCAGCGCTATAACTTTGAGAATATCGTGGGCAAGTCCGAGCCCATGCTGAAGATTTTCGATCTGGTAGCGCAGGTGGCGAGCAGCCGCTCCACGGTGCTGCTGCAGGGCGAGAGTGGAACCGGCAAGGAAGTGATCGCCAAGGCGATTCATCTCCACTCACCGCGGCGCGACAAACCTTTCGTCCCGGTCAACACCGGCTCGATGCCCGCGGATCTGCTCGAGTCCACGCTTTTCGGCCACGTCCGGGGAGCCTTCACCAGCGCGATCGCTTCAAAGAAAGGCCTGTTCGAAGTCGCCGACAAGGGAACGCTGTTTCTCGACGAGATCGCCACCATGGGCATGGAGACCCAGGCCAAGATTCTCCGCGTGCTGCAGGATCGCCGCTTCATGCATCTGGGCGGGATTCAGGAACTTCAGGTGGACGTGCGCATCATCGCCGCCACCAACGTCGATCTGCGCCAGATGGTTCGCGAAGGCCGGTTCCGCGAGGATTTGTTCTACCGCCTGAACGTGATCACCATCGAACTGCCGCCGCTGCGCCAGCGCAAGGAAGATATCCCTCTGCTGGCGGAACATTTCCGGAAAAAATATGCCGAGGAAAACGACCGCCCGGTTCGCAGCATAACGCCGGAAGCCTTGCGGCCTCTCATGGCTTATTCCTGGCCGGGCAATGTGCGGGAACTGGAAAATGTGATCGAGCGAGCTGTGGTGCTTTCTTCCGGAACCGAAATCAGTGCCGACCTGCTGCCCGATTCCATGCTGGGACGGGGATCGTCGTTCTCCATGCATGATGCGCCATCGGACTCCTCACTCTTCGAAATTGTCGAAGACGTGGAGCGGCGCATCATCACCGACATGCTGGAACGCTGCAACTGGAACCAGACGGAAGCGGCCGAGCATTTCCATGTGCCGCTTTCCACGCTGAACCAGAAAATCCGCCGGCTGAATATTGAAATCAAGAAAAAGGGCCGGGGATAGAGAGATCGTGTGGCGCGGGCACTCTTGCCCGCGAAATCTAACCAGAAGCAAACCGCAGATACCGGTTCAACGCTTGCCAACTAGACCAACAGCGAATCGACCGTGCGGGTCAGTGCGTAGATTCGCTGTCCACGTCGACGACAAAGCTGTAGGTATTTGCAGCTCCGGCCTTGGAATTCCAGCTACCCTCGGCCCCGAATTGGAAAATCGTTCCATGAGCAAAGCGATAATTCAACTTTGCGCCGGAACCACTGTGTAAATTCGCGGCATGGGCTAGAGAGTTCGGGAATCCCTCTGAAGGCAGCGGAAGACCCTGTGGATACAAATCAAAAGATGCTTCAGATTCCCCGTCACCAACGGTGATTGTGATGTGGATTGTGCCTCCATTCACAAAACGGCTTGCATCCAACATGATGACCCGATAACTATGCTTTCCTCTCCCGGGGGCAACGAGAGTTCCTTGTCCCGTAGAACTTGTACCGGGAATCAATTGAATTGTTTCTGGCGTTGATGTTCCGGAGAGGTCATCACTGGTGATGACCTTCGCAGGGGCGGCGCCCTTCTGCGCGCGATTCGCACGCGCAGCATCGGCTAGTGACTGCCCATAACCCGTGCCGCCGATCAGGGGAAAGATCAGCAGAACAATGCACAAACCTCTTAGAGCAATTCGCTGCATAAGGCTCTCCGGCGGATGATTTTGCCAAGATGATACTTCGGCCAGGTATCAGGCCGATAGTTACGGACGTACTCGCCGATGGGTGATCCCACCGCCGCCAAAACAAACATCGTGTTCTCCCGCCCTATCGCACATTTCCGCCGCCACCGTGATGCTGCAGTTCTTCTTGAAGAACGACCTTAGCCAGGAGCGCCCGCCGCGTGCCCACGCTACATCTGAAGGCTGATAGCGGACAGCCTTCTCTGTTATAGTTCGAGCACGCCAGCGCGCCTCGCACGCGTTGCGCGATGCTTTGCAATCGCATGGAACTGACCTCGCCCACAGAAGTTGCCAAGCAAAAGGTCCTGGCGGTGCAGGACTACACACTTCTCGCGGTTCAATCCGTTGCGAATGTCTTTCGCAAGCCTCGTTATTTTGGCGACATCATTCAGCAAGCCGATTTGATCGGCGTGGGCTCGTTGCCCATCGTGATGCTGTCCGGCTTCTTTACTGGCGCCGTGCTCGCCGTGCAGAGTGCGAATACTTTGCAGCGCTTCGGTTCGATCACGCTGATCGGGCAACTGGTGTCGCTCTCTATGGTGCGCGAATTGGGTCCGGTGCTGACCGGGCTGATGGTGGCAGGGCGAAACGCATCCGGGATGGCCAGCGAACTCGGCTCTATGGTAGTCACCGAGCAGATCGACGCCATGCGCGCTCTGGGCACCGACCCCATGAAGAAGCTGGTTGCCCCCCGCGTGGTGTCCACCGTGGTCATGCTGTTTTTTCTGACCGTGATCTCCGACTTCCTGGGTCTGACCGGTGGGTTGTTCGTCTCCAAGATCTTGCTGAACCTCGACGCGCGGCAATACTGGAGCAACGCCTGGGAGTCGCTCGTCTTTCAGGACGTCTTCATGGGGCTGGTCAAGCCGGTTCTGTTCGGCTTCATCATCTCGACCGTGGGCTGCTTCTATGGCATGACCGCCCGCGGAGGCACGCAGGGCGTGGGCCGGGCCACGACGCAAGCCGTCGTGGCGGCGTCGGTTCTAATCGTCGTGCTGGATTTGTTTGTCACTCAATTCCTGATGAACGTGTTGTCGTTCAAGTAGCCGCATGTCCGCGCCAACATTGCCTCTCGATTCCGCCACCTCCGCGACCAGGGAATCGTCTGCGTTCGCCATCGAGTTCGAAAACGTAGAACTTGCGTTCGAGGACAACAAGGTACTGCGCGGGGTTTCGTTCCGCCTGCCGTTCGGCGAGACCAAAGCGTTGTTCGGCGTGGCGGGATCGGGCAAGAGCACCATCCTGAAGCTTGCGCTGGGCCTGCTCAAACCCGACTCAGGACGGATCCTGGTATTAGGAAACGACGTGACTCAGACTTCGGAGCAAGACCTGTTCCCTCTGCGCGCGAAGATTGGCATGGTGTTTCAGGAGAGCGCTCTTTTCGACTCCCTCACGGTGTCCGAGAACGTGGCCTACCAGTTGATGGAAGAGCGTGGCATTTATGACGCCGACATCGACCGCCGCGTGCGTGAAGCGCTGCGCTTCGTCGAGTTGGAACACACTCTCGATAAATTCCCTTCCGAACTCTCGGGTGGAATGCGGCGCCGCGTGGCCATTGCCCGCGCGATTATCACCCAGCCGGAATTGCTGCTCTATGACTCGCCTACTGGAGGACTCGACCCCGTCACTTCCAACACCATCGTCGAGCTGATCATGAAGCAGCGGGACGTCTCCAAAACAAGTTCCTTGCTGGTAACCCACCGGTTGCAGGATGCCTTCACCATGGCCACGCACCAGTTCGACAAACAGACCAACCAGGTGAAATCGCTGCCGCACGGCCACTATTGCGACGTTCCCATGAGTTTCCTGATGCTCCGCGAGGGCAAAGTGATTTTCGACGGCGATGTGCGCGAAATAGCCCACACGAAAGATGAATACATCCGGGAATATATTTCCTAGCGGACTCAATGCCTCCACTCAAGGTGCCGGAAGAATTTATCCGAATAGCGATCAAAAAAGTCGCCGACTATATCTCTGAGCAAAGAGTGCTTTTTCACAGCAAAGCCACGCCGATCTCGGCAGATGATAAGGCCGCACTCCAGCCATTTTTTCCCGCCGGCGTGCTCGATGAAGTAAAAGTCGTTCGGGGAAAAGTCAGCGACCCACCGTTTTACGCGCAGCTGCGTTCTTTTGGGATCCACAATATGCCCGCGTTTTCAGAGCTGGCGGCCATCACATTCGTCGACATGGTGGTGCATGCGGAGCCCCTCACCCGCACTCTTCTTTTTCACGAACTGGTACACGCCGTGCAATACCGGCATCTGGGTGTGTCGGGCTTTGCAGATCTTTATGTCCGAGGATTTTTGAACAGCGGCAGCTACGAAGAAATTCCCCTCGAGAAACAGGCGTATGAACTGGAAGCGCGGTTCGCGAAAAATGGCGAAGCGTTTTCGGTAGATGAAGACGTTCAGCGCCGACGAAAACTGGGCAAGCTCTAGAATCCCAGGTGTGCGGAAGTACAGATATGCCGAAGGGCCCGCGTTCCCGTTACTTCCCTTTCATCGCCTTTTCCACATCTTCTGCTTTCGACGGCAACGCTGCGCTTAGCTTGATCAGCTTCCCGTCGGGATCGACCCAATAGTCG
Organism: uncultured Acidobacteriaceae bacterium; assembly: GCA_963851165.1. Classification (GTDB taxonomy): domain Bacteria; phylum Acidobacteriota; class Terriglobia; order Terriglobales; family Acidobacteriaceae; genus Sulfotelmatobacter. Next base: position 495,047 of record CAWKNM010000002.1, on the reverse strand, counting down.
TCTTCGATACGCACGCCGATCTTCTCCTCGGGAATATAAATTCCCGGTTCGATCGTGAAGGCCGTCCCCGGCCCGAGCGGCACTTTATAATCGCCGTCGTCGTGAACTCTAAGTCCAATGTAGTGGCCCAGGCCGTGAATAAAATATTTTCCCAGTGGCTCGCCGTGCAGGTCTTTGCCGTGGCTGTTGATGTAGTCCATGGCGACTTTGGCGATCGAAGCGTCGGAACTTCCCACCAGCATCGACTTGCCTGACTGGAACGCCGCCATCGCGGCCTCCTGCGCGCCCAAAACAATGTCGTAGATTTCCCGCTGACGCGCGGTGAAGTGGCCGTTCACCGGGAGCGTGCGCGTGATATCGGCGGCGTACATGGAATATTCGCCGGCCGCGTCGATCACCACCACATCGCCCGCGTTCATCACGTTGTCGTCCTCCGCGTAATGCAGCACCGTGGAGTTGAGCCCGGAGCCGACGATAGGCGCGTAAGATGGACGTTCGCAGCCGAGTTTGGTCCATTCATATTGCATCAGAGCGGAAATATCCCGCTCGTTCACATTCGGCTTCACGGCCTTGAGCGCCGCAAAGTGCGCCGCTACGGACGCATCGACAGCTTTGCGAAGAAGGGCTACTTCGCCGGCATCTTTATAAGTGCGCAGCGAGGTCAAGAAGGGCTTCACATCCTGAAAGAGGATGACCGCATTCGAGCGCTTCAAGAATGCCAGAGGCGCGGCGTTGGCGGAAGGCTCTCCGTCGGAGGAGACGTCGCCATAAACGACCGGGCGCGCGCCGGCAATCGCCTTCTCGACTTCCTCGGGGAGCTTGCTCATCTCCTCCACGCGGTCGAAGCCGGTAATCTTGGGAGCGTCAGGATTCTCCGCGCCAAGCTTGGGGCCCGTGAATTTTTCACGGCGCACATTGTGCGGCGGCAGGAAAAAAATCTCGGTGTAAGCGCGCGCCGGAGAATCACCTCTGGCCTCGACTGCGGGAGCAATCAGCAGGGCCGTTCCGGGTTCCGTCTGACCCGATAGATAAAAGAAATTGTTCTCCTGGCGAAATTCGTAAACCTCGTCCGGACCCTCGATCGGCGCGAACAGGACGACCACTCCAGCTTTCTTGGCCAGAGCCTCGCGGCGGGCACGATAGTCAGCGCCGGGCTGGCGATCGAGAACACCGCCGGAAGCGGCCAAAACCGCAATCATCAGTGTGACGAAGAAGCTGAAAAAGAACAAAGAAGATGCCTTACGCATTCAGTTTGTCCTGTCTAAAGAAATTGTTTATTGTTGACTGCGCCCGAACTTACTTCGACTCGGCTTTACTTCGCCCCACTCGTAAGATCTTTCTTCGCCTGCAGGAAAGAATCCACATTGCTCTTGTCGATCAACGCAGACCCAGTATCCACGAAGCTGGGGATAGGCGCAAAACTGTTCTTCGACCAATCGGTGTCCAGCGAAGCCGGCTTGTGGTGGAAAAGGTTGTCGGCCATCTGCAAGCCGACAAAGGCCATGCTATAAGGCTTCTGCGCGATGGTCGCCGCGATGCCACCTTTTTGGATCCACTGCAGCGTGTCCTGATCCGTGTCCATCGCCATCACTACCTTGCCGGTCACGTTGTAGCTGCTCAGCACGTACGCCACTTCTTTACCCGATTGCGCTTCCAGGCAGACAAACGCATCCACCTTGTCTCTTTCCTTGCCGATTATCTGAGTCGTCGTGTCGAAGGCGATGCGCGGATCGCCTTGAATATCCACCACCCGCGTAATCTTGATATTGGGAGCGCGATCGAGCGCATCCCGGTAACCGCGCAGGCGGTCCTGCAGATTTGGTTGCTCGGGCATGGTGAACACCACCACATTACCCTTGCCGTTGAGTTCTTTCACTAGTCGCTGTCCGCCCGTAAAGCCCGCCTGGTAGTTGTTGGTGCCGATGAAAAATAACCGCTTGCTGGCGGGAGCATCGGAATCCACGGTGATGACTGGGATGCCCGCCGCAATCGCCTTGTCAATGCTGTCCTTCAACAAAGCAGCGTCGGTGACGCCCAGCAGAATTCCCGACGCCTGCTTCTGCACCGCCTGGTCGAGGGTCGCCCGCTCGGCGGCAGGATCGTAATTCTGCGGCCCCAAAAAATCAGCGCGCACTTTCATTTCCTGGGCCGCCTTGCTAAAACCCGCCCCTGCGGTTTGCCAGTAAGGCACCTGCAAATTGGCCGACACGAAAACGTAATATTCGTCTCCGGTGTGTGCCGAACCGCAACTGAGAAACGGCGCAAGCATCGCCGCAAAGAAGATCGCCGCCAGAAGAGTTTGGAAAAATCTGCGCGCGAGGAGCACCGGACCCTCCTTCGAACACGAAACCGGCGGAGCGGAACACCGCCTCGATGAGAATTTCAGCGATGGGATTGTAAACGACAGATCAAGCGAAAGAAAGCACAAGCTGGCTGCTGGTCCTGATTGTGTTTGTAGTCCTGCTTCATCCAGTTCGCACTCAATTCCCTCGTGCCCGCCAAAGCCGGAATTCGCAGACGGCGCTCTTACCTGAGTGTTTTGTCCAGAAGCTCCGAAATTGTACCTTCCTCCACTTCTCCGGACTGGTTGTAAAGCGCCTCGCCCGAGGCGCCGAGCACGACCACGTGGGGAATGTAACCGCGATAATATTTTTTCTGCAACTCCTGTTGCGCCACAGACGAACGATGATCGAGGTCAACGATCACGAACTGCACCCGGCCCTTATATCTTTCATACAGGCTGACCGTGCGGCGCGCCTGGCGCTTGGAGTTGTAACAGCCTTCTCCGTAAAAAATAATGTAAGCGGGTTTGCCTGGAGCGAATCCCGCGTCCATGTTGTCGCCGGTAATGAGCGGACCGTCCTGGCTGTCGCTGGTATAGTCGAGCTTGGTATTCAACCGCAAGTTTTCCCCTGCAGACAAGGGAATGACCAGCGTGATAGTCAGTGCCAGAATCGTGAGCGCTTTCATGAATCGAGTCTCCGACGGAAAGTTGCGGCGAAACGCGAGCAGCGCGTTCCGCCGCTACATGAGACTTCCCTCCTGGCTGAAAGTTACAAGCGCGCGCCCACGGTGTTGCGAAACTTTCGCTCTTACACTCCCACGGGGAATGGCTTGGTGTGCGCCGGGCTCGACGACACGCCCGCAAATCTTCCCTGCAGCAGCGACATCAATCCCGTGTACCAGTAGCCCACCACAAACAGCAGTAGAAACGGCACCGTGATGTAGTTTTCGTTGTCCACCGCGTAGTAGACCGTCATCGCAAAATAACTTCCCACCAGCAGTTCGACCCACGGCACCCATCCCAGACGCTTGCGGTACTTGGCACCCACTTTGTCCTGCTTGGAAACAACGCGATACTTGGGCGTGCGCGCGAAGGCGCTCTGCTTGCCGATCAGCGCCTCCAGCACGGCCTTTGTGTTGGTGATGGTCAGCCCGATTCCGAGCGCCATCAGAAACGGCAGATACAAAAGCGCACGCGGCCAGCTCCGCGGAAAAAGTTCGCGCTGCGACACCAGATAAAAACTGGAAATCGAAAACGTCGACGCCATGAACAGCGGCAAATCAATGTAGAGCATCTGGAACCATCCCTGATAGAAGCGGATGATCATCGCCGGCAACAGCAGTACCGACAAAACAACCATCAGCGGATAACTGATGTTCGCCGTCAGGTGATACCAGGCTTCAACCTTGGTGTGCAGCGGCGCGTCGCTGCGCATCACTTGCGGGAGAATCTTTATCCCGGTCTGCATCAGTCCCTTGGCCCAGCGCGCCTGCTGCGTCTTGAATGCAGTCATCTCCACCGGCAGTTCCGCCGGACACTCCACGTCCTGCAGGTAGATGAACTTCCATCCCTTGAGCTGCGCCCGGTAAGACAGATCCGTATCTTCGGTGAGCGTGTCGTGCTGCCAGCCCCCGGCTTCCTCAATCGCCTTCCGTCGCCACACTCCCGCGGTGCCGTTGAAATTAAAAAAAAGCCCGGTGCGCGCGCGTCCAGAATGTTCGAGCACGAAGTGACCATCGAGAAGGATCGCCTCGACCTGAGTCAGAAACGAATAATTGCGATTGATGTGCGTCCAGCGCGTCTGCACCATCCCGACCTTGGGATCGGTGAAGTGATGAATCGTGCGCAGCAGAAAATCTTCCGGCGGCGTAAAGTCGGCGTCGAAAATTGCAATGAACTCGCCCTTCGCCGTCTTCATGCCTTCGGCCAGAGCCCCGGCTTTGAATCCCTCGCGATTGGTGCGGTGGTGATAAGTGATCGGGTTGCCCAGCGCGGCATAACGCTCGACTAAGCCGCGAGCGACCTCAACGGTTTCGTCCGTGGAATCGTCGAGCAGTTGGATGTCGAGCTTCTCCCGCGGATACTCCAGTTTGCAAATCGACTCGAGCAGCCGCTCCACCACATACTGCTCGTTAAAAATGGGCAGCTGCACCGTAACCCGCGGCAGTTCTTCGAACCGCGCCGGCGGCTCCGTGGTCCGCTTGTCGCGATGCTTGTAATAGAGGTAGACCAGAACATAGCGGTGCGCTCCATATCCCGCCAGCAAAATGAGCACGATGAAATACGGAACCAGCAGCGCCACGTCAAACGCGTTAGCGTGGTAAAGCCCGCGAAACGTAGTGTCGAGAAAATGCTGGCGAATGTAGGGCCCAATGCCCTTGGGAGCAGTCCCAGCGGCCAGCGTCCCAAACACGATGAGATCAGAATTCAACACGGAGACCCGGTGAAACTTCTTATTCTACCGGATCAGAGGGCCGGGCAATCTTGTTTGCCTTCCCCTATTTTTTCTGCTGGATGGATTCGACGTGCCTGGTAACAGCCTCCAACCTCACTTCTCCCCAGTCTTGGTCCAATTCCACTTCATGAAACACCGGCCCCCAAATTGGCATCTCTCGAACGCCGTGGGCGACCGGTCCGGGGATTTCTCCTTCGATGATCTCTTTCACTCGCTGGTAAGGAAACTTCCCGCCATTCCTTTGCGAGATCAGCGTCAGGTCCGGAGGCGCGTGCTTGAGCGCAACCGATGCAGGCCCACGTCCGCGTCCGTCCGCTCCATGACACGCGGCGCAGTGGTATTGGAAAGTCTTCGTCCCTTCGTAAGGTTTGGGTGCCGGCCGAGACGGCCCGCTAGAATCTTTCTGGCCTTGTGCCAGGTAAACAGCGGGGAACAGCAACAGCAGAGCAAGAATCAAGCGTGGGCGCATGGATGCCTCCTTCGGGACTCGCTGCGGAGTGGCCCAATAGCCCAGTTGTATGTTTCCAGCACGAGCGATGTTTGTCTGTGCGCCAGAACACGCCGCCCCGTGACGGACATCAACCTGCAGAAAGGCAGGAATATTTTCCGGTACCGGGTACCCCATTTCTCGGTTCCTTTGCGAGAAGTGGGGCCTTTGATCTTGAATTGAGCCCTTAGCACTCAGAAGAAAAATCAATCCCTCCTCGCCAAAAATGCGGAGCCGATTTCCGCCGCGCCCGTGCTACCGTTTGCCTCATGAAGTTGTGCGCCAACAGCAGCTGCCGTTCGTATGGGCGGGTCGTCTACACAACCGCCACCCGCTGCATTTTTTGCCGATGCGATTTGAAGCCTACCTGGACGCGAAACGGGATCACATCCGCACAGAACGCCCGGCCAAAAGACGCGAAGAAAAGTGCCTGATGAGTCCAGCTTCTGCCCCCTGTTTTTCGGCGGCTTCGCGAACTAACTCCAGGGATTCACAACCGCCTTCAACACCGGAAAGTCAGAAGTATTGCGAGTCACCAAGGTAAGACGGTGAAGCTCGGCCGTCGCCGATAGGAACGCGTCCATCGCCCCCATGGGCCGTCCCACAGCCTCACTGCGCGAAACGGTCCGCCCCCATGCCTCGGCGATTCGATGGTCGACGGAGAGAATCCGGCCTTCAAAGCGCAACGGCAGTTCATGCAGCAGCCAACTCTCAAGCCGGCTGCGCCGCGCTCCCGCCGCCATGCGCTCTACGCCGTAGCGCAACTCAGCCAGCGAGATCACGCTGAGAAAAACGCGATCCTCGTCAGCCGCCTCCATCCAGCGGATCAGGCCTGGGTTCGGGCGCGGCTTCACCCATTCCGAAACCGCGTTCGTGTCCAGAAGAAAGTTCACAGCCGAATCTTTCGCGGCCGCGCCTTGGGCCGCCGCACCCTCAGATTCGATCCTCGCAACGGAGAGCCGGCAAAGAACTCCGCCAAATTACCGGCGCGCATGGTTTTTCGCTGCCACTCCTCGGCCCCCACAACAATCGCGGCTGTGCGTCCCTTCCGAGTGATGGTTTGCGGACCCTCCGACATCGCTCGGTCGATAATCTCACTGAATTTTGCTTTGGCCTCGGCTACCGTCCAGTTCTGCGCACCCATTCCAGCTCCTTCTCGATTAAAGGGTCATGATGGTCATTATAGTCATCATGGAGGAATGCTGCAAGGAATAACGCCAACGCGCAATCAAAACGGAGTATTGCAGAGCGTTCGGCTGCACTCGCCAGCGCGCCAAAATCCGACTGCGATAACAATTCCTACCGCCGCGCCGCCCAGGCCAGTCCATCGGGGTCTTGCCCCGCATCGATGCGGCCCACCATTTCCATCGAATGCAGATCGATGACCGCGACATACCCATCGGGAGAACAGGCTACGAAAACGCGCGCCCCGTCGGGCTGCATCAGGATGCCGGCCGCGCCGTGCCCCACCGCGATTTTCTTGATCGTCTTGCGACTGGCCGTGTCGATCACGGTAACGTCCGATCCGCGCAGGCTGGAGATGAACACAAGCCTTCCGTCGGGCGTGAACTTGAGCCGGTTCGCGCCGCCGACATCGGCCGCCAGAGTTTGCGTCACCTGCTTGCTCGCAACCTCGATGATCGACACCGTTCCCTCCGCAGCATTCGCCACCCAGATTTCCTTGCCGTCCGGAGAAACATCAAATCCCTCGGAGCCATTGCCGACGCGGACTACCGTCTCATCCCAATCCCCTCCCGGAGCGCCCCTCGGCCCGCCCGGACCACGCGCGCCCGCTGGAGTTCCATTCGGCATTCCCGGCGCAGGACCTCCCGGGCCGCCCGGACCAGGCCCGCCTCCAGCCACTTTCTCTATGATGCTCACCGTCCCGGCATTGACGTTGCTAGTCACAATTAACTTCATGTCCGCAGAAACCCAGATCATGTGGGTTCGGTTCTGCCCGGTGCCCAGAATCCAATCCACTCTTTTAGTCGCAGGATCGTACCTGCCAATGGCCTTGGCAGCTTCGGCGGTGAACCACACTTTTCCGTCGGCGAAAACCAACCCATGCGGACCGCGCAACGGCCCCAGGTCAACCGCGGGCAACGCTTTTTGGGCGACCAGATCCACCACCGCAAGTGTGTTGTAAGCTCCGCCACCGTAGTTCGACGCGTAGGCAGTTTTGCCGTCAGTGGACGCAATCACTTCGTGGGGATCATTGCCGACGGGCACGCGCGCGACCACATGCAAACTGGAAGGATCAACAATCAAGAGCATGCCGTCGCGTTTCGCAAGTACCAGCAACGCGTTCGCAGGCGTGTCCGCAGCGTAAACAACGCTCGCGCCAAGCGTAGCGGCAAGCAGAACGAGGGTAGACAGAAAGGCTCTCATAATTCCGAAAGCATACTCCATCGCCCCGCTCGGAGCGAATCAGGGCCGACGATTTACTGCTGATCCTCTGGCGCCGGAATCACCACCGGCTGCAGGCTCTTCCGCTCGCCTTCGCTCAGCCGCAGCACCGTTCCCTGCCCTTCATAACCCTTGAGAAATTCAGGATTGTAATAAGCTTCACCCTCCACGCTCTCCCACGCCAGCAGCGTGTACTCGCCCGGCGGCAGCCCGTGCAGAGTGAAGTGTCCGCTCTGGTCGCTGACGGTCTTGCGGTAACGGTCCGTGCGTGCGCGCAGCCGAGTTTCAGGCACGGCAACCACCGTAGCGTTGGCCAGCGGCTCGCCTTTGGCGTCGGCCGCCACTCCGTCGACTACGGCTCCATTCGCGCTGGCCACCAATTCCACCGCGGTCGCTCCGCCGCCCACGCTGAAACCCGTATCGATGGCTTCGCGTCCTCCCGCGGCGATCGACTTCATAAACCAGTCCGCGCTCGCCCCAGGATCGCCCGCCAATTCAATGTAGTAACGTCCCGGCGGCACATTCTTCCATTCGAAGCTGCCATCGCCGTTCACGCGCGCCACGGTTCCGAAACCTTCACCCAGCGCGAGCGCGCCCAGCACATCGTCATCGCCTTCGGCCGATCGTAGCGCGAGAAAAAACTGGCTGGAGTCGAGCCTCGCGGCAGACTTGCTTTCCACCCGCAGTCGCCCGTGGACCCATCCTCCGGCCTGCGGCACCAGGTGCAGGCTCTCCACATTTTCCGAGCCGACCTCCACCGCTTGCCGCGCCATCAGCGGAGTCGCGCCGCTCACAGTTGCCACCACCGTATACGCTCCCGGAGCCACATCCCGAATCTCGAAGCTTCCATCCTTGCGGATTTCCGCCCCGTTCAGCGTCAGGTTGAAGTCCTTCGACTGCAGCATCACCAGCGCCGAAGCGCCCGCGCCCAGATTCGCAATCGACCCGCGCACCACCACGCTCGGACTCGGCGCCAGCGAAAAGTTCGCTGGAAAATCGTCCCCTGCATGCAGCTGCACCGCGGAAGCCTGCCGCAAGTCCTGCGTGCCCGGATAATAAGTCGTGGCGTATGCAGTAGCCGTGTTCGTGCGCGCGTCATTCGTGTTCGAATCGTTCGTACTCGAATCATTCGTACGCGCGCCGCCCGCATGAACATCCGCAGCAGGCGCGTTGCTGGCCGCCGCGATCAAACTCTTGAAATCCGGCGGCGGACTCACTGACACATAATAATTTCCCGCGGCCAACCCCGCGATGCGGTATTCGCCCAGATCGTTGGTGCGTTCCGCTCCGGCCTGCTGCCAGTGGGTGCGCCCGGCCACAAACGTCTGCCGCAGCACCGCCACTTGCGCGTCCGCCAGAGGATCTCCATCCTCGTCGGTCACGCGCCCGTCCACCACCGCCGCCGCCTGCAGTCGAACCAGCACATCCGTCATGTCCTGCCCCGCCGTCAGCGCCAGCACTCGCCCGTCAGAACGTGTGTGATGTTTTTCTACTTCAAGATATCCCGTTCGTTCCACAAATAAACGATAGCGCCCAGGCACCACGCCCTCCACGCGGAAGCTGCCGTCCCCGCCCGTAACCGCGGTGTAATCTCCACCCTCGTTCTGATTCTCGGCAATCAGTTCGATCAGCGCCTTCTTCACCGGCTCGCCGCCCGGGTCTTTCGCCACGCGCCCCTGCACAGACGCCGTAGTCCGGTTCGGCGCCGCGGCCGGCCGCGCATCGCCCGAAGAACTCTGCGCGCACAGAGTCCCGCCCCCGAGCGCGCACAGGCACATTAATAGGATATGAAGAAGCTTCATGGGCTGCATCGGAAGAATGTGGAAAACCTGGGCCACTTTGGCAACCGGAGGGATCGGTCGCAGAACCGCCAACTCCCTGTATTTTACCTTAGGTTTGCGCCGACCCCAACCCCAAAACACAGCTCACTGCGGGGGGCAGCAGCCCGCCCAAACACTGCAAACCCAAGCTGCGCGCTTGAATCCACGTCGGGCAAAAGAATACAGCCTGGCTTTCCAATCAGCTACGACCCTTCGTGAATCGCCGGCATGCCCAAATTTCGAACCGGAAGTAAGGTCCGGAAGTCCAGATGCTTGTTTCTTTTCCAAGTGAGCGGCGTTGCTAAGAACGCTCTCAGCCAGCACAAAATCTTTTGACTTGATTCGAGGTCAAGACCACCGTGTCCAAAGCAATCACCGCACTGGTGAGTCTGGTCTTCGTCGCGTGCGTCGGCGCTTTCGCTCATTGGATCTCGGCCCTGCTGGCCGCGAACCGCATCGTCTCCGCCGTTTTTGTGGGCCTGATTGTAGTTATGTCGATCGCCGGAGCGGGTTTGCGGAGAAGCCTGCGACGCGACCCGCGCCGGAACACACACGAGCAGCGCTCTACTCCAGCCGACCGAGGATTCACGCGATAGCCTCCACGCCTGGCCCGTCGCCCTGATCGTTGCCCGTTCCCAATCACTCACAAGCGAGAGCGTGACCACCACAAAATAGCGACTGAGTACTCATGCGGAGAAAGCCGTCGGGTGCACATTTCTGGCGTCTTTTGCGAGAAGTGGGGATTTTTCTATTCACTCGCCTCGCCGCGCATGGCTTTCAGCTCTTTGCTCCACGTGAATCCAGAGCCTCGCTCCAAACCACCACCTCGTGTAAGAACGCCGCTCGTGTGGGGACAGCTGCCCTCGGCTGTCCAGCGGACCAGGTGTATCGGGCCGGGGGCTCTCTGTTTACTCAACCGCAAATCTCAGTTCTCAGCGACACAACTCGAATTTTTCCTCTTGACCGTCCCTCCTTCATCTGTTACACATTGTAACGCTACAATGACTAACACACCACAACCCCGTCTAAGCAACCATCGCCTGAACCAAGCCCGCCTCAAGAACCTGGGCGAAGTCGAACAGCTGGTTATGGATTACCTCTGGACCCATGGACCATCGTCCTCCGAAGCCTGTCGTGAAGCGCTGGCCTCGTCGCGTCCCATGAAGGATTCCACCATCCGCACCGTGCTCCGCCGCCTCGAAGAAAAAGGCTACCTCACGCATGAGACCGAGGGCCGCACATTCATCTACAAGGCCTCGGACGCGCGCCAGAACGTCGCAGTCCGCGCCGTGAAGAGCATCATCGACCGCTTCTGCGGCGGCTCGGCCGAACAACTCGTGCTCGGCATGGTGGACAACGCCGTCCTCAACCGCAAGCAGCTCGAACGCCTCGCCCGCAAGATCGCAGAAACCGCAGAAAAAAAGGAAGGAAAGTCATGACGCCCACAACATTCGTCGAAGCGTCCACAACTCTTCTCGCCCATCTCGCGAGTCCCGCCGCCCGCACCCTCGCGCTGGCTGCCGCCGCGGGACTGGGTCTGACTGCATTTCGCGTGAAGGCTACAAACGTGCGCCTCATCACCTGGACTGTGGTGCTCTACTCCTCCCTCGCCATGCCCCTGCTGGGTTGGGTGCTGCCGTCGTTGCCGGTTCCCACGCCGTCGTTCGTTCAGTCCATAGTTCGAAGCGTCAGACAGAACCGGAATTTCCACGCCACTGCAGAACAAGCGTCGGCGAGAGGAAGCTCTCCGGCGAAAGCCGCGAAGCGGCGCAAGAATGCAGCCCAAGGCGTAAGCCTTGGGATCGCGCAAGACATGGACAGACCCCTGCGAGGCCAAAGACTAACTCTCGCGCAAGCAGCGACACTCGCCGCTGCCGGCGTTCACGCTTCTCCATCGCTTTTGCCAAGCGAGACTCCGATGACGGAAGCACCGCCCGTCCCCGCCGCGACTTCCAAATCGTTTTCAGCTTCGATTCCCTGGAGCGCCGTCGCCGCCGGAATATATCTCGCCGTCGCTCTCTTTCTTCTGATGCGCTTCTTCGTTGGACTCGTATTCAGCCGCCGCCTGCTGCAAGCGTCACAAATAATTGATGAGCCGCGCCTGATCGTCAGGCTGGCCTACCAGGGCCGTGCCTCCGGAATGGCCATCGTCCCATCGGCTGCCGAATCCGAGTTTATTTCCGTGCCGGTCACCATGGGCGCGTTGCGCTCTACCATTCTGCTGCCCGCTGCCTGGCGCGAATGGGACGAGGCCAAGCTCAACGCCGTGGTCGCCCACGAAGTCTCGCACGTCGCGCGCCACGACGCTTTCACCCAGCGGCTTTCACTTCTGCATCGCGCAATTTTCTGGTTCAGCCCGCTCGCCTGGTGGCTCGACCGTCATCTCGCAAACCTGGCCGAGCAAGCCAGCGACGAAGCAGCTTTATCTTGGGGCGCTGACCGCAAGCATTACGCCACCACCCTGCTGGAATTTTTTGAAGCCTTGCAGGCCACGCCGGGTCGCGTCTGGTGGCAGGGCGTCTCGATGGCCAAGGCAGGTCAGGCGGAAAAAAGAGTTGATCGAATTCTCTCCTGGAAAGGAACTGTCACCATGGGCTTCAAGAAATCAGGCTTCAAAAAAGCAATTGCGGTCGCGGCCGTCGCGCTCGCAGTTCCGGTAGTTTATCTCGCAGCCTCCGCGCGCCCAGCCAGTTCCAACGGGAGCACGCAGCATGTGTACCTCGCGCAAGAACAGACGCCACCACCGGCCCCGCGTCCCGCGCCCCAGGCCCAGCCACGCTCCGCGCCGGCCCCGAACGTTGCACCAACATCAGAAATGACTCCGCCTCCCGAGCCGTCGGCCCAACCCGAACTCGCCCCCGCACCAGACGCCATCGTTGGAACAATCACCGGAACCATCCGAGGCGGAATTGTCGCCGTGCCGCCTGTGGCTGGAGTCGCGCCGCTAGCCCCGATCGCTCCAATTGGCCCGCACGCAGCACTGAGTCCGATAGCTCCGATCGCGCCTGTGGCGCCGACAGCGCCGCTTGCTGTTCTGACCGGCCAGTCGGGAACTTCACACTCGTCGCACGGCCGCGGCTACTCTTACGCGTACGGTTACGACGACAATCAGCGCTTCGTCATCGCCTCCGGTAAAACCGATTCGCTTACCATGTCCGGCTCAACTGAAGACGCCGAGCACGTTCAGAGACTCAAGAAAACCATCGCTGGGGACTTCATCTGGTTTGAGCGCGACGAAAAGTCCTACATCATTCGCGACCAGGCCACCGATCGACCGCGCCCGCAAGCTCTGGGAACCTCAAGAGGAACTCGGCAAGAAACAGGAAGCTCTCGGCAAGCAGCAGGAAGCCCTAGGCAAACAGCAGGAAGAACTGGGCGCAAAGATGGAACAGGTTCGCGTCAACGTTCCGGACATGACGGCCGAGCTCGACAAACTCAAAGCCGAATTGAAACAACTCAGCTCCAGCGCCACCATGGAGCAGATCGGCAACATCCAGTCGGAGATTGGAGAGTTGCAGAGCAAGATGGGCGAGCTCCAGTCCAAGGCCGGCGAGCAGCAGTCGAAGCTGGGCGAGCAGATGGGCGCGCTGGGAGAACAGCAAGGCAAGCTCGGTGAACAGCAAGGGAAGCTCGGCGAACAGCAGGGCGAGCTGGCTCGTCAGGCCACGCGCCAAATGAAGCAGCTTCTCGACGAGGCCATCACGAAAGGTACCGCGCAGCCTGAGCCGTAAGAGTGAGGTAGCGGACCGCCAAAAGTGTTCCTGAAGGAACACAACTGCAGTTTGCAAAAGTGTTCCTTCAGGAACGTCTGTGGAAAAGCACGAAAAAGTCAACTGGGGGTAAGTCACTTGTCTGCGGCAGCTTATGGACAATTGCCGACATATCGGCAGCAAGTGTGGCGAAATAGACACACCGAAAATGGTCTCTCGAGGTGTAGCGTTTTGAGACTGGAGAAGTAAGGACGGCGGAATCGGACGCTGCTTTCACGCCGCAAACCCGTCTCGCTTCCTTTGCGAGACGTGGGGTTTCCGCCGCGCAACGCTAAAGCCCCACTTTTCGCAAAACCGGCGAGAAATGGGGCACCCAATATCGTTCAGTTCAGAAAATACTGCCGGTACAACGTGTCGCGCTGCGCGGGTCGGAAGCCGGCGTCGCGGATGATGCGGCGCAATTCTTCTTCTGTTGTGCAGTTCGTGACACCGGCGGCGCGGACTACGTTTTCTTCGAGCATCACCGAACCCACATCGTTGCCGCCGAAGCGGAGGCCCATCTGGCAGACTTTCAATCCTTGCGTTACCCAGCTCGATTGCACGTTGACGAAGTTTGAAAGATAGAGGCGCGAGATGGCCAGCACTTTGAGATATTCGACGGCGGTGGCTTCGTCCCAGTGGCGGCCGCCGAGCGCGGTGTGTTGCGGCTGGAAGCTCCAGGGGATGAAGGCGGTGAAGCCGCCGGTTTCTTCCTGCAGATCGTAGAGCTGCTGGAAGTGGTTGACGCGGTGCTCGTAATTTTCGCCGACGCCGAACATCATGGTTGCGGTGGTGCGCATGCCGATCTGGTGGGCGGTGCGGTGAACGTTGATCCAGTCGTTGGTCAGGCACTTGAGGCGCGCGATTTTGTAGCGGACTTCGTCATCGAGAATTTCTGCGCCGCCGCCGGGAATCGAGTCGAGGCCGGCGTCGCGCAGGCGGAGAATCGTGTCGCGAATGCTCAGGCTGCTGTACTCGGCGATGGCGATGATCTCGGAAGCGGAGTAGCAGTGTAGATGGACCTGCGGAAAGCGGTCTTTGATTCCCCGCAGCATTTTTTCGTGCCAGTCGATTTTGAGGTCGGGATGCAGGCCTCCCTGCATGAGCACGCCGGTGCCGCCGAGTTCGACGGTCTCGCGAATCTTGTCGTAGATGGTGTCGAACTCGAGGATGTAGCCATCTTTCGCGGCGGGGCCTTTCAGCGGGCGGTAGAAGGCACAGAAAGTGCAGTACTCGGTGCAGAAGTTGGTGTAATTAATGTTGCGGTCGATGATGTAGGTGACCGTGCCCTCGGGATGCAGGCTGCGGCGGACGGCGTCGGCTTCCATGCCGATGCCGATGAGGTCGTCGGAGTGGAAGAGCTCCAGGGCTTGGGATTTGGTCAGGGACATTATTTAGAGAGCACCTGTGCTTATTCTAGCGGAGTTTGCGGGTGGGTTCCAAATGGCGGGGGCGGCCGAAGGCCTTAGTTTTGCGGCTTTGATGAACGCGGCTGTCGAGCTTCGCTCGACTGGACAGCCGGGGCGGCTGTCCCCACATGAGCATTTCCGGCTACGGATGTTTGCCTCCACGCTGGCATCTCGCCGGGGCGTCATCGATTCGCGTCGATTCGCGTTACTATATGTCTGAAATTTTATGACTTCGAACGAAGGGTTTGCGCGGTATCCGAGCTTGCGCGATGTTGCGGTGTTGATCACCGGTGGTGGGTCCGGCATCGGCGCGGCGATGGTGGAGCAGTTCGCGTTGCAGGGGGCGCGTGTTGCCTTTCTGGACGTGGCCGACGAAGTCTCTGCCAAGCTGGTTGGGGATCTCAGTTCGCGATGCGCGCACGCGCCGATATTTTTGCACTGCAATCTTGTGGATGTTGCGGCGTTGAAGGCTGCGGTCGCTGCGGTTGAGGCGCGGCTTGGGGCGGTGCGCGTCCTGGTGAACAACGCGGCCAGCGATGACCGGCACAAGTTTGCCGACGTGACTCCGGAATACTTTGACGAACGGATGGCGGTGAACCTGCGGCATCAGTTTTTCGCGACCCAGGCGGTGTCGCCGCGGATGGCTGCGGCCGGCGGGGGTTCGGTGATTAATATGAGTTCGATTGCGTGGATGATTCCATCGACCGGGCTGCCAGCGTACGTGACCGCCAAGGCTGGAATCGTTGGCCTGACGCGCACGCTCGCGCGAGAACTCGGCGGGGCCAACATCCGAGTCAATTGTGTTGCGCCCGGGGCGATCATGACGGAACGCCAGCGGCGGTTGTGGATGACTCCGGATTATCTTGCAGAGATCATGCAGCGGCAGAGCCTGAAGCGCGAACTGATGCCGGAAGACGTGGCGCGGCTGGTATTGTTTCTGGCTTCGGACGATAGTTCCGGGATTACGGGTCAGAGTTATGTGATTGACGGGGGCTGGGTGTGATTTGCGCGTCGCTGACTTACTTCTTCCTATAGCGCAGATATTGAATCATTGACAGCACCGCTCCGATGACCGCCAGGCCGATGAGAATGGCGAGCGCCGGTTTGTAGTAGCGAGAAAAGAAACGCAGGATGTGTGTGCCGTAGTGAAATCCGAGAGCGGCGAGGATGGAGTAGCGAACCCCGCGGCCGAGCGTGAGAGCTGCGACGAATTTTTTTCGCTCGTACTGCATAGCGCCCGCTGCCAGCAGAAACGGAACGAATGGAAACGGCGGAGGCACGAGTGCAGGAATCGCCACGGCGGCGAATCCCCAGCGTTCGAAGGCTTTGCTAAACCGCGCGGCTCTTCTTTTTGAGAGCTTGCGTTCCATCGTCTCCTTGCCGCCTTTGCGGGCCAGAGCGTAAGTGATGTAGCCGCCGAGAACCGCGCCCAGCGTGGCCATCAGGGCATAGTAGGGCCACGGCTCGCGATGACGCGCGGCTAGCCAGATGGTGAGAACGTCCATGCTGCCGGTGAGCGGGACCACGGAATTGTCGGCCAGTCCCAGCAGGACCAGACCGACGCCGCCCAGGTGGCGCAAGCGGTGCCAGATGGGAATTGCGAGCAGGAGATGCAAAGGCGGCGGCATTTCGGTTGGGAGGAGTTTACCGCGTTAAACGGTTGCTGCGTTTGCGGTGGTTAGAAAGGACAGCTCCGGCGCGGCGGGCAGGGCGCCGATTTCGGCGGCGTAGCGGTAGAAAAGCTGCAGGCCTTCGATGCAGCCGGGATCAAGTTCGTAATGGATGCTTTCGGTGAGATAGCCGCGGATTTCGTCTTCGCGGAGACCGAGGCGCGGCGCCCATTCGCGAGCGATTTGATTGAGGCTTGAGGGCGCGAGGCCGTGGTCGCGGGAATCCTGAAATACCTGCGCCAAGTCCAGCGCGGTCGAGGCTTCGCGCAGAGCATCCTCCCGCAAGGCTTGCTGGCGAATGGCCCAGAAGGCGAATACGAAGGGCTTGCCGGTGAAGCGGATCCATTCTTCGGCAAGGTCGAGGGTGAGGTAGCGTGAGCGGTCGACTTGCAGTGCGGGGTCGCCGATGAGCAATCCGGCGTCGTTGGTGGCGAGCATGTGGTCGAGGTTCGGTTCCATCGCGGTGAAAGTTCTTTCGCCGCCGAGCCATTTTTCGAACAGGATTTTTATGAGGGCGACTGACGTCATTGAGGATGTGTCGAGCGCGATGGTCTGAATCTTTTCGATCGGAACTTTGCTTACCAGCAAAATCGAGCGCACGGCGCGGCGGGAAGCGATAGCTACGCCGGGGAGCACTTGCAGACCGGGAATTTGCGCGTAGGCGGCTGCCGGAATTATGCCGATGTCGGCGGTTCCGGCTTCGAGAGAGCGGGCGCAGCCGGAGGGCAGGGTGTAGGAAATATCGAAGTTTCCTCCCGGCTCGCCGCGTTCAAAATCCCACATCAGCGGGGCGGTGTTGAGGTAAGAAATAGCGGAAATTCGGAGACGTCTCATTCCTATTTTGATTCTAACAGACGATTTTGAACAGGCGGTTGTGATGGGTTGCCTTGACTTCGGTTTCTCGGCGTGACTACAGTCCGGCGTGCCTGGGAAAGAACGACGACCACCGGGGCTAAAGCCCACCTTAAGTCGGGACGGCCTACGCGGCCGTGGAAGGGCCGCTCTTCCACGGTGGTGCACACAGCTGTGAGTTCTTCCGCAGCGTCCGAAACCGCGCTCTGCGGTTTGGAGTACCACCGTGCTCAATATTGTTGCTCCTTCGCCGACTGCTACGCACTTGCTGGAGTGGGTTGCCTTGACTATGACGCCGGGGCTGGGGCCGACGCGGGCGCGGAAGCTTGTGGAACGTTTTGGCTCGGCGGACGCGGTTTTTCGGGCGTCGCTCACCGAGTTGGAGAGTACGGGGATTCAGGCGGTGTCGGCACAAGCGCTGGCTACGGGGAAGTCGGCGGAGTTGGCACGGGAAGAAATCGCGCGAGCTGCGGCGGCGGACGCGACCATGGTTTCGTTTCGACGATGCGGGCTATCCTGCGCGGCTCAAAGAGATCTATGATCCGCCGCTGGTTCTTTATGCTCGGGGAAATGCGGAGGTGCTGACTCGGCCGGGGATTGCGATGGTGGGGACGAGGCATCCGACGCCTTATGGTTTGGGGATGGCGGAGCGGCTGGCATGCGACCTGGCCACGCACGGACTGGTGATCATCAGCGGCATGGCGCGGGGCGTGGATACGGCGAGCCATCGCGGGGCGATCGCGGCGAAAGGCAAGACTGTCGCGGTGTTCGGCACGGGCGTGGATGTGATCTATCCGAAGGAGAATTCACGATTGTCGGAACAGATTCTCGCGCTGGGCGGTACGTTAATTTCAGAATTTCCGATTGGCACCCATCCCGCGCCGCAGAATTTTCCGATTCGCAACCGCATTCTCAGCGGAATGTCGGTTGGAGTGCTGGTGGTGGAGGCCGCGGAATATTCCGGGACGCGCATCACTGCGCGCTGCGCGCTGGAACAAAATCGCGACGTGTTTGCCGTGCCCGGCAACGTGACCAACAAGAATTCCTGGGGGCCGAACACGCTGATCAAGCAGGGCGCGAAGCTGGTCGCGACCTGGGAAGACGTGTGGGAGGATCTGCCGGCGGAGGTGCGACTTGCGCTGACTCCGGCGGCGTCGGCTGAATCCTCCTCGTCGTCTTCTGCATCTCTATTCCCGGATGAAGGGCTCCCTCCTCACGAGAAGCGAATCCTGGGCCTGCTGAAATCCGACGAGTCCACTCACATCGATGAAATTGTGGAGAAGCTGGAGGCGGAATTGTCGTCTTCGGAAATCTTCGCGGCGCTGTTTGAGTTGGAGCTGGCTGGGAAGGTTCGGCAGATGCCGGGGAAGAATTTCGTGAAAAGCTTCTAGCTACTAGCTCCTAGCTTCTAGCTAAGCCTGTGGGAGGCGACGCCCGTGGAAGACTTTAAAGACTTGGTGGTTTGGAGGAAGGCACATCAGCTCACGTTGGCTGTCTATAGGCAGACACGCACATTTCCTAAAGAGGAGGTGTATGGGTTGACGATCCAGGTGCGACGCGCCTCCGCTTCCATCGGAGCGAACATCGCGGAAGGATGTGGCCGCCGATCGGATGCGGAGATGAGGAGATTTCTTCAGATTGCTCGTGGTTCTGCGAGTGAACTCGAATGCCATTTGCTCCTCGCCAAAGATTTGCAGTTTCTTGACAGTGATGAGTTCAGAGGTCTGGAAGAAAAAATACTCGAGGTGCAACGTATGTTGGCGTCGCTAGTTCAACGTTTGCGAGGCCCGGTTTTGGCTAGAAGCTAGGAGCTAGAAGCTAGAAGCTTTCTTACGGTAACTTGTTGCCGCCATCCCATTCGTGCTAGCTTCGGAAAACAGAAAGTGGAGAACTGAGAGGAAATTGGTGAAAGGGTTAGTCATTGTCGAATCGCCGGCGAAGGCGAAGACCATCCAGAAATATTTGGGGAAGGGCTTCACGGTCGAGGCTTCGCTCGGGCACGTGAAAGATCTGCCCAAGAGCATTCTGGGTGTCGATACCGCAAACGACTTCGAGACGGATTACGTCGTTATCCCGGGCAAAGAAAAAGTTCTGGCCCGCCTGAAGAAACTGGGCGCGTCTATGGACGCGATCTACCTGGCGCCTGATCCGGATCGCGAGGGCGAGGCCATTGCCGCGCATCTGGCATTTGAACTCGAACTGAACGGCGGGAAGAAGAAGAAAGCCAAGAAGCTGAAGAAGGGAGAGCCGGAACCTCCTCCGCGCATTCAGCGCGTGACGTTTAACGAGATCACCAAGCGCGCGGTGCAGGCGGCGTTCGAACATCCGCGGGCGATCGACCAGAACCTGGTGGACGCGCAACAGGCTCGGCGGGTGCTCGACCGGTTGGTGGGGTACCAGGTTTCGCCGTTGCTGTGGGATAAGGTGCGGCGCGGGCTTTCCGCGGGGCGGGTGCAGACTGTTGCGCTGCGGCTGATCGTGGAACGCGAACGCGAAATTAAAGCGTTCGAGAAAAAAGAATATTGGACGATTGACGCCAACCTGGCCGCTGCGAAGCCGCCAGCTTTCGACGCGCGGTTCGTGGGCAAGGGCGAAGAGAAGATTGAGGTCACGAACGGCGAGGATGCGGAAAAGATCCGCGTGGCGCTGGAAAAGGCCGATTGGCTTGTCCGGTCGGTGGACAAGAAGGAACGGCGCCGCAATGCTGCGCCTCCGTTCACGACCAGCAAGCTGCAACAGGATTCCTCGCGCAAGCTGCGTTTTAGCGTGAAGCGCACGATGATGATCGCGCAGCGATTGTACGAAGGCGTGGAGTTGGGCGAAGAAGGGTCGGTCGGTCTCATTACTTATATGCGTACTGATTCGACCCGGGTTGCGCCTGAGGCGATTCAGGAAGTGCGGGAATACGTGGGCAAAGAGTATGGCGCGCAGTATCTGCCCGAGACTCCCAATACATATAAGGAGAAGAAGGACGCTCAGGGAGCGCACGAGGCGATTCGGCCGACCTCGGCGATGCGCCATCCCGATCAGATGAAGCAGTATTTGAAGGAAGATGAATTCAAGGTTTACAAGCTGATCTGGCAGCGGTTTGTGGCATCGCAGATTAATCCCGCGGTGTTCGACCAGACCACCGTGGACATTGATGCGAAGAACGGCGGCGAGATTTTCTGGTTCCGCGTAACGGGATCGGTGCTGAAGTTTGACGGCTTCCTCAGAGTTTACGAAGAGTCGAAAGAAGGCAAGGACGAGGAAGACGAAGAGTTGAAACATAAGTTGCCAGCGCTTGAAGCTGGAGAGAAACTCACGCTCAAGGGACTGAAGCCGGAACAGCATTTCACGGAGCCTCCGCCGCGGTTCAATGAAGCTTCACTGGTGAAAGAACTGGAAGAACGCGGGATTGGACGCCCGTCGACCTATGCCGCGATTCTTACCACGATTCAAGAGCGGCAGTACGTGCAGAAGATCGGGGGCAAGTTCACGCCTACGGAAATCGGATTGGTTGTCACGGATTTGCTGGTGGAAAACTTCCGCGACATTTTTGATTTGCAATACACCGCGCGCCTGGAAGAAGAACTCGACGAGATTGAAGAAGGCAAGGAGAAGTGGACCGACGCGCTGAAGGAGTTCTACAAAAAATTCCAGAAGGACCTCAAATATGCCGAAAAGCATATGGAGAACATCAAGCGGATGGAAAAGCCCACGGACGAGAAGTGCGAGCGCTGTGGGGCGCCGCTGGTGATCAAGTGGGGTAAGCACGGGTCGTTCTACGCGTGCAGCACCTACGATAAAGAGGATCCGAACACCTGCACGTTTACGAAAGAAAATCCGATCAACCTGCCGGACCTGGATTCGGCGGACGTGCAGGAGACCACGCAGGAAGAATATTGCGAGAACTGCGGGCGGGTGATGGTGCTGAAGCGCGGGCGCTTCGGGCAGTTCATGGCGTGCACGGGGTATCCCGATTGCAAGACCACGCGGCGACTGGATCAGGGCAAGAAAGTTCCGGACATTCCGCTGGATGAACTATGCCCGAAGTGCGGGCGGAACATGATGATCCGGCACGGACGCTTTGGCGAGTTCACGGCTTGCAGCGGATATCCCGAGTGCAAGTACGTGAAACAGAATTATATTGGGGTGAAGTGTCCGGAGTGCAAGGACGGCGATTTGGTTGAAAAGCGGGCGCGTAAAGGAAATACGTTTTACGGATGCGGAAATTATCCCAAGTGCAAATTTACTTCGGCGCACAAGCCGATTGCGGAGAAGTGCCCGAGTTGCGGCAGTGAATATCTGGTCGAGAAGAATCTGAAGGCCGGCCCGGTGATTGCCTGCCCTAACAAAGAATGCGACTACGAGCGCGCTGCGCCGCCACCGGAAGCCGCCGCAACATCCGCCTAAGAAATTGAGCGATTGTGGGATTGAGTCATTGAGAGATTTCAATGGCCCGATCCCCAAATGACTCAATGATTCAATTCTCCCGAGGTGCTCTGATGGCAAAGAAACCGACTGTGGCTGACGCGCAACTGATCCTCCATCTCTACGAACTCCGCCGCGAACCGGAAATGCGCAAGGCACGCAACTGGTGGGGCGGCGAGTTTTTCCCGCAGAATGCGGACGACTACCTGAAGGTGTTGTGGGCAATGAACTCGCCCGAGAACAACTGGCTGCGGCAGGTGCAGAGCTACTGGGGTATGGCCGCGGCGTTCGTGTTAGAAGGTGTGCTGAACGAAGAGTTGTTCCTGCAGCCCGCAGTCAGCGGTGAAATGTTTCTTATCCTGGCCAAGGTCGAGCCTTTCCTCAAAGAACTTCGCGCGAAGATGAACGACCCGCACGTATTTGCCAACATCGAAAAGGCCGCCACCCACACCAAGTGGGGACGTGAGCGGCTTCAGTTCATGGTCAAGCGCGTCGAGACCATGCGCCAGAAACGGGCCGAGAGCAAGCCAAAGTAGCTGCTGCATCTGTTATCCTAGACGGCTGTGCGGATGATCTGGTGGTTCCTGATACTGGGCGTCAGTACGCTGGTGGTCGTGTGCGTGGCCATTGCCCTGTACATGCGGTTGCGCCGCCATTTACGGCAGGTGCACGCGGCGGAGGCGGCTCACGGTGCGGACGCGGATCGGCATCCGCCCGATTCAATCCATCAGTGATTGAAAAGCAGGGTCCAGGGGTCAGGAGCCAGTGATCAGAGATTAGGGCGCGACTGATCGTGATTCGATCCGCAAGTAAGGTTCGCTTGAGACTGGAGGTTTTTCCATGGCGAGGCCGGCACTGCACGTTCTAAGTACGCCGCAGGAACGGATGGTGGAGGCTGCGCGGCAAGTGGTGCTGGTGGTGGGCGCCAGTTTGTTTGTGGCATTGTGCGCGCGGATTACGATCCCTTTATGGTTCACGCCGGTGCCGCTGACGGTGCAGAATTTCGGCGTGCTGCTGGTGGGATTGCTGCTGGGCAGCCGGCGCGGATTCGCCGCTCTCATTCTTTATTTGGCGGAAGGTGCGATGGGGATGCCGGTGTTCAGTCCGAGTTCGGTTGGGCTGATGGGCGTGGCGCAGATATTGGGGCCCACGGGTGGATATCTCCTGGCATATCCGTTCGTAGCCGGGTTAGCAGGATTTATTTTTGAGCGCGGAACGAAGAGTTTTGCGCGGGGCGCGATTGCGGGCCTGTTGGCTGAAACCGTTTTGTTCGCGGGTGGTGTGTCGTGGCTCTACGTGGCCACGCATTCGCTGGCGAAGGCGGCTTACCTGGGGCTTTACTGGTTCGTCGCGGCGGAGGTACTGAAGGTGATGGTGGCGGCGGCAGTCGCGACGCGCTGGGGCCGTGGTTCGGCAACACAGCAATAGATTTGGAGTCCATTTGATGACCGTAGTTTCTGAACAATCTGAGAAACAATCCGAGAAAGGTTCCACTCCTTCCACCGACCTGCGCGAGATCGCGGTGGCCCATAGTCCAGACTCCGATGACGCGTTTATGTTTTACGGGCTGGCTACCGGCAAGGTGCGCACGCCCGGTCTGCGATTCAGTCATACGCTCTGCGACATTGAAACGCTGAACCAAAAGGCGCGCGAAGGAGTTTATGACGTAACGGCGATTTCGTTTCACGCCTATCCTTATATTCAGGACAAGTACGCCCTCATGGCGTGCGGGGGCAGCGTTGGAGAAGGCTACGGGCCGATGATCGTCTCAACGCGGTCGTTCACGCAGAGTGAAATCAAGAAGAAGCGGATTGCCGTGCCGGGCACGCTGACTACGGCTTACCTGGCTCTGCAACTTTTTGCTCCGGGCGTGGAAGTCGAGGTGGTTCCGTTCGACATGATTATTCCGCAAGTGCTCGAAGGGAAACACGAGGCTGGGCTCATCATTCACGAAGGCCAGCTCACGTATGACAAGTCGGGGCTGCATCGCATTGTGGATCTTGGAAAGTGGTGGCAGAAGGTTACGGGGCTGCCGTTGCCACTGGGCGGAAATGCGATCCGGCGGGCGCTGGGAGCGGAGTTGATGGCTTCCGTGTCCGCGGCGCTGCGCGAGAGCATTCAATATGGACTCGACCACCGCGAAGAAGCGCTGGCTTATGCGATGCAGTTTGCTCGCGATCTCGACACCGAACAGGCGGACAAGTTTGTCGGCATGTACGTGAACGAGCGCACGCTGGATTACGGCCCCGACGGGCGCGAAGCCGTGCGTCGGCTGCTGGACATGGGGCATAAGGCAGGGATAATTGGGCCGGAAGCGCGCGTGGATTGGGTGGGGTAAGGCTCAGCTCTTGGCTCTTAGCTTAAACCTCACAAGGGGCGCTGCCAGACACTCTCCATAGTTTCGAACCTCTTTTGAACAGGCTCGCTTGAAAACCAACCATCAATGGCTAAACGCCAAAGGCTAAGAGCAAAGAGCTAAAGGCTGCGACCTTGCTTCCCCAGACCCTTCTGATCGACGCGGACGATACGCTTTGGGAAAACAATATTTATTTTGAGCGGGCGATCGCCAAGTTCATTTCTTTTCTCAATCACCACGAATTTTCGCCGGAGCAAGTGCGCGAGGTACTCAACGATGTGGAGCGCGAGTGCATTGTCACGCATGGCTACGGACTGCACAGTTTTGGACATGCGCTGATCCACACTTTTGAACGGTTGAGCGTTCATCCGGTTACGCCCGAGTTGCACGCACAGATTCGCGGATTCGCCCATTCTATTCAGGACCACCCCATTGAACTGTTGCCGGAGGTTCGGGAGACGCTGCATTATCTTGCGGGGCGTCACCGGTTAATTCTGATGACCAAGGGTGCGGTCGCCGAGCAAAGCGGGAAGATCGAGCGTTCGGGATTGAAGGGGCATTTCGCGGAAGTTGAGATTGTCGCGGAGAAAGACGTTGCCACTTACACTTCCGTGGTCAAGAAATATCACCTGGCGTGCGAAGCTACGTGGATGATCGGCAACAGTCCGAGGTCGGATATTAATCCTGCGCTGGCGGCCGGGCTGCACGCGGTGTTTGTGCCGCATGGCGATACCTGGATTCTGGAACACGATGAGCTGAACGCGGCACAGCCTCCGCAGCGGTTGCTGATTGTGGGGAAGTTCGCGGAACTGCGGGAGAATTTCTAAGAAACTGTGGACGACTGCCCCGCGGCGGAAGGTGGATTCATGACCGGCGACTGCTCGCGGCGCTCAAGAGAGCGTG
This sequence comes from uncultured Acidobacteriaceae bacterium, assembly GCA_963851165.1. Lineage (GTDB taxonomy): Bacteria > Acidobacteriota > Terriglobia > Terriglobales > Acidobacteriaceae > Sulfotelmatobacter. The sequence continues at coordinate 470,243 of CAWKNM010000002.1, read as the reverse complement.
GAATGATATCAATCGTCCCTCCGGGATGCGTTGAACCTTGGCGCTTCACCTAGCGCTGAAGCGCCGGGCTATTATCGCGACGCCCCTCCGGGGCTGAGATCGGCGTCGGGAATCATCTTTGTTAACCGCTTGTTAACCGTTTCGTTGCCCGCTAACGCGGCATCAAGGTAACCAACAACCGCATCGCGCACGGGGCATTACGGCGTGGTACGCTCGTTTTGCTCTGGGTTCCGCACCCACTTCGTCGTGACGGTGCAGACCAACAATTTCCGGCGGCTGTTGCGCACGGTTGAGGCGCTTTCCGAGCTCGGGCCCGAACTAACGGCTGAGCGCGAGTTCTCGGAAACTTCACGTCTTATGCTGTCCGCGATTATGGAGGCGGCGGGCGCTCGCGAAGGTACGCTTTTCCTGTTCAGCGACAAGCCTGCCATGCTGACCTCCAGTACGTCGCAGGGCTTTGCCCTGATGCCGGACCCGGCCTTCATTCCTCTCCTTCCGAAACATGTGCATGCACTTTCCGCGGCGCGCGGGCCCATCGTGCTGAACGGGTCGACCTATTCGGTATTCCTGAGTTCGAACGGAAATGTTGCGCCCGAGCTTTTCAAATGCCTGGCGCCGCTCAAGGCCGCGGGCAGACTCGCAGGTGTGGTCGCGCTCGGGCGCCGTCCGGGAGACGCGCTCTACGAGGACGACGAACTCGCCGCCATGGAACTGCTTTGCAGCTACGTGGCGCTCGCGGTTCAGAATCACGCGCTCACGCAGACGATTGCGCAGCGGGTTTCCGAAAATCTTCGTTTGATGGCGTCGCTGCACGGTTTTTATGACAACGCGCTGGAGGCATTTGCCACTGCCATCGACGTGAAGCACGTCAACATTCACGGACATTCCCTGCGCGTGGGCCGCTATGCGTCAGCGATTGGGGAAGCCCTGGGAATGGACGCGAGCGAATTGGCCGCGCTGCGAAGCGCGGGATACCTGCACGATATTGGAAAAGTGGCGGTCGATCGCCGGCTTTTCGGCAAGGCGAGCGCACTCAACCCTGAGGAATTTCGCGAGATGGCTGACCACACCGTGGTGGGTCACCAGATTGTGAGCACGGTGCAGTTTCCATGGCCGAAAATTCCGGAGGCGGTGCGCTGGCATCACGAACGCAGCGACGGGTCGGGTTATCCCGATGCGCTGATGCTTGATGATTTATCCATGCCGGTACGGATCATCGGAATTGCTGACGCATTCGACGCAATGACCAGCGCGCGGCCTTACCGCCAGCCGCTCTCCGTGGGCAGCGCGCTGAGCGACCTGGTTCGTCTGGCTCCGCAGAAGTACGATCCCAACGTAGTGCAGGCGCTGCTGATTCAGGTGCGGCGCGACGCTGTGGGGAGTAGCCGAGCACCTCTGCTGGCTGACCGTGTCTCCGTCAACATCGCTCCTGGGGATATTGACCAACTCGCCGCCACGCTGCAGCACAAAGTGTCGCGCGGCAAGGTCTATGTAAGCCAGCCCTAGCGGCCAAGGGTTTGCGTGGCTTATTTCGTTCCACGAATCCTTAAGTGCTGACTGCTCTGTGGTTTCCGGCCTCTGGTTCCTGAGCGGTTCTGACAGCAACTTACTCCTGCCGATTGGGTTCATAATGAGGAAGGTTCTCGCTTTCTATCCTTCGGCCTCGTTGGAGTGCAGATGAAAATCATGCGCAGCAGGGTTGCAGGAGTGTTGTTGTCCGTGGGCCTTGCGTGCGCGGTTCCACTGCTGGCGAAGAAGAAAGATGCTCCCGCTTCGAGTCCGGCCGAACAAAAGCGCGCGGTGCATGCGCTGAATCGCCTGACTTTTGGTCCTCGCCCTGGGGATGTGCAGCGGGTGATGGCGATCGGCGTGGACGCGTGGATCGACCAGCAACTCCATCCCGGCAAAATTGATGATGATGCTTTGGAAAACCGGCTCGCGCCGTTCCGCACTTTGCGTATGAGTCCGCGGGAAGTGGCTGAAGATTTCCCGGACGGTGCGCTGGTGAAGCAAGTCATGGATGGGAAGAAGTCCATGCCCTCCGATGCCGCGAAACGCGCGGTGTATCAGGTGCAGATCGCGCGGCAGGAAGCGAAGCAGGAAGAGAAGCGGGAAAAGAAGGTTGAGGCGGCGGGCAACTCTGCCGGAACCGCACAAGTCGCGGCGAATGCGGCGGAAGGTGTAGAGCCCACAACGGCAGGCGTCGCTAGCCAACCTTCCGGAGCCAGCATGTCGAGCACGAGCGCGTCGAGTGCAAGCATGTCTGCCGCGGCTGGTTCGGGCGCAACCATGGAAGCTGCCGCGAGCGAGGATACAGATGGGATGATGATTGCGGCGAGAAGTACCGCGGCGGTTGGTTCAGGCGCTTCCCGCGGCGGGAACTCGATGTCCGCTTCGCGGTCTGTTCCCTTGGAGACGAAGTCCCTAGTTGAAGATCCCGAAGCCAAACGCCGGGAAGAGCGTTTGTACGCGGACCTGGAGATTCAGAAACTGCCCGAACTTCCTCCCGACCAGCGCTACAAGAAAATCCTGGCGATGTCGGTGGACGACCAGGTCGCATTTGCCGACTCGTTGCGCGGAGGCAAGGGGCAGGACTTTCTGGCGGGGATGGATCCCAAACAGAAGGAAACGCTGCAGGCCATGAACAATCCGCAGGGCGTGGTCACAGACGAACTTCTCCAGGCCAAAGTGCTGCGGGCGGTTTACAGCGAGCGTCAACTGGAAGAAGTGATGACCGATTTCTGGTTCAATCACTTCAACGTTTACGTGGGCAAGGGCCCCGACCGCTTGATGCTCGCCAACTACGAGCAGGACGTGATTCGTCCGCGGGCGATGGGCAAGTTCGAAGATCTGCTGGTGGCCACGGCAAAGAGTCCGGCGATGCTGTTTTATCTGGATAACTGGCTCAGCGTGGGGCCGGGATCCATGAAGGCGCTCGGTATTCCGGCGAGGCCGCGAGGGCGGTATGGTTATCCGCCGCGTCCGCCCAAGAAGAATGGCAAACAGAACAGCGGCTTGAACGAGAATTACGGACGCGAGTTGCTCGAACTGCACACGCTCAGCGTGAATGGCGGATATTCGCAGCACGATGTCACCGAAGCTGCAAAGGTTTTTACTGGCTGGACAATCGACAAGCCCAACGATGGCGGTGGCTTCAAGTATGAACCGAGCATGCACGAACCGGGCCCCAAATTTGTTCTCGGGCATCGCATCAAGCCGAAGGGCGAAGGCGAAGGCATGGAACTGCTGCACCGTCTGGCGACCAGCCCGCAGACAGCGCATTTTATTTCGCTGAAACTGGCACAGCGTTTTGTCTCGGATGATCCGCCGGAGGAGTTGGTGGATCAGATGGCAAAAACGTTCCTAAAGAAAAAAGGCGACATTCGCGAAGTGTTGACCACGCTGTTTCATTCGCCGGAATTCTGGGCCGACGGGACCTATCGCGCGAAGGTAAAAACGCCGCTTGAGTTTGTGGCCTCGGCGGTGCGCGTTACGGGAGCCGAAGTGGATGACGCGTTGCCTCTGGCGCGACAGCTGGGCAACATGGGAATGCCGCTCTACGGAGCGCAGCCGCCCACGGGCTACTCAATGAAGGCAGAGGCGTGGGTGAACTCATCGGCGCTGCTGAACCGCATGAATTTTGCGCTCGCGCTGAGCAGTGGGAAAATCAAGGGCGTAAGGCTGGATTCGGCGCAGCTCGCGGGCGAATGGGCTTTGCCGGTCGACTCAAAGCTGGCGTTGCCGATTCTGGAGAACAACTTGCTCGCGGGAGACGTCTCGAAGCAGACGCATGATTCGATTGCGGCGCAGATCGTCGATGCGAAGAGCGTCGATACGAAGATCGTTGATACGAAGAATGCTTCCGCGGCCCAGAAGAAGCCTGCGAACAAGCAGGGCCAGCCAAACCCGAAGCAGCCGGTGCACGTCGCCCAACCTGCGAACGTGAGTGTGATGGCGGGATTGCTGCTCGGGTCACCGGAGTTTCAGAGGAGATAGCGGAGGGCCAGCTTCTAGCTACTAGCTTCTAGCTAAGGACCACGGTGGCTGGTAGTGAGAAGGTCGCTTGCCAGGTGTGGCTAGAAGCTAAGAGCTAGTAGCTGGGAGCTGCTTTTTATGTCGATTACGCGTCGCATCTTTCTTCGCAACAGCGGGTTGGCCGTGGTTGGCACAGCCGCAGTGCCCAGCTTTCTTACGCGCGCGGCGTACGGCGCCGCGCAAGCGACGGGCGCGCGCACGAAGCGGCTGGTCGTCATTTTTCAGCGGGGCGCGGCGGACGGGCTGAACATTGTGGTGCCGCACGGGGAGCCGCAGTATTACGCCATGCGGCCGAGCATCAATATTCCGCGCAAGGCTGTGTTCGATCTGAACGGCTTTTTCGGACTGCATCCGTCGCTGTCGGCATTCTTGCCGCTGTGGGAGCAACGTCACCTCGCGATTGTGCATGCGGCCGGATCGCCCGACCCCACGCGCTCGCACTTCGATGCACAGGATTTTATGGAGTCGGGCACGCCGGGGATGAAAGCCACGGAAGATGGCTGGCTCAACCGTTCGCTCCACGCGCTGCCGCAGCCGGCGTCCAGTACAGCTTTCCGCGCGATCGCGCTGGGACCGTCCTTGCCACGTATTCTGAGCGGCTCGGAGCCGGCGGTGGCCATGAACAACATCAACGATTTTTCGATTGGCGGGAAAAATCCGAAAGCTTCGCCCATCGCCAATGCTTTCGAGGCGATGTATGACCACTCCTCCGACACCGTGCTGCACGGCACGGGCGCGGAAACTTTTGATGCCGTCAAGATGATGAAGGCTGCCGATCCGGGGAAATATACGCCTGCGCCGAATGCAAATTATCCCAAAGGACGCTTCGGCGACAGCTTGCGGCAGCTCGCGCAGCTGATCAAAGCGAACCTCGGCGTGCAGGTAGCGTTTGCCGACATTGGCGGCTGGGATCATCACGTGAACGAGGGCTCGACCGAAGGGCAGATCGCGAATGTGCTGAGCGACTTTTCGCAATCGCTGGCTGCGTTCTGGAACGACCTTGGCGATCTGGGCGAAGACACGGTGGTGGTGACGATGTCAGAATTTGGGCGCACGGCGCGCGAGAATGGCAATCGCGGCACTGACCACGGCCACGCCAACGTGATGTTCGTTTTGGGTGGGCCGGTGAAAGGCGGCAAGGTTTACGGACGCTGGCCGGGGCTCGATCAATCTCAACTTTATGAGGGCCGCGACTTGGCGCTGACCACCGATTTTCGCCAGGTGATCGGCGAAGCGGTGGCGCGGCACATGGGGAACACGAATTTGAACGCGGTGTTTCCGGGGTATGAGAATCAACCGGCGAAATTCCTGACGTTGCTGGGATAACCGAGTGCCGCGGTCAGGCACGCGTTCGTAGCGGAAAACGCCTTCGCAGAGTAGACACAAAGGCACAGTCAGCTTTTGCCGAAACCATTTCAAGCGGAGAGAATCCTCTCCGCCAAGCCAGCCAGAATGTGATCGACAATAGTGCGATCGTGATCGCAATATTCGGCCAGGCGTTCAGCTCCCATTGGCTGCGCCATGTCAGTTGCAGGGCCGAAGAGAACGGAGCTAAGTACGGGATGGGCCACTGATCGCCGTCCGGGCCACGAGAGCCGAGCACATCCTCAAATAAATGCACATGGAAGCTCAGAAGGGCGAGCATGCCCGTCTTCCATTTCTGCGTGGCCAGGGCGAAAGCAATCGCAGCCACGACCAGCGCGAAGGCCAGGTTGTGCAGAGAGTGGTGATACTGAGAAAACCACAACAACGGGTGGGCCGAGTTGCGGGTCAGCAGTTCAGGGATGATGCCGAGGCCATCAAGATCGGGCGCGACGCACGCGAGCGTGACGAGCGCCCGTTCTTTCCGCTCTATCCTGAAGCAGTTTGCGAAAACCCATCCGGTGAGGAAGTGAGTGACTGGACTCATCTGAGTGGAGCAGCCGGTCCTTGGACGCTCGCTTCAAGCCCGCGACGACTTTGGGCCCTGTGCTCGCTAACCCAGGTCGATAAAGACGTCGCCGTTCTCGACCTTGATGGGGTAGGTTTTCAACTTCTCATCGGGATGATCCTCGGCCGCGCCGGTTTTCGGGTCCCATCGCCAGCCGTGCCAAGGGCAGACCACCTTGCCATCTTCGATCACTCCCTGCCCCAGCGAGCCGCCTTGATGCAGGCACTCATTGTCCATGGCGCTGATCTTCCCCCACACGTTGGCAATGCAGATCATTTTCCCGTTGCAAGGAAAGTCTCGCGCTTCGTTGTTGTATGGGAGATGAGCTTGAGGAATGATTTTGACGAAGGCCATAGCGGGTTCAGTGAATACTTAGGATAGCTTAGAACGTGAGCATGGCAAGTGGAAGTTGCTGAACTGGATTCTCACCAATGTCCGCAACACGGTCACTTCGGCTGCAGGGTTTGCGCGATCATCACCTGGCGCTTGAAGTTTTCCACCATGTTTGGGTCGAGGCGGACTTCGGTGGGTTTTTTCGCCAACGTCATGGTGTCGATTTTGTCTTGCAGCTTGAGCAGAGCGTAGAAAAGATTTTCCGGGCGGGGCGGGCATCCGGTGACGTAGACGTCTACAGGGACGATTTTGTCCACGCCCTGGAGCACCGCATACGTGTTAAACGGACCGCCCACGGAGGAACACGCACCCATGGAGATCACCCACTTGGGGTCGGGCATTTGGTCGTAGATGCGCTTCACTACTGGCGCCATTTTCAACGTCACAGTGCCGGCGACGATCATCAGGTCGCTCTGGCGCGGGCTGGGGCGGAATACTTCCGAGCCGAAGCGGGCAATGTCGAAGCGCGCCGTCGAGGACGCGATCATCTCGATGGCGCAACAGGCCAGGCCAAAGGTCATCGGCCACACGGCGGACTTCCGCGCCCAGTTAAAGACGTAGTCGACCGTGCTGATCATGAAATTTTTTTCGAACTTGTTCTGCAGCCAGCCCATGGAGTGTCCTCGGGGAACGCCTACATTGGCAGTCTAGGGAAGTCGGAAAAGGGTGTCAATTTTGGTGGCATACTAAATTCGTCAACCACATGGGACACGGGGGCCACAGGGTAAGGCCAGAATCGCAGAGAGCGTGGAGACCTGCCGCGGAGAAAGCGGCGGCTTCGGCGGAATCCCCCCGGGGAGGGCGGGTTTCCCGCCGGAGAATTGGAGAACGTGACACACTGAAGGCTTATGGCTACGGCTCCAGGGCTGGCAGATCGGGTTAAGAGGAATCTGTTCTGGCTGGTTTCGCGGGTGGCAATGGGTTGTTACCGGCGCGTGCCGGTGTTCGGGCGTCTGCGGGCCTCGATTGGGATTATTCGAGACGGAGAGCGCGTGCTGGTGATCCGGCGCAACGATGGCCGCGGATTGTGCTTTCCGGGGGGACTGGCTTATGCCGTGGGAAACCGACGAGCAGGTGCTGGTCCGCGAGATTGCGCGAAGAAACCGGACTGAACGCGCAGAGCTTTGAGTTTGCGTTTCGTTATGACAGCTCGGGGGAGATTCCGGTGCGCATCGCTGTCTTTCATGTGAAGGCCGAAGGGGAGCCTCGTGGATCGTGGGAGGGAACGCCCGAATGGGTGGAACTGGCGGAGGCTCATGCTGGCATTTTGCGAAGCCAGGAATGTGTGGTCGAGCGGCTTCTGCAGGGAACATAGCCGGCCGCGACAACGTTCAGAAGCCGCGCCTCAGGGGCTGAAGCTCTACCGAAAGGAAAGGCCTAAATCGCAGCGCTGGAAGCGCTGCGCCACCCAAAGGCCGCCACCCAAGGGCAGCCAACCGAAGGGTTGACTGGCTACTGCACTTCGACCTCGATTTTTTCCACGTGGATGGTTTTGGTTTTGGAATCCAGCGTGCCGGTGATCTTGGTTTTCTGACCGGCGAACTCGCGCACGGCGTCCTGCTTGTCGAGGCGGTAAACGGTTTTGCCGGCCGCAAGAACAAATTCGCCCCCCAGGTTCTTGATGCAGTAGAGCGAACAGGAAGTGGAGGTGCCGCCCATGGACTTGGACTTGAGCATCTCCTGGTGAGAGCGGGTGAGCGAGTGCACGTTGAGGGCGCACTGGCTGTCAGAGACTTCGCCGCGGAAGACCTTGGGGCTGTCGTTGGCGTGATCGCTCTGGGCTTGAGCGGTGATCGCCCAGAGTGTTAAGGCTGCCACACTTAAGATTGCAATTCGTTTCATTGGCAACTCCTGATCCAAACGTCCTCAGGGAAGAACGGTGAACTTCATGTTCATGCCTTCGTGGTCTTCGCTGCAAATCACAGTGCAGACAACGATATATTCGCCGGGCTCCGAAGGCGCGACGAGATGAAACTCCTCGGTTCCCGGCCGGAACAGCAGACTCCATCCATCGACCTTGGTCCGGTCTTTGGCTCGCAGCAGAGTGAAGCCGTGAATCGAACCATCGCGATTCCAGGTTTTGCCTCTTCGAGCCGTCACTCGCAGAAGCAGCGCCTCGCCGGCCTTGACCGTTATCTCAGGCGTGCGCAGCCCGGGCATCTTGTAGCGGCTGTCGCGATCGGCCAGCAGATCGATGACTCGTTCTTGAGCGCGGACACACGGGACCCCAGCGAACAGCCCCGCGCCGAACGCGATCATGATAGCAGCACAACGAAATTTTGTTCTGGTGCTCATGCGTCTTCTGACGATTGGTTGTTGGTAGCTATGTCAGCGTTGATACGTGCAGCGTTTGTTCGTGCGATCACTTGAGCTATTGCGTCATGTAGAACAAGACTAGCCGCATGTCCTGGTCGGTAATGGTGGCGCGCACGCGCATGTGGCGCAGGACGGTCGCCATCATGCGTGGCGGAAATTTCTGAGGAGCGGCGTGACAGCGTCCGCAATTGGCACGGAATCTTTGCTCGCCCTGCACCCGCATGGCATCGGCATCGTAGTTGTGCTCGACCGCGGGGGCGTTCGTGGCCTCCTTCTTAGCGGAAGGCTCGGCTAGCCGGGGAGGATCTCCGGCGAAGACTACTGCGTTGAGAGCGAGCATGCAGAGCAGGATGGCGGGCGCCAACCTTCGAGGGCTAAGGCGCTTCGTCATTGTGATACCCCTCCCGGCGACGGCAAGCCTTGTTCGCTCGTGCTGTGTTCGCTCGTGCTGTGTTCGCTCGTGCTGTGTTCGCCCATGCCCTGTACTCCCATGCTTTGCGGGCTCATGCCTCGCGCACTCATGCTTTGCCCTACGCGGCCCAGGGGAAACAGGAAACGGTAAGTGATTCCGACGGTCCAGAGATTGAGATTGCCGCCCGAACTGAATTGGCGGCCGTAGCTGGACACCAGCCTCAGGCCGTCGTGCAGGTAATAGTTCAGCCCGAATTCACCTTCGCGGGTGTTCGCTCCCTGCAGTCCGAGGGCCTGGGCCTCGTCCGAGCTGATCGAGCCGAGGAAAAATTGCTCCGCTCTCCCTGCGAGTTCCGTGTGGCGCAGTATTTTCTGCCAGAAATGCAACTGACTGAGCCGATAGGCGCCGTCGACCCAATATCCACTGCCCTGGTGGGAGCGGGCGTACTCGGAGTGCACGTTGAGCGGAAGCCGCGTAGACAACCAGGCAAAATGAAATCCAAAGGAATTGGTGCGCGTATCCTGCAACAGTTTCTGAAAAGATGCGCCTACCTCGATCCGCGGACGGGGAAAGAAAAACGCCATGCGCCCGCCGACGTCGCGATTGGACTGCAGGTTGTTGTGTCCGGTGCTGATCGCCGAGACATAGGCTGCATAGTTGAAGTTGGCCCTGGCGTTGGCCGGAAATCCCCCGCGCAGCATCATGCCGTCATTCGATTCGGCGGACAGCGGCAAAATTAAAGGATCCTGTTGCAGACTGCGGATCCAGATGGGATACAGGCGCTCGTTGAAGATGCCGAAGGGCGTGAGAAAACGTCCCAGGGTGACGGTAAGGTGCGGGCTGGCGACGTAGTCTGCTTCCAGATAGTCGAGGTTCTTGCTCACTTCGCCGCCATAAGAACCGCCGCCGGGAGGGCGCTGAAACGCTCCCTCGCACTCCATTCTCCCTTCCACCAGCCAGCGGTCGCCGAGCGGCAGAAGAAGAACAGGATTGATCTGCGCGTTGATCTGATTTTGGCCGGCCGTGACAAAATTGAAGTAGCCTGCGCTACCGCTGAGAATGGGGACTGGCTTCTCGGAATCGAGCGTTTGGGCGAACGCGTGTCCGGGAGTGAGCGATTGAAAACACAGGGTGGCTATCACCGCGATGACAGTAGTCCGCAGCCCGCGTTGCCCGGCTTTTCGGTCCAACCAAATCGGCAGGTAATTCAGGACAGAACTCCACGTAACCCAATGACCTGATTGTGCTTCAGGGCGGGAGGAAGCAGAACGTAACGGAGGTAATGACGGGGTACGCCAGTACTAGAACGAGACTTTTCCGGGGTTCAACACTCACAATTTCGGAATTGTCGAGTCTAAAACGGTGGAATATGGAGGGAATCATGAACCGCCAACGTCGTTTCGCCACCCGGTGTCTCGCCACCTGGACCGGTGCTGCCCTGGGAACGGTTTGCGCGCTGTTTGCGCTTTCCCTGGTCGCGCGTGCTTCCGATCGCCTAACTGAAGAATTCCACCAGACTTATGCCATCAGTCCGCAGGGACGGGTCGAACTCAATAACATCAACGGCGACGTGCACATTTCTGTCTGGGACCGGAACGAAGTGAAAGTGGATGCGATAAAGACAGCCGGCACCAAGGAGAGGCTCGACGAAGCGCGGATTGAAGTGCACTCGGGCGCGGACTCTCTGGAGATTTCTACGAAGTATCCCGATCATGACAACACGTTCAATTGGGGTTCGCACAACAATCCGGCCAGCGTGGAATACACGCTGACTGTCCCGCGCAAAGTGCGGCTGGATGAAATCAAGCTGATCAACGGGAAACTCGACGTGACCGGCGTCAGCGGCGAAGTGCACGCTTCGTGCATCAACGGAAGGTTAGAGGCGCACAACCTTTCGGGAAGGGCCGAGCTTTCGACTATCAATGGAAGGCTCGATGCCCGGTTTGACCAACTGGCCGGGTCGTCGGTGGAGCTGAATTCGGTGAACGGATCGGTCGAGTTGACGATTCCCTCGGATTCGAAGGCGGAGCTTGAAGCCAGCACGGTTTCCGGCGGTATCGATAACGACTTTGGTCTGCATGTGAACAATCACCGCTTTGTGGGACATGATTTACGCGGCGAACTCGCGGGCGGCGGGACCCGCATCGAACTGAAGAACGTGAATGGGAAAATTGCGGTTCACCACGCGTCTGACGGGCGGGCGTTGAGTCCGGTGAAGGACCTGAGCCGCCGGGATCGCGATGATGGGGACGACAGCGAGATTTAACGCCGGTAAATAAAGCTCAGTAGATCGTGTATCCCGGAGCAGGGGTGCGCAGGTCGGGCTTGGTGGCTATCAGCAGCAATGCTCCCATTCGTTTGAAGGCTCGCAGATCTTCGAGACTGTTGAACGATTTGGTTTTGTAGTCGTCGGGTGTAGGCGTGTCATCGGGGATGCGGCGCGCCTCGACGTTTTCAAAGGCGTGCTTCTTCAGAAGCTCGATGTACTCGGCTTCCGAGCGCACGTGGACCGGCACCTTCAGCTTGTCGACCCACTGCAGGGAATACTGGTTGTCGCGGTAAAGATTGATCAGGATGAACAGCCTGCCACGCGGCGCCATCACGCGAAACAATTCCATCAGCGCGCGATCCTGGTCGGGATAATAGTAAAACGATTCCACTGACAACACTTTGTCGAAGAAGTTTTCTTCCCACGGAATCTGCTGCGCTGATCCCCAAACGTAGAGAATGTTGTCGAAATCTTTCGAAGCCGAGCGAGCCTGGCGCACCATTTCGTCGGCAACATCGACGCCCACGACCTGTCCGAATCCTTCCGGGCCTTCGCCCACCAGGCGCGCGAGCAGGCGCGTGGCCCATCCTGAGCCGCATCCAAGGTCGAGCACGCGTTCGCCGGGACGAAGATTCATCAGGCGAATCGTCTTCGCGGTGATGTCGAGATGATGGCGCTCCATCTTCTCGCCTTCGCCGTCGGCGGCCCAGCGGTTGAATTCGAGTTGGAGTTTCTGGTCGGGGCTTTGTGACTTATCGGGCATGCCTTCCTTGCTGAACCTGGTTGTTCTTCGTGGTTTAAACCTTAATTCTATAACCACCAAGGACACGAAGTAACACCAATGACGGCCGCCGCCCTGAGCGCAGTCGAAGGGACGCAGCTGCTGCGGGTGTGCTACAGTTTTCCTCCTCATGGCGACACGCCCTCAGAATCCCTCGCCGCAGCCCAGCCCCGGCCCGCTTTACTGCCCCAACTGCGCTGAAGAAGTCAGTGATCCGCTCACTTGCGGGGACTGTTCTTCGGTGATCTGCCGACGCTGCGGCACACCGCTGGAATCGCCGGACGAACTCGGAATCGGATAATGGACCCGTCGCCCGCCGCTTCCGCTACCGGCGCTTCGGCTTCCACTTCGCACTCCTTTTCGGGTCAGCGAACTCCCGCTCAACCTACGCTGGTTCGCGGGCTCAGCCTGCTTGATTCCGTGTTGCTGCTCGTCAGCGGCATTATCGGCTCGTCGATTTTCCTCACCGCCAAAGATGTTGCCGGGCCCTTGCCGCAGCCCTTGCTGTTTCTTGGCGTGTGGGTGCTAGGGGGAGTGGTTTCGCTGTTCGGTTGCGTTGCTTTCGCCGAACTGGGATCGATGTTCCCCGACTCGGGCGGGCAGTACATCTACCTGCGCGAAGCTTATGGCGACCTCGTGGCGTTTCTTTACGGCTGGATGCTGTTCGCGGTAGCCAATGGCGGCTCCATCGCAGCGCTTTCGGTCGCGGCCGCCGCCTACACGGGACGAGTCTTCCCTGTCGTCTCGCAGGACCATGTTGTACTCTCGCTCGCCGGAATCGTCATCACGCGGGCACACTTGTTCGGCCTGCTCCTGATCGCCGTTCTCACTTACGTGAACGTCGTGGGATTGCGATGGGGCACGCTGTTGCAGAATCTTTCCACCTGGACAAAGTTCGTGGCCATGGCGGCGTTCGTGATTCTCGGATTCGCCATCGGCAACGGCGACTGGTCTCATTTTCGCTCGCACGGCGTCGGCCTCACCATGGGGCTTCATCCCGCGCAGTTGATCTCGGCCATGGGAGTCGCGTTGATCGCCGTGTTCTGGGCCTATGACGGATGGGTTTACATCACCTGGGTCGCGGGGGAAGTCAAGGAGCCGCGCCGCAATGTGCCGCTGGCCATGGTGCTGGGCGTGCTGGCAGTGGGCGCGATCTACGTCGCCATGAACATGACCTACTTATATGCGCTGCCGCTCGGCGAGATTGCACAACACGAAACCATCGCCCACGCTGCCGCGACTGCGCTGTTTTCTCCGCACGCCGCAGTATGGCTATCACTCATGATTGCGGTTTCATGTTTCAGCGCCGCAGCGACCTGCACGCTTTCGGGCGCGCGCGTGTATCTCGCGATGGCGCAGGACGGAGTTTTCTTCAAGCGCATGGCGGTGATTCATCCCAAATGGCGGACGCCCGCCTTCAGCCTGATTGGACAAGGCGTCTGGGCCGCGCTGCTCACGGTCAGCGGACGCTACGATCAGCTCTACACTTATGTGATCTACGGCATGGTGCTGTCGTATACGCTCACGGTGATCGGCATGTTTATTCTGCGCTGGAAGCGGCCGGAAATTCCGCGCCCCTACCGCTGCGCGGGATATCCTTGGCTACCTGCAATCTACGTGCTGGTCGGCACGGCATGGACGCTGAATACCATCATCACTCGGCCCGCGGAAGCGTTCTGGGGAACGGCAATCGTGCTTATTGGCGTGCCGGGATATTTATACTGGAAACGGAGCAACCGTAAGGCAGCCGCAGTGGAGTAAGCGATGTTTGAGAGATTCACGGAGAAAGCGCGGCGAGTAATTTTTTTTGCGCGCTACGAAGCCAGCCAGTTCGGCTCTCCTTACATCGAGACCGAACACCTGCTGCTGGGTCTGCTGCGCGAGAATAAAGGAATTACGCGCTTGTTGCCGAACGCGGATGTCGCCTCTATTCGCAAACAGATTGAGGCTGCAACTCCTGCGCGCCCGGTAATCCCCACGTCAGTGGACTTGCCGATCAGCAAAGAGAGTAAACGCGTTCTGCCGTATGCAGCAGAAGAAGCTACACGGCTCAATCATCGGCACATTGGAACCGAGCATTTGCTGCTTGGGCTGCTGCGTGAGACGAATTGTTTCGGCGCCAAACTACTGACGGAGCGAGGCGCAGTTCTCGCTCAACTCAGGGCGCAAATCGAGAAGCAGCCCGAACCCTCAGACCCTCCGCTGTCATACTCCATCCCTCCGGGTTCGAGGACGAAGGAGTCAGCCACCATCGAAATCCACTGCGCACCCCGAAACGCTGCGCACATTCACGAAGCCGTGAAGCGCTGCCGCGAGTATTCGTGGCATTGGCAGAAGCGTGATTTGGCTGTCCGGGACATCGTGGTCCACCGCAAGAGTGGCGCGATTTCCTTCGACCTGAGTCTGGCCGCCGAGGATGCTGCTAATTTTGAACTGATCAAGGGCGGCTGGAAAAAGAAAGATCGTTGCGCCGTGTGCCAGTGGCCGTTATTCGCTTCGGATGACGCCGAGCACGGCACCGGGTACACCAACGGCCGCGAGTGGTTGTGCAGCGAATGCTATGACAAATTCTGGCAGCGGCCGGACTTTCTCTCGGCTTCCTATTCCGAAATTACGTAGTCCGCGGAATTTTCGCCTTGCTCCGATCTCGAGCCGGTGTTATTCCTCTTGTTCCTGTTTACGCGATCCTGACCGCGGGACACGCCATTGTCACAACTCAACCCGGCCGACCAGCCCGAACGAATAAGTCTTCTTTCCGCAGGCGTTTCCGTTGCCGACGCCGAAGATCCCAACCGTCCGCGGCAAGTGATGGGTTTTCGCGACCTCGTTTTGTTTTATGTGATCACCGGCATTAGCTTGCGCTGGATCGCCACTGCGGCGGCGGCCGGTCCGAGTTCCATCATCATATGGGTAGGAGCCTGGCTGTGCTTTTACACGCCGCTGGCGCTGTCTGTGCTCGAGCTTTCC
The DNA here is from genome assembly GCA_963851165.1 of uncultured Acidobacteriaceae bacterium. Taxonomy (GTDB): domain Bacteria; phylum Acidobacteriota; class Terriglobia; order Terriglobales; family Acidobacteriaceae; genus Sulfotelmatobacter. The sequence continues at coordinate 455,140 of CAWKNM010000002.1, read as the reverse complement.
TCGCGCTATCCCAATGAAGGCGGGCTCTACGTTTGGAGCAAACGCGCATTCGGAGATTTTTCCGGATTCATGGCGGCCTGGACTTACTGGACCAGCAACCTGCCCTACTTCCCTGCGGTCTTGTATTTCGCAGCGAGCAATATTCTCTTCATGCGGCAAACTGCTTGGCAGCATCTGTCTGGCAATGCAACGTTCTATATCGTTTTTTCTCTGCTCACGTTGAGCGCGGCCACGCTGATGAACATCGTTGGGCTCGACGTCGGCAAGTGGCTGCACAATGTCGGCGCGCTGGCTATGTGGATTCCAGTGTGCATCGTCATCGCTATGGGGCTGTTGGCGTGGCATCGTTATGGATCGGCAACGTCGTTCACGATGCAGTCGATGACTCCGAGCACGCATCTCAACGACATTATTTTCTGGTCGGTGCTGACGTTTGCTTTTGGCGGATGCGAAACGGCGTCGTTCATGGGAGAAGAAATAAAGAACGCGCGCCGCACGATTCCTGTTGCGCTGCTCTCGGGCGGCGTCGTTGTGACTTTCTGCTACATCCTCGGAACCGTCTGCGTGCTGCTGGCGCTGCCGTCGACCGAGGTGAATAGCCTGCAGGGCTTGGTGCAGGCCGTGTCGAAAACCTCGGCGCGCGTAGGATTTCCGGGGGTGCTTCCGGTGGTCGCGTTCCTGATCGCGCTCAGCAATATTGGAGCGGCCGGGGCTTATCTCGCGGCCGTCGCCCGTTTACCGTTCGTGGCGGGGCTTGACCGCTTCCTGCCCCAGGCGTTCGGAGCACTGCATCCGCGCTGGAAAACTCCCTGGGTCGCGCTGCTTACGCAATTCTTTCTCGGTGTAGTCTTCATTTTTCTCGGGCAGGCCGGCACTAGCGTCAAGGGCGCGTACGACGTGCTGGTCAGCATGGGAGTGATCACGTATTTCATTCCCTACCTGTATCTGTTCGCGGCAATGATCAAGCTGCAGCGCGAGCCCGCTGGGCCGGAAGTGATTTCTGTGCCCGGAGGCAAAATCGTCGCCGTGCTGGTAGCTGTGCTCGGATTCCTGACAACGGCGGTGACAATTGCACTGTCTCTGATTCCGCAGGCGGACGAGCCAAATAAACCGCTGGCGCTATTCAAGGTTGTGGGGGCGACGACGGCGCTGGTGCTGATGGGAGTGTGGATTTACGCTGCGGGAAAACGGAGAGCAGCGAGAGAAATTGGTGCCGTGTAACGCTGCTTCGGCAGAGACCGTGCGGAGACGCACGGCTCGCCCATCCGCTAGGCGTCCCCACACTACGCAACTAAACCGGCGTCGCCGTCTTTCGTGACGGATTGTAAAACGGCAACCCGGCCACTTTCACATTGGTTTTCAGGCGGACGGCTTCGATCGTGACTTCCATCTGCAACTGTGTCCCCAGCTTCGAATGTTCCTTCTCCACGCTCGCCAGCGCAATCATCTTCTTCAGGATCGGCGACCAACTGGTGGTCGTGGCTTTGCCAATTTGCTTCTCTCCCGAATACACCGGGACGGCCACGCGCGAAGCCTGCGCGGGAGCAGCCGGCGTCAGGCCGTAACGCTCATAGAGCTGCTCGACGTCGGTCCAATCCACCTCGAGGCCGACCAGTTGCCGAGGGACCCCATTTTTCGCGTCCTGTTCCAGCGCGCGCTTGCCGATAAAGTTTTCTTTGTCGAGATGCACCATCTTGGCGAATCCCAACTCGTATGGTGAATATTTCTGCGACGGTATCAGCGCCTTCTTGGAGCTGGAGTAATCGACCTCAATCAGCAGAAGCCCAGCTTCGACGCGGGCCACGTCGAGCGCAAGCATGCCCGCCGCGTGCAAATCGAATTGTTTTCCTTTTTCCGCCAGCGCATCCCAGACTTTGACGGCGTCGTTCTTCGCCCCGTCACCGCAGGGAACCCAGATTTCGTAGCCGAGGTCGCCGGTATAGCCAGTGCGGGAAATATCGACGGTCACGCCAGCGATTTTGCCGCGGGTCACGCGGAAATATTTGAGATTCGCGATATCGGCCTCGGCGACCGCTTTCAGCAGCTTGGCCGAAGTCGGCCCTTGCAACGCCAGCGCGGCAACTTTTTCCGAAATGTCTTCGATCTGCACATCCATGTTGAGGCCGTTTTGCCGGAACCAGCGCAGGCTGGGATCGGCTGCCGTCCAGCGATAAACGTTTTCCTCGAGCCGCGAAATCGTTCCGTCGTCGATCACCTTGCCCTGCTCGTCACACCAGCAGCAGTAAATCACCTGGCCGACTTTGACTTTGTTAATGTCACGCGTGATCACGCGGTTCACCAGCTTGGTCGCGTCTTTGCCGGTGATCAGATATTTGTAGAGCGGCGAGATATCAATGAGCGCGGCTGCGTTGCGGATAGCGTTGTACTCGTGCTCGTGATGCACCTCGTAAACGCTGACCGTGTAATAGCCCGACCACTCGCGGTAGTTCAGGCTTTGGCAAAGCGGAAAAGTTCTCTCGTGGAATGCGGTTCCAATGGGCAAGTGGTTTCCTCAGGTTCGACTTCAATTTGCTGAAGCCGGATTATAATTCACCGCCCCGCTTGCGCGGCAACAAGGAGGCGCATGACCTCCAGTCACCGCCGATTCAAATGGGCAGACAAAACGGAGCGTTCCCGATAGAATGGCGATTCGACTCCAGCCATGCGCTTAATCATCCCTATCTTGTCGAATGTCCTCCGCAACTGGAGCGTTCTGCCCAGCGGCCTCTAATTACGCGCGCCTGGAAACTGCGCTATCGTAATTCTTCGTCTCATTCTCAATCGGCAAGCTAACGGCTAAGGGCTAAGAGCTTATGGCTAATTCATACGACGTAATCGTAATCGGTGGCGGCCACAACGGCCTTGTCAACGCCGCCTACCTGGCACGCGCCGGCAAGAAAGTTCTCGTGCTGGAACGCCGGCACATCGTCGGCGGCGCTGCCTGCACGGAAGAAATCTTTCCCGGCTTCAAGTTTTCCGTCTGCTCGTATGTGGTGTCGCTGCTGCGGCCGGAAATCATTCGCGATCTCGACTTGCCCCGCCACGGCCTTGAAATTCTTCCGCTCGACGGGACATTCACACCCATGCCCAGTGGCGATTACCTGTGGCGCGTGAACGATCACGGCAAGACGCACCGTGAAATTGCCCGCCACTCCCGCGTTGACGCCGAGGCCTACGACGAATTCGGCAAAGCCATGCAGGCCATGTGCCGCTTTGTGAAACCGATTCTCAGCATGGTCCCGCCCGATCCCACCACGCTCAACCCGCGCGAACTGATGAAACTGCTTTTCATCGGACGCCGATTCCAGGGCATGTCGAGCGAGGATAAATACAACCAGGTGCAGCTCATGACTATGAGCGCCATCGACTTTCTCGATCAGTGGTTCGAGACCGATGTGCTAAAGGCGACGATGTCGGCATCGGGCATCATCGGAACTTTTTTGGGTGTGCGTTCGCCGGGAACTGCGTACGTTTTGCTGCATCACTACATGGGAGAGATCGACGGCGCGTTCCGCGCGTGGGGCTTCGCGCGCGGAGGCACGGGCGCAATTTCGAATGCCATCGCCGACGCTGCCCGCGAGGCTGGGGTGGAGATTCGCACCCAGTCAGGCATTTCGCAGATCATCGTAAAAGGGGGCAAGGCCAAAGGGGTTGTGCTGGCGAACGGCGACGAACTCTATGCCGACATCATTTCATCCAGTGTCGATCCGCGTCTCACTTTCACTAAGTTCATTGGAGCCGAGCATCTTCCGGGAGATTTTCTTGAAGAGGTGAACCGGTTCAAGTTTCGCGGATCGTCTGGCAAGGTCAACATGGCGCTGGACGCGCTGCCGAATTTCAAATGCATGCCCGGACCGGGCGCGCACTTGCGCGGCGCGATTTCGATTTCTCCCTCGGTTGAATACATGGAGAGAGCTTACGACGACGCCAAGTATGGGAATTTTTCCCGGCATCCGTATATCGACATGGTGATCCCGTCGCTCACTGATCCTTCCGTCGCGCCGCCGGGAAAGCACGTGCTGTCGTGTTTCGTGCAGTACGCGCCTTACAAGCTGCGTCCCGGCCTCAACTGGGACGATCAAAAAGAAGCTTTCGGTGACACAGTCGTCAACACCATCGCGGAATACGCTCCCAACATCAAAGACATCATCCTGCACAGGCAAGTGGTCACGCCGCTCGACCTCGAGCGCGAATGGGGATTGAGCGAGGGCAACATTTTTCAAGGCGAGCTTTCGCTGGAGCAACTTTTCTTCCTGCGTCCGGTCGCAGGCTGGGCGCAGTACCGCACGCCCATCAATAACTTATATATGTGCGGTTCGGCGACACATCCGGGCGGCGGCATCATGGGCGCGAACGGGCGTTTGGCGGCTCTGGAAATTCTGAAGGACGTCAAGGGGGCCGCGTAGCATGCCCGAATCGAAGTCTGCCCAGCGCGACATCGTCATCATCGGCGGCGGCCACAATGGGCTGGTTGCCGCGTTCTACCTGGCCAAGGCGGGATTCAAACCGCTGGTCATCGAACGCCGTGAGCAGGTGGGCGGCGCGGCCATTACCGATGAATTTCATCCTGGCTTCCGCTGTTCTACGCTGGCGCACACGGCCGGACCGATTCGTCCCGAGATCGTGCGCGACCTGCAACTTGAGAAACACGGACTGCGGTTGATCACGCCGCTGGTTGGCGTCACCGCGCTCTCGCCCGATGGGCGCGCGCTTTCGCTTTATCAGGACGCAAATCAATCGGCGCAGGAAATTGCGGCCTTCTCGCAGAAAGACGCGGCGAAATATTCTGCGTTTCAGGAATCGCTCGGGAAAAATGGGCAGGGTGATCGCGGAGGCTCTTGCCACAACGCCCCCGGACATCGACCACCCCAGCGGCGGCGACCTGTGGAGCATGCTCAAGACCGGACGTGCGATCCGCAACCTGGGCAAGAAAGATATGTTTCGTCTGCTGCGCTGGGGCCCGATGGCCGTGGCCGACTTGGCGGCGGAATATTTCGAAACGGAGTTGCTGCGTGCAGTGGTTGCAGCTCGCGGAATCTTCGGAACATTTCTGGGGCCGTGGTCCGCGGGAAGCAGTCTTGGTTCTGCTCATCCGCGCGGCGGGAGACGCGCATCCTGCCGGCTCTGCGCATCTTGCAGCGGGAGGGATGGGCGCGCTCACGCAAGCCATGGCATCGGCCGCGAAGGCCGCCGGCGCCGAGATTCGCAGCGGAGTGGAAGTCATCGAGATTCGTGTGAAGGACGGCACGGCCACCGGTGTTCTGCTTTCAACCGGCGAAGAAATCGCGGCGAAAGCGGTGGTCTCGAACGCCGATCCGAAGCGCACGCTGTTGAAGTTGACTGACTCCACCCATCTTTCTCCTGACTTCGTGCAGAAGCTGCAGCATTACCGCGGCAACGGGACTGTGGCCAAGGTGAATCTCGCGCTCTCCGGTTTGCCGAACTTCACGGCGATCAAGAACGGCAACAGCAACGCGCTGAAAGGCCGCATCCACATTGGACACGAAATCGACTACCTGGAGCGTGCCTTCGACGAATCGAAATACGGAAACTTCTCGCGCCAGCCATATCTCGAAGCAACGATTCCTTCGCTGACCGATCCCACGCTCGCGCCCGACGGCAAGCATGTGATGTCGATCTACATGCAGTATGCGCCGTACAAGCTGAAGGGCGATTGGGAGAGCCAGCGCAAAGAACTCGGCCAGACGGTGGTGAAGACGCTTGGCGCAATATGCGCCGAATTTACCTGAACTGATTCTGACGCACCAGATCATTACGCCGCTGGATCTTGAAGAGAAGTATGGGTTGACGGGCGGGCAGATTTTCCACGGCGATCTTGCGCTCGATCAGTTCTTCACCATGCGCCCGCTGCTCGATTGGGCTCGTTATCGCACGCCGATTCAGAATCTGTATTTGTGTGGGAGCGGCACGCATCCCGGCGTAGGGCTGACGGGCGGATCCGGAGCAAACGCCGCGCGGGAGATTCTCAAGGAATTGAAGCGCTAACTCACTTCCGGCCTTCTTCAAGGAAACCCCGTTTGGGGATGGCACGGCCTGGTTGGGCGGCACAATCAGCGAAGTTTCCCCACAGCCAGCACGGTAAGTCCGTTTCGCGTTTATGCAAACTCTTTCACATTGACCGGAAGCAGCATTGAGAGCACAATTGCAGGGCTTTTTAGGGTAACCCTCCCAAAAAGGCGATTGCCTATTTCCTTCCCCGATCTGCGTCAGTTTCTTGTTCCGCTATTCCGATTAGAGGCGCTAAGGCACCGAGTGGTCATTCGGCCGGTGCATAGGAGGACTCCCATGAGAAGCAAGAAAGTTTCCGTAGGATTCACTGTAGTGTTGACGATCTTTGCCGTGAGCCTGCTGGCAACGAGCACGCGCGCGGCTGCCCAGACGGAAGTGGTTTTGCATAGTTTCCCCGCCGGAACCACCGATGGGTACGAGCCCGTGGGCAATGTGGTTTTCAAAGGCGCCACACAACTCTACGGCGCGACGGTGGACGGGGGCACAGGCACACCCTACCCAAGAGGGACGGTGTTCGAGCTAGCGGCAAAGCGCGGCGTGTGGTCCGAGACGGTTCCCTTCGACCCGAATACCGCGGACGGGAGTCCGTACTCCTCGGGTCTGCTTGTCCACGCCGGCAAGCTCTACGGCACGACGATAGGCGGTAGCTCTACCTACGGCGCCGTGTTTGAGTTGACTTATACGGCGGGGATCGGCTGGGCCAAGACGTTCGAGTATACATTCCCCGGATTCACAAACGACGGGGAGGGCCCCAATGGCCCTCTCGTCTACGCCAACGGCAATCTCTACGGCACCACGGGCGCGGGCGGCAGCAACCTCAATTGTGGCACGTCTGGCGAGAACGTGGGATGCGGCACGGTCTTCGAGCTAACGCCGGTAACAGGCGGCGGCTGGACAGAGTCGGTGATCTATAACTTTGGCAGCGGCACCGACGGACAGGTCCCCGTTGGTATTGTCTTTCATGGCGGCAGCCTTTACGGCATGGCGGAAGACGGCGGCCTGTACGGCCAAGGTATGGTGTTCGAGCTGAATCCCAAAACCGGGATGGAGACGGACATCTATGACTTCCCATACCCAACTACTGGCGGTACCACAGGGGCCGTCCCCAAAGTTGCTCTCGTCGCCGATTCCGCCGGCAATCTTTACGGGACAACGTCGGGAGGCGGCGCTTACAACAACGGGATAGCGTTCGAGTTAACCTACGACAAAACGACCAAAATCTGGACGCCGCTGGATTTGCACGACTTTGACTATCTCGTGGACGGGGCCTATCCTTCCGCTCTGATCCTGGATAAGAGCGGCAACCTCTACGGTACGACTGGTGAGGATGGCCCAAATAATAACGCTGAAGGGGTAGCCTTCGAGTTGCTGGCCGGACCCACCGTGCCCTGGACGGAGAACATTCTGTACACGTTCTGCAGTGTTTCTACAGTTTCACAAAATTGCACGGATGGCTCCTATCCTTCCTCTGGCCTGACCTTCGATACGAACTACAACCTTTACGGCGTCACGCAGGAGGGCGGCGAGTACGGCTGGGGAACCGTGTTCCAGATCATCCTCAACGATTTCTCGCTGTTGGCGCCTGTCAGCTTGACCGTGAGCCAGGGAAGCACCGTCGCCGGCACGATCTCGGTAGCGGACATAGGCAACTTCACAGGCAACGTGATCTTGGTGGTTTCCGGCCTGCCCAACGGAGTTACCGCGTCGTTCAGCCCCAGCAACAAGACCAGCAGCACGAGCACCTTGACGCTGACGGCGACCCCTACGGCAAAACTTGAATTTAATAAAATAGTGACGGTTAGCGGCACGTCGGGCAATTTGTATCACTCCGCCACGATCGACGTCTCGGTGATTCAGTAACCGGGCTCATAACCGGCTTCAGCGGCGGGTAGCGGGTCAGCCCGATTCAGACTGACCCGCTAGATAACAGCGTTCAAGTATGTCTTCCGTCGCCGGCCAGAGCTAGTGCACGCGCCTGTCCTTCAGGTAAAGTATTCTTTCAGAACTCGGGACTTCCGCCAGGACCGATGGTCACGCCGAAAACTCCACACAACTTGCATGAAGAATAGCGCCATCCTTCTCATCTCCTGCCCTGACAGCAAGGGCGAAGTCGCGACCATAGCCGACTTCGTCTATCGCCACGGCGGCAACATCCTCCATGCCGACGAGCACGCCGACGAAGAATCCGGCCTGTTCCTGATGCGCGTGGAGTTCGACCCCAAGGATTTCGATATTGATCTTTCTCAGAAGGACCTTGCCGATTTCGGCAAGCACTTCTCACCCATCGCCGAAAAGTTCAAGATGAAGTGGCGGCTGGCACAATCGTCGCAGCGGCCGCGCATGATCATCTTCGTTTCAAAATATGACCATTGCCTGGTCGATCTTCTTTACCGCCAGCAAAGCGGCGAGCTGGCTTGCGAGATTCCGCTGATCATTTCCAATCATCCCGACAACCGGCGCCTAGCCGACTTCTACAAGATTCCCTATGCGGTGGTTTCCGTCGCCAAGGACAACAAGCAGGAAGCGGAAGACGAGATTCACCAGCTCATCGCCGAGCACCGGCCGGATTTCATGGTGCTCGCCCGCTACATGCAGATTCTTTCCAACGACTTCGTCAATCGTTATCCGCAGCGCATCATCAACATTCACCATTCATTTCTGCCGGCGTTCGTCGGCGCGCGGCCTTACCATCAGGCCTTCGAACGCGGGGTCAAGCTGATTGGTGCGACCAGCCACTACGTCACCGAGGTGCTTGACGATGGGCCCATCATCGAGCAGGACGTGGTTCGCGTCTCGCACCGCGATACGGTGGATGACCTTATCCGCAAAGGCCGCGACCTAGAGAAGGTCGTCCTTTCGCGAGCCGTGCGCTGGCACGTGGAGAATCGCGTGCTTCTCTACGGGAACAAGACCGTCGTTTTTTAAGGTCGTTTTCTAGAATCTTGAGCCGTGCGGCCGCGAACTCACGCTGCCGCGGAAGGTCACGTCCTTCCGAAGAGTGTCAGCCTTCTCACCCCGGTGGTAACTTGCACCACCAGTAACTTTCGTCTTTACTTGAACATTAGTAAAGAATTAGCAAAATGCGACAGGGGAGAGTCTCGCTCTCGGAGACGTTTCTTGGCCGAAGATATCAGATTTGAGCTGGCGATTCTGGCGACGGTGCAGGGCTTCTATCAGAAGCTCATGCGCGAGTCGCTTGGGGGAGACGTTCCCATTCCGAGCGGCCTCGACGAAGAGGCGCTGCGTGCGGGACGCGAGCTAGCCACCACGCTTACCAGGATGTATCGCTGGCTGCACCTGCTGGATATGGCCATCACGCCCGCCATGCTCCGCCAGGCGCTCACTCCGGATACCGATTCTGAAGTTGCGGAAGCCCTGCTGCGTTACTTCGTGCGCCGCCGTGAAGCCAGCGACATTAACCGCGACAAGACCGACGTGATCGCAACATTTCTTTACCGGCATCCGCGCGTACCCGGGCAATGGCAGCAAAGTGGATATGGCCTGGATGGCGCACTGCCGCTTTCTCCTTTCGAAATTGCGCTGATCGAAATTCTGGCGGACACTGATGTCCCTTCGCTGCCGGAAGAGCATGTGCAACTCTTGCGGCGCTTTGACCCTATGCGCGAAGAAGTTGCCCGCTTCCGCGATTTCAACGCGCTCATGGATTCCGGCGTGATTTCGCGGGTGCGCGAGCTGAAGCAGTGGTTGGATTCTTCGTTCTATCATCCCGGCGTGCTGGCGACGGTGGCGTCTTACAACGCTGCATTCGGCGCGCGTTTTGATGAACTTTTCAGCAAGGCGCTGGAGGAAATCAAACAGTTCGCGGGCGCGCTCGACGAAATGGGCGGAAGCATTCTGAGCACGGTGGACGGAGTGGAAGTCACGGTCGAGCATGTGGCAGCCATCGAACGAAACGCCATGCTCAAGGCGGATTACGGCAGCGCGCTCGAAAAATTTCGCCGGGTTTCCCGACTCAAGAAAGAGCTCGATCGCCGGCCGCCCATCCGCAAATCGCTGTTGGGACCGGCAGGCGCGCGCCCGGCCCGCGTTTCCGGAGGCGCGGCCGCTGCGCCCAAGACCGCGAAGGTGGCCGCGGCCAAGGTGTCTGCGGCCGCCTCCGTGCCCGTATTTCAGCCCGTAGCGGTCACCGCGCATCAGATCGCAACCGAAGAAGGCAAGCTTCGCCGGGTGGAAGAATCCATTCGCGTATTCGAGCGCGTCGCCGACCCCAAGTTCCGGCAGGTTGTGCCCATGCGCTATTTCAACCTCACGCTGACGGTAGCTGAAGCCGACGCCTACAATGCCAGCTTTCTCGAAGAAAAGAGCCTGCGTGCGGAAGTTGCGCGAACCTTGATCCGCCTGGTATCGATTTCAGCGCGTGTTCACACGGAACTCGAAGAACTGAAACGCAGCCAGACCATGTCGTCAGTGTGGAAGCTGCATGCCGATGCGCTTGTGGTCTTGCTCGACATGGCCAGCACGGCTGCGGAAGACGCGGGCGGGGTGGGCAAGTCGGCAGAGCAAAATGGATCCGGAGTGGCGGCCAAGGCCATCCATGAGTCAGTGAAGAAACTGCGCGTTCACTCGGACGCAGCGGTGAAGGCAATTGCGCAAGCTAGAAGCTAAAAGCAGTTAGCAGCTGGCAGTTCTCGTTCCCGCCAGATTTTGAATCCAGGAAACTAATGGCCAAAAAAGGACGGGCGTTTTCGCCCGTCCTTGAATAGCTAGAAGCTAACAGCTAGTTAATATCGAATTGCTCCTGGTGCAGCGCCGGATCGCTCTTAACGATGATGGTCCGCTTGGTGAGTTCTTCGATTTCATTCAAAAGGCGGCCGTTGTTGCCTTTCAATTCCTTGGCCACATCGGGGTTCACGCGCAACATCACGTCTTGACGCTCGAGATGTTTCGCGATCTTGCGTATCTCCACGTAAATCTCATTGCAGACCGTGGTCACCGATTTCACATAGCCGGTCGACTGGCAGTAGGGACACGGCGCGCCGATGGTGCGTTCGAGCGATTGCTTGACGCGCTTGCGCGTAATTGCGACCAGCCCGAAATCATTGAACTGCAGCACTTTTGACGGCGCGCGGTCGTGCCGGAGTTCTTCTTCCAGCGCCTGCATCACGCGCTGGCGGTTGCGGCGCTCATCCATGTCGATGAAGTCGATGATGATGATGCCGCCCAGATCGCGCAGCCGAATCTGCCGGACGATCTCTTTGATCGCGTCGACGTTGGTCTTGACGATGGTATCTTCCAGTCGCGAAGTCTTACCGACATATTTGCCGGTGTTGATGTCGATTGCGACCAGCGCCTCGGTCTGGTTGATGACGATGTAACCGCCACTCTTCAGCCACACCTTCGACTTGAGCGCCTTGTTCATCTCCTCGGCAAGGCCGAATTGTTCGAACAGCGGCGTTTCCTTGGTGTAGAGCTTGACGCGTTTGACCAGCCCGGGCTGGAAGCGGTTGAAGAAGCGCAGCACGCGTTCGTATTCCGGTTCGGTATCGACCCAGATCACGGAGAAATCGGAGGTGACCTGGTCGCGCAGCACGCGTTCCACAACGTTGAGATCGTGGTAGATCAGCGCGGGCGGCTTGGAGCTTTCAGAGCGGCCTTTGATATCGTTCCACAAGCCTTTCAGGAATCGAATATCGGCACGCAGTTCGTCTTCGCCGGCGTTTTGTGCCGCGGTGCGAACGATGAAGCCGCCGTGCCCGTTCTCGCGCTCGCTGAGGATGATGCGCTTCAGCCGCTGGCGCTCTTCTTCGGAGGCAATCTTGCGCGAAACACCGGTGTGGTTCACCGTCGGCATGTAGACCAGGAAGCGGCCCGGCAGCGCGATGTGGCTGGTGATGCGGGCGCCTTTTTTGCCAATCGGTTCCTTGGCAATCTGCACCAGGATTTCCTGGCCTTCTTTGAGCAAGTCGCTGATCTGCGGCACCGGCGCCGATTCGCGGCGGCGGAAACGGCGCGGACCGCGGCGTCCGCGCGGACCGCTGCCAGGCCGGCGATCCGTCCCCGGACGATCAGTGCCCGGGCGCTCGGTACGTTGCGTGTAACCGGCCGTCGACGCCGGTGCGCGAACTTCAACGCGGGCATCCACAGTGCCGTTGCCGCGCGCTTCGGCGTCGAGCAAGGCCTCTGCTTCGGCCTGCGCCTCTTCAAGTTCCAACTCTTCCGAGTCTTCTTCGGTCTCCGGCGCCGCGCCTTCCGCGGCAGGCTGCGCGCCAGCCTCGGTCAGCGACGTGCGGTGGATTTCAGAAACCGTCTCGCGCGCAGCTGAGACTGCGGGATTGACTGTGTCGAACGATGACTCGCCAGCTGCGCGAGTCTCCTCTTCGAATTCTTCATACCCATCATCCGACGATTCCTGATAGCGGACCGTGTCCGCTTCTTCCTCCTCGATAGTTTCTTCTTCCATGGTGCCGGGAGCGGCGAAAATCGGCGTGGACGATTCGTGAGCGCCCGCGGCGGCATGCTCAACAGCGTGTTCCCCGGCGTGGTCCGCTACGTGGTCTCCAGCATCGGCGAATCCGTCGGCTTGTCCGAGAGCTTCCTGGGCTGCCGTTTCGGCGCGCTCCGTCTCCGGCGCAGAACTCGCTGAGGCGGAAATCTCTACCACCGGGACTTCTGCGCGACGGAATTCGCGGTTCCAGTCGATCGATGTGGACACCGCTTCAATCTGCTCCTCGTGCACGGCTCGCGAGTCATCGTGGTGCTCTTCGTGTAGAGGCTCAGCAGCGGCCTCGCTGGCAAAGAACGGCTCATCCTCCGGAAAGGTTGCTGCGGGAGCCGACAACGGCGCGGAAGATGCCTGAACTGCATCCTCCGGCGATTCCGAAGAAACCGGCTGCGGAGCAGGCGGCTGGGGTGCCAAACGCTGGTATTTCGAAATGGATTCTCCGGGAAGCAGGATGGGCTGATATCCCGCTGGCGGCCCGAAAGATTGCGTCCTCCCCGATTCCTGATGACGAGGCAACGCACTCTCAACCGGCCTGGAGTAACGCGGTTCGGGCGTACGCTCGGGTACGCGGTCTCGGCCTTCACTCCGGCCTTCGCTGCGCGTGTCACTACGACCTTCACTTCGTACGTCGCTGCGACTGTCGCCGCGCGCGTCGTTGCGGCCTTCTGGCCGACTATCCCGGCGTCCGCCACGGCGGCGACGCCGTCCGCGGAAGCCTCCGCGCTCGCGGTCTCCACCCTCGGAGGGCTGTTGCCCCGCACCCGACGCAGCCACATATGGAACGGCGGCGTTGTGCTCGTCAGACTCGGAATCTTGCTCAATCGCAGACTCGCCCTCGACGGCGCTCACCCCGGCTTGATCATCGACGGCTTGGTCGCCCTGAGGACTTCCAGTCTGCACCGGCTGCGGGCGCAAATCCTGCACGCCACGGTTGGCCGGGACTGAGTCCGTCAAATCGTCGTCATGCTCTTCCAACTCCATAAAATCGGAAACGTAGAGGAAGGCGTCGCGTTCCAGGCCAATGTCGACGAAGGCGGACTGCATGCCAGGCAGCACGCGGGTAACCCGGCCCTTGTAGATGGACCCGGCGAGTGTGTATTCGTTTTCGCGTTCGAGGTAGATTTCCGCGAGTAGATCGTCTTCCACCAGCCCCACTTTCGTTTCGTGGGGCGTGGAAGAGACAAATAATTCCTTGTTCATGCAATACTCCGGTTCCGGCCGACTTATTGAAGTCGGCTGGAAGTCACCGGGACAGAATCAGGAAAAGGAACGGGAGGATCGAGCGTCGCGATGCTTGCCCTGAATGAGGGACGGGTGGGGCCTTGGAGTTTCCTCCCTGGCCATCTCCGCTGCGCAAGCTGGGAAATCTTTTGCACTTAATCGCTTTGCGCCGCCGGGTTTGTGACCGCACTCTCAGACCGTTTTTCTGGTCGGGGGGCCGTTCCCTGCCGTCGGCGTTGTAGCTTCAATCCTGCCCGGCCTACCTACTCTGCCGGCCGGTAAATGCCCCCTTTACGCGAGGGCGATCGATATTTTTGGCTGCGCCATGCGGGCGCAGGAACTGCTCCCCACTGTCTTCCCCAGTTCAAGCTAATTCACGAAGCGGCGCATTCGAACGTTCATAACCATCCCCAGCGCCAGAAACATGAACAACACGGAAGACCCACCGTAACTCATCAGCGGCAGGGGTATTCCGGTGACCGGCATAAAACCGACCACCATGCCGATGTTGACCATGATATGGAAGCTAAGCACAGCCACCACACCCATGACCACAAACGTGCCAGCGCGGTCGGGCGCTGTTTGCGCGTTCTGGGTCAAGCGCATCAGCACGATGAAGTATAACAGCAGAACCCCCAGCGCGCCTACGAATCCGTGCTCCTCGGCAAACGCCGCAAAAATGAAGTCCGTTTGCGGCACCGGCAGGAAAGCACCGTGTGTTTGCGAGCCTTTGCCGCCCCACAGCCCCCCCGAACCCACCGCAATCTTGGATTGCTCAACTTGGTACCCCGACCCCTGGGGATCGGCGTCGGGCTCCAGGAAGTTCGTAAGTCGCTGTTTTTGATAGGACTTCAGGATATGAACCTTGGGAGTAAAGAAAACGGCTCCAATCGCCAGCGCCGCCAGCAGAGCCACCACCAGGGTCTGGCGAATCTGCAATCCGCCCAAAAACACTCCCATGACCGCGATGGGCATATACGTAAGAGCCGTGCCCAAATCCGGCTGCGCCAGCACCAGCAGCATGGGAAACCCCACGATAGCGCCCGCCTTAATGAAATCGGACCAGGCAAGCTCACGCTGGTGCAGTTCCGCAAAATACTTGGCTACGGCCAGAATCAGGATGAGCTTGACCCACTCCGAAGGCTGGAAGTGGTTGCCCCCAGGCATTTTGATCCAGCGCCGCGCACCCAGATACCTCTGTCCAAAAACCATCACCCCCACGAGAGACGCCACGGCGGCAATGTAAAACCAGTGAACCTGCTCCAGCAACGCCTGGTAGTTAACCAGACTCATCAGGAACATCATGCCCACTCCGGCCAGAACCCAGTAAATCTGCTTGAGGTGGGATCCGGCAAACTTGGTGTGCATGGTGGCGCTGCGGATTTCCATCACTCCCAACGCGCAGATCAGCAGCACAAAGATCAGCAGCACCCAATCGAAATCGCGAAATGAAACGTAACGTGACATAAAAAGCAGCTCTTAGCTTTTGGCTCTTAGCTCTTAGCTTTTAACCCTCCGTGTAGCGCCGGCGTCCCATCAGCTAATCCCTTTAATACATGCATCCTGAGCGTAGCGTGCTGGTTCGCAACGCGGACCAGCATGCGGAGTCGAAGGACCCCTTGCAGCTCACTGTCACCGCCGAGACGAAGAGGCGTCCGCTTCACGACGCAGACTCAGCGCATTCCCGGCGCCGCCGTCGCCGCAACCAGCGGCTTCCCAGGCAGCCTCTTGGGCACATCCACAACGAACCTGCCACTTTGCAGCTTCTCGGCATCCCCATCAGCATCAGGCGCAGTCCACACCGCGCCGATCTCCACCTTGCCATCTCCTTTTGGCTGGTCGGCCATCTTCGTCGGACTGCGGCGCTGCTTTTCCACGTAGGCCTTGATTACCTGCGACGCGACGATCGCCGCCAGTGGGCCTTCTTCGCCGCCCTCCCACAGCACGACTACCACGATCTCAGGATTCCGGCGCGGGCTCACTCCCACGAACCAGGCATTATTCTTGAATCTGGCTTTCCCATTCTCAATCTTCGCCTTCGCCGAACCACTAATCGTCTGAGCCGTACCCGTCTTCCCGGCAAAATCGATGCCCTGCAGGTGGGCGGCCGCCGCAGTGCCCGTCCAGATGGCGCCGGTGGCGTCCACCACGTGAGGAGAGGTCACGTTCGCCATGGCGTCGGTAATGATTTCCCAGTTCTTCGGGTCCAGCGCAACCTGAACTTTGTCGGGCAGGTCTGCCGCAGGCACGATATTGGGAGGCAGGTCTCCAGGAAACGCCACATGCGGGCGCACCAGCGTGCCTCCGCTGGCAATGCCGCCGATGGCGCGCGCCAGCTGAATCGGAGTCACAGCCACCGCACCTTGCCCGATGCCCACCGAAATAGTCTCGCCGGCAAACCACTTTTGCTTGAAGTTGCGGATCTTCCATTCTTCCGAAGGCATGACCCCACTGACTTCCTGAGGCAAGTCGATTCCCGTTTTCTGTCCGATGCCCAGCATCGTGGCGTACTTCGCAATGCGCTCAATGCCCAGCTTTTCGGCGAGGGTATAGAAGAACACGTCGCAAGACTGATAAATCCCTTTTGAGATGTCTACGATCCCGTGCGATCGGTGCCTCTCCGAAATCCAGCAATGGAAGTAGCGGCCATAGAATTCCGCCCCGCCGGTGCAGTTCACCTTCATATCCTGTGCAATGCCTTCCTGCAATCCGGCGGTCGACATAATGATCTTGAAGGTCGAGCCCGGCGCCAGCTGCGCCTGAATTGCCTTGTTCAGCAGCGGCTTGTCGGGGTCGTTGACCAGCTTGTTCCATTGGTCACGCGAAACGCGCACCGCAAAGTCGTTGGGATCGAACGTGGGCCGGCTCACCATGGCAAGAATCTCGCCGTTCCGCGGATCCATGGCGACGATGGCGCCGTTCTTTCCTTCGAGCGCTTCTTCGGCCGCGATCTGCAAGTCGACATCCAGCGTGAGCTTGAGCTGTTTGCCAGGCACCGCGGGTGTTTCATCGAGATGCCCTACTTCGCGGCCGTGGCTGTTAACCAGCGCGCGGCGCGATCCGTTCTGGCCCATCAGCACCGTGTTGTATTGCCGCTCGACGCCGGAAACTCCTACCACATCACCGGGGCTGTAGAGCTCGAACTGCGGCTGGTTCAGCATGTCTTCGGTGACTTCCCCGACGTAGCCAATCAGGTGCGCCATGAACCCGTTGCGCGGATACAGGCGCCGGTGAGCCATGATCGTATCCAGTTCCGGCAGCTCGTTGCGATGCGCTTCAATGAACGAAAGCTCGTCGGGAGTGATGTCTTCCTTGAGAAAAATCGGCTGGTACTGCGGCATAGCCGCGAAGTGGCGCACCCGGGCACGCACTTCGTTCGCATCCATGTGCAGACCCTGCGCAATCAGGTCAGCGTCGGCATTCAGATCGCGGGAAGAATCGCGCAGCAAGAGCGCAGAAAATGACGGATAGTTGTCGACAATGACGCGGCCTTCGCGATCGAGAATCTTGCCGCGCGGCGCAAGAATCGGCACATTGCGGATGCGGTTTCTCTCCGCGAGATTCGCGTACAGATCGCTCTGCATCACCTGCAGCCGCCACAGGCCATAGGCCAGCACCAGAAGAATTCCCAGGATCGCGTACTGCGCCACCGTCAAGCGGATCGCAGAAACTTTTTCATCACGGCCGAACATCAGTTGTCAGTTTCCGGTTGCTGTCCAGCCGAGCGCTCGTGAGAGAACTCTACGGTCCGCAACAAGTCACAGCCTCGCAAAATCCAATGTGTGGAAGTTCCTATTCTCATTGTAATCCGTGCCGGGACCGCGATATTACTTAGGAGGGTAACGGAAGTCACAAGGGCGGTGCCTGGTTGCTGGTAGCTAGTTACGCACCTGGGTTTAGCTGGCAACTAGCCACTAATCACTCGCCACTGACTTACGCCCTCTGCTTGAACTTATCCAAAAAGAAGTACAGGATCACCCCCAGGAAGGCATTCGCCAGTCCGGCCAGCAACCCACGGCTCCAACTCCAGTTCTGAGTCAAGCTGACCATTCCTCTCGCCACCGTGAACCAAACCGCGGAGTGGATGAAATAGAACCCCAGCGTCAGCAGAAATCGCGCGCCGGCATTCTCCACGTCCAGCTTCACGCCCAGAGAAGAAGCTAAGTAGCCAACCACCGTCTTGGCGATGCCGTAAATGCCGATGGGATTGTGCCCCAGCATGTCCTGCAGCAGGCCGATCACGGCCCCGGTAAACAAGCCGGAAATAGGATTACGCCGCGCCATGGCGAAATAGATCGTCACCAGCAGGGGCAAATCAAGGTAGACGGCAAAGCCCGGAAAACGCCGTGGAAGAAACGCCTGCAGGAAAAGAGCTAACAACGGCACCCCGACCGTCACCGGCAGGCTGAACCGGTAGACCTCGACCTGCTCTCCCGATGTGTAGGTGATGGGCACGCTAGTGTGGGCTGTCTTGGGAGTTGGCTGCTGGGTCAACCTGGGCGGGGTCAACCTTGATTGGATCAGCCTTGGCAGGGTCAACCTTACCTGGGTCAACCTTGCCTGGATTGGGCTCAGTCGGAGCGGTCGAAGGCTTGGCCTGCGTCGCCGCAGTACTGGCGGGCTTCGATCCGGCAACCATGCCGCCGGAAGAGTTCTTGACCGGCTGCTTTGCAACGGCCTCCGCGCCCGCCGGCACCGGCTTGGGTGCGAAGGCTTTCGGCGTGGCCGCTGGAGAACCCGGTAGCGACGTCGCTCCGGTCTGCGGCTTCCCATTCGGCGCGCGAGCTGTAGCCACAGCTCCGGCCAGAGCAGCGGTCGGGCTATTGGTTGCGCTGGGCGGCTTGTCCGGAACCGAAGGCAGCCGCTGCGCCAGAATATCGGCGGCCCGCACTCTGCCCACGTCTGCCGTTTGAGCCTGCCGCTCCTGTTTCTCGACGACCACCAAAACCTCTTCCAGTTTGCCCAGGTTCACTGCCGGTCTAATCTGGATATTCAGAAAAAGATCCTTGCCCGTGCCGACCTTGGTCACCGTGCCAACGGGCAAACCTTTGGGAAAAATCTGGTCACCGCCACTGGTGAGCACTCGTTCGCCAGGCGCGACCTGCTCGTCGCTCATCACGCCTTCCAGCACAACTTCGCCGGTCGCCGTGCCTTTAAGAAAACCCTGCAACCGCGATTTTTCCAGGATGGTTCCCACTCCGCTGCTTTGATCGTTAATCAGCAGAACCTGCGAGACGGAGGGAAACACCTGCAACACTTTGCCCACAATGCCGTCTGCGGTAATCACGGCCATGTCCCGCTTCAAACCCTGATTTTCGCCTTTGTCGATGTACAACATTCGCGAAGAATCGCTGCCGCTGGAGCCGATCACCTGCGCCGCCACAGTCTTCGCTATGTACTGCTCTTTGAAAGCCAGCAGAGCCTGCAGCCGGTGCGCCTGGACCGCATCTTCGTTCAGCCGAACCTGTTCCAGCCGCAGCTGCTCGATCTGATCCTTGAGCTGGCGATTCTCCGTGCGCACGCCGCGCAGATACACATAGTTGTGCCAGAGATTGCCGGTGCCGTCCTGCGCCCAGATCAGGACGCGTTCGAATGGGGTGACAATGTCCACCGCCCAGACGCGGATCAGGCGCGTGTTTTCGGTGTCGCTGCTGCGCTTGACCTGCACCGCAAGGCCCAGTATCTGGAGGAATAACACGCCCACCAGAATGACAAGGTTGCGGTAGCGGCCGAGTACGGATTCCATAAGAAAACAGGTTTCAAAGTTTCAAGGTTTCAGAAGTTTCGACGTTTCAAGGATGGCACCGCGGCCGAGGTGTTGAACAGTTACCCACGACTATCAGTTCCTTGAAACCTTGAAACTCTGAAACCTTGAAACCTACTCTATTGAAATTTTGCGCAGCAGCTTGAAGTCGCTGAGCATCTTGCCGGTGCCCAGCACCACGCTGCACAGCGGGTCATCGGCGATCGAGACCGGCAGACCGGTTTCTTCGCGAATGCGTTTGTCGAGGTTCTTGAGCAGCGCGCCGCCGCCGGTGAGCACAATGCCGCGGTCGCTGATGTCGGCGGAAAGCTCGGGAGGCGTACGCTCGAGGGCCACGCGAATCGCGTTCATGATCGTGGAAACACATTCGCTCAACGCTTCGCGAATCTCGCCGTCGTCCACGGTAATGGTCTTGGGCACGCCTTCAATCAAGTTGCGGCCCTTGATCTCCATGGTCATCGGCTTATCGAGCTGATGCGCAGAGCCGATTTCCATCTTGATCTGTTCGGCAGTGCGCTCGCCGATCAACAGATTGTATTTCCGCTTCAGGTAATTCATGACCGCTTCGTCCATCTGATTACCGGCCATGCGCACGGAACGCGAATAGACGATGCCGCTCAGCGAAATCACCGCGATGTCGGTGGTCCCTCCGCCAATGTCGACCACCATGTTGCCGCTGGGCTCGGTGATGGGCAATCCCGCGCCGATCGCCGCTACCATCGCCTGTTCGACCAGATGCACTTCGCTGGCTTTGGCGCGATAGGCGGAATCCATAACCGCGCGCTTTTCCACCTGCGTAATCTCCGAAGGCACGCCAATCACGATCCGCGGATGCACCAGCATCTTGCGGTTGTGCGCCTTCTGGATGAAATAGTTCAGCATCTTCTCGGTGACCTTGAAGTCGGCGATCACGCCGTCTTTCATGGGCTTGATGGCGACGATGTTGCCGGGCGTCCGGCCCAGCATCTCTTTTGCCTCTTTGCCCACGGCTTCCACTTCGCCTGTGTTCTTGTTGATGGCGACGATCGAAGGCTCATTCACCACAATGCCCTTGCCGCGGGCATACACCAGGGTGTTCGCCGTTCCCAGATCGATAGCCAGGTCGCTCGAAAAAATGCTGAACAGCGACCTTAGGTTGTGCCCGCGCGTTGCGCTGGAATTAAATCCGTTCTTTGACATGACGAGGTTCTTTCCGTGTCTTCATTAACCGCTACTCTCCCCGGAAACTTCCCGGGGCAATATTTTTTCGGGATGCGGCTGCTGGCTGTTCCTATTCTACGAGATGCTTCGCAACTCTGCCCGAAAGTTCTGCTTCTATCCACCGCGAACCAAACTTGAAACCAATGCTGTTCGTTCTGCTTGCTTCCCTACTGGATGATGATTTTCTTCTGCGTCGTGTTCACTCCGCCCTGCGCAGTCTGCGCCGTCACCGTAATCACAGCCTCTCCCGTTGGTAACGGCGGCGTGAAATAGTGAAATGAACCGTCGGTGGTGATCATCGGCACCTCCCGCCCATTCACCATCACTCGCGCGCCGGTCTCGGTCTTACCCGTAACTTCGATCACGTGCCCGTGCTGGATGAACGGATCCAGTTCCAGGTTGATCGCGTCGGTCTGCTTCCCTTTCGGAATGATGGTGAAGCGGTTCTTCTCGCTCTCCGCCGATTCCTTCCCTGCAACGTCGTAGGATTGCACCATCCAGTAGTAAGCGCCTTCGCCAAGGCTCGTGACTGTAACATCGGCGGTATTAACTTTTTTGTCAACTAGAGTTGAGGAGAAATAGGGGTTCCGGGAAATCTGCAGCCGGTACCCAGTGGCATTCGCCATCGCCGTCCAGGAGAATTCCACGTCCTTGGTGCCTTCGCCGGAAGCGAAAATAGGCATCATATTCGCCGGCGAAATCGGCACCGGAGGCCCGGTTTCCTTGGCCTTTTCCAGGTGCGAATCCTGCCCGCGGAAACTCACTTTTTCCCACGGCGCCAGGGGCACAGTCTGTCCATTTCGCGTTACCTCGCCCGATCCCTTCTTCACCAAGATTTCGTGCTGCTCGGTCTTCGGATCGTTACGCACCTGGGCCGCCGATTCCGGAGCCAGAGATGCCGTCGCCCCAGCCACAATCACCGTCGATTTCGACCCCTGCGCGTAGGTGGCGGTAGAAAGATCCACAGTTCCCGTGCTCACCGCCACGGCAACGTTGGTCTGCTGCTGGTCATTGGACGAGTTCTCCTCGATCACGATCAGCGAGTCCTGCTTCACGGTGTAGCTGGTGCCGTCGTTGAACACCACCTTCGCCATACCCTCCGAGCCGGTCTGCACTACGTCGCCTTTGTCGAGCGGAACGTTATAGTCGGCCGGCTGCCAGCTGTTGCCGTTGCCTTTTTTTACCCGCACGGTTCCGTCGAGTGCGGTGAAATGAGCCTGCTGGGCGGTCGACCCCCCCGAGCCGGATGGCGGAGCCATGCCTCCGATCTTTTCCAGAATCTTCCCGGCTACATCGTTGGCAGACTGCAGGGTGTTCGCGGTGAATTGCGGAAACGTCAGCCGCACGGCGATAAAAAATATGACGGCGCCCGCCAGCACCATCAGGGCAACACTGCGGTACGAGACGGCTTTCCACTTGATATGGATTCCCGATTTGCGATTGTCAGAAGACACTGGTGCTCGAAAACCCTTGTGAAACCTTAGTGAATATGCGGTAAAAGAAAACGTTAGCACAAGCGAAACGACAGAAAGCACAGGTTATCGACTTGCGACGTTACCTTGGTGCGACGACCCGCAGCCCGCTTCGGGACGCGTCGGCTTCCGGCTCCACTTTCCATCCCGGATTCAGCTATTCTGATCGTCCCATGGCTAGCGGCGCTCATCCCATCTCCATACCCACTCCCGTCCGGCAGTCGTTTCTCGCCCAAGGCATGGCCGTGATCTGGGCCATCGCTCTGGCCAAGCTGCTGTTCCACTGTTACTTCAATAACCGCTACGGATATTTCCGCGACGAGTTCGACTACATCGCTTGCGGCAATCGCCTGGCTTGGGGATATGTTGATCAGCCTCCGCTCATCCCCTTCCTGATTCGCATCTGTCGCGCCGTACTGGGAGACTCGCTGCGCAGCATTCGTTTCATCCCTGCGCTGGCATCTTCGCTGCTCGTGGTGCAAACCGCTGTTCTCGCCCGCGAACTCGGCGGACGCCGCTACGCGATACTCCTGAGCGCCGTCTGCGCAGTCGTCGTGCCGCAGTACCTGTCGAACGGAAGCCTGCTTGGCACGAACTGCCTCGAACCCAACCTCTGGATGGGCTGCGCCTACTTCGCCATTCTCGCCATCAAGAAAAAAGACCCGCGGTATTGGCTCTGGTTCGGCGTGGTCGCCGGCCTCGGCATGGAAGAAAAGTATTCCATCGCCGTCTTCGGGCTGGGAATCGTAGTGGGCCTGCTGCTGACCGAACAGCGCCGTGTGTTTCTCGATAAATGGATCTGGCTGGGCGGACTCGCCGCCTTTCTGATTTTCCTGCCGAACCTGCTGTGGAACATCCACTATGACTGGCCCTTTGTGCAACTGATTCGCAACATCAAGGCCGATGGCCGCGACGTGGTACTGGGACCAGTTCTCAGTTCTTCCCGCAACAACTCCTGCTGGCGAATCCACTGACCTTGCCGATTTGGTTGAGGGGATTGCTCTTTCTTCCTATTCTCGGCACGGCTTAAGCCGTACCGCCCGCTGGGATGGTGCTACCTGGTTTGCTACGCGGTTTTCTTTCTGCTGCACGGCAAGAGCTACTACCTGGCTCCGGTCTATCCCATGCTGCTGGCGGCGGGAGCAGTCGTAATCGAAGCGCGCGATTGATGGCCGAACGGATGGCGACGCACAACAATCGTCCGCAGAGCAAACGGCCGCGCCTGCGGCATGGTTGAAGCCCGTGATCGTCGCCGTTCTGCTGGTCGACGGCGTTTATCTCCCGCCGATCGTCGTTCCGATTTTTCTCCTGATCACTTCCTCGCCTACGCGAAGTCTCTCCCGTTCAAGCTCCCCGTGATGGAACACAGCCACGCCCGCGCGGTCTTGCCGCAGTGGTATGCCGACCAGTTCGGATGGCAAGAAATTGTGGATGAAACCGCGGTCGCGTGGAACCGCATCCCCGCGGACGAACGCCAGGACTGCGGCATCTTCGCCCAGGACTACGGCCAGGCCGGCGCCATCGACTTCCTCGGCCGACGCTACGGCCTTCCGCAATCGTTAAGCGGCCACCAGACCTGGTTCCTCTGGGGCCCGCGCGGCTACTCCGGTAATTGCATGATCGTTCTCGACGACAGTCGACGAAATCTCGAGCGGCTTTGGCAGCACGTCGACTACGTTGGCACCTCCGCGGCGAGTCCGTACGCGTTGGAGCAGCAGATCGACGTCTACATCTGCCGCGGCTCAAAATTCGGCACCCTCGCCCAACTCTGGCCGCAACTAAAACGCTGGCGCTAACGCGTCGCTAACAAACCCTGTCCACCCCCTTGTCATTCCGACCGGAGCCGGAGCGCCAGCGACGGCGTAGTGGAGGAATCTGCTGCTTTCCGGCGGTGCCACGAGAGCCGGAAGCCGCCCTTGCCGCATCTCTTAGCCCCGCTGTAGCATCAGTATCTCGGCACTTATTAACGCAGGAACCATTCAAGGAGCAATCATGGCAACCGACACACTGGCCGCCCCGGCTACGCTCAGCAACAGCCAGGCAAAGGTCTATAAGAATTTCATCGACGGCGAGTGGGTGGAGTCCTCGACCGGAGAGACTTTCGAGAATCGCAATCCCGCCGACACCCGCGACCTGGTCGGCATTTTCCAAAAATCCGCGAAAGCCGACGTGGACGCGGCGGTCGACGCCGCCAAGCGCGCCTTCACCCGGTGGCGGCTAGTCCCGGCCCCGCGCCGAGCTGAAATTGTTTTTCGCGCCGCCGAAATCCTGATCGAGCGCAAGGAAGAATATTCCCGCGAGATGACCCGCGAAATGGGCAAAGTGCTCGCCGAGACGCGCGGCGACGTGCAGGAAGCCATTGACGCCGCCTATTACAATGCCGGCGAGGGCCGCCGCATGTTCGGCCCCACCGTCCCGTCCGAGATGCCGAACAAGTTCGCCATGGCCGTGCGCCAGCCCATCGGCGTCTGCGGCATGATCACGCCGTGGAATTTTCCCATGGCAATTTCTTCCTGGAAGCTGCTGCCAGCCATCGTCTGCGGCAACACCTGCGTCATCAAGCCGGCGCAGGATACTCCGCTCTCCACGTTCAATCTGGTCCGCGCGCTCACCGACGCCGGCCTGCCCAAAGGCGTCATCAACATCGTCGCCGGATTCGGTCCAGCAGTGGGCACGCCGCTCGCCGAGCATCCCGACGTGCGCGCGATCTCGCTGACCGGATCGTCCGCCGTGGGCCGCATCATCGGCGGAATCGCAGCCCAGAGCTTCAAACATTGCTCGCTGGAGCTAGGCGGCAAGAATCCCATGATCGTGCTCGACGATGCCAACCTCGACCTCGCCATCGAAGGCGGACTCTGGGGCGGATTCGGCACCACCGGCCAGCGTTGCACCGCGACCAGCCGCATCATCGTGCAGAAGGGTGTCTACCGCGAATTCGTCGACCGCTACGTCGAGCGCGCGAAGAAACTGAAAGTCGGCAACGGCCTCGACGAATCGGTCGAGATGGGTCCGGCAATCAACGAGAAACAACTTCAAACCGACCTGAGCTACGTCGACATCGGCAAGAACGAAGGCGCGAAGCTGCTCTGCGGCGGCAACCGCCTCGACCAAGGTCAGTATCAACACGGCTGGTTCATGGAGCCGACCGTATTCTCCGACGTCGACCCCAAGATGCGCATCGCCCAGGAAGAAATCTTCGGCCCCGTGGTTTCAATCATTCCCTGCGACGACCTGGAAGACGCCATCGAGATCGCCAACGGCATCGAATACGGCCTGTCTTCGTCGCTCTACACCAAAGACGTGAATAAAGCCTTCTCCGCGATTCGCGATCTCTACACCGGCATCACCTACATCAACGCGCCCACCATCGGCGCCGAAGTGCATCTCCCCTTCGGAGGCACCAAGGCCACCGGCAACGGCCACCGCGAAGGCGGCATCGGCGCAATTGATTTCTACACCGAGTGGAAGTCGGTCTACGTAGATTATTCAGACAAGCTGCAGAAAGCGCAGATCGACCGCGAGGACTAACCCTACACTCTGTCATCCTGAGCGAGGATTGGACTTCGCGCCCAAGCGCGAAGTCCAACCGCAGTCGAAGGACCCTGTGTCCCCTTCCACGTGCCACCGGCCGATCAAGGCGTTCTCTTCCTGTTCCGTACGGAGTCATACGGCACACTCGAGCGGATGCCATGATCTGACCGCCGAAAATGCACTCTCCGAGTGTTGCCAATTTCTCTGCGTCCTTAGCGAAATTCTCCAGGTTTAGTTAGAATCCTATCTGGCCGCTGGTTCGGAGACTGTCATGGAAAATCTGACTCAAGAAGTCGGACTCCAGGATCCGCATACAAGGCAGGTCAGGCAGGAATTCCAAAGCCGCATTGACCGTTCTCCCTTGATCGAGCTATTGGGATGGCTGTAAGTCTTATCCGTCGCTCTTGAGGTTACCAAGTGGCTCGCGGCTCGACTCGCACTTCTCCGGATTCGAAAAGACTCTGCTTCACTGCTTCGCCTATTTTATTATCTTCTCAGTCTACTTTTTCTGGCTTTGGAGGATGCCTCGATCAAACACAATTAAGCTTGAGATACTGAACTACATGCCCATCACGCAAACCCGCGAAATTACCGCCGCCTCCCGCCTCGACAACGTCCGCTACGCCATCCGCGACCTGGCGTGCGTGGCCGACGAAGTCACCAAGCAGGGACACAAAGTCCTGCCGCTAAACGTCGGCGACCCGCTGAACTTCGATTTCCAGACGCCTCCGCACATCATCGAAGCCGCCTATAAAGCCATGCGCGACGGCAAGAACGGCTACGCGCCGTCTCCCGGCATTCCGGAAGCGCTTGAAGCCATTCGCGGCGAGGCCGCGCGCAAGGGCATCACGACAGTGCAGGATGTGTTCGTAACCTCAGGCGTGAGCGAGACTGTAGATCTCTGCATCTCCGCGCTGGTCAATCCCGGCGAAGACATTCTCACGCCGTGTCCGGATTACCCGCTCTATTCGGCCGTGCTCTGCAAGCTGGGCATCGCGCTCAACGCCTACGACCTCAACGAAGAAGACGCGTGGCAGCCCGAACTCGCCGACATCGAGCGCAAGCTCACGCCCCGCACCCGCGCCATCGTACTGATCAATCCCAACAACCCGACTGGCTCACTGTGCACGCGGCAGATGCTCGAGCGAATCGCCGACATTGCGCGCCGCCACAACCTGGTCGTATTCTCCGACGAAATCTACGACAAGCTGATTCTGCGAAGACACTCCCGCACATTGCCTTCGCCGAAGTCGCGCCCGACGTGCCCTTGCATCACCTTCGGCGGCATGTCGAAGAATTATCTCGTCCCGGGATGGCGCATCGGCTGGGGCATCGTCTCCGGCGACGCCGCGGCCGTAAAGCCCTACACAGAAGGCATTCACCGCCTGCTGCGCGCGCGCCTCTGCGCCAACCATCCCGAGCAATACGCCATCAAGCCCGCGCTCGAAGGCCCGCAGGATCATCTCATCGAAGTGCAGCGCAAACTGCGCTCCCGCCGCGACCTCACACAGAAATGGTGCGAAGCAACGCCCCGCGTGAGCTGCGTCGCCCCCCGCGGCGCGTTCTACGCCTTCCCGCGCATCGACATTCCCGAGAGCGACGAAATCTTCGTGAAGGAGTTGATCCGCCAGAAACACGTCATGGTCGTCCACGGCTCCGGCTTCGGCCAAAAGCCCGGCACGCAGCATTTCCGCATCGTGTTCCTGCCGGATGAAAAGACGCTGACAAAGGCGTATGCAGGGATCGCAGATTTTATTCGCGAGCGGTATGGGAAAAACTGATCGTTGCAGAGCGCGCTCCGCTTTCTCTTTCCCCGCGAATCTGCTTAAATCAAAACAGGCGCAACCCTCGGCGCCGCTTGGGTTTCAATTATCGTGGTCGACATTCATTCCCACATTCTTCCGGAAGTCGATGACGGCTCCAAGTCGTGGGACATTTCCGTCGCCATGTGCAAGATGGCGGCCGAGGACGGCATCACTCACCAGGTAGCCACGCCGCACGCCAACGATCGCTATCACTACGACCGGGAATATTTACAGGGGCTGGTTGTCCACCTGCAAGAACTGATCGGGCCAGTGCCCGAACTCAGCTTGGGCTGCGACTTCCATCTTTCCATCGACAACGTGAAGGCCGCGCTGGACGATCCCTCGCGCTACGCCATCGGAAACACCCGCTACATGCTGGTCGAACTCAGCAACTACAGCGTGCCGCCGCAGACTACCGACGCGTTCCTCAAGCTCGGCGACGCCGGCATGACGGTTGTGGTGACCCATCCCGAACGCAATCCGATTGTGCGCGAGACCCCGCAACGCGTGGTGGAGTGGGCGGAGCAAGGCTGCATCATCCAGATGACTGGTTCCGCGCTCACCGGATTCTGGGGAGAACGCGTGCGCCGCGTGGCGCAATGGCTGCTCGAGCGGAATGCGGTCCACGTGCTCGCGACGGATGCTCACGATACGGAGAAGCGCGTGCCCGTGCTCTCCACCGCGCGCGAGGCCGCGGCTGAAATCTGCGGCGAGGAAATTGCCGAGGCCTTGGTCGAGGGAAATCCTCACGCCATCATCAGCAACAAGCCTCTGCCGTATTTTCCGCGACCGGTGATTGGGAGCTATCGCAAAACTAGCAATTAGCCGTTGGCAATTGGCATTTAGCCAGCCTCGTACGAGCAAGCGGTCTTCAAACCAGAAGCATTCTGTCTTGGCTAATTGCCCAGTACTAATTGCTAATTGCTGCGGGTTCCTACTGCGGGCGCGATGCGTCGGCGGGCGCCGGCGCTGGGTCTGCTGGTGCGGGCGTGCTGGAATTCATATGCGGTCCCGGATCAGCGCTGTGCGATGTTGGAGTCAACGACGTCGCGCGGGGAGCGTCCGGGGCGGTGGTCATCGCGCTTTCCGGATTCAGCAGGTGATCATGGCTCGGTCCCAGGCCCAGCTTGATGAGAGCCCGTGCGTCCGGCACGGTCTTCGATTGCCAGCCGTGGTCGGCCTGATAGCGGCGCAGGGCATCTTCCGTGGCCTGGGTCCATTTCCCGGTAGCTTCGCCGCTGAGATAGTGTTCGCGGATCAGCGCTTCCTGAATGGCTTGCGTGCGATCAGAATCGATTTTCTGCTGGCCGCGCGTCGCTCGTACACTTTTCTTCCTTCGTGAAGTGGGATGCTTTCCGGCTGAAGCAGAGTGCGACGTGCCAGTCGATTTGGAAGTTCTGGCTGATGTGGCCGAATGCGTTTTCTGGGTGCTGGCCGCGGACTTGCTGGCCGGAGGTTGACTAGTTGAGGGGGCGCCCGCTGAAGTCTGCGGGCTGGCCTGCGCCGCCAAGGCGGTGGCACACGTCAGCAGGAGCGCACCCACAGCGCTGAATCGCAAGCCTCGAGTTCCCGCCCAGACTCTTTTAGTCAATGAGAAATCGTTCCCTCGCCGAGGTCATCCACTCCAAGTTCCCCAGAAAACAAAAAGCCCAACTGAACTCCGGCGCTGTAATCGTCCCCGACCATCATCGTCGATCGAGGGGGTACAGTGCCAGTTCCAATCGGGCTGCTTCCGGTTACGGAAGTGTTCCTGCCAAAAATGCTGTGCCGTCCTGGCGGGTCGAGCCGCGCTGGCGGACCAGGAACACAACATCCTGACCGCTCTTCATGCCGGACTCGACGCGGGCAAATTCTTCCTCGCTGTTCACGGGTTGTTTATTGATTTCCAGAACGACATCGCCGCGGCCCAGGCCAACATCCTCGGCGAACGAGTTCGGCCTTACTTCCTGCACGATCACGCCCTTGCCGGAAGGAATATCGAGCCGCTCGGCCATTTCCGGAGTCAGTTTGCGAACCCCCACGCCGAACTTGCTGGGTTTGGGCGCGTTGTCGCTTTCGTTATCCTGATCGTCGCCCAGGCGCGCCGCGAACAACTTCGAACGATCAGCGATGGTGACGGTCGCATCCTGTGCCTTGCCGTTGCGCACAAAGCCCAGCGAGACTTTAGATCCCGGTTTACGCGATGCGATATCGGAAACCAGTTCGTCGCCCTTGGCTACCTTCTTGCCTTCCACGCTGACGATGGTGTCGCCGACTTTCAAACCAGCCTCTTCCGCCGGGCCGCCCGGCACGACGCTGGAAACGGTAATGCCCGACCCCGTCCCATACACGCGCGCGATCGCCGGAATCTCTTCCTTGCCAAATATGATGCCGATCGACCCGCGCACCACGCGATGCTCGGGACTGGTCAGCTGGTTATAGACCTCGACCACAGTTTTCGAGGGCAGAGCAAAGCCGACTCCGGCGTAGGCGTTGGTCTCGCTCAGAATTGCGGTGTTGATTCCGATCACTTCGCCCGCCATATTCACCAGCGGTCCGCCGGAGTTGCCGGGGTTGATCGCAGCATCGGTCTGGATAAAAGTCTGGAACTGGCGGTTGGGCACGATATCGCGCCCCTTGGCGGAAACGATTCCAGCCGTCACCGACTCCGACAACCCGAATGG
The DNA here is from genome assembly GCA_963851165.1 of uncultured Acidobacteriaceae bacterium. Taxonomy (GTDB): domain Bacteria; phylum Acidobacteriota; class Terriglobia; order Terriglobales; family Acidobacteriaceae; genus Sulfotelmatobacter. The sequence continues at coordinate 424,991 of CAWKNM010000002.1, read as the reverse complement.
GCTGCCCACAGCGAGAACCCAGTCGCCCACCTGCATGCTGTCCGAGTTGCCCATCTTCGCCGCGGGGAGTGCGCGATCCACTTCCACTTTGATCACGGCAAGGTCGGTTTCCTGATCGGTGCCCACAACCTTGGCTTCGTGCTGCACGCCAGGAGGATCGTCTTCGAAGCGCACGCGCACGCGATCCGCCTTCTCAACCACGTGGCGATTGGTAACGATGTAACCTTTCGAATCCACAATCACGCCCGAACCCAGCGAACGCTCGCGGATAGAACCGTCGCCACCGCCGGGGCCACCCTGGCCGCCGGGACCGCCGAAGAAGCGGTTGAAGAAGTCATCAAACCCGCCGCCATCGTCGCCTTCCTGGTCGTCGTCGGGAGCCTGCCCACGGCGACGGTGCGCGTTCTTGATGGTGGATTCGGTGTTGATGTTCACCACGCTCGGTTCCAGCTGCTTGGCGATCTGCGAAAAAGTATTCGACAGCTGCTGCGGCGAAGGCATGGTGAGCGGCGCCGCGTCGCTGCTTTTTTGCCCTTCTTTGCCCTTCACGCCGTAGGAAACCACGGAACCGATCAGGATGCCGACCGAAAGTGTTGCCAGAATACTGAATGTGTAAACCCACCGGTGAGCGCGCATCCGCACCCAAATCTCCTGCGAATCCATGCCGACTTCCCTCCCAGGAACGTCTACGATTTACTTATTATACTCGCCGCAAACGCCCCCGCCACGGCAGTATGGCCCATGTCCAAGAGTGTCCCGAGAACGCAACAGAGAACGCGCCGGAGCACGCGCAATTAAGTTAGACGCGGGAACTCTAGCTATCGTTTGCTGTTGGTGTCGACGCCATACGAACCGAGGCTGCCCCGTCCGTCCCCGGTGCATTCCCTATTTTCTCCTGCAAAGTGGAGAAGTGTTCCTGCAGGAACACTTTGTGCTGACGGTTTTGTATGTACAGCTAAGAGCGTGTCCCGTTTGGGTTTACGGCCGAGCTTTCCTGGACTTTCGCAAAATGTTCAGCGCGACGAGCTTCGCTCGACCGGGAAAACCGGGACAGACGGGTCACCGATTTCTTTGTCTCACGCGAAGGGTGCAGTTCACGGGACTGTCCCCATGTTTTCTTGGTTTTCTTTGTCCCAGGTTTTCTTGCCCGTTTTTTTGTCTGTCCCTGGTTTTTTGTTCCCAGTTTTTCGTTCTATCGTGCAGAATTGTACCGCGGAGCAGAATAGTGAAACTTCATCAAGAAGGAACAATACACAACGTTTACAGTCAATCGTTCCCTGTTGTTTTGGACTTGGAAGCAACGGACGATGGACATTTATCTGGCTTCGTGAACTTTCATGGGAATGTGCGACCAGATGGCTTCCCGGTCGGGAAGAAGTTCTCAATCATTACTGACGATCCAAGAGCGAGCATTGTGCAGGAATTTCTCCATCTCACGATCCAATTTGTAGACACTCAGACAGCAAGGGCGCAGGGTTACATCGACAATAGCCGGGCCCAGTTTCAGAACGTCAATACAGTCGCAGATGTTCGAGCCGAACTGGATTACCGCTTTGCGAAGATGGCTATTGAGGTAGCGAACCAAAGCACGGCCGAGGATGACAAACCCCGCCCGAGAGTCGGTGCAGTAGCCGTCAAGCACGGTCAACTTTTGGGAATTGCATGCCGTACTGCCGTGGGCGAGAACGGCAAGAAGAACGGACAGCACGCCGAGTTTCGTCTTACTTCGGCATTAGGCGGTGCTGACCTCGACGGCGCTACAGTTTATACAACCTTGGAACCTTGCCTTAACCGCAATGAGCCAAAAGTGTCCTGTGTGGATCGGCTGATTTCAGTCAAGGTGGCTCGTGTGGTGATCGGTTCTCTTGATCCTGACCATCGAGGGAACGGACTTAGAAAGCTGGCCTACTCGCCGACCATTGAAATCGGATTTTTCCACCCGTCCTTGCGGAAGGAAGCCCGTGAATTGATTTCGGAATGGAAAAACTTCAGCGAACAGCAACAGAAAAGCGCGGGAGATCCGCCTCAGGTGATCTTGGACTACGAACCCTTCGTTACAGATACGCCAAGAAAGAGACAAGGATCCTGGATCGTCCGAAACACAAGTCAGAAAGCCGCTGTGAATGTACTTCTGGAACCTTTTACGATGGGCCGACATAGCGTTACTTGCGACCCCGTAGACCGCCTGTTGCCATCCGACACCGCTAAAGTCACGTGCGAGGTCAGATCTGGAGACGACATCAGAAAACCTTGTCTTTTGTCGTTGGAAGCCTTGTTTGAGGTCGAACTCGAAAACGGAAATATAGATCGACAGACTCGACTACCTCTGACCATCCGTTACGGAGACTTGACAGGTCGCAAATACTTGGTCGAATACTCGCTTACATATCGGATCGGAATCAATCAGGTGTTGGCAGAGTTTAAGAAGCTTGAGCCTGTTGGGTGACGGGTTCAAGGCGGGTGGCCCAGGCTTCTGATCTCGTTGTCATCACCGGCAGAGGGTGCAGGACCCGCCCCCTCTCCTACTTCGCTTCGTAAACGGTTTTCCCGCCTACAACTGTGCGCAGCACTTTGGTCGCCAGGAGTTTTTCTGGCGACGATGCGGTCGGGTCGCGGTCGAGGACTACGAAGTCGGCCAGCATTCCTGGGATCAGTTTGCCTTTTTCTTTCTCCTCGAATTCGGCGAAGGCGGAGCCCGTGGTGTAGGCCGTGATGGCCTGCTCGATGGTGATTTTCTGCTCGGGGAAATATTCTTTCTTGCCGTCTTCGCTCTTGCGCGTGATTGCCGCGTAGAGTCCGCGGAATGGCGACACTGGCTCGACTGGGTAGTCCGTGCCGAATGCGAGGGTTACGCCTTTGTTGAGAAAGGCCGCCCACGCGTAGGAGAGTGCGGCGCGCTTCGGGCCCAGGCGGTCCTGCGCCCAGCGCATATCGGTGAGCACGTGGCTGGGCTGCATGGAGGCGATCACTTTTAACTCCTTGAAGCGGGCGATCTGGGCGAGAGTGGTGACCTGGGCGTGCTCGACCCGCAGGCGGTAATCGTCCCCGCCGTTGGCGGCTTTTATTTTTTGTTCTTTGGCGGCTTTTTCGGCTCCCGCAAAGGCATCCAGCGCCATTTGCACGCCCTTGTCGCCAATGGCGTGAAAACCGATCTGGAAGCCCGCAAGAACGCGTTCGGTGGTCATGGCGTTGAGGTTTTCCACTTCATATTGCGGCAGGCCGGAATTCTTGGGATCGTCGGCGTAGGGCTCGAGCATGGCGGCGGTATGCGATCCGAGCGAGCCGTCCATAAAGCCTTTGAGCATTCCAGTGTGCAGCAGCAGATCGGCCTGGGGATGGGAATCGCGTTTCTTGATGAGGTCCGTGACCGGCTCGTCGAAGGGGAGCCATTCCGAAATGCGAGCCGTGAGTTTGCCTTCTTTTTCGAGCTCTTCGTAGATTTTGAAATCGTCCCAGGTGGAGTAGTCCTGCGCGGACGTGACGCCATGCTGCGGCGAGATCTGCCAGCGCGAGTTCGACTCCGCGGCGGCGCCGGTCGTGCGAAGGTTTGGGAATCACCACCAACACGGCCTGCACCGCGGTTTCGCGGAGGATGCCGGTGGGCTGGCCGTTGGTGTCGCGGTCAATCTGCCCGCCTTCGGGATCGCGGCTGGCCAGCGTGATGCTCGCCAGTTGCAGCGCCCGGGTATTGGCGACGGCAATGTGTCCGTCGACGCGATCGAGAAACACGGGATGGCCGTTTGAAACCTCGTCGAGATCCCAGCGGTTGGGCGTGACTTTCACAGGCCACATGGTCTCGTCCCAGCCGCCGCCGAGAATCCACTCTCCGGGGACTGCAGTCTCCACGCGGGCGCGCACGCGTTCGCGCATTTCTTCGAGCGACTTCACGCCGACCAGGTCCACGTTGAGCTTTTGCAGGCCGGCGCCGGAGAGATGCAAATGGGCGTCGTTGAATCCAGCCATAACAAAATGTCCGCCGAGGTCAACCACTTCTGTCTGCGGACCCTTGAGTTTTTCGATGTCCACATTTTTGCCCACGGCCTGGATGCGATCGGCGCGGACCGCGATGGCCTCCTGGCGCAGAATCGAGCCAAAGGACGTGTTCGCCGGAATGCTGGTATAGACGTTGGCGTGGACGTAGATGATATCGGCCTTCGGGCCGGGAGTCGGCGCAGGGTCGAACCCCGACGCTTGAACGGCCTGGCGTGGGGCCGGGTTTGCGGCGGGAGTGGAATTTTGTGCGGCGGCCGGCGCGCTGGCTTGAGCCGGCTTTTCGGCGCCGGTCTGCGCAGGGGTCTGCGCGTACGCGGGGATCGCGCAGAGCAACGCAATCGCGCAGGTGATCGGAGCGACGGACTGCGTCCACGATCGGGCACGAATCATGGCAGAGGTGGAAGCGTTTCGCCGCATGCAGGCCGATCGTTCAGCAAACGGTTCAGCTCCGGAGTTCTCGAATCTCCAGCCCATCCCCCCGCAATTCATTTCCCCACAATTCATTCCCCCACCCCCGCCAGAGCGAGGAGGGTGAGCAAAACTCGCTTCAGCCCCAGCTCGCGTCCGTTGCTGTCGAACCATTCCTGCAATGTGTGCGCCCCGCCGCCCGAGCCTCCGCCGCCGATGGCGATAGCCTCCTGCCCCAGCGATAGCGGAATGTTCGCATCGGTGGAAGCGCGCTGCACCTGGGCGGCATTGTTCAACTGCGCGTCGACCGCGCGGATCACCTGCAGAATGCGCGCTCCCGCCGGCAGTTCGCCGGCCGGACGGCTGCCGATCACGACCACTTCACAGTTCACGCCGGAAGGCCGCTTCTGCGCCGACGAGCGCATCTCCGCGGCCATGGTCTCGTCTTCCACCGCGCGGTTGAGCGCCAGCCGCAGCGAATGCTCGAGGCGCTCCATCTCCGCCATTGAAGTGGAGCGGATATCCACCTTCATGCTGGCCGACTCCGGAATCGAGTTCACCGAAGTTCCGCCGCGAATCACTCCGATGTTGAAAGTGGTCTTGGGCGTGGTGGGCACGGGAGTCGCGGTGAACGTTTCGATGGCCTTGGCCAGAATCACAATGGGATTGGGCGCGCCAAAATCGCTCCACGAATGTCCGCCCGGCCCGCGCACGATCACTTCGAAGCGGCGGCTGCCCAGGGCCTCGGCCACAATCGTATCTGCGCCGGCGCCGTCGAGCACCACGCTGTAGGCGATCGAATCTTTCCAGCGCGGGGTGGAGAAAATGTGCCGCATGCCACGCAGGTCGCCCTCGCCCTCTTCGCCCACGTTGCCGATGAACACGAACGGCAGTCCATGCCGCACGCGCACCGCCCGCATCAGTGCAGCAATGGCCAGCATGGCCGTCACGCCGGCGCCGTTGTCGGAAACTCCCGGCCCGTAGAGCCGGCTTCCCTGCTGGCGGATATTCAGCGGCGTATTGGCCGGGAACACAGTATCGATATGCGCGCTCAACGCCACATAACGGCTGCCGAAACCGGGATGCACGCCGAACACGTTGCCGACGTCGTCAATGCGAACGTCGTCGAGCCCGACCTCGCGAAAGCGTTCGGCCAGCCACGCTGCTCGCGCCGACTCGCCGAATGGAGGCGCGGAGATCCGCGCCATCTCCATTTGCCACTGGGCCAGCTGCGGCTCCTGCGTGCGAAACCAGTTAAAGGCCGACCGCACCTCTGTGGACGCTGACAGGCGCGCGACTTCCTGCTGCAGCGAAGGCGCAAGGTCGGTCATGTCCGCGCGGGGAGGCGTTGGGTTCATGAGAGGTTATGGGGTCATCTTACAACCAGTGGGAAGCGTATGGGGATGGGCAAATTTAGCGCGGCCTTACGAAAGGCTATATCAGAAGCTGGTCAATTTCCGCGACTGTGCGAGTTCGGTGCGCTGCTCGACTGCCGCCACCAGCTTCTTCGTGGCGGGTACTTCGATCCGGTGACGCTGCGCGCCGCGGAGGATTGGGCCAGCGATCGCGTCGAGTTCCGGAACCTTGCCCTGGGCGACATCTTTTTGCATGGAACTGCGCATATTCCCCGGCATCTTCATCACGCCGGCAATCACGGCGTCGGCATCAACCTTGGCGCGTTCGGCGACCGCCACAGCGGCCGTTTCCCGCAGACAGGAAAGCCCGAGCTCTCGCCAAACCGGATCGGAAAGTATTTCGCCCGTGGTCTTATCGGCAGCGGTGGTCGACAGCGCAAACGGCGCAAGAAAAACCAGCTTGCCCCACATGAGCGTGGGCTCGTCGTCGACAAATCGGCATTCGAAACCGAGTTTATGCAGCTGCTCTACCGTGCTGCCCAGCAGGGCGCGCCCGGCGGAGGACACATTCAGTCGCGCGAAAGGAGATCGGTGGATGATGTGTCCCGGCGCAACTCGCTCCGACTCGACTGCGATCGTCGCGGCAATGACCTTCTCCGCGGCATATCGCGAGCGCAGCAGCGCAAGATGGTCGATGCCGTTGAGTAGAGGAACCATCGCACCCACCCACTCAGGCTTGGTCACCGCGCCCAGTGCCGGCACCAGCTCGGTCGCTTTCACGGTAATCCAAAGCACGTCCACCGGAGGCACCGTAGAAGCTCGCGCAACGGGCACGCTGAAGTTGCCGAACGTGCTTTCAAGTTGGAGTTGCTCGGGATAATGCGCCAGCGACTCGGGTCTGACGACCAGAGTGACCGTCGCTCCTGCTCGCGCCAGGCACGCGCCCATCAGGCCTCCGATTCCGCCGGCGCCGAGAATTGCATGTCGTAAGGGTGATGGTGAGGACATAGTGTCGAGAGTTTGCCGTCTTTCAGTTTTTCCGCGCCGCGGCGGGCACACACTCCAGAATCTCCGCTTCGCTCAGAGTGTGGTCGCTCTGTTTGGCGCGAGCGTAGATGCGCTCGACCACGTCGTCGGTCGTGGGAATCCCGCGCCGCTCCAGCCAGAACAACACATTCGACTTCCCGCTCATGGGGCCGACATCGATGATCTGCTCGAGGCCGAACACATGCGAGGGCACGCCCGAATACACGGTGTTCGCGAGCACGATGTCGTCCTTGTGATAAGCCTTGATGATCGCTGCTGCGTGAACCCCGGTGGCGGTGCGGAAAGCGTCGTCGCCGACCACCGGATAATTCGCCGGAATCGGCACGCCCGTGGCCCGCGATACCGCCTGGCAATATTGCTTCAGCTTTGTGAGATCCTGCCGATCCCACGGGGCGATGCCCATCAACTTCAGATTGACCAGCATCTGATCGATCTGCGTGTTGCCGACGCGCTCGCCGAGTCCGATGGCGCATCCGTGAACGCAATTTGCGCCGGCGATCACCGCCGCCATCGAGTTGGCGATGGCCAGTCCGCGGTCGCTGTGCCCGTGCCAATCCACGCGAATTTTTTCACCCGAAGGCTTGACGACTTCTGCGATCACGAACCGCACCAGCGCCAGCGCGCCCATGGGCGTGGCGTGTCCCGCCGTATCGCAAATGCAGATGGCCCGCGCGCCGCAGTCGATCGCCGTCGCGTATAGACGCTTCACCGTTTCCGGATCGCAGCGGCTGGTGTCCTCGGTGACGAACATCACGTCGAGCCCGAGCGATACCGCATACTTCACGGCCTTTTCGGTGGTCTGCAAGAGAAAATCGTCGGACCATCCTTCGGTGAAGCGGCGAATCGGACTCGAACCGATAAAAGTCGCGGCCTCGATGGGCAGTCCGGTTGTCTGCACGATCTCGGCGATCGGACGAATGTCATTCTCGTGCGTGCGCGCCGCACAGTTGGCGCGAATCTTCATTTTCTGCGCGACGATTTCCCGCGCCAGCGCGGTCACCGCGTCGACAGCCCGCGCTCCCGCCCCCGGCAGTCCGAGATCGAGAGAGTCGATTCCGAGCGCATCCATGAGATGGAGAATCTCGATTTTTTCCGGAATCGACGGATCGCGTACCGAAGGCGATTGCAACCCATCGCGCAGGCTCTCGTCGTTGAGCAGCACCGGCCCCGGCGGCTTCAACCCCGGCGGATGATTCTGGTTCCAGTCGTAGATGAGGTCGGAAGTGTTCACAAAACAGCTTCTAGCTACTAGCTTCTAGCCAAAACGAGAGGCACCCGGCTTTTCAGATGCAAACGGAATCTGGAATTATGTCGCCCGAGGGCACTAGCTAGAAGCTAGGAGCTAGTAGCTAGAAGCTGCCTTTTCACTTCTTCGGCGGCAGCGTGAGCCCGAACACCGAAACAATTCCCGGCCCGGCCACGTTGACCTTCGCGTCCGCAGGAGCGGGCAGATACAGCGTCTTGCAGTGCTCGCAGCGGTAGACTTCGGCGTTCGGTCCCCAGGCCTTTTCTGCGTCGCCGCAGGCCTGCTCGATCACATCGGTCGTATAAAACCATCGCTTCAAATGTCCGCCGCAGAATTTACCCTTTTCATTTTTCTCGTTGCAGGCGCGCTGCCCGGCCTTCTTGATTTTCACTTTGTGATGCGAGAGCTGCGCAGGAGTTTGTGCAGGAGACGCGGTGACTTCACCCGTTGCCAAGGACTTACCCTCGTTCGCGCGGCCAGCGCCGCAGAATTCGCTCTTACGAGCGTCATTGTATCCGAAGTATCCGAAATTGCGACGGCGAACGCGCGGAGGGGGTGGCCTGCTAAAACTCTTTCTTCGGCGCCGCCTGCTCCGCGCTCACGCGACCGGGTACAACCTCGGCTGTGTAGAAATTCTCGCCTTTCACGGGCGCGCGGGCGAGGCGCCGCAGAATCGCAAGTTGCCCCACATGCGTGAGTGCATCAGCAATCGGCCCCTGAAACAATTTCTCCAGCGGAGCTTCCACGGGAGCGTTTGACGCCAGAAAGTCGTCGAAGCTTTTCAGCGCGGCAAAGCATCTTTCAACTTCTTTGTCCCAGGACAAAGCTTTCGAGTCGCGCCACGCCTGCTTGCCCCTCGCGATGGAGAGAGCCCAGTCGAACAGGTCGCCGATGTGGGCCAGAATCTGCCCGGGCGTGCGCACGCCTTCGCCCGCGTGAAAGTCAGCGAAACCCGACGGGGCATCACGGACGGCTTTACTTGCCCGATAGGCCAGCGTGGCCAGCGTGTGGCGCAGCAGGTCGCGCCTCGGATCGGAGTTAGAAGAAGTGCTCATGGATCACCTTTCAGCTCTCAGCTCGGTACTCGCAACTCGGTACTCATAGGCGTTTGCGCCACGCCATACTCGCTGCGCGCAGCGCGCCAAGCAAGCGCTGTCCGAGGCTGCGGGCAAACTGCATGTCCAGGAATCCTTCCATCTGGCGCGCGAAACCGGGGCCGTAGCCGTACCACCAGACTTTTTTCATCCCGGGAATGCGGTCCGTATCCAGATACTTCGGCCGCACCATTTCTTCCAACCCGAAGCGGCCGTGAGTGCGGCCGAGGCCGCTGGCCTTCACGCCGCCGTGCGGAGCTTCGCTGATTCCGAAACACGAAATCACATCGTTGACCATGACCGTGCCCGTCTGAATTCGCCGCGCGATACTCTCGCCGCGGGCGGAGTCGCGCGTCCACACACTTGCAGCCAGGCCATATTCCGAGTCGTTGGCCAGGCGTACAGCTTCGTCGTCGCTGTCGAACGCCATCACCGGCAACAGCGGGCCGAATGTTTCCTCGCGCATGATGCGCATCTCGTGAGTCACATCGGCGAGCACGGTAGGCCGGTAGAAATTCCTCCCCAGCTCGGGAGAACGTGATCCCCCCGCCAGAACCCGCGCCCCACAGGCCACGGCATCTTCCACTTGCGCTTCCACCATGCGCAACTGCCGCTCGTGGATCATGGGCCCTACATCGGTATCACGGTCCATTCCGTGTCCCACGCGGAGCCGTCGCGTCTTTTCGACGCAGGCCTTCAGAAACGGATCATACAAACTGCGATGCACATAGCATCGCTCCACTGACAAGCAAGCCTGCCCGGCGTTCACAAATGCTCCCCAGACCGCGGCGCTCGAGGCGACGTCTACATCGGCATCTTCGAGAACGATCATCGGATCTTTCCCGCCCAGCTCCAGCACCACCGGCAGCAATCGCTCAGCCGCAACCGCGGCAATGCGCTTGCCCGTGGCCACGCTGCCGGTGAAAACCAGCTTGTCGATTTGCGAATGAAGCAGTGCCCCGCCCGTGGCGCCGTCGCCCACCACCACCTGAAAAACATTCGGGGGAACGCCTGCGCCGTGCAACAGCGACGCCAGTTGGAGCGCCACGAGAGAAGTAAATTCCGAAGGCTTCAGCACCACCGCATTCCCCGCCACGAGCGCCGCCAGCGTCTCAGTCGCGGGAATGGAGAACGGATAATTCCACGGCGAGATGATCCCGACCACGCCATGCGGCTCGCGCACCAGCCGCCCGCGCTTCAGCTTGGTGGCAAGACTGCCGTGCGGCATGGGCTCATCGGCTAACAGACGATAGGCGTTGTCGATCAGGAATCGCGCCGCATCGAGCACTACCAACACTTCCGTAGTCAGCGCTTCGGCCACAGGCTTGCCGGCTTCTCGCGTGATGGCTTCGGCGAGTTCTGATTTTTTCTCGAGCAGCCGGCGCTGGAACTCGCGCAGAACAGCGATCCGCTTGCGCACACCAATCTGTGCCCAGGCCAACTGCGCGGCCCGCGCCCGGGCCACGCCGGCCTGGACTTCACTCTCGCTCGCGCACTCGAATTCGCGCAGAACGGCGTCCGTCGCCGGATTTATCGACGAAGCTCTGCGCACCGCGACTTGTACGTCGGTGGCCATAGGAAAATCTTAATCCGCGGAGGGGTTGCGCGCTGCGCTTTCTTTCCATCCGCTCGTTTCGCCGCAAAGTGTGCAGAAGTATCTAATACTCCACATTCACCAGAAACAATCCACTCGCGGGCGCGGTCGCTCCGGCCACCGAGCGGTTTCTTGCTTCGAGAATGCGCGTCACATCCGCGACCTGCAAGGTTCCCTTGCCGACTAAAATAAAGGTTCCCACCAGATTGCGCACCATGTGGTGCAGAAATCCTGAACCGCGAACGGTATATACCAATTCCTTCTCCTGCCGCTCCCAGGTGGAAGAAAAAATTCGCCGGATGTTTTCCGGCATTTTCTCCCGCAACTCCGGCGCATCTCCCTGCGAAACCTCTTCGCTCCAACGGCTCCGCTCCGGATCGACCGCCGCGAACGAAGTGAAATCATGTTCCCCCACCACCAGTCCCGCCGCCTGCGCCATCGCGTCTTCATCCAGAGGATAGGGAAAGTGCCAGACATATCTGGCCAAAAACGGAGGGCAGATCGAGTCTCGCAAAATGCGATAGCGGTAGGTTTTCGCCCGCGCGGAGTGGCGGGCGTGGAAATCCGCCGGCGCTTCGGTCACCTCCAGCACGCGAATCGCTGCCGGCAGAATGTCGTTCAGCGCTTTCACGAAATTTGCGGTAGGCACGCTGGACTCCGTGACGAACGTGGCCACCTGTGCGAGGGCGTGCACCCCGGCGTCGGTTCGACCCGACCCTTGCGGCAATACTTTTTCGCCGGTGATGCGTCCAATAGCTGAGGCTAGTGTCCCCTGCACGGTCGCCGCGTCAGGCTGCACCTGCCATCCGGAGAATTCGGACCCGTCGTAGGAAAGTGTCAGCTTGAGATTCCGCATGCGATCTTTCTCGCGAGTTTTCGAGTCTCAGAGCCCAGAGTGCTCATCCAAGATGCTTCGGCTCGGGCTACGCGGCGGCTGGTCATTCCGCGTGTGCATCGCGGCGTGAGGGGCACAATGGAATCAGCTGTGCGCGGTCTTGACATCGCCAGCACTGTAGCAGTTCCCAGCTCACGGCACGCTGAAAAACGGGCCCGTTAGGTCAGATATACTGGTTAGCTTCACCGGAATTTGTTTTCAAGGGTGCTGGATTTGCTTGAGATGGACTGGCTTGAGACGGATTGGCCTGAGACGATTGGCTTGAGACGATTGGCTCGAACGATTGGCTCGAAACGATGGGGTGGTCGCGGCTCCAGCGGGCAAATCCACTGGAATTCGGGTAGCACAAGGCGGTGTGACGGCGGTTTCATGCGAGCTTTTCAGGAACCTTCCTCTGGCCGTTTGCGTATCCATAGCTTGAGAGAGTCCCGGCTTTTGAGACCTCAGGCTTGAGACCTCAGGCTTGAGAGCTTGAGCGGGACAGCTTAAGGTGCGGTGCTTCATTCACGGTTAGGTCTGGCCGGGCCAGGCGCCAATCAAGTCTTTTCGCTGCAACGTCTTAAATAAACTTAGGGTTACCGAACGGAGATAAGTAGATGCCAGTCGCACGCGTAAATCGGATTGCACGTCCCGCAGCAGCGCTTTTATCTGCCACACTGACCATTGCGACGACTCTTGCGATGTTGACGGTTGCCAGCTGGGGGCAGGACGCGCCAGCCGCGCCCGCCCCGCAGTCGACGTCGGAAAAGCCGCTGCCGGTCTTGAACTATACCCGTCCGGTATCGCATTTTCCCAATCCCATCGGCCCTTACACGTCGCGGCGCCTGGCGGCGCCAACCCTGGCCAACACGGCACGCATTGACCAACTCATGCACGACGGCAAGCTTTACTTGTCGTTGAATGATGCGATCGCGCTCGCGCTCGAGAACAATCTCGACATCGCTATCGCCCGTTATAACCTGAATATCGCTGACACCGACATCCTGCGCGCCAGAGCCGGGGCTCAGACCCTGGGCGTGAACACGGGCATCGTGCAGAACACTCCCGGCGGCGGCGTGGGCGGACTCGGCGGCCAGGTCGGTTCGGGCACGGGAGGTACGAGTCTCGGCGCCAGCGGTGCGGGCGCTGGTGCGGGCGGCTTGGTGGGATCCACGCTTGGCCTGGGATCGCTCATCACCAGCTTCGACCCGATCCTGACCGGGACATTGCAGGAAGATCACTTCAGTCAACAGGCAACCAGTATTTTTCAGGGTGTGCTCCCCGGCTCTAGTTTGGCTCAGAACACCGGCACCGTGAATTTCTCTTACCAGCAGGCGTTCCAATGGGGCACGAACCTGACGGTGGGTTTCAACAACACCCGGGCCACCACCAACAGCTTCTTTTCAAGTTTGAGTCCTGCTCTGAACTCGGGCTTTAAAGCCACGCTTACTCAGCACCTTCTGCAGGGTTTTGGGTTTGCACCCAACACGCGTTTCATCCGCATTGCCAAGAACAACCGTGAACTTTCAGACGTAGCCTTCCGTCTGCAGGTCATCACGACCGTTAATCAGATTCAGACCATGTACTGGGATCTGGTTTACGCGTACGAGAACGTTCGCGTACAGAAGGAATCGCTGGCTTTCGCCGACAAGACTCTCTCCGATACCAAGAAGCAGGTCGAGATTGGCAGCCTGGCCCCCATCGAAGTGGTGCGCGCCCAGAGCACGATGTCGCAGGACCAGCAAGCCTTGACGGTTGCCCTCACCAACCTGGAACTGCAGCAGTTGCTCATGAAGAATGCGCTCAGCCGCACGCTGCGCGATCAAACGCTGGCTGGAGCGGAAGTGATCCCCACTTCGACCATGGAACTGCCAGAAAACGAACAGGTGCAGCCCACGCAGGATTTGATCGCCGACGCGTTGCGCCATCGCGCCGATCTGGTGGAACAGCGCATCCAGCTCAATACCACGGAGATCAGCAACAAAGCTGTCCGCAACGCCTTGTTGCCGACTCTTGACTTCTTCGCGTATTACGGCGGCGCGGGCGTCGGCGGCGCCCAGAATCCCCAGGAACTTTGCTCAGATCCCCAGAACCCGCAGATCTTCGGCTGCGCTACCACCCCCACGCCCTCCGTCGGCTACGGGAGCACCCTGAACCAACTGGTCAACTCTACCGCTCCCGACAAAGGCGTGGGGCTGCAGCTCAATGTCCCGATTCGCAATCGCGCTGCCCAGGCCACCCAGATCCGCTCCGAACTAGAATTTCAGCAGGCTCAGATGCGTCTGCAGCAGATCGAAAACCAGATCAGCATCGAAGTCCGCAACGCCCAGTTCGGAGTGGAACAGAATCGCGCCAGCGTGGCCTCGGCGAAAGCTGCCGTCGACTACGCCAAACAATCGCTCGACGCCGAGCAGAAGAAATATCAGTTCGGCACCTCGACCACGACCCTGGTGCTGCAGAACCGCAGCGCTCTCGCAACAGCTGAATCCACGCTGATGTCGGCGATGGCGGCGTACGAGAAATCGCGCGTCGAACTGGACCGCGCGGTTGGCGTAACGCTCGATCACGCCAGCATCAGCATCGACGACGCGGCCCGTGGCCAGGTCTCGCGCCTGCCCAACGTGCCCTACGTCGCGCCGCGAAAGGATCTGCCTTCGAACCAAACTTCGAACCAGCCCCAGCCGCAGTAAAGAGCGAGAACAACAGATGGGGCGCGGCCACAAGCCGCGCCCCGTTTCTTTCAGGGCAATTTCAGAAGTCAGATTGCAGATTGCAGATCGAAAATCTTGAATCTGCAATCTGAAATCTGAAATGGCTCTACGACCAATCTCTCCAGTTTCTTCGCTCTGGTTTTTTCTGTCGCGCGTTTTCCGCCCAGCTCCTTCCGTCGAGCGTTTTCCACCTAACAATTCTTTACAATTCCCTTTCCTTTGCGCTTCATCAACTACCGCTAAGATGAAGTGACGTATTTGTTTTTTTCGCGTCCAAACTTATTTCGCACGAAACCGTGCGCCGTTCCTAGTAAGGAGACTGTTCATGTCTTTGCCTCGTTCGATTTTTGCCGTGCAGCCTTGGACCCTCAGACTGGCGGCCATAATTTCTCTGACCTTAGCGATCTCGCCGATGTCTTTGCGAGCGCAAGATGCTTCCACACCGCCGCCGTCGGCGCCCCAGCCGTCCGCCCCTCAGCCGGCTGCTCCACAACCGACAAAGGCCCAGCCCTTCCACCTTGTGGACTATTCCAAGCCGCGTTCGGCCTTCCCGCACATCTTGCAGCCCTACGTCCCGCGCCCGGTGGATCAGCCCAACCTGGGCAACTCGCCGCGCATCGACGCGCTGATGCACGACGGCAAAATCTATCTCTCGATCGATGACGCCGTCGCGCTCACTCTCGAGAACAACCTCGATATCGACATCGCCCGCTACAACCTCAACATTGCCGACACTGACTTCCTGCGCGCCAAGTCCGGCGCCAACATTCTCGGCGTGAACGCCGGCATCGTGCAGAACACACCCGGCGGCGGCGTTGGCGGCCTGGGAGGAACGGTCGGCTCCGGCACCGGAGGCACCACCGTGGCCCCCAGCGGCGTAGGTACCGGCACCAACGGCCTGGTCAGTTCCACGCTCGGCATCGGCTCGAACATCATCAGCTTCGATCCCGTCGTTACCAGCACGCTGCAGCTCGACAAGAACGATACCGAGTCGGTCAGCGTCTTCAGTCCCGTGCCGGTCGTGGGGCAGAACACCTACACTGCGAACTTCACCTATGCGCAAGGCTTCCAGTGGGGCACAAGCGTCGCCGCTGGATTCAACAACACTCACGTCACCACCAACAACCCTACCAGCCTGCTGACGCCTGAGTTGAGCTCGAATTTCCAATTCAGGATTACGCAGAACCTGCTGCAAGGCTTTGGCTCGCTTCCCAACCTGCGATTCGTCCGCATCGCGAAGAATAATCGCGAGATTTCCGACGTCGCCTTCCGCCTGCAAATCATCACCACCGTCGATCAGATCGAAGATATGTATTGGGACCTGGTCTATGCCTACGAAAACGTGCGCGTGCAGCAGGAAGCCCTCACCTATGCGCAGAAAGCGCTGGACGATACGAAGAAGCAGGCGCAAGTCGGCACCGTGCCGCCCATTCAGGTGGTGAGCGCGCAGAGCACCGTCTCCACCGACCAGCAGAACCTGATCCTGGCGCAGAACAATCTGGAACTGGAAAAGTTGTTGATGAAAAACGCAGTCAGCCGCAGCATCGAAGACCCGATGCTGGCCGAAGCCGATGTGATTCCTACTTCCACCATGCAGATTCCTCAGGAAGAAGCGGTGATTCCCACGCAGGACCTGATCAACGAGGCCCTCGCCCATCGAGCCGAACTGGCCGAGTCGCGCATCGATCTGAACTCCCGCGACCTCAGCAGTAAAGCGGTCCGCAACGCCATGCTGCCCACGCTCAACGCCTTCGCCTACTACGGCGGATCGGGAGTTGGCGGGGTCGTGAACCCGGCCCTTCTGCCGCCGGCCTGCAATGCTCCCTCGACCTGCTTCAGCGGAACTACTGCTCCGCCTCCCTTTGCCAATGGTGGTCCCGTGGGCTACGGCAGCACGTTGAACCAACTGGTCAACGGCACCGCTCCCGACAAGGGCGTTGGACTCACGCTCACCATCCCGTTGCGCAATCGCGAAGCGCAGGCCAACCAGGTGCGCGCGGGACTGGAATACCGGCAGGCCCAGGTGCGCCTGCACCAGCTCGAAAACCAGATTCGTATTGAAGTGCGCAACGCACAATTTGACGTCAAACAGAACCGCGCCTCCGTGCAGGCCGCGCAGTATGCCGTCGACTTCGCCCGCCAGACGCTCGACGCCGACCAGCAAAAACTAAAAGTCGGACTCACCACCACAACCGCAATCCTGCAGGATGCTTCCGTCCTGACCACCTCCGAATCGAACCTGGTTTCCGCCAAGGCAGCCTACGAAAAGTCGCGCATCGAACTCGATCGCGCCACCGGACTGCTGCTCGACCACGCCGGCATCGACGTCGCCGAAGCCACGCGCGGCCAGGTCACCAGCCTGCCGAAAGTCCCGTACGTCGAACCACGAAAGGATGCAGCGCCAGGAACCCAGCCGTGACGCTGCCTGTGTAGGTCGGACACTTGTCCGGCGCCTTTGACTTTGCTCGTGTGGGGACGGGCGCCTCGCCCGTCCGCGCCGAGCGAAGCTCGGCAGTCTTCCCGGAACACCACCCCCGCCAATTTCCCACGCCCAGCCCAGCGTGTATCCTTTCCCCCGTGACCCTGTCCGTCGTCATCATCACCCACAACGAAGAGGCCAACCTCGCCCGCACGCTCGCAAGCGTGCAGCCCCTGGTCGCCAACAGCAAGGGAGAAATCATCGTCGTCGATTCCGGCTCAACCGACCGCACGGTAGAGATAGCGAAATCGTTCGGCGCAAAGGTCTTCCTCGAAGAATGGAAAGGCTACGCCGCACAAAAGAATTCAGCCATCGACAAAGCAACGGGAGATTGGATTCTCAGCCTAGATGCGGACGAAGAGTTGAGCCCGGGACTCGGAGAGGTGATTGCCCGTGCTATCGGGCCCGACGACGATTCTCCCAAGATTTCCGGTGCCTGGATCTCCCGCAAGAATTTCTTCCTGGGACGCTGGATCAGACACGGAGGTTTCTATCCGGACCGCAAACTGCGATTGTTTCGGCACGGCAAGGGAAGATTCGAAATCCGCCACGTGCACGAGACCATCCGTCTGGATGGCAAAAGCTACGCCCTAGATCACAGCTATGATCGGTGGGGCAGTGACATCTCTATCATCCACCACTCCTACCCCACGCTCTCCGACTACATCGACCACATGAACCGCTACTCGTCCCTAGGGGCGGAGATGGTCGTCGCGAAAGCCAGCGGCAAAGTGCGCTTCAGCGTAATCAACATCGTCCTGCGCCCGCTGGCAACGTTCACCTACAACTATTTCTTCCGCCTCGGTTTCCTCGACGGCCGCGAAGGCCTGCTGCTGCACCTCTACCACGCAGTCTATGTTTCGTGGAAGTACGCGAAGGCGTGGGAACTCGCACGCAAGCCGCCAGTTTGACTCGAAGCCCTCCCCATTAAGGCTGTCATCCTGAGCGGAGTGACTGCTTCGCGAATGCGAAGCAGTGACCGAGTCGAAGGACCCCTATAGCCAAATTCGCCCCCGCTCGTCCAGGCATCTCCATGGCGGAACGTCGCAGCCTTCTGTGCAGCAAGCAGGGATCCTTCGACTGCGCGGGAAGTTCGCATTCGCGAACTTCCCACTCCGCTCAGGATGACATACCACGCGAGTGTGTGCCGAGCAGTAACCGACCGGTCGTTCTTAAGCAACTCTCCCACCTTGCTCACACGCCCTGGCTTCCCTATCATCGAGATAGAATTGGGGTTTGCATGGACAAGAAGCCGCCAAAGCCGCAAGTCGCCGAAAGTCCGATCGCCGACGTTTTCGAAAACCGCCATCCTTCCGATGCCGAAAAGCAGTGGGCCGAAAAAACGCTCGCCCCCACGCTCGAGAAGACTCCAGAGCACCCCATCGGCGCACCCACCGGCGTAAATCTCGACGAGCACGGTCATGCCCGCTTCACCACAATCTCCGGCGTTCCGGTTCGCCGCCTCTACACGCAGGCCGATCTCCCCAACGACTGGAGCGAGGACAAATATCTCGGCTATCCCGGCCAACCGCCGTTCACGCGCGGCATCCATGCCACCGGATATCGCGGCAAGCTCTACACCATGCGCCAGTTCTCGGGTTTCGCGTCGCCCGAGGAAACCAACCAGCGCTACAAATACTTGCTCGAACACGGCGGTAGTGGACTTTCCGTGGCCTTCGATCTGCCCACGCTAATGGGCTACGACTCCGACCATCCCGCCAGCGAAGGCGAAGTTGGCAAGTGCGGCGTCGCCATCGATTCGCTCGAAGACATGGAGATTCTGTTCAACGGCATCGATCTGGAGAAGACCACTGTTTCGATGACCATCAACTCGCCCGCGTCCGTGCTGTGGGCCATGTATCTGGTGGTCGCGGAGAAGCAGGGCGCCGACTGGAAGAAAATTTCCGGCACCATTCAAAACGACATTCTCAAGGAATACATCGCGCAGAAGGAATACATCTATCCGCCGGCGCAGTCGATGCGGCTGGTAATCGACACCTTCGAGTTCGGCTCCCGCTTCACGCCGCGCTTCAACACGATTTCGATCAGCGGATATCACATTCGCGAGGCCGGCTCGACCGCCTTACAGGAACTGGCATTCACGCTCTATGACGGCGTCGAATACGTCGAGTGGGCGCGCCGCCGCGGACTCGACGTCGACGAGTTCGGTCCGCGCCTCAGCTTTTTCTTCAACGCCCACAACGACTTTTTCGAAGAGATCGCCAAGTACCGCGCCGCGCGGAAGATTTGGGGTCAAGTAATGAAGACCCGCTTCGGCGCGAAGAACCCGCGCACTTGGCTGATGCGCTTTCACACACAAACGGCAGGCGTGTCACTCCCGGCGCAGCAACCCATGAACAACATCGCCCGCGTGGCCCTGCAGGCACTGGCCGCGGTACTTGGCGGAACCCAATCCCTGCACACCGATTCCTACGACGAAGCTCTGGCCCTGCCCACGGAAGAAGCCGCGCGCATCGCCTTGCGCACCCAGCAAATCATCGCGTACGAGTCTGGCGTCACCCAAACGGTCGATCCTCTTGGCGGGTCATACTTTTTGGAAACCTTAACGCTTGCCATGGAAAACGGCACGTTCGATTACTTCAACAAACTCGACGCCATGGGTGGAATGGTGAAAGCCATCGATCGCGGCTATCCGCAAAAAGAAATCGCGGAGGCTTCCTACCAGTACCAGCGCGCGGCTGAGGCCAAAGAGAAGGTCGTTGTCGGCGTCAATGAATTCGTAATCGAAGAAGGGTCCCCGCACATTTTGTACATCGACGAGACTGTCGCCCAGCAGCAGACCGCCAAACTGAAAGTATTGCGCGCGCGCCGCTCGAACGAGGAAGTCACACGCTGTCTCGACGCGCTGAAGAAAGCTGCCGCGCAAGAACCCAAGATTGAGTCGTCCTCGGCGAACGGAATTTCCGCCGCCAACACGATGCCTTACATCGTCGATGCCGTCCGCGCCTACGCCACCGTGGGCGAAATTTGCGAAGCCCTGCGCACCGTCTACGGCACCTACACGGAGGTGAGCGTCACGTAGCGTCACCGTGCGCAATTTGTTCGTGAAACACTAGCTCGCTGCGCTTCGCACCCGACCTTGCCCGAGCCCGCACCCGCTCTGTTACACTGACGCCGCATGCCAACCACCCGTAGAGAGTTTTTAGCGCAGAGTGCCGGCGCAGCCGCAGGAACGTGGCTCGTCCCGGCTCTCGCGCACGCAGCGGTAAAATCCGAGCCCTCGGTCCACTTCCCCGCCGCACCCCGCGATCGAATTGCGGTGGCCGCGTATCCCTTCCGCGAATTCATCGTCGGATGGAAAGGCTGGGACGGCAACTCTCCCGGCCCCGTGCCACCGGCACAGAGAATGCAACTGAAAGATTTCGCCGCGCATATCATAGAAAAATTCAACATCCACAAGATCGAACCTTGGAGCCCGGTGTTCCCCTCGACCGAGCCGAAATATCTGGATGATTTTCGGACCGCAGTTGAGAAGGCGGGCTCTGCCGTGGTGGATATCGCAGTCGATGGCGAAGCCAGCCCCTACGCCGCCGACCCCGCCGAGCGCGAAAAATCGCTTGCTTCAAGCAAGCGATGGATCGACGTGGGAGTTGCCCTGGGCTCACCCAGCATTCGCACTCACATTCACCAAGCCAAAGATTCCAAGCCTGACGTCGCGCGCGCGTCCGAAACTCTGCTGCGGGTCGCCGACTACGCCCAATCCAAAAATGTGGTCGTGCACTTCGAAAATGACGACCCGGTCAGCGAAGACCCTTTCTTCATCGTTCAGGTGCTCGACAAAGTTGGCAGCCCCTGGCTGCGGGCTCTGCCTGATTTCGGCAACACGTTGGCCGCGCATAGCAACGACGAAGACTTCTCCTACCGCGCCATCGACGCCATGTTCGCGCATGCCTATGGCATCTGCCACGTGAAGGATGGCGAGCTCAACGAACAAGGCAAAGCGGTGCATGTGGATTTAGCCCGGACGTTTGCGATTTTGAAGAAGCGCGGATATAAGGGATATTGCTCGATGGAATTCGACGCGGACGGCGATCCCTACAAACCGACGGCAGAGTTAATTGAGCAGACAATCAAATATCTTTCTTAGGAAGAATCAACTTAGAAAGAATCTAGTTGAAAGCAAATTCAGCTTAACTAAGAGCTAATCACCATGGCAGGACAAGGCATCCAGCGGCGCGAAATCTTACGCATTCTAGGGACGGCGGCGGCAGTTGCGCAGTTCCCCGGTTTCAGCAAGTGGACTTTTGCATGCGGCCACGTGGGCAACGCGGTCCTGCAGATCAAGCCGGCAGTTTACAGCCCTCAGTTCTTCACCGCCGCGGAATACCCCCTGGTGGAGCGGCTTTCCGAGATGATCATCCCCAGCGACGCCACGCCGGGCGCGCGTGAAGCCGGCGTTGCCGAGTTCATCGATTTCATGGTGGCCAGCGATCCCGACTCGCAATATGCCTTCCGCACCGGCCTCACCTGGATGAATGCGCACAGCGAGCGCCTGTTCGGCAAGCCCTTTGTGGACTTGACTCCGGAGCAACAAACTTCCCTGCTCGAACCGCTCGCCTACAAAGAGAAAGCCCGTCCCGGCGAAGGCGATGGCCGCATTTTCTTTCGTCAGATTCGTGAATTCACGCTGAACGGTTTCTACACCAGCGAGATCGGTTTCAAGGAACTCGATTGCCCATCGCTGAAAATGTATGCCGAGTCGCCCGAGTGCCCGCACAAAGACGACCCCGAGCATTTGCACGTGTCTCACCCGATTTCCTGAAGGATGGGATTTGAAACGCGGCCACGCATATCGTGACCAAACAAATTATGCCCAAGCAAATCTACGACGTCATCGTGATCGGAACCGGCGCCGGCGGCGGCATGGCGATCAAGACGCTGTGCGAGGCCGGCCTGAAAGTTTGCGCGCTGAATGCCGGCCGCAGGCTCGATCCGGAAAAAGATTTCCGTTTCCACCGCATGCCCTGGGAAATGAAGTTCCGCGGCCTCGACGATCCCAAACGCCGCGGCGAGTCCTACGGTTACCTCGACAACGAATACACCAAAGCCGCATGGGAGCACGAGATTCCCTTCACCACCGCTCCGGGAACAAAGTGGATGTGGCCGCGTTGCTTCTCGGTAGGCGGCAAGACAAATTTCTGGGGACGCAGTTCGGCCCGCTTCGGCGACATCGATTTCCGCGCCGCCTCGCTCGACGGCTACGACGTGGACTGGCCCATCACCCACGACGAAATCAGCCCGTACTACACGCGCGTGGAAAAAATGATCGGCGTGGCCAGCACTGTCCAGAACCGTCCCAGCAATCCCGACGGCTCCTATTTGCCGCCCTTCCACTTCCGCTGTCTCGATCGCATTCTGGAAGCCGGCAGCAACAAAGTTGGCGTGCCTTACCTGCCGGACCGCTGCGCCCAGCTCACGCAAGCGCATGAGGGCCATCCCGCCTGCCATTTCTGCGGAGAGTGCACCACCGGCTGCGACGTCGGCGCGTTCTTTTCCACTCCGTATTTCCTGCTGCCAAAAGCCGAAGCCACGAAGAACCTCGAACTCCGCACCAACGCGCTCGCGAAGAACATTCTCACCGACGAGAACGGACACGCCCGCGGAGTCGCCTACATCGATCGCAAGTCGAAACAGGAAGTCGAAGTCTACGGTCGCGCGGTAGTGGTGGCCGCGTCGTGTGTGGAAAGCGCGCGCATCATGCTGAACTCGAAGTCGCGGCTACACCCTAACGGCGTCGCCAACACCAGCGGACAACTCGGCCGCAACCTTTGCGATCACCTTTACGGCGAATCGGTGCGCGGATATCTTCCGCAACTGGTCGGACGTCCACCGTTCCCTGACCACGTCGGCGACAGCACCATCGCCTGGATGCCGCGCTGGCAGAATCTCAAAGATCCGCACGAGGAGAATTTCATTCGCGGTTACTCCGTCTACCCCGATGGCGGGTGCGAAGATTTCCCCGGATTCGCCACCGAACTCGATGGCTTCGGATCGTCCTACAAGCGCGAAATCAAGCGCCGCTATCCCTCGCCAGTGACCTTCGGAATTCAGGCTCCTACGCTGCGCTCCGACACGAACTACGTGGATCTCGATCCAGAAGAGAAAGATCCCTACGGCATTCCCGTGGCCCGCCTGCATTTTGAGTGGGACGACAACGTGCTGAAGATGTGGGACCATTCGAAACAGGTGTGCGCCGACGTTCTGCGCGCCGCCGGCGGCGTCGTCGAAGCTATCGGCGACGAACCGGAAATGCCCGGGTTCAGCCTGCACGAAACCGGCACCTGCCGCATGGGCAACGATCCCAAACATTTCGTCACCAATCGTTTCGGTCAGACGCACGACGTTCCCAATCTCTACGTGTGCGACGCCAGCGTATTTCTGAACTGCACCGATAAAACCACCACCATCAGCATCCTGGCGTTCTCGCTGCGCACCTCCGAAAATCTCATCGAGAATTTCCGGCGAGGAGAACATAAAGCCGCGTGACCGGCGACCTGAGCGCGGGCGAAGTTCCGGCGCCCCCTCCGCTCGGACGGACCCGCCTGCGCGAACTGGCTGCACTTTTCCTCAAGCTAGGATGCATCAGCTTCGGCGGACCGGCGGCGCACATCGCGTTGATGGAAGAGGAAGTCATCCGCAAACGCCAGTGGCTCACCCGCCAGCAGTTTCTTGATTTGCTCGGTGCCGCGAACCTCATCCCAGGCCCCACGTCCACCGAAATGGCCATCAGCGTCGGCTTCGTGCGCGCGGGTTGGGCCGGGTTGTGCGTGGCCGGAGCAAGTTTCATTTTGCCTGCCGCGCTCATCACGGCCGGCTTTGCCTGGGCATATGTGCGTTTTGGATCGTTGCCCCAGGCCGCATCGTTGCTCGCGGGAATTAAACCGGCGGTGGTCGCCGTGATCGCAGTCGCAATCTCGCGACTGGGAAAAGCTGCCGTGAAAAGCTTGCCGCTGGCCGGGTTGGGAGCAGTGGCGCTCGCGGCGTTCTTCCTCGGCCTGAATCCGGTCGCAATTCTTTTCGGCGGAGGATTTCTGGGCATGGTGGTGAAGCGTAGCTCCGATTTCCTTCGTCCCGGCGGAACACGCACAATCGCCGGCATGTTCGCCAGCATCTTCACCGGCCTCGGCTCGCGGTCACCGCGTCCTGCGACTTGGGCCACGCTCTCGCGATCATTCGCAGTTTTCGGCGCAGCCTCCGCGGCTGTCGCGCCGGTCGTGGACAAAGTCTCCCTTGGCCGCATTGCGTTGTTCTTTCTGAAAGTCGGCGCGGTGCTCTATGGCGGAGGCTACGTTCTGCTCGCCTTCATCGATCAGGGATTGGTTCACCAGCACGCATGGCTCACCCAGCAGCAATTGCTGGACTCGGTCGCCATCGGCCAGTTCACGCCCGGCCCGGTGCTGTCCACCGCAACATTTATCGGATATCTCCTAGGAGGCGCGCCGGGGGCAGCCGTGGCGACCGTAGCGATTTTTCTGCCGTCGTTTTTTTACGTAGCGCTGCTGGCACCGGTTTTGTTCAAGCTGCGCCAGTCGCCGTGGATGGCGGCATTTCTCGACGCGGTCAACGTCTGCGCGATCGCGCTGATGATCGGAGTCACCGTCAGGTTCGCCCAGGATGCACTGCGCGCCTGGCCCGCGTGGGTGCTTGCAGCCATAGCGGCAGCAGTTTTGCTGCGATGGAAAGTAAGCCCCGCCTGGATCGTCCTCGGCGGCGGCCTCGCCGGATTGGCCCTGGCCACTTTGCGCGGATGACGGTCGCACTGGCGCCCTCCGAAGTGGGATTGTCATCCTGAGCAAGCGATCTTTGCGCAGCGAAGGATCTGGGCGAGCCGCGCGAAGCGTCGCGCTTTTTGCGACGCAATAATCGCGCGTTTGGCTCGCTTCCATCTTGCTTCAAGCCCGCGCCCTCAACTTCGTTTTTTATTCGCCAGCAGCGATTTCTGTGGTAAATCTAGTAACCATGCGCAAAGCCGTCAACCACCTCAAGAAAAGCGACCCTGTGATGCGCGCCGTGATCGAACGCGTGGGCCCGTGCCGCATGGAGTTCGGTCCCCCCGAGTTTCACAGCCTGGCGGAATCCATCGTCTACCAGCAACTGAACGGCAAGGCCGCGGCCACAATTTTTGAGCGCTTCACTGCGCTCGCCGGAGATCCGCTGACTCCCGCAGGCATTCTCAAGCTGACCGATGAGCAGCTGCGCGGTGTCGGCCTGTCGAAGCAGAAGTCAGCGTACCTGAAAGACTTGTCGGCGAAGACGTCCTCCGGCTTGCTCGATTTCGCGCGCCTCCCCGAACAATCCGACGATGAAGTCATCGCGCACCTCACCCAGGTGAAAGGCATCGGCGTGTGGACCGCCCACATGTTCCTCATGTTCACGCTGAAGCGCGAGAACGTCCTGCCCACCGGCGACTACGGCATAAGAATGGCGATCTTCAAGCATTACCTGGATCGAAACAAAGCTCGGAAGAAAGCTAAGATGGTTGCGAAGGCGGTTAACAAAAAAGGAAAACCATCCGCGCGGAAAATTCGCCCGCGAAAAATCAAGCTGCCCAGCCCCGAGCAGATGGAGAAGATCGCCAAGCTCTGGGAACCCTACCGCAGCGTAGCCTGTTGGTATCTCTGGCGAAGCCTCGATATCAAGACGCTCTAGCTGATTACTCCGAGGCGCGCCGGCCGGATGCCTGGGCAACCGCAGCGCTGGGACGTTTGGCGAGAAAATCGGGTGACTTTAACCGCTTGGGGAGGATGAGCGCAGCGGGAACCGCCATGACCAGCACCAGGACATACAGATTCGTGCGGAGGACGGATACAAAAAACTCTTTACCCTCGGGACGCGAGCTGAGGCGCCATACAACCCATTCCTCCCAGACTGTCGTGAGCGTGACGCTTGCGAGCAGTGCCAGAAAGATAGCGACGATCTTGATTACCCAGTAAAGTGCGAGTTGATGACTTTCGATCGCACCTTGGCCGACCATGAACAGAACGCAACTTGCCAACAGGGCGCTGGTCATTATCCCGGCAATGCCTGCGGCGGACATTCGCGCCAACCATGCGAGAGGGGCGACCTTGACGAGCCTTCGTGATGGTAGCCAGCACAGGACGCAGACCAGTGGCACTCCGACAACCCAAATACCAGCCCCGCTTGCAATCATCATTGCCACGAGCAATCCTACAAAGCTCGTAAGCACGTTGCCTGCAAACATCCGTCCTGCGGCACGAAGACGGGGAAGGCGACGCTCGAATACTGCGAACAGCGCCGATTTCACGATCACAGCTGCGACCAGTACAAGGATTGAGCCAGTTAGCGCGAGCGCCGGCACCATCACTTGCATAAACGGAACAACAGGTTCGCATGCCATACTCGCGGTCCCTCCCGCTTACCCGTTGAATAGTAGGGGAGTTGGGTGGGCAGTTCAATAACTCCGAGGTGCGAAATGGAAAGGTCCAGCTTCTCCCTCAGTCGGAAGCTTTCCGGTCTGTGGACGCTACCGCTGGCCCTGACTATAACTGGCCGCCGGGCAACCATTTGGACAGCTGCACAACAAACGGTGCAGGCATGTTGTAACTGATTGATGTCCGGAGGTTTTCGCGAGCAAGTTGACGCGCAAAACGTTCCTCCTATCTTATTGATAATAAACGATATAAACAGCCTAGTTAAATCGGTTCATCTTGCCCACAGCGCAAGTCATGAGCTCGGTCAAGCTGTGCATGGTCGGTCGCCTCCATCGCGCTCAGTCGGCCCCAGAACATCCGCGCGAGCGATCTGTCAACGCGCGGAGCCCAACGTTTTCAGCTTGCTTAACACACACGTTCGACGAACGATCTTGGCGCGTCATCCGCCTTACACTACATCTGGGGCATTCTCGGACAACGACTTCTGCATTCGCATCGCCTGTGATTAAATGATCACCATGCCCGATCTCAAGATCCGCGTGCTGGTGGCCAAGCCCGGGCTCGACGGCCACGATCGCGGCGCGAAAGTGATTGCCCGCGCCCTGCGCGATGCTGGCATGGAAGTTATCTACACCGGTCTGCGGCAGACTCCGGAGATGATCGTCAGCGCGGCGCTGCAGGAAGATGTTCAGGTAATCGGCCTCTCGATTCTTTCGGGCGCACACAACGCCATCGTCCCGCGGGTGATGGACCTGCTCAAGCAGAATAAAATGGACGACGTGCTCGTGCTCGTCGGCGGCATCATTCCCGATCAGGATATCGATGCCCTGAAAAAACTCGGCGTCGCCGCAATCTTTCAGCCGGGCACGGCGATGGACGACATCGTAAAATTCATCCGCGCCAATGTGAAGGGACACGCCCTCCACCAAGCCTGACGACTCGCGAGCCGATCGCTTTCCGCATGCCGACTCCAAACTTCACCGCCCTCCGCCAGCAACTCGACCGCACCATCGGACCTGTGCCGTGGTATTGGAAAACGCTCCCTGCCTTCCAGTCGCTTTCCGGCCAGCGCTTCGTCTGGACTCATCACGGAGAAGAAGGTCCCATCGCCTATCTGGTAACGCTTGGCCTGGAGCAGGAACCCGACAAGCCTCGCCTCGCCCTGAATACTTATTGCCGGCCGTTTCTCGTCCCGCCGCATTCTCTCGGCATCTGGTGTCCCGAGGGACGCAGCATTCGTTTGACGTGTTTCGATCCTGATCAGCTCAAGCCGTTCGACCTGGCCGAGATCGCCGGATGGTTCAAGCCCTCCGCCGACCGCATTTACTCGACCAGCCCGCCGGTTGCCGATTTCGAGGTCCCGCTCACGCTAGCGCCCGGCACGCACAACATCGTTGATATTGTTAATAATGTTCCGCCCGAACTCGCCGGCGTGGACGAAGTCATCGTCCCCACCAGCTACAAGGCCATGTCGAGAGACGATCCCGCGTTCGCATTGTTTGTGTTCTACCTGCAGGCGGGACTGGTCGAAGTTCTGCCGCAAAAGTGGTTCACCGCCGCGCAATACCGCGTGGGCCAGCAATGGATCACCCGCGCCGCGCGCGATCCCGAATCACACCGCATCTTCGGCGAATGCTTCGGCGCCGGAACTTTCCTGCTGGAAGAAGACGGCTGCCGGTTGGCGGAGTGGATGGATAGAAGCTCTTAGCTTCTAGTTTCTAGCTCTTGGTTTCTAGTTTCCAGCTCCTAGCTGTTTGCTCTTGATAGTGGCGTAATTCCTTCGGCCCGTTTTCATGAGCAGGATGCAAATCCCGATTCTGGTGGGCCGCGACATCGAAGCGCGCGACCATTCCGGCTCTTAAGTGGTTGCGGTGATCAACGAACGATTCGCCAAAGTCGGAAGCCGTTCCCGAGCCCAACTTATGAGATGACTAGCCGAAGAGTGCACGAATGAGCGTTCCGGCTACTGGTGCGCCCAGAACTTGGTGCCAGACTCCTGCGATGCGGCGTCTGCGACAGGGCATCTCTGCCGGATTCGGGCGACCAGGTCCGTCGCCTCTTTTTCATCAAGGCCAGCGCCGAACATCACCGTCTTGGCGCCGTAGTCGAAAGCAATTCCACTCGCGCGTTGGCCCCGGTTGACGATGGCCGGAGGCTCATATCGCAGATTCTTCATCTCGCTAGCCAGGTAGGACCTCGCCGGGCCAAGGCCGAAAATTTCTGTTTTAATGGTCAGCGCATCCAGATTGGCGAGAACAATCTGCCGCCCGCCGATGGCGTAAAGCACGGTGTAGCCGACGAACACTTCTCCGAAGGCCCAGGCTAACATCCAGAAGAAGATGAAGAAGTTGAAGTGGTGGAACAGGCTGGTTCCAGCAGCAAATCCGCCCACGGTCCACGCGCCGAGCCAGCCCAGCATAAACAGGATGG
Source organism: uncultured Acidobacteriaceae bacterium (assembly GCA_963851165.1). Classification (GTDB taxonomy): domain Bacteria; phylum Acidobacteriota; class Terriglobia; order Terriglobales; family Acidobacteriaceae; genus Sulfotelmatobacter. The sequence goes on along the minus strand of CAWKNM010000002.1, from coordinate 396,347 downwards.
TCCAGCTGCGCTGCGCAGGGATGGAGACGCGCAATCCTTCGACGTCTTCTGAGATCGTCGAGCGTGAAACGAAGGGCTGGACCACGGTTGCCATCTACTGTTGTTGATATCGCCAACCGTTTGCGGCGTGCAATCGGTTTCGGCGCTCTCAGGTTACGCAAGTTACGGATTTCGCAACCGCACGGCCATGGGCTTGTGTGGGGACGGGCACTCTTGCCCGTCCAGCGAGCGCAGCTCGCTTGTTGCAGATAGCTCCCCAGCACCAGTAGTAGGCAGCCGAGCTTCGCTCGGCACGGACGGGCAAGAGTGCCCGTCCCCACACAAACCTTGGGAAGCGGTTTGTCCTCTACGGCAGCCGATCCGCCAGCCCCGGAATCGTCTTCACGATGTCGTTAAAAATCACCATCACGGCGAACAGCACGAGGAATACGAATGCCGCCTGGTAGATGCGTTCCTTGATGCGCAGGCTGATGTCGCGGCGCATCAGGCTCTCGATCAGGAGGAACATGATCACGCCGCCATCGAGAATGGGAATCGGCAGCAGGTTGAAAATGCCCAGGTTCAGGCTGATGCCTGCGGTCAGGCCCATCAGCGGCGTCCAGCCTTTTTGCTGCGCCTGGTACGCGGTTTCCTGCGCGATGCCGATGGGGCCGGAGACGGCCTTCAGCGAAATCTTGCGCTCCACAATCTTCTTCGCCAGCTCGAGAAGCAGCAGTGAATATTTCTTGTTTTCTTCGAGCGAGAGCTGCAGCGCCTGCGAGAAGGGCAACTTCGTCACTTTAGTTTCTTCCTGGTTGAGGAAGCCCAGCCGGTAGCGCTGCTCTTTCGGGTCGTCGGTGTTCGAAAGCACGGGCTGCATGCGGAAATTCAAAGTCTGGCTTCCCCGGAGAACGGTAAGATCGACTGGCTGATCTTTTGTTTCCTGCAGGCGTTCGATCATCTCGTCGATCGAAACCAGCGGCTTGCCATTCATGCCGACGACTTTGTCATTCTCTTTGAGTCCCGACTTGATGGCAGGCATATCTTTCTCAAGCCGCCCGATGATGACCGGTTCCGCCGGATACCATCCCGCCGATCCCACTTCCGAGGTAGTCACGGGCTTGGGAACGATGGTCTTTTCGAGCAGCTGATTTCCACGCTGGATGGTGATGGCGATCGGCTGATTCGGGCTGATGAAAACCCGCGGCGCCAGTTGTTCCCAGGTGGGGTTGGTGATGCCGTCAATCTTCACCACGCGGTCGCCGGGCTCGATGCCGGCCTTTGCGGCAGCGGAATCCTTGCGCACGCCGTCGATCACGGCTGCCTTGTCCATGTAGACGGGATACTCGTAATGCACCATGTAGACCGTGGTGAGAAGGAAAATCGCCAGCAGGATGTTCATGGTCGGTCCGGCGATGGCGATCAGGAAGCGGTGCCAGCGCGGATGGTTCATGAACTCGCCGGGATCGTCGGTGCGCTCATCCATCGGATTCTCGCCGCTCATCTTGACGTAGCCGCCAAGCGGCAACAAGTTGATGCGATAGTCGGTCTCCCCTCTGCGGAAGCCAACCAGGCGCTTGCCAAATCCAATGGCGAACTGCTCCACGCGCACGCCCAACAGCTTGGCCACGGCAAAATGGCCGAACTCGTGGATCAGGATCATGAACCCCAAAACTGGGATAACGTAGAGATAAGCGAGCGGACTAAGAAACTCAGGCATAATTGAGATACGTACTTTCCAACCCTTTAGATTCCAAAATCAGACAAAAGAAGTTGCCCGGGATGACGCAATATTCTTCAAATCTTTACTAAGACTTGCCTTAACAAGCACCGCGACCTGCTCTTGAGCACATCGGCGGGCCTCGGCGTCAGCTTTAAGCACACTCCCAATAGACTCCAATGATCCAGCATTTGTTCGCGAGAGCACGTCTTCGATGATCCTGGGAATGTCATTAAACCGGATGGCGCCTTCCAGAAACGCAGCCACAGCCACTTCGTCGGCGGCATTCAGCGCAACCGTTTTTGCGCCGCCGGCCTCGACTGCCTCGTAGGCGAGCCGCAGACAAGGAAATTTACTCATGTCGGGCGGGCTGAAGTCCAGATGACGCAAGTCACTGACCGCGAAGCGCATATCCGACTGAATCCGCTCCGGATATGTTAGCGCGTAAAGGATCGGCAGGCGCATGTCCGTGACCGAAAACTGCGCCAGGATGCTGCCGTCAATGAATTCGACCATGGAATGAATCGTCGACTGCGGATGCACGATGACTTCCACTTTGCTCGGCGGCAGGTTGAACAACCGGCAGGCCTCGATCACTTCGAAGCCTTTGTTCATCAGCGTGGCCGAGTCGATGGTGATGCGCCGTCCCATCTTCCACGTGGGATGGTTCAACGCTTGCTCCACGGTGATCGAGTCGAACTCCGCGCGCGGTGTGTTCAGAAATGGCCCACCCGAAGCCGTCAGCCAGATGCGATCTACTTCTTCCATGCGGCCGCCGCGCAGGCATTGATGAACGGCGTTGTGCTCACTGTCGATCGGCAGCAGTGGCTTCCCCTGCTTGCGCGCCTCGGCAGTGATCAGCTCTCCGGCCGCGACCAGGCATTCTTTATTGGCTAACCCAACAACTTTGCCCGGCGCGGACTGCTTCGTAAGTAGCCTCAAGTCCGGCCACTCCCACGATCGCGCTGACCACGAAATCCACATCCGGGTGCGTCGCGACCCGGACGGCGCCTGCAGCGCCGTGAACCACTTCGATCTCGCCCAGACCGTTTTTCTTGAGCCGAGCGCGGAGTGCATCCGCGTCGGCCTCCGCCGCCATTGAAACCAACCGCGGATGCCAGCGCTGAGCCTGCTCGTACGCTGCTTCCAGGTTCGACCCAGCCGCCAGCGCCACAATCTGAAAACGGTCCGGATAAGACTCCGCCACGCTAAGCGTGCTGCGCCCGATCGAGCCGGTAGAACCCAGGATGGCGATGCGTTTCATCAGAAGGAGAGAACTGTCGAAGCAACACTCACAGGTTCTATTTTACGATGGTTCTGCCTTTGGGTGTCGAAACTTGGGGTGGGCTGCGATCACATTCGCGGGAACCTCCGTCGTCATTTTTCGCTCGACCACCGCGGCGGCTTCGATTACCATTTGGGCACCCCCCTCCTGCCTGCCTTCGCCTCCGCTTTCCACATTCTTCTTGCGAAGTACCTGAAGCCCTACAAGACCCCAGAATAGCGAAAAAGAGGAGACCTCAGTATGAACAACGATATACGAGACTGGTATCTAGCATTGACGGACCCCAGCAAGCAGATTTTCCTTGCCCTTGTTTCCCACGATCTTACGATTCACGGTCGCGGCTTTGAACTAGATCTCCAGGGAGAGCAGCTAACCAGGGCGTTTAAAGGCCTGAACGAGCTTCAACACCAGATAAGCGGACACATCTCTGGGCTTGGGCTGGGTCGCGACAGATATCCGAACGATGTTCTGTGGCAGATACTCGCCGAGACGGCGGCTGCCTATGGCCTAGGTTCCCATCTCAGACACTCGCTGCAGGATGCAAGGTCCAAAAATCTCTGGGACAAACTGAAATAGCCAGGGCTACTGCATCACTCGCCATGCCGCATAACACCACAGCACGGGAGCCGCAAACAGCAGCGCATCAATGCGGTCAAGCATCCCGCCGTGGCCGGGAAGAAGCGCGCCCGAATCCTTTACCCCGGCCCCGCGCTTGATCAACGACTCCACCAGATCGCCAAGCTGCGCGGCGATGTTGAGCACAATCGTAAGCAGAATCACCGGCCCCATGGCCGGCGCCTCCAGCCCGAATAGTCCGTCGCGGCGCACGATCAGCCCCCAACTCAGCAACGCCGAACTGATCTGCTCGGCATGACCGAACAGCAGCCAGCCCACGCCCACGCTGGCCACGAGCGATGCCGCCGCGCCCTCCCACGTTTTCTTCGGGCTGATGCGCGGCGCCATCAAGTGCCGCCCGACAGACTTGCCCACAAAATAGGCGAGGATGTCCCCCGCCCAAACGACCAGCAGCAGATACAACAGGTAAAACGCCCCCGCCCACTGCTGGCGCAGCTGCACCAGCATCCCCATGGGAAGCGCGATGTAAGTGAAGGCAAACGCAGCCGCCGCTGCCGCTGGATATCCGCTGCGAAGCTCGGCGCGCCGCATCCCGATGGTCAGAAAAATGAACGGAGCCAACGCCGCCGCCGCTCCCGCTGCAAAGATAAAAATCGCAGTCGAAGGCAACGGCTTCTCGTTCCCCGGATTGAATGCCAGCAGCAAAAAGAACAATGCCGAAAAAATATAGGTCGGCAGCCGCATTGGCTGCACGCCATAAGATTCGGTCAGCTTGAGGAATTCGTGAATCGTGGCCAGCGCCACCGCGCCCGCCACCACGGCGAGCACCGGCACCGGCGCCCGCAGGATCAGCGCCAGCACAATCGGAATCAGAACAACCGCAGTCGCAATGCGCTTCAGCAAGGGAAGTGGGAGATGCTGTTGAGATGGCGGCAATTTCCTGCCGCGCCGCTACGATCCTATCAGCTTTGCGATCAAGTCTTACTTGTGGGAATTCGCAGGCTCAGCGTCGGCGTGGGAATGCCCGTCGCCATGATTCAGCCCGCCGTAGCGCCGCTCGCGCTTCTGATACTCGGCAATCCCCTCCAGCAAGTGCGCCCCGCGAAAGTCCGGCCACAGGATCGGCGTCACATAAATCTCGGCGTAAGCCAGTTGCCACAGCAGAAAATTACTCAGCCGCATCTCGCCGCTGGTGCGCACTACCAGATCCGGATCCGGCAAATGGCTGGTGTAGAGATGCCGCCCAACCATCTCCTCATCAATGTGCAAATGCTCGATGCCGCCGTTCTGCGACGCCGCATGCACCATGGAGCGGAACGCGTCCACCAGTTCGCTGCGCGCGCTGTAATTCAGCGCCAGCGTCAGCACCATGCCAGAATTGCGCCCTGTGTTCTCCCGCGCCCAGGCCATGCGCTCCTGCACGTCGTCCGGCAGTTGCTGCTGCCGCCCGATATATTCCAGGCGAATGTTGTTCTTGTTCAGCGTGGGCACTTCGGCTTTCAGGTAGCGGCTGAGCAGGCGCATCAGAAAATCCACTTCGCTCTTCGGACGCTTCTTCCAGTTCTCCTCGGAAAACGCATAGAGCGTCAGCGCCCCAATGCCGATGCGCGCCGCCGTCTCCACCGTGGACCGCACCGCCGCCACCCCGGCGCGATGTCCGGCCACGCGCGGCATGTGGCGCCGTTTCGCCCAGCGCCCGTTGCCGTCCATAATGATGGCGATGTGCTTCGGAAGCCGCCCCGGATCAAGCTGACGGTAGAGTTCCGTCTCCTTGCGATCCAGGCCAGCAGGTACTTTGTCCTGCAAAGTGATCCCCTCGAAATGAGGCTAACACAGGTAGGAAGGGGAAGCAATGACACGGATGTGACAGAGAATGTTCGCTGAGCCTGTGTGGCGCGGGCACTCTTGCCCGCGAAATGCCGGCAGCGGAGAGATCGCTGCGAGCTGTGTCGCGGGCACTCTTGCCCGCGAAATGCCGGCAGCGGAGAGATCGCTCAGTGGATCCGAACTAGTCGGGGCCGAAGATGGGAGCTTCGCTTGCACGGACAGCCGAGGGCGGCTGTCCCCACCTGGCCGGAATAGACTAATTCGGTTTGCTCGTGGTTAGAGTTCGCGGGCAAGAGTGCCCGCGCCACACAACCTACCTAGCCTCTTCCGGCACCACTTTCAGCTCCAGCTTCTCCGTCCACCGAATTACCGTCAGCGAGGAACTTACTCCTACGCGCACATCCGTCAGCACGCGATGCAGATCGTCGACGCCCGCCACCGGATGGCCTTCCAGCGCCACGATCACATCGCCTTCGCGCAATCCCGCACGCTTCGCCGGACTGTTTTCCTCCACCGAGATCACCACTACGCCCGTCTCCTTTGGCAGATCGTAAAAGCGCACAACGCGCCGGTGCACCGGCGTAGTCTGCGCCGAAACGCCAATGAAGCTGCGGCGGATGCGTCCATCGCGCAGCAGACGGCTGGCCACAAACTTTGCCGTGTTGATCCCGATGGCGAAACAAATCCCCTGCGCCGGCAGAATGGTCGCCGTATTCACGCCCACAACCCGCCCGGCGGAATCGACCAGCGGGCCGCCGGAATTTCCCGGGTTGAGCGCCGCGTCGGTCTGAATCACGTCGTCAATCAGCCGCCCGGAATACGAGCGCAGCGACCGTCCCAGCGCGCTCACCACGCCCGCCGTCACCGTCGACTGAAACCCGTAAGGCGCGCCAATCGCAATCACCACCTGCCCCACGCGCAGCTGCTGCGAATCGCCCAGCGCGGCCGCGGTCAGGCCGGGCTCCTCCACGCGCGGCTTCTCGATTCGGATCACCGCCAGGTCGCTTGCGGGATCGTCGCCGATCGCAGTAGCCGGCATGCGCCGCCCGTCCGACATCGTGACCTCGATGCGCTTGGCGTCATGTACCACATGGCTGTTGGTCAGGATCAGCCCATCCGGCGTGAAGATAAATCCCGACCCTCCGCCGCGCCGTTCTTTATTTTGATTTTGCGGCTCGCCCGAACGCGCGCGCCCCGTCTGGGGCAAAGACTGATGCACCTCAATGTTCACCACCGACGGGCTGATCCGCTCCACCGCGCCGGTGACCGCGCGCGAATAGGCATCGAGCAGAGAGAGGTCGTCACCTGGGTTGTGCGGCATGGCGGCAGGCTCAGCGCTCCAGCCTGCTATCTGGGAACGGTCCAAGAGCGGGGAAGAATCTACTTCAGTTTGGTCGAAACTCATGACAGATAGATGTCAGTCGATCTGTTGGAGATTCATCGCCCCCGCCTGTCATCCTGAGCGAAGCGAAGGACCCCGTGCCCGCTTGCACCGTCTACGGCACATGGAGGAATTTTGGCCACAGGATACGGGGCGTGCTGCCGTGCCTCAAACTCCTGCATCTCCGCCGGTAGTGCACGCAGACACGGGGTCCTTCGACTGCGTTGGCGCTCGCTTCGCGACCGCCAACTCCGCTCAGGATGACATGGGGTTCGGTAGACATAAAAAAGCCGGGACCAGAGGATGGTCCCGGCGTAGTGTTGGCTGGTTGCCCGGAGTAAACTTGATTAAGGTTTCAAAGTTTCAGAAGTTTCAAGGTTGCAAAGAAAATCAGATTCGCCAAGCCTTTTCGCCGAACCTCATTCGCCAAACCTTGAAACTTTGAAACCTTGCCACCTTGAAACTTTGCTGCTACGCGCTCCGTCTCGGCCGCACCGTCAAATCCCGCACCTGCATCAGGATGCTCGACATCTGCATCCCGTTCAGCTGCGAGACAAACGGCAGAATCTCGGCGACAAACTGATCTTTCACCAATTCGCTGATTTCATCCTGACGGCTCTTTTCTCCGCCGCTAAGCAGTTCGGGCACGGTCACCTCCAGTGCGCGCGCCAACCGCTCCAGGGAAGACAGCGTGGGCGTGGCTTTCTCATTTTCGATTTTAGAAACGTAGGTTCGGGGCACGGACATGCGCCCCGCCAGTTGCCGCTGGCTCAGTCCGTTCCGCAGGCGCAGCGAGCGGATCGACGTCGCCAGGTTCAGATGCCCGCGGCCGTTTCCAGCCACCGCCATCATCACCGGCGGCGCAGCCATGATGGGCTCCGGCTCAGGCTCCTCATCCATGGAAGCGTGGCAACGTCGGCAATTGTTATTGGTGGTGCGAAACTGAACCAGCAGGCAGTGATCGCATCGAACGACTTCCCTAGAATCTACCGGGGCAAGAGTCGTGGCCATCGAGTTGTGGGAGGGCCAGAGCGGGCCTTCCGAACAGACACTGGAACCAACGTTGGGGGAACGGTTCCAAGTGCAGTGCCCAATCTGCGGTCAGTGCCCTGTGGATGTCAAGGGTAAAATGCGTGGAAACCAGAAGTTACGCCGGCAATAGCCAAGCGATACTTGGAAAAAAGCAGCTAAAACCCGCAAGAACAAGGCCAACAACCGATGATGCGCCGCGAATCCGCGTGCTGTTTACTAACTAGGTCCGCTTCTTGAGTCCGGAGGGGTCTGAGTGCCGTGGCTCTGCTTTCGTCAACAATCAACTACAATTTCGGCTCTACCGAGGAGTCGGTATCTGACATGAAGAAGAAGAGTGTCTGGCGAGCAGTGATCGAGGTAGGTTTTATCATCTTCCTGTTTTATTCCAATCTCTTGATGGGAGAGTTTGAGCGCTCAGGCATGGGGCAGAAGAGGGGCTTAGTTTGGGCCATCGAAGATGTTTTCACCGTGGCTAATTTTGAACTCGCCATGATGGCTGCGCTCATCGGTTACGTCCTCGTTGAATTCCTCCGAAGGAAATCCTAATTCGGTTATCGCGCATGTTTCTTACAGCGCGCTCGTTCCCGTTTGTTTTGTGCTTTGCCATCTGCAATCGTTTGCCATTGCATATTGTATGGAGCATCCGCTCCGCCACAAGCCAGCCCGACTCTGTATGTAACCATGTACCCTGGTCGGCCTTTCGGATACCCAGTCTCAACCATGAACGTGCGCTTGGCTGCTCGGCTACGAGCGAAACAAGGCGTGCAGCACAAGAGCAACAGAATCAGGACCTTCTTCATATTCTTCCTTTGCTAAGGAAACCACCGCCGCGCCAACAACAGCGCGGCATTAATCCAAACATTTACACCCACATCCCCAATTACACCAGACTCAAAGTCGTCTCGTGCGAACTTCAGTCACTATCGCAGCATCGGAGGAAGGGAGATGGAATTTGGGTGGTTTTTACTAAGTGTGTTCGTGAGTCCGAAGGGGTTTTGAGTGCTATCGCTTGGATTTCAGCAGTTAGCCCGAGCGCAGTGCCACGGGGTCCACGGCGAGGGCTCAGTGCGGTTGTAAATGCAGCTCTTGCGTCTAAGCTAAACTATACTCACGTTAAGCGTCACTTCGGCGAAAGGGGCATTGCGCTACGCCGCCAGCCACAAGCATCGGGAACCCTGCCATGCCTAGGAAGAAACAATGGCTCGCATTGATGGCCTGTTGGACGTTCTTCTCGCTTCCAACCGTCTCGCATTGTAAGGAACCTCAGCAAAATTCACCTAAAGACAACATCACCTTCCAGAGCAAAGTGGATGTCGTTCTTGTCCCGGTCCTGGTTAAGGATGGTCATGGCGCAGCGGTTGGAGACCTGAGCAAGGGCGATTTTGAGGTGTTCGATAACAACAAGCGCCAGGAAATCTCCGTGTTTATGGTGGCTACGAAACCCAATGTCCAATTAACCAAGGATTCTGCTAGAGCCCCACCGTCTGCTCCAAGGATGTCGCCGAGACGTTTTGTCATTTTATTGTTCGATGATCTTCACATGAGCTTCAGCGATTTGGCGCAAACGCGAGAGGCTGCGAAGAGAGTCGTGGCAACTCTGAGCGACGGTGAAATGGCAGCGGTCGTATCCCTCTCGGGTGTGGTCAACAGCGGACTTACCTTAGACCACAAGGCGCTGCAGAACGCAATGATGAAAATTCAGCCGCAATCTCTTAGCCGCGGGACGGGGACCGATTGTCCAGACATTGATTACTATCAAGCGGAATTGATCACCAATGAGCACAGCTTAGGAGCCCTGCAAGCCGCGACTGAAGAGGAACTCAACTGTAATCCAAGCATAACTATGCCAGTTGCGCAGAATCTGGCCGAGTCGGCTGCTCGACAAGTCTTCGAAATGGGCGAACACGACGCTCGGGTATCTCTCGCTTCGCTTCGAGAGATAGTCAATAGAACTGCGGCACTCCCTGGTCTAAGCACATTGATCTTGGTGTCCTCCGGCTTCCTCACTTTTGCGGCACAGGATAAGCACGAAGAATCGCAGATCATAGATATAGCTGCCGAATCAAATATCACGATCAACGCACTCGATGCCCGAGGACTCTATACGACCGAAGTGGACGCCAGTAACAGAGGCGCGGGCTCGACACATATGAACCAGCTAAAGTCCGAATACCGTCGCGCCTCGATGCCCCTGAGCGAAGATGTCATGGGCGAACTGGCGATGGGGACTGGTGGAACATACGTCCACAACACGAATGATTTGCAGGCAGGGCTCGAAGCTCTGGTCTCGCCACCGGAATACCTGTACCTGCTGGAATTTCACGCTCGCGACCTGAAGCGGGATAACAGCTATCACCGCTTGGCGGTCAAAGTGGATCAGCATGGCCTACGAGTGCAGGCACGCAGAGGGTACTTCGCCCCCGCCAAACTGCCAAAAGCGAAAACTCACTAGAGTTGTACAACAGACGCTCGCGGAGACTGCCCATATACTGGCATCCGGGCTCAAGGAGCATTCGTAACGATGAATGACGTTAACACGAGAGAGGCCGCGTGGGAACTCCTCACTGAGTTCACCCAGTCAGAAAGCCTGCGCAAGCACGCGCTGGCCGTGGAAGCCTGCATGCGCGCCTGCGCCAGAAAGTTTGCCGCTGGTTCGTCCGACGAAAGTTTGGCCGAAGAGGAAAATCTCTGGGGCATCGTCGGCCTGATCCACGACTTCGACTACGACCGCTGGCCCAGCCTCGACGACCATCCCTACAAAGGCAACGCCATCCTGAAGGAGCGCGGATGGCCCGAAGTCATCAGCCGCGCCGTCATGTCACACGCCGAATACAGCGGGGTCACCCGCGACTCGCTGATGGAAAAAGCTCTCTTCGCCTGCGACGAGCTCGCCGGATTCATCACAGCCGTCGCTCTGATCAAACCCAGCAAGTCGCTCGCGGAAGTCGACGTGAAGTCGGTGCGAAAAAGAATGAAAGACAAAGCCTTCGCCCGCAAAGTAAACCGCGACGACATCATCAACGGCGCAGCCGCCCTGGGCGTCGACCTCGACGAACACATCGCCCTCTGCATCGAAGCCATGAAGCAAATCGCCCCAGAGTTGGGTCTGGATGGCAGCGCCGCAAAGACGGCGTAGTAGAAGCTCATGTGCGCAAAGGTTCTGTGGGGTAGTTTGTGTGGGGACGGGCGCCTCGCCCGTCCGAGCGGAGCACAGCTCCGCAGCGAGTGAAGTCGCGTGATCTCCGGCGGAAGTGGACACCTCCACAAGCCTTCCCTCAGGAATACTTCCCAAAAAGCACTCCCGCCGCACGATCTCCTACCGCACGATCTCCGCGATCTCCCCGCTCGCGATCAATTCCGCGATCCGCGCAAAGTCCTGGTACATCACGCGGTCCTTCTCCATCGTCGCGCACACCGACCGGATCGCCGCATGCGCCGCTTGCCCGCGCTTCGAAGTCTTCAGCGGCTTTTCGGCATGAAGATAAAAGTCGAGCGCCTGCGCCGCGGCCATCGCTTCAATAGCCAGCACGTTGCGCGTGTTCTCGACGACGCGCTTCAGCTTGATCGCCGCCGTCATGCCCATGGAGACGTAATCTTCTTTGTTGCCCGAGGTCGTGATCGAATCCACCGACGCGGGATGCGCCAGCACTTTGTTCTCGCTGACCAGCGCCGCTGCCGTGACCTGCGGCATCATGAACCCTGAGTTGAGCCCAGCTCCGGGAGCGAGAAACGGCGGCAAGCCTTCGCTGAGCGCGGGATTCACCAAGCGTTCGATACGGCGCTCGCTGATGCCGGCGAGCGCGCTGAGCGCGACGGCCAAGAAGTCCAGAGCGAAGGCCACGGGCTCGCCGTGAAAGTTTCCGCCGGAGATGACTTCGCCCTCGAGCTTCTTCGGGTCGCCGATGAAGACGAGGGGATTATCTACTGCGGAGTTGGCCTCGGTCTCGAACACTGCGCGGCAGTGGGCCAGCGTGTCGCGCACCGCGCCGTGCACTTGCGGGATGCAGCGCAGCGAGTATGCATCCTGCACGCGGCCGCAGTCGCGGTGTGACTCGCGAATCTGGCTGCCTTCAAGCATGCTCCGCAAATTGGCCGCTGTATGGATCTGACCGCTGTGCGGACGCACTTTGTGAATGCGTTCGTCGAAGGCCGTGTCGGTGCCTTGCAGCGCGTCGCAGGACATACCTCCGATCACGTCGGCGGAATCTACCAGCGTCTCAGCGGCCAGCAGAGCCAGCGTGCCCACGGCCAGCATGGCCTGCGTGCCGTTGATCAGCGAGACGGCTTCTTTGGCCGCGAGCACCAGCGGCGTGATCTGAGACCGTTTGAGTGCCTCGCCGCTCGGAACGCGCGCGCCTTTTTCGTCGACGCATTCTCCTTCTCCAATCAGAGCAAGTGCGAGATGCGCCAGCGGAGCGAGGTCTCCGCTCGCCCCCACGCTGCCTTGCGACGGGACAAACGGAGTGACGCCGCGGTTGAGCATTTCGCAGATCGTGTCGATGACGACGGCCCGCACGCCGGAATAACCTTTGGCCAGCGAATTCGCCCGCAGCAGCATCATGGCGCGGGTTTCGGCAACGGGCAGAGGCTCGCCGACGCCGACCGCGTGCGAGCGCACCAGATTGATTTGCAACTCGCGGATCTGATCGCCGGCGATGCGCACGTCACTGAGCTTGCCCACGCCGGTGGTGATGGCATAGGCCAGATGGTTGCCTGCGACCAGCGCATCCACCACGCCGCGTGCCCGGTCGACAGCCTCGCGCGCATCCGGCGCCAGCAGCACCGCGCGCCGGTCATGCGCGTTCGCGACTTCGCGCACCGCTTCCAGAGTGAGATCGTTACCGTTGATGTGAAGTGCGTTCAAAAGAGTTTCTAGTTTCTAGTTTTCAACCCTCTTACATTTGTCATTCCGAGCGGGCGAAAGCCCGCGAGGAATCTGCTGTTTGCCGGCAGCGTCAGACAGCAGATTCCTCACCGGCTAACGCCGGTTCGGAATGACAGAGAATATTTCTTGCTGCGCGCTTAGGCAACCTCTATTGATGGGACCGCCCCAGCGCCTTCCGGAATGCTTTCAAATATTTTTCCGGTAGTGGCGCCACCTTCATTTCTGAATCCGTCACGACATGCGCGGTCTCGCCTTCCGCCAGCAGTTCGCCGCCTTCGGCCCGCACCAGTTCGTAGCTAAACACGATCACCGACTTGCGAACATGCTTCAGCCTGGTGCGCACCACCACTTCTTCGTCATAACGCGCCGGAGCGCGATAGCGGCACGTGACCTCGGCAACGGCGATGAATCGATCTTCATCGCGCTCCATGTCGCGATAAGAGAATCCCATTTGCCGCATGAGTTCGACGCGGCCCACCTCGAACCAGATCAAATGGTTCGAATGATAAGCCACACCCATCTGATCAGTCTCGGCGTAGCGTACGCGCAGCTTGGTTTCATTCAACGCGAGGCTGTGAGTGGAAGTCATTTCCCCGTCCAGGTGGGCTTGCGTTTTTCCAGGAACGACGAGATCCCTTCGCGGAAGTCGGCGGTGTTGCGGATGGCCGCGTTCTCCCGCACCGCGGCCTCGATTTGCGAGTCGATCTCAGCGCGCGCATGATTGGTCAGCAATTGCTTGGTCGCATGCAGGGAAGCCGGACTGTTCTCCATCAGCAGCGCAGCCAGCTCGCGGGCCCGCGTCAGCAAATTCTCCGGCGGGACGATTTCGTTGATCAATCCCATGCGCGCAGCTTCGTCGGCGCCGAAAAGCCTTCCGGTTAGTAACAGATCGCGGGCTTGTTTCTCGCCGACCTGGCGCAGCAGAAAAGTCGAGACGATGGCCGGAACGAAACCGATGCGCACTTCGGTATAGCCAAACTTGGCTTCGGGAACCGCCAGCGTGAAATCGCAAAGCAGGGCCAGGCCCGTGCCCCCGGCGATGGCTGCGCCGTTCACCGCGGCGATGGTGACTTTGGGAAATTCGTAGAGTGCGCGGAACAAGCGAACCATAGTCTGGGAATCTTGCAGGTTTTGTTCCGGCGATCGGCCGAGCAGGGCTTTCAGATTGTCGAGATCGATGCCCGAGCAGAAAGCCTTGCCTGCACCGGTGAGGATAACGACCAACGCGTCTGACTTCGCAACTTCGTCCAGAGCGCGCCGCAAATCATCGATTAGCTCAAAGCTAATGGCGTTACGCTTTTCGGGACGGTTGAGCGTGATGGTGGCTACGCGGGCGTCGTACGCGAGTTGTATCGTCTGGTAGGGCATTGCTAGTTTGCAATTAGTGAATTTTAAGCTTCCTGGTACCGTTGCGATTATAGGGATGCTTCGACTGCGCAGGAACTTCGCTTCGCGAACTTCCTGCTTCGCTCAGCATGACAAAGCAACGCGGAGCGCTCAACATCATGAAACTATATAGCACGGACGTGTAGCATAACTGCACGACGAGGCTCTGGTCATCAATCTGCAGCGTGCGACGCCGAAAACTTTGCAGCGATTCCCGCTGTTGCTTTCAGCAGCGTATCCAGCGGCTTCAGTGCGGGTAACTCCGCGCCTCGCTGCTGCAGCGCCTCGATCACTTTCTCCGTGGGAATGTTGCCGACCAGCGCGTCCTGGGCAAAGGGACACCCGCCGAGTCCTCCCAGCGCGGAATCGAAGCGGCGGCATCCGGCATCATACGCCGCAAGAATCTTTTCCGCCGCCTGCTCCGGGCGACTGTGCAGATGCACTCCGATCTCGAGGTAATCATACTTGGTCATGACCGCGCCTGCGATTTCGCTGATTTGTTGCGGCGTGGCCATGCCAACGGTGTCGGCCAGCGAAATCATGCGAACGTTTTCGATTTCGAGCAGGCTCATGGCTTCGACGACTTCGTCCACGTTCCACAGGTCGCCGTACGGATTTCCGAACGCCATCGAAATGTAGACCACCACGCCCAGTCCGGCGTCGTCGGCTTTCTTTTGAATCTTCTCTAATTCTTCGAGCGCGTCTTCGAGCGACTGGTTCTGATTCTTGCGCAGGAACGTTTCAGAAATCGAGTAAGGAAACCCGAGCGTGGAGACTGCCTGAGTATCGATGGCCCGCTGCGCACCTTTTTCATTCACCACAATCCCGATGATCTCGACATCGTCGGGCGGATCGAGCAGCTTGAGTACTTCTTCCGAGTCGGCCATTTGCGGGACGGCCTTCGGCGACACGAACGAGACGGCGTCGATATGCTTGAACCCCACGCTGATCAAGGCTTTCAGGTAGTCGGCTTTCAGGTCGGCGGGAATCTGCCCCTGCAGGCCTTGCCAGGCATCGCGTGGACACTCGACCAATTTGACGACATCAGCCATACGAAAATTCTTTGCGACGGATTCGCACGGATTTTTGCGGACAAAGCTTGACGCGGATTGGGGATCTAAGTTTTCCCCTAGAAGTCTGATCCGTGGAAATCCGTGTGATCCGTGGCGAGAAGTTGAACTATGTTTGCAGCACCCCCACTTTGAACTCTGGCACGTCTGGGTTCAGCGCTGCTGCTTCCAGGGCTTGCGTGATAGCCTCACGCGTCTCGACGGGATCGATGATGCGGTCGATCCACAGGCGGGCAGCGCCGTAGCGCGGGTCGGTCTGCTCGTCGTAGGTGCGCTTCGTCGATTCGTAGAGTTCTTTTTTCTCTTCGTCGCGTCAGTCTGCTTGCCGCCGCGCTCAAGTTGCTTCACTTTGATTTCCACCAGCGTTCCGGCGGCAGAATCGCCGCTCATCACGGCATAGCGGGCAGTGGGCCAGGCGAAGACGAAGCGCGGATCGAAAGCCTTGCCGCACATGGCGTAATGCCCGGCGCCGAACGATCCGCCAACAATCACGGTAATCTTCGGCACCACGGAATTCGAGACCGCGTTCACCATCTTTGCACCGGCCTTGATGATGCCGCTCCACTCGGCGTCGCGGCCCACCATGAAGCCGTTGACGTCGTGAAAGAAAACCAGCGGGATCAAATTCTGATTGCAATCCATGATGAAGCGCGCGGCCTTCTCCGCGGACTCGGTGTAGATGACGCCGCCGAACTCAGTGCGCTTGCGGCCTTCGTGATCGGTCTGCTGCGCGTGCAGTTTCTGATTCGCCACAATGCCGACGGCGAAACCGCCGATGCGCCCGTAGCCGCAGATCAGCGTCTTGCCATATTCGGCCTTGTACTCGTCGAAGCGGCTGGCATCGAGCACGCGCGCGAGAATTTCCTTCATGTCATAGGGACGCGCGGGCGACGAATCGTAGATGCCGTAAATTTCCTCCGCGGCCATGGCCGGTTCCACCGGCTTCCTGCGGTCCCAGGGAGACTGGCGGCGGTAGCCCCACTTGTCGACGATGGAGCGAATGCGCGCGATGCAGGCTTCGTCGGTAGGCTCGCGGAAATCGAGCGTGCCGGTGATCGAGGAGTGCATGATGGAGCCGCCCAAATCTTCGGCGGAAACTTTCTGTCCGATCGCGGCCTGCACTAGCGCGGGGCCGGCGAGAAACAATCCGCTGCCGTCGGTCATGAGAACGTGGTCGCACATCACGGGAAGATATCCGCCTCCGGCGACGCACATGCCCATAATGGCGGCGATCTGCGAGATGCCCAGGGCCGACATGACGGCATTGTTGCGGAAGACGCGGCCGAAATCGTCGGTGTCGGGGAAAACGTCTTCCTGCAGAGGCAGGAACACGCCGGCCGAATCGACGAGATAGATCGTCGGGATGCGGTTTTCGATGGCGATGTTTTGCGCGCGAATCACTTTCTTCGCGGTCATCGGAAAAAAGGCGCCGGCTTTCACGGTGGCGTCGTTGGCGATGATCATCACCAGACGCGTCTGGATGCGCGCCAGGCCGGTGATCACGCCCGCGGCAGGCGCTCCGCCCCACTCTTCGTACATGCCGTGCGCGGCGTAGAGGCCGAGCTCAAAAAAAGTTTCCTGATCGGCGAGCAGATGAATCCTCTCGCGCGCGGTCAAACGCTTCTTGGCGTGCTGGTTTTCGATGGCTTTCGGTCCGCCGCCTTCGGAAATGTGCTCGCTTTCGTTGCGGATCTGCGACATCAGGTCGGCGAGAAAGCGCATGTTGGCCTCAAAGCGCGCCGAAGTGGGATCGACTTTGGTCGTCAGCAAGGTCAAGGCTGAGGCCGAGTTTGGGGCGGGAGATTCGTTGCGTTCAGCCATGAGTCGATGACCCGTCTGGTTGATGGGGCGACTGATTACGGTATACCAGCGGAGCGAAAGCGCGCAACGCCACGCACCAACCGTTTTGTCGTCCCCTCATGAGTTCGCGAATCAAGTGCAACACTGTACGAAGGGAACGTATTGGGTTCGAACTCGCCGTTTCTGCGTGTTAAAATATAGGTTCCCATGTCCATGATTCCTCGTGGTATTCCACGCAGAAAGACCGTTACCGCCGTCGTTGGCGGAGTGCGCGTCGGCTCCGATGCACCGATTGTGGTGCAGTCGATGACCAACACCGATACCGCCGATATCGCCTCGACCGTCCAGCAGTGCGCGGCGCTGGCCCGCGCCGGCTCCGAACTGGTGCGCGTCACTGTGAACAATGACGACGCTGCCGCCGCCGTGCCCCACATCGTGGAACAGCTCGACAAGCAGGGCGTGCGCGTTCCCATCATTGGCGATTTCCACTACAACGGCCACGTTCTGCTCACCAAGTATCCCGAGTGCGCGCGCGATCTCGCGAAGTACCGCATCAATCCCGGCAACGCCAGCATTGGCAAGACCGGCGACTCGAACTTCCGCACCATGATTGAAGTCGCGGTGAAGTATGAAAAGCCGGTGCGCATCGGCGTGAATTGGGGCTCGCTCGACCAGACGCTGCTGACCCGCATGATGGACGAGAACTCCAAGCTAGACGACCCCAAGGATGCCCGCGAAGTCACCATGGAAGCGATGGTCGTGAGCGCGCTGAATTCCGCCGACCTCGCGCAGAAATTCGGCCTGCGTCCGGACCAGATTATTCTCAGCGCGAAAGTCAGCGGCGTGCAGGATTTGATCGACGTCTACCGCGCGCTGGCCGCTCGCTGCAACTATCCTCTGCATCTCGGTCTTACCGAAGCCGGGATGGGCGCAAAAGGCGTGGTCGCATCCGCGCGCGGCGATGGGCGTGGTGCTGCAGGAAGGCATCGGCGATACCATCCGCGTTTCGCTCACGCCAGCTCCGAACGGCGATCGCACCGAAGAAGTGCGCGTGGCGCAGCAGATTCTCCAGTCCATGGGCATTCGCAGCTTCACCCCGCAGGTTACAGCCTGCCCCGGCTGCGGGCGCACCACCAGCACCTTCTTCCAGGAAATGGCCGAGCAGATTCAGACATACCTGCGCGAGCAGATGCCCATGTGGAAGGGCCGCTACGTCGGCGTGGAAGAGATGAAGCTGGCGGTCATGGGCTGCGTGGTCAACGGCCCCGGCGAATCGAAGCACGCCAACATCGGCATCTCCCTGCCCGGAACGTTTGAAGAGCCCAAGGCTCCGGTCTACGTGGATGGACGCCTGTTCACCACACTGAAGGGCGACCGCATCGTCCCCGAGTTCATCGAAATTCTCGACGAGTATGTGGACTCACACTACGCGGCGAGGCAAGCCGCCAAAGAAGAAGTTCCCGCCAGAGTCTGACCCAAACGTCATCCCCTCAGGTTGTCATCCTGAGCGTAGCGAGACGGTGCGCGAAGCGAACCGGCTTGCGGAGTCGAAGGACCCCTATCACCTATTCATCGCGACGGCGTATCAAGGCGTTTGCTCGGCGGCGCTGGATCGACTACGCCTGGTCCTTCATTTCGCGAGAGACCAGGCTCAGGATGACAAAGCCAGCTGATTACTGCCCGCGCAACAGGAAGAGCGGGTTCTGCTGGGGCAAAGAGTTCGACGTAGTGCCGATGCCAAACGGCGTCGCCAGATCAAGCACCAGCGTGTCGTCCGGAATGTTTTGTCCCGGGTTATTGGTATTGCCGTCGGTGGTGTTGACGATAGCCACGGACCCGGCATCGCAAACGCTGACGTAAACGCGGCTGCTGTCAGCCGCCGCGACGGCGGATACGCGAAAGCGCGCCGCGAAACGACTGGCCGACGTATTGGCCACCGGAACCAGACCCGGATTGTAGAAGCCACTCGCACTCGCCGGGACGCAGTTTGCCACCTCGGGGACCGACGTAGTCCCGCTCGGGAACGCCGAAATCGTGCTCGTCACCGTCGTCGATAGCGCGTCCAGCACCGTCACCGAAGCAGTCACGGAACACGCCGAGGGCGCACTCAGTGATTGCGGAATGGGGTCCGTGCAGCCCGCGCCCCCGACCAGCTGGTAGCTTGCGATATATGTTTCCGAGCCGTCGGGCAGCGCCGCCACCGACATGGGACAGGGATTGACGCAAGATGGATAGTTTGCGGAGTTGCTCCCCAACACAATCGTGTTCAGCAGAGACGGCAGGCTCCCTGCGACCGAAAAAATATACGCGCTGCTGTTGTTTGGATTGGTCACGTACAGCCGGTTCAGATTCGGGTCGTACAGAACGTAGTTCGCTCCCACTCCCACGGACACGCTGCCGATCACCGTATCGGTCGCCGCATTGATGGTCCAGAGCTGGCCATCGCCCTGGCTCAGCACATACACTTGCTGGCCGTCACCGCGCGCCACGACCCATGCTGGCGACGTCCCGGAGAATCCGGCAACCGTTCCAGTCGCCGTAGTGGGCGTCATATCCACGGTGTACAAGCTGGCGACCGTGTTGTTCCCCTGATTCAGCACGTAGAGCTTGTTGCCGTTGGGAGTTTGCACCTGCGCCAGCGCCACCGGATTCGACAAGACGATGGGAGGCACGATTGCAGGCGTCGCCCCAAGCGTGGAGTAAACAATGTTGGTGATGACGTTCGTCGCCGCGTTGACGACGGCGATTGAATCCGTGCTGGTCGTGCCGTTCGGATTACAGACCGGCGGGGCGTTCTCTACCCCATAGTTCGCCACGTAAACGGTCGTGCTCTGCGAGGCCGCAACGAAATCCGGCAGATACGAACAGAAGAAAGGCAGCGCCGATGGGGGATTGGGGATAAAGTTGGGATAGCTGACCACGGTGGCGGCTCCGATGCCGCTCGAGCTGGCCGATTGGGTGGCCGGAATAAACGAAGAAATCGCGTCCAGCCCATTGGCCACCGCGCTGCCGGCACTGGCCACAAACACGCGGCTGAAATTAGGCAGACTGATGCCGTGGGTCGGATTGGCGCCGCTCACGGTTCCATCCACCAGCGTGGCGATTCCCAGGTCCGTGTCGCCGCCCACGTCGACCTGCATAGCGGAACCGGGGCCGTAGACCAGCGTGGGGATCAGATTACCGGGATTATTGGGATCCGGGTTAAGGCCGTAGACGGCGTTGGTGTTCAGGGAGAACACGGAGTGAAAATCCCCGGGACTCGGCGGAATATTGTTGATGGGAATCACCACCGGACGATAGATCTGGCCGCAGGCGACGCAAATCAGCATTGCAAGTAGCGTTGCCGCCATCCAGCCCTTATTTCGAAAACTCATCAGCACCCCGGAGAGATAATTTCTGATTTCAAGTGTTCAGACGAAGCGACCATTGTAAACACTGGCGGCAATCCGCGCAAAAGGCGGGCTTCGGGCTTCAGCTTTCGGGCTTCGGCTTTCAGGCTTCAGCTTCAGACTGCAGATTCTGCAGATTTCAGATTTCAGATTTCAGAAATGGATGCGCGGCAGGTACGGGGAGATGCCTGTTGCGGAGATTCCGGGTAGTGGTGTAGTTTCCTGACGAGTAATTGCCGCGCCCGCCGCTCACCCCCCACACCGCCTCGCACCAACCAGATTGTCATCCTGAGGCCCGCGCTTTTTGCGGGACGAAGGACCTATGCAACTTGCCGCCGCTGAGGCGCAGCGAGCAAGTTGCATAGGTCCTTCGCTTCGCTCAGGATGACAAGCTGCATCTGCGGAACCCCACCACTACCAGATTCCGCGAGCGAGGTTTGGATGCCGAAGCCCAAAAGCCGAAGCCCGAAGCCCGCCCCTCACCCGAAGCCCGCCCCTCACCGTCCGCGGCGGGACTTCGTGGCAACCGGCGCTTCTGTACCAGCGGTGGCTGCCGGCTTCTTCTTGCCTTCCATTTGCGCCAGACTCTGTTTCAATGCAGCCATCAGATCGACCACCGGGGCCAACTTTTTCGGTTGCTCCACTTCGGCCACTTCGCCACCTTCGAGCTTGGTCTCGATCAGCTTCTTCAAGTTTTCCTGGAAGTTGTCTTTGTACTTCTCGGGATCCCATTCGTCCGCCAGCGCTTCGATCAACTGGTGCGCGACTTTCACTTCCGCTTCTTTCAACTCCACGTCGGGCGCGCCGAAGCCTTCCACTTTTTTCACCTCTTCGGCGTAGTACATGGTGTGCAGCATCATGCCGCCTTCATGCGGACGCAGGAATACGGTGTACTCGCGATTGTGCATGGTGATCTTGGCGATGGCCACGTATTCGCTCTCTTCCAAAGCCTTGGTCAGCAGCGCGTACGGACGCCGCCCCGCTTCTTCCGGCATCATGTAATACGACGACTCGAAATACACGGGATCGACTTCGCTCGACTTCACGAACTCAAGGATCTCCATGGTCTTGGCGGTCTGCGGCTCGATCTTCTTGATCTCGTCGGGCTCGATGATGATGTATTCGTCCTTGCGGAACTCATAGCCCTTCACCATGTCGCTGCGCTCGACCACGACGCCTTCCGCCTGGCAAATGTATTGCTGCTTGAGCCGCGACTTGTCCGTGCGATGCAGCATGTTGAACGAAATGCCAGAACTGCGCGCGCCCGAAAACAAACGCACAGGCATGGAGATGAGTCCGAACGTTAAGTGACCCGACCAGACCGAAGATGGCATAGTTCCCCCTCGAACCGTCCGCAATGCGTTTTGCCCGACAAAATTCGGCGACCGAGCGGCTAAGCTCAATGGCAGAGAGAGTTTAGCCCAAAACGGTACTTTGATGCACCAAACTAGTGGCATGTTGGGGGCATGGAGGAACCGAAACTCAAAGCCGGCGGGAATGGGGTCCCAGACGTATCGGCCCCACGGGTTGTAGTTACTGCGAAGGTTCCGGGCTTCTGCCGGACAACGGCGACAGGGATAGATCTCCTCATGGGACGAGCTTTAGTATTTTCCTGCTTTTTTGAGTGCGGCCTCGACGGTCGCCAGCGGCAGCAGTAAAGTTAACGGCGCATCCAGCAGCGGAACGGCGCCATAGCTGGCGTACCATCCTGCGACTCTTTCATTCTTGGCGTCGATCACCAGCACGACGCCGCCGACTTCCTCTGCGGCCAACAGGCAGCGTCGGCCCGCCGCGAGCAGAAGTTGTCCGCCGATCCTTTGGCCGTGGAACCTGCGATCCACAGCCAGGCGCGCCAGACGGAAACCCGGCACGTCGTGCCGCGCCAAGCCGTGGCGTAGGATCTCCGGTGTCTGGGCGTATGCGATCGATGCGGGGCTGAGACTATAGAAGCCGAGAATGGTTTTATTGTCGGTGTCATCGATCGCAAGAAAAGTTTTCGCGCCGCCCCGTTCGTGGCTCTTGCGGGCGTACCGGCGCAAGAAGTCGTTCAGCGCAGCTTCGCCGCAGTCGAAGGCTTCCCGATCGTGCTTCTTGCTGATCGGTTCTTCGCGCCATGCGGTCACGATTACGATTGCTTCGGCAGTGCCCGGGCGGCCGCCAGCAGTTTTGCGTTCGGCCTGGGCGGATTCTCCAGAAGCTCGAGAACCCGCAGGCTATCCCTCTCGGAGAGTTGCACGCGATCCGCCTGCTCGATGACAGCTTTGGCGGCACGGACGGCGTGTTGAATTACAAAGTCCGTCAGGTCGGTGTGCTTTAGCGCCACCGCCCGCATGAGGAGCGCTTTCTCCTCGGCCCGAATGCGCAGGGACATCCGACTGTTGTCTTCGACCGCTATTCTCGGCATGAGGAGTGACTCCTAACGTACGCATTCAAATTGTACATTACGATACTAGAGAACTTCAACCCACCTGCCTTTGGTTATTCGATTGTGCTTGCCGCCTGATTGGCTGCGGCATGCACCGTAATCGGGGCAATCGTAGCCTAAGAGACTGAGTCAACATAGACTTACAGAGGCCCCAGCCCTGTGCGAAGAACATTGGCTAAGTCATTTATTATCAGTTACTTAAATATGCGAGGTGAATCGGTTTAACGGCCTGCTGGCGACCCTTGAAACGAGGCTGTCCTCCAGCCCGAGCAAGGAGCTCGTTCAGCCACCTGAGCTTCCGGAAGCTCCGCAATGGCCCTTCTCCATCAGCATCTGCCCGTGGCGCCGTTGCCCGGCAGGTATACCCCCCAGCCGTTCGTCGGAGAACGTCTTCCTGACGGCATCCTTCTGAAACCGGCTCCGTCGCTGCGTCATCTGTAGACAGGACTGCTTAGCCTTAATCTCGACAGTGACCAAATTGACGGAGACAAGAATGAGCGACCTGAGTTATCCCATCGGCAAGTTTCACTTCGAAGGATCTCTAAGCGACGATCAGAAGCAGAAGCTAGTCGACGACATTTCGCGTGCACCCGCTAATCTCCGTGCTGCCGTCTCAGGCCTTTCCCCGGCGCAACTCGACACGCCTTACCGGCCCGGAGGATGGACTGTTCGCCAGGTCACGCATCATGTGCCCGACAGCCATATGAACGCCTACATCCGCTTTAAGCTGGCGCTCACGGAGTCGGAACCGACCATCAAGCCTTACGAGCAGCAGCTTTGGGCTGAACTCGCGGACACCAGGTCGACCCCGATCGAAGTGTCGCTGACCTTGCTGGACTCCTTACATGACCGCTGGGTGCGGCTGTTGCGGTCGGTCAAGCCGGAGGACTGGAAGCGCACGTTTCGACATCCCGAGCTCGGAACGGTCAGTTTGGAGAAGAATCTGGCGCTTTATGCCTGGCATGGCAAGCATCATGTGGCCCACATCACCAACCTGCGCCGGCGCAATGGATGGTAAGTTGCTGATTTAACAAGTGGTTACCGTCGAAACTTAAGTGACCTTCCACTGCTTCGGCCGGTCGGGTACCGTTGTCGATGATGCAGAGTTTTTGGTCATCTCGTCGCACCGAGTGCTATTTGGTCGAGGTTGCTTTACTGCTGGCGCTTTCTGGCTTGAGTCTTGCACAAAATGCGCCGGCGGCGTCGTCCTCGGCTTCTCCCTCGGCCAGTTCGGCTGCTGCCGACCAAAACTCTTCTTCCGACACGGGCAATTCTCTGGCGGCTGCGGCTCGCAAAGCCAAGGCAGCGAACCCCGCTCATGCCAAGAAAGTCTTCACCGACGACGACATGGAAGCGCAAGCGGGGCCGTTCCCTCGCTTGAAGATGGATGGCGCGGGCAACGACGACGAAATCCTGGCCGCGATCTCCAAATACAAACTGACCCACACACCGCAGCAGACTGAGGATGCAGTCCGCAGCTGGTTCGATCGCTACGATCAGGAACTGGCGGCGGCGATGAAGTCGAACCTCGACACGGTGAGTCTGCGCAACGCGAATTTAACCAATGGATACGAGCTGTGCCAGCAGGTGCAGGACTACGAGGACTACGCGCACTGCCAGAGCCGGCAAGTGTCGGAACAACGCGGGGCCCAGCACGATCGGAACGAAATCAACACCAACAATAACGTGGTGATGCGGATTCAACACTCCTTCACGAATATCCGCATCGGCCTGAACCAGAATGGACTGCATTACGAGTGGTTCAAGGTTCGCAACGTTGGCGACCGCTAAATATAACGACCGCTAGCTGATGGCTGTCACCTGACAGCGATGCTGCCCTAAGTGATCCCCAATCTCCAGGACATATAGCTGACCGCCTCGCGCAGCACGGCCACCAGCCTCTGCATCGCGCCATGGGGCTTGGAATCGGGGCGCGGGGCTACGTAGACGGGGCCGACGCCCTCGTGCTCCAGCAGCTCGCGGATGCGAAATACATGATAGGCGTCGCTGACGGCGACGCAGCTGTGCAATCCGTTGGCGCGCATGATCACGGCCACGCGCACGGCCGACTCGGCGGTGTCGTGTCCCTGAGTTTCCGCGATCAGGTTTCGCTCGGGGACGCCACGCTCCATCAGGTGGCTGCGGCCCACTTCGCCTTCGCTGAATTTGGGGTCGCCGCCAGCTCCGCCGGTGGTGATGATGACTGGAGCGAGCCCATCTTGATACAGCGCGTAGGCGTGATCCAGCCTTGCGCGGTAGACCGGCGAGGGATGTCCGGAATATTGCGCCGCGCCGAAGACGACGATCGCATCGGCGTGCTGCATCTCCTCGAGCGATGCGGTTTGAATCACACGAACCGCCGTGATCGCCAGCCACGCCACCGCCACTGCGCCGACCAGTGCGGCGAGCCGCAGAAACCGCATTCGCGAGCGTCTATTGTTTGATCGATTGGCAGACCGGTTTGCAACCTGGTTGGCAGACTGGCGGGCCAACGAGTTGGCAGAGTCGTCCGTCATCCGGCGAAAAACTTGGAAATCTCATCTTTGGGGATGGCCCCTTCACGGATGATTTTCCAGCGGGTCTCCTCGTCGGAGAGATCGATGATGGTGGACGGAATATCGCGGGGAGAGATGCCGCCATCGACGATGATGCTGATGCGGCCGTGAAGCTGGTCGTGCACCTGCTCGGCCGTAGTGCACTCCGCCGCGCCGCTCAGGTTGGCCGAAGTTGCGGTGATCGGAATGGCAGCCGCGGTCACAACCGCCAGCGGAATTTTCGCATTGGGCACGCGCAGCGCCACGTTGCCGGTGTTGGCCGTCACTTTCAGAGGCAGGCGCGAGCCCGCTTTCACAATCACGGTCAACGGCCCGGGCCAGAATTTTCGCGCCAGAGCGTAGAACTCTTCGGGCAGCTTTTTGGCCAGTTCCTCGGCCTGGTCGACGCTCTCGATCAGCAAGGAGAGCGGCTTGTGGCGCGAGCGGGTCTTGATGTCATAGACCTTGTCGACCGCGCGCAGGTTGAAGGGATCGGCCGCAAGACCGTAGAACGTGTCGGTCGGCATTCCCAGCACCTCGCCCGCCCGGATCTGATCGGCGGCGTACTTCACCAGTGACACTTCCGGATTCTCGCTATTAATCTTGACGATCTCGGCGCGCACAGCAACCCCTTCCCATTGGCTACAGCGTTGGTGAATTTAGTTTGTGAAACCTACAATAATACTGCAAAGCGTTGAAGCTGGGAGAACTGATAGGGAGAGCCGATGGGGGTCAGTTCGAAGAACTTTTACCACCAAGGACACAAGGGTACACAAAGGAAATCCAATTCAACGCGGGGTTGGTGGTGCATCCCGGGGTTCGTGGTGGATGATTTTTGCTTCCGTCGTCGAACTGACCCACTACCGGAGAGCAGCGTATCATGCTGTGACCGCCTGTAGGCCAAGAGTTTCGCCCGAGTTGAGTGAAGGCGGGGTGGGAGTTGCGACACGCATGACTGGAACCCGTGAATCCGCGTGCTCCCAGCCGCGACTGCGGCGCATTGAGGGGCGGCACAATCCGCTGCTGAAGCAGTTGCGCCAGGCTTTTTCCCGCGCCCAGCGGACTGACGACGGAGATTGCGCCATCGAAGGGCTGCGCATGCTGGAGGAAGCGATCCGCAGCGGGCTGCGGTTTCGCGCGGTTTTTTTTCGGGAGTCGGCGCTGGAGCGCGCGGAGCGTCTGTTGCCGCAGATTGGCGCTCACGTTGAGACTTTGCTGCTTCCCGACAAGCTTTTCGACGCGTCCGTTCCCAGCGAAACGCCGCAGGGTGTGGCGGCACTCGTCCGTCTGAAGGAATTTTCTTTGGACGACGTGCTCGAGAACGAGCGATTGCAGGTGGGTCCGATCGTGGCGCTGGCCGGGCTGCAGGATCCGGGCAATCTGGGCACGATCATCCGTTCAGCGGAGGCTTTCGGCAGCGCCGGGATTATTTTGGGTGAGGGCACGGTCAGTCCTCTCAATGCAAAAGCCGTGCGTGCTTCGGCGGGATCGATTTTTCGGTTGCCGGTGGTTGCGGCGGCGGCTGGGCTTGAAGACGTTGTCGCCAAGCTTCGCGCGCAAAAGCGTGCGATTGATTGCGACTTCTTCGCACAAGGGGACGCCGCTGGATCACGCCAATCTCACCGGGCCGCTGGCAATCTTCATTGGAAGCGAGGGTTCCGGGTTGGCGCGCGGCTTGATGACGCAGATGGATGAGGTTGTGGCCATTCCTCACACGGCGCAAGTGGAATCGCTGAATGCGGGCGTGGCGGGGAGCATTATTTTGTATGAGGCTGCGCGGCAGAGGAAATGACGTCGCCGACGACGGACAAGAAATTTCAGGTTGCGGGAAAAATCCCCACGTCTCGCAAAACCAGCGAGACATGGGGCACCCAGAATCTAGCTGCCGGCTCGCAGAGGTCCGTCCTGCTCAAGTCAGTACCAACTTCAAAAGCAGCGGGCAGGAGTGCCCGCACCACACGAACAAAATCAACGTCAAAGGCGACGGACAAGAGTGTCCGTCCTACACATCTACCGCCAGATCAGGTTCATGGCTGTGTTGTGGTTGTTGAAGGTGACCTGGAGAGTCTTGATGTCGCCGTCGGTGAACGCGGCTGAGATGGTTTTGGAGAGATCGACGGATTGGTCAGCCGATTGAGCTCGCAAACGGATCACGTGCGCCCCCAGGGGAACCTGGACGGTGTTGGAGTTGACGCCATAGGTGCCGTTGAAAACAATCATGTGCTTCCGATTCGTCCCGTGGAGGGGCTGAGTCAGCGTCAGCTTGTTATCGATCCAGAGTGAGAGCGTCGCGTCCTTGAACTGATGCTGTACGGATAAGTCCAGACTGGCGGTGGATGCCGGGCGTATCTTCTGCGAGGCGGATCGCCGGGCGGATGAGGTTGCGACAAGATTGCGGAGCTGGGCAGGTTGAGGCGGAACATTCCCGGTGACGGCGGGGGCAGTTGAGTGGGCGGAGGTCGGAGCGGGCATGGGTTGCGTGCCTCCAGCGTACTGCTCGTCCGGACGGGCCGAACTCGCGGACCCGTTCTGTGGCCCAGCGGCAGTTTTCCGCGAAGCGGTAAATTTCCCGAGGGGGTTTCCGAAGAATAGGACTAGCGCGAGCATCAGTACCGCGCCCACGATCAGCCCGCCCAGCCGAGCTTCGCGCATCGCGGTGTAAATCGATCGCTTCCCTTTCGCAGCAGCCAGGTGTGTTGCGGCAAAGCTCGCGGATGTGGACAACGCGCTCCCCGGGCGCGTCCCCGTCTTGAAGGTGGCGTTGGTGGTGGTCGATCCCGGTTGGCGTTGCTGTTGCAGCTGCTGCAAGTCTGCGGCAAAGTCCGAGCCGCGCTGGTAGCGGGCGTTGGGGTCTTTCGCAATGGCGCGCGAGATGACCGCGTCCAGGGCCCGGGGCAGATCCAGGTCCAGGGCGCTGGCAGGAATCGGTTCACGATTGACCACCTTGAAGCACACTGTGGTGGCGCTGTTGCCGTGAAACGGCGAATGCCCGGTAACCATGCCGTAGAGAATCACGCCCAGGGAAAAAAGATCGGAACGTCCATCCACGCCTTCGCCGGAGAGTTGCTCGGGAGCCATGTAGGCGGGCGTGCCGAGCACGTGGCCGGGCAGGGTGAACTGCGCGAGATTCAGCTTGGCGATGCCGAGGTCGGCAATCTTGGCGTGGCCATCCTCGGTGATGAGTATGTTGGCCGGCTTGATATCGCGATGGACAACGCCTTGCTCGTGCGCATAATCCAAAGCGCTGGCCATTTCCTCAGCCAGGCGCAGAGCCTGGGCCAGCGGGAGCTTCTTCTCACGGGAAAGAATCCGGCTTAGAGACTCGCCGGCGACGTACTCGAGCACGATGTAAGGATTGTGGGTCTCGGGATCTTCGCCGGCGTCAAAAATGGCGACGATGCCGGGATGGTGCAATCGTCCGGCGGCTTGTGCCTCGACGAAAAATCGCTGGCGGAATTCTTCGTCGCGCTCTGGTTCCTGCCCTTGCAGAGAAATGGTCTTAAGCGCGACCAGGCGATCGATTTGGGGATCGCGCGCCTTGTAGACGACACCCATGGCACCGCGGCCTAACTCGCCGACGATCTCATACCGGCCAAACCGTCTGGTCTGTTGATTTTCCATGGGCTAGCACGTACCTGCGGGCAAACTGGTGGCTTATCTTTATGGCCTAATCTGGTGGGAGGGACTTCTTCCATGGTATCGCGCCAGATTTGCGGTCCCAACCATAATGTTGAGCGGGAGTCGTTACCCCGGTAACGCGGGCCGGGTTACTTAGAGGGATCAGGGGTTAGGGCTTAGAGGTCAGGGTTTGAGAGCTGAGGTCTGAGGGTCCCTTTTCCTCGGGTTTCTGTGGTGAAATGGATTTTGTGAGCCTCTTCCAGCCCATCCCGAATGCGAGTTCGGCGGACCGCAGCAGTCCGCTGGCGGATCGCATGCGGCCGCGGACGCTTGAGGAATACGTGGGGCAGGAACACCTGCTCGGACCCGGCAAACCGCTGCGCGCGCAGATCGAGCGCGACGATACCGGCTCGATCTTGTTTTGGGGACCACCTGGCACCGGCAAGACCACGCTCGCAAAGATTATCGCCAGCATGACCAAGGCTGAGTTCATCGAGTTTTCCGCGGTGCTGGCCGGGATCAAGGAAATCAAGCAGGTCATGGCCGATGCCGAACGGGCGCGGCAGTACGGCACCCGGACCATTGTGTTCATCGATGAGATTCATCGCTTCAACAAGGCGCAGCAGGATGCCTTTTTGCCGCACGTGGAAAAGGGGAACATTCGGCTGATCGGTGCGACTACCGAGAATCCATCGTTCGAGATCAATTCTGCTTTGCTTTCGCGCTGCCGGGTTTATGTGCTCAAGCCGCTGGCTGAGGAGCAAATTGTTGAACTGCTGCGGCGTGCGCTGGGCGATGAAACTCGCGGCTTGGGATCGATGAAGTTGAGCGCTTCTGACGAGGCGCTGAAGAAGATTGCCAGTTACACCAGCGGTGACGCGCGGAGTGCTTACAACGTGCTGGAAGTTGCCGCGTCGCTGGCGAAATCCCCACCCTTCGACGAAGCGACCGAGATCACCGATTCCATCGTGCACGACGCGCTCCAGAAGCGCATTTTGCTCTACGACAAAAGCGGGGAAGAGCATTACAACCTCATTTCTGCGCTTCATAAATCGGTGCGCAATAGCGATCCCGATGCGGCGCTTTACTGGCTGGCGCGCATGCTTGAGGCCGGCGAAGATCCGCTTTACGTGGCGCGCCGCGTGGTGCGCATGGCCGTGGAAGATATTGGGCTCGCCGATCCCAACGCTCTCGCGCTGTGCATGGCGGCTCGCGATGCCGTCGACTTTATCGGCATGCCCGAGGGAAATCTGGCGTTGGCGCAAGCCGTCGTCTATCTTTCGGTGGCTCCGAAGTCGAACGCTCTCTACACGGCTTACGGCGATGTTCAACACGATGTGGAGCAAACCGCCGCGGATCCGGTGCCACTGCACCTGCGCAACGCTCCCACTGGCCTGATGAAGGGTCTCGGGTACGGTCAGGGATATCAGTACGCGCACGATGTGGAGGGCAAGGTCGCTGACATGCAGTGCCTGCCCGATAATTTGCGCGGCCGGGTTTACTACCGACCGACGAACGAAGGAATTGAAAAGCGCATTCGCGAACGCATGGAAGAGATCAAGAAGCTGCGGTCAACACTGTCCGAGAAGAACGCAAAGAAAGAATCTTAGGCCGCCGCGGCGCATCTGAGTTCGCAGGCGGCTTCACGCCGTGAATTTTGCGTTTCCGAGATTCGCCGAACCGCAGGCCGATGACATGTCCGCAACTTCAGGAATCCGCGTCGACGAGGCTGATCCGGGCGTTGCTCCAGTCTCGGCTATCTCTCCGGATCTGCTGCAGGAGTTGCAACGGCTGCAAAAGACGGCGCAGAAGATCACATCCATCCTCGATCTTGATCAGCTAATTGATAACGTCGTCAACGAGGTCGCGCATTCTTTCGGCTGCGTGGAAGCCAGCGTCTATCTGCACGACGAAGAGCACGGCGAGATGGTGCTGGCGGGCGTACACGGATGCACGAAAAACTGCAAAGGTCTCCGTCTGAAAATCGGCAAGGAAGGCATGGTCGGTTACGTCGCCTCCACGGGGCAGATGCGCTACGCTCCGGATGTGCGCGAGGATCAGTACTACATAGGCTGCGAGGAATCCACGCTCTCGGAAGTGGCGATTCCGCTGCATGTGGGCGAGAAACTGGTGGGAGTCTTTACGGCATCGCATCCGGAGCTGGACGCGTTTCCGCGACAGCAATTGAGAATTCTGCGCGCGCTCTGCGATCACATTGCCATTGCGGTGCATAATGCACGCCGCTTCCAGTCGGAAAGGGCCGAGCGCGAGGTCATGAATCGCGAGGCGCTGGAGGCGCAGGCAATTCAACAGGCGCTGCTGCCGAAGAGTTCTCCTTACATTCCCGGCTTCATGGTTTCCGGCCTCAGCGTTCCGGCACGCGCGGTGGGCGGCGATTGGTACGACTTTATTCCGTTTCCCGATGGCCGCTGGGGGTTGGTGCTCGCCGATGTTTCGGGCAAAGGCACCGCGGCCGCGCTGCTGATGTCCGCCACTCGCGGCATGTTGCGATCGCTGGCGGAGGCGTGCCGCACTCCCGGTGAGGTGCTGACCAAACTCAACCGCTTAATGGCAGAGGATTTTCCTGCGGGAAAGTTTGTCACCATGGTCTATGCGGTGTTGGATCCGGCGGCCCGAACCGTGACCTTCGCCAATGCCGGGCATCTGCGCCCGCTGCTGATGGATGACGGCGGCGCGCGATTCCTCGACACCGAACGCGGAATGCCACTTGGGTTAGGCGGTGACTATTCGGAATGCCAGATCAACCTGGCCGATGGCTCGCGTCTGGTTTTTTACAGCGATGGCATTACCGAAGCGGTGGATGCGAACGAAGAGGAATACGGCCCGGAACGGCTGGCGGAGCACGCGGCCCAACCGGGAGCATCCGCAATCAGCATCGTCGATGACGTTCGCGCATTCGCCAACGGGGCGGGAGTTCGCGATGACGCCAGCGTCGTTTTTGTCGGAGTCGGAACGAGAAACTCAGCGTAGCCGCGCACGGTGTTGCTGATCTGCGCGGCGTTATAATCGCGCCGTGGCGATGAAAACGCTGAAAACGATAAGCCCCATCCTGGAAGTCACGGCCTTTCTAGTAATCCTCGCGAGTTCATCTTTTCCCCAGACTGCGGTACTTGGCAAGAATTGCGATCTCGCTGTTGTCGGGGGAACTGAGACCAAGAGCTTTCTTGCCTTTGACCGCGAATTGCGAAGCTCGCTTTCAAGGCAGGACGCTGGGGTGATGGCGCTCCTCGTGAAATACCCTCTCCGCATTAACGACGATCGCGGAACCTATTATCTGGATGATGCTGGATCGCTGCAGTCGCGCTTTCACGAGATCTTTCCGCCCGCAGTACGCGATGCCGTTCTAAAGCAGAGCCCGGAGACGGTCTCGTGCAACTCCGGCGGGATTATGTATGGCGACGGCGTGGTGTGGGTCAACCCCAAAGGCCATCGCTACGCTATTGAGACGGTCAACCTTCCGGAAGGTACCCATTCAGCGAAGACCCAAATTGCGGGCCGAGTCGAGTTCGTGTGTGACGCAGAAAAACACCGAGTGATTGTTGATACCGAGGCCAACTGGGCTCCACATTATCGAGCGTGGAACAAGCCCCGCTCTCTTACCGAGAAGCCTGATATCGATATCCCGAACGGGAAAAGAGACTACGAGGGCAGCGGCGCCTGCGCCTACACAATCTGGACATTTACCAGTGGCGCAACGAAATTCATTGTCCACGGGCAGGGTGGGTGCTATGAAGATTCTCATCAGCCGCCCGCCGGTACACGGGGCACGGCTTGAGGTGTCAACGCCTGGAAAGCCAGATGTGAGTTGGTGGTGCCGTTGAGACTTCTCGCGGATCGAGGACTACTTCACCTGAACCACTTCACCTGAACCGCGCGCGGTGCTCCTTCAGGATGCAGCGGTCCATCACTACGAAGATTCCGGCCTTGCGCGCTTTCGCGGCGGCTTTTTCGTGGATCACTTCTTCCTGCATCCAGATTGCGGGCACTTTCAGCTGAATCGCCTGATCGACGATTTCCTCGACATATTCCGGCCGACGGAAAATATTCACGATGTCGATTTGTTCCGGGACGCCTTTCTCCGGAATATCTTTCTTCGCAATATCGAGCAGCGACGGGTAAGCCTTCTCGCCCAGGCATGATTTGATCCGGGGATTCACCGGGATGATGCGATAGCCGTGGCTCTGCATGTAAGCGGAGACGCCGTGACTGGGCCGCAGAGGATTGTCCGAGAGCCCGACCACTGCGATTGTCTTGGCATGGTGCAGCAGTTCGGTGATGGGATCCGGTTGTGTCATGGGAGACGCTGCCGTGGAAAACAAGGGATCGACCCGTCTTACTTCTTGTTCGCCTGCTCTTCTTTCTGCTGGAACATTTTCATCGCCAGCTTCCGGATCGTCTCGGAGATTTCCTTGTTGTTCGCGATGTTCTTCAGATCCTGAGACAGCAGGTTTTTCATCAGACCCAGCCCTAGATCGAGCGGGGTGCGGGGGTTCGCGACCAGATTCCGGACGACTTTGTAATTCTTCATGAAGCGGCGTTTCAACGGAATCTGCCGCAGCACCGCTTCCAGCACGTTCTTCTGGCTGGCAAACTTTTCCACTTCTCCGTCGGAGAGCTTGGGCGCTTCCAGCACCGCCAGCGCGACCACCTTGGTGCCGTCGCGCACCAGGATCGAGCGTTCTTCCTTGCTGCCCTTGAGCGCCAGCTGGATTCGGCCCTTCACGTCGAGCGCGTTGATTTTTTGCACGGTGTTCACGCGCTTGATTGCGTCTGGCGGCGGCTTCTTGGGGAGGGCCGCCTTCGGCGGTTCCGCAGGGTTGTCAGCTGCCACGGGCTCAGGCGCGGGAGGCAGTGCCGGCTGGGGCTCGCTCACGGTTTCTTCAGCCGGAGAAACCGGAAAGTAATCGGAGCCGAGCAGTTCCACAATCCCGCCAATGGCTTGGAATGGTTTGCCTTCATCGGCGGCAATCTCTGTTGCATGGTGGAAAAAATAAGCTGAGATCGCTTCATCTTCCTCGGAGGTTGTTGCCCCGCTTTCGCCGGCCGGAGTCACCCCCTCAGGTACGGCGGTTGCAGCTGGCACCGGCGCGAGTGCGCTTGTTTCAACCGGCGGTGCAGCCGGTTGCGAAGAAGTTCGCGGGGACGTTGGCGCAGCAGCTGGGGCGGGAGCTGCCTGGATACTCGGCTCGGGAGTTGGCTCGACAGTCATTTCGGCCGTGGGTTCGGGTGTGGGTTCGTCACCGCGAGCGGCTACTTCTCCGCCCTTCATCAGCAGCTGGATCTCGGCCGACTGCTCTTTCTTCAAGTAGGGATTCGGTTTGAGCGCGTCGAGCACCCAAACGGCAGCGCGTATGCGCGGGCTGCGCAGCATCATGGCGATCGACTCGGGCGAAGCCGAGATGGCAAATTTGGCCAACTCACTTTCCCGCACGGAGGGATTTTCCAGAAGCGCCGGGAGCAACCGGGGACGCACGTTGTCGGGGGAAATCAGATAATCCAGCACCTCGCGCGAGGTCTGCGGATCGGAAGCGGCCGCGAGCGATGCCTTCTCGTCCCAGCCCGCCAGCGTCATGCGGGCGAGATCGCCAAAGACTTTGTTGTGCTTGGCC
Source organism: uncultured Acidobacteriaceae bacterium (assembly GCA_963851165.1). GTDB lineage: Bacteria > Acidobacteriota > Terriglobia > Terriglobales > Acidobacteriaceae > Sulfotelmatobacter. The sequence goes on along the minus strand of CAWKNM010000002.1, from coordinate 361,810 downwards.
AGGTAGACCAGAATTTCGATGTTCTCGGCAGGCGAGACGTTGAGCGCTCCCTTCGCGGCAAACGGCATCATGTTCGATGGCAGCTTTGATGCGCGGATTTGATCGATCATGCGCGCCATGGAATTGGGCTTAAGCTCTGAGAAAAAACCTAAACGCGGTGCTCAAAACCTCTCTTGTCATTCCGAGCGGCCACAGGCCGCCGAGGAATCTGTTTTCGTTTGCGCCGTCACTGCCGCGTGTGTCAACGCCTCCAGTTCGTTCACCGCAAGTTCGTACTCGCGGACAATCCGGTTCTCTTTGCCCCGCCGGAATTCATCCCGTAAAGCCCGATAGTACCAAAGAGTTCCGTCGCGTCCACCGTGGAACCGTGCCCAGACAGATTCCCCGATTTCGCGATAGTCGGTGAGGATCGAACGAATGTTATTCAGCTTGTCCGCGGCGGAAACCAGCCGCGTGTCGGCATCCTCCCGCTTCAGGTGCCGCAGATAATTCTCCTTGCGTTCCTGCCACGGCGGCTTGGGATCGGTATCCGAGTCGGTGCATCCGTCGACGACATGGGCCACATGTTTTCCAAAGCGGCGGCGCACTTCTTTCAACATCGGCGCCCCGCCGCAGTCCTCGACTACGTCATGCAGCAAAGCCGCGATGGCGAGGTCCTCGTCGCCCCCGGCTTCGAGCACCAGCGACGCCACGCCCATCAGGTGCGCGATGTAGGGGATCGTCGAAGCCTTGCGGGTTTGACCGCCGTGCTTCTCGGCGGCAAACTGAAACGCGCGCAGGAAACGCGGGCCGAGCTTGACCGCGCCTGGCGACGCGAGAGACTTCCGCGTCCCCGAGCCTGTCCTGAGCGAAGCCGAAGGAAGTCCTTTGTGGTCCAAAGATTTTGATTTCAGCTTCACTGCTTTTCTCCGCGCCGCGCCATCAGATACGCGCGGATGAACGGCTGCAAATCCCCGTCCAGCACGCGATCCACGTCGCCCACTTCGGTCTTGGTGCGGTGATCCTTGATCATGCGGTAAGGCTGCAGCACGTAGGAGCGAATCTGCGATCCGAATTCGATGTCGAGCTTCGAGTCTTCGATTTTCTTTGTGGCGGCGCGTTTTTTTTCCATCTCGAATTCGTACAGCTTCGAGCGCAGCATGCTCATGGCGCGTTCGCGGTTCTTGTGCTGCGAGCGCTCGTTCTGGCAACTCGCGACCAGGCCGGTGGCAATGTGCGTAATGCGCACTGCGGAGTCGGTGGTGTTTACGTGCTGCCCGCCCTTGCCGCTGGAGCGGTACGTGTCGGTGCGGATATCTTCGGGCTTGATCACGATTTCAATGCTGTCGTCGATTTCCGGCGAGACATAGACGCTGGCGAATGAGGTATGCCGCCGCTTCGCCTGATCGAACGGAGAAATGCGCACAAGCCGGTGCACGCCGATTTCGCTGGTGAGAAGTCCGAAGGCGTACTCGCCGTTCACCGCGAAGGTCGCCGACTTCAGTCCCGCCTCTTCGCCGGGCTGGTAATCGTAGAGAACGGTTTCGAATCCCTGGCGCTCGGCCCAGCGTAAATACATGCGCAGCAGCATGTCGGCCCAGTCCTGCGATTCGGTGCCGCCAGCGCCCGGGTGAATCGTCACAATCGCATTGAGCGCATCGTTCGGGCCGGAGAGCAGCGTCTCCGTTTCGAGCTTGTCGATCAGCGCGGTAAGCGCATCAATTTCGCGGCGCAGGTCCGCATCTACGTTCTCGCCTTCGCGGCCCAGGTCGAAGTAAGCGGTGATATCTTCGCCGCGGCGCACCAGATCGGCGTCCGTGGCCAGAAGATGCTCCAGGCGCTTCTTCTCGCGCATCACTTGCTGGGATCGTTGCGGATTCGACCACAGATTCGGGTCGGCGGCCTGCTTTTCAATTTCAGCTAGTTGCGGACGGAGTTTGTCCGCGTCAAAGATACTCCCGGAGTTCCTGCACTTTCTTGTGCAGCTTTTCATATTCCTGTTCGAATTCCTGAGTCATGAGGACGAATCAACTTTCTTTCGGTTTCTTTTCTTGCGTACTCTTGGAAAATGCGAAGCGCTCTAGCAGAGCTCCCAAAGAAATTATCGCACACAGCATCGCGAACCAGTCGCCGTGGCGCGAGTAAAAGGTGGTTACGTAGGTGAGGGCATACGGCGCCAGGAGCGTAGTGCGCTCCTTGCGCGGCGCGTGGACCACCATCCGCCCGTAAGGATCGATCGAGCCCGTCAATCCGGTGTTCGCGGCGCTTAGAATCCAGCGTTCGTTTTCGATGGCGCGCATGCGCGTCTGGTTCACATGCTGGGACCACGCGCCGCTGTCGCCGTACCATCCATCGTTCGAAATATTGACGAACACTTGCGCGCCCTGATCGGCGAAATGGCGAACGTCATCGGGGAAAACCGATTCGTAGCAGATGAAAACGCCCACCTTCGCGTCTCCACCATCCAGCGGCACGCGAGAACTGCCTGCTTCGAACTCACCGACTTCTTTGCTCAATCCTCCCGCAAATGAAAACAGACTCGGAAACGGGAGATATTCTCCGAAGGGCACGAGATGGACCTTGTCGTAACGCCCGGTCCACTCGCCCGTGGGACTCACGATTACCGCGGAGTTGAAAATTAACTCACGCCCCCCGCTCTGCGAGGCGGGCGCGGTTCCGACGGCGCCGGTCACAACCCAGGTCCCGGCCCGGCGCGCCATATCGCTGATCGCATTCCTGAATCTTGGATCGTTGGTGTAGAACGGCGCCGGGGATTCCGGCCAGATGATCAAGTCAATTTTCGTTGCCGAATTTTGCCCCGGCGAAACGTGCGTGACAGCGTCCGCAGCAGACTTCAGGGTCAGAGAAGTCAGGTCGTTCAACGTGCGGTCGAAATAATCCGGAGTCCATCGAACGGCAATCGGAATATTCTGCTGCACCAGCAGCGCTTCACGGTCGGCGACTGCGGCCGGAGGCTCCACCAATCGTCCCGACTGCAGCACCGCGGCTGCGGCCACTGCAGCCACCAGCAGCGCGGCGCGTTTTTGGCGAGGCACGAGAAACGCCGCCGCGACTGCTACGTTTACCAGGACGATTTCGCACGAGATGCCGTAAACGCCCGTCCAGGTTGCGATACGACAGAGCGGAACGTTATCGACCTGCGCGGTTCCCAGCAGATTCCACGGAAACCCGGTAATCCGCGTGCGCGCCAGCTCCGTCGCGACCCAGAGGAACGGAGCGGCCACCAGCGCGCGGCGATAGTCGCGTCCAGGACCCGCCATCAGCCCCAGCAGCAAACCGAAAAAGCCGTGATAGAGGCCAAGGTAGAGACAGAACAGAAAAAGAGCCAGCAGCGCCAGCGGCGTACTCATCCCGCCGAATTGGCGCATGGTGCCGAAAATCCAATAACACGTCCCGGCAAACCAGAGCACGCCGCAGGCATACGCCAGCAAGAACGCCTGCCCCGGCGACGCCGCGCGCAGCTTTACGGAGCCGTCAATTTCCAGATCTCCCGCCGGACGCGCGCGCAGCACCGCGAGGATCAGAGGCGCCAGCGCAAACCAGGAAAGAATGTAGAGACCGGGAAGAGGAAAAATCAGAATCTGCAGCAGCGCCGACAAACTCACCAACAGCCAGGCACTGAAATGAATGCTGCGCATAAGTAGGAAAGCATAACAAACTCCGTTTGGCTGGGACCGGCGGCCTCAGCTCAGGGCAATCTCAGCCGACGGCGCTGACTTCCGCCAACTTGCCGCGCACGAACTCGACAATCTCCGGCGTCACATAGGGCGGCGGCGCGATCTTAAACACCGGGCTCCCGTGCTTTACCGAAACGCCCGGCCAAGCCGTCCCGTTGGCTCCGTGAAGAATCACCGCGCCGGCCCGGTCCAGAAACTCGCGCGCCGAAGCCTTGAAATCCGCGGTCGCCGGATCGAGCACCGTCATGTACAAATCCGGTTGCAGAAATTTCAACACGCTGTTCGACTCCAGAATCACATTGCGCGCGGTCGCCATCTTTGCGCGCAGAGCGGGCATCGCCTCGTCCAGCCGCCCCTGCTCGGTGCGGACCCACAGCGAGCGACGCGCGCCCGCCACCAGAAATCGCGAAGTGTCTGACGCTCCCGACCGGTCCTGCTCTTCCAGGATCGCCCAGCAACGGTCCACGGTCGCGCAGTCGCAGGCTTCTCCATTCGCCGAGCAGATGCCGTGGCCATACTGCGTAATCTTCACCGCCATCCAGTCGAATTCGGGGAGGGCCGCGATCAGACCAGCCACTACGCTGGTCTTTCCCACGCTTCGCGAATGTCCGCCGATCACGATGGTTGCCATAAGTCGGGCTTCGGGCTTCGGCTTTCGGGCTTCGGCCAACCCACTCGCTCGCCATGAGTGGTGGAGAGAGTTCTAGCTAGGCTGCGACCAAATCGCTAAAGGACGGGCCGAAGCCTGAAGCCCGAAAGCCGAAGCCCGGTCAGTCCCTCACTTCTTCCCCAGCCGCGCCAGCGCCGCGAGCTGCTTCAAGTATTCTCGCACTGGTTTTGCTGGCGTGCCCCAGAATGCTACTCCCTTGCCGCGCAGCACTTTATTCGGCAACACACCGCCTTGGCCGCCCAGCATCACTCCTTCACAAATGCGAGCATGCTCGCCGATCCCCACTTGCCCGCCGAGCACGACGCCGTTCTCGATCACAATGCTTCCGGAAAGGCCGGTCTGCGCGGCGATTACTACATCTTCGCCGATCTGGCAGTTGTGGCCGACGTGCACGAGGTTATCGATTTTCGTTCCCCGCCCGATGCGGGTTTCGTCGAGGGCGCCGCGGTCGATGGTGGTGTTGGCGCCGATCTCCACGTCATCTTCAATCACCAGCCGACCCACCTGCGGAAATTTTTCGTAATGCCCTTCGCGATCGCGTACGTACCCGAAACCATCGCTGCCCAGCACCGCGCCCGCATGCGCGATCACGCGATCGCCGATCGTTGTCCCGGGATAAATCGTGACCTGCGGATGAATCGTGCACCCGCTCCCAATCTTCACTTCGCTGCCCACCACAGCGCCGGCCCCGATGACCGTTCCCTCGCCAATCTCCGCGCGCTCGGCGACCACCGCCCGCGCTTCCACCACCACTCCCGCGCCGAGACGCGCCGACGCACTCACCACAGCTGTCGCATGCACGCCGCGGGAATTTACTTTGGATGGCGTCTTATCGAAACTCTGCTTCTGAAGCCACCGCGCGGCGCGGGCAAACGTCAGTTTGGGATTCCCGCTGATCAGCAACGGCTTGTTCGACGATGAGGCGGCCGCAAACTCCCCAGCGATCACTGCACCGGCCAAGGACTGCAACGCCTCTGCCAGGTATTTCTCATCAGCGACAAACACAAGGTCGTCCGGCGACGCCGACGCGATGCTGGCCACGCCGCCCACCGTCACGCTACCGTCGCCCACCAGGCGGGCTCCGACGGCAGAGGCAATCTCCTGCACCGAGCGCTTCATCGCACCCACTGTATCGCAGCCAATGGATTAGACGAAAGCGTCGCGCGGATATTCCAGCGCTTCAGCGCATCCAGATTGTTTCTGCTTTTTGGCGAGTGCGTTGCCCGACGTTACAGTAGCCGGAACGCGAATTCCCGGACCCACCGGAAACCCTTGACTATGCTAGATTCAGAGCTTTCATGAACTCCGCACCCACCATCTGCACTCAAGGGCTGACCCGCCGCTTCGGCGAGTTGCTCGCCGTCGACGGCGTCAACCTGCAAGTTGCAGCCGGGCAATTTTTCGGCTTCCTCGGCCCCAACGGCGCCGGAAAATCCACAACCATCAAAATGCTCACCGGCCTGCTCGCGCCCAGTTCCGGGCAAATTGAAATTCTCGGACTCGATCTCAACCGCGATCCAGTAAACGTCAAGCGGCAGATCGGCGTGGTCCCGGAAGGCATGGCGCTGTTTGGCCGCCTTACCGGATCGGAGTTCCTGAACTTCGCGGGCCGCATGTATGGACTGGACCGCACCACCGCCGCCCAGCGCGCCGCCGAGCTGCTCGACTTCATGCAACTCGCCGATCAGCCGAAGAAACTCGTCACCGACTATTCCCACGGTATGCAAAAAAAGCTGGCCATGGCCGCGGCCGTAATCCACGGCCCCAAGGTTCTGTTTCTCGATGAGCCTTTCGAGGGCGTGGACGCCATCGCCGCCGGCACGCTCAAATCCATGCTGCAAGGCATGATCGCGCGCGGCGCTACGATTTTCCTGACCTCGCACGTGCTCGAAATCGTCGAGCGCCTGTGCAGCCACGTCGCCATCATCCATCAGGGACGCCTCGTCGCCCAGGGATCCTTGGAAGAACTCCGCGCCGGAGTCGAAGCCCAGGCTCTCGCGGCCGGAGCGAGCCCATCCGGCGACGGCGCGTCGCGCGAAGTCGCATCGGCCGGGAAGCTCACGCTCGAAGAAATCTTCCTCCGCATCGTAGGAGGCAGCCGCCAAGCCGAGCAGGAACTCTCGTGGCTGGGATAAGAACATGACCACTCCGACTCCCACTATCCGACCCCGCGCCCAGATCGCTGCCATCGCCTGGCTACGATGGCGCATGTTCGCCAACTCCCTGCGCACCAAGCGCGGCAAGGCGGAAGTGATATCGCGCGTTCTCATGACAGTCTTCTTCACGGTTGGCGGATTCGGCGGCTCTCTTGGATCCGCCTTCGGCGCCTGGTATTTCGTTTCCCAGGGCAAGCCGGAGATGCTCGCAGTAATGTTCTGGGCGGTGTTTTTGTTCTGGCAGCTTTTTCCAATCATGTCGACCGCCTTCACCAACAATCCCGACTCCGGTGACCTTCTGCGCTTCCCGCTCGGCTATCGCGCGTATTTTCTGATTCGCCTCGCTTATGGCTCTTTCGATCCGGCCGCCGCGCTGGGCTGCATGTGGCTGAGCGGAATGCTGTTGGGCATTGCCGCGGCCAATCCGCTGTTGGTGGTCTGGGTGCTGCCTGTGGTGCTGCTGTTTGCCGCTTTCAACCTGCTGTTTCTTCAGATGGTTTTCGCCTGGCTCGAGCGCTGGCTGGCGCAGCGGCGCACGCGTGAAATCATGGGCGTGCTTTTCATTCTGGTCATGCTCAGCATCCAGCTCATCGGCCCGGCCATGCAGCACTTCGAACGGCAACCCGCGACGCAGAAGACCCTCGACGTCGTGGTTTCGGTGCAAGCCTTCCTCCCACCCGGCTTGGCCGCTGACGCCATCGCTCAAGTCGCCAAATCGCATTTCGCTGTTGGCGCCAGCTCTTTTCTTTTTCTCGGAAGCATCGCGGCGCTGATGGGCTGCCTGCTGCATCTGCGCCTGCGCGCCCAGTATCGCGGCGAAAACCTTAACGAATCTGCCGCCTCCGGCGCTACGCAGGAAGCCAGCGGACTACGCCTGGGATGGACCTTGCCCGGATTTTCGCAGGTCGTGGCCGCGGTGTTCGAGAAAGAAGTTCGCTATCTCTTGCGCAGCGGCGCGATGCTGCTGGCGCTGATCGTGCCGCTTTTTATGCTGGTAGTTTTCCGCCTCGGGCCGGCGCGGTCGATGTGGCATACCAATTTCATGCGGGCGCCCGACGTGGCATTTCCGGCGGCTGCCGCCTACTCGCTGCTGGCGCTCACTAATATTGTCTACAACAGCTTTGGCGGCGACGCTGGCGGCATTCAATTTTTCTTTGCGTCGCCAGTGCGCTTTCGTCAGATTGTGCTGGCCAAGAACCTCATGCACGCAGCGATTGTGCTGGCCGATGCCACGCTGGCCTGGCTGCTCATCACCTTCCTCTACGGCAAACCGGCGTTTGACGTCACGGTCGCCACGCTCGCGGGCCTGCTTTTTGCCGCGCCCTTAAACTTCACCGCGGGAAATTTGCTTTCTCTCTACTCTCCCAAGCGCGTGGACGTTTCCACCATCGGCCGGCAGCGCGCCTCCCAGGTGACCGTGCTGATCAGCCTGGTAGTTCAGTTGGTGATCGTTGCCGTGGGCGTAGCTGTCTTCATGCTGGCGCGTCTCTACAACAACTTCTGGATCGCGACGCTGCTCTTCCTGGTGCTGGCGGCTCTGTCGTTATCGGTGTATAGCGTGGCTCTCAAGCGCTCCGACACCATTGCCATCGCGCGCCGCGAAGCATTAGTGTCAGAACTCTGCCGCGCGTAACTCTGAGGTCCAAGGCTCCAAGGTCAGGCGATAGCTTTGAGCTAAAAACTCGGCCGCGCGAGGAATCGATATCCCACTCCCCGCACCGTCAGCAGATGGCGAGGCTTCGCCGGATCGTCTTCGATATAGCGCCGCAGACGCACTACGAAATTGTCGATGGCGCGCGTGTCCGTATCTTCGTGCAGGCCCCAAACTTCCTCCAGAATCTGTTTGCGCGAAACCACCTTGCCATCGTTCTGCACCAGGTGGCGCAGCAGTTCCGATTCCATCAGTGTGAGATGAATCGTGTTGTCGCCGCTGCGCAATTCGAGCGCGCCAAAATCGATGGTCTTCCCGCTAAACGAAAACTTTCCGAAATCCCCTACGTTTTGTTCGTCGCCCGCTGCCGCGTCTCCGCTCGGCGACCCAGCACTCTGCGTATCAGTCTGCGTAGTCCGCACCCACTGGCTGCGCCGCAACAGTCCCTGCAGACGCGCCAGCAGAATTTCCAGATCGAACGGCTTGGGCAGATAATCGTCCGCTCCCGATGCGAAGCCTTTCAGAACATCCTCGGGGCGCCCGCGCGCCGTCAGCATCAGCACCGGAACATAATTCCGCGCTGCCCGTAATTCCGAAACCACGCTGAATCCATCTTTGCCGGGGAGCATGATGTCGAGCACGACAGCGTCGAAGTTTTCGTTTTTCCGCAGCAGGCGCTCGGTGGCGGTCTCGCCGTCGCCGACAACCTCCGCGGAATAGCCCTCCGCTTCCAGGTTGAAGCGCAGTCCCTGGGCCAGATGCTCTTCGTCCTCCACCACCAGCACGCGGCTCATGCGGCCGGCCCCCGAGACGGTATTCGCGGCAGCTGCAGCGTCACGGTCGTGCCCTGGCCTTCGCCTTCGCTTTCAGCAAATACTTTGCCGCCATGTTTTTGCGCAATCGCCTTCACGATGAACAAGCCCAGACCTGTTCCCTTCACATGCGCCAGGGAACGATGGCTGACGCGATAGAACCGCCGGAAGATCAGCTTCACATCATCGGCGGAAATTCCCACGCCCTGATCCTGCACGCTCAGCACTACATGTTTCTCGTCGGGCGTTTCCAGGCGCACCCGCACGTCCACGTTTTCACCCGAATACTTAATGGCATTATCCAGCAGGTTCAACACCGCGGTGCGCAGATCTTCGGCGCTGCCCTGCACCCGCACCGGCGCTCCGTTTATTCCCGCGCCACTCGTTCCTGCGCCACTCGTTCCGTCGGCGATCGTTCCTGCGGCGATCGTTCCCGCAACATTCGCTCCTTCGGTATTCACTCCCGCGGCGCTTGCGCCAGCTTCTTCATAGCGCAGCGCTTCCGGCGGCAAGCTATGGCGAGTGCGGGCTACGTCCATGCAGTCGCGCACCACCTGCCGGAAGTCGACTTCAACTTTCTCTTTCCCGGCTTTCTTGTCTCCGGCGCGCCCCGCCCGCAAAACTTGCTCCACGGTGTCGGTGAGGCGGTCGGTATCGCGCAGCATCAGGCGGTAGAATTCCTGCCGTTGTGCTTCCGGAAGATCACGGCGCTGTAGCGTTTCCAGGTGTAGCCGGATCGACGCCACCGGCGTCTTCAGTTCATGGGTCACAGCATTAATGAAACTGTCGTGCTGCTCGTTGCGCCGGATCTCGCGCAGCAGAAAAGTGGTGTTTACGATCATGCCTGCAATAATCACGGCAAAAAAAATGATTCCGAAGAACAGGAGCACGCCTTCGCGCCAGTTGAGGATGATCCATCCCACATTCAGCGCAACCGCCAGCGCCACCAGGCCGATGCCCAGGCAGAGGAAAAATACGATAGTTCCGCGGCGGCTCGTGATGCGCATAGCGAATGACGAATAAACAGTCAGCCCGATTTTACAGCTTTCACGACCAGGCGCTACGAATCCCGCGGCAGAACGGCCGCTTCGAGCAACCGCTCTTCAGTTTTAGACTAGAATGCAAGAGCCTTCGAGAGGTTTGGGAGAATCATTGATGAGGCCGTTTAAGTCGTATCCCATTTCGTCATTGCGAAAGATGGCTGCGTGCACGCTGATCACGAGCTACCTGATTGTTGGCTGCGCGCGGCGGATGTCCGCGCAGAGTGGCATGAACTGTCACTCCATGAATGGCCACGCTATGGACACGCGGGAAGCGGTTGCTCCGGAAAAGTTGCCTCCACCTCAGAAGCTCACCGGCATTGGGAATGCCCACCTCCGCATTACCGCCGCCCCGGAAGCGCAAATGTGGTTTGACCAGGGCCTGAATTTGCTCCATGACTTTTGGGATTACGAATCCGTTCGCGCCTTCGAGCAGGGCATTCGCGTCGATCCGCAGTGCGCGATGTGCTATTGGGGGATCTACCAAGCCTACAAATCAAACTACCGGATCGAGACCAAATACTACCAGGACCAAGCGTTAGCCAAAGCAGTGAGCTTGCAGGGCCACGCCAGCAAAACGGAGCGGCTGTACATCGAAGCCAGTGCCGCTGCCGAGGCGGCCGATAGATCCGAAAAGGAAGGAAAGAAAGAAGCGAAAGAAGGCACGAAGGAGTCGGAGGAAATTCAACTCTACCGCAAGCTCGTCAAGCGCAATCCCAAGGATATGCAGGCGCGAATTTTTCTGGCGAATGCACTCTCGGATGGCTACGACGAGAACGGCCAGCCGCGCCCCGGAAAGAAAGAAGCTCTGGCGATTTTCGAGGGCATTCTGAAGGAGGATCCGGACAACTCAGCCGCGAATCACTACTGGATTCACGCCGTTGAAGCAAGCCCTCACCCCGAGCAGGCCCTTCATAGCGCCGAAATTCTCGGCAGCCTCGCGCCCACCTCAGGACACATGGTCCACATGCCCGGCCACATTTTCTATCGCACCGGCGGCTACGCCCGAGCGAAGATATCCTTTGCCGCGTCCATGAAAGCGGATGAGCAGTATATGCAGGCGCAGCATGTGCAGGTCGATGATGACTGGAATTACGTGCACAACCTGATGTACGCCATCGCAAACCTTTTGGAAGCTGGCGAGTTCAACGAAGCTATCGCGTTGTCGGCCAACCTGAAAGATGCGCGCGGCCAACTTGAGAGCACCCTGTATCCCTGGTCGGCGCGCGACTCAATTTCGCGCCTCGAGCCTCGTCTCCCGGTCGCTCTCCGCACGGCGGATTGGACCTCGGCTCTGGCATTGCTCAAGTCCAGCGATCCGCCTCCGGCTCTTCCGAATCTTCAGTTTCTGGCGCGCCAGTTAACTCAATTCGCTGCCGGCATGCAGGCTCTCGATCAGCATGATCTGTCTCGGGCGGAAGCGGCATCGGAGCAGTTCGACGCCGAACTCTGGCGAATTTCGAACCGCTTGAAAGACGAAGCGGATGCCAAGGCAAAAGCAGATAAGAACAAAAACAAAAAAACGGCAGACGCGGCTCCGCCGAAACTGCAGCTGATGCCGGACGCGTTGCCGAATCCTCTGGTGAGCGACTTGTCGATCATGTCTCTTGAACTGCGCGCCGGTATCCTCCTGGCGAAGAAGCTCAACGACGATGCGAAGAAGCTTTACCTACAGGCTACGCAAGAGGAGAAAGCGCTGGGATACCGCGAGCCCCCGGCCTACATTCGGCCCGTCGGCGAAACGGAAGCGGCGGCGTTCCTCGCTGCTTCAGACTGGACCGACGCCAAAGCGGCCTACAAAGAAGCCCTGGTCGAGCGGCCGCGCTCTGGCTTCCCGCTCTACGGCATTGCGATGGCCAGCGAGCAAGCTGGCGACGTCCCGGCGGCCACGGCCGAATACGCGGATTTTTTGTCGGCGTGGAAATCCGCCGATTCCGAACTTCCGCAACTCGCCCATGCCCGCGCTTACCTCGCCTCTCACAACGCAGCGCCAGGTAGCCGATAGCCAATAATTTCGCCCAGCAAAAAACCCGCCGGAAAAGGCGGGTTCTTGAATCGTCCCAAACAAGACACCGTGTGAGTCGCTTCGCGTACTTAGTCGCCAGCAACCATGCCTTCCGGCATGGCAGGCGTAATCAGTCGCCCGTTCGGCGTCGGCACCAGACCGCGTTCCACTTCGTCGAGCTTCACGCGCTTGATGTCCCAGGCCAGGCCCAATTGCTTCAGCGCCCAAATGCCGTACCAGTTCATGTCGACTTCATACCAGGTAAACCCATGCTGCGCGGCCGTCGGATGCGCATGGTGATTGTTGTGCCAGCCTTCGCCAAAAGTCAGCACCGCCACCCACCAACTGTTGGTGGAAAGGTCGCGCGTCGCGAAACGGCGCGTGCCCCAGGAGTGCGTGGCCGAATTCACCAGCCACGTCGCATGCAGTCCCACCACGGTGCGCATGAAGATGCCCCACATCAGGAACGGCATGCCGCCGATCGCGTAAAGAATCCCACCCAACACGATCATGGGCACATAGTGATACTTAGTGATCCAGACGTGAAACTTGTCCTTGGCGAGGTCGGGGACGTAGCGGGCCAGCGTGGTCGTGTCATGGTGCATCGACTTGCCCATCAGAATCCAGCCCATGTGCGCCCACCATTTGCCGTCGATCGGAGAATGCGGATCGCCTTCCTGGTCAGAATGCTGGTGATGAATGCGGTGCGTGGCGACCCAGAAAATCGGTCCGCCTTCAAGGGCCAGCGTGGCACAAACCGTAAGGAAATATTCCACCCACTTCGGAGTCTTATAGCCGCGGTGCGTGAGCAGGCGGTGATAGGCCATGCCGATGCCGAGGCTGCCGGAAATCCACCACAGGAACATCGCTACGAAAAGTGCTTTCCATGTGAAAAAGAAAAGTGCGGCGATGGCCCCAACGTGAAACAGCGACATGAAGATCGCCGTGACCCAATTAACTTCGTCGCGTTCGGCTTGCGGTTTTTCCAGATCTTGCAGTTCCATATCCAAGTGACGTTCCCCGTTGTGGCGTTGACTTCTTCTTTTCCTAACCTATCAGGGACCGCCGCAAGTGACTGTAATACTTATGTAATAGCGGTTTTTGCGCGGTTACCGTGGTAACGGGGACGTACTTGCCGGTCCCTGTGGAGGGTAATCCTGCCTTAATTTGAATCCGTCGCGGACGCACAGCGATCAGAAGGAAAACAGAAGTCAGAGGCTTCATTCCAATGACAAACCAATCCCTAGCCGAAACGACATTGACGACAATGCCCTTACCAACCATCGACGAAATCAAAGCTGCCCAGCAGTTGGTCTATGCCGTGATGCCCCCGACACCGCAGATTGTCTGGCCTCTGCTCTGCGAGCGCCTGGAAGCCGAAGTGTGGGTGAAGCACGAGAACCACACGCCCATCGGTGCGTTCAAGGCACGGACCGCAATCGTTTATGCGGCGGAACTGTTTCACGGGTCGAACAATATTAGCCCGAACAATACAAGATCGAGCAACGTAAAAGGCCTGGTCACGGCCACGCGCGGCAATCACGGCCAGTCGGTGGCGCTGGCGGCACGCCGGTTCAACGTGCCGGCACACATTGTGGTGCCGCGGGGAAACAGCGCGGAGAAAAATGCTGCCATGCGCGCGCAAGGCGCCGACCTCATCGAGTTTGGCAACGACTTTCAGGAATCTAAAGAGCACGCGCAGAAACTCGCCGCCGAACGCGGATGGCATTTCGTGCCCTCGTACCATCGCAACATTGTCAAAGGCGTGGCCACCTACTGGCTCGAGTTTTTCTCCGCAGTCGCTGACGTGGATGTCGTTTACGTGCCCATCGGCCAGGGATCAGGCATCTGCTCCTGCAGCGCAGTTCGCAATGGCCTGAACCTGAAGACGCGAATCGTAGGCGTGGTCCCGCAAGGCGCGCCCGCCTATGCACTTTCATTCGAGGCCACCCGCAAGGTCGCCGCTCCCGTCACCACGCTGCTGGGCGACGGCATGGCCTGCCGCGTCCCCGATGACGCCTCGCTCGAAGTGGTGCTCGAAAACGTCGACCGCGTGTTGCAGGTGAGCGAAGAAGAAATCGCTCAGGCCATGAAGATCTATTTCACCGACACGCACAACGTAGTGGAGGGAGCCGGCGCCGCGGGGCTGGCGGCCGCTTTGAAAGAAAAGCAAACGCTGCGTAGAAAACGTGTAGGCCTCGTAGTCACCGGCGGCAACGTGGACCACGACGTCTTCGCGCGCGTACTCCAGGATCAGGCAGCACGCTGATGCAGTCGGAAAGGCAGGCTCACATTCCGCCGTGGAACCGTCCGAATGCCCGGGCAAGCATGAGTGACATGAGCAGAATGCCCGCCCCGAGAACAAGCACGTGCTGGGTCTTGCGCAGGTCGAAACTCCCGACACGACAGACCAGCAGATAGCCGATGGCAAGGTTGAAGAGGCCCCATGCGACGTTGACCATCGCCGAGGACAAGCCTTCGCCGGGCGGCGAGGCAAAGGGACTCTGGAAGGCGTGCCCCGAGACTCCGTTGCCCAGATGCGGCAAGGCGTTCGCGAGGAATGCGCCCCCGAAGAAGTACGCCACGTAGTGATACCAGCGCACGGTTATTCCTTCTGGCTGCCGCTGCAAGCGGAGCGGCGCGAACGAACCTTCTACGCGGCCTTCCCCTTCACCTGCACGCCCGCCCATTTTTCCAGCAGTGTCAACGTAGCCGCGTAGTCCAAATCCTGGTGGCCCTCTTCGGTCGCGAGCTCGTAGATTTCTTCCACGGTTTCGAGCGCGGGCAGCTTCACCCGTGCTTCCTTCGCCGCTTCCAGCGTAAGCCGAATATCTTTGTGCATCAGCCGGAGCGGAAAATTCGGAGTGAAGTCCCGTGCTAAAACGAACGGGGCCTTGTACTCGACCACACCTGACTTCACCATGGTCGCGTCAATCAGTTGAATCAGCTGTTGCGAGTCGACGCCCAATTTCGTAGCCAGAGTCAGCGCCTCGGCAAAGCCTTCAAAGATCAGAGCAATCTGCAGATTCATCGCCAGCTTGGTAGCTTGCCCTTTGCTGGTGTCGCCCATGCGGAAAATTTTCTTGCCCATGGCCGCGAACAGCGGCTTCAGCCGCTCGATCTGCGCTTCGTCTCCACCCACGATGAACACTAGCGTCCCGTTCTGCGCGCCGATCTTCGACCCCGTCATGGGCGCGTCCACCCAGGCCACGCCTTTGCTCGCCACACGCTCCGCGAACTTCAGCGTGGCTGACGGCGAGATGGTGCTGGAATCCGCAATGATCATGCCTTCGGTCAGCGATGCCTCCGCGCCGTCGGCGCCAAAAAGAACGCTCTCCACCGCGTCCGTATCGGAAACGCAAAGCCAGGCGACCTCGGCGCCTTGCACCGCGGCAGCCGGAGTCGGGGCGATGCCCGCGCCTTCCACCAGTTTGCCCGGCGTTCGATTCCACACCGTGACCTCGTGCCCCGCCTTCACCAGATTCGTGGCCATGGCGTGCCCCATGATTCCCAATCCCAGAAAAGCAACTCGCATGCTGCACTTCTCCCGTGGAACAAAAGAACAAATAAGAACAGATTCGGATTAGATATGACCCGAGCGATCAAGGTCAAGCAAATCAGGTCAGGCAAATCGCGGCCTATGCCTTCCCGTCGCGTGCCTCCTCGACGGGCATCGCAACTTCGTGCGGCTCAATCACCGAACCGAGCCTGTTAGCATCGTCTCCCCAACGTTCGCGCAGGAAACGATTCGCGGGCTCCGAATAGAATCTCGCCACGAGTTCGCCGAATAACCCCGACAAGAGGATGACAACGAGGAAGAGAGCCGGAACGCCGATTATGGGTGTGCCGATGACAACGAACAACTGAAAAAGTGCAAAAACGAGAAACATGTGAGTCAGATAAACTTCATAGCTGCGCTGGCCCAGTTTGAGCATGGGGCTTAAGCCCCGCGGGCTTCTCCATCGCGTCTGCGCAGCCGCTGCGATGAGCATGCAGGTGCCCACCGCGAGTACCGTCATATCCAGTCCCGTTCGCGCAAGGCCCCAGCGGTCCGCCGTGAGCGAGAAGCAAAGACTGAAGCCCACAACCAATGTGCCCACGCCTACCAGCACCGCGAGCACGGAACGTGAGAGCCGTCGCTTCGAGATAAAGATTGCGGTGAGACAGCCGAGAGAAATCGCGTCCATGCCGCCGAGGTAGGAATATTCCCGCCATACTTCATTTCCATGAGTAAACCAAGTTCGCCCAAATGGACCCAGAATCACAAACGCGAAAAGCAGTGTGATCAGCAATTTTCCGCGGCCCAGCAGCCGGCAAGTGAGCGGGAAAAAGATATAGAACATCTCCTCCACAGACAGCGACCACAAAATATCCCAGTTGCCCGGAAGGTAGCCGCGGCGAGCTTCCAGCACATTGACATGAAATGTGAGTGCGGCAATCAAGGCACGGCCGAGTCCTCCAGTTTTCGCCGGAACAATGAAGTGCCTGATGTGAGCGAAATGAAGAACACTCAGTATCGCCAGAAGCGCCACCAGCAAAGGCGCGATGCGGGCCAACCGCATCTGGTAGAAAGCGC
This sequence comes from uncultured Acidobacteriaceae bacterium, assembly GCA_963851165.1. Lineage (GTDB taxonomy): Bacteria > Acidobacteriota > Terriglobia > Terriglobales > Acidobacteriaceae > Sulfotelmatobacter. The sequence continues at coordinate 345,223 of CAWKNM010000002.1, read as the reverse complement.
GTATGTCAACCTTCGAGAGCGAGTCCCAGCGACGAAGGCTTGTCGACGTGATCAGAAATCCTGAGACCGCAAAGAATATCTGCACGCCCCGCTGACCGTTCCAGACGAGCGAGGACACCAATTGTTCGGGAAGCGCCCGTGTATATGGCACATCCGCGGAAAGCAGTCGCATGTTGACGTGATTCATCAACACAAACAGGATCGCCAGACCGCGCAGCAGATCAACTCCGTCCAGCCGATTCCAGCTGCGCGCAGACTCTGCCGATTCCGCCGAAGTCATCCCCTATTCTGGCATAAGCACGATGCGACCTCGCCGCACACGTTTCCCTGTGGCCGCGTCAGGCAGAGCACGTTGAAATGTTCTTCTTGTTCCATTACTTGCTGGCTGGCGCTCCGGCTCCAAATTACTCTAGTACCTCGTAAGCCAAAATTTGAAGACGCAGGAGCCGCCTTTGGTGAACTAAAATGGACCCCAACACTTCCAGCGATCATCGAATTTAGCAAGCGAGTTGCTCCCAGGCTTTATAGCAGCATCAGGCAGCAAGATCAGGCAGGATGATTAAACAAACGCTTCGCAATCCGGCTCTGCGCAAACGCGCTACTCAGTTTTCGCGCCTGGTGCGCCACTCCGCCGTCACCCCGAGGTGCGGCGAGACGCATACTCCGCGCCTGGCCGGCAACGGCGATCTCGGCGTTACTTTTATCGGCCACGCCAGCTTTTTCGTACAGATCGGCGGACGCAGCGTGCTCATCGACCCCAATTTTGCGCGCTGGCTCTTCGTGCTGAAACGGTTGCGACGCCCCGGCTTGCGGGTGCGCGATCTTCCGTCCATCGATCTGGTACTGGTCACGCACGCGCATTTCGACCACCTGCACCGTCCTTCGTTGCGTGCGATTGTGCAGAACAATCTGCGCACCAGCGGGACCGCGCCGGCGATCATCGTTCCCACGCATGTTTCCGATCTGGTCGCCGATCTCGGCTTTTCCGAAATCATCGAGCTCGACTGGTGGAAGACTTCGCACGATGGCGATCTTTCGGTGACTCACGTGCCGTCGCGCCACTGGGGAGCCCGCATTCTGAAAGATTCACATCGCGGCTACGGCGGCTATGTGCTGCAGGCGGGCAAGCATTCCGTTTATCACGCAGGAGACACCGCGTATTTCGCCGGCTTCCGCGAGATCGGACGCCGCCTATCGCCCGAACTCGCCCTGCTGCCGATCGGCGCCTACAACCCGCCGCAGTTCCGCAACGTTCACGCCAACCCCGCCGATGCCACCCGCGCCTTCCTCGATCTCAACGCCCGCTGGATGGTTCCCATGCACTACGGCACTTTCCGTCTGTCCCACGAGCCCATCGACGAGCCGCTGCAGTTGCTCGATGAAGAAGCGCGCTCCGCCGGCATCGAAGACCGCGTCTTCGTGCTGCAAGAAGGCATCACCAGGTTTTTCTAGACATTCGTCTCTCGTTTTGTTTCGCCAAGCTTTCGCCGCAAGACAGTCATATTCCGTTTACAATCGCCCTCGACTTTTGGTGTAAACTTCCTGCCGCGAAATTTTCGCGATCAGGAGGCCTCATGTCCGTGAAAGCCATTCCCGACGGTTACCATTCCATAACTCCCTACCTAATTTGTCGCGACGCCGAGCGCGCCGTTGAGTTCTATCAGCAAGCCCTCGGAGCTAAGATCAAGGGCGGCGTCATGAAGGGGCCGGACGGCAAAGTCATGCACGCCGAGTTGGTCATCGGCGATTCCATCATTATGCTGGCCGACGAATTTCCCCAAGCCGGCTCGGTTTCGCCGCAAACTATTGGGAGCTCGGGAAGCGGCCTCCATATCTACCTGGAAGATGTGGATTCGGCTTTCGATCGCGCGGTGAAAGCCGGCGCGATCGTCGAGATGCCCGTCACCGACATGTTCTGGGGCGATCGCTACGGCAAGCTGAAAGACCCTTTCGGCCACAAATGGTCAATCGCCACGCACACCGCCGATTTGTCGGTAGAGGAGATGAAGCAGGGTATGGAAGAAGCCATGGCCAAGATGCCGAAAAGCGCGTAGCGCTCGTAGAAGATCACCACCGCCCACGTAGGGACAGCCGCCTCGGCTGTCCCGCTGGGCGAAGCCCGCAGGTGCACTCGAGCCTAAGCTGCAGCTGTTCTCTCAGGAGATCGCAACCTCCCAAGCGTCGTGCTCTACCCGTCTCTACCGCGAACCCCAATCCCCAGCCCCGATCTTCTCCCCGCGCTTCAGCGTGCGGTCAAAGAACTCGGCCGTCGCCGCATAAGCTCGCATCCAACTTCTCCACATCAGGAAGCCGTGAATCTCATCCGGAATGATCAGTTGTTCGAACGGAACGTGCTGCGCCCGCAACCGTTGCACCAGGTCCACAGTTTGGCTAAAAGGAACGTTGCGGTCGTCGTCGCCATGGATCAACAATACCGGCGACTTCCAGGTGCTGACGTAAGCATCGGGCGAAGAATCCCACGCCAGCTTCACCGCGGCATCCGTGTCCGGCGGGCGCAGTGTCAGGTTGCCGAAATACGGCCGCTCCGTGAGAAAAACGCTCCAGTCATGCACGCCGTGAAAATCCACCCCCGCCTTGAACAGACCTGAATTGCGCGCCAGCCCCATGGCGGTGAGAAAACCGCCGTAGGAACCACCCCACAACCCAATCTTCTCCGCGTTCACTTCCGGCAGCGATTGCAGATACCGTCCCGCCGCCACCACGTCTTTGTACTCCGCCGCCCCGCGCCACATGCCGTTGGGAGCTTCGCGAAACGCGCGTCCGTACATAACGCCGAGCCGGTAGTTCACCGACAACACGGCATATCCGCGGCTGGCCAGGTACTGATTCTCGGCATAAGCGTTGTGGTAGTAATCCATGTAATGGAAGCCCAGCATCATCTGGCGGCTCGGCCCGCCGTGCATAAACACGAGCCCTGGAATTTTTCCTTTCGCATCGTGTTGCTGAAGAAAGCCGTGGCAGAAAAAGCTGGCCATGCACTGTGACGCCGTCCTCGCTCTGGAAAATCACCTGCTTCGGTGTCACCAGTAAAGCAGAAGGAAAATCACTCGGCAGCGCCTGCTTCGCGATCATTTCGCGCCCGTTCGCCGTAACTTCATACGGCATGGCCGGCGAAGTTGCCGTGGATCCCAGGCAAAGAAGACTCTTGCCATCGCCGGTCTGCACGGGCGTCCACTCCATAGTCTCGCCCTTAGTCAGCGCCTGTTGCCCCTTGCCGCCCGCCACCGGCACGCGCCACAAGTGCCGCCGGTCCACGTCATCCTGATTGGAGGAGTAAATCACCCACGCCTTATCCGCGCTGAGCATGACGTCTTCCACATCAAAATCGCCGGGTGTGAGCAAGGTCGCCGCGCCGCCGGAGGCAGCGATCGAATACAAGTGATTGCGCCCATCCTGCTCCGAGGAAAAAATCACGCGCCCATCGGCGGCAACGTTGAGCGAGCCGTCTTCGCTGTGGCGAGGCAGAGAATCCTCGACCTTCTCTCCGCTGCGCCACAAGAGCCGACCTGCGCCGGTGGCGGCATCGGCGATCCACAGCGACCACGGCTGCGCGCGTACCGGAATCAGCGGCAGCTTCGCCTCATCTCCCGCGGTCCGTACGAAGACAATCCACCTCCCGTCAGAAGACCAGCGCGGCATGGAATCCTTATCCACGCTCGGCGCCAAGTAGCGGATGGAACCGCCATCGAAGTCGTAAATCGCAACCAGGCTATGACCTTCCCGCCCGCTGACGAACGCGATGTGTTTGCCATCGGGCGACCACTTCGGCTCGCCCGCCGCTCCGCGCACCGTGGCCAATTCCTCGGCCTGCTGTTTGCCGTCCACACTGGCAATCCACAATTTCTTCTTCGCGGCCCACACCGCCCGCGTTCCGTCGGGAGAAATCTGAATATCTTCGCAATCTTCCTCGGGGCAACCCATGTCACCCAACAGCCGCGGAGAAGAGTCTTTGCCATCCACATCCAGCGCGAACACCTGTTGCTTGGCGCCTTTCGTCCAGCTCTCCGGATTGGCACTCTCCTGCGCGTCGTTCAACTCGCTGCCCAGCGCATAGAGCGCCGTCTTGGCGTCCGGCGTGAGTCGCAGGCTGGCGATCGGTTGTCCGTCGTCCGCGCCGTAATGGGTAAGTTGTCGCGCAGTATGAATAAAATCCGGACCGTCCGCCACCCACACATTGCGAACACCCTTTGCGTCAAACACCCACGCTACGCGGCTGCCGTGCGCAGCCGCCGTCAGCTCGCTCGGAAAAGGCGAACTCATCACCTGCTCAAGCGTGAACGGAGATTGGCTCCACGCGGGAGAAGTGCAAGCCAAGATGAGACCAACAGCAATGTTCAAACGCAGTCTGTTAAGAGGCATAGGCCGCTAGGGTAAGCCACAAGAAGCCAGTCTGCCAACCGCAACTCGCTATCAATAAGCCAGCAGTATTCTCAGATCGCGAAGATTGTTTCCCGTCGGCCCTGTTTCGATCGCATCGCCGAGGGCGCTGAAAAATGGATACGCATCAAACTTCGCAAGCGCCACTCGAGCGTCGAGCCCTCGTGCCTGCACCCGAGAAAGCGTCGAACCATCCGCGACTGCTCCCGCCGCGGGGCTGTTGCCGTCAATGCCATCGGTTCCCGCGCTCAGCACAGTGATGTTTTCTCCCGCAATCTTCTCTGCGCAGGCCAGCGCAAACTGCTGGTTGCGCCCGCCCACCCCTCCGTAGGTAACCTTCACCGTCACTTCGCCGCCGGAGATCAGGCACACGCGATCCGATTCCGTCTTCAACCCACGCACCCGCTTCACCAGATATTCCGCCGCGCGCTCGTAGTCCCAGTCGTCGCAGGAATTATCCACATGCACCGCGAAGCCCGCCTGCTTCGCGGCCAGGCTGGCCCGCTCCACCACCGCCTGATTCGAGAGCAGCGGCCACCAGCGCGAGTAGCAAAACGCCGGATCATCCGACTTTGGAGTTTCTTCGAGGGCGCGCCGCTCGAACAACTCCCGTGTCGCTGCGGGGAATGTCTTCAGCAATTCGTGCTCTGCCGCAATGCGGTAACAATCTTCCGTGGACGTTGAATCGGGCATGGTCGGACCGGAAGCCAGCGCATCGGGCGTATTGTCTGGCACGTCAGAGACCAGCAGCGAGATCTGCTGCGCAGGATACGCCGCCTGCGCAAGCCGCCCGCCTTTCACCGCGGAGAGATGTTTGCGGATGGTGTTGATCTCGGCGATGGGCGCGCTTGAATGCACCAGCGCGCGGTACGTGGCGATGAGATCGCCAAGCGTGATCTCGTCATCGATGGGCTTTTCCACAATCGATGACCCTCCGCCACTGATCAGAAAAATCACTAGCGACGACGCCGTCTGCGCCTGCAAGTCCCTCAGCATCGCACTTGCCGCACGAATCGACTCGGCATTCGGCGTGGGATGCCCGCCCTGAAAATAACGGAACCCCCGAATCTGCGCCGCAGGCTCAACGGAAGTGGCCACAATGCCTTCCAAAGAAAACGCGCCCACTTGCCCGGCCAGAGCTTCCACCATGGTGTGCCCCGCCTTGCCCAGCGATACCACGAACACACGCGCATACGCAGCCAGATGGTAAAGATCTTCGCAGACCCGCAACACTCCACGCTCCGAGTGCACCTGCCGCGCAAACGCCTTGGAGATCGAAGCCTCGGCCAGCGCGCCGAGAAATATCTCGCGAGCAATCTCGCGCATTTGCAGGAACCGCGAATCACGGTCAGCGCCCGAAGACATGGCAAGGATTATAAAGAGCTCTCAGACTTCTGACGGCTGATGGCCGACCTTCCTTCACCCAGCCCTCAATTGCCTCGCGCAACTCCCGCAACCGCCCTTCGAAAAAATGATCCCCGCCTTCAATCATCACCAACTTCTTTCGGCTCGGGCACCGACGAGACCAGCGCCTCCAGCTTCGCCCGCGGACCAAACTGATCGCGCGCCCCGCTGACGAACAATTTCGGTTTGGTGCAATCCCGCAAGAAATCAAAAGTGTAGACGCGAGGCTCTTCCTCGCCCGCAGCAACAGGACCGACCGGCGTTCCGACCGCAATCAGCGCCGCGACCCGTGGATCCGCATACGCCGCTCTTAACCCGACCGCCGCCCCAAAAGAAAATCCGGCAAACACCAGCGGCAGATGAAACTCCGTATCGAGCCAGTCAAGAGCGGCCCGGACGTCCTCAACCTCCCCGTTGCCATGATCATGTTCACCCTGGCTCAGCCCCGTCCCGCGAAAGTTAAAGCGCAGCACCGGAAAACCAAAGCTGTTCAGCGCCTTCATCGTGTGGAAGACAACTTTATTGTGCAGCGTCCCGCCAAACAACGGATGCGGATGGCAAACCACCGCCGCATGCGTCGCGTTCGCCGCGCCTGCATTGAGCAATGCCTCCAGACGGCCCGCCGGCCCGTCGAGAAACAGCGAGCGAATCGCGGATGTCGAAGAATTCACAGAGCCAGATTACATGGCAAAAGCCGAAGTAAAAAGTCAGAAGTCAGAATAGAAGAATGAGGAAATAAGAAATTAAGAAATAAGAATGAAGGACCTATCCTCGCCTTCGCAATTACCCATTCGAAACTCCTGACCTCTGAACCCAGACCTCTCACCTCTGAACCCTGCCCCCTGCCTTCCGCCTACCCCGTCGTTTCCCTCTGCTATCCTCTCCACCATGGACGCCATCACGCTCACGCGCCAGCTGATCGATATCGAGTCGATCACAGGCAACGAAGCCGCGGTAGGAAACTATCTCTGGGGAGAACTTTCCCGCCTGGGATATCAAGCGAAAAAAATGCCAGTGGAAGACGATCGCTTCAACGTCTGCGCCACGCCCCCGGAATGGACACCGGAGGCAGGAAGCCGAGAGCCGCAAGCCGACTTCCCAAACGTCGTCTTCTCCACGCATCTGGACACCGTTCCGCCTTTCATTCCATCTTCCGAAGATGCCACGCGCATTTATGGCCGCGGATCGTGCGACGCCAAGGGCATCATCGCCGCCCAGATTGCGGCCGCCGAGCGCTTGCGCCGGGAACAAATCTATGTTGGCCTTCTCTTTGTGGCAGGCGAGGAACGCGACAGCCTGGGCGCGCAAATCGCCAATGAATATGCCGCGAGCCATTTCTCGTCCGAGAAGCCGGCCACGACTCAGAAAACCGGCCGCAGATTTCTGGTGAACGGCGAGCCCACCGAAAACCGCATCGCACTGGCCTCGAAAGGCACATTGCGCGTAGAAGTGACCGCCTCAGGACGCATGGCGCACTCCGCCTATCCAGAACTCGGCGATTCTGCAATCGACAAACTGCTGCCCGCGCTCACCCGCCTGCGCGCCATGCCCTTGCCCACCGACCCGGAAATTGGCCCGTGCACGCTGAACATCGGCACGATCGAAGGCGGGCGCGCCCCCAATGTCATCCCGGATTATGCCCACGCGGATTTGCTCTATCGCCTGGTCGGTCCGTCCGACGATCTGCGCCGCCAGATTCTCACGACCGCCGGCGATCAGGTGAAAGTCACGTTCCCGCTGGAGCTTCCCTTCCTTCGCCTGCGCACCGTCGACGGATTGCCCACCATGATCGCCGCCTTCACCACCGACATCCCCAAGCTCACCAACTGGGGTGAGCCGCTGCTGATCGGGCCAGGCTCGATTCACGTCGCGCACACCGACGGCGAATACATCGAAAAGCAGCAACTGGCCGAGGCGATCGACATCTACTGCACAATCGCAAAGAAGCTTGTGTAGGGTTTCCCTGGGCATTCGCCGGGGCTTCTCCGTGTCTTACCCCGTGTTCCCCTGTGCCCTCTGTGGTTGAGAATCTAGGCCAAGCCCGGCACAAATCAGGTTTGACCCAGTATCCTCAACGTGTTATAAACATCCGTTTTGCGCTGGGATGCGGGGGAGAGCTCCGCCGTAACAGCATGCTCTGTTCCGGGCAGATCCTGGCACAAACTCCGAACGCGGCCAAGCTTGCAACCCTTCTTCAGGTCTTGAGGTGGAAGCGTGCTCGGAACTCCGTTAGCGATGCTGAGGGCATTGCTGCGGGTAGTAGTCCCTGAACGGTTTCATAGATTCCTTATAACCACTCATCGGAGGTTTTCTTATGCGCACCTGGCTCGCCACGTTTGCGTTCCAAGGACGCGGTCTGGTCACCGATCTCATAAAAAAGATTTCGGCGGTTGCCGCTCTGCTTTGCATCAGCGCCGTTGCTGCCCTGGCTCAGCCTTCAACTGAGGCGGGCGGCGAGGCTTCCCTGAAGCTGCCTGACCTTTCTCAGGTCTCATTCCTGAACAGTTTCTTTAAGGGCGGAATCAATGGCCATAATCTGCTGCTGATCGGAATCCTGTTCTGCCTGTTCGGCCTGAGCTTCGGCATGGTCATCTACATGCGCCTGAAGAATCTTCCCGTGCATCGCGCCATGCGGGAAATTTCCGAGCTGATCTACGAGACCTGCAAAACTTATCTGCTGACTCAGGGCAGATTCATCCTGTTCCTGTGGGCGTTCATCGCGGTCATCATCCTGCTTTACTTCGGCGTGCTGCAGCAGATGGAAGCCATGCGCGTGGCCATCATTCTCGCGTTCAGTCTCGTCGGCATCGCAGGCAGCTATGGTGTGGCCTGGTTCGGCATTCGCGTAAACACCTTCGCCAACTCGCGGACCGCATTCGCTTCCCTGCCCGGCAAGCCCTATCCCGTGTACCAGATTCCTCTCGAAGCCGGCATGAGCATCGGCATGATGCTGATCAGCGTGGAACTCCTGATCATGCTCGTCATCCTGTTGTTCGTTCCCGGAGACTACGCCGGACCATGCTTCATCGGCTTCGCCATCGGCGAATCGCTGGGCGCAGCCGCGCTGCGCATTGCCGGCGGCATCTTCACCAAGATTGCCGACATCGGCTCCGATCTGATGAAGATCGTGTTCAAGATTAAAGAAGACGACGCGCGTAACCCCGGCGTGATCGCCGATTGCACCGGCGACAATGCCGGTGACTCCGTCGGACCATCCGCCGACGGCTTCGAAACCTACGGCGTAACCGGCGTGGCCCTGATCACTTTCATTCTTCTGGGAGTGAGCCAGCCCGCAGTGCAGGTGCAATTGCTGGTCTGGATCTTCGTGATGCGCGTGATGATGCTGGTGGCCAGCGCGGTCTCTTACTTCCTGAACAGCGCCATCGCCAAGGCAAAGTACAGCAACGCGAACGAGATGAACTTCGAAGCTCCGCTCACCTCGCTGGTTTGGATTACCTCGCTGGTTTCGATTGCGCTCACCTATCTGGTTTCGCGTTTCATCATCCCCGACCTGGGCGGCGACGGCACCCAGTGGTGGAAGCTGGCGACCATCATCTCTTGCGGAACGCTTGCGGGCGCGGTCATCCCGGAACTGGTAAAGGTTTTCACCTCCACCGAATCACGCCACGTAAGAGAAGTGGTCACCTCCGCGCAGGAAGGCGGAGCCTCGCTCGGAATTCTCTCCGGATTCGTCGCCGGAAACTTCTCCTGCTACTACCTGGGCCTTGCCATGATGATCCTCATGGCCATTGCCTACTCCATGAGCACGATGGGCTTGGCCGCGGCCGCAACCATGCTGGCGCCGGCCGTCTTCGCCTTCGGCCTGGTCGCCTTCGGATTCCTCGGCATGGGCCCGGTCACCATCGCAGTCGATTCCTACGGACCGGTCACCGACAATGCGCAATCGGTATATGAGTTGTCGCTGATCGAGCAGGTCCCGAACGTCGAAGCAGAGATCAAGAAGGACTTCAATCTCAGCGTCAACTTCGAGCGCGCAAAACACCTGCTCGAAGCCAATGACGGTGCCGGTAACACCTTCAAGGCAACCGCGAAACCCGTCCTGATCGGCACCGCCGTAGTCGGCGCGACCACCATGATTTTCTCCATCATCATGGCGCTCACCCACGGCCTCACCGCCAACGTCGACAAACTTTCCCTGCTGCACGCTCCCTTCTTCCTGGGCCTGATCACCGGCGGCGCCATGATTTATTGGTTCACCGGAGCATCCACACAGGCCGTGACCACGGGCGCTTACCGCGCAGTCGAGTTCATCAAAGCCAACATCAAACTCGAAGGCGTAACCAAGGCCTCGGTCGCCGACAGCAAGAAAGTCGTCGAGATCTGCACAAAATACGCGCAAAAAGGCATGCTGAACATCTTTATCGCCGTGTTCTTCGGCACGCTGTCCTTTGCATTCGTCGAGCCGTTCTTCTTCATCGGATACCTGATCTCGATCGCCATCTTCGGCCTCTACCAGGCCATCTTCATGGCCGATGCCGGCGCCGCCTGGGACAACGCCAAGAAAATCGTCGAAGTCGAGATGAAGCAGAAAGGCACCCCACTGCACGACGCCACCGTAATCGGCGACACCGTCGGCGATCCCTTCAAGGACACTTCTTCCGTGGCCCTGAATCCAGTCATCAAATTCACCACGCTCTTCGGATTGCTGGCCGTGGAACTCGCCGTGAATCTTTCTCAGAGAGAAAACGGCGCCACCATCACCAACGTGCTGGCTGCCGTCTTCTTTCTGGTTTCCTTCTTCTTCGTCTACCGCTCGTTCTACGGAATGCGAATCCGCTCGGGCGGCGCAGACTAGTCTTCGACGAACAAAAAACGAAACCGCGGCCTCCATCGCCCGCCGATGGAGGCCGCGCTGTCTGCGTCTCCTGCCTCGCCGGTTACCAGGTCACTTCAGTACCCAATTACCCCCATGATCACCGTAATTTTCTTCCCCGCCTGACCCTCGATAAGCTTCCTCTCATGCGCGGAACGTTTAAGCCTGTTCCCGCGGACCAAGGAGACTTATGAACACGATCCGGAAGGCATCGGCCATCGCACTCACGGTCCTGGCGGTTACCGGCGCCTCGCTGGCCCAGAAATATAAGTACACGCCGCCGCCACCGAAAGTCTCCGCTCCCGCGCCGCATTACTCGGCGCCAAAAGTCTCGGCGCCACGGCCCGCGCCACAACGCTCGGCGCCGGCAAGGTCCGCGCCCCAGCGGTCGTCGCAACCGGCGCGCCAATCCCGGTCGACTTCCTCGCGCTCGAGTGCTGCATCGCAATCCCGATCACAAGCCGCCTCGCAGCGCGCTGCCAGCCAGGCACAGGCCCGCCAGCAGAGGGCACAAGCCAAACAATTGCAGCAACAACAGAAAATGCAGGCTCGTCAAAAGCAGCAGCAACAGAAGGCGTTGGCGAAGCAGCAACAGCAGCAACAGAAATTACAGGCCCGTCAGCAAAAAGAACAAGCCAAACAACAGCAGGCCCTGGCCAAGCAGCAGAAACATTCACCAAACCCGTCAAACCAGACCGCTTCCGCATCTCATCCCGCGCCGTCGGCCGCAACTGCAGCGAGCCAGCCATCCGCATCGCGCGGCGCGGCGTCCGCTGCTTATCACGTGCCTGAGAACGGCATCGCCGGGAAAACTCCCGCCGGAGCCACCACTCTGACCAAAGACGGCTCGCAAGCCGTGGTCGGACAACTTAATTCCAACCGCACTCACATGAGCGGCATCAACGCCCGGCCGCTACCGTCCGGCGATGTAACCGTTCACCCTAACGGTCATCTCACTCTGGCGACCGCAGGCGGCCAGCAATATGGCGTGCGTCCGAACGGCACTGTTTCTTCTTTCCGCGACGGTCAAACCTCCGCCACTTTCAACAATCGCGGAATGGTCAGCTCGCTGCACACGCCGAACCTGTCGGTAAGCCGCAACCTGAACGGCGGTCGCACCATCATGAGCAGTGGCCCCGACGGCACTCGCGTAGTCAGCTTCGGCCCGCGTTCCGGTTACGTGGAGAACAACATCGTCGTCGGCGGCCGCCCTTACATTCAACGCACCGCCATCATTAATCGCCAGATCGTCACCACGCGCTATTACGGCTACTCTTACGGCGGCGTCATGCTGCACGGTTTCGTGTCGCCGTTTTATTTTTCGCCGGGATTCTACGGTTACGCCTACAACCCCTGGGCAGACCCGCTGGCCTACGATTTCGGATGGGCCGGCGAACCCTGGTATGGGGGCCTCAACCCATACTTCGCCGCTTACGCCATGTATCCCAGCCCGGCCTACTGGCTCACGGACTACATTGTCGGTCAGACGCTTTCCGCCGCGTTTCAAATACATGAAGATGCCCTGGCTAACGGCGATGCCGACTACGCCATGGATGCCAGCGCATCTGGCGGGATGAACGGCTCCGATGACGATACGGTGCAGGCCAGCGCCAGCACTCCGATCTCGTCCGAAGTCAAAGACCAGATCGCGCAAGAAGTGAAAGACCAGATCGAGATCGACAAAGAGAACGCCGCCGCCCAGGCCGAGCAGGTTCGCCACGACGAACTGGTGGCAGCGCTCAGCCAGCCCAACCACGTTTTCATGGCGTCAAGCAATCTCGATGTGATCACCGACAAGGGCCAGAATTGCGGCCTCGAGGCAGGCGATGTTCTGCGAGTCATGGCTCCGCCCGCACAGGGCGAGACCATCGTGCAATTGCGCGTGGCCGCCAGTAAGCAAACGGATTGCCCAGCCGGAGTCACCGTCGGCGTAGCACTCGAGGATCTCCAGGAAATGCAGAACGCGTTCCACTCGCAAGTGGAATCCGGCTTGGAAACGCTGCTTGCCCATCAGGGAGACGGAATCCCAGCCGCTCCGCTGGGCGCCGTCGCCACCAAGCCTCAGCCCACAGTGGACGGTCCGCCGCCAGTCCCAGCCAGCGAACTGGCCGGAATGCTCGACCAGCAGCGCCAGCAGGCCGACCAAGTTCAAGCCCAGGTCAGCTCATCGGTCCAATAACGAACGAAGTAGCAGTAAAAGGGCAGCATCCTGAAGTTTCGGATGCTGCCCTTTTTATTCGAGTCAAGCCGCGGGTGCCCCATTTCTCGCGTCCTTTGCGAGAAGTGGGGATTTTTTGGCCGGCCGCATTTCAGCGCACTTTTGCGAGAAGAAGGATTCTGACTAGGGGCCACCCGATTTCCCGCATTAACGCCACCTCGAGCATGAACGACGATCTGCAACACGTGGTCGAACACTCGCTTGGCCCTGACTGGCACCTGTTCGTCCCCACCCGCACCCACGACGACTCCGACGACACCCTCATCTACGTGAGCCTGGGCGAAGCCAAGCTGCAAATGATGATCGTCACCATCGAGCCCGACGAAGCCACCGTGGTATGGAGGTATACGGAAGTCCATGGGGCTCAAGCACTTGGAGGCTGGCCGGTTTTGTCCCCTTTGCTGGCGTCATCGTAGCCAGAGGCTGCCCACGCTTCGTCAGTTTCGGAAGCGTGGGTGCCACGGACGATGGCGGGTGGCCCACTCAAACCTGGGTTTTGGCATGAGTGGGCCACCGCCCACCACCTACACCCCAAATCCCAAACCCACATCCGGAACGCGACCCCTTGGGATTAGGAGCGCCCCCAAGAATATCCTTGACCGCACCCCCTTTTGCGACTACATTTGTGTGTTCCAGAGGACATTCGGAAGCTCCTGGGCCGGGTTTTTTTGATGTTTCTGCGCCGTGGGGAGCCAAACCCAGAAAATCGAGCATCTTAGATGTCCTGTGGTGCATCTATTCAAGTGAGCTTTAAGCTTAATTCCTGTACAACCTATTTGTTATCAGTGGCTTAGGTAATTTGCGCAGAGTTTGGCCACGACTCAATGGGCCCAAGGAAAGACGGCGAAAGCCCGCAAATTCATAAGAGGAGAAATAAAGCACATGCGCTCTGATCGTGTGTTTGATGCTTTACAGACGCTGCGGAACCGGTATATGCTGTGTCAGCTTGCCTCCAAGGCCACGCGGAAGTTCCATCGGCCGAGCACCAGAATTCCGGAAACCATGAACGACGTGTTCTCTCGGATTGCAGGCTCACAGCGGCAGGAAGTTCTGTCGGAACCAGAGAATTTTGCTGAGGCACAACGGCGGGCTGCGTAACTCAGCCCCGCCTTTCCTGCCTGGTAGTTTTTTGTCTTCCCTGAATACCCTCCTTTCGAAAATCTCCCGTGGACACTAGCCAAACAACGCTCAAGTGAACGGGTTTAGGTGAATCATGACCATTGCTGAACTGAAAGAAAAGAACATCACCGAGCTGACCAAGATCGCAAGGACCTTGGACCTGCCCGGTGCCAGCGGACTCCGCAAACAAGATTTGATCTTCAAGATTCTGCAGGCGCAAAGCGAAAAAGAAGGCCACATTTTCGCCGAGGGCGTGCTGGAAATCCTGCCCGATGGCTACGGGTTTTTGCGCTCTCCCGATTACAACTATCTTCCCGGCCCCGACGACATTTACGTTTCGCCATCGCAAATCCGCAAGTTTGATTTGAAGACGGGCGACACCATCAGCGGGCAGGTGAGGCCTCCGCATGAGGGCGAGAAATATTTTGCGCTGGTGAAGATCGAGGCGGTGAACTTTGAGTCGCCCGACGAAGCGCGCAACAAGATTCTGTTCGACAACTTGACGCCGCTGTATCCGCAGGAGCGCATCAAGCTGGAGACTACGCGCGAGAATGCCAGCGCCCGGGTGATGGACCTGCTTACGCCGCTGGGCAAGGGACAGCGCGGGCTGATTGTTTCTCCGCCGCGCGCGGGCAAGACCATGCTGCTGCAGAATGTGGCGAACTCGATTACGGCGAATCATCCGGAAGTGGTGTTGATGGTGCTGCTGATCGACGAGCGGCCGGAAGAAGTTACGGACATGCAGCGGTCGGTGAAGGGCGAGGTGATTTCTTCGACCTTCGACGAGCCTGCGGCGCGGCACGTGCAAGTCGCCGAGATGGTGATTGAGAAGGCTAAGAGATTAGTTGAGCACAAGCGCGATGTGGTGATCCTGCTGGATTCGATTACGCGGCTGGCGCGCGCTTATAACACGATTGTTCCGCCGTCGGGCAAAGTGCTCTCGGGCGGCGTGGATTCGAATGCGTTGCAGAGACCGAAGCGGTTTTTTGGATCGGCGCGCAACATTGAAGAAGGCGGATCGCTGACGATTATTGCCACGGCCCTGATCGATACCGGGTCGCGCATGGACGACGTGATCTTTGAAGAGTTCAAGGGCACGGGCAATTCGGAAATCATTCTGGAGCGCAAGCTGGTCGACAAGCGGGTTTTCCCGGCCATTGATATTCAGCGCTCGGGCACACGTAAGGAAGAGCTGCTGATTCCGAAGGAAGACTTGCAGCGCATCTGGGTGCTGCGCAAGGTGCTGAATCCGCTGTCACCGGTGGAGGCGATGGAACTACTGGTGGAAAGACTGAATAAGACCAAGTCCAACACCGAGTTCCTGGCGAACATGAGCGCGCTGTAGTTCGCAGGCGGAAAATATTTGGCAGAAAACAGCCAGGGCTTTTGCTCTGGCTTTTGTTTTTTGGCTGAAGCACTCATTCCTGCCCGCTGCTGCGCGTAATTCTGCCACGTGCGATACCCTCCGTTGGCTCCTGCACTTAACGAGATCTTCCAGATTCACAAGCAAAAGCTCTTAACCGCAGAGGTCGCGGAGGAAGTCCGCAGAGGGTCTAGAGTTGTTTTTGCTCGCCGAGGGTTCGACGTATAATTTTTGGGGATCGGATCTTTTTCTCAGATCAGGTCTTTTCGCAGGTCACGTCTCGCAGATCAGATCTGCGACCGAAAATTCCGGCTGGGTCGAGGATTCCCGTGTTCACTCACTTTGTCCGCACAGTTTTTCTGGTAGCAGCACTGACGGTTGGGATGACGTCGCCGGTTTGGACGCAGCGGCAGAGCACTCCGCCGCCCACTCCGCCGGGTGACAGGAACGGCTTAAGCATCGCGCCTGGGGACGAAGACGAAGCCAGCGCACGGCTGGCCCACGACATGGCCAAGAAGGCGAACCTCGAACGCCATGCCGCAATCAAGAACGATACGGAAAAGCTGCTGAAACTGGCGGTGGAACTGAAGGCGTCGGTGGACAAGTCGAACGAGAACCTGCTTTCGATGGATGTGGTGAAGAAGGCGGAAGAGATCGAGAAGCTGGCGCATAGTGTGCGAGAAAAGATGAAGGGGCCGAATTGAGGGGGTCTGTAGTGTCGTGGAATTCTAGTCAGGACAGTGGTAGTGCAGACTGCATAGGTTTCCTTCGACTTCGCTCAGGGCAGGCTTTCGCTGAGCTCAGAATGACAGGGTAATGGGAGTCTTCCCGAGAAACTGGAGGCATCATGAGCAAATGACGCCCGGCTATAACGGCTTACCTGCGCTCTCACTCCATCGCTTCATTAGTACGTTGCTCGGCAATGATTTGTCTGCAACCTTGCGAGATGTTTCTACCCCCGCGATCGGCAGGTTTTTTGCATCGAGCAAGCCAATCTGAACCAGCACCGTGGCCTGGTCCCAGTAGATATGCTCGTGTACCAGTTTGTCGTCATCGAATTTGACAATCGCAACCATTGGAACTTCCACCTTACATCCTGTCGGTGGAATACCGGGCAGCATCCAGTCGATCTCGGTAGTGTGGGTGAAGTTGAGGATGAATTCGTCCACGAGCGTATCCGTCCCAACGGTGCGACTGATGAGCGTCAGCCGAAAGTCTGCCGGATTGACCGGAATGAAATGGTAGGCGTAGAAACGCTTGAGTTGGTCGTGGCCGACCCCACCCGTCATGGTAGGGACGTGGTTGACGTATGGTTGCTGGACCATCGTCGCCATAGTTGCGTTCACGTCGCGACTCTCAAACTCGTAACCACAATGCTTCTCCCAGAGTTCAACCAAATTGTGAGTGGTCATAGGGCAACGCAGCCGCCCCCTCTCGTTGATCTCCACCAATAAGAATGTAACGCAGTCAGACTTATTTGCTGTTTAAGATTCCTTTAAGATTCCTTGCGCGCGGTCGACCGCAGAGCGAACGTAATCACAGCCTGCGACAACTTCGCCATGGCAAGTCCTCCGAGTTTTGCACGGTTTCTTAGGATTGGTTGACGCGGGTGGCGATCATTGAGACCGCACGCTGAGCAGCGAGCGCTGCGCCTTCCTGCCAGCCGATGATGCGGCTGCAGTGGTCTCCGGCGAAGTAGATGCGATCGTCGGGGACGATGAGCTCGCGGTAGGGTCCATCGTAGTACTCGGCTTCCTTCTCCGGCGGATAATTGGCGCCGCGGGTAACCCAGGAGCCCAGGTTATACGGCACTTTGCCCCAGGACATGTACATCGGCTTTTCCAGTTCTTTGCCTTTACCGGGATGCAGTTTCTCGACTGCGGCCCGGGAGGCGGCGATCTTGGCCTCCGTGGAGGGCAGCTTGCCGAAATCGTCCCAGTTTTCCATGCCGTAGCCGGAGACGATGACTCCGCGCTTGGACATCAGCCGGGCGCTGGGATACCAGACCACGCCGATTGGGCCGCTGGTGAAAAACGACATGCCGCCGTAGATCTCGTCGCCGTCCTGCTCCCAGAAACGGCGCGACTCCCAGGCAACTTTGTAGGCGGAATCGTAGACCACCGGCTCGATCGCGGATTTCACGCGCGGGGCGAGATCGCTGGGGATGTTCCTGAGGATGGGAAGCGGGAGAGTGCAGATGCAATAAGAGGCTTCGATGGCGGCCATGGGGCCGGATTCGCCTTTGCGGTAGAGCACGCGGACGCCGTTGCTGGTTTTTCTGATTTCAGTGATGGGGCAGCGATAGTGGACCTGCTTGCCCAGGGAGTGGGCGAAGGCGTAGGGGATGCGGTCCATGCCGCCGACGGGCTGGAGCATGGTGGGCTGCATGTCGAGGAGTTCTTCAAAAAGGATGGGGCGGTAGAAATTTGACTTCAGCAGGTCGGAAAATGGAAGCGGTGGAAGAGGAACTTCCACTTGATCGGCGGCGCCGGGTAATTGCTGGTCGCCGGAGCGCGAGGAACCCTGGTATTGATAATCCTTTCGCAGTGCGCCATACGCTCTGAGAAAATTCAGGACCATGGCATGGTCGTCTGCGGTGAAGTCCTGATCAAGCGCGCCTTTTTGCACACATTTGGCGAGCAGCTCGGAAACGTGGCCGCGGGTGTCGTTGACGGCTTGGCCCTGGCGGATGGGTTTGCCGCCGAAGACGTTGTCGTTCTGCAGCAAGGTTCGGCGCGAGGAGTTTACTTCGACTTCGAGTTCGACTGCCAGCTCGCTGCAATAACCCAGCATTGTCTTGTGGATGGAAGGGAGACGCGCAGGACCGCAGTTGAAATAGTTGCCTTCGTCGAAAGTACAGTTTTGCGTGGTGCCGTCGGTGAAGACGAGCTTCGATCCGCGGCGCAGAGTCCAGTTACGGCCGCCGGGACGCTCGCGGGCTTCGAGGACAGTGCAGTCGAAGCCAGCGCGGCGCAATTCATAGGCGGAGACCAGTCCGGCGATTCCTGCGCCTAGAATGACGACTTTTGTTCCGCGGCCGGTGGATGGAGGCAGGGGGAAATCCTTCGCCTGCTCGGTTTCGGCCATGCCTAGGAGGCCGAGCGAGTGCATCGTCATGAAGGCGGCGCCGAAGCCGCCGGCCTGGGCTACTCTGGCGATGAAGTCGCGTCGGGTGAAGGGCATGGGGTGGTGGATGCTTTCTTAGTAGCTGTTCCTGGTTTCGGGTTCTGGCTTCCGTTTTTGCGATTGAGGAAAGGTATCACGGGTTGCCGGGTTCGGGGGCGTACGGATGTATGGATGGGAGGGATTTGTTATTTTGAATTTGGAGATTCGCAACGAGCGCTGAGGAGATGGCGGCAAAGAAGGCGAGCTGCGCTCGCCGGACGGGCAAGAGTGCCCGTCCCCACACTTGCCCGTCCCCACACGCTGCGCTGGTGGCGTCAGGTGGTTTGGGCGCAGAACTCGGCGATTACGGGGAGCAGCTGGCGGCTGGCTTCCAGCTTTGGGACGAAGGCGTCTACGGAATCCAATGCGTCGGGTGGGACGTCGCTGCCGGAGAGCAAGATGACCAGCAGTTCCGGGCGCAGGCGCTTTATCGCGAGGGCGACCTCGTCTCCGTTCATTCCGGGCATCTCGTAGTCGACTAGCACCGCGTCACACTTGCACATGGTCGCAAGGCGGAGGCCTTGCTGGGCGGACGATGCGGTAAGAACGGCGTATCCGGAGCGTTCGAGCAGGGCTTTTTCGTAGCGCAAGATGGCTTCGTCATCGTCGATGCACAGGATGATTCGCTTCGTGGTTGGATCAGTTTGGGTCACTTTTGGCCTCCTGCCAAAATCAGGCCGCGACTCGCTGGTGTGCGCATGCGACACTAAGTTAGATGCCATCATGGGATAGTGCGTTGCAG
Organism: uncultured Acidobacteriaceae bacterium; assembly: GCA_963851165.1. Classification (GTDB taxonomy): domain Bacteria; phylum Acidobacteriota; class Terriglobia; order Terriglobales; family Acidobacteriaceae; genus Sulfotelmatobacter. Next base: position 325,980 of record CAWKNM010000002.1, on the reverse strand, counting down.
AGGGGAAAACGTTTCAAGCGCTTTACGAGACTCCTAACGTGCTGATTCTACAATAGTTATTGGCAGTACGACCGAAAGGAACAACGAAAGAGTCAGCTGCGAAAAAAATGTGCACCTAAGGCGCTAAAGCGCGAACAGACTTTCGACGGTTTAGCGGCACGAGTAAAACTCGTGCCCTTCCCATTCCTGCCTGTCCTGCAGGTCGACACTCCGAGTCGGCAAGGGTGCAGGCATTATTGAGGATGCGGTCGTGGGGGCGGGCACCGAGGCCCTGCGATTGTTTGGCCGTCTGGTGGATGCGCCCTTATCGCATCTCGGCTTCAATCTGTTCGGCGGAGTACGGCACTCCTGCGGTCAGCAATTCCGCACCTTCCTTCGTGATCAAGTACATATCCTCGAGAAAGAATCCTTGGCCATCTGCCGACGCGATGGGTTCGAAATTGATCGTCATCCCCGCGGGCAGGGTGGCCGGAGGTCGGGCCGCGACCAGATTCGTGGCATGTATTTGCCAGAAGGGCACGTTCTCGCGCTTTGACCACGAATCGATCGCATGCTGCGCAAGAGGGCTCTTTGCCGAAGCCTGGTGTCGCAGCAGTTCCGAGCGCCACGCCTCAAAGACCTGATCGACGGTGACGCCTGCCCGCAGGGCGGCGGCGCCGGCGTGGTAGGCAGCCACAAAAATGCCCCAGGTCTCGCGCTGATCGTCGCTGTAATGGCCCGAGACGGGCACCGTGCGGCCCAAGTCTCCCTCGTAATGCTGCCACTCGCAACCGACATCGAGGCGAACCAGGTCTCCGGCTCGCATTGGGGTATTGAGATGGTCGTAAAGAGCCATAGAAAAGAATGGCCGCGGAAATACAGCATTCTCTCCCGCCATCGACCAAGGCCAGAAATCGGTTCCGTGGGCGCCAGACGTCCAGCACGCGTTCTCCACGGTCGATTCGACGATCCGCTGGGAGATGCCTGGACGAATCGCACGCATGCCCGCCAGCAGAGCGGTGACCGTCGATTTTGCCGCGGAACGAAGCGCTACCATTTCTGCAGGATCCTGCACAAACATCAGCGCATTTAAATCGTCGCTGACTTCCTTCACCTCGAACGACGGGTACTTGTGCAGAATCTCCTGGATCCACAGCGGAGCTTTAGGAGCTTTTCCAGTTAGGAGAGTTGCCGGCAGTTCAGGGTATCCGGATGGATCATCGGCATAAAAAATGCGTGGCCCCGACGCGGCCTCGCGCGACAGAAATCCGTCGAGCTCGGACCAGTTCACGACATGATCGATGCCCAGACGCTTCTCGGCATCCGGACCGGGCAATACTTCGAGCTGAAGTCCACTCTTCTGAAATGGAGGATGGTCCGGCAGGAAAAGCCATGACTCTCCCGATTTACCTTGGATCGCCAATAGTGCGCCAACCGTGTTCTCGAGTCCGGTGAGGTAATAGAAGTAGGGATCCTGGCGGTATCCGTCTGCCGCGATGTCCAATCGCGACAGGGCGTGAACAATCAGGACGCCGTCCTGAAACGCGCCGGCGGCGCGCTTCCGGCGCGCGCTCGTGGTTGCGTTGTCGATTGCGCCGAGGAAGGTGGCCATCAACAGCACCGAGGCGATCAGGCAGGGGCTTCGCATGGCCGAATACCTTACCACGCAGGGATGGACGAGGCAATTTGCAGGTTTCTTACTTGCGGTCGCGAGCCTCGGCCTCACTTTACGCCCAGTAGGTGCGGTCGAGGCTGCGGTATTGGATGGCTTCGGCGATGTGTTTGGGCTCGATCGGCTCGGCGCCTTCGAGGTCGGCGATGGTGCGGGCGACTTTCAGGATGCGGTCGTGGGCGCGGGCGCTGAGGCCTTGCTGGGTCATGGCGCGTTCGAGCAGGCGCTCGCAATCGGCGGAGAGCGGGCAGGCAACGCGGATGTGGCGGGAGGACATCTGGGCGTTGCAGTACAACTTTTCTTTTGACGAGGCGAAGCGTTCGAGTTGCTTCTGGCGGGTACGAATGACGCGGTCGCGAATCTGCGCGGAGGCTTCGGGCTCGTTGGTGGAACGCATTTCTTTGTAGTTCACGGCGGGAACGTCGATGTGAATGTCGATGCGGTCCATGAGCGGGCCGGAGATTTTCGAGATGTAGCGCTGGATCATGGGAGTGGTGCAATGGCATTCGCGGCTGCGGTCGTTGTGGAAACCGCAGGGGCAGGGATTCATGGCGGCGGCCAGCATGAAGCGCGCGGGGAAGGTGAGCGACATGGCAGCGCGGGCGATGCTGACGGTGCCATCTTCGAGCGGCTGGCGCAGGACTTCGAGGACGTTGCGGGGGAATTCGGGAAGCTCGTCGAGGAAGAGCAGGCCGTTGTGAGCGAGGGAAACTTCTCCGGGCCGCGGAATGACGCCGCCGCCGATCAGGCCAGCGTCCGAGATGGTGTGGTGGGGCGAACGGTAGGGGCGGGTGCCGACCAGGCCGGAGCGCTGGTCGAGGACTCCGGCGACGCTGTGAATTTTGGTGGTTTCGAGGGCTTCTTCGAAAGTGAGCGGGGGCAGGATTGTGGGCATGCGCTTCGCGAGCATGGTCTTGCCGGAGCCGGGAGGGCCGATCATGAGGATGTTGTGGCCACCGGCGCAGGAGATTTCGATGGCGCGCTTGGCGGTGTGCTGTCCGCGAACGTCTTTGAAGTCGACGAAAAACTGCTGCGACTCGCGCAGCATGGAATCGCCGTCGGCTTTGATGGGTGCGATGCCGTTGCCGGAATTGAGGAAGTGTATGACGTCAAGCAGCGAGCGCACGGGGTAGACGTCGACTCCGCCGACCATTGCGGCTTCTTTGGCGTTGGCTTCGGGAACGACCATGCGGGCGATTTTTCGTCCGCGGGCTTCGAGGGCGATGGGCAAGGCTCCGCGAACGCCACGGACGCTGCCGTCGAGAGATAGTTCGCCGACGAAGAGGCAGTCGTTGATTTCTTTGTTGGTGAGGCCTCCGTAGGCGCCGACGATTCCGAGCGCCATGGGCAGGTCGAAGCCGGAGCCTTCTTTCTTGATGTCGGCGGGGGCGAGATTGATGGTGATGTGGGTGGGGGGAATATCGTAGCCGCAATTCTTGAGGGCGGCGCGGACGCGGTCGCGGCTCTCGCGTACCGCAGCGTCGGGAAGGCCGACGGTGTGGAAGTGGTCCTGGTCGGTCTTGATGCCGGAACAGTCGACTTCTACTTGAATGATGTTGGCATCGATGCCGTAGACTGCGGCGCTGAGAGTTTTGTAGAGCATGCGGACGGTCTTGGCCTGATCCCGGTGGATGCAGGTGTGCCGGGTCATCCCTTGGGCACACGAATGCGTTTTGCCTGGAGCGTTTACAGTACGCGGTTGGGAGGCTGGCGGGCTGTGACGGATGTCACACAGTCGGCTGTGGAAATATGGGAAATGGGAGGGACCCATTCCAATCTGGATGGTCTTTTCACAATCCCAACGCTGCTGGCTGCTGGGAAGAATCCGGTGTCGCTTCGCTTGACCGGACAGCCGAGGCGGCTGTCTCTACATGAGCACATCCCTAGGCGTCCTCACCTCATCCACTCCGCGGCTGAGGTACTACCGTTCCGTTCCAAATCCGTGATTCTGTAAGGTCTGCGGGTAGAATAGTGGACTGCATGGAGTAAGGTAGTAAGACCTTTTATGAAAACGGGACCTCCGGATAACCGCCCGCCTGACAGACTCGACCAGGAAGAATCACAGCTATGGCGATGGATTCTTCTTTTCATGGTTCTGCTGGCGGCGGGCTTCGCCTACTTCGCCTGGGAGCGGCTGGCAACCCTGCCCTACCATCTGGGCCCGGTAGCTGTGGGCGTGTTGGTCCTATCCGTGCTGCTGGCTGTCTATGCCTACGGGCGGCGGAGGGAGGTTACTGAACTAAAAACGCTGTTGCACGGGTTGCAGGAACACGTGGGCGCGGCTCCTTCGGAGGAGCAACTGGATCAGTTGAGCCAGGTGATCATGCGCTCGCAGCGCAGCTTCAAGGAGCTCATCGACTCATTTGACGACGCGGCCTGCGCGGTCTCTCTGGATGGCACCATGCGCACCGTCAACCGAAGGATCAGCGAGCTGGCGGGGCAGACTTATCAGGGTCTGGTGGGGCAGAAGATTTACGATTTCATTGAAGAACCAACCCGCGAGAGCGTGGAACAAGGTGTGGGGAGATTTCTCGACAAGAAGCGTTGGGCGGGCACGGTGCGCGTCCGGCTGAAGAGCAGCGCCCGGCCGCTTTATTTCGAGTGCGTGGTCAACGCGATCGTGAAGGGCGACGAGATTGTGGGTGCGAGCATTCTCGGACGCGACGTCACCGAGCAGCGCGAAAAAGAATTGCGGTTTACCGAGCTGTTCGAAACTTTGCAAGAGGGGGTTTATTTCAGCACTCCCGAAGGCCACCTTCTTGATGCGAATCCGGCGCTCGTGGCGATGCTGGGATATACGAGGAAGGACGAGTTGCTCTTGGTGGATCCGGGAGCACTGAGCCCGGACTCGAAGGAGCCGGTTTTAGGACGGATGGTTTCTGATCGAGGGGGGCTGCGAACGCGCGAGGTGAAGCTGCGGCGCAAGGACGGCACGACCGCCACTTTTCTGGATTCTTCGCGGGCGGTGTGGGATACGGCGGGAAATATTATCCGCTACCAGGGCACGCTGGTGGACGTCACCGAGAAGCGGGCGATGGAGCGGCAGTTGCTGCAGCAGGAAGAGTTCCGCCGCCGGTTGCTGGAGAGCTTCCCTGATCTAATTCTGGTGGTGGACCTGGACGAGCGCTACACGTTTGTGAGCTCACGGGTGCGCGACATGCTGGGTTATCAACCGGAGACCTTGCTGGGCAAGAAGATTTCCGAGCTGGAAGATCACTCGCCGGAGCTGGCGTCCCTGTATCACGATGTGGCGTCGAGCCGGCAGGTGTTTGCCTCGACGGAGTATGGTGCCCGGCACAGCGATGGCACTTGGAGAACCATGCGAGCCTCGGCCAGCCAGTTGTTTGATGCCGAGGCAAAACTCATCGGCGTGATCATCTCGGTGCGCGACATCACGACCGAGAGGAAGCTGGAGCAACAAGTCGTGCAAAGCGAGCGGCTGGCGGCAATGGGAGCCATGATCGGCGGAGTCGCGCACGAGCTGAATAATCCTTTAACCGCCATTCTTGGAGTCAGCGAGTTGATGCAGGATAAAGCGACCGACGACGCCTCGCGCAAGCAACTGGGAATGCTGCAGCAGCAGGCGCGGCGGGCGGCTGAGATCGTGAAGGATTTGACTTATTTTTCGCGTCCGCCGGCGCCGGGAAAATCGGGCATTAACTTGTCGGAAGTGGTGGACCGCACGCTGACGCTCTATGCTTACTCTCTGCGCAAGAACAACATCACGGTAGACTTCATCCGCGAGCCGGGGTTGCCTTACGCACAGGGTGATCCGCAACAGTTGATGCAGGTGTTTCTGAACGTGATTGTGAATGCCGAGCAGGCGATCCGCGAAGCGCGCGCAGGCGGAACTCTGCGGATTCGGCTGGGCAAGTCCGCGAATTCGGTGTGGGCCAGCTTTCAGGATGATGGTACGGGGATTCCACCAGAGAATCTGCCGCTGATCTTCGACCCTTTTTACACCACCAAGCGGCCGGGACGCGGAACCGGGCTGGGTCTTAGCATCTGCAAGTCGGTGATGAAGGAACATAACGGCAACGTGGAGGCGGCCAACGCTCCGGGCGGCGGAGCGGTGTTTACCCTAACGCTGCCGACTGCAACTCAGACCTAGAATTTCATTTCGTTCACATCTTATGGGAACCCTAGAAGGACAAACTGCGCTGGTCACCGGCGGGTCTCGCGGGATCGGGCGGGCAATCGCTCTGCGGCTGGCTGCGGAGGGCGCGGAGATATTGATTCACTATCACAGGAATCACGCGGCGGCTGAGGCCGTAGCTCGGGAAATTCCGGGGGCGTCGCGGCTGCTGCAGGCTGATCTGAGTTCGCCTCAGGGAATCGAGGCCATGTTTGCCGCGCTGACTGGGACGCGCCTCGATATCGTGGTGAACAATGCCGGGGTGTGGCTTGCAACTCCTTTGGGGTCGGCGTCGCTCGAGAAGATCGATGCGCTGCTCGACACCAACCTGAGAGGACTCTTTCTGGTGACGCAGGCTGCGTTGCCGCTGATGCGCGACGGCGGAAGCATCGTCAATGTGTCGTCGGTGGCGGGAAGAATCGGAATCCCTGACGGGAAGGGATTGTACGGAGCTACCAAGGCGGCGGTCGACTCGCTGACCAAGAGCTGGGCGCTGGAACTGGTGCCACGGAGGATTCGGGTGAACGCGGTGGCTCCGGGGTATGTCGAGACCGACATGACGGCGGAGCATTTCTCGGATGCCGAGGTGTTGCGGAGAACAGTGACATTCGCTCCGTATGGACGGCTGGGCAATGCGGAGGAAGTGGCGGATGTGGTGTTGTTTTTGTGTTCGCCGGCGGCGCGGTGGGTTACGGGGGAGTCGATTAATATCAGCGGCGGGTCGGTGGTTTAGGAGTTGGGAGTTGGGAGTTGGAGTTGGCGGTAGGGTTTGAGCTGTCGAATTTTCGGAAGACTTGGCGCGGAGCTTCGCTCCAGCTTGGACGGGCGAGGCGCCCGTCGCCACATGGTTGTTTTTCCACACGAGTTTTCTAGCGTTCCACGGCCATCGCTACGGCGTTGCCTCCGCCTAGACACAGGGCGGCGATGCCGCGTTTTACGTCGCGGCGGATCATTTCGTAGATCAGCGTGACCAGCACGCGGGCGCCGCTGGCTCCGATGGGATGGCCGATGGCGACGGCGCCACCGTTTACGTTTACTTTGTTGGGGTCGAGGCCGAGTTCACGCATCACGCCCAGCGCCTGGACTGAGAAGGCTTCGTTGAGTTCGTAGAGGTCAACGTCTTCGTTTTTCCAGCCGGTTTTCTCCCAGATTTTGCGGACCGCTCCGACCGGAGCCATCATCACCCACTGCGGATCCACGCCGCTGGTTGCCTGCGCGACGATTCGGACCATGGGCTTGGTGCCGAGTTCGCGGGCTCGCTGCGCGCTGGTCACGACCAAGGCCGCGGCACCATCGTTCACACCGGGGGCATTGCCCGCGGTTACCGTGCCGTCTTTCTTGAAAGCGGGCTTCAATGCGCGGAGGACTTCGATGGTGGTGTCTTCGCGAGGCGACTCGTCTTTTTCGAAGAGCGTAGGAAGCTCGCCTTTTTTCTTTGCCGGAATCTCCACGGGAACAATCTGCGACTTGAAACGGCATTCCTTGATCGCAGCGAGAGCTTTGCGATGCGAGTTGATGGCGAACTCGTCCTGCTCTTCGCGGCTGATCGCATATTTCTCGGCGACATTCTCTCCGGTGATGCCCATGTGATAGTTGTTGTAAATATCCCAGAGGCCGTCGTGCACCATGGAGTCGACAATTTGAGCGTTGCCCAGGCGATATCCTTTACGCGCTTGCGGCAAGAGATAGGGAGCGTTGGTCATCGATTCCATTCCACCGGCGACCACGACGGAACTGTTTCCGGTCTGCACGGCTTGCGCTGCGAGAGCGACAGCTTTGAGTCCCGAGCCACAAACTTTGTTGATTGTCATGGCACCTGTGGCGGAAGACAATCCGCCGTAGATGGCGGCCTGGCGCGCGGGATTCTGCCCGAGCCCCGCAGAGATGACGTTGCCCATGATGCACTCGTCGATCTCCGTAACCTCGACACCGGCGCGCTTGACTGATTCGCGGACCACGATGGCACCGAGTTGCGGAGCGCTGAATTCGGAAAGACTGCCCTGAAATTTTCCTACTGGAGTACGGCATCCGGAAATAATGACAGCATCGTCGAAAGAGGCCATGAATCAAGCTCCCAGCGAACATTTCGCAAGAGTCATTATAGATGCGCGGGCGGCGGAAATGCTGCATCCCCGCGCAAATATCGCCGCCATGACGCGCAGCATTGTGAAGCGTACTGAGCGCGGACTTGAGATTTGTACGACGTCTGGTTCGGCGTGTTGGAAGGAAGCGAAAGCTCCCAGCGAATCGTGACTGATGAGCGTCGTGGTTGATTTTCGAGGCGAACATTTCGTTTGGGTGACTTTCGTACCGCGCTGTGATGCTCGCGCATCATCATTTTTTTCTTGACTTCATTTTTCATTGACTCTATACATCAATTAGTTGCAACAGTGCACCGTTGCAAATTTTCCATGAAGAATGGAAGGGAGAATAGAACCAATGGCAACGAAGAAAAAGGCTAAGAAGAAAAAAAAGCACTAAGAAAGATCAGTACGAAGTCACCCGGGGGACGCAGAATGCGTCCCCTAAGTTTTTGGGGCGAGGAATTCTTGGGAAATTTTGCGACGAGCTGGAGACATTCTTACTTTGATCGCGAGTCGTCCGCAACCATTCTTGGCATCTGCTTTTCTTTGGCGGGGCAGACACTGCGATAAGGACAGAACGCGCAGTGGAAATCGACCTTGGCGCGAAAATCTCCGGCTGCGATGCCTTCCGCGGCGGCTTGCACACGTTCTTTCGCGTCCTCGAGTTGGAGCACGCTGCGACGCGTAGCGACGGTTACATTTCCTTCGAGGTTGTGGAAAGCGAGGGAGCCAACGCGGTATCCCCATTTTTCCTGAGCAGCGAGAGCGTAGATGGAGAGTTGCAGGCTCTCGTCGGCGTCTTCCTGCGTGCGCGCTTTTCCGGTCTTGTAGTCGAGGATCACCACGCTGCCGTCGGGAGTGCGGTCGATCCGGTCAATACGCCCGACTACGGCCGTTTCTCCGAAGCGAATCTCGAATGACTCTTCGGTGTGAAGAACCTCGAGTGGAGTGGCGCGAGAGGCTCCTAGAAAATCCCGTAGTTGCTCGGTGCCTTGCTTTTCATATAACTCGTGCTGGTAGCGGTCTTGCATTCCGGCGCTCGAAAGATCTTCGCGAAGCAGTTCGAGGAGTTCGTCGTCACTCTTGGGACGCCCGGCCCGCACCGAATCGTAATACGTGCGCAGGACGCGGTGCATGGCAGCGCCGTATTGCATGGCGGCGGGAATGTCGCGGGGCATGCGCCAGTCGCGTTCCAGCTTGAACTGCAAGGGGCAGCGTTCGTAAGTGTCGACGGCAGACGCGCTGAGCCGCGCATGCAGACCGGGAGTGGAGGGAAGGCCGAGCCATTCCGTGGAGCGCGAAGCCGCGGGATACGCGGGCGAGGCGGCGGCGAAAATTTCGATGGTGGCCTGCGATGGACGTGCCGCGCGCGAAACCAGCCAGGGCCGTAGGCTGGACTCCTGCAGCAGTTCGCGCACATAGCCCGCGGGGGTCTTGTCTTTGCCGATGCCCTGCTTCGCATAAATGTGGAGCGTATCGCGGGCGCGAGTCATGGCGACGTAGAAAAGACGGCGCTCCTCCTGGCCACAGAGCGTGCGGTCGTCACCCTCGGCGACTGAATCCGGATCGCGCAGTTGGTTGGGAAATTCCACCAAGGTCTCACGGTAAGAAGCCGGAAACGAGTTCGAATTCGCGCGCAGGATGGAGACGTGTGGGAACTCCAGTCCTTTGGCGAGATGCACCGTCATCAGGCGGACGGCGTCGGCTGATTCGTCCGTGGGCAGTGGGATGACGCCGCCGGCTTCGCGAAAATATCCCAGGTATTCGATGAAGTGATTGAGGTCGGCGGGCTGATGGATCGGCTTCGCCTGCCAGGCGGCGACGAAGTCGAACACCGCCCGAACGATCGGCGAACTGGAGTTGAACTGGAACTTCTTCGCGACGATGGCCAAGGCATCGCGGCCGTTGGCTTCTCCCGAATTCTCTTCGGCGTCGTTCGGCGCGCCACGCTTGATCTCGTCGCGCGCCGCACGAATCACTTCCAGCACGGCAGAACCGCCGGGGACGCGATCGAGCACGGCAGACAGAGAAGTGGGACGGCGATCGCGTTCCTGGTTTCTTTCTGGTCCACTATCCTGTCCACTTTTTGCATCTCTCGCATCCCTGCGCCAGAGATCGCATGGCGGCGCGGAGCTGAACGGGATCGACGTTGAATTGGGGCAAGGCGGCGGCGCGAAACAGACTGATGTCGTCTCCGACGGACGATACTGCACGCAGGCAGGCAAACAGGTCGCGCACCTCGGGGGCGTCGGAGACGTCGAGATTTTCGATGGCAAACGGAATCTCCGCGTCGGCGAGCTCGCGAATTACGTCGTCGCGGTGGGCGTGGGAGCGATAGAGAACCGCGAAGTCTTTCCACTTGCAACGCAGTTTTCGTTGTACTTCGGCGATCACGCCGGCCACGTCGGGGCCCTCAGCTTCTTTGACGGCAAAAGAGACGGCAGCAACCGGAGGACTCAGCAGGGTTCTTCCCTGTTGAGCGGCTTCCTCCTCGCGCGCCGACTGCAAGGGCTCGCGGAGGTAGGCTGGCGCGGCGTCACTCTGTTTGGCGAAGACTGGCGGATTTTTGTCGATCAGAGCGAAGGCGCAGCGAAGGATGGGAGTGGTGGACCGTCGATTTTTTTGCAGGACAACACGGTTTGCGGTCGGGAAATGACGATGAAACAGTTCAAATGCCGCGCTGGAGGCTCCGCGGAAACGATAGATGGCCTGATCGGGATCTCCGACGGCGAAGATATTCGCGTCAGTGCCCGCGAGCGCGGCGAGGATTTTTACCTGCGCGAAGTTCGCGTCCTGGAATTCGTCGACCAAAATGAAACGGGCTTTCGCGCGTTCTGCCGCCAGCAGGCTGGCGTCATTTTGCAGCAAGGCGTGGGCGCGCGTGATCATGTGGCTGAACGTTCCCAGGCCATCTTCTTTCAGCCAGCGTTCTACCGTCTCAAACACGCGGGCGATTTCGCGACAGCGGCCGAGGACCTCGGAATCCTCCAACTGGTTTTTCGACTTGGCGACGCGAGGGATGGGCAGTTCGCCGCGCTCCAGCCTGGTTACATACTGCGAATATTTCTCGGGAGTAACCAGTTCGTCGTGACAGCGGCTGAGAAAACCGAGCAGGTCGCTCAGAAATTGGCTGACATTGGCGGCGCGAACAAAATATTGCAGATGAAGTTCACGGATGCGACGGCGCAGGTAGATCCAAAGGTCAGTATCATCGAGAACGCCGAAATCCCGGCCAGCTCGTTTGAGCAGATCGAGACAACAATCATGAAACGTAGCGGCGCGAACGCCCTCGCCGATCAGACCGCGCACTCGCTCGCGCATTTCATTTGCGGCATTTTTGGTGTAAGTGAGGGCGAGAATCTCATCGGGGCGGGCGTGTCCAGCTTTCACGAGGTGAGCGATGCGCTGCACCAGGACTGATGTCTTGCCCGTACCCGCTCCGGCTACCACCAGCACGGGCCCGTGGATGTACTCGATGGCCTCGCGCTGACGAGCGTCGGGAACGAAATGCGAACGGGAGTTAGTTTTCGCGACTGGCATTGCGGGTCAGGATATCACCGCGGCCAGTTCTCAGGACTCTGTTCTCGGTTCTCAGTCTTACTTGACAGGTCTGGGGTTATTGTCCTGGGAGTATTGTCGCGCCGTCGAGAACGACTAACTCAGTGCCGAGACTATGATTGCGGTCGCGGCGACGGCGGCTGTTTCGGCGCGCAGGATGGTGGCGCCGAGCGAGGCGGATATCCATCCGGCTTGCTGGAACTGCTGCAGTTCGTCGGCGGTCCATCCGCCTTCGGGGCCGACTGCGAGGATTGCGTCTTCCTCTGTGTCGGTTGGGCGTGATTCGATTGCATCGCGCAGCTGCAGTCGCTGTTCCGACTCTGACAGCACGATCCGTAAATTGCCGGTTAAGCTCACAGCATCTGACAACTTCAACGGAGCGGCAATCTCCGGCGGGGTCGGACGTCGCGATTGTTCGGCGGCTTGCAGCGCGACGCGACGCCAACGTTCTACTCGCTTCGCTGCTGCAGAGGCCAGATGTGCATCGGTGCGCCGTGCGATGGCTGGAACGATTCGAGCTACGCCCAGCTCGGTGCACTTCTCGATCGCCCATTCCATCCGATCAAACTTGAAAACGGCGAGTAGCAAAGTGAGTTTGGGAGCGGGCGCGAAAGGAACTTCGTCGCCCAGTTCGAACTCGACCCTTGAATCTTCCACCGAGACAACACGCGAGCGGCGGACGACGCCATTGGCAGCGACATCGAACTCCTGTCCTACGCTGGCGCGCAAGACTCGCACCAGGTGATCGGCATGCTCGCCGGTGAGGGCTGCGCGATTGCCCGTTACCTGGTCGGCGATCCAGCGGCGGCGGGTCATAGAGTTTGCAGCTCTTGGCTCTTGGCTAGAGCTCGTGTTCCGCATGGTGAGCTTGCCTTGCAAGAGGGCAGCACCGCTTCAGTTCAGACCCGAAAAGTTCAGCCCCCGAGAATATCTTTCATCTTGCCTAGCAGGGAGCGCAGCAGGGGCTGGTTATCGACCTTCGCCGTGGTTTCCAATTCCTGTAGTAGCTCGCGCTGGCGCTTGCTTAGCTTGGCGGGAATCTGAACTCGCACTTGCACGTATAAATCGCCGCGGCCGTGCCCATTCAGCACCGGCACGCCTTTATGCTTAATGCGGAAAGCTGCGCCGGGCTGGGTGCCATCGGGAATTTTGAGCACGTGCTCACCTTCCATCGTGGGGACGTGAATTTCCGCGCCCATCGCGGCCTGCGTGACGGAAATTGGGACCACGCAGTGCAAGTCGTTGCCCTCGCGTTCGAAAAATGGATGCTCTTTGACGTGCAGTACGACGTAGAGATCGCCGGCCGGACCACCGAACTGGCCAACTTCTCCCGCACCGGAGAAACGAATGCGCGTGCCGTCTTCCACTCCGGCGGGAACCTTGGCATCGACGGTGCGCTGCCGCAAGACGCGTCCCTCGCCTTTGCACTTGGCGCAAGGATCTGCGATCACTGTGCCCGTCCCCTGGCACGCCGGACAGGCGCGGGCGATGCTGAAGAAGCCTTGTTGATAGCGCACCTGGCCGCGCCCGGCGCATGACTTGCAGGTGGACGGGCCTTTGCCGGGTGCAGCGCCGGAACCGCGACATTCTTCGCAGGCTTCATGGCGGCGCACCGTGACCTTGGTCTCGGTGCCGAAAAATGCTTCTTCAAATTCCAGCGACAAGTCTTCGCGCAGATCGGCTCCGCGCTGCACCCGGCTGCGGCGCCGTCCGCCACCGCCGCCAAATGCATCGCCGAAGCCGAAGAATTCGCCGAATATTTCGCTGATATCCTGGAAGCCGGAAGGATCGAAGCCGCCGCCCTGAGCGGAGCCGCCCAGTCCCGAGTGGCCGTAGCGGTCGTATACGGCGCGCTTTTCCGAGTCGGCGAGAATGGCGTAGGCCTCGCTCACTTCCTTGAATCTCTCCTCAGCGTCGGGATTGTTGGGATTGCGGTCGGGATGGTATTGCAGTGCCAGCTTGCGGTATGCGCTCTTGAGCTCCTGTTCGGTGCAGGTGCGGGTAACGCCGAGCAATTCGTAGTAATCGCGTTTTGCGTTCGTGGTCAGAATAGACCTTTCCCTTCAGTGACCAATGCCTAGTGGAATCTACTTCCCAGGATTCTTTGCCACCTTTACCATGGCGGGTCGCAGCAGGCGATCTTTGAATTTGTAGCCGCGCTGCAATTCTTCAAGCACCTCGTGATCGGCAGCGTCGGTGGTTTCCACCATCTCAATGGCTTCGTGGAAGTGCGGATCGAAAGGCTCGCCCACAGCCGGAACCGGGCGCACTCCCAGCTTGGCCAGCGCATCCTGCAACTGCTTGTAGATCAGCTCGATGCCGCCGCGGAAATCCGCGGCTCCGGACTTTGCGCCCAGCGCGCGCTCGAAGCTGTCGACGACCGGCAGCAGCGATTTGATTACATCTACGGCCGCGTAGTCGCGAAAATCCTGCTGCTCTTTGGCGGCGCGACGCCGCGCATTCTCAAATTCCGCTTGCGCCCGCGCCAGGCGGTCGAGCAACGAGTCACGCTCGGTCCTCAATTTTTGTAATTCGGTTCCGAGACTTTCCGCGACTGCGGAAGGATTGCCCGCAATTTCGGTCGTAGCCGAACCGTCATTGTCACTGCCATTGCCAGCGGGAAGCTCGTGCTCCAAATCAAGCGCTGCGGCTTCTGTTTCTGATTCTCTTTTTACTTTGACCACTTATCGATTCTCCAATTTACGGATTGCTTTTACCGGTTTTATCGATTACTCCGATTCATTCAAGATCTTGTCGAACAGCCGCGCGATGTAGGAAACCGCAGTCATTGTGTGTTGATAGTCCATGCGCGTGGGACCGATCACGGCCAGCGACCCCATCATGTCGTTACCGGCGCGCGCGGGAGCGCCGATCAGCACGAAGTTCTGCATGGAGGGCAGTGTTTGATCGAGCCCGATCACGACCCGCACGGCTTCCTGCTTCACATCCAGATATGCACCGAGGAGTTGCGCGACTTTTTCCTTTTCCTCCAGCGTCTTCAGCATTTCCTGCAGACGCTGCCGGTCTTGGTCGCCGGTTACGAGGTTGGCTGCGCCTTCCACGAACACGACCTGCGTCCCGTGTTCGGCCGCCAGAGCGCCTTGCTTGTAAAGCTGCTCGATGGAGTGCATGAGACGGTCGTATTCGCTGCGTTCCTGATCGATTCGCCGGGAGAGCTCGGAGCGCATTGCTTCCATGGTCCAGCCGCGGAAATTCTCGTTGATGTAACGCGCCGCCAGGTCGAGATCGTCCTGCGGCAAGTCGAGGCGCAACACGCGGTCGCGCACCAGGCCGGAACGCGTTACTAAAACTGCCAGCACTTTCTGATCGCTCAGGCGCGAAAAATATACGTGCTCCAGGGCATTCCGCGGACCGCTCGTGGCAACGGCCACGCCCACGTTGCGCGAGATCAGCGAAAGAACGTGCGAAGTGCGTTCCATGAATTCCTGGACGTCGGTGATGCCGGCCAGCGAGTCCGAAATCATGCTTTCTTCCTGCGGCGCCAGACTCGCGGTGCCTGTAATCTGCTCCACGTAGTAGCGATACGCTTCGGTGGTGGGAACTCGTCCGGAGGAGGTGTGCGGCTGCTCGAGGAACCCGGCCTCGGAGAGGTCGGCCATCACGTTGCGAATGCTGGCGGCGCTCAGTCCCTCGCGATTGGAGCGCGCCAGCGTGCGCGAGCCGACGGGCTCACCGGTGGAGATAAAGGTCTCCACCAGCGCGGTCAGAATCTCGCGTTCGCGGTTGCCGATGTTCGGGTCAGAAGGCATGTGAAATACTGGTCAGCTAAACTGGATGCGGCCGCGGCTGCGTCGGGCAGTGCAAAGATCGCAACCTGTGGCTAAGTATTTTAGATGCAGAAACTTAGCTTGCGGACGCAAAACCTGCAGCCTGCTTGGATTCTAGGAACGCTGAGAAGGGCTGTCAAGCGGGCAACTGGGCGGGTAGCGCCCGAAGTAAACCGGCAAGAGCACTACGAAACGCGAAGGAAGCCTATGAAGTCCAAGCCTCACATTGCGGTGATCGGAGCCGGGGCGTTTGGCGGGTGGACGGCGCTTCATCTTCTGGAGCGCGGCGCCTGTGTGACTCTGCTCGACGCCTGGGGGCCGGGGAATTCGCGGGCTTCGTCGGGCGGGGAGACACGAATCGTCCGCGGGGCCTATGGACCGGATCAGCCTTACACGGAGTTGGCGGGTCGGGCGCTCAAGTTGTGGGTGAAGTATGAGCGGCTGTGGAAGCGGCGGTTTCTGCATCGTGCCGGCGTCCTGTGGATGGCTTCGAGCAATGACGACGCATTCGAACGCGGCTCGCTCAAGCCGCTGCGGCAGGCAAAAATCAAGTTTCAGGAACTCTCGGCGCGTGAACTGAAGAAGCGCTGGCCCCAGGTTTGTTTCGAGGGCGTCGACTGGGGAATATACGAGCCAGAGTGCGGATACCTCGAAGCGCGGTCCAGTTGCCTGGCCGTGGTGGGGGCATTCGTGGCGGCGGGCGGGAAGTATCGGCAGTTGGCGGTGATGGCCGATAGCGCGGAGGGCGCGGGTTTTGAACACTCGGGTCTTGACCATGAAACAGGCGGTGAAACTTCGAAGGTCGCATCACGGGGCGGATTGACTCTCTCCGACGGCTCACGGCTGAAGGCCGACTACTATGTGTTCGCCTGCGGGCCGTGGCTGGGAAAATTGTTTCCGGAGACGATCGGCGATCTGGTGCGGGCCACGAAGCAGGATATTTTTTTCTTCGGAACGCCGGCGGGAGATCCGCGATTTAACGATACGCATCTGCCGGTGTGGGGCGATCATCGCGAACATTTTTTTTATGGCATCCCGGGCAGCGACCGGCGCGGGTTTAAGGTCGCGGACGACACGCGCGGGCCGGCCTTCGATCCAACAGCGGGCGAACGCGTGGTGAGTCTGGATACGCTGCGCGGGGTGCGCGAGCATCTGGCCTTCCGCTTCCCTGCTCTGAAAGACGCTCCGCTGATCGAGACGCGCGTCTGCCAGTATGAGCAAACGCCCGATGAGCACTTCATCGTCGACCGGCATCCGCGAATGAAAAATGTGTGGCTGCTGGGTGGAGGGTCGGGGCATGGGTTCAAGCACGGGCCGGCGGTTGGGGAGATGATGGCGGAGTTAGTTCTCGGGGATGGCGAGCCCGGCAAAACTTGGCGTTTGTCACGCTTCGCGAGTGCGAACAGAACATAACCAGAGGACACAGAGGTCCACAGGGTACGTCCTCTGTGTTCCCCTGTGTCCTCTGTGGTTTAGGATCTCGCTACTGAATCTGAATCACGCTGGCGGGGGCGTTGGCTTTGATTTCTTCCACGCGGGCCAGGACTTTCCGGGCGAAGGCGTAGATAGACTTGGCGTGCGGCGAAGTCTCACCCTCGAGCACTACGGGCTTGCCGCCGTCTCCGGACTTGCGCACTTCGGGATCGAGTTCGATGCTTCCCAGGAACGGCGCGGCAAACTGCGCCGCCATCTTCTCGGCTCCGCCGCGGGAGAATATATCCACTTCAGTTTGGCAGTGCGGGCACACGAAGAAGCTCATGTTCTCGACCACGCCTACAACGTCCACTTTCATCTGGCGGAACATTTCGATGGCTTTGCGGGCGTCCTGCAAAGAAACGTCGGAAGGAGTGGACACGACAATCGCGCCGGTCAGCGGCACGGTCTGCACCAGCGACAGCGCGATGTCGCCCGTTCCGGGCGGCAAGTCGACGATTAGATAGTCGAGTTGTCCCCACTCGACCAAGCCGAGGAACTGGCGCACGATCTGATGCAGCATGGGACCGCGCCAGATGATGGGCTTGTCGCCGGGATTGAGGAATCCTACCGAAATTACTTTGACGCCGAATGCCTCCAGCGGCTCAATGCGATTTTCGCCTACCATGCGCGGCTGCGCGTTGACCCCGAGCATGAGCGGGACGTTCGGACCGTAGACATCGGCATCGAGCAATCCGACTTTGTGGCCCAGCTTGGCCAGCGCGACGGCCAGGTTGACCGACAGCGTGGTCTTGCCGACTCCGCCCTTGCCGGAACCGACGGCGATGATGGCGTCGACCCCCGGCAGAGGTTGCGGCCCCTGCTGCGCCGGGCCTTGTCCGTGCTGATGCGGCGTATGTGCGTTCAAAAGATCACACTCCAGAAAGGGCGAAGATGAGGAAGAACCCTCATCGATTATACAGGCGCTGCGGTATGGCTAAGCCTGCTTGCGGCCTGCGATTGCACTCCATACTTTGGCAATCAGACCGGGCCGATCATCAAGCAGCGTAAAGTGTGGCGGTTTCGAGGTAGCCTGACTTTCGACCTGGCATGCGCTCGGCGATTCCATTGGATAATCACAGTATGTCGACAAGACTCGGTCAAGGATCGCGGGGTCGGTTCCCGCATATCGGTGGCATGCGAATTCCTGGGCGTCCAGCACGGCAATCGCTCGGGTGACTTCGGCTGGCGTTTCCGGCTGCTTTTTCCAAAAGCAGTGCTGTACCTTTCCTTCGCCCGTCCAACCAACTAAGTCAGGGGCTACGACGTGAGGAACTCCGCAAGCCATGCATTGCCCTTTCTCTACGTAGAAATCACCGGGCGCGGACTTGGGATGAGGGGTAAATCTAGGGGCGCTCACTTTGTCGACTCATGGCAATTGTAGCCGCAAACAGCTGTCTTCCGTTAGTATCGCCTGTCACAAGATTGCGATCGCGGAATCTAGCAGACACAACTAGTCCAACGAATTCTAATACCCCTCGCCGTCCAGGCGCACTTTGCCCTTGAACATGCGGAACAGGAACACGAAGTAGCCTGACGCCAGAATCATCCCCAGAATCCACCAGGTGAGCCCCACAGTCAGCCCGTGATGGCCGGCGGCCGTGTTGTAAATGGTCAGGTTGCGGGCGGGATCGCTGCTCGACGGCAGCACTACCGGATAAAGCGCGAACGCTGCGCCTACCAGCATGCCGACGATGTAGAGGGCCGATGCTACAAAAGCGATCTTTTCCTTCTTGGGATCGGGCTCGACGTTCGCGCCCTTTGGGATCGCGTAGAACATAGCGGCCAGGCTGCCGAATACGAGCGCAGGGATGAGAAATCCGATGGCGTGCTGCTTGTAATTGTCGAGAACTCCGGGGCGAATGTAGACGGTTGCCACCAGGCCGCCGATAGTCAAAAACAGTTGCAGAGGCCACGCCCATAAGGCCACGGTGCGGGCGCGGCGATTCAGATCGCCGTCGGTTTTTACGGCGATATACAGTGACCCGTGAGCGGTCAGAGTAACCAGCGCGATCACGCCGGTAAGCACCGTGTACCAGTCGAGAATGCCGGCATTGGACTGCACGCGGAAGTTGGTCCAGAGGGGTTCGAAGAAATAGCCGTCCGAGCCCAAGGGCACGCCGCGCACTACATTGCCCAGAGCCGCGCCGAAGAAGATGGCCAAAAGGACGCTGGAAACGCAGAAAACTACGTCAAAGAATCCCTGCCAGACCGGATTCTCCATGTGCGCGCGAAATTCGATGCCGATGCCACGCAGCATCAGCAGCCACAGAACCATCATCAGAGGAAGATAAAACCCGCTGAAGCTGGAGGCGTAGAGCAGCGGGAAAGCGAAATAGAGGGTTCCGCCGGCCGCCAGTAGCCAAACTTCGTTGCCGTCCCAGACCGGGCCGATCGCGCGCAGGATTTTGCGGCGTTCGTCGGCGGTGCGGGCGGTGCCTAGATAAATGACTCCGGCGCCGAGGTCGAATCCGTCTAGCACCACATAGGCCGCGACCATCACGGCCACGATCATGAACCACAGTGTTTCCATTTCAATCCTCGTGCCCCTTCAGGGGCTAAAGCCCGCGTGTCTATCGCGATTTAACGGCACGAGTAAAACTCGTGCCCTTCCCAAAATGCTTCGAACCAGTTTCTAGTGACCCGACCCTGACTCAGCTTCGGGGCCGTGCTCGATTTCACGGCGCACCAGGAACAGAAAGAAAATTCCCAGGACCGTGTACATCCCTAAAAAGCCCAGCAGCGTGAACATCCCGTTTCCCGCCGACACGGTTTTCGAGTATCCCTCCGACGTGTGCATTAGTCCGTAGACCAGCCAGGGCTGCCGGCCCAGTTCTGCGGTCATCCATCCGGCGGTGTTCGCGATGTAGGGAAAGGGCAGGCTCAACATCAGAATCCACAACATCCAGCGTGACGAGAAAAGCTTGCCTCGCCAGGCCAGAACGCCGCCACCAGCATGATCGCGATGAAGATCGTCCCCAGCCCGACCATGATGTGGTAGCTGTAATAGAGCAGCGCGACGTTCTCCGGCCACTCGCTCTCGGGAAATGCATCCAGTCCGCGCACTTGCGCCGTCCAAGCACGGTAGGTCAGAAAACTGAGAGCGTCGGGCACCACCAGCGGATTATCAATTTTCTTTGCCGCCACATTCGGCTGGCCCAGAATCACCAGCGGCGCCCCCGGCTGGCTGGCAAAAAGCGCTTCCATCGCGGAGAGCGTCGGGGGTTGGTACTCGGCGATCATCCGTCCCTGGCCGTCGCCGGTTGGGAATAACTGCAGCACACTGAAGATCAGTCCGACTGTGACTCCCACCTTCACGAAGATGCGGCCGTACTCTTCAAATTTCCCCCACAACAGGTAGAACGCGCCTATGGATGCCATCACGATCGCGCCTGTGATCGACCGCTCCGCTCATGTTGTGCGCGTACTGCCACCAGGCCCAGGGATTCAGCAGCAGAGCCCAGAAGCTGGCAAGCTGCGCCGATCCGTCGGCGGCCCTGGCATAGCCGACCGGATGCTGCATCCAGGCGTCGGTCACGATGATGAAAAAGCCGGAGATCCATGATCCGAGAAAGACCGCTACTGCCGACCACCAGTGGGCGCGCGGGCTCAGCCGCTTCTCGCCGTAAAGAAATAGCCCCAGGAAAGAAGACTCCAGGAAGAAAGCGAACGTTCCTTCCATGGCCAGGGTCTGGCCGATCACGCCGCCGGCGAACCGCGAGAAGTGCGACCAGTTCGTGCCGAACTGAAATTCCATGGGAATCCCGGTAACCACGCCGAGCACAAAATTGATGCCAAAGATGCGTGCCCAGAAACGGGCGGCTTTATTGTAGTTCTCATCGTTGTGACGAAGCGCAAGCGTCTTGAGCACTACGATAAGCAGCGCCAACCCCATGGTGAGCTGCGGAAAGAGATAGTGGAATGTGACGGTGAAGGCGAATTGAATCCGGTCGACTAAGAGGGCGCTATCCATGACAAGGTGCCTCGAACCCGAACAGTTTAATAAAGCGTCGGAGCCGTGGGATGTGATCTCCGTCACAGCCAGAAAAACCCATCCGCTAACGGGCGAATCTCGAACCCGAACCGGGGCGACGAATCCGGCGCTCGGTACCCGAATTTATCGCGCCGCCTTGCGGCGCCGTTGCAACTCTGACTGCCGTATGTCGCGGCGCCGGCCAGCGTCGTCATAGCGGCGCTGCTGATCCTGAGTCTCTGGAATCACCGGCGCCACTCGCAAGTGATGACCGGCGTCATCGATCGCCACGAAGGTCAGATAAGCCGAGCTGACATGTTGCGCGGTATCGGAGATGTAGTTCTCGACAAAAACTTTCACGCCAACTTCCATCGAAGTGTTGAACACGCGGTTTACCGAGGAACGCAGGACAACCAGGTCGCCGACTCGCACGGGCACGAGGAAATCCATGTGATCGATCGCGGCCGTGACCACGTAATTGCGGGAATGACGGTGAGCGGCCATTGCGCCGGCCATGTCGATCCAATGCATGAGGCGGCCGCCAAGCAGTGCGTTCAGCGGATTGGCATCGTTGGGCAGAACAATCTCGGTCATCTCCGATTGCGAATCGCGCACGGGGCGGGGAGAAAGCGCATGGTCACTCATAAGTCCTTTTCACATAAAAGCGGGGTGGTTATGACCCACAGTGATCTGGAATTGCAAAGACTGGACATTGTAACCAGTCACTTGGCGAGCCCGCCAGTTTCTCGCGAGTGGTTTCTGGCGAATATTAATGGACAATTCGTTTTCGAATACTGAATGTGGCTTGTGCGAATGACTGGCTGAGCGTGACAGGAAATTTTGTAGTAACCTCGAATACTGGCTGATAGCAACTGACCACTAACCACCGCCGCTATGGACCGCATCGCCGCTCTCAACGAGATCCTCACGGAGCATCCCACGGACGCCTTCGCGCGCTACGGCCTCGCCATGGAATATTCGAAACAGGGCGACCTCGACCGCGCTCTGGCGGAGTTCTCGATTTTGCTGGAGAAGAATCCCGATTACACCGCCGGCTATTTCATGGCCGCACAAACATTGAGCCGCGCCGAGAGAGCCGCCGACGCGAAGAAGATGCTCGAGGACGGCATCGCTGCGGCGCGCCGCACCGGCAACCTGCACGCGCAGTCGGAGATGGAAGCCATGCTGGCGGAACTCGCGGCAAGCTGATTTCGCGGCGAAGATTATTTCGCCCGATCCGCCATTCGTGCCATAGTCCACGTCACCACGCCGGGGAACAATTGGAAGACCTTCACCGGGAGATGCATGCTCCACGGGACAATGACTTCCCTCTTCCCTTTCAAATAACCCTGCAGCGTGGCTCGTGCCACTCGTTCCGCGGTGATTCCGCGCACCGACCCCGGCCGCACTGTTTTCGCGTCGGTCCCGCGAATTGCGTTGCGGCTGAAATCGGTTCGCACATATCCGGGGCAAACGGTCAGCACACGAATTCCGGCATGCTTCAGTTCCACCCCGGCCGCCTTGCCGATGGCGTTGAGCGCGAACTTCGTGGCGCTGTAGGCGGCATGGAATGGCAGCGGAATATGCCCTGCCACGCTGGAGATATTGATGATCGTCCCGCCGCCCTGCTGCCGCATGACGGGAATCACGGCCTGCATTGCCGACACCGCTCCGAAGAAATTTGTTTCGAACATGTCATGGCAGGCCGGCATTGCCATTTCCGCGACGGTGTCCATCAGTCCGTGCCCGGCGTTGTTCACCCACACGTCGATGCGCTGACGGTGATGCACGGTCAATGCGATCACGCGGTCAATCTCTTCGCGGTGGCGCACGTCGCACGAAATCGCCAGCGTCCGCTCTGGATGACCCACGCGCCCGCGCGCCGCCTCAACCCTGGCCGCGTCGCGCGACAGCAAGACGACGGTGGCGCCGTGATCGGCAAAAATCTTCGCGATCGCCTCGCCGATGCCCATGGAAGCGCCGGTCACCACAACAGTTTTTCCCGTAAGGTCCATGCCCGCGTTCTAATCTCCTCGCGCCGCGAAGTCAAGACGGGACGCCAGGTGTGGCGTACAATCGCAGAACTTGATCGATCTGCGCTCCCGCAACCGGAGAATGTGTGAGTTCCCTTCTTCCCTTATTCCCGCTCGACGTCGTTTTGTTCCCGGGCACGCCTCTGCCGCTGCATATTTTCGAGCCGCGTTACAAAGAGATGATCGGCCAATGCCTCGACCACAATGGGGCTTTCGGCGTGGTGCTCGCCGCGGAGCAGGGTATCGCCGAGATCGGATGCACAGCGGAAATCGTCGCCGTCACCAAGCAATATCCCGACGGGCGGCTCGACATCGTCAGTGAAGGTCGAAAACGGTTCGAAGTCCTGCACCTCAACCATGAGCGCTCTTTTTTGCGCGCAGAGGTGCTGATAGTGGACGACGTAGCCCAGCTGTTCCGTCACAAGAAGAGACTGACCGGGCGGTACGACTCCACTCCCAGATTCTGAAACTGGCCGGAGCCGTACAGGATCTTTCCAGCGCGAACATGGCCTTGCTTTCTTTTCATCTCGCCGGCTCTCTGCCCCTCGATCTCGACTTTAAACAAAAACTGTTGGCGCAGAGGTCCGAGAGCAAGCGCATTTCGATGCTGGCCGAATATTTCGAAACCCTGGTTCCAGCACTGAGCCGCGCGACGCATGCCCGCCAGAAAGCCGGCGGCAACGGGCACGTCCGTTGAGCGGCAACCGGCGCGTATAATCCTAGAAAGTATTTTCCTCGGGGGGGTCATGAGTCTTCCGCGCACGCTCGGCGAACTGCGCCACAGTCCATTTTCCGAAGAACGATTGCGCGTGCGGTGCGTCAAGGACGAATTGCGCGAGAACCTCTCGGTCCGTCTGCGCCAGAACGGCGACGCGCCCGTGTTCTCCGGCATCGTCGGCTACGATGACACGGTCGTGCCGCAGATCATCAACGCCATTCTTTCACGTCACAATTTTATTTTGCTGGGGCTTCGCGGTCAGGCCAAAAGCCGTATTCTGCGCGCCTTGACGACGCTACTCGATCCGCACATGCCGTATCTTGCAGGTTGCGAAATTCATGATAATCCCTACGCGCCCATCTGCCGCCGCTGCCGCGATGAAGTGGATCGACTTGGCGACAGCACGCCGATTGCCTACCTTTCTCCCAACGATCGCTACGTAGAAAAACTTGCCACTCCCGACGTGACCATTGCTGACTTGATCGGCGACATTGACCCCATCAAGGCGGCTCGCGGCGGACACGCACTCGGCAGTGAACTCACGGTTCATTATGGGCTGCTGCCTCGCGCCAATCGCGGCATCTTCGCCATCAACGAACTTCCCGATCTCGCCGGGAAAATTCAGGTGGGCCTGTTCAACATCATGCAGGAAGGCGACGTGCAGATTAAGGGTTATCCCATCCGCCTGCCGCTCGACGTGGCGCTCGTCTTCAGCGCGAATCCGGAGGACTACACCGCCCGCGGAAAAATCATTACGCCGCTGAAAGACCGCATCGGCTCTGAGATTCGCACGCACTATCCCGCGACCGTGGAGGAAGGCATCGCCATCACGGAGCAGGAAGCCTGGACGCGTCGAGCCTTGCAAGGCAAAGAAGAGCGCCTGCATCTGCCGAAGTATGTGCAGGAAGTGATCGAGCGCATCGCTTTCGCCGCGCGCGAAGATAAGAAAATCGACAAGCGCTCGGGCGTGAGCCAGCGCCTGCCCATCAGCGCGATGGAAAACGTGATTTCGAATGCGGAGCGCCGCGCCATCCGCAATGACGAGAAGATGGTCGTGCCGCGCATCAGCGACGTTTACGCCGCGCTGCCCGCCATTACCGGCAAACTCGAACTCGAGTATGAAGGAGAGATGAAGGGCGCTGATTATGTGGGCCGCGAACTGATTCGCGCCGCGATCGCGAAAACTTACGACGAATATTTCACCGGCGCCAATGTGCAGCAGATTGTGCAGTGGTTCGACCTGGGCGGAGAGATTCAGTTATCGGACTCGATCGCGGCAGGTGAAGCGCTGGAGAACCTGAAGGGGATTCAAGGCCTGGTCGACAAACTCGGCCCTCTGGGCGTCTCGCAGAAAGAAAGCCCGGAACAGCAAGTTTCCGCTGCGGAATTCGTCCTCGAAGGACTGTACGCGCACAAGCGCATCGGACGCAGCGAGGAACGCGTGTTCAAAGCCGGAGAGAAAAAACCAGAACCCGCGCGAGAGAAATCCTTTGAGGCGGAAGAACGGCCGTTCCGGCAGAGAAGGCAGTTTAATTAGGCTTCGGCCTTTCGGGCTTCGGGCTTCAGCAAACCCTAGAGCCCTAGAGAGAGGACGTTTTGCCGAAGCCCGACAGCAGAAGCCCGAAGCCCGCTTTATGAAGCGCATTCGCTACTCCAAATACGTGCCCGACCCGGCCGGCGAAATGAGCATGGAGGACCTGCTCAGCGCGCTCTCCGACTACCTGCTGCAGAGCGGCTTCCAGAGCGACATATGGTATGAGATGCCGGAGGGTGAGCACACGCTCGACGAGCTTCGGCGCGCGCTCGAGCAGGCGCTGATGGAAGGCGATCAATTCGACGAAGATATGCGGGAACGGCTGCAGCAGATGGCGATGGATGGCCAACTCGACGAGCTCATTGAAAAACTGATCGAGCGCATGCAGCAGGAAGACTACATCTCGATCGATGAGCCGCCCGATCCCTCGCGCCAAGCCGGCGCCGGCGGACAAATCGGCGAAAGTGCGCAGCAGGCAAAATTTGAAATCACCGACAAGAGCCTCGACTTCCTCGGCTTCAAATCTCTGCGCAACCTTCTGGGCTCGCTCGGCAAATCAAGTTTCGGACGGCACGACACCCGCGACCTCGCTACTGGAATCGAGACCAGCGGATCGGCCAAGACCTACGAGTTCGGCGACACGCTGAACCTTGACATCACCGCGACTCTATCCAGCGCCATTCAGCGCGAAGGCCTCACGCTGCCGCTGAACATCGAATACTCTGATTTGCAAGTCCACCAGTGCGAATATCAATCATCCTGTGCCACGGTGCTCATGCTCGATTGCTCGCATTCGATGATTCTCTACGGCGAAGACCGCTTCACTCCGGCGAAAAAAGTTGCCATGGCGCTGTCGCATCTCATCCGCACGCAATATCCCGGCGACTCGCTCTCGCTGGTGCTCTTCCACGACTCGGCCGAAGAAGTTCCGCTCTCGCAGCTTGCACGCGTCAAGGTCGGCCCTTACTACACCAACACGCGCGAAGGCCTGCGGCTGGCGCAAAGAATCCTCCAGCGTCAACGAAAAGACATGAAGCAGATCGTCATGATCACCGACGGCAAGCCCTCCGCCCTCACCCTCGAAGACGGGCGCATCTACAAGAACGCCTTCGGCCTCGATCCGCTGGTCGTCAGTCAGACGCTGGAAGAAGTCTCGAAGTGCAAGCGTGCGGGCGTGCTGATCAACACCTTCATGCTCGCATCAGATTATGGCCTGGTTCAGTTCGTGCAAAAAGTCACCGAGATGTGCCGCGGCAAAGCCTACTTCACCACGCCCTATACACTGGGCCAGTATCTGCTCATGGACTACATGTCGCGGAAAACCAAGACGATTCACTGACGGTGCTGCACAATCTCTCAGGAGCTAAAGCACCATATCTTCTTGGCAGCCCTGAGCGGCACGGCTGAAGGCGTCCCCTTTTCCAAAACCTATCCAACTGCTGATACTCTTTTATTGACCCATGGCAAATTGCATTCGATGTGGCCGCAAGCTTCCTCCGATGTCGTTTAAGAAGATCTGCCAGTGGTGCGTTCACCATGAAGCGGTGCAGCACGGCGAGGATTCGAACGCCCCGCAGCCGGTGATGGCCGCGCCCTGGGTCCGGCGCGGGGAAGCGAGTATTACCCTCACCCAGGTGCTGTTTGGCGCCAACGTAGCGGTTTTTCTGGCGATGGCGTTCGCCTCTTCTTCTGTGATGGACTTCCCCGGCAACGTGCTGTATTGGGGCGCTAACGTGGGCCCTTACACGCTTTCGGGCCAGTGGTGGCGGCTTGTGACCTACATGTTCCTGCACGGCGGCCTCCTGCACATCGCCTTCAACATGTGGTGCTTGTGGGACCTGGGCGCGCTCTGTGAATCACTTTACGGCCGCTGGACATTCGCCGCAATCTACCTTATCACCGGCATCGCAGCGGGGCTGGCGAGCGTGGCGTGGAATCCCCACGTTCTGAGCGTGGGCGCATCGGGCGCGATCTTCGGTTTAGCCGGCGCGTTGGTGTCATCGTTTTATCTCGGCGAATTCTCCCTGCCCCGGGTTGCGATTGGAGGCACCCTCAAAAGTCTCTTAGTATTCGTGGGCTTCAACCTCTTTTTTGGAGGCGTGGTCGGCGGCATTGACAATGCCTGCCACATTGGCGGACTCGTCAGCGGCCTAATCCTCGGTGCGCTGATCGCACGCGTCGCTCCTGATCCTAACGCCCTGGGACGTCGAATCGGCGTTCTCGCGCTGATGGCTTTAGTAGTGGCAGGGAGCGCGCTCGGTGTACAACGCTGGCGTGGATCCTCTATGCGCTTCATCTCAGCGATGAACGCGCAACAAAACGTCGATCGGATGGTCGCCGAACTCCGAAAAAAAATCAAAGAGAGCCCGCAGGATGCGTCGGCCCATTACGCCCTCGCGAACGCCTACTTCGCCGAGAGAAACTTTCCCGAAGGCGAGATCGAGTTGAAACGGGTATTGGATCTGCAGCCGCAGAACGCACGGGCCCGCATGGATCTTGGAGCTGTCTACTTAAGCCAGGAGCAATCCATCGAAGCGCAGGAGCAATTCGCGAAACTCGTAACACAGGAACCGGACAATGCCGACGCCCATGTCGGATTGGGAATCGCGCTCGCAGATCAGGGCAGTCATCAAACCGCGGTCAACGAATATCAAGCGGCCTTGCGCCTCGATCCGCGGGCCAGAGGCGTCTATTACCGGCTGGGCGTTTCTCAATTTCAGCTGAAGCAGTACGACGAGGCCATCGCCTCGTACGCGAAAGAGAAGGAACTTGACGGCGATGACGCAGAAATGGAAACTGCCTTGGCGGATGCATATCAAGCCAAAGGCATGACGCAACAGGCTCAAGAGGCGCGAAACAAGTCAGCAGAATTGCGGAGTGGACAGAGAGATTAGTTTTTCAGCACTCGCGACACGAGAATCTTAGGGAACAACTAGCTTTTCGTGATCTCCCCCACCGCCCGCCAGGCCTGATTAATAGCCTCATCCGTATACGCATAAGCGCCCGCATCGGAATTGGCGATGGTGATCCGCCCGAACGGCTTGCGCGCAACCTCGCACGGAATCTCGCCGCCTTCGAGCCAGAATGAATCGAACAGTGAGTTGTATTCGTAGGCGTAGCCGTGTGGCCAGCGGTTCACGGTGATCGCGGCGATGTCGCGTGCCGGATCAAACCCTCCCGCACTGAGCGTGCGGGCCAACTGATCGCGAATCTTGCGTTCGATGGTTTCGAACGTCGTATTGTAAAGCTCGATGCGGCCGGCGGTGTGCTGGTCGCGCGCGGGACGTCCCGGGTGACACGGAGTTTTCATCATGTGAACGACGATCGGCTCTTCCGGCTTGCGCGCGCATTCATATCCGCCCAGGCTGACGGGTAAATCCAGATTCACTCCGGTGTGGTAGCAACCGGGAGCATATACGGCATTCGTGCCCAGCTTCTGGAACGAAGTCCAGTTGCGCAGAGCAACATTGGTGTAGAGCAGCGGAACCTTCTGCGCCGACGCCAGAGCTTGTTTCTGCTTGTCGGGCAGATCGTCGCAGATGTAGGGAATCACCACATGCCAGCACGCAAGGACCGCATTCTTGGCTTTGGCCGTGTACACCTTATTGCCGCGCGCGTAGGCCACTTCCACTTCCTTCGCGCTGGCCGCATCGCCCACATGTTTGACGCGCACCGCCGTGCTGTTCAACCGAATGCGCACCGCAGAGCCGCTCTCATCGAGCCTGGCATAATTCGCTTTCGCCAAAACTACATCGGACCACGAACTCCCTGGAACCGCATCGGGGATCAATTTGCGCACCAGCAGGCGCGCGATGCTGGCATTGCCGTCGGGAAAGTGAAAGAAATATTTTTCGGCTTCCGCGTTGGGAATGGAATCGCGGTTCATGCCCTTCCCGGGCCTGTCGTCCAGCTTCAGGCCCGCGAAGCCGGGCATATCGAATCCCCAGGCATCCTGCGCTGACACTGCATCGATGCCCACGCCAAACAGAGGGTGCGGCATGGCCTGAAACAACTTGACGATGTCCGCGTGCACGCCGACCACATCCTTGAGATAGTTGGCGTAGCTGACGCGCGCCAGCTTCATTTTCTTCTGATCAGAACTCAGGCCAGGGAAAAAGTCTCTGGTCTCAGCAAAAAGGCGCGGCAAATCGAGCTTCGCCTGGTCGGCGATGGGAGCTTCGTCAAGAAATTGCTTGAGCAGTTGCTGCGTTGCGACGGCAGCGTCTTCGCTTTCACTGCTGCCGCGCGCGATAGGATTGACCACCAGCTTATCCGCGCCGAATGTTTCCTTGTCGAAGAAAAATCTCGGCCGCATGCCCTGCGAGTGATAAAGGTCCCGATTCACGTACTTTGAGTAGGAGGGCACGTCGATGCCGAGTTCCTCAATCACTCCCTTGGCCACCGCGCTGTAGGGCGCGGGACTTTCAATCGAGAAAGTCCCGCCGAACCCCAGCCGGAATGCGTTGCCGACGCGGAACTCGTTGCGCTTGGCATGTCCACCGAAGTCGTCGTGGTTGTCGAGGACAAGAATGCGCGATTTTTCTCCCGCCGCCTTGCGGTAGAAATGCGCCGCCGCCAGGCCGCTGATGCCGCCTCCGACCACGATCAGGTCGTAAGTCTCGCCCGTATCTTCGGGCTTGCCGGCGGTATCCCAGAAGGTTCCGTCACGCAGACTGTGGGCCGCGTCGAACGATCCCGGATGGCTGCCGCGCATGCCGGTAAGCGCCGGCGGATAGTAACCCGGAGATTTCTCGCTTCCCGTCTGCGCCTGACCGCTCATTGCGAACAGATCCCAGGGCATGACGGCCGCGCCCGCCGTCATCGCGACCCCATTCAGAAAATCGCGCCGCGTAATGTTGCGGCCCATGCCGAGTTCGCGGTCTCGCTGCTTGCTCAATCGTCCCCCCAGGTTTGTGGAATGTTTCGCGGGAAGTTTTATTTCGGTGGTGTCGACCCGGCGTCTGCTTGCTTCACGGCCAACTCGGCGCCTTGGAATCCGATGCGGCTATGGGTGCCGTCGCAGAAGGGCTTATTGGTTGACCCACCGCAGCGGCAGAGCGAGAACGCCGGCTTGCCGGTCAGGTCGAACTTGTTGCCGTTGACGTCCACCAATTCGACCGAGCCTTCGGGAGCTTCCACGCGAAACGGGCCATTCGGTCTTACCGTGATCTTCACTTGAGCCATGAATTGATCCTCCAACCTTACGGGTTTCTAGTAAGGCTAAGAAGATACCACTAAGCGGGGGCGTGTGTCGCGTAGATGGCGCTAACAGAAGTGTCGGTTCGGAAGACGCTCACGTAGCGACAGCCGCCTCGGCTGTCTCGCCGAGCGGAGCGAGGCGGCGGCAACATCAGGCGGCTAATGATCCAGCAGAAATCAAGCTGCGGTAAACCTGCAGGCAGTCATCTATCATGCGCCGCGTGGTGAAGCGCTCGCGGGCGCGCGTGTATGCCAAGCCGGCATAAGCCCGGCACATTTCGCGATCGGCATTGAGCATGCGGATGCTCTCGGCCAGGCTGGCGCCATCGTTGGTGCGGAAGTAAAGAGCGGCGTCGCCCCACATCTCGCGAAATGCGGGGATGTCGTTGGCCACAATGGCGCACCGCGAGAACGCTGCCTCCAGCGCCGGCATGCTCAGGGGTTCATAGCGCGGGGTCGCCGCGTAGATCGAGGCGCGGCTGTAAAGCGCGCGCAGTTGGGCTTCTGTCTGCGGGCCGCAAATCGCCACCGACGTTTTCTCGTTCGCAACTTTAACGTCGGCGCGGATCGGAATGCGGTGAGCGGGCAACGCCTGCTCCGCGCCCACAATGCAGACCGAGAGCGGATGCGTGTGTTGCGTCAGCAGACAGACCTGCTTCCCGGCGTCGATGAGGCGCCCGACCGCGAGCACCGTATCCTCTTTGTTGACGTAGGGATTAAAAAAGATCGGATTTCTGCCCGGATAAATTACCGCCTCGCGCCGCGGCCGCGCATACGTCGCGCGCAGCGTGGAGAGCATCCAGTCGGTGGGCGCGATCAGGGCATCGGCTCCCGCAATACCGCGCGCAACCGTATCGCGATACCACTTCAACCAGCGCGTAGGCCGCGGCGAATGGCCTTGCACCGCCTGCGTCCATGTGATGAGGTCGCCATGCGCCATCACCACGCGCGGCACATCCACCGGCAGATTCCCGTAGCAAAACTGGTTTAGGTGCAGCACGTCTGGCTGTAATTCGCGGACCAACGCGGCGAGAAAGTTCGACGAATCCGGTAAGTCTTCTTCGGCCTCCTGCATCCACTCCAGGCGGAAGGCCGTGGGGTGGTAGACGAGTCCGTGCAGGCCGTCCATCCACGCCGTCTGCTCGGGCAGAGGAATCTCTCCGAAGCTGACCAGCGTAACCCGCACTCCACTTGTGACCAGGCCGGTAACCAGTTCGCGAGTGTAGGTCCAAGCGCCAGACAGAGTATCGGCTGTGACCAGAACGTGCACAGAACCTCCGGGGAGAAGCTTGCGGATACCGCAACGGACGCGGCATCCAGACTGCAACGTTGGGCTATTCTAATGCGAATCAGAGGACAATTCGAAAGGAATTTTCAGTACGAGGCGCTGACCGTGGAGGCGAGGTCCGCAGGGCTTTCCCGCCGATTTGTGCTCGAAAGGGAACTATGTTCAGGGCACGGACGGAGGCGAACGCCTCAAGGATTGTGTGGGGACGGGTACTCTTGCCCCTCCGGTGAGCGCAGCTCACCCCCTGCCGAAAGCTCCCCAGGCGCCGCAGGGATCAGCCGAGCTTCGCTCGGCGGACGGGCAAGAGTGCCCGTCCCCACACATCAGCACGAGCTGCAGTCTCGGTCCTCAGTTTGCCGCATTCAGCTGCACCCGCAACTCTCGCGCCAGATTGTCGATGGCGCGGATTTTCTCCACGGCTGGCACGGGAACGCCGGGAACTGCCATTGCCAGTTCGCAGGAGAGCAGCATCACGGTGAGGGTTTCGCGCATTTCGCTGCGCATCTGCTCCTCGACGGCGCGCCGCGCGGAGGTTTCCTCCCGCTGGCGCCGGTGCAGCGCCGAGCGCACTTCGCGCACCAGTCGCTCCATGCCGGTCACGGCAAAGTTGATGTACACGGGAAAAGCCGTGCCCAGGTGCTCCAGAGTCCGATCGCTTTCTTCCGGCTCGGTTTCGAGCAGGAACTGATCGATGATTACGGTGGAGTAATTTTGTTCGCGCAGGCGCGTGGCAGCCTCCTGCAGGATGTGGGCCCAATGGGTTTCGTCGCCGGTGGCCAATTGCAATGCGTCGGCGCACTCTTGGCCGCGGGCTGAAGGTGTGATGAGAAGGATCATGCTTTGATCATTTGCACGCCAATCGCCACTGGCGGAGATTGAAAACACAAGGCTAATCCTCCCCGCAAGCGCCCGTTTTCCCGCGTGCGGAAAAATCACTATGCAGGCAGTTTCATAATCGGACTTGCGCCACGAATGCGCCGCCTAGGGGTGGGCCGAGTAGTCCTTCAGCTTGCGATAGAGTGTCGTCTTGCCGATCCCCAGAAGCCGCGCCGCCTGCAGCTTGTCTCCGTTGAGTTCCGCAATCGCGCTCAGGATCGTCTGCTTCTCCAGTTCAGCCATGGGAATAATCTTGCCGTGGCCATGTCCGTTTCCGTCGGAAGGTTCCGGACTAGCCAGATTACTGATCTCCCGCGGCATATCCGTGACGTGAATCAGCGGACCGCTGGTGAACGCGCAGGCACGTTCCAGGCAGTTCTCCAGTTCGCGCACATTGCCCGGCCAGTCATAGGCAAGCAGCGCTTTGACCGCTTCGTCGCTCAGCAGTTTCTCAATCCCCGAGTTGCGCGCCAACCGCTCCAGGAAATACGCAACCAGCAGGGGAATATCCTGACGCCGCTCGCGCAGTGATGGAATCCGCAAACTGAGCACGTTAAGGCGAAAGTAAAGGTCGCGGCGAAAGGCGCCTTGAGTTACCGCCTGTTCCAGATCGCGATTGGTAGCCGCCAGAATCCGCACGTTGATGCTGATCCGGCGGGTGCTGCCCACAGGACGGATCTCCCTTTCTTGAATCGCCCGCAGCAGTTTGGCCTGCAAGTCCACCGGAAGCTCGCCCACCTCATCGAGAAAAACGGTTCCGCCTTCGGCAATGGCCAGTAGTCCATCTTTCGCCTGGTTGGCTCCGGTAAATGCTCCCTTCACATAGCCGAAGAGTTCGCTCTCGATCAGCGTAGGCACCAGCGACCCGCAATCGACGGGGATGAAAGGCTTGTCGCGAAACGGGCCGGCATAATGAATGGACCGCGCTACCATCTCCTTACCCGTACCGCTCTCGCCCAGAATCAGCACCGGATGCACGCTGTTGGCGGCTTTCGCGATGATGCGATAAAGCTTTTCCATCTCCGGGGCGCGCCCCACAATGCCGCCAAATCCCTGCTTCGATTTCACCTTCTCGCGCAGGATACGGTTCTCCGATTTCAGGCGCAGATGGCTGACCACGCGCTCCAGCAGCATCTTCAGTTCGTCCACGCTGAAAGGCTTGGTCACGTAGTCGTAGGCGCCGTTCTTCATCGCCTGCACCGCGGTTTGCACCGTGCCGTAGCCTGTGACTACGATCACGATTGCCTCCGGACGCCGCTCCTTGATCCGGCGCATCGCTTCCAGGCCTCCGGCGCCGGGAAGCCGCAAGTCGAGCAGAACCGCGTCCACACTCTGCACCTCGAGCAAGCGATACCCATGTTCGGCGGAGTCCGCGACAAATGCGTTGAAGCCCAGCGACTGGGCTACCTCGCGGCAGGCCTCGCGGATCGAGCGTTCGTCATCGATGATGAGAAGGTTAAGGAAGTTGGCGGGTTGAATTTGCGGCGCGCTGGTAATCACACTCAATGCTGCTGACGTCATGGCGTAGATTCCTCTTCTGGCGAAAGTGGTGCCTCTTTTTGGTTTGGTGGTTTTGAGTCTCCCGAGGAAACATTCGGCAGCTCAGCAGGGGAAATCAGAGGCAGCGGAATCAAGGGGAGAAGTACGGTCACCCGCGTGCCCTTTTTCCATTCGCTTTCAAGATGGATCAGACCTCCATTATTCGTAACGATTTCGTAGACCGTGGATAATCCCAGGCCGGTGCCCTCGCCCAGGGGTTTGGTGGAGAAGAAAGCTTCGAAAACATGCTGCTGGGTCTGCGGGTCCATCCCCTGACCGTTGTCGCTGACCACAAAAAGCGCGCACGGCAGTTCGACCGGTTCGGTTTTCTCGACTGCGCTGGATACGACTTGCAGCCCGCAATTCCGTGTTTCGAGCGTGATCCGGCCACCCTCCGGCATCGCATCCCGGGCATTCAGCACCAGGTTCATCAGAATCTGCTGCGCCTGCGTGGAATCCATCCGCACCGCGCCCAGGTTAGGATCGAGTTCGTAGACGAGCTCGATGTTTTCTCCGATGAGCCGCATCAACAGTTCTCTCATCCCTTCGGCGATTCCGTTGAGAGACACCAGATGAGGAGCGTCGTCGTGACTGCGCGCCACGGCCAGCAATTGCCGCACCAGGCCTGACGCATGAATGCTGGCATCGCGAATTTCTTCCGCGTACTTCCGCAGACCGCTCCCGGATTCCAGCCCCGCCAGCAGCAGATCGCTGTAGAGAGCGACGCCTGTCAGCAGATTGTTGAAGTCATGCGCCACCCCGCTCGCCAGCCGCCCCAGCGCTTCCAGTCTCCCGGCTTCGCGCACCCGCCGGAGGCTGTAGTGATTTGCGGTTGTGTCCTCGACCATGGCCACACCACAAACCGAATCTGTCCCCGAGGGCGCCCGCCAAACCGTCCATCTGACCCAACTAACACTCCCGCGCATTCCGGGAATCGTCTGCCCGTTCTGATTCTCGATCTGGTTCTCGATCTGGAAACTCTCGCGGCCGCCTGCGATCATCTCGCGGAACAAACCCTGCATTTCTTCCCGGTCATTGGTTTGAACAAGATCGCTGAGAGGAACACCCGAAGCCGAGCGCGGGTTGATCCCCAGCAAACGCTCAAACACCGGATTCGCCGTGGTAATCACTCCCGAGGAACTACACCGCGCGATGGCCACCGGCGCGTTCCGAAACAACCACCGCGCTCCCGTTTCCGCACTGATTTCAGCGATCGGCTCTTCGATCGTCTCGGCGACCGTCCCGAAGACCGTATCGGCCCGGGTATCGACACGGGTCTCAGCACGCCTCTCGGCACCCGTTTCGGCACGATCGGTCGGCCACGGGAATGGAGTCGCTCGGTTCATGTATTTAGTGTGGCTGGGACCGTTCCCAGAAGGAATTAGAGATTGGCGTGGAGATACCTTGGTTTTTCCCAAAACGGGAAGATTGCCCTGCACGCCCGTGTCTCGTTCCCCTTGCGCACCAACTATAGGGAGAAGGTCCGAGCCTGCTAAGGGCACTCGTCACCAAACAAAAATATGTCTGTGGAAAACTCGGCGAAGGGCCTGTTTTTGAAGGTTTCTGCTGCTATTCCGTACTGGCTGGATGATTCTGGCTGTTGGATACTGTCTCTTGCCGCTCCTGCGGAACTGTCGCGGCCAGGCGGAAGGTGAGGCGGCGACCTTTCTGCAATCGGGTCACGGTCGGGTGGGCTGGCTCCTCGTCGTTCTGGCCGGGGCTCGATACTTCCCCACTCCCCCGGACAAAGAGGCTGGAGGTCCGCAGCGGCGTGGTCTTGCCCGCAATCGTAATCGTGTCCAGCGTAAGCCGAATATAGCCCCGCCCGCGTCCTCCATCGGAGGCCGGTGCTGCTTCGATTCTCCCGGTGACGGTGGCGCCGCGGGGCACAGCTATTTTTCCATCCATGACGACCGGTTGATCCACTTCGCCGGCAAAAGTGCCTTCTCCGCCGGTTCGGTCCGTAAAAATCTGCGATTCCACTCGCACCGTGACTAGCGTCCCCGGTGGCAGGTCCGGAACCGAGGTCGGAGTCTGGAAGGGAGGACCTCCCGTCGCTCTGGGATCGCCGTTCGAAGCTGCGTCTGCGATCGCTTCTCCGGAATTCCCGTCCCCCGCGTTCGACCCCGAGTTCCCCTTCGCGGCGTCGTCCCCAAAAGGCAGTTTGTGCTGATCCGCCTGCTTGACACGCTCATCGGACGTCAACTCGCTGGGCCGAGAGCATCCCACCGCAAGTGTAAGAATCAAAAGGAGAATCGGGAGGACAGCAAGCCCAATGCCGGCAAGTTTCAGGCCAGGAAAAACCATGCCGGGAAGGAGCTGGACGCGAAGCTTCAGGGCAGAAAGCTTCCGGGCGGGAAGTTCCCAGGCCGGAGACTGCTTCGGCCTTCGAAACCACCGAGATTTCCCCACCATAGGCATGGTCCCGCCGCCGTTTCATCCGGGAAGCTGGCAACCCAAGTACCAGACACGTTCTCACCAAATCAACAACTTGGGGATAGCACTTTCGTGGGGCGTGTACCTTTTGCCACCCTGTAGGCAATTGGAAACCAA
The DNA here is from genome assembly GCA_963851165.1 of uncultured Acidobacteriaceae bacterium. GTDB lineage: Bacteria > Acidobacteriota > Terriglobia > Terriglobales > Acidobacteriaceae > Sulfotelmatobacter. The sequence continues at coordinate 289,578 of CAWKNM010000002.1, read as the reverse complement.
AAGTCGACCGGCCCCCATCCCCAGCGGCGTCATCCAAGGCAGGGTGCCCCATTTCTCGCGTCCTTTGCGAGAAGTGGGGCTCTTTCCAGCAGCCTAGAGGGCGGTCCGCACCTGATTGACGTTTTGTCTGTGCCCTTCCGACCAGCGGCCCCCATCCGTAGCTAAACTCACGAATGCGTACACAACTGTACGTACAATTCCGCTCGTAGAAACGTTCCTGAAGGAACACTTCAGCGATTTTGCATACCACCCCGCGGCGCCCTGACTCTCACTCATATCCCCAAAAACAAATCGCGGAGAGCGATGTTCATCGCTCTCCGCGAAAGGTTTCCAACGAAACAGCCTGTTGCCGTTACTTCTTAGGAGCTGGCTTCTTCGCCATCGGCTTCTTGGCCATCGGCTTCTTAGCCATTGGCTTCTTGGCGCCTTCCCTGCCTCCGATAAGAGTGAGAGCATCCGTGGCGTTGAACGGGAATTGACGAACCGAGGTTTGGCCCGTCGTGCTCAAGGTGACATCCACCCGGCGATTGCTCGCCATCTTGATTACCTCGATGTTCTTGAGGACTCTCGCCCGCTCTTCTGTCGTGAGCTCGGAGTTAGTCTCCACCTCACCTTTCACCTCTTCATCGGTCAGGTTATGTTCCTTGCCAAACGCTTTGGTGTCGATGCTGGCTTGGGGAACGCCCTGCTCGATCAGGAAGCTCTTGGTGCGTTCGACGCGACGCTCGGAAAGCGCCTGGTTGAATTCCACGGAGCCGCGCTGATCCGCGTGACCTCCAAGAATCAAGCGCGCATCCGGTTTGCTTTGGAGATATTCCTTGAAGTCGGCAGCCAGTTCGATCAACGTCTTCTGTTGACTCACCAGCAGACCGCCTTTGGGATTCGCCATCGTCGGGTAATTGGTGACAAAGTAAATGCTGTGCAACGAGAGCCGCTTCTCCAGGCGGACGATCTCCGGGTTCACCGGTGGCGGTGGCGGGTTTTCCAACGCCAGTTGCGTAGAGGCTTGGCCGGTCAGACCGCGCGTGTCAGAGCAACTCGCGCTCACCGTCACATTGCCTGGGGATGCTCCAGCCGTGCTCAGCGTAGCCGTACTGCCGGAGCCGGAGAGCGTGCCAGAAGAAGCATTCCAGTTCGAGACGGAAACCGAAACGCCGTCAGGACTGGTGCAGCTGCAGGTAATGGTTGCCGAACCCGGAATCTGCACGGTCGAAGGACTCGCCGAGCAACTCATGGTGGGCGGATTCTTCGGCGGCAGTGGCTTCACCACAAAGCTCGCCGAGCATGTGGCCATGTTGTTGTTCTTTTCTTTCGGGTCGGTCACATGAGCCGTGACCGCATAACTGCCGGGCGCGGCATTGGTGGTGTCGATGGCCGCTGTGGTGTCTTTGCCGGTCACCACGCCACCGGTGGCGCTCCAGCTGTAGGTCACGGTGTGTTTCGGGTTGAAATTGCTGCCGGCGACCGTCGCCGTCAAGGGCTCACCCACCAGAACTTCCGCGGGCTGGATCGAGCAGGCGGCAGTCGGAGCTACAGGAGGAGCACCGCCCCAACTGAAGACCAGGCCGGTCCGCAGACGCACGCCTTCCAACGAAGGGCGTCGCAGATCCGGGAAGTCCGGCGAGACGAAATCCGCATAGTTGTGCCGCGCCCAGACATAGTCCGCTTCAAACAGGCGGAAGGAGAGCCACTTGCGAATCGGCAGATCCATTCCACCGCCCAGAATCGCGCCGATGCCGTTGCTCCCATTCAGACCCGCTACCGACAGCCGGTTGAGGCTGATCAGGGTATGCAAAAAAAAGTTGGCGTCTTCGGTGCGCCACATAAAGCGGGGGCCGACCGAGTAAGTGGATTCGGTGTTGCCTTGCTGGACCCAGTTATGGCCGAAGTCCACCTCGCCTGCCCAATGCCGATCGAAATTATAGGCAAGTGCCGCACCGACGCCCGAGCCGTCAGAGACCGTGAAGGGAGTGGGATTGTTCGGATCGCTAAAGGGCGTAGGCACCGTGGCCCCGGGATGCAACCACTGATATCCGACAAAAACGTCCCACTTCGGGGTCGCGTCAGCCTGCGCGAACGCAGGACTCGAAAATAAAGCTGCGCACAACATAACGGCACACAACAATAGTCCGGCGGCGATCGCGCGGCCTATGCGCCCATTGCAACAAGGTGACATGTCATCCTCCACGTGGATGTTCGTGCGCCTGCACTGGTTCATGGAGGCGCCGATGGAAAAGTAGTGATTGGCCGAGATAAGGATTGACTTCCCTAGGAAACAAGAGATTGTATCTCACGACGGCATCAAAACGGAAGCGTGTACTTGGCGACGGCCAAACATGAGCAATTTTCGACAACTGAACTCGTCTCAAATTGCAATTGGCGGCTTTCCATGTCCGCCGGAGGAGGGCATGCATAGCCGCGAACCTTTTCCGGGCCATACTGCAGCTTGCCCCGCTGGAAGCCAGCCGCGTATCGTGGTAGTTCGTCCTAAGTGGTTCGATCCGATTGACGTGGCCAAACCGGTTGCGCCGGAGGGCTGCACGAAACAGCATGTCGAACACAGGGTGTTGAGCGAGGTCGGGGAGATAAAGGCAAGCATGCGACAAGAACGTGTCCTGATCGTGGAAGACGAGGAAAACGAACGCTCCGGCCTGGCCGAAATTGTGACTTCCTGGGGCTATCGCGTGGAGACCGCCTGCGATGGAGCGGAGGGTCTCGAAAAGGCCACCCTATGGTCCCCGTCGATCGTGATCACCGATCTCAAGATGCCTCGCATGGGCGGCATCGAACTCCTGGGTCAACTGGCGGAACAAGTCCAGACTATCGCCGTGGTGTTGGTGACCGCCCAGGGAACCATCGAGAGTGCGGTGCAGGCCATGCGCATGGGTGCTTACGATTACCTCACCAAGCCCATCGACACCAACCGCTTGCGCACCATGCTCACCAACGCGTCCGCGCTGCTGGGGACTCGGGCGGAGCTGGAAGCCACGCGGCGCAAGCTCCGGGACGCGGGATCGCTGGGGCGGCTAAGCGGAGCCTCGCGCAAGATGCAGGAAATCTTCCGGCTCATCGAGATGGTCGCGCCCAGCACCGCTTCCGTTCTGATTACAGGCGCCAGCGGCACCGGCAAGGAGCTGGTGGCGCGCACCATTCATGACCTCAGCCCGCGGAAGGACCGGGTTTTCGTCGCCATCAACTGCGCCGCGATCCCGGAGACTCTGATCGAAAGCGAAATCTTCGGACACGAAAAAGGCTCGTTCACCGGCGCGATGGAACGACGCACCGGCTGCTTTGAACTGGCTGAGGGCGGAACGCTTCTGCTCGACGAAATCGGCGAGATGCCGGTAGCCACGCAGGCCAAACTGTTGCGTGTGCTCGAAGACCGCAAAGTGCGCCGCCTCGGCAGCCGCGTGGAAACGCCCGTGGATGTGCGGGTGCTGGCGGCAACGAATAAAGTTCCGGAAGAGGCCGTGGCTCGGGGCGAGTTGCGCAGCGATCTTTACTATCGCCTCAATGTCTTCAACATCCACATGCCGCCGCTGCGCGAACACAAAGAGGACATTCCCGACCTGGTGCAACTCCTGCTCAGCGAGATGAGCACCAAGCACACCCGGAAAGTGGCTGCGGTCAGCGAGGCCGTGCTCAACCTGTTCAACGGTTATTCGTGGCCCGGCAATGTTCGCGAGTTGCGCAACACGATTGAGCGCGCCGTGATTGTCTGTGATGGAGGCATGGTCGAGACCAAGCATCTGCCTCCGGGCTTCGGTCATGCCCCGCTGCGCAGCGGCTCGAACGATCCCGACGCCGTCCGCCTCGGAGTAGGCACAACGGTGGAAGAGGCGGAGAGGCTGCTGATCCTGAAAACTCTGGAAGCCACCAGCAACAACAAAACGCGGGCCGCGGAGATCCTCGGAATTAGTTTGAAAACCCTGCATAATAAGCTGAAGGAGTACGGCAGCGCCGCCGCTGAGGCAACTCCGAGCAGGGAGGAAGAAGCCAGCGGCTAGTGGGGCATCTCATAAAATGGGATCGGGAAGGGCACGGCTTCAGCCGCGCCGGCCCAGGCGCCCAGAGATCTGGCTTTAGCCGTTGAGGTGTCTTTTCCTTTTTCATGATGCGACGAAAGATCATTATCGTGTTGACCATCACGTTCATGGTTACGCTGATGGTGACATCGTTTTCCTTGCTGTATTTGTCTCAGATTCTCCGGCTGCGCCTCAACAATGCCTACGAGAGCAGCACACGCCTGGCGCAACAACTCGCCTACACGGTAGAGAACGATGTACCTGACCTGACCAGCACTCCGGTCGATACCAGCGATCCTGTGGCGCTGCGCAAGGCGCTGACGAATTATTTGCCGACGGACGTGAATCTGCTCAACAATCTGGAGTCCGCGGTGGGCAACTGGCCGTTTGTTTACGACGCCTCTATCGTCAGCGTCGACGGCAGAGCCTTGATTCACACCAATGCGAGCCTGACGGGAAAAATCGTCCGCCCGCGTGCCGATTTCCGGCAGGTGCTGTCGGCTCGCCTGTGGCATCAACCTCGTCTGGTCTACCGCCCCGGCGTTTATGACGTCACTTACCCGCTTCTGCTGAACGGATCTGATTTCGGCACGATCCGCATTGGAGTTTCCACGGTCTTTCTGCAGAGCGAGTTGACGCCCCGGCTGCTGCACGCGGTTTATTTTTCGATCGCGTCGATCTTCGTGTCGCTATTTCTCGCGGCGGGAATTTCCAATCTCGCGCTGGGACCGCTGAAGGCAATCAACCGCAACCTCGACAGCGTGGGCGCAGGCGACGCCGCGCTCGCGGACGACGAATCGCGCCACGATGAATATGGCCTGGTGACGCTCAAGATCGCGAACCTAGGCCGCCAGGTACGCGATACCAAGGAGATTTTCTCCGCGCTTAAAGACAACGTGGACCAGCTGATGGCCAAGCTGCAGGACGGCCTGATGCTGTTTGCCCGCGATTTGCGCGTGGTGCTGGTCAGCGCCCCGGTCGAGCGCTTTCTGGGGCGCCCTCGCGGAGAACTTCTGGGACACACGGTAGCGGAAGTTTTTACCCGCGATTCGGTTCTGGGCGCGATCGTGCTCGACGCGTTCGAACGCAAGCGGACTCTGCTGCAGCACGAAATCGAGTTGCCCGATGGACGCCGCATTCAGGTGTCGCTGGATTTCGTGCAGGAAAGAACCACGCAGATCGGCGCACTGCTGATCATGCGCGACACCGAATCGGTGCAGCGCCTCGGTGACGAAATTGAATTGTCGCGCCGCCTCTCCGCCAGCGGACGCCTCACCCGCGGCGTCGCCCACGAGGTGAAAAATCCCATCAACGCCATCGTGCTCCACTTGCAACTCCTGCAGAACAAGTTGGCGCACACCGAACCGGATGCCCGCCGTCATATGGACATTATCGACAGCGAAATCCGGCGGCTCGATCGCGTCGTTCAAACCCTGGTGGACTTCACCCGTCCCCGCGACCTGCACCTGGAAGAAGTCGACCTCCGCCGTTTGCTGGAAGAGGTGGCGATGCTGGCCTCTCCGGATGCGGAGCAGCATGGGGTCACCATCAAGCGCACCGTGCCCGACGAGCCGCTGCCCATCACCGCAGATATCGACCTCATGAAGCAGGCACTGCTCAACGTGGTGCTCAACGGCATTCAGGCCATGCCCAAGGGAGGATTGCTCACCATCTCGTCACAGCGCATGGGCGATGCCGTGATCGCGGAGGTTTGTGATCATGGTTGCGGCATTCCTCACGACCTGCACGAAAAAATCTTTGAGCTCTACTTCACCACCAAGAAAGACGGCAGTGGCATGGGCCTCGCCTACGCTTATCAGATTCTGCAGTGGCACCACGGCTCGCTGGAGTTCGAATCACTCGAAGGCGAAGGCACGACTTTCCGGTTTCACATCCCCGCAGCCCCCGGAGCTGTGGAAACGGGGCAGAACTCGTCGGCGCACTCAGTGCCGGAGTTGTCGAAGCCCGCGGGATAAAATCGCATTCCTGCAGCAAACGCCTTGTCATTCCGAACGCCGCGTTTTTCATCGCGGCGGAGGAATCTCAGTCTTCGGTGCTGCCGCGCGCCAGCCTCGGTTTTGTCCGTAACGGAGCCGGCAAACTCGGACTACCACCGACCACGTCTTTCCCGGCAAGAAAGATGACAACCTTCAAAACCAGAGTAGAATACTCGTGGCTGCAGCAGCACTCTGCTTGGGACCCTGGCATGACTCTGGCCGTACTACTTTCCCTCTGCATATTTTGTTCGGGACCGGCGACGCCCGGTGTTCGCGCCTGGACGCAGACGAACCAGGATGCATCTCAGGTTAAGCCGGCAGACTCGTCAGCGCCGGCTGCCCAAAGCACCAGCGCTCCGCAAACCAAGCCGCCTGCTCCACCGGCGAATCCTGCTACCAGCAGTCCAACGGCACCGAAGGCGCCAGCAGCCGCGAAACACAAGCCACAAAGCAAGGCGAAGAACACTGCGCCCTGCAAAGCTCCCGCCAACGTCAAGTCGCCACGCAAAGCCAGCCAGTCCGATCCGACGATGGCTGCCAGCTCTGGATCAACCGGTTCGGCCGCGGCAGACCTTCCTCCCTGTCCGCCTCCGAAAGTGGTTGTTCGCAACGGCGGAACGGCCGAGGGAACGGTGCAGCTCACCGGTGGCACTGCCACGGCAAAAAATTCTCCGCAGCGGGCCAACACCCAGCGCCTACTTGCATCCACTGAGGACGAATTGAAGACCACCGCCGGCCGTCAGTTGGATGCAGCCCAGCAGGAGACGGTGAAGCAAATCCAACAGTACGAGACACAATCAAAAACGGCTCTGCAGGCGGGAGATCTGGAACTTGCTCACAATCTGGCGGTGAAGGCTCGTTTGCTGGCGGATCAACTGGTGAAACCGCAACCGTAATTTGATTGTTGATTGTTGATCTTGATTGAAGAACTCTCGGGTCTGGCGGTTTCAATCAACAATCAGCAATTGCGTTCAACGACTCATTTCCCCTTGGCCCGAGCGGCGTTTACCTTATTGAGCAAATCCTGCGACATGCTCTGCACCGGACCGGGAATCTTTACAGCTTCCATCAGTACGTCCCGCGCTTCCGTGTTTCTCATCAGCTTTGCATAGGCGAAGCCCAGGCGGTACAGCGCAATGGCATACTGCACATCGTTCTGTCCTTTGAGCAAGCCGGCCGCCGATTTCAGCTCCGGGATCGCCGCCGCCGTTTTTTCCTGCTTCATGTACGCATAGCCCAGCGTGGAATGCGCCACGCCAGCGGAGAGTTTGCGCGTTTGATCGGCGTCCGCGGCATCCGGATTGGCCACTGCTATCGCCTTTTGCGCATAGCCAATCGCTTTGGCCGCGCTGCCGGGTTTGGCATCTTCCGAATAAAAACTGGCCAACTCCAGCAATGCCACCAGCGAGTTCGGATTCGTCGTGAGGGTCTTTTCACAATACGCGATCAGTCGCGGCATATCATTCAACTGCCCTGGCCCCAGAGTCTCCATCGCATAGCTCGCCACCTGGTCCTTGAACTTCGATTCTGGAAACGTCGCGCTGAACTTTTCGATGTAGTCCAAACGATTGTGAGGATCGGGTTCGGTTTGGATCGCGTTGAACCCTGACGTCTCCAGGAATTCGCAACTACTCTGCGCTGCGGTTTTTTCTTCTGCCACCTGGCGCGCGAAATCCTCATCGCTCACCCCTTCAGGCTTGACCCCTTTGCCGATCGTGGCGCAAACTTCGCCGCCCTTCACCGAGTACTCCAGCAGCTTGGCGTCGTTCTTCGATTGTTGCGCCATGCTGGCCTGCCCGACCAGGATGTCCAGGTTGTGCGGAGAACCAGCCAGGGCCTTATCCCCGTAATCGAGCCCCTTCTGAAAATCTCCGGACGCTTGGTACGCCTGCGAAATCTGCCAGTTGCCATACGCGACGGCGGCGGGATTCGACGCATATTTCTGCACGAAGTCGGCATACATGGCCAGCTTCTTCGTCGCGTCCTGTTCGCTGGTAATGGCCTGCAGGTCGTGATCCTCCGGCGTGCCCGCCGCGATCACGATGTGGTCGACTTGTGCTCCGGACGGAAGCTTCGCCACCAACCCCACAAATATGACGGCCCACACCAGCCACCTGCCATAGCCTCTCATCGTTCATCCTCCGTAACGCGTAGTAGCCGCGTCTATCTACAGAGTTTCAATTCCGCAGCAGGCGAATCCTAGCGCCGAACGCGCCTGGCACGCAAGGGCCGAGCGCTACTAGCCTCGAGCTCCCCGCCAAACCCAAACCATACTGACGTTGTCATTCCGAACGCCGCGCCTTTCATCGCGGCGGAGGAATCTGAGTCTCCACCGCCGCCGAGCGTCAGCATTCATCTATTTCGTCTACAGTAATTAAAGATGCGTTCCATCCTCGGCCAACGTCCGTTGCGTTTCGTGTTCGCGGCCAACGTGATTTCCATGTTGGGCAGCGGGATGAACTCGGCCGCGGTTGCCTGGTATGTCCTCAAGGCCACGCACTCCGAAATGGCTCTGGGAATGTTCGCCGTTCTGCAAACTATTCCGGCGATCCTGATGCTCCCTTTCACCGGAGTCATCATCGACCGCGAAGATCGCCGCCGCCTGGTCATGTGGCTCGACGCCGTACGCGCAGTCATCATCGTGACGGTGGCCATCCTAGCCTTTCGCCACCGCGTCCAGGTCTGGCAGCTCTACCTGATGAACACGCTGGTCGCCGCCGGCTTCTGGATGTTCTGGCCGACCATCACCGCGCTGATTCAGGAACTCACGCCCGAGGGCGAGTTCGTGCAGTCAAATACCTTCCTGCTCGCCGGCGTGCAAGGTGGATGGCTGATCGCCGGCGCACTCGTCGGCTTCATGTACGACCACATCGGCCTCGGCGGCGTGCTGCTGATCGATGTGTCCACCTACGTCGTCTCGTTCTGCTGCTACTTCGCCGTGCGCAAAGGACGACACGTCGTCCTCCGGCCCGAAGAGTTGCGCGCCGACATTCTCGCCGCCGAAAATCAGTTGCAGCGTTTCTGGTTCGAGATGCGCGAGGGATTACACTTCCTCCGCGATCATCGCTCGGTCGTGCTGCTGGGAATTAGCTGGGCTCTGTTTCTGGGCGCCATGATCACCGGAGTGGTGGTAAACCCCTCGCTGAGCGAACGCGTCTTTCACGCCGGAGCCAAAGGCTACGGCTGGCTGAACGCCGGCTGGGGCACGGGCGCCTTTCTCAGCGCGTTATATGCTCCCGCCGTGATCGCGCAACTCGGCGGACGCCGCGCCGTTGCTTTCTCCATGGCGCTGCTGGCGGTCTGCGTAGCCTGCGCGCCCATTTCACAGTTCCTGTTTCTCGCGATCATGGTGTACTTCGTCATGGGCTCGGCGCGCGGCGTTGGCGGCGTGGCCATGAATACCAGCCTGATGGAGATGGTGCCGCAACATCTGATGGGCCGGGTGCAGAACTCCTTCTATTTTGCCGGAACATTTCTGCAACTCGTCCTCGCGCTCGCAGTAGGCGCGGTCGCACAAAAAGTAAGCCTGGTAGTCGCCTTCGGGATTCTCGGCTGCACTTACGGACTCGCCTTCGTAGCCGCAAGCTGGCCGGTGGGAGCGGCGGCGCCCATCGAGGAGGCAGTGGAGATAAGTCAGAAGTAAGAGCGTAGGCCGCTTCGACTTTCTGACCCCTGGCCCTGGTCCCTGACCACTGCCTTGCCCCCTAGCTCCTGGTCTCCGCATTTTCTCCGCAAGCTGTTATTCTTTCCCATTCCAAGGAGCCTCCCATGTCTTCTGACTTGCAGGGCCGCACCGCCGTGGTCTTCGGAGTCGCCAACAAGCGCTCGATTGCGTGGTCCATCGCCCAGGGATTGCACGCCGCCGGCATGAAGATGGCCATCACCTATCAAAACGAACGCCTCGAACAGGAAGCGAAAGATCTCATCCTCTCGCTCCCGGGCGCCGAAGGCTACATGTGCGACGTCAGCAAAGACGAAGAAATCGCCCGCCTTTTCGCCACGCTGAAAGAGCGTCACGGCAAGCTGCACGCCCTGGTGCACTCCGTGGCCTACGCTCCCCCCGACGAACTCAAGGGAGATTTCATCAACACCACGCGCGAAGGTTTCCGCATCGCGCTCGATGTCAGCGTCTACTCGCTGGTCGCGGTCGCGCGCGCCGCCGCTCCTCTCATGGAAGATGGCGGCTCGATCATGACCATGACCTACTACGCGTCGGAAAAGGTCGTGCCACGATACAACGTGATGGCGGTCGCCAAGGCCGGACTCGAATGCACAGTGCGCTACCTCGCCTACGAGTTGGGAAAGAAAAATATTCGCGTGAACGCCATTTCCGCCGGTCCTATCAAGACTCTCGCCGCGCGCGGCATCGCCGGCTTCGGCGACATGCACAAAGCCCACGCCGAGCGCGCTCCACTCGGCCGCAACGTCGATGTCAACGAGGTGGGAAGCACGGGAGTGTTCCTGGCCTCAAACGCAAGCTCCGGCATTACCGGAGAAGTGATCTACGTGGATTGCGGATTCAACATCATAGGATTCTGAATGGAGCTCTTTCTGATTTGCGAGGACATCTGCCCTCGCCGCGCGGCGCGGTACGCGGCACCCCGCCGTCGCCATTAAGGCGGCAGCTCTGCCACGAACGCGACGGGCCTCTGCGTAGCTAGGCTCTATCCCGCGCTACCTCAGTTCTTTGGGCCGTAAATAGTGTACCGGCCGGGATCGAAAAGCTGTTGGTCGAGCTCCGCATTAACTTTGATATTGCGCAACTCCTTCACAAGATGCTCCGTCGCTCCGGCACCGGTCTGAACGACAACATCCGATTTCAGCTCGAGATTGAGCGCGCCGGACACGCAGGCCCTGCCGGGAGTAGCAGACTTGAGGAGTGGCGTGCCTGGCTTGGAGCGCACGTAAACCGGGACCACTTTGCACGGTATACCCTCCACTGCATCATCCGGGAAGCTAGCGTTAGGCTCATTGTGCGCGGATCGATTGGGGACGTGCGGTGAATGCGGATCCTCGTAGGCTATCCGCCCCTTCAGGTCGATCCGGTAGGCAGTTCCGGTCTTGTTATCCCAAAGCGTACCGTTGTTGTCACCCTCCCCTACCGGCACTGTCAGAGTGGAACCATCCGTGAGGCGATAGAAGTTCATATCGCGCGCCTGCGTCTTCACCACCTTGCCATCCACTATAACGTCTGTGCGTTGATGTATCTCCGCAGACAGCGGCACCTCTTGCGCATAGGCCCCTATAGCAATGAGCGCAGCTGGAATACACAAGGCGATCTTGCAGAATGCTAGGCTCATAACTAACTCCTTCCTAACTTGGACTCAGCTCTCCAGCATGCCCTAAGTGCAAATACAGCAGTTTCCGGGCTCATAATATCTAGAACCGTCAGGACACTCGTATATGACGTAACTCCTGTAGCCGTAGTCGCCACACTCATTACAAGTTGTGTCGTACCAGCCGCAGGGAACATACTGGACGAAGACTCCATCATCACACTGTGCTCTCCCCGTCTGGGGAGCAGCCACCAACAACGCCGACACCAGAACGCCCAAGGTGACAAGTTTGTTCATATACTCCTCCTCCGCTAGTGATCCGCAGCCGCACAGGAAGCAGCCGCCGTTCAGAAAACCATCTATACGCCGCAACACATAAGTGCGTCAAGATCCTATTTACAGAAACGCGGCTACTAACTTCAGTAGATTCTGAAGCGTCTGATCTTTGTCGTTTTCCATATAAGGCTGGGTAGCCGCGAACACCACAGGACGCTTGCCCGTTTTCCGGTCCGGGAGCGTTGCTCGGCGTTCGGAGCTAGGCATCCGGGAGTGCCGACGGCACGATCATATTGATCCTCCACTTATCGTCCACTTATAAAGACCCGTGCCGGTCGCCTCGGAGCCGAGGCCATAGCTGCATTTACACGGTTGCGAAGCCGTCAGCCGGTAGCCTAACTGCACACCATGATCCGCCGCCCGCTCTCTCCGTCCCGCTCCAGCGAAATCTCCACATCCCGCTCACGCAAGAAGCGCGGAAATTTCTCTCCCCATTCGATCAGCAGAATACTGTTCCCGTCCCGCAGATCGTCGAGACCGAGCGTCTCCAGCTCGCGCGGAGTGTCCACGCGATACAGATCGATGTGAAAGAGATTGGCGCGAGGGCCCCGATACTCGTGCACCAGAGTAAAGGTGGGACTGGTGACGTCTTCCTCGGCAGCCGCTTCAAAAGCCGCCGCGATCCCCTTAACCAGCGTGGTCTTCCCCGCGCCCAGGTCGCCGCGCAGCAGCACCAGCTTGGGCGGCGCAAGCAATTCCGCCAGCGTGCGTCCGAAGGCGATTGTTTCCTCGGCAGATTTAGTGGTGATCTCTCGCGTCATCGGGCCTGGCCGCGAACCGCCGCATCAATCAATAAACAAGGGACGGCCTATAGCGACCAGTATAGCGAGAGTGCGCGCCCTTCGCGGTGGCGGCCGAGCCCCAACTCTTAGACGTTTCCGAGTGTGGAGAACGCGGTCGATTTCAGGCCCAGCAGATTCCGGTCCACCACGTGCGCCAGTGACGAGCGCAGGCGGTGGTTGTCGTCGTCCTCAAGCGCAACGAAGCGAAAGGCTTGCAGAATGCCCTCCGTAGTCTTGCGCGTCGGGCTGAGGATTTCAGCCATGCCGTGCACGGGTCCGGATTGCGTCTGAAACGCGACTTCCACAAAATCGCCCTGCGACAGCGATTTGTTCAGATGCAGCAGGCCGCCCGTGGCTGAAATGGTTTGGAGTTTTGCTCTGGTACGCCGGCCGTCTTCTAATCGAATCGCAGCCAGGACAGAATCTCCTAGCTGGACTCGGGCCGCGCGCCTCGAAGGGTGCGGTTGGGGGAAGTGAGTCATGCCAACTGCAGCATGTCACGCGGCGCTATTGAGTAATAGGTTACGCAAGCTCCTGTCCGGATTCCGCTCTGCTGGCCTGGTTCGGAGCCACGCAACGCCTGTGCTGCGAGCCACATAGCGGGCAGTTACTATGTGGTTAATGTCCGGAAGGCCAATCGGCAGGCTCGCCCTTAATCACAGAATAAAACGAATTTAGACTTCCTGTGCTCCCCCGTGACCCCTGTGGTAATGAATTTAGTGTTTACTATCTCTGACTGACGATGTCTGCTTCGATCTCCGGAGGATCTTTATGTCCCGCGTCGCATCTTCATTTTTATTTTTATTCTTATTCTTGCTCGCGTCATCGGGAATCTTGTTCAGTCAGCCCGCCCCCGCGCATCCCCCGCTTCGAGTCGGCATTGTTGGACTGGTTCACGGACACGTGCACGGCTTCCTCGGGGAATCGCGTCGCAGCCCGGAAATTGAGATCGTCGGCGTGGCCGAGCCCGACCGGCAACTGCTCGCCCAGGCCGGCACGCGGTACAACTTTGACCGCGCGATATTGTTCACCGATCTGGAGGAGATGCTGGTTAAGGCGCATCCGCAAGCGGTGCTGGTTTATACCAATACTTACGATCACCGGCGCGTGGTGGAAGTCTGCGCCCGGCACGGCGTTCACGTCATGATGGAAAAACCGCTGGCCGTCAGCCTGGAAGATGCGCTCGCGATTCAGAAAGTGGCTCGCGAATCCAAAATTCACGTGCTGGTAAATTACGAGACCACCTGGTACCCCAGCAACCGCGCCGCCTACGACCTGGTACGGGAAAATGCTCTCGGCGACATCCGCAAAGTCGTGGTGCACGACGGCCACAACGGTCCGAAAGAGATTGGCGTGGAGCCCGAGTTCCTGGGCTGGCTCACCGATCCCAAGCTCGATGGTGGCGGCGCGCTCTTCGATTTCGGATGCTACGGCGCCGACCTGATGACCTGGCTCATGCACGGCCAACGCCCGCAGACCGTGACAGCAGTTACGCAGCAGATCAAACCCAACATCTATGCGCACGTCGACGATGAAGCGACGATCATTCTGACTTACCCCAAAGCGCAGGCCATTCTGCAAGCCTCGTGGAACTGGCCTTTCAGCCGCAAGGATATGGAAGTCTACGGCGAGACCGGATACGCGATCACGGTGCAGCGCGATCAAGTTCGAGTGCGGCGCGGCGGAGAAGATCAAGAAAAGGAAGTCGCTGCCAAGCCGTTGCCACCGCCTCATGACAGTTCGCTCTCGTTGCTGCGTGCGGTAGTGCTCGACGGCGCCGACCCGGATGGCTTGTCGTCGCTCGAAACAAACGTGACAGTGACAGAAATTCTGGATGCGGCCCGCCGATCAGCGTCGTCAGGCGCGACGGTTCGCCTACCGCCACGCTAGACTAGTCTGGATCCTCAAAATGCCCTGTCATCCTGAGCGTAGCAGGGTCTGCGCGAAGCGCAGGCCCTGCGAAGTCGAAGGACCCCGCGACCTCTAGCCGCATTGCAAACGCCTCAAGGCGTTCTCCCTTGTCCTCGCCTAGAGGTGGCAACCACAAAACCTCACCCACTCCAGCTAACCAATTTCTCCTGCCCTGTTTTCCGCGTCCGCCGAAACGCTTCCGGCAACCCTTGCAAAAGATCGGTAGCCACCATCGAGTGTTCCCCCACCTGCTCTCGCATCACATCTCCCGCGAGCCCGTGCAGGTGAACCGCAGCCAGCACAGCGCAAAGCACGTCCTGCGGATGCTGCGCCATCAACCCCGCAACCATTCCCGTGAGAATGTCGCCCGTCCCTCCGGTCGACATTCCGGGATTGCCCGTGGTGTTGACCCAGGCTTCGCCATCCGGCCGCACCACCAGAGTTCGATATCCCTTCAGCACGACGATCAGCTGGTGCTCGCGCGCAAATTTTCGCGGAACGCCCAATCGATCCGCCTGCACCTCCGCAATCGTGCAGCCCACCAGCCGCGCCATCTCTCCGGGATGCGGCGTAATCACCAGCGAACGTCCAGTGCCGTCCAATTCTTTGGTGCGTCCCTCGAACGCATTCAGTCCGTCCGCGTCCACCACCATGGGGACTTCGCATTCCGCAACCAACCTCCGCACCTGCTCCGCGGTTTCCGCGTTACGGGAAATTCCTGGCCCAATCGCGACCACGGTTTTTTTCTCTATGAGTTGGTCGAGCTGGTCGGCAGCAGCCTCAGCAATAGATCCTGCGTCCGTCTCGGCCAACGCCTCAGTCATCAACTCAGGATGGAATCCCGCAACCGTGGGCAACACAGATTTCGCCGTGGCCACGGTCGAAAGCCCCGCTCCCGCCCGCAAGGCAGCCATTCCCGCCATAGCCACCGATCCCGCTTTGCCCAGCGACCCACCCACTACCAGCACGTGCCCGTAGTTGCCCTTGTTCGATTCCGCGGGACGCGGCGCCACCAGCTGTGCAATGTCCCGCGCAGTAATCACGTTGAGTTGTTGCGCGGAAACGATGGATTCTTCCGGAGAACCGATTTCCGCCACGTAGGTAGATCCCGCCGTCAGCATGCCGAATACATGGGCCGGCCGCGCCGCGGTAAACGTGACGATCGCGTCCGCTCGTGCAGTGGTCGCAGTCTGCGGGCTGGTCGCGTCCGCATCGGCTCCAGAGGGAATGTCGACTGCGATCACGGGAGCCTGACTCGCGTTCAGGATCGCGATCGCATCCGCATAAAACCCGCTCACCGGAGGCTTGAAGCCCGTCCCAAGAATCGCGTCAAGATACAAATCCGCGGGCAAAGCCAGCCGCACGCGATCAGTCTTCAATTCATCACCAGAATGCACCGCCATCGCGGCCGCCGGCAGTTTTGCGAACATGACCGCAGCGTCGCCACGCAAATCACTCGGGTCCGCCAGCAGGATGACCTGCACCTTCCTTCCCTGCTGCTGCAGCCGCCGCGCCGCCACGAAGCCGTCCCCGCCGTTGTTTCCCTTGCCGCAGAAAACCACAATGCGCCGCGCCGCCGCATGGTGCGTGAGAACGTAGTCCGCCACGGCTGCGCCTGCGTTTTCCATCAGCACGAGCGAGGGAACGCCGAAACGCTCGGTGGAAGCGCGATCAATAGCTCGCATTTCGGCGGCAGTTACGATTTTCATAAAATGCAGTGGCTCATCCCTTCGCTGTGACCCACTCCGTTCGACTCTCGACTATAAAACAAAAGGCCCTCCGCGCGTGCGGAGAGCCCGTCGAACGTACTGGCCACTAGCCAATGATCACTGGCCACTGCCCTTTTGCAAACCCTGCACCCGGCTGTGCTTCACGCTGTAGGTGAAGTACACCACGAGTCCGATGATCAGCCAGATAACCAGCCGGGCCCAGTTAACCCATCCCAGCTTGTACATCATGTAACCGTTCGCGATCACGCCCAGGATTGGAACCAGCGGCACCCACGGCGTCCGGAACGGCCGCGGCTGGCTGGGATTGGTATACCGCAGCACCATCACCGAAATCGACACGATCACAAACGCCAGCAGCGTGCCGATGTTCACCATTTTCCCAATGTCCTCAATCGGCGTCACGCTGCCGACAATCGCGGCCAGCAGGCCCACCAGAATCGTATTCTTCCACGGGGTTCGGAATTTGGGATGGACCGCCGCAAAGAATCTCTTCGGCAAAAGGCCGTCATTAGCCATGGCGTAGAGCACCCGCGTCTGGCCCAGTAACATCACCAGCATCACGCTCGTCAGCCCAGCCAGGGCCCCCAGCGTAATGATGTTCGCCGCCGTGGTCAGGCCCCGGTCCAGGAACGCAACCGCGACCGGCGCCTCGATGTTGATCTGTTGCCAGTGCACCATCCCGGTTAGCACGCCGGCCACCAAAATATAGAGCACCGTGCAGATCGCCAGCGAAGCGATCATTCCAATCGGCAGGTCTCGCTGCGGATTCTTCGCCTCCTGCGCCGTGGTCGAGACCGCATCGAAACCGATGTAGGCGAAAAATATGTAAGCAGCTCCCGCTCCGATTCCGGCAAAGCCGTTGGGCGCGTACGAGTGCCAATCCATGCCCCAGTTTGCCCGGTTGATGTAGTGAGAGCCGAGCGCGATCACGAACAGTACGACCGACACCTTAACCACCACGATCCCAGTGTTAAACCGCGCGCTCTCCTTGATGCCAACCACCAGAATCGCCGTGATCACGAGCGCGATCAGAAAGGCCGGGAGGTTAAATCCGATCTCCGTCCCAAACAAGTGGGGCGCTCCCAGCAGATCGTGTGCCCGCTGCAACAATTCAGGAGACTGCGCGCCAACGATGGCGCTTACTTTATCGAGGAACGTCTGTGTGCCCGGCACCAGGGAAGAATCCGAGGCCTGCGCCATCTGCCGGGCAACAACATTCTCGGCCGTCTTCAAAGCCGTCCAGTAATCGTAGGCCAGCCACAGCGGCATCTTGATGTGGAAAATATTCAGCAACTCGATAAAGTGGTTCGACCACCCCGACGATACCGTGCTGGCGCCCATGGCATATTCCAGCGTGAGGTCCCACCCGATGATCCACGCAATCAATTCGCCCAGCGTGGCGTAGGCGTAAGTGTAGGCGCTGCCCGCCAGCGGAATCATGGCCGCGAACTCGGCGTAGCACAGACCCGCAAATGCGCATCCCAGCCCCGACAGAACGAACGACAAAGTAAGACCCGGGCCGGCATAGTGCGCCCCCAGCCCCACCATCACAAAAATTCCCGCGCCGATGACCGCGCCTACACCCAGCGCTGTCAGCTGAAAAACTCCCAGCGTCCGTTTCAGGCTGTGCTCGCCCGTTTCGCGGGCTTCTTCCATCAGCAGGTTCAGCGGCTTGGTGGCGAACAAGTTTGCCATTCGTTTGGTTTCTCCTTGACGATGACGGTTACGTGGATGTGCGTTCTGTGCCCGCGTTCCGCGACCACGCGTAGTACACCGGAACTCCCAGCAGCACCACGATCAGCCCCGGCCACGTGAACTGCGGTTTGTAGCGCAATAGTACGACATCAATGAATAATGCCATCACAATATAAATCGCCGGCAGCACCGGATACCCAAGCGCCCGGTAAGGCCGCTCCGCATTGGGTCGCGTCCGTCGCAGAACGAACAGCCCGACAATCGTCAGAATATAAAACAACAGAACCGCAAAAATAATGTAGTCGAGAAGCTGCCCGTAGCTCCCGGAGATGCACAGCACGCACGTCCATACCATCTGCACCATCAAGGAAACAACGGGCGTTTTGTAAGTGGGATGCAACTTGGCCACGTTGCGGAAGAATAGCCGGTCCTTCGCCATCGCGTAATAAACCCGCGCGCCGGAAAGGATCAGCCCGTTGTTGCACCCGATGCTCGATACGATGATCGCCACCGCCATCATTCCGCCGCCCGCGCCGCCAAAGATCTGCGTCAGCACCGCCGTGGCCACGCGGTCTTCGGTCGCATACTGAATGCCGCGATCAAGGATCGTCACACCCGTGGGACTGCCGTGCAGCGGCAGCACCATCAGGTACACGAAGTTACAGGCAATATAAAAGGCAATCACAACGCCCGTACCCAGCGCCAGCGATAGCGGCAGGTTGCGGCTCGGATTCTTCACCTCGCCAGCCGTGAAGGTCACGTTGTTCCAGGCATCGGCGGAAAACAGCGAACCCACTTGCGCCACCGCGAGAATGGTCAGAACTCCAACCAGGGCGACCGGACCGCCGACTCCGACTTGCACGGGATGCAGAATCCACGGCATTGCGCCCTGCCTGAAGTTCGGCCCGAAGTTCGCCCCCATCGCATACGCGTTGCGCCCAACCGCGAAGCCCAGCAGCATCAATCCAAACAGCGCCGCCACTTTCGCGAAAGTGAAAATGTTCTGGATCAGCGCGCCCGTTTTCACTCCAAAAATATTGATCACCGAGAGCGCTATCACCATCAAAATCGCCATCAGATTCTGCGTGTTCAGACCCACATCCATGTTGCCCAGCACCATGGGCCCCACATGAATCGGCGGAACTTTCCAGAGATGCAGAATCCAGTGGGAAGAAGAAATCGACGGGAAGAATACTCCGAGGAACTTGCCGAAAGCCACGCCCACGGCGGCAATCGTGCCAGTCTGAATCACCAGAAACAGAGTCCAGCCGTAAAGAAATCCCCACAACGGCCCCAGCGCCTCGCGCAGGTAAACGTATTGCCCGCCGGCCCGCGGCATCATCGCGGCCAACTCGCCATAGCTGAGCGCCGCGACAATCGTCATGAAGCCGGCGACGGCCCACGCTGCAATCAACAATGCAGGCGAACCCACTTCGCGGGCAATCTCGGCCGAAACAATAAAGATCCCCGAGCCGATCATCGACCCCATCACCAGCATGGTCGCGCTGGTCAGGCCAAGCCCCTTCACCAGTTCTTGATCCTGATGACTGTGAACGTCCCAGTCGCTCGTGGCAGTCGTCGGCGTTGTCGGTGTGCCCAGGGACCCTCCTCCACGCGCATCAAATTCTCGCCGCGCCGCCTTCGGGAAGGGCACGGCTTCAGCCGTGCCGCAAGAACCCCCCCACTCGCTGGGCTTCAGCCCCTGAGGCACTTGCAGCAAGCCTGATTTAGAATCAACCGACTTTACCTCAAGATGCGAAAAAATTCCTCTGCTGATTTTCGGGGCTCGCGTAACAGGTCCGAGATCACGGCCACGGAATCCGCCCCAGCCGCAATCACCGCAGCCGCGTTCTCGCGCGTAATCCCGCCAATGGCCACCAGCGGCTTGCGGGTCAAACCCCGCGCCCGGCGCACTCCTTCAAGCCCCACAACCGGATCAGGCTTCTCTTTGCTGGAGGTAGAAAACACCGGTCCAATGGCAACATAGTCCGCCGAAGTCCGGTCGGCTTCGATCATCTGCTCCGGATTGTGCGTGGAGACTCCTAGCCAGCGCCCCGCGCCAATGATGCCGCGAACCGACTCCGCCGACAGATCCTCCTGCCCCACGTGCACCCCATCAAACTCCGCCGCCAGACACAAATCCGCGCGGTCATTCATGATCACCCGCACGTATGGCGCGGGCACTCCCTTCGACAGGCTCAGGGCAGGCTTTGCCCGCGACTGCCGGCGCAATTCCCGAGCCTGCCCCAGCATGACCCGCGCATTGCCGGATTTATTCCGGTATTGCAGCAGCGTGCACCCGCCAGCAACGAGCTGTTCGGCAAACTCGGAAATAGCCTGCGATGTCGGGAAGAAAGCCGCGTCAACGATAGGATAGAGCCGGGGAAGTTGAATCATGGTAAGACAGGGACGGTAAATTTCTTACTCGCTACTCAGGACTCGGCACTCGGTACTCAACCACCATTCTTCTTCAGAAACCGTTCAATAAACCCCGTATCGAATTTCCCCGCCCGGAAATCCGGATCAGCCAGAATCTTGCGGTGCAGTGGAATCGTCGTGTACACGCCCTCAACGATAAACATTTCCAGCGCCCGCGACATGCGCGAGATCGCCTCATTGCGATCTTTCCCGCGCACCACCAGCTTCGCGATCAGGGAATCATAGTACGGAGGAATCACGCCTTCCGCATAAGCCGCGGTATCGATGCGCACACCAGTCCCTCCCGGCGCATGAAAAGTTGTTATCTTCCCCGCCGATGGAACAAACGTATCGGGATTCTCGGCGTTGATGCGGCATTCGATGGAATGCCCACGATGCACAATCGGTCCCTGCAGCACGTCGCGCATCTCCGCCCCGGCGGCAATCATGATCTGGCTTTTCACCAGGTCCACGTCCGTGACCATCTCCGTGACCGGATGTTCCACCTGAATCCGCGTGTTCATCTCGATGAAATGCAGCTTGCGATCCTGATCCATCAGGAATTCAATGGTCCCCGCATTGGTGTATCCAATGTCAGCCAGCGACTTGCACAAAATCTTGCCGATCTGGTCGCGCAACTCCGGGGTCACCTGAGTCGAGGGAGATTCCTCCAGCAGTTTCTGATGCCGCCGCTGGATCGAACATTCGCGTTCCCCCAGGCTCACCACGTTGCCGTGTTCGTCGGCCAGCACCTGAAACTCGATGTGCCGCGGATGCTCCACATATTTTTCCATGTAGAGGTCGCCGTTGCCGAATGCCCCGGCCGCTTCCGCCTGAGCCGCCTTGAACAGCGCGGGCAATTCTTCTTCCGCGCGCACAATGCGCATGCCCCGCCCGCCGCCGCCCGCAGACGCCTTCACGATCACCGGAAAGCCAACCTGCCGCGCCCACTCAATCGCCTCGCCATCAGTAGCGACAATCCCATCCGACCCCGGCAGAATCGGCACGCCCGCCTTCTTCATGGCCTCGCGCGCCTTTTCCTTCTCGCCCATCAGTCGCATGACCTCGGGCTGCGGTCCAATAAACTTGATCCCGCTGGTCTCGCACACTTCGGCAAAGTTGGCGTTCTCGGCGAGCAGCCCATAGCCGGGATGCACCGCCTCCACATTCGCAATCTCAGCGGCACTGATGACGGCAGGAATATTCAAATAGCTGAGCGCCAGCTGCGGCGGACCAATACAGATCGCCTCATCGGCAAATCGCACGTGCAGCGAGTTGCGATCCGCCTCGCTGTAAATCGCCACCGCGCGCACCCCAAGCTCCTTGCACGCGCAAATCACGCGCAGTGCAATCTCCCCGCGGTTGGCAATCAGAATTTTCTTGAACATAAAACAGCTCTTAGCTCTTAGCCTTTAGCTCTTAGCTTTCTTTCGCAGATTCTTGGTGGGAAGCTGGAAGAGAATACCCATGAAAAAAGGCGCGACGTGGCGCGCGCCATCCACAATCCCCACCTTCTTAACCCCTGACCCCTAACCCCTGTCTACTGCCCTTCTACTTCCTGGGCCGTATCACAAACAAATCCTGCCCATACTCAATCGGCTGCCCGTTGCTGGCCAGTTTCTTCACGATCTCCCCAGCCACGTCCGACTCAATTTCGTTCAGCAGCTTCATAGCTTCCACAATGCAGAGGACTTGCCCCACTTCCACCTGATCTCCAGCTTTCACGAAAGGCGGCGCGCCGGGAGAGGGCGCTTCATAAAACGTCCCCACAATCGGGGACTTCACCATCTGAAGTCCTTCTTCTGCAACAGGTTGCGCCGGCGTAGCTGGTGCGCTAGTGCCCGGAACCGGAGCCGTGCCGATCTCCGGCGCCGAAGCCTGCGCGGGTGCCACGGCGTAGAAACGCGGCTCACCCTGCGCGTGCCCAACCGGGTGTTCTCCCGCGCGCCGTATTCGTACCTTGACGTCGCCGCGTTCTAACTCGAATTCGGCGATGTTTTTCTCTTCGAGGAACTCGATGAGTTCCTTCAACTCTTTTAGATTCATTCGCTTGTGGTGGGCCCCTACGACACAGAAATCGCCAGGAAATCTTTGCGCGTGGGCGTCAATACATCACCGCCACGGGCTGTCACCGATACCATATCTTCGATCCGAATTCCCCATTTTCCGGGGAAGTATACGCCCGGCTCGATGGTGATAACCATTCCGGGCTGCAAAACCGTCTTCTGGCCGGCGGCTACGCGCGGGGCTTCGTGGATTTCGAGGCCCACTCCGTGCCCGGTAGAGTGGGTGAAATATCTCCCTAACCCGCGCTTGCGCAATACCTTGCGGGCTGCGGCGTCCACTTCGCCAACGCTCACTCCGGGCCTTACGGCCGCAACTGCCGCCTGCTGAGCCTCCAGAACCGCTTCGTAAGCTGCGCGTGCGTCTTCTGAACTGGCGCCTACCCACACAGTGCGAGTCTGGTCCGAACAATAACCACCGAGTATAACACCGAAGTCGCAGACTACGAATCCGCCAGGCTTGATCGGCTGATCGGAGGCCCGGCCGTGCGGCAGGGCCGAACGCGCCCCGGACGCAATAATCGTGGGAAACGACATTTCTTCGGCCCCGGCCCGGCGGGCGGCGTACTCCATTTCGGCGGCCACGTCGGATTCCTTGACGCCGGGGCGGATCACTTCGAGGGCCCGGTCGAACAACTTTGCTCCCAGGTTCACCGCGTTCCTGATCAGGGCTAGTTCGTCTTCATCCTTAACCATGCGGGCGCGCTCTACCAGCGATGAGGAATTTTTCAGCCGCAGCCGCGATGGCAGCAAATCGTTGAGACGCTTGCGATCGCTGACGGGGACGTGGTCGGCTTCGATTCCGATCGCCTTCTTGCCGCGCAGGCTGGCGATACGCTCGGCGGCGGCGTTCAGCACGGCCTGGCGGGCGATGACTACCTTCGCGGCCTTCACCTCGGCATGGGCCTGCGTGTCATAGCGAACATCGGTGAAGAAGACGCTGCCGGATTCTTCGACCAGCAGCAGGCCGGAACTTCCAGTAAAGCCGCAAAGATACCGAATATTGGGAAGATGGCTGACCAGGAGCGCGTCGAACTGGGTGGTAGCGAGATGGTCCCGCAGTTTCCGCTGGCGCGCCTGGAAGTTCATCGGGGTGAGTCTAACAGGCCGGACTAGCGTTTTCACCACGGAGACATCCTTCGGCCTCGCTCAGGGCAGGTCTGCTCCACATGATCAGAGTCAAAATCCTCACTTCTGGCAGTGAGATTCCCACTTCTCGCAAAGGACGCGAGAAATGGGGCACCCGCGTCCGTCTTTATGTCCGGATTCTCTGAGATCAGGAGATCAGGACAAGTCCACTGTCAGCACGGCGGTTATATCGACCTGATCCGATCTTTCAAGGCCAATTTTGTCAGGAGCGCTGTAGGAAACGAGCCTGGACTTGACCCGCCCTGCGTAGACTTTATCTTTGACGATCCAGCGAACGTTATCCCCCGCAACGGGGATCGGGGCCTGATCCGCTTCACTGATCGTAATTTCACTGATCACCCGCTCATCGTTTGACGATCGAAATATTTGTGTAACCCTCATCTGATGCCTCCTCGAGTTCTGCCGGCTGCGCTGTTCTTGCCGTATTGTCCACTGTGACCTTCAGCAAGGCTCGCTCAATTCCTCACGAAACACTGTGCAGAATGGCTCACATCGGAAACCCGCGCGCATTGTCCGGGCACGACAGAGGCGTCCGTGGAATCCCACCCTTTGCAAAAAACGCAAAGGATGGCCCCCCGGGCTCGTCGAAGAAACGACGGGGTGGGCCACTCCGCGAGTCAGTGCGCTGCTACAAGCGCAAGCGAAGGCACAACCAATGCCGCGCCCGCTAGGAACAGCCATTTGGGTGAAAGCACGAAGTAGTAATCGAAAATCTGCAGGTCCAACGGCCCTCCGATTTTTGCTATCAGAATGGTCGCTGTGATGAGACAGATGATTCCTGCTGCCAGCGGAAACAGAGCCAGCTTAGTCATGGCGTGGGCCTCAGCTACGGGACTTCGGCGAAGTGCGTAAAGCAGTTTTCATCTACGACAGAAGGCACTGCCTGTAAACTTGAGCATCAGTGTACCAACCCACCGTGACTATTGGGGTTCGTGAAATTTCCCCGCCCAGCACGGCCACCGAAGGAGAACAGCATGCCCAACCCGCAACCGAAACCTCAAACCGTGGTAATCGAGGACGCATTTGGCAACACCATTACCATGGTGAATGGAAAGATCACGATTCGAAGCGTAGGCGTTCTCGAAATTGCAGCCCCCATCATCACGCTCAATGGACGCGTCGTAGCCCCGAACGGCAATCCGATTTAGTAAAGGCATCGTCCGCAAGAATTCTGCTGAAGGAGTTCTCCCTACAGTGTGATCGAGACTGGGGCTTTGTGGAATCTCACTTTTTGCAAAAAGCGCAAAGGATGCGCCACCCGCCAAAGATCAGGGGACTACTTTCGAAGCGCCGGTGTCACGCAGGAGAATGACGTCGGAGATCGAACTAAAACGCAGCATGGCCAGAGTGTTGCCATCGGGGGACCAGCGAAAATCCTGGATCTTTTCAGGATCGTTGAAATGAGTCAGCGTTCTTCCCTTGGATCCGTCCAGGGGCTGCATCCAGATATTATCTTGCCCTGCCTCGTCGATCACGAAGGCAAGGGATTTGCCGTCAGGCGAAAAGCGAAAGCCGGCGCTGTCGGGCGGCCCCTGAGAACGGAATACTACCTTCAAACCGGGATCGAGATCGAGGTTTCGCACGCCGGAGTCCAGGCTGGCGAGCACGATCCGGTTGATGTAGGTTTTTGATACAGGATTCAACACCCCGGTAAATATCGCCAACGTCTTGCCGTCGGGAGAAAGTGTGGCCTGACCGATGAGCGAATTCGGAGGGTTCGCTCCCGGCACGGGTTCGGGTTTGCCGCCGCCGGCAGAGAGTCGCAACACGCCGTTCGTGACTTGCTCGCTGTAGTACAGCCACTTCCCGTCGGGTGAGCATCCCCAGAGGCCCCCGAATTCCCCAGCGGTCAGTGCCACAGGATCGGAGCCGTCGGGATTTGTCCGCCAGATTCGGTTGGCACTTCCTTCGCCGTGAACCATCCAGTTCAAAGCGATCCAGCGATCGTTGTCGCACGATATAGGGGCGCTGATCCAGGCCGCCGGATCGCTCAGAAGGGTCACCGCATGGGTGCCATCGGTGTGCTGCCGGACCAGGTGATCGCCGTGCGAGATGAGCAATTGCCCATCCCCTGTCCAGGAGAAGCTGGGCAGGTTTTCACGGGCCGCGATGCCGGGCACGGTCGTTAGAGGCCCGGCCCCGCTGGGCGGCATGAGAACGATCTGGGCGGAAGTCTCCTTCTGCACAGTTGCCAGCGTGTGGCCATCGCCTGCAAGCGATAGAGAGGTGTGGTCGGTCAGGTCGTTGGTAATGGGATGAAACGCGCCATCCGGGTAGGAGAAGAGCCCGATCTGAGCTTTGACCGACAGATGCTCCCCCCGGGGCACATAGTTGACAAAGATTCCCCGTCCATCCGGCGTCCAGGCATTGCCCAGGATGATTTTGTCGGTGGGTGCGACGAAGGGCTGCACGCTTCCACGCACGAAATCAAAGAATCGAATCTGGCTGAGAGATTTGCCGCCCAAAGTCAACGTCGAAATCGCCACCCGTTTGCCATCGGGGGACCAGGAGAGTTCGGCGGCCGGGCCTCCCGGGTCAGGTTCGATATTCAGCACTTTCTCGTTCCCGCCGTCGGCGTCCGCTTCCAGCAATCGCCACTTATTCACTTCTGGATCGTTGTAGCGGGAATACACGATGCTCTTGCCGTCCGGGGAAAATACCGGGCCCCCATCCACATCTTTGGCGAGTAAGGAGGGTGAACCGCCGAGAAGCGGCGCCCGGAAAAGATTAAAGGCTGCTAAGCCGCCCGCGGTCTCTCGGAAATAGAAAGAGTTGCCGTCGGGTGAGAAGACGAGCGATGCGAACGATTGCCCCGATGCCGGGAGCACTTGCGTGTCACTGCCGGTAGGAATATTTCGCAGCCACAGGCTTTCGTTGCCATTGTCGGATTGCACACTGAGCAGAAACCTGCCGTCCGGAGAAATGGCGGCGTTCTGCACTTTGCCGGTGTTGGTTAACTGCGTGATGGAAAAGCTCTGAAAAGGAGCGGTGGGCGGGCGTCGTAAAAGCGTGTATACCCCGTAGACGGCTGCGGCCGCGATCAGCAGGCCAGCAAGCAGAGCGGCCCCAGTTGCCGTCTTGTGGCGCTGGGCGGCGGCAACAGCAGAGGAAGACGCGGAGGGCGCTGAGGCGTGCGCAGCCGAACCCGCGGCGCCAGCGACTGGCACCGCGGATGCGCTCGCCACAGGCTCTGTGGTCGAAGCTCCGGAGGGTGGCGTCGATTCGTCAGCAGCCGCGAGCGGCCGCCCGCTCGAATCCAGATCGCGCTTGATGCGCTGCAGGTCCGTCCCCATCTCGGCGGCTTGCTGGTAACGCAGATTGCGATCCTTTTCGAGCGCCTTGTTGGTGACTTCTTCGAGCCGCGGAGGCAGATCGGGATTCAAGCGAATCGGCGCGACTGGAGCCTTGTGGAGGATCGAGTCGAATATTGCGGCGGACGTCTCGCCACGGAACGGCAGCGTTCCGGTGGACATCTCATAGAGTACCGCGCCGAAGGAAAAAAGATCGGTGCGATGGTCCAACTCTTTTCCCAGCGCCTGTTCGGGCGACATATACGCCACTGTGCCCAGGGTGGTTCCGGGACTGGTGAGATGCTGGTCGGTGCCTTCCGCGGTAGCCTGCAGTCCCGCGAGTTGAGAAGATTGGGCTTGTTCCGCCTTCACCTTGGCGAGCCCGAAGTCGAGCACCTTCGCATGACCTCGTTTGGTGACAAAGATATTGGCGGGCTTGATGTCGCGGTGCACGATTCCGGCAGCGTGCGCCGCATCGAGCGCATCCGCAATTTCGATCCCCAGCCGCAGAATCTCGTCCGTTTCCATGGAGCGCCCGCCGATCCTGTGTTTCAGGGTCACCCCTTCGAGAAACTCCATCGCGATGAATGCATGGCCATTCTCGTCGCCAATGTCGTGGATCGTGCAGATGTTCGGATGATTGAGAGCGGAGGCGGCCTGGGCCTCGCGTCTAAATCGCGCCAGCGACTGCGCATCTCCGGCCACTTCGTCCGGCAAAAATTTGAGCGCGACGAACCGGTGCAGTCGGGTGTCCTCAGCTTTGTAGACCACACCCATGCCGCCGCCGCCCAGTTTTTCCAGAACCCGGTAGTGCGAGATGGTTTGGCCGATCATCGGGGACATCCTATGTCTGGTAAGACAACGGAGTCAATGAGGGCCGGCGACGCAACCGTTGCAAAAAGCGCAAACGATGGGCCACCCGGCTGAATGTCCCAAAAAACAAAACCGCTGGCTCCGGGACAGGTTCTTCGCGGATGCCAGCGGTTTAAATCTTCAACTGCGCTGCTAAGTCTGACGCTGCTACAGCTGGTGCTACGTCTGAATGATTCGCGGCGTAATGAAGAAGATCAATTCCTGATTGGCGGTGCTCACCTGCGTGTGCTTGAACAGGTTGCCGAGGTACGGGATGTTGCCGAGCAACGGCACCTGGGTGATGTTGATGGAGTTCTGGGTCTGGATGACGCCGCCGATCACTACCGTGCCGCCATCGGTCACCAGGACCTGCGTGGTGGCCTGTTGCGTGATCAGTTCCGGGTTGCCCTGCACTTGCTGACCGAAGTTCGGCGTGGTGTTTTCCACGTCGATGTTCAGGAAGATCGTGCTCTCCGAAGTGATCTGCGGAGTCACGGTCAGGCGCAGGAAAGCGTCGACGTAGGTTACGGTGGGCGGACCGCCCAACTGCGCCTGCGTCACGATCGGTACGCGCACGCCCTGCTTCACCTGAGCCAGAATGTTGTTCTGGGTCACGATGCGGGGCCGCGAGAGAACTTTGAGCAAGCCGCGCGACTCGGCCATCGAAAGAACCGCATCGATGCGCACCGTGTTGCTGGCGTTCAGGAAAGTCAAGCCGCTGGTGGGCGACGTTGAACCCAGGTTCGAGAACAACGGAATGGTTGAGCCGCTGCCGGAACCGCTGCTGGAGGTGGTCGTGATGTAGCCCGGCGTCAACCCACCGACGGTGGTCGGAGAGCTGCCGGCCTGGGCGTTGCCGCCGATCGCGCTGGTGCCGTTGCCCCAGCCGAAACCGAGCTGAGTGCCAATGTCGCGGGCGAAGTTGCGGGTTGCGGCCACGACGCGGGCTTCGATTTCCACTTCCTGCGTCTTGCGGTCGAGCTGCGTCAGCAGGCGGTCGATGGTCGGCATCACCTTCGGAATATCGTTGATGACGATGGCGTTGGTGCGGTCATCGGCGACCACATCTCCGCGCTGCGAGAGAAACTTCTTAACCGTGATGAGCACGTCTTTGGCTTTGGCGTAGCTCAGGAAGCGGGTGACGGAGACTTTGTCCACGGCCAGCGCTTCGGCGTCGATCTGAGCGCGGCGGGCTTCCGCCTCTTTCCTCAGAGTTTCCACCGTCGCGATGCGCAGAACGTTGCCTTCCAGTTCGCGGGCCAGGTCGTTGTTCTTGAGAACGATGTCCAGAGCCTGATCCCACGGCACATCGTCCAGAACCACGGTGAGCGTGCCCTTGACGTTAGGATCGAGCACCACGTTCAGACCGCTGATCTCGTGGATCAGGCGGAAGAAATCTTTCAGGTCAACATCTTTCAGGTTCACCGAGATCGGCTCACCCGTGTATTTCGGACCGACCGCGGCCGGCTGTTGCCCGACCTGCGCGCGTTGCTCAGCGGCGAGATTCACCGCCGGGGTGATGGTGGGATTGGTTCCCGAAGCTTGCTGCGCCGAATGAATGCTGACCGGCAAGAGTTCCGCCGCAGTCTTATCGGAGAAACGCTCGGCCGCTGCCTGAGAACGCGCCGCCGGATCATCCGCGGGCGCATCGTTCTTGGCTTCAGTGACTTTCGGAGCATCTGTCTTGGCCTGGTAGGTCGGCTCGACGAATACATAATCTTTGGGCGTGGCGGCAGGCGTCGCTTCCGCAGTGGCCGTGAGGGCCGCCTTCGGAGATGCGCTGGTCGCCGCCACCGGAGTCGTAGCCTTGGCCACAGTCTGCGCGCTGGTCTGCCGTGCCGCTGTCTGCGTATGCAGGGTGAGCACCAGCTTGCCGGCTGCACCGGGCGTCAACTCGTAGGCGCAAGCCTGGTTCAGGTCGACAACGATGCGGGTGGTGGGCGGCGTCTGGCCATCCGTGCCAATGCGCACGTCTTTGACGGTCGCGCTGCCGACGGGAATGTGGGTGCGTCCGGAGGCCATCACGGTCTCCGGCAGGTCCACAATCACGCGAGCAGGCGAGTCCAAAGCGCTCAGCTTCGGCGTGACTACGCCGCGGGAGCTGATCTCGACCCGGATGTCGTCCGTGCCCCGGACTACGTTCACTCGCTCGAGCTCGCTCCGCTGGCCTACCGGCTGTGCAGCCGGAGTCTGCGCGGCGGCAGCCACTGCCGCAACCGTGAAGACCAGCAACGTTACGAACATGGTCAGTTGTTGCTTTCGCATTTCGCCTCTCCCCAACCCGCGGGCCGGGCCCGCGTGTCCTTCTTTTAGAACTTGATTTTCCGGCGCTCCGCTTTGTGCAGCGTCGCGTTACTTATTAGTTAAAAACTCAG
The DNA here is from genome assembly GCA_963851165.1 of uncultured Acidobacteriaceae bacterium. Lineage (GTDB taxonomy): Bacteria > Acidobacteriota > Terriglobia > Terriglobales > Acidobacteriaceae > Sulfotelmatobacter. The sequence continues at coordinate 259,679 of CAWKNM010000002.1, read as the reverse complement.
CCCGTTAAACCGCGGGCGTGAAGATTTTCTTCACCACTTCCCGGGTGAACGTTTTGCCCAGCTTGTCCTGCACCGTCTCCTGGAACACCACCGAGTCTCCGGTGATCTTCACTACGTAGCCGTTGAAGACGGGATCGTTTTCCCGCAGGAAATATGCCTTGTTCAGAGTGTTGGTGACGACCGCGATGAAGCCGTTCTCTGACTTCACCACGCCGCGCAGGTTGATCTGCCCGATTTCCAGGCACTTCTTGCCGGTCGAGCAACCCGAACCGCCAGCCTGCACGACCGGGCTGAAGAACGGATCGCGTTTCCCGGTCATCGCCCACTTCTTGTCTTCCGGCTTCGGCAACTCGGAACCTTTGAGCGCTTCGACGGAAGGCGCGGGCTTGGCTGAATTTTCAGGCTTCGCGCTCTGCGCGCTCGAAGCTGCCGTGGTCACCACTGGAGCCGTTTTCGCGGCTGCCGGGGCTGCGATGGAAGTCATTTTCCCGGTCGCTGCTACCGTCTTCAGAGTCGCTGCCGGCGGAGCTGGGGTGGTCTTTGTTGCAACCGCCACTGGAGCCGCCGCTTGCGGCTTGGTCACCACGGGCTGGGTTTTAGCCTGCGCTTGAACCGCGGGCGCGGCCAGCTTGACTGGGGCTGCTGCCTTTACAGGTGCTACTTTCACTGGCTCAGGCGCGGGACTGCTCTTCGCCGCAGTATTCTTGTCGCCGGTGTGCAGGGTGAGTACGAATTTTCCCGCCGGTCCTGGAGTCAATTCGTAGGCAATATCCTTCTCCAGATCCACGACTACGCTGGTGGTCGGAGGGTTCTTGCCATTCATGCCGATGCGTACGCCTTTGACTCCAGCGCTGCCTACGGCAATGTGATTCTGCGGAGTGGCCTCGCTGGTCTCGGGCAACTCGACCAGCAGGCGGGCCGGAGAACTCAGCTTGCTGACCCGCGGCGTAACCTCGCCGCTGGCGCTGAGCTCAATCTGGATGTCGCCAGAGTTGTGCGTCACTTTCACGCTCTTCAGCTCGCTGGTAGGGCCGGAGTCCGCGTCGTTTTCCTGCGCGGCAGGTTTCGCCGCCGGTTTCGCTGCCGGTTTTGAAGTCGGTTTGGAACTCGGGATGACAGCGGGCTTCACTGCCGGCGCCGGAGCGCCGGGCTGCGGCTTCGCCGCCTGCGGAGCGCTCGGGGTTTGAGCCCAGGCGGCGCCCGCCATCAGTGCCGTTAGCAGAATGCCTGTCGTCACCTTGAACGTCAGTTTGATCGCCATCTTCATAAGGGTCCCTATCTCACCGTCGCCGGCATCGTTCCCGGCTTAGCGCCCGCGCCTGCAGCTGCAGGTGTCGCATCGTGACTGAAGAACGTGGTCGCCGTGCAAGTCGCCACTACACTCTCGTTGGGAGCGTATTGATACGTGTGCTTGGCTTTCGCATCTGTCGGGCTCTTCGTGGTCGCCACCAGCAGCCCGCTCACGTTGACGATGCGCTCCAGTTTGCCCACCCGGTCAAAGAAGTTCAGCATCGAGTAGTAAGGTCCGTCGAGCTCGATATCGAACGGAACCTCGGTGTAATACTCTTTCGAGACGGTTGGCTTCGCGGTATAGCGCCGCAGCTCCACGCCAGCCTTTTGCGCTTCCCCGTCCAGCATGGTGATAAAGCCATCCAGCTGCTTTTCGTTGGGAACGATGCGCGCCTCGATCTCCAGCTGCTGCTTGAGTTCGGCCAGCTGCTGTTCGATCTGCTTAAGTTTCGGGCGGTAGGATTCCAGTTCGTTGTTCTCCCGAACTTTTTCTTCCAGGGCGTGTTGCGCGGCCGCGTTTTTCTCGCTCTGGCTTTTGAATACTGTGAAGAACAGGGCTGCCGTCACGATCGCGCCGCCGGCAAGCACCGCTCCCCACTGCTTCAATCCCGACAATTCGCTGAAGTTTGCCATAGGTCCGCCTTACGACTTTCCCTTCTCGCAGGTCAGCGTGAACTGGAATGCCTGCATGTCCTTGATCGTATCGTCCTGGAAAGTTTCCTTGATCTCGACGCTCTTGAAGAAACCCGTCTTCTGCAGGTTGGCGATCAGGTTGGCAACTGCATCGGTGCTCAGCGCAGTGCCTTCCAGATTGACGCTGGGGCCGGAATCATCCATCTTTCTCAGCCACACGGCTTCCGTGTTGTTCACGGTTTCGCCCAGCATGGCCAGCAGGGTGACCGGACCCGCCTGACCCGCGCGCAGGCCGTCAATCACATCGACGCGGCGCTTGTAGGCGTTGGCCTGAGTCTGCCGCTCCATGTAGCGGGCTTTCACGTCGGCCAGTTCGCGGTTCTTTTGCTCCGCGATTTTCATATGGCTGGCAATGGCCTTTTCCTGCTGATTGAGCCGGTACCAGTAGCCCAGATTGATCAGGCCAGCCAGGATCAGCACTACCAGAACCTTCAGTTTGGGCGACCCCATGTCGCCCATTTCCATGGTGGGCATGGCGGGACTGCCGCCGCTACCCTTTTTCTTGCCTCTCGCGGATTCGAGCAGGTTAATTTTGATCATAGAGAGTCAAAGCTCCTCAGGGCCAAACCTACCGCCACTGCCAACTGGCCCGGATTCTGCTCCACCAGCTCGGCGCCCAAACCTTCCGTCGGCGGCATAACCCGCTGGAAAGGATTGAACAACTCAACCGGCATGGAGAATTCTTGCCGCAACGCTTCCACCAGGCCCGGAACTTTTGACGAACCGCCCGCCAGGTAGATCTTCTCGATGTGCTCGCCCGCCGCGCTGGCGCGGAAGAAGTCGAACGTCTTCTGAATTTCCAGCACGATGATCTCGGTCACCTGCTGCAGGATCGGAGTCTTGGCATCCTCGCTGACCGTTCCCACCTTGCGCCCCAGCTTGAGCGACTCGGCGTCGTCGAAGCTCAGATCCAGCTCCTTCTGCAACGAATCGGTGTACTGGTGGCCGCCCACGCTGACGTCGCGCGGGAACAGCGGAGTCGTTCCCTTCACGATGTTGATGTTCATCACGCTGGCGCCCAGGTTCAGCAACGCCACAACTTGTCCCGGCGCCGGCTGGTAGTTGTACTCGTAGCAGTTCTGCAGGGCCAGCGCATCGATGTCGACGATAGCCGGGGTGCGGCCGGACATCGAGAGTACGTTGGTGTAGTTCAGAATCTTGTCCTTCTTGACCGCGACCAGCAGAACATCCATCTGCGGGCTGCCGGCTTCTTCGGAAAGAATCTGGTAGTCGAGGCTCACGTCAGCCAGGTCGAAAGGAATGTGCGAAGCCGCTTCCTTCTCGATGGTCTCGGCCAGTTCCTGATCGCTCATGGAAGGCAGCGAGATCTTCTTCACGATCACCGAGTGTCCGCTCACCGCCGTAGCCACGGCCTTGGTCTTGATCTGGTTATCGGCGAACAGCTTCGAAATCGCGCTCGATACCGTGCCCGAGTCCACGATCATGGAATCGACCACGATGTCAGAAGCCAGCGGTTCGAGGCCAATGTGGGCCACTTCAATCTGCCCACCCTTTTTCTTCAGCTCCACTGCCTTGATGCTCGAGGAGCCTACATCCAGGCCAACTATGGACTTCGATCCGAATCCAAACATGTGCCCGCCTTTTGTGCCGGCTTATCGCCCGGCGTGTTTACCTACTGTGCCCCGGCAGCTTTCGAAGCCGCCTTCGGTTTCCGTTTCAATCCCGGTTCCATCTGACTCGACTTCTCTTCCATCCACTGGTCCAGCTTCGATTTCTTGAAGCGCCAGCGATTACCCAGCTTGAACGCCGGAATCCTCTGCTCTCCCACGTACTTGTAGAGCGTGTCCGGACTCACTCCCAGGTATTGCGACGCCTGGCGAATGTTCATCACTTCTCGAGAGTCAGCCATAGTTCCTTTGCCTTCCCACAGGCCACTTGCCCCGGACCGGTTATCACCGGATCGTTTATCTCCGGATCATTTATCTCCGGACTATCACCGGACCACCGGGCTAACTCTGGGAGACTGCCTTGCCCCGGAATGTGTCTCCGTGGGCTTTCGGTGTCCAGAGCATATATCAGCCTCTAGAAACCGCACGTCCGAGTGAAATACCGTGTTTTGCTGGGTTTTTTACGGTTTTCCTGGAATGACAAAATAGCGGGATTGCGGCCTTACACTATATGTTGTGGTTTTGGTTTTGCTTAGTCGTATATGCTGTATACAGGGTGCAGGCGATCGGTGGTCACCGGCGGAGAGGTAACTGAAGTACTAGAGACGGTACGGAGGTACTATGCCGCTCGTCGAAGTGCTTGAATTTGCTGGGAATTAGCGTTGATCAGAAAATCATGGGGAGGTTACGCGCCGGGCGAACGTGCGCTGCAGTCCCACCTTTCGCAAAGAACGCGAAAAGCGGCCCACCACCCGCCCCGGATTCATTAGGGGTACAAGGTTAAAAACGGACAATCATGCTTTTGTCGATGCGGCGGGGGAAAGGAAAACGTCTGCTCTGAGTTTGAAGCGGACGCAGAGTTTCTGCACTTGCTCCAAGGTCAGAGTGCGTTGCCCGGAGAGGAACATGCTGACGGCGCTCTCCGAACCGAACTCCGGAATTAAACTCCGTTGCGTAAGGTCCCCGTGCTCAAGAAGAAAGCGCACCACGGAAATCGGATCGGAGGCGGGAACCGGATAGCGCTGCTCCTCATAGCGTTCAATGAGTAGGGTCAGAAGTTCGATGGCTTCTTCTTCGGATGAAGAGGGAGCTTCCAAAGCAGTGAGTTTAAACAGGGCCTCGGTATAGGCGTGGAGTTCCACATCATTGTGAATGATATGGGGCGCTCCCTTAGCGATCATCTTGGCTGGGTTTGCCAGTGTTGCTGTGCTCATTTCTTTGTCCCGTACGTCCTATCCCAGTTTGCGGGATTGTCATATTCTCGATGCGTCAAAAAGGACCGAATGTAAACGTGCCCCCGAGTCCGCTTGACCTTCTTTGCCCAGTGAATCAAGGTGACGAGCCTATACCGATTGTGCCGGATGTTAAAGATCACGTAATCGTCCACATTATCGGCATCCTTGAAGACGGCTCTCACCTCCGGAAAATTATGCCATTCTGCTCCCTTGACGATGACCTTCCATGCTTTGATTTCCTGAGCCGCATCTTTGTAGGTTTTCATCGCCTCGTGCAGATGCTTCTCCGAGACGATGTGCATTCACCAATAATACTTCACATATTGTGAAGTTGTCAACCTGCTGGTGTTGGCACCGACCGTATTAGCGCCGGCCTTAACCACGAAGGGCACGAAGTATCACGAAGGGCGTTCCTGGTAAGGATCTCCTTCGTGTGACGTAGGCTGCCCTGAGCGAAGTCGAAGGGTGTCCTTGGCGGTGGATATCGTACGGTGAATATCGTCAGATTGATCCACCACGAATCTGGCTCTCTACTGGACGTCTGAAACCTTGCCGTCTTTGAAAGTTATTTTCATGTCTTTGTAATAGTAGATCTGCTTGCTCCCCAGGTTTACTTTCTTGTCTGGCTTGCCGAGGGCGCTTTCCACCTCGCCCATGGCCATTCCCAATTTGATTTCCGCGGGTTCGGCTTGCGGCTGATCCTGCTGAGCCTGCTGGCCGCCCCCACCCTGACCGCCGCCGGCTTGACCACCACCGCCTTGATCGCCTTGCTGTCCCTGATCCTGACCGCCTTGCTGGCCTTGATCCTGAGACTCGTCGGTGACGGCGAGCAGTTGCCCAATGGTGTCCTCGACGCTACCCGCATTCGCGTTGGCCAGGGAGCCCTTGGGAAACTGGAATACCACCTGCGCTTTGTTGTAAGTCGGCGGATCGGTCTTGTTGCACGTGTCGCAGGCGACAATCCCAAGAGTCACGGTATCTTTCGCAACGTTCACGTCGACCTTCATGGGATAGACCTTGTCGCCCGAGGCGAACAGATGTGTGCTCACTTCCTTGCCAAACTTGCTCATGATGGACTTTCGCCCCAGCATGGCAACACTGCTCGGTCCCTTCACTGAGCCGTTTTCGTAATGGCACGACGGAACATTGTTATCGCCGTAGGGCACGCCCAGGATTCCGCCTTTCTTGATCTCGAGCAGCGTACCCTTATCGATCACAGAGTATCCACTCGTGTCGGACCCCATCTTTACCAGCTTGTACTGCGCGATGAGTTGCTCCTGGAGGGTGGGTGCCTGAGCTCCTGCCACCGACGCCAAAACCATTGTCACTACGATGGCCGCTGCCACGGGAATGGACGAATGCTGACGCATGGTGCAAATCTCCTGATATTTTATTTTCGAGTCTTAATTCTTTTGATCAATCTTCTCGATCCGGCAAGCTGTGCCCCAACTCCGGAGATTGCGATCCGCAAATTCAGGTTGCGGATTCTTAATCCCGCAGATTTTACTCCGCGGGTTCTATCCGAATACAAAACAACTGAAAACGACACGGGAGCGTCGGAGAAATGCTCCGACGCCCCCTGACGATTTGGATTTGCCGCCGTCGGCTTGACCGGTGGCCCTACTTTCCGCCTCCACCCGATCCGGACGCAGCCTCCTGCTTGACCTCGGCTTCGGTCTTGTCGGCCTCAGCCTGCTGATCAGCCAGAGTCTTCTCCGCGTTGGGGTCTGCTTGCGGCGGTGGAACATCACCGGCTTTGGTAGCGGTATCGGGAGCCTTTGGCAGGCCGCCGGTACCGCTCTTCTTGGCCAGTTCTCCCATGCCCTTATCCAGTTGCTCGCGGAAGTGGTTGTGCATTTCCTGCAAGTCGTCCACGGCTACGGCAACGGTTTTACCCGCCGCGCAGTCGTCCTTCTTGCTGGCCGAAACGCTCACATTTACTTTCTTGTCAGCGTCGGGAGTGTCGGTGATACGGGTGATCACATCTCCCGCGGTCAGCCCGCATTCCTGGCCATCATCACCCACGACCGCGATGTCGTCATTCACGACAAAAGTTCGCCGGGCAGGATCCAGTGCCGGAGGCGGCACGTCGTCGGTCGACGCTTGTTGCGCGCCGCCTGCCGGTGCCGGAGCGGCCGCCGCAGCAGCTTCGTCCTTCTCAGCCGCCAGCTGCGCTTTCACTTCCTCAGCGATGGCCTGTTTCACTTCCGGGGTCAGCGTCACCTGGCTGTTGCTGGGCGCCGCTCCGCCTCCGCCGTTGCTGGCCTGGAGATTATCGGAAGCGCCCGCGTTGGACGCTGCACCTTCATCACCCGCGGCGGCAGCTTCCTGATTCGCCGCATAGGCAGCTTGCAGACTCGCAGCCAGCAGGTAATCCGTCAGCCAGAACGCTGGCGCTGGATACACTGGATAGGGCGCGAAAAATGCTCCGTAGTAGCCATACCACGGCGCTCCGCCCCAGCCCCAGCCCCAGTAAACTGGCGCCGCCCACGGATTGTAGGCCCAGCCGTAAAACCCTGCTCCGTAGAAAAATCCGGGATGGTAGCCGTAGTAGCAGCAATAGCCATGCCAGCCGTAGGAACGGTAAACGCCGACATAAGCGCGGCCGCCGTGATAGTAGGTGCGCGACACGTAGCTGTGTCCGCCGCGCGACATGTAGTTGCGCTGCACGTAGCCGCCGTGGCGGCCCGTGTTCACCACTCTAGCTCCGTTGTGCATCCCGACAACTCTGGAGCCACCGTGCATGCCGTGCGAGATCTGCATTCCACCGCGGTTGATCGAGCGCACCTGCCCGTTGGGCCGGATGCTGGCCGAACCTCCGCCTTTCAATGCCACGTTGCGGCCTGGAGGTGTGCGGCTCGCGCCACCCGCGCGCGTGTTGCCCGCCGCTCCACCTCGAGCTCCGCCCGCAGCTGCGCCGTGGGTGGCGCCGGCCGCTCCGTGACTGGCGCCGGCTGCCCCGGCGTGCGTATTGGCGGCACCACCGGCATGGCTGGTTCCGGCCGCTCCATGACTGGCAGTTGTTGCGCCGCGGCTCGCTCCGGTTGCGCCGGCGCGACTCGTACCCGCAGCACCGCCGGGACGGCTCGCTCCGGTCGCTCCGCGATTGGCGCCGGCCGCGCTGTTATGGCTCGCTCCGGTCGCCCCTCCGCGACTCGCGCCCGCACCGCCGCTAGGGCGCGATGTGTTGGCATGAGATTGCGGGGCGGCATGAGACGCAGGAGCGTGAGATTGAGGTGCCGATCTCGGTGCGCTGGCATGCGCAGCCGGAGCCGCATGGGCGGCTGGAGCGCTGTGCTTCTGGCCCAGCACCAGCGCTGGGACCGCCACGACTAAGAGAAGCGGAATCACCTTCCGCAGAATGTTTGCTTTCTTCTCGCTGAACTTCATTGCAGCCTCCTGACCATCCATGCTCACTTCGATATTGGTGAACGATTTTGGCGAACCATCACACTGGCGAACTTTCACGCTGGAATCTCAGAGCCCGAAATTACGAACCTCACAATGATGCGTCGCTGACCGGCGGTGGGGGGCCGCTTTCGCAAACTCGTATTCATGCCCAGCCCCGGCCGAAAGCCTCGCAACCAGGCACGCGGTCCGTAACGCGCAACCCATCGCGCGCAACCATCCCTCGCAACCATACTCGCGACCCAGAGATGGATTCACGCGGCCTGCAGCTCTCGCTCGGGGGGCGGAAGAACGTTACCAGAAGTTGCGCGGCCACGCAATCGTTCTGTTGGTTCTTCACGCCGCGCCGCTTTTCTGCTGTAATCTGGGTAACGTTACCGGAGGCCCCTTGCCCTACTCTGAACGCCTGCAGCCCCTTGCCCTTCTTGTCATGCGCCTTACCCTGGGCGCGATCATGGTAGTTCACGGCTATCACAAAGTCTTCGGCGGCCTGCATCACCACGCCGACTTTGTGGCGAGTCTCGGTTTGCCCCACTGGCTGGGTTACGTTTCTTCCTTCACCGAATTCCTGGGCGGCCTGTTCATACTGGCGGGCTTCTTTACCCGGGTCGCGGCTTTCGCCATCTGCGTGGACCTCGTGGTCGCAATATGGAAAGTGCATTTGCACAACGGTTTGACCGGCGATCACGGATATGAGTTCCCCCTGGCCGCAGCCACGCTGGCTTTTGCGTTGATCTTCTTCGGCGCCGGCCCGATCGCTCTCGATCACATTCTCCGCGGTGGTGGATCGAGTGCCCGCGGAAGATGAAAATTGAGAATCGCGGTCAGGATGGCAACTTCGCCCGATCTACGAAACCCATCCGGTGTCCGGAAGTTGCAAAAAACTTTACATTCTTGCGCCTCCTTTTTCGTTACTGCACGGCGAAACAAATTTCCCATTCCCGGGTTCATTTAAAGCTGGCTTCGACGGCCAGTGGAGACTCAGGGGACAAGCAACGGCTGACATTGTTGACACCCCTGCTCTCGCGCCATTGAATCCGCTGTGCCCGGAAACTATGATGGGTTAGGTTCCCGGCAATTGCATCCCAACGAGTTAGTGGGCGCATCTAACCGCCCACCCGAAAGGACTGGAGGTCCCTCTTGAGAAAGTTAACGCTGCTCGCAGTGATTGGTGGTTTATTCTTCCTAGCCAGCTTCGCCCAGGCCCAGCAAGGGGATGCCATGTTCGGCTTCGGCACGCTCCTGTCATCGGGATCGTGCAACATCAACCTCTGTTCTGAAAAAGGAGGCTTGTACCCAAACATCGGCGCCGACGTTATTTTCCACAAGCGCATTGGTTTCGGCTTTGACACCACGTGGAAGGCGACCCAGGGAAATTATGGCGGACCTGGCGGTCAACCTTATCGCCCCATCCTCCTGGACTTCAATGCCATGTACTCGCCCAGGATAGGAAAACGGATGGCAGTCGATCTTTTCGGCGGCGTCGGTTGGCAGAGCATCCGCTACTACGGTTACGTGGCGAGCAGCAATTGCGTCTACCTCGGGGCCTGCTTCACCAGCAGCCACCACTTCCTGGTGGACTTTGGCGGCGGCCTCAAATACTACGTGTGGCACCATGCCTTTATCCGCCCCGAGGTCCGCTATTACAACATCTTCAATAACAGCGCCGACTTCAACTCCAACAACGTCATTCATGTGGGAGCGTCGATCGGATACACCATCGGCGGTCCAGAGTAAGCGTTGGATTCGGGCCTTTATCACTTCCGAGGCTGCCCCACTCGTCGCGGTTTTCGACGAGTGGGCACCACGGACCTCGACCCCTGGTTCTCGACGCGTGTTCATTCCGCGACCTTACATTTTGCGCTTCTCTGCAGACGAGTCGGGATTCTCGCGTACAAGGCCCCTGTTACCATCGTCCGAGGTACCCACCCGTCGAAAATCGCGAAGGGTGGGGCAGCCTCTTTCGTGGCGACCCAAATGCATCCTGTAGAATCTAGAAATCCAGAATATTTGGAAGCCAAAACGAACTACTAAGGGGGAGTATTGAGAAAGTTCGCGCGAATTGCGGCCGTGTGTGCGCTGGGCCTGTGTGCACTCGGATGGTCAGCCAGCAACGTTTCCGCACAACAGGTCGACGTGATGGCCGGCGGCGGCACGCTGTTCTCTTCTACTCCGGTCACAGCCACGCAGAATCAGCCCGTGATCGCGGAGAAGGGCTCTCTTTACCCCAGCGTCGGCGGCGACGTGATTCTTTACCACCGTTTCGGCTTGAACTTCGAGGGCGCGTGGAGATGGAAAGAAGCCGTGTATCCCGGTTACGACCAGACGTACCGTCCCATCCTGCTCGACGCCAATGCTCTGTTTCAGCCCCGTCTCGGTAAGAAATATGGCCTGGACTTGATGGCAGGAGTGGGCGCGGAGAGTGTTCGCTTTTATCCAGGGTACGGCGGCACCTGCCCTTATGCCAGCTGCAGCCCCTTCATAAGCAATAGTCATTTCCTGGAGCACCTGGGTGGGGGCATCCGCTACTATTTTTATCACCGTCTTTTCGTGCGGCCCGAGGTTCACTACTACCATATTCAGAACAACATCGAGTTCAGCTCCGGCAATGTAGTGCGCGCGGGTGCGACGGTAGGGTATACGTTCGGCAAGAGATAAAGGCAGAAGTCAAAAGTCAAAAGTCAAAATAGAAAATCAAGTCGCGGAAGCATGGTCGACACGCGCCCACGGTTTTACTTCTGCATTTTGAATTCTGACTTCTGACTTGATCAGTTTCCCAAGAAAACAAGGCAGCGTCTCGACGACGCTGCCTTTTGATTTTTTCCACCAACTCGTCAGCGCAGGTAAGGTTACGGTTCCTGCTCGCAAATCTCGGCTTCGTGGATGGCCTGGTTCAAATGTTCGATCGCCTTCATGCGATGGCCATGGAAATCATGCTCGGCCGTCTCGAGGTGGTGCTTCGCGGCGTGCATTGACTCCAGAGCTTCCGTGATGTGCGGATGCGGGGACATGGGTGCAGCCACGGCAGCCGGAGCCGGAGCCGGGGCCACAGCGACCGCAGCCGCAGGCGCTTTCGGACTAGCCGCTCCCACCGAGAGGGTGAGACTCAAAGCCAGCGCCACCAGGATGAATAGCGTCAGGATCCCGATTTTCTTCATACGTTCCTCCTCGTCCGGATTACGGCTCGGACGCAGCCGTTCTCGTCTTGGCGTGGCCACGACCCTGATTTGGGGGAGCCGACCCGCGACTCCGGACAGTATAGTCCCGCCTCGCGGGAAGTAAACTGCGCATTCCGTTGACTTTGCAGGTGCGCGCTAGTTCGCTCTCCGGCCCCGCCACCAAAAGTAAAATGCAGCCAGCAGAACCAGGATCGCGACTGCGATGTCGAACCGCTTCAAATCCTGCACCAGTCGCGCCCAGTGTCTCCCGAACAAATAACCCACGGTGGCAATCACGGTGACCCACAGAAAAGCTCCCAGAAAGTTGAACATCAGGAACTTTTTCCAGGGCATGCGCAGCACTCCGGCTAAGGGGCCGGCCACGATGCGCAAGCCAAACACAAAGCGGGCAAAGAACACGGTGACCGGGCCATAACGCGCAAACAGCCGGTCGCCCCGCTCCAGGCTCGCTGGGCGGAGGCGCAACAACTTGCGGTAGCGTTCCAGCAAGGGGCGTCCGCCGCGGAACCCGATCGCGTAGCCGACGTTGTCGCCCAGCGTGGCCGCGATAGTGCCCACAACGATGATCCATGAAAGCTGCAACTCGTGCTCGGAGAACGCCAGAAAACTCGCCAGCAACAGAACGGTTTCGCCAGGAACCGGTATGCCTGCGTTTTCGATTAGCAGCGCAACTGCGATCGCCCAGTATCCGTAGTGGATGATCGCTCCGCGCAGAATCTCGATAATGTGGTGGGCCATATAGAAATGCGCGGAGCAGAGGCAGACTAACGCAGCCAGCTGGAGCGGAACCACTTTAAGCTGGAACTCGCGTTCTGGCCAGAAACTCAAGCAACGCCCGGTTGAACTCCTCGGGGCACTCTTCATACGGCAAGTGTCCTACCCCGGGGAAAATAACCGTCTGCGGCTTTAGGAAGAACTGCGCCAGCCGGCGCGCGGAGGAAACATACACCGCCGGATCGTCGCCGCCCCACAGCAGAAGCGTGGGAACGCTCGCCAGTTTCGGCAGAACAGTTTCCAGTTCGGCCAGGTCCTCGGTCCAGGCGCGGACAATCTTGAGCCCGTGCTCGAACAGCCCGGGGACTGCTAACGGCGCCAAGTAACCCTCCAGGCTTCCCGAGGGAATGTTCTTGCGATTGCCATACATGCGCCGGTGTGCGTAGGGAAAAAGAAATGGCATGCGAGGAAAAGTGAGCCGGAACAAAGCCGCGCCCAGCGGGGTTCCCAGGAACGGCGCCAGCCGCTTCCCGTGGGAAGAAAACGGATTCACCGGCGCGACCAGCACCAGGCTGTTCAGCTTCACGCGAGAACCAGCGGCCAGAAATTCGTCCGCGGCCATCATGGCCACGCCGCCTCCGTGCGACGTACCCAGCAGGTCTACGAAAGAAAGGCGAAGCTGCTCCGCAAACCGCACCACGCGCCTCGCGCAGGCTCGCATGCTGTAGTCAAGAGCGTAGGCACGATCGGAAAAACCAGACCCGAGCATGTCCGGCGCGTAAACCGTGGCGTAGGGCGCCAGCGCGGGCATGGCAAACCGCCAGGAAAACGAATACCCCAGCAGCCCATGCAGCAGAATCAGCGGAGGCCCCGACCCGGCGCGCAGGTAGCGCATGCGCGCGCCCTCAATCTCCATCCAGCACTCTTCGACGCCTGCGCCGGCGGTCGCGGCGATCCGAGCAGAAATTTCCTGGACGCCTTCCGCCACCGCAAAATCTCCCCGCCCCGAAGACAACTCTTTCACCGCCGCATGATTCTATTTAAATGAACTATCGCCTCTGTCGCTTCACTGGGGAGCTTCGGCTCCCCGATTTTTTTCGGCCTCCGCCGGGTGCCGCGCTACGCCGCCTTCTTCCGCTTCTTCCCCAGCAATTTCTTCAGCACGCGGATTCCTTTATCCACGTGCTTCTCCTCCAACAGGAACGGGGGCAGGAAACGGACCACGGTATCCTGCGTGCTGTTGAAGAGCACACCCTCCGCAAGTCCCGCGTCCACGATGGGGCGCGCCGGAATGTCCAACTCAATCCCCTGGATGAAACCTCGCCCGCGAACTTCTTTGGCCGCGGCGCTCTTCTCCGCCAGCGCTTTCAACTCCTGCTGCAGATACGCGCCAACTTTGTTTACATTTTCCAACAGCTTCTCTTCTTCCACGATCGCCAGAAATTCCAGGGCGACGCGGCAGGCCAGCGGCCCTCCGCCGAAAGTGGTGCCGTGCTGACCGGGAGAAATCGCCGAGGCAAATTCTTCCTTAGCCAGGAACGCGCCGAGCGGCAGCCCCGCCGCGATGGGCTTCGCGATGGCCACGATATCTGGCGTGACGCCGAAACTCTGGAACGCGAACATCGTTCCTGTGCGGCCCAGGCCGCATTGGATTTCGTCGAAGATCAGCGCGGCGTGGTGACGGTCGGCCAGCGCGCGGCACTCCTGCAGAAACTCCACCGAGCACTCGTAGATGCCGCCTTCGCCGAAAACCGGCTCAAGAACGATCGCGCAGGTTTCGTCGCTGATCGCGGCGCGCAGGCTGGCCAGGTCGTTCTGCTTGACGAACGTCACGTCTTCGAGCAACGGCTCGAATCCCTTGCGATGCTTGTCTTGCCCGGTCAGCGACAGCGCTCCAAACGTGCGGCCGTGATAGGAACCATCGAGCGCCACCAGCCGGCTCTTTGCCGCTCCGCCGGCGCGATGGCCCGCCAGCCGCGCCAGCTTGATCGAGCCTTCGATCGCCTCCGTTCCGCTATTGGAGAAAAATGCGCGGTTGAGTCCCGACAGCTTGCACAGCTTCTCGGCCAGCGGCCCCTGATATTCGTGGTAGTACAAATTCGAAATGTGCACCAGCTTGGCCGCCTGCTCGCGAATCGCCTTCACGATCCGCGGATGCGCGTGCCCCAGCGCATTCACTCCCAGCCCGGAGACGAAATCCAGGTAGCGCTTGCCCTCCAGGTCAAACAAAAACACGCCCTTGCCGCGGCTGAACGCGACGGGATAACGGTTGTAAGTCTGCAGCAAATATTGCCGTTCAAGATCAGCGATTTGTTCAAGAGTATTCATAGGAATGATTCGATTCTATAGGAACTAGCGGGGCGAAGATGACTCGCAGCTTGTGGATTTTCAAGACGCGGGCTTCGGCTTTCGGGCTTCGGGCTCCGGCGCAAACTCATGAGCGGGTCCGGGGTTTGCAGAATTGGAGAAGTGTTCCTTCAGGAACGTATTGTGCTGGCGGAATTGTATGTACAGTACTGTCCATACATGCAAAAGACAAGGAGGACGAGAGTTACCAAGGGTAGAACGGCGAAGGCGAGGCGAACAATGAGTGGGGCACCCGCCACTGCTCGGCTGCCACCCCGATTGACTGAGCAGGCAGCGTGCGCTTACGATGTTGGCCCACCACGAGATGCCGTCCCGCCATGGCCACGGTAAATGAATTCTGGAAAGTTGCAGCACAGGTCGCTTCGGAGCGCGGCGGCTTGGTCGTTGGGTTCACGAAGGATTCCGAGCAGCCCGAACTCGGCTCTGCGCTCGACAACGTATTCGGCTTCGCCCCCCAGACGCCGGTTTCGGTGATTGGACTCTCGGATTGGGCGGACTGGGTGGAGCAGGTGGAAGCCTTTTATCGCCTGCGTCCGGATTGGGGCCGGGGCAAGCGCGGCAATGCCGACGCCAATTACTATCGCGTGAAGGTCGACGAATTCGACGCGTCCATGAATTCCCCTGCAGGCGCCGGCCTCCGCACGAGCTCGCCGTTCTCCATAGCCGTCGATATCCCGTCGTTTGGCGGGTATGCTGCGCCGCTCGCCAGTTTTCAAGGAGTGACCTTCTGGCCTCGCCTTGTCGCTCGCGTCATCGATCTCCTCGTTCACTACTTCGTCTCATTCCTGGCCGGATTGCTGTTCGTTTTGATTTTGGCCATTGCCGCCGGAGGCCGGCCTCCGGCTTGGGTTCTGCAGCGGATCTCTCAGATCCACGTCGCGAGCTTCGTTGCAGGAATACTGGGACTGTTCGCCTACAACGTGATTTGCACCAGCATCCATGGAAGCACGCTGGGGAAACTGTTGCTTCGGATGCAGGTGATACAGGACGACGGCTCCCCGTGCCGCGCGAAGTCGGCGATCCTCCGGGAACTCGGCTATTTCGTGGACATGTTGTTCTTCGGCGTAGTCGGCTATTTCGCTATGCACGAAGACCCCGAGCAAAAGCGTGTTGGCGACGGATGGGCAGACACGATCGTTTGCAAGCAAGCGGAGGTGCCATCCGCCAGCAAGCGGGCTGGAATGCGCTTCGTGTTGGGGCTTTTGCTCGGAATCACGGCCGACATTGCCTTGCTGATGACAGGTTGGCTGGTCCAGATGAATACCTGAGGTTCATTCTGTCACCTCTGACCCGTTCGTTCCGCGGAAAGCCGACATTCCGGCAGGCTAGGTCGTCCGATGCAATCGTCCGTGGTACCCACCCCTTCGGCAAGCTCAGGGCAGGCTCTTCGAAAATCGAGGGTGGGGCAGCCTCGGTCGTGGTGGCGCAGGCGTGGACGAGCCCCGATACAACTATTGTCTCGACAGTCTGGAATGCCCGCCCTTGCAAAATGCGCAAGGACGGGGCACCCTCTGTGGTGGTGGCGCAGACCCAAAGCACGCGAGGGCTGGGCCACGCCGCCCGCATCGGATGCGCCGCATGAGAAAAGCCCCACTTCTCGCAAAGGACGCGAGAAATGGGGCACCCTGTGGTGTGGTGGGCGCAGGCAAGAAACACACAAAGGCTTGGCCGCCCCGCCGGCGACTCGCGGAAGTGAAATTTGTCTTTGGAGTTATGGGCATGAGAAAAATTCTTAGGAAGGCCGCTGTAGCGGGCGTCGTAATTTTTGCTTTTATTTTTGCTTTCGTTTTTGCTTTGAACGGAGGGCGCCTCGACGCCGCAGATGCCAGTGGGGCGTCCATTCTGGAGCCGGGATCGGGGGCGTTGCTCGGACTGTACTACGGGGCGGGTAATCTGGCGCAAACCACGGCGAAGCTGGGGCGGACGCCTCCCGTTCACCTCACTTACTACGCGTGGAGCGACGACTGGACCGGCACCGTCACGAAGGCAGACCTGGCGGGTGGACGTATCCCTCTGGTCAATTGGGAACCGCACAAGATCGACTTCACCAAGATCGTCGACGGAAGCCTTGATGCCACGATCGTAGCGCGTGCAAACGGCTCCAAAGCGCTCGGGCAAGAAGTTCTTTCTCGACTTCGCAGCGGAGATGAATGGAGACGAGGCGTGGGGTGGCAACAATGCGCCCCTGTACGTTGCCGCGTATCGACATATTCACGACGTCTTCCGGGCCGCGGGCGCTACCAACGTGATCTGGGCGTGGTGCCCAAACGTCACGGACATCGACGGAGGTAACAAGCATACGATGGACTACTATCCGGGCGATGCCTACGTCGATTGGACCGGGGTCGATGGATACAACTGGGGTACGACGAACGGTGGCTGGCAGACCTTCCAACAGGTTTTCCGAGAAATCTACCCCCTGCTTGCAGCCAAGAAAAAGCCGATCATGATTGGAGAGATGTCCTCCGCTCAAGCGGGGGGAGACAAAGGCAAGTGGATCGATGAAATCGTTCCCACCCTCCGCGCCAGTTTCCCACTCATCAAATGTGTCGTGTGGTTCGACATCAACAAGGAAGCCGATTGGCGCATCAGCTCGTCTCCCGAATCGGAAGCGGCGTTCATTCGCATGGTAAAAGATCCTTATTTCAATCCGTAGGTGGGCGGCTTACTCAAGCCCCGCGCTTACTCACGCGGAGCCCTGCTGCTTGAGGCTAAAGGCCCCACTTCTCGCAAAGGACGCGAGAAATGGGGCACCCTGCAGACAAAGTCATCCGATACACTCGTCCGTGGTACCCACCCTTTCGTGGTGGCGCAGGATGAGGCGCTAGGCTTCGGGTGGGGCGTCGGCTACGTCGGCCAGGGACAGGCGCAGGTTGCCGGGATTCGTCGCGTAGGCGAGGCCGGTATCGAGGTCTACGATGCCGGCGCGCACGAGTTTCTCGATTTCGCCGTCGAAGTGTTGCATGCCCTCGCTTCCGCCGTCTTGCATGGCTTCGAGAAGGGTCTTACCGGCGTGCTCACCCTTCTCGACATATTCGCGAGTGCGAAGAGTTGATTTGAGGATTTCAATCAGGGCCACGCGTCCGTTTCCGTCTTTTCGGGGCATCAGGCGCTGGGAAACAATGGCGCGAAAACTCTTGGCCAAGCGGTTGCGAATGGTGTGTTGTTCCGCCATGGGGAAGACTCCCACGATTCGCTCGACGGTTTTCGACGCATCGATGGTGTGGAGTGTGGAGAGAACCAGGTGGCCGGTCTCGGCCGCTTCCAATGCGATTTCGATGGTCTCCTTGTCGCGCATTTCGCCGACCAGGATGACTTTCGGAGCCTGCCGCAAGGCGGCGCGCAGAGCCAGCGCAAAACTCGGCGTATCGCTGTGCAGTTCGCGCTGGTGGATGATGGAGCGCTTGTGCCGGTGCATGAACTCGATGGGGTCCTCGATGGTCAGAATGTGATAGGCGTGGGTCTCGTTGATGCGGTCGAGCACGGCGGCCAGGGTAGAGGATTTTCCGGATCCGGTGGGGCCGGTTACCAGAACGACTCCATTTTTCAGATCGCAAATATCGGCGAGTTGAGGAGGCAAATTCAGCTGTTCAAAGGTAGGGATCACCTGCGGGATCACCCGCATGACAATGGCGTGCGTGCCGCGTTGTTGAAATATGTTGACCCGAAACCGGCACTGATGAGGCAGACGATAGGAGACGTCGCAGGATCCCAGGGTTTGCAGTGCTTCCCTGGCCTGTTTGTTGTCTCCGATCAACTCAAAGGCAATCCGCTGGGTGTCCTCGGAAGTCAATGGCGCCATGCCGGATATTTTGACTGGAATCAATTTGCCCGAAAGTTCCACCACGGGTAAACTGCCGGGCGAGACGATCAAGTCGCTCACCTTCCCGGGCACGCGGAGCATGGCCTGCAGCAGAACCGGCGCCGGTAGAGGCTTGAGGGCCGAAGTAACAGACGGCGGGGCAGGCACTGGCGCAGTCTTTGCCGCGGTTTCCATTCTTAGATCCTTCCCCGATGTTGGACGGGAGTCTGCGGTTGTGAAGAGCCCGGAAATGACGAGCTCGAGTTGTGGCTAGACTTGGTTGATAGCGGTGTCCGTGCGGCCAGTACAGCCTCTCGCGAAAGCTGCGTTGCTGTAAACATTACGTTGGAACCACACCTTCAGAAGCAACGGTTGCTGGCGGACGAAGTCGTCTGATGCAATCGTCGGTGGTACCCACTCGTCGAAAATCGCGACGAGTGGGCAGCCTCGGTCGTGGTTGCGACGCGTGGGCCAGCTGCTGCATGCACTCATTCTCGAGCCGCAGCCCGAAAGCTGAAGCCCGAAGCCCACTCTTTCCAGAAAAAAAGCGGACGCTCTCGTGGGAGCGTCCGCTTTCAGTTGAACTGGCTTTCGCCGACGGTAAGGTTACTTGGGGAGCACGGTTGTTCCTTCGGCAATGACGGCGCTTAGTGCTGAAGGGTTCAGGCCCAGACTCTGGAGGATGGTGGGCGCTACCTGGACTGTGCCTACTCCCTCGCGAATCGTCTTGGCTTTATAGGACGGATTGGACAGCAGCAGAATGACGTTGGTGTCGTCGTGGGCGAAGCCGCCGTGCTCGGCCAGTTTTTTGGTGCTGCCGGAGTACGTGACGCCGACGTTCGGGGTCACGATAATGTCCGGCGTGCGCGGGTCTTTGGTTGGGTCGTTGTAGTTAAGGGCGAGCGAAGGGCCGTAGTAGATCTGCCCGAGCTCGATTCCGGCGGCAGTGGCATTCGCTTCCAGGATGCCGACGGCGGCTAAGGTGTCCGAGGAGTTCGACAGCCAAACCAGCGAGACATCATCTTCGGTCGGTCCGATGCCGGTCGGGTTGTTGGTGGATTCAGAGAACGGAATGTAGCCCGCGTTGGAGAGCAGGGTGACGGGCGAAGTGCCGTTGATCAGTTGAGACACGTAGCGGCTGGGGTCGATGGGTGACTGGCCGTGCTTGGCTGTGATCACGATCAAGGTGGAATCGTAGAGGCCTTGTTTTTTCAGTTCGCTGACGAATTCCCCGATGGAGGCGTCGACGAACTGGAATTCGGTAAGCAGCGCTGCACCGGGGGTGGCCGCGGCATCCAGGTATCCGCCGGTGGTTGCGTTGCTCTTCTCGACTAGCTTCTGGCCCACGCTCAGCGCCTGGAAGTTCATGCCGAAGATGGTAGGAACCTGAGTTTGCGCGGTTCCGAGGTGGTTCTTTCCATCGATCCAGTTGAGGACCGCATTGACTTTCAACGTGTCGTAGCACTGAATGTTCTGGAAGCTGTTGGTCCAGGCTGTAAGGTCCGAACCGGGATCGGGGATGGGATCGCAGGCGGCTCCGAGGGGTGTCGTTACGTGGGGAAGGGCAATCACGTTGGAGTTGATTTCCGGCCCGTAGAAGTCGTCGAGCACCGTGGGTCCACCACCGGCAGCCACCGCGGAATAGGCAGGGTGCTTGTCGGACCAGGCGGCGTATCCGCCGGCTTGATGAATGACGCTGAAGATGGTGTTGGCGCGAACGAAATCCCACGGCCAAACCGGGTTGCATCCATTATTAGGGTCGCGGATGAGTCTCTTTGAGTCGATCGAAGCGATGGTGCCGTCGGTCAGAGAGGCGCCGGGCGCGCCGCCGTTCAACTTGGTCTGGTCGATGTCGATGCCTTCTTCGTACTCGCTGGTGGTGCCCGTTGGCGCAGCGAAGGGGGTGCAGGGGCCGGCCCCCAGGCCGTTGCCGGTGGTTTTCGCGGGGGCATCATAATTCCGCGAATAAGCTACGTCATAGTAGACGCCGGTGTAGGCCGGGCTTCCGCCGGTGACGATCCCGATCAGACCGGGAAAGGAATCTGAAGTCTTTGTGGTGCTGGCGGCGACGTAGTTGAGGCCGGTCTTGCCGAGAGCTGCCAGCGCCGGGCAAAAAGGTGCGCCGTTGTTAATGGCGGCGATGCCGTTGGCGCAGTTCAAATAATCAACGGCGTGCATTCCGTCCACGCTGATCAGCAGGACGCGCTTGATCTTGTTTGGATTGTTGTTCTGGGCCAGGGCTGTGCCCAGCAAGCAGACAGCTGCGAGGGAGAGTAAAAGAGTCTTTTTCATTGTTGAGTAAACCTCGTTGAGTAACCTCGAGCTGTGATCATATGAAAGGTCATGTGACGGGGATGTTACGGAGATTTGAATTGTTCGTGAAAACCGCTGAGAGCAGGGTGTGGAAATCGGAGAAGTGGCGGCGCAACGCAATCAATACAGAGGCGGTTCTCCTGGCGGGCGGGCTTTCCAGCGGCGATGCACCCATAGCCACTGCTCGGGATACTGGCGCACGTAGTCTTCGATTATTTTTGTGAACTTCTGGGTGTTGGCCTGGATGTCGGCTTCGAGGTTGCCGGTGCGGATCAGCTCTACTGCCGGATCGAAGCGGAGACGGTATTTTCCCAGCGATGTGTCCCAGATGGTGAATCCCGGGATTACGGCTGCGTCGGTACGCAGGGCGATGCGAGCGAGACCGCTTGCGGTGCAGGCCGGGATGCCGAAGAAATCTACGAAGACTCCTTGCGGCGGAGTGACGTTGGTGTCCATCAGGATTCCTACGACCTCGCCGGCTTTCATGGCTGAGAGCAGGCCGCGCACGAATTCGTCTTTCGCGACCGTCTTGTTGCCGTGCATGGTGCGGTAGGAGCGGATCAGGCGGTCGAGGTAGACGTTGTCCATGGGGCGGACGACGATGTGCATCCAGTGGCCGTGCAGGGAATGGGAGAACGCGGAAAGTTCCCAAGCGCCGAAGTGGCCGGTGAGGAAGAGAACGCCTTTTCCGCGGGCTTTCGCCTGTTCGTAGTGTTCGAAGCCGTCATAGACGACAACCTTCTCGACGTTCTCGAGCGTGTAACGGGGGAGCTGGCAGACTTCGGCGAGCTGGCGTCCCAGGGAAGTGAATTCTCCGCGGAGGATGCGGGCGCGCTCGGCTTCGCTTTTCTCGGGAAAGGCCATGGCCAGGTTGCGCATGCCGACTTTTCGCAGGCGGGGATGAAGAAGATAAACCAGCTGGGCGAGGGCGATGGCTACGGCCCGGGCCAGGGGGCGCGGCAGGATTCCGAGGATTTTGATGAACGGCCAGGCTGCCGCGTACTCAAGTCGCTGCCGCATCGGGAGAAGCGTGACGGTAACATTGGGGAAAAATCGTGTCAAACGATGGAGCGGCTTCAGGCTTCGGCTGTCGGGCTTCGGCGTTTCAAGGAGCCAAAGCTTCTTTCGTTGCTATGCGACACGAGGCTTCCACTTGCACGAGCGGTTTTTGCCGAAGCCCGAAAGCCGAAGCCCGAAGCCCGAGCCTCTACTTCGCGGCTTGTTGCGCCCATTTTGCCAGCGTGGTCAGGAACGGGTTTGCGGCTGGGGGCGGATCGACGTCTCCGTTCAGCAAGGCTTTGAAGGAGACCATGCGGCCGTAGAACTCGCGGGTGCTGTCTTTGTCCTGCTTCACGACGGCGCCGTTCAGGCTGATGCCGGCGAACACGCCGCGGGCGCGAGAGTAGGTCAAAACCTGGGCGCGCATCTTCCAATCGGTGCTGCCTTCGGCGTGGCGGCCTACCGGACCGGCCGCTACCGAGGCGTCCGCGCCTAGTTCAAACTTGCTGCTGAGCAGGTTCTTCATGCCATTGTCGTTCATGATGAGCATGACCAGATCCACGGCTTGACCGCCGATCTGAAAGCCGACGCCGCCTCCCGCGACGGAGAAAAATGCGGGAGCGCTCCAGCCCTTGGGAGTGCGGCAACTGGCCAGTCCGCGACCGTAGTTCGCGGCCACGATGAAACCGCCTTTGAGCATCGAGGGGACTACCGCCACGCACTCCGCCGAGGCCAGAACTTCCTGAGGAATGCCGGAGTCGGGGGCGCCTTGAATTTCGTTCAAGACATCGGCCGCAGCCTGCGTGCGATCGGAAGCTTTCGATTCGCGCTGCTGGTCGTCTCCATTAGCGGCTGGACTGGCGGCGAAGGAAACGGAACAGAGGGACAAGATTAGGGTCAGCAATAAGAACTTTTTCATGGTTCCTCGCGAATGTCGCCTAAAGATCGAATCGATTTTCCGGGAGCATGCCAGGTTAGATTGTAAATGAAATGGGCGATCTCGAACGCCGGAGGGATTAAGGGACTAAACCCTGCGAGTTAGCGATTGTGGAAAGGGCTAAGGAGCGGATGGGCCGTGGAAGACAAAAAAATCGGGGCTGAAAGTAGTGACCCTAATCGCCACTCTCAACCCCGTCTCCCAGGTTCTGTGGTAGGTGAGGCGAGTATGCGTCGGAGTGGAAAATCTCACAAGATTACCGAGGTCACTGCCCAGACGTTACGGTGAGAAATGCCAGCGGACATCAGGGGCTGAAGCCCGAATCCTATGGCCGCTTGGACGGCACGGCTGAAGCCGTGCCCTTCCCGAGGCCGTTTGGAAGATGGATCCTGAGGTAGCTGGAAACTAGCGGCTAGAAAATAGAAGCTGCTTTATTTCGTCGTGACCAGCGAATGCGTAATCGCATGCACTGACAACGCGATGCGGTTCTGTACTCCCACTTTGCGCATTAATTTGGCCACGTGGGCTTTCACGGTGCGCTCTTCGATTCCGAGCTGCGCGCCGATCTCTTTGTTGGAGCGTCCGGCCACCAGCATCTCCAGCACTTCTTTTTCGCGGTCGGTGAAAGTCACGCGGCCTGCGGGAAAGATTCGTCCGGGGGTGGAGGACACGCGCTCGATGAACATGGAGAGCACGCGGCGCGGCGCCCATACCGATCCCTGATTCACGATGCGGATGGCTTGCGCAAATTCCGCGGGTGAAGCCGCTTCGTCAACGTAGCCTTTTGCGCCGGAAGCGATCGCCTTTAAAATCGTCTCTTCGTCGATGCCGGAGCCGGTCACGATGATGCGCAGATCCGGACGCGTCGCCTTCAGGCTGGCCATCACGTCGAACAGATTCTGGCCGGAACGGTTCCCGAGCAGGATGAGATCGATATTCTGCAACGTGCTGATCTCGGGGAGCGCCGCGGAGATTAGTTCAAACTCAGGCTCGGAGTCGAATAGAGCGCGGAACCCCACGAAGCGCAAGGGGTCGCTCTCCACTACGGCGATTTTGATGATGGGTTTTCTGGCGACTGCTGCTTTCATTAGTTTTCCCTGTACAGTGTGAATTCTTCAATCCAGCATAGAGACATTAGCGGCCAATGGAAAGAACTGATGACCGGATATAAATTACGGGAGTAACATGGAAAATTAGGGTTGTGGGCCGCCCTGAGCCCGATTTGGCAACACAGTGCGCGCGCGACCCATTTGGGACAGAAGCGGCGAGAGGACTGACCGAGAGGACTAACGATGAGACTTGGGATGGGTTTGACAATGAGCCGAAGGCACAGGGTTGAGCGATCGGGCCGGAAATCGGCGAAGAGAAGCTGGGATTGTTTTCTGAATGCCGTCGTGATGAGCTGCCTGGGCGCGGCGCTTTCGTCCGCATGGGCGCAGAGCGCGCCTGCTCAGGATTCAACTGCCCCGGCGACACAGGCCGCGCCGAGTGCGACGACTGCGCCGGTTGAGCCGACTTACAAACCCAAGTTTCCGGGAGATCCTGCGCGTTCCGAGTCTGAAGCCGAGGCGCTAGCCTACATGCGTGTGGTGTTGCGCGCCCAACGCCAGTTCAATAAGCAGTACGACCATTTCGCCACCACGCTTGCCGAGCTGGTCCACAGCGGATCGTTTACCAAGCGCATGGTCAACACCAACCGCGGCGATTACACGGCCAGCTTCGCCGGTAAGAAGGACAGCTTCGTGCTGACCATGACCCCGAAACAGCTCGACGCCCAGCACCGATCGTTCTACGCCGAGGACGATTTCAAGATTCACGCCGACGAGACTAAAGCCGCCGACGAGAACTCACCGGTCGTGAAATAGGTCGTTGCGTGGCGCAAAGTCGACTCGCTTTTCGTCCGTCCTCGGGGAAGACAACCAGGGGATGACAACCGGGAGAAGCGAAGTCAGTTATCATTGCGTGTAATTCTTTGAGCTCGAAATCCAGTTTTTTGCGGAGGCTTTATGTCAGCATCGGTCGGCGCGCACGCGCCTGAATTTTCTTTGAAGGACCAGAACCAGCAGGAAGTGAAGCTGGCCGATTTCCGCGGCAAGAAACGGGTGGTGCTGGTTTTCTATCCGCTGGACTGGAGTCCGGTTTGCACCAAGGAGCACGCCTGCCTAGTGAACGACATGAAGCAGTTTGAGCAACTCGATGCGCAGGTTCTGGGCATTAGCGTGGACAGCGTGTGGTCGCACCAGGCCTATGCCGAGAAAATGCACATCCACTACCCGCTGCTTGCCGACTTCCATCCAAAGGGTGCGGTCGCGACGAAGTATGGCGTGTACCTGGAAGAAAAAGGCATCACCGGGCGCGCCATCTCGATTATCGACCGCGACGGCAAACTCGCGTGGCACAAGAATTACGATATTCCTGTGGTGCCCGATATTGCGGAAGTCTCGAAGGCGCTGGCGGGAGTGAAATAAGCGGGAGGTTGTATGGCGGAATTTACGGTAAATCCGACTCGCCACGATCCCTATAAGAACTTCAAATTCAGAGTGAAGTGGGATGGGGCCTACGTTGCCGGCGTGAGCAAAGTGAGCGGGCTGAAACGTAGCACTGGGTGTCGGAATATCAGGCATTGCCCGATCTCGACGCTAACGCCAACGCGGTCGCTATTGAACACATCAAGCTGGAGAACGAGGGCTGGGAGCGGGATTTGTCGGTGGTTGAGCCGAAAGAGCCGTCGTAAGCTGAAAGCAGTGGCCGGACGAATCGCGAATCGGAGAATCTAAGCCGGCGGCGCCCCGGGCTTCACCTCGGCGGCTTTTCCGTCGTGGTAAACCACCACCAGCGGCTTTCCTCCATTGGGATAACGCACCGTTTTTTCGTAGGATGTGTCACCCGAATCCGGGACGCCCATGCCCACGGCGAAATCGGACTGTAGTTCGTTCATGCCGGGTTTCACTTGATGCTGATCCACGGCCTGCCACACGTCCGCGGACCAGTGCTTGTACAACAAGTGGGGATCTTCGATGAAGAGCATTTCGTCGGAATAGATGGTGTACTGGCCGTTGTCCTCAAAGCCGATGGGCACCGCGTACGTCTTGCCGTCTTTCTCGAACACGGCCAACATTTGCCGGCGGCTTCCGGCCGCGTGCGGAATATCGGTGATTACGTCTTTGATTTCCAGCCGCTCGAGGGGGAGTAATAGTCCGGCTTCATGCGCGAAGTCGACGCGCTTGCTCGCCGCGTCGTAGGGATAGTAGGTGTACTTGTAGCCTTCCTTGGCCCACACCGGCTGCTGGGTGAGCTGCTTCGCCGACTTCAGGTCATAGGGATAAAGTTTCTTGGGGTTAACGTAATAATCGGCATTGGAGTAACCGGCGTTCTGCGCCTTAATTTTGTTGGCCCGATCGACCTCGTCTGCGTGCCGCTGGAAAAGAATGATTCCGACGCGCACGGCCGCCACGACCATCGCCAGGATCAGGGCAATCTGAATTCTTTGTTTCGCCTCGGGGCTCAGCATGGGCAAACTTTACCAGATCGCTTGGCTGGGTCGAAGTTCATTTCACGCCTCCTCTGGATTTTTCTACCATCTGCTCCTAATTTTTTTCTGCTCGTTCCTTACGCCGTCCTGGGCTTCTGCCTTGCTCGCGGCGATGGATGTCGTCATAATGGCTGCGCACCGGAGGTGTGGCAATGCTGACTCGGCTCCCGATGTTGGTCGGTGTCGCAATCTTCTTCGTAGTCCTGTTCACGATTATCGTGGGAGTGGATTCTGCTCCCGTCCCGAAAGCCAGCGCGGCTGCGCCCACTGCTCTGCTGGTGGTGGAGAATCAGTTTGACCACGCCTTGCTGCTGGTCGATCCCGTGGCCAAGCGTGAGATCGCGCGCGTGGTGGTGGGCGTCAACGGGCATGAGGTCACACTTTCCAAAGATGGACGGCTGGCTTACGTGCCCATTTACAGCAACGTCGCCATTGGAGAGCCTGGCACTGACGGAAACACGATTGACATTGTCGATCTGCAGGCGCGAAAGCTTGTGGGAACTATGGATCTGGGAAAACCGGTGCGGCCTCACCGCGCTCAGCTGGGGCCGGACGGATTGCTCTATGTGACTGCGGAGCTGGACAACGCGGTCGCTGTGATCGATCCGGCGACGCAGAAAGTGCTGGCCAAGATTCCGACGGATCAGCCACAAACGCACATGCTGGTGCTCACGCCGGACGGGCAGCGCGCTTACACTGCGAATGTGAGCGCGGGGAGCGTGAGTGTGCTCGACCTCATGACGCGAAAGCTGATTACTGTGATCCCCATCTCGAAGATCATTCAACGAATTTCGATTTCTCCCGACGGCCGGCGGGTGTTCACGCACGATCGCGAATCGGCGCGAGTGGCGGTGATCGACACGGCCAGCAATAAAGTCTCCGACTGGATTGCGATGCCGGAAATGGCCTACGCTTCGACGGTAACGCCGGATGGGCGCTGGCTGCTGGTCGCAACCAACGGTTCCGATCGGCATCGGTTGTACGCGGTCGACTTGCAGACGCTGAAGATTGTCCATTCGTTTGATTTGCCGGGGATTCCACTCGAACTGCTGGCGCGGCCAGGCGGCGATGTGGCTTATGTGAGCTGCATCCAGGCGGGGAAGATCGCGGTGCTCAACCTGAGTTCGTGGCAGATGGAAGAGCCGATCAGCTTGAGCCGCGGAGTGGATGGGCTGGCGTGGACCACGGCGGTGCGGTAGGGCGGGCTGAAAGCGGGCTTCGGCTATCGGGCTTCGGCGAAACCGCGCGGAGGACTGGGCTCGACAGAACGCGATTCGGGACGGGTTTAAGTGCCGGAACCAATCAAAGGCGAAAGCTGAAGCCCGAAAGCTGAAGCCCGAAAGCCGAAGCCCGAAGCCCGCCTTTCTCACCCACCGATCTCTTCCCACGCGTTGGCGGCAGATTGTCCTGCGGCTTCGGTGATCCGCTTGCCGGCGCGGGCGGCCATCTCCATTACTTGCATGCCGCGGTCAAAATAATCCGGCAGCGACCGGCGCAACTTCTCGAACTTCTCTGGGTATTCCGACGCCAGTAGCGCCAGTCCAACACCCGATGCCAGCACACCTGCCGGATATTTCTTCTTCATAAACAGAATCGTCGCCGCTCCGATCGAGCTCGCTACCAGTGCCTTCTTCCAGCCGTCCATGGTCTCACTCCGAAGGAATTTCTTACGTCGATTGTACCCCACCCAACACATTGCTCCTCAACGCTCGCCGTCCTTGTATACTTCCTCGTTCTCCGGAGGCACCATGTTCGAGCGTCGAATCCCGCGTGTCGTCCTCTTTGCATTCATCCTCACGTTCACGCTTGCTGTCTCAGCCCAAACCAAGCCGCGGGCGCGCGATCTTGGCGTGCCCTTCGACGGCGCGCCTGGCCCCAACAACGCCATCACTGACGTCAAAGGAGTGGAGGTCGGGCACACCACGCTCATTTCCGGCGACGGCAAACTCGTGGTCGGCCAAGGACCGGTGCGCACCGGCGTCACCGCGATTCATCCCCGCGGAAAGACCAGTAATGACGCCGTTTTCGCCGCCTGGTTCACACTCAACGGCAACGGCGAAATGACCGGCACCACATGGGTGGAGGACTCCGGCTTTCTCAACGGGCCGGTCATGATCACCAACACGCACAGTGTTGGCGTTGTGCGCGACGCCGTCATCGCATGGAAAGTGAAGCATGGCACTCCCGATATGGAAGGCTACTGGTGGTCGCTGCCGGTCGTGGCGGAGACCTGGGATGGCTGGCTCAACGACATCAACGGATTCCACGTGCACCCGGAGGATGCCTTCCACGCGCTCGACGTAGCGCACTCCGGCCCGGTGGAAGAAGGCAACGTGGGCGGTGGCACCGGTATGGTTTGCAACGAATTCAAAGGGGGCATCGGCACTTCTTCCCGCGTGCTTGATGCTAAAGCTGGGGGCTATACCGTCGGCGTGCTGGTGCAGTGCAACTACGGCCGCCGCGACCAGCTCCGCATTGCCGGCGTTCCCGTGGGCAAGGAAATTCCGGAGCACCCCGCTTATGGCAACGACACTGGCTCCATTATTGTTGTCGTCGCGACCGATGCTCCACTTATTCCGACCCAGCTCAAGCGCGTGGCCAGAAGAGTTTCTCTGGGGCTGGGCCGTGACGGCAGCTATTCCGGCGATGGTTCGGGAGACATCTTTATTGCTTTTTCCACCGCCAACCCCGGCGCAGTCGGCACGAAAGGGCTGCACCAGCTCACCATGCTTCCTAACGATTCGATGGATCCCATCTTTCTTGCAACCGTCCAGGCCACCGAAGAAGCCATCGTCAACGCTATGGTCGCAGCCGAAACCATGAAGGGGATCGACAATCATGAGGTCATCGCGCTTCCGCACGACCGTCTTCGCGAAGTGTTGAAAAAATACAACCGGCTGGGAAAGTGAGGGGTGTGCCTCGACGTCTGTGCCTGCGCGAGCAGGAAGCGGATTCCTCGCTTCGCTCGGAATGACAAAACTTCTGAGAGGAAAATTTTCTGTAACCTGGTCGAGACGCTCGCGTCCCGTCCATGAGACGCCCTATCGACGTTCCGCCGCCCGACTTTAATCACTGGCGCATTACCTTCGCCGCCCACCTCTAGTGCGGCTTTCTTCGTGCGTTTCTGCTGCGATTTCTTTGCGGGGGACTACAATCAAGCCAGTGAGACACTACACCATCAAACGAATCGCGGGCGGCATGCAGTTCACTTGCGTGCGCTGCAAGCATAGCGTCACTACCGCAGAGTTCGACGCCCGCAACGGAAACCTCCGCACGCAGGCCGCAGGGGCGCTGAATCAGCACGCCGCGCAGGTGCACCACGAACCTGTGATGGTTTCTTCGCTCGACGTTCAGCAGCGCATCTGGCGCGCATAGGCTCCGAGCCTCTCTGATCTCAAGTCAAGTTAAGACCCCGTAAAAAACTGAATAGAAGGCATAAAC
The DNA here is from genome assembly GCA_963851165.1 of uncultured Acidobacteriaceae bacterium. GTDB lineage: Bacteria > Acidobacteriota > Terriglobia > Terriglobales > Acidobacteriaceae > Sulfotelmatobacter. Next base: position 230,141 of record CAWKNM010000002.1, on the reverse strand, counting down.
AAATTAGATTGGACTTGGGCTGGACCGCCCCTTAGAGTCCTGGGGTGCCGCATAGCCGCACCCGAGCCCGGAGTGTGTTAAGAAGAATGGCGATGCCGGAGTCTGTCCACACGCTGTTTCGGCCTCCGTTCCGGAACTACCAGTTTGATGGGGCTTACGACGAGATGTTCGAAGCTCCGGGTGTGCCGCGTCCGCACTATCAGGCACTTTTTCAGACGCTGCTGGAATTGCCTCCCGAGGAATTACGCAAGAGCCAGCAAGCTGCCGACCTGTCTTTCCTGCATCAGGGAATCACGTTCACGGTTTATGGCAACGACGAAGGCACGGAGCGCGTGTTCCCGAACGATCTGTTGCCGCGCATCATTCCAAACCACGAATGGCGAAAGATTGAAAGCGGGCTGACCCAGAGAATTGCGGCGCTCAATCTTTTTCTGGAGGATATCTACCACCAGGGAAGAATTTTGGCGGATGGCATTGTTCCCCGCGAGCTGGTTTATAGTTGCCGCCACTTCCGGCGCGAGATGCGCGGGCTGACTGTGCCGCGCGGAATTTACGTCAGCATCTGCGGCACCGACCTGGTGCGCCTGCCCGACGGCAGTTTCGCCGTGCTGGAAGACAATCTGCGCGTGCCCAGCGGCGTTTCCTACATGCTGGCAAACCGCAAAGTTCTGAAAAAGGTGTTCCCTACCCTGTTCCGCGATTACGGCGTGAGTCCCGTGGATCACTATGCGCAGGCGCTGCTGGCGACTTTGCGGGCGCTGAGCCCGCCGAATTCTTCGGCGCGGCACGAGCCGAAAGTCGTTCTGCTCACACCGGGCGTTTTCAACTCGGCGTATTTCGAGCACACATTTCTGGCGCAGCAGATGGGGATTGAGTTGGTGGAAGGCCGTGATCTGCTGGTGCACGAAAATGTGGTTTACATGCGCACCACGGCGGGACTGCGGCGGGTGGATGTGATCTACCGTCGCGTGGATGACGATTTCATCGATCCGCTGTGCTTCCGGCGGGACTCGACTCTGGGCGTGCCCGGACTGTTCAACGCCTACCGCGCCGGCAATGTGATGCTGGCCAACGCGATTGGAACCGGCATTGCCGACGACAAAGCGGTTTACGCTTACGTGCCGGCTATCATCCGCTACTACCTTGGTGAAGATCCGATTCTGGCTAACGTGCAAACTTACTTGTTGACGGATCGCTCGCAGCGAAATTATGTGCTGGAGCATCTCGACGAACTGGTGGTGAAAGCAGTGGGTGAGTCGGGCGGCTACGGCATGTTGATTGGCCCGCACAGCACGGCGGAGCAGCGGGAAGAATTTCGGCAGCGCATCCAGGCTGAGCCGCGGAACTTCATTGCGCAACCCACGCTGAGTCTGTCGCGTGCGCCGTGCTTTCTCGATGGCGAAGCGCAGGCGCGGCATGTGGACCTTCGTCCTTATATTCTCTACGGCGAGAACGTAACTCTGGTTCCCGGCGGGCTCACGCGTGTGGCTTTGCGCCGCGGGTCGCTCGTTGTGAACTCCTCACAGGGTGGTGGCAGCAAAGATACGTGGGTGCTGCGCGCATGAGCGGGCAAAGAGAAACGACCATGCTGTCGCGGGTGGCCGACAGTTTGTATTGGATGAGCCGCTACCTGGAACGCGCCGAGCACACCGCACGCCTGATCGATGTGGATTTTCAGCTGCGGCTGGATCAATCTCCGGAAGCGGGCGCGGGGCGCTGGTTGCGCCTATTGGAAGCATCGCAGATCGCTCCCCCCGAGGACGGCAAAATCGACGCCGCGACTCTCACGCAGCTTCTCACTTTGGAGCGCAGTAATCCTTCGTCAATTATTTCCTGCGTAGTCGCGGCTCGGGAAAACCTGCGGCAGGTCCGCGAACAGTGCAGCTCGGAAATGTGGGAGCAGCTCAATCGCCTGTATTTGCAGGTAAACAGCACTACCTCGACGGAAGCGTGGCTGCTGCACTCCTACATTTTTTTTCGCGCGGTGCAGGAAGGCGCGCATCTGTTCCAGGGCGTAACTGATTCCACCATGTCACACGGGGAGGGCTGGCATTACATCCAGCTGGGACGATTTGTGGAGCGCACCGATACGCTGGCCCGGCTGATCGGCGCGCATTTCAAGCGGCTGCCACAATCGCCGGATCAGGCCGTTGAAAACGAGGAGTATCTGGAGTGGGTGGGGCTGCTGAAATCCTGCGCCGCGTTTGAAGCCTACTGCAAGACCTATACGGCGGAATTGCGGCCGCTGCGGGTGGCGGAGTTTCTGCTGCTGAACTCGAACTTTCCGCACTCGGTGCGCTTTTCCGTCGACATGGTGCATGCGGCGCTGCGCGCGATCGGAGAGTTGACGGAACGCAAGGCGGAACAACCGCTGCGCCTGGCGGGGCGGTTGCGCGCCACGCTGAGCTTCAGCCAGATCGACGAGATCATGGCCTCGGGACCAACCGCGTATGTTGACAGCATCCGCTGGCAGTGCGCGCAGGCGCACACCGCGATTCATCAGGTTTATTTTGACTACTCGGTTGAGTCGGCGCTGGTCGCGTAAGCGATTAAGTATCTGACCAATTTTGAGGAGAGGGTGTTCCCTTGATTTACTCGGTACGGCATAACACGACATTCCATTACGAGCCCGCGATCCGCGAGAGCGTGATGGAGGTGCGCATGCAGCCGCGCAGCGAAGGGATGCAACGCTGCCTCAGTTTCCATCTCGATGTGAAGCCGGCGACAAACATCATGCAATACCGCGATTTCACCGGAAACATCGTGCACCACTTCGATATAGCTGGGAGTCATACTCAAGTCGAACTCACCGCGCAGTCTATGGTCGAAGTGCAGGACGCTCCGGCGCCGCGTGCCTCGGACGCGGGCGACTGGGCTGATCTCGACGCGCAGGTCGCGGCCGACGACTATTGGGAAATGCTTTTGCCGAGCCAGTTCGCGCGCTCGAGCGAGCCGCTGGAACAGCTCTCGCGAGAACTCAGATGCGGCCGGCGCGGGAATCCATTGGAATTACTGACCGAACTGAATGAGGCCATCTACGGCATGTTTGCCTACGTGCCGAACAGTACGAATGTAGACTCGCCGATTGAAGAAGCTCTGCAATCTCGGCGGGGAGTGTGCCAGGATTTCGCTCACATCATGATCGCGCTGGTGCGTTCGCTGGGCGTGCCTTGCCGCTACGTCAGCGGCTACATGTTCCATCGCGATCCGACGCGAGAAAAGCACGACCGCTCTCTGGAGGGCGCGTCTCATGCATGGGTTGAGGCGCTGGTGCCCCGGCTGGGATGGGTTGCGTTCGATCCCACCAACAACCTGATCGGCGCGGACCGGCATATACGAGTTGCGATTGGACGCGATTACGCCGATGTTCCTCCCACTCGCGGCGTTTACAAGGGAGAAGCGCACAGTGAACTGAGCGTCGCGGTGACGGTGAGCCCCTCGGATGCTCCACTGCCGGAGCCTGTGGCGCCGAGCATCGTGATCCAATCCCGGCCTGTATTTGCGCCGCGAAGCACACGCACGGAACACGAGCAACAGCAGCAGCAGTAGGTTTGCCGCTGCGGCCGCGGTGATTCGATTCAGGATTCGATTCGCTGTACGTAATCGTCGCGATAACTTTTTTCGATTGGACTTTGCGACTGGTCTTTGTCAGATTGGTGGCGCAGCTTTCCGTTGGAATAGTTGGTCATGCGGCCCCTGACGTCCGCGTGGCGTACGCGATTCGCCCTGTCCTTCCGAGTCGCTATTCCTGATTGTTCCGAACCCGCGACGATGCGCCTTGCCGAAGGTGTCATCTCTCGCCGAGCGGCCTGATCGCCAGCACTGGGATACGAAGTCTGGATAACCAGTCTGGGATCGCCCGGAGTGAAGGGGGACAACATGATTCGAAACAACGTGAACAGCAACGAGAAGAACGGCTTGAAGAAACCTGGCGCGGTAACGCTGAAAACGGTGGCGGAGACCGTGGGGCTTGCTCCCGGCACGGTTTCACTGGTGCTGAACAACGCACCGGGGTCGGCGTCCATTCCGCAGCGGACGAAGGATCGTGTCTTTGCCGCGGCGCGCGAACTGAACTATCAACCCAACCCCGTAGCGCGCGCCTTGCGCACTCAAACTGGTTCGGCACCGACCGTCGGGGCGCAAGACATGGGCAATGCCGGCGGCACGCTGATGTTTGTCGGCGCGGAACATTTCCTGCGCGCTCTGCATGCCATACGCGAGGCTGGGCTCCGCGTTCCCGGCGATGTCTCGATTGTCGGATTCAATTCCGCTCAAGTCGCGGCGCTGGGCCGCACGCCCTCGGCGGCATGAGTCTGTTCATGCCGCGTTCGTCGACAGGCCGGCTCTAGTCCTTCACCGCTTTATCCGTGATCTCGAGGCCCTTGTCGATGATGGCGAACGCTTCGCGCAACTGCTGTTCGTTAATGCAGAGCGGCGGATTGGTATAGAAAGTGTTCCAGCGCACCAGCGTGTAAAGGCCCTGCTCGCGGAAAAAGCGGCCCAGGGCGGCCATCTCTTCGGAAGTGCCGTTGAATGGGGCCATGGGCTGGCGTGTCTTGCGGCTGCGGATGAGTTCGACGATGCCGAACAGTCCGATAGAGCGCACCGCTCCCACAGACGGATGCTTCGCCTGCAATTCCGCGCCGAGTTCTTTCATCACCGCGCCCATTTTCTTCGCGTTGTCGATGAGGTGATCTTCTTCGTAGACGCGAATCGTCGCCAGCGCGGCGGCGCATCCCATGGGATGGCTGTTGTAGGTGAGGCCACCGTAGAAAACCTTATCCTGAAAATATTGCGCGATGTGATGGCGCATGCCCACTGCTCCCAGCGGCAAATAGCTCGAAGTTAATCCCTTGGCCATCGAAATCAGGTCGGGAACGACTTTCCAGTGGTCAATGGCGAACCACTCGCCGGTACGGCCAAAGCCGGCCATCACTTCGTCGGCAATCATCAGAATGCCGTATTTGTCGCACAGCTTGCGCACGCCCTGCATGTAGCCGTCGGGAGGAATGAGAATTCCGTTGGTGCCAACGACGGTCTCGAGAATGAAGGCAGCGATGGTATGCGAGCCTTCCAGTTGAATAATCTCCTCGATCATCTGAAGCGAAGTTTCCGCGGACTCCCAGCCGCGTTCGATGCCGTGATAAGGATCGAGCACACGCACCACGCCCGGAATGCCCGGCTCAGCAGCCCAGCGGCGTGGATCGCCGGTGAGAGTGATCGCGCCAGCAGTCGCGCCGTGATAGGAGCGGTAACGCGCCATGATCTTGTGACGCCCGGTGAAGAAGCGGGCAATCTTGATGGCGTTTTCGTTGGCCTCGGCGCCGCCGTTGGTGAAGAAGAAAGTATCGATGTCGCCAGGAGTAATTTCCGCGAGTTTCTCCCCGAGGCGCGCGCGCGGTTCGGTCGCCATGAAGGGATTCGCGTAGCAAAGAGTTTGGGCCTGTTCATGAATAGCGCGAATGACGCGCTCGTCGCCGTGCCCGATGTTGACCGACATCAACTGGCTGTTGAAATCGATGAAGCGCTTACCCTCGGGCGTCCAGAAATGGATGCCCTTGGCGCGAGCCACGGGGATGGGGTCGACCTTCGATTGCGCGGACCATTCAAACAGCGTGTGCTTCTTGGTAAGGTCGACGATTTCGTGGCCGGTCATGGACGGACTTGCAACGGTTGTTGTCATAATTTCCTCTCTGAAAACAATTCACCACAGAGTCACAGAGACACAGAGAAAACCTAAATGCTTTTTTATCTTGTTTCTCCGGGTCTCTGTGTCTCCGTGGTAAGAATTCAGAATTTGCGCGAATGCTCCTTCGCCCAGCGTTCGACTACGACTTTCTTGTCGGTGTAGAACTCGATGGCGTCGCGGCCCTGGCCGTGGAGATCGCCGAAGAAGCTGTTCTTCCAACCGCTGAACGGGAAATAGGCCATGGGCGCGGCGACTCCGATGTTGATGCCGATATTTCCGGCAGGCGCTTCGTAGCGAAAACGGCGGGCGGCCGATCCGCTCGACGTGAACAACGACGCCTGGTTACCGTAGGCGCTGCGTTCGAGAAAAGCGAGAGCTTCGTCCATGCCGCTGGCGTGAACCAGACTGAGAACCGGGCCAAAGATTTCAGTATCGGCGAGGTCGCTGGTCGCGGGAACATCGTCGAGGATCGTGGGGTTGACGAAGTTTCCCGCCTCGTAGCGAGGAACCTTCGAGTTGCGGCCGTCGAGCAGAACTTTCGCGCCTTGCTTCTCGCCAAGGCCGATCAGCGATTCCACGCGCTCTTTACTTTGCGGCGTGATGACGGGGCCCATCTGCACGCCATCTTCGAGGCCGTTGCCCACTTTGAGTTTTGAAGCAGCATCGGCGATCGAATCGCGAAAAGTTTTCTGCGCTTCGCCGATGGTGACGGCGACAGAAACCGCGAGGCAGCGCTGCCCGGCGCATCCAAACGCGCTGTCGCTGATAATCTGCGTGGCCATCGGCATGTCAGCGTCAGGAAGAACGACGACGTGATTCTTGGCTCCGCCCTGGCACTGGCAGCGCTTCCCTTTTTCACCGGAGCGCGCATAAATGTAACGCGCGACCGGAGTCGATCCAACAAAGCTGATGGCGCGGACCTTGGGGTGGTCGATGAGCGCATCGACCACGGCTTTGCCGCCATTCATGAGACTCACCACGCCCTTGGGCAAACCCGTTTTCTCGAGAAGTTCATACACGTAACGCATGGTGAGCGGCACGCGCTCGGACGGTTTGAGAATAAAGGTGTTGCCGGTGGCGATGGCGTAAGGCAAATACCAGAACGCGATCATGCCGGGAAAATTGAACGGCACAATGGCGGCGGTGACGCCGAGCGGCTGGCGAATCATCATCTCGTCGATGCCGCGAGCGACATCTTCCAGGTTGTAGCCCTGCATCATCATAGGAATGCCGCAGGCGACTTCCACGTTCTCGATAGCGCGCCGCATTTCCGCCTTGGCCTCGGCGAAGGTCTTGCCATTTTCTTGCGTGATGATGCGAGCGATATCGCCAATGTGATCTTCGAGAAGCGCCTTCAGCTTGAACAGCGGCTGGATGCGGTCTTCCGGTGGAGTGCGACGCCATTCCGGAAACGCGGCCGCAGATGCCTCGATCGCGGTGTTCACTTCGGCGGCGTCGGCGAGCGGAACTTGCGCCAGCGTTTCGCCGGTGGCGGGATTGACCACGTCGCGCCATTCGGTGGCCGATGAGTCGGTCCACTGGCCGTTGATGTAGTTGGTAAGCCGGGTGATGGGCGGTGCGGCGACTAACGTCATGAGATTGCCTCTGCTATCGCGAAGAGTAAATCAGATTATTACACCAACTGCGCAACCGCGCCTTTCTTGTCGCAGACGCCGGCGAGCGCAGACTCGAGCACGTCGAGGCCTTCATCCATTTGCTCGTTGGTCGCGACCAGCGGGACCAGAATTCGAATCACATTGGAATACGAACCCGCGGTGATGGTGATCAGTCCGTGCTCGTAGCAATACTGCGTAATCTGCTTGGTCTCGTCTGCGGCCGGAATCTTGGTTTCCTGCGACTGCACCAGTTCGATGGCCTGCATGCCGCCGAGCCCGCGCACGTCGCCGACGATTGGCCAGCGGCGCTGCCACTCGCGCGCACGGCGCTGGAAGCGGTCGCCGAGTTCGTTCGCTCGGGTCAACAGATTCTCACTCTCGAACAAATCGAGGACGGCAAGGGCCGCTGCGCACGAGAGCGGGTTGCCGGCAAAAGTGCCGCCGAGGCCACCGGGGCCGGGAGCGTCCATGATTTCAGCGCGACCCGTGACCGCCGCGAGCGGCAGGCCACCGCCCAGAGATTTCGCCGTGACCAGAAGATCAGGCTCAATTCCATAGCGTTCACTGGCGAAAAGTGCACCGGTGCGCCCGAAACCAGACTGAACTTCATCGGCAATGAAAAGAATTCCGTGCTTGCGGCAAAGCTCGATGAGAACTTTGAAATAGTCCGGCGGAGGCGCGACGAATCCGCCTTCGCCAAGAACTGGCTCTGCGATCACAGCCGCGACTTCCTCGTTGGCCACGACGCGCTTGAACGTATCTTCCAGATGCCGCGCGCAATATAGATCGCACGAGGGATACTTCAGGTTGTAAGAGCAACGATAGCAATAAGCGAACGGGACCCGATACACCTCGCCCGGAAGTGGCGCGAATCCCGCCTTATAAGGATGAGTCTTGCTGGTAAGAGCCAGCGTCATCATGGTGCGGCCATGGAAGGCGTCTTCAAACGCGATGATGCCGGGGCGCTTCGTGTAGGCGCGAGCGATCTTCACCGCATTCTCCACCGCCTCGGCACCGCTGTTCACAAAGATAGTTTTCTTCGCAAAATTGCCCGGCGTACCTTCGTTCATGCGCTCGGCAAGGCGGATGTAGCTCTCGTAGGGCGTGACCTGAACGCAGGTGTGCAGGAATTTGTCGAGCTGGCCGCGGACCGCATCGACCACAGCTTCCTGGCGATGCCCGACGTTGAGGCAGCCAATGCCTCCAGCGAAATCGATGTAGCGGTTGCCGTCGACATCTTCCAGCCACGCGTCTTCAGCCTTGGCCACATAAATGGGTGTGCCGTGAGAAAGCCCCCGGGGCACAGCTTGTGCGCGGCGTGCGGAAAGTGCCTGAGATTTCGGCCCGGGGATTTGGGTGCGTAATTGAATCGTGGACATCGTAAGTTCTCGGTTCTCAGTTGCGTTAAGTCACGCCAGAATCACTTTACTGGCAAATGACCGCTGGCAACTGGCAACTGCCTTTCAATACCAGCCGATCGGAGCTTCGTTCAAGTTGATATACACCTGCTTGGTCTCGAGATACTCTTCGATGCCCCAGGGGCCGAGTTCACGGCCAAAGCCGGATTGCTTGTAGCCTCCCCACGGCGCTTCCACGTAGGTGGGCTGCATGTGGTTGACCCAGACGATTCCGGCGCGCAAGGCTTTTACCGCTCGCATGGCTCTGAAAATATCGCGCGTCCACACAGCAGCGGCCAAGCCGTAAGGAGAATCATTGGCGATCTTGAGCGCATCTTTCTCGTCTTCGAACGGAATTACCGCCGCGACTGGACCGAAAATTTCTTCGCGAGCGATGCGGGCGGAGTTGTTCACGTCGCTGAAAATCGTGGGTTCCACGTAGTAGCCCTTGGCGAATTTTTCTGGCCGCCCGCCGCCAGAGGTAAGTTTGGCTTCCTTCTTGCCAATCTCAATGTAGGAGTTGACGCGATCGTATTGCTCCTTGCTGACGAGTGGACCCATCTTGGTTTCGCGCTCGAGTGGCGGGCCGAGCTTTATTTTCTTGGCCTTCTCAGTCATGGCCTCGACAAACTTCTTGTAGATCGATTTCTGAACCAGGATGCGGCTTCCGGCGGAGCAAACTTCGCCCTGATTGATAAAAACTCCGAAGAGTGCGCCATCGATGGCGGCTTCGAAATCGGCGTCGGCGAAGAAGATATTCGGCGACTTGCCGCCGAGCTCAAGCGTGACGCGCTTCACCGTATCAGCGGCCTGTTTCACGATGATCTTGCCGACCGCGGCGCTGCCGGTGAACGCAATCTTGTTCACATCCGGATGCTGCACCAAAGGAGCGCCGCAAGATTCCCCGAAACCCGTGATCACGTTGACAACGCCCGGCGGCAGGCCACAATCCGCGAAATACCTGGCGAATTCCAACGCGGTCAGCGGCGTTTGCTCGGCGGGTTTGAGGATGCAGGTGCAACCCGCCGCGAGCGCGGGCGCCAGTTTCCACGCGGCCATGAGTAGCGGATAATTCCACGGAATGATTTGCCCCGCGATTCCGACCGGTTCCTTGAGCGTGAGGCTCATGGCGTTGTCGGGAACAGGATTCACGTAGCCGACCACCTTGGTGGCGAGACCGCCGTAGTATTCGAAGCAGGTAGCGGCATCGTTGATGTCGAACTCGGCTTCAACAATGGGCTTTCCCGTGTTGCGGCATTCGAGTTCTGCGAGCGCCGGCAAGTTTTGCCGGATCTTGTCGGCGAGGCGAAACAGCACGCGACCGCGTTCCTGCGCGGTCGTGGTCGCCCATGGACCATCTTCAAATGCGGCTTTGGCGGCGGCGACGGCGCGGTTCACGTCGTCGGGACCGGCATCGGGAACCTGGGCGATGATTTCCTCCGTTGAAGGATCGTAGACCGGGAAAGTCTTCGCCGATTTGCTATCGACCCATTCTCCGTTGATGAACATCTGGTAAGTGCGGACCGCGGTTTGGACTCCGCCTGGCATGTGCTTTTCTCCCTGCATATCTCACGGTCTGAAGGCCCGATAAATTTTGCTCAGAGCGGCACGACTAAAGTCGCGCCCTTCCCAATATCCCTTGGCGCTTTGTGGCGGCCATAGACAAAAAAGAAAAACGCCGCCAGCCCGATAAAAAACAGCGTGCCGCCAAACATCCACAGTTCGTAAGACCACAACGACGTGATCTGCTGCGCTGGGAAAAACACCAGCGCGATGCCGAGAATCGTAGTCAGAAATCCGCTGGTCCCAGCCAGAAACAGCGTGGTGCGGCCGTACTGGCCGCGCGGAACCGGCTCCGTGACCGCGAATTTCACCAGTGCCCCGAACACGTAAACAAACGGCACAAGTTGCAGGACCACTGCCAGCGACAGCAATTTCTGAAATGTCTCCTGCACTCCGGCGCCGGCAAAATTCAGAATCACCAGAATCCCGGAGACAATTCCCTGCACGATCAACGCGGCGTAGGGCGTGCCGTACCGCGGATGAACCTTGCCAAGCCACGAAGGCATATAGGAATCGAGCCCAGCGACGAAAGGGATGCGCGAGCAACCGCCGATCCAGGCCGAGCCGATGCCGGCAATCGCCAGACTGAGCATCAGCGCAAACGGAGCGCTGATCCAACTCATGCCCACGCGCGCGGCCATTCCAGTCACGGCCTGAACCACCCCTTGCAGCACGTTGACGTTCTTGCCGATTGCTATAAGCAAAGTCAGCGTAGCGGCAACATAGAGTGTGCCAGAAATCACACCGCCCCACGCCACAGCTCCCGGCAGAGTGCGGCTGGGATCCTGGATTTCGTCGCCCATGACCGAAGCGAGTTCGAGGCCAACCAAGCCGAAGCAGATGACACCGAACGAATTAAGCACGAAGCGCGGGTTCGCGGGAATCTTGAAATCCGCCGCGGTGATGCCCGTCCCGAATCGTGACCAGATCACGATGCCGAGGCCGACGAGCACGAACGCAGCGATGAAGGTTCCAATCGCGCCCAGGTTATTGATCCATTTGCCGACGCCGAGACCAAGAATGTTCAGAAGAGTCAACAGTGCCAGCAACGCGAGGGAGACGCAAGCCGCGAAGAGCTTGTTGTCGGGAAGATTCTGATGGCCGGGGCCCAACACGTAGACCGAAACGCCGACGAAGTAGAGCATCACCGTCGGCACGTAGAGCATGTTGTTGGTCCAGTAGCACCAGCCCGAGAGAAATCCGTGAAAGTCTCCGAAGACTTCTTTCGCCCAAAGATAGACACCGCCCTCGCCGGGATAGCGGTGCGCGAGTTCGATCACGGCGATGCCTTGCGGCCAGAAAAACAAAAGCAGAGAGATGATCCACAACCAGATAGTCACACCGCCGTTGGCGGCGATCGAGGGCACAACGTTGAGATTGAAAACGGCCACGACGAAAAGCAACACCAGATCGCGGCGCCCGAGAGCGCGTATCAGGTGTGGCTGGGTGGCGGGTTGTGCGGTGGTGGACATGATCAGGGGCTAGGGCTTAGGGGCAAGGGGTCAGCCGTTAACGCTGCGCATAGCTGACGACTGATCCCTGACCCCTGATCCCTTGTTTCAGTGCGTGGCCAACGCCGGCTGGCCCACACGTTCCTGCTGCGCTTTCGCCAACGATGCCGCGATGTCGTCGAAGGCAGCGAGGTGCTGGTCGATATCCTTTTCGGTGTGCTGCACGGAAATCGTCCACTGCTCGTCCCACCAGTAAGGCTGCGCCATCACGCCGCGGTTGACCATGCCAAACCAGTAATGCCGCCACAGGTCGATGTCAATCGCAGTCCAGTCGCGGTAGTTGCGAATTTCCTGCGGGTAGAGCATCAGCGCGCCGTTGGCGCCGGCTTGCGCGATATACGCCTGCAGTCCCGACTTCGCGACAATCTTGCGGTAGCCGTCCGTCAACTTCTTGCTGAGCTTGTCGACGTGGGCATAGTTCTCGCGAGTCAAAACATGACGGAACGTAGCCAACCCGGCGGCCATCGACACGGGATTTGTATTGTACGTGCCACCGTGAAAAACTTTATGCTGCGAGATCAGATCCATCACGGAGGGATGCGCGCCAAAAGCAGCCAGCGGAAAGCCCCCGCCGATCGATTTGGCCAGGCAGATCATGTCCGGCTGCACGCCAAAATATTCGCTGGCGCCGCCCCATCCCAGTTTCGCTCCGGTCTTCACTTCGTCGAAGATCAGCAGCGCGCCATTTCTCGTAGCGATCTCGCGCAGGCCGTTGAGGAAGCCAGCCTGCGGCATGCACAGGCCAACGTTCATCAGAATCGGCTCGAGAATAATCGCGGCGATCTCGCCGGGATTTTCCTTGAACCGGCGCTCTACGGTTGCGAGATTGTTGAACGTCGCGATAAGAACGTTGGCAATCGCTGACTTCGGCACTCCCAGGCCGCCGGTCACCGATATCGGGTTGTCGATATCGCCAAACTCGGGCGCGTGCGGCTTTACGCTGACCAGCGCGGAATCATGCAGCCCGTGGTAAGCGCCTTCAAATTTCACGATTTTGTCGCGGCCGGTAGCAGCGCGAGCCAGCCGGATGGCGTGCATGGTCGCTTCCGTCCCGCTGTTGCCGAAGCGGCACATCTCCACCGGGAAGCGGTTGCAGATTTCCTCGGCGAGTTCCCACTCCATGTCATGTGGCATGCCGTACATGGTGCCGGTGGAAAGCCGCTTCTCTACAGCCTTCATCACCGCGGGATGGCAATGCCCCGCCATCAGCGCGCCGAAAGTGAGGTTGTGATCGATGTATTCGTTGCCGTCGAGATCGCGGAACTTGCTGCCGCTGGCCTCTTTCACAAAGATCGGCCAGGGATCGTAATACCGATAATTGCTGGCCACTCCCAGCGGAATGCGTTTCAGGTTTTTCTTGTGTGCTTCGGCGGATTTGGGCGTGCGCCGCTCGAAGGTTGAGAGTTCTTTCTGCAGGTCGGGGTACATCGAGATTGCTCCAGGGAAACTCAAGCCGGCGGCGTTTCTTGGCAGGCCCGCAAGCCATTAGAATGCCCGGACGGCGGAACCGCCCGGGTTTTGCTTCTACAATTTTACTCTTTCCACTAGAAGTAAAACTTCAACGCAAACTGCACCAGGCGCGGATCGCGAGCCTGCTGGATCTGACCGAAGGTGGTGTCGCTGAAATTTCCGTCGGGGTTTACAAACAGCGTCTTGTTGAACAGGTTGAAGATGTCGGCGCGGAACTGGAAGTACTTGGCTTCAGAGATCGGGATGTGTTTCGAAACTGTGATATCCCACTGATTCAGGCCCGGCCCGCAACAGACGGAACGCGGCGTGGTCGAAAACGTCCCGAGCGTCGGTTCCGTGAATTGACTGGTATTAAGGTAGAGGTTTTTCTCCGGCTGGCCGTTGATTACGTAAGTGGTCTTGGGGTTCAGGATCTGAATCGGACCCAGAGCCTGGGGCGCCCCTGTGCCCAGAAAAAACAAGCTGCTGATCAGTTCGTAATCGTCCGGATCAGACAAGCGAATCGGGAACCCGCTCTGAAACTGGATAATGCCCGACATGGCCCAGTCGTCGAGCACCTTGCCGGCGAACCCCTTGTACTTGGGCGCTGGGATATCCCAGTAATAGTTGATGACAAACCGCTGCGCCGAATTAAACAGCGACAACGCCCGGCTGGACTTGTAGTTGAAAGGATTGACCGTCTCTTCGAAGCTGGAAGCCCAGTCCAAAGATTTGCTGAAGGTGTAAGCGGCCTGCAACTGCAGACCGTGCGAGAAGCGCTTCTCCAGCATGCTCTGGAGAGAATTGTAAGCGGAAGCGGCAATCGTATCCTCGGCGAATATGTTGGTAAAAATGGGGACGCCATCAAGTGGACAGCCTTGTCCGATGTTGGCTCCGGTCGCGACGCAATTGGGAGACGAGAAGGGCCTGAGTCCCACCAATTGGACCGGTGTGCCGCCAGTTGCGCCCGTGACAACGGAGCCATTCGGAAGATGGAAAGGGAAACCCTTAGGGACGGTCAGGTTGTAAGGATTATCCTCGTCGAACGGCCCGCATGCACCCTGGCCCTGCAGGGTAATAATGTCCAGGCAAGTCTGTGGATTCGAAGCATTGATATCGTGCGAGGCGAGCAGGCGGTGTCCTTGAGAACCTACGTAGTTGACTTGCCACAAGAGGTCTTTTGCGATTTCGCGCTGAACACTGAAGTTGTATTGCGCAGTGTACTGCGTCCGCATGTGGGGCTGGAAATCCCCGTAGAGAAGAATGGGGCGGAAGCTGGGCCAATCCGGCTGCCTGCTCGAACCCGCGCCTGACGTCGGCTCGAGAATTCCTTTGAAGGGATTTGGGTTTACGGTCCCGTTTTGCTGGACGAAGGGAGTATTGAAGAAAGTTCCGGGGAAATAGGAGCTGCCCCCAAAGGGAGGCTCGGCGCCAAACTGCTCGAGCACCAGTTGCTCCATCGGGTTGTAGAACAGTCCCCATCCGGTGCGGATGCTGGTTTTCCCATTACTGCCAAATATCTTGCCCAGCAAGCCACTATTGAAGTTGGGGCTATAAGCGAGACCGACGCGCGGGGCAAAGGCCTTGTAGTAAGTCTGGGTGAGACCAGCGGCAACGCCCGAATCGCCAGGGAAAACCAAACCGGTCGGCTGCACCCCCGCCTCTGCACAGGTGGAGACTCCAAAGCTCATCTGCTCCGATTGCGTCAGAGTGCACGGATAGACAGTTGAATTCTGGCCGGGGCGGTAGGTCTGGACATGGTGCAGCGCATCGGTAAGCGGTGTGTCCAGTTCCCAGCGCAGTCCGTAATTCAACGTGATGTTAGGCTTCACCTTCCAGCTGTCCTGAGCGAAAAGATACACGCCAGTGTCGCGGATGTTTTCTCTTTGCGCGGAACCTTGCGAGTAGCTGTCGGCCAGCCCGAGCAGGTAGTTCGGATAAGAATCGGTATTGCCCGCGGGGTTTGTGTACAGAACGGAATCGGTGGTGCTGCTGTTAAACGTAAACTGACCGCTGACGTTGTAATACAGAGTTTGATCAAAGCGCGAGCGGCGCACGTCCGCGCCGAACTTCATGGTGTGGCTGCCCTTCACCCACGTCAGGTTGTCGGCCCACTGAAACGTGTTGCCCACCTGGGGAAGCTCACCCTCCCAGCCATTGCCGATGTTGAAGCCGCCAGCGACGCCGATGAAGGGCAGACCGGTGCGGTTCGGCGGCAGACCGGTCGTAATGCCGGCCTGAGCCGCGGGATAGGGGGAACCGGCGATGATCGCATTGATTGCACTGGAATCGGACGTGCCATTAAAGCAATACGCCGCAGCTGCCCCGGTGCACGACGCACTCACTGCACTGGTGATTTGCGGATGCTGAAAGGTCAACTGGCCTTCCCGCATGTATGTGAACCGCGCCTCATTGACCAGGGAATTGGAGATAGTCCACGTGTGGCTCGGGTTGTATTGCTGGTAACGCGAGCCGACACTGGCCCCGAAACCAGGAACATTCGCGCCCGAAGCCTGGAAGTTATAGAAGGGCTGAAAATTCGTGTCGTCGGTGAAGTAATAGTAGAAGCTGAGATTCTGGCGGTCGTTGATGTGATGGTCGAAGCGGAATGTGACCTGATCCTGGCGGTCCGAGCTGACCGGCACCGCCTGGTAGGTGCCATCGGGGCGGTTCGCAGCGGGTACAAAGCGCAGGAGATTCACCGCCACTGGATCCATACAAGCGTTGGGAATGTTGGCGTTGCCGCTGGCATCAAGCGGGAAAATCGAACTCCAGGCACGCCGGTCGCGGCACCGTTCCTCCAGCCGCGGTAATCGCCGCCGTGCATGTCCCCGTTTGCGCTTGACCGTCCATTGAGAGCGTCGGCCACGGTCTGGTCGCCGATGCTGCCGCCCAAGGCGCCCGACGCGCCCGAAAACACGCCGCCCATCTCGCTGGCGTAGGCACGTCGACCGTCTGGCCAGAAACACCCTGCCGCACCCGGCGTCCTTCGTAAGTAACGAAGAAAAAGGTTCGGTCTTTCTTGATCGGGCCGCCGAAAGTTCCGCCAAACTGGTTCTGATTTTCCTGCGGCTTCACAGTGTTGAAATAACCCTGCGCATTCAAGAGTGTGTTGCGGAAGTATTCGTAAACGTCGCCGTGCAGCTGATTAGTGCCCGACTTGGTAACGACGTTGACGACGGCTCCCGAGTTGCGTCCATACTCGGCGTCGAAGGTGTTGCTGATTACGCGAAACTCCTCAATTGCGTCGGGCGTGGGCTGAATGGTCGGCAAGTTAACGAACTGATCATTGGCATCGCCGCCGTTAACGCTGAAATTATTGGCTCGGCTGCGGCCGCCATTCACCGAAACCGCTCCCGCATCGTCGCTGCCGTAGAAAGTCCCGCCACTCGATCCCAACTGCGATTGCACTCCCGGCTGCAACTGCAGAAACTGGTAAGTATCGCGGGCGTTCAAGGGAAGCTCGTTCACGGAGCGGTTGTTCACTACAGCCCCGAGCTGGGTGCTGGTGGTGTCAACCAGCGGAGCTTCGGAAGTGACATCGACCACTTCCTGCGTGGCGCCCAGCTGCATCGTCATGTTCAGCGTGATGACCTGGTTCACATCGAGCGCAATGCCCTTGCGGACGTCCTTCTTAAACCCGCTGAGCTCGAAGCTGAGCGTGTAGGTTCCAACCGGAAGATCAGGAAACCCGTAGTCGCCGCCTCCGTTGCTCTCCACCGAGCGCGAGACGCCGGTCGCGTCGTTGATCGCAGTCACACGAACGCTGCCTAGCACCGCCCCCGTGGGATCGGCGATGCGGCCGAGTATGCGGCCACCGGTGCCCTGGGCGAAAAGCGCAGCGGGAATCCACAAACAGATTGTGACGACCAGGCAAAGCGCTCTTAGGCACATCACGGTCCAGCGGGCTCGCAGTGACGGCATGGAACCTCCAGCATCCTTTGAGGATTTTTTCTTTGATAATGACGACAGCGGCTGCTTGTGTCTTTCCACAACCTTGCTATAATCCCGCAAGGTTAGAGAAGCAGGACGCGGGCTGTCAAGGATAAAAAAATGCGTCCTTCCCATAGAAAATTCTTATCGCAGGCACGATTGGAAAACGACCACAGGTCATGAACTCTCGCCATCCTGAGCCGTATTTGAAGATCGGAGACGTCGCCCGCCAGGTGGGAGTGTCGCCGTCCGTGATCCGGTCATGGGAAAACCTTGGGCTCACCCGTCCGCGGCGCACCGAGAGCAAGTATCGGCTCTACACCGCTGAGGATGTGCGACTGTTGAAGCGAGCACGGTTCCTGCGCAAGGTGAGGGGATTGAACGCGGCGGCGATTTTGCAGTTGCTGAAGCGCGAAGGCCGCGTGCGGCCCGCCGTCGATGGCAATGCCGCTGCCGTCGGAACGCATCTGCGGCAACTTCGCGCAAAGCGGCGGCTGTCTCTGGCCCAGGTAGCGCGTGCCGTGGGCATTTCCGTAGGCTTCCTGAGCGCGCTCGAGCGTTCGCAGATGAGTGGCTCGGTGGCAACGTTGCGCAAGCTGGCGCGCTTCTACAAAACCAGCATTCTGGATTTTTTCGACGCCCGCGAGACCCGCAGCTTGCAAGTGCGCCCCGAGCAGCGCAAGGTTCTGGACGCCGGTCCCGGAGTGCGCATGGAACTGCTGGCCTGGGGCAACACGGTAATGGAGCCGCACTTGTTCCGTGTGTCCGCGGGTTCCGGCAGTGGCGACTCCTACACGCACGAGGGCGAAGAATTTCTGTACGTGCTGCGCGGAGAACTCGCCATCACCGTGAACGAGGACGAATACCGGCTGAAACGCGGTGACAGCTTTTACTTCGAGAGCGCAACTCCCCATCGCTGGAAAAATCTGGGCCGCGCAGAAACCTGGATCTTGTGGGTAAACACTCCGCCGACGTTTTGACGGGATGATCGTAAACGAGATGATCGGAGGCACGATGAATCGGCGACGCATGAACTGGCAAGGCATAAGTTGGCGAAGCATAACATCTCTATTGTCGTTGCTCGCCGTGATCGTGCTCGCAGGATCGTGCGCAAAGAAGACGCCGACTCTGAACCTGCTGGTGTGGGAGGGCTACGCCGATCCCAGCTTCGTGAAACCTTTCGAAGAGCAACATCACTGCAAAGTCACCGCTTCCTACATGGGGTCGAGCGATGAACTCATGGCGAAACTGCGCGGCGGCAGCGCCGGCAATTATGACGTGATTTCGCCGTCGAGCGACGTGGCCACTTCGATCGCTGTAGGAAATCTCGCCGCTCCGCTCGATCTTTCCAAAATCCCCTCCTACACCCAGCTTTCCCCGCAACTCACCAACCTCCCACTCGTCCATGTGGGCAACCAGGTGTTTGGCGTTCCTTTCATGTGGGGACCCGACCCGCTCATTTACGACACCACCGTTTTTGCCAACCCTCCCGACACTTGGAATGTTTTGTGGGATCCAAAATACAAAGGCAAGATTTCCGTCTGGGACGATTTGTCGACGGTCTACATGGCCGCGCAGGTTCTCGGTTACGACAAGCCCGATCCGTCGCAGCTCTATAACCTGAGCGACGAACAACTCGAAGCGGTGAAGAAAAAACTGCTGGAGCTGAAACCAAACATCCGCAAAATGTGGGCGACCGGCGGCGACCTCACCAATCTCTTTCAGAACCATGAAATCGTCGCCTCCATGGGCTGGCCGCTGAATACCGTCGAATTAAAGAAAGTGAACTTCCCGGTGGGCGAGACCATTCCAAAAGAAAATACGACAGGCTGGATCGATCACCTGATGATCACCGCCGGAAGCGAAAATAAAGAACTGGCCTACCAGTTTCTCGAGTACATGATCGAGGCGCAGACGCAGAAAAAAGTCACAGACGTGACGCGATACACGCCAGCGAACCCGCAAGCCGCGCAGTTCATGACCGCGGATGAAGTAAAGACACTGCATCTCGACGATGTGGACAATTACCAAAAGCGCCTTTATTTCTGGCAGAATGTGCCACGCCGCGCCAAGTACACCGAAATTTGGAACGAAGTGAAAGCGGCACAGTGACGTGAAGAACAGCACAGCGAAACAATGCAGCACTGTAAAGAGCTGCAAAAACTAAGACACGATGGCTACCATCCCATCTTCCGCGGCCGCAGTCACTCCCGCCAACGCTACGGCAAAGTCCACCTTGCTCAGCATCCGCAACGTGGCCAAGAGCTTCGGCAAGAACGTAGTGCTGCGCGAAATCTCCCTCGACATCGCTGAGGGCGAATTCCTCACAATTCTCGGCGAAAGCGGCTCCGGCAAAACCACTCTGCTGCGGATTGTCGCCGGCTTCGAAAGCGCCAGTTCGGGCGAAGTCTGGATGGGCGACGAGCGTCTCGACCGCCAGCCCCCGTACCGCCGCCGCGTGAACACTGTCTTCCAGCACTACGCGCTATTTCCTCACCTAACGGTCGAGCAAAACGTCGCCTACGGATTGCGCGTCGCCGGCCGCCCCGAGGCCGAGATCGTCTCACGCGTCGCAGAAGCCCTGGAAAAAGTAAGAATGACGCTGCACGCAAAATCAAAGCCCTCGAAAATCAGCGGAGGCCAGCAGCAGCGCGTAGCCCTTGCCCGGGCGTTGGTGAACCGCCCACGGCTGCTGTTGCTCGACGAGCCGCTCTCCGCGCTGGACGCGAACTTGCGCCGGCAGATGCAGGTAGAACTAAAGTCCCTGCAGCGCGAAGTAGGAATCGCTTTCGTGTTCGTCACCCACGACCAGGAAGAAGCCATGGTCATGTCCGACCGCATCGCCCTGCTGCGTTCCGGCGAGCTCGAACAAATCGCAACGCCCCGCGAAATCTACAGCCAGCCCGCGACCGCCTACGTGGCACAGTTCATCGGACACACAAATTTGCTGCGGGGCGAAGTGTGGCAGGGAATCGTCCATTGCGATTCGCTTTCGTGGACCGCACCGCTTCCCGAGGGACCAGCTTTTTTTTCGTTGCGCCCAGAAAGCATCCAGGTAGTGTCAGCGGCGATGCCTGCATCCCCCGGCCAGCTTCGCATTCGCGGCCGCGTCCTGCAGCAGGCATTTCATGGCGCAACCGAACTAATCCGCGTCCAGTGTCCCGGCGGACTCGTGCTCACGGTGCGAACGCCCAGCGGCACCGGAATCCCAGAAGAAGTTGATTTGGAATTTTCTCCGGCCAGCGCTGTGCCGGTGCGCCAATCTCCCGGACGGAACTGAAGCGACTAAGCAAACGAATGTTTTCCCGCACCTACAAAACGATCGTGACAGCGCCGCCGCTGCTGTGGGTCACGGTGTTCCTGCTGATTCCCTATCTCCTGATGTTCTGCTACAGCTTCTGGTCAGTTTCCGCAGCGCAGACCATCGTCCACTCCTGGGACCTCGCGAACTACCAGACACTTTTCCGCGTCAACGTCTACTGGCAGACTCTGCTGCGCTCCATGTGGATCGCAGCGCGAGTCACAATTTTCTCGCTCCTCTTGGGCTACCCACTCGCCTACTTCCTTTCCTTCTACGCGGGCAAACGTAAAGATCTGTTCTATCAACTTGTAATCATTCCCCTGTGGGTCAGCTACCTGGTGCGCGCCTACGCCTGGAAAACAATCCTCGGCTCCGACGGCGTGCTGAACACGCTACTGCAATATGTCCACCTCACCCAGCATCCGCTGGAGTTCTTGCTCTACAGCCCGTTCGCCGTGGTGCTGACCCTGACTCACATCTACACGCCCTTCGCATTTCTGCCAATTTACGCCGCGCTCGAGCACATTCCCCGCAATCTGGTCGAAGCCTCGCATGACCTCGGAGCAACTCCCGCGCAAACTTTCTGGAAAGTAATCTTCCCTCTTTCGATTCCGGGAGTAGTGGCCGGCGCAACCTTCGCCTTCGTGCTCAGCCTGGGAGATTTTCTCGCGCCCCTGCTGCTGGGTGGCCCCAGCGGCATCATGATTTCCAACATCGTGGTCAGCCTGTTCGGCGCAGCTTACAACTGGCCGCTGGGCGCGGCAATTTCGCTGTGCATGCTGGCGCTCGTGGTCAGCCTGCTGTTTCTCTCCGAGCGGCTGGAAAAGAAATGGAGCTTCTCGTGACCGGCGCCCCGTCCACGATTCCCCGTTCGCGCTGGCTGCTGGCCCACGCCATCAATAGTCTTTGCATTCCTCTATCTCCCGATTGCAGTCCTGATTCTTTATTCATTCAACGGCGAAGGCGTAGGCGGATTCCCACCGCGTCACCTCACGCTCGATTGGTATCGCACCTTATTTCAAGACGCTCCCATCTGGGATTCCGTATTCAACAGCCTGCAAGTCGCCTTCGCCGCGATGGTGATATCGCTAACTTTCGGAATCCCCGCAGCGCTCGCACTCGACCGCGCCCAGTTCCCTGGAAAGGTTTTATTCCGCCGCCTCGTGCTCCTGCCGCTGATTCTGCCCGGCATTATCACCGGCCTCTCGCTGCTCATGCTGTTCAACGTGGCAGGCACCAAACTGAGCCTGCTCACTATTATTCTCGGCCACGGCACCGCCCTGATTTCCGTGGCCACGACCGAAGTCTTCGCGGGACTGCAGAAACTCGACCGTGCGCAGGAAGAAGCATCGCTCGACCTCGGCGCAAATTATTGGCAAACCTTCTGGCGCATCACAGTTCCGAATTTGAAGCTGCCCATCATCGGAGCGGCGCTCCTGATCTTCACGCTTTCTATGGACGAGATTGCAGTCAGCTTTTTCCTGATCGGACGCGACAACACCTTGCCGCTCGAAATCTGGGGACGCCTGCGCCGCGGCATCACCCCTGAAATCAACGCCGTCTCCACCATCATCTTTGTGTTTTCGCTGGTCGCCATCGTCTTCTGGTACCGCCTGCGCGTCCGGGGCGGCGGAGACGGCGACGCAGCGGGAACCGAAATCGCGCAAGCAGCCGAAGGAGGCCCGGCTTGAACGGGAGTGACTCGAGTGGGAATGATATGAACGGTAACAGCAACGACAGAAGCGGGGCCAGCCCAAACGCGAATCGCAGAGACTTCATCAAGTTCGTCGTGGCCGGCGCAGTCACCGCCGGATGTCCCCTAGACATGTCTCTGCTGGCCCAATCGGGGGGTGGGCAGAACGATACGCAGAACGACGCACCGGCCTCCGCGCCCACCGTCGACGGAGAAGACAACCGAATCTGTCATCAGGTTCGCGACGGCAAAGTATTCTCCCGACCTCCCGCATCGGCCAAGCACGACGTTGTGATCGTGGGTGGCGGCATCAGCGGGCTCTCGGCCGCCTACCGCCTGCAGCATCACGATTTTCTGCTCCTCGAAAAAGAGCCGCACTGGGGTGGCAATGCCTACGGCATGGAATACCAAGGCAGCACCTACGGCACTGGCTCGGCGTTCATTTCTAAAGATGAATACTCCTACACCTTCGCCAAAGAAATCGGCATGCACCTTCTGCCAATCGATAGTCCCGACGCCACCATCATCCACGGCGAATTAATCCCGGACACCTGGGGCGACGGCCTCAACAAGCTGCCTTACCCTCCACAGGTGCGCGAAGGTTTCAAGAAGTTCAAAAAAGAAATGCTGGCGATCGACCTCGAGAAGCGCGGCCAAGAACTGACCAACGTCCCCTTCACCGACTTCACAAAATCGTATCCCGTAGAGGTTCGCCAGTGGTGGGATGCCTACGGCCCATCCAACTGGGGAGCCACGAGCGAGGAATCCGCAGCCGCAGTGGCGATCGGCGAACTCCAGGAGATGGCGGCAGAGAGCCGCGCCGACACCCGCTACACCTGGCCCGGAGGAATCGGGGCCATGACCAAAAAGTTGGCAGATCTGCTTCTGCCAAAGTTCGCCGACCGCATGCAGACCGGAGCAACCATCGTGGCGGTCGTCCAGGGAAAAGACGAAGTCCAGGTGACGTACATGTTCGGCGGCGAACTGAAAACCGTCTCAGCCAAAGCAGTGATCATGGCAACGCCCAAGTTCATCACTCGCCGCGTGGTTGAGGGACTGCCCGAGAAACAAAGCGACGCCATGCATAAAATTCGCTACATCCCTTATCCCGTCGTGAATCTCATCTTCGACAAGCCTGTGTTCAACCACGGCTACGACACCTGGTGCCCGGGCAACACCTTCACCGACATCGTGGTGGCCGACTGGGTCATTCGCAAGCAAGCCGGCTACAAACAGAAATTCAACATCCTGAGCTGCTACACGCCGATGAAAGAAGAAGACCGCGGCTACCTGCTCACCGAGAACAGCGCGCGCAAGATCGCCGCCAACGTGCTGCGCGACTTCCAAAAGCTGATGCGTGGCCTCGACGTCGATCCGCTCGAAGTGCACATCTACCGCCGCGGACATCCTCTTTATATGTCAACGCCCGGCCTCTTCACGCAGGTTCAGCCCCTGGTGCGCCAACCCCTCGACCGCGTCTTCTTCGCCAACACCGACTCCAATGGCCCGGAATCCACGGCCAGTGAAGGAATCCTGGCCGCGCAGCGCGCCGTAAAAGAAGCTGAAGCTCGCCTCGCGGGCGCGCCCATGCCGAAGCAAACCGCCGTTTCTGGATGAGCACTTCCACATGAGCTACGACATCTTCGTTCAAGACCTTCCGCCTGACGCCAAGACCGTCGAGGACATTCCATCTGACTTCAGGCCCGCAGCGATCGGCGAACGCTGGTTGATCATCGAGAAAATCAAAGTGGTTGTTCCGGGCGCCGATTTTTCCGATCCAGCGTGGGGCCGCATCCAAGGTGACAACTGGTCCATCGAAATGAACATGGGCGCGAACGAACACTGTGGCGGATTCGCCATTCACATTCGCGGTGGAGCGGGAGCGTTTGGCGTTGTGGAGGCAATCCTGCGAGCTCTGAAGCTCCGAGCGCTCGATCCTCAGGCGGGCGGCTTCTTTGTTGCTGATCAGGGAGCGATTGACAGTTTTAACCGATGGCGCGCATACCGGGATCAGGTAGCGAACCGGCAGAAATCCTAGCGCCTGGGGTTTGCGGCTGCAATCTCCGAAGAGATGTGTCCAAACGTGCAGAGGCATCGCGGCCCGTCTGCCGCCCTGGATCCGACTTCCTTCGAAATTTCACTCCCCTCATAGTAAAGTGGTAGTAGACAACAAAATCAAGGAAGGACCCTTTTTTGAGTTCAGGGATTCGCAATATCGCCATCATCGCTCACGTTGACCACGGCAAGACCACGCTGGTCGACGCCATGCTGCAACAAAGCGGCACCTTTCGCTCCAACGAGCACCACGTCGACCGGGTGATGGATTCGAACGAACTGGAGCGCGAGCGCGGCATCACCATCCTCGCCAAGAACACGGCCATCTTCTATCACGACGTAAAAATCAACATCGTCGACACGCCCGGCCACAGCGACTTCGGCGGCGAAGTCGAACGCGCTTTGAAAATGGTCGACGGCGTCATGCTGCTGGTGGACGCCAGCGAGGGGCCGCTGCCGCAAACCCGCTACGTGCTGGGCAAAGCGCTCGAAGCCAAGCTCCCGCCCATCGTCGTCATCAATAAGATCGACCGCGCCGACGCGCGTCCGCAGGAAGTGCTCAACGAAATCTACGACCTGTTCATCGATCTCGACGCCAAAGAAGATCAGCTGGATTTTCCCGTGCTCTACACCAACGCCAAGACGGGCACTGCCTCGACTGACATCAAAGGCGGCGGCGAAGATTTGCGCCCGCTCTTCGACGCCATCGTCAAGACCATTCCGCTACCCAAAGGCGATCCCGCGGGCCCGCTGCAAATCCTGGTCGCCAACCTCGACTACAGCGACTATCTGGGGCGCCTCGCGATCGCGCGCGTTTTCAACGGCAAGATGCACACCGGCGAAGAGGTAGCCATCGCCCGGCTCGACGGAACCTTCCACAAAACCAAGATCACAAAACTGTTTTCGTTCTCCGGCCTGAAGCGCACCGACATTACGGAAACGGAGTTGGGCGACATCATCGCCGTCGCGGGCGTAGAAGGAATCACCATCGGCGAGACCATTACGGACGTCGAAAATCCTGCACCGCTTCCGCACATCGCCATCGACGAGCCCACCATCGCCATCCTGTTCACGGTCAACAACTCGCCTTTTGCGGGGAGAGAAGGCTCCTTCGTCACCTCCCGCAACCTGAAAGAACGGCTGGCTAAGGAGTTGCTCACCAACGTCTCGGTGCGCGTGGAAGACACCGGCACCACGGATTCTTTCAAGGTGATGGGCCGCGGCGAACTTCAGCTTTCTATCCTGATCGAAATGATGCGCCGTGAAGGCTTCGAACTGATGGTGGGCAAACCCGAGATCGTGACCAAGCGCATCGACGGCAAGCTGATGGAACCGGTCGAGCACCTCACCGTGGACGTCCCCGAAGAATTTGTCGGCGTGGTGATGGAACAACTGGGATCGCGCAAGGGCGAAGTCACCAACATGCACAATCACGGCTACGGCCGCGTGCGCATCGAATTCCGCGTGCCCAGCCGCGGCTTGATCGGCCTGCGCAGCCAGCTGCTCACCGACACTCGCGGAACCATCGTGATGAACGCGCTGTTCGATGGCTACACCGAATGGCAGGGCGAAATCCCTCACCGGCTCACGGGCGCTTTAATTGCCGACCGCGCCGGCCCTTCTACGGCTTATGCTCTCTGGGGCTTGCAGGAGCGTGGCGAGCTTTTTGTTGGCCCGGGCGTGGAACTTTATGAGGGCATGATCGTCGGCGAGAACGCGAAGGACAACGACCTCGACGTGAATGCCGTGCGCGAAAAGAAGCTAACCAACATGCGCGCCTCCACCGCCGACGAGGCCATTCGACTGGTTCCCTTCCGGCAGCTGAACCTGGAGCAGGCCATTGAGTTCATCGCCGACGACGAGTTCGTGGAGGTCACGCCAAAGTCGCTGCGCCTGCGGAAAAAAACTCTGCAATCGAACAAGCGCAAGAAGCACCAACTCGCGGCGGTGGAAGAATCGTGAAGCGGCGGGGGCAAACCAAGTCGCCCCGCGGAGTTCAGCCTGAAGTTCAGCGTGAAGTCTCGCGCGATCAGAAAGACCAGCCAGCCTTCAAGATGTTTCTGGTCCCCTGCAGTTGCGGCACAACCTTTGCTGTCGCCGAAAACTACGACCGCCAGGGCACAGCCTGGGGCCGCTACCTGCCCTGCCCCACCTGCGGCAAACGTCACGATCCCAAGAACCGGCTGCTGCAAATGGGATATCAACGCGATGGATTCTGGAAGGTCGACGAATGCTGATGGCAACGCTGACTACGGGCTCCTTCCGCCCTTGGGCGCGACCGTTGCAAATCGCTGAAGTGTTCCTTCAGGAACGTTTTGTGCTGGCGGATTTGTACATACAGTTCTGTGCATGCATGTAAGTGAAACCTCGGACGGCAGTTACAGCCTTTAAAACTCTCCGGAAAAGGCGGTGCATATGGCGGCAGGAGCAGCAGCAGCGGCGGCAGCGGCCCGAAGAAAACGAATTGTCGCAAACATGGCATATGGCGTCATCGAGCTTGAGCCGGATCAATTTCTCCTCGCTTTAGCTTTGGAGCCTGAGCCTCTGGTGGTCCGAAGTTCGGTTACTTCATTTTGGAGAAGCCGGCATCTGCACTATCGCTACCTGGCCAGCGTGAAAGGGGCGGAGATATTCTGCGAATCGGTCGACGAACTGGCCCTGCATGACGGATCGATCATCGTAGAGGCGCAACAGATCAAGATCCCGTCCGACATCTAGCCGTCCGTCCGGTTTTCCGGGTCCAAATTATTTGACAGTCTGGTACTGGGCTGTTTGGAAAGATTCCCGTATAACATATCGACGGAGCCGGGGAGGATAACGGAGCCGAGAAGGAAAGAAGACCAATCATGGACATAAACCTGGGACCCTGGACCGCCGCAAAGACCCTTGACGCGAAGCAGCGCCAGACTCTGCCCGACGCGATGGGTGACGAAGCCTGGAACACGGCCAAGAAGAAGGATGGCTTCACGCCCGTAAAAGTCGAAGGAGCGACTCCGGCACCGAGTGGCTTCACCATCTCGGGCCAGGTCGTACAAGTCACGAAGCAGGGCACCGACACCAAAGTAAAGCTGGCGTTCACGCTGTGGGTAGATGGCACCTTTTCAAACATCGTCTCTCCCCCTGGAGAAGCGACCGCCCAAGGGAGCATGGGCGCTGCAGACGCCGTGCGGGCGATCACCGAGAACAAAGTCAATCAACTCCTGGACGCGATCAAATCGGGTCGTGCTGCCAAAGTTCATTGACGTTGCCTTGCAGGACTACGACCGTCTATTTTCGGAACTGTTAAAACATCCCATTCCCGACAGTCTTGATTTGACAGGCGGGGCGGGGGAAACCTGCTATACTTCTGGCCGCACTTGACTGTTCGCCAGCTCCGGTCCAGATTTTCAGGAAGGCCCTCCCGACCTGCCAGTCCGCCGAACTGAGCTTGCACTTCGACAGCTCAATGCAGAGGCAGACGCGTGAAGAATATTTTCGTCGGAAATCTGAGCTTCAGCACCACCGAAGACGAGCTGCGGCAGCTGTTTGAGCCACACGGGCAAGTCGACCGGGTCAGCATCATGACCGACCGCGACACGGGACGCTCGCGCGGGTTTGGGTTCGTGGAAATGGCCAGCAACGAGGACGGAGAAAAAGCCATCGCCGCGCTCAACGGCTCGCAAATCGGCGGGCGCACCTTGAACGTGAACGAAGCTCGGCCGAAGACCGAGCGCGCCGGAGGCGGTGGACGCGACCGTGGCGGAGATCGCGGTGGTGACCGCGGCGGCCGCGGTGGCGGCGGCGGTGGACGCGGCCGCTATTAAGACTCCAACCTGGAAATTCCTGGCGATCAGACGCCGCGTTCCATCTGCGGACGGCGGTGGAGAAAACGCGCCCGTTCTCTTAGTGGTACTCGGTTCTCGTGCCTTCGTCACGCCGATCCTCTAGCATTGAAGCCGTTCGACCCGCCCGTGTAAACTAACCATGTGACGTGCGCCCGTAGCTCAGCTGGATAGAGCGGTTGCCTCCGGAGCAACAGGCCGGGAGTTCGAATCTCTCCGGGCGCACCAGATTCTCCTCACCTCCCCAACCATGCAAGCAGAATGACCGTATAGTGCTCCGAAGCTTTCGGGGAAATCTCCGGCTTCATCAGCTGTACACTGAGTTAATTTTTGCCCATGCGGACGCGAGTCAAAACGGTTTGCGCTGGTATCGTAGCCGCAGCCGTGGCATTCGTGCCTTCCTTCAAGGCCTTCGAGTGGGCGTTCATCGACTACTGGGAATGGCAGCACGAGGGCCGTGAGATGAAGATCACCCTCTGGGCTGACGACCGCGCCTTGCTGCTGAGTCTTTCTCTCTGTGCAGTCGTGTTCTATGTAACGGCCCGACATTTGCAGCGCCATTTGCCAGCAGTTCAACAAATCAAGCGGCGTTCGCTTGTGATCGGAGCCGTCTTCGGTGTGGTTCTCGTTTTTCTGTCCATTGTCGCGTACGTATTGATGATCGCCCGCCGCTTCTCCTCTTGATCGGCTTCAATTTCAGTTTTGTTGTTGTAACATCGCCATCATAGAAGATGCGGCCTTGCCAGCCGCACCCACAAAGCGCTGCCATTTTCCCCTAACCCCTTTTTGCGTCGACGTGAAACCACCTTCATCGCCGCCGAAAATAGTATCTCGCTTGCGCCTCCCTCGGCTCAGCTTCTGCTAGAATCCCTGCCGTGAAAAGACGAACATTACTCCAGGCGCTTCCTGCGGCAACATTGTTTCCGGCATCCCTTTGGGCCGCTGCTCACGATGACAACGCCAATCCCCCGCAAGCCGCGACCGGTGTCTACGAACTCCGCGTCTATCATGCAGCTCCGGGAAAATTGAGCGATCTGCATTCACGGTTTCGCGATCACACCATAAAAATCTTTGACCGCCATGGGATGAAAAGCGTTGCCTATTGGACTCCCCTCGACGAGCCGGAGAAGAGCAACACTCTTATCTATATTCTTCACCACCCGAGCCGCGAAGCGGCAGCCGCCAACTGGAAGTCCTTCCAGGACGACCCGGAGTGGAAGAGTGTGCGCGACAAATCCGAAGAGAACGGCAAGCTCGTGGAAAAAGTTGACTCCACGTTCATGGTCCTGACCGACTTCTCCCCGCGGATGAGTTAGCACGGCGGGCGGTCCGCCGTCAGCCAAGATTGTCGACAAGATCGCCGCAGCACTCATCGACTCAGGCGGGCCGATTCTCAGTGAGCGCGATTGCTGAGGGTGATCGTTTCTTTTTTGGCGGCCGCTTCCCTTTCCCGTCTTTGTAGTGCTATGATTCTCAGCCACCCCCCGGGCGGAGACCGCCGCCCAGTACTCGTTTCCAAGCCGAAGCTAGCAAGCGAACGCTACGGAAAGAGACGGCCACTAAATCCAAATTTCATTTGCCGCCGGCCGAGCCCCGCGGCTACGCCGCCCTTATGGGCGACGTGACATCACCGGGAGGTTCCGATGCGCACTGATCTCATGAAGTTATTCACAGCCGTATTCGCGTGCTTTGCAGCCCTTGCTTCGGCGACATACGCACACGCCAGCAACTTCACAATCGGTGGCACAGTCTCGGGGTTGACCGCCGGCAGTTCGGTGACCTTGCTCGACAACGGCGGCGATTCGCTCACGGTGACGACCAACAGCAAATTCACTTTTTCAACGGCATTGGCCAGCGGCGCTACCTACAGCGTCACCGTCGGCACGCAGCCGACCACCGAGACCTGCACGGTAACGGGCGGTTCGGGCACGGTGGGCACAGTCAACGTGACTACAGTCAAAGTCGCGTGCAAAGCTACGGCCTACACCATCGGCGGCACAGCCTCTGGCTTGCTCACCGGCCGTTCTGTGACGCTGCTCGATAACGGCGGCGGTGCGCTGAAGGTAACGAAGAACGGCGCATTTACCTTCAAAACGGGACTGGTGAGCGGCGCGGCCTACAAAGTCACAGTGGGCACCCAGCCTTCGGGCGAGACCTGCACGGTGACCGACGGTTCGGGCACGGTGGGCACGTCCGACGTAACCAGCGTCGCAGTCGCGTGCACGCCCCAGAGCTACACCATCGGAGGCACGGTCTCGGGATTGTCCACCGGAGCCTCAATCACGCTGCTGGATAACGGCGGCGATTCGCTCAAGGTGACGGCTAACGGCACATTCACCTTTACTTCACCTGTGGCCAGCGGCTCTGCATACAAGGTCACGGTCAGCGTCCAGCCCACGGGTGAGACCTGCACGGTCACGGGGGGTACCGGTAAAGTGGTCGCAGTCGACGTCACCACGGTCGTTGTCAGTTGCAAAGTACTGACCTTCACCATCGGTGGCACGGTCTCGGGGCTGAGCACCGGCGGTTCGGTGACGCTGCTGGATAACGGCACGAATGCGCTTACGGTGACGGCCAACGGCACGTTCACCTTCACAACCGCGTTGGACTACGGTGCCACGTACGACGTAACCGTGGGGACGCAGCCCTCGGGTGAGACCTGCACGGTGACGGCCGGTTCGGGCACAGTCACCAAGAAAGTGAGCACGGTCAAAGTCGTATGCAAGGCGTCCTCGACATTCAGCATCGGCGGGACAGTCTCGGGTTTGAACGCCAGCACTTCGGTGGTCCTGCTCGATAACGGCGGCAATGCGCTCACGGTCAGCGCCAACGGCACGTTCACCTTCACCACCAAGCTGGCCAGCGGCGCGACTTACGATGTCACCGTCGGAACGCAGCCCACGGGCGAGACCTGCACCGTCACCAACGGTTCGGGAACCGTGGGCACGGCCAATGTGACGAATGTGGCAGTCGCTTGCGCGGCATCTGCTACCTTCAGCATCGGCGGCACGGTTTCAGGTTTGAACGCGAGCACCTCGGTGATCCTGCTCGATAACGGCGGCAATGCGCTCACGGTCAGCGCCAACGGCACGTTCACCTTCACAACCAAGCTGGCCAGCGGCGCAACTTACAGCGTTACCGTCGGAACAGAGCCCACGGGCGAGACCTGCACCGTCACCAACGGTTCGGGAACCGTTGGTACGGCAAATGTGACGAATGTGGCAGTCGCCTGCGCGGCATCCCCAACCTTCAGCATCGGCGGCACGGTCTCAGGTTTGAACGCCAGCACCTCGGTGAAGCTGCTCGATAACGGCGGCAATGCGCTCACGGTCAGCGCCAACGGCACGTTCACCTTCACAACCAAGCTGGCCAGCGGCGCAACTTACAGCGTTACCGTCGGCACGCAGCCTACGGGCGAAACCTGCACCGTCACCAACGGTTCGGGAACAGTGGGCACGGCCAATGTGACGAATGTGGCAGTCGCGTGCGCGGCATCCGCAACCTTCAGCATCGGCGGCACGGTCTCAGGTTTGAACGCGAGCACCTCGGTGGTCCTGCTCGATAACGGCGGCAATGCTCTTACCGTATCAGCCAACGGCGGGTTCACCTTCACCACCAAGCTGGCCAGCGGCGCGACTTACAGCGTCACCGTCGGAACAGAGCCCACAGGCGAGACCTGCACCGTCACCAACGGTTCGGGAACAGTGGGCACAGCGAACGTGACGAATGTTGCAGTGGCGTGCTCTTCCGGTTCCGGCGGCGGCAGCGCGTATTGGATTCCTTATTCGGCGGTTCCAGTCTCAGGGGCAACTCCGCCCGGAAGCACGGGCCTGTTCCTGATCCCCTCCGACAAGCTGACCTCGGCGCCCGCTCCAACTTTCGTCACCACAGACAGCACCCAGCTGCTCGGGATCGGAACTCAAATTTCCCTGAACAACGGGGTCGCCACGTACTCGCCTCAGGTCATGATGTATGCCGACACGAACTCGGCGGGAGTCACCAAGATCTTTGGCCTGACGCTGGCGGGCACCTCGAGCGTCCCCACACCCACCCAGATCGGCAGCCTGGCGGTACCTTCCGGCCAGCAGATTTGCCTACCCAGTTCCACATCGGAGACTGACGTCACGCAGCCGACTACGCTGTTCGCGGTAATCGAGGTTGGCACCGCAACCCAGTGCAACTCAGGCGGCGGCACCTACGAGGTCGTCCACTACACGGATTCATCGACCACCGCGCCGGTAGTGGTGAGCCTCAACACAACCACGATGAATGGGATATACCAGAACGGCAAATTGACCGGGTTGCTGGTGTTTGATTCAGCCACGAACTCCCTGGACATCTATGCCGACGACACCTTTACTTCGCCGACGAAGGAGATCACAGGCCTGTCGAACTCCAACTATGTTTCCGGCGTCCTGGACGAAGCAACTTTGAGCACCAGCGCAGTTTTCGTCTCGGTGACTACCACCGGGGCGGTGACGGACCTGTACCGCATCGATGGTTCCACGCTGGTGGCCACTCTAATCCAGAATCTGGCGGCCGGAAGTATCAGCACCGTCGCACAGGACGACACAAACCTTTACTATATGGTCCTCACGCCCGGCACCAGCAGCAGTGAGACCGCTACCTTCAATCAGGTTGCACTCACCGGCGGAACTCCCAAGCTCCTCTACACGACGCCGGCCTTCGTCCCGGATGGCACTGCTGGACTCGCGGGTTATCAGCTGATCGGCAGCAATGACTCGGTTCTTGCTTTCGAGTTCTATGCTGAACCGACCACCGGCGGCGTCCTGGATCCAACCAAGGCCACGGCAACGCTTTACACCTTGCCGGTTGGAGAAAGCACCACCACGCCGACCACGCTGGCCAACTATCCGGCCGGCGACCTGCTCGCCGGGGTGTTCCTGTCTACGCCGAGCGGCGGCGGGCTTTCCAGCAGCGTGCTGTTCGCGACTGTGAGGAATGCCAGTGGGTCGATTTCGGCCCCGACCATCACTTATTCCGCCGTGTCGCTACCGCTCAACGGAGGCACGGCTCCAGCTCCGATTGCGAGATCGGTTTACGCGCCGCTTCCCATCGTCACTGCCCGGCTCACCGACAGCGTATGGTTGGTGACCGGTATTACAGATACAAATGGCGGCTACGGCGGAGGAACAGCCAATTCGGTGAATGTTGGCACTTTGGCTGCAACCGCGTTCACTACCACCGGCGGCGGAGACTACGTGTTCACGGCGGGCTTTGTCGGAGAGCTGTTCGCGATCTCAAGCAATAACATTGCGCTGGGCTTGCTCGAGAATAGCCCGGCTGTCCAGTCCGGGACTGGCACGTTCCAGGAGCAGGGCGCCGCGGTCGACTTAACCAAGAACTTCTTCTATCCCATCAGCCTGACGAATACGTATGTGACGCCGTATTAGTCAGGGGAGATAGGCGGGACGGAACCGAGGCCAGTCGTGTGAGTCGCCAGTGATAGCGATAACGATAACGCCGGCTCTCCACCGAGCTGGCGCAAAATCGCGGTCGCACTCATTGACCCTTTGCAGGGGGGCTTTGAGCGCAATCGCGTTAGCAGCAGTTGAAGCGCGCGTCCCTTGAGTTCGGATAGATTGTGCAGGCGGATAAACGGCGCCTGAAGCATCCTGATAGCGCCTCCGCGCCCCAACGTGGGCCGTACTCGCAATCGCCGGAATTTGTGCATGCCGCGCAACTTATTCCGGGAGATCGAGTCGGCGCATCAGGTCTTTGTAACGGGGATCAGAGCGGAGGGGGTCGAGCGCGGGATAGCGGATGCCAGTGAGGAGTTCGTTGTCTCCATCTGCGTAGGCTTTCTCCAAATACTGAAATGCCTGGTCGCGGTCTCCGAGCAGCGCCGCGGCGACGGCTGCAGCAGTGGTAACATCCGTGCCATGCATCCGCAGGATCAGCTGAAGATAGCCTTTTGCATCTGAACTAACCGGGACGGGCTTTGGAAAGGCGCCCTGAAGTTCGTTTACCGCATCGGCAAAGCGGCCGGTCATGGCATATAGCTGGGATAGCTTGTAGTGAGCAGGCGCAAATCCACTATCTCGTTCCAGCACTTTTTGGAATTGAGCAAGCGATTCCGGGTAGCGGTGGGCTTGCATCAATAAAACGGCGTAGTTGGTGTTGACGATGGATGATAGCGGGTCAAGCGATAAGGCAGTCCGCATCTGGTCGATTGCTTCCGTCTGACGGTTCTGACTGGCGAGAAAGCCAAAAGCATAGAAATAGTGCGCGGGTGCGTTGTTGGGGTTCAACGCCAGGCTGCGGCGAAATTCGGACTCCGCCTCAGTCCAGCGGAGAAGGTTCGTCAACGCGAAAGCACGAGCGGCGTGTGCCGCGGACAGAGAATCATCCAATTCGACAGCTTTGCGAGAGGCTTCGTCGGCCAGTAGCTCGCCTTGCCTGGAAGTGAGCCCGATGCCGTAACTGGGAGCGACATTATAAGTATCGGCGAGGCCAGTATAGGCGAGGGCGTAGTTGGGATCGGCGGCGATGGCCTGTTGAAATAGGTCGATGCTCTTCTTCAGTCCGTCCGGTGTGCGGCCGTACCAGAGCTGGCGGCCTTCGAGATAGAGGCGGTAGGCTTCCGGATTCGTGGTTCCGGCCTGACCGAGTTGCTGCGGAGGCCTGCCAGCCTCGGCGCGATTAAGACGTCCAGAAAGGTCGCGGGTAATGTCGCTCTGCACCTGGGTGATATCGGCCAGCCTGCGCTCGTACTGTGCGCCCCAAAGCTCGCTGCCATCGAGCGCGCTAACCAGATCGGCTTGAATGCCCAATGTGTCGCCGTGTTGGGTGATACGTCCCATCAACAGCGCGCTTACTTGCAGCGCCTGGCCGATTTTCTGCGGGTCATCTTCCTTCCCTTTGAATTTAAAGACCGTGCTGCGCGCCATGACTTTGAGGTTAGGAAGTTGCGATAGCGTGCTGATCAGGCTTTCGGTGAGACCATCGCTGAGATATTCGTTGTTGGCGTCCGCCGTGGCGTTCACGAACGGGAGCACTGCAATGGAGCTGATCTTTTTATTGTCGTCGGAGCGGACGCGCAGGAAGTACGCAGCGGCTGCGGCGGCGACCAGGAGAAAGATGACTACTCCGGCGGCGAGATATTTGCGAGTGAAGGCGATGGGGGCGGCGACAAGCGCGCCGGGGATCGAAGAGGAACTTGCAGACCGTGGTGCGTCTGATACTGCCGCGGCGCTCGACGAACGGCCAGAATCATAGTCGCGTTTCAGGCGCGCGAGATCGGTGCGAAGATCAGCCGCGGTCTGATAGCGGAGGCTGCGATCTTTTTCGAGGGCTTTATTGATGATCCGTTCAAGATCCGGGGGAATGTCGGGATTGAGGCGCGGGGCTGCGGGGGGAGAGGAATCCAGGATGGATTTGAAAATTTCGGCGGAGCTGCCGCCGCGAAATGGAAGCGTGCCGGTGGACATCTCATAGAGGACGGCGCCGAAAGAAAACAAATCGCTGCGGGCGTCGAGTTCTTTAGCCCGAGCCTGTTCGGGCGACATGTAGGCGATGGTGCCGAGAGTCGAGCCGGGGCTGGTGAGGTGCTGGTCGTCCAGCGCGGTCATGGTATTCGCCGATGCGACCTGACTGAACGAAGACGAAGTGGCTGTTGTCGTCACTTTGGCGAGGCCGAAGTCCAGAATTTTGGCGTGGCCGCGTTTGGTGACAAAGATGTTGGCCGGTTTGATGTCGCGATGAACAATGCCCTGGGAGTGTGCGGCGTCGAGGCCGTCGGCAATTTCGATGGCGAGCGAGAGGATGGTCTCGTTATCCAAGGGCTTGCCGGCGATGAGAGGTTTCAAGGTGACGCCATCGAGATACTCCATGGCGATGTACGACTGGTCACCGTGCTTTCCGATGTCGTAAATGGTGCAGATGTTGGGATGGTTGAGAGCGGAGGCGGCCCGAGCTTCGCGCCGGAAACGTTCCAGTGCCTGCGGGTCCTGGGACACATCATCGGGAAGGAACTTAAGCGCAACGAAACGGCCCAGCTCGGTGTCCTCGGCCTTGTAAACCACGCCCATACCGCCGCCGCCGAGCTTTTCGATGATGCGATAACGCGAGATGGTTTGGCCGATCATGGTTTGACCGATCGTGGTTTGGCCGATCACTATTGGACCGATCGCTGGCGCGAATCTTACGTTGGTGAAACAGGCAAGTCAATGAATGCAGAGCGGTTCGCGGCACGTAAAAGGGATGGTTGGCCGTACAACGCCATGTCGCTCACCCGCCCGTGTCGCCCAAATCTTCTGTGACATCTGACCTTGACCTTAGGCCGACTTTAAGCAGATCATGAAGCAGATCATGGTCAAGTCGGAGGCGGTAGGTGCAGGGCCGTCAGAAATGGCCCTAAGTCGCTTGTTCTCAAGATTTTGACCTCTAACCCCTTGGCGCTCAAGATTTTGCAGACACTTTTTGCAAAAGCCGCGCCCAGCAAGCCTTTCAGAGGGTGGGGGGAGGGGGGTACCTGCCTCAAGCCGCAATTTTCCTGAAACGAACCTCGCCTGAACCTCGCCTCCAAAGCCCGCTCGCCAACTTTTTTTCGTAAGATATCCACAGCTCATTCCAGAAGCGATCTTAAACCAAAGCATGAATTACGACGCAATTCTAGTTGTCTCTTTCGGCGGACCGGAATCGCCGGACGATGTAATTCCCTTCCTCGAAACCGTGTTGCGTGGGCGCAATGTGCCGCGCGAGCGTTTGCTGACGGTCGCGGAACACTACTACCACTTCGGCGGCAAGAGCCCCATCAACCAGCAGACGCGGGAACTCATTGCGGCGTTGGAATCTGAATTGGCGCAGCACGGTCCGAAACTTCCGGTGTACTGGGGAAACCGCAACTGGCATCCGCTGCTGCCGGAGACTTTGCTTCAGATGAAGAAAGACGGCATCCGGCGAGCGCTGGCATTCGTGACCTCGGCCTACAGTTCTTACTCGGGATGCCGGCAGTACCGCGAGAACATCGCCCAGGCGCAGCGGGAAGTTGGCGAGCGCGCGCCCGACGTCGATAAGCTGCGCGTGTTCTTCAACCATCCGGAATTTATCGATGCGAAAGTAGAGCGCGTCGGCGCGGCGTTGGCAGAGGTGCGGTCCGGTCTGCCGCAGGATGCCCAGCAGAATGTTCAGGTGGTCTACCTCGCGCACAGTATTCCGGTTTCCATGGCGGCCACGAGTGATTACGTGCGACAGCTGGAAGAAGTGCGCCGGCTGGTCTCGCAGAAATTGGGTGTCCGTAACGATGCTCTGGTTTATCAAAGCCGCAGCGGATCTCCGGGCCAGCCGTGGCTCGAGCCAGATATTCTGGATTACCTGCGCACGGTGAAAGCAGAGAATCTGGCCAGCGCCGTGGTGCTCGCTCCGATCAGTTTCATCTCCGACCACATGGAAGTCCTCTACGATCTGGACGTGGAGGCGCGCCAGCTTTGTGATTCTCTGCCCATACCGATGGCGCGGGCGAAGACGGTGGGAGTGCATCCGAAATTCATTGCGATGATTCGCGAGTTGATTCTCGAGCGCGTGAATCCGGGGTCGGAGAGACGGTTCGTGGGAACGCTCGGGCCGCGGGCGGATGTTTGCGCCGAGGACTGTTGTCCAGGGCCACAGCGTGGACCGGCAGCGAGGCCTGGATCGTGAGGATGAGGCAAAGCGGGCGCGCTGGTAGAAATTCCTTGCCGAGCCGGCAACGCCGCAGGCAGCCATGGGGTTCTTCGCGTCGCTCAGAATGACAACTGTACAGGGATTACACGGCGACCCAAGTTTCGCGTGATTAATGTACCGCCATTCCCCCGTGAGCTTTGGTGGTTTTCATCAGGAACACTGCGGGGATCATCACCAGGATGCAGACCGCGAGCAGCGAGAAGCAGTCGACGTAGGCGAGCATTGCCGCCTGGCGCTGCACGAGCGCCTGAATGAATGCAAAGGGAGCGGCGGAAGATCCGGGCGGGCCGCCGCCGTGGGACTGCATCAGCGTGCCCAGAGCCTTCAGCCGCGCCTGCAGCGCGGGATTGCTGGCGCTTAAGTGACTGACGAGAAAAGTCTGGTGCACCTGGGCGCGCCGGTCGAGCATGGTCGTGACCACAGAAATTCCGACACTTCCGCCGATGTTGCGAGCCAGGTTCATGAGTCCGGAAGCTGCGTTATTCTTGTCTCGCGGCAGAAAAGCGTAAGCCGCGGTATTGATGGGAACAAACAGAAACGCCATGCCCACCGCTTGAAATATGCGGGCCATCGCTGCCGCCCGGAAGTCCAGCTGCAGATCAAAGCCGGTCATGTGGAACAGTGAGAGCGATAAGACGGTAAGTCCGAACACGAGCAGCCAGCGCGGGCTGTAGCGCGAAAGCAAGAATCCCACCAGCG
Source organism: uncultured Acidobacteriaceae bacterium (assembly GCA_963851165.1). GTDB lineage: Bacteria > Acidobacteriota > Terriglobia > Terriglobales > Acidobacteriaceae > Sulfotelmatobacter. The sequence continues at coordinate 191,730 of CAWKNM010000002.1, read as the reverse complement.
GCAGTAACAGCATGATGCAGAATCCGCCCGGCATCAGGGCCAGGCCCGCTTGTTCCGCGGAATATCCGAGGAGCGTCTGCATGAACAGCGGCAGCAGAAGCGTGCTGCCCAGCAGGGCAAATCCCAGCATGAACATCAGCAGGTTGGAAACAGCGAACGTGCGGTCGCGGAACAAATGCAGATCAATGATGGGATCTTTATGTCTCCATTCCCAGAAGATTACGAAGATGAGGGAAACCGCGCTGATGATCGAGAGAATCACGATGAAGTGCGATTCGAACCAGTCCTCGCGCTGGCCCTTGTCGAGGATCACCTGCAGCGTGCCCAGGCCAAGGGCCACGAGGCCGAGGCCGATGTAGTCGATCCGCGTCTCCTTGAGTTTGCGGCGCTTGAAGTAAGGCGGATCCTGGATGAGGCGCGAGGTCAGCAAGAGAGAAAGAATGCCGACGGGAATGTTAATGAAAAAGATCCAGCGCCAGGTGAAGTTATCGGTAATCCAGCCGCCGAGCGTGGGTCCGATCGCGGGAGCCGTGACCACGGCGATGCCGTAGACGGCGAAAGCCATGCCTCGCTTGGCCGGCGGAAACGTGTCGGCCAGAATGGCCTGCTCGCTGGGCTGCAACCCGCCGCCGCCAATCCCCTGCAGGACGCGGCAAATGATCAGCACGCTCAGATTCGGCGCCAGCCCGCACATGAAGGAACTCACGGTGAACAGTGCGACGCAGCTCATGTAGAAATTCTTGCGGCCGAGGATCGAGGAGAGCCATCCGCTAAGCGGCAACACGATGGCGTTCGAGACCAGGTAGGAAGTGAGAACCCAGGTGCTCTCATCCTGACCCGCGGAGAGACTGCCCGCGATGTGGGGCAGAGCTACGTTGGCGATGGAAGTGTCGAGCACCTCCATGAACGTTGCCAGCGTGACGGCGAGAGCGATGATCCAGGGATTCACCGCCGGACGCCATTCGGCGTGGGCTTGGTCAAGCGTTGCCGACGCCGCGCTCACTTCCGCGTCCACACCTTGGGAGTTACCGACATGCCCGGTCGCAGGAGATGGTCTTTGTTTTCTCCGGGATCAAGCACGATCTTCACCGGGATGCGTTGCACGACTTTCACGTAGTTTCCCGTGGCATTTTCGGGAGGCAGAAGACTGAAGCGCGATCCGCTGGCGTCGGCAATACTATCGACCTTGCCATTATAAGTTCTGCCATTAGCATCAACGTCAATGGAGACGGCCTGACCGATTCTCATGTTGCGGAGCTGGGTTTCTTTGAAGTTGGCAGTGATCCAGACATCGTCGAGCGGGATGAGCTTCATCAGTTCCTGGCCCGGGGCCACGTTTTGCCCGACTTCGACGCTGCGGCTGCTCACGCCTCCACTGACCGGTGCCACGATCTTCGTATATTGAAGGTTCAGCGCTGCCTGATCGAGGTCGGCTTTTTTGCGTTGGGCCTGCGCCAGCGCGGAAGCGGCCCTGGCTCGTACCATCTGCACTTGCTGGGGCGCGGTCTGGGCGTAGCGCGCACTGGCTTCTGCCTGCACCAGCTTTCCCTGAGCCTCGGTAACCTGCTGCTGGGCGGCTTCGGCCGTGGCCCGCGCGCCTTCCACAGCGGCCGCGCTGGCTTTTGCGGCGGCGGTTGCCTGGTCGTATTGCTGCTGCGAAATTTCCTCTTTGTCGACCAGTTGCTTGTAGCGCACCAGATCGTTTTGCGCCTTCACGTTGTTGGCTTCGGCTTCCTGCAACTGCGCTTTGGCGGCTTCGAACTGCTGTTTTGCGGCCTGGATTCCGGCGCGCGCATTTTCCACATCAGCACCGGTCACGGAGACTTGACTCGTAGTATTGACTGAGGTAATAGGCACATTGACACCGGCAGCAATCGCCGCGGCCTGGGCATCTTCGAAGTCAGCTTTGGCGCGGTCGTAAGCTACCTGATAATCCGCGGGATCGATTTCCACCAGCACCGTGCCGGCTTCCACGTATTGGTTATCCTGCACATTGAGTTTGATCACGTGGCCGGAAATGCGCGCGCTGATGGAATTCAGATGCCCGTCCACCTGGGCATCATCCGTGGATTCATAGCTGCTCACATGGCGGTAGACAAAGAATGCCGCAACCAGCAGAACCACCACGACAACGCCCACCACGACACGAAATGCAGCGCCGTCTCTCGCACGCGGCGACCTTTGAACCTCTTTTTCCGTCGCCGGCAAAGGTGTCGTCTCGGTCCCGCTCGCAGCGGGAGCAGCGCCCCTTTCAGCCGCGGGAGGACTTTGAGTGGTTTGTTCCATAAGCTATTGATTGCCTTTCAGATATCGTTTGACGCCCTCTTCCGCATCGCCAATCGCGCGCGCTAACTCAATCTTGGCCAGATTGTGACCGTACAGGCTCTGAATGTAAGTCTCGTGGGCGTTTGCAACGGATTCCTGTGCCTGCACTACTTCCAGATTGTCGGCCACGCCGGCCGTGAAACGGTCCTGGGATTGGGCCAGGGTCTGCTCGGCCAGGTCCACCGAACTGCGAGCCACTTCCACCTGTTCCGCAGCGGCGTGTAAATCAAGCAGCGCGGTGCGCACTTCGTAGTCGATGCGGCCGCCCAGGTCGCCGAGCTGCGAACGAGCCTGCTTCAGCTGCGCTTCCGCTTCCAGAACATCACTGTGAGTTTTTCCTCCGGCAAAAATAGGGATCGTTATTCCTCCCTCCACTTGCCAGGTCCCGTTGGAATGCGCCGGGGTCACACCGATATCGCCGTAATTTGCATTCATATCCAGAGAAGGATAATGCCCGGCAGTCGCGGAGCGCCGCGACAATTCCGCAGCGCGGACTTGCGCCAGCGCGGCCTGATAATCCGGGCGCGAAGCGTATGCGTGCTGCAGATAGGTCTCGAGCGGCAACGGCGTCAGTTGCTGATAGGGAGCGCCTTCCGTGAGCACAAATTCCTGTCCCGGAGGTAATCCGATCACGCGTGCCAGACTTAGCTTCTGCTTCGCCAGATCGTTGCTGGCCGCGATCAACTGCTGTTGGCGGCTTTGCAATTCAACCTGGGCGCGGAGCTTGTCAATGGCCGGACTCAACCCGGCCTTGCGCTGATCGTCCGCCTTGTCGTAAAGCGCTTGCGCGTTCTTCACCTGCGCCTGCGCGGTTTCCACGCGAGCCGCCGAAGCTATCGACAGCAAGTAGGCGTTTCCCACCGCCAGAACCACGAACTCGCGCGCATCCTTATAACTGAACTTCGAGGCCTTCAGGCTCTCGGCAGCCGCGCGCTCTTTTTCGAGATCTTTGTAGTTGAACAACGACTGGCTGAAGTTCGCCCGCATGTCGAGATAGTTGAACGGCCCAATCACTCGCGGCAACGGAAAGGGAAACAGATTGCCCTTAAAACCCAACGCCGTGAGGCTGGTGGTTTGAACATCTTCGTGAATGCCGGCCGAGAAATTCGGCAGGAGATTGCTGAGTTCTTTCCACCGTTCGCCATTCGCCTGCATGGTCTGGTCGCCGGCCAGCAGCAGGCCCAGATTGTTGCGCAAGCCGCGGTCAATGGCGTCCCGAAGGTCAATTTGCAGAACGGTGCCGCTGGCCTTGCCTTCAGGTTCGCTGCCCAGGAAAGGTTGCTGCGAGCCGGGCACGGAGACATTCGGCGTAGGTGTTCCCGAAGCCGCCTGCGAAAAAAGCACAGGGCCAGCCGCCATCCACATCGTTATGACGAAGAAAATTCCTCTTAAACTTTTGGGTCGAAGCATCTTTAGTCGTGGAAGCGTCCCGTTCGAGATCGCGCTCTGGACGCCTTCTTTCTCGTGGTGTGCCCTGATAATGTGTGCCCTGATAATCGAACTTTGATTCCATTCGCCCATCCTACGATGCAAAACCATTTGCGGCGCGCACTCCTCTCGCCGTCGAAATCAACGCGAGGAGGGAGGACTCGGGATTATAGGGTTCAGTAGCTTTGTTCGCCAAGACTGCTCCCCAGGTTGTTCGCTAAGTTTTCGCCAGGGCATTCGTCACGTATGCCCCACCATCGTGCCATGCACCTTCTACCAAGCACTTTCGGAACTTTATTCCCATCCCTGCACTCCATAAACTGACCATAACTGAATTACGGAGGCTAGGTTTCGATGTACCGAGGAGTCACAACATTTCTGGCCGTGGTCGCCATAATCGGGATGGCGCTGGTTCCGGCGCAGCCGGTTTGCGCTCAACCTCATCCTGATCGCAGGGTAATCACCAAAATCGCACCGGATTATCCGGAACTGGCCAAACGAATGCATATCCAGGGGGCGGTTAAGTTGGAGGTCGGGGTCAAGGCCGACGGCGCCGTGAAATCCACTCGCGTGATCGGCGGAAATCCAGTGCTGGTCCAGGCCGCTGCCGATGCTGTTTCGAAGTGGAAGTTTGAGGTTACGCAAATTGAAACGGTGGAGATCGTACAGCTCACATTCCAGCCCTAGTTAGCCCCCCCATCACCGTATTCAGAAAGCGAAATGCATGTCCGCCAAACCGGGGAGAGCCTTTATCAACGCGCCAGGCCGTCGTCTCAGACGGAACCCGCGCTACCGCTCCAGTTTCCCGGTGCTGGTGACGCTGCTGGCCGCGGACCGCTACGAAAGCCTGCAGGCTCATTGCAAAGACTTGTCCGAGGCCGGCATCGGAGTGCTTCTCGCGGCCGAACTTGCTTCCGGCGAGGTCGTGTCGTTGAACTTCACCCTCCCCGGTTTGCACGCAGCCTGGGACGTGCGCGGAATTCTCCGTCACCGGCGGGGATATCACTACGGTTTCGAATTTTTTTCGCTCACCCGCGAACAAACCGGCACCCTCAAGCAACTCATCCTGGGACTGGAGCGCGCCGATTTTGATTAGGCCCGCCCCGGAAAACAGGTAACTTCGGTCATCTTGAACAGACGTGACTTTCGCGTCAGCATGGAACCGGGCGTTTAAGGCAAATTTTAAGAAAGCGGCGTTGAACGTATGAGCACTGCGAAGCCAGAAGCCATGGGAACGGACTGGACTAAACTGCTGTCTGATCCTGACCTGGTGCGGCACGTTGGAAAATTGCTGCAGGCCTACCGCGAAGCGCCCGCCGAAAAGCGCGAAGAGACGCTGCTCAAGACCATGCGCGAAATCAAAGCGCACGCCGCGACCGAAAGAAAATCGGCGCCCTCTTCGAGCCCTCATACTCTGGATGAATCGCACCCTGTGCCTACCCCGGCGTCGGCGAGCCCGCCGTTTGAGCCCAACATGTTCCATCCCAGCTCGGCCGACGACCGCCGCCGCCATCCGCGCATCAAGTGCTTTGTCGCGGTAGAACTGCGGGTCGACGAAGCCACCACGCCAGTCTGGGGCAACCTCAGCAATACCAGCGCGGGCGGGTGCCTGGTTGAAACCGCAAGCCCGATTCGAGCCGGAGCCAAGGTCGAGATCGGACTCTGGGTAGCCAACGGCAAAATCTGGGTCAAAGGCTTTGCGCTGAGCGGAGTCGTCACCCGTAGCGCGTCCGCCGGGGTTCGCGTGCGCTTCGGCAACATGGAACCGCATGAGCGCGAGAGCCTTCGCCAGTTCCTGAAGTACGCCATGGAAGCCACGCAGAATTCTCGCAGCGAAAGCACCTACCTGCAGATGCTGAAGTAGAAATTTCAGCATCAGGGGAATCCTGTATTAACTGATTTTCACAATCCCGTCCCACCCGCGCCTCCGCGGAAATTGATACACTTCCTTAATAACTGAACCCTTCCCCAGCCGGGAACTCTCAATCACACCCAGGGCCGGCGGGCGCCATCCGACATCGGCGAGCGGTTCGGCGAGAGGAGCCAACTCGCATGGCAGTCAGTGAACAGACGTTGGTGACCGGAAAGCAACTGGACAGTCTGTCCATCAATACGATTCGAACTCTGGCCATTGATGCCGTGCAGCAGGCGAACTCCGGCCATCCCGGCGCGCCCATGGGTCTGGCCGCCGTCGGTTATACGCTCTGGCAGGATTTTCTGCGCTACGACCCGCAAGCTCCGCTGTGGCCGAATCGTGACCGCTTCGTGCTCTCGGCGGGACACGCGTCCATGTTGCTCTACGCCCTCCTTCATTTAACGGGCGTGCGTGCGGCAAATTCGCAGGGCGAAGTTTTGAAAGAACCCACCGTCTCGATCGAGGAGATCAAGCGCTTCCGCCAGCTCGGAAGCCGCACCCCGGGCCATCCCGAGTCGCACATTACCACCGGCGTCGAAACCACTACCGGACCGCTGGGCCAGGGCGCGGGCAACAGCGTAGGTATGGCCGTCGCCAGCAGATGGCTGGCTGCGCATTTTAATCGGCCCGGATTTGAACTCTTCGACTTCAACGTCTACGCCGTCTGCGGAGACGGCGACTTCATGGAAGGCGTGGCCAGCGAAGCCGCCTCGTTGGCGGGACATCTCAAGCTTTCGAATCTGTGCTGGATCTACGACAACAACCGCGTCACCCTTGACGGCCCCGCGGATTGGTCGTTCAGCGAAGATGTGGCCAGCCGCTTCCTCGGCTACGGCTGGAACATTACTCACGTCGCCGACGCCAACGATCTCGACGCGCTGGCGAAGGCCTACGGTACTTTCCTCAATACAAAAACCCGGCCCACGCTCATCATCGTCAACAGCCACATCGGATACGGATCTCCGCACAAGCAGGATACCTTCGAAGCCCACGGCGAACCGCTGGGCGAGGCGGAAGTCCGGCTGGTGAAAAAATTCTACGGCTGGCCAGAGGACGCGAAGTTCCTGGTTCCCGAAGGCGTCTACGAGCACTTTCAGGAAGGCATTGGCAAGCGTGGACGCGACCTGCGCACGCAGTGGGATAAAAACTTTGCGGACTATTCCAAGAAATATCCCGACCTGGCGCAGAGACTCGACCAGATGCAGCATCGCGAGCTGCCCAGCGGCTGGGATAAGAACCTGCCAACGTTCCCTGCGGATGCCAAAGGCATCGCCACGCGCGAAAGTGGCGGCAAAGTTCTAAATGCGCTGGCGCAGAACATTCCGTGGCTCATCGGGGGCTCGGCCGATCTGGCCAAGTCCAACAAAGTGAACCTCACGTTTGAAGGCGCGGGTGATTTCCAGTCGTTCAACTACGCCGGACGCAATCTGCACTTCGGTGTGCGCGAGCATGCGATGGGCGCGGCCGTGACGGGGATGGTCCTGTCGAACCTGCGCGCTTTCGGCGCGACGTTTTTCAACTTTACCGATTACATGCGTCCGGCCATGCGGCTGGCCGCGCTGATGGAAATTCCCGCGCTTTACGTAATGACCCACGATTCCATCGGCGTCGGCGAAGACGGCCCCACGCATGAGCCCATCGAGCAGATCGCATCGTTACGAGCCATGCCGAATATGCTGGTGCTGCGTCCCGGGGATGCGAATGAAGTGGTGGAAGTTTGGAAGATCGCGATCCAGCAGACACATCGGCCCTCGACGCTGGTTCTGACGCGGCAGCCGATTCCTACGTTCGATCGCACAAAATATGCGCCTGCATCCGGCGCGGCGAAGGGCGCGTACGTTCTGGCCGACGCGCCGGGCGGCAAGCCGGACGTGATTTTGATGGGCACCGGCAGCGAGGTGTCGCTGTGCGTGGATGCCTACGAAAAACTAAAGGCTGAAGGCATCAACGCGCGGGTGGTGAGCATGCCGTCGTGGGAAATTTTTGCGGAGCAGGACGCGGCTTACCAGGAGAGCGTACTGCCGTCAGCGGTCACGGCGCGAGTCTCCGTCGAGATGGCCGCGACCTTCGGCTGGGAGCGCTATGTTGGCCTCAAGGGACGAATCATCGGCATGCACCGTTTCGGAGCCTCCGCTCCATTGAAAGATTTGCTGAAAAAGTTCGGCTTCACCGTGGACGCAGTCGTGGCGGAAGCCCGAGCAGCCATAGCCGGAAAATAACAATACGAATTGCGAGTTACGAAGTCAGATTTGGAGATTACCTATGCAGCCCACTGGAATACTCGAAACCGCGAAAGCCAATCCGCTGAAAGAATTGCTCAACTACGGCCAGTCGATGTGGCTCGATTACATCCGCCGCGATTTATTCACCACCGGAAAGCTGAAGCAAATGATCGCCGACGACGGCCTGCGCGGCATGACCTCGAACCCCGCGATCTTCGAGAAGGCGATCGGCGAGAGTTCGCTCTACGACGACATGTTGAAGTCGCTGTCGTCGCGCGCCGACCTCGACACCACCGCCCGCTATGAGCAGATCGCCATTCGCGATATTCAGGATGCGGCCGACACTCTGCGCCCGGTGTATGACAGCTCGCAGTTTCGCGACGGCTACGTCAGCCTGGAAGTCTCTCCCTATCTCGCGCGCAAGACGCAGGAAACCATCGTCGAAGCCCGCCGCTTATGGAAAGCCGTGAATCGCGAAAACGTGATGATCAAGATTCCCGGCACCGCGGAGGGCCTGCCCGCGATCCGCACCGCGATCGGCGAGGGCATCAACATCAACGTGACCCTGCTGTTCGCGCAGGAGGTTTACGTAAAAGTTGCCGAAGCTTACATCGCCGGCCTGGAAGACCTGGCCGCGCGCGGCGGCAACTTGAAAAAAGAAGCGGGCGTCGCCAGCTTTTTCATCAGCCGCATCGACTCGCTGGTCGATGGCACGATCGACGCGAGATTGAAAACCACCACCGACCCGCAACAACAAGCTCTGCTGAAAAGTCTGCAAGGGAAAGTCGCAATCGCCAACGGAAAACTCGCCTACCAGCATTACCAGAGAATCTTCAGCGGCCCGCGCTGGCAGGCGCTGGCAGCCAAGGGAGCGCAGACCCAGCGCGTTCTGTGGGCCAGCACCAGTACGAAAAATCCGGCATATCGCGACGTGCTCTACGCCGAAGAACTCATCGGGCCCGACACGGTCGACACCATGCCTCCGGCAACGATCGACGCGTTCCGCGATCACGGCCGCGTGCGCAACAGCCTGACGGAAGATGTCCCCGCCGCTCAGAAAACCATGGACGATTTGGCCAAGGCCGGGATCTCCATCAAAGAAGTCACCGACAAGCTAACCGACGACGGCGTCAAATTATTTGCCGACGCCTTCGACAAGCTGCTGGCCGCGGTCGCGAAGAACACGCAACGAAAAGCATAGCCCGAAGCACGCACGGTCTGAATCAGACCAGGCAGCAAGGCGTTTTCGCACGGCAAGGAGTGAAGCATGCAAATGGGAATGGTAGGTCTGGGCCGCATGGGCGCGAACATGACGCGCCGCCTGATGCGCGGCGGACATCAGTTGGTGGTGTCCGATCTCAGCGCCGACACAGTTAAAGAACTCGCGGGCGAAGGCGCCGGCGGCTCAACCTCACTCGAAGATTTCGTCAGCAAGTTGAAACCGCCGCGAGCCGCGTGGGTCATGGTTCCCGCGGGCGGTCCCACCGAACAAACCGTGCAGAAGCTCGCGCAACACATGCAGGCCGGGGACGCCATCATCGACGGCGGCAACTCCTATTACAAAGACGACGTGCGCCGCGCCACTCAATTCAAAGCTAAAGGCATTCATTACATCGACGTTGGCACCAGCGGCGGCGTCTGGGGACTCGACCGCGGCTACTGCATGATGATCGGCGGCCCCGACGAAGCCGTGAAGCGCCTCGATCCAATTTTCAAAACGCTTGCGCCCGGCAAAGGCGATATCCCGCGCACTCCCGGCCGCGAAAAACTTCCCGGCACCGCCGAAGAAGGCTATATCCATTGCGGTCCCTCCGGCTCCGGCCATTTCGTCAAGATGGTCCACAACGGCATCGAGTACGGAATCATGCAGGCCTACGCCGAGGGTTTCGACATTTTTAAAAATGCCACCAGCAAAGAATTGTCTGAAGATCTGCGCTATGACCTGAACCTGCCCGATATCGCCGAAGTGTGGCGGCGCGGCAGCGTGGTCAGTTCGTGGCTGCTCGATCTGACCGCGATGGCACTCACGGAAAATCCCACGCTCTCGGAATACGAAGGCTATGTGCAGGATTCCGGCGAAGGACGCTGGACGATTCAGGCTGCGCTCGAAGAGGCCGTCCCCGCGGATGTGTTGACCGCCGCGCTCTACGTCCGCTTCCGCTCGCGCCAGCAACATACGTTTGCCGAAAAGATGCTCTCCGCCATGCGCCAGAAATTCGGCGGACACATCGAAGCCGGTGCGCCCAAGACGAAGAAAACAGCCTGACCAGATTTAGCCGGACCCAGAATTTCCGAGGACTCGATTCATGGCTCAAGCAGTGGAACAGCCCGCAGCAACTCCGCCGCCGCGCGTCGGCAAGCAAAGCGATCCCTGCATCATGACCATCTTCGGCGCAGCCGGCGATCTCACCGCCCGCATGCTGATCCCCGCGCTGCACAACCTCGCCCGCGCCGATTTGCTCTCGAAAGAATTCGCCGTTCTCGGCGTGGCCCGCGCCCACATGACCGACGAAGATTTCCGCAAGCGCATCTACGAAGACGTAAAACAATATTGCGGCGACTGCATCGACCCCGCCACCTGGGACACATTTTCAAAACGCTTCTATTATTTTGCCGGCGATTTTGGCGACGACAAGCTGTACGCGCAAATCAAAGACCGCCTCACCCAGATCGATCGCGATCACTCGACTCATCAAAACGTTTTCTACTACCTCGCCACCGCGCCCAGTTTCTTCGGCCCCATCGTCGAAAAACTCGCCGCCACCGGACTGATGGAACAGAATAACGACCACTGGCGCCGCGTGATTATCGAAAAGCCTTTCGGTCACGACCTCGAGTCGGCCAAAACCCTCAACCAGCAACTGCTGAAAGTCGCCGACGAAAAACAGATTTACCGCATCGACCACTATCTCGGAAAAGAAACCGTCCAGAACATCATGGCCTTCCGTTTTGCCAACGGAATTTTCGAACCGGTCTGGAACCGCCGCTACATTGACCACGTGCAGATTTCCGTTTCCGAAACCGTGGGCGTCGAAGGCCGCGGAACTTATTTCGATCATGCCGGCTCCCTGCGCGACATGGTGCCCAACCACATCATGCAGCTCATCAGCCTCACCGCCATGGAGCCTCCCATTTCCTTCGACGCCAACGCGGTGCGCGACGAGCAGGCAAAAATTCTGCACGCCATCCAGCCCATCAGCGATGAAGACGTTCTCAGCCGCAGCGTTCGCGGCCAGTATGGCGACGGCACCGAAAGCGGCGCGCGGGTTACCGCTTATCGCTCCGAACCCGACGTTCCTCCCGATTCGCGCACCGAAACTTTCGTGGCCATGAAGCTGCTCATTGATAACTGGCGCTGGGCCGACGTTCCTTTCTACCTGCGCACCGGCAAGCGCATGACGGCCCGCAGCACCCAGATCGTGATACAGTTTCGACGGGCGCCGTTCGTGCTGTTTCGCGACACACCCGTCGACCATCTCATGCCCAACCAGCTCGTGCTTCACATCCAACCCGAAGAAGGAATCTCGCTGCAGTTCGCCGCAAAAGTTCCCGGCCCGGTCATGCGCCTGGGCACCGTCGACATGAATTTCGAGTATCAGGAATATTTCGGCAAGCAGCCCTCGACCGGCTATGAGCGCCTGCTGCACGATTGCATGATCGGCGATCAAACTTTGTTTCAGCGCGCCGATATGGTCGAGGCCGGATGGTCCATCGTCAACCCGGTCCTCGATATCTGGAAGGCGCTGCCGCCCCGCAACTTTCCCAACTACGCGTCGGGAACCTGGGGACCGAAAGACGCCGACGAACTGCTCGAACGCGACGGCCGCCGCTGGAGGAATTTCGAGAAATGATTCTGGCCGGCGACATCGGGGGAACCAACGCCAGGCTGGCCTATTTTCAACCCCAGAACGGCCATCTCCGTCTGGTTTCCGAGAAGGTTTTTCCCAGCCGCGAGCATCACGAGTTCGGCGAGATTGTCGAACAATTTCTGGAAGGTTCGTCCACCCGTCCGGATGTCGCCTGCTTCGGGATCGCCGGCCCGGTGCGCAACGGCCGCGTCGAAGCCTCGAATCTTCCGTGGATCATCGAGCAATCGCACCTCGCCAAACAGATTCATCTGCCCTCTACCTGGCTGATTAATGACCTCGAAGCCAGCGCGTGGGGAGTGGGCGGACTCGCCGCCGGCGATCTCGTTGCTCTGAACCGTGTGACGGGACGCGCCGTCGGCAATCAAGCGGTCATCGCGCCCGGAACCGGACTCGGCGAAGCGGGCTTGTTCTGGGACGGTAGCCGCCACCACGTCTTCGCCTGCGAAGGCGGCCACACCGATTTCGCTCCGCAAGGTGATTTGCAGATCGAGTTGCTGCGCTTCCTGCAGCGCCGTTTCGGTCACGTCAGCTACGAGCGCGTTCTTTCCGGCCCCGGCCTGGTGAACGTCTACGAGTTCCTGAAAGAAAGTGGATGCGCAAAAGAAGATCCCGCGCTCGCCGCGGAGATGAGCCGCGACGACGGCGCAGCCGCCATTTCCCGCGCCGCGCTCTTTGGCAAGAATGTGCTCGCCGAAAAAGCTTTGGACATCTGGGTCGCGGTCTACGGCGCCGAAGCAGGAAATCTCGCGCTCAAGACCATGGCCACCGGCGGCATCTTCCTCGGCGGCGGAATTTCACCAAAAGTCCTGGCCAAGCTGACCGGCCCAATCTTCATGCAGGCCTTCCTCGAGAAAGGCCGCCTGCGCTCGCTGGTCGAGGCGATTCCAGTGCAAGTCATCACCAACGACAAAGCCGGACTGCTGGGCGCAGCGCGTTGCGCCGCCGCGAGAGGCAAGGGCTGATTCGATCAGCCTGCTGAAAGACTTGTGGAACGCATGCGTCACCGAGGAACAGCCGGGTGCCCCATTTCTCGCGTCCTTTGCGAGAAGTGGGGATTTTGACTTTAAAGCGAGCAGAATGAACCCGAGCTTTAGAGTACGTGATGAATGGGCGATGGCAAATGAAACCGAACCGACACCTTTGGCGGATAGCCACCGCGCTTTTTATCTCCACCGCTTTGAACGGAATTTTGTTGGCGATCGATTTTTCCATCGGCCCTCATCAGGACAAGCTTTCGGCAATCGAGGACGTCGTAGTTAACATGCTGAAACCGGCGGAAAGACTAACAACGTGGCTAGCGCCAGGCCACGGGGGAGCACAGATACTGGCCCTAGCCCTATTTTCCGTTCTTCTCTATACAGTTGTGGCATGGATAGTTCTTAGCTTGCCCGTATGGTGGCGACAACGAACATAAGCGCTTGCTGAAATAAAGAACCGAGCCAATTCCCGTGACCTCCTCCACCGAAATACGAACCCTCACTACCCCGCAGGAACTGTTCGCCGCGGCCGCCGAAGAAGTAGTCCGCGCGGCCAAGGAAGCCGTAGCGCACCGCGGCCGCTTCACCATCGCGCTCTCGGGCGGATCTACTCCCAAGGGGCTTTTCAACTTGCTAGCCACCAACGCCCGCGCTTCCATGCCATGGGACTGTACGTTTTTCTTCTGGAGCGACGAACGTCACGTCCCGCCCACCGACCCAGACAGCAACTACCGCATGGCCGACGAGTCCATGCTGTCAAAGATTCCGGTAGCCGCGGCCAATATTTTTCGAGTTCCCGCAGAAAACCCGGACGCCGCCGCAGCCGCGCAAGCCTACGACCTGACTCTGCAGAAGTTTTTTGAGACGAAACCCGGTGAGTTCCCGCGCTTCGATCTGATCCTTCTTGGTCTCGGTCCCGACGGCCACACCGCCTCGCTCTTCCCCGAAACCGCCGCGCTGCAGGAAAAATCTCGCCTGGTGGTCGCCAACTGGGTGGAAAAATTCAAAACCAACCGCATCACCTTCACGCGCCGCTGTTGAACGCAGCCCGCAGCATAGCCTTCCTGGTAAGCGGCACCGATAAAGCCCCCGCGCTGCACGCCGTCCTGGAAGACGAAACTGCGTCCCGCCAACCGCTATCCCGCGAAACTGGTCCACCCCACCGACGGGAAACTATTTTGGTTCCTGGACAAGGCCGCCGCCAGCGAACTCTCAAGCCAACCTGAAAAAACATAGAAGCCGTCGGGTGGCCCATTCTAAATTTCGCGTTCTTTGCGAAATTTAGAGTGGGGATGCTGGCGGGTGGCCCACTCAAGCCCGGTTTTGGCTTAGGACGTTCAGATCTTCTCGACTCTGTCATCCCGACCGGAACGCACGATCGCAAAGCGATGATCCGTGGAGTGGAGGGACCTGCTGTTTTCTTGGGGCGCGGAACGCGTCGAGATCGAGTCGGAATGGACGGCGCGAAAACGCGAACGAGTGGCGGGAAGACTTTGTCGGTTGGAAGAACCGCCCCACTGAAACCAAAATCGGGCTTGAATGGGCCACCCGCGGGCTTGAGTGGGCCACTGCTCAGGATTTATTGAGTGAGCAGTTGGTCTGATAGCTGACAGCTTCCCTACCCGCGCCAGCCGCTGATTTCCTTCAATCCTGTGCCTCGGGCGTGCTTGAACAGGCGTACTTTGTGGCGGGAATGTTCGAATTCGTGGATGTCCGCCCAAACTTCCGCCTCCCAGCCTTTGTCGTGGACGGCGGATTCTCCGCAGGTAGCGCAGCGGGTGTGCAGGGTGGTTCGAACCGGCTCAGAAGTTAACGGCGCCGCTCCCGGTAACTCGATGAAAATGCAGCGCACTTCCTGAATCTCTTCATTTTCACCGAGCAGGTGCTCGTAGCGCAAAAGATAGCCGAACCCCAGCCGGCGCGCCTCGGTTTCCGCTTCGGCGCGGGTGTGAAACGGGCCATACTCGGCCCGCAACTGCTCGGTGGAGTCGCAAGCCATCCAAAACGTTTCCTGGTAGTTCATTTCCCTGCCTCGCTGCGGGACGCGAGACCAGCTCTTGCCAACTGCGAGCCAACTCTCGAGTATCGTGTGCATCAGTGCAATTTTGAGACCGCCGTCGCTTTCCGGCAATCCTATGAGCGGTAAAGGGTTAGCTTCTCGAAGTCAGCCGGCAGCCAGCCTCTCGTGAAAGCTTTTGCAGCAGTTTGCACGCGAACCTGCGCCGAAGGCCCGCCCTCTTGCCCAACAAACGCGATTTCACCACAGAGTCACAGAGACACAGAGAAAACCAACGTCTTAGAAAGACCGATATGGTAGGGCTTTTGCCTGGTTTAGGTTTTCTCTGTGTCGGAGCCTGCCCTGAGCGAAGTCGAAGGGTGACTCTGTAGTAAAGAGCCCTTCTTGCCGCTAGCCTGCCGATGCGGCAGACGAGAACCCGACCGGGGACGCGCCGGGCTTGGCATTCCAGCTTTTGCCGCCGTGGCTGGCCACGTACATGGCCAGTTCCAGGCGGCTCCAGACGCCCAGCTTGTCAAAAGTGCTGCGCAGGTGGTTCTTGATGACTTGCTCGCTGGTGCCGATGATCCGGCCGATTTCGCGGTTGGTGAGGCCTTCCCAGACCAGCACCGCGACCTGAATTTCCCGGGGGGTAAGATGTTCCTGGGGGGTCATGAACGGGCCTCTTCCTTGGCGAACATGGCGATGGCGAGTTTCACGCGCTTGCGGCCATCGCGAATCCCGGCACGCAAAAAGAGCGTGCGCAAATGTTGCTTCACGGTGCGTGGGCTGATGTTCAACTGGCCCGCAATTTCCTTGTTGCTGCAGCCCTGCACCAGCAATAGCAGCACTTGCTGGTCGCGGGGGGTCACTTTGACTTCGGCGAGATCGATCACGTTTTGAACCTCCAGGCTCCAAATCGGCAGCCGCTTTCTCTAATGCACGGGCTTCGCCAATTGTTCGCGTGCCGCGCCGCTGCGCGCTAAGGCCTGTAGTAATGGGCACTTAGGGGCGCTAACCCGCGTTTTCAGGAGAGCTTCAGGGGGCCTGTGCTAGGCGAGCTGAGTTCCATAATGGTCCAACCACTCGACTGATGTCTTAGTATTCGCGGCTGGACCGGGGCTTTTCTGACGCCAGATGGACGTCAGGAAACCGTGTGAGTTGATCTCGTCCGAGCTTTTTCTGGTGCTACTCGGTTCTGGATTGCTGGCGGGAATCGTGATCCGGATGCTCGCAAGTGTCTTTGCTGTCATACGGTTTCGCCAGTGCGAAGAATATCGATGGGGCCTTCGAGGGGCGCGTGACAAGTTCGCGGGGAGATCCACGGGCGCTGGGGAATGGGCAATTCCCGTATTGGGGTGCGATGGGCAGTTGGCGGTTCCTTTTCGGTCTTCGAGTCCGGAGCGACCGGCAGTTTTGCACAGGCACACAAAGGATGACCGCCAAAACGAGCGGCAACCGCGTTTGCGGCAACGAATTCATCTTCTCGTGCCACGTCCCGGGCCACGTCCTCCCGGGCTGCGGCGTTCGGAGCCGCGGCGCGAGGCTGCGACAACGAACCGTCGCCGGCTGCTTTGTCCCTGTCCCTGCCTCTGTAATGCCTAGCTGCGCGTCCAGAATCCGGCGACCGCGGCGCAATTTGGCAGGACGCAATTTGGGCTGGGACAATCGAATCCCGGCGTGAAGTGGCGCTTCTACGGCGGGGGTGAAGACGGCCTCTCGGTTTCGGTGTTTCCCCAGTTTCTCCTCAACAATCCCAACGACGCCGTGCGGCGCGGCATCACCCCCGGCGAGCCAGAGTTTTCTCCTGCCGTTTGAGTTTTCGAAGAAACTTGGTCCGGTGGATGTGGATTACGAAATCGGTTATCAGGCGGTGCACAAAGGACCGGATGGCTGGATCACCGGATTGGTCGTGGGCCACGACTTCACTCCGAAACCCGAAGGAGACATTGAGTTCTATAACCAGGGGACGTTTCATCCTGCCGTTAACCAGCCGACCATCGACTTCGGCGCGCTACAAAATCTATAGCCCCATCATTTTTCTGCTCATGGCCGGGCGCAACCTGGAACCCTCGCGTAGTAACCAGGCTTACTTCGTCGGCTACTTCGGGATTCAGATTCTGCTACCCGAAATCCTACAAGTGAGATTGGCGTTCGCGAGTGCGAGATGTGCCACTCGAATCGCTATGCCTATGGGATAGAGAAACCTATCACCACGAAGGGCACAAAGTATCACGAAGGGATTCGTTGGTGCGGGTCCGCCCGCAATGCTTTCGCCGACTTGCCCGTTTCGAGATTTGTTCCCATTTCGGTCAATTGTGAGCAGCCCTATCCTTCTTGGGGGCGAATACATGTTGCAAATGCAACATTCCTATGTTGTAATAGCAACATTGAGGTGGTGAGCCATGAACGAGGCCCTGGACGCGATCTTCCAACGGCGAGCGGTGAAGGTCTTCGAACCTGTAGAAATTCCCGAAAGACTGCGCGAGCAAGTTCTCAATGCCGCTCGCCATGCCCCTTCAAGCTTTAACAGCCAGCCTTACAAGTTTTATTGGGTGGGGTCCGCGGCAAAGAAGACCGCGGTGGCGAAACTATGCCTCGGACAGAAGCCCGCGGAAACCGCCTCCGCATTGGTCGTGGCCGTTGCCGACCTCGGATCGCTGTCGACCACGGCGCAAGGGCAGCTGGAGTGGATGCGCAGAAGCAACTTCACCGAAGCAAAACTTCGCGACTACGAGCGCAAGGCAAAGATCGGCCGGATCCTGTTCATGCCGGGGCCATTCGGAATGTTTGCTGCGATCAAACGGGCCTTGTTCCGGCTGCTGAATCTGCGGATGGTGATCGGGATGCCGCCGCTCTCCCGGCAGGACTTGTTCAAGTGGGCGACGAAGAGTACATCGCTGGCTTGCCAGAATCTGATGATCGCTGCCGAAGCGCTGGGAATGAACACCTGTCCGATGGAAGGCTTTGACGGCCGCAGGCTCTCTCAATATCTGGGGCTGTCCGGCCGGCACCACGAGATTGTGATGGTGATTGCGATCGGCAAGAAATCGCGTGCCCACGATGAGCCACCGCAGTGGCGAAGACCTCTCGATGCCACGGTCACTGTCCTATGAACATCCTTCCTGGGAAAGAGATTCCCGACGACATTCTGAAAGACTCGGTGCTCGCCAATATCGCGGCGGCGTATTTCTCGGTGGGAAAGAGACTGGAGCGAAAAACCCAGTGCTCGGCGACACGCGGCTTTATCCTGTCGACATTGCGTGACGGAACGACGCTCAACCAGAATCAGATCGCCACGCTCGTGGGTATCGATCGGACCGTCGTGCACCGGGCCATCAAGACACTGGTCAAGGAAGGACTCGTGTCCGAGCACAGGGCAAAATCGGGCCGGGCAATTCGAGTCCAGCTGACGGCCAAAGGAAGGAAGTACCGGGAACGGCTAATCAAAGCTCGGGTGACCGCCGATGAGAGTGTCCGGCGGCAAATGACCTCGGCGGAGCGCGAGACGCTTCTTCGGCTTCTGAAGCTAGTTGCGGAATGTGAGTTCTGATGGACGGTTTGCCTTAGTACTGCGGCGGTCCTCTTGTGTGCATCTTCTTGCGGATTACCGCGGATTACGCGGATTACCTTGGTCACCTCCGGTCATCTCTGGAAACGCGAATGGCAGACAAGCTGGCGTTTTTCTGCGCCAGGATCTGGCCGGCGCAAATCGGGCACTGCAATGTCTTGAAAAAAATGGGCTTGTTGCGCTCGCCACCGGAGCCTTTGCAGATACGTTTTGCTTGCCGCCGCGAAGATTGCTGGCGGGATGAAACGCTTCGTGGGTGAAAAATTGGTATGGAAGTTGCATTAAAATAGCCATATCCTCGGGTCTGGCAGCTTCTGTGTCCGCGCATCCGAGCGTGGTTGGCGATGGCAAAGGGAACCGTGTCCGACCCAAAAAAGTCCGACCCAAAAAAACCTGTCCTCGACGAGCAGACTCTGGACAAGCTGCTGGAAGCGGCTTTTGTGATCCAGGAGCAAGGCGATCTGCAGAAGCAGGCGCGGGGCCCAGTTGCGGCAGATCAGATCTCGCCAAGTCAGCTCTCGACGAATAAAGTTCCGGCAACACCGATCGCGGCAAGCGCATCTGCGGCAACACGCAATTTCGTCGTCGAAACACCTAGCACTGAGAAAGCCGTCGCTGAGAAACCTGCCACCGAAAAACCTGTCCCGAAGAAATCCACCGCTCAAAAATCTGCCGCCGCGGGAGCCATCGCCTCGGCAGCGGCTCCTCTGGAACCCGTCGGCATAAGCTCGGCGGGCATCAACTCTGCTGGCACCACTAAAGATGCCTACACTCTCACGCTGGCGCAGATCGTCGAAACCCAGCAGCAGATTCTGACTCGTCGTCTCGAACTGGAAAATGCCATGGCGCTGGTGGCGCAGCGCGCGGCTGAGATCACGGGGGCTGCTGGTTCGGCGATTGGAATTGTCGAGAGCAAAACTGAAGGACAGAAGACTGACGGTAAGAAGTTGCGATACCGGGCGGTGAGTGGACTACTGACCCTGGCGCGCGGGAGCGAAGTCGCGATGGAAAAGGCGCTTTGCTTTAACTGCCTGCGCTCGGGTGAAGTGATTCGTGGCGCGGATGTGAATTCGGACTTTCTGCTCGACGCGGAAGAGTGCCGGCGGCGCGGGATTGGATCGCTGATCGCGGTTCCGATCTACCGCGACAGCGGAATCGCGGGCGCGCTGGAACTCTACTTCGCCAGCGCCAACGCCTTTCGCGAGCAGGACGTGCACAGCGGCCAGTTGATGGCCGGGTTGGTGACGGAAGCGCTGGCCCGCGATGCCGGCGTGTCCTCGCGCAAGTCGCTGGCGGCCGAGCGCGCCACCATGCTGGAAGCTTTGGAGAAACTGCGGCCTAATCTGGCGGCCTTGATGGAAAGTCCCGCGCTGAAGGAATCGGTCGCGCGGAGCGGGGCGCCCGCAGCAACGGCTCCGATTGCGGTCGTTCCCATGGTGACGCCGGCTGCGGCGAGCGCTTCTGCGACGAGTCTTTCTTCGGCGAATCCTGCTGTATCGAACGCGCCTGCGACAGCGATTCCGAAAAAGCCTTCGGCGCCTGCGTTTTTCTGCCGCAAGTGTGGCCACGAACTGGTAGGCGAGGAAATGTTCTGCGGAAAGTGTGGCTCGCCGCGGAGCGGCGAATATCAGCCTCCGACCATGCAAAGCAAGGTGGCCTCGCTCTGGCAGATGCAACAGGCCAGCAAGCAAAATGCTGAGCCGGCTCAGGCGAATGGCAGAATGCGGGCAGCGGAGCGGAAAATCCATCCAGGTGTCCCGGCCGAGATACAGCCCTGGGAAGCAGTCTTGTCGGAATTGGAGGACCCGTTCGGAGAACCGGAGCCGGAAGCGGCGCACGAACTGGAAGCGGATTGGAAGCCTGCACCGAGAACGGAAGCGGCGGCGCCACTGCGGAAGGAAGTGATTGAGATTTCAGCCGCAGCGAGAAAATTTGCTGCGGGCCTGGACGCACCCGGCGAGCAGAAATCCGTGCGCGCGGAATCGATGTCGCAACAATCACTCGACGCAAGATCGATCGGCGCCCAAGCGGTCGAGCCGGAATTGAGCAAGCCTGTTTCGTTCGAAGCGGATTCATTCGAAACAGATTCTTTCGAAGCTGATGCGGAGGGTGAACTCGAAGGCGATGGGGCGCTGCTCCCCGGACGAGGGCGTCCGGGGCTCCCGGACTTGGTTGGTGAAGCGGAAAAAAGCGCCGCGGGCCAGGCCAGCACCACCGCGCTCGCGACCGCGCATCCTCTGGCCTGGAGTTCCGCGGCGAAAGCGAAGGAAGCATTCGAGCAGCTTGCGGCTTCCAGAAGCCAGAACTCGTTCGTTCGCTTCTGGAATACGCGGCGGGGCGACGTTTACCTGGCAGTCGCCGTCGTGCTGGTCGCTGCGGTCGTTCGTTGGAGTATCTGGTCCGAGCATTCGTTCGGAGCGAATGGCAGCGCGGCGAAGGTCAGCCATCGACGCCCGGCTCCCGACGCCGATCTTTCCACGCTCGACAAACTGTTGATCAGCCTCGGCGTGGCGGACCCGCCCGATCCGGTGGAAGACAAGGGAAATCCCGACACGCAGGTGTGGGTGGATTTGCACTCGGCTCTTTACTATTGTCCGGGTGCGGATCTCTACGGCAAGACTCCGCAAGGCAAATACACCAGCCAGCAGGATGCACAACTCGGCCAGTTCGAACCGGCCTATCGCAAGCCTTGCAATTGACGTCGATTGCTAATTTTGATTGCTGATTGCTGATTGAAAAGCCAGGGGGGGTCGATTCCGGTTTTGATTTTCCATCAGCAATCAAAAATCAACAATCAGTAATTCCCGTGGTGGAGCGTGCGCCAACCTGCTTTGCCCATTTTTCTGTGGCAACCTTTGCGGAACCGCCGGGTTTAATAATTCTGGGTCGACGGCTGGGGTGGGCCATCCGGGTTTGACAATCTGGGTGGGGCCAGAGTGGAATCGTACTGCAGTCTCAGCCCGCCCCCCGGAGAAGCTGCGCGTGTCGAATTTTGACGACAACCAGGACCATCCTAAGACGCTGCCGTCGCCGGAACTGAATCCTCTGACCAACCCGGTGTTGGGCAGGAACATGGGGCGCTGGGCAGAGGTGTACTTCACCAGCCCACCGGAAAAACGGGAGCAGGCGGTGCAGGAGTTGCTGCGGGAACTGGAGCGCGACTCCGCCGCAGGGGAAGCCTCTGCGCAGGCGACGGCCGTTCCGAGCGAGCCGGGCAACGCAGTCCAGGAAAGCCGCACATTTTTTTCTGCGCATGACCCAGCGAATTCCACTGAAGATTCCTCCGCAACTTCCGGCATAACTTCCGGCGCGGCGCACTCCGAGACTGCCGCAGCGAATTTCAGAAAAACCTTCGAAACATCTCCGGGGCTGGCGGCGCCGCTGCGGGAAGAATTCATCCAGTGCCGTTCATGCGGTCGACTTTCGCTGGTGGAACAAAAATTCTGCGGAGCTTGCGGGGCTGCGTTGCCGGTGCGAGAGAGTGTGCCGGATGCGGCGCCGCGGAATGGAGCCAGCACACGGATTTCAGAAATTCCGGAGCCGGGGCTGGAACTCGCGGCGCAATCGGATGGCGTCGGGCAAGAGAAATTTGGAGAAGACCCAAGAATCGGCGAAGGGAAATTTGACGATCAGAAAGGCGATCAGAAAATCGACCTGCTCCGGCCCCCGGTGGAGTCTTTGCTGCACGAACGGCAGCTGATCTGGGCGCAGGGGGTCAAACCGATTACCGACGACGTTCCCAGACTTTTTCTGGAGCAGGAACGGGCTCGCCAGCGGCGCTCGCGCTGGCTGATGGGCGCGGCCCTCGGAATCCTGGTGGGGACTTTGTTCTACGTGGGCGCGCATGGGACGGGGGTCTGGTTGCGCGCTCACGATGGGGCGCAGGACGCGGCGACGAAGGGTGACTCTACGGCGGGGCGAACGTCCTCGTCGGTGAGCGGCGCATCGGGCGGCTCATCCTTGGCTGGATCATCGGCTGGATCGTCCTTGGCTGGATCATCCTTGGCTGGATCGTCCTTGACTGGATCATCGCTGCCTGCGCAGACGCCGAAGCGGGACGATGTGACTCCGGCCGTCGTCGTTCGTGCTTTGTCGCCCACGCCGGCGGGATACTCTCCCGCGCGGCGGGAGGCCAAGAAGAATCCCGAAGAATATAACGGTCCCGGAGAAGGCGCTTCCACTCAGAAGTCGATCGCGCCCACGAATAGGGCGGCGGACGAGAAGTTGAACGCGCCCGCCGGTCGTGCTGTCGCCCGATCATGCCCTAGCCGATCGTGCTCTCGCCGATCGTGGAAGCCAGGGGGCGGAAGAACTGGCTATTGCAGAAGGCTATCTCAGCGGGACGCAGGGCAAGGCCCGCGACAGCAGCGAGGCCGCGCAATGGCTGTGGAAGGCTCTGGGCAAGCAGAACGCGGCGGCGGCTCTGTTGCTGTCTGATCTTTACGTGACTGGAGACGGCGTTCCGCGGAATTGCGATCAGGCCCGCCTGCTGCTGGACGCGGCCGCGCGCAAGGGAGTTCCGGGAGCCGGGGAACGGATTCGCGACCTTCCGAATCTGGGGTGCCAGTAGTGCGGGAGGAGAAGATTTCAGATTGTTGATTTCTGATTGTTGATTGAAAACCAAGTTCTTGTGGCTCGGGTTTTCGATCAACAATCTGAAATCAGCAATCTGAAATATTTTTGGGTGCCACGGCTGTCATGCCAAAGACAAAGGCCGGCCGCTGGCGCGGCCGTGGCGGGCAAGAGTGCCCGCCCCACACAAACTCGACCTCCAAACACAAACCTCGCACACGCCAACTTCGTACAACAAGCTAGTTGTATTGGCTTAAGAGGGTGGGGGCGGTGCGGCGCGATTCGTACCACAGGGCAAGCTCGACGCGATTCCAGAGGCCGAGCTTGTCGTAGATGACGCGCAGGTAGTTTTTCACCACATGTTCGGTGGTGCCGATCTTGTCCGCCACTTCCTTGTTTTTCAGGCCTTGTGCGACAAGCTGGATGACCTGCTGTTCCCGTTCACTGGGGGTACGATTTCCATAGCGCTCAATTGCATGCATGATTGTCTCCGGTATAAGAGTGTCGCGAGTTTGACCCGTTTGATGCCGTCGGTAATTCCAAAACGCAGGAATAACCGGTTGAAGTGAGCTTTCACCGTTCTTCGCGCCATCTTCAGCTGACTCGCAATTTCGGCGTTGTCACAGCCTTGCAAGAGCAACTCAACGATTTGCTGTTCGCGCGGCCCTAAGCGAACGGGCTGTTCTTTCATCGTTTCCCCCGTGGTGACTTTCCCGCCCCAAGCTGGGCGGTGCCGGATGTTGCCAAATTGCAAAATGTCGCCGGATCGTACTTCCAGATGATGTTTGCTTAACCAGTAGCATCCACCATGCCACTTTGAGACGATTTTGGCTGTGACAGGAGAACATTCATTTCCACAGGGGTGCGAAAATGGGAATCTGGGGCTTGAGAACACACGAGAAAACGCGCGACGAGGGGCCACAATCCGGGTTCGCAAACGGCGTTCTGTGCAAGCATAAACGCCTGTAAAATCGGGTAATTTCGACGAAACGGCGGCTGCGAACGGACTTCCAATACCGGTAGCGGGGGGTTGTCCGGCTGATCCAGGTAAGCCACCCCGGGCGCGCCCCAAAAAAGTTACGAGGATCGTCCTTGCTGCCCCGCCATTCGCACCACGGATGCTGCCGACTAGGGTGAATACCCTAGGTGAAAATCCTCCCTCATTACACGGGACCGCTGCATAAATTACACGGTCTTCCCGATGTATTCCATAGTTCGAAGCGTTAGAGTGCACGTGCAACCCCATACCGTCGGTCGTTGGGGCTACATTGACGGGGCAACTTGCTTCAGACGAAGCCTGGGGCCATAACCCTGGGGCTATAAGAACAGGCAGGATCCGGAGTTGGGAGGGCTGACCGGATGCTGACCGGGCTCGGAACGCACCCTTTTGCCGCAAACTTTTTCATCGTCGCGGCGGCAGCCAGCTGTGGAACCAACAATGTCAACGTAAACTGTTTATTTTCATGCTACTACAGCTATGTTCGCCAGCCCGTACGGTCTCTGGATTGCGGGTAATCAGGCTACGGTACGGGTGCGTTCAGAGACTTGGTGATCCTCGGCAGCGATGGTAAGCTCGATGCAGAGTTGGCACTATGGACCCACGACCAACCCCCCAGTATTGATTTCCTGCATTGTTGAATCTTGAGAGCCTGCCGCTGCATATAGAACCCAGGCAATTGGCGATAAAGGCAGTAGACGAAGAAGACTTAAAGTTCAGGAGGCTAAAAGCTTGACTGTTTCCACGGGCCATCTTATTCCGCCGCACGGCGGACAACTTGCGGAATTGACTGTTCAACCGGAACGAGCTGCAGAGCTCAAAGCACACTCGAAAGAGTGGCCATCGTGGGACCTGAGCGCACGGCAACTGTGCGATCTTGAGCTGCTGATGAGCGGAGGGTTTTCGCCGCTGCGCGGATTTATGACGCGCGCCGATTATGAAGGTGTTTGCCACAACATGCGGCTGGCCAGCGGAGTTTTATGGCCGATGCCGATCACGCTGGACGTCACCGAGGAATTCGCCAAGAAGCTCACGCCGGGTAGCAGCAAGATTGCGCTGCGCGATCCCGAGGGAGTGATGCTGGCGGTGCTGAACGTGGAAGAAGTGTGGCAACCGGACCGCGCCGCCGAGGCCAAAGCGGTATTCAACAGCACCAGCAAGGCGCATCCCGGCGCGAACTACGCGATGAATCAATCAAACCCCTGGTATGTCGGCGGAAGCGTTGAAGGTTTGCAGGAACCGTCGCATTACGACTTCCGCAGCCTGCGGTTTACTCCGGCTGAATTACGGGCGGAATTCGCACGCCTGGGCTGGCGCCGCGTGGTCGCGTTTCAGACTCGCAATCCCATGCACCGCGCGCACGTGGAGCTTACTTTCCGCGCGGCCAAGCAAGTTGAAGCGAATCTGCTGATTCATCCCGTGGTGGGCATGACCAAGCCCGGCGACGTGGATTACTACACGCGCGTGCGTTGCTACCAACTGCTCAGCTCGAAGTATCCGCAAGGCTCGCAGAAACTTTCATTGCTGCCCCTGGCCATGCGTATGGGCGGTCCGCGCGAAGCCATGTGGCATGCGCTGATCCGCAAGAATCACGGCTGCACTCACTTCATCGTGGGGCGCGATCACGCAGGTCCGGGCAAGGACACGGACGGCAAACCTTTTTACGGCCCGTACGAAGCGCAGGAAGTATTCAAGAAACACGAGGCCGACATCGGCGTAACGATGGTGCCTTTCAACATGATGGTCTACCTCGAAGAGCAGGATCGTTATGTACCGGATGACGAAGTTAAGAACGGCGACAAGGTTCTGAACATCTCGGGCACCGAACTGCGCGACCGGCTGAACGAGGGGCGCGAGATTCCGGCGTGGTTTACCTATCCGGAAGTGGTGAAGGAGTTGCGGCGCAGCTTTCCGCCCCGCAACAAGCAGGGGGTCACGATTTTCTTCACCGGACTTTCGGGCTCCGGGAAATCGACCATCGCCAATGTTCTGCTGACCAAGTTTCTGGAAGTGGGCGGACGCCCGGTCACGATTCTCGACGGCGACCTGGTGCGCAAGCATCTTTCGTCAGAGTTGGGATTCTCGAAAGAGCATCGCGACATCAATATTCGGCGGATCGGCTACGTGGCTTCGGAAATCACGAAGAACGGGGGCATCGCGATCTGTGCTCCCATCGCGCCTTACGACGCCACGCGCAAGCACGTGCGCCAGATGATTGAGCCCTACGGCGGATTCATCCTGGTGCATGTGGCAACTTCGGTGGAAGTCTGCGAGCAGCGCGACCGCAAGGGACTTTATGCCAAGGCGCGAGCGGGAATTCTGAAGGAGTTCACCGGCATCTCGGATCCTTACGAAGTTCCGGCCGATGCCGAGGTCACCATCAACACTGGCGACCTCTCTCCCGAAGAAGCAGCGCAGGAAATTGTGCTGCACCTGGAGCGTGAAGGCTTCATTGGCGTGAACGGAACTGGAGCGTAAGAGGGTTCCTGATTCAAGCGTAGCGCGGGGCCGAAATGCGGGCCCCGAAGCCGCGGTGGAAACGCCTTTAGAGGCCGATGGCACTGCGGGCTTGCAAGGGGTCCCCTTCGGCTCCGCTCAGGGCAGGCTTTTGACTGAGTTGTCATCCACTGTTGTGGATGACAACTTCGCTCAGGATGGCAAGAGTGACGGGGTTCGTCAGTATTGTTCGGACTATGCCTAGAGGAAAGATTTCAGCATGCCGATAATCGCGGTCAAAATCCTGGTGGGCTTTGTGGTCGGAGTCCTGATTGGGCTGACCGGCGTTGGGGGCGGCGTGTTGCTGCTGCCGGTGTTGATTTACGGGCTGGGAGTTCCGGCGATCGTGGCCGTAGGCTCGGACGCGGTATTTAACTTCTTCACCAAGATACCTGCGGGACTGTTGCACATGAGCAAGGGGACCGTCCGTCGCAAGGTGGTGATAGCCCTGGCAGTGGGCAGTGTTCCCGGCTCGATTGGGGGAGTGGCGCTGCTCACCCATATCCGCACGCTCTATGGCAGCGGCGTCAACGACTTTATCAAGATCGCCATCGGGATACTGCTGATCGCCATTCCTTCGCTGCTACTGTTTCAGAAGCGCATCGAGGAAAGCGTAGCGCATCGCCCTCCCACGCTGAAGTCGTTCATGGGCATGACCGTGATTGGGCTGGTGGCGGGCTTTCTGGTGGGCATGACGTCGGTGGGTTCAGGCAGCATCATCATGATGCTGTTGTTGCTCTTCTACAGCTTTTCTCCCAAGGTGAACGTTGGCACTGACGTGGTGCATGCGGTGGTGCTCACGGGAGTGACGGGATTGCTGCACTGGCGGCTGGGGAATGTGAACTGGACGCTGGTGGGGTCACTGCTGATCGGATCAATTCCTGGCGGGCTTGTCGGGTCGCATTTGAGCACGCGGGTGCCTATGTTGTGGCTGCGCCGCATCCTCTGCACTCTGTTGCTGTTGACTGGAGCGAGGATGCTCTGGCCCGCGCTCTGATTGCGATTCGCTGCCGGTATGGGCCACGTAGTATCTGAGTGCGGAGAAGCCGTCGAGGTGCACTCGATTGGACAGCCGAGGCGACTGTCTCTACCCGGTCACGCTCTCCCGAACAAAGCCTCACTCCAGTCAACTGTCCCGCTGCAGGCAAGTACAACGATTGTCGCGGACCCTCGAGTTCGTCCGTCTCACCGGATTGCGGCTGCACCGGTGGCGGCGTCAATGTTGCGGCACGATGGCGAACATGGAGGTCCACCACAAAGACTTCCGTATCCGGCGACGACTCCGATGGGAACCTGATCACACCCTGCGAGTATTGTCACCGGCTCGAACATCGCGCGGGCTAGCGCCGTCCGTGTCGATCCCGCGAAGTTCGGCGCGGCTGGAAAAAGCAAGACCGCTTCCGATCGCCGCCTCGCCACCCAACTTGCGCTCAGTCGACGGTGAGTGTTCGCCGTCCCGCTCACGCCGTTCATTGTCGCGGTGATGGTGGTGGTTCCGGTGCCGGCGGTGCTGGCTAATCCGCCTGGGCTGATGGTTGCGACGCTCACTTCGGAGGACGTCCAGGTCACTTGCGCGGTGAGATTCTCAGTGGTCCCGTCGCTGAAAGTGCCCGTGGCGGTGAATTGCTGGGTACCGCCCAGAGATATGCTGGCAGGGTCCGGAGTCACGCTGATGGAGCTCAGGGTGGCGTTGGTTACGGTTAAGGTCGCCGCCCCTGGCTGTTGTCCCGCGAACAGTGCGGTGATGGTGGCGTTTCCGGCTGCGACTCCGGTGGCCAGGCCTTTGGTCGGCGATGCGTTGCTGACCGTCGCAACGGATGCGGGAGATGATGTCCAGCTGACGGAGCTGGTCAGGTTTTGCGTGCTGCCATCCGAAAACACTCCAATGGCGTTGAATTGCGTTGCGGTTTCCGCGGCCACAGTTGCCGTGGCGGGAGTCACTTGCAGAAGGCTCAGGGCAGAGGAGTCCACCACCAACGCGGCCATGCCGCTCACGGAGCCTTGCTGTGCCTTGATGGTTGCCGTGCCCGCCGATTGGCCGGTGACCTGGCCAAAGCTGCTGATACTCGCCACGTTGGTCGCGGAGGAACTCCAGGTCACGGCGTCGGTGACGTTGGCAGTGGAGCCGTCACTGAATGTTCCAGTCGCGGTGTAGGACAGCGTGGAAGCTGGGGCGAGCACCGCGGTTGCGGGTGCGACTGAGATTGATTTCAGGGTCGCCGAACTTACCGTCAGGGACGCTGATCCGTTCATTCCGCCGAAAGCGGCGGTGATGTTCGTCGTACCGGCTGCGACGGCCGTGGCCACGCCTTCCGGCCCAACTGTGGCTACGGCGGTGTCACTCGATGTCCAGGTTGAATCCGTGGTAATGACCTGCGTGCTGGAATCGCTGAACGTTCCCGTCGCCGTGAATGAGAGTTCGGTGGTGGGCGCGATGGTGCGGCCGGTGGGTGTTACTGAGATCGATACGATCGTGGCGTTGGTGACGTCGAGAGATGTGGAGCCGGGGATTCCGCCCAGGGTCGCCGTGATGGTTGTGGTTCCCGGGCTTTTTCCGTTGGCCACTCCGGTGCTGCTGCCGATGGTCGCCGCCGCAGTATTCGACGAACTCCACGCCACTTCCGCGGTCAGGTTGTGAGTGCTGCCGTCACTGAAAGTGCCAATCGCCGAGAACTGCTCGGTGGTGTTTTGCGCGATCGTCGAGTCGGCGGGAAGGACCGCAATCGACTTGAGATCAATGGCGTTAACGGTGGCCGTGACGGTGTTGTTGATCGCGCCAGAAGTTGCTGTGACGGTGAATGATCCAATGTCCTTGCCCGTGGCCAGGCCGCTGACGGTGATTGAGGCCACGCTGGCGGGCGAGGCGCTCCACACGACAGTCCCGGTTATGTCTTGCATCGAGTTGTCGGAAAATGTGCCGGTCGCGGTGAATTGCTGCACGGTTCCCAGAGGGATGGACGCGCTCGTCGGCGTGACACTGATGGAGGTCAGGGTTGCGCTCGTAACCGTCAGGAGCGCGCTTTGGGAGACCGTACCCGAGCTTGTCGTAATGCTCGCGGTAATAGTGGAGGTGCCGGTGGTTAACCCCATGGCGAGTCCCTGAGCTCCGTTCACATTAATGCCTGCGACGGAGGGATTCGACGAAGTCCAGGTCACGAGGCCGGTTGCATTTTCCGTGGTTCCGTTGGTCAGCGTGCCGGTGGCGGTAAACTGCACAGTCGTACCAGGCGCAATCGATGTGCTGGTGGATGAAACGACCAGCTTGGAAATTATTGGAGCGTTCACGGTCAGAGTTATGCTGCCGCTCACTCCAGAAAGCGTGCCGGTGATCTTTGCCGTACCCTGCGTCAGGGTGGTCACCACGCCGGCGGTGGAAACAGTGGCGACACTCGCGTCAGACGAAGTCCAGGTAACGCTCGCGGTGAGGTCCTTGCTGGTGCCATCGCTATACTCGCCGGTGGCCGTGAGCTGGTCGGCCAGGCCAGCCGCCACGGAGGATGTGGCGAGAGCGATCTTGATCGACGTTAAAGTAGGCTGAGTCGTGACCGCCGAGTTCTTGGTGCTGCAAGCCGGGAGCAATCCGAGGCACAGGAGAACCATCAACACTGGGAACTTCTTCATCAATTTTTTTCCTTTTGATTGCGCCGGGGAATCGAGTTCCTCACTTCGCGGGGGAGTAAAGCGGAGCGCATAAATATTAACGAACAGTAGATGCAATCGCTCTGCCAAATTGCCCGGCTGAGGACCGGCAGAGGCGAGTAGTTTCAGATACTTAGCTGCGGGGGGAACCCTCGGGACAGGGTTCCAAGAGGGCTTGTGCAATTGTTTTCACAGAGTGGAAGATCGACTCTTCCCTGAAACTGCTTCCTGTATAGAGCCGGCTTTGATTCGCTCAACGGAGCGGGAACAAAAACAAATCATAGGGCCTGTCCTGCTGCACCGCCAATCGGCTTGCTTTTGCCATCCAGCCGCCATAAATAGATTCGGGAAAGAGCTCCATCGCAAGCCACCAGCTTGGTTTTGAGGGGCGCCCAATCGCCCATGTCGTGGGAGCGGGAGACAATGCGAGCCTGCGGAGTCAATTGCTGGTTCAGTCTTGGCCGGAGCATGAGATTGGCCTGCGGCGAGAGGAACAGACTGACCACGGAGGCCGAGGAAAGATCGACGTCCATGACATTCTGCTGCGAGAAAGTAACGAGATGGCTGACACCTGCGGCGACAGCTCTGGCGTTGGCTTCGGCCACGCGATCGGGGTCAAGATCCACGCCCACGCCGCGCGCTCCGTAGCGCTGAGCGGCATAAATCACAATGCGTCCGTCGCCGCAGCCGAGATCATAGACCGTGTCGGAGGGGCCGACTTCAGCGAGCGCCAGCATCTCTTCGACGATTTCAACCGGAGTCGGCATAAACACCGCAAGGCGCTGTTGGCGGAAAAATCCCGCGCGGCGGCCCAGCATGCGAAACGGCCTCAGAGTGTAGTAGAGAGAAGCGGGGAGCGGCATCATGGCCCAATCGTCCCTTGTGGGCGCCGCCGCAAACCTGATCAGGAACCGGGCTTTATCGATGAAACGGTCCCGGGCGGCCAGCTGCAAGGCAACTCGTTTCCGCATCACGGGCACGTAGTCGGTATCGGAGAACAGACACCGGATCGCGTGCTGGCATAATCCTGAGACGGCCGGATCAGACCGCATGCTGGATTCGATTACTTCTGGCAACTTTGCCCCCAGCAGACCGCTCGCGAGGGCGAGAATCACAAGCACTTTTCGCTTTACTCCCAGCAACCCAGCGCGGTCCAGGACGCGCTGCCAAGCATCGGCATCGAGAGTTGCCGCCAGGCGGGCCGCGTCGCTGATCAAGGAGAGATGTGGAGAGAGGGCTTCCGC
This sequence comes from uncultured Acidobacteriaceae bacterium, assembly GCA_963851165.1. Taxonomy (GTDB): domain Bacteria; phylum Acidobacteriota; class Terriglobia; order Terriglobales; family Acidobacteriaceae; genus Sulfotelmatobacter. Next base: position 160,479 of record CAWKNM010000002.1, on the reverse strand, counting down.
GGCGGCGCGCACGCAAGCTTGCAGCAGCGCATCCTCGGCATTAAGAGTGGTAATCGATTCACCGTCAAGAGTGACGGTGGAGTGCGCGAAGGACGCGAATGGCAGAGGCCGCGCATAGCTGCCGGGTTCCAGATCGCAAAAAAGCCAGATATGGACACCATCGTCTGCCCGGTCGAGGGCGAGTACGCGTCGAAAGCGCAATTCGGCGGCTTCCCGGGCTGCATCCCAGGTATATTCGCGACGATAGCCGCCGGTTATAAGGAGATCGCGGGCCTGCAGCATGTTTTCCGGGGCCACAAGGAATTCGATATTGTTGGTCTCGCGCAGGGAAGCGTCCGGATAGGCAAGAGCGGCCAGCAGAGGCCCTCCGAAAGGCAGGGCTGATACTTGATGGGCCCGGAACAGGGCACAAACCCGCTTCAACTCGGCGGCCAGATAGTGATTTCGGTCGGCGGTTTTACGAGAACAATCGCGCAGGAACTCGAGGGTTGGGGCAGGAATAGCCTCCACGCAGACCGCCTGGAGGTTGTGCGAGAGCAGGCCCAGGACATGATTTCGGCTGGCAGCGAGGAGAAGAAAGTTCCAATCGAGCGGGGCCTGAAGCAAGAGCTGGATGCGGGCTGAGTCCGCGGAATCTATGGAGACACGGGAACAGAGAAGCAGCAGTTCATGCTCGGCACGGAGGGCGGGAATCGTGATGGATGGCAGTCCCAAGGCAGACACGATGTTCGTTTTAGCTTCTTCCACGTTTCAGCCTCTTCCACGTTTCAACCTCTGGCCGTGCTCGCTAATGATGACACAAGTCAGCAGCGAACCCCGCTTCCGGGCTCAGCGCATTCGCCTGGCCCAATTTGGCCGACCGGAGTGACTTTGATAGCCTCGCGAAGCTGCCATCGAACTGGTTGACACAGCACCACTAGTCTGAGAGACTTACGCGGCTGGTTTCCGCAAACCGGTGCGGGAAGCCTGATTTGGCCGTGTGCGACAGCCTCACTGGGTCTGTAAAGGCTGACCGGTTTCGCGCAGGTCTCCCCCCGTGCTGGCTAGTTATTCCCCGTCGCAATGAGTCTACGACTCACAGCGAAAACCAATCCGTCGTCAGGAGGCTATTCATGCGTACTATTCTGCGTCTTGTGGCATTTTGTGTGACTTTACCTCTGTTTTTTGTGCCCTGTGCCTGGTGCCAGCACCTGTATGCCACCGGTGAAGCCACGGAGCAATTGGTGGAAGTCGACATGTCGACCGGGGTTGTCACGTTGCTCAGCAAACTGACTGCGAAACCGGATAGCCTGATCGTCGATTCGAAGGGGCGCATTCTGTACACAACGACCGTTCCGGGCACAGTCTCCATGTTCGATCCCAGCACTGGTCTGACTTCCGTTGTCGCTTCCGGTTTTAGTTATCCGCGAGACCTGATTTTCGATCCGAGCGGAACCAGTTTGCTGGTCGCCAACTTCGGGATTGGCGCCATTGACCGCGTGAATTTACTCACCGGAGCCGTGACACCGCTGCTGACGAAGCAGTACACGGTCGATGGCTTGGCATATGACCCCGCCGGTGAGCTTTTTGCGGTGGTCGATAAGCACACCAAGATCGTCCAACTCAATCCGGAGACGGGGGCGATTCTCAACTCCATCAACCTGCCAACGCCGCACAACATTACCTGGTATGGTTTTGACGGGTTGACCTACGATCCTTACACCGGCGAACTTTGGGCTGCGGATGTGGGAGTGGGCGCGAATTGCCTGGTCAAAATCCCCACGAATTTGTCGACCTACACTCTGTACCAGGTAGGAAACATACCGATACCTGATGGAATCATCTCCGATGGCCAGGGCAACCTCTACATCGGCGTGGATCTCGTAAAGGTCTACGAATACAACATCCCGACCAACACCATCACGAAGATGGTGAAGGTGAAGAGCGTGGATGACGTCGCGATGGTTCCGGGGCAATAGCGGCGGGCATTCGGCACAGCCATATCGGCACTAGATTGGAATGACGGGAATTCGAGTTATCGAGTTATAAGGGCTGCTACTGGGAGGGTTTCGTTTCCGGTGGCGGCCCTTCGGTCTTAGGCGCTTTGATCTCGGGCGCTTGGTTTTTGGGTGCCTGGTTTTTGGAGCGGCGAGCCATCAAGCTCTTGACCTCTTCGCGCAGGGCTTTCAGTTTGGGGCGCAGCGAAAATCGCACAGCGTACAGCGCGCGCAGGCCAAAGTCCGCGGTTGAAGATGCACTGGTAGCTTCGCTTCCTCACATCCTGGGTCCATTCCATCTTCCAGTCTTCCCGGATCCCCATCACGTATTCAGAGATGCCGCGGTCGGAACAATCCTGCAGGATGGCTTTGACGATGAGATGTCCGGGGGCGTAGTCGCGATAGTTCTCGTCATAAGTGCTTTTTGCCGCCCAGTAGCGGCCGCGGTAAGTAAAGCCGATGTGCGCGGCAATGGCCTTACCATCGAGTTCCAGCGTGTACAGGCAAAGGTGTCCAGACTTCTCAGCCTCCCGGGTGACTTCTTCGAAGAACTGATGGCTGCGAGGATCGGAAATAATCGCGCTATTTTCCTTGCCCTTCCAGCCCGCGGCTTCCATGTCATAAAAGCGCTGCAAATCCTTCGCGCCGTTTTTCTCGGTGCGCAACAAACGCACCGAACCCAGGGCCGCGAGCTTCGTCTCCCGTTGACGAACCTTGGACCGTAATTTGGGATGGCGGGGATACTTCTCCAGATCTTTTTTCGCGGTCGGCCCCTGGGGAATGACAAAGAACGCAATCAGAGGGATGGTCCAGTCCCCAGTTCGATGGCCGTCTTTTTCAGCGAGGACAGCAAGTTGCTCGATGGGCGCACGCTCAAAGACCGAGGGCAGTTCCAGCACGTCCCAACCCTTTCTCGCGTTGAGAGCATTCCAGATTAGAGCGATGGCGGCATTTTGCTCGGACGCCGACTGTTCCGGCCCAGAGACGGCACACGGGATATCGACGCCTACGCCCACGGTAGTGAGGGGTGCGCGGAGCTTGCGTGCCGGGAGGCCGGCGAATTTTCCACGTTCTTCGACCAGGGGCAGAAGCGCACGCAAGCTGCCGCGCTGGCGCACGGTCACGATAACTACCTTCGCTTGAGGCGAATAGGCGCGCAAGGCTGCCAGAATCCATTCCGGACGCCAATAGGGAGAATCGTTTGGGACGCGGTCGAGGAGTTCCCGCCACTCATCGCCCAGCTGAGCGATGAGTTCCAGTCCACCGGTGAGCGTCTCCACGGTCAGGTCGGCCATTGGTTGATCCTGAGTTAATTGACCCTCTTCTTGATTCCCAGCGTTGATCCTAACATTGCGTGTTTTCCGGCTGGCCGAAGGCGGCTGAATCCGGCGCTGTATCCCGAAGGCCGCTGCTAGGGCTGATAGTACTGGCGCGGTGACTATCGACACTGTGCAAGTTGTTTCATCCTCGGGCGGAGACCGCCCAGAGTAGATCGGTATTTGTTGCTGAAATGAAGGAGTTTGCTGCGGATGTCTGTGGCATTCAAGCTGCTGACTTGGTACATTGTTGACGAAGTTTATGTTGCGTCCCAGCCATGCCTCCCCCCAGGGCTTGAGGAAATAAGTCCCCAAATCAAGCCGTGAATTGTGCGACGGAGGAACCCTTCCATGCGGTCCGTGTCATGTCGTTTTGGTCGCTACCTAAGTGCCGCAGTTCGAGCCAGCGCGCTCGTTCTTGGAATGTGCGTGGTTCTGGCTGCTGCGGTATTTGGCCAGGCTCAGGTGCTCACCGAGCACAACGATGGGTTCCGCAGCGGAGCGAATACGAATGAGACCGTGCTGACACCGGCCAACGTCAACTTCTTGACGTTTGGGAAGCTGTTCACGCTGGGGGTGGATGGGTACATTGTGGGTCAACCGCTGTATGTGCCGGGACTGTTGTTCCCGGACGGCACTACGCACAATGTGGTTTACGTGGCCACACAACACGACAGCGTTTTCGCCTTCGACGCTGATCAGAACCTGCCGCCGTTGTGGACGACGAGCTACATCAATCCCGCAGCCGGAATCACGAGTGTTCCAATCAGCGCGTTCGGTTGTGCGGGAACGCATTTCAACGAGATCGGAATCATGAGCACGCCCGTCATCGACCCGACGAATGGCACGCTCTACGTGCTTGCCAAGACGGAAGAGAACGGAGCGTTCGTTTACCGGCTTCACAGCCTGAGCCTCACTACTGGTCAAGACGTGATTGCGCCGGCGGTGATCAGCGCATCGGCGCCCACAAATAAGGGAACTCTGCAATTCAATCCCGCGGTCCAGATGCAGCGCCCGGCGCTGTTGCTGGCAAATGGGGCCATCTACGTGGGCTTTGGCGGGAACGGATGCGACACTTATGCCTACCGGGGCTGGTTGCTGGCATACGATGAGCTGACTCTGCAACAAACCGGAACGTTCCTCGTCACCCCAAACGGCACCAAGGGAGCGATCTGGCAGTCGGGCGGGGGGCCTGCCGTAGACAGCGACGGCACCATTTTCGTGGCTACCGCCAATGGCACCTTCGACGCCAGTTCGGGTGGGTCGGATTACGGGGACAGCGTGCTCCACCTCAGTTCGGCCGGCAGCGGCCTGGGAATTCTGGATTATTTCACTCCCTACAACCAGGACACTCTCGCGGACGAAGACCTGGACCTTGGCGCGGGTGGAGTTCTGCTTCTTCCCAGCCAAAGTGGCCCTTACCCGAACGAGATCATCGCCGGGGGAAAGCAAGGGACCCTTTACCTGCTGAATCGGGCGGCTATGGGCCGGTTTAACCCGCTTGCCGACAGCCAGATCGTGCAATCCATTGCCAACGCTTCCACCGGAGAACTGGACGCAGTACCAGCGTATTGGAACGGCTTGGTATACATCAGCGGCGAGGGCGATTACATCAGGGCGTTTTCTCTAACCAACGGATTATTGTCGGACGACCCGGTATCGCGGACATCGATCACTTTCAACATCGGCGGTTCCGTGTCACTGACGTCCAACAGCGGGTTGAGCAACGGAATTCTGTGGGCGATGACTCACAACCAGGTGGCGTCGACTCTCTACGCCTTCGATGCCACCGACCTCGACACGGAGTTTTATGGGTCGAACCAGGCGAGGGGGTTTCGTGACGCGCTGGGAGGAGTCGTCCATTTCGCTACGCCTACGGTGGCCAACGGCAAGGTCTTTGTCGGTGGCACGACGGCGCTCACGATTTATGGACTGCTTCCCGTGCTGTCACCGGTCGGTGGGAACAACCAATCCGCTTACGTTGGAACCACGTTGACGTTGCAGGTGGGGGTAAACGACTCGTACCTGGGAAATCCGGTGCCCAATGTTTCCGTTACGTGCAAGGACGGGGGTGTGGGTGGAACGTTCAGCAGCGCGGTGATCGTCACGGACAGTGCGGGACAGGCTTCCGTCAACTACACATTGCCGCACAAGGGTATGAACATCACCATCAGCTGCACCAGCCTGGGAACGACGACTGCAACTTTCTCGGAGACGGCGGTGAACGGTCCGGCTTCGCGCGCTGCGATTGCTTCGGGAAATTATCAGACAGGACCGGTCTCAACCCAATTGCCCGCGGCGTTGGTGGTGCAGATCTATGATCGGTATAGCTTTGGAGTTCCCGGTGCGACGGTAACATGGAGCGATGGAGGAGCCGGGGGAGTGTTCTCAGCGCCGTCATCGACCACGAACAGCATGGGAAAGGCCAGCACTTTCTACACGACGCCCGCAGCCACAGGAACGTATTACATCACGGCGACTACGCCAGGGATCCCACCGGCGACGTTCCGGGTAACGGTAAAGTGAGCAGATCGGCCGCCGCGAGCGGCCAAGGGACGCGGGGCTTTCTGGCCATCCGGGGATTGATCCGGGCTCGGATCGGCATCTTGCTCGCGGCCGCATTCGGTCTCCCTCTGGCGAACGGACAGGCAACGTCTCCGACCACGCCTCAGCCCGAACCCCAGTCTAAATCGAGAAATGAACTTGCTCCGGTTTATCGTCTGGTGGAACTCCCTCTCCGCCCCCTCGTGATCAGCGACACTGGATGGGTAGCGGGGAGCACTGCCGACCACACGGCAGCGCGATGGAATTCCCGATCAGGACTGGAACAAATTCCTCTGCCGCCCGAGTTTGTTCTGTCCGAGGGCACGGGCATCAACCGTAAAGGCGAGGCGGTAGGGGTTGCCTTCACGGCGGATTCCAGCCGCAGCGTTGCTTTTGTATTTCGGCAGGGCAAGACTTCCCTGTTGCCCGGCGAGCAGTCGCGCGCCGAGGGAATCAACGACGCGGGTGAGATTGTCGGTCAGTGCAAGCCCCCCGGGCAGAAGGCGGTGGGTGCGGTCCGCTGGAAGAACAACGCACTTCTTGATCTGAAGATCTGTTGCGCGGGAACAGCCAAGCGCATCAACAGAAGCGGCCAGATCGTGGGCGACACCTACGACCTGCAGGGACACTATCACGCCTTTCTTTGGGACGCGGAACATGCGTCCCGCCTGCTCTCGACCGCCGGCGAGGAGTACAGTTCGGCGCTCGCGCTCAACCAGCGCGGTGAGGTTGTAGTCAAAGCGGTTCCAGGTGGCCTTTTCTTATACTCTGGCGGCAAGTTCGAAACCATCGACGTTTCCCAAGCTGCGCCTCGCGGTCTGAACAAAGACGAAGTAGTGGTGGGATCGTTCGGTGCAAAGCCTGAAGGGCAACGTGCCTTTGTCTGGGACAAAGCCCAAGGACTGCGCGACCTGAACGGACTGATCGGCGCGAATTCAGGATGGAAGCTGGAGGTGGCCACCAGCATCAACGATCGCGGCGAAATCGTGGGATGGGGCGATCACGGCGAAACGGAGAATGCCGGCTTTCTGCTGGTGCCATTGGGAGCACAGAAGACTCCAGCGAGTAATATCCCACCGAAATAAGTGCATGAGGCGGTTCTCGGTTGAGTTCTCAGTCCTCGGGCGGCGGGCGGATTTGAGTTCAAAATAAAACCCCGAACCTGCGAGCACGGATCCCGATCGTCGTTTCTCCAACCGGTGTTGTCCATTCGGCCACGTCCCCTGCCCTTCTGAGTTCTTTAGGGCCAGCGTCCTCGGGTATCTTTTGGCAGGCCCGGCTCTCTCTTAGAGTTCTCTTAAGGACTCAAACCCTTGGGCCCCCAATTCTGTTACCGAGGGATAGACATGCTACGAGCAAGCTGGCTTTTTTTCACCCGAACAGACTCCAATTCTGGACTCCGGCGTTTTCTGTATTCTGCCCTGATTTCGGCCTTTTCGCTCGCAGCGACAGGGAACCCATTGATGGCCAGTTCTGGCGCAATCGCGACGCCAGCGTTGCAACTGGCGGGGGATGCCTGCAAATCCTGTGTGACGGTAACGGTTTCCCCGCTCAACCCGACCATTGCAGAGGGTGAGAAGCTGCAGTTCTCGGCTACGGTGACCAACCGGCGCAATACGGCCGTGATCTGGTCAGCGAGCGCAGGAAGCATCACTACCGACGGTGTGTTCACCGCGCCCAAGAACTATACGTCGAAAGCGATCACCGTGACGGCAAGAAGCGTGGCGGAGGGTTCGGCTGAGGCCAGCACAGCTGTAACCGTCACCGAAGCTGGACCCACGATTTCCACGTCACAAATTCCAGATGCAGTGGACGGCGCTGCTTATAGTGCAACCGTGGTCGCCAGGGGCGGCAAGGCTCCCTACCATTGGAGCATTGTCTCGGGTGCATTGCCAGCCGGTCTGCAGCTTGCTTCGAACACCGGAGCAGTGACAGGAAAAGCCACGAGAACCGGCTCTTACGCGTTCGAGATCCGGGTGACGGATTCAGCCTCGCGGAGTGACAGGCAATCCCTCTCGCTGGATGTTTCAGCGTCGACCGTAGCTTGCGGTCCGCCGGCATACAGCTGCTCCCGTACCGACCGCGCGGTTGCCCAGATGCCAACATCGTTACCGAATGTGGGGAACCTCGCGGGCGCAAATACGATGGTCACCGACCCCGCCTTCGGAAACGCTATTGTGAGGATTACTGACTTCCACACCGACCCGAGTGCGCCCCTGTCGTTCGCTCGCACTTTCGTGACCTCCAGCAGCGGGAGCGCGGACGAGAATCTGTGGAACACTGACTCCTCTCTTTTTGTCGTTCAAAGCGACGGTGGGGCCGCGTATCCCTACGACTTCAACGCTGCGAATCTGCATGCAACGCGTCTCTATACTTCAAGCTACCCGTCTTCTAACGGACTCAAGCTGGCCGGTGGCGGTACATGGAGCCGGGTCAATTCGAACCTGCTGTACATCGATGCCGGCGCAACCATCGTCAGTTACGATTTCACCGACCGGACCAATCCTCCCGCACCACAGTTGGTTTACGATTTCACAAGTTCGCCCAGCTGTCTTCCGCCTGGATTCTCAGTAACGTGGAAGACACGAGGAGGCGTGAGCGCCGGGGATGCGGTGTTTGGCATGGCTTACTCCAACCACGGAGATCAGGGCTCGGCCATCTATGCTGTCGCCTACAAAGTGGGCAGCGGCTGCACGATGCTGAACACGCAGACCGGCCAGGTTACAGGAGACTGGGGAACGAGCGGGCCCGCGAATATCACAGATCGGTGGACGATCCATAATGCCAAACTGTCGAAGGACGGGAACTGGCTGATCATCGCGGCCACGAACTGCCTATCGGCCTCTTGCTCGAAGGGACCGTACTTCTGGCAAGTAGGAACCACGAACGTGAGTTCGTGTGGAGACAGCGGGTTGTGCGGCGGGCACTGGACCGAGGGATACAGCCACTGGGTGAACAACGACAATTCACCGCTGGGAAATCAGGTGATGCGTACATTCGCCAATCCCGAACCCTTATCGCTTACCCATTCAGTCCCCGGCGGAATCGTGCCTCCGTTTGACCAGCACCAATCGTGGAACAACGTTGATCCTGCCGATAGTGTGCCGTTCGTGGCGTCCACGTGCACACCGATGAGCAGGAACTTTCCCGCTCCCTGGTATAACGAGATCATCGGCGTCGCCAGCGATGGAAGCGGCAAGGTTTGGCGGTTTGGGCACAGCTTCATCAGCTCTAGGTCCTCGGCTTTCAGCACCCGGTATGGGGTGGGTAGCGTTTCTCAGGATGGAAGGTTCTTCCTTTTTTCATCCGACTGGATGGGAACGCTCGGCTCTGAAGAAGGCAGTCAGACCTGCAGGCTGGCCAGTAATTGTCGCGGAGACGTCTTTGTGCTGCAATTGAATTGATTTTGCTGCACTGATCTTGGCGGATAAGAACGGCGGAAGTTGCAAGGCGAGCGAGGTGGTGAGTTATTTCCGCAAGCTCATCACCTTGCCCGTCGCAAAGTGTTCAAGACCGGGAAAATGGTACAGCAGCCAGCGATCCGTCTTCCACAACGGAACCATGAGTCCCTTGAACTTCCCGAGCAACGGCACGAACGGTAGACGGAAATTTCTTTGCGTCACGACCGCGAAGCCTTGGGTCACAGTGGCCACCTCAGCGCGGGTCATGGGATGTTCAAAGTCGGAGATGTCGCCCTTGGGCGCGGGGAAGAGCTGACGCAGCGCATTCATGGTACGGGAAAAACGAATCGGCTCCCGAAGAATGAACAGCCCGCCGGGCCGCAGGATCCGGTAAATCTCTGCCCGCGCTTTCGGCAAATCAAGGTGATGAAGAAGAGCACTCGAGAAGACTACGTCGATGGAATTATCCGGGAGCCCGGTCTCGTACGCTGAACCCACCAGCAGCTTCGCCGAATCGATGCCATAACTCTGCAGCCGCTGTCCGGCCAATTCCACCAGCTCGGGAGAAATGTCCATGCCGATGACATGGGCGCCACGCTTGACCATGGGCACCAGGTTCTCGCCCGATCCGCACCCGAGGTCGAGAACTGTCTTGTCCCGGATATCGCCGAGAAGATAAAAAGCGTACTCCAGCCCGTAGGGACTGTCCGCGGGCGGATTCAGATAGCGGTCCACTTCGACGGGCGCCAGGACCACGCGGCGAGCTTCCGCGGCGCTGCGTTCGACTTCAACCCGATCACGCTCCGACAAACCTTGCTGGGTCATGAGATAAGGCTCTGGGTGGGCCGGCCACGCCGATCCCGGAAGAACCGCTGTTGCAGGTAAAATTTCGCCGTGGCCAGAAGAACTTGAATTCTATAACAACGCAGGAGGCCGCTCAACGACGGGCCTTGCGTCTGCCTGTTCAGATTCGCTGCTGGTAGTAGGCAAACCCGTCCAGATATTTTGCGATCTGCTCGGCGCTGGATTTCCGCACCATGCCGATGCGCGGCAGCTGATAACGATCGCTGGAATTGCTGACCATGCCGAATTGCGCAATGACCGAGCAATCGTAACCCGCATCCCCGACTTGCCGAACCTGGCTCGGACGGAAATCGCCGGGCATTCCGTTCGGAAAGCAAAATGAGCGGACCTTTCGCCCGATGCCTTCTTCGATTTGATCCCGCGAGCGCGTGAGCTCATCCAACGATTCTTCGTCTGTGATGCTGGAGAGTATTGGATGGGTCACGGTATGGGAACCGATTTCCATCAACCCGGAATCCGCCATTTCCCGAAGCTCGCTCCAGGAACAAGGCGAGTATTTCGCCGGAGCACTTTTTGGAATCGTCACACCCACGCTCTGACCCAAACTTCTGGCGCTTCTCGCCATCGCTTCAATCCGCGCGGTGCGCTCTTCCGGTCTCATTCGATTCAGAGTCCGAAAAATGCCATCGAGTTTGCCGGGCACAAGCCCATCGGGAGGTCTGGACTGCTCACTCAGCCAGAGCACTTTGTCGGTCCAGATCCAGTCCTCTCCGCGGATGAACGAACTCACCACAAAGAAAGTCGCCGGGAATTTAAATTCCTTCATCAGCGGAAAAAGAAATTCGTAACAGTTGCGCCGGCCGTCATCGATGGTCAACGCCACCGAGTACGGGTCCAGCTTCCGCCCGGAGGCCAACCGCTCAGCGAGGTCCAATAAGGGAACAACCTGAAAATGTCGACTCAGATAGTCAAATTGGCGGCGGATGCCTTCTACATTGAGCGCATCGGGATCGGTCGCGTTGGGGCCGCAGAAGTTGTGGTACATCACAATCCGAGCCATGCTCGCAGAAAGGGCTCGCGTGAGGGAGAACACGCCGAGGCTCTGCAGCGCACGGAGCGCGAGCTTACTCATGCAGCGCCTCGAAGACGCGCGCCTGCGGACGGATGGCGCAAAGGGGCGACCGAATAGCGGGCATGGACGGCCGTTTCGAGGGAAATCCCCACCGCGGATGGACGCATTCCACGCGATGATATCATCGTCTCGGTCACTTACTTGACCCTGGATTTGATCCTGTTCGAGGTTTTTCGAATCGAATGCCGAGCCTGAAGAAGCAGCTGGCAGCCTATGCCCGCGTGGTCACGAAACGACAACCCGCGGCCAGAGGTCTGACCGTTTACCCCGATGACACATTTCTGGTTTCCTTCCCCAGATCCGGGAACACGTGGACGCGTTTTCTGGTGTGCAATCTGATCAATCCGGACGATCCGGTGAACTTCGCGCAACTGGAATCGCGTATCCCCGAGATTTACGATGTCACCGACCGGGATCTGCGCGCATTCCCGCGCCCGCGCATCATCAAAAGCCACGAGTGCTTCGATCCGCGTTACAAGAAGATCGTCTACATTGTGCGCGATCCCCGCGATGTGCTGATCTCGTACTACGAATTTCAGCTCAAGCGCAGGGTCATTTCCGAAGAGTTAAGTCTGGAGGAGTTCGTCCCGCTTTTCATGGAATCTGAGATTGAGCCGAAGACCGGCTCCTGGCGGGATCATGTGGTCAGTTGGACGGCCACGCGCGGCGGCCAGAAGAATTTTCTGCTGCTGCGTTATGAAGATATGATCGCCGACACGCAGAAAGAAAGCACGAAGATCGCTTCGTTTCTTGGCCTGGATTCCAACCCCGAACGCATCGCCCGCGCGGTGGTGCTGAGTTCCGCAGACCGCATGCGCAAACTCGAAAAAGAACAGTCGCGCCAATGGAAGGAAACAAAAAAGACCCGGCAGGATAAACCCTTCGTTCGCAAAGCCGCATCCGGCGGTTGGAAAACCATCCTGTCGGAAAAATCGGTCGCCCAGATCGAGTCGGCATGGGGAGACGTCATGCGCTCCGCAGGTTACAAACTGGTGACAGCAGGCGAAGCAGTAAACCGCTGACTTCGGTGCTGCGGTCACCCCAGGCCCAATCGCAGCAGCCAGCGGACCAGTGCGCTAAACCTTTTTCCCAATCGCGCCCTTAAGGCGCGCCCACGCTCCCGCCGGCAAATGGCCTCGCAGCCAGCGCTTGGCGCTTGCGCTCTCATTCTTCAGCGCCAGGTGAAAACTTCCCCGGCTCAAAGGACGCGCGAAGTGCAGATTGCGATAATTCTTCAACTCGGCCCCCCAGCGCATTTTCGATTCATCGTTGCCACCCAGAAAGTCGTAGCGGCGGACGCCGTCGGCGATGAGCAGTTTCAACACCTGGCCGCGCAAGACGTAGCCCACGCTGTCGGCGGCATAGTCGGGGTCAAAGCCCTCTTGCAGAGAGAAAACGGTAGTGCCATGGCGCAATCCGAACTGCGCGGCCACAACTTTCCCCTGCAGCTCGAGCACCCAGAACTCCAGCCGGCGGCGCGCCACCAGAAGCCGCGCCAGCTCGCCATAAAACTGGCGCCGAGCGGGTGAATGCAAAGTTCCGGGCAGACCCCGCTGCTGCCAGTGCTTACCGTGGAGCTCGTAGAGCGCCTGCAGCAAGGAGTCGATCTCACTCTCGAGTTGGCAGCGGCGGATTCGAACCTCGTACTTTTTTTCCAGCCGCCGGGTTCGTAGCCCTATCTTCCCCCGCTCTTTGCTGGAGATCCCTTTCAGGTAAGACTCCCACGTTTCCGCCAACTCCACTACTGTTTGCGGTTGCGTCGAAGTAAAACATCTCCACTTCCGCCGGCCCAGATCTTCGAGTAGCGATGCCCCCACGGCAGAACTGGAAGGAAGTGTATTCAATTCGCAGACATCCCAGAGCGCTAGCGTTCTGTTGCATCCAGTTGAGTAGACCGTGACTCACAGACGTCTCCCAACCCGGACGCACGGGCAGGTCGAGGTTGTCGGAGTCGTGGCTGCCATCGCCCATCAAGCGCAACCAGCGCAACGGGACGGGAAGCGACCTGCCAGTGGTCAAAGCCAGAGGCGCCAGACCCACGAGTTTCGACGAGGCATCGCGAAAGGCAAGCACCTGGAGCCGGTCCGCACCTCCGAAGGCTCGCCACCAGGGTGCGAGCCACTCATAGGTGGAAAATACGGTCGAGTATGGATATTCGTCCAGCAGGGCATCCCACTCCGGCCGTAAATGCTCCAGACTGTCCAGACTGTCGTGAACAGTGATTGTGCAGTTCTGGTCCGAAGCCATCTCCCTGATCTTCCTAATGACTGCCTAGTGACTGCCTGGTATCTGCTGTCGGGTGCTCGGCCAACAACCTGGACAACTGTTGAGATTTTCGCGCGGTGCAGTCAGCTGAAGCGGGTCAGTAAAATCCTATCATCCTCCGAAAACCGACCAGACTAACTTCGCAGATTCCATGATCCAGACCTTCGCCGACTGGCGGTATCGCCACCAGGGCTGCTGAAACTCCGGGTCGGGAACGCCTTCGACCCAGACGTGCAGCTTTGGATCCGGCTTGGCTGCTTTTCTCCAGAGCATGCCGGCCCTGCGGGTGTGATAGTCCGAGGTGACGATCTCGATCGACTGCCAGTGATGATCATGGATGCAAACAAGAAGAGCCTGAGCCTCCTGCAAGGTGGAGTTCACCTCGCCACTGGTCTCGCAGAAGTCGACCCGGGCGGCCAATTCGGCGCCGTAGATGCGTTCCAGATAAGCCCGAGCCACCGGTGGGAGAGACTGGCCCCAGTAGGATTCTTTGGGAACGCTCAACAGAACTCGATCCGCTACGCCTCGCTGCAATAGATTGATGGCTCCGGCGATGCGGACTTTTTGCGCGACGATCGAACCCTGAAGCACGATTCCCGCGTCCACGTGCCCGGGCGCCGGATCGGTGGCGATCAACAGGCTACCGCCGAACCGCATCAAGCAAAGGGCAAGGACGATTGCGGCGGCGAACAGCCACCGTACGACGGGGAACCGGAACGAGGGCCTGGCTGGCAAAAGCATCCGACGGGCTCAGCAATACCGGTCATCCATACGGATCCTGGATACGGATCATGCATATGGATCATCGCTGCGCAATTGGCGCCCCCGGTATTACGAAAGCGCCCCGATTCTAGCACGCACCGGAGGGTTATCTGGACATCGGTTACACTTTATGCCAACCTGAAATACCTGTGAAACGAACACGACCCAGCGATCCAGCCGGCTTTTTCCCCGTCCAGCCAAAGATCGGACCCATAGATCGGACCCGGATGAAATGAGTTTAAAGACCCGGACCCTGACGAATGTCCTGTCGAGCGCGGGAGGCCTGGTGGTGAACATCGCCGTCGGGTTTTTTCTGTCTCCGTTTGTCTTGCATCATCTCGGGGACGACGCATTTGGCCTGTGGATCCTGATTTTTTCGTTAACTGGCTACTACGGCATTTTCGACTTTGGAATCCGCTCCTCGCTCATCCGTTATGTCTCAAAGTTTCAGGCCACCGGAGACAAAGAACATCTGGCCCGGCTCATTAATACCAGCCTTTTCGTCTACACCTGTCTCGGCCTGGTCCTGATGGCCCCGACGGTATTGGGCAGCTTCTATGTGGACCGGTTCTTCCACATTCCCACTGCATTTCTCCATGACGCCAAAATTCTCTTCTTCATGGTCGGAACCTGCATCGCCGTGGGTTTTCCGTTGGGAATGTCGGGCGGCGTGCTGGAGGGACTGCAAAGATTCTATCTGTTGAACAGTACCAACATTGTGGGAACTCTGATTCGGGCCGCGCTGATCATCTACTTCCTGCATCGCGGTTTTGGACTGCTCACCGTCGCCTTCATCACCATGTCGATGCCGCTGGTCATGTCGGTCATTCGCGGAGCGATTGCGCAGCGATTGCTGGCTATTCCTTATGGCTGGCGATACGTGGACCGCGAATCTTTCAGGCAGGTCGCCAACTACGGATCAGTGACTTTTATGATCATCGTAGCCGCCCGGCTTCGATTCAAGTCCGACGCAGTCATCATTGGCACGTTTCTGTCCGCGGCGGCCATCACCCGGTTTTCCATTGGATCGCGCCTGGTGGATTATGCCGGAGAAACGGTGAGCAGCGTGGCGCAGATTTTCACCCCCATGTCCAGCCAGTTCCATGCGACCGGGGATTACGACGGGCTGCGCAAGATTTTCATTTCAGGAAACAGGGCCTGCGCTTTCATCATGTTTCCCATCGCTGTTGCCCTGATTGTCATGGGCAAGTCGGTGATCGAGGCCTGGGTGGGGCCGCGATATATTTCCAGTTACATCATCCTGCTGATCGCCCTGATTCCGGCGACGCTCTATAACGCTCAGACCACCTCCAACCGGATTCTGTTTGGCATGAGCATGCACAAGGCTCTGGCCACCGTGGTCCTGATCGAAGGTGTGTCCAATATCATCCTCAGTGTGGCTTTGGTTCGCCCGCTGGGAATCATCGGAGACACCATCGGTACGGCTATCCCGTTATTCTGTACCGCGGTATTTTTCCTGCCGCGTCATCTGTGCCGCAAGCTTGACGTTCCGATTCTGAGGTTCATCACGGAGACGTATTTCTATCCTGCTCTGTTTTGCATCCCGATGGCGTTCGTGCTGCTCCTCATGCAGCGCTCTTTCTATGCTCATCGTTACCCTCAACTCGTCGTCAATCTGCTCGCGGGAGGCAGTACCTATGCCGTGGGAGTCCTCTGGTTCTTCTTCACGCGAGAATCCGTCGGAATCGAGATGCGAGGAAGCATAGCCCGCTACTTCACTCGAGCTGAAGAGCGCTGAGAATCCGTAATAAAACCTCTCCGGTTGCGACCTTTTGGAGCCGCTTAAGCTAGAATAAGCAATCTAATGTTGGGGACAGTTCTCTTGCTGTTGGAGAGCGCTGCCTGTTCGCCCTTCCCATCAGGCACGGTGAAGTGAATGCGAGTCCTCGACCTCGGTTGTGGCAACGGCTTCACGCCTCAAAAACTCGATCTTCCTCCCAGTTGGCAGATTGTTGGCGTCGACGTTAAATATGCGGCAGTGTCGGCGGCACACGCCAATTGTCCGCAAAGAAGCTTCGTCTGTTCCGCGGGGGAAAGGTTGCCGTTTCCGGATTCGAGCTTCGACCGCGTGGTCTCGAATGTCGCGTTACCCTACATGGACATCCCCAAGGCCCTCGCTGAAGCCTACCGCGTCTTGGCTCCCGGCGGGATATTGCTCGCCAGCCTGCACACCTTGAGCTTCACACTTGCAGATCTCCGCAAAGCTCTCCCCGAACCGAAGGCTTCGCTACGCCAGGTTTGGGTTCTTGCCAATGGCATCGCATTCCATGTGGCTGGGCGCAACTTCGGGGAGGCTTTTCAGACGGAGCGTGGAATCAGAATCGCTCTTCAGCGCGCCCACCTTGGCAGTGTCTCGTTTCGGCATGATTCGAAACGGTGGATCGTGGAGGCTACCAAGCCACTGGAAACACATCTCGCGGCGAGCTGATTCTGGCATCGCCCGAGCTCTGTCAAAGAATCCGAAGCTTCGCGCGCCACCCCCGGCAATGGAACGATCTGAGCTCTCAAAGCAAATTTTTTACACAGTGGAACCATGGGGCGTCGTTTTTGCCTTACAATTTCTGGTATGTCTATGATTGTAAATAACTTAGATTCGGCGTCAACCAGCACGAAGGCCGGGAAATTGCAGCTATTTCTCGTTCAGCGCGTCCCGAAGCATGCTTCGTCAGCGGCCGTGAAGTTACCCTATTGCAATGGATTTGTGCCTTAGAATTGTGGCCAGTTCCTGAATCGATTTGAAAAATACTCAAATGACTTCTGCCTATTCCGACATTCTAGAGCGCATCGCGGCGGCACTGGAAGCCGCACGCAAGGTATTCCACCACTTTACTCCGGGCGAGGTGGAAACGGAATTCAAAGCCGGCCATGATCCGGTCACGGCCGCCGACCGCGAAGTGGACGCAGTGCTGCGCCAAAACCTGTTGCGCGAAGGCGAAGGCTGGCTTTCCGAGGAGACGATCGACGATTTCTCACGACTCGAAAGAGAGCGCGTCTGGGTGGTCGATCCTCTCGATGGAACGCGAGAGTTCGTCAAAGGATTGCCGGAGTTCTGTGTTTCCATTGGATTTGTGGAGAATGGAAGAGCGGTGGCGGGAGGGATCTACAACCCCGCAACCGGAGAGACGTTTCTGGGATCGATCGACACCGGCGTGCTCTACAACGGCAAGCCTTCCCAGCCCAGCAGCCGCACCAGCCTTGCCGGAGCGCTGGTGCTGGCCAGCCGCAGCGAAGTGAAGCGCGGCGAGTGGAAGCCGTTTGAAAGCGGCCTGTTTCAGATCCGGGCCCTGGGCTCGGTCGCTTACAAGCTGGCGCTGGTTTCCGTGGGCCTCGCCGATGCTACGTTCACGCTCACGCCCAAGAACGAGTGGGACGTGGCGGCTGGCGCGGCTTTGGTGGAGAGCGCGGGAGGGTTCGTCCGCACCCTGGAGAACACACGCCTGCACTGCAACAACCGGGACCCACTGATCTCCGGCTTGTTAGCTGGAGGGCCACACTTGCGGGAAGAACTTCTTGCAGCTGTCGATCAACACATTGCACCAGCTACTGTGAAGTCCGCCCCGCCCAGCTGACCGCCTCTCCCTGCAAGGTCCGCCGTACACGGCACGCACAACTTTAGACGTCTGAACTAATCTGTTCTATGCAACCGGATGTCGTCGATGAATAGCTTTTACGTGGTGGGAGGACGACTGCGCAGCTCGGTCTTCCGTAAACTGGAGGAGTGGCAGTCGTGTGACCAGGCTCTGGTCATCGAGCTTGATCCGGCGAAGAACGAATCCCGGCCTTGCGTGGAATACATTTCCCCGTCCGCAGTATGTCCGCCTGACCTTCCCGCCGTTTTGTTCAAATCAGCAACAATCAAAGCGAACAAGCTTTATACCTGCACTTCCACCGAAATTCTGGTGTATGAACTCCCTAGTTTTCGGCTCGCGCACTACATCTCCCTGCCATGTTTCAATGACCTTCATCACGCGTATCCCTCACAGGCGGGAACGATCCTGGCCGCCGTGACCGGGCTCGATATGGTGGTGGAAGTCACGACGGAGGGAAAACTTCTGCGCGAATGGAGCGTGATTGGCGAAGACACGTGGGCGAAATTCTCGCGCCAGACAGACTACCGGCTGGTTCCGACGACCAAGCCTCACCGCTCGCATCCCAACCACGTGTTCGAGCTGAACGGCGAGATTTGGGTGACGCGTTTCCGGCAGCAGGATGCCATCTGCCTGACCAATCCCGGGCCGCGCATCGAGCTCACCGTGACCAGGCCCCACGACGGCTACATTTTTGGCGACAAGATTTATTTCACCACGGTCGATGGCCACGTCATCATCGCCGATCAAAAATCGCTCAAGGTGGAACAGACCATAAACCTCAACCTGATGAGCGGGCAGACGGGGCAAGTGCTGGGATGGTGCCGTGGGGTGTTACCGCTGGACGAACGCCGGGTGTGGGTGGGGTTTACCCGAGTACGTCCCACCAAGTTCGTGGAAAACGTGGCCTGGATCAAACATGGCGGCTCCCGGCGCAGACCGTCGCACATTGCGCTTTATGACCTCGAACGCAGGGCTTGTGAACTGGAAATTGAGTTGGAACCGCACGGCATGGGAATTGTGTTTAGCCTGCTTCCGATCCCCGATCCTCCGCCCACTCTGCCTCTGCGCAAGGAGGCCCGTTGATGTCCACGGCCTCCATCATCTACCTGATGTATCACGAGCTGGAGATTCCGGGCCGGGGCCTCCGCAGTTCCGAACCCGGCTATTCCCGGTACGTTTTGCTGGAGCGCGAGTTTCGGGAACAAATTGAGTTCTTGAAAGCCAATGGATACCAAGGGCTGAGCGCGGGCCAGGCTCTGGCTTTTCCTGAAGCGCCGAACATTTCTACGAATGCTCACACGAACATCTGCATCACTTTCGATGACGGCTCCGAGACCGACCTGCTTGCTGCGGCGCCCATCCTGCATCGCGCCGGCTTCGGAGCAACTTTCTACATTACGGCGGGATGGTTGGGAAAATCGGGACACCTTTCGGCATTTCAACTGAAGGAACTCGGCGCGCAGGGCTTCGAAATTGGATGCCACTCCATGACCCATCCCATGCTCACTGATCTGGATGAAGCCGGCTTGCGGCGGGAGATTTCTGACGCGAAGTCGCAGCTGGAGCAGATTGTGGGCAAGCCGGTGGAGCACTTTTCGTGCCCCGGAGGCCGCTACGACGATCGCGTGGTGACCATTGCGCGCGCTGCCGGATATCGCAGCGTTGCCACCAGCCGCATCCACGCCAACTCTCCAGACACAGATGCGTTTGCTCTGGGCCGCGTAGCAGTTCTTCGCGGAACGCCGATCAAGGATTTCTCCGCAATCTGTTCGGGCGGCGCGTTGCGGCGTCTGCGTGCTGAGGGCACGCTGCGCGATGCGGCCAAGCAACTGCTGGGCAATTCGTTTTACGATCGGGTCCGCGAAGTTTTGCTCGGCGGCCGCAGGGCGCAGTGACGGCTCCGTTTGCGCGACGCGGTAACGTAGACTTGGTGAAGTTCGGATGTCCGAGCAAGAGCTTGAACCACAGAGAACACAGGGGTCACAGGGTAATAACTTATGAGTGAAACTGCGGCGGCCAGTGGCTCAAGGCAGCAGGTGAGGAAGGACGCAGGCTTGGAACGCAGCCGCCGCCCGGTGTTTGTCATGGGCTGTCACCGGTCCGGAACGAACCTGCTTTACGACACGTTGCTGTCGGCGGGCGGCTTCGCCGTCTATCGCGGATATCTTCCTGTCTACAAAATTCTGATCCCGCGCTTCGGACATCCCAGCAACCCCCGGAATCTGAGAAAAATCGTCGATACCTTCATGCTCAGCAAAGGCTTCACCTGCACTGACCTGGATGCCGGACAACTCTCAGGCAAGCTGATGGCGGAGTGCCGCACCGGGGGCGACTTCATCCGTATCGTGATGGATGAAGTGGCTCAGCAACAGAGTGTCCATCGCTGGGCGGTTTACGATCCCGATAATGTTTTGCACGTTCCGAGAATCAAAGCGGACCTTCCCGACGCGCTCTTCGTGCACATTATCCGCGACGGCCGCGACATCGCGCTCTCGCTGATGAAGATGGGCGAATTCCGGCCGTTCCCGTGGAGCCGCAAAGCGCGCGGATTGCAAGAGACGGCCATCTACTGGGACTGGATGGTGCAAACCGGCCGTCGCCATGGTCAGAACATTCCCGGCGACTACATCGAAATTCGTTACGAAGATCTGGTCGGCGATCCGCGGCGCACCCTGGCGACGCTGGGAGAATTCCTGGATCACGATTTGGACTACGAGAGAATTCAGAATACAAAGCTGGGGCGACTGCGTGAGTCCAATTCCTCGTTCCGTGACGAAGCCACTCAAACCCGCGAGAATCCGGTGAACCGCTGGAAGGAACGTTTGTCCGGTCAGGAAATCGCCGACCTCGAGGCGCTGATCGGCCCCAGCCTGGAAGAATCGGGCTATGCGTTAACGACTTCAGTGGAGAAGCGTCACGTGAGTTTGCGGAATCGATGGCTCGCGGCGGCCTATCCGCGTTTTCTGGCTGCCAAACTTTGGCTGAAGCTGCACACGCCGGTGGGCCGTTTTGCCAATGTTTCGTCGTTGGAACTTTCAGAACCGGCTTCGGACACGGGCGCGGACAGAGACTAGAATGGTAGTTACGTTCCGAGTGAATGGATTCTATCGGTTGAAAATCGGTGTGATGAGACACTTCCTGAAATTATGTATGGTGTTGTGCCTGGGCGTTGCCGCTTGCGCGGCGCAGCTGCAGCCGGAACCGCGGCATGAGTCCAGCCCGGGCTCTGCCACCGAACCTACGGAATACTCCGCCCGCACCGATCGCAAAGTCGAACCTTACAAGGAAACCCCGCCCGCCATCGGACCGGCGGGATCCATAATCACCGACCCGATTTTTGGATCGCGCATTCTGCGCGTCACCGATGCCTTGGCCGACCCGAAACAGGCTGGACGATCCCTTTTCACGCCGTCTTCCGCGGAACAAAACTCGTGGAACAAAACTTCGACCATGTTTTACGTGAACACCGCCGGAGGATCGTTCCTGCTGTACAGCTTCGATCCGGCAACGATGAAGGCGCGCTGGGCAGACGCACCGAATCTGCCGTGGAACGCCGAGCCTCAGTTCAGTTTCTCCCAGCCTAACATTCTTTACGGAATGGTTCGCCGGGAGCCTGTGTTTCAGCAGTACGATGTGGTCAAGCACAAAGTGAGCGACGTTAACGACGCGTCGAAGTGCGTGAAACTTACCGGTTCCGACACGGGACATTCGATCACAGTCAGCGCCGACGACAACCGTTTCGCGGCTTCGCTGGGACCGCAGCAGGACCAGAATTATCTGGTCTACATCTATGACAGGGTCCAGGGCTGCCGCTGGTATAACACGCAGACGGGAGAAGTCGGCGGACAATGGGGACCAAAAGGAACGATTTCGGCTCCCGATCGTTTTCTGATGCACAATGCCCGCATGGCGAAGTCGGGAAAGTTCGTCTATCTGGCGCGCGGCGGCGGACGCGAGGGTGGCGGTGTTGGCAAGAATCTGGTGGTTTGGGAAATCGATACGCTCAACGTTAACGCCTGCGAGAAAGGCTGCCGGGGACACCACGCGCTGGGGTACTCGCACATTCTCGGCTCTTCCGGCATAAGCCATCCCATGGACGTTTGGATAAGACCGTTGAACCACCTGGATGATGCGACTCCGCTCATCGATGGGCTGGAACCTGCCAAGAATTTCTGGTACGACTCGCATTTTTCCTGGAACAATGTGGATCCGAACGATTCTGTGCCGGTTTGTTTTTCCACGTACAGCCCGCGGAATCCCGATGAACCGGGGAAACCGCCGTCGGTAAGCGGCCCCTGGGAAAATGAGATCGACTGCGCGGAAACAGACCGCAAGGCTTCGAAAGTCTGGCGATTTGCCCACACCTACAGCAGCGCCAGAAACGGCTTCTATTCAACCCCACGAGGCAATGTCTCACAAGATGGACGCTTCTTCATGTTCAGTTCCGACTGGCAGGACCAGCTGGGAAAAATGCCGAAGGGCGACAAATTCCGCACCGACGTTTTTGTGGTCGAATTGAAATGACGCGCGGGAAACAAACTTTGCGCACAGCGGAGCACTCGAGATAGATGGACTCCTCGATCGGCGCACTCGCTCCTCCTTCAGCCTCAGAGGGCACGTTCCACCACATAGGCTTTGTGGTCGCCTCCATTGCAGACTCTGTGCAAGGCTTCATCGACGTGCTGCAGGCGGAGTGGGATGGCGTGATTTTTCACGATCCGAATCAAGTGGTGCGTGTGACTTTCCTGCGCGGCAAAGACGCCGGCAGTCCGCGGCTGGAACTCGTCGAACCGGCGGCAGAAAATTCGCCGGTGATTCCTTTTTTGAAAAAGGGCGGCGGGTTGCACCATCTCTGTTATGAAGTGGAAAATCTCGAACAGCAGTTGACGTTCTGCCGTTCGAAAGGTTCCCTCATCGCCCGGCCGCCGCTTCCCGCCGTCGCCTTCGACGGACGCCGCATCGCCTGGGTCTACACCAAGAACAAGCTCCTGCTGGAGTATTTGGAGCGCTGAACGGTGGGCGATTTGAGTGACCGATTTGAGTGGCCGATTTGAACAATGAACAATGAGCTCAACATCCAAAGCTCGGGACCTGCGCAGAGAAGCTGACGATCTGATCGCGTCCGGATCAGCAGAAGCCGCCGCGCTTCGTCTCGCGGAGTTGTGGCGCAACGAGAGCGGCGCCGGAGCCGCAGCCTTTGTCGTCTCCCGTTATGAGAAGCTGCGAGAGAAGCTTCCTCTGGCGCGCTATCGGCTGGCGATCCTGCGATCGTTTACAGTAGAACCCGCCGTACCTCTTCTGCGTGCGGCTGCTCTTACGTCCGGAATCGACTTAACGGTTCAGCTGGGCGACTTCAATGCTTATCCTCAAGAAATTCTCGACGACGAGAGTTCGCTCTACCGTTTCGCCCCTGACGGCGTGATTCTCGCGGCACGCACTGCAGACCTTGCGCCCGACCTTTGGAACCACTATCCCGATCTCTCGCAGGCCGCGGTTGCGGAGGCGGCGCAGCGAGTCTCGCAAAGTTTCGACCAGTGGATCGGGGCGTTCCGCAAACGAAGCTCCGCGGCGCTGATTGTGCATTCCCTGGAACAGCCGGCGCGCCCTAGCGCGGGGCTGCTCGATGCCCAGTCTGCATTCAGTCAATCCGCCGCGATTCAGCAGATCAATCAGGAGCTGCGCAAAATCGTTGCTGCGCATCGTGGCATTTATCTGCTGGACTATGACGCACTGGTGGCGCGCCATGGCCGCCTGCGCTGGCATGACGAGCGAAAATGGCTCACTGCCCGAATGCCGATCGCCGCTGACCAACTCATTCACCTGTCGCGCGAGTGGATGCGGTTCATGGCGCCGCTCGCCGGGAAAACTGCCAAAGTGCTGGTAGTCGACCTCGACAACACTCTGTGGGGCGGCGTGATCGGCGAAGACGGCATGGCTGGAATCCAACTCGGCGCGGAGTATCCGGGCGCCGCCTACCAGGCCTTGCAGCGCGCCTTATTGGATTTGGCGCGGCGAGGCATTCTGCTCGCGATTTGCAGCAAGAACAATCACGACGACGCGCTGGAAGCGCTGCAGAATCACCCCGGCATGCTGGTCAGGCCGAGTCACTTCGCCGCGATGCGCATCAACTGGCACGACAAGGCGTTGAACCTGCGTGAGATCGCCTCTGAACTGAATGTGGGAGTGGACGCGCTCGCCTTCCTCGACGACAACCCGATGGAGCGGGAGCAGGTGCGGGCGGCGCTGCCTCAAGTCAATGTCATCGATCTGCCGGCGGATCCGATTGAATACGCTGCTACGGTTCGGGATGCTCCGGCCTTGCAGCGACTTGTGTTGTCTGACGAGGACCGACAGCGCACGGAACTCTACGCCGCCCAGCGGGAACGATCGCTGGCGCAGCAGACTTTTCAGAGCAAGGAAGATTTTTTTCGCTATCTTGAGCTGGAGGCGGAAATCGCTCCGCTGGAACCCGCGACTTTGGCCCGAGTGGCACAGCTCACGCAAAAAACCAATCAGTTCAACCTGACCACCCGCCGGCGCAGCGAACAACAGATTGCGGAGATGGCGCAGCGCGCAGACTCACAGGTGCTGACGATCAGGCTGCGTGACCGTTTTGGCGACCATGGACTGGTAGGGATTGCCATTACCAGCGACGAATCAGAAACCTGCGAGATTGATACCTTCCTGCTCAGTTGCCGTGTGATCGGCCGAACGGTTGAAACCGCGCTTTTGTCCCATGTGGCGAGCGGGGCAATCAGCCGGGGTTGTCAGCAACTCTCCGGCTGGTTCCTGCCGACCAAGAAGAATGCACCAGCGCGGGATTTCTATTCCCAGCACGGCTTTCAGCTGCAAAAGCAGAATGGGGAAGGCACTCTCTGGACTCTCGATCTGCGGCAACAAACCATCGCCATTCCGGAGTGGATCCGACTGAAAACCAACCAAGGAGCACGCGTTTGACGCCCACTATCTTCGAGCAAGTTCAAGGAATAGCCTCCGATCTTTTCGGCGTCCCCGCTGACCAAATCACTCGCGAGTCTTCCACGGAATCCGTTGAGGCCTGGGATTCCACGCAGCACCTGAATTTTGTGCTCGCGCTGGAAGAAAAATTTAACATCCAGTTCTCTCCCGAAGAAATGGAGCAAATGAAGAATATCGGGAGCACCGTGAAGCTGGTCGAGAACAAGCTCCAACACAGCTAGCTCTAGCCGATTCCGTCATCTTTCCCAACCGCGGTTACCATGCCTATCGTCATTCAGCCATATCGCGCAGAGCATGAAGCGGCGGTTCAGGAATTCAACTTGCGGCTGAAGGCGGGGGGCGCGGCGCCGGAACTGGTATTTTTTCGTTCCGCCCAGCCCCGCTGGCTGCCACCCTCGGAAGGCAGCGACTTGTACCAGGAATTTTTCGTTGCGCTCGACGATGGCGTGGTGCGCGGCGGCTATGCTCTCAAGCAGCAAAATTTTTCGTTCGCAGATGGCTCCGTGCGCCGGGTTGCCTACTATCACCATCCTCTTTCGGAGGGGATCGTCAACAAGTCTTACGTCGTGGTGGGCAGCCTCTTGTTGAAACATGCCATGAACCGTTCGCCGCTGCTCTATTGCCTCGGCATGAATGGTTACGACCGGCCCTTGCCGAAGATGCTGGTCCGCCTGGGCTGGGCCCACTGCCTGGTCCCTTTTTATTTCAAGGTCGTACGCCCTTATCATTTTCTGCGCGAGATGCAGGCGCTCCGCAGTTCGGCCGGACGCAAGCTGTTAATGGACTTCGCCGCCCTGTCAGGCATGGGTTGGGCAGCGGCAAGGGCCCTGCGAGCCTGGCGACGATTTCGCGCGCCTGAAATAAGGCCATTTACCGTGGAGAAAGTCGAGGAGTTTTCCGGCTGGGTTGATCCGCTATGGCAACAATGGAGATCGGCTTATGCGATGACGGCGGTCCGCGACAGCGCGACCCTGCGCACACTCTATGCCGCCAGTGACCAGCACTTCACACGTTTACGTATTCGCAGAAATGGAGATGACGTTGGCTGGGCCGTGGTTGGAGAACGTCGCAAGGACGAGAAATATGGAGCTATGCGCGTGGGCTCGATCGTCGATTGCTGGGCGTCTCCGGTGGATGCGTTGCCGGTTTTGTGCGCCGCCACAAACGCCCTGGAGCAAAGCGGTTGCGACTTGATCGTTTCGAATCAAAGTCATCACGGGTGGGGCCGCGCTCTGGAACACTGCGGGTTCCTGCAGGCGGATTCAAATTTTATCTTCGCCGCTTCAAAGGGCCTGTCTGCCTTGCTGCAGCCCTTCGAGAAGAATCATTCTCTGCTGCATTTCACCCGCGCCGATGGAGACGGCCTGCCCCGCAACTTCTAAACCATTACTTTTCGGCGTGTAACGTTTCCGCCGGGAGGTTCGCGCTGTGCGTCACGAGTTCGTACCCGAGATTGCGCATCAGGTGTCCCCAGTGCTTCTCGATGTAGGCGACGGTCTGCTCCGGCAGCACCGCTTTCCAGCCGCCGGAAGTCGCGTTGCGCACAAAAGGTTTGTCCTGGCGGGTAAGCGTGGTCGCAACCCACTGCGCGCTCTCTTGTTTTTCCAGCTTTCGCATGTTTTCGGCGGAACTCAACTCCACCGCTCGATTTAACCGCTCCATGGAAGGTTCGATTCCCAGGAACTGCTGCGGCCTGCGCCAGCGCGCGTTGCGGGTCCTGCTTCAAGTCTTCATAGCGCAGCAGCAAGAAACCTTTGTTTCCCTGCCGAGTGCTCAACCAACTGGTCACGTGGTCTCCCCAGGATCCGATACGCGGCCAGAACTGGGGCTCCATCCAGCGCGGCACGAATTCCTCGATAGGAAATCCGTCTCGCACCGACCGCAGTTTCAGCTCCCAGTGATAGTTGGAAACCGCAACGTCGCGCGGATCACGCACAATGTAGATGACCTTCTTGTAGCGGGGATCGAAGCATTCGTGGCTCTTCAAGATGCGCGGTCGCGGAAGGTTGCGAAGCACGCGATCCGAACTCTTGTACATATCAGGGACCAGGCGCTCCACGGTCAGGAATGTAACTGGTTCGTTCTGATAGACCAGATTCCCGACCAGGAAGCGAGTCCAGGTATTGCCGGAGCGGGGATAGGAAGTAAGAAAAACATCGTCGGGAAAAATGGTGATATCCCGCTCGATGCGGAGCTTGCGGAACAGCACGTCACTGACGCGCGAAAGGTGTTTGAGTCCCCTCTTCAGCATCCCGTTTCCTCTGACTTTCCAGACATCCTCATGAGTTCCACGCGCCCGCTGGCGCAGTTCAATTCTAACAACGGCGCTTTGGGGCCGCCCGGTTACGAAAGATTCCTCATGCAGAACACCAGCTTAAGCCTGGGTCTGGCTCGAATCTGCCTCTTCTGCCTCGGGCTGCGGTTTGCGCCGGCTCTGCAGCCATCCCTGAAACCGCTGCTTCTTCTCGAACATCTTCTTTGCCTGACCACGCAGGCTCGAGATCACCGCGAAGCGGGACTTGGTGAACCACGGCACGCGGTGCGCCACGCATCCATATTTTTCCTTGTATTTCCCCTCACCGCCCCAGTCATAGACCTCCACGCCACGACCCTTCCAATAGCGCATGGCGTACCAGTGAATGGCTTCATTCGGCCGCAGATTCTGGCTGGTTCGCAGGCTGGCGTTGCCCCAAAATTCCGCGATCTTATTGAACCCGGGAAAGATTCCCGTGGCAATGCACTTTCCCTCGGCATCGCGGGCCCGTACCAACAGGATTCGGCCGGTGGGCTCAAGGTTCCTCACCAGGGCGCGAACTCGCTCGACGGAATAAGTCGGAACCAGACTCTGCTTCGAGAAAACATCCTTCAGTTGCTCGTAGTACTCGTCGGCGAAGGCCGGATCGTGCGCCTCTTCGATGACGACTCCGCTCTTCTCCGCCTTTCGAATGCAGCGGCGGCACGCGCTATCCATATTGCTGAAGAGTTTGTCTTCGGGCTGGGTGAGATCAGTTCGATACGAGGGATAGAATTCACAGGTGAACCCGAGATCCTTGCCGTCATCGACGGTGAAGAACGGATCGGAGACTTCCATGTGCAAACATTTCAGTTTGCTCCAGGCCATTTCTTCGACCGCCGCCAATGCAGCCTTGCGCGAAGCTCCGGGCACGAGGTTGAATCCCATGTAGGGCGTGGTCCACCCGGGAAATGAACTCCCCAGCATGCGGATGCCGAAGCGCGAGAACACCAGCCCGGCAAAATACCCAACCGTCTCCCCACTTTCGGCCAATTCACAGATCGATACGCTGGCCTTTTGGCTTTCGTGGACAAACTGCAGCCATTCCCGGGTCTGGAAGACGGTGCGGTCGGCAAAGCTATCTAGCCTGGCCCAGTCGACGTCCTTCGGATCGATCAGCTTCGCTTCCATTTTCCCTTGCATTGGTTAGAAATTCGGGTTGGGAAACTCGCGCGGAACTCTGCCTTCCTCAAAGTCGGCGGAATATAGCGGAGGACGGAGATCGCGATAAGACCTAAGTGTCGTGTTTTCAGCGAGAAACAGCCGGCTTCGGGGACACAACCATAACCGAGCCCGGTTGCTGCTTCTACCTCTAGAATAACCGATTATCCACGACTTCTTCCATGCAACTTTCGGGTGATTACCACTGACGATTACTACTGCTGGTACGTCGATTGGAGTATATCCGGAACCTGAGGATAAACTGGCTGAGTGGCGCGCTCCGGAGGAAAAACCTGGTCTCGTTTGTCCCAAATGAGTTGGGAGGAGTTGCGCACCCGTCTACGGCAGGAAGTCAACAAACGGGTCGATGTCGCGCTTTATAGCGGCGGCCGGCAGCCCGGGGCAAACATATTTGGCGGAAGCGGGGTTCCCCCGGGAAAGTTTTTCTTTTCGGCCAACGAACTGCCGGACCGCGTCAACCTCTTGCGCGAGCATCTGCCTCACGAAGCCGAAGCTCTGGTCAGAGAAGCAGACGAAATTTGCCGTCACCGTTTTCGCCTGCTGGGCTTCGAAAATCTGGACTACGGCGCCGAAATCGATTGGCACCTTGATGCGGTAAACGGGAAACGTACTCCGCTCGTCCCGTGGTTCAAGATCGACTTCCTCAATTTTGCGCAGGCTGGGGACCATAAAGTTACGTGGGAATTGAACCGCCACCAGCACCTGGTCACGCTGGCCAAGGCCTGGCTCCTGACGAGCCACGACAAATATGCGAGCGAAGCGATTGCGCAGTGGTATTCCTGGCAGCGCGCCAATCCGTATCCTTTCGGCGTGAACTGGGCCAGCAGCCTGGAGGTGGCGTTTCGCTCACTCTCCTGGCTCTGGGTGCGGCATTTGCTGGCGCAGTGTCCAATCCTTCCCGCCAGTTTCGGGAAGGATCTTCTAGGCGCGCTCGCGGTGAGCGGCCGCCATATCGATCAATACCTCTCCACGTATTTCTCTCCGAACACGCACCTGCTGGGCGAAGCCGTAGCCCTGTTCTTCATCGGAACGCTCTGCCCCGAGATTTCAGCCGCAAGAAAATGGAAGGAGCGTGGCTGGAAAATCATTCAGCGAGAAGCGCATCGCCAGGTTCGGCCCGACGGAGTTTATTTCGAGCAATCGTTGTACTACCACGTGTATGCGCTCGATTTCCTGCTGCACGCCCGCTTGCTCGCCGCGCACAACGGGATTGAGATTCCTCCCGATTTCGACGAAGTCATCCAAAAAATGCTGGGAGTCGTGCACGCTCTTGCTCAAGTTGGTCCTCCCGATGGCTTTGGTGACGACGACGGTGGCCGGGTCTTCAACCCGAGACGCAACCACGCCGAACATATGACGGACCCTCTCGCGGTAGGGGCGGCTTTGTTTCATAGCGAAGGCTCACGTTCTAACGCAACATTGACCGAGGAAGCCATCTGGCTGTTTGGTGCGGCAGCAATACAGTGGACCGCGAAATTCAGCGACATTACCGCCGGCCCGAAAGTTTATTCCTTCAAAGATGGCGGCCTTTACATTCCCTCGAGCCACGAACCGTCGCAACAAATGGTGATCGACGCCGGCCCCCAAGGCACCGGCCGCAGCGGCCACGGCCACGCCGACGCCCTCAGTATCAAGCTTTCGTTCGGGAACCGCCCCTGGCTGGTGGATGCGGGCACCTTTGGTTACATCACTCCCGGCGGTGAACGCCAGATTTTTCGCGGCACTCGTGCTCACAACACGTTAGCGGTAGATGGACTCGATCAGGCGCAACCAGAGGGTCCCTTTGCCTGGAGCGCGCTTCCCGCCGTCCACCCAGACTGCTGGATTCCCGGCGCCAATTTCGCGCTTTTTGCGGGCTCGCATTCCGGTTATGAACGGCTCGCTCAGCCCGTGCGGCACCGCCGGTTCGTCTTCCACCTCGACGGTGGTTTCTGGCTGGTGCGCGATGTTGCCGAAGGCCAAGGCTCGCATCTCCTCGAAACTTCGTGGCATTTTGCGCCCGACCTTGCGGTGGAAAACCGAGAGAATAGCTTCCGAATTTCACCCGCACAAAAGCATTCCCGCGGTGCTGATCAGTCGAGTCATCTGACTCTTCTTCCAGTTTCCGATCCCCAGTGGAAATCTGAGGTTGTCTCTGAGCATGTCTCGCCGGCCTACGGCGCGATGATCTCTGCCCCGGTCCTGCGCTGCAGCGCGCGCATGGCAGTTCCTGCGGAACACGCCATGCTGCTTCTTCCGGCGGTCAACGTGGTCAACGCCAGCCACAGAACCGGCAAGTTCGTCCGAGTCGACGAGCATCCCGTCCCGGCACAAAAACCGGATGCGGCCTTTCGATACGACGACGCTAACGGTGACGATTCACACCGCATGGTCTTCGGTCGATCCGCATCCACTCCCTGGACCCTTGGCCCGTGGACCAGCGACGCCAGGTTTCTCTACTATCGCGTGCGAGATCGGCAAGTGCAGCACCTGATTTTTTGTGAGGGAAGTTTCGTGCAGTTCCAGGGCAAGTCACTGTTTTCAAATAGTGGCCCGTTACAATGGTTGGACTGGACGAATCGGCGCGCCGCGCCGAGGCTGGCCTGCAGCGACGAATCGTTAGCCAATTCATTCATCAGCGATTCGCTCGGCTCGATTGGTCTCACATGATCTCAAGCGGTGATCTGAAGCGGAAGACACGGTTCTCAGAAGGGTCGACCCGATAAATGTGCGGCATTGCTGGAGTCATGCAATTCGCTGGCAACGCCAGGGTTGAACCTGGCGTCTTGCGGCAGATGTGTGCCGCCATGGTACACCGCGGCCCCGATGATGAAGGTGTCTACACCGCCGGCGGCGTCGGGCTCGGCATGCGCCGCCTCAGCATCGTCGATCTCGCTACCGGACATCAGCCGCTCAGCAACGAAGATGGTACCGTCTGGATCGTCTTCAACGGCGAGATATACAACCACGCCGAACTGCGCCCGCAACTGGAATCGCGCGGCCACGTCTACCGCACTCACAGTGACACCGAGACCATCATCCATCTCTACGAGGAGTACGGTCACGATTGCGTGCAGCACCTGCGCGGAATGTTCGCGTTCGCCATCTGGGACACTCGTACTCAGCGCCTGTTCGTCGCTCGCGATCGCCTGGGCATCAAGCCGCTCTACTATCAGCTGACTGCGGAGCGCCTGCTCTTCGGCTCGGAAATCAAAGTGATCCTCGCGCACCCCGGCGTGGACGTGGAATTTCATCGGGCCGGTCTGCCTGAGTACCTGGCGTTCGGATATCTCTCGGGCGAAGAAACGTTCTACACCGGAATTCGCAAGCTGATGCCCGGCCATTGGATGGAACTGGATTCGAGCGGCCAGCTGAAGATCGAACGCTACTGGGACCTGCCCGTGACCGAGAATGCGCCCGCGCGCCCGGAGAGCTATTACATCAGAACTTATCGCGAGCTTCTGGAGCAGGCGGTCGGCAGCCACTTGATGAGCGACGTGCCCCTCGGCGTATTCCTCAGCGGCGGCGTTGATTCCAGCGCGGTTGCGGCGCTGATGACGAAAATTCGCGGCACTCCGGTCGAAACGTTTTCCGTGGGCTACACCGAAGATGCTTATAGCGAGTTGCCGTATGCCCGCATCGTCGCCCAGCACATCAACTCGGTACACCATGAAGTGTTGGTCAGCCAGCAGGAATTTTTCGATGCTCTGCCGCACCTCATCTGGCAGGAGGACGAACCCATCGCCTGGCCGTCGAGTGTGCCGCTCTATTTCGTGGCGCGATTGGCGGGGGAACGAGTGAAGGTCGTGCTCACCGGCGAAGGCGCCGACGAAACTCTGGCGGGCTACACGCGTTACGCTTTTACACTCAAGAATGCTGCCTGGGACCGTCTTTATCGCGGCATGACTCCCGCCGCGATCCGCGCCTGGATTCGCGGTTTGATCACCGATTCATCCTGGATCAACGCCACCGCACGCCGCAAACTATCTCACACTTTTCTCGCTCGCAATGGCAATTCCTGGGCGTCTTTCTACTTCGACAATTTCTTCTCCGCTTTCGGCGAGAGCGACCAAGCTGGATTACTCTCGAAAGAAATCGCGAGCGAGTTTGAAGCCGGCGCGCCTTACCGGCATGTGCTGGACTATTGGGAGCACTCTCGCGGCGAAATGCTGCACCGCCTGCTCTACACCGATATCAAAACTTATCTGGTGGAACTGCTGATGAAGCAGGACAACATGAGCATGGCGGCATCCATCGAAAGCCGGGTGCCGTTCCTCGACCATGTCGTCGTTGAGTTTGCCACCAACATTCCGCAGGCTCTGCAGCTGGGCGGATTCGCCGGCAAACGCATCCTTAAAAAAGCCGTTGAAGATTTGCTGCCGCACGAGATTCTCTACCGTCCGAAGCTCGGCTTCCCCACGCCATGGAGCCGATGGCTCAAAGGTCCACAGCTGGACGTGATTCAGAAAATGTTATTAGAACCGCGCAGCCTCGATCGTGGGTTGTTCCAGCCGTCCGCCGTGGAGCGGTTATTCGCGGAGCATCGCGCCGGCCATCGCGATAACTACGACCGCATCTGGCGTCTGCTGAATCTGGAATTGTGGCAGCGGGTCTGCATCGAGAAAGACGAGCGCAAGCCACTGCCGGTTGTGATGGCCTGAACTTGCCGCAGTTCTGCTCCTGAGGGGCCGGGTGCTATGGCGTCTCGATCGACAATTGGAAAACTGTTCCTTGGCCGCTGGTCCCCCCTTCATAGGTTGTCCCGTATAGGTTTCCGTCGGCCGCTTGCATGAGCCCACTCTGAGGCAAACTTCCGTCGGTGCAGCCAGCTACACTGCAGAACGTGTAGAGCGTGGTTAGACTGCCCTCAGGGGTAACTTTGTAGATGGTGCCACAGCCGGTGCCGCCGCACGAGGTCTTCCCGCCGTTCTGCGTTGTCCCGTAGAAGCTCCCATCGCTGGCTTGAACCAGTGCAGCCACAGGGGTTGCGCCGTCCGTACAGTTGGTTTGGGAGCAAAAATTGTAAAGCGTGGCGAACGTGCCGCTCGGAGTAATCCTAAAGATCGTTCCGCGGCCACCAAGCCTTCGACTGATGTAGGGCCCCCCTGACTCTGTCGTCCCGTAGAAGTTCCCGTCGGCGCCTTGGATCAGTCCGGAAGGGTGTTGGCCATCGCTGCAAACAGGCGGATTGGTTTCCACCGTGCAGAAACTGTAAAGCGTGGTCAAATGTCCGCCCGGCGTAAGCTGGAAGATCGTGCCCTTGTTGTGGAGTCCGCCCTCGGAAGTTGTTCCATAGAAGTTACCGTCGGTGCCTTGCACCAGCGGGGTCACAGGATTTTTGCCGATGCTGCTAGTAGAGGAAGGGCGGCAAAAGCTGAAGATCGTAGTCAGGCTCCCCTGTGGCGTGATCTTGAACGCAGTTCCTGCAAGCGGGCATTTCACTCCGCCTTCATAGGTTGTTCCGTAGAAGTTGCCGTCGGTGCCTTGAATCAGAGCGGCGCTTGGTTGCTGTCCATCCTTGCACTTGGCTATGGAGCAAAAACTATAAATCGTGGTTAGCGTACCCTCAGGGCTGATTTTGTACACCGTACCGCAGCCAAAAGTGGTCAAGCTCTCACAGTTCGAACCGCCAAATTGCGTCGTGCCGTAGAAATTTCCGTCGGCGGCAAGAACCAACCCCGTTGTGGGGGTTGTGCCATCAGCGCAGTTTGCTAGCGCACAGAAGCTGTAAAGCTCGGTTAGCGTCCCGCCGGAGGTGATACTGAAGACCGTGCCATGGTTGTTGGGCGAGCCATTATCGGCAGTTGTTCCGTAGAGGTTCCCGTCCAGGCCCTGCACCAAAGAGGCATAGGGCAGGCTACCATTGGTGCCATCGAAGCTGGCCAGAGTTGTGAACGTCTGCGAGCCTGAGGGAATCGCCGCCGCGACACAGAACAGCAACATCACCCACGCCGATCTGCATGCGCTTGCCTTGCGAAGAGTTGCGTCGACTTCGGGATCGGGATATCGACGGTTCAGTTGAGAAGAAGATTCCTGTAGATCTGATGGGGCGGGCGGCAATGATGGCTGGCGCATGCTAGTTCTCCGAAGCGGACTCACTTCTACGGGTTTCTGGACGGCGGCGTAACTGGAAAAACCTGCGAAGAGGCGCCGCAGCGTCAGTTTGGTGGATGCAAAACAGTGGACCGCAATACTCTGGCTTTCCGCCCACCTGACTGTCAAGTGAAACGATTTGCACGGCAATTCAACCGCGTCGTTGATGGCGCGAGGCTTCTACTTAATGGTCGCTCGGCCGATCGTATTTTTAGCCGATCCTAACTTTGGGCGATCGTCGCTTGACCGATCATGCTCCGGTAAACGTCCAACCATTGCTTCCGCACAATCGGCCAAGAGTAGCGCTGGAATTCCTGCCACGCGTTTTCTGCCAGTCGCTCCGCCAGCTCAGGGTTCTGGAGAAGTTGGATCACGTTCTGCGCGAGCGCGTGCGCGTCTCCAGTCGGTGACAGCAATCCTGTGCGCCTATGCTCGACGAGATAGCGCATCGATTCGGGCTCTGTACTAACGACGGGCGTTCCCGAGGCAAACGCTTCGAGAACAGAGACCGGCATATTGTCCAGCCGGGAAGCGTTGATGAAAATGTCGGCTTGATCGTAGGAGCGGCCGATCTGGTCGCGAGCCGCGACCCCGGTAAAATTCACGCCGGTAAGCTTCATATCCCGCACCAGATCTCGGATTTCGGACTCGACCGGACCGCCGCCGACCAGGTCCAGCTGCGCCTCGGGATAGACCTTTTGCACTTCGGCAAACGCCCGCACCACGACATCAATGCAGTAGTAGGGATGAAACCCGCGCGTGCACACCAG
Source organism: uncultured Acidobacteriaceae bacterium (assembly GCA_963851165.1). GTDB lineage: Bacteria > Acidobacteriota > Terriglobia > Terriglobales > Acidobacteriaceae > Sulfotelmatobacter. The sequence continues at coordinate 125,373 of CAWKNM010000002.1, read as the reverse complement.
GTGAGGGCGCAACGGGCGCCGGACTCGAAACGAAAACTGCGACAAATCCACGATGTTCGGGACCGCTCGCGCCGTCAGCCCGAATTCTTTCAGAACGTCCACCAGGTACCCGGAGGGAACTACTAAGCGATCGGTCCCCTTCAGCACCCTGCGTGCAATGGAAGACTTCTGCAGGTGGTCGCGGCATTCTCCGCTGCGATAATTGATCATCGTCTTTTTCCCTCGCCACCGCGCCACCAGCCACGCCGGCAACGGTGCCAGAAGAAACGACGAATACGAAGCCGAAAATATGTGCACCACATCGGCATCTTTCAGACGTCGCGATAGCTCTAAGATATACCGCGGTTCACGGAGCAAGGTCCGCAGCCCCGGCACGCGCTCAACCCACCCCAGCCCATAAGGCGGACTCGGGTCCACCGGGACGAACCTGGCTTCTACGTCCGGGTCGTCCTTCCAATTTCGCAGCAGCAGGTCAGCCTGCACCGACTGCCCACCCACATAGCGCAGCGTGGGAGCAACCAACGCCACACGAATGCGCGAACCTGCGCGCGGCACCGAATCAACTTCGCGCTCTAAACCTGCCCTCTTGCTGGCAGCCTTGCTGGCAGTCTTACTTCGGCCACCAAGCACTTCGGCGTAAACCGCTGAGTACTGCCGCCGCACGCGCTCCATGCTGAAGTTTTCTTGCGCGAATTGCCGTGCCTTCCAGCCCATCTCAGACCGAAATTTCTGATCACTCAGCACTCTCTCCATCTCGGTGGCGAGCGCTTCCTCATCGCCCGGAGGCACAAGGACTGCACGTCCGTCACCCGCGAGTTCGACGTTCCCGCCCACCGCACTGGCCACCACCGGAATGCCTGCAGCCATCGACTCCAGCATCACGTTCGACAAGCTTTCTGACGCCGAAGGAACCACCGACAAATCCATGCCAGCGAGAGTCGCTGGGATGTCGCGACGATCGCCGAGAAAAATAACCCTGTCTTGCAGCCCGAGTTCCGCTGCTTCGCGCTCCAGTTCCGGACGCAGCGGACCGTCGCCCACCAGTACGACTTCCAGGTTCGAGATTTTCTGGCGCACACGCGTCGCCGCGCGAAGAAATATGCTGTGGTTCTTGTAGGCCGCATTCATCCGCGCGATCATGCCGACCCGCAGAATTCCGTCGCGACGCGGCAGGGCAGGAGCAGTTTTAGCGAACGCACTCGCCGGCAAGCCATTCCCTACGACCACGAGCTTGCGTTCTGGCAGACCCGCCTGCGCCAGTCGATCCGCCGCCGCGCGCGAGTTACACACCACCCGGTCACACAAGCGGAACATCGCCAGCTGAGCTCGAAATTGATTAGGGGTAAGCAGATCCCCGAGTTGGCGGTGACTGCCGATGACGACCGGGACTCGCGCCAGCCTGGCTGCCGGAATCAACATCAGATTCGCGTAAAAGTCGAACGAATGCGCCACCGCCACATTCGACTCCCGCAAATGGCGCATCAACTGCCAGCGGCTTTGCAGCGATCGAAGTCCGTAGAGGCTCCCACCCAGCGGCGCTTGATAAATATCGCCCAAACCTTCCAGGAACGATCCTTTTTTTATCAAGCAACCAAGATGCACTTGCAACCCGTCATTCCTCAGCGACCGCGCCACTTCCACGAACTGGCGCTCGGTCCCGCCTGTCTCCAGGCTGTTGATCATGAGAAAGATGGCCCGAGCAGAATCGAATGAGGAAATTGAAGCCGGGACTGCCGGGGCTTCTGGTTTCGAAGCAGCAGGTTCCGAGTGTGGGGGATTCGTCTTAATCGAGGCTTGGTTGTCCGCGGGCGAACTCATCCGACCTGTCCAGCTACGCTGGTAACGCGGTAGGGTTCGCTGCTCGAGTCCGACGTCTGAAAGGATTCCAGAAAGTTCCGGTGCCACAGTTCGAGCATCAGCAGGCGCCAGATGCGGTCAGAATGGTTGCGGCGTCCGCGAAAGTGTTCGTCCAGTAATTGTTGCACCGCCTGCGGATTAAAATATCCGCGCTGCAGCGTCTTCGGCTCCAGCAGAACCGTCAGAATCAGGTCCTTTAATTCGTTCCGCATCCAATGCACCAGAGGCAGCGCAAAACCCTGCTTCGGACGGTAGAGAACCTCCCGCGGCACTCCGACTCGCTCGGCCAGCTTGCGCAAGATGTACTTCTGCTTTCCGTCGCGCATTTTGAAATCCGCAGGCAGCCCCGTCACCCATTCGACAAATAAGTGGTCCAGGATCGGCACGCGTACTTCCAGAGAAGTCAGCATGCTCATGCGGTCCACTTTCGTGAGGATGTCCGCGACCATGTAGGTTTTCGTATCGGTATACAGCATTCGGCTTAGCGGATCGTTGGCCTGTGCCTCATCGAAATACCGGTACATCAGGAGTTGCGGATCGGGATAGTCGCGAACCGCATCGCGGAATTCGTTGGACAGAAGCGGCATTTCCCGTTCAAAGGCGGGGACGAACGAAATTCCATCGACATACCTCTCCCGCAAAGGCAGCGAAATGTTGTAAGAGAATTTCCTGCCGCGCATGTTGAGCGGCAACCGCGGATAAATCTGGTTGCGGTAAAACCGCCATGCCCACGCCGGAATCCGCTGGAAAACTTCCCGCCCCATATGGATCGCGTAGCGATCGTATCCCGCGAATATCTCATCGCCTCCATCGCCCGACAGGGCCACTGTCACGTGTTTCCGGGCCAGACAGGCAACGTAGTAGGTCGGCAGCATCGAGGAATCTCCGAACGGCTCCTCCAGTGAAGCCGTCAGCTGCTCCACGGTCTCCAGCACATTGGGTTCTACGATCAGCTCGTGGTGATCCGTGCCGAAACGTTGCGCCACGATTCGCGCATAGTTAGCTTCATTGAAATCGTCGTGACGGAAACCAATCGAGAACGTCTTGACGGGCTGTGAGCTCGCGCGCGCCATCAAAGCCACAACCGTCGACGAATCCACGCCACCGCTCAGCATCGCGCCCAGCGGCACATCGGAGATCAACCGGATCCGCACCGCTTCTGCCAGCCGGCGCTCCAGCTCCTCGAGACATTCTTCTTCGCTGTTCGGGTAATGCGTGCTGTACTGCGGCAGGTTCCAATACTGCCGAACCTCAATTTTCCCCGCTTCGAATTCCAGCAGGTGGCCGGGTGGCAGCTTCTGAATGGGAAGAAACGAAGTGAGAGGATCAGGTACGTAACCGAAATACAAATATTGCAGAATCGCTTCGTTGTTCACTGTCGCGAGTTCCGGGGCCACGGCAAGGATCGATTTAATCTCAGACCCGAACAACAGCCGGTCGCCGACCAGAGCATAGTGCAGCGGCTTTTTTCCGAAGCGATCGCGTGCCAGCAGAAGTTTTCGGCGGCGCTCATCGTACAACGCGAAAGCGAACATGCCGCGGAGCTTGTTTACGCAGTCTGCGCCGAACTCCTCGTACAAATGCACGATCACTTCGGTGTCGCTGTGAGAAGCGAACCGGTGGCCGCTTTTTTCCAGTTCGATGCGCAGCTCGGGAAAGTTGTAGATCTCGCCGTTGAAGACAATCCAGACAGTTTTGTCTTCATTGAAAACCGGCTGATGCCCGCCCGCCAGGTCGATGATGCTGAGGCGGCGCATCCCAAGTCCCACGCCAGTTTTTACGAAGATGCCTTCATCATCGGGCCCGCGGTGCACGATGGCTTCGCACATCCGGTGAATCGTGGCGTGGTCTACGCCACCGTCGGAATGGGCTTGGTCACGATGCGCCCGGACAATTCCCGCTATGCCGCACATGCACTATCCTTTCAGAACCACTTCAGACGTCCCCGCTGGCGTGGAATCATGCACCCGCGAGCGCGCGCTCTTGAGCCGGTAGTCCCGGTAATCTCCCGGGTTTCCTTCGTGTCCATCACATGCCGCCAGGATCATATTCACCATCTCGCGCGCGGAAACGAAATGCAGAACTTCGTTTCGCTCCTCGGCGCCGTCGACCAGCTTGCGCAGAAACTCCTGCATGGGAGTTCCCAGCATGGCATCTTCGTGCCGAGGATCCATGCCGTGACAATGCAGCTTGATAAACAACCAGTCTGGCCGGCCCTTCACCGAAATCGCCGCTCGTCTCCAGTTCGCAAGACGATGCAGTGTCGCTGGGCCGCGCCCGGTCAGTGATGAGTTCTCGATCCCCAACCGCTGTGAGCCGCGGCCAGGCCTGAAATCCAGCAGGAGCGGTCCCTGAACCATAATGGGGAAAATCTCCGCCGCTCTTCCCCGCTCCAGATCCCGCCCTTTGCGGTGCGGCGCCTGCTCTGCCAGAGGCAACCCGCACTCATAAATCGAATTAATCTTACGGGTTTGCGCTCCGTGATACGCACCGGCTGGCAACGTCATATCGGCATAGCAACCAGTCTCCGCCAAAATCTGCATCTCGCTATCCACTCCGCACCCAATTCCGTGGTTCGAATTCGCCAGGGCGAAGTTACCGTGAACAAAGGCATATCGCGGCTGCGTGGAGTTCTCCCAGTAGGAGAGGCAGCCATGGTCCTCTGCCAGCCGATCGCGGAAGGTGGTCAACGTGCGCCGGGTACTCTCAGCCGAATCGGGCGTCCCCACGCCGTGATGCAGATGGATTTCGATTTCGCCCCATCCCGCGTGGCAATGTTCGGCCAGCCGGGCTAGCAGAGATTGCTCGTACTGCTCCGCCGGGTAAAAATAGGTATGAACAAACGGGCGACCTTCGGCGTCACGGAAATTCTCGAACAATCGCGGGTACTCCCGGCACCAGCGCTCGACGCGTTGCTCTTGTTCCCCCTGAGGAGCTCTTTCGGATCCTTGCCCCGGCACGATCGAGGGTTCAAAATGATCTGCCAGCGCAAAAATCAGATGGGTCCGGCCCTGCGGCTGCCGGCGCGTGAGCCGCTGCCAGCAGTAACTGGGAAGCCAGCGCCCCATGTAGGAGAGCTTCTGCCCCAGGCCGACTGTCGATCTTTGGGTCGTCTTTGTCATCAACTTCCGCAAGATTTGCCGTGGGATGCTTTCTCGCCTAACGAACCGGGGCGAATTCGCCCTTCTTATATGCCTTCCGGCGAAACTGCGGTCGCGCCGGCGGCTCAATGGACTCCTTTGCTACGCCTTCTTTTTCCCTGGCGATCGCCAGCAACACTGAAGTGTATGCCACCGCAAAGTACGGAAAGAACTGGTACGCCTCGGGGGCAAACAACGCCCCCACCGCAAACCCGACCAGAGAACTGTGCAAGGCCCGGGCGAAGAGCTCGGTCTCTTCATCATAGCCGGGCAATCGCCGCAGCAGCTTGAGATTGCGGAATCCACGGCTAAAAAACAACATGTAGCAAATGAATGCTCCGAATCCGCCTTCCGCAAGGATCTGAAGATACGAAACGTGAACCACTCGCCAGGTCCCCGAATAATTGGCAAAGTTCCCCATCCCGATGCCAAAGGGATAGTGCTCGACCCCCTCTACAGCCAGGACCATCAACAGGCGGCGCTGCTCGTAGGAACCGTGGGCGCTGATGTCAACTCCGTTGTTCAGGTCCTCCCCCGATATGGCAAAGAAGCGGTCTTTCAGCCGGCCCCCGGCGGCGAAACCCACCACCAGCGCCACCAGGGCAGCTGCCGCAATCAGATGGAATCGCCTTCCCTTCACTCCGAAATGCCACAACCCGACCGTAGCCGTCACCACCAAAGTCACGAACCCGCCGCGCGAGGCCGTCATGAATAATGCCGCGCACATGGCTAGCATCGAGGAAATCCAAACCAACTTGGTGAGAACGCTGCGCGACCGCAGCATGAAGGCCACGCAGAACGGCAGAGAAAGCACGATCGCGAACGCCAGGTCGTTCGGATTGGAGTAGATTCCTCCAATCACGCCCTCCAGCCGGGGATGAGACCGTCCTTTGATCAAAGAGACCAGAACAATCACCACCACAGAACCCGACTGGATAAAAATGATTTTCTTCAGCCGCTCGAAGTTCGTGATCACCACAAAGGTCAGTACCCAGGCAATCAGAACCTTCGCAAAATCCAGAGTCTTGAAGAACGCTCCGCCTTTCCACACCGGCGAAAGCAGCGCAGCGGCGATGAGGAAGACCATCATGGCGCCCAGGTACTTGGCTTCTTTGGGCAGATCGCGCAAACTGCGCTTGGATTTTCCTGCGCTCGTCAAAAGACCGATGATTGCGAAAGTGCCCGAGATCTTCGCCAGAGGCAGATATTTGAGGCCGGGAATCCAGTCCTCTGGCCGGGCGCAATACACCACGTAGAAAGCGCTCAGCCAGAAGAATGCGCCCTGCAACGGCGCAGTTTTCGCGGCTAGCCTCCGCGTCCACCGATCTTTCGGGACCGCTTTCTCAAGAACCGCCATCAGAATTCCCTTCCACTTTCAACCGCGAGCGCCACCGACGGAAACAAAGAACAAAGAACAAAGATCACAATCACCGATCGCTGTGCGCCAAATTCTTCTCAGCCTCAATACTCGTCAGATCCGATTTGAGCTTCAGGCCAACCAACCCCTGCAAGACCTCACTGAACTTTCGTGCAATGCGCGGCCACCCGTAGTTTGCCGCAAGGTCAGCCGCCGCTCGCCCCTGCCGGCTGCGCAGGTCTGCGTCGCTGAGCAGTGTGATCACGGACTCCGCAAAGCGAACCGGCGAGTCGGCAAGAATCATGTCCCGCCCGTGGTGCACATCGAGCCCCTCGGCCCCCACTGTCGTGGAAACCACGGCCTTGCCCACTGCCATCGCTTCGTAAATCTTCAGCCGCGTACCGCCTCCAACTCGGAGCGGCACCACGACAACCGCCGCCTCCCGGAGATGTTCCACCACGGAAGGAACACGGCCCGTCACCTCCACCGAGAATCCTGCGAGTGCTTGCACGCGGCTATCTGGATTCCGCCCCACGATCCTGAACTTGGCCTCCGGAACCTTGGCCAGCACCAGCGGCCAGATTTCGGCGCAAAAATATTTCGCGGCATCCACATTCGGTTCCCAATCCATGGCGCCCACAAACACCACCAGAGGTTTTTCCTGCCCCGCCTGTTGGCTGGGGCAAAACTGCGCGGTATCCACGCCCGTCGGAACCACCGTGACCCGTGCCGGGTCCACCCACGCCGTCATCAGCTTCTTGTCGTGCTCCGAAACCGCGATGACGTGATCGAACCTCCGCACCATCTTTTGTTCGTAGCGAAGCATCTTCGAAAACTCCAGCCCGTAGATCAGCTTCCGCGCTGGGCCCGATCCGTTCGCGGCGTGGCGTCTCCAGATTTCGCTCTCGACGTTGTGTTGGAACAGCACCGAAGGAATCGCCAGCGGTTCCGGAAAATTGACCGCTGCGTCGAGAAAATCACACACCACCACGTCGGGCCGCTGCTCCGCCAGGCAACGCTTCAACTGGTCGCGCACCTTTCCGGAGCCGAAACGGCTTACCGCATAAGGAGCCGCATCGGGCAATCGCAGCAGGTAATCCGCGCCACGAGCCAACCGCGAGGCTTGCCGTCGTCCTGTGCTGACGCAAACGGCTCCGGGCAACTGCTCCTGCAAGTTCTTTTCGTAATCCGCGTCGAAACCTTCGTCGTAATAGGAAAAAAAGATCACTTCGTCTGGCTCCGCCAACTGAAGCAGGATGTTGAACGAACGCAGGTCCCCGCCGCTGTGCACAGGAAGAATCTTGTTGGCCTTCACCCAAAGAATTTTCACGCCCGCATCTCCTTGCGGAGCGGCGGTTGCATCCAGACCGTGGTGTGTCCCGTGATGAAATTCGCAAATGCAACCAGGGCAGCCGTATTCAGCGAGACGAAAGTAAAAGCAGCGTCCGCCAGCCGCGATACCGAACCGAGTCTCCAGCCGGTCCCTCCCAGAATGCTGAGGCCATAAAAGGCCACTTGAGCAAAAAATGCCGTCTCGTAAAACGGCCCCGCCAGAAACCAGGGCGCGACCAGCAACGCGATCAGAGCAAAGGGAACCACCAGCCGCATCAGCTTATGACTCACAAACTCGAAGCGAATCGGATTCCTGCCAGTTAACAGCCACGGCGCCAACTGCAACAGTTGATAGTTCCCCGTGAGCGTGCGCACTTTTCTGCGAAACTCGCGATCCCTGCCCAGGCTGGCGCTGTCCCAAGCCTTCGCTCGCGGATCAAACAGCACACGAAAACCTTTTCGCGCCACGTTCATCGGAATAAATACATCGTCCAGAATCGTATCGGCAGGCACTTCAGCCACCAGTTCCCGCCGCACCGCATAGAGCGCGCCAGTCGCGCCCACCACCGATCCGGAAGCCGCTTCCAGTTCGCGCACGCGCTTTTCGATTCGCCAGTAAAGGCCCATGCCTTTGCCGCTTTCGCCATTTTCAGGATCGCCCAGCATCAGTTCGCCGCTTACCGCACCCACATCCGAGTCGGCAAAACTCTCCATTAACAGGCGCAACGCGGCGGGTTCAATCTTCTGCCGCGCATCGGTAAAAAGAACGACATCTCCCGTTGCCAGTTGCATGCCATCATTCAATCCGCAAGCCTTGCCGCACGCCAACTGGTTGAACACCACATGCACCCGCGGATCGCGCGCGTGCTCACGCAGAATGGCCTCAGTTCCGTCCGTCGAGCCGTCGGAAACCACCACCATCTGGCAACGCTCGGCGGGATATTCCAACTCCAGCAGATTGCGTAGCTTGTCCCTCAGAACCGCTTCTTCGTTGCGCACCACCATAACCACCGAGACCGTGGGCTGAATCAGGCCGCGCCGCGCCGGCCGCGGTCGTAAATGCGCGCGCACCCACAACCACATGGGATAGCCCGCGTAGGCGTAGCCGACTAACGCCGCCGCGATCCAAAATACCCAGGTCATTATCGTGATCATTACGCGCCCCAGGTCATTGCGCGCCCCGGCCCAGAATCACGGTCTTGATGGTTTGAAACATGATCCACAAATCCAGGCCCAGCGAAGCATTCTTGATATAGAACAAATCGTATTGCAGTTTTTCGCGCGCGTCGTCCAGGGTGTTTCCGTATTTGTACCTCACCTGCGCCCAGCCGGTGATGCCGGGGCGCACCATGTGGCGCACGCGGTAGAAGGGAATCTCCTTTTCCAGCCACGTCACAAACTCCGGACGTTCCGGGCGCGGACCCACGAAATGCATATCACCCTTCAACACGCACCATAACTGTGGAATCTCGTCGAGCCGCGAAACACGCAGGAATTTGCCCACCCGCGTGATGCGGGGATCGTCATCCGTTGCCCAAGTCGCACCGGTGTCAGCCTCGGCATCCTGCCGCATGGTGCGAAATTTGTAGCAATTGAAGACCTTCCCTTCCCGGCCAACCCGCTGCTGCTTGTAAAACGCAGGCCCCGGTGAAAACACTTTCACCGCCACCCACGCGAAAACAAATAGGGGAAGCGACAGCAGCAACCCAACCAGCGCCACCGAAAAGCTCAGCATCCGCCGCACCCTCCGGAAGATGGGGTTGAAGTGGAAGCCCTCCGCGAAAATGAGCCAGCTTGGATTCAGATCTTCTACTTCAATTTTTTCGTATACCTTTTCCAGCCAATTGGTCGCCTCTTCCACCTTCACGCCCGATTGCCGAAGCTCCAACAAATCCCACACCGGAAGTGTGCCGCGCCGATCCGGCATCGCTACAATGACCCGCTGAACCCCTTTCCCCTTCACCACACCCAGCAGGTGCGAAGCTGCGGAATCGCGCGTCACCTCTCCCTCCACGTTTCCTGTCCAACCCACCACTTCTATCCCGAGTTCGGGGCGCTGCCGCAGCCCCTTCACCAAACGCTGCGCCCGCTCGCCCGTCCCCAACACGTAAACCCGCTCCCGCAGAAACGGACGTTGCACCATCCAGGAATAAGCCCCGCGCCAGCCGAGCAGCGTGAACGTCAGAATGAAGGTGAGAATAGTGACTTCTAAAACCTCGGCTCTGCCCGGCAGACCTACGCCAAGCCCTGAACGAAGACGATAGACGAGAGTCACGACTGCGAGTGCCAACGCTACGGAGCCCAAGGCCTTTAATAGTGGAACCACGGGGTCCCACTTCGCCGCCAGGCTGGTGGAGGTATACCGATCAAAGAAGTGCGAAAACAGCAGCATGATCGCGGTAACCGCAAACACCTTAAGGGTGAACAACGGATCGTGGCTCCGCAGCGGCCTGGGCTCAGGCCATCCCGCCTCTGACAGCCACGACGCCACTCCGGCCGCGACCACGAACGAGAACCAGACGATCAGGGCCTCACCCGCCGCCAAGAGCAGCCTGCGGTAATAGACTTTAAAAAGCCAGATCACAGGGTCCCCAACCTCTTAAGCCTTCACTGCCTTCGTGCCCGTTTCGTATGCTTCGTAGTAGTAGCGTGCGTACTGCGCATCGCCGCCGCTGGCGCCGTTGAGCACAACTCCCACCAGAGCTTCCTCCGGAAATTCCTGCAGCGCCCTGCGGGCCGCGTCCGATGGCGTTACGTTCGAGCGAACCACCATCAGGACTCCATCGCAGGCGTTGGCCAGCACGCTGGCGTCCGACACCGGCACCGCCGGCGGCGAATCGAGAATGATCCAGTCGAACAACGGTTCCAGGCGCTGCAACAATTGCTGCAGGCGTCCGTTGCCAATCAGTTCCGAAGGATCTTTGATGGCGTTGCCGCTGGGAATGAAAAACAAATTTTCCAGCGGACCCCGCTGCATAATGGAAAATTCGTCGTTCTGTCCCTGTAGGTAATCCGAGAGCCCGGGGCTCGAGGTCGTCCCCAGCATCTGGTGCAGCCGCGGCCCGCGCAGATCGGCGTCGATCAGCAACGCTCTCCGTCCGTGCTGGCGCACCATCACCTGGGCAAGGTTCGCCGCGGTAAAGGATTTGCCTTCCTTCGGCAGAGCGCTGGTTACGAGCAATTTCCGCAGCGGCCTCTTTTCCCGCAAATGATAAAGGCGCGAACGCAGCGTGCGGAATTCCTCCGTACCTGGGGCGCTGTCGTTGCCGTTCAAAAACAGCATGGTAGTGGCGTCGGCCTTCCACGCCAGCTGCGGACAGCGCGAGAGTAATGTGTCCGAGTTGAACGGCCCCCCGAATGCCGGCGTCACCGGATAGGGTCCAAGATTTGCCGGCACGGCTGCCGCCGGAATCCGATCTCCGAGCGACGCAACAGGCGTCGCCTCCGACTCCTCCGGAACCGGAAAGCCCGATGCCGCCCCTCCCTGCAAAGTGGCTCGTTCCTGCTCGGCCTTTTTCAACGCTTCGTGAATACGGCTCATAGTTTTCCTTCCTTGGGGAGGTCTTTGTCTTCGCTCTGGCGCAAACGATCGGCTAGCGTGGCCAGCGATCGCAACGCTTCCACTACATCGAATTTTTGCGGATCCGCAATCGGCGGCGGTGCTACCACCACGTCTGCGCTCATCATGTCACCCAGATCAAAATCGCGGGCTACGGCGTCCACCACCGCGGCTCCAATCACTTTCTGCTGGTCGACAAACGCGCTCACCAGGCAGTGTTCGCAGAGCAGGTTGATCACACGCGGAATTCCGTTGGCATAGCGATGAATTGCGGCCAGCGCCTCAGGATCAAAAATCTGCTGTCCGCTCGATCCTGCAATGCGCAACCTCTGTTGCACATACGCGCGGGTCTCGTCGAGCGTCAGCGCGTGGGTCTTGGCCCGCAAGGTAAGCCGCTGCCGCAGTTGCCGCAGTTGCGGCTGCCGCAATTTTTGTTCCAGTTCCGGCTGCCCCACCAGCACGATCTGCAAAAGCTTCTCGGTGAAGGTTTCCAGGTTAGTGAGCATGCGGATTTCTTCCAGCACTTCTTCCGACAAGCTCTGCGCCTCGTCCACGATCAGCACCGCAGTCTCCCCGGCCCGGTAACGATCCAGCAGCCAGTTGTAGAGCCGCAGCAGAATCTGGCTCTTGGCCTTGGAATCGCACGGAATGCCGAAGTCCGCCATCATGTAATCCAGAAACTGCGGAACGTTCATGCGCGAGTTGAAAATAAACGCCGTCGCCACCTGCTGCAGCCGCAACCACTCCAGCAGCTTGTTGATCAGAGTGGTCTTGCCGGTTCCCACTTCGCCGGTGAGCAACACGAATCCCTTGCGGCTCTGGATGCCATAAGTCAGGCAAGCCAGCGCCTCCTCGGTGTGCCGCGTTAGAAACAGGTAACGCGGGTCCGGGTTCACGTTGAACGGGTTCGCGCGCAGTCCGTAAAACTCTTTGTACATATCGTGTTCTCTGGCAATGATTCTCTGGAGACCGATTCTCCTGAGCCGATCTTCGGCTATAACCGAACATCTACTCGGCTCACGCGGCCACTACGCTCCCACTTTCTCCTTGTGTTCGTCCGGCTCTCGCTTATGCCGATTCCAGAAGCCCGGCTTTCCGTTGCCGTTGTCATCGGTCTGCCCCACCCATGGCAACGACACCAGCAGAGGCAATTCCAAGGCGGCCTCGGCATCGGCTTCGGTACGAATCGACTTGTCGCGCAGTTCCAGCCACATCGCAAGTCCCAGGCCCAGGGCCAGACCCGCGCCCAGCCCGCCGCCGGCAAACAGCAAACGGTTGGGGAAACTGGGTTCTTCAGGCGTGCTCGCGGCGTAAAGCTGAACCATTCTTTCGCCCTGTTGTTGCAGGTTCATCTTCGCGGTCAAATCAGCCTTGCTCTTATCCGCCAGCAGGTCCTGGTAGTTCTTCTGCGCGTTCTCGTAATCGCGGGCCAGCAGCTTGTATTCCTCTTCCACGCTCGGAGTCAGCGTCACCCGGGCTTGGTAGACCGCAATTTCCTGTTGCAATCTTTTCTGGTCGCGAATTGCCGCCGCAATCACATCGCCGTACTGATGCACTTGCAGGCGCAGCTTTTGAATCTCCGGAGGCTCGTTCGCCGAAGCCTGGTCGTCTCCGCCGACGGGGGCCTGCGCGGAGGCCTTTTTCACTTCATCCAGTTTCTTTTTCAGCTCGGCGATGTCCGCCTTCATCTTGATCACATCCGGATGATCGTTGGTATAGCGCGCCTGCAACTGCGGCAGCTGGGCCTGCAAATCGTTCAGTTGCTTCTCGAGCGTCTGCGGGTTGGTAGAATCCTGCGCCGCCTTCCACGCTGACACCTGCTCCGCCAGCAGCGATTCGGTATAGGACTTGTCCTGCTGTTCCCGGTTCAGCGTCTGCGTGTTGGCATCCAGTTGTGAATTCAATCCCATCAGGATCTTCAGATTGTTGTCCTGATCTCCGGGGAGCTGTCCTACATACCGCTTCTTGAAGGCAGCTACCTTGGCGTCAAGATCGTCCAGATGATTCTTGGCGTCTTCCAGCCCTCTGCTCAATACGTCGCTGGTACCGCTGGTCGCTTCGTCGATGGCCTTGCCGTGATCCCGGATCATCGAAGAAGTCAACTCGTTGCAGATGTTTTGCGCGACCCGCGGGTTTGAATCCATGTACTTCAAGTAAAAGCCCGGCACCGGACCGCCTTGTCCCGGCTTCTTCTTGATCGTGGCCCCGATCTGCGACAGATCGGGCACCGGCTCGACCGTCATATTCAGCCGGATGTTATCGATGACGCCGTCTACCCCTTCCGGAGTCTTGCTGAGCTGCAGGCGCTCCACGATCGGCTGCAGCTCGCTGCGGCTCAGCACCTGCTGCTGCAACGTCTGGATTCGTGCCGTCAGATCCTCGCTGACCACGGGCTGCACCATGCTCTCCGGCACCTTCTGGCTTTCCACCAGGATCAGGGCCTCCGAGGTGTACTTGGGCGCGAATCCGTAGGAAACCAGCCACCCAGCCAGGGGCGCCAGCAGCGCGGGAATCAGAATCACCTTCGCCCGCCGGCGCAACATTGCCAGATAATCGTCTATGCTCAGTTCTCGATTCTCAATCATTCCTTGTGTCCGTTCCGGCTGCCCTCCCGAGGCGGGCTGCCTGTGAAATCAATCTATCCGGATCGGCCGGGGCGTCCAATCCAATCCTATCGTTCCGGTATGCCGCTGCGAGGTCCGGCTGCAGGCAGTGCCTGCGACGCAAATCGAGTCATCAAAACTCAATTCATTGAACTGGTAGCTGGCAAACGCGTGAAAATTGCGTCCCAGCATCCGATGCACTCCCAGGCCCGCGAAACCGTAGGCGTAAGTGTTCGCGTCGATCGCCCCGAAGGCGACCGGCTCGATGCGGCTGTTCCGGGCGTAGCCAAAGTCCGCAAACCCGCTCCACTTGCGGGTGAGCGGACGGGTAACCTGCAGGCGTGCGATGTCGCTTTCCGCTCCCGCAAAAAACCCGCTTCCCGCCGTCGTCATGCGCACGTAGCTCAGCTCCAGAGTCGTTTTCGTGAACTTGTAGCGCACCAGGGCACGCCCGGCAACACCCAGGCGAGTGTCCGCCGTCGTGCTGTTCTGCACACACAACCCAAATTCAGCCGAGCACTCACTCAGGTTGATGATCTGCGGTCCCGCGGCAATCGTAAAATCCAGGCGCCCGGAGACTCGGTGAGCATACGCCAATTCAATCACCTGGCTGTTAAACGACGTCCCCGGCTCTGGGGATGGTCCCACGCATCCACTCCCCGGGGAGGTAGTACAACCTCCCGGGATGAAGCGGAAGGCCTGGTATCCGTAGATCAGCGCAACCTGGTCGTGTGGAGTCAGGATCCTGTCATACCCGCCCTGCGCCGAGACCTGCGTACTTCCCAGAAAAGACACGCCCACCAGGTCCGGATCGCTTCCGTAAAAGTGCACCACTCCATATCCACCAGCCAGCGTGAGCGCCGACTTGGGGGTGAGACTCTCCGAAATGTCCGCCGCAGCCAGATTCATCAGCCGCGGCACTTCACCGAGCGCTCCGAAGTTGTTCCCACCCAGAAAGCCCTGGCCAAAACCCGCTCCCAGCGTGCTCTGTTGCGAAGTCAATGATCCGTAGGCCGCGCCGAAACTGCCTTCCGGCAGATAGCTGAAATCATCGCGCACCGAAAGCTGGCCGCGCTTCCAACTGATCTTCTGCACGAAACCCAGCTGCTGCAAATTCCGCCATCCCAGGCCGCGCACATTGTAGTAACCCGCACCCCCGGCGTAATCCAACGCCAGGTCGTAATTGCTCCACAAGCGCCGCAGCGACAAAGTACCCAGCGCCCGGCTTACGGAGTGGACGGCCCCATCCCCGCCCAGGGCATTGGCCACATTCGAATCGGCCGTTTCACTCAGCGTTGCGCCCGGCTGCAGATAACTTAACGGCGCAGCATGCGGACCCAGCGCAGGTTGATCCAGCGCCGAAATCGGCGGATTCTCACTGATCGGCGCCGCACCGCTCTGCCCGTAGGCTGGGATGGGCGGAGTGCTTTGTGTCGCGCTCGGCTGCTCCTGGGAGCTGTCCGGAGTAGTCCCCGGCGCCGGCTGCGTGGAGCTGTCCTGCGCGCCGGCTGCACTCAGAGCCGCGCTCAGAGCCACGACCACGACGGCAACAATCGAAATGCTAAGGCGTCTGCTCATCACGTTCCTTACGGGACCACCACCGTGTCGCCCGGCTTCAGCAGAATGTTCTCCTCCGGGTGTCTTCCCTTGATCACTTCCCGGTAGTTAAACGGCAGCTTCACCTGCTTGCCGTTCTCCATGCGCAACACGTAAATTCCCTTGAGATTGGCAAACTGCGTAAAGCCCGCATTGGCCAGCGCCTGCAACATGGTCATGTTCGGGAGCAACGGTATGGCTCCCGTGTGCACCACTTCACCGCTCACGAACACTCGCCGGCTGTTCATGGCCGTCACCACCACCGTCACCCGGGGATCGGCGATGTATTTCTTCAGCTTCTCTGTGATCGATTCGCGCAACTCCATCGGGGTCAGTCCCGCGGCCTGAATATCGTTGATCAGCGGCAGCGAGATTTTTCCGTCCGGACGCACCGGCAGCGTCACCGAGAAGTCCGCCTCTTTCCACACCGTGATGTGCAGCTGGTCGTCGGAACCAAGAACATAGTCGGATGAATTCGCGCCCGCCGGCTTGGCCTCCGCCACGTCACCCTTGCTGCCCACGTCAGGTTTGTTGGCCATGCCATCCTGCGCCCAGGCCGAGATGGCGTAACACGCCACCATCGCCATGCAGGCCAGTCTGATCGCTTTCTTCATACTCATCCCCATCTCTCATCTCTCCAGGCAGCTAGGAAGATCCGTATTCGCTGCATCCAATTTGTTTCATCTTGTACAGCAGGGCCTTGTAGCTGATCTGTAACTCCTGCGCCGCGCGCCGCCGGTTCCAGCGGGTGCGGGTCAGAACCCTCAAAATCAATTCTCTCTCGGCCACGCGCGACGCCGCGCGAGCTACCTGCTTGAGCGATACCTGCGTCCCGTTGCCGCCGGCGTCGGGCCGGCTCAACAGAGATCGCAACCCTCCCATGGCAACGTCTTCGTCGCCCAGCGCCACTATCGCTTTCGCCGCATTCTCCAGTTCCCGTACGTTTCCCGGCCAGGAATAATCTCGGAACAGCCGCTGCGCCTCCGCACTCAACCGGGGCACGGGACGCCGAAAATCCCGCGCATACTTTGCCAGAAAGTGCTCTACCAGCAGAGGAATATCCTCCCGCCGCTGGCGCAGGGGAGGTAAGCGCAGACAAACCCCGCTGATCCGGTAGTAAAGATCCTCTCGCAGAGCGGCCGGCCTTCACTTCCAATTCCAGATCGCGCTCGCTTCCGCAAATCAGCCGCGCCGATTCGGCCGGGCTGGAGCCATGATTCCCGCTCCGAGCGTTCTCCGCCCGAGGCAGCACTTCCATAATCCGCGCCTGACCTTCCAGGCTCAAATCCGCGATTTCATCGAGGAATATCGTTCCTTCTTGAAACAGGTCCTGCTTAAATTCGCCATTTTCCCCCGAAGAACCCAGATCTTCAACCTTCAAAGTAGAACAGACCAGCGCACGAAATGGCTGCGTGCTGCGCCGCGACATTTCATGGATCCACCGCGCTGTCGCATGCTTTCCCGCGCCTTTTTCAGCCAGAAGCAGCACCGGGACTTCGCTTTGCGCCAATTCCCGGATTACAGCTCCCACCGCGCGCATGCCGGGGCTCAACCCCTCCACAAACGCTCCGGCGGCGGGCAGGGACGACAGAACGCCGTTGTCCTCTAAATTGGCAACATCAGGCAATTCCTTACCCATCTTTAGCCCTTCGCGATGCAAGCGCAGTCGTATCCCGGCCAGCCTACAGCCGTAAAGAGAGCACGAACCCTGCCACAACTCCCCCGTTCACACAAAACCAATAATTCACATAAACCATTTATTCTAATACATTTACAACTACAACGCTCGGCCAGAAAACGAGTGCCGTCACGCTTCCCCCAAAATGCTGCGGTCGATTGGGAAAAGTTTTGCCCACATTGTCCGGGGCCCTGCAATGCTCATGTAGAGACAGCCGCCTCGGCTGTCCCGGTCCGAGCGAAGCTCGACCGGCACGTTCCCAGGCCCGGCGAATCTTCGCTCCCGACAAACTGAAACGAACCCACGAGCCTTTATCTGTTGCGCATCCCAGCAAGCTTCGCTTATGCTCGAACCACCCCGCGCGCTGAAGAATCATTACCGTGAGCCAGCTTGTCGAAAGCGAGTCTCTGGTGGCGCATCTCGCCCACGCGGCGAGAAGTCAGCGCCGCGAAACGTCATAGGGAGGCTTATCAAGCCAGCAATCCCATTCTGGCAAGCCGCGATTTTGGCCGCGTTATCGCTGTGGCTTTACGGACCCACCATTTACCACCTCGTCCTGCAATGGGCGGCCACCGACTCCGATTTCTCCCATGGTTTCTTCGTGCCGCTGTTTTCTGCGTTCGTATTGTGGCAGGAACGCCGGCGACTTTCTGAAATCGCTCTGAAACCTTCCTGGTCGGGTCTGCCGTTGCTGGCGTTTGCTCTTTGTGTTCTCATCGTGGGCCGGTTGGGCGCCGAACTTTTTCTCGCCCGCGTTTCCATGTTGCTGCTGATCGCCGGCCTGGTTGTCCTGTTTGCGGGATGGAATTTTTTCCGCGCCGTGCTTTTTCCCTGGGCGTTCCTGCTGTTGATGATTCCCATCCCCACGCTGGTGTTCAACAAGATCACATTCCCGCTGCAGTTGCTGGCATCCCGCATCGCGGCAGACGTGCTTCCCCTTCTTGGTGTTCCGGTTCTTCGCGAAGGCAACGTGATCAACCTGCCCAGCATGGCGCTGAACGTGGCGGAGGCCTGCAGCGGCATCCGGTCTCTGATGTCGCTGGTTTGCCTCGCCATCATCTACGGATATCTGATGGAGCGAAGAATCGTGGTGCGCTGGGCGCTGGCTCTGATCTCCGTGCCCATTGCGGTCGCCGCCAACAGCGCTCGCATCGTGGGGGCCGGGCTGGTGGTGCAGTATTGGGATCCCGAAAAGGCACAGGGCTTCTATCATCTCTTCGAGGGCTGGCTGGTCTTCGTCGTGTGCCTGGTTTTGCTTTATCTCGCGCATTTGCTGATCCAGTTGATCTGGCCGGATCGAGGAGTACCGTCGTGACCAATTCCCTGCCGCGCTTCTTGGCTGCGTTGCTGCTGTTCGCGTCCGCTGCGGTATATTTGCGGGCACATGGCCGCAACGAAGTGTTCCCTCCACGCCAACCACTCGAATCATTCCCCGCGCAGCTGGGTCCGTGGAACGGAACTGACCTGGTGATCGATCAGGAAACTCGCGACATCCTGGGCCCCGGCGAATTTCTCTCTCGCGTCTACGCTCCCAGCACAGACCACAGCCCGTCCCTGGATCTGCTCATCGCCTACTTTCCCAGCCAGAGCACCGGCGACACCATCCACTCCCCCATGCACTGCCTGCCGGGGTCGGGATGGCTCCCCACCGACACCACCCGTGTCGCCGTCGCGGTTCAGGGCCACGATCCTTTTCCCGCCAATCGTGTAGTCGTTGCCAAAGGAGAGCCCCGTAACCTGGTCCTCTACTGGTATTGGGCGCATGATCGCGGCGTGGCCAGCGAGTACTGGGCCAAGTACTATCTCGTCAAAGACTCCATCCAGATGCACCGCAGCGACGGCGCCCTGGTGCGCATCATCACCCCCATGTACCCCGGAGAAACCGCCCAAGCTGCCTACCAGCGCATCCTCCCCTTCGCCGGAGAAATCGTCCCCCGGCTCGACGACTACATTCCGCGCTAAGGACTCACGAGATATAACGGAGGTCTTAGCGAGCCGGCGGGTTCCTTCGTGTAACTTTGTGTCCTTGGTGGTAAATGTCGTTGAGGCACCACCTCTCCCCCGACACCCCGCGGTAACTTTATGGCTCCGCTGGCTTTGCAGTATGATGGTGCGTTCCGCAGCTCATCTTTCATTCTCCCCGCGGTTATCATTTGGAGAGAGACATCATGCGTCGTTTCCCTGTCCTCGGATCAGTACTGCTCTGTTTCCTGTTGACCCTGTTGTGGACCGGCTGCTCGCGCGATCCCAACGTCAAGAAGCAGAAGTACCTGGAAAGCGGACAGCGCTATTTCGACCAGCAGCGCTACCGCGAGGCAGCGATTCAGTTCGGCAACGCCGTGCAGGTGGACCCGCAGTTTGCCAAGGCGCATTACCAGCTCGGAGAAACTCTACTCAAGCTGCAGGACTTGAACCACGCGTATGGGGAATTCTCGCGTGCGGTCGAGCTTGACCCAAACATCTATGGGGCGCACGCCGAACTGGCGAATCTGCTGGACTCCTCCCGCCAGCCGGAAGCTCTGAAACAGGCGAAAGTCCATCTCGACCTGCTGCGCGAAAAGCAGCCCAACACTGCGGAAACCCACGTGGCCTGGTCGAACTACTATTTCGCGCAAGACAACCTGGCCGGGGCCATGCAGGAGATGCAAAAAGCGATTGACGCCGACCCTACCCGGTCGGATTCGTACTTAGGCATGGCTCTGCTCGAGACGCGCGCCAATTTGCCGGATCAGGCTGAAGCTAATTTCAAGAAAGCTGCCGAGATCGCGCCCAAATCGATGAACGCGCAACTGGCGCTGGGAGGCTTCTACCAGTCGCGCAACCGCTTCCCCGAAGCCGAACAGCAATTCCGCAAGGCCATTTCGACCGACCTGAAAGATCCCGCGCCCCGCGCCGCCCTAGTCCGGCTGATGATGGCCGAGGGCAAGCGAGCCGAAGCCGAGACTCTTCTCAAAGAAACCAAAGCCGCCCTGCCCAACAA
The DNA here is from genome assembly GCA_963851165.1 of uncultured Acidobacteriaceae bacterium. Classification (GTDB taxonomy): domain Bacteria; phylum Acidobacteriota; class Terriglobia; order Terriglobales; family Acidobacteriaceae; genus Sulfotelmatobacter. The sequence continues at coordinate 105,271 of CAWKNM010000002.1, read as the reverse complement.
CTCGGAAGGCTACCGCATGCTGGGCGACTTTTATTTTGCCACCGGCGATCTCGACAAAGCCACGGCAGAATACGGTTCGCTGTTCAACGACCATCCGCGCGATGTCCAGGTCAAGAAAAATTACATCCAGTTGCTGATTCTCAAAAATCGCCTCGACGAAGCTACCAAGTTGAACGACCCGATTCTGAAGGCGAGCCCGCACGATGTGGACTCGCTGGTGTATCGCGGCCAGATTCTTTTGCGCCAGGGCAATGCCGGCGGCGCGGTCGAACCCCTGCAAGAGGCTCTGCGCAATGATCCCAACAACGCAGTCGCGCATTACCAGCTGGGGATTGCCTTCGACCAGCAGCACGACGACGATCGCGCGGAGTCGGAATGGCACGAAGCCGTCCGCCTGAAGCCGGACATGCCCGACGCGCAAGAGGCTCTGGCAAGAGTTCAGCTGCGCCGGGGCGACACCGAGGGACTGCTCCAGACCGCGCAGCAGCTTATCGGCGCGCAGCCTCCAGCGGCGGACGGATTCCTGCTGCGAGCCGTCGTCGAAATCAGCCGCCAGAAATTCACCGACGCGGAATCAGATTTGCGCAAAGCCATGGAACTGGCTCCGGCCAGCCCGGCCCCTTACATCCAGATGGGTGCGATGCGTTTGTCGCAGAAGCAGTTTGGCGAAGCGGAAAAGTTCTACCAGCAGGCTCTCGAGAAAGATCCTTCTTCCGCGGAAGGATTGCGTGGCCTTATGGCCGCCTACATTCAAGACAAGCAGGTCGAGAAGGCGCTCGCCGCCGCCAACGAGCAGATCGCGAAATCTCCCAACAACAGCAGTTTCTACGATCTTCTCGGCACGGTTCTATTCGAATCCAAGAAAGACACAAAAGGCGCCGAGGCTGCGCTGCGCAAAGCCGTGGAACTCGATAAGAACAACAGCAACGCGCTGGTGAAACTCGGCAAAGTGCAGATTGCCGAAGGCGCAGCCGACCAGGCCCTCGCCACCTACCAGCAGTCGATCAAAGACAATCCGCGCGAAGTCACTTTCTACATTCTTGCCGGAGAAATCTACGAGTCGAAGAGCCAGTGGGACCAGGCCAAGTCGATGTACCAGCAGGCGCTGAATGTTCAGTCGGACAATCCCACCGCATCGAACAATCTCGCTTACCTGATTTTGCAGCAGGGCGGCAACGTGGATCTCGCGCTCGCCATGGCGCAGACTGCGCGCCGCGGCATTCCCGACTCGCCCAACTTTGCCGACACGCTGGGCTGGGCCTACTACCAGAAGGGCGTCTACAAGTCCGCCATCAGCTTGTTTCAGGAATCAATCCGCTTGAATGAAAAGCAGGGCGGAGCCGACGATGCCGATGTCCACTACCACCTGGGCCTCGCCTACCAGAAGACGAATCAGTCTGCGCTCGCCCGCCAGCAACTGGAGCGCGCTCTGAAGATCAAGCCCAACAGCCCGGATGCCGCCTCCGCGCGGAAAGCCCTCGCCGAACTGCGCGGCTAGCGATGCCGCGTAAAGTTCCGAAGCCCGACGCTTCCACGGTCCATGTGGCGACGGCCGCCTCGGCCGTCCAAGCCCGCGCGAAGCCCGACGCCCCCAGTCCGGCTGACGCAGGTAATTGTCACCTCACGCTTCGTGCCGCTTCGCCGAAACAAATTCCTGAATCGCGTTGATGCTCTGAAAGTTCTCGCTCGTAATCTCTTCGTCGCTAACGCCCACGGCGAAAGTCTCCTCCAGAAAAGTTACCAGGCGAAAAATCCCCATGGAATCCAGCACACCCGCAGCCGTCAAGGAGTCGTCGTCCGCAACCGATTGCACGCCGCGACGCATCGCGATCTTCATAATGAATTCCCGTACTTGATCTTTTATCTCCGCTGGCTGCATGTCCCTGTCTTCTCCTCGTTCCCGATCCTTTTGCGAATTCGCCTCGCGCTGCCTCAGCGAGCTTCAAGATACAGCGCGGCTGGCCTCGACCGTCAACCGCACGCGGTCTATCTTACCGGTCGAAGTCCGAGGCAGTTTGTCGCGGAACTCAACACTCGCCGGCACCATATATCGCGGCAAATGCACAGCGCAATGCTGTTGCAAGTCGCCCTCGCTGACCTTCGCTCCGTTGTGCAGCGCCACCACCGCCCCGATTCGCGAGCCATCCACCTGGATCCTTGGCGGCAAACACCAACGCCTCGGCCACCGCGCTGTGTTTCAGCAAAGCCGCTTCCACCTCGCCCAACTCCACGCGATAGCCCCGGACCTTGATCTGATTATCCCTGCGGCCGAGGAAGTCATAGTCTCCGTCTTCGCGCAAAACTACCAGATCGCCAGTGCGATAAACGTTCTCCGCAAAATCCGCCTGAAAAGGATTCGGCACCACACTTCTTCGCGTCTTCTCGGGATCGCCCCAATAGCCTAAAGTTACGGATGGCCCGCGCACTAAGAGTTCGCCTTTTCCACCGGCCTGGCTAACACGTTGCCCTCGTTCATCCAACGCGAACACTTCGGTGTTTTCACAAGCGCGACCGATGGGAAGCGCCTCCATCTCAGCCAGTCGAGCTCGGTCCACAGGATAATACGTGCACACGTTCGTTTCCGTCGGACCATACAGGTTATAAAGTTCCACACCGGGCAAAACTTCCGCCAGGCGCTGCAAATGTTTCACCGGAAAAACCTCACCGGCAAAAAGAATAACTCGCAGCTTAGGAAAGCGCTCCGCACTCAACTTACCGTGCAGCGCGAGCTGCGTCAACGCGCCCGGAACCGAATACCAGACACTGATGCCGCGCTCCTCAATGAACTTCGCCACGCTGGCCGGAAAAATCAAAACATCCTCCGGCACCATGTGCACGCTCGCGCCCGCTTCCATCGCGTTGTAAATGTCGAAGACCGAAAGATCAAAATGCAGCGGCGCGTGGCTGGAGAGCCGGTCCTCGGCGCGCACATTAAATTTCTCCGCGCACCATTCGATGAATGTGAGCGCGTTCTGGTGCGAGAGCATCACGCCTTTCGGTTCGCCCGTGGATCCCGACGTGTAAAGAATGTAAGCCAGGTCCGTGGTCACCGGCTGCCACTCCGGCGGACCGCCGCTCTCGTAACCGCTCAGCGCTTCCCATGAAACTGTTCCTGAAATGTTCTCTTCCGGCTTTGCACCTGTAACAATGGTCAACTCCACTCCGCGTATCGCTTCGCGATCGAACTGGCGCAAGCGTCGGGCGTCGGTGACCAGTCCTCGCATTCGGCAATTGTTGATGATGTAAGTCGCGCGTGCCGCCGGCTGGTCGGGATCAAGCGGCACATAAGCCGCTCCCGCTTTCAGGATTCCAAACATTGCCACCAGCGACTCCACGGACTTGGGGAAATACAAACCCACCCGGTCGCCCTTACGGATGCCGCGGTCTCGCAGCAGATGCGCGAGCTGATTCGAGCGCTCTTCCAGTTCCCGGTAAGTCAGGCTGCGGCCGCGAGCCCACGCCGCCATCGCTTCCGGCCGCCGGGCCGCGCTGCGCTGCAAAAGTTGTGCCAGATGGTAAGCCATTTTTAAAAACGCCTTCGTCGCTACTCGCAGCCCGAACTCAGAGTCCGTGAAAGCCCGCCAGAATCATCTTCTGGATCTCGCTCGTCCCGGAATAAATTTTGCCCGCAATCGAATCCCGCAACTCCCGCTCGATCTGGTAATCGGTCATGTAGCCGTATCCGCCGTGAATCTGAATGGCGTCCAGGCAACTCTGCACGCAGGCCTCGCTCACATAAGTCTTGGCAATGGCCGCTTCGCGCAACGGATGCTTGCCTTGCTTTTTCAACCATGCCGCCTTGTACAGCACCAGCCGCGCGGTTTCCAGCCGGATATCCATGTCTGCGATTTTTCCCGCGACCGCCGGAAACTGCCCGATGGTATGCCCGAATTGCTGCCGGTCGCCGGCATACTCGACCGAAGTCTCGAGCAGCCGCCGCATGGTTCCCAGGTGGCCGGCCAGAATGCAGATGCGCTCCCATTCCATGGACGCCGTAAAAATCGCCTGCCCCAGTCCCTCGCGGCCCAGCACATTTTCCGCGGGCACTTCACAATCTTCGAAAACCAGCTCAGCCATGGGCGAAGTTCGCAGCCCCATCTTGTTCAACTTTTTGCTGATGGTGAAACCGGGCGTGCCCTTGTCCACGATAAAGCCAGTAATGCCAGCCGCGCCTTTGCCGGGATCGACATTGGCGAAAACAATCACCACATCCGCAATCGGCGCATTCGTAATAAAAGTCTTGGTGCCGTTGATGACATAACGATCGCCCTTGCGGTCCGCCCGCGAGCGCAGCGCAAATGCGTCCGATCCCGAGGAGGGTTCCGTCATGGCGTGCACGCCGACGAACTCGCCGCTGGTCAGTTTGGGCAAATACTTCTTCTTCTGCTCCGCCGTGCCAAAGCTCTGGAACGGAATTTCCGAGCTCCACATGTGCGCATTGATCGAAAAAATCAGTCCATTGTCGCGGCAGCCATAACCCAACGCTTCCAGCGCGCAAACGGTAGTCAGGATGTCGGCCCCGCCGCCGCCGTATTCTTCCGCCACGGGCAGGCCCTGAATGCCGAACTTCGCACACTTCTTCCACCCGTCCCAAGAGAATTCCTCGTTCAAGTCGCGTGCGATGACATTGTCGTTCAGTTCTTCGCGCGCAAATTTGATGACCGACTTCTGCAGGGTCAGCTCATCGTCACTCCAGGAAAAATCCACCACATCACCTCATCGGCTCGAATTGAATCACGGCGCTGAACTTAATCGCGTTGAATTTTAATCGCGTTGAACGTAATCGCGTCAAACCTAATCGCGTTGAACTTAGGTTGGCAAGCTAACCTTGGGGGGCGAAACCCGGCGGTGAACCTGGGTAAATCCTTGCGGAAAATTTACAAGGCCGCGCGCATCAGACCACTTGCTCGCGGGAAACTGAGGCGCCAGCCTCTTGCGGGTCCGGTGCGGCCGCGTTCGCTGCTACTCCGCGATTTCGCCCGTTCGCCGTTTTCCCACCCAGAACCGTCAAGGTCGAGATGGAGCGCCCAATGCTGATCCGCGCCGGAACCCCCGCCACCGTGCTGTCGTCCGGAACATTCGTAATCACCAGGCTGTTGGGCGCGATCAGCACGTTGTTGCCAACGCTCACCGGACCAACCACCTTGGCCCCGGCGCCGATCAGGACGTCGTCCCCTATGCTGCGCACACCATAACCCAATACCACTCCGGTCTGCACCGAGCAATTCTTTCCAATCGTGGTGGGCGGAATGAAGATGCCGTACACCGTGTGGATCACAAACCCGGGCCCAATGTTGGCCTTCGAGGAAATGTGCACGCCCGTCAATATCTGGCTCACTCCCCGCACAAATAACACAGGGATCCACGCCAGGTGCCGGAGCACCGGCAGGCGGAAGCTGCGCATCCAGTGGCAGAAACGATAACTTAGAACTGCGATGGTCCCAGGCTGGAACAATACCCGAACTCGCCGATCAAATTCGCTGGTGCCCACATTCTGCTCGCTCGCCATTGCTATATCAGCGCGAACGTTTTCGAACATTGCCCCCCCGACTTCCAGGATCCCGTAAGGCCGCTCGGAGCCCGCTCTCCAAGCCCGCCTGAGGAACCAGAATGTTGGCCCATGAAGGCCGCAAAGTCAAGCCTGTGGCTCGATCTGGTACCAGCTCAATTTGGCACCGAATGAAAAACCCTCAACCACGAAGTATCACGAAGGGTTTTGCACTCAGGGTTTCCTTCGTGCGACTTTGTGTCCTTGGTGGTAAAAGCCGTTAAATTGACCACCACAATACTCTCCGAAACCTTTTCCTGAGTTACGCTTCGGTGAAAACTTTGCCTGAACAGTTAACCTCTCAGTCAGCCGCGAAATCGCTCTTGACGGTTTCCGCCTTTTGCCCCTTGACCGCGCGGTTCGAAGGCAAGCCGGCATCTCGAATTTTGTAGAGCAGCGCGCGATAGCTGATGCTCAGCGCGCGCGCAGCCTGCTTGCGGTTCCAGTGGTGTGTCTGCAGGGTTTTGAGAATGACCTTCCGCTCCAGCTCGCGCACTGCCTGCCGCGTCAACTTCTTCAACGAAATTTGCCCGTCCAGCGGAATGTCGGAATTGATAAAGTCCGTCTCCCGGGGCGAGAGGTCGCTCGAAATCACGTCCTCGGTGCCCAGAATCACGTAGCGCTTGATCAGATTTTCCAGTTCGCGAATGTTCCCTGGCCAATGGTACTTCCGCAGCACGGCCATCAGTTCCGCGGAGAGCGGCTTCGCCCGGCAGTTGTATTTGCGGTTGTGATATTCCAGGAAATAATCCACCAGTTCGGGAATGTCGGTGGCGCGCTCGCGCAACGGCGGCATGTGAAGGTTCACCACGTTGATGCGGTAAAACAGGTCGGCGCGGAAAGTGCCGTTCTCGATTTCCTCTTCCAGCTTGCGGTTGGTGGCGCAGACCACGCGCACTTCAACTTTTTTGTCTTCCTGCGCGCCGATGCGGCAGAACTGTCCATCCTGCAGCAGTTGCAGCAGCTTCGATTGCAGCGCCAGGTCGAGTTCAGAAATTTCGTCGAGAAATAGCGTTCCGCGGTGGGCCATTTCCACCCGCCCCGGCTTCATGCCGTAGGCTCCGGTGAAGGCTCCTTTTTCGTAACCGAACAGCTCGCTCTCCAGCAGCGTTCCCGGAATCGCCGGGCAATTCACCTTGACCCACGGCCCGGTTTTCCAAGGCGAGTTCGCGTGAATCATGCGGGCGATGATGTCTTTGCCCGTCCCGCTCTCTCCCTGGATCAGCACCGGGACGTTGGCCCCGGCCAGCTTCATCAGCCGCTCCTGCAAGGCGTGCATGGCGGCAGTTTGGCCGAAAACCACCGCGGAAGGCGGCATCTCTCCCAAGGGCTGGACTAGCGAGTTGACACTGTTACTGGTGGTCATAAGGAAGCTCCGCGAGGGAGTGGAGGGAGGACAACACTTTTGAAGCACCCCGAGAGCCAAAGCTGCCGGCACCCCGCGCCCGCTCTCAGGAATGTATCTATCTCATTGAACAATAGCAACTTACCAAAGATTCGCCTGGTCACCAGCCCGCCTCCGCCGGAACTAAGTCGGGGGAGAAATAGGGGAAGGGAGGTGGGCAAACAATTTCACACCGCAGAACCAACTTTCCGTCTTTTGGGGCTTCTGGGGTGGCTTGAATTCAGCAGGGGGCGGGCAAACTTGAGTCCCAAAAGGTGGCAGCCATCAGTTTGCGTGCTGCGCAGGGCCTTGGCGCGCAGGTTACGGGACGCATCCGGCAGCGCAGTCATGCCCGCCAGCGGAGCGCTGGGAATCTCCAGCAGGACCTCCGCAGCCGCCGGAAGCCCCTTACGCAGGGCCAACAGCATTCCCCCGGCGCTTACATTGAGGGCAGTGGCAAACTCCAGGAATTCCTTGCCTTTATCGTCGCGGCTGCGCACAAAGACCGGGATGGCCAGCGGCAGCCGGGCCCATTTTCGCCGTTCGCCATGTCTTTTGCCGGTGCGCACGCCACCTCCCATCCTCACCCCATGGCAGCACCTTGGGGGCCAATGCCGGGTGAGAACGGGATAAGACACCCCTGCGGGACCCTAAAACCGCCAATCCAGCCTCCGAAACATCCTTGAATGCCTTCACTTTCCGGGGTTTTGTTCGTTTTTTGTTCTCAATTGCCAGACCACGCGAGCGGCTCCATAAAGACTCGGAAGTGCAAGGTTTTGCTACACTTGGGTAATTCGGTTGCATTTTTCGTTGACAATGCCAGCCCTCCGGAATACGATTTAACGATACGCACTCATTCATAGCGAATCGGGTGCCTGTTCCTCCCCACACAAACGTTTTGGTTCTCCGAAATGGCCACCGCGCAGAAGAATACGTGTGTGTCTGACTCTGCTGGGAGGGAATTACCCTCGCAGGCGTCCGCACGTCACGAAGAGAGTCCGGACGCTGATCTGCCCAGTCCAGAAAATCTCCTGCAGGAGTATTCCGAGCTGCAGGCGCGTTTTCAACGCACCACCAACGCCCTGGCTTCGGCCACTCACGATCTGAAGACTCCGCTTTCCATTCTGAACGGTTACGTCGAGCTGCTGCAGAACGAAAAGCTGGGACCGCTCAACGAACGCCAGCGCGAAGTTCTCGGCGACATGCAGGCCAGCGGCAAACGCCTGCAGCAATTCATTCAGGACTTCCTCACTTACAGCGCGATCGAGACCGGCGGATTGCGCATGCATTTCGCATCCGGCGACATCAACCAGTGCCTGTCAGAAGTTTGCCGGATGTGGTCGAACCGGTTTCAGGGAAAGGGCCTGGCGCTTTATTTTCTTGCCAACGACAAGCTGCCGAGCTTTCCTCTCGACACTCCGAAACTGGAGCGCGTGATTTCGAATCTGCTGGAGAATTCGTACAAATTCACGCCTCCGGGCGGAACGGTGTGGCTGCACGCGGAACCGTACATGTGGGAGCGCCGCGCCACCACGCAATCCTCCGGCTCTGGAGAACGGCGGCGTCAGAGTGTTTCTCATCCCAACGCGGTGAAGGTAAGCGTTTCCGACACTGGCCCGGGGATTCCGGCGGAGTTTCATCTGGAAGTTTTTGACGATTTTTTTCGCCTTCCGGGCAATGAGAGTCAGGAAGGCATGGGGCTGGGCCTGGCGATTGTGCGCCGCCTGGTGCAGGCTATGGGAGGAAAAATCTGGGTGGAGAGCGACGGCACAGGCTGCAAGTTTTCCTTCCTCCTGCCTTACAAGCCGGTGGCCGCAGCCGCCAGCAAAGGAAAGAACCGATGAGTGAAGCCGCAAAGATCCTGCTGGTGGATGACGAACCCGGAATGCTGCGTTACATCAAAACGCTGCTGGAAGTCGACGACTACAAAGTCGAAACCGCCACCACCGGCGAGGAAGCGCTGCAACACCTGGAAAAAGGCCTGGAACCGGATTTGGTTCTGCTCGATGTGCTCATGCCGGGCATCGACGGCCTGGAGACGCTGGAGAAACTCCGGCAGAAGCGGCCCGGCCTGAAAGTTGTGATGCTCTCCTGCGTCAACGACACGCGCAAAGTGGTGCAGGCCATGCGCCTGGGCGCGCAGGATTACCTGACCAAGCCATTTCAAAAAGCCGAACTCGATCGCGTGATCGATGTCTGTCTCGAACAAGGCAAACAGGTTTATACCGACGAAGTCGAAGAGCTTGCCGATGATGTGTTCTTCATCGCGGCGAGTCCGGCGATGCGTAAGATCCGTTCGCAAGCGGCTCTGGTCGCGAACGTGGATATTCCAGTGCTGCTGCTGGGCGAGAGCGGCACGGGCAAGGAAGTGCTGGCGCGGCTGATTCATAAACTTTCGCCGCGCGCGCATCGCACTTTCCTGAAAGTAAATTGCGCGGCCGTTCCCGCCGACCTGCTGGAAAGCGAACTGTTCGGTTACGAGCCCGGAGCGTTTACCGGGGCAAACCACGCCAAGCCGGGCAAGTTCGAATTGTGCAACAAGGGCACAATTTTGCTCGACGAAATCGGCGAGATGCCTCCGCTGCTCCAGGCCAAGCTTCTCCACGTGTTGCAGGACCAGACGTTCTCGCGGCTGGGGAGCCGCTCCGTGATCAAGGTGGACGTGCGCATTCTGGCCGCCACCAACATCAACATTCCCGAAGCGCTGGCCACCAAACGCCTGCGCGAAGATCTCTATTACCGCTTGAACGCGTTCACGCTGCATCTGCCGCCGCTGCGCGACCGCAAGGAAGAAGTGCCGATCCTGTTGAAACATTCCATGACGCGCATGGCCGAGCGCTACGCGCGCGCGCCGCTGCCGCTCACGCCGGCACTGCTCAAGGCATGCCACGATCACACCTGGCCCGGCAACCTGCGCGAGCTGAATAATTTTCTGAAACGCTATTTGATCCTGGGCGACGAGAATCTGGCAGTTTCGGAACTGCAGCCGAAGGGCGATGGTCCCGGCGGAACTCGCAGTGATACCGGATCTCGTAACGATTCCGGCGGAGGATTAAAGTCGCTGGCGCGCAGCGCCAAGGACGAGGCGGAAGCCGAGGCTATCACCCAGGCCCTCGACCAGACTAACTGGAACCGCAAACAGGCGGCCGCGATTCTGCAGATCAGCTACAAGGCGCTGCTTTACAAAATCCGCCAGTATGGAATCGCCGAAGTGAAGGCGCATCATAAGCTATCGGCCGGGGCTTAGGAACGGTTTCTAGTTTCTGGTTTCCGGTTTCTAGTGGCCAATCAAAGGTGTGCTGGACACGAGCGAAGCCTCAGGGGCTCGCATCTTTGTTGCTCTTTACGGCACGGCTGAAGCCGTGCCCTTCCCGAATTCATTTATGAGATGACTGCTATCCTCTAGCCACTGCTTTACGGCATCGCCATGCTCTCACTAGCCATTAGCACCAGCAACTGCTTTACGGAACTACCAGCTGCACTGTCTGGTTCTTCGAGTAGGTGCCTCCGGCGGCGGTGATCACAAGGTTGTAGGTGCCCGGGGGAGTTCCTCCGGCAGGCGGCGGCGTGGTGCCGCCGCTGCAGGCGGGCTGCAGCCAGATCAAACCGAAGAGCACGCAGATCATCAGGAGCCCGGCAAGGCGGCGCCGGCGGCTCTTGCCCGCCTCGCCGAAACTTACTCCAAATCCCAGGAAGGTGATCGCCGGAAACGCGAGAAACGCCGCGTAGAGCGCTCCCCGCCCGGGCCGCGCGCTTCCAATGTTGATGGGGCGGGCGGTAGTGCTCACCGTAAGTGTGCTGCTGACTGGGCTTGGGGACGTCAGTGCGACCGAAGGCGAGCTATAGCTGGACTTGGACGCGCCCGGCAGACCCGATACGCTCAGCGACACGTTCGCGCCGTACACCGGCTGAGGAGTCACGGTCACCGTGTAGAACGCCGAATCGCCCGCGGCCGGCACAGCAAAGGCGCTGGGAGTCACGTTGAGAATGAAGGCAGTTGCGGTGAAGGAGACCGAACCGCTGTTGTTGCCCGGCTTCGGATCGATATTGTTGGCCGAGGAAACGGAGGCGGAAGACGTATACCCTCCGGGCTGGTTGGCGGTGAGCACGATGGTGACGGTGGCCGTGGAGCCGGCCTGCATCGAGGAAATGGTGCAGGCAACCCCGCCGGTGGTGACCGTCGAAGAGCAGCTTCCGGAGGTGGCGCTGGCGCTGTCGAAGGTAGTTCCCAAGGGAATCGTCCCCAACACCACCACGTTCGTAGCCAGATCGGGACCGCTGTTGGTGATCGTGTAGACGGTTGAGACCTGGGTCCCTACCGGCACTTGATTGGAAAGCGTGGGGTTCGAAAGCTGGGCGTTGGTGATGGCCAGATCGGCCGCCGTGCCCAGCTGAACCACGAACGTATCGACGCCGCCATTGTCCTGCGCCTGCAACGGATTAAGCGTCAGGCCGAGAGCGGTCAAGTTGGTTGACGTGGTATCGCCGGCAAAATACGTATTCAGGTTCTGGTCGATCGCGATGCTGGTGCCGCGATCACCCAGGTACGTCGGGGGAGTTGCGTTCGCATCGTTTCCGCCGAAATAAGTTACATAGGCGCCCACCGCAGATTGCCCCACCAGGGTCGCGGTATTGAGGCGCCCGAAGAACGCATTCTGCGGGCCCTGAAGCGTGCCTTGAATCACCGCGGGTGGGTAAATGGGGAAATCCGTGGTTTGGGTGTATCCCGTGATGAGCGCATCGCTGGCGGGATCCACCGTGATGGCCAAGCCTGCGTCGCCGGTGGCGGCGGCGCCGAGCGAACCGGGAATGCTTCCACCCAGGTACGAGAAATACGTTAACGCCTCGACGACAGGAGTTGTGGTGGTGCTGGTGCCCGCGATGTTGTTGAACCGTGCTACGTAGGCGTTGGTAAGAGGGTTGGCGATGACAGGACAGTTCGCCTGACTTGTGGGATTCGGATTTGTCGGACTTGGAGGATCGTCCAGGCAGAGCTGGAAGGGCGCAAAACTCGAAATCGTGGTGGGAAGAATAAAGTTCGCGGAGTTGGTGGAACCGGTGAGGTAGACGTTGGCCGCGCCCGCATCCACGGCGATGCCAGTCCCCGTTTCCGTATTGGCGCCGCCAAAATAGGTGGACCACGCCAGCTGCGTGGCCTGGGTGTTGGTGGGGTTATTCAGCTTGGCTACGAAAGCATCCGAGGTGGTGTCCGTGGTGTTGTTGCACACCGGAAGGCCGGTGACAACGACCAGCGGTGGAGGCTGATCGAGACACGGCTGGTAAGCATTCAGAATCGGGAAATCGGTGACCGGGCTGGTCCCGGTGTAAATGAAGTTGGTGGTGCCGCTGAAATATATGTTGCCAGTGGTGTCTACGGCGATGCCGCCGCCCACCGCGATGGCGTTGCTCGGAGCCCCGCCGCCGAAATAGGTTGAGTATGCGATGCTTCCGATGCCGGCGGCCACGGTATTTACCTTGGTCACGAAGAATTGAATGGTTGCGCCGCGGCTGATCGCCTGGAAGGGCTGCGCCTCCGGAGTGGCGCTGGCGGGAAACTGGTTGGTGAGACTGCCTGCGTCGCCGGGGGCTGTGGAAGTGGTGGTGCCGGTGACGTAGACGTTGCCCGCCGTATCAATGGTCATGCCACTGGCAATGTCGGCGCCGCTGCCTGAAAGATACGTGGAATAAACCAGCTGGTTGGTGGCCGTGGGAGTCAGCACACTGACGAATACGTGCTGCGGGCCCACGCTTCCCGACTTTGGAACTGTCTGGTAGGCAGTTTGAGTGGTCGGGAAGTCGATTGAAGTAGTGGTTCCGGCGACGTAAATTGTGGTCCCGTCCACGCCGATGCCTGCGCTGGTATCTGTGCCGCTGCCACCGAGATAGGTGAGGTACTCGATGCCACCGGCCCCAGCCTGCGGATTCAGCTTGAGAATGAAAATGTTCTGCGCGTTCGCGGCCGGATTCAGAGTTGGGTAGGGGACGCCTGCCGTAGTCGGTAAACCGGGCGAAGTGGTCGAGCCGGTCAGGTAGATATTCCCCAGAATATCGACGGTCACGTAAGGAAAAGTATCGTTGCCGGTGCCGCCGAAGTAGGTTGAGTAAGTGAGGATCGGGTCGATAATCAGCTCGCGGCTGTGATCATAGGGGCCCACTTCGAATCCCACGCGATTCGCGGCACGCAGCGCGAAGCGGCCTTCCACGGGCTGCCGCCGGCCATCGATCTCCTGATAGACGCTCGGGGCGGCAAAGAGCAGGCTGCCGCCGTCGCCTTTTAGGATAAGCCTGCCGGAACTCAGTTCGACTTTCTGTGCGCCGTCAAATTCCAGCTGGGCTTGCGCGGGGTCGGCGCCCGGCGCGACCTGGAAGTCGTATTCCAGTTGGCCCTGCTTTCCGTAGAAAACCAGATTGATGCCGGGGTAAACATCTTCATAATTCACGCGGGCAAACTGCGGAATGTTGGAACGCCACTTCGAACGATCGTTGCCGATGAAGTAATTGCTCTTGCCGGGGAGAAGATCGGCGCCGGCGATACGCGCGCTGGGGCTGGCTCCAGCCAGTTTCATACGCACGGACTCAGTGCGTGCCGCCGAACCGGCGTGGGCCGGGGTGCGCAGGGCGAGCGTGGCTCCTGCGGAATCGAGAAAGAGAGAGTAGCCGCTGCCCCGCGCGACAAACTTTACGGCGGAATCGGATTGGCTGGAACTCATCTGACCCAGATTCACCTGGCCCAGATTTGGCTCAAACAGCAGCGGCAATTGGCTCAGGAGAGCCCGCGCGTGCCCGGCATCCCGGCTGCCGGAATTCGGTTGCCTGGCGACATCCGGAGCAAAAGCGGAAGAACTGGCGGAGAGAATCGCACTCTGCAGGGGAGAGCGGGAAACCTGCGGGCTGACGGAGGACGTGCGAGACCGGGAGGCAGACCCCAGCAGCAGACATCCGGCAGCAAGCAGCAGGATTGCGCCCCACAGGACGCCGAACCGATTTGCGCCCGAGCTTATTCCCGAGCTTGTTCCCGACCCACTGCGATTTACGTTCAAGCGTTCCTCCGAATTCACTCAGATCGTCCTGAGTTTGACCGTCCTAAGTTTGGTCGTCCTAAGTCTGATCGCCTAAGTCTGACCGCGCCAGTCTGATCGCCCCAGTTTGATCGCCCAGTCCAATCCTGAACAGCTTTCGTCAGATCAGTTTGGAGAGAAAATAGAAACGGTGCACGAGTCAGTTCTATCCCACGGCGGCGAAGCCGTCCGCAGCTCACGATAGCGCTGGAACTGGCAGAAAATTTAAATAACTACTTAAACATCTGACGGATAGACTGTCAAGCCAGCCCGCCCCGATCTCAGGCAAATCGCCCCGGTTTCGGGAAATTCGACTCGCAATCACGGGCATCGTCCATGGTTGGGCCCTAAGCGTCACCCTAAGCATTCGTGAGATGCGCCGGAGCCTCAGGAAAGATGCCGGGCATGGCACGAAAGTGGGGGAGAGGAAAAACTTCGCCCCCTTCGCTGCGGAAACCATCTGCAAACCCTTGCATGAAAAAGGGAGCCGCCGCGCTCCCCGGCTCTGCAAGCTGCTGATTCTTCGGCGACAATAACGAGCCAAAACCCGGCAAGGATGGCACCACGATTGCTTGATTAAAAGTGTGCGGGTATGGGAACTCGCAGCCGGCACTTCCTCCTAAGCCGGGCGGTTTGCAGCAGGATTTACCGATTCAACTCCGGCTCGCGTTTTTGTGTTTGCAAACCGCGGACGATTCTATACATTTGTGCCTCACAGGGTCTGGTGCCGTCGAGATTCAAACCTCCCCTTATTTCTTAAGTCGCAGTGCGCATTAGAACGATCGAATTGTATCAACGGTCGAATTGTATTCAGGCCGGCTGCAGCCGCGATCGTGGAACAAACGATCGTAGAACCATGAATTCGGGGAGACATGCTTTCAACGAGCGCGTTTAAAATGCAGACTAGTTCTCAGGAACGGCGGTCGATGCGGCGGTTCGATATGCGGCTGCCGGCCGTGGTGCACATCGCAGGTGCCAGCGAGTTCCACACGGAAACGCAAAACGTGAGCGCGCGCGGCGTTTTCTTCTATCTCGATCGCGCGGTCGCGGCGGGCACGCAACTGGAAGTGACTCTCACCTTCCCGCCTCACGTCACCTTGACCGACGCGGTGCGGGTCCGTTTCACCGCCCGGGTGATTCGAGTGGAATCTCCTTTGCCGTCTCTGCGCATCGGCACCGCCGCTATGATCGAGGACTACGAATTCCTCCGCTCCGGCAGCGGCAACGACTTCCTCAGCGCCCTGCAGAAGGAATGGAAAGCGGCGAACTGAAGAGCGGGCTTCGGCTTCAGGCTTCGGCAAGGGCTAAGACTTTTACCACCAAGGACACAAAGTCACACGAAGGAAGCCCTTGCCAACAAGGCCTTCGTGATACTTCGCGTCCTTTGTGGTTGATGATTTCCCTCGACCGCCTCTCGGCTTCCAGTTGTCGGCCAATCAAAACCCACGGCCGACTTCTCCGGCCATGCATGATCCAGCGTTCGGCAAACCAATCAGCAGTTCGCTGTAACACCCTTACCGCCCTTTTCTCTACTGACGTTTACCGAGCGGGATTTTGCCGAAGCCCGAAGCTCGAAAACCGAAGCCCGGTACTCGTCCCACCCGCCTTGCCGCGCGATATTCGCCATGCTAAGCTCTCGCGGCGATGATCTTCCGCATGAGAGTTCCGCGCGCTCCGCTCTCTTATTTTGTGGAGAATCTGTGGTTTTATCAGGACCTGGAAGTCAACTACACCAAGGAAAAGCTTTTGCCCGATGCCGCCGTCGAGATGATCATTGATCTCGGCGAAGGGCCCAAAAAACTCTACGACCGGCACAATACTCTCCGCTACACCGGCTACAACCGCTGCTGGATCAGCGGCATGCAGAGCCGACTATCTCGTCATTGGCGCCGAAAAAGGATCATCGATGATGGGCGCGCACTTCCGAACTGGCGGGGCCGCACCGTTCTTCGGTTTCCCGATTTCAGAGCTGACCGCTCACGTGGTGGAACTGGACTTGATCTGGAAACGCGAAATCGTCTCCCTGCGGGAGCAGTTGATCGAAGCCGACATGGTCGACGCCAAGTTCGATTTGCTGGAAGCGTATCTCGTCGCCAAAGCACAGTCCTGCCTGGAGCCTGACAAGACCATTTCAGCCGCGCTGGCGACGCTGCACTCGTGGCCGGTGATCCCTCTGCGCGAGCTTGCCTCCCGCCTCGGCGTTAGCCATAAGCAAATGATTGCGCGTTTCGATTGCCGCGTGGGACTCACTCCCAAGCTCACGTCGCGGATCCTCCGCTTCCGCAAGTCCCTGGCCGCCGCGCACAGCGTCGCCACACCAGACTGGTCCGACCTGGCTGCGGATTGCGGTTACTACGACCAGGCCCACCTCATTCATGAATTCCAGGAATTCGCCGGTATGACTCCCACGGAGTACCAACGGAACCGCACGGAATATCCCCACTACATTCCTGTCGGCTAGGGAAATGTCTAGGGAAATTTCTTACAATACATTCCCCTCGGTCATGGTTCATTGTGTCGCAGGCTCTAATTCATGGTTCTGATTTCGTTCTGATTTCTGGTTCTAACTTTTGGTTTAACTTTCTGATTTTAATTTCTGCGAGGAGAACACTCGATGCCACATATCAACTGGCTAGCCGTGCTGGTGGCCGCCATTGCCAGTTTTGTTCTCGGGGGACTCTGGTACTCCAAGGCGCTGTTCGGACGTGCCTGGATGTCCGCCAACAATCTCTCCGAGGCCGACTTAGCCAAGAGCAACATGGCGAAGATTTTTGGCTTGTCACTGATCTTCGCCGTGATCATGGCAGCGAACCTCGCTGCTTTTCTGGCCGAGCCCAAGACCACCGCCTCGTGGGGTGCAACCGCCGGATTTCTGGCTGGTTTTGGCTGGGTGGCGCTGTCTATCGCTACCATCGCCCTGTTTGAGCGGCGGTCCTGGAAATATATGCTGATCAACGGCGGCTACATGACGGTGTCGTTCGTCATCATGGGATTGATCATCGGAGCGTGGCGCTAGGCCAGAGGGTGAGAGGCAGGCTTCGGCTTTCAGGCTTCGGGCTTGGGCTTCAGGCTTCGGGAAAACTTTGATTTGTGTGACGCAGCGCCTGTAGCACTGCAATTACAGTGATGTTTTGAAACAGGCGTCAGACCGAGAAGTTGCGATTCGCGGAGGCCATGTCGGCTTTGCTGAAGCCCGAATGCCGAAGCCCGAAGCCCCTTCACTTGTCCAATTCCCTGAGTTGCTGACGCAGCCTTTTGTAGCGGCGCACCAGGCTTCCGAGGTACAGCGCATGGATGAGCCAGGTGACGATATACGCGGCGTAGAGAAATTTGATGGCGTTCATTGGGAACCTCGGCTCGACACGGCTGGGTTAGAGACATCGACGCTAGAAGCGGATCCGCTCAGCGACTGCATCGCGTGGGCTTGCTCCACTTCGCGGCGCAGAATTTCCAGGCGATAGCGCGACCAGCAAACCAGAAACGCGAAGAAAAGAAATGCCGTCCAGTTGATCATGAGAACGTCGAGCATCTTCGGGTCCATCGACCCTCCGCCACCAATGACCGGCTGCGGATGCTGCGTGCGAAAGAACCAGATGGAAAAATAAACCAACGGCACATCGAGCGCTCCGAACACGGCGAGCGCCGCGGCCAGTTTCTGAGTCTGCGCGCTGTCGGAAAAACGTCGCAGGATCAGATAGCTCACGTAGATCAGCCACAGCACCAGCGTCGAAGTCAGCCGGATGTCTCCCGGCGCCCACCAGATGCCCCACACCGGCCGCGCCCAGATCGGCCCCGTCACCAGAACGATGGTGCAGAAAACGACTCCTACTTCGGCGGTGGTCACGGCCAGCACATCGAGTTTTTCCCCGGGAAAATATTTTCCCAGGAAAAAATAGAAAACTGGAATCGCCAGAACCGTGGTCGCGATCGCGCTCGGCCGGATTCCCGCCGGCAACGGAATCACGAACGCCGCCACCGCGCCGACAACTCCGACCGCCACGGCAATCCATTTCGCAGCTTGCCGGGTCGAGGTCTGGCCATCCGCAAGATATTGCACCGACGCGATGAAGTTAATGAAGAACAGCAGGAAAGCCGTCCACGCCGAAGGCACGTGGTAGTAGATGATGCGGTAAACGTCGCCCTGCTGCGCGTCGGTCGGCGCCACCACCAGAGCCTGATAGAGCGCGTAGGCGAGCAGCACGGCCGTGACCACTGCGAGTATTGGAAAGACTCGTTTCATTCTGATTCAAACCAACTGCTTCAAACGACCTGCTTCACAGCAACCGCTTCATTCTGCCTGCAGCACCGTTTCAAACAACGCCAGGCACGCTGTAGTAAATACTACATCGTAAGTAAGAAGCAAAATGATCCAGAAGTGCGCCGGATCATCTCCGGTGAGAATCGCCGTGGTGCCCGCCACCATGCCGATCACCGCCGGAATGGAAACGGGAAACAGCAGCAGCGGCAACATAATTTCGCGGCTGCGAGTGCGGATCGACATGGCCGCAAAGAACGTGCCGTTCACCACCAGCGCCCAGGTTCCGAGCAGCGCGATCGGAATCAGCTGCCACGCCGGGCCGATCGCTCGCAGATTGTAAAAGACAATGAAAAGCGGCGTCATCAAAGTCTCCAGCACGCTGACAAAAATAAAATTGCCGATCGCCTTCGCCAGGAAAAGCGCGTTGGCCGGGGCGGGCGAGACGCGATACGCGTCGAGCACCTGGTTGCGCAGTTCGCGGGCCCAGGTCTGGTTCAGCGCGACCACCGCCGCAAATAAAATCGCCACCCAGATCAGGCCGCCGGCGATGTGGCGCGACTCCTCGGCCAGCGGATCGAAAGAGAAACTGAAAATCACCACCACCAGCAGCGAGAAAAACAGCATGGAGTTGAGCGCGTCTTTGGAACGCCACTCCAGGCGAATATCTTTAGACAGCGTCGCCAGCGTGATCGACCAGAGCGAATTCATCGCACCCCCGCGCTGATAAAGTCCGCGGGCAGATTCGGCGTGCGGCTGACAATTTGCCCCGCCTGCATCCAGATGAATTCATCGGCGACGCCTTGCAGCAGTGCCGCCTGATGTGTCACCACGAAAAGCATTTTTCCGGCGTCGCGCATCCCGCGGAGCAGGCGAACCATTTCGCTGGCAGAATGAACGTCGACGTTCGAGAACGGTTCGTCGAGCAGCAGAATTTTCGGATCATGCAGAATCGCGCGCGCCAGCGACATGCGCTGCCGCATGCCCTGCGAGTACTGGCCGACGGGGCGCGTCAACTCCGGGTCGAGCCCGACCGAGCGCACCACTTGCGCGCAGCGTTCGTCGCCCGCAATGCCGTAAAGTCGGGCGAAGTAGCGCAGGTTCTCCATCGCATTCAACTCGTCGTAGAGAAGCGACGGATGCGCCATGTAGCCGATCTCGCGGCAGGCATCCTGCGGACTCATACCGAGAATCGAAATCGTTCCCTGCGTGGGATGAGCCAGTCCGGCGAGGGCGCGCAGCAGAGTGGTCTTCCCTGCCCCGTTGTCGCCGAGGATGGCGTAGAACTTGCCGCTGTAGAACTCGGCATTCACTCCACGCAGCGCGGCGAAGCGGCCGAACTGTTTGATGACGTTGCTGACTGTGATGGCTGGAGTGCTCACTTCAGCAGTGAGTTTACTGGAGGCGCGAAATCTTCGCACTGCGGACGATCGTAAGGAGAACCGCGCAAAGAGCAACTTGGCGATAGGGATCCTTCGCTTCGCTCTGGATGACAGAACTTAAAAGACGAGTCAAAACGTTCAGTTCGAAACGCCGGGTGCGGCGGCAGGCTGCGCCTGCGTTACGCTCTTGGGTGGTTCGCTCGATGGCATTCCGTTCGCCGGTGTCCCGGGCTGCTGCGGCGCGTACTTCGACGCGCACTTGGCTTGCAGCGCCTTGGCCTGGAAAACGCCGTCAGGACCGATTTTGCCGTCGGCCAGGGCTTGCGATTCGTCCTTGAACGTGTCGGGCGGAGCTTCCGTCCCTGTGTAGTCCACCGCGAGCGTCTGGTCCTGCTCTACCAGCACGAACTGCACATGCGTTCCGTTGCGCTTAATCGACCCGGGCTTCACATTTCCGGCGACCCGCAACCGCTTCGCGTAAGCTCCCGAGCCCATGGCATGCAGTTCTTTGATGGTGACGTAGTAACTCTTGCTGTCCTGCACCCCGGTGTAAGCGAGATAGCCGAGCAGCACGACAATCACTGCCGTAACCGCCCCAAACTTCAGATAAGTGTTTCCCTGGCTGGACATGGAAGCTCGCTCCCGCGGGATTTACCCCACCCAGCAACTCTACGCGGTGCGCGGGCGGGAATCAAGATTCCGGAGAGCCCGGGGTGTGGGTCTCGTCTTGGTTTCACGCCGCTTAGCCCATGCGCGAATTCTTGCGAACTCTTTGGCGGCCGCGCGTAATAGTTTTGTAATGTGCGGGAGATCACCGTGAAGAACTTGGTCGCGGGGGTACGCTCGATACATAAATCATATGGAGACTCATCCCAAGGGAATTAGCGTTCGCATTTTACTGACTTCTGTCTTCGGGCCGTACGCGCAAGACGACGAATTTGGCAGCCGCTCCATCAATCCGATGGAGCTCTATCACAACCAGGTTACGCGCGCGCAAGGGAGCTTCTCGCTGCGCATGTTCCATCGCTCCTGGGGCATCATGATGATTCAGAAAAATATTTCAGCACCCTGCAGCGTGCTGGATTTTCCCACGCGGAAAGCCTTTGCCCGTGAACTCACCACCAACCACTACGACATCGTTGGGATCTCTTCGATCATCGTGAATGTTCTGAAGGTCCGGGAGATGTGCCGCATGGTGCGCGAACTATCGCCGGGTTCGGTGATTGTAGTGGGCGGCCACGTAGCCGCCATTCCCGGCCTGGAGGCGATGATCGACGCCGACCACATTGTGCGCGGAGAAGGGATCTCCTGGATGCGCCGGTACTTGGGAGAAGACGAGCGCGCGCCGATCCGCCATCCCGCGATTGTTTCTGGTCTGCAAACCCGCATCATGGGAATGCGCCTGTCCCAGCGCAAAGGCGGGACGGCAGCAACCATCATCCCGTCAGTGGGGTGCCCGATGGGGTGCAACTTCTGTACCACGTCCGCCTTTTTTGGTGGTAAAGGAAAGTTCGTCAACTTCTACGAAACCGGCGACGAACTGTTTGACGTGATGTGCGGGGTCGAAGCTGAGCTCAAAGTCCATTCTTTTTTTATGATGGACGAGAACTTCCTGCTTCACCGTACGCGCGCCATGCGCCTGCTTGAGCGCATGAAGCAGGCTGGCAAGAGCTGGGAGCTTTCGGTCTTTGCTTCCGCCAATGCGATTCGCAAATACACGATGCTGGAACTGGTCGAGCTCGGCGTCTCCTGGGTATGGATGGGTTTGGAGTCTCCCCGGTCCGGCTATAACAAGCTGCAGGGCACGGACCTGGGGCAACTCGCGCGTGAGCTTCGCGAACACGGGATACGAGTGCAGGGCTCGACCATTATCGGGCTAGAGCACCACACCCCAGACAACATCGTCGAGGAAATCGAATCGGCGGTTGACTACCAGACCGATTTCCACCAGTTCATGCTCTACACGCCGGTTCCGGGCACGCCGCTTTACCAGGAAATGTCCGATCAAGGTCGCCTGCTGACGGACATTGACTTCGCCGATATCCACGGGCAGTACAAATTCAACTTCCGGCACGGCGCAATCTCCCGCGAGGATTCAAAGAGGTTCCTGGATTGGGCGTTCCGGCGCGACTTCGAACGGAATGGTCCGAGTCTTTATCGCATGTGCCAGACCGTGCTCCAGGGCTGGCAACGCTACAAGAACTATCCCGATCCGCGCGTCCGCGAGCGTTTTGCGCGAGAAGCGAAGAAGCTCTGCAGCGCCTACAACGCGGCACTTTGGGCGATGGAGCGAGAATTCAAGAAAGTCAATCGCAGCGTGAGTGAGCAGATTCACAAACTGCGCCGCGAAGTCGAGAAGGAGTTCCCGGTCATCGCGCGGCTTACCGCCGCATCACTGGGCCCTATCTTGCTGTGGACCACACGCCGCGAAGAGAGGCGGCTGGCGAGAGGACAGACCTACGAACCCCCAACCCTCGTCGACCGCAGCAATTGGGTCTCAGCTTCGTAGCCCTGCTGCCTTGTGCCACTGGCGTTCGTGAAGAGGCGGATCACGCGAGCCGGAAGGTTGCCTCAACACTGGGGACCCTTCGGCCGCTGCCCAGGCGGCCACCATGCCGGATCAGCCCGCGTCCGCTAGAATGAAAGAAGCGACAACCCAACCGACCTTATGATTCATCCCTGGCACGACGTAACTCCCGGCGACAAACTGCCGCAGGAATTCGACTGCGTGGTCGAAATTCCTTTCGGTTCCAGCGTGAAATATGAACTGGACAAATCGAGCGGCCTGATCCGTCTCGATCGCATCCTCTACTCGGCGGTTTACTACCCCGCCAACTACGGTTTCATTCCGCAGACCCTCGCCGAGGATGATGACCCGCTCGACGTACTGGTGCTGTGCCAGGAAACCGTTGTGCCCCTCACCATCATTCATGCCCGCACCATCGGCCTGATGACCATGATTGACGCCGGCAAGCAGGACCACAAAATCATCGCCGTGGCTACGGAAGATCCGGAGTTCAACTCCTACCGCGAGGCCTCAGAAATGCCTCCGCATCGCATGCTGATGCTGCGCCGCTTCTTTCAGGACTACAAACAGCTCGAAGGCAAAGCCGTCGAAGTGGATGAGATACGTCCCGCAGGCGAAGCCTATCCCATCATCGTCGACGCCCTGCGCCGCTACAGCGAACAGCGGCGCAAAGGTTTCAAGAGCTTCGGCGAGAAGCATTGACGCCGGTTACATTCCCTTGAACACGAAACTGATCTCCTTGGTCTCATTGGCACCGAGGCTCACGATTTGGGTCGACGTCCCAAATTTCTCGTGCCACGCTTTGATCGTGTACGTCCCCGGCGGAAGACTGCTCAGGTCGAAGCTGCCGTCCTTTCCGGTTACGGCGAAGTAGGGATGCTTGAACACGGCAATGTAGCCGTGCATCCAGGGGTGCACGTTGCACTTGACGGGGATGGCGACTTCCTCGCGCGCAAAAGAATCCTGAAGGCTGGTCCCTGGCGGCTCGGCCTTGTTCCATTCGCGGTTGTTCGCCGGAGTAGGGTGAATGTTGTGAGACGTAGGATCGTCGTTCACCACCTGCAGCGGTCTGGTTCGCCCGCACCGCCAGCACGTGCGGCTGATACAGGCATCCTTTCTGTTCGATAACCGCAGGCTGGGTGGGTGCATCGAAGGTGCGATCGCCCAAACCCTCGGAGACAAACACGATCACATTCTGCAAGTCCCCCTTGGCATCGGTCATGATGTCCTGCGAGAAGACCGCGGCGGAGTGCTGCTTGGCGCAACTGGGATCGGCGGCCATGCTGATGAGTTTGGCCTTCGGAGCTGCGCCTTCAAACTTTACGACCCCCCGGACGGTGGCCCCACCGGCAGTGGTCGCGGCCGGGCCCCCGGCCTTGACTCCGTGGTTGCCCGCGAAACACATGGCTAGGATGAAAGTCACAGCGGATTGGAAAGCCAACTTCTTCGACGACATCAAAATCACCTCAATTCAAGATTCGGCTCACTTAAGGCCGCGAAAAGAACGCAACACTCGCGATTGCTCACTCACGATCGTTCACTCACTGTTTCCCTCGCCACGCACAGCCACGGCGCGTGTCGCGACGGATTCGCCATATCCCTGCTCGTATCCCGCCGCGAAAAGCGCGCGGTTGTCCGTCGTGGCCCAGCGGCCGCTCACCACGTGGCGTGGACGGCCACGCTCCGCCGTGAACCTTCCCAGGTAAAGTCCGTCGCGATACGCACCGCTGTTATGGCGGCTCCTGTCGCCGCCGAAGCTATTCTTGTCGGCACTGTTCCCTCCGGCGAACGACGACGCACTGGGCCGCGCACCCGGAAGCCTCGCCGCCGTTCCCGCAAACAGTGCCAGCATCGACGCGAATAAATAAAATCTCTTCATCAGTCCTCCTCAGCATTCAGGTTCCGACACGACCGCCCAGTGCTGCCGCGCGTGCCGGCAGCATTTTCCCGATCAATATGCAGGGGTTGATCGCGAGTCCGAATAGATGGTTCGAATCGCGCGGTATGAATGCAGCGTAGTGCGGATCGCATTTGCGCTTGTCATGGCGCGGTCACCGATCCGTCATTTTGCCGTCATTTGTGTGTCACGGATTCGCCGGAATTTTCTGCCTTACATTTTTCTCTTGACAATGTTGTATTAGTATATTAGAACACTAGTAGTCTATATGACTGCAAAGAGCCAACCCGCACAAGTCCCTTTTCGCTTCGCCCTCGATCTGCACAGCGGCATGCCGGTATACCGCCAGCTCATCGACCAGGTAAGGGCAGGCGTGGCCTCCGGCTCGCTCACCGCTGGCGACCAGCTGCCCACGGTGCGGCAGCTGGCGGTGGATCTGGCCATCAATCCCAACACCGTGCTGCGCGCTTACCGCGAGCTCGAACTGGGTGGCATGCTGGAAACTCACCAGGGCACGGGAACCTTTGTGGCGAAAAAGAAACCGGAGAAAAACAACGCCGAGCGCGAGCGCCAGCTCACGCAGATGGCGGGCGAATTCGCCGCCCGCGCCGGCGCTGCAGGATTCACC
This sequence comes from uncultured Acidobacteriaceae bacterium, assembly GCA_963851165.1. GTDB lineage: Bacteria > Acidobacteriota > Terriglobia > Terriglobales > Acidobacteriaceae > Sulfotelmatobacter. The sequence continues at coordinate 80,592 of CAWKNM010000002.1, read as the reverse complement.
GTGGAAGATTTGCTGGAACGTTTGCGCGAGATGGTGCCCGATCGCGGGCAGAGGAGATAGAACCATGACGAAGATTGAAATCGGTCAAATCAGCGGCGTCGGAAGATCGTTGTTTGTCATCTGCCTGTTGGCGGGCGCGGTGGTCACCGTCGCCATTCATCATCCCGCAGGGATCATTACGGGTGCCGTGCTGGGCATCTATTTCATGTTCGCCATCAAGGTGGTGCAGCAGTGGGAAAAAGTCGCCGTCTTGCGTCTGGGCCGTTACGTCGGCCTGCGCGGCCCGGGAATCTTCCACATCATTCCCATCGTTGAAACTCTGAGCGCGTATGTCGACCAGCGCGTCCGCGTGGCCAGCGTCTCGGCGGAATCCACTCTCACCCGCGACACAGTTCCAGTCAATGTCGACGCCATCGTCTTCTGGCTGGTTTGGAATGCCGAGAAATCAATTCTCGAAGTGGAGAACTTCATCGACGCCATCAACATGAGCGCGCAGACCGCACTGCGGGAATCGATTGGCCGCCACGAGCTGGCGCAGATGATCACCGAGCGCGAAACCATGGGCCGCGAACTGCAGCGCATCCTCGACGAAAAGACAAATCCCTGGGGCATCACGGTGCAATCGGTCGAAATTCGCGATGTAAGAATCCCCTCCGGTCTCGAAGACGCCATGTCGCGCCAGGCGCAAGCCCAGCGTGAACGCCAGGCCCGCATCATCCTGGGCCAGGCCGAACAGGAAATCTCCAACAGCTTCGTGCAGGCCGCAGCCGCCTACGCGGAAAATCCCGTGGCCTTGCACTTGCGCGCCATGAACATGCTCTACGAAGCCGTAAAGGAAAAAGGCGCGATGGTGATCGTCCCTTCGACCGCAGTCGAGACCATGGGCCTGGGCGGAACCCTCGCCACCGCGTCCCTCGGCGGAGCCAAACCCTAACCAATTTCAACTAAACAGGTCCAAAGGAGAAACTCAAATGAAGCACATACTCGAAGTGTGCCTGATCGCGTTAACCTTGAATGCATCGATTACTCTTGCACAGTCTGAATCAACGCCCACGCTAAGACCCGGGATCAGCGTGCAGATGGTTGTGAGTGGCAGCGCCACTCCGATGCCCGCTGCCGACAACGAGGACGCTCTGGTCGTGACAGTGACAGATAGCGGCGGCGTCTATTTCGGAATCACTCCGATTGCCCCTGCTGCGTTGGCCGAACAAATAAAGGATCTTCTCTCGAACCGCGAGCAGAGACTCTACATCAAGGCTGACGCTCGTACGCCTTATGCCAATGTGGTGAAGGTTCTCGAAGCGGCACGTAGTACCGGCGTGACGGCGCCCGTTCTGCTGACAACCCAGTCTGAGCCAGCGGCGCCAGGGACCATAACCGCCCCAAGAGGCTTGGAGGTGCTCGTCGGCGCGGCGACTTCCGGTTCGCAGTCAATCGTGGTGCAATTGTTCTCGGGCCAAGGCGGACCATCACCTACGATCAACCGTCAACCGGTCGCCTGGGGTGGGCTTGCGACGGCGCTGCGGAAGGTCTTGCAGAACGCGGGCGAAAGAGCAGTCTCTGTGAAGGCAGATGGCGCTTTGCCCTTTGCCGACGTTGCGCGCGTGATCGACGCGTGCGAATCCGCGAGAGCGAAGGCCACGTTGATCACGCCGGAACTGTAGAGTGGACGTTGGTGGGTGCCCCATTTCTCGTGTTTTTCGCGAGAAGTGGGGCTTTGCTCGCAGTTGCTCGTCCGATCATCCGGCTGCAAGACTACCAAACATGGCAAGCGTTCTCCGCCACCATCGGCTGTCCCGCCTTGCATCCCCACGCTTTCTGGAACTCGGGCATGTTCTGCACCACGCCATTCACGCGGTACTTTCCTGGAGAGTGAGGATCGGTGAGCACTCTTACGCGCGCCACTTCCGGACGCCGCTTCTCGCACCAGACGCGGGCAAAACCGAGAAAGAAGCGCTGCTCGGGCGTGTAGCCGTCGATCTTCCGGCCTTCTTTTCCGGTCTTGTCATCGGCGATCATGTGCTCCAGCGCCATCAATGCAATGCGCGCACCGCCGTTGTCGGCAGTATTTTCGCCCAGCGTGAGCTTGCCGTTCAGCTTGAGATCATCCACGGCAACAAAGTTCGAGTACTCATCTGCGACGCAACTGACGCGCTTCTCGAATTCTTTGCCGTCCTGGTCGGTCCACCAGTCATGCAAATTTCCCTGCGGATCAAACTTGCGGCCCTGGTCGTCGAAACCGTGCGTGAGTTCGTGGCCAATCACCAGGCCGATGCCGCCGAAGTTGACGTCGTCGTCCATGGTCTTGTCGAAGAATGGCGGCTGCAGGATCCCCGCCGGAAAAACAATCTCGTTGTAGGACCCGTTGTAATACGCGTTCACCGTCGGCGGAGTCATGCCCCACTCCTTGCGATCAAGTGGCTTGTCGATCTTGTGCATGTCGCGCTCCGTCTCGAATTTACTGGTGCGCTCAATGTTGCCGATCAGGTCATCCGCCTTGATGGTGACCGAACTGTAATTGCGCCACACATCCGGATAGCCAATCTTGTTGCGAATGGCATCGAGCTTCACTTTGGCTTGCTTCTTGGTTTCGTCGCTCATCCAGGAGAGATTGTGGATATCTTCCGCCAACGATTTCTCCAGCGCGTCCACCATTTTCAGCATCCGCTGTTTGCCGTCCGGGCCGAAAGTCACGTCCACGTATCTCTGACCAAGAGCTTCGCCCAGTTCACGATCGGTCAGGTTGACGCAGCGCTTCCACCGCGCCTGCATCTCCTTCTGGCCGGTAAGGTTCTGCTGAAATTTGAAATTGGCCTGCACAAAGTCGTTCGAAAGCCATGGCGAGGCCGGGTTCAGCACGTGCCAGCTCACATACGTCTTGAGCGAATCCAGCGATTCCGATTCCAGCGTGTCGTTGACCTGCTTAAAGAAATCGGGATTGACGACGTTGAGTTCCGTGAAGCTGGGTGCCCCCATCGCCGTGAAATAGCGATTCAGATAAAAATTCGGTCCCAGTGCCACGGCCTCGTCTCGAGTCATCTTGTGATCGCGGTTCTTGGGGTCGCGGCGCAGCGTGCGCTCCATGGAAGCCTTTGCTAATGCGGTCTCGATCCGCAATACAGTTTGCGCCGAATCGGCCGCCTGCTGCGGCGTTTGCCCTGCGAGCGTAAAAATCTGCGTAATATATTCGACCAGATGCTCGCGCATTTCCTTCATCTTCGAGTCGTCGTCTTTAATGTAGTAACTGCGGTCGGGCAGCGTGAGCCCGCCCTGGTCGATGTAAGCGATCACCTGGTCGGCGTTGTGCAGGTCGGGTGATGAATAAAAACTGAAAAGCGAACCGGCTCCAATAAGGTCGAGATGGGCCAACTCATCGATGAGCGCGCCCTTGTCCTGCACCGCGGCGATCCGGCTGAGTTCCGGCTGCAACGGAGCCAGGCCCTTGGCTTCCACCGCCTTCTCATCCATGCACGAGCCATAGAGATCGCCAATCTTCTGGTCGATCGCGTCGCGGCCGGCGCCTCCCGCAGCAGCCTTTTCCAGAATTCCGCGCTCGACATCCTTGTTACGTTCGTTGAGCTCGACGAAGCTCACCCACTGCGCCTGATCAGCAGGGATCTCAGAATTCTTGATCCAGTTGCCGCACGCGTACTGGTAGAAATCCACACACGGATCGATGCTCTTGTCGATATTGTCGAGGCTGAAACCGGGCGACGGTTTGGTGGAAGCGGATTGTGCAAAACCGGATTGACCGAAGCCGGCGGCAGTGACTAGAAAAAACAAGACCGATAAGAAACGAAAAACTCGCATGCCGAACCTCTCCTTTTTCGAAGAACGGTTGAGATTCTAAGCCGCAACGTTCTCCACGAGCAAGGATCGTTTTGAATCCAACAAATTGTAGTGATCTGTATTTGTTCGCCCTGCACTCGTCGATTTGTGTCCGCTGATTTTTAATTGTTGGAACCGCGCCGAGTTCCTCTGCGTAACATCTTCTGTCTGGTTGTGTCTGGCGGGAGTGTGCTCAGCTGAGCCTCGCTGGGTGCAACCCTGAACTGACCCGCCCGATCTGAGGGGTCCGAACTTCATCCGTCTGAACTTGAATCACTGAACTTGATTCTCGGAAGCGGGGAACTGCCAACTCATGGCTCATCTGACACAGTTTCCTCAGACTCTTTCCGCGTCGCCCGACCGGCGATCGCCGCAGGCAAGTTCGCCGCAGAGAAAATCATGGGTCTCAAGCTTTCTCTGGTGGATCATGCTGTTGTTCTCCGCCACCATCGCAGTCTACGGCGCCACTTATTTTCTCCGCGTGCCGGATGATCGCCACTTCGCCCGCTACATCTTCCCGTTGCGACTGCATATCGCCGGAGGCATGGGCGCATTGCTGGCAGGCCCGTGGCAATTTTCCCAAAAGCTGCGGGCGCGCGCACTGAACCTGCATCGCTGGGTGGGGCGGTTCTACTTGCTCGAGGTCGCCCTCGGTTCACTCGCAGGTCTCTGGATGGCCACGGTCTCCCTGGAAGGCCTGACCACCCATTTCGGTTTCGGCATTCTGGCGGCGTTGTGGTTCTTTACCGGCCTGCAAGCCTATCGCATGGCGCGCCGCGGCCACATTGCAGCCCACCGCCAGTGGATGATCCGCAACTTCGCCCTCACTCTCGCCGCGGTCACTCTTCGCATCTATATGCCGCTCATGCTGGCGGTTCTGCACTGGCCTTTTCCGCGCACCTACATCACCGTCTCCTGGCTATGCTGGGTTCCGAATCTGCTGGTCGCCGAGTGGATGGTTCGAAGGCGGCAGCAACTCCTGATCAAACACGCACAATAGCTGCGCGATACCAACCACTAAAAATCACCCGCTCTTCGTCTTAGGCTTTCGCACTTCGCGATTCTCTGCGAAAAGAGCGGGCTGATCGGCTCCCCAGTCTCCGCCTAACTGGCTTGCCGCCGTTCGATTCGCTCCCGTTCGGCTAACGTCCCGCCGGAAGCCCTCTTCTCATCTTCCCTCTTCTCATCCTCCATCTTCGCGCGATCAATCGACGATTGCAGCACTTCCTCGCGCCGCTGCCGCAGAGTGTCTTCAAAAGTGCTCCAGCGCAGTGACGGGCCCGCCGCGGATATCTCCATGGTCGCATCCGTGTGGAAGGGCGTCACCTCGTCTCGCGTGTCCACTTCGGCCGTGTCGGCTTCGGAGGCAGGAATCCTCCCCGATCGCGCTCCCACCTGTTGCTGCGTCGTGGGCGTGACGTTGCGGTCGGTGGCCTCGCGATGCATCACCGGACTCTCCACCCATTTCGAGCGGTAGCGACTCTCGTAGTCCGCCCACTGCTCTTCCGACGTCAGCGCTTTCCCGTCGTAGGGAGGAAAGCTTTCAATCTGTTCCTTGGTCAGATCCACCAGGAAATCATTCTCGTGTTGCAGCGACGGCCGAATTTCCCGCGGCGGCACGATGAATTTGTTGCTCGACAGCCATCCCCCCGTATCCACCACCAGGAATACGATCGCTCCAGTCGCCTCGTCGAAAACAACGTCGTCAATCTTTCCCAGCTCCTGGTCATTCAGTCCATAAACCTTGGTGCCACGAATATCGGTCGCAGCCTCCTGCGTATCGGTAAAGCGATAATCCCCTAGCGTGCCGTAACGAGCCATGAGTCCTCCTGAAAAGTAGCCTCGGAACTTCCCTTCGATGCTTTCGAAAAGTCCAAGGCGAAACTTGGATGCAGAAACGTTGGCAGGGTTTGGCTGGTTGGCGCCCGAAGTTTGCGGCTGGAGATTGTGACCGACCCTGTGATCCCCTGGGTCCCCAGTGGTAAATGCACTTAAGCCGGCCGCGACCCAAACCCCGAGCCCCGCACACCCTAACGCGGTTATAATCGGATTCATCGAAAAAGAGGCGTCCGATCATGACTTCCGCGAATGGCTCGTACGGCAACGGGAACGGCAACGACAAGACCAACGGCAGCAATGGATACAACGTCCCGCAACCCCGCGCCGAGTGGCTGGCCCGCCGCAAAAAAGAAAACACCACCGGAAATTTTTCCCAGATGCACTACGCCCGCCAGGGCGTGATCACGGAAGAAATGGGCTACATCGCCCACAAAGAAAAGCTGGCGCCGGAACTCGTCCGCGATGAAGTCGCCCGCGGACGCATGATCATCCCCGCCAACATCAACCATCCCGAACTCGAGCCCATGGCGATCGGCGTGGCCAGCCTGTGCAAAATCAACGCGAACATTGGCAACTCGGCCGTGACGTCCGAAATCACCGAAGAACTCAAAAAGCTGCACACCGCCGTCCACTACGGCGCCGACACCGTCATGGACCTTTCCACCGGCGGCAACATCCACGAAATTCGCGAAGCCATTCTCCGCCACTCACCGGTGCCCATCGGCACGGTTCCAATCTACGAGGCGATCGCGAGAGTAAAGCGCGTCGAAGACCTCAATGCCGAAGTCATGCTCGAAGTTATCGAAGAGCAAGCCGCCCAGGGCGTCGACTACATGACCATCCACGCCGGCGTGTTAATCCAGTACCTGCCGCTGATTTCCAAACGCATCACCGGAATCGTCAGCCGTGGCGGCGCCATCCTGGCCCAATGGATGGCCTACAACCACAAGCAAAATTTTCTCTACGATCGTTTCGAAGACATCGTCAAGATTTTAAAAAAGTACGACGTCAGCTTCTCGTTAGGCGACGGCCTCCGCCCCGGCTGCGTCGCCGACGCCAGCGACGAAGCCCAGTTCGCCGAACTGAAAACTCTCGGCGAGCTCACGAAAATTGCCTGGCAGCAAGACGTGCAAGTCATGATCGAAGGCCCCGGCCACGTCTCCATGGACAAAATCAAAGAGCAGGTCGAAAAAGAAGTCGAGCTCTGCTACGAAGCCCCGTTCTACACGCTAGGCCCGCTGGTCACCGACATCGCTCCCGGCTATGACCACATCACCAGCGCCATCGGCGCAGCCATGATCGGATGGTACGGCGCCGCCATGCTCTGCTACGTCACGCCGAAAGAGCATTTAGGTTTACCAAACGAAAAAGACGTGAAAGACGGCATCATCGCCTACAAAATTTCCGCCCACGCCGCCGACATCGCCCGCGGACGCCCCGGCGCCCGCGACCGCGACGACGCCTTGAGTTACGCAAGATACAAGTTCGACTGGGAAAAACAATTCGCGTTGTCCCTGGACCCGGAGACGGCGCGCTCCATGCACGACGAAACCCTCCCCGACGACTACTACAAAGAAGCCGCCTTCTGCTCCATGTGCGGCCCCAAATTCTGCTCCATGAATTACTCTTCGAAAGTCGACGAATACAACAAACAAGTCCACGGCATCGAGAAGAAAGATTATTCGGAGTTAGTGGAGAGGTTGGTCTCGCTGAAGTAGCAGGGTTGGGGTTGGATTGCTTATGTGGGGATAGCCCCCCGGGATTGTGGGCTGCAAGTGCCCTACTGCTCTACCTTGCCAGGAAACTCACTATTGACATCCTGTCAGCAGGAGAAATGGCCATTCGCAGTTCGGTCGGATTCGTAAGTCTGCGCTAGCGAGTATCCGAGTATGCCGATCGCTCAGTTCTTTCGCAGAGCGGCCTTGAGTGCCTCAAGCAGAGCGGTATCGCTGAAAGGCTTGAACAGGCACTCGACAGCACCCTCTTTGAGTAGGCGCGGCCGAATAGTCCTATCCATGCTCGCGGTGATGAAGATGATCGGAATCTCGCGCCCGTGAAGCTTTAATTCCTGCTGAAGGTCGGGTCCGCTCATCCCCGGCATAGCGATGTCGAGGACCAAGCATTTGGTCTGGTCGACGCAATCCGACGCGAGGAACTCTTCCGGCGACGAAAACACGCGTGGCGCAAAGCCGAACTCCTTCAGTAAGTCGGGCAGCGATTCACGCACCGATTCGTCGTCATCGACCACTGACACAAGCGGACGTGTAACTGTCATAGACCCTTCCTGCCGCGCCAGCCGTGAGCTTCGGCAACAGTAGGATCTGCGTATCCCCAGCAGCCTTGGTTGAGGAAATCGATGTACTTGTCAGGGAGTACTGCCCAAGGCAATCCGGGTATCGTACTGACGACGCGGCGGCTGAACTCGTTCTCGATGGGATCCCTTCTTGTTGGCTGTACGACACGAGAATGCGCCACTCCTGGGTGCACCGTCCATTACACTTTGGTATTGGTTCGCGGCTCATCACAGCCGGAAGTGCGGTGGCGCTAACCGTCGGTATGGCAGCATTTCATTTTGCCGCAGCTTCTACTGTCGAGATATCCTGCTCCGCCGTGCTGCCTCACTCCAACACGGGCTATCACGCTACCCTCTCTTGTGAGAGACGCCGCCCATAGCACGGTACTTACCTCGAGAGACAAACTAATCGCCTGCTGTTCCGTCACCCACTTTTTCCGGGTACGATCATTCCAGTAGCGGGTATGCTCTGATCGTATCGCTACATTGGCCTTTGAGGCCGCGACTTGAAATCCTGTTGCGCTTTTCAGAGCGTGAAACTTTCGGAACGGTGAGGACGATCCTGGGACGACAATGAACATACAGGCCACTCCATCGCCCGAACCACGTCGCCTGCAATCGAATCTGCCGCAGGCACGAAGTGGTGGCTGGCTTCGTCTGTTTCAAGGTATAAAGCCTGTGACTCGGGCTGGAGCGGCTCGGGATGCCTTGGCCGGATTCCAACTGGCGGCGATGAACATCCCGCAGGCTCTGGGCTATACCAAGATTGCCGGCATGCCCGTGATTACGGGGTTTTACACGCTGTTGCTTCCGTTGCTGGCATTTGCCGTGTTCGGTTCTTCGCGCTACTTGGTGGTCGCTGCTGATTCGGCAACCGCATCTATCCTTGCCGGAAAGCTTGCGACGATGGCGCCCATCGCAAGCGCGAGATATGTCGCACTCGCATCGACAGTCGCTCTGCTCTCGGCCGGATTTCTGCTGCTGGCTCGAGTCCTCAAGCTCGGCTTCCTGGCCGATTTTTTATCGCAAACCGTACTGACAGGGTTTCTCACTGGAGTTGGTTTTCAGGTGGGCGTCGCCGTGCTGGGCGAGATGGTTGGCCTCGAAGTGCACTCCAATCGGACGGTTGGACAGCTCCTTGATATCTTCCGCAGCCTGCCCAGGATTCACTGGCCGACCGTGGTTATCTCGGCGGTGGTCGTGACGGGCGTTTTTGTTCTCAGTCGATTTGCCCCCAAGTTCCCGGGTTCCCTGCTCGCGGTCGCCGGCGCAATTGCCGCGAGCGCAACTTGGGATTTCGCGGGTCAAGGCATCGCCATCATCGGACCGGTCGTTGGAGGGCTTCCGCATTTAGGGTTGCCAGACGTGCACTGGAAGGACGTCGCACCGCTGCTTGGTGTTTCCGTCTCCTGTTTTGTGATGATCCTGGCCCAAAGCGCGGCTACGGCACGTTTCTATGCTGGGCGCCACCACCAGTACCTGGACGAAGGCGCTGACTTCGTGGGTCTGTCCGCGGCCAATGCTGCGGCGGCGTTCAGCGGGACTTTTGTGGTGGACGGGAGCCCAACTCAAACTGCCATGGTCGAAAGTTCCGGCGGCCAGAGCCAACTGGCCCAGGTGGCTACCGCGATAACGGTTGCGTTCGTTCTGCTCTTTCTGACCAAACCTCTGCAATACCTGCCTCGTTGCGTGTTGGGAGCTATCGTATTTTTCATTGCTGTCCGTCTAATCGACGTGCGGGGCTTGCGCGAAATTCGACGCGAGAGTCCGGGGGAATATGCTCTGGCGGTGTTTACCGCGGCCGTCGTTGTGCTGGTGGGAGTCGAGCAGGGCATTCTATTAGCCATGGTGTTGTCGCTGCTCCGGATTGTGCGCCACAGCTATCGTCCTCACACGGGAGTTTTTGTCGTAAACGAGGGGGATATTTGGCAGGTAATCCCGGCTGCACCCGGCGCCATAACGAAACCGGGACTGGTGATCTATCGCTTCGGGGCCACGCTCTTTTACGCCAACGCCAGCCTGTTTGCCGAGCAGATCCGCGGCTTGGTTGGGCCCAATCCCTCACCCGTGCGCTGGCTGGTCGTCGATGCGGAAGCGATCACGAATGTGGATTACACCGCGGCCCGGACGGTAAGTCAGCTTCAGAAGGAGCTGATGAACGGCGGAATTGTGTTGGTGTTCGCTCGCGTGCCTCCCTCTCTGAAGGCAGATTTCGACCGGCATCTCTTGACCGAGGTCATCGGCCCGGCGCAGTTTTTCGACCGCCTTCATGATGCGGTGGCTGCATTCGCGAAACTAAAAGATCCACAAGCGAGGACGTTCGCATGACGATGGGCTTATTGATTTTCTTTGGATTGTCGTTCTAGAATTCAGCAACGGTGGGGCGGCATCAATCAGTCAGGGTACAGCCAAGTTAAGAGCTTGGCCGGCAAACTTGGCTATCAACGGGGTAAGGCGGATGTCGCATGTCACACCAATTGTCTTTGTTGTCGACGACGACATCTCCGTGCGTGAGTCGCTGGGACCGTTGATCCGCTGCGAAGGCTGGCACCCCGAGACGTTCGCATCCGCGCAAGAATTCCTCGACCGCCCCCGGAGCGCTGTTCCAAGCTGCCTGATTCTGGATGTTTCTCTTCCGGGTCTCAATGGTCTTGAGCTGCAAGAGCGCCTCGTGTCCGCAGGCGCCTACATGCCGATCATCTTCATCACCGGCCACGGAGATGTGCCCATGACGGTCCGAGCCATGAAGGCCGGGGCCGTCGAGTTCCTGACAAAACCATTCAGTGATTATGTGCTATTGAATGCCGTCCGTGCAGCCATCGAACGCAGCCGAGTTGCGCTTGGTCAGGACGCGGAGATGCGGGTGCTCAGGGATTGCTACGCGTCACTATCGAAACGCGAACGGCAGGTGATGGCGTTGGTGGTCACCGGCCTGTTGAATAAACAGGTCGCAGGAGAACTCGGTATCAGCGAGATTACGGTGAAGGCGCACCGAGGCAAGGTCATGCAAAAAATGAAGGCGGGTTCTTTTGCCGACCTGGTGAAAATGGACGCGAGACTTCGCCCTGCACACACGCTGGTTGCCCCGGCGTTACGGCCGCATTCAATGTCGTAATAGTCGGGGAGATTTTGCCGATTTTGGGAGAGGCCCTGAGCAGTTCAGCTACGCATCGAGCAAAGCGGTCTTTTTCCCTTCGTTGCTCGCAATCGATCAGTCTTTGTCCAGGTATTCCTCCGGCACGTCATCTTCCGGCACTTCATGTGTGTGGACTTCTTCACCATCCTCGATGCGCTCGACACCATCAACAACACCGGCCTCGAAAGCATTCCCTTCGTCCAGCAACTCGCTGACACTTTCCGAATCAGCGCCTTCGATGTCGCTCAATCCCTGCAAATCTCCAGCCTGCGTATCGGGCCGCGCCTCCGAGGTCCGGGGTTCGAATGCCGCACTGTCTCTTGGGCTGTGCTTACGAGGTGGGCTTTGCCGCGAAGACTTGGCGGTGTTGATTGGTTTCCTGGAACTGGCACCGCCCTTCTTCTTGCGAGTCAGTTTTTTCGGAGCTTCTTTTTTGACCGCGCGTATTGCCCGCCTCAGATTCTTTCCAGAGGTTGGCTTGGACTTCGCCCGTTTTTTTGCTTTTTTCTTAGTAGCCATTTTTGCAGTCTAGCACTTCAAATCCGGTCCGCCAACGCCTGCCAGCCTTCGCCCTGAATGAAACGTCGTTTCGCTCTTCTCCGCAAGCTTCTTCGAGATCGGAGTCAGAAATGCCGCCGCCTGCTAACTTCGCCTCGCTGCCGATTCCGTTCGGGTTGTCGAGCGATACCAAAGTATCGCCAATACCATCGTCCAATTGTTTCGGCTCTACGCGTCTGATTTGATCACGTGGGCGCAGGCGATTCAGTTGCAAACGACAGGCGGTCCGCACAAGGTGCTCCTTGAATTGGAGGAGGCGAACCATCACACCCTCGACAAAGCCACCGCCACATTTATCGTTCCGGAAAAGTCTGCAGCAGAAAAGCAATGAGGAGCAGCACCATGAAACGGACCGTGTGTTTGCTGGTTGCAGCTTTTGCACTGGCCGGCGTTGTTGCCAACTCGGCCCCAGCGCCGGGTGGGCAGGCCGCCCCGATCTTCGGAATCACAATTCCCCCCGGATACCGCGACTGGAAGTTGATCTCTGTGGCCCACGAAGAAGGCAACCTGAACGATCTTCGCGCCCTTCTCGGCAACGACGTAGCGATCGAGGCGTACCGCGAGGGGAAGCTGCCGTTCCCGGACGGCACCATCATTGCCCGGTTGGCCTGGAGTTACGTTCCGTCTGAGGAGAACAATAAGGTCTTTGGCCAGACTCAATCTTTCGTGGCCGGGTCCGCCACGAACGTTCAGTTCATGGTGAAGGACTCAAAAAAATACGCCGCGACGGGCGGTTGGGGGTTCGCTCAATTCAAAGACGGCAAACCTGCCAACGAAGCGCTGCTCAAAACCTGCTTCCCGTGCCACGAGCCCGTCAAAGATCGCGACTTCATTTTCACCCATTACGCACCCTGATGCACAGGCCAATACCATCGTCCAATTGTTTTGCCTCTACAAGTCTGGTGTGATGCGCTTGTCGCAGCTGATCTGTTTGAATTGCACGACACAGGCAGATAAATAGGAGAATCCCATGAACTCGGATGAATCGTTTGACAATTTGACTTATGAGGACCAGACACACCTGGCGGAGCGTGAGTTAGCGTCATTCATCGGCGCGGTGGCGGAGTTATTCGGTCCAGAACAGGCAAGGCTCTCCGCCGACGACTGGCTTGATGAGTCCGAGTTAATGGATAGCCCGCCTCGATCCACCGGTCGAGATTGGAGAGCAGTCACTGTCGCGGCCTCGGCTCGATTGGCAAATCGGCTGACTGTCGCACGAGATCATCGAGCGTTCGCCGCATTGACTGATACCACGGTATCGCCAATACCATCGTCCAATTGTTTCGCATCCGCGCTTTTGGCGTGATGGATTTATCGCAACCGATGCAATCTCTGTGCGTGAGTTCTGCCTAGGCTGCTGGCGATCGAAAGGCATCAACGTCGGCTTTAAGGCGAAATAGTAGGACTGTCGACTCAGAAGGCCCAAGCATATTGAATGGAGGAACCACTATGAGACGCTTCACATTCTTCTTGATTGCAGTTGCAACTATGTTCAGCCTTGTCACCCTGATCGGCCCCGCCCCAGGCCACGCGGATGGGCGAGGCACGCCCTTCGTTACCGAAATCCCTCATGGGTACCGCGACTGGAGATGGATTTCCTCGGCCCATGAAGCAGGCAACCTGAACAGTTTGGGTGCTGTCTTGGGCAACGATGTAGCGTTCAAAGCCTTCCGGGATGGGAAGCTTCCGTACCCGGACGGCTCAATCATTGCGGCTTTGCATTACCGCAACGTGCCATCGGACGAAAACAACATGGTCTTTGGCCAAGCTCAATCTTTTGTTCCTGGGGCTCCCACGAACATTCAGTTTATGGTCAAGGACTCAACAAAGTACGCCGCAACTGGCGGCTGGGGGTTCGGTCACTTCGCGGACGGCAAACCTGGCGACGCGGCATTCATGAAAAGCTGCTTCCCCTGTCACGAGAAGGCGAAAGGGAGCGACCTTGTCTTTACTCATTATGCGCCTTGATTGAAACTTATCCGCTCGAAGAGGCCGAGGCTTATGCGCGCATGATGAGCAGCCCCACACAGCAGCAAATCGGCGTCCTATCCGTGGTCGGACACTTAGCGACGATGCTATTGATGTCTTCCTTTCCATTCTTACAAATGGAAAGATCACGCGAGATAACGTAGGGCCGCACACGGACCAGCTCACCTCGTTCCCTTATGTCGGCGCGCCGCACAGGGCTCGATCTGTACAACTGGTACCGCCTAAGCGGAGGAAAGGAGCATCCACATGAAATACCCAACGCTTTACCGCACAATACAAATCGATGGGCTTTCCATCTTCTACAGAGAGGCCGGGCCTAAGGATGCCCCGACGATTCTCTTACTCCATGGACTTCCCTCTTCATCGCGAATGTTCGAGCCGCTCTTCGCCCGGCTTTCCGCTCACTATCATCTGATCGCGCCCGACTACCCGGGCTTCGGACACAGCGACTGGCCGGACCCGAAACAATTCGCATACACGTTTGACCGCTACGCCGAGATCATGAATGATTTCACCGAAGCGCTAGGACTCTCGCGTTACACCCTGTACATGCAGGATTACGGCGGCCCCGTGGGTTTCCGCATGGTGTTGGCGCATCCGGACCGGGTTGAGGCTCTCATCGTTCAGGATGCTGTGGCGCACAACGAAGGTCTGGGGGCGAATTGGAAGACACGCCGCGCCTTTTGGGCCGATCGCCCCGCCAACGAAAGCGGGCTGCGCACGAATCTTCTATCCCTCGCTGCCACACGGACGCGTCATGTCGGGAACGATCCGAACGTCGGTCGCTATGACCCTGATCTCTGGACCGACGAATTCTATTTTCTGAACCAACCCGGCCAGGCCCAGATTCAAAGCGACATGTTCTACGACTACAGAACCAACGTGGACGCCTATCCGAAGTGGCAAGCGTGGATGCGCGAGAAGCAGCCGCGCCTGCTGGTGATCTGGGGTAAGTATGAACTGTCATTCGACGCCGGCGAGCCGGAGCGTTACCGGAAGGATGTGCCGAACGCTGAAGTGCACATTGTCGACGGTGGCCATTTCGCGTTGGACACGGCCGCCGATGAGATCGCCGCCTTAGTGCAAAACTTTGCCGATTCTTACCGAGGGGAGTTACCGGCGCGTCGCGCTGGCTGATCAAGCTTCGACGGCTGCTGCCTTCCCCGAAGTGTAACGAAAGGCCGCGCATCCAACGGTTTCAGGCCTTCACGTTAGCGTCGGCGAGGGAGTCTCTTTGCCGAGGCCTCGGATCCCGGTGGTTCACGGAACGGTTCCACAGCAATGCGCTCGTAACACACTTCCAGCACGGTCAGGTATTCTGTACCGCCCGGCAATTGAAGGACTACGCTGTCACCCGCGGCCGACTTCATTAACGCGCGCCCCAAAGGTGACACCCAACTGATGTGGTTGCGGTTGAGATCGATTTCGTCGGTGCCAACGATGCTCACCACTCGCGATACTCCCGCGGCATTGGCATAGCGCACGGTCGCTCCGAAGAATGCCCTCGTCGCCGCCTGCCCCGCTCTCGGAGCTTCCGGGTCCACCACTTCCGCGGCTTCGATTCGCTTGGTGAGAAAGCGAATCCGCCCATCGATCTGCCGCAGCCGCCGCTTGCCGTACTGATAGTCGGCGTTTTCACTGCGATCGCCGTTGCCGGCCGCCCACGCCACCACCTCCGTCACAGCCGGGCGTTCCCTGGTGAGCAGAAACCGGTGCTCATCTCTGAGGCGCTCCAGTCCGCTCGGCGTGATGTAGTTCTTGACTGGCGTCGTGGGGGCGTCCGGTCTTGGTTTTCTCGTAAACCCTTTTCGCATCTCGTAGTCTTTCCAGGGAGTATCCAGTGGAGTGTACCCAATAAAAGCGGGCGAGGCGAAGTGTTCCTGCAGAAACACAACGTCATGACGGAATAGGGCAGACGATATCGTCATGACAGCTAACTCACAGAAAATACGCCGGGGGACGGCGGGTGGCACATCATTGCAAGGCACCATTCCCACGGGGGGTGCTCTATCCTTGCGTTTTTTGCAAGAGCCTGCCCTGAGCTTGTCGAATTGGTGGGCGGCGATGCTGCGGCGCAACTCTTGTCCGTTCTACACAAACCGTCGTGCGTGCCGTCGTCGTACCCGCCCTTCGCAAAGTACGCGAAGGACGGGGCACCCGCAGATGTAGTGGCTCCTGTCGTTTGAAGGCTGGGCCACCCGTCGATGAAGATTCGCGCGGCAGTTGTAGCGTTCAAAATCCTTCGAGGGCGAGAGCCGTGATAGGCCCACCCTTTGCGATGCACCTGCAAAGGATGGGCCACCCGGCTGGTCTCTTGAGCTTTACTTCTTGGGCCGCGACTCCGGCGGCACAAGACCTGCGAGGCGGTAGTACACAACGAGCTGGCCGTAGTGTTCACCGCTATGTTCGATGAGGCCGTATGCTATGTCGAGAACGCGCGCTTTCTGGTCAGGGAAATAAACAACCTCCGTCGTCAGGCCTTTTTCGCCTTTCGACTGGATGGCGGCTGCGCCATCGGCGAAGGATTTCTTGACGAACGCAACGATGTCGGCCTTGGACTTGTATTGGTCGCGCTTGGGATCTTCTGCTGCCTGAGGCTCCTTCCCCATGACGGGATTGGTGAAGAAATAATTTGATCCTGCCGCGTGCAGCAACTGCTCTGCGAAGCTGCGTTCGGCCGGCGTAGGCTTGAAGTCGTATTTGTCCTCAGGAAAATCCTCGGCCATGGCGATGAGTTTGCGGCCAACTTCGTTCCAGGAATCCAGCACAACCTTCAATTCGGGGTCGGCAGGTTTTACGGCTGCATCGTTCTTCATCGCGTCATTCTTCATCGCATCATTCTTCATCGCGTCCTGGGCATGGGCAGGAAATGCGAATGCCAGCAGGACGATAGCGAGAAACGGTATTGTTTTCATTTCTTTCTCCACGATTGAGTTTCGCAATCAAACGAGTTTCGCAATCAAAGCTTCAGCTTTTTATTTCGCCTGCGCCAGCTTCGTAACCACCTCAGCAACTTTATCGAGTACCTGGTGCATGCCCTCCAGTTGACCGCTGTTTTTCGCGCTCTCCATGGGTTCATTTCCAATGAAGGTGAGTTTCGTCTGGCCGTTTCCAAGATCCTCAAACAGAATCACGTCGTGCGCACCTTCGATAGCCTCATGTTCTATTCCCAATTCTGCAGGCTCAACCTTGTTTCCCTCCGAGTCCGAAAAGTACATGGAGGAGACGATTCTTTCCAGGGGAACAATTTCATGGTATTTACCGCCATGCCAGAACTCCTGTCCATCCGGCGTTGTCGTGCAGATGAGGAATTTTCCTCCCACGCGAAAATCCATCTGGCAAACCGGCGAAGTAAAACCCTTCGGCCCCCACCACTGCATCACGTACTTCGGGTCGGTCCACGCCTTCCAGACCAACTCGCGTGGGGCATCAAAAATTCTTGTCACGACCATCCGCTCGATTTCGTTCACCGTGTTTTTTGTCATCTCTGGCCTCCTCTTTCTTCATTTGATCTCTCTTCATTTGATGTACCACTGCGTCCAGTTTGTCGAAGCTCTCTTCCCAGAATCGGCGATAGCTGAACGCCCAGTCGCCGACTGTTTTAATCGCCTCTGGCCTAAGCGTGCACACACTCTCTCGTCCACGCTTCGTCTTCATCACAATCCGCGCCCGCACCAGGTAGGCGATATGTTTTGAAATCATCTGCTGCGAGAGTGCAAACGGTTCCGTCAATCCATGCACAGAGGCAGGCCCATGGGAGAGTCGTTCGATCATTGCCCGCCGGGTTGGATCCGACAAAGCGGCAAACGTGGTTCCCAATTTATCCACAACCATATGGTAGTGGATTATCGGACAATGTCAAGTGCGGATTTTGCGATCCATGATTCTGTTTACTGATCCCAGTTGGCGCGCTACAACAATCGCGACGAGTGCGAAATCGCCGAGTCACTCATCCGACCCTCCCGCGCAACTTTCATCCGTTCTGCAATTCGCGTTGTGCATGCGATGCAGCCTGCTCAACTTTTGTCCCTTCTACAACTTCCGGGTTCCCGACAATACGGCCAGAACCTGAAATCTGCGCTTGCGAAACATTTCTTTGCGGACGGATCCACGTTGTCCGGATACAATCCTTCCCTGACATCCACCAATGACGTTGAGGTTCAGATCGATGATTCGACAGCTGCGATTGAACAGCACGTTCTTTTTCTGTCTGCTCCTTCTCCCATGGACACAGCTGATCGCGCAAGGTGTCGCGGTTCCGGGCGATCCGTGCAAACCGGCGAGTGTGCGAACGCAAGAGATTGGGTGCTGGATTCTGGCGGACAATCCCGTAGGTCAATTCACAAAAGCACAAGTATTCTGGCATCTCGATGCTTATCCAACACGCTTGGCGGCGCAAGCAGACAAGGGGCCGCGAGGTGTGGTTGTCGAGTCGTTTGGCAAAGTGTGGTTGATGACCATCGAGGACGAGAGCTGGAGGTCGGCCCACGGGAATCCGGTTGCCAAAATTGGCCCGCTTCCGATCGTGGCAGGAGAAAAGTACTCGGCGCAGTTAATGGAGGCGGACTTCACACCCGGAATGACAGCGCCCGCGCACGTCCACTCTGGCCCGGAGGCCTGGTACGCAGTGGGCGGGGAAACATGCCTGGAGACCTCCGATGGCCGCATGCAGATCGGTCGAGCAGGAGGACCTGCGGTAATCGCTCCCATGGGATTATCGATGCATCTCACCGCCATCGGCACAGAGCTGCGTCGTTCTATCGTCCTCATCCTCCATCAGTCTTCGCAGCCACCTACCACGATGGTCCATGATTGGATGCCAAAGGGTTTGTGTAAGGCGAACCATTGAGCTGGGATCTCGCCACCAAGGATTCTGCTCAAATGTCGGCTTTCAGGAAGTAATTGATTCCTCCACGCGCAACTTCAAAAATCCGGCGAGCCAGCATTGGCCGGCAATTTTCTGGCCGCTACCACCGCGGCTACACTGGAGGCGGCACCGTGCCGAGCGTTGCGTCTTCAAAATGATCTCTTTCTCAAACATCAATAAGCAGTATGGCAAGCAGTTGCTCTTCGTGGATGCTTCGTTTCAGTTGAACCCCGGCGAAAAAGTCGGGCTGGTCGGTCCCAATGGGGCGGGCAAGACAACGCTATTCCGGATGGTGGTCGGCGAGGAAACTCCCGACGAGGGCGCGGTCTCAGTCCCCAGGAAGTTGGCGATCGGCTACTTTCGCCAGGACGTCGAGGAAATGCAGGGCCGTTCGGTCCTGGATGAAGCGATCGCAGGCAGCGGACGCGTCGGCGATCTGCACCACGAGCTCGAAGCCTTGCAGCGGGAAATGTCTGACCCCGACAAGGCGGATGACATGGACCGCATTCTTGATCGCTTCGGTCACGTTCAGGAGGAGTACGAGCATTTGGGCGGTTACGCGCTCGAATCGCAAGCCCGTGAAGTGCTCCACGGTCTGGGATTCAAAGACGATCAGATTGACGGCGACGTGGGTGCTCTCTCCGGCGGATGGAAGATGCGGGTTGCGCTGGCACGGGTCCTGCTCGGTATGCCGGATGTGTTGCTGATGGACGAACCGACGAACCATCTCGACATCGAATCCATCATCTGGCTGGAGCAGTTTCTCAAGTCATTTCCTGGCGCGTTGCTGATGACCTCGCACGACCGCGAGTTCATGAATCGCCTGGTCTCAAAGATTGCAGAGATCGATGGCGGCGAAATTATCACTTACTCGGGGGACTACGACTTCTACGAGCGCGAAAGGGCGGTGCGAGAGAGCAATCAGCAGGCAGCATTTGCCCGGCAGCAGTCCATGCTGGCCAAGGAGCAGCGCTTCATTGATCGTTTCAGAACGCACGCGGCCAAGGCGGCCCAGGTGCAGAGCCGGATCAAGGCCCTGGACAAGATCGAGAAGATCGAACTACCCAAAAAACGGCAGGTCGTGAAATTTGACTTTCGTGTCCCGCCGCGATCCGGCGAACAGGTGGCCGTGATTGAGAATCTGCACAAGAGTTACGGGCCGCGTGTGATTTATGAAGGGTTCAATCTCACCATCCGCCGCGGAGAACGCTGGGCCGTCATGGGGAGAAACGGCGCGGGTAAGACTACTCTTCTTAAAATGATTGCCGGAGCTAGCGCTCCCGATGCCGGAAGCGTACGGCTCGGCGCCAGCCTGTATATGGGCTACTTCGCGCAACAGTCTTTAGAAACGCTCAATTCCGATCTCACCGTCATCGAACAGTTGCAACAGGATTTTCCCCAGGACAGTATCGGGGCGCTGCGGAATTTGGCAGGAGCATTTCAGTTCTCCGGCGACGACGTGGACAAGAAAATCCGTGCACTCTCCGGCGGAGAAAAATCGCGGCTGGCGATCGCACGCATGCTCTTCAACCCGCCGAACTTTCTGGTGCTCGACGAACCGACCAATCACCTGGATCTTGCGACCAAGGAGATGCTGGTGGACGCCCTGAAGGATTTTGAAGGCACCATGATCTTCGTATCGCATGACCGCATGTTCCTTCGCGGCCTCGGCTCACGTGTGCTGGAACTGGGCGGTGAGAGCGGCACGGACCGCCATCCCACGGTTTATCCTGGGTCCTATGTTGAGTACGTGCAGAAGCTCGGACATGAGGCGCCTGGAATATATTCGTAGGGCACCGGAAAGATTTGCCCAATTTCCTGGAACATCCTGCTCCTTGTGTGGGAATCGATGCTGCTAATGTGTCTGGTTTTGATTCAGGCGTGCCTACGGGACCTCTTCGCAATCGCAATAAAATAGTCCATCGCCCGCGTCAGACGCAGGCGGTCTCCGGTGACGATGAGTTCCAGGAATAGTCCATCGAACACGGCGATGCAGAGCGTGGCCATCTCCCGGCTGCGCACCGACTCGGAAAGTCTTTGAAATACCAATCGCTGCCAGTCAGTCGAGGCCCTTTTCAAGTGACGGCCGTACTGCTTCCCATTTCTTGCAGCGACAATTTGTGATTCATACAGGAGCCTCAGGTAAAGGAAGTTGTTTCTATCTCTGGCCCAGAGCCAAAAGTGCTTTAGTGGCGGAACTCTTCGATCTGAGAATTCGCTGAGTGTGAGAAAGGAAGCCTGCAAACGCGCGTGCAATTCTTCCATTACCTCCGTCATCAGTCCTTCTTTTGACTTGAAATGGAACATGAGGATTCGTGCGCTCGTCCCGAGCCGCGCCGCCATGGGCCGCAACGACACCCCCGTCAGCCCATGTTCCACGAGGTAGGCAAGCGCCGCGTCCCGAAGCTGCTGTTTTCGATTTGACGCGGAACGATTTGTAGGCCGGGGGCTGGTAATGGAATGGGTTGACATCCGGTGGGTTGCCATGTAACGATCGTTACATGGAACGATCGTTACAGTCAAGCCGCCCATTCATGTCATTGTTGCCGATGATTGTTCTTTCGCTGCCGATCACCGGCTTTCTGGTCCACGGAGACAGTCTCTCGGCACAGGTTGGCAGAGAAGGGATCTTCTGGATTTTGACCCTTTTGCTTCTCGCCTATGTTCGTTTCATCGAACGGCGGCCCCTGTCGTCTGTCGGTCTGCGCCGGCCAGACTGGAAGACTATTCTTTTTGGAGTGGTGGGAGCATTGGCGATGGTGGCAGGCATGGCCGCAATCTACATGGTCGTCTTACCGGCGCTCGGCCTGTCAACAGACGAAGCCACGATAGCCGCTGTGCGATCAACACCACTCTGGTTTCGAGTTATATTGATTCTGCGTGCAGCCGTATTTGAGGAAATACTGTATCGCGGTTTTATGATCGAGCGACTTACCGAACTTATGCGAGTGCGCTGGCTTGCGGCATTGATCTCCGTTACAGCTTTCACTCTCGCTCATTTGGGCGGGTGGGCCTGGCCCCATCTCATGATCGCTGGTTTCGGCGGCATAGTCCTGACGGCGCTTTATCTTTACCGGCGCGACCTTGTCGCAAACATGACGGCTCACTTCCTCGTCGACGCAGTCGGATTCCTGCTCGGGTGATGCTTCCGCGCCACGGGTGGCCCACACAACGCTTTTCGTTGTGTAGGATTCGTTGGGTTTCAAATTCGGCGAGATAACATCGCCGGGGGATGAGACGGATTCGTCGCAGCAGGGCCCACCGGGACAGAAAGGGACTTGTTGAAAGTCGCCACCTTCAACATTAACAACATCAATAAGCGGCTCGACAACCTTTTGGCTTGGCTAGCGAAAGCTGAACCGGACGTGGTGAGTCTCCAAGAGCTCAAGGCAGAGCAGGAAGCCTTTCCCGTGAATGCCCTTCGGACTCTCGGGTACGAAGCGGTCTGCCAAGGGGAGCGCTCCTGGAACGGTGTGGCCATTCTCGCGCGAAACCACGTTCCCGTGCTGACTTGCACAAGTCTGCCGGGAAGTCGTGATGATCATCAAGCTCGTTACATTGAAGCGGCCGTTCAGGGAGTCCTGATCACTTCCATTTACCTCCCCAATGGGAATCCGCAGCCTGGACCGAAATTCAACTACAAGTTGGCCTGGTTTGAGCGCCTCATTGCTCACGCCGCCGAACTGATGGCGAGCGGTGCTCCCGTGGTGTTGGCCGGTGACTACAACGTCGTGCCGACTCCGCAGGACATCTATCCGACTCGATCGTTGGATAACAACGCGTTAATCCAACCCGAGAGCCGACGGGCCTTTGCGCGTCTACTGACTCAAGGCTGGACCGATGCCATGCAGAAGCTGCATCCGGACGCGCCGCTCTGGACATTCTGGGATTACAAATTTGAGCGGTGGCAGAAAGACAAAGGCATGCGACTCGATCACTTTCTGCTCTCACCGAATTTGTCAGACCGCCTCGTGGACGGCGGTGTTGACCGATGGGCGCGAGGGCAGGAAAACGCGAGCGACCATGCTCCAACATGGATCATGCTTGATCTCTAGACCAGAATCGAGGTTCCAGCCAGTACGTTTCTTGGTCTGACCCTCCTAGCAACATAAAAAGCTGCCTTGCCCCGCCCGCCTACGCATTCGTGTCAATTCGCATTCGCAGTTTGACGCAGTGCACCCGTCAGCAGATCTTTCCTCGAACTGCTACCGCGTTCAACAAGTGCGTCGATGTCACGCAATGGCGCAGCATATGAACATTTCGCGAGCTTCCCATATTTGATTACGATGACGGACGTGTAAATCCCGGCGAATCTGCCCTATGATAGAAATGCAGTCAGGCAGCCGCGCGCGGGCGTGGCGGAATGGCATACGCAGCGGACTTAAGGAAAACTTGAGTGCTCGTCTGGGAAACCGGCGATGCAGAACTGCTCAAATTCGGGGAAACCTTAAATGGCAATCCCGAGCCAAGCCCGGAGAGATCCGGGAAGGTGTAGAGACTAGACGGGCAGCACCTAAGCTCCGGGCTTTCCGGGGGAAGGTGAAGGGATAGTCCAGACCGCAAACCTGGCGTGAACCCCCAAAGAGGTCCACTTCCGGGCGGCGAAAGCCGTAGACGGTATGAAAATCCGCAGGGCTTAAACGGCCCATGAGGGTTCAAGTCCCTCCGCCCGCACCACGTTTTTTGCTCGGGCAATTACCTGCCCGGAACTCACATGCGAGAAGCTTGCATTTTCACTTGCCTTAAGCGGAGAACAAATCAAACGCCTGAAGGCAACACTAGCGAGACCGGGAGCGTCGCGTGCCGAGATGCGTGGAGTGAGGCCTACTCAACTTGAACGCGGCCGCTGGAGCCAAACTGCCAAGGATCCAGCAGGGCGAAAGGCGCTACCTGTCCCCCGCCGAGTTGAAAGCTGCTCTCAAAGCTGCTCCCGAATGGATGGGTGGTCCGGTTGCCTTGGCCGCGTTCACGGAATGCCGGCGTGCAGAACTGTTGTCGCTGAAATGGGCAGACGTTGACTTGGAGAAGCGGAGACTCTAACTGCGCGAGACTAAGAACGGCGACCTCCGCGTGCTCGAGCTCAATGATCTAGCACTTGCAGTACTGAATGGCTTACCGAAGACGATCTTCTTGTGCTGCCTGAAGTAGATGCCCAACTGCTGAGCGTTCAAACAAAGCGAGTCTTTGCCAAGGCAGGATCAATGACGCGAGCTGTCACAGGTTGAGGCATACCGCCGCTTCCACAAAATCGTGGGCGGTCATCTATCATCGGTTGACGCCGGAGATCGGCCACCCCGGCGCCTCGCCGGCGCAATGATGTGGTTTGTGCTGCGGTCTAGGCCAAGAAGCACTGGGTGATAGCCTCAGGCGCTTTAAATTCCCTGTGCTATTATTCGCCCGCTGAAGTTTCGAAAAAGGGGAAGGCCTCGTGAAAACTGTGAACGCAATTCTGTTGATGCTGGTGGCATTGCCGGCGTTCGCGCAGACCCAACCGCGCGGTTAATTCCATTCGACACCGTAGTGGATTATCTGAAAACTCCGGCGGGCATGAATTTCGGCGAAGTGGCGTAGCCGTCAATTCGAAGGGCCACATTGTTGTTCTGAACCATCCCGGAACCTACGGCGAGCCATTGTATGGTGCGTCCTCAACCCAGATTTTCGAATTTAATGAGAAGGGCGAATTCGTTAAGGAAATCGGACGCGGTGTATATGGGTTGGGTTACTCTCACTCGGTCCGTTTTGACCGGCATGACAACATGTGGGTGGTGGATAAGGGGACCAACTCCATCATGCGCTTCGACCCGGCAGGCCGCGTGACCATGAACCTGGGCCGTCGCGAGGAAGGGCCTGACCAGCATCAATACATCGACTTTCAGGAAGGTGACCAGCCTCCGGTCGGGCGGGCTCCAATGAAACGGGGCGCAATCTGTTGAAAAATCCGATACTGTGCTCCATCGGGATTCCTCGCGGCGGAGCTTCGCGGTCGCCACACTGAACCTGGAGACACAAACATCATGAAGATACGCATGACACGAATTGTTGCAGGCTTGGTCGCGTGGACGGGATCGCTTTTCCTTGGCTCATTTATGCAGTTTGCGGTTGCCCAGGACAACGCGAACCTTCCATACATGAACACCAACTTGTCAGCCGAGCAGCGGGCCACTGACCTGGTGCATCGCATGACGCTTGCTGAAAAAGCTTCGCAAATGCTGAACAGATCTGCCGCGGTTCAGCGGTTCAACATTCCTGCGTACCAATGGTGGAGTGAGGCGCTCCACGGAGTCATCGATCCGGGCGTAACCGAATACCCCGAGCCCATCGGGCTGGCCGCAACCTTCGACACACCCAACATTCATCTCATGGCGACCCAAATCGGCATTGAGGGACGCATCAAATACGTGCAAGATGCACGCAGCGAACGCACGGCATTTATTGGCGGAGGACTGGATTTCTGGTCCCCTAATCTGAATATCTTCCGTGATCCGCGCTGGGGCCGCGGACAAGAGACCTACGGCGAAGATCCCTTCCTCACTGGCCACATGGGAGTTGCCTACGTGACAGGTATGCAGGGCGATGACCCGAAGTACTACCGCGTGATCGCAACACCCAAGCACTATGCCGTACACAGCGGCCCGGAGCCGACCCGGCACTTTGCAGATGTCGACGTCAGCAAGCACGACGAAGTAGACACCTTCGAGCCCGCATTCCGCGCTGCCGTCGTGGAAGGCAAGGCCGGTTCAGTCATGTGCGCGTACAACTCTATCAATGGCGAGCCCGCATGCGCCAACCAGTACCTGATGCAGAACCAGTTGCGCGGCAAGTGGGGCTTCCAGGGATATGTGGTCTCAGACTGCGGCGCGGTAACTGATATTGCCGCCAATCATCGCTACCGTCCAACGCAGGCACAAGGTGCGGCCATCTCCGTAATCCGCGGCATGGATAATGAATGCGGCTTCTCTGACGTGCCTGGCGAGCCGGTCGGTAAAGCCTATATCGACGCCGTGCAGCAGGGCTACTTGCCTGAAAGCACGCTCGACACCGCTCTCATTCGCTTGTTCACGGCGCGCGTAAAGCTTGGCCTGTTCGACCCGCCGGAGATGGTTCCCTATACAAAGATCGACGAGAAGGAACTTGACAGCGCGGAACACCGCGCCCTGGCTCGCAAGCTCGCAAACGAGTCCATGGTTCTGCTCAAGAACGATGGCGTGCTTCCGCTCAAACCGGGCGTAAAGAGGATCGCCGTCGTCGGGCCACTGGCTGACCAGACCGCAGTGCTGCTCGGCAACTACGCCGGGATACCGACGCATGTGGTTACGGTGATCGATGGCCTCAAGGCAGAGTTTCCGAATGCAACAGTCACTTACGTTCCCGGAATCCAGTTCCTTCGCAACGAAGGAAATCCTGTTCCTGATGCCATGTTGACGACTCCCGACGGGAAGCCCGGCATCAAGGCCGACTACAGCGAGTCGATGCGCCGGTTTGGCAGGGGACCGGAGGCTCCGGTGCTTGTCAGCCGCACCGAGCCGAATATCAATCTCACCGGCACCAGCTTGCCTGCAAAGGTTGCCGGCAAAAAGACTGTTGGTGTGCGGTGGACGGGCTTCATCACGGCCACTGAGACGGGCGACTACCTCATCGGCGTCCGCGCCAATGGCTTCGGAAGACTATCCATTAACGACAAGCAAGTTGCGCAGTTGGGCAGAGTCGAAGGCATAGATGCTGCAGTTGGCCGTGCCCACCTAGTGAGGGGCGAGAAGGCCCCACTGAGCCTTTCGTTCGGCACCGTGAATGACGTCAAACCACAAGCGCAACTCATCTGGACGAAGGTCAACGATGCGCCGGCGCCTGAGGCAATCGCCGCGGCAAAAAACGCCGACATCGTGATTGCGGTTGTCGGTATCACGAGCAGGCTCGAAGGCGAAGAGATGCCGGTGACCATTCCAGGATTCCTGGGCGGAGATCGCGTCAGCATTGATCTTCCCCAGCCCGAAGAAGATCTGGTGGAAGCTGTTGCAGCCACAGGCAAGCCGCTCGCAGTCGTTCTGTTGAATGGCAGCGCTCTCTCAGTCAATTGGATCAACGATCACGCCAACGCGGTTCTCGAAGCATGGTACCCCGGCGAAGAAGGCGGCGCAGCCGTCGCCGAAACGCTGAGCGGCAAGAACAATCCTGGTGGAAAGCTGCCGGTTACGTTCTACAAGGACGTCACTCAATTGCCCAACTTCGAAGATTACGAAATGACAAACCGGACCTACCGGTACTTCAAAGGCAAGCCGCTCTATCCGTTTGGCTATGGGCTCAGCTACACAACCTTTAAATACAGCGAC
Source organism: uncultured Acidobacteriaceae bacterium (assembly GCA_963851165.1). GTDB lineage: Bacteria > Acidobacteriota > Terriglobia > Terriglobales > Acidobacteriaceae > Sulfotelmatobacter. The sequence continues at coordinate 53,755 of CAWKNM010000002.1, read as the reverse complement.
CTCAGTGTTCCTACGCAGGCTGTCGCTGCGGGGCAACCTGTCGCCGCCGATGTCACAGTAACCAACACGGGGAAAGTTGCGGGAGATGAGTCCGTCCAGGTCTACATCAAGTTCCCCGCAGTCAACGGTGCGCCGCAGATCGCTCTCCGCGGATTCCGGAAAGTCCATCTGGAGCCGGGCGCGAGCCAGAAGGTCCACTTCGACCTAAAGGACCGCGATCTGGTCATGGTCACTGAAAATGGCGACCCGATCATTGCCGCTGGTAACTACACCATCAGCATCGGAGGAGGCCAGCCTGATACCGGAGCGCCTACCGTCGCCGGGCACTTCCAGATCGAGGACCAGCTCGCTCTGCCCGAATAGGAATCCCGTGTTTTGGTTCGGACCGCTATCTGAATCAAAACACAACCGCATAAGAATGAGCGCTTGTCACCAACCGTGACAAGCGCTCCCCTTCGTGCCGATTATTCGACAGCAAAGTTAAGTGGCTCGCGATTAAATATCGTGATCTCGGCACTGCGGCGGCTGGGAATCAGCCGCCAGTACTCGACCCCTGAGCTGGCATACCCATGTATTTGCCGAGGACGTCCACCAGACCTTGGTTTGGCACACACTGCTTTGCCGAAAAGGAAGATAGGATGTGATCCAGCTCATTCTCGGACAGGCCTTTGAAGAGGCCGGCGTAGAGCGGCTGCATCAGGGTTCCCGTGTAGAAGCACAATAAGGTCTGACTCATGCACCGTACATTGAGTCGCGCATCCAACTGCGGATCACCAACCAATTGACGGATCTGGTCAGCAAGCTGAGCGGTTGCGTCCTTTACTGGCGTTGGCGGTAGCCACTTCATCCAATCGTCGGTGCCAAGAGCAACCTTCTTGCGAAGAAAATCGCTGATGCGCTCCATGTACGGAGATGCAGGGTCGAGTGTCAACATACCCATCACGCCAACATCTTTGTAATTCCACGTTGTCCAGTGCGTCTCGTGACTTTCAAAGATGCCAATCTGATCATCTAACGCGCGTAGCCGGTCACTACTCTCATCGGCAGGCCCGTTAAAAACAGATCCAAACTCGCCAACCCACAAAGGAACGTTATGCTGCTGGGTGAACTTCGTTCCCTCGGCATCGAGGAAGTTGCGCTCCTGTTTTGCCAGATCCCAGTCCTGAGCACTGCCCGCCGCAGCCGATCGCGGATGGATGGTGCCAGGGTATCGGCCAGGTCCAAACCCGGGCACAGTGTAGTTATGTGAACTGTAGGCGAGGTTATCGTCGAAGGGTTTCTCCAGCCCCGAGAAGTCCCTTGCGTAGTCATCACCTTCAAGGAAGATTATGTGTCTGGAATCGATCTTGCGAATCTCTGTAACCAGGCGCCGGTAGACTGCATTCATGCGGTCAAAATTGGGCCTGTAATTGGAACCCACGTTCCATGGATAGTCGCCTAGGGCGTTGTTCGCGCTAGGCTCGTTCAGCACATCGTAGCCGGCGATCACAGCCCTGTTCTTGTAGCGCCGCGCAAACTCCTGCCAAAGGGCGACGAAGCGATCCTGATAGAACGCAACCTCCCAGAAAAGGCCGATGCGCGATGCGTTGTCAGAATGCCAGTGGACATTCTGCCACCCCTGCGCCGCATGTAGGTCCAGAATGACGTAAAGACCATGTCTTTCGCAGTGGCTTAACACTTTGTCGAGACGGGCAAAACCTGCCTCTATGTATTTGAAAGGTGCGGCATCGTCCTCGAAGTGTCGATAATTAAGAGGTATCCTGACGACGCTGGCGCCGGCCTTCCTGAGAAAGATCACATCGTCTTCATTGAAGAAGTGGTCCAGCATGCGCTCGAAGAAGAACTGTGCTCTGGCCGGACCAAGCACCTCCGCCATCTGCGTTCGGAGAGTATGCTCCGAGCCTGGGTGCCCATTAATGAAATCTTCCATGTTCATCCAGCCGCCCGGACAGGTTCCCCTCAGCCGAACCTGTTTCCCTTTCGCATTGACTATGTGACGGCCGCTGACGCGAAGGAACTCCATCTTGTCATCCCCCTCCTGACCGTCCGCTGCTTGTGGACCGGCATTTTGTTCCCCTGCGGCTGCCACTGCATTTCCCGTGAGCGTCGCCGCACCGGCAAACGCGGCCAGCCTGAGAAATTCACGCCGCGGCTTCAGATTGCTTGCTTTCCTTGTCATAAAACCTCTTCCGAGAATTTGGTTTGGCGGTTACCGATCGCGATTGTTTGGCCCTATTTCAATTCGCATTCTAAGCTTCATTTGCGGAGTGAGCGGGAAACCCCCACCGAAAATAGCGGGGAAAGGGCGGCGGCGGAGCCACTCCCGTTCCTTTGGACGGCCCGCCCTTCGCTTTCGCGGGCGATGATGACCGAGACTGATTTCATGTTGTTTAGTGAGTGCCCTCCTGGGGAGGGCTTCATGAAACAAACGGCTGCGGCGCGCCGTCGGGCAGCGGCACTTCGAAGGCGTTGATGGTCATCGAGACCAGAGGGAGGCGGGGGACCCCACTTTACGCCGGGTAACCCCCGGTCTCCTGGAATCAAGCCAGCAGGTGCTGCAACGAGCCTCCGAACTGGAAAGCCGAAGTTGGACGCGGGTGGAACGAGATCACCAGGAGGCTCGACATCTGCTTCATCGTGCCGAATGGGTGCTGAGCATAGTTTCGGCGCTCACTTTTCTGCTGAGTGTCTGGATCAGCTTCGTGCTGCCTCGCCAGGTGGTAAAACCTTTGCTTGATCTTAAGGAAGCCGTGGATCAGGCGGCGTTGGGAAACTTTCAGATCGATTTTGAAGTCCGCGGCGAAGGTGAAGTTGTGGAACTGGCGAAAAGTGTCCGCAGACTGATCGCTTATGCCTTGGCTGTGGCTTCACGGCCGGCGCCACAGCGGTCACAGTAGCTCGCGGGTCGGTGTGAAGAGGACGACGCAGTTTCAACGAAGACTTTCCCTTGCCTGAGGGAAAATATCAAATAACCGACGGTGAATCGGCCATCCGAAGCTCACGGCTCGGGCAGAACCGCGAGCGCTGCCCTGGCTACGGCGGATGGATCGTCTCGCAGCTTGATGTAGAGAAGTGTGCCATTGGGACGGGGCACGCCCAACGCGGAGTCCGCAAAACCTGCTGGAACCACAATGTTGTGAGCAAACTGCGAGTCAGATGCTACGGAATCAATCAGGAACAGGTTTTGCCCGATTAAGTTGCACAGCTTGTCGGGACTATCCGGGCACCGAACCTCCTTCAAAGACGGAATGCGCACCAGCTTTGCCAGCGGCTGCCAGTCTCCGCTCACACCGTTCTCCGAAACCGCGCGCAAACGCAGCGTGCCGAATACCGACGGTCCAAAGCTCTTCAGAGGCTGGAGAATGCCCATTAAGGTCTGAGAGTCTTCCAGGACCAGTGATCCATCAGCGAGGCTCAGGGAAACGTGCGCTGAGCCGTCGTCCGTTGCGACTTCGATCTTTTCGGCGCGTGGGAAGGTCGCCGGTACCTCGGTTTTCAAGAAGAACGAAATTTGCCCGTCTTGCGGAACATCATCGGGAGTGCTCAGCCGAATGACCGATGGAGTTGGACCAGACTGTACACTCCTGCTGAGGAGCGTGACTCGCGGACGCGGCGGTTCAACCACTGTGTCTAGATCGAGCACGCGTCCGTCTTTGAGGGCAACGTGAGCCACGAGTTTTTGGCTCGCTTTCAGCCCGGCCACCGCCGTTGAGTTCGAGGCCGACAAACGCAATTCGTCCTTCCCGGCAGCGCGGGACAGACCCGCAGGGATGAAGTGGATGGCATCCAGCTCCAGACCAGCCACTTCGTCCAGTCGGTTGCCGGTCAAGACGCCTTCCTGGTCGCCAGCGTTCAGGGCGAAGCGGTCCAAGTGCGCGGCTTCGGAATACGCCTGCAGGGGAACTTCATCCGGCTTGCTTAGTCCAGATTGTGCGACCAGGGTTAACACCGGCCCGGCGGATTCATCTTTCAGCGGTACTTCGACCTCCAGTTCATTCGCCTTCGAAAGCTTCCAGGTCGCTTTCAGCTGTTTCCCGCGCTGATCTTTCATCGTGACCTGATCCACGCACGGAGCCGTCTCCGATTGCAGATGGAAAGCATTCTGGCGGCCCACGATCAGAGCATTGACATCCTCGGAGGCCAGAACCCACTTCACTGTATGCGGGCTCTGCAGTTGGAACGTAGGCCCGTTGAAGGCTTGGAATCCCCAGTATCCATGCAACGTTCCAGTAACTCCGGTGTCGAGTTCGCCGCCGCGCAGTGGATGAGTGTCAACCACGAAACCACCGCGTGTCGCATCCGCGGTGGCGGGCAAATCGATGGCAGGTCCCACTTTTGTCTGCAAGTGAAGGACGACATCGTGCATGTAGCCGGTGGAAAACACCAAGGGAGCGCCCTCCACTGGAAGCACCAATCCAGAGTGTTGCAGGCAGAAGACCTGCTTCGGCTCCACAGCGCGAAGCGGGGGAAGTTGTGCTGCTTCGATTGCTGGCAGACCGGTGACCAGGACCGACATCGGCTTATGAAAGGAGGGGGGATTATTCAGCTTGAGATCCAGTTCATCGTGCTTTGGCAATGCCAGTGCCGGAATGTACTGATATGCGGCCGTGTGGAAGTTCTCCATCATTCGGACGACATCGACTACCGATCCAACGTAGGGACTGTACGCTCCTCCTCCGGCCATCCTAGTGGTACTGAGGGCTCCGACCAAATCTGAACCGGGACCGGAAGTGAGAACGGCAACCATCGACTGACTGTGGCCGTCATCGAGCACCAACTGATCTGTATTTTTTATCAGGCACGGAGCTTGTTCCTGCGTAGGCTTGTCGAAGCACTGCTCGTCGACCTTGATCTTCAGGCGTTGTGCGAGGATGAGCGAACGCTCCTTGAGCACCTTGGGATCGGTGTTGGCCATTTCCTTAAGGCCGGCAAGATATGTATCCAGCCGGGAGCGGTCCAATGCTGCCTGGTTTAAATCCTGAGTGGCGCGGACAAATGCTCCAGGTCTGCCACGGACAGCCGAACGTAAAGTCGCGAAATCTCCTCCGGTCTCCGGAGCGAGAAACAGCAAAGCCTGCTGCGCCTGCTCGGGAACCGCCACCACAATTCCTTCTTGCATCACCTGCTTGTTCCATGTTTCTGCTTTCACGAACCACTGATCGGGCGGCGGGTCAGTGGAGCCCCTGAGAAAGGCAACAATCAGCAAGTAGCGCACTGATTGGCTTGTGGGGATCTCAGTGTGTAGCCAGAGTCGGTCACCAGCCTGGAGGTTCGGCACTTCTGAGATTGGCAGCGTCTTGCTGCCTCGCGTCACACGCACTTCGATCCGCGGGCCGGGTAAATCAAACGCAGCGCTGTCCCCAAGAGCGGTACTCCCCAGCAGAATCAGGGTAGGGATCAGGCACGAAATGAACCATCGCACAATCGCGATCAACTTGAACTTAGAATCTGTCACCTCGCTGCGCATACACCTTTCCGAACAAGTGAGCATCATTCACCTGGATTTATGTTCTCGGATCTACATTTCGACTCATAGAGGCCGGCAAGGATTTGGGAAAGTCGGTAGTGGTTCAGTTTGACTCCACGCTCGGTCGACAACCTGAATCATTTGGCAACGTGACTGCCTGACTTGGATAAAGCCACCCGGTCATCGTGGCAAACCTTCGATGAGACCCACGCTCCCGGGGCTGTCTTGATGCAGTTGCCGATTAACTTGCAGGGTTCACCCGGCTTCGCATGACACTTGGGACACGGAAACGTCAGACACTTCTTGATCGCCATGACCACCTCCTACAGGCACGTTTCGATTGCCAGCCTGTGACAATTGAAACTGAACCGTACCTAGATTCTCTGACAATTTCCGTCAAACTGCACCACTACCGGAACGTACAGAAATTTGCGGGGAGGTGGAATTCCACTCCATTATGACCAAGTATCTCCCTGTCCTAGGAGCTTGGAGGCCTCTCTGAGCGCCTGTAGCAGTCGTTCGATAGAACCTTTGGCCGCCACAGCCATCCTGGGCTCAAGATTCGACACCATGTAAGTCAGCACTTGCAGCGAATTCCGTAGTTCATGGTTCAAGAGACGAACCGCGCGAAACTGTCTTTGCACAGAGACGAGCAGCAAGTAAACGAGGACGGAGGATATTGCTGTCCCGATTCCCGTCGTAATGAATACGGTCCAAAGGGGCGGTACCGGCGCATCAGCGATAAACCACCGAAAGAGCCAGTCCGAGCCAATGCGTATCGCAAAGAAAGCCAGCGCGAAAATAATAGTTCCAAGTCGCGGCGATAGACGCGATACTTCAAAAGACATAGGCTCTGACTCTGTTCCCATCCGCGGGTTTCGAGACGCGACTGCTGATCGCATTGTTGAACACCCCCTTATCAGTTCGACGGGTCACATTCTTTGACCGGTTTTATCGAAATCTCTCGGTTGACGCTACGCAGAGACTGTCTCTGATGCATCTAGTACGACTGACACGGTTCCATGGGCTGCACCCAAGATTGGTTCGATGGTGAACGAGTGGGTTATGACTATCCGAAGACCAAGGCTTCTTTCTGATGACTGAAGTCTATCTCCTTCAGCACTTTCTTATTGGTACCGGTGGTTTGAATCACAACGTCGTCCTGATTGACCTGGGAGTCATTTGTCTTCAATGTTCCTGACGCCGTGGCGACCGTTTTGCCGTTCTGGACGAACTCCACCTGCACGCTTGGACCGGCCTCCTGCCATTCCACCTTGTAGGTGCCAGGCTTCAATTGTGTCGTGCCAATTTGCACGGAATCAGGAATATTCACCGAGTGTTCACTTTTGTTTCTTGCCCACATCGAGAGTGGAAACAGCAGGGTCAAAGTCGAGATAAGCGCGAGGCATTTCGCACAGTTCATTTCGCTACTTCCTCCATAAGGAATCAGAGAGCCGCGTCAGCAACTAGGCGAAGAGCTACCCGATTGGCGAACACGGCGCTCCCATTCAGAACTGATGCAAGGTCGCAATCCGCGGTTGCCAAATAATATCGTGCCACGATGTGTCGAGAAATGCATATGCTTGCCGCGCCAGACAACCATCGACTGTAGTTCGCTCATCGTATCGAAAAGAGCAAATGCTTCAACACAACCTCAACTAGACAAGAATGGCAGCGCGATGACAGTCGACGAAAGGCCCAGTCGATTGACAGAGTTCTATTTATCTAATCGCAGCTGCCAGCCGTCAACCTAACTAACTTTGCAACCAGTGTCTGGGCCGGATCGATTTAACCAAACTCTCGGAAACGACAAAAAGGAAAGCCCACGGCCGCATCTTGCGGCGAGGTTTCCTTTCTAATTTCAGCCAGCGAAAGGAGCTCACGATGTTTACACGTGTTGTCGAATTGACCAGCAAACCAGGCAAATCAAAAGAACTTTCCAACGCAATCAACGGAAGCGCGCTTCCCATCCTGCAGAAACAAGGTGGGTTCGAGGACGAAATTCTGCTCGTTTCAAATGCAGAGCCGGATCGCGTCCTCGCGCTCAGTTTTTGGAAAACGAGAGACGACGCCGAACGATATCACCGCGAACAATATAAGAACATCGCGGAATCGCTTCGGCACCTTCTTGCGGCCGAGCCCTTGATCCGTACATTCGACATGCAAGCGTCCAGCGGACACAAGATCGTCGCTGGCCGAGCCGCCTGATTAAAGGCTTGACGACGCCTCCTGAGTGAGCCGCAGCACGGCTTGCCCAGGCTGGCGTTCGTCTCAAAGCAAAGCCAACCGTGTTCAGCACGGGAGCTGCTCAACGGCGAAGGAAGAGGCCCATCATTGGCGAGGTTCCGTGCAAAGACCGTGATCCTCGAGGGCCCTACAGAATCGAATTACCGATGACCGAAGTTCGAAGGAATCGAATGGTTAGTGTCAGCTTCATCGCTCCTTGAATTCCACCCACGCGCCTGTCGTTTCGTAATACAACCGCATGTTGCACTGCTTCGCCCCTGTGTGCCCGAATAATATCTGGGGTTGCTTTGCAGGACTGTCGATTTGTCCAATTTCCATGGGGGCACGTGCCAGGTCTTGCTTCTCATCGTATTTGCTGCCGGCGGTGACGTTCTTGTTCACCACCAGAGTCCAAGTCTCTTTTTCGGGGATCACGTAAAGACGGTATGCCCCTTCTGGGATTTCGGAGTTCCCCAGTGTGAGCCTGGTCTGGGTGAATAAGATCATGGATGTACCCCCTGCTTCCCAAGGCTTCCCGCGCCGAAGTCGCTCTTCGGTTTTCGGCGCTAGACTGTTGTATTGGACGGTCACCTGTTTTCCATCATCAAACGTACATGGGGCGGTGGCCGATTGCCCGGTCGAGGCCAACTGCTGACCGGCACTTGAAAGTGTTAATTGGCTGACTAAAACAATGCAGAAGGCAAGCATACGCATTGTGATCCTCCCTTGACCCGAGTGATGCTGGGCTCATTCCACATTTACGCCGTCACTCAGCTCTGCCAACAGGCTTCACGTTATCTGAGTTGGAATCCCTGAGTTCGGGTAAGCTAAAACTCTCCTTCGAGCAGAATCAGCAACAGGGGAATTTACTGCCCAGTGCCTGTTCGACCGCGATTGTGTCGCTTCGCGAAACTTAACACTGGGCATCTGAAGCTTCATTTCCGAGCGCCTCAATCCGTCGTCCTCTTTAAAGATGGAAGCCTTGCTGGCCCGTTTTCGTTGTATCGTACCACGATATACAATAATCCGTAGACTTTTTCTGCTGCTTTCCTTACTACGAGCGTCGGATGCAAATCGGAACTCTGTGAGCGGGGCGCCACTCAAGGCGGTTCTCAAATAGCGCCACAGCACTGACATCACAGATTTGCTGTGGAGAGTCGCGAAGGCAACCTTTTTCGCACTTGACTTGATCCAACTATCTGGATCATGGGGCTCTGGCACGTCTTCTGAAGGGGAGTTGCAGGATGTTCTCTCGGCAGTTAACTTCCGAATTCGCCATTGTGGCGATACTGTGTGCTGCTGCGCTCTTGTTCTTTCCGGCGGTACGTGGATCTTATTCTGCCGTGCATGGACCCGTGACGGCCCTCCGGTCTGCCCAAACAAAACTCAAGATGTGGCTGGTGATGGCGCTAGCAGCCATGCACATTCTAGGCTGCAGTTTGGCGGTCTGCCGTTCTGTGCTGTACGTCCTGTCTGGCCGTGCTTTCTCACTTCGATCGTCTCCTCCTGGAAAAGTCTTCTTCCTTCGCTGCTGATTGTCCCAGGGACTCCGTTCTCCGCCCACTCACCCGAGAAGTCGCATTCGATGCTGTGACAGTTATTAAATGACGGCTCTGGTGACTGTTTTCCGACGACTGGGTTTCAGAGAGATACATAAAGGTTCAGCCTACCGGCGAGCTATAACTCTTTGCTGGACGAAGAATTTGATCTGCCGATGAAAGTGAGGATTGATCCATGTCTAAACGTCATAGGAACAAAACGGAACAAGGAACAACTGGGGCTGTGGCGTCTCAGATGAAGATAGTTTCTAACGTTACGTCTATAAGGAGATCGCCAAATACAAATGCTCACCCGTCTTCCCTGCCCTTGCATATGGAGCAGATCGTTCGTCGACGTGCCTACGAGTTGTACGAACAACGGGGACGCGGGGATGGCCATGCTCAGGAAGACTGGTTGCATGCTGAGGCAGAGATTGTCGGTACAACTTTGAGGAGGGCCGGAGTCGGGTAGTGCGGGCGGCTCTGGAGCAACCTCGTCCGGCGGCAGAACAAGATCACGGCAATCGGCTTCTGTTCAACGTAGAGGTAGCGTTCGCCGCCGGCCGCTTGCAAGTTCCCAACGGTTAATTGGAGGGGCTATGAATAGAACACTTCTTTGCATCGACGATGCTGACCCAGTCCTTCAGCTTTATGGACGACTTTTCGAAGAACATGGATACGACGTGATTCTCGCCTCGAATGGGTGGGAAGGCCTGGGTGCACTCAAGTACCACAAGGTTGATTGCGTGATCCTCGATTACGAGATGCCAGAGATGAACGGGGCGACGGTAGTCAAACACTTAGCGCTCCTGGCCGCTGCCCCACCGGTGATCCTTGTTTCCGGGTCAGATCCCCCGTGGGAACTCCGGGCACAAGTGAGGGCGTTCATCGCAAAGCCGATGCGCGTCGCGCAATTACTAGAGTGTGTCGAAAGTGTCATTGACGCAGAAGAGCGACGGCACGCTGACCGTCTCCTTGACTGGGTTGGCTCGCGCGCCTTTGTGCCTGGCGTTTGCGACCCGACATGAAAACGCTCTGCTGGGCAGCGTTATATCGTTGCACGATACAACGACATCGTACTGGCCGTGAATCGAAGTTATCGGAGGCAGCAATTGAGTCTCGTTGAGTACTATCGCGCCACCTCGGCGACAAGGGGTTGGCGCTTAAGCGCACGTCAATGTGCTGAACAAGGAGAGATTCCCCTATGATGTCCCCAAAAGTTCAATCGTTTTTCGCGTTCCTGATTGCCGTCAGCTTCTCATTGGTTGCATCGTCAGCATTCGCACAAGGCAACGAAAGCCATGGCAGGCTGAAAATACATGTTAGTCCCAAACAGGCATACGTGTTCGTGGACGGTAAGGCGATCCGGGATGGCAGTCAGACGATCGATCTCCAGCCCGGTTCTCACGAGGTCAGCGTGCACAACTACGGATACATCCCGAACACTCAAGAGGTGCACATCGATTCCAAGAAGACTGCCGACATCAGCGTAGCCCTGCAGGCGTCCGGCGACAAGGTGTCCGGTGCGTTCGGATACATCGAGTTCAAAGGCCACCCGCGCGCCGCAGTCCTGCTCAACGGTACGACGCCGGACTACTTCGTGGGTCATGTGGATGAATTCGACAACAACTGGATCTGGCACCAGCGTCTGCTGGTGAAGCCCGGCACCTATCAGGTGATGGTGACAAGGAAAGGAAACACGATCTGGTCAGGCCCTGTGCAGGTCAACGAGGGACAGAGAGTGATTGTTGACCTCAACAACAACGGCGCGATGAAAACCAAGGACTGGCCGCAAGGGAACACCCTCGGGGCGCTGCCGCGGTTCGAGGCTGGCATTGCTAGTGCAGAAGTACCTGTTGCTCCGGTGACCGCACAGCTCACTGCCCAATCCACTTCACTCGGCTGTGGGCAACCCACCCACTTGGACTGGAAATCGACGGACGCGGTGGCAGTTTCCATAACAAATCTCGGAAGTGTGATGGCAACCGGGGATCGCACAGTCGACCCGACAAAGACAACAAGCTATGAGCTGGTGGCGAAAGGCCCGGGCGGTGAAGCTACCCAGACGGTCACGGTAAACGTCAATGCGCAACCCACGGCAACCCTAACCTTGACCCAGCCTGAAGTACACTTTCACAAGATCGGCGACAAGGTCGTGCAAGACGATCCGACCACATTGAACTGGTCAGCATCCAACGCCAACCAGGTGACGATTACCCCGCTAGGCAGCGAGAGCACGAGTGGGACCCAAACGGTCGAAGCGCAACCGAAGCAAACGAGCACGGGCCCAGTAGATGAGGTCGTTGACTACACGCTGTCAGCTTCCAATCCGTGTGGCGGATCATTCACAAAGACAGCAGCTTTGCACATCGTCGGCTCGATCGATCCAGCACCGCCAGTAACGCTCGCCAGCATTTTCTATCCGACGAACTATCCGAGACCACGACATCCGAAGATTGGCCTCGTCGCTACTGAAAAGGCTGCGCTCTCAGACGCCGCCAGCCGCTTCGAGAAACACGAACAATACGCCGACGACCACGCTAGCCTGATGGTCGTTGGGCACGCGGATGTTCGGGGGTCGAGAAACTACAACCTGAAGCTCAGTGAGAGGAGAGCTCACCTTGTGAAGAGCTATCTCGTTTCACAGGGTATTCCGGTGGATAAGATCCAGACGCGCGCTGAGGGCAAACGACAGGAGCTGAGTAAGCAGGAAGTCTCGACGCTTCAATCCGAAGACGCGCAAAAGCCGGAGAAGTGGATGATGCATCGCTCAAGCGCTACCTGGCTCGCATACAACCGTCGAGTCGACGTGGTCCTTGAGCCCACGGGAGAGCAATCCATGGTGACGTTTCCGAATGATGCGTCAGACGCGCGGATTCTTTGGCAGCGGGTTCAGCCGGGTTTGCGAAAGGTGGAATCGGCAGCGAACTCTGCGACCAGCGACAAATCGTTGCACGCGGAAGCAAGACTGAATTGACCATATTCCGCAACTCAGAGACGGAGGATCGTAATGCAGCGCGCTTTCATGATTTCCCTGCTGCTCGCGGTTGTCGGCGGTTATGGATTCGCCCAGATCGGCGGCACCACGACCAGCAGGACGCAGAACCTCCGCGATTGTATCGACGGATTCGAGACGTGTAATCGTTCACTTCTTACCAGCGCACAGGCCAGTCAACTCGCCAATTTGCAGCATGAGCAGAATCTCTGGGTATGTCTCACGGGCATCGGTGAATGTACCCATTCCATGCTCACTGCGGAGGAGTCCAAGGAGGTGGCTACGCTGGAGCAGAGGCGCAATGTTCTCGCTTGTGAGACGACGATCGGCGCATGTGATCAATCACTGCTCACACCAGTTGAAGCCGGCGAGGTAGCGAGGATTCAGGCCGAACAGAACCGGCTGAATTGTCAGACCGGATTAAATTCCTGCGACTACTCTTTGCTGACTCCTTCCGAGGCTGTGGAAGTTAAGCGCCTCGGGCGCGAACACAATCTTCTTGGCTGTCAGACGGGCCCGGACCCGTGCGACACATCGTTACTAACGCCCTCAGAGGCGCACGATATAGCCCAGTTAAATTATCAACGGAACCTGCTGGCATGTAAGACAGGCAGCGGCTACTGTGACGAGTCTCTTTTGAGTCCGGCCGACGAAAAGGACGTGGCTTTTGTCCAACGCCAACGGAACGCTCTGGCGTGCGAGGCCGAAGACATCACGTGCGACCGGTCTGCTCTGGGGGTTGCACAAGCCAAGCAGAACGATGGCCGGTTTTTTCAGGGTCAGGGCCTTGCCCGCCCCTGAAGGATTCCATTGCTGGACTTGAGCAAGTGACATGCAAGTTATTGCAGGCGCTAGGGTTCAAGAGTCCCGGCGGGACATTGACTTTTGTGTATCGATCTTGCCACTCCGGAGCTCGGATCGACGGCCAGCCTGCATCGTAATGCGATACAATTGCTGCGATGGTTTCTGGCCGCCATGGATGCGAAATAGCCGTGGTCACGGTTATGTGCGTCCTCATGATTTTCTTCTTTCCCGTGATGCATGGTCCGTATTCAGTCCTACACGGACCTGTTACTGCACTGCGGGCAGCCCGCGCCGCGGTTAATTTGCGGCTCGCCATAGTGCAGGCCGCCTTAAGCTCCCTGGCGAGCTGCCTGATTTCGGCGCTCGCGATTTTCGCGCGGTTCTCACTTTCGATGGCAGGACTCCAGTCCGTTAGCTTGCCCGAATGCAATACCGTCTTCCGCTGTTGATTCCCACCCGTTGTTGTCGTTCCAAAACCCAATCGCAATGCCACAATCACCGGAGTAATGCCTCGTTCAGACTTGGCATTTCTTTGGCGACTCGGAAAACGGTTGTCTAGCAGATCTTTACCCGGTTTTACGAATTCAATATTTCTTCAAAGAGAGGAGAACTAAAGTGACACAAAGAAAGCTGAAGGCATTTGCTTTATTCGCGACGCTGACGGTCGTGTTGTCGTTCGCAGCTTGTAATAAGAAGGTAGCCAAAGCGACGCCACCAACGCCACCCACACCACCTGCTCCAACGGCGAGTCTGGCGGCGAACCCGAACATGCTGCAGCAGGGCCAGGCGACGGTACTTACTTGGCAAACGACCAACGCCAGCGAAATTACTATCCCCGGATTGGGCACGGTCTCGCCGTCCGGTTCTCGGTCGGTGACTCCTAGCGAATCCATCACCTACACACTGTTGGCAAAGGGATCGGGAGGAACGAAGGACGCTTCTGCTCGCGTCACAGTAAACGCGAGGATTGCTAGCACGGCGCCGTCGCCGACGGATGCAGACCTGTTCGCCAAGAACGTGAAGGACGTTTTCTTCGACTACAACAAGCCCACCCTGCGCCCTGACGAGGTGCCCGCTGCGCAAAATGACAGCGCCTTCCTCGCGCAACATCCCACTCTGAAGGTGGTTGTGGAGGGGCATTGTGACGACCGGGGATCGGAGGAATACAACCTTGCTCTCGGAGCGAGCCGGGCGGATTCCGTCAAGCAAGCCCTTGTGCAGCGTGGGATTTCGCCGGATCGAATCAAAACTGTCAGCTTCGGTAAGGAGAAACCGTTTTGCACCCAAGACAACGAACAGTGCTGGCAACAGAACAGGGTTGATCACTTTGAACTCGCACGCTGAATCGTCGTTCGCGGAAGGCGGCCTGATGGTCGGGCCGCCTTCCGCCCCGCCCCCAAGAACTTCTGCGGAGGACGATCAATGAATTGGACAATACTTTGTATCGCTAATGATCCCCATGCTCTATTGCTTTATCGGTCAGTCTTGGAGTTGAGCGGACTCCGAGTTCTAACCACAAGTCGTGGGCATGGTCTGGAACTCTGTGACGTCTGTTCCGTAAACTGCGTGGTGCTTGACCGTTCGCAGGATGGATCCGTTCTTGCGCGCGAGATTGGACGAAGGCATCCGCATCTCCCCGTAGTTGTCGTTTCGGACGACGCCGGAATATTTCTGGACATCTATGGAGAAGTCGAAATGTTCATCACCAAAACAGAAGCCATCGAGGAACTCGTGGAGTGCATTGAACAAGTGGCACAGAGGAACAAGTGCGGAGCCGCCGGCGGAACGGGTGGCATTGAACCGCGGCCAGCAAAGCCTCATGATCGTCACCGCAAACCGCACCGAGCATTCACGAACTGGATCCTCCCTTGGTGACGTAATACATAATTGGCTTCACAACGGAACAGAGGGAAGCGTTGTTAGGTTTTGATGATGCTTATTCTGGCAGCCGGGAACCTAAGGCGAAGCGACCGAAATGGAGCGGACGCTGTTCTGGATCGATGGCGATGCGAGCGGGTGGGCCTGCTCGGCTTGTCGATGGAGATTCCCCGTCCCCACTCTGCTTAGCGGGCAGGAGGCTGGAGAGGCTTACGACCGCCTGGCCGCCTCCAAGTTTCAGGAGCACACGTGTGAGGCCCAGACCGTCCTTCCTGCGGCGACGCAGAAAGTAAGTCTGTCTAGCGACACTAATCTCACCGAGCGAGCTCGAATGTTCATAAAACGAGGATATAAACCAAAGGACGCAGTGGGATTTGTCCTTCAAGAAACGGAGTTCGAGCACGGCAATGATCCGAGGATCATGGAGAAGGCGCGTGCCGATGCGGAGGACTTTCTCCAGAAAGTTCGCAGGGGGCTCATCTGAGAGCGATCCCAGAGGCCGCGGGGCTACTAGCAGTCCCGCAACCGGATCGCAAGCAGGGCGGAAATCCAGTCCTGATTGCCATAGGGCGAGTGCCCAATCGTTCAAGATGCATCGGACCCCTCGTGGCCAGCACGATCAAAAATGTATGGGCCGCTTTGTATGCGAAAGCCCAGAGCGGGCCTCTCGAACGAGGACACCTCCGGCATTTAGAGGTTTGATACTCTCAGGAATATATAGCCGTGACCGATCTTGAGGCGTTCGCTGACAATGTGTGGATCATCGACGGCCCGAATGTCCGCGACATGGGCATCATGTTTACCACCCGCATGACCGTCGTGAAGCTCTCCGACGGTTCATTATGGGTAAATTCTCCTGTGTCTGTGCCGTTCGATACGCTCAAACGCATCACTGATCTGGGCCCTGTCACATACCTCGTTGCGGCGACCCCGAGGCACTTCTGGCGGTTGGAAGACTGGCACATGCTCTTCCCCGAGGCTCAGCTTTGGTCGTCGCGAACCACGCTGCTCACGTTGAAGAAGCGGCCCCTCCCTTTAACCGGCGTTTTGGGAGATGAGCCGCCTCAAGCCTGGGCGGACGACTTTGAGCAACTGATCTTCAAAGGCAACGCTCTCCTCGATGAGGTCCTTTTCTTTCATAAACGGTCTGGCACGGTCATGTTGGATGATTTAATCCAAATTCACTCCGACGTAAAGGGTAAGCCACTTCGCAATGCTCTGTTAAAACTGGAGGGCGTTGGCTTTCCGGATGGCGGCGTTGGGCTCGATATCAGGCTGTCCTTCACGAATCGAAATCTCGCACGGCAATCACTTGAAAAACTGCTTTCATGGGATTTCGACAAGCTGATCATTGCTCATGGCAATTGCATCAAGAGAGATGCCAAGCCTTTTGTGCGTAAGGCCTTCCGTTGGCTGGTGCCTGGGGCAAAATAATGTCCAGGAAAGTTCTCCTCTTCGCCCCTTGCGCATTCAACCTGGCCGAAACGAGCCGCATGGTCGAGATCGCTAAAGGCGTCAGACATCACCCGAAGGCAAGCCAGGTCTTCGACGTTCACTTCGTCTCCGACGGAGGCGAGTTCGAACAGTTGATCGAAAGGCACGGCTTTCCGTTGACCCGGCTGGAACCCCGTCTTACACCAGAAAAGATCGAGCACATCGCGAAGGTGGACCGTGGCGAAAAGTTTGCCCCCGCGTTCACCGACCGTGAAATGGTTCAGCGTGTCGAGAGCGAGATTGCCTGCCTCAAGCATGTTAAGCCCGTCGCGGTTGTGACCGGGTCGTACGTAACGATTCCAGTTACCTGCCGGGTTCTGCGGACCCCACTCGTTTGGGTCATTCAATCTACTTGGCTGCCGGACTTTTTCTGTCATGGTGCGGGCATGACAGATGGCATCAGGCCGGCTCCACTCAAAACGCTCGCGGACTGGTTCGTGTTGCGATTCATCAACTTCTGGGTCAGGTACGGTTTCCTGAACCCGGTCAATCGAACTGCGAAACATTTTGGCGTGCCCGGTTTTCGCTCGATCTTCGAGTTCTGGCGGGGCGACGTCACCCTCGTAGCGGAGCCTCCCGAATTTACCGAAATCAAACTGCCGCAGAACCACTACTTTATCGGTCCTCTAATCCCGCGACAGGAGTTCCCGCTGCCTCTGGAAGTTGCAATCATTCCGAGGGACAAGCCGCTGATCTACTTTGCGATGGGCAGCTCTGGAACTCCAAGAATCGTCGCCAAGATCGTTGAAAGTTTCGAAGGAAAGCCATACCACGTGATCGCCCCAGTTCAGTTTCAGCTCGCCAAAGTTCAGGGAGTTCGTGTGCCGACCAACGTCACTGTCACTGATTGGGTCCCCGCGCTCACGGTGAATAAGATGGCCGATCTTGCCGTCATTCATGGCGGGATCGGAACGGTCATGACGGCCGCCTTGGCCGGCAAACCTGTCGTCGGCGTCGGCATGCAGATGGAGCAGGTTGCCAACCTTGCGGCGCTGGAACGATTGGGATTCGCGATCAGAGTACCAAAGTCGCGAGACCCCTCGGCAAAAGTCCAGGGAGCGATCCAGAAGCTATTACATGATGAAAGTGCAAAAACCAAAGCGGCTGCTTTCGCCAAAGCCATCTCGGAATGGGACGGCCCGAGGATCGCGGCTGAGAGGTTGTTTCAACGCTATGGGAGTGGCCGTGTGCCGCAGCCCGGTCAAAACTCACCTCCACTATAATCACCCGATTGATTTGCATTCGTAGATTGCGCTTCCCTATGGCTCTGTAACTTTCTTACAATTCGTGAATCTCATCTGTGCCGAAAGGCGGTTGTGTCGAAGAGAGATGCCATGACCTTACGAACCGATGGGCGCAATTTCAAGAGGACCACCCGGCGCGAGTTACTCAAGCTCACGCCGGTAATAGCTTTGGGCGCGTTTGCGATCCCGAAGTTTCAGATGCCGCTCCTTAAGGCTGGCCTTGGTTTCAGTGACTGGGCTTCCAAAGAACTCTTCCGTTCCGGCCATTTGGCACAGACCTTTGCGGACTCGGAACTGACTCCGTTCAGCAAATTCCCGATCAACGACTACGATGTGGATGACCCGGGAGTTGATTTGGGAAAATGGACTCTCAACGTTGGTGGGGCAGTGCAGAAGCCAGGAGATTACACTCTGGCACAGATTCAGGCCTTCCCCAAGATCATCCAGAACACCCGGCACGTGTGCGTCGAGGGGTGGGACGTGATTGGCCGCTTTGGCGGCGCACGTCTGTCCGATTTTCTCAAGACCATCGGCGTTGACCCCACTGCCCGTTTTGTGAGTGTTGAATGTGCCGATGACTATTACGAAACTCTGGATATGCCCACGGCGATGCATCCCCAGACCTTGCTCTGTTATGAGATGTATGACCGGCCGCTGACTCGCGAGCACGGGGCGCCGCTGCGTCTGCAGATTCCCACCAAAGTTGGCTACAAACAAGCGAAATACCTGACCGGCCTTAAAGTGAGCCACGTAATAAACCGAGTCGGCTATTGGGAGGACCAGGGCTACTCAGAATTCTACGGTCTGTAGCCACGAGGAGGTGTTGATGGCAACTCGCACAATCACGATCGAAGAGGCAAAAACTGGCGAGGTTACGGAGGCCGTGTACGAGCACCCGTTGGTGGTGCGGCTTTGTCACTGGTTGAATGCCATCTCGCTGTTGGTAATGGTGGGCAGCGGACTGCAAATCTTTCGGGCATTCCCCAGCTTCGGGGCGAAGATCCCGCAAAAGGACCTGCTCAACTGGCCTAAGGCGTTCGCCTTGGGCGGATGGCTGGGGGGCGCACTGCAGTGGCACCTTACTTTCATGTGGATCTACATCGCCACGGGCCTCGTGTACGTCGGCTACCAGATTTTCAGCGGCAACTATAAGCAGGTTCTTTTTGTCCGGCGTGATCTTCCCGGCGTTTGGCCGATGGCGCGTCATTACTTCCTCTTCGGCCCCAAGCCGGCGCTAAAAGAAACCTACAACCCGCTACAGAAGCAGGCATACACAATAGCGATCGGCCTCGGCGTGCTTTCGATGCTAACGGGGCTTGCTGTCTGGAAGCCAGTGCAGTTGTCTTGGCTGGCGTGGCTGATGGGCGGATTTCACTGGGCGCGGCTGTGGCATTTCCTGATCATGTGGGCGCTGCTAGCCTTTGTCTTTGGCCATTCAGTCATGGTGCTCCTGCATGGCTGGAACAACTTTGTCTCTATGTTAACGGGATGGAAGAAGGATCCGGGCTACCCGTTGGAGTAATCGCTGGCGGCCCCTGCCCTGAGTTCAGTGTTGCCGTGAGGAACGATGTCGGAAGAGCTGACTTCGCTGGAGAATCCAGCAGAACAACCGAACGAAGGCATGCTCATTCGGCGCGTCCGAGAGGGCGAACGCGATCTTTTTTACGAACTCATTCGACCCTATGAGAGGCGAGTGTTCGCGGCGGCATTTGCTATTTTGCGGAATGAGGCGGATGCGGAAGACGTGGCTCAGGAGTCGATGCTGAAGGCCTTTAAGCACATTGACCAGTTTCGCGGGGAATCGCGGTTCAGCACATGGCTGATCCAGATCACCGTTAACGAGGCGCGTATGCGCAGGAGAAAGGAACACGCCGAAATTATGGAGCCGATCGGCGATCGCGAGGACCAGGAGGGCAACTATACTCCGCGCGATTTTGCTGATTGGCGCGAGATTCCTCTCGAAACGCTGGAACGCAAAGAGGTACGGCAGAAGCTGGCAGAAGCACTTGCCTCGCTGGGAGAAAAGTATCGCGAAGTGTTTGTGCTGCGCGACATGCAGCATTTAAGCATTGAGGAGACGGCGAAAGCTCTCGGGATTTCGACCGCATCCGTGAAGACACGCTTGCTGAGGGCGCGCCTCATGCTGCGCGACCTGCTGGCCCCCGGCTTCGGCGGTAGTTGGAGCAGCAGCAGCTTGTCTTTCGCAAAAGGGGTGAAGCCATGGTAGTCAACTGCGAACAAGTTTGGCGAGAGATTTCCAACTATCTTGAAGGCGATCTAGATCCAGGTTTGCGGGCCGCCATGGACGAGCATTTTCAGGGTTGCAAACGCTGCGTAGCAGTGCTCGATGGTATGCGCAATGTAGTTCAGCTGTACGGCGATGAACGGATGATCGAAGTCCCGTTGGGCTTCAGCCACCGGCTGCACAGGAGGCTGGAAGAGAATATCGCTCCCGCCAGGAGAACCTTTCTGGGCTGGATGGTCGCAACGGCCGCAGCAGTCCTGATCGCCGGCAGCTTCGAACTGGCGCGGTCCTCGGTGTTCGGCCATCCTGAACTACGCTCTGAACACGCTCGACCCGGCACGGGCGTTCCTCCGGACCTGATAGTGATCGTTGCCGCGGATGGAAAAACATTTCATGTGGCTGGGTGCCCATTCATCCACGACAAGACGAGATTGCGGACGATTGCGGCGCGGGAGGCGATGCGAGAGGGTTACGCACCTTGCGTGCGCTGCATGAAGAAGTACCTGCGGTCCTGATCTCTGCAGATAATCGACCTCAACCAAAGAAACGCCTTGGTCCTTCTTGAATAATTGGACAGGTCCCAGCGACTACCAAGTCGCCGGGACACTCCCAAAACGCTGCTCAGATCAGTGTTGCATTTCATCCTTCTTCATCGCGTCCTTCATCTCGCTTTTTGCCATCTTGACTGAAGTGATGTCAATCCGGTTCTTGGCGGCATCAATTCTTGCCTTGATGGTGACATGATGCCCTTCGTGTCCCTTCAAGGCTTCCGGGTTGCTGACCGTCCACATCTTGTTGTCCTTATCGCTCGTGAACATTTTCCCGTCAGCGCTGACCTTGCCGGAGACGCTGACGGGCTTTGCCATATTGTCATTCATGTTGTCCTGTTTCATCTGGTCCTGCTTCATCGCGTCACCAGACTGCGCTACTACAGAGAGCGATACTGCCAGAAAACACATACCGATCAGGCTGTACATCATTTTCCTCATGGAATCCTCCACTCTTTGTTGTCGGAATTCGGCCCAGAATGCGGGCGTCGCACATGGGATGCGCCAGCACTTGGAAAGTTCCGCTGGACAGGTTTAGCTACTATGTAGACAGCTACCTTACCAATTTCGAAAAAACAAAATGCCGGCGAGCGATGCCCGCCGGCTAAGGGGGAAAACAAGGGCTACTCTACTGACTGATCGCGACCCCATTAAAGCTAGCAACACCGATCGGGCTTGAAGTCGCGGCGAGAGACAGGTCGCCGTAATCGTCGATGGCAAAAACAGCGATGCGGCCGCCGCTACCGTCGGCGGCGGTGTAAATAACAGCGAGCCATCTAGCGTCACGAGAAACCGCTACGTCAGTCGCTACACCCGGCAGGGGCACGGATTTGTAGAACATCCCGCCTTGCCCATCGCTGAAAAATATTGAGATAGCCTGGCCAGGGCTATTGCCCGTGTACCACACATTCCCCCGGCCCTTCGCCACCCAGCAGGGAGCATTGCTCGGATACGACGGCGTCGGCCCAACGATCGGGAAGACATCCCGCTTCGCGTCGACAATCGCGAAGCTATCAGGACTGTGTGCGGGGGTAAATCCCAGAATATTCCCCCAAAACGCGGCTCCAAGTGGAGTATCATTTGCCCCGCTCGGAAGCGTTACGCTCAGGCTGGTTCCATTGAGCGCCCCGTCTTCAGTGAGCGGTAGTTGCAGAAGCGACCCTGATTTCAGAGTAACCGCTCCCCAGGTGTTGCCGATCGCAATTTGCCCCGCCGAAGAATCACTCAACTGGACGAGAACGCCGTCGAGATTCCCCCAAGGCCAATTATGGCTCTCAGCACAGTTGGCTCCAACCACGAAAAGATGTTCGTGGGTCAAGGCGACGGAATCGGGGTTAGTGCAGCCCGTCGCCAGCTCGATGGTTTGTCCGACGCTAATGAAGTCGTCATTTCGCACCAATTGAGTCACGGTGTTCGAACCAAAGTTCGCCACGGCGCCGAAGTCATTCCGAAATTGAAGGATTCCAGCGTTTCCGCTGGCGCCGCCATTGCCGCCCGTAGGCAATGCGTTCACAAACGATAGCGAGGGCGTCCCCGCTCGATTCAGCTTGAACACGATGACTTCATTGCCAGTCGGATTGTTTGTGCTGGTTAGCACGAGCAGATCGTGCTCGTGCTCGGCGGCCGTCGCCGACACGACCGCCAGGAACAAGACTGCCAGCATTCCGCTGGCCCGACACAAATTTGTTTTCATACTTCGCTCCCTTTGCTGGATTCCTGCGCTCAGACTTGGGCAGTGGGGCATAAGATGTGCAGCCTGGTAGGAAGTTACGCGCACCGGAGAAATTCTCCCGACCGATTGCGCGACCGCGGCTGAGTGCTATCCCTGGTGGGCTTTTCCACAGCTGCGGAAATGGAGGTTGACCTAGCTGACAGAGAAGGCTCGTCGGAGCCTAGCGGTGTTGATGGTCCGAAATTTCCTAGAAGCTTTGAGAGGCACGAATTCGGGTGGCAGTGAGTGCCCTGCGCAGCATGGATTCCAGGTTTTCGTCATGAAGACAGCAGGATTATAGGAATCTCCTTCCGGAGTACGAGAAGTTCCAGAATCTGAGGACCTAGTGAACAACTAGCGACTCGTTACGATTACGACGTTTGATCCCCGATGGAGCACTCGCAATTCCGCGCGAATGAACCTTCATCCGATTATTGAAGGGCCATCTTTTGAGGCAGTGATGGATTGCTCCGTTGAATGCGGGACCAGAGAGTAAATTCGACTCCCGACAGTCGTTACAGTAACAGCTCCTGGTGCATCGGCCGTTCTCCGAGTCGGAGCACGCAAGGTTGTTGAACACTATAACGCGGCCGTTATTGAATCCTTCAAAACTCACCGCACACGAGTGTAGGGCTCCACCTGACTGAAACAATTGGATTAGGAAAGGACGGAGCGCCCCGGTCACTGACGCGACAAGGCAGACGCGTCTTCACTACTTAGAGGTTCTTGAGCCGGAGACTTCAGCCAGCGTCTTTCTTTCCGAGAAGGCTCGGCCCACAGTTGGCCTCCAGCAGTTGCGCAAACGATAGCGCCTCTCGCCGCATCAGACCCAGCAACTGCCTGATTTGCTCATTGCTGTGATTCGACGGGTAGGTATGAAGAGGGATCGTTGTGAGCAAGGCAGATTCATCGTCCGGATGCCTCGTTGGGGCTGGGGTTGTGCCAAAAGCCGTCTGTAGCAATGATCGCATCCGCCTGCTTCGGTCCCCAGCTGTGACGCTTGTAGGGGCGAGCCCGGTGGTGAGTCTTAAGCACTGGATCGACGACGGCCCATGCGGCCTCAACCGCGTCCTCACGGGTAAATAGGGCTCCATCACCGATCATTGCGTCACCCAAAAGCCGCTCGTAAGGCGATTCCTCTCCGTCCTGTTCTTCGAACAGGTAGAGCTCGCGCTGGTCTCCGATGAACTCTTTTCCCGCGAGCTTGACGCGAGCGGCGAGGGCGATGGCCGAGCTGGGAGAGAGCCGGAAGCGCAAGTAGTTGGCCGGGCCGGTTGTCGGCGCTGAGTCTGCGAAAAGCCTCTGCGGCGGTGGCTTCAACTCCACCAGAACCTCAGTCGCGGTGTCAGCCAGGTATTTGCCAGAACGGAGGTACCACGGCACGCCCTGCCAGCGCCATGAGTCGATGAAAAGACGCAACGCGCAGAAAGTCTCGACGTCGGAGTTCTTCGCCACGTCTGGCTCCTTCCGGTAGCCAGCGTACTGCCCGCGCACCAAGTCGTCGGGCTTCAGAGGGCGAATAGCTTGAAAAACCTTGGCTTTCTCATTGTGCACAGCTCCAAAGTCCCTACCGGGGGGCGGTTCCATGGCAAGGAGCGCGACGATTTGGAATAGGTGATTCTCGATCACATCGCGCAAACAGCCGGCCGTTTCGTAAAACGCGCCGCGTTTCCCCACGCCGAAATCCTCGGACAGGGTAATCTGGACGCTGGCTACGTAGTTGCGGTTCCAGATCGGCTCCAGGAACGAATTCGCAAAACGGAAATAGAGAATATTCATGATCGCCTCCTTCCCGAGGAAGTGATCAATGCGGAAGATCGAGTTTTCCGGGAACACCGAGTGCGCGACTTGGTTGAGCTCCCGAGCGGAGGCCAGGTCACGTCCGAACGGCTTTTCGACAATGACGCGTGCGTGGCCGGCCAACTGCGCGGCGCCTAGTCCCCTGATCACCGTCTCAAATAGCGAGGGCGGGATAGCGAGATAATGCGCTGGGCGCCGAGCGCCACCTAACTCCTTTTTTATCCTCGTGAACGTGCCCGGGTCCTTGTAGTCCCCACTCACATAACTGAACAGGGACAGAAGATGGTGCAAGGCGCGATGGTTATCGATCACGCCGGAACGCCTGATGCTGTCGGTCACGCGTTTGCGCAAACGCTCCAGACTCCATTTCGGGAAAGCGACTCCGATTACCGGCACCTTGAGGGAGTCTCGTTTTACCATCGCGTAGAGCGCTGGGAAAATCATCTTGTGGGCGAGATCGCCCGTCACACCGAAGAGCACCAGCGCGTCCGAACGGGAGTTGGGCATCAATCGCGTCCGTTCTTGGCGGCAGATTTTTTCTCATGGTCCAATGCGATTGTGGCGCGCATCACGATTTCGCCTTGCCCTGCTCGAGCAGTGTATGAGCTTGCCTGCAAACATTCTTCAGGGTGAAGCCGTGCTGTCCTGGATAGCCCGAATTGGCATTCTGCACCATGTTCACTGCGGGGAAGCGGAGTGTCTTTATTCATAACTCATCCAAATGTAGGCCAAGCGAAGGTCGTCGAAGGATGTCATCAAATGTGCCATTGGGTGCGCAGTGCCTCTTCTATTGAGATGGAGGATGGTCAGCCTAAAGAACGAAGTCGTACGGACCTATCGAAGGAGGACTCATCGACTACCCCTTGATTTGCTTACTGTGGCAGTCCTGATGTTGGCATTGGCGTGTTAGCCGCGAGAGTCCTGTTGCATCGGCACAGGCCGCGCTGCAGTGTCTTGTTCCCTCAACGGGTGCACGGTTGCAGGCGGGATGTGCGCATTAGTCGTAGATTTCATGTGATCTCCTTTGGTCGAGCGCGCATTCTTTCAGATGAGTCTGGGGTAGTGAGGCACTCCTCGTCGAATTGGAGGGATTCTGGGCTCTGTCGTGCGGCACACTTGCACTCCCAACCAGAGGAACAGCATTGCACCGGCGGGACCCACAATCTGTTCCGTTTTGCTCATTGGTGAGGTCAATCGACGAAGTAGTCTCCAAAAAGAAGTGTCGCTGTATTGTTGCTGCTTGAGATAGTCCACGGTCTCATGGTTTCCGAATACCTCCCCATGATCGTGGCCCATTTTCACGACGCCCTCTGCCCTGCCCTCTGCCCTGTTCTTGAGCAAAAGTGCACAGATTCCACATGGCTACAGAAAGATACTGTTTGCGGGACTCCCGCTGTGGTGCGGCCGCGATGCTATCCCATCCTGGCATGCACCCACCCAGCATGGCCTAACACCAGTCACCCGGGAGTTATCGCTAGGCCAGAACATTGAGCAGCCACTTGGCCGAGATTCCGAGGCAATGTTGGCGGAGTGTCCGCACGGAGAAGAGTTCAACCGTGTGAACGAATCCTAACCAGTACCACGGTTGACGTTCTGCGCTGTAACGGACCTGAAACAAAGCCGGCATGGACCTGCAGATGAGAAATGAATCACCTTCTTCGAATCAGGGCGCCGTCGTTTCCGTGCGCGGCAGCGTCGTCGATGTGCGGTTTGACCGGCAATTGCCTTCGATTTTTTCGGTGCTGCGAGCCGGAGCGAGACGAGAGATCGTCGTCGAGGTCATGACACAGCTTGATGCGCGTCGGATACGGGGAATTGCCTTGACGCCCACGCAAGGTTTGGCCCGGGGAATGCCGGTCGAGGACACGGGCGCCCCCCTGCAGGTGCCGGTCGGTAAGAAGATCATTTCGCGGATGTTCGACGTATTCGGTCACGCCATCGACCGACAGCCGGAGCCCGCGGATGTGCAATGGAGAACCGTCCATCGAGCGCCCCCGCCGCTGTCCGAACGTTCCACCAAGTGCGAGATTTTCGAGACTGGCATCAAGGCCATCGATGTGCTCGTACCGCTGGAGCGCGGCGGCAAGGCGGGCTTATTCGGCGGCGCGGGCGTCGGCAAGACTGTGCTGCTCACGGAGATGATCCACAACATGATCGGGCATCAGAAAGGGATGAGCATTTTCTGCGGAATCGGTGAACGGTGCCGCGAAGGCGAAGAGCTCTACAGCGCCATGAAAGCAGCTGGCGTTCTTCAGAACATGGTGATGGTCTACGGCCAGATGAATGAACCGCCGGGCAGCCGGTTTCGGGTGGGAGATGTGGCACTGACGATGGCGGAGTATTTTCGCGATGACGAGCATCGAGACGTTCTCTTGCTGATCGATAATATTTTCCGTTTCATCCAAGCCGGCATGGAAGTATCGGGCTTGATGGGCCAGATGCCGTCGCGCCTTGGTTATCAACCAACGATGAGTACCGAGTTGTCGGGGCTGGAGGAACGCATCGCCAACACTCATGCCGGAGCCATCACGTCGATCCAGGCGGTGTACGTACCGGCGGATGATCTGACCGACCCAGCGGCGGTGCATGTGTTTTCGCATCTCTCGGCTTCGATCGTGCTCTCGCGCAAGCGGGCGAGCGAAGGACTTTATCCGGCCATCGACCTACTCCAATCCAGCTCGAAGATGGCGACACCCGGCATCGTCGGCGATCGGCACTACAAACTAGCACAAGAAATCCGAAAGACCATGGCGCAGTACGAGGCCCTCAAGGATATTGTCGCCATGCTCGGCCTGGAACAGCTTTCCCCGGAAGATCGTAACGCCGTCGCTCGCGCCCGGCGGCTGGAACGCTTTCTCACGCAGCCGTTTTTCACTACCGAGCAGTTTAGTGGGATCAAGGGGAAGCTTGTCAGTCTTAAAGACTCGCTCGATGGCTGCGAACGTATTCTGCGAGACGAGTTCAAAGATTACCCGGAGAGCGCGCTCTACATGATTGGAGCGATTGGCGAAGCGAAAAAACCGGAACCGAAAACCGAAACCGATACGCAACCGAAAACGGAATCGACAAAGAAGCCGAGAATCGAAGCGAAACCCGAGACGACACACAGCACCGAAATCAGAACCGACAACAGAGCCAGCGAAGACCCATGAATCTTAAGATCCTGCTTCCGTTCGAGATTTTCGCGGAGAAAACAGACGTATCGCGCATCGTTGCCGAAACCCGCGAGGGGTCGTTCGGAATCCTGCCTCACCGCCTCGACTGCGTTGCGGCGCTTGCGCCCGGGATATTGACTTACGAAACAAAAGAAGACGGAACAGTTTACCTCGCCGTCGATGAAGGCGTGTTGGTCAAGGCCGGCGCGGACGTGCTCGTCTCCGTGCGCCACGCTATCGGCGGAACGGATCTCGGCCAGCTCCATGAAGCGGTGAAACGTGAGTTTCTGACACTCGACCAAAGCGAGCGCAACGTTCGCGCTGCGCTCGCCAAAATGGAAAGCGGCCTCATCGGCCGGTTCGCAGAGTTTCAACATGAGCGATGAGCAGAAAGGTCAATCCGCGAACGAGGAGACGGAATTCGTGCGGCAGGTGACCGCGAAGGCTGCCCGCAAGCTCAGGGTGCAACGCGAAGGTAAGCAGGGAGTCTGGTTTGGTCTCGGCATGTCCGGACTTATTGGCTGGTCCGTCGCGGTACCGACGCTTCTGGGCGCGATGCTCGGCCTCTGGTTGGACCGAAGCCATCCGGGAAATCGTTCCTGGACACTTATGCTCCTAATTGCTGGATTGTGCATCGGCTGTGCCAATGCCTGGCATTGGGTAGCGCAGCAGGACAAGGCCATGCACGACGAACCAGAGGAATACAAATCGGAGGACAAGAAAGAGGATAAGAAAGATGAGTGAACCGTTGGCTCTCGTCTCCGCTCTTGTACTGCCGCTGCTCGCTGGCGTTCTGCTCGGTATGTTTTTCTTTGGCGGTCTTTGGTGGACAATTCGGAGGGGCGTTTCGTCCAAACAGCCGGCGGCGTTGTTCTTCTTCAGCCTTTTACTGCGTACCGGTATTGCGCTGGCTGGTTTCTATTTTGTGGCGCGTGGCGATTGGCGCAGAGTGCTGGCTTGCCTGGTTGGATTTATCCTGGCGCGCATCCTGGTGACTTGGCTTACCCGCGTGCCGATTGTAAAGGCTAAGAGGGCACAGACTGTCGGTGAAGCATGCCGGTAAATCTAACATCCGATCAGCAGATTCTGTGGCAGCACGGCTTTGTGAAACTCAACGGAACAATCGCCATGACGTGGGCGACGATGATCGTGATGTCGTTGGGCGCAAAGCTGATCACACGCAAGCTCAAGACTGAAGGCGATATCTCACGCTGGCAAGGTTCCCTCGAAATCGTCGTTACTGCAATGGAGGAACAGATCAAGGAAGTGGGCCTGAGCGAGCCCGCGAAGTATCTTTCCTTTCTGGGCACGCTCTTTCTGTTCGTTGCGACGGCCAGCCTCTGCACGGTGATCCCCGGTTATAAGCCGCCGACGGGTTCACTTTCGACCACGGCGGCCCTGGCACTGTGTGTGTTTGTGGCCGTCCCTCTGTTTGGCATCAGGGAGCAGGGCTTAGTTGCCTACCTCAAGACGTACACGAAGCCCACGTTCATCATGCTGCCATTCAATATCATCAGCGAAGTATCACGCACGCTGGCCTTGGCCGTTCGTCTGTTCGGCAACATGATGAGCGGGGTGATGATTATCGGCATCTTGCTTACGATCACGCCCTTTATCTTTCCGATTTTTATGACCGTGCTCGGGCTGCTGACCGGCATGGTGCAAGCCTATATCTTCAGTATTCTGGCCACGGTTTACATTGCAGCCGCCACCCGAATACCGAAACCGAAGCAGGCTGTGATCGAAACCAAGCCCGACACGAAGGATTTGAAAGCCCAACATTAATGTTGGCGATAAGAAGGACTCCTTATGGATAGCGTTACCGTGGTCGCAGTCGTATCAGTCGCCACCGCCGGCATTACCACCGGCATCGGTTGTATGTGTCCGGCGCTCGGCGAGGGCCGGGCTGTCGCCACCGCACTGACTTCGCTGGCGCAGCAACCCGACGCCTCGGCCACGATCACTCGAACGTTGTTTGTTGGTCTGGCGATGATCGAGTCGTTGGCCATTTACTGCTTTGTGGTTTCGATGATTCTCATTTTCGCAAACCCGTTTTGGAGTCACGTCATCGCTCAAACCGGAGGGAAATGAGTCATGCTCATCGACTGGTTCACCGTCGGGGCACAGGTACTGAACTTCCTCATCCTGGTGTGGTTGTTGAAGCACTTCCTCTACAAGCCCATCCTGAAGGCCATCGACGCGCGGGAAAAGCGCATCGCGTCTGAACTTGCGGATGCCGATGCGAAGAAGAGCGAGGCACAAAAGGAGCGCGATGACTTTCAAAACAAGAACAAAGTGTTTGATCAGCAGCGCAGCGCTCTACTCGCCAAAGCGGCGGACGAGGCGAAAGTCGAGCGCGAGCGTCTTCTCGATGAAGCGCACAAAGATGCGGATACTTTACGCGCTGTGCAAGCGGCCGCATTGCGAAATGACCAAAAGAGGCTGGGCAGTGCGATCACTAACCTAGCAAAGCAAGAAGTCTTTGGAATCGCGCGAAAGACGCTCGCTGATCTGGCTACGGTCAGTCTCGAAGAACGCATGGGAGAGGTGTTCACGCGCCGCTTGCGCGAAATGGACGGGAAGGCCAAGGCGTTGCTCGGTGCAGCCCTCAAGTCGTCGTCTGAACCGGCCGTCGTGCGGAGCACCTTCGATCTGGGTGCCGCTCAGAGGGCCGCCATTCAAAATGCGTTAAACGAAACCTTCTCGGCGGAAATCCATATCCGGTTCGAAACCTCGCCAGATTTAATCAGCGGCATTGAACTCACGACGAATGGACAAAAAGTGGCGTGGAGCATCGCGGACTATCTTGCATCGTTGGGAAAGGGCGTCGATGAACTCCTGAAGAAGAGGGATGAAGCTGCGGCGGCAGAAGCGAAAGCTGAGACCACGCCAAAAGTGGAAGCCGAGTCTAAGGCAGAGCCAAAACCGGAGCCGAAGCCTGAGGCGAAAATCGAGCCAAAGCCGGAAGCGAAGACCGAACCGAAGCCAGACGTGAAAGCTGAGGCCAAGCCGGAAGTGAAAGCTGAGCCGAAGCCTGATGCGAAAGCTGAGACCGATCCGGAAGTGAAAGCCGAGCCCAAGGCAAAGGCAAAAACGGAGCCGAAGGCGAAAGTGAAAATCGAGCTGCAGCGAAGGCCGAACCGAAGCCGGAAGCGAAAGCCGAACCGAAGCCGGAAGCGAAAGCCGAGCCGAAACCGGAAGCGAAAGCCGAGCCGAAACCCGAAGCGAAAGCAGAGACCAAGCCCGAAGCACCTAAGCCAGAAACTGTGAGCGCATGAGCATGGAACCTGGGAGCCTCCAGCACGATTTCGACAGCGCGTTTGCTGGAATAAGGCAAGTGCGCGAAACCTTCATGCCGCGACTCACGCTGCGCGAAGTGGGCATCGTCACAAATGTCTCCACCGGAATCGCCACGCTTTCAGGCCTTCCCGGCGTAGGGTATGAGGAATTGGTGAGATTCCGTGGCGATCTGTTGGGCATCGCGTTCAACGTGGATGAGGATGAAATCGGCGTGATCCTGCTCGGTGAATATCAGGATCTGCATGCGGGCGACGAAGTCGAACGCACCGGGCGGGTCATGGACATAGCGGTGGGAGACAGTTTGCTGGGACGGGTGATCAACCCGCTGGGCAAACCGCTTGACGGCAAAGGCCCGGTGGCGGGGGACCAGCGCCTGCCGGTCGAGCGCCCGGCGCCGCCCATCATGGACCGCGCGCCCGTAGTCGTGCCTTTGCAGACGGGACTGAAGGTTGTCGATGCGCTCATTCCGATCGGACGTGGGCAGCGCGAATTGATTCTCGGCGATCGACAGACGGGCAAAACGGCCATCGCGATCGACGCCATCTTGAACCAGCGCGGGCAAAATGTGCTCTGCGTTTATTGTGCGATCGGTCAGCGCGCTTCCGCCGTCGCCAAGGTCGTGGCCAACCTCCGCGAAAAGGGCGCAATGGATTACACCGTAGTGGTTGTCGCCGAAGGCAACGATGCGCCCGGCCTTGTCTATATCACGCCCTACGCTGCGACGAGCATCGCCGAATACTTCATGGAAAAGGGCCGCGATGTGCTCATCGTTTACGACGATCTCACGCAGCACGCACGCGCCTATCGCGAGCTTTCCCTCCTGCTCCGTCGTCCGCCCGGGCGCGAAGCGTTTCCCGGTGACATCTTCTACATTCATTCGCGGATGCTGGAACGGGCGACGCATCTCAGCAAGGAGCGAGGCGGTGGTTCTCTCACCGCGCTTCCCATCATCGAGACCGAGGCGCAGGATATCTCCGCCTACATCCCAACCAATCTCATCTCCATCACGGACGGTCAAATCTACCTCTCGCCCACGCTGTTCGAACTGGGGATCCTTCCCGCGGTGGACGTCGGCAAGTCCGTTTCGCGCGTGGGCGGAGCGGCGCAACGAGCCGCCTATCGCGCTGTCGCCGGCAACCTCAAACTCGCTTACTCGCAGTTCGAGGAATTGGAAACGTTCGCGAAATTCGGCACTCGTCTCGATGAATCCACTCGCAAGATCATCGATCACGGACAGCGCATTCGAGCTTGCCTCAAACAACCGGAATCGCAGCCGGTGTCGATGATCGAACAGATCACCGTGCTCCTGGCTTTGACGGCGAACCTGTTTGACCCAGTGCCTAACGAAAAGGTGAGCGATGCGGAGCAGGCAATACAGAAAGCAACGTCGGACATCCCGGCGGACGTAGGAGGGCGGCTAACGTCAGCTGACAAATTGAGTGACGCCGACCGAAATGCGATTCTGGAGGTTGCTACGCGTGCGCTCGCTCCATTCCAGCCCGCTCCTAAACCGAAACCAGCCGAACCCAAACCCGACGCCGCGCCGAAATCCGCTGCTAAGCCCAAACCCGCGGCCAAGGCTTCGCCATGAGCGGCACATTGGAGAGTCTGCGTCGAAAAATCGACGGTGCTGGGGATCTCGAAGGTGTGGTTCGTTCGATGAAGGCGCTGGCGGCATCCAGCATTGGACAATACGAGAAGGCAGTTCAATCGCTCGACGACTACTATCGTACCGTGGAGCTCGCATTGGTCGCGTGTCTCCATCAGGCCGGCCCGGTTTCGCTCGCCGAGGGAAAACGCCCGCCGCACGAGCGGCCGCATGAAGGAAAGATCGGCGCGGTCGTGTTCGGTTCGGACCAGGGTCTTGTCGGCAGGTTTAATGAGGTAATCGTGGAATTCGCCGTGCACGAGCTTAAAACGTTGCCCGGCAAAATAGCGAAAATCTGGGCCGTCGGCGATCGCGCTCACGCGCTCTTGGCGGACACCGGTGTGGCCCCAGTCGACCTGCTATCGGTTCCGACCTCGGTCAATGCCATCACGTCCCTTGTCGGACAGATTCTCATCGAAATCGAAGCGGCTCTCGAGCACGGCAATGTCGGTGAGGTCTATGTCTTCCACAACCACCCGAGATTCGGAGCCGTTTACGAGCCGGTCAGCGAGCGACTGGTGCCGCTGGATCACACCTGGCAAAACAAGCTCGCCGCAATGGCGTGGCCGACAAAGAATTTGCCGGAGGTCATCGAAGGAGCCGAGTCGGCGCTTCGGGCTTTCGTCCGAGGATACCTCTTTGTTCTGCTCTTTCAGGCCTGCGCCGAATCCCTTGCTAGCGAAAACGCCAGCCGTCTGGCGGCCATGCAACGCGCGGAAAAGAACATCGCAGACATTTTGGAAGATCTAAACCGCACCTTCCGCCGCGTTCGCCAGGAATCCATCGATGAAGAGCTGTTCGACGTGATCTCCGGCTTCGAGGCGCTGACGGGACGCCGACGCCTCGCCTAAGTCCTGAGCAAAACTACAAAGACTTCCCCGGAGCCGATGATCTTCTGGCGAACTACAAGTGTTGGGAACCCCGCGTTTCAGTGCAGGAAACGGTGGGACAGAACTATTGCACAGAACGTGGCGAAGCCAAGGAGAATAAGGCCGAGAATGGCGTTGACGAGGCGGAAGAAGAAGGGGCCGATGCGTTGGGGGATGAAGCGAACGAGGACGATCAGCACGGTGAACCAGGTCATCAGGCCGGCGGCGGCCATCAGGATTCCCCACCCGGGGGCGCTGTAGCCCAGGACTGAATGGGCGAACGGGAAGCCAGTTCGAGGTAACACCAACCCAGTAAACTATGGTTAAGGGGTTGAAGATGGTCAGAGCGGTACAGTCGGCGACTTCGGCGACCAGATGCGCCGGGACGGTGCCTTCGTCCCAGTGTTGGCGAGCGCTGGCGTAGGCCCGCAGGGGGTCCTTGACGGCGCGGACGAGGAAGTAGATCCCCAGGGGAAGCAGGACAATTACGCCGATGGCCGCCAGGACGGTCTGGAGCGTCGGGTTGGACAGGTCGGAAAAGAGATAATGACCCCCGACGAGGACCATAGAGAAGAGGATTAGATCGCCGGTGACGGAGCCGATTCCGCAGGCGAGGGTATGGCGCCAACCGCCGATCACGCCGCGGCGGATGGCTAGCATGTTAACTGGCCCCATCGGCGCGGCCGCCGCCAATCCCATCAAAAATGCGGCCGAAAGCACGTGGATGTAGGAGACGACCACCATGTTGCGGCAGAAAGGCAGGATAAGCCCGAAATTTTACTCGGGCATTCTGGCATTCAAGAATATACACTCGGTCGCCGCCGCCGGCTCGGGGGCGATGCCCCCGAGGATCACGGCAGCGGTCTGTTGAACGGCTTCCAGACTTTCGCGGAGGAGATTGGCGTCTCCATGCCAAAGCTGGATGTAGTCGGCAGAGGCGGTTCCCGTCTTCAGGCCCACCGATTGGCAAACCACAAAGGCCACGGCTTCGGCCTCGGTCTCGCGGACTTGTTTGGTGGTGAGGGTGCGACGGTCGCCGCGATGGAGCATCTCGTGGCCGATCTCGTGGACGAGAGTGGAAAACTCCTCGGCGGCCTGCATGCCCAGCAGCAGGGTGATCTTTCCTCCGTGGGATAAGCCTTTGGCGGGGCCAATTCTCTCGGAATAATTCAGCTCGATGCCTTGCGCTGCGACAAACTGGACCAGCCGTTCGCGGTAGCCGCTCACGTCGCCCTCGACTTCGTTGAGCGTGGGCAGCTCTTTGCCTTCGGTCTGGGTGATGTCGAACACGTACACCGCGCGGAATCCAAACAGGGTGGACTCGGTGCTCTTGGCATCCTCGGTCGGCTCCGCACCTTCGTTCTGGGTGCGCTTCTTGCCGACCATGGGAGCCAGAATGAGAATGCCTTTTTCCCCGCGTTTGACGAAGCGGCCAAGCGAGTTCCACGTGCGAATTCCGGCCACGTTGCTGGCGTCGGGTTTCTGTCGGGCAATCAACATCACATTGCCGAAGGAGTAGGTATGGAATCGGGCCATGGCGCCGAGGTATTGGGTGAGCACTTCGCTGTGCCCGGACTCCAGCGACTGGACGAGGTAATCGACTGCGTCTTTGGTTTTGTTCTTGATGTCTTCTAACTTCATTGTTTTTCCCTTTCGCGCCGTTTCCGGCTTGTTTTTTTCTTCACCAGAGCGGCAGCGGGAAAAAACAAGGCGGAACGGGGCAAAGGGCAGAACGGAGGCCGGGGGAGGGTGGCAGGGCGTGAGGGAAAGCGCGGTTCGTGACAAACCGCTTTGGGTTTATGGTTTGGCGCGAAACCGGCGCAGTCCGAAACGCCCGTCCGAGCCGCGGCCAAGCGGCGTCCACCCGGAGGAGGGCGAAGTGGGGAAAAAGACGGCGTAGCCTTCCGCTTGAGAATGACGGATCGTGGTTAGAGCTTCGAAGTCAGCACACAGCAGGCACACACGAGAATTCGTAACCCAGCGGGAATGGCACTCACGGCTAACCGACAGTCGAGGAAATGTTCCTGGCGGCCAGCAAGTGTGGCACACCAACCGCACACAACCCCGATTGCGACAACTTCCTCGTTTTCCGTCAACTCGGGGCTAAGGGAGATCGACGGGAGCGAGCCGACCTTCTCGATAGCTTTCGCCCTGCCTCTTTTAGTCCAGAGAGATTTGCCTGTACACAGAGCGGCGCGTGCCAGTAGCGAAGGACGATCTCCCTCGCCGAGGCGCATGGACGACCGTGATGTTCATGGATTCTGTTCGGCGTGGGCAGCACTCATGTCATCAAGTATCTCCTGAGGCACCGGCAGCACGGTCGCAAAACCTCCATTCACAAAAGGGAGATACGTTGCAAGTGCACGAAGGAGGACTGGACGCCAATGATTGCGATAGAATCGCCCTGTTTCGTACCGAGCTTGGAATTGGAGAAATTCTCGTACACCATCGAAACCATTTGTAGTCGCCCGGAGATGCAGTGCGATTGCATGTCCTGAGATGTAACAATTTACTTCCTTCTGATAACGCGAATTCAGGTCCAGTGCTTGAATCTGAGCGTCGAGCCGACCGGCGAACCCACCAGGTAGGGCGGCACTCAAATCGATTGCAAACGCGACGGATAGTCCGCTGTTCTTGATCTCTACGTTTGCCTGCAAGAAATCAACATCGGGCAAGAGGTCATAGTAAGGATGAAGAGGCGCAGTATTGTCCCCTGTGGCGAAACCTGCCAATTTTGCATGGTTACACGAATGGCACATTGGAACAAGATTATGCGTGAATATCGCCAGTGGCTTGAAGACAGATCGCGGGAGGAAATGATCAAGCTCCACCGCGGGATCTATGCCGCACACAGGGCAGAGATCGACTCCTTTGGATACGAGTTCGCGGATTTCGGAAAGACGCCGGCCTTCCTGCGTTGTGTCGTAAGCTGTGTAGATAGCATCACATAGTGTTTGGGGCAACGCTTGACCTTTTAGGACATCACACGGTGTAGCCTGCTCGGTATCGTAGCGGTCGTACATAGCTATCACGTCCTCCAGTTCCACCGGAGTGATATCGTGCCCAAGCATAGTGCCCTTATATGCGTAGCGCCGGATGGCTCTTTGTAGATCAGATCTGTCGGTATTGCGAGATGGCAGGGGTAGATTCCTCATGCTTTTGCTGCGAAGCGGGATAGTACATAGGCGCGAGCCTGTCCGCTCAACCCAGGCGTAAATAGTTCGTCAACTTCTTCGGGCGACGTACATCCCGCGACCAACAGGTCGAGCACCTGATGGAAATCTGTGCTCGCCGAGGTAAGTCCAAAGACATCGTAGGTGAGGATGCCGAGATTCTCACCGAAGGTCTCCAGTGTCGGAGTTACAATTGTCAAAGTGTTGCCTACCCGACGCACTATGCGAACATGTCGTGCGAGAGTCTCTTGAAGAAGGACAGGAGAGTGTGTCGCGACGATGCAGAACGCGTTCACCTGACTGAGAACGATTCGAACAGCATGCATGAGGGCCGCCATCAAAGGAGGGTGCAAGTGCGCCTCGGGTTCGTCGAAAAGCACCAACGATCTCGGCCTGGCACTCGCCACCAGTTGAGCAATCACATGAATCACGATCTTATGTCCCGTGCTCCAGCTGAGGAATAGAAGCTTGCTGGACTCAACTGAGCTCAACAGATCACTGAGCTGACCTTTCAATTCTGCGAATGAAGGGTCGGAGGTCAAAGGCTGAAGCGCAGACAATAGAAGGTCAGTGTTTCCGACTTGTTTGATACGTTCAAGAATCTTCGAAAATTCTTCAGCAAGAGCCTCCACCGATTTGAGACGAGTCGAGTTACGCCGCTCAACGGGCAGTTCGCTCGCCTCACCCGCCTCAGTACCTACACTCTGTTCAGCCTTTTCGAGGTCTGCCACACCTTCCGCCACTAGGTCTCGCAAGCCACAGAAAACAAATCTGCTCTCACCACTTTCGATGTCTTTTGTAGTCTGGGCAATATCCCGAGTGGCCATGCCTGGGACCACGAAGCTGTCGAATGCGCTGTAAGAGATGGTGATAACTCGCATGAACCCAATGGCAGGAGGAGAAAGTTGCCCCAAGGCTGTGAGACGCTTTGTTGCGCGATCTTGTGGAGACGCAAAAGCTAGGTGTGCTAGCCGCGATAGGATCGTACTTTTGCCAGAGCTGTTTCTCCCAATGAGGACGATAATGCGTTCCGGAAGCAAAGTGTCTTTATTCTGAGGACCAAGAGACCGATAGGGGCCAGAATAGGAAGTGGGCTTTGGCGCCCTGAAATCGAATTCTATCGACTCGCTAGCGCCGGGAGGCGTATATCCAAAGCGCTGTTCAATATCTGCGAGAGCGCTGAAATTCCCCTCAACGAGTATTTGAGCGTCTACCAAATACGAGCGCCACTCACTAGTGCCACGAAAAACTGAGATTGTCCATCCAGGCTCGTCTTGGAATTTTGTTATCAGATCGGGATGAACAACGGCATCGTTGAGCGCGTCAGTGATTGCCACGCGGTCTGAGAGACGGATTTCATTCAAACGTTGGTAGTAATCCAAATTGTTGCCGACAGACACGAAATCTTCAGGCAGCGAAGAGAAGGATTCCCGGATCAAGATCTGATCCGCAGGAGTTTGCCCTTTCCGAAGGATTTTCACTGGCCCGATATAGACCACATCCGTCTCACTTTCACCTGGTCGATAGTAAAGGTGATAAAGCGTGTGGAAGTGGTAATCATTCCAGTTATCTTGCTGCAAGGCAAAAAGGGTGCTCATCCGCTTCACTTGATGACTTGACGGAGGCTTTATTTCGATAAGCAATACGTTGCTCCGATGGTGAGACTAACGTAAACTGAGCCGTTCGATCACCCAATAATCTTGACTAAATAATCACGATTCAGGCAAGACGCACTGAGCCAAGCTCCACGGCATCAAGAAAAGCCCGAGCGTGCGCGTTAGGCCAATGATCGTGTTCAATCGTGTTCGAATGGTCGGCCAACCCAACCTCACCGGATCATGGAAGGCGTGACTGTGATACGGCCGCATTATCTCGCATGGGGTTGGGAAAACCTGGAAACTATGCTTTTCGTTGGCGGATACAATCGTGCTCGTCAGCAGAAGTCAGTCCCCCCTACAGGACCGCTCGATTTTGAATTCCTCGGGTTGGGGTACCGGTCTGTTCGGTTTGCACCTCGGACAGACTGAAGAAGTCGGAGAGAGGCAGGACAGGGAAATGTTCCGCTGTCTTCGCTTTTCAGGTTTTTTCGATTGCAGGGACGCTAGCGCATCCATGAATCGTGGGCGGCTCATCTGGTACATTGCCCCCCGAGCGCCTTCAAACTGGCAATTCAGGGCGGCCAGCGCCTGGGCGTGTTCCAGAAACAGCGAAATGTCTTGCTTCGATGTGCCACCGAGACCATCCCGTCCATTCCTAAACATGGAAGCAATGAGTCCCACGGAGGTCCAATCACCTGAACCAGCCGTATCCTTGATCTTGACCTCAAATGCCGGGACCGAATTCCAGGCACCGAAGGAATGACGAGTTCGAAAGCGTAGCCCGTCCTCACCCAGGGTTTCGATTTCTAGATGCGCTTTGTGATCTCTTAGCAGCTCGGAAAATGAGCGCGCGCGTTGCGTGGAGTATTTCAGTACGTCACAGAGCTGAAGCATCTCTCGAAACAGCCTCCCATCGCCGGCTGCAGACGGCTCAAAATAAATTAGGGTACCTTTAGATCCATAGTATCGCGCTAACTCGACCGTTGAGCGGGAAACACGGTCCGCAAAAAAGACATCGGCGTCCTTCGTTTCTGATTTGAGGAATTCAACAGAACTCTGAAGTACTGGCTTGAATGGAGGAAAGTACCCGTTACAATCGGGACAATTCCAAAGGAAACGGTGTTTGGGCAGGCCATTCTTGCTCAACTCAATCTTCTCTAACACGATCGGAGTTGCCGCCCTGGGCGAGAGACCGAGGAACTGCGTATCCACACCCCAGCGCTTCAAGTCCTTGCGGACGAAATCGCCCGCCACATCGTCGGACAAGCGCGCCAGGGGCAATGCCTCCCAACCCATGTAGGATAGCCCTGCCACAATGTTTCCCGAGGTGCCCCCAGCATAGAACCTTGGAGCAGTATC
This sequence comes from uncultured Acidobacteriaceae bacterium, assembly GCA_963851165.1. Classification (GTDB taxonomy): domain Bacteria; phylum Acidobacteriota; class Terriglobia; order Terriglobales; family Acidobacteriaceae; genus Sulfotelmatobacter. The sequence continues at coordinate 14,703 of CAWKNM010000002.1, read as the reverse complement.
ATCAAGACCGAAAACGACGTCGAGCGCGAAGAATCCGGCGGCAATTATTGTCGGTTTTCTTCCAAATCCTGCACTATGCATAGCAGTCTCCGCAAAGCCAAAGCCCGTGAAGCCGGCTTTCGTTCGCCAATTCGTCCAGGTTGTTTGCTTCCGACTCTCTCATCGTATAACCGTGAGCCTCCACGTGCGCAATAGCAATATTCACACCGGACCGTTTCAGCTCATAGGCAGCCAACAAAGCTCCCACAGAGAGAAGCTTACTCGAATTCGCTGAAATAACGGCATTCGATCCACCCAGCGGCTTCAGTGCCTTTCCGTAGTGCAGTATTGCACGCCTGAGTTGACGATAGGCTTCGAACGCGTTGGTCTCTGAGGCGTAGATGAAGTTTCGAGCTTCCACGCGCAATTGGTCGAACAAAAGCTCCCGATACTCCATTACCAGCTCGTCTCCTCTCCGCGGATTCACCGACGGCGCTGGCAACAGAGGGCAAATTTCAGCCGGATTGACCAGGTCGTAAATGCGTTTCAGCTGGACAATCTGGTTTTCGCCCAACAAGGGAAACCATACCCTTGGCCGCCCAGCTGCAGATTCACGTTCCGCGGCTCCCCGAAAGGGATGAATGTAATCGGCATCTTCATCGATCCCTTCCTCCGTTATGTGCGCATCTAGAGCGGCGCTTTCACTCACCAGCACAAACAGATTTGGTTTTGAGCCTCCGTCCATACTGTCGAGCAGAAATAGCAACTTGGCAATCACCGGAAAATAGACGCTCCGCGGTAACGAGCTGACATCGACGAATATGTCGGTGAACTCTTTCAGTTCCTCCGCTGTGCGGAACACTCCCTCTGCGGATCTCGAAGTCATCCTACGGCCTTCGGCGGAAAACATATTGATCCGTCGCTCCTGCAACCGGTCCGATCCGACAATGCCATTTAGCTTTTCGAGATTCTTTTTCACAAATTCGTCGTATCGGCGGGATGGCGAGGTGGTTCCCTCATCAAAAGCCAGCATGATCACTGTTATCTCGTTCGACTTGACGATCCCGCGCAGCAAATCGAAGCCGGCAAGCATACGGGGATCAAATCCTCTCCCCAGAACTAAGCACGCTTTAGTTGGCCCTTGCCGATGCGCAACATGATCCTGCAAGAACGTCGTTAAGTCGTTCCCACTCACCTGGACATAGGAGTCCCAACGATCGTTCCGGTCAGACTTCATACCAAAGCAGCTTTCTGTCTGTAACCGGTTGTCATCCACAGATAGAGATCACGTAAATGCTGTTCCTTGAACCCTCCATAGTGCAGCGGGAGATCGAAATTGACGCACAAAAGACGATTCAGATTGAGCACCATCCATGTAGAACCCTTCACGTTATAGTCGAGCCGGGGTTCCAACAGATTGTTCGCAATCGCCGCCGCTAGCACCTCCGCAAGCATCATGTACTCGGGATTCCGCTGCAGAAAGTCGCGGTCCTGCAATGACTCCCTGTCGCGCATTGAAATTGCGATTCCCGTAACACCCGGATCGTATGAGGCCGTAGGCTCATAAGTTCGTTGGCGGCAATACTGCCCAATCGAATCCAACAGCTTTAGCACCCTCTCTCCGTTTCGTGCTCTTCGGGGGATCTCGCTCCTAAACGATGTCGATGCCGCATGCAGCAGCGCGTCCTGCCGTGCAGCATCGAGCGTCGCTGCGCGCTGAACGATGTACGAAGAGACCACCTCTTCAAATTCATCGCCAGCCAAACGCATGAATTGCTCAATATTCCAGGAGGCAAGACTGGCAAGCTTTCGCGTCCCAAAGTAGTACGGCAGACTAAACTCCTGCGCGATGAATAGCTCTGCCGCCGCCCTAAGTTGCGAATCGCTCCTCTCTTCGAATGCCGACTCACTCAACGGAAAATCAAACGCGGTCTGCTCTCGCCTGATCTCTCGATGCACGAGAATTTCTAAGGTTCTCCAATTCAGGGCTCGATCACGCGCCGTTCCGGTCGCACGTTCTTGCTTTCCTAGCCAGGCATCGAATAATGCCCGGCCAGCGATAGCTTTTATGATTCGGTCTTTAATGACAGGAATTGTCTTTTCATAGCGCTCCACCCATTCCCCCCCATCAAGCGAGGTCTGGAGACAGGAGTCCAAGGAGCTGACTTCGACGTTGATGGCAGCCGATGCCCTCCTGTCGGCAACATTCATCATTAACGTTTCGAACTTACGCGGATGATCGCGCCAATATCGTTCCAACAGAATCTCGCTTTCGTAGTCGCGCCCCTCGGCCGTTCCGGTTGCCAGCATTTCATCCGGCGCAAGTGCCTCGAAGCGCTCTGCCAGCCACACACCGACCCCTGTCCTGAGATCAGTAACCACTTTCAGAACCCTGCTTCGTTGCCGATGTGTCAGATGGTGAACATCATCGAGCAACAGTAAAAGGTGCTGAGCAACGGGCTTCCCATCGACAAGTAAAGCGTCTTTCTGCAATAGTCCTAGGGACGAAAACGTCTCGTTACCTGGCAAACCCTTCACATCAGCACTTCCAAAGCTATCGATGGCATCGCAAACCTGACCCTCCAACTCAGTTGCCCATCTATTCAGCTCCACCCCTGTACTACCCGGAGTAAACACACTCGCGGTCTCTTGTATCGGCCTACTTCCGAGCGTAATTCTTGCCAAGTCCGATGGATAGTCGAGCTTGTATAGGGCCAGGGCGGAGCGAAGCGTTGCCAGCGTAACTCTCGCGTTCAGCAATCCAAATAGCAGGCGCTCCTTCCGAGCACTGTCAAATTCCAGCTCTTCCAGAGTTGCATAGTTGCGGGCACACGAATGGAAAACCCCGAGCAGTCTAGGCCCGTCCTCGTCGACCACTCCCATTTCACTCATCCGCTGATAAAGTTCCTTGAGATCCTCGCTCCTCCGGAAAGCGTGAAGGGTTAATAGCACGCTCGGCGTAAACAAACGCAGAAGGGAGCTTTTTCCGGCCCCCGGCGCGCTGCGGAAGATTTGCAATTTGTCCCACAACTGCGTGCCTTCAGGGAGAAGATCGAGCATACCGGGACCGAAGAGCTTCAGAAACGTCGTGTCGGACTCGATCGCCTCCGACGCCCGCAAACGAAATGGATTCCGTGGTTCTCTCATGAGTCTTTATGCCGCGTCACGCGCGGAAACAATGGCCGCATGTTCGAGCCTTCGGCCCACAAGAGGCCGATAGCATTGTTCGGTGTGTTGTGGCTGAGCACTAGCGGAAGTGCCCCTCCTGCAAATCCATACTTCAGATTTGTCCCGCCAAGTTCCGTACTCGTCGATTCGTTCGCATCGTCATAGTGTGACTCGATCAGGGCGTCAAAATCAGGGAGCATTCCGGCGACCACGCGGTGAGCCTCGGGGAAGCGCTGCACGACCAATACATGCGCTTCTTGTCCGCACTTTGCGCAGGATTCGTTAAGATTCTCGCGCAACACAGTCTCGGCCCGCTGGGTTCCCATATACAGAACTAGAATGATCTCAAGATTTGCCTTCACAAATAACCCTGATAGCGGGTTGGTCGCATCGTGCAGCGAATTCAAAAAGCGCCCTACCTTCCCACCTATGGTCCCGTCTTCCTTCTTGCGAATGTAGCTGACGCCGCTAGCAGAAAAATCGTCCAACAAGACCACTGAGCGAAACACGCACTCCTCCTCGGTGGCCTCTCGCCCAAGCAGTTTCTTAAGGTCCTTCTTCAGATCCTCGCGCAGATCGTCGATGCGGTCCTTTGTCAGTTCATGGCTTTGTCGAACCTGTTCGTTGCTCAGTTGTGGATTGGAACGCCGAAACACATCCGTGTGCGAGCCATCGCTCAACCCTAGAAACAGGCACTTCCTCTTACGCACGCGATACTCCATGCTGCTGGCCACTTTGGCCAAATGCCACTTCGGCAATCCGGCCTCGGCTGCCGCCTTCGAAAGCAGCAGCGGACGGATATGATCAGGATAGGAAATCGAGACCAGATGGTTCATTTCAGCGGAGGAAATGAATACTAGCCGTTCGCGAACAAAGGCAAGGGCCGTCTTGCGTTGCTCTATGGTCTCGAATTGCCCGAGCCACTGAGCTAGGCTCTCAATGAAACGCATCCCTGGAGAAAATTGCTGATATTCGTCGTACTTATAAGTCGCCATTGCCTGTAAGGGAATTCCATCCCTCACAAACTCTTCCGGGCTCTTCCAGCCCATCACTTTGGCCAGCAACTGCTCCGCCAGCTGATCCTTCATTCCGTCTCCAGTTCCATTCGGAAATCCTCTTTGGCCATTCTGATACTCCCCAGGTAATAGCGGAGGGCGGCGCTACCCAGCACACCTGCGGGCGCCAAGTTCCAGACGCTGTCGAGGCTGCCATCGACCTCGTCTACGCTCAGAGAAAATTCATGGGTAAGCAGCTCTGCATCATTCCCGGGCCAACAAGGTCGGTCACCGATGCACATGAAGCTCCCATTCGGCTGAACTTCTCCCAGCGCCCGCAAGACCCTCAGTTTGCTGGTGTCTTCTGGAACCACATCAACCGAACGCGTGGAAGCCAACACCCGAATCTCCGCCACGCGTGGTTCAGCAAGGGATCGCACGACCATCGACCAGAGCGCCCTCACATCGAGGTTCGATGAGCTCTCGATGGTTACCTGATCTGGCCTAAGGCTCAGTTGTACTTGATCTCCCAGTTTCTTTTCGAGGCAGTCAGCCGCCTTTTGCAATTGCGGTCGGATGGCCTTGTCTGTCCTCGGTTGGTCATCATCGTCCAAGACCGCGATGATTCCGCCGTTGTAATAGCCTACCCATACCTTGTTCCATTGCTTTTTCGGAATCGCAGCGCGCAATGCCTTCCGGACCGACTGGCCTCGGCCAGTCGCTATCCCCAACAAGAACCCAGCGGCAGTCAACCGTTTTAGCTCGCGTGCTGTTTCCGGGCGAATCGCTAGAAATCTGTCTTCGTGATCGCAGATGGTGCCATCGTAATCGAGTACTAAGCCATGGAATTTTGTCCGGGAGAACCGCCGACACAACTCCCGGAAGGCAGCCTCCGCTTGCTGGCGACTGCCGGGATTGCGTCCATCCCCTGCTTTGATTTTTCGGTCAACGGCGGCATCCTGAATCGTCGTCTTTCGATCCTTGAACGCGTTCAGATGATAAATACGTCGACCGAACTCAGGAACACCCGGTCTTCCGGGATCAATGCCTAGCGCCTGTCCGTAGCGCCGAACCAATTCGAAAACCGCGACTTGCAATTCTACCCACGCAGGCGGTCCCGATCGAGTCGACGTTACGAGCAGCGAAGAGATATGCCGAGGTAATAGTGCGAGCGTCCGCCTTGCCAATTCGATGTCATCATCGCTCGCCAGAGCGATCACGCACGATTCCGGGTGCTTTGCGAACCAGTGATGTCGGCCGTGCGCAAAGTTTCTATAGTCCGCCAGGTGAGCAGACACAAGGCCTGCCTCCACCAACTTTGATTCAAGGTCCGCAGCCGCGACTCTGGCATCGGGTCCATAAAGCACCGCAACGCTATTGCTATTGCGGGTGAAAAAATCATCCTCAATGGCGGAGAGTTTCTTTCGGTTACCGTCCACCACGATGGCGCCCGGATCGAGCGACTGTGGCAACATGTCCCTGATGCCATGCCCCTTCAGTACGACGACTCCCAAAGCGAGCAGACTATTCGTCGCCAGAAAGCCATCTTTTCCCGCCGGCACGTCAAAATCGAAGCAAAAGCCGCGCGCATAGTTTCCGACGATACGTGCGAGCGGCGATGATTTCGAGGCGCACAGTGCGATCAGTGACTCAGGCTCAGATTGAACAGCCCTACGTGCCACTCCCAAGATGTCAGGGTTCCGTCCGGCCCCGCTGACTAGCACCACCGTAGAGCCCTTGAGTTGCTTTAGATAACTTGCTGCCATCCAGGGCGTATCGACCCTTCCAACCTCGCCGGTCTGCCTCTGGTGAAGATCTGCCACTAGGATCGCAGTGCTGTGTGAGCCCCCGGAACCAATGGCAATCAACGGACAGCCAGCCACCGAAGCTAGTCGCGCTTCCAGCGTCGTAGCATCCATGGACAAAGCCCACTGATAAGTCTCAGGCAGTTTCGCTAGCTCAGATTGGAACGGTTTTCCCATTGTTTCGCTTTTTATTCGCCTATCGAATATAGCCCTAATTCCGGGACAAAGGCAACATCTTCAGAACCTGAGATCGTAACTCCTATTGCACACAAAACAAAGCCAGTTGACGCGGCGCTCAGATCCATCCGACAGGTCTCAGCCCGATGTCTGCTTCTGTCTCCGCGGCCTATAACGATCTACGAAGGAACGAGATCAGACCTGCTTTGACAGCGGATGTTTGAGGAAGTGCTCATATAGCGCTTCTCGAATAGTCTTTTCCTTTGCATTCTTTGCGATCTCCGCGACCTGGCCGCCGTCCTTCCACGATATCGGAGTCTTCGTCCGTTTCGGCTTTTCCGATTCGAGGCGGGCCAGTGCGTCGGGCGTAAATGTTCCGGTCGTCCAGATTTCAAAGCTAATGGCTGCCTCACGGAATCTCTGCTCGCCTGCCACATGCGCGCGAAAAGTGGGGATGCGCCGCAGCCAGTCTTCGACCTCATCCAACGCCACCACTCCGCCCGGCCGCTTACCTTTGCACTCGATGCCCATGCATTCGGCTTTGCTCCGCACCTTGAGCACGTCAATGTCGGCCATCTTGCCTGTGTCGAGATCGCGCGCCGTCACTCCGACATCGACGGAAACTGCATCCAGCCGCGCCAAGTACGCGGCTATCAGTTCGAAGAGAACGCCGCGAAGATTCCCAGCCGCTCCTTCGATCTCAGAGAGTTCATCGATCAGCTTTGCTAGCCGCTCGGGATTGCCTGCGGCAATCGCTGCGGCGTTCTTCAGGGTTTCGACGAGCGATTGAATTGCGGCCCCAACTTTCTGGCCGAACAAGTTCGCCGGCGTTGCCAATACAACGCCTGCCGCATGCCCCGCTGTGAGCGCTTTGCCCGTGAAACCCTCAGCGACGAGGAGCGGGAGCGTGTCTCCGCTATTCGACGACGCCCGTAACATTTGTACTTTCCGGATGAAGAACTGGATCGCGGGCGTATCAAGAATTCCATCTGCAAATACATCGGCTACCAGGAATCCGTTCTTTGCATGTCCCCGCCGCAGAGGCAGCAGATAGCTGGGGCCGGACAGATCCCAGTAGAATTGTCCGACTTGGCGCAACCGTCCCTCACCTCGGATGTTGATGCTGTTATAGCCCCCGAGTCCGAGTTTGCGAGCCCACTCGCGAACGCCATCCAGAATCACTCCTTCCGCAGTCACACGCGGGCGATATCCTCGAGAGTCGGCAAGGCCGATCTCGGGTCGCGCGACCATGATGCAATCGCCGAGATCAGCCAATGTAATCCGTTCAATTGCTCCGGCGCTGACCAGAGTGTTAACAACACGGTCCGACGATATCTGTCCCTTGAGGGCGAGTGGAGCGCCACTGATAACAGGAAACTCATCGGCAGAAACGATGCCTCCGCGAGCGATGAGCCCATCAAGCGCGGCGCCGTAAACAGAATTGGTTTCTCGGAGATCCCTGACTAAGTTCGTCCAGAATCGTTCGGTCTTCCTTTGGTCTTCGTGATAGAGGAAGGCCTCTTTCTTCGGCAGCAGTGGGATGGGGAATCGGCGGATTGGTGGTATTACGCGAGAAACCCGCTTTCGAGCCGTGGCGGGTTCGAGCTTGAAACGCTCCTGTAGCGCCTCAACGACCCGTGACGAACGGCCAGGGCCGATTTTCTCGAGAATCTCCCCGATCCCGCTAACATCACCCAATCTGTCACACTCCTCAATTTATTAAAAGCACTACCTACAGCCGACTCTCGATTTTTAATCCTTCGTAGCCTCTTTGGTTTCAAGTACTTAACTTTCAATCATTCGAGAACAGTGTCACCGTATAGTTCTAGCACAAAAGCCAACCACAGTCGCAACCTGCTTTGTCCGCGGTTGAACCCGTTCATTCCCTCGTTCAAAACCCATAGCGGCGGCGGTACTTCCCGCCGTCAAGGTAAAGCTGACGCCGGCCAAAAACCGGCTGGTGTGACTGCTCGGGCTGCGATGCACAAAACCCCTTACAGCGCGGAAATCCCCATTAGCGCAAGAAAACTATCACCCCGGGATGCACGGAGACTACCCTGCCGGGCAAGCTCACAGCTTCACTGCTTATCCCGGCAGTGCAGGAACGCTCTCATCGTCTGGTTCTGCTACGCTGTGTTCAAGCGAACGTAAGCACATACATGACGGATATAAACACCAAAGCCAGGATTCCCAACGAATCCAAGTTCGCGTTCCTCGGATTAACGAACGTCCGCGCGGACCTTCCAAACACTGGGATAACCCTCCCGGATGGCACCGACGTTTTCAACCAACTTCCAATCGAACTGGATTCACAGTGGCAGAGCTGGCTGGGACTTCAGGCTTCGCAGATTAGCCGTGCGAATCTTGTTCTCGTGCGCACAGCAACCACCGGCTTCGCCTCGGAGAATCTCCCTATTTCTGACAACATCAACCTGGACCTGGCAAGGCAGATTGAAAACATTTTCACGATGTTGCGGTTGTTAGGGACGATTGAATACGAAAGCGCGTTTCTCATCATCGGTCATGTGCAACAAGAGCACCCGGTCTGCCAAAACCTCAGCAGGTTTGAGCGTCTTGAGATCACGCGTGGCTGTCTTCCTTGGCTCGTTCGCGAACAACATCTTGTCGAGGCCGCGAGTCTCGCCCAGGCGAAGGCCTCGCTACTGGGCAATTTAGGAGATGCACGAAACGTGCGCCTTTTTCGCGGCTGGTGGGCTCTAACAACCGCCCTCCAGAAGTTCTATGCCAGCGATCGAATCCATGGATTCGTGAGAGCACTCGAAGCGCTGATCTACCCTGAGGTGGGCAGAACCGAAAAGCAATTCATTCATCGCTGTTCTCTATTTGCCGCTCCGAGCGCGACGAAGAACAAAGCTCGCGATGCACTTGAAGAGGCGTACAAAATGCGATGCGACGTGGAGCATGTGCACCAATGGGATCGTTCGCTCGCAAAGTACGCTTCTGCAGAACGTGAGGACATAGCGTATTGGCGTACACGACAGATGGAATCTCTCGCTTGCTTAGCCTATGCAAAGGTCTTCGCTGACAATGGACTCCATCCACATTTCCAGGCCGATCCGGCCCTTGAGCAATTCTGGCGCAGGCCTGAGCACGAGATTCGTCTCGCACTCGGTACGGTCTGCGACATCACCGAACTGAAACTTGTGAGGCAATACGACAGCTGGGGTCGCGCTGCGTTCTCGGAGTGGCCGAGCGGATGGCGTCAGACCCAACAGCGAAGATGTGGCAGCAGCGAGACTGATACCTTCCGCGCTGTGGGCTTCTCTGCATGAGTTCCATTCCCAAGGCTGTGATTCATATCAACTTCCTTCCTGGCGAACTGCTGTTTGATGCGAGACCGATATGGACTGCACTAAACCTGGCCACCGGTAAGGGGAAAGTTCCGACCCTCTCTAAGAAGTCCGGGGAAAAGCTCGGTGGGACAGCAATTCACATCGGAACGCGCGATTATATGTTGCGCTCATCCGTTCGCGAGTTAAATGACGCTAGCAAGGCGGTTTGCGATTTCGTACCAACCGCGGTTGACGTCGGTAGCATTCCCAATGCTCGCGTAATGAGGGGACGAGGAGTCGAGGAAGCAAGAGATCGTGTCTTGCTAGCCACCGATTCATTCCTTTATGAGTGCCGGTCTTTCGTGGAACTTTTAGCGAGATTTGCCTACGCAATGTTGGTCCACATAGGCAGAACACTGCCAGCAAAACAGCAGCTGTCAATTGGGCAGACCGTAATGCTGACTGACCGCGGAGGAAGGCTGCGTACGCACGATTTTCTATTGTTCCTCTGCGACGAGCTCCACATTGCGACCGATTGGTTCTTTTTTCTGTCGGCCCATAGGAATTTTTTCACGCACAAAGCCACTCCGTATTGTGCCGTGGAGGAAATCGAGAATGCTCCCGCCAAATACGACCTTCTGATAATGCGCGCAAACATTTTGGACTTCAGTACTGCCGGTACGAATGACTATTTCCGGATTTCCGAGTGCTCGGCGGTGAGTGCGGGTCTGCGACGACTTGGGGGCGCAGTTCAAAAGCACCTGCTGGACCTTCTGCAGTAGACCTGCTCTGCCACCACTGTCGTTATTTACCTCTGGCTGTCGCTTCCTGGTGGTCTTGCTCAATTTTCCGCCGTTCCGAGTGTGTCGTGCCCCTGCCGATAGAACTTTGGCTGCGGTCTCTGTGAGCATCTCACATTTCGCGCCACGGTGAGGCATTGTGTCACTCCGACGTGCTAACCGTTGCGCCACAACCAATTTCTTTACGGGCTCTTCTCGGACTGCCTATCACCGCATTTCAGATTTGCTACAAACTGCGGAGCTTGCGGTTGAACCGCGCGGGCGAGCACCGGCGACCACGAATCCTGCATTTGGCCGATCGCAGCGTCTTGGTGGACGACCCGAAGGACAAGATTTTCACGCCATTTGGGGATGCACTTGAAGGCGGTCAGACGAAAAAGAGCCGGGAGATGTACTTCGCTACCTACCACGCAATCGCGGGGGGATGAGCACCGGCCGGAGCTTTGGGCACACCTTCAGCACACTGCGAATCGACGGCGAGTTGGACTGGTAAAGAGTCCGAGTAGAAGACGACTTATCGGCCGTCAGTTGGCGGTACCGAACCCAAAACGGCTTTGCCACGATAGTGGGATCCACGGATTCTCAGTAAGTCCACTTCTCATGGCAAACCGGCAACCGATTCAGTTCGTTCCGCCGAGCGCGCCATTGTGGCATGAGGCGATCCATGAGTGCGACGAATCGAGGGCCATGGGTAGGCTCGAGAACGTGAATCATCTCGTGGACGACGATATATTCGAGGCATTCGCATGGTTTTTTCGCGAGATCGGTGTTCAATCGGATGCTGCGTTTACGAGGGTTGCAGCTTCCCCACTTCGTTTTCATTCTCTGCACAAAGACGCGCTCCACGTTTGCCGGGATGATCGGCCCCCACTTCGCAATAAGACTGGGAACGGCGGCTTTCAGTTGTTCTCGATACCAGCGGGCGAGGGTCGCTTGCTTGGCTTCGTCACTCGTTCCGGGAGCAACCCGCAGAATCATCTTTCTGTGCTTCAACTCCACTTTCGGCGCATCATTGTCCTGAACTACTTTGAGCAGGTAGCGTGTTCCCCACACGTAGTGGCTCTCGCGGTCAAGATACTCGCGGGGCGTCTCGCGTTCTTGGCTGCGGAGCTTCCTCTGTTGCTGCTTGATCCAGCCCAACTTGGAAATCGCGAAGACGCGGATGGTGTTGAGGCTCATCCGCTTGGGAGCCGAAATCCGCACCCTGCCCGTCGGCGGATAAACGCCAAGATGGACGTTCTTAATGTCCTTCAGCACCACGTCCACAGCGATCTCGCCAAGTCTGAGTTCTGTGACCATCAGTATTCTCTCTGCGCTTTGATAATGGGGAATATCCTTTCCACCTCGGTCACATCTCGCAACGCCTCGTACAAGGCCGCTTTGATCACCTGTTCACGAGCCTGAACTCCGCGCCAGCCGTCGGGGCGGACGCTCCTAATTGCCTGGTCAATTTTCAGCACCAACTCTTCGTTTTGACTGAGGTTGTTATAGAGCGCCCGTTTGCCCGGAGTGTTCAGGGCTTTCGGCGTTTCTTCGGCCTGTCCTGCTTCCACCTTTTTTGCAAGTTGGGCGATGCGCTTCAGGTATTCCTCGTACTCGATAGCCTTCGCTTTCCGGGTGGCAATGATCTCGTCCAGCAAAGTGGACATTTTCTCGAAAAAGGCCGGGTCGTTGAGGTGCTCCTTGATAATCTTGCTACGGACATTATTTTCGATGGTCTCGGCAATCGCATCCTTGTTCCCCTTCAGGCCACCGAGTTGCTTCGCGATAGCGTCCGCGATGCCCGTGTTTACGATCAAGTCCAGCAGACCCATATTGTCGAACGGAGAGATCTTCCTTGGGCCATCAGACTCAATGTAGGTGTCGATGAGGTGCCGCATATCGGCTTCATAGGCTTTGAGGTCCAGGCTCTCGCCACTGGCCTTGCGGATAATCTCGCGAAGAGCAAGATAATGCTCAAGCTGACCCTTGATGCGCGTAATGTCCGTACCACTGTATCCAGCTCGCTCCAATTCATCGGCAATGTTGGCGTAGGCGCGGACAAGAGATGCGGTCGCTTTGTAGAGCGCAGCGCGTTGTGGTTCGCGTTCCTCTAGATCCGATGGAATCTCTGTGTTTCCGCAAAAATAGTGGATGTGCTCCAGCTCCCCTTGCGGCGGTTGAACAGGTTCGCACAGCAGCGCGAGGGCTTCCACCGCATCGTCTAGGCGCTCCTTGCCTTTTCTGAGGCGATCCTGCAACAGCACCTGAGGATCGGCGCCGCCCGTGCTGCGATCCAGTTCGGAGGTGTAAACAGCGATGGCGTTCTCGACCTTCTTGAAAAGGTCTTTGTAGTCCACGATGTATCCGAAGTCTTTGTCCTCGCCGTCCAACCGGTTGACGCGGCAGATCGCCTGAAACAGCCCGTGGTCCTGCATCGACTTGTCGATGTAGAGATAGGTGCAGGGCGGAGCGTCGAAGCCCGTGAGCAACTTGTCTACTACGACAAGCAGCTTCATGCTGGCCGGTTCTTTCGTGAATAGTTCCTTAGCCCATTCCTCGTAAGTCTCTGTTTTGGTCGTGCCCGGCTTGGCTTCAACATCCTTGAGCAAATCGTTATAGGTGTTGTAGATGAACTGCTTGTCGGTCTCGGTATTCGCCCCGATTTCCTCCTTGGTCACATCCTGCGTCTGCGGATTGTAGGAGGTCACGACTGCGCATTTGCCCTTGAATGGCGTCTTCTGCAACAGGGCGAAATACTTGCACGCTTCGTAGATGCTCGATGTGACGAGAATCGCGTTTCCGCGTTCACTCGAAAGACGCGGTTTCACGCTGAAATCGAAGATGATGTCGCTCACTACACGCTCCATGCGAGACTTGGAGCTGAGCACGATCTGCATCGTGCCCCACCTCTTCTTCAGTTCATCCTTCTGCCAGTCGTTGAGCCCTTTAGTCTTGGCCTCGAACCACGCGTCGATCTTGTCCTCGGAGCCGAGTCGCTGGTCGATGTCCCGCGCCTCGTACACGAGATCCAGCACTACCTCATCCTCTACTGCCTCGCTGAACTTGTACGTGTGAATGTAGCCGCCGAAAACTTCCAGGCTGGTTTGCCTGTCCTTCTTAAGTAGAGGCGTGCCGGTGAAGCCGATGAAAACCGCATTGGGCATCATCGCCTTCATCACCTGATTCAGTTTGCCGCTCTGGGTTCGGTGGCATTCGTCGACGAAGACAAAAACCTCGCCCACGGTCTGACTGGGCTGGGCCTGTAATTCCTTGATGAAGGCGTCGAAGTCGCCCACGCCTTTCCTGCCAAATTTGTGAACCAGAGAGCACAATAGACGAGGCTTGGCCTGTCCGAGTTGTTTCATCAGATCGCGGCCACTGCTGGTGCGCTTGATGGCTTCGCCGGACTCCGTGAAAACTCCTTCGATCTGCTTATCCAGTTCGTCGCGGTCGGTGATCATGGCTACGCGGGCATTGGGGTTGTTCTCCAGAATCCACTTCGCCAGCAGCACCATCACGATGCTCTTGCCGCTACCCTGCGTGTGCCAGATGATGCCGCCCTTGCGCTGCCGAACATGCTCCTGTGCGGCCTTGATTCCAAAATACTGGTGGACACGAGGCAGTTTCTTGATCCCGCCGTCGAACAGCACGAAATCGTGCATCAACTCGATCAGTCGATTCTTGGCACAGATCTTCAGCAGATATTTGTCCAGCTTGAAACGGCTGTCGTCCTGCTCGTCCTCCTTCCACTTCAGAAAATACTTTTCTGGTGTGCCTACGGTGCCGTATTGCAGGCCCTCCGAATCGTTCCCGGCAAAGACGAACTGCACCGTGCTGAAGAATTTCTCGTTGAACTCTGGTTGCTGATTGGAAAGGCACTGGCGGATGCCGTCGCCGATAGTGATGCGACTGTTTTTCAGCTCCAGGATTCCAATCGCGATGCCGTTCACGTACAAAACCAAATCAGGCCGACGCTCGTGGTTACCGCGGAGCGTGACCTCCTCAGCGATAGCGAAGTCATTCTTTCCCGGTTCATTCCAATTGATGACGTGAACCGTTTCCGTGACTTTACCTGCCTCGGTCTTGACCGGCACACCGTAGCGAAGCAGGTTGTAAAACGGTTTGGTTGTTCCCGTAGAGGTTGCGGCTGTGGTTGTCGGCTTCGGTGCGCAGTTTGTGGATGGCCACGCCGATCTGAGCTGAGTTGTAGCCGCGGTTGATCAGGTACTCCCTAAGAATCTCTTCCTCAATGTTGCTGTTGCCATCGCGATCGATCCAATCGCCGAGGTAACGATAATGCAGCTCATCGCGGAAGAGAGCGATGATGCGGTTCTGCGTGGCGCGCTCGGGCTTGCCGACATCGCTCATATCAAGCGCGTCCGCCCAGTGAGAAGTTCCTGCATCAAGCCCTGCTTGAGCTGGCGGGCCTTGGCCAGCTTAGCGTCCAACGCGGCCATCTCGGCTTCCATCTCGCTCAATACGGTGGCGATGGCCTTTTGTTCGT
>CAWKNM010000001.1:0-405728 GCA_963851165.1 uncultured Acidobacteriaceae bacterium | reverse complement strand
AGGTCGCCGACCTGAAAAAAGACTGAAAAAGTGGGAAGAAGAACACTGGTTCGACGTGAGCACCACCAAAGAGCCCTACCGCGTCGAAGGCAAAAAAACCATGGGCTACGAAGTCGCCGAACAACTCGGCTGGAAAATTCCCGACGGCATCATCTATCCCACCGGCGGAGGCGTCGGCTTGCTCGGCATGTGGAAGGCTTTCGACGAAATGGAAAAGCTAGGCTGGATCGGTCCCGAACGCCCGAAGATGATCACCGTGCAATCATCCGGTTGCGCGCCGATAGTTAAAGCATGGGATGAAGGCAAGCTCGCCTCAGAAATGTGGCCGAACGCCAGCACGATAGCCGCAGGTCTCCGCGTCCCCAAGCCGTACGGCGACTATCTGATTCTCGACATTCTGAAAAAGAGCGGAGGCACCGCCGTCGCCGCCACCGACCCCGAACTTCTCGACGCCACTCGCCACTGGGCCAAAGTCGAAGGCATCTTCGCCGCCCCCGAAGGCGCCGCGTCGCTGGTGGCCTACCGCAAACTCCGCGCCACCGGATTCTTCAAACCCAACGACACAGTAGTCCTCTTCAACACCGGCAGTGGCCTGAAATATCTCGATGTCCTGGAGGCCAGCACAGCCCATGGAGCCGCGGGCGCCTCGCCCGCGAGCTCTTCATCCAAAACGCCGCCCACCCGCCCAATCGGCGGCATCATCGGCCCATATTGATTCGGCGCGTATCTGATTATGTAGAGCGGACGCATTGGTCCGCCGTGCGAGCGAAGCGAGCATATCGTCAGCGCCAGACTCGGCGATGACAACGTGGCAGTTGAACCCTTCAATGATCGGCTCAGCAGTCCCATCGTTCCGGAACGACTTGAGTGTAATGGCGATGTTTCGCCAATTGAGACGATTCCCACCGGTTGGCGGATTGGATTAAGTCCTGTTTGCAGACCAACCGGGAGTTGAAGCATTGTTCTTAGACGGTGCTGTTAAATCGCGAACGATCGAAACTTATGCCTGAACTCAACTGCTCACATTGCTTGGACGTCCAGGCCGCGTGATCGTGCTACGATGAGCCCACAAGCCCATGACGTTCCCCGCTCCAGTCCCGGAGATCCCCGCGGCTAACGTCGACAAAGCCGCAGCCTACTATGTCAACACGCTAGGCTTCACCCTCGATTGGGGGGACGACGAAGGCGGCATTGCAGGAATCTCCAGGGGGAATTGCAGACTGTTTATCACCAATCGTCCCTTCCGGGAGTCCTACGGCAACGTGGGCCCTATCCTTTTCTGGCTCAATCTCTCTAGCAAGGCTGAGGTGAACGAACTCTTCGCACAGTGGAAGGCCGCGCAAGCGAAGATCGTTTCCGAGCCCGAGGACAAACCGTGGAAGCTGCGCGAGTTTACGGTCGCCGATCTTGATGACAACCTCATTCGTGTCTTCTATGATTTCCGGCGCGACACGTAAAAGAACGGCACATCGCACAAGGTTCGAGAAGGTTTCCTAATCAACATCTGGGAGCCGTTTATGGATTGGATCACGGGCAAAACGGAAATTAAATCATCAACCGTTGTTATCAGCGATTACACTCAAAACCCCCGGTCGGGCCGGGTCTATGAGTGCTATAGGGATATGGCGCCAACTGAGGAAGGTCATTACCTAGGGTGAGTAGCTCTAACGACTCGGCTGGTGCCCAATTCAGGGCATAATGGCAACCAGTGTTTCACGTTGAGTACCCGGACAAGGAGCATTATGAGCAAGTTTGCGTTCATTTTGGTCAGTATCCTCGCCCTCTCGGCCCTCAGTCTAAGCGCGCAAGTCAACGTGCCGACACCATCCGCTATTCGCGTGCATCATTTCGTCGAAAAGGAAGGCAAGACAGCGACAAAAATCCTGGATGAACTGGCAAAAAAATATCGCCTTGTAATCGGCGTTTATGGAAGTGGTGACTTCAGATTCGTCGAAATGCCGATAGGAATCGATGTCGAAATCAAGGATGGAACACTCGCAGATGTTTTCGACGCCATCGCTGATGCCACCCGACACAGCGTGAGTGCTCATCAAACCATTGGCTCCGTCACGGATCAGCAGTTTAAGTGGCACCAAGACAGCAACGGCGCCGTACACTTCGTGCTGCGGGGAGCACCTCTCCCGTTGATGGATGTCACGGTGCATTTATTCGACTACGAGAATCCGCAATGGCCGGAGGTTACCGCTCATCTGAGAGCTATTCCCGAGATCGGTGGCTGGCTGAAGGGACATGAATGCCCGATGCCCGGTCAGGACATCCTTTTAGCTGGGAAGCCACCTGGGCCTTGGAGGCACTTCTCAATTCATGACAAAGATCTCCCCTTCTACGAAATTCTGGATCAGATTGCGTCCGACTCCGGAACATATTATTGGCGCGCGGCTCAGATCACGGGATCCTCGTGCTACGTGAGCATCCAGTGGTGGCTCTGAGGGCTGATTGCCAATGGACGTAATCAAGGCGTTTACACTCAAAACCCCGGCGCGATTCCAATCCTACGCGCTCACCGCTAAAATAGACGCTCGCTATGACCGATCGCCTCTACTACCACGACTCCTTCCTCTACGACTTCGACGCCGAAGTGCGCGAGGTCGTTAACTCTCCCCGCCCGGCGCTCATTCTCGACCGCTCCGCCTTCTATCCCACCAGCGGAGGCCAGATTCACGATACGGGATGGCTCACGTCGGGCTCCGGCAAGCTCCGCGTCACCGAAGTCGCCGATGCCGAAGATGGCCGCGTCGTCCACTACATCGAAGCCGAGCGCGATTTCGACAAGGGATCCCTGCAGCCCGGAACCCGCGTCCACGGCCAGATTGACGCCACGCGCCGCCGCGATCACATGCAGCAGCACTCCGGCCAGCACGTGCTCTCGGCCGCCTTCATCCGTCTCTTCAGCATTCCGACCGTTTCGTTCCACATGGCCGACGACTACTGCTCGATCGATCTCGATACTCCCAATCTGACGAAAGACACAAATCGAATCCGCTGAGAGACTGGCCAACGAAATCATCCTCGAGAATCGTCCCGTCAACGTCAGCTACGTCACCCGCGAGGAAGCCGGGAAGCTCGGCCTGCGCAAACTTCCGCCCACAGAGCGCGACGAACTTCGTCTCATCGATATCCACGATTTCGATCTCACCGCCTGCGGCGGCACGCACGTCAATCAAACCGGCCAGATCGCCAGCGTCTTGCTGCGCAAAACCGAAAAGGTCCGCCAGGGATGGCGCGTGGAATTCGTCGCCGGCCAGCGCGCCGTCGCCACCGCCCGCCGCGATTTCACCACGCTCACCGAAACCGCCGTGCTCTTTTCCGCCAACATCTACGACGTTCCCACGCAAGCCCGCAAAGCCCTCGACGAAATCAAATTCCTGCGCAAGCAGCGCGAACAGTCGCTCGAAGAACTGGCCGCAGCGCAAGCATCAGCAATGCTCGCAGAAACTCCAGAAGCCAACGGCCGCAAGCTGATCGTCCGCACCTTCGCCGACCGCGACCTCAACTTCGTAAAACTGCTCGCGCAGAAACTGACGCGACAATCGCCGAACGCGCTTGCCCTGCTCGCAACCACATCCCCGCAGCCGTCGCTGATCTTTGCCCAATCCGCGGGCCAGCCGCATGACATGGGCGCGCTGCTGAAAGAAACCATGACAAAACTCGGCGGCCGCGGCGGTGGCAGCAAAGATCTGGCCCAGGGCGGCGTTCCCAGCGCCGAGGGCTTAGAGGGCGCGCTCGCTCAGGCTGCAGCAAGACTGACAGAAGCGCACGAAATCTGACTTCTGAAATCAAACTCTTAAGATCGGAGTCGTCACTCGATGTGATCCCCCACCCTTGCAGAGGATGCAAGGGTGGGGCTTCCCGCAAAAGGCTGGTATACCTGAGAGATAGGAGTCACCGCGCTTTTCAGGCTGCGATTCGGCGGTAATGGGTGATAGGCGGAGAAGGCATAGAGTCTCTTCTCATCGGAATAGTGCAAGCAGCCCAGAAAACGTTTCGGCCGGGTTGTGTGCTTCAGGTTGTGTGGTGAGGTTGTGTGTTGAGATTGTGTGGAGCGGGCACTCTTGCCCGCTGGTTTCCCCGACAGCACCAGAACTCTGCAAGTCCGAGTCACTCATGACAAAAGACGCCAAGTACTGGATCGAGAAGCTATCCCTGCAATCCCACCCCGAAGGCGGTTTCTACCGCCAGACCTATAAAGCCGATCAAGTCCTGCCCCGCGAGTCCCTGCCGCCACAGTTCACCGGCCCGCGAGCAGCCTCCACCGCCATCTATTTTCTGCTGGAGGGAAAATCTTTCTCCGCTTTCCACCGCCTGCGCTCCGACGAACTCTGGCACTTCTACGTAGGAGCACCGGTGCTCGTGCACGTGATCAGCAAGTCCGGGGAGTATTCAAGAATGCTGCTGGGAAGCGACCCCGAAGCCGGGGAAGAGCTACAAGCCGTTGTAAAAGCCGGATCCTGGTTTGCCTCCCACGTGAAGGACGGCAAATCATTTGCGCTGGTGGGATGCACCGTCGCCCCCGGTTTCGACTTCGAGGATTTCGAATTGGCAGAGCGCGAAGAGCTAACCCGCCGCTATCCACAGCACCGCGAGTTAATCGAGCAGTTCACGCGCGACTAGGTCCTCGAAACGCAATCGTCGAAATATGCCCTCGAATTCCAGATCCGTCACTTGGCCGCGACCGGCGCAAAATCCGCCCAGTGCAAATCGAGCCTTACCCAATACGGAGCTTGGGGAGGCGGCGGAAACACCCTCTTCCTGGTTAGCTTGAGCGCTTGGATTTTATTGTCCAGGCAGGTGACGACGGGGCCCATCGAGTAGATGTTGTGATCCTCGATCGTGCCTTTTGCTCCAACGCTGATCAGCACCTTGAACTTACCTTCCCACCTGTCTATGCCGCTGCCGTCGGTGCGTACACACTCCTGCAACAGCCCGCGATACGTTTTCTCGAAAGATGCCTGGTAGCGAGGACCTGCGGGAGTTTTCATATTCGCGTCGGCGGCCGCCTCCATCGCATAGAGCTTCTCCGCGAATGGCCTGGTATAAGCCGCCCACTTCTTCACATCTTCAAAGTTTTGCTGAGTATCCCACGTCGCTTCATCCCATTGATCTCCGATGCGGGCCAGAACTTTGTCCGCGACGATGGGGTAGGTCCTTCCAAAATGAGTGGCCAGATAAGCAATTCGGTTCAAATTCAGCATGGACACGCCGTATAGCTTCTCGGACGCGTCAAACCCTTTCTCGATTCTTTCCCATGACATCTTCGGGTTGTCCCCGCAGCCGCAAATCACGTAGTCCGCGCTGGCGACCTCAAAATAGAGGGCGTCGCCCTGGTCCCCTCCGACGCGGTCAGCCACGTCCTGGGTGAACTTCTCCGTCGCTCCTTCCTCCCCGCTCCATTTCGGCAGCAGGTAGGAGGCCAGTACGCGGGCGTCGTAGTAATAACCCGGCTCAAACTTGAATGCTTCATCGAACAGAGCGCGGGCGCGATCCGCGTCCCAGCTCTGGTTCTGGGCCACGAGCAGCATGTCGACGTACCACTCCGGACACTTGGTGGGAAGAGTTGAAGCTTCGTCCAAAATCTGCTGGGCCTGGGTGGTGCGGTTCTCAAATAACTTCCATCCGCTGTCGCTAACCGTGTTTGCGAAACCGTTACCCCGCGCGTCATAGGCGTACGTGATGTAAGTCCGAGCCAGCGCCACCCGCGCCGTGATGGATTGTGGGCGCGCGGTTACCCACTTCTGGAGCCGCTGCAAGAGATTGTTCCAGTCGTCTTGCGTGGCATGCTTGACGGGATATTGAACCGGCTCGTAGAGCCCGCCGTACAGTTCGTGGATCTTCCACGCTCCGCCGGAAAATCTTTCTTTATTCGCTCGCGCACGATCGGCAACGCAATCGAGTTCCGCGAACTTCTCGTCCTTGAGCATTTGCGCGATCGTGCCTGCGTACGTGCGACTTGCGTTCACGTCCGCACTGAAGTCGACGTTGAGGCCGGCAGCATCCTCGTCACTGATGTTGCATGGGTTGGGGTTCGCAGTGCCCGATGCTTGGTCGGCCGCGAAGGCAAACCCGCTCGCTGTAACCAGCACAAGCGCCAGGACGCCGCTCTTCAGGACATCCGAAGACGAAGAGAAATAACGAGAAAAACTTCTCGCAATGGTTTTGGTGCACATTTCGTTGTTCACTCCGGTGCCCCCTAAGTGGAAGATGCGCTCTCACTAACCACGTTATTAGCAGCCAAGGGAGGCGGCAAGGTTACCTCGGTGAACCGATTGCAACGCGCGGCTGACGAGACTATCGAGCCAAGTCGACCGCTCGTCTCGAACGCGCCGAAGGCGACTCGCTCTCGCTCACCACCCGCAGCAGAAGTTTTTGAGGCAGCCTTCAGTCGCAGGCAACGTTTTCGCGTATTGCACCGGGAATGGTGCAAGCGCTCCGAATGGGCTGTCAGCGCGGAGCTGACGGCGCTCAGGCCCTGTGTAAAACTGTGCCTGTAACACTAATGTAATCAATCACTTGCGTCCGCTATTTAAACCGATTTAGCGGGCTTCTGCGGCTCGCTCAAAAACACGCCGTGCTAACTCTCAGCCAAGGTCCTTCCTGCTTCCAGCGCGCACGCAGATCGCAACGGGAGGCATGTCCTGCAGCGGGCGGGTCATCGATTTGTGGGGCCACGGCAACTTTCGCCCCGCTAGGACTCAGCCGCTCTTGCCGATCAGGGTCCCTCAAGGACAATCGGCGATGCGAGAGAGCAATCCTGACTCGGCCTAGCAGGAAAAACTTCCGCTGGTCACTGCCGATCCGGTATTTGAACGCTATTCTATTAACGTAATCTGGTAGCGACATAATCTAGTAATCACATAACTTGAGCGAAGAGCTACAAGCCAGGAGCGCAAGCTGCACTTATGCCTCGTCCAAAACCACTCGTTCTCATCATTCTCGACGGCTGGGGATACCGCGCCGAAACCAAGGCCAACGCCATCGCGCTGGCGCGCAAGCCCACTTACGATCGGTTGCTGCGCGAGTATCCCAACACGCTCATCCACACCAGCGGGCCTTTCGTCGGCCTGCCCGAGGGGCAGATGGGCAACAGTGAAGTCGGCCACCTCAACATTGGCGCCGGGCGCATCGTGCACATGGACATCACGCGCATCGACCTGATGATCCAGAACGGCGAATTCTTCTCGCATCCCGTGCTGCTCGCGGCCATGAAGCATGCCCGCGTGGGCGAACGGCGGTTGCATCTGTTCGGCCTGGTGTCTGACGGTGGCGTGCACTCGCAGCAGGCTCATCTTTATGCGCTGCTGAAAATGGCGAAGCAGAACGGCGTGGACCACGTCTTCGTCCACGCCTTTATGGACGGCCGCGACACATTGCCTACGAACGGCGCCGGCTATCTTGAACAGCTGCAGCAGAAGATGCGCGAGTACAACTCCGGCCAGATCGCCACGGTCAACGGCCGCTACTACGCGATGGACCGCGACCGGCGCTGGGAGCGCATCTCCAAGGCCTACAACGCCATGGTTTTCGCCGACGCAGAAGGCGGCAAGCGCGCTGATCCAGTGCAGGGAATGAAAGATTCCTACAACAACGGCGTGACTGATGAGTTCGTTGTGCCGTTTGTGTGCACGGACAAGAATGGTCAGCCGCTGGCCACCATTCGCAACGACGACGCCTGCATCTGCTTTAATTTTCGCGCCGACCGCGTCCGCCAGATTACGCGCGCACTCGCCCGCAACAGCGGGTTGAACGAAAAAGGCGGCAGCGATCTTCCCGGCGCAGCCGATCTCGATGCGACCATTCCTCGCGACCGCGTTCCGAAGAATCTGCACTACGTTTGCATGACCCGGTACGACAAAAACTTCAGCCTCCCGGTCGTGATTCCCGCGGAGTCGATGGCCAACATTCTCGCCAACGTCATGGGCGGATTGAACATGCGCAACCTGCGCGTGGCCGAGACTGAGAAATATGCTCACGTGACGTATTTTTTCAACGGAGGCGTCGAGCAGCCGTTCCCCGGCGAAGAGCGGGTGATGGTGCAGTCCCCGAAAGTTGCCACTTACGACCTGAAGCCGGAGATGAGTGCCGCGGGCATTGCCGATGCGGTAGTAAAAGCCACTGAAGAAGGAACGTTCGACGTGATCATCGTGAATTTTGCCAATGCCGATATGGTCGGGCACTCGGGCAAGATCGAGCCCACGATCAAAGCGGTTGAAACCGTTGACGCGTGTCTGGCTCGAATCGAAACCGCGGTGCGTGCCAAAGGGGGCGCGATTCTTATCACCGCCGACCACGGCAACGCTGAAATGATGATCGATCCCGCCACCGGTGGCCCGCATACCGCCCACACCACCAATCCCGTACCCTTCATCGTGGTCGCGGACAACGCCAATCAGTACACGCTGAAGCCGAACGGATCCCTGCGCGACATTTCGCCTACACTGCTGGGCATGATGGGTGTCGACGAGCCCAAAGAAATGACTGGAACCGACCTCCGCGTGAAGAGAATCGGCTGAGGACAATCGGTTGAAAAATTCTCCGATCAAGCTCCTCATCGTGATCCAGCATCCCCTGGAATTGTGGAACGTGCCCGCATGGTTCCCGGAAAAATTGCGGCAGAACTTTCCCCAAGTCGAAATCACAAATCGCAACAACTACGACGGCATTGAGCAGGACCTTCGAGACGCGGAAATTATGTTCGCGTTCTCGCTGCGCCCGGAGCAGCTGGCCGCGGCCCGTTCGCTGCGCTGGTTGCACACGCCCACCGCTGCCGTACATCAGTTGCTGTTTCCAGAATTCGTGGCGAGCGATGTGGTGCTCACCAACTCGAGCGAACTGCATGGTCCGGTGGTCGCCGAACATGTCATGGCGCTGCTTTTCGCGTTGACAAGAAAGATTCCGCAAGCGGCCGTGTTGCAGCAAAAACATTTCTGGGGATCGGAAACGATGTGGAGCGAGGGACCTCATCCGCGAGAGCTCGCCGGCGCGACGCTGGGTCTGATCGGGCTGGGCAGTATTGGCCGTCGCGTGGCGAAGATGGCGGCGGCGCTGGGCATGCGCGTGATCGCGGTACGCGAGCATGTTGAGAAGGGAAGTCCCGAAGGCGTCGCCGCCGTTTTTCCGCCCTCGGCGATCGATGAGTTGCTCGCGCAGTCGGATTTTGTGGTGGCCGCCGCACCGGTGACCAGTGCGACCAACGACTTGTTCAATGCGGCACGGTTTGCCGCGATGAAGCCCGGCGCGTATTTCATCAACGTCGGCCGCGGAGAGCAGGTGGAGGAAGCCGCTCTCATCAAGGCGCTTAGCTCCCGCCACATCGCAGGGGCGGCGCTTGATGTGTTTAAGCAAGAGCCGTTGCCCGCGGACTCGCCCCTCTGGGAGGCGGAGCAGCTTTTTATCACTCCTCACATCGGCAGCCAGACGGAACAACTGTGGCCACGCCACTACGAAGTTTTTTCTGAAAACCTTCGCCGCTACCTGGCACGCGAGCCGTTGCTATTCGTAGTCGACAAGCAAAAGGGCTATTGAACATGCTGGGTACGCAGGCGAGCTGCCCGCCGCTTCGTGCTACAGTTTTCTGAACGGCGAATCTTCGGCGCTTAATTCGTTCGACCTGAAATCTCATGGAACCGCGGCTCATACTGATCCATCTGGTGCTCAAGCTGGGCGTGGCCGCGGTTGTGTCCAGCACTTTGGTCCGCTCGGTTGAGTTTAAGTCTCTGTTGTTTCGCGAAGAACGAACTTTCCGGCAAAAAGTTTATCTCGTGCTCTGGTTCGGCCTGCCGATCTCGATCGGCGTTTGGATCCGCTTTTCCGTTCCCAGCTTTTTGGCTGGAGATCTGAGTTTTGAGACGGCGCTTCTGCTGGGAGCGATCGGCGGCCGCTGGGCGGGTTCGCTGGGCGGACTGCTGATGGCCGTTCCGGCTGTGCTGCACGGAGAGTGGGCTGCGCTGCCTTTCGGTGTGCTCTCCGGATTCCTTGCCGGGCAGCTGCGGACCATGGCGCGCGATAAAGATGATATCTGGTCGTTCTCTCCGTTTATCGATCTTAGTATTTACCGGCTGATTCGCCGCAATCTTCCTACGCCGCGTTTGTTCGACTGGCAGATCATGTTTTTCACGACCATTGTTGGGCTTCGTTTCGTGCAGATGGAATGGTCGCGCTACTTTCCGCATTCAATCTTCAGCCTGGAGAGCTCAAACCTGTGGGTGGAAGCCGCTATTTACGCCGCTTCGGTGATCGCCGTTGGGATCGAGCTAAAGATCTTCAACAGTGTTCGCATTCAAATCAAGCTCGAGGAGCAGGAGCGGTTGCTGCTGCACGCGCGCATGGAGGCGCTGCAGAACCAGATCAATCCGCACTTTTTGTTTAACACATTGAATTCGATTTCGTCGCTGGTGCGAGTCGATCCGGAGACCGCGCGGGACGTGATCTTCAAGCTGGCAACGATTCTTCGCCGCCTGCTTAACACTGGCGAAGCATTTGCCACGTTGCGGGAAGAGTTTGAGTTCATCGATAACTATCTCGATATCGAAGTGCTGCGTTTCGGACGCGACAAGTTGAATGTGGTGAAGGATTTCGATCCTGCCTCGCTCGACGTGATGGTTCCCAGCATGCTGCTGCAGCCGCTGGTAGAAAATTCCATCAAGCATGGCCTCGCGCCGAAGGTGGAAGGCGGCAGTGTGTTTCTGCGCAGCCGCATTACCGATTCCCAGGTGGTGATTGAAGTGGAAGATGACGGGGTCGGAATGCAAGCGCCACGCTCCGTGGAGGACACCGACTGGCACGGCTCAGGAATCGGCATGGCGAATATTTCCGAGCGGCTGCACGTGCTCTATGGCGATACCGCACGCATGACCGTCGACAGCCATGAAGGGAAGGGAACGCTGGTGCGGATTCGACTGCCGCTGGTGGAGGCCGGAAGCGCGGTGCCGGAAGGTTTTTACGAAGCGCGTTCCAGCACGCGCCGGTAGAAGTCTTCGTACTGCGCGACAATTTTCGTGGCGCAAAAGCGATCGAGCGCGACGGCGCGAGCCTGCCTGGCCATCTCCTGCAAACGCTGTTCGTTGGTGAGCAGTTCGAGAGCATAACGCGCCATGGTTTCCACGTCGCCAACGTCGGCGAGGTAGCCGCTTTTGCCATGTTCAATTACTTCGGGAACGCCGCCGGCGCGCGTGGCGATGGGAACCACTTCACAGGCCATGGCTTCGAGCGCGGCCAGACCGAAGGATTCCAGTTCGCTCGGCATCAACATAATGTCGGCGATTGCAAGTTTGTCTTGTACACGATCCTGCTTGCCGAGGAACAGCACGTCGGAGTGAATCCCTTTCTGCACGGCCAGCCATTCGGCGACCGAGCGGTCGGGTCCGTCGCCGATGAGCAGAAGTTTTGAGGGAACCTGCTTGTGGACGCGGTCGAAAATCTCGATCACATCAGTAAGCCGCTTCACGGGACGAAAATTCGAAAGATGCACCAGGACGCGCTCATTGTTCAGCGCATATTCCTTGCGCATTTCGGCGGCCATCTCAGGATTGCGTTTGTAGACGTCGCAGTTCACCGAGTTGTAGATCACTTCAATGTGATTTTTGACGTCGAACACCCGTTGCGTGCGATCGCGAAGGTAGTTGGAGATCGCGGTTACGCCGTCGCTCTGTTCAATCGAGTAGCGGGTGATCGGCAAGTACGACCGGTCGAGTCCCACCAGCGTAATGTCGGTGCCGTGAAGGGTGGTCACAAATGGCAATCGGCGGCCGCGAGGTCCTTCCGCCAGCATCTGGCGCGCCAGCAGAGCGCTCACCGAATGCGGGATCGCATAGTGGACGTGCAGCAGGTCGAGATCGTACAGCTGCGCAACCTCCGCCATGCGGGTAGCCAGGGCCAGGTCGTAAGGCGGGTAATCGAAAAGCGGATAACGCGAGACTTCGACTTCGTGGTAGTGAATGTTTGGTTCCGATCCACTGAGCCGGATGGGCTGGGCGTAGGAAATGAAATGAATGTCGTGCCCGCGCTGGGCCAACTCCAGGCCCAACTCCGTGGCGACGACGCCGCTGCCGCCGTAGGTGGGATAGCAAGTGATTCCGATCTTCATTCGCTGGAGGGACGCCTTTCCCTGGGTGTCATTTCCAAGAGCCTGTCATTCGATGGCAAGGATAAACCGGGGATGCAGATTTTGTACGAAATTGCAGTCTGAGCCTGTAGAAAGAAGAGAGGCAGGATGGAGCAAATCCCAGAGCTTTTAACCGCGAAGGTCGCAAGGAACGGCCGCTGAGGACGCGAAGAAAAACAAAACAGGAGATTTTCTTAGGGAAGTTTTACTGACCACTACCCGGGCCGTCGCTCTTCCGGCCAAGGTTGGTGATGCCGGGATCAAGCTTGTCCAGGTGGGCCTGCAGCCGGGCCTTGGTATCTTCCGTCAAACCGGTGAATTCAATTCCCATGCCCACTCCGGGGTCTCGGGTGCGGACAGTAGCCGAGGCGGTTACCGACTCCTGGTCGATCCAGAACTCAATTCGGAGCGAGGTACCCACGGCTACGGGCATCGCACTTTCAACATAACAGCCATTACCGCTGATGTCGGTGGCGTTCGCGCGCATGGGAGTGTTGACCCGCTCGTCGCGCAACTGCAAGGGAAACGAAATTTTGTGTCGCTGGAACTTTCTGCGGTTGTCGGGAGCGCGGGGCGGGGGAGCATTATCGACGACCTCTTTCGGAAGGACCGACAGCCAGGGGCATTCCTGATCAGCCACCAGTTGCACGCCTACCTGGGTCTTTTTGATTCCGCCGGCGTCAACTACCCAAATCACTTTGCAGCGCGCCTTTTTGGCTTCGTACTGCACGCCGATCACGTCGCCGACTTTCAACTGCTGTTCGAGCCCGTAAATGCAGGCTCCGGTCGCGCTGATGTTCTGCGCCACCGCGTTCTGAAAAAATGGTCGATCGTTGGAGCCCATGCCCCATACCCGGACCTTCAGGTCCAGAGTGGTGCGCGGAGCTGTAGCTGGCCCGGCCGACATCTGCGGAACCTCCCGCCTTAACAATCTTCTAACACGTCAAGCTAATCATACGCGCTTCGGTTATTTGCGGAAGGTTACCAGAGTACCTTTGGACCCCTGGATACATGGGGAAAACCGTTCAGCGGTGCAGGTCGCGATAGGAAATCAGGTCGATTCCGGCTTGCGAAAGAGTGTTCCGGGCTTCAGGCAGGGTCAGAGCGTGAAGTTCGGTTTCGCGCGACTCCCGCAGGCGGGTTTTGGCGGAGCCAAGTTCAGCATCGTTATAGCCGGGGTGGCATACGAATTCCCAGGTGCCCTCAGGAATGCTGGTGGCGATGGCACGGAACAGGGTTTCATCGAGCACTCCGGTGACCTCGACGCCCAGGGTTCCATCCGGCGTGGCAAAACCCTCTTTCTCCGCCGCCGCGCGGAAACTGGCGGCGAAGCCTTGCAGCACCCGCATCTCGGCATAGCGCGTCCAGAGGCCGGGCCGGGCAAGTAGCTGGCCGGATCGCAATGGACGCCGGGGTCCGAAGGGATTGCGCAGGGCGCGCACTCCGCACGCCGCACCCGCCTTGAGCAAGGGCCGCAGCACGCGGGGAAAGAGATGGGTGTGCTTGTGCGTGTCGAGGTGAGTGACAGCGATTCCGGCGGCTTGAAGTTTTTGAATCTGTGCCGTAGCTTCCGCCTCGATTTCGCGCGCATCCAGGCGTCCGGCGAGCGCCCGTAGAGCGAATCCGCTGATACCGTCGCGGAAGCGTGGGGAGCCCGAGTCGCGATCGATTCTTCCATTTGCGTCTCGACCCACAAGGCTCGGGATTATTTTGGGATCGAGCACAGGCTGGCCATCGATCAGCACGACGTGGCATCCCACGCTCAGTTGAGGCACGGTTCCTGCGAGTCGAACGGCGTCAGAGAATGCCGGGCCATTGGCCATCAATGTGGAAGACGTAACTACGCCGTGGCTGTGAGCCTCGACGATGCCGCGGTTGACGCCTGCAGTGAAACCAAAATCATCCGCGTTGACGATCAGCCGCCGCATCGCGACAGTCTAGCAGGGCTGGGCTTCGGGCTTCGGCTTTCGGGCTTCGGCGAAACCGATTCGCCTTTCCGCCATCGGACTTCCCGCCGCCGGAGCCCGAAAGCCGAGGCCAATACTGCAAACAAACTTTGCGTCGACCAATTCCCGTTGCTAGCGGACCGCGACCGCACTAGCATTACCGCAGGAATGATCGCGAAAAAGATAAAGGGCAAAGGCACGATCGGCATCGACTTTGGGACAACGAACAGTTCCATCGCCTGTGCCGACCACTCAGGCGAGGTTCAGCTTGCCAAGTTTCCATATCTGGGGGGCCTGACGGATGCCTACCGGTCACTGCTATATCTTCAGAAGCAGAAAGAGGGCGGGGTCAATACCCTGAAGTCGTGGACAGGCCCTGAGGCCATTGAGCAATATCTGTCCGCAGACGTGAAGGGGCGCTTGATTCAATCACTCAAGTCATTCTTAAGCAGCCGGAACCTGCACAGCACAGAGGTTTTCGGTCGAAGGCACACGCTTGAAGATCTGATCGCGAGGATTCTCAGGGATCTTCGAGAGATGGCGGAAAATCAGTTTGGGATCAACATCAGGTCTGCCGTAGCCGGAAGGCCGGTTCATTTTGTGGGGGCAGATAACCCGGAAGATGACATCTATGCGGAGGGTCGACTTCGGTCTGCCTTCATCGCGGCTGGCTACGAATCCGTCGAGTTCGAGATGGAGCCCATAGCAGCGGCATATTATTACCAGTCCACGCTCGATCACGACGAGCTAATCCTGATTGGCGACTTCGGGGGCGGCACGAGCGATTTCTCTTTGGTTCACGTTGGGCCCAGCGCTCGAAGGGACAGCGTTCGCCTGGATCGAGCCTCGGGCAGCATCGTCGGTAATGCCGGAGTGGGCGTGGCGGGAGATGCCTTCGATGCGAAGATCATCAAGCACCTCGTGTCTCCAGCTCTGGGGGCGGGATCGGAGTTGCGTTCGCTGGGCAAGATCCTGACGGTTCCAAACTGGGTTTACATAAAGCTGGAGCGTTGGCACCATCTATCTCTGTTGAGGGGCAAAGACGTGCTGGAGATGCTGAAGGGCGTTCACGCGCAATCGCTCGAACCAGAGAAGATCAGAGCGCTGATCCACTTCATCAAAGAAGATCTCGGGTTTCACCTCCACCGCGCCGTGCAAAAAGTTAAGAGCGACCTGTCGAATGCGCCTGTGGCCACATTCCAGTTTTCGGACGGGTTTGTGGATCTGGCGGCGGTGGTGGAACGAGCAACCTTTGAGGAGTGGATTTCTGAGGAAGTTGGGCAGATCGCGGCGTGCGTCGATTCTCTGCTTACGTCTTCGGGGGTTATGCCCGGGGACGTCGATAAGGTCTTCCTCACGGGTGGCTCGTCATTTGTGCCGGCGGTAAGAAAAATCTTCGAAACGCGATTTGGAAAGAAGCGAATTCGGGGAGGAAACGAATTTACCTCGGTAGCTCGCGGCCTGGCGTTGAAAGCGATGGGCCTGCCTTCCGGAGGTTGAATGTGCGCCGCAGGCCGTCCCTTCCAGTTTGGCGAAACTAATGAGGCGGAGTTTAGCGCGGCAAGAAAGTCCAACCCTTCCCGTGGCCGTTTAGAATAGATTTCTTCGGCGTGCGGCGGGGACAGATTTGGACATCTGGGCGGTGTCTCACATTTCGACTCTGGAAAGGGAGGTCATCTTACGTGAAACGACTCAAGTGCCTGCTGGTTTGCCTCGCGCTGATTTTGGCCGGCAGGTCCGCTCTGGGGCAAAGCGCTACCGGAGATGCGCCTGGCCAACGCTGGTGGTCACATATTCAGTTTCTCGCGGACGACAACCTGGAAGGTCGCGACGTCGGCACCCGGGGTTACGAAAAAGCCGCCGACTACATGGCTGAGCAATTCCGTGCTGCGGGTCTACAACCTGCTGGCACCGAGGGTTACCGGCAGCCCATGGATTTTCACGTTGTACGAATTGACGAAACTCGCTGCTCGCTCGATTTGCTGCGCGACGGAAAAGTGCAACCGGTGACACTCGGGGACGATGCTGTGCTCGGGGTCAATTCGCACGCGGCGGAGAATGTCGAGGCCGGCGCCGTGTTTGTCGGCTACGGGCTCACAGTCCCCGAATTGAATTACGACGATTTGGCCGGCCAGGACGTGAAGGGAAAAATCGTAGTGTTTGTGACAGGGGGCCCCGCGGACATGTCCGGCCCGATCAAAGCACACTACCAATCGGGTGACGAACGCCGGAAGGCGCTTCTGAGAGCAGGAGCAATCGGCACCATTGCCATACCGAATCCCAAGAGTGCTGAAGTCCCCTGGTCGCGGGTTGCCGCGTCACGGTTCCAGCCGAGAATGGAACTGCGTGATCCAGGTCAGGGTGTCCCGCCTCCGCTTCAAGTGGGCATTGTGTTTAATCCCGCACGTGCCGACATGCTCTTTGCGGGCAGCGGCCACACCTTCGCGGAGATTCTCGCGGCGCTCAACGCAGACAAGCCTCTGCCGCACTTTCCACTTGTTGTGAAGGTTCGTGCGCGCGTCGGAATGACGCGCTCGGAAGCGAAATCCGAGAACGTCGTGGGGGTTCTCCCGGGCAGCGATCCAGACCTCAAGAAGGAATATGTCGTGATTAGCGCGCACCTTGATCATCTCGGGATCGGTGAGCCCGTGAACGGCGACCGCATTTACAACGGCGCGATGGACGACGCCTCGGGCGACGCATCGCTGATTGAGATCGCCCGGGCGATGAGAGATTCAGGAACAAAACCAAAGCGCTCGATCCTGTTCCTTTCCGTCACCGGCGAAGAAAAGGGTTTGCTCGGCTCGCAGTATTTTGCCGCGCATCCCACCGTGTCCGGCACCATCGTCGCCGATATCAATATGGATATGTACCTCCCGCTGTTTCCGCTGAAATACCTCGAGGTCCAGGGGCTCGGAGAATCCACTCTGGGCGACGATGTGCGTGCGGTTGCCGAACAGGCGGGGGTACAGGTACAAGCCGACAAGGAACCGGATCACAATCGCTTCATCCGCAGCGATCAATACAGCTTCATTAAGAAGGGCGTTCCGGCGCTTGCGTTCAAGTTCGGTTACATTCCCGGCACCCGGGAAGAGAAAATCTTCAAGGCCTGGTATACCGAGCGCTACCACGCGCCCTCAGATGACCTGAGCCAGCCCGTCGACCTCGCGGCTGCCGCGCAATTCGATGCGATCCTCGAAAATTTGGCGTTGCGTGTCGCCAATGCAGATCATCGTCCGCAGTGGGAGCCCAACAGCTTCTTCCGCCGGTTCATCCAGTAGAAGCGGCCGCCTAACCGGAGTGACCGAACAAGAAAGGCCCCGCTCGTGAGAGCGGGGCCTTCGATTTGGGCTGGAACTGTGACGACTATACGGAACGCTTAGCGCCTGCCGCCGTGTCCGCCGCCACTGTGACCTCCACCGCTGCTGTGACCACCGCTGGCATGTCCACCGCTGGCATGTCCGCCGCTAGCGTGTCCGCCACCGTGCGAACCACCGGAGCCTCCATGCGAGGAGAATCCGCGCGACCCACCGCGGCTTGCGCTGGAACCACCAGCGCGCGGTGCGCTTGACCCGCGTCCAGCGAAGCCTCGTTGGCCGCCGGAGAATCCCCGGTTGCCGGCGTAGGCTCGGTTGCCTTGAGCGCCCCGGTTAACGGCCGCGCCGCGATTGCCGCCGGCGAAGCCGTGGGAGGCCCCCGCGTAACCGCGAGATCCGCCCGCATATCCGTGACCCGCGGCTGAGCCAAACCCGCGCCCGTCGCGGCCCGCAAACCCGCGCGCTCCGAATCCGCCACGCGCGGAAGAGAATCCTCGATAATTTCCGTGCACAAACGCGGCATGGTTATAAAAACCTCTTCCGCGGAAGGCCCAAGGGTGGCCACCGAAGAAGACTCCGCCGTGGAAGCCCCAGCCGATGCCCCATCCATGCCATCCCCAACCGAAGCCGAGGAACGGTGCGATCGGGAAGCCAAAGCCGAACGAAATGGCCGGGCCGCCAAATCCCCACCACGGATAGAACCCAGGCCACACGCCTACGGGATATCCGTACACGTACGCCGGGTTGTAAGTGGGCACATACACCACATCCGGATCAGCCGGCTGAATGTCTACATCCGGCCCCTGCTCGTACACGCGCTCTTGAGGAGTACTCCGCAGATTACCCGCGTCGTAAGCTTTGTGACGCATGTACTGGACCGCCTGCATCACGTCATCCGCCTGGTTCTGATAGGCTTCGCCCAGCTCAGAGGTCCACGACAAATTCTTGTCCAAATTCGCCAGCACGGTGGGAAACTCCACCAGAGACTTCACGCTCGGGTCCCAATCCTGCCGGTCCACTTCCTCGGCCAGATCCCGTCCCTTCAGCCCCGGGTTCTCCTGTGCCATCCGATTCGCCTCTACAATCTGCGTGGGATACGCTGACGCGGCCAGTATCTGCGCCACGAGCGCATCGGGATACAACGCAATCGGAGCTACCAGCTTATTCAACTGCTCCGGAGGCAACGACGTGTACTGTCGTTGGTTCGGCCCGGCTGGAGGCGGAGGCGCCTGCGCCTGGTCCTGATATGTATCTTGATCTTGCGGCGCTGGAGGCGCGACATTCTGAGGCGCGACATCCTGAGTCGCACCCTGGTCTTGTTCATTACGGTCCGGCGCATTGTATTGCGGCGCGGTCTGTTCTGGAGGAGGTGCCTGATCCACCTGAGCGTTCACCGCGGCTGAGGGCTTGTCCATTGGCTGGTCCTGCGCCCCCAAGAAAGTGCCAGTTCCGAGCGCCATTGCGCTCGTCAACAACATGGTAAGAAGCGTTTTGGATGCTTTGGTTTTCATGATGTCCCCACATTTCCTGCTATTAGATTGAACACTGGCAATGGGGGATAGTTCCGTTCTTTTGATTGACTTACACCGGTTGATTTCAGCCAGGCAGTGGTGGATTTCACCCAATAACGCTTGCGACAAGAGGACAAACGGCAGTTTTTCTAACGTACAGCAGCTTTTGCGCGTGACGACGGGCTGCACGCTCCGACGTTTCTATCATTCGTATCGCAATGCGATCACGGGATCGAGGCGGCTGGCGCGACGGGCTGGAATAAAGCTCGCCAAAGCCGCCACCGCGGCCAGAACCAACACCACACTCGTGATCGTCACGGTATCCGCAGGCACGACGCCATAGAGCAGGCCGGCCAATAAACGTCCCGCAGCGAGGAAAGCGATCAGGCCGCTACCGACGCCAATGGCAACTGGAGTCATTGCCTGACGCAAGATGAGCGTCAGAACGTCAGACCCTCCGGCTCCGAGCGCCATACGAATTCCCATTTCATTGGTGCGCAAGGCGACCGAATAAGAAACGACCCCGTAAATGCCGAGGCTGGCCAGGACCAGGGCCGTCACCGCGAAGAGCAGGATGAGATTCATCTGAAAGCGACGTTGCGCGAGCGATTCATCTACGACTTGTTCCATCGTCTCGAAGCCAGGGACTGGTAACTCGGAATCGATCCGCCGGATCGCGCTCCGAATGGAAGAAGACAGAGCAAGAGGATCGACGGCGGTTTTGACAGCCAACGAGGGACCGCCCCACGTGCGACGCTGCCAGTACGGCACGTAAACGGTCATCGAGGGCGGCCGGTCGAGGCCCACACTTCGCACGTCGCCGACAACACCCGATACCTCAACGAACGGACCGTCGGGGTCCCCGACCTTGAAACGTTTTCCGAGTGGATTCTGTCCTGGCCAGAGCCGGTCAGCTGTAAGAGTAGAGACGAGGGCCAGTTTGCGCTCACCGTCGCCCTCCGCGAAGATCCTGCCTTGCCGCAGCGGAATGTCCATTGTCTGGAAGTACTCTGGGTTTACTCCTCGAATATCGGCCAAGGGGCGTTCCATGATGGGCAGGGTCGTGCCCTCAATCGTCAACAGGTTGTTCCCGCCTTCACCACTTAGCGGAAGCCTATTGGAAATGCCTACCGAGACCGCTCCCGGAAGCACCCGCACGGAATCGAGTAGCGATCGTATGAAGCGCACTCGGTCTGGCTGATCGGGGTACCGCGTGTCGGGCAGATTGAGATTCACGGTGACCACCCGATCCACCGCAAATCCTTTGTCGACTTCGAACAGATTCAGGAAACTGTGCAGGAGCAAGCCGGCAGCTAGAAGACAAAGCGTGCTGAGACCGACTTCTACACCGATGAGGAGCGAGCGCAGCCTTCCTGCAGCGCGTCCCTCGGTAGAGCGAGTCCCCGATTTCATGACCACGATCGGTTCGGTGCGAGCAAAGCGCCAGGCGGGAAGGAAGCCGCACAGGAGGCCTGCCAAAGTGGAAATTGCGGTGGTGAACAGAAGAACGCGGCCGTCGAGATGGATCTCATCCAGCCGCGGCAGGTCGACCGGGGCATGGGCCAGAATCAGACGCAGCCCGACGTAGGCAACGAACACTCCCAGAGCGCCGCCGATTCCGGCTAGCAAGAAGCTTTCCGCCAGCATCTGCTGCAGGAGCCGACGAACGCTCGCGCCCATCGCGGAGCGGATGGCGAGTTCCCGTTTTCTGGATGTGGCTCTCCCAAGAAGCAGGTTCGCAATATTGACGCAGCCGATAAGCAACACGGCCCCAACGGCGAAGAGCAACAGTTGCAGGCCGGGGCGCGAACGACTGGTGATCTGTTCCTGTAGCGGAACCGTGGCCGCGAACAGTTCGACCTTCTCCGGAGCTTGCCTCGCCAACGCCGCTTGCACAGCATTCAATTCATCGAGTGCCTGGTTGGACGAAACACCATTCCGCAACTGGCCTATGCAGGCATAGTTGAAATCGCCCAACGCTTCAAGTTCGTCCGCTTTCACGGCGAAGGGCTTCCATAGCTCCGGTTGCTCCTCCGCTACGTTCATCGCGTAGAGCTGGCTCAGCTTGGGAAAATGGAAGAGCGACGATAGTACGCCGACAATCTCGTAGGGACGTCCATCGAGTTGAATCTTGCGCCCGACGATGTTCGGATCGGAAGCAAACCGACGCCTCCACAGCTGGTTGCTGAGAACGACGACATCATCCCGCCCGGGCTGGTCCTCTTCCGCAACAAACGTACGCCCCAATTGTGTGCGTGCTCCGAGCATCGGGAACAGGTCTGGGGAAACGCGGGCAGCTGCAAGGCGCTCCGGCTCGCCTGCTCCCGTCAGGTTCACTCGCATGCCTCCGATCATTGCCAGACGCTCAAAGGCGTTCACCCGCTTACGCCATTCGAGAAAATGCATCGCGTTCACCGGGAGCCGGGGAGCAAGATGGCTGAACTTCGGAACGACTTCATGAATCACGACCAGCCGGCTTTCGTCGCCATAGCCCAGAGGACGGATAAGGACTCCGTCGACGACACTGAAGATCGCCGTGTTTGCGCCGATACCCAGGGCGAGAGTGGCGATTGCGATGGCACTGAATCCGGGGTTGTGCAGCATGGCACGCCAGGCATAGCGAAGATCGTTGCCAAGGCTCATGGGTAAGCTCCTGACGGGTTCGTTCAGCCTAGGATACGTTGCGGCAGGAGTCCGCGTTCCGAAAAAAGCGCCTTATTCGCCCGACTGCCAGGTAGTGTGGGAAGCAAACAGGCCTGGTCTCGAGCCTCTGCTAAAATGGATTTCAGTTAAAATTTGGAGTGCGGCACGAGAGTCTTGCTGTGAGTTTTTAGCCAGTTCGTTCAGCCACGTTCGGAATCTCTAGTTTGCCCAAACGGTCGAGATGCTGAGCCGAATTTTGCGAAGATGGGAAGTGTTACGAGTTAAGTCGTTTGTTTTCACAGTGGGCGGTTAGCTCAGCTGGTTAGAGCGCCTGCCTTACAAGCAGGAGGTCGCAGGTTCGAGTCCTGCACTGCCCACCATCCGGTATTTCTTTTGGTGTCTGTTCTTCTTTCTTACATTTTTTGCGCTTGCGGCAGCTTGGCCTTGGTCAGCCAGAAGTCGTTGATGCTCTTCACCAGGTTTTCGAACGCGCTCAACTGCACGGGCTTGCAGAGGTAGCAATTGGCGTGCAGTTGATAGCTTTTCACGATGTCGCCTTCGGCTTCGGATGTGGTCAGGATCACGATGGGGATGGTTTTCAGGTTGTCATCCTTTTTGATGAGGGCCAGAACTTCGCGGCCATCCATGCGAGGCATGTTCAGATCGAGCAGGATCAGATCCGGGCGACGGGAGTTCACGTAGGACTTCTCATGCCGCAGAAAGGCCATGGCCTCGACACCGTCGACGGCCACGCTCAAATGGACGGCCATGTTGGTAGCCTCGAAAGCTTCCTGCGTCAGCCGGACATCTCCGGGACTGTCTTCGACCAAAAGAA
This sequence comes from uncultured Acidobacteriaceae bacterium, assembly GCA_963851165.1. Taxonomy (GTDB): domain Bacteria; phylum Acidobacteriota; class Terriglobia; order Terriglobales; family Acidobacteriaceae; genus Sulfotelmatobacter. The sequence goes on along the minus strand of CAWKNM010000001.1, from coordinate 383,358 downwards.
CTTCTAACGACATACTGTTTCCTCCCGGAGGTATATCTCGGTGCTATACGCAATTTCCGCCACTCCTCCCAAGGCAAAGTGAAAGGCCGAACTCGGCCCCGGTTTTGACTCGACCGGGATGCTGGCGGCCGTGGCGCCCGGCAATCCTCTTGCGGAGGGCCGATCCTACATCATCTGCGGCAACTTGGCCCTGGTCAGCCAGAAATCGTTGATGCTCTTCACCAGGCTTTCGAAGGCAGTCAACTGCACGGGCTTGCAGAGATAGCAATTGGCATGCAGTTCATAGCTTTTCACGATGTCTCCTTCCGAGTCGGAAGTGGTCAGGATCACGATCGGAAGGGTTTTCAGCTTGTCATCCTTCTTGATTTCAGCCAAGACCTGGCGGCCATCCATGCGAGGCATGTTCAGGTCCAGCAGGGTAAGATCCGGGCGGGGGGCATTGGCGTAAACTCCCTCACGCCTCAGAAAGGCCATGGCTTCGACGCCATCGCTTGCCACATTCAGATGAACGGTCATGTTCGCAGCCTCGAAGGCTTCCTTTGTCAGCCGGACATCTCCGGGACTATCTTCGACCAAAAGAACTTCGAGGGGCATCCGGTTTTCTCCGTCGGTAATGTCGTTGTTATGCATAACTTCCTCTCATCGTCACCCAAGAAAAGGCGCTGAATCGAACCCGTTGCAAGTCTTGACCCGACCGCGACGCTGCTGCCATGGCTCCCGGCGTTCTTCTCGCAAAGAGCATCGATTACTGTATTTGCGGCAACTTCGCCTTGGTCAGCCAGAAGTCGTTGATGCTCTTCACCAGGTTCTCGAAGGCAATCAACTGTACGGGCTTGCAGAGGTAGCAGTTGGCGTGCAGTTGATAGCTTTTCGCAATGTCATCTTCCGAATCGGATGTGGTCAGGATCACGATGGGGATGGTGCTCAGACGGTCATCCTTTTTAATTTGGGCGAGAACCTCGCGGCCATCCATTCTGGGCATGTTCAGGTCCAGCAAGATAAGATCCGGGCGAGGGGCAGCCACGTAAGCCCGCTCGTGCCGCAGAAAGGCCATAGCCTCGACGCCATCGCTAGCCACGTCCATGTGGACTGCCATATTGGCCTGTCGGAAGGCGTCTTGCGTAAGCCGCACGTCTCCAGGACTGTCTTCGACCAGGAGAAGCTCTAGAGTGCTGCCGTTTTCGCCATTGCCAAATCTGTTGGTATGCATACCTGCTCACTTCCTTCCAGGGCAAAGCGAAAGGTAGAGCCGTGCCCAAGTTGCGATTCGACCGTGATGCTGGTGCCGTGCCGCTCGGCAATTTTTTTGCAGATAGCCAATCCGATGCCGGTGCCGGCAAACTCTTCCCGTTTGTGCAGCCTCTGGAACATGCCAAAAATCTTTTCGAAGTACTGCGGATCAATTCCCAATCCGTTGTCCATCACCGAAAACATCCATCTGCCGTCGCCGTTCCTGGCGGCGGAAATGTCGACCCGTGGGACGCCCGGGCTTTGATACTTGATGGCATTGCCGATCAGGTTCTGAAATAGCTGCGTCAGTTGCATGTCGTCCGCCAGAACGTCAGGCATGAAGTCGTAGGTGACCAGCGCGCCGCTTTCGTCGATGGCGCCACGCAGATTCTGCAGCGCCTGTCGTAAAGCTCTTTCGCTCGAAGTGTGGAGCAGATCCCTGCCCTTGGTGCCGACCCGCGAAAAGGCCAGCAAATCCTGGATCAGGCGCTGCATGCGGTTGGCGCCATCCACCGCGAAAGCGATAAACTCGTCGGCTTCGGCGTCCAGCTTGCCCTTGTAGCGCCGGGAAAGAAGTTGGGTATAACTGGCCACCATGCGCAGCGGCTCCTGCAGATCGTGCGAGGCGATGTAGGCAAACTGCCCCAATTCCTCGTTGGAGCGGTAGAGTTCGTCGACCTTGTGGAGAAGGTTGGCTTCGGCCTTTTTTCTGGCGGTGATGTCGCGGATGGCCGCGGTCACCAGAATCCCGTCGGGACTATCGAGCGGGCTTAACATGATCTCGAGGGGGAACTGGCTGCCATCTTTGCGCCGCCCGGTGAGCTCGATTCCAGTTCCGATCTGCTGGGCCAGCGCCTCGGCCGCGGAGCGCGTACCATCGGCAATGATCCGTTCCGCGAAGCCCTCGGGGATGATGTTCTTCACTTTCTGCCCGATCAGCGCATCGCGGCTGTAGCCAAACTGTTTCTCTGCCTGCACATTGAGCAGAACAATTTCGCCGCCCACGTTGACCACCACCATGGCATCGGGAGCCGCTTCCAGCAAGCCGCGGTACCTGCCTTCCATTTGTGCCAGGTGCATTTCCGTAGTTTTGCGCGCGGTGATGTCGCGGATCGCGGCGGTCACCAGAATTCCTTCGGAACTTTCAAGCGGGCTGAGCATGAGTTCGATGGGGAACTCGCTGCCATCTTTGCGCCGCCCAATCAGTTCGATTCCGGTTCCAATCTGCTGGGCCAGCGCTTCGGCAGCGGAGCGGGTACCGTCGGCAATGATCCGTTCCGCGAAGCCCTCGGGGATGATGTTCTTCACCTTCTGCCCGATCAGCTCATCGCGGCTGTAGCCAAACTCTTTTTCCGCCCGGACATTCAGCAAAACGATCTCGCCGCCCACGTTCACCACTACCATGGCATCGGGGGCGGCTTCCAGCAGGCCGCGGTATCTGCCTTCCATCTGGGCCAGATGGGTTTCAGCGCTCTTGCGCACGCTGATATCGCGGATGGCGGCAGTCACCAGAATTCCTTCGGAACTTTCAAGCGGGCTCAACATGAGCTCGATGGGGAACTCGCTGCCATCTTTGCGCCGCCCGATCAGTTCGATTCCGGTTCCAATCTGCTGCGCCAGCGCTTCGGCGGCGGAGCGCGTACCATCGGCAATGATCCGTTCCGCGAAGCCCTGGGGGATGATGTTCTTTACTTTCTGACCCACAAGTTCTTCGCTGTCGTAGCCGAACTGCTTCTCGGCCTGCGCGTTCAGCAGAACAATCTCTCCGGCCACGTTCACGACCACCATGGCGTCGGGAGCGGCTTCCAGCAGGCCGCGGTACCTGCCTTCCATCTGCTTCAGATGGGTTTCGGCGTTCCTGCGGACACTGATGTCGCGGATGGCCGCCGTCACCAGAATTCCTTCCGGACTCTCGAGCGGGCTGAGCATGAGCTCGATGGGAAACTCGGTGCCATCCCTCCGCCGCCCGATCAGCTCGATTCCGGTTCCGATCTGCTGCGCCAGAGCCTCGGCGGGGGAGCGGGTACCATCGGCGATGATCCGTTCCGCGAAGCCCTCAGGGATGATGTTCTTTACCGGCTGCCCGACCAGTGCATCGCGGCTGTAGCCGAACTCTTTTTCCGCGCGAACGTTCAGCAGAACGATCTCTCCGGCCACGTTCACTACGACCATGGCATCGGGAGCAGCTTCCAGCAGGCCGCGGTACCTGCCTTCCATCTGCTTCAGATGGGTTTCGGCGTCCCTGCGCACACTGATGTCGCGGATGGCCGCGGTCACCAGAATTCCTTCCGGACTTTCGAGCGGGCTGAGCATGAGCTCGATGGGAAACTCGGTGCTATCTTTGCGCCGCCCGATCAACTCGATTCCGGTTCCGATCTGCTGCGCCAGTGCCTCGGCGGGAGAGCGGGTACCGTCGGCGATGATTCGTTCCGCGAAGCCCTCAGGGATGATGTTCTTTACTGGTTGCCCGACCAGTGCATCGCGGCTGTAGCCGAACTCTTTTTCCGCCCGAACGTTCAGCAGAACGATTTCTCCGGCCACGTTCACGACCACCATGGCGTCGGGAGCAGCTTCCAGCAGGCCGCGGTACCTGCCTTCCATCTGCTTCAGATGGGTTTCGGCGTCCCTGCGCACGCTTATGTCGCGGATGGCTGCGGTTACCAGAATTCCTTCCGGACTTTCGAGCGGGCTGAGCATGAGCTCGATGGGAAACTCGGTGCCATCCCTCCGCCGTCCGATGAGCTCAATCCCGGTGCCGATCTGCTGCGCCAGCGCGTCCGCAGCCGATCGCGCATCGTCGGCGATCAACCGTTCCGCAAAGCCTTCGGGAATGATGTTCTTTACCGGCTGCCCGACCAACTCATCGCGGCTGTAGCCGAACTGTTTTTCCGCCTGCACGTTGAGCAGGACGATTTCTCCGGCCACGTTCACTACGACCATGGCGTCGGGAGCGGCTTCCAGCAAACCGCGGTATTTCGCTCCCGACTCCGCGCTCTCGCTGATATCGGTGTTGGTGCCGAACCAGCGCGTGACCTTGCCCGCGGCATCGCGGATGGGAACGGCCTTCGAGAGAAACAGGCGGTACTTACCGTCCCGGCCGCGCACGGGAAACGTATCTTCCCAGACCTCGCCTGTCTGAAAACAACGCTTGAGGTTATCCATCACCCGCTGCCGGTCGTTGGGATGAAGCATTTTTTCCCCATCCCATCCAGTGACCTCCGCCAGCGTGGTGCCGGTGTAATCAAACCAGCGGTCGTTGAACCAGAAGATATGGCCACTTCCGTCGGCCATCCAGGCCATCTGGGAGATGTTATTGGCCATGATGGTGAAGAGAGTCTCGCTCTCGCGCACGGCGAGTTCGGCGCGATCGCGGGCAATCGCGTCCCGGCGGACGGTCCAGCCCGCGCCCGCGGCGATCAACACACCCAGCAGCGTTCCCAACAGCAGAGCCGTCTTGGTCTGGGCCAGCCGCCGCGATGCGTCCGCATCGCGCAGCGCCAGCAAACGCAACTCTTCGGCCTGCATCTTGCGAACTACCTCTCGAAATTCATCCATGATGCGCTCGCCCGCGCCGTTTCGAATGGCCTCCGCCGCTGCCGTCATACCCTGGGTCTGGCGCAAATGAATGACCAGCTGTGCGAATTGGACCTTCTCGGCAGCCAGTTCTTCGAGTTCCGAAAGCTGGCGCTGCTGCGCTGGATTATCCGCCGTGAGGCTGCGAACCGTTGCCTCGGACTGCCGTGCGCTAGCGGCGCTGGCTCGGTAGGACTCGAGATAGGATGCGTTGCCGGTCAAGGCAAATCCGCGGTCGCCCGATTCCACATTCTCCATGGCAGAAAGCACATCCTGAAGGTTCTCCAGAACCTCGTGGGTGTGGCGCACCAATCGGTCGCTTTCTCCGGATACGATCGTGCCCCGATATGACATCGCACCCACGACCAGTAAGGTCAAGATGGCGGCTCCGAACGCGAGTTGTACCTTCCGATCCGATCGGGACGCGGTGTTCATTTCACTGGACCTTTACCTTTGTGCTACGCGCGGTGTTGTAAAGTTCTCGTTTCGAGTAGGGCACTGGTGTCTTGAGGTGGGATCGGGAAGACACTTTCCTTACTGGAGATACTTTGAGTATGCATCTAAAACCACCAGTGATCGGCGTCATAACCACTTGTACCAGCTTGACCGATTCCACTTTGGGACGCTGCCCAATCTTGAACATGTGCGGTTTTGAACAGCGAAGATCATGGCTCCCATGCGTCGGTCAGTCTCGCGGGAAAAGCTCTAGGCAGTCGCGGCCTTGGCCCGCTTGATGCTGGAAATCATGACCTTGCGGCCGATGGCTCCTTTCTCCAGAAAGTTCTTGAGCTTGAGGATGAGCGTGGGCGTAACTTCCTGTCCCTTGGCCACCAGCAACAAGCCGCTCTTGGTGCGCAGCTCCTCTTCGAGAACCATCACGAAAGGGAGCAGTTCATCGATATCGCAGGAGCGCAGAATCGCCTTGTTCTTGTCGTCCCCGGCCTCCATCAGAGCCTGAAAGATTCGCGGATCGAAATTTGGGTGTTCCCTGGCCAGAAGCTTGGCGGCTTCATTCTGAGAACGACCCTTACTCACCAGTTCATCGAAAGCCAGCGTTGCGCGGAGCAGGTTCGCTCCGAGGCGCATGTCAGCCGTGGCCACATTCGCCAGGTCGCCGGCAATCGGTGTCGAGTCGTTCTGGTGCGCAATCATCCAGGCGATGGGCTCCATACGAGGGATTTTCGACAGCAAGTCACGAGCCACGCCGGGGTGCGCGTTGAATCGCGTCTGTTCGCCGGGCGGAAGCGGCCGTCCGGCGTAGACGGCTTCGATGGTTTCCGGATGCAGGGTGACGCATCCCAGTTGCGACATCATGGCCGCGACCTCGAACCTCCAGGGACTGGCCAGAGCCATGCGAGTGACCACCTGATGGATATAGCGGCGGACCCGCAGTGCCCGGCCAAAGGCCGCCGGGTTGACCAGGCTCAGCACCTCGGTGAGCACCTGGATGCTGCCTTGCAGAGTGTTTTCGAGTAAGTCCTTTTCTGCGTTGATCAGGCGATACTGCTGCAATCCAGCGGTCAAGGCCCTCACCAGGGTGTCCCGGTTGCAAGGTTTGGTGAGAAACCGAAAAATGCTTCCTTCGTTCACGGCGGTCACCGCGTTGTGGATATCGCCATCGCCGGTCAGCATGATGCGAATGGTGTCGGGCGCGAGCTGCTTGATTTTCGTTAGTAACTTGGCTCCATCCATTTCCGGCATGCGCATGTCCGAGACCACCACGGCATAAGGTCCGGTAGTGTTCATTGCGGTCAAGGCGGCGGCTCCGCCGGCGGAAATGTCGATTTGAAATTCGTAGCGCAGCAAGCGCTGGTACCCCGACAGCACGTTGACTTCGTCGTCCACCATGAGAATCTTTTCAGGCATGGTTTTGGCTCCAGGAGACAAGTTCCGGCGCGAAGAGGATTCGTTTGTTCATGACGCCGGAGTTCCCACTTCCAGTGGCAGGCGGACAAAAAATGTGGTCCCGTGCCCAACCTTGCTTTCAAACGAAAGCTGACCCTGATGGCGTTTGACAATCGCCACGTGCGCCAAAGCCAGTCCCTGCCCTGTGCCTTTGCCGACTTCCTTGGTCGTGAAAAAAGGCTCAAAAACTCGGGATTGTATTTCGAGGGGAATGCCGGCGCCAGTGTCGGCTACCGAAATCGTGGCCCAGGGGCCTTCCTGCCGGGTGCCGATGGTGATGGTGCCTTTCTCGGAGGTTCCGCGCTCGGCGATGACGTCGCTGATGGAGTGGGCCGAGTTGACGATCAGATTCAGCATCACCTGGTTGAATTCGCCAACCAGACAGGGAACCGGGGGCAGAGCGGCATCGAACTCGGTGACCACCTCGGCGCAGTATTTCCATACGTGCCGGGCCACGGTGATGGTGCTTTCGATTGCCCGGTTCAAGTCGATGGCCCGTTTTTCTTCCGACCCGGGATGGGAAAATTCCTTAAATCCCTTCACGATCTTAGCGACCCGCTGCACTCCTTCCATCGACTGCTCGATGGCGCTGGGAATTTCTTTCAGAAGGTATTCGAGGTCGCACTTCTCATGGAGCCGGCAGAATTGCTCGAGATGCTCGGGAGGAACCGGGCCGGGACTGCATTCCGATCGCATCGTCCCGCAGAAATCAAGGAACTCCGCGACTGAGCCCCAGGAGTCCTTCAGGAAGCTGATGTTGTCTCCGACGTATTGCGTGGGCGTGTTGATCTCATGCGCGATGCCGGCAGCCAACTGACCGATGCCCTCAAGTTTTTGCGCCTGCCGAAGCTGCACTTCGAGGCCGATGCGTTCCGTGATGTCGGCCCCGGTGATGATGAATCCGATGTGCTCGCCGTTGTTGGCGGGGATGCGCCGAACCTGCAGCCCCAGGAACCGGGTCTTGCCCTCGCGCTCAAACGCCAGATTTTCACAGCGATAAATAGACTGAGTGGTGAGCCAGCGCATGATCTCTGCGTGCATCTCCTTGTGCAGCCATCGGATACCGCAATTTTCGAGCGTGCGTCCCTCTGCGCTCTGGTTATCGACTCCAAACGTATTGCTCGCCGTTAGGTTCCAGCGAGTGATGCGGCCCGCAGAATCCACTCCGATCAGGATCGATGGAATCGAGCGCAGGAATAATTCGGTTTCCGCGTGCGCATCCTGCAGTTCGGCGAGGAGTTCGCCCTTGGTTTGGTTGGCAGCTTTCGCCGCCTCATGGGCCTTTTGCATTTCGACTTCCGCCTTCATGCGCTGGGTGGCGTAGCGAATGGCGCGGAGCAGCCCTGGAGTTTCGATTTGACCCTTGACCAAAAAGTCCTGCGCGCCCTCCTGCAAAGCATGGTCGGCCATCAATTCATCGTCATACCCGGTCAGCACTACCAGCGGAATGCGAGGCGCAGCCGCGCGCGCCCGCCGCACCGCCTCCAGTCCGTGAGCGTCCGGCAACCCGAGGTCGAGCAGAATAATGTCCTCGGTGTTAGTCGCCAGATGATTCTCCGCCTCGCTCATCGATCCGAAATGGGTCAATGCAAACATTCCCGGCTCCCACGGATTTAGCATCCTTCGCAGCAGCAGAACGTCCCCCGAATTGTCTTCCACCAGCAGAATTTTGGTGGTCTCGATTCTTCCTTTGACGTCTCGACTTCGAGGCAGCGAGGAATGAACTCGCTCCACGTGGCCTCGCTCAACCAGATTTCGCTCAACAAGATTTCGCTCAACCAGATTTTGCGCAACAAGGCATAGCGCGGAACCGGCATCCGTCAGCAAGGCGCTCTCTGCCATATTCCTGTCCCATCGGCGGAATTCGGTGTCACCTTGAATGTCGATGGCGGTCTTGTGATCGCGGTGGATCGTCTATTCAAGAAGGAGTTCGTCAGTCGCGTAGAGAGCAGCCGAGATCGTCGGGGGCACCGAACCCTGGGATGCTTGCATCTTCCCGGTATAGCTTTCATCCAAAGCGGAGTGCAGTTGCGCTATAGTTGCCGTCTAGCTGAAGCGAGGAGTTGATGGATGTTTGAGAGCATTCTCTGCCAGGTAACGGAATATGATCCTGATGTCCTGGAATCCCTGATTGGGCTCGCGGTGGAAATTGCGCGCGAGGGGCGAGAAGGAAGACGCGTAGGCACGCTATTCACACTCGGGGATGAAAAGGCGGTGCTCGCGAGATCCAGACCGTTGATTTTGGACCCGTTAGCAGGGCATCCTGAGTCTTCACTCCATGTCACCAGTCTCAATCTACGCGGAACGATCAAGGAATTGGCGCAACTGGATGGTGGTTTTGTGGTCAGTCGAGAAGGAATTGTCCTTTCCGCGTGCCGCTACCTGGATGCCGTGGCCGCACAAGTGGACGTGCCGTTGGGACTCGGCAGCCGTCATATTGCGGCCGCCAACATGAGCGCGGTTACTAAAGCCGTGGGAATTGTCGTTTCTGAGAGTTCGGTGGTGCGGCTTTTTTGTCATGGACGACTGGTCGGCGAAATCATTCCCGAGATTTGGATGATGGATCATGCCCACCTCGGGGGTACCGCGAAGAGGGAACAAGTCGGCGAACTGACAATTCTGACGCCGAACCTGCGACACCCCTCGATCGCGAAGTAAGCGGGGCAACTACTAATATAAGGAACTGAGCGCATGACAACACTGCGGGAATTCAGGTGTGAAGTCTGTGGACTGGTGACCACAAATCCCATCCACTGGTTCGTGATTCGATGTGGAGATTCCGAGCTTACCGTGCAAAGATGGAATTCTGAAACCGCCGGCGCGGCCGGAGCCCGACATTACTGCGGTGAAGCTCACGCCGAAGTGTATATCAGTCGCTGGTTTGACTCAGTATGCGCGCCGCCGAAGCCAAGTTTCACGTAGCGCTTGACCGGCGATTCGAAATTCCGCACACAACTAGACTGTGGGGCGCCAGTTCTTGGCCTGTTTCCAACGTTCCGTTCCCCGAAATTCGATTTTTCCCCTCCGAACGGAGTTAATCGCTAGCGATCGTGCCCCAACGAGAATCCCTAGCGAGAGTCGACCCCGAAGGTTCCAACCGCAGTTGCCAGCAGTGCAGAACATGCTCCTCACCCGCACCACATTCGTGCAGAACCTGTACTGATCTGAATTCAGTCTGCTACAATTCAGTCACGGAGCATGGACAGATGCTCCACCTCGCGATTACCCGCGGACGGTTTGGGGACGTAGTTCAGTTGGTTAGAACGCTGCCCTGTCACGGCAGAGGCCGCGGGTTCGAGTCCCGTCGTCCCCGCCATTCTTTTGAATGGTTTACAAGGAACCAGTAAAAGCAATCTGGGTCCGTTTGGGTCCAATAAGCGTTTCTGCATCTGCCGATTCGCCGTTCCTCCCAACCAAATAACCGGGAGAAGAGAAGTTCTCAGGCGCTAATGGATCAGGTTTGATTTGCTTCCCGACAACACACCCCCTGGCAGGATGGCATCCACGAGCTTCCCCTGCGCTAGGCGTTTGCTTTTTGTCGTTGCCTGGAGATACTTGTTGGTCACGTGCAGATCGCTGTGACGCAAGTAGTCGCGGATCATCAGTTGGTGTTCGCCCATCTCTGCCAGCATGGTTCCCACCGTGTGCCGAAAAGTGTGCCAGCCTACGCCGGTGATGCCGATCCTCTTGAAGGCCGGCTGGATCTTCTTCTTCAACACCGAAGCCAAGTCGAGCGGTTTCCTTCCCTTCAGTCTTTCTGAAGGGAAGACGAAATCGCCCGGCTGGTTGTAGAGACTTAGCGACCTCCACTCCAGCAAGGCCTGCTTCAGACTCGGATGCATCGGCAATAACTTTGCAGACGCTTCCGTCTTTGTGCTCTTCAGGTGCCCACCCCGACGCCAGTAGTAGGAATGCTGCACACTGAAGTTCATATTGTTGAAATCGCAGTCCAGCCAATGCAGTGCCCCGAGTTCCCCTTGCCGAATTCCTAAGGCACCGTCCAGAAACACGAGAATCTGATCGCGAAATTCCAGTTGTGCCAGACCGAGTATGACCTCTTCCGGTGAAAGGACGAGCGGAGATTTCTGACGCTTCGCACTGACGCGCACGCCCGTGCTTGGCCCTCTTTGCCCACCCGTTCCAACTGGTATTCCCGATGAAATTGGATTGTGGCCACAAAACTCCCAGCGAACGGCATGCGAGAACACAGCCGACATAACGCACTTGATCTTGGCTTTGGTCCCGTCTGCAACTTCTGCTGCTCGTAGCCAGCGTTCTACCTCGATGGTCTTGACGTCCTCCAAAAGGAGGTTTCCCCATCGTGGGAGAATCCAATTTTTCCCATACACCAGATACGCATCTTGCGTGGATATCTCTTTGAGAGGCATCTCCTCTCGACAGTAGTGCTCCCAAAGAGTATTGACGGTTGTTTTCTGCAGGTTCTTTCGCTTGGATTGATTGTTGATGGTTAACCGAAGAGCGTCGGCTGCCGCACATGCCGCTGATTCGTTTGGATATCGTTCCAAAGATCCCAGCTGCACTTTGCGACGTATTGATTTTCCCGTGATGTCGTTCTCCCACCACCGGTACACCCATACTGCGGAACCTCTCTTCCGCTCTTCGAGCCTTAGACTTCCTTGTTGGTAGCGTGTCCGTCTAAACAAAATGCCTCCTTTGTTTAAACGGCACTGACAGCCCAGTCCAGAATAGCCCAGGACTGTTGAACGGTCGAGAAACATTTGCCAGCACGTCCGCCCCTCAACTTGCGATCTCATCCAGCCATTCGTTGAGTGCTGAAGCCCGGAATCTCCAAAGTCTGCCCACCTGAACGCCGGGAATGATTCCTCGGCGGGCTTTGTTACGCAGCGTCTTAGGGTGAATTCTCAAAAGCTTGGCTGCTTCCGCCACATCCAACAGTGACTCAAAATTGGATTCGCCTTGGGCTCGCCCCGCTTGCTTCTTGTTCGTTGACCTGATTTCGAGAGTTGGCGGATCGGTATGCGGTTGCATTGAATTTACTCCTCACTGGAGAAACTGCTTCGGAGAAGCTTTCCCCAATCAACCACGCTGCCTGCTGCGCACATCCAGCTGTACCAAGCAGCGCGCTTGACAATACCCTACAAGTGTACATATAGTCAAGCGGTAACGTTACACTTTATCTCGCTGTAATTGCCTGAAAGGAATTCATGGCAGAGAAGGAATTAACACCGCAACAGCCGGTAATCTCGATTCGCATCTCCGATGCTCTGCGCTTAAGGCTTGAAACCCTGAGGAAAATCATGTTCCTCAAGAGCGGCCAAAATGTTTCGACATCGGAGGTCGCAAAGCAGCTTCTTGAGTCTGCCCGAGACGACCGCCTTGAATTGGTAGACCTGCTCAAGGAGCCGACCGATTCCCTGCTGAGAATTCGCGGGAAGGCAGACTCAGGACTCTCGCTTTCGCAGGCGGAATGGACCCTGGTGGCCCACTACTGTGCGCGGGGCGGAGAGTCCTTTACGAACACCGCACAAGGCCAGATCTCCTACGAGTCCCTGGCCGAAATCCTGGAGGCATTCCTTGCGGCTTACGCCATCGCACGCAAACCGAAGAAGTCCCCAGTGGATTTTGTATACCTGATGAGTCTTCCAGGGGACAAACAGGTGGAGGCAAAGGGTGAGGATGTTGGAAGCGATGACGTGCGCCGGGTGGTGACGCGCACCATTCAGATGCTCAGGAACCCGGCTCAAAAGCGACGAAAACCGATACTCGCCGTACGGAATCTCTACCGACTTCTCGATGAGGAAACGTTCTCGAATATCGAGAAGCTGAACGAGGTGCTTTGGCCGCACTGGGCGAGCCCTGTGGCGGGTGTGTGCGCGCGGCCACTATTCCCTTCACCGAAAGCCCCTGCGAGAGAAGCCGCCTGCGGAGACCGACGACGAGGACTTTGAGCTTGCGGTTCAGCCGGCATTGCCCTCCTTGGAAGAAGGCGGATACCGCCTCGATCTGGTGCGGGAAGAGGGGAACGAATTCTCTCCTCGTTTGCAGTTTCCCGGAACCCTTACCCCGCGGTATCCGCTGGTTGGATACCCGAGGATTGCGGAGTTCCGAAGGCTGCTGGAAGAGCTTGATTTGGAGCGGGATCCTTTGCCAATGGCAAGGCTACTACTTCTATGCGCACACGGCGATCGTGGAAAACGAGGAAAGGGAAGTGTTTTTCTTTGCGCGGGAGAACGGAATCACATTCCGATTCCCGATGGAGCACTGGCAGTCGATTCGGAATCTGTTTCGCCGCGCCTGGCAGGCCCCCGAAGTGATCCATACGTGGGAGGCGCAGGTGCTGGAATACGGCGAACTGTAAGAACGCGGTGCTTCGCACCGGGAGAAGGGTGGACACGTCACCCCCAAATTGGGAACTGCGGAGCGCCAGCCGACGCTTCGACGTTTACGCAGGTTAACTTTCGCTGCGTCAACAAAATTCGTCACGTGCTGCGTGAGTGCCATATCGAACGATGACTTTTGTTTGAGACAGGTGGCCCCAGAGCGTCGAATCGCGTAAACGCGTTGAAGCGCAAGAGCTTCCTGTGAACTAGCAATTACGAAGTTTAATCGCAGCGGAATCAAGCGCAGTAGTGCAACAAGGCGGTTCGTCCAATGAGTAGTCCCCGCGTTCAAGCTAATCCCCAGTCCAGTTTGCCGTTCGGAGAAGAGGCGAAGCCCGGCTTCCGCACCAAGACCGCGGCCACCAGACTGACTCCCGAAGAACTGGGAGAATTAGAAGCTGCCGCCGAAAGCGCGGGACAGGCTCTCTCCGAGTGGCTGCGCGGGACCGCGCTGTCCGCTGCGCGACAGCGGCCAGTTGATCCTGCCGAACTGGTATTGGCCGAAGTCTGGGCGGTGCGTTATGCGCTCTTGAATCTTTTCCATGCAGCCTCTCAAGCCGCATCGGAAGGCAAACAACTGTCGCCTGATTCCGTCCTCAACATTCGCGACCAGGCAGATGCACGAAAGCTTCAGCAGGCTCGCAAACTTCTCGAAGAATTCTTTGCCTCGCGTGGGCAAGGAAAGAGCTCGTATGCCATGAGTGCCATATCCTTTCCCAGAAGCTTTTCGCTCTTGACGCCGTCTGCTTTGGGTAGCCGCGATATTCCTTTTGCTACTGGCTGTGCGAAGTGTGTTGCAGAACCGGTCCCCACGTAAATGGCGGGATAGGGAGACGATCGAATGGGGCCCACCTCGGCCAAGTTTGATCCAGAGATGGAGGACAAAGATGGGCAGAATCCGATTCAGACTGCCGAGATTTTCGCAGCGGCAGATGCCAGAGATCGCGCCGAAACCAGCGCCATCAGTGCCCGCGAATGCTCCTGCCGATCCGCTGAAGAAGCCTACCCAGCCGATGCTCGCGCTCTTCGTGGTTCGACCATCGGTGCGCCCGAGACCAAACCCAAAGAGGCGTTCGCTTGGGAGAAAACGAAGGGAATCGAATGAGAGACAAATTGCCAAGAACACGACTTCACGCTTGAGGAACGCTCATTATGCTCACGATCTCGAAACCGCTGTCAGCCAGCCAGGCGCAGACCTACCATGCGCGGGAGTTTGCCTCACAGGAACAGAACTACTGGAGCCGCGATCAGCAGGGTCACAGTGAGTGGCAGGGCAGACTCGCCGAGCAGTGGGGGTTGCAAGGTGGCGTTGGTTCCGAACACTTTGCACGACTGAGTGAAGGCCAACATCCGCACACCGAAGAGCAGCTCGTACGGCATCAGGTTTCGAGAACCTATGAAGGAAAATTTGGCAGAGAGGTGACCAGCACCGAGCATCGCGCCGGGTGGGACGCCACATTCTCTGCGCCGAAGTCGGTATCGCTTACCGCTCTCGTGGGCGGCGATGATCGGGTGCGGGAAGCCCATCGGGAGAGTGTACGCGCGGCACTTCAGGAACTTGAACGATACACGCAGGCGCGAATCGGCAATGTCCATGCCCCGGAGACGACCGGCAAATTCATCGCCGCCACCTTCGAGCACGACACCGCACGGCCCGTCGATGGCTATGCTGCACCCCAGCTTCATACTCATGCAGTGATCTTCAACATGACCGAGCGCGAGAGCGCTCTCGAAAATGGGAAACAGATGCGAGCTTTGCAGCCACACGAGATGTTCGTCTCTCAACGCTACGCCACGGCGGTCTACCGATCCGAGTTGGCTCTGCGTCTGGAAAAGCTGGGCTACGAACTGGAGCGCGGCAAGCATGGACAACCGGAAGTAAAAGGCTACACGAAGGAGTATTTGGAGGCTTCGAGTCCGAGGCGTGAACAGATCAAAGACCATCTCCGCGAACAAGGAATCGACGGAGCCGCGGCGGCACAGATCGCGGCCCACCATACGCGCGACCGCAAGGAACTGCTGTCGCCTGGCGAAGTCTTACAGCGGCACCGCGAGTTGGCGGCACAGTACGGGCATCAGGCGGACCGCGTCGTCGCGCAAGCACGCCAACATGGGCAATACCAGATACCGGAGCCAGAGGTTCAGGCGAAGCGGGCCGTGACATGGGCGCGCGATCATGTCTTTGAGAGATCGGCCGTACAGGACCGCCGCGCGATCCTCGAAACAGCGCTGGTGCGCGGCATGGGAGAAACCACCTATGCCCAAGTCCGGCAGGAGTTCGAGCGCCGGATCGATTCCGGGGAGTTCCGGGAAGTCTCGCACGTTGGTGCTGGCAGGCAGTACACAACCGCAGTGATGGTACGCATGGAGCGTGAGATCGTTGGCCGGATGCAGGAAGGCAATCGGCGCGACTACGGCGATTCCATGCTGGTCTCGCCGCAAGTGCGCACCGCCACGGAAGACCGCCACCCGGAATTGAATGCGTCGCAGCGCGAAGCAGTAGACGCAATCTTTCTTTCGCGGGAGAAGCTTGTCGGTTTAGATGGCATCGCAGGCGCGGGCAAGACGACGACTCTCTCCGTTATTCGCGAAGGTGCGGAGGCCGAGGGCTACAAGGTCGAAGGTTTCGCGCCGACATCCCGCGCGGCGCAGAAACTCGGGGAAGCAGGCATGGAGACATCCACACTACAGAAGCATCTGGTGCGCGGACAGCAGCCGGATAGCGGCGAGAAACGGCTCTATGTACTCGACGAATCCTCGCTCGCATCGACCCGGCAGGTGCATGAGTTTGTGAACCGGCTTCATCCGAATGACCGTGTGTTGCTCGTCGGCGACCGGCGGCAACATGAGGCGGTTGAGGCCGGGCGGCCCTTCGCGCAGCTCCAGGACGCCGGTATGAAAACGGTGAAGCTCGAAGAGATCGTGCGCCAGAAAGACCCGGAACTGAAACAGGTAGTCGAGCAGTTGGCGCGAGGGGAAGTGCGCGAGGCGATACAGGATCTTGACCGGCAGGGCCGAGTCCATGAGCTTCAAGGCCGCGACGAGCGTATCGCCGCCATCGCGAAGGAGTACGTAAAATCGCCGGAGAACACGCTGGTGATTTCTCCCGATAATCGCTCTCGCATGGAGATCAACGAGCGCATCCATGCGGAACTGCAGCGGAGTGGCCTCGTCAGCAATGAGGAGCACCGCATCAGGACGCTAGTGCCGCGCCAAGACCTCACCGGCGCGGACCGCACATGGGCCCAGCGCTATGAGGTGGGCGATGTGCTGCGCTATTCGCGCGCCTCGAAGGAGACCGGCATCGGGAAAGGCGAGTACGCACAGGTGAAGAGCATCGACGCGCCAAGAAACCGGCTGACAGTCGAACTGCAGGACGGCACGCGGCGCACTTACGATCCATGTCGGCAGCAGGGAGTCTCAGTCTTTCGGGAGGAGATGCGGAGTTTTTCGGTAGGCGACCGCATTCAGTTCACCGCGCCGGCCAACAACCTCAGAGTTGCGAACCGCGAGTTGGGGACCATCGAGAGCATCGACGGAGACGGGCGGCTGCGCTTGAAGATCGACGGTGGGCGTATGGTTGAACTCGATCCGCACAAGCATCCGCATCTCGATCATGGGTATGCCATGACCAGCCACTCCAGCCAGGGACAGACTGCCGACCGTGTCTTGATTCACGTGGACACTGAACTGGGTGCCAAGGATCTGCTCAACAGCCGTATGGCCTACGTCTCTGTCTCGCGCGGACGCTATGACGCGCAGATTTATACGAACAATGCAGCGACGCTCGGACAGGAACTCAGCCGCGACGTGTCCCATTCGCCCGCGATTCAGCAAGAGCCAGGAGCGATCAAGATAGAACCACAAACCACCCACACGAATCAGATCAGTCAGGGTTACGGTCTAAGTCTGTGATGCAGTTCCCGAATGACATGCCCCGGATAGCCAGAGCATAGCCGCGGCCCGGCCAGTGTCAAGGCCGCGCTTCGCGCGCCGCGTTCGCGGTCGAAGAGCCTTGACACTGGCCTTTGCGCCTCGGCTTATTATTCAGCTATCCGGGGGATGTCAGATTTCTAGTTCTACGAACCGGGCTCCGCCCCGAGTCGAAGCACTGCCGATGGTGGTTGTCCTCTTACACATCCCGACAGTGCAAAAACTGCTTGCCAGTCGGAGGAGATCTGGCACTTGAGAAAGACATGTTCAAACAAGCATTCTCTTACGAGCATGAGAATCATCACTTATAGCGACCTGCATCTTGAATTTTGCTCGGGCTGGATGTTGCCCCCGGCAGCCAACGGAGAAGGTGGACGATGCAATTTCGGTGTCCCCGGCATCTCTCGCGCCAACGTAATTTCGATAGTGTGGGCCGCCGATGTTGTTCCACATGGGGAAAGCGTTGTCCATGTATTTTGGTGTTTCGAGGGAATTACACGGGTCTCCGGTCAAGGTTAGGGAGAAACCTTCGCGGCACAGGTAGGTCCCGAACCTCTCGGGCAACATTTGTGTTCGGATTCTGTAAATAATGACAGCTCGCAGGGGTGGGCTGCGACCGTATTAGGTCCGATCCGAGCACGCGCAACGCTAGTAAAATCAAGCCAAAAGTTCCGATATGAGCGTGTTCGTATTTTGTAACATAACGTCCTAATAGTTAATTAGTCGGCAGTCAATTATCCCAAGAAACATTCACACACCTTCCAATGCACACCTTCATGTTCACATTCCATGCTTGACAGAGTCAAGACGCGCGCCTACTCTTCCGGCTCGCTTTAGCAGCATCGCGGAATCGTGGGCTGGCAAATTGAGAAATAGCGACCGTGGAGGTCGCCGTGATTACTAAGAATGTGATCCTGGTTCTTATAGTTGGAGTTTTCCTGCGTGCTGGTGCGTGAGTGCAGCAGCTCAAACGCAGAGCTGCACGGCAGTGGTGTCTTGCGGAGGGTATTCGCAGTATGACGCACAATGTATCCCTCTTCGGATGAAGTTGAGAAATAAAGTCGTGATTGATATTGTCGCAGTGCTTGTATATAAGAGTTCGGTTTTGCCCGGTCAAGTAAACGATTGTTGCGGCACTCTAACTCCTCAATGGATCCTTGGGTGCGCTTTTTGCGAGATGCGTCTGAACAGTTAGATGCCTGCATGAGTACTGATGCCACTAACTCTAGACGCCACAAGTAACGTCGTACAAGATCAGGCTCCTTTCCGGGAGGTTACATGTCGAATTCTAAACATGCTGTTTTGATAGTTGCTACTCTCGCCCTTGCGTTCTGTTGGGGTGCGACATTACATGCGCAGAGCTGTGTAGTCTCGGTTAGCTGCGGAGGCTATTCGCTTTATAACGCGGTCTGCCTTCCGCCTTTGCCCGCCGGCGCGTACGATTGCTTCACCTCTGGCCCCTTTAGCGCCCAGTGCTCCTTAAATATTTGCCCGCCACCTTGCCCGGACTGCACCTCGGCCGGTAAGCCGATTGACATGTCGACGGGCGACACCACGATTGCCGAAACTGACGTCAGGGTACCAGGCTTGGGAGGTGGCCTAACGCTGGCGCGAACGTGGCACAGTGTCCCATTCACCAGCCGATCGACCCAAGGGATGTTTGGGTTCAACTGGATTTCTAGCTATGAAGAAAGCATTTTTGTCGACACCGGGAACTTCGTCACGTTATTGCGCGGAGATGGTGATCCCTGGTGGTTCAGGTTCAGTACATGGGATAGTAATGGGAACCCCACTTTCTCAGTCGGCGCACCAGCAAGTCAGACGGCCCAACTCACCGAGACAGTCCTGCAGGCTCAGCCCAACTGGACGCTGACTTTTCAAAACGGCGAGACGAGAGTCTACGATTACTTCAGTGGGAAACTTCTCTCCATCACCGATCGCAACGGCAATACGACGACACTCACATACGACGCCTCTTATCGCCTCGTGACGGTGACTGATGCAGCTTCTCACCGGCTCAATTTCTCCTACGCAACTCCTGCGAGCTACATTGTAACGGCTGTGACCTCAAACTTCGGCGTGAGCTTGCAGTACACCTATGATGGCCTGGGACACCTCGTCCAAGTCACGGAGCCTGATCTAACAACAGTGTCGTTCCAGTATGACCAGGGGTTCCGGATTACTTCCGTTCTCGACTCAAACGGCAAAGTGCTTGAGTCCCACGCCTACAACACGTGCGGCCAAGGCTTGACCTCGTCGCGCGCGAATGGCGTGGAGGCGATCACAGTGCAGTACCCATTACCCTGCGCCTTTGGAGTACCGGCAGCGCAGTGAAAACTCAACCTCGAACGTTCACTCCGTGAGGTGAATCCTGGCTCGAATCGTGCGTCGCATACTCCTTGTTCTATCGCTCAGCATGTTGTTGCCAGCAGCTCTATTCGGCGCTGCCAGCATCACGAGCCTCTCGCCGACCAGCGGAGCCGTGGGTGCATCCGTCACGATTACGGGGACGGGATTCGGCTCGACCCAGGGCACGAGCACGGTGAAGTTCAACACCACGACAGCGACGACGATCGCGAGTTGGAGCGCGACATCGATTGTGGCCACTGTGCCCACAGGAGCGACGACGGGTAGCGTGGTAGTGACCGTCAGTGGAGTGGCGAGCAATGGGGTGTCCTTCACAGTGGTGGCGGCCCCGAGCATTACGAGCTTGTCGCCGACTTCGGGGGCAGTAGGGGCCGCGGTAACGGTCACAGGGACGAGCTTTGGCTCGACCCAAGGCACCAGCACAGTGAAGTTCAATGGGACGACCGCGACTGTCACGAGCTGGAGCGCGACGTCGATCAAGGTCACAGTCCCGAGCGGAGCGACGACGGGCAATGTAGTTGTTTTCGCCAGTGGGGTGAACAGCAACGGCGTGGCGTTCACGGTATTTCCAAGCATCAGCAGTCTGTCGCCGACCTCAGGTGCAGTGGGAGCATCGGTGACGATTACAGGGTTGAACTTTGGCTCGACCCAGGGCACGAGCACGGTGAAGTTCAACACTACGACAGCGACAACGATCACGAGTTGGAGTGCAACGTCGATTGTGGCCACGGTGCCGACAGGAGCAACCACCGGGAACGTGGTGGTGACGGTAGGAGGCAACGCCAGCAACGGCGTTTCGTTCACCGTATTCCCAAGCGTTAGCAGTCTGTCGCCGACGACAGGGGCGGTCGGAGCGTCGGTGACGATCACGGGGACGAATTTTGGTTCGACGCAGGGCACGAGCATAGTGAAGTTTAACGGGACGACGGCGACGACGATTGGGAGTTGGAGTGCAACGTCGATTGTGGCCACGGTGCCGACAGGAGCAACCACCGGGAACGTGGTGGTGACGGTAGGAGGCAACGCCAGCAACGGGGTGAGCTTTACCGTGGTGGCAGCTCCCAGCATTACGAGTTTGTCGCCGACGACGGGGGCAGTAGGCGCTTCGGTCACAATCACAGGGACGAACTTCGGCTCAACCCAGGGCACGAGCACAGTGAAGTTCAACACGACGACGGCGACAACGATCACGAGTTGGAGTGCGACATCGATTGTGGCGACGGTGCCGACGGGAGCGACGACGGGCAACGTGGTGGTGAATGCCAGTGGCGTAAACAGCAACGGTGTGTCGTTCACAGTGGTGGCGGCGCCGAACATTACGAGCTTGTCGCCGACTTCGGGGGCAGTAGGGGCGGCGGTAACGGTCACCGGGACGAACTTTGGCTCGACCCAGGGGACGAGCACAGTGAAGTTCAACGGAACTGCTGCGACGGTGACGAGTTGGAGTGCGACTTCGATCAAAGTTACAGTCCCGAGCGGAGCGACGACGGGCAATGTGGTTGTTTTCGCCAGTGGGGTGAACAGCAACGGCGTGGCGTTCACGGTATTTCCAAGCATCAGCAGTCTGTCGCCGACCTCAGGTGCAGTGGGAGCATCGGTGACGATTACAGGGTTGAACTTTGGCTCGACGCAGGGCACGAGCACGGTGAAGTTCAACGGGACGACGGCGACGACGATTGGGAGTTGGAGTGCGACATCCATTGTGGCCACAGTGCCGACGGGAGCAACCACGGGGAACGTGGTAGTGACGGTGGGAAGCAACGCCAGCAACGGCGTGTCCTTTACGGTTGTGGCGGCTCCCAGCATCACCAGTCTTTCGCCGACGACGGGCGCGGTAGGTGCGTCGGTGACGATCACGGGAACGAACTTTGGCTCGACCCAGGGCACCAGCACGGTGAAGTTCAACACCACCGCGGCTACGACGATCACGAGTTGGAGTGCGACGTCGATTGTGGTCACGGTGCCGACGGGAGCAACGACGGGAAATGTGGTGGTGAACGCGAGCGGAGTGAACAGCAACAGCGTGTCATTCACGGTCGTGGCGGCTCCGAGCATCACGAGTCTTTCGCCTCCGACGGGAGCAATAGGCGCGTCGGTGACGATCACGGGAGCGAACTTTGGCTCGACCCAGGGCACGAGCACGGTGAAGTTCAACACCACGACGGCAACGACGATCACGAGTTGGAGTGCAACATCGATTGTGGCGACGGTGCCGACAGGAGCGACGACGGGCAACGTAGTGGTGAACGCGAGCGGTGTGAACAGCAACGGGGTGAGCTTCACCGTCGTAGCCACGCCCAGCATCACGAGTCTGTCGCCGACTTCGGGGGCAGTCGGCGCGTCGGTGACGATCACGGGCGCGAACTTTGGCTCGACCCAGGGCACGAGCACGGTAAAGTTCAACACCACGACGGCAACGACGATCACGAGTTGGAGTGCAACATCGATTGTGGCAACGGTGCCGACAGGAGCTACGACGGGCAACGTAGTGGTGAACGCGAGCGGTGTGAACAGCAACGGGGTGAGCTTCACCGTTGTGGCCGCGCCCAGCATCACGAGCCTTTCGCCGACGACAGGGGCGGTCGGCGCTTCGGTGACGATCACGGGCGCGAACTTCGGCTCGACGCAGGGGACGAGCACGGTCACATTCAACGGCACGACGGTGACGACGATCACGAGTTGGAGTACGACATCGATTGTGGCGACGGTGCCGACGGGAGCAACGACGGGCAACGTAGTGGTGAATGCCAGCGGAGTGGCGAGTAACGCAATATCGTTCACCGTGCTGCCGACCCCAAGCATCACGAGCCTTTCGCCGGCCTCGGGAGCGGTGGGCGCATCGGTGACCATCACAGGGTCGGGCTTCGGTTCGACGCAGGGCACGAGTGCGGTGAAGTTCAACACCACGACAGCGACGATCACGAGTTGGAGCGCAACATCGATTGTGGCAACGGTGCCGACAGGAGCTACGACGGGCAACGTAGTGGTGAACGCGAGCGGAGTGAACAGCAACGGTGTGAGCTTCACGGTCGTGGCCGCGCCCAGCATCACGAGCCTTTCGCCGACGACAGGGGCGGTCGGTGCTTCGGTGACTATTACGGGAGCGAACTTCGGCTCGACCCAAGGGACCGGCACGGTCACATTCAACGGCACGACGGTGACGACGATCGCGAGTTGGAGTGCGACGTCGATTGTGGCAATGGTGCCGACAGGAGCAACGACAGGCAACGTGGTGGTGAACGCGAGCGGAGTGAACAGCAACGGGGTGAGTTTCACCGTGGTGGCGGCTCCGAGCATCACCAGCCTTTCGCCGACTTCGGGAGCAGTCGGCGCGTCGGTGACAATCACGGGAGCAAACTTCGGCGCGACCCAGGGGACCGACACGGTCACATTCAACGGAACCGCTGCAACTCCCTCAAGTTGGAATGCGACCAGTATCGTGGCGACGGTGCCGACGGGAGCGACGACAGGCAACGTGGTGGTGAACGCGAGCGGAGTGAACAGCAACGCGGTGAGCTTCACGGTGGTAACGGCTCCGAGCCTCACGAGCCTTTCGCCGACTTCGGGAGTAGTCGGCGCGTCGGTGACAATCACGGGAGCGAACTTCGGCTCGACGCAAGGCTCGAGCACGGTGACGTTCAACGGCACAGCGGCGACGCCTGCGAGTTGGAGTGCGAGCAGCATCGTCGCGCCGGTGCCAAATGGGGCGACCTCGGGCAATGTGGTAGTGACCGTCAGCAGCGTGTCGAGTGCCGGCGTCTCCTTCACGGTATTGCTGACCCCGAGCATCACCAATCTTTCACCGACATCTGGGGCAGCAGGGACGCCGGTGACGATCACGGGGACGAATTTCGGATCAACGCAGGGCACCAGCACGGTGGCGTTCAACGGAACTTCTGCAACTCCCAGCAATTGGAGCGCGAGTACGATCGTGGTGCTAGTGCCCGTTGGCGCCAGCTCGGGGTTGATCTCAGTAACCGTTGGCGGCGAAACAGCCTTTAGCCCATTCTTCACGGTCGGCACGCTCCCCACCGGATGGTTGGACGCGGATGTGGGTGCCGTAGGGCTCGCAGGGAATTCGAGCTATACAAACGGGATCTTTACAGTGAGCGGGTCCGGCCTCCAATTTAGCGGTACCGAAGACGCTTTTCATTTCGTCTACCGGTCACTTTCGGGGAACGGAAGCATTACCGCGCGAGTTACCATGCCGTTCGGCACGGGGGCCGAAGCTGGAGTGATGATTCGGGAGACGCTGGATGGGGCATCAGCCAATGGGACTACGGTCATACCCTCCGCCGGACTTGTAGAGTTTAATGCTCGAACCGCCGCGGACGGAAATACGTTGTCGATAAGTACGGTGAGCGCTGCGTTGGCTCCTTACTGGGTGGAACTGGTTCGAAGTGGCAGTACGTTGAGCAGCTACGCCTCGCCGGACGGAGTGAATTGGACTCTGGTTGGGAACCAAACCGTCAACATGGTACAAAACGTGTACGTGGGTTTGGTGGAGGCAAGTGGCACCTATCCGCCGTCGCTGGCCACAGCAACCTTCGACAATGTCTCGGTCAATTCGTCCGGAGCGCCTGCGCCAGTGATTACCACTGTCTCCGCCACGACGGGAGCCGTGGGGAGCCAGGTCGTTATCGCGGGTGCTAATTTTGGAGCCTCGCAAAGCGGCAGCGTGGTAACCCTGAACGCTGTGCCAGTGACGATCAATTCCTGGAGCAGCACGTCGATCAGCATCACCATTCCTTCTGGAGCCACGTCGGGGTTATTAGTGGTTTCCGTGGCCCCAAGCATGAACGACAGTAACCCGATCGTATTCACGGTGACCGCGCAACCACTGCCCTCGGGATGGTTGGACGGGGATGTGGGCGCCGTGGGGATAGCGGGGAGTTCGAGTTACGCGAACGGGACGTTCACCGTGAACGGAGCGGGCAGCCAACTTAGCGGTACGGCGGACGCGTTTCATTTTGTCTATCAGCCATTGTCCGGGGACGGAAGCATCGTGGCACGAGTGGTAAGCATGCCAGTTGGTGAGGGAGCGACGGGCGGGGTAATGATTCGTGAGACGCTAGACCCGGCATCGGTAAATGGTGCGACGATCGACTTCGTGGAATACGGCGCTGTTGTGGAGTTCAGTGTGCGAGCGGTCACGGGCGGGAACACGTCCCAACCGAACGCGGTGGGCGGGACGATGCCACCCTACTGGGTAGAACTGGTGCGCAGTGGCAACACTCTGAGCAGCTATGCATCGCCGGATGGTGCCAATTGGACGCTCGTGGCAAACCAAACCGTGAACATGGCGCCGAACGTGTATGTGGGTTTGGTAGTGAACTACGCTTCTGGATCGCTGGCTACCGCAACCTTCGACAACGTGTCCGTCAGTTCGTCAGCGACGCCTGGGCCAGTCATCACCAGCGTTTCGGCCACGACGGGAAGCGTCGGCAGCCAAGTAGCGATTACGGGCACTAATTTTGGAGCCTCGCAAGGCGGCAGCGTTGTGACCCTGAGCGCGACTCCTGTGATCGTCAACTCCTGGAGTAACACGTCGATCAACATCACGATTCCCTCGGGGGCAACGTCGGGGCCGTTGGTGGTCTCCGTGGCCCCCACCATGGACGACAGCAACCCAGTCGAGTTCACGGTGACCGCACAGCCATTGCCGTCAGGATGGTTGGACGGCGATGTGGGTGCAGTGGTGATAGCGGGAAATTCCAGTTACACGAATGGAACGTTCACGGTGAACGGAGCCGGCTCCCAGAGTTCCAGTACTGCGGACGCCTTTCATTTTGTTTACCAGCAGGTTTCCGGAAACGGCAGCATCGTGGCCCAGGTCGTAAGTATGCCCTCTGGTACAAGCGCCGAAGCCGGGGTGATGATTCGAGAGACTCTCAACCCAGGATCAGTAAATGGCGCAACGGTGGACAACGTACCGGGTGGGGCCTATGTTGCCTTCAATGTGCGAACGGTCACGGGCGGGAACACCTCGCAGCCAAACGCGGTGGGTGGGACCACGCCTCCCTATTGGGTAGAGTTGGTGCGAAGCGGAAGTACTTTGAGCAGCTATGCATCACCGGACGGAGTGAACTGGACGCTGGTTGCGAACCAGACCGTCAACATGGCACAGAACGTGTATGTCGGGTTGATGATGAGCAGTGGCTCCAATCCCCCATCGCTGGCCACCGCCACCTTCGACAACGTTACCGTTAGCTTCAGCCCACCGGTTCTCGCTCCCTCTATTGTGAGCTTGTCGCCAAACACCGCCGTGCCAACCGCCTCCGTAACGATTGCGGGCGCGAACTTTGGTTCCAGTCAGGTTACCAGCACGGTGACGTTCAACGGAACGCCGGGAACGCCGACATACTGGAGCGCAACCAGGATTGTCTTACCCGTGCCCAGCGGTGCCACATCCGGGAATGTCGTGGTTACGGTCGGTGGAGCGGCCAGCAACGCAGTGCCGTTTACGGTGTCGCAACTGCCGAGCCTTACCAGCCTTTCGCCACCGTCGGGCACAGTCGGCACGCCGGTAACGATTACTGGTGTCAACTTCGGGTCGCCGCAGGGCACGAGTACGGTAACGTTCAACGGGACGGAAGGAACACCGACAACCTGGAACCCAACCAGCATCGTGGTGCCCGTACCGAGCGGAGCAACGACGGGCACCGTCGTGGTCACGGTCAACGGACAGGCCAGCAATCCAGCATCGTTTACGGTGTTGCAGACACCGGCGATTACGAGCTTGTCAACAACGTCCGCCACGATTGGCAGCTTAGTCACGATCACAGGAACGAACTTTGGCGCGACACAGAGCGCGAGCACGGTGACATTCAACGGAACCGGAGGAACGCCGACAAACTGGGGCCCGACCAGCATCGTGGTGCCGGTTCCATTGGGAGCGACGACCGGAAATGTAGTCGTAACGGTGAATGGAGTACCTAGCAACCCGGTTTCGATGACCGTTGTCCTGGTCTCGCTGCCGCCGGTTGCACAGGTTCGGCCGGCCAACGGAGCCACCGGGGTCCCTGAGAATGGCCGCGTCATTGTTCGGTTCGCCCAACCCGCTCAGGCGTCGGCGATCGTCTCCGGAACAATCTCCTTGTTCCAGGGCGCGAACAGCATCGTGGGTACCCTGGCATTGTCGAACGATGGGTTGTCGGTGACGTTCACTCCTGCTCTGGATCTGCCAGCCAATGCGACCTTCACTGTAACCGCGACGGATGTAACAGGAAATCAAACCGTTCCTGAATTCCAAAGTACGTTCACGACCGGTGCGACGACGGATACGACCGTTCCAACCATCCTGCAGACCAACCCGCAGAATACTGAGACGGGCGTACCGATCAGCGCGCCCATCGTGATCCAATTCAGCAAGCCGATGGACCCGGCGACGTTGACCTTGCAGGACTTTACTGTGACCGACGATGTCACCGGGACCCTTGTGCCCGGAATGATTCAAGTGGATCCCACGGGAACGACAGCGTCGTTTGTTCCGCAGGGATTTCTTGGCGTGGGTCGCACATTTGGAGTGAATCTGAACTCCTCGCTGATTGACGATTCGTCTGGCAACAGCAATTCGAGCCTCTATTCCTTCACCTTCACGACCTCGTTCACGGCGGATACCACGGCGCCGCAAATGCTTGGCATGAGCCCAACCAATGGCGCGACTGCCGTTCCCCTGAATGCTTTGATCGTTTTGGAATTCAGCAAACCGCTCGACGTCATGAGTGTGTCTAACGGGCTGCAGGTTGAGTCAGGCGGCCAGCCAGTTGCGGGTGCCATTGCTCTTTCCAACAGCAACCAACAAATCACCTTCACGCCACTGAGCGCATTGGCAGCGAATACCACTTATTCTGTCGTCACGACCTCACAGATCACGGACATTGGCGGGCTTGCGCTCGCGAACCCCGGAACCTTCTCGCTGACCACGGGCACTATAACCGATTCGACCACGCCATCGGTCACGAGCGTGAGTCCGAGCAACACCGAGACTGGAGTGCCGACCAATGGAGTTGTGCAACTCCAGTTCAGCAAGCCAGTAGATCCGTGGACGGTCACGTCGGCGACGTTCCAGGTAACATACGCGACCGGCGTGCCGATACCAGGGACGGTTTCGGTTTCGACAAATGGTCAGACGGCCACTTTCACACCGAGCACGCCGCTGAACTCATTTACTACCTATTACGTCCAGCCCACGAGCGGCATCGCCGACGTGGAAGGTCATGGACTGTCGTCGTTTAGTTCGTATTTCACAACCGGGTTAGCGACGGACACATCGGCGCCGACGGTGCTGATGGTAAGCCCGGCAAATGCGGCGAATAGCGTGCCGGTGAATGTTCGCGTGGATTTGGTGGCGAGCGCGCCGTTGAGCGCAGCGAGTGTAGGGAGCAATGCGGTTGTATTGTCGTCGGGTGGCGTACAGGTACCAGGAACGATGAGCCTGAGCAGTAGCGGAACGACGTTGACGTTCATCCCCACGAACCTGCTGGGGGTGAGCACAACCTACAGTCTGACAGCGAGTGGATTTACGGATCAGGCCGGAAATGTAGTGGTGCCATTTTCGAGCAGTTTCACGACGGGATCGTCCGGCGTAGCCAATACAACGGTGCCGACTGTTGTGAGCGTAAGTCCGGCGAACGGGGCAAGTGCAGTCTCGGTGAGCAGTCCGATTGTTTTAACATTTAACGAAGCGGTGGATGCAACCACCGTAAACGATGTCACCGTGCCTGTCGCGGTAAACGGGATCAGTGGGGTATTAGCGGGCAGCTATGCGCTGAACGGGGCTGGAGCAGTGGTGACCTTCACGCCGCTGTCGCCGTTACCAGGAAACGCCATTGTGACTGTGCAGGTGAGCTCAAGTGTGCTGGACCTGTCGGGGAATGCGGCCAACTCGTTCTACAGCACTTTTACGACAGGAACAGGAACGGATACGACGGCTCCAGTTGTGACGATGGTGACGCCGCAGAACGGAGCCACCGGGGTCGGAACGAATGCGGCAGTCGTGCTGACGTTCTCTAAGTCGCTGAATCCGAACACGATCAACGCCAACACTATTGCACTCTTGGCGAACGGGAGCGCGTTGGGGATTTCGATCAGCACCTCTGCCAACAACCAGGTGGCAACTCTAAATGCGTTCGGGTTACCGGCTTCGAGCACAATAACGGTACTGGCCACGAGCGGGGTAACGGACCTGTCGGGAAATGCGTTAGCAAACTTCCAGAGCCAGTTCATGACCGGGCCCGCGTTGAACCTGTCGTCCCCAACTGTGGTGTCGCAACGGCCCGGAAATGGAGCGACAGTCGTACCGCTGAACGCGAGCGTTGTGTTGTACATGAGCGAGCCCATGAACGCGTCCAGTATGCAGGCAGCGCTGGAGGTGTCGCAGAACGGAACGCTGGTAAGCGGAACAACGCAGGTGACGGACAATGGGCAGGTAGTTCAGTTCACGCCGTCGACGCAGTGGCAACCAAGCGCATTGGTGCAGGTATTTCTGACTTCAGGGGCGCAAAGCCTGAATGGCACCAGCCTCAACAACTATCAGGCCTCGTTTACAACGGCTCCAAACGCGAGCACCACGGCTCCGGTGTTGATCGGCACGAACCCGGCCGGTCAGGTCAATGGCGTTCCCACCAATGTCGTCATCGACTTTGCCTTCAATGAAGCATTAAATCCGACTGCTCTGACGCAAACTACGGTCACTTGTTCCCAGAACGATACATGGCTCCAGACCGGGATTGTCGCATTGGATGGGGGAACACTATTACAGGTCACTCCGCGGCTTCCTCTGGCGCCGAACACCACAACGAATTGCCTGCTCGGCAGCGGGATTCAGGGAGTCAATGGCCTGGCATTATCGGATCTCTCAAGCAATTCAGTTTCGTTCACCACTGGCTCGGGTCCAGACATAGTGGTGCCGACGATCCTAACCACATCTCCTCCCAACGGATCATCAAATGTTGGCGACAACGCGTACGTACGTTTTGTATTCAGCAAGCCGATCAATCCGCTGACCGTGAATGCCAGCACGATCCAGCTAAGCGGGGGCGGCGTAACCGTGGTGCCGGACTCGATCAGCTTTAGCAATAACAATCAGAGTGTATTGCTGGTGCCGCACGCCCCGCTTCCAGACGCGACGCAGATGACGCTAACCATCTCAGGAGTTACCGATGTGGCGGGCAATGCTGTGGCTGCGCAGACGACGCAGTTCACGACCGAGACCGGGCCGGACGTGGTGCCGCCAGTAGTGGTGACCGCAAGTCCATATCAAAATGAGCAGAACGTTCCGCTGAACTCCATCGTGATGCTGCGGATGAGTCAACCGATTGATCCGGGAACCGTAAACAGCAGCACGCTATCGTTAGTCAATCCCAGCAATGGCCAGATAGTCCCCGGAACTTACTCCGTGAGTGCTGATGGACTCACCATCACATTTGTTCCTGGTGCCCCGCTGGCGGCTGGCAGCGGATACTACGTGAACTTCGCTGGTAATGGTATTACAGACTTAGCAGGAAACCAGTTGTCCTCTAGCCCTCTTTACTTTACGACTGGGACGACAGCCAGCACCAGCGCTCCACAAGTAACGGGTGTAAGCCCAGCGAACGGAACGTCGGCAGTACCGATCAATGCTCAGGTCGTAATTCAGTTCAACGAGCCGGTGGACGCAGCGAAGTTGGGTGGAGTAACCCTGAGCGGGGGAAGCGGTGCGGTGAATGTATCGCAAAGTTTGACCAGCGGAAATCAGAGACTGATCTTGCTTCCGGCGGTGCCTCTCTCGCCGAGCACGGCCTACACGCTGACAATCGCCGGAGTGCAAGATCTAAGCGGGAACGTCCTTTCGTCTCCGGTGACTGTTAGCTTTACAACTGGAACTGCAGCGGATTTGACCGGGGCCAAGGTCGTGGCTGTAAGTCCCGCTGCGAATGCAACAGGGGTGTCGGCAAGTACGGCCGTGACGGTGACCTTCAGCAAGGTTATCGATCCGCTCACGGTGACGACGGGAACTATGCAGCTTATTCCGACGAGTACTTCCATTCCCGTCGCGGGAACGGTATCGAGCGGCGTCGGATCAGCGACGTTCACTCCCAACCAGCCGCTGGACTTGATGACCCAGTACGTGCTGCAACTCACCACGGGCATCACCGATATGGAGGGGCAAAGCCTGTCTGGTGGCAGTTTCAGTTCCTATTTCACAACGACCGGACAGGGCACGCCCGCAGAACCACCGGCAATTGCTTCCGTGGTTCAGGCGTCAGGCTTCCCCGGCACGCCCGTCGTCGTCAACGGAACCTATTTTGGGACCTCCCAAAGTGGCAGCACCGTCACTTTCAACGGAGTAGTAGCCACCCCCACAAACTGGACGGACACCCAGATCTCCGTGCCAGTACCGAATGGAGCAACTTCAGGTCCCGTCGTGGTAACGGTGAACGGCGTGGCCAGCAACGGTTTTACGTTTACGGTCGACGCGACACCGTCGATAACCGGCATTTCGCCTGGCACCGGCGCGGCAGGTACGGTCGTTACGATTACGGGAACGAATCTCGGTGATAGCTCGGACAACGTACAAGTAGTCTTCAACAGTTCCTACGTCACGGCCACGGTACAGAACGAAAACTCGCTCACTGCGGTCGTGCCGGCAAACGCGCCAACGGGAAGTATAAGCGTGTTCGTGTCCTCCAATGGAAATGCGAGTAACGGATTGAATTTCACCGTGATCCCGACACCGTCGATCTCCCTCGTGTCTCCGAACTCGGGAGTGGCAGGCACGCCCATAAACATTAACGGAACCAACTTCGGCAACAGCCAAGGAAGCAGCACTGTCACGTTCAACGGAGTGCCCGCAGCCTCCATTACGTCTTGGACCAACGGAAACATTACCGCGCTCCCACCCGGCAACGAGACTACCGGGCCTGTGCTCGTCGTCGTTAACTCAATCCCGAGCAATTCAAACAACGTGTTTACGGTGACGAACCCGGCGATCGGAAGCATCGTACCGCCGGCCGCTGCTCCGGGAGCGACCGTCACGATCAATGGCTCTGGTTTTCAGCTTAACGCTAATCAGACAATTCAGGTTCTGTTCAATGGCGTCTCGTTCACGCCCAACCAATGGAGCGCCACGAGCGTTACAGCGCAGGTTCCTAGCAACGCCACCAGCGGCACCGTCACGGTCCTAGTGGGCGGCGTTAGCAGCAACAGTGTGAACTTTACCGTCGAGCAGCCGCCCACCATCACGTCGGTTTCCCCCAACAGCGGACCCTTCAGCGACGGGCTTCTGACTCCAGTTACAATTACGGGCACGGGCTTCGGCGCGACTCAGAACAACACCACCGTGAATTTCTACCTCAGCCAAACCGCACCACAGATAATCAGTTGGAGCGACACCTCAATTCAGCTTTGGGTACCGATCGACGCCAACACAGGTCCGCTCACCGTGACTGTGGGCGGACTCACAGCCACAGCGCCCTCTTGGTTCTACGCCAACCGCGGGACGGTGCTCACCGACTCGCTGGGCGACCAAACTACCTACAACTTCCAGGATCAAGGTGGAAAGTGGTTCACTACCGCCTCGCTGGGGCCGGGTTGCGTCACGTGCAACGTGCGCGGCAACAGCACCAACACAGGAGACGCCAACGGGAACATTCTCACCAGCACCGACGCCCTGAACAATACGACCACGTATACCTACGACTCCGCGAACGACATGACGTCGGCGTCGAAGCCGCTCAATACCAACACCACGCAGACCACTTCCTACACTTACAACAGCTTCGGCGAAGTGCTCACCGCGACCGACGCGCTCGGCAACACGACCACGAACACCTACGATGCACACGGCAACCTGCTCACCGTCACGTCGCCCGCGCCGAACGGCAACACGGCGGCCAGCGTGACCCAGTTCCAATACAACACCCAGGGCGAGCTGACCCAGATCACCGACCCCAAAGGCAACAACACCACGCTCACCTACACGCCCGTGGGACTGATCGCCACCATCAAGGACGCTCAAAACAACACCACCACTTACCAATACGATTCCATGGGCGACCGCACCGCCGTCATTGATCCCATCAATGGCGCAGCCCACCCGACCAACTTCTCCTATGACGCCATGAGTCGGCTGACCGGGATCACTTATCCCGACGGCAGCACCGTGAGCTTCACCTATGATGTGCGCGGCCGCCGCGTCACGTCGACCGACCAGAATAATAAGACCACGACCTACACCTACGATGACGCCGACCGCCTGACCGTGGTCACCGACCCGGCCCAGAACACCACGCAGTACGCCTACGACACGGAAGACAACCTGCTCAGCATTACCGACGCGAATAATCACACTACCCAGTTTGCCTACAACACCCGCGGCTGGGTCACGCAGACGACCTTCCCATCAACGCTGGCGGAGTACTATGCCTACGACCTGGTGGGCAATTTGCTCTCGAAGACCGACCGCAAGGGTAACACCATCCAGTATCTGTACGACGCGCTGTATCGGCTGACGCAGAAGACGTATCCGGACACGACGAACGTGGAGTACGCCTATGACCTGGCGAACAAAGTGCTGCAAGTGAGCGATCCGACCGGCACCTACGGCTTCGCTTACGACAATATGGGACGGCTGGTGGGCACCTCGACAAGTTACACGTTTGCGACCGGCACCTACTCGAACAGCTACACTTACGACGCGGCCTCGAACCGCACATCGCTAACGGCGCCCGACGGCAGCATCAGCACCTACGGCTACGACACCCTGAACCGGCTGAACGGACTGGCCAACTCGTGGGCGGGATCGTTCGGCTTCGGCTACGACGCTCTGAGCCGCAGAACGCAGTTGACCCGCCCGAACGGCGTGAACACGAATTACAGCTACGATTCCTTGTCGCACCTGCTGAGTGTGCTGCACCAGACGGGCGCGAACACTCTGGACGGCGCCAGCTACACCTATGACGCCGCCGGGAACCGCACGGCGAAGACCAACGACCTGAACGGGATCACGTCGAATTACACCTACGACCCGCTCTACGAGCTGACGCAAGTAACCCAAGGTGGGGGTACCACGGAGAGCTACAGCTACGACGCGGTCGGCAATAGACTGTCATCATCCGGTGTGCCGACCTATAGCTACAACTCGTCGAACGAGCTAACGTCGAATTCGACGGGCAGCTATACCTACGACGCAAACGGCAATACCCTCTCTGACCCCTCCGGCAAAGCCTACACTTGGGACTTCGAAAACCGTTTGACGCAGGCTGTAGTCCCCGGCACCAACGGCGGCACGACGACCTTCAAGTACGATCCCTTCGGTAGACGAATCCAGAAATCCGGCCCGCTCGGCACCACGAATTACCTCTATGATCGGACCAAGCTGGTGGCGGAGGTCGATAACTCAGGAAATGTCCTTGCCAGGTACACACAAAGCAAAGTCGTCGATCAACCGCTGGCGCAACTCCGCTCTGGAACGACGAGCTACTACGAGCGAGATGGAGTTGGCTCGGTTACATCGTTGAGCAACTCATCGGGTGTCCTCGCCAACACATACACGTACGACAGCTACGGGGAAGTAGCCTCGTCAACCGGCACGGTCGTCAATCCGTTCCAGTACACGGGGCGCGAGTTCGACTCCGAAACTGGCATCTACTATTACCGTGCCCGCTATTTTGACCCGAAGGCGGGGCGGTTCCTCAGCGAAGACCAGACTCGGCTCCGGGGCGGAATTAACTTCTACGCCTACACTCGGAATAGGCCTGTGCTGCTAACTGACCCTTCGGGCCATCAAGCGGGATGCCCGCCTCAGTCGCCCAATTGCGTCCCTACCGACCCGGACGCGCCGTACCAAGGATCTGACGGACTTTGGTACAACACGCTCGACTGGAATGGCCAGCTGGATCCTGCACCGTCTGTTCCGGATGATGGGCCGACTCCTCCGTCACCGGCGCCGTCTTCGCCGTCAACCTGCCCTAAAAAGAAGTGTGACTTGGCTAATACGATTGCCAGGACATTGACTAAGGAGCTGGTGGGGCACGAGGTAATAGACTATGCGTTGGAATCAGAGTGGGTAACGGACACTGCATACTCTGTCTCGGTCGCCGTAGCGGAGGATGGGATCCCAATCTTAGGGCAGCTTATCCTTGTGTACGAAGTAGCACACACTGCTGGCGAAGTGTACGTGGAGTATCAGGAATGCAAAGACGGGGGTTCCTAGGGGTAGACCAATGAGCCGATGTTCATCTTGTGGGGTTGATTTGCCAGGACATGAAGAGGGGCTCTGCCAGAAGTGCGCCCGGTACGGGCCATTGGTCGCTCCACAGGACAGCTTCCGAAATAGTTGGACCACCTACATATACTTGCCGCTTGGCATACTTGTGTCTTACATGTTTGTTACGTACGTGCCAGCCCCTGCAGCGGTAGGCGTCCTCCTGGTGGGCCTTGTGGTCATTTGGTATCTTTTTTGGGGGGCTTACTCGAAAAGACCAAGAAAGAGATATAGAACACCGCAGGAAACCTTTTGCCTTATTCTTGGCCTCTGCTGTGGCGGGGTATGGAAGATAACTGGCGCGGAGGTCTGGGGAAGGCTCGCCATAGCATGCATAATTGCGGCTGGCGGCTATCGGGCTTTCTACAGAGTCATCGATCGAATCAAGATGGCTGCGGGTGGCCCAGGCCCCAAGGAGAGCTAAGGTCTGGGCTCCGATTCCGCTGCTGGGCTGTGCTGAGATTCCTGTCCGCTGCACTGCCGATCCGCGTACTGATCCCTACCCGATTAACTGCCTGATCGGTCCTGACTCTGGGGGTGGAATCCGGGGCCGGTTCCGGACCCAGGAGTGTGCCAGGTCCGACACGGTGGGGGGTGGGGGCGAGATTCGTGCCGTCCGGGAGTGCCGTTGTGGGGTTGAGGTTTTTTAGCCGTGCTGCGCACGGGGTGGAGGTATGACACTCCACCCCGGAAAGGGTGCTGCACGGTAACTTTCGGTTAGCGTGCGCGAACCTGTTGAAAGCAGGGCAGCTAAAGAAAAAATCCCGCCGTCAGGTTGCTGTAGAGCAACCTGAAGTTCGCGCAGGCGAACTTGTTGATTCTTAAGCGCGGCTGCTAGTCTCGGCTGAGATGGCGAGAGAGGAAGCCGGGACATGGTGAAGCCGCCGCTGCGCAGGAAATCCATCGGATTCAAAGTGAGCGAGGAAGAGTACGCGCAACTGGAAACGGCGGCGCGGACCGGAGGCAGCACGCTGGGCGAGTGGTGCCGCAAGGTGGTGTTGGCGAGTGCCAGCGAAGCAGAGAGACGCGATCCGGCGCTGGCGGAGATCGTGGGAGTGCGCCTGCTGCTGGTGAACGTGTTGGGGCCTGTGGCGGCGGGGGAGAAGGTGACGGCGGAGAAGTTCAACCAACTGCTGGATCAAATCAGCGAAACCAAGCACCAGCTCGCAGCCAAGTTGCAGCAGCAGGCGAGGGAGAAACCGCAGCGCGAAAAACCCAGCGGCGGGAAGCGGTGATCCCATTTTTTCGCTGAAGAGTGTACGGAGCGCGGGAGCCGGGTCAAGCCTCTCCGCTTCGCTTCGACCGCTAACGCGGCGCGCTGGAGAACGCGCGGGCTTGACCCGGCTCCCTCTCCGCTCCTGTGTTGCTTCCAGCTAGGAAAAAATGTGAAGTAAAAATGGGCGTACGGGATGGGGAGCGAGCACAGCAGGCTATCGCCGTTTTCGTGTTCGTTTTACCGGTGCGCTGCGTTTCGATTCGGGACTCTGCTTCCCGTCCTTGAGGAGCTTCTGCAGGGCGTCGTTGAGTTGCTGTTCGAGCTTCGCTTCGTCCAGAGAGTCTGTGTGTCCAATGCGCAGGACTGTTTCTTCGCGAAACTCGTTGCCGCTATGAACACGACGCACGATCAGTTCCAGCGGATGAGAGGGATGATCCCCCTTCCTGATCCCTTCGCTTCTGGCCTTGATAATCGTGGCGATCAGGTTAATGACGCTCGTTGCCAAACCGACACCTGCCGCGATGTACACCAACAACTCGGGGCCGCTTTCATGTTCTTCAAAAGCAAAACTGGAGTCGCCAGGGGACAGCTTTCGGAGGCTCTGGTCGATCAGTTCATAAGCGCGTGGCGAATGCTCGCGGTGAAAACATCCTGAGGCGATCCGCACTTTAATGGAAACGGCCGCTTCGCCCGGCAACGGTACTCGCTCGGACTCGAAATGACGCATGCGTCCGCGAAACGTTTCCTGCCAGCCAGTGTCCACAGTGCTACCTCCGAAGGGAAACTCTTCTATGGGTGGGCAGAGTTAAAGTGACCGTTGCCGTTGGAAGCCACCAGCGAGTTAATCAAGCGAATGACGGCGCGCTGATCGCGTTCCGGCAAAGACGCCATGCGCTGAAATCTTTTCCAAAGCCGCCGCTTCTGTGGGTTCTCCTGATCGAGCTTCGCCGGTTTCGCGCCGAGCAGTTCATCGGTGGAGACGCGAAGAGCACGAGCCAGGGGGATCAGTGCCGCCGCAGTTGGAAACTCCGCCTCTGTTTCGTAATAAGAAATCGCGCGCTGGGTAGTCGCCGCCAACTTCGCTAGCTGAATCTGAGTGAGGCCGCGTGCCTGACGGAGTGCAACCAGGCGCTTTCCGAAGGCGGTCTGTGCTGGTTTCTTGGCTGGCATGTCAGGGGCGATTGTAAAGTCCACTTTCAGAACCTCCGTTATTACGTTGCCAGTATAAACGTAATGCGTATATACTCGCGAACAGTTTTAGAGAACCACAAAAACACACAATCCTCTTGACAGGTTTTCCGAGGACCTGGAAAACGGGAGGAAAGGAGACGAGAGCCGATGCCCTATGTTCCCCCGGAGCTGAAGGAGAGACTCAAACGGGAAGTATCCATCCAGCGTCTCGCCGAGGTGCGCGGCATCCAGCTACGGCGCAGCGGCAAGGAACTGATCGGCCTCTGTCCTTTCCACAAAGACACCAATCCCAGCCTCAACATCGATCCGGTAAAAAACGTGTGGCACTGCAAGGGCGCCTGCGCTGAAGGCGGTGACGTGATCCTGTGGGTCATGCGTGCCGAGGGCGTGAGCTTCAATCACGCGGTGGAGATGCTGAAGCGCGACTACTTTCCTTCCGTGCGCGGCACAGAGCCGCCGCCGCGAAAATCCACCATCGTGAAACTGCCGCCACTTGTCGAACACACGGCCAGTGACAAGCAACTGCTGGAAGCGGTGGTGAACCACTATCACGAGACGCTGAAGAACTCGCCCGAGGCACAGCAGTATCTCGTGAAACGCGGCCTCGAATCGGCAGAGATGGCAGAGCACTTCCGCTTGGGCTTCGCCAATCGCACGCTGGGTTACCGCATGCCCGAGAAGAACCGCAGCACTGGCGCGAGAGCAGCGCGGACGGTTGCAGCAACTCGGCGTGTTGCGCGAGAACGGACGCGAACACCTGCGCGGTTCCATCGTGATTCCGATCTTCAACCTGGAAGGGGAAGTGGTGCAGATGTACGGGCGCAAAATCGCGCCGCGCCACCTGTTACGCGAGGACACTTCCGAACACCTGTACCTGCCAGGTCCGCACCGCGGAGTGTGGAACGAAGCAGCGCTGATCGCCTCAAAAGAAATCATCCTGTGCGAAGCGCTGATCGATGCGCTGACGTTCTGGTGCGCGGGCTATCGGCACGTGACCACCAGCTACGGCGTGAATGGATTTACTGACGAGATCAAAGCGGCGTTCCAAAAGCACGGCACGAAGAGAATTTACATCGCCTACGACCGCGACGACGCAGGCGAACGCGCCGCACGGAAACACGCCGAAGAACTGATGGGGATGGGCATCGAGTGTTTCCGGGTGCAGTTTCCGCGCGGCCAGGACGCCAACGAGTTCGCGCTGAAGCAACAGCCCGCCACGCACTGGCTGGGGATGTATCTGCAGCGCGCGGCATGGCTGGGCAAAGGCCAACGGCCCACTGTGGCGGTGATGGAACCGCAGCCAGCGCCGAAACCGCAGATCGAGGAGGAAACCATCAAACCCGCAGCCAAAGAAGAAATCCCGGAGCCAGTGACGACGCCGGCGGAAGAAAAAATGACCGAGTCCGTTCCTCCCTTAGCTGCTAAAGCCGAAGAACCAACCACGGCAGCTAAAGAAAAAATCTCTGAATCAATCACAACCACAGTGAGTGAGGAACCCGTTTCTTCCTTAGCCGCGCAGTTGCCGATAGCGCCGCTCCCGACTGGGACTGTGGTGCCGGTCAGAGATGTGCGTGTCGAAGTCTCGGGCGAAACGGTGTACGTGACGATGGGAGAGCGGCGCTATCGCATCGTGGACCTCGGGAAGAACACGGCTCCCGGTGTGCTGCACGTGAATGTGATGGTGACGACGACCAGCACGCGCGGAGAGACCCGCTTGCACGTGGACCGCTTCGATCTGTACGGCGCGCGTCCGCGCTCGCTGTTTGCCAAGCAAGCGGCGAAAGAACTCGGCCACAAGGAAGAGAGCATCGAGCGCGATCTGGCGCGGCTGATCCTGGAGCTGGAGGACCTGCAACGCGAGTGGCTGGAAAAGACGCTGACGCCGCAGGAAGAAAAACTCGAGATGACGATGGAGGAAAAAACGGCCGCGCTCGAAATGTTGCGCGATCCGCGCCTGCTGGAGCGAGTGTTGGAGGACTTCGAGAAGTGCGGCGTGGTGGGCGAGGAGACCAATAAAAAAATCGGCTACCTGGCCGCGGTGTCGCGGTTGCTCGAAAAACCTCTGGCTATCGTGGTGCAGTCGGCATCTTCGGCGGGCAAAAGCTCGCTGATGGAAGCCGTGCTCGACTTCATGCCGGAAGAACAACGCGAGAACTACACGGCCATGACCGGGCAAGCGCTGTTCTACATGGGGCAGAAAAATCTCAAGCACAAGATCCTCGCCATCTCCGAACAGCAGGGAGCCGACCGCGCCAGCTATCCGCTGAAACTGTTGCAATCCGAGGGCGTGCTGAAAATCGCCTCGACCGGCAAAGACCCGGTGAGCGGCAAGCTGGTGACACACGATTACGAAGTCGAAGGCCCGGTGATGTTGTTCCTGACCACCACGGCCCAGGACGTGGACGAGGAACTGATGAACCGCGCGATTGCGCTCACGGTGAACGAGGACCGGGAGCAGACGCGTGCAATCCACCGGCGGCAGCGCGAGGCGCGCACCATCGAAGGGCATCTGTTGCGGCGCAAGCGAGCGAAACTCATCAGCCTGCATCGCAACGCGCAGCGTCTCTTGCGCCCGATCACGGTGGTGAACAACCACGATGTGGGCGAGTTCCCCGATCACATGACGCGGGCGCGGCGCGACCACAACAAACTGCTGACGCTGATCGAAGCCATCGCACTCTTGCACCAGCACCAGCGGGAAATCAAAACGTTTGCCGATGACGGCGAGACGCTGGAATACATCGAGGCCAGCGAAGCCGACGTGAAACTGGCGCAGGCACTCGCCGACCAGGTAGGACTCAAGCCATCGCTCGACGAACTGCGCCCGCAGACTCGCAAGCTGCTCGCGCTGATCACCGAGATGGTGAAGGCCGAGTGTGAGCGCTCCGAGATCGCGGCGAGCCAGTATCGCTTCACGCGGCGCACGGTGCGCGAGTACACCAAGTGGGGTGACACACAGTTGCGGCAACATCTGAAGCGCCTGGAAGAGATGGAATATCTCGTGTTGCGGCGCGGCGGCAATCAAGGCCAGCTGGTGGTCTATCAACTGCCGACCTCAGAGGAGGAAGCGAATCATAGCTCTAACTTCGCGGGGTCAGAGGGCAACTTCACGGGGGTAAATGACGACTTCGCGGGTGGGGTGCGGGCACTTCGCGGCCCCGAACAAAATGGCGCATCGCCAACACTCGAAATGGTTTCGGCTGCCACTTCGCGGCTTCGCGGAAATGCATATAGGGGGTCCGAGGCCGCAGGCGTCCCGCAGAATGCAATCGTAGCCGAAGGCAAATCGAACGGCCACGGTCTGGCGCGACGCGCGGGAGTGAAGTAATGGCCCGCGTCAGCAAACGTCGTCATCCGCACCTGGAGCCGCACTCGCCGCTAGGCCGCTTGATGGAAG
Organism: uncultured Acidobacteriaceae bacterium; assembly: GCA_963851165.1. Classification (GTDB taxonomy): domain Bacteria; phylum Acidobacteriota; class Terriglobia; order Terriglobales; family Acidobacteriaceae; genus Sulfotelmatobacter. Next base: position 342,937 of record CAWKNM010000001.1, on the reverse strand, counting down.
AGCACCTGGAGTGGCTGCTGATCAACAACTACTCCGAGGACACAGCCGATCACGCGCGTTGGGCTATCGCCGACTTCATCCGCTGGGCCGAGTTGCGCGGCTTGCAGCATCCGATGGAGGTGACGCGCCCGATCCTCGAAAGCTACCAGCGATATCTCTACTACTACCGCAAAGGCGACGGGCAGCCGCTCACGTTCCGCACGCAGCACTCGCGGCTGACGCCAGTACGCCGCTGGTTTCGTTGGCTGGTGCGGAACAATCACATCCTGCACAACCCGGCTTCTGATCTCGACCTGCCGCGCATGGAGAAGCGCCTGCCGAAGACGATCCTCAGCGCCGATGAAGTGGAGCACGTCATGGTCGTGCCTGACATCAAAACGCCGGTTGGTTTGCGCGACCGCGCCATGCTCGAAACCTTCTACTCAAGCGGGCGTGCGGCGCAGCGAACTGATCCGCCTCAAACTGTACGACCTGGACCGCGAGCGCGCCACGCTGACGGTGCGCCAGGGCAAGGGCAAAAAAGATCGCATGATCCCGATCGGCGAGCGGGCGCTGGCCTGGGTGGAAAAATATCTGCGTGAAGCTCGACCGCAGTTAGCTCTAGAACCAGATGACGCCACGTTGTTCCTGACGCAGTACGGAGAACCGTTCCATCCCGACGCGCTGAGTTATCTGGCGCGGGATTACATCGCGCAAGCGAACCTGGGAAAATCCGGTTCCTGCCACACGTTCCGCCACACGATGGCAACGCTGATGCTCGAAGGCGGAGCCGATATCCGCTACATCCAGCAGATGCTCGGACACGCCGAACTCTCGACCACGGAAATCTATACGCACGTGGCGATCCGCAAGCTGCAACAAATCCACGCGGCCACGCATCCCGGCGCGAAGCTGGAGCACAAGAAAACGGTAGTCACGAATGATGACCACGGCCAGAGTGACGACGAGAGGGCTGCACTGCTGGCCGCGCTCGAAGCGGAAACTGAAGACGAGTAGCACGGGCCTGTAGTACCTCTCCGCGAGTCCCCAAAGTCACTTCTTTGCGCGTGCCGCGCTGACTACAATCAACAGTGATGCTGCCCGCAGCTGAAAAACCAATCCCTGCTCTCACGAGTAGTGAGGAGATTTTTTCCTTAGCTGCCGATGTTGCTCTCGCTGCGCTCGCCACGCATCAGGGCGCACACGAGGCTCAGGGCGAAAAACTGCGTCAGGGGATTTTTTCCAGAAATCGCACAATCGCAGTAGGGGCAAAGTGGGCTAAGTGGTCGGGAACGCATCAGGATAGAAAGCGCTCGTGGTCGAAAACTGTGTCGGGGTCAGCATTAGACGCAAACGGCAATACCCTCTCTGATCCCTCCGGCAAAGCCTACACCTGGGACTTCGAAAACCGGCTGATGCAAGCCGTGGTGCCCGGCACCGGCGGCGGAACGACGACGTTCAAGTACGATCCGTTCGGCAGACGCATCCAGAAATCCGGCCCGCTCGGCACCACCAATTACCTCTACGATGGCGTCAGCGACATCGAAGAAGTCGACGGTGCTGGAAACGTCCTTGCCAGATATACAGAGGGCAGAACCATCGATGAACCGCTGGCCGAACTGCGGTCAGGTAGCACCAGTTTTTATGAGCAGGACGGCCTAGGTACGGTGGCCTCGCTCACCAGTGGAACCGGCGCTCTTACTGGCACGTACAGCTATGACTCTTTTGGAAACCTGACAACCTCAACGGGCACGACGAGTAATCCCTTCTTGTATACGGGAAGAGACTTCGACAACGAGACAAATCTACAGTATTCCAGAGCGCGCTACTACGATCCACATGCGGGGAGGTTCCTGAACGAGGATCCTATTCGATTCGGTTCCGGCCAGAATAATTTCTTTGTTTACGTCAGCAACCATCCGACGGACTTTGTCGATCCGAGCGGACTCCTGCAAGTGTGCTGCCGGCCTGCCCACAACGGGCCAGCTGCGGCTTGGGCGGCCCTCCACCTCGCCCCTGCTCCTTGCCACTGCTTTCTGAAACTGTCGAGCGGTAACACGTTAGGTGGTTACCACAATTACTCCCTGCCGGGAACGCTGGGTGGCCTCGTCCTACGGCGCGACGACAATAGCGACTTCAAGAAATACGCCAACGAGGCGACCTGCAACGATGTCGGGGGCAGCGATTGCGACCGGCGCGCCGAGAACGCCTTCAACGGCCTGCCTCCCAGGTTAGGGGGCTATGGCTTCGGGACAAACGACTATGGAACGAGTAATGACGCCGCAGCGCGCATTCTGAAGGATGCAGGGATCGGCTACACACTGCCAGCGTGTGCATGGGGTAAAGGAACAGGAACGATTCCGTCAGGTTCTATCTTCCTGCCGGTGCCGCTCGGGCCGATCGCCTTTTGAGATTTTGTTACTCGGCATCTAGAAAGGAGCTCTTTTGGACGTTGCGACTACTGGCCGCAGGAGGCGGATATTGACTGTAGTTTTTGCCGCGGTGGGGCTTATTGTGGCTGTGATTGGCGGGGTTTGCGCCCAATTGAGTAATACCTCGGACCCGAACTTTCACGCTGTGTTGTGGATCGCGCTGATGATCCTCTGCCCACCCTCGCTGATATTTGTCCCTCTTATCGACGTTGAGCCGGGAACAGCAGGCTTCGCGGTCACGTGGCTGGTGATCGCACTCGTAAACTCGGCTCTGTACGCGGCTATCGGCCTGGGGGTTGGCCGCCTAGTTTGGAGATCAGACGGCCAGGCCAGCAACTCGCTTACTCCATGAGGGTCGACGACACCTATGACGCAAACGGCAATACCCTCACCGACGCCAGCGGCAGGAGCTTCACCTGGGACTTCGAGAATCGGTTGGTACAGGCGACGAATCCAGGCGTCGGAACAACGACGTTCAAGTATGATCCCTTCGGCAGAAGAATTCAGAAGAGCGGTCCGCTTGGCACCACCAATTACCTCTATGACAGCTTCGATTCGATTGAGGAGGTCGACCAGAGTGGAGATGTTCTTGCGAGGTACGCGCAGGGGCCAGGCCTCGATCAGCCCCTCTCTATGCTGCTGGCCGGAACGACGGCTTACTATCAGCAAGATGGCTTGGCTTCCACGACGTCGATCAGCAATTCTGCCAGTGCGCTCACCAACACGTATACCTATGACTCCTTTGGCAAGCTAGCCGCGTCCACCGGAACCCTGACCAATCCCTTCCAGTATACCGGCCGCGAGTTCGATCCGGAAACAGGAATTTACGAGTACCGGACGCGCTACTATGACCAAAACGTCGGTCGCTTCCTCAACGAGGACACCATTCATTTTCGTGGAGGCCTGAACTTCTACGCATATACCTTCAACAGGCCAACTAATTTCGTAGATCCCACGGGCAGGATGAGCATTGCCCGTGGGTTCAGCCCGCAGTGCGTGGCTGACATCCTGAGTGCACTGCAGCTCCTAAAGAACCGCCCCCCGGCCTGCGACTGTTGGTTTAGGTCCCATGGACAGCACATTCCGCTGATCCAGATGATCGAGAATCCTGCGTTCACACTGAATTACGATCCCAACCACGATAACGGCGATGGAGGGACCACGTTCGGATATGTCTGGAAGACCCCATTTGACATATACATCACTGTCGATGGATGTGCATCTGGGCCAACTCACATAGCGCAAGATATCGTTCACGAGCTCGCTCACCTGACTCTGGGCCAATTCAACAGTACGCAGCCACTAAGTACCTACGAACATAACAAGGTCAGGCTAGTGGAAGGCATTTGCGGCTTCGCGCTTCAACAAACTGGGACTAGCATAACGGTGACCGCACAATGAGTATTCTTAGGCGAGCTATCTTGTCTTTATTCCTGGCCCTTATCGTAGTACCTGCTGGTTCGGCTCAGAGCGCGGTCACAGCCGAGAGGCCCACGAGTGCTGGCCAGCTGCTCACTTTTACCGCAAGGCCGACTAAACCGTCGTTCAGCCTCGGTGAAGAAATTGTTTTTCGCTTCCGGCTCAGGAATGTCTCATCAAAACGAATCTTCGCGAGCCGCTACATGACCGTGGGTGACTTTGTCACATTGACGGTAATCGGCCCAGGTGGCAAGAAAGTACCCTGGCAGGGCAAGATTAGGAGCGTCGGCTACAGCAAGGATGCTTTTCTATTCTTGGAAACAAACAATGAGGTCTCCGCTGACCACACGATCTCTTTGGCGAAGGGCGAAGGTTTCGAGATCAAACAGGCAGGGCGTTATACGGTTGTAGCAGACTACTCCCTCGGGCCGCCGGAGTATTTCGCAAATCTTGCCCCGAAGGAAAGCATTCCGGAAGGTCCTTTCAAGGCTCCCACGACCCACTTCACGATTACTGCATCGAGAGACGCCAAACCGTAACTGAATGGGACAGGCGGGCGATTCCGTTCCTGATGGGGTGTCGAATTGACCTGCACCCCACATTTCACACAAGTCCGAGGATGATTTCGAAAGTGATCCGACAAGTGGGGATAAGGGAGCAGACGCTGTCTCGGCGTTAGAAAAATCGAATCCACCAGTCCAGGAGAAAATCCTCCGGCCAATCTATTTCGACCGCATCGCGCTGTCACACCTAGCACAAGATGCTGGCCCAGCTTCAGCCTGTCACTCACAACTTCTGAAGCACTTTCGCAGCCACCTAAGACCTGTTAAGTTGTTGTAGATACTCATTAGCGCCACTCTGAAAAAGCTGCACTCAACACGTTGCGACAGGCACACCCGCCGGAGTGTGGTCCTACGGTGGTCCAATCGCGGTGCTCTGGAGTCTCTCCAGTGCCCCGTGTCGTTCTCGGGGACGGCACCGTTGAGATGAAATACTGTCGTTTATGTTGCTGGGCTCATAACCGCAGGGGCGATGGCTTCATCCGGATCGGCCAATTTGGGTCCGATCTGGGTCCGATGAGCCGGCCAAAGAGTTCCCTTGAGTTCCCTTAGAGGATCAAGAACGGGCTGTCAGTACCGTTAAGTTCCAATAAGTTACGTCGGCCAGCGACTCTGTCACGGCAGAGGCCGCGGGTTCGAGTCCCGTCGTCCCCGCCATTCTTTCAAGCACTTTCAAGGAATTGGCAATTTGCGTCATGGTCCAATTTGGTCCAGTTAGGCCAGTGCTTCTCCCTTGTTGAGTACCATCCGAACAAGTTTGCTTTGTGCCAGCCGTTTGTTCGGCATTCCCGCCTGAGCGTAAAGATCCAGCGTAATGCGACTGTTGGCATGACGTAGGAGCTCCTGTACCACCTTCACTTCCTCGTTGTTCTGAGTCAGCAAAGTTGTGTAAGTGTGCCGGAACGTATGGAACCCAATCCGCTTCTGGATCTTCGCTGCCTTCACTGCCGGTCGCCCGTATCGTCGCCAGAGCGTTTCTGGCCAGAGCGGTTGCTTGCCTTTCATCGTCGGGGAGGCAAACACCCAGTCTGTTTCGCGATTGTACGGACCAACCAGCCTCAGCTTGAGAAGAGACTCGGCCAGAGCAGTGTCGAGTGGCACATCCTTTGCGGAAGCTTCCGTGTCAAGAATCGGGTGGAGACTTTCACGGCGACATCGATAACAAATTCGCTAACCGATGCGCTCTCACTTTGCCTTAAATATTCCTCCCAGGAATAACAGACTCCCGAGAATTCATTGGACACCGTCGTCGAGTGGAGTTAGCTTTGCGCCGCCATCCATTCTGGGCTGCTCCACCCAGAGGCGAATATGACATCACGACGCTCGCAAGCCATAGTTATCCAAGCCGAGGTAGGCGTTGACGGCAAACCTCCTCGCTCTGTCAGGCGCAAACGCACCGAGAAGATAACTGTCGGGGTGCGCCATCTCTGTTCGAATTTAGGGGCTGATGGAGCGATCCGTCTCGCTGCGCCCCGAGTTTCATCTCCGCTGCCAACAGAGATCACATTCAGCTCGACACTCCCTGGCATACGTAGGCACGTCTCGCGAGTTGACCGGTTTTCGATAGAGCTGAAGGGAAGTCTAGGTAAAACGCTCGCTATCACCATCGGAAGTTGCCCCCTTGCACTGACTCCAATTGGGTCGTTCGGCTCAGGGGATTCACGAATTGCAAGAACGATCAGGCGTATCGCGCGGCTGTCGAATACAGCAGCGCTTTTATTTGGGATTCCGAAGACTTCCGACTCGGCGTTCTGGCCTCGGATGCCATCCTTTCGTCTCGCAGATTCACAGCGCGAAAGCATTCATCTGTCGGCAAAAATCCCGAACACGATTGGTCATGGGCTCTGCATGAATTTCCTGTGGAAAAGGTCGCCGCGAAACTCGCCGTAAAGCTAACTTCGCGCAATGCAAAGAGACTGAACTCCATGTACTACGCAGAGAGAATGGTGGGCGCCGCATCGGGCAGAGTTCCGCTCAGTGAAAGTATTCCGATAGACGACGCTGTCATACTTATTGAAGGTCGGCGCCTCCCTAAGATTCCATTTGGTAATCAGTCGCCCTCGTGCGCGGAAAGATTACAGATATGAACGGGCGTGAAGTCATCATCCCGGATTCAATTTCGTGCCGGAGCAAGAACGGTGCTTCGCACCGGGAGAATTTTGACGATCCACCCGTTGTAGGGAACTGCAGGGAAACCTGCGAGTGTTTTCGGGGAAACGCTCTGGCAACCGATAGATACCGGGTTCCGGGGTTCCGTAGGGAAACGCGTGTATACAGGCGTAAACGTGGGTGTCGTGAAGGGGGACCGATGGGCTTGCTAGATGAGAAGAACCTTGCAGCGGAGGCGGCCAAGCGGGCGCGATTCCGACTGCATCACGTGGGGACGAAGCTAAACCAGACGGAGCTGCGTGAACTCGAAGAACTGGCGGCGAAGCGGAAGCAGACGCAGGTGTGAGCCGCTCTCGACGTCCAGTAGTGTCTTGGTTCCGAAGTTCGTGGTCGGATCAGCAGTGTTCGTGTAGGAATCCGCGCTGGGCGTTAGCTGTGCATAGGCGCCGCTCAACAAACAGCCTAGGCTGAGCAGAAGAACGAGCAGTTGAGACTTTAGGTTTTTCATGGCACGCTCCAGATTGTTTTTCAATCGCACTCGAACTGGAACAACTTGCTGCCCCACCCGATCCAAATCATGCGCGCTATGGGATCACCCGGAACGCCTGATTGCTCTCAAGAGTTCCGCCCGGAGTGGTCACCTGAATGAATCCACTGGTCGCTCCGTTCGGTACGAGCGCGGTGAGATAAGTCTTCGAGGCAACGTGGAATGTCGCCGCTGTGCCATTGAAGGAGACGGCAGTGGTGCCAGTGAATCCCTGGCCCAGGATTTCAACGTTCTTTCCGACTTTTGCGGAGGTGGTAACGAGCCGGACGAACGGCGAGAGGCCGACGCTGAATGAGTAGAAGGTCCCCAGATCATCGCTGCCGCCCCATGCCGAGTCACTGTAGAAAGTTCCGTTCGTATGCTGCGCCACCGGCGCTCCCGGGGAGGTACCTGACGTACCGTCGAAGCTGTACAAGGTGTCAGGATTTCCACCGCTCAAAGAAATGGAGTAGATCGTCCCGTCGTTGAAGGTTCCTCCATCGACCGTGGTGCCGTACAGAAATCCGTTCGTGCCCTCAACCAAAGCAGAAAATGGTTCTCCGCCCTCGGTATTCGGGTCGAAGTCGTGGAGATCCGTGAAAGATCCAGCCGGAGTCATCTCAAAGACGACGCCGTTGCCATACATGCCGCCGTTGACGGTTGCGCCATAGAAGTTGCCGTTGCTGGCCTGCATCAATGGGGCATACGCTTCAGCGCCGTGAGTGCCGTCGAAGATATGTACGAGAGTTAACGCCCCCGTCGGCGTGATCTTGTAGATTGCACCCAAATTAGGATTGCTTACCCCAGTCAGAACTAGAGTTGTGCCATAGAAGTTTCCATCAGTCCCCAGAACCAGCGGAGCAAGCGGCTGGCAGCCGTGAGGTCCGTCGAAGTTATAAAGAGTCTTGAACGTTCCCCCGGCAGTAACGCGGTAGACGGTGCCGCAGTTTGCCGATCCCCCCGTTTCTGTAGTTCCGTAGTAAGCGCCGTCCGTGCCCTGGACTGGTGCTCCCCAGGGGTTCGAGCCGTCGGTGCTGTCGAACGCGTGCAGGACTGTGAGTTTCCCCCCAGAAGTGATTTTGAAGACAGTCCCGTAATTCGCTGGGCCGTTTTCAAACGTCGTGCCATAGAAGTTTCCGTCGGAGCCGAGCGTGAGTCCGCCGGAGGGAAATGCGCCTGTTACTCCATCAAAACTGTAGAGTACGGTGACTTGTCCAGCAGGAGTGACCTTGAAAACGGTACCTGCATTGTCAGTTCCACCGTCGTAGGAAGTGCTGTAGAGGTTCCCATCGCGACCCTGAACCACGAATCCAGGATAATTGGGGTGCGCCGGGTCGCCAGCGTGGGTTCCGAAGTTGTACAAGGGCGTGAATTGTGCGCCGGCGCTCGAAGCCAGCATCAGGAAGCAAGCCAGTGCCAGGATAATTCCGGCACGCTGCGTGCCTCTCATTTTCATGAATTCTGTACTCAGATTGGCATTGAGCATCGGCATCGTCGTGATTTTCCTCATGGCTTCCTCTCCGCTTAATTCTCGAAAATTGAAAAACTCGTTTGACCAGAGCGGTCCCGGCGGGTAACTTAATTCGCCCTCAATCCAATAGGCGCAGACAGCGAGGCAGAACTATCATTCAAAGAGAATTTTTTCGGGGCCAATGCCTTGGAAGCCGGCTATGCCGCGATGGGCGTCGCAAAATGAAGAGAGAGCAGGATGTATCCCGCTCTCTCAACCACGCCACCTTTCATCCTTCTCAGAGATCCGACATCCGGAGGAAATAAGAACTATTGCCGCCCGATGAGCGCAACTCCGGTTCGACCGAAGCGCAGTTGTTGCTGAAATTGCTTGCGTGCGTCGTCGCTCAGAATCCTCCGGCTCATCACGCCTTGTGGGGTGCTCTCGCCGGCCGTAACATTGTGTTGCGGGGTCGCCAGATAGGTGTGAATTTCGCCGGCGCTGGTGAGGCCCAGGCCAGTGATTTCCCCTCGGGAATTGATGGAGCAGGCAGTAAGCAGATAAAGGGGAGAATCCCCCACAACTAGAGTGTTAAGGTCGGTCATCGCTGCCTTTCTCCCAGAGAAACGCCCGCGGGTTGAAATTCGCGTCCAGGGACACGCCAACCACCGAACCACCATCGTTAATGCTGATGCCGTTGCTCGCCAGGTCGCCGGAGAGTGTGCCCAAATCCTGTATCCCTGTTTTCCTGGTCCAGAGAAAAGCGTGAAAAGTTGTGTCGCCCGCCAGGTCCGAGCCGCCGACGGCCTCACCTCGGTTATTAACGTCATAGGCGGCGTTTCCGCCTGCCTGTCCGGTCTGGCCGCCGAGATTTCCGAGGTCTGTCGCCTTGCCGTTTTCCCAGAGTACGGCATGAACCGCCAGCAAGTTGTTGAGGAAATTCGGATTGAAAGTCGTACAAGTGCCCGACGCGCCGACAACCTCCCCGTTGTCGTTGAGGCTGTAGACGACGCCGTCTGGATCGCTCCCAACCGTAGGCAATCTGTGAATCACTCCTTTTTCCCAGACGACAGGCTTAAATTGGAGAACTTGCGGAGACGGGCATCCCGGGTCCGCCGTCGAGCTCTCCGCAAATCCGCCGACTTTCCCCCGATTGCTGATCGCATTAGCCGCGCCATTGCTGCCACCGAGGGTCGGGAGTTGAACCATTTTCCCGTCTTGCCACAAGAAAGGTAAACAGGTGAGGTGGGTGCCGAACCCGCAAAAATCTTCCCCGTTGGGATCCGGAGTAGAGGTTTCAGCTTCACCGGCGGACTGGAACCTCTCGTTGTCGCCAAACGCGATGCTGTTGGGTCCTCCCAATCCAGGCGCGCCGATGTCACCCATCAGTCCGTCCAGCCATAAAGTTGCATGCTGACTGCCGTCCGCGACGCTCGAGGAGCCGCTCACGAGTCCATACCGGTTGATGAAGAACGGCTGGCTGAAATTGCCGCCAGGCAAAGTGCCGAGATCGGTCACGCGTGTATTGCGTGAGAGCAAGTTGCTGAGTGTCCTGAGCGGCAATTGTCAGTGGAAGCGCCAGCGCCGCGAGTAACCACGCCGAAAGCGACAGCAGAGATTGGGATTTCATGTGGCCTCCTAAGTTTTGTCCGCGTTGTGTGCGGTTGATCTTTGAGCTCATTTCGCTCTTGTCTAGGTAGGCGCAATCTGTAGCGCGGAACTATCATCCGGACTGCTCTTTAATTTTTGAGTGGGTCGCTAGGCAAGGTATGATTCCCGTGCGAGGGGCTGTGAGCGACTCAGAGCAACCGGTGAACCAAACCGCGCCGGATCCTACAAATACGGAAATGAGCAGGTTGCTTCGAGCCTGGAGCGACGGAGATCGAGCCGCGCTCGACCGGCTGACCCCCATCGTTTATGACGAACTCCACCGCCTCGCCAGCCGCTACATGCGTGGCGAGCGCCCCGGGCACAGCCTGCAAACCACAGCCCTTGTAAACGAGGCCTACATGCGACTGGTGGACTACAAAAGCATGCAGTGGCAGAATCGCGCCCATTTTTTCGCGGTCTCGTCTCAGTTGATGCGGCGCATTCTGGTGGAACACGCGCGGCGTCATAACTTAAAACGAGGCGGAGGGATACCGCACGTTTCCTTCGAAGACACGGCTGAAGTTGGCGCCGATCGAGCTGCGGACCTCGTGGCTCTCGATGATGCGCTGGATGCGTTGGCGCGGGTCGATCCCCGCAAAGTGCAGGTCGTCGAAATGCGATTCTTCGGAGGACTCAGCGTCGCGGAAACGGCGGAAGTGCTCAAAATCTCTCCGGTGACCGTGATGCGCGATTGGAACACCGCGAAGGCCTGGCTCTACCGTGAATTGACGGGCGGTGCAACCGATGGACTCTGAACGGTGGAAACAGATCGACAGTCTCCTGCAGTCGGTGCTGGAGCACCCTCCGGATGAGCGCGAAATATTTCTGCGTCAGGCATGCGCCGGCGATCAGGCGCTGGAACGCGAAGTCCGCTCGTTGCTGAAGGCGCAGCTGAAGTCTCGAAATTTCCTCGAAAGTCCCGCGGTCGAGGCAGCCGCGATGGCGATCGCCAAACAGAACAAAGACCCGCGGGGAAACGAACAGTTTTCAAGCGGCCGCATCGTTTCCCATTACCGCATTGTGGGAAAGCTCGGCAGCGGTGGGATGGGTGTCGTTTATCAGGCCGAGGACACGGAGTTGGGTCGCTTTGTCGCTTTGAAATTTCTTCCTGAGGGAATGTCTCACGACCCGCAAGCTCTGGAGCGCTTCCGCCGTGAGGCCCGCGCGGCCTCGGCTCTGAATCATCCCAATATCTGTACGATCTACGAAATCAGTAAACAGGACGAGCGCTCATTCATCGCCATGGAGTTCCTCGACGGTGCGACTCTGAAGCACCGCATCGCAGGACGTCCGATGGAGACTGAGCCAATTCTTTCGCTGGGGGTCGAGATTGCGGACGCTCTTGACGCCGCTCACACCGCCGGAATCGTGCACCGCGACATCAAGACCGCGAATATCTTTGTGACCAAGAGCAGACATGCCAAGGTCCTCGATTTTGGGCTGGCCAAACTTTCCCTCAAAGACGAAGGCGTGAATATGAGCGCCTCGACTTTGGAGGAGTCTCTTACCGATCCGGGCACCGCGGTCGGCACAGTCTCATATATGTCGCCGGAGCAAGTGCGCGGAAAGGAACTGGACTCCCGCTCCGATCTGTTCTCGTTCGGCGTCGTGCTCTACGAGGCAGCAACTGGAACGCTGCCGTTCCGCGGCGAGAGTACAGGATTGATTTTTGACGCCATTCTGAACCGCGCACCGGTTCCTGCCGTGCGATTGAATTCTGATCTGCCGGCCGAACTGGAGAGGATCATTGGCAAATGTCTGGAGAAAGACCTGAATCTTCGCTACCAGCACGCCTCGGAAATCCGGGCAGATCTCCGACGGCTGAGGCGCGACACGGATTCAGCGCAACTGCCGGCGACAGCCGCCTCTGGAATCTCGGCCCTTAGGAAGAAACGCGGGATAACGGTTGTTCTCGCAGTTGTGGCGGTGTTGATTTTATCTCTTGGAGGTTACCTGTATCTCCATCGCCCGCCGAAGCTGACCGATAAGGACACTATTGTTCTGGCGGACTTCGCCAACACGACCGGCGATCCGGTGTTTGACGGAACCTTGCGTCAGGGCCTGGCGGTGCAGCTCGAGCAGTCGCCGTTTCTAAGTCTTATCTCGGACGAGCGAATTCAGTCAGTGCTCCGCCTGATGGGCCAGCCAGCGGATGCTCGTCTGACGCCCGCGATTGCGCGCGACATATGCGAACGCACCGGCAGCGCTGCAGTTTTGGACGCCACGATAAGCAGCCTGGGAAGCCAGTATGTTTTAGGTTTCCGCGCGAAAGATTGTCACACCGACAGCATTCTGGTGGAAGAACAGGTTCAAGCGGCGAAAAAGGAAGATGTACTGAGCGCCCTTGGAGAGATTGCCAGCAAGTTTAGGAGCCGGGTGGGCGAATCGCTAACCACGGTGCAGAAGTACAACACCCCGCTTGCCGAAGCGACAACCTCTTCTATGGAAGCTTTGAAAGCCTATAGCGCAGGGTGGAAGGTAACGTGGTCGCATGGGTCTGGAGCCGCCATTCCATTTTTTAAGCGTGCCGTTGATCTCGATCCAAAATTCGCTAGTGCCTACGCGGCTTTGGGGCTTATGTACGGAGACGGAGGCGAGTCGGCGCTGGCCACAGAAAATATCAGCAGGGCCTACGAACTACGGGATCGTGCCAGTGATGCGGAGAAGTTTTTTATTTTGGCTTACTACGACGGGCGAGCTACGGGGAATCTGGAGAAGGCAGAACAGACTTGCGGATTGTGGCTGCAGACCTATCCGAGAGAGAGACTCCCCCACTCGTTCCTGGCGGGATTTATTTATCTCGCGTCCGGTAGGTATGAGAAATCGATTGAGGAAGCGCAAAAGGTAATGGAGATCGATCCGGATTCCATATTTCCTTATGCCGTTCCTGCCAGCGATTACATTGCGCTGGAACGCATGGAAGACGCAGAAAAAGCGATTGCCATGGGCACTGCGCGAAAGCTAGATAGTCCTCAATTTACCGCTTTGAGATACGACATGGCATTTCTCAAGGGAGATGCCGGCGGAATGGAGCGCGAAGTCAGTGCGGCCAAGTCGGGCCCGGGAGGCGAGGCTCGAATCGCGAACCACGAAGCGTTCGCTCTGGCATATACCGGACGCTTACAACAAGCGAGGCAGATGTCGCACACTGCTGCGGAAGTAGCCGAACAGGCCGCGCACCGGGAGAGGGCGGCCATAGTTGAAGCCGGTGCAGCCCTGCGGGAAGCCTTTTTCGGAAACGTGGTTGCCGCCCGCGAGCGCGCCAAGGCAGCGCTGCTTTTGTCGAATGACCGCGAAGCGGAATACGGCGCCGGACTGGCGCTCGCGATCGCTGGAGATACCTCGCAGTCTTCAACCCTGGCTGCAGATCTGGAGAAACGATTTCCGGAAGACACGTCGGTGCGATTCAGTTATCTGCCTGCTCTGCGAGCCATGATCGCCCTGAACCAGGGCCAGCCATCGAAAGCGCTTGAATTATTGCAGCCTGCGGCTCCCTATGAACTCGGTTCACACCGTAGCAGTTTCGGCGGATTATTCGGAAATCTGTATCCGAGCTACGTTCGAGGCGAAGCCTACCTTGCGGCACACCGCGGAGCGGAAGCCGTCGCCGAGTTCCGGAGGATTCGAGAGCATCGCGGAATTGTGGTCAGCGATCCGATCGGCGCGCTCGCCTCCGCCCAACTGGCGCGGGCCTACCTCATGGCTGGTGACCGGACGAATGCGAAATTTGCATATGACGATTTCCTCACGCTCTGGAAGGATGCTGATCCGGAAATCCCAATCCTGAAACAAGCCAGAGCTGAGTACGCGAAGCTGCACTAGGGACATTACCCCCTGCGTGGACGGTTGATGCGTGGTCGTCGACTAGCTGAGCAAGCGCCAACATCCGGCCTCTGCCGTGTGAAAGCCGCGTGTGATTGTGAGCGGTTGCGTTGATTTTGTAACAAGGCTCGACCTATCAGTCAGTTGCTGGCGGTTCCCGTCGATGTCTTCTTCCCACCATCGGTAGACCCAGACTGCCGGTCCCTTCTTCCGCTCTTCTCGTTCGACGCTTCCGTGTTGGTAACGTGTCCGTCTAAACAAAGTTTCTCCTTTGCTTAAACGGTGTCGGCGGACACCCGTCAGAATAGATCGGCGATTCGTTTCGGTCGAGATGTTTTTTGTTCCTCACTCTGCCGATGGTCAGCTGGCGAGTTTGCCGAGCCAACGGTCCAGCGTGGAGGCACGAAAGCGCCAACGTTTTCCAACCTGGACAGCGGGAATTGATCCACGCCGTGCTTTCGTGCGAAGAGTTCGAGGGTGCATTCTGAGAAGCCTTGCGGCCTCTTCGGTATCTAGCAGTGGCTCAAAATCTCTTTGACTCTGAACCTGTTTTCGCTCTTTAATGTCCTCGGTTAGCAGGTCGACAGTTTCATGCGCGTTTTCTAGCATTGGAGCACCACCTCACACCGCTGCGCTGGGTTAAAGTCCAGTTGATCTCCCAGCCAATCTTCGGGTTCTAAACTGGAAGCAAATATTGGTCAAACGGGCTTACGCGCCGTTTTTCGCGTATTTAACTGGTCGCGTGAAGCGTGCTAAGTAACCGGTTACCGCGCAATCATTTAGCGCGTTCTATCAAAGCCCCCGGATGGCAAGATGATTTGGTGGGCGCCCACATATGTTGGGGCTGATGCGTCCGCTGCGTGCTACTCGTAACCGCTTTGGACTGTTCCGGTTGCGCCAGACAGATGATCGAGCAGACATGCGTTCCCATGTCGGAACGCATATGCCGCTCCATCCAAACTGAGCTTCTTCAAGATAGTTTCAACTGCCTCTTGATGAAGTTGTCGGGATGCAGGCGACGACCTTCACTACTCAGGAAAAGTGGCTCCTCAGGGTTCGAGCGCCCGACAATTCCAAGCGTGGAAGCCATGTTAATAATCGAACCACCGCCCGCCTTTCTCATGTGGGGTAACGTGGCCCGAGACGGTAGCCAAATGGCACGGACGTTCACCTTGAAAGTCTGGTCCCACTGTTCTGTTCTAAAGGGATTTTCACGGCTTGAATCGAGCCTGGTGCGACTAGGGCCTTCTTCTGCTGCGCCTTTGCTTTTGCCCACCGCGCGCGCTGAGCTGCAGCGATTCTGCGGCCTGCTGCAAGCTCAATGACAGGGGGCCCAGGTTGGCAGTCCTTGCAATCACGACGGAATCCTAGTATCACTCTCAATCGGACTTACAGTAATCGTTTAAGGCTCAGGAAAAAAGACGAGAGGCCCCCGACCCAGTGTTAATGAAACTCAGTCCCCTGGACTTGACGATCATCATCTCCTACTTCGTCCTCATCCTGGGCGTAGGATATTTTTTCAAAGGAAGAATACAAACTTCTTCGGATTTCCTTCTCACCGACCGCTCCCTCAGCCACTGGATAACGGGGATCGCATTCATGTCTGCGAACCTTGGTTCGCTGGAGATCATGGGGCACATCGCCAACGGGGCCAAGTACGGCATGCGGACCAACCATTGGTACTGGACGGGCGCAATCCCCGCCATGGTCTTCTGCGGCCTGTTCATGATGCGCTACTACTACACGAATGGTATTCGCAGCGTGCCGGAATACTTGCGCATGCGCTATGACTATCGCGCCCATCTCATGAATGCGGTCAGCTTCGCGTTTGTGACCATTCTGATGTCGGGCATCAACATGTTCGCATTTGCGGTGTTGTTCCGCAGCATGCTGGGGTGGTCCTTTACGGTGAGCGTTGCGCTCTCCGCCGGCATCGTGCTGCTGTATACGTTCTGGGGCGGCTTGGCGTCATCCATTTGGAATGAAGTTCTGCAATTTTTCCTGATCGTGTTCGGATTTCTGCCCCTGACTTTTATCGGGTTGCGCGAAGTCGGCGGCTGGAAGGGACTGATTGCGCGTCTCCCCGACCAGTATGCGCATACCTGGAAGGGGATGGGCGGACCGGGTGACCCTCTGGGCGTTCCCTGGTGGGTGATGATAGTTGGCGTCGGCCTGACCGCCGCGCCCGCTTATTGGTGCACTGATTTCCTGTTGGTCCAGCGAGCGCTGGCAGCCAAGAACCTCGATTCCGCCCGCAAGACTCCGCTGGTGGCGGCGGTGCCCAAGATGCTTTTCCCGGCGATCGTCACTTTGCTTGGAATGCTCGCGTTGGTCGTGGGTCCGCAGGTGGTCACCAAAGACTATAACCTCGCTTTGCCCATGTTGCTGGGCCGGTATTACGGCCGCGGAATGCTGGGTTTGGGTCTAACCGCGCTCCTCGCCAGCTTTATGTCTGGCATGGCCGGGAAACATCACGGCATTCAACACCGTGTTTACCTACGATATTTACCAAACATATCTGGTCAAGAACCGTCCGGATTCTCACTACCTCGCGGTCGGCAAGTGGGCTACGGTGTGGGGCGCGCTGCTCAGTTGCTTCTCTGCCTATATTGCGCTCAATTTCGACAATCTGATGGACTACATGCAGTTAATCGGAGCGCTTTCAATCGCACCGTTCTTCATCGTCTTCTTCTTAGGAATGTTCTGGAAGAGAGTCTCGGCGACCGCTGGTTTCTGCGGCATCGTGACGGGCATGGTGGCAACGTTTAGCGAATATCTGCTGTATCGCTTGCATGTTCTACACTTCAAAACCCCAATGGCGTCGAACGTCTGGACTTCCGTCTGGGCTTTTTGTGGGGGACTGAGCGGCATCTTGATTGCCACTCTACTCACCAAGGCCCCCGATCCAGCAAAGCTGCAAGGGCTTGTTTACGACAGCGCCGCTCCTGTCGAGAGATCTGGACCGTGGTATTCCACGCCAGAGTTCTATGCAGTGGTTGTTTTGCTGGGGTATCTAGCGCTGAACCTCAAGTTTTTCTGAAGAGAAGCGGATTGATATCGAAGCTCAGATTTCCGGTAAAATATTTGACTATGCGGTGGTGGGGCTGGCCAGGTTACCTCTCACTCGTTTTTCCTTTTGTCGCGATCGCCCATCCGGTTGCCCCGGTTCCGATTTTTCAGGAAGTTCCTCCCAGCCAAAGCGGAATCACCTGGGTTCACCACAACGGCCTTTCGCCGCAGCACTACCTGCCGGAATCCACTGGTCCCGGGGTCGCGATCTTCGACTACAACAACGATGGTTGGATGGACATCCTGTTAGTCGATTCGGGAACCAGCGTCTTTTACAAACCTGATGTGCCACTGCACCCGGTCCTTTACCGCAATAACGGCAACGGTACGTTCACCGACGTTTCCAAAGAAGCGGGGCTCACAGCCGATTTGTACGGTCAGGGCGTTGCCGTGGCGGACTACGACGGAGATGGATATGAAGATGTGTTCATCAGCGGCTATGGCAAATGCGTTCTGTACCACAACAATGGCAATGGCACGTTCACGGATGTAACCGCGGCTAGCGGTATTGCGCCGACGCAGTGGGGCAGCAGCGCGGTTTGGTTCGACTACGACAATGACGGCAGGCTGGATCTGTTCGTAGGCGAGTTCGCAGATTATTCGAGTTTGCGGGTTTGCTCGGCCAGCGAGTCTTACGGTGGGGAGGCGGGCGCCGGGCAGTCGGCTTACTATTGCACGCCAAAACTGTTTAAGCCGATGCCCAGCGAACTCTACCGCAACCTGGGGAATGGCAAGTTCGCGAATGTCAGCGCAAGCACTGGAATCAGTTCGCGGCTGGGCAAGGCGTGGGGAGTGGTTGCCACCGATATTAACAATGACGGGTTTCTCGACCTTTTTGTCTCCAATGATATTGTGCCGAATTTTCTTTGGGTGAATCGCGGCGGAAAGACTTTCGAAGAAATGGGAGTGGAAGCCGGGGTTGGCTACAGCAGCGAAGGCGCGCCTCGTTCCGGGATGGGCGTGGACGCAAACGATTTCGATCAGGATGGCCGGCAGGACTTGATTGTCGCCAACATCGATACCCAGACCACATCGCTGTACCGCAATATCGGGCAAGAGATGTTTGATGACGTGAATGTGAAGACCGGAGTCAGCCAGGCCACACGCATGATGAGCGGCTGGGGTCTGAGCTTTCTGGATTACGACAACGACGGATGGCCGGACTTGATCCTATCCAACGGACATCCTGACGACGCCGTGGAGTCGCGCAATGCCGGCATCAGCTACCGTCAACCGCTTCTGCTGATGCACAATCTGGCCGGAGCAAAGATGGAGAATGTGAGCGCGGAGGCGGGGCCGGCGTTCACCAGGAAATACTCTGCCCGCGGCCTGGCTGTCGGCGATTTGAACAACGACGGATATCCCGACGTAGTCTTCGCCGAGAACGGCGGCCCCGTGCACGTGCTGATGAATACGGCGGCAAGCGGAAATAACTGGGTTGGACTGACCCTCCGGGCAAAGACGACCAATCCGGAAGCCACGGGTGCGATGATCCGCTGGAGCGCTGGCGGGAAGATATTTTCACGGCTGAAGACGGCTGGCGGGAGCTTTTTGTCGAGCCACGACCGGCGCGAGATTCTGGGCGCGGGCAAAAACCAAATTGACTGGATCGAAATCGCGTGGCCGCGCCCAAGTCAGCGAGTCGACCGCATCACCAAGCCCGAGATGAATCGCTACCTTACCGTGACCGAAGGGCAAGGCCCCGCTTCCAAGTAATGGCTCGTCGCAAACTAAGCTGTCGCTCCTGCCGCGAGCGCCGCGTCAATATCAATAAGCGAGGTATCCGCCGTCGATGGGCCAGTCTGCTCCCGTGACGAACGCTGCACGTGAGCTACATAGATAGGCAACCAGTTCAGCGACCTCTTCGCAGCTTCCAAAGCGCTTGATGAGCGCATTTTCAAACAGCTTAGGAGGGTCGATCACTCCGGAGTCGACGAGCGAGCGGGTGTATGCAGTTTCGACGGCTCCCGGACTAATGCTATTCACCCGAATTCCCAACGGACCCATCTCCACGGCCATGCCGCGGGTCATGGCAACTATAGCGCCCTTCGTTCCTGCGTAGGCGATGAGGTTCGGGTTGCCTCGCAAGGCGTTCACGGACGCAATATTGACGATCGCAGGGTTCGGAGGTTTTATCGTGGCGCTAGCGATCGCCCGGCAGAATTCTTGCGCCAGAAAGTAGGGCGCGCGCTGGTTGATGCGAACCACTCTCTCAAATTCCGCGTGCGTGACATCAAGCAAGGGCTTATGAAAACTCCAGGCGGCGTTGTTCACCAACACGTTCACCGGACCGATGGTCTTCCTGGCAGTTTCGAATACGACCGTGGCTGAATCGTCGTCGGCCAGATCTTTGACCATGGCGAAGACCTTCTCAGCAGGTAAATCATCCGATCCTACGCGTTTGACTACGACCGGATCCTGATCGACCAGCAAGGCTGTGGCGCCCCCACGTACCAACCGGCGCGCAATGGCTAACCCGAGACCGTTCCCCGCACCAGTGACGATTGCAGCAGTACCTTTCAGATCAAGAGATGTTGGCGCTTCCATTTTTTGCGATTCCAGCGATTGGAGCTTACGGAATCTTTCCTTCCTGAGGAATCTGCATTTGCAGGTCTTAAGGGAATGATTAGGAACGATTCCAATATATTCACACGCGTTTGTGAAGTAAAGGGACGCCGTTCTGCAATCCAGAATGGCGGCGCTATGTGCTAGACTTTGCGCACGGGCGCCAACAGAATGCCTTCTTGCCTCTATCCCGATGCAGCTGTCGGCAACGAAATTCAAGATCCGCGATTCATCAATCTGCCAGGGCTCCTGTCTCTGGAACCGTCAAGATGTGAAACTCAGTTGAAAGTAGCGGGGGCTGTCGAACGCCCGTTGCAGTATGACTAATCGCACTTACGAGGAATTTCTATGCAGAAGTTGCGCAGCCAAGGATGGTTTGGAAAGAACGATCGCGATGGCTTTAGTCATCGCAGTTGGATGAAGAATCAGGGTTGGCCCGCGAATCTCTTCGACGGTCGTCCGGTGATCGGGATCTGTAACACGTGGTCTGAGTTGAATCCCTGCAACGCACATTTCCGCGAACTGGCCGATTCGGTAAAGCGCGGAGTATGGGAGGGAGGCGGTTTTCCGCTGGAGTTCCCGGTGATGTCTCTGGGCGAATCGCAATTGCGTCCCACGGCCATGCTCTTCCGCAACCTCGCCAGCATGGACGTAGAGGAATCGGTCCGTGGCAATCCCATGGACGGAGTCGTCCTGCTGATGGGGTGCGACAAGACGACTCCCTCCTTGCTGATGGGCGCGGCTTCGTGCGACCTGCCGACCATCGGGCTCTCCGGTGGCCCCATGCTCAATGGCAAATTCCGCGGCAAGGAACTCGGCTCGGGCACCAGCGTCTGGAAGATGGCCGAGGACGTGGCCGCCGGCACCATGCCTTTGTGTGAGTTTCTGGACGCCGAGAGTTCGATGAACCGCTCCAAAGGACATTGCATGACCATGGGAACAGCCTCCACCATGGCCAGCATGGTGGAAGCGCTGGGCATGAGTTTGCCCGGCAATGCTGCGATTCCCGCAGTCGACGCTCGCCGGACTACGCTCGCGCACATGACGGGTCGGCGTATCGTCGAGATGGTGCGCGAAGATCTTCGTATGTCGAAAATTCTGACGCGCGCCGCATTCGAGAACGCCATTTTCAACAACTCGGCCATCGGCGGGTCGTCGAACGCTGTGATCCACCTGCTCGCCATCGCCAGGCGGGTGGGAGTGCCATTGTCTCTTGATGATTGGGACCGGCTCGGTTCCGGTTTGCCTTGTCTCGTCGATCTGCAACCCTCGGGCCAACATCTGATGGAAGATTTTTTCTATGCGGGAGGTGTACCGGTTGTGCTTCGGGAATTGGGAGAAGCTGGCGTCCTGAACCGCGAGGCGCTGACTGCAAACGGGCTTTCGATCTGGGACAACGTCGCCAAAGCAGAATGTTGGAACCGTGAAGTCATTCGGACCTTTGCCCAGCCCTTCAAGGCGCACGCCGGGATCGCTGTAGTGCGCGGCAACATTGCTCCCAATGGCGCCGTCATCAAACCGTCGGCAGCCAGCGACCACCTCTTGCGGCACCGGGGACGAGCCGTAGTATTCGAGAACATCGAAGATCTCCACTCTCGCACTGATGACGAAAATCTCGATATCGACGAAAACTGCGTAATGGTTCTCAAGAACTGCGGCCCGCGTGGCTATCCCGGAATGGCAGAGGTCGGGAACATGCCGCTTCCTCCGAAACTGCTGCGCCGCGGTATCAAGGACATGGTGCGCATTTCAGATGCGCGGATGAGCGGCACCGCCTACGGAACGGTGGTTCTGCACGTTTCTCCAGAAGCCGCGATCGGAGGACCGCTGGCACTCGCGCAATCCGGAGACATGATTCAGCTCGACGTGCCTGCGCGAACCATCTCCCTGGAAGTTGAGGACTCTGTGCTTGAGCAACGTCGCGCCCGATGGACACCTCCGCCATCGCCTAAGCGCGGTTGGGCGAAGCTCTATTTCGATCACGTGCTTCAGGCCCATGAGGGCGCAGATCTTGATTTCCTGGTCGGGGCTAGCGGTGCCGCCGTTCCAAGAGAGTCCCACTGAAGCGGAATTGAATTTGCGAGGACGAACAGATGGACAGTTCAATTCCAAACCTGATCCCTCTTGACTGAGATTGATAAAGGAGGCGTACGCATGAAAAGAGCGTGTTTGTACGGCGTCCTTATGCTCTTCTTCCCAACAGCGCTTTGGGGGCAGTTTTCGGTATCGGATCTGCCAAGGCTGAAGGACTACGAATCGGAGCGCGCCTCCAGTTTTGATCGCACCGGTGGAAACCACGATTATGTTTCCATCGATCCCGGACAAACCGTCACCATCTTCGACAATGATGGCCCGGGCGAGATCCGCCACATCTGGACAACACTACCGGGATGGTCAGAGGTGTACGCGCATCAGAAAGTCGTGATTCGCGCGTATTGGGATGGCGAAAAAGATCCCAGCATCGAAGCGCCCATCGGTAATTTCTTTGGAGTGGCTTTCGGGACGCCACCCGTTTTTCAGTCGGCGTTGATTACGGTCAATCCAGTCCAGGCCTTGAACTCCTATTTCCCGATGCCGTTTCGTTCGCACGCTCGTATCACAATCACGAACGATGGCAGTAAGCAAATTACCGATTACTACTGGAACATCGATTGGGTGAAGCTACCCTCAATATCGCCGGACACGGCGTATTTTCACGCTCAATACCGGCAATGTACTCCGTGCCAGGGCTGGTACAAAG
The DNA here is from genome assembly GCA_963851165.1 of uncultured Acidobacteriaceae bacterium. GTDB lineage: Bacteria > Acidobacteriota > Terriglobia > Terriglobales > Acidobacteriaceae > Sulfotelmatobacter. Next base: position 320,616 of record CAWKNM010000001.1, on the reverse strand, counting down.
GCAACTTCTACGGCAACGATTTCTCCGATGCCCGCAAAGACCCGCGTTGGCTCAATAAGTCCGGCGCCGACAATTACGTCATCCTGGACGCAGAAGGGGAGGGGCAGTTTGTAGGCGTGATGATGTCTGTGTTGAACAATCAATGGGGAGCATGGAACGAAGGAGACGACATGATCTTCATCGACGGGGAAAAGACGCCACGCATCAACGGGACCGGAGGTGAGGACTACTTCAACGGCGCGTGGGGTTTTGGCCCGCTCTATTCCACTCCGCTGGTCGGGATCGTCGAGTTCTCGGGCGAGCAGCCGGGATCGCGCTTCACGATGTATCGCTGGCATCTGGAAGCGCCCGTCCGGTTCCACAAGTCGATCCAAGTCACCATCGAAGATGGCCAGGCTAATCTTCGCTCCGACAATATTTTTACGGTAGCTTTCTGGTATCAGAAGGAACCGCATGCTGCTTATCCTCCTTTGCCACCAGTCGAAAAGAGAATCCCCAAGATCGTGCAGACCGGTGGACCCGGGCAGGATCCGGCGATGAAGTAGACTCCTCAAGCATTTTGGACTTGATGCTACAATCCCCGCGTTTGGAAACGAGTGAAGCGTTTGCGAGACCCTGAAGCGAATTCCGCCGCTGTGTTGCTCGGACGCTCCGTCATTTCCAAGACGACACGGCGGCTCGTGCCGCTTTTGTTTCTTCTTTACGTAGTCGCTTATCTGGACCGAATCAACATCGGTTTCGCCGCGCTACAGATTCAGTCGCGCTTCCACCTGAGCGATGCCAGCTACGGGTTTGCCGCCGGAGTGTTCTTCGCGGGGTACGTCGTATTCCAGCTTCCCAGCAACATGATTCTGCAGCGCATTGGAGCGCGCCGCTGGATTGCAGTGCTCATGATTGCCTGGGGAATCATTTCGTCGTGCATGATTTTTGTGAGAGTGCCCTGGCAGTTGTACGCACTGCGTTTCTTGCTGGGCTCAGCCGAGGCCGGCTTTTTCCCGGGGATCGTTCTTTATCTGAAAGGTTGGTTCCCGACAGCGACGCGAGCCCGGACGGTGGCGCTGTTTGCAGCTGCGGGTCCGGTGTCGGCCGTAATCGCCGGCCCACTTTCCGGAACTCTGCTCGGCCTGCACAGGGCCGGGCTGGCGGGTTGGCAATGGATGTTCCTTCTGGAAGGCGGTCCGGCAATCCTGCTCGGAATTGGCGTCTTCTTGTATCTCACCGACACTCCGAAGGAGGCCTATTGGCTTGCTCTGGAGGAGCGTTCCTGGCTTGTGGGCGCGCTGCTACAGGAAGATGAGACACCGGGACTCCGCAACCGAAACGGAATCTTCGAGGTGTTCACCAGCCTTAATGTTTGGCTTCTCGTCGCCGTGTATTTCGGTTTGAATTGTGCCGGCTATGGGATTATTTTCTGGCTGCCCTCGTTGATTCATAGCCTTTCCGGAGTCAGCACGGTCGCGATCGGTTTGCTTTCTGCGATCCCTTATGCCGCGGCGCTGATTGTAATGGTCCTTGTCGGAGCTCATTCGGACCGGTCCGGCGAATATCGCTGGCATATTGCGGGGCCTGCGCTGCTCGGCGCATTTGCCTTGGTCCTGGCAGGATATTCGAGTTCGGTGACTGGACTCATTGCGGCAATCAGTTTGGTCATTGTGACGCAGTTTTCCATGATGGGTCCATTTTGGGCGCTCTCCACGACGATCGAACCCCATTATGCCGCCGCGAGTATTGCCCTGATCAATTCGGTGGGCAATCTTGGAGGCTTATTCGGATCGTACGCCATCGGCGTGCTAAAGAATTCAAGCAGCGGTTTCCGCAACGGGATCGTGTCTCTCGGTTTTGGTCTGGGCATGGCGGGTTGCCTGGCGCTGCTGGTCCGAACGCAATCTCAACGTCTACATCCTGAGCAGCCTGCGCCGGACGCGGTCGCCATGTGACATTGTGAAAACAGAAGAAGAGATAGTTCAAGATGCCGGCGCAAATGTGAATATGTTTCGGCTAATGCAAGAGGTCGCGTCGTACCAGGAATTTCGTGGAACTAAACCGCACCGCCTGTAACTAAGTCGACGAGGACACAACGCTTATGGGCTTTTCACTAGGGGTCATCGATTGGTGCATCTGTCTCACGGTCTTAAGTTCAAGCGTTTTCCTGGGCTTGTATTTGGCGGTGCGCAAGAAAGCGTCCTCCGACAGCTCCCATTTTTTTCTCGCGGACCGCAGCTTGTCATGGCCTTTGGTGGGAGCGTCTCTGTTCGCAACCAATATTGGCGCGGAACACCTGGTCGGACTCTCTGGCGATTCTTACCGATACGGCTTGTCAGCCGGCGCGGTCGAATTAACTACTTGCATCACCGTCGGTTTCGCGGCAGCGTTTCTCTATCCGTTTTACATTCGCAATCGCGTTTTCACCACGCCCGAATTTCTTGAGAAGCGCTATCACCCTGCGGCGCGCGTGCTGTTTTCCGGTTTAATGCTGGTGATTTCCATTACTACAAAAATGGCCTTTCATCTCTACGCGGGCGCACTCGTTTTGCGGGGACTGACCGGCTGGAACGTGATGACCGTGGTTTGGATCATGGGAGGAGTCGCGGCGTGTGTCACCATCATCGGCGGATTTACCGCCATCGCGTACACCGACTCGATTCAGACCGGCATCATCGTACTGGGCTGCAGCTTGATGGCGCTTACGGGATTGCATCATGTCGGCGGATGGCACAACTTGGTTTCGCAAGTCCCGCAAGCCATGCACATTGCAAAACCGTATGACGACCCTAACTATCCGTTCTGGGGAATTATTCTGTCCGCCTTTTATGGTGGAATCTTTTATTGGGGTGTCGATCAGGTGAACGTGCAACGCGTCCTGGGAGCTCGCGACATTGATCAGGCGCGCTGGGGAGGCATGTTCACTACGCTCCTGAAGCTGTTTCCGGTTTTCATTTTCGCTTTGCCCGGAGTGATCGCGCTGGCGCTTTTTCCCGGACGCGAAAGCAAGACTACATTCGTGACGCTGCTCAATGAACTGCTGCCGACCGGACTGCGGGGTCTGGTCCTCGCTGCTTTGCTTGCGTCCCTAATTGGCTCAACTCTGTCCGTCATGAACTCCGTATCTACCCTCGCAGTGCGCGACTTTATTCTGCGTCTTCGGCCGCAAACCAGCGAGCGTTCCCAGGTGTCGATGGGAAGAATAGTGATTCTCTTTGCGACATTGCTCGGCATCATGGCCGCCTACGCGATCTACAAGACACCGGACGGACTCTATAAGTACCTTCAGACGATTTCCATCTACCTGATCATGCCGGTTGCCCCTGCAATTGTGTTCGGCATCCTGAGTAAGCGGGTAACAACCATGGGCGCCCTTACTTCAGTGTTGGTCGGTTGCGGCCTGGCGACGCTATTCGTGACTGACCAGTTGGCCGGGCCGTTGCAAGGCGCAAGATGGTTCCCCTGGTTACACACCAAGCTGACGCTGAACTATTCCTACCGCGGGCTCTGGGGGTCGATTGCCGGCATTGCGGTGATGTTCATTGTGTCATCTTTTACCCGGAAAACCGATCCCGCAGCGCTGGAAAAGCTTACGGTCAGCTGGAAGATCAAGCCCGAGCCCTTCCGTGGAATTTTTGACTGGCGACTGCAGTTAGCGATTCTGTCAGCGGTTACCGCCGCGCTTTACTGGATCCTTTGGTAGCGAGTGTCAGGCGCTCCTGCTCCTGCGGACGAAGCAACACTCGCTTGTGCGCGTTTAGCGCGCGGAAGGTCCGAAAAACAAAAAGGAAAGTCGACGGCGTCCATCCACGAACAATAACTTGTCCGTGACTGAACGCTCCCGTCGGCTCAGGCTCATGACGCGGCACCACGGGCTTCAGCCCTCAGTGGCTCCCCGCTCCAACCTCAGAAACGAAGCTGCTCGAGATATTTGTAGCTGACGCGCGCTGTCTCCATCGAGTTCTTCGGGTTGTCATGTTCGACGAAGTAGTGCTTGATCCCTGCCTGTTCAGAGTGCGCGAAGATGCGCTTCCAGTCAATGACGCCCGTGCCCACATCGGCAAGAATCGTCATATTCTCTCCGGCAAACCTGCTGGAGCGAACGCTGGCGGCGTCGGGAACTTCGTGCACATCTTTCACATGCACCATGGGAAACCGTCCGGGATAGCGCTGGAAGTATTTCACCGGATCTTGTCCGCCGACGGTGATCCAGCCGAGATCCATTTCCATCTTCACCAGGTTCGGGTCGAGGTTTTCGAGCAGAATATCGTAGGGAAGTTTTCCATCGGGCTGAGGGATAAACTCCACCCAGTGATTGTGATAGGCAAACTGAATGCCGGCTTTCTTGGCTGTTTCCCCAGCGCGGTTAAGAGTCTCAGTTGCGTGCTTCCAGCCGTCTGGCTTGTTGCGAACTTCTTCATCGATCCACGGATTGACGAGGTAGGTGCGGCCGACGATCTTATTGTCTTCAATAACTTTAGGCCAGTCGGCGCCGAGGCTATCCCAATCCACGTGATACGAAGGAGAAGTGAGGCCGTGGCGCTTCAACGTTTCCCGCATCTCTTTAGGAGTCCCTTTATCGTGGTCCTTGCCTGACTCCACTTCGCGATACCCGATTTGAGCGAGTTGCGCCAGCGTGCCGTCATAATCAAGTTTCAAGGCATCGCGTACGGTATAGAGCTGGATTCCAATCGTATTGATTTTGTGGGGTTCCGCGGCCCATGCCAAATTGCGATTCATCATCGCGGCAGCAGCCGCGCCCGACAAAGTGCCCAAGAATGTTCGCCGATCCATCATTTATTTTTCTCCCCTCACGCCCGGTTAGGTCGATCGTTTTTCGTACGAATTTAGTTTTAGTACGAATCTACTGCTGTGCAGGTAGAAGCCCCGTATTCATCCCTTAATCTTTTTGGCTGCGGGATCCCACACTGCGGCAGTTCGGTTGAAATACGCATAGTTGGCCATATGGCAACCCAGCGCGGCATTGTTACCGAATTCTTCGTTTTCGACCACTCGCTTGCGCGAACGTACGGCCTGGAAAAAATTGGCTTCGTGGTCGACCACATCGTCGTATCCCGGAGGTACGGCGAAAACCTCGGTCTGCTCATCAAGTTCGGACTTCAGAGGAGTTGACGCTGGGTGCTCGGCTTGCCATTGAGCCGCGTAGTCATTGCGCAACTTTTCAGGCCACGAGGAAACGTCGTAATCATCCGGTTCCGGCCGGGTGTCCTGCGGCGTGTAGCTCACCGTGGACTCCCTGATAATCAGCGTCCCTTTGTTTCCGTAGAAGCCAAAGAACTCGCCTTGATCATTGTTCAAGTTGCAACGGAGCGAGACGCGGAAATTCGGGTAATCAAAGAAGGTCTCAATCAGATCAGGAAAATCACGTCCATCTTTGTAGTGGAACAGGCCACCGGTCGACTGAGCCCGCTGCGGGACAGTATTCGTGCTGGTAACGAAGTGGATCCCCGAAATCAAATGGACGAAGAGATCTCCGCCTAATCCAGATCCGTAATCGGCGAAACAGCGCCAGCGGAAAAACCGGATTGGGTCGAAAGGCCGCTTCGGCGCACCTTCCAGAAACGCGTTCCAGTCAATCGTTTTCTCAGTGGCATCGGGAGGAATGGGGCAGACAAACGCTCCGTAGGGATTATTACGATCCCAGTTGGCATGGATCGCATATACCTCGCCGAGTTTGCCGGAATCGTAGATCTCCTTTGCCCGGGCGTAAAGAATCGAGCTCACGCGCTGGCTGCCAATCTGCGCAATTCGGTTCCCCTTCTGCGCGGCCTCTATCATGGCGAAGCCGTCATCGACCGTGTGGGACATCGGCTTTTCGCAATAGACGTCCTTGCCCGCGGCGCAGGCATCCACAAACACCCTGCGGTGCTGGTGATCCTGAACCGCAACAATCACAGCATCGATATCTTTGCGGTCGAGAATCGCGCGATAGTCCCGCGTGGCGGGAACACTTTTTTTCAAAGCCTGGTTGGCCGACATGTGTCGAGAGTCGTATAGGTCGCAAGCAGCAACGCATTCCACGCCGGGCACACGCAAAGAAGCATCCAGCAGAATGCATCCCCGAACCCCGGTGCCTATCGCGGCGAAGCGCACTCGATCACTGGGCGCAACAGGATGCGGCGATCCCCACAAAGGTTTCGGCTGCAGCAGAGTAGAGCCCACGGTCGCTCCAACAGCCGCAACACCCGTACTGGCACGAATAAAGTCACGACGAGTCCAAAAATTCTTGTTCATGTAAACTCCTTTCAGCCTAGGTCACGCGACTACTCGTTTGGGTTGGTTGCGACCGCGAGCATCCTACATCAGTCACAACAGGTAGACAAAACCGCATCCGTATTGCGGAACAATCGAACGCCTCGCTCACTGCTCAACCTCCGCCTCGGCCTTCAGGTCTCGGATACCCGGAATGAAAAACGGGTCCGGCAATTCCTTGTAGCTCTGCAGCGCCACGGCGTCGAAAATCAGATCCAGCGTGATGCCGTCGCCGGAAGCACTGAACGCAAAATGATGCTGGCCTTTCTTCAGCTTCACAGCCCACCCGGGATACCAGGAAATATCGGGTGTTGCGTATACATCGCGCGTGAGATGTTCGTTCGAATTCAGGGTTTCGTACTTCTCCAGAGGTGCTTCCTTCCCGTCAACCGTCAGATGGAGTTGATGGGCGGCTTTTCCGGAATTAGCCGACACGCGCACGTAATAGTCGCTGTCTTCCGAAATCGTTGCCGTGAACCCAAACTCAGGCTTGCCGCCGCGAGTGGCTTTCAAGAGTTCGTGACTATAGGTGCCGCCATCGCTCGGCTGCCTTTCGAGATTCTTCACTCCACTCGCTTCATCCGCGGTGAGAACAACGGCATTTGCCGGCTTCTCCGGCGCCAACGGGTAAACGGACGTCAGAAAGGTCTGAACCTCCTGGTCGGTGAAGTCATAGTGATTTTTGGACAGAACTTTGCCGTCGGCGTCGTAAACAGCAATGTCGGCAAAGAATCCGCCGGGCACGTGCCACACGTCTCCCGTGTCTTTGCGCTCGATGACGGGCACGGTGGAATCAGCTGGCAGGTCGAAGGTTCGAGTCAAATCGGCGACTACTTTGCCGTCGCGCGCGCGCAAGCGATACGTGAGCTTGGCTGCTTTCCAACTGCGGAACCAGTAGTCATTCACCACGCGGAGATCTTTCGCGCCCTCGAAATCGAAAAACAAGAATAGGCAGCACGGCCTGGTTCGCGCTTTGAATTGCGAAATAGGCCGGCTTGGGACGGCCCGTGAAATTTACCGGCGCCCCGGAATAAGCCAGCGGATAGGCGTCGTCGAAGCGGCAGTGAATCAGCGCAGTGGTTGGATCAAAGCGCTGAGCCCGCGCATTCTCATATTGGAATTTATGGTACTGCGCATAAAAGCGTTCGCTGGGTTTGATCTTGGCCAGCGCATATTGGCGGATCTTGTCGGTGGGCCATGCGGCCGGCTTAGGTGAGTCAGGAAAGACCGGGTCGTCCGACCATCGATACGAATCAAAGTTGTCCCAGATGGGGTCGACGGAATCGAAAGCGAAGAAATTGTCTCCTGCCATCTCGCGAATGGCCTTTTCGGAAGACATTCCATAGGAACCGGTTTCACTCACAAAGTTCAATCTCAGCCCGGTCCACAAAGAAGTTCGCCGCTGCAGACTATCCGTCATATTGGGATAAATGTGCACATCGAATTCACCATGCCCGGAGGCTCGTGTAAGGGGCCTGGTGCCATCCAGGGTGCGAATCACCGCAGTAATGCGATCCGAAAAATCAGGTTGTCCTCCTTCATTCCAGGCCGACCAACCAACAATCGAAGCATGCGGACGGGTCTGGATGAGCGTGTCGTGCACTACGCCAAGAATTTCCTGGCGGATCTGTTCCGAGCGCGAGTATTCCCATTGCAACGGCATTTCCTGCCAGATCATCATTCCCATTTCGTCGCACAGGTCGTACATATCGTCGCCCGATTGATGCGCGATCATGCGAATGATGTTGATGTTTGCTGCCTTTTGCATATTGATCCGCTGGGCATAGCCGCGGCGGTCCATCAGCGATCTCCAGTGAATATCGTCGTTCAAGATTCCCTTGAGGAAAATTCGGTGATGGTTCACCAGGACGTAATGCTCCTGTTCGTTGAACTCCACCTGCCGCAGCCCCACACGAATGAATCGAGTGTCGGAAAGTTCTCCGTTGCGAAAGACTTCCACCTTCAACACGTGCAGGTAGGGCGTGCCTTGCTCCCACGGATACCACAGCAAGGGATCATCGATGCTCAGAGGCAACTCCACCGCAATCTGCGCGGAATCGAGCTTCACCTGTTTAGTCGCGGTAAAATTTCGCGGCGCAGATCCCGCGTGCTCCGGTTCGGTGAGAGTCGCGCGTATTTCAGCTTTCCCGGACGGCGCGACGCTGTTCAAATTCAGTTTCACTTTGACGTCGGCATGTTTCAGGTCCTGACTGATCTCGGAACTGGCCCACAGATCGTCAATTCCTGAATCTCCCCGACCGCGCAGAATCACGGAACGATAAATCCCTCCTACGGACCCCTCTCGTCCATAGGGCATGCTGATGTCGTCCATCGTGTTGCCTTCAACCAAGGTCTTGTAGTTTTCGTAGCCTGGATCCAGTGGGCAATCCACGCGAACCACCACCAGGTTTGCCGCTCCTTTGCGAAGCGCCGAGGTGACATCGATGTTGAACGAGGTGTAAGGGCCGAGGTGCCGTCCGACGTACACACCGTTCACCCAGACCCGCGCGTCATATGCTACCGCACCAAAGTGCAGATCGACCACCGAAGCGGGAAACGATGCCGGCACTTGGACCTCGCGGCGAAACCAGACCACGCCGTGATAATCAAGACCTTGCACAAACCACTGTGAGGGCACCGCCATTGTCTTCCAGGAAGATGCCTGGTAGGACGATCCGAAGAATTGCTTGCGGATGCCTTCGTTCCCTGGATCAGTTCGATAGTTCCACGTTCCATCCAGTGAAATTTCACGCGAGCGGTCCTGCAACGCATCCAGCGCAGACGGCGGAGCGGGAGGAGTGTCATCCGGATAAGGCCGCACCATTTTTCCGTTGTAGAAAAGTGGATTAATGCGGCCACCGTTTTGCTCCAGGGTAACCGCGGCCAGCACCAGACTAGTCTTCGGCCGTGTACAACGGAATTCGACAGATTGAATGGGCCAATCCGCGTGCTCCAGACGGTGGCTGAAGATCATCAGTTGGCTGTTGGTTTCGACCGGCAGTTGTTCGTCCAGGTGATACGCGGTTTTCCCCGGGGCTGGGTCGTAAGGCTTGAGCCCATAGGCGAACTCAGCTTCGGGGACGAAGTGGCCATAGCGAACATCGGCGACATTTTTTCCAGCAACCAGAGGGACGTTTTCGCTTTTCCCGTTGGCGTAGTGGATGACATAATCCCCGACTGCAGTTTCAACATCCGGCGTGATAGGGAATCCCGATCCCACATTTCCGATGAAGTGCAGTTGCTGCCCCGAGTATCCACCGATGGGAATAACAACCTGTGCGGGATAAGTCGGAAGTTTGGGATCCGCCAGAAATTCGCCACTAGCCTCAAACTCTGCAATGGTTGGCGAATGACTGCCGTCGTTCGAAGAGAGAACGTCAATATAGATGCCTTTGGCTTCGATCCCGGAAACCTCAAACTGTCGCCACGCACCGCCCACGGAATGTTCATCTGCGATCGAGGCAATCTCTTTGGCGGACCCGTCCGGCAAAATCAAGCCGACCGAATAGTCACGAGGCGCGAAACCAGGACCGTTGTCGGACAGGAAGCGAATCTGCTCGACACGCGCCAGCGCTGCGAAAGTGACCGTCAGCTTGCCGCGATGCCGCTCGTCGGAAGGTTGCCACGAAGTCGACTTGTCCTGATCGATGGCATTCCCAGCTCCATGCTCTTCATCAACATGGGGATCGATCCCAGACTTTTCGTCGCTACCGCGACCTTCCGTGGCGAAAGCTTTTCCTCCGGCTTCCGCGCTGGAAATGTCATTGCCCAACTCAGGCCGCCAGCCTTCTCCTGCGACGCGAACTACTCCCGTGCCTTTCCGGTACCAGAACGGAAGGCCCAACCTTCTCCAGACTTCCATGCGGAATCCGGTGTAATTCCAGTATCCGGTCCGGTACAGATCAAGACTCGGGTCGTTGCCGAGAGGCTTGAGACTTGCGCAGCGGAATCCACCCACGTGCAACAACCCGTTTTCCACCGGCTGTGCGCTAGCCTGGGTTACACAGAAAAGAGATACACAGAAGAGCATCCACAAAGCGAACAGTCCGATATATCTGGCTGTCACGCACCGTGCACTTTGGAAAAAAAGTCGATGGAAGCTTGCAGAACCCGCACGTACCGAGGAAGAAAGAATCACATTTTGCCTCACGAAAAAATAGCAATGGACGAGCCACGGTCAATCCCCGTCAGCGCCAGCGCCCGAACCGCCAACCGGGATGCAAATCGCTCAAGCAATCTTCCAGCGTGGCGGAGAGGATTGGCGTTCCATGCGAACTTGACCACGCTCTTCGAGCCGGCTGAGATGTCCTATCGATGGAAACGACGACAATACTCGAGTACTAGCGGGCCACTCCGGAAACTCCTCCATCGCCGCGTCCATGATTTCACTCAGGGTCAATCCCAGTCGCGACTGGCTCAGCGCCCGAATAATCTTGCGGTCGAGAATCTCCACGGTCTTTCGCGAGTCGTTGAAGAAGTCTCGGATCTCGTCTCCCTGCATGCTCGGCCAGTGCCCGGTGTGCAGATGCTCAAGTTGGAGATTTTCCAAACGAGTCACAGTCGAGAGGTAAAGATCGATGTAGAAGTAGGTCACCGGAATCCCCATACTGCCATCGACCTTGGGGCAACCGTGTCCGTGCACGGCGTCGCTCACGAACGCAGTTTTGTGGGCCGCATCGTACAACGCCAGGTGGCCGTGCGAGTGCCCGGGAACGTGGAGCACTTCCATTTCCCAGCCATTGTCGATGGCGATTTGCTCGCCTCCGCGAAAGCCGATGTCGACACGGCAAAAGCTGCCCGCATCCGGCGGAATGTCGTCCCCCATGCCAACACCATGCTCTTTTTGCAGGAAGTTGTAACGATCGCGAAAGAGACAACGTGGATCTTCCACCAGATGCCGGTCCGCCTCGCCACAGGCCAGCAGAGCCGCTGGCGCGCTCCGGCGAATCGCTGAATTTCCGCCTTGGTGGTCCATATCCGGGTGGGTCGTGATGACCATCGTGAGTCGCCCGGGATCCAGTCCGAGCTGATCCAGATAAGGCAGAATGGCCTGTTCCGGCGTTACCGATACCCCGGTGTCGACGAGAAGAACGCGCTCTCCGACTAAAAGGTACTGGAACAGGGGTCGCCCGTCTTTAAACAGCGAGCTGATTTGGTGAGCGCCTGGGTAGAGCTCCATCGGGAAGGAACCGGAGTGGATTATGGACAAGAAAGCCACCATTGTCAATAATTCAGAACACGGTTCCAAAGGCTAGTACATTTTCGCATTGCCTCCGAAATGTCGTCGCGGGCGGAAAAACGATTAAATGACGCACTGGGCCACCCCAAAGCAAATGATCATCCGTTCCAAATTACAGAACGCAGTATTATTTTCGTTGACAGTGCGCTACTACCCATGCTATTTCTTCCCGACATCAGCTGGGACTAGGGGAAAACCACTATGAAACGTTGCCTGGAAGTATTGTGCCGCTGTGCGATTTCTCTCCTCTTCGTTTCTCTTGCGTTCGGCCAGGGCGGCCGGGGCACCATCAATGGAGCGGTTCAGGATCCGAGCGGAGCGCTGATTTCTGGCGCTCAGGTAACCGTGAAGAACATGCTTACGGGCTCCGTGACCAACCTGACCACAACGTCTGATGGCCACTATAGCGCTCCCTTCCTGCCACCCGGCAGATACGAACTCACTGCGGTCAAGCAAGGTTTTGCCACGGAAACCCAGACCGGCGTCGTGCTCGACACGGACGCAGTGGCCTCAGTGACCTTTACTCTGAAGCCGGGCTCGGAAAACGTGAAGATCGAGGTGGAGGCGAACGCCACCGCGGTCGACACTACGACCGGCGAAGTGGGGCAGGTGATCGACGACAAGACGATCACGGAACTGCCGCTGAACGGGCGCAATCCGGCCGCGCTGGTGGCGTTGGCTCCAGGCGCGATCGACGCGAACCAGGTTACGAATTTCAACACCCCCGGACCGGGCAGCGGTTTCCCTAGTGAAACCGCTGCCTCGGTGAATGGCAGCCGCATGGGCGGAGTGTTCTACCAGCTCGACGGCCTGGTCTCGATGAATAACTATTTCCAGACCGCTGATCCCTTCCCCAATGCCGACGCCACCGAGGAGTTCCGCGTCATTAGCAACAACTTCGATGCGCAATATGGTTACACCGCGGGCGCGGTGGTCAGCGTCGTAACCAAGGGTGGAACCAACCAGTGGCATGGCAACGCCTTCGAGTTTCTGCGCAACAACGATTTCAATGCCAAGGGCTACTTCTCGCATATCGCAGACCCTCTGAAGCGGAACCAGTTCGGTGGATCCATCGGTGGTCCGCTGGTGAAGAACAAGCTGTTCATCTTCGGCAACCTCCAACTGACCCGCCAGCTGCTCTCTTCCTCGGAAGGTAATTCTTTCGTCCCCAACAACCGCGAACTCAAGGGCGACTTCTCTCAGATTTGCGGCACCGGATTTACCGGTGGCATATGTAATGACCGCGATTCCAACGGACAATGTTATCGACCAGATCTACACGACCTGGAACAACCATGACAGCAATCCGGGAGATTTCTATCCTGGCAACCAGGTTGACCCCTCCACGTATTCACAATTCGCCAAAAATGTGGAGGCTTTGATTCCTCAAACGGACTCTCCAAACGGCCAATATTTCGTCAGCGGCGTCATCAAGAATGACTGGTCGCGCGAATTCACCATTCGCACTGACTATGTCATTTCGAACAGCCAGAAATTAACCGGGCGCGTTTTTTACGATAACTACAACCGGCCTGGTTACGGCGGAGGCGGAGATTTGCTGGCCGCGAGCGGCGACTCCCGTGGCTGGTTTGGTCACGCTCTGAATCTCGTCGTCTCCCATACCTGGACGATAAAACCGAACTTGGTCAACAATCTTTCTGGGGGCTACCACAAGAACAACACCTCCTCTATCCCTGGCCTGGCCCCGCTGAGCTTTCAAAAGCTGGGATCGAATTTGAACACGACGAGCAATTGGTTTGGTTGGTTCGGCGACGGCGGGTCTACAGGGTCCGGATTCTTTGTTTCGGAAATCCCGGTGGTTCAAGGACGGCATAACTGGGAATTCGCTGACACGATTTCCTGGAACAAGGGCAAGCACACGGTTACAGCGGGGGGAAATATCCTCACCCAATACGGACTCGAACAAGCGACATGGGAAGGGGACCCGGGCGTGTCGTTTAATGGTGCGATTACAGGAGACTCGGACTTGGATTTTCTGCTGGGCCTGCCGAACCAAATCCAGGCTTCCGGCGGCGAGTACAACAAGTATGGCGCTTTCAATTTAGCGCTGTTCGCACAAGATAGCATCAAGCTGGCCCCGAGTTTGACCGTGAACCTCGGCTTACGTTGGGAGCCGCAGATTGCTCCGGTTTCTCTAGATCACCACAAAACGGTTGATTTCATTCCTGGGGAACAGAGCGTTCGGTTTCCAAACGCGCCCGTGGGCACAGTTTATCCGGGAGACCCCGGAGTCGCGAACGGCGGGTGGAGCAATGAATGGGGAACCGTGCTGCCGCGTGTAAGCGTTGCGTGGGCCCCCGGGGCTTTGCCCAAGACGAGTATTCGCGGCGCTTTTGCCCTGATGGCAGTGCCCTATGACTATTCGTACTACAACCACCAAAGCGCGAATGCTCCTTTCAGCCCGGCCTACAACATCAACTACAACCAGGTCGGCAGTTGCACACTCACCATTGCGGACCCTTTCGCTTGTTTCGCCCCAACCAACTTCACTGACCCATTCCCTCCCTTTGCCGGGCCTGGGCTGCAGCCAGCCAGCGACGTTGCTTTTGCGACGCCGGAAGCGCTACAAGCTGTGTTCACCAAGGGATTCCAGCAAGGCAAGGAGAAGACCTGGAACTTCAGTATCCAGCACGCCTTGGGTGATGACTTCTTGATTACCGCTACCTACATCGGGAGGCACGATGACCACCTCCACATTCCCATTCAGTTGAGTCCAGGAATTTTCACTTGCGCCCCCGTAGGGCCGAACTGTACCCAGACTCAATTTAACAACAACGGAAACCCGCTGCTCTTGCCCAACTACCAGTCAATCCTGGCCTACGAATCGATTGGCCGGGGCAACTATGATGCCTTGCAGATCGCCGTCGAAAAGCGATTCAAGAGAGGTCTTGAGTTCACCTCGAATTTCACATGGTCCAAGAATCTGGATCAGAGTTCGCAGGCGTCTATCTCCAATGTCGGGTCGATTTACAACCCATTCAATCCCAACGCGGCTTATGGCATTTCTGACTACGATGTGCCGCGCATCTGGAACAGCACCTTTGTGTACCAGATGCCAGAGCTGCATCAACTGGGTGCGGTGGGCAATGCAATCCTTGGTGGTTGGCAGATTGGTGGATTATGGGTCCTGCACTCCGGGCAGGCATTCTCGATTTACGGAGGCAGCAATCCTCTCTCACCGTGCGGGGACAAAAACAACTCCTGCTCGGGTGTCGGCCTCGACTTGGCAGACCGTGTGCCGGGTACGTCACTCGGCGTGCATAAGGGAGGAAAATCCCATTGGCTCAACCAATACTTTAATACTGCTGCATTTGAACCTAACGCTCCGGGTACCTTCGGCAATTCGGGACGCAATAGCATGTTTGGTCCGGGTTGGAACGAGGCTGACCTCGCATTCTCGAAGAACTTCAGTTTCAAGGAACGTTATAAAGTGCAGCTCCGGTGGGAGATGTTCAACGCCTTCAACCGGACGGAGTTCAGTAACCCGAACAACGACTACAACCCATCAGCGACGTCCAATTTCGGACAGATTACCAGCGACAATTCACTCACATACGGCTCCGCAAATTCGGCGCGGTTGTGCCAGGCGGCTTTGAAGTTCTCGTTCTAAGGCTTTGCCAGCGGGCTGCGACTGAGCGTCCCGCTGGCTTTTTCTGTTGCAGCTGGACTAAAATGGCGCCCGGATCCCAGCATGCCTAGCGGTCTCCTGCCGTATCTTTTCTTTTTCCTCACATGGTACGCGGTCGTCGGTTGCCCGGCACAGATTTCTTTGGATGACAGTCTTCATTCCGCCGCCCTGTTCGCTGACAACAGCGGGGCCCATCTCGTGGGACAAACCAACTTGATGCGAGCAAGCCTGAGATCTGCCCCCTTGCTGCGCCTCGCAGCACAAGAAACCGAAACCGTAGAGTCGCTATGGTCCGAGGCCAAGGCGGCTCTTGATCATGGCAACTTTGAGGAATCGCGTCGCCTGTTGCGGCAAGCCGTTCAGCAGGATCCCAAGGACGGAGCCTTGTGGTTTCACCTAGGCGTAAGCTGCACCGAGATCAACGAACTAGACGAGGCGATCACTGCGTTCGAACGCGCTCGTGTTCTCGCTCCAGGGCAGGCGGACACGTACTTTGATCTGGGCCTCGTGTATTGGAAAAAAGGAAACGTGAACAAAGCCAAAGAATCCTATCGAGCCGGTCTGGCGCTCCGGCCGAAGGAAACCAGCGCTTTGCAGAATTACAGCCTCCTTCTGATGAAGACCGGAGATTACAAAGCAGCGATTGCGCCGTTACAGAATTTAAAAAACGATCCGAAGCTGGGGATTTCTTCACGAGCGGCCCTGATCGAGTGCTATTTGAAGACTGGACAGCAGTCCGCAGCGGAGCGCGAGTCGAACGAAATCATTCAAGACAAAATTGCGGGACCGGCGGACCAGAGCAAAATTGCGGCGATTCTGCTGGAGAACGGGGCTCCGGTATCCGCCGAGATGCTGTTCAAAAACAGTCTATCGCTGGACCCAAACCAGGCGAACGCCAACGCAACGCTGGGGGAAATCTACCTCAAACAGAAAAAACTTGTGGAAGCGGCAGACTGTTTTCAGAGAGCGATTCAATTGGATCCCGATTCTTCCGACTATGCGTTTGGATTCGTGCGGACGCTGTTGGCGATGAAACGTCCGGCGCCACTGGTCACTTTCTTGAGGTCGGTAGAGACTAAGTTCGCTGCGCTTCCGAATTATCAGTACGCTCTGGGGCTGGCTTACTATGACGACCACCACTACTCCGAGGCCGCCACAATTCTGGAGAAGCTATTGGTTACTAACCCTCCGCGGCAAGACAAAGTAGAACACGTTCTTGGCGATTCTTACTTATCGATGGGAAAGCTAGAGGAAGCGGAGAAGGCCTATCGAAAAGCAATCGACGAGAATCCCAAGAACCCTGATTACTACGTTTCCTATGCCACGGCATTGCGCCGCGAAGGCGCGGATAAGTTGGACGACGCCATCGTTCGGCTCAAGAGCGCGCAACTTATGAATCCAGGGGATTGGCGGATCCAGCTAGAACTCGGTTTGTGTTATCAGTCCCAGGAACGGTACGCGGACGCAGCTGGCCTCATCGAGCAAGCGATGCAATCACAGCCGGATTTGACCGCAGCCCATGTGGCGCTGGCCACAATTTATTTCCGCCTTGGCCGAAAGGCTGAGGGCGAGCGGGAAAAGAAGACGATCGCGACCCTCGAGAAAAAGCAGCAGCAGCAACTGGTTCGCGAGTATGGCACCGGCAGCCTTATCGATGAACCCTCGCCATCAAGTTCGAGCGAACCTGCACATTAAGTCGAGTTTTGGAGAGTTAGTCACTGTTATCCAACTTAGGCGGGCAGACAATGAAATCGCAATTTGCTGTGGTTATCGTAGTGGTACTTGTATTAGGCATGATCGCCTTCGCGGCTAGCGGCCAGACCAGTAAGGGCGCCGTCATGAGCAGCGGGTCCGGTGGCGATTGGATCGACGTAACTACCCCTCTCGATATGGCCACCACTCCCGTCTATCCAGGAGATACACGGCTAAAGTTCGAGTTCATTAGAAGCTTTCCGGCGGATAAGGTGACTTTATCGTCCTATCTGATGACCGCACACGCCGGGACCCATGTGGACGCGCCTCTGCATTTTGTGTCGAAGGGAGCGAGCATCGATCAAGTACCCCTTGCAACATTGATGGGACCAGCCCGAGTCATCGACTGCTCGCCCGACGCCCTGGCGATCGATGTGGCGGAACTGAATAAACACGATTGGCGCGGTGCAAAGAGACTCCTGTTTCGCACACGGAATAGCAGAAATTCCTGGATGGTCGATCCAAACTTCCACCAGGATTTTACGTACATTGCGCCCGACGCCGCGCAGCTTATGGCCGACTCCGGCGTTGAACTTGTCGGGATTGATTATCTGTCGGCCGAGAAATTCGGGGCTCCCGAGCCCCGGACTCACCAGATCCTGCTGGGCCGAAGTATCCCGATTGTTGAAGGCCTCGACCTGCGCGCAATTAAAGCAGGCGAATATGACTTCATCATTTTGCCCCTGCGGGTGGTTGGTCACGAGGCAGCCCCCGCCCGTGCCCTGCTGCGCCCGCTGCGGTAGATGTTTGCAGGACGTCTCAGTCCATTGGATATAAACTGCAACCGCCATCCACCAGCAGCGTGGCGCCCGTCATGTAGTCTGCGGCGTCAGAACACAGAAACAGAAGAGCGTCGGCCACAGATTCGGCAGTCTGCAGTTTGCCAAGCGGGATCGCCTTCTCCGCGCGTCGGCGGTAGTCCGGTTCGGTGTCCCATTGGCGTTTTGCCATACCGACGCCCACGATTCCGGGCGCGATCGCATTGACGCGTATGCCCCGAGGCGCAAGTTCGCGGGCCATGCCTCGCATCATGGTGCGTAAGGCGCTTTTCGTGACCGTATAGGGCGTGATCTCGGGCCAAGGGACGTCCTGCACCCAGGAAGACGTAAAAATGATCCTGCCGGCTGTTTCCTGGCTTGCCATGATGCGCGCGGCCGCCTGAGCGGTAAGAAAGTTCCCTTTAAGGTTCAAATCAACGATGCGATCCCAATCGCTCTCTGAATAGTCAAGTATGGGGCAACCCTGGACCATCCCGGCGTGGCACAGCGCGACGTCCAGTTTGCCGGTTTGAGCCACGGCAGCCGCCAGCAACCGATTGACTTCATTCGACTTAGTGACATCTGCCCGCACATAGCGGTAGCGAGCGGCCGGCCAGCGGTGCGACGCAGCAATGGAATTCGCTGTTTCTTCGGCAAGAATGTCGTTGGCCAGAACGATGGCTCCGTGCGTAACCAGCGTGCTGACTACAACTTGACCAATCGCGCCGAGGGCGCCGGTGATCAGGATGCTCTTGCCTGCGAGACAATCGTCAGTGAATGTTGACACGGTCAAGAACCCCAAATTGTTTGTGGTTAGAGTCGAACAGCACGAGGCTGCAACGAACGGTATGCGGAGGCAAACCGATGTCTTTGTCCAGCAGCACAGGACGACCCGGGCTCACTTCGCCCAGGTCAAACGTACCAACGACCCGCGAGGCGCGGTCATAAGCGATCAGTTGAAGACTGGCTTCCCAGAAGGTGCCAAAAGAGCCGGTGAAGTGCGCCGGAGAACCGGGTTTGACCGCGAGTGACGCGCCAATAGCCCCACAGTGATTCACAGAGACGATTTCCTGCGCGTCAATCGCGGCCAGGTGCCAGGCGGTACGGAATCGAAGTTTCTCGGCGGGCTCCAGGCACGTCAAGGGGCTCATGATTTCGGTTTCCACATGGGGATCACATCCTCCCGCCCCTGCCGACATGTCCACCTGGTCTCCGTGCAGCGTGAACGTGCCGTGACCACTGACCCAGAAGGCAGCCGAGGCACCGTCCGGATAACTGGTGCCGGGCGTGAACGGAAAAGTCTCCGCCAGGACGAAACCGCGAGCCTGGTCCAGTGATGCGAACCATCCCTGGTCGGCTTCGACGGCGAGTTTGGCGACCAGGTCTGTATATTGCAACCGCACGCGCTTTTCGGCAGCGCTGAAACTGACGGCGGGATAGAGTTTGTCACCGAAGGTCTGATGGAAACCTTTCGCCGGAACAAAGATTTCGAGCCCCTTGGATGCGTCTACCTGAGTGACTTGCCAGATTGACCAGCGGACCGGCCTGCGGGAAGTATTTTCCATCGTGTGGAGCACTTCGACCGAGCTGCTGGCTGCGTTGATTTTGATATCCCGCCGCATCGTGATTCCGGAATATTCATCGTGCGGGCTTTGCAGATGAATTGTGGCCGTGTCCTGATCGAGCGCTGCTTGCCAGTCGTAGGGGCCGCAATCGAGAACGGGATCGGGCGGTCCGGGCCACTCTCGCTCGCTGGACCAGCCTTGCGGCGCGGGCCAGACTTTGCTTCCTCCGTAGTTTCGTCCCAGGGAAAGTTCGGCGCCTGAGGAACCGGAGATCGCCTTGCCGCGCAATCGCGGATTTGTGTAGAAGACCCGGGCCGGTCCGAGACTGAGGTCCATGACTCGCCCGCCGATGCTGGGCACAACCGAGAAAGCGACTGAGCCGTTCGAGACGTTCAGCGAAAACCACTCTTCGGTATAGCCCGTTGTCAGATGGATCGGCTGGATCATTGAGGTGCGGGGGAGGTGCGGGCAGCAGTATCGAGTGTCAAGCAAAGTTTGTCAATCGAAAATAGAACAGCATGCTACAATCCAGAACCACCGGACGCGGTTCGCAATGAAAATTACAAAAGTAGAAACCATCACCTACCGCAACGTGACGCAGGTTCACGCCGGTGGAATCGGCTGGACGTGGGTGCGAATTCACACCGACACGGGCGCTTATGGCTTGGGAGAAACGTTTCCGGCGCCCGACTGCGAGAAGGCGGTGATTCTCACCGACTACGCTCCGGTCCTGCTGGGCAGGGATCCTCGCGACATCGAACGCCTCTGGCTTGATCTTTTCACTCACGTTCAATTCCGCGGCTGGGGCGGCGCCGAAATACGTGCTCTAAGCGCGGTCGATGTGGCGTTATGGGATCTGCTGGGAAAATGTGCCGGACTTCCGGTCTACCGGCTGCTGGGCGGGCAGTGCTGGGATTCGATTGCGCTTTACAACACCTGCTACGACGACAGTTACGACTTCAATCGGAAGCCGGTTGAGCTGGCCAAAGAACTGATGAGCGCGGGCATCAAGGCCATGAAAATTTGGCCATTCGACGGTGTTGCAATCCGCAACCGGGGACAGTCAATCACGTCGGAAGAAATGGACGAGGGCATCAAACCAATACGCGAGATTCGCGAGGCGCTCGGAGACAGCATGCAAATCATGGTCGAGTTCCATGGTTTCTGGAACCTGCCTTGCGCAATGGAGATCGCCCACGCTCTGGAACCCTATTCCGTGACATGGCTCGAGGAGATGCTTCCGCAAGACAACATGGCAGCGTATGAAGCTCTGGCCAGGCAAGTGAAGCAGCCACTGTGCATCAGCGAACGGCTTTTGACGCGCTGGGGGTACCGCGAACTGTTTGAACGGCAAGCGGCATCGATCATTATGCCGGACCTTGCCTGGTGCGGAGGACTGTCGGAGGCTAAGAAGATCGCGGTCGCGGCGCACACCATGTATTTGCCGGTCGCCTACCATAACTGTGGCGGGCCGATCACGCATTTTGCGAACTGGCATTTAGCTATGGCGACCCCGAACCTGAAGATTCTCGAAACTGTCCGGCGGCACTACAACGACAGGTTTCTGCCGGTGGTGACGGCGTCCGGAGCTCCGCAAAACGGCCGTCTCGGCGTGCCTCCGGGCCCGGGTTTGGGAGTGGAACTTCGTGATGAATTCTTGCGCAGCGGGAAGGTGGAGATTGACTTCGTGGACGAAAAAACAGCGGATCACTCCCGGGTGGTCTGGGGACGGGGAGAATCGATGAGTCCCAAAGGCCGCGACTGACGGCCATCTCGGGAAGTGGGCGCGACCGTTTCCATGGGAGCGAAGGCAGACTAGAAAAATGAAGATATATCGCATGCTCTGGGACCTGCGATATTGGTGACGTCTGACGCGATCGCCGACTCGACCGAAATCAAAATGAAGATTTTCCAGGGAGGAAAGAAAACCTTCGCGGGAGCGACCACCCTGGCAGAGCGCAAGCGCACGGCGGGCGAGTTAGTTTCCTACTTATCCCGCCACTGCAGCTTTCCGCAAGGCTGCGTGCTGACGACGGAGGCGGGAATCGTTCCCGAGGATACTTTCACGCTGCAGCACGGTAACGAGATACGCATCTCAATCTCCGGCATTGGCACTCTGGTGAATACGGTTGGGTAGGGCTAGAGAGTAGCCTGGGCAGTGGAGCCGGCATCGCGAAGAACTCGCGGGGAGGCGTCAGCCGTGTTGTAGCCGAGTTCAGTCGACAGCCGGTTTGCGGCTGCGAGCAGATGTTCTTTTAAGTGGGTCGACCTCTCGCCGCGAAACCGCTGAATCGGCATCGAGACGCTCATGGCAGCGATCGCTCTGCCGGTGAAATTTCGTACTACCGTGCCCAGGCAAACGACTCCAGCAACGTTTTCTTCGAAGTCGTAGGCCAGTCCTTCATTTCTAACTTTCTGCAGATGTTCTTTCAAGTGCCGCGCGTCGGTAATCGTGCTCGCGGTTGGGCTTTTCAGTACATCCGACTTGCTGTAAAGATGGTCGAACTGCTCCTCCGGCAGGCTTGCCAGTAGAGCCTTGCCCAATGCGGTGCTGTGCGCGGGCTGACGGGTTCCGACAGCTTCACTCATCCGCAGTCTTTCCATCGATTCGAACTGCGCCATATACAGAACATCAGTACCGTCCAGCACCGCGAGATTCGCGGTCTCGCGGCCAACGCTCACCAAATCTCTGAGCACAGGCAGCCCGTGACGAACCAGGAGGTTTTGCTGGACCAGCAAATCGCTCCATCGAAGAATGCGCGACCCCAGGGCATAGTTGGAGGTAGTCGGATCCAACCAGATCAGGTCGAACTCCCGTAAGGTTGCGAGCAAGCGATGGACTGTGCTCTTGCCCATCTTCAGTTCTTTGCTCAGGGAGGCGATACTGGTACCGTGCTGAAAACGGCCCACCGTGTCGAGAATGCGTAACGCTTTCGCCAGCGACTTGACCGGGTACTTGGCTGGTACTCTGCCGGACCGGGATTCTCTTAGAGAGGACAATGCTCAGCTCGCGTCTGAATTAAAGGGCGTAGCCTATCATACCAGTATCCCTACTCGCGAACAAAGGCGTTGGAACAAATTTAGAACGGTATTCCGACAGAGCCTAAAGACCTATGCTCTCGAACCGGGGTACATCTACTAGTCCCGCGATTGCAACATTTCATAAGTTTTGCGCCAGAGCTGAAGCTTGATGGGACCCTAGCCGTTCTTCAAAAGTTCGCGGGTACTCAGCAGTTCTGCTGTGCCCGCGTTTGCGGCAAACCGCATGTCGCTCCCGATAGTCAGGAGTTGGGCTCCCCGCCGGGCGTAACGGTGGTATTCGGCTGGCGACCATGTGGGCAGGCCGACCGGTAACGACTTGCGAGTGGCAAGTTCGATAAGATCATCAACGACTTTTTGAACAGTCGCAGAACCGACTTGCCCCTCATTCATGAAATTAGCTAAGTCCCCGTTCCCGATATAGAGACCATCAATGCCTTCTACGTTGAGAATTTCCTCAACTTTCTGTACCGCTTCCGGCGTTTCGATTTGCACGAAGAGCAGATTTTCCCCGTTGGCCGTCATTCGGTAACCAGCGTCATCTTTGCCATAACGCCCGGCGCGAACAGGGCCAAGACCGCGCCGTCCGAGAGGTGGATAACGGGTAAATTCGACTGCGCGTTCCGCGTCGGCGCGAGAATTCACCATGGGTACCATGACTCCCTGAGCACCTAGATCGAGGGCGGCCTGAATATAATTCCTAGAGTTGAGTGAAACGCGAACGAGGATCGTACTCTCGCTGCCTTTGCACGCCATCAGCATCGTGCGCAGGCCCTCCTGGCTGATTGGGATATGCTCCATATCGATGAGCAGCCAATCAAAACCCAGGTCTGCCATCATCTCCACAAAGTAAGGATCGGAGCACCCCAGCCAAGTGCCGATCGCGGGTTTGCCCTTTTGCAGAATTTGCTTCAACTTGTTTGTCATGTTGTCGTCAACTCCCGCGTCCCGAATGCGATCATGGTATTCTGCCAGTTTTTCCGGGTAAAATCCACGATAAAGAATGGCGTTCCAAATTTATGCCGGTTTGCGGCGCTGGGGCATTACGCGGGAATTCGGAGTCTCTCTGGACTAGGCGGAGCGGGCGGCAGGCGAGACATGCGTTGGTTCGACTTCTTCGTTTCAGTGAGGTAAGTTGAAAACGCGTGTTCCATACCATGAACTATTCTAGAACGACGATCCCCATTCGCTCAAAACGTGTAATTCAAGTGCGGCATCTTGCCTGCATTCTCATCTGTATTCCTTTTTGCTTGCTGAACGGTGCGGCCCAGCAGTCGACCACTCCAACGAATCGGGCTACGGTGGGAAAGAAGACCTTAAGTCCGGCTCCGCTGCGAAACGCTGCACCGGGAGGGCGTTATGTCGGTTCAACGGTCTGCGCCTCCTGCCATTCCAATATCTACAGCAGCTTCCGCCAGACCTCGATGGGTAGGTCCATGCTGCCGGGCGACGCGAACTCCCTCAATTCAATGCTGCCCGTTCCGGCTACGGTATACGACAAGGACAGCAATCAATACTTCGACGTACTGCGCAAAGATGGCCAGCTTTTTCAGAGTCAATACGCTCTTGATGCCGACGGTAAGGAGCTATTCCGCCAGACCTGGAAAGTCGACTATGACATTGGCGCGGGAGCGAACGGTTTCGGGTTTCTGATTCAGCGTGACCATTATTTGTTCGAAGCTCCTCTTAGCTATTACACCAAGACGCATGCTTGGGGATTTGCTCCAGGATTTGAGTTGCAGAACCGCGGCTTTACTCGGCCTATTCTGGGCCGCTGCATTATCTGCCACAGTGGCCGCCCCAATCCGGTTGTCGGACAGGTCGGCCTCTACAAAGACCCGCCCTTCGACGAACTGGCCGTGGGATGTGAAAACTGCCACGGCCCCGGCGAGTCGCACGTCGCGGAACGCGCTCAAGAACTCATGATGGACGTGGCACCTTCCGCGGGTGCCGACACCAGCATCGTGAATCCGGCACGGCTGTCAGGATGGCTGGCAGACAACATCTGCATGCGATGCCATCAGGGGCAAGATGTGCGGGTCGAAATGCCGGGAAAAAACATACGGGACTTCCATCCCGGAATGCCGTTGGGAAATTATGTTTCCATTTTCAAGATTGCGCCGGAGCCGGGCGCGAGTCCCTCCGCGCTGCCGCTGGAACATTACTTTGGGATGACGCTCAGCAAATGCTACCGGGCAAGTCGAAATCTGCACTGCATCACATGTCACGACCCCCACGTGGAGTCGTCCGCGACGAAGGCCCTGGCGGATTACCGTTCGAAGTGTTTGGGCTGTCATACAGAACAGAGTTGCCGATTGGACTCGGCAAAACGACTGGCCACCAATCCGCCCGATGATTGCTTGACCTGCCACATGCCGAAACGCACCGTCACGACCATTGCGCACGCGGCGCTCACGGATCACTCGATCCCTGCGCAAGTAAACTCTGCACCGCAGCCGTTAGATCAATCGCAAGACAATCAGAAACATGACCATCAGAAATCGGAGTTGCTGGTTCTATCCGCGCCACCGGATGAATGGAAGCGGCTCCAAGCGGTTCCATCAGTAGTTTTGCTGGAGGCTTACGACAGTCTGGTACGCGAGGGGCACTCTGAATTTGACCCGCCGTTGATCCGCCTCTTGCAGCAGCTAACCAGCAGCACGCCTACGGATCCTGCGATTCTTCGTATCCTGGCTCGCGCCGAGGTCAGAAAAGACACGCGCGCAGGAAAACTAAGAGCTATTGATGACATGAAGCGTCTGTTTCGCATCACTATCCCCAATATTGATGACTATCTTTTCCTCGCAGACTTGTACACCCGTACGCAACAAGAGGAGGCGGCGGTTAGAATTCTAGAAAAAGCTTGCAGTTCGAATCCGTATTTCCGTGAAGTGTATGAAATGTTGGCGAGCGCCCACATGACACTCGGCAATTACGGCGATGCTCTTGCCGTCCTGCGGCAAGGCATTGAATTGTTTCCTGACGACTCGAAGCTCCGTGCCCTCAAAGAAAAAGCTGATTCCGTGACCCTGGCACCTGTCCAGTGAACGCAGCCCGGGGAACTAGTTGCCGTCAGTTGTCTTACCTTTCCCCGGCTTATAGCTAACCCGCAATGACACGATCTCGTAGGAATGGACCGGCACGGTCACTTGGTCGGTGTTTGTGATCGGGATCGAAGACCCTTGCGGCTGTTCCATCAAATTGGTCAGTTGTGCGGCAGTTGCACCTTTTGGAACTGTAATCTGTATGCTGCCGGTCTGCCCGGCCCATTCATAGAGCCGGAGCAAGAGAGCATCGCCATCCTCAGATTTCTTTAAAGCCGTGAGAACCACATCATCCTGTTTGATATCGGCAAACGAATGCGTTGCCCCAAGCATTCCGGCATGAGTGGTAGCCTGCGCGGCTGCGAGTTTGTAGTTGAACTCGTAGCCTCGCCGAACCGTCAGAGCTTTTTTCCAGTCGCCGCTGTGAGGATAGAGAGCATAGCTGAAGCTGTGATGGCCGCGGTCGGCATCAGCATCGGGCCAGGTGGGTGACCGCAGAAGCGAGAGCCGCAATACATTGCCTTTGGCGTCATATCCATACTTAGATTCGTTGATCAGACTGAAACCATGATTGCCATCGCCGAGATCAGCCCAACGCAGCGCGGGTACCTCGAATTTGGCGCTTTCAAAACGATTGTTGCGGGTCGTGGGCCGCTGGATCGCTCCGTAGGGAATTTCGTAGGTCGCTTCACTGCCTGATGCGGCAAGCGGGAACGCCACTTTTAAAAGGATATGGCTTTCGTGCCAGTCGATTTCATTGCGCACGTCAACCCGGTCCATGCCGGCATAGAGCGATATGTCCTGAACGAATTTCGACTTTTGCCAGGTACGCACCACGCGGATCGTTGCTCGCAACGGCCCTTCTTCGGTGACTTTGACGGCGTCCGCCATGTCCAGGTTGGTGAACTGGCGATCAAAATCACTGTCGATGTTCCAGGCGTCGTAATCCCTGGGTTTGTCCTGGAACGCGATCAGTTCGTTGCCACAACCGTTGGCTGCGATGGACTCGAAGTGGGATCGCTTGTCGTACAGGCTCGTGAAACAGCCCGTTATAGGATCGACGCTCAGGCGCAGCACCGTATTCTCCAAAGTCAGGCCATGAACCTTCAGATCGGTGGCCGCCGCAGGTCCGTCGGAAGCAACATGGAGTACTCGATAACCGAGAGACGGCACATCCTTTGCTTCCACCAGCAATTGATACTTGTTGAGACTGGGATCTTTGGTGAGCACCTGAAACGGTTGAGGCTGACCATCGGAGTTTACGACCGAGATCGCACCTTTTGGCGATTCCGGTAACTGCACGTCGATGGGAACGATATCTGTCCTTTGCCATGCCAGAGGGTTCCAGATGACGATGGGAACGTCGCCGCGCGGGGCGCGTGTATCGATCTGACTTTCCAGCGTGTGCAATGACTGAGAAGTCGCACGCTCGCTTTCAAGCCGAACGAAGTCGTAGTCTCGCTGCGCGTCGCGATAGATTTGACCTATGCCCGACCCAGCTGCGAGATCATGGAACTGATTGAATAGGACCTTCTTCCACGACTCGGTCAGTTCGGAGCTCGGATAAAGATCGCCCGAAAGCCAAGCCAACGAGGCGAACTTTTCGGCATTGAGCAGTTGTTCTTCGCTCTCCCGCATATTGCGCTTGTGCTGCGCCTGCGTGGTGAAGACGCCACGGTGGTATTCGAAGTACAGTTCATCGTTCCAAACTGGCAGACTGAACTTTCCACTCGGAGGTGTCGGCAGCTGAGCATTGCCGGCGGCTAGGGCCTTATAGTTCCAGATTGGAGCATGTGCCGTGTCGGCTGCCGCCTCAATATCCGAGAAGAAGCCCTGGGCAATGCCGAAATAGGTTTTTGGAAAAACCGAATCCGGGTTCGACCACTTCATTCCATCTTCGAGCATGGCTCGAGTCACACCGCCCCCGTGGTCACCCATTCCAAAGAGATGCATCATCTCCCGAGCACCGGGATTGACGGTCTGGCTGGTGGCCAGATCCCTCGCCATTTTCAAGGGATCGATCTCATTGCCGTAGTCGTGCGGGAAATAAGTAAGGACTCGGCTCCCGTCCGGAGATTGCCACCAGAAGGCTTTCAGCGGAAGTTGGTTCGTGTCGTTCCATGCCATCTTCTGGGTTACGAAATAGTCGATGCCGGATTTCTTATAGATCTGTGGAAGCTGCCAGTTGTATCCGAAGGAGTCGGGATTCCAGCCGATGCGCACATCGACTCCAAATTTATCTTTGAAGAAGCGTTTTCCGACCAAGAGCTGCCGTACGAGCGATTCTCCATCCGGCATATTGAGATCCGGTTCCACCCACATGCCGCCGACCATCTCCCAGCGGCCTTGCTTGACGCGTTCGACAATCTGCTGGTTGAGGAAGGGGTACTTTTCGAGCATCCACTCGCTGTAGGCAGCGGCGGACTGTGTGTATGTGGCTTGGGGATACTCCTCCATGAGCTGAAGGGCGGTGCCAAACGTTCGTCGCACGACGTCGACCGTTTCCGTCCACGGCCAGAGCCAGGCTGCATCGATGTGAGAGTTGCCGGTCATGCGAATGGAGGACTGCTGCAGCTGGCTCCTCAGGGGATCGAGGAATCCAGAGGCTTTGACGAGCGAGCTGTCGAATACGCCCTGGTCGGCACGGCCGAGGGCGCCGAGATCGACTGCATCAGCGGACTTGTTCAACACACCTTCCATGTGGAGGCCGCCTTGCGAACCGAGGATTGAAACTGCTCCGAGTTCCTGGAAATACTTGGACGGGTCGGGGCGTGTACCGGGGAACTCCAGACGCACTCGAGCTCCGAGAAAATGCTTGTGATCGACCGAGCGCGACAGCTTTACGGCGACCATGACTTTGTCGCCCGGATGCGCCTGCTCAAACAGGACAATGGGTTCGAGTTCATCACCCATGGCTACGCGGCGGCCGTTGAAATAGAGGATCTCAGTGACCGGGCCGTTGGCGTCGTATTGAAAGTCAAACCAGGCCGTGGCTCCGGTGACATCGTATCCGTTGAGAGTTTTCGGAATCTCGATCCAGCGCCGATACCAGACGGCTTCGTCGGGGGCGAAGCTGTTCGGGCCGACCATTTGCCAGGAGCTGTCGTCTAGTTCGACTGACTCTCCGTGAGGAATATCGCCAGCGTGCAACTTCCACTGCTCCGCAGGGAGATAAACGAGAGATTGTAGATGCCGCGCGACAGACTCGACCTGATCTCCCGTTTCGGACGAGAGACGGTGCCAGGTGACGCTTTGCTGCTCGCCACCGACGGACCACTTACCTTCGATGGATTGAGAATCGGTCGACAGGGAACCTTCGTAGGTTACTTGTCCTTCACGAAGTTGCAGAGTGCCGTGATCCACCGAGATGAAGTCGATAGTATTGTCGAACAAGAAGGTGACCGGGACGTCCACGGCTGCGGCGAATCCCTGGTCAGTTTTCTTGATGTGCAACACGTAACGCATGGGCTTGCCTGATTCTTGAACGGTTGCCTGCCAGTTTCCTTTGAAATCCTGAGCCGAAGACGCGGCGGTCAACAGCACCAGGGTCAGCCAGAGGTAAGAGATTTTCATTTCAGCTCCAGTGCAGAACATTCGGGCTTACGCCACGGTTACGACAAAAGAAATCAGAAAATAAAGACCAAAGATGCGATTTGTTTTGAATTCGCTGCATAGAGGTCGCACTTTAAGTGCGAGCGCTTCCATGCGGACACGCTAACCATCAGATCCGACCTGCTGGCAACCGGCGGTTTCGTAACTGGAACTCGTCCGCTCATATCCACTCGCCCCGCCCCGCGAAGAGTTCTCGTGTCGCCGGGAGCAAGCTAGAAATCGCGACCGCAGAGCACAGAGTTTGCTCAAAGGATGATACGCTCACTTTTTGAATTCAGCCTATCTGAAGCGTAGATTCTGCCCGAAAGGAAAGAACATAGGCTTTCATATATTCACGTGGTCTCAGTGGAGTCTTGGCTTGAGAATCCGACCTGCTGCTGCGCGTGCTGAAATCAGCAAGCACATAGGATGGCATTCATTCAGGCGGACGCTGGCGACGTTGCTGCAAGCGAACGTTGAAGGAGTGGAATGTTTCGGGTCGCCACTTTTGGACCGGAGCCCATGCTAATCGCCCTCATGAGCGTCTCGGGGCCCTCGGTTCGCATCGGACCACAAACCGAACCGATCAAACGGGCCGTTCGTGAAACGGCACGCAAGATTTCCGTCGCATTGGGTTGGTCAGCTACTCCGATGAAATCGGAGCGTAGAATTCAGTTGTGATTTCAATTCTACAGATTCGGCATGCATTCCGAATCCGTGCTTGACACGCGACCTCCGGCCTAACCAGAATGAACGGGCGGCGCATGGGCGAGTTTCATGGGTGAGTTTAAAGATCAGGTAATCGTAGTGACCGGCGGCGGTTCTGGCATCGGTAAAGCGTGCGCTATTCTTTTTGGTCAAGAAAGGGCAGCGGTCGTTGTCCTCGATTCGGACGAGGACTCGGCCAAAACTACGGTTCGCGAAATCGAAGCCGAAGGCGGAACCGGCCTGGCAATTAAGACCGATGTAGGCGATGCGCGACAAGTAAAAGCATCCATCGCAAAGACAGTAGAACGGTTGGGCAAAATTGATATTTTGTTCGCCAATGCCGCCGTACAAGCGATCCAGCCGATCGACTCAACAACGGACGAAGAATGGGAGCGGGTCATTTCTGCAAACTTGAGAGGCACATTCCTGTGTTGCCGCGAAGTCGTTCCTGTCATGCGCCGGCGCCGATCCGGGTCCATCATTATTGCTTCCTCAGGACATGCCTTCCAGAGTTACGCTGGCTATGCGGTTTACGCCGCGAGCAAGGGTGGTCAACTCGCGATGATGCGGGCGATGGCGATCGACTGTGCTCGGGATGGGATTCGCGTGAACTGCGTGATTCCGGGAGCAACTGAGACCAAATTGCTTCGCGCACATTTCGAGAACAAGCCGGAAGATAAAGCGCGGCTGCTCGCCAAGATTCCGATGGGTCGGCTGGCAACTCCGGAAGATATCGCGCGTTCAGTTCGCATGCTGGCTTCGAGGGATGCCGCCTACATCACCGGAACCTCGTTGGTCGTCGATGGTGGTCTGCTGGCCCAAGGCTAAGGCCGCAGCGAGGATTTCTATTTTGGTTATGGCAGTCGTGGTAGCAGTCCCAGACACATATTGTGAAGGATAAGGACTATCGTGAATAAACCAAGAAAGCCATTTACGGAGTGAGATCTGGTTCAACGATCCCAAAGATCCGGCCGAAACCGCGCGGAAACCCGAGAAATTCCCCTGAGAAGCGGTTATGAAATCGCTCTCGCGAACCAGATCGCCGACGCGACCCGGGGTCAGAACGTTGTTCTCGAGGCGCAACCGGCAATTCGCTGTCTAAAGATGTTGAGATCTTGGAGCGTGGGGATTATCAGTTTCTTTTGTACAGGTCATCCAAGATATCGCAGAAGAAACTAAAGAGCATTTCCTACGAAATGAATCAGCCAAATACGTCTCTGGTGATTCTCGGCGTGACAGTTGAAGAGTGATGCGAAGTCAATCAATCGACTTTAGGAAGCCGCATGAATAGTGATCGCCAGAAACCTTTGCGGGGCATTGTCCCGCCCATGATTACGCCGCTTGCGGGTAACGATGAGCTCGATGTCGCCGGATTAGAGAAGCTTGTCGAGCACATGATCTCCGGTGGAATTCACGGATTGTTCGTGCTGGGCACGACCGGCGAAGCACCGGCCCTCAGCTATCGGGTGCGCCGCGAGGTGATTGAGACAACCTGCAAGCTGGTTAATGGGCGAATACCGGTCATTGTCGGGGTCATCGATACTTCGCGAACTGAGATGCTGGCAATGGCGAAGGTCGCAGCGGAAGCGGGCGCGGAATCTCTCGTGATCGCGCCTCCATATTATTTTCCACTCAGTCAGAATGACCTTGTCCGATGCATCAAGACTTTCGCCGCCGATAGTCCGCTTCCCATTTATCTCTATAACCTCCCCAATCCTAATCTTGTGCGCTACACGTTGACGAGTCTCAAGACTTGCGGCGATGTTCCAAATGTCATCGGCTTTAAAGACAGCTCGGGAAATTTTGAATTTCTGGAAGCTGCGCTCGGGCATTTTCGGCAGCGACCAGATTTCGCAATCTTCGTCGGGCCAGAAGGGTTGCTGGCCAAGGGATTAGCCACCGGAATTCACGGCGGCATCAGCGGAGGAGCTAACGCCTTTCCTCGCCTTTATGTCTCGCTCTACGATGCGTTCGTCGACGGCCGAATGGATGACGTGCGGCTTCTGCAAGCCCAGGTCGACTTGTTCATTCGCGAAGTCTATTCGATCGGGGAACCGGAATCCGGACTGCTGCGCGGCTTGAAGTGCTGCCTTTCGCTGCTCAATATCTGCGAGAGCAGGCTGTGCTGGCCTTATGTCTCGGCGAATTCGCACGAGCGCGAGAAAGTCGAACGCAGCATTCGCCGACTGGAGCAGTTTGGGAGGACTACATAAGCTCTGACGTGCTGTGCGGAAATCAGATGTCGTGCGGCAAGATTCAAAGCATGAATGGATTGTTACCCGGTTCATAGCAACGAATTACGAAACTGCCGAATGAAGTCACATTGGGGTCGCTGACATCGCGCGCCTGGGTCGGAATGTCGTCGATGTCCTGAATATCTGCCAGATCCTTGAGAGTCGTCGCATTTCCCTTCATTTTTGCGAGACAACACCTGAACTCTCGCGATCGGAGCCTTTGTTTGGTGCTCACTGGGAATGCAATGGTCGACGAGCAATATCGAATTTGGATATTGCCCGTTACCATGAGGACCGCGCTGAGCACTCACATGATCAGTAACGCGCCAATCCAAGGGGCAGATGTCTCCCGCTAGCCACTTTGCAGCACAACCCGGCGAATTCGGCTTTGGGATCCGGTTCTAGGATCTCCTTATATTAGTAGGGCCCCCGCATTGCGATTCCCTGATGCACAATCTCGGCCGTGGCTTCTGGCGGCCAAAAACTTGGGCAAAACTTGGGCAAAGAATCGACCCGAAAATGGTCAAAACCAGGTGTTGAGGGGTGTAAGAGTCGTCGAATCAACAACAAGTTAGATTGACCGCCGGGGCTCATAACCCAAAGGTCGGTGGTTCAAATCCACCCCCCCGCAACCATCCGAATACGGCCGTCTGCGGGAACGCCAAATAGCGGGGCATCCCCCATCTCTGTGCGCCGGAGCCGGATTACGGCGGCGAGACGCGCAGATGCACAAGAACTGTTTTAGACTTCGCGATTGCCTGCGCGACCGCTTTGGGATTGCCGCACGGCAATCCGCTTGGGGTCACCGCCCCGGGGTTGGGGATCTTGTTCCAAGCATCTGTACTTTTGCTGTACCAATCGCGCGCCACGGTCCATCTTTTCCTATATTCGCCCGACGCCTCCGGAAAATTGGCGGCGCCCGTTCTGGATAATTCTCCCATACCGAAGTAAGCGTCTGCGATGGCATACAGAGCCTGCGAGCTCAGCGGCTTTTCCCCTGCCAGGGGTTCGGCAATCGCCAGAGCTTTGCGGTAAGAGGCGAGCGCTTCCTTTGTGCGTCCCAGTCTTGTCAGGGCTTTGCCGAGCCTGATGTATCCGATCGACACCTCGGTCCGCATATCGGGGTCGTCATTTTGTGGGGCATCAAGATGTGGAGCATCAAGATTCGCTATGCTCTTCTGATAGTTGTCCAATGCCTCCTGCATTTTCCCTTCTTCGGAAAAGGCTTCCCCCAGCCAAATTTCGCTCGTTCCTGTGTAGTGCGGCGCTTGCAGGTCGCCGTGATTGCGGGCAAGAACTTCCTGGTAAAGTTGAATGGCTTTGCGCAGCATTTCCTCTGCCTCGGCGTATCTGCCAAGCATCACCAGATCGATTCCGAGCGCTGCATGTGCGCCTGCATGGTCGAGTTGAAGGGTTGCGTTCTGTGGGTCCGCGCTCACCATAGGTTTGATGATCGCGAAAGCCCGCCTGTTGGCCACGAGAGCCCCCGCGGCGTCTCCATTCATCCTCAGCGTGTTGGACATGAAAAAAGTTGCCACCGCCAATTCGCGCCGCGAGCGGGCGTCCGTCTGATCCTTGGCCAAAGCTTCGAACAGGTCCAGGCCCGTCCGGTAGAACTGCAGAGCCTCGGTCCTCGATCCTATCTCCGACAGCGTGTTCGCCACTTTCACATTGCCGATGGCAGCCCCGTGCTGCACCTTTCTGTCCTGAGGGTGCTCTTTGAGGATTTCCTGGGTTATGGCGAACGACTTCCTCATTGAATCGAGAGCCCCGGCCGGATCGCCTGACCCATTTTGAAGATCAGAAAGCAGTTCGTATTCGATCGACCTCTCTGCTTGCACCTCCAGACTGGTGTTGCCAAGCTGCACCAGGCGCCCAGTGATTGCGAGAGCGTCGTCGTCTTGCTCGCGCGCGCCGGGCCGACCGGCACTGTCCAACATTCTCGCCAAACTGCGCCGGGCAATGGCAAGGTTCAGTTGATCACTTACACTACTTGGATTCGCTTTGGCCACGGCGTTACGAATTGCAACCGCTTTCTTGTAGCTCGCCAACGCATCCTCGGTTTTCCCCAGACTCGCGTCCACAGTGCTCCCTTGGATGGCCCCGATGCGCAAGTAGCCGGCCGCCAGTTCCCGCTGCAGGGAAGCATCGCCGCTCGATTCCGTGGCCAGGCTATCCAGATACTGCAACGCGCGGTCGAGCAGCAGCTTACGCGGAACCGTTGCGCCGGGCAGGTTTTGAATAGAATCGTGGATTTCGAAAATTAAAGAATTGGCCAGCGTGCGGACATCGTTGAAATGCTGTTCAGCGCGCGCCCGCTCCCGGCGTGCAATCTGAGCCTGCCGTGCGGTGATTGCGACGGCTGCCAGCAGGGTGACCAGGACGACTGCCGCTGCCGTCACACCGGCCCGGTGTCGAGCGACGAACTTCGACGCGCGGTAGCGAATAGTGTCGTTGCGGGCGAGGACCGGAAGATTCCCCAGATGGCGCCGGATGTCTTCGGCGAACTGTTCGACGGAAACGTAGCGCCGCTGGGGGTCTTTGCGCAGGGCCATGAGCACAATGTTGTCCAGATCGCCACGCAACAGCTTGCGGCGCTTTTCTGTCGCGTCGAGACTTTTCGCAGGGGTAGCAGATCCTCGCGACTCGCGAGCTTCTGTGGACTCCATCCGGCGGACAACCGTGCTTGGTCTTGGGGGTTCGACTTCACAAACCGCGTGGGCGATTTCCTGCGGCGTGCTGTTCATCCGTCGATAAGGATGCTTGCCGGTGAGCAGTTCGTAGAGCACCACGCCGAGGGAATAAACGTCACTGGCGGTAGTGATGGGCTCTCCCTTCACCTGCTCTGGACTGGCATAGCCCGGGGTCAGAACTCGAAATTCGGTGAGTGTTGGCTCAAATCCGCCTGCGACTGCATCAGTATCCAGAATCTTGGCGATGCCGAAATCCAGCAGCTTGGGCGTGCCGTCGGAGGCGACCAGAATATTTCCCGGTTTGATGTCGCGATGGATGATCAGCCGTTGATGCGCATATTGCACCGCCGAACATACCTGCAGGAAGATGCCTAGGATTTCCGGGACGGAAAGCTCATGCTGAACACAGTATTGGTCGATGGGCTGGCCTTCGATCAACTCCATCACGAAGTAGAGAACGCTCTCTTCGGTGGTGCCGCCGTCGTGCAGGCGAGCGATGTTGGGATGGTCGAGGCTGGCCAGAATCTGCCGCTCATTCCTGAAACGGCTGACTACAAAAGCTGAATCCTGACCTCCGCGCACGACTTTTAATGCAACCTGCTTTTTGTACTGGTCGTCGGCTCGGAAGGCGCGATAAACCTCGCCCATGCCGCCCACGCCAATCTGCTCGACAATTTTGTAAGGACCAACTCGTCGTCCGATCCAGTTGTGTGCCGATGTTGCTGAACTTGTTGCTGAACTTTCGTAGGGGTCCACGGTCGTGCCCAGATCCAGGCCCCGGATTTCATTCAGGAAGTCAGCTCCGGCTTCCTCGTCGGAAGCCAGAAGCACTTCCACCTCTTTCCGCAAGGAGGAATCGGTGGAGCAGACGCGATCCAGAAGCGCGGCTCGTTCGGAGGGCGCAAGATCAAGGGCTTGATCCAGCACACCTTTTATTTGTTGCCAGCGCTCGGGGGTCATAGGGCAGACGTTGTGCAATGTTTTGCTAGGTCTTAGTCATGGCGTTGTGCAGCCAAAGGCGAGCCGTGGCCCACTCCCGCTTCACTGTCGCTGGGGAAATACTGAGCACGCGCGACGTGTCCTCGATCGAAAGTCCGCCGAAGAAGCGGAGTTCGACAATCTGGCCCTGGCGGGCATCGAGCGCCGCCAGGCCGGTCAGGGCCTCGTCCAAAGCCAGCACATCCAATTCTTTTTTCTTGGGGAGAGCGACTGCGTCATCGAGCACCAAGGTGACGGCATTGCCTCCTCGTTTGGCAGCGCCGTGCATGCGGGCGTGGTCGACCAGAATCCCGCGCATCATGCGAGCCGCTACTGCAAAGAAATGAACGCGATTCTGCCAGTGCACGTCGCTGCGACCCACGAGCCGCAAGTAGGCCTCATGCACGAGCGCAGTACTTTGCAGGGTCTGATCGCGAGGCTGGCTGGCGAGGCATCGACGCGCCACTTGGCGGAGTTCGTCATAGACCAGAGGAACGAGCTTCTCGCGGGCATCGTCCTCGCCCTTACTCCAGCGCGCGAGCAACTCCGTGACCTGGTTCGATGTGACTTGGCTAGACGAAGCGGGCTTCATCGCTCACCTCGGGCCTCACGCCCCCGATAGTGGGCAAAAAGCTATCCCGGTTCGGTCTGAAAGTCAATGTGCTTTGAGTATGCACTTCGAGCGTGGATCGAGCATGGATCGTTCGCAGCCGGTCGGGCTGCAAAATGTTGCGCAGGCTGGATTTAGAGCTTCGATCGCGCGTAGTTGATCCACTCCAGATGCTGCCGGAAAAAGTACTCGGTTGAATCCCTCGAAAAAAACCTGTCTGACCGTGAGCCAATTTCTTCGCGGTTTCCGGATTGGATAGGTAGAAGCGGGCCGGGTCGTCCTCCGGGGGGATCGGCTGGAATCGAAGTCAGAGATCGAAACCAGAGAAGGAGAGGCGACCCGGCTCTGTTCAAAGTAATTCGAGAAAGACATTTGGAGCGCGTCATGAAGAACTTGAATAACCAGTCACGGCTGGCGACGTTGTTGCTGATCATGCTGGGGTGTTGCACCGCAGCCTCCGCCCAGATCAAGCCCAGCGGGGATGCCTACACCAACACCGCCACGCCGACCACCACGCTGGGCGCCAAGCCCCTGCTCGACGTCGAGAGCGGTACGCAAACCACTTACATCCAGTTCGACCTGTCGTCGATCCCATCGGGCTATACGAGCGCCAGCATCGCCAAGGCCACGCTGAAGCTCTATGTCAATGCCGTGACCACCGCCGGCAGCTTCAACGTGGACTACGTCAACGGGACCTGGTCGGAAAAAACCATCACCGCTGATCTCGCGCCTGCGCTGGGCGCTACGCTCGCCAGTAGTGTGCCGCTGACCAGCGCGAACGTGCACGACTACATCGTGATCGACATCACACCCGCCTTGAACGCGTGGCTCGACGGCACCGAGCCAAACGACGGCATCGCACTGGTAGCCAACAGCCCGCTGAATGCCAGCTTCGACAGCAAGGAAAACACCGCCACCAGCCAGCCGCCAGAACTGGATATCGTGTTCGCCGGAGGGGGAACGATTTCGGGGATAACCACCGCCAGCGGCAGCGGGCTGACCGGCGGCGGAACCAGCGGTACGCTCAACCTGGCTCTGACCAATAGTTGCGCTGCCAGTCAGGTGCTGCAATGGAATGGCAGTTCGTGGGCGTGCGCCGCGGTTGGGACCGGCACGATCACGGGAGTGACGCCGGGATCGGGCCTTCTCGGCGGGGGCACCAGCGGCAACGTTACCTTGAATCTGGACACCACGAAGATTCCCGAGCTCGCATCCGCCAACACCTTCACCGGGAATCAAACCGTCAATGGCAACCTGGCGGTCATCAACAACGGCAGCTATCAACCGTTCTCCGTGCAGAGTTCCAGCACCTTTGGCAGCTGGATGACGCTGAGCAATACCAGCGCGGGCGGCCACACCTGGAACATCATTTCGGCAGCCGGAGGCAATGGCGAGGGCGCCGGAAACTTCGCGATCACCGACCTTACCGGCAAGAGCACCATTTGGCTGGAGGGTAATGTGAACGCGGGCAGTCTGGTGACCGGAAGCACGGCCATTAACAGCATGGGTTGCAGCAGCGGCTTTGGAGGCATTGGCTTTGGTGCGAGCGGCTCTACGGGCTGCGCGAATTATTCGCTGCTCGGCGAAGGAATCAACACCTACCTCAACCGTCCGGCGGGCGGGCAACTTCTGTTTCGCGAAAACAACGCCACGGAGATGGTGTTGGCCTCGGGCGGCAATGTGGGTATCGGCACGGCAGCGCCTTCCAGTCCCTTAACGGTAGTCAGCAGCAGCACGTACCTGCCGGCACTTTTCCAGGACTCGAGCACTTTCGGCACCTGGATTGAGCTGAACAATACCAGCACCGGCGGGCAGAACTGGGCGATCCTTTCTGCGGGCTCTGGCAACTCCGAGGGAGCGGGCAACCTGGCCATCACCAATTTTACCGGCACCAGCAATATCAATCTGGAAGGCAACGTCAAAGCCAGCAGCTTGTCCGTGAACAATGACACGCCAATGAGCCACAACCCGCACATGAGCTTCTCCACGACTTTCGTCGGCAGCATGTGCAACGGTCTGGCGCAATGTGGATTCGGCACCGGCGCTTTCTGGGGCATCTTCGTGCCCGATTACAACATCCTGATAACCCGTTTCAGCGTGAGGCTCAATTCCTCTATAGATGCAAGCTGTCAACCGGCTTTCATCCAGGTGTACGACGATACGGCGAATCAAACTCTCGCTAACGTCCCAATGCCTAGCAACGTTTCCACTTTCAATTCAGGCCCGGTTTCCATACCAGTTCCCGGCGACCATCAACTGTCGGTTTTGCCGCAGGTGACGGCGGCCAACTGCAACGTCGGCGCATCCGCCGGCGGCGATGTCTACATCAACACGCAGTACGTGATGCAGTGAACCGCATTTGCATGCCTGGTGTTCGTGTAAGAAACGTTTGCTCAATTTCAGGAGGGGTTATGACTTCACCGCTCTCGTTCAACAGTTACTCCAGAACCGTCCGCGCGCTGTTCCTGGAGTTGCTCGCAATTTCAGTTCTGGCCTGTGGCGTGTGCACCTCCGCGCTGGCACAAACCACCTCCACATGGACCCTTGGAAGCGGCGAGTGGGCGCCTTGCCCCAACGCCGGCGGGAACGCGTTATGGGATACCTGCAGCCTGAACCCGCCGCAATATCCTGACGGCAATTACAACGCCGTGATTCAAGGCGGGCCCGTGACGCTGAGTGGCCAAGACGGCGACACCATCGTTAATCTCACGCTTGGCTCGGGCGGCAGCGTAGACATCGTCGGCGGCTACGTGTTCATAACCGGCAACAGCATCGCCAACAACGGCGTCATCACCATCACGAACGGAAACGGTCTCGCCTTGATCGGCCAGGGCGCGATCGTGACGCTGAGCGGCGGTGGCACGGTGAACATGAACTCTTCGCTCTCCAATTTCGACGGGACTGCCGGATCACATCCCACCCTGATCAACCAACAACTTATTATGGGGCAAGGTAGTCTCGGAAAAGAGGGGTTTTCGATCCAGAACCAGGGCACGATCAACGCCGTTGGCGGCACGCTCACGGTGCAACCCTCAAGCGCCGGCATCATCAATACCGGCACCTTTGAGGCAAGCAGCGGCGCCACCCTTGACGTTGTCTATGGCTTCTTAGGCCCGTTCAACAACACCGGCGGCACCATCAAAGCTCTCGACGGCGGTACCATTCAGCTGCAGGGCGAAATCTACACCGGCGGAACGCTCACCACGACGGGGAGTGGGGTGATTCAACTCACCGGTGGCACCGTGTTGAACGGCCTTGCCAACAGCGGTCTGGTGCAGATTTCAAGTAACTTAGGCGATCTCCAAAACACAGTTACCAACACCGGCACGCTTCAATTGGTATCCGGAACGCTGAGCATGATCGGGAATGTAACCCTCACTGGATCAGGATCGCTGATTATGAGTGGCACCAGCCAACTTAACCAGAACAGCGCCGGTGGATCGCTCACCAATCAGCAACAGATCCACGGAACCGGCACCATCTACGAGCTTCCGGTGACCAACCAGGCAATGATCGCGGCTGACAGCAGTGCAAACACGCTGACCCTGGCCGGCGGCGCAACCACAAATACCGGCACTCTGGAAGCGAGCGGCGGCGGCACGCTCGAGCTTGAAACTGTGGTCAACAACAGCGGTGGAACCATCGAAGCGCTCAGTGGCTCTACCGTTGTTTTGACCAGTGGATTCAACGGCTCCGTGAACGGCGGCACGTTAACAACCAGCGGAACTGGCGTCATCGAAAGTCAGGATGGTGTGCTCGATGGAACCGTGAACATTCCCACGAACGCCGGAAAGCTTACCGTTCCGAATGGGCAAGACCTTACCTTGCAGGGCACTATCAATAACACCGGAACCATCACTCTCAGCGGGCACGGTTGCATAATTCTGGCTGAGCCCACGATCTTGACGGGCTCCGGGAAGGTCATTATGGCGTCGGGCAATTGCATTTACGGCTCGGGTAATTCGCTGACCAACGAGAGCACCATTGAAGGCGCAGGCACCATCGGGGATTCGAATCCCATGCCCATCACGAACGATGGGACGATCCTCGCCAATAAAAGTACTCCGCTGACGATTCAGCCGAACTCCGGGGGGTTCACCAACAACGGCAAGCTGAATGTAAGCAAAGGCAGCGTGCTGATCATCAACAGCAGTGCCACCAATCCGTTTAATAATCTTTCCGGCGGCACGCTGACTGCCGGTACTTACGATGTGACCGGCATTCTAGAGATTGGCGGCGCCATCGCCACCAATGCCGCAAGCATCACGTTGACCGGCGCTGCATGGCGAGATTCTGAATACCTCCGCCGGCGACGAACGCGCTCTCCCGTCTCGGCGCGAACACCACCAAAGGAGTGCTTGTCCCTGCAGAGCGGACAGGCCCTTACCACGTCTACGAGCTTCAGCAATGCCGGCAAATCCACGGTCGGTGCGGGAAGCACTTTTACCGTCGGTGGCAGCTATACCCAGACCGCCGGAACGACCGTGGTAGACGGCACGCTGACCGCGCCAACCGGCGTCAATCTGCAAAAGGGCACGCTTGAAGGCAAAGGCACGCTCGCGGCTGCCGTCACTTCTGGTGGCACGCTTGTTGTGGGCGACGCGACCACCAAAGCTGGCGTGCTCACCGTCACGGGAAGCTACTCGCAGCAGGCCTCGGGAGTTCTCGATGTCGCCATCGGAGGCACCACAGTCGGCTCGCAATACAGCCAGATGCCAGTCTCAAACGGAGCAAGCCTGGATGGTACGCTCACGATCAAGCTGATCAATAGCTTTGTGCCGACGATCGGCGATACATTCACGATCCTCACCGGCAGCGCCATAACCGGTCAATTCACCAAGGTCAACGGATCAACTATCAATTCCGGTGAGCACTTCGAGGTCAACTACACTCCAACGGCAGTAACCCTGACAGTCGTTTCCGGGGCATAAATCGCAGGTAAGCGGAGTCGAGCATTGTCTACTCGCGTTGAGCGTTGATGACGTTGCCGTTTATAACCACGGTCAAGCAGCAAATTCTGCCCTGATCGACAGGGGTAAAGTCAGCGTAGTTATTAGCGACTCCGTCGACAATGAACCTCTTTGGGGATACGGGCGAGAGGACAAGGCTCGGGTGTCCTGCGTAAGCCAGCGCTAGATGATCGCCTTCAATCCGGATCGAAATCTTCGCCTGTGGGTGGCTGGAGATGTATTCGCCGACATACGCATCAAGTTGAAGCCAAGCCCCTGAACGGCTTGGGCGTGCCTGTGGACGAACTTGCTGGTCCTGTGGACGAACTTCTTGGTAATCCGTGCCTATTTCTCTAATATGCAGATTCAGGACGTGACTCCAGCTATAACGGATTGCGATGACGGTCATGCAAAACAGAACCAGCGAGATGACAGCGCCCTTGATCATCGCTGATGCGCGAGGCCGGAACGGATCGAGTGTCTCGAATGAAGGAATATGGTCCGCTGTTGGACCTGGCAGAGGTGCAACGGATAGCTCAATGCCGGTCTGTGGTCGCAATGTCCATTGCCTCAACAGCGAAAAGACACAGTCCAGCGTTACACCTACTGCGGCCAGCGTTCCCTTTTGCTGATCGAAGATGTACAGCATCTCGTCTCCGAAACGTCGGCGAAAGCTGGAAGGATGTAATCGCACGGCACAACGATATAGGTGCCTAAGCATCAAACTCTCCTAGGACTTGGCATTCGCAGTCGCAAGCGTGCTTCGCGGACAACCTGCGTGAGGCGGGCAGTCTCAGCTATGAGGACATTTCGTCCAGCATCAGTGAGTCGGTAATAGCGCCTGCGAGGATCATCATCTCCTCGGCGTTGCCCCAATTCCTGAACCCATCCGTCCTGAATGAGCTTCCGCAAATTGTCGTACAACGTGCCGGGACCGAGTTTGTATATTCCCTCCGATTGCCTTGCGATTTCCTGCATGATGCCGTAGCCATGAAGGTCTTCCCCGGCTAGAGCGAGAAGGATGTGCAAAGCCGCCGAGGACAACGGCAAATCCGAATCTGATCGTTCGTCCATAGTCGGAAACAGATATATCGGAGTCCGAGCGATATGTCAACTACTGTTGCCGCCCCGGAAATCGCGCGGGGCAACGGGGAATTACCATTCCTTCTATTCCACGCTGCGCGCACCGTTTGGGACGAATGCGGATTCGAGTACACTTGCAAGTCGAACCCTCGTCAACCAGGAGACCACGACATGCCACGGGACAAAGAATTGAAAGATGTTTCAAGACGAAGTTTCATCCAGCGCACTGCGATGGGCAGCGCGGGATTTCTGATTGCCAAGGACGTTCTGGGTTCTGAGCTTTCCTCTGAACGCTCCTCCGAACTCTCCGCCAGCACGCCCGAGGGCGCAAACAAGAGTGCGAACGCTGCAATGACGATGATCGGCGTCCCGTTCGAAGCGCGAGAACGCGTGCGGCTGGGAATCATCGGGGTCGGCGGACGCGGCACCAACCTGTTGGAGGATCTGCTAGCAATCGACAAGGTTGAGGTCAAGGCGATCTGCGATCTGGTGCCGGAAAAAGTGGCGCGTGCGCAGCAGGCAGTGACTAAGGCAGGCCAGCCAGAGCCCGCCGGATTCAGCAAAGGCGAACTGGATTTCAAGAATCTGACGGAACTCGATCTCGACATTGTTTATATTGCGACCCCGTGGAACTGGCACGTTCCGATGGCGGTCGCCGCCATGAAGAATGGTAAGCATGCCGCCGTCGAAGTGCCCGCCTGCACCACACTGCAGGAGTGCTGGGAAATCGTCGATACTTCCGAAGCTACGCGCAAGCATTGCGTGATTCTCGAGAACTGCTGCTATGGCTCGAACGAGATGATGGTTCTCGGCATGGTGCGGGATGGAGTCTTCGGCGAAATCACCCACGGAGAAGCGGCTTACCTCCACGACCTGCGCACGATTTTGACCTCCAGTGAAGGCGAGGGCCTGTGGCGCCGCTTTCCCCACATGAAACTCAATGGCAATCTTTATCCAACGCACGGCCTCGGCCCGGTGGCCCATTACATGGACATCCACCGCGGCGACCGGTTCGACTATATGGTTTCGGTGAGTTCGCCCGAGGCCTCGCTGAGCGCCTATGTGAAAGCGAACTTCCCTGAGGGAGATCCAAAGCGCGCCGAGAAGTACATCTGCGGCGACATGAATACCAGCATCATAAAAACTGCGAAAGGTCGCACCATTCTTCTGCAGCATGACGTGGTGAACCCACGGCCTTACAGCCGCCTCAACACGATCTCCGGGACGAAGGGAATCTTCGCCGACTATCCGCCGCGCGTCTTTATCGATGGCGCAAAACAGGCCGATGGTTCCGGCCACGAGGACTGGCAGAACATCGACGCCTTTCGCGACAAGTACGAGCACCCGCTCTGGAAGACAACGGGAGAAATGGCGCGTAAGATGGGCGGCCACGGCGGAATGGATTACGTCATGAATTACCGGCTGATGG
Source organism: uncultured Acidobacteriaceae bacterium (assembly GCA_963851165.1). GTDB lineage: Bacteria > Acidobacteriota > Terriglobia > Terriglobales > Acidobacteriaceae > Sulfotelmatobacter. The sequence goes on along the minus strand of CAWKNM010000001.1, from coordinate 277,040 downwards.
ATTGCCTGAAAAAAGGCCTGGTGCCCGACATCAATTGCTACGATGCCGCCGCATGGAGCGCGCCGGTTCCATTGAGTGAAGCATCGGTAGCGCAGAACGGCGCTCCGCAAAAATTTCCCGACTTCACCCGCGGGAAGTGGAACGCCAATGCGGACGTTCCCGGTTTTGCAGTTCAGACTTAAAGGTCTATTCTTCGCTGAGTGGGTCATCTGAGTAAGTCAGCTGAGTTGGTCATAGGAGCCCTTTATGATCGAAAGCCCGCAGGTGGAAAGTCCCGCTTTAGAGCTGCCCATAACGGCGCCTGCCCGCAAGCCGGAAGCCGCGACCCGCGTGGTTTCGCTGGATGTGCTCCGCGGAACTGTCATGTTCCTGATGCTCGCGGAAGCCATGCATCTGCACGCGGTGGCGAGCAACTTCCCGCACAATTTGTTCTGGAGGGTCATCGGCTTTAATACCGATCACGTTGACTGGCAGGGCTGCTCGCTGCATGACCTGATCCAGCCCGCCTTTTCTTTTCTGGTAGGCGCGGCGCTGCCGTTTTCGATCGCCAGCCGAAAATTGAAGGGCCAAACCTTCGGTCCCATGCTGGGGCATGCCATCCGGCGTGCTTTCATTCTGATCTTTCTGGGAATCTTTCTCCGGTCCCTGTTGTCGCATCAGACCTACTGGACCTTTGAAGACACGCTCACCCAGATTGGTTTGGGATACGTATTCCTGTTCCTGCTGGGATTCGCGCGCGTGCGAACCCAGGTGGTGACGCTGGTCCTGATCCTGATCTTTTTCTGGGTCGCGTTCGCGCTCTATCCCGCGCCGGGTCCGGGGTTTGACTACGCCAGAGTGGGAGTTCCAGCAGACTGGACCCACAACTACACCGGATTTCTTTCTCACTGGAACAAGAATTCCAATCTTTCGTGGGCATTCGACGTCTGGTTCCTGAACCTCTTTCCGCGCGAGCATCCCTTTGTCTTCAACGAAGGCGGTTGGTCCACGCTAAGTTTCATTCCAACGCTCGGCACCATGATCATGGGTCTGCTGACGGGAGAATTCCTCAAGGCCAAAGGCTCGAAGGAACAGAAATTGCGCGGACTGATCATCGCCGGCAGCGGCCTGGTGCTGCTCGGCCTGATCTGTCAGTGGGCCGGAATTTGCCCGATCGTGAAAAGGGTCTGGACATCGTCCTACACCCTGTATAGCGGAGGCCTGGTCATCCTGATACTGGCCGGCTTCTACGCCCTGGTGGAAATTAAAGGCTGGCAGCGCTGGGCATTTCCGCTCGTAGTGATCGGCATGAACTCGATTGCCGTTTACGTGATGAGTTGGACCATGGAGCCCTTCGTCCGCGGTGCCCTCGAACGTCACTTTGGATGGGCGCTCTCGGCTCTATCAGGACCGACCTTCCAGCCGGTTGTTCAAGGTTTTGCTGTGCTCTTGGTCTTTTGGCTCATCCTGTTCTGGATGTACCGCCGCAAGATTTTCTTAAGGATCTGACGGCCGCGCAAACATTTATCCGCGGCTCGTTCTTGCAAATTGTTCTCGGAGAAATCTCTTGCGTCGTGCCGCGCCTACTCAGGTGTGCCGCTGCCAACGAGATGGGGGTCCCAGCCTGCCCTCTCAGCCCCAGCGTGATAGGTTGACTCGAAAAACGACAGTAGATCGCCGTCAGCGTCTTTCGATTTGCGCACATCGTCGTAGTCCAGGAGGAACTCACCCATGGCCGCCTCCCATCGCGAACTGGCCGGGGTGATCTTTGCATCTTCGATTCCCCTGGGCTGCGGGTAGGTGAAGGAGTAGAACGCTGGTTTTGGATAAGCTGCGCTGCCCGCCCACCAACCTACCTCAACGAGCTCTTCGTTCATGGCGTTGCGTCGGATGTAGTCGGCTTTCTCTCCGGGTGAAACGGACTTGCCGCTGTAGCGCACATCGCGGATGTCAAGCGTTCCCCACATCAGGCCAATGGGCTGTGTCTTGCCCTTGAAGCGCCCGTGGAAAACGCGCATCACGCGTTGCGTGCTCAGCAGGATTCGCCACCAGGCGTTAACGAGTATCGGGTCGTAGGGACGACGCAGTGTGTCCTTGTCAAATGGGATCGCGTTGGGCACCTCCTGCGGCTTCAAGTTGATGGAAGGTTTGATACCGCCTTTGCCGAGGATGTCAAACAGTTCCTTTACGAATTCGGCGACGGACATAGACGCCAAGTCGTAACCACCCGAAAATCCCCAACTGGTCGCGCAGCCCACTTGGTGAGAGATCAGATCAACCGTAACTTCATAGGCGCCCCCGGAATAGTGGATTGGTCCGGTTGTTAACCCCCGGCTGCAAAGCAAGAGCGGTACCTCCGCCCACTGCGGTTCAAACGGCTCTACCAGCTTCAATTTGCCCACTGCCTGTAAACCCATGTGCAGAAGGTGCTGGGTGGCCGCGAAGTCGGGATACGAAAGCGGCGGCCACGGCTCGTGAAAGACGTCCTGCTCTATGCGTACAGTCATATTGGACTGCAATTATAGCGGTGCGCGCTCACGCCTGTGGCGCGACAAAATGTGTAAGCGCGGCCCAACCTCTAGTAGCGGCCTCGTTCTCAATTGACAACTGCCGACACCGTCGCAGATACTGCACTCTGCGCATGTAGGATGCAACGGCACGTCGCCGAAGGGCCATGCCCACCTACGATCCCATCGTGGAGGCTTACATGCCCAATCTGGAAAACCTCAAAAAGCAGGCCAAGCAAATATTGCGGTGGCATCGCGAACGCCACTATCCCGTCGCCGCACAAATCCGCGAGCACTTGCCTCGTTTCCTGAATGTAGGCGACTCCGAGATTCTTGCGGCGAGCTTTAAGCTCAGCGATGCGCAGGAAATGGTCGCAAGACAGCAAGGCTTCGATAGTTGGCAAGGCATGAAAACCAGACTTTCGACAACGTCGCCCAAGGTGAAATCAGCGCCATCGAAAGCAACGATTGTCAGCGCAGAGCCGCAACTGTTCGTCACCGATATCCGGAGATCCTGCGAATTTTTCCGTGAGAGCTTAGGCTTTTCGCTTGTATTCAGTTACGGCAAGCCGCCCTACTACGCACAGGTGGGCCGCGATGCGGCGCGTCTTAATCTAAGGTGCGTCGAGCGACCAGCGATCGAGTCGACGATCCGCGATCGGGAGGAACTGTTGTCGGTATCGATGTCCGTCGCCACAGCGGACGAGATCAAGCTGCTGTTTCTTGAGTTTCAGTCCGCTGGTGTTGCCTTTCACCAGACGCTGAAAAAGCAGCCTTGGGGCGCCAGGAATTTTGTCGTCAAGGATCCGGATGGAAACTTGCTGCTGTTTGCTGGCCCTGCAAACTAAGACCCGCAAACTAGGTCGTTAGCAACTCCCGATGCCGGTTCGCGGCAGCTGAGTTTCAGTCCGGTCTTGCGCGCGCCCTCTTCCGATGCTGCAAGAAAGATTTCGGTTGACACTGCTTTCGGTCGTTTTATAATCATTCTCATCCGATAATCATGCGTCTCGCCCATGAACAGTTCCGTCAGCTGGCCGCGAAGCACGGCTTGGCGGTCACGCACCAGCGTCAGGTGGTGTATGAGGCCGTCGTCGCTTCCCACGGACATTATTCCCCGGAGGATATTTACACCTCCGTCCGGCGTCGCATTCCATCCGTTTCTCTAGCCACGGTCTATAACAATCTGCGGCTGTTCATCGAGTCTGGCTTGCTGCGGGAGGTCACTCCTCATGCGACCACGTTGCGCGTGGACGGCAATCTCAAACCTCATCATCACCTGGTGTGCTTGCGCTGCAAATCGGTGCAGGATATCGAAGGAGAGTTCGTCGATTTCAAACGGCTATCCCGGCACGCGCCGGACGGCTTTGATCTGACGCAGCCGCTGGTCGAGGTCTTTGGCCTCTGCCGCCGCTGCGCTAGAAAATAATTGCCAAAAACTAATTCCAGAAAAATAGTTTGGTTCACCAAGTAATCATTCCAAAATTCGAAGGAAAAAACATTATGGAAAATACACTCGCGACCTCATCAGGAAGTGTTTCTCCCGAAGCTAAAAACAAGAGCACCACACCCGAAGCCAAGTGCCCGTTTAACCATGCTGCGTCGGTGCCCACAAACCGCGACTGGTGGCCCAATCAGGTGGACGTGAATATCCTGCACCAGCATTCCCCAAAGTCCGATCCGATGGGTAAGGAGTTTAATTACGCGGAGGAGTTCAAAACCCTCGACTTGAATGCCGTGATCAAAGACCTGCATGCCTTGATGACCGACTCGCAGGAGTGGTGGCCCGCCGACTTTGGCCACTATGGCCCGCTCTTCATTCGCATGGCATGGCACAGTGCGGGCACGTACCGCATCGGCGACGGCCGCGGCGGCGCCGGAGCCGGGCAGCAGCGCTTCGCTCCGCTCAACAGCTGGCCGGACAACGTGAACCTCGACAAGGCGCGCCGGCTGCTATGGCCGATCAAGCAAAAGTATGGACGGAAAATCTCCTGGGCCGACCTCATGATTCTCGCGGGCAACGTCGCCCTCGAGTCCATGGGCTTTAAGACGTTCGGTTTTGGCGGCGGGCGCGCAGACGTCTGGGAGCCTGAAGAGCTGAACTGGGGTCCTGAGGGCACATGGCTGGCGGATGAGCGTTACAGTGGCGATCGCGATCTGCAGAATCCTCTCGGCGCAGTGCAAATGGGTCTGATCTACGTGAATCCGGAAGGGCCCAATGGAACGCCGAATCCTATCGCCGCGGCTCGCGATATCCGGGAAACTTTCGCCCGCATGGCGATGAACGACGAGGAAACAGTTGCGCTCATTGCTGGCGGTCACACTTTCGGCAAAACCCACGGCGCTGCTGTTCCCTCGCAATATGTCGGCAACGAACCAGAAGGTGCTGCCATTGAGGATCAAGGCCTCGGGTGGAAGAATAAATTTGGCAAAGGTCATGGTGGTGACACGATCGGCAGCGGACTGGAGGTCACGTGGACTACGACACCGACCAAGTGGAGCAACAACTTCTTCACCAACCTCTTCAGCTACGATTGGGAATTGACGAAGAGTCCGGCCGGCGCGCACCAGTGGACGCCGAAAAATGGTAAAGGCAACGGTACGGTGCCGGATGCGCACGATCCCTCAAAGCGTCACGCGCCATCCATGCTGACCACGGACCTCGCCTTGCGCCTCGACCCGGCTTACGAAAAAATTTCGCGGCGCTTCTACGAGCATCCCGATCAGTTTGCAGACGCGTTTGCGCGGGCGTGGTTCAAGCTGACGCATCGCGACATGGGACCGATCGAGCGTTATCTCGGCCCGCTCGTTCCGAAGGAGACGCTGATCTGGCAAGATCCTGTTCCCGCCGTAGATCACAAATTAATCGGGGAAAAGGAAATCGCCGCTCTCAAGGCCAAGATCCTCGCATCCGGACTGTCGATCTCCCAACTGGTCACCACTGCCTGGGCATCAGCGGCATCGTTCCGCGGCTCTGACAAGCGCGGTGGAGCGAACGGAGCGCGCATTCGCCTCGCGCCGCAAAAAGATTGGGAAGTGAACCAGCCGGCTGCGCTGGCGAAGGTTCTCAAGAAGCTGGAGGCAATCCAAAAGGAGTTCAACGGCCCGCAATCCAACGGGAGCAAGTCCAACGGGAACAAAGGCGGAAAGAAAGGGAAGCAGGTTTCGCTCGCCGACCTGATCGTGCTCGGCGGCGTCGCAGCCGTCGAGGAGGCTGCAAAAAAGGCCGGGCACAAAATAAAGATTCCCTTCACGCCGGGGCGCACAGATGCTTCTCAGAAGCAGACCGATGTGCACTCCTTCGCCGTAATGGAGCCGGTCGCCGACGGGTTCCGCAACTATCTCCGCAGCGGACAGAAACTGTCGGCTGAGGAGTTGCTGGTGGATCGCGCGCAGTTGCTGACCCTGACTGCCCCGGAGATGACGGTTCTCATCGGCGGCCTGCGTGCCCTGAATGCGAACTTCGGGCAGACCAAACATGGCGTATTCACCAACCGGCCCGAGACGCTGACGAATGATTTCTTCGTCAACCTGCTCGACATGAGTACGAAGTGGGAGCCGTCGTCTACCGAAGGCGTCTATGAGGGCCGCGATCGGACGACCAACAAAATCAAGTGGACTGGCACGCGCGTCGACCTTGTGTTCGGCTCGAACTCCCAGCTCCGGGCACTCGCAGAAGTCTATGCCTCGGACGACTCGAGGCAGGCGTTTGTGAATGACTTTGCCGCTGCATGGAACAAGGTGATGAACCTTGGTCGCTACGACCTTGCCTGAGCTCAGCGGAAGAGAGCCGTCAATGTAGTGCTGTTGTTGGATCGGCTAAACCGAAGTCGTCGCTCGTTCGAGCATGCGGGGGCGCATCGCGTCCCCGCATGCCGTCTTTACTAATAGGCGCAACAGTTTCACTCGGAGAGGTTGTCGTCCCCGCGTTGTTCTAGGTTCTTACCGCTATTTCTGCGTGTCGTCGTTCCATCCTCTTTATCCACATTTGCTCGCAATCCCGCCGATCGTAGGATTGACGGGCTTCTTGCCGGATCACCAGACGAATCGCAAATGGAGTAAATTACAATACATCCATTGAGCCTGGGCATCCGTCTTACCCAGGAGGCCTTACCCAGAAGAACGATGCGGACGAAGAACCTTGGCGAAGTGCTGGTCCGGTATGAGCTTCCGTTCGCCAGGTGTTGCACCGCAGTCAGTGCGTTTTGATCTCGACCCTTATGCGCTCCAGCCATGTTCGGATATTCGCCCCGGCTGCGATGTTTTTTCTGCTGCTCGTGGAGGCCGCCGGCGGGCAAAATTCGACCTCTCCATTAAAGATCAGCCTTGATCAGGCCATTGATCTCGCTCTCGCGCACAACCACTCCATCAAAGCCACGCGAACTTTGATTCTTCAAAATCAGGCCCAGGAGATTACCGCGAACCTGCGTCCCAATCCGACTCTTGGGGCGGATAGCCAGTTCGTCCCCTTTTTCAGTCCGCAGGATTTTTCTGGCGACAACCTGAACGAGACTCAGCAGTTCGACGTTGGGATCAGTTATCTGTTCGAACGCGGCCGCAAACGGCAGCGGCGCTTGCAGGCTGCCCAGGATCAAACGGCCGTCACTCGCGCCCAGGTCACCGATGCCGAGCGCACCCTGGCTTTCAACGTAGGCCAACAGTTTGTCAGCGTTTTGCTGGCGGAGTCCACGCTTCAGTTCGCTCTGCAGGATCTGCAAAGCTTCCAGAAGACGGTCGATATCGGAGCGGCCCAACTCAAGGCGGGCTCCATCAGCGAAGGCGATTATCTTAAGATCTCACTGCAGCTCCTGCAGTTTCAGACCGACGTGTCCGCTGCCCGGCTGGCAAGGGTGCAGGCTCTTGTCGGACTGCGCGAGTTCCTGGGCTACGATGCGGTGCCGGCCAATTTCGACGTGATCGGAGATCTCGCGTACCAGCCGCTCAAGGCAAACCAGGAGGATTTGCAGACGAGAGCATTGCGCGATCGTCCCGATTTTCGCGCGGCAGAACTGGGGATCACCGCGGCGCAGAGCCAAATCCTTCTGGCGAAGGCAAACGGCAAGGTCGACGTCAACGGCACGTACGACTTTACGCACGTTTCCGGCGAAAACACGGCTTCGCTGTTCGTGAATTTTGCGTTGCCGGTATTCAACCGCAATCAAGGAGAAATCGCCCGCACCGGTTACGCGCTCACGCAGGCACAGGAACAGAAGCAGGCGGCCAGCGATACGGTTCTCTCCGATGTGGCCAATGCCTATGAGGCGGTGAGGAGCAATGACGAGATTGTGCAACTTTATATTTCCGGATATCTCAAACAGGCGGAAGATTCACGGGACATCAGTGAGTATGCGTATCGCCGCGGCGCTGCCAGCCTGCTCGATTTCCTCGACGCCGAGCGCAGTTACCGGGCCATTCAACTGGCCTATCGCCAGGCACTGGCCTCTTATATGACCGCTCTGGAGCAACTGAAAGAAGCGGTGGGAACGAGGAACCTGCCATGATCATGCCCGCGAGAAGATCGCCCGCGAAAATCGTTGGCAGCGTCGGACTGTGTCGGCCCCCGTGTCCGCCATCATTTTCGCGATCGTGTCCGCGAGCATCGTGATGCTGGCCGGTTGCGGCGGGCCAGAAAAACAGGCCAGCAAGATGACTTCGTTCTCAACAACGCAGAATCCCGAGTCAAAGGCGGAGTTGTTCTCGCTGCCCGCCGACCAGCTATCTCACATCCAGGTCGTGAACGTCGAGCAGGGTTCTCTGCCACGCACGCTGCGCCTGAGCGGCGCCGTCGAGTACAACGACTTCAAAACCACACCCGTGATTACGCAGGTGGGCGGCCCGGTCAGCCGCGTCGTAGTGGTGCAGGGTGAGCACGTGCGCGCCGGCCAGGTGCTGCTCTACATCGCCAGCCCGGACTACTCTCTGTTGCGCTCGGCGTATCTCAAGGCGCGCGACGCCTTCCAGTTGGCGGACAAAGCCTACCACCGCGCGCAGGATCTCTACGAGCACCACGCCATCGCCCAGGCCGACCTCGAACAGGCGCAATCGAATCGCACGCAGGCGCAGGCGGACTTCGAGTCCAGCGCCGATGCCATTCGCATCCTCGGCATCACCGATCCAGAAACGATTGTCACCAAGCCTCCCACGCCGGAAATTCCGCTCTACTCGCCGGTAGCGGGAGAGGTCGTCGACCGCACCTGTTCTCCGGGGCAATTGCTGGCGGCGGGTGCCACACAATGTTTCGCGCTGTCGGACATGAGCTCAGTATGGATTCTCATCAACATCTACCAGAATGACGTGGCCTACGTGCACGTCGGCGATCCGGTGACGATCGAGAATGAATCGTATCCCGGTGCGGTGCACGGCAAAATCGAATACATTTCTCCCGCGCTCGACCCCAACACGCGCACGCTGCAGGCGCGCATTGAGGCCCCCAATCCCGGCGAGCGCCTGAAGAAGGAAATGTACGTGACCGCGCAAGTGCAGGCCGGCGTCATTCAAAATGCTCTGTTCGTCCCCAACTCCGGCGTGCTGCGCGACGAACAAAACATGCCTTACGTCTATCTGCAGACCGGAAAAGGCCAGTTCGCCCGGCGCGACGTTACGCTCGGCGAGACTCAAGCGGGGAAAACGCAAATCCTCACCGGGCTGCAAGCCAACGATCGCGTAGTCGGCGACGGCAGTCTTTTTCTGCAGTTCCAGAACTCGCTCCAGCACTGAAGGATGGCAGAACCAACGTAGAACGTTACAAACGTAAAACGTTCCGCAGATGATTCACCACATCGTCCAATTCGCACTCCGCCAACGATTCCTGGTCCTGATGTTTGCATTGCTCGTGCTCGTTGTCGGAGCGCTCTCCTTTCAACGTATGCCCGTGGACGCTTACCCCGACCTTTCGCCTCCGCTGGTCGAAGTAATCACGCAGTGGCCGGGGCACGCAGCTGAGGAGATCGAGCGGCTGGTTACGCTGCCCATCGAGTTGCAGATGAACGGCGTGCCGCACATGGTGTTCATGCGCTCGATCTCGCTCTATGGATTGTCGGACGTCATCATGACGTTCGAAGACAACACCGACGATTATTTCGCGCGGCAGGTTGTGTTCGAGCGGCTGTCGACTGCCACGCTTCCTCCGAATGTGACTGGTACCCTGGCACCGCTGTCGAGCCCGTCCAACCTCGTTTATCGCTACGTAATCGAGAGCCCCGACCGCACGCCGCAAGAACTGAAAACCTACGAAGACTGGGTGATCGAGCGCGCCTACAAGTCCGTCCCCGGAGTGGCCGACGATTCCGGCTTCGGCGGCACGGTGATGCAATACCAGGTGCTGCTCGATCCCGCCAAAATCTACAGCTACCACATTCCACTGCCGCAAGTGCTCAGTGCTCTGGCCGCCAACAACGCCAACGCCGGCGGTGGATTCTACTCGCAGGGTTCGCAATTTTTCTACGTGCGCGGACTCGGGCTGGTGAATAAAACCGAAGACATCGGTGCCGTCGTAGTCGGAAACAACAACGGCGTGCCCATACGCATCCGCGACATCGGCGAGGTCACCATCGGCCACGCTCCTCGCCTGGGAGAATTCGGATTCCAGAACGATGACGACCGGGTCGAAGGCGTCATCCTCATGCTCACCGGCGAGCAGACCCAGAACGTCCTCAAACGAGTCGAAGAAAAAACTAAAGAGATCAACCGCGACCTTCTGCCAGCTGACGTGAAGGTCCGGCCCTACTACGACCGCAGCGACCTGGTGCGGGTGACCATCGACACGGTCGAGCACAACATGCTGCTCGGCATGGCCCTGGTTCTGGTGGTTTTGATCTTCTTTCTGGTCAGCGTGCGCGCCGCCATCATCGTCGCCCTGACCATTCCGTTGAGCCTGCTGTTCTCGTTTATTTTCCTGCACGCGCGCGGCATTCCGGCGAACCTGCTTTCGATCGGCGCCATCGATTTCGGAATCATCATCGACGGCACGGTCGTGATGATGGAAAACATCCACCGCGAACTGGCCGCGCGCCACGGGCAGGAATACAAACTGCAAGAAGTGATCCTCGCCGCGGCACACGACGTGGACCGGCCTATTTTTTATTCCATTGCCGTCATCCTCGCCGGCTACATTCCCATCTACGCCCTGAGTGGCCCGTCCGGCAAGCTGTTTCACCCCATGGCGGAAACCATGTCCTGGGCGCTGCTGGGCTCGCTGATTTTCACCCTTACATTAGTTCCCGTGCTCGCCTCCTACTGGTTCACAAAAGGCGTGAAGGAAAAAGCGAACCGCGCCTACGACTGGTTGAAGGACGAATACGCCTCAGAACTTCGCTGGTGCCTCGACCGGCCCAACTTGACGGTGGTGATCGCGACGGTAATTTTCCTCGCTTCGCTTCTCCTGATTCCTTTCATCGGCGGCGAGTTCATGCCCCACCTTGACGAAGGCGCCATGTGGGTCCGCGCCACTATGCCCTACACCATCTCCTTCGAGGAGGCAGCCAGGTTCGCTCCGCAGATCCGCAAAATCCTGATGGCCTATCCCATGGTCACCGAAGTCGGCTCGGAGCTGGCCCGCCCCGACGACGGCACCGATCCCACCGGATTTTTCAACTGCGAGTTTTATGTCGGACTGAAGCCCTACAAAGATGCGACGTGGAGCAAAGGATCGATCCGCAACAAAGCTGACCTGACGAAAGACCTTCAGCAAAAAGTCGAGCAGTATCCCGGAGTGATTTTCAATTTCACGCAGCCCGCCGAAGACGCCGTGGATGAGGCGCTCACCGGTTTAAAGAGCGCGCTGGCTGTTAAAATCTTCGGCCCCGACCTGCAAACACTCGAAGATAAAGCGGTCGAGATCAAGCGCGTGCTGCAGCAGGTGCCTGGCTTCACCGAGCTTACCGTGGTGCGCGAACTTGGGCAGCCCAGCGTACAGATCGACGTGAACCGCGAAAAAATCGCACGTTACGGCATCAATGTCTCCGACGTCGAGGGCGTGATCCAGGCCGCGGTCGGCGGGCAGGCCGCCACGCAGGTCATCCAGGGCGAGCAGCTGTTTGACCTGGTGGTGCGCATGAAGCCGGAATACCGATCAAGCGAGCACGCCATCGGCAACTTGCTGGTGCCCACTCCTTCCGGGCAGCAGGTTCCGATCGCGGAACTAGCCACCATTCATCAGGGCAACGGCGCGTCTTTCATCTATCGCGAGAATAATTCGCGCTACATCGGAGTGCAGTTCAGCATCGAGGGGCGCGACCTGGCCCGCGCCGTGAACGAGGCGCAGAAAGCCGTTGAGTCATCCGTCAAACTGCCGCAGGGCTACCGTCTCGACTGGGGCGGAGAATACAGTGAATACGTTGCGGCGCGCGAGCAATTCGCGGTGATCGGACCGCTCGCGGTTCTCCTGATTTTCATGATCCTGTTCGCGCTCTACGGCAATTTTAAGTTCCCGGTCACCGTGGTCATTGGCGTAGTCATGACCGAACCCGTCGGCGCGCTGCTGGCGCTCAAGCTTACGCACACTACCTTCAGCGTCTCCTCGGTTCTCGGATTACTCGTGCTCATGGGCGTCTCGGCGGAGACTGCGATCATCGACGTTTCCTATATCAATAAGCTACGCATTGAAGGGCAGGGCATCCGCCAGGCCACGCTGGAGGGATCGCTCATCCGTCTCCGCCCCATCATGATGACAGCGCTGGTCGCCTGCCTGGGCCTTCTACCCGCGGCTCTTTCAACTGGCGTGGGCTCGGACTCACAGAAACCGTTTGCCATTGTGATCGTAGCCGGACTTATCTCCCGGCTATTCCTGGGCCGCATCGTGAGCCCCGTGCTCTACCAGATGGTAGCGCGCGATGGCGATGTGCTCCAGGTCTAGCTCGAGCCGTCGTGCCCCCGTTGCCCGGGATTTCCTTCGTGTACCTTTGCGCACTTAGTGGTAAAAGTTCTCGAACTGAACCTCCACGCGGGCACACTGCCTGCGTCATCCAGCAGCCCCATTCATGTAAGATGTGAGCAATTTTCTCAGGTCAGAAAATTAACAGTCGCCCCAGGAGACCCCATTGGACCGTAGCAAGCAGCTCGTTCTGTTCTTTTCTTTTCTTCTTTGCGTCTTGTTCATCACGCCGAATTCGCAGGCACAACTCGACGACGCCACCAGAAAACTCTCTCACGACATCTTCCAGCAACTGATCGAGATCAATTCCACCGACTCTGTAGGCAACGTGACCACAGCTTCCGAAGCGATGGCTCAACGCTTTCGCGACGCCGGATTCGCCGCGGCCGACATGCAGATCCTCGGCCCCAATGACCGCAAGAAGAATCTGGTCGTCCGGCTACGCGGGACAGGGAAGCACAAGCCCATTCTCTTGATAGGCCACCTCGATGTTGTCGAGGCTCACCGCGAAGACTGGACCACCGATCCTTTCAAGTTTGTGGAAAAGGACGGCTTCTACTACGGCCGCGGCACCCAGGACATGAAGAGCGGCGACGCCATCATGGCCACGACGCTGATCCGCTTCAAGAAAGAGGGGTACACTCCCGACCGCGACATCATCCTGGCGCTCACCGCCGACGAAGAAGGCGGCAAATCAAACGGCGTCGACTGGCTGCTCAAGAACCACCGCGACCTCATTGACGCCGAGTTCGTTTTCAACCACGACGGCGGCGGCATCCTGAGCGACCACGGCAAGCCGGTCATGATGACGGTCGATGCCACGGAAAAGCTATACGCAGATTTTCAACTTTCGGTGACCAATCCCGGGGGCCACAGTTCGCTGCCCCGCCCGGACAACGCCATCTACGCTCTCGCCGACGGGCTGATACGTTTGCAGAATTATCAATTCCCCTTCGAACTGAACGAGGTGACGCGCGCTTACTACGAGCGTATGGCCAAAGTGGAAACCAGCGATCGCGCCGCGGACATGAAAGGAATACTGAAGAGCCCGCCTGACGCAGCAGCAGTGGCGCGTCTTTCGAAAGATCCCATCGACAACTCCACTATCCACACCACCTGCGTGGCCACGCGTCTCAACGCCGGGCACGCCAACAACGCCTTGCCGCAGCGCGCCGAAGCCAACGTAAATTGCCGCATTCTCCCGGGACACTCCGCGGAAGAAGTCCGGCAGCAGCTGATTAAAATATTTGCCGATTCGAACATTACGGTGCGCTACGTAGACAACTTCGGCAACATTTCCGACAGCGCTCCCGACCGCAAGAGCCTTCCGCCTCCGCCGTTGCGCCGCGACGTGTTTGCGCCGCTGGAGAAAATCACTTCTGAAATGTGGCCGGGCACCCCGGTGATTCCTGAGATGGCCACCGGCGCCTCCGACGGCATCTACACCATGAGTGCGGGCTTGCCCACCTACGGAATCGCCGGCACCGCCATCGACCGCGACGACATCCGCGCTCACGGCCGCGATGAAAGGTTGGGCGTGGAATCCTACTACAAAGGAGTGGATTTCTTTTACCGTTACCTGAAGGCGGTGACGTCAGAATAGCTTGGTAGTGACGTACTTGCTTGTGTGGAGCGGGCACTCTTTGCGCGCTGGTTTTGGGAACTGCAAGCAGGCGGGCAAGAGTGCCCACTCTACCCAAACTAAGCTGTTCCTCTGCACCATGATTGGTGCAGCTGACAGCAAGTGGATGAATGCAAAGCGGTTGCAAGCTTCAAGCTCTGTGGAATAAATTCCTCGTATCGTATTGAAAATAAGATGTTTACATCTCGACGATAAAACGGTTTAGCTCCCCCGCCTGGGCGTTCGATTGGCCGCGCGGATTGGTGGTCATACGCGCGTTCCGCGAGCCTCTGCGGGCTCACAGATCTCCGCACGGGGCATTTCCTGAAACGATCGGGTTTGTGTGTGGACGGGCACTCTTGCGAGCCTGCACTGAGCGAAGCCGAAGGGTCCAGCGAGCGCAGCTCGCTTCTTCTTGTGTGAAATCCTCCCGCTTCAAACCGCCGACGCCCGCGATATCGCTTTCATCTCGTCCGGAACATCGAGACGCACCTCGCACAACTCGCCAATCAGATTTCCCGCCCAGCGATAAATGTTCTGCTCCTTCACCAATTTGCGCAGACGCTGCATGCGCACGGTCCGCTCTTCGGGTTCCATCTCCAGCGACAACCGGATTGCCTCTGCCGTCTGCTCAATGTCGTAAGGATTCACCAGCACCGCATCGCGCAGTTCGCGAGCCGCGCCCGTAAACCGGCTCAGGATAAGTACCCCTTGCTCATCGTGACGCGCGGCAACGAATTCTTTCGCCACCAGATTCATTCCGTCGTGCAGGGAAGTGACCAGGCACAAGTCGGCCGTGCGGTAATAGCGATCGATTTCCTTGTGACTGTGCTGCCGCTTGAGAAACACAATCGGCTTCCACTTCCCAGTCTGAAAGCGCCAGTTGATCCGCTCCGCTTCTGCTTCCACCTCCGCCAGCAAATCGTGATAACGCTTGATGTGAGTGCGGCTGGGCGCCCCAATCTGCACGAACACGAATTTCTCGCGGTACACCGGATGTTTCTCCATCAGGCGCTCGATGGCGAGAAAGCGCTCCAGAATTCCTTTTGTGTAATCCACCCGATCCACGCCCACGCCTAGAAACAATCCCTCCACGCCGAGTTCGCGAAACAAAGTAACGCGATCGGAGTAAGAAGACTCCTGCTCCGGCGACTCCGCAGCCGCCTCGGTGAAATCGACGCTGATGGGGAACGGTTTCACAGCGGTGCGATGATCCTCCCGATTCACCGTGAAGTGTTCCCAATCGATGCGCGACTCCAGCGCGCGATCTACGGATTGCAGGAAATTGGTGCAATGCGACTGAATGTGGAACCCGATCAAATCCGCGCCCAGCAGGCCATCCAGCAACTCGCGCTGCCACGGACAAATACCGAACGCCTCCGGCATGGGCCAGGGGATATGCCAGAAAATCGCGATGCGAGCGTCCGGACGCTCCTTCTTCACCATGCGCGGCAACAGCGCGAAATGGTAATCCTGCGCCAACAACACGGGCTGCTCCACTCCTTTCATTTCTTTCAGCACAGCCTCGGCGAACTTCTCGTTCGCGCTTCGGTAATGTTCCCAATCCGAGGTACGAAACAGCGGCCGCGTGTGCGCGATGTGGCAGAGCGGCCACAGTCCCTCATTAGAAAAGCCGTAGTAATAGCCCTGCTCTTCTTCCTTGGTGAGCCACACTCGACGCAGCGTGTATTTCGGATCCTCGGGAGGAACGCGCAGACGATCAAAGCGGTCGACGGTTTCGCGATCCGCATCACCGTTCCCGTGCGCGATCCAGGTTCCATCGGACGCGCGCAGCACTGGTTCGAGCGCCGTGACCAGACCACTGGCCGGCACAATCGCCTGCACGGACCTGCCTTGGTGCACGTGGGTATAAGGCTCGCGGTTCGAAACCACGAACAGACGGCTTTCGTTGAGCCGGCTGCGTATATGCACCGAGAGCCGGTCGGCAGTCCAGACCGATTCAGCAGCTTCGCGCAGTTGCGCTTCTTTTTCCGCCGCAGTGCGCGCCGCGCTCAGGCTTTCGGCAAGTGTAGTCACTTCATGGGCCAGCGGCCGCAGTAAATCCAAGTCGGGAAAATCTGCTCGAGGTCCCACAAATCGTCCCGTGCGCAGGGCACGCATCCATTGCGCCGCGCGGGCAATCGGTCCGGCAATGCTCCAGCGAACAATCAGCAACGTGATCAACGCGATGAGCAGAACCTGCACCAGCACCCGCAGAAAACTTCCGCGCCACATGTGCGCGGTTTGCTGGTCGATGTAGCTGGCGTCCTGGATCATCACAAGACTGCCGGCGACTTCCTCACGCTGATGCAGGGGGACGGCGTAGATGTAAAGCGAGGCTCCATCCTGCTGGAGAAACTGCGATTGCGCCTTGTCTTGCCGGATGGCCAACGCTACGGCGGAGGGCCGAGTGGTGAGCTCTTTCGGAAGATCCGAAGATAAGGCGATCGATTCCGAGTGGTTGTTGTAAACGGCGACGCCGGCCAATTGTTCGCGATGGCTGAAACGCTCGACGATGCGTTCCAGTTCCCGTGGCGACTGGCGCTGCAGATATGGCTCGACATTGCCGGCCAGGCTTTCGCCGAGGACTTCAGTTCGTCGCTGCATGTCCCTGCGCAGCCTGCGCTGTTCCCCGCGCACCTCGATGTAAGAAGACAGGAGAGAGACCAGGGTCACGCCGAGAATGAGCGAGACAATCAGCCGAGCACTCAGGAGTCGCATGCCGCCTCCGGGATCACGTGCGAAATCGCCGCGCTAAATAATCGGGACTCAGTACGAATGACCATCCCCCCATGTTGTTGGATGGCGTCAGAACGAAAACAGAAAACAAACAACAAACGAAGACGCGCTAGATGTGAATTGGTTTGTTGCGGGAGCGTGCAATCTGGTTGCCACTCACTTGGCTCGTCGTAACTGGTTTGCTGTCAACGGCCGGGAATTGGCACGTGACCAGCTGAACGCATGGGGCGGAAATAATTACCAAGTTGCTGGTGTGGAGCGGGCAATCCCTTTGGCTTCGCTCAGGACAGGCTTGCCCGCTTGCCTGCAGTTCCCAAAAACCAGCGGGCAAGAGTGCCCGCTCCACACAAACTACGAGTCTCAGTGCGACTTGGCGGTCGCCATGGTTTGCGTGTGCTCGGACTGGTTGAGAGGGGTTGCTTCGACGATCTTGTAGTCGCGATACTCGATCGAAAGAGTCGCTTTCCCGCCGAGTCGAATCAGGCTCTCGCTGTGGTTCTCGGCGGGCAGCCAGAAATCGTCCACTTTGATGTATTTGTGACTGATATCGGTTTTCTTGATCCAGAACGAGGGATTCTTTGCGGGCTCTGCTTCAATCCGCACCACGGCAAAGTCGTTGGCATCGACCCAGATTTTGCCGCGATACAAAAACTTGTTCCTGGTCTTGGGCAGCAGATCGAGGACATATTGGCCGCCCTCGGGAGAGTCTTCGTACCCTGCCATCGTGAAATCGTAATTCTCCGTGCTCAGGGCACTGCGCCGGCGGTTTTCTTCGTTCGCGGCTTCCTGCTCGCCTTCGAGCAGCTTCTTGAAAATGCGGTCGCCAATAAACTTGGACCCGGTCTGCGACACTACGGTGAATTCCTTGGAACTCGGCGCATGAAAAATGACATGCACCACCATTTCCGCGTCGTGATCACTGGGAAATCCGCGGTACTGCACGCGGTAAATGCGCGTCCCCTCGAAGCGGGTGAGCGCGGCCGCCCGCAGCGCATTTTTCCTCTGGAGATTCTCCACCACCACCTGCACTGGCAAGGGTGCGTCTTTCACCGAGGACACAGTTTCATTCCCAGGCTGGGGTTGTGCCGTGGTGCGGTTCGGAAGGAAAGCAGTGTGGATCAAGAAAAGACAGGAAGACAACAGGAGGGGCCGGAGCACGAGCGCACCGCAGGCGCGGGCTTTTTTCATATCCCTCTTTTGCTGGCCAGTATGCCGCCGGTACAACAAGTCTACATTAGATGCGTCAGAGCCCCTTGAGCATGGCTCCGTGTTTCAGTTTTTTTGTGGCCGCATTTTCCCAAAGGCGGAGTTCGTAGGCCCATGTGGAGCGGGCACTCTTGCCCGCAGCTCCGAAAAATCAGCGGGCAAAAGTTCCTTCGGCTTCGCTCAGGACGGGTCCGCTCCACACAAGCCCAGCATTTGCCTTGCCAGAATCGCCGGGAAATTGCTGGCCTCACCCACTGTACTGTTGAACAGGCGTCCGCTTGTACCTCGGTAATTTGATAGCGCGGGGGGATGAGAGGATGATCGGCAGAATGCTTGTCCCCCACAAGACGCGCCGCTGGCCTCGTGTTCCGGTTGATCTGCCGGTCAAAGTAGTTACTGCCAAAGGGTTTTCCACGACTGTGGTCCCGGGCCGCGGAACTGAGTTGAGCGAGGGCGGTATGGTTCTTTATGCGGGCATTCTGCTGAGCCCGGGCGACCTGCTCGAAGTGGAATTTGATACACCCTCGCGCTCTCACCTGACTGCCATTGTTCGTTCGAAAAGCGGTTTCTGCTTTGGGCTTGAATTCCTTGCGCCGCTGCCTGATTAAGCTGGCTATCTCATAAACCTCGGGGGGCCGGACGCGAGCTGGGCTTCGGGCTTCAGCAAACGGGCTCCGGCTTATTCGACTGGGGGCGCCGGGCTTCGCCCGGGCTTGGACGGGCGGGGCGCCCGTCGCCACATGGGTCTTGCCACATGCCTCTTGCTGCGGTGGCATTGTGGGCCGACTTCTTCTAGTATCTTCTTGCAGGGCGGCTAGCCAAGACTATGTATTTCGAACAGTTTTATCTGGGCTGTCTCGCGCACGCTTCCTATCTGCTGGCGTCCGGGGGCGAGGCGGTGGTGGTCGATCCGCAGCGGGACGTTGATCTCTACCTCAAGGCCGCGGACGCGCAGCGCGTCAAGATCCGCCACATTTTCGAAACTCATCTGCACGCGGATTTTGTCTCCGGACATCGAGAGCTTGCGGCTCGAACCGGCGCCAAAATCTATATCGGAGCTCGCGCCCGAGCCCAGTTTCCCCACGTGCCGGTGAGCGAAGGTTTTGAGCTGGTGGTGGGCGAGCTCCGCATCCGCGTGCTTGAGACTCCGGGGCATACTCCGGAAAGTATCTGTCTGGTTGTCTTTAACCAGGAAAAGTCTGACCTGGAAAAGTCTCCCGAGGCATGGGCCGTGCTGACCGGGGACACTTTGTTTCTTGGGGATGTTGGCCGTCCCGACTTGTCTCGCGAATACACTCCGGCGCAGCTGGCGGGAATGCTCTACGACAGTCTGCACGACAAGCTGATGCCTCTGGCCGACGACGTGCTGGTCTATCCGGCGCATGGAGCCGGCTCGCTCTGTGGACGGAATATGCGCGCCGAACGCTCTTCCACCATGGGCACGGAGCGGTTGACCAACTACGCGCTGCAGATTCGCAGCAAAGACGAGTTCATTACTCAGCTGACCGAGCATCTTCCGGTGCGTCCGGAATATTTTTCGCAGGACGCGGAGATCAATCGCGCCGGTGCCACGGCACTTTCTGATTTGCCTGAGCTTCGTCGCCTGGCGCCGGCGGAGCTGGATCGCATGCTGCGCGACGGTGAAATCGCGCTGGATGTGCGCGCGGGCGAGGAGTTTGCTGCGGGCCACGTGCCGGGTTCGGTGAACATTGCGCTCTCCGGTCAGTTTGCCACGTGGGCGGGGACGGTGCTGGGCCTGAAGGCGCGTCCGGTGCTTATTGCGGAGTCGGAGGAGCAGCTGGCGGAGGCACGGGTGAGACTGGCCCGAGTGGGCATCGAGGAATTGGATGGTTGCCTGGACGGCGGCGTAAGTGCCTGGAAGGCTGCGGGATTTCCGCTGGCGACGTTAACCCAGATTTCGCCGGCTGAGCTCAGCGAACAGCTGAGCCAGCAGCGCGTGCAGGTGCTCGATGTCCGCCGCGAGCCGGAGTGGGAAGCGGGACACATGGAAGGCGCGGCGTGGTGGCCGCTGGATAATTTCAAAGTGTCGACTCCGGAGATTGATCACGACGTACCCATCGCGGTCCATTGCAAGAGTGGCTATCGCAGCGCGATTGCTTGTAGTCTGTTGCTGCGGGCGGGCTTCAAGAGTATTAGCAACGTGTCCGGGGGCTTCGATGCGTGGCAGCAGGCGAAGCTGCCATTTGTCAGCGAGAAGCCGGTGGGCGCATGAGTTTGGAGAAGTGTTCCCTCGGTAGCGGTGGTGGTGGTAGGGATCTTTCGCTTCGCTCTGGATGACAAATCAAGAGAAAATAAACTCACCATGAAAACTGGCAAACTGGCAAAGGCTTATCGCGTCGACAGTGGTAAACATTTTCGGTTGAAGGACTTCGACCCTGCCGAGTGCGGCGGACGGAGTGCCAAGGAGCATGCCGACGAAGCTCTGCAGGAGGGGATTGTGCGCACCGCGGAGTTGCAGGACATGCTTTATGCGCAGGACCAGTGGGCCGTCCTGTTGATTTTTCAGGCCATGGACGCGGCGGGGAAGGACGGAATCATCAAGCATGTGATGACGGGGGTGAATCCGCAAGGGTGCCAGGTATTTTCGTTCAAGGCGCCCTCCGATCCGGAACTGCAGCACGATTTTTTGTGGCGCACGACGTTCAGGCTGCCGGAACGGGGAAAGCTGGGAATTTTTAACCGGTCGTATTACGAAGAGGTTTTGGTGGTGCGGGTTCATTCCGCGATTCTGAAAAACCAGAGGACTCCGCCTTCGCTGGTGACGAAAAATATTTGGGAAGAGCGTTACGAAGACATCCGCCATTTCGAGCAGCACATGGCGCGCAGTGGAACGGTGATCCGGAAATTTTTTCTGAACCTGTCGAAGAAGGAACAGAAGGTGCGATTCCTGAAGCGGCTCGAGGAGCCGGAGAAGAACTGGAAATTTTCGGCGGCCGATATTCACGAGCGAGCGTACTGGGACGATTACCAGAAGGCGTACGAAGAGATGATCGCAAACACGGCGACGGAGCACGCGCCGTGGTATGTGGTGCCGGCGGATAATAAATGGTTTACGCGGCTGGTGGTGTCGGCTGTGCTGGTGGAGACGCTGGAAGGGCTCAAGCTTTCCTACCCCAAAGTGGATGGGGCTAAGCGGCAGGAGCTGGCGGCGGCGAAGAAATTGCTGCTGAAAAAGTGACCGCGCGTATTGTCATTTTGGTCGCCGAAGACTGTGGTGGCTGAATCAAGTGCGAAGGTCCTTCGCTTCGCTCAGGTGACAAGTTCGATTGAGAGCACCGGCTTGTCGAGTCAAACCCTAAGAGCAGTGAGAACTCCTGGCATCGCCAGTGGCACTGCACGCGTGCATGGGGTCCTTCACTTCGTTCAGGATGACAGATTAAATTGAGATGTGGGCACACTTGGAGTTCCCGGGGGGGTAACTGCAAAATGGTGAATCGAGAGATGCGTTGCGGGAAGAAGTTGGGAATTGCCAAAAGAAATGGAGTTTGCTTCTGCGCGCTTACGCTGTTGTTTGGCCTCACGGGCTTTGCGCAAACTACACCTGATCGAAGGGGCAGAGAGCAGAAGCCCTCGACGGCGGTCGTGGCCGACGCTGCGGACCAGAACTCCGGCCTTGCGAATCTTGACTCGACCAATCCTGAGGAAAAGCCTTTCAAGGGGATGAAGTATCGGCTGATTGGTCCTTTTCGGGGCGGGCGTTCGCTGACGGCGGCGGGGGTCCCGGGCGACTTGACTACATATTATTTCGGATCGACTGGCGGCGGGGTTTGGAAGTCGACTGACGGCGCCATGACCTGGTCCCCGGTTTTTGACAAAGAGGGAACTTCTTCGATCGGCAGTCTGGCGGTTGCGAATTCGAATTCCAACGTGGTCTATGTGGGAACGGGCGAGGCTTGCATTCGCGGAGACATTTCTCACGGCGACGGGGTTTACAAAACGCTGGACGGGGGCAAGACTTGGAAGAACGTGGGGCTGCGGGATTCGCGAGCCATCGGCAAGGTGATTATTAATCCTTCGAATCCTGACATTGTTTTTGTTGCTGCCCTCGGCCATCCTTACGGGCCGAACCCGGAGCGCGGCGTGTTTCGCACCACTGACGGCGGAAAGACCTGGGACAAGGTTCTGTACAAGGACGAGAACACCGGCGCTGTAGACATTGCTTTTGACCCGCACAATCCTAATATTCTTTTTGCTGCGCTGTGGCAGGCGCGGCGCTCTTCGTGGAATCTGACTAGCGGCGGGCCGGGCAGCGGAATCTATCGCTCAGTCGATGGCGGTACGACCTGGAAGCATCTGGAAGAGCACGGGCTACCCAAAGGTCCTTACGGAAAGATCGGCATCGCTGTCGGGGCAAACTCTGAGCGAGTCTACGCTTTGATTGAGGCGCACAATCCGGATGGCGGACTTTATCGCTCCGATGATGCCGGCGATACCTGGGAGCAGGTGAATCCGAGCCATAGCTTGTGGCAGCGGCCGTGGTATTACATGCACGTGATTGCCGATCCGCGGGATGAGAACGTGCTTTACATCATGAACGTGGATTCCTACAAGTCGACCGACGGCGGCCACTTGTTCAACAAAGTCAAGGTTCCACACGGAGACAACCATGGGCTGTGGATTGATCCGCGGGATTCGCGGCGCATGATTGCGTCGAACGACGGAGGAGTGACGGTTACGCTGGATGGCGGCAAAAATTGGACGCCGCAGGATAATCAGCCGACCGCGCAGTTCTATCACGTCATCACCGACGCGGCCACGCCCTATCGCGTCTATGGGGCGCAGCAGGACGCCGGCACCGTGGCCATCGCCAGCCGCAGCGATTCCGGAGCGATCGACCGTTCCGATTGGTACGACGTGGGGGGCGGGGAAGCCGGGTACATCGCGCCGTATCCGCTTGATCCGAACGTGGTGTACGCGGCCGATTATCAGGGTAACATTACGCGCTTCGACAAGCACACGGGGCAGATCAAGTCGATTACCGAGCTGCCTGAGCTTTCCGACGGACGAGGCGCGGCCGGGCTGGAGCATCGTTTTCAGTGGACTGCGCCGGTGGTGATTTCGCCGCACGATCCCAACACGCTTTACCACGGCGGGGAACGAGTGTTTAAGACCACCGATGGTGGAGTGCACTGGTCGGCGATCAGTCCGGATCTTACGCGCAACGACAAAACGAAACAGCAGCCTTCCGGCGGAGTCACGATCGACGACACCGGCACGGAATATTACGACACGGTTTTTGTGATTGCGGAATCGCCGCTGACGGCGGGGCTGATCTGGGTGGGCACCGATGATGGGCTGATCCAGCTTACGCGCGATGCAGGTAAGACCTGGACTAACGTTACGCCCAAGGAAATGCCGGAGTGGAGCCGGATTAGCCAGATCGATCCTTCGCCGCATGATGCAGGCGTGGCTTACGCGGCGGTGGATCGTCACCAGAACGACGAACTGCGTCCTTACATTTACAAGACTTCGGACTACGGCAAGACGTGGACGAAGATTACCAACGGGATTCCGGATACCACGTTCGTGCGGGCGGTTCGAGAAGATCCGAAGAAACGCGGCCTGCTCTACGCGGGGACAGAAACGGGCGTTTACGTTTCGTTCGACGATGGGGCGCACTGGCGCGCGCTGAAGCTGAACCTTCCGACTACGCCGATTCACGATTTGATTGTGAAAGACAATGATTTGATCGTGGCGACCCACGGGCGGGCGTTCTGGATTCTGGATGACGTTACGCCGTTGCGGCAGTATGAGGACAAGATCGCGGAGAAGGATGTGTTCCTATATCCGCCGGCTATAGCGTATCGCATGCAGGCGGGTGCGGGCGGCGAGCGGCATCCGTCGAAAAAAACTGGACAGAATCCGCCGGCGGGGGCTGTGATTTATTACTGGGTCAAGGACGCGCCCAAGCCCGAAGCGGAATCGAAGAGCGCGATCAGGCTTGAAATCCTTGATGGTTCGGGGAAGGTGATCCGCAAATATTCGAGCGCGGAAGTGGCGCCGCTGGACGAGCCGCCCGATCCTGACGACAAGAAACCTGAGAAGGAACTTAAGGTGGAAGCGGGGCTGAACCGGTTCGTGTGGGATTTGCGCTACGACGAAGCGCATCAGGTTCCCGGATATTATCTTTGGGAATATGGCGGCGGGGCGCACGGACCGGTGGCCGCGCCCGGCCACTACCAGGTTCGCCTGACGGCGGGCGGCCAGAGCCAGACCGCTCCGCTGGAAGTGAAGCTCGATCCGCGGGTGAACGTCAGCCAGGCTGATCTGGAGCAACAAGTCAGTGTGCTGCTCGGGATTCGGGAGAACCTGAACAAGGTTTATGACACGGTCAATCAGATTCAGGACGTGCGGGCGCAGCTGGCTGGACTGCGGAGACGTTTGCCGGAAAACGCGAGCGGGAAGATTGCGGCTTCGGCGGATGATCTGGAGAAGAAGCTGGTGGCGCTGCGCGACCAGTTGATCAATTTGACCATTAGTGCGAATGAAGATTCTCTGGCGTACGCTCCGCAGCTGGATGCGAAGCTGGCTTTTCTGGCGATGGATGTTGGCACCGCGGATTCGGCTCCTACCGAGGCTGAACAAAAGCAATTCGAGAAGCTGAACCATGAGACGGCGGACGTGCTCGCTTCGTGGGAAAACCTGGAACACGGGGACCTGGCGGCTTTTCAGAAACTGACCTCGGAGGGGAGCTTGTCGACGGTGGTGGTTCCGCCTGCTGGACGCACCGTGAATGCGGAGGGAGCGGAGTCGCACTGAAGAGCCTCGAAAACTCTCAGTGGTTGGACAAGAGCGAGACTCAGAGGCTAATGCCAGCATTCTTGTGCCACTCGATGGCTGGCTGAAATCGTGCCCTTTTACGCCTTCGCGACCCCCGGAGGTGAGACGGCCTTCCATATCCTGTGCGCTTCAAGCGCAACGCCCGAATCGACATTACCCCTATTACTTCCGTGCTATTTCGATGGCACGGATGTGCCTTGTTCGTCCGCCGATGCGTTGCTATTGTGCCGATAGAGTGTAATGTTCCTCCCTCACGGAATCAGGCGATTGGATTTGGGGGTGTGTATGCGGATCATGCATTTGTGCTACGCGGCGGTGGGATTTGCGGTGGCGCGCTGGATCTTCCGGCGTTCGGCATTGCCGGTAGCGGACCCGGTTTCGCGGTTTCGGTCGTCGGGCCTTTTGTAGACTTCGGGGTTTTGTAATCGGCAGTCGTGGTTTGGGCGCGCGCCCGTTGCGCCTCCATTTCGTCTAGCGCGCCCACCACGATTCCTGACTGAAATCGGCTCGTTACCAAGGGCTGGTTACCAAGGTTTTCTGCAACGTCCCGCCTGTTTCTATTTCTTACTACAATTTACTGAAGGGCTTTCTCGCCGGGGAATGATCCCGTGTCTTGGGATGGATGTTCTCCTCCGCGATGTTAAAGCCCGCGTGTGCTGCCTCGCGGTGGAGTGACTTGCAGACTCCGTTCAAGCATCGATCGCAGGGTTTCGAATTTCAGTGTTGTGGACTCGCACAAATCGGATGTTGGCTGGCCTCGTGGTTGGGGTGTCGCTGCTGACGCCCGCCGTGCTTGCCGCTCAGGAAATGGACGACGGTGACGCGCCGCTGGGCGACGTTGCCCGTAATCTGCGGAAGCAGTTTCCTCCGTCACAACAGGAAATCATCGACAACGACAATCTGTCGAAAGTGATGGACGATGTGGACAGCCGGCGGCCTGCGCGAAATTCTTTGATGTATTCGATCGATGGGCCGGGGAAGGCCTTCCAGGTTTCGGCGCCGGATGTTACCTGCAGCCTTTCTTTCAGCGCCAACGTCAAGTCGTTGCTTGCGAGCTCTTACGTGCAAATGGAATTGCCTGCGGATCAATTGCTTAAACTGAGCGGTCCGGCGGCGATTCACGGAGACTCGCTGGAAGTTTCGGTTTTCAACGGGACGGAGTGGCATGTGAGCGAAGTGGCTGTGGCTCTGACGGTGGTGAAGCGCACGGACTTTCCGGAGGCGTCTTTGCATGATCGCGTCAGCAAAGACGACATGGCGAAGGTGATTCCGGCGGCTGCCATTGAGCCTCTGCAGGAACGGGGAAATCGCTCGGACCTTCCCGCTGACAATCGCGGGGACGATCGTTCCGGGAAGCGTCCCGACACCGCTGTTTTGTACCGCATGAGGGCCGCTGCGCCTCCGTTTGGAGTGACTGTGTTCGCGGCGCCGCTGAATGTGGAGATTGGTCCCGACCAGGAATGGCATTGGGCCATCGTGCAGGCCAAGGGCTATCCTCCGCAACAGAAGATTTCCGAACAGGGTGCGGCAGCTGGAGACGCGACGACTTCGGCTCCGGGCACCCCGATTCCGGCTTTGCCGGTTCAACCGAACGCATCTCAAGGCGCTGCCACACAACCTAGGCAGGACGCTCCCGCTCGCTGATCCGGTCGAGCCGCAATAGGAGCGCGTGCTAGACTAAGAAAAAATCTACCCGTGAGGCGCGCGCATGAAATTTGGCGTCATCATCTTTCCCGGTTCCAACTGCGATCACGATGCCTATTGGACGATTCGGCATGTCTGCAAAGAGCCGGCGACGTTTCTGTGGCACGAGTCGCACGATCTGGAGAACTGTGATGCGGTGATTGTTCCCGGGGGATTCGCCTATGGCGATTATCTGCGCACCGGTGCGATCGCCAAGTTTTCTCCGGTGATGGATGCGGTTCGAAAGTTTGCGGATGGCGGCGGGTTGGTGCTGGGCATCTGTAACGGGTTCCAGATCCTTTGCGAGGCGGGACTTCTGCCCGGAGCTTTGTTGCGCAACGTCGGACTGAAATACGTGTGCAAGCCGGTGCAGGTGCGAGTGGAAAATGCGGACACGCCCTTCACCAACGCCTGCCGCAAAGGCGAGGTGCTGACCATTCCGATCGGACACATGGAAGGGAACTATTTCTGCGATCCGGCCACGCTGGACGAACTGCGCCGCGATAATCGCATTGTCTTTCGATACTCCAGCCCTGACGGCGAAATCACGTCCGCGGCCAATCCCAACGGATCGTTAGACAATATTGCGGGCATCTGCAGTGCCGGGGGCAATGTGGTGGGCATGATGCCGCATCCGGAACGGTCCGCGGAACCGGAGTTGGGCTGCACCGATGGAGTCAAGATTTTTCAATCCATGGTGGGGGCACTGGCTCCGCGTTAGAAAAGCAGAGGTCAGGGGTCAGTAATCGGTGATCAGTGGACAGTAACCCATGCGGCACGAAACCAATGCTGGCAAGCCCAGGCATCGTGCTATAATCTCTGTTCGCCTGCATGAATATCGAGGTAATCCTGTGATCTTTTCGGGCGAATCCTGCGCCACTCTTGGACTCATTAAGCACGGATTATTAACGACTACAGATCATTAAACACGAGGTCTCGCCATGTCTGGCCATTCAAAGTGGGCCACAATCAAGCACAAGAAGGGCGCGCTGGATGCCAAGCGCGGTAAGATTTTTACCCGTCTGATCAAGGAAATCAGTATTGCCGCGAAGAACGGCGGAGGCGACCCGGATTCGAACCCGCGACTGCGCGGCGCCATTGTTGCGGCCAAGGCGGAGAACATGCCCGCCGACAACATCAAGCGGGCCATTCAGCGCGGCACCGGCGAACTGCCCGGCGCAACCTACGAAGAGTTTTCTCTCGAGGGCTATGGACCTGGCGGCGTCGCGGTTCTGCTGGACATCAATACGGATAATCGCAATCGCACCGTCAGCGAAATTCGCCACGCCTTTGGAAAAAATGGCGGCAACATGGCCGAGGCTGGCGCGGTTTCCTGGATGTTTCACAAGAAAGGCGACATCATCATCGCGAAGACGGCCGCCAAGGAGGACGACCTGATGAATATTGTCCTCGAGGCCGGCGGCGAAGACTTAAATGATGACGGCGAGAACTGGGAAATCCTGACCGAGCCGTCGGCTTTCGAAGGCGTTCTTGAAGCCGTGAAGAAAGCCGGTATTGAGCCTGTTTCTTCCAGCGTGGCTTTTATTCCGCAGACCTACATCAAGCTGGAGGGTGCTGCCGCCAACACCATGATTCGGTTGATGGAAGCTCTCGAAGAACATGACGATGTGCAGAACGTTCATTCGAACTTCGACATCGACCAGAAACTGCTGGAAGAAGTCGCCGGCTGATTTGCGACGATTAGCGATCTGCACAGCCGCCCTCAGTGGGCGGCTTTTGCATGCAGCGAATTCTTCGTGCTTCTTTTTCATGCATCTTTTTCGTGAATCGCGGAGAGATTTTCAACATCTCCGTGGAAAAGTCTGAGGAAAAGCCAGCTGCTATCGTTGTAACTGCTTCGCAGAGTTATGTTTCAGCACTTTGCACTGTGCGGGGTGCGGGCGGACTCGTGGCGGGAATGTGAAGAAAGACGGCCATCCTCCGGTGAAACTCAGACTCGACAAACTTCTGGTAGATCGTGGTCTGGCCGGCTCGCGCGAGCGCGCGCAGGCGCTGATTCTTGCCGGCAACGTTCTGGTTGACGAGCAGAAGAGCGACAAGGCGGGCGCGCAAGTCGCCTCGGACGCGTCGATTCGTCTGCTGGGCGAGGATCTCAAATACGTCAGCCGTGGCGGCCTGAAGCTGGAGCGTGCTCTGGAACACTGGAAGATTCCGGTGGAAGGGAAAGTTTGTTTTGACATTGGCGCTTCGACCGGCGGATTCACTGACTGCCTGCTGCAACATGGCGCAGCCCAGGTGATCGCGATCGATACAGGCTACGGCCAGATGGACTTCAAGATTCGCCAGGACCCACGGGTCCGCCTGCTGGAGAAGACCAATGCGCGTTATCTGACCCGCGATCTTACCCGAGAGATCGTCACTGGCGAGATCGTGGGCGAAGCCGCCGACCTCATAGTGATGGATGTGTCGTTTATTTCCGCGACGCTGGTTCTTCCGGCGGTGGTATCTGCGGCATTTCCAGATCCGGAAAAGCGCAAAGGACGGCAGATCGTTGTCCTGGTCAAACCGCAGTTTGAAGCGGGCAGGGAACACGTGGGCAAAGGAGGGATCGTGCGCGACGAGGCTGCCCAGACCGCCGCTGTGGAGAGAGTTAAAGAGTGCCTAGTAAGACTCGGGTGCTTCGGCACGGACGTGATCGAGTCTCCGATTTTGGGCGCGGAAGGGAATCGTGAGTTTCTGCTGCGGGGAACTTTCTAGGCTCGTTACTAGGGAGGATTGAAGCTTTCGCTCCCTGATTCTGTACAATCCTGTTTCACCCTTTTCGACATGGCCAGCTCGCAACCATCATCCAAAATCGCAGCTATTATCTCCAGGCCCAATCGCCCCGAAGTCGCACAGGTTGTACCTGGGCTTCTGGCGTGGCTTTCAGGCCACGATTACCGAGTAGTGATCGACGAGGAAACCTCCCAGTACGCGAAGGGGCCGGAAATAGTTTCGCGTGCGCAGATGTCCGAGCGGCCGTTGAACCTGGTCGTCGTGCTCGGTGGAGATGGGACGTTGTTGTCTGCGGCGCGGGCTACGGCTACTGCGGATGTTCCTCTGCTCGGCGTCAATCTAGGATCGCTGGGGTTTCTCACGGAGGTTCCGCTGGCTTCGATGTATCCCATGCTCGAGGCGATCGGAGAGGGACGCGCCGCTGTTGAACAGCGTTCGCTGATGCAGTGCGAATTGCTTCGCGGAGACCAGGTGCGCGGCACTTATCTGGTTTTCAACGATGCGGTGTTGAACAAGACTGCATTGGCGCGGCTGAACACTTACGACCTCCACATCGACAAGGTGTTTGTCTCCAGCTACCGTGCGGACGGCATGATCGTGGCGACTCCGACTGGCTCCACAGCGTATTCACTTTCCGCGGGCGGCCCAGTGTTGATGCCGACGGTGAATGCGTTTGTGATTACGCCGGTGTCCCCGCATTCGCTGACGCACCGCCCGCTGGTGGTGCCGGATTCGGTGGAGATCGAACTGGTGCTACGCAGCGATGAAGAACTCGCGTATCTCAGCCTCGATGGCCAGCCGGGGCTCGACTTGCGCGATGGCGACCGCGTCCGCTGCAGCCGATCCGAACACAAAGTCAGCCTATTCCATACGGATACGGATTTTTTTCATGTGCTGCGGACTAAGCTGAAATGGGGAGAGCGCTAGGGAGGTGTTACTCGGGATTGAAGGCTGCGCCCTTTCTTAACCAGGATCAGCGTTCAGTCTTTAGCAGGTCTGCAACTTTCTCTCGACGGCGAATGACCTTCGCGGATTTTCCCGACACCAGAATTTCTGCTGGACGCGGGCGCGTGTTGTAGTTCGAAGCCAGCGCCATCCCGTAGGCTCCGGCGTCTAAAATCGCGAGCAGGTCTCCTTCTTTCACCGCGGGCAATGCGCGATCGCGGGCGAAGAAGTCGCCGGTTTCGCAGACGGGGCCTACGACATCGACGGTTTCACGAGGTGCTTCGGTTTCCGCAACGGACGGACGTTTAAGCGGAATGATCTCATGGTAGGCGCCATAGAGCGCGGGACGGATCAAATCGTTCATGGCGGCATCGACAATCACGAAGCGTTTGCCGCCGTTTGCTTTGCGATAGATCACCGATGTAATCAGCACGCCGGCCGGTCCCACGATCGAGCGCCCGGGTTCGAGCAGCAGGTGCACATTCAATCCGCGTAACGGAGCGATGATTGCACGCGCGTAGGCCGCAACTTGTTCCGCGAAATCAACCTGGGCTGATGAGTCGGCGGAGGCCGGTTTCTGATACGGAATTCCCAGTCCTCCACCGGCGTCGACATAATCGATGGCATGGCCGTCGTCGCGTAATTCGCGGACCAGTTCCGCGACCCGTGTCATGGTCTCGGCGAACGGGGCGACGTCGGTGATCTGCGACCCGATGTGAACGCTGACTCCAGCTGTCTTGAGATGCGTCGCTTCGGCAACCTTGGCGTAGAGTCGACGGGCTTCACGAATCGGGACGCCGAACTTGTGAGCATGCAGGCCGGTTGAGATATAAGGATGCGTATCGGCGGCCACGTCCGGGTTCACCCGGAGGGCAACGCGGGCCACGCTGCGCAATCGTGCGGCACATTCCGCGAGAACCTGGAGTTCTGATTCGCTCTCGACGTTGAATAAAAGAATCTTGGCCTTGAGGGCGGCGGCAATCTCGTCACGGGTTTTTCCTACACCTGAGAAGACCACTTTGCTGGCCGATGCGCGGTTTGCCGCCAACACGCGTTCCAGTTCTCCGCCGGAAACCACGTCGAAACCGCAGCCGCTTCTGGCGAGCAGACGCAGGATGTTGAGGTTGGAGTTGGCCTTGACCGAATAACAGATGGTGTGGGGCGCACTGCGAAACGCTGCTTGAAAAGCCGCCAGCCGCTCGCGAATCACAGTTGCGGAATAGACGTAGAGTGGCGTGCCGTAGCGCTTCGCGAGCTCTGAAAGGTCAACTTCGTCACAGCGCAGGGTCAGTTCGGGAGCTTCGCGCGAACGAATTCCCCTTTTCTGTTCGTAGCCAAAACCGGGGGCATGCGCGAGTTCAGTCTCTCTGCGCGCGATCATTTCTTCTTCGGCGATCCCTGTCCGCCGTCGCGTACCTTGATGGCCACCACAGTCTGATCGTCGAAGGTTTCCACGCCCGCGGAATGCTCAGCCACGGCCTTGAAGAGGGAATCGACGACGCAGTCCGCGGACTTCGCAGCGCAGCTGGCAACAATTTCCTCCACGCGGTGGCGTCCAAACAGCTCACCGCTCCGGTTGCGCGCATCCAGCATGCCGTCGCTGAAGAAAACAAACATATCTCCCGGCTTCATGCGGAATTTGAATTCGTCGTAGTCGGCTTCGTCGAACAGTCCCAAAGGCAAGCCGGTCGCCTCGATCACTTCGTTCTTTCCGCCGTGGACGTAAATGGGCCGGGGCAAACCGGAGTTGGCTACAGTGAGCGTGCGGTTCTCGTCATCCCACACGGCGTAGATCAGCGACACGAACTGGGCCTCGATGCGTCGCTCGGCCAGAGACAGGTTCACGGCAGAAAGCATCTCCGCCGGCATCGGTTCGATGGGGGCGTGCGAACGCAGGATGCCACTCACCAACGCGGCGTAAATCGCCGCCGGCGCGCCCTTGCCGCTCACGTCGCCGATTACAATCCCGAGCCGCGACATGGAATAGGGAATGAAGTCGTACAAGTCGCCACCAATCGCCCGCGCGGGAACAAACTTCGCGGCCACGTCGAGGTGCCCGAGCTTGGGCCGGGCGTGAGGCAGCAACCGCATCTGCAATTCCCGAGCCAGAGCCAGGTCGCGCTCTAGTCGCCGCTCCTGACGGGCGACCTCCTCATACAACCGCGCGTTTTCAATGGCGATGGCGATCTGCGCCGCCAGCGTAGTCACAGTGCGTTTGTGATCGTCGGTAAAAAAACCGCGCCGCGTGTGCTCCAGATCGAGAACCCCGATCACCTTGTCCTTATAGATCAAGGGAACCACGAGTTCCGACCGTGTCTCCGGATTGGCTTCGACGTAGCGGGGATCCTTGGTTACATCGGGAACCAGCACTGCTTGTTTGCTCTCAGCCGCGTAGCCCACCAGGCCGCGTCCCAGCGGAATTTCGTGCTTGAGCTGAATATTTTCGTTGAAGCGCAGCGAAAAGCGATGCTGTAGTTTTTCTCCGGTCGCATCGAGCAGCAGAATGCTGAACATCTGGTAATCAATGAGCCGGCGCATCAGTTCTGCGATGCGGCCCAGCAGTTCGTCCAGATTCAGGATCGACGTGAGTTCGCGGGCGATTTCGTTCAGCAGCAGCAGAATACGCGACTGCTTGATCGTGCGCGTGTAGAGCTGTGCGTTCTCAATGCCGGCGGCCATGCGCGATGCGACCAAGGTGAGCAGGCGGCTGTGCTCCTCGGTAAAATAGCCGGGCTCGCGCGCTTCCAGGTCAATCACACCGATCACGCGGTTCTTAG
Source organism: uncultured Acidobacteriaceae bacterium (assembly GCA_963851165.1). Taxonomy (GTDB): domain Bacteria; phylum Acidobacteriota; class Terriglobia; order Terriglobales; family Acidobacteriaceae; genus Sulfotelmatobacter. The sequence goes on along the minus strand of CAWKNM010000001.1, from coordinate 244,178 downwards.
TGAGCAGCGGCACCGCCAGCTCTGCCCGCACGTTAGGAACTCCGGCAATGTATTTCGGATCCGCGGTCACGTCGTCGACGAGCACTGCCTTGCGCAGTTGCGCGGCTCTTCCGGTGACGCCCTCGCCGACTTTCAGCCGTGTCCGCTCGGCGAATTCTGGCGGATATCCCACCTGGAAGCGAATTTTCAGTTCTTGTGTTTTTTCATTAAGCAACAGAATCGCAAAGATTTCGTAGTCGATGACCTTGCGCACCACCTCGGCGATCCGCCGCAGAGTCGTGTCCAGGTCAAGCGAAGTCGCGAGCACGTCCGCAACTTCGAGCAGAAGTGGCTCGATTTGCAGATGCTGCGTCGGTTTGGAAAGAACAGATCCCATAGTTTCAATGATAGCAGCCGGATTTCGCGAGACAGAAAAAACGCCGGTGCATTCTGGAATTCTTCTGGCTTGTGCACGCGGGCGTTGACGCTGTGTGGATTTCTTTGCCTGACTCTATTCCCGCGGTACCACGCATATATCGGCCAGGTTGCGGTATCGTTCAGCATAATCCAGCCCGTAGCCGACCACAAACTCATCGGGAATCTTGAAGCCCACGTAATCGCCCTGCAACGGAAGCTTGCGTCGCGACGGCTTGTCAAGCAAGGCGGCGATCTTGAGCGTCCGCGGTTGTCGCGCCAGCAGCATCTTCTTCAGGTAGGTGAGCGTCAGCCCAGTATCGAGGATGTCCTCCACGACAATGATGTTTTTGTCTTTTAAAGTTTGGTCAACATCCTTGGTTAGCTTTACTTCGCCGGTGGAATCCCATCCACTCTTGAGTTCCTGCGTGGGGCTGGGACGATTTCCATAGCTGGAGACGCCGATGAAATCGAACGTGGCATCCAGATCGAGCTGCCGTGAAAGGTCGGCCAGAAAAATCGCGGCGCCTTTCAGCACGCCCACCAGCATCACGGACTCGCCCTTGAAGTCTCGTGTGATGTCCGCGCCCAGCTCAGCGACTCGCTTCGTGATTTGATCCCGCGTGATTAGCACCTTGAGGTCAGCCATGGCGTTTCATATTAAACTAGGTGGGCAAGTCTCGCGGGGCATTTGAGACTTTTTTGTGCTCTCCGAGGACTGCCCGAATCGTGTCGTCTGATTTGCTTAGCTAGGAGCTAGAAGCTAAAAGCTAGGAGCTGCATTCATGAACCTCAAAGGCCTCAAACTGACGTGGCTGGGCCACGCCACTTTTCGAATCGAGACTCCCGCCGGCAAGACGGTGATTATTGATCCCTGGATCATGGGCAATCCCGCGTGTCCGGCGTCGGAGAAAAACGTCAAGAAAGTTGACGTCATGCTGGTCACGCATGGCCACGGCGATCACATTGGCGACGCGGTGGAGATCGCGACGAAGCATGTGCCCAAAGTCGTCGGCATCCCTGAGTTGGTCGGCTGGCTGGAGAAGAAAGGCGTGAAGCAGACGGCGATGATGAACAAGGGCGGCACGCAGACGGTTGGTGACATCAAGGTCACCATGGTTCATGCCGACCACTCCTGCGGCATTCAGGACGGCGACGAGATGGTTTACGGCGGCGAAGCCTGCGGCTATGTCGTGGAGTTTTCCAACGGCATTAAGATTTACCACGCTGGAGATACCAATGTGTTCGGCGATATGGCGATCATTCGGGAACTGTATGCCCCCGATATTGCTATGCTGCCGATTGGCGACCATTTCACCATGGGGCCGCGCGAGGCTGCCTACGCCTGCAATTTGCTTAAAGCTAAGACAGTAATTCCCATGCACTTCGCAACTTTTCCAGTGCTCACGGGAACTCCGGCAGCGCTGCAGAAGCTGGTTCCCGGCGTTGAAGTGTTGGAGATGAAGCCCGGGGTCACGATTTCGTAGTGACGATTTCATAGAGTCGAGGTCCAAATGCCAAAAAAATCGACCAAGCCGAGCTGGCGGCACTACAACGGCTTCACCGCCGCGCCAGTCGACGACTATCTATACTCCATGCTCCCGAAGCGCGATGCGGTGCTGGTTGAGATGGAAGACTACGCTGCCGCTCACAACGTCCCAATCGTCGGCCCTGCGGTTGGTCGCATACTGCAGCAGCTTGCGCTGATGATCAGCGCAAGGACTGTTTTTGAGCTGGGATCGGCCATTGGCTATTCGACGATATGGTGGGCTCAGGCCGTTGGCGAAAAAGGACGCGTCACTTACACGGACGGCGATCCCAAGAACGCCGAGCGTGCTCGCGGCTATTTCAATCGAGCGGGCGTGGCTGGCCGTATCACGGTTCACACCGGCGACGCGCTGGAATACCTCTCGGAGCAGAAACAGGAATACGACATCATCTTCAACGACGTAGACAAGACAGATTATCCGCGCGTACTCCGGCTGGTGTCGCCACGCCTGCGCAAAGGCGGCCTTTTCATTACTGATAACGTGTTGTGGAGCGGCCGGGTCGCCGAGAAGAATCCCAAAAGTGCAGAGACCAAAGCGATTCTTGAATTCAACCAGCAACTCGGCGCCTCGCCGGAATTCATAACCACGATTTTGCCGATCCGCGACGGGGTGGCGGTGGCATTGAAAAAATAGGCAGGAGCATGACTCCCGGTTTCTCTCGACCAATCAGATCGATTTCACCGGGACCGCCAGCAAATCTTCTACCAACCCCACTTCCTTTTGCAGAAATGGTTCCGCGTAGGTGACGCCGCCCAGCATGCCGTAATGCCGAGCCATGGCTTCCACGCGGGCGTGAATCTCGTCGTGAGCAGGGAACAGATCCTTGCCGGCTTGCTGATCGCTGAACTGCGACTTGTAAGCCATGATGGACGCAAACTTTCCCGCAAACTGCGCGCTGATGTCGACCACAAACGTTGGCCGTACATCGTAGTAAAGCGTCGCGTAAATGATCTTGAAGGGGCGATGAGGGCGGAGGTCCGAGGTCTGAGTACCGACCGCTGATGGCTGAGAGCCGAGAGCTAATTTCGCCAGCCCCGCCAGGAAGCAAGCCTCATATCCCAGCACCGAGGCCGTGTAATGGTCGGGATGCCGTCCTTTCCAATAGGGCAAAATAACCACGCGCGGCTGCGTCTCCCGAATCACGCTCGCGACCTTTAGCCGGTTCTCCCATGTGTTTTCGACGCGCCCGTCGGGAATGTCGAGCGCCCGGCGCCAGCCCGCGCCGAGAATCCTGGCGGCGTCGTCGGCCTCGCGTGCTCGGTCTTCCGCTGTACCGCGGGTGCCCATCTCGCCTTGCGTCAGGTCAAGGATGCCGGTGCGCTGGCCACGCTGCGCGGCTTTCAGCAGAGTGCCGCCGCAAGTCTGTTCCACGTCGTCGCGGTGGGCCGCGATTGCCAAGATGTCGAGTGCCGTGTCGGTCATGATGAGAATAGTCGGGTGAGCCAGTTTTTCTTTTTCGGCCGATCTTCTTCGATGCGTTCCATGATCTCGGCCGGTTTCCCCTGCACCAGAGTGCGGGGCAGGTTGACTCTGTCCACATCCGTGAGGAACGCATCGCGCAGAGTCATGGTCGACTCGCAGTAGAAAACGTCTACCACCTTCCAGTGGGAGATCAGATAATACGCGTTGGTCAACTCAACCGTGATGCGTACTGCCTTCTCGGTCGAATCCCAAAAACGGTACTCATTGTCTTCGATGTCGATAGCCTACAGAATAGCCTACAGATAAGAGAGGATACGAGCAGGGTTTTTTTCGTCATCATCGTCCCATCGTCAAGAAGTACGAATAACGGATAAACGACGGTCATCTCTTACCTGTTTCGACTTTGTCTGATTTGCCCTTTGCTTCACTTCTTCCGTTCCACCAGGAACCGCGCGAATTCTTGCAGAGTCTCCGCGCGTTCGCCGAAGCTGTCCAATTCCGCAAAAGCCTTGCTCACCAGTTCATCCGCCTTGCGCTCCGACCGCTCCACTCCAAACAGCGAAGGATAGGTTGCCTTCTCGGCCGCCGTATCTTTTCCAGCTGTCTTTCCCAGTTGCTCGCTGGTCTGGGTCACGTCGAGGATATCGTCGACAATCTGAAACGCCAGGCCGATCGACCTTCCGAACGCGCGCAGGTGCGCGACCGCGCGATTGTCGGCTCCGGCATAAAGCCCCCCGCTCACCAGGCTCGCCGTGATCAATGCCGCCGTCTTGGCGCCGTGAATATATTCCAGCATGGCTGCGTCGGGCTTGGTATGTTCGGCTTCCAGGTCCACGACCTGCCCGCCGATCATGCCGTCGACGGTTCCCGTGCCCCGCGCGACTTCCTCGACAATACGCACGCGTGCCTCAGCCGGACACTTCAGCCGGGCCATCACTTCATAGGCCTGCGTCTGCAGCGCGTCCCCGGCGAGGATCGCGATCGCCTCACCGAACACTTTGTGGCAAGTAGGCCGCCCCCGTCGCAGGTCGTCGTTGTCGAGAGCGGGCAGATCGTCGTGAATCAGCGAGTAGGTGTGCAGCATCTCGAGCGCCGCGCCCAGTTCCTCGATCCCAGAGGGCAACGATCCCGCTACCATGCGCCCAGCCTCCATGCAGAGCACCGGCCGCAGGCGCTTGCCCCCGGCAAACACGCTGTGGCGCATGGCTTTGTGAATGGAGACGGGATGCTGCGTCTCTAGCGGGATGAGCCGGTCCAGCGCGGCGTCCACCGCTGTTCTGCCTTGTTCAAGAGTTTCCTTGAGCATGAAGCAGTGAGTATAGCAAGGGTGGGTGCGGAGGAAATCCCGAGTTCGGACGATAGCGCTACGCTCCGAACAAAATCGAACTACGCCGCCGTGCCCTGGGCCAAAGCCACGCTCCTCAAGATCGAGGCCAGAATGGCCTCCACATCATAAGACGGGCACACGTCCACAGCACCAGCTTCGAGCGCCGCCATCCACATTTCTTCGTCGGGAATGCGATGGGTGCAGACGATCAACAGCGAGGGAAAATCCTGGTGCAACCTCTCGACATCGGCAAACCGCAAGGCCTCGACATCGAGAACCACCACTTCTGGGACGCTTTGCGTAACCTGATCGCGCAGCTCGCGCTCGGAGCCCGCCACATCAACAGAATGAAACAGAGAACGCAACCCACTGGCCAAGGATTGGGCTATCGCAGGATCCTTCTGCAGAACAACGACACTCAAACCCATATATCCCCCGATCAACCGCCGTCGAGAGCGAACGCGACGGCAAACTAAGGCTGCGGGGCGGGGGAAAATCCAACTCCACAGACGTGGGTATTGCTGACCACAAGACGAATTTCCGCGCCAGGCAGCGTTAGCGCCTGGCCTGCGCTCTTTCCGTCTCAGGCTCGAACGGCTCGGCCTGAAGCTTCCCGTTTTTCTTCAGCAGAATCTCTACTTTACCTTCCGCCTGTTCCAGCTCTTTGCGGCAGGCGGAAGAAAGCTGCATGCCTTCTTCGAAGAGGGTCAAAGATTTCTCCAGGGGAACCTCTCCCTTTTCCAGTTCCTGAACTATTTTCTCCAGTCGCTGGAGGCACTCTTCAAACTTGGGCAACGGGTTTTGCTCCTGTACGTATTGTAATCCCACTTTTCGTTCTCGCTGTCCAGTGAATTTTTGTAAACGCGGCCGAAAGGAGCGAAATGCCTTTTCAATCTGGAACCCGCTCGGCGATCTGGAACTGAGCTCAGGGTTTGAGACCTGCTGACAACATCACTTCAGTTTTTTCCCAGGTATCGAATGCGGCCGTCGAGGGCCCGCCCGTTGCCGTCGACGAAAGTTGGAGTTGGCTGGGTCGGCGGATTAATAATGCCGTTGGAAAGCATCGCGTTCCCGTGGTTGGTGATGTTGTCGAACCCCACGCGCACGGCCCAAAAGCGCCCAAACAGATGTACGCGCTTCTCGAACTCCAGGTTCACAGTGTAGTAAGTGGGAAGCCGAAAAGTTCCCGGAGGAACGGCCGCATAAATTGTTCCCTGTTCCGAGGTCGCGTTGACGGGCAGCCCAGTGCGCGCCTCGGCGGAGTAGACCAGGTCGAACTTGTGAATGATGGGCAGCTTGAAGAACGGCAACACCCCGTAGCCCACGAAACGGTTGGGCGTGTCCCAGGGATACGGGCCGCGCAACTGCTGGCTCAGCACCGGAAGATCCAAACTGAAATCGAACACCTGATTCGTGTACGCGCGGGAGCGAGTGTAGGCGCCGAAGATCTCATAATGCTGGCTGAAGCGGTGCCGCAAACTCACCGTGAAGGCGTCGTAACGGTCGTCACGGCCGTTCCCGAGCAAGAAGTTTCCGTCGACCGCGCCATTCAGCGTGTTGTAGGCGAAGCCATGCACGCCGCGCTTCTCGATGAACTCCAGTTTCAGGAAAATGGCAGCCGGCAGTTTTTTCTCCAGGCTAATGCTCCAGTTCAAGTATCGAGGTGCGGCGAGCGTGTTCCGGTTCACAACGAACGTGGTCGGCAATGGTACAGGCGCGGGCTCCGGCGGCGGAGACGTCGCAGTGCAGGGAACAGTGGCGCCGTTTGCTTCCTGCGGGCACCCATTCGTATCGAAAAAGTAATCAACTCTCTGCCCTTCGAGAGCTTGATGGATCAACCCCAGGCTGGTTGCATCGTAGGTAATCCCAATTCCCGCCGACAGCTTGGTATTGCTTTCGTTGTCGAAAATGTAAGTCCCCGCCAGGCGTGGCGAGAACAACGGCGTCCGGATGATCTCATCCCAATCGAGGCGCAAGCCCGGCTCAATGAGCAGACGATTCGTAACCAGCCATCGATCCTCGGCATAAGCGCTGGCCTCAGCATTGTAGAGCGTCGAGTAATTACCCCCCGAAAACACCGAATAGCGCGCGCAAGTTGGCTCCGGCACGATCGGAAGTCCATTCGCATCGGTAGGACAGGGCACCGGCGGGCCCGTCTGCACAAACGAAATCGGCTGCCGCAGGAACTGCGCGTCGTAGTTCAATCGATCCACATCTGCGCCGGCTTTGATGTCGTGGCGTCCGTGCCACTGATGCGGCGGCAGGTAAAGATTCGCCAGACCCTGCACTCTGTCGCGCCAGAGTGTTCTCGTGCAGGTAGTAGTTTCCTCCGGCCGCCAGTATCGTCTGAATGTAGCCGGCATCGCCTTGCGGTGTGAGGGTCAGGCTGTACTGGTCGACTCCGAATCCGCTTTCCAGCAGCGCCCCGCCGCGAAAATAGTAGAGGTCTTTGAGCGAGCCAATGTAGGCGGTTTCCACCTCGGTCGGAGTCGTCTCCGGTGGCATCAGAGCCCATTCTCCGGCATGTTCGTCGTGAAGGTAATCTGAGAGGAAGCTCGCGGTCACGATGTTGCGGTTCGTGAGGTTCGATTGCAACTTGACCAGGTTATCCATGCGCCAGACGTGGTCGCTTTCGGTACCGGATGAGAGTTTCGTGACGTAGTTGTCGAACTCGCCGTCGAGCGTGTCGATAAACCACATCTTCCCCTTGCGAATCGGCCCTGACATCGTATAAATGGGCGTCCAACTTGCCAGAGAGACCACCCCTTTGATGTCCTGCGGCGCAGGAATGAAATCCGTCGCGTTGAACCGGAAGTGGTCGTTGCCCATGCGCGTGTTCAAGCCGAGCACCCCGCCGGAACCTTTGCCGAACTCGGCCGGCTCGCGGCTCGGGGTCACTGCAATCGAGCGGAATGAATCGACGCTGGTCCGCACCACAAGCGCTCCGTTGGTCGGCTGAGTCACGTTGAAACCGTCCAGCAGTAAGAGAGTCTGGTAGGTCTCGGCGCCCGCCACATGCGGCTGCCCAAAGGCATCGGGCGTAACTCCGGGGATGAAGGTTAGAGCGTTGCGGTAATCGTGCGGTCCGGGGTAGGGGACGTCAATAAGCTCAGCGGCGCTGAGTTCCTCTTTGGAAGAGATTTGCGCAGAGTCGATGGCCGGCACGGTTTCCACCACGTTCACCACTTCCCGCGCCTCTTGCTGATGAGTAAGCGTTACGTCGAGGTTGGCAGCGACTCCCACCTGCACATTGGATTGCGCTATCGCGTAATAGCCGATCTTTTCCACGCGAACTTCATAAGTTCCATGCGGCAAATCGAGGAACTCGCAGCGGCCTGCGAAATCGCTCAGGCAGCGCAGCGGCTGAGCTGGCGGCGGCGCCTGCAGCAGGACATGCGCGGACGCGACCGGCACGGCATTTTCGTCGGTCACCGTAACAGTAAGTTTCTGCGCAGTGGATGCGGCCGTACTGACGAAGATGTGGCGGGCGGGGCAGCTTGTCCCCATCCGGAGACTGAGAAGAGGCCACCGAAAAGAAGAAAAGCAGCGGCTCGCATGGAATGGGGTCTTCCGGACTGAACACACCTAGGATACCTCTTGACCCCGCGCGGTTGTGTCGTCGAAAAGCGAAAGTTTGGAAGTAGTGCAACTCCTCTAAATACGGCTTGTCATCCTGAGGCTCGCGCTGTTTGCGGGCCGAAGGACCTATGCAACTTGCTGCCTTCGAGGCGCTGCCGGCAAATTGCACAGGTCCTTCGCTTTGCTCAGGATGACAAGCCTATTGAGGGGAACTACGCCACTGGGACGGCTCTACTTCGCGCCGTTCGTGCCTAACGCTTCCAACACATCCACTGCCGAACTATAGCGTCCCTGTGGCGCGCTGACCTGTGCGCCCTGCACGGTCTGCCGCACTGCGAGCAGCATCTCTCGGGCCAGGGCGACGCCCTCCGCGCGCGCCGCTTCAGGCGTCTGCGCGCGCGCCATGCGTTCCAGCACCGCGTCAGGCACGCTGACCCGCAATTCGTTCTTCATGAACTCGGCATTGCGCACGCTGACCAGAGGCCAGATTCCCGCGACTACGGGAATCCGGCAATGCTCGATGCGGCGCACGAAATTCTCCAGCAATCGCAAGTCGAATACCGGCTGGGTCACGGCGTATTCGGCTCCGGCTTCCACTTTGTATTCAAAGCGGCGAACCTCTTCGTCCGAGATCGGTAAGCCCGGGGTTCGCGCCCACGCCAATCACAAATCCCGTTCCAGTCCCAATCGGATTGCCACCCAGGTCCAGCCCGCGGTTCAAATTGTGCACGATGTTGACCAGACCGATCGCGTCCACATCAAACACGGCCGTCGCATCGGGATAATTCCCCATCTTCGGCGGATCGCCGGTGATGCAGATCAGGTTCTTGATTCCCACCGCCGCCGCGCCCAGCAGGTCGCTCTGGATGCCCAACACGTTGCGGTCGCGGCAGGTGTAATGCAGAACCGCGTCAATACCCACTTCCTGCTGAATCAGCAGCGACAGCGCCTGGTTGCTCATGCGCGCCGACGCACGGGGGCTGTCGGGAATATTCACCGCGTCCACGCCCACCGACTTCACAAACTTCGCTCCATCGACTTCCTTGCGAATGTCGATGCCCTTGGGAGGCACGATCTCGACCATGGTGACGAACTCACCGCGGGCCAGCTTCGCGCCCAGGGCCGATCTCTTCTCCAGAGGAACGGCAGGTGTCGACGCGGTTGCGGCGTGCCCGCCCGCCACTTGCGGAGCTACCTTAGCCCGCGCTTCGCCGACGCGCAATGCTGATTTCATCACCCGAATGTGCTCCGGCGTGGTGCCGCAGCATCCGCCGACCACCTTGACTCCGGCGGCAACAAACTTCCGCGCATAGCTCGCCATGTATTCGGGGGAACACAGATAGATGTTTCGGCCCTCAACCGAGCGCGGAATGCCGGCGTTCGGTTGCGCAGCCAGGGGCCGGGAAGTCAGCGCCCGCACTCGCTCAATAGCATCCAGCATGGCCACCGGTCCCACGCTGCAGTTACAGCCGATGACGTCGGCTCCCCACTCCTCGAGTTTGGGAACGAACGTCTCCGGATCCGATCCGTCCAGGCAATTGCCGTCTTCGTCGATGGTGACCTGCGCCACAATCGGCAGCCTGGCGTTCACATCGCCCGCCGCGAGCATAACCTGATGCAGCTCTTCAAGATAGCCGAACGTCTCGAGGATCAGCAGATCAACGCCGCCTTCCGCCAGCGCCTCAATCTGCTTCCGAAACGACTCCCGGGCCTCCTCGAATGAGGTTTTGCCCAGGGGTTCGATTCTGGTTCCCAGCGGGCCAACCGAACCCGCGACCCACACATCGAAGCTTTTGGCGGCCTCGCGAGCCAGGTGCACTCCAGCAAGGTTTATGTCACGCACTTTGTCGGCTAAGCTGTGCCGCGCCAGACGAAACGAATTGGCTCCAAAGGTATTGGTTTCAATGATCTCCGCGCCTGCCTGCAGATATTCGTGGTGGACTCCACGGATCAAGTCGGGCTGCGAAATGTTCAATTCGTCGTAGGAACGGTTGATAAAAATGCCTTTAGCGTAGAGCAGCGTCCCCATAGCTCCATCGCAGAGCACCGGCGCTTGCTTGATTCGCGAAAGAAAGTCAGCTGGCATAGTGTGATGAGTGAAAATAACAGCTATAGTCTTGAGAATACAGGATGATCGCTGGTTTGTGCATCCGGGGTCTGGAAAGGCCCGGCTAAGAAGATTGGACTGAGCAAGTTAGGGCTGAATGGCACCATCAGCGGGACTCGTTGTTATGTGCCGGAGAGCCTTGGCTAAGGGTCTGCTATAATCCGCTATTTCGCATTTAAATCTCCACTTTTCATGTCGTTAGGAGCTTCGCGTTTGAAGAAATCCGTACTTGTTCCCGGTGTCCTTTTCGTCTTTGTCGCCAGCATCTGTCTTATTTCCTGCAGCTCGGCAGCCAAGCCGAAAGACCCGCCGAGCGGTCTGGACAGTCGCGTTCTGGCTTCCCAGAGCGTAACTGCGGGGTCGACCTTTGGCAGCCTGACGATCGTTAACGCCTATAACGACACGCTTCCCCGGGTCGCGGGGATTGGCGCCGGTACCTTAAACGCGCCTGGGCTCATGGCCATGTCCGCGAACCGGGCGACCGTGATTGTTTTCGACGCGGGCAATAACAACGTCGACGTCGTCAATACGTACACGGAGGCCATCAGCGGGTCGATCACGCTGCCGGGCCCAACCACCAGCATGGTGATTCCCACGCAGAGCGCCTCGCTTGGGTTTACCGCGGTTCCGACGGCCTCGGTGAGTGGAATCCTCACCCCGGCCGGCGCTGTGGTCGAGATGAATCTGGCTTCGACTTCGGCCATTTCCACGATCGGCGTTCCGGGCGCGCAGACGGTTGTCTCCAACGCCGGGGGCACGCAATTGTTGGCCTTCAGTGATGATAGCGACACCATGGCCGTGCTTTCTCCCGCGGCCGCCGTGAGCCCCGTGGACCAGGGCTGCGACAGCGGGTCCTTGAGTACGGCCTGCTTCCTGGTCACGGGATTTAGCCGCCCCGTCTATGCCATTTATTCGAGCGACGGCTCAACGGCCTACGTCCTGAATTGTGGATTGCAGTGCGGCGGCACGCAGCCGGCCAGCGTGGCGGTGGTGAATACGGCATCGTTCACCATAACCAATACCATCCCGGTCGAGGGCGCTACCTGGGCACTCCTCAACGGTACAACGATGTATGTGGCTGGGACGCCGCCTCCGGCCACTCCCGGAGCGAACACTTGCGCAGGCGGGCCCACAACCGCCGCAACTACTTGCGGACGTCTCAACATCGTGGATCTGACTTCCCTGACCGTGGTGAACGCCCAGGAGCTTTACATCCCCGATGGTTACCACGACCGCATGGACCTAAGCGCCAATGGCCAGCTTTTCATCGGGTCGCACACCTGCACGACGATTGGCGACGTTAACAATCCAGTGGGGGAAGTGCGCGGCTGCCTGGCGATCTACAACACCGGCGAGGGCAACGTGGTAATCCCTCCCGACAACGGAGACGTCACCGGCCTGGCGGGCTTGACCAATCGCCAAGTGGAGTATGTGGCGCAAGGCGGGAATCTCCGCGTCTATGATACGGACTTAGACATACTGCTCGAGAACGAAGACTTCATTCCTACCGGAACCATCCCGGTTGTAGGCGTCGTGATCGACCTGAAAGAGATCGACTTCTTCTAGACGGGTTCTTCCAACAGCTCTGGACCCAGAGGATTTTCCGCTAGCGATCCAGCGCGGTGATGTAATCAGGTTTCGTGCTGAGGATGTGGTCAATGCGGATATAGCGATACTGTGCCAACCACTCCCGTGAACCGCCGCTAACTACCCAGCTTTCGTTGACTTGCCTATTTCACCCCCGTAAGATTGCACGCCAGTGATCGGCTAAACCATGATCGGCCAAACTATCTCGCACTACCGGATCGTCGACAAGCTCGGCGGAGGCGGCATGGGTGTCGTCTATAAGGCCGAGGATGTGAAGCTGCATCGTTTTGTGGCGTTGAAATTCCTGCCGGACGAAATTTCCAAAGATGCGCAGGCGCTGGCCCGCTTCCAGCGTGAGGCACAGGCGGCGTCGGCGCTAAACCATCCAAATATCTGCACCATCCATGAGATCGATGACCAGCACGGGCAAACCTTCATTGCCATGGAGTTTCTGGATGGAGTGACGCTGAAGCACCGGATTGCGGGAAAGCCCGTGGAGACGGAAGTTGTGCTGGGCCTGGCGATTGAGATTGCGGACGCGCTCGATGCCGCACACGCGGAAGGCATTATCCATCGCGACATCAAGCCGGCGAATATTTTTGTTACCAAGCGCGGGCACGCCAAGGTACTGGACTTTGGGCTGGCCAAGGTGACGGCTCCGGCCGGTTCATCGAGCCAGATTGCTGCGGCCAACACGATGACGGGCACGGCCGACGAACCGCATTTGACCAGCCCAGGAACGGCGCTGGGGACGGTGGCTTATATGTCGCCGGAGCAAGTGCGAGGGAAGGATCTGGATGCGCGGACCGATCTGTTCTCGTTTGGCGCGGTGCTCTATGAGATGGTGACGGGAGTGTTGCCGTTCCGGGGAGATACTTCGGGGATTATTTTTGACGCGGTGCTGAATCGCGCGCCGGCATCGGCGGCGCGGCTGAACCCCGACGTGCCGCCGGAACTGGAACGCATTATCAACCGGGCGCTGGAGAAGGATCGCGATCTGCGGTATCAGCATGCCTCGGAGATGCGCGCGGAGCTGCAACGGCTGAAGCGGGATACGGATTCCAGCCGCCAGGTGCCGACGGTGAGCATGGAGTCGGGAAGCTCGGCGGTTGTGACTCAGCCTGCTCACCAGCCCGCGCATATGACGAGCAGTTCTGCCGTGGTGGCAGCGGCGAGGCAGAATAAATTGGGCGTTGGCATTACGAGCATCATCGGTATTTTGCTGCTGGCGGCTGCGGGATATGGTGTGTACGCTTTGTTTTTCCACGCCCGGCCGGTTGCTTTCCAAAACTTCTCGGTCGACAAAGTTACCGAGACTGGCAAGGCCAAGCTGGTCGCCATCTCTCCCGATGGCAAATACATTTTGAACGTGGTCGCGGACAAAGGGCAGCAGAGCTTGTGGCTGCGCAATGTTCCAACCAACAGCAACACACAAGTGATGCCTCCAGAGGCGGTGCAGTACCTGGGCGTGCGCTTCTCTCCCGACGGAAATTATCTCTATTTTGTGCGCGGCGAGCCGGGACAAGCTCTGAAGAATCTTTACCGGGCGCCGGTGCTCGGCGGCACTCCGCAGAAGCTGGTCACAGACATCGACACGAACATCACGTTCTCTCCTGACGGGCACAATCTTGCCTACACCGTGATGAACAATCCTGAACTCGGCAAGTTCCGGCTGGTGATTTATTCGCTGGAAACCGCGGAAGGCAAAAACGCTGGTCACGGGCAGCATGAATCAAGCGTTATACGCGCCCGCATGGTCGCCCGACGGCAAGAGCATCGTCTGTGTGGTTTATACAATCAGGGATGCGATCAGTGGATTGATGGCCGTGGACGCGGTCACGGGTAAACAAGACCTGATCTTCGAATCCAAAGACGGGCCCTTATTCAGCCCGGTGTGGCTGCCCGATGGCAGCGGTTTGCTGGCGCTATATCTGGGCCTGGAGACCAGTTTCAGCCGGCACGAGATTGTGGAAATTTCCTATCGAGACCATACGTCTCGCGCGGTGACCCGCGACGTTAACGATTACTCCGGCTTGAGCCTTTCTGGCGATGGGCACATGTTGGCAACGGTTCTGGGCCAAAGTCACCTCGACTTGTTCGTGGCCCCCTTGTCGGACCTGAGCAGCGGCCATGTTCAGCAGATCACGACCGGGGCTCGCCTGAGAAGCTTCGCCTGGACGCCCGACGGACAGATGATCCTTGATGAGGATGCCTTGAACCTGTTCAACCCGGGCACTGGAAGCAAGACGCCGCTCACGTCGCCAAAACAGGATGGTGTGGTGTTCTGGCCTTCCTCCTGCGCGAATGGCCGTTATGTTGTGTTCACACTTATGGACCATAGTGGCGCGAGAACGGAGCCAGTGTGGCGCATGGATGCGGGCGGGGGAAACCTGAAGCAGCTGAGTGACGGCAAACGCGATTGGTATCCGATATGTTCGCCCGATGGGAAGTGGGTTTATTACTCCGATCAATTCAACGGCGCAAAGTTAACCAGAGTACCTTTGGAAGGGGGTAAGACGGAAAGACTCAGCGAGCTTCCCGCCTATCAATTTGATATCTCTCCAGACGGCAAGCTGGCCGCTTTTGACACTTTTGCGTCTGCCAGTATCGCCAGGAAACAGCTGGCATTAGTCCCGGTTGATTCTCCGCAGAACACGAAAATTCTGGAGCTGCAACGCCCAGTCCCGACCAATGGCTCGGTCCGCTTCGCTCACGATGGCAAGGCTGTGGTCTATAACTTCCATGACCAGGAGGCCGAAAACCTGTGGCTGCAGCCGCTCGACGGTTCGCCGGGAAAGCAAATCACGAACTTTAAAGCGGAGCAAATCGCGGATTTTCACTGGTCTTTTGACGGCAGCAAACTGGGGATGGTGCGCGGGCATACCGATTCCGATGTTGTGCTACTGGAGGAGGCCAAGCCCTAAGCCTTGTTATGCCAGTTGTCCCTTGAAGAAGAAACTGTTGCTATCAGTGACAATTGTCAGCAGGCGGTAGAGGGCATCGGGAATTGGCCGTCCCGGGGTTAAATGAGCGCTATGGCGCTCGTGTGGGGACCACGCCGTAGGATGATCTCGTGATTCCGGCGATTGCGAGCAGTAACGCACAAATGCCGGCCGTGACTTTCAGCAACTTCAAGTTGTCCGGCGTCGACGGGCCGGCGAGCGGCATATCGGTTGCTATCAATACTGCCTTGTTGTGGTTCGCGGGATCGTAGTGCACCGCGATCGGGGTCCGCGGGGGATGCTCATCCACCCACTCTTGCATGAGCCCAATCTGATTGGCGGGGTATTGCCAGATAACTCTCTGTGGAGCGGGAGTGCTGCGCGAGTGAACCTTGGCCACGACCTCCTCGCCGCCAACCTGATAGCTGATGCGGCAGTTGATCCAGTAGGCTTCTGGCTTGTGCGTGTAGATATCCAGCCCGCAACTCTGCACGTGCGCCGTCGCCCCCGGCCATTGCGCCTGGGCGCGCTCCCGCCAGCCCTCCGCTACAGTCACGACCAGAACAAAAATCGTGCACAACCCGGCAAAGAGACCCAGCCCAGCAACTGCAAGCCAGACCAATTGAATCTTCCGCACTCCCTCTGTCGTCATCTGCAGTGTTCTCGAAACATCTCACAACCGCCGACGGGCGTGCCGTCGCCGTCAAAGATTCGCCGAAGCCCGAAAGCCGAAGCCCGAAGCCCTATTTCCCCGGCTCCAGGAGCAAGCTGTGGGCTTTGGCGGACTGCACCGCTCCGGGACTGAAGGGCAGTGTGAACGTGGTTCCCTCGTACCACGCTTTCCACTGGTCCATGTAGTAGGGGCTGAGGAAGTTTCCGGCTTGGCCGGTGACGATGTTCAGGGTGGACTGGTCGAGGTCGGCGAGATTCGCGGTGAACCGCTCCGACGGCCCGTGGTGCCGGGTGACGGCTTTTACCGTGTAACCGCTGCCCGATTGTTCCTGCACGCCGGGCCCGGTCCAGCGCTGGATGAGTGGAATTTTTCCCGAGCACCGGATGCTGAATCTCGACCGCGTTGAAACCTCCCCAATGCCATGTCGCCAGGTCTTTTGGGGCCTCTGCGTCGCTGACCGCAGCCTCTACCGCGGCGGTCAGTAGTTCCTCGTAATTCGGATACTTCTCGGGCAGCCAGCGTTTGGGGTGATGGATCAGAATATTTTCCAGCCAGACGGAGCGCTGCTCCCAGGAGTAGGTTTGCCAGCTTAGGGTTCCTTCGTTTTTCCTGGGATCCTGCGACGTCGGGTTCGGTTTCTTTGAGTCTTGATTGTTCGAATCTTGGGCCGCGGGCGCCAGCTTTGGCTCAAGCAGCAGTCGCCGCAAATCTCGTGCCGCGACCACCGCAAGCGTTGGCGCTGCTGACGAAGCCAGCATGCGCCCATCCCAATTTCTCATTAAGTCGGCTGCCTGCTTGGCGCGCGCGGAGGGCTTTGCCGCGTGGTCCACGGAATAGACGAAACGTTCGGCTGCGAACAGGTCGGCTTCCGAGTGAACATCCGTCTGCAGAGCCAGCATGTCGGCTGCGGAAAATTGTCGCCCCGATTCGAGCACGTGGTAAATGCGCGCCTGTCGCCAGGGAGCTTCCCACTCCATGCTGATTGAGTGGGGATAATCGTCAGGCGTAATTCTTCCGTTGGCTGTGGCGATGATTCCGGAGGTGGGGTTGTAGACGTTTGGCAGCTTCTCGAACGGAATGAAGCTGGTCCACTCGTGGGCGTTGTCGGCGCCGTTCTCCGGCAGGCTGCCGTCTCCGGCCGCGCGGATCGGGACCTTGCCCGTGGCGTGATAGCCGATGTTTCCATCCACGTCGGCGTACACCACGTTTTGTCCGGGCGCATCGAGTTGCGAGAATGCATGCTGGAAATCGTCCCAGTTCTGCGCGGAGTTCACGTCGAAGAATGGCATCCGGAGGCCGTCGTAGAGTGTCCAGCGCAGCGCCAAGGGGCGCGTCTCGCCGGGAACCAGTTCGGTGACGATGGGCCCGTGGCGCGTGATTTTTACGTCGATGGTGACGTCGGGCTTGCCCTTGATGTGAATGATCTCGGTGCGATGTTCCGGCTGCATCCAACCCTGCGGAGTTTGATAGGCACCTTGTGCGTTGAAGTTTTCAATGTAGACGTCGGTCACAGTCGGGCCGACGTTGGTAAATCCCCAGGCGATGCGCTGATTGTGGCCCACGATCACGTAAGGCATTCCCGGAAGGGTTACGCCGGCAACGTTGAAAGTTCCGGATTGCAGATGCGCCTCATACCAGAGGTTGGGCATCTGATGGCCGAGATGCATATCGTTTGAGAGCAGCGGCTTTCCGGTGGTGGTGTGCGCGCCGGAAACTACCCAGTCGTTCGATCCGTTAACGGGTAAGGCTTCTTCCTGTGCTTTCACTTCCTGCACAGATGTTCTCTGCTGCGTGACCGAGTTATCGGGGCCGTCGTCATCGCTGTCATCGTCATCGTCGTCCGAGTCGTTACTGGTGTGCGGGTCGTTGAGGTCGTCGCGCATCACGGTTGGCGGACGGTCATGCCACGAGCGATTCACATAGAGATCTGCGGTTAGCTCGGGGCCGAGCTTAGCCAGAATTTTCTCGCGGTCGAGCGCGTCGTAAAAGTAGTGGTAGTTCAGGTCTTTCACCATGCCGTTGGCGATGACCACGGAGTCTTCCGGCTGCCACGGCTTTGGGGAATATCTCAGAATCCGGAATTCGATGGGCAAGCGGTCGCCGTGCGTGACGATGTAGGCGTTCACTCCGCGTGCGTAGGCTTCGAAGTAACCGCGATCACGCAGGTTCGTGGTCGCGAGGGATTTTCTCGCCGCTGCGCGCAAGCCGAGTATGCGCTGTTCACGGTCGAGCTGCAGCGTGCTCTCTCCCAGAATCTCGGAGAGTTCCCCGGCTCCGAAGCGCCGCATCACGTCCATTTGCCAGAGGCGATCCTGCGCCGTGACGTAGCCTTGGGCGAAGAACAAGTCTTCCAGCGACTTGGCCTCGATGGTGGGAACGCCGTGGGTGTCGCGCGTCACGGTGACTGGGGCGGAGAGACCGTTGACCTGCAGGCGACCATCGAGTTGGGGCAGGGCAGAGCGTACTACCAGATACGCATAAGCCGCGACACCTAGAAGAATCGCGACGATGAGGCATACCAGCCAGAAAAGAATCCGGAAAGCGGGCGAGCGGCGAGTTGCAGGGGCGACGGTGGCGACTGTGCTCATCAAGGAAGTGTGCGCGTATCAGATTTGTATAAGAACAATAACATCCGAGGATTCTAGTCCAGGCCGGACGTGTCGCGCCTTCGCTGGTCAAGAACGAAGTTCATTCTAACGAATTTCATTTTCAAGATATCCGGTGATATTCTGACCAGGCCGCGGATGAGGCTGTTTTCCTTCGGCGGCGCCCAGTTTTTCATTTGCCCCGTTGCGCCGACCCCATGCTGCAAAAACGCATCGATGACCAGCCCAGCCTCTCGCGTGAGATGGTCCGCGAAGCGCAGGACATCCTCCACCGGCATCTGAAGCGCGTCGGTCTGAAACAGACGGCGCAACGCGATACCATCCTCCGAACGTTTCTTGAAACTCGCGACCACCTCTCCATCGACGAACTGCATCGCCTGGTGCAGAAACAAGACCTCCGCATTGGCTACACCACCGTCTACCGTACGCTGAAACTGTTAGCCGAGTGTGGACTGGCGAGTGAAGTCGCCTTCCACGACGGCATTGCGCGCTACGAGCACCAGTACAACCGGCGCAGCCATCACCACATGGTCTGCACGGAGTGCGGCAGCAGCGTCGAATTCTTTTCTCAGGAGGTCGACCGGCTGGAGCAGGAAATCGGGCAGAAGTATCACTACCTGGCGACCCGCCATACATTTCAGATCTATGGAATTTGCGAGGCCTGCCGGAAAAAGAGCCAAACTCCACGTCCGGTTTGAAGGTCAGCGTGTTTTGCCAAGGTGCGCGACAATGGATGGAGTGAACTCCATGCCGATTTCCTGCCCACACTGCTCGGCGCAAATGCCCGACTCCGCCGTGTTCTGCCCGGGCTGCGGACGCCCCATGCAAACTACGGAGCCTGCGCAGTCGAAGGTCGGCATTCTTACCGAGAATCTGGCCGGTGCGCTGGCGTATTTCACTTTCATTCCTGCAACTGTGTTTCTTCTTCTCGAGCCTTACGGCAAGAACCGCTTCGTGCGCTTCCAGTGCCTGCAGTGTCTTTTCCTTACATTGATCTGCCTGCTGCTGGGCGTCGCGCTTAAGCTGGCCAGCCCCATTCTTTTTCTGGTCCCGCTGGTTGGCCCGCTTTTCGTCTCGCTGGTCTCGATCGTCGGTGGCCTGGCCGCATTCGTGGTCTGGGTGGTGCTGGTGGTCAAGGCTTTCCAGGGCGAAGTATTCAAGCTTCCCGTGCTCGGCGAACTGGCGGAACGGCAGGCCAATTTGATACCGGGACGACACCCGTAGAAAACCGGTTCCGATCACAAGAAATTTGTGGATTGCTTCGCAGGCGGCTTTCTGCTATTTTGCCGCCACGTTCTTTGGGGCGGCGCACCAGCGAAGCAATTGAGAATGTGGTTTTCGACTCAGCGTTGAAGGAGACCCGGTATGGCGTTTTGCAATTTATGCGGCGCTCAGATCGCCGATGGCACCACCACGTGCGCGGCTTGCAGCAGCCGCGCCCCGGCAGCGCCGGCGGCCAGCGGTTCGGGAATGGCTGACAATGTGGCCGGAATGCTGGCCTACATCACGATCATCCCAGCGATCATTTTCCTCGTGACGGAGCCTTACAACAAGAACCGGTTTGTCCGCTTCCATTCGTGGCAGAACCTATTTTTGCATCTGGCAGCGGTCGTGCTTTGGATCGGCCTGTTTATTGTGTCCATCGTCTTGGCGTTCATCCCGATCTTGGGGCACCTGATCTCGTTTCTCCTTTGGGCCGGCCTCTGCGTGGGCTTCCTCATTGTGTGGATCATCCTCCTGATGAAGGCGAACCAGGGCGTGATGTACAAGCTGCCGGTGATCGGCGACCTCGCCGAGAAGCAGGCCAACGCGATGTAGGTGCGGTTCGTTTTGCGGCCCCGCCATGTTGTATTCTCTGGCTGGGGGCTGGAGCAGTGACTTCCTGAATTGGGCGGGCGGGCAAAGGATCGCGCCGCGCGCCCTTGACTTTCTCCTTCCAAGCTGTCATTCCTATTAGCTTTTACCCCAAGCGAGGTAAACGCCGGGGAGCGGCTTTTCTGGCGGGAATCTTGAGTGAGAGGCATTGATTGCGAGTTCGGGTTTTCTATCACGACAAATGTTTCGACGGAGCTTCCTCCGCCGCGCTGTTCTCGCGCTTCTACCGCGAACGCATCCGCGAAGACGCCGAGTTTACCTTCTCCGGTCTCGTTCATCGCGCGGGAGCATTGTTTGACGAATCCCATTTCGATGGCGACGAGAACGCGATTGTCGATTTCAAGTATTCCAGCTCGCCTAAGATCACGTGGTGGTTCGATCATCATGAGAGCGCGTTTTTGTCCCCGGCCGACGCCGCGCACTTCGAGCAGGATCAAAGCAATCGCAAGTTTTACGATCCTGATTTCAAGTCCTGCACCAGCTTTATCGCCATGATCGCGCAGCAGCGTTTCGGATTCGATCCTGCTCCGGTTGCCGATCTGGTTCACTGGACCGACATCATCGACGGGGCGCTCTATCCGGACGCAAAAACGGCGGTCGAAATGGAAGCGCCCGCCATGAAGTTGACCATGGTCATCGAGTCCGCGCCCGACCACGGCTTTGTTCCGAACCTGATTCCGCTGCTCGCTGTGAAGCCGCTCGCCGAAATTCTCGAAGAACCTTTCGTTGCGCCGCTGCTGCCGCCGCTGCTCCGGCGCCACGAGATTTCTATCGGAATTCTGAAGCAGCGCACGGAATGTAAAGATGGCACTATATTCTTCGACATCACCGATCACGATCTCGAAGGCTACAATAAATTCGTTCCCTATTATCTTCACCCCGAATCCATTTACAGCGTGGGGCTGAGCAAAAGCAGTTTCCGGGTGAAGGTTTCTGTTGGATCGAATCCCTGGGCGCCGCAACCGCCGGAAGTGAACCTGGCTCGGATCTGTGAGCGCTATGGGGGCGGCGGGCATGCCCGCGTAGGTGCTATTTCCTTTAATGTGAACCAGCACGCGGCTGCGATCCGGGCGTCGCACGAGATTGTGGAAGAATTGCGCTCGGCGGTCCGACAGAAAAGAAAGTGAAATGGTCGCGTTCTCAGCTCACAGCTCGACTCGCCGACTTGGTCTTCGCCGGTTTGATCTTCGTCGACTTGATCCAGGTGACACTCTGCCTTGACGAATTCCCCAGCCAACCTGCGTCCGCCCGGAGGTAAGCCGCTAACCGGGGTGCCGCGTCTTCCGATCCGGGCACAGAAACCACTACTGCGCTTTGTTGCGTTGTTCGAGTTCGGCAAGGGCGTTTTCGTCATGGCAATGGGCCTGTGCGCCCTGCTGCTGGTTCACAAGGACGCATGGCTGATTGCGGAGAGTCTGCTGGCTAAGTTTCACATCAATCCCGACCGCCGCTACGCTCTGCTTTTTCTGGATTTCGCCGATAGCGCCACCGACAAGCGCCTGTGGACTGCCGCCAGCGTTGCCTTCACCTACGGCGGCTTGCGTTTGATCGAGGCCTATGGCCTGTGGCGGCAGCGTGCCTGGGCGGAGTGGATCGCCTTTGTTTCCGGAACAGTGTTTCTCCCACTCGAAATCCGCGAGCTTTCCCGCGGCATCACCGTGCTTCGTGTCGTGCTTTTCCTGGGCAATATCGCGGTCGTGACCTACATGTATTTTCTTCTTCGCTACAACCACCGCGAGCGCCAGAAAGCGGCGGCGGCGCCTCCTTTCGGCTAAAGCCTGCCCTGAAACCCGCGACTGGAGCCGGAATCGGCGTGATTGCTGCTGGAAATTCCAACGCGATTGGGCCATAATTGCCTCAGCGGCCCACGGAGGTCCCATGCGCATCCTCGCGCTCCCTTGCTTTCTGCTGTTTCTGATTGGCTCCGCTGTTGCCCAGGACACCAGCTTCTCCGCCGGGCCGCAGTATTTACTCACCGGGTCGCCGCTTCTGGCTCGCTCCATCGCCACGCCCACACTGTCTCTCGACGCGCCGTTGCCGCCGGTGGAATCCGCCAGCTTCAATAATCCCGAAGGCGCGACCGGAGCGACGGCCGAAGGCGCGTCCGAAGCCACGGCCGGAGTTCCGTTTACCACGAATCCCCTGCTCGAGCACCAGGCTGATCTCATCCCTATCTATTACGGAGTCCCTAATTACTACGCCGCCTCGGCTCCCAGTGTCGTCGAGATCAGTTTTGCTGAGGGAGCGACGGAGTTGTCCGCAGAGCTTCCGTCCAGCATCGTCGAGAGCGGGGTCACAGAGCTGGTCGATGCCCAGGCTTTGCGCGTGCGCGGCCACGGGGTTACGGTCGCAGAGGCGGCGGCTTATTGGAAGACGCACAAGCTGACAGCGCGGCGCAGCTTCACGAATGAAGATGTCAAACGGCTGCACGCGGCCAGCTAACGAGATCCGCTCGCCGGAATCGCGGGTCACCGCTTTGTTTGAGTTGTAATCTATGCCGCCACTCCCCGTGTTAGCCTAGGTGGACTTCATACGCTGTACGCTTTCCCGGGGAGTTCATGAACGCCTCCAGCTCTTCTCATATTGACCTGCAAGCCACCGCGAAAGAAATCATGATCGAGCACGGCTTCGAGCCGGATTTTCCTCCCGAAGTACCGGCGCAACTGGCCCAGCTGCGGGCGCACCCGCCGCAGCTCACTGCCGCCGGAGGCGTGCGCGACCTTCGCCAGCTCCTGTGGTCTTCCATCGACAACGATACTTCGCGTGATCTTGATCAGATTGAAGTCGTCGAACGCCTGCCCAATGGCGACGTGAAGGTGATGGTCGGGATCGCCGACGTGGATGCCTTCGCCCCCAAACAAACTCCGATCGATCAGCACGCGACGCGAGAAACCACAACCGTCTACGCCGGCGTGCGCAACTTCCCAATGCTTCCCGAGGAATTGTCCACCGGGCTGACTTCTTTGCTGGAAAATCAGGATCGCCTCGCCGTCGTCTGCGAGTTTGTTGTGGCCGCTGCGGGCGGAGTGAGCGGCGGCCAGCTCTACCGCGCGCTCGTGCGCAACAAGGCGCAACTACAGTACAACTCGCTGGGGGCGTGGCTGGAAGGGAAGGCCACTGCTCCGGCGAAAGTATCTGCTTCAAGCGATTTGCAGGCGCAACTTAAACTTCAGGATGAAGTTGCGCAGGAATTGAAAAAGCTGCGTGTCGAGCACGGCGCCCTCACCCTGCAGACTGACGAACTGCATCCGCTCATCATAAATGACCAGGTGGTCGACGTGGTCAATCAAGAACAAAACCACGCCACCGAGCTGATCGAAGATTTTATGATCGCGGCTAACGGCGTCGCCGCCCGGATGCTGGAGAAAGTTTCTTCTCTGCGCCGCATCGTGAGGACACCGGAACGCTGGGACCGCATCGTACAACTGGCCGCTGCCAAGGGCACCAAGCTTCCGGGAGACCCGGATTCGAGGGCGTTGAACGAATTTCTGATCCAGCAAAAAACCGCCGACCCCGCGCATTTTGGCGATCTGTCTTTAGCGGTAATCAAGCTGATCGGCCGCGGCGAGTACGTTCTGGAACGCGCGGGGGACACCGCCCCCGGACATTTCGGGCTGGCCGTGCAGGACTACACCCACTCCACCGCTCCCAACCGCCGATTTCCCGACCTGGTTACGCAGCGGCTGATCAAGGCAATGCTGGCCGGACAGAAAAATCCTTATACGGACGACGCACTCACCACGATCGCGGCCAACTGCACGCTGAAAGAAAATGCTGCCAAGAAAGTCGAACGGGAAATGGGCAAGCGGCTGGCCGCCATCGCGATGCAGCACCGAATCGGGGAAATCTTTGACGCCATCGTCACCGGGGTCACGCCAAAGGGAACCTTCATCCTCGTGCAGAAGCCTCACGTGGAAGGGCTGCTGGCGCAGGGACCGCAGGGTCTGGATGTCGGCGATAAGCTGCGCGCCAAGCTCATCCGCACCGACGTGCAGCATGGCTTCATCGACTTTGCCCGCGCCTGAGCCGGGCTGCGAGCGCTACTCGGTAACCACCGCTTTTACCAGATTGCGCGGATGATCCACGTCGTACCCCTTGCCCACGGCTACGTGATACGCGAAAAGCTGCAGCGGAATCACTTCCACGATCGGCAGCAGTAGTTCTGGCGCGGCCGGAACGTAGAACACGGAGTCGGCGATCGTTTTCACTTCCTCGTCGCCTTCGGTCGCCACCGTCACCAGCGGCCCGCGCCGCGATTTCACTTCCTTCATTACATCGAGGGTTCGCCGGTAACGTAACAGCGAATCCGGATCGCGATGATCGCAGGTGGCCAGCACCACCACCGGCAGATTCTCGTCGACCAGCGCGTTGGGACCGTGCTTCAGTTCGCCCGCGGGGTATCCCTCGGCGTGCGCGTAGGAAATTTCTTTCAGCTTGAGCGCGCCCTCGCGCGCGATCGCATAGTGCACTCCCCGGCCGAGGTAGAGGAATTTTTCCGCGTGAAAATGTTTGCCCGCGAAGTCTTCCGCGAGATCATCCCATGTGGCCAGGTTCGCCTCAATCGCTTCGGGAAGCCGCTGCAGCCGCTGCAGGTAAGATCGCGTCACTTCCGAGGTCATCCGTCCCCGCTTGCGTGCCAGGAAGAGCGCCATCAGATACAGGATGGTTAGTTGCGTGGTGAAGCTCTTCGTGGCTGGAATCGCCAGCTCGGGACCGGCTCCGGTGATCAGCGCCGCCCCCGCCTCGCGAACGATAGTGGTCTTATCCACGTTCGAAATCGCGATGGTCTTCACGCCGCGGGTCAGCGCCTCGCGCTGCGCGGCAATCGTGTCCGCGGTTTCGCCCGACTGCGTGATCACCATCACGATCGGATCCACGGCCGCATGCGTCGAACGGTAGCAATACTCGCTGGCGTATTCCACATCTACGGCAACGCCTGAAAGATCCTCGATCATGATTTCGCCCGCGAGCCCCGCATGACGGCTCGATCCGCTGGCCGCAATGATCAGCTTTTCGAACGTCAGCAGCGCGCTTTCAATCGGCTGCAACTCACCCGGGAAAATAATGTCGTTCTTCAGATGTTTTGCGACCGTTTTTGCGATGGCCTGCGGCTGCTCGTAAATTTCCCGCCGCATGGCGTGGGAAAATGAACGGGAAGATGAAGAGGCTGCGGCTTTGTCTCGACTGTTTTTTGGAGTTCTAGTCATCGCGGCTGAGAGTAAATCATTTAGCCCGCCCCGATCAAACCGGCGCAGTAAACATTCGGCGTTGCGTAGTTTGTAATGTATCCTCGTGAGGATTAAATCTTCGCGTTCTGCAATCCGCGAAAGGACTGCTCATTTGGCGACCGACGAAAAGGCTGGTTACAACCGCTTTCTCCTGCTGGTAGCGGGACTGGGAGGCTTGCTCTACGGGGTCGACGTCGGCATCATCGCCGGCGCCTATCCGTACCTGGAGGCCACTTCCAGGTTCAGTGCGGGCCAACTTTCGAACGTGGTCGCAGCCGTACTTCTCGGCAGCGTGATCTCCACCCTATTCGCCGGCATTCTGGCCGACTGGATGGGCCGCCGCCTTCTGATGGCATTCAGCGGTCTGCTGTTCGTCGCCAGCATTCCAATGATCGCGCTCGCGCACGGCTACGAACCGTTGGTTCTAGGTCGAGTGCTGCAGGGTATCAGCGCCGGGTTGATCGGAGTTGTCGTCCCACTGTATCTGGCCGAGTGTCTATCGGCGTCCAGCCGCGGAAAAGGCACCGGCATTTTTCAGTGGCTGCTCACGCTGGGCATTTTCGCCGCTGCCTTGGTGGGCATCTATTTCAGTTATCGAGTCGATGAAGTGGCAAAACTCGGCGATCCCGCAAGACTCTTCGCCTTCAAGAACACAGCCTGGCGAAGCATTTTCTGGGTGTCGCTGCCTCCCGGCATTTTGTTCGTGATTGGCAGTTTCATGGTTGCGGAATCTCCGCGCTGGCTGTATCGCCATGGTAAGCCCGATGCGGCCCGCGCCGCCCTTCTTCGCTCTCGCACCACGGAGCAGGCGGACCTGGAGCTTCAGGAGATGGAGCAGACGGCCGCGGCTGAGACGGCCCAGTCGGCCAGCAGAAACCGCACTAAAGAATCGCTTCTCCGCCGCAAATATGTGATTCCCTTCGTGCTGGCCTGCGTGATTCTGGCTTGCAACCAGGCCACCGGCATCAACTCCATCATCGGATTCAATACCAACATTCTCTTGCAGAGTGGGCTTTCTGATTTGCAAGCTCATTGGGGCTATGTTCTCTTCACGCTCGTGAACTTCGTCATGACCATCGGCGGCGTCATGCTGGTGGATCGCAAGGGGCGAAAATTTCTGTTGTCGGTCGGCACCGCGGGAATTATCGCGTCACTGATCTGCACCGGCTTCCTGTTCCGCCAGACCGAAAACCTGCGAGTGGATTCGGGCTCCTCCGTTCAACCCATGGTTACGGCGGATGGAAAACTTTCGCTGCTTTATAACCAGCAAACCGCAATTACTCTGCTCGCGGCGAGCGGTGATGCCGGCCGAGCGATCAGCACCCGTCCTACTTCACTCATCCTCATCTATTCCTGCGGAGACTTCCGAGCCGCAACCACAGCCGTGCGTTCCGACGACATAGCCGCCAAGCCTATCGATATCACCCGCGACAGCTGCCTGCCCGCCAATAAAGTGGTGGCGTTCTTCTCCAATCCGTTCAGCAATCTCGACGCGTCTCGGCAGGCTCCGCTCCGAATCGACAATGCCCTGATCACTCCGGTGCCGAGTTCTCACAATGGCTGGCTGGTCGCCATCACGCTCTACATATTCATGGCGTTTTACGCGATCGGACCGGGCGTATGCGTGTGGCTGGCGCTCTCGGAGTTAATGCCTACCCGCATTCGATCGAATGGGATGAGCATCGCTCTGTTGTTGAATCAGGCTGTCTCAACAACCATTGCCGCGATCTTTCTGCCAACCGTTGGAAAGCATGGCTACGCCGTGATGTTCTTCGGCTTCGCCGCTTGTACTGTGATTTACTTCATCACAGCCGTGGTGTTTTTGCCCGAGACGAAAGGGAAGACGCTGGAAGAAATCGAGGCGCACTTCGAGGGAGCGAGCGCCCACGCTTCAACATAAGCCGCGCAGTGCTTTTGTTATCCCACAGCCCTCAGCTCGCGGTTCGGAACGCCTTCTGCACCAGCGTGTAACGCGCCGCCCCGATCAAACCGGAATCATCATTGCCCACGATCTTAACAGGCATATCTTTTAGGATCGTCTCCATCCGGCCCTTGTCCAGGAAAGATTCCATGAACACGGGATCTTTCATCTTGGGCACGATCTTCGCCGCGATGCTACCACCGATGAAAATTCCTCCCGTCGACATAAAATTCAAAGCGCAGTTGCCGGTCTCCGCGCCAAACACGCTGACGAAAATCGACAGAGCCTGATCGCAGATCGCGGCCTTGCCAGCCAAAGCGGTCTGGGAAATCAGCGCCGGAGGATCAGGCGCGGTACTCATCTGCTCCCGCAGCCAATCCGGCTCTTCGGCTTTGTGCGCATCGCGCAGGAAGTCGTAAATATTCTTGATTCCCGGCCCGGAGAGAATTCGCTCACAACTGATGCGGCCGTATTTCTTCTGCAGGTAAGCCAGCAATTCCATTTGCAGATCGTTGCGGGGCGCGAAATCGGCGTGCCCGCCTTCGCAGGCGAAAGGATGATGCCGGAAACCATCCCAGTAAAGTCCCGCCATCCCCAGCCCGGTTTTGGCTGAGATGACGGCCCGGTTGCCCTCGGCATCCTCCGAGCCCTCGCTCAGCGTGATGAAGTCTTTCGACTCGAGGCCATCGATTCCATAGGCGAAAGCTTCGAGGTCGTTGAGCAATCCAACCGAATTCAGCCGGAGTTGTTTGGCAACTTCTCGCGCATCGATGACCCAGGGCAGGTTGGAAATTTTGCTTCGTCCCGCGCGCACCGGCCCGGCAACGCCCAGGCACGCGCCGTGAACGGGAATGCCTTCAGTCTTGATAAAATCAGCAAGAATGCCGGATAACCCGTCGTGCTGCTGGCTTGGGTAGTTTTTCTCCACCACACTTTGCAGACGATTGCCTTCGGTTTCGAAAGCAGCCAGCCGCGTGCGTGTTGCGCCGATCTCCCCTGCGAGAATCATTGTTCAATAAGAATCATGGTTCAATTCTCCTCCACTGGCGGCCATCGAGTTCGAGCAACTGATCAGCCTCCGCCGGCCCCCAACTGCCCGACGCGTAATTCGGGAACTTGCGCGGGGGCAGTGCTCGCCACACGTCCAGCACCGGATCCACGACTCTCCATCCCGCTTCGACCATATCGGCGCGCTGGAATAACGTGGCATCCCCGATCATGCAGTCATACAACAGAACTTCGTAGCCGGTGTAGGCGTCTGCCCCGAAATACTTGGAGTATTCAAAGCTCATGTCCACCGACCCCACCCGCAGCAGCGGACCAGGAATCTTGGCGCCGAAACTCAGCGAGATTCCTTCCACGGGCTGAATCTGGATGACCAGCGTGTTGGTGTGCAGCTTGTGGAACGGAGCGTTGCGAAATAATTCAAACGGCATGCGCTTGAACTGGATCGCGATTTCGGTGTGGCGCTGCGCCAGTCGTTTGCCTGTCCGCAAGTAGAAAGGCACTCCCGCCCAGCGCCAGTTGTCGATGTTGAGCTTCAACGACGCGAACGTTTCGGTGCGCGATTCCGCCGCCACTCCCGGTTCTTTACGATAGCCGGGTACTTTTTCTCCTGCAATCGTGCCTTCCCCATACTGGCCGCGCACGGTGCGCTGCAAAACGTCGTCCGAACCCAGATGCTGAATCGAATGCAAAACTTTGGCCTGCTCGTTGCGCACCGCGTCCGCCTGAAACGATACGGGAGACTCCATGGCGGTCAGGCTGAGCAACTGCATCACATGGTTCGGGACCATGTCGCGCAAAGTTCCCGCGGTGTCGAAATAGCCGCCACGCAGCTCTACACCTACAGTCTCAGCGTTTGTGATTTGCACATGGTCGATGTAGCGCCGGTTCCAGATGGGTTCGAAAATGGCGTTGTCGAAACGGAAGACCATGATATTCTGCACCGTTTCTTTGCCGAGGTAGTGATCGATGCGGAAGATCTGGTTTTCCTGCAACACCTTCTTGATGTCGCGGTTCAACGCCTGCGCCGAATCCAGATCGTGTCCGAAGGGTTTTTCGATTACCACGCGGCGCCAATGCCCATTCTCCTGCCGTGACAATCCAGAAGTTCCCAGCTGCTGCACAATTTGCGCGAAGAATTTCGGCGCGGTCGCCAGATAGAAAAGATAGTTGCCTTCGGTATGCTGCTCCGTGTCGAGCGCGGCCAGCCGCTGCTGAAGCTTCGCGAATGTATTCGCATCGGCGAAGTCGCCGCGCTCGTAGAAGAGGCGCTTCCGGAACCATTCCAGGGCATCCGCTGATTCAGGTCCGGTCGGCAGAAAGCTCGTCACCTGGTTGCGAAAATCCTCCACACTCAAGTCGTCGACCGAGACCCCCATTACCGCAAAGTTTTCGGGCAGCAGCTTGGCTTTGCCCAGGTTGAACAGCGCAGGCATCAGCTTGCGCTTGGTCAAATCGCCAGCCGCACCAAACAACACAAACACGCAAGGTCCAGCCGCCCTCTCGGCGAACCCGAGGTCGCTGTCGCGATCAATCGGCGTGGGTGTGACCATTTCGAAAACTCCGACCGGTTCCGCTGGGGAAGAAAGTCCGATTGGCCTGTGGGCCGCGTCGAACCCGGCCATTGTAAACTGAAGTCGTTCAGGAAGAGGGATTCGACAGGGAGGACCAAATGTTAAGTCGTACTTTTCGGTTGCTGCTGGTTGCTGGTCTGCTCACAAGCTCGGCATGGGCGGCGAACGATCCCTTCGTGGGCAAATGGAAGGTGAACCCGTCCAAGAGCAAACTCAACGACGAAATGCAAGTTGAGATTGCGGGCGCAAACCGATACGCCATCACCTTTGCCCCCGGCGCAGTCGACACAATCGTAGCCGATGGGAGTGACCAGCCAGCCCTGGGCGGAACCACTTTGTCCATCGCGGTGAAGGGACCGAACAGCTGGGTGGTCATTCGCAAGCAGGAGGGCCGCACGCTGCTTACGGGGTATTGGACGCTTTCCGAAGACGGCAAAACGCTCAACGACGCCTACACGGAATACAAGCTCGACGGTTCGATATCGCTGTTCTTGCCCTATGTGTACGAGCGGACGGCGGGGAGTTCAGGTTTCGTGGGCACATGGGACAGCGATAGCGAGAAAGTGAAGGCTGGGATCGAGCTCCAGATCGATCCCTACGAAGGTGACGGTCTGTCATTTAACGCTCGAGATGCAGAAATGAGCAATAAGAAGATGAAGTTCGATGGGAACGATTATCCGAACCCCGATCAGCGTGGGGAAGCGAGCGGGGCATCTTCGGGCCGCCGCGTGAACGAGCGCAGTCTGGAAATCGCCGACAAATTCAGAGGCAAAATCATGGCCACCCGCCAGCTCGAGCTTTCTACAGATCTCAAGACCTTGACGATGACCGTGCGCCGGGCGGGTCAAAACAGGCCCAAGAGCGTGCTTGTGTTTGATCGGGAATAGACGAGCGAGTCCACTCCCACGCGTGCGGGGCGCCGAGGTCCGGGGAGAATCCGGATCACGCGGTCTCGCTGGCTGGGCAGGTGTTCATGCGAGTGTAGTCATTAAAAGCTGACCTTCAGGGCCAATTGAACCTGCCGCGGCCCGATTGGAGCCATGCTGCTGAGCACCCCGAAGCTGGGATCGCCAACATTCAGAGTGCTGCTGCCGTAGGGGCCAGGCGAGCCCATGCTGAAGAGCGGATGATTCAGCGCGTTCTGGGCCTCAAGGCGCAACTCCATCCTTATGCCTTCATGCACATTGGACAGCAGGAACTCCTTGATGATCGACAAGTCGCTGGTAAATATGAGCGGTGAGCGGACGTCTGCAATGGTCCGCGGTGCATTGCCGAGAGTGAACGGGGCCGGAAGTTGGAAGACCTGGGGATTAGTGAAAAAATTGTCTTGCCAATCGGCGCCATAGTTTCGTCTCGGTGTTCCGACGATGTTCGGTCGCTGGCTGCCATAGGTGGGCAGCGGCGTACCACCATTGGAAACGGTGATGGGCAGCGGCCGTCCGTCGGTGACCTGCCAAATACCGTTGGTCCTCCAACCGCCGATGACAGCGTCAATCGCTCGCGGCATGTTGCCGAGAAAGGCCCTCCCGCGTCCGAACGGCAGATCATAGCTGTAGCTGAATTTCAGCACGGAGGGTATGTCGAAGGTCGACAGGCTCCGCTCCAGCCACGGCTTGTTGGGATCCTGGAGGCTGGTGAAGGCCCCCAGCCAGGTCACGTTGTCGTCGCCCACCGAAGCGTCGTCGATCGACTTCGACCAGGTGTAGTTGACGACGAACTCCAGGCCCTTACTGAAGCGCTTGTTCGCGCTGATCTGCAATCCGTTGTAGCTCGAATTGGCAATCATCTGGACGTCGGTGGAAACTCCCGTAAATTGCGGGTAGGGAAGTTCCAGTTGAACCGCCTGAACCTGCGCGCTCGACATGGTGCTGTTCGGATCGCTGATGGGTCCACCATTCAGCGAGGAGAAAGGATTGGTCACGTAGGTGTTGAGAGTGTTGATCTGATTCGCGCTGTAGCCCTCAACTTGCGGCCCCAGAATGTCCAACTGGTTGGCGCCGCTGAAAGGCAGGTGGGTTCCTACTTTTCCGATATATTCGACATCCAGGACGATGTTTCCGGGCAGCTGGCGCTCGACCCCAAGGGTCCAGCTTTGTTCGTAGGGGGTGAGGTTTGCGGCGCGGATGCGGAGCGGACCATTGGCCCCATAGCCGATATCGTTCAACAAACCGAGAGAACTCCCGGCAGGCTGGTTTAATCCGTTGGGAAACGGGTTGTTCAGGTGCAGCCAGGGCGTGGCGCCATCGTTGTTGTAGGTCGAAATCACGCTGGTGTATTCGTTGAAACCCTGGCCGCCGTAGGGCACAACTCCGCTGGCGCCGGACCGTGACTGGCCGTAATAAATGCCGTAGCCTCCGCGCAACACCATTTTCGGAGCGAACTGGTAGGCGAAGCCGAAGCGCGGCTGGAAGTCTCTCCAGTCGGTCACATAAGTAGTGCGCTGATGCGAGTTCGCGAAAACCTCACCGCCGAGCAGCGGACGAGTCACGGCGGCGCCGGTGAGCGGATCGGTATAGCTGATCGAGCCGCCGTTCAACGGGCTTACCGCATCGGGATTGAACCAGTTCTGGTGATTGAAGCGGTCGGTGCGGGGCAACGAAACGTCATAACGCAATCCAACGTTCAAGGTGAGTTTGGGAGTCACCTTCCAGTTGTCCTGAGCGAAGGTGGCGTATTGATAATTTTCGGTCGCGGGCTGGAACTGGATTTCGTAGTAGCTGCTCCCGCCCCCGGACATCTGGCCCATGAGAAAGCTGGCCATGGAGTCTCCACCGCAATCCGTTAGATCATCCACAAAGGGACACAACGAGCTGCCCGCATTATTGAACTGGAAGTATCCCAGCGGGGCATTCGTCTGAATGTAATTCTGCTGGTGCAAACGGCCCTCGACTCCGAATTTCAGTTCATGCGGGCCATGGATCTTACTGACAAACACACCCAGCTGACCGGTGGTCTGGCCCTGCTTGTAATTGCCATACGGATCGTTTCCCGCATTGGGGAAGCCCGCCGCAAAGTAATCGTTGATGAACATGGCCGGAACGCCGTTGAAGCCATTCGACTTTAAGTACGAGGGAAAGCCGAGAGTGCCGAGAGGATCGGCATTCAGACTCGAATTGTAGGCGTAAATACGCGTGGCGCCACGCGTGATGCCGAAAGTGGTGGTCAGCAGCAAGGTGGGGCTAAGGGTGTGGGTATCGTTAATCGCGAACACGTGCGCGGTGCCTCGGTTCGCTCCGCCGGCGCAAGGATCGATGAAGGTCTTGAAGCAGTTGAAGGGCGTGTTGTCATTCCACTCCTGGGAGTACTTGCCGCTCAACAGGTTTTTCTGATTGAAGCGATGATCAATTCTCACATCGAACTGCTCGTTGTTGCTGGGAGTGGCTCCCGAGGCAATCCAGTTATCGTAGAGCGAACCGCCCGGTATGTTCGGTTGCGGGAAAAGGTTCAGCACCTTCTGAGCCACAGGATCGATCAGGTTGCCTGGCCCGGCGGGCGGCTGAAGGCTCGCGGGCAGATTCGGACTGCCCGGGCTGTTGTAAAGATCGACTCGGTTGTTGGGGATGAAAGTGCTGCGAACCGGACCGCCGTCGCCGGAGTTATAGACACCAGAATAGGGATCATAAAGCTGCCCGGCGATCAGCGGGTTGCCCGAGCCATCGGTACACATGCCCGAGACGAACGATCCGCCCTGCGAGGTGCAGACCTCACCAAAATCGCCGGTGCGCATGGCCGCGCTGGGCACGCCTGCCTGGTAAGTGTTCATCGAACTCGCAAGGGTTCCATCCCAGTCGAAGAAGAAAAAGGTCTTGTTCTTGATGATCGGACCACCAATGGTTCCACCGAATTCGTGCCGGTGCACCGGAGGAATCGGGATGTCGTAGCGATCGTTGAACCAGTTATTCGCGTCCGTAATCGTATTGCGTATGAAGTCGTAGGCGCTTCCATGGAACGAATTCGTGCCCGAGCGTGTGATCATGTTGATGATCGAGGCGCCGGAAAAACCGTACTCCGCGCTGAAGTTCGACTGTTGCACTTTGAACTCTTCCACCGCTTCCGGGGAGGGAACGTACACAGCCTGAGTGACGCCGCCGTTTGGCTCGAAGTTGGTGATGGAGGCGCCGTCCGACAATATATCGGCACTGGCCCCGCGGCTGCCGTTGGACGCAAAATTCGTTCCGCCGCAGTTGGGGCACTGGTCGTCCACGTCAGTAACTCCGGGCGCGAGGTAGGTCAGGTCCATCACGTTGCGGTCAATGAGCGGGAGGTCATTGATGAACCTGCGGTCGACGACCTGGCCGGTCACCGCATCTTCGGTGGCGATGCTCTGGCCCTGGGCCTTAACTTCAATCTTCTCTGCAGCATTGGCAATCTTCAGAGTCAGATTCGCAGTCGCGTTCTCACTGACGTTCAATCTGATATGAGTCCGCACCGTCTTTTCAAACCCTTGCATCTCCACTGACACGGAGTACAATCCCGGCGGAATCGAAACGAATCGGTACCGTCCATCGCTGTCCGACGTGGTCGTAAACTGATATCCCTTCTCCTCATCGAGAAGGGTGATTCTTGCCCCCTGGATGATGGCCGCCGACGGATCGGTCAGTAGGCCGCTCACTGTCCCGAAATAGCCTTGGCAGAACAGTGCCGCCGGAAGCAGGACGATAATAGCGATGGTTAGAGTTCGTACGATGTGCTGGCAAGTTTCCCGCTGGGTTTGAGCAGAGAAAGTCACGTTTCCCCCTTGAATCCGGATGAACAGAGGAGGCCGGCCCCTCCTTGGCAGATTCCGTCCAGGCAAATTTACATTTCGGCACAATGCGCGTTCCCGCGAGGCGGGAATCGAGCAAGAGCCAATAAGCCCGCAATTGAAACGATTCATTATGCACATCCGCACCCGCTATGGAAAGGGGTATTAATCCGGCTTCAGGGCTCCGACAGGGAAAATGCAATATGATCGGCCGCCGGTGTGGTGATGGACCCCCACGCCCGCCCGATCCCTGCGAGCGCAACTCTCGCTTCGCGCGTCTTGAAATTTTGCCTTCGCGTACGGCTTGTCCCGCGCGTGTAGCATGTGCGAAACTCGTGTTCGGGAGCCGTCTCTTGCGGCGTAATACGGCGCCCGCGCGAACCACTGTAATGTATTGAAAAGAGAATATTTACCAGACCTGGCCCCGTAGCTCAGCTGGATAGAGCAGCGGTTTCCTAAACCGGAGGTCGGCAGTTCGAATCTGCCCGGGGCCACCATCACTCCGGCTGTAAACGTTCTTTCACGGCCGATTCGATCCGACCGCGTGCCTGTTCCTACATGCCCGCTCCGCTTCCATGCTTCGGGGCGAAATGCAGGCAGTAGAAACCGCCCAGCAGTGCCAGCAGCGCTCCCCACCACACGCTTGCATGGTATTGAAAGAGCACTACTTGCTGGTCGACCGGAGGCGGGTGCACGATTTCGTACACGCCCGCGCCCAGAATGAGCAGTCCGTTCACCAGCAGCGAAAGGCCGATGAAAAACCAGATCGATACGGAACTCGCAGCTTTCGCGTCTGTTGTCATAGAAAGTCGCCTACCAGAAAATAATATTGAGAATCACAAACACCGCTGCCACCACAACCGCCCAGAAAACAGGCTTCTGGTACAGCGGGACGTTCTCGATCGGCGGAATCTGAGTCTGCCCGTACACCAACCCAGCCAATGCGCTATCAGGCAAGGGTTTGGTCGCCAGACTCACCACCACAGTCACTACCACGCAGATGATGAATGACCACAGCGCCTGATACATATCCTGAGCGAGCGCTTTCGCATCCGGTGAGAGCGCCACGTAGCGCAGAGCGGAAGGATCGTGGTGCACCCAGGCCCACATGCTGACCGAAGAAAGCGTTCCGCACAACAATCCCCAGAACCCGCCAGCGCCGGTCGCCCGCTTCCACAACATTCCGAGTATGACCGTGCCGAACAAAGGCGCAATAAAGAAGCTGAACAACGCCTGGACGTAATCCATGATGCTGGCCGACCGCATCACCAGATACGCTGTGCCCACGCTGATCAGCACGCCGACGATCGTGGTCCAGCGGCCCATGTTCACGTAGTGATGGTCGCTGCCCTTGCTGTTGATCAGTGGACGGTAAATGTCATAAGTCCAGACGGTGGTGAAGGCGCTGACGTTCCCCGCCATTCCTGACATGAAGCCGGCGATCAGCGCGGTGACTCCGAGGCCGAGCAGTCCAGGCCCGCAATAGCGCGCCAGCATGAGAGGAAGAACGTCGTTATAACTATAGCCGTGAGTTACCGTGGCCACCGATTCCGGAACCAGCTTCATCGGCAGCAGACCCAAACCCAGCAATCCGGGCAGGATGACAATGATCGGAACCATCATCTTGAATCCAGCCCCAATGATCGGCGCCATTTCCGCGCTGCGCATGTCTTTCGCGGCCAGAATGCGCTGCACCACCAGAAAGTCCGTGGTCCAGTAGCCCATCGAGATAACCGCGCCCAGCCCAAACACAATGCCGGTCCAGTGAATGCCCATGGGATTGGTGCTGAATGAACCCAACCCGGCCCACATGTGGACATACTGCTCCGACGCTCGCTGTGTAATCAGCACCTTGAGGTGGGCCCAACCCCCAGCTTCGTAAAGCCCTAGGATCGGAATCAGCAGCGCGCCGGCCCAGATGAGAAAGAACTGCAGCACTTCGTTGAAGATCGCCGAACGCAAACCGCCCAGGGTCACGTAAACCGCAACCGTCAGAGACGAAACCCAGATGCTGAAATTGATGTCCCATCCCAGCACGATCTGCATGACCTTGGCCATGGCGAACATGTTGACACCGCTCATCAGCACGGTCATGAAGGCGAAGGAAATCGCCGACAGCGCGCGGGCAGGTTCGCCGAAGCGCAGCTTCAAATATCCCGGCACCGAGTGCGTCTTGGAGATGTAATAAAACGGCATCATCACCAGCGCCAGAAACAGCATCGCTGGAATGGCGCCGATCCAATACCAATGAGTTGCAAGAATGCCGTACTGATAGGCAGAGCCCGCCCAGCCCATTAATTCGAGCGCGCCCAGATTGGCTGAAAGAAAACTTAGGCCGGCGACCCACGCCGTCATTTCCCGCCCGGCCATGAAGAAATCTTCGCCGGTGTTTGCCCGCCCCTTCAGGTACACCCCGATAGCCAGCACCAGCGCAAAATAGAAAACAACAATGGCAATGTCGACGGGCGAAAGATGAACCAGCGTCGAGGAGCTCAACACCAGAGATGCAAGATGCATGCGTTTTCACCTGTCCACAAAAGAACTCAAGCGTGCCAGCGTGCCGAAGTCCGCAAGGTAAACGTTTACGTGGGCCAGTCTCCTCGCGCTCACAACGCTGCTCTGCAGGGAATCGCCAGATTTTAGCACAGGAAAGCGCGCAACTCCGGTCGTCACGCAGACCCAGATTGACTCAGTGTGTTCCAGGCGTTTCCTCCGACCGGTGACTTTCCTCCGACAATTTCCGCAGCGACAACCGCTCGTGATGCGCCAGAACCAGGCCCACCGGTACTACTGCGGCAAATGTCACCAGCCACAACAGAATGCCGCAACTCGCCGCCAGTTCCGGCGGCACATCGAACACGCTCGAGAGCGTCGCAATCGTCGCCATCTGCGAGCCGCCGCCCACCGCCGGCAGCTGCAGCATCGACCCCGCCATGCTCGCGCCCATCAGGATCAGCAGCTGCGAGACCGGAATCTCCAGTGCATCCACTCCATACGAATGCGTGACTTCCTGATACGCGAGCGCCGTGACATACCAAACAGCCACAGAAAGCAGCGACAGCCACAACAGGGACCAGGGCCCGTGAATCGTATTCAGTCCCATGCCGAAGTCGCGAACTTTCTGCGCCAGCTTATGTCCGAAGCCGGAAGATAAATGCGAGAACCGGTTCTCAATCCAGAGCGCGATTGTGTCCCCGCTGCGGCTGATCAGCACCGCCGCCACCGCCGCCGCCGCGACTCCCGCGATCAGCAGGAAACCCGCATCGCGCAGCTGCTGGTAATACTCGGGATGCGGAATCGACTGCAGCGCGCTGGGCAGAAAGATCGCCAGCACGATCAACAGCGCGAACGCCCCAAGGTCGAAGGTTCGCTCCACCGCCCACACGGCCAGTTGTGAAGAGAAGGGAAGATTCGTGCGCCGCGCGACCAGATACGGACGAATAAACTCGCCTGCCCGCCCCAGCAGCGCCAGCCCCGTAAAGCCGATCATCATAGGGGGCACCAATTCGATGACCTTCACCTTGGGACGAACGGGTTTCAAGAAAATCTTCCAGCGCAACGCGCGCAATACAT
Source organism: uncultured Acidobacteriaceae bacterium (assembly GCA_963851165.1). Lineage (GTDB taxonomy): Bacteria > Acidobacteriota > Terriglobia > Terriglobales > Acidobacteriaceae > Sulfotelmatobacter. The sequence continues at coordinate 206,072 of CAWKNM010000001.1, read as the reverse complement.
AGGCTACGTAGACCAGAGCGATCCCATGCAGGACATGAACTTTCTTGATCCGATGGATCTGGCTCCAGAACGTGCCCCAATCGAAGCTTTGCCAATGCCGGTATTGCAGATAAAAGAGAACGGCCAGGATGAGGAGCACCACCGCGCTGGCCAGGATGCGCTTCTTATCCATGAGGGAAGTAGTGCCGCTTCCGCTTCGCAACGCGAAGCGGGAAACGGCAGCCCCCAAGGTATATGACGCTGCCGCAGGGGTCAAACGCAGATGCGGCGGGACGCCACGGGCTTCGGGCCTCAGCCATCGGGCTTCGGCAAAAAACGCGGATCTAGGAAACAAACCAAACAACTTCGTCTGCGCTCTCAGCGCCCCGCGGGGTGAGGATCCTGTTTATTCGTGGGAATCCTCGAAGGCCATGGTCAAAGAACTCACTTCTCCGACCACTCCGGCACGCGCCCCGGAGTCCACGGCGCGCCCGCGGCTTCCATGTCTTTTTCCAGCTTGGCCAAGTCGACGTCGACCAGCGTACGAAGCTTCCCCAACTGCTCCGCAAACTCTGCCGCCGCGATGTTGTAGTCGCTCACGTGCGACTGCGTGGGCTTGGCCAGGGCAAACCGTTCTCCTTCCATAATGCCTTCCACGCGATCGTCGATCGAGGACGATATCGGCTCGTTCCGTTTCGCCGATTCTTTGTCGCCGCTTAGTGCGCGCTGAATCTCACGATTGCGCTGCTCGATGGCGTCGGCTGCGGCTTCCAGTTGCTTCTCGGCTGCCGGCGTTTCCCGCAACGCCTGGCGAATCGATTTCAGCCGCGTCTCCACATTGTCAGCCGTGTGCGTTGCTCCGGAGACGGCTCGGTACAGTCGCGAAACCTTGCGATGGAATTCCTCCTGCGCAGTTCGATCGGCTTCCGACAACGATGAGCTTCCCTCCGCCACCACTTTGAAAGCTTGCGGCCCTGCCAACTCCGTTACCGCGCCATTCACCCGCTGGAACATGCGCACTGAATAAGCACCAGGCAGCACCAGTGGTCCCTGCGCGGTAGCCGGAGTAAAATCGTCGTCACCCTCCCCGCTATGCTCGCGCAGCGCAGGCGCGGGATACCGCAAATCCCACGCCGTGCGCTGGAACCCCTGTTCGGTTGCGCCGTCCACGCGTCGAATCGGTGCCCCACTCTCGTCGTACACCAGGAAGTAAAGCTCGGGTTTCGCTTCTTCCGCTTCTGCGCGCAGCTCGTCGTTGCTGGGATAGGGAAGCGTCTGATTCTTCTTGGCCGCGTCTTTCTCAGCTTCCTCGCGCTTCTCTTTCTTGGTTCTCACTTTGTCCTTGAGGAATGCCGTGAACACCGCGCCGTAAGACGGGTTCGCCGCTGTGAAGAATGCATCGCCCTGAAAACCTTTCTTGGGGCCGCCCAGCGGATGACTCTCGATGTAGAGCAGGGCATCCTTCACCGGAAAAGTTGTCGCCGGTTGTTCGAAGAAATGTTCCGCAGACTCGGGCTTGATCTCCCGCAGCGGCCCAATGTTGTCGAGCACATAAAACCCACGCCCGAATGTGGCAATCACCAGATCGCTTTCCCGCGCCTGAATCACGATATCGCGCACCGCAATCGTCGGCAGACCGCCCTTCAGTCGCACCCAATGGTGCCCGCCGTCGATGGTGAAGAACGCACCGAACTCAGTCCCGGCAAAAAGCAAGTTCGCATTCACCGGATCTTCCGCAAACGCCAGCACTGGACCGTTCTCCGGGAGATCGCCGGCAATCGAACTCCAGGTCTTGCCTGCGTCCGTCGACTTGAGCAGGTAAGGTTTGAAGTCTCCGTTCTTATGATTCTCGAACGCGGCATACACTGTGCCAGCGTCATGCTGCGAAGCCGCCAACCGGCTCACGTAAGTCATCTCCGGAACGCCAGCAAACTTCTCGTACCTCGTCCAGTTCTGCCCACCATCGCTCGTGACTTGAATCAATCCATCGTCGGTTCCAACGTAGATCAACCCTTCCTTTTTCGGCGATTCGGACAGCGCCACAATGTTTCCGTAGAAAGAAGTCGACTGATTCTTCGCCACGGCATCTGGTCCCCACACTTTGCCCATCACCGGCAGCTTGTTGCGATCCAATTGTCGCGTCAGATCGCCGCTGATGGCCTTCCACGTGTCGCCGCGATCGTCACTGCGGAACAATCTATTCGCCGCAAAATACAGCCGCGTATGCGAGTGCGGACTGATAATTACCGGCGAATCCCAGTTCCAGCGCAACGGCGGCTCGCCTTTTCCCTCCAGCGGCTGCAGCACAATTTCCTGCCCGGTAGGCTTGTCGTAACGCACCAGCACGCCGTATTGCGACTCCGAATAAATCGTGTTCGCATCCACCGGATCCACTTGCGAGTGGAACCCGTCGCCGCCGGTCGTCACCCTCCAGTCCGAATTCACAATGCCGTTCATCGCCCGCGTGCGCGAAGGCCCACACCACGAAAAATTATCCTGCGTGCCGCCGCACACGTTGTAGAAGGGGAGCGCGTTGTCCACCGCCACGTCGTAGAACTGCACCGTCGGCAGATTGGCCTTGAACTGCCAGCTCTTCGCGTTGTCGTAAGTCTCGTACATTCCTCCGTCCGAACCCAGCAGCCAATGCCGCGTGTCGTCCTGATCGATCCAGATCGCGTGGTTATCACCGTGATGATTTTTCTCCTCCACCTTCTCCAGCGTCTTGCCGCCGTCGAGCGATTCGCGCAACTGCACGCTCATCACGAAAATGCGATCCGCATTCTTTGGATCGGTCACCACGCGCGCGTAATACATGGCTCCCTGATCAAACTCGTTCCGCCGTTCCCAGGTCGCTCCCTTATCGTTCGAGCGAAAAATGCCGCCTTTACCGTCGGCCGCCTCCACCGTGGCATACACCACATTCGGATCGGCCGGCGAAACCGCCAACCCGATGCGCCCCAAATCCACCGCCGGAAGCCCCGATTTCAGTTTGTTCCAGGTCGCGCCCGCGTCGGTCGACTTATAGATCGCGCTCTCCGGGCCACCATCGATCAGCGTGAACACATGCCGCCGCCGCTGATACGCCGCGGCATAAACAATGTCGGGATTCGACGGGTCCAACTGCACGTCCACCACACCCGTGTTCTCGCTGATCGTGAGCACGGCCTTCCAGTTCTTGCCCCCGTCCACCGACTTGTAAAGTCCGCGATCGCCGCCCGCACTCCACAGCGGCCCTTCCGCTGCTACATAAACGACCTTCGAATCCCGCGGATCGATCACCACCCGCCCAATATGCTCAGATTTTTTCAGCCCAAGATTTTCCCAGCTTTTGCCGCCATCGACCGAGCGGTAAATGCCGTCACCGTATCCGACGCTGCGCTGGCTGTTACTTTCGCCCGAGCCCACCCACACCACAGAAGAATCGTTCGGATCGAGCGCAACCCACCCGATGGAATAGGAACCTTCGCCGTCGAACACCGGAGTCCACGTCGTCCCGTCGTTCACCGTTTTCCACACTCCGCCCGACGCCACGCCCACGTAATACTCAAACTTGTCCTTCGGATTCACGGCAATCGACATCACCCGCCCGGAAGCCACCGCCGGCCCAATCAGCCGAAACTTCAGTCCAGAGAAAGTGTCAGCGGTCATCCCGCCTTTCTTCTCCTCCTTCGGTTCCTCTTTCTTCTCGTCCTTCTTCTCCGCGTTTTTGTCGTCCTTCTTGCTCTTCGCTTTTCGGTCCTGCGGAGCAGCGGGACCGCCCTGGGGCTTGTCGGCATCCTTGTCCTGAGCGATTGCACGTGGGTTGAAGAACGCGAGGAATGCTGCGAAGAAGATCACGAGCGAGACCGCGACAGGCAGCCCGCGCAGACCGGCAGCGACCATAATGGAGAAACGAGATTTCACGGGAAGGCTCCGAATCAGAAGATTCACAAAACCGATATGTATACAGCAAACGGAAGGTCCAATAAAAGGGCCATCCTGACTTCGCCCTTCCGGACAAGGTCGCTAGTCTCTGCGTCCTTCGCGGATTTTCTTCGCGAACTATCCGGTTGAAAGTCTTTTGCAACCTGCCACCGTGAGGGCCGGCACTTGCCACAGGTTAGAATCACTCATGCCACGCAAGCCCCAAACCCACGGCCACGACACCCGCTACGTCAAAATGCAGAAAAACTACTGCTTCGCCTGCGGCATGAACAATCCTCACGGCATGCGCCTCAAGTTCACGCTCGACGAAGAACGCCAAACCTTCGTCTGCAAATTCCGCCTCAGCAAGCGTTACACCGGACCGCCTGGCCACTGCCACGGCGGCATCATCGCCACCATCCTCGACGACGCCATGGGAAAAGTGAACAAGCTCCACCACGTCGTTGCCCTGACCAAGGAAATGACCGTCGAATATCTCAAGCCCGTCCCGCTGCAGAAGCCCTTGCGCGTCGAAGGGCGCGAAGTGAAAGTACAAGGCCGCCTGCACATCAACGAAGCCGAGATCCGCAATGAAAATAACGAAGTCCTGGCCCGCAGCCGCGGAACCTTTATCGCCATCGACCCCGAAAAAATGTTCGCCAAATATGTTGAGAGATAGTAAAAACGATAGACAAAATTCCCGGGGCAACCCGGCGTGGAAGAGAAAGACGGTGATATGGGGGAAGTTGACGAATTAGCGGAGCACATCGAGCATGCCGGGCACGCCGGGCACCTGGGCAAATATCTCGGCATCACCATGGCATGCCTGGGTGTGCTGCTGGCGTTGTGTGCGGCACTGGTCGGAGGCCAGCGCACCGAACTCATCGCCACCATGGTCGAACAAACCAACGCGTCAATGAAATACCAGGCCATCTCAACCAAATACCGGGTGCTTTTGGCCCAGCTGCGGCAGTTGCATGCGCTGAACCCCGACGCGGAACAATTCCAGCGGTGGGACGAGGAGTCGAGAAAACTGGTAGGTCAAATCTCCTCCGCCGACGTGGCGCGTGCCGCACGGGTGAACCGTCTGGAGAATGCCAAGAACCTCAACGCCGAGATTCCCACGCACGAGGACCTCGTCGGCTTCGCGGTCGTCATCCGTGCGCTCGATACGGAAAAGGAAGCGGCGCTCGAATGGTCGGAGTCCTACGAGTCGGCCACTCAAGTCCATTCCATGGCAGCCGAGCACTACGAGTGGGCGCAATTGGCCTGCGAAATCGGCATCGTTGTCGCCTCGATCGCGCTCCTGTTCATGAGCCGCCCGGCCTGGCTCGCGGCGCTGGTTCTTTTTGCTACGGCCGTCGTCATCGTCGGCATCACGTTCGTCTCGGTCTCGAGCCAGCTGCACGGCGCCGAGCAGAAAATTCACGACGCCAGCCAACGATTCGTCGGTCTTAACGGCGAACAACGCGACAAAGAAGCTGACGAAGAACTGTTGAAATCAGTCGAAACCGAGAAAACCCCGACGGTTGATCCGAAATAGACCCGAAATAAGACGGGTGGCCCATTCTAGCCGCGTTCTCTGCGGCTAGAGTGGGGATTTTGAAATCCTTGGCGCCCTGCGAGAATCTGTATCGGATCGGAACTTTGGAGGCGTGCGATGAAGCTGGATGTTTGGAAATTCGTCAGGAAGGAAGACGGTACCTTTGCAATATTGCACAAAGGACAAATTCTCAAGACGTCCATCCCCGAGCAATGGCTTGAGTCCGAACTGGCGAAGCACGGTTTTTGCGGCCAGGAGTACCACGACATTCGCCGCCAGCTTGAGCTGCATGGAAGAGCGGAAGTGACGCTGTGAGCCATCGAGTCGCGTTCGCACCGTAAAACCCCGCTCTACGATGTAAAATAAAGAGTTCGAGGCGCTACCGCGCCCATCCTTCGCGCTTGCGAAAAGGTATCCACACGGTTCCCAATATGTCGCAAAACAACGGTAACTCCACCAGCCTCCGCCTCAAGACCGGCCTCGCCGAGATGCTCAAGGGCGGCGTCATTATGGACGTCACCACCGCCGCGCAAGCCACCATCGCCGAAAAATCCGGCGCCGTCGCCGTCATGGCCCTCGAGCGGGTCCCCGCGCAGATCCGCGCCGAAGGCGGCGTCGCCCGCATGGCCTCGCCCAAGATTATTCGCGAGATCATGGGCGCAGTTTCGATCCCGGTCATGGCCAAGTGCCGCATCGGACACTTCGCCGAAGCCCAGATTCTCCAGGAACTCGGCGTCGACTACATCGACGAATCCGAAGTGCTCACCCCTGCCGACGAAGCTCACCACGTCGATAAGCACGCCTTCACCGTCCCCTTCGTCTGCGGCGCGCGCAATCTCGGGCGAAGCCCTGCGCCGCATCGCCGAAGGCGCATGCATGATCCGCACCAAGGGCGAGGCCGGCACCGGAGACGTAGTCCACGCCGTCAAGCACATTCGCCAGATCGTGCAGGAGATGAAAATCCTCACCGTCCTCGGCGAAGAAGAACTCTACGCCAAAGCCAAAGAACACGGCGCCCCGTATGAACTGATAAAGCTAGTCGCCAAAGCAGGCAAGCTCCCCGTCCCAAATTTCTCCGCCGGAGGCATCGCCACCCCCGCCGACGCGTCGCTGGTAATGCAGCTAGGTGCCGAAGCCGTGTTCGTCGGCAGTGGCATCTTCATGAAGGACAGCACCACTTTCGCCGATCCCGTCGAAGCCGAGAAGCGCGCCAGAGCCATCGTGAAAGCTGCCACCCACTTCAACGACCCTAAAGTATTACTTGAAGTCAGTGAAGACCTGACGGGAGCGATGAAGGGCCTTGCCGTCTCGGGCCTGGACGAAGCGCACATGCTGCAGACGCGCGGCTGGTAGAAGTTATGCTAATAAATCTAGATTCTCCACTGAGGCGACCGCCGATCAACTTGAATCCCACGCAGGCTCAGTTTCTTGATGGTGTTCGCGTCGCGGTTGAGATGATCGACGTTGCTTATCAGCAATTGGTCTGGCAACTTCAGTCGATCTGTCCGAAGCCGCCAGCAAATTTCGGGCAGCGGGGCATCTTCTCAGCGCCTGCCTTCCTTAACGCGTGGTCAATCGTCGACAACGTTCATCGACTTCGGGGACTGATCGAGAACTTTCCCCGATTCGCCAAGAAAAAACAGGTGGTTGAGGTTCGGCTCTTCCTCGAGAGCGCGGAGACCGTGGAGAAACTTCGAAATGCTGTCCAGCACATGGAAGCTGAGATCCGAGGATCCGCCCCGCAAGGGCATGGGGTTTGGGGCTCTCTATCTTGGATGTTCAGGGCAGATGACGAAAACGTGCTGTCCTGCTTCCTGACGTTGGGTGCCCTCATGCCCGCCGCGGACATAGGAAGGACGATACCCGCAATGCTGAAACCCGGGGTTGACGGCGTGACGTTAAAGGTCGGGGAAACGTCGGTCGATCTCACCCGGTTGATGGCCACTATTCCTCGGCTGGTTAACCTTTTGGATTCGTTGCTCGAGGAGCAGTTCAGCCAAGCCCCTGCCGAACGGGCGGAGAGCGATTATTTTCTCGCCATTGCTATGAAGCGGGGGCCGAACAGTAGCCTCATCATCCCCGCTACTGAACCGGAACCGCAGTCGAGCAAGACGGCATAACCGTAGGCCCGTTGGCGGGTGGCCCATGTCTCATCGCCAATCCGATCTCTCGCAAAGCCAGTGAAACATTGGACACCCGCACCCAGGGATCGACTAAATGAACGCGGCACTTATTTTCACAACGCAGCTGCGGGCTACTTATTTTCTGCGGCTGGTGCTGGTGACTGTTCCGGTTTAGGTTTCCAGTCTTTCTGGATCACCCCGCAGGCATACTTTACATTCTTGTCGATGCTGCCGCCTTCTTTGGTGTAGAGCACATCGCCCTCCCTGTTGGAGAGCAAGAACTGGTTATCACGGACAAATCCGTGCTCGATGTGATTGAGCGTGACAGTGTAATCAGCCTTTTCCTGGACTGTCGTAACGCGGACCTGGGTGCAATCCTTCTGGAAATCCTTGGTCAGCTCGATCGTCTGATCGCGGGTCGCATTCCAATTAGATCCTTTACTGGAAGAGGTTAATAGGACTCGTGGTTGATCTTGTGCGATCGCGAGAGTGGCGAAGGCAAGTACTGCCAAAACGGCGAAGTGCTGTTGCATTCTTTTTGCTCCTAGCGAAAGCCGCCGAAAACAGCGACGGAACGCACGTTTGATCTTCGTTTTCTCAACTATGTAAACTTATGCAGGAAGAGTTCGGCCCGTGCAGCGGAGAGGATATTAGCTGTGCCACCGGATCACCGTCTATGGCCCACTCGTTGAACTGTACTGGCCCAATGGTGCGGGCGGCCTAGGTCAGAAAAAACCGGGACAGACCCATCCGAGATGCTTACAGGATGAAAGCCGACGATTTCCACAAGCCGGCGCGTGTGACATCCAACCTGCCTCTGACTTTTAATTAGTCCATTCTGGTCGAGGCGAAAGCGGTGCAGCCAGCCTGATTGCATCGGCTGTAACTTCTTTGTTCTCTAGATTTTGACCTTTAAGTTCTTTGACATCAAGATTTTGCGCACGTGGTTCTCCGGGACCCGCATGAACAGCGGGGATTCGAGACCCAGGGGGGAGGGGGGTACCCCGCGATCCCGATTTGGCACACGCGCCGTAGGACCCCGCAGCCAACTTTATTTGCTAAAGAAATTCACAGCGCCGCGGCGGCGCGAACCTTTGGTTAGTGACCGTGCCGGTTGAAGAACCTTCCCACACCCAGCCGTACCTGGACCGTATTAATCCCCGGATTCGGGACGGCCAATCCTGCGTTTGAAATGTGCAGGTATCGCAGTTCCACACTCCAGTTATATTTCGGGCCGAGGATGTGCGTGCCCAGCGCGGCGGCAGACGTGAAGTTCACGGTGTTGGTGTAGGTGGGGACGTTGTGGTTGGTGAAGAGCGTGCCGCCGCTGAGTTCGAGGTAGGGCGAGAAGCGTCCGCGGCGCACGAAATCCCACTTGAGGCCGAGCGGGTTGAATCCCAGGCCGTAGGCGGTGTTGGCGGGCTGGAAGACGAAGAACATTGGAACGGCATCGACGGCGTATTCGAAACGTCCGCGAAGAAAGCTGGGGAGATGCGGGCCAGTGATGATCCATCCGTAGCGCAGGCCGGCATTGAAGACGCCGGTGTCGCCGCGTCCGCCGCTGACGGAGTGGCCGCCGCCGGTCCAGAGCTGCACTTCGTGGCCGTCTTCCTCGGGTCCGGCTTGTTCCGAGCTGGGTTGCGCCGAGCTAGTTTGCCCCAGGTTTGATTGTCCCAGGTTCGCTTGCCCACGGCACGCGGCTGATACGGTCAAGAGAGCAAGAGCGAGAAAAAGATGGCGCATGATTTAATCCAGCCTGATTCGACCTAGCCTGATGCCGCGGGCAAAAGCGAAGCAGGTGCAAAGCGGACGGGAGGAAGCCGTCGAGGCTGGAAGAGACACAATACAGGAAGGGCCAGAGCGGAACAACACTATCCCTTCCGGCAAACTCGAACGAAAGAAGCCGCATCCTAGCCGCTAAAGGCCGTGATATCCTCGGCCGTTGAAATTTGATTGGCGGAATGTTAACTGGCGGAATTTTCCTGGAATACGATCCGCAGAGTACGAAGCGCTGAGGCGCTTCCGGAGGTTAGCGATGCGATGGATCTGTGCACTTTTCCTGGCTTCGGGAATAGCATTCGGTCAGGCCGCGGACACTTCGCAGTCCCACTCAGCAACCAGCCTCTTCGCAGCCCGCGTCGCAAGCCACCGTTCCCCCGTCATCAGCGCCCGCCGCGAATCCGGCGCCGGATGCGGCAAGTCAGACCGCCGCCTCCGCGGCTGCCCCTGCTTCCGTGGCTGCTCCGGCTGTCACGTCAGTCACGCCGAGTGAAAGCGCGGCGCCCGCGAAGGTGACCGACCCCAACGCCAGAGTGATTCCGGCGGGAGCGAGAATTCCGCTGCTGCTCAAGCAAGCCATCTCCACCAAGAATGCGCGTGAAGGCGATGCCGTGTATGCGGAAACGGCGTTTCCGTTTGTGGTGAACGAACACATTCTGGTTCCGGCGGGAACTTATATTCAGGGAAAGATTTCGCACGTGGAGCGCGCGGGGCGAGTGAAGGGGCGGGCAGAAATCCTCATGCACTTCACGTCAATGATTTATCCCAGCGGTTACACGGTGATGCTGCCGGGATCGGTGGAGAACACGCCGGGCGCGGACAACAAAAGCGTGAAGGATAAAGAGGGAACCATCCGGCAGGATAGCGACACGGGACAGAAAGTCGAAGATGCGGCGAGAAATGGCGCGTACGGCGGTGCGGTAGGCGGCATTGGCGGTGGATTGGCCACCGGCAGCCTGAATGGCGCGCGCATTGGGGCGGGAGTGGGAGCGGCGGCTGGCATTGCCTGGGCGTTGTTGAAGCGGGGCAGCGACGTAAAGCTGGATGTGGGTACTTCGATCGAGATGGAAATCCAGCGCGAGATCGCGCTGGATGGGACGCGGATTGCGCTGGCGAGAGCTACTCCTTAGCCTTCTGGTTCAGTCCGGCGCGGGCTTGGGAACGGCTGGGTAGCGATGGAAACTCCGCTTGGAGCAGTGGATGGCGCGGAGCTGCAAGGGATCCTTCGACTGCGCAAATGCCTCGGCTTCGCCGACGCATACGCTGCGCTCAGGATGACAAGACGAGTTATTTCAACGCGAAATCTACGGTCTGGATTGCGGAATGGGCCCAGCCGTGGCCAAGACCTCCACGCCGAGCCGGTCGGGATGAGGGTGATCCGTAGCGGTAGGTGAAGGCGATTTATCACCGGGCAGAACCCCCACAGCGCGGTTTTTTCCCGCTTGCTTGGCGCGACGGAGACCGCTGTCGGCAAGGCTTAATACTTCTTCGTAACTGACGCTTCCGGGGTCCGCGGGCAGCCAGGGGAACGCAGCCCATCCGACGGAGCAGGTGCGGTACAGGACTTCTTCCGGGCTGCGCAGGACAAACGGCGTGCCTCCGACCGCAACCAGAACACGGGATGCAAGAATTTCGGCTTCCCGGCGGTCGGTGTAGCGGGAGACGATCAGAAATTCCTCGCCGCCCCAGCGCAACAAAACGTCGGAGTGACGGATGGCTGAACTTATCCGGTGAGACATTTCCACCAGGATGCGGTCGCCTACGTCGTGACCGTAGTTGTCGTTGATTTCCTTAAAATTGTCGGCGTCGATGAGGTAGAAGACCAGGTCGCGGGTACGGGGTTCGCGGTGATCGGAATAGGAACGCAACGACTGGCTGACATCGGCTTCGATAGTGGCCGAGAAATAGCGGCGGTTGCGAATGCCGGTCATGGGATCGGTCAACGACGCTTCTTCCAGAATATCGTTGGTGCGTTTCAGTTCCTGGTTGAGCCGGTGGTGTTTCAGGAAGATCAGGAACGCCATGGCGAACATGGTGCCAAGCGTCAGGAGAATACGGAAGCGTGCGACCTGAGGCGGAATGGTGCGATCAAGCAGCGCGGACACGGCGACCACGGGCAAGGACAGAACCGCCAGCATGGCGAGGCTCGCCATCCACGAACCGTAGCCGCTCTCGCGCGGAGCTTCTTCTGCTGGGCTCAGTTCACGCCCGGCGAGTCCCAGCAGGGTGAAGACCGCGAACGACGCGGAGTAGGGAACGTCGTACCAACTGCCGGTAAAATACACGTCCCTCTCAATGGCGTTATTCAAAACGGCAAATGCGATGCCGTTGAACAGAACTGCAAAGCCAAAAAAAGCGTAGAAGTTCTTCCAGCGCCCCTTAGTCTGGTGCCAGAACACTGCCAGGACAGCGATCAGGATGAATGCTCCGCAGTTGTAGAGCCAGTCAAAGTTCCGATCGTAATTTGCCTGATTCGGAGAAACGTACTGCCAGCAGACCACGAAGAACACGTATAGATAGAGCCACCATAGCAACAACAAGAGAAAATCCAGAATGCCCAGCCGCGCGCCTCGCTCGGAAGGAGAGAGATGCGGGCGAAGAAGCAGACCCGCCAGCATGGGAGCGCCGGCCTGGAACAAAAGAACGTCAGACGGGTACATGGCAGGCATCCTGGCGCGAATAAACAGATCCCAGACGATCCACACCATCTGATCGCCTAACCAGAGGGTCCAGCCCATGACCTGAAGCATCCAGAACAGGCGGGTACGGCCCTGCGTGGCGAGTCCGTTGCTGGCGAACGTCAGCAAAGCGGAAAGCATCAGAAACGCGCAGGCGAGGTCGCTGATGGCGGTGAGGGCCAGGCCCCGCGGCAGCAGCGCACAAGCGAGGGCTAACGCCAGTGTGATAGACACAACGGTGACGGCCCATAGCTTGGAATAATTTGTCAGTGTCAATTCTGCTCCGCGAGCATTTCCGTCTGCGGCGAACATTCTGCGGTGAACATGTCGCAGGCGTTGATGGTAACCCCGCTGGGGCGCGGGTTGGTACTGAAAAACAGATCCCACTCAGCGGTGCCGGAGAATGCAACCTCCTAACCGCAGAACATCGCTATGCGCCGGCGCCAGTCGAATTGGGGCCAGAGGGCGGCGGGCTGAGCGGCGGGTGGCCCTTTGTGTCGATCTGGTGACGCAAGTCTTCCCAGATTTTGTCGGGCATATCGAGGAAGACCTTTACCACCTCGGGATCAAACTGCCGCCCGGACCACTTCTTGATCTCCTCGCGAGCCGCCTCCAGCGTCTGCGCCGGCCGGTACACACGATCGGAGGTAATCGCATCCAGCGTGTCGGCAACGGAGAAGATCCGCGCCCCCAGCGGTATTTCCTCGCCCTTCAGGTGCCGCGGATAACCTGTGCCGTCGTAACGTTCCTGGTGGGAGTAGACAATTTCCGATGCTTCGGCGAGAAACGGAATCTTCTTGAGCATCTGATAGCCGAGATATGCATGCTCCTGCATGATGACCATCTCGTCCTTGGTCAGTTTGGCCGGCTTACGGAGAATGGCATCGGGAATCGCCATCTTGCCGAAGTCGTGCAGAAAGGCGCCACGGGCGATGACGCGAATCTGGTCGCCGGCCAGGCCCATCTGGCGGGCGATGGCGATGGTGAACGCGGTCACCCGTCTGGAGTGGCCTTCGGTCTCCGCATCTTTCAGGTCGAGAGCGTCGCCGAGAGCTTCCAGCGTGATGTCGTAGGAGCGCTCGAGACTTGCGTTGGCCGCTTGCAGTTGAACGGTGCGGGCTTCCACCAGCGATTCCAGGTTCAACTGGTAATTGCGGTTCTCCATCTTAAGCCGGCGATTTTCCAGGGCGCGGCTTACGGTGGCGAGCAGTTGTTCGCGCTCGAACGGCTTCAGCAAATAGTCATAGGCGCCGTTGCGGATGGCCGTGAGCGCCACGGAAATGTCGTGCACAGCGGTAACCATCACCACCGGCATGTCTGGATACTTCTCCTTGGTGCGCTCCAGCAGGCCAATGCCATCGAGGTCGGCCATCATCAAGTCCGACAGCATGAGCTCGAACTCTTCGCCAAAGCTCAGAACGGCCAGGGCCTCGATGCCGGAACTCGCTTGTTTACAAGAATATCCAGCCGATGTGAGCATCGCCGAGACAATGTCGCGGATAGGCTCTTCGTCATCGACCACCAGAATTCGGTCCGCCATAGATTCCCTGGGAGAGTCTATCGGCGATTGTAACTCAACCACGAGATGCCGAAAGTAATCATCGAGGTCCGGAAACTGCACTGTAAAAAGACCCAGCCGTGGTATTCAAAAGGAGGAATCACTGCGTCCTATAGCGATGAATACATCCCTCTCGACCATCTCGAGCACCATCGCCCATCTTGGATTGGGCAAGCCGACGGTTGCGGAATGGGCCCTGTTAGTGCTGCTCGGGGGCTCTCTGCTGGCGCTGCGCACTTTTCACGCGCGCTATTTCAAGGCCTGGGTATTGGGATGGTTTGCGCTGGTCGTGTCGCGGCTGGCCACCGACGTGTTCGCGGCGCGAATTCCTGCGGAACTTCTTCCGGTAGTGGTGCAGACGACTTTCGTGCTGTCGGTGGGACTGCTGGCCGGAGCCGTTCTTACCTATAGCCGCATCCGCGAGCTGATTGTGCCGCTGGCGGTGATCACACCAATTCTCGTTGGGTTCGCGGGAGCGCGAATTCTGCTCTGGCCGGATGTAGTGCCGCTGCGCATGGCTCTCGAGGTTTCCTACCGGGTGGTCCTGCTGACTGCAGCGATCGCGTTGCTGCGCGAACGCCGTGGGCGCTGGCAGATCGCACCGTGGACTCTGGCGTTGTCTCTGCTGTTGCTGCATCTTCCGTGGGCGCCGGTTGCGATCCGCGTACCGGACGCAATCTTCATGGCCGCGGAGATCCTGCTGGGACTGAGCATGTTGGCGATCGTGTTTGACGAAGCCGCACTGCGATCCCGCCGGCTGCATGTGGTGCAGGCGTTGACCAGCGCTTCCGCCAGCGCGCAGCAATATGGAAATCTGGTGCAAACGGCTCTCGAAGAACTGCAGCGGCTAACCGGAACCAAAGCGGCGTGGTTCCGACTGGTGGAAGGCGGACACCTGGTTGCCACCCACGCTCTGGGAGTTTCCCCGGACTTCCTGCGCGATGCGGGTTTTGCGGAAATCACTGAAGAGCTTTCCAAGAAGATGGAGACCGGACAGCCCTGGGTAAGCAAGATCGACATGGCCGGGCCGGAGAATCCAGTTTGCCTGGCGGTGGAAAAAATTCGCCAGGTAGTGACGCTTCCCGTGGTGGGGCGAAAAGCACCGGTGGGACTGCTGGCGCTGGGGAGTTCGCGGGATCGGCGCTGGATGCCCGACGAGCTTGAGTTCTTGCAGAGCTGCGCACGGCAACTGGCCACGGCCGTGGAAAATTTCCGGCTGCTGGAGCAGGTTTTGCGTTCGCAGCGGCAGTGGATGAACACCTTCGATTCGGTTCACGACATTATCCTGGCGCACGACGCGGATTTTCACGTCATCAAAGCCAATCAGGTCATGCTCTCGCATCTCGGCCTGGCCCCCGCGGATGTGATGGGGAAAACCTGCGAGTCGGTGCTTCCGCATAACGTTGGTGAATGGACTGGATGCCCTTATTGCGCCATCGCCGGCGACGAAGACTTTATGGAGGGGGCGGACCTTTGTTTCGGCGGCTTCGCCGTGGTCTCTACTTCGTCCTACACCGAGCAAGGCAGCCCGCAGAAGGGAACCATCCACGTCGTACGCGACATCACCGACCGGCGCTCGGCGGAAGAAAAATACCGGCTGTTGTTCGAACAGGTGCAGGAGGGAGTCTATGTGGCGACTCCCGATGGACATCTGCTCGACTGCAACGATGCGCTGGTCTACATGCTGGGCTACCCGTCGCGCGAAGAATTGCTGGTGATGAACCTGGACTCCGATATCTGTGTTGACCCGACGCAGCGGGATGCCTTCCGCAAAGAGATTGAAATTCATAATTACGTGCGCAACTTTGAAGTCACGCTGCGACGGAAGGACGGAACGCTGCTGCTGGCCTCGGAGAGCAGTTTCGCCACGCGCGGCTCTACTGGAAACATCGAGCGCTATCAGGGCTTTGTGCTTGATGTGACGGAGAAGCGCAGGGCCGAAGAGGATATGCGCCGCCGCAATCGCGAACTCAATGCGTTGAATGCCATGGCGGTGGTGGCGACGCAATCGTTCGACTCTGGACGAAATCCTGAACCTGACGCTGCGGCAGGTGGTCTCGCTGTTCGGCGCCGAAAGCGGTTCGGTCTATCTTTCCGACACGGATGCTCCGCTTTACCGGCGGCGTGCGTCGTGGGGACCCCGGAGCCGCGACAAGGCGCGTCCGTCTGAAATTTCGTTTCCCAATGGCTTTGGCGACCTGCTCATGCGCTCGCGGACCGAAGTGGTGACCGCGGAATACTTGCCGCACCTGCCGCCGGATGTTGCAGAGTTCATCCGCTCCGATTCCGACCGCGCCTGGATTTGGGTGCTGTTCTGGGGCAAGGACAGCCCGATCGGCATCATGGGACTCTGCAGCCAGCAGGGTTACGAATATTCGAGCAACGAAGAGAATCTCATGGTCGCCATCAGCCGGCAGCTGGCCACGACTATCGAAAAAGTGCGGTTGTACGAAGAAACCTGCCGTGCCTACGAAGATCTGCGCAAGACGCAGGAGCAATTGCTGCAGAGCGAAAAAATGTCGGCCGTGGGCCAGTTGATCGCGGGAGTGGCGCATGAGTTGAACAACCCGTTGACAGCGATTCTGGGCTACTCGCAGCTGCTCGAAAGCGAAGGGTTAAACCCACGCGCTCTGGATTATGTCGGCAAGTTATACCGGCAGGCGCAGCGCACGCACCGGGTGGTGCAGAATCTGCTCTCGTTCGCGCGGCAACGTCAGCCACAGCGCGAGGAAGTAGATCTGAGGAAGGTACTCGACGAGACCTTGACGTTGCGCGACTACGATCTGAAAACCAACAACATTACCGTCGAAAGGGAAGCGCCTGCCGAGTCCACGCCGGTGATCGCGGATCCGCATCAGATCGAGCAGGTCTACCTGAATATCATCAACAATGCGGTGGACGCGATTCTGGAGACGGGGAAGCAAGGCAAGCTGAAAATTCGCATCTTCGCCGAGAACGGGTCCGTGGTTACTCAGTTTACCGATGACGGACCGGGGCTCAAAGATCCCAAGCGCATCTTTGATCCGTTCTACACCACGAAGAGCGTGGGCAAGGGAACCGGGCTTGGACTCAGCATCTGCTACGGCATTGTGAAGGAACACGGTGGCGACATCACGGCTCACAACGGCCCCGAAGGCGGGGCAGTAATGGAAGTGAGGCTGCCCGTGGCCGCGCACGCCCAGACCGAGCCCGATCCAGTGGTCGCCGCTCCGCGGAAGCACGAAGGGGCCATCGGAGGTCGAGTGCTGCTGGTGGAAGAAGAAGAGTCTGTGCTCGAGTTCGAGCGCGATGTGCTGGCCGGAGCGGGCGCCACCGTGGTGACTGCGAAGAAGAGCCAGGACGTGAAGACGCGCTTGCTTTCCGAACCGTTTGACGCCGTCATCATGAACGGCAAAATGCCAGGCGACTGGAGTGCGAAGGAAGCTTACACCTGGCTAAAAGAGAGTTGCCCGGGGATGGAAACTCACGTCCTGTTTACCTACTCAAACAGCGTGGACCTGGGCGACGCGCGGAACTTTCTACAGGACAACAACATAACTCACCTGGTAAAGCCGTTCGAAGTTGCGGATCTGATCGCGCAGGCACGTCTCTTGCTGCAGAAGGCGCATGCGTCTGCAGCTTCGGCGAGCTAGACGCGGCAGACCGAAATAAAATCTCACTCGCACATTTAAGCTTGGCCGAAGCCTGAAAGCCGATAGCCTGAAGCCCCGCTCTAAATTCCCTTGCGTAACAGCTTCACAATTTGACGGACAGCGTGGTCGTTGCGCCGGTACCAGCGCCATTGGCCGTGTTTGACGGCCTCGACCAACCCGGCTTTCGTGAGAATCGCCATGTGGTGAGAAATGGTGGGCTGCGAAAGGCGGACGCAGGTTTCGATGTCACCGGCGCACAGACTTACATCTTTTTTGCGTGAGCCGTGCCCCACTACGCTTCCCGCTCTACCTGTGCGGCCGGAAGCTTTCTGGCTTGATCCCTTTTGGTTTGATGCCTTCAGACCAGTGCATGCGCCGCGCTCTTTGAGCGTTTGCAGAATGCGGCGACGAGTGGGGTCGGCGACCGCCTTCAGTAATCGGTCGAGGGAGAGATCAGAGGATGCGGTCATAAGATGGAACAGAGATGATCAATTTTACTTTTTCACGATCGGGTTGTAGCCGTCGCCAATCAGTCGTGTGCGCATGGCCTCGGCCTCCTGGATGTCGGGGAAGGGGCCCACCTGGATACGAAAGAGCTTGTCGGTCGTGGCATTCGCCGCCACGAAGGCGGGATAATTCTTTCTTCTTCAGCGCGTCGACCAGGGCATCGGCATCGTCCTGTTTGCTGACCGCGGCGACCTGCACAAAGTACGAACTGGCGGGCAGAGTCGTGGCGGGATCGGGAGTGCTGCTCGTAGAGTTTGCCGTTCCCGATGGATTGGCCGCGGATGAATTGGACGCCGATGCATTCGCTCCTGAATTACTGGCGCCACCGGCATTCGCGGGGTTGCTGGAGTCTCCGGGTGTAACCGTCTTCGCGTCGGCCGCAGCCGCGCCCGGGTCGGGCGTGGTGCTCTTTTGGTCGACTGGTTTTGGCGCATTGACTGGGGTAGAAATCGCGCTGCTGGCCGGCTTCATTACGCCTGGAGTCGTGGTTAGCGACACCGCGGCCGAGACGGCGGGTTCCGACTTGCTGCCGAGCTTGTAGCCCAGAGAAAAAGATCCGGCGCAGATCGCAACCAGCACGAAGAACAGGACCAGCAGCTTGCCGGTTCCTAGTGTGATCTCAGTGTCTTCAGACGAAGCCATAGACGAAGTCATGGTGCAACTCCATGAAGTGCAACTCCATGAACTCTGGGCGCTTTCACGCCCGCTTTCCTTTCGTTACCGTTACTGATCCCAATCTTCAACCGAGCGCGGCTAGGCCGTTTTTCCCGGCGACACGCTAGTGTCGGCCTTGCCCAGAATTTTCTGGATTCCCGAGAAAAAATCCACCGGAACGGGGAAGATAACGGTGGTGTTTTTCTCTACGCCAATCTCCGTCAAAGTCTGCAAGTAGCGGAGCTGGACGCTGACTGGTTCGGTGGCCAGCAAGTGGGCGGCGTCCACCAGGCGCTGCGCGGCGGAGAATTCACCTTCCGCGTGAATAATTTTCGAACGCTTTTCGCGTTCGGCCTCGGCTTGCTTTGCCATCGCGCGCAGCATGGATTCCGGCATGTCCACCTGCTTCACCTCGACGTTCGTCACTTTCACGCCCCACGGTGAAGTGTGCTGGTCGAGGATGCTTTGCAGTCGAAGATTGATTTTCTCGCGGTGCGAGAGTAGTTCGTCGAGTTCCTGCTCGCCGAGGACGGAACGCAGCGTGGTCTGCGCGAACTGCGAAGTCTGGTAGGTGTAGTTGGAAACTTCAACCACTGCCTTGCGCGGCTCGATGACCCGCAGAAAAATTACGGCGTTCACTTTCAGCGTGACGTTGTCGCGGGTGATGATGTCCTGCGGAGGAACTTCGAAAGCTTCCTGGCGCAAGGAAACCCTCACCATGCGGTCCACAGGAGCAAAAACCAGAATGATGCCGGGCCCCTTAGCGGTGTCCAGCAGGCGGCCCAGGCGAAAGATGACGCCACGCTCGTACTCAGCAAGAATCTTGACTGAGTTCAACAGATAGATGGCGATGATGACGATGATAACGACGGTGCCGATTCCAAAAGGAAGTTCCACAGGTGCCTCCACGATGCGGAGCCAACGCTCCACAAGCGGATTGTATAGCAGTGCGAGAAGGGTGGAGGGCATTTCCAGATGAAGCAGCGATTGTCTGGCTTGATGCGCGGTCCCCCAGCCTTGAGGAGCTCTACGGCAGTCGCCGGGCTTCGCCCGGCCGGACAGCCGAGGGCGGCTGTCCCCACATAATTCCTCACAGACGGCAGCGGGGCTCATTGGCGACTGTGCAACTGGTATGGGATCGACCCGGAGGATCAGGCCGTCCACCTGACGCACCACCACGAGTTGTCCGACTGGAATATCGCACGACGAAACGGCGTCCCAAAGCTCGCCGTGGACAAAAACCTTGCCTTGCGGTGAGAGCGATGTTTGCGCGACACCGGTTTCGCCGATCATTCCCTGAGAGCCGGTGACGACTTTATTCCGCCGAGCTTTCAGCGCGATCGTCATCAGAAACGCGGTAATCAATCCTAAGGGAATGCTGACGGCCAGCGCGGTGACCAGATGCACGCGCATCTCCGGGATGGGAGCATCCACCAGCAGCAGCCCGCCCATCGTGAGTAGCGCGATGCCGCCAATGGTCGCCACGCCGTGCGTGGCGAACTTGGCTTCGGCTGCGAACAGTGCAAAAGCCCCCAGGATCAGCCCCAGCGCAGCGAATCGCGTGGGCAGAAGATTCAGGGCGAACGCCGCGAGCAGAATGAAAACCACGCCCACGGTACCGGGCACAACCGCGCCGGGGTGGTTGAATTCGATGTAGAGGGCCAGGGCGCCGATGGCGAGCAGCAGGAACGAAATGTTCGGGTCCATCAGGTAGTCGAGAATGTGCTGCTTGAGCGTCATCTCGAAAGGCACGACGGGCTGGCCGGTGAGGGCGAGGGTTACGGTTTTTCCATCGAAACGCTTGATCGGCTTGCTGTCGATCTGGCGGAAAAGATCCTGTTCGTTCGAGGCTACGTAATCGATGAGATGTTGCGAGAGCGCTTCCTGATCGGTGAATGACTTAGATTCGCGCACCGCACTTTCAGCCACTTCCACGTTGCGTCCGCGGCGGGAAACGACGGAGCGCATGAGGGCGGCGGCATCGTTCTCGATCTTCTGTTTCATCTCGTCGTCGGTCTTCGCCGTGACCGGGCCGAAGAGCAGCACGGGATGTGCCGCGCCGGCGTTGGTTCCGGGAGCCATCGCAGCTACATCAGCCGATTCGAGAATGAAGATTCCGGCCGACCCAGCGCGGCTGCCCGTGGGCGCCACATACAGAATTACGGGAACCGGTGAGTTCGAGATTTTTTCGATGATCTTGCGAGTGGAGTCGAGCAGTCCTCCGGGAGTACTGATTTCGATCAGAACGGCCTGATCATTGCGGAGCTTGGCTTCATCGATCGCGCGCGCAATGTATTCCGCCGTGATGGGCTGGATCGTGTCGTTAAGAACGACTTTGAGAATTTCAGCGGACGCTGGCACGCACAGCAACACCGCCGCTGCAAGGCATTGCAAAACCTGCCGAATCGAGATCATCGTCATAGCATGGGCCCGGAAAACGAAATCGCGAAACAATCGCAGCCTTCTACAGAATACTCCTAGTTTTATTTGCGAGCTTGTATTTGCGGGCTTCCATTGTCAACGGCGGCCGAGAATTGCCGCTCGGGAGTAGACGGTGCCGAATGCGCCGGAACCGCACTCCAGCCCGGCAGGTAGGTGCTGCCGGTAATAAGCCGGGCACCGCGCTCATAGGTCACGTACGACCACGCCCACTGAATGAAAACCAGCAGGCGGTTGCGGAAGCCGATGAGAAATAAAATGTGGACGAATAGCCACGCCAGCCAGGCGATGAAGCCGGAGATATGAATCTTGCCGAATTGGGCGACAGCGGCGGCGCGGCCGATCGTGGCGAGGCTGCCTTTGTCCCAGTAGTGGAAGGGCGGCCGAGAACCGACATCCACACTTCTCGCAAAGGACGCGAGAAATGGGGCACCCGGTTTTGATGTGTTGCCCGGGGCTGACGTGCCGCTTAACTTGATCTCGCGGCGAATCAGCTTGGCGACATAATTTCCCTGTTGAATTGCAACGGGCGCAACTCCCGGCAGCATCTTTCCGTCCTCGTCTTTCAGGGCGGCGAGGTCGCCGATCACGAAGACTTCGGGATGGCCGGGAAGGCTCAAATCCTTCTGCACCAGCACGCGTCCGGCACGATCGACCGGCGCACCCAGCTTCTTGCCGAGGGGTGAGGCAGCGACACCGGCGGCCCAAAGAATTACCGTTGCTGCCAGCCGGGTTTCGCCTACGTATATGGCGCCGGGCTCGATCTGGGTTACAACGCTTGAAGTGCGCACCTCGACGCCCAGATGCTCGAGTTGTTCCTGCGCGCTGCGCGAGAGATCTTCGGCGTAAGCTGGAAGAACGCGCGGCCCGCCCTCCAGCAAAAGAATATGCGCCATTTTTGGATCGATAGCGCGGTATTCGTGCGCCAAAGCGTGACGGCTGATTTCAGCCAGCGTCCCCGCGAGTTCAACACCGGTGGGCCCACCGCCGACTACCACAAAGTTAAGTGGCGCGGCGGCCGCTCCCGCAGCCACCTGGCGTTCGGCCAGTTCAAAGGCCAGCAGCACGCGGCGGCGGATTTCGAGGGCATCTTCAATCGTCTTGAGGCCGGGAGCGAAGGGCTCCCAGTCGTCGTGACCGAAGTAGGCGTGACTGGCTCCAGCGGCCACGATGAGGTAGTCGTAGGGAATATCGCCGTCCGGGGTTTCGACTTTGTGGCGGTCGAGGTCGAACCCGGTAACCTCTGCCATGAGAACTTCAACGTTCTTGTGCGACGAAAGAATCGAACGAACCGGCGCGGCGATTTCTCCGGGCGAAAGCCCGGCAGTCGCGACCTGGTAGAGAAGCGGCTGGAAAGTGTGGAAATTCTTGCGGTCGATCACGGTGATCCGGGCCTTGGCGCGGCCCAGCGCCTGGGCAGCGTTGAGGCCGCCGAAGCCCGCTCCCACAATCACCACGCGAGGTTGGCTACTGTCGATCTTGCCGTCAGCTTCCACACTCTATAAGATTCACCGCGATGGCAGACGGTTCCAGAAGTTCGCCCGCTACAGTCGCGCATCCGCTCTGGACTCGCCTTCTAATCCCGTCCATGGGCGACACCATCTTCATCGCACTGCTGGCGGTCCTTACCTGCACATCGCTGTCTGGACGCTTACTGGGAGATGCCGGCATCGGATGGCATATTCGCACCGGCCAGCAGATTCTGGCCTCTCACGCGGTTCCGCGCGTGGATTCGTTTTCCTCGACGATGCGCGGGAAACCGTGGTTTGCCTGGGAGTGGCTCTATGACGTGATCGTAGGCGAACTCGACCGCTGGGCCGGGCTGAACGGCGTGGTCTGGTTTACGGCGGTCGGTGATCGCCGGCGTGTTTGCGTGGACGTTCCGGCTGCTCCTGCGCCGCGGGACGAATGTGATTGTGGCCCTGGTGTTGCTGTTACTGGCCGCTTCGTCGTCGATGATTCATTTTCTGGCGCGGCCGCATGTGTTGAGCTGGCTGTTCACGCTGGCATGGCTCTGGATTCTGGATTCGTCGGAATCCGATTGTGTTTGCGGCGACCCTGCAGGACCCTCCGCAACACGTTCCGCAGCCACAGGCCGGCGACGCCTGTGGCTTCTGCCCTTGCTGATGCTGGTTTGGGTCAATGTGCACGGTGGCTTTCTGGTCGGCTTTGTGTTGCTGGCGATTTATTGCCTGAGCGCGGTCTGGTACGCGGTCAGGCTGAAGGAAGACAAATTCGCCGAGTTTCTGGCCAAGCAACGGTGGCGGGCGCAGGCCAGAAGGCTTGCTGCCGTTGGCTTTGCGGCCGGCGTGGCGTCTCTGGTAAATCCCTACGGATGGAAGCTGCACGCACACATCTACGGCTACCTGTCGAACCGCTTTCTGATGGAGCACATTGACGAGTTTCAATCTCCCAACTTTCACGGCGTGGCGCAGCGGTGTTTCGCGTCTGCTGGTGTTGGCCGCGATGGTTGCGCTCGCGTCGCGGGCTCGCGCAGTGCGAGTGAGCGAAGCGCTGGTGATTCTATTCGCTCTGTACTCCGGCCTTTACGCGTCTAGAAATATTCCCGTTTCTTCGCTGCTGCTGGCTCTGGTAATCGGACCTCTGCTGTCGGGCGCCATCAAGAATCTTGCAGAACGGCTGACCCGGTGCCGAACGCTGGGTGATCGCGTGGCGGCGTTCACGGAGAGGATGGGTGCCGTGGAATCGAGCCTGAAGGGACACCTGTGGGTGATCGCAGCCGCCGTTTTTCTAGGAGCGATCGCGGCCCACGGCGGAAGCCTGGGCGCGAGCCGGTTGATGGATGCGCATTTTGACCCCAAGCGCTTTCCCGCCGCGGCTGTCGACTTTCTCGACCGGCAAACGGCAGGGGAGAGAGACCCCGTGACGGTTCCTGACTACTGGGGTGGATATCTGATCTACCGGCTCTATCCTCGAACTCTGGTGGCCGTAGATGACCGCCACGATTTGTATGGCGAGGAATTCTTCAAGTCTTACTTGAAGATGGTACATGTAGAGCCTGGCTGGGATGGACTTTTAAACAAGTATCAAGCCCGCTGCGTGCTGGTCCCAAGCGGTTCGGCCCTGGCCAACATTCTGGAGCAAACGCCGCCATGGACGCGGGTTTACACAGATGACGTTGGGGTGGTTTTTGAAAGGAATCCCGAGCGGAACCGTTAGTGGGACCTTGCGGACAGCCAAACGACGATCGTTTAGCGACGATCGTTGGTGTCTATGTTGAATCCGAGGATGGCGTTGACCTCAACGGGCTGGTTGCCAATCATCACCGGGCTGAACTTCCAGCTGGGCAGCGCGGCCATCACTTTCGCGGTCATGTCGGCGGGGCCGGCCTCGAGGACGCGAAGATTCTTCAAATTACCGGAAGCGTCGAGAACGCAGGTGATCACCAGACGCGAGCGCGGGAGTCCGGCGGGCAGATCGGTGTGAATCTCCTCCGGTACGGTGAGATCTCCAGAGGCCCCGTGAGCCCGCGCCGGTTCGGAATAGCGCAAGACAGCAGGTGGCGACGTTCCAAGATAGACGTCGTGGCTGGTCGCTGCGGGTAGCAGATGGTAAAAGTCAAACGCCCCGCCTGAGCTGGCGGTGCTTTGAACACTGACGCCCAGCTTGTGCTGGTCCTTGACCGAGGAGCGGCCGGGAAGATTCGGATCGCCGCTGCCGATGCCGGATCCGAAGTCGACGGTGACGACGCTGCTGCCGCCGGCCACGGAAACGCCGGGCACCGCCGGAGTTCCACGGGTAGCGCTGCCAGCGCCTCCGGGGCCCGGAGTGGGCGAGATGCCAGCTTTTGCCGCGGGATCGGAGCCATGACCGGGTCCGGTCTTGCCTCCTCCGCCGCCTGCTCCATTCAGCGCGCTGCTTATTCCGCTCCCAGGGCCGTCGCCACGTACCAGACCAGATCCGCCGCCTGAGCCGCCGACCCCCGGTTTGTCGCCACCGGCAGGCGACATAGCGAGCGAACCAGCCTTGGCATTCGCAGGTAATCCTACTTTGGGGCCGGGGTCCTTTGAGATCACTACCGACGCATCCACGCCGCTGCCGCCGCTGGCAGGCCGGGCCGCGACCGAGCCGGCATCCAGTGGGGCGCCGAGCCCGGCGCCGCTAGCCCCGCGTCCCGAACCTACCGCTCCGCCTCCGTTCGCTACGGTCGGCGGCGGAGGAACAACACTCGGCGTGAGCGCAGGGCCGGCGGAAGCCGATAACGGATTCTCCCGGGTCGGGCCTGCGCCGGGAACGGCAGGCGGCGGTGGAACTACGTTTCTGGCCAACGCAGCCGCGCCCGCCCCCGTCCGCATCCCTGTAGAAGTGGCGCCACGTTCCGAAACCGCAGGTGGCGGTGGAACAACGTTGGCCGCAAGCGAGCCGCCTGTGCGGGATGGACTGCTTCCCGTCACCGTCGGAGGCGGAGCCACAACCGAAGTGCTTCCGAAGACACGATTCAGAAGGGAACTCATGTAGGAAGTGCTTGCGGCGGGCGTGGGCGGAGGTGGCACCACGTTCTTCGACAGATCAGGTGCGCTGCCGCTGGCCAGACGGTGCAGATCCTGTGACATATCGGCAGAGGGTGGCGGGGCGACCACTGACGGAGCCGGCATGGCCAGCTTGGGATTCCGCGCGCTTTCACGCTCGGGGGCTGACACCGGCGGCGGTACCACTGCTGGATTTGCCATTTGCACAGGCGAGCGCGAAATGTCGCGGCTCGCCACGGCAGGTGCCGGTGGAACGATGCTGGAATTGAGAGCCGGGGCAGAACGGGCCTGATCGCGGGCGGCATCCCGGGAAAGACTCGGCGCGGGGGCGACGACGCGAGTATCCAGTCTAGGAGCAACCAGTGTGCGGTCGCGCGCAGCTTCAGGCGCCGGGGGAATCACGCTAGTGGCGAGCGCCGGCGTGGAACGGGTTCGATCGCTGGAGACCGTAGGCGCGGGCGCAACCACGCTGGTGCTCAGCGCCGGGGCGA
Organism: uncultured Acidobacteriaceae bacterium; assembly: GCA_963851165.1. Taxonomy (GTDB): domain Bacteria; phylum Acidobacteriota; class Terriglobia; order Terriglobales; family Acidobacteriaceae; genus Sulfotelmatobacter. The sequence continues at coordinate 180,296 of CAWKNM010000001.1, read as the reverse complement.
TGAGCACTCGGTCACGCGAAACGCTGGGAGCCGGAGGGATCACCGATCCAAGCGAAACCGCGTTGCGCGAGAGATCGCTGGTCACGCTGGGCACAGGCGCAATCACGCTCGACGGAAGATTGGGCACGGCGCGCGAGGATCGCATGCCTTCTGTTGGAGGCGGTCCTGCGTCCGGGCGAATCGCCAGCAAATTCGCGACGGCGGCCGACGAGGGCGCAAGCTTTAGCCGGGGAGCGTCGAGAACTTTTTCCACCATCGAGCCGCCACGGGCGACTTTGATGGTCTGCGTGCGGTGATGTGCTTCCGTGCCGCCAGCTCGTCCCTCGGCTCCGGCGTGCGTTCCTCCTAAGTCTTCAGTGCGGGGAAGTTCGTCGCCGGAGTAGTAGATGATGTCGTGGTTCGCGAGCTTGGGCGCCATGTAGGGATGAAGCTGCGCCAGCTTGATCGGCACAATGATGGCGCAGAAAATCAGAAACAGTTCGAGCGCACACGCGGCCAGCATGATGCGGTAGGGAATAAGACCGAACGGCGCCTCGCCGGCCAGACGAGCGGTGGAGCGCGACAGTGCCGGGCGGATCGAAGTGACGAACTCATCCCAGGGCGAAGACCACTCCACGAGCAGCCGCGGCGCATCGTGAAGCTGGGTGACTTCTTCGAGTTGGAGCGTGGCACTCACGGGAGTGGAACGTTACCGTCCTTCTCTGGGGCTAACTTGATCTGGGCTATCTTGAACCAGGCTAATCTCAATTTTATCGCCCATTTCGGTCCCTGTTTCAGAAAGAACGTGACTCGGCAGTTCCAGCACCGACGCCGCCTGCATGCGCACGGGAGCGAACCGCCAGGGCCGCAGCCCGCGTTCGATATGGATTACGATGCGGTCCTGATCGAGATAGGCAACATCGATGGGAAAGCGCATAGCCAGAGTATGAACGCCATGGCAGGGGACAATCCAGATGCCGCGACCATTACGAAAGTCATCCGGCGCAGTTCCGACCAAGCCGCGGAGTCGAGTCCAGTGCGTGTTGGCCAGGGCAACGTCGCGGGCCAGGTAGACTCGGCGGGTCTGGTTGAAGGCCTGGGCTTTTGCGGCCGCGCCTTTTGCAGAGAGAACTGCCATGGTTCGGAATACTCCCGTTTCAATTTCTGCCCGTTTCTAATTCTGCCGTAATTACTTCCCGCCGGAGACGGGGCCAAGCTGCCGGATCAGGTCGATGACGGCTGGTCCGATGGTTACAAAGATGATCGAGGGCAGAACGAAGAGGACGAGGGGAGGAACCATCTTGATAGTGGTCTTGGCGGCCTGTTCTTCGGCGCGTTGCCGGCGTTCGGTGCGGAGTGAGTCGGAATGCACGCGGAGAGCTTGCGCCACGCTGGTGCCGAAGCGGTCGGTTTGAATCAGCGTGCCCACCAGCGAACGAATGTCATCGACGCCGGTGCGCTCCACCAGGTTGCGGAGAGCTTCGGCACGGGGCTTGCCGGCGCGCATCTCAAGGTCGACCAGGTGAAACTCATCGCTGAGGTCGGGATGGGCGTGGTGCAAGTCCTGGCCAACGCGCATCAGGGCCTGATCGAGAGCCAGGCCGGCTTCGACGCAGATTACGGTGAGATCGAGAGCGTCGGGCAGCCCTAAGCGAATGCGTTGCTGGCGGTTCTTGATCATGCGCTTCAATGCGAAACGGGGAATGAAAAATCCCAGGCCCGGAATCCCGGCAATCAGGAAAAGATTATCGAAACCGGAAATCAGCGCCACCGCGGCGAAGCCCACCGCGGCCAGCAGAATGCGGGACCCAAAGTAAATAGTCACGTGCCGGGATTCCCGGTATCCGGCGCGGATCAGCCAGGCGCGCGTGCGGGAGACGTCGGCGGGCGAAAGTGGAATCGCTTTGCTGAGCGGATCGAGGGCCTGCTCAATGCGTTCGCGCATCGGAGCCCTTTGCTCAGCCTGCGGACGAGCGCCCAGGGCGCGCAACCGGGCGCCCAGCACCGAAGTGGGAGTCACCACCGCCGCGCCAAAGAAAAACACCACCAGCACGACCGTCATAGCAACCACGATGGTGAGAATGAGAGTCAGCATTTCTTACTCTGTAAACCCAACTTGAATTACACCTGAATCTTAATGATCTTCCGGATCACGAAATAGCCGATCGTCTGCAAAGTAATTCCCGCCACCAGCAGCGTGTGTCCAATCGGATCAGAAAACAGCGGCCGAATAAACGCGGGCTCGACCAGCAGCATTACCGTGACGATGACCGGCGGCATACCCATCAGCAGGGCCATCGTGAGCCGTCCCTGGGCCGTATAGACCCGCACTTGCCGCTGAATCTTAAAGCGCTCGCGGATCACGTAAGACAGGTTGTCGAGAATCTCAGCGAGGTTGCCGCCGGTTTCGCGCTGCAGCATTACGGCGGTCACGAAAAACTTAACGTCAACGAGCGGCACACGCTCCGTCAGGTTGATCAAGGCGTCGCGCACCGGCATGCCAAATTTTTGTTCTTCGTAGAGTTTGCGGAATTCGCCGCACACCGGTTCGGCCACTTCGCTGGCGATCATCTCGATAGCAGTGGTAAAGGCGTGACCAGCACGCACCGCGCGCGCCAAAGTATCGATAGCTTCAGGAAAAAGTTCCTCGAATTTCTCAAAGCGCTTGTTGCGCCGGTAGGAGGCATACGAATATGGCAGCAGAAAACCGATCAACATGGCCGCCCACGCCACCGGGCCTTTCCCGCTCCAAACAAACGCGGCGAGGCCGGCCACGAGCGAAATGATCGCGCACAGGGCGAGAAAATTCCCGGCGCGCATGTTGGTGTCGCCCTGCGCCAGCATGACCTGGATCGCGGAAACACGCTCGGAGCGCCGCAGGAAAACGTCTAGAGCGGGAATCTGGCTGAGTTGTTCGTCCCGCAACAGCGCCACGTCTTCTACCGGCTGATCGGGAGTTTTCTGCACCGCCGCCAGTCGATCCTTGATGATGCGCGCGCGCGAGCTGCGTTGGTCAAGCAGCGAGACCATGGCGAAGGCGCCGAGTGCCACCACGACGGTTACGAGCAATGCAATCAGAAGCGGCATAGGTGACGAACTCTTCTAAACTTCCACTTTCGTCTCGAACAGCGCCGGACGGAGCCGCGCCCCGGCGGAAGCCAGACGTTCCGCAAACTGCGGCCGGACTCCGGTGGCGCGGAAGGCACCGCGAACTTTTCCGTTTTCGTCGACGCCCGTGCGCTCGAACACGAAAATATCCTGCATGGCGAGAAAGTCTCCGTCCATGCCCGTGATCTCGGAAATCGTAATGACTTTGCGTGTGCCATCGGAGAGGCGCGCGATCTGCACTACAGCATGCACGGCCGAAGCGATCTGGTAACGCACGGCGCGTTCCGGAATGTTGAGGTTGGCCATCGAAACCATGTTCTCGACGCGAGCCATGGCATCGCGCGGCGCGTTGGCGTGCACGGTGGTCAGCGAGCCTTCGTGGCCGGTGTTCATGGCCTGCAACATGTCAAAGGCTTCCTCGCCGCGAACCTCGCCCACCACGATGCGGTCGGGACGCATACGCAAACTGTTGATCACCAGTTGCCGCTGGCGCACCGCGCCTTTGCCTTCGATGTTGGGCGGCCGGGTTTCAAGACGCACAACGTGCTCCTGTTTGAGCTGCAGTTCGGCTGCATCCTCGATGGTCACGATCCGGTCCGAATTCGGGATGTAGCCCGAAAGCACGTTGAGCAACGTTGTCTTGCCCGCGCCGGTCCCGCCAGAAACCAGGATGTTCAGCCGTCCCTTCACCATCGCCGAAAGCAATTCCAGCATGGGCTCGGTGAGGGTGTGGTTCTCGATCATCTGCCGGGCGGTGACCGGTTCGCGTCCAAAGCGGCGAATTGAAAGGCACGGACCATCGATGGCGAGCGGCGGAATAATGGCGTTGACGCGCGAGCCATCGGCGAGGCGAGCGTCCACCATGGGCGAAGATTCGTCAACCCGGCGGCCTACGCGCGAAACGATGCGCTCGATAATCTGCATCAGGTGCGTGTTGTCTTTGAAGGACAGGGAAGTATGTTCGATCTTACCCGCGCGCTCAATGTAGACGCGGTCGAAACGGTTCACCAGAATGTCGGAGACGGTGGGGTCTTTGAGCAGCGGCTCCAGCGGACCGAGGCCGAATATCTCGTCGAGAATCTCGCTCGACAGATTGGTGCGTTCGGTGTAACTGAGAGGAATGGCTTCGCTGCTGATCGCGTTATTGATAACGACCCGGACTTCGTTTCGTGCCGAGTCGCCGGTAGCCTTGCCCAGTTTTTCGAGATCGAGGCGGTCGAGAATCTTGCGGTGCAGGTCAGCTTTTACCTGCTGGTACTCGGCGCGCTCGGAGTTTTGCAGATTCGCCATAACGTATTAGATCGACTTACACCTGCACCGACATAAACCCATACCGACTTAAACCCATGCTGATTTAAACCTATACCGATTTAAACAACGACCAGGCCGAGCGTTTGACGTCGATATCGTTGCTCGTTAACTCCTGGGCCAGCCCGGCAAAGCAACGCGAGATCTCGCTGTGTCCCTGCGCCATTACCGGAGTACCACGGTCAATGGCGGTGGAGATGGCGAAGTACTGGTTGGGAACGCGCCATAACAGTTTGACCCCTGCGGCAGCTTCGGCATCGGCTTCGCTGAAGCCCGGAACCTTGCGAAAGCGGTTCAGCACCAGGCCCACGCGTTCGCGATTCACGGATTCCCCAAGATATTGCTGCACCCGGGCTGCGCTCCACAAAGACGCAACGTCGGTGCAAGCCACGAGTAGCACTTTCTCCGACAGGTTGGCAATCAGGCGCGTGGCTCCGTCAAAGCGGGTGGAGGCATCCACCACCACGTAGCGGTAGTGGGCCACCATCATCTCGAAAAGCTTCACGAATTCGGCGCTGGAATGCTCCACCACTGCCGGAATGTTGGTTCCGGCCAGCAATTGCAGGCCGCCCGAATGGCGGGTCATAAAACTTTCGAGCAGGGAACTGTCCATTCGGTGCAGGTTCCGAATAGCGTCGGCCACGTTGAACGCGGGTTTTACATTCAAATGAAGCGCGGCATGCCCGAGAGGCGCAAGGTCGACCAGCGCGGTGTGGCCATGGGCAGCCTGCAATGCCAGCGCCAGGTTCACCGCCACGGTGGTGGCTCCGCTGCCGCCTTTGGCGTTGACCACGGGAAATACTTTGCCCTTCGGGCCTTCTTTTTGAGTGCGCCGCTGCGCCGTCGTTAGCCGCACAAACGCTTCCAGCAGGTCCGTGGTAGTTGTGGGCCGCTCAATAAATTCGCGAGCGCCCGCCCGCATGGCGTTTACGATAACCTGCGGCTGGCTGAGGGTTCCGATGGCGAACACGGCAGAATCTGGCATTTCCTGATGCAATAACTCAATGGCCCGCAAGGCGACCGCAGCGTTGTCGCCGGGTATATCGACCAGGATTACGTCGGGAGTGGCAGCCCGGACGCGGCGCACCACCGGGTCAGAAACCGCCATGGGAAAGCTGGCACACGTGTGAGCGGTGCGTGCGACGCTGGTGCCGTCCACCAACACTTGCAGCACAGTGCGCTGCTCGTTATCTACGGCTACGATTACAACCGAAAGCTCTGCCATGCCCCGCTACTTCTCCCCAACCCTGGCTCGTACGACCCGCACTGGCTTGTACAAAATTATGTTTCGTAAGATCTGGTTCGGCCCGCTCACTTTCCCTGCGGCTTATCGAACTTGCTGTTATCAATAAATGGCTTCGGATCCTTGGGCAGCGTTGGAGGTTCGGTGCTTGGAGAGACCCGGTGTACCGTGCATAACACCATCAACTCAGAATTACTCTTTTGCAGGCTCTTGCTGCGAAAGAAAGCTCCCAGGATCGGGATATCGCCGAGCCCGGGAATCTTGTTGTAGACATCGGTCACGCGATTGTCCATCAAGCCGGCAATCACAAAGCTCTGACCATCCTGCAATTCAAATTCGGTTTCAGCCTTGCGCGTGCTCAGGGCAGGAACCGTAAAACCGGAAATGGTCAGCGCGTTGGTGAAGTCGAGCGTGCTCACTTCGGGTGCAACTTTTAAATGGATATTGCCATTCGGCATGATTACTGGAGTGAACACCAGCTTGACGCCGAATTCCTTGAACGAAATGGTAACCGCGGTAAAGCCCGCTCCGGGCTGAACAATCGGAAACGGAAATTGGCCGCCCGCCAGGAAGCTGGCTTCCTTGCCGTTGACTGCGATCAGGTTGGGCTCGGAGAGAATCTGCAGCAGATTCTTGGTCTCGAGAGCCTCGATGACGGCTCCAAAGTGAATGTCAGGCCGGAACAGGAACAGATTCAGCACGTTGCTCAGGGAACTCGTCGCCGTGAACGGACCGCCCTGTCCCACCGTCTGGCTGACGGTTTGCGTGCCCACTCCGCCAAATTGTCCGGTGGTCGTACTCCCCACGGTATTCGCCGCACCAGTGGAAATGAAGTTCACGCCCATCGTCGCCAGCGCGGAGCGGTCCACTTCCGCAAACTTCACTTGCAGCAGAACTTCCTGCGCGCCGACTGGTCCGAACGTGAGTACGTTGATCACTTTCGGAGAATAGGCGGAAGCCAGTTCGCCGGCCCGCTTGGCGACATCTTCCGTGGAAACGTGTCCGGATAAAACGATGGCCGCTCGCGAAGGAGTGACCGTGATCTGCTCCTCGGGAAAAACCCGGTGCTCTTCTTCCGCGCAGGCACTGACGTCGACGTCTACCCGCAGGTCGAAGCTGCGCGAGCGCTGCAGTTCATCCCAGATGAGCAGAGAGACTTCGCCCGGCGTGCGGCCGTGAACCAGAATCTGGGTAGTCGAAACGACTACGACCTCGGCAATGGCGGAGTCAGTCACCGAGACGCGCGTCAACCGCTCCGTGGTGTTGATGAGCAGTGACTTTCCAACCATGACCCGGAGCGGGGCCGACGCTGGCGCCTGATCTGACTGTGGCGGAAGGTTGGTGGTCTGCGTGCCAGCTGGCGGCGCGGAGTTCTGCGCGGGATCGACCGTGGGCGACGCGGGCTGCTGCAGGAATTCAGCAAACAAGTTGCAGGGCAGCAGCATCAGGCCGACTGCTGCGACAAGAAGCGCCGTACGAACGTTCATCTTCGGATTCTTCTCCCAGTGAGAAAAGCCTGAGTCGATTCTTCTTGTCCGTCGGACTTCCAGTTGTGCGCCGTTCATTTCGTGTCGGAACCCTTCGTGCCCGAACCCTCGTCAAACTTCACTTCTTTTTTCTTGTCGCCCTCGATGACCTCAACGCTCACCACCGACGAGGCAGGAGTGACAATCGTCGCCGGCTTCTTGACCACAACTGCATGAGGAAGCCTGACCGGAGTAACCGCCGGCGCAGAACCCTTATACAAACCCCTGGCGCTGGACGACGCAACATCGTCCTGTTTGGTATCGAGGGGGCTGCGCAACGCCAGCTGGATGTGGCCCTGAGAACTGGCCAGAGTCAATCGCTGGGCATCGTCCGGCGAAACCAGCAGCGTGATCACGGCAGTGTTCTGGGCCTCGCCGGTGGCACTGTGCTCGAGAGTATGGCCCGCCGCGATCACTCGCACATTCTGCAGCACGGTGGTGGTTTCCTGATCGTTACCGCCTTCGGGCGTCCCTGTGAGCAGCACATCGACGCGGGTGCCGGGCGTGACGAATCCAGCCACCGAAACCACTTCATTCACGCGCACCGAGACCGCCCTCATTCCGTTTGGAATCAGCGAAGGCAGCCCGGCGCCGGCTTCTTCGCCGGCCAGCTTCGAAGGCAGAATGAACTCACCCTTGGCGATGGGGACGACTACGCCGCGCCCCAGAACCTTCGATCGCCGGTCGTAAGTGTTGGCCGGAAGAGACGAAGGCGGAAGGTTGGCGATGCGAACGTCGTGCTCTTCGATGCGGGCGCCGACCTGGATATCATCCGCGGCCACCACCACGGGCACGCCCGATTCCCCAGGTCCGCTCCTCGATTGCAAGTTCCTGTAGGCAATGAGGCCCGCAATGCTGCCCAGGGCCAGCGCCAGGACTCCAATCATCAACAATCGTGTGCGGTTCATGGTGCTCCCTCAGAAAACTGCAAAGGCAATGCTATCTGAAGTTTGGCATTCGTGTTGGCGGTTACTGAATGCTGCTGGCGACCGACGAGAAGACGTTGTTGGCATTGGAGCCAATCAGCCGGACCGTCCCCACCACGATCACCAGAATTACGGCCAGCATCACCGCATACTCGGCAATGTCCTGTCCCTGGTCTTCCCTGAAAAGCCTGCATATTAGTTGCATAGATCCTACCCTCCTTAAGCAGACACGACCCTAAACGGACAACATCTCAAGCGTACGATCTTAAGTAGACGAGATCTTCACCAGCTTACGGCTGGGGTAACCTGATCCGAAGCGTCTGGCAGTGAAAACATCCAGTTTTGAAAAAGCCCGCGACACGCGGTGCTGTCCAAAAGCTTCTGCTTCTTCAAGTTGGGAGGAGTTTCACGTATCAGCTGCTTCCATCATAACCCGCAAAATACAAGGAAAGAGTAATTTCTTGCATACTCTTTGGGTACCAACGGAACTCCTCCCCCGGCCCGTCGCGGGCTGAGCAAAACTTTCGTAACTGATTGTGCCGTATATGGTTATCGGCCTTATGGTGATTGTGGAGCAGATCGTTCGAGAACTATGGCCTGTGAATCCGAGTAACCGACCTCCCAGCCCGGAGCATTTCGCAGGGCTACCGCCAACGCGCTGTCCGGGTTCACCAGAATGGTCTTTATCCGCCACGTTTGCAGGGTTTCTTGCCAGTCACGCTTTAAATCGTAGGTGTCGGCAAATTGCCTCATCAGGGATTCGCCATACAGGTCGGCGCGGCCATCGATAAAAACCGGGGTCTGCGGGTTGAGCTTCCAGATCAAATAGCCTCCCCAGTCGTAAAGGTTGAAGACTGGGCTTGCCGCAGGGTGCGCCTGCAGATAGGCGACCGCGCCGACAGGGAAGTGCTGGGCCTCGACTTGGGGCTGGTGCTGAACGACCCTGTTGATCTGAAATCCGACGAATCCAGCCAGAGCGAAGAGAATGAGCGCGTTGAACAAACCCGCGTAGGGCGCGGGTGCGCGCGAGGGAGTTGAACCTTGTGGCCAATCATGAGAGCGCCCCGAGCTGCGCCATCGTTCCGCGGGCCGGGACAAGATAGGCACGGCGACGAGCACGAAGAAGGGAATCATGCGAATCGACGACAGGCCAGCGAACGTGCTCACCATCAACAGAAGAATGTCGCGTGGTCTTACACGGGAGCGTGACCAAGCCAGGGTTGCCGTCGTTGCGAGCAGAAGAAGCAGGAACGGAATGTAGTCCGCGTGGTGAAAGTTGGGTGAGGCCCACTCCGCGATGTAGTTCAGCATGGCCTTCGAGCGCAGAGTTTCCACCGGGTAGAAATACATCTTCGCGCCATTCGGATTGAGCGGCACCAGTAACAGGTCAAATACGAATGTGATGGCCAGAGCGCGCAGGCGCGCGTGGTTTGAAGGCCGAGAGGAAGTGAACTGCTCCAGAAATTCTCCCGCGAGAAAAAGCAGAAGAAGTGCCAACCCCAGCGCGAAGCCGGCGTGCAGGTTGACCCAGAGAACGGTCAACGGGAGGGTCCACCAAAGCAGGCGTAAGTTCCGCTCCGACCGTTCAAGAATTAGGAACCACAAACTGGTAAGGAGCAGGGAAACCACCTGCGGGCGCACTCCCCAGATAGGAGCCGTGGCCCACGCGCCTAGAAGCACGATCACACCGGAAGAAAAAGGATCCGGGGCAGAGCGCAGGTAAACCAGAAAGAACGCTGCGCTGACCATCAGCGCAAACACAACGATCAATCCGCCCCAACCGCTGATGCGATAAACGCCGTAGATGAAAAGTTCAGTGAGCCACTCGTGCGCCACCCAGGGATATCCGGCGCGGGTAAAGGAAAAAGAATCGGTGCGGGGAACGCCTTCGGTCTGCGCGATCAGTTGGCCAGTCTTAAGATGCCACCACACATCGGGATCGCTGACGCTGCGTGCCGACAAGGCAAGAATTCCAAGGAAGACGATGGCGAGGAAAGTGCGTTTCGAATTAAGCCATCCCTCTGTGCGGGCTTGGTTCATGCGGCCACCATCATACATAGCGGGGAACGAGCGCACAGGATACAATCGCGTCGCACCGTGCCCCCTGAGCAAATACAGGATTCCTCTTCATCTTGGTCCTGGTCCGGAAGAAAGCCGCCGGCGCGAAAACCGGAAGTACGGCGGCGCCTGATCCGGATTTTTGTCGTGGGAATGCTGTGCCTGCATGCGCTGTTCTTCGTCAACCTGCGGGAGCGAATTCTGCGCGGCTATCCGGATTTCACGGTTTTCTACACTGCCGGCACGATTCTCCGCGAGGGCATGCGGCATCAACTCTACGACCCGCATATTCAGTATGAAGTACAGCAGGTGTTCACCGGCGGCCTGACTGAATCGAGGCGGGGGCCGCTGCCTTATATTCATCCACCTCTCGAAGCGGTGGTCTTTCTCCCTCTGACTCTGCTGCCCTACCGGCAGGCGTTTGTGGCGTGGGACCTGCTGAACATTATCGGGTTGTTCGGAGTAGCGGTGACGCTGCGGCGGCACTTGCATGTGCTGCGCGCGATTCCGGCATGGGAATTTGTTCTGGGCTTTCTGGCGTTCTTTCCGGTTTTTCTTTGCCTGCTGCAGGGGCAGGATTCAATTCTGCTGGTGCTGCTTTGCACGCTCGGATTCAGCGCGCTCAAGCGGGAATCTGATTTTCTTGCGGGTGGATGGTTTGGGCTCGCTCTTTTCAAGTTTCAGTTCATCATCCCGATGATTTTGCTGATCGCGTTCTGGAAGCGCAAGCGCGCCGCGCTAGGCTTTGCTGTGGTCGCCGCCGTATGGGCATTGCTCTCCGTGGGGCTGGTGGGCTGGCAAGGGATGCTGGCCTATCCCAATTACGTTCTGGAGATCGCAAGGGCTCCGGCGCGAGGAGGCGTGCCGCCGGAACTGATGCCGAACCTGCGCGGGCTGATTGAGGGATGGTCTTTCAATTCCGTGACGGGGAACCCCGTGTCTGCGATGTTGGCGGGGCTCGTTCTTCTGTTGTCTGCGTGCCTGCTCGGTTTCGCGGCCATCAAGGGTCGGCGCGCATCACGAGATCATCTTGAGGTTGCATTTTCGCTGGCAGTCGTGGTTGCTGTGCTGACCAGCTGGCACACCAACGCGCACGATCTCTGCTTGCTGCTTCTGCCGCTGGTGTTGTTAGCCGACTATGGCTGGACGACTCTGGCGGATTTTCCCGGCAGGAAAGCGGCTCTTTTGATCCCGGCTCTGCCCCTTCTGATCAGCCCGCTTTGGTTCGTCCTGTGGCTGGAGGGCAGCAACATCAATCTCATGGCCATTCCGCTGTTGTGGTCAGTGTGGCAAATCAGCAAAGAGGCCACGCGCTCGGGGGACATGCGCGGAGCTACGCCACCTGGGGTTACGACATAACGCTCGGTCGCGGGCTGAGCGGGTCGAGTTGAGAGTTGGGCTGAGGCTCTGGGCGCGGTTCTGCGCGTGGCCGCAACAGCACGACCACCAGCATCGGAAGGTAGAGAAAAATCACCACCCAGCGGCCGACCTGCGTGGAAGTGTAGTGATAGTGGTACCAGCGCCAGATGCCAGCTCCCCAGCTAAGGAGGGCGGTCCACGCAATTTCGCGGCGCGATTTTGGGATCAGCCAGAGAATGTAGGCGTCGAAAAACCAGCGCTGCGGCATGAGCGCGGCCAACACGAGCAGCAGCGCGTCACGGTCGCGGTAACGAAACAACGCCAGCAGCAAGAGCGGCCCCGGAAGAATCAGCATGGGGACAAAGAATTCGTAGTTGGCGGTTTGCCGCAACCAGAGCACCGGCCAGTTCGGCATCACCACAAGGCTGGCGGCGGCCAGCACAGCGCAGGCCACCAGGCCGCGGCGGCTGAGATGCGTAAGGAAAACGGGCAAGCCGATCTGCGGCTTGGCCATGGTTACCGGCAGGAGCAGCGGGAAAAATGCGCCGGCAGCGATGATGGGCGACCATTGCACGGTAAGAATTCCCGCCCAGAAGGGATATGCCAGAAAAATGCGCAGGCGGCCGTAGCCGTCGCGGGTCAGCCCGAAAGCCAGCAGCGCCGAGCTGATTCCCCAGAAAAGTCCGGCGGCGACTTCAGGGGTAAAACGAAGAAAAGGCAGCGCAAAGAAAGCCGCGGTGAGCGGATATTGCTCCAGCGGAGTGTTGTATGGATTCTGGCGCTGCAACATGTACCGCGCGAGACGCAACGCCCAGCGGAAGTCAGCGGCGTCCTGATGGAAATGCACCATGAGAAACCAGCAGAAGACTCCGCTGGCCAGTCCGATTGCCGCCGAGATTGCGATGCGCCATCGCATGGAAGAGTTTGGGACCGATCGTTTTTGTCAGGTCGTTTTTGTTTCGATCGCTTTTATTTCGATCAGTTGTAACATAGGGTGCGCTTTTTTCTTTCGTTGCTGTATCGATTCGAGCGGTGCGTCGAGATCGCGGCTGCGCTGATTTTGCAGAAATATTCATCTTGCAGAAACCATGGCAACTCGCGGTGTGGCTGGTCCTGGCGCTGCTGGCGGCCACCAGCATGTGGTTTTATGTGGACCGGATTCTGGTAGGCCATCAGGTGGCCGACGCGGCTGCGCATGACCGCCCGCGCGGAAATCTTTCAGACTTGTACCCGCGCTGGCTGGGCGCGCGCGAATTGCTTCTGCATCAGCGCAATCCCTACAGTGACGAAGTCGCGCTCGAAATTCAGATGGGATACTACGGGCGGGCGCTGGACCCGGCGCGGCCGGAGGATCCCAAGGACCGGCAGGGGTTCGCGTATCCGGTCTACGTTGTCTTTTTGCTGGCGCCGGTCGTCGGGCTCTCGTTTCACGTTGTGCAGCTTTTTTTCTACTGGCTGCTGATCGCTCTCACGGCGGCGACCGTGCCACTGTGGTCGCGTGCGCTGAGCTGGCGGCCGCCGCCAGTTGCCGTTGTCATTGCGATCGCGCTTACCCTGGGCAGCGTCCCCGCGGTGCAGGGAATCAAGCTGCAGCAGTTGAGCTTGCTGGTGGCCGCACTGCTGGCTGGCTCGGCGGCGTGCGTGGCCAGCGGATATTTTCTTTGCGGCGGCGCGATCCTTGCGCTGGCTACGATCAAGCCGCAGTTGGCATGGCCGATGGTGCTCTGGTTTTTGGTTTGGGCAGTGAGCGACTGGAAAGCGCGGCGGCGGCTGGTATTCGGCTTCGCCGCGATCATGAGCGCATTGCTGATTGCCGCGGAGTGGGTCCTGCCGGGCTGGATCAAGATGTTTCTGGAAGCGATCCACCAATACCATCAATATACGCAGAATGAATCGGTTCTCGATCAGCTCGTAAACTGGGCGCTGGGCACTCATGGGGGACAGATTCTGGCCGCTGTCGCCTGCCTCGCCAGTGCGTTCCTGCTGTGGAAGCTGCGCCGCGCAGCCGCGGGATCTGCCGGGTTCGCAGGTGCGCTCGCCGTTGTCACGACTCTTACAGTGCTGGTGGTTCCTATGTACGCGCCCTACAATCAGGTTCTGCTGCTGCCGGCGATTCTTCTTCTGGCGCGAGAGCAGTTTCCTGCGCAAGGTCAAACCACGCTGCCGGCGGAATCGCGCTCTGGAGGTCCACTCTTTTGGGCTGCCGGTTTGGCGCTGGCCTGGCAGTGGATTGCGAGTCTAAGCCTGAGCGCATTGTGGTTCATCTCGCGAGACGCGGCGCTCTGGGGGTGGAAAGCCCCGTTCTACGCAACGTTCGCATTGCCGGTTCTGATCTTTGCGGCGGCCATGCTGGCGGCGCGGCATCCGCAAAGTGCCTTGCGACCGCATGAGCCAACAGGGTAGTCTGTTCAGGCGAGATAAGCGCAGCCCTTCCCCACGAACGCGAAAAGCCGGAAGCGCCCGGCGATCTGACATTTCATGACCCTGAGTGCCATCAGTCACCACGGTTCTGGTTCCGGTGTGTTTCCCGCGCTGGTATTTGTCCAGGGCAACGATCAGAAAAATATCGTGCTGAACCGCACGCCGTTCAGCGTAGGTCGCAAGGTTGATAAAGACCTCGTCATCGCCGACCCGCGCGTGTCGCGCGACCACGCGCAGATTGTGCTGGAAGGCGATGACTTCTACCTGATTGACCAGGGAAGCAAGCATGGCACCTTCGTCAACGGAGAGCGGATTCAGCGCCAGAAACTGGAGCGCAACGACCGCCTGGAATTCGGGGCGCGCGATTCCGCCTACATTCTTTTCAATCCAGCACAAAATACTTCGAACACCGCACGCGAATTCCTGAGCCAGCTTTCCGGGGTACAGATTTCGCCGGAAGCCACCGACCTCGAGAAACTGCGTCTGTTCCTCGAGGCGGCGCGCAAACTCAACACTGCGGGGGTGCTCGACGAGATTTTGATGACCATGCTCGACGTCACGTTGCGGCTAACGCGAGCGGAGCGCGGCTACGTTTTCCTGAAGGACGACGAAGGCAAACTACGGCTGGCCGCGGGACGCAACCTGAAGGGCGATCCGCTGCTCGACGACACCACGATTTCGCACTCGATTCTGGAAGAATCGATGCGGTCGAATTCGGAATTTCTGCTCACGGATACCAGCCAGTCCATCGATCTTTCGGGGCGGCAAAGTATTGTGGCTTACGATCTGCGCACCGTGGTCTGCATTCCGTTGCGGAAGATGCAGGTGCAGTCCACGCGTGACGCGCAGACTCCAGTGCCCGCGCAGACTGCCGTGGAAGTGCTGGGCGTGCTCTACGTGGATTCGCGTTTTGCCTCGCGCGATATCAGCGGAGTCGGGCAGGACATTCTGCACGTGATCGCGACAGAAGCGGCGTCACTGATCGAAAACGCCCGACTGGTGCAGGCCGAAGAAGAGTCGCGCCGCTACCAGCAGGAATTGAGCATTGCCGCTTCCATCCAGCAGCGGTTGATGCAGGTGAAGATCCCTGAGGTGCCGTTCGCGAAACTGCGTGGGAAAAATCTATCTTGCAAAGAAATCGGTGGCGATTTTTTTGACGCGGTGAATACCAAGGAAGGGTTGGCCGTGGTGCTGGCCGACGTCAGCGGCAAGGGAGTTTCCGCCGCTCTTTTGGCGTCCACTTTGCAGGGCATGATCTATTCCCACCTGATTTCTGGCGGGGCCCTGCTCGAAATCGTAAGCGCCGTGAACCGCTTCTTCACCGAAAAGCTGGTAGGCGAGAAATATGCGACTGTGCTGCTGGCACGCCTGCGCCGCGATGGCGATCTGGAATATGTGAACTGCGGGCACGTGCCGCCGCTGCTGGTGTGCGGCGGGGAAGTGATGCGTCCGCCGCACGGCAATGTCCCGGTGGGCCTGCTGGCCGATGCGACTTTTGAAAGTGCGCGTTGCCAGCTGAATTCCGGCGACCGCTTCATCCTGGTGACCGACGGAGTCACCGAGGCGGAGAATTCCATGGGCGACTTCTTCGAAGATTCGCGGCTGGAAGCGGCCGCGGCCAAGACTCCCACGTTGGAGGGAATTTTTTCTGCAGTGTCCACCTTCTGCGCGGGGAACCCACTCAGCGACGATTGCACGGTGGTGGAGTTGCTTTACTCGAGCCCGCCGGAAGCGAACTAGCAACACTCGGCGGAACTCATCCGGTTTGGTGAATCAAAGCAACACACTTGCTCCTGCTTTACGCAGAGAGCATAATTTCCTGTCCGGCGAACCTCGCGAGGTGATTAATGAGGACGCGTCGCTATCTCACCACGGCTGTATTTGCTGCACTAGCGCTCCAGCCCTCACTGCAAGCACAGCAATGCGACCCCAGCCACGCCCATGAGTCGTTCCGCCTGGTATGGCCGTTCACCATGGAAACTCGCCAAGAACACGAACCTGCCCCCTCAGGTCCCATGCCGGATCCTGCCCGCGAGGTTACTCGCATTGTGGGGGCGCGCGATTCGCAAGGGCGGTTTCTCCAGCGTTTGATCTACGCTGACGGCGGCAGCGCCTCGGTGGTAGTCGACCCAGTCGCCGGGGAAGAAATCTACTGGAACACGACCAGCACGAAAGCAAAGCTACTTATTTACCCGTTGTCTGTGGCGGGGCGGCGTTCCTGCTGGCAAATTCCGGATTCAGAACGACACCCGATCTCGGATGGGCCGGTGACTGCTGCGTCCCAAGCTTCCTGTGCGCCTGCCGGGCAGCCTCAGCCTTCAAACTGCCGCGACGCATGCGACGCACAGCGCCGAGCCAAAGCGCCGCCGCCGGTGAATAACATGGGATTTTCACGCTGCGGCTCCGGCCAACCCGGACCGATTCCAGAAAACCTTGGAGTCGACGTCATCCAGGGTGAAGAGGTTCATGGATGCCGGGAGACGACCACGCTTTCTGACGGAAGAAGATTTGTCACAGAGACTTGGGATGACGAGTACGGCTTTGCCCTCCGCAGGATCGAGGCAAAGCCGGACGGCAATAAGTATTCGAGGGAAGTCATTCGTCTCAGCCGGGAGGAGCCCGATCCCTCCGCCTTTCGGCCGCCGAAGGGCTATCAGCTTGTAACGCTGAAAATGGATGAGTTTCCGTGCGAGGGCCAGGGCCAAGGCGTGCCCTAGCGCGATTCGCAGCGCAATTCGGTTTGAACGGGAACGATAAACCTCACTGCACGGTCACCGTGTAGTCCGTGCCTTCCCAACGGTTTTCTTTCGCCCAGAAAAAAGTGAACAGCGCCTGGCCTCCCACTGGCAGCGATGCGGTGGGCAGATCGAGTGTGTGGATGCCCAGCCCGGAATCGCGCGTCTTTGTGTCCTGCGATGTTTTCCATGCGTCGACGCTCCAGTGCACGGTTGCAGGCGAAATCAGCACGATGCGCAGAATCTTGCCGCGCGGAATAGTGCGAGTCTTGTTATTCATCCTCCATCCGAAAATAGTCCGCGCACGCTTCTCCACTAGATAGCGCTGAACCGTTTGCGGAGGCTGGTCGAAGATTTTGCCGTCGCGAATCGAGCGCAGCAATTTTATGTACTCGGAATGGGCCCACACCAGCGGGCACGCGGAGCCGGAGGGCTTGCCTCGGAAAAGTTCGAGAGCGGGAATATCCGCGGCGTCCCAAACTTGCTCGGGGATCGAGCGGCTCTCCCCAACGGTGGAAAGTTCGATCACAGTAAGCAGAGCTTTTGCTTCGTCGGGATGCCCAGCGGCGAGTGCGTAGTGAGCGCGCTCCCCGGCGAGGAGCGGCCAGGGGCGGCCGATTCCGTCGCCATCAAACGCCGAGCCGTCTTTGTGCTCTCCGTAGCCGTCGCCGTTGTAGCGGTACCAGCAGGGTCCTTGCGGCAATTCGACGGCCAGCAGCGCATCGATCACCCGCAGCGTGTTCAGGATGCGGGGATCATCCGGGGCGCGCAGGCCGAAACGCACCAGCGCAAGCGCATCTGGACTGACGATGTGCGATGCGATTTCGTGGTCTTGTCCCGGCGGGCGGTTCTTGATAGGCACGAAACCTTGCGTAGGAGAAGCCGCACCTCCGCTATCGGGCGGTGAGATGCGGACGTAGTAACCCTCCACACCGAGTTGCTGTGCGAGATCACCACCGGTGGCATAGATCCAGCGGTCAATATTGTCGTTCCAGGCATCGGCCGTGTCGCGCATGATTGCGGCTGCGTCGCTGTGTCCGGTAAGGTCAGCGATGTCCGCGGCAGCGAGAAGAGCCGAAACTTCCGCAGAGAGCGTAAACGGAGAATAGCCCGCATCTTCCTCCCAGCGATCCTGCTGAGTAACGGGTCCATTGCGCACGATGAAGCCGGCGGCATTGCGCACCATGGGCCACCAGCGCTGCAGGTCGCCCAGATCCTTCGGAGCCTTGCGACGCAGAAGATCGAGCAACAGGATGGGGAATGCGGTTTCGTCCATCTGGATGCCGCCCCAGTAAGGGCGGCCATCGAGCCACATGTTCTGCGCCCAGTTGCCGGCGGCCTCCTGTGTGACCTCGAGATAGCGAAGCACTCTAACGGAATCAACCACGGCGCCGGCGGCCAACAGAGCGCCAGCGGTTTCCACCAGATCGCGAGGCCAGATCAGGTGATATCCGCCGAGATCTTCGTCGCCCTTGTTGAAGCCCCAGGGGATCGAAAGGCTGGCGATGATGCCGCCCAGAAAATCCTTGGACTCGTGCGTGCGCAGGACGGCAGTCGACGCGCGGTAAAGATCGTGCTCGCGCGTGGGATCGTCGAGTTTGAGCAGAGTACTTTGCCAGTTTTTCCAATGGATCACGTATTGCTGTCGCAAGTCGGCGTAGTTCTCGAGCAGGCTGGAACGCGCTTGCTGGCCCGCCTCACTCCAGATCCCGCCGAAGCCGAGGGCCAGGACGAATTCTCCGTTACACGCCGCCAAATCGATTTCGGCAGTGCATGCGATGTTTCCGTTCTCGGCGCGCGTGTATTCCCACTGCATCTGGAAATGCTGCGACAAGTCTTGCCAGCCATCCGAGGTACCAACGAAACCTACCGACATTTTTTTCCACGGCACCGAGCAAGCCATGGCCAGCGCGGTATCGTCGTGCTGGGCGAAAAACATGGGGACGCCCTTGTAGTCTCCTACCCAGCCCGTATTGCCGTATCCGGCGTTGGCCAGATGCGGCGAGAGCAGGGCGTAGAGGTGATAATCGGAAAGCTGCCCTTGCAGCGGCTCGAAGCGCACTTTCTGCAGCACGACGTTGCGGTAGGGATCAGTGAGAACTTCTTTGTGGATCCTGTAGCGTCCGCTGCTGCAGGTATTGGTTAACTCGTAGGTCGGCACGCCGGGCTCGAACGGACGATTTTCAAAAGTGCAGTGGCGTTTCTCCTCGGAAAAAAACGCGTTGCCGTCGGTGACCATGAATCCCATGTCGCGGGTGCAGGCCTGGTCGACGCGGGGGAAATAGATCTCGTTAAGAATGCCGTGGCTGAGCGTGAACCAGACTCGGCTGTGCTGGTTGAGTGCGGTGCCGACTCCGGCTTTCGCGCTCGAACGTCCAACGGGGAGAAATCCCGGGCCAGCCGGGAGCATACTGCGTCGGCGAATTACTCATGAAGATTTCGTCCTTCGTTGGAGGATTGAGTCTGCATCATGGCGAAGTTGCCCTCCGGAGTGCTAAAACCAGAATTTGCAAGAACCAGGAATTTAGGAAACCAACCTCTAAAAGAGGCAAAATTTACAAGAAATTGACCACCAGGACCTGAACGTTTTCCGGCGCTTGGCATCAAAATTAGGGGTTCCAAAGAATGTACCGGTTGCAAAGCCGGGTAGATCAACGACAATGGGTAGACCGGACCGTGGGCGCACGTTTGCACGCATTCTGTTTGTATGCATCCCGTTTGCAGCATCCTAGACATGAACAGATTTTCTAATTCACGAGCCCTAAACATGGTAGCAGCCCTGTGCATCGGTTTGTCAGCGCCCTTGGCTGCCGCAGGACCGGCGGAGCGCGTGGTCATGAATTCCGCGCTCGATCACGGTTATTCCGGTCTCTACAACTTGGATTTTGCCGGCGCCCAAAGAAATTTTGCCGCCTGGGAGGCTGGCCACCCCGATGATCCGGTCGGCCCAGTGAGCGAAGCTGCCGGGTTCCTGTTTTCCGAGTTCAATCGCTTAGGCATCCTGGAGAGCCAGTTTTACGCGAATGACGAAACGTTCCTGGCGCGGCCTAAAATCGCGCCCGATCCAGCGCTGCGCGAGCGCTTTCAAGAGGTCATTACGCGGGCGGAAACACTGGCGCGGGCGCGTTTCACCAAAGACCCGAAAGATCGCGACGGATTATTTGCCATGACCTTAGCTTCGGGGCTGCAGGCAGACTATGCAGCTCTAATCGATCATCGCACCCTGGATTCGCTGCATTACACGAAGCAATCTTCGGTCTGGGCAGCACAACTGCTCGAGGTTTGCCCTGACTGCTACGACGTATTCCTGGCCACCGGGTTCAGCAAATACATCGTGGGCAGCCTGTACGCGCCGTTCCGCTGGCTGTTGCGGCTGGGTGGGCTTCCCGGCGACCGGCAGGGCGGCATCGCCGATTTGCAACTGACGGCGGAGCACGGCCGCTACTTGGGGCCTTTCGCCCGCATCCTGCTGGCGATCGCTTATGTGCGCGACAAGGACAAGGCACAGGCGATCCAGTTGCTGACGGGCCTGCGCGCGCAGTTTCCCGCCAATCCGCTTTTCGCGCGGGAAATTGCGCGGCTGCAGCCGGCACCGTAGCCAAACTCTTTTTCTCTTCCCATTCACCACAAATTCACCACGCTGTAACAGTCCTGTAACATTGCCCCACTAGAAGTGGAGTACCAACATTTTAGGGGGTGTGATGATGCGAAAGTTTTTTCTGTTTTGGTTGTGTGTCCTTCTGCCAGTGGCCGCTTTAGGACAAACCAAACTCAATGGGGCGGGCGCTACGTTTCCTTATCCCATGTATTCCAAGTGGTTTAGCGAGTATCACAAGCTGCACCCCGATATCGAGATCAACTACCAGTCGATCGGCAGCGGCGGCGGGATCCGGCAAGTCTCCGAAGGCACCGTGGAATTCGGGGCCAGCGACATGCCCATGAACGACGAGCAACTCAAGGCAGCGAAATCAAAGATCCTGAATATTCCCACTGTGTTAGGAGCCGTGGTGCCGGTTTACAGCGTTCCGGGAGTGAGCGCCGATCTTAAATTCACTCCAGAGGTGCTGGCTGGAATCTTCCTGGGTAGAATCACGAAGTGGAATGACAAAGCGATCGCAGCCGCGAATCCGGGAGTGAATTTCCCCGACAAAGATATTGTGGTTATCCACCGCTCCGACGGCAGCGGCACCACCTTCATTTGGACCGATTATCTCTCGAAGGTGAGCGCCGACTGGAAGAGCCAGGTGGGCAGCGGTACGGCGGTGAAATGGCCGCTCGGTCTGGGCGGCAAAGGCAATGAACAGGTCGCGGCGTATGTACGCCAGATGCCCGGAGCCATCGGGTACGTCGAGCTCATCTACGCTCTGCAGACCAAGATCCCATTCGGCAGCGTGCAGAATGCCGCCGGCAATTTTGTAAAAGGATCGCTCGAAAGTGTCACCGCCGCCGCAGCCTCGGCTCCGAAGATGCCCGCGGATTTTCGCATCTCCATCACTAACGCGCCCGGCAAGGATGCTTACCCGATTGCGAGTTTCACCTGGTTGCTGATTCCAGCGCAATCCAAGGATCCGGCCAAAGGAAAAATTCTTTCCGACTTCTTGAACTGGATGGTAACGGACGGCCAGAAAATGACTTCCGCTCTGGCATATGCGCCGCTTCCGGATAACGTCGCAGCCAAGGTGAAGGAAGCGATCAAAGAAGTGCGCTGACGCGGCCCGCGAGGCGGTTGGCAGCTCTAAGAATGCAGCGGCGTCAGGTGAGATTTAGCCGGACGCCGCTTCGGTTTTTCAGGATGCTTTATACTAGAGAACCTGCGAAACCCAAGGCCGGGAAACCAGGGCAGGCAGACCCAGGAAAGATATGCAGTAACGGCACGTCCGCATGGCTCGCATTTCACTCGAAGATCCTCAGTATTACCTCAATCGCGACACCTCGTGGCTCGCGTTTAATCGTCGTGTGCTCGAAGAGGCCGAGGACGAAAGCAATCCGCTGCTGGAGCGTGTAAAGTTTCTGGCCATTTCAGCCAGCAATCTCGACGAGTTTTTCGAGATTCGCGTGGCCGCCATGGTGCAGCAGATTGAAGACGGCTACAACGAAGCCGGTCCCGACGGCACCACTCTGGTGCAGAAGCGCGAACTTCTGGGGAAACTTTGCCATGAGTTTGTCGACGACCAGTATGACTGCTGGAACGCGCGACTGCGTCCGGCTCTGGCCGCGAGCGGCATTCGAGTGTTGGCCCTGCACGAACTGGATCCGGCTGCGCTGCGGTTCGTCGATGAATATTGCGAGAAGGAACTCGATCCGCTGCTGACGCCGGTTACGGTCGATCCTGCGCATCCTTTTCCACGAGTGATCAACAAAGCTTTGTGCCTGGGTTTTCTGCTGCGACGGCGTCGCCGCTCCGCGCTCACCTACACCGGAGTAGTCGCCGTTCCGCGGGCTCTGCCCCGGCTGGTGCGCTTGCCGTCGGAAGGCACGGCGGATTTTATTTTCCTCGCTGACCTGGTCGCTCACCACGCCGTGAATATGTATCACGGCTATGACGTCGTCTCTTCCGCGCCCTTCCGCGTGACCCGCAACAGCAATCTTTACCTGCAGGAGGAAGAAGCGCGCAGCCTGCTCGAATCGGTGCGCGCGGAATTGCACAACCGGCGCAAGGGAGACGCGGTGCGCATGGAGATCGAGGCCGACGCCGATCCGGAGATCATCGAGCGCCTGCGAACCGTGTTTGAACTCGACCCCTGGCAGGTTTTCCCGGTCAACGGGCCGGTGAATCTTTCGCGGCTGTTCAATGTGTATGAGCAAGTCGATCGTCCCGACCTGAAGTATCGTCCGTTTTCGCCGCGGGAATTGCGGCTTACCGCCAAGTCGAAGGATTTGTTCGAAGAGCTGCGCCGTCACGACATACTTCTGCACCACCCGTTCGATTCCTACGACGCGGTGGTCTCTTTCATCGAATCGGCGGCGGAAGACGATCGCGTGCTTTCGATCAAGCAGACGCTTTACCGGACCAACGAACATTCGTTGATCGTGCCGTCGCTGATCGATGCCGCCTCGCGCAAGGAAGTGACGGCGGTCGTGGAACTGAAAGCGCGCTTCGACGAAGCCCACAACATTCGCTGGGCCCGCGACATGGAAGACGCCGGCGTGCAGGTTTTTCATGGACTAGTCGGACTGAAGACGCACTGCAAGCTTTCCTTGCTGGTCCGCCGCGACCCCGATGGCGCGATCCGCAGCTACGCCCACATCGGCACGGGAAATTACAACGCGACCACCGCGCGCATTTATACAGACCTCAGCTTATTCACGGCGAATCCTGAAGTGACCCGAGCGGTGCACGATGTGTTCAGCTTCCTCACGGCGTATGCGGAAAATCCTGGTTACGACCCGTTGCTGGTGGCTCCGCTCGATCTCGCGGAGAAGTCGATTGCGCTGATTGACCGCGAGGCCGAGCACGCCCGCCAGGGGCGCGAGGCTCGCATCATCGCGAAGATGAACGCTCTTCTCGACAAGAGCGTGGTGCAGGCGCTTTACCGCGCCTCGCAGGCTGGAGTGGAGATTGATCTGATTGTCCGTGGCATTTGCGCCCTGCGTCCCGGCGTAAAGGGACTGAGTGATCGCATCCGCGTCCGTAGCATTGTGGGACGGTTCCTCGAGCACAGCCGCATCTACTATTTCGCTAACGGCGGCGACGAGGAGATCTACATGGGCAGCGCCGACTGGATGCCGCGCAATCTCTACGAACGCGTCGAAGTGCTGGTGCCGCTGCGCGACGAACTGCTGCGGGACCGAGTGCGCCATGAAATTCTCGACGCGTATCTGGCTGATAATCGCAAGGCGCGCATCCTGCTCCGCGATGCGACCTACATTCGCGCCTGGCAATCGCCGCAGGGGAAACACAAGACCAAACCGCCGGTTGGAGCAGCCGCTTTCAGCGCGCAGGATTTTCTGATCAGCGTAGCGGAAGGGAAGCAGGCTGCGACGCTCCCTCCGCCGGCCGCGCCGCGAAGGCACAGAGTGCTTGTGGGGAAGGAACGTAGTCCGCAATGATTCTTTACTTCTTGCGTCACGCCAGCGCGGGCGAGCACGTTGCGAATCCCAAGAAGGACGAGAAGCGCGCCCTCGACCCCGAGGGCATCGCGCAATGCGGCTACATCGGCCGCGCGCTGGCTGCGTTGGACGTGCAGGTGGACGTGATCGTCTCCAGCCCGCTGAAACGCGCCACCCAGACCGGTTCGCTGGTGGGCAACGAACTGGGCTACGAAGGCAAACTGCAGATCGATGCTGGCCTTCGCCCCGAAGCCGGCTTCGCCGATTTCCGCAAGCTGTTGGAAAAATATGCGCGCCAGGAAGCGATCATGGTCGTCGGCCACAATCCCAACCTCAGCCAGTTTCTGGGCGCAATCATCAGCGACTCGGGATGTGAAGCTTCGCTCGAACTGAAAAAGGGAGCCGTTGCGAAAGTGGAGATGCGGCGCAGTTCCGGCACGTTGAGTTGGTGTGTGACCCCGAAAATTCTGCGGACGCTCTACGACACGGCCGTAGAAAGTTCCCGTCCGAAGACTTCCCGGAAATAAGCGCAATCTTTCTCGATTGCCCAGAGTTCCAAATCCACTCCCATGCGCCGGCGGGGAACCAGCGTCAGGCGGACGTCAGCGGCATGCAGTTTCACTCGCACCTTCTGCACCGCGCGGCTGCGGCCCAGATTCAGCGCCCGAGCCAGCCGCAGCAGCAGGATGGCCTTCTGCACACCGGGCCGGTCGGCTGGATCAAGCACCTTCATGGGTCCGTCATCCACTGTAGGACGAGAATTTCCCAAGTAGCGAGAGATGGCGGCGATGATGCGCCGTTGCGGTGGCGTGTAACCCAGAATTTCCGAATTCGAAATAATGTAGTGGGTATGGCGGTGCCGCCCGGCGCGGTTCACGTAGTCTCCCACTTCGTAAAGCATGGCCGCTGCAGAGATCCACTCGCGATACTCCGGGGCCAGTCGATGCACCGAGCGCAGAGCGGAGAAAAGAAACATGGCCGACTCGCGGACGTCGAGTGCATGCTTGCGGTCGACAGCGTAATGCTCCACGGCTTTCCCGATCGACTCCCAGCGCTCGGATTCGATCTGCTTGCCCGGCCGCGTGTTGCGGTCATATTCGGCAGCTATTTGCGCCAGCAGGCCGTCGCGCAGGCCGAGCGGCGAGTAACGAAATCCCTTGAGATGGCAATGTTCGACGAGGGCGTGATAGACCATGGCACCGGCGACTACGATTTCCGCGCGCCGCGGACCAATGCCTTCAATCTTGCGCCGGTCCGCTACGGGCAGCCGGGCCAGGCGCTTGGCGATGCGGCTCATCTCCGCGCTCGATACGATCAGCCGATGGTTGCGGCGATTGCTGCTCAGGTTGGCCGCTACGGCCGCTAGCGCCGCAGCCGTTCCAGAAGTAGCAATCGCATTTTTCACGCGCGCGGCCACGATCCGCGGCGCGATGCGATTCACTTCGCGGGTAACGAATCCGCGTAGGCGTTTCAATTCTCCCTTGCGGGGCGGGTCGTGCTTGAGGAATTCGTCGGTGAGCCGGACCGCGCCCAGCGGAAGGCTGACCGTGTCACGTATCTGTCCCTTGGCAGAAACCGTCAACTCGCAGCTGCCGCCGCCGAGATCGATCATCAGCGTGGGCAAGCGGTCCACCCGCGGACCCGAAACCAGCCCCAGGTGGATCAGCCGGGCTTCTTCCACTCCCGAGATAATCTCGACGCGCCAGCCCGTCGCCGACCGTACCCACTCGAGGAATGCCTGGGAATTTCGCGCGTCGCGCAAAGCGCTCGTCGCCACGACACGCACTGTGTCGGTCACCACCTGCTGCGCGGCCCGGTGAAAGCGGCGCAGCACCTTGACCGTTTCCGCCATGGATTCAGGCGTGAGAAATCCGGAGCGGAAGACGCCTTCGCCAAGACGCGTGACTTCCCGATCCTCGTGGATCGGCCGAAGACGCCGCCCAGCCAGGCGTGCGATCTTCAGCCGAACTGAGTTCGATCCGATGTCGACCGCGGCAAAGGTAGGCATGAGGGAAGCACCACAGTGTAACAGCGTCAGCAGTCCGCCATCAGGGGCCAACGGTATTTGGTGAAATCTCGGCGCAGACGTTCAGCGCAGCGCGGCAAGGGCCTGTGCGATACAGTCTTCAAGTGGCTGATCAGTTCCAATAATGGTTTTCGACACGGAGATAACTTCGAAACGGGCTTGCACATCGAGATAAAGCTGAAAGTTGCGATTGCTCGCGGGATGCGCTCCGGCGGCCACGTGCTGCTCCAAACGCCGTCGCGCAGTCTCTTCCGAGCAAACGCATTCCAGGATCCGCCAGGGCTGATGCAGGGAAGCCGCGGCGACAAGAACATTTTCGATTTGATAGCGCCGCGAGAACGGACGGCCGTCGAGAAAGATGCAGCGCGCAGGCGTCTGGCCCAGCAAATAGGCGGCGGTCTCAAGCATGATCTGAACGCAGAAATCGTCTTGCCGCGAAGAGTATTCGATCTCATCGGCAGAAAAAATCGCGTGCCGGATGTCGTCCTTGCTGAGAATACGACCGGAAATCCGGGCAGCGAGTTCGCGCGCAAGAGTAGTCTTGCCGGTGCCGGGAAGCCCGGCCATGAGCACGATCATGCTAGATCCAGCGCCTCATCGTTCGCATACAGTCGTACGATTCCGAGAATCAAGAACAGAGAATTTAGAGTGATAGACGCGAAGAGAGATTCTAGCGGAACGAAAAGAACAACAATAGCCTATTCAGGCTGGGTGAATGCCGTGAGCTGCAGATCCAGAAGTGGAATCTGCGCGCTGTCGACTGCGGGGGCGTCGAGAGCCGGACGCTCGCCTTCCGGACGGTCCACCTTTTCCAGCGGAACAATATTCTGTGTCTCGCGCCACTCCGAGTAGTGCCCGGAAACCATGATGTGGAACACCCACTGGTGCCGCTCTTCTTCCGGTTCCACCAAGCCCAGAGCCTTCATATAAAACAGGTAGTGTTCCATCCAGCGGATCTGTTCATTCGTCATGCCGCGGCGTTGCAGGTCCACTGTGACGCCGGCCAGATGCGAAGAAGCCGTATCGCCGTCGGCAGGGGCCGCATTGCGATTGTGGCGGCGAAGCTTTTTCTGCACCTTCACCGTACGCACGGCCGAATTCACCTGAATCTGTTGATGAAAGCGATGGTAAAAAGCCTGACCAACGTCTTCGGTAAAGTCGCGTGTCCAGGGACGGCTAAACCGCCGCGTAGGATCCAGCCGCGGATCGAAACGCAGCGACTCGCTGGTGCGAATCGGCACCAGAGCTTCGATCGCCTTCAGATGTTCCAGTTCTGCATCGTCCTGAATGCGGGGCAGTTCCATGCGGTCGATCTCGGCGTTCTGCACCAGCAATGACTGGTGCGACGGCCGGAACATCGGGTTCCAACGCAAAGACCGAAGCTGCCGCCGCCGGTGCACCGCACGGTGCAAATTAGAAGTGACGGCAAACACCGGGCTGCACAGGCCTGCTAACAGGGCAAGCGCGAGCCAGAATTGTATTTTCTGCTTCAACGAAGTGGCCTTTCCCGTTTCGGTACAACTCGCCCCGACTGCCGGACATTCTACGCTACGCTGTCAAGCCCTCAAACCAGATACTGCTTTCACGCCGTTACCGCCGTACCGGAATCTGTACTCCAAAAACTGGTTACTACTGGTTACTACCGCCGGCAATCGTTAAAACACTCTGAATAAGTCGCATGCGGAGGGCCATTTTGCGGGTTTGGTTAGAAGTACCAGTTATGTGCTGTGCGGAGACAGTGTTTTGGCGCTACGGGGTCAAGAAAAGTCGCGCCAGGACACGCAAAGTGACGCAAATCAGCGCCGAAAAAGGTCACCGATCGCCTGTTTCATGACCTCTCCGCCAACTTCCGAAATGGCTTTGGTCAGCGGGATGTCTTTGGGGCAAACCTCGACGCAGTTCTGCGCGTAACCGCATTCCTGGATGCCGCCATCGCCCATCAGAGCCGCCAGTCGCTCGCGTTTCAGCGCCTGGCCCGTGGGATGGGTGTTAAACAGACGCACCTGCGCGATGGTGGCCGCTCCCACGAAGCCGGTGTCTTCGTTGAACTGCGGGCAGGCTTCCATGCAGCAGCAGCAGGAAATGCAGCGCGAAATGGGATAAGCCTGCTTCCTGCTCTTCCGCCGACATGCGAGGACCGGGGCCCAGGTCGTAAGTGCCGTCGATCGGAACCCAGGCCTTGACAGCCTTGAGATTCTCGAAAATCACGCTGCGATCGGTGGCCAGATCGCGTACCACCGGGAACTTGGAAAACGGCTCGAGGCGAACCGGTTGCTCGAGATTGTCGATCAGGGCCGAGCAGGCCATGCGGGCGCGTCCGTTGATGAGCATGGCGCACGATCCGCAGACTTCTTCCAGGCAATTCGAATCGTAAGTGATGGGAGTGGTCGGCTGGCCGTCGCGAGTGACGGGGTTGGCGGCGATCTCCATGAGGCAGGAGATCACGTTCATGCCCGGATGCCAGGCGAGCTCGAACTCCTCCCAGCGCGACTCGGAAGTGGGAGTAGCTTGACGCTTGATCTTAATGATGACGGATTTGTCAGCCATAGTGAATGGTGCTAGCGAATCGGGTTTATTCGTATCCGAGTTTCTTGTCGAAAGCTTCGTCGATGCCGTGCATTTCGTCTAAGGTGTACACCTCTCCCTCGTCTCCTTGCACCTTTGCGTGGAGCTGTTTGGCTAGCGAGATCATCTTCCTGACCATTCGCGACGTCGGATACTTACTGTCGATGCTGCCATTAATCCAGTCAAGCCATGAACTCTTAAATGGGTCTTCCACGTTGGCAAATACTGCAAAATTTGGCCCGTTGATCCCGGAGCCGGAGCTCTGGGTCCTTTCGCAAAATGTCTCGCCACTCCTCCAGGGAGATTGGATTCTTCGAGCTATCCCCCCAAGACTCTGCCCGCGTGATATGAAGCTCGTAACCCATAGATGACCCGCTCTAACTGTAAACTCATAAATTCCACTCACGCCGCCTTTGCATTTAGTACTTCCTCGCCCGCGGCGGAATCAGCGACGTATCCACCGGCTCAAACTCAAACTTCGGTTCATCCGCATCCGGCGCGAAATACGCTTTCGTCGTCTTCAGGAAATTCTTGTCGTCGCGCTCGGGGAAGTCTGGCTTGTAGTGCGCCCCGCGCGATTCATCGCGCAGACGAGCGCCCTGGGCAATCACCCGCGACAACTGCAGCATGTTGTAAAGCTGGCGAGTGAAGACCACGCTGGTATTCGCCCACTGCGTGCGGTCGCTCAGGTTCACCTTGCGGAAGCGTTCCAGCATCTCCACCAGTTTCGCATCGGTCTGCTGCAAATTCTTGTTGTAGCGGATGACGGTGCAATCTTTGGTCATCAACTCGCCCAGTTCGCGCCACAGCCGGAACGGATTCTCCGTGCCCTGGTTATTCATCAGCAGGGAATTGCTCTCTTCCTGCTTCTTCTTCTCCGCCTCGAAGCAGCCGTTGCCGTCGGCTAGCGCCTGCAATCCGCGCGCATATTTCACCGCGTTCGGCCCGGCGATACCTCCGCCGTAAATGCAGGAAACCAGTGAATTCGCGCCCAGCCGGTTCGCGCCGTGGTATTGATATTCGCACTCACCCGCCGCGAAGATGCCAGGAATGTTCGTTGCCTGTTTGAAATCCACCCACAGCCCGCCCATGGTGTAATGCATTCCCGGAAAAATCTTCATGGGCGTGTCGCGCGGATCGTCGCCTACGAACTTCTCGTAGATTTCGAGAATGCCTTCCAGCTTGCGGTCGAGAATCTTGCGGTCGATGTGGGTGAGGTCGAGATAAACCATCGGCTTGCCGTCGATGCCGAGGTTGTGCTCGAACACAACCTTGAAGATGGCCCGGTCGCGATGTCGCGCGGCACCAGGTTGCCGTACTTGGGATACCACTCTTCCAGAAAATACCAGCGGTCATTCTCCGGAATGGTTTTCGCATCCCGCTTGTCGCCCGCAGTCTTCGGAACCCAGACACGCCCGCCCTCACCGCGGGCCGACTCCGACATCAACCGCAGCTTGTCTTCGCCCGGAATGCAGGTGGGATGCACCTGAATGAATTCGCCGTTGGCGTAGTAACAGCCCTGCTGATAAAGCGCCGATTGCGCCGACCCGTACAAACAACCGAATTCGTCGACTTGCCGAAGATGGCGCCGTTGCCGCCGGTGGCGATGATGATGGCGTCGGCAGGGAACGTCCGCACTTCCATCGAGCGCAAGTCCATGGCGCAGATGCCGCGGCAGACGCGGTTTCCATCGAGCACGGCGGAGAGAAACTCCCAGTGCTCGTACTTCTTTACTTTTCCTTCGGACTCATACCGCCGCACTTGTTCGTCGAGAGCGTAAAGCAATTGCTGTCCGGTAGTCGCGCCCGCAAATGCCGTGCGGTTATACAAAGTTCCGCCAAAGCGGCGGAAAGTCGAGCAGACCTTCCGGCGTGCGATTGAAGGGAACGCCCATGCGGTCGAGCAGATCGATAATGCCCGGCGCGGCCTCGCACATATCTTTGACCGGAGGCTGGTTGGCCAGAAAATCACCGCCGAACACCGTGTCGTCAAAGTGTTTCCATGTCGAATCGCCTTCGCCCTTCAGATTCTTGGCCGCATTGATGCCGCCCTGCGCGCACACCGAATGCGACCGTTTCACCGGAACGATCGAAAACAGATCGACGCTGCCGCCCATCTCGGCAATCTTGATCACGGCCGAAAGGCCCGCCAGTCCGCCACCCACAACAATAATTTTCGGAGTCGCTGCCATCGTTCCTATCGGCTTTCCGTGATCTGTCTGTTTCCGTTCGTCACCGCGGTGCCCGGCTCGGTCGGTTGCTGCGGGCGCGACCGGAATGAAGTCAGGCTGGCCAGTCCCGCGCCGCTCAGCACAAAGAAGAATGCCAAACACACGACCAGAAATCGCTTCTGCGCTTTCTCCCCGGAAACGATGCCCCACTTCGCCGAGAACAGCCAGATGCCGTATGCGAAGTGCCACGAGGCCGCGATCAAACCAACGATATAAAACAGGAAGAACGGCAGTCTGAAATACTTCCGCCTGCACTTTGCCGAACGAAAGTTCAGGATGCGCATGCAGATCCACTCCGGTAAAACGCATGGTCCACGTGTGCCACAGGATGTAAGCGAACGCAATGCCGCCCGTCCAGCGCTGCGCGGTGTACATCCAGTTCCCGCTCCATGGATATTGAATCGTATTTCCGTCCCCGCGATACCAGATGTAAAACCCGTAGAGAGCGTGAAACGCAATCGGCAACCAGATACCAAACAATTCCAGGAAAAACACCAGCGGCAGGTTCGCCAAAAAACTCACCTGGCGGGCATAAGCATCCGGCCCAGTGATGGCGGTGGAGTTCGAAACCAGAATATGCTCGAACAAAAACGCGCCCACGGGAATAATCCCCGACAGAGAATGCAGGCGCCGCAAAACAAACGAAATTCCCTGACCCGCGCGCAACGGCGCCACGCCGTGCGTTACATCCTGACCCGCAGCAGTAGAACTGGCTGAAGCCACAAAGTGCCCCTTATGAGTTCGTCCTAGTGAGTCCAACAATGAAGACGGAACTTTTTATTATGTTGTTGCGGGGGAAGGGAAGTCAAGGCGGAGATGGTCACAAGATCGGTACCGAACTTCGTCACGCGAGGTGCGTCAAGAAGCCGTCGTGGCCGTGAACTGGAGATACCAATTCAGAAAACGCCTGAACGCCTCGCCACGATGACTGTAGCGGGATTTTTCTTCGGCGCTGAGTTCGGCGAACGTCTTCTGAATTTGAGGGAAATAAAACAGCGGATCGTAACCGAACCCGTTACTTCCTCGCGGAGCTTCGAGAATGATTCCTTCGGCTGTACCCCGAAAGGTCGCTAGCGTCTTTCCGTCCCGCGCCGCAGCCAGCACGCACACAAATCTCGCGGTGCGTTTCGGCGCTGGAACATTCTTCAGTTCGCGCAACACGCGAGCGTTATTGGCATCGTCGTCAGTGTTAGCGTCGGCTTCGTGTGGCTCTGCCCCCAGCAGTTCGGGTGCGGCATATCGCGCGGAGTGTACGCCAGGAGCGCCGTTCAGCGCGTCCACCTCCAGGCCGGAATCATCAGCAACGACGATCTCTCCCGAAACATGGAGACTATATTCTTCCGCCTTCTTCCGCGCATTGGCCTCGAAGGTGTCTCCATCCTCGACAACTGGGGGCAGGGAAGCGAAACCCGGCACGCCCGAGATCTCAACGCTGTGCCGCGCGGCCGCGCCCGCAAAATCGCGCAACTTGCCCGCATTCGAAGTCGCAATCAGAATTCGTCGCATATTTAAAAGAAAGTGCGACCTCCAGACTTCAGACGTTAGGCCGCAGATTCACGCTGCCGAGGTCCAGGGGTTGACGTCCCAAGTCGTGTTTTCGCAAACCACAGAAGCACCAGCAGCGCAGTGACCAGAGAAATCCACCCAGCCACCTTGCGATCCCAGGTCCGGACAAACGTGATCTGCACGCGATTCGGCCCAGCTTCGACCGGAACCAGCATTTGCCCCGTGCTCTCGCGCGTGCCAGCCTGAATCGCTCGCCCATTAACCTCAACTTTCCATGCCGGGTAGTTGAACAAATGCAAAGCCAGGCGAGCAGGCGCAGACATCTCCGCCGTGAACTCCTTCGATTCGGCGTTCCACTGCACCACATGAATACCCGCGCGTTCGGGCCCGTCGACGATCACGCGCCTCGCGCTCTTGTCGATCGCCGAAGAATCGGCTCCGGTGGGCGTGTACTCGTCGGTGCCATCATAGCCGACGGCGCCCGGGTTCGGCTGCGTGGTGTTCTGCTGCACCATATTGTCCCGCAGTTCCTGGAGATCGTCGGCATCTTCCCACCACGGCCGCTGGATGCGGTATCCGCTGAACACGATCAGCAAAATTGCGCCGGCACAGACTGAAGCGCGAGCGGGCCAGCGCCGCAGGCCGAATGCGATGAGCACGGAAAGGATCATGCTCAGGCACAACAGCCAGCGCCAGGGAAATTGCATGAAACGAAGTTTCGGAGCGAACTTCCAGAACAGCGCTGAGGAAGGAAGCAGCAGCACCGCGCAGGCGAACGCCCACGCGGCGAGCGTATTCCAGAGCTCGGGATTGCTCTTGCGCAGTGACCGCGCCGCCCACGCCGCAATTAACAGCACGCCAATTTCCCCCAGCGCCAGCCATGAGATGAGACGGTTGAAGGCGTCGTGCTCGGCATCCGTTGTGTGGATGAAAAGAAAATTATCCTGCGGCCGGTAGCCGGTCGAAATTGCTTCCGCGATGTTGACCCAACGTTGTTCGTAAATTGCAGGCACCAGGTAAAAAGCCGCAAGGCAGGCGCCCAGCGCTACCGTCGCTGCACCCACCAGCAGAAGCCGTGGAGATCGTTGCTGCCAGGCCAGCACCACGACAAGCAAAGCGAACGAGTAGTGAATCATCACGGCAGCCGGTGCGTTGATTAGCCACGCTCCGGCCAGCAGCAGCGCGAGGGGGACGATCACACGCCGGCTGCCGTCCGCGGCTCGGAGCAGCATCAGCAGCAATAGGGGCAACACGCAGCTGGCCAGCAATTCGGCAAATGCACTGCGCCAGTAAACGATCACCAGATGATAGGGATTGACCGCGTAAAATGCGGCCGCGAAGATAGCGTCGCGCCGTGGCAGCCACTGCCGCACCAGCACGAACATTGAGAGGCCCGCCGCGACCAGCACCATCCAGATGTAGATGTCGACAGCGACGGTCCAGGGAAAAATTGCGCTCAACGCGGCGCCAAGTGCCCAGGACGCAGGCGGATAAAACACAAACCGGGGCTCACCGTATCCGAAGTGCGCCATGGCGGCCCAGCGCGGGTACACGACGCCTTGCTTCCACTGTGACAGCACTTCGAGCCACGAATACAGATGAAACTCTACGTCGTGGCCGGAAGGCGTGCCAAAAAAAAAGAAGGGAATCTCCACCGCGAAGGCCGCTGCAGAAATCACCAGCAGAGGCAACCACAGCAGCGGCGTCTCGGTCGCGGGTCTCATCCCCGCAGACGAAGTTTTTACTTGAGTGGTGATGGTCGGGTCCGTGGCCAGAGTTTTATCTTAGCGCTGCAATTGTGCCGGCAAGTTTTCCACCGCTTCGAGTCTATATTTAATCGAGATTTAACATTGCTGAAATCTTCGCGCAATGCCGATCCAATATCTTTCTCGCACTGGGGTGGTACAGACCAAGAAGGTCGAAGAGCCCGCGCCTGAGACGGGGTTCGGGTTCTTCGATTCTTCGCAACTGCATCGCCGCCGAAGCCTCTCGCTCCCTCGCACATTCTCCATTTTTTGCCCTCAGCATCGATTCCTTCCCGCAATCTCTTTGCCAACAAAACTCCGCGGAAGGCTTCGCCCTTTGCTGTAGACATTGCTGGCAACGTCTCCACAGTATGAGGATTCAATTCAAGAGTAATGAGGGAGATTGGAGAGGACTCTGGAAAAGGCAAGCGACGGCCGAGGCAGCCTAAACGGAAGCTTCTTCCGGCGAGCGCTGACGGCGGAGTTCCGCCACGAACTCATCCTGCTGCAGAGTGGTCCCGCGGCGAACCAACTCCAGCAACTGATCTTCTAGTTCTTCGCTCGATTCTCCGGCGGGAACTTCAGAATGTTCAAACTGCGTGAGATCGGCAACCAGGGCGCGCGGCGAAACATAAAGTTCAGGCGTGCGATCGGAAGAACTGCGCAGAAAATTGATCAGGTTTTCCACCTGCCCGCGCTGTTCGGGTGTGCGCGAGGGAAACTCCAAACCCATGCCGTGCCCGGGATGCGCGACCCGCACCATGCCCTCAGTGTGCACTTCCATTTCACCCGTCTTGAAACACAGGTCAACCATGGAGCGCTCGGGAAACGGCGCATCGCTTTCCACATAGCATCCGCCCAGGCTCAGGTCGGTGAGTTTGCAGTGCGGGACGGCTTCGTTGAGTTCGCCGCCCATGCTGGTCGCGGCGGAGTCTAGCCATTTCTTCATTTCAACCTTGACGGAGTCTTCCACGTCCACGAAATGGACCCCAGTCTGGCCGTTCGGATTGGCCCATGCCACCTGCCCGTGCGCCTGAACTTCCAGTCCGCCATCAGGCAGAACAAACCGGAACGCCAGCAGCGCGCCCGGAAATTGCGTTTCCGCCGTCAGCACGTCCATGCCGGTTTCGCTTAGGTCCAGAAGAATGCCTTCGATCTTGCGCGTGTCGGCCAGCGTTAGCTCGACCGGAGCCTGCACCGGAACCCGGAACGCTCTCCGCCGCTCACGATTCAATAACGCCGCAACGGCGCGCAATCCCGCGCGCGCCTGCCCTTCCGCAATGGGTTTGTAGAGCACGAAGTGCGAGCCCGCGCTCAGAATCTCGCGAACCTTGGAGGGGTCGGCTACCAGCGCAATCGTCAGTGGCGAAATGCCCGATCCCAGTTCCCGAGCCTGTTCGTAGACTTTATGCGCCAGTTCAGGATCGTCAAAGTCCAGCACCAGCGCGTCGAATTTCTGCTGCTGCAAACGGGCAAGCGCAGTTTCCGGATCGCTGAAGCGCTCCACGGCAATGCCGAAATTGGGCAGCACTCGGCCGAGCAGCTCAGAAGCCGCATCGTCGGTCGAGACCATTAACGCCTGAAGATTCATTGCTGGTACTCACATCCCTGCGGGCCTGGGTTAAACAGATGTGGCTTGAAACGAACCTCGTGAGACAAACCTGGCTCAACAAACCTGGTTCACCAAATCTGGTTCACCTGGAGCGTGATTAAACGCGACCAGTCTACGGCCAGCGCGGTGCGGCCGGACGCGCCGACTTGCTGGAACCGCTGGAAGCCCCCGCTTTGGCGGCCATTGCATCGCCCGTCAGATCATCCACTTCCGCCAATACCGCGTTGTCCTCGTCGTCATTTTCAGCGAGCAAGGGAGCTACTTCGCGCAGCTTTTCCGCCGCCTGCTGCAACATTTCAATCTGCTTTCCCAGCTGAGCATACTTTGCCTGCTTTTGCCGGAGCACCTCATGGATATCCTTCATCATAACCCCCTGCTGCTCAATCTAAGGACGGGGCCGTGGCAGGTCAACGCTAATCCCCCCGCCCGCGTTACTGCGGTAATCGCGGGGGTCCAAAGCAGGGTACTCGCAGCCGGAAATGAAAAAGCCCCGCGTTCAGCGGGGCTATCGAAGTAGCGCAGGTTCGGAGGTTTCAGGCTTTGAGTCTGCGGCGTACCAACGCCCCAAGACCCAGCAACCCGGTTCCCAGCATGCTGAGCGTTCCCGGCTCAGGCACAGCGGACGGCTGGAAGCTGGCAGAGGCATTTATGGTTCCGCCACCGCTGTAAACGATCAAAACGCCAGTCGCGCTCCTGCCGTTGTACCAAGTACCGGTCAAGGAGCAGCCGTTAGCGGTCAGGCACGTCAGCACGGTATAGGGAAAGATCGTTCCGCCGCCGATTATAGTTTCCGTGACCGGCCCGCTAAACGTTCCCTTGAAAATAACACCGTCCGGAAGCCCGCCAGTGCCGTTCCCGGTGATTTCGAAGGTCCCACCGCTTCCGAACGTCTCCACGCCATTTACGCTGCTGATCAATGCGCCCGTTGTGAAGCTCATGGTGCCCAGGCTACCCGCGACCAGGCCGCCCCCGTTGAATCCATAGGAGCCAGTCAGGCCGACATTGAGGCTGATGGTACTGCCGCCAGTGACCAGGCTGCCAGGCGTATAGGAGTTGAAGTCCGTCGAACTATTCGCAAACGCCGCCATCGGCAGCGTCAAAGCCAGTAAAGCCACAAAAAGAACCCGTTTCATACTACCTCCTGAACCTGTGTTCGGACCCTAACTGTTTGAATCTTCGAGGGCTTAATCGCCCTACTAGGAGACCCAGCATCAAGACAGCAAACCGGGTCTACAGGTGCAAGTTTAGTTCCAAAATGAGACTAATTGTAAGATGCTGATAAACATAGCTTTACGGCAAGTACTGCCGGTGTTGACCGCGTAATAGTTGCAAAGGCTTGCATACTTGCGAACATGAGGCTGCGCACCAAAATGGTTCTGGCCGCCTCAAGGCACCTCCGCAGGGGGCCGTCTGGTGCCATCCGGTGGCACATAAGTGGGATTCCCAAGCGGTGGCCTTCAGGATAGGGTAGCAATCGAGCAGACCTGGGGGAGGGCTGTTCGGGCGCTTCGAGACTCGAAAGGGTCCCGAAGCGCTCTCGATTTTTGGCCCCGTTTTGAGCCAGCGGCACGAATTAGGCTCCAATATGCGTACTTGTAATGTAAGCAATCGCTTATTTCTTGCTCGATGTTGGCCCGATCAGATCGCGAAGCCGACGTGAGAGATTCGCCGCCAATGAGCGGTAGAATCGCGAAGCCAAGTGAGGGAACAGTTCGAACATCGCCTGCAGGGTTACGCGATCGAGAAAATATGCTTCCACCGGCTCCAGAGCCACTACCCGCGCGGTGGCTGGGAGCTCGTCAATAAACGATATCTCTCCGCAAACTTCCCCCGGACCGATTGCTGGAAACGTGACGCGCCGGGGAATCTCCACACGCGCGCTTCCGCTCAGCAGAAGGTAAACGCCGTTGGTGAGTTTGCCTTCCTCCACCACGGTGGCGCCCTTTTTGAAATCCTTGCGGACCGCCTTATCGGCAATGAGCGCCCAATCGTTGGCGGTCAGGTAAATCAAACCGTGCTTCGCCGCCGAGAGTACAGACACATCCCGCTGGATATCCTTGGACATGATTCTAAGTTTGCCTCCGGAGAGCAGCGATCCGGCAGACTGCAAGGGACAGAAACCACAAGGAACAACAGGGCTGAAGTCAGGGTACCAGAAAATCAGAGCGCGACGCCGGCGAGAACCTCAAAAGGAACGTCCCTCGGCAGAGCGCGGAGATGAGTGATGTTGAGAACTGGCGACCTCCGGTTCGCTCGTTTCCGTGCTGCAGCGTGTTTCTTATTCCGCCAATGGAAACAACGAGGTGTGGACACCCGACGGCCGATACATTCTAGCCAGTGAGTTGGCAGAATCGGGCCAAGCCGGCTAGCAGATCGAAGAGGGCCCTCATAAAGTAAAGCCGACGAAGCACAAACCTAGTGCTTCCGCCATTGACCTTTCGTGAAAAACAGGCGATCCGGGCAATGCTACGATCAGGCCAGCCTAGCTCAATGGGCGGAATGAGGAGATTTAATGGGTCCAGATCATCGCCCGCTCGTCCTGCTAACGGGAGCATCAGGCTACATAGGGGGGCGCCTACTCAAGGAGTTGGAGACAGCTGGCTGGCCGGTTCGCTGCCTGGCACGGCGCCCTGATTTTCTTAGACCAAGAGTTGATGCTTCCACGGAAGTTGTCGAAGCAGATTGCCTGGATCGCCGTTCACTTGTGCCCGCGATGGCAGGAGTGCAGACGGCGTATTACCTCGTCCACTCCATGGGTTCTTCGGGTAAGTTCGAACAAGAAGACCGCGAAGCCGCCAAAAATTTCGCCGATGTAGCGCGTGAATCTGGAGTACGCCGCATCGTCTATCTGGGAGGATTGGGGAGCGAGGGCGAAGCCCTATCGGCTCATCTGCGAAGTCGTCACGAGGTTGCAGACATCCTGCGAAGCTCCGGCATCCCCACCATCGAATTCCGCGCCTCGATCGTGATCGGTTCCGGCAGTCTTTCATTTGAGATGATTCGCGCGCTGGTACAGCGGTTGCCGGTGATGATCTGCCCCCGCTGGGTTGCCGTCAAAGCCCAGCCGATCGCAGTCGAAGATGTGGTTGCGTACCTGATGGCCGCGCTGGTGTTGCCGGTGGAGCAGTGCGGAGTTTTCGAAATCGGGGGCCCCGACCAAGTCAGCTACGGTCAGATCATGCAGGAATACGCCCGCCAATGCGGCCTCCACCGATGGATGATCCCGGTTCCAATCCTGACGCCCCACCTGTCAAGTTTGTGGTTGGGATTAATCACGCCTGTTTATGCCCGTATTGGCCGCAAACTCATCGATAGCATGCGCAACCCGACGCTGGTGCAGGACACCTCCGCTTTGACCGCTTTTGACATCAAGCCGAAAAGTTTGCGAGAGGCGATAGAGAGAGCCCTTCACCATGAAGACCAGGAATTTGCCCAGACTAGTTGGTGCGACGCTCTTTCCTCGGCGGGGAAGGCGCAGTCATGGGGTGGCACGAAGTTCGGCACCAGGCTCGTCGATTCTCGAACCGTGCAGGTATCGGTTCCGCCGGCTTCAGCTTTTGCTCCGATTCAGCGCATCGGCGGTTTGAATGGTTGGTACTTTGCGAACGTTCTTTGGTGGATTCGAGGAGCAGTGGATCTTCTGGTTGGCGGCGTGGGACTGCGCCGGGGCCGTCGCGATCCTCACACACTTTCCGCTGGCGACGCTCTGGATTTCTGGCGAGTGGAAACGTTTGTGCCGGATCACGAACTCGGTCTGGTCGCTGAAATGAAAGTGCCGGGCCGCGCCTGGCTGCAGTTCGAGGTGGAGCCCAACAGCCACGGCTCCGTCATTCGGCAGACCGCTATTTTTGATCCTGCCGGATTGGCAGGGCTTCTTTATTGGTACATGCTTTACCCTGTGCATCGCTGGATTTTCAGCGGCATGCTCAAAGAGATTGCAGCCGTCGCAGGACGCAGGACAGTTACTGTCCCCGGCAGAGTATGAGAATGTTCGGCTCGACACCTCCCCGCGTGAACGTGCATACTAGTTGGTATGTCTGCTGTTAGAAAACGATCGCGCGGCAGCCGGGAGACGTCGCGAAATGCAGAGCGCACACGAGGGATACTGTTGCAGGCTGCCTTCCAAGAGATTTACCGCGCCGGCTTTCGAGGCGCTGACCTGGATGCGATCCTGGCGGCAGCGGGCGTCACCAAGGGCGCGCTGTACTACCACTTTGACGACAAGGAGGCCCTCGGGCATGCGGTGCTGGACGAGGTGATGACGAGTGACCTTCACCAGAAGTGGGTGCAGCCGTTACGGAACGCGAAGGACCCCATCGACGCTCTGGTTCGCATTGTTCAGTCCGAATCGCTGAAAAGGGAAGACGTTCGGCGCGGCTGTCCCTTGCTCAACTTGTCTCAAGAGATGTCAGGTCTTGATGAGGGATTCCGCAAAAGGACAGCCAGACTTTTTAAGGACTGGCATGACGCCGTGGCGGGGGCACTGCGACAAGGACAGAAACGCGGGTTAGTGCGCAATGATATTGACGCGAATGAAACGGCTACGTTCCTCATCGCGACCTACGAGGGGTATGTGGTTTTGGGAAAAAATTCGCAGGATC
The DNA here is from genome assembly GCA_963851165.1 of uncultured Acidobacteriaceae bacterium. GTDB lineage: Bacteria > Acidobacteriota > Terriglobia > Terriglobales > Acidobacteriaceae > Sulfotelmatobacter. The sequence goes on along the minus strand of CAWKNM010000001.1, from coordinate 140,298 downwards.
CGCGGATGATGCAATCGTGCCAAAGAAGGGTGAGCGGCCACCTCGAGTCGCTGCGCCTGGCACGAGGCCGGAAGCGAGTGGCAGCCCGAAGATAGCCGCCTTTCTTCCCGGACCAACCGGAGAGCCGCAGATTGCCCGTGAATGCGCGGTCAGTCGTCCGGCAAAGCTTCCTGCTGTCAGTCGTGGAAGAAGGCGCCGGCCCCAATCCAGAATTCCGCGAGAGATTTGAGATTCTTCTTGTAGGTGCGGGTGACGGTGTATTCCTTTCCACCTTTCACCCGAAGACCATATTCGCCCGTTGAGTAAGGCTTGATCTCTTCCACAAAAGAAGTGTTCACCAGAATCGAGCGATGGATTCGAATGAATCCCTGCGGCTCAAGTTGCTCGGCCACCGCCGAAATTAGCTCGCGCACCAGGTAGGGACTCCCGTTCCGCTGCAGCGAGACATAATCTCCTTCAGCCTGAACCGCAACCACGTCGCCGAGATTGATGAAGAGAATCTTTCCCTTCACCTTGATGGCAACCCGCGGCGACGGTTGGTTCCGCTCCTGCATCCGAGAAGTCGGCCGTTTTACAGCAACTTGTAGTTGCGGTGAGAGTCCCATCGGGATTGCAACTCCTTTTCCCTTCTTTGAGAAATGCCGCACCTCATGGCTCGGGAATCTGTCTTCATCAATCGCGGGCAGTCTCGAAATCGCCCTCATGTGCGCGCCGTCAATTATTGACTGGGGCGAGCGTTCCATCCGACCACATGCCGGTAAGAACCATAAATACGTCGATCCCTTCCGGGGCGAACTGTGTATTCAGCATGACGGGAGACTTGGGGAGATCCGCGCCCCAAACCGTTTTGTCCATCACCGGGGTATAGAACATCAAATGCGCAATGTTGTGGTCGTCGCGGTCCGTAAGATAGGCCTCCTTTGACATCATGTAGGTGAAAGCACCAGGTTCCAGGGGCGGCAGCTCTTTCTTGGCAAACGCCGCGATTCCTGACATGACCTGAGCCTTGGATTGACCCGCCAATACCATCTCGGTCCTTTTGTAGGTCATCGGAAGGATGGAACGCGCCGCGGGCGGAGTGAAACAGAGGGGCCCTCGAATTTTGGGGTTCCAAAACTCTGGATTGTCGAACGGAGCCATCCAACCGCGCTCCACGGCGCACACAAAACCATTCTTGCCTTCGACGGCGGTTTCGTAGCCATGCGGCCCGAGAACCAGAACTTTTGCGTCGCGGGATATGGAATCCGGAGCCGCACTTCGTGCCAGGGCTATTTCGGCATTTCGATCCGGCATCAGGTACTGGTCGAGCGGGGCCATGCTGGGATACGGGGTTTTGGATTGCGCTTGCATTTGCGAAATCGCTCCCAGCGCTACCACGAGCACGCAGCTTCCCAATACCATTGTCTTGAGTGTCCTTGCGTCCATTCATTTCTCCCTTTGGCACAGAGTCAGTACGATCCGAGTGTTAATGATGCGTCCATCCACTTGAGCGTTGCATCGATCATACCGACTAGTATGTATGTTATGGAAACAGCTGTCAACGCTGTGTTTGCTTATTCCGTTTCTTGTAGATCCCCGACAGGCAGAATTCGTTTTCTGGTAGACGCCCACATTTCTCCGGAGTAACGCCGCCAGAATGTGTCACAACGCAAGCCCTAATCGTGTATATACGCCGTTCGCAGTTGTACGACGAGCGCCTTATTCCTGTCGAACTGCAATTCAGCCCTGAAATCCGGGCACAGGTGGTGATGTGAATGCATCCGCCCGGCACTATGGAGGCCAAACGATGCGAGTGAATTCGATCAAACGACAGTGGCGGAATTTCTGGGTACCGTGGGTTACGACGATTGTCCTGGCATGCCTCGGCAATGCCGTCGCTCAAGCGCGCTACAAAGTTCAGGATTTGGGCGTTCAGCACCCCGACAACCTGGGCATGGCCATGGGCCTCAATAATTACGGCTGGACGCTGACTATGGATCAACTCCTGGATCATTCCGCCATTTCCACCCTTTTCCCGGCCGTGCAAGGCACCGTGAGGATCAGCATCGGCAAATTCAACCTTCCACTCGGCACACTCGGAGGAAAGAACAGTTCCATCAACTGGAACGGAATTAACGACAGTGTGGACGCTGTCGGTATGTCCGAAACATCCGTTTCAGATCCGAATGGCGAAGACCTCTGCGGTTTTGGCACACACGCTACATGTCTTCCCTTTCTTTGGCAAAACGGCGTCATGCAAGCTCTCCCTACGCTGGGCGGGAATAACGGGCAGGCCAGCGCCATCAATAACAGCGGACAAGTCGTAGGATATGCAGAAAATGGTATCGTGGACTCCACTTGCCCGGCTGGCGTCGCTAACAATCGGGTTGACCTGCCGGTGTTGTGGGACAAAGGGACAGCCCAACCTCTTTCTACGATCGGTAACGATCCAGACGGGGTCGCATTCGGCATCAACAATCGCGGCCAAGCCGTAGGCTACTCGGGAACCTGCACCGCAGCGAATTTCGCCGTAGTGTGGGAAAACGGCACGGCCACCCCGCTTCCGGACCTCGGAACTCCGGGCGGCATAGCCTACGCCATTAACGGCCACAACCAGATTGTTGGCCAAGCCGTCAACTCTGAGGGCATAGCATTGGCCGCTATTTGGGAGAACGATACAGTTAGAAGCCTTGGCGTCCTTCTGCCGGGAGATGCTGCCGCTTTTGCCACCAGCATCAACAACCGGGGCCAGGTGGTGGGAAGCTCCTTCGACTCCAGCGCCAACTGGTCCCACGGCCTCATCTGGGAGAACGGAAGAATGTTCGACCTCAACCAGCTATTTCCCGCTAGTTCCAACCTCTACGTAATCTCGGCTAGCAACATCAATGAGAGCGGACAAATCGCGGGTATGGCGGTGGAGATGGCCGGGCCGAACGCGGGAACGATCGTTCACTCCTTTCTGGCAACCCCGGTACACGAAGACCAGGGCAAGACGGTTGCAGACGTCATAGGTACGCATCCGAAAATCACTTTGCCCGCGGCGAATGTTAGCAGGCAGCTTTCGCCGAGATCCGCACACTGCTCAGTCCACGGTAACGGCATTTTCTGAGTTTCCGCACCATCTACGGTGGGTAGCGATCCAGACGGGTTGCATTCGGCATTGACAATCAAGGCCAGGGTGCAGGCTACTCCGGAACCTGCACCTCAGCGAATCATGCCGTACGGCGGGGGAAAAAAAAGGCACTGTTACCCCGTTTGATGACTTCGGGGGTTCCGAGGGTTTTCGGGGCCTCCACCCATCAAAGAAATCGTGAACCTGAGTGAGCATTCGCAATAACCGCTATTTCTGACGCGCCTCACTGGTTGCGATCAAACTGTGGTTTTCAATCTTCATGCCTCGTGTTCGCCATTGCGTCGAGTGCCCGAAATGCCGCACTCGATATTTGCCAAGTTTCAGCCCGTATCGCAACGGATCGTACCTGATCCCCCTCACCGCGCACGGCGTCTCAGGGTGGATCCTGTACTGCTCTTGCCGTATGCCGCCCGCGTCCAGCCAGTGGGGTTCGACGGACTTGAAGCCGTACGAAATCTGCGGCCAAGCCTATCGTCGTGGTTACGGATCACCGGACGAAGTGTGGGATGTGACGCGAGATAGTAGGTTCGACCCTAACTGATACGCGCGGGATGAAATCCATCGGCCTCGGTTTAGAATCCGATTTCGTTGAGTCCCGATTACGGCCTAGCCTCGTAGACCAGGTTGAACGGCGTTTGCGTTGCGCGCCGGAAGCGGCTAAAGCCAGCGGAGTTGACGACTTTCTGCATTTGTTTCTCGCCGGCCTGAGCGCCCAGACACATCCCCACTTCCTGTGATCGAGAGCAAGGTGTGCACAGCAGGGTCGAGAACGAATAGTAGACGCGACCTACGGGATTCAGATTGTCCTGCAAGTCATCATTTGCGAACGGCTCGACGATCATCCAGGAACCGTCGTCGCTCAAGGCAGCGCGGACGTGCGCGGCGGCGCCGACCGGGTCTCCCATATCGTGGAGGCAGTCGAAGACCGCCACGAAGTCATAGTCTTTACCGGGGAACTCCTTGGCTTTCGCCACCTCGAAGGTGACCCGGTCCGCTACTCCCTGACGCCTGGCGGATTCCCGCGCCGCCTCAATGGACTTGTCATGGTAGTCAAATCCATAGATGTGGGACTTCGGGAAGGCTTTTGCCATCAGGATGCTCGAGGATCCTTTCCCGCAGCCCACGTCGGCGACCTTCGCTCCGCGCGCGAGTTTGTCCTCGACTCCATCGAGAGCAGGAATCCAGGAGCTGACCAGATTCGCGGCGTAGCCCGGACGGAAGAACTTCTCGCATCCATGAAACACCCGGTCCTCGTGTTCGCCCCAACCCATCCCGGCGCCGGAACGGAACGCCTCCGTGATGCGCGGGACAGCGGCCAATGATCCCAAAGCGAGTTCGAATGCGCCCGGCAAATACGCTGGACCATCTTCGTTCGCCAAGGTAAGCGCTTGCTCTTCGGTCATTCCGAATTTGTGGGTTTGCGGGTTATACGTGATATAACCGCCCGCTGCCTGAGAAGCCAGCCACTCGCGCACGTAACGTTCGTCCGTGCGGGTTATAGCAGCCAGTTCCGGGGCAGCGAGCGCCCCGGCCGCAAGGGCCTTGTAAAGTCCCAGACGGTCTCCGATCACGACCATCCCGGCATGAACCGTGGCACCCAGATCCGTGACAAACTGCCCTATGAATTGTTCCAGCTTTTGCGTATCCACGGTCATGGGTTCCTCCAAATCGGTTTAAGAGCCGAGGGTTTACTTCTTGCTCGGGTCGTCCGCGGCATTGACATAGTTAAACTGCAAAGGCGCGCTTCCGTGAACCTGCACGATGACTTCGCCGGAAGCCATCGCGTAGTGATGCATGTCGGGATCGAGATAGGCGAAGCTGCCGGCGGGGAATGATCCCATCTTGTCCTTGTCGAAGGTGTCTCCCATACCGACTTTGAACGTCCCGGACAGGACCGTGACGTTTTCGCGCTGGGGATGCCAGTGGGGAGCGATACGGTAACCATCTGGCATTTTCAGCCGCACGGTGTAGTCACCGGTGGAAGCAGCAGGGTTGCCTTCAATTACGGCGAGTTGCGCGCCGGGGGCGACGAAAGGCGGCGGCGGACCCCACGGAATTGTTTCCGGGGTGAAGACGTTTTTGTTATCAGCGCCGGAATGTGCGGCAATTGTGACCAGGTGGCCTGCAACGCACAGCGTGCCAACGATCACCAGGGTGAGCAACAGTTTTCTTTTCATGCGAGTCTCCTCCGAGATTCGTGATGGGGCATGATCTCGTGAGATGGTGGGCTTTGCAATGCAGCCGATATAGCCTTTGGATATCTTTTTTATATCGTCGCAAGTTATTGATTTTTATTTGATAATGCTGAGCCAAGGCTCTCCATGAAGCATTCAAAGCAGAGTGGCGGCGACGTCGAAGTCGACTTGGGACGCTACGAACTCCGGCGGTCCGGACGCCGCATCAGGATCGAGAAGAAGCCCATGGAGTTGCTGATCTTTCTGCTGGAACGCCGCGAGCAGATGGTATCGCGTGAGGAGATCGTGAAGCGGCTGTGGCGCTCTGATCTGTTTATCGATACCGAAAAAAACGTTAACAACATTGTAAGGAAGCTACGGACCGCGCTGCGTGACAACGCGGACCGGCCAAGGTTTCTTGAGACGGTCGTGGGAAAAGGATATCGGTTCGTAGGCCCGGTTCGCGTGATCGATGCGAAATATCCGCTCTCCGAGCCGGGACGAAACTCCGTCCGCACCGACTTCCGTGCCGATGCCCGGAAGGATGGCAGCGACTTGGGTGAGCGGCCTTCCATCGCTGTGCTGCCGCTGTTGTTGCTGGAGAAAACGGCAGACGACCAGGGCTTGTGTCTCGGGTTTGCGGACGCACTCGTCTCGCTCCTCGGCAATCTCTCGGGCGTCGACGTGCTGCCCACTTCGGCAGTCTTGAACTTGCCCCTTGACCTGACTCCATCGGAGGTCTCTTCTCGCTTGGGAGTGCGATTCGTTGTCCACGGCGCAATTCAGATTTCGAAAGGGCAGTGGCGTCTCTCGCTGGAGATGCTTGACACCTACCTGCAACGTTCCTGCTTTACGAAGAAGTGCGACATCGAGATGGATCGCCTCGCAAGTCTCGAGGGCGATATTGCGAAGCAAATCGCCCGCGCGCTGAACCGGCCGTATAGTCCGGCGACGATCGAGCAGTGCCCACGGTATAGCAGGGATCCCATGGCCTACGCGGAATTCATGCGCGGCTATCGGATCACGGCGTCCGGCGATGCGTCCATGATGGATCAAGCGAGCCGTCATTTAACCAATGCCGTGACTCGCGATCCCACGTTTGCGCTGGCTCACGCGACCCTCTCGTTTGCATGCACAACCCGGCATTTCGAATTCGACCCAGCCAGTGTGTGGCTGGAGAAGGCCGAGTTCCACTGCCGGCGCGCGCTCGAGATAGACGCGAATCTTCCTGAAGGGCACGTCGCCCGCGCCTTTCTGCTCTGGGGACCGTCGAAGAACTTCCAGCACCTGGAAGCGATTGCAGATCTCAAGCGCGCTCTGCTGCTGCAGAACAACCTGCCTCATGCTTACAATCGCCTGGGGACAATTCTGGCACACGTCGGTCTGCTCGATCACGCACGTGAGATGTTCGAAAGAGGACGGCCTTTTCAACCCCGGAAAGCCGTCAGCCCGAGCATTGTGCAAGCTTATGTTTGGAGCCAGGAATACGACCTGGCGCGCCGGCAGATTCAAATCTGGCGCGCGGAGAGTCCCGGCAACAAGTACGCGCTCTATTTTGCTCCCTATCCTGCAATGATGACCGGAGACTGGAAAGAGGCGACCCGCCTGGTGGAGGAAGCGCTGCAGCTTGTGCCCAACGATCCGCTCATCATCAGCTCACAAGGCCTGCTCAATGCTTTGATGGGGAACAAAGACGCAGCAATCGAGTGTGTGACCAGAGCCTGTTCGAGTCCAAAATCCTTCGGGCACGCGCACCATACGTATTACCAGATCGCCGCAACGCTGGCCCTGACCGGAAGGCGCGAGACTGCTTTTGAGTGGCTGGAGCGAAGCGTCAGCACCGGATTTGCCTGCTGGCCCTACTTCCTCAAAGATCCCAGCCTCGCGAGTTTGTGGAGTCTTCCGGAGTTCGAACTTCTGATCAGCGCGTTGCAGGCCAGGTACCCGGATCATCTGGGGCTGCTATAGAGATGCAGCATCTGTGCACACCAGTCCGGTGTTCTTTGTTCGTTCGCGATGTCGAATGGGGCTTGGATTCAATGTTGGACGCACTGGACCCAATTGAGGAAGTTTAGGAAATCAGTGTAAACTGTTGCAACAGAGGCATCGCGCCCTTAGCTCAGTTGGATAGAGCGTCTGGCTACGAACCAGAAGGTCGGGAGTTCGAATCTCTCAGGGCGCACCATTTCTTTTCAAATCACTACGCGCCCGGCGAAGGTGGCCTTTGGCTTCGGTCGCTAAAAACTGAAAGTCCGGGGATATTCTGCGCGGGCATTGCGTTAGGAATCGCAGGCGGATTACTTTAAGCCACGCCTCGATCCAGGCCTTCCAATTCGTAGCGCTCGACGACGGCAAAGCGGTCGGCTGCGCCGACCTTTCGCAGCATGCGATGAACGTGGTTCTTCACCGTCTGCTCTGACAGGTTCAACCGAGCCGCGATCTGCTTGTTGGTCAGCCGCTCCCGCAGCAATGCCATCAGTTCGTGCTCTCGCCGGCTCAACGTTCGGCATGCATCTCCCGGGGATTTGCGATGCTGCGCCACATACCGGAACAGGGCCATAGAAAGAGCCGGGGGACACACCGCCGCTCCCTCGGCAACCGCGCTGATCGTGGCCCCTACTTCGACGGCCGAAGCATCTTTTAAGACGTATCCGACTACACCCGCGCGGACCGCCCGTAGAAATGTGCTCTGATCCAGTTCCATGTCGACCATGACGACGCGTACACCAGGAATCGCAGCGTGGAGAGCGGACACGAGTCTCGCCTCGGAAAAAACCAAGTCGACGGAATCCAGGAGAATAATGCTGGGGACGGCGGCGATTACTTTTTCCTGCGCGGCTGGAGAGTAGGGAGCGGCCCCAAGCACACGAATATCACTTTTCTTGGCTAAGATCCGTATCAGCGCTTCGCGCAGCAACCGATTTTCAGCCAGGAGGAAAACTGTAGCAATGCGTTTCGGCTCCATCCAATACCTCGTAGGACCGCGTGATGGCGCGTGAAAGTCAAGGACGTGGGTAGTGCCCCCTGTCACTCCCCCTGCCCATATCGCCCGCCGTCGACCCGACGGGCCCAATTTTTTCTCTTCTAGTCTTGGATAAACCTCTTCAGACTTTAGCTGCCTGTCCGGAAAACGTATCCGCAATTTTTTTAATCGCCAACATTTCCTTGCCTGTTCGTCGACGCCTTGCCGGCGGTTTCTTGTTAAACCCGGGTGCCAAAATAAAGTTGCGCGACGCCTCAAAGATGTTGCCAAAAATAAACTTCTTCGCCGCGCAGCCAAGATTTGTAAAAGGTGCTAATGCTACACGATTTCGCACGCGGTTTCAAAATCAAGCGCGATATTCCGCACAAAGCAATGATTTCTGGTGGAATGTTCATGGCGGTACCGGGCCACATTAGTACTCAGCGGGTACCGTTACTTACTAGTACCGGAGTGTTGGTAGTCGTAGATCACTTTTGAACCTTGCGGACCGCTGCCATTCAGACGATATTCTTGCCTTGGCATTAGCCTCGGAGAATTTATGTGAAACGAGTCCGTGTGCTGGTTGCAAATCGGCCCCGCCTGATGCGGGAACTCGTGATGGCTACCATTTCCGACCAACCTGACATCGAAATTGTTGGGGAGGTGGCGGACGAGGACCAACTCGTCGAGGCAGTGGAACAAGTGCAGCCTGACGTGCTCATTCTGGCGATGGATGAACCGGAGAAGCGCGTGGGGCAGTGTGGGTTCTTGCTGGGAAGGTATCCCCAGATGAAAATTCTGGCGCTCGCGCCGGAGCAAAACCGGGGGACTTATTACTGGGCTTCCATCGACATTCGAACCAAGCCGGTGGAGAGTTCCGAAGCAGGGATCTTGAACGCGGTTCGCGAGCGCCCGTTGCTGGTGGGAGCCGTGCAGAATTGAGACTGGCGCGATGGATTCAGGTGCTTCGGATGAGATCGCAAGCGCCGTGGAGGCAGGACGTTCTGTAAGCGGTCGAGCGCCGGCCAGAACGATTCGGTGAGAATATCCGGCGGTTTTTGGATGTTGGTGGTTGTTTTTGCCGTTTGTTACTGATAATACAAGACTTAACTCACAAGCTCCCTGTAAGTGAGGGGGCGAAGCTGTATCCGGCACCGAGATGGAAGCTCAAGTAACAATGACGCAAACGATCCCGTGGATTGGGCATGGGGACACACCTGAGCAAGTCAGCTGGTATGCGCTATATACCTGTCCGCGCCACGAAAAACGCGTAGTGCAGCAGATCGAGCAGCACCGCATCTCGTGTTTCCTGCCTCTTTACCGGTCGGTACGGCGTTGGAAAGACCGTCGGAAAGAACTGGAACTGGCGTTGTTCCCGGGTTACGTCTTCGTGCGCATCGCTCTCCAGGACCGTTTGCGGATTTTGCAACTGGCGAGCGTGGTTCGATTTGTGAGCTTTAACGGCCACCCGCTGCCACTGCCGCAGGGCGAGATGGATACCCTCATGACTGGGTTGAGAAGCGGAGTGCGCGCGGAGCCGCATCCTTATCTGACCGTCGGACGCCGAGTGCGAGTGAAACACGGTCCTCTGGCCGGTTCGCAGGGCATCCTGGTCCGCAGAAAAGAGAAATTTCGAGTAGTCCTTTCTCTGGAGCTGATCATGCGCTCGGTGGCCGTGGAAGTCGATGAGGCGGATGTCGAGCCTTGCTGAATGGTGGTTGGCCGTCCGTGGCCTTCGCCAAAGTGCCATTCCGTCAGTTCGCTCCGAGCTTAAGGTCTCCAGCCGCTTCTGTCGAGTAGAGGTGCTATGAGTAGAAAATTTTTCCGAACGTTTCGCTATCGCGCTCTGTTGCTGCTTTGCACCGGGTTGGGATGGTCCACGACAGTCTGGAGTCAGCAATCGCCGGGTTACGGGCGCAGCACTGCAATTGATCAGGCTGACTCCCGGGCGGAGCAGGAAGCCGAGCAGATGGTTTCGCTCTCGGCAGATAAGATTACCCAGATCCTGCAAAACGAAGCGGGGCTGCTGTTGCAGGTGAAGAAAGCCATCGTGCGCAAGGCGTTCGAGCAAGGTAGGGTTCTTGATCCGAACGATCTCACCGATGACGCCCTCTTCCGTTTGATCAGGGAGGATCAAAATGTTCGGGTGATCGCGACACAAGAGATAGAAAGCCGCTCCTACATCAAGGCCAAGCCGACGCGCGAGGAATTGGCAAGAAACCTGCCGTGCCGTGATCCGCTTGCGGGCAAGGAAGTGAAACCCGAACAACCGGAGGCGATCGGAATTCACTCGCAGGAGCAGATCTATTGGGCAAAGCACGATAACGACTTGGATTGCTACCTTACCCAGTACCTTCCCGGCGGTACGGCGCGGGCGCTATACGAACAACCAGCGAGCCCGGCTTCGACACCGTCGACTCCGGCTTCTCAGACACCGCAGCAGCGGCGTCAACTGCCGAATTTGCCATTACAATCGACTCCTCCCTCATTGGATTTTCGCCGTCAGCTTGACCTAGCGGGGATGCAACCGGAAGACTACTTCGGCATGGACACCGATGAGATGCAAATGGCCATTCCGTCAGACCAGTTTCCCGGTCTTTTGAGCGCCAGCCAGACAAGCCTGGGTTCGACCGGATCAAACAAGGGCATGTTTGGAGGGGGAGGGGGAATGTTCGGATCCGGTGCGTCCGGGATGACGTCACCATCTCTAGGGTCCTCGGGAGGATCACTCGCGGGCCTGCTGGGGAGTCAGACGGGTGCAAGCGACCTGGGACCGCAGCAAGCGCGTTTTCAAAGCCTAGGGGGTCTTGAGTTGCCATCCTACGCCTCCCTGAAGTTGCCTCAGCAACCAAGGCTACGTCATCGCCCCAATCCTTATGCTGACATTCCTTCCCTCTACGACCTTTACGCGCAATATTCAAGGCAGCCTTTGAGGCTAGAGCGTTTCGGCGAAGATGTCTTTCGCAATGGCACGGGGAACCTTGATGAACTTCCGATGGATTTGCCGGCGGGGCCCGATTATGTGATCGGTCCGGGAGATGGATTGACCATCAATCTTTCGGGAGGTATTTCGCAGCGGCTGCAGCGGGTGGTCGATCGCGAAGGACGAGTTGCGTTGCCCGAGGTGGGAGCGGTCGAGGTGGCAGGACGGAATCTGGGGGACGTGCAACATCTGGTTCGCGGAATACTGCGCAGCCAGTTCCGCGATGCGGAGGCCGATGTCTCTCTTTCCCGCATACGCACGGTTCGCGTGTATGTGGTGGGAGACGTGGAGCGGCCCGGCGCATATGACGTGAGCTCGTTGTCGACGCCGCTGAATGCGCTCTACCTCGCGGGGGGACCGACGTCAGGCGGATCCTTACGTCTGCTTGAGCATTATCGGGGAAAGCAACTCCTCGAGAAGGTCGATGTTTACGACCTTTTGCTGCACGGCATCAATAGCACGATGCAGAGACTAGAAGCCGGGGACACGATCCAAGTACTGCCTTTGAGCGGCCTGGTGACCGTCGCAGGCATGGTACGGCGACCCGCAGTGTACGAGCTGAATGGTGAGAAGAGCCTGGCGGAGGTGCTACAGCTAGCCGGTGGCGTGCTGCCCACCGGCACTCTGCGCCACGTTGACGTGGAACGCGTGGAGAGCCACGAGAGCCGTACCATGCTGCGCCTTGATATTCCCGAGACCAACAATCAAGCTCAGGTCACGGAAGCACTGGAAGACTTTAAGGTGCAGGACGGAGACAAGATCAAGATCACTCCCATTCTTCCCTACGCGAGCAAAACCGTTTACCTGGACGGGTACGTCTCGCGGCCGGGCAAGTTCGCGTACAGCGACGGCATGAAAGTGACGGATCTTATTAAGTCCTACAAGGACCTGTTGCCAGAGCCCTCCACAACTCACGCCGAGATCATCCGCTTGGCTGAGCCCGACTACACTCCGGTCGTGCTCGCCTTCAACCTGGGAGACGCTCTTGCCGGCAAGGATCAGGATCTGGTGCTCAAGCCGTTTGACACCATTCGCGTGTTCAGTAAGTACGACTTCGAGGATCCGCCGATCATTACTATCAGCGGGGAAGTGCGCGATCCTGGTGATCACCTGACTAACGGGACGCCGCATCTGCGCGATGCTATCTATCTGGCCGGTGGAACCACCCGCGACGCTCTGATGGACGATGCACAGATCTACCGCAAGACGAACGATGGCAAGCTTCAGGTAATCAGCGTAAACCTGGCCAAGGCGTTGGCGGGCGACGAGAAAGCGGATGTCGTCCTCGAGCCCAAGGATCGCATTTTTATTCATCGGGACCTCAATAAGCTCGACCCCCCGATGGTATCGGTTGAAGGAGAAGTTGCTCGTCCGGGAAAATATCCTCTCGGGGAAGATATGACGGCAGCGCAATTAGTTCAGCTCGCGGGCGGCTTCAAACGGGGCGCATTCACCGAGCAAGCTGATCTTACGCGCTACGAAGTGGAGCAAGGCACCAAAGTTGTGGGCGACCACATTACCGTGCCGATCGCGAAAGCAATGCTTGGAGAGCCCGATACCGACGTCCGGTTACGAGACGGCGACGTACTTACCGTTGGTCAGATATCAAACTGGCAGGATTTGGCAGCCACGATCCAAGTGAAAGGCGAGGTGGTGCATCCCGGTGGCTACGGCATTCAGCCAGGTGAACGCCTAAGTTCTATCATCGCTCGCGCGGGAGGGCTTCTTCCCGGCGCATACCCTTACGGAGCAATTTTTGAACGGGTTGAGTTAAGGGAGATTGAAGAGAGAAACCGTGCTGAGTTGATTGAGCGAATTAAAGCCGAAGCCAAAGACATAAAGCTTGTCCCCGACATGGATCAGGATGATCAAGCACAGGCCAAGGCCACGGTTCTTCAATACAAGAAGACGATCGATAATCTTCAAAGCACACCGCCGGCTGGGCGGCTAGTAATCCATATCTCATCCGACGTCAAGCGCTGGGCCAACACCTCAATGGATGTGCAGGTCAGAGCGGGAGACACGATCTACATTCCGAAGCGGCCGGGCATGATTGTAGTGGATGGTTCGGTTTACAACCCTACGGGAATCACATACAAACCGGGTAAAGATGCCAGCTGGTACTTGAAACAGGCAGGTGGCCCAACCGAGATGGCAGATCGAAAAGGTACCTATGTGATTCGGGCGGATGGCTCCATCTCGGGGGGATCGGGCAGCATGTTTGGCGGTGGGGCGGAAAGCACGGAACTACGTCCAGGAGACATGGTGGTCGTCCCCGAAAGAATTTACTCGTTCAGTACCAAGTTCAAATCCACTCTCACAATTGCTCAGATCGCCTCCTCCATCGGTACGGCGATCGCCTTCTCTGCTTACTACGCGACTCACTGATGGTTGCTGGCTGATAGTTGATTGACTCCGCGACTGGGATGACGGTTCATGAGGCTTCACTTCTGATTCGGTTTGAACTCTGATGAGGGGTGCTGGGAAATGGTGGTTGCTGTTAATTCTATTGTTCATCGTACGGCACGGTGTCAGCCAGACGAACTCGAGTCCATCAGCGCCGGAGTCTGTCGCTGGAGACCAAGGACAGGCGCCGGGACCGCAATCAGACCAGGGCGCGCCGCCGAACCCTGAGTCTCGGGATCGGCTGGAGCCGGGCGCTGATCCTGAGAACCGATTGCTGTCGCCATTTCTGAAGCATCTCGTTGGAGATCAAAAGACAGTTTTGGACAAGCCCCGCGCACTTTCAAACCAAGGATCTCAAGTGGATCCTGCCCGGTGTGGCGGTTACGGCGGCGTTCGTCGCAACCGATAGCTGGTGGTCAAAGCAGGTTCCAGTCAATCACGTCGCAACGAGCAAGAAGTTTTCCGACTATAGCGTGTATTCGTTTATCGGTCTCGGCGGCGCTACATTTCTCCTCGGTCAAATGAAGCATGATGACCACTTATCGGAGGCGGGACTGCTGGCTGGGGAAGCCGCCATCAACAGCACGGCTGTAGCGTATGCTTTCAAGGAAATTACGCAACGGCAACGGCCCTACCAGGGAAACGAACACGGCAACTTTTTCGCCGGGGGAACTTCATTTCCTTCCGAGCACTCCGCGATCGCCTGGTCCATAGCCAGTGTCTGGGCGCATGAGTACCCGGGCTGGTTCAGCCAATTTGCCGCTTACAGCCTAGCTTCTGCCGTGACCGCGACTCGAGTAACGGCACGACAACACTTTCCTTCCGATGCCATCATCGGCAGTGCTTTAGGGTGGTATTTCGGAAGGCAGGTTTATCGAGCGCACCACGATCCAGAACTGGGCGGCTCCGGATGGGGCAGTGTCTTCGAGGAGAAGACCGGGGAGAAAGGACGCGATCCAAACTACATGGCCTCTCCCTATGTCCCGTTGGATAGTTGGATCTATCCCGCGTTGGAGCGTCTTATAGCTTTGGGTTACATCCAATCCGACGTTTTAGGAATGCGGCCGTGGACTCGAATGGCATGCGCTCGTCTACTCGACGATGCAGGAGACAAGTCTTCCGATGATGGAATCGAGGACGGTGAAGCGGGGCGCACCTATGCAGCCTTGACCAGCGAATTCAAAACAGAGATCGGCAGGTTAGATGGGGACGCGAATGTCGGCGGGCGTGTGCAGACGGCTTATACCCGCATGATGGGAATTTCAGGCACCCCAGTTCGAGATGGCTTTCACTTCGGGCAGACCATCATCAATGATTACGGCAGACCTTATTGGACTGGATTCAACAACATTACTGGATTGTCTGCCGATGCCGAGGCCGGCCCCGTATCTATTTATTTTCGGGGAGAGTATCAACACTCGCCGGCTATGCCCTCGGAATCGACGCAGACGTTGGCGGCAACTGCGGCGGCTGATTTCACTCCGCCACTGGCCAACGGCGCGGACAAGGTGAGCCAAGTCGAGTTGCTCGATAGCATGGCGTCGGTGAACATTAACAACGTCGAGGTCTCTTTTGGGGTCCAGAGTGTTTGGCTTGGCCCGGGAGAATCCGGCGCATTATTGCTGAGCAACAATGCCGCGCCGTTCCCGATGTTGAAGATTGACGATGTCGCGCCGCACAAGATTCCTGGGCTTTCGCGAATACTCGGGCCTTTTCGTACAGAGTTCTTTATAGGACAGCTTTCCGGGCAGCATTGGGAGGAATGTACCGCGTCTTCGTGCCAGTCGTATCCCGGATATCCCGACGTAGTCGGTCCTAATATCTCGCCGCAGCCGTTTATTCATGGGGAAAAAATCAGTTTTCAACCCACTCCGAACTTTGAATTTGGAATGGGAGTAACGGCAATGTTCGGTGGGCCGGGATTACCGGTTACATTCGGGAATTTTTTCCGCACATACTATGTTCACACACAGACTCTGGTGAACAATCCCGGCAAACGGGTCTCGTCTGCCGACTTTTCTTATCGGATACCGGGTCTGAGGGACTGGCTAACCTTCTACCTGGACTCTATGGTCTGGGACGAAATTTCACCGATCGGTTCGACCCGCGCCGCCGTGAACCCGGGCATCTACATGCCTCGAATACCGAATGTACCCAAGCTGGAATTGCGCGCGGAGGGATTCAATATATCGCGGGCTGAAGAGTTTCCCGCGGGATTCGTTTATTTCAATGCAGATCGCTATCGTTCTGGCTACATCAATAACGGCAACCTTTTAGGGAGTTGGATTGGACGGGCTGGGCGCGGTGGCCAGGGCTGGCTGACTTATTGGTTCTCTCCTCGAAATAAGTTGCAGTTGGGATATCGCTTGCAAACTGTTGCCCCCAATTTCATTGGAGGGGGCCGCCTAGTCGACTATTCAGCGAAAGGCGAACTCATGATTGGACACAACGTTTCTATCTCCGGATTGCTGCAGTATGAGCAATGGAACTTCCCTCAGCTGGCTACTACGCCGCAGTCCAACGTGACCGGATCCATCCAGTTGACGCTCTACCCGACGTTTCATTTGCAGAAGTAACACATGGCATATTGTTTGAGGTACCAGGGGCGTCGATCTCCGGAGTTCCTGCGAAAGTCCGGAATGGACGATGCATTGCACCGTCACGATCGGTAAGCTGAGTCACCAGTAATCCAAACATGGCGTCCTCGATCGGTCTAAAAAAATCGTCGGCAACAAAAGCCAGTCTCGCTTCGGATCTTGCGCTGGTCAAACCGGGTGGCCGGAACACTTCGGCCGCGCGATTCCGAAGCCATCTGACAAAACTGGAGGCGCTGGCCGATTTCGTGACCGTGATTGGTGCGGTCATGGCAGGGTATGGGGTGTACTATTTCTTCGGATTAGGTAAGCAGGTCCACTATTCGCGTTCCATTGTTCTTGGCGTTTCTGCTACTTTTGCGGTGGTAATCGTTCTGATGCTGGACCGCGTAGGCGCTTACTCTCGCGGAACCAGTTTGCTGCGCGTGCGCGAAACGGAATACGTACTGCGTGTGTCCGTGCAGGCTCTTGGTTTCATTCTTGGCGTTAGTTTCTTCACTAGTTTCCTGTTTTCACGGTGGCTAGTGGTGATCGCCTTGGGCTTTGTGCCCTTATTTCTCTTTGTTCAAAAATATTTCGTTTACGTGTTGGTGCAGCAACTGCACGCAAAGGGCTACGGAATCGAGCGGGTTCTGATCTACGGCTCCGGATCCACCGGACGCCGCGTTTATTCGGTATTGACGCGTTCTCCAAAACTTGGCCTGGAGCCGGTGGCATTTGTTGATGATAATGCCGCGAAGGTTGGGTGCGCTATTTTTGAACTGGGCTATGAGAATCGGCGTTCCGCATCCGTGTTACGCGGTCCACTGAGCCGGCACTTGGTGACCGAATATGCTGCCGACCTGGTCGTGATCGCCATCCCTTCGCTGCAGCTCGATAAGTTCCACCACGCAATCGAGGAAGTGCTTGCGGCGAATGCGCGAGTGTCTTTTGTTCCCACTCACTTTCTTCGTTCCGATCCGTGGGTTGACTTCCAGGATATTGACGGCGTCTTGCTGGCTTCCTTCAGTCCCGAAGCCAGGCGTTTTGCCTATGAGTGGGCCAAGCGGATCTTCGACTTCGTCGGGGCTGCATTTCTGCTGATCATCGGTTCGCCGCTCTTTCTACTGCTCTCTATTTTGATCAAACTTGATTCCAAGGGCCCCGCACTGTTTCGTCAGGAGCGCGTTGGCTTGAACGGCCGTCGGTTTCAAATGTTCAAGTTCCGAACCATGTACGCGAGCGCCTCCGCTTACGCATTTTCCCCAAAAGAATCGGACGATCGCCGGATCACGAGGCTGGGTCGAGTTTTGCGCCGAACGAGTCTGGATGAGCTTCCACAATTACTGAATGTGTTGCTGGGTACCATGTCGATGGTCGGACCTCGTCCCGAGATGCCTTTCATTGTTGACACCTATACCGAGCGCCATTCTCAGCGCCTGCGGGTACAACCAGGGATCACTGGATTGTGGCAGCTTAGCGGTGACCGCAACTACCTGATTCACGAGAATATCGAGTACGATCTCTACTACATCAAGCATCGCAATTTCTTCATGGATTTGGCAATACTCTGGCACACCACAATCTTTGCGATGCGTGGAATCTAAGGAGCCACACGACTCCGTGACCAGAGACGGGCAGGTAATTCGTTGAAACCGGAAGCTCAAGCAGACTTGTCGAATCAAGGCGTCCCAGAAGCCGGGGTAGACTATTCCCGGGCTGCGAACGGTTCCCCGCACGTCGTGGCGGACGGCGAACCACAGTTTTTGTCGGACTTGCTCTTAACAGTCTGGCGCGAGCGAAGATTTATCGCCAAGGCCTTCGGGCTTGGATTGCTTGTCGCCGCTCTTGTTTCTCTGCTCATCCCGCCGAAGTACGAATCGATAACTCGCATCATGCCTCCAGAGAAGCAGGGCCTCGGCGGTTTGGCGGCCATGCTGGCGGCGGCCGGCGGCGGCGCTGGCGATGGTGCAAGTTCCCTGGTCGGAGGGGTCGTCTCCGACGCTATGGGTATCAAGAGTTCCGGCGCGATCTACATCGGAGTCTTGAACAGCGCCACTGTCCAAGATATGTTGATCGACCGTTTCAACCTGCGCAAAGTATACGGCGTCGACTATCAGAAGGATGCGCGTGAGAGGTTGGCAGGTGCGACCGACATCAGTGAGGATCGCAAGAGCGGCATCATCAGCATCACGGTGACGGACCGCTCTCGTGAACGCTCCATGCAGATGGCCAGAGCTTATGTCGATGGCCTGAATGGTTTGACAGCCCAGCTCAATACCTCCGCCGCTCACCGGGAAAGGGTGTTTATTGAGGAACGGCTCAAGACGGTAAAACAGGAATTGGACACTGCATCGAAGGACTTGAGCGAGTTTTCCAGCAAGAACCTTACTCTCGATGTGAAAGAACAAGGTAAGGCCATGATGGAGGGCACAGCTGCTTTGGCAGGCGAGCTCATTGCCGCGGAATCGGAACTTAGCGGGCTGGAGCAGATTTATACTGCGAACAACGTGCGGGTGCGCTCACTGCAGGCTCGGGTCGGTGAACTAAAGCGGAAACTCTCAGAGTTGCGAGGTTCCGACACGGATTCGAACCCGGCAGGAGAAGGCGCTGCAGATGACTTCGGGGTGTCCATCGCCAAATTACCCGCTTTGGGAGTGACCTATTACGATTTGTACCGGCGTGTCAAGATACAGGAAACGGTTTTTGAGATTTTGACCAAGCAATACGAACTCGCCAAAGTGCAAGAGGCCAAAGAGATACCGACGATCAAGGTGCTGGACGAGGCCAAACTGCCTGAGACAAAATCCAGCCCAAAGCGGAGGATTATTACGGTGTTGGGCGCTTTTTTGGCGGCGATGCTGGCCACGGCCTACGTCATGGTCTCGGCGAGACTCCGCACGATGAGCGCGTCTCATCCGCTCAGCCTGTTTGGACTTGAAGTGAGAGAGGGGTTGGGAAGCGATTGGGAATGGGTGCGCAGTCGTATGCCGCCACAAGTACTACGCATGGTCTCACGCTTGCGAGCGCGGAATTGGAGGAAAACGTCGGACTCATCGACATTAGACTAGTGTGTCCAGAATGAGCCTGCCGAACGCATTGGTCGCTTTTGTTCGAAGTTGCAGGTGCCATATCGGCTCGACCACAGCTGGCGTTCTGCTGGCGACCTCGTTGGGTGTCCTTCCGCTTCAGGCAGTTAGCGCAGTTCGGCAAGAGGTCGCAGGGCCAGGGGTTGCCGAGCAGCCTCCCGTCTGCGATTTAGCGGCGGCTCTGGGAACACCTGGCGCGCGTGTGCTGCCTGTAGAACAACCGCCCACCCGCATCAGCATCATGCCGACCCGCTATTGGGACTTGACTTATACGTTGGTCGGCACTGAACAGACTGGCGTTTCCTTGGTGGCTCTCAACGGGAAAATCCTGGGGCCTTCGGGTGGGTTGGATGATGTCGGCAGCTATTACTTGATACCTGAATTGTCCAGGCTCTTCAGGCTGCCTATGTCTCATGCCGTGGATTTGTTCTATGACGTTCTCCTGATTGTTGGATTTCTAACTGGAACAATCGGCTTTTGCGTCTTGTATGCGACGTCATTGGCACGAAGTGTCGCGGTAGTCGGTCTTTTGGCACTCACGGGTTTGGCCTACCATGTCGGAGACGTTTATGTTCTCTCTTTTCTGACTGCAGTGGTCACAACTCCGTGGTTGCTAGCGTTGGTGCGCCGCCCAGACGGGCGTTGGTTGCCGTTGTTTCTCGCCACGATGGGAATACTGGTGGGAATCGCCAACGCTGTGCGCAGTTACGCAGGAACAGCAGCTCTGCTTTTTTCGTGCCTCTTGCTATTGTTTCAAGTACACACTCGCGCCAGCAGGAAGCTCCTTCTTTTTCTTTGCCTGGCCGGTGGGATGATCGTGCCCAAACTCTTCTTCGCAAGAGAGGTTGCTCGGCGCGACGCGTTTTTAAGTGCGCACTGCCCGACCTATGGAAGCCTCTCAGCTATGCATCCCGTGTGGCACTCAGTTTTTATCGGTTTTGGCTACCTGCAGAATAACTATGGCATCACATGGAGCGATGTAAATGCTCACGATAGGGTTCAATCGATTGCTCCAGGGACAACGTTTGGGTCTGTTCGTTACGAGCGGATATTACGAGACGAAGTGATTCAATTGCTGCGGCGCCATCCGTGGTTTGTTTTTGAAACTGTGGCTTCAAAACTGGGTGTGGTGCTCGTGCTGGTTGCGCTCAGTGTTAATTTCGGCGCGCTGGCTGCAATCTATGTCCCAAAACCTTGGGCCGTGGAGCTCTCGTTTGGGGCCGCAATAGTTTTTAGTTCTTTCTTCGCATTACTCACGATTCCCGCTCTTCCTTATATGCTTGGCCTGATTTCTTTTGCGGTTCTCTATGGCATTGTCAGCGTCGGGTTCTATTTGGAATCGCGTTCTAATCAGCACCTTGACCCCGCCAGAGGGAGGTAGGTGCTAAAAGCTTGCCGATCACGTTATGGAACGGACTGCCACTTCTTTCGCATGTCCCTCGGGACTTGATCCTCGCACGCGACAAATCGCGTTCGCAGGAATCTTTTTGATCGAGATTCTTGCTCTAACTTTGCCTGGAAAGTGGTGGCTGATCGCGGGACTGTTTGTGATTCTCGTTCTCGGGTTCGTTGGCGTGCTGTATGAAGTATTAAGGGGACGCTGTGACTTCGTCGTTATAGGCTGGATGCTTATTTTCCCCTTGGGATACTACTTTCTTTCCTTTCCCAGAGAACATCCGATTGCTACATTGGACCGGGTTTTTCTTGGTATCCTGCTGGTCACGTCGTGCTTCGCCGATTATCGAGACCGCTCTGGACTGCCCCAACCCCTGCGCAGGTCAGCGTTTTACTGGGCATTCTTTCTATTGTTCGCGGCTGCCGCGATTCCGCGCGCAAAGATGCCGCTGAACTCCTTGCGCATGTGGCTCGAAGCGTTCGTCTTTCCGGCTTTGCTTGCATGGTATGTCATACGGCATTTTGACGTTCGGAGACACCTTTCGAAGTTGCATGTCATTACTTGCTTGACGGCCATTTATCTCGCAGGTATTGGCATGGCGGAAGTGGTTTTGCAAAGGGACCTGTTGGAACTTCCCAGCGGTGCCGTAATCGTGGCCGGTGACTATGCCGCAGATTCCCACGACCCAGCTGCCCAAATCCTGGTGCGTCCGAACGGGCCGTTCGGGACCGTCAATTCCTACGCAATGGTGGGAGCGGTTAGTCTCATTTTTCTATTGTTCCTCAAGCATGCGTTGGGAGATCGAATGCCGGCGTGGCAGAGGTATTTGCACTACTTGGGCGTAAGCTCGGCTCTGATTGTGGCCCTCATTCCCCTTTTCAAGTCGGTTCTGATATCGCTGGTCATCGTTTTCTTTGTAGACGCATGGTACCAGCGGGGGGCCGCGCGCGCTCTACGGTTGGGGACTCTTATTAGTCTGGGACTCGGTGTTCTAGCACTGCAGTTGGCGTTTCCAGTTGTTTTTGAAGAGCGTGCCGACCCGGTTACGTTTTATTCGCGTGTCGCTCAGCAAAAGCAAACCGTAATGCTGTTCATGAATCACCCGATCAATGGTGTAGGACTGAACAACTTCAACACTGCAGCTGAGAATGGCCAGTCTGCTTACTACGAATCGGGGGAGGCTTTGGACTACCCTCACAACAATCTGGGAGCTGTTCTCGCGGAAACTGGACTGACGGGCTTCCTGCCGTTTGTAGCTTCTCAGGTGCTTCTGGTGTCTGCATTTCGGAAATTGCGACCGGCAGAGTCTGGAGACTCGAAACTGGCGTGGAAAAGTTTCCTCTTTGTGTTTTTGGTTTATTGGATTAACGGAATGGCGCTTACTATTGCTTACTTCGAAGACCTGAATCTTTGGTATATGTTCGTGATCGCCGCCTTGTACAAATTCGCGATTACGAGCTCAGAGGCAAAGGAAGGCCTGCACCTTCAACTCGCGCTGTAATTTTTACAGACGATATTTATGTTTTTGCCCTTGAAGTGCGCATTGCCTGAAATAGGTTTGGTTACATGAATGGAGTTCATGGATAATGCGTTCGTCTGTTGTGCTGGCCAGAAAATATCTATCCTTAGCGCCCTGCTACCCTCCAAAATATTGGACTGATCCCGCCCCATTGGAGCGGGCACGGATGGAGTATGAGATCGAGGCTGAGGGACGCCTGCTTAGGTATTTCCCAGAGCTTAACCTGCAGGGAAAGGAGGTGCTCGAGCTCGGGTGCGGCTATGGGGGCAGTGCAGCTCGTTTTGCCGAGCTGGGGGCGAAGCTAGTTGTCGGTCTCGAGCCATTCGAGAGGCCATGTCGTGAAGGGCAGGCATTCCTCGCGGAGAAGCGAGTTAGCAATGTCAAGTTTGTTGTGGGGTCGGGCGAGCAGATTCCCTTGCGAACCGATAGTCTTGACGTAATTACTTCCTACGATGTGTTCGAGCACGTTGAAGATTTGGAGAAGGTCCTGGACGAGTGCCTGAGGATCCTTCGACCTGGTGGAACGCTATACGCAATTTTTCCGCCCTTCTATCATCCGACCGGAGCTCATCTGGACACATGGGTTTCGAAAATGCCGTGGTCTAATGTCTTGTTCCGATGTGACACTCTAGCGAAGGCCGTTAATGAAATACTCAAAGCCCGTAACGATAACTTCTCACCCATGCCAATGCGGCCGAGAGATCGATTGTGGGCGCTGAACGGCGCCACGATTCGCAGCGTGAGAAAGTTGGTCGCGCAAGGCCGATTCTCAGGAGCACAGCTCTCGCTTTGCCCGCTTTTTTCACCTGTGAACAGCAGGTGGGAGAGTTGGAAAATGAAGTATTATGCTTTTGCATTTGAGCCCTTGCGTTATGTACCAGCGCTACGGGAACTCTTTGTGAACAGAATAGTCCTTAAGATTGCTAAGGCACGCAAGGTATCCTAACGAGGGAAGCTGAGAACGTTCGCACAAATATTAGAGAGATTGCTGACCTCAGTCAACGGGCTCTGCGAGCAGCGTCGGCAAATCATCCGCGGATTAGTGTTCCTCTGTGTTTTCTCCATCGGGTTCACAATGTCCGCGTGTGGCGGGGGATGCGTCAACACAGGGCCTGGAGTCTGCAATGAGCCAGGAGTCAGTACGGGCCCAGGAGTTGCGGGGCTAACTACGCCGATCGACGGGGCGACGGGTGTAAGCCAGTTCGAGAAGTTTACCTGGAACCAGGTACCAGATGCCATGGTCTACTTGCTCATCATCAGTCCAACCGACTACGGTGTCTGGGACATGTACAACGAATCGTTCGCACAGAGTGTATCCAGCCGGTATGTCTGGGGCCTGCTTCCGAATACATACTACTACGCCGAGCTGTGTGCGCAGAAAGCGTCCGGTTGGGTGTGCTCCAGAAGTAACTTCACAACTGGGCCGACGGAGTCTTTTCCAGACCGCCAACCCTTCTACAAGACGGTGCAGAGGCTTACATCGGAAGTACGGCTGATGACGCAGGGAATGACCAGCCAGGCGACGTCAGGTACGCCGCTCTATCAGGAGATGCTAGATCACGGACAGGATCCTAGCCACGTTAACTGTACTTACTACGCGTATACGCTGTTGGATTTGATGACCGCAAACCAGGTCCTGGGTCGCTATCGGATGCTGAGCCTGGATGGAGTTGAGACCCACGCGATTACCGAGTATTGGGATCCTTTCAACCAGAAATGGGAAGTTGCGGATCCGACGTTTGGCTTAGTGTATTTCGATGCGGAATCGCAACTGGGCCAGGGAGCGGAAGACGTTAACGCCCTGTTGCGGGCTGGGAATCTTTCAGCCGTCACGCCTTTGTTCCTTACCAACAATGGATCGGCATACATGACGAACTACTACATGGACCCCATCACCCTGTTCAACAATCCCTACCCCTTCGGTGATAGTGACGCAGTAACATTATTCAACAACTACGTCCCCAACTCTCCACTGCCGTTCTTGAACTCGTCGTCGTTGGGGGTTGAAGGGACGTGGGGCATCTATGTGTTCCAATTTGCCAATCAAACAGACTCGATCACGATCAACAATGCTGGAGAGCTCGTTACGTTGACCCCTGAGAATACCGAAGGCTGGGTGGGAACAATCATACTGTTGAATGGATGGTATGTTACCTCACCGGTGCCGCCGGGAATGAATATGTACACTTTCAAGAGAATCGTGTTCTGAGTGCAAAAGACGCTCTTCTCAGTCGATATGCCCGAGCCCATGCTCTCAGTACGGGAAAATCACAATCTTGTCTGATACAGATCGATACCAAAGCGGCAGGTTAGGCAGGAGACAGAAAATGTGCCGACTTCTCCGGCGCTGCAACTGGGAATGAATTCTGGGACCGTGTCGCTCTTTTTCGGCAAGAAGTTCCGGCCGAGGAGGTTGAGAACATTTGCGCGGGTGATGGGTTTGAGTCCGGATGCGACCGTGCTCGATGTAGGCGGGGCTGCCTTTGACTGGAAGCTCTCCGAGGGCCTCCTAGGATATCGCCCTCGCGTGACGATCTTGAATATAGAGCGCCCGGTCACTACAGAAGGACTGCCTTGGATTGTTGCAAATGGGATGGAACTGCCGTTTAGCGATCAGTCGTTCGACATTGTGTATACAAATTCCGTAATCGAGCACCTTTATAATGCGCAAAATCAGCGGAAGTTCGCCTGCGAGGTAGCCAGGGTCGGAAAGCGGTACTTTGTCCAGACACCAAACCGTGGGTTCCCCGTGGAACCCCACTATCTTACCCCCTTCATACATTACTTTCCGCCCCGTATCCAGCTCAAGTTGCTCCGGAACTTTACTGTTTGGGGGCTCATGTCGCGCCCTTCCACTCGACTCTGCCAGCGTAACATTGACGAGATTCAGCTTCTCGACGAACCAGAAATGCAACGGCTCTTTCCCGACGCACAGATTTTTCACGAACGAATTTGCGGCTTGACAAAATCTCTGATTGCTATCCAAACCGCAGGATCAACAGCCTTATGAGCGCCGACCGCGTTTATTTACTGCTGCTAACGGGCGAATTGGCGGACGCCATGGAAGTTATCGCCAATCATTATCCGGGGCGTGAATGCGTGATTCTGTCTAAGCGCGAACTTCGCGAAGCGGGCTGGCGAGGGCAGATCGAGGCTTTTCGGAAGATAAAGGGTGAGGCCTTGGTGTTTTTCCGGAAGTCCTTAGCCGAGTTGCAGGAACCGCAATTAGCTGCATGGTCGAGAGTACTACACCGTTGCCGCTTCACAGTTTTGGCTGACTCAAGTGGGGGCTTTGTTACATATGGCCGTTGGAAGTTGCTTCTGGGTCTGCCACTGGCAGTGTTGAGCGGACTGAGCGACATTCTGGTGTTTTTAGCGGCATGGCTATTCCTGCGAATGCTCGGGGGAGGACTATGTCCGGTCCTGGGACGGCAGCAAGATGTAGACCTGGATCTGGCATATTTGTATCCCTACCCCTTAGATACTTCGCTTGCGGGCGGAGCCCTCAGTCATGTAAAAGGTTTTCTCGCGGGCATCGCATCAGCCGGAGCCAGTTGTGAGATTTTTTCCGGGCGATCGCTTCCGGTGCGGGACTTTGCTGTGCGAGTAATCCCGGCAAAAAGGCGGTTCTTTCTTTTTCACGAATCACGGATGATGTCCTACAACCTGCGTTTCGCGATCATCGTGAAGAAGCTTTTGAGGGGCCGCCATGTAGGAGCCTATTATCAGCGTCACGGCCGCTTCGTGGTGGCTGGAGCGCTCCTTTCACGGTGGTCAGGCGTTCCCTTCATCCTGGAATACAACGGTTCCGAGACTTGGATGGCGGACCATTGGGACCCAGCACGGTTCCGGAGCTTATTGCGTTTGTGCGAAGAAACGTCCCTCTCGCAAGCCCATTTGATTGTGGTTGTCTCAGAAGCCCTAAAGCAAGATCTACTCCGACGTGGAATTTCCGAACACAGAATCATGGTCAACCCCAACGCCGTTGATCCTATGGTCTTTCAACCCGGCTGCGGAGGAGGCGACGTACGGAGGCAGTTCAGATGGTCTCCCTCGGATATCGTTGTCGGCTTTCTGGGCACCTTTCACTACTGGCACGGGATAAAGGTGCTAGAGCGAGCGATCCAGCAGCTTCTGCGAGACGAAGCGACGGATGAAGTGGTTGGCAAGCTGCGATTCCTTCTGGTGGGAGAAGGCCTTCTCCGGGCTGAGATGAGAACGAACCTTGAGCCCTATCTGGAGAGTAAGGTTTTCTTCACGGGAGTGATCCCGCACGATCGCGTTCCTGCCTATCTCGATGCTGCCGACGTCCTGGTTTCCCCCCATGTCCCCATGCCGGACGGGCAGCCATTTTTTGGCTCACCGACCAAGATCTTTGAATACATGGCGATGGCGAAAGGAATTGTGGCCAGCAATTTAGACCAATTGTCGCAGGTCCTAAAGCATGAAAAAAGCGCATGGTTGGTTGAGCCAGGAAGCGTGAACGAGCTGGCGTCCGCCATTGCTCTCTTGGCTCGGAACCCCGTTTTGCGCAACCAATTGGGCCACAACGCAAGAGCGTCCGCGTTAGCCGAGCATACGTGGCGGAAGAATGCGGGGCGAGTGTTGGCTCGCAGTCGCGCATCCGCCGCCCAAGAGATCGCAGGTAATGCGATCGGTGCAGAGGTCGTTTAGCGACTGTAAGTGTTTAGCGTCGTGCATTCTGAAAAGGGACAGGCGACGAATGGGATCTTCAGCAGCGGACCTTGCGATCAAACACTGGAATGCCACTCCGCTTTATATCTCGGAAGAGGTGCGCTATGGATTCTACCCCTGGCTGCCCGAAGCTGCCGGGTTTAGCGGCCACCGCGGTGAGCGGGTGTTGGAGATCGGTTGTGGCACTGGCTGCGACCTATTGCAGTTTGCGAAGCATGGTGCCTTGGCCACCGGAGTGGACATCACCCCCACGCATTTACAGTTAGCCCGCCAGCGTGTCGGAAACTTAGCGACGGTGGTAGAGGGCGACGGGCGGAGTCTCCCGTTTCCTGACGCCTCCTTCGACTACGTGTATTCGCACGGCGTCCTCCATCACAGTGATGAGCCACGTAAGATTGTGGAAGAGATATTTCGGGTCCTCCGGCCCAAAGGGAGGTTCAATGTCCAGGTTTACGCCCGTCTTTCCCACTTCGCGCTCCGAACGTTGCTCCGACACGGGAAAAATTGGAAGCTTTGGATTGAGAATAGTAGAGACCCCGCCCATATCGACTTGTACACCGGAAAATCGTTGCGAAACCTATTTGCTCCCGCTTGCCTCCGGATCACTAAGCATCACTGCAAGCCGTCGGAAGTACTTGCTCCCTGGTTTGGCTGGTTCCTGGTCGCTGAAGGTCAGCGGCCGTAGCCCGCTGGATTCGAGTCACGTATTGAAAGCATGGTTAAAGCTGTGTCGACGTGTTCCACAATGAGTAGAGGCTATGAAACGATCGCGTATGATCGCGCTACTGATGCTCTCAAGCATGGCCTATGCTCAGCTGACCAGCGTTACAATCACGGTTCCAGCGGGTTTGAACGTACGGCCCGGAACCCTCACCGCGAATGGGACGTTCGCATTTACCTGGAATCGTCTAATACCAAACGCACAGGTGAATTGGGCGGCTCCGGGCGCAATTGGCGGGTCTACTCCAGCAGCGGGTTTTTTCATCACACCCAGCGCCGCAGGCCCAGCCAGCTTCACCGGGACTATTTACTGCAAGAACCTCGACGGAGTGGTTTGCGTCGATGCGGCAAATTCGGCCCAATGGCCTGGATCGGATGCCTTCGCGTGGATCGACTCGGCTGCGGCCCACCTCACCCATGGTGGCATTGTGGATGCGCGCGGCTTAGGCAGTAACGTCTTCAGTGTTTCGACGGTTCTAGCCGTGCCACTACAGACCACCCTGCTGCTGGATCCAAATAGCACCTTCAACATGAATCAGAACGGAGGCAGTTCGCAGGATGCGATTACCTACGCTGACGCATCCGTTATCAACTGTGGTTCTTCGGATTTGGCTTTCAACAATCCGTATGGTGGTTTCAAGACGACCTCGGCGACCAATGTCCGCTCTCTATTGGCTCCTGCCGTTCGATCTCCCGGGGGAGGCGGGTTCGGCCAAAGTGGGACCATAATCGGGTGCAACTTTATCAGCAATGTCCCCACTGCAACGATTGCGAAAGCGATGGTGGATATTCAGGGATGTTCCGCTTTCTTCACCATGCAAAATGTGAACATTTGGGGCGGTTACAACACCATCGGCTTGCAGTTTTCCGCTGGCACCGGCGCGGGCAATGGATGCTCGGACGTCTATATCTACAACACACAGGTCAATGGCGAGAACTTTACTGGAAGCCGACCTTGTGTATTCAGTGGCTCGCCGAGCCATGGCGTTGGAGGCGTCCACGCCTACGGGTTGGGCTGCCAACACGCCGGCAGTGGCAAGTATGAACTCGAACTCAACGGCAATAATGCGGCCGAGCCCGGGTTTAATGTGGCCAACATCAATTTTTTTGGCGGCCATGTCGAAGCGGCTGCCGGAAGCCTGGGCGTCAAGATTACCGATGCGACCGCCATCAATTTTGTGGGCATGGATTTTTCCGGTCCATTTACGACCAACATTTTCACGATTTCCGAAACCGCAGCCGGGAATACTGCGGGTATTCATATTACGGATTCCTACAGCAGCGGCGGGCCAGGAACCAACTGGGTGGCCAATACAGCTGTGGGAGGGGTGAATATACCCTTCAACTTCTGCGGCTCCCAGCCGTGCGCGACCCTGGGCGATTTTTCCTTCAAGCGTCCCAATGCTACTCAAGGCGTCAAAGGAACCGTCGGCTGCTCCACAGGGACAACCATCGGCAGCCAGTGCGGCGCTGCGATCACGGTGACTTGGCCGGTGGCCTTCACCGACGCAAACTATACGCCAGTGTGTGCGGCCGGTGGTCCGCCAACTCATGAGCCGAGCGCTCCATTCATTGCGTCCCAGACCGCCAGCGCAGTCACCGTCAATTACTACACACTTGCCGCTTCAGCCGCCTCGTGGGCCACGATTGACTGCGTGGCAATACATAATTAAGGGAGGTATGACATCGCGCTCGATGGTCTTCCGATTGCCGAATACCCGCCGGCGTTTTCCTCCGATTTTGTCCGCAAGGTAATGGAGACCTATGCTACTCGGCTGCTGCTGATCGGCGTAGGTCTGGTCGCCACGGTGATCGTAACTCGCCTACTCGGACCCGAGGGTCGTGGTCTCTACGCCGTTGCCGCTGCGACCGGGGCGCTAGGAGTGCAGTTCGGAAATCTGGGGCTGCACACTGCGAACGTCTACTTCGTGGCCCGGGATCCCGGTACGCTATGTCCTTTGGTCGGGAACAGTTTAGCCGTGAGCCTGGGTTTTGGCGGACTGATTTCCCTCACGTTGGCGGTTGTCTTTCTGCGATTCCCGAACCTTATCTCGTTGCACGGCGCTATGCTTTTCCTGGCTTTGATCTGGATTCCTTTAGGCTTAGCTTATCTGTTGATGCAGAACCTGATGCTGGGAGTGCATGATGTGCGAGGGTACAACTTGCTGGAAGTAGCCAGCAAGGTACTTCCTTTGGCTTTGATTGCGGGCCTCATCTTTGCCAAACAGGGCGGTGTGGTCAGCTTCTTCGCTGC
The DNA here is from genome assembly GCA_963851165.1 of uncultured Acidobacteriaceae bacterium. GTDB lineage: Bacteria > Acidobacteriota > Terriglobia > Terriglobales > Acidobacteriaceae > Sulfotelmatobacter. The sequence continues at coordinate 110,415 of CAWKNM010000001.1, read as the reverse complement.
CAGTGAAGTCGCTCTGGTAGTGGGATGCGCCGGCGCCTGGGTGAGATTGCGCGGTCGCTTTGCAGGAGTACCAGCGGTTTCTTTTACATTATTCCGCGGGAGCATTTCTTATGCGGCTAAGGCTTATTTGGCTGCGTTCTTCGCCTTTCTCGTGCTTCGCGCAGACCTGTTCATGGTGCAGCATATGCTGGGCATGGAGCAGGCCGGTTACTATTCCGTCGCTGCTTCGATGGCTGACTACGTTTCAATTCTAGCGGTCGTCATCGGGACAATTCTATTTCCGAAACTCTCGGCAATGAAGGAAATCGATGCCAAGATCCGTTTGACCCGGAAAGCCGCTTGGGGAACGGCGGGAATATTGTTTCCGCTTTTGGCGGTCGCTGCGCTGGTTGCGACACCGGTCGTGCGTTTGTTGTTCGGCGCAGCTTTCCTACCAGCTGCCCTTGCGTTCGTATTTTTGATGCCGGGAATGCTATTTCTGGGAGTGAATTGCGTAGCGGTGCAGTTCTTGAACAGCGTAGGGTATCCCAAGAGCGTGGTAGTCATTTGGGGCTTATGCAGCGTGTTCAACATCTGTGTGGACCTGTGGGCCATCCCACACCATGGGATTGTAGGAGCAGCCATCGTGTCGTCGGTTTCGTATTTTCTCGCATTTTCTCTAATCCTTGAAGTAATTCGCCGGACTAGCCTGCAGTTGCGGACTGGAAATCCCGACTTCATTTGACTCCCCTGCCTGACATGGCGCCGGAATCGGAGCTGCCCGACACATCCGCCAGTTTCCGGCCGGTCGAACCGAAGTGCGCAACTGCCGCGCCCGTGAGCGAGGAATTAGAAGAAAACCCGTGGGGTTACGCTAAACGCCTCCGCTTCGTAAGAGAAGCGATCACGACCGAGTATATGGGCAGGCCACCCGGTTCGATCCGCGTGCTCGATGTGGGCTGCGGGAACGGGTCGCTGATGGCGATACCTCTCGCTCGCTGCGGTTTCGAAGTGACTGGAGTGGATTTGCACCGGCCCTCGATCGAGCGCGCGCAGCGGATGGCCTCCGCTACGCCGAATGCTCGGTTCATGGAAGCAACCGTCACCGACCTGGTTGCCCCTCTCTTTGACGTCATTCTTCTCTCCGAGGTACTGGAACACGTGAGCGATCCGGAGGCTCTGCTCCGCGACAGCTTGCGACATCTGAAACCCCAAGGGATCGTGGTGGTCACGGTGCCCAACGGATTCGGTGAATTCGAGATCGATTGGTGGATCTTTCGAACCTTCCGTCTACAGAAGGCCATCGATCTGATCAGAAGGCTCCGAAGAAAAGGTCGTTCACGAACTGCGCAGGCCGGCCCACAAGACCTGCCGGCAACCGACAATGAGGACTGCGGGCATGTGCAGTTCTTCCGACGCGGGCGGCTGCGGAAGCTGTTTCAGGAATGTTCACTCGCCGTTGCCAAAGAATCCGCGGGACCCTTCATTAGCGGTGCCATTGTCTGCTATACGCTCGCCCGTTATCGAGGCTTTATCGAATGGAATGTGAGGGTAGCTGACCGCCTCCCGCTCGGCTTGGTCAGTTCTTGGTACTTCGTGCTGCGGCGTGCTGAGCGGCGATCCTAAGTCCAAATTCTCATGTGCGGCATAGCTGGCGTTTTCACGTTTAAGAACAATTCGTTTCAGGTGGACAAGCCCTACCTGGATCGAATGATCAGCACGATTGCGCACCGCGGTCCGGATGGCTCGGGCACGTGGGTGTCTGCGGACGGCCGCGTTGGCTTCGGACATCGCCGGCTGTCCATTATCGATCTCGCTACCTCCGCCTCGCAACCCATGTGCAACGAGGATGGCACGATATGGGTGGCGTTCAACGGTGAAATCTACAACCATGCCGAGATTCGCCGCGAACTGCAACAGATCGGCGGACATCAGTGGAAAACTGATCACTCGGATACCGAAGTGATTTTGCACGCCTTTGAGCAGTGGGGCATCGACTGCATCCATCGCTTTCGGGGAATGTTTGCAATTGCTCTCTGGGATGGGAGGCGGCGCGAACTCTGGCTCGTCCGCGACCGCATCGGGATCAAGCCTGTCTACTACTCGGTGCATCACGGACGCATCACTTTTGCTTCTGAGATTAAAGCTCTTCTAAAAGATCCTCTACAGGAGCGGGCGATAGACGAAGAGGCGCTATATCACTATCTTTCGTTTCTTACGACTCCGGCTCCGGCCACACTGTTTCGGGGAATTCATAAACTTCCGGCAGGAACGTGGTTACGAGTCCGAGAGGATGGAAGCACGCAACAATCACGCTATTGGGACGTGTTAGAGCATACGCAGCCGCTGGTAAACGTCTCGGAGAGCGAGATTGCGGAGCGAATCGTCGAAGAGTTGAGGATCGCGGTTCGCCTGCGTAAAGTGAGCGATGTGCCGGTTGGGGTGTTTCTCTCCGGTGGCATCGACTCAAGTGTCAATACCGCCTTATTTTCCGAAGGGGAGAACAGACCGGTCAAATGCTTCAGCGTTGGCTACGATGGCGAATACGCGTCGTATCAGAATGAGTTGCACTATGCGCGCAGCATGGCAAACTTCGCCGGCGCTGAATATCACGAGCGTCTCCTTACCCAGCAGGACCTTCTCGATTTCCTGCCCCGCATGGTGTATCTGCAGGACGAGCCCATTGCAGATCCGGTCTGCGTGCCGGTTTACTACGTCTCCAAGCTGGCCAGAGACAATGGTGTGATCGTCTGCCAGGTCGGTGAAGGTTCGGACGAACTGTTTTGCGGCTACCCCTCGTGGAGAACTCGACTGCGGGTTCAGCAGTGGGGGGATTTGCCGGTGCCACGTGGCCTAAAGGGGCTGGGCCTTTTCGGAATGCACTTCGCAGGGCGCCAAAACAGCCTCCCGTATGAATGGCTGCGAAGAAATGTCGAGGGGTTGCCGGTCTTCTGGGGAGGAGCAGAAGCGTTTACTGAGACGCAAAAAATCTCGCTGCTGTCCGCCCGGCTACGCGAGAGATTCTCAGGGTTCAGTTCGTGGGAGGCCGTGAAACCCATCCGAAAAAGATTCGAGGACGGGGCTTGGGAAAAATCTGATCTCCAGTGGATGACTTATTTGGACTTGAACATGCGGTTGCCGGAACTGTTATTGATGCGAGTGGACAAAATGAGCATGGGCGTCGGGTTAGAGGCGCGGGTGCCGTTCCTCGACCACAAGTTCGTGGAATTGGCGATGAGTATTCCGCAAGCGGTCAAAACGCGTAATGGGACGCTAAAACACATACTCAAGAAGGCAGTGAGAGGATTGATTCCTGACGAACTGATCGACCGGAAGAAGCAAGGGTTTGGTGTTCCCGTTCATGAGTGGTTCTTTGATCGCCTGGGGCAATTCGCGCGGGTTGAGTTGAGTGCCTTTTGCGATGACACTGACATTCTGGATCGCGCCGCGGTGATGCAACTTCTGGATCAGCGCAACGCCTCGCAGGCCTGGTACCTGTTGAACCTGGCCCTGTGGTGGAAACAGTACATAGGTGGCGAGAAAGAGGAGATGGCTCAAGTGCTGGGCGAACCGCAGAGCTTCGGACAACAGCCACAGCGAGCGGTTATCGGTGAGATCTCAGGATGAAGCTGATCGCGGCCCTCCAGCGGGAGTCGCCCTTGACCCTTGCCCGCGAAGCCTTATGGCGCAGCCAAAGGCGGTGGCGCCAGATGAATTTTCAAGGGCAAATGCGAGCGACGGTGTGTCCTGTCCGCTATCGCCCTGTAGGGTACTATCAGGTTCGGCTCAGCGAATGCAATGACCGTTCGAGTCGGGCGATTCTGAATTACGCCAATGCCATCTGCGGTGGCCGATTTCCCTGGTTTGCATATGGCCCAGTGCAATTGGGGTTTCCACCGCGTTGGAACTTCGATTTTGTTTCACGCAAAGACTGGCCCGAAGCCAAGTCCGACACAATCCAAATCGTGCGACACGACGGCTCGGACGTGAAAGTCCCGTGGGAACTCTCACGCTTGCAATTTTTGCCAGTTCTGGCCAAGGCCTGGCTCATTAGTGGCGAGACCCGCTACCGCCAGGCGGGCCGTGAATTGCTTTACGACTGGATCGAAAAAAACCCAGTGGGGGTCGGCGTCAACTGGACGATGCCGATGGAAGCTGCCCTCCGCGCCATCAGCATCTGCCTCTTTCTGGAGTTGCTAGGCAGTGGCGAAGACGAAGCGGGCGATCCCTGGCACGGTAAAGTAGTCCGGTCTCTCTGGCAGCACCTGCGTTTCATCGAGGCCTACAACGAGTTCTCCCATCTGGCGCGCAGCAATCATTATCTGAGCAATATCCTCGGATTGTTCTGCCTTTCCTCGTACCTGCAAGGGTCGGGCATGGAGAAGAAGCGACGGTTGTACAAGCGGCTGCTGGAGCAAGAGATTTTGCTGCAGGTTTACGAAGATGGTGGAGACTACGAAGCTTCTTCTGGCTACCATCTGCTCAACCTTCAGATGTTCTCCTCCGCACTAAGGCTGATGGACGCACAGAAGATGGAGCCAGACCCCGAGTTCGTCGGTCGACTGGCCAAGATGTACCGGTTCTTGGCGGCGTTGGCGGACCAACGTGGACAAGTTCCTCATATAGGGGACTGTGATGATGGCCGAATCGAGTTGTTGGTCGACGATCTGGAACAGACTCTCGCTGCTGAGTGTCGTCACTCCCTCACAGTCTCAAGCCTCTTGGGAGTCGGGGAATCTCTTCTTGGCAAGCATTACGGAGGACGAAACGAAGAGGCTGCGTGGTATGCACCCCTTCCCAATTCGCGAGGGAGGAAACCTTCGGAGGTTGTTGGACACTCCCCCATGATCTTCCCGATTTCGGGAGTGGCAGTAGCCACATCAGGCTTGGCTCAGGTTGTATTCTTGGCCATGCCGAACGGAATCAATGGGAAAGGGAGTCACACACACAACGACAAACTAAGTATAATCATACGCCTCGCAGGCGAAGAGCTTTTTCGCGACTCCGGAACCGGCTGGTATACGCGCGACGGCGAACTGCGTAACCGTTTTCGCTCCACGGCTGCGCACAACACCGTCAGAGTGGACGGAGAAGAGCAAAATCGGTTCTCCCCGTCGCCGGGAGCCTTGTTTCACATTTTCGACGACGCTCAAGTAACTCCGATCGAAGTGCAAGGCACCGACGAATGTCGGGTACTGCGGGCTTCTCATCATGGTTACGACCGTTTAGGCGTAGTGCACACGCGAAGTGTGAGGCTCGGACCACAGAGCACTTTGGCTTTGGAGGATCACCTGATCGCTTCAGGGAGTCACACATTCGAAGCGTATTTTCACTTGCAGCGCGAGTGGCAGGTGGACATTCATCAGCGAAGCGGGACTGAGGTCAGATGTCACCTCCAGGGGACCCGCGTGGCAGCAGATCTGTGCTGTCAGGCACCAGTCGAACTCGAAATGCTTTGTCTCCAGGGGGAAGTTTCCAATTCTTACGGAGCCACAGAAGAAGCGAAAAGGATTGTGGTTCGGGGCAGTTTTCGGGCGTCGCTACGGTTGCTTTCCTGTATTTCATGGCAGGCCTAAGGAGAGATGAGTAATGGACTACGGGCTCAAAGGGGAAAGTATCGTATGCTTCGGGGGCGAAGACTGGTGGTACCACCACCCGCACTCGAAGAACCACATACTCCGTCGGTTGGCCCGCGACAATAAAGTGCTTTTCGTGAACTCCTTGTCCCTGGGGCTACCCGCGGTGTCGCATCCGGATTTTTTTCTCAAGATCAAGAGAAAGTTGAAGAGTTATGCGAGGTGGTTAAAGAAGGTTCCAGAAGGCCTCCACGTGATGACACCGGTGGTTTTACCGTTCTTTGGTAGCCGCAGCGTGCGAGCGATCAACCATTTCATCTTGGTGTTGCAAGTCCGATTAGCAATGCTGCTCATTGGAATCCGAAGGCCGGTAGTATGGGTTGCCATGCCTTCCGCCGCGGATGTCGCGCAAAGCCTGAAAGGCAAGGCATTGCTCTATCAGGTGGCGGACAAATTCGATGCGATGGAAGACAACGCGCTGGATCCCGGCATCGTCCGTTCGCTCGACGAGCAGCTCAAGCGTGCTGCCTCGGTTGTGATGTATTCCGGCCGCAAGCTTTTCGCGGAAGCAGATGTTCCTAACCGCTATTTTCTGGAGCAAGCCGTAGACTTCGATCATTTTGCCCATCCAGCATCCTCGGTCGCGGCCGACATCGCTGCCATACCTCATCCCGTCCTCGGCTACTTTGGATGGATCGACTACGTTATGGATGTGCCACTCATCGAAGAGGTTGCAAGGCGGCGTCCAGAGTGGCATTGGGCTCTGATCGGACACAAGTCCAACACCGTGCAGATCAATGCGCCCAATGTGCATTTCTTCGGCTCCAAGTCGTACAAAGACCTCCCGGAATACGTCCGGCAGATCGATGTGTTTGTACTTCCTTGGCGGCTCGAGAGCGAATTCGTTCGCTACGGTAGTGCCATCAAGGTGCGCGAATATTTGGCCACAGGTAAGCCTCTTGTGATTGCTCCTCTCTACGAATATCGGAATAGCCCCGGTGTCAGGTTCTACCACACAGTCGAGCAATTCATCTCCGCGGTCGACGACGCCCTTGAGCACGACACTCCGGAGGAACAGCAGCTGCGTCAGTCCTCAGTACGGGCCTGTACGTGGGATGTGCGGACTCGGGAAGTGGGCGTTCTGATCGCGAGCCTTCTTGCAGGTCGTGGCATACCCGAGCCGCATGGATTGGAGCACCTGACTGAACGAAGTTACAACGCAGTGTGAGCCGGCTTCGCTCTCGCTCCGGCAACCGCTGCTTCCGACATCATTTCCAAGATTATGAATCCGATTGTAGGTAAACCGATCCGCGTCTCCCTCGCCATCCCTGTCTACAACGAGGAAGCGGTTGTGCCCGAACTGGTTCGCCGAACCACGTCGGCGCTGGACGGCATTCCCGGGGGACCACACGAGATTGTCTTCGTGGATGATGGGAGCTCGGATCGCACGCTAGAGCTTCTGGAAAAAGCGGCTGACGGCGACGCGAGAATTGTGGTGGTGGAGCTCTCGCGCAATTTTGGCCACCAGACAGCATTGGCGGCCGGTCTGGATCAAGTTTCGGGCGATGTGGTTGTTCTCATGGACGGGGACCTGCAAGATCCGCCGGAGGCGATACCCACTTTGCTGGAGTCGTACCACAAAGGGTTTGACGTGGTCTATGTCCTTCGCGTGAACCGGAAGGAGTCCTGGTGGCTGCGCGTTTGCTATTACGTCTTTTACCGGCTGCTCACCTCCCTCTCATCAGTTCAGCTTCCGCTGGATGCGGGTGACTTTGGCTTGATGTCGCGTCGGGTCGTCGACGAGATCCGCAAGATGCCGGAGCATCACCGCTATCTTCGCGGCCTGCGTACGTGGGTTGGGTTTCGACAGATTGGCATACCCATCGAACGCTCCGCTCGTCGCGCAGGTCGCACGAAGTACTCTCCGCTCAAGTTGCTTAAGCTGGCATCGGACGGAATTTTCGCTTTTTCGACGGTTCCGCTGCGCGCGGCAGCGATACTTGGAGCCGTTGCTATAGTCCTGTCCAGCCTGTTTTCGCTCTACTCCGTTTACGTGAAGTTCTGGTTGCGCGCTCCGCAGGGCTTCACTGCGATAATTCTGGCGATGACATTCCTTTCTGGAGTCAATCTCTTTTTTCTCGGGATTATCGGTGAGTACGTGGGACGCGTCTATGAGGAAACTAAATCCCGTCCGCACTACGTGGTCGTCAAGGTCGTGGGTGTGCGGGGTTCGGGCCGGGCCGAAACCCGGGATCGAGAATACCAAAATCGCAGTGTGTCCGCGACAGGAACGGATTAGTCGAAAGCCATGTATCCTGACTTATTTTCCGGGACTCGCTTGTGGACCTAGAGTACGGCCAGGCCTATCGACAGCTTTACGAGAAGCACTGGTGGTGGCGGTCTCGCACTGAACTGATTGTTGAAACACTTCGCCGACTTCAACCTCCAGAAGGCTGGAAACGGATTTTGGATGTTGGGTGCGGCGATGGCTTGTTTTTCGACCGATTGGCGGAGTTCGGAGAAGTAGAGGGAGTCGAACCGGCGGCTGACTTGGTCAGTCCGAACAATCCCCACCGAAGCCTGATCCACACTTGCTCCTTCGACGAGAGCTTCCAGCCTGGGAAACAGTATTCGCTCATTCTGATGCTTGATGTCCTGGAGCACTTGCAGAACCCGGTCGCGGCACTCAATCACATGCTGAGCCTTCTCATGCCGGAGGGGGTCGCCGTTCTCACGGTTCCAGCTTTCATGTCATTGTGGACCAACCACGACATCTTGAATCATCACGTGACCCGCTACACTAAGCGCCGTTTTCGAGAGATTGCTGGAGAGGCTGGCTTCCAGATTCTGGAAGAATCTTACCTTTATCACTGGACGTGTCCGATAAAGCTGGGGGTTCGCACGGTGGAGAATATTTTTCATTTGAAGCCGACACCGGCGCGGATTCCTGCTGCGTGGGTAAATGAAGCTTTGTTTTGGATTTCTCGGCTGGAACAAAAGACCTTAAGTGCCTGGCATATGCCCTTTGGCAGTTCTCTCATGATTGTCGGAAGCAGGGGAAAGGCGTCCTGATGCCCATGACGGCAACGCCAATGGCGACAGTCGCATCGGCTTTGACCTGTCCGATTTGCGCTGCCCAAAGCGCTGTGGAGTTCCGGTTGGAGGATTTCACGCTGTGCCGGTGCTCAGGATGCGATCACTGTTTTACCGATCTGAACTCAATCGATTGCGCGGAGCAATACGAGGCGGACTATTTTGAAGAAGAGCATCGAAATTGGTTTCTTCACCCCGACCTCGATTTGTATGAAAAGCTCACAAGGATCATTCTGGAGCACAAGCCAAACGCGGCGATACTCGATGTCGGTTGCGGGAATGGGAACCTACTGAGGTATTTGCGGAGTAGAGGAAGTGATCTTTCGCTAACTGGCATCGATATGGCCCCCAATGAACCCGCCGCTGGAATCGAATACCTGCGGGGAGACTTCGTCGAGCACACATTTGATCGGCGGTTCGACGTGCTGGTGAGCCTGGCAGTGATCGAACACATCCCGAACGTGGCACTGTTTGCCGAACGGCTCAGCGAATTTTGTCAGTCTGGAGGCCTGGTGATCACGATGACCGTGGACGAGAGGAGTCTCATCTATGGCGCGGCGCGAGCCTTGCATCGGGCGGGGTATTCAGTACCGTTAAAGAGGCTGTATAGTAAACACCACCTCAATCACTTTACTCGCCATTCCCTAAAGTGTTTATTGGAGGGGCAGAACCTTCGGACTATCCAAGTACTGAGGCACAACACGCCGATCGCTGCGGTAGACACTCCCAAAACATCAAGGCTGTCAAAGATGATCTTAAAAACAGGTGTGTGGGGCGCATTCCAGATTGGCTTGTTGACGGGAAGCACAATGCTGCAGACAATCATCTCTAAGAAACCCAACTCGAGAAGCTAGTGTTACAGAGCTTCAATGGTCAAATGAAGTGAGTAGGAACACCATCACGGAGGCACAAAGTTCAACGCGAAGGCCTTGCGTTACCGGCAAACCAGCTGACCAGCGAATCGCAATTACTTCTAAGTCGACTCACTCGCAGTTGCGGTGACTTAAGTTGTATGATCCGCTCACGATCATGACAATACGGGCAGTTTTGAAAAACATGCGAGACGGCGAAATTGCTGTCTACCCCGTTCCGGAGCCCGAGTTGCGCTCCGGCGGGATACTGGTGCGAACTGCATTTTCTGCTATCAGTTCTGGCACTGAGCGAGCGGCGGTGGAGTCGGCAGAGAAATCGATAATCAGCCGCGCCCTGGCTCGTCCCGAGATGCTCAAGCAATTATTGGATTTCACTCGCAGCAATGGAGTGAAGGCTGCTTATTCCAAAGTGCAGACACGCCTTAACAGTCTCTCGCCATTGGGTTACAGCAGTTCTGGCACAGTGGTCGGTGTGGGCGACGGAGTTAGCGGATTCCAGTGTGGAGATCGGATAGCGTGCGGGGGCAGCGGCTACGCCAATCATTGTGAGGTGAACTGGATTCCTCGTAATCTGGCGGTTCGGGTCCCGGACTCGGTTCCTCTGGAAGCCGCTTCGCTTACTACCGTGGGAGCGATTGCGATGCAGGGCCTGCGGCAGGCTCAAGTGAACTTCGGTGAAACCGTGGTGGTGATTGGTGCGGGGTTGGTTGGCGTGCTCACGATGCAATTGGCTCGGGCCGCGGGTTGCCGCGTCATCGCGATTGATCTGGAAGAATCGCGAGTCCGGCAGGCCAGCGCGATGGGGGCGCAGCTCGCACTGCTCGCATCTGATCCGCGCGTGCCCCAGGCGGTGCATGACTTTTCCCGCTACGGCGCGGATGCTGCAATCGTGACCGCGGCCACCCGGTCGGCTGAACCGCTGGAGTTGGCGGCGAAGGTTCTCAGGGATCGCGGCCGCGTGGTTGTGGTCGGGGATGTAGGGATGGGCGTGTCCCGATCGAACATGTACCACAAAGAGCTGACCTTGGCCATGTCGCGCTCCTACGGCCCTGGTCGCTACGACCCTGCCTATGAAGAGTACGGCAATGATTATCCGGTCGGCTATGTGCGCTGGACGGAACGTCGCAATATGGAAGCGTTCCTGGATTTCCTCGCTTCTGGCGCGGTAAACGTTTCCCGTTTGCTTGAGAACAAGTACTGCGTGGCCGATGCCGCAAAGGCCTACTCTGAATTGCGCGCCGGAAACGGCTACACCGCAATTCTTGAGTATCCGCTGGCTGAGCAGTTGGCAAAGGATACGCCCGCGCGAGTAGCGGTAGCGCGGTCGGAAATAAGCGGCCAGCTACGAGTAGGATGTATCGGTGCCGGAGGATTCGCCACCAATCAAATCTTCCCGAACCTCAAAGCCGATAGCCGCGTTTCTCTGGAAGCGGTAGCGACCGCATCTGGCATCTCAGCGGAGTCTGCACGCCGGACTACCGGCTTTCTTCGGGCGCAAACTCCCTCTGAACTGCTGGCAGATCCCGGTTTGAATGCGGTCTTCGTCGCATCGCGGCACAGCAGTCACGCGCAGTACGTAGTGGCCGCGCTGCAGAACGGTAAGGCTATCTTCGTCGAGAAGCCCTTGGCCGTGAATCACGATCAATTGGAATTGATTCGCCAGGCCTACCGACAAGCTGCGACGACAACGTCTCCGCCTTTTGTCATGGTTGGTTTCAATCGTCGATTTGCTCCCTTTACCGAGAAGATTTGCGAATTTTTCTCCGGGAGGCGGGAGCCGATGATGATCCAGGCTCGCATTAACGCCGGATTCATTTCACGCGACCATTGGGTTCAGCAGCCTGGCGAGGGTGGACGCATCATTGGCGAACTTTGCCATTTCGTGGACTGGGCTCGACACGTTGTGGGTTTTCCGATTCGAACGGTTTCTGCAGCCGCACTTCCCGACGGCAACCGTTACAACCGCGACAACGTTTCCGCGAGCCTCACCTTCGCGGATGGCTCGCTCGCCAACCTGGCATACATCGCCAATGGCGATCCGGCGGTTCCTAAAGAGCAATTCGAAGTCTTTTGCGAAGGAAGCGTGGCCCGGTTGGACGATTTCGAAACGCTGCAACTTGTGCGTGACCGGAAGACGAAGCGCTTCAAGTCGCCTCAGGATAAGGGCCACCGGCGGGAACTGGAGTTGACCATCAAATCCATGGCCTCCGGGACTGAGGCGCCTATCCCCTTCGACCAGATCATTGAGGTTACCGAACTCACTTTTTCTATCGCCGGAGCCATTGCTACAGGCGAGCCTGTCTCTGAAAAAGATGGGCGCGTTCCAATGATCGCGGTGAGTTCTTGATTGGAACATGTCCATGGACCGCTTGTTGCTTGCGAGCGGACTCAAAATCGCCCGCTCGAGTCAACAATATCTGACCGTCGCACCGACGCATTGAAGATGGATTACATCAAGCCAGCCACTTTCCCGACGTTTCAAGGCCTCCCGGGGCAGACCAGGAACCGCGCCAACGTGCTTGGCGTCGGCGTGGATGCCATCGACCTTCCCAGCGCAGTCAGCATTATCGAGAGCGCGGTTCGTGAAGGGGCGAAGGGATATGTTTGTGTCACCAGCGTGCACGGCGTAATGGAAGCACATCGTGATCCCGGTTACCGCGACATTCTCAATCGCGCTCTGCTCGTAACGCCCGACGGCATGCCGACGGTTTGGGTCGGACGCATCCAAGGGAACTCGACGATGAGACGCGTTTTCGGTCCCGATCTGATGTTGGAGGTGTGCCGACGTTCTGCTGAGACCGGAATCCGCCACTTCCTGTACGGCGGAAAGCCCGGAATCGCGGGGGAACTCGCGGAAAGCCTGCGGCGCAGGTTTCCGGGCATCGCCGTGGTCGGCACGTTCACGCCTCCTTTTCGGCCGCTTGAGCCATCCGAGCATCAAGCGCTTAAAAGTCAGATGGAAGCAACGCTCCCCGACATTGTTTGGGTAGGACTCAGCACTCCGAAGCAGGAAAAGTTTATGGCGGCAAACTTCGAGCGGCTTCCCTGCAAAGTCATGATCGGAGTGGGTGCAGCTTTCGACATGCATACCGGGCACGTGAAAGATGCTCCATCGTGGATCAAGAGTGCGGGACTGCAATGGGCCCACCGACTCTTCCAGGAGCCGGGGCGTTTGTGGAAGAGATATCTGGTAAACAATTCCGGATTCCTGCTCCGGATCACGCTGCAGTTGAGCGGCATAACCGAGTATCAGTTGCCCGATCCTCACAGTCACACGCATCTGTACCCGGTGCCCGAAAACATAGAGGGCCGGCCGCTGCACTCGGGAGACGACTAATATCGAAACCATTCCTGCGGGTCTTGTTGAGCCGCCAGGTTCAAGCAGTTCTCACTTGTTGTAAGGGCGGGTTGCAACAGCCATCGTGCTCTCCCGTTCCGCGTTGCGAAAGAAAAGCCGCCCAAGCCTCGGGCGGCTTTGGAATTATGGAGACCTCGCGTTGCTGGCACCTGCTCTGAATTCCTTTTTCCACGCGCGCCTCATTGGACGTTCAATGTGAGAGGCATCGATTGACTCGTCGAGCCCGAGTTCGCGCTCAGAGTGAGAGTGTAGCTTCCGGCCGGAGTGCCATTCGGGTTGGTCTGCTGCCCGCCGGAATTGTTGCCTCCGCACGAGCACATGAAAAGCAACACCAGCGGTAGCAGTCGCAACGAACGGCGCCTTCTTCGGGCAGTCGTGGGCAGAATTACGAAGCCAACCATGGCGATCGCCCACCACCCGGGCGAAATCTTCCCACCTGAACGCGCAGCCGCGAGTGTCCGTGACGTCGTGGTTACGCTAACGGTGAATGTCGAGGCCGAAGTGGCGCTCACGTTCACCGTGGCCGGCGGAGAGCAACTCGCGCCTTGGGGTGCCCCAGTACAACTGAACGAAGCTGTCCCACTGACCCCTCCACCGCCGATAGCAAGAGTGTAAGTGGCAGTCTGGCCAGCCGAAACTGTCGCCGAACTGGACCCTCCGGAAGGTACGCCCAACCCCAGGCCCAATCCGAGACCAGTCAATGCTATGGTTTGCGGTGAATTTATTGCAGTGTCAGTGATTTGGATAACCGCCGTGCGCACTCCTGCCGCTTGGGGAGTAAACGTGACGGTGATCGTGCAATTCGTTCCCGCGGCTAGCTTTGTGCCACAGCTATTGGTCTGCTGATAGTCTCCGTTTTGTGGTCCGGCAACGGTCACGCTCGAGATGGTCAGAGCTGTGGAGGCCATATAGCTCAAGGTGGCGGTTTGTGGCGTACCCGGCTGGCCAACCATCTGGTTTCCGAATGCCAACGCGCCAGTCGACAGCAACGCGGCCGGGCCGCCACTGCCCTCATTGAGCAGGATCGATATGCTCGGCCCGTTGGCCACGGCCACATCGGGGCTTCCGTTCCCATCAAAGTCGGCGACGGCCAGGGAAGTCGAAAGGGAGGGCGGGGAACCAGTGCCAAGATAAAACTGCATCGGAGCCTGGAATGTGCCATCTCCATTCCCTAGAAGCAACGAAACATCGTTCCAGCCTGTATTACTAATTATTACATCCGCTTTTCCGTCGAGATTGAAGTCGGCGATCGCAATCGATGAAATTTGGTTGCCAGCTACGGTGGTCATCGGACTCTGAAACGTACCGTCACCATTTCCCAAAAGAACGACGACCGAGGATGGGGTCACGCCGCTGTCGTAGCCATTCGAATTTCCGACAACTAGATCCGGGATGCCATCGCCATTTATGTCTCCGGAAGCGATGGAAGTCGGATTGAACCCAACACTATAGGTTTGGCCGATGGAAAAGGTCCCGTCGCCATTTCCAAGAAGTATCGCGAGCTGTGTGGGTGCATTGTTCTCGGACAGAACTGCTGCATCCAGGTTCCCACCGTGGTTAAAGGTTCCAACCGCTAGAGCGCGCACATAACCGCTCGCGGGCGAGTTCACGGGGAAGCCGAATGTCCCATCCCCATTGCCGAGCAGCACCGATACGCTGGTCGCGTCTGAAGTAACCCCGATCACGTCCAGCTTTCCATCGTTGTTAAAGTCGCCCAGAGCGATCGGTCCAACCATCCCCGACCCATAGTCTGCTTCGGTCTGAAATGTGCCATTGCCATTGCCCAGGAAGATGGCAATGTCCTGGGTCGCAACCGCCAAATCTTCTCGCCCATCTCCATTAAAGTCGCCGGCAGCCACATAGGTTTCCACGGCCAAAGCCTGAGGTATCTGGGTCACCGCCGGGGGCAAGAAACCATCACCATCATTGAGAAACAATCCAAATGCGCTAGGACTTCCAGCGCCGCGGTCTAGGATCGAAACGCCTACGACTAAGTCAATTTTGCCGTCAGCATTGAAGTCCGCCGCGGCCAGCGTGCCGAGGGCGATACCGTATCCAGTCTGCGGCGGCGGGTTTACCACGTAGGAAGGAAAGTTGGCAAAGGTTCCGTCCCCGTTGCTGTACAGAACGGAAACAATGTCCGGGAGCAAATCGCCGGGATTCGCTCCAACAAGGGCTGTCACCAAATCGAGCTTGCCCTGCCCGTTCAAATCGGATAGAGCACACGCGCCACCACCGTTGGCCATAATCAGTGACTGTCCCACGGTGAATGTCCCATCTCCGTTGTTCAGAAGGACTTCGTTGGGCGCAGAATTGGAAGGCGCTGCGATAAGGTCCGGCTTGCCATCTCCATTCAAATCGCCTGCAGCAAGCGGGGTGGCCTCCTGGGAAGTGACTAGAACCTGAAAGCTTCCATTCCCATTCCCCAGAAACAGAGTCAGGGTCGGGCCGCTAATATTCCCAGACGTTGCGGTCGCAAGGTCCAGATTGCCATCGCCGTTAAAGTCCGCAACCACCAAATTCCCTTCGATGTTGGCACTCGCCGTATTGATTGCAGCCTGAAACGTCCCGTCGCCGTTGCCGAGCAGCACAGAAACGCCGGGGCTGTTGGCACTCGCGAGGTCCAGTTTGCCGTCGTTGTTAAAGTCCGCGGCGGCCAATCCAGCGGGTGATCCGCTTACCAGGTAGCTTACGGCTGGCTGAAACGTCGCATCGCCATTACCCAGCATAACCAATACTCCCCAGGTGCCAACTTGGGGCAACTGCTCCGTAAAGGCAACATCCGCCTTCCCGTCTCCGTTGAAATCTCCGACTGCAAGATAATATTGCGGACTGCCCGGAAGGGCCGTCACTTTTTGGGCTTGAAACGTGCCGTCACCATTGCCGAGCAAAACACCGAGGGTGGCGTCGGTGAAGTTTATGACCAGGAGATCCAGCTTGCCGTCGCCGTTGACATCGCCGATCTGCAGCGACATGGGTTCATTGCCTACTGCGTAGTTGACCGCCGCCTGGAACGTGCCATCACTGTTTTGCAGGAGAATCGAAATGTTGTTCGTTTCATAATTTGCGGTCGCGATGTCCGGACGTCCATCGCCGTTGAAGTCAGCGACGACAACCGAATCCGGGCCCGCTCCCACAACGTAGTCCCGTGGCCCGCTGAACGGGATACTTTGAGCACTTAGGACGGGGACCAATGAAGCGGCCAGAAGGACTAGAAGGAAAATAGTAGAGGATCGTAAGAGAAACAGGAGTGCTGATCGGCAGAGAACGCGACGTGGGCGCATGGCTCCCTCCGGCGGGCGGCTTTACTAATGGGCCGGTTAAATCGTGAAGAATCAGTCAGTGCGGAAACGCCCAATTGTACTCCTGCCGCGACAGACGGTCCGTTTGAAGACTCGCTCGAGAGTCTGGTGTCGCGCTCTGCCGAATCCGCGGGTTGAACTGGATATTTGCGGTTCGAAGCAGGGACTTGCTCGCTGCCCTCACTGAAATCGGTAGCCGGGCTTCAGTTCGCACCTGTAGACACTGTTTCGGTCTCGGTTCACTTTGGCATTGCAATTCGCCCAGGTCAGGAAAAGATCGGGCCCGAGCGGGAAGATAATGGTTTCTCCCGCCACATCTGCCTCCAGGCTGACTCCCTCAGCCTCCGTCGGCAACGTGAAGCTCAGTGCCGCCCCAAAAATGACTGGATACGACTGATGTTCGATCGGACTCTGCATGGTGTGCACCACTTCGGCTTCCACCAGGAAAGTCGTCGAATCGGACCAGTCCCGCGCGGACACCGCTATCTTCTGGCTGTTCTTGGAAAAATCATCGGACTCGATTTTCGTAAAAGGGCAGGGGCCTGCAATGCACGAGACCCGGGCATTTTGAAATTCATTGCCCGGACCCGCGTCCAACGAGGCGGAACCGATTGTGGCTTTCCATTTGCCATCGGGCGAGCAGGGAGATCGCCCCTGGCACGGAATATTCCCGACATTCTCGACTTGAAACGTCTTTACCGCGCTGCCTACGTCTACCGTTCGCATGGCCTGAATCGAATATCGAACGCGGACGTTTCCCACCGCGATAGCGGGCCGATTGGAGGTATCCGCATTCCTCGACAATGGAACCAGGTGAACGATATAGAGTTTGTCACCCGCGAATTCCTGAAGGTCCAGAGGATGGTAGTCGGGGTGGCGAAACAGCAGCGTCAGCGGTTGACCTCGTCGCAGGCCTTTGGGCAGTTTCAGGCTGAAAAATCCGTTGGAGTCGGATTTAGCCGGAGTCTCGCCCGCACTATTCTCGCCTGCTTTTTTCGCGAGGCTTACTTCCACTCCGGCAAGAGGTAATTGTTTTCTGGGATCGGCATCCTGTACGGTGACGGCTCCTGTGATGGTGACCGGCTTCAAATGCTGGCGTCGGAAAAATAAACCCACGAAAGCCAGACCGGCAACCAACACCAGCAGGATCCAAAACGAGCTTTTTCTTGCTACTCTCATCCAATAATCTTCGAACATCTTACGAGAGGGGAGACCTGAACGGCATCTTACATGCGCATTCGGGTGCACCGGTTGTCGTGCATTCTTTCGGGGCGCTCTTTGCTTTAGGCTCTTTCACGATATTCAGGCGCGTTACGTGAAACAATGAAAGGAATGCATGCGAAAGGATCACGGCGCGATTTTGTCAGGCAAATTCTAACCATAGGGAGTTGCCTGCCATTCGCCGGCCTTGCCTTTTCTCAGGCCACCCCGGCGCGCGGTATGCCAGCGGCTGCGACCGGTCCGGACTCGCTTTCTCCTGAGGACGACCAGTTGCTGAACGAAATCGAGAAGAGCAATTTTCAATATTTCTGGGAGCAGACCAATCCAAAGACCGGCCTGGTAAAAGACAGATGTAACGTTCAGGTCAATGATAGCGGAATTGTCGGCAGCATTGCCGCCACCGGCTTCGGATTGACAGCGCTGTGCATCGGCGAGAAACGTGGCTTTGTCACGCGCACCGCGGCGCAGGAGCGGGTGCTGGCCGCGCTGGAGTGTTTTTGGGCGAAACTGCCGAATCATCGCGGATTCTTCTACCACTGGGCCAACATCAATACCGGCGAACGCGTTTGGGATGCCGAAGTTTCTTCGGTCGACACTACGATCCTGCTTTGCGGCGTTTTGGCTTGCCGGGAGTACTTTCCGGCTGCGGAAGTCCAAGGACTGGCTGATGCCATTTTTGACCGTGTGGAGTGGACGTGGTTGTCGGAAGATACCGCTCTGCTGCCTCATGGTTGGACGCCGGAGACGGGTTTCCTTCCCTATCGTTGGGATAACTACAGTGAATTGATGATGATGTACCTGCTGGGTCTGGGTTCCACTTCCCATCCGCTGCGCCAGGAAACCTGGACGGCCTGGAAGCGTCTGACGTTCGAATATGACGGTTTGCGCTACATCGGCTCGTTCGCGCCGCTATTTGTGCATCAGTATTCCCAAGCCTGGTTTGACTTCCGGGGCAAACGCGACAAATATGCGGATTACTTCCAGAATTCGGTCACCGCGACCGAGGTTCATCGCCGCTTCTGCCTTGAATTGGCCAAGCAGTTTCCCGACTACAGCGAGGATTTATGGGGAATCACCGCCTCGGATTCCCCCAACGGCTACGTGATTTGGGGAGGACCCCCGGCTGTCGGACCGATCGACGGCACGATTGTACCCAGTGCTTCAGCTGGTTCCTTGCCATTCCTACCACAAGCGGTGCTACGCGTTTTACGGACCGTCAAAGACCGCTACCCCTCGGCCTGGAGCAAGTACGGATTCGTCAACGCGTTTAACCCCCTTACCAAATGGTATGACAGCGACGTGATCGGCATCGATACCGGCATCACCCTGCTGATGGCCGAGAACCTGAGGACGGGATTCGTCTGGGACACCTTCATGAAGAACGAGTCGGCTCGGCGCGGGATGCAGCGGGCCGGCTTCAAAAAGTACGAGATCTGAGCGTCGGCGAGACCCATATTCATCGAATTTCCCTGGCATTTTTGCATGCCATGGTGAAGATACTTCCTTTCCGCCCGTGACCCTCATGGGCCAATCGAATCGTTCGCATTAGTTTCTTAGCGGCCAGGCTTGCGCTCCTTAGGTTACAATCTCTTGCAAGCCGCACATTCAGCACGACATAGCCAGCCTTGTAGATGCCGTCGAGGGCGGAGCCTCGTGGATTCTCGAAAAGGAATTCGACGTGTAACGAGCGATTTTTCAGGATAAGGGGCGGTATCGAAGAATATATTGCTCCGTTTTCCTATTCTGGCGTACGCCTGAAGTGGTTTCGGCATCCTAGATGGGCTCATTATCCAAGGGACTCGAAAAAATGCCTGATGGGGAAGATTTCTGGAGAGGGTGGCGCGATCGCCTCGTCGCGCTCCGCAACGTGCCCCCGGTCCTCAGAATCGTCTGGGAGTCAGGCCCACTCGTCGTATCCCTGGGGCTGTTTTTCCGGCTGATCAGCTCCCTCCTGCCGCTGGCCGCTCTGTGGATCACAAAACTAATCGTTGACGGCATTGTTCATGCCGTTTCCAGTCATCAGCCCGTGGCCCGGCAATTCTGGTGGCTGGTTGCGGCAGAATTCGCCATCGCCATTTTCGGCGGCATCCTCGGCCGAACCATCGACTATCTCGATGCCCTGCTGGCGGATAAATACACCCGCCACATCAGCATTCGGGTGATGAAGCACGCTGCGGAGCTGGATCTGATCGCGTATGAAGATCCAGTCTTCTATGACCGACTGGAACGGGCGCGGGTGCAGGCCACCGACCGGTTGGGCATGATTCAGTCCATCGGGCGATTGGTGCAGCAGGTCATTACAGCTGCCTCTCTGTCGGTTTCCATTCTTCTGTTCTCCCCCTGGCTTTTGCTGCTGCTGATTGTGGGTATCCTTCCGGCGTTTCTCGGCGAAAGCCATTTCGCATTTCTGGGATACGCGAGAAACTTCCGCCAAACCCCCGTCCGCCGGGAACTAGATTACCTGCGTGTGCTTGGCGGAAGCCGGGAAGCGGCCAAGGAACTCAAGCTCTTTGGGCTCAAGGATTTCCTCATCGCACGCTTCACGCGTCTCTCGGACCAGCTCTATCGCGAAAACGTCGATCTGGCCCGCCGCAGGCTGATTGCCGGATCTTTTTTGTCGATGATCGGCACTGCCGGCTATTACTCGGCGTATGTCTACGTGATCTGGCGGACGGCAACCGGGTCCCTCACCATCGGCAAGATGATTTTCCTGACGGGCGCCATCATGCAGGCCAGCAGCAATATCCAGCAGGTCTTCTCGACACTTTCCAGCATTGCGGACCAGGCCTTGTTCCTCACCGACCTGCTTGCGTTTTTTGAAATGCGGCCCACCATTTGTTCCAAGCCCAACGCCTTGCCGGCTCCTCGCCCCATTTTGCGAGGATTCGAATTTCGCAAGGTTTCGTTTCACTATCCGGGAAATCCCCGGCTGGTGCTGAACCGCCTCGATTTTCATCTCCGGGCCGGGGAACGGGTTGCGCTGATCGGGGAAAACGGCGAAGGCAAGACTACGCTGGTGAAGCTGATGACGCGGCTCTACGATCCGGTCGAGGGCCAAGTCCTGTTGGATGGAGTCGATCTGCGGGAGTATAGCCTGGAGGATCTTTACCGCGAAATTGGCGTAATTTTCCAGGATTTCATGCGCTATGAAATGACCGCGCGGGAAAACATCGCTGTCGGAAGGATCGACGAACTCAATAACCTGCCCCTGCTGCGAGACGCGGCTGATAGGAGCATGGCCAACGAAGTCATCGCCAGACTGCCTCGCGATTACGAGCAAATGTTAGGCCGGCGCTTCGATAAAGGCGTTGACCTGTCGGGCGGCGAATGGCAGAAAGTGGCGCTCGCGCGCGCCTACCTGCGGGATGCGCAGGTTTTAATCCTCGACGAGCCCACCGCCGCGCTCGATGCGCGCAGCGAATTTGAAGTGTTTCACCGCTTTGCCGAACTCACCGCGGGAAAGACAGCCCTCTTCATCTCGCACAGATTTTCGACTGTGCGAATGGCCGATCGCATCATTGTGTTGCAACAGGGAAAGATTGCCGAAGACGGTAACCATGAAAGGTTATTGAATCTTGGTGGGCGCTACGCAGAAATGTTTGAGATGCAAGCCGCCAGTTATCGATAAGGAAACAGAACTCATAACTCAATGCCGACGAATACACATCTAGAAATGATCAGCGCAGAGGCAGAACGCATGCCCGAGCGCCTCCATGCCGCCCAGGACCCTCAAATCATAAGTCAGCGTGCTCAAGAACTGGCGCGCGTTTTACCGTGGCTGCCAAACACTCCTTCGTCGCGAACATTTACTGAGCGTTTCCGTGTACTCGCGCATGACTTGAAGCCGATATTTGCCGCGCTCGAATTGCCCGTCCCAGATTCGCCAATTTCCGACGATTTCCGTTGGCTTTACGACAATGACCGCCTGCTTTACACGGAACTCCAGAGCGTAGTCGGAACACTGAAATCCCGTGGAACGACACCACATGTTCGCACTCCGAATGGCGAGACGGTCCCCCGAGTGCTGGCTCTGGCAGAGGGATTTCTTGACACCGTTTCCAACGAGTTCGGCGAACGGGATCTCACTTTGTTCCTGGAAGTGTTCCAGCAGACCACGGCCTTGCAAGTGCGTGAGCTTTGGACGATGGTCGCCGCGCTTAAGCTGGTTCTTCTGGAACGAATTGCGGTGCGCGGCAAGCGTCTTCTAAGCGATCCCACTGATTCCTCGCAGGGTTTGGGTGTGTGCCTGCGCAGCCTGCGAGAGATTGGACAAACGACCTGGAAGACCGCCCTTGAGCCGCTGATGATGGTCGATCGCGTGTTGCGGCAGGATCCGGCCGACGCCTACGGCCGCATGGATTTCGAAAGCCGCGATCTCTACCGGAACCGGGTATCCAACATCGCGGAACACTCCGACTTTGAGGAATTGGAGGTCGCAAAGGCCGCAGTGGCTTTGGCCGAGCAGGCCAGACAGCGTACCTGCGACGAACCGCGCATCGCTCTGCGGGAATCGCACGTCGGTTATTACCTCATAGACGACGGTGTGCCGCTCCTCCATAAGCGAATGGGCTTCCGTCCACCGTTCACCCAGAAAATTCAGAGTCTGTTGCGCAAACACCCCGATGTCAGTTACCTGCTGGGCATACAGCTTCTAACGTTGGCAATCATGTCGATGGCGGTGGTGTTCCTCACCGACTCCGACTACGCACTTCCATTCATTTTGTTCTCGATGCTGATCCTGATTCTGCCGAGTTCACAGAGCGCGGTACAGCTGATGAACTATCTGGTCACTTCGCTGCTGCCGCCCGAAATTCTCCCTAAACTCGATTTCTCGGAAGGGATTCCGGATGGCTGCGTCACCATGGTCACGGTTCCCAGTCTGCTTTTGAGCGACAAACAAGTGCGGGAGTTGGTGGAAAACCTGGAAGTGCGATTCCTGGGAAACCATGATCCGAATGTCCATTTCGCACTGCTCACCGATTTGCCTGATTCTCATGAGCCCGCTCGGGAAGATAATCCACTGGTCACGCTCTGTTCAGACTTGATCCACGAATTAAACGAGAAATACACGGCGCAGTCGATGGGTTCCTTTTTTCTCTTTCATCGGCATCGCATCTACAACCCGCGTGAAAAATCATGGATGGGGTGGGAACGCAAGCGCGGCAAGTTGCTCGACCTCAACCAGCTGTTGCGCGGACGATACGACCGCTTTCCGGTGAAAGTTGGCGACCTGTCGATCCTTCCGCGTGTCCGTTTTGTAATTACGCTCGATGCAGATACGGAGCTTCCACGAGGCACCGCGCACCGCATGGTCGGAACGCTAGCGCATCCCCTGAATCAGGCCATCATCGACCCACACACAAACACCGTG
Source organism: uncultured Acidobacteriaceae bacterium (assembly GCA_963851165.1). Lineage (GTDB taxonomy): Bacteria > Acidobacteriota > Terriglobia > Terriglobales > Acidobacteriaceae > Sulfotelmatobacter. The sequence continues at coordinate 87,643 of CAWKNM010000001.1, read as the reverse complement.
GTTGCCGGATATGGCATTTTGCAGCCGCGGGTCGGCGTCAGTGTACAAAGCACCGCCCGCTCGCGCCTTGCGGCCATCTACGCGGGGGAAACTGGTTTCGACATCTACACTCGCGCGGTGTCTGACGCTTATCAGGATTTGTATCGAGAGGGCAGTTTCACAGGAAAAGGAATCTACGAAGTCGACACGATTCATCGCGTCCTGGACGGGCGCTTTCCCAGAAACTCGCTGTTGAGCCACGATCTGCTTGAAGGAGTCTATGCGCGCGCCGGCCTGGCGAGCGACATCGAGATCATTGAAGATTACCCCTCGCACTACAGCGCCCACAATCGCCGCAAACACCGCTGGCTGCGCGGGGATTGGCAGATTGCAGGTTGGCTGCTTTCTCACGTGCCGGGCGAATCGGTGGACCGCGTCGCCAATCCGATCTCGCTCATCTCGTGGTGGAAAATTTTCGACAACTTGCGCCGCAGCCTGGTGGAACCGGCCGTGTTCCTGTTGCTTGTAGTTGGATGGTTCATGCCGGGAAGGCCGGCGTGGCAATGGACTCTGGCTACAATCTGTATCGTATTCACGCCCGCCTGGGTCCAGTTTGGCATTAACCTGCTGCGTGCTCTTTTTACTCTTGACCTGACTGTCGCGCGGGATGCGCTAAGCGCGCTCTACACGGCCAACCTCAATCTTCTTTTTACTCTGATCTTCCTCGCCCACCAGACCGCTCTCGCCCTGGACGCGGTGGTGCGAGCGCTGGTCCGGCGCCTGGTTACGCAACGCAGGCTCTTGGAGTGGGAAACCGCAGCGGAGTCTGAGCTGAACGCTCGAGCGTACGCGCCGGTGGACGTTTATCTCAACTGGATGCCCGTTCTTTCGATCGTACTGGGACTTATTGTGAGCATGGTGCGGCCGCAGGCGCTCCCGGCTGCGTTACCGATTCTGGCACTCTGGGCCTGCAGTCAGCTGGTGTCCAATTGGCTCAATCGTCCTCCCGCGACCACGCGAAATCGCATCTCACCCGCAAACCTGGCCTTTCTTCGGCGTACGGCTCTGAAAACCTGGCGATATTTTGCCGAGTACAGCACCGCGGAGCACAACTGGCTGATCCCGGACAACGTCCAGGAACAGCCGGCCGCCGTGGCGCCACGTGTATCGCCCACGAACATCGGGTTTCTGCTCAATGCGCGGCAAGTGGCATGCGAATTTGGATATCTCACGGTGCCGGAATTCGCCGAGCAGACTCTTCGCTCGTTAACCACGGTGTCGAGTCTCACCAAGGATCACGGACATGTCTTGAACTGGTATGACACTCGCACCCTGGAGCCGATGGCTCCTCTTTTCATTTCTTCGGTCGATAGCGGCAACCTTCTGGCCTCGCTCTGGACTCTGCGGCAAGGGTGCATGGAACGTTTGCACCAGCCGGTTTTGCAATCGTGTTTATCGGAAGGATTCCTGGATTATCTGCACGTGCTGTCGGCTGGGCGTGCATTTCCGCGAAAGTCGCTCACAGCGTGCGAGCGGCAACGCAATACCGGCGACTGGCTGAAATCGATCCTGGGCCTACCGGAAACAGCTTTCAATCGGACGCACGAAACGATTGCCAAGTCTAAACGAGCCGCGCATCTCAAATGGTTTGCCGAAGAGGCCGAACTGCGGCTGCGCAGCATTCGGCAGACAGTGGATGAATATGCGCCGTGGTTCTCTCCCGAGTTCGCAGAGCTGCAGGATGACGCCATCCTCAACCTCAAACTGATGGACAGCATCGCGCTCAAGCAGTTACCGCAATTCATCGATCAGCTCATCGGCCGGATCGAATCTGTTCTTCATACCACGACCCCGGAACAGGCGCCTTTGTATAAGCGTTTTCGCAACCGGCTTATCAGCGCGCGGGAAAATACCCAGCGCTTGATTGCCGATCTTCAAATGATCGCGCACTTGTCGGGGAAGCTTGCGGACGAAATGGACTTTAAAGCTCTGCTGAATGAGCGTCGCAAGCTTGTGTCCGTAGGCCTCGATGTGGAAACCCATCATCTTCATGATGCATGCTATGACCTGCTGGGCACCGAGTCTCGTACCGCAGTGTTTGTCGCGATCGCGAAAGAAGATATCCCGCAGGAGAGTTGGTTCCTGCTGGGCCGGGCGCACACCCTGGATGGCGGACGGCCAGTTCTGCTCTCCTGGACTGGAACGTTGTTCGAATACCTAATGCCTTCACTCTGGATGCGTTCCTACCCCAACACGCTATTGGAGCGCTCGCGGGTCGCCGCAGTACGTTCGCAACAAACATACGCCGCGCGCAGAGGCGTTCCCTGGGGCATTTCCGAATCCGCTTTCTTCAAGTTGGATGACGCGGGCAACTACCAGTACTACGCTTTTGGGCTTCCGCATCTTGCCCTGCACAAACAGGTGAGCGCATTGGTGATATCGCCTTATTCGACGTTCCTGGCGTTGGATACGGATTCAGTGGAAGCGGTGCGCAATCTGCACCGAATGGCGGACCTGGGCTGGATGGGGAGCCACGGCTTCTACGAATCCGCAGACTTTAGCTCGGTTCGCCGCAGATTCTGGCAGAACAGCCACCAGTTGGTGCGATGCTGGATGGCCCACCATCAGGGGATGAGCCTTTTGGCATTGGCGAATTTCCTGAACGACAACGTGGTTCAACGATGGTTCCATGCCGAGCGGCGCGTGCAGGCCACAGAACTACTCCTGCAGGAGAAACCGGTGGCGCATGTGCGACGCAGAGACATACCGCACAGACTTGCTGCGGCTTGACTTGCGAAGCAGGATTTTTCACGAGAGTTGCGCACGAGAGCCGCGCGAAGCGAATCATTATCCTCTATGCTGCGTCGGCTTTCTACGGCTTCCCCGAAGGCGCGATCTGAACCTGAATGGCGTGGATATTGTTGGATTTTGCGATGTCCACGGAGACGACTCCAAAGTCGCCGTTCGCGTCGCGCATTTGAATAGTTTGCGTGGCTTGCGCTCCGGAAGCACCGGGGCGCACCGTGTCGGTGGTTAGCGTGGTCACTCGCAGACCGGAACTCGGATCGCCCGGGGTCGGCTGCTCCAATTGCTTTGTGGTGGTTTGCTGACCGGTTGGGGTAGTGCGCTGAGCGACGGTTGCACGCTCAACAAGATGCAGGCCGCCCTCACGAGCTGATCCGGGAACATCGACGGAATAGGTTTCCACAGTCTTGAGCTTTTCTCCGGGAGCCGCATCCAGTTCCTTGCTGACAGTGCGAGAAATTTCGCCCAACTTCCCATCAGCGTCGGGGCGGGAGACTCGCTCTTCCGTGCTGCGGCCATTACCATCTTGGCGGGTCGTAGCCTGCCGTATTTCACCTACCTGCCACTTTCCGGCGCTATCCGGAAGCAGCGTGGTTTTTTGCGATTCCACTGTAGCGTTCGCGCCACGCTCACGGCGCTCCAGCACTTTCATAGATGGAGCCAGGCCACCGTTGATATTTGCGAGCATGGTGGTGGTCTTCGTCTCCTCCACATCCTTGCTGATCTTTTTTGTCTCTTCGATTTGGCGCTGCACCACCTGGAGCCCGCCGTTGGCATCAGGATTCGAGGTGGTTCGTACCACGTTCGAGTCACCTCCGGGCAGAATGTGCTTTTCTTCTTCCGTCACCTGCACCAGCGTTTTCGCCCCGTCGGCATCCCGGCCAAACGTCCGCGTCGTGGTTCGCACCGTTGCAGCGTCCACTTGTACGGTTTCCTTCTCGATATCCTGGTAAGGCTCGAACTGGCCACCGGAACCGCGGCGCTGTAACGATTGCTTATCCAGTGTGCGATTGCCGCTCTGAGTATGGCTTTCAATGGTGCGTGTGGGATTTGCGTTGTCGCTTTGCGACACGCTTGTCGCTGTCCATGAAGTGCTCCCATCGCCCGTTTGGGAGTCGGACGATTGCGCCCAAAGCGCGGATTTAGAACAAAGTTCAGCGCAAAAATATGCCCCCGTCGCGAGCAGCATGAGCTGGATCAGCCGCGCAGCGCGTGACGCGCGAGCGTATTTGCCCGACTGTCGCTCTAACGACGCCGCTTCCATGGCTCTGATTTTATCAACGGCTACGTCTTGTTGTCCCGTTCGTAGTCGGTGAACGGCCACACACAATCCGGCGGCCACTGGAACGTAGCCTTGGGTCTGGTGACTAGAAGTTTGGGTTTCTTTGGTTCGTTAGGGTGCAGGTCTGAATCGAGCGAGGGAACGGCAGACGGTGCTTTGTTGATCATGCGACATCCCTCCAATGAAAGGAAGTGGCGCAGCCAATTCCCATGGGCCGCGCCACCAAGGGAGGAAGCAGGCAGACGACGACGGGGGGGCCGCATCTGTTCCTTCACATTCCTCGACGGGATGACGGTAGAACCTTGATTTACGGGTGTCTGTTCAAAATTGCTCACTTTTGGGAAATCGTAAGACGCGAGGCCCACTCATCAAGCCCAAAGCAGAGAAGGAGCGTAAAGATGCGCAGTCACAAACCTTTACGCTGCCGCCCTGCTTCTCTGGCGTGTTTCGTCCGAGCATGGTTCGTCGGGACGTGGTACGCGCCGGTGCGCTCGTTCCCGGTGTGCTCGCTCGATGATCGGTACCAGCCGGTCTGGCAGTTCGCTTTTCATCACGTATTCATCCACCAGCCACAGGATCCGCTCCGGCATCTCGGAGTACGCCGAGAGCAGGATGATCGGCAGGTTCGGAAACCGCTGCTTGATATGCCAGGCTACGGCTTCCGCGTCCATGCCCTCCTGCTTGTACTCGAGAAGAACCGCAGCCACCGGCGCGTCCTCCAATAGCTTTATCGCGGTGTGCCCGCTCGACGCGGTCTTGACGCAATAACCATGAGATTCAAGCGTGCTTTTCCGAAGTTCCAAGGCTTGGGGAAGGTCGTCGATGCATAACACAAGTGGGGAATCCATGGCGGTCTCCTCCATAGGGTTACATGCTGGCTTGTGCTCGACATGGAGCGGCGTTCGTGACGCGCAAGGCAATACAGCCCCATTACGTCCAGATGACAGATTGAGTTAAAACGCTGCCCGCCGCAGTCATAATCGGCGGTCATAATCATAGGAATCTACGCAGCCCAAGAACCTAAGTCTGTTCAAAATTGACCACTTTGGCTCAGAATTAACCTGAGCCGGAAATTAGAACGCGCTGTAGATTTGCGCGGGCAACACGTTGCGCGGGCAACACGTTAGGTCCGGAGCATCCGGGACAGGCTTATGCCCATGAAACAATCTGGTCGGAGCCGAAGTAATTCTTTCTCGCTGTGGGCAATTCCTACAGAGTCGAAAGTCCCCACGGCCTGTGTTTTTAATAGTTTGCGGACGGCATGCAAGATGCTTATACATAGCCCAGACGAAGTGGCGCGCAACGGGGCGCTCCGGAGAATAACTTCGGCCAGAGGTTTTCTTGGGCGCCCCGATTGCATCCCCGCACAGCCCTCCCCGGCTTTGCAAACTTTGACATCCAGCCTCCCCCAAAGGCCTTCCCATTTTTAAGCCAGGGCGATCGGCTCGCCCACATCAATGCCGGCCTGACGCAAGAGGCGCGCGACGGCCTCCATTTTCAGCCGCGAGGCATCGAACTTCACCCTCACCGTACGATCCTTCTCGTTGAACAAGACCTGCAGCACTCCGTAGACCTCGCGCATCCCGTCAATAGCCCGCAATTCGCTTTCGCCGGGGTTTGCGCCGTAAGGGAATACCGCGTCCAAATATGTCATCGCTCAAGAACCTTTCGCTATGATGAAATTGCCTTGAAATCGGCTTCGGGCTTCGGTTTTCTGGCGTCCGCAATTGACACGTTGAACGTTGCCTGAGTGGGACCTAGCCAGCCTGAATCCAATATAGTGTACCGGCATCAAAAACGCATGCGCGGAGGTGCGCTTCCGGCTTCGGGCTCTCGATCTTCGAACGACGTGAGTTCGGGCTGAGTGGTCTAATCTCCAGTGAGTGGCCAGTAGCGCTCGGGAGAGCATTTTGGTTGTGCTGAAGCCCGAATGCCGAAGCCCGAAGCCCAATGCACCGCAACCGGTAACAGCCCAGGGATGACGCCATCAAACCCCGCTCCCGGCCCCGCCCCAGTTCTGGAAAAAGATCCAGTCTGCGGCATGAACGTGAATCCCGTGACGGCAAAGAATGTTCATGAGCACGGCGGCAAGAAATTCTATTTCTGCTGCGCGGGCTGCGCGGAAAAGTTCAAGTCCGATCCCGCGGGATACTTAAACAAGCCGGCAGTTCCGAAATCTGAACTGGTCGAGCTGGGCGCACCGGCTGCCGCGAAATCCGCACCGCCTCACTCTGCGTTGACGCAATTGCAGTCAGCGCCAAAACCAGCATTGCCTGGGGCAGCACCAGCCTACGTGTGCCCGATGTGTCCGGAGGTCCACGAGAAGCAACCGGGAGCGTGCCCATCCTGCGGCATGGCGCTGGAACCAGAGCTCCCGCTCCCGGCGAAACGCGAGTACGTCTGCCCCATGCACCCGCAAATCGTGCGGTCCGAGCCCGGCGCCTGCCCCATCTGCGGCATGGCGCTCGAGCCGCGCACCGCCGCCGCGTCCAGAGAAGAAAACCCCGAATTGCGCGACATGACCAGAAGATTCTGGGTGAGCGCAGTGCTCACCGCTCCACTATTCGCGATCGCCATGGCGGGAATGTTCTGGAAAATGCGTTTGCCGGTTATTTTCTCTGGCGCCTCTCTGCCAGCGCTGGAGTTGGCGCTGGCCACTCCCGTTGTGCTCTGGGGCGGGCTGCCTTTTTTTCAGCGCTTCTGGACTTCGCTCATCAATCGCAGCCCCAATATGTTCACGCTGATCGGCCTGGGCACAGGCGTCGCTTACGTCTACAGCGTCGTCGCTACGCTTGCCCCGCAATTCTTTCCCGCATCTCTGCGCGGCATGTCCGGCTACCCCGACGTCTACTTCGAAGCAGCGGCTGCGATCACCACGCTCGTCCTGCTTGGACAAGTGATGGAGCTTCGCGCCCGCAGCCGCACCAGCGCCGCCATTCGCGCCCTGCTCGATCTCAGCCCCAAAACCGCGCGTCTGCTTGTCGTTGATAGCAAGGGGACAGGTGGCGGGGTTAAAGCTGGCGAGGTTGTAGAGAAAGAAAAAGACGTCCCGCTCGAACAAGTGCAACCTGGCGATCGCTTGCGCGTCCGCCCCGGAGAAAAAATTCCGGTCGATGGCGTCGTGCTCGAAGGCAGCAGTTCCGTGGACGAGTCCATGGTGACGGGTGAATCCATGCCCGTGGAAAAAACTGCCTCAAGCAGAGTGGTGGGAGCCACCATCAACGGCAACGGCTCGTTCGTGATGCGGGCGGAGCGCGTCGGCTCCGAAACGCTGCTGGCGCGCATCGTGCAGATGGTCAGCCAGGCGCAGCGCAGCCGCGCTCCCATCCAGAGACTCGCCGATCGCGTCGCGGCGTGGTTCGTCCCGGCAGTCGTGGCCATCGCAGCTGCCACGTTCGCGGTATGGTTTCTGTTGGGCCCGCAGCCGCGGCTCGCGCACGCGCTGGTGAACGCAGTGGCCGTGCTCATCATCGCGTGCCCCTGCGCCCTGGGACTCGCCACTCCCATGGCGATCATGGTCGGCGTAGGCCGCGGCGCCAGAGCTGGCGTGCTGATCAAGAACGCCGAAGCGCTCGAGATTCTGGAAAAAGTCGACACGCTCGTAGTCGACAAAACCGGCACGCTGACCGAGGGCAAGCCGAAGCTTATCGGAACCTCGGTACCGCAGCCGGGAGACAGTCGCGAAATCCTGCGCCTCGCTGCCAGTCTGGAGCGCGCAAGCGAACATCCCTTGGCCGCTGCGATTGTCGACGCCGCCAAAGCGGAACGCTTACAGTTGTCGGAACCGTCCGAATTCGTCCAGGTGCCGGGGAAGGGAATTCGTGGCATCGTTGACGGGCGCCGGATTGCCGTTGGGAACACAGCCCTGATGGCGGAGACCGGAGCCTCCAACAGCGCGGACGGGGCGGTCTCGAACTTAAATCCTGCGATCTTGAACTTAAATCCTAAAGATGCGACCGAACTCTTCGTCGCAATCGACGGCAAGTATGCAGGCAGTTTAGAGGTTGCCGATCCAATCAAGGCCTCCTCTTCCGCTGCCGTGCGCGGACTCAAAAATCAGGGTCTGCGTATCGTGATGCTTACGGGAGACAACCGCCGGATCGCGGCCGCGACCGCCAAAAAACTCGGCATCGACGAATTCGAAGCCGAAGTTTTGCCCGAAGGAAAATTAGAAGTTATCCGCAAATTGCAGCAGCAGGGAAGAGTCGTGGCCATGGCTGGCGATGGCATCAACGACGCACCCGCACTCGCGCAAGCCAATGTCGGCATCGCCATGGGCACCGGCACCGACATCGCCATGGAGAGCGGCGGAGTCACGCTGGTGAAGGGCGATCTCACCGGAATCCTGCGCGCCCGCAAGTTGAGCCATGCCACCATGCGCAACATCCGGCAAAATCTTTTCTTCGCCTTCGTCTACAATGCCGTCGGAGTTCCCATCGCGGCGGGAGTGCTCTATCCGCTCTTCGGCTGGTTGCTTAGCCCGATTCTCGCCGCCGCCGCCATGAGCTTCAGCTCGGTCTCGGTGATCACCAACGCTCTGCGCCTTCGAAAAACCCCGCTGTAAGGTCGCGACTTCGCTCCGACTTATATGTAGGACGGATACTCTTGTCCGTCGCCTTTGACTTTGACCTTGTATCGCTGTATCGCTATGAAAGGCTATTTCGGCTGCCCGGACGGTCTAACGAAGTTTTAATATCAACGTCAAAAGCGACGGGCAAGAGTGTCCGTCTTACAGGAGTCAAGGCCTGGCGCACGGGTGCTTGGTAATGACCGCGTGGGCACCGCTCTCTTGCACCACCGTCGCGCAAATGCCCGGCTGATACTCGCCGTCCGACCACTCGTAGATGATCGTTTCAGCCTCGGAATCGCTGACCCGTCGCTTCCCGCTAAGCGCCGGCATGCTTTGCTTGAATCCTTTCAGCGGATGCAAAAGCGCCAGATTTTCGTTAAGCGCGAGCCGGTAGTTCTGCCCCGACTTTAAGTAGACGTAGGTGGCACAGTTGCCCAGCGAACAATGGCAGGCATCCTCAACCGTCGCAATAATCCCCACATTTCGGCCGCTGGAATTGTGCAGGGTCTGTATCGTAGGCTGGGTCTGAGCCAACTGCGTTCGCGGCGCCTCTGCGCGATCCGCACCCGCAGTCGTCCCCTTCAATTCACACACCGAGTCACGAGCCAGCATCGCGCTTAACTCAGCATCCAAATCCGCCGCCTTGGACGACGGCGACTGCGCAAAGCAAGTCGCCTGCACCGACAACCATGAACAATAGAATGAGGGCCCCGTGGCGAAGACTGGTCAGTTGCAAACCGGCTCCTCGGGACACGGAACATATTGGAACACCCCACACGCGGCAGTAGGAAAGACGAGGTCGAGATAATTCCAGCGCTTGGCAGTCAGCAAGCCGTTCTCACTCACCTCAATATTGGTAAACGGAAAATCAGTCTTCGAAAGATCTCGCAGGATGGGCAGGATGCTCATGCCCGCATCCAGCTGCGGCCCACCAGGCTTTTCCTGCCTGATCGGATAGACAGCGCCTCCCTGAAAGGAACCATCGGCACCAAGATTCGTCTCCAGAATGAGCGACACGCCGTTCTCCCCCTTCAAGTTGAACGACCCATAGGTCGCGAAGTTCCCCAGCGAGTAAGCGATCAGTTTGCCGCAGTACACCTCCATGCCGCGCACCACGTGCGGACCGCTCCCGAGAACCAGTTGCGCGCCCGCCTCAATCATGGCGTGAGCAAACCGCCGCAAGTCTCCGCGGTCCTCGCCCAGAAACGTTTCATCTCCCAACAGCACATGCTGGTGAGTACGGCCTTCGGCGCCGCCGTGAAAAGACACAATCACAATGTCAGCCTCGGTTTTCACCTGGCGCACCGCTGCGATCGCATCGTCCAGGTCCAGCAGGTTGTAAGTTCCCGGGTAGGTGGCAAATGCAATCAGGGCCACTCGCTCGCCCTTCACCGTAAGCCGCGCCACGTCGCCGATCTCGCCGGAATGCAAAATCCCGAGCGAGTCGAGAACCGCGCGGGAACTAGCCCGCCCGGCCAGACCGAAATCAAGCGCGTGGTTATTCGCCAGTCCCATCACCGTAAAACCCGCGGATTTCAAATAAACTCCATATCTGGTCGGAACTCGAAAGGCATAACAAGTACCAATCTTCCTGCCGCATTTCTTGGTCTTGCCGCCATCCACCAGAGGTCCCTCAAGATTGCCAAAGACTATGTCTCCGTGATGTAAGACCGGAGTCACTTCGCGCAACAGATCAGCTCCATCATTCGGCGGAAGCCCAGAATCGTCAGGGAAACTCGAACCCAACATCACATCTCCGACGGCGATTACCGTGATGAGATTGTTATCGCGATCGCGATCGTTCGAGGTCGCAGCGGTGGCTTGAACCTTACGCGCAGCGCGCCAACTTACTGCGCTGCTGCTTCCATGGGCAGCAGAGACAATCCCGAAACCTAACAGCACGGAGATACCTGCCAGAACAACGACTCTGTGCGTCCGAACGGCGAATGGGTTTTTCCGCGGCATGAAAAGAGGTGACGTCACAGCCTGCTCAGGAAGTCCGTGATCTCCGGCTCTGTCCAGTCCACCGCGCCGATGAACTTCCGCCGCATTACCCCGTTGCGGTCGATCACGTACGTCTCGGGAAACTTGAATGTGCCGTAAAGGCTGCTGCTTTTCTGGTCGGGATCGCGCACCGTCAACAAATTCACTCCGTGATCTTTCAGGAACCGCCGGTAGGCGCTCTCGTCCACATCCACGCTGACCGCGACCACGGTGATGCCTTTGGCCTTGAGCCGCCCCTGCATCACTACCAGCGACGGAGTTTCCTCGATGCAGGGCGGGCACCAGGTCGCCCAGAAATTCAGTACCACCACCTGCCCGCGAAACTGGCTCAGCGAAACTTTGCGATCATCGTCCTGCACCGTGAAGTCGGGAGCACTGGAACCGATGTGAGGCGGCCGTGAGCCGCCGTAGCAGGCCGTAAGCCCCAGGAGCAGAACGCCGCCGACCAGAATCAAGCAGAACGAACCAGGGATATGTCGCACACAGCTATAATAATAGATTCCACCTATGACAGTGGCGGAAACCATCACGGGGCAAACGGGAAACGCGGCGCCGGTCGGGTCCGTGATCATTCCTGCGCGCAACGAAGAGGTCAGCCTGGGCGCATGCCTGGAATCGCTCGTCTCGCAGACCGGGATAGATTTCGAAATCATCGTGGTCGACGACAACTCCACCGACCGCACCCGCGAGATCGCCGCGTCGTTTCCGAACGTGAAAGTGATCGTAGCCGCTCCTCCGCCCAGCGGCTGGACCGGCAAGAACAACGCTGTCGCCACCGGCGCATGCCAGGCCCGCGGCCAATGGCTTCTGTTCACCGACGCGGATACGGTTCATCTGCCCGGCTCCCTCGCTCGCTGCCTGAAAGAAGCAAACCAGCAGGAAGCGGCCTTGCTTTCCTATTCCCCGGAGCAGCTTGTCGAGACGTTCTGGGAGAAAGCGGTGATGCCGGTCATCTTCGCAGATCTGGCGCAGCACTATCGACCGTCCGAGGTAAGCAATCCCCAATCGTCTGCGGCCGCGGCCAACGGCCAATACATTCTGATTACGCGCGAAGCCTACGATGCTGTCGGCGGACACGCCGCCGTAGCCGCCGACTTGCTGGAAGACGTTGCGCTCGCCCGGGCGGTGAAACGATCAGGACGGAAGATTTTCTTTCGCTACGGCGGGGACGCGGTTCGTACCCGCATGTACCGCAACTTCGCGCAGCTTCGCGAAGGCTGGACCAAGAATCTCGCGCTTCTGTTTCCATCCCCAGTGTTTCTTGCAGCCTGGCGCCTGCTCGAGTTCGGCGTCTATGTCGCTTCTTTGACACTGGTGTTGGTGAGCCTGGCAGATCGAGACTTTGCCCTTGCGCTTTTGTATTTGATTCCCCCAGCAGTCACGGTAGCGCGAATCCGCCGCGCGCATTTTTCCTGGCCGTCAACCCTGCTGGCGTTGTTTGGCCTTCCCGTGTTCGCCTACCTGTTATTGCGTTCGAAGCGAGCGCACGCCAACGGCCGCGTACCCTGGAAGGGCCGTACATATTCTGACAAACCAAGTTCCGACAAACCAGCTTTACTGGCCACTGGCCACTGACCCCTGGCAACTGTTCTTATGGTCTACCTAACCCGCAAAGCCGAGTTCTCCGCGTCGCACTACTACCACAACCCCGATTTCACGCCCGAGGAAAACCGCCGCACCTTCGGCAAGTGCAACAACCCCCACGGCCACGGGCACAACTACACGCTCGAGGTCACCGTGAAAGGCGAAGTCGACCCGCGCTCTGGCTTCGTGGTCGATCTCAAGCAACTCAAAGAAGTCATGCATCGCGAAGTGCTCGACGCCATGGATCACCGCTTCCTGAACAAAGAAGTCCCCGAGTTCCTCGCCCAAATTCCGACCACGGAGAATCTCGCCATCGCCATCTGGCAGCGCCTCGAAACCAAACTCCAGCAGGCAAAACTGCACCGCATACGCGTCTACGAAACCCCAGACCTGTTCGTCGACTTCTACGGAGAAAGTTGAGAGGGTTAAGCCAAGAGCTAAAAGCTAAAAGCCAAGAGCCGACTCATGAAAGCCTACCTCACCCGCCGCTATCTCTTCTCCGCATCGCACCGCCTGCACAGCGATGCCATGTCGGTCGAAGAGAATCGCGCCACCTACGGCAAATGCAACAATCCGCACGGTCACGGCCACAACTACCGCCTCGAAGTCACGGTCAGCGGACCAGTCGATGACCGCACCGGCATGGTGTGCAATCTGGTCGATCTCGACGGCTTCGTCGAAAGGGAAGTGCTCTCCCGCTATGACCTGGAGAACCTGAATATGCTGCAGGAATTCGCCAAAAGCGTTCCCACCACCGAGAATCTATGCGTCGAGATCTTCGAAATATTGCAGCGCGGCTTCCACCACGCGCATCTGGAAAAGGTGAGAATCGAAGAAACCATGATGAATGCCTTCGAATACTCCGGCACGGCTGAACTGCAGAAATAGCAGCAGGGAAGCGGTCGAAGACAGCTTTCGAAAACGAGACCACCACAATGACCAAGCCCACCACCGAACCAGCCACCCTCACCAGCGCCAGCTACGAAGAACTGGTGCGCGAAACCCTAATTCGCCTGGGCGAAGACCCTGAGCGCGAAGGCCTCGCCAGCACTCCCGAACGCGTTCACAAGGCTATGAAGTTCCTCACCAAGGGCTACCACGAAGATCCGGAAGCCATGCTGAAAGGCGCGCTCTTCACGGTGAGCTACGACGAAATGGTGATTGTGAAAGATGTTGAAGTTTTCAGCCTCTGCGAACACCACCTGCTGCCGTTCTTCGGCAAGGTCCACGTGGCCTACGTCCCCAACGGCCGGGTGATTGGTCTAAGTAAGATTCCCCGCCTGATCGAAATCTTCTCCCGACGTCTTCAGATTCAGGAGCGCCTCACCACGCAAATCGCCGAAACCATCCAGAAAGTGATCGAACCACAAGGCGTCGGCGTGGTCATCGAAGCCCGGCACCTATGCATGATGATGCGCGGCGTCGAAAAACAGCATTCCGCCGCAGTCACCTCGTCGATGCTAGGCTGCTTCCGCAGTGAAGAAGAAACCCGCTCCGAATTCCTGTCGCTCATCCGCCAACGCCCCAACGGAACCTAGGGCGGACAGTTCTCAATTGTCATTGCCTCTGCATTGTCATCCTGAGCGGAGACTTGCCTCTCGCAAAGCGAAAGACAAGTCGTAGTCGAAGGGCCTGCCCGAGGGAAGCCGAGGGGACCCCTTGCAGCGCAGCCTTTACGCCGACTCGTCCAGGGATTCTCTAGTGTGCTTTCGGCTGCGTCACGATCGAGACTCGGCTAACCTTTTCAGCCCCCACGAGTCCGATTAGAATTGCAGCCGCAAATTCAACTCAGAGGCATAACCATGAAGATGGCATCACTAGCAGCCACAATCGTCCTGGCCGCCGCAATTCTCGCCCCATCCGCCCGCGCGCAAGACGCAATGAAGAAAGAACCGCCGATCAAACCCGCCGACCCTCCGTCCAAGGCCGTGCTCAATCAATGGAACGACATTGGCCGCAAGCTGATCGCCATGGCCGAAGACTTTCCTGAAGACAAGTACGACATGAAGCCCACGCCTGCCCAGCGCAGCTTTGAGGAACAACTGCTGCACGCCGCCGGAGCCACCTATTACTTCACCAATGTCCTGACCGGACAGAAGCTGCCCGATGGTGACCCCAAACCCGACCAGTACAAGACTCGAGCCGACCTTGTCGCCTTCGTCAAGAAATCCTTCGCCGATGGAGCTGCCGCCATCCAGGCTAAGGGCGACAAAGGTATGGCACAGCTAGTCGTCGATCCCTTCGTGCATCAAAAGACGAGGGTTGAGGACTTCGCCTACGGCTTCATCGAGCACTCCGGCGAACATTACGGCCAACTGGTCGTCTACTACCGCCTGGCCGGTCTGGTCCCGCCCGAATCACGCCCTAAGAAATAGTGGTTTTGATTTTGTCTTTGCCTGTGTGGGGCGGGCACTCTTGCCCGCCCGCCTTTGACTTTGTTCTTGATAACAGACCGAATCGGCCGTTCACCCCGACAACTCACGAATACGCATAAGGCGACCGCCGCGACCGCTCGGGAAAAAGTTTAATCATCAACATCCCCGCCACAAACCCGCCCACGTGCGCCCAGAACGCAACACCGTCAAGATCACGCCCCGCCTGCGCCGCCGAGAGGCTCGCCGTCCCATAGAGAAACTGCATCACGAACCACTCCCCCAGCACGAACCACGCAGGGATATATACGATGAACACAAAAAACCACGTCAACACGCGCGCCCGCGGATACAGAATGAGATACGCTCCCAGTATCCCCGCAATCGCTCCACTGGCCCCGATCGTCGGCACATTCGAGTGTGGATTAATCGCCACCTGCGTTGCCATCGCAATCAGTCCTGAGAGCAAGTAGAACACGAGATATTTGAAGTGCCCCAGGTAGTCCTCCACATTGTCGCCAAAGATGTAGAGAAACCACATGTTGCCAAGCACATGCATCCACCCTCCGTGCAAAAACATCGACGTAAAGAAGGGAAGCACCACCTGTGGCAGGGTGTACCGGTGTGACCCCGCCAGAAACGCCGCCAGGTGCGCCGGCACTTCGCCGAACTGCTGGTCCAACAGTCTTGAGCTCCGCGGATCCAGCGTCGCCTGAAACAAATAAATAAGAATATTCAGCGCAATCAGGAAGTAGTTTACATACGGCGTGCTGTAGCTCGGCCGGTCGTCTTTAATGGGAAGCATGGGGAGTCTGTTAAGTTGGTATCAGTAGTCGAGCCACTACCAACTTACCAAATCCTCATGAACGGCGTCCTGATTATCGACAAGCCCGGCGGCCTCACCTCCCATGACGTGGTTAACCGCGTGCGCCGTATCCTGCACGAGCGCTCGGTCGGCCACCTGGGGACGCTCGATCCTCTCGCCACTGGCGTTCTTCCGCTTGTCGTCGGCAACCTCACGCGCCTGGCGCAGTTCTACACCGCCTCGGAAAAATCCTACGAAGGAGTCATTCGCTTCGGCTTCGCCACCGACACCTACGACGCCGAAGGCGAACCCGCCGCTCTCGCCCAGCCCGTCACCCTCAACCTCGACCGAGTCCTAACCCTCGCCGCCGCCTTCCGAGGCGTGATCGAGCAGATGCCGCCGCCATTTTCCGCCAAGAAGATTCACGGTGTCCCAGCCTACAAACTGGCGCGCAAGAAAAAAGAAGTCATACTGCAGCCGGTGCAGGTCGAGATCAAGGAATTTGAAATCCTCGGCGTCGAAGGCGCCCGCGCCCGCTTTCGCGCTCGCGTAGCCTCCGGCACTTACATGCGCTCCGTAGCCCATGAAATGGGCCAGAAACTCGGCTGCGGCGCGCATCTGGAATCCCTGCGCCGCACCGCCGTCGCGGAATTCTCCATCGCAGACGCCCACACCCTCGAGGAACTCGAAGCAGCCGCCAACACGAACCGGACGAATGCGGAAGTAGAAGCAGAAGATACGCAACCGGCAACCCCGAAGCCAGAAAAAACCGGCGCGCCAAGATCGATCCCGCATGCCCTGGAAAACCTGTTCGTCCATCCCCGCATGCTGCTGCCGCAATTCCCCTGCGTCACCGCCGACGAAGTCAACACCCTCCGCATTCGTGCCGGACGCCCGGTCAACCTGCCCGAGCTTTCTCGTGCCCGCCAGGTGAAAGTCTTCTCCGGCCAGAGAAATCTCATCGCCATCGCCACCCGCGTGGCCGGCACCCTGTTTCACCCAAGAATCGTCCTGCCCCCGGACTAGACCCCCGTGCAGTAAATTAGCTTCCCTTCAGCGTCTCCGCCACCTGCCTAAAGCTTTCAACTCCCAGCGCCGATGGCTAGACATAAAGCCGGTGATCAGCCCGCAATCAGCCCAGACTTATGCCCGATTTCATGCCGCACGGCTATTGCTTCCAGTGGGATCCGGTGGTCCTATGGCTGCACGTAATCTCCGACGGCGTGATCGTCCTCTCCTACTTTTGCATTCCTGTGGCTTTGGTCTACCTGGCACGGAAGCGGCGCGACCTGCCGTTCAACTGGATCTTCTGGATGTTCGGCCTGTTCATCGTGGGCTGCGGCACCACCCACCTGCTTGAAATATGGACCATCTGGCACGCCAACTACCTTCTCGCGGGCATCGTCAAGGCGATTACGGCGGTGGCCTCGGCCGCTACCGCCATCATGCTGATACCGCTGATTCCGAAAGCCATCGCGTTGCCCAGCAAAGAAATGCTGCGTGCCGTCAACTACGAATTGCGTCTACAGGTAGTCGAACGCGAGCGCGCGGAGGAAAAACTTGGCAACACGCAGGCTGAGCGCGAATGCGTACGGGCCGCCCTGGCCGAACACCAGTGTGCCCTTGAGGATCTTCAGCTGGCGCAGAACGCGCTTCAGCAGAGCCAGGGCCAGCTCACCGCCATTATCCAGTCGGCCATGGACGCCATCATCACCGTCGACGAGGGCCAACGCGTGCTCATTTTCAACACTGCCGCCGAAAAAATGTTCGGCTGCACTCAGGCCGAAGCCACGGGCCAGTCCCTGGATCAGTTCATCCCGCGCCGCTTCCGCCAGGCCCACGTCGAGCACATCCGCCGCTTCGGCCATACCGGAGTCAGCAACCGGGCCATCGGCGCCCCCGGCGTGATCTGGGCCGTGCGCTCGAGCGGGGAAGAATTCCCCGTCGAAGCCTCCATCTCGCAAGCGGAAAGCGAAAGCAAGAAGTTGTTCACCGTAATCCTGCGCGACATCACCGAGCGCAAACAAGCGGATCAGGTCCGCGAGCGGCTGGCTGCCATCGTCGATTCCTCTGACGATGCCATTATCAGCAAAGATCTGCACGGCACCATCAACGGATGGAATCACGGCGCGGAAAAACTCTTCGGTTACTCCGCCGCCGAGGCCCTGGGCAAGCCCATGCTCATGTTGTTTCCGCCGCAGCGGGTGCATGAAGAGGACGACCTTCTCGCGCGCATCCGCCGCGGCGAGAGCGTCAAGCGCTTTGAAACCGTCCGGGTCCGTAAGGATGGCAAGCTCATTGACGTTTCGGAGACCATTTCACCCATCCGGGACAGCAACGGCACAATCATTGGCGCTTCCAAGATTGCACGCGACGTCACCGAACGCAACCACGCCGCCGCCGCAATGGCCGAGCAGACTGAGGAGCTCAGCCGGCAAGCCGAAGAATTAGCTCGCTCCCGCCAGGCACTGGAAACTCAGACTCTCACCCTCCAGTCCGTCCTCGATAGCATCTCCGAGGGCTTGGTCGCCGCCGACCTGACCGGCAAATTCATCCTTTGGAATCCCGCCGCCACCAGAATCGTTGGCCTGGGCGCGGCCGACGTTCCTCCCGAGCAATGGACCGATCACTACGGCACCTACCTCCCCGATACCGTTACGCCTTTCCCACCCGAGCAGAATCCCTTGCTGCGCGCTATTCGTGGAGAAGCCTGCAGCGCCGAAATGTATATCCGCAATGCCAAACTCGAAACCGGGGTCTGGATCGAGATTAGCGGTAATCCCCTGAAAAGCAAGGACGGCGTGGCACACGGCGGTGTGGTCGCGTTCCGCGACGTCACCCAGCGCCGGGCCGACGAACAGCAAATCCGCACCCTGAACGACTCACTGGAAGCGCGCGTTGTCGAGCGCACCGCCGCCTTGCAAACCGCCAATCACGAACTCGAAGCCTTTACCTATTCCGTCTCCCACGATCTTCGCGCCCCCTTGCGCCACATCAGCGGATTCAGCAAGATTCTGCTCGAAGATTTTGCTCCCTCCCTGCCCGCCGAAGCCCAGCACCATCTGCAGCGCATCGTGCAAGGTGCCACCCGCATGGGCACGCTGGTCGACGAATTGTTGAACCTGGCCCGCGTGGGTCGCCAGTCGCTGACCATTCAGCCTACGGGGCTGAGTTCCATCGTGCAGGACGTCCTGATCATGCTGGAGCCGGAAATCGCAGGACGAAACGTCGAATGGAAGATCGCCGACTTGCCCGTTCTGGAATGCGATCCCACTTTGGTCCGGCAGGTGTTTCAAAACTTGCTCCACAACGCCCTGAAATATTCTCGGCCGCGCTCCCCAGCCATGATTGAGATTGGCCAGACCGAGAAGTATGGCCTGCCCGTGATCTTCGTAAAGGACAACGGAGTGGGCTTCAACATGAAATATGCCGATAAGCTATTTGGGGTGTTCCAGCGCCTGCATCGGGCCGAAGAGTTTGAAGGCACAGGTGTCGGCCTCGCCACCGTGCAGCGCATCGTCTACAAACACGGAGGCCGTGTGTGGGCAGAAGCCGAAATTGATCGCGGCGCAACCTTTTATTTCACGCTTGGCGGTTGGGAACGTTTCGAATCGAAAGCTATCGCCGCAGCGGCAGGAATTGGGAGCCGAACATGAACGCAGGTGTAGACATACTGCTGGTGGAAGACAATCAGGACGACATCGATCTGGCGTTACATGCGCTGCGCGAGGGCAAGCTGGCCAACAGCATCTTCGTCGTGCGCGATGGCGAGGAAGCTCTGGACTTCCTCTTTTGCCGCGGAGCCTACTCCGAACGCAGCTTTACCCACCCTCCCAAACTGGTTTTGCTCGACTTGAAGATGCCCAAGATCGACGGCCTCCAGGTGCTCAAACAAGTGAAGGGC
Source organism: uncultured Acidobacteriaceae bacterium (assembly GCA_963851165.1). GTDB lineage: Bacteria > Acidobacteriota > Terriglobia > Terriglobales > Acidobacteriaceae > Sulfotelmatobacter. The sequence continues at coordinate 68,338 of CAWKNM010000001.1, read as the reverse complement.
GACCCGCGGACCAGGACGATCCCGGTCGTCATCATGACTTCTTCCAAAGAAGAGCGCGACCTGATCGAGGGCTACCACGCAGGAGTCAACAGCTTTATCCAGAAGCCGGTGGACTTTCAGCAGTTCCGCGAGACCGTGAAGACCCTGGGCATGTACTGGCTGGTGGTCAACCAGCGGCCGGTCCACCATGAATCAAGCATCGCGGTGGAAACTGTGGTCAAGAATGGTGGTCGAGAATAATGAACGCCGACACGGTCCCAACTCCCTCCCAGCCCGTTCCGCAACAGCTGCCAAAGCCGGCACCGCTTCGGTTCCTGCTGGTCGAGGATAACCCAATGGATGTAGAACTGGTGCAACTCGAGCTGCGCCGCGCCGAGTTTGATTTCACCTCCGTGGCGGTGGAAACGGCCGAAGACTTCACCCGCGAGCTGCGCGCCAACTGCCCTCACATCGTCCTCGCCGATTACAACCTGCCCAGGTGGCGCGGCATGGAGGCGCTCGAAGTCCTGCGCCACGAAAACCTCGATGTGCCCCTCATCCTCGTCACCGGCGCTCTGGGCGAAGTGAACGCCGTGGAGTGCCTGAAGCAAGGCGCAACCGATTATGTGCTGAAGGGCACCCTGGCGCGCCTGCCAGTAGCCATCCACCGCGCCTTGGAGGAGCAGCGCCTGCGACGTCAGCGCAAGCAGGCCGAGGAGGACCTGGCCCAAAAAGTGGAAGAGCTCGCGCGCTCCAACCACGAACTCGAACAATTCGCCTACGTCGCCTCCCACGACTTGCAGGAACCCCTGCGCATGGTCTCCAGCTATTGCGAGCTCCTCGGCGAACGTTACCGCGGCAAGCTCGACGAAAGAGCCGACAAATTTATTGGTTACGCAGTCGATGGCGCCCGTCGCATGCAGCGCCTCATCACCGATCTTCTGGAATACTCCCGGGTCGGCACCGCGGCGAAGCCCTTGCGGTTCACCGACGCTGCAACTGTTGTCGCTTCTGTCCTCGAGGGCCTGCAGAACATCGTGCAGGCCAATCAGGCAGTAATCGTGCAGGAAGTCCTGCCGCCTGTCCAGGCCGATGACTTGCAGCTGGGGCAGGTTTTTCAGAACCTGATCGGCAATGCCCTCAAGTTTCGCGGCGAACGCCTTCCTCTGATTCGCGTGAGCGCCGAAGTGGTCGAGGAGATGGTGCGCTTCGCCGTCACCGACAACGGAATCGGTATGGAAAAGGACAACAGCGGGCGCGTCTTTCAAATGTTCCAGCGCCTGCACACGCGTGAACAATTCGAAGGCTCCGGCATCGGTCTGGCCATCGCCAAGAAGATCGTTGAGCGCCACGGCGGCACCATATGGTTCGAATCCGTTCTCGGCGAAGGCACAACGTTCTATTTCACAATTCGTGCGGTCGCAAAGGAGGTAGATGGTGGCCGTGCCCATTCAAGTGCTGCTGGTGGAGGATAATCCCGGAGACGCGGACCTGACTCGGGAAAGTCTGAAGACAAGCCAGCTGCAGATCGAATTGACGGTGGTGGTGAACGGCACCCAGGCGATCAACTTGCTGCACAAGCGGGGTCAATTCTCCTCGCGCCTCACCCCCGACCTCATTCTGCTCGACCTGAACCTTCCCGGACTCGATGGCCGGGCTGTTCTGTGGAACATCAAGAGGGATGACGAACTTCGCCACATCCCGGTGTGCGTGCTTTCATCTTCGGCCGCAGAGATCGACGTGCTCGAAAGCTACCACATGGGAGCCAACTGCTACGTGGTGAAACCCATCGACTTCAAAACCTTCCAGAACATCGTCCGCGCAGTTGAGACTTTCTGGTTCACCGTAGTAAAGCTGCCCTGCAGGACGGACGCTCCCGTCCCCCGCCTTCGACCTTAAACTGACCACTGGCCCCTGACCACTGCTTTCCCGACCTCTGCTTCCCGAACGCTTGACGCTCCCCACCCCCGCCCCGTACCTTGGAACCCGCCCCATGAAACTCTCCGTCGTAATGCCCGTCTACAACGAGCAGCCCACCCTCCGCGAAGTCATAGCCCGAGTCCTGGCCGTTCCCACCGACTCAAACCAGATCGACCTTGAGCTTATCTGCGTCGACGATGGTTCCCGCGACGGCTCCCGCGAAATCCTCACCGAACTGGCCGCCGCCCACTCCCAGATCCGCGTCTTCCTACAGCCCAAAAACACCGGCAAAGGCGCCGCCCTCCGCCTCGGCATCCAGCAGGCCACCGGAGACTACATCCTCATCCAGGACGCCGACCTCGAATACGATCCCGGAGACTACCCCGCGCTGCTGGGCCCGCTCATCCAGAACAAGGCCGACGTTGTCTACGGCTCCCGCTTTCTCGGCAGCGGCCCGCACCGCGTTCTGTATTACTGGCATTCGGTAGGGAACTGGCTTCTCACAATTCTCTCCAACGCCCTCACCAACATGAACATGAGCGACATGGAAACCTGTTACAAAGTCTTCCGCCGCGAGATCCTGCAAGCCATCCCCATCGAAGAAGACCGCTTCGGTTTCGAACCCGAGATCACCGTCAAAATCGCCAAACGCGGCCTCCGCGTCTACGAAGTCGGAATCAGCTACTGGGGACGCACCTACGAAGAAGGCAAGAAAATCGGCTGGAAAGACGGCTTCCGCGCCCTCTGGTGCTTATTAAAGTACACCTTGAAGGAACCGAGCCAGCGGAACCGCTGACGGCTAGTTGGAGATGTTCAGACACCTGACGCAAGACCCTGATTCGGAATTGTCATTCCGAGCGAAGCGAGGAACCCCATGGCTGCCGGACCCCGCGACCGCCTGTGCAAGGCGTTCCTGTCCACGGTTCAAGGTTTGTGCGTCTTGGCACGCCGACCGTCCTCGATACGCCGCGTTGTGCGACGCGTAGCCCAAGCGATCCCCCCGAAGACCAGGCTCCAGAAAACGAACATTCCGACAAGCACCGGCGTCCAAATCCTGCCTCCTCGAAAAAGCACGATCTGGAATATGGCGAGGCGGCCGAAAACCAAGATCCCTAGGACAAACAACCCAATAGCGATCGTGGCGGTCCAGTCCTAATTTCCAGGACTCCTCCAGAATTGTGGGCTTCGTTCCGCACCGTGTCAGGGAACACCACGTTGCGCTACCGCGCTTCCACATCCTGCAGCCAGCTTTCGCGCGGTATGGTTGGCTCAGCCGCGTAATGTCCGATAACTGGTATTATGTAAAGTACGAGAAGCTGGCACGACCAGGCTGGTGATGACTCCTGTCTCACTGCCTTCGTGGGTACCTCCTGCCCTCGCTGATAGCTGAGAGCTGACTACATCTTGTACTTACCCATATCCTCGTCATTCAGCCCTTCCAGATACTTCCGCAGCTCATCGCTCGAGAGCCGTTCATTGGCGCTGGCCGCCAATTTCGAATTCTTCAGCACCACTTCATCCACAAAGATGGGACAATCCACCCGCAGTGCCAGCGCCAGCGCATCCGACGGACGCGAGTCCACGCTCACCACCTCGCCCCCGCGTTCCAGCCAGATCACCGCATAAAACGTATCTTCCCGCAACTCCGTCACCACCACCCGGTGCACCTGCGTCTCGAGGCCGGTGAGCACGTTCTTGATCAAGTCATGCGTCATAGGGCGCGGCGCGCTCACTTTCTCCATCTCCATCTGAATCGCATGCGCCTCAAAGTGCCCCACCCAGATCGGCAGCACCTGCTCGCCGCCCACGCCCTTAAGGATCACGATCGGCATCTGCGTGACAGGATCCAGCATCAAACCGCGAATCGTCATCTCGATTTCCATCGTGCCCTCCCGGAATATCCCACGTTATATCATCTCTCCCACCAGCGAGTTAGGAAAACTGGCCGTCACCCTCACTGAACAATAACTCCCAACCACAGGTTGGACTCTCACATCCGTAGCTGTGGAAGTTGCTTGTGTGGAGCGGGCACTCTTGACCGCGGCTTTTGACTTTGACTCCGTCTCCCCAACGCCTCGCACAAAATTCAACGTCTTATTCTGCGAAGTCCGCCCAATCCATTGCCCGCGCCCCGCGTTGAATCCTTCAACCATCACTTCAACTAATCGCCCCGACATATTTTTTGTACCGCCCAATCTGTATCTCCCGCTGCCGGCTCATAATCACTTCCAGTCGCCGCGCCTTCTCCGCATCCGGAATCGCATCCTCCAAACTCAGCGACGGAGTATTCGGCCGCGGCGAATACTTAAACGTAAACACGCTGTCGTATCCCACTTCGTCCAGCAGGCTCAACGTTTCCTCGAAGTCAGCCTCCGTCTCTCCCGGAAATCCGACGATCATGTCGCTGGTAATGCTGATGTCCCGCTTCGCCGCCTTGATCCAGCTTATGCGTTCGAGATACTGCTCGCGGTCGTAAAGTCGCTGCATCGCCTCGAGCACCCGCGTCGACCCGCTTTGCACCGGCAAATGCACGTGGTCACATAGCGCGGGCACCGCATCGATCGCCTCCACAATATCGCGCCCAAAGTCGCGCGGATGCGACGTCGTAAACCGCACCCGCCGGATTCCCGGCACCTCGCCCACCGCGGCCAGCAATTCCGCGAACGACTTCTTCCCTGCCGGATCTTTGTACGAATTCACGTTCTGCCCCAGCAACTGAATCTCGCTGTAGCCCAGGTCGGCCATCTGCCGCGCTTCCGCCAGCACCGACTCCGCCGTCCGGCTGCGCTCTTTCCCGCGGGTGTAGGGGACAACGCAATAAGAGCAGAACTTGTCGCACCCTTCGATGATGGTGATGTATCCCGCGGTAAGGATTCGTGCGCGCCGTGAACTCCGTCTCGAAACACTCGTCGGTCTGGCGATCGTCAAGCCCGGTGATGCGCACCAGCTTCGCGGTCTCGCGCTCCCCTGTTTCCGACCGCGCTGCCTCGATCTTCTTTTTCTCAAGCTGCCCGGCTTCGAGTTGCGCCAGCATCTCCGGCAGCTTCCGGTACGACGCCGACCCGGCAACCAGCGAAACATGCGGCGCCCGCTCAAAAATCTTTTCGCCTTCCTGCTGTGCCACGCATCCCAGGACGCCAAACGTCTTGCCCTGCGCCTGCAGCTTCTTGTAGTCGGCCAGCCGGTAAAAAACTTTCTGCTCCGCCTTATCGCGAATCGAGCAGGTGTTGTAAAGGATCAGGTCCGCCTCCTCGACCGTCTCCACCTGCCGGTACCCTTCCTGCACCAGCGTGCCAATGACTTTTTCCGAGTCATGCACATTCATCTGGCACCCAAACGTCTCCAGATAAAATGTCTTCCCCGAATTTAGTTGCGGAGCCCCAGCCATAGATAAAGCCAGTATAACGCGGGCGGGTGCCCCGTCTTTCTCTCTACGCATTTTGCGGAGACAGGACGAGGGTTTTGATCTCCGCGGGGCCCCTGGAAAGCCGAGAGTTATGATGCGTCCAATCACCAGGGGAGACGCGAGAATTGGCTCGAGTAGTGACCGTGTCTGGGCCCGGCAAGTGCACAGCAGATTCCTCACCCAAAGAACGGGTTCGGAATGACAACGTGGGTGGTGTTGCCGATCGCACGAGACAGTCATCCTCGCAACGGGCACACGGCGCAGCGCACCGCCAGTTGCTGGCAGCGGCACACTGCCGGGATGTCCTTCCATCCCCGGGCCTGGCGCGTGCAATCCAGCAGGCCTCGCTGGGAACCCCGTTTGCCTGAGTAGCTATCTTCCCGAAATGGGAACGCCCCTTCGCTTGTCTACTTTTGTGGTCTTGACACTCGGACTGCTGGCGGCTAATTCTGTGGGTTTAACCTTGGCTCATTGACAACTGAACAGCCTGCTAACTCCTTGCGGCTCAAGATCTTGCCCCTAAGTTGCTGAGGCCCTAAGATTACTTCACGTTTTCTCTCTAACATGCTGATTCCAATAGACCGAGGGCGAGGGGGTATCCCCCGCTGCGCGAAGAGCCTCCCGGGATGGGAACGCGGAGTGAAACTGGAAGCGGCGGTCGGGCGGACGGGACGGCTGTCGCGATGGCGTCGAGGAAAGCAGATTCCTCACCGGGCTTGACGCCCGGTTCGGAATGACAAGGGCTGGGGGAGGGGGCCAGGCAGCGTGCAGCAGCAGCGTGCAGCAAGAGTGGTAGCCAAAGGCTAAGAGCTAACAGCCAAGAGCTTACTTCTTGTACTGCGTGGGCTGCGGGCCTTCTTCCAGGGTTTTGCGGTCCCAGATCCAGCCTTCGCGGGTGTAGCTGGCTAGTTCGAAATCCTGGGTGAGTTCGAGGGCGTCGACGGGGCAGGCATCTTCGCAGAGGCCGCAGAACATGCAGCGGCTCAGGTCGTAGGTGAAGTTGGTGAGTTCCTTGCGGCGGGTGTGCTCGTTGCGTTCGCTGGAGACGACGATGAGATTCTCGGGACACGCCAGCGCACACAGGTCGCAGGCGATGCACATGGTCTCGTTGGTGTCCGGGTTGACGTTGAGGCGGGGCGCGCCGCGGTAGCGTTCGGCCACCTGCGGGCGCTCCAGCGGATACTGCTCGGTATAGATTTCCTTGGGGTCCTGGTAGCGAAAGGTGACCTTCAAGCCCTGAAGCAGGTCGACCAGGAAAATTTTCCGGAGCAGGTTCGGCATCTCCATATCGCCGCTAGCATATCACTAAACGGCGGATGGCTTGTAGGGCGACGAGTTCGGGGAACGGCGGACTCAGTTCGGTAAGGCGGGCAGGGCGTGGCTGGCGCTCCACGGCTGTAGAGACTGAGATCCCTCCGCCGCGATGAAAAACGCGGACGCTCGGGATGACAAGTCCGGCTCGACTGGACAGCCGGGGGACTGTCCCCACATGAGCATCTCGTGAAAAATCGGGCGCTACTTCTTTGCGGACTTTTGCGGTTTTGGTTTTACTTCGATTACGCCCATCATGCCGGCATCGGAATGTTGCAGCACGTGGCAGTGATAGGGAAACTTGCCGACGATGTCGGGATCGCGGAAATCCATGCGCAGCTTGACGCTGGGAAACTGGGGCGAGGTTCCGTCCCAGTAAGGCACGTCGATGGTATCGCGCAAGTACGCGTCTTTCGGGGCTGTGCCGTCTCTTTGCAAAGTGAGGAAATGCAGTTGATGGATGTGGAAGGCGTGAGACTCCTGTGAGCGATTCTCGATGACCCAGTCTTCCACGTCGCCGCTGCGAACTGTGACGTTGGGCGCGGCAGCGAGACTGGAACGCGGCGGGTTTCGCTCCCTGCTCGGTAATGTAGTAGACGGTTGACGAAGCGGGATGCTGCGGGTCGAGCACTTTCTCGGAGAAATAGAACCGCCGCTGGCGTACCGGCTTCGCGCGGGCGAGATCCAAGGCTGGTGTGGGCTCGGGAAGCGCGGCCCGCGTGGGCGTTTCGTCGGCGTCGGCGGAGGCGATGATCTTGACCAGTTGTCGCGGAGGATTGGCGTCGTCACTCTCGGGAACGGGCGTAGTGCTCGTGGCCGTGCGGGTCCTCGGATTATCTTCATCGTTCGGGAGGCTGGTGTCGACGCCAAGAGTAAGTAGTTCGGCGTCGACGTGTTCGGCTGGTGTGTCGAGGACAAATTCGGCACGCCCGCCGGGAGGAATGGGAATGTCGGTCTGCCAGGAAATGCCGTCGGCGTGGCCGGGGCCACGGTCGAGCGGTGCGCCATCGACGGCGACCAGACCCAACTGGCGCCACTTTCCGTTGAAGAGAACGCCCAGATCGAGATAGGTGTCGGCGCAAGCGTTGAGGACGCGCCAGAATTCGCGGCGCGACGGCCTGGTACGGAGGATGGCCATCGGATAGCTCGGATAGGGCACCGGGATGAAATTTACGGAGAGATCCTTGGCGGGATGGCCGGGTTCGGCGTCGGGCGCGGGTTTCTGATCGCGAATTACGAGGATGCGTTCGGGGAGGGATGGGTTGGGCGGTTTGGTTGGTGCGTCTTTCGCTGATTCACTTTCTTTCGTTTGACGCTCGTTCGCCGCACTCTTCCAGGGTTCGCTTCCCTTCCCGGCTTCGTGCTTCCCTTGCGTAGCCTCCGTCTCGGGCTGTTCGACGATCAGCGCGCCGGAGGCTCCGCCGAGCAGCTGGGCCTCGCTGTGGCCGTGAATGTGGGGATGGTACCAGTACAAGCCCGCCGGCTGGCTGGCGGGGATGCGGAATTGATATTCGAAGGCGGGCTCGGCGGGTTGAATCCGAGTGTTTAACGATTCGTCCTGATGGCACGTGGGAGGAATGCTCAGGCCGTGAAAGTGCAGGTTGGTGGAATCGGCGGTCATGTGCGCGGGGCCGCATAGGGTCGTTGACGGGGGAGTGTGTGTTGACGGCGCGGCGACGGGCAGGTCATTTTTTGGAAGATCGTTTTTTAGTTTCAGAGTTATCAGATCGCCGGGATCAACTCGCAAGGTAGGCGACTGGTGGCCGTCGGCGTCGATGTAACAGTAGCGGGGTTGTCCCGCAGGATCGAGTGAGGTGCGAAAGGACAGCGTCGCGGTGAGGGATCCGTGGTCACTGCGAAGCTCGGCGGGCGACGTCAACAGGCTGCCGGTTTCGGGGCGGGGGCAGGCTTGCTGATTCTGGGTCTGGGACTGCAGAAAAGCGGAACACGCCAGGAAGATTGCGGCAACCGAAATTCGTCTGCGGAATTTCTCGACGCTCACCCTGTCAACCTAACCTTCCTTCTCGGACGCCTCGGGACTAAGGTCACAAACCACATCACGAGCAACGTCTAAGGCGACGGACAAGAGTGTCTGTCCTACACAGTTAAAGGCGATTACTTAGTAGATCAGATACTTCTTGCGAACTTGCTGGAACGTTGCCAGGTCTGCTTGCCAATCCTGAGCGATGCGGCGCGGGTCCTGTCCGGCGATCAGCGCCTCGAAGGCTGGCTGATTCACCAGCAGCTCTGCCATGCGCTCGATTTTAAAATCTGCGGCGTAGAGCTTGTGCAGCGCGGCGGCGAGTTCGAGGCCAAGTTCGGGCGCGTCGAGAGCGTTGCGATCGGTGAGCAGGATGTTGACGCCCTGACATGGTTGTCCGCTGTAAACGGCGGACGAGGGAGTGAATGTGATGGGGACGAAGCGCACTCCCGCGATCGCGCGCGCGTTCAAGTAGGTCGCCAGTTCGCGGCTCTTGATCCAGGGAGCGCCGACGAGTTCGAACGGCGTATCGGTTCCCCGCCCTACGGAAATGTTTGTTCCTTCGATCAGCGCGACGCCGGGATAGAGCGCGGCTTCGGTCACGCTGCGTAAGTTCGGCGACGGATTTACCCAGCTGAGTCCGGTGGAATCGAACCAGTCGCCGCGCTGCCAGCCTTCCATGGGGACGACGGTGAGCTTGGCGTTGAGGTTGCGTTCAGTGTTGAACATTTTGGCGAGCTCGCCGATAGTCATTCCATGACGAACCGGCACAGTCCAATAATTCGTAAAACTTTCGCGTCCGGCATCGGAGACTGGGCCCTGCACGAACGAGCCGGTGATGGGATTGGGACGGTCGAGCACGATCAATTCGACTCCAGCCTTGGCGGCGGCTTCCAGGAAATATCCCAGCGTGGTTTCGTAGGTGTAGAAGCGCACGCCGGCGTCCTGAATGTCGAACACGATGGCGTCGAGATTCTTCAAGACTTCTTCCGGCGGATGGCGCGCGGCGTCAGTTGCGCCGTAGACGCTGTAGACTGCGACCCCGGTGGCGGAATCTTTGGAGTTGTTGATGTCGGTGGTGTCGACGGTTCCGGTGACGCCATGTTCGGGACTGAAGATGGCGTCGAGCGAGATGCCGGGAGCTTGCGCGAGTATGTCGATGGTGCGGCGGCCGTCGGCATTGAGGCCGGTCTGGTTGGTGACCAGGCCGATGCGCTTTTTTCCTTCCGGCTGTTTCAGGATGTCGAATGCGTGGGCTTCTAGAACATCGATGCCATTTTTCACGGAGCCGTTGCGGGTACCGATGTGGCGTCCGCCGCTTTGCGCTTCGTTGTAGCCGGTGATGCTCAGCCAGCGCAGCTTTTCTTTTTCGTCGGTGGTCAGGGGCAAGGCGGCGGCGACTTCGGTCGCAACTTTCGAGCGCAGCGCGACTGCGGTTCCTTTGCCGCGGGGATGCACGGCGTTGGTGAGCAGGATGATGTAGGTCTGGGTGGTGGGATCGATCCACATCGAGGTTCCGGTCCAGCCGGTGTGGCCGAAGGAACCGACGGGGAGGAGATCGCCGCGATTGGAGGAGAACGGAGAGTCGATGTCCCAGCCGAATCCGCGCAGGAGTGGAGCGGCCGGGGGGGTCTCGGGCGTCGTCATTTTTTCTACGGCCAGCGGAGAGAGAATGCTGGCACCACCGTTGAGCAGGGCCTGGGCAAATTTCGAGAGATCGTCGGCGGTGGAGAACAGGCCGGCATGCCCGGCGACGCCGCCCATGCGGCGCGCCCGAGGATCGTGGACTACGCCGCGCAGCATGTGCTCGTTCTCGTCATACTCCGTGGGAGCGATCTTCGGCTTCCATGCGGCGGGAGGGATAAAGCGGGTGTGTAGCATTTTCAGCGGGGCGAAAATATGTCGCGTGGCGTACTGATCAAGAGTCTCGCCCGAAACCTTCTCGACCAAAGCGCCCAGCACGATGAAATTGGTGTCGCTGTAGATGAACGCCGACCCTGGGGGGTTTTGTAGCGTTTCTGCGAACGCCATGTGGTAGGCCGTGTCCTTCCCTTCCCACGGCGTTTTCAGATCGATGTCAGGCGCCAAGCCGGAATAGTGGGTGAGGAGTTGGCGGACGGTGACGTCGTCTTTTCCGTTCTGCGCGAAGTCCGGCAGATACTTGGCGACAGCGTCGTTGAGGCGAACCTTTCCCAGTTCCACGAGTTGCATGACGGCGGTGGTGGTGACGATCACCTTGGTCAGAGACGCGAGATCGAAGACAGTATCCAGAGTCATGGGCTCGCGTTTGGGCTCGAGGGCGCGGCTGCCGTAGGCCTTGCGGTAGACGACCTTGCCGTTGTGGCCGACGATTAGGACGGCGCCGGGAATGTTTCCGTCGGCAATGGCCTGCTGGATGATCGCGTCGACGGCGGCGAGGCGAACGGGGGACGCGTCGGCGGAGGCGCCGCGGCGGCGATCGGTTGTCGCTTCCGGGAACGGGACGGCTGCGGCAGCGGTGGATGTGACCCCAGCGAGCAACATGGACGCGATAATCGTGATGACAAGGACTGCCTTCGGGACATGCGTCCTCGAACGCGCCCGCTTGCTGCTCTGCTGGTCTCTGGGCATCGTAAGGTCTCTCAGACGGTTTCGCCGCGTTCGGGATGACATGCAGGAGGCGGTCGTTTGCGGGCTCCGCGAATTAGAAAGCGAAATTGTGTTGGCGAGAAGGATATTCTGACTTTACACAACTCTGGCAGTACGACTCAAGAAACTCCAGGTAACGGGTGCCGTGTGTGCCATATTCTATGCCACATTGTGTGCCATATTCTGTGTCATAGTGCGTCTCATATTCTGTGGTCATCGATGAGGCGGGGGCGGACAGCTTGAACTCAGGTACTCTCGGTAGCTTTCGCCGCCGTTGCTTCCCGGCTTCGAGCAACAGGACCGCATTTTTTCCTCCGCCTTCTCCATTCTCGACGCCGCCGATTGCGGATCGCGTGTTTCCCGGGAGCCAGCATTGCGGTGACGCACCGCGGGCGACTCGTTGCGCTGAAGACGTTGGGGCGCTTTACTTACGATTCGGATTCGCCGCTGGTGACGATTGACACGCTTGTTCGATTTGGCGTCCGTTTCCAAAGTGGTGGCGACTACGCCGTGGCCATGATCCTCTACGAGCGCGGGTTGCTTGATCTGGATGCGCCGGTGGTTGGGATTGTTCCTGAGTTTGGGGCGGATCTTGCTGGGACCGATCTTGCCGGGACTGGAGCGGGAGATGGCGATGCTCGACGGCGAGCGGTTACCCTGCGCATGCTGCTGGCGCATTCGTCGGGGCTGCCGGCGTACGAGAAATTATTCTCTGAAGGCGCGGACGCGCGAGCAGTTGCTGCGAGTTCGTTTTCACCACTTCGCTGGCGGCGGAGCCCGGGTACGCGCGCTGAGTACAGCGACATTGGATTCATGGTTCTGTGCGAGGCGCTGGAGCGGATCGCGGGGGAAACGCTTGACCGTTTCTGCCAGCGCGAAGATCTTCGGGCCGCTGGGCATGGCGCACACCACGTACAATCCGCCGCCGGAGGCTCGCGCCAATATCCCGCCTACGCAGGACGACCGCACGTTTCGCAAGCGCATTATCCAGGGCGAAGTGCAGGATGAAAATGCCAGCGTTCTTGGCGGGGTCGCAGGCCAGGCGGGAGTTTTTTCTACCGCTGAGGATCTGGCTCGCTTCGCGCATGCCATGCTTGGCGGGGGACAGCCTGTTCTGCGACCCGAGACGGTTGCTCTGTTCACGCGGCGGGAAACCGCGCCCGAAGGCACTTCTCGGGCGCTGGGATGGGACACTCCTTCGGGACACTCGCAGTCCGGGAAATATTTTTCGCCGCAGGCTTACGGTCACCTCGGCTACACGGGAACCTCTTTGTGGATCGACCCGGCGCGTGAACTTTCTGTAGTCTTGTTGACGAACCGGACGTGGCCCGACAGTTCGAATCAAGACTCGAGTCGGGCGATCAAACAGGTCCGGCCGAAATTTCACGACGCGGTGGTGGAAGCTCTGGACGCGGCTGGCTGAAAGGACATTCTTGAAAGTTAAGAAAAAAAAGCAGACAGGCGACCTGCGCCGCCTGCGCACGGAGCAGTCGCATCCGGACGCCGACGATCTCGACCGCAAGTCTTCGCTGGAGATTGCCAGCCTGATCAATGCTGAGGACGCGGTAGTGGCGCTTGCGGTGCGGCGCGCGCTGCCGCAGGTCGCACGTGCTATTGATCTGGTGGCTGCGGGGTTGCGGCGCGGGGGACGGCTGATTTACGTTGGAGCCGGGACCAGCGGACGCATTGGCGCGCTGGACGCTTCGGAATGTCCGCCGACGTTTAATGTTGATCCGCGGACGGTGCAATACATTATGGCGGGCGGGCCGAAGGCGCTGGCGTCCGCGACGGAAGCCAGCGAAGACGACGAGGAACTGGGACGCGCGGAGATGAGAAAGCGCAAGCCGGGCAAGCATGACGTGGTGATCGGCATCGCCTCTAGCGGGCGCACTCCGTTTACCGTGGCGGCGGTCGCCGAGGCGCGGCGGCGCGGAGCGAAGACGGTTGCGCTTACCTGCAATCGCAAGTCGCCGCTGGAGCGCGCGGCGCATTTTGCGATCGTGACCGAGGTTGGGCCTGAGGTGCTCGCGGGATCGTCGCGCATGAAGGCTGGCACCGCGCACAAGATGGTGCTGAATATGATTTCGACCGGGGCGATGACCCGGCTTGGGCTACGTTTACGGCAACTTGATGGTCAATGTCTTGCCCAGGAATGAAAAGCTGAAACAGCGGGCCATCAGCCATTCTGGAGCGTGCCACGGGGGCGGATTCGGAAACCGCGGGACGCACGCTGGAAGAGTCCGGGGGGCGCACTCCGGTGGCGCTGGTGATGCTGGCCACGGGGGTGAACCGGGGCCAGGCGGCCGCTGCGCTGAAGAAGGCGAAGGGGCATGTGCGACAGGCGATTGCGGCGGCGAAACCGTAGTGAGCGGGGAATGTGCAAGGTGTATGCAAAAACCAAGTCGAGCTTCGCTCGACTGGACCCTTCGGCTCTGCTCAGGGCAGGCTTGCAAGAGTGCCCGTCCCCACATGGATCGTTGGTTCGCCCAGTAGGCCGTGCCCTCCCGATTAACCACAATCCTGGCCGTTCCCCGCTAAAATAAGGTTTCACTCAGGATTCATAACCCAAGGACTTCTTGCAATGGACAAACTTGTTATTCGCGGCGGAGAGCCGCTGCTGGGAACGATCCGCGTCAGCGGAGCGAAGAATGCGGCGCTTCCCTGCATGGCGGCGGCGCTGCTTACCGATGAACCGGTGATTCTCGAAAATATTCCGCAGGTGCGCGACATTCAAACTACGCGCAACCTGCTGGCCGCGATGGGCGCTGAAGTTGAACTCGGCTACGGACGGGCGCAGCATCGCACCACGATTCACTGCAAGACTCTGGTCGCACCCGAGGCCAACTATGAGTTGGTGAAAACCATGCGGGCTTCCACGCTGGTGCTGGGACCGCTGGTGGCGCGCTGCGGCCACGCGCGTGTTTCGCTGCCCGGCGGGTGCGCGATTGGGTCGCGGCCCATCGATCTGCATATCAAGGGGCTGGAAACTCTGGGTGCAAAGATCACGCAGGATCACGGTTACGTGGAGGCGCGAACGGATCGACTCAAGGGCGCGGAGATTGTTTTCGACAAAATTACCGTGACCGGCACCGAAGACCTGCTCATGGCCGCGACGCTGGCCGAGGGCGAGACGGTGATGAAGAATTGTGCGCGCGAGCCGGAAGTCGCGGATCTTGCCGAGCTGCTGAATAAAATGGGAGCCAAGATTCAGGGCGCGGGCACGTCGACCATTCGCGTGACCGGCGTGAGCAAACTGAAAGGCGCGAAGCATCGGATTATTCCCGACCGCATCGAAGCGGGCACGTTCATTATTGCGGGAGCGATGACGGGGGGCGATCTCAACGTCACGGGCTGCGATCCGTCGCATCTGGGCGCGGTGCTTGCCAAACTGAAGGAAGTGGGTGTCAAGACCAAGGCCAACGGCGACTCGGTGCGGGTGATGGGCGACAACCCGTTTACCGCGGCTGATATGACCACCGAGGAATATCCCGGCATTCCCGACCGATTGCCAGGCGCAATTCATGGCGCTGGCTACGCAGGCCGAAGGCATGTCGGTGATTACGGAAAATATTTTCGAGAATCGCTTTATGCACGCGCAGGAACTGGTGCGCATGGGGGCGAACATCAAGATCGAAGGACGCAAAGCGGTGATTCAGGGCAAGACTCCGCTGAGCGCGGCGGCGGTGCTGGCGTCTGACCTGCGGGCATCGGCGTCTCTGGTGCTGGCCGCGCTGGTCGCCGATGGGGAGACCATCATCGACCGCGTGTATCATCTCGACCGCGGGTACGAGAACATCGAGGAGAAGCTGCGGGGGGTGGGCGCGGAGATTAAGCGGATTGGGGAAATGTTTCCGCGGCGGCGGGGGGCTACGGGGTAAGGCGAGGCTGGATCGTTAGGTTGTCATTTCTGGCTTTGTTTCGGTCTTCATTTCTGTGTGATTCATTTATCTTGCTGCGGAGCTGCGCTCCGCGCGGACGGGCGAGGCGCCCGTCCCCACACAAGCCTTTCCCCTGCACGCACCTTGTCTTAGCCTTTGTAATTCAGCGCTTTCAGGCCCAGGAATCTTGCCGTTGCGCCTAACTCTTCTTCGATGCGTAGCAGCTGATTGTATTTGGCGATGCGGTCGGTGCGGGAGGCGGAGCCGGTTTTGATTTGGCCGGCGCCGGTGGCGACGGCGAGGTCGGCGATGAAGGTGTCTTCGGTTTCGCCGGAGCGGTGCGATATTACTGAGGTGTAGCCGTTGCGGCGGCCCAGGTCGATGGCGTCCAGGGTTTCGCTGACGGTGCCGATCTGGTTCAGTTTGATCAGGATCGAGTTGGCGATTCCCTTCTCAATGCCCTCGCCGAAGATTTCAATGTTGGTTACGAAGATGTCGTCGCCGACGAGTTGAATCTTTCCGCCCAGTTCTTTGGTCAGATTCTGCCAGCCGTCCCAGTCTTCTTCCGAAAGGCCGTCTTCGAGCGATACGATCGCGGGATAGTCTTTCACCCACTTCGCCCAGAATTTCACCATTTCGTCGGAACTCTTGGTGGACTTGTCGGATTTCTTGAAGACGTATTTGCCGTCCTGGTAGAACTCGCTGGCGGCGGGATCGAGGGCGATGGCGATTTCTTCTCCAGGCTTGTAGCCAGCTTTGGTGATGGCTTCGAGAACCACTTCGACCGCTTCCACGTTGGATTTCACCGAAGGGGCGAAGCCGCCTTCGTCGCCGACGGCGGTGTTGTAGCCGCGCTTTTTCAGCACACCCTTGAGTGTATGGAAGACTTCAACTCCCCAGCGCAAAGCTTCTGAAAAAGAAGGGGCTCCGACGGGCATGACCATGAATTCCTGGAAGTCGACGTTGCTGTCGGCATGGGCGCCACCGTTGAGGATGTTCATCATAGGCGTGGGCAGCGTGTTGGCGCCCGCCCCGCCGAGATAGCGGTAGAGTGGGATGTCGAGACTCGCAGCCGACGCGCGCGCGGCCGCCATGGACACGGCCAGAATCGCATTCGCTCCCAGCCGCGCTTTGTTCTCGGTGCCATCGAGCTCGATCATTTTGTGGTCGAGGACGCGCTGATCGAATGCATCCCAGTTGGCGAGGGCTTCGGCGATTTCGCCGTTGACGTTCTCGACTGCTTTGAGCACACCTTTCCCCTGAAAGCGGTTGGTATCTCCGTCACGCAGTTCGACGGCCTCGTGCTCGCCGGTGGATGCGCCGCTGGGAACGATGGCGCGGCCCATGGAGCCGTCGCCCAGGAACACTTCTGCTTCTACGGTAGGATTGCCGCGGGAGTCCAGAACTTCTCTGGCGTGAATGGCTGCGATATTTGACATAGCGAGGTCGGTTTCCTTTATGAGTTGAGGGACCAACGATTATATCGGATGGGAGATGGACGCTATGTGACGGCGGACACATTGGCTGGCGCTCCACAGTAGAGGAGGCTGAGATTCCTCCGCGCGCGAAGAAAGGCGCGCGCTGTCGGAATGACAACGCGTCTGGATTTGTGCGGCGCTTTGTGACCGTTCGCGGCTCTCGTGGTTCGTGGCCTTGTCTCTGGTGGTTCCCCGCATGGTTCGCGGGTTGTGCGCGGTTTCGGGATGGACTAGAGTTAGAAGGACAATCTGGAGTTGGAGGAAGCGCGATGAAGAGACTGACTGTTCTGCCGGGTGTTCTGCTGCTGGCGGCAATGGCTCTGGCGCAGGCGAATCCGCCGGTGCCGGCGGGCACGGCTTTGATGGTGAAGCTGGATACGACGCTGGCAACTTTCAGCAATAAGCCCGGAGATCCCTTTCAGGGCAAACTGAGTCAGCCGGTGATGCTTGGCGGCAGGGTTATGATTCCTGCAGGTGCGACCGTGGAAGGTCGCGTGACCAAGGTGAGCGAACCGCGACGCATTTCGGGCAAGCCGTCTATCGCGATTCTGCCGGAAGCTGTGATTTTTCCGAATGGGGAGCGCTATTTTCTGGATGCGACCCTGGTTGACACGAACCTGGGCCGCGGTTCCGACGTGGATACCGAGGGCCGGTTTAAGGGATCAGGTTTCGATAAGAGCGAAAAGCTGGAGACCGGCGCGGGTACGGCTGGGGGAATGCTGATCGGCGGGTTGGCGGGCGGTCCGGTCGGGTTGGTGGTTGGAGGCGCGGTGGGTGCGAGCGCGACCACGGTGCACTGGCTGGTGAAGCATCGGTCGGCTATTTTGCCGGCCGGGACTGAGTTGACGCTGGAGTTGAATCGTCCATTGATGGTTACGGGAGCCGCGAGCGCACCGGCAAGCGGCGGGCAATAGGAATCGACTATCCTCCTGGCAGTTCGCGAGCAGGATGCACTGTCCAAAGTGGTAGCGCGTTGGTTCGCCGATTGAGAGTCTCAGCGGCGACAGCAAAAAGCAGGTCCCCAATGCGCTTTTCATTCCCTACGGGGATGAAAAGCTCCGGTCGGGGTGGCAGAGGCTATAACGGTTTCTGACTCGCCGGGCTACCCCACTGCGTACAACAAGTCTCCCTCACTCAATAGCTGCAGCTCAATCCATCCTTCTAAGGGCAAAGCGTCGACAGGTAGACGGTTCTGCCACAGGCTGAAGCGCAGACGCAGCTTGGTGGCGGCTGCAATGGGCGTCGCCGGCTTCAGCTCGCTCGTTGCCGCTCCGGTCCCTGCGGCTGCGGGATTCGCCAGCAGCCAGACCAACGGCAACTTGAATTCAAAATTGCGGAGCAGGGCCAGCTTGGCCGCGTCGTCGGGATGCGTGGACGAGGCCAGGACGCGCTCCTCGGTGCCACCTTCCACTGTCCAACCGCGAATGCGGCCTTGTTGCACGGCGGCCTCGAGGCGCAGGGTGCGCCGCGGCCGGGTTTCGGAGCTGGCCCAGGATTCCAGGTTAACCACCAGCTCAAAGTCGGTTTTCGGGAGATCGCCGTTGAAATCGAGACGTCCGTAGACGTGGGTCGCATCGATCCCCGCATAGACCGAGTCGAGCAAGAACTGCTTGCCGTGCATGGATCCGGCGCGATGGTCGGCGGTGTAGATCGCGGCGCCCATCCACTCGAAATAGCGCACTTTGTCGCCAGTGATGTGAGGATGAATGTAGGCGGTTTGCGGAATGAAAGCCGGGCGCACTTCGACGCCGGTGATGGGCTGCGAGAGATAATCGGGCGGAGTCGCGCCCAGGGCCTGATAGACGTTCGAAAGATGGGTGCGGTAAAGTTCGTCGAAATCGCGGTCGTTGGCCGAGTGATGTTCGGGGCCATACCACCAGTTCCAGTCGCTGCCTTCGGCGATCATGATTTCGTCGAACGCCAGCTTGCGCTGCGCTTCAGGGGCGCGGGCTGCGTTCTGCGAGTAAAGGTCGCGAGCGGCTTGCAGGTAGTCCCATGCGCGATTGTCTTCGGGCGCGCCGATCCACACGTTGAAGTTGGCGTTGATCCAGGAACCGGGCACGAGCGAAGTGAGGCGGTTGAAGTTATTGTGGCGGGCGATCGCTTCCGAGATGGTGACGGCCTCAACGCCCGGCTCGCGCTGCAAGCCGTCGTAGAAGCGGCGCAGGAACTCGCGGCCGGACCTGGGATAGTATTCCCAGGCATTTTCTCCGTCGAGGATGATGGAAACGACGGCGTCGCGGCCCTGCGCCAGCACCGGCCGGGCCGCCTCTTTGATGTTGCCGATCAGGTGGCGAGCCGCGTCGGCGGGAGGCATGCCGGAGTAGACGAATCCGATAAGGTCGGAAATGGTGTGATCGCGAAACACGAGGTGCATCGACGTCGAGCCGTTTTCGTAACGATGAATGTTGTAGAGCTTTTCGGCCAGGTGTGCGGGCAATCGACCGTTGCCGTCGCGGTTGAATGAGGCGCCAATGCTGCGTCCGAGGACGCCTTCGTCCGTAGCCATCCACCGGATTCCGAGATTGTCGGCAATGGCGATCACTTCCTCGGAGACGCTGCCTTCCGAAGGCCACATGCCTTCGGGGCGGACGCCGAAAACTTGTTGATGCAGATCGAGGCCGCGCAGGATTTGTTCGCGCGCGTCTTCGGGATGACGAAACCGGTTCTGCGGAAGCGGCAGGCCGGGCGAAGATACGGCGCCGGCATTGGTATCGCAGATGAGCGGAAGAATGGGATGATAGAAGGGCGACGTCGAGATTTCTATCGATCCCTTTTGTGCGGCCGCCGTATGGGCTGGCAGAACCTTGCCCAGCAGTTCCCTTTCACGAGCCATCACGAAAGTCTGGTCGTCAAGCGAATAATGATGGCCTTTGGTCACGAGCGCGGCGACGTCCTTATCTTCCAGAAAGAACTCATCAAACCAGGCGATTTGGGATAGCACTTGCAGGTCCGTGAAATCCTGGGGCTGAAAATATCGCTCGGCACGCTCGGCGGAGTCGCCGTGTTCGCGGAAACGCTCCCAGAGCTCGCGGTAACGGGGATAGCGTCCGATCAGGTTGATGGGGTTGGCCTGAAAAAGATATTGCAGGACAAAGCGGCGTTCACCGAGCGACAGATCCTTGGCCGGCTTTGCGGCCACGCTGAGAAACGGGTCCTGGGCGGTGCCGGCGACGTAGTCCTGAATCTGGACTATCAGTGACGGCACAATGTTGAAATTCTGGTGGACGTTGGGAAACTCGTCGAGCAGCTTGACCATGCCGTAATAGTCTTTCAAGGCATGGAGGCGGACCCAGGGTAGACGGTATTCGCCGGAGACCAGGTCTTTATAAAAAGGCTGGTGCTGGTGCCAGAGCAGGATGACGCGGAGGGCGGGCATGAGTGGAGGAGTCAGTCTAGCATGGTGATTCACGCTCAGACCTTGGTTACCTGCCACTGGAAGCTGCGGAATTCGGCGAGCCTGCGGAAGTCTCGCTCGTTCGTCGTGATGACTTTGATGCCCTGGCGCCCGGCACTCATAGCGATTAATGCATCGTTGGTCAGACGTCCTCGGCCGATCTGTTCGAAGTCGTACTTTGCCGCGAGGCGAGCCAGCACTCTGCCCGCCTCAGTCCAGTCGCTGAGGTTCGGAACTAGAACTCGCTTCGCTCGATCGAAGTCGCGTTCCAGCCTTGCGACAACAGGTTGGCCTCGGTCGCCGGCACCGGCGTAGAGTTCCTCGAGCACGACCGCGCTCAGCCATACCAGAGAGCCTGAGTCCAACCGACGGATGCCGAGGACTCCATCGTCGCCACTCCGCAGAGCGGCTGCGTAGACGGAAGTATCGAACAGGGCGGGCTGCACTTAATCACCGAACTTCCCGTACACGTCCTTTATTTCGATACCGCTGCTGACAAACCTCTCATTCGCCTCGGCCACCATTCGATTCTTCTCGTGTTCGTCAATCGCAAAATCCAGGGCGCGCTCGATCGCCTCGGTCTCAGTTTTGGCCTTGAAGACCTTTTGTGCGCGTTTGATTTTCCCGGCGTCCAACTGAAAATGTTTGTGCGCGCGATTTCTTGCGGTGGCCATGCGATCGTCTCCTCTGCCTCTTGCTTTGTTAGTATATCACGGATGTACATGATTGGCGCAAGTATGTACATACGAGAAAATCCCATCCGGCATCTGTTGAGGCTTACTTCCGGTACACTAGGGCGGCACGTCTCGCGCACATCGTGCGCCGTCCATGAGCCCCGAATCCAAGACCGCAGTCGCAGCGCCCCAGCTTCTTACCGACCAGGATCTCTATCTTTTCAATGAGGGCAGCAACTACCGGCTGTACGACAAGATGGGAGCGCATCTGGTCGCGCAGAAGGACCAGGCCGGGGCGGTGTTCAGCGTGTGGGCGCCGAATGCGCGGTCGGTCTCGGTGGTGGGCAGCTTTAATTCCTGGAATCCTAAATCGCACCGGCTGGAGCCGCGGGCTTCCTCCGGAATCTGGGAAGGTTTCATCGCGGGCGTGACCCAGGGCGCGCTTTACAAATTTCATATTGAATCGCAGACTGGCGGGTACATCGTAGATAAGGCCGACCCCGTCGGAATTCTGCAGGAGCAGCCCCCGCGAACGGCCTCTGTGGTGTGGGACCTGGCTTACGAGTGGGGCGACCGCGACTGGATGCAGAAGCGTGGTGAGCGCAACTCGCTGCGGGCGCCGCAGGCAATTTACGAAGTGCATCTGGGTTCGTGGATGCGTGTCCCGGAGGAGAATAACCGTCCGCTTACCTACCGAGAAACCGCTCCGCGCCTTGCCGATTACGTGCAACGCATGGGCTTCACGCACGTGGAATTTCTGCCGGTGATGGAGCATCCGTTTTACGGCTCGTGGGGATACCAGACCACCGGTTATTTCGCGCCTACCTCGCGTTATGGCACGCCGCAGGACTTCATGTATCTGGTGGATTATCTGCATCAGCATGGCATTGGCGTGATCCTCGACTGGGTGCCATCGCACTTCCCTTCTGACGAGCACGGGCTGGCGTTCTTTGACGGGACGCATCTTTACGAGCATGCGGATGCGCGGCAGGGATTTCATCCTGACTGGAAGACTTACATTTTTAATTACGGGCGCAGCGAGGTGCGCAGCTTTCTGATGTCGAGCGCCATGTTCTGGCTCGATAAATATCATGCCGACGGCTTGCGCGTGGATGCGGTTGCGTCAATGCTGTATCTGGATTATTCGCGCAAGCAGGGCGAATGGATTCCCAACAAATTCGGCGGCCGCGAGAATCTGGATGCCATTGATTTTCTGCGGCGATTTAATCAGGAAGTCTATAAAGAGCATCCCGACGTGCAGACCACGGCGGAGGAATCGACTTCGTGGCCCATGGTTTCGCGGCCAGTGTACCTGGGTGGGCTCGGCTTCGGCTTGAAGTGGGACATGGGCTGGATGCACGACACGCTGGAATATTTCCGCAACGATCCCATTCACCGCAAGTATCACCACAACAAGCTGACCTTCCGCATGCTGTATTCGTTCCACGAAAACTTTGTGCTGCCGCTGTCGCATGACGAAGTGGTGCACGGCAAAGGGTCGCTGATCGGCAAGATGCCGGGCGACGAGTGGCAGCGATTCGCCAACCTGCGTCTGCTGTTTGCTTACATGTATGCGCAGCCCGGCAAAAAGCTGATGTTCATGGGCTGCGAGTTTGGGCAGGTGCGCGAATGGGGGCATGACACCAGCCTGGAGTGGGATGTTATCCAGTATCCGGTTCACCGCGGCGTGCAGGCCTGGATGGAGCAACTAAACCGGGTTTACCGCAGCGAGCCTGCGCTGCACGTGCTCGACAACACAGTAGATGGTTTCGAGTGGGTGGATTGCAACGACAATGCCACCAGCACAATTTCCTTGCTGCGCAAGAGCGGATCACCACGCGACACAGTGCTGGTGGTCTGCAACTACACGCCGGTGCCGCGCGTGGGCTACCGCGTGGGAGTTCCTCACGGCGGCTACTGGCGCGAACTGCTGAACAGTGACGGGCGCGAATACGCAGGCAGCGGGATGGGGAATCTGGGCGGCGTGGAAGCTGAGCCCATACCCGTGCACGGGCGGCCGTTTTCGCTGAATCTGACTTTGCCGCCGCTCGCGGCGTTGTTCTTCAAGGCGGACTGACGGGGGCTAAAGCCCTGGCCCGAACGGTGACGCTGCGCTGAAGCGCCGCTCTTCCACGGCGCTGCTCCGCGTCACGTTATCTTCCGGGCATGCTATGCTCGGCTAAAGCGCCGCCACCATGCGGATTCTCACCCGCTATATTCTGCGCGAGGTTGTCGCGCACGCCCTGATCGGGGCGGCGATCTTCACGTTCGTTCTTTTTACCCGCGACCTGGGACGCATTCTCGAACTGGTGGTGCGCGCCAGCGCGCCCCTGCCCAGCGTGGCGGAGATTTTCCTGTTCACGGTTCCGCTGGCACTTACCTACACCATCCCGATGAGCGTGCTGGTGGGGATTCTGATTGGCCTGAGCCGGTTGGCCGCCGACAGCGAAATCACCGCGATGCGGGCCAGCGGAATGAGCATCTGGAGTTTTCTGCGCGCGCTCTCGATTTTTGTGATTGCCGCGTGGCTGATCGCGCTGGCCAACGGGATTTATCTGGCGCCGTATTCCCAAGCCGCGCTGGTGCGACTCGAAGATCAGCTCAAGGGATCGCAGGTATCGTTTGAAATTCAGCCGCGAGTTTTCTATGAGGGTTTCCCGGGCAGAGTGCTCTATGTGCAAGATGTTCACAGCGGACAGGGTGCCGCCGTATGGAAGGGTGTTTTTCTCGCCGACACTTCGGACTCATCGAACCCTCGCGTTACGCTGGCCAAGGAAGGCATTGTAGTCAGCGAGGGGCCGGACCACCTTCACCTGCACCTGCGCGATGGGTCGACTCACGAAACGGACCCCAAGCAGGCGGATAATTACCAGATTTCAACTTTTTTGCAAATGGATATTCCGATCGAACTGCCGGCGTCGGAGAGCAAAACCGACGAAGCGGTTCCGGTTGGGATGGTGAGCACGCGGACACTGTTTGAGCAGGGTCAGCATGACGATGCGCCCTCGTCGCGCTGGTACAGGATCGAATTCTATCGCCGCTTTGCTCTGCCAACCGCATGCCTGGTGCTGGCCCTGGTAGGGATTCCGCTGGGGCTGTCGTCGAAGAAGAGCGGAAAGTCGGGCGGATTCGTCCTGACGATTCTGCTGGTCTTTGGCTATTACTTCGTCTCGCTCATCGGAGTTTCGCTGGCGAAACAAGGCAGAGTCGCGCCCTGGTTCGGCGCGTGGCTCGCCGACCTGGTTTTTCTGGCGGGGGGAATGTTTCTGCTGTGGCGGGCCGACAAGCGGCCGTTTGAGTTGGCATCGTTGCGCTTATCGGCGAAGCGGCTGGAGCCTCTTCACGGCAGACGGCTGCGGACTCGAAAGGAAACCGCGTTTGAACGGGCGTCGACCCGTCGCCGGGTTTTCCGCGCCACCTTTCCTACGCTGCTGGATGATTCGGTGCTGGGAGATTTCTTCGTCTACCTGGGGATGATCCTGGCGGCATTCCTGGTTTTGCTGCTGGTGTTTACGTTGTTCGAACTTCTGGGAGATATTCTGCACAACCAGATTCCCGCGCTGGTGGTGGCCGAATATCTGCTCAATGTGGCGCCTTATCTGCTCTACACAGTGGCGCCCCTGATCATGCTGCTGGCGGTGCTGGTCACGTTTGGCATCATGCAGCGGTCGAACGAGATTACTGCGGTGAAGGCGACCGGGATCAGCGTTTACCGGCTCGTCGCTCCGGTTCTGGTGATGGCCGCGCTGGTTTCCGTGGGATTATTTTTTGCTGACCAGTTTTACCTGCCGCACACCAACAAGCGGCAGGAGGCTTTGCATAACCAGATTAAGGGCAAGCCTCCGCAAACTTATCTGCGCCCTGATCGCAAGTGGATTTTTGGGCAGAACAACGACATTTACTATTACCAGTTTTTCGATGCGGACCGGAACCAGTTCGGCAACATCACAATTTTTCAGCTCGATCCCGTGAGCTTCACGATCACGCGGCGCATCCATGCCGAACGCGCGCACTGGGCGGAGAGCATGAATCGGTGGGTCTACGAAAATGGCTGGGAGCGCTCGCTGCGGGTTTCGGCGATGGGCGGCTATCGTTTGTTCGATGTCGCGACCTTCCCGGAGCTCGCCGAGACGCCGGCTTATTTCAAGAAAGAAGTAAAGCAATACACCGAGATGAATTACGAGGAGCTGCATCGCTACATTCGCGATCTGCAGCAGAGCGGGTTTGACGTGGTGCGCCTGCGGGTGCAGCTGCACAAGAAACTTTCTTATCCGGTGATCACGCTGGTGATGGCGGTGCTCGCGATTCCCTTTTCGCTTTCGTCCGGAAAAAAGGGAGCGATTACGGGAGTTGCGATCGCGGTGGGGATTGCGGTTTTCTATACGGTGGTGTCGCGACTGTTCGAGGCCATGGGCGACCTCAGCCAGCTTCCGCCGGCTCTGGCAGCGTGGTTTCCGGACCTGATCTTCAGCCTGGTGGGCGGATATTTGATTCTTAAAGTGCCTACGTAGAAACTTCTGCTTCACGCCTTCCGGCAAAAAACAAAGCTTCAACCACAGAGGACACGGGGGTTCACAGGGTACTGCTTACTTTACGACGACAACTTATTTCACCACCACTGCCGTGGGATAGTTGTCGGTCTGGATGCCGGTGCCGAATGGGGTTAGCACGCCGGTCGCCGGAGCCAGTTCGTACTGCGACAGGACCCCGAACCCATTCAACGTTTCGTTGCTGGCCACAAACACCCAGTTGTCGTCAGCACGGATAGCAATGGCAAACGGATTGATCCCTGTGGTGACTGTGGCTGTGCTGAGAGGTGCCAGACCGCCGTTTACCTGGGTGATGCGAAAGCATGAAAGCGAGTTCGACTGGTTATCCACCACATACAGATAGTTAGCCAGCGGGTCGACCTCCAAAACGGTAGGACCATTCGGACCGGACGGCCCCCCGCCGAGAGCGAACGGCGAACCGGGGACCTGGACCAAAGATCCTTCTGGGTATTGGTTGGTATCGCAGATCGACGGTCGAGCGGGACTGGTCGTGTTACAGATCGCGTAGGCGCTGACGTCGTTGGATCTGTTGTTGCTGACGAAAACGAACCGGTTACAGGGGTCCACCGCTACCCCCGTGGTTACCGAGTCCGCGGGGAAAGTCAGGACCACCCCGTTGCTGGGGTTCACGATCAACGATAGAACTCCGTTTGACTGCACCGTAAAACCCCAGACGACGTTATTGTTAGCGTCGGCAACGTAGAGGTACTCCGGGGTCGAGGGTGGAAGCTGCTGCACCAACGCGCACTCGGCGTTTGCCACCGCTTGTGTGTTCAGGGTCGGGTATTTCGTGGGAGTAACGGCCAAGCCCGTGAGATTCGCAATCGTAGTTGGACCTACCTGCAAGACGGGGACTGTAAATGGGGAGCCCGTCACCTCGGTGAGGGCGCCGCCGGAGCCGATGGAGAATACGGAAATGGACCCGGGCACGGTATTTCCGTTGTAGTCCGTCGTCTGCTGATCGGCGACGAAAAGATATTTGCCCGCCGAATCCATAGTGACTGCTTTTGGACTAAGTTTAGCCGCCGCGGGATTGAAGCTGGGGTCTGTCGGGAGCCGAGCTGGACAACTGACATAGGGCGGCGCTGGCGGCGGCAAGGTATTGGGGCAGACCGTGAGCATGCTCGGCGGCGTGCTGGCATCCGCAACGGTGCCATCTGAGTTAATCGCGTACGTGGCAATGGAGCTTAAGGCTACGCTTTGAAAAACTCCGTTAGGGGGCGGGTTCGGGACGATGGTTACGTAGGCGTAGGTGCCAGTTGGGTCCAGGGCCATAGCCGTAGGCTGACCCAAAATCGGAGGCGCGCTATTGACGGTGGACACGTGCCCGTTGGTGAGGTTGAAGCTGAACGACTGCACTACCGCCGAACCCAGGTTTGGAACAATCACCAGACCGTCCGACGAAGCCGAATACGTACTATTGCAAGCCAGCAGCATGGCTATCGCAAGCAGAACTACTACCGCAAGCACCCCGGCGCATCTCCTAGACATTCTTCGGTTTATCTCCATGTTTCCTGATATCTTTCGCAATATGTTTCTTGATCTTCCAGTATACGTCTTAGTTCGCGCGACTCCGGTTTGCACAGCCGCAGGTTAGCCGGCGGGCGGTAGCAGTCCCCAAAAGGAGCGAAAATCTCAATCCACTTATTTATCAGGAAAGCGCAGGAAGAGCAAACGCCGCCGCTTCTGATTGGAGCGTAAACCGATGCCAGAAGTTGTATGTGGGTCTGAAGGGCCCGATCAAAAGCGGCGGACAAGCCTGCCCCTTCGACAGGCTCAGGGCAAGCTCCGAGCGAAGCCGAATGGCGTGTCCGCCCCACACAGGCAAGGCCCAAGGCTGCGAATAGAATGCGTTCGCCCTACACTTCGCGGCCAGCGGGAACCGGCTCCGGCGCGGCGACCGCTTGTTTTCCGCCGGGAATCAGCGGCAGGTGGATTTCCACCAGCAGGCCGCCTTTGGTGCGATTCGAAGCCGAAACCCTGCCGCCGTGAAAGCGGACCGCGCGCTGGGCAATGGCCAGGCCCAATCCGACTCCTCCGGTCAGCCGGCCGCGGGCATCGTCCAGACGATAGAAGGGTTCGAACATTTTTTCGAGCGCATCCTCGGGAACGCCCGGACCACAATCGGTGACCTGCAGCAGCGCCTCCGGTCCAGTCGCGCCTTCCACACGTTGCAGGCGAATCTCCACCGAGCTGCCCTCGTGGGTGTAGCGGATGGCGTTGCGGACCACATTTTCAATGGCGCTGTGCAGCAACGATGCATTCCCGCGGACTTCCCAGCCGGCTTCTGGAATCCCAGCCTCTGGAATTTCGGTGCGCACGTGGCAGCGCCGCGCCTGCGCTTCAAATCCAGCATCCTCCGCGACGTTGAGGACTAACTCGTTCAGGGGGACGGGCGTGCGGGGAACTTCCTGTTCGCCATCTTCGATTCGCGCCAGCGTCAGGATTCTGCCGATGAGTTCGTTCAACCGGCTGGCTTCGAGTTCGATGCGCTCGAGCATCTCGTCGCTCTCCACACCAGAGCGCCGCCGCGCCAGGCCCAGCGCCACATTCAGGCGAGCCAGGGGCGATCGCAG
Source organism: uncultured Acidobacteriaceae bacterium (assembly GCA_963851165.1). Taxonomy (GTDB): domain Bacteria; phylum Acidobacteriota; class Terriglobia; order Terriglobales; family Acidobacteriaceae; genus Sulfotelmatobacter. Next base: position 40,560 of record CAWKNM010000001.1, on the reverse strand, counting down.
TTCGTGCGAGATGTCGTTGAGCAGGCGCGATTGCGCCTGCACCAACTTCTGCAGGCGTTCCGCCATGGTGTCAAAGTCGCGCATCAAGCCGGCCACCTCGTCGCGGCGACCGCTGGTGGGCGCTCCGGAACGCGCCGAAAGATCGCCGGCAGAAAGCTGTCGCGTGGCCGCCCGCAGCCGCACGATCGGCTTGGTGAGATACCACGACATGAAATAACAAACCAGCCCGGAGGACACGACCGCGATGATCAAGCCCGGAACGGGCATACCCCGCGGCCCAAAGAAAACTCGCGGTCCTGGAGGCAGCCCTAACACCAGCGTGTAGCGATGCAGCCCGTCGGAGGAAGCGCGGGAATCGCGCAGAACCTCGGGAGCAGGAAACACGAATCCCTCGCGCGGCATGCGCGGGCCACCGGCGGCGATGCGCATCGCCCAGTCGGGAGCCGCGCGGTGGGAAACTTCCTCGCCCTGCTCGTTGAACAAATACGCGCGCACATGCTGGGTATTTTCCAGATCGATCAAGTATTGCCGGACCTGGCGATCTCCGCCTTCCTCATAAGCGCTCACTGAATCGTTCAGGGCGGTGGTGCGCAGCGCCTCCCACGACGGGTTACGGGGACGAAGGGCGAGCGTCACCAGGATGGCCAGCACCACGAAAAGCGCCTGGGCCACCCAGAACGACAGAAAAATTCTAAGGAACAAGCTCTTCATGTCGAGCTCCGCGCTTTCTCGCGGGGGCGCGCAAAAATGTAGCCCACACCGCGCACCGTTTTAATGTGCTCGTCGTTATCGGCGCTGGCATCGGTGTCGCCCAGCTTCTTACGCACCTTGCTGACGTGCATATCGATGCTGCGGTCAAAAGGCGAAAACTTGCGGCTGAGCACGGCATTCACCAGACGCTCGCGCGGCACCACGTGGCCGGCCTCGCGCAGCAAAACTTCCAGCAGATTGAACTCGACGGAGGTGAGGTCCACGGGCTGGCCGTCGCGCCGCACCGTACGAGTCGCCGGATCGAGTTCCACTTCTCCTACGCGCACAATCTCCGGCGTAGCGGGGACGGCCTTGCCGTCACTGCGCGAGCGCCGCAGAATCGCGCGGATGCGCGCCACCAGCTCCCGGGGATTGAAAGGCTTGGGAAGATAATCGTCGGCGCCGATCTCGAGGCCGACAATGCGGTCCACGTCTTCGCCGCGGGCCGTGAGCAGCAGCACCGGCAGGCGCGAAGTGGCGCGGATTCTCCGCAGCACTTCAAAACCGTTGATGCCGGGCAACATTACATCCAGCACGGCCAGAAGATAACCGCCGGCGGTGGCGCGCTGCAGGCCCCGCTCGCCGTCATGTACCGACTCCACGGAAAAGCCTTCCGCCTGAAGATATTCCTGCACCAGGCTGCAAAGTTCCACGTCGTCGTCGATGACCAGAATGCGATCCATATTTAATTTATGCGATCTATGTGTGCAGGTTTCATTGTGCACCATGCCGACTGAACCGAGTAGTAAAGAATTGTCAAACGGCAATTGTCAAACCACAAATCTCTCAAAGGACCCATGCCCGCGACTATCCAGAATGGTTCCGCTTTGACAAAACTTTACTCCGGTTGACCGATTCTTTACTCCTATTTCACGCGAGCCGTGTTTCCATAAGTGCAAGCAAAACCGGCCTCCACGAGAGCTGCAGTGAATGAGAAGCCGGGATGAAGGAGTTTACCGACATGATGAAAGCACTTCGTTTTCGTTTCATGGTTGCGGCACTGTGTGTGTTGTTTGTGACGGTGGTTACGCAGTCGCGGGCCGCGGACGCATCACCTGCCCCGCCCGCGCGTGGCCACCAGTTTGGCAGGGGCGGCAGCGGCGAGTTTTTTGCCGACTACCTCAACCTGACGGATGCTCAGACGGCGCAGATGAAAGGCATTCTCGCCAAAGAGAATCCGGCGTTGAAGCCGCTATTCCTGCAACTGCAGCAGACACGGCAGCAGCTGAAGCAGTTTGAGCAAGGCACCTACGACGACGCCAAGGTTCGTGCTCTCGCCGCGCAACAGTCTGCGGCGATGGTGGAACTGACGGTACAGCAGACGCGGATTCATTCCGAGCTGTTTCAGGTGCTGACCGCGGACCAGCAGGCGACCATGAAGTCGGTGCAGGCCCGCCGCGCGTCTCGCATGTCGCAGCATAGGCACGCAGCGCCTGCGGCTCCTGCTGCTCCCTCGCCGGCGGAACAGTAACGCCGCGCGACTCCGGCAACAGAGCGTCCGTGGCGGCGCGAGGCTTATCTGGTGACCTCGCGCCGCTGACGCGGAACACTCCAGCAAACGCAGGAAAACGAGGAAGACAATGACCGGCAGTGAATCCTACCTTCTCGACGCAGGCTGGCTGTTCTTTGCAGGATGGAGCCTGGTGGTGGTCACGGTCAGCGTGATTGCGTTCGGCAAAGACTTTGTTTCGGTTCCTCCGCTGTTCGAGAAACCGGCGTTCGAGAAACAAGTTTCGAGAAACAGCGGCAAAGCACTGTAATCGACTCGCTCTCTCGACTGGCAAGGCTGGCGCACGTGTGTGATCGCGACTTGCAGCCTCACGCACTTGTTCACCTTTCCTTCTCCTTCCTGATTCCCGCGAAAAGCTGAACCCCGCCTGTTAAAATCTCATCTACAGAACCTGTCCAGAATCCAGCAATGGTGCCCAAGAATCTGCGTCCGCTCCTGCCTTACCTCAAACGCTACCGCTGGAGTTACGCGGCGGGTACGGTTTGCGTTTTCCTGACGAATGGCATCTGGATTCTGTTTCCCCTGGTCATCGGCCGTGCGGCGGACGATCTGCGCGAGGGCGTCACCCGTCACAAGCTGCTCTTTTATGCGGGATTGTTACTGGCCATTGCGGCTTTCAAGGGAATTTTTCAGTTCTTGACGCGCTGGATCGTAATTGGCATTTCGCGCGAAATTGAGTTTGACCTGCGCAACGATCTTTTCAAGCATCTGGAAAGCCTTTCGTTTTCCTACTACCAGCGCAATCGTACCGGCGACATCATGGCCCGCGCCACCAACGACCTGAATGCGGTGCGCATGCTGCTGGGCCCGGCCATCATGTATTCGGCCAACACCATGGTCTACACGGCCGGGGCGCTGGCCTTCATGATTTCGATCAGCCCGAAGCTGACTTTTTATACCTTTCTCCCATTGCCGGTGGTGAGCATCGTGATCCAGTCTTTTGGCCGGCGAATTCACGAGCGTTTCGAACGGATTCAGGCGATGTTCTCCGACATTTCCGCGCGCGCCCAGGAAAACTTTTCCGGCGCACGGCTGATTCGCGCTTATGTGCAGGAGGAAGCGGAGATTCGCGCGTTTGAGAAGGAGAACCATGAATATATCCGGCGCAGCCTGAAGCTGGTGCGGCTCATGGGCATGCTCTGGCCTACGCTGGAACTCCTGCTCGGTTTCGCGGTGGTGCTGGTGTTGTGGCTGGGCGGACGCGAAGTGCTGCAAGGGCAGGATCGAGTGCAGCTGGTGTCGTATCTCGGAACCAGGACTACGCTGATGCTCAATGGCTCGATGGGCGTTGGGGATTTCGTGGCCTTTACCACCTACATGGTGCAACTCACGTGGCCAGTGATTGCTCTGGGCTGGGTCATCAACATTTTTCAGCGAGGAACGGCGTCGCTGATACGCATCAACGAGATTCTTCTGGAGCAACCGGAGATTCAGGACGGTGCCGACGCGCGGGAGCGGCAAGTCGAGGGCGAAATCGAATTTCGCGGACTCAACTTCAGTTACGACGGAAAAGCGGTTTTGCGCGATCTGAACCTGCGAATTCCGGCGGGCAGCAGCCTGGCGATTGTGGGGCCTACGGGCTCGGGAAAAACTACGCTGGTAAACCTGATTCCGCGAATCTACGACGCTGCCCCGGGAATGGTTCTGATCGATGGCCGTCCGATTCGTGAATATTCGATTGCATCCTTGCGCAAGAGCATCGGGTTCGTGCCCCAGGAAACCTTTCTCTTCAGTGACCGCATCCGGGAAAACATTGCGCTGGGCGTCGATACGGCGACTCACCAGGAAATTCACAATGCTGCGGAAGCTGCAAATATTGCGGCGGACATTGAGAGTTTTCCCGAGGGATATCAGACGCTGGTCGGCGAGCGCGGCATTACTCTCTCCGGCGGGCAAAAGCAGCGCACGGCGATTGCCCGGGCGCTGATTCGTAATCCGCAGATTCTGATTCTTGACGACGCGCTCTCCAGCGTCGACACCCATACGGAAGACAAAATCCTCAATCATCTGCGCGACGTGATGCGGGGACGAACCACGATCTTTATCTCGCATCGCGTCTCTACCGTGCGCAACGCCGACCGCATCGCGGTCCTGCATGGCGGCGCGATTGTCGAACTGGGCACGCACGACGAACTGCTTGCCTTGAACGGCTACTACACCGACCTGTATAACAAGCAGTTGCTGGAAGAAGAACTGGCTGAAGTCTGAGGACCCCGGCAATACTGCTTTCTGTCGTTCGCTCGAGGGCGCACGCCCGAAGGCGCGAGCCCAATGACAAACCAGCCGCTAACTGTATGAAGCGCGTCGACACACCCGAGCTTCTCGACTCTGACGCGTGTGCGCCGGAGGATGTGCAAACCTCTCTCCGCGATATTGGCCGCATGAACCGCTGGTTTGGCGGTGTAGCCACCACTCAAAAGCTAATCGAGCAGGTCGCTCGGGTGACCGGGCTACGGCATTTCTCGTTACTGGAAGTTGCAGCTGGCACAGGTGAGGTTTCTAACATTGTGCGCGAGAACCTGGCGGAACGGGGCCTAGCACTCGACATCACATTGCTGGACCGGGCATGGTCGCACCTGCCGAAGCGTGGCAGCGCGATTGTCGCCGACGCCCTCGCACTTCCCTTCCTCGATTCAGCCTTTGACCTGGTCAGCTGCAATTTGTTCGCTCACCATCTGGAACCGGACGCACTGGCGCGATTCGCAGCGGAAGCCTTCAGGGTCAGCCGGCGGGCGGTTTTGATTAATGATCTAGTACGCCATCCGCTGCACCTGGCGCTCGTTTACGCCGGGTTCCCGCTGATGCGCAGCGCGGTCTCGCGTGCGGATGGCGTCGCTTCGGTGCGCAGGGCTTATGTTCCAGAGGAGTTGCAGCAGATTATTTCGTCAGGCGGCCATTCTGCCGCGCGCGTGGCCATCTCGCGGCACTTCCTGTTTCGCATGGGAGCCGTTGCGTGGAAGTCATTCCCGCCACAGGGCGCCGGAATTGTTGATTGATGACTTCTGATTGATGATTTAAAACCGAAGCGCCACCGTTTCATCAAGGTTTTCAATCAATAATCAGCAATCAAAAATTCCGTTCACCGTATCACCAGCACTTCCCTCACATTATCCCGCGCCAGAAAAAATTTAATCGACGCAAAGTCGCGGAACAAATTCTCGATGTGCCGGTTGTTGAAAACTCTCTGCAGATGGAAGCCGTCCGTGATCGCGGTATGAATCGCTCCGGTAGGACCGCGCCGCGTTTCCTTCCGCATCACGATGCGCTGCATTTCGAGCGTATCCCGCCCAACAATGTGGAAGCGGTAGCAAGGCGAATCCGGCCCCGCGTCGCGCGTATGAAAAAATGCCAGCAGCATCCCGCCCGGTTTCAGCACCGACCACAAGCGCCCCATCACGGGCCGCACCAGGCTTTCATGCAGGTAGTCCGGAAGGTTCCAGCACAGCACCACATCAAAATGCGCTGCGGGATACACCAGGTTATCGGCCAGAAACTGCCGGCTGTCGAGCACCACGTTTCCCTGCTCGTCCTTCGTCACCAGCGTGGGCTCGGTCGAAGCGACCAGAAGATCCTCGCTGTAAATGCGGTGCCCGCGCTCGGTGAAGTAACTGATATTCGCCGGCGAGGTCGAGCCCAGATCAAGCACGCACAGCGGAGTCTCCGTGTCCCAGGCGCGAGCCACTTCCCCGAGTCCGCTGGAACGCCGAGTTAGTCTCTGCGAAGTCTGCGCCGATGTAGGCGGCTCCGGACCGCCCGATGAGCCTCGAAAGAGTTTCATGAAATTCTGGGTTACTGATGCCATTCAATCCAGGGAAATCGAATCCCGCCTCTGCCTGCCAGTCTATGCCAGAGCGCGGAAAATAACGCCGGCGCCGACCAATCTATTTTGCCCTTCGCACTTTTTCCCCTACTTCGCCTTGCCGTCCTGCGCGCCGTGAATGTCCACTTTTCCCTTAAGATACGCGCCTTCCTCAATGGAAATGCGCCGCGCGGAAATGTCGCCCGTAACCACGGCCGACTTCCTCAACTCGACTTGCTCGCTGGCCTGTACATTTCCCTCCAGCTTGCCTTGCACCACCACGCCTTTGCATTCGACGCTGGCTTTGACCTGTCCATGCGGACCGACGGTCAAGCTGTTGCCTTTCAAAGCGATGGTTCCTTCCACCTGCCCATCGACGTAGAGGTCTTCGCTGCCCGACAGTTCCCCTTTGATGACAACCGACTTGCCAATCTGCGCCAATTCGCCCGACAACGGTGCACTCATGGAAACTCTCCTTGCAAAGCTGGCTCGAGAAACTTAACAAACCTGAAACTCAAGAAATAAAGAAACTCAACCGAAAACGACGAACGCATCAAGCCAAGCAAGTGCTCACAAAGCAATTGCCGGATGGCCGCATCGTCCCCTCGACTATACTCAACCTTCCGAACATGCGGCAAGCGACTGAAGTTGGGGATCGTAGGCGCTCGGGCTAATCGCAAGTTCACGGCAATGAATTGCGGCGGCCTTCGTTGGTAAACTAGACCTATGCGAAGCGCTCCATCCTTGCTGGAAAGGAAACCACAAGGTCGGGATTCTGCCCGCGTCTGGCTCGGGCACCCCATCGCACTTAGCGTTTTCGCGGCGCTTCTGCTCGCAATCCCAGCTGCCGGCCAGTTGTCATCCACGCAGCCTTCCCAAGTGGGAAAGACCGATCCCGGCGAACTGGTGCGCCAAGCGGTTGCAACCGAGGTGGCAGCGTTTCAGGATCCGTCGGTGAAACATGAGTTCCGCTCCCGCAAGCAGACTCCGCGCGGTTCACAGACGAAGTTATATGTGGAGACGCATGAAGCGATGGCGGGCATGGTCATCGCCTACGATGACCGTCCCTTAACTGAGGCGGAACTGGCGGGTGAGCAGGCTCATCTGCAAGGCCTGCTCGACCAACCCGAGCAGCTTCGCCACAAGCAGGCGCAGGAGAAAGAAGTCACCGACCGCTTCGTGCGCATCCTCAAAGCCCTGCCCGACGTTTACGTTTATGAATACGACGGCACGGAAACGGCGACCGCGGATTTCGGCAAGGCAGGCACTCCTCTGGTGCGCCTGAAGTTCCGGCCGAATCCGAATTACAGCCCGCCTTCCCACCTCTCCGAACAGGCGCTGGGCGGCACGCGGGGAACGATACTCATTGACGCGGAGCGCCACCGCATCGCCAGAATCGAAGGCACCGTGTTCAAAGATGTAAACTTCGGCTGGGGATTCTTCGGAAGGCTCGACAAAGGCGGACATTTTCTGATTGCGCAGACCGATGTTGGCGATGGCACCTGGGAAATCACACGCATGACCTTAAGCTTCACCGGAAAGATACTGCTGTTCAAGAGTTTCAACATGGTGAGCGATGAGGTGCTCAGCGATTTTCGCCGCGTGCCCGCGGACATGACATTTGCGCAAGGGGTTGACCTGCTGAAGGCCGAACAAACCAAGCTGGCCCAAAACCACGCTCAGAACCCCGCCGGGAGCGCTCATTAGGTCATAAATGGTTTTGGGAAGGGCACGGCTTCAGCCGTGCCGTAAAGAAGCCATTAAAGATGCGGGCTTTAGCCCCCGTGCGTCTCGCTCGTGTCCAGCCGTCGACGATTTACTGTCGGCGCAGTGTTTCCTTCCTCGTGGTCAGCTTCTCGATCAAATCCTCTTTGATCGCGTAACCCGTGCCCGGATCGTCGCGAATGGCGATGGTGCCTGTCGGCGAGACCTGCACTTCAGGATCGATAACATCCTCTTTCCAGTAGCGCTTCGACGCGGAAACATCTCCCGGCAATCGGAAATTCTGTAGAGTGGAAAGCGCGATGTTGTGAGCGCGTCCGATTCCTGACTCCAGCATGCCCCCGCACCAGACAGGAATGTTTTGATGGTGGCAGATATCGTGGATCTTTATCGCCTCGGTAAATCCGCCGACGCGGCCCACCTTGATGTTGATGATGCGGCAGGCGCCGCTTTCAACCGCAAACGCCGCGGCTCGCGCGTTCACGATGGATTCGTCCAGGCAAATCGATGTGCGCAACTCCTTTTGCAGCCGCGCGTGATAGTAGATATCGTCGTCCCACAACGGCTGCTCCATCATCAGCAGATTGAACTGATCGAATAGCCGCAGATGTTCGACCTGGTCGAGCGTGTAAGCGGAATTGGCATCACAACTGAGCGTGATGTCAGCCCACCGCGAGCGAATCTTTTCGAGCACGTTCACGTCCCAGCCGGGTTTTACCTTCACCTTGATGCGGCGGTATCCGGCGGCCAGTTCGACCTGAATCTTCTCCAGCAACTGCTCAATGGAATCCTGGATGCCGATCGAGACGCCGCAGGCAATCTCGCGGCGCGTGCCGCCCAGCAGTTTCCACAGCGGCTCTTGCTTCTGTTTGGCTTCGGCGTCCCACAGGGCGTTTTCCAGCGCAGCCTTGGCCATGCGATGACCGCGCACCTTGGCAAAAAACGAAACGCATTCGCGCGCTGATTCCCACTCCCGCCCCAGCACCGCTGGCGACAGATAATGCACCATGGTGGGCCAGACACTGTCGATCCATTCGCTGCTGTAAAAGGGATCTTCGCCGGCGACGCATTCTCCCCAGCCTTTTACGCCTTCGCAGTGGACCGTAACCAGAAGAATGCGGCGGCTATAGGTGCGGCCAAAGCTGGTCTCGAAAAAATGGACCAGCGGCATCTGAATTTCGCGGAGCGTGATGGCTTCAACTTTCATGGGTAAGTTCATTTCACCACAGAGTCACGGAGACATAGAGAAAATCTTTGAACCATAGATCGAGAACACGCGAAGTTATACGGAAGTGGTTCTATCGGGAAGCCACGCAATTGTTTTTGGTTCTCTCTGCGTCGGAGCCTGCCCTGAGCGAAGTCGAAGGGTGGCTCTGTGGCGAATCAGGGTTCTAGGGTTCCGACGCGTACGACCAGTTTTCATCCCAATGTCCGAGCAGGAACTTTCCGTTGCTGGCCGTGTCGCGTTCATAGCCCAGCACCGCCAAGCCTTCGCCGAAAGCGCGCAAAAACTGTTCGCAGTTGCGCTCCTGGAGCTGCTGAGCCCGGGCCCGGGTTTCAGGTTCGGCTTTCCAGTCATAGATCTGCGACGGGACTTCAATTTTCATTTCGATCTTAGCGGGAGGGTTCTTGCCGGTACTGAGTAGCGTCTCCACGCGCTTCGACCTCAACCACCACTCGGCGATGAGCCGGTCGCTGGGCAATCCTCCTTGCAGCGGCGAAGAGGTGATTCCATATTGATTGATGTTGTAGCGGCGGGTGATGGCTCCCAGCTTTTCGATGTTCAGGTAGGCGTTCTTGATCTCCAGGGGATCGAACGTCCACTCAATCAGCTCGATTCCCCGCGCCAGCGCGTCTTCCCGCTGCAGCAGCTTGAGCCGCCGCCCGAGGCCGCTATTGCGCTGGTCCTTTCTCACGGCCAGCATGTGGGAGTGAAGATAGATATGGCCATCGCGAGTGCCGGGAACCGAAAGCGCGAAGCCGACCATCTCGCTGCCGGCGAAGGCGCCCATCACCTGTCCGCCAACTTTTTCTGCGACAACGAACATGCGCAGCGGAATCAGTTCCGCGTCGGTGAAATTCCACACTTCTTTCTGCAGGGCGACGCAAGCGCGCAGTTCTTCGAGCCCGTGGCAGGGTCGGATGACGACGGGATCGGTCATCGGCTCCCCTCATCGAAGGCGTCATCCCGAAGCCTGGCGCCTTTCAGCCAGGCGAGGGATCTCGCTCGGAGCATCACGGCACTGTGGCCAGATTGCAGGCGCTGCACGCCAGATCCCTCCCCCCGCTGGTAAAAACGCGGGGCTTCGGGATGACACAGTTGCGGAGGGTTAGTCAGCACTTCCCTCCTCGCCCTTGGCCTGCTGCCACAAGCGTTCGAGTTCAGGCATGTCGGCTTGATCGGGAGAGCGTCCGGTTTCCTGCAGCCGTTCTTCCATCCACTGGAATCGGCGTTTGAATTTGCGATTTGTCTTGCGCAGCGCGGATTCAGGATCAACCGAAAGATAGCGCGCGATGTTCACCACGACGAAGAAAAGATCGCCGACTTCTTCTTCGAGACGGGTCTGCAATTTTTCAGGAATGATCGTACGTCCCGAGCTGGCGACGCCCCTGCTCTGCGGCCGCGGCCCGGGTGCGGGAAATTCTTTCAGCTGCTCTCTCAATTCGTCGACTTCTTCGTGAAGCTTCTCGAACAACCCCTCCACATTCGGCCAGTCGAATCCGACTTGCGCGGCGCGGGAACTCAGCTTGGAGGCTTCGAGCATAGCCGGCATTTTCGAAGATATGCCGGCGAGAACGGAGGTGTTGTTTTTCCGCAGACTTTCGTCTTTGCTGGTCTGACTCGAATCAGCGCCAGGCTCACTTGCGGCCACGCCCGCTGATTCCCTACTCTGGCGTTTCTTGCGCTCCTCTACTTTCAATGCTTCCCAGTTCCGCTTCACCTCGGCGGAGGTGTCGGCCTTGACTTCACCAAACACATGCGGATGGCGGTCCACCAGTTTCCCCGAAAGCCGGTCAAGCACGTCGTCGATCGAAAACGTTCCCTGCTCTTTCGCCATCTCGGAGTAGAAAAGCACCTGCAGCAGCAGGTCGCCGAGTTCGCCGGTGAGTTCGTCCCAATCGCGATTATCGATCGCCTCCAGCACCTCGTAGGTTTCTTCCAGCGTGTAAGGCTTGATGGAATCGAAAGTCTGCTCCCGATCCCAGGGACAGCCTCCCGGCGCACGCAGGCGCTCCATGATGGCAACCGCGCGTTCGAAACGTTCTCCGGTGGTAGACATTCGGGAACTACTCTAACTGACCGTCCACGGCGCGAGCAATGTGGCGGACGTGCCGACGTGGCTGGGGCGCTTTGAACTGAGGGCCTTTACCACCAAGGACCCAAAGTCACACGAAGAGAACCGTGCCCTGCAACGTCCTTCGTGATACTTCGTGCCCTTTGTGGTGGACGATTTTTCTTTCGTCAGACCGAAAGCCAGAGCTCCGAGGTCCGGCCGCCGCCATCTTGCCGTAAAATGTAGTCAGGAATAGGATTTAGGCCAAGTACCCAGCGCACTTACGTTACCTTCCTCCTGAATGCGAACGAGCGCAAACTGGGAAGGAAGAGTGGGTGCAGGGGCCGAAAACGGGCTTGTTTCCTGGTTCGCGGGCGCGGCGCATCTTGTTGAAATTACATGGCTTTAGCGATTAAGCCTCGAGCGCCACTGGAAGGGCAGCGCTTCCACGTGGTGGTGATCGGCGGCGGCATCAACGGCGTGGCCGTGGCGCGCGAGTGTGCGCGCGCGGGCAAGGCTACGCTGCTGCTGGAACAAAACGATTTCGCTTCCGGGGTGACCAGCCGCTCTACCCGCATCATTCACGGGGGGTTACGGTATCTCGAGCACGGCGAAATCGGCCTGGTGCGGGAGTCGCTGCGGGAACGCGAGCGATTGCTGCGCGAGCGCTCGCATCTTGTACAGCCCACTCAGTTTCTGGTGCTCTTGAATGAGCAAAGCAAACGCAGCGCGCTGAAAGTGCGCATCGGATTATGGCTTTATCAACGACTTGCGGGCAGGAAATCAAACAACAGCGTTGGTGAAATGGAACTGAAACGTGTCGAGCGGGCGCTCGACGCGGGGCATCGCTGGTCGATTTTCAACTATGAAGACGCGCAGTGCGAGTTCCCGGAACGTCTTGTGGCTGAGTGGCTTACCGAGGCGATCGATGCGGGAGCGGTGGTCCGCAACCATGCGGAGGTTTTAGCGGTAAACGTTGCGCACGGGCGCGCGCGTGGAGTGCTTTTTCGCGACCGGATTACGGGGAAAGATGCGCGCGTGGACGCGGCCTGGGTGGTGAATTGCTGTGGACCGTGGGCCGACCGCATCTGCCAGCGGTCTTCGATTCGCACGGCGAAGCCTATGTTGGGCGGGGTGCGCGGGTCGCATATTGTTTTGCCCCGCTTTCCTGCTGCTCCGAGTAACCCGCTCTATACCGAGGCCGCGGATGGGCGTCCGATTTTTGTGGTGCCGTGGAACGAGCAATTGATGGTTGGCACAACCGAGGTGGCCGATGCAGGCGATCCGGGGAGGACCCAGCCTTCGGCTGAGGAGACTGGGTACTTATTGAGCAGCGTGACCAAGCTATTCCCCAAGGCGAAGCTCTCGGCACATGACGTGAAGTATGCATTTGCGGGAGTGCGGCCGCTTCCCTACTCGGATGGAAATCGGCCATCGGCAGTTACGCGGCGACACTTTCTGCACGATCACACTTCGGAAGGAGCGGCGCGGATGATTTCCGTGATCGGCGGAAAGCTGACGACCGCGGCATCGTTGGCACGCGAGTGTGTGCGGAAAATCGGAATCGCGGTTTCCGAACCAAGTTCGGTTTCGGTGGGGCCGGGGGTTGCGCTCGATCCCATGCTCGATCAGGCGGTGATAGAGATTGCGCAGGCGGGGTCGGTCAGCGAGGAGTCGGCGCGCGGGATGGTGGAATGGTACGGCAAGCGCGCCATGGATATTGCGCGCATGGCGTTGGTGAGTGCGGAGTTGCGTGCTCCGATCTGCCCGCACAGTTCGCACGTGGTGGCCGAGGTGGTAGAAGCCTACCGGCGCGAGTGTGCAGTGAGCCTCGCCGATGTTCTGTTGCGGCGAGTTCCGGTGGCGCTGGGCTCGTGCTGGTCGGAGTCGTGCAGCCGCGAAGCGGCTCTGCGCATTGGCGCGGTGCTGGGCTGGGACGAGCAGACTCTGGGAGCGAATCTGGAGGCTTTTGAGACTGAGCGGGCGTTGTTCCTTCACCGGGTGAGTGGTCGGCCTTCCGCCCTGGAAGCTGCTGCCGACTGAGGCAAATTCTTTGCCACGGCTTTACGCGGATTCTCGCGGGTAAACCCAGAATCAACAAATAATGAACCGTTCGCCAGGTCCGTGTGGATTCGCCGCTTTTTCTCGGTAGTAGTGCAGTTCCCCTAAATACGGATTGTCATCCTGAGCGAAGCGAAGGATCTGTGCAATTTGCCGGCAGCGCCTCTACGACGGCAAGTTGCATAGGTCCTTCGGCCCGCAAAAGGCGCGGGCCTCAGGATGACAAGACGGTTGGTGCAAGGGTGGTACGGATAGTGGCCGGCGGTGCAGTTGCTCTTCTGGAAACTGTACCACTACCTTTTTTCTGCCAACATTAGTGGTTACTAAGGATTCTTTTCTGCATTGAGTCATCTGGGAATGCGGGGGAAACGACACTACACTGGCGCGGAGCGCTTCCTGATTTTTGCAAAAAGCGCGGTTCGATGCTGATTCCACTCAAACACGAGAACATGGCGACGCGGCGCTGGCCAGTGGTGACCCTGGCGTTGATCGCGATCAATGTCGTGGTGTTTCTGTTTACCACTTCTGCGATCAATGATGAGAAGCCGGCGCTGGGACAGGTGAAGTCGCACATCCTGATCCTGGCGGCGCTGCATCCCGAGTTGAAGATGCAACCTGAATCGCAGCGTTTCGTGGAGAGCTTTCAAAAAAGCTATCCGGATGAGTGGAAGTATGTACAGAATCCGAATCACGACGTCATTAATGCCTACGACGCCAAGCTGCGAATCAAGGACGACAACGTCGGCCTGCAGGCCGAGATGGATTCCCTCAACGAGCAGTATGTGAAGTTGTCTGCGTCGTCGATCCTGGATCAATACGCGTTCATACCGGCGCACCCTACCGCGATCAGCTACCTGACGGCGAATTTTCTGCATGGTGGGTGGTTGCACCTGATCGGGAACATGTGGTTCCTGTGGCTGGCGGGATTTGTGCTGGAAGACGTTTGGGGGCGGTGGCTGTACTCGGTTTTTTATTTGATCGCGGGTGTCGCGGCGTTGCAGCTTTACGCCTGGTCGAGTCCGGGGAGCATGACGCCGACGCTGGGAGCTTCGGGCGCGGTGGCAGCGTTGATGGGCGCGTTTCTGGTGCGCTTTCCGAAGATGAAGATCGAAATGGGCTGGCTGCTCATGTTCCGGTTTTATCGGTTCAAGGCTGCGGCTTATTGGCTGTTACCCCTCTGGCTGGGCGTGGAGGTGTTTTACGGGTCGCTGTTTGGCTCGACCAGCGGCGTGGCGCATTGGGCGCACGTTGGCGGCTTTGTGTTCGGGGCTCTGGCTGCGCTGGGGCTGCAGCACTCCGGTCTTGAGCACAAGGCGAATAAGGCGATCGAGGAGCAACTGAGCTGGAGCGCGGATCCGGAAATCGACCAGGCCAACGAGCTGATGGAACAAGGACAGCTCGACCAGGCCGCGACCATCCTCAGTAATCACGTTGCGGCCAAGCCGAATGCGCTGGATGCGTGGAACCTGCTGCGGCAGATTTATTCACGGCAGGCGAACACCCCCGCTTATCTGGAAGCGACGGTGAAAACCTGCGCGCTGCATCTGCGCGCTCACGAAGCGGAAGCTGCCCTGCAGGATTATGCCGATTTTCTGAACTCTGGCGGCGGGAAGTTGCCGGTGGCAACCTGGCTCGATCTCGCCAAAGCCACAGAGGACAAACAAGATTTCGAACGCGCGTTGGATGAATATCAGAAGCTCGCGGCGGCGTTCCCGAAGGAACGACAGGCTCTGACTGCCCAGTTGGGAGCTGCTCGAATCTGCATGAAGCGGTTGAATCGTCCACAGGACGCGCTGGCACTTTACCAAGCCGCTGAGGCTTCGCCGGTTCCACATCTTGACTGGGAACAGCATATCCAGGCGGGGATCAAAGAAGCGAAACTGGCGCTGTCATCTGGCAATGCCATGGCTGCCGGGGCACAATAGAACGCAAGTCATTCAAAGGTGCAGTTGCTTGGCGAGCAGATGCGCCGCTTGGCCTGTCCCTACCCCCTCGCACACAACCTTCTTGTCATCCTCAGCGAAGAGAAGGACCTATGCAACTTGCCGCCGTTGAGGCGCTGCCGGCAAATTGCATAGGTCCTTCGCTTCGCTCAGGATGACAGGCCGTATTGAGGGAACTACGCCACTACTACGGGAAAAACAGGCTCGGCCTTGGGCCGGGCCTGCTTGCGTTGCGTTTTCGCTTCTCGAAAATTAACTTCCGAAATCATCTCCCGAAATTAGGCCGAACTACTGCATGCCATGCTGCATGGCGGTACCTGAATCAGTATGCGAACTGAAAAACAGGAAGAAGTTCGACGGAGCTTCGAGAGCATCGCCAGCCTTGATTGCCGCCCTTATGGCCTTAGAGGAAGTAATGCCGCTGCTTCCCTGCTTGTCTGGCCAGTCGCTGGCGTGCAGCACCAGGACGGGCACAACCTGCCACCAGATTGGCGGAAGATTGATATCGGCATTGATCAGTACGTGACTGTGATTCGGGGTGGGCACGAAAATGTTTGAGACCGGGCCCGGCACCAATCCCAGACCAACCAGGACGGGCCCGAGATCAAGACGCGACGCGTGCATGGTGCAGGTGCCGGGGGCCGACCCGGGCTCCGGGCACTGAGTGTAGACGGAGGGAGTCGCCTTGAACGCTTCGGGTAGCGCGCCGAATAGCGAGATCAAAGTGCTGCCCAGCGCAGGGCCGCAGATGGTACCGGGAACGACATTGGTGCAGGAGATGGCGTCGTTCGGGTTCTGATCATTGTCCGCCGAGAACATTGGGACCAGCACGTAGATGGGCTCGGTGGTGTAGGCAGGATTTCCCCGCTGCCCGGGAGGGTTGATGGTGGGCTGCGTGCCCACCTGGCAGATCGGGATCTGCATTTCACCGGGATCGTTGGCGGCGATAATTCCATTGAAATTCAAGTCGCTGTTAGGTTGGTCGACACAGTCGAAATTCTGCGTATAGATAAACTGAAGAACCTGTCCGTCCCCGAAGCCGAGGGTGGTGTTCGGTTTGGTTTGTGCGGATGCGGTTAAGGCCAACGAGGCCACGAGGGCCAAGAGCATGAATGGCCGATAGATTGAGAGTTTCATTTTTCCTCCACAGGCGGCTAGGAGGCCGCACTGGATGGAGTACGGGAGGCGGCGCGAATTGGATTGGTTTGCGCAACTCGGGATTAACTCGGGAATTAGTGGCGGGACTTTCAGGCGGAGAACGTCCGGATGGAAATCGTCAGGGCTTCGGGGCAAAGGCTTGCACGAGGAGTTTTGGGTCGTCGGAGATAATGCCGTCGACTCCCCACTCGGCGGATTGCTGCATTGCGGCGGGATCGTTCACGGTCCACACGATGACCTTTTTGCCGGCGCCTTTGACTTTGCGGACGAGCTCGGCATCGAGAAGATCAAGGTGAGGGATCACGTAGTTGATGGGGAGTTCGTTCCACAGGCGGAGTTGAGTTTTGGTTTCGCAGATCAGGCCGAGCGGGATGGTGGCGTCCTCGGCGTGGAGGGATTTCAGGACTCCGGGCAGGAACGACGAGACGACGCATCCCTTGCGGGGCTTGAGCCGGAGGAACAGGTCGACCACGGTTCTTTCGAGACCTTTCACTTTCAGCTCGATATCCAGGAAGGAGTCGCGGTAACGCTGGAGAACATCGCGCAGGCGGGGCAGCTGGGAAACTTCTTTGGCCGTGGCCCGCTCGATCTTATCGCGGCCGATTTTTGCTTCGTGGCAGACGACGGCCTCCAGATCAGCCGTGAGGCGGACATCGAATTCGAAGCCGTCGCAGCCGTCGGCCAGAGCGCGATCGAACGATGCCAGCGTGTTTTCCGGGATTGACTGGACGGCGCGGGCGCCACGGTGGCCGAGAAGAAGAGGACGATTCGTCATGCGGAGGATAGCCTGTTAATGCAGCGCTTCTTAATCCAGATCGAAATCGCGGATAGGCCGGCCGGTGTCGGGCGTTTCTTTAGCTTTCTTGACGGCTTCCTGAAATTTCTTTTCTAAAAGAGCTGAGGAGTTTTTTTGCGCTTCTACGGATTGGCGGAAGATGGATTCGCGGCGGCTGTCCTGCTCTTTCATAGCGCGGGCGGCTTCTTCCATGTCGTTGAAAGTTTTTGGCTGCTTGGCGGCGGTGTGGGAGATCACGGTGCCGGTGGTCGCATCCACTTTCAGCAGGCCGTTGCAACACGGGCAGGTGATTTCGAAGTTTGCGGGACGGTTGGGCATCGCTAGGACGAATCATACCGCAAAGGGGGGGAGTGAGTGTGACGCGGGCGCGGTGGGAATTGTTCCGGCGGATGCGCAAATCCTTACTTCTCGCAAAGGACGCGAGAAATGGGGCACCCGGGCGTGGGTGTTCTCAAGGGTCGGGTTTGAAAACCGGAAATTTGTCCGGCCGGGAATCTAGCGCTGGAGTTTGATGGGGAAGATGTGGAAGAGGTTCAACATTTCCCATCCCAGCAGGAAGACGGAGAGGACCACTACGAGCACGGCCATCAGCTCGCCGAAGCTCATGCCGCGGCGGTTGGGTTCCAGGCGGCGAGACGCGAGGCCCAGGATATTCAACGTCGCGAAACCGAATACGACGGCCCAGAGAATGTTGTAGACGTCTTCGCGGGAGCCGTGAGAGCGTACGGCCAGCAGCAAGCCGAAGAGGACCGAGGCCTGCAGGCGCATTGCCGGGTAGGCTGCGAGTGCGGCGCGAGTTGTGCTTGCTAGGCTCGAAAACATGGTCGTTATCTGGCAGCGTCTGACACGCGAGCGATTCTCCAGGAAAGCGCCTGCCTCGCGCTCACGTGCCGAAAGTTGGATATTACCTGTTTTTGTTCGGTTGGTCACGGGTCGGAAGTTCAGGAACGTATTCGGGTCACCAAGAAGGTCTACCATGCCAGGTTCGCTGGGAACGCTGTCCGGGAATCTGGCCGAAGTTGCCGGACAGCGGTGAATTTCGGGCCCTGACCAGGGCTCAAGGACAAGATCACACGGTGTCGGCGGCCGGGCCCCCCGCCCTCCGAAAACCGCGGAGAGCGGGGCAGCCTCAGTCGTGGTAGTTTTTTCAAAAGCAGGACGGGGCCAGCCTTCATCTTGGATACTATGTTTGATGGCCGAACTTCGGTTTGTATTTTTTGATGTGGGCAATACGTTGTTGTTTCCGAACCGGGCGCGCGTCCTGGCGGCGCTGCCGGCGGATCGTCATCCGACGCTCGAGCAGTGGCAAGCTCTGGAGCGCAGAACCAAGAAAGAGTTTGACGAGGGCATGGTCGGCGGTCGCGTGGACCACAGTTTCTGGTGGACGTTTCACACTTACCTGCTTGAGGAATTGAAGCTGCTGGATGATGGACTGCGCGACGCGCTGGTGGAGAACACGCAGAAATCGGCCAATTGGGACCAAATTCTGCCGGGCACGCGGGAGGCGCTCGAGCGCATTGGGGGCGATTACGCGACTGCGGTGATTTCGAACGCAGACGGCAAGATCGAAGAGGTGCTCCGCAGATGCGGCATTGCAGGCTGTTTCAAGAGCATTACGGACTCGGGGATCGTGGGGCAGGAAAAACCGCATCCTGCGATATTTCAGGCGGCGCTTCTAGCTATGCGGGCGCGGGCGGCGGAGAGCCTCTACGTGGGCGATGTGTATTCGGTGGACTATGTGGGCGCGCTTAACGCAGGGATGCGGGCGATTTTGTTCGATGTAGCGGGAGCTTACCGCGATCGCGGAGTTGAGCGCGTGGAGTCGCTTGTGGAATTGGAAAGCTGGCTGAACGCGCAAAGCTCCGGGTAGAATTTGACGATGATCGATTCGACAACGTTCTTTCTCTTCTTGACGGCGGCAATTTTGCTTGCCGTGGCGCCAGGCCCCGGAATGCTTTATGTGCTGGCGCGCAGCCTGGCCGGCGGAAAGCGCGAAGGGGTGCTCTCCGCGTTCGGCACTTTTATTGGCGGCATGGTGCACGTGTTCGCAGCGGCTTTGGGTGTTTCGGTCATACTGGCCAAATCCGCGGTCGCTTTCGCCACGGTGAAGTATGTCGGGGCGGCGTATTTGTGCTTTCTTGGAGTGCGGATGATTCTCGACGCACGCAAGGAAAAACCCGTTCAGGATTCCCTTGCCGCCGATTCGCTTGCTCCAGAGCTTCCATCCGAACCCGGCCGCCCGGGACGAAACCCGCTCTGGCAGGGCGTTGCCACGGAAGTGCTGAATCCCAAGACGGCTTTGTTTTTCCTTTCGTTCATTCCACAATTTGTGAACCGGACCGGCGGGCACGTGTTTCTGCAGTTCGTTTTTCTGGGCACGTTATCAGTTTTTCTGAACACTTCGGCCGACTTGATCGTGATTGCGCTGGCGGGACCGCTCGGCCATCGGATTCGTTCCTCCACGAGTTTTCGGCGGCGGCAAAGAACGGTCACCGGGGCGATCATGATAGGACTGGGAACTTATCTGGCGACCAGCGAAAGCAAGTAGGGTCAGAGGACTACGACGCGACTGGCCAGTCAAGGTTGGGCTCGGCCCGTTTCACAGCTCCAGAATTTGATGGTCGTGGCAATCGAGCTGGATGGTGTCGTGAAGTTGGTGGAGAAAATCTAGTCCGTAGCGCGCGAGGAAATACGCACCGCCGATTGCGCGCTCCTGCAGGCCCTTGCCCGGAAAAAGAGCCTGGGTGAGGGTTTCGGCGTGACGGCCGACGACCTCTCCCTTTTGCAATTCGGCGCGGGCGGCTTGGGTGTAGAGGCGGTCCAGTTGGTAGCGCATTTTTGAGCTGGCGGTTTGCGCGGCTTCCACCAGAGTGCGATCGAGTTTCTCGAGCTTTTCGCGGATCGTGGTGAGGTTGGTCTCCAGCGATTTGTTGGCGGCGTCGAAGGCTGCCTGCAAATCGCCGGGAAGGCCACGAGCTGCGAGTTCCTGGCGCAGAAACTCGGGTCCGTTGAGAACATCGCGCACGGTGATTCCGTGACGCTCCAGCAATCTTTGCATCTTGGGTTCGACGATAGTGGCTGAGAACCGCGGCACGATTGGGGTTACGCGGCCGAGGAGAACTTCGTAGACGGCTCCGGCCTGGGAGAAATAAGCCGCCTCCGCGGCGCCGCCGGCATAGGCCAGCGTGGGCAACAGATAATCCTGCACTACCGGACGCAGCAGCACGTTGGGACTGAATTGCTCGGAAGTGGCCGCGATGCGTGCCAACAAAGCGTCCTGGGAAATCTTCTCGGCGCCATTCTCGTGGCCGATGACGAACTCGGTTTCGCCTTTCGTCAGCTTGTGGATGGGGGTGCGAGCACCATCTTTCATGGTGAACAGAAGCACCGTGGAGGGCACGACCTTCACCTGCTGGTGGTAGCCTGCGGCCTCAAGAGCCTCGCCTCGATCCAGCAGCGCGGTGTTGAGCGCGGCTGCATTCTCGATCGCGGAGCGATAGATGGGTTCGGCCACGCGGTGCAGATCGGGGTCGGAAGCATCGAGCAGAATCACTCCCCACTCGGCGAACAGGCGCGCATAGAAACGTGCGTAGGCGGTGCCCATGGTCTCGCCGGGACGATAGGACTCGCGCAGAAGGCGCGTGGCGTCGGATTCTCCCAGTAGAGCTGCCGCTTGTTCTACCGCCGGGAGAATTTCGTCGCCGAGGCGCACGGCGCTCACCGGGGCCGCAGCCACATCGTGGCTGGTTGTGGTGACGGTTTGCAGCGCGCCGTCCGGGCCGGGAAACGCGACGTGATTCACTTCCGCGAGATCGTGGTCGGAAGTGGCCAGCCAGAAAACGGGGACGGCCTCGACGCCGGCTTTGGTGGCTTCTTCGGCGAGCTTGACGGCCGTTAATGCTTTGTAAATGGCGAACATGGGGCCGCCGAACAGGCCGACCTGCTGGCCTGTGACCACGGCGGCCGCGCCTTTGCGGAGGCGGTCGAGATTCGAGAGGGTCTGCGGCGAAGCGCCCCATGAGCGATTCTGGCGCTCCAGAATAGCGCTCACGCGGTCGCGGCGGGAGGAGTCATAACGAAGCGCCGAGGCTTCTTCTTTCAACCATTCAGAAAAATGAGGGGAGTGCGGGTAGAACGGCTGGACCTGAGGCGAGTACGCAAGAAAGTCGGTGAAGAGGTGCGTGGTATGCGGAATCTGGGAAAACGGCAGACAGTGCGCCTTCACTGGCGGCTCCCTCGACATCGATGGGTTAGACGGGCTTGTGTGGGCAAGGTTATGTGATTCTTTCTGTCTGGAATCGAAGAGGTCTTGGGCGATATTTCGAAACTTCGTTGCTCCTCGCCCTCAATCACCCTTCTTCGGAACCTGATCCTAACAGGCCCTGGACGCCGTAGTTCAGATGCCCCAAAACCTTGCGATGATGCAAGATAATCGTGTGCCGGGGCCGCCGACAAGCTAATCTGCTAAGGAAGCTCTAACACCATTCACTATGAGCGTCGTTACTTCACCGCTGAATATCGTCACGCCGGTCAAGCTTAGCGGGTCGGTGGTTCGCCTCGAACCGATTCGCCACGAACATGCTGACCTCTTCTGGGACGTAGCCAACAACGCTCTCGACGACATCTTCCGCTGGATTCCCTACCGCATGCAGACGCGGGAAGACTTTCAGTTGCTGGTGGCCAAGGCTTTGCACGAGCAGGAACGAGGCGAGTCGGTTGTGTTCACAACCGTGGAAAACGCCTCTGGACGCGTGATTGGCAGCACCCGCTTCATGAACATTGATCGCAACAACCGGCGAGTTGAGATCGGGTCCACCTGGATTGCTCCGGCTTGGCAACGCACGGCGGTGAACACCGAGGCCAAGTATTTGATGCTGCGGCATGCGTTTGAGGAGTGGGGATGCTTTCGAGTCGAACTCAAGACCGACGCACTGAATGAGAGATCGCGCAACGCGATTCTGCGGCTGGGAGCGAAAGAGGAAGGCACGCTGCGCAGGCATGTAGTCACGTGGACGGGGCGGGTGCGCGATTCGGTTTACTTCAGCATTCTGGATTCGGAGTGGCCGGAAGTAAAGGCGCGGCTGGAGGAGAAGCTGCGCAAATAATCTTCGCCTGCTCTCGTGACTTCGTGGGAAACGTTGTTGGAATCCGGAGGAACGGCTATGATGCGTCCGATTCCGATTGTACCGATTCGCTGCTGGTTGCAGTAGGTCAAACATCGGATAGTGATTGAGGAGGACTAGCGATGGATTCTTCGTCAGGCGCCACGTTGTTTCTCTACGTGGTCATCGTGTTATTCGTGATCGGGACGATTTTGAAAGGCTTCTTCCAGGTAAGGACCGCCGAGGCGGTCGTGATCCAGCGCATGGGGAAGTTTAACCGCGTGGCCAACGCGGGCATCAATTTCAAATTGCCGTGGCTCGATCAGATTGCCGCTCGCATCGATTTGCGCGTGCAGCAACTCGCGCTCGACGTTGAAACCAAGACGAAGGACAACGTGTTTGTGAAGATGCCGGTCTCGGTGCAGTATCACGTGATTCCTGAGAAAGTTTATGAGGCCTTCTACAAGCTGGCGAATCCGAAGCAGCAGATTTCGTCTTACGTGTTTAACGTGATTCTCGGGCATGTTCCGAAGATGAATCTGGACGACGCGTTTCTGCAGCAATCTGACATCGCGATCGCGATTAAGGAGGGTCTCGACGATGTGATGCGGACCTACGGGTATGCCATCGACCAGGCGCTGGTCACTGATATTGAGCCCGATGAAAAAGTGAAGGCCGCGATGAACGACATCAACGCGGCGCAACGCGAGCAGGTGGCGGCTAGCGCGCGCGGCGAGGCCGAGAAGATCCTGAAGGTGAAACAGGCCGAAGCGGAAGCGCAAAGCAAGGCGCTGCAAGGCCAGGGTATTGCCAACCAGCGCAAGGCGATCATCGAAGGGCTCAAGGACTCGGTGGAAGCTTTTTCGAAGGCGGTGGAAGGTTCTACGCCAAAGGACGTGATGATGCTGGTGCTGGTCACGCAATACCTCGACACCATGAAAGAAATCGGCGCCAACGACAAGAGCAACACGATTCTGCTGTCGCATTCTCCGGCAGCGGTTGGCGATTTATTCCGGCAGATGCAGGACGCGGTGATGATCGGGCATAAGGCGGCGGATTTGGCGTAGACTCCCGGCGACGCAGGAAAATGGGCCGAACCTTTGGAGTGCGCGAGAGCATCCAATTCATTGACTTCGCTAGGCTTACCGCCTAGTCTGGAAGTAGATCTTTGAGTATGGCCAATCCCACCAGTGGGGGCGTCACGGCTTCGACGGAGATGCTTGCGGCCAAGAGGCATGCCGGGGTGCACACACCCGTAATCGTGGGCAAAATGATAATTGCCAATCAACAAATGGCATACGCAGCCTAACTAGTTTAGGCAGCCGCTCTCCACAGCTTCGCCCTTGGGCTGTGAGCGAGCGTCACACAGAGGGCTGCTCTTCTCCGCTACGTCTGGGCGGGGAGGCTAAGACCTCAGGCTAGCGGCTAGCGTTTCTTGTCCGTTCTGAGCGTGGGCCGCGAACGTCCCAGGGTAATGCCTGGGGCATGAACTGGAATAAGCATGTAGTCTCTTGACCAGTAACATTTTCGGACGCGGGTTCGACTCCCGCCGCCTCCACCACTATCTCGTTTATTTTCAATGTCTTACATGATACTTTTAATTTCGTACAATAGCGTTCTGCCGGGGAATGATCGCGCTGCGTGACATGCGCCGAGAGAAGGACGGCCGCGTTCTATCGTTAGACATTCGCAACAGCTCCCAACGATTAGGACTCGGCTCCTCATAAGAACGACGCCTGAATTTAGCCTTCGGCGCCAGGCAACCGGAACACGCATCTTCCCTGTCTCCGACCTCCAGTACAATTGCCCCGTGTCGGAATCCACGTTCACTCCCGGTCAAACGCTCGCGAAGGTCCCGATCTTTTCCGGGTTGACGGAGATCGAATTGAGTTTCCTTGCGCAGCGCGCACTACCACGTCACTACGCGACTGGCGAAAGCGTATTTGGCGAGGGCGAGCCTTGTTCTGGACTCTATGTCGTTGAGTCCGGCCATGTGCGTATCTTCAAGAGTTCGGCCAACGGTCGCGAACAAGTGCTCAGCATAGACGGTCCTGGTGGTTCTATTGCCGAGCTTCCGGTCTTCGATGGAGGAAGCTATCCGGCATCGGCAACAGCGATCGACGATGCGACCCTGCTTTTTGTCAGCAAACAGGACTTTCAGGCACTGTGTTTAGCCCATCCCCATGTGGCACTGAAGGTCTTGCGAGTGGTCGGTGCTCGCTTGCGCCGACTGGTCGGTATCATCGAAGAGCTTTCATTCACTACGGTACGTCACCGCCTTGCATCGTTTCTGTTCCGTCTCTCGCAAAAGGAAGGCAAACGTTCTGGCACAGGCATCGAAATCACATTGCCCATTAGCAATCAGGAACTGGCCTCGCAGATTGGCACCGTCCGTGAGCTCGTTTCTCGCAACCTTTCCCGCCTGCAAGCAGAAGGAATGCTTAAGATCGACGGCCGCACGGTGACGATCTCCAATTTGAAAGCCTTGGAAGCTGAAATGGACTCCCCCGAGTGAGTTCCGGGTTAAAAGCATCTGTCGGATGCCTGTCCGCCTCCCTGATTCCCGCGATAATCGGGCCTTGTTCCTTTGTTATGGCCATTCCTGCCTCCGTGACAAAAGTCATCGGCAGGGCCCTCCCGCTCCGCTAGTCTCAGAACATCAAGCGCAGCCTCAGGCATGGAGCCGGGTCGCGAGGAGAATGCAATGAGCATGACCGTCGAGAAAACCGTTCGTGAATTGGCCCTAGAAAACCCCGCTGCTACGAGAGTCTTTGAAAAGCTAGGTATCGACTATTGCTGCGGTGGCAATAAGTCGCTCGAAGAAGCCTGCCGCGCGGCCAACCTGTCGATGGACGCGGTGATCGATTCGTTGGAGATGGCTGACCACTCGGCGCGTGCCGTGCAACCCGATCATGCGTGGCAGACGGAGCCGATGGCCGACCTCATCTCACACATCAAGACCACCCACCACAAGTACACACGAGAGGAAATGGCTCGCCTCGCTCCCCTCTTCGACAAGGTCTGTTCGGTTCACGGTCAGAACCATCCCGAACTGCAACAGGTTCGGGCCAGTTTTCGTGGCCTCGTCCAAGAGCTGACTACGCACATGATGAAAGAAGAGATGGTGCTCTTTCCATACATAGTAAGGATGGAGGAAGCTTTCATTCAAAAGGAACCGGTCCTGCCGTCGCCGTTTGGCAGCGTGCAAAACCCCGTCTCAATGATGGAACATGAGCACGATTCCGCGGGCAATGCATTGCGTGCCATGCGTGAGGCCAGTAGTGGTTATACTGTTCCGCCTAAGGCGTGCATCAGTTACCAGACCTTATATAAAGCACTGGCGGATTTTGAGACCGATCTTCACCAGCACATTCACTTGGAGAACAACATTCTGTTTCCGCGCGCGATTGCGATGGAAAAGGCGTAGTGACCGGAGCGAAAACCATGTTCGGCTACCGTCGCCGTTGAAAAAGAAGTCGGCCGACCGCTCACGCCGCTACAGATCTTCGACATAACTTCGTCGCGTGAAACGACGCTGTCGCGTCTGCTGATGCTCTATATCAGCACCCGACTGATATTCATGCTGCTGTCGGGAACATTTCTGGGAGTTTGGAATTTGTTGTCAATCAGTAGTCATCGCGTTACAGATTACGTGTCCCCCGCGTGCATTCAGGCACACGGCCACGCCCAGATTTCGGTTGGATCGGGACATTCATCTTGGGTATCGGTTTCTATTGCATATCAGGATCTAGTCCGTTCCGCTTGGTCGTGGCTTCCAGTTTCCGCCATCACTGAGATGACCGCTGTAACGTTGTTTGCGGCCAATCTGCTCGCAACGTTCGTGCGCCGTCCTCCATCGACGCAGACTTAGAATTGACGCTCACAAGGTGAAGGGCTTGGGCCAACCTGTTGAACGACAATGACTCGCGGCACGCGATATTAAGAGTAGACTTCTTAAGAAATAGGCCAGGAGTAAGATGATGGCGCGTTCTCAAGGTTCACAGAAGCGGCATCTGCTCCTTGGTACCGTATCCTTCGCAGTTTGCTTCGCGGCATGGGGTCTCATCAGCGCCTTCGCGCCGCAGTTTCGCCAACAGTTTCACCTCTCCGCGACACAAACCGCTTTCCTTGTTGCAGTTCCTGTTTTGCTGGGCGCACTGGCCCGCTTTCCAATAGGAATGCTTGCGGATCGCTTCGGAGGCCGCTCTGTTTTCACGGCTTTAATGTTCTTTGTAGCGCTGCCGCTGGTATTAGTTCCGGCTGCCAACAGCTACAGGAACTTGCTCATCATCGGCTTCCTTCTGGGAATGGCAGGCTCCTCATTTGCCGTTGGCATTGGTTACGTCTCCCGCTGGTTTTCCATGGAGAGCCAGGGCAGCGCGCTCGGGGTGTACGGTCTGGGAAATATTGGCCAATCGGCGGCGGTATTCCTCGGTCCCGTGATCGCTGCAGCATACGGATTTCGCGCGGTGTACTGGGGAATGTCCGTCATCCTGCTTATTTGGGCCGGCGTGTTCGTCATCTTTGCTCGAAACGCGCCTCAACCGGCCCGGCCCAAGGGATTTTCAGAGATGCTCGGCGTGCTCTCGCGCGAACCTTTGGCGTGGGCGCTGGCGGCTCTCTATTTTCTGACCTTCGGAGGATTCGTCGCGTTCTCCATTTATCTGCCAACGCTGCTGCGCGATCAATTTGGCCTCAAGCCGGCGGACGCCGGTTTCCGAACTGCGGGCTTCGTTGTGCTGGCCACCCTCTGTCGGCCGCTGGGTGGATGGTTGTCGGATCGGATTGGCGGCTCGCGAGTCCTTTCCTGGATTTTGCCGGCCCTGGCTGCCTTTGGATTGTTGCTCGGCGTGCAATCGATGCTGCCGTTTACGGTTGGCGCGCTCGGATGCGCCGCTTTGCTCGGCATCGGCAACGGAGCCGTATTTCAACTTGTACCTCGATATTTTCCGACGCAGCGAGCTACCGTCACCGGACTCGTAGGCGCGATGGGTGGGATGGGGGGATTTTTCCCGCCTTTGCTCTTAGGTATGTTTCGCGACCGGCTCGGTGTGGTTTGGCCGGGCTTCCTTATGCTCTCCGCAGTAGCCTGTGTTCTGTGGTGGCTGAATGGCCGGGTGTTTTTGCCGAGAGAGGAAGCCCTGTCAGCAAAGCTTCCTCCCGCTCTGACGCGCACGGCAGACAAAGTCCGGGCGGGGGCCTGGGCCACATTATTGACTGGTGTTCTGATCGCCGCCATTGTACTGGGCTCACGCAATCTTCAGTACTTCGATCCTGCCTTGGTGATCTATACGTTCGCGATCATTTTCGCGACGTGGGGTGTGATTTACCACTACTCCGTCTGGATACGAAAGCCTCCCACCTACGTGTATTGGCAGCGCGGATGGCAACTGTTTAAGGAACGAGGAATAGTTCGAAGCTTCGGCAATTTAGTACCGACGGTAGGCACCCACCTGCTTGCCCAGACATTCATCGCGAAGCGCTCCAGACTCCGCTGGGCCATGCATCAGATGATTTTTTGGGGGTGCGTGCTGGCCATGCTGATCACGTTCCCGCTGGTATTTGGATGGATTAACTTCACCAGTGCCCCGAACGACCAGATGACGTACGTTCCCCACCTGTTCGGCTTTGCGGCTGGCAGTTTTCGGCTGCATACATTTACTGCGCTCCTTCTTTTTCACGGGCTCGATATTGCAGCCTTTCTAGTTCTGG
The DNA here is from genome assembly GCA_963851165.1 of uncultured Acidobacteriaceae bacterium. Classification (GTDB taxonomy): domain Bacteria; phylum Acidobacteriota; class Terriglobia; order Terriglobales; family Acidobacteriaceae; genus Sulfotelmatobacter. The sequence continues at coordinate 12,732 of CAWKNM010000001.1, read as the reverse complement.
GCGGAATTGCGCTTTCCCTGTGGCGGCGTATGCGGGATGAAGGCGCACGCTCCGTGCAGACTTTCAGCATGGACTTTTGGCCCCTAATTTTGCTGTTTGCCATCTCGATCACAGGACTGGCGCTGACGGTGTCCCAAGAGTGGCTGGCAGGAAGCTTCTACGATTTCATCGCCATTTTGCACGCTATCACGGTGATTACGGCTTTGCTCTATCTCCCCTTCGGGAAATTTTTCCATATTTTTCAGCGCCCCGCTCAGTTGGGCGTGAAATTGTACCAACGCGCAGGCGAAGAGGGTGAAGGTGCAATCTGCACTCGTTGCGGCGAGCGCTACGCGTCTCGTATGCATGTTGACGATCTCGAACGTGTGCTACCGCAAGTCGGATTCAACTACACAATGTCGGGGCCAGTGGGGAATTGGCAGGAACTGTGTCCAGCCTGCAAGCGCAAGTCGATTTCTCTAGCGCAATTGAGGTTGAAAGAGGAAGCGAATGGCTAAGGCTCCTGTCTCCGAAGAGATCCTCAAAGAAAAGTTTGGGCCACATCTCAATTACAAACCACCGGGCGGTTGGAACGACCAATCGGTCCACCCTCCCGAGAAGCTAGTGAAAACACATTGCTGCTTTTGCGGACAACAATGCGGAATCCAATTGAAGGTTCGCGACAATCGTGTGATCGGGTTCGAGCCGTGGGAGGAGTTCCCATTTAACCGTGGCATGCTTTGCCCAAAAGGGGTCAAGCGTTATCTCCAGGACAACCATCCGGATCGTCTCCTCTCGCCACTGATGCGCAGCGAACAGGGGTTTCGCCCTACATCTTGGGACGAGGCTTTGAGCTTCGCTGCCGGTCGGATGCGTGACATCCAGGAAAAGTATGGCAAAGACGCAATTGCCATTTATGGCGGCGCATCGCTCTCGACTGAGAAATCCTATCTACTGGGTAAATTTGCCCGCGTGGCGTTGGGCACTCGTCACATCGACTACAACGGGCGACTGTGCATGGTTTCTGCGGGAACGGCCTACAAACTAGCGTTCGGGGTCGACAGAAGCACAATTCCGTGGAGTGAGATCCCTAAAGCGGAGGTACTGTTTGTGATCGGTGCGAACATCGGCGACTGCGCCCCGATCACGACCGACTACATCTGGCGCTGTCGCGACAAGGGCGGAAAGCTTATCGTGGCCGATCCCCGCATGACCCCCATTACGCGCAACGCCGATCTCTATCTTCCACTGCGTCCGGGAACTGATCTTGCGCTCCTCATGGGAATGCTCCATGTCATTTTGCGAGACGGTCTGGAGGATCGGGATTTCATCGAGCAATATACTACGGGTTTTGAAGCCGTCGCCGAGTCTGCCAAGGCGTGGGATCTCCGCCGCGTAGCTGAGATGACAGGTGTGCCGCCCGAGTTCATCGAGAAAGTCGCGCGCTGGATTGGCAAATCAAAGCGGGTCATCATGATGCACGCTCGGGGACTGGAGCACCAGTCTAAAGGTGTGGAAAATTGCCTGGCGGTAATTAATATTGCACTCGCCACCGGCAACATCGGACGCGACGGCGCCGGTCCCACGATGATTACCGGCCAGGGAAACGGCCAAGGCGGGCGTGAGCATGGGCAGAAGTGTGACCAACTTCCCGGTCAGCGTTCGCTCACAGATCCCGCCGCTCGCGAGTATGTCGCAGGTGTCTGGGGCATACGGCCTGACGAACTTCCCCAGCCAGGCTACAGCGCACAGGAAATCATGAACGCGATTCATCGCGGCGAGATTAAGGGACTGCTGTCCACGTGTTTCAACCCGCTGGTTTCACTTCCGGACGCAAACTTCACGCGCGAGGCGTTGTCGAAGTTGGAATTCTTCGGGGTGATCGATTTCTTTCTCTCAGAAACCGCGCATCATGCGGACGTGATTCTGGCCGGTAGTTTGCAAGAGGAAGAAGACGGGCTTGCTTGCAATACCGAAGGGCGTGTCATTCACTGGAAGAAGAGCGTCGATCCGCCGGGCGATGCGAGATGTGACTCCGACATCATTATCGAGTTGGCGCACCGGCTGGGCCGCGGCCAGTATTTTCCATTCAAAAACCCTGCTGACATTTTGGAAGAGCTGCGCATTGCTTCGCGGGGTGGTGTAGCCGACTACTATGGCATCACCTACGAAAGAGTGGATCGAGAGATGGGTATTTTTTGGCCATGCCCTTCGCTCGACCATCCCGGAACACCGCGTCTCTTCGTCGACAAGAAGTTTTATACCCATGACGGCAAAGCGCATTTCAACGTGACGGAGTGGCGACCTAGCGGCGATCCGATCAATGACGAATATCCCTTGTTCCTAACGACGGGCCGCGTGGTCAGCCAGTACCTGTCAGGAACTCAAACCCGGCGTATCGGGGCACTGGTGGACCAGAATCCGGAACCTCTAGCGGAGATTCATCCGCGACTGGCGGAACAATATAGGATCAAAGACGGAGACTGGATAACGGTAACGACACGACGCGATGATCTCACCATTCGCGTCATGGTAGTCAAGACCATCCGTCCCGACACGATATTCATTCCGTATCACTGGGCTGGCATCCGTAGTGCAAATCGGCTCACTCATCGAACTCTCGACCCTCGGAGTAAGATCCCGGAGTTCAAGGTTTCGGCGTGCAGGATTGCTGGAGCAAAGGGCCCAGATCAGTCTCCGGATGATCGTGACGCACATAAGAACGGCGCATCGCAGGGAGGTGCTTAGTGTTCGGGTACGAATTTTATGTAGATCCTTCGCGGTGCATTGGTTGCCGCTCCTGTCTGCAAGCGTGCGAGGAATGTGACACTCACCGGGGAAAGTCGATGATCAACTTCGACTTTATCGAGCGGAAAGAGAGCATCAGTTCTGCCGCGTACGTATGCTGGCATTGTGACGAGCCCACCTGTGCGCAGGTCTGTCCAGCGGATGCGATTAAGAAGGGCGAAGATGGAATTGTCTTTTCGGCCCTCAAGCCCCGCTGCATCGCCTGCAACAACTGCGTGATAGCCTGCCCTTTCGGCATCCCGAAAATGATGATTCCCGAGCAGCAGATGATGAAGTGCGACATGTGCTACGACCGCACTTCTGTCGGTAAGAAGCCTATGTGCGCGACGGTTTGTCCGAGCCAGGCACTGGCTTACGTCAGGCCCGAAGAGATTGCGAATCGTCGCGAGAAACCGACGAATATTTTCTATTTCGGCAACCAGAAGATCACGACCAAGGTTTTCATGATGGCTCCAGCCGAACGTGAGGCCATCGCTTTGGATGTTGTGGACTACATGTGGGAGGGGCAACATGAATTGGTTGCGACGAGGGAGTAACGAACCGCTTTGGAAAGAAGAGTTCTCGGTTCGCACCGCGGACGAGCGCTACGTCACGCGTCGGCAACTCACCAAATTCCTCGTGCTGACCAGCCTTGGCATGTTTGTGGGGAATATCTGGATCCTTGTTCGTTCGATCTTTTACAAGGCTCCCCTCTACCCGCAACAACCTGTAGCCCAACTTGGCGAAATTCCGGTGGGCGGAGTAAAACTGTTCAGCTACCCGACAAAGGAAGACCACTGCATTATGATCCGGACGGGCGAGGACGAATATGTAAGCTACAGCCAGAAATGCACTCACTTGTCATGCGCTGTGTACTATTCGCAAGCGGAGAACAGGCTGGAGTGCCCATGCCATAACGGCTTCTTCTCGATCAAAGACGGTTCCGTCCTGCAAGGTCCCCCGTCGCGCCCTCTGCCGCGCATTGTTCTCGAAGCCCGTGGCGAGCAATTGGTTGCGATCGAGGTAAAAGGTTAACTCTCATGCGGACTTCGAACGAACTACCTCCTCCGAATCGCGGCCTTACGGCGATCTCGGGGGCGATGTCTTTGATTGCCATTCTGCTGATCGTGCAAATCTGGTTGTTGAGCGCTACTCTAGAGTCCTTCCTGAGCGGAAATCGTCATACTGCGCTGCCAGCGGCCGTATTCTCCGGAGTTATGTTTTTGATCTCTCTGGGTCTCTATGCGTTTGTCGATCGTGTTGATTTGGGAGGGCGCGGCTCTCGCAACAGTGTTTAACTCCTTCCTTTGGTGGTTGTTACAACTTCCCATGCTCTGAGTTTCTCTCTGTGACATTAGTCACATGCGGCCAGTGGCCAGTCTGTCAGGCTTATTGTCAAGGCAACCTTGCTTCAAGAAGCGGGAGAGAGATGAAGAACGAGACACAAGGAATCACGGCAGAACACAGGCAAAGCAACAACGATATTCGAGACAATCCCAACAGGGGTACCTTACCTTGTGGAGCTCGATACTGCCATCGATGCAACGAGGAGTGCGGCGTGATCGTGAATGCGCATATCAGGCGGGATATAGCGAGCGAATCGCGACTGGAGGATCTCTCGTCGCGCCGGGAAACGGGAAGAGAACTCACCTGAAACGGCGTTCGTGATACTGTGGCCGCCATGTGATGTCGGTTCGAATGCAGAGCGAAACGGATTTTCGTACAATAAACGTACAATGGATCGGGCGATGGGGCCTTTTTAGCCGTTGTGGCAGTACCTAGAATCAACAAGTTCAGCCGCCATTTGGCGGAACACGCTGGCGATCGTGACTGGCGGCGAGGCGCTCGTGGCGGCGGGCGGCGTCTTCAATGGTTATGGCCGCATGCATGGTCTCAACCTCTGCGCCGCGTCGCCGAGCCACCGCGTTCGCTGGATCGCCGACGTGCCGCATAACGGAGGCGGCGGATACTCGCTCGGCGCCCACGGGATCTTCTATATCACCACTGACCAAGGGCATGTTGTCGCAATTGCCGATCCAGCCGTCGCGCCGCCCGCTGGCGTTCGATGCTCGCAGGTGCTCACTGCAGTCGCGAACTGCGCGGCGCTCGGTTTCTCACTCGTCTATGCGCCGGCGGTGCTTGCGGATGTGGCGCTGACGGACGGCGCTGACGCTGCGGGACTGCGCAACGAGCCTGCTATCGCAAACGGCCGCCTGTTTGTCGCGACGCAGGGCGGACACGTCTACATGTTGTCGCCCTGAAACCGGGGAGGCCGCGACGATGAAAGTATGTCTGGGATTAGCATCGATCGTCCTTGCGTCGTCCGCCGCCTTTGCGCAGCAGGCGACCCGCGCCCGGAGCCGCCGGAACTACACGCGGCGTCGCTTCCGCAGTGCGGTTCGCGACGACGGCTGAACTTCCGGCGCCGGGCGGTCAAGCGCAGACGTACCGATTGGCTCTCGGCGACATCAAGGTGAGCGGTAGCAAACGCGTGCAAGTTCCGCCCTCCGGTTTCTACGTCGCGACGCTTGTGACCAACGACGTCATCAGCGTCGAAGGCGACCAGCGGGTGCTGCGCCACACCGGCGACTCTTGGGTGGTGCCCGCAGGACAGCCGCTGGTGCTGGAGCCGCAGGGCAAGAACCACACGGTGCTGCTTGAAGTGTTCCGGGTCGAGCCGAGCCCGACGCGGTAGTGATCGACAGAACTAAGGGCGAACTCGACCCGGCTGACCGCAACAGCGAGCGTCCTGCGCTGGCGAAGGCTCTCGCCGCTGCTCGCGTGCGCCAGGTCCCGATTGTCGTGGCGAAGGTCGACCGGCTCACCCGCTCGGTGGGATTTCTCTCTATGCTGCTCGACGCCGGCGCGGACGTTCGCTTTGCGGATCTGCCTCAGATCGAGGGCACGGCCGGCCGCTTTATGCTGAGGCAGATGGCTCTCGTGGCTGAGCTCGAGGCCGGCTTTATCTCTGATCGCACCAAGGCTGCGCTCGACGCCGCCAAACGCCGTGGCAAGAAGCTGGGTGGTTTTCGTGCTGGCGCCAAGCTCAGCGCGAAGGCACGCCAGAAAGGCGCGAACGCCAATGCAGAGGCCGCCGCCGCTGCGCGCGCGGCGGACCTTGCGCCGCTGCTCACCGAGCTGCAGGCGAGCGGTGATCGCAAGGCGCGCTCGATGACCGAGGCATCCCCGACGGCTAGGGGCAGCAAGTGGTTTGCGGCGTCCGTCCGTGATGTGCTCGCTAGGATCTGAGAGGGAGTGAGATGGCGCTCACAGATGTACCTACAACTCAGGATGAGGAAAGCGTGAGCGATGTCATGATGCTAGAGGCGATCACGGAGACGGCCGACGTAGTCGCACCGCCCGACGCCCGTCATCAGCCACGTGAAGGGCGGCCGGCCATTTTGTCGAACATGACCCAATCGTCGAGCTGGCTCGACACCACGCACGTCAAGGTCTACGCGAGCGGCCCTGTCGATGGTGCCCTCGGTGAGGATGGCTTCGACGGTGAGCGGTGCGTGGTGATCAACCGCATCCCGCAGCTCCTGCTGCGCGAGGCGGCGCTCGCCATCACACGCGCATGGCCACTGCGTCCGCGCCTGGCCTGTGAGGAGGGTGAGGCGACGAGGGCGGCGACAGTTTTTGGTGCTCCTCGGCGACCTCCTATCCTTTGCCAGCTTTCCTGGCGCACTCGCAGATGGGTCAAACGCTACACATTCACGGTGTCCGCGTGATTTCCACTTAGCCCCAAATTGCAGACATATCGCTGCGTGGCACTAAACGACGCGGTGGGGCCACTTCCAAACTCATGCGCTGCAACAATCGGGGCAGTGTCGAGATTGCGGGTCAGGCGTTCAGCTCATCGAGCAACGCCTTCGCTTCCTTCAGATCGCAGATCGCGAGTGTCAAACCCTTCCGTGACCAGCCGTAGACCGGAGCGAGAAGCTGGCGTGCGGCGTCGCGCTCGTCGCACGCGATCGACAACTCCGCTAGCGTCGTCGAACTGCGTGGTGCCATTCACGTCCATTCCCGATCTCCCCGGCTTTACGATACCGGACCACCCTACTTGTCCTGTTCAGAAGAAACGTCAAAAAATGCTGGCAAACAGAGCGTTGTTGCGAAACTTAATCGATGGCGCCTACCGTTGGGTTCGCGATTCTCGGCCCGACACCCTCTAGGTGCAATCCGATCTGCGGCAAACGAGCCATATGCAGCCGCAGGCATCTAAGGTAGAGTCCGCGATGCTTCGTAAGCGGCCCCAAACTAATAGGCGATACCAGACACACTTAGAAGGATGGGCCAGAGTCTCCCCGAAAACTCAACATATTGGATTGCCATGCCCGCTGTTCAGAATCGACGCCACTTTCTGGCCACGCTCTCGTCCAGTGGTGCTCTTAACCTTATTGGCGCGGCGAAATCGTTTGCCCAAGAGGCACCGCCCGAAACCACCGCCGTCCGGTTGGCAAAAATCAATGGCATTTGCATCGCACCTCAGTACGTGGCCGAAGAGCTGCTGCGCGCAGAAGGGTTTACTGACATCCGTTATGTAGCGACAGAATTGGGCGTCGGTGCCTCGCTCTCTCTTGCTCGTGGGGAGTTCGACTTCACCGCGAATTACGCACTAGCCCACGTTGTCGCAATCGACGCTGGCGAACCGATCACGATCCTTGCCGGCGAGCACCTCGGGTGTTTCGAGTTGTTTGCTAGCAGCGGCATTCGTCGCGTCACCGATCTCAAGGACAAAAACGTCGGCGTGCCGAGCTTGGGATCCAGCCCCCACTTATTTCTGAGTGCGATAGTCGCCTATGTAGGGCTCGATCCGGCCAAGGACATCCATTGGGTTGTGACCTCCTCGATCAAGCCGATGGAGCTTTATGCCGACGGCAAGATCGACGCATTTCTCGGCTTTCCGCCAGATCCGCAGCATCTTCGAGCTCACAACATCGGCAAAGTCATTCTTAACAGCGCCGTTGACCGTCCCTGGTCTCAGTACCTTTGCTGTATGCTGGCGGCCCACCGGGATTACGTCCGCAGATATCCTGTTGCGACCAAGCGTGCACTGCGCGCCATCATCAAAGCGACCGATCTTTGTATCAACGCGCCAATGCGCGTCGCCCAACAAATGGTCAACGGCGATTTCACTGCTCAGTACGACTATGCGTTGCAGATGCTTAAGGAACTTCCGTACGGAAAGTGGCGCGAGTTCGAACCAGAGGACACAGTCCGATTCTACTCGCTGCGGCTGCGCGAAGCGGGCGTGATCAAGTCCAGCCCCAACAAAATTATCGCGGATGGCACAGACTGGCGTTTCTTTAATCAGCTCAAACGCGAACTGAAGGGCTGACCATGCGGTCGGCGCTTGTTCAAGCGCTGCTAGTCCTGACCGCCGTCACGTTGTGGCCGGGCGACGCAACTCGCCAAGTCGGGCAGGAGCGACCATTGCCCGAGATTGCGCCAGCGCCCGAATTCACATTGACATCGCAGGACAATGCGCAGGTTGCACTGGCAGATCTGCATGGCAAAGTCGTCGCAGTAACCTTCATCTACACCTTCTGTGTCGATACCTGTCCCGTGCTGACGCCTATGATGTCCTTCATTCAGGATCAGCTCGGGGCGGACTTCGGTGCTAAGATCGCATTCGTTTCCATTACCGTCGATCCCGAGCGGGACACGCCTAAAGTGCTCAAGGAGTACGCGCAGGCGCTCGGTGCCAATCTTGCGGGCTGGTCTTTTCTCACCGGGCCGTCGGATGCTATTCGGGACGTGACGCGCCGCTACGGCGTATTTGCGTCGAAATCTACGGATGGGAATGTGGATCACACGTTCCTCACGTCCATTGTTGATCGACGCGGAATTTTGCGCGTCCAGTATCTCGGAGCACGCTTCGACCCGGATGAGTTCCGCCGTGATCTCTTGGGCCTGCTGCAAGAGCCATGATGGGAATGATGACAGGCTTGGTAGGCTTTGTTGCACGAGTGCCCACTCGCGTCGAAATCAAACTGCTTGCGGCATTTCTTACGATTGCGATGCTGCTTGTCTTAATAGGCATCGTCGGACTTGAGGTTCTCACCGGGGTCAATGCGCGCACCGAGGAACTCATAAAGCTGCAGCATAAGATTGAAGCATATCATCAGGTGCAGCACGACATTACGAGCCAACTCTATGGGGTAACAGCTGCGTTGCTCTCTTCTGATGATAAGACGCTATCGAGCGCAGTTCGCCAGCTCGATCAGTTCGGTTACGACGTTGATCGCCTGCAATTCGTGGCGAGGGATGAAGTGGAGGTGCTCGCTCATTTGCGCGAGAACTACGATCAATTCGTTGAACTGATCACGCGTGCCGTCGAATTGATTCACGCCGGGCATGCATCGGAAGCGCGGGAGATACAAACGGTACAGGTTTCGCCTCTAGCAGACCGTCTCGAACGCCTTACCAACCAGCTTGTGAACAAGGCGGAGGCGGACATGGTAGCGGGTATAGAAACGAGCAACCAAGAATACGAAAGGTCGCGATGGATTGTCGGTGCCTTCGCGCTCGGCAGCATCGTGCTCGCTCTTGCCCTCGGATACACGATCTCCTGGTCGCTGATCGGCCCGGTCAAACAGATCGAATTGGGACTCAACCAATTTGCCGCTGGCAACTTCACCCATCGGGTCGACGTTATCAATCGCGACGAATTGGGCACGCTGGCGGCCAACGTCAACAAGATGGCTGGGGAACTGAAGCAGCGTGACGAGGAGCTTTCCAACAAGACCAGCGCTCTGGAGCACCTTTCAAGTCAGCTCTCCAAATATCTATCCCCCCAAGTGTATGAATCGATCTTCACTGGTCGGAGCACCGTGGCGGTCGCCAGTCGGCGAAAGAAACTAACGATCTTTTTCTCAGACCTCGAAGGGTTCACGGAGACGACTGAACGGCTTGAAATCGGAGGACCTGACACAGCTCCTCAATCACTATCTAACCGAAATGTCGAAGATCGCTCTCCGATTTGGCGGAACAATTGACAAGTACGTGGGCGATGCCATTCTCATTTTCTTCGGCGATCCAGATACCCAGGGTGTTAAGGCCGACGCAGTTGCGTGTGTGCGAATGGCGATCGCTATGCGCAAAAGAATGAGCGAGCTGGATAGCGTCTGGCGAGCCTCGGGCATAGAGAAGCCTCCTCGTTTTCGAACCGGCATCAACACCGGGTTCTGCACTGTTGGAAACTTCGGAAGTGAAGACCGGATGGACTACACCATTATCGGTAGTGGCGTAAATCTCGCGCGCAGACTTCGAACAAATGGCTCCGCCTGGCGAGATCCTAGTCTCCTATGAGACTTACGCTCACGTAAAGGACGATGTCAGCTGCGAGGCCCGCGGCGAAATCAACGTAAAGGGTATCTCCCACGCTGTGGCCACATATCAGGTCATCGATCTTTATGACAATCTCGCCGAAAGTGGTGACATCATCCACGAGGAGAGCGCGAGGCTGAAGCTCGATATTGATATGAAGGCAATGTCCGCCAAGGAGCGAAACGACGCAGTGACCGTTCTCCAACGCGCCGTGGACCTATTGTCCCGCGCAAAGGAGGGTGGTGACCCGATGATTCCGATATAGGAAGACCGCGCGTAGCCTAGGAGATGAATGGTACCGTCGCGTTCGTCCTCTTCGACACTTCTGATTGTAGTGATGGTTGGGTTCAGCTTGGCGCGACGAAACTAGGAACTCGCCCGCTCCTGGTCACAGTGTAGCGACGGCCGGCCCGAAAAAGGCGGCCTGTCGTAATGGGCCAACAACAGACTCACGCAGCGCAGCAAATAAATTTCATCATTCGATCACCTCGTCAGCTTGGGCAAGCATCAAAACTGGGATCTTAAGGCCGAGGGCGTTAGCACTGGATCGAGGGGAGCAAGCTGGGAGACACCGCTAGGGGCAGCGGCGGCGGTGGTGACGGCGTTGGCGGCCTGGGTAGTGGCGGCGGCTTGGGCGGCTTCGAAGCGGACATGGACTGGGTCGTTCGCGACTTCCGAGTAGGGGCCAGGAACGGGACTCACTGCAGCAAACAGTGGGTCGATTTCTGTCAGAATACGAGTTCGTGCCGTGCGCCCAGGAAGACGGCAGTAGTTTTGCCGGGCGTTCCGGGCCAAATCACCTGAGCGTCGGGACCGAAACGGATGTGGTCCGCGATGGCCATGTCGTAATAGGCTTCAAGACCTCTTTCGTCTCGAAGACCTTGTCCGATTGCCGCCAAGCCGGTCTTCAGGTGGGAGCTGAACATATAGTCGAACCATGCCACGCCCCAACGGTCGTCAAGGCGCCCCGGCGTCGAGCCGCCGAGGCCGACGAACACCATGGCGCTGACCGGATTCGGGTTGCCGTCTGATGCCTCGAATTGCCCGAATAGCCCCCAGCCACGGCTCGGGTTGTCGGGATCCTGCCAGAGAAACTGCTGAAACGCGTAAGAGCCGTAGTAGTAGCCTTGCTTTGTGTCCACCGCACCTGATCCAGAAGGCAGAAGCAGTTCTCCAACGGTGTCGAGATCTAAACCTGTCGCAGAGCTATATGCGACGCGAAAGGTATGGAAGCCGGACAGCCCGCCGAGCGGTACCGGAATGGTCGCCGATAGGTTGGTGGTCGTGCCTTGAGCAAATGGATGGTCTACGACGTGTGGGTCTTGCGCGCTGCGCGGATCGTACACCATCAATTGAAGGTCGCTGGCGTCGTCTTGACCGACAAGATGCCGCCCAAAAGGTAGGCAGGCGTGACGCCGCTGATCGGCGCGGCGAGACCGAGGTTCCAGAATGTGGTCTCTCCGCCTCCGCCGATCAGGGGTGTGGCCGCCAACTTGTCAAGCATGTTGAACTTGCCCAGTGAGATCGAGACGTTGTCGCCGAACTTCTGGGAGACGTTCAGGGACAGGTCCGTAGTCGTGCCGCCGAGGAGCGGGAGCGCCAACGCGGTGTTGACCGGGACGATTGAGCCGTCCCCCTGCATGTTGGCGTTTTGACCGAACTCCTGCTCGAGATGCGCCGACACGCCGAAGCCATTCCACAGACCCAGCCGACCTCCGTCCAGCCCGAGTAAAACGTCTACCTTGCCGCCGAACGGAATGCCGTGGGTTCCGTCCCCCGCTGCTAGGCCCTGACCGAACTCGGTGACGCCGAAGCCGAGATTGACGCCTGCGTCAGCCAGACTCTTCTGGACAGCCGTGATCGGCGTCGCCCAGTCTTCCGCGGCAACGGGCGAGGCCCAGACAACGCCAATCGTGCCCGCGACCAGAGCCAGACGCCGTAGCGACTGCATCGCTCGCTCCTTTACGCCGCCGCGCGCTGTCGCCTTCATCGCCAACCTGCAAAGTGACAACGATAATACTGCTAGCGCCTGCGAAGTGTTGCAATGGGTCAAACGCTACACATTCACGGTGTCCGCGTGATTTCCGCTTGGCCCCTAATTGCAGACATATCGCTGCGTCGCACTAACCGACGCGGTGGGCCTAGGCTGTTCTCTAATTCCGGGCGTGGGGTCAAGCTCTCGGTGAAAATCCTTGCCGGGTCCATGGTTCTCTTCGCGGTAGGGCGTGCCCTCCGCATGATGGCGTAAGATGACGCTGGCGGATCAATGTGTGAAGCGCGCTTTGCTCTTTCGAGCATCGCAAAGCCAGGGGCGATCTCACCAACGCCAGCGTCCCGGCAGGGACGTTCGCTCCCGCTGGTCGGCGGGGGTTCGGCCTTTATGCAGGCTGATTAGCAGCCTCCTTTGACGACCATTTGAATTCGGTGCCTTCGATCCACATTCGGTGCAGAACGACGGCAAGCTTGCGAGCGACGGCAACCTTTGCTTTGCGCAATCCGCTTCGCTTCGCGAGCCTGACGCCCCAGGCTTTAAGTGTTGACCACTTCGCCGCACCGGGTGAGCAGCACATTGGCTGCCTCGTAGAGGTAACTTCGCAGCATCTTATCGCCGCATTTCGAGATACGGCCCGTCCA